>JAXMHS010000008.1:0-6883 GCA_046346695.1 Verrucomicrobiaceae bacterium | reverse complement strand
GGGGCCTTGGAAGTAGCCGTGGTCGAAGGCGAGCATGACGGTGCGGCCGTCCTTGGGATTGAACACCTTGGAAAGGCGGTTCTTCAGGCCCCAGTCATACTGGTGGCTGCCTTTGAGGAAGAAGCCAGGGGCGGCCTGCGGGATGTCGGAGAAATATTCCTTTTGCTTCTTGTCTGCGGCGGAGGTGGTGATGTCGGCCATGGTCGTGTGCGGTTGGGGATGAATGTGAGACGCACGCATAACCACACGCGGCTTGCCTTCCATGCCTGACTCGGCCAGAGTTGTGTCCGATTCCGCAAACGCACCATGCCCAACTCAGCCTCCATCCTCAGCGTCGTGCCCGCCGGCTCCGCGCATCGCGTGCAGGGCCACCGCAGTGTCGCGTTGCCGGGCGTGACGGTGGACATCCTGACCACAAGGAAGATCGAGCTTCAGCAGTGGGAGCTGCGCCGGTTGAACGATCCCTACTGGCGTCTCTACTGGCCGATGCAGGAAGGCGGCGTTGTGGAGATCGACGGTGCTTCCACTGTGTTGAAACCGGGCACCGTGTATCTGATCCCGCCACGCACGACGTTCAGCACCACGACACGGCGGCCTTTCAGCAAGTGGTACTGCCATTTCAATCTTGGCCCGGTGGCGGACCGTGCCGCGCCGGGCATCTATGCGTTTTCCGTCACCACAGCGCATAAGACGATGCTCAACGAGCTGATCAAACTCGGCACGAAGCCGCAGAGCGTGCGTTTTCCGTGGGTCAGCATCCAGCTTGTGACCGAGTTTGTGAAAAAGCTGCCCGCCAGCGTGTGGGAGCAGCAACGCCTCGACGCACGCGTGTTGAAGGCGATGGAGTTCATGAACCAGCATCTCGGCCTGAAGCTTTCTGCCGATCAAATCGCACGTCATGCGGGCCTCAGCGTGCGTAATTTGAACCATCTCTTCAAAGAGGAAGTCCAGCAGCCGCCCATGCGCATCCTGCTCGACTACCGGTTGGACGAGGCCTGTCGCCTGTTGCGACACACCGACGACAGCATCGAGGCCATCGCCGAGACCTGCGGCCTCGTGAACCGCCACTACTTCAGCCGCATGCTGAGGCAGTATCGCAATGCGTCGCCTGCAGCGTATCGAAGCGAGCAGTCGTAAAGACTCACAACGCCTCCATCTTCACCACGAGCGAATCGTAGCCGAGGGTGCGGTCGAACCTGGCCTCGTGCTCGACGCGTTCCGTGGCGTTGATGAGATGGATGCGTTTCACATGGTCGCAGCAGAATTTCAACAGCGTGCGCAGGATGAGGCGCGCATGCGGTGCCCCGAGACAGAGGTGCGTGCCGAAGCCGAAGCTGATGTGCGGGTTCGGTTTGCGGTCGAGGCGCACCTCATCGGGCTGCGGAAAGGTGTTTTCGTCGAAATTCGCCGAGGACCAGCACAGCGAGATGCGTTCGCCCGCTTTCACAGTGACGCCGTTCACGTCGGTGTCCTTCGGGCAGACACGGCCGATGTGTGTGAGCGGCATGAAGACGCGGAAAAACTCCTCGCTGGCCAGCGTGATGCGTTTCGGGTCCTCGCGGAGGTATTCGAGCGCTTCGGGATGCTCAGCGAGATAACCGATGGCGCAGGCGATGGTGAGGATGATCGTGTCGCGACCGCCAGCGAAGGCGAGATTGGCAAAACCCATGCATTCCTCACGCGTGAGCTTGCGCCCACGGTAGTCTGCCTGCGTGAGCGCGGAAAAAAAGTCATCGCCGGGATTCGCCTCCACCTCGTCAAACTTCGCGTTGAGATAATCTTCGAGCACAGTGCCCTTCTTGAACTCGCCGCCGGTAACTTTGAAAACGTGGATGCCCCAGCCAATCCAAGTGTCCGCCTCTTTTTCGGAGGTGTTGAGCAGGTAGGTGAGTGCCTTCGATTGAATCGGCAACGCAAAGTCATGCACGATCTCGATGCTCTCACGCTTCATCGCGTCCGCGAGCATGCTGCCGATGAGGTTTTCGACCTTCGCGATCATTTCCGGCTCCTTCGCACGCTGGAAGAACGGTTCGGCGATGGCGCGGTAATCAGTATGCTCCGGTGGATCGGTCTCGATGGGGAGCTGGCGCATGCTGCGCACAGCCTCCTCGGAGGGAATCGGCACGCGGAAGGGCGCATCCGAACTGAAGGTCTCCCAATCCTTCGCCGCCTTTCGCACGTCCTCGTGGCGCAGGATCATGGTGATGTTCTCGCCGTGAAACGGGCACTGCATCACGCCGGTGGCGGCGCGGGCTTCTTTGAAAGGATCGGTGAAGGCGGGCATGGGAGGAGAATGACGAATGGAGGATCAATCAGCAATGCGCGGGATTTGCGCTTTACTGCTTTTGCCATGGCGTGCTGCCGCCTCGTTGGATGTGCTGGCGGAGAGCGGTGGCGAGGTCGTTGAAGACTTTCGGCGCCTTGGCGGCGAGGTCGGTTTTCTCCTGCGGATCGTTCTTGAGGTTGTAGAGCTCCATCGGGCTGTAAGGATCGTTTTGCATGAGCTTCCACTCACCGCGGATGATCGCCTCGTAGCTTTTGCCGCCATAAACGCGGCTTCCCTCGCGACGGACGAAGTAAAGTTCACGAGGCGTTGTCATGGTGCCGCGTTTGAGAATGGGCACGAGGCTCACTGCGTCGAGTTCTGGCGAGGGTGTGAGGCCGGCGAGTTCGAGGAAAGTGGGAAAGAGGTCGAAGTTGAGGCCCTCGTAATCGCTGCGGCTGCCGGGCTTGATCTGCGCCGACCAGCGCAGCATGAACGGCACGCGCAGGCCGCCTTCGTAGTGATCCTGCTTGCCACCGCGCCACGGGTCGTTGTTTTGCGCGTGCGGCAGCGAACCGCCGTTGTCGGAACCATACGTGACCACGGTGTTTTCCTCCAAACCTGCCTCCTTGAGCACGGCGAGCACTTTGCCGACGCAGTGATCGAGATGTTCCACGAGCGCCACGTTCAGCGCACGTTTTTCGTCGAGCTGTGGCGCGCGCTGTTTGACCTTCGCGAGCCATTCGGCGGGCGGTTCGATGGGAAAGTGCGGTGCGTTGTAGGCAAGGTAGAGGAAGAACGGCTTTCCGGACTTGGCACGTTCTCGGATGTAGTCGGAAGCCCAGTCGGTGAAAATGTCTGTGGCATGGCCCTGCGGATCGACCACCTCGTTGTTGAGGCGCATGTAGTTGATGCCGTGGCGCAGGTGCGTGGTGTAGCTGTCCATCATGTCGCCGAGAAAGCCGTGGAAGTGGTCAAAGCCGCGTTCGTTGGGTGTGTTGGGCGATTCGAGGCCGAGATGCCATTTGCCGACGATGCCGGTGTGGTAGCCGGCTTTTTTCAGCTCGTTCGCAATCGTCGGAACGCCCGGCTTGAGGTAGCCCCACGAGTCCTCCGGCTTCGTGCGGATCACACCCGGCACACCCACACGATCCGCGTAGCGACCGGTGAGCAGCGCCGCACGTGAAGGCGAGCACACAGTGCAATTCGCACGCATGGCGGTGAAAAGCATGCCTTCCTGGCCGATGCGGTCGATGTTCGGCGTGTGTGCGTCAGAAGGATGATAAGCCGAGACATCACCGTAGCCGTGGTCATCGGCGAAGATGACCAGAAAGTTCGGCGGAGCGGCGTTCAGCGACAAACTGAAGGCAAAGAGACACAGGAGAAGCTGTTTCATGGATTCACGGCTTGCCGCTGATCTTGAGCGCACGGATCGACGCGGTCTGGCCGCCCACGGCGATCCAGCTTCTCATCTTCGGCGTCGCCAGGTATTCGTGGCGTGCCTGCAGCTTCAAATCATCGAGCTGGATCGCGATTTGATCGCCCAGCCACTCGAAGCGCAGCTTGTGCCACTCGCCGGATTTGAGATCGGCGGGCAGCTTCGCGATGATGTGGCTCGGTTTGACCGAATCTTCCGCGAGGCTGATCTGCTTCGGAGAAACCGAGACACGGCCAACGTGCGCGGGTCCCTTCGGCGTCGTTCCATCACAACCGATGATGAGGCTCTTCGAGCCGTCGAAACGAAACTCGCACTCAATCACGCCGGTGTTCCAGCCCACCAGGTTCCAAAGAACGGCAACATGCTTGTTCTCCGGCTTTTCCGCGCAAATAAGCACGCCAGCCTTCGGCTCGTAAGTGCCGTGGGCGATCTTCCACTTGTCATCCAGCGGCGATTTCAAATCAGGCGCGGCAACGACCGGCAGATCGCCCGTCACGAGCGGATCAGCGAACGCGAGTGATGATGCGAGCAGTGCGACACAGATGACGAATTTCATGATGGATCAGGGAAGCTGGGGTTTGACGGGATTGGTGGTGCCTTTTTCGACTGGATAGACGGCCTTTTGCGCTTCCAGTCCGGAGATCAGGCCCTGCATCAGGCGCTTCAATTCGACCGGGTTCGACTTGGCGAGGTCGTTTTGTTCAAATGGGTCGTCCTTGAGGTTGAAGAGCTGGTAGTGGCTGCCACCGCTGACTTCGGTG
The DNA here is from genome assembly GCA_046346695.1 of Verrucomicrobiaceae bacterium. Lineage (GTDB taxonomy): Bacteria > Verrucomicrobiota > Verrucomicrobiia > Verrucomicrobiales > Verrucomicrobiaceae > Prosthecobacter. Next base: position 2,421 of record JAXMHS010000008.1, on the reverse strand, counting down.
GGGAAGTAGTGGTAGATGACTTTCCAGTCGCCATCGCGGAACGAGGTGAAGTAGTTCGTGCGATGCGGCGAGTGCGGGTAGTGCATCAGGAATTTCTCATCGCGGCTGTTGTCGGGCTTCGCGGTAAGAAGCGTGTCGAGCTTTCTGCCATCGAGCGTGTGGGAAGCAGGCGTTTGCACGCCGGTGAGGCCGAGGATGGTCGGGAACATGTCATACACGGCGGCCTGCTGGCTCTGGATCGTGTTCACGGCGATGGGCAGGCGCTTCTGGTGCTCGTTTTCGGAATTTGCCTTCGCCCACGCAGCGATGAAGGGCACACGCATGCCGCCTTCGTAATGCGACCCCTTCTTGCCACGCAGCGGTGCGGCGCAGGCCACGGCATGCTCATGACCGAGCGGCGCATCGCTACCGTTGTCACCGAGGAAAAAGATGAGCGTGTTGTCGGCGACACCGAGCGTGTCGAGATGGTCGAGGATGTCGCCAAGGGACTTGTCCATGCCTTCGATGAGCGCGGCAAAAGCCTGCGCCGGCTCGGGTTTGTCGCTGTTCTTGTAGTGGTCGATGAAGCGCGGGTCGGCATTGAAGGGCGCGTGCACCGCATACTGCGCGAAGTAGAGGAAGAACGGCTTCTTCTCCTTCACCGCGTCGCTGAGGTGCGACTTGGCCTCCAGTGTCAGCGCCTCGGTGAGGAAGATGTCCTGACCGTGGTATTTTTCCAGGCCGGGCACTGCGGAGCGCGGCTTGCCGTCACCCGTTGCTTTCGCCCTGGCCTTCTTGCCTCCCTTCGGACTGTCCACAATGCCGCCGAAGTTTTTGGTGCCGTAGTAGCTGCCCGGAGCGCCGATGGAGGCGCCGGCCACGTTGATGTCGAAGCCGAGATGCGAGGGATCCGCGCCATCGAACGCGCGAGGCGCAAAGTGGCCTTTGCCGACGTGAATGGTGCGATAGCCTGCTCCTTCCAGCAGGCCGGCGAGCGTCGCATCGCCTTGCTTGAGACCTTTCCAGTTCCAGTCAGGCGGGCCCTGCGGACCGGCGTTGTCGTTGTCAGGATTGATCCAGTTTGTGGTGCGATGACGCGCGGCGTTCTGGCCGGTCATGATGCTGATGCGCGTGGGTGAGCACACGCTCATGGCGCAGAAGTTGTTGAAACGGACGCCCTTCGCTGCGAGGCGCTCCATGTTCGGCGTGCGATACCAGTCGTTGAACGGATAGCGCTTCGGATTGCCCGCCGCATCGGTCAAAAATGGCAGCGAGGTGTCCATCACGCCCATGTCATCCACGAGCATGATGACGATGTTCGGCGGCGAGGCGCCGAAGAGCGGAGGGCTCAGGGCGAGGAAGAATGCAAGGAAGATATGTCTCATGGTCGGGCTGCTTTTAACGAGGCACACCGGCGAATCATTCCTCTTTCGCAGCCGGGTCAGGAAATGGCTCCGCAGGCAACAGGCTCACTGCAGGATCATTATTGTGCCGCGTCATCACATCGTGTGCGCCCTGGTCTTTGAACAACACATATCGCAGCATGGCGACTGCATACCTCTCGTACACCGCGCGGCGTGTAGCGTCTGTGTCACCACACGCGATCTCGGCGAGAAGGCTGGTCGGGAATTCTGGATCACAGTGTGTGGAGCCACGCACATGAAGAGCCAAAAGAGGTCCGCCGTTGACCCGCAGCCACGTCAGCGCATTTGACCAACGGTTCCATGCACCCGAATCCGCCACCAGCATGAGAGAAGGGATTCTCAGTGCGGTGATCGCTTCCCTCCCCCGATGATCAAAATCGACCGGGTCGAGCCCGATCCAGCAGCGCGCTTGTTTGTTGTGTGTGGCAGCAAGCAGGGTGGCGAATCCACCGGCGGAGTGCCCCATCAATGCGACATCGCCATTCGGCACAGGATTGGTGATTCGTCCAGGCTCATGCACGAGCGAGATCAAATCGGCGATCGCATGTGAATTCCCGACGTGATCGGCGAAGAACGGCAGGTTTGGAACCACGGCGATCATGTCGTGCTGCGCGAGGAGGATTCCCCAGCCGGCCATGACGCGACGGTGGCGCGTGAAGCCGTGCGAGACGATGACGACGGGCGCTTTCCCGACGTTCTGCGGCAGGTAGATGTCCACCGGCTTATCCTTGCCCTGTAGCGTGAGCTTCTCGGTGCGTTTGGTGACCTCCGGAGGCACCGGCAGCTTCGGCACGCGATTGGCGAAGCCTGCGGCAATGAGCAGCGCCGTGCAAACAAGCGCGGGATACCGCAGCCACCGGAGAAATCGTTTCATTTGGGATCGCGGACGGTGCTGATCGCCTCCGAATAGACGTGCTCGCCCGTGCGCCCGTCGAAGTATTGGAAAATGATCTGCGGATTCGGATAAGCCACCCAGCGCGTGCCGCCGAGCTGCTGCGGCATGTTGAAGACGTTGTTC
>JAXMHS010000007.1:0-51541 GCA_046346695.1 Verrucomicrobiaceae bacterium | reverse complement strand
GTTTCGTGGCGCTTCCGAACGGTGAAAGCATCAAGACGACCGTCAGCGGCCCGCCTGACAAACAAAACTACAAAGTCGAATGGCCTGTCGATGCCGTGCTGGCACGCACGGTGACGTTGAAGCAAAAGCGCGTTGAAACGCAGGTGCTTCAATTCGATGGCGAGACATGGAACGGCTACTCGTATCGCTGGAATGACCAGGGCACCGATGCGCAGCTCGTCGGCAATGACGGCGAGGAGTTCACCATCAACCAACAGCCCTGGCGCATTCACAGCCGTGGCGAGTGCGCCCGCTGCCACACGAACTGGAGCGGCTTCGCGCTCGGCTTCCAGCCGGATCAACTCACGCGCATCGACGGCAAAAAGCCCGGGGAGGTGCTGGATGCCAGCTTCTTGAGCCGCCTGGGCAATCATCTTGTTTCCAGTCACGATGAAACGGCCACGCTGGAGAGTCGTGCGCGCTCCTGGCTGCATGCGAACTGCGCCCACTGCCATCGCCGTCACGGCGGCGGCAGCGTGCAGCTCATGGTGAATGCCGATCTGCCCACCGCCGAAACGATGATGCTCGATGAGAAACCCGTGCGCGGTGATCTCGGTCTCACTGACGCCCGCGTGATCTCGCCAGGCAAACCGGAGCAGAGTGTCCTGATCGCGCGCATTTCCCGCAGCGGCAACGGCCACATGCCAATGATTGGTGCGCGTGAAGTCGATCCGCACGGATTCCGGCTGTTGTGGGACTGGATAGCTGGAGAGGGGGCGAATCGTCGTCCAAACAACATCCAATCACCCTCCGATGCTCTTTTGACGGTCAACGCCATCTCTCGCAGCGAAACCGCCTTCGACGCGGTTCTCGCCAGACATCCGAATCCCGAAATTGCGTGTTACTTCGAGCACTTCCTGCCCTTCGAGCAGCGCACGAAGACCCTGGGCATGAATTTCGATGCGAAAAAGCTCCTCGCCGCGAAGGGCGATGCGCAGCGTGGTGCGGAACTCGTGAGCATGTCCGGCAAAATGGCCGTGTGCCTCGCCTGCCACATCGTTCACGGCATTGGCCGCGATTTCGGCCCTGATTTGAGCAAGGTCGGCGCCCGCCTCACTCGCGAGCAGATTCTCGAAAGCCTGCACCAGCCGTCCAAAATGATCGCCAAAGGCTACGAGACCTGGACACTCACGCTGAAGGACGGGAGCGTGCAGACCGGCTTCGTCGTGAATCCGGGTGATGCGGCGGTCACGCTCAAGCTTCCCACCGGCCAGCCGCAGACCTATGAACGGGCGCAGATCAAGAGCCAGAAATCACAGCCGGTGTCCTTGATGCCTGAAGGCTTGCTGCAAAGCATGACGGAGCAGGAGGCCGCGGATGTCATCGCGTTTCTGGCGGGCTTGAAATGAGCCGTACGCCATGGAGCCGTCAGGGTTGCATTCGACGCATCGTCCGCTACGCTCCTGACGTAAACCCCAACGCGCTATGCAAACACCCAAAATCACCGCCTACCTGAAAACTTACTGTGGCTGGAGCGAAGGCGTCCGCGCCATCTTCCGCAAATACGGCCTCGACTACGAGGAGAAGGACATCATCAAGAATCCCGCGTTCCGCTGGGAGATGGAGCAGAAGAGCGGCCAGCCGCTCTCGCCCTGCGTCGAGATCAACGGCACCATGCTCGCCGACATCAGCGGCGACGAAGTGGAGGCATGGATGACCCAGAACGGCCTGCTCGAAAAGAGCGATGCCGCCGCCGATGCGCCGACGAATTCCGCCTGCACCGACGCCCAGCACGCCGCGATGGCCGCTGGCCAGGTGGGCACGCTGAAGTTCGTGGGCTGATCTGTGAGCCCCGAGATTGATTCGCTGCGACAGGATTAACAAAGATTGAGTTTTCAGGCTCATCCTGCTAATTCTGTTTTCATGTTCCCGCGCCTCACCATCGCCCTTTCCCTCTTTGCCCTCGTTTCCTGCAACACGGTTTACTACGCGGCGTGGGAGAAGTTGGGTTACGAGAAACGGGATCTGCTCAAGAGCGCGGTCAAGAAGGCGCGTGGAGAGCAGAAGGAGGCGGGTGAGGAGTTTCAGGATGCGCTGACGCAGTTGCAAAAACTGACTGGTTATCGCGGTGGCAGCCTCGAAACCGCCTACAACCGCTTCAAGGGCGACTACGAGGATTGCGAGCGCCAGGCCACGGCGGTGCGCGACCAGATTCGCGAGGTGGACACGGTGGCGCGTGATCTTTTCCGCGAGTGGGAGGGCGAAATCCGCCAGTATGAGAGTGCCTCGCTCGCCTCCGACAGCCGTCGCAAGCTGGACGAGACCCGCAGTCGCTTCGCGCAGCTTTCCAGCTCGCTGCATGCCGCCGAAGCCACCATGGAGCCGGTGTTGAGGCAGTTCCGCGACCAAGTGCTGTATTTGAAGCACAACCTCAATGCAGCGGCGGTGGGTTCGTTGCGTGGCAAGGCGGACACCATCCAGTATGACATCCAGCGGCTGCTGGAGCAGATGAACCGCTCCATCGCCGAGGCGGACCGGTTCATTCAGACGCTGTAGTGCAAGCCTCTGGCTTGCGGCAGAAATCAAGCCGGAGGCTTGATCTACGTCATGGCCTCGTCGCGAGGGACAGCTCGATGATCTTCACGCAAAGGTCGGGAAACTCGATGCCCACGGCCTTCGCGGCTTTCGGCAGCAGGCTGCTGCTGGTCATGCCGGGGATGGTGTTGATCTCGAGGACGAAGGGTGCCTGGTCGCTGTCGCGCAGCATGACATCGACACGTCCATAGACTTCGGTGCCGCAGGAGCGGAAGGCTTTCAAAGCAGCGTCCTGCACGGCCTTCGTCACCTCGGGGCTGAGGTTAGCGGGGCAGTGGTAGAGTGTTTTGCCGGTGCCGCTCATCCAGGGATACTTGTTGTTGATGTCGTAGAAGCCTTCGACGGGCTCGATGTGGATCACGGGCAGCACTTGATCGCCGAGAATGCCGACAGTCAGCTCCTTGCCAGCCACATAATCCTCGATGAGCGTGTCCTTGCCGAATTGCTTCGCGTCCTCGATGGCGGCGTCGAACTCGCTCTGATGATGGCAGATGTGCACGCCGACGCTGGAGCCTTCACGCGGCGGTTTCACGACGAGCGGGAAGGAAATCTGCAACGGCTGGCTGCCATCGAGCAAATAAGTCTGCGAACGCGGCGTCGGCGCTCCGGCGGCGATGAAGCGCTCCTTGCTGAGCAACTTGTCAAAAGCGATGCGGCTGCTCTCCACGCCCGCGCCGGTGTAGCGGATGCCGCGCTGCTCCAAGATCGCCTGAATCTGACCGTCTTCGCCAAAAGTTCCGTGGATGAGGTTCATCGCGATGAACGTGTCCGCGGGCACTTCGAAATCGGGGCCCGTGACATCGATCTCGACCACCTGCGCGCCTTTGCTGCGCAAGGCCTCGGCGACGCTTTCAGCGGTTTTGAGGGAGACTTTGCGTTCGGAGCCGGGGCCGCCTTTGAGCAGGGTAATTTTCTTGTTCGTGAGGTCGAGCATGGTGCGGAGTAATGGATGTCCGCGCCGCGCTTGGCAAAGGAATGTTGCGCCCGCGGCTTACTTCGCCCCGTGGTGTTGCTTCAAGTGCTGCACGGTCTCGTCCGCGGTGTCTGCCTGGATCATGACGAGGTCGCCGGCCCTGGCCGATTCGAGGGCGAGATCGACGGCCTTGAGATGACCGAGTATGGATTCGACACGACGGGTGCGCGCACTGCCGTTCAACCCCTGGGCCAGGAGCTTCATGATCTCACCCGATTCCCGGCCCCGCACATAATCTCCCTCGTAAAGCCACGCCTCGTCAAATTCGGAGGCGAGCATGCTGCCTTGTTCGACGATGTCGGAGTCACGGCGGTCGCCGGCGGAGGTGTACACCACGATGCGGCGCTGGTTGCCGAACTGGCGCAGGCCGTCGAGCAGGGCACGCAGCGCATCGACATTGTGGCCGTAATCGACGATGACCGTCACGCCTTTCAAATCGAGGACATTGAATCGTCCTGCATTGTGATCGAGTCCTGGGATGAAGCTGCGGCAGCCGCGACGGATGACCTCATCGTCCACGCCGAGCGCCCACATGGCGGCGACGGCAGCGAGGGTGTTCTCCACCTGGAAACCGATCTTTCCACCATGGGTGAGCGGAATCTCAGCCAGCGGCATGAAAACGTCCTCACGCGGGCCTTCAGCGCGGACGATATGATTGTCGTGCGTGAAGATCACCCGCTCACCCTGGATGCGGTGGCGCACGATCACGGCGTTTTCACCGTCGCGGGCGAAGAAAATCGTCCTGCGCGGATACGCCTCCGCCATTTTTACGACAAGGGGATCGGCGGCGTTGAGCACCGCGGTGCCGTTCGCGGGCACGGCGGCCACGATGCACTGCTTCACCTCGGCGAGCTGCTCCGGTGTGTCGATCTCGTTGATGCCAAGATGGTCGCCACAGCCGATGTTGGTCACGATGGCCACGTCGCAATGATCAAAGGCCAGTCCTTCGCGCAAAATGCCGCCGCGGGCCGTTTCGAGAGAAGCTGCATCGCAAAGCGGATAGGCCAGGACGCTGCGCGCGCTTTTTGGCCCGCTGCAATCGCCGCTGTCGATCATGCGTCCGTCAACGAAGACGCCATCGGTGCTCGTCAGACCGGTGCGCCAGCCGTTTTCACGCATCAGGTGCGCCACGAGGCGTGTGGTGGTCGTTTTGCCGTTCACACCCGTCACAGCGACGATGGGGATGCGCCCGCAGCAGTTTTCGGCGAACATCGTGTCAATCACGGCTTTGCCAACAGCCCGTGGCTCGCCTTCCGATGGATACAGATGCATGCGCAGGCCGGGGCGGGCGTTCAACTCGATGATCACGCCGTTGCGCTGGCTGAGCGGCGCGGAGATGTCCGGTGCAATCATGTCGATGCCGCAGATGTCGAGGCCCACGGTTTGCGCGGCTTCGACGGCGGCGGCACAGATCGTCGGATGCACCTCGGTCGTGCAATCCGCCGCGGTGCCACCAGTGCTGAGGTTCGCGTTGCGGCGGATGAGGATCATGCGGCCTTTGGCCGGCACGGAATCAGGCGTCACGTCCTGCTCGGCGAGCACCTGCAAGGCCACGGTGTCGATGCGGATCTTGCTCAACGCAGCCGCGTGGTCGGCGGCGCGGCGTGGGTCGCGATTTTTCTCAGCGATCAGTTCCTGCACGGTTTGCACGCCATCGCCAATGACATGGGCGGGCATGCGGCGGGAGGCGGCGATGAGCTGTCTTCCAATCACGAGCACACGGTAGTCCTCACCTTCGGCGAATTGCTCGACGATGACCGAACCACTCTCCTCCTTCGCTGCCTCGTAGGCGGTGAGCACCTGCTCGCGGGTGTACAGATTCAAAGCGACGCCTCGACCTTGATTGCCATCGCGCGGCTTCACCACCACTGGCAGGCCGATCTCATTCGCGGCAGCCCAGGCATCCTCTGCGGAGCGCACCGGACGGCCCAAGGGCACAGGAAGGCCGACCTCGAGCAGCAGGCGGCGGGTGAGATCCTTGTCCTGGACGATGTCCTCGGCGATGGCGCTCGTCTGGCTTGTCGCGGCGGCAAGGATTCTTTTCTGCTTCGATCCCCAGCCAAGCTGGACGAGGCTGCCTTCGGTGAGGCGGCGGACCGGGATGCCGCGCAGCTTTGCTGCATCGACCATCGCGCGTGTGCTGGGGCCCAGGCAGACATCGTGGGCCAGATCCCGCAGTTTTTCGATGGCCGCGTTCACGTCCATGGTCTGGCCGGTGAGAGAGGCGTCGATCATGCGGCGGGCGAGCTCAAACGCGGCCCTGGCGACGGCTTCCTCGTCAAACTGCGTGATGATGCGCAGCACTCCCGGCTCGCTGCTGGCCACCACCCTGCCAAAGCTCACCTGGAGATCGGTGCGGCTTTGCAAATGCAGCGTGATGTGCTGGATCAGTCGCGCAAGGGTTTCCGGGTCAGGCTGCCTGGCCTCCTTGAAGATGGCATCGAGCGCTGGCAGCCAGGAGACGAGCCAGCCCGTCCAGTTGGGCACGTGGGAAGTGATTTCCGGGAATTCGACGCGGCATTCGAGCACGGTGCCACGGGCCCAGATGTTCGGCCCGCGAAGGGCGTTGACTTTGCGTACGATGGTCGAGCGTGGCTCGCCGGATGGGATTTCGGAGGACAAGCAGTGGGGAGGTCAGAAGAATCCTCCGTCGCGAAAGACGTCAAGGAACATTCCGGCGCCCGAACGACAAGGGCATGGCATTCTTTCAGCCAGATTGACTTTTGCGACAACCCCCGCTCCATACCATCTTCCCGCTTGCCCGTTCCCCAATCCAGCCCGCCCCCCGAAATCCTCACTCAGCACGCCGAAGCACGGCTGGCACCGGCAGAACGCATGGTGGCGCGGCTGCAAACGGACCTGGACTGGAATCTCCACTTCCGCGCCGGTCTCGTTGTGCTGACGCCGCAGCGCCTGCTGCATGTCGAAGCCGGAGATGTTCACGAATGGCGCTGCTCAGAGGTCAGTGACCTCGTCCTGGAGGAAATGGGATCCACGGTGGCGCTGCACCTCCGCCAGGGGGATTCGATCGTCTGGCACTGGCGGCTCACATCCGGCCATCTGCGGGAGATTGAGGCGTTCATCGCACGGTTCAAGGAACAGCATGGCATCGCGGCGGAGCAGACGAACGGCGGCGAGGACGAGGAGGACGAGCTTTTCGCCTCTGAACTGGTCTCCGAGCCGAAACTGGCCTCGAAGCCCCTGCTCAGGCTTCTCACGTTTTCGCGGCCGTGGCTCGGTTTGATGATCTTCGGGTTCGCGCTGACCATCGCAAGCACCGGCACGAGCCTGATCGGGCCGTGGCTCACGATGTCGCTCGTCGATGACGTGCTCATTCCTCTGCAAAGCGCCACGCAGGAGGTGAAAATCAACCGTGTGTATCACTTCATGCTGCTGCTCGGTGGCGCGGCTTTGCTGACCTGGGTGCTGCAATGGGCCACGACCTACGTCATCTCGCGCGTGGCCGAGCATGTCACCAGCCACATGCGCCGGATGACGTTCGAGCACCTGCAGAAGCTCTCGCTGACCTATTTTGGCAAGAAGCGCACGGGTGACCTCATCTCACGCATCGGGTCCGACACGGACAACATCTCGCTCTTCATCTCGGTCGATTTCATCGACTTCACTTGCGATGTGATGACGATTCTGTTCACGGCGGTGATCCTCTTCACGATTCATCCGGTGCTCGCCCTTGCCGCGCTCGGACCGCTGCCCATTGTGGGCTGGCTGGTGCAGTGGGTGCGCAGTCGTCTGCGCGGTGGTTTTGCCGCGGCGAGCCGCGCCTGGAGCGCCATGAACAGCGTGCTGTCGGACACGATCCCCGGCGTGCGCGTGGTGAAAGCGTTTGCCCAGGAGCAGCGTGAGATCGAGCGCTTCCGCGAGCAGGATCAGCAGATCTTTGACACCAATGACCGCGTGAACCGCACCTGGTCCTTCTTCGATCCGACCATCACGTTGCTGACGGACATCGGCCTGCTCATCGTCTGGGGTGTGGGCGCTTACAGCGTCGCGCACAACAGCACGAGCGTCGGCGTGCTGACTGGCTTCGTGCTCTATGTCGGTCGATTTTACGGCAAGCTCGACGCCATGAGCCGCTTCGTGGCTTCTGCGCAGCGCGCCGCCTCCAGTGCGCATCGCATCTTCGACATCCTCGACGTGAAACCCGACATGCCGATCACCACCGGCATGAGAAAAGTCGGCCGACTGAGCGGCAGGATCGAATTTCGCGACATCAAATTCCGCCACGGCTCACGTCAGATCATCCGCGGCATCGATTTGAAAATCGAGCCCGGCGAAATGATCGGACTCGTAGGCCCCAGCGGCGCTGGAAAGACCACGCTGGTCAATCTCGCCTGCCGTTTCTTCGACGTGAGCGAAGGCGCGGTGCTCGTGGACGGCCATGATCTGCGCGAAATCGACGTCGTCGATTACCGCCGCAATTTGGGCCTCGTTTTACAGGAGCCCTATCTCTTCTTCGGCACCATCGCCGAAAACATCGCCTACGGCAGACCGGAATCGACACGCGCCGAGGTCATCGCTGCTGCGAAGGCCGCACGAGCGCACGATTTCATCATGAAGCTCCCGGACGCTTACGATTCGATGGTCGGTGAACGCGGGCAGCAGCTTTCCGGAGGCGAACGGCAGCGCATCAGCATCGCACGAGCGCTGCTTGTCGATCCGGCGATCCTGATCCTCGACGAAGCAACTTCGTCGGTGGACACGGAAACCGAACTCGAGATTCAGGCCGCGCTCGAACACCTGATCAAAGGCCGCACCACGATCGCGATCGCTCACCGTCTCGGCACCTTGCGGCGGGCAAACCGCCTGGTCGTCATCGAAAACGGTGTCATCAGCGAAACAGGCACGCACGAAGAACTCATGAACAGCAGCGGCACCTATGCCCGGCTGCATCAGGCCATGGTGGAGGTGAATCAGGCATGAAGCTCGTCCCTCACGGCTCCGAACTCGCCTTGATCGACGCCGATGGCGTTCGTCACGAGAAGGTGCGTCCGCTGCGGTTGTTTCCGCTCACCGAACCGCATCACTGGGTCTCCATTCTCAGCGAATCCGGCCAGGAGCTCGCCTGCATCGAAGATCCTGCGACGCTTGAGGCCGATCAGCGTCAACTGCTTGATGCCGCGTTGGCCAGACGCCATTTCGTTCCTGTGATCCGCCGGATTCTGGCGATCAAACGCGCCCAGGACGGCCACGACTGGCTGGTGGACACTGATCGCGGCATCACAACCTTCCGCATCGAGACGGACGAAAGCATCCACCCCCTCGGACGCGGCCGCCTTGTCATCTTCGACAAGCTGGGCACCCGCTACCTGATTCCACAGATCACGGATCTCGACCGTCAGAGCCGGCGCCGGCTTGAGCGCTACTACTAACCCGCTCATGAACATTGTCTTTTGCCTCGTCAGCCTTCTCGGGGCCTTTCTGCTCTTTCAAGTGCAGCCGGTCATCAGCAAATTCATTCTCCCGTGGTTCGGTGGCAGTCCGGGCGTGTGGACGACATGCATGCTGTTCTTTCAGGTCGTGCTGTTTGGAGGTTACAGCTACGCGCATCTGCTGGCACGCTGCCGTCCGCGCACGCAGGCCTGGGTGCATGGTGCCGCGCTGCTGGCCGCCTTGCTGCTGCTGCCCATCATTCCCAATGTGGCGCTGAAGCCCACGGGAGCGGAGGAGCCGGTCGGACGCATTTTGCTGCTGCTGACCGTGACTGTTGGTTTCCCATATCTCGTGCTCTCCGCCACCAGCCCGCTGATGCAGGTGTGGTTTTCGCATTTGTATCCTCAGCGCAGTCCATGGCGGCTGTACTCGCTTTCCAACATCGGTTCGCTCACCGCGCTGCTGACCTATCCTGTGCTGATCGAGACACGCTGGGATGTGATCCAGCAGGCGCAGATTTGGTCCGGTGTGTTCGTCGCGTTCGTGGTGTTGATGGCTGTTTGCGCCTTTTCAAATCACACACGTCCTGACGTGGTCACGCCAGAAGGCGACCCTCACCCGCACACGGAAACTCACAACGTCAGGCCCACTTGGATCCGCCGGGCGCTATGGCTGCTTTTGCCCGGCTTTGCCTCCTTGCTGCTGCTCGGCACCACGAACTATGTCTGTCAGGATGTCGCGGTGATCCCCTTTCTGTGGATCGCGCCTCTCAGCCTTTACCTGATTTCATTCATCATCTGCTTTGATCACCCGCGCTGGTACCAGCGCAGTGCATGGGCGGTGCTGGCGACGGGTCTGCTGTTCTTTGGCTCTGCCATGTATAGGTTTGAGCACTGGTCACCGGACTTTGTGACCGAACTGGCCGTCCTGCTGGCCGCCATGTTCACGGTGTGCATGGTTTGTCATGGTGAACTGGCCCGGCTGAAGCCTGCCACGAAATACCTCACTGAATACTACCTGCTCATGTCCGCTGGCGGTGCGCTGGGAGGCCTGACCGTGAGCATCGTGGCACCGCTGGTGTTTGACACTTACATGGAGTGGACTCTGGCACTGATCGCCGGATTCATCCTTGTCGCCTGGGTCGCGTTTGCGGGCCTGCCCGTCTCCCTGCGGAGCATGCCGGTGGCCTTCGGGTGGGTGGTGCTGGTGTTGGCAGGCCTGGTTTACCTGACCCGGTGGGAGTTCTCCTTCGCCGAGAAGGTTGAGCGTTATCGCGACTTCTACGGCATGCTGTCGATCTCAGAATACAAGGATGAAGACACCGGCGACACTCTGCGTTCCTTCATCCACGGCAGCATCAAGCATGGGCGCCAGAACATGACGCCGGCACATCGTCGCGATCCGTTGACCTACTATTCGCATCCGTCAGCCATTGGACGTGCGCTGGAGACGCTGAAAACCAGACCTGATGCCCGGGTCGGCGTGATCGGCATGGGCGCGGGGACCGTTGCCTGCTACGCCGAGAAAGGGCAGACCTACCGCTTCTATGAGATCAATCCCAATTCCGAGCGGCTGGCATTGAAATGGTTCACCTACATCCCGGACATGCAGACACGCGGAGCGATCTACGAGTCCGTCATCGGCGACGCACGTCTCTCACTCGAGCATGAAAAACCGCAAAACTTCGACGTGATCCTGCTGGATGCCTTCAGCGGCGACTCGGTGCCCGTGCACCTGCTCACGTATGAGGCGTTTGAACTCTACCTGCGCCACCTCAAGCCGGATGGCATCATCGCCGTGCATATCACGAACTACTCTCTCAATCTCGCTCCTGTCGTGGAGCGGGCGGCACGCGAACTCGGCATGCCGAGCATCCGCATGGCCAATGATCTGGACGAAAACGGCTGCTATCCCACAGATTATGTGCTGTTGACGCGCAACACCGCCTTCATTCAGGCAAATCCGCCCGTGGTGCCAGATTATGCACGCGCCATCGACGTGCCGTTGTGGACCGATCGCCGCCACAATCTGTTCCAGATTTTGGACAACCACTGACCCATGCAACGCCTCCTCTCCATCGACGTGTATCGCGGCATCGTCATGTTCCTCGTGGGCATGCGATTGATGGAACTCGACGAAGTCGCGCTGAAGTTTCCTGACAGCGCCATCTGGCAGTTCATCGGCTTTCACTCCTCACACGTGCCGTGGGTGGGATGCTCGCTCAATGACCTGATTCATCCCTCATTCGCCTTCCTCACGGGCACCTCGCTGGTCTTCTCCGTTTCTTCGCGCATCACCAAAGGCCAGTCGAAAACCGCCATGACGCTGCATGCGCTCTGGCGTTCCGTGGCGCTCATTTTTCTCGGCATCTTCATTCGCAGCTTGGGACGCAGCATGACGAACTGGACCTTCGACGAAACGCTCACTCAGACTGGTCTCGGTTACATGGTGGTGTTCGCCCTGGCCTTCAGCGGTACGAAAACGCGTTGGTTCTGGTGCGTTGCGTTTCTGATCGCCCACTGGCTCATCTTCGCGCTTTATCCCGTTTTGCCGCCTCATGCCGATCCGGATGCCTTCAACGTGCCGGAGGGCTGGACTCACGATTCCACCGGCTTTTTCGCCCACTGGAATCACAACCGCAACGCGGGCTGGTCTTTCGATCTGTGGCTGCTCAACGAATTCCCGCGTGCGAGGCCCTATGTCGGCTATTTGGGCGGCTACACGACTCTGAACGTGCTTTCGACAATTCCGACGATGATCCTCGGCCTGATGGCGGGAACATGGCTCAAGCAAAACACTCAGCCGACGAAGTGTCTCGTCGTCGCTGGTGTGTCCTGCATCCCGCTCAGCCTCGCCATGCACTTCGGCGGCATCTGCCCGATCATCAAGCATCTGTGGACGCCGTCCTGGGCGCTGTTCAGCGGCGGATGTGTCTTTCTGGTTCTGGCGGCGTTGCACCACATCGTCGATGTCCGTCAGTGGCGGCGCTGGACCTTCCCCTTTGTCGTGGTGGGCATGAACTCGCTCGCGTTTTATCTGATGCGGCACGCCTTGGAGATTCCGCTGGCCAAGGGGCTCAAGCAACACCTCGGAAAAGAGGTTTTCCGGATTCTCGGGCGTCCTTTACAGCCCGTGCTGATCGGAGCCTGTAGTCTGACGATCCTGTGGCTCATCGTGTTCTGGATGCACCGCAGGAAGCTCTATTTGAGACTGTGATGAGTGCGTCGTCCCACCGCATGTCGCTGATCGATGCCATGCGGGCATTCGCGGTGCTGTTAGTGTTGCTGACGCACTTAGTCTCCTATTTTCTGATGTCGGACACGGTTTGGAATGTGTTCCCGAGCACCTTCGAATGGATTTGCGATCATGGTGGCATGGTTGTGTGTTTTATCGCTGGTTCGAAGAACCTGCCTCACGCGAGGGGTGCGTCCAGCATCTCGATGATCTGGCAGTGCGGCGCGCGCACGAACTTGGCGGTCTCACGCGTGGCATCCATGCAGCCGCCGCCCGCATACACGTCGAGCGCGTCGCGCAGTCGATGCATCTGCTCATAAACCTTCGCGCAGGTCTCTTTGTCAGCCAGCGTCTGCGCCACCAATGCCTCCACCTTGGTTTCATCCATCTGCATTTCGCCCTGGGCATCGCGGAACGTCGAGTGCCGCCAGTGGTAGATCTCGATGCACTTGCCAAGTACCGTGAAGGGTGCGTCTCGTTTCCAAAAGTTTGAAAACAATCCGCCGCCGAGATACATGACCCATGATCCCTCGTAGCCGGTGGCGTCCTCGGACGGCTCGTCCGGATTGCGAAACCAAACACGGTCGCCAGGAACGTAATAGTGAATAGGCAGTGGTTCCTCCAGCGTTCCGATTTCATCCATGAACACTTCGTGGAAGCGCCCCGACTGGATCGCCTTGCGCTCCCACTGCGCCTGCAATCGGCGAAGCAATTCGGGGTGACAGTCACGCGCCTCTTCTGCGATCGAGAGCAGGATCACATACTCTGACGCCCGGTAGCACGAGAAGGAATACAACTGACCACCCGGCTCCGGCTGGCAGGCTTTGCGAAGCGATTCAATGAGCGAACTTCCGGGAACAAGCACGAATCCGGTGTCTTCGGAGTAAGTCCACTCGCTCGGACGTTCAACGGCAGACGTGTGGAAGTTCAGGAGAGTGCGTGCGGCATTTCGAGCAATGTTCCGGCGAATGTTCACCGACGACAGCAGTTCTTCAGCGCTCGGAAAGTCGAGCCGCAGAGGGCTGTTCAGAAGCGTGAGCCAGATCTCACGCAGCAGGTCATCGTTGTTGTTTTGGCCATCGAGATTGAGTTTGGCCGCGAGATCGATCGTATCGAAATCCGGCATTGAGTTCCGTGTCTCAGACGAAACGCCGAGATGAACGAAGCCATCATCCGATTCGGTGGCAACGATGTGCTCGTCGATCTCCAAACGCTTCCATTCAGCGCGCAGAAGCGGCATGTTTGAGCCATTTGGGATCCGAATGAGCTGGTTCTGGAGATGCATGAGAGAACCCAAACGTGATGCCACGTCGCTTATTGCTCAATCGTCGCTGCGCAGTCCTTCCACGATCGCCGCATCGGTCACGCCACTGACCCATGCGGTGGCGACAGCGGCGAGTACGCTTTCGAGGTGAAACGCGAAATGCCCGGTGACCGGAAGCGAGACATCGTTCAGCCCGCACAAGGGGCGCTCCGTTTCGCCTTCCGCCAGAAGAATGGCCTCGTCCTTCACCCACACCGCCCGTCCACCGCCCGAGCGATGGGCAGCCAGCGTGGCATTCGTGGATTCGCGGGAGAAAAAGACCACGCTGCCTTTGCAAAACTCCGCCATGCCCGCGACGAGCGGATCGTCCGCGTTCAGCACCGCCGTGCCGCCCGGAAGCACAACATCCACGACACAGCGCTTCACCTTGGTCATCTGCTCGAGCGTGTCGATGTAGCCGAGTCCGAGGTGCTCCGTGCCGACATTGAGCACCACGCCGATCTGACAGCGATCGTAGCCGACGCCTTCGAGGATGATGGACTCCGCGCTCGTCTCGCAGATCGCGATTTCCGTCCACGGATGCAGCAGCACGCCCTGGGTGCCGAAAAGCCGGTCTCCCTGCTTCGATTCGGCATGGCGCTCGCCGAATTGCAGACCATCGCTGTGGCTGACGCCAAGAAACTTGCCGGTCGATTTGAGCAGGTGCGCCACCAGCTTCGTGGTCGTCGTTTTCCCATGCGTGCCGGTGATGCCAATGACCGGGATGCGTCCGTCTTCGCCCTCTGGAAAGAGCATGTCGATGATCGCTTCACCCACCGGGCGCCCCTGGCCCACGGCGGGCTTCAAATGGATGTTGAGCCCCGGACTGGCGTTGATTTCCACGAGAGCTCCGCCCTGCTCCTCCAGTGGCCGGCTGATGTCGCGACACACCACGTCGATGCCACAGATGTCGAGTCCCGCCGTCTTCGCGGCCACAACGACATGCTCGCGGATGCTCGGGTGCACCTCGTCGGTTACATCGACCGAAGGATTCGCGAAGCGCCATACCAGCACGCGCTCACCCTCGCGGGGGATCGTGGTCAAATCATGGCCCTGCTTTTGCAAATCGACGATCATCGTCGGATCGATGTCATCGACGGTGTTGATGATGGACCAAGGCGTCTCGTCACGAGTGCCACGACGCGGATCGCTGTTGAGTTGCGATTCGATCAGGTCACGCACGGTTGACCTGCCGTTGCCGACGATGCACGCGGGCTCGCCACGGTTCGCCGCAATCATCTTGGAACCGACCACGAGCAGGCGATGGTCTACGCCAGGAATGAAGCGCTCGACCATGACGCCGCTGCCTTCGTTGAGCGCCTGCCTGTAGGATTCGGTCACCTGCTCGCGCGTCGTGAGATCGATGAACACACCACGGCCGTGGTTGCCGTCCGTCGGTTTGACCACCACAGGCAGGCCCACATCCCCGGCAGCTTCCCAAGCATCATCAGTGTCTGTTACGACACGACCCTGCGGCACAGGCACCCCGGCCTGCCGCAAAATCGTGCGCGTCAGATCCTTGTCCTGCGCGATGTATTCCGCGATCGCGCCCGTGTGATCCGTCTCCGCCGTCCAAATGCGACGCTGCTTCACGCCCTGACCAAGCTGTATCAAGCTCCGGCCCTCCTGCAGCCGACGCCAGGGGATCCCGCGTTCCTTGGCTGCATCCACGATCGCCTTCGTGCTCGGGCCGAGCGCGTTGTTGTCCACCACGTCCTGCAAACGCGTCACTTCGGCGGCAACGTCGAATTCTCCACCCGCGTAAGCTGCCAGCAGCAATTCCCGCGCGCTGCGAAGACACTCCTGAACCACGACCTCATCCAGATAACGCACGATGACCTTGTAGAGGCCCTCCACGCAGGTTTCACGCGCCTTGCCGAAACCAAGCGGATGCCCCGCCATCGTCTGCAACTCCAGTGTCACATGTTCCAGAATGTGCGCGGGATACGTGCCGCGGTCCAGACGCTGGAAAAAGCCGCCGCGCTCGCCCACGCTGCAACGATGCTCGATCATGCCAGGCAGCCAGGTCTTGAGGCGGTCATTGAAACCCGGAACTTCGTCGGAGCCGGTGTCCTTCAAGCTGCCGAGATCCACCCACGCCTCCATCAAGGGATAGTTCGCCCAGATGTTCGGGCCGCGCAGGATGTGAATTTCACGAATGTCGAGATCAGGCATGGAGGTGGCAGATTACGCGCCCCCTTTCGGCGAGGCAACCATTCACGCGTATCCGGACTTCGAGCACAATGAGTGGAAATACCCGCCCTCCGCCGCATGTTTTGGCGGTCATGACACGAGTTTCCTGGCTATTCATCCTTTTCGCCATCGCTTCTGCTGCAGCGGCAGATATCGACCTTCTCATCACCAACGCCCGAATTGCCGACGGCAGTGGTGCACCGATGAAAAGGGGCAGCATCGCCGTGAAGGATGGCAAAATCGTCACGGTTGGAAAGGTCGAGGGTTCGGCCGTTCAAGTCATCAATGCAGCAGGAAAGGTGGCGGCGCCGGGTTTCATCGACGTTCACACGCACTCCGAGGACATCTGCCAGAATCCAGTGGCGGAGAATTTTCTGCGCATGGGCGTGACCACGATCATCACCGGCAATTGCGGCAACTCGCGCACGGATGTGGCCCAGTTCTTCCAGGAGATCACGGACGCGAAGGTCGCGCTCAACGTCGCCACGCTCATAGGCCACAATTCCGTGCGCAAGCAGGGCATGGGCGGCATTTTCATCCGCGCTCCTGATGAAACGCAGCTTGCGACGATGAAGGCCATTGTTGATCAGGCGATGAACGAGGGCGCCGTCGGTCTCAGCACCGGTTTGATCTATGTGCCCGGCTCTTTCGCCAAAACGGACGAGATCATCGCTTTGGCGAAGGTCGCCGCCGCGCACGACGGCATCTATGTGAGCCACATGCGGCACGAGACGGTGAAAATCTTCGACGCGCTTGACGAATTCATCCGTGTGGTGCGCGAATCAGGCTGCCGCGGGGAGGTTTCGCACATCAAGCTGACCGGCCCCACCGCGTGGGGAAAAGCCGACGAAGTGATCGCCGTGCTCGACAAGGCGCGTGCGGAAGGATTGAAAGTCACGCACGATCAATACGCCTACACCGCCTCCAGCACCGGTTTGCGGCAGTTGATTCCTGACAGCGCATTGGAGGGCACGCACGAGGATTACCTCGCCCGCATTGCTGACCCGAAGCAGAAGGCTGAAATCATCGGGAAGATGAATGAGAGCCGCGAACGGCAGGGACGGAAGGACTACGCTTATGCCGTGATCGCCAAATTCAAACCCAACCCGGCGCTCAACGGCAAGACCATTCCTGAAGCCGCAAAGTTGCTGCGTGGTTCCGACACCCTTGCAGATCAAATCGAACTCGTCCTCGACATCGAGGCCCAGGGTGGTGCCGGCGCGATTTACCACGGCATGAAGGAGGAGGATCTGCAAACGTTCATGAAGCATCCGCTCACCATGATCGCCAGTGATGGCGGCCCGCGTCCTCTTGGCGAGGACATCCCGCACCCACGCAGCTACGGCAACAACGCCCGCGTGCTCGCGCGTTATGTCCGCGAGTTGAAACTGTTCAGCCTTGAGGAAGCCGTCCGCCGCATGACTTTGCTGCCCGCGCAGACTTTTCATCTCAAGGATCGCGGCATGCTCAAGGCAGGTTCCTTTGCCGACATCGTCATCTTCGATCCGGCCAAAGTTTCCGATCCCTCGACCTTCGCCGACCCGCATCATTACGCCGAAGGCTTCAGCGATGTGATCGTCAACGGCGGCGTGGTGATCTCTGGCGGGATGCTGACGGAAACACGAAGCGGCGGGCCTTTGAGGCTCAAATGACCGCACATCCCCATCGCCCGATCTCCCGGGCCGCTGCTTCCGTGACGGCGAGATCGGTCATGCACTCGTCTGTGGTGAACTCACCCCGTTTGGCGATGCGTCCGGCTTTCCAGACATGGACTTCATGCGGATACGGTCCGACCTTGCGTGGATCGCTCCAGGTGTGGATGCCCAGTGTATGCGGATTGACGGCGGCGGCGATGTGCATGGGGCCGGAATCGACGCTGATGCAGCATTTGGCCCGCCGCAGCACCCAGATGAGTTCAGGGAGAGAGGTGCGATGGCTCCAATCGTGAACGTGCGCTCCGGCGGGGCGCGTCTGATCATCCGTC
This sequence comes from Verrucomicrobiaceae bacterium, assembly GCA_046346695.1. GTDB lineage: Bacteria > Verrucomicrobiota > Verrucomicrobiia > Verrucomicrobiales > Verrucomicrobiaceae > Prosthecobacter. The sequence goes on along the minus strand of JAXMHS010000007.1, from coordinate 33,889 downwards.
ATGCCGACTAGAACGACGGGATTGGGAGCCAGGGCATCACACAGCGCCTGCAAGGCGGAGTTGGACAGTGATTTGCCCCCGCCACGCGACCAAGGATGCACAGCGATGAAGTTGGTGAGCGATTCCGGCCAGCCTGCAGGTACATTTCCCGGCGCGAGTTCGAAGGACACGTTCGCTGTGTCGATGGAAATGCCCAAAGCTCGCGGCAGCTCCAGATAACGATCCACCGCATGTGCTCCGGCATCGACCGGGACGATGTGATGGTAAAGGAAGCGGGATCCTTCACGCGCGTCGGATAATCCGATCACCGTCTGCGAACGACGCGCCCGGCTGACCAGGGCGCTGCGGAGCAGGCCCTGAAAATCGAACACAAGCTCCGGCTGCTCACGCGGCTGGCGCATCCATGCGCCACACCACTTCAGGAAGGGCACGAAACCGGCGAGACCGCGGAACATTTTGCGCGGGAAGGGGATCACCTCATCAATGAGCGGGCTGCCCTGCAGCAGTGGCGTCCATTCAGTGTTGGCGAGCCAGCGGATTTTCAGATGTGGATGCGCATCACGAATCGCCTTCACCGCAGGCAGGGTGTGAACGATGTCACCCAGCGAGCTTGGTTTGACGATGAGCGCGGATCGGAAGTCGCGCAGGTTTGGAAGCTGGCGCGTTGCGGCGCTCATTTGCCCAAGGCGAGGCGGTCGGCGAGCAGCGAGGGCAGGCCGGCCTCACGAATTTTACGCTGGGCGGTCTCGATGTCATACTCAAGACGGCGGATCGAGATGGTCTGCACCTGGACGTCGTAAATGGCGTAGGCTGCCCGCCAGTCGCCATCGCGCGGCTGGCCGACACTGCCAACATTGACGAAGTATTTCACGCCGCGTTGCAGCGAGATGTCGGTGCCTCGCGCGGCACGCACGGCGTCGTCCTTTTCAAAAATGCGCGGCACATGGGTGTGTCCGTAGAAGCAGACCTGCGTGAACTGATAGCTGAAACTGGCCATCGCATCGAAGCGGTTGGTCACGTAGCCCCAACTGCCGGGAGAATCGAGCGTGGCATGGACAATGGTGAAATCACGCACCTGGCGCACGAGTTTCAGATCCCGCAGCCACTGGCGCTGTTCGTCGTTGAGTTGCTGGCGGGTCCAGAGCAGGGCGTTTTGGGCCAGGGGATTGAGTTCTTCGAGGGAACTGTCGCTTGCGGCACCTTCATCATGATTTCCACGCACCACGGGGCATCCCATGTCGCGCACGGTTTGCAGGCATTCGACCGGATTGGCGGCGTAGCCCACGATGTCACCCAGGCAGACGAAATTGGCGCAACCCTGCTCCTGGGCGTCCCACAGCACGGTCTGCAGGGCTTCCAAGTTGGCGTGAATGTCTCCGAAAATGGCAAATTTCATCGTCTCTGGCTGGCGGCGATGGCGCATCTTCGGGACACGAGCTAGGAAATCAAGCACTTCGGCGTCAGAATGCGGTCACACGTCATGCTTGAAACTGGAAAAAGCGAACGGGGCGGATCACCCGATCCGCCCCGTTTGCATTCAGAAGGTCCAACAGCCAGAAGGAACACTCATTGAAAGTTTTGACTGAACCGTCACCAGTTCGTTGTCTGCGGGTATTCTTCCACAACCGGGAAACAATGAGTCAGGCGGGCGTAAATGAGTTGTAAGGAAGATGTGAGGAGGGTCTGAACTGAGGCGTAGAGGACGCCGCGCTCCAGATTTTCGTCGGCGGCACACGAACGGGTTTACAGCAGTAGCGTGGGTGATATCGGCGAAAACAAAAACGTTCGCGTGTCGCGGCGCTACACAAAGCAGTCAATTGCCTCCTGAAGGCAAAGCACGGGCCTTTTGCAGCCCCTCCCATGCGATGCGCTGGAGGTCGGCGCGATCTTTGTCGGAGAAGACTCGGGTGAGCGGGCCGCCGTCGCGGTCCTGGTCGCGATGCTGGGCGTCGAGGTAGCGGGTGTCGGTGATCTTGCTGACGGAGAGGCCCTCGGGGCTGCGGTCGAAAAGGACGCCGTAGAAGGTGCAGGCGGTGAGGTAGGCCATGCTCTGGTTCAAATGGGCGTCGTTGACGAAGCGCAGCGTCAGATCGGGGCGTGTGGTCTGGCAATGCCGGGCGACGATGGCCATGGGCACGACAGTGGCGTCGATCTTGTCGGCCATGGCGCGGATGATTTTCTCTTTTGCGAGCACGGGACCGGCATCTGGCGGTGCGGTGAGCGGTTTGTCGTTCTGCGTCTGCGGTGTGGTTTCGTAGAGCACCACGCGCCCGCCCTGGGCTTTGACGAGTTCGGCAAACTTCGGCGCATATTCGACGTAGCGCGGATCGTCGGGCATGTCATCGCGGTAGGATTGCAGCACGACGATGTCCCACTTGCGGTGCGGTTGGCCGAGTGTCTGCGCGAGTTCCTCATGCCGCTTGAGGGCGGAGGGGGCGTATTGATCCTTCGGATCCTTGGCGGCTTCCCGCAGGGATTCGATCGTCTTTGTTTCCTCCTCAGGCGTGAGCGTGGTGATCTTCACGAAGTTCGGCGTTCCGAGCCGCCAGTGATCCTTTAAGGTGCGTCCGCCATAGATGACGGTGGTCACCTCAAACTTCAGCCCCGGGTTTCCTTCTTCCGCCATCGCTTTGACGACCTGGGAAAGGTTGTGACGTGCGGTGAAGCTGTTGCCAATGAACAGAACGTTCAGCGACTTTGCCTCCGCCGACCATGCGGGAAGAGTGCCGAGGAGAAGTGCGAAAACAGCGAGGGGAATAGAAGGACAAGGACGGTGCGGGTTCATGAGTCGGGACAGTTAAGACGAAGCACGTCCCCGGCACCTAGCACCGATTGCGGCAAAGGGTGGTCTTGCTGTGCGTACTGCTCAGATCTTGAGCAACTCTCCCACGGGCAGCGGCTTCTTCTGACGGATGGACTCCTCGGCCACCAGGCACAGTCCTGCGCTCCACAGTCCATCCTGACCGGTTGCGATGGGCTTTTTGCCGGTGCGGACCATTTCGACGCATTGGGCGATCTCTTCGCGCAGTTCAAAGACCTCGCCGCTGTGCTTTTCGAGCTTCACAGTTTCGAGTTTGTCGCCGTCGAAGACTTTGAGGAAATATTCAGGCTCCAGCGTGCGGTCGAGCGCTCCGCTCCACGCGGCCCAGAGAGCGCCCTTGGTGCCGCTGACCTTGACGGTTTGATGATGCTCAAACGCGGCGAGTGTTTGCGACACGACCGCGTAGCTGCCGTTCGGGTATTTGAACATGGCGCTGAAGTTGTCGAACAAGGTCGGGCGCTGCGGGTCGCGTGAGTTGCCGTAGGCGTAGAGTTCCACGGGATCACCGCTGGATTCGAGATACCAGCGTGCGAGGTCGAAGAAGTGAATCGGCTCCTCCAGCACCCAACTGCCGACGCGGCTCTGATCGTAGCGCCAGCCGCTCGCGCCTGTGCGGTAGGGTTTGCGCGAAAGCTCGACGAGGACGTATTGCGGATCGCCGATGGTGCCAGCAGTGATGATCTCCTTGATGCGGCCCCACTGCGAGGAGAGGCGCAGTTCGTGGCCCACAGCCAGATGCACGCCATATTGCTGCGCACCGGCGACGATGGCCTTGCAATCGTCGAGTGTGATGGCCATCGGCTTTTCCAAAAGCAGGTGTTTGCCCTTCTGCATCGCGGCGAGCGCGATTTCGCGATGCGTATGGCTCGGTGTGGCGATGTCGATGATGTCGAAGTCGGCCTTCGCAATCATTTCGAGGCTGTCGGCGAAGATTTGCGCGTCTGGATAGAGCTTGCGTGCTTCCTCACGCGACGCCTCCGAAGGCGCGGTGATGGCAACGAGCTGCGTGTCAGGATTTCCGGCGATGGACTGGGCATGGAATTTGCCCCAGGCGCCGAAGCCGGCGAGTGCGAAGCGAACAGGCGATGACATGGTCGGGATGAATCAGGTGCGAGGTGCGTTGGTGAGTGGTGTGACAGGATCGGGAACGCGGCGGCCCTGAAGTTCGTTCAAGCGGACGGTGGGAAGTTTGGGCAGCACATGTTTGGCGAATAGATCGCACTCGTCGAGGTGGGGGTAACCGCTGAGAACGAAAGCACGAATGCCCATGTCCATGTAGCGATTGAGTTTGGCGAGCACTTGATCGGGATTACCGACGATGGCGCTGGCGCAGCCGCTGCGTGCGAGGCCGATGCCGCTCCAGAGATGCGGCTCGATGTAGAGATCCTTCGATTGCGCACGGAGTTCGTCCTGCCGCTTCACACCATAGCTCTGGCTGTCCTGCGAGCGGGCTTTGATGGCCGCGCCTTTCTCCGCATCGAGTTTCGAAATGAGGCGATCGGCGGCGGCGCGTGCTTCAGCTTCCGTTTCGCGCACGATGATGTGGCCGCGGAAGCCAAAGTCGATCTGGCGACCGTAAGCGGCGGCTTTCTCGGACATGATGCGCATGGTTTCAGCGATGCGGTCCTCGGTTTCCGGCCACATGAGGAAGACGTCGCAGTGTTTCGCGCACAAATCCTGCGCTGCGGGTGAAATGCCGCCGAAGTACATGAGCGGGCCGCCATTCTGCTGGTAGGGCTTGGCGGGTTCGGTGGTGGGCAGGGAGATTTGATAAAACTCGCCCTTCCATTCGAAGGGGCCGTCAGTACGCCAGAGTGCCTGGAGGATCTGGATGATCTCGCTGGCTCGGGCGTAGCGCACTTCGTTGCTTTCTTTGATGCCGGGCATGTCAGAAGAGATGATGTTGATGCACAGGCGACCTTTGGCGATGTGATCGACGGTGGCGAGGGCGCGTGCGAGCATCGGCGGCCAGACTTCGCCCATGCGGAGAGCGACGAGCTGGTTGATCTGCTTGGTTTGAGGCGCCATCGCCGCGGCGAAGGCGAGCGCGTCTTGTCCGGCAATCCAGCCGGAGGGAAGAAGGATGTTTTGATAGCCGAGTGCGTCGGCTTTGCGCACGATGTCGCCGCAGTGCTCGTAATTGGAGCGCAGAGAGCCATCGGGCACGCCGAGAAACTCATAATCGTCGGAGCAAAGCGCGGAGAACCAGGCGACTTCACATTTGCGGTCGGGAGTGCGGATGGGAGGAGGTGTCATGGTGGATTGAGTTAAAGCTGACGGATGCGGATGTTGCGATAGCGGACGGTGCCGGTGAATTTGCCGCCGTGAATTTGCAGCCCGATGTGGCCGGTGGCGGGATGCACGCTGGCGGGCTCGGTGTGCTGCATGATCTGCACGCCATTCACCCACGTGGTGATGGTGGGCGGATCGCCGGTGATGCGGGCGCGGACTTCATTCCATTCCCCGACGCGCCAGAAGCTCTTCCATGAATCTGGCAGCACAGGGCAGGGATGCTCCGGGTTTTCATTCAGCGTGATGATATCGGGCGTGTCGCCGAAGGTGTAGTTGCGCACGCCACGGCGTTTCCAGATGCCTTCACCGAGAATGCCACCGACGGTGCCGCCTGAATGGTAGTCGATGAGGCATTGGTATGCTTTGCCATCTTCCGTGCAGCGAAGGAAGAGGCCGCTGTCAGGGCCGAAGTCGTTGTTGGTCTCGACGGACACCTCGAAATCGCCATAAACGGCTTCGGTGATGAGCAGACCGCCGTTGCCTGGCGTGTCCTGATCACCGCAGATAGCGCCGTTTTCGACGCGCCAGTTGCCAGCGGTGGTGTTCTTGCTGGCCTTGCTGTGCGGGCTTTTTGCGGTGGGTTTCCAGCCCTTCAATGTGCTGCCATCAAAGAGCGGCTGCCATTCGCCTGCGGCGGCAGCTCGTAGCGTGGAGGACAGCGCAGTGCACGCGAGCACGGAAGCGAATTGGCGGCGAAGCATAAGGCAGTGCGTTGGGTTATTTTTGTATCGCAATATGTGACTGGACAATTGCTGAACGCAAGACCAAACTAACCAAATTGTCCGATTTATGAGCATTTCCTCATCATCCTCCAGCGTGGCCATCCTCGGGGGGGGCTACAGCGGCGTCATGACGGCCGTTAACCTTGCGCGCCTCTCTCCGCACCCACCACACATCACGATCATCAATGAGCATCGGCCTTTGGGTCGTGGCACGGCCTACGGAACACGACGTCCCGAGCATCTGCTCAATGTCGCAGCGAGAAACATGTCCGCTTTTCCCGACCAGCCGGATCATCTGCTTCAGTGGCTGAGAACGCGGACGGAGTTTGATCTGCTCCCCGAGAGCGAACTGCGTGAGCGTTTCATTCCGCGCATGATCTATGGTGATTACCTGCGCTCGCTCATGCATCATCATTTGGGCGAGGTAGAGTTCGTCCAGGATGAAGCGGTCGATGTCGAGGAGAATGGCACAATCCAACTCGCCAGCGGTCGTGAGGTCAAAGTCGATCGCATCGTGCTGGCGACTGGCAACGAAGCGCCGGCCGAACTGCCTGGCGCGGAGGCGCTCGCCGGACATCCAGCGTGGGCCGGCAATCCGTGGCTGCCGTGGCATGAGAAACTGCCTCCAGACACCGGAACGATCATCCTGCTTGGAACAGGACTGACGACGGTGGATGCGATCATCACGCTGAGATCACTGGGATGGTTGGGGCGCATCCACGCGGTTTCGCGACATGGATGGTTTCCGCACTCGCACTTCCGCGGCATCGAGTATCCGGACTTTCCACCTGCGGGCGTCGATCTGGCTGCGCTCGGGTTGGAGAAACTGATCGAGTTGATGGAGACGCATTGTGCACGACTGCGCGAGTTGGGCGCGAATCCTGCGATCATCGTGGACAAGATGCGTCCGCACACGCAGCGCGTGTGGCAAAACTTCACGCTCGAAGAGAAGAAAACCTTCGCCCGCAAGCACGCGGCACATTGGAACGTGCTGCGGCATCGCATTGCGCCGGAGATTCATGCGCAGGTCACCAGCGCCCAGCTCACCGGGCAGTTGCAGGTCCACGCGGCGAACATTGAGCGTGTTGAGGCGGATGGCAGCCGGGTGCGTGTGCATCTCGACACGGGCAAAGCACTCGACGGTGACCTCGTCATCAACGCCACCGGACCGCAGACGCGCTTCACGGCCACGCGTTCGGTTTTGCTGCAAAACATCCTGCGTCGCGGGCTCATTGCTCCAGACGACATGGAGATGGGCGTGCGCATTGATGCTGATCACACCGTGATCAATCGCGAAGGCGAGCGCTCCAACCTCCTGCTCGCGCTCGGGCCGCTGCTGCGGGGTACGTATTGGGAAACGATCGCCGTGCCGGAACTGCGCGGCCAGGCCCGGCGCGTGGCGGAGACCTTGTTGGGACAAAAGCCGGCCGTGGGACTGGAGGCGGCGGCGATGATGGAATACATGATCTGATGAGGAGCCTCGACGAACAGCGTCAGACGCACGCGAAGGTGATTTTGCAGGTGCGGGGTGGTGCCGCCACGTCCCGCCGCAAGATCGCGGACGCGCTGCGCATCTCGCCGAGCACGACGGGCGAGTATGTGGACCAGCTTCTGTCCGCAGGTTATCTCGTCGAGGTCGGATTGGACCGTAGTGCGATGGGCCGTCCGCAGCGGCTGCTCGAAACGGTGCCCGGGGTGGGTTGGTTTGTTGGCGTGGAGTTCAACGCCGAACGCATCCAGGCGGTGCGCGTGGATTTCTCCGGACACCAGCAGCGATCTTCGTCGCGTGCCGTTCCTGAGGAAGCCACTGCTGCCTCGGTGTTGGATGAAATCATCGATCTGGTGCAGGAACTTCGCCGTGGTGCGAAGGGATCGCTGCTTGCGATCGGTGTCGGGGCTCCCGGCATCGTACAGCCTGATGAGGGCATCGGTCTGCATTACGCTTTCCTGCCGGATTGGAAGGACGTTCCTGTGCGGAAGAAACTCGAAGCGCGTTTCAATGTGCCGGTGATCTTGGAAAACAATCTTCGCGTCATCGCGCTGGCTGAACGCTGGTTCGGTGGAGGTCGCGAGTGGGATGATTATGTCATCCTCGGCCCGCGTGCGGGCTTTGGCATCGCCGTGGTGAAGAATGGACAGCTCATCGACGGCCAGCATCATGCCGCGGGCGAAATTGGCCGCTGGGTATGGCCGCTGGGTGGCACAGGAACGGAGATGCACGATGTTTTGTCAGCAGCCGCGGTTTGGCGGAGGCTTGCGGGAGTGACGACGCGCGCACGGCTGCCAATGAACCTGCACGAGGCATTGCGGGAGTTTGCCGATGCGGATGATGCGGCGTGGAAGGGCGTGGTGTCTGATTACGCCCGTGTGCTGGGCCTGCTGCATTTGGTTTTGGATGCACGTGCCTATTTTCTGCATGGTCCGCTGACAGCCTTGGGGATGAGGTTCTGCACTGGCATCGCGAATGAAGCCGCGGTGCTCATGCCAGCATTGCGTGACATGCCGCCACAGATTCTGTCTTCTGACCTCGGTGATGACGCGGGGGCCCTTGGGGCAGCGAGTCTGGCGATGGAGGCCTGGCAACCGGAGCAGCCACTGCGGCTCAACCCCTGACTTGTGGTGGTGGGCGGTTTTTGGGCCAAATAATGAGGGCCACGGCATGATCTCTCTGGACGAAACCCCAGGCAGACGCCTTTTTATGTCAATGCGGAAAAACCCTGCCACCCAACGCGAAGTCCTTGGTTCAGCCATCTTGCGAGTGCGCAGCGGCCAGGCCACCTCTCGAACAGCCCTATCCCGTGTGCTGGGCATTTCTCCTTCGACCACCGGCATGTATGCGGATCATTTGATCGCTGCAGGGTGGTTGGATGAGTCTGGATTGAAGCAAGGGCCCATGGGACGACCGCGCCGGCTTCTCACCACTCGCGCGGAGGCCGGGTGGTTTGCGGGGGTGGAGTTCCACGCGCAGCGTCTTCAGGCCGTTGGCGTGGACTTTTCTGGAAATGCCGCCGCCACGGTGGCCGCACCGCTTCCGTTTGGCACGAGCGCCGCCTATGTGATCGAGACTATTCTTTCGAGTGTGACGAAGCTGGCGGAATCCATGCACGGGCCGCTGCTTTCTGTCGGGCTTGGGGTGCCTGGGCTGGTGGACCCGCAAAACGGTGTGGGCATTCATTACGTGTTCATTCGTGATTGGAACCAGGTGCCCGTGGCGGAGAAAGTCAGGGCCGGGCTGAAGGTGCCGGTGATTTTGCAGAACAACCTGAGGGCCATCGCGCTGGCGGAACGCTGGTTCGGCATGGGGCACGAATTGAATGACTTCGTCATCCTGGGGCCTCGCAGCGGGTTTGGGGTGGCCATCATGCATGAGGGCCGGCTGGTGAATGGCTCTCATCATGCGGCAGGGGAAGTGGGGCGCTGGCGCTGGCCTCTGGGAGGCGGGCTCGCGAATAGCGAGGAATTGCATCATGAACTCAGCGCGTCAGCGACATGGCGTCGGCTGGCAGGGAAGGACGCAGATGCGAAGATTCCTGCGGACCTCCGTGCCGCCTTGGCGGAGTTTGAAAATGCATCCGGCCCGGTCTGGCAGGCGGTGTGCGCGGACTTCGCCCGTGTCATCGGCTGCATGCATCTGTTACTGGATCCGGAGGTCTTCATCCTGCACGGGCCGTTGACGGTGCTGGGACGCCGGTTTTGCGAGGACATCATCGCAGCAGCCGAGGCAATATATCCCGCGCTTGCCGAGACGACTCTGAAAGTGGTACCTTCTCTTCTGGAGGATGATGCTGGTGCTCTTGGGGCCGCGAGTCTGGCGATGGAATCCTGGCTGCCAGAGTGACTGTCTGGCGCCCGAGGCACTTGCTTGGTAAAAAAAAAACCGGGCGGCTGGTGGTCCAGCACGCCCGGCGGTGAGGAGATGAGAATTGAATTACTTCTCGAGGGCTTCACCGGCGGCCTTCCAGCCGGAGATGCCGGCGGAGAGGTGTTTCACGTTGGTGTAGCCGAGCTGGTTCGCGGCGTTCGCTGCGGCCTTGTAGGCGTTGCAGCTCGGGCCACCGCAATAGGCGACGACGAGGGCGCCCTTGTCGGCAGGCAGCAGGCTGGAGAGGCTGTCCTTCTGGGCGGCGAAGTTGATCGCGCCGGGGACATGGCCGTTCGCATAGGAGGCGGCGCCGTTGACGTCGATGACGGTCACCTTCTTGTCAGCGATGGCCTGCTTGAGGTCGGCGATGCTGATGTCCGGGAACTCGGCAGCGAAGATGCTGGAGGCGACGAGCGCGAAGGCGAGGGCGATGAGTTTCTTCATGATTGGATGGTGTGTTTGGATTTGGGATTGCGCTGGTGTCTGTGCGCGGCAGGGCCCCGTCTGCCGGGGCAAAGGGTTCAAGGGGTGGTGGCCAGCCGTCGTGGTGTCCGGCATGTGACGTGCGTGCTGGTTCCTTTATTCCCGGGAAAAATACCACCCACAAGCTGCGATGCTGCGGCAGTTGGGAATCGGGAATGCATGGCGGTGGTCAGGAACGACATGGTCTGTAAATAACGTGGCTGGATACGTTCCGTTTAGCCAAAAGCTGCAAGTTTTACAGCAGGGGGATGAACAACCGGGCGAATCCGTTGCGCAGCCGGTCCAGCATCGGGGCGGTTTCGAGCGTTTCGCGGGTGATTTCCCGGCTTGCCGCCAGCCGGATGTTCATCTCCGCCTCCAGCCGTTGTCCCAATGCGGCGTCGTGGCAGCCCAGATTGAATTCAAAGTTCAGCCGCAGGCTGCGGGGATCCCAGTTGGTGGAGCCGAGGAAGGACCACACGCGGTCGATCAGGAAGAATTTCGAGTGGTCGAATGGCGGCGGGGATTCAAAAATGCGGCAGCCCACCGCCAGCAGTTCGGGATACAAGGTCTGCGCCGCCCACGCCACAAACGGGATGTTGTTTTCTGCCGGTGTCAGAATCGTCACCTTCACACCACGGATGGCGCACAGCCGCAGCGCGGCCATGAGAACCTGGGTGGGCAGGAAATACGGCGTCATGATCTTCACCTCTTCGCGTGCGGCATTCAACGCGGCGAAGAAGGCGGCGGGCATCACCTCCATGTCCTCATCCGGTCCGTCCACGATGCCGATGGCGCTGGTTTGACCGCTGGCAGCCAGTTCTGGGAACCACAATGGTCCGTCGAGCGTCTCACCCGTGCAAAAGGTCCAGTCCTCGGCAAACACACGCTGAATCTGCGTCACCACCGGCCCCCGCACCGCGAAATGCAGGTCGTGTACAGGGTGGGACGGGTTGCGGGAGAGCATGTTTCCCTCGCGGATGTTCATTCCTCCAGTGAAGGCTGTGGAACCGTCCACCACGAGAATCTTGCGGTGGTTGCGCAGGTTCATGGTGATCATGCGCAGCACCAGCCGGCTGGGCATGAAGCGCCGCGCCGTCACCCCGGCCTGTGTCAGCGCGTCGATCACGGAAGGCTTCGAATAGCGGGTGCCGGCGTCATCCACCATCACGCGCACCTGCACACCGCGTTTCACCGCGTTGGACAGTTCCGAGACAAATTCAGCACCGATGCCCACGGCTTCGAAGATGTAGCTGGAAAGCGTGACGCTTTTTTGCGCCTGCCGGATGGCATCGAGCATGCGCGGCATCGCCTCCTCGCCTCCGTGCAGCGGGACCACCTCGTTGCCCACCGTGAAGCAGAAACGCGAGATGCGGTCGAGTGTCCGGGCCAGTTGCTGGTGTTCCTTCGCCTCGGTGCTGTGCGGTGGAAAGGGCAGGGGATGATCCGGCACCGGATCATGCCACGGTTCGTGCATTCCACTCCGATAGCGTCTCCCGCTCCGCCGAAGGATGTTGATGCCCAGAAACACATAAAGCAGCGGACCGATGAGCGGTGTGAAGACCACCAGTGCCGTCCAGAATGCCGCCGAGCGATAATCCCGGTGTCGCAAAAGCAAATGCGCAAGCGCCAGCAAGGAGCCGATGATGGAGACGAGGGCGACTGAGATTGCCCAGAGATTGTTTTCCAGCCACGTCATGCCGCAGCATGGCGGGAAACTCCGCGTGTGCAAAGAAACAACATGCCCCTTATGCCGCGGCGCATGCCTTCAACGGCTTGTGATGAACGTCAGCACATCCGCCACATCCTGCGCGGTGAGCACGCTTTCGAGTCCCTCGGGCATGATCGAAGTCGTCAGCGTCTTCATTTCTTGAATGTCAGAGCGCAAAACGACGATTTCCGCTCCTCCAGGCATCCGAATCGTGATGTTGCCCGGCGTTTCGGAAGCAAGCTGGCCAACGACGAGTGTTTTGTCCTTCTTCGTCACCTGCGTGGCGGCGTTGCGCTGCTCCACGGCACGATTGGGATCAAAGATCGCCTCGATGAGTTGCTCGCGTGGTTTGGTGGCGACAGTTTTCAAGTCCGGGCCGACTTCGACGCCAAGGTCACCCACCTTGTGGCAGACCATGCAGACCTTCTGAAACACGGCCGCACCGCGTTTGGCGTCACCTTCGAGCTTGCCCGCGTCGTTGACGAATTTGGCCACCACTTTCTGCCGGTTGGGATTGTTGTTGGTGATCACGGGCATGACAGCCGCCACAGGCGCCTTGGCGGGTGCTTGCTGTAGCAGCGGCTTTTCCAAATCGATGAACACGTTGTCGTTGGCAGAACCCGTGGCGGTCAATGTGGCCGCGCGAACGTGAGGAGTGAGAGGTTTGAGCATGATGAACAGTTCCTCCGGAAGCATGCCGCCGAGCTGCATGATCGTGAATGCGGCCTGGATGCGCACCGGGGGCAGGGCCACGAGCAGCTTCTTCAATTCAGGAATCGCAGAGGCATCACCGCGTTCAATCAGCAGACGTTGTGCTGTGTCGCGTTCCCAGCCGTTCGATGACGCCATCGCTTTGATTGGGTCAGGCATTATAGCCCCGGCTTTGGCTGGTCCGCTCTTCGCAATTCGATAAATTCGCCCTTTGTCCTCGCCTCCGCGCAATTCGAGCCCCTTTGATATTTCCGCTGGAATCCACTCCGGATGCTCCAGCACGAGACGATACATGTCCACGACGTAAAGCGCGCCATCCGGGCCGGTGCGGGCCATGCTGGGGCGGAACCAGTTGTCCTCGCTGGTGATGAACTCGCTCTCCACATCACCAGGATGGCGTTTGCTGGTGATGGAAGCGCTGTCGTAGCTCAAAAGCTCGCGATGCACGAGGTTGTTGGCCGGTTCGCAGATGAACATCACGTTCTCGCCGTCCGCGCCGAAGGTCGTGTCGCGAAACGGCATCGGCGAACAGCCTGAAGTGAGCGTGTTGACCGCGCTGGCCCAGTTGAAGCGACGAATGGGAGGACTGGCGGTGAAAACGGTCTTTTCCTCGTTGAGCGTGGCGCGCACGGATTTCGCCACGATTTCAGGATGACGTTCCAAATAGCGGAATGGCAGCCAGTAGTGCCAGCCGATGGTGCTGTTGTTGTTGCCGAACCAGTTGCCGAAGTCGTCGCGCCACTTGCCATACTGGCTGCGTCCGCCTTCGAGCGTGAATTCACCCGTTCGTGGATCAAAACGGAAGTCGTTGGTGCCGAGCGCGATTTTTTTACCCGTCTTCACGCAGGTGATGTCTCCGCCGCTGTCGCCGTTCGCGCCGTAGAACCAGCCGTCGAGCCCCCAGCAGAAGCCATTTACCAGATGCTGCGGGTTTCCCGCGGTGAAGCCGGTGAACCATGTTTCACGCTTGTCGCACTTCCCATCGCCATCTGTGTCCTCGGCGAAGAAAATGTCCGGGATATTGGCGATGATGACACCATTTTTCCACGGTGCGAGGCCGGTCGGATGTTTTAAGCCGTCGAGAAACAGCGACGCCTTGTCATAGACACCATCGCCGTTGGTGTCTTCGAGGATTTTGACGCGGCCCGTCTGCAACTCGGAGACCTTTCCCTGGCCGACAACTCCATCCTTGGTCGTTTCACCCGGCGCGAAGGGATAGTCACCCATCTCCACGACCCACATGCGTCCTTTGGCATCCCAGTCGATGAAAACGGGATCCTGCACGAGCGGTTCCTGCGCCACCAGCATCGCCTCGTATCCCGGTTTGAGCTTTAGCGCCTTCAATGACTCCTGTGGCGATTTTGGCGCTGGTCCCGGCACTTTGAGCAGTTCGGAAAACGGAATTCGCTGCTTGGTTGCTTTGATCCACATCGCGCCGTCGTGAAAAGTAACGCCTTTATCGCGACCATTGGCATCCACAAGCAGCGGCAGGCTGTTGGCGTCCCCCGCCTTGCCCTCGCGCATCACCTGCGACCAGCCTTCGTTCCATTGCAGGTTTTTTTTCTCGCGCTCCTTCGGCACGAAGACGAACACGCCATACTCGCGTGGATTGGACACCACGATGTCCTCAAAACCGTCACCATTCAGATCCACGAAGCGCGCACCGCTGTCGGCAGGCTTGGCGGCGTCGGGCAGCGGATGCTGGCGCAGCTTTTCAGGCACATCGGCGGCAAAAAGTGAGAGGCTGGAGACAAGATAGAGCGGCAGAAGCGGGCGCATGGCGGTGGCGGGTTGCAAACCAACGCTCCGGGCGTTCATCATTCTTTGCGCGCTGTGCAAAAAATGGCCCGCAAAATCCGGGCAGCATCAAGCAAGGCATGCCGAGCATGGGCAGGGGGGCTGCGCTCTAATGCGCGCACCAATGGAAGTATTCGCTGTCACCATCTTCATGAGCCTGGCCTTCGCCGTTTTGTTCGCGGTGTTGTTTTTGGCGGAGAGGTCGCAGCGAGGACATCGCAGCATCGAGCAGGACGCCCTGCTCCCGCTGGATGAGGCGCCTCCCGCGACGTCACGTCGTTCCCAGCCTCTTTCTTGATCCCTCTCCACCCAACGCTATGACCACCACCACCGCCAAAACCACGATCGAGTTCAACGACAAGGTCGTCCGTCAGTTCATGCTGGCCTCCATCATCTGGGGCATCGTCGGCATGCTGGCGGGTGTTTTCGTTGCCTCGCAGTTGAACTTCCACCAGCTCAATCTCGCCTCCTGGCTGAGCTTCGGGCGCCTGCGTCCGCTGCACACGAACGCGGTGATCTTCGCCTTCGTGGGCAACATGATGTTCGCGGGGGTCTATTACTCCACGCAGCGCTTGTGCAAGGCGCGCATGGCGTCGGATGTGCTTTCCGCCATTCACTTCTGGGGCTGGCAGTTGATCATTGTGAGCGCGGCCATCACGCTGCCGCTGGGCCTCACCCGCGGTCAGGAATACGCGGAGCTGATCTGGCCCATCAACATCGCTGTGGCGCTGATCTGGGTGGTGTTCGCGGTGAACTTCTTCTGGACGATTGCGAAACGCAACGAGCCCTCCCTCTACGTGGCATTGTGGTTCTACATCTCCACGATCATCACGATCGCGGTCCTCTACATCGTGAATCACATTTCCATTCCGACGAGCATGACGCACAGTTACACGGTGTTCGCCGGTGTGCAGAATGCGCTGATCCAGTGGTGGTATGGCCACAATGCGGTCGCCTTCTTCCTCACCACGCCGATCCTTGGCATCATGTATTACTTCCTGCCGAAGGCAGTGGAGCGTCCGGTGTATTCGTACCGCCTCTCCATCGTTCACTTCTGGTCGCTGGTGTTCATCTACATTTGGGCGGGCCCGCACCACCTGTTGAACACCGCGCTGCCGAAGTGGCTGCAGATGCTGGGCATGTTCTTCAGCCTGATGCTGTGGGCGCCGAGCTGGGGCGGCATGCTGAATGGTCTTCTCACCCTGCGTGGCGCGTGGGACAAGCTGCGCACCGATCCGGTGGTGAAGTTCTACATTGCTGCGGTGACTTTTTACGGCATGTCCACTTTTGAAGGCCCGTTGCTTTCCATCCGTGCGGTCAATGCGCTTTCGCATTACTCGGACTGGACGATTGGTCATGCGCACGCCGGTGCGCTCGGCTGGAACGGTTTCATGGCCGCTGGCTTGTTCTACTGGCTCACGCCGCGCCTTTACGGCACGAAGCTGCACTCCCAGAGCTGGGCCAATTTCCACTTTTGGGTCGGCCTCCTCGGCATCCTCATCTATGTCGGCTCGATGTGGGTCTCTGGCATCATGCAGGGCCTCATGTTGAACGCCACCACTCCGGACGGCATGTCGCTGGTCTATCCGAACTTCATCGACACGCTCACCTCCATTCGTGCGATGATGGGATGGCGTATCGTCGGCGGGGCGCTTTATCTCACCGGCATGATCCTCATGGGGCTGAACCTCTGGCTCACGATCCGCAGCGGCAAGGCCGTCAACGAAACCCGCGAGGTGGCTGTCATCGAGCGCAATCAGCGCGATACGATGGGCCTCCATACTGCTTTCATCAACGACCCCATCGCCTGCATGGTCGCCGGTCTGATCTTGGTGCTGGCCTGGCTGTTCCTGCCTCCGGGCGCGGACATCATGGCTTTGTTCTGTGCGCTGATCTTTGGCGCTCTGGCGGTGCGTCGTTTCCAGGCCGTGCACACCAGATGGTCCCAGTGGTATGAAAGCCTGTTGCACAACTGGCTGCCCTTCACTGTGCTGGTCTTTGTCGCCGTCGCGCTGGGCGGTCTGATTCAGATCGTGCCCACCGTCATGGTGAACCGCGCGCAGAACGTCGAGGACCGCATCCAGCAGGTGTACACACCGCTCGAACTCGCCGGTCGCGACATCTACGTCAGCGAAGGCTGCTACAACTGCCACTCGCAGATGATCCGCACCATGTTGCCTGATGTCCTGCGCTACGGCGACTACAGCCGCCTCGGCGAGAGCATCTATGACCATCCGTTCCAATGGGGCTCAAAGCGCACCGGTCCCGATCTTGCCCGCGAGGGTGGCAAGTATCCGCATAGCTGGCACTACGACCACATGAAGGACCCGCGTCTCATTTCCGTCGGCTCGAACATGCCCCCGTATCCACATCTCTTTGAGGAGAAATACGACCAGAAGACCCTTTGGAAAAAGGTCGGCGTCATGACCCAGATCGGCGTGCCTTATCCGCCGATGACCGAGACGGAGGTCAAAACCAAGGCCGTCGAGCAAGGCATTCAGATCGTGAAGGATCTCGAGACCCAAGGTCGTCCCGGCGCCCTGCCTGACACCAAGATCGTCGCCCTCATCGCTTATCTCCAGAAGCTCGGTAAATTCGACGTGCCGGAGATTGAGGAGAAGGCCAAAGGCACGCCGCTCGCCGTTCCGCTCCCGCTGAAACCCGGTCTCCCTGACGGCTTCCGCGCCTCCGCTGTGACGAAGTAATCCTCAACCCCACGACGCCATGTACAAACGTCTCATCTACGACACCGCGCTCGACTGGGTGCCCTACGTCGCCTTCGCCGTCACGGCCATTGTATTCATCACCTTCGTTGTGCGCGCCATCAGCCTGCGCAAGGACCGCGCCGACCAGCTCTCCCGCATTCCCCTGGACGACTGACCATTCACATTCTTTGACCCCATGACACCGCAATCTCCCGACAACGGCCCCGTTCTCCGCGACCACGTCTATGACGGCATCCAGGAGTATGACCAAAAACTGCCGAACTGGTGGCTCTTCACATGGTACATCACCATCGTGTGGTTTGTGCTCGCCTGGGTGGCCTACTACCAGCTCCGCATCGGCGACTCCGACACCGGCAAGGTGGACAAGGCGCTCGCCCACATCCAGTCGGTGCAGCTCAAGGAACTGGAGAAGATCACCGACGACAAGCTTTGGGAGATGTCCCAGGATCCCAAGATCGTCGCCGAGGGCGCGACCACTTTCGCCTCCACTTGCGTGGCCTGCCATGCACCGGACCTCTCCGCCAAGATCGCCGGCACCAAGCTGCCGGGACTTCCCCTCAACGACACCGAATGGAAGCACGGCGGCAATCCGTTGCAGATTCTCAACACGGTCCGCAAAGGCGCGCCGGATCTCACCAAAGGCATGCCGCCGTGGGAGCCGCAGCTTGGTCTCAACCGGGTCGTTCAGGTCGTTGCATTCGTCCTTAACAAGCATAAGAAGGGCGAGCCGATCACTCTCGCCGCGGACTCGCCCCTGAAAGCAGGAGCCGCTGCTCCTGCCGGAGCTTCCACACCTGCTCCAGCACCTGCTCCCGTCACACCGCCTGCCGCTCCAGGCAAATGAATGAAGCCCTCCACCCCCACGCTCGACTCTCTCTCCACGATCAATGCTGACGGTTCGCGCAAGTTCGTTCATCCATCCGATGTTCGCGGCCCGTTTACCTTCTGGAGGCGTGTTGCGGCGCTGGTGTTGCTCGCCATCTACGTGGGCCTGCCGTGGATTCCGGTGAACGGCTTTCCTGCTGTCTTCCTCGACGTGCAGGAACGCCGCTTTCACTTCTTCGGACTCACGCTCGCCACGCAGGATCTTTGGATTGGCTTCTTCCTCGTCACCGGGCTGGCGTTTTCGCTTTTCTACATCACCTCGCTCTTTGGACGCGTCTGGTGCGGCTGGACGTGTCCCTACACCGTTTTTTTGGAGCAGCTTTACCGTCGCGTGGAGCGCTGGATTGACGGCGATGGTCCCAGCCGCCGCCGTTTGGAAGACGCGCCGTGGAACTTTTCCAAAATCGCCCGCCGTGTCATCAAGCACACCATCTTCATCGCCATTTCCGCCGCCATCGCGCATGTCTTCCTGAGCTACTTCGTCTCCATCAAGGCGCTGTATGAGATGATGCACCATTCGCCCGCGCATCATGCAAAGGCCTTCGGCGTCGTGGTTTTCCTCACGGCCGCGCTGTATGGTTCGTTCAGTTGGTTTCGCGAGCAATTTTGCATCATCCTCTGTCCTTACGGACGTCTTCAATCCGCGCTCACCGACGACAACTCCGTCGTGATCGGTTACGACAAAAAGCGCGGCGAGCCTCGTGGCAAGGGCACTGTCGAGAAGCCCGCTGGCGATTGCGTGGACTGCCGCCGCTGCGTGCAGGTCTGCCCCACCGGCATCGACATTCGCAACGGCCTCCAGCTTGAGTGCATCGGTTGCGCTGCGTGCGTGGACGCTTGCAACGAGATCATGACCAAGCTCAGCCGTCCGAAGGGACTCGTTCGCTACGATTCCTATGTCGGCCTCAAGGGTGGCAAGACACGTCTCATCCGTCCGCGCACGATTTTCTACACCTGCATGCTCGTGGTCGGTGCCACGGCGTTTGCCATCGCCACCACGCGTATTTCGCCGATGCGCGCCAGTGTCGTGCGCATGGGCGGCGCCTCGTTCTACGTGGACAACGGCATCATCCGCAACCAGTTCCAGCTTCGTGTCATCAACAAGCGCAACGAGGATGCCTCCTTTAGGATCGAACTCATGGGCGATGTGCCGTCTTCCGTCCAGATCATCGGCGATGAGAACACACTCACGCTCAAGCCCATGATGGAAGAGGTGAAGACCCTGATCGTCACCATGCCGAAGGACGACTACAAGGCCCCGTTCAAGTTCCGCGTCAAAGTCAGTGACACCGCGCGTGGCAACAGCATGGAGACGCGCGTCATGGAATACCTCGGCCCCGATCCACGCGTCGCGCCGGCAGCCTCCCTCAACGTCAAAGATTTCATTCATTAATTCAACGCGCATCATGATCCCGAAATGCATCTCCAGCCGTCCATGGCTCTTCGTGGCCGTGGGATTCACCGCCTTTGTTGCCTGGTGGGTCTTCTTCATCACCCTCGCGGTGAAAAACGCCCCTCCTGAGGTTCCGCTCACCACCCGCAGCGTTCATGCAGGCCATTGATACCAGCGCCGCCGCCTTTCTGGCCGGACTCGTCACCAGTGTCCACTGTGTGGGCATGTGTGGCCCGCTGTCCTGTTCCTGGGCTGTCTCCGCAAAGCCGGGTGCGTCGAATTTTCTGCGCGACACCGGCCTGTATCACACCGGAAGACTTGTGTCGTATGCGCTCGTCGGTGCTCTTGCCGGAATGATCGGCATCATGCCGCTCAAATTCTTCCAGCACGGCGCGGGCATCGTGCTGCCCTGGCTGCTCGTCATTGCCTTCGCCATCGTCGGCATGGGTTTGGAGACGTATCTGCCCAAACCACAGTTCCTGCGTTCTGGAGTGCGCCGCATTCAAACCTTCGCCTTTCGCATGCACAGCGCTGCCCGTGCTGGATTGCTCGGCTTTGCCACTCCGCTGCTGCCATGCGGTCCTCTTTACCTCATGTTTGCCCTCGCCATGGCGAATGGCTCCGCCCTCAAAGGCGGCGAATTCGCCTTTGCCTTCGGCCTTGGAACGCTTCCGTTGCTCTGGCTCGCGCAAACCCAGCTGCATCTCATCAGCGGCAAAGTGCAGCCGCAGACCATGCGCAAAATCCAGCGCGGCCTCGCCCTCACCGCCGCCCTTATCATGGCCTGGCGCCTCCGCGGCACCCTCGACTTCGGCAGCGACGCCGTCCCAAGCTGCTGCCACGCGGCTTTGTGAGTGTGGCTCAGTTGCGGCGCAACAGGACTGCTTTTCACCATCATTTCATTCTCGGTTCATCAAGGCTTCACGCGCCTCTTGAGCATGGGCGGAGATGAAACCACTCCTCATCCTCCTGTTCGGAGCCGCCACTCTCACGGCTCAAACACCCGCACGCATCACCGCCGCCACGCTCGATGAGAGCGAGGTGCGCATCACCTACGGCGAGCTGAAACGCCTCGTCGCGGCCACCTTGCCGAAAGACACTCCGTCTACGGCAAAGCCCAGGCCGCTCGTTCAGGCCGCGTTGCTCTCCAGCCTCTATCGGCTCGACGCCAAATCAGGCACCATCGTGGCCGAACTTCAGGTCGAGAGCTTCGATGACGACTGGCACCTCATCCCCATCGCCGGTTCTTCGTCAGGCGCCATTGCCACGGAGCCGAAAGACGCTCGAATCGTGGTCTCCGATGAGCAGCTCTGTCTTGTCACGGGCAAAACCGGCACGCAGAGCATCAAACTCACATTTCCACTCGCCGCGGAAGGGCAGGGGACCAATCTCGCTCTCGCCGCGTCTCCCGTGGCAGCGCTGGAAATCCCCGAGCTGCCGGAAAATAAGGTCGTGCGCCTTCAAAACGGCTCGCTGACTCGCATCATCACCAAGCCTGAAGTCGTCGCGTTGCCGGCGGCTGGAGGTGAGATCACACTCGCGCTCGAAGACGCCCGCAAGAGCGCACAGTCCCCCATCGCAGGCATCACGGACGACGCGATCATCAGCGCAGCCACTTACACCACCCAGGTCGTTCGCGATGGTTCCGTGTTCACCGAAGGAGCGGTCACCGTGCGCCATGATCATCCGGTAAAATTGATTCTGCAGCTCCCTGAGGCCGCCAAACTTCTCCAATGCCACGTCAACGCCGATCCAGTGCGTCCAACACTCGGCGAGTCGAATCGCATCGAGATCCCGCTCGATGATCCGACGACTGATGGCGCTGAATCCGAGGTGAAACTCTCTTTCACCGCCACGCTTGACGCGCTGCAGGCTGCTGAAGGTGAACTCGATCTCGCCCTGCCTCAAACCCCGATCTTCGCGAAGCAGATCGACTGGAACGTGCAACTGCCCGTCACCTACGACCTCACCTTCACCGGCAACGTCGATCCCATCATCGACAAAGCGACCACCCCCGGCCTCCACCTCCGCAAGTCCCTCTGCCGCGACCAGCAACCCCAGGCCCGCATCACTTACCGCAAGCGCACCACCAACTAAGAACCAAGAACAACGAACCAGGAACCAAACATGAAACTCACACACCTCATTGTCATCGCCGTCATCTTCGCCTGCACCACCGCCGCCTGGTGGCTGCTGGGTATCGTGATTACCGGGCGCACGAATCATGTCTCCTATGAAACAGGCGACAGTGTCAGCGGTCGTTGGGGGCCGCCTCTGCTGCAAAAACATCCGGTGGCACGCTATACCTCGTCGAGCGGCTCCAAAGTCATGCTCCAGCCCGCGAAGAGCGATGTGAAGGTGAAACTTGCCTATCAGCCGGTCAAAATGGGCCTGCTGTGGCATCGCACCTACGGCGTGCAGTTTGAAGGCTCCTACACCTTCACGAACAACACCGCCATCACCCAGACGCTGAGCATCGACTTTGATCTGCCGTCAGGAAACACGCTGCTCGACAAGATCAACTTCACCCTCGGGCAGGGCGGGCAGGCTCATCGCTCGGTCGCCGCACCCGAGGAGGGCGTGATTACTGACAGCGTCCAGCTCGCTCCCGGCGAGAGCATCCCGGTCAGCGTGAGCTACGAATGCCGCGGCAAGGATTACTGGCGCTATGCCTTCGCCGACGCCAGCCGCATCCGCGACTTCATGCTCACCATGAACACCGACTTCACCGACGTGAACTTCCCCGTCAGCTCACCGACCGACCGCGAGCAGACCGACAAAGGCATGCAGTTGGTCTGGAAATACGAGGACGCCATCTCCGCCCCTGGCATCGGCATGGAAATGCCACGCGAGTTGAATGCTGGACCCGTGGCCGCTCAGATTTCGTTTTATGCGCCGCTGTCGTTGCTGTTGTTCTTCGGCGTGATCATCATCACGGCCATCTCGCGCGGCGTCTCGCTGCATCCGGTGAACTACTTCTTCCTCGCCGCCGGGTTCTTCGCTTTCCCGCTGCTCTTCTCCTACATGCTCGACGTCGTTCCCGTGCATCTGAGCTTCGTCACGGCCGCGTTGACCTCGTTGTTGCTCGTCTGCGGCTATATGAAAGCTGCCGCAGGCACATTCCTGTTCCGTGTCGCTGTCGTCGCCCAAACGTCCTACATGGTGCTCTTTAGCTACAGCTTCTTTTTCAAGGGCCTGACCGGCCTCACCCTCACCCTCGGCGGCATCGCCACGCTGGGTGTCCTGATGGCCTTGACCGCGAAGATCGACTGGAGCAGCAAGTTGGGCGCTGTTTCGCCACGTCTCGCATAAATCATCCCAAGCATGGAGGAACTGAGAATGGCGGAATGGAGAACAGAAAATGGCTCCAGACTCGCTGCCACGTCAGTTTCAGACCATTTGCCATTTGCAGTTCCTCCATTCCCAGTTCTTCCATATCATCCTTCAATGCCAACCCGCATTCTCATCGTCGAAGACGAACCCTCCATCTGTGAAAACGTCGTTTATGCGCTCGAAGCGGACGGATTCACGGTGTCCAGCGCTTCCACAGGCCGCGAGGCGCTGGAACAGCTTCAGACACAGGATTTCCATCTGATCATCCTCGATGTGGGCCTGCCGGACATGACTGGCTTCGAGGTGTGCAAGGCGGTGCGCAAGACACGCACACTGCCGATCCTCTTCCTCACCGCACGGTCCAGCGAGGTGGATCGTGTGGTGGGCTTGGAGATCGGTGGAGACGACTATGTCGTGAAGCCCTTCAGCCCGCGTGAACTCGTCGCGCGCGTGCGTGCCATCCTGCGTCGTATTTCATCGGCTCCGCTGCCCCCAAACGGCCACGACACGTCCATCCCGCTCGTCATCGATGATGTGCGCTGCCAGGCGATCTACTTCGGCACGGCGTTGAACCTCTCGCGCTACGAGTTCCGCATGCTCAAGGCCTTCGCCGCTCATCCGGGTCGCGTGTTCAGCCGCGAGCAGCTCATGGATCACGCCTCCGAGGAGCCGGATGCCTCGATGGAACGCACGGTGGACACGCACATCAAAACCTTGCGGGCCTCCATGCGCGGTGTGCGTGCGGGCATCGATCCCATCGTCACGCATCGCGGCATGGGCTACTCGCTGCTTGAAACCTGGCCTGACGCATGAGTCTCACTGCTCGATTTCTCGTCGGCTTCGCAATCGTGGCAACGGTGGGGCTGACCGTGCTGCTGTCGCAGCTCGTTCGTCGCGTCGAGCGTCAATATTTCGAAGCCATCGAGGAGCCGATGGTCGATGTGGCGAACATCCTGGCCGAAATCATCGCGGCAGATGCCAGGGATGGGGTTCTCGAACCGCAGAAGGTGGAAAAAGCCATCCGCGCAGCACAGCAACGCCAGCTCAATGCGCAAATCTACAACCTGAGCAAAACCCAGGTGGACATGCAGATCTACGTGACGGACGCGCAGGGGCGCATGCTGTTCGACTCCGCTGGCATTGAGAAGCCGGGCACGATCTCCAATCATCGCGACGTGCATCTCACGCTCATGGGCGAATACGGTGCCCGCTCCTCACGCACGAGCGAATACGATCCGCTGTCCATCGTGATGTATGTCGGGGCGCCGATCCGGCAGAACGGCCAGACCATCGGCATGCTCAGCGTCGCCAAGCCTCAGCGCGGCGTGCTGGCCTTCGTGTGGGAGACGGAGCGGTGGCTGAAATGGTCCATCGGCGCCACGGTCGTGCTCATGTTGCTGGGCATCTACCTCGCCGCACGCTGGGCCACGCGGCCGCTCGATGTGCTCACGCAGCATGCACTCGCCGTGAGCCGTGGAGAGCGCTCCACCTCGCCCCACATGCCCGGGCACCAGATGAAAACGCTGGCCAAAGCGCTCGAAGACATGCGGGATGCGCTCGAAGGCCGTGAATACGTGGAGAATTACGTCCAGAGCCTCACGCATGAGTTGAAGAGCCCTGTTGCCGCCATTCTTGGTGCGAGCGAGATTCTGCAAGGCGATGTACCCGAGGCCAAACGCGACCGTTTCCTGCAAAACATCCGCGCCGAGGCCGGGCGTCTGCGCGATCTGCTCGAACGCCTTCTGCACCTCGCCGCACTCGAAAAGCAGAAGACGCTCGAAAATCGCGAGCCGGTGAATCTTCGCGAGATGGTCGACCGCGCTTGGGATCATCACGCGTTGATCGCCGCGGCACGCGAAGTCAGCCTGCAGCGCGAATTGACCGGTGACCTCGTCGTTCAGGGCGATCCTTGGCTCATCGAGCTGGCGGTGAGCAACCTCATTCAGAACGCCGTCGACTTCGCGCCCAAAGGCAGCGTCGTCATTGCCCGCGGCTATCATTTTGATTCCAAGGCCGTGATCGAGATCGAGGATCGTGGCCCAGGGATTCCGGATTATGCCCGTGAACGTGTGTTTGAGCGTTTCTACTCGCTGCCGCGGCCTGACACAGGAAAGAAGAGTACCGGACTCGGCCTGTGCTTCGTGAAGGAAGTCGCCCAGTTGCACGGCGGCAGCGTGGAACTCGCCAATCTTGAAAACGGGCCCGGTGCGAAGGCGATGTTAATTTTTCAAGGAGGCGGGGTCTCCTGACCCCGTGCATGGGGGACGGAGTCCCCCACTCCTTGTTCTTGGCTCGTAGTTTGACAATTCAAACCTGCTTCCCTAGTCTCGCGCGATTTCGCCAACCAAACACCATGAGCACACCCGAAGCCGGAAAGCCTGTTTACAACGTCAAGAACCCCTGCATCGCGAAAGTGAAGCGCATGTTCAATCTCTCCGGCCCGGATGCGCCCAAGCACACCGCGCATTATGAGATCGACCTCGACGGCAGCGGACTCGAGTACACGCCCGGAGATTCGCTGGCCGTGCAGCCCACGAACGATCCAGCGCTGGTCGAGGACACACTTCAGGCGCTCGGGTTTTCCGGGGCGGAAATCGTGAAGCATCCCAAAACCGCTGCGGAAGTTCCGATTCGTCAGGCGTTGATCGAAGGCGCGCTCATCACCGAGGTCGACAACAAGCTCATCAAGGCCATCGTCGAGAAAACCGGCGGCAACACACCGCTGGCCGAGCTTTCGCTGCCGGAAAAGAAGGAAGAACTCAAAAATTACTTATGGGGTCGTTTCGTGATCGACCTGTTGCTCGAAAACCCGACGGCTAAGTTCACGCCGGAGGAATTCATCGCCACGCAGAAGAAGCTGAACATCCGGCTCTACTCGATAAGCAGCAGCCAAAAGGCGCATCCGACGGAAGTGCATCTCACCGTCGCCACCGTGCGCTACACCAGCCATGGCCGCGCCCGCAGCGGCGTTTGTTCATCGTTCCTCGCCGAACGCGTGACGCCCAATGAGACGCTCATCCCGTGCTTCGTGAATCACGGCAAAGGTTTCCGCCTGCCGGAGCCGCATGAGGAGACGCCCATCATCATGTGTGGTCCCGGAACCGGGATCGCGCCGTTTCGCGCGTTCCTCGAGGAGCGCAAGGCAACGAACGCCAAGGGCAAGGCGTGGCTGTTCTTCGGCGAGGTCAGTGCGAAGTCCTGCTTCTTCTACAAGGACGAATTCGAAGCCTATCTCGCCGACGGCACGCTGACGAAGCTCAGCACCGCCTGGAGCCGTGATCAGGCCGAAAAAATCTACGTGCAGCACAAGATGCTCGAAGCCAGTGCTGAATTCTGGGCCTGGCTCGAACAAGGCGCGATCATGTATGTCTGCGGTGATGCCGCGCGCATGGCTGGTGACGTGGACAAGGCGATGCACACCATCATCGAAAAAGAAGGCGGCAAAACTCCCGAGGAAGCTGCCGCCTACGTTCAGGCAATGAAGGATGCGAAGCGGTATCGGCGGGACGTTTATTGAGGGAGGACAAGGAGAGGGGGTTCTGTCCCCCTTTTGAAGGCATGGGGGACGGAGTCCCCCACTCCTTGAGTCAGCGGCGTTTCGTGAACTTCGTTTCGAACAAGGTGAACTCTCCGGGCTTCAGCTTTGCTTTCTCTGGATTCTTCCGAATGTAGCGGACGCAGCTCGTGAAATGCGCCGCATCGCGAATCAAGCGGTCAAAGTAGTCCTCCTGCCATAGCGCACCAGAACGATTGAGATGTTTATTGATGCTCGTGGCCGAGAAGCCTTTCCAGCTCCGGATCACCTGCTCGAGCTTTGAGTTGGCATTGAGTGTGGTTAAACAATGCACATGATTCGGCATGATGACCCAGGTGTGGTGATGATGACGGTCGCCATCAAAATGCCGCAGGGTGCCTTCGAGGATTTGGCGAGTCTTGACGTCACGCAGCAGACACGAGCCGTGGCCGGCATCAAGCCACTGATCCATCTGCTGGCTAAAACGGAGGTGGTATGCGGTTTCGACTTCAAGCGGCCATGGTTTCGGGTGAAGCAGCAGCCATTGCTCGCGTTCCGTAAGCCAGCGATTGCGGAGTTCCGCAGGAATGGAATCGCCGAGGCGAAAAGTGATGAAGTAAGTGGCGCCGGGTTGCTGCCAGTGCGGCAGCTTGTTCGCTGTGTGCTCAATCTCAGCGAAGGGATTGAAGAACTTGAGATCGTCCCAGTTCATGGCGTTTTTCCAAGGAACGGGGGACTCTGTCCCCCCGTGGTTAATAATGAAGGGGGACGGAGTCCCCCATTCCTTGTTATTTCGCCAGCCACAAGATCCCCGTGGCCGTCACTTGGATGTTCTTCTTTACGGGTGTGAGCTTGAAGGATTCCAAGGCGAGCGCGGCGGGATCGTATTGATCGCGGATTTTCTGCGTGTCGTCGGCCACCTGCTGTTCCAGAGCGGCCATGTCGGCTTTGATGGATTCGAGTTCGTTTTCGGCGGCCTTGACGTCCTGGCCCTCCTTCCACATGCGTGATGCACTGCTGACCGTGCTGGCCTTGACCACGCTGGTTTTGCGCCCCATCAACATGCCGAGAAGGCTGCCACCAATTTGTGCTGCGGTGCTCAACTTGGCGCTGGTGGACTGGGCTTTCTGCGCGTCCACCTTCGCGGCGGCTTTGGAGGCTTTGTCTTCGAGCGACTTCATCGCCTTGGCGGTTTTGGCGCGCAGTTCTTCGATGGCGGCGTCGCGTTGTTCGCGGGCCGTTTGCGTCACGCGGGCTTTGAACTCGTCCTGTTTCTCGCCGGGGTTGGAATAGGCTTCCAGCAGCGCGCTGTAGAACACTTCGAGCGAGTGATTGGCATAGACCCAGTCGGCGAAGTCCTTCTTGATGCTGGTGTAGGTGCTCGACTTGAGCGCTGGGCCGGGGAGATCGGCATAGGCGGCGTTGTCCTTCGGCTCGGTCTCATAGTTCGAGAGATCGTCGTTCTTCGGGATCTCCACGAACTTGTCCCATAGCACTTTCTGTTTTTCGATGTCGATCTCGTTGACGAGCGTCACAGTGCTCCTGCCGCTGATCTTCCGTTTTGCATCGTCGAAGACAATCGTCGCGCTGCGGAGGATGGCAGGAACGTAGGTGAGGCGTTCGCCGTCAACATCGCTGGGCTGGAACAGCTCGGTGGCTTCTTCTGGCAGCTTCGGACGCGTGGTGTTGCGATCTGCGGAAGCAGCACTGCTAGCTCCGGGAGGTGCGAAGCCATCGTCTTCGGCGGCAGTGGCCTTTTTAGCGCCGTTCTTCGAACGGATCGGGTCCATGAGCGCCTTGATTTGTGGACGGGAAAGCGGGCCGCTGAGGTAGCTGAGAATCCACCGCACGTTGAAGACGACGGGATGATCCTCGTGAACGTTGTTCATGAGGAAGACGCGGTTGCCGAGGCCGGCGAGGGTCTGCTCCATGAGCTGGCGGTCGAATTTGCCTCCTGCGGTGTTGGCGGCGCCTTCGAGGCCGTCGAGCACGCGCATTTTGTCGCGTTCGGTCTGCAAACGGCCGAGCCACCACGTGCCGATGTTCGCGAGGGCCTTGTAATCGAGGTCGGCGGGGTTTTGAGTGGCCAGCAGGATGCCGAGGCCGAAGGCGCGTGCCTGCTTGAGCAAGATCATCATAGGCTTTTTCGACGGCGGCATGGCCGTGGGCGGCAGGTAGCCGTAGATCTCATCCATGTAGAAGATGGCGCGAAGCGAGGTGGTGCCCTGCTGCGTGCGCATCCAGCCGAGAAGCTGGTTGAGCAGCAGCGAGACGAAGAACATGCGCTCGGTGTCGCTCAGATGCGCGATGCAGAAGATCGTCACGCGCGGTTTGCCCTCTGGCGTGTAGTACATGCGCTGGATGTCGAGCGGTTCGCCCTCCAGCCAGGTGCTGAAGCCAGGGGAGGCGAGCAAGTTGTTCAGCTTCATCGCCAGCGGCGCGCGTTTCGCCTCCGGGAAGTACGATTCAAGATCGACGACGCCGATTTTGCGCATCGGCGGCTGCTGGATGTGACGAACCAGATTTTCGAGCGTGAGGTTCTGCCCTTTCTTCCAGCAGAAGGCGACGATGTTGCTCAGCAGGATGTGCTCCGGCGACTGCACTGGATCGGCTTCGATGTCCATGAGGCCGAGCATCGACGACACGGTGCTCTCGATGCGGTCGGAAAACGCCTCCGCGTCCTCCACCACTTCCGCAGGCGGACAATTGAGCGAACTGAGAATCGAGACCGGAAGGCCGGAGTTGCTGCCGGGCGTGTAGATCGCCATGTCGACGGTCTCACGTAGTTTCTTGATGCGATCGGCGCTCTGTCCCCATTCACCGAGGCCTTTCTGCCACTGCGCAGCCTGAGAGGCGGCGTAATCGTCTGGTGACTGGCCTTTGCGCCGTGCTTCGTCCTCATTGATCCATGGTCGGAACTCCTGCGCGGAGAGATTCGGGAAGGTGAGCAACGCATTGCCGAGGTCGCCCTTCGGATCGATGGCAATCACGGGCACGCCATCGATGGCGGCTTCTTCGAGCAGTGCGAGGCACAGGCCGGTCTTGCCGCTGCCGGTCATGCCGAGAACGACGCCATGGGTGACGAGATCCTTCGAATCGTAGAGCACGAGGTCGTCTTTGACCTGCTTCTTATCGAGGTCGTATTCGCGGCCAAGGTAGAAGGTGCCGAGTTTTTCGTATTGGTCGGGGGAGATGGGCATGGCTGGAAGAAGGTATGCAGGAGCGTGACAGGGGCGGCTGGGATTGCAAAATGAGAATTGGAAAATGCCGGAGTGACGCTAGACTTCTGTCATGACCAGAGCCCACGAGGAAATCATCGAGTTCATGGCCGCTGGGACCACCAGCGAGCGCATGGCAGCATTCAAGCCATCCGCACGGGCAAAGAAGCGCGTGGCGTTCCTGCTGGCCAAGGAAAAACGAGACGGGCTGCTGCCGGAGGAAAAGCTCGAACTGGATTCTGCGATGCAGCTCGAACATCTGATGCGACTGGCGAAAGCCCGGGCACGTCAGCTCATCAGGGGCCGTGAGTGAGTCTCACGTATCGGCGCTTTTGAGACGCAAGGTGGCTGCACGAGCCTCCTCGCGTTGCGAGTATTGCCTTATTCACGAGGATGATTGCTTCTGGGGCTGCGAAGTGGATCACATCATCAGCGAAAAACACGGAGGCAGGACGACATTGGCCAACCTCGCTTATTGCTATGCCTTTTGTAACCGTCACAAAGGACCGGACATTGCGACACTCAACGCCCGCAAACGGCTCGTTCCGTTGTTTCATCCCCGGAAGGACAAATGGCATGCACATTTTCGATTCCATGGTCTCAGAGTCATCGGCATCTCCGAAATTGGCAAAGCGACGGCAAGACTTCTTCAATTCAATGATCTGGCACGCCTGGAGGAACGGAAAGCAATGACCTCTCCGAGATTGTGAGGGGCCCCTGTTTGCAATCCATGCCCGGCTGGACACGGTGCCATCATGCGTCCCGCGTTTTTGCTCATGCTGACTACTTCCACCCTTGCCGCCGAAACCTTCAATTATCCGCAAACTCGCAAGGAGGATGTGGTGGACACGCTGCATGGCGTGAAGATCACCGATCCGTATCGCTGGCTGGAGGATGACAATGCTGAGGACACGAAGGCGTGGGTGAAGGCGCAGAACGAGGTCACATTTGGCTACTTGAAGAAGCTGCCGCGTCGCGATGAGATCGAGAAACGGCTGCGGGAGCTGTGGAACTATGAACGCGTGGGCATGCCGTTCGAGAAAGGAGGGCGCTGGTTCTACTCCTACAACTCTGGTTTGCAGAACCAGGCAGTACTGAAGACTGCGGAGTCACTGGAGGGCAAGGCGAGTGTCTTGCTCGATCCGAACACGATGTCGAAAGACGGGACAACTTCGCTGACCGACTACGAGCCGAGCGAGGATGGCAAACTCATGGCCTACGGCACTTCCGAGGCCGGGAGCGACTGGAATACGATTCGTGTGCGCGATATCGCCAGTGGACGCGATTTGGACGATGTGGTGCGCTGGGTGAAATTCAGCGGGGTGTCGTGGTTGAAGGACGGCAGCGGATTCTTCTACTCGCGCTACGATGAACCGAAGCCGGGCGCGGCGCTAACAGCGAAGAATGAGTTTCACAAGCTCTGCTTCCACAAGCTTGGCACGGCGCAAAGCGAGGATAAAATCGTCTATGAACGCAAGGACGAGCCGAAGTGGGGCTTTGGCGGCCATGTGACGGAGGATGGCGAATATCTCATCATCCAGGTGTGGCTGGGCACGGAGCCGAAGAACCGCGTGTTTTACAAGAAGATCGACGGCGACGGCCCGGTGGTTGAATTGCTCAACGACAACGACGCACGTTACTCGTTTATCGACAACGACGGGCCGGTGTTCTACTTCCGCACGGATCTGAACGCACCGTGTTTCCAGGTGATCGCCATCGACACGCGCAAGCCGCAGCGCGGTTCCTGGCGCATCGTGGTGCCCGAGGTGCCGAAGGTGCTGCTGGAGGATGTCAGCACCGTGGGCGGTCAGATGTTCTGCCAGTATCTGCGCGATGCGAAGACGGAGGTGAAGTGGTTCTACATGAGCGGTAAGCTGCTGCGCGACGTCAAGCTACCCGGCATCGGCTCCGCAGGCGGCTTTGGCGGCCAGCGAACCGACACGAGCACGTTTTACAGCTTCACGAGCTTCACCGAACCCGGCGCGATCTATCGCATGGATCTCAAGACGGGCGAAAGCACGCTGTGGCGCAAGCCGGAGGTGAAATTCGACGGCTCGGCCTTCGAGACGAAGCAGGTCTTCTTCCACAGCAAGGACGGCGCGAAGGTGCCGATGTTCATCGTGCATAAGAAAGGGCTGCAACTCGACGGCACGAATCCGACGCTGCTTTACGGCTACGGCGGTTTCAACATCAGCCTCACGCCCGGCTTCTCCGTCTCACGTGCCGTGTGGCTGGAGATGGGCGGTGTGTTTGCGATGCCAAATCTGCGCGGCGGAGGCGAATACGGCCGCGAATGGCATCAGGCGGGCATCAAGCTCGGCAAGCAGCGCGTGTTCGACGACTTCATCGCGGCTGCGGAGTGGCTGATCGCGAACAAGTACACCACCAGCGCCAAACTCGCGATTCAAGGCGGCAGCAACGGCGGATTGCTCGTCGGTGCCTGCATGACCCAGCGTCCCGAGCTCTACGCCGCCGCCTTGCCCGCCGTCGGTGTGCTGGACATGCTGCGCTTCGAGAAGTTCACCATCGGCTGGGGTTGGAAGAGCGACTACGGCACGGTGGAGAATCGGGCGGAGTTCAACGCGCTGCTGAAGTACTCGCCGTATCACAATCTGAAGCCCGGCACGCGCTATCCGGCGACGCTCGTGCTCACCAGCGACCACGATGACCGCGTTGTGCCCGCTCACAGTTTCAAATTCGGTGCGAGACTTCAGGAATGCCAGGCCAAGGACGGTCCACCCGTGTTGATCCGCATCGAAACGAGCGCCGGACATGGCGCCGGCACCGCGCTGAACAAGACCATCGAGAAGACCGCGGACGAATGGACGTTTCTGGTGAAGGTGCTGGGGATGAAATAAACAATGAAAACCTACTGCTAACCATGCCAACGAAGTTGAGTTCTTCGTGCTCGTGAAGTTAACAAGCCTTTTAAATGCACTTTATCCGCGCCAATACCTTTGCCTTCCTGGGGAGCCTCGTCCTCGCGTTGTTGGGTTCCTGCGTGAGCAAAATCGAAAGCACAAGCTATTATGTGGATCTTCAACATGGCTTTGAAGATACTCCCGTAGAAGTGTGGGCTGATGATCGTTTGTGTTATAAGGGTAGAGTGACCACAGAATCATCGCTGGGATTTGCTCGGCACGCCTATGATGGACCATGTCTCAATGTTACCATCAAAGTGTTTTGTGATAATGGCACTGTGTTGGCAGAAGTGTTTCAACCAAACCCAAAGAAGGGAGTGTTTATTGGTGTCAATTTTGACCCGCTAGGTCAAACGTGGAATATCAAACAGTACCGAAAAGGATTTCGCTACTACTGAATAATCTCACTTTGCCACACACGGTAAGTCATGCTCGGCGAGTGGAGCCGTTGAGCGTTATTCTCTCACAAAGAAATTCGCGAAGGTTACGGGTGTGCCGAAGTCGGCGATGCCGACGGGGCCTTTGGCTGAGCCTTCGAGGGTGGCTTCGATGACTTGAGGATTGGCGTCCTGGGTTTCGGTGAGGGTGGCGGTGGCTTGTTGGCCGTCGAGTTTGAGGCGGAGGCGATACCATTTGCCGAGCTTCACATTGTCGTGGCCGAAGACGATGGGGGCTTTGCCGGTGCCGATGAGGACGGCGGGATGGCTTTCGCCGCGAACACAGAATCCGGCGCAGGGTGTGTTGAGGTTGGCGGATTTGAGGAGCTGGAAGTCGGCGATGAATTCGCCGTTGGCGATTTCGGCCTCGCTCCAGAGCGGCGTGCCTTCCTGAACGTCGGTGGCGATGAGTTGGAGATTCCAGTTGGAGGTCTTCCATCGCGCCTCGGTTCCGGCGGGGACTTTCCAGCCGCGGAAGTCGAGGCCGTTGTAGAGGTGCTTCCAGCCTTGATCGAGTGGAGCGGAATCGGCGCCGGTGGCGCCGGTGCTGGGCAGTTCCTTGATGCGGACGTTGCGGAATTCGACCGGAGCACCTTCGGATTCGAGGGCGAGGTAGCCTTTGCGCCAGAAACACTTGTCACCGCCGCTGACGACCTTGCCGTTCACGGCGAGCGTGAGCGTGCCGTTGTTGCCGGTGATGCGGTAGTGATTCCATTCGGGCGAAGGTTTGCTGCGTTCCTCGCTGGGGAAGCTGCGCTGGCCGCTGTGATCGCCGTGCGGTTCCATGGTGGCGCCGTGGATGGGGAAGACGTCGCCGTGCGTGGTGAACCAGCGCGGCTTTTTCGGGTCGGCGTTCTTCATGTAGCCGTGGTCGAGCACCTGAACCTCGATGCCGCGCAGAAACGGCACGCCGGGCGCGGAGATGGGACTGCCCCAAATGAAGACGCCGGAATTGCCGCCGCTGGTGAGGTGGCGCCACTCGCACTCCATGATGAAGTTCTCGTACTGCTTCTCGGTGCGCATCGCGCCGGTGGGAATGCCGGTGCAACGAATGACGCCGTCCTTGATGCTCCACGTTTCGGGG
>JAXMHS010000006.1:0-127128 GCA_046346695.1 Verrucomicrobiaceae bacterium | reverse complement strand
ATTCACCTGTTCATGGCCGGCGCGCCGTCGCAGCTCGAGATGTTCGATCACAAGCCGATGCTGACGAAGTATGAAGGCAAGCCGTTGCCGCCATCGGTGATCGGCGGGCAGCGTTATGCCTTCATCCGGCCGGACGCGGCGGTTTTGGGTCCGCGCTTCAAGTTCGCCAAGCACGGGCAGTGCGGCGCGGAGCTCTCGGAGGTGCTGCCGCATCTGGCGACCATCGTGGACGACATCGCCATCGTGAAATCCTGCCGCACGACGCAGTTCAACCACGCCCCAGCTCAGATTTTCATGAACACGGGCTTTTCGCAGCCCGGACGGCCCAGCATGGGCTCGTGGATCACCTACGGCCTCGGTGCGGAGACACGTGACCTGCCGAGCTTTGTCGTGATGAGCACCGGCAGCGGCATCAGCGGCGGCGCGGCGTGCTGGAGCAGCGGTTTTCTGCCGAGCGTGTATGCCGGCACGCGCTTCCGCAACACGGGCG
This sequence comes from Verrucomicrobiaceae bacterium, assembly GCA_046346695.1. Lineage (GTDB taxonomy): Bacteria > Verrucomicrobiota > Verrucomicrobiia > Verrucomicrobiales > Verrucomicrobiaceae > Prosthecobacter. The sequence continues at coordinate 126,638 of JAXMHS010000006.1, read as the reverse complement.
ACCCCATTTTGAATGTGAGCACACCGGAAGGCATCACCCCTGCCACGCAGAAGGACACCATCGACCTCATCAACTCACTGAATCAACGCCGCCTGAAGCTTGATGGCGATGGCGAGACGGCCACGCGCATTGCGAACTACGAGATGGCCTACCGCCTGCAAACCTCCGCGCCGGAACTGATGGACCTGACGAAGGAAGACGAGGCCACACTGAAAATGTATGGCTGCGATCCGAAGGTACCGTCCTTTGCCCGCGCCTGCCTGCTGGCGCGGCGCATGGTCGAACGCGGCGTACGCTTCATCAACATCTACAACGAAGGCTGGGACGCGCACAGCAACGTGGAAGGCAATGTGAAGAGCAATTGCAAAAACACCGACCAAGCCAGTGCCGCGCTTGTCAAAGACCTCAAGCAGCGTGGCCTGCTCGACAGCACGCTCGTGGTGTGGGGTGGCGAATTCGGCCGCACGCCGATGGTCGAGGCCAGTGTGTCGCTCGGACGCAGCATGGGCCGCGATCATCATCCGCAGGCCTTCACCATGTGGATGGCCGGCGGTGGCATCAAAGGAGGCGTCACCCTCGGCGCGACCGACGAGATGGGCTTTAACATCATCGAAGACGAAGTCCATGTGGCCGATCTGCACGCCACCATACTGCATCAGCTTGGCATGGATCACGAGCGCCTGTCATTCCGCGCCGCAGGACTCGACTTCAGACTCACCGGCGTGGAGCCCTGCAAGGTGATCAAGCAGATCGTCGCATGATTCCCGCCATCATCGTCCAGGGGCACCGTGTCGCGTCTGGTCTGAATGGGAATCCCAAGTTCCCTGGCGGTACATTGCGCATGCAGATGCCATACTTCGCAGCATTGGGCCTCGATTTGAGCGCGTATTATCCGGGCACGCTGAATGTGAGCATCGCGCCGCTGTGTTATCGCGTTGGAACCCCGCGCCGCACGTTCCGTCAGTTGAAATGGCACCCCGAAGACCCGGCGGAGGATTTTTCGTTCTTCGATGTGACCGTGCATCGCGACAACGCACCGCCTGTGAACGGCTGGATCTACTTTCCGCATCCCGACACGAAACCGACGCATTTCCAGAAACCGGAGGTGCTCGAACTGTTGCTGCCATGGATGGAAGGGCTGGCCTATGGCACGCACATTCATCTGGAAGTGTCGCCGGAGCAGATGACGTTCAACGAACAGCTCTGTTCCTCACTCCCATGATTAAAGTCGTTCTCGTCACCTGCTGCATCGTCTCCGCCGCCTTTGCTGACACTCAGACCGACATCGAGTATGCTCGCGTCGGTGATTTTTCGCTCAAACTCGATCTTCATCGCCCTGATGTCGCCAGTCCGCCGCTCGTCATCTATGTGCATGGCGGTGCCTGGCGTGCGGGATCCAAGGCAGATGTGCCCGTGGCGAAGCTGATCGATCGCGGCTTCGCGATCGCGAGTGTGGACTACCGCCTGTCAACACAGGCGCGATTTCCTGCGCAGATACATGACATCAAGGCGGCAATCCGTTTTCTGCGGGCCAAGGCATCGTCATTTCATCTCAACACGGACAAGATTGCGATCATTGGTTCCTCGGCGGGTGGTCATCTGGCGGCCCTGGGTGGAGTCACCAACGGTCATCGCGAGCTGGAAGGCCGTGTGGGGGATCATTTGGATCAGGGCAGCCGGATCGACGCGATCGTGAGCTTTTACGGGGCATCGAATTTGCAATCGATCCTTGGCCAAAGCACCGAATTTGGCCTCACGGTGAGGATTCCTGCCCTGAAGTTGCTGCTTGGCGATCTGCCAGGCAACAAACCCGAACTTGCGAGGCTGGCCAGTCCGGTGGCGCATCTGGACAAGGACGATCCGCCGCTGCTGTTGCTCCATGGGGATGCTGATCCGCAGATGCCGATGCAGCAGTCTGTGGAGTTGAAGAATGCTTATCCTGGCAAGGCCACGCTTATCACGCTGCCGGGCTCGAAGCACGGTGGACCGGAGTTTTATGACGACGAACGCACGGAGGTCGTCGCTCGCTTTCTCAAGCAGGCATTGGGGCTTTGATCAACGGGCGCGTTGCAGCGTCCATTTCGGCACGCAGCCTTCGTGGGCTTGGGAGACGGTGGCGGCGAAGTCGGCGAGGTAGCCAAAGGGGTGAGTCACGACTGGAATGGTGCAGTTGCGTGCATCGAGATCGGCCTTGACCTCAATGGTGCCTTTCAGCAGGTCGAACTCGATCTCGTCGTCGTCCTGCACTTTGGCGATGGGGCCGCCCAAAACGGCCTCCGGCGTGCAATGCACGCCCACAGCACCTGCGGAGACGCCGGACACGCGGCCATCGGTGATGAGCGCGACCTTGCCATACAGCTCCGGCACGGCGAGCGCGGCGCTGGCGACGTGCATCTCCGGCATGCCAAGCGCCACGGGGCCGCTGCCGCGGATGATGACGATGTGGCCGGGCTTGATGCGGCCTTGGGCCGCGGCTTCGAAGACGCCTTTGCTGTTCTCGAAGCAGATCGCGCGGCCGCTGAAGCGCGGCTCTTTGAGCGAGGACACTTTGAAGACCATGCCGTGCGGCGCGAGGTTGCCGAAGCACACCTGGATGTCGGCGTAGTCTTTGAAGGGCTTGTCGTGCGGCGCGATGAGGTCGTTCGGGAAGGGGACGCGGGGCGCACCGACAACATTTTCAGCCAGCGTTTTGCCAGTGACGGTCAAACAGGAGCCGTCGAGCAGTCCGGCATCGAAGATGTGCTTCAACAGCATCGTGGTGCCGCCGAGGCGGTGCAGATCGACCATCGTGCCGCGTCCGCGCGGCGCGAAGCTGCACAGCACAGGCACCTTCCGGCAGATGGCCTGCACATCGCGCAGGGTGAAGTCCACGCCAGCCTCGCGTGCGACGGCGAGAAGGTGCAAAACACCGTTCGTGCTGCCGCCGATGGCCGCGATGGCCGTCATGGCGTTCGTGAGCGACTGCTTCGTGATGATGTCGCGTGGACGGATGTCTTTTTCGAGCAGGTTGCGCACCGCTTTGCCGACGCGGAGGCATTCCTCTCGTTTCCCGGCCTCGATGGCGGGCATGGACGAGGTGTCCGGCAAACTGAGGCCCATTGCTTCGAGCGTGATGCCCCAGGTATTGAATGAAGCCGCGATGCCGCAGCCGCCAGGGCCGGGGCAGGCCGTGCGGATGATCTGCTCGCTCTCGTCCCAGCTCATGGTGCCCTGCGCTTCCTTCGCCGCAGCGTCATAGACATCGAGGATGCTCGTGGACTGGCCTTTGTGACAGCCGGGCATGATGCTGCCGCCATTGACGATGAGTCCGGGGAAGTTCGTGCGTGCCAGCGCCATCGCGAAGGCGGGCCCGTTTTTGTCGCAATGATGCAGGCCGATGATTGCGTCGTAGCTATGCGCCGTGCAGATCATCTCCGCGCCGTTCGCCATCAGGTTGCGCGAGCAAAGCGAGGCCGCGCCGCCGATGTTGCCCTGGGTGATGTTGTCGCTCGCGGGTGAGACGCCGAAGGGAAAGCCGACCATGCCCGCCTCCGCGCAGCCTTGTGCGATGAGCTTCGCGAGCTCGTGGGCGTGGACGTTGCAGATGTTGCCATCGAGGAGCGGCGTGCCGATGCCGATCTGCGCCTTGCTAAAGTCATCTTCTTTGAATCCAAGCCCCCAGTAAAAGGCCGTGATGCCGCGCTGCCAGCCATGGGTGACGTTGCGCGAATTCCAGTTGAGCGATGGTCGGTCTGCCATGTTGCGGGGAAACTAGCGGGGGTCAGTCCCTCGGCAAAACAAAAGCTCCCGGCCAGCGAACTGACCGGGAGCCTTGTACCTATATCAGACGAGAAAGATGCGAGTGGTCAAACCCGCGTGGTTATCAGAAGTTGACGCTCAACTTCACGCCACCGAAGATTTCGTTGTCGTGGGTGGCGTTCATGTAGTTGCGGGTCTGGAAGCCAAAGTTCCAAGCGACATAGGGAGTCAGCGTGGCGATCTTGGTAAGCTGGATCGGAGTGCTGATGCTCACGAGGGCGTGAGTGAAGCCGCTGGACTGGGTGGTGCCGGGGCTGACGGCAGCGAAGGTCGGGCCACGAGTACCTGTGTAGTAATCGATGCCATAGCCGACCTGCACGGCAGGGACGATGCTGAACCAATCGTTGACTCCGATGGTGTAATCAGCAGCCAGCTGGAAGTACTGGCCATTGACCGTAAGGTCGTAGTAGTAACCAGCATAGAGGTTGGCTGCGCCGACCGGAATGGTCACGGTGAACCCAACTTCATGAGCACCCGTCAGGCCGAGTTCCGCATCACCAGGAGCATTGGACACGCCGGCAAAAGAGCCGGAGTAGGTGTCCGGATAGCCGTAGTACTGATACTGAATGCCCAAGGTGGCGAAGCCGACGTCGTAGCTCAGGGAGGTGTAGAGGTCGTACTCAGAGTAGTCGAAGGCCGTGTTGGAAGACGGGTTGCCAAACGGAGTCTGATACGTGGCGATATAGGCCGCCCCAAGTCCCCAAGTAAGGGCTCCGGCTCCATCTTCACCCGAACCGCCGATCAGCGGGATCGAGAGATTAAGGGCAGTGGTGATGATGTTGTCAGCGAACCAGAGGCCGCGGAAGTAATACCGGCTGTCGTAGGCGGCGCTGAGGCTGGCGCCCACGGAATCAAACAAGGCGGAGGGTTCTGGTTCCACCGGAGCCGGGCCTTTGGCGGGCGCGGTGCCGGCTTGCGCGTTCAGCGCCGCACAGGCGGCCAGAACGGCCACGGATTTGGCAGCGATCGAGGTCATGCTTTTGAGCTTCATTGATGGGTCAAGTTTGGTTTGTTGGTGTTGAGGCGCTGAGCTGACCGGAAGACAGTCCAGCAATCAACTTCTGTTCTAGCAGGCAGCGTGCCAGGTGCCTGATGACCTGCAAATTTCTGTATCTGCCAATGAGTTGGGTTTCATGTCTCTTCGGCTAAAAGCGGCAGCCAACTGGTTGAGAGCATGGAAACAGCATCTTCCAGCGCCACCAAAACTGGTGGCGGTGAGTTGTTCGAATGGGGTCGCAAGATTTGCTGCTGAAACAAAAAACCTCCCGGCTTTTCAGCCGGGAGGTTGAACCCAAAAGGTTTCGTTTGCCGAAGAGGCAATTAGAAGCGGACGGTCAAAGCGGCGCCAGCATACCACACGGTTTCAAACGGGGTGGACTGATTGAAGCCTCCAAAGGAACCATTCTGCGTGTCCTGCGCCATTTGTGAAGTGGCACCGAGCGGGATGTTGACTGCAACATACGGGGTCAGCGTGGCGCGGCTGTTCAGCTTGACCGGGAAGGCCAAACGGAGGTTTGCAGCTGTCCAGCCAGAAACGGAGTTTCCAGCACCGGCAGCGAAGCCGCCACCGCCAAATTGAGCGGCGCCACCTTTGAAGGCATTGACCATCGCCGGAGTGAACTGCCAGGTGTAGTTGGAAACGTAACCAACATTGGCGCTGGGCACGATGCTGATCGCGTCCGTGATCGCAATGGTGGTGCTGGCGGTCACGTCAAAATAGAAACCACCATTCGTGATGTCATAGACATTGTTGAAGGCGAGATCAATCGGACCAAGGGAGGTGGCAACAGCGAGATTGATTTCGCTGGTGTCATTCATGCCCACAGTGTCGTCACCGAGAGGCGTGGAGTCTGCCAACTGGCCCATGTTGTAGTAGTAGCGGTAGCCGAGGCTCACAGTGGCAGGACCAAAGTCATGCGCAAAGGCAGCGGCCATCTGCAGACGCTGGAAGGAAACATCGCCATTGTTGTCACCAACGAGGGGGAAAGCACTGTTATTCCAGAAGCTGTCATTGTCACCGGCAAGGAAGCCCCAGTTCACGTCCCAGAGAAGGGAGGTGCTGCCAGCACCATCTTCACCGGCACCGCCGATGAGGAGGACGTCGCCATTCAGGCCGGCGCTGACCCAGTTGGAGCCAAAGTTCAAGCCACGCCAGACATAGCTGGAGTCGTAGCCGAGGGTGGCGTTGATGCCGAGATCATCGTTTTCCGGAGCGGGAGCGACCGGATTCTTCGGAGCAGGGGCGGTACCGGCCACAATGGGAGTGGCGGCCAGTGCCAAGAAACCCAGCGTCTTCAGCAATGCATTCAATTTCATAGTCTGATTAGGTTTGGTATAGGTTAGGTTGGTTGAGGTCGAACACTCGCTGCACTGAAGTCGGGGCGGGATGCCTCGAATTCAGGGTACGTGAGCCGTTCAATTCGTCGAAATTAGCAGGGCACCTATAAGCAGGAAAGCTTTTTTTTCTAATTTTGAGCATTTTTTCAGCCAGGATTTGCCCCGCAAGAAGTCCTGCCTCGGGCCTGGCAGCACTTTTGCTTCTAAAATCGCAGTATCGTTCAGCCATTGATCCTGGCGCGGGAGGAGGTATGCGTGGGCCGATGTCCTTCCGTCATTCATGTGTTGTGATCCTGTTGTGGGTGATACCTGCGGTGCTGAGTGCCCAGGAAGCCGCAGCAGTAGTCGTTCTGCCCGTGCGCGTGCATCTGGTGCGCTCGGTGATGCATCCGCGGCTGCAGGCCACACTGCGTGAGGCGGAGATCCGGGCCATGTTTGAGGAGGTAAACTCCATCTGGGCTCCCGCTGGCGTGCGATTCGAGATTGAGTCGTTCAAGGAGGTGCAGGCCCGTGCGATTACTCCCAAGAAGTGGTTTGTACACGATCGCAACTGGGTGCGCGAGGCGATTCCCACGGATTCCTTCAGCCTGGACGCGATCGACCTGTGTTTCGTCCGTGAGATGGGTCCCAACGGCTTCTTTTACGGTGAGCCTGTGGTCATCTGCGAGCAGCCGGAGTTCACGAAAGTGAAGGGCGGGGCGGCGAACCCCGTGTCACGTGTGATCGCGCACGAACTGGGGCATGTGCTTGGCCTGAAACACAGGCAGGACCACACCAATCTCATGGCCTCCGGAAGGAACGGTGTTTCCATGAATGGACAGGAGATCAAGGACGCCCGCCAGCGTGCTCTCGAAATCAAGGCTGCGTGGACCCGCGGGTCTTGATCTGCCGCAAAGTGTTGCCCAAGGCGTCGATCTGTGCCGCCGTGTGCGTGGCGCTCACGGTGAGGCGCAATCTCGCACTGCCACGTGCCACCGTGGGATAGCGAATGCACGGCACGAGGAATCCTGCATCACGGAGCGTGTGGCTCGCATGCATCGCCGCAGCTTCCGTGTCCAGAATCCAGGGCAGAATCGCCCCGCGTGCCTCAGGACAGGAAATGACCGAAAGAAGCTGCTGCACGTTCTTGCGCAGAGAATTTCGCAACATCTCGCCACGCCCGCCTCGAAGCAGTTCAAGAGCCTTCAGCGCCGCGTGTGCCAGTGCCGGCGGTGGTGCTGTGGTGTAAATGAAACTGCGCGCACGATTGATCAGCAGATCGATCACCTGACGCGATGACGCCAGATACCCGCCGCTGAGGCCAAACGCCTTGCTCAAGGTGCCCATGTGCAGGTCGATCTGTCCTTCCACGCCGAGTTCGGCCGCGAGTCCGCGCCCATTCGGGCCCAGCACACCCACCGCATGTGCTTCGTCCACCAGCAGCCATGCTCCGTGCTTGTTTTTGAGGTCAGTGATCTCTTTCAGCGGTGCGGCGTCGCCATCCATGCTGAAGATGGATTCGGTGACGACAAGCACACGTCCCTTCGCCGTGCTGAGCAGGCGTTCGAGCTTGTCGAGGTGGTTGTGCGGAAACACACGGATCGTCGCGCCGCTCAAACGTGCTGCATCGACGAGGCTGGCGTGGCAAAGTTTGTCGAGAATGATCGTGTCGCCCGATCCGACGAGCGCGGGGATGGTTCCCAGCGCCACCGCAAAGCCGCTGCTGAAGGTCAGCGCCGCATCGGTGCCTTTGAAATCGGCGAGCGCTTCCTCCAACTCTAGATGCACCCGATGCGTGCCGCACACGAGACGCGATGCGCCCGAGCCAGCTCCGTACTTCGCAACGCCTTCCTCCAGCGCAGCACGCAACTCGGCTGATCCGGCGAGTCCGAGATAATCATTCGACGAAAAGTTGATCCACTCGCTCTCGCTTGATCGCACAATCACGCCATTCACCTCATCGAGCGGTCGCAATTCACGCCACAAACCTTGTGCGCGCAATTCGTTGAGCTGGGCGGCGATGTTCCAGTCGTTCATGCGAACTAATCCTTCAGTCTTCGCTCTACCACGTCGTCCTTCGCCACACCGAGGGCGAGCGCCTTCTCGTAGTGCCGCCGCGCCAGTTCGATCGCTGGTGGACGCCGTTCCAGCAGCATCAGCGCCATGTTGAAATGCGCGATGCCGTAGTCCGGCTTCAAATCGATCGCCTTTTGCAACTCCGCCTCCGCGGCGTCCGTCCAGCCGAGACCCTTCACGGTGATGGCCAGATAGTTGTGCGCCCTCGCATCCTCGGGATCCTCGTGAATCGCCCGCGTAAAACACGAAATCGCGCGATAAGCATCACCTTGCTGCTGCACGAGCAAGCCCAGCGCCGTCCACGACTGCGCGAGCTGTGGATTGAACTTCACCGAATTCTCGAAGCACTCCATCGCACGCTTCATATCTCCCGCTTGCTGCTCCACCGCGCCGAGGTTCGCCCAGATGAGCGCATTGCCGTCATCGAGTTCCAGCATTTCCTTGTAGGCTTTGCGGGCGGTGGCCCAATCCTTCTTCGCAAAGGCTGCGACCGCACGCTCGCCAAGCACCTTCGTGTGCGGCGGCAGCATGCCGGTCTTGTTCATGTTGGCCGGGTTCATTGGTGCCGTTTCTTGTGCGTGACAAAGCACGGCCAGCAGCGGCCAGACGGCGACATTCATCAGTTTCGGGAACCTCATGAGCCCGATCATGCGCAGAAAGCGGCCTTGGAAAACTCCTTGCGCATGTCTTCTGAACAGGAATGTTCGCCCGAACAGCCCCAACAACGCCATGTTACTCGACACCGACACCCGCCTCACGGCACGACAACAGGAGTTGCTCGACTACCTGCGCAGCTACCAGCGCAGCAACGGCGTCATGCCCTCCACGCGTGACATCCAGCGCCACTTCGGTTTCTCCAGCCAGACGGCGGCCATGAGCCACCTGCGTGCGCTCGAAAAGAAAGGCGTCATCCAGCGTCATGCACACAAGGCCCGCGCGGTGGTCTTCCCAGAGGACCTCGATCGCGCTGAAATCGTCGATATTCCCCTCTTCGGCCAGATTCCCGCCGGCATGGCCGCGGCGGACATGGTCCAGCACGCCGAGAAATGCATCTCCGTCGATGTGAACACCCTCGGCATCCCACGCTCGGCGAAAAGCTTCGCGCTCAAAGTGCGCGGCGAATCCATGATCGGTGCCCTCATTGGCGATGGCGACATCGTCATCCTCGAAATCCGCGAACCACGCCCCCGCGACATCGTTGCCGCCTTGATCGACGGCGAAACAACGCTCAAACGCTACCTCGTTCAGGACGCGCAGCCCTACCTCAAGGCTGAAAACCCCGAGTTCCCGGATCTCATCCCCGCTCACGAGCTTTTGATTCAGGGAGTGATGATCGGGCTGATTCGCCACGTGCGTCAAAGCTGATCAGAGCATCAGACGTAACGCTCCCGCAGGTGCGCGATGTGCCACTTCGCATCCGTCGGCTTTCCGGTCGCCTGCGTAATGATCTCCTGAGGCAGCAATGCCGCGCCGTGCGCATGCACGTTCTCTCGCAGCCACATTAGCAGCGGCGCGTAATCGCACTTCTCCAGCGCGTTCGCGATCTTCTTCTGCTTCTTCGCTGCGTGAAAAAGCTGCGCTGCGTTGAGGTTTCCCAGGGTGTAGGTCGCGAAATAACCGAGACCGCCCATGCTCCAGTGAATGTCCTGCAGACAACCACGGCGGTCATCCGGCGGTGTGAGGCCAAAAAGCTCACGATACTCCTCGTTCCACACGCTGGGCACGTCCTGAACGGCGAGTTCGCCCTTCACCAGACGACGCTCGATGCCGAAGCGCAGCAGGATGTGCAGGTCATAGGTCGCCTCGTCTGCTTCCACGCGGATGAAGCTGAACTCGCTGCGCAGCATTTCCTTCATGAAGGCATCCAGCTTCACTTTTTTCAGATGCGGGAACAGTTCCTTGGCGCGCGGCAGCCACTTCGTCCAGAACGTGCGGCTGCGGCCCACGTGGTTCTCCCACAGGCGGCTCTGCGACTCGTGAATGCCCAGCGACGCCGCTGATCCGCTCGGCAGGCCGTAATCGAGTCCCGGCAGGCCCTGCTCATACAAACCGTGACCCGCTTCGTGCATCACACCGAAAAGCGACGACAGGAAATCCGTCTCGTCATAGCGCGTCGTCAGTCGCACGTCACCGGGGCCGAGCGTCGTGCAAAATGGATGCGCTGTTGTGTCGATGCGGCCCGCGCAGAAATCGAACCCCAGGCTCTCCGCGATCTCGCGGTTCAGAATCTGCTGCTTCTCGATCGGATAGCGCCCCTTGAGCACGCCCGGCTTCACCTTCGCCGACTTCGCCACCGCCGCGCGGGAGATCTCGGCCAGTTGCGGTCGCAACTTTGCAAAAAGCGCCGCCACCTCGCGCGTCTTCGCGCCGCGTTCATACAGATCGAGCAGCGCGTCATACGGCTCGTCCTCGTAGCCATACAAATCCGCCTTTTTGCGCGCGATACCGAGAATCTTCTCCAGATGCGGTGCAAACAGCGCGAAATCCGACTTCGAACGCGCTTCCACCCACGCGGCCTTTCCCAACGCCGTCACCTCGCTCTCCTCCTCGACCAGCTTCTGCGGTAGTTTCGTCGCCTTGTCGATGTCACGCCGCAATCCACGCACGTTCGCCGCCTGAGTGGGATTCTCCGGCATCTCCGTCTCCGCACGCTCCAGCAGCTTCAGCGTCCGCTTCGAGGTCAGCAACGCGTGCGCCTTGCCCGTGAGATACGAAAGCTGCCGCGCACGATGATCTAGCGCCTTCGCCGGCATGTACGTTTCCTGATCCCAGCCCAGCACCGATTCCGTGGACGTGATGAGCGCGATTTCAGAGACAACTTCGCAAAGAGATTGGTAGGCGGACATAGAGGCCGCCACAGTGACGCGCTCGCGTCCGAGAGCAACCTCAAGCCCCCACCGGATGCCACGTCGTCTTGAACTCAAGCAGCGCACGGATCTCCTCCGCGCCCTGCATTTTGTCCGCGAACCAGTCGATGGGTTCCTCGGCCTTGCGCAGGTGCACACGCTTCACACTTTCCGCCGAGCCGAGCCGCAATGCCTTGCGCTCCTCCGCATTCGCCACACCGCTGATCGCACGCAGATGCTCGTGCGTGGCAAACGTGGGGATCAATTCGCTCCGCACACCGGTGAGCAGATTCACCACGCCGCCGGGCAGGTCGCTGGTGGCGAGCATTTCGCCCAAAAGGATGCTCGGATACGGCTGCGTGGTGCTGGCGAGCGCCACGACGCTGTTCCCGCTCGTGATCGCTGGCAAAATCAGCGACAGCAGGCCCAAAACGGGCGCATCATCCGGCGCGAGGATGCCGACGATGCCCATCGGCTCGGTGACGGTGAAATTGAAGTGCGCCGAGGCCACCGGATTCACGCTGCCGAGCACCTGCTCGTATTTGTCCGTCCAACCCGCGTAATGCACCACGCGCTCGATCGCCGCCGCGACCTCGCGCGAGGCCTCCGCCTTCGAAACGCCGCTCAACGTGATGCTGTCCGCCAATTCGACGCCCCGCGCCTCCATCATCTCCGCCAGCCGATACAAGATCTGCCCGCGATTGAACGCTGACCTCTTCGCCCACCCCGGCCCCGCCTTCGCCGCGGCCTCCACGGCATTGCGCAGGTCCTTCCGCGTGCATTGCGGCACATTCGCAAAAAACGCCCCCGTGGCATCGTGCAGTTCGGCGACACGTCCGCTCTCACTGCGGATGAACGCACCGCCGACGTAGCATTTGGGGGTTTTGGTGATGTGAAGGCGTTGGGACATAAAGTGTGTCTGTTGAAGCGTGAAGGTCGAGAGGGCGCAAAAATGGAATCAAGTGCAGGCGCTGTAGACGCGCATGGTTCCGGTCGATGAATGATAGCGAAAAATGATCTGCAGACCCTCTGCATCCAACCAAGGCCCCCAAAGAGACACACCCATTGTTGGATTCGGGGGAACAACAAAAACCAATTCATCCTCTTTCAAGTCTTCAATGCCCTGCATCACGTCTTCCGAGAAATCTTCGAGCGATACATCTTCCACTTCATGCACTTTTAGTGGGATATAAGGCAACAAGGGTGGATAGCCCTCATATGGAAAGGGCCACTCCACTCCGGGTGGTTCTGGGGGCGCTAACGAGGTGATCTGAATGGCTTTCGTCGCTGTTCTTCGATAACTGAGCTCACAGCCATCCACCCTCATCGGGTAATAGAAGGGAATTGAGAACCCAAATTCATATCCCAACACATCTACATCACGATTGGAGATGCTAGCTATGTGATGAATGTGATATGGCCCATCTTGGCAGGTCTCGATTACATCATCACCTGGCCCCCCAAAATAGCTGCCCCCCGACTGATCACTCCTTATAAACGAAATTCGCTTCCCACGATGATAAGCGAAGGGACATGCGAGATGATTGTCGGCAGTCATATTCAGAAGTTCCTTTCTTCATTTCGCGCAGCGGCCTCACGCTACCTTGAGATAATCGAGCAGCCCCTGCTTCCCACCTTCCCGCCCAAAGCCGCTCTCCTTGTAGCCGCCGAACGGGCTCGTGGGATCAAACTTGTTGTAGGTGTTCGCCCAGACGACACCGGCTTTCAGCAGGGTGCTCATTTTGAGAATGCGGCTGCCTTTGTCGGTCCAGACACCAGCGCTGAGGCCGTAGGGGGTGTTGTTGGCTTTTTCGACGGCTTCTTCGAGCGTGCGGAAGGTGAGGATGCTGAGCACGGGGCCGAAAATCTCCTCGCGGGCGATGCGGTGGCTCATGCTGACGTTCGCGAAGACCGTGGGACGGAAAAAGAAGCCCTTCGCGGGCAGCTTGCAGCCGTTGTCGTGCTTCTCCGCGCCTTCCTCGACGCCGCTTTTGACGAGGTCGGTGATTTTGGCGAGCTGTTCGGCGCTGTTGATGGCTCCGAGGTCGGTGTTTTTGTCGAGCGGATCGCCCACACGCAGCGTGGCGATGCGGCGCTTCAGTTTGGCGAGCATTTCATCGGCGATGCTTTCCTGCACGAGCAGTCGCGAGCCAGCGCAGCAGACGTGACCTTGATTGAAGAAGATGCCGTTCACGATGCCCTCGACGGCCTGGTCGAGCGGCGCGTCGTCAAAGACGATGTTCGCGGCCTTGCCGCCGAGTTCGAGCGTGAGCTTCTTGTCCGTGCCTGCGAGGCTGCGCATGATGATCTTCCCGACCTCGGTGCTGCCGGTGAAGGCCACTTTCGACGTGAGCGGATGATTGATCACCGCCGCGCCGGTCTCACCCGCGCCGCTGACGATGTTCACGACGCCGTTCGGCAATCCGGCTTCCTGGCAAATCTCACCAAACTTCAGCGCGGTTATGCTGGTGGTCTCCGCAGGCTTCAACACGACGCAATTCCCCGCCGCAAGCGCTGGGGCGATCTTCCACGCGAGCATGAGCAGCGGAAAATTCCACGGAATGACCTGCCCGACGACGCCGTGAGGCGCGAGCTGTCTTCCCGGGGCCAGGAACTCGAGTTTGTCCGCCCAACCCGCGTGATAAAAGAAATGCGCCGCGGCCATCGGCACGTCGAAGTCGCGCGATTCCTTGATCGGCTTCCCACCATCCATCGTCTCGGCCACGGCAAACTCACGCGCATGATCCTGCAGCAGCCGCGCGATGCGATACAGATACTTGCCACGCTCCTTCCCCGGCATCTTGCCCCAAACCGTCGTAAACGCCTTCAGCGCCGCCTTGCAGGCTGCATCGACATCCGAGGCATCCGCGAGTGCAATATCGGCGATCTTCGCCTCCGTGGCCGGATTGATCGTCGCGAAGTATTTGCCGGAGCGCGAGGGAACGAAGCGTCCATTGATGAAGAGGTCGTATTTCTTCTTCAGCTTCGGATCGGCCGTCTCCGGTGCCGGATCAAACTCCCACAGATCGCCGAACACGAGTTCGCGGGCGGGATTGTTTTTCAGGGCAGATTTGGCTGCTTTTTTGGCGGCGGGCATGACAGGCGGAGTTTGAGAGACCGCCTCGGGTTTGCCAAGAGTGAAATGCTGAACCACTGACCAGAGCTTTGTCAGCGCTGAATCTGGAGGCGTGCGAAACCCGTGGAACCGGCAGGGGCAGGCAACTGCGCCTCGATGACTTGCAGCGTGCCGTTGTCGCTGAGGATCGTCTCCACGACACCGCTTCCATCCCAGCCACCTGCACTGAGCGTGGCATTGTGTTGAACGGTGAAGGTCACTCCGTTGGCGAGAGCCGCGAGGGTGCGCTGGTAGGTGAAGGTGAGATTTCCTGGCGTGCGGACCAATGTTTGTGAGGGCGGGGATGATTGCAGCGGGTGCGTGCCGGTCGCGAACTCGATGAGGTTGCAAATGCCGTCATGTTCGGGGTCGGCGAGGTCGGCCGAGTCACCAGTGTCGCTGGTGGTGCCGAAGTACTGCTGACGCCAGGTCTCCACCTGGTTCCAGCCGGTGCCTGCCAGCGCAATATCGAACGGGTTCTCATCCGAGTCGTCGCTGGCGATGTGCAGCGCGTCCGTTCGGGCTCCAAGAGCACCGGGAGTGAAGGTGACCGTGAATGTGGTGCTGGCACCGGGCGCGAGCACGTTCGTTCCGAGCGCATCGATCGCGAACTCGCTGCTTTGGGCTCCGTCGATGGACAGTGTTCCCAGAGTCAGCGTGGCGGTGCCGTCGTTGCGGATGGTGAAGGTTTGAACCTGCGAGCCCGAACCGGCCAAAGCGCCGAAACTGACCGATGAAACGGCATCCGTGAGTGCTGCGCCTGCGGGTTGCTCGACGCTGATCTCCGGCACCAATGGATCACCGGCGATGCGCACGAGGGCGAAGTCATTGTTGCTGCCATTGTGCGCATGGCCGGCGGCAAGGATGTAGCCGTCGCTTTGCATCGCCACGCAGGAGCCAACGTCAGAACCGGAACCGACCGGCACCAGTGAGGTGCCGCTCACACCAAAGGAACTGTCCGGCGTGCCGTCATCGAGATACCGCACGAGCGCGAAATCATTGGTGCCCGCGGCATTGCTGGTGCCGATTGCGATAATTTTGCCATTCGGCTGACGTGTGAGGCCTGCGATGGTCTCATTTCCGCCGAGGCTGGTCACTTTCAATCCGCTGGCGCCAAAGCTCGTGTCAACCGCACCTGCGGTCGTGTAAGAGGCCAGCAGGAAGTCCCAGTTGGAGCCGTTGAGCCTGCCGCCACCGAGGAGGATGCGACCATCCGGACGGACCATGAGCGCATAGATGGGCGTGTTGAAGCCGGTGTCGGTGTTGACCTTGCCTCCCGTGCCAAAACCGCTGTCCAGGGTGCCATCCGCGTTGAGACGTGTGATGAGGATTTTGCCGTTGGTCGGGCTGCCGAGGAAGGAATAACCGCCGATGACGATCTTCCCATCGGCCTGCAAGGCCACGCTGGTGCCGTTGTCATTGCCGCCGAAGGTGGTGAGCAGGATGCCGTCTCCGCTGAAGGTGTTGTCGAGCGTGCCGTCTGTGTTCAACCGGATCACGCCCACGTTGCTGGTGCTGGTGTACACACTGCCGACCACGACGATTTTTCCGTCCGGCTGCAGGCAAAGGGCGCTGACATCGTCGTTGCCGCCCAGCGACACAGTGAATTTGCCGTCTCCGCTGAAGGTGGTGTCGAGCGTGCCGTTCGCGAGGTAGCGTGCCACCGCGAAGTCATCGGTGCCACTTCCGCTGCCTGAGCTGCCGGCCGCGACGATTTTTCCATCGGGCTGGATGGCGACAGAGCGCGCCCAATCAAGCGTGCCTGCGAAGGGTGTGGTCACCTTGCCGCCGGTGCCGAAAGTGGTGTCGAGCGTGCCGTCAGCATTGTAGCGGGCGAGTGCGAAGTCGTCGCCGCCGCTGATGTTGCTCTCGCCGGCGAGGACAATCTTGCCGTCCGCCTGAACCGCAATGGCGCGGACCACGTCATCGCCGCTGCCGATGGCGGTGGTCACCTTTCCTCCCGTTCCGAAGGACGGATCCAGCGCTCCTGGTAAAACACCTGTGCCACTGACCGTGATGTCGAAGGGGTTTTCGTCCGCGTCGCTGCTGGCGATGTGGAGCGCGGCGGTGCGGCTGCCACTGGCCCCGGGCGTGAAGCTCACGGTGAAGGTGGTGCTGGCACCGGGGGCGAGTGTCGCAGGCAAAGGCGGGCTGACGGTGAAATCGGTGCTTTGCGCGCCGTCGATCGTCAGGCCGATGCTGTTCAGCGTGGCCGTGCCGTCGTTGCGCAACGTGAACGTGCGTGTCGCGGGGAGCGAGCCAACGATCCGCGTGCCGAAGTCCACATTGGCCGTTCCATCCACGAGAGCCGTGCCTGCGGGTTGCTCAATGGTGATCTCGGGACTGACTCCCGTGCCATCGAGAGCGATGTCGAAGGGATTCTCATCCTCATCGTTGCTGGCGATGTGCAACGATGCGGAACGCAGTCCGGTGGTCGATGGCGTGAACGTGACCGTGAAGGTGGTGCTGGCACCCGGGGCCAGGTCATTGGAACCAAGGGAACCGGCGCTGAAGTCCCCTGCCGCAGTGCCATCAACTGTCACCGCCAGTCCGCTGAGATTCGCCGTGCCATCATTGCGAATGGTGAACGTCTTCTGTGCCGATGTGGCCACGAGAACGTTTGCGAAACTGACCGATGAAACGGCATCCGTTAGTGCGGAGCCTGCAGGTTGTTCGACGGTGATCTCCGGCACCAATGGATCACCGGCGATGCGCACGAGGGCGAAGTCATTGTTTGTTCCGTTGTATGATGTGCCTCCCAGCAGGATGGAACCACCGGCGTCGATTGCTGCACAGGCCGCGGTGTCTGATCCGCTGCCGATGGCGATCGTCTTTTTGCCAGTGGTGTTGAATGTCGTGTCGAGGGAGCCGCCGTCGAGCAATCGCGAGACGGCGAAATCATTCGTGCCTGTCGCGTTGCTGGTGCCCGCGGCGATGATCTTGCCGTTTGGCTGGCGTGCGAGGCCCGCGATGGTCTCATTGCCGCCGAAATCGATCACCACCAGGCCGCTGCTGCCGAAACTGGTGTCCAGCACACCCGCGGCGGTGTAGCTGGCAAGCAGGAAGTCCCAGTTGGAGCCGTTGAGCCTGCCGCCACCGAGGAGGATGCGACCATCCGGACGGATCATGAGCGCATAGATGGGCGTGTTGAAGCCGGTGTCGGTGTTGACCTTGCCTCCCGTGCCAAAACCGCTGTCCAGGGTGCCATCCGCGTTGAGACGTGTGATGAGGATTTTGCCGTTGGTCGGGCTGCCGAGGAACGAGTAGCCGCCGATGACGATCTTCCCATCGGCCTGCAAGGCCACGCTGGTGCCGTTGTCATTGCCGCCGAAGGTGGTGAGCAGGATGCCGTCTCCGCTGAAGGTGTTGTCGAGCGTGCCATCAGCATTGAGCCGGATCACGCCCACGTTGCTGGTGCTGGTGTACACACTTCCGACCACGACGATTTTTCCGTCCGTCTGCAGGCAAAGCGCGCTGACATCGTCGTTTCCACCGAGTGACACGGTCAGCTTGCCGTCGCCGCTGAAGGTGGTGTCGAGCGTGCCGTTCGCGAGGTAGCGTGCCACGGCGAAGTCATCGGTGCCGCTTCCGCTGCCTGAGCTGCCGGCTGCGACGATTTTTCCATCGGGCTGGATGGCGACAGCGCGTGCCCAGTCGAGCGTGCCTGCGAAGGGTGTGGTCACCTTGCCGCCGGTGCCAAAGCTCGTGTCGAGCGTGCCGTCAGCATTGTGGCGGGCGAGTGCGAAGTCATCACCGCCGCTGATGTTCGCCTCACCGGCGAGGACGATCTTGCCGTCCGCCTGCACGGCGATCGCACGGACCACGTCATCGCCAGTGCCGATGGCGGTGGTCACCTTTCCACCCGTTCCGAAGGACGGATCGAGTTCTCCGGGCGCGGGAAGCGTTCCCGTTCCGTTCAACAGGATGTCGAAAGGGTTTTCATCCGCGTCATTGCTGGCGAGGTGCAATGCCGCGGCACGCGCACCGGCGGCGGATGGCGTGAAGGTCACCGTGAACGTCGTGCTCGTTCCCGGTGTGAGCGTGGTGGCGCCGGGAGCACCGGCGACGAAATCACCCGAGTTCGCGCCATCGATGCTCACGGCGAGCCCGGTGAGATCCGCGTTGCCCAGGTTGCGCACGGTGAAGGTGAGCGGCGTTGATGCCCCCACCACGACGCTGCCAAAACCCGCATTGGCGCTGCCATCCACCAAATCCGTGCCGGAAGGCTGCTCGACCGCGATTTCCGGCACCGCGCCCGTGGCCGTCAATGCGATGTCGAAGGGATTCTCGTCCGCATCATTGCTCGCAATCTGGATCGCGGCATTCCGAGTGCCTGCAACTGATGGCGTGAAGGTCACGGTGAAAGTGGTGCTGGCTCCGGGTGCCAATGTGGTGGCGCCGAGGGAACCCGTTGTGACATCCACGGCATTCGCACCGCTTTTTGTCACGGCGAGACCGGTGAGATCGACATAGCCGGTGTTACGGATGACAAAGGTTTTCATCGCAGACTGTCCCACCGGAAGCGAACCGAAGTCGCGGCTGGCCGTGCCGTCCGTCAAATCATTGCTCGCAGGCTCCTCGACCGCAATTTCACACGCGAGGCCGGTTTCATAGCGTGCGATGCCAAAGCTGGTGCCATACGGTGGCGAGGAGTTGCCCACAGCGACGATCTTGCCGTTGGGTGCGAGTTCGATGGAGTTTAGGATGTCATTGTCGCCGCCTCCGTTTGTCTTCCACTCCTCGGGCGAGGTGTCCTGCGTGCGGACGTAGCCCCCGGTGCCAAACGTGGGATCAAGCGATCCGTCCGGCAGGTAGCGCAGCAGCAGGAAGTCTTGATAAGAGAGGAATGGAGAAGTGGTTTTGTTGTAGAACCAAGTGCCACCGGCCACAATGGCACCATCAGGTTGAATTCTCAGTGAAGCCAATGTGGTCGCGGTAAAAGAGTCTCCGAGCACGGTGGTCACCATGCCATCGGAGTCGAATGAGGTGTCGAGGTTGCCGTTTGAGAGAACGCGGACAAGAAAGACACGGTTATTGATGCCGGAGCCGCCGCTGTAGCCGCCGGCCACGATGCGACCGGAGGCATCCACTGCCAGGTCCGAGAAAGATTCCGTGACACCGTTGTCGATCTGCACCACGCCGCCGGTGCCAAAGTTCGCGTCATTGGCTCCTGTCGCATCCACGCGGGCGATGAAGCCGTTTCCTCCGCTGCTGGTGTTGCCGGTGATCACGATTTTGCCATCCGGCTGAATCACGAGACCGTTGACCACCCACGAAGAAGGAATGGGCGAACTGATGCCCGCACTGCCGAAACTCGTATCGAGGCTTCCGTCCGACAAGAACCTCAGCACACACCCCTGAGTCCCAATTCGGCCCACCGTGACGATGCGGCCCGCGGCATCCAACACAACCTCCATCAGCACGCCGTTCACGCCCGCTCCATGATTCATCGCCACGATGCCTCCCGTGCCGAAGGTGGCATCCAGCGCGCCCGAACTGGTGTAGCGCACCACCGTGGCCATGGTACTGGTGCCAAGCGAGCCTGACTGGCCGACAGCCACGATCTTGCCATCGGGCTGCAAAACCACATCGTTGCCCACATCAGAGGCGCCGCTGACATGCGTGATCAAGGTTCCACCACTGCCAAAGCTCGTGTCCAGCGCACCGTCCGGCAGATGACGGCTCAGGGCGAAATCAAATCCATTCGGCAGGCCCGCGTCGCCGTAATTTCCTGCGGTCACGATCTTCCCATCCGGCTGCACGAGCACGCTCTGGGCGCTGCTGCCCATGGGCACCGGCCACTGGCCCGCCTGCAACATCGGCCCTGGTCCCACACCGCCGAAGGTTTGATCGAGAGTGCCATTGGCATTGTAGCGGCAGCTTCCCACCATCTCCACGCCACCTCCATCGGTCGCCACACCGGCCAGCAGCACCCGGCCGTCGGTCTGCACGATCACTGCCCGCGCCGCATCGGCACCCGCTTGCACGTCCGTGGTCAGCGAACCGCCTCCAAAGCTCGTGAGCAGCGTGCCGTTGCTCTGCAATGCCACACAGGCAAACTTCCCCGCCGATTCGCCACTGAGAAAGAGCGATCCGTCACTCCTGCGCGCGATCGCGTGACAAGTGTCGGCGGCACCCACATCCACGCGGGCCACGCCCGCCGTGCCAAATGCCGTGTCCACCGAGCCATCAGCATTCAATCGCAGCGCGGCGAAATCGCCGCCACCCGTGCAGGCGATCATCAGATCGCCATCCGGCAGCACCAGCACCGCGGACGCCGCATCCGTGCTGCCGCCAAACAAATCCATCGTCACCTTTCCACCGCTGCCAAAACTCGTGTCCAGCGCACCGGACGAATCAAACCGAGCAATCGCGACATCCCCGCCTGCGAAGCCCGCCACCACGATGCGTCCGCTGGCATCGAGTGCCGCGCCGTTGGCCTCCGAAGCGCCGGCGGCAAAACTCGTCTGCGCCTTGCCTGCGGAACCGAAGCCGGAGTCGAGTGTTCCGTCACTTAACACCCTCACCAGGGCGAATTCACCATTCGCACGGCCTGCCATCACGACCTTGCCATCGCTTTGCACGAGCACGGCATTCGCACGCTCATCCGTGAAGCCGAATCCAAATGCTGCCCCGCCACTGCTGCCGAAAGCACTGTCGAGCAGACCGGTCGTGCCCAGCCGCCACACGGCGAACTGACTGTCGCCACCTGGAGCGTGTGATCCGGCCACCACGACCTTGCCGTCCGCCTGCAAAGCCGCCGCAGCCACCTCATCATCGCCACTTGCGCCGACAAAGATGCTCGTTCCGCCTCCATTGAAGGACGCGTCCAGGCTTCCCCGCGTGTCATAGCGGGCCACCAGGCCCTTCATACGCGTGCCATCCCAGATGCGGCCCGCCAGAATGACATTCCCATCCGATTGCTGCACCGCCGCACGTGCCCGGGCACCGGAGCCAAACGTCGTCGAGCCCATCCCATCCGTGCTCCAACCGGTGTCAGAGTCCAGACTTGCCGTCAGACGAATCATCGCAAAATCGCTCGAATCATTCAAAGCAGAACTCCCTGCCAGAATGAGCCGCCCACCCGGCTCCATAACCGCACCGAAGCACTCCTCGCGCGTGGATTGACCAAACGACTCCGAAAAACGGATCGCGGACGGATTGTTGCCATCTGCATCGAAGGACATGAGGGCAAAATCCCACCCGCTGGCACTCATCTGCGCGGCTCCGCTCAGCACGATGGAATCATCCGCCCGGATCGCGAGATTCCGGCCCGCATTGTCCGTGCTGCCAACAAACACGCGCCCCGTCGTGCCACTGGTGCCGAACGATGTGTCCAGCACGCCCGCCGTGGTCAATCTCGCCAGCGCGAAACCGCCCGAAATGCCATCCACGCCCGTGCCGTAGGTGCGTCCGCCGACAATTATCTTTCCAGAGGATTGAAGTGCCACATCGTACGCAGTCAGACCACGCGTACCAAAGTCCACCACCACCAGCCCGCCCGTGCCAAAGCCGGCATCCAGCGCACCGTTCGTTTCCAGTCGGATGATACCCGCGCTGTCCCACGGTCCCGTGTCCGTTGCCCCCGCCACCACGATCTTCCCATCCGCCTGCACCAGCACGGCTTGCGCCTGGTCAAAGCTGTCCCCGCCTGGGAAATCCACCGTCACCTTGCCACCCGTGCCGAATCCGGTGTCCAGCACTCCGCCCGTTGTGAGGCGGATGATGCCGTAATCCACTCCTGTGGCATTGTTGGTCGCGCGCCCGGCCACCACGATCTTGCCATCCGCCTGAATCGCGATGTCCTCCGCATCATTGAGCCCGGTGGTGGCCTCAAAGCTCGTGGTGAAGATGCCCGCCGAGGCAAAAGTCTCGTCCAGTTGTCCGTTTCCAAGAAAACGCACCACGCCCATCTTGCCATTGCCGTTCACGTCGATGCGGCCCGCCACCACGATCTTGCCATCGGCCTGGACCGCCACCGTATAGGCCTCGTTCACGCCCCCGAAGAAATCCCACGCCACCTTCCCCCCGGTGCCAAAGCTCGAGTCTGCCGTGCCGTCCGGATTCAACCGCATCAGCGCAAAATCCGAGTCCGCCTTTCCCACCAGCACGATCCTGCCATCCGCCTGCATCGCCGCCGCACGAGCTTCCTCCGTGGTGGACGAGCCCGGAAATGCCACCGTCGTCACGCCATCAAAACTGAACGTCGTGTCCAGATCCCCTGGGGCAGACAACAACCCTCCCTCAAGGCCAAGTATCAGGACCAAGGAATGAATGGCCGGTTTCATGGCATGACTCCACGAGTGGTTCGCGATCCCCCTGTGGGGGTGATAAAGATGCAGGAGGACTTAAGCGGGTCAATACGCCAATCTTGCGCCAGGCAGGGGCACGGGGCGTCTGGACGTTCTCAATACCCCTCCGTCGCTTCGCTGAAGTTCCACGGAGCCTGATAGGCGCCGGTGCGTTCCTTTTCGAGCTGGCGGACGAGGTCGTTGAGAAGGGCGGACGCGCCGAAGCGGTAGCGGCGGTTGTTCAGCCAGTCATCGCCGAGGGTTTCTTTGACGGCGATGAGGAACTGCAGCGCCTGCTTGGCGGTGCGGATGCCGCCGGCAGGTTTCATGGCGATGGGGATGCCGGTGGCGAGAAAGTGATCGCGAATGGCCTCCAGCATGACCTGGTTGTTGCCGAGCGTGGCGTTCGACGATGTTTTTCCGGTGCTGGTCTTGATGAAGTCGTTCGGGCGGATCACGCGCATCGCCAGGAAGCTCGCGGCGCGGATGCTGTCGTAAGTTTCGAGTTCGCTGACTTCGAGAATGACTTTCAACGTCGCCTTGCCGCAGGCTTCGACCACGCCGGCGATTTCATCCTGCATGCGGCCGAATTCACCCGCCAAAAACGCCCCGCGATTGATGACCATGTCAATTTCATCGGCTCCATCGTTCACAGCGGCATGAACTTCGGCGAGACGCGTATTGAGCGGCGCCTGACCCGAAGGAAATGCCGTCGCAACTGAGGCGATTTTCACCTTCGTGCCGCCGACATGCTTCTTTGCGTGCTTCACCATCGCAGGATAAACGCAAACCGCCGCGGTTTGCGGAACGTCGCCCTGATCATGCGGGCAAAGCGCCTTCTGGCAGAGCGAGGCGACCTTGCCGGGCGTGTCCTTGCCTTCGAGCGTCGTTAAATCGACCATCGAAACGGCAAGACGCAGCCCGAAGACCTTCGACTTCTTTTTGATGCTGCGCGTGGTATACTTGGCCACACGTTCCTCGATGCCGACATGATCGACGGTGCCGATCTCATCGAAGAGACGGCGGAGGCTGGCGGGCGCTTTGGCGGCGGGCATGGGTGTGATGTTGCCCGGCGGCCGGCCACACTGTCAAGGCGCCAGTTTTTGTGCATGACGAAAACGAATCCCACAGCGTAATGAGTGTCACCATGAGCAGCATGATCCCCCAAGTGTATGACACGCCCGTTTTCCGCATGGCTTGCCAGCAGTTCGATCTGGTGGCCGACTTTCTCGAAATCCCCGAATCAGCCCGTGACCGGCTGAAACTTCCGAAACGCAGTGTGAGCGTCGCCATGCCGGTGCGGCGTGACGACGGCAGCACGACGGTCTTCATGGGCTACCGCGTGCAGCATCACCTCACGCTCGGACCGACGAAAGGAGGCGTTCGGTTTCATCCAGATGTCACACTCGGTGAAGTCGCCGCGCTGGCGATGTGGATGAGCTGGAAGTGCGCGCTGACCGGCCTGCCATACGGCGGTGCCAAGGGCGGCGTGACCTGCAATCCGCGCGAGCTTTCCGCCGGGGAACTCGAACGTGTGACGCGCCGTTACACGCAGGAGTTGATTCCGTTCATCGGGCCGCAGATCGACATTCCCGCGCCGGACATGGGCACGAATGAGCAGACGATGGCGTGGATGATGGACACCTATTCACTGCAAAGCGGCCACTGCGTGCCAGCGGTCGTCACCGGCAAGCCGGTGATCCTCGGTGGCTCGCTCGGACGACGCGAGGCGACCGGACGCGGCGTGGCGTATCTCGTTTCACGTGCGATGGACACACTTGGCATCACTGCAAGTGGTGCGACGGCGGTCGTGCAGGGCTACGGCAACGTCGGCGGCATCGCCGCGAGCACGATGACGCGCCAGGGCATCAAGATCATCGCCGTGAGCGATGCGTTTGGCGGCCTCTACAACGCAAATGGCATTGATCTCGCCAAACTCGATGAACACGTCGCCAAAACACGCAGCGTGGTCGGCTTCGATGGCGCGGAGGCCATCACAAACGAGCAACTGCTCACCACGCCTTGCGACGTTCTCGTTCCCGCGGCTCTCGAGCGTCAGATCACGGCTGCAAACGCCTCGAAAATCCAATGCCGCATCCTCGCCGAAGGCGCGAACGGCCCGACGACGCCGGAAGCGGATGTGATCATTGCGCAGCGACCGGAGATTTTCGTGATTCCGGACATTCTCTGCAATGCCGGCGGCGTGGTGGTCTCGTACTTCGAGTGGGTGCAGGATCTGCAAAGCTTTTTCTGGGACGAGGGTGAGGTGATGAGCAAGCTCTACCGCATCCTTGAGAAGGCATTTGTCGAGGCGTTGAACTTAAGCCGCAAACGCAAGGTCAGCATGCGCTTCGCAGCGCTCAGCCTTGGCATCCAGCGCGTGCATGAAGCGAAGGCAACGCGCGGGTTGTTCCCGTGAGATGTGAGACAGGCTGCCAGCCTGTCAGGTGTCGGAGGCAACAGGCTGGCAGCCTGTCTCACGTTCACCCCAGCACTTCCGTCGGACATTCCGGCAGCGACGCCAGGAACGCACGGCCGTAGGGCTTGGTGAGGATGCGGTTGTCGAGGATGGCGCAGATGCCTTTGTCGTTGGCGGTGCGGATGAGGCGGCCGACGCCTTGACGCAATTTGAGGATGGCCTCGGGCACGCTGTATTCGGTGAAGGCGTTGAGGCCTTGTTCTTCGAGGTGTTCGATGCGTGACGCGGTGAGCGGATGATCGGGAACGGCGAAGGGCAGGCGCGTGATGATGACGTTGCTCAGCGACTCACCAGGCACATCGACCCCGGTCCAGAAGCTGTCCGTGCCGCAGAGCACACTGTGCGTGTCGTTCTTGAACTCGGCGAGCATTTGATGCCGTGGCATGCCGCGGCCCTGCACGAGCAAGCGCCAGCCACGTTCGTTGCAATGCGCCTCCAGTTTTTCCGCCAGCGAGGTCATCTGGCTGTAGCTGGTGAAGAGCACGAAGGCGCGTCCGTTGCTGAGATCGATGAAATGCGTGATCCAGTGCTCAAGCTGGTCAAGATAGCCCGGCTCGGACGGCTGCGGCATCTTTTTGAGCAGGTAGAGCTTCATCTGCTTCTTGAAATCGAAAGGGCTTTCGATGCACGCGGCGTTGGCCTCCTCGGCGCCGACGCGATTGCGGAAGTAGCTCAGCTCCTCGTCATCGCCAACGCCGAGCGTGGCGCTGGTGAAGATGCAGGCCTTGTGACTGGCGAAAAAAATCTGCCGCAGACGCGGCGCGACATCGACGGGTGCGGTGTGAAGGCTGATCGTATGATGGTCGGCGCCTGTGCGCTCGACCCAATGAACGTGATCCTCGTTTTCCTGGTCGAGGAATGCCTTCAGGCCGACACGGATGGCGGTGAGGCGCTTCGCGAGGTCGTGCAGTTCGAGCTTCGTGCCCTCTTTCGGCGTCGCGTCGCCGGCTTTGTTGGCGCGTTGGGCAAGACGTTGCAGCGGAAGTGAAAGCGTGTCTTCAACGAGACCGGCTTCACGCACGCGGAACTCGCGGCCGATGGCGTTGAATTTGCAACTGGCCTCGACAGCCCGGAAAAAGATGTCCACACTCTCCAGCGCCTGCAAAACCTCGCGCACGCCGTCCTTGTCGCCAACGAGCTGGAAGAAGCCTTTGCGCGTCTTCGGATTGTGCAGTCGGCCGAGTTCGAATTTGAGGTTCGATTCGCTGATGTGCAGGCCGAAGGCGCGCGCGGCGACGTTTTCGATGGTGTGCGCCTCGTCGAGGATGACGAAGTCACGCGGGAAGAGGAAATTGCAGTCCTCGGTGAGCGTCTCGTCGGCGGAGGCGAGCAGCGTGAAGAACAGCGTGTGGTTGAGCACGATGACATCCGCGGCCTCCATGCGGCGGCGAGTGTCCTGATACCAGCAGCGGCTGCCGGGCGGGCAACGGCGTGGCGTGCAGGCATGTGGCTCGCTGCACACGAGCGACCACACGCGGGCGCTGGGGCTGAAGTCGAGGTCGCTGAGCGTGCCGTCCTCGGTTTCGGCCACCCAGTCGAGCAGCAGCTTCAATTCGGAAGCCTCGGAGGTGGAAAAGAGATCGCCAGACTCGTTGAGCGCCCGTTTGAGACGTGTGGGGCAGATGTAGTTGGCGCGGCCTTTGAGGATCTCGGCATGAAACGGTCCGACGATCTGTTTAACGATGGGAATGTCCTTGGAGATGAGCTGCTCCTGCAGGTTGATCGTGTGGGTGCAGATGATCGCTTTGCGTTTCTGTTCCAGTGCGAAGGTGACCGCGGGCACGAGGTAGGCGAGCGATTTGCCGACGCCGGTGGCGGCTTCGCACACGAGTGCGTGATTGCCGTCGAGCGCGTCGCCGACGAGCTCTGCCATGCGTTGTTGCTGCGGACGATATTCGAACTGAGGTGACTCGGACAGCTTGCCATCCTCCGAAAACGCCAGACGCATACGCGGTGCGAGCGGCGGATGACTCCGGCGCGGTGCGTGGCTGCCTTCTTCATGGTCTTCGGCGACGTAAAACATGCGGGAGCGCTGATAGCAGAGAGCAAAGGACGAAGGGCAACGGAGTTTTTCGCGTTTTGCCGTTTCGAATTTGAAATCATGATAAGCAGCCGGGTTTCGGAGTTGAAAACGGGTGCGAGATCGCCGGAGCGCCACGCGTTTTGACGCACCACCATGAAACCTGCCTCCATTTCCCGCCGTCGCGCCATTCAAACGCTGTTTTGTTCGTCTGCCGCGCTGGCTTTGAACATCCGTCCGGATCGTGCGAGCGCGGAAATCGCGAAGGAGGCGATGCATCTGCTCATGATCGGCGATTTCGGCACGGGCGCGGCGGATCAGCAGAAGGTGGCGGCGGCGATGAAGAAGTTTGTGGCCGACAAGGGCATCCAGACATCCGGCTTGCTGCTGCTGGGCGACAATTTTTACAGCCTCGACAAGAACGGCTTCAGCACGGAGTCGCCGCGTTGGAAGGCGGGGATCGAGGAGATGTATCCGGCGGATGTTTTCGGCGGACCGATGTGGGCGGTGCTGGGGAATCACGATTACCACGACAACGCGGGCGGTGAGAAGGTGCAGCTCGCGTACGCGCAGAAGCCCGGTGTGCGCTGGAAGATGCCGTCGAAGTGGTATCGCTTCGATCTCGGGCCTGCCGACAAGCCGCTGGTGACGTTCATCTGTCTCGACAGCAACCTGCCGGCGGTGTCCGGCGGCATGGACAAGAAGAAAAAGACGATGCGCAATTCACTGACGGCTGCGGAGGAGAAGGAACAGCTCGCATGGTTGAAGGCGGAACTCGCGAAGCCGCGTGCGCCGTTCACGATCGCAGTGGGGCATCATCCGCTTTACTCGAATGGTTCGCATGGTGACACGCAGGCGCTGCTGGCGCAGTGGGAACCACTTTTCCAAGAGCACAAAGTTCACGCGTATCTCTGTGGCCATGACCATGATTTGCAGCACTTGGAGATGGAAGGTCGCTTCACGACGCATCTGCTGTCCGGCGGCGGCGGCGCGAGCACGCGCAAGCTGCCGAGTGCTCGCAAGATGCCATTCGGGAGGGACATTCACGGCTTCACGCACCTGCAGATCACGGCGGATGCGCTGACCTTCACGCATCACTCCGCGGATGGCGCGGCATTGCACATGGTGACGAAGAAGCTGGATGGCAGATTCGTGATCGGGTGATCACTTGTACCCTGTGACCATCGCGCAGGTGACTTTCTTGGTCTTGCCCTTCTCGGTCTCGTGGATGGCGATCATGTACATGCCGGTCTTCTTCGGTTTGTAGAAAAGTACAAAGCCCCAGCCGTCGAGCACGGGGAGGATTTCGCCGGAGGGCTTGCCTTCGAGGTCGAGCACAGCGCCGGTGATGTGGACGCCTGATTTCCTCGGCACGGCGACGCAGAAGCAATACTCATTGCCCTTGTAGAGTTGCACGCGGGTGGCTTTGCCGAGCTTCGGCTCGAGGTCACGCATCCAGGTGTCGGCGCGGATGTTGAAGCCTTCCTTCTCCTGGTCGTAGGCCAGAGCCTGTGCGGCCTCCTCGGCATCCTCTTTGTCGCCGGCATGCAACCATGCGGATGGGAGGAGCATCAAGGCAATGAGCGCGAGACGAAGAAGAGCGGTGGGTTGGCGCATGGCAAAGGATGAGAACGAATTTATCATCACACGTGAACATAGCCGTTGCATCAGGAAAATCCCAAGTTTCTGTGCCGCCGTCCGTGACAGTGTCTGAGTTTTCGCGGAAATCACCCCCCACATCCCCCCTGCGTTTCATGGCATCGGTAGTTTTTTACATGGAGGACGGCAACACGCTCGTCCACAAGCTGGAGAATGAAGTCACCACGATTGGCCGGCATCCGGAGAGCCTCGTCGTACTGACTTGTCCTTCTTCCTCGTCGCGGCATGCGACCATCAAAAAGGCCAAGGACGGCTATTACGTGCAGGATCTCGGCTCCAGCAACGGCACGCGTGTCAACGGTGCTGAAATCGAGGAGGCGCTGCTCAAGGATGGCGACCGCGTGGGATTCGGTGACGTGCAGTCGGTCTTTTACGCCGGTGATCCGCCAGCGGTGCTGGAAGAGAGACCCGCATCAAGCCGGGTCGCCAAAATGCTGCCTCCTCCGTCGGAGACCGGGGCCAGGGCCGAGCCGCCTCCCCCTGGCCGGACGGCAGGTCGTGGTCTCAGCCGTGTGCGTCGTGCCTATGGTGGCAAGGGTGCCTCCAGCTATCCTGACACCACGGAAAGCGGCTGCATGACCGCCCTCATCGTCACCGCGATGTTTCTCTTCGCTTTCATCGTCGGCCTGGCAATGCGCCACTCGAAGGAGATGAATGGCAACATCCTCACCGACACGCTCGACAAAATGACCGGCAGCATGCCGAAGATCAAAATCGAGAAGAATGAGTAGAGGAGCGCTTACAACGGGCGCTTGTAGGCTTCGCAACGGTTGTGCCAGCCGGCAAGCCAGCGCTGTTCCTTGCGTTCAGCCGGAGCGTTTTTCACGCGGCGGCTGAGGACGCGTTTGGCGGACTCGGCAAATTCAAACGGGTAGTGCTCCACGGTCTTCGAGGCGGGCATGCCTTCCAGCACCTGGAGCAGGCCCCAGCCCTGGCCTTGGTAACGCTCTTTGGGATTGGTGCCCTCTCCTTTGAAGTTCACATAGTCAATCAGGCAAAAGGTGCCTTCAGGAGTCGCCGTCAGCAGCGCGAAGTTTGACCTGACGCCCTCCGGGTTCTTCGACTGCGCGAGCATCTTGGGCAGTGCCCGTTCCATGCGGGCCATGATGAATTCGGTCTGCTGCCGCACCGTGCGGCTGAGCAAGGCTCGCAGTTCCTGCTGACGCGGGCTGCTCTTGTCGGCATCGAAGGCGGCCTTCGTGGGCCACGGGCAGGTGCCTTGCGTCCATGCAGGAGTGGCGATGCCACGCGCCTGCAAAAAGGCCATCAGCGGCGGAAAGCTTTCCTCAAACGGACCACGTCTTCCCTGCGGATACCAGATGAAGTGGCCGATGCCGAGTGAGGCGAAGTCTTCGCCCGCGTTCCAGCTTGTCAGTCCCGTGACCGTGCCGCCGCACTCGTTTTGCCAGATCCGCCGTCCCACACGTTCGATTTGGCCGGAAGAGAGGCGGGTGGCGCCGGTGCTGGCGGGAACCTCCGCACAACCGCCCAGGCAACCCAAGAGCAGGGTTAAAAAACGAAGCGTGGCGCTTCTGACGAATGTGGTCATAATTTGGAAATCTTAAATGTTGCTGTCCAATTTACACAACCTTGGGACAATAGTTCCCTTCGTGCATTCGCCGACCTCCAAGTTTCATTAAGTTTGATTCACTGATTTTTCACCCCTATTCTGCAAACCCAGCCCCCACTGAGCGCCCGGCATGCCGTATCTGGCCTTCAATCTCAACGACGGAAATGAGTTCGTCTTCGACATCCTCGAAGAACGGCTGTCCATCGGACGTGACGCCAGTAACGACATTGTCATCGACAACACCTACATCTCCTCCTTCCACGCGGAGTTTCTGCGCCAGCCGGACGGAGGTTACGAAATTGTCGATCTCAAGTCCTCGAACGGCACCTTTGTGAACGGGAAGCGGGTGGAGCGCGCCCGGGTCAAAGGGGGGGACCGGATCATGTTTGGGCAATTGGAAAGCCGTTTTCGGGAGCGGGCACCCAAGGGGCTGGCTGCGGACAGTGGCTCAAAGAGTGTTTCCGTGCCCAAAGGCCAGCCCACACGTGAGGATGGCAGGAAAGGGGACACAGAGAGCATTCCCACCCGCGAGAGGGACGAACCGCCGCGGCGGGATACCAGCAGGATTGAGTTTACCAAGCCCGTGGTGCAGCGAGCGCCGGCCGATCTGCCCAAACCGGCAGGCACCGTGCCTCCTCCATCGCTCATTCCCAAGCCGTCGGGAGCGCCACCGACACCGGGTGTCGCCGCGCCGAAGCAAGTTGCCCCGGTGCGTGATGATCAGCGTGTCGGGGATGCCACCCTCGACGTGCGCCGCAAGGAGCTTGAGCAGACGCAGGCTGAGATTGCCAGTCTGAAGGGGGAACTCGAAAAGCTGCGCGGCCAGGTGCAAAACGCCCGTGCAGACGTCTCCAACGCCAAGGTCCGTGACCTCAGCAATCTCGAAAGCAAGCTCGAGTCCACACGCACACTTGTCACCAAGGCCGAGGCCGATCTTGCCACGGCCCAGAAAAGCCTGCAGACGCTTCACACCGAGGCTGACACCCAGCGCAAGGAGCGCGACGCCGCGATTGCAAAGCTCGCGGCCGAGGAATCCGCCGCCCGTGACAAGCTTGCCGCGGTCAATCAATTGCTGGCCACCGCTCAGAAGTCGGAGGTTGAACTCAAGTCACAACGCAGCGCTGAATTGCGGGCCTTGGATGACGAAGTGGCGGCCAAGCGAGCCGAGCGTGATAAAGTCGCTGCCGAAGTTGCCAAAACGAGTGAGGAGGCCAGAGCCAAGGAGGCAGTCGTGGCCAAGGCGGTGGTCGAAGTGGCAGCGGCAGGCGAAAAAGTCACGGCCCTGCAGGCGCAGGCCGCCGCAGCTGAGACCAAGCTGATGGAAGTCACCCGGCTTCAGGCGGAGACACAGAAGGCCGAGGCCGAGATCAAGGCGAAACGCAGCACGGAACTACAGGCGTTGGATGCCCAGATTGCTGCAAAATCTGCCGAAACTGGCAAGGTACAGTCGGAATTGAAGAAGGCTCAGAGTGAGCTGACGGCCCTGCAGGCCTCGCTGGCCAGGACGGGTGATGAGGTCAAGGCGCGCGAGGCTGCCGTTGCCAAACTGACCGCCGACGAGGCTGCGAGCACCAAAAAACTGGCGGAACTGCAAAAGCAGGCAGCCGCCACAGACGCCGAGATCAAACGTCTGACCGCGTTGCATGCTGACGCGCAGAAATCCGAGGCCGAACAGCGCTCCAAGCGCAGCGCCGACCTGCAGGAGCTCGACAAGCAGCTCGACGCACGGCGTGCTGATCTCGCCAGGCTCGATGCCCAGCGTGATGCCAAGCAGAATGAGCTGGATGGTGTCAACGCCTCGCTCTCCAAGGCGCAGGAGCAGGTGCGCGACGCCCAGACCCAGATCGCCCAGCTTGGCGGGGAGGAGAAGGCGGTCGCGGCCCGCGTCAGCGAACTGCGTTCGAATGAAGACCGGCTCAATGCGCTGACACACACCCTTGGTGAGATGGAAAACCAGCGCGGCATGCTCGATGCCGCGATCGCGGCCCTCATGGGGCGGCAAAAGTCACACGAGTCCGACACCCAGACTGCCGAGCAGCGGATGGTGGAGATTCGCGGCCAGCTCGCTGCCTTGCAGCAGCAGCAGCTCGCCGCCGAACAGGTGATCGCGAACGTCAACGCCCGGAAGCTGGATGCCGAGACTGCGTTCGCCGAACAGGAAAAGGCGGCGCAGGCAAAACTGGCTGCCATCGACAAACAGGCCCGGGACGCGCGCGCGGAAGATGACGCCGCGCAGCAGGTTGCCGAGAAGCGGCTGGCAGGTGTTCACAGCCAGATCGCAGAGCGTGAAACACGCCTCGCCGAGGTTCAGGCGGAGGTGAAAGGCCTTGAGGACAAGGTCGCCGATCTCAACAACAAGCTCGATGACCTGGCTTCGACCGATTCGCGGCTCAAGGACACCACGGAGGCGTTGAAGGCGGTCGAATCTCACAAGGCGGAGGTCGTTGCCGCCGTTGCCGCGTTGGTCAAAGACCGTGATGAGCGCACACGAGAACTGCTCGCCGCCACCGAGCTTGGACGTGCGCAGGCATTGCTCACGCAGACGCTCACACAGCGCCGTGAGGCAGCGGAAAAGGAAGTACACCTCGCGGAAGATCAGCAGGCGCAGCTCACCCAGACGATGGGCAAACTTCGCGAGCAACTCCGCCAGCTTGAAACCGACGTCAAAGACCGCGAGGCAAAGGTTGCCGCTGCCGAGCAGCGCACGAAGAATCTCGAGGATCTCGTTGCAACCGCTGACACACAGTTCAAAACGCTGCAGGGAAACCACGGGAAACTCAACGAGCTTCTCGAAAAGGCCAGGGTGGATCTCGACCAGGTCACCATGGCGGCCGCCGAGCGGAAAAAAGAAGCCGCCGCGGCCGCTGCTGCAGCGGAGAAGAGCTCGCAACACCAGCTCACTCTGGCGGAAAAAATCAGCGGATTGGAGGCGGTCATCGCCACGCTCACCACCACGCACGCCACGACGCAGCAAAAGCTCTCGGCCGCGGAGTCGGATCATCAGAACTTGCAGGAACGGGTCGCTGAGCGGCGGCAGGAAGTTGCCAGCGCGGAGGCCCGCGTGGCGGAATTGACGGAGCAGACCGCGGGTTTGGAGGATCGGGTCAAAGAACTGGCCGCCGCAAACAAGCAGCACGCGGAGCTTACGAGTGCGATTACCACGGCCACGCAGGAACGCGACAAACTGGCGGCGGAAACGCAGCGTCTGACCAAGGAAAAGGGAGAACTGGACGGTGCTCTGCCAGACTTGCGTGCCGGCGTGACGCAATCACGTGCCGAGCTGGACAACTTGAAGGCGGAACTGGCCGTTTTGACCAAGGATCGTGATGCTGCCGCTGCCGCGCTCCGCGAAAGCCAGGCTGAGCACAAGACGATCTCCTCCGCGGTCGATGCCTTGCGCATCGAATCTACAAATCTCGACAAGCTCCTGGGTGACAAGCGCATGAACCTGGAGTCGGAGACGAAGGCGAAGCTGGCCGAGATCAGCGCTGCCGAGACACGGCTCAAGGGCGTGCAGGAGCGTGTCGCCGCCGCGGAGAAGCGTCTTGCCGAGCTGGCGGATCTCGATGCGCGAATCGCCACGGCTGGCAGGACCCTCAAGGACACTGAAACGCGGCGTCAGGCCGAGGAGAAAACCCTCGCCGACCTGGCGCGGAACCAGGACAAGGTCAAAAAAGAGCTCGCGACGACCGAGGCCACGCTCAAAACGGAAAGTGCGCGGCTTGCAGAACTCACCAAAAACGTCAAAGCAACCGAGGCGAAGGCCGCGGATGCCGAAAAGCGTGTGGAGAAAGCGCAGGCGGCACAACTGGCCGCGGAGCAGAAGCGTGGCGAGGCCGAGGCGGCGCTCGAAACGGCGCGCACAGAGGAGAAGGGCCTGCGCAAACAGATTCCGGTGCTCAACATGGAGGTGGCTGGTATTCAGGCCATGCTGGGCGGGTTGAACAAGCAGCGCGACGAGGCATCGCAGTTCGTCACCCGGCTCAATGTCACCACGGAAAACCAGAACAAGCGCCTGGCGGACCTGCAACAGCAGATTTCACAGCTCGAGGAGGCGCACAAAGTGCGCGAGGAGCGCGTGATGAAGGCGCAGGAGGAGGTGGACAAGGAGGCCGTGCGGCTCAAAACGGCGCAGGACAAGTCAAAAGCCGCGGACGAACAGCTCGCCGAAAAGGAGAAAGAGTTGAAGGAGGCCAGGGCGCGTGGAGAGACCGCGAAGAAAGAATCCACCGCGCTTGAGGGAGAACTGGCCCAGCGTCTCGATCGTGTGCAGAACCTCAAGGCGGAGGAGGAGAAGGTCGTCAAATCACTCGACACGCGCAAACTGGAGCTGCAGGACGCGGATTCGGCACTCAAGGAGCTGCGCACGAAAATCGACGCCCGTCGCGTCGAACTGGACGAGCACATCAACGTGGGCGGGAAGATTCTGGGCCTCGGCCAGGTGCTGGCAGGCATGGAGGCCCGGCAGTCGGAGATCAACAAGTCCTTGCGCAAGGCGGCGGAGGAGGAACTGGCCGTGCAGGTAAAGCTCAACGCAGCGCAGGAGGCATTCAACCGCGAGTCCTCCCGTGCCGAGCAAGCCCGCAAGGATCGCGAGGCGGCCGACGCGGAGTTCAAGAAATTCAGCACCGACATCCAGAAGCAGGCGGCGGCACTGCAAAACTACGAATTGGAGCAGAAGAAGCGCATCGCAGAGCTGGAAAAACGCATCGCAGAGCTCGGCGCGGTGCAGCAGCGCGCGAAGAGCCAGATCGAGGAGACTGAAACGGAGCTGAAGCGCCTGGAGGCGCGGAAACAGGAATTCGCGCGTGCGGAGGCGCAGCTAAAGCAATGGCAGGACATCGAGAGGCGCCTGCGCGGCCAGCTTGCCGAACTGGAGGAGAAACACGAGATCATGCGCCGCGGCCTGCCAACCGAC
Organism: Verrucomicrobiaceae bacterium; assembly: GCA_046346695.1. GTDB lineage: Bacteria > Verrucomicrobiota > Verrucomicrobiia > Verrucomicrobiales > Verrucomicrobiaceae > Prosthecobacter. The sequence goes on along the minus strand of JAXMHS010000006.1, from coordinate 91,550 downwards.
GAGAGCACGGTGGTCATGTTCGCCAACGATATCATCAAGCGCATCGACCTCATCGACGCGCTCATCGCGCGTTACGCGTCGGCGAACGGCAGCACCGACGTGCCGCACCAGCTCACGACGCTGCGTGCCTCTTTCGAGGACATCCTGCAGCAGCATGGCGTGAAGGAGTTCAGCGTGCCGGCGGGTACGGAGGTGGACCTGGAACTGCGCAAGCGCATCGCCGTGGTGGACTCCCTCCCCGGCAAGCTGAAGCCGCGGGTGACGGAGAGCTGCCGGTCCGGTTTTATCTTCTCGCGTGGCGAAGGGCACGAGACTATTCTGCGCAAAGTGGAAGTGCGCACTTCGAGCCAGTAACCTCAACAATGACGAATGCCGGAATCAGAATGACAAAGCAGACTCCAACGCAGGTTGATGGAGCCCGTTCCGCAAGGAACGGCGGGGATGCTGATTGTCACTTGAGCTTGGACATGGATTCGTCATTCGGATTGACTCATCTGTCATTGCCCGTCCCGGCCGCGCTTTCTTTCCTCCCCGCACACGCTGCCCCTGCGGCATCACTTTACTCCCACACTCTCGTTTATGGCTGAATACGTTGGAATCGACCTTGGCACCACCCTCTCCGGGCTGGCTTACCTCAAACCCGATGGCAATCCTGAAATCGTTCCGAACGCCGACGGTGAGCGCCTGACGCCCTCCGTGGTGTACTTTGACGCGCACGAAGATGTGAAGCTCGTCGGCAGCGCGGCACGTGATGGCGGGGAACCGGACCGCACGATCTTCCAGATCAAACGTCACATGGACGATCCGGAATACCTGGTGGAGATCGATCGCAAGAAATGGACACCTGCGGAGATCTCCGCGCTGATCCTCTCCAAGTTGAAGCGTGAGTGCTCAAAGATCTGCGGAGACATCACCGAAGTGGTCATCACCGTGCCGGCGAACTTCAACGAACTCGCACGCAAGAGCACCATCGCCGCGGCGGAGATGGCCGGCATGAAGGTGAGGCGCCTCGTGAACGAGCCGACAGCCGCCGCGGTTTATTACGCGCATTCGCAGGGCGTGAAGGGCCGCATTCTGGTCTATGACCTCGGCGGCGGCACGCTGGACATCACCATTCTGGAAGTGCAGGGGGAAAACATCAAGATTCTCACCTCCGAGGGCGCCCGTCATCTCGGCGGCAGCAATTTTGATGACCTCCTGCTGGATGCCTATGGAGAGCAGTACCATAAGCAGACCGGTGCGAAGCTTTACAATGACGAGCGCCACCGCCGTCGCATTCTCCAGGCCACCGAGGATGCCAAGAAAATGCTCTCCAAGCTCCAACGCGTGAACGACACCGTGGCCAACGACCAGAACAGCGGCATCGCCCGCATCGACCTTACCCGCCCCGAGTTCGAGACGATGATCCGTCACATGCTGACGCGCACCGTCTTCCTTGTCGAGCAGGCGCTCGATTCCGTGAAGCTCAAGCCCTCCGACATCGAGCATGTCGTGCTGGTGGGCGGTTCCACGCGCATTCCGAAGGTGAAACTCATGCTGGAGAAACTTTTCGGCAAAGCCCCGAAGTCCTGCGGCAATGTGGACGAGTGTGTCGCGTTGGGCGCGGCACTCTTTGCCAAGAGGTCCGCCCGCATCCAGGAGGTCTGCAATGCCAGCTACGGCACCCTGGCGATGGTTTACAACGCCGGGACGAAGGAGGAGAAGCTGATGAACACCATCGTCATTCCCAAAAACACGCCGATCCCGTGTTCCCGCACCCAGGTGTACCAGACCTCCGAGGACAACGAGCGTGTCATCGAGGTGGACATCACCCAAGGAGAGGACGACGACCCGCGGTTTGTCGATGTCATCGGTCGCATTACCCTGGACGTGCCGGCAAACCGGCCCAAGGGCTGTGAAGTGGCCGTGACATTCAGTTATGATGAAAACCAGCGTGTGCGCGCCCTCGTTGTGGACAAGCAGTCCGGTCGCAGCAAGGAGATCGCCGTGACCTACAAAGGCGCGGGTGTCCTTTCCGACGAGGAATTGGTGCGCCGCAGCCACCACCTTCGCGCCATGCGCATTGAATGATCTCCCGCCCCTACGACGCCCTTTAGTACAAGCCACACTCAATCATCGAACACCATGTTCAAGATCCTCAAAAACATCACCAAGTCCATTGGTGGCAAATCCGCCCAGGCCAAGTCTGCTCCGGCAGCCAAGGCCGGCAGTCTGCTCGACAAAGTCAACAAAGGTGCTCCCGCCAAGGAAGAGCCTCTCAAAAGCCCGGAGGAACTCTGCGGCATCACCCCGAAGATGGGCAAGGACGAGATTCGCGCGCAGTTGAAGCTGCTCTTCCGCCGCTACAACCGCAGCGCCTCCAGTCTCGACGCCAAGCTGCGCGCCGAGGCCGACAAGATGCTCGATGCCATCGTTGCTCTGCGCGAAAAGCACTTCGGCCACATTTGATGCCGCAGCCGCTGCAGGACTTGCAGGCATGAAACTCGACCGGCTCATCGCTCGCCACGACTGCATGGGCCGTCAGGCGGCGCATCTTGCCATCGCGGCGGGACGTGTGCGTGTGGGTGACAGCATCGTCACAGACACACATCATCCGGTGGATCGCTTCACTCAGGTGATGTTCGACGGTGTCACCATCCAGCAGCCGGAACGTGCGCTTTACCTCATGCTGAACAAGCCGGCGGGCATTTTGTGTGCCACCAGGGACGACCAGCATCAGACCGTGATTGATCTGATCGACGACACGGACAAACACACACTGCACATCGCCGGGCGCCTGGATCGGGCGACCTCCGGCCTCGTCCTGCTCACGAATGATGGTCGCTGGTCGAAGCGGCTCATGGCCGCTGAGCACAAGGTGCCAAAAGTCTACCTCGTCGAAACGGCGGAACCCATCGCGTCTGACGCGGTGGAGGCTTTTGCACGAGGATTTTACTTTCACACCGAGGACATCACCACGCTGCCCGCGGAACTGGTCATCCTCGGCGAATGTCGCGCCCGCCTCACCTTGCATGAAGGGCGTTATCATCAGGTGAAGCGCATGTTTCATCGCGTGAATAACCGCGTCGTGCGCCTGCATCGCGAAAGCATCGGCTCCATCACCCTGCCTGTAGATATGCATTCTGGTGCCTGGAGGCCGGTCGATCCAGCCACGGCCTGGGAGGCACGTGCATCTGGGGATTCTTCAGTTTTCAGAAATTCCGGCTTTCGCGGATGAATTTCACCCGTTACTTTCCACTTCTTGTGACCCCCCTGCGCATGTACCTCAGCATTTGGTTTGGCATCGTGTTGGCGACCAACTCCGGTTGCACGACACAAAAGGCTTCTAAGTCCGAAAAACTCGCCAAGGAGGAGGCGCGTAAAGCACTACCTGCCGAGGACGCCGAGAATCCGCTGGCGAAACGGCTGAACAATCCCTCCTCCATGCCCACCGTTCCGCCAGCCGGTGCGCGCATCTCCTACTCATCGGTCAAAATCGAGCAGAAGACCCTGGCGATGACCTTTGATGACGGCCCGCATCCGTCGCTGACACCGAAGCTGCTCGACCTCCTCAAGGAAAAGAACATCAAGTGCACCTTCTTCCTCATCGGCCAGCAGGTGAAGATGTATCCCGACATCGTCCGGCGCATCATCGCGGAAGGACACGAGATCGGGAACCACACCTGGACGCATTGCAGTCTCACCAGCCGCTCCGACGAGCAGATTCGCAATGAGCTGAAAAAATCTGACGACGCAGTCTATGAGGTCGCCGGAGTGCGCCCCCATCTCGTGCGCCCGCCCTACGGTGCCGTCAACACGCGCATCAAGAACCTCATGTTCACCGAGTTCGGTTACTCCACCATCATGTGGTCGGTCGATCCGCAGGACTGGCGCCGCCCCGGTGTCTCGGTGGTGACCAGCCGTCTCGTCAACGGCGCGCATCCCGGTGCCATCATGCTTTCGCACGACATCCATCCGCCGACCATCGCCGCCATGCCCGCGATGTTCGACCAGCTCCTCGCGAAGGGTTATCAATTCGTCACCGTCAGCCAGCTCCTGAACATGGAGAAGGCCTCGATGCCCGTCGGCGTCATCATTCGTCCGGCGGAAAAAGTGGACGACAAGGATCCCAAGCCGTTGCCGCAGAGTTCCTCCAAGCCGAGTGCTTGAGTTTGCTTTTATGGGGAGCCGACGATTCGTCGGCTTTGAAAAATTCTGGCGACGGATCGTCGCCGCTCCAAAAAGAGAAAGCGCCCCGGACGGAGCCGGGACGCTTTCAAACCCACCTGTGCCGTCCGAAACCAAAGGCTCACGTATCCCATGAGACCAGGTGGGAACCCGCGTGGAAGGAGCGCTGTCTTCCAGTGAAGGCATGACATGTCACTCCCGCGCGCAGCCCCCGCATTTATAGAAACGGGCCGGGCCACAAGGCACGATGACGAGCACTGCAGGAAAGGGGTGCCGCACGAGGCGGCATGAAGATCTCAAAGAGCGATATTTGAGCATGATTGTATCGCTTCACGCGATCTCGATCAAGACTGCTGTGATTTGAAGCTGAGAAAGTTGGTTCAGTTCGTACTTGTTCACATTCCCGCTCATGAAATGCCTCTTTGTCTGCCTTCTGTCTGTCGTTTCCACCGCTGCCGCCGCTGAGCCGGCCATCCAGCGCATCTGGCTGAGTTTTCAGCGCGAGTCGCCGACCCACATCACCGTGAATTGGGAAACTGAGCAGCCCGGCCCTTCCGAAGTCGCGTTTGGCACCACGGAACAGCTCGGGCAAAAAGCGGCGGTCGATGAAAACGTCACGCTGCACCATGTCGAGATTCCGATCCCGGTGAAAGACGCCACTTATCACTACCAAGTGCGCTCCGGCAGCCAGACTTCCGCGATTCACACCTTCAAAGCGATGCCCACGAAGGAGCTGCGCATTGCCGTGGTGGGAGATTGGGGATTCGCGCAGCCTGATCTCTCCGCTCTGATCAAGGATGATGTGCATGTGCTCATGACGGCGGGAGACAACGTCGGCAGCCTGCATCAGCAGGGCAGGGAAGGCACGAAAGCATTCAGCGCGCTCATCGACTCGCAGCCGGCACTGTTTTGTTCGATCCCTTTCATGCCCGTGCTCGGCAACCACGACCGCGAAATCCGCCCACGCGGTCCGAAACCGCCGCCGGAGGCCGTTTATGACGTGGACGCGAAGGCGTATCGCGAATTCTTCGCACTGCCGGGTGATGAATGGAAATGGGCCTTCACGTTTCCCGATTTCGACGCACGCTTCATCGCGCTCGACCTCGAACACATTCAGGACATGGGCACCACGTGGCAGACCGGTCAGCCCTTCGACGCTGCGTCAGAACAACTCGCCTGGTATCGTCAGCGGATGCTGCCGCCGCGTTCCGGCCACACGATCACCATCGACAACGAACGCAACGCCACCATGCGCGGCCAGTTGAAAGGCGAATGGGGCCGCTTGTTCCAGCAGGGCTCCGCCGTCATCACCGGTTTCGGTTACTTTGCCGAACGCGCCATGGTGGACGGCTTCCCGTATTACAACACCGCGCTCAAAGGCAACGGCGACCGCTATCCCGATCCGAAATCGACCTTCTTCGCCAGCGAGCACAGTTACGTGCTGCTCGCATTCAAACCGAAGTCATCCATGCGCATCGAGATCAAGAGCCTCGGCGGCAAGGTTCTCGACACACAAAGCTTTCCGTCGCGCTGAACCGGGTGTTAACATAACCCGCAAACGCCTGTCCGCCTCGGTGAGAGCTGCACGGACGCGTCGTTTCCTCTCCAACCATGAAGCGCATCGCATCCATCGCCCTTTTCATCGCCAGCCTCGCCTCCGCCCAGGACAAGGCATTGCTCGACCTCTCGCTCGAGCCGCCGGTCATCAACACGAACCCGGGCCCCGAATACGATGCGGACAAGCGGCCTGGAAACATGATCATCGGCCTTGATCGCACGCCGAAGGGCCGCCTGTGGGCCGCTTGGGTGGGAAATGGCGACTCGCCGAACGGCTTCTTCATGCTCGCCACCAGTGATGACGATGGCAAATCGTGGTCGAAGCCGCGCGTGGTCATCGATCCGCGGGATGGAGAACTCAACGGTGTGCGTTATGAACGACGCGCGTTGGTCGGCAACTTGTGGACCGACCCGCTGGGCCGTTTGTGGTGCTTCTTCGATCAGAGCCTCGGTTACTTCGATGGACGCGGCGGCGACTGGTTCATTCGCTGCGACGATCCGGATGCCGCCGAGCCGAAATGGACCGCGCCGGTGCGTTTTGCGGACGGTTGCACGCTAAACAAGCCCACCGTGCTCTCGAATGGCGACTGGTTGCTGCCGGTCTCGCTTTGGACTCGCGATCGCATGCACGGTCCTGGTGTTGATCCAGAAGCGCACAAGGACCTCGACGTGATCCGCATGGCGAATGTCTTCGCCAGCACCGATCAGGGCAAAACGTGGACGCGTCGTGGCGGTGTCGCGTTTCCGCGCACCGATTTCGACGAGCACATGATCGTCGAGCGCAAGGACGGCAGTCTGTGGATGCTCGCGCGCACGAAGGACGGCATCAGCGAGAGCGTTTCGACCGACAAAGGCGCGACATGGAGCGAACCGCAGCCGTCGTCGATTCAAAATCCCAGCGCGCGCTTCTTCATCCGCCGACTCGCGAGCTGCAATCTCATCCTCGTGAAAAACGGCCCCATCGATGTGCGCCTGCCGCGCCGCTCCAACATGAAGGCATTCCTCTCCGACGATGACGGCAAGACCTGGGGCAAAGGTTTCCTGATCGATGATCGCGCCGAAGTTTCCTATCCCGACGGCTTCCAGGCCCCGAACGGAGACATCCACATCCTCTATGACTGGAACCGCCACACCGACGCCGAGATTCTGCATGTGAAGTTCACGGAGGACGACATCGCAAAGCAAGCGCTGGGCGGCAAGCTGCTGGTGGAGCCGAATGGAATCGTCAAGCAGATCAGTGTTGGGAAGACGGTGGTGAACAAAGCCCTCGCCCCACATCTGCCGAAAGCCATCACGCCTGACCCGAAGTGGACCGCGCAGGGCATTGAAGACGCGAAGCAGGACTTCAAGAGCATCCCGTATGATGGCATCACGCCTAACAAGGAAGTGTGCGACACGACTCTGCGCGAGCTGCCCGACGGTTCGTGGATCTTGTTCATGCTTGCCGGTGGCGACATCGAGCCCAGCCCGCTGAATTACACTGGCGTCACGCGCAGCATGGACAAAGGCAAGACGTGGACGCCGCTGGAACGTTTCGACGTCGGCTTCCCGCGCGAAGGCTCCACCATTGGCCAGGGCCCGACCGAAGTCATGATCCTCGGCCAGCGTTCGACCTTGTTCTTCAGCACGCACGCCAAGCATTGGAACACAGGTTGGCGCTCTTGGTATCTCACCAGCGACGATTCGTTCAAAACGTGGAGCAAGCCGTTCGAAGTGCCCGGCCGCCTCAAGGAGCGCACGTTCATCCGCAAGCACATCGTCTGCAAAGATGGTCGCATCATGCTTCCGTTCCAGCACTACATCGGTCCCGATGACGAGCAGGACAAAGCACCGCTCGATCGCTCCTTCACCAATCCGCGCAACGGTGTGCTCATCAGCAAGGACAACGGCAAGACTTGGACCGAGCATGGCAACATCCGCCTCACGCCGAACAGCCGCTACTTCGGCTGGGCCGAGAACGATCTCTTCGAGCATCCTGACGGCCGTATCACCATGGTCATACGCGGCGATGGACTCGGCGGCATGTTGTATAAAGCGGAGTCAAAAGACGGCGGCCTCACCTGGCCCGAGTTCGCCAGCCTCACCCCGATTCCGAATCCCGGCAGCAAAACCACGCTCTACAACCTCGGCGGCGACACCGTCGCCATCCTGCACAATCCCAACAGCAAGCACCGCAGTCCCATGGCACTGTGGATCAGCTTCGACGGCATGAAGACCTGGCCGTATCAACGCGTGCTCCAGCAGGAATCCGTCGATGGTCCGAAAGGCCGCATGAACTACCCCGACGGCTTCGTCAGCAAGGACAAGCAGTGGCTCCACTTCGCCTTCGACGACAACCGCCATCGCGCGGTGCATTACAGCGCGAAGCTGCCACCGTTGAAATAGCACGAACAAATCCTGCGAGGCGCTGGCAGACATTGACGTTCTGTCGCACCCCATGAGAATTCCCGCCAGCTTCGTTACCCTCGCTCTCTGTGCATCTGCCCATTGTTGTCTGGCAGCGGAGATCAGCGTGAAGGCCGAGGGTGACAGCACGATCGCCAAAGCCATCGAAGCGGCTAATGCGGGCGACACGCTGGTTTTGGCTCATGGCGTTTACCCGGAACGCCTTCGCGTGGACAAGAAGATCACGATCCGCGGTGAGAAGGGAGTCGTTCTCGATGGAACGACGCCGTTGAAAGCGGAGTGGTCGGCAGCGGAGGGATTGGAGAAGGTTTTTGTCGCCGAGGCGAAGAATCGTCCGGAGGGGCTGCTGGCGGATGGCAGGTTCATCGCGGAGATCCGGTTTGATCGTGCGCAGGAGGGCGGAGACTGGAACTGGAAGACGCTGTTCGCGAAGGGAACACCCTTGAGCGGGTTTGCGCAGATTCGCGCGGTGTGGATGCATCACCCGAAGGAGAAACGCATCTACCTGCGGCTCGAGAATGGCGTCTCGCCGGAGAACACGCCGCTTTCCATCGTGAAACCGAGCCAGCCGCTCATTGAGATCGCCGCGGAAGGTGTGGTGGTCGAAGGTTTGACACTGCGTGGTGGAAAGGAAGCTGTCCGGCTGGGTGAGGGCGCGAAGGATTGCGTCGTTCGCCGCTGCACGATCACTTCGTATGAGGACACCGGCATCGCGATCACTGGCGGCGCATCGAACTGCACCGTGGAGGAGTGTGACATCACACGCGGCGCGTTCGAGGACTGGTGTGCAACGCGGGAAAACCGCCGCGAGAACTACGAGATCTGGCGCATTCACAAGGACGTGGGCAAATACGACCGCGTGGGCATCGACCTCGTCCACGCAGGCACGAACAACCGCATCCTGCGCAATCACCTCGACCGCACCTTCGACGGCATCTGCATCGGCGACTCCAGTGCCGAGTCGCTCGACAAGCCTCTTCCTGATCCCAATCACGGTCGCGGCACCGAGATCGCTGAAAATGTCATCGAAAACACGCGAGACTCCGGCATCGAGCTCGGCGTGGGCTGCATCGACGTGAACGTGCATCATAACACGCTGCGTCACACGCACGGCGGCTTTCGTTTCAAGCTGCCGCGCATCGGTCCCGTGTTCATTCATCACAACCACCTCATCGACGGCACGCCCTTCAATTTCTGGTTCAGCATGGATTCGTCACCAGCGGAGGGTTACGTCTATCACAACACCATCGAAGGCGGCGACGACGCGGCGCTGGTGTATTCGTCCTTCAACGCCAAACGCGACTTCGCCACGCCGAAGTGGCAGTTCCTCAACAACCTCTCGTTGAACGTCCGCGACGGTTTCTTCCACCAGAACAAGAACACGCCACCACCTGACTTCACGGAGAAGAACAACATCACCACCGACGACAGCAAGGCCGCGATTGATGCCGGGCTCGATTTGTCCACCTACCTCAAGGGCAAGCCGCTCCCCGGCTGTGAAGCGGGTTATTTCAAAGGCAAGGCACCGGATGCGGGCGCGGATGAAGCGAGCGGTGATCGTTAGTGCGTGGTGCAGTCATCGGTTCAAGACCGGGGCGGGCCGCCCCGGCTCCGAATGGGGCGCCTGATGCGTCGTAAAATAGCGGGAAGGGGCGAAGTTTCAGGAGCGCGAGTATGGCGAAGCCTACTCGCCACTTGTCGGGTCCAGCGCATACGAATCACCTTCAAACAGGCGAGTAGGCTTCGCCATACTCGCGCTCCATGCGGCGGCGTTGTTTTGTCACTTCAACGTCTGCAGCCACGCGACGAGATCGGCCAGTCCTTGCGGGCCGATGGCTGCGGCGAGGCCGGGGGGCATGAGGGAGTCCTTCATTTCCTCTTTCTTGACGATGTTGGTCTTCTTGATCGCCTGCGTGGCACCTCCGGCCATCTTGAGTGTCAGTTCGGCGTCGGTCTCGCTCACGACGTAGCCGAGGACCTGCTGATTTTCCTTCGTGGTGACGGTGAGGCCGCCGAAGCTGTGCTCGACGGCAGCGCTGGGATACAGCACCGCGGTGAAGAGACCGTCTTTGCTCAGCTTGTTGCCGATCTGGCTGAGGTCGGGGCCGAAGTTGATGAACTGGCCTTTGACCTGATGGCAGGCCACGCAACCAGCCTGTATGAACATCGGCTGGCCTTTGGCGGCATCGCCTTTGAGTTTCATGAGGTCGGCGAGCGGCGGGAATTTCTCGGCACCGAGCGCGGCGGGCAGGGGGAGTTCGGTGGCGGCTTGATTGCGCAGTCCGGCATCGGTGCTGCGGCTGAGGGCGAGCGCGGCGGTGGTCTTGACGACGTCGGGCAGTTTTTTCTCGCTCTGCCATTTCAGAATGGCGCGTCCGCCTTCGCTGCTGAGCGCGAGGGCCTCGACGATGCTACGGCGCACGTCGTCACGCTTCTCCGGCCAGAAGGCCTGGTTCAAAACGGCCACGCTGGGCCGGTCGCTGACCTTGCCGAGCGCGGCGACGAGTTTCTTCGCCTGCGTGGCATCCGCCTTCGTGAGGAAGGCCACGGTCTTGCCCGTGTTCGCGGCCAGCAGTCGTGCCGCGGTGATGGACTCCGTCGCATCGGGATGCGCGGTGATGTAATCGATGAGTTCCTGCTCGAACCCGGTCAAATTGAGCCGCTGCACGAGGTCAATGAACTCCGGTTTGCCGATGACGGGCTTCAGCAGCGAATCCAGCCGCGCCTTGGCCTCGGGATTCGACGCGATGGTGTTGCGGTCGAGCAACGCGGTGGAAGCGAGTGCTGTTTCGGCATCGGCTTTGAGGAAGATGTCGAGGGCGGCCTTGGAAACCTCGGCGGGATATTTGGTTTGAAGGAGTTGGAGTGCGCGTAGCGGCACCATGAGCTTGGCGGTTGGCCAAGGACGAGTGGTGGGAGGCATGGACATCGCAGTCAATGCATCAAACACACCCTTGTCACGCCACCATGGAGCGAGATTTACGACCTCGTGCCGGGAGGTATCCATTCCACCAACTTTGCCAAGTTCATTCATGCACTGATCCCATTTTCCGAGTGCCCCAATGGCAAACGCTTCAATGAGCCAGCGATCCATTGGCATGTTGTAATCGGCCATTTGCGCCCATTGCTTCGCCGCCTCAGTGCCCATAAACCTCATGGCGATAGCTTGTTCCCGTGCAATCACGGCGTCAGGTCGATAGGGCTTTGAAACTTGTGACAAGAAACTGAGTGCGTCGTTGCCGTGCAATTGGCGAGCCAAGCGGATGCCGGTTGCCTGCAGACGTTCGTCTTGGTCTCCCATGGCTTTGTTTAGCTGCTCAATTACAGCATCACCTTTGAGTTTGCCCAGAAGCCAGAGAGACCGAGCTCGGTGTTGCGACTCTGCCTTTGTATCTGCGAAGAGCTTATCGAGTTCAGTCGCAGCTTTGGAACCGAGTTTTTGCAGGGCTTGGAAGGCGAGATACCGTGCTTCTTCATTCGGTGACTTCAAAGCCTCCACAGCACCTTCGGCGGTATCCAACTTGAAACTTGGAACCTGATACTTCTCCGCCGCCTTCGTTGTCATACGGAACAGCCTCCCACGCGTCACATCGCCCATCCCATGCCCGCCGACGCCGGGGTCATACCAATCGGCGACGATCAAACTGCCATCGGGGGCGACGGCGACGTCGCTGGGGCGGAACCAGCGGTCTTTGGTGCCTTCGAGGATGTTGACGATCTCGGCTTTGTAGCCGGCTCCGTCGGGCTGGGTGATGTAGCCGCGGACGACGTTCGGGCCGGCGTCGCAGTGGATGGGCTGGCCGTGGAAGATGCTGGGCAGCAGATCGCCTTCATAGACCTGCATGCCGGTGGGGCTGCCTGCGCCGGTCATGAGCATGTTCGGGACGACGCCGGGGTCGTTTTGATGCCAGTGACGCTGCGGAATTTCTGACTCCCAGCCGATGCGCGGCGTCTGCCAGCCTGCGCCGGTCATTTCGTCGGAGTAGCCGTAGTTGCCGAACTCCATGACGTAGTTGATGCGCACGCCTTTGTTGCCGTCGTCGTCGTTGTCGCTCTGCCACATCGTGCCGAAGCTATCGACGGCGACTTCCCAGTTGTTGCGGAAGTTCCAGGCGAGCACCTCGACGTTGCTGCCGTCGAGCTCGCAGCGGAAGACCATGCCCTGCTGATACGGGCGGTTGTTTTGATTGGTGCACTTCACGCCGTGGATGTCGGTGATGAGATTGCCGTCCTTGTCGCAGAGCTGCTTGCCGGCGTTGCCGAAGTTGAAGTAGAGACGGCCGTCGGGGCCGAAGTGGAAGGCGTGGATGCCGTGGTCGTGCTGCGCGCCGCCGATCTTCGTGAACATGAGCTCTTTGCGGTCGGCTTTGTCGTCGCCGTTGTCGTCGATGAGCCAGAAAACGTCGTCGCCGCAGGAGATGAGCGCCTTGTTGCCGAGCACGCAGATGCCGTGAGCGCTGTTCACGTCGGTGCCTTGATAAAAGGTGGTGGATTTGTCCGCCTTCGCGTCGCCGTCGGTGTCTTCGAGGATGAGGATGCGGTCGCCCTCGGCGCGTTCGCCGTTGTGCTTGCGGTAGTTCACGACCTCGCACACCCACACGCGGCCGCGATGGTCGATGTCGATGCTGGCCGGCGAAAGCATCATCGGCTCGCTGGCGAAGAGTTGCACGACGCACTCGGGATGCACGTCGAGCTGCTCAACGGCCTTGTCCGGCTCATGCGAGGCGCCGTTCGCATCGCTGGCGTTGATGGGGCCGGGATTCTCGGAGTAAACGGCAAAGATGACGCTGGTGTTGCTTCCCTGTTTCGTGCCGCCTTCATCGAGTGCACCGCGTGCTTTGAAGCGCATCACGCCCGCAGGCAGGTTGAAGGCGATGACGCTGTTCGCGTGCGTGCCGATGCCGTATTCGATGTCCTTCCCGGCGCTGCGCAGTTCCTTGCCGCTACAGTTCGCATTGACGCGGACACTGCCAAAGCCGCTCTGCGCGGCTTTCCATTCGACTTCGGTGAGTTTCTTGTCGGACCCGTCGGACAACGTCAGACGAGGCTCAGCCCAGTCGGCCCAATCGGCGGTGAAGCCATTTCCACCATCGGTGACGACGAGAAAGAGCTCCTTCGCACCTTCGAGCGAGACGTCGATGTCCACGCTGTGGTTCGGCGTCTTGGTGTCGATGACTTTGGATTGGAAGAGAGGCTTCGGCGCGGCGAGGGCCAAAGCGGGCGCGAGGAGAAGCCAGAGCGGAGAGCGAAGGGCGGAGAGCATAGGGTCGGGAAAGGGAGCGACAGTACGCAGACACAATGGGAACGCTATCGGCGAGATGGCGTGGCGGAATGCTGCTTTGGAGAGCCGCGCCGCAGCTTTGTTGCGGGCGAGGGCGCAGGCATGTTTGCGGAGCACCGCACAGGGACTGTGCGGACCACTTTATTCCACGTCCTCGCCGAGGAATGTGGCGAGGTGTTTTCGCAGCTCGTTGCGGGCGCGGAAGAGGAGGCTCTTCACGGCGGGGAGGGACATCTTCAAGATGGTGCAAATCTCCTCGTAAGGCAGGTCTTTGCGGCCACGGAGGATGACGGCCATGCGCTGCTTCTCTGGAAGTGCGGCGATCGCCTTGTCGAGCGCATCGTGGAACTCTGCCTTGGCGAGGTTTTCGTCGGCTCCAGGGACGCTGTGATCGGCGTAATGCTTCGGCGGATCGTCCTCGTTTTCCTGCTCGATGCTGACTTCTTTGCGGCGGGAGCGGCGGCGCGTTTCGTTGAAGACGAGATTACGCGTGATGGTGAAGAGCCAGGTGGTGAACTTCGCCGTCGGCTCGTAACGCGGGGCGCTGCGCCAGACGCGGATGAAGACCTGCTGCGCGATGTCGTGCGCGTCGTCCACGTTGTTCAGCATGCGGGCGCAGGTGCCGATGATGGCGTTTTGATGCAGCTCGACGAGTTTTTCGAAGGCTTTCACGTCGCCTTCCTTCACGCGGAGCATAAGGCGCACGTTTTCCTGGTCAGACGACTCGTCCGTAGCGTCTGCGGCGGCAGGCGCGGAGTGGGTTGGAGCAATCCGTTCCGGTTCGGGCATGTGAAAGGCGGGGAAGGGCACCGCCATGCTAGCGGGGAACATGGAGGCTGTAAACACAGGCGGGATGGAATGGTTGCGGACGTGAATGTTTTGACGTGCGTGGCACCACCGCTAGCATCCGGCACGATGAACAATCAAACCTGGGACACGACCTTCCGCGAACTCTTCGAACGCTGCGCCAAACTGCATCGCGGAGGCGATACCCGCGGGGAAAAGTGGTTCACCACGGCGGACAAGGCATTCCTGGACAGCATCGGGCACACGCAGCAGGAGTTTTTCGACTTTGTCGATGATCACTGCCGTTACGGTGCCGAGGGACCGACGTTGGAGACAGCGCTGCTTGTCGCGGCGGTGCGGCGTGATTACTTCATGACGGTGATGCATGGCAGGCGCAGCGGAAAAACGGTGCCGCCATCCGAGTTGCCGCCGAAACCAGCCGCCGTTGATGGCATTCCGTGGCTGCCGCGTTTGATCGCGAAGGCGCGTGCGAAGCTGCGCGGCGAGATGGATCCGGACACGATGTATGGCTGTGGCGGCGACCGCGCGTTCTTCGTCGAGCACAAGATTCATCCCGCCGATTTCCTGCGCGTGGCGTGGGCCGCTGGAGACGATGACCGGAAGATCATCGACTTTGTGAAGACAGGAAAGGTCTAGCTCCGGCAAAAACCGGGGCTCAGGCATACAATGCACGCACCAGTCCCTGCACGCGTTCGCCGGGCATGGCACCGACTTCCATCTGGTTCATGACGTAGGCGAAGGCGATGCCGTTTTCCGGATCGGCAAAGGCGAGACTGCCACCGGCACCGGGATGACCGTAGGCGAGCAGGCTGGGGCCGTAGAGCCGGCGCAGCTTGCCGCCGATGGATTCAGGATCCTCGCTGACCGGATCCTGCATCATGCCCATCGAAAATGCGACCGGCGTGAGCAGCACGGAGTCATTCTCCTGCGTGAGCGTGGTTTCAAAGCGACGGACGATGGACTCGGGCACGATCTGGACTCCGTTCCAGCGCCCGCCCTGCGCGAGCATGCTGTAAAACTTCGCGAGTCCGCTCGCACTGCCGACGCCGCCCATGCTGGCGTAGCCACGCGACCACGTTTCACTTTGATTGAAGTCCTGGACGGCGTTGAGGCCGAAAGGGGAGGTGAAGGCGCGGTGCGTGAGCGTGCCGGCGGTGTTGTAGGCCTTGATGAAGGGCTGGTCGCTGTTGGCGATGCTGATTTTTCCCGGATAGACCGGCGAAACACGGTCCCACTGGATGCTTGGCAGCCCGATCCAAAAATCGAGCGCCATGGGGCTGCCGAAGACTTCGCGGAAGTACTCGCCGAGGGACTCCGCCTCAGTGAGGCGGCGCACGATTTCATCCAGCAGGAAGCCAAAGGTGCGCGCGTGGTAACCCTGGCGCATGCCCGGCTGCCAGAGCGGATGCTGGCGCTCGAGGGCATCAATGACAGAGTCGTAGTTGTAAATGGGCACACGCTGGTCGAGCGCGCACAACCCAGCCGTGTGGGTGAGGAGATGGATGAAGGCGATGCTGGCTTTGTCGCCACCGACGAATTCAGGCCACACCTCGGCCACCGGACATTCGAGCGGAATGCCTGCCTCCTCCAGTGCGAGCAGGCAGCAGACGGCGGCCGGTCCCTTGGTGGCCGACCACACTGGAACCAAGGTGTCGTGGCTCCAAGTTCGCGTGCGCGCACGGTCACAGTGGCCATGCGCGAGGCTCAGCACCTCCCGGCCATGATGCCAGATGGAGACGGAGGCGCCCATTTCCCAGCGCGTGCGGAAGCTCTCCTCGAACCATGCACGTACCGCCCGCAAGTTGTCAGGGCTGGCGGGAGTGCTCATGCGTGAAGGGCTCCAGTTGGGCGCGGAGGCAGTCGAGATCTCGATCCTTGCGCGCGTGCTGGCGCAGGGAACCGTCCATCTCAAAAGAACGCTCGAGGTAGGCCAGGGATTTGTCAACATGGCCGAGGCGCGCGTGGTAGCAGCCCATGTTGTAGTAATAGACGGGCTTGGCGCGCAATGTGGCGGGGCCGCGGGAGAGCACATCGACGGCCTCGGCGGTGCGGCCGAGTTCATGCAGGCAAAACGCGGCGTGGATGTAACCCCCCGGCTCGGAAGGCTCCTGCTGGCACAATTTGGTGGCCAGCACGAGCGCCTCGCCCCAGCGATGTTCGCCCATGAAACACAGGAGCGATATCTCGATGACGCCCTCGCGATCCTCAAAGCCGGCCGGCAGCGCCGCGATCTCCCCGCGGGCTTCTGGGAAGAGCCCCAGTTCCACATAGCCTTGGGCGGCGATGATCCTGCGTTCGGCTTCGGTCATTTTTAGACGGTTGGACAAATGAGAACGCAAAGCACGCGCAGGAACAAGGTTTTTCCTGTGAGGCACGCAAACCATGGCTTCACGGATGCACCACGCTCTGCCGTTTGGCCGCCTCAAGGCGGCTGGAAACCTCCCAGACCCCCCATGTGGCCACATAGCTGAGGAGGGCGGTCCCTGCGCCGAGAATGATGCCACCGACAAGCATCACCGGGGCGTGCTCCTTGAGCACCATCCAGGCATCCACCATCGAGTCCGGCAAGTGCGTGGGGAACGGAGTGGTGGGAACAGAGGTGTAGAGGGCCAGGAACCACTTGCCGATGGAATACTCCAGCCAGGCGATGAACGGAATCGTGAACGGATTGCTCAGCCAGCACAAGGCGATCGCGATGGGAATGTTCACGCGAAAGATGGCGGCCAGAATCGTGGCCGTGGGCATCTGGATGGGCAGCAACTGCAGCGTGATGAACATGCCCACCGCCATGCCGCCGGAGAACGTGTGCTGCGTGGGCTTCCAGACGCGCTTGTCGAGGAAATGCCGCGCAAACCAGCGCCTGACGGGCCGCCGCCGCAGTTTGCGCGGGTGTTTGAGGTAGCGGATGGTTTTGAAGACGGACCGCCGAAACCAGCCCCGGAGCATCGTCAGCATGTCAGCGCCCTCCTCCCGTGAACACCCAGGCCAGCAAACCACCGCCGAGGGCGATGCGATACCAGGCGAAGCCGTTGAACGTGTGCCCTTGAACGAAGCGGATGAGCCACTTCACCACGATGAAGGCAGAGACCGCAGAAACGACCGTTCCCAGCGCCACCATCCCCCAATCTTCGTCGCCAGCCGTGCCTTCCTTGATGGCGGAGAGGATCTTGAAACCACCAGCGGCCATCAGCGTGGGAATGCCAAGCAGGAAGGAGAATTCGGTGGCTGCAGGCCGCGCCATGCCCAGCGCCATCGCCATCAGGATGCTGGCACCAGAGCGTGAGGTGCCGGGAAACACCGCCGCGAGCAACTGCGCCAGCGCCACGCCGGCCACCACCGTCCAGGTGATGTCCGTGGTGCCGGGCTTGTCCTTGTGCAGAAACTCCAGCACCAGGATGACCACGCCGCCGATCAAAGTGGCCCACGCCACGGGAGGGACCGTTTCAGGCAGCTCAATGTCGAACTTTTTGATCACCAGGCCTCCTGCCGCGGTGATGAAGAACGACACAAAGAGCTTCGACAGATAATCACGGGTGCTGGCCTCTCCCAACGTGGTGGCGAGCTGGGTCACCCGCTGGGTGAAAACCGCCAGCACGGCGAGCACCGCGCCGCTCTGGATGACGACGTTGAACAAATCACTCTTTTGTGGCAGCCAGTGAAGGTTCTGGGGGATGAGAAGGTGACCGGTGGACGAAATCGGCAGGAATTCGGTGACACCTTCGATGATGCCGAGGAGAATGATCGCGAGCCAGTCAGGCATGAGGAGGGAAAGGGGGCGATAGTGGGCCTTGCACGGCGGATTGCAAGCCAGCGTGCTTCACTCGCTGCATTCCCTGTGGAAAATCCGTCATTTCGCCCCCTTCTCTTGCACACAGATGGTTTTCAAGCTGGCCTTTGTGCCGATTTCGGCTAGCGTCGCCGCCCCGTTTCCGGCATGCCAGCCAGCGCCCCCAACCAACCAACGACGCCTCCCGCGTGCCGCCAGCGTTGCTGCTGGCATGTGCTGACGGTGGCCTGTGCCGTGGTGTTGCTCGTCTTTGCACCCGTGGCGTACGCCCAGTCCGGTTCCACCATCCGTGTGCGGCTGGCGGACGGTTTTGATTTTCCCGTGGGCAAACCGGATGCCGACGGCTACTACAAGGCGCGTGGTTACTGGCCAAACGGTCACCTGGGTGAGGATTGGAACGGTCGTGGCGGTGGCGACTCCGACCTCGGTGCCCCGATTTACGCCGCAGGCCGTGGTGTGGTGATTTTCTCGCAGAACATCGGTGTGGGCTGGGGCAACTGCATCCTTGTGCGCCACATCTTCCGCGAGGCTGACGGGCGGATCGCGATGGTGGACTCCCTTTACGGCCATCTGCACGAGCGGAAGGCCAAGCTGCATGACCTCGTCGAAAAGGGACAACTGATCGGCACCATGGGTGGCAACAACGGCATGTATCCGGTGCATCTGCATTTTGAAGTGCGTAAAAATCTGCACATCGGCATGAACCGCTCGCAGTTTGCCCGGGACAACTCGAACTACTACAGCCCCACGGCCTTCATCAATGCCCGCCGCGTGCTCACCTCCAGCATGCAAAAGTACGACGTGCCGGTGAACAACTTCGCCCCCTACGGTCGTGCCCTTGCCGATTCAGGCAGCGACAGCTCACGTTCAGGTGCGGTGGAGGTCCCCTCCTTCAAAGGAAGCAGCTCCCTCTCCTCCACAGGCAGCGAGGCCCAGCCGGCCGATGACTTCTGGTCGCGCCTGAAGGCCAAAATGCGTGGCGGCCAGCTCACCACAGGCACGGATGACAAGCGCTGAACAGGATCAGGTGCAGAATTCGCCTTGATTCGGCACCTGTAGTGATGGCATCCTTGCTGCTGTTCAAGGGCAGTTTCTCCCGGCCATCATGCATACTCCGACCCGCGTCTCCTCTGTCCGCCTTCCATCTGGCGGCGGCCTCGTGCCCGTACTCATCGTGGTGGCGGCGCTCGCCCTCAGCACGCTCATCTTCTTTTTCTTCACCCGGAACAAGATGTTGGCGCGCAGGGAGGCCGCAGCCCCTGCTTCAGCGGATGCGGCCCCATCCGCCAAGCCGCCTGCGAAGGCAGGTGTTGAAAGTGGTAGTCCTGCTGCCAAGGGCGCTCCTGCCCAGCCTTCCCTGATGGCGCCGCCGTCCGTGCCTTCGTCCGCAGCTTCGGCGTTTGGTTTTGCCCGGCCTCTCGATCTCGGCAAGCAATTGGCCCGCAGCCTCGCCGCAGGTGATTTCACCACGGCAGGCAAACTCGCAGCCGCATCGGATGCCGCGCAGGCAGAAACGGCCGCGCTGCTCTTCCAACGGCTCGCTGAGATGGGCTTCAAGCCTGGCAGCGAGGACCAGGTCGAATTGCTTGGACTCGTCGAAAACCGCACGCGCCTTGCCATTCCTTTTTCCAAGGCCGGGTCGGGTGAGATCGTGCGCATCCAGATCGATATCGAGCGGGATGAGCGCATGGGTTGGAAGATTGCCAAAACCACGCTGCCGAAGGAAATGAGCGCCGCCATCGCCGCCATGCCCAGCACCCCCACCGCGCCGGGCACCACGCCGCCTGCGCCCGGCACACTCGCGCCCATGAAGCAGTTGTTCGCCGTGAGCGAAGGCAGCGATGCGCTGGCCTTTGCCAGCGATTTCGTCAACCATCTGCTCAAGCACGATTTCGCCGCCGCCCGCAAGTTTGTGGACGAGTCCAAGGTGCCCGTGGAGCGTCTGGTCGGCCTCTGCATTGTGTTTGAGGAAGGCCAGTTCACCTTCAATCCCAACCGGCCGCTCATCATCACCATCGCCAATCCCGAGGTGTCCTGGGCCATCGCGCAGGTGCAGTCGGAGACCTTGCAGCAGAGCACCGAGTTCGGTGTCGAACTGAAACGCGCCGACATTGCGCAGCCATGGAAGGTCGCGGGGCTCAATCTGTCCGAGATTCTCGGTTCATTCGCCAAAAATGCCACGAAGCTCGGCGTGCCTTACACGCCCATCGTGAAGAATCCGAAAGGCGGCGAGTCACTCGCCCTCTACTTTGAATACGACCGGGCCGAGCTCCATCCGCGCGCGCAAAAGCAGATCGAGGTCATCGCTGCGCTCATGAAGGCGGACCCGTCGAAAAAACTGAACATCGCCGGTCACACTGACGAGAAAGGCGCCGACGACTACAACATCAACCTCTCCCGCCAGCGTGCCGAGGTGGTGAAACAGCAGCTCATCGCCCTCGGCGTGCCTGCAGATCAAGTCGTCACCTCAGCCCTCGGAAAAGCGCAGCCGCTCAGCCCGAACAAAAAAGCCGACGGCTCCGACGACCCGGAAGGACGCAGCCACAACCGCCGCGCTGAGATCTATCTCGATTTCTGATTCTTCCACGTGCCTTGCGTCGTTGTCGCGTCCGCCTAGTCTGGCGCACGCATGAAGAAAAAAATCCCGCCAGCACCTCAAACAGCCGCTTCATCGTGGGCGAATCGTGCGGTCATGGCGGGCACCGTGGCGGCGCTGGTTGTCGCGCTCGCGGTCTGGGCATGGCGGCCTCAGAAAAAATCAACACCAGCCGCGCCCGTTGTGGCCGTCTCTCTCGTGAAGGCCGAGCCGTTCGTCATGTCGGACGAAAAAGCCGTCTTCATGCAATACGGCGGCTCGCAGTCCTGCCGCGAGTGTCATCCCGATCAGTTCGCCAAGTGGGAAAGTTCGCATCACGGTCTCGCGGAACGCAAACCGGACGCCAAACTCGACGACGCGGCATTCGTTCCGGCAAAATCGTTCCAGCATGGCACGCAGACCACGCAAGCGGCCAAAATCGACGAGAACTACATCCTCACCGCGCTCGGCTTCGGCGACAAGGTTGCGCCCTACAAGGTCGAACGCGTCATCGGCCACGATCCGTTGCGCCAGTTCCTCGTCGATGGTGGCAACGGACGTTTGCAGGCGATGGAGGCATGCTTCGATCCGCACAAGGGCGACTGGTTCAACGTCTATGGCAATGAAGACCGCAAACCCGGCGAATGGGGCCACTGGACCGGGCGAGGCATGGTGTGGAACCAGATGTGCGCCACCTGCCACAACACACGCCTGCGCAAAAACTACGACACCGCGAAAGACGGCTACCACACCACCATGGCGGAGATGTCCGTGAGCTGCGAGGCCTGTCACGGGCCGATGAAATCGCACAATGAATGGCAGAAGGCTCATTCCGGCCAAAAAGGCGACCCCACTCTGACAAAGTGGTCGCGCGATCAGCACATCGACAACTGTGCCGGTTGTCATGCACGCCGAGGCGAAATCACCGGCGACTTCGTGCCAGGTGAATCGTTCTGGGACCACTATCATCTCACCATCACCGACCAGAGCGACACGTTTTACCCCGACGGCCAGATTCGCGACGAGAACTACGAGTTCAGCAGCTTCTTCAGCAGCCGCATGCACAACGCCGGCGTGCGCTGCATGGACTGCCACGACATGCACAGCATGAAAACCATCCTTCCTGGCAACCAGCTCTGCATGCGCTGCCACACGCAAGGCGGTTTTCCCAACGCGCCTGTCATCCTGCCTGAGGCGCACAGTTTTCATCAGACCGCCAGCACTGGAAACCAATGCGTGAACTGCCACATGCCGCAGACGGTTTACATGCAGCGCCATCCGCGCCACGACCACGGCTTCACCATTCCCGATCCGTTGCTGACGAAGCAGTTCAACGTGCCGAACGCCTGCAACAAGTGCCACACCGACAAGACCACCGACTGGGCGCTGGAGGCCACGCAGAAGTGGTGGGGTGAGAAAATGAACCGCAAGACGCGCACGCGGGCCATACTGATCGCGAAAGCACGCCAGGGCGACTCCGAAGCACGCGATGGCCTCGTCGAACTGCTCGGCAGCGATGAGATTCCGCATTGGAAAGCCAGCGCCACGCTTCTATTGGATCGCTGGATCGACCAGCCGTCCGTTCAAACCACCGTCACCGCCCAATTGCAGCACGCGCATCCGCTCGTGCGTGAAAGCGCCATCCGCACGCTCGAACCGGTCACTCAAGAAGGTTCCATCCGCTCCGCCATCGAGCCTTTGCTGAATGATCCCGTGCGTGGCGTGCGTGTTTCGGCCGCGTGGGCCCTGCGTGACACCTTGAACATCGACTCCGCTTCCGGAAAAGATTTGCAGCACATGTTGCAGCTCAATGCCGACCAGCCCAGTGGACAGATGCAACTCGCTCAGTTCGACTTTGCCCGTCACAACACAAGTTCAGCCATCCAGCACATGGAGACTGCCATCCGCTGGGATCCGAATTCGCCGCCCTTCCATCACGATCTGGCGATGATGTTCAGCACCACCGGCCAGACACAGCTCGCGATCACCAAGCTGCGTGATGCCATCAAGCTCGCGCCCAATCATGCCGAATATCACTACGAACTCGGCCTCGCCCTCGCTGAAACCGGCGACATGCCCGCAGTGATCACCACGTTGCAGGAAGCCGTGCGCCTCGATCCATCACTCGCCCGTGCCTGGTACAATCTCGGCCTCGCCCGCAACGGCCAGAAAGACGTCGCTGGCGCGCTCGAAGCTCTTCAGCACGGGGAAGCCGCCAATCCCCGGGATCCCGGCATCCCCTATGCTCGCGCCACCATCCTCGCGCAGCAGGGCCGCAGACAAGAGGCCATCGCCGCGCTCGACCGTGCGCTCAGCATCGCTCCGGGATATGGCGAGGCATTTCAACTGCGCGCCGCCTTGATGCAACGTTGACAGTGATGCTGCCACTCAGCCATCCGCCTTCTTCCACTCCTCGCCTTCGTCGTCATCTTCCTCGCCACCGAAGCCGTCGTCGTAGTCGTCATCATCACTTTCGGCCTCGCTGATTCCGGCGATCGAGTTGATGTCCTCGTCGCTCAGCTCTTCCAGCTCGTCCTCCTCTTCATCACCTTCCTCCTTGGCCGTCGCCGCGGCCTGCTGCGCCTCCAGGCCGCGCTTTTCGATTTGTGCGAGTGTCTCGCTCACATCCTCCACGGCGTCCCACACGTTTTTGGCCACGAAAATCGGCGCGCTTTGCTGGACGGCCATCGCGATGCTGTCACTGGGTCGCGCGTCGAGTTCGATGAACTTGCGCGTCGTGTGCAGCTCGTTTTCTGCCGAGATGATCAGCCGGGCGTGGAAGACGCTGCCGTTGATGTTGTTGATGATGACACGCTCCACCTTGGCGCCGAAGGCCATGAGCAGGTGGCCCACCAGGTCATGCGTGAGCGGACGTTCCTTCGACACGCCGCGCATGAACATCGAGATCGCCGTGCCGACGGATTCGTCGATGTAGATCACAAACACCTTCGATTCGTTGCCCAGAAACACCGCAAAGCTGCCCTCCAGCGGCAGCACCGCGCGCACCTGCACTTCGATGACATCCTTGTTCATGTGTGCTGAATTAAAAGCCTCGCATGGCCTGCTGGCAAGGCGCGGAGTGCGATTTTATGTGGCCACCGGCGCTCCGCCAAGGCCGAGTTCCAGGTACCGTCGCGACACCTCGACATACTTCAATGCGAGTTTCGCATTCCCAGCGTGTTCCTCGGGTGTCAGGGCGCGCACCACACGCGCGGGCGATCCCATCACGAGCGATCCTTCAGGCACCACCATGCCCTTTGTCACCAAGGCTCCCGCGGCGATGATGCTGCGCGGGCCGATCTGCGCCCCGTCCAAAATGATCGCTCCCATTCCCACCAGCACCTCGTCCCCCACGGTGCAGGCATGCACGACTGCGCGATGGCCCACAGTCACACGTTCACCCAGCACACATGCGCAGTCATCGCTCACGTGCAGCACGCTGCCATCTTGCACGTTGCTCTGCGCGCCGACGATGACGCGGTTGATGTCTCCGCGCAGCACCGCTCCATACCAGGCACTGGACTGGGCGCCCATTTCCACCGCGCCGAGCACCACGGCCCCGGGTGCGATAAATACACCCGTGCCGAGCACGGGTTTCGATTCGGGAAGCAAGAACTTTTTCAACGGACTCATGTCTGCTGCTGGAGTTTTTGTGTTTGAGAAAAGTGGCGGAACACGGCATAAAAATCGCCCGTGCCTCGCTCACTCTGGAACGGACCCGCGTTTTGACCAACAACGAATCCACTCTTTCCCATGAACAAAGCCCAGCTCATTGATGAAGTGCAGAGAATTCTCGGCGGCGATACTTCGAAGCGCGCCGCTTCTGACGCCCTCGACGCCGTGCTCGCCGCCATCACCAACGGCGTGAAAACAGGCCCGGTGCAGCTCGTCGGTTTTGGCACCTTCAAACCCGTGGACCGCAATGCGCGCATGGGCCGCAATCCGAAGACCAAGGAACCGGTCGAAATCAAGGCGTCGCGGACGGTGCGTTTTGTCCCCTCGGCAGCGCTGAAGTCCGCCATTTGAGGCGGACCAGCTTTTCCCAGGCCGCGTTTCCTTCCATCGGGCGCGGCTTTTCAATCCTTCAACTCCTGCTCCATCCGCTCGCTCAGCCACTGTTTGATCATGCTCTGGTAGTTGAGGTAGCGGCGGCGGGCCACGCGTTTGATGCGGCTGAGCATGCGTGGATCAAAGCGCAGTGTGATCGTGGTGGACTCGCGCACATCCGCGCGATGGATCGACGACTGCATCAGCCGCGGGTCGAGTTGATGCGCTTTCCAAAAACGCACCTCCGCATCTTCAGACTCGAAAGCGGGCAGCTCTTTCCAGGCGCGGATTGGTTTCAGGTCGGCGGGTGCGGTTTCCATGATGGTAATGAGAAAACTCAGATGTCCTCCGCCTTCTTGCGCTCGAAGAACTCGTGTTCCGTGGTTGTCATGAGTCGCGCGAAAATCACACGGTAGCGTTTGCCGTCCGTCCAGAACACGCTGAACACCGGTTTGCCTTGAAGTGACTTGCCCAGGTTGTAGTAGCGCGCCTCGGCGCTCTCGCTCTGGCCGTCCGGCAGCAGCTTGATCGAAAACGGATCTTCAAACGACTCCTCGATGTCCTTCGGCGGAAGTTGCGTCAGGTCAAAGGCAGCGCCGATCCAGTCGAAGTCCATGAGGTTGGGTGGGGGGAGGATTATTTCCGGTATTCGATCAGTTCTATCTCGTACCCCTCGGGGGCGTCAATGAATGCAAACACGCCGCTGGAACTTGGCGTCGGTCCATCGGAGAGCGGATAACCAAGCGCAGCGGAATGTTTCGCAAATTCCTCAATGCTGTCCACCTCGAAGGCCAGGTGCGTCAGATCACTGCAAAACGATACCGGCCCGCTGGCAGGATAGCTGCAGATTTCGATCAGCTCGTCGCTGTTCGGCGTCTGCAGAAACACAAGCTCCGAGCCGCGCGGCGACTTGTGGCGGCGGATTTCCTTCAGGCCGAGCACCTGCGTGTAAAAGCTCACCGTCTTTTCGAGATCGTTCACCCGGTAGCGGGTGTGGAGGAGTTTCTTGACCATGGCTGGCGATCCAATGCCACAGCCTGCCCCCTGAGGCAAATGATCCTCCGTGCGGCAGAAAGCTTGATCCTTGGAAGTCCGTCTCGTAAAACCATCACGCATGATTCCAATCGATCTCAAAGGCAAAGTCGCGCTCGTCACCGGCGCATCACAGGGCATCGGCGCCCAGGTGGCCCGCACCTTCCACCGCGCGGGCGCCAGCGTCGTCCTCAACCACCTCGGCACACCGGGCACGACAACAGATGCCCAAGCACTCGCAGACGAGCTGAATCTCGCCCGCACGGACAGCGCCAGCATCATTGCCGCCGATGTTTCGCAGCCCGAGCAGGTCAAAACCATGATGGGAGACATCCAGGCACGCCACGGCGGCCTCGATTACCTCATCAACAACGCCGCCATCATCAAGGACCGCACCATTGCGAAGATGGGTCTCGAAGAATGGGACGCCGTCATCGACGTGAACCTCTCCGGTGTCTTTTACTGCTGCAAATACGCCCTCGAAATCATGCGTGAGCAAGGCGCCATCGTCAGCTTCGGCAGCATCGCCGCCATCCAAGGCTTCTTCGGCCAGGCCAACTACGCCGCCGCCAAATCCGGCGTGCAGGCCATGATGCGCGTCCTCAGCCGCGAAGCCGCCCGCAAGCAGATCCGCGCCAACGCGATTGCTCCCGGCGTGATCGACACCGCCATGGCCGCCACCATTCCGCAGAACGTGCGCGATGAGATGCTCAAGAACGTCCCGCTCGCCCGCTTCGGCACCACCGAGGAAGTTGCGAACGTCGTCCTCTTCCTCTGCTCGCCGCTCGCCAGCTACGTGACAGGCCAGACCATCGAAATCAACGGCGGCTGGAGAGGCTAGCATATGTTCAATATCTTCAAGCCATTCACCCGATCCCGATCCGAAGTCATTGAGCTTCTGGAGACTGTCCTCCATGGAAAGATGGATTGCAGAGCATGGGACACTTTCATCTCGATTCCGATCAAGGGTGATCCCGAGATGGAGGTCATTCGGCAGGCCTGTGAGGATTTGGCTAAGGAGGAAGTTATTGAAAGCGACGGAACCCTCTATCACAAACCGAATGCCAGAATGAAACTCGAAGAGCTTCTCTCCGCCCTCAAATGCAGCCAATAGATGGAAATCCTTCCTATTGCGCAGCTGTTAGTTCGCCCGACCCGGTGTTTTCCATGCGCACACTCGTATTGGCATGAGAGCCGCAGCACACATTGTTTCCGCCGACGAAGCCGTCGCCGCCATTCCGAGCGGTGCCACGGTGGCGGTGAGTGGCTTTGTCGGTGCCGGGCATGCGGAGATGCTCACCTCGGCTCTGGAGCGCCGCTTTTTGCAAACCGGCACGCCGACCGACCTCACGCTTTATTATTGTGCGGGGCAGGGAGATCGTGCGGAGCGCGGCATGAACCACCTCGCGCATCGCGGCATGCTCAAACGCATCGTCGGCGGTCATTGGAACCTCGCGCCGAAACTTGGAGCACTCGCGCTGGCGAACGAAGTTGAAGCCTACAATCTGCCGCAGGGTGTGCTGAGCGTGCTGACGCGTGAAATCGCCGCGAAAAGGCCCGGAGTGATCACGAAGGTCGGCTTGAACACCTTCATCGACCCCATCCACGGCGGTGGCATGCTCAACGCACGCACGACCGAGCCGCTCGTCGAGCGCATTGAGCTGGATGGCGAAACATGGCTGCGCTACAAGCCGATGCCGATTCATGTGGCGCTCATTCGCGCGACTTACGCCGACCACGGCGGCAATCTGAGCATGGAGTGTGAAGGGTTGATCAGCGAAGTGCTGCCGATGGCGCAGGCGGCGAAGAACCACGGCGGCATCGTCATCGCGCAGGTCGAAAGCATCGTGGATCAACTGCCTGATCCGAAATCCGTGCGCGTGCCCGGCATTCTCGTCGATTATCTCGTCACGTCGTCAGGTGTGCAGCATGACCAGACCTTCGGCGAGGTTTTCAATGAAGACTTCGTCGTCACCGGCGACGGAAATTTCGAACTGCCCGTCATGCCTGACTCCGAGCGCAAACGCATCGGCACACGAGCGCTGCGGGAGATTCACGAAGGCGACATCGTGAATCTTGGCATCGGTTTGCCCGAAGCGGTCGCCATGGTCGCTGCTGAAACGGGACGCCTGCAGGAGTTCACGCTCACCGTCGAAAGCGGTCCCACCGGCGGCGTGCCTGCGTCCGGCCTGAGCTTTGGTTGCAGCCACTTTCCGGAGGCGATCATCGACCAGCCGTCGCAGTTCGACTTCTATGACGGTGGTGGACTCGACATCGCCGTGCTCGGTGCGGTCGAAGTCGATGCGGAGGGCAGCGTGAACGTCGCCAGCTTCGCGGATCGCTTCGCAGGCGTTGGCGGCTTCGTGAACATCGCGCAATGCGCGCGCCGCCTCGTCTTTTGCTGCACCTTCCAGGCGAAGGGAAACGCGAAATTCGTGAAGCAGATCCAGCACGTCTGCTTCCACGGCCCCTCCGCCATCGCCCGTGGCCAGCAGGTGCTCTACGTGACCGAACGCGCCGTGTTTGAACTCACGCCGCAGGGCCTGCGCCTCGTTGAAATCGCCGCCGGGCTCGATTTGCAGCGCGACGTGCTCGATCTCATGCAATTCGCTCCGCAAGTCGCCCAACCTCTCGCCACCATCCCATGAAGCCCGTTTACATCATCGAAGCCAAGCGCACGCCCGTCGGACGATTCGGCGGCGGCTTGAAAGCACTTTCACCCACCGATCTCGGCCACACGCTCGGCGAGGCCATGCTGCCGCAGGAACTGCGTTCACAAATCCAGCAGGTCATTTTCGGCCAGGTGCTGCAAGCCGGCGCGGGCATGAACGTGGCGCGTCAGATCGGTCTCAAACTCGGCATTCCCCAAGAAGTGCCTGCTTTCACCGTGAACATGGCCTGCGGCTCTTCGTTGAAGGCCGTCGCGCTCGCCGCCGATGCGATCCGCAGCGGTGAAAGCGATCTCATTCTCGCGGGAGGCGTCGAATCCATGAGCCGTGCGCCGCATTACGCGATGGATCTGCGCTTTGGCAAAAAACTCGGCGATTCGTCGCTGCAAGACGCCATGTTCGTTGATGGACTGACCGATCCCTTGCTCAAAATCGGCATGGGCGAGACCGCCGAGCGCATCGCCGACAAACATGGCATCACCCGCGCCGAGCAAGACGTCTTCGCCGCGCTCAGCCAGAGCCGTGTGGCGGCGAGTCGTGCTGCTTTGAGCCGCGAAATCATCCCGGCGGGTGATTTGACCGAAGACGAGCATCCTCGTGCTGACACCACCGTCGAGTCGCTCGCGAAACTGAAGCCCGCCTTTCGCAAAGATGGCACCGTCACAGCTGGCAACGCCTCCGGCATCAACGACGGTGCGGCCTTGGTGCTCGTGGCCGGTGAAGATGCCGTTTCGCGCCACGGTTTGAAGCCGCGCGCCCGCATCATCGCCAGCGCCGCCGTCGGTTGCGATCCTGCCGTGATGGGTCTGGGTCCCGTCGGTGCGATCCGCAAAGTCTGTGCGCTCACGGGTTGGAAACTCGACGAAATCGATGCCATCGAGATCAACGAGGCATTCGCCGTGCAAACGCTCGGCTGCGCGAAGGAACTCGGCCTCGACGCCGCCAGGTTGAACCCTCGCGGCGGCGCCATCGCTCTTGGTCATCCCATTGGAGCCAGCGGTGCCCGCGTGCTCGTCACTCTGCTGCACCATCTCGAAGATCACGGCTTGAAACGCGGTATTGCCAGCCTCTGCATCGGCGGCGGCATGGGCATCGCGATGGCGGTGGAGCTATGATCGATGCAAACCACGGTGCGGTGGCGGGTGACGTGATGTGGAAGCGGCGGCAGTTCGCACAGGCGCCATTTCATCGCTCTGTCCCGTGTTCAAAATAGAGGAACCACAGAATACACCGAATACACGGAAAGGGATTCAGATCAGATGAAGTCGGGACTGACGGTCGGTCTGTTTGGCTTCCGTGTGTTCCGCGTATTCCGTGGTTGTTGATCCTCTTCGCCTCAATGAATCCGGATCGGCGGCGGGACCTTGTCCACGTCGGCCTCCCACTCGGCCAGTTTTGCTTTGAGCTCCTTCACCTTGTCGAGACGCTCGTAGTAGAGGTCGTGGTGCTCGCCGATGTCGTCGCGGAGGTTGAAGAGCATCTCGACGAGGTCGTCCTGCACATACTTCCAGTCGCCGTGGCGGACTGCTTTCATCTTTCGGCCGGTGCGATCCACGCGCCAGCAAAGCGTGCGCTCGACGGTCGGCTGCTTGCCGCGGAGCACGGGCAGCAGGTCGATGCCGTCCATCGTCTTCGGCACCGGCATGCCGGCGGCGGCGAGAATGGTGGCCGCGAGATCCATCGTGATCGCGGGCTGCGCCGAGACCGCGCCCTTCGGCAGTCCGCCGTCCGGCCAGCGCAACAGGCAGGGCACGCGGATGGCGCCCTCCCACAGCGTCGTCTTGTGATTGAAGAGCGGCCGGTTGTCGGAGAAGCGCTCGCCGCCGTTGTCGTTGGTGAAGATGATCAGCGTGTTGTCGAGGATGCCCTTCGCCTCCAGCGCGGCAAAGATGTCGCCCACGCCCTGGTCGATGCGCTCCAGCATCTTCGCGTAACCGGCGCGCGTGCCGTCGTTCTTGTTCTCGGCCGTGTAGAACTGCGTCGGATCGTCCGGCACCTGATACGGATGATGCACCGCGTTGTAGGGCACGTAGATGAAGAAAGGCTGCGTGGACTCCTCGCGGATGTAGCGGACGGTGCGCTGGTTGATCAGGTCGGTGATGTAACCCTCCGCCGTCGTCATCTCCGTCTTCTCATAGAGCTGCTTCATGCCGTCGATGTAGTGGTAGCGGTAGTAATCGCACTGGCCGCCGATGATGCCCCAGTACTCGTCGAAGCCGTGCTTCACGGGATTGTGCTCCGGCTTGAATCCGAGATGCCACTTGCCGTAGCAGGCCGTGCCGTAACCATGCTTCTTCAAAAGCGGCACGAGGAAGGTGTTCTCCGGCATCAGGCCCATCGTGAACCGCTCCGCCACCGGCACCAGTTCGCCGTTCACGCGCTTCTCCTCCTCCGACGTCAGGCCGATCGCCCACTCGATCCCGCAACGCTGCTGCCAGCGTCCCGTGATGAAGGCCGCACGGGTGGGCGAGCACACCGGCGCGTTCGCGTAAAAGTCCGTCATCCGCACGCCCTCCGCCGCGATGCGGTCGACGTTCGGCGTCTTGATGTCCTTCGCCCCCATGCAACCCACATCCGCATAGCCCATGTCGTCCACAAGCAGCATGATGATGTTGGGAGGCGTGGTGGGGGCAGCCGTCGTTACAGTGAAGGCGGCAAAGGCGAGGCTGAGGAGCAAGATTGGGACGACGAGTCGATGAATAGAGCTTCGAAGTTTCATGCGTCTAATAGGCATCAAGGCCGGAGAATCGCAACGCTGGGAGCTAAGCCCGCGTGGTCATAAACCCTCCAGTTCGCACTCCCAATTTTGAGCCTGCGAATTATGAACATCTGTCGTCCTGACAGCTATCAACTCTGAACCAGATTGTACTTTCCCATTTCGACGCGGACTTCTTGTATCTCACGGTTTAGCTGAGAAACGTATTCGTTAGCGACTTGGGAAAACAAATCTTGGCCGAGGCCCTCCAGCATGATCTCGAACTCCCCAACTTTGATTCGCGCAATTAACTTATTGAATGCGCTCTTCACCTCATTCGGTTTGTCCTCAGAAATCGGGATTCTTACTTCGTCATCTTCGATCTTGATGTTGATGAAGTGTTTTTCGTCGATCTCGACGACATGTGCTTTAATAGTTTCCATAGATTTTTCCTCGTTCGCCAAATGCCTCCTCCCCCCCTTCAAGGGACTTCATGCTGACCTTCTTCCAATTGCGCTCATCGCTTTTGTTATTCGGATTCACCAAATTGTTCGAGAAGGGATTGCCAATGTAGGTTTCATAGCCGTCTGGACCGTGACAGCGGTATACAGAGCTATACGGAAGTGTGCGAACCGCAATGTTCGCGTCATGTGTCGAAATGAATATCTTCTTCCCTGCCCGAGCTTTTTCTTTGATTAACGGCACGATTACATCGCTGATATACTCGTTCCCCAGACTTCTCTCCGGTTCGTCCAAAATGTAGACTTCCTTTTCGGTCTCCAACTCCTTTTGTAGCATGACCATTGAAGCCTCGCCACTCGACGGTGAATACGGACGGCCATCAAGGGCGAAATACCTCTTGAAGAGCAACAGTTCGTACACCGTCTCGATTTCCTCGATGTCTTCGATCGAGTTCAGCTCCGCAATGTGCTGAAAGAGATCGTCTCGGTAGGCATGTTCGAGAATTGTGCGAACGGCCTTTGCGAACTGTTTCTGGGACCCTTTTTTAACGGCCTTCAGCTTATTGAGCTCACCATCAGTAACTGTGCCGTTTTGAAGTTTGAACTCCGTCTGCAACTCGAGTTCACCTTTGTTTGGTCCGAGGCTTCCAACCACCTGTCTTTGTGGCGGAATCTCTGCATCCACGTTCCTGATGATCGCCGCGGCATTGGCCTCTATCCTCACACGATTGAACGCATACTCGCGAAAACCTGTGGTTGTGGGCTTTGCTGGCGATCCGGTTTTTCTCTCGACCTCGTTGCGAAACTTCTGGATCGCAGAATTCAACAAGCAGATCTCTTTCCATCCTGAATAACTTTCCCATTCTCGTTTGCTAAGGCGCTCAAACAAGTCCGCAAGAATTCCCGTTACCTCGCCCATCTCCTCTGTATTCAATACCTTGGATATAGACGGATGCGTCTTCAGGAATTCCAAAAATTCATTGGTCTTTTCTGCAGCATCGTTGAACTCGATGAATTCGCGTTCAGGCCCTCCCTCTTCTTCCGGTTCGATGTCTTTGAGTTTAATTCTCTTCGCGTTTTTATTGGTCGTCTTTGTTCGGAAGTAGATCGCATATTTGCTCAGACTCGTTACACTGACCTCCGATGCCTCTCTGAGTGCTTCGATTTCGTCTTTGCAGTAGCTAATACCATACGGAATGAGATTGAGAGACAGATCTCGGCCCCGAGTGTCGAAGATCTCATCAAGGCGATCACTCGCAGATTCATAAACCTTGGTGTCTATTCCATTGGCGCAGTAGTGTTTAGCGATCGCTTTGAGAATGCAGGACTTGCCAGTTCCTTTCGGTCCGAAAACAACATTAATGTCGTTGAACACCTTGAGCTTTAATATACTGGCGTCTCCAAATGGTAACAGAACTAGCTCTTCAGCGATTTTCTTGTCCAGTAGGGTGTTGATTGTCGTTGGGTCTTTCTCAAGTAGCAGGCAAAAGTGCTCGAAGCTCTCGACAGGAAGTCGAAGATCCGGGAGATCACGGGCCTGCTCTTCGTAAGTCGCCCAGTCATGAACGTCAGACCCGTAGATCGACGCGTGCCCATGCGAAATGTATATCCCCGCCGAAATCGAATTGGTGACCTCCTTGATCAAGCGACCTGGATTAGCAGTGCCGACCATCAACTTTTCAAGCGCCTCATCCGAGATGTTGGGCTTTTTCTGCTTATAGTGAGCCACGTAAAGCGGTTTGAAGGCTTCAAATTTCTCAAGAACTTGGTCAATGGTGATTGTAAAGCTATCCGGTGTTGAGTTTTTGGTGACCTCCTCAACGACCCGGGCAAAATCGACAACTGCGACGGGCGACACAATCACTAGCAAATGCCCACGCGTGCCGTCTTCCACGACATCGAGCTCGACGCCCGGCCATGCTTGAAAGGAATCCCCCGCTTTGTTTTTGATCTCGTTAAACTGGATCAGGTCGAATACGTTATGATTAGTGACGGCAATAATTCCGACGTCTGTTGATTGAATCTTTTCGCAAAGATTCTCTGCGTTGATCGCTCTTGTCGGTGCGTCTCCTGACTTACATTTCTTCGTGTGGGTATGTATGTCTATTTTCATTTACTCAATGAGAGTCCACTGCGGATGTATGTTGGCGACGTATGCCACGATCTCTTCAGATTTGTCCACAGATTATGTTGGTTTCAATTCTCCTGCCTCCATTAGTCACTCTGTCCGGTTTTCCGAGGTTTGAGCGCCGTGAGCCTGGCCTCCGCATGGGCGGCGAACTCTGCTTTGCTCAGAAAGCCATCCTTGTCGGTGTCGGCGCCTTTGAAGTGCTGTTCGGCGTGGCCGCCCATGCGGGAGATTTTGCGATACTCGGCGGCGTCGAGTTTGCCGTCCTGATTGGCGTCGAGGCGGGTGAAGCAGGGTTCGATGCCTTCGGAGAGGATGGCGAACCAGGTCTGCTTGTGCAGCGTCGTGGCGAGTTCGGAGGCGTCGATGAAACCGTCGGCGTTCGCATCGCCGGATTTGAAGTGCTCCTCGCCGTGATGCTTCGCCTGCACATCGAGCGGCAGGTATTCGGCGAGCGTGAGCTTGCCGTCGTGGTCTTTGTCTGCCGCCTTGAGAATGCGGGCGATGAGAGGTGCGTCGTCTGCGGCCAGGAGCGTGGCGGCGGAGAGGAGGAAGAGGATGGGGTTCATAAGGTGAGGTCCCAATGCAATTCCTGCGGGTTTTGACCGCTGATATGACGCTGACTTGACGCTAATAATTATGAATCCAATCATCAGCGTCTTATTAGCGTCAAATCAGCGGTTAGAGTCCCCTTTCTTGGTTCTTCATTTGTTTAGATTCTTCACCGCGGCTTTCACCTCTTCGATGGATTTCAGAATGTTCGTGCGCCACACGCCTTGGAGTTTTTCAGGCTCTGCGCGGTTCAGCGTGGCCAACGCTTCGTCGAAGCGGCCCTTTTTCGTCAAAACCCGCGCGATGCCTTGCAGCGCTGCATACTCATCCGCGCCGCCGATGCGGGCGCGGCCTTCGATGATGGCGTGGTAGGCTTCGAGTGCCTTGTCGTCGGCATTGAGGTTGCGTTCGCGGTTCTGCCCGAGAGTGAGCAGGATCGCATCGCGGGCGCGCGGTTCGCTGGTCCATTCGAGCGCGGCTTTGAGATCGGACTCCGCCTTGTCGCCGGCCTTGGCGATGAAGTAGGCGCGACCGCGTGCGTGATAGCCCGCGCCGCGCTGCCAGAAGGGCCACTTCGCGATGTCATCGCTGGCGAATTGCGCGATGACCTCGGGCGCTTTTGCCTGCGCGAGCAGGCTTTGCATCTGCGCGGATTTTTTCACGGCCTCGA
The DNA here is from genome assembly GCA_046346695.1 of Verrucomicrobiaceae bacterium. GTDB lineage: Bacteria > Verrucomicrobiota > Verrucomicrobiia > Verrucomicrobiales > Verrucomicrobiaceae > Prosthecobacter. The sequence continues at coordinate 56,716 of JAXMHS010000006.1, read as the reverse complement.
CGGGGATGCGCTCGATGATCGCATCGGCAGCGTCGCGCGAATAGAAGGCGGCCTGCTCCATTGCGGTGGCTTTTTGCAGATCGGTGATCTTCTCCATGTCGGCGAGCGCGAGGAAGGCGTCCGCTTTGCGCTTCTGCACGGCCTGACGGAAGCCGATGACGAAGTCGGTGACGGTGGGATCGGCCTCGAACTGATGCGAGCGGCCGTCGTAGAAGTGCGCGAACTTCATCGGCTCGTGGAAGCCGCTGGTGCCGGTGGGCGAGAGCGCGCTGAGTTCCTGACCGTCTTCGCGGATGCGCTGGCGGCAGAGGTTGATGTGCCACGGCAGGCTCTGCGTGGGATGACGGCCGATGACCTGATTCAGCGGATCGTTTTCATCGGCGGTGACAGGAAAGCGAATCTCGACGGTCCAATGATCGTCGGCGATGTGCGTGGCGACCTCAGCCCTGGAGTTCCAGCCGAACCACTGTCCTTTCGACGCGCCGCGATCGAGATCGACGATGTGACCGGCGGGGCTGACGGCGATCTGATAATACGAGTGCGTTTCGGTGGCGAGTTCGATCTCGATGACATCGCCATGCCAGATGGCCTGATCGTCATTGCGCGTGGAGGCGATGTTCGGCTTTTCGCCGGGATGCTCGTCGCAACGAATCGCGAAGTAGAGATTGTTTCCCTGCCATCCGGCTTTGAATGACGTGCCGAAAACAGGCGAGCCGCCGGTTTGCAGCTCGCGGAACTTGCCCGTCGCGGCGACGGGGCACTTCTGCCAATATTCGTCGTCGAGCTTGCCATCGATCACGATGTCATGCGCATCGCCGACGAGCCGCACGACCGGCACCGGGCCGCGCTTTTGCCCAAGCTGCTCGGTCTTCATGCGCAGACCTTTGAGAAAGTCGTCGATAAGCGCGACGCGCTTGCCATAGACGCTCGCGGCATCGGCCTTCGCCTTCGCTTTTTCGAAAAGCGCGAGCGCTTCATCCGCCTTCGACTTGTCATCCTCCATCGCGCCCCAGTTCGCTTCGCAGTAGTTGAAGAAGGCGAGCATTTCCGGCTCGATGGGGCCGTAGAAGAGATGGCAGTATTCGCGCAGCATCGCATCGGCATCCACGTCCTTGCCGCCCCAGTAGGCGCGGGCGGTGAAGTAAACGAGGAAGTGATTGAAGCCGATGCCGTGGGTGGCGAAGTCCTGCCGCACGCTGAGCCAGATGTCCTCGCCTGCCGAGATGCCCTTCGTGGCGTTCACGCTGTTCACGAGCGAATGCGCGGCGTAGCTGGGCAGATACCAGCCGCGATCGGTGAAGGGATAGTTTTCAAAGATGAGCAGCGGATTGTCCGTCTTCTTCGCCCACGCGGCACGCAACGCTTCCGGCGCGGACTCGCCCTCGCCTTTCACGCCGCCACGATTGATCGGACGTCGTCCGCCGACGATGCAGACCTGCACATTCGGCTCGAGCTTGTCGATCTTCAGCGGCGGCAACGTGTAAACGCCATACGCGCAGTTCAGCACCTTCGCGTGCGGATGTGTCTTCGCGATCTCCTTCGCCACGCGATTGACGAAGTCCCACACGTAATCGCTCAGCAGGCCGCGCTCGTTGCGCTCGGGTGAGTCCTTGCCTTTGCACTTCTCACACTGGCAGATCGAGGTGTAGCCGTCCGGCGGCATGATGGAGACGGTTTCAAACTTGTAGGTGTCCAGCAGCGCGCGCGCCCAGCGCACGGTTTCCTGGAAGAGCCCGTCGTTCGAGTAGCAGACCTGGCACTTCGAGTCGTCGGGCTTGAAGTCGGGCTTTCCACCGTAGATCGCGAACCAGTCCGGATGCGCATCGAAGACCGCCTGACGGTTCGTCATCGTGGACATGCCATGCGCGATCTGCAGGCGCTCGTCATTGCGCGTGCCGAGTCGCATCACCCACATCGATGTTTCCGGACCGGAGGTGCTGAAGCGGAAGTTGAACTGCCGCAGCGCAAAGTCCGGCTGCACCGTTTCATTAATCTGCGGCAGCGGGATCGTTTTCATCGACGGCAGCACCTCGCCAAGTTCGCCGGGCAGATACCAACGCGCGCCGAGCTTGTGCAGGTAGCCGCACACCGCGTTGAAACTGCCGCGCTCGTCGAGGCCCCAGACTTCGAGCGTCTCCTTCGGGTCCGTCGTCGCGCCGTCAGGCTTGCCGGTGTCGCCCGGCAGTCGGAGGCGGTTCTTGTACAAGCCCGCGGCCGGCATGCCATAGGGCGCGCCGATGATCTTCTCCCATTCCGCCTGCGCGCGCGGGATGTCGCTGTTGTTCTTCGCAAACGGCTCCATCGGCGTGAACTCGCTGTCATCGCCGATCAGCGCCATCCAGTCCGCGCCCGTCGCGATGCGATACGCGCCATTCTTGAGCCCCTCCGCCTTCACCGGCGACTGCGCACTCGCGCCGATGAACACCTTCACCGCCTTGCCCGAAGGCTGCGTCACAATCGGCAGCCGTGCGCCGCTGATCTTCTCGATCTGCTGCCGAAACTCATGCGCCGCGACCCGCTGCATGCGCGTGGGCTTGTCCGAAATGACGATCTCCGCACGCGGCTGGCCGTTTTCGACGAGGAACACATCGGCAGCACGGAGCTGAAGTGCGAGTGTCGGGACAACGAGCGAGATCAGAAGGCGCGCATTCATGGTCGAACCTAAACGTGCGCGAATCGTGTTTCTGGCGACGGATTGGTGCGAAGCATGGTAGCCTTCTCGCTCTGTCGAGAGGGGCACAGGGCTCACGCAATAGCGACTCGTGTCAGGTTTTGAAGGTGCTGTGTGTTTGCGCTGACGTTCAGCTCATCTCGCGGAGCGAGAGGGCTACTTTGTCCGCTCCGCGAAGCTGGGTGACTCACGCCAGGAGTATCTCTGGTGCGTGGGCGAGTGACCGGCACTGCGATCACTTCCCATACAGCCGCACGTCATCGAAATCGTCCATGTCGTCGAACGAACCAATTCCGATGCGACCTTTGCCGAAGGTCTTGTCGTTGGCGCTGAGCTGCGGCGTCGTCATGTCATCGAAAAAGACCTCGATGCTGCCCTTCGTCGTATCGCGCACGACTTTGACCTGATGCCAATTGTCGGTCCATGGCACGTTCTTCGTGTTTTGGGTGATCGGAGTGCGCGGTGCGTTTTTCACGATCATGATCTGGCCACTGTTGGGATCGGGTTTCGCGCCAAGGTGGGCGTAGTAAAAGTTGGTGGCGTCCTGATGGTTGAAGATGATGCAGCAGTCGCGGTGGTTGCCGGTGTCCTTGGTGCTGCGCACGCGGAAGGTGAGCACGAAGTTCGCCACGGAGACATCCTTGATCAGCGCGATGTGAAACGGGCTGCGAAACGGCGGCTTGTAGGCGCTCTCGCGTTGGTTGATGCCAAACACGGCATTCCCATCGACCACGCGATGCGTCCAGCTTGCCGGATCCATGATCTCCCAGCGATCGAAGCCCTTTTCAAAATCCTCGCTGAAGATGAGCGGCAGGCCGTTGAGCGTTTCAGGAGTTTCCGCGATGCTCAGTGAAGTAACAGCGAGGCAGAGGAGTGTGATGAGGTGCTTGTTCATGGTTGGGATGATGTCTTTGAGGATCGCACCTCAATTCAAGTCCAGGTCGTTGGTCCTCTTCTTCTTGGTCTTTGGCGGCGGGAAGTCGGGATGCAGGCCGGGCATGCGTGGTGTGCTGGGACGAATGGGACCCCAATTGAGCGAGTAGGGATGATCGGCGACGAGTTTTTCGATGGTGGCCCAGTTCTGCTTCACCTGCGCGGCAATGGCGTCGTCCTTCTTTTTCCAGTAGCGGTCCATGAGCATGATGTTTTCCATCTGCAGCTTCGTGTAGGTGAGGCCGGCCTGCATGAAGGCGACACGCTTCGCGTGAATCGAGTCGGCGGGCACTGCGCCAGCAGCGCGGTCGAGCCGGGCCTGCGATTCGTTGAGCAAGGCGGGCGTGTAGAGTTGTGGAAAGCTGAACACACCGGCTTCGCCGTTCTTAGCCGTGAATGCCATGCGGTCTTTCTCAATGGACTCGAAATACTCGCGCACATGTGGCGCAGCAGCACCGAAGGCACGGTCGTAGTAGTCCTTGAGGATCGCATCAGTATCGGCGGCGGGATTCCACGCGAGCTGCGCCATGATGTAGTAGAGCGGACCGACGGTGGCCCAGTGCTCCCACACGCCATCGATGTAGATGCCGATGCAGTTCGCTGCGGCCACGTCTTTGAAATCGCGAATCGTCTGCGCAACGTGGATGTCCGGCAATCCCTGCTGCCAGCCGGCCGGACTGCCGGTGTTCGGCCGCCAGAACATTGAGGGCACGATCTTCGCCCATGCTTCAAATTGCTGCCGATAGGTGTCGCCACGCGTCGATCCACGGTCCACGAGACCAGTGCGGCCGAAGAAGTTGGCGACGATGGTCATGATGACGTTGTCTGCGGGTCGCGCTTTGACGGGCGCAGGCCGTGAGTGGCCGTAGCTGAGCATCATGACGCGATAGCCTTTGCCGGGATACTTCTGCTTGAGCAGTTCGCCGAGCTTGTTGGCGAAGGTCACATCGCGATCGCTGGTTGCGGGACGTTCCTTGTTCAGGTGATACCAGTTAAAGACACGCGGTTCGCCATCGGGATGGTCCCAGGCGCTGCATTTATCGCACACGCAGTGCCCACTGGCCCAGCCATCATTCGGTGAGGCGTTGAAGACGGTGCGATGAGGGTCCTGCCGGAGTTCGGCGGCCACCTCCTCGAGCCACAGCTCCCACACCTTCGGATTCGACATGCAGAGCTTCGCGTTGTGCGGTCTTGGAAATCCGCTGCGTGTGCCGTCGGGCTGCAGCGCGAAGATTTCGGGATGCTTCTCGTGATAGCGATCCCACCAGTCGCCAAAACCATGTCCGCCCTCGATGGCGAGCGAGTCAAGCTGCAAGCGCTGGCGCATGGTCCACTCCTGCGACTTGCCGTAGCCCTTGTTCCCAAGCCGGCAGTAGTTGAACATGCTTCCGCGGGCACGCATCTGCGGATGATGCCGGCACTCGAGCGGCGAATTGATCGCGATGCGTTCGCTCTTTGGCACGTCCTCGCCGAGTTCGCCCGGCCAGAACCAGCGAACTCCTAGCTGGTCCTGCAGGAAGGTATAAACGGCATTGATGGTGCCATACTCCTGCTGCACGCCCTTGATCACGCCTTCACGCGTCTCGATGTCCAGCTTAGCCGGATCCCAACGATCGCGTCCCGCGATGACCACATGGTTTTCATTCGCCGCGATGACAATCTCCTCGGGATGTCTGAACTCGAGGTCGGTCTTCGGGAACAACGTCTTCACCACCGGCTGCACGCCCACCCAGATCGCATGCTCGGGCATCGGGGATGGTTCACCCAAGATGACGAATGGCTTTTTGCCGCTGATCTTCTCGATGTAGTCCGCCAGAACCGTCGCGGCTTCGCGAGTCCTCGGAGGCGCGTCTTGGTAAACGACAATGGGAACTGGCGGCGTGTCTTTCGCGACGAGAACGAGGTCGGCGGCGTGCGAGGCCAGCCATGGAACGAAGAGGAAAGGAATGAGACGTTTCATGCGCGCGGGCACACGAGAACGAAGTCATGAGCGAAGTTGTTTCGATGGAGATCGGCCCAACCTACTTTACCATGGCGTCTGTTGTCTTCAGATCGAAGCGCACGCTGACGACGCTGTTCTTCTCAGGGCCGGGCGTGTATTTGATGTAAGTCGTGGCGACGATGGTGCTGTCGGGCAGGAGTTCCATGCCGGGATAACCGCAGTCGCCGACACGCGTGGCGTAACTGTTCAGCAGCTTCACGCGATACTGGCCGGGTTTGCCGTTTTTGATGTCATCGTAAGTGCCAACCCAAGCGACGAAGTGGCCCTTTGTCGGACTGCCGATCGCCTGATCGCGGAAGGCAACGACCATGCGGCCGTCCTTCGTGAACACGCCCGCGTGACGATCACCCGTGAGGCCCCACGGCGTGTTCACCGGTGTGCTCCAGGTTTTGCCCTCGTCCTGGCTGAACATCATGAGGCTGCGTTCCTTGTGCGTGTTTTCGCGCATCAGGCAGCAAAGCTCGCTGCCATCTGGTGAACGGAACACAAAGGGCTCGCAGGGGTTTTTGCCTTCGACGCTGGCGACGACCTTCGGCTCGCTCCACGTGAAGCCGCCGTCGGCGGTGATTGTTTGCAGCACTTCGAGCGGTGCCTTGTCCGCGCCGCCGGGGCCTTTGTGGTAGAGGCCGAGATAGCTGCCATTCTTGAGCTTCACGATGCTGCTGAAGGTCATGACGCAGGGAAAACCCAGCGGCGGCATTTCCTTCCACGTCTTGCCCGCGTCTTCGCTCATGATGCTCGGCATGCCCGGTCCTTTGCGCGTGTCCTTGGCGGCGGAGAAGACCCACAGGCGCTCTTTGCCCGAAGGATCGGTCATGCGGTAGATGCTCGGGCAGTTCAGATGCGTCTTGTAGCCGGGTGGCATGAGTTCGTCGATGCGCGCCCACGTCACACCGCCGTCATCGCTGCGCGCCATCGGACCCGCGGCACCGCCGTGGTTGATGCACCACACGCAGAAAATCGTCTTGCCGTCGGCGAGCAACGTCGTGGTCGGATGCCCCTGATAAACCTCCTCCGTGCCCGCAGCGATCACGACCTGACGGTCTTTTTGATCCGAGATGTCCACGATCGGCAGATCGGGCTTCTCTTCGGCGGAAACGAGGGCGGCAGTGGCAATGAAAGCGATGGTTGGGAGGCGCATGAGCAAGACAACGCGATCCGGCGTCGTGTTTTGCCAGCAAGCGGAAGGTCAATTCAACTTACCAACGCAAAGCACAGCGTGTTGACAATCCAACCTGCTGCATGATGAAGGCATCTCATGGGATTGGACAGTGTTGAGCTTGTCTTGGCCTTCGAAGAAGAGTTTGGGATTGCGATCCCGGACTCCGCTGCGGAGAACATGCGCACGCCGCGGGACGTGATCGACTTCGTGGTCAAGGAACGACAGCGAGTGGCAGAGTTGGATGCGATGAAGCATTTGCTGGAGACGCTTGGTGAAATGGGTTTCGCGGACATCCGGCCGGACATGAGCTTCAATGAGTTGTTTGGGAGCCAGCGTGTCATTCGGTGGAAAGAGCTGGGAAAGCGGCTCGCGCCGTTTTCGATTCCACGTGATGTCCCGCACGGTCCTGGATGTGCGATGGCAGGATGGTCGTTCCTGGCTGGTGCCATCGCTTTGTTTATGGGGCGGTGGCTGTTGGCGGGCATTTGTGTGCTTTTGTTCGCGGTGGGATGGATCTGGTCGGGCCGGACGCGCCGGATTCCCGACAGCGTGGACTCGGTGGAAAAGCTCGCCGCGCACCTCACCCGCCCGTTTTCGGAGTCCGAGATTGCCGAGAAGGTGAGGGCCATCGTGACCGAGCAGTTGGAACTGAAAGAGGGTGTGTATGGCGAGGACAAGCGCTTCGTACAAGACCTCGGCGTCGATTGATTTCCGTGGAGCAGAAGCTTTGCGGTGCTCGCAGCGTTGATGTGGCATGATTCGTCTCGTTCCGCTCCTCTGGTCTTTCGCACTCGTCACCTCCGCATCCGCGCTCGATTACACCGGCATCGACAGCGCCCAGTATCTCGGTCCGGTGGTGATCGAGGCGACCGTCACGAGCGAAAAGTATTTCACCGAGGGGCCGGCCATGGATGCGCAGGGGAATGTGTTCTTCACCAACACGGGTGAAATCCTCAAGTTCAACCCGAAGACGAAAGCGCTGGAGGTGTTCCGCAAGCCGAGCACCGCGAATGGCTCGTGCTTCGACGCGCGGGGCCGTCTCATGAACTGCGAGGCCGGCGACGGCACGAATGGCCGCGTGACGCGAACTGATCTGCAAACCAGCCAGATCGAGGTGCTATGCGACTCGTTCGGCGGTTTTCCGCTCGGTGGGCCGAACGATCTGACGATCGACTCGAAAGGCCGCATCTACTTCACGTCACGCCTTGCGAACACGGATCCCGCGAAGGGCAACGTGAACGCCGTGTATCGCATCGATCCCGCTGGCAAAACGGCGCGCATTCTCGCCGCGCCGGAGATCGACATGCCGAACGGACTCGCGGTCTCGCCCGACGAGAAAACGTTTTACCTTATCGAGGCGGATGGTCGCGAGGGACGCGCGCGCAACATCCGCGCCTACGATCTGCAACCCGACGGCAGCGTCACGAACATGCGTGTGCTCATTAATCTCTATCCTGGCCGCAGCGGCGACGGCATGGAGCTCGATGAGCAGGGCAACCTCTACGTTGCCGCCGGCCTGCACAAGCCACGCGGCAGCAGCGAGACGCTCGACACGCGACCAGGACTGCATGTGTTTTCGCCGCATGGGAAACTGCTCGCCTTTGTCGAGACACCGGAGGATACCGTGACAAACTGCGCCTTCGGCGGCGATGATCTGCGCACGCTTTACATCACCTGCGGCAAGCACCTGCTCAGCGTGCGCACGGCCATTCCCGGTCAGCCGCGGTATCGTGTCGGTGGGATGAGAAAATAACGCTCACAGCCGCTGGTGCGTCCTTGCCAGGATGCGGCTTGTTGCCCGTGCCGGCAACTTGCTGCTCAACCAGACAAACCGCCCCGCACCCTCCTGTGATCAGGCTAAAAGGCGTATCGTGTCAGCGCTTTGCGCACGGCGTCCATCCGTCGTTTGTCGAGGGTTTCGAGATTGTTGATTCCAAAACTCTTCAGCTTGATGCTGTAGGTGACGCGGCTGAGATGCTTGAGTCCTTCATCCGAGCATTGATTGGCATCGACCCTCAGGGACTCCAACTTGCGCAGATTGACCAGGGCGGAGAGCCCGGCAGGCGACACGGCAGTCTGGCTGACATCGATGTCGGTGATTTCGGTGCACTTTTCGGCAAGAGGGGCTAACGCGGCGTCGCTGAGCTTCGTGCGCACCGGATTCAGGCGCTTGAGCGTTTTGTAGAGGGACAACAGCTTGAGATAGCCGGAGTCGGTGAGGTTTTTGCAACCGTAGAAGCTGAGTTCTTCCAGCGAGGTCATGCTGCCGATGTTGTCCAGAGCGAAGTCGCTGATCGGCGCGTAGGTCAGGTCAAGGGACGTGATCTGGGTGGCCTTGGCCAGCGACTGCACAAGCGCGTCGGTCGTGTCGTGCAGCAGGCGGAGGCTGCGCAGGCTGGGCAGTTCTGCCAATGGCGCCAGGCTGGTGCATTTGGAGGTTCCACTGCTGGAGAGATCAAGACTCGTCAGCGCCTTGCATTGGGTGAAAGCCTGCAAACCCTCGTCAGTGAGGCTGGATGACCCGATGGAGAGCGAAGTCAAGGCAGCAGCGCCTGGGAACCGGTTCAAGCCGGTGCCGGAAATCTTGTTGTAGCCGACATCGAGGTTGGTGAGCGCCGGCTGCTTCGCCAAATGTGTGAAGCAGTCGTCGGTGAGACTGCATTCGTGAAGACCCAGGGTGGAGAGACTTGGCAGGGGCGGCAGAAACGCGAGCCCGGCGTCGGTGACGAGGTTGCGGTTCAGGATGAGTTCACGCAGCTCTGTCAGGCTGGCGAGGCCGGCGAGGCTCACGACATTGACCAGCTTTTGCTCACCAAGCTGAAGCCCAACCAAGGTATACTTGCCCTTGGGCATCATTGCGACACTCAGCACCTTGCTCTCCTCCCTGCCTTTCATCACGGTGGCGCTGCCACCAAGCGAAAGCGCCCAGTGGATGGCCTCCTCGGGGGTGAAGGGCTTGGGCGGTGTCTCCTTGAGCATCGCATCGGCGAGCGTGGATGATGAAGCCGCAGATGTGGTCGCCGGTGGAGCGGTCGTCGATGGAGCAACTGATGTCGATTTGGCAACGAGAGCAGCTCTCTCAGGATGCCGCAGCAAGTCGATTTCGTCGCGCTTCGCCTGGATGGGCGCCACGTCGTAGAGCCGGCCCTCCTTCGCGACCTCGGTGATCAAGGCAGCGAGCGCCTGATCGTAGCGCGCATACACGGGATCGGCGGCGGCATCGCGTTGCTTGAGCAATGGCGCGATGGACTTGCGGTAGGTGGCACGGAGCTTGCCGAGAACTGGCGCAATGTTCACCGGGTCGGCGGCGGGCAGGGGGGCTTTGCTCTCGACTCGCGACTGCTCCTCGGTGAGTGCGGCGAGGTCCTCCGGCTTCTTCGCACGTGCGAGCGTGGTCTTGAGAGCGTTGAGATACTGTGCATCGAGCGTGGCGATGGCCTTGCCGGCGGCACTCTGAGTCACGTCGCGTTCCCAGGCTTCGTTGAACTGCGCCTCGATTTGCGCCAGGCGCGCGGATACGAAGCCGCGTGGGATCAGCCCGGCTTTGTGGAAGGTGACGTCGCTCATGTAGGCGGCGACGCCCGGATGCTGCGGGTTTTTGAGCGACCAGACGGTTGTCTCACCTCCCAAACTGAGGCGCGCGAAATCGCCGCTCCATTTCACGACTTCCAAGCCGTCCAAGACGGCGCGCAGCGAACCCTTCCGCACCTCGACAAGGCTGCGGTAACGCTGGCCGATTTTCAGGCGCGGCAACTGTGTCCTGGCCTCCCGCGAACTCGCGGTGACATTGACTCCGTCAAGGAAAGGTCCGAACCCGTAGGAAGCAGGGTCATTTTGCACGGGGCACATCTTCCAAATGATGGAGCGGCCCGGCAGCGGCAGCACCTGAATCACTTCACGAGTGCCGTCGGTGACAGTGAACTCGATCTCGAAGTCATACTCTTCCGGTGCCACGTGATTAAACTCCAGCACCTGGCTGCTGGTGGAGCGGGGCGTCGTGAGACCATCCGGCTTCAATCCCCACGTGCCTTTCACAGCATCGCGTTTCACATCGACCATGGCGAGCAGATTGATCGGGGCTGCGGGAGTGGGAAGGGTGATCTCGTTTTGATCCCATTCGACGAGGTAGCCTCCACGGCGATCAACGAAGCCGATACCACTGGTTCTAATATCGCCCCATCCCACCTTTCCATCATCATTCATTGAGAAAAAGAGCACGGGCTCGCCGGAGCCGTTGCCCGGTTCGCCCGGGTTCCACGCCGTGAAGGTGAACGGTTCACCCGTCACCCAGCGCCACTGGCCGGGCGCGCCCTCGTCTGTTCCGCCAATCCATGCACCGAGTCCCTTCTCGATCTTGGCGATCATGTTGCTGGCGAGGAAATCATTCTCCTCCTTGCTGGTGATCGTCGCGAGGTGCCCGCCCTTCGCCTCAGCCGCTGCTTTGGCCTGCGTCCAAGTAAGCGTCTTGTCGGGCACGAACTCATAGAGGTGCCCACCGAACGTTTGTGGCGGAATAGTCGTCGTGGCCACCACTGGGCTCGACGATGCTGGCGGCACGACATCCGGCAGCGACCACACCGCCGCACGGTGGAAGGTGGCCGGCATGTTCGCACCCAGCATGACGAAGGAGCGGTCCTGGGGTTGCTGCCACAGCGTGCTGCAGGCTAGCCGGCTCGTCGGCCCGTGGTAGCTCGCAACCAGTTTGTCATCGACATGAAACTGGATATCCACGCCGTCGCTCACCTGCTGCACCTCAGCCTGCGCGCGATAGCGGCGACCCGACGCCAGTTTGAACGACGACGAATAGGGAGCGGACAATTGCGCCGGATCCTGTCCGTCCACCTTGGCGATGCCGGCAAACCCTTCCTTCGACAACCAGCACGCTGTGGTATTGCCGTCGCCGAGCGGCAGGATGATCGCGACGCTGCCATTCGTGTCCGTTGGCGTGAACTCCATCGCCACCGCATAACGACTGCCCACAGGCACGGGCAGTTGGAACGTGCCTGCATAAATGGGCAGCCGTTCATTGGTCACCCACTTCAGTCCATCGTTCGTGCGCTCCCACGTGGATCGTTCGGCGTGTGACTCTGGCTTCACGAGCGCGAGCGCATCCGTCCAGCCAGCGGGTGTCGAGCCCCGAGGCAACTCCACCACTCGCATCGAGCCCGGCGCGGGATCGAGGGGCATCCACTGCAGATCCTTCACTTCCAGCTTGTCGCCACCCACGGAAAAGCCGCCGCCAGGGCAGAAGATGTCGTTGGTCTGGAGGATCGGTCTGCCGTCGAAGAACACGGCGAACCTCTCGCCCTGCACGATGGCGGCGAGTTCGAACTCATCCTTGTCCGTCAAAGCGCGCGGCAGCTTCTCGCTGCGGAGGATGACCGTTTGGTTAATGCCGGTCCCTTGCACCCGGCGCACGAGATCGATGTTGCCTCCGGCACGATTGACCGCCACGGCGTATCTCAAGTAGCCGGTGACCGGGCTTTCGCGGAACCGGAGCGGAAAGTCGTAATCGCCCACCACACGCAGCTTCATCCGCACTGCGAAATCACGCGCCTGCTCCGCGGACTTGTAGCTGTCGTGCAGGTTCTTCCATCCATCGGCCAGCGACGTGTTGCGATCCGAGAACGAGAGATCCACCGGTCGCCAGCCGGTGGTCGGCAGCGAAGTGAGCGCGTTGGCGGCCGGCGATGCGGCGGAAGGCTGTTGCATTGCCGCCGGGACGCTGGCGGGCGGCGTCTTGTCCTTATCATTCCACTTCTGGACTCCGTAAAACAACCCGCCGCCAAGCACCACCGCCGCCACAAGCGCTGGCAGAGGGGATCTCTTTTCCGGCACATAGGTGATGACCTGTCGTTGCTGCGGCCTGCGCGAGGGCTGACCCTCATGGACTATCGGCGGCTTTTGCGCCCCGCGATGCACCACCAGTGCCTGCTGTTGCTGGTATCTGTCGATCAACTCCTGTTTCGGAATCGCCGAGCTGATATGCTCGTCGTCATGCCGCACGTAGGGAACGGTTAAGATCACATCCAGCTCGCGCCGCAGGTCCAGCGCGGACTGCTGCCGGTTTTCGCGATCCATCTGCATTGCGCGCATGATGATGGCGTCAAACCGTGGGTCCGTCTGAACCATCACACTCGGCAGTGTCCAGGCGCCCCGCGGTATGCTCCCCGTGAGCATCTGGTAGAGCATCACCCCCACGGCATAGATGTCCGCACGGCCGTCGATGTTCGCGCCACCCAGCAGCGCCTCCGGCGCCACAAAGTCGGGCGTGCCCATCGCCATGTTCGTCCGCGTCAGGCCGCCAGCGTCTGCGTCGTTCGCCTTGGCAAGCCCGAAGTCCGCCACCTTCACCTGCCCCTCCACATTGATGAGGATGTTCGCAGGCTTGATGTCCCGGTGCACCACGCCGTGCGTGTGCGCATACTGCAGCGCGTCACACACATGCGCCGTGATCGCCAGCGCGTATTCCTCCGGCAGCCTCCCGCTGGCCTCGATCATCTGCCGCACATCCGTGCCGTCGATGAACTCCATGACGATGTAGAGCAGGCCCGTGTGCGTCTGCCCGAAATCATACACCCCGACAATGGCGGGATGGTTCATCTTCGCCATCAGCCGTGCCTCATTGATGAACCGCTCTGTAAAATTCTCCTGCGTGTCGCCAAGCAGGTCCCCGGGCAGCACCTTGATCGCCACCGCCCGGTCCAGCGACACCTGCACCGCCTTGTACACCGCCCCCATGCCGCCGCGGCCCAGCATGCATTCAAATTGATACTGCGGCAGCATCGCCTGCATCTCCTCCAGAGCAGGCGGCTGCCAGGTCGGGCGTCCGCCAGCGGAACGCTGGAAGTGCGGAGGGGTGGCCTCAGAAGACGGTGGGGTGTCATCAGCCATGTCGAGAAAGTCACAGATGTGACCTTGGGATGGTTCATCTAACAGATTTGCCGGACATCTGACAATCACATATTTCGGCAGGCTCCTGCCGAAATATCAATATGGGGGCGTTTACACGGGCAGATGGCCTCCAGGCAGGTAATTCCGGCTTTGGGCCGCATGGCCTTGTCGTCTCCCTCCCCGCCTCCGCACGATCATGGCAGTGCTCACAACCGCTTGATGCGGATGTTGCGGAACAGCACCGGGTCGTTGTGACCGGCGAAGCCGAAGTGGCCGCTGGTGCGGTCCTTGCCGGGATGCGGCTTTTTGGCCATCACCTCGTTCATGTCCACCTGGCTGAGATCGCAGTCGAGAATCGTCTCGCCATTGAGCACGACTTTGATCGTGGAGCCTTTGACGGTGACCTCCTGCACGTTCCATTCGCCCGCAGGCTTCAGGAAGCCGCGCTTCGCAGCCACCATGCCGTAGGCGGAGCCGTGATACTGTCGTGGATCGAGCTTCGCATACTTCGGCGCTTCGTTGTCGAGCACCTGCAGCTCGCACATGCCGACGTAGGCGGTGTCGCCAGCGCCGGGATAGCGGATGGCGAGACCGTTGTTCGATCCGGCGGGAATCTGGATCTCCAGACGCACAACAAAGTCGGTGTACTCCTCCGCCGTGTAGATCGTGCCGCCCTTTCCCGCTTTGCAGGCGATTGCGCCGTCCCTCACCTCGTAGTTTTCCACCGGACCCTTCCAGCCGGTGAAGTCCGTGCCATTGAAGACGGCGACAAAACCTTCCTCCGAGTCAGCGGCGAATGCAGTGATGGAGACAAGGGCAAGGCTGAGCAGGAGGCGGCGGGTGAGTTGCATGATGGCGGGGAACAGGAGTGAGGAGTCAAACCAACGCTGTGTGAAAGCTGGACATATCGTTTGCACCATGAGTCATGGTCAGGGCAGCTTCCACAGACGAAATGCGCTTGGGACGTGAAAGTCAGGCTGGCGGACATCGGGACGAACCCAGCTCAGCCAGTTGTCATTGGCTGCGCCATGGGAGGCGGAGCTTTTTCCATAAAACTCGGCGCGATACAAACCGAGCCGGATCTCGCTGCCGTGTGTGATGGGATGGCCAAGAAGATCACTCATCGTGCTCAGCGGCATGCGCACGGTGACTTCGTAGCCACCGGCCCTGTGCCTGGCGGTCGTTTGCAGACCGGAACAGTTCCACTTGGGGTTAAACTTCCGGTAGTGGCTCGCGTGGTAGTCATGCACACGGCCCAGCGGGTCGATCTCCAGGCACCAATAGTTCTTCAACGATGCGTCGTCGTTACGGGCAAAGAACAGCTCGACGCGATCTTCTCCATTCAGGGTCGATTCACCGTTCCAGGAGTCGGCGATGACGATGTCGGAGTCCTCGACGGTGAAGACGGCAATGAGATACTTGGACGTCGTGCTCAGGTCGCATCGCGTGTGTGGCGCGGGCTTTTCCGACCACGGAAAAGTAAAGTTCGTGATGGACACGTGCTGACGGGGAGCGCTGGAACATGCCGCGAGTGCGAGCATGGCAGCAAGGTTGAAGAAACGTCTCATGACCGGAGTGCCCTCCCGTATTCGTTGATCACAGGCTGGGGGTCGCCATGCATCTTCACGTAGTCCGCATCGATAAAGGTCGCGAAGGTGGTGATATGCCTGACGCCGAGCTGGCGGTAGGCGGCGATGTCGGAGCGGCAGATGTCCTCGCGCCACGGCAGCTTCACCGCGGGGCGCTTCCACTGGCTGAAAAGCGATACATCCAGCCAATACTCCAGCACCTGGGCAGTGTCGGCACCGAACAGACTCATGTTGGCCTTCAGAATGTCGAGATAGCCCCCGTTCGTGGCCGGGTTGTCGTGCGCACCGGGGCTTCGGGTTCCAGCTCCGCGATCGCTGATCGATTTGTTGTAGTCGCGAGAGATGGGTGCGAACTCAAGGAACATGCCTTGCTGCGGTTTCACCTGCGTGGGCGCGGCGAGGGTGTGATGGTAGCTGATGTGCGCAAGTTGGGCCCGCGGGTCCACTTCCCGGCGAAGTGCGGCTAGGATGTGGTTCTCCACGAGCAGCGCCTGATCGCCGGCATTCATCTGCTTGCCTTGCGGACTTTCGTCCCATTTGGCACCGTCGTCAGGCCAGTAGAAGTAGCGATGAGTGGTCGGTTTGAGGATCTTCGCGTAGCGCACGGCCTTTTCGGCAATGATGTCGAGCGCGGTGCTGCTGAACGGATTGCAGTTTGCATCCGGGGTGCGGCGGCCATTGCCATCCGCCCGGAAGAGAGACGAGTCTTTGTAGAACAGCTCGCGAGAGAGCAGTTCGCCCATCGCATGAAGCTCGTATTCGACTTCGATGTCGAGTTTCTCGCAGCGCGCGAGGAAGCTCTGTCCGGCATCGCTCTGAACAAAATCCACCAGCACATCCAACCGGC
The DNA here is from genome assembly GCA_046346695.1 of Verrucomicrobiaceae bacterium. Lineage (GTDB taxonomy): Bacteria > Verrucomicrobiota > Verrucomicrobiia > Verrucomicrobiales > Verrucomicrobiaceae > Prosthecobacter. Next base: position 40,618 of record JAXMHS010000006.1, on the reverse strand, counting down.
GGGCGGCATGAAGACCGATGGTATTGATACCGGCTTTCGCACAACGCTCCGGCCAGTCCTCCAGGCTGAGGTCGAAGGGATACAAAACGATGCCACGGGTTTCGCGCGGTGCTGTTTCGGCGTCCGCGGCGAGAACTGAACCCGTGGTCGCGAGAGCGGCCGTGTGGATAAAATGGCGTCGGTTCATGGAGTGGCGATTTCAAAAAACGCGCGAAGCCGTTGTTTTTTCGACGCAATTGATCGTGCGTGCCACACGATTGCATGATCAGCACATTCGTGAGGCAATCCCCGGAACCTCATTTTATCTTCGTCTTGACGTTACCTTTTGCAGCCGGTGATGCTTTTTGCTCCGGCGGAGGCCCATCAAAGAATCGAGCACCGCTGCCGGTGTGGTCGTAGTCGCCGAGATCCATTCGAGCTTCGTGGGCGAGTTGACGCAGGCGGGCAAGGATGTCGGGATATTCCGCCGCGACGTTCTTCGTCTCTCCGATGTCGGCTTCGAGGTCGTAGAGGGAAAACTCATCCACCGCATTGCCTGCGAAGCGGCCGCTCCACCCCACCCAGGGCGGATGCGCGGGACGTTTGCGGACGAATTTCCACTTTCCGCTGCGCACGGCCTGCAGATGCGTGAAGCAGTAATAGTAGAAGGCCTCATGCGGGGAGGCCGTGTTGGCAGGATCGTGCAACAGCGCATTGAGGTCGCGGCCATCGATGATGCGATCGGTCGGCACCTTGCCTCCGGCGAGCGCTGCGAACGTCGGCAGCAGATCGATGGTGGAGGTGATGGCGTCACTTGATGAGCCCGCGGGGATTTTCCCCGGCCACCGAGCAATGCAAGGCACGCGCAGGCCGCCTTCCCAGGTCAGCATCTTGTAGCCACGCAATGGATCGGCATGGCCGGAGTGATCGCGCGGAATGAAGGGTTTGCCGTTTGGCTCCATGCCTTTCGTTGTCTCGACCCAGGGACCGTTGTCGGAAGTGAAGATGACAAGGGTGTTCTCGCTGAGTCCGAGTTCGTCCAGTGTCTTGAAAACCTCGCCACAACTCCAGTCGATCTCTTCCACTGCATCGCCAAAAGGACCACCCAGGCTCTTGTCTTTGAACTTCTCCGACGCTCCGAGCGGAATATGCGGCATGTTGTGCGCGAGGTAGAGGAAGAATGGCTTCTCGCGATGCTGGTGGATGAATTCGAGTGCTTCGCGTGTGTAATCCTGCGTGATCTCGTCCCACGATTCGACCGCGGGCACAACGATCTCCTCATTGCGCAGAATCGTGCTGCGGAACTTGGAGTCGGCCACATTTACAGTGGCACCGTTGTAAAGCGGAGTGCCGTAAAAGTAGTCGAAGCCCTGTCCATTCGGCATGGTGGCAGGATCGAAGCCGGTTGGCGATGTCTTCGAAGGCTCTCCCAGATGCCATTTGCCGATGCAGGCCGTGGCGTAGCCCGCATCACGCAAAACTTCCGCGATTGTGACTTCGTTTGTGTGCAAAACCGTGTGCTGGTTCTTCTTGTTGCCCGGCTCGCCGATGCGAATCGGGTAACAGCCCGTCATCAGCGCCGCCCGCGACGGTCCGCACACCGCCTGTACATAAAAACTCGTCAGGCGCAGCCCTTCCGCGGCCATCCTGTCGAGTTGTGGTGTTTTGATCTGCTTGGAGCCGAAGCAGCCGAGGTCTCCATAACCAAGATCGTCGGCAAAGATCAAGACGATGTTGGGACGCTCCACCGCATTCAGCATTGAAGCGATGGCGAAAAGTGGAAGCAGGAACCATTTCATCATACGAGTGGAAACGCACCTCATCACCCATTCATGTCCACCCGAATGCGCCTGCGCTTGCCCGAAATCCACGAGCAGAACCTCACGGCGACTGTTTCACAAACCGCAGCGAGAACACGTCCGCGTTTTCCAGTCGCAGGCGGAGTCGCACGGGTTTGCCTGCGAGGGCGGAAATGTCGGCGCCTTTCTTCCACGTGACGATGTGGGACAATTCGTTGCCGAAGAGCGTTTCGGATTCGTAGAGGCTGAAACCGGGCAGTGCTTTGCCATCCACATCACAGATCTCAAAGCGAATCCAGCCGGTCGCGTCGGTGCTGTGATTGATCTCGAGGCGGTCACCGCTGAAGACGAGCGGACGCGTGATCATTTCTCCAGGCGCGCCTTCGGAATGAAGCGAGACAAATCCATCAGTGCGGATCACACCGCGGCGCAGACGCATGCCGGGATGGCGGTAGTGCTCGGTCCAGTATACGGACAATTCGCCGGGCGCGGTTTCGATGACATTCCACGCGGGGTAGTTGTTGCGGTCGGTCCATACTTCGGGCTCGGTGCTGGGGCGGATGAAGGCCTGCGACCAGCGGTCGAAGTGCAGGCCGTCGCGGCTGCTCATGAGCACGGCATCGCTCACACCGGGCTCTTTGCGGTCTTTGATCTTGGTGCGGCCCGGCACGAAACGCGCGGGCAGGCCGAGGTAGAGATGCGGCGCGCGCGAATAGGCGAAGATGCCGTTTGTGTAGAGGTGCTCTTTGCGCGGGTCGCCGTATTCGAGGAACACGGGCTCCGACCACGTGCGGAAGTCCTTGCTGGTGCAGGTCATGATGTCGCGCACGCCATCGCGGCCTTTGCGATGGAAATCGACGTAGCACTGCCGCTGCGAATCCCAGAACGCGAGGTTCTGCGAATCAAACGCGCCGTTGGTGATCGCCGCATGATCGAGCAGCTCGCGCCAGTGCACGCCGTCCGGCGAGGCAAACACGCCCAGCCCGCGACCATGATGCGAGTAGCCCATCGCCTTGAAGCGCTCGTCCTTCGGCGCGGCGGGATTGGGATCGAGGAAGGGCGTGAAGTTGTGAGCGGCGACACCTTTCCAGATGATGTTGTTGTCCTTCGAGCCTTCGAATTCGAACAAGCCGGCCTTCACTCGCGTGAAATGAACACCGTCGCGGCTTTCGGCGAGACAGCAGACCTGGCCTTCGCTTCCCGGTCCTGCCTGACCGCGGTAATACATCAGCACACGCTGGCCATCCCGCAGCATGGCGAAGTAGGCCGAGGTTTCACCTTCCCACGGTTGATCGAGCTTCAGCGCGATCTCCCGCGGTTCGGGATGATGCAGACGACGCTCGATGTTGCCGTTTTGGCCGTCGATCAGGAAGTCATCGACGAAAAGCTCGCGACGCGTGCCGATTTCATACGCGTCCTTCTTGCCCGGCGTCGCACGTTGCAGGCCAGCGGTGCCCGGTTCGGCACCGCCTTGCACGGTGAGCTCCGCGTCATCGGCGTCGAAGGTGCCCACATCGCCTGCGTAGGCGTAGAGCGACACGGTGACCTCCCAGGCATCGGCAGGCGCGGTCTCCTTCACCTCCACGCGCTGCCAGTCGCCGGAGCCTCGCTCCAGCCGTGCATAGCGATGCGCTACGCGCTCGCCGTAGAGGTCGTAAAAGTTCACATACACGCCCGGCTTGCACTTGTCCGTGGTGCGAAACCACCCGGCCGCCGTGTAAACGCCGCCCGGTCGTGCGGGTACGCGGCGGCATTCGAGAAACTGCCCGCCCTTCGGATCATCATCGCGGAACCGCGCATATGCCGCGCCCATGTGCCCGCCGTCGGTTCGTCGCTCCACAGGAATGCCTGCCCGCGTCGTCCAGTCGTCCGCGATCACACCGACCGCGTCCGCGTTTTCAAAGGAGGAATTGAGGGCGAGGTTGTTGCTGCCTTTGGCAACGACCACCGAGACGGCGGTGATGACGAGCGAGGCAATGAGAGACGGTTTCGCAATCATGATCCCGAAAGATCGCTCCACCACGAAGGAGAATTGCATGAGCGGCTCGTAAAAGCACAGGCGCACCGCGGTCTCATCTAGCTTCACCCGCGACGCCCATGAATCGCAGGATCGTTTCGCGCGCGGGATCGCCTTCCTTTGCGATCTCGGACGCGATGCTGCCGTGGGTGCGATTCGCAACCTGCAAGCCCGTCACGCCTTTATTGCCCGCGCCCTTCATCGTTTCGATGAAGAATTCGTTCTCATCGGCGCGTGCGGTCATGTCCTTGTCCGCATAGATCACCAGCATGGGCGGTGTGTCCTTGCGGGTGTGATAGACGGGCGCGGCTTCGTCAGCGGTGATGGTGTGTTTCGCAAGTCCGCGCTCCTCGCGCACGGTGAAATGCGTCATCGTCTGTCCGCTCACGGGAATAAGTCCCGCGATGTCGGAGAGCGTCATGCCTTCTTTTTTCAAAAAACGTTCATCGAGGCCCATCATGAACGTGATGTAGCCGCCTGCGGAATGTCCGCCGATGAAAAGGCGCTTCGGATCGGCACCGTGTTCGCCCATGTGCTGTTTGGCCCAGGCCACGGCAGCAGCTGCGTCTTCGAGATAAGCAGGAAATGTCACCTTCGGACTGAAGCGATAGTTGGCGCTCACCACGGCGATGCCCGCACTCGCGAGACTGCTGACAATGCGCTCGGTTTTCACGCCGTCCTTGGGTGTGCCACGCTTGTCGCCGTTCTTCAAACCACCGCCGTGAAACCACACGAGCACCGGCCAGTCCTTGCCGGTGGAAGGCAGATACACATCCAGCTTGCAGCGTTCGCGCTCATATTCGGTGAGGTTGCCGCCGTTCTTGTAGGGCACATCGGACAAGGCGCGATTGGCCGCGGGATCCTGTGCGCGGATCAAACTGGTGCCGAGGAGAAAGAGGAGGAGCAGACGCATGTGTCAGTCTTGCTTTACCAAGCGCACATAGTCGAGTCCGACATAGCGGTTTTGTTTGGCCTTGGGATTGGTGCCTGTGATGCGGATGACAAGCTGGTGCGGGCCGGTGGTGATCTGGCCGAGTGACTGCTTCAGCACTTCGGCAGTGGTGACTTTGGCATCGTAAAGATCCACCGGATCGCCGAGGTCTTTGCCATCCAGCGCAAGCTGCACGATGGCGAAGTCGGGTGCGCGAGTGAGGACGGTTTCGAGCGTGTAAGCGGCAGCTTCAGCGACATCGAGCGTGATCTCGATGTGATCGCCAGTGTTGCCGCCGGTCCAGAGGAACTGCGCACCGCCGCTCCACTTACCACCGTTGAAGTTTTTCATGTTCTGTGGCTTCACCGCGCCCGCGCTGGCCTTGATCGAAGCGGCAAGCGTTTCGCCTTCCAGAGCGCCGGGAACACGTTCTGTCGTATCGGCAGGGGGCGCTTCTTTGGCGATCAAAACGGCACGTTGCTCCGGTGTCAGCGGCTTCGGCTGCGCGGCCTGCCACTCGGCCTCGCTCACGGATTTCGCATGATGCAGCAGCACGTGTGCGCCCTTCATGCCGCCTGTGAGAATGTCGGGCCGTTTGTCGCCATTCACGTCTTTGATGATGATCTGGCGTCCAATGCCAGCTTCGCCATCGGCTTTCATCGGCAACCAATCGACACCATCTTTGCCGCGCACGAGCTTGAACCAGTAAACCACCGCGCCCGCGTCCCACATCGGCGACTTCATGTGATGCGACCAGTAGGTTTTGCCGGTGATGATGTCTTTGAGCCCATCACCATCTATGTCGGTGAGCTGGACACTATGCAGCTCGCTGAACAGGACTCCGTACCGGTTCTGCGAGGCGCGATCGCCCATGATAAGATGCTCTTTGAATCCGTTCGGCGTCTGCTCATGCCAGGACAGTCCAAACTCATGCGCGGCCAGGCTGGTGATCACGTCATTGTCGCCGTCGCCATCCACATCGTAAGCATACATCTCCGCGCCGCCACGCGGAGCGAAGGCCGCCTTGTGCAGTGTCCAATGACCTTGCGTGAGATCCTCCGGCTGTTCGAACCAGCCGTCTTTGAAGAGTACATCCTGGCGCCCGTCGCGATTCACATCACCCACACCGAGACCGTGGCCAAATCGCTCCGGCGCGATACGCTCCGAGATCGGATAAAAATTCCATGCCTCGAACGGATTGGCCGGATTGATCTCCACCCAGCCGAAATAACCGTCACGTGTGCAGACCAGCTCCGGCGGATCCTTGCCGATGAGATTCACGAAGTGCGGCGATTCATTCGAGACCCAGTCGAAGATCTCGTGTTTCGGCCAGGGCTTGTCGAAGCCCTCTGCACCGGGATTTTCATACACAAACGCCGGTGTGCCGGGAAAACCGGCAGTGAGCACGTCCACGCGGCCATCCTTGTTGAAGTCGTAGGGCCAGGAGAAAAAATTGTTCGCGTAGGCCTCGCGATTCTGCGGCGCGGTCTGGTAGATGATGTGCTGCTGTTTGAAATCCGGTCCCGCGAACCAGAACGGGCCGTGGATCACGTCCATCTTGCCATCGCCATTGATGTCGGCGGCGTTGATGCCCTCCGAGTAGTAGCGATCCATGAGCTGGAGGCGCTCAAATGAGTGCAGTTCACGATCCGCGGCTTGCACGGCCATTACGACGACGAGAAAGAACAACGCGGCTTTTTTCATGGCGGCATTTTAACGATCGCGCAGCTCCGTGGCGAGCTTCCTCGCAGCAGGTTCCCATTTTTCCGCGCCGCTGCTGCCAAACGCGGTGACCATGCGCCACGTGCCGGTGAAACCGGCGGGCACCGACGAACTGGCAAAGCATTTCAGGTAGAACTTCCGATACGAGCTGGGCACGTTCCAGATCATCGCGATGTGTTCGCCCTGCTCCGGAACTGCGAGCAAACGCGAAACGGCGAACTGGCTGCTCTTCGGCTCATACACGGCCATCCAATCGACTCGCTGGTTGATGAAGAACTTCCGTGCCGTGTCGTCGCCATCGTGCAGCGGGCCGAGGATCGTTTTGTCGGGCGCAGCATCGGTTCCAGCGAGGAATGCGGACACGCTCGGCAGCCATGCGTGCATGAAGTGATACAGCAGCTTCAGCGTCACCGCTTCGTCGGTATGGATCGTGGTCGTTTCATGCAGACGGTTGTCTTTGAGCTCGACGACACACGTCAGATCGAAGCTGCGAATGCGTGATTTGCGCTCAAGACGGAACGAACGTCCTTTCAGTTCTGCCGTCGGCGTGGCGACGGGTTGGTCATCGAGGAAGAACGCAAGCGATTGAAGTTTCTCCGGCTCGTTTTCGAGATGCGCGGTGCCGATAAAGCCGACATCGGGAAACGAAAACACCGTGCCGTAAGCGCTGCGCTCCGTTGTCATCGCGTGACCACGAAAGTCAATGCGGCCTGGCGTCCACTGCGAGGCCTGGCGCAGCAGCAACGTCACATCGCCACACGAAACAGTGATCGTCGGCAGATCGGGGCCGAGATTGGGCTTGAACGGCGTGGCTGACTGAAGAGCGGCCGTGAGCACGAAAAGACACAAGAGGGGCATGTGCATGATCTGAGAACGGCCTTCGTGCGTGTTTCACGCATCACGGGTCTCGCATCATCTCCACATCCACATAAACACACGTCATCTTCGGCGCGTCGTGGATGTAGAGCAGGCGGCCGGGGCTGATCTCGCGGATGCTGGTGTAGTTGAAGCGAACGCGGTCGGAGATCACGTGGTGGGATGTCCAGGTTTTGCCCTTGTCGAGGCTGAACATGAGGCAGCTCGCGGGACGGCCGTAGCTGCAAGCGAGCACGCCGTTGCTCATCATGACGAGATCGGGCAGCACACGGCCTTCCTCCATCTCCACGGCTGGTGTCCATGTCTTGCCAGCGTCGTGGGAAAACATCTGCTTCATGCACGAATTTCGATCACCGCGGATGACGGCGATTTGCTCCGTGTCGCTGAGACGACAGACCGCGGGCTCGCCACCGGGACCGACGACAGAGAAGTGGTTCCACGTTTTGCCGCCGTCGGTGCTGCGCATGAGATGGGACCAGCGCTCGGTTTGATTGCGGCCATCGGGGCGCTTCGTTGCTTTGCGTGTCCACACGACCATCGTCATGCCGCCGTCGGCATCGTTCCAGATGTGGCGCTCGCAGATGGTCTGGTCGCTCTTGGCCTCGTTTGCATACTGCGGAGGCAGGTTGATCCGGTTGTCCTCCATCGTGAACGACGTGGCGTCGGCATTGAGCCGCCATGTTTTGCCCAAAACCGACCCGTCCGGCTGCGACCACGTCCAGCGTGACATGGCGGCAATGCTGCCGTCCGGCCGGCGCAGGCACGGGAGCGGCGTTTCGGGCTTTTGATCGATGCCGACAATGGGTGACCACGTCTTGGCGGCATCGGTGGATTTGTAGAGGCCGTAGGGCTCATAGAAGGCATCGGGGCCTTGCGCGACGCTCATGAGGAGGAGGCCTTTGCCCATATCGTACAGGTAAGGCCGCGTCTCCGGCACCCCTTTGCGCTCCGGAATGATCCACGGCTCGCTGACGGTGACTTTGAGCTGCGGTTTCGGCAATGGTGTGGTTCCTTTGCGCGTGCCGAGCTTCACGGATTTCCAAATCGCGTTGCCCGTGGCCGTCTTGGCCGTGGAACCGAAAAGAATGAAGGGCTCCTTCGACTCCGCAGGCTTCCAGAATGCTACCTGGCCGACCACCTTGCGCTCGCCATCGACGAACATCTGCATGTCCGTGCCGCGAATGACGAGGCGGTAGGTGTGAAAGCGATTCGTCGTGTCCTGCGGAATGAAGCGATCGGTGAAGTTCGTCACCTGATTTGGGAACAACACGAGGCCCTCCTGATGATGACCATCGCTCACCTGCATCACGACCGGGCCGCCATCGCGCCACGGCCACACGGAGGACGTGGTCTTGCCCTTCACCGCGCCCGTGGTCGAAAGGACCTTCACCTCGGCCTCGACGACGACTTCCTCATCCTCGCCAGCCTTCCAGCCCGCGCGGAAGTGACCAAACCCAGCGCCGTCGTCCTCGATGCGCAGGCCATCGGCCTCCAGTTTGGCATTCGGCGTTCCAACAATGCTCCATGGGCCTTCAGGCAGAGCTTTGGCGTCGTAGTGAAGCTGCCAGGTGATGTCCTCGGCCTGAAGCGATGCGGCGATGAGAAGCGATGAAGCAAAAAGGCGGCGGAGAATCATGTCGAGCAGCCTCGGCTTACTTTTTCGGCTCGGACTTCTTCTTCGCCTTTTCAGCAGCGGCCTTGGCGCGGGCTTCAGCCTGCTTCTTCGCAAACTCTTCTGCTTGCGCTTCAAGAGGCGCCCAGGCGGCCTTCGCTTTGGCGAGTTCGGCGTCATTGAGACCGAATGCCTTCAGCACGCCGGTCGCCATGAGCTTGTTACCTTCCGTATTCATGTGCACGCCATCGCTGGTGAGCACTTTGACGTTCGGTTTGTTCTCAGCCTTGATGCGGTCAGCAAACATCGTGAACAGATCGGCCATCGGCAGGTTTTTCTCCTTCGCGAGCTGGCGGAGGAAATCATTGTAGGGCGCGAGGAGGCCGTTTTCTTTGCTGGCGAGGTTTTCCTGAATCACCGTCGCGGTCAGCATCACCGGCTTTACGCCAGCGGCAGTCGCCTGATCGATGATGGCGGTGATGTTCTTCTTGTAGGTGCCGCGCGTGGCCACCTTGTCATCGTAAGTGCCGTTCTTGGCCATCGCGTCATCCAGCGGCACGCCACGCGGCCCATGCCACACATCGTTCACGCCGCAGCTCAGCGTCATCCACTGCGGTTTCTTGCTCAGCACATCCTTGTCGAGCCGCGCGAGCATCTGATCCGACTTGTGGCCGCTGATTCCGGCAGGAACAGGCTCCGCCTTCACGCCGTTTGCCTCCAAACCTGCGATCACGAGCCGCACATAGCCTGCCGGATTGCTCCAGCCGCCCTGTGTGATCGAATCGCCGAGGAAGGCGATTTTCTCACCGCTCTTCACGGCGATTTCCGCGCTGACGAAGGCAGGCGCAATGATTGTGGCGGCTAGGACGGGGAGGAAGCGGAGAGCGTGGATGTTCATGGTGGTCGCAAGCAAACGGACCGCCACAAGAGTCCTTTCTCTCCCCGACCGCTACTCAAACACGATCTCGCCCATCACCGCCGCGTCGTCCATGCTCGTGCTGGTGAGCGATGACGACCAGATCGCACGGTCGATGATTTCTCGGGGAAGTTGGTGGTTGCGGCCAAAGTTGGCGCGCCAGGTGATGCCTTTGGCCGGTGCTTCGACGCCGAACGTGGCGAACGGAATGACGAGATGCACATGCCAGCGCTTGGTTTTCGCATCGACACGTGTTTCGCTGCTCCAATCGCCGTTCCATGTCGGATCCTCTTTGCCATGACGCGGGTCCATCACGTCGGTTATGCGACCGTTGAGAGCGTCGTATTTGGAGGCGCTGTTTGCGCCTTGGGTTAGACGATAGAATAGAGGCTGGGCGGGATTCGGAGCCAAATACACATCAAAGGCTTCTTGGTTGGTGAGAAGGCGGTCGCGGTTGAAGGCGGTGAAGGTGGTCGTGTCGCCAAGTTCGGCCTCAGCACGGATGTGGAGAGCTTTGTCGTCGTAGAGGATGCGGATCGTCGTCGCACGCGGCAGCGTGTGCAGCGGTGGGAGGAGCGTCAGTTCGTGCGCGGTGGCGTTTTGCCACTCGGGGCTGTCGAGCGTGAGTTTGGCGGTCGTTTTGGCGATGGTGAGCTTCTTGAGGCCCATGGGCGGCGCGTTGCGCATGGCCTTGGTGTCCCAGTTGAAGCAGGTGCTGGCATACGGCTCCTGGTAGCCGTCGTGGGCGAGTTGGAGATGCTTCGCGTCGTGGCCGGGAAAGGGAAATAGCACGTGGTTCCACTCCTTTTGATGACCTTTGACGTAAAGCGTGGCGATGAAGGCGTTTCGCGCATCGATGGCATCGAGCAGGCGATGCAGCGAGCCGGTGTCGGGCACCATCTGCCACGCCTGATGCAGGTGCACGACCTTCGCGAAGTGCTTCAAGTAGTCGAACTCCGTGCGCACGAGCGCGAGGCGGGTTTTGATCTTCGGCGTGCGCGCGAGCTGCTCGGATTGCGCGAGATGGCTTTCCATCGTAGCAAGCACGCGCGGCGTGTAGAGGAAGGCGATGAGCTGAAACGGATCCTGCACCGTTTTGCGTCCGCGAGCGTCGGTGGGCAGCGGTTTGTAGGTCCACACGTCGGTGCGCGTGCCGATGTGATCCGAGTAGAGCGCGATCGCGTGGTAGAGCTCGTCGTAAAACGCGCGCATGTAGAATGCGATGCTTTTGTCCGGAAACGCGGCCTCGCAGAACTCGGGGATCAGGTCTTTCGCGTGATTGTTCGCCGGATCGTCGAACATGCGGCCCATCGTGTAGTAAACCGGCCCTTCGAGACCGAAGAGCTGACCGGGACCATCGCGGTAAAGCGACTGGATGTGGTTCGTGGCGAGGCGCTGCACCTGCAGTTCGATGTAGCCGGGCGTGCGCATCGGCGTGTAGCGCGTGCCGAGGTTCGGGCACCAGTTGTAAACGTAGCCGGTGAAGCCGCGCGGCACGTCGATGCCGCGCCACGGTGCGAAATCCTCCTCGTTCGTGCCGGTGAGCATGATGCAGGTGTTCGCGGGAAACGCCTTGAAGGTCTTCGGCGGTGCGGCGGTGAGGATGTAGCTCATCATCGTCACCTGCTTGCCCGGATGCGACTTCTCCAAACGCCGCGCGACATCGCGGTGGAAGATCCAGATCTTCTCCGACCAGTCCTTGCCCGTGCCGTGGAGCGCGTCGCACTTCTCGCACTGGCACTCGCGAAAGCCGTCCGGTTGGCCGAGATCGACGGAGTCGTAGCCCTTGTCCAGCCACGACGCGCAATCGCGGTAGATGCGCTCCTGCACGTCGGGATTCGAAAGACAATACTGCGCCTTGCCACCCTCCGGCTTCAAACGCGAGCCGCTGATCATCGCGAAGTATTCCGGGTGCTCCGCAAACAACTCCGCCGGCACAGCCCGCTCCCACGTGTGACCGCCGAACTGCTCGTCCACCCGCGGAAAGCGATTGTGCGCGAGATCATAAAACGACGCGCCCGCCGGATGCGCCGTATTCACCCGCAGCAGCGGCGTGGTCGTCACGTTCAGCGAATCAGGCACCGAGATCGTCTTCATCGGCAAAAACTCGATCGCGGGCGACGCCAGCAGGTCGATCTTCGCCGCGCCGCTCACCGGCGTGTAGCCCGGCAGATCGGGATACAAGAAACGCACACCCATGAACTGCCGCGCAAAATCCACCACCGCCTTCGCCGTGCTCACGCGATCCCAGTTCGGCCGCCGCGCGTTGTCCGTCGCTGTCTTCGACGGATGATCATGTCCGGCGATGATGATGTCTTTGCCGACAACGTGATGCACAAAACTCCAATCCCGCAGCTTCGTCACATCGAGACCGTTCTTCTGCGCGAACTGCGTGTTTCCGAGCATCAACCCCGGTTTCGCGGCATCGCGCTTGCTCTCTGTCACGACGGCAACGTCGGCGCCATTTGCCTGAAACGCCGTTTGCAGCAGCCGCGCCGACTGCGTGAGGCTATCTGTCAGAGCTTGCGTCTCCAACTTGTCCGGCACGACGATCTGGTAATCCGAACGGCCTGCATCGAGTAGCGTAAGCGCCGTGGCCTGGGATGAGAGTGCAAGAATGAGAGACAGGAAGAGACGCATGAGGTGCTATACGCACCTGCGAACGCTTCACTCGCGCTTTTGCGCGAACATCCAGTCCCACAGCTCCGCTTTCTCATAAGCCGGACCCCAACTGCCGTGACCTACGCCGGGGAACTCGGTGTATTTCGGCTCCGGCTTCACGGCGGCTTTTTTCAGCGCCTCGATCATGTCGCGCGAACCGCTGACGGGCACGGTCTTGTCATCCGCGCCGTGGAAGGCCCAAATCGCGACGCCATTCATCTTCGGCGCGTCCGCCGGTTGCCAGATGCCGCACACAGGCACCGCGGCGGCGAATTTCGCCGCGTGCTCGGCGATGATGCCCCAAGTGCCCATGCCGCCCATTGATTGGCCGGTGAGGTAAAGCCGTTTTGCATCAGCCTTCGTCTCCGCGACGACTGCGTCGAGAGCCTCCATGAGTTCCGGCATCACGGAGCGCGCGTCGTTGCCGCGAAACTCGCTCTTTGCCCAACGCGTGGATTTCCCGTCGCACGCGGGCGCCATCACGACGCACGGATGCTTCGCCTGCATCTCGGGCGCGGCAAGAATGTTCGCGGCGGCCGTGCTTCCACCAGCACCGTGCAGGCAGAGTACAAGCGGAAGGCCAGCGGGCTTCTCTTTCGGCACGAAGAGGCTGTAACGGATCGTCTCGCCGTTCGTGCCTTTGAACTCACGCACTTCAAACGCCGCGTTCGCACTTCCTGGGCGTGGCTGCTCGTCTTTACCCCGGCGGCCCTTTTCCTTCATCGCTGTCAGTTCCCCTGCGTCCAGCACGCCATCGCCGTTCGCGTCGAAACCCGAGGCACGTGACCAGAACTGCGCACCGAGTTCCTCCTTCGACAACTTGCCGTCTTTGTTCACATCCATCGTTTCGAGACGCGCGAACTTGTCCTTCGTCTGGGCAAAAACGGGCGCGGCGGCAAGCAGGAGCAGCAGGATCGGTTTCATCGCGGCATGAAACGCCGTTCGTCGTCGCCAGTTGCAGGCGATGCTTCAGCCAAAAAGATCGAGCACCGGCTTGCCGCCATCCACGATGGGGATGGGCCGGTTTTCTCTGTTCATGAGCATCAAATCAGGATCGATGCCCAGCGCCCAGTAGATGGTCTTGGCGAGATCTTCGGGCGAGACAGGCTTTTCGTCGGGGAAGGCGGCTTCCTTGTCCGATTTGCCGTACACGATGCCGCCGCGCACGCCTGCGCCGGCGATGAGCGCGGGAAAGCAGGTGCTCCAGTGGCCGCGGCCCCAGGTCGCGTTCGGCGTCGGCGTGCGGCCCATTTCGCCGATGGCGATGACGAGCGTTTCATCGAGCAATCCGCGCTCGTGAAGGTCGGTGAGCAGCGCGGAGCAACCCTGATCAAAGCTTGGCAGCAGATGATCGCGCACGTCGTCGCTGTTGCGATGCGAGTCCCAGCCGTAGCCGTCCACGCAGTCGTAGTGCACCGTCACAAAGCGCGTGCCGGCTTCGACGAGCCTCCGCGCCATGAGGCAGCTCTGGCCGAAAAGATGTCGTCCGTAGCGGTCGCGCATCGTTTCACTCTCCGCGCGGATGTTCAGCGCGCTGCTCGTCTTGTCGGAGGCGATCAAAGCCATCGCGCGCTTGCGGTGCAGGTCCATCGCATCCGCGTCGCCGACATCGAGACGCGAGCGCACGGCCTCAAATTGATCCAGCAGGCCCACGCGCTCCTGAATGCGGCCCACCGGCACCACGGGCCGCAGGCCTTCGATCTCGAAACTCAGCTCGCCATCTGCGCAGGCACGCCAGTAGGGATTGTCCTTCACGTCTTTCTTGTCGATGACCGTCGTCATCGGGTTGTAGGCCTGGCCGAGCCAGCCCGCGTACTCGCCGGGGCGGATGTATTGGCCGCGATCCTGCAAACGGCCGAGGCGGTTTGGCAGCACGGCATACGAAGCGAGGTCGCGTTCCATGCCGCCGGGCAGTTTCTGGCTCAAGTATTCCACCACGGAGCCCATCGACGGCCAATCCTTCGGCGTGGCCGAAAAACCGCCGCCGATCGGCAGATGCCAGCGATGTCCCGTCTGCAAATAATGCCCCGCGCCGCTGTGGTCGTTGAAGCTGTGCGTCATCGAGCGGATCACCGCAAACTGGTGCGAGATCTTCGCCAGCCGCGCCAGATGCTCGCTGATGAGCAGGTCCGGTGTGCGGCTCTTGATCGGCTTGAACGGTCCGCGCACCTCGCGCTTCGCGTCCGGCTTCATGTCAAAGGTCTCAAGCTGGCTCGGACCGCCGAACAGGAACAAAAAGATCACCGACTTCGCCTTTCCACCCGCAAACGCCTGCTGCGCCTCCTGCGCGGCGAGCACGCCTGGCAAGGTCATCCCAAACAACCCCGCGCCACCAATCTGCAGCAACTCCCGGCGCGTGACGCCGGAGCAGTTGGTGCGTGAGGTGCCGTTGATGGTGAGCATGAAGGTGGCTGTTACGGGGGTTGTGCGCTGAGGCTATCACGCCAGCACCTCGCGGATCACATTGCCATGGTCGATCTCCAGTCGTTTGCGGCCCGGAATCTCCAACGCACGCAGGTCGAGGCCGAGCAAGTGACACGTCGTCGCGTGCAGGTCAGTGATGTAGTGGCCTTCACCCTGCGCGTGGTAGCCCAGCTCGTCAGTTTCGCCATGCACGGTGCCGCCTTTCGTGCCGCCACCGGCAAACCAGATGGTGAAGCCATGCGGATGATGATCGCGACCATCCTTGTGCCCGCTGCGCGTCTCCATGCCGGGAGTCCGGCCAAACTCGGTGCAAAACACGACCAGCGTTTCATCAAGCATGCCGCGCTGCTTCAAATCGCGCAGCAGGCCGGCCACGGGCTGATCCACGCCCTCGCACAAGCCTTCGTGGTTCTTTTTCAGATTCGCGTGCGAGTCCCAGGTGCCGGTGTTCGACGGATACACCTGGACGAAGCGAACGCCGCGCTCCACCAGCCGCCGCGCGGCGAGGAATCGCTCGCCTGCGGTCTTCGTCGATGCTTTGTCGATGCCGTAGAGCTGACGCGTGGCTTCCGATTCGCTCTTCAGATCCAGCGTCTCCGGCACGGCCATCTGCATGCGAAAGGCCAGCTCATACGCGTGAATGCGGGCGCGCAAGGAGGCATCTTCGGGATACTCCACGGCGGTGAGCTGGTTGAGACGATTGATGAGCTGGTACTCGCGTGCCTGTTCGTCCGCGGACTGCCGCGGGTCGCGTTTACCAAATGGCAGCGGATTGTTTGGATCGAGATTCAGCGGCACGGCCGAGTGATCGGGGCCGAGGTAGAGCGAATCGATCGAGAGCCGCTTCGTGCTGTCAGTAGGACCTCCGAGCACGACAAACTTCGGCAGGTTTTCGTTGAGCGTGCCGAGACCGTAATGCACCCACGAGCCGATGCACGGCTGCTGTTCATCCAGACGATGCCGCCCCGTGTGCAGTTGGTTTTCGGCGAAGTGGTCGTTGTCAGTCGTCCACATGTTCCGCACAAAGGCGATGTCATCGACGCACTTCGAGAGGTGGGGCCACCAGTCGGTGATCTCCACGCCGCACTGGCCTTGTTTTCTGAAGCCGACCTGCATCGGGTAGATGCTCGGATAGACATCGCGCTCATTCACTTCCTTGGCCGTCACGGAGCGGAAGCGCTTGTGATGCTTGTCCGACTTGAGCGGGTTTTCGAGCGGCGTCTTGTCAAAGGTCATGCCCGCATACTTCGTGAGCGCCGGCTTCGGATCGAAGGTCTCCACATGGCTGTAGCCGCCCGAGAGGAAAATCCAGATCACCGACTTCGCTTTGGGAACGATCGGCGTCAGGCCGGACGCCGCCTTCACGATGCCTTCACTCATCAGCGTGCCACCCAGCGCCAGACCGGTGAATCCCATGCCTGCATCGGCGAGGAACTGCCTGCGACTGATCCGACCGCAGGGAAAAGTGATGGGTGGAGTGGGTTTCATCAACGGATCAAATCATCGCACGGTGACGAAGTCGTTGTGGTTTAACAGCACACGCACCAGGCCATCCTTGCTGCCTTGGTTCAAAAAGTCGCGACACGAGGCCCGTTCGTCCGCAGTCGGCGGACGGCTCAAGACATGCTCAAACGCCGCGGTGATGAAGTCCGGGGCCTCCGCTCCGATCTGTCGTGCCAGTGCCGCGCTGTGATCATGGACGAGTTTGCTATTGGTGAGCACCAGTGCCTGCTGTGGCAGCACGCTGCGGGTGCGGCGGTAGCAATCGGTCGGTTCCGGCGCATCAAACATCGCTGCCATGGCACTGCGGCCGCCCACCTCGGGATGGCAGCTAAAATAGAGGCTGCGCCGCTTGCTCGTCTCCGCCTCAGTGTTCTCGAGTTCCTGGCCGCCCATCTTCGGGTCGAGTGCGCCGGCCAGATGCAGCACGCTGTCTCGCACGACCTCTGCTTCCATGCGCGTGGGGTTCATGCGCCAGAGCAGTTTGTTGTCGGGATCAATGGATTGCTGATTTTGGATGTCAGATTTCGGATTTGAAGAGACGCGCCGATATGCCGCGCTCGTCACGATGAGCCGATGCAGATGCTTCATGCTCCAGCCATTCTCCATCAACTCCACCGCGAGCCAGTCGAGCAACGCCGGATGCGTCGGAGGTTTGCCGTTGCGGCCAAAATCAAACACCGAGGGCACCAGCGGCTCCTGGAAATGCCGCATCCACAAATGATTCACCGCCACCCGCGCTGTCAGCGGATGATCCGGCCGCGTGAGCCACTCTGCGAGCGCTTTGCGGCGTCCTGTGCTTTGCTCAGGAAACACGCTCGTCATCGACATGTAGCTGTCGGGCGACTTCGGTTTGTCGCGCTCGGCTTCAGCCTTGGTCAGGGCTGATTTCGCCGCGGTTAGGGCCTTGGCGGCGGCATCGCGGGTTTTGTCATCCGCACGGCTGAGATCATGCTCTGCATTTGCCAGCGCTGCCCTTGCAGAGGCCACCGTGGCATCGCGTTCCATCGTCGCGGCTTTTTGAGCGAGCTTCAAAGCATTTGGCGAGCCGCCGAACTTTGCCTGATCTGCCGCGAATCGCGCGATGGAGCTCTCCAGCTCAGCGCGCGCGGCTTCCAGTGCGGCACGCGTCTTTGGGGAGTCGATCGCCAGCAATGCATCCTGCGCCTTGGTGACCGCATTCAAGCGCAGAGAGAGATCTGTCTCCTGAATCTCCGGTCGCAGTCCAGGATGCACCGAACCCTCGGGCAGACTCACGGGTTGAATCACAAGCGTTCCCAAAAAACCAGGCACACCAGGAGCGAGCGGTGCCTTGCTCTCGACCCGGTTGCGCTCATCGCCGCCGGTGTAGAACCACGTTTTGGCATCGAGTTGCTTGTCAAAGACACGCACGGCACCCAGCCGGTTCGGTTTGCGTAGCTTCACGTACTCGTACTCTTGAAACGGCCCCGGATCTGCCTCGCCAGGCCAGCGATCCTGTCGGATGCCGAGCGGCTCGAAGAGCGCAC
This sequence comes from Verrucomicrobiaceae bacterium, assembly GCA_046346695.1. Lineage (GTDB taxonomy): Bacteria > Verrucomicrobiota > Verrucomicrobiia > Verrucomicrobiales > Verrucomicrobiaceae > Prosthecobacter. The sequence goes on along the minus strand of JAXMHS010000006.1, from coordinate 22,673 downwards.
GGAAGCGGAAGTAGTCCTCATTTGAGATTGGATCATACTTGTGATCGTGACAGTGCGCACAGTTGAACGTGAGGCCGAGGAAAGCCTTGCCGGTGTGTTCAATGGTGTCGCGCATCCACTGGTTCGGATTCAGTGCATACCAGTTTCGAATCAGAAACCCCGTTGCCACCGCGGCCTCGTCATCCAGCGGCGCGATCTCATCCGCCGCGAGCATTTCTGAGAGCATGCGATCGTAGCCTTTGTCCTTATTGAGCGAGTTCACGATCCAGTCGCGCCAGCGCCAGATCTGAGGCGCGCTGTTCCACACATCATTCGCCGTGCGCCGGCCATACCAGTCGCTGTAACGCCAAACATCCATCCAATGCCGCGCCCACCGCTCGCCATGGCGCGGGTCATTCAGCAGATGGTCCACCACGCGCTCATACGCGTCCGGTGATGAGTCGGTCAAAAACGCCAGCAGCTCGTCCCGCGTCGGCGGCAGGCCGATCAGATCAATGTAAACCCGCCGCAACAACATGAAGCGCGGCGCCTCTGGCAACGGCGTGAGCCCTTTCGCTGCCAGGGCTTCGTTCACAAACGCATCGATCGCATTTCCACCCACCGCCTTTGGCAATGCTGGCCGTTTCACGGATTGAAACGCCCAATGCTGCCTCGGATCGGCCTCCGGCGCCTCGTTTGCCAGTCCCGGCGCTCCCGAGTCGATCCACTCCCGCAGCATTGCGATCTGTTCCACCGAAAGCGCCCCCGCCTCCTGCGGCATGCGTTTGTGTTCATCCTTCGCGGACACACGTTCGATGATGAGCTTCGTCGCAGGCCCCGATTTGCCGCCTTGGAGCATCAACTCCACTGTGTCCAATCTCAGCCCCGCCTTCTGCTTCAACGCACCGTGACAGGCATAACACTTCTGCTTCAGCAGCGGCTTGATCTGCGTGGCATAATCCGCTGCCAGCACGCCTGATGCGAGTGCCAAGAGTCCGAGGATGGAAATGCCACACGGGCGCATGATGGAACCTACGTCCACGCACGGCCCAAACTCGCGAACTCCCGTCTCACGGCTTGAACTCCGCGATCACTTTCGCCGTGGTGACATCCCAGGCTTTGAGCACGCCGTCCTGATCTCCACCGAGAACAAGGTCACCGGCGCGGGTGGCGGCGAGGGATTGGAGGAAGCCGGTGGCACCGGGGAGTTGCTTCACTTCGCCGCCGTCGCTGGTGATGAGGCGCAGCTTCGTGTCGCCGGCGCTGGTGGCGATCTGATCGGCGGCGCCGAGGTAGCGCAGGCCGGTGACTTCCTTGTCCCAGCCATCGACGTTCTTGCGGCGGTCGCCGGTGGTCCAGTCCCACACTTTGACGACGTTGTCCGCCCCGCTGCTGGCCAGCAGGCGGCCATCGGCGCGCCAGGTGACGCCCAGTACGTGATGCGTGTGGCCTTCGAAAACCTTGATCATCTTGCCGGTGCTCAAATCGGTGATGCGCACGGCCTTGTCCGCGCCGCCGGAGGCGAGGAGCTTGCCATCGGGCGAGAAGTCGAGCGCGAAGACGCTGTCGAGGTGGCGCTCGGCGTATTCCTTCGTGAGCTTGCCGGTTTCGATGTCCCACAGCGTGATGTCGCCGCTGCGTGATGGTTCGCCGCTGCCGACGGCGAGCGTTTTGCCATCGGGCGAGAAGGCGAGGCTGTTCGCGCGGTCGGTGATGGGCGATTTGCCGTCGCCGCTGCCGATGACGCGTTCGAGCGTCCATGTGGCGCTGGTGCTGCCAGGGGCGATGGGCTTGCCGTTCACGGTGCTCCACGCCTGCGCGGGGCCGCTGTCGTAGGTGGCGATCAATTCGAGGCCGTTGGCGCTGAATTGCAGCGCCTTGGCCTTCTTCATCGTCTGCGCGAGCGTTTTGGTGAGCGCATCGCGATCAGCGGCAGTTTTCTCGGATTCCTTCTTCACGACCTCCAGACGCGCTTTGGCATCCGCGACGGCCTGTTTGGCCTTCTTCTCGTTTTCGGTGACGAGTTTGATCTCGTTCGCTGTGTCGGTGATCGCGGCTTCGCCGCGTGTGAGAGCCTCTTGGGCGAGTTTGAGGTCAGTGGTGGCTTTTTCAGCCTTTTCCTTCGCGTCCGTCTGCTTTTTCAGCATCGCGTCATCGACCTTCATTTTCGGCACAGCGGCGATTTGATCGGTGATGGCCTTCAAAGCCTTGTCGACGGCCGCTTTGGCATCCTCCTTGGGCTTCACGGTCTTCTTTTTCTCTTCGAGGCCTGCTTTGGCCAGTTCGATGAGTTCAGGCGCGGTCTTTGGATCGGCTGCGGCGATGGCAGCCTCGGCTTTTTTGAGCGCCGCCTGGGCCTGATCGAATTCCGTGGTGGCCTTGATGGCGGCGGCTTGGGCCTCCGCCTGCTTTTTCGCCAAGGCTTCATCCGGCTTGCCCGCGGACGCCTGCGCGACTTGGGCATCAATTTCCTTCGCCTCTTTATCAGCGGCGGCCTTGGCGTCCTCTTTGGTCTTCAAATCCTTCTTTTTGTCTTCGAGCGACTTCTTCGCGAGTTCGGCGAGCTCGTTGGCCTTCTTCAAGCGATTTGTCTGCTCGGTGGCATCGGTCTCGGCCTTCTTGATGGCCTCATTTTGATACGTTACCTCCAGCGCGGCACGCGTGGCGGCGAGCGTGCGCTGCGCGAGCGCCTGTTCGGTGGCGAGGTCGCTCTTGATGTGCGCGATGAGTTTGGTGCCTTCGTTGAGCTTGATGCTGTTGTCGGGATCCTGTGTGGCAGTGAATTTTGTTGAAGCGACGGGCGCGGCAGCGGGAATGCTGCGCTTCCAGAGTTTCACCTCGCGGAAGCTTCCGGTGGCGAGACGCGTGCCGTCCGGGCTGAAGACGAGCGCCTGTGCCAGGTCACGATGCGCGACGCCGGGTTGCTTGTAGAGACCGGATTTGATGAGCGACTCGTCGGTGAGTTTCGTGACGAGGCTCTGCGTCGGCAGATGATAGATGCTGACCTGATTCGCACGCGCCGCGGCGGCGAAGTCGCCCTGCGGCGTCATGGCGACCGCATAAATCGGATGCAATCCGGCCGGCAGCGGTTCCCATGCGATGACCTGAATTTTCTTTGGCGATGCCTTCGCGCCCTGGTCGATCCACTCCTTGAACAAGGCCAGCTGCTGGGTCGTGAGATTCACCGCACCGACCTTGTTGCCCTTCGGTGGCATCTCGCTGTCCCAGGTATGTGCGGCGGCCTGATACATGATGCTCTCCGCGCCCTTGCCAGGAATGATGCCCACATCGCTCTCGCCGCCCTTGGCCATGAGCTCCGGTGTCTCCATGTTGAGACCACCCTTCGTCGTGGTCTTGTTGTGACACGCGATGCAGTTGTCCTTGAGGAACGGACGGATGTCGCGGTCGTAGTCGATGGGTGCGGCGTTCGCCGAAATGACGAATGACGAAATCAGAATGACGAATGAGATGCGGCGGAGCATGGGAGCAATACGCTGCCGGAGGGGGCTCATTTTACCCGATGGTCATTTTTCTGTCCGGTTTTCCGTCTCCGCGTGAGATAGTGGCAGCCGCATGAACATCGCCGAAACCCACGCCGCGCAGGTTTTCCTCGCCCATCACGACTTTGTGAAGGGCGTGGCGCTCAAGTATGCTCCCTGGCCGGGGCTGATGGAGGACATCACGCAGCAGGTCTTCCTCGAATTCATGGCAAAGGAGTCCAAATGGGACCTCAGCAGCGATGCGCGGCCGCTTTTGGCCACGATGACGCGCCACATCGCCATGCGGCTGTGGCGGGAGCGCACGCGGCAGCAGCCGGACGTGGTGCAAAAGCTCGCCGATCACATCCGACTGCTCGCGGAGGAGCGCGAGACGCCGCCGCGCTACGAGGACGAGGTCCGCGTGCTGCGCACCTGCCTGCAAAAACTGCCGCAAAAGAGCCGCGAGCTCGTGGAGCTTTATTATTACGACGATGTCGGCACGCCGCAGATCGCCGAGCAGATCCAGATGAAGGCAGACACCGTCTGCCGCGCCCTCTCCCGCGTGCGGGAAAAGCTGCGCGAATGCATCGAACAAAACCTCAACCAAGGAGGCCACGCCCATGCCTGACGCCGACACGCTCATCCAGCACTACCTCGAAGGCACGCTCACCGATGCTGAGGCGGAGGAATTGCACACTCTGTTGCAAAACGAGCCGCAGCTCGGCTCCAAACTGCTTCAGCACTTTGAAATGGACGCGATGCTCCGCGCCACAAAGCCGCTCGCCGTGCCGGGCAAGGTCATCCAGCCCGCCTTGGTGCCGCGACGCCGCTTCACCTTCGCCACTGTCACCACCGTGGCGGCGATGGCGGCCTGCATCACGCTCATGGGCGCGTGGCTGGCCATGACGTGGCTGCAAAGTGACGAGGAAGACACCACGGCCTCCGTCGCCGTGCTCACGCGCGGCGTGAATCTCGAATGGGAATCCGCCGCCATCGCGCCGGGCACACCGCTTTCGCCCGGACTGCTCAAATTGAAGTCCGGCATCGCGCAGATCGAGTTTTATCAAGGTGCCCGCGTCTTGATCGAAGGCCCCGCCGAGCTCCAGCTCATCTCCAGCGGCGAGGCCACCTGCACGCGTGGCAAGCTCAGCGCCAATGTGCCGCCGCAGGCCAAAGGTTTCCGCATCAACACACCGAAAGGCACCATCGTCGATCTCGGCACCGAGTTCGGCCTCGATGTGAGCGATGCGAGCGTCGAGGTCCACGTCTTCAAAGGCGAGGTCGAGCTGCACAAGGCCGCCGAGTCGATGAAGTCCCTCAAAGAAGGCCAGGCGATGGCCTTCGCCGCCGAATCGCAGATGCTCCCGGCGAATCTGTCGAACTTCGCCTCGCTCAGCGATCTCGATTCGCGCACCGCGCTGTCGGATCGAACGCAGCTCGAACGCTGGCGCATCGCGAGCGACAAACTGAATGCTGATCCCGCTCTCAAACTGCATTTTGATTTCCAAGACGACGACACGGCGCGCTCGTTGCGCAATCACACGTCGTTGGGAGAGGATGGCAGCATCGTCGGCGCGGCCTGGACGACCGGACGTTGGCCGGGCAAAGGTGCGCTCGAGTTCCGAAATATCAGCGACCGCGTGCGCCTCAGCGCTCCAGCCGAGGTGAAAGCGCTCACGATGGCCATGTGGGTGCGCATCAACGGCCTCGACCGCTACTTCAACTCGCTCTTCATGTCCGAAAGCTGGGGTGAACGGCGCGTCCACTGGCAGATCGTGCGCGACGGCCGCATCCGCCTCGGCATCGCCGGAGGTCCGGGCCAGCGTCATCAGGATTGCGACACCGAGGTCTTCTTCACCCCCGAGCGCTTCGGCCGCTGGACGCATCTCGCCGTCACCTTCGATCCACAGGCCAAAGAAGTGCGCCATTACGCAAATGGCACACTCCTTGCCAAAATTCCGCTCAAAGACACCTCACCGCTCAAACCCGGCATCGCCGAGCTCGGCAACTGGAACGACCGCCGCACCACCGGCGTCGCCATCCGCCACCTCAGCGGCACGATGGACGAGTTTGCGTTGTGGGATCGCGTGCTGAGCGAAGCTGAGATCAAAGCCATGGCCCGCTAACGTATTCGTCGCTCCCGATGCTCCGAATTCTCGTTGTTCTCTTCCTTTCCTCGTCATGGGTTCTTCACGCCGCCGATCCGGCGATGCCGGAGAAACACCGCGCTTTGTTCAAAGAGCACTGCGTGAGCTGTCACGGGCCGGAGAAGCAGAAAGGGAAGTTCCGCGTGGATGATCTTCCGCTTTCGATCACGAATGTCGAAATCGCCGAGAAGTGGCAGAAGGTGCTCAACCAGATGAACTCGGGCGACATGCCGCCGGAGGACGAAAAACAGCCGCCGAGTGCCGCGAAGGCCGATTTGCTCGATGATCTGGCGAATGTGATGGTCGCGGCGCGGCGGACTCTGGGCGATCAAAAGGGTGTGATCACGATGCGGCGGCTGAATCGTCGTGAATACAAAAACACGCTGCGGGAGTTGCTCGGTGTGGAGATCAATGTGGCCGAGTTGCCGCCGGATGGTGGCTCGGGGGCCTTTGATACCGTGGGCTCGAACCTCTTCATGTCGGCGAACCAGATCGAGCAGTATCAGGCGCTCGGTCGCGAGGCGTTGGAGGAGGCGTTTGCATGGCAAAACTCGGCGAGCGTGACGAAGAAGCTGCATTACGAAGGCGAGACGACCACGCCGAAGGTGCGCGACTTTGTGAAGTATCAAATCGATGCCCGCGAGCGTGCGCAGAAGTGGGTGAAGGCCGTCGATGACGCCGCCGCGAAGCCGGAGAACAAGGAAATCGTCGCGAAGCTGCGGACGGAGTTTCCGAATGTATCGCGCTTTCGTCGCGAGTGGGCCCGCATCCCCGGTGCGCCGAATCCGCGCACGTTTGGCTTTGATAAGAAAGGCGAGAACGATGCCGATCTCGCGAACGATTCGCTCGGCGCGGGCTGGCTGAAGTATCACGAGTATTACATCGGCATGCCCGACGTGGATCGTGGTGCCTATCTAGGCGTGCAAACGCGGCATCCAGCGGAGCTGAACGTGAACTACATCGAGCTGCTCGTGCCTTTTGACTGGCCGGTGGGCGATTACATCGTCCGCGTGCGTGCGGCAGCAGTGAAGGACGCGCCAGCGGAGCGTCGCTTCCTCGATTTCGGCATTCATGCCCGCACGGGCAAGGTGCTGAACACCTTCGAGATCACCGGCACGATGGAAAACCCGCAGACCATCGAAATCCCGCTCACACTGACGCGTGCAAACATGACGCGGGAGAATCGCTCGCTGTTCTTCCGCGAGAAAGGCAGTTGGGACACCAACGAAGAAGGCAATCGCAAGCGTGCCGAGGCCGTGAAGCGCAACGGCATTGGCCCCGAGTTGGTGCTGTGGGTGGACTGGATTGAGGTCGAACGCGTGCCGAATGCCGCGAAGCCCGTGCCGCCCGGTTTTGCCGCGCTGAAGCTGCCGCTCGATGACAAATCGCCCGCGCCCGCTGCTGCCGAACTGCGTGCGGCCTTCGAGCGTTTCGCCACCGAGGCCTTTCGCGGCACCGCGCCGCCCGGGGACTATGTGGATCGCTTGATGAGCCTCTACGACGTGCGCCGCAAAGCTGGTGACAAGCCCGTGGCCGCGCTAAAGGAGACGCTGTCCGTCGTGCTGGCATCGCCGATGTTTCTCTACCTCGCGGAGCCCTCGCCGGATGAGAAACGCCGCTCTTTGACGAGCGCGGAACTCGCCACGCGGCTCTCGTATTTCCTCTGGAGTGCGCCACCCGATGCCGAGCTGCGAAAAAGCGATCTCTCAAAGCCCGAAGTGCTCGCCGCGCAAACGAACCGCCTGCTCGATGATCCGCGTTCGGAGGGCTTTTTGACGGCGTTTGTGCATCAATGGCTCGGATTGGATCGCATCGACTTCTTTGAGGTGAATCGCGCGCTGTATCCGCGCTTTGACACCGGCACAAAGGTCGCCGCCAAAGGCGAGATCCACGAGACCATCGCGCACATTCTCAAACACAACGCCAGCCTGCGAGATCTGCTCAAAGCGGACTACGTGATCATCAATCGCGTGCTCGCCCACTACTACGGCATCTGCGGCGTGAAGGGCGAAGGCTACGAAAAGGTGTCGCTGCCGAAGGACTCGCCGCGCGGTGGATTGCTCGGCATGGCGGCCATTCATTTCATGGGCGGCAATGGCGAGCGCACCAGCCCCGTCGAGCGCGGCGCGTGGGTGTTGCGCAAGCTCCTCCACGATCCACCACCGCCCGCGCCTGCCAACGTGCCCGCCATCACGCGACTTGCCGGGAAGGTGCTCACCACGCAGGAACGCCTTCTCGCGCATCAGGAGGACCCGCAGTGCGCCAGTTGCCATCGCAAGATCGATCCCATCGGCTTCGGATTGGAAAACTTCGACGCCGCCGGCCAATGGCGCACCGAGGACAGCTACACCGCCCTCGAAGCCACCGGCAAACCCGACCCCAAGAGCACCAAGCGCTGGCCCATCCAGCCCGCCGCCGCCTTCTTCAAAGGCCCGGCCTTCACCGACTTCTTCGCCCTCCGCGACATCATCGCCAGCAAATCCAACGCCTTCGCCCGCAGCTTCAGCGAAGCCTTGATCGAGTTCGCCTTGGGAAGACCGATCGGCTTCCGCGATGAACCGCTCATCGACGACATGATCACTCAAGCCGGCAAGAAAGACCTCGCGATGCGCGAGTTCATTCACGCGCTGGTCAGCAGCAAGGAGTTCAGGACGAAGTAAGCCAGAATCGTGACCGAAATCCCATTGCACAGATGTTGGTGGTTCACTGCACCGGGGCTCGCCTCGTCAGTTGCTTCTTCGCACGAATGCCCCAAACCTTCGGGGCAACTTTGTTATCAATTTATGTGTATTGCAGGCGGACGGAGGTGGGAATCGGTCTGAGGACAACGCGCGGAGAGCGACGTAGCTATGACGCGTATGAGCCCCAGATTTCCGCTTTGCCTTCTGATTTGTTCCTCCCTGTCGCTCCACGCCGTTGAACCCCGCGACACCATGCAAGACACTTGGGTCGCCACGGACGTGCTGGGTCGCACGCTGCCGACGAGCGATGAGGTCGGTACGCCGAAGCCTGATCGCACGGTGGGCATCTTTTACTTCAACTGGCATGCCTCGTTCGGAAACCCGGAGGTGCATGACATCGCGAAGATCCTGAAAGCGAATCCAACGGCACCTTCATGGGGCCCGGTGCAGGCGCCGCATTACTGGAGCGAGCCGCGCTTTGGCTACTACCGCCCGGATGATCCGTGGGTGATCCGCAAGCATGCGCAAATGCTCACCGATGCAGGCGTGGACACGATCATCCTCGATGCCACCAACGCCCTAACCTATGACGCCGAGCGCGAGGCGCTATGCTTAGTGCTGGAGCAAATGAAGTCGGAAGGGCGGCGCGTGCCGAGCATCGCCATGTTTCCGTATGCGAATCACCTCCCCGTAGTGCAGCATTTGTGGGAGACGTTTTACCAGCCGGGCAAACATCGCGACCTCTGGTTTCACTGGAAGGGAAAGCCGCTGCTGCTCACGCCGACGGATGGCTTGAGTGAGGAAGTGAAGGCATTCTTCACCCTCCGCACTTCCTGGGCCTGGACACGCGGCCATGCTTGGTTTGGTGATGGCAAGGACAAGTGGCCGTGGCTCGACTCTGCCCCGCAAGTCCCCGGCTGGCATGATGCGCCGAACAAAGCAGAGTGCGTGCCTGTGGGGGTGAGTCAGCACATCACCAACAACATTGGTCGAAGTTTTCACGGCAGTCGGCAACCGCCACCTGCCGAGTGTCGCCCCGGCGAGGGCCTCTTCTTTGATGAGCAGTGGCGGCACGCGCTGCCGCACAACCCAGAGTTCATCTTCATCACCGGCTGGAACGAATGGGTGGCCCAGCGCTTTCTCTCCGATGGCACCATGACCTTTCAGGGGCGTGTGCTGCCTGCTGGCGAGACCTTCTTTGTCGATCTATATGATCAGGAGTTCAGCCGTGACATCGAACCCATGCGCGGCGGCTTCGGCGACAACTACTACTGGCAGATGGTCGCCAACATCCGCCGCTACAAAGGCGCACGTCCTGTGCCTGCCACATCGCCCGCGAAGACCATCGCCATCCCCGGCGACTTCGGTCAATGGGCCGATGTGAAGCCCGTATATCTCGACGACCTGAACGACACCACGCATCGCGACCATGACGGTGTGCCGGGCGCAGGCCGCTATACGAACAAAACTGGCCGCAACGACCTCGACACCGCTCACGTCGCTCACGACGCCATGCACCTCTACTTCCACATCACCACCCGGGAACCGTTCACACCCGCCACCGATACCGATTGGATGGTCCTGCTGCTCGACACCGATCAAAACAGCACCACAGGCCGGTTCGGCTACGACCTCCGCCTCAATCAAACGCGGCCTGCTTCCGACAAATCCAGCATCGAGCGCTGGAACGGCAAAACTTGGGAATCCGCAGGTGCTGCATCGCTTCAGCTTGGCACCAAGGAACTCCACCTCGCCATCGATCGCAGCGTTCTCCGCATCGCTCCCGACAAACCCCTGCGCCTCGACTTTAAATGGACCGACAACATCCCCGCCGAAGCTGATGCCATCGACTTCCTCGACCAAGGTGACACTGCGCCGAATGCGCGTTTTAACTACCGCTACGAGGCCGTGAATACCCTACAGCCAGCCGAGGGCCCGTCTGCCCGATGAAGTGGGGTTTCGAGATTCTCGCCCCTGCCGTAGATTTCCCGACGCAGGAGCGTTTGAATCTCTGCTCATGAAAACCCGCCGTCACTTTCTCCAGTCCAGTACCTCGCTCATTGCTCTGCCCGCGCTTGAGTCGCTGGGCTTTCGTCGATTTGCTTCCGCAGCGGCTCCGGTGATGCCGCCGAAGCGGCTGGTGTTTCTTGGCTTTGGCTGGGGGATCACGACAGAGACGTGGTTTCCGGACATCAAGCAGACGGGGAAGGATTACACGTTGCCGGAGGGCTTGAAGCCGTTGGCGAGGCACAAGGCGGACTTCACGGTGGTGCAGGGGCTTTGGAACAAATACTCGAACGAAGGGCACTGGGGCAGCACGATGTGGCTCACGGGCGCGAACCGTTTCGCGGAACCGGGGCAGACGTTTCATAACAGTATCTCGGCGGATCAGGTGGCGGCGGCGAAGCTGGGCATGGACACGCGTTTTGCGTCGCTGCAGCTCAATGGCAGCGAGAACGCGGAGGCTTCGGGGCATGGGCCGGGGCTTTCGATGGCTTGGGATGTGAGCGGCAAGCCCATCGGCGGCCACAAAGGCCCGGTGGAGGCGTTTCATCGGCTGTTTTCCAAAGACACGACGCCCATCGAGCAGCAGAAGGCGATGCTCGCGCAGAAGCGCAGTGTGCTCGACACGGTGATGGAGAATGCGAAGGCGATGCAGCGCGGTCTTGGCAAGAACGACCGGGCCAAGCTAGACGAATACTTCCAGGGCATCCGCGACATCGAGACGCGGCTCGCGAAGGACGAGCAATGGATCGGCGTGCCGCAGCCGAAGGCACCGATTCCGCAGCCGCAGGAAGGCCTGGCGGGCAAAGAGGAGATCAAAATCATGTATGACATCATCCTCGCCGCGATGCAGACCGACAGCACGCGCGTGCTGACCTACCGCCAGCCGGTGAGCACGCTGCTGACGAGCATTGGCATCAAAGTCGCGCCGCATGACATGAGCCACTACCACTCCACGATGGGCGAAAAGCTCGCCGCCTCGCAGCAGCGCGACCTCGTGCAAAGCGAACTGCTCGCCGGACTCATCGACAAGCTCAAGGCCACGAAGGAGGCTGACGGAAGCCGTCTCTTTGACAACGTCGCTCTCGCTTACGGCAGCAACATCCGCACCGAACACAATCTCGACAACTGCCCCACGCTCCTCACCGGTGGCGGTGCCGGCATCAAGCTCGGCCACAACATCGTCGCGCCGAAAGACACACCGCTGTGCAATGCCTGGCTCACCCTGCTCCACGGCATCGGCGTGAATGCCGAGCGTCATGGCGATAGCTCGGGCGTGCTGAAGGAGATCGTGGCGTGACGAAAAGTCCGTCGGCCTGCAAATTCTTTGTCCGATTTTGCTGCGTGGTGCGGTATAGGGAATCCCCGCCTGATTTCCGACCATGAAACACATCCTCCTCTCCCTGTTCGCCCTTGTCTCGTTCGCGACCGCTGCGCCGTTGGTGTTTGAAGGCACCGACGGGCCGGGCAAAGGCAAGCACATTGTCTTCATGGCGGATGACCATGAGTATCGCTCGGAGGAGACGCTGCCGGGGCTGGCGCGGCTGCTGGCGAAGCATCAGGGCTTCAAGTGCACCGTGCTGTTTGGGATCGACAAGGAATCGGGTGAAATCGTCGCGGGTGATGCCTCGAACATGCCGGGAATCGAGGCGCTGGACACCGCCGATCTCGCGGTGGTGTTTCTGCGCTTCCAAAACTTCCCGCCGGAGCAGATGAAGCACTTCGATGACTACCTGAAGCGCGGCGGACCAGTCGTCGGCCTGCGCACGGCGACGCATGGCTTCAAGATTCCGAAGGACGCGCCTTACGCGAAGTATTCCTTCGACTACAAGGGCAGCGATTACGAACTCGGTTTCGGCCATCAGGTGCTCGGGCAGACGTGGGTGGGCCACTACGGCACGAATCACAAGCAGAGCACACGCATCGCCCTCGTGCCGGACAAGGCCTCGCATCCGATCCTGCGCGGCGTGAAGGACGTTTGGGTGCAGGCGGGCGGTTACGTCGGCAAACCGACCTCTGGCGAGATTTTGACGATGGCGCAGCCGCTGAATGGCATGACGCCCGATTCCCCCGCCGACACCGCGAAGCCGCCGATGCCGAGCGAGTGGACGCGCAGCTACAAATCGGCCTCGGGCAAAGAAGGCCGCGTTTTCACGTCGCTGTATGGCACATCGGAAGACATCACGAATGACGGCTATCGCCGCCTGCTCGTGAACGGCATCTTCTGGACGCTCGGTTTGGAGGAAAAGATCAAAGCAGACCTCAACATCGCCTTCGTCGGCCCCTTCAAGCCGAACACCTTCGCGGGCGGTGCGTATGCTCGCGGCATCAAACCGGAAATGTATGCCGGTTGGGACTCGCCGATCCCGGCGAATGCGAACACGAAGAAGCCCGAGAAGCCGAAGAAACAGAAGTGAGGGGAGCGTGCCACTTGCACACGAGAGCTGATTTAACCGACCTCAAAGTCCTAACCTATTGAATTCCAGTAAAGGCCCGGGCTTCTTCTCGGTTTTCTTCAGGGAGGAGGTCAATCAGTTGACCATTGATCATCCGCAACTTGTCGAAGTCTTGTTGTTGAATAGCACGATTGCCGGAGTCGATAAGAAGGGACGCTTGCGCTTGGTCATTTAGCCGCGAGCGCTGGCCGCTCAGCCATTCAAACTGACCGATCAAAAACTCCGGCAGTTTGATTAAGATGCCAATGTTGATGTCATTTAGTTCATCAATCCGTTGCTGGATGGATTTAGGATTTGTCGCCTTCAAGAAAGAATGTTCCTGAGCTTTGATTTGATCCAGTTTGAAGCGGTCACGGTCGTTTCCGTGTTTCGAGACCAGCCGCTCACAACGAGCACACATTTCTTCGTATTCCTTGCGTGCCTTTACGATTCGCTTGTCACCTGTTAGACGGTCAATTTGTTGAGCAAGATCTCGCTTTCTGTCTTCAAGTTTATAACGGTCGTCTGTGACATCAGTGGCGCTCAACCTGGCGGCTTTGTCCCCGACATCCAGGATGGCCGATTCCAAGCGTTTTAATTCCTTAGCCGTCTCATATTGATCATTCTCAGTAGCCTCATCAAGTTCGTGATCGAGCCGCTGTTGAAGCAAACTTAGGTGATGGCCGAGGTTGGAAATATCAACGCTCCGTTGTTTCGGATTAAAAACTTCAGCGAAATCCTGGCTCGTTGCGTTTACATATGCCTCCACTCTGATTATCCGCGACTGATCCATATCGAAAGCCAAGTCGATCTCAGTTCCTTTGGGGATATCCCGCGTAATCTGAGTGCCAGCGATGAGCAATGTGCCAATCTCTTTGGCTGACTCAGGGCCGGCATCGGCAGGACCTTCACGAACGATAATTCTGATGGCATCACTCGAACCGCGAATCAATGTGCGCGACACGGTCACGGTCCTTTTGTACTTTGCTGGCAGTAATGAGTTTCGTGAAAAAATCCGCGAGAGGCTTGTTGAGCCATCTTCATCAGTAGAATCAGTCTCAATGCAGATGTCCTGTGGTAATGTTTGACCTGCTACAGAATACTTTCCATGCGCCACTTGAATCTCAGCTAGATTGTTCGGAATCTGATTTCCTGCCGCATCTGTCGTTCGGAACTCAAATGTATTGTAAGCGTCCTGCTCCAGCGGCAAATCCTCGAAAATTCGTCCCGTGAGAGGCTTGTTCCCGGAATCAAATCCACCGTCGGCACGGACGATTCGGTAGTTCAATCCGTGGAACTCGCCTTCAACTTTAGCTGAGAAAGGGATTTCCACATCACGAGTCTGCCGCTCGTAAACCGCCTTAATGTTGAACTTCGCTTTGGCAGCTGCAGCGTTATCACTGGTTATCTTCGTTTGAATCGGCTGGGTCCCGGCAAAATACGCCGCGCCTACCACAATTGCGGTCGTGGGATCAATGTCCGTAACAACAGGAATGTTTAGGAGTTCTCCAACACGCTGCCTAACGAGTGGCACCAAAGTCGAACCACCGACCATCAAGACGAAATTCAAATCTTTCGATGACAAATTGTTACGAGTCAGAATGGCTTTGATCATATCAGCAGTTCTGTCGATGCTAGCCTTGATAAGATTCTCGAAGTCAGACCGCGTTACTGTGATAACAATGTCGTGTTGATCATCGAGATCATCAGTGATCTCGATCTCGATCTCCGATGACAGCTTGCTCGACATCTCAATCTTCGCCTCCTCCGCCTTATGGAGACATTTTACCCAGAGGTTGTTATACTTTCCGTCCTGGCTTTTCATCTGGTTCGCCAAGTCAGCGAAAGTGCCCGTCTGCTCTAGTTTAGGAATGATAATGCCTTCAACGATTGAGGAATCGAAATCAACACCGCCCAGGAAGTTGTCCCCTTCGTGATCGAGAATTTTCAGTTCTCCGTGTTCCGTGCGGACGAGCGCCACATCAAACGTGCCACCGCCAAGATCATACACAAGCCACTTGCCCTCCGGCATTTCCTTCTCCTTGCGCTTGTTGGCATAGGCAAGACTTGCTGCGATTGGCTCTTGGAGCAACACGACCTGCTTGAACCCGGCTTGTTCGGCTGCCTGCTTGGTCGCGTTACATTGAATCGTGTCAAAACTCGCGGGAATTGTAATCACAGCGGCATCCACCGTTTGGCCCGTATGCACAAAGCCCTTCAGCTCTTTAAGAACTTCGGCAGACAGATCAATTGGAGTCCTAATCTGTCCAAGAGACTTGATCTTGAAACCCTCTGCGGTGCCCATCTTCCGCTTGAACCGGCCCACCACGTTGGCGGGGTCTTTCTCCTGGTATTCGCGAGCTTTTTCACCGACGATCATTCGATCTTTACGGTAAGCGACAACGCTTGGAAGGCTGTCTTTAAACCCATTGGGGTTTTTGAAAATCTCAACCTGGCCTTTCACGAATCGAGCGATGAGAGAGTTGGTCGTGCCAAGGTCGATGCCAAAATTGATCGTTTCCATAGATGTAGGGGTTTAGGAGTGAGTTGATGGGCGGTTATTGAAGTGGGGTTTTGCAAGTGCTGGCGATGACTACCCCCTTTTGGATAATCCTTGAAACGCCTTGGCTGGACCACTTGATGATGGGTTTCAACACTTCTGTTATGATCAGTCCTTCATGCTCTGTGCCAGCAATCGTTGCCTCAACGTCAGTTCGTGTGATCTCGTATTTTTGATTGATAGGATTCTCGATGACGAATTGCGCTTCGTCTGAATCAAACGCCTCCTTTAGCTTTTCAAGTGGACGGCTGAACCTAGTTAAATCATCCAATTTGGAAAGCCGGCGCTCAATTTCAAAAGCTTGGTTGAGCACCGTTAAGACATACTTGGGCACTTCGATGATGGCTTTCATTGGATTTGGATTGCAAATGCTACTTGGCTTGAGATTGCATGAGCTTGATGATCTCGACAAGCTTTTCAACGATAACTGCGTTCCAGACCGCGCGGCGGTCGATCGAAAACTTTATTGCCTCTGGCTGACTAGCGCCCACGTGGACATGCCCCCCATAATCAGAAAAAGACAACGCTTCGTATGGAACTGTATGCTGCTTCTTCCACCACAGCGATCCCGTTTCGCACTGAACGCCATGTTTTGTGAGCAGTAATGGGCCGATTTGCTGTGTTGATTTGCCTGTCGCGATTTTTTCTGCGAGGCCAATAATTAGCGTCGGGAAAATTTGATGACTAAGCGCATTTAATATCGCTGAGAAATCTTGTTGAGCTTGCGTCTCGCTCCGAAAGACTCGTTTGCACTCAATCGAAACAGCCTTTTCTGCACTACAGGCTTCGATGGCATACGACGTATTAGTCGGTATTCCATTTGTGTATTGCTTGAACACGCCAAAACGAATACCCGTAACTTTCTCGGTTGCTATCTTCGTGTCGTTGTAACGAATGAACTCTCTAGTGACTTCGACCTCATCTGAACGAATTTTCACGATGATGTTCCAGCGTGTGGCTTCTGCCTCCTCTTGCCTCCGGTCTTTGATAATCTTCTCCAGTTCAGTCTTATCCTTTTTAAGTTGATCAGCCAAGCCGTCATCCACCAGCAATTGAGATGCGACATTTGTTACCTTCAGCGCTTGATCCGTGAGTCCATGGTCATTGTGCAGGTCAATCGCTAGTGCTCTCAGCGCGCGGCCCAACTCAGTTCTTCCTGCTTTACACTCATTCGGAAGGGCGTTGGCGAGTGGCACAGAAAACCATGCCATCGGGTCTGGAGTTTGTTTCCACCAACTAATCCCTTCTGGAGTGCCTAAGCCCTCCATGTACCCTTTAATCTCTGATGCTTTCGCTTCCATCCATTTGTTTGCTCGTCTGAAGTAGTCGAACACGTCAACTACAGGAAGACGCCCCGCGCTGAGGGCTTGAATCAATTCTGCATCATTTAATTCAAGCGCCTGAGCAAGGAGCGCTTCAAAACTACACAAAAACGGTGGATGTATGAATGCAAAGAAGGCTTCGTCGCTGCATGTCTTGTCGCGCATTTGCCAATAAGGCGGCCTTCCGTGCGGTGGTGGACCTAACGGATCCGCGAAAAACGCAAAATAGCGTGGGTCAGCATGAGAAAGGAGCCTGTTCAACTCAGGGCATTCGTAAATGACCCAATGCCATCGAGGTTTCAATCCACTGTCGTCATCAAGGTCGTCCAAAACTTGACGAACACGCGATTCTCCGATTTCCGCACCCTCCAACCAGTCTGCATGGCCATCGTTGAGTTTAATCTGCTGGATAACTCGCTGCTTGAGCTTGCGAAGCGCGGCAGCGTCCGGCATTTCTAGCAACCGCCCATTAATCGCAAGAACCTCGAAAGGGTTCAAATACCTCTCATAGGGCTGCTTGCAGGGCGGCAGTCTTGCTGCAAAATCAAGAACCTTGGCTGAGAGCTTTTGCAAACGTGGTCTGATTTCTTCCAAGCCTGTAGCAGATGACGAGTATCCAGGCTTTCGGTAGAGCGCTTCACGATAGGAATCAGCGGCATCGAGCCATTTGTTTAACTTCCGATAGACCAATGCAGCGTTGTGTGGATGACATGGGTCGTTGTCTAGGCGGGATGATTCAAGAAATGCAGCTAAGGCTCTGCATTCTCCAGCAGTTCCACCGGTGCTGAGATGGGCACGCCCCAATTCATTGCGCCAGTAAGAATCGTCGGGAAGTAGTGATACCAGTTCCTGACAAGCACCGATTCGCTGTGCTTTGTTGTTTAGCTTATCTGCGCAGATTGCTAGCCCTTTCCAAGCATTCACCAATCTGGGTGCGATTTCGGTTGCTGTCTCATATGCTTCCAACCCTTCTTGCCACTCTTCAAGACTTCGGTGACACAAGCCCAGATTCGTCCAAGCAGCGCTATTTTCAGGTGCAATTGCGGTGCATTGCTCGAATGCATACTTTGCCTCTGTCCATTGTTTCAGTTCAATCAGAGCGAACCCTCGATTAAACCAAAAGTCGGCATTCTCCTCAGACGCCGACGGATCAGCAGATTCAGCTTCCTCATAGGCCTTTATTGCCTGCTCCCACTTTTTTGCTTTGTAGAAGCGGTCACCAAGGTCTTTGAGGTCACGGAAGGTTGTCGCGCTCATTCGCAGTCTAAAAAGCTATAAGTTAAGGGCTGATAAAAAACAATCCACGCAAGTCGTGGCGGGTGATGTAAAACCGTCGCTTGTTCCATCTCGTATGTTGAAACACATCGTAATCAGTTTCTCAACTTTTAGCTTTAAGCTCGTGGGCTCATAAAAAATCCTTGCCTAAAACCCGGCTGTTCCGGCAATATCCAGTCCCATGCCGCAACCGTTGTCATGGGACTCTGGGTTGGCGTGGGACAACCTCACGCCGGGGATCACATGGGATGGTTTCGTCTCAACTACTAGCCCCAACCGACCTATGGCCTCAGACAACCGCATCTCCCTGGACATCACGGCGGCCCAAAAGACCGCCATCGTTGACGCCGTCATGGCGCTCAAAACCGCCCTCAACGGCATCATCATCAATCTCACCAAAGAGGAGCGCCAATCGCTCCCGAAGATCGGCGACAAGACGCTGGCCTTTGACGAGAAATGTAAAGCCTACATGGCCGCCCGCCCGGAACTCGTCCCGAGCTTCCTCGACATGGCGGAACTCACCAAGGACCGCAAGGTCATCGAGGACCTGCTGCCCTGCCTGCGTGAACTGGCCCCGCTCTGCGAAGGCCTCGAAGACACCATCACGCTGGCCTATTCCGACGTGTATGTGGCGGACCTCGCCTTCCACCAAAACGTGAAGCAGGCCGCCAAACGCGGCATCCCCGGCACGGACACGATCTACGACGACCTCAAAACTCGCTTCCCCGGTCGCCCGAAAGCTGAGCCGCCCACCCCGCCGAACCCCTAAAACCGGGCTGAAAGTGCCAATTTCCATAAAAATGGGCGCTTTCTGCACGGAATTAGTCGCTCTGAGCGAGTAAAAGGTCGGTCAGAACTCCCAAAAGGTCACCTGACCGACCTTTTTACTCCCCCACGGGCACCTTTTAGTGGGTCCGACCGACTTATCAGGGGCTCCCAGCGACTAAAAAGTCCCTCCGAGAGACTAAAAGCCCGCTGCGAGTGAGCAGAAGATCCCTCCAGCCAAGGAACAAGTTCCCGCCACCGAGCAACCGCTGGCTCCGAACGTGCAAAAGCACGCTCCGAACGTCCAAAAGCACCCTCTGACCGAGAAACCGCCGCGCCATCTCAACCTGAACACGGGCTAGAAAGCCCATGCTACTTATGCCCTTTGACCCCAGCCTCCCCGCGCCGAACTCGCCGCTCGAATCCCAAGTGATCCGCGACCAGCTCCAGGCGCTCTTCGTGCTCATCAACAACATCGTGACCGTCACCGCCGCGCAGGTGGCCAGCGTGAACACCCTGCCGCCGAGCAGTCCCGCCAATGCCAGTGTCTCGGTGGTGGGGAACACGCTGCACTTCACCTTTGAACTCCCGCAGGGTCAGGAAGGCCCGATGGGCCAGCAGGGACCGCCCTTTGCTCAGGCCGTTGTCGATGCCGTGAACACCGTGAACCCCGGCGATCCCGCTGCCGTGGGCGTGAGCTTCGATGGAACGAACGTGCGCTTCACCTTCGACATCCCGCGCGGCAACGATGGAAGCCAAGGCCCCGCCGGAAACGATGGCGGTCAAGGCCCACCCGGCAATGACGGGGCACAGGGACCTCCCTTCGCCCAAGCCGTGGTGGATAGCGTCACGACCCTCGATCCCGGCCAGCAAGCCACAGTCGGCGTGAACTTCGATGGCAGCAACGTCCGCTTCACCTTCGGCATCCCCCGCGGCAGCGATGGCACCAACGGCAGCGACGGCTCCCAAGGCCCGCCCGGCGAAGTCACCCAAGCCCAACTCGACACCGCTATCAACGGCACAAGTGCGAACACGAACAGCGTGAGCACCTTGGACACTTCCTTCGCCGATCCCGACATGGAAGCGATGCGCCAGAAGCTCAACGAGATGATCTTGAACGGGCGGAGGTGATATGTTGGCATTGCACTGCCCGTGCACAGACGTATCGAACGATACCCCCTGAAAAACTCGTGATCAAAACTGCTTTGAAAACAATCTGTGTGCACCCAATGTTCGGACACGCAATAGCAAAACCCGCCATGATACGCCTCTCATATACAGCCCTCGCCGATTACATGACTTCTTCGGCACACACTCAGAGGAAAACATTATTCGACTACAAATATCCTGACGAGGACGAACCAACAGCTAAGAGGCTGTATTACAGAGAGGCTCGGCAAGCTATACGAGCCTACCATGTCGGCAAGCATCCCGAAAATTGGCTAGAGGAACAGGCGATTTCTTTGGCTGACACAGCCGCAATCGCGCACAGCACGCAAGCTGCCTCACGCCTCAAAAGTAATGCACGCACCCTCAAATCGTATTCCGAGCACTACTCCTCCACTGATTTGACACTCTTACCGCATTTCAGCGGGACTGTTTTGTATGGCGATGTCCAAATCCGTATTGTCGCTGACCTTCATGCAAAGGAGAAGAAGTCGGAGAAAATTATTCGGCTAGATCACTCTAAGGATGCGCCAGACCAGAAGTATTGCTCAGTTGTTACCCAACTGATGTACGAGGCTGCGTGCGCAGCTGGCCTTCAACTTCCCACGTCTTCTTTTGTTGTGCGCCATGTAGCCAGCCGAACGGACTATAAGGGTGCCAGGGCTGGTGCACGGATTTTGAAGGACATCTCCGCTAGCTGTGCAAACATCGAAGCAACCTGGGCGGCACTGTGAGGATATATTATTTAGCCGAAATAGAAGCGAATCGGCAATAACTGCCCGAATGCATCTTCTCGCTGATTATATCAGTGCGTAGTCCCACTGAAGGAAATTTGACACGACGGTGTCGCCCCGTCACAAACTTTGTCCGGTTTCAGCCGCTTCTGCGGGATGAAGGTTCTGAATCGTCTCTTTTCTCGCAAAAACACGCGGCGAAGGGGCGACTTAGAAGCCTCCCAATCGCATGAAGTCTCTTCTCATCCTCTCCCTTGTCGCCCTGGCTGTTGCTGCTCAGGGCAAACCCGCCCGTTTTGTCCGCATCGAGATCCCGGGGGAGCGCCAGTGCCTCCAGATCGCGGAGATCGAGATCCTGAGCAGTGGCAAAAACATCGCGAAGGGCGGCAAGGCGACGCAATCGACCACGGGACACGGCGGTGACGCGAGTCGGGCGATGGATGGCGACAAATCGCGCAACTACGGCAAGGGCATGACGCACACGCAGGAGAACAAGCCGAATCCGTGGTGGGAGGTCGATCTGGGCTCGGCGCAGGCGATTGACTCGATCAGCCTGTGGAGCCGCGAGGGCTTCCCGGAGCGTCTGGGCGGCTTCACGCTGAGTTTGCTCGATGATTCGCGCAAAGCGGTGTTTGAGGTCAAAAACGTCGCGGCGGGTGAGTCGCTCACGATTGATGTCAAAGGCGGCGGAAAGATCGCTTACCTCACCTTTGATGGAAAACCGGGCAAACCGGCGGTGAAGGGCTCTCGCAGTGCGACCGCGCCGAAAAACGAGCCTGCGCTCGTCGAAGTGCCAGCGGACTACAAAGACACGCTGCCGTTTGCGTTCAGCAAGGGCGACACCGTGGCGATCCTCGGCAACGGCCTTCCTGACCGCATGCAGCACGATGGCTGGATGGAGACGGTGCTGCAAAGCGCCCTGCCGGAGCTAAACGTGCGCTTCCGCAACATGAGCGCGAGCGGCGACCGCCCGAACTCCTTCCCGCGCAGCAGCGGGCACATGCACATGACGGATTACCTGCGTCATGTGAAGCCGGATGTCGTGTTCGCCTTCTTCGGTTACAACGAGTCCTTCGAGAACAAGCCGGACGACTTCAAAAAGCAGCTCGTCGATTTCGTGAAGTATGTGCGCGGCACGAAGCCGAATGGCAAAACCTTCCCGCGCATCGTGCTCTTCAGCCCCATCGCGCATGAGGACACGAAAAATCCGAACGTGCCGAACGGCGCGGAGCACAATCCGCAGCTCGAAGCCTACACGAAGGCCACCGAAGCCGCCGCGAAGGAGGCGGGCGTGGGCTTTGTCGATCTCTTCCATCCCTCGCTCGATCTTTTCAAAGCCGCGAAGGAGCCGCTGACGATCAATGGCGTGCATCTCAGCGCCGAAGGCAATCGCCAGCTCGCGGAAGTGATCGCGAAGGCGCTGCTCGGCAAGGAAGTGACCGCATCCGCCTCGCTCGAAGAGCTGCGTGAGGCCGTGATGGAGAAGGATGTGCATTGGAATGCCCGCTACCGCGCCCGCGATGGCAATGACGTGTGGGGCGGCCGTTCGACGCTGGCTTTCACCGATGGCCAAACCAACGCCGTGGTGCTCCAGCATGAGCTGACGATGCTCGATGTGATGACCGGCAATCGCGATCCGAAGATCTGGGCGCGTGCCAAAGGCAGCGACCTCAAAGTCGATGACAGCAACGTGCCGCCGCC
Organism: Verrucomicrobiaceae bacterium; assembly: GCA_046346695.1. GTDB lineage: Bacteria > Verrucomicrobiota > Verrucomicrobiia > Verrucomicrobiales > Verrucomicrobiaceae > Prosthecobacter. Next base: position 424 of record JAXMHS010000006.1, on the reverse strand, counting down.
TGTGCCGGTGATTTCCAATGTCGGCGGCAAGTCGAAGTCATCGAGCGCGATGAAGGAAGGCCGCACGGAATACATCAGCGGCCAGGAGGCGATCAAGCACATGGCCTTTGATCCGCGCTTTGAAGTGAGCCTGTTCGCCGATGAGGCGCAGTTCCCGCAGCTCGTGAATCCCGTGCAGATGCAGGTCGATACCAAAGGCCGCCTGTGGGCCGCCGTGTGGCACACCTACCCGATGTGGGAGCCGCTGAAGGAGATGAAGGACGCCCTCGTCATCTGCCACGACGACAACAAGGACGGCAAGTGCGACCGCATGACGGAGTTCGCCCGCGTGCAGAATCCGCTCGGCTTTGAGTTCTGGAACGGCGGCGTCATCGTCACCTGCGCTCCGGACATCATCTTCCTCAAAGACACCGATGGCGACGAC
>JAXMHS010000005.1:0-536883 GCA_046346695.1 Verrucomicrobiaceae bacterium | reverse complement strand
GCTTGAAGAAATCGACCGTGCCCTTGTGTGAGGCATCGTTCTCGTCCTTCACCTGGGCGATCTTGGCGTCGATGAAGTTGTCGATGTCATTGAGGCGTGGCATGCCGGCTGGAAGCGCGGGCACTTTGATCTCCTCAGTCTTCAACAACCACTGTTTCGCCAGTTCGCGGCGCTTGTTCCAGTATGGATCGGACTTCGCACGCAGTTCAGCACGCTTCTTCGAGTTCACCTCGTCGTAGTGCGCGTTGCGTTCCTTCTCATAGGCAGCCCAACCGGCATCGTTGTAGGCGACCTCGCGTTTGCCGGGTGTCACGAGTTGCCAGGACTCCGTGCCTTGCTTCGACCAAGCGACGACTGTTTCACCGAGTTCCGGACGACGCACAGCTTTGCCAGCAAAGCTGCCCACGACAGACTCCAGCACGAAGAACTGTGGCGTGCCCGTGCCTTCGAATTCGCACCAGGACTCGCGATTGCCTGGCGGCACGAAACGGAAATCGGGACCGAGGTCGAGATAGCCTTGTTGATCGGCCACGAGGTGATGGCCATCGCTGTCATTCGGCGGGAAGGGCGTGGTGAGAATCGTTTTGCCGTCGATGTAGAGATTCGTGGCACCACGGGCACGCAGCAGCAGACGATGCTTGCCTTTCGGGAAGGTCACGCTCGCTGCGGCACGAAGGAGGAAAGGCACATGGCGGTCGCCGCGTACGCCGGTGTCCACATACTTCTGCGGCACGTCGAAGAAGCCGAACACGTCCTCGGTGTAGCTTTCGGCGACTTTCGGCGGTTCGCTGGGCCACGCGTTGGCGTCGGGCATGCCTTCTTCGGCCAGTTGCACGAGCACGCGACCGGCTGGCACTTCTTTTTTCGCGATGGGAGGCGGTGGAGGGACGAAACGATACTTCTCCTTCAGAGCGTCGGTGTCGATCGGGCCACGATAGATGGCGACTTCATCGAGCCAGCCATTCAGCGAATGCGAGGAAGCGAGTGTGGAGCCGCTGCCGATCACGATCGCATCACCATCGGTCACCGGCGCACGATCCGTCTCGCCACCCATGTCCCATACGCCGTCGGTTTCGCGACCGTCGATGTAGCCCTTGATGCTTTTGAGCTTTCCGAATGTGTAGGTCACCGCGATGTGATGCCAGCCTTGCAGCGGCATCGTGTCCTTCGACCACCAGCGGTGCCAGTCGCCTTTTTTTCCGGGAACATCCGCGCTGTGGAAGAGGAAGCCAATCTGCGCGCCGCTCTTCGCTGTCTGGAGGCGCAGGGCGTAGTTTTGATTCTCCGCGCCGAACTCCTTCGTGCCGAGACGGCCCTTGCCGATGAGGTAGGGCGTGCCGCTGAGGCCCGGCGCTTTCACCCAGGCTTCGAGCGTGATCGTTTCATTCAATCCGAAACGCAATTCCTCACTGTCCGCGACCTTGAGAGCCTTCTTGCCCTCGCCAACGAAACGAAAGGCCGTGTTGTCCTTGGCGAAGCCAGGATAGGTCGGTGCACGCGGTCCGGGCTCCTTGGAATCGGCAAAGCTCCACTGCATGACCGGCTTGGCGACGATCTTGTCGGAAATGTCATTGCCCGAATTGCTGTCGTTTTGGGCGAAGGCAGGGACGAATGTGAGGAATGGGAGAATGGCGGCGCGGAGCGTCATGCCCGTATCAACGGCATTTTGAAGGCACTTTCAGCATTCCGGGCACCCCACTTTAGTGAGGGTGAAAAATCACTTGCGGGAATGCATGGAGTGCATAACTAGTTACCACATGGCTTACACACTCACCCGCACCAGCATGGCATTGGACCAGGTCACCCTTCGTGTCCTGGACTTGCTTGCCAAGAAATGGGCCGTCCCCAAGGCTGAGGTCATGCGCAGGGCCGTGCGCCGCATCAAGGAGGAAGAAGACATGAAAGACCAATGCCCCAAACCACTCAAAGCTCTCGACTGGCTGCAAAATGGCGGCGGCCTCACTGTGCAGGAGGCTGAGGCATTCCGCGAGGAGGTACGCGCTGAGCGCGAGGCCAAACGCTACTGGTGGGAAGCATGATCCACCTGGACACCAATCTTCTCATCGACCTCGTCACCATCGGATCACCGCACATCGCGGTGATCCGGGGGTGGCTTGAAAAAGGGGAGAAACTGGCCATGTGCTCCATCGCATGGTCGGAGTTTCTGAACGGCCCGCACACGAAGCAGCAGAAGGATGCCGTGCATGCGATTGTCGAGGGCCGCATTTTGGATTTCACGGCGAAGGAGGCCGAGCAGGCTTCGCGACTGTTTCATTACACAGGCCGCAAACGCGGCAGCCACTCCGACTGCATGATTGCCGCGTGCGCGATGACGCACGGCGTGCAAGTCGCGACACGGAACATTGCGGACTTCGAAAAATTCGTGCCACACGGGCTGAAACTGCTGCCGGTGGAAACGATCAAACCGTGATCGTTGCGGGCTATCCCCCCATGCCCCAGATTCCAACGCAGGTTAAAACGAGGAACACAACGGTTTGAAGAATCAAAGCAGGGAGCCAAACTCCTTGTTTGAGGCCACGAAAACCCAAGATGACCGAGGCCAGCATCGAGAGCCAGGTCATGAACGAAATCACGAGGCCAAAGAACCAAGGAGTGGAACTACCGTGCCCTGCTCCTGCGGCCATCATTCCATAGCAAAGCGCGGTAAAGGATAAGAAAAGGCCCAGCCAGGAGACGCGGGACCATTTGAGGAAGCGTTGATTATTTTTCGAGTCTTCGCTCATATCGAAACGATGCCTCGTTTGATCGCCTCGGCGGTGGCCTGGGCGCGGTCGTTGACCTTGAGCTTCACGAGAATGCGGCTGACGTGCTGCTTCACAGTGTCCTCGGAGATGCCAAGGTTGGCGGCAATTTCCTTGTTGGCGTTGCCGCGGGTGATGAGCGTGAGGATTTCGCGTTCGCGGGGCGTGATCTCGGGTTCGGCGAGGCGGTCTTTGAGCCGCTGGGCGATGTCGGGTGGCAGGCTGCGCTCACCTTTGGCCACGGTGCGGATGGCGGTGAGGAGATCGTCGCGTGATGAGGATTTTTGCAGGTAGCCAAGCGCTCCGGCTTTCAATGCGGCTTGGATTTCGTCGTCGCGGGCAAAGGTGGAAAAAATCAGCACGCGCGCCGACGGATGTTCGCGCAAAAGCGCCGCCGTGGCCTCGATGCCGCTGATGCCGGGAAGCTGCAGATCCATGAGGACGACGTCGGGCTTCTTTTTGACAAAGAGTTTCGGCGCATCTTCGCCACGATCGGCCTCACCGACGACTTTGAAATCGTCCTCCAGCTCCAGCGAGGCAACGAGGCCGCTGCGGACGACGAAATGATCGTCAATGAGGAGAAGAGAGATCATGGTGAATGCGGACGTGGGAAATGACGAAACCAGAATTCAGAGCCGAGCGAAGCGAGACAGACTGCCGCGGGCAGCCCGAAGGAAGCGATGCGCATCAATGACGAATGAATGACGAAGCTCGAATGACAAAAGGGATTCGAGCGTGGCAACCTCGTCGTTTGGGATTCGTGCTTCATTCATCATTCCTCATTCGGATTTCGTCATTGAGCGAGCGGCAGCGACAAGCAAACCGAGGTTCCTTTCGCTTCCGTGCTTTCCCACTTCACATCAGCTCCAACCTTCCTTGCTCGCTCCCGGATGCCGATGCAGCCGAAGTGGCCGGGCTTGCCGTGCGTTTCGGCGGTGGGATCGAAACCGCGGCCGTTGTCGGTGATGCGGAGGGTGAGGATTGTGGGAGTGCTGGAGAGGTGGAGCGTGATCTCGGTGGCTTGAGCGTGCTTGAGGGCGTTGGTGACGGCTTCCTGGGCGATCATGCGAAGATGATGTGTCACGTGAGGAGGGATGGGAGGAATGGGAAGGATGTCGAGTTTGATCGTGATGGTTTCGGGAGCACGGGAAGCAAGGAGTTGCAGTGCTTCGGGAAGCGTGGTGGTGTGTTCGGTATCGCGGAGGTCGGAGACGAGATTGCGGGCCTCGCTTTGAATGCGGGAGACGAGGTTGCGAGAGGTTTCGAGAAGGCCGCGCGCTTTGTCTTCGAGCGGACGCGTGGTGGCGGCATCGAGACGAAGCGAAAGGCCCGTGAGTTCTTGTTCGAGCGTGTCGTGGAACTCGCGTGCGATGCGCTGGCGCTCGTCGAGCGTGGCCTGATGGGCGATTTTGCGTTCGAGGCGGGTGATCTGGCGCCGCTGCTGCGTGATCCAGAACAACGTGAGCAAAATGATGCCGCCGAGAATGGCGATGGCGATGATGAGACGCTTGGCGTTCCAAAACGGCGCCGGATTAAGGACGAGAAGATCGGCGGGTCCTCGGAGAAGCAATGATGCGAGGGCCGGGCGCGAGCGGAATCCCTTGTCAGTGGTGGATTCGATCTGGCATATGCCTGTGACAGCAAGCATGGCCCCTTTTTCGAGGGCTAGATTGCCATCACTATCGACATGGGCGGAAGGAATGCTGCCGATGACAATGTTTGCGGTGCTGCCCACGAAATAGTCGCGAGGCATGAAGGCACGGAGTGTGGTGCCTCCAGCGTCGATGCGTAGTTCATAACCATTCGCTGTGCGAAAATGGTCGAGAAGAGTGACCGGATGGTCCAACTGCACAAGATCGGCGTCATGTGAGCCATCCAGGAGGGTTTGCAGCGTGACTCTTACTGGCTCGGGTGCTGGACCGGATGCAACTTCGAGCAATCGGGCATCAGCTAGTGACGCGGTGAAACCCTCCATGACAGGAAAGCCGGTCGCTACGAAGTTGTCCCCTGGATTGAGTTCATATTGCAGCCCAAGGCGGATGCAAATGGCGGGTTGCACAACGTCGATATCCGGCATGCCGCTTTCAGTGCTCGGAGGAGTCGCTGGATTCTGATCACGGGCATACAAACGTCCGTCGGGAAACGAGGCGAGCACGAGGCCGTGAACGCGCACGCTTTGCGCGGCTTCATCAGGCTTCCCGGTAAAACGCAGAAGATTGGTGACAGAAACCCATGGCTTCTCGGTGAACGGTTTCGCAGGCTGTGTGATGGTGACATCGCTCCAATCGGTGACGCGCAGGTAAGGGAAGACGAGCTGGCGGCGGTCGTTGATGCCTCCAGCGGCGAGAGCGGTGATGCGCAGGCGCGCATCAACGATGTCCGGTGCGGATTCGGGCGGGGAATCAACGCGCACTTCAATCACGCGGCTTCCCATCGCGAGGCGCAGCAGCGAGCGGTTTTCATCGAGCGGAGTCAATGTGCGGCCGAGTCCCTCGACGACAACACGTTGATAATGGAAGCGACCGGTGGCGAGGTCGTCGTAGGCGGCAGGAACGGCGGCGGGAGGCGCGGCGTGGCCGAGAATGACCAGTTCGGTGACATCCACGCCGGGAAAGTAGAGCCCTGCCGTTGTGGTGCCTCGGATGCGTACCTGATCGCCGACATGAAGGTCAGTGCGGCCTGGCTTGAAATGCAGATGCGTGCCCGCGGTGTCGTCCTGCACGAACGCGGTGGTTGCGCTTTCGATGAAGCCGATGGTGGCGGTGAGATCGACGGGCAGTTTCTCCAAACTGCGTTCGTAAGGCAGCGTGCGGATGTCGATGGCGCGATTTAACTCGGCTGCCGCCGAGAATGACGAAACCATCAGGAATGACGAAACCAGAATGAGGAATGACGAATGAATAACGAGGCACGAATGACGAAGCCGGAAACGTGCGGGCGTCATTCGGGCTTCATTCGTCGTATGCCATTCGGATTTCGTCATTTCAATCATCCGTGGGATCGACTCCACGCTGGAGCTTGCGCACGAGGTCCTTCACTTCGTGAGCACGTGGCATGTCACGAAAACTCACCTCGATGCCGGCGTTGGCGGCGGTGGAAAAGTCGATGGTGCCGAGGCCGAGCAGGCCTTTGATGCCGGGCTCGTAAACGTCGATGCTGCGGATGTCGCAGATGCGTGCCTCCTTGGAACTGCGGCCAATGATGCCCCAGATCAGCTCCACACGTTCACGGGTGACGATGTAATCGTGCGAGTAGCGTGAAATGCCGATCGCGATGAGCGTGGAGGAAGCGCAGAGCAGCGCGATGACGCTGTATTCAGCCTGGATCGTGAAGAGCAGACCGGCTGCGACGAGGAGCAGCAGCACGAGGAAGAGCGCCTTCGTGTATCCGAGCCACGAGGGATGCGCGTGATGCAGGATGACCTCGCCGCTCGGGGTGTAGCTGATGTCATCATCGTCATCCGCGTCGTCCCCGGCTTCGTCTTCAAGTTCTTCGACCTCGTCTTCGTCGGGAATCTCGTGGTCAGGAGCGATTTCGCGGTAGGCGGGGCGGTTCAGGCGGGATTGCGCGGCAGGGCGCATGCCGCTGATGAGTTCGCCCACGGTGTGGGTGAGGCCGGTGTCCTCATCCACGCACATCTCGCCGCGGGCGAGTGATCCGCGGGCGACGAGGGTGTAGAGATCCTCTTTCGACAGCGGTTCGCCAAAGGCTGGATGATTTTGCAGCGTGTAGCGGGCGGACATGGCGGGCGGCGGATGGTTCCGGCGCTCACCAAAGCACAGGCTGGCAGCCTGTGTCACGCACGATCACTCGCCTTCGCTGTCATCGGGTGCGGGCGGGAGGAGGTCTTCGCGTTGCATCAAATCGGCGACCTTCAGCAGGAGCAGTTCGCCTTTGGGGGTGCGGATGATCTCGCCGAGGAAGGGCGTGAGACGGTCCATCTCGGCCACGGCGGAGTGCACCATGCTGGCGAGGATGCGCTGGTCGTGCCGGTGCGGTGGGAAGACGTTCGTGATGCGGAACATCACCTGGCCGCTGTCCCACTCGAGTTCGAAGTTGCCGAGGTTCAGCTCCTTGTTCACGCGCATGATCAGCTCGCACGCGGGCAGGCGGTGTGTGGACGGAACCTGGAGCGTGGAATTGGCGACGACGCTGACGATGTGCGTGTCGCCGAAGACCTGCATGTGCAGCGGCACCTTCGTGTGATGCGCCTCGAAGTCGCTCTCGATGACATTGTGCTCGGGAACCTCCCGGTAATGCCAGCCCATCTCCTTGAATGTGCTCAGGGCGGTGGCGTAGAGGGCGGACATGCGGGAAAGCTGAAAGCTAAAAAATAAAAGCTGAAAGCTGGAAGTGGTCGGGACGGCGAGATTCGAACTCACGACTTCTTGCTCCCAAAGCAAGCGCTCTACCAGGCTGAGCTACGTCCCGAAAACTGGATTTCCCAGGCCGGTTGGGCGAGGGGCGGCGATAGTCGCCGCGAATTGCCAAGGCGCAAGAGGAAAGGCGGAGGAACATCGAACATTGAACAACGAACGCTGAACATTGAATGGCGGCAGCAGAGGGCGCGTTTTTCAATGTTCGATGTTCAAGGTTCAGCGTTCATTGTTTTTCAGCGTCATGGTGCCGCTGAAGTTGCCGAGGAGTTCGCGCTCCCACCATTCGCCGGAGATTTTTCGGACTTCGGGCGGGGTGAAGTGGTAGCGGTAGAGTTTGGCGCGGATGTGGGTGATTTTTTCGACGGGGAAGGGCGGCGGTTCGAGGAGATCCCACACGGGTTGCTTGTGCTGGAGCAGGGCGATGCAAAACTGGCCGAACCAGTGCATGGGCGAGGAGGGGCTGGCATCTCGCTGCGGCTCGTAACCTGGATAGAGCGCGGCAAACCACATCTGCCAGTCGAGGCGCGGCTGATGCGGGGCGATGAAGGGAGGGCGGCGTTTGAGATCGCCGGGCTTGTATTTGAAATCGAGGGGCAGGAACAACGCGCCGTCGTCACTGACTTCGATGACGACTTCGGGTCGCTCCTCGGTCATGTCCTGGAAGAGGCCGTAGGCGTTGAAGCTGCGCGTGTGGTGAATGGGCACGTCGAGTTTTTCGTGCCAGCCCGACGGAAGCATCGTTGGGTGGCCGCGGATGCGCCCGGCGAGGAACGAATCGGCGGCGAGAAGCGTGAACAGCACGACGGGCACCACAGCGAGGAGCGTGGGCCATTGCGTCCAGCGTTTGAAGGACGGTCGCGGGGCCCCGGCATCGATGCGCAGCCAGTTGCGGACGAATTTCGGCCACCAGCGGTCGTCGAGCAACGCGAGCGCGAGCGCGGCGGTGAGGAGGTTGAAGAAGTTGTAGTTTCCTGTGGCAAAGATCATCGTCATGAGGCCGAGGAAACCGAGCGCAGCGCTCAAACGGCCCCAGCGACCGGAGAAAATGGCAAACGGCAGCACGAGTTCGATGCCGTACATGATCCAGCAGCTCGTGATGTGGAACCAGCGCGGCCAGTGATGAGCGAACCACGACCAGCCATTCGGAAGCGGCTGTGTCTGGTAATGGTAGAGCAGCGCGGTCATGTCCCGCCACGGCAGATCGCCGCCGCCAATCTTCACGTAGCCGGATAGGAACATCAGGCGGAAAGCGAGCCAGTGCAGGAGGAAGATCGAACCGCGTGGCGGCTCGGTGACACCGCGAAACGACTTCAGCCGCCACGGCGCGACGAACAGCGCTAGAAATCCGGCCTCCAGCAGCAGCGCATCCCATTGGTAACCCATGAAGATGTCGCCCGTGGTGGCGAAGGAGAGATAGCCGAACCATAGCAGCGCCAGCAACGGCCCTTGCGCGATTCCAGCCATCACCAGCACGGTGAACACGCAGCAGGCGATGAGGCAGCCGTGCGCGAAAGCATCGCTGTAATGCCAGTGAAACACGCCGGGGAACTGCCAGAACAGCGTCTCGTGTTCGCGCTCCTCGAAGGCGTGGACATTTTCGATCAGGTTCTTCGCAGGCAGGATGCCATTGTCGCCGACGAGACCGTCATACTGCACGCCCCACGAGATGAACGCGATCAGGTAGATCACCGCCAGCAGACGCGGAAACAACCAGCGAACGACGGTGTAGCGTCCGCGATGGGTTTCGAGCCAGGAGAGGGGATGCAAAATTTGATGAGATGCCGTGGCAACAGACTCACCGTCTTCCAACTCGCAAGGCGGCTTTTCGTCCCACCGCATGCTCGTCCGTGGACCGACACGGAGACTTTCTCGGAACCGCTGTTTAATTTTTGCGATGGATTTTCACGAGTTTGAATCGGAGGCCAAGAATGTTGTGATTGTCAGTTATCCAGGCTTTCTGATTCTCGCTCAATTTATCCCTCGACGATTTCACCTCGATGAAAATAACCTCATCTTTCTTCCAGAGTAATAGATCCGGCCATCCTAAATATCTTCCCCAATAATCGTTCGCGAGGTAACGAAGCACACGCTTGATCGTTTCGACTGGCAGAACAGTTGCGAGCTTTCGAGCGCGATCGATGGCTTCTTCTCGGTGGGCCCATAGATATTGGCGAAGGTCAGAGCTCATCCCCACGTTCAAATCGAAGACTTCCAATAAGTCACGTCGCTCGTTTGGAAGCTTATCAATGTAGTCGTTGAAGTCGGTGGCTCGTCTTGCCCCAAAACCGGGACTCCCGAAATCAGAAGGCAATAAGGTCCAGATTTGGTGTTGTACCGATGACTCCCTGGCTTCAAAGGCGTTTCGATCTCCAAACGCTACAAATCGCGTTTTGGCGTCGCGGGCATCCTGAACAATTGGCCACAAGAACACCGCAAAAAGAGCATGGAACGGCATGCTCTCCAACTTCATGACTAAATAGCCTTCGCTTTCATATGTCTTGGCAACGAAGTCTTCAACGTGAAGCGGCTGCCCTTGGAATAGCACGAATGCCTTCCTTGAATCCGCGACTTGATGGTATTCAGCATCCAACCTCTCGACTTCGACTGAACACTCATTGAGAACCTGATCAGATGACTTTGACTCGAAGTTGTACTTGGGATGGTTTTCGTGTTCGATCTTAACTTCTTCTACGACCTGCCTTTCCAAAGTCTCATATTCTTCGGTTAGTTCCAGGCTGGCGAGGATTGCATCATCATATCCGCGTGTCGAGGCAAGCTCAGCAAATCTATCCAAGGTCCTGAAGTAGATCTCACGCCAATAGTACCTTTTTATTTTTGAGGTGGCACCGAATGCCTCGGCTTTGGGACAGGATTCTTCGGGCAGGTTTCGGCATTGGTTGCAAATGCCAGCCTGGAAACCTAACGTGACATCCACTCTTTCCTGCGTTTCAAGCACACACGCTTTACTCAATTGATGAGAAAGATGTTTTCTGCCGAATTGCTCGTCACACGCGCACATCATCAACCGTGGCCTGCCCCCGGAAGTGAGACAGTCAAAAATGTAGTTTCAGCATCCTTGGTTTGTTGATGTTGGGTTTTTCTGTTGCGCTGTCAAACGCAGCGGAGGTCTCATCGAGCGTAGCGAGATGAGGCCGCAGCGAAGTTTGACAGCGTGCGGCCACCTCCGCCGGGGTTCGGTAGCCCAGCGAGCTGTGCGGCCGACATTCGTTGTACTCGTGCCGCCAGGCGTCGATGATCACCCTGGCTTCCGCCAGCGTGCCAAAGACTTCGCGGTTGAGGCACTCGTCGCGCAGCTTGTCGTGGAACGATTCGATATATGCGTTCTCCCACGGCGAGCCGGGCTTGATATAGAGCGTCTTGATGTGCTTCGCTGCGAGCCAGTCCTGGATGGCATACGCGACGAACTCCGGTCCGTTGTCACTGCGGATGTGCTCGGGCGTGCCGTGCTTGTGCATGGCCTGCTCCAGCACCATGAGCACATCCTGCGCACGGATCGACCACGCCACATGCGTGGCAAGGCATTGCCGCGTGTGCTCGTCGATGAGCGTCAGGATGCGGAACGCTCCTCCTGATTCGGTCTGGTCCATCACGAAGTCCCAGCTCCACACCTGGTTGCGCCGTGCGGCGCTCAGACGCTGTGCCTGGGATGGGCCAAGCCTGCGTGTGCGTCGCTGACGCTTGCGCACCTGCAGCCCTTCGGCACGTCTCACGCGTGCCACGCGCTTGGCGTTGATCCGCCTGCCTTCGCGTCTCAGCAGCGCGGTGATGCGCCGGTAGCCGTAGCGCGGATGCTGGCGGCTCAACTTCACGATGCGGTTGTTCATCCTCCGGCTGCCTTGACTCACTGCCTTCACGCGATAATAGCCCGAACGTGCCAGCCGCACCGCACGACACGCCTGCGTGATCCTGCCAAGACCACTGTCCACCGCGCAGCGTGCCGCTTGGCGTTTGCTCGCCGGGCTCACCATTTTTTTGCGTTCACGAACTTCAAGATGTCGATCTGCACGCTGAGGTCCGCGACGATGCGTTTGAGACGCGCGTTCTCTTCGGCAAGAGCACGCGCCTGCCTCAGCTCATCGACCTGCATCCCGCCGTATTTGCGCTTCCACCCGTAGTAGGTCTGCTCGCTGATGTTGTGCCGTGCGCACACCTCTTTGACCTTCATCCCACCCTGCGCTTCGCGCAGGATGCTCACGATCTTCTCCTCACTGTGTCTGCTCTTTTTCATGTCGTTCTGTTCTCCTGGTTACGGAGCCAGAACTACATTTTACAACTGTCCTCTTTTCCGGGGGCAGGCCAACCGCACTGCAAACACTCGTATTTCCTGATCAATTCGTATGGGTTGAGACAGGCAACGCTTGGATGTTGGCAAGGCTGCTCTGATTTTGATAGATTCTTGCAGACGGCAGTCATTGGGAATCGTTGCTTCAAAATTTGATTTGTCCTCTATTTTGAAGGTTCCGGCCATGTTGTGATTGCTTTCCGCGGATTTACGTCCAGCACGTGCGTCAAATCGCGTTCGCTCATGTCGAGCTGCTCGTATGCGTTTGTTGTGATGCGCGGGACGGTGACGGTGCTGCCGACGAAGTGGGTGCCGTCGGGGGAGCGGGCGACGAGGTCGTCGCCGATGAGGATGTCCCAGCCGGCGAGCGTGTAACGGCCGGGGCCGAGGCGGGCGGCGGAAATGGCGTCGGTGACGAAGATGGTGCGTTCGAGGCCGACGCAGGCGAGCCAGTTTTTCAGCACGTAGAACGGGATGTGGACGCCGTCGGGGATGAAGCAGAGCCAGAGGCGGTCATGCAGGCTGAGGGCGCGCTGGATGATGTTGTCGTGTCGGTGCATCTGGATGGGGCAGCCGTTGCCGAGATGCGTGAACATGCTCAATCCGGCGTCGCAGGCGGCGCGGAGCTGGTCGAGCGAGGGATCACAATGCCCGGCGGAGACGGTGACGCCCTGCGAAGCGAGGAAGGCGGTGGTTTTGCTGCCGTCATCATGCTCGGGGGCGAGGGTGACGAGTTTCGCGAGGCCACCGGCGGCGGCGAGGAGGCGCTTGGCGTCGTCGATGTTGGCCGGTTTCACGGCATGGGGCGGATGCGCGCCGACATAACCTTTGATGGGGTTGATGAACGGCCCTTCGATGTGGATGCCGGTGATCATCTTGCGGGCGAGCTCGTCATTTTCGCGCAGTTCCACCAGCTTCCCGATGCGGCGCTCCAACGTGGGCACCAAATCCGTGATGAAGGTGGCGAGGATGGCGTCGCAGCCGTCTTCGGCGAGGCACTGGCAGGCGTGATGGAGCGATTCGGCGGTGAGGTTGTCGCCGTTGAAGTCGGTGCCGGCGTAGCCATTGACCTGAAGATCGAAGGGTTTCATGCGGGGCATTGGAGCGGGTTCGGGGAAGGGGCGCAAGACCGGGTGGTGATGGGTTTTGGTATGAATGTCATGTTTTCAGTTCCCGGTTCTTTGTTCCTGGTTCTTGGTTGGCCGGGCTTGAGTTTGTAGTCCCGTCTTCAGGCGGCTATGGGAGCATGCCAGACTGGCTAAAGCCGGGACTGTGGAGCAGCGCTGGGTGGCCCGGTCAGGCCACGAGGGACTTGGAGTCTTGACCTCCTCCCCGTTTTCCGGTTTATTTCCAAGGTTTACAAGCCGTCTGACTCGGCATAAAACGTGCTTTGTGCAGGGTGCCTCCCGAACGGGTGCACCTTGTGCTGGTATTTTCACTCTTTCCCTGACCCATGATCGATCTCATCTCCAAAGGCGGACCGCTCGTCTGGCTCCTGATTGGATGCCTCTGTTTCGCCGGAGCGATCTTCATCGAGCGACTGGCCTATTTCCACCGCGCCAGCATGAACATCGGCGAGTTTCTGGCCGGACTGGCCAGCCTGATCCGCCGGCGGAATTTCGCTGAGGCGTTGCAGGAATGCGTGGCGACGCGGGTGCCGGCGGGACGTGTGATCCATGCGGCATTGCTCCGCCATCATGCGCCGCGTGAGCAGCTCAAGGAGATCGTGCAGGAGGCCGGTCAGCTCGAAGTGCCGCGGCTGGAGCGCTTTCTAGGCATTCTGAATGCCATTGCGCATGCGGGGCCGCTCATTGGTCTGCTGGGCACTGTGATCGGCCTGTTGGACAGCTTCACCGGACTTTCCTCGGCCAATGGTGTGGCCACTCCGGCGGATGTGGCGCGTGGTGTGTATCAGAGCCTCATCACCTCGGCGCTCGGTCTCGTCGTTGCGATCCCTGCTTATCTGTCCTTCGCCTTTCTCAGTGCTCGTGCGCGCTCGCTCATGCATGACTTGGAACGCGCGGGAATCGAGATCGTGAACCTGATCGAGGACGCAAAAGGCAGCGACAACATCGTCGAATTCCGGCCGGCCGAGACCGAGACTCCGAAGACCTCAAAGCGCATGCGCGGATTGAAAGGATGAGCGGAGGGATTGTGATTTTCGGCAGACCAACCATTGTCCGCCTGCCGAAAAGCGCGCATCTTTGAGCAGCCAACCATGAAGCTCGAAAGCCATCTGCCCAAGCAAAGCCCGTGGCTGTACACCGCGCCTTTGCTGAACACCATCCTGCTGCTGCTGGTGTATTTCCTGTTCAGCAGCGGCTTTGTGGTGCAGTCCGGCATCACCGTGGAGCATCCGCAGTCGAACTCCCGGCTGACCGGCTTCGACCGCGCGCATGTCATCACCATCGCGGCGGGGGCGGACAGCGTGTTGTATTTCGACGGTGTGCGCACCACTCCGGCAGGGCTGCGTGAAAAGCTCAAGGCGAACCGCGAGGGGGAGCGCCGTGCCATCATTCATGCGGACAAGCAGGCGCCGCACGGCCGCGTGATCGAGATTGGCAACATCGCACTCGACCTCGGCTATGAGGTGGCCTACTCGACTGTGCCGCCAAAGTCATAACCCCCTACGCTGATGGCCGCCAGACCGCACACGCACGAGCCGCTGATCTTCGCGTGGAACGCACGTGATCATTCGACATGGCATCTGGTCGTGGCGCTGGCTGTGCTCATGGGGGCGATGGCAGGATTCTTCTTCATTTTCCGCATCGTGCATCCTGTGGCGCAGCGTGTGCCCTCGACGCCGCAGCATGTGATTGCGCTCGATCCGGCGGACCCGGCGGCGCTGGCGCTGATTCATCGCGCCCAGGACCGCAGTTTCGCGTTGTTGGGTGAAGCAGAGGATTTTGTGCCGCTGACTGGCGGTCTTCTGGCGTTTCACCCGTCGTTCGAAGGCCACGAGCTCAAACTGCGCGAACTGGCGTCTGCAGCAGATGCGATACGGCGGCCGGGCTTGTTCGAGCCTGGCAGCGATGTGCTGCCACCTGTGCCGCGGCGTGCCATCGAGCCGGTTGCGGAGGCCCCGCCCGCAACGCTGCGCGCCGTGATGAGCACGTCCCTGGCCAAACGTGGTGCAGAAAACGTGGAACTGGCTGGCATCGCGCTCACGCAGCCCACGCGTGTGCAGTTTCGGGTGGCGGTGGGTGCGGAGGGGCAGGTCATCACTGCGTTGCCTTTATCAAGCGTGGATGATGTGGTGGTGATGGGGCAGTTGCAGGCGGCGGTCAACGCCCTGCGGTTCCGGCCCTCCGAGGTGCGGCGCATCGAGTGGGGTGACATTTCGTTCCGGTGGGAGGCTCAAACGCCATGATCCCAATCCAGCTCAGCAGCCTGATCATCCTGTTCATGGCCGTGGGGGTCACGATTGTATGCGCTCTGTGGTTTCACAGCTTCTGGCGCGATCGCAGACGCGAAGTGTATCGTCGTCGAATCGCCATCCAATGCCGCATCTGTGGCACGGCGTACGCCTGTGAACCCAAGCGCAAGATTGCTGTCACGATCTGCCCCGTGTGCCGGACGCCCAACGAGCGCAACAAGCTCCAGCAGATCTGACCCGGTTGCGCCGGGAATGATAAGTGGCGAAATCAGAATGCTGAAGGAAGTCTGGCATTCGTCGTCAGGTTTCGTCATTTCTTCGGTTCCATAGGCGAAAGCAGGCTTGCTTTCCGAGCATCCTATGGGCGACATTTGTGACAACCAATGTCCTCACGCGTACCCCATGCCTCTACCGACGCCATGCTGCCAGCCGCCACCGCCAAAACGGCCGCGCAACAGATCGAAACGATCATCCAGCGCGTCTCGCAGATCATCCTGGGCAAGGAGGATGTGGTCCGGCTGGCGGTGACGTGTCTGCTGGCACGTGGTCACTTGTTGTTTGAAGACCAGCCGGGGGTCGGCAAGACAATGCTTTCGCAGGCGCTGGCACAGGCGCTCGGTCTGGGATTCCGCCGCGTGCAATTCACCAGTGACCTGCTGCCCGCGGACATTCTGGGCGCATCGATCTATGATCGTGACAGCGGCACGTTTCATTTTCATCGCGGACCGGTCTTCACCCAGGTTTTGCTGGCGGATGAAATCAATCGCGCGACACCCAAGACGCAGTCCGCGCTGCTGGAGGCGATGGAGGAGGGCAGGGTGACTGCCGATGGAGCCACGCATCCTCTGCCAGAACCGTTTTTCGTCATCGCCACGCAGAATCCGTCAACGCAGATCGGTACGTTCATGCTGCCCGAGTCGCAGTTGGACCGTTTTCTGATGCGGCTGGCGCTTGGCGTGCCGGATCGCGTTGCTGAGCGTCACTTGCTTGAAGGTGTGGAACGGCGCGAGCTGTTGCGTGCGATGGAACCCGCGATGACCATCATCGAACTGCAGCAGTTGCAGGGCTGGACGCGTGCGGTGCACGCTGCGCCAGCATTGCTGGATTATCTGCAGGATCTTCTCGCCGCCAGCCGCGTGCAAGGTCATGGGCTCTCGCCGCGGGCGGGGCTTGCGGTGCTCGCCGCTTCGCGTGCATGGGCTCTGCTCGCCGGTCGCCCGATGGTTTTGCCCGAGGACATTCAAGCGGTGGCTGTTCCGGTGATGGGACACCGTCTGGAGCATGCGATGGACGGCATGGGCGGCGTTGATTTCGCCAAACAGCTCATCGCGGAAACGCCATTGCCATGAAGTGATGAAAACGCGCATCCGCTGGAACCGGCACACGCTGGCACTTGCAGCCATCGTGGGCGGGATGTGGTATGCGGCGGAGGCGCAATCCAACGGCGCGGCTCATCTCATTGCGCTGCTCACCGCGGCGATGGGCGCGCTTTCCTGGCTGCATGCGCGGGCAAATTTGCGCGGCCTGGGCGTGCGCATCGTTGGCGCACGCCCGGTGGCGCAGGATGTCGCGAAACAAATCCCCGTCGAGCTGCGGGCGAATGGTGCAGTCTCGCCCTGTGGTCTGGAGGTGATCGTCATCGGTGCGGAAAAGCCCGTGTTTGTCGAACGCGTGCCTGCTGGCGGCGCGGTGGCGGTGAATTTGCCGCCACCGGTTCACACCACGGGCGGCGCGGTGACGATTCGTGTTCGCAGCGTGTATCCGCTGGGTTTGTTCACTGCGGAAAGCGTTCTGCAGACCTCCTGGATGCGTCGTGTGCATCCGAAGCCTGCGGGAGATCTTCCACTGCCGCTGCCGGATGCTTCGCGGCATGGCGATGCGGTGAGCGTTTCATCATCGCAGGCGCAAAGCACCGGTGGTGATGATTTTGCGGGCCTGCGCGAATGGCGCGCGGGTGATTCTCCGCGCCACATCGACTGGCGTGCCATCGCCCGCGGCGGTCCGCTGATGGTGAAAGGCTGGAGCGCAGGTGCGCAGGGCGTGGTGGTGCTCGATTGGAATGCGCTGCGGCTTGAGGACGCGGCACGCGCCTCGCAAATCGCGCGCTGGATGGAAATCTGTGAAGGCGAAAACCGGCCTTACGAGCTGCGCCTGCCGGGATTGACGATTCGTGGCGGCCTCGGTCCCTCCCACCATCGGCGTTGTCTCGACGCGCTTGCCACACAGATGGCGACGGATGAGGCGGGCATGGTTTCGAGTGATCTCAAAGACAGCCAGGGTGTCAGTGATGTCAGTTTTGAGCGGTCCTCGTATCTGCCAGCGAAACCGCTGCTGTTTCTGAGCGTGGCGCTGCTGCTGGCGATCTGGCCGTTGCACGGCTACATCGCCAATTCCGGTCTTTGGGTCTGCGCGTTGTGCCTGCTGTGGCGTGGCGTCCTGCGGATGGGAGTGCCGCATGTCGCGTTTCGTGCGCTCGTGATGGTCGGAGGCATCGCCCTGGTCTATTTCGATTACGGTGAGCTGCAGGGCATGGAGCCGGGCATTGCGCTGCTGCTCGTGCTGGCGGGGACGAAGGTGCTGGAAAGCCGCACGCCGCGTGAGTTTCAGATATTGGGCTTGATCGGCTGGTTCCTGGCCTTCTGCATCATCTTGCTGGAAAATCACCTCTTCCGGTCCGTGTGGGTGATCGGGATGTTTCTGCTCATCGCCGCGTGCATGGTGCGCTTCCGCCGCAGCGTGCCTGGAATGCGTGAACCAGCACGCGTGACCGCGACGTTGTTTGCGCAGGCGCTGCCGGTGGCGCTGGCATTGTTTTTCGTGTTTCCGCGCGGAATCTTGGATCTTGGCAATCCATTAGGCCGGAGCCGGTTTGGCGAGACAGGCATCGACGACACGCTCGATCCCGGCAGCCTCACCGGAGTGGCCTTGAGCGATGATGTGGCCTTTCGCGTGCGTTTTCCAGATGGCGAGCCGCCGCCAACCGCCAATCGCTACTGGCGCTGCCTGACGTTGTGGCATTGCGACGGCCTGCGCTGGACCAAAGGTGATGCCTTGGACTACCGGCCCGTTTTCTCCTCGAAACAGCAGCCCGGGGATGTGCGCCAGTGGATTGATCTCGAGCCGCACGGACGCAAATGGATTCCAGCGCTCGAGCGGCCGGTGAGCGCCAGTTGCCGCGGCATGCGCTTGTTTCCTGAGTTCGATCAAACGCTCGTGTCTCCTGTGCCAGTGCGCAGCGCGGAGCGCATCGAGGTGATTTCGCGTTTCGAACTGCCGCAATTTCGCGAGCTGTCGGACAAACATCGTGAGGCGGCGCTGCAGTTGCCTGAAAATGTTTCGCCGCGCCTTCAGCGCCTCGTCGAGACGTGGGAGACGGTGGCGCAAAATGACGAGCAGATCGTGAACCTGGCTCGCAACTACCTCCGCACGCAGGGTTTCACTTACACGCTGGAGCCGGGTGAGTATGCAGGTCCTGGCGGGCTTGAGGATTTCCTTCTCAACCGGCGTTCCGGCTTCTGCGAGCATTTCAGCGCAGGCTTTGGCACCCTCATGCGCATGGCTGGTGTGCCCACGCGTCTGGTGATCGGTTATCTCGGCGGCGAGTTTTCCGAACACAACGGAGGCTACCTCATCGTCAAGCAGAGCGATGTGCATGCCTGGACTGAAGTCTGGTTGGAACGCTACGGCTGGTATCAGATCGACCCCACGGCGGCGCTGGCTCCAGAGCGGCTGAACATCGACCTCGGTGCCTGGCTGGCTGGTGGCGCCGAGGCCGCCGAACGCCAGCGGAGCAGCCTGTGGTGGCGCACCACGCAGCGCGTGCGCTTGTTCTGGGACAGCCTCAACTACGCGTGGCAGGACCGCGTGATCGACTACAATCAAGACACCCAGCGCGACCTGCTGGGACGGCTGGGCTTGGCCCAGAGCAAGCTCATGTTGCTCCTCATCAGCGGCGCCGCGGTGTTCGTGGCCACCGTGGGGATTTCCTGGTGGCTGCGCCGCCCCGCGCGACATTCCGATCCGTGGATGCGCGCATGGCAGCGCGCCTGCCAGCGGCTGGTCAAAGCCGGCGTGCCACCTCGTGCTGTCAGCGAAGGGCCGCTGGCGTTTGCGGAGCGCGTTGCGATATCACGTCCTGATCTGGCCGCGCAAATCAAACCGCTGGCTGAATTGTATGCCACAGGCCGTTACGGCAGCAGCGTGGGCCTTTTCGACGAATTCAAGATGCTGCTGGCCAAGTTCAAGCCGGTCCGGCCTGCCAGGAGTCGATGACTGATGGTGCGCGCTGCAGGGTTCGAACCTGCGACCCCTGCCGTGTGAAGGCAGTGCTCTACCGCTGAGCTAAGCGCGCGAAGATCGCGGGCGCAGTCTGTAACCGGACTTGATGGCTGCGGCAACCGGATTTTTGACCCGCACGCGGCATTGGAATGCCGCGCTCCCAGCTAAGCACGCCTCAAGCGAAACTGCTGGAGGTACTTCAAGGGAGTGAGGCCGATGTGGCGGTGAAAGTGGTGGGTGAATGCGCTCTGGTCGCAGAAACCGAGATCACGTGACACATCGGCGATTTGCGCGCCTTCCATTTGCAGCGCCTCGCAGGCCGCCTGGATGCGCAGTTTCATGATGAAGGCCTGCGGGCTGGCGCCGAAGGTCTCGACAAACTTGCGATGCAACTGCCGTGGCGAGAGATGCACGATCTGCGCGAGTTCGGTGATGGAGACGCCGGTGCGGAAGTGCTCGCGGATGTAGGCGAGGGCGCGGTCGATCTGCAAATAAGGCTGAAGCACCTGCTTCTTGCCCTCAAAGGTCTGCACGCTTCCCATGATGCCGATGACGCGGCCTTTTGCGTCGAAGAGAGGCAGTTTGTTGGTGACGAACCAGTCCGGGATGCCCTGGTCGGTGAAGAAGAGTTCGACGATGTTCAGCTTCGGTTTGCCACTGGCGAGCACCTCCTCGTCATCGCGACGGAAATTCTCGGCGAGACGTGCAGGGAAGAGATCGAAGTCGTTTTTGCCGACGATGCCGGACTCGTCGGAGATGCCAAAGCGATCCATGAAGCGGCGGCTCGCACACATGAAGCGAAACTCACGATCTTTCGCGAAGAAGGCGAGGTCAGGCAGGTGATCGAACAACCGGTAGAACGGACTGCTCGCGCTGACGCGGCGGATGAAGCGCTCGCGCAGCGCGGCAGGGGATTCAGGGCGTGACGGACGGCGGCTCACGCACATTCGTTAGCATGCGTCGTCAAAAACGCAGCCGGAATCCAGCGTAGGCTCCGGTGCGCATGGCGGGAAAGCCCAGCACCTCGGAGTAGCGTTCGCCGAGGAGATTCTCGACGCGAGCGAAGATGTCCAGGTGGTCGCAGACGTTGTAGCTCGCGGTCAGGCGCAGGCGCAGGTAGTCCTCGACGTCGCGTTGGGCGGCGCCAAAACCGTCCTCGCGGTCGATGATATAGAGTGCTCCCAATCCGATACGAAACTTTGGAACTGGTTTGACCCACACGTCACCGGAAATGGTGTGGCGCGGCCTGCGCACGAGGCGCGTGCCCGCGGTGAGGTCATCGGCGTCGAGATAGGTGTATTGTGCGCTGAAGCCGAAGCTGTCGCACGGCTGCCAGTTGAAGGCGGCTTCGAGCCCCTGGGTGCGCGCCTGATTGATCTGCTGGAGCAGGAACAGGTTGGGATCGAACACGATGAGGTTGCGGATGTTGTTGCGGAAATACGTGAGGCTGACTGTGGCCTTGTTGTTTGCAAACGGCTGTTCGATGCCGAACTCGAAGCCTTTGCTCCGTTCGGGATTGTTGAAAGCAGGATTGCCGAACAGCGCCGCCTCACGGTTCTGCGGACTCGCAGGGGCAAAGGCGGTGCCATAGTTGGCATGCAGCACGGTTTGCGTCCATGGCATGCGCCAGCTCGTGCCGGCACGCCAGGTGGTGGCATCGCCGAAATCGGAGTATTCATCGTGGCGGATGCCGCCGAGCACGTTCCAGCCGGGAAGGATTTCCGCCTGCGATTGCAGGAAAACGGCCCAGTTCGTTTCCGCCTGATCCACGTCGTAGGAATTGCCGCCAGGATTGAAGAGACCGGGCGCATCATTGTTGTAGCGCGAGTAGCCGAGATCCTGCAGCCAGGCGCCTGCGGTGATGGTCCACCAGTCAGTGGCTTTGAAAACACTCTGATACTCCCAGAAGTGACTTCGTGAGGTGATGCGGTTGTTACCGCCGCCGAAGTTGTAGCCGGTGGCTGCTTGCCGGAAGTTGCCGAACTGATACGTCAATGTTTGCGTCCACCGGTCGGTCGTTTCCCACACGAGGCGGGGGGAGATGCTCCAGAACTCGGTGAGCACATGATTGTCGGGATCGTTGGCTCCAAAACCCGTGGCGTTGAAGGGATCTCCGACGTCGGCGTTGTAATAACGCAGATCGAGATCGAAACGCAGCGTGTTGGCGAGTTGTGCGCCAAACTTCGCAGCAGCATTGTTCAACTGCATCTGGCTGTTGATGCGGTAGCCTTGCGTGTCGGTGCGGCTCAGCTCCAGGCTCCAGTCATAGATGCCAGCGGATCCGCGGGTGCCCAATCCCTCGCGTGACCAGCCGTAGCTGCCGCCTTCCCACGAAAGCGTGGTTTGAGGCTTCTCCAAGCCGCGCCCGCTGCGGGTGATGATGTTGATCACGCCGCCGAGCGTTTTGCCGCCGTAAAGGCTGGCTGCGGGACCGCGCAGCACCTCGATACGCTCCACATTGTCGAGCGTCATGGTCTCGATGTTGTAGAGGCCGGCGAGGTTGGCGGGCACGGGCCGTCCGTCGATCACGACAAGTGTCTGGTCGCTGTTGGTGCCGCGGAGGAAGATGCCGTTGGTGGATCCTGGAGTGCCGCGGTCGGCGATCACCAGGCCCGGAACCTGCCTGAGGGCATCTGGCACCATCTTGAGCTGCTGCTCGTCGATTTTTTTGCGGTCGATGACCGTCACGCTGCTGGCGGTGCGCCAGCGCTCAGTTTCGGTCTTGGTCGCGGTGATGACGCGTTCTGGCAGGGCCTTTGATTTGGGCGGTTCGGCGTTGAGTTGAAGGAGGAAGCCGAACAAGAGGGCCGGGAGCGTGAGGGCGCGGCCACGGGGGATGTGGATGAACATGTGTTTTGGGTTTTCATTGGTTCGATGAAATCATCCGCGCACCGCTACTTGGCGGGCTGGATGACATGTTCGCAGCGAGATGTTCGGACTCCGGGTTTGCGTGGCTGCGCCGCGATTTGAAATTTGAAATTTGAGATTTGAAATTTCAAATGCGCGGAGCGCCGCTCCTCGCCTCCGCCTTCACCAAGGATTGCTCCCGATTGGCTTTGCTCCGTGTTTGCACACGAATGGAGGTCTGTGACCCGATACCGCAGCGCCACTGTGGCCGGTTCTCACGGCCTTCCCTGCATCTGCGAACGGAAAGAAAACGGGAGGCATCGTGTGGATGTCTCCCGCCATGAGTTTGTCATAAGCCGCATGTCCTGAGGGGCAACAGGAAACTGTCCTTGCACCAGACGCTGCCAATGCCAATGCAATGAGGCATGAAACCCATTCAGGACGCGCGATTGTATGGCATTGTTGATCTCGGCTATGTGGAGCCGGAGAACGTGTGGCGCATGACTCAGGCGTTGTGCGAGGGTGGGGTGGATGTGTTGCAGCTTCGCGCCAAAAAAATCGTGAAGAGCGAGGTGGAGCGCCTCGCGCGCCTTATGCTGCCGGTCACCCGCGATCATGGCGTGCCGCTGGTGATCAACGATCATCTCGATGTCGCCGCGAATGTCGGCAGCGAGGGCGTTCATGTCGGCCAGGACGATGATGCAGTCGCAAGGGCCCGTGCGGTCGTCGGTCCGTCCTGTTTCGTGGGCAAATCGACACACAGTTTGGCCCAGGCCGAGAACGCGCAGGCGGAAGGCGCGGATTACATCGGTTTCGGGCCTCTCTACGCGACGGGAACGAAACCGGACTATGTGCCCATCGGACTGAATGACATCGTGGAGGTGCATCGCCGCGTCTGGCTGCCGATTTTCTGCATCGGCGGCATCAATGCAGCACGATTGGATGAAGTCGTGGCCGCAGGCGCGAAACGAATCGTGGTCGTCTCCGCGTTTCTCCTCGCCACCGACGTAAGCGGCGAGGTGCGGGCGTTGAAGCAGCGATTGCCGTGAGTCAGGCTGCCAGCCTGACAGCGCAGTGCATCAAAAACAGGCTGTCAGCCTGTTTCACAAATCACTTCTTCTCCTGCGGAATGATGCCGGCGGTGACGGCGCGTTTGGCGCCGAGGTATTCCTTCGCCAGCGCGGAAAGCTCGTCCTTTTTGATGTTGGCGAAGTCGCTGACGAAGGTGCGGGCCCAGTCGAGGCGTTCGGGATGCTCCTGGGAACAGCGGAGGACGTTCATGGACCAGTAGCGGTTGTCGCGGCGCATTTGCTCGAGTTGCGCGAGCATCGGTTTGATGGCGCGGTCGAACTCGTCATCGGAAATTTCGCCGGACGAGAGCTTGTCGCCGATTTCGACGACGAGTTTGGTCAGCTTGTCGGCCAGCTCGGGTTTGCACTCGATCATGGCGGTCATGTAACCGTAGCCGGTGAATGTGTCGCTGGCCACGTGGTAGCACGCGGGGCTGTAAGTGTCGCCAAGTTCCTCGCGCACCTTGATGCGCAGGCGGTCGTCGAGGATGGAGCCGAGCACGGTGAGACGGCGTGTGCGCTGGATGTTGCTCATGTCAGCGGTGGGCCAGTAGATGGAGGCGATGGCCTTCGGGATCTCGGTTTCAAACGGGAAGACCGTGCTTGCCTCGGGCTTCGGAAAGGCCACGGCGCGTTCTTTTTCAAACGCCGGCTTCTTGTCGGCACGTTTGGGCAGGGCGCCGAGTGTTTTTGCGACGGCATTGAGCGCGGTGTCGGCGTCGATGTCTCCAAGCACACTGACTTCGAGGTAACCTTCCTTGAGCGCAGGTGTGAGCCACTCTTTCAGATCGGCCAGCGTACGCTTCTGCAACTCGTCCTTCGCCGGAAATACCCAGCGATGGTCGCCGGAGTGCATGAAGGCGACGACCTTGTCGTTCATGACGCCTTCAGCGGTGTGTTGAAGCTGCGTGTAAAGCGGATCGAGGTTTTTCTCAAACTGGCGCGCTGCTTCCTCGCGATAGCCCGGGGCGACGAGGTAGGCGGTGAGTAGTTGAAGCTGCGCTTCGAGGTCTGCTGGAGTGGTGCGGCCGGCGAGAAGGAAAGCCTCATCCCCCACGCTGAAGTCGCTGCCGACTGTGCGGCTGGCGAAAATGCGACGGATGTCATCGACCCCGTGCTTTTCCAGGCCGCCGAGTTGGAAGGTGCTCTGCGCAAAAGGCAGGATGCCTGGCTTGTTGGCTGGCACGGTGAGTTTGCCGCCTCCAACGTTGATCAACACGCGGATGGTTCCCTTTTCGAACTCAGTGCGCTTGTGATTGAAGCGGACGTTGTTTTCAAAGGCGGCTTGCGTGACCTCAAGATCCTTCGCCTCGCTTCGCTTGGCGACTTTTCCTGCCGGGCCGAAGTCCGTGTAGGCAAAGGCGGCGGTTTCTTCCTTCGCGGGGGCTTCGACGGGCTTGGCACGGCTCGCCTTGAAGATGTCGATGATCTGCTTCTCAGCCTCGCCTTCGAGCTTCAAATTGCCGCCGAGGAAGATCTGCGTGTCAGTGCCTTTCCAATCCTCCACGAGCGCGGCGTGGCTGTCTTCCTTTTTCAAACCGGCGAGCACCGTGGAGACGCGGGCGAGGTCGTCAGCCGGATGCGTGAACACTTTTTTGGCGGCGAGAATACTCACGAGGCCGCTGGCGAGATCGCGTGACTTGCGGCTGTCAGCCTGATCGGCGCGCAGTTTGGCGCTTTTGAGAACAGTGGCCCTGGCTTCATCGAATTCGGCGTCGTTGAATCCGTGTTCGATGGCCCGCCGGAGTTCCGTTTCGAGCAAGGTGAGGGTGGCCTGCCAGTTTTTCGGGTCGCACTGGGCCTGAATGCCGTTCACTTTGACGAATTCAAGGTATTCGTAGCTGTAGCTCTCTGCGCCAATGAATGGGGCGCCTTCCGCCTTTGCCAGCTTTGAGAGGCGCTGGTTGATCATCATGTCAGCGAGGTCGCGGATCATCTTCTCGCGGCGTGAGGCGGTGTTGTCGGCCTTGTTTTTCGCCGGGCGCGGGATTTCGACGGAAATGGTCAGCGCCTCGGCCTGCATCTCGGTATGCAGTTTGGCGATGATGCCGTAACCGGACGAGACTTTGCCAAGATTCGGGTCCTTTGAGTCATCATGCTGCGGCCTGGCATCGGCGAACTGCTTTTCGATCTCCGCTTTGACGGCGGCAGGATCTTTGAAATCACCCACGGCGACGATGGTGGCGCGCTTCGGAGTGTACCACTTCTGGTAGAAATCCACGAAGCGCTGGCGCTTCATCGACTTGATGGTTTCTTCTTCACCGATGGGCATGCGATGCGGCAGGATGGACTCCGGCATGGCAAACTTGTAGCCAGCAATCTGCGTGCGGTATTCGATGGAATCGCGGCTGAGCTTTTCGCTGAGAATGATGCCGCGCTCCTTGTCGATCTCAGCTTCGTTCAGCAGCATGCCGTCGAGATCATCGCGAAAGAGCTGGAGGCCCTCGGCGATGTACTTGGGGTCCACCTTGGGCAGTTCGAGCATGTACACCGTTTCCTTGAAGGAGGTGTGAGCGTTGGTGTCCGCGCCGAACCCCATGCCGAGGCGCTGGAAGTATTCCACCATCTCGCCGCCCTTGAAATGACGCGAGCCATTGAAGGCCATGTGTTCCAGGAAGTGCGCCATGCCTTGCTGGTCGTCCTCTTCCATCAGTGAACCAGCGTCCATGTAAAGGCGGATGCTTGCGCGGCCAGGTGGCTCATCGTGCGGCAGGATCACATAGCGCAGGCCGTTTTCGAGTGTGCCGAACTGTGCTTTAGGATCGGCCTTGAGGTCTGAAGCATCCTGCGGCCAGTCGGCAGCCGAAGTGTGGGTGGTCAGGACAAGTCCAATGAGAAGGGCGGCGAGAGGCTGGTGCATAAGGTGACGGCAAAGAACGTGCGGGGGCGGGGAATTGTCGAGAAAAAGTGCGGAAGCCATCAAACGAGCAGCGGGCTGGCGTTTTGCGGGGAAGCAGGGTTAAATCGGCGGGAAATCATCGCCTCATGAAGGATCTTGTTTCCCGAGCCCTGAACGAAGCCCGAGTGAGGAACGTCCGCCTCATCAACGTGCTGCGTCTGGCAACCATTTCGGCATTGCTGGTCTGCCACACGTTCGTGCCGCAATACACGGCGACGGATGCGGGGGAGAGAGTCGAGATTGGGTTGATCATTGCGACGTGTGTGGCCGTCATGTTGTGGCGCTTCGGTCTGACCAGCGATCGTGCGGCGCAAAAGACGGTGTTTGCAGTGCCTTTTTTTGACATGCCGATGGCCTTTGTGGTGCAGTGGGTCAGCATGTCGGGGCTTCCCGGGGACCGGGCCATCGCGAACTGGACGCTGGCGGCTTATGTCTGCCAGTTGATGATGTCGGCGCTTTCACTCGGGCGGTGGGTTCTTTCAGGCTCATGGGCCCTGGCGACAGCCTTCACGCTGCTGCTGCAAATCCATGCACACGAATCGTTGCTGGGCATGGCAGGCGGCTTGGTGCTGCTCTCCCTGGCCTACTTTGTCTGCCAAAACCAGCAACGGATTCGCATCGAGATGGTGGAGCGACTGTCAGTGGAGCAGGAACGGCGGGAAAGACTGGGGCGCTACTTTTCACCCGAAGTGGCCCGGCAGATCACCGACTCTGAGGAAGAACTCGCAGGCGGCGAGTCCCGCATGCTCACGGTGTTGTTCACGGATTTGCGCAGCTTCACGGCGATGTCGGAGCAATTGCCGGCCTCCCAAGTCGTGCCGTTGTTGAACGCGTACTTTGAGGAGATGGTGGCGGTTGTCTTCAAACACGGTGGAACACTGGACAAATATCTCGGGGACGGCCTCATGATCTACTTCGGCGCGCCGTTGCCGCAGCCTGATCATGCATTGCGCGGTGTAGGGTGTGCCGTGGAAATGATGGCCCGGTTGGAAGAACTCAACCGCGTGCATGGCGTGCAGGGAATACCCGTGTTGCGCATGGGGATTGGTGTTCATACGGGCGCTGCGGTGGTCGGAACCATGGGCGCGTCCCACAGGCAGGACTACACCGCCATTGGTTCGACGGTGAATCTTGCGGCCCGGTTGGAGCAATTGTCCAAGCAGCTTGACTCGGACATCATCGTTTCGGAAACAACACGAAACATCATCGGGGATGAGCTGGCGTTTCGTGATCTCGGCGCTGCCACGGTGAAAGGAGTAGCAGCGCCAATCCGGCTTTTCACACCGCTGGCATCATCGGCCTGACGGCTAGTCAACCTTGCCCAGACCCGCCTCGGGGTCGGGTTCGAGGAAGCCGAGTTCGACAAAGAACTCGTCCATGGCCATGAGAGTGGCCTCGTACATCTCGAAGGAGAGGTTGAAATTGAAGAAGCCGTGCCCCTGGCCTTCAAACTCGATCAAACGGCAGAGATTCTTCTTCTTCGCCGATTTGCGGGCAAAGTCATACGAACCGCCAGAGGGCACCACCCGGTCGCCGGTGCCATGCATGATGAGCATGGGAGGCAGGCCGGGCTTGATGCCGCGGATGAGGTCGGCCGCCTTGCACGTGGCCTGGTCCGGCCAGCGGTCGCGTCCGAAGGCGTGCTTGGAGTAGGTGTCCAGCACCGGATTGAAAAGCACAACAGCGTTCGGGGCCGGGCTGCAGTCGATGGCATCCGCTGGATCATCGAAGCCACTGAGCATGGCTGCGGAGCAAATGGCATGTCCGCCGCCGGAACCGCCAACTCCGACGATCTTCCCGGGGTTGATGCCAAGTTCGACAGCATTCATGCGAACCCAGCGGATGGCGGAGCGCGCATCGGCCATGGCCTCGACCGGTCCGGTGCCATGACGGGAACTGACACGATAATCAAAGCAGATCGTCGTCATGCCGCGGGAGGCAAAATAGACACAATGCGGTGCGAACTGGGCCACCTGGCCGTTGTCCCAACCGCTGCTGAAGAAAAACGCGGCCACCGATTTTGGGTAGGGAGGGGCCTTGTCCATCTCCGGCTCCCAGATGTAAGCGGACAGATTCACGCCACCGACGCTCTTATAAACTTCTTCGCGAGCGGTCTTCAACAGCTCCCGGCTTCGGTCGATCGGGGGTGTTTTGGGAAGGCCTTCGCTAAATGACTCCATGTTTTTCTGGGGGAGGAATTGACGTTTACCAGAATCCCTAAAACGGCAAATGGTTTTATCCCCGAATAAGCGTTCGTTTGACTGGTTTTGTGGCGCGAGACAGCCAGTTCCGCCGGGTTTCGCGGGATCAGGGTTGTTTTCAGCGGAATCGTGGACTTGGTTGGAGGCCTTCCGAGCCATGCGCCTTCTTCTCCTGTTCCTTATAAGTCTCCTTCTTTGCCCTCCTTCATCGGTCCTGCGCGGTCAGGAGGACAATGCCGCCCTTCAGGGGAGCCTGGAGCATGCGTACCGGCAATGGCGCGATGCGATGGTGCGCAAAGATCCGCAAGCCTGGGCCGCCTCCATCACGCGCTACCGGCAGATCATGATTCGCAACTCGATCGTCAGCGAGCGGCGGCGTTTCCCCGACGCGGTATTTTCCTCAGATGTCACGCCACCGTCGCTTGATGGGTTGAAATTGCTCGAAGCACAGGCGGTGGGGCTGACCGCCCATTTGGTTTACTTTGGCAAAGTGGATTTGGGCCAGGACAAGGAGATGGTGCAGGACAATTTGCTGAAGCTGAAGTTCTACCGCGAGGGAGGAGTCTGGAAATATGACAGCAACCGCATCACCAGCCTGGGTAATGCTCCGGACGTGCGCAAAGACTTGCTGGCAGGCAAGCGTCCCGATTTTCTCGACACGCCCGAGTACACGCCGCCGGGCATCATGCCGCCGACACCGCCGCTTTGCCGGGTGCCGGACCACAAGGCGGGCTACAAGCTGCAATCCTTTGGTTACGAGACGACGATCATCATGAATGGCTTTGACCATCCGGCGGTGCAGGACGGGCTGGGCCAGGAAATCATCACTGGAGGACTCGTCAACGGCCACAACGAGATCACGCTGAACATCAAGCCGGTGACTATGCCGGAGGGAGAGAAGGCTTCGTTGCAACTCCGGGTGTACGTGCTGGGAGACGATCCCGAGCAGGCCGGCACCGAGGTGTTGCGCTGGCAGGCGCCTGAGACTGGCGCTCCTGCCAAGATCACACTTCCCTTCGAAGTGAAGCCCTGAGCCAGCCGCGCCTGTTCCGACCCGACGTCGTTGCCATGCCCACGCTCGACCATGAAAACACACTGCGCGCGGAGGGATTTCGTGTCATCGCTGGCATTGACGAGGCCGGGCGCGGGCCGCTGGCAGGACCGGTCTGCGTGGCAGCGGTCGTTTTGCCGGACGGTTACTCGCATCCTGTGTTGAACGACTCCAAGCAACTCACCGAGTCGAAACGCGAGCGTCTTTATGAAGAGATCACCTCCGACACCTGCATCCGCTGGCACTGTGTGAGCGTGGAGGCCGATGAAATCGACCGCATCAACATCCTGCAGGCCACGTGGGAAGGCATGCGGCGTGCTGTGCTGGCATTGCGACCGAAGGCGGATGCCGCGCTGATCGACGGCCGGCCGGTGAAGCGCTTTCCCGTGCATCACGTGGCCCTGGTCAAAGGAGACAGCCTCAGTTTCTCCATCGCCGCTGCCAGCATCATCGCCAAGGTCACGCGGGACCGGTTGATGATCGCGCTGGCGGGACAGCACCCGGAGTATGGATTTGAGGTGCACAAGGGTTATCCCACGCCCGCTCATCTCGCCGCACTGCGAAAGCACGGTCCGTGTCCGCAGCACCGGCGTAGTTTCAGTCCGGTGGCGCAGATGGAGTTTGTTTTTGCGGAGTCATGAGCAGCAGGCGCCGCCGACACCGTCCAAAGGCCCTCTGGCGCTGGCTGCGGCGGCGCGTGACAGGGAATGTCCGGGTTCGAGAAGCAGCGCTCTGGTTGCGAGCGTGGCCGCTGCGTGCGTTTCATCGTCGTCTCGCGTGGCGGTGCATGAACCGCACAGAGATTGGCAGCATGGGAGAGATCATTGCCGCGCGCTGGCTCTCGCTGCATGGCCGTCGTGTGCTGCATCGCAACTATCGTGGAGTCAATCGCGGTGAGGTGGACATCATCGCCCGCCATCGTGATGTGCTCACATTCATCGAGGTCAAGACACGCACCAGCACCGCGTTCGGTCGTCCGGCTGATGCCGTCGGCCCCGACAAGCAACGCCTCATCCAACGCGGTGCGCAGGACTGGCTGCGTCTCCTCGGTCATCCACGCATCAAGTTTCGTTTCGACATCGCCGAGATCGTGCTCATCGAAGGCGAGCTGCCGCATGTGCACGTCATCGAAAATGCGTTCCAACTGCCCGCGAGTTCGATGACAGGGCGGTGAATCGCACTTTGACAGTCCGGACGCACGCTCCAAACTGACGCCTCGTTTTCCAACCCACACGCCCTGACCATGAGCAACGCCAATCCCGCCAAGAAAATCATCAACAATCCGCTCAAGTGCGCCGACGAGCTGTTTGAAGGCCTCGTGCTCGCCTACGATGGCAAGGCCCGCCGTGTTGGCACGCGGTCGATTGTGATGAATGATCTTCGTCCGGACGCTCCAGCGCTGCTGGTGGGTGGTGGAGCTGGTCACGAGCCGATTTATCATGGCCTGATCGGCAAAGGCATGGCTGATGGCGCTGCTGTGGGTGAGATTTTCGCCGCACCGCCGCCAGACATCGTTCTCGAAGCCACGCAGGCCGTGAATCGTGGCAAAGGCGTGCTCTATCTCTATGGCAACTATGCCGGGGACGTGATGAACTTCGACATTGGCGCGGAACTCGCTGCGGAGGAAGGTATCACCGTGAAAACCGTCATCATCAACGACGACGTCTGCTCCTCTCCGCCGACGGAAAAGGGCAAGCGCCGCGGCGTCGCCGGTCTCGTGCCGATCACGAAGATCGCAGGTGCGGCCGCTGCCACCGTCGATTCACTCGATGAACTCGCCCGCATCGCCCAAAAGGCAGTCGATCACACTCGTACCGTCGGCGTTTCGACGAAACCGGGCAGCATTCCCGCCACCGGCAAGCCGACGTTTGAACTCGCCGACGATGTGATCGGCCTCGGCATGGGCATTCACGGTGAAAAGGGCGTGGGCCTGATCCCGATGTGCACCGCTGACGAACTCGCCGCCAAGATCCTTGATCTGTTGTTCGGTGACGATCTTGCGCTCAACGCGGGTGATGAGATCATCTTCTTCGTCAACAGTCTCGGCAGCACTCACATGATGGAGTTGCTCATTCTTCTGCGCGGCGCGAAACCGATTCTCGAAAAGCGCGGCATCAAGATTCACCAGACCATCGTTGATAACATCGTCACCTGCCAGGAAATGGCCGGCGTGAGCTTCAGCATCACCAAGCTCGATGCGGAGCTGAAAAAACTCTGGGACATGCCCTGTGAAAGCGTGGGCTACACCAAGCTGTAATCGAGAGCATCATGAAACTGCCGCAAATCTTCTCAAATCCCGCCAACATCCGTTCCTGTCCGGCAGGAACCGCCATTTTTCAAAAGGGTGACGAGGCACTGGAGATGTTTGTGGTCCAAAGCGGGGAGGTGGACATTCTTATCAATGGCAAGGTGGTCGAAACCATCGGCCCGGACGGTTTTTTCGGCGAGATGTCCCTCATCGACGACACAGTCCGCAGCGCCGACGCCGTGGCAAAGACGGACTGCTCCCTGCTGCCTGTGAACCGCCACCACTTCCTCTTCATGGTCGATGAGACTCCTCTATTCGCCATCCACGTCATGAAGGGCATGGCCGAGCGCTTGCGCAGGGCCGACCAGCGGGCCGCGGCGGCATGACTGGCTTCCCGGTTGACTTCGAGGCCAGCATGCCAAGAATCGCGGTCCCATGTCAAAAGCCAGCCTCTCCAAAGACGAAGTCAAAGCCATGCTCATCCTTGCGTGCGAACGCATCATCGCCGCGGAGCCGATGCTGTCCGAAGCGGATCGCAACCTTGGTGACGGAGATCACGGTCTCGGCATGCAGCGTGGCATGACCGCCGCGATTGAAAAGCTCAACGCTGCTGAAGTCGAAAGCATCGAAAAGGCTTTCTCCACCGTCGGCATGGCGATGATGAGCAGCATGGGCGGTGCGAGCGGAGCGATCTTCGGAACGTTCTTCCGCAACGGCGGCAAGGCGCTCGCGGGCAAGGATGCTTTCGATGCCGCCGGACTCGCTGCTTTCCTCAAAGCGGGTGTCGATGGCGTGAAGCAACGCGGCGGCGCTGCCGTGGGTGACAAAACCTGCGTGGATGCGATGGAACCTGCCGCAACCAAGGCTGCCGAAGTGTCGTCTCAATCTCTGCCCGAAGCCATGCAAGCCGTCACCGATGCCGCAATAGCCGGCAAGGACGCCAGCAAGGCGATGGTGGCGAAGTTTGGTCGTGCGAAGACGCTCGGCGAAGCCTGCATCGGCTTTCCCGATGCCGGAGCCTGCTCCGTGGTCGTGATCATCGAGGCGATGCGTGACTTCATCGCGGCCTGATGACGGGGCGCTGCCAGTCCTTCCAAAACGCCTCCGTTTGCATCGGATCGGGTCGGATTTCGATCACCATGGGCATTGGCAGCAAATCTTCGAGGTCGTTCACATCATCGGTCTGGACGTACTCCATGCCCCAGAGCTGCGCCCACGGCTCAAAGCCGGTCTCGTGACGGTTTTCGATGACGGCAATTGCCTTTTCTGACAGTGCACGCAGGCTGTTCACGCGTGAGAAGATTTTTCCGCCGCCGTTGTTGATCACGACGATTCGCAGTTTCGGGTGATCCATCTGATTGATGATCCATGGAGCGGCCAGATCGTAAAGCGCGCTGAGATCACCGATGATGAGCCAGCATTCGTCGCGCCGCATGGCACTCGCGCCCAGGAAGGTGGAAACGACGCCGTCGATGCCATTGGCGCCACGGTTTGCGAAGAACGTCACGCCCGGCTGCGCCGACTTCAATGCGAGGTTCATTTCGCGAATCGGCAGGCTGTTTCCCAAGAACACCCGCGAATTTGCCGGGATCACATCGATTAATTTGCGCATCAATGCGGGCTCTGACTGTTCGAACTTCTCCAGGTCAGGCTCAAAATTCAGAATGCCGCAGGTTGACCCGGGCGATGACAACTCGGAGCCGCGGAGGCATTCCCAAGGCAGTGTCTCGACATTTTCCTTCCGTGCGAGGCCGCTGAAGCCGGTGCGCGTGATGTTGGTGACACGAATCTTAGTCAGTGATTCCAGATCCCGCCACCAACGCCAAGAGGGAACGGCACCCAGGCGCAGCACGTGAAGGGGCTTGGCGGATTGCAACGCGCGGTCTCCACCCTTGATGAGAAGTGACTGCAAGTCGCGAAATCCGTGCAGGTTGGCCGTGGCCTCGGCGACGATGGGCACACCCATTCGGGCCAGCATGGGCGCGACTTCCACAGCCTCGGCAGGATGCAGTCCGGCGGCGAGGACAAGATCGCACTCCAACGCACAAGGTTCGGCGCTGCCGTTGGATGCCGGCGGGGTCACGGATGAAAAGTCAAAACCCGGAACATTGGTCTCCAGCGGTTCATCGAGGCAAACGTTGAGGTGCATCGGACGATCCATGACCGTCTCGTACATCACGAGGTTTTCGTCGGAGACATCCCAGTCGCCCAGCGTTTGCGCATAAACGCCGAACAAGCCCGGCTGCTCGATCGCCTGTGGCGCGCCGCTTCCGCGGTAGCTTTTCGGACGGTCTGCCGTGACCACGATAAGAGGACGCGCTTGATAACAGGCTTCGATCACCGCTGGCAGCAGTTCGGCGGCCGCCGTGCCGGAAGTCGTGAGCACAGCCACCGGTTTGCGGTCCGTCATGATGCGGCCAAGCGCAAAGAACGCGGCGCCGCGTTCCTCGAAGAAATTCCACACCTTGATGCCCCGGCTCGTGAGCAAGGAGGAAATCAGCGGGGCATTGCGGGCGCCTGCGGCCACGCATGCCTCGCGCACACCAAAGTGGGCAAGTGTTTGCAGTGTTTGCTGAATAAGTTCTGACTGGGTCATGACTGGAGAGTGAGCAGACGCAGAACGGCTTCGCGTTTGAGCCGCAGTTCGCGCCATTCGTGGTCAAAAGCGCTGCCGCCGACGATGCCGCAGCCTGAAGGCAGGCTGATGGTGTCTCCCTGCCAGCAGATGCCGCGGATCGCCACGATCATGTGCGCAGTGCCGTCCGGTTCGATGAAACCGAAAGGGGATCCGAAAAAGCCGGGCACGTTCAACTGCTGACGATACTCGCGCAGCTTCGCCAGGGCTTCGTCACTGCGTGGCAGGCAGCCAACGGCGGGCGTGGGGTGCAGCAACGACACAAGCCGGGCAGGATCGGACTTTTCGCGCAGTTTCACGGTGAGTTTCGACTGGAAGTGCACCAGGCCTGCCGTCTTGCAGAGCGAACGAGGTTCACGGGTGATCGTTCCAAGCGATTGAAGCTGTTCGGTGAGGTAGCGAACGACAATCTCGTGTTCCTCGATTTCTTTTACATCCGTCAGAAAGGCTTCCTGCTGGCCGGGTTTCGCGGTTCCAGCAAGCGCCATCGTTTCGAGCGCCTTGCCCCGTGCTTTGAAGAGCAGTTCGGGGGTCGCACCGAGGAAGCCGCTGTTCCGGGTCACGTGAGCGTAGCCCCACATGTTTTGCGGCGCGTTCATCACGGAGTCGAGCAGGCGTCTGGGATCGCCGGAGACGAGGGTGCCGGTTTCGGTGAGCACAGGCACCATCTTTTCGATCTTTTTGGCCAGAACCTCACGGCGAATCCGGCGGAAGGCCATTTTGAACCACTCCGTGGCCGGCTTGGCCCAGGTGATCCGCGGCGCTTTGGAGCCATTCAAGTGGATGGCCCCTGCGAGGCTCTCTGTGGTGATTGAATGCAGTTTTGATGGAACCTTCCAAGGCTGGGGATCGTTCAGATCAAAGTCGTTGATGTAGAAGGCGCCTCCGCCCGCCGGCACTGCAGCCTGCGCGGTGAAGGGGCCTTCTCCCAGCCACGCCCGCCCGTCGGGCAGCCTGAACAAAGCGAATTCCATCATGCGATTTTGTCTGCATAGTGGAACGTGTCGTGCGGCGTGCAAGATGTGAAAGCGTGACTGGTGAACATCTCCGGGCCTCCACCAGTCGAAACCCTTGCATGAAACCTGCTGACGAATTCCTCCGTGTCGCCGCCGACTACCAGCTCGGCGTCCTCGACACCGAGTCGCAGCATCCGTACACGCTGTCCTTGTCGCAGATGGCCCGTGACGACATGGAGGAGGCCATCCAGCTCATGCACCAGGTGGATGTGCATGCGATCCGGCAGATGCAGGCCAAGTCGGCACCCCTGGCGGATTTGGCCCGTGTGGTGGCTGCAACGTTCGATGCAGGGAAAAGGGTCTTTTTGTGCGGATGTGGCGCCACCGGGCGCTTGTCGCTCAGCATTGAGGTTTTCTGCCGCATGGGGGTGCTTCCGTGCCCCGATCCGGAACGCGTGGTCGCGTTCATGGCCGGAGGTGACCTCGCCTTGATCAAAGCCATCGAAAACTTTGAGGATCATCCCGAATATGGGGCGCGGCAGCTTGAGGAACTGGGATTTGGCGGGGGCGATCTTCTCATCGCCTCGACCGAGGGCGGTGAGACACCGTTTGTCATTGGCGCCACCGAGCGGGCGGCGGAACTGTCCACGAACCAGCCGTGGTTTCTCTATTGCAATCCCGATGACCAGCTCATCAAGGCAGCAGCACGTTCGAAGCGTGTGATCGAGAATCCGCGGATTCACAAATTGAA
This sequence comes from Verrucomicrobiaceae bacterium, assembly GCA_046346695.1. Classification (GTDB taxonomy): domain Bacteria; phylum Verrucomicrobiota; class Verrucomicrobiia; order Verrucomicrobiales; family Verrucomicrobiaceae; genus Prosthecobacter. The sequence goes on along the minus strand of JAXMHS010000005.1, from coordinate 501,127 downwards.
CCTCGCCGTGGGAGCGATGGCAGTGGCGGGCAGCACGCGCATGCAGGCCAGCACGGTGCTCATGGCGGCGATTGGTTTTGCCTTCATGCATCAACGTGATCCCGCGCACGCACCCGAGGAGGTGCTGCAACTGCTGCGTCATGTGACGCACTGCAACGGGCAGTTCATGGTGCCGTTCATCGAACACGAGGCCGCCGCCTACGAACGCGGGGCGTTCGTGTTGTATGAGAGCACGCGTTTCGGCATCACTGTCGTCACGGACACCACCGAGCGTGCGCCGACATTCAGCCTCGCGCCGTTTGAAAAGCAGGATGATCCAGCGGCGCCTGCCTCCTGGTGCCATTTCCTCATGCCCGACCAGCCTGGAGCGCGCTCGGCATGGAGGGCGCTTCTGCGCCGTGAACCGCGGACGCTGGAATGGCCGGACGTGCGGCGGGTCGCCGGCGCGGAAGTTCTGTCGTGTTATGATTTCTCCGCGCAACTGCCCGTGCTCCGTCAAATACGCACGCACAACGCCGAGCACCTGCTGTTTCACATTCACGGCGGGGCGGGGGAGATGATCTGGGAGTTCGACGGACTGCGAGAACGCGTGGACTTGAGCGGATTGCACGAGTTTCACGCGCATCTGCTGCTGAAGATGCTCATCAACATCCACTCCACGCTCGTCATGGGCCGTCTGGGCCGCTACCTCGACAACCTCATGACTTACGTGAAGCCCAGCAACAACAAGCTCATCGACCGCTCCGTGCGTTACGTCCGCCTCCTGGCCCAGCGCCGCACCGGCAGGCTGCCAGGGTATGAAAAGGTCACGCGTGTGCTGTTTGACGAACGCGAAAAACTCAAGCCCGGCGAGCCCATCGTGCTCAAGACGCTGGCGGCCCTCGGGGTCACGGTGTAGCGCGTGCAATCCCGGCCCGCGCGCTGCTTTTACTCCACCATGTAGAGAATGCGGCCGCAGCTTTCACACTGCGTGATAGTCTCGGACTGCTTCAGCGACTGGATGACGCCGACGACGACCTTCATGTGGCAGCCGCCACACATGGCATTTTCCATCGGCACGACGGCGGAGTCACCCTTCTTTTGGAACATGCGGGTGTAGAGGTCGAGAATCTCCTCCTCGACGGGGACAGCGAGTTCTTTGCGCTCGGCGGTGAGTTCTTCGAGGCGCTTTTTGACGCCTTCCGAGCGTTCGTCGAGGGCTTTGAGTTCCTCGTTCACGCGTTTCTGCGTTTCGGCCAGTTTGGCCTGCGCTTCCTTGAGCTTTGCCTTGCCCGCTTCGAGGGCTTCCATCTGCTCAAGCTCGCCATCTTCCATGCTTGTGACCTCGGCCTGATAACGTTTGATCTCGTGACCGAGGGCGGTGAACTCATCGTTCTTGCGCGTCTCGAACTGCTGATCCTGCAGGCGTTTGATCGTCGTCTGGCGCGTCTGCACATCGAGCTGGATGCTTTTGATCTTCACCTCGGTCTCCTTCACCGCATGGCTCGCGGCCTCGACGGCAGCCTGGTCGCCGGCCAGTTGGGTTTTGGCCCGCGTCTGCAAATTCGGAATGTCCTTGAGGTCTTTTTGAAGCTGCCGGATGCGCTGGTCGCGCTCCTGGAGCTGGAGGAGTTTCGGAATGGCCGGATGCATGTGTTCTCGATGTAAGCCAAGCGGTGATAGAGCACAAGTTCGCAGTTCTCCGTTCGCGGTTTCAGGACAATCGGGAACTGCGAACGGAGAACCGCGAACTTCTTGACCATTCCACCGCCCCACGAAAAGGTGCGGGTTCACACTCACTCCACGCATTCTTGATGAAACCCACTCTTCTCATCCTCGCTGCCGGCATGGGCAGCCGTTATGGCGGCCTGAAACAACTCGACGCGATGGGGCCTTCGGGAGAGGTGGTGCTCGATTACTCGGTGTATGACGCGATCCGCGCCGGCTTCGGCAAAGTGGTGTTCGTCATCCGCCGCGATTTCGAGGAGTTGTTCCGCACGCAAATCGGCTCGAAGTTCGAGGGACGCATCGCGGTGGAGTATGCGTTCCAGGATTTGAACGACCTGCCCGAAGGTTTCTCGGTGCCTGAAGGCCGCACGAAGCCTTGGGGCACAGCACACGCGCTGCTTTCCGCCGCGAACGTGGTGAACGAGCCCTTCCTCATGATCAACGCCGACGACTTCTACGGCCAGGACGCTTACAAGAAGATCGCCGCCGATCTCGTGCAGCCGAGGCCGGATGACGGGAAGAGCCACTGGTCGATGGTGGGCTTCTATTTGAAGAACACGCTCTCGGAGCATGGCAGCGTGTCACGCGGTGTGTGCACGCGCGATGCGCATGGCATGCTCAAGACTGTCACCGAGATGACGAAGATCTTCAAACACGGCAGCGGCGCGGAAAATCGCGAGGTGGAGGGCGCTTACGTGCCGCTGACCGGTGATGAAGTGGTGTCGATGAACTTCTTCGGCTTCACGCCGGACATCTTCCCGCAACTGCGCAAGGCTTTCACCGAATTCCTCTCCAAACGTGGCAGCGAACTCAAATCCGAGTGCTACGTGCCCGCGGAAGTCGATGCGCTTATCAACGCCGGCAAGGCGGAGGTGCGTGTGCTCGAAACAACTGGCAAATGGTTCGGTGTGACTTATCCCGAGGACAAAGCCGAGGTCGTCGCCAGCATTCGCGCACTCATCGACGCAGGCGAGTATCCGCAGTCGTTGTGGGGCTGATTCAAGGTGTGGGGGACTCTGTCCCCCATCGTCAGTCCGGGGGCGGAGTCCCCCTCTCCTTGTTACTCAAACACGATCAAGCTGCGGGCGACCTCGCCGCGCTGGAGGGCGTCGTAGGCTTCGTTGATGCCTTCGAGCGGATAGCGCTTGGTGATGAGTTCGTCGAGCATGAGATGACCGGATTGATGCATGCCGATGAGCAGCAGCAGGTCTTTGCGGGGCTGTGTGCTGCCGTAGAGGCTGCCGCGCAGTGTTTTCTCAGCATAGACGAGCTGGTTGACGTTGATGGAGGCGCGATCGGCCGCGCTGGTGATGCCGACCATGACGCAGGTGCCGCCCTTCTTGGTGGCATCGAATGCCTGTTCGGCGGTTTTGCCGGAACCGTAGGCTTCGATGGCGTAATCGACGCCTTTGCCATCGGTGAGGTCTTTGATGGCCTGAACGGGATCGCCCGCGTTCACATCGACGTAATCGGTCGCGCCGAAGCGTCGTGCGTCGGCTTCTTTGCGCGGGAATTTGTCCACAGCGATGATCTGCCGCGCTCCGGCCATGCGCGCGGCCTGCACGGCATTCAAACCGATGCCACCGCAGCCGATCACGGCCACGGTGCTGCCCAGGTGCACTTTGGCGGCCTTTTCAACCGCGCCGACACCTGTGATGACACCGCAACCGATGAGCGCGGCTTTCTCGAAGGAGAAATCGTCCGGAATCTTCACCACCGAGGCTTCCGGCATCGTCGAGAGCGAGGAGAAGGCGGAGACGCCCGCGTAGTGGCGGATGCTCTCGCCTGCAGCGTTTTGAAAACGCGTCGTGCCATCGGGCATGAGGCCGGTGAAGCGCATCGCGGTGCCCATGTCACACAATGCGGGGCGTCCGCTCTCGCAGTACTCGCATTTGCCGCAAGAGCCGCGCCAGACGAGGATCACGTGATCGCCGACGGCCACTGAAGTCACGCCTTCGCCGACGGCTTCGATGACGCCGCTGCCTTCGTGACCGAGAATGATCGGCACGGGCATGGAGAGGTCGCCCTTCATCACATGCAGATCGCTATGGCACACGCCCGCGGCCTTCATGCGCACCGTGACCTCGCCTTTTTGCGGCGGCAGCACACGCACCTCCTCGATCTTCAGAGGTTTCTTCGCTTCATACAAAACGGCGGCGGGTGCGAGTGTGGACATGGCGTGCAGATTAAACGAAGAACGAGATGATCAAGCTCAAGATCAGGTGCAGTCCAAGGAACCAACACGTGATCTTGAGCGTCGTGCGGGTTGAGTAACCACAGATTTTGTCCAAGGCGAAATAAAGTACAATGATCTGCGGCAGCAGCGAGAGCATGTGGAGATTGCTTGGAAGCACGGCTCTCGCGACGGAGCCGACAACAGATGTTATCAGTGTGATGAGAATCGCCTGCTGCTCTTGAACCTCGAAGTTGGAACCTTCGTGGAAGGCCACGAGCAGGAACCAGAGAATTCCGGCGCTGATGGTGAACGACAGCATGTAGGGGCGGATCAGGTTGATGAACTGCCTGAAGACTGGTGACGAGGCAACCAGCGTCCGGCCTTGCGGCAGTAGTCCTCGTATTCCGCTCCGAAAACGTGACGCAGATGCGGCTCTTCGTAGAGTGTGATGAAAAGCTGAAACAGCGTGAACACGGCCAGTGCATGCGCGGCCAGCACGAGGGATTGGAACATCACCAGCCAGCCGAGAATGATGCAGAGGACGCCGACATACATCGGGTTCCGGCTGTGGCGGTAGAGGCCGCGAACCACGAGCTTTTTCGGGGCATCGAGTGGAAGAGGCGTGCCCCGACCCAAAGTTGCAAAGTCCCAGACGCACCAGGTGTAAATCGCCGCTCCGAGGATCAGGAACGGCAGGGCCAGGATGATCGCCAGCGTGGAGCCAGGTTCTTTGCCTGCGACGAGCCACAACGGAAGCACCACCGCCACCGTGCCGGGAATGGCGATGGTGAAGACGAGATTCTTCCAGAAGAGCATGGCGGGGCCGCGTCAGCGGCGGTGCTTTTCGTTGAAACTGGCGACAACGCGGGCGGCTTCGCGGTTTTCGGCCTTCTCTTTGAGATCCTGGCGCTGGTCGCCCTTGTGTTTGCCTTTGCCGACGCCGAACTCGATCTTGATGCGCGGACCTTTCCAGTAGGCACGCAGCACTGGCAGCGCGAGGCCCTTTTGCTGCGTGGCGGCGAGCAGCTTCATGATTTCGTTCTTGTGCAGCAGGAGGCGGCGTGAGCGGCGCGGCTCGTGGGTTTCGTGGCTGGCCTTGTCGTACTGCTGGATGTCGCAGCCGTAGAGCCAGACCTGGCCGCGCTCGACGCGGGCGAAGGCATCGGAGATGTTGAGTTTGCCGAGGCGGATGGATTTGACCTCGGTGCCGCGCAGTTCGACGCCCGCCTCGTATTTTTCGAGGATGTGGTAGTCGCGGGGCGCCTTGCGGTTGGTGGCGATCTCGGTGGTGAGATTCGCAGCTCGAGGTTCGCGGTTCACAGTTGGGTGACTTTGTGGTGAGCCGTACGAAAAATGGGTCCCATGTGGTGCATGGAACCCACGAGAAAGGAGGAACTGACTGCCGGATCAGTTGCCGTCGATATTCTGGGCGGTGATTTTGCCCTGGATGATTTCGAGGAGGGCAAGATCGGCCTCGCGCAGGCCAGGACGGCGTTCGACGAGCGGAGGACGGCCTTGGGCGATTTGACGGACCCGCTTGGACACCATGTTGATGAGGATGGGCGGGTCTTTGATGATTTGCGCGGCTTGTTCGACGAGTTCGGCTCTCATGGGGGCGCGCAGAGTAGGGGGATGACGGGAAGGCGCAACTGATATTTCCCCTTGCGGAAGCGGAGGCGGTACTGTCTCATCCGCGCTCGATTTTTGACCATGAAGAAAGCGCTCATCACCGGAATCACAGGACAAGACGGCTCGTACCTCACCGAGTTGTTGCTGGAGAAGGGATACGAGGTGCATGGGATCATCCGCCGGGCGTCTTCCTTCAACACCGGGCGGTTGGAACATCTTTTCAAACCCGAGTCGCATCTGCCGGCAGACCGTTTGCACCTGCATTACGGCGATCTGATGGACTCGGTGGCGCTAGTGAAGCTGCTTTACGAACTGAGGCCCGACGAGGTTTACAACCTGGGGGCGCAAAGCCATGTGCGGGTGTCTTTTGACGTGCCGGAATCGACCGGGGACATCGTTGGACTTGGCACCCAGCGCATTCTGGAAGCGATCCGCGAAACGGGCCTTGTGGGGCAGGTGCGCTTCTACCAAGCGTCATCATCAGAAATGTTCGGCAAGGTGCAGGCGGTGCCGCAGACGGAGACGACGCCCTTCTGGCCGCGTTCGCCTTATGCTTGTGCGAAGGTTTACGGTCACTGGCTCACGGTGAACTACCGGGAGAGCTACGGTCTGCACGCGAGCAGCGGGATTCTCTTCAATCACGAGTCGCCGCGTCGTGGTGAAACCTTCGTCACCCGCAAAATCACCCGCGCAGCCACGCGCATCAAAGTGGGGCTGCAGGACACGATCTTCCTGGGGAACATGGATGCAAAGCGCGATTGGGGCTACGCCAAGGACTACGTGGAGATGATGTGGATGATGCTCCAGCAGGACGAGCCGGACGATTACGTGATCGCGACGAACGAGACGCACAGCGTGAGGGAGTTCGTCCAGGAGACGTTTGGTCTGCTGGGGCTGGATTGGGAAAAACACGTCCAATACGACGCCCGCTACGAGCGTCCGGCTGAAGTGGACCTGCTCATCGGTGATCCGGCCAAGGCACGCCAGAAACTGGGCTGGGAGCCCAAGGTCAAATTCAAGGAGTTGGTGAAGATCATGGTGGAGGCCGATTTGAAACTCGCAGAGCACGAACTGGCTGTGAAAAATGCCACAGCGGGGCTGTGAACCACGTTTTGTTCTGAATCACCTTATGAACAAAGTCGGTATCGGTATTATTGGCGGCGGCCTCATGGGCCGGGAAATGGCGAGCGCTTTTGCGCGCTGGTGCGCTTTGATGGATGTGGAGGTGATGCCAGAACTAGTGGCGGTGGCGGACTTGGTGGAGGACGTGAGGAATTGGTTCCGGCGCATCCCTTCCTGTGTGCAGATCACCGGGGACTATCACGAACTGCTGGCGAATCCGGCGGTACAGGTGGTCTATGTGGCGGTGCCGCATAACCTGCACGAGAAGATCTACTGCGATGTGCTGGCGGCTGGGAAGGATCTGTTCGCGGAGAAGCCTTTCGGCATTGATCTAGCTTCAGCCCGGCGAATCGCCGCCGCGGCGAAGGATTCTGGGCGCTTTGTGCGGTGCAGTTCGGAGTTTCCGTTCATGCCCGGAGCGCAGCGCGTGATGCAGGCTGCGACCAGTGGCAAACTGGGCCGCATTTTGGAAGTGGTGGCGGGCTTCCATCACAGCAGTGACATGGACGCCACGAAACCGGCCAACTGGAAGCGCAAATCAGCCACTTGTGGAGAGATTGGTGTGCTGGGTGACCTGGGCATGCATGCCTGCCACATTCCCCTGCGTCTTGGTTGGCGGCCGGAGCGATTGTATGCGCAGTTGCAGAAAGGTTTTCCACAGCGCCCGGACGGGAAGGGGGGCATGGCGGCGTGCGACACCTGGGACAACGCACTGCTGCATTGCTGGACGAAGATCGACGGGTACGATGTGCCGCTGCGTCTTGAGATGAAGCGCCTAGCGCCGGGGGAGACAAACACTTGGTTCCTTGAGGTGTTAGGAACCGAAGGCGGCGTGCGCTACACCACCAAGGAGCCGAAGACGTTGTGGTTGTTTGAGAACGGCAAGGAGCAGTTCTGGAAGAAGACAGATCTTGGTTTTGGCACGCCCTTCAAAACGGTTACGGGCGGCATCTTCGAGCCTGGTTTTCCCGACGTGATCCAGCAGATGTGGGCGGCGTTTTTGATGGAACGCTCTGGAAAGCTGAATGGGAGAACAGGATGTGCCACGGTGGACGAAGCAGTGGCGACGCAGGTGATCTTCGCCGCCGCGCTTGAATCGCATGCCAGTGGTTCTGTAAGTCCGGTGTGAACTCGCTCAGGTATCGGCTTCGCGAGTTTGGATAATCTACGGGAAATCCGTCAGGCCGGGGTCATTGGCTTGCAGGCTGGCGGCTAGGGGTAGAATCAGCACAGGCTGGGCATGATTGGGTTCGCTTGTGGGTGGTCCGCTCTGCCGATTTTGACTCAATTGTGTTAACAAGTGACGTCACGTGCAAATGGAACCTCGATAAACCTGAATAATTCATTTGAACATGTTCATTGGAACGCTAATGATCTGCCACATTTGCCCCAAATCAACCTTGAGTTCTTATGCCTAATCAACGAAAAACCAATTCTTTACATCGCTTATTAGCTAGGCTCCGCGGTGTCTGGAACCCTGACGCTCATGTCCCTGCCGCTATCCATCGGGACTGGAATTCGGCAACATCACGAGACGTGCAGTTGGAACTGGATTTTGGAGGTGGAAGAAATGGCATGAGGACTAGTGATTTGGAATCGCCGATGGTTCGATAAGCCCGCCAGTCTCATGGTTCTGCAGATTCTTGAGATTGAACGGCGGGCGTGTGGCAAAAAGGGGGAAAAAATGATATGGACAAAAGAAGGTAAAATTGCTTGTATCGAGGTTTAATGCGTGTTTCCCAACCTCTCCCGTCCATGCCGATCACTCATTCCCGTTTCGTTTCTGCCTTTGCCGCTCCTTTACTAATGGTTTTGGCTGTGGTGTGTTTGACGCCGCAAAATGCCAAGGCGCAGTTTGGGATTTCGCCTTCTCAAACCAGCAACTTCTTCAACGATTTTCGTGTGCGTGCCAGTTTGATGAAGAAAACTGCTCAAGCGGCCAGGAGTGGTGATGTTGTCTATGATTACGAGAAGGGTGCTTACGTCAGCCAGGAAGACCAGGAGGGCTATCAAAGTCTACAGCAGTTGCTGAGGTCTGACCGCGATATCTCGCAGCCCTCAGTCCGAAGTGGCAGTTCTGCATTTGCTGCTCGTTCGGTGGGAGATTACACAAGCTATTCAGGGCAGTATTCCCAACCGCTGAGCTATTTCGCGCCCACCTACACTTCTGATCCGTTCATGTCAGGCAAGCGCAATATGCGTCTGGGCCCTGTGAATGTCGGGCTTGGCCTTTACCAAGGTTTTGAGTATAACAGCAATGTTCGTCGCTCGAATCCTGCAGTATCTGACTTCATCAGCAGTACGCTGCTCAACATCAATGCCAACTACCGGATGACCCAGCATAATGTGTTGAGCATCACAGCGGGTATCGGATTGGACCACTATTTTAATCACCCAGAATTTGCTGCATATGGCAACGGCAGCTATCTTTTGAACATCTTGCCGGGGAGTACGCTCGCTTTCGACATCAAGGCCGGTCCCGTTTATATTACCATTTATGATCGTATTTCGGTGCGTCCTGCAGTGAACAACGCATTCCCGGGCAATGCGACCGCCAACAATAGCTTCGGTGTCTTTCAGAACGACTTTGGTATTGCCGCCAACTGGCAGATTAATTCGGCTTGGGCGTTGGCATTAAATTACACCAACACCTATTCGAATGCTTTGGGGAGTAATTTCAACCAGTTTGACCGTACCATCAATTCCATTCATGCATCGCTCACATTTAGTCCGTTTGCGACATGGATTTTAGGCACCGAAGGCGGGGTGTCTTACCTGGCCTATGATCAGCCAACCTTGAACGATGCTACTTTGCTTAATTGGGGGGCCTTTGTCAGTGTTCCCCTCGGCAAATCCACCGTGTTCAAACTGTCTGGTGGTGTTCAGATTTTCGAGTTCGACGCTCCCACGGTTCTGCCTCCTCTTGGTCCAGGGGATACGACCGACCTCAATGGTTACTATTATAATTTCAGCGTCACAAACCAGCTTAATGCTCGTTTCAGCCACACGCTGACGATTGGTCATGAGTCCTCAATCAACTTGGCCTCCAACTTTGTTACATCTGATTTCGTCAATTATGGTCTCTCGATGATTGCATGGAAGGGCGGTCGCTTTTCACTCTCTGGCTATTACGAGCACGCAAAGCCTTCATTCTTCACGCCAGCTTTCCCTGGCTCACAGTCCAATGTTACTCAATGGGGCCTTGATTTCTACTACACACATCAATTGTCGTCGAAACTGCGCCTTGGGGCTGGTTACCACTATGGCAGATTCGACTCGCAGGCTGCTGCGGGAACTGATTTCGACCAACACGGGTTCTCGCTTGACCTCAATTACATCCTTACTGCCAAGGCCGGCTTGAATCTGGGGTATCGCTACTTCCTCACCAATGCGCTCGGTGCAGGCGCGATTAATTCGACCCAATCTCGTGTGATCATTGGGTTCAATTATAATTTCTAACGGAAACCCGCCTTGGTGGTCATTGAATCAACGAGGTTTGCCAAAATGGCTGCCCGGAGAAGAATATAGTTTCAATTGCTTATGAAAACTTTCCTATCAACGGGTCTTGTTCTGTTTGTCACTTTTGTAGGGGTGAGAGCGCAAGATCCAGGCTTCCGTGTTCCGGAGTCGTCTCGAAGTGCGCGTCAATCCACCGGACAATCTGGGAATGTGAATGCTGGGGCGGCAGTCCTCACTTCCATGGATGTGCTGGACAATAACCGCCCTATCTCCGTCGGTGACACCATCAGCATTCGCATTCTGGAAGATCGGCAGCAGCCCTTGCAACAAATTGTGGCAGTGACTGGTGAGGTGCAGGCTCCGTACGTGGGTTTGGTCGGCGCCAGGGGGAAAACCTGTCGCGAACTCGCTTACACGATCAAACGCGAACTGGAGAAAAACTTCTTCAAGAGTGCGACGGTGGTGATAGCAATCGACAAGATCAATGAGAGGGACATGATTAATGAAATCGAATTGGATTTCTATGTCGTCTTTGGCTTTGTGCTCAGACAGGGCAAATATGACCTGCCGACCAATGAAGACGTCACGATCAGCCAGGCCATCCTCCGGGCGGGTGGTTTTGCCCAGTTTGCCAACAAAAAAGAAGTGAAAATCGTGCGCAAAACTCCTCAGGGGAACAAAAACATCCTGGTCAACGTGGATGCTATCATGCAGCAGGGGGATTTGGACCGGGACATCTATTTGCGTAAGGACGATGTGATCATTGTAAAGGAGCTGAACATCAATTTTTAACACCTAGATGACCGGGAGCCTGCCTCCATGTGACTCGCTGCGCCACCCATCATTTCTAGGCAGGAACAAAATCGAACGCCGTGGGCGGCCAAAAATCCAATGGCTTAATGCCCGCTTTGAACGATTCTACCACCCCGTGGATCCTCTAATCACCCTAGAGGCTAAAAAACTCCCCTCCCCACCACATCCCTCCTTTCCGCATGGAACAAACTCTCAACCTACCCGGACCGGCGCAGTCGAGCACCTTGAGCCGTATTCATGAGGCTTCGGCAAAGTTTCAGCGTTACAAGATTCTCCTCCGTCGCCGGTGGTGGTTTTTGCTGCTGACAGCCAGCATTGGAGTCTGTGTCCAGGCGTTGCGCATCACTGGACGCCCTCAGGAGTTCCGTTCTTTGGCCAAACTCGTCGCAGGCGGCCAGATTGTTCTCAATGAAGGGTTGGGTTGGCGTGAAGAAAGGCAGGACTTTTACGGCACCATCATCGAAACGATCGAAAGCGCGGAGATGAAGCGTCGCGCCTTGGAACGGGTTCGTGCGCTGAATCCGGACATGAAGGACTCGGACGTTGAGATTCGCGTCGCGCAGACGAAGGGTTCTGCGATCTTCAATATTCTGGCGACTGGTTCGGAGCCCAAGTACACCAAAATCTTCCTCGATGCCCTCCTCGATGAATTCATTGCGTTCCGGCAAAACATCCGTGAGCAGGCCCACGGCAAGGTGCTGCAGCAGTTTCTCCAGGAGGTGGTAAACAAGCAGAAGGTGATGGAAGAAACTCTCGAACGCCTCACGAAGTTCAGGCAGGCCAACAACATCATCACCATCACAAATGGCAACAATGCGGCTGCCACTTTCTTGAACAACCTGCAGGCCCAGCGCGAGGCCCAGCGCACCACTTTGGAGGAACTCAAACTCGCCCTGGCGGATGTGGATGCGGCCATGCAGGCTCGCGAACGCACCATCAATTCGGGAACCACTCCAGCGACAGGGGCTTCGGCTCCCAAAGCTAGCGATCCGGTTCAACCATCATCGGGCATCAAGTCCGAAACATCGCCTGGAAGCTTTGGCATGACCATGGCGGAGCAGGACTACCTGCGCACCAAGTCGAAAACCACCGAGTTGAAGACCAAACTCGATTCCTTGCTCCTCCAATTCAAAGAGCAGCATCCGATGGTGCAGGATATCGTTGAGGAACTCACGACGCAGAAAGCGCTGCTGCAGTCGTATGCCGACCAGATTCAGCAAGAAATGCGTTCCCAGACGGCTGACATTACGCGTCGGGTGGAGGTGCTGGGCCGCCAGATTGCTGAAAAAGAGAAAGAGGCTCTCGATCTTGGAGCCAAGATTGCCGAGCACGAACGTCTCGAAAAGGCTGCCGAGTCGGCACGGCTGGCTTATGAAAAGCTGTTTGAAAAAGTGGAACAGTTCCAGACTGCATTCAACACTCAGGCTGATTACGTGGCCATTCAGGAGCGGGCTACCACCGCCTCCGAGAATGTTGAAGACTGGGTCATGCCCATCGTTATTGGCCTGATCGCAGGTGTCGGCGCCGGCATCATCGTTCTGCTGCTGTTTGACCGTCTGGATGACCGCATGAACTCCTTCAGCGAATTCCAGGCGCTGTTCCCCGGCGAATCCGTCCTGGGGCAGGTCCCAGAGCAGCGCAATCGTGGTGATGTGGCGTTGCTGCGGCCCAATGATGACCGCCACCTCTACGCGGAGGCGTTCCGGAATGTCCGTTCTTCGATCTTGTTCAAGAACTGGCAGGGACGTCCGCCAAAGACGATTCTGGTTACCAGCGCGGTCCCGAACGAAGGCAAGACTACCGTCACTTCGAATCTGGCTGTCACCATGGCGCTGGCGGGCGCTCGTGTTCTTCTTGCAGACTGCGACCTTCGCCGCGGCGGCGTCAGCGAATTGTTCAAACTGCCCGCGACCCCTGGTCTGAGTGAAGCTCTGCGTGGCAAAATGCACTGGCGTGATGCTGTGCAGGAGACAAGCACTCGAAATCTCGACCTGCTTGCCCGCGGCGATGTCTTCGATCAGACGTCCGAAATGTTGCTGTCCAAGACGGCCGAGGAGATGCTGCGTGAGATGGCCGAGGAATACGATTATGTCATCTTCGACAGCGCACCAGTGCTCGTAGCAGACGACACGGCCAGTTTTGCGCCCAAGCTCGACTCGGTCCTGTTTGTCGTCCGCATGTCCTCCACCATGGCGCGTCTTACTGGCAAGGCGCTTGACCTCCTCTATGAACGTCAGGTGAATATTGGCGGCGTCATCCTCAACCGCTCCAGCTCGAACCTGAAAGAGTACACCTACTACAACTACGCCAGCTATTACTACGCACCGGTGAAGGGCAATCCGCAGCAGGCGGCTCCTGCCGCTGCGAAGAGTTGAGGGCACTCCTCATCCGATCTGGCTGTGCCAGTGTCAGATCACAAGAAAGGCGCGGGAAATGGTTCCCGCGCCTTTCCTTTGCCAGCAACTTGTCTCTGACTCAGCCGAGCGATGCCAGCTTGGCCTTCACGGCATCAAAGTTCGGCAAATCCTTTGGCGTGGCGGTCTGCTCGGCGTATTGCACGACGCCGTTCTTGTCGATGACAAACGCGGCGCGGGCGGAAGTGTCACCGATACCGGCGAGACCCGGGAAAAGGACATCGTAGGCTTTGGTGGCCTCTTTGTTGAGGTCGCTGACCAGCGTGATGCCGATCTTCTCCTTCTGCGCCCAGGCTTCCTGTGCGAAGGGACTGTCCACGCTGATGCCGATGACGTCGGCGTTGAGAGTGCTGTAGGCACCGAGACCGGCGGTGATGTCGCACATCTCCTGGGTGCAGACGCCCGTGAAGGCGAGCGGGAAGAAAAGGAGTACGGTATTCTTGCCAGCAGCCGGGATGGTGACATCGGACAGGCCGGAAGCATTTTTCGACTTGAGGGTGAAACTGGGGGCTTTCGAGCCAACGGAGAGTGCCATAGCGGTGGTAGGTTGTGGGTTGCGTTCAGGCGACGGCCTGGAGTTGCTGCTATCAAGACCAGACTCACCTGCTGGTCAATCTAACGTTGCCGATGAGTTTCAGGACGCCTCCAATCGACTCACGCCAGCGGCATCAATTCACGAATCGGCTCGCCAAACGGCAGAATCGGCATCGGACGGCCTTGGAAGTCGTCGAAGGTGTCGTTCGGGTCGATGCCGAGATGCTGGTAAACCGTGGCCCACAGGTCGTTCGGACTCAGCGGACGCTCGATGGGGAACTCCGCGCGCGGATTCGTCGCTCCGATGACCTGCCCGGTCTGCATGCCGCCGCCGGAGACAATGAAGGACATCGACTGCGGCCAGTGATCGCGGCCCGGCTGGCTTACGCCGGTCTGCGTGCCGATTTGCGTGTTGATCTTCGGCGTGCGGCCAAATTCGCCGGTGATGATGACGAGCACGTCTTTGTCGAGACCGCGTTGATGAATGTCCTCAATCAAGGCGGAGGCGGCCTGATCGTAAACCGGCATGCGCCAACGGGCGTCATCATACATGTGGCAGTTCACCGCGTGGCTGTCCCAGTTGTAGCAGCAGCTTTTTGGAATCGGCGTCGAGAACGGGTTCTCCCACACCATCGTCACAAAGCGGCAGCCAGCCTCCACGAGGCGGCGTGCCATCAAACCGCGCTGGCCGTAGGTGCTGTAGCCGTAACGTTCACGCGTCCTGGCGCTCTCTTTGCTCAAATCGAATGCTTCCCGCACTTTTGGCGTCGTGAGCATGCCAAACGCACGCTGGCTGAAGCTGTCCATCGCCTCCATCAGCCCGCCGCGGTCCATCTCACGCCGCAGATTGTCCATGCCCTTCAGCAGATGCATACGGTCGTCGAGACGGCCCTCCATGTCGGGCGTGAGGCCGATGTTTTCGACTTTGAAGTCCTTCGCGCTTGGATCGCCCACGACCATGAACGGCGTGGCAGACGGCCCGAGGTAGGCCGAGCCCATCGAAAACACATCCACGCCGCTGCGGCCGCGGTCCACGCCTGCCACGCATACGGGCATCGCCTCGCCTGCACGCTGGAGCTTGCGCTGCACGATCGATGTCACAGATGGCGCGTCGTTCACAAAACCCACCGGCAGTGCGGGCAGGCGGCCGGTCATGAAACGCTTGTGCCCTCCGCCGTGGTCAGCGAACTCGTGATGCACGCTGCGGATGATGTTGAACTTGTCCGCGATCTTTGCCTGCTTCGGAAACAGTTCGCAGATATGCGTGCCGGGGACGTTGGTGCGGATCGGATTGAGCACGCCGCGATATTCCACCGGCGCGTTCGGCTTCATGTCATAGCTTTCGAGCTGCGACATGCCGCCCGGCAGCCAGACAAAGATCACCGACTTGTCCTTCAGTTTGCGTCCCGCCGCCTTCGCGATCGTTTCCGCACGCAAAGTGTCGCTGAGCGACCAGCCCGTGAGCGCGAGCGAGCCCATGCTGAGAAAACTCCGGCGAGAAACCGGGCCGCAACAGCGATGAGGGGAAGAGGAGCGCATGGACGGCGAGATTACGCCCACAGGGAGCGCCTCATTTCAAGCTCATGATAAACGCCTTCACATCCGCAAACTCCTGGGGCTTCAGGATGAGATTCATCGGCGGCATCGGTGAGATCGGCGTGGCGGTATAGCCTTCGGCGAGCTTCGCGTTCGGATTCACGAGGCTTTCGAGGATGTAGGCTGCGTCTTTGCGGCTGGCGATGCCATCCAAGGCGGGGCCGACGGCACTGCCCTGGCCTTTGAGCATGTGGCAGTTCTTGCACGCGGCCACAGGATGTTCCCAGAAGATCTTCTCGCCGCGTTTTGTATCGCCCACGAGCTTCGAGGCATCGTCATCGCCTTCCACGATCATCTCGCACAGCTTCACGTCGTCGAAATAGACATCGCCCTTGCCGACATGGAGGAGGTTGATGCTGGCCTTGGTGCGGTCCTTGCTGTTGAAGACAACCTCCACCTCGGTCCAGTCCTGCGTCCGGTTGATTTTCGGTGAGGTCTCGGCGCGGCCGATGTGGTCGTTGAGGCTGGCCTTGCCCTTGAAGCCGTGCGTTTTGATCCAGGCACTGAGGCGGTATTCCGTGTTCGGTTTCAGTGACACTTCAGCGAAGTAGCTTGTGTCCGCGTCGTCGCGCGTGATGCAGCGCATGGCCTGCTTGCCGCTGTGCACCATTTTGGGGTCGGTGACGATGCCCCACTCCGCGCCTTTGTTGCCAGGGCTGTTGCCATAATCGCGGTGCCTCCACGTTTGCGCGATGGGCTCTTCAAAACCGGCGTTCGGCAACAAATTCGGACCTTCCTGGTAGTTCAGCGCCTTGTGCTTCTTCCCGAGCATCTTCGCAGCCTCGGCGAGCCATTCGTCGTTTTTGACGACAGGATCGCTGGCGAGCTTTTTGACGAGCGTCTGGATTTCCGGTGTCGTGGGGAAGTCCGCAAGCTTCACAAACGCGGCGAGGCGCGTGTGCAAATCCGGATCGGAGATGACGCCGGAGCCGAAGAAGAGGTCTTGCGCGGCTTTGTCACTGCCGAGAGCGCGAATGCCGTTGCGGCGGAGTTTGGCGTCTTTGGAGATGAGAGCGGCTTGGTGGGTTTTGGCGTCGAGGATGCCAAGGCCGTGAAGTGTCCATAAGGCATGGATGCCAGCAGCCGGTTCTCCGGAGTTAACGATGTCAATAAGCCTGGTGTCTATGTGATAGATATCGAATGTGTCCTTGCCAGCTTTATCAACCATGATGCGCTGTGCAGTCAGTTGCCAAAACGGGTTTGGATTATTGAGAACATTTGGAAACTGGTGTTGCTGGACTTCAGAGATCAATGGAGCAGTAGATTTCGTTCCCTTCGCCACAATCCGATAAATCCGCCCGCGGCTGTGATCGCGCAGATCATTCTCATGCGCACCACCGACACCGGTGGTGCCGACGAAGCCGCCGCGTTCTTTGCTCGGGGTCGGATTGTGCTGGATGATGAAGTTCTCGAAATCCGCCACCCACACCGCGCCATCGGGGCCGACTTCGGCATGCACGGGGCTATTCCACTCGTCGCTGCTGGCGTAGATGTTGAAGGCATCAAGTGCTTTGTAGCCTGCGCCGTCGTCCTGCACGTCCATGAGCGACACGACCTTCATCGTCGGTTCGCAGACCATGGCCTTGCCTTGGAATCGTTTAGGCAGCGCGTCGCTGTAGATGAAGTTCGAGCCCGCAGCGGCCGTGTAGCCGCCGAAGACGTCCACTTGGCGGAAGTTTGGCGTGATGGTGTGGCAGGTGTCCACCACGTTGATCTTCTTCGCGGTTATGCCGCGCGAGCCTTCGGGATACGCGGTGGCGGGGATGCCGCCGAAGAAAAGGGGCGCGCCATTCGCAGTGCCGCCGAATTGATCGCCCGCGTCGTTGGTGCCGTGACCCCACGCGTTGTTGGTGAACTGATGCAGGAACTCAATCGCGCTGCCATCGGCTTTGAAGCGATACGTTCCCATCGAGAACTGCTGTTTTTTGCCACCGACGTAGCCTTCGATGCCGCTGTAGCCGACGCAGCCATAGATCCAGTTGTCGAAGCCGTAATGCAGGCTGCTGGCCTGAGCATGTGTGTCCTTGATGCCCCAGCAGTCGATGATGACCTCGCGCTTGTCGGCCTTGTCATCGCCATCGGTGTCTTCCAGGTAAATGAACTTCGGCGGCGCGGCCACGATGATGCCTTTGCGGGCGAAAACGATGCCGGTGGGCAGATTGAGCTTGTCGGCGAAGACGGTGAATTTGTCCGCCTTGCCATCGCCATCGGTGTCCTCGCAGATTTTCACGCTGTCCTGGCCTTCGCCATTCTCTTTGATGCCGTGGGGGTAATCACGTGTCTCGACGACCCAGCAGCGCCCGCGTTCATCCCACGCGAACGCGATGGGCTTCGCGATGTCCGGCTCCGCGGCGAAGAGCTTCAATTCGCAATCCGCGGGCACCTGCGTGCGCTCCATGCTGCCTTTGACCGAAAACGGATGCTGAAAAGTCAGCGGCTCCGGACGCTTCTCGTAATTGGCCACCTGCGGATGCTTCTCGCGCTTCTCAGGCTCGCGCTGGGCGAGAAAGGCCTCGTAGGCGGCTTTGCGCTCGGCGGAGAGTTTGGAGAGGATTGCATCGCGGCTCAAATCATCGCCGGGTTTGACGATGAGATCATATTCCGCCTCCACTTTCTCTTTCGCGTAATCAAACCAGATCGCCTCACGGCCGAGATCGCGCATGGCATTGTGCAGTGGCGTGGTGTCGGTACCGGGCGTGTCGATGTAAAGCACTCGCACGGGACCGGTGGAGGCGGCGTGGGCCGAAACGGCGGCGAGCAGGGCGAAGAGAACGGCTTTCATGGTTGGTGGTGGGGATTGTCACTCCAACGAACGCTGCTTGGCGAGGCTGATGTGCTGACATCTTTTGGGGGAAATCGGCCACGATGGATTGTCAGTTGTGCGTGGAGGTGTGCGCTTCATCATCGCGCCCGTGGCCGACTCCAAGATCCATCGTCTCCTTCCAAAATTGCTGCCGCTTTTGAGCGGAGGTCTTCTCGTCTTCGCCTTTCCCGGCTGGAACTCGAATCTCGTCGTGTGGCTGTGGTTGTTCCCGCTTTTAGCATGGCTTTGGCCCGCCTCTTCTGCCGAGAAGAAGGTTTCAGGATTCAAGTCGGGGTATCTGGCAGGGCTGGCGTTCTTCCTGCCGAATCTGTGGTGGGTGCGGCATTCGTCGCGGGTGATCGGTGGTGCGTATGATGACTCGTGGGTGGGCTGGGGGCCGGAGTTGATGGGATGGGGGGCGGTGATCGGCTTGTCAGCGTATTGCGCGGTGTATTTCGGCCTGTGGGGCTGGTTCACGCATCGCTTTGCTCGTCCAAGCATCAAGACGCTGACGAAGGACACGTGGCAGGGCAGCATGCTGCATTCGCTGAAGTGCGCGTTTCTCGCCGCGGCGGCTTGGGTGACGTGCGAATGGCTGCGCAGCACGACGGTGTTCACTGGATTCGGTTGGAACGGCCTTGGTGTGGCGCTGCATCGCAATCTCGTGCTGATTCAGGCGGCGGATGTCGTGGGCGTGATGGGTTTGTCGTTTCTGCCGGTGTTCGCGGCCTGCACGGCCTGGAACACGCTCACGCGGCTCATGTTCGCGTATCGCGGGGAAGGGACGTGCAAGACGCGGCTGGATTTCACGGTGGCCTTGATCCTGATGCTGGTGACCGCAGGCTATGGCATCCTCAAACTGACCGCAAAGCCTGTGGACAGTGTCAAAGTGCGCACGGTGCTCGTGCAGCCGAACGTGGCGCAGGTGGATGCGTGGACAGGGCGCCTGGCCGAGCAGATCTACGACAAGCTGGCCAAATTCACCCACATGTATGCGTCAGCGCGTGATGGCAAAAGCCCGGCAGATTTCGTCATCTGGCCGGAGAGCGCTCTCCCGGTGAATCTGAACGACAAATTCCAGCAACTGCCCGAAGGCTGGCATGAGCATTACTTTGATGAAGTGCTGCACTCCGGCGAGTTCAGCCTGCTCACCGGCACGGAGTTGCACGATCCCGACGGGAAAGCACATGTTTCGGCAGTCTTGTTCCGCGAGCACTTCCGCAACCGGCAGGAGTATCACAAGCTGCATCTCGTTCCCTTCGGTGAATACCTGCCGTTGGGCGACTATCCGCCGTTCTCGCTGCTGCGCGGCGTCATTCCGGGCGATTTCACCGCAGGGACGAGCAGCGAGCCACTGCACCTGACCCAACCCGACGTGCAAGTCATCCCGCTCATCTGTTTTGAGGACACCGTGGGCCGCTTGGCGCGGAAATTTGTGCGCCCGGCACCGCAGATGATCGTGAACATCAGCAATGACGGCTGGTTCTTGCAAAGCAACGAGACGGAGGTGCATCTGGCCAACGCGCTCTTCCGGGCGATCGAACTGCGCCGCCCGATGGTGCGGGCGACGAACACGGGCGTGACTTGCTTTATCGACACCTTCGGCCGCGTGACTTCGCGATTGGATGATCCCGACACGCACAAGTCTTTCGTCGAAGGTGTCCTGCCTGGTGAGGTGAATGTGCCGAAGGCGGGTGAGGTGACGCTGTATGCGCGATACGGCGACTGGTTTGCGATCACGATGCTACTAGCTTGTGCCGTGACATGGCTGCGAGGCCGGCTTGGAGGTCAAAAGGCGGTGACCTGAATGAGCTGCCGCATGCTCCCGCGTGGTGTTGACGCTGCTCAGGTGCGCTTCGCAGCCGGGAAATGCTCCTTGGCGCACTCAGGGCAGATGCCGTGGGACACATTGGCAGAAGTATTGGCCATGATGTAGGACGCCACGTCATCCCAGTAGCCCTGGTCGTTGCGCACTTTTTTGCACCACGCGCACATCGGGAGCAGGCCACGCAAGGTGCGGACTTCTTCGAGCGCCTGCTTGAGTTCTGCGATCGTGTGATCGCGTGCGTCAACAGCGGCACGTCTGTCTTTGTCCAGGAGGTGAAGCTTGCGCGCAGTGATGCTGACGAGCACTGTGAAAAACGTGATGGTGCAAACGATGAAGAAGGCTGCTCCCGCAGGCGTTTCGTAGATGCCAGTCTTCACGCCGTCCACCCTGAACCAGCCTAGAAGCAGTGGCAGCAGGAAGGCCACTGGCAGCAATCGGCGCGCCATGACTCCGCCCGGGCCTTCGCCGAGCAGGAGGCTTTGGGCCGGCTGGCTTTCATACATGGCACCAAAAAGGCCGGCGCAGAGCAGCAGGAATGCGAAGGAGGTGTGAATCGCCATGCCGATGATCTGGCTGACACCGCTGCGGAACAGGGCGCTGTACAAGTACCCGACCAGGCTGACGAGTGAGAGGAACACCACGCACCACAGCAAGGCGCGGGACACCGTCCTCCGCCAGCCTGCCGCACCGGAAAGCAAATACGCGATGCCGAAGAACACGAAGCCCAAGGCTGTCTGTGACGACATCCGTCCCGGTAAGTATTTGCCTGCCACCGCGGCAGGTTCCTGAACGAAGAGGTTGTCGATGGCGAGGTCGCGACCGGAAAGGTACTCGGCGAGAGTCAGCATGCCAATGAGGATGACGAGACCGGCGCAGAGCTGTCCCATGCGGCGGCAAGGCAGGCTGCGGCAGATGCCGGCGCCGCGCAGCGACAAGCCAGCGAGAAAAAAAGTGAGCGCCGAATTGAACTTCATCAAGGCGCTGCCTGGCACGAGCCGCTTGAGGGTGTCCACATCGAAGATCCACCCTGTCATGACGACCGCTGCGATTCCGATCACCATGAGGCTGAGGACATTGGTCCACCGGGCAAGTCGTTGCGGTGGTGGCGTCGATGAATCAAACATTCCCGGAAGTGACAAGGGGCAGGAGTTGCATGGCCGGTGGATATACGTGGAAACCTGCGCGGATGGCAAGCGCTGGCAGGTGCGGTGGATATTTTTACGGCAAACTATTTGGTGACCTGGATCAAGCCAGCTCCCACTGCGGTGGCCGGGGCGTTCAGCGGCTCGGCAGTGCGGGTGAGGAGCGGGATGATGTTTTGCGAGTAGTAGCCACGACCGAGAAGGTAAGCGACGACACCGGTCGTGATGGCGGTTGCTTGTGAAGTGCCGCTGCCGATCACGAGCCTGTTGTCCGCGTAGCCGGAGACAATTCCGACGCCGGGAGCGACAAGCGTGAGACTGTTGCCTGAATTGGAAAACCATGCCTGCGTGCCATTGGCATCGACCGCGCCGACGCTGAGCACGCCGGGAAGACCTGCAGGCATGGAAAGGGTTGACTGCTGCTCGTTTCCTGCCGCGGCGACGATGACAACGTTGTGACTCAGCGCGTAATTCACCGCCTCTTCCAGCATCGGCGACGTGCCGCTGGAGCCGAGGCTGATGTTGATGACGCGGGCACCGAGATCGGTGGCCTTGACGATGCCGCTGGAAAGCAGCGCAGTGTTGCTGTCGCCGTTGGTGTCAGCGACACGGATGTCGAGCAGTTTGGCCGCGGGGGAGACACCACCGACATTGTCCGCATTGCCCGCGATGAGCGATGCCATCGCAGTGCCGTGTCCGTTCATGGTGCTGCCATCGTTGACGAGGTCGATGTGGGTGATCTGCGCGTTTTGCAGCGAAGGATGCGTGGTGATGCCGGTATCGACAACGGCCACCGTGACGCCCTGTCCCCAGCCGCTGCGGTTGGCAGCCGCGCCGATGGCGTCAAGCCCCTGACTGCGGTAAGGAACGCTTCCGCCAGCATTGGCGGTGTCGGTTTGTGCCTGCGGCGGGGGGAGTCCAGGAACGCTGACGAGGTAATTCGGTCCGACATTCGTGTAATCGCCGGCATGCGCGTTCAGATCGCGTTCAAGCTCGCTGGTGTCACCGAAGCGAACACGTGCTGTGCGCAATTTGGTGTCGTAGCCGAGCACCTCGAGTCCGAGCGACGCCGCGCGATCACGAAATGCGGCGAGCGCCTCCGGCGTGCGGAAGGTGAGCAACGCCTCGTTTGGAATCGAGCCGGGAACGTTGAGCGTTTGCACCTGCGGTCCTTTGCGAGCTTCGTTGCTGTCGGGCGCGGATTCTACCGGTGCAGGCACGGAGATGGGCTGTGGCGTCGTTTTGGCGGCGGGTTTCGCCTTGCTCAGCGGCATCGCGACTGGCGTGGCTTCAGCGGCGGGAGCACGAAGCGACTCAATCACGAGCCAGGTCATGGCTCCAGCCATCACAAGGATGGTGGAGACAAACGCGATGACTGGCAGTCGGCTGGCGGGCATGAACTTGGCGGAAAATCGCACAAACCGCCGCATGGTGCGAGTTCTGCTTCTCCAGAAAACGCCACAACAATTTCCCAAACAACAGTCTTGTCGCCTCGCGACGACTTGCCTAACCTCGCCGCCATGTCGCAGAAAAAAGAAGCCTGGGGATCACGTCTCGGAGTCATCATGGCCGTCGCAGGCAGCGCGGTGGGACTGGGCAACTTCCTTCGCTTTCCCGGTCTCGCGGCTCAATACGGCGGCGGCGCCTTCATGCTGGCGTATGCGATCTCGTTCCTGATCATCGGCCTGCCGATTGGATGGGCGGAGTGGGCGATGGGACGTTTTGCCGGCGGGAAGGGCTACAATTCGGCTCCGGGTGCCTTTGCGGTGATCCTCAACAAGCGCTGGGCCAAATACGTCGGCATCATCGGTGTGATCGTGCCGGTGGTGATTTACATGTATTACGTGTTCATCGAGTCTTGGTGCCTCGGCTATGCGGTGAAGTTCTGGACCGGGCAGATTCATCTCACAACCACCGAGCAGACAGTGGAGATGTTCAAGGCCATCAGCGGGCAGGCGGGAGATGGGGCGGCGCTGGCATTTTCTTGGAGTTCGGCACTGCCGTGGCTGGTGATCGTGTTTTTGTTCAACTTCTGGCTGATTTATCGTGGACTGTCTGGTGGCATCGAGAAGATGTGCAACTTCGGCATGCCCCTGCTCATCGTGCTGGCGCTCGTGGTGCTCGCGCGCGTGATGACGCTCGGCGCGCCTGATCCCGCGAAGCCGCATGACAACGTGGTAAACGGACTTGGTTACATGTGGAACCCCAGCAAGGTGCAAGTCGAGCGCACGCAGCCCGCTCCGGGGGAAAAGACACTTGTGCGTGAAGTCGTGGGCGCGACGCCCATCGCCGAGGTGGAAAAGGAGGTCGCGGCCAGCGGCGGAGTGCTGAAACTCGTGACGATCAGCCCTTGGCAGCAGCTCAAAAACCCGTTGCTCTGGCTGGCGGCCGCGGCGCAGATTTTCTTCAGCCTCTCGGTCGGCTTTGGCGTGATCATTGTGTATGCCAGCTACCTGAAAAAAAGTGATGATGTGGTGCTCAGCGGCCTTACAGCGAGCAGCGCGAACGAGTTTTGCGAGGTGGCGCTGGGCGGATTGATCACCGTGCCGGCGGCGGTGACGTTTCTGGGGCTCGCCTCGGTGGCGGGGCAGGGGACGTTTGGCCTTGGGTTCACGGTGCTGCCGCTGGTGTTCGCAAAGATGCCGTTCGGCGCGTTTTTCGGCGGCGCGTTCTTCTTCATGCTGTTTCTGGCGGCGATCACCAGTTCGATCTCGATGCTGCAACCGGGCATCGCCTTCTTGGAAGAGGCGATGAACGTGGGGCGCAAGGTCAGCGTGACGATCCTGGGTCTGCTGACCACGCTGGGCACGGGTTTCGTGGTGTATTTCACCAGCGGCTTGAAGGCGCTCGACACGCTGGACTTCTGGGTGGGCACCTTCCTCATCTTCATCCTCGCCACGATCCAGATCATTGTCTTCGGCTGGCACTGGGGCATTGAACGTGGTTTCAAAGAGGCGCATCACGGGGCCTCAATTCGCATTCCGTCGTTTTTTGGCGTGATCATGAAATGGATATGCCCTGTTTTCCTCCTGGCGATTTTCATCATGACCGTCCTGACAAGCATCTTCGGCCTCGATCTGAACTCGATGCACTTTGGTTCCGCGTCGTCCTACGTGCTCGATTTGATCGGTGGAACGAAGGATGGCAAGGCGGTGGCAACGAACCAAGCCGCGCAGCTCAGCGTGTTGCTTGTGATCGTGGTCGCTTTCTTCTTTTGCCTGCTGTCCGCACGCTCGAAGGCTTTTGCGCGTGCCGAACAGGGGCTGGACAAGCACGACTGATTCTTACCTCTTTCATCCCATGACCACTCCCGGCCTCATCGTCATGCTGCTCTCCGTGAGCATCGTCGTCTCTTTGTTTTCGTGGTGCATCTGGAAGGTGCTCACGACACCCCACGAGACCGAAAAGCTGCACGGCACCGACTTCGAGACGCCGGACATCCGTCAGGATCGTTAAGATCACGGAGCCTGGACTTCCGCGATGTATTCGCGAACGGCCCGCAGTGTTTCGCCCGCGACATCCGCATGCGGTTTGGCGAACGGTGGACGGAACCATGGGAAACTGCCGAGCAGGTCAGGTGTGACCAAAACCTGTCCGTCGGTGCCTGATCCGGCGCCGATGCCAATCGTGGCGGCTTGGACGAGTCCCGTGATCTGCGTGGCGACATCGGGCACGATGCTTTCCAAAACCATCGCGACGGCACCGGCTTCATCCAACGCACGTGCATCCGCGATCAGGCGTTCGATTTGCTCGTTCGTTTTGCCCTTCTTCTTGTAACCGCCTTCTTCCTTCACGCTTTGCGGCAGCATGCCGATGTGGCCGACGAAGGGGATGCCCGCGTCGATGATGGCGCGGACTTGGGTGATCATGGAGACGCCGCCTTCGAGTTTCACGGCGGAGGCACCGCAGATCATGAGGCGTTTTGCATTCAAAACAGCCTCCTCGGGTGTGCGATAGCTTGCAAAGGGCAGGTCGGCGATCACGGGTGTGCGCTTCACGCCGCGGCAGACGGAGGCGGTGTGCATGAGCATCATCTCCATGGTCACGCCGGTGGTGTCCGGCAGTCCGTGAACCACCATGCCGAGCGAATCCCCCACGAGGATCAAATCGACGCCCGCATCGTCGAGCATGCGGCCCGTGGGATAATCGTAGGCGGTCAGGACGGCCAGTTTGGGGCCTTGAGATTTGCGTTGCGGGAGTTCGGAGAGGGAGCGGAGCATCGGGAATAGGGATGATTCGTGTCCATTTGAGCGAATTCAAGCCGCGGGACGCCTCATGGGCTCGTCTTTCAGAAAGTTTTTTCCCGCGAGGGCATTTCCGCCTTGCGCCATGCAAGCTGACCCGTTGAAATAGCGCCCGAAATTCCAGATATCCCGACTTTGCCATGATCACCTCGCCTTCCTATTTGAATTCACGCCATCGCGGACTGCTGTTCATGCTCCTGGCCTTTGCGCTGTTGTTTGTGGTGACACCCGATCTTCTGGCGCAGGCCGCGCAAGCTGCCGCCGAAGGCGAGGCGCCGGTTCCGAAGTCCTGGTGGCAGAAATGGGTGGCGGATGGCGGCGTGTGGATGACCCCGCTCGGACTGTGCTCGGTGCTGGCGGTGACTTTCACGGTGTTGTGCCTCATGACATTGACGAAGGCCCGGTTCACTCCCCGTGCATTGAAAATGCAACTCCTGGACCTGATGCATCAGTGCCGTGTGCGCAGCGCCATTGAGGTGGCGTCGCAGAGCCCGACCTTCCTGGGCCGCATGATGACCGTGGCGCTGCCGCACTTTGACGCGACGAAGGGTGACACGCTGGGCCGCGAAGATGTGGAGAATGCGATGGCGGACTTCGCCAGCGCTGAAGTGCGGCCTTACCAAAAGTGGGTCGGGTATTTCTCCGTGCTGGCGCAGATTTCGCCGATGCTCGGTCTGTTCGGAACGGTGGTCGGCATGGTGGGCGCATTCGAAGTGCTGGCTCAGACGGGGGGCGCGGAGCCATCCAAACTCGCCGGTGACATCTCTGTGGCGCTGCTGACGACCTTCGCCGGCCTGTTCGTGGCGATTCCGAGCCTCGCGCTGTTCTACATGTTCAAAAACCGGCTCAATGACCTCGTGGCCGAGACGGTGGCCAGCGCGAACGAGCTGCTCGACGCCTGCGTGGCCTCCGCGCATGGCGAGGCGAAGGCCGCCAAGATCCCCGAAGGCATCGCCCTTTGATCCCAAGGCAAGTCACGCGAAATACAGGTGATGAAGAAAAAGCTGTCCAGCATCCAGGGCGTCGATGAGGAGTGCAAGATGGACTCCTCGTCGATGATCGACATGGTGTTCCAGCTCATCTTGTTCTTCATGGTCAGCTCGCGCATGCTGACGAACCAGATCGACCCGCGTGTGCAACTTCCAGTGGCCGGCAACGCCCGCCCGCCGGAGGAGGCCGCAGGCCGCATTGTCCTTCACGTCTATGACGACGGCACCTTTGGCAAGGACAACAAGGATCCTCTGCCGGACATGGCCGCCGTGACCGAATACGTGACGCAGCGGAAGGAAAAAATCGACGCCGGTGTGACGCCCAAGGTGCTGCTGCGCGGCGACAAGCGCAGCATCGTGAAGTTTTCCAAGCAGGCGGTGAAAGCCTCCGGTGACGCCGGGGTGAACACCATCATCTTCAGCGCCTTCCCATCGGCGAAAAAATCCAGCGCCGGCTAGCGGCATCTTCCCCAGACACGCATGGCCAGAAAGAAACGCTACGAAGCAGATCAGGTGGAGGATCCAGGGCTGGACATCTCCTCCCTCATCGACGTGAGCTTCCTGTTGCTGATTTACTTCCTCGTCACCTCGACGCTGGAGCCGCGTGAGTCCGACCTGAGCATGGAAATGCCCACAGACAGCGGCAAGGCCAGCAGCATCCAGATCGACCCGCTGAAGATCAATCTCACCGCCGCAGGACAGGTCACGATCGCCGACCAGGTGATGGCCGATGACGCCCAGATGGAGTCGGAGCTGGACCGCTACAAGCAGCTCACCGACGCCACCAACAAAAAGCCGCTGGTCATCGTCACCTCCGACGACGAGGCAAAGCAGCAGCGTTTCATCGACCTGATGAACGCGCTGGCCAAGGTGGGCATCACCACGATCACACTCTCAGGATTCGAGAAAGGGAAATAGCCATGATGTTCTCGGTTCGCAGTTCTCTTGTCGCAGCTCTGGGCCTGTTGATGCTCGGAGTGCCTGCCATCGCGCAGCAGGAGGATTTGAACATCCAGACGCTGTTTGAAAAGGCTGGCAGCCTCATGGAGGAGGGAAACTGGGCCGGGGCGCTCGTGCCGCTGGAGACGATCATGAAGGAGTACGGCCCGAGCGGCTATCAGGACTTCGGTCCGGCTTTCGGTGTGATGCACTATCGCTATGGGTTCTGCCTGAAAAACCTCAAGCGCCTCGACGATGCGCTCAAGGCCTACGAAGCCTGCTACACGCAGGGGAAAAACGCCAAGGACACGCCAAAGGACAAGCTGAATCCCGTGTGGGAGCTTTCACTGCTGGAAATGGGCATCATCAAGCAGGCGATGGGCAAGTACGCCGAGGCGATCAAGGACTACGAGGAGTTCGCCCGTCATCCCGCGGCTGCAGGAACGTACGATGACGCCGCCTTCCGTGTGCAGGTGGCGTCTTGTTATTCGAAAGCGGGCATGCCAGACAAGGCCAAGGCGCTGCTGGACCAACTCATCACGGGTGTGGGCGGCGTGACGCCGAAGGCAGATGGTGTGTTCCGCGCATTTCTGACCTTGGTGGACAGCTGGACTGCGAAGGACTCGCCGAGCCTGGCAGAGAATGAAAAGGCGGCGCATGCTTTCCTGGACGCGCACGGGACGAAACTGCAGCTCTCGCCCTTCGACATGGCGCGGTTTGATTTCAATGCGCGCCTGCTCAGCCTCGCGCGCCAGGCATCCGAGAACGACCAGCAGACTCTTGCCATCCGCCTTCTCAGCCTGATGGCGGACAGCAGCGCGATTCTGCACGACCTGCAGGAGCGTGCGCTGCGTTATCGGGGCCGTGTTCCCGACCTGTTGAAGAAGGAAATCGAGAAATACACCACGGAAGTACAAAATGACGACAGCATCGACTGGGTGGCGCTGCTGACGCTGGCGGGGTGTTATGAGAGACTGGGCAATTTCCCCGCAGGTTACGCCATCTACACTTACGGCGTGACCACGGCGCCGAAGAGCACCCACCGGCCCATGATGCTGTTTGGCGCGATGCGCACCGCGCTGGCCACCGGGCAGCAGGACTTGTCGAAAGCGCTGGGCGAGCAGTTTCGCAAGGAATTCCCGCAGCATGAATACGCCGGGAATGTGAACACGCTCCTGCTGGAAAACGTGTTTTTCTCCAAGCAGTATGAGCAGGCCGTCGAACTGGCGGAAAAAATCCGCAAACCGCTGCCGCCGGACTCGAAGGACCGTGATCTGACCGATTTCGTCATCGGCGCGTCGTTCTTCAACCTCGGCCGCACCGAGGAGGCGCAGAAGGAGCTGGCCTCGCACGCGGAGCGCTTTCCGCAGAGCAAGTTTAAGGAGGCGTCGCGCTATTTTGAAGCCTCCAGCCTGGTGCGTCTGAAAAAATGGCAGGAAGCGGGGCCAAAGCTCGATGCGTTCAACAAGGACTTCCCGGAATCTGAGTACATCGGCTTCGCGCTGCTTGATCGCGCGACGACGCATTTCCAGCTCGCCGAGTATCAGAAGTGCCTCGATGTCGTCGCGGATCTGGAGAAACGCCGTCCCAATCTGCCCGATCTCGACCGGGCGCTGGCCATGCGTGGCGATTCCCACCTGATGCTCAACGCCAATGAAAAGGCTGAGACGGCTTACTTGAAGGCGCTTGAACTGGGCGAGGCAACGCCAGGGGATTCGCACAAGGCCGTCGCGGGCCGCGTGCTGGTGCAGCTCGTGCGTGTGGCGAACGCCCTGAACAAGCCGAAGGACGTCATCAAGTATTACGACGACTACATGGCGAAGTTCAGCGGCGGCTTTTACGACGCGGAAGTCATCGTTGGCTCCATCGCGCCGCTCAAGGAGGCCAAACGTGGCAAGGAAGCGCTCGATGCCCTGGAGAAGGTCATCGTGCGTCTTGGTGGTGGCGAAACTGGCGCCGGAATTGAGGAGGCCATCGGTTCCTACACCCAGCAGTATCTCGAAATCGTCGGTGCGGAGCCATTGCTCGAACGACTGACGAATTTCGTGCCGCAGGACGGGACGAAGATCAACAACACGCTGCGCGCGTGGCTGGTGATGGCGAAGATCGACCTGCTGGAGAATGAAAGCTACAAGGACAAGTTCCCGAAGCGCTCAGCGCAGATTCAAGTGGCTTACGAGGAACTGCAGAAGTTCGACAAGTCGGAGCTGTCCTCCTACATTCTCGTGAAAGTCGGGCGTGATCTTGTCGAGCGCGGCAAGGATCAGGAGGCGCTGACATGGTTCAAGGTGGTCATGGATCGCGGCCCCTCGGAGCACTACCCGCTCGCGCTCATGGGCAAGGCACGCGTGCTGGCCAAGACGGGCGAGGCCGGCAGTTTCCAGGAGGCAGTGGCCGCGTTTGACCAGGTGATTCGCGAATTGCAGGACAAGCCGGAGTACGTCGAGGAGGCGATGATCGACAAGGCGCGCATCTACTTTAATCGCAAGCAGTGGCAGCAGAGCGCCGACACGCTGGTGGACATGGCCAAGGACAAGCGCTTCACGCGCACGCGTGCGGAGGCTTATTACAAGCTCGGACGCTGCTATGAAAACCTCAATGACACCGACAAGGCGCTGGAAGCTTACACGCCCTTCGTCGGGCCGCCGCTCGAAAACGTGGTGCAGTATTCCGCCGAGGCGCGAGTGCGTGCCGCGGAGATCCAGATGAAGAAGGGCAATGACGAAAAAGCCTTCCGGCTCATCAAGGACACCGTTTCTCGCATGTACAAGCTCTCCGAGCATGAAGTGGCCGGGCCGTTCATCCTGAAGGCCAAGGAATACTACAAGACGCTGCGCAAGAAGCTCAATGCGCCGGAACATCCTGACGAGGGCCTGTGGGGCGTGCGTGAATGAAGCCATGTGATGTTATGAAGCCGGTTCTTTTCATCCTGTTCCTCGTGACGGCGGTTGTGACCGGCCGCGCTGAGCCGCTCGCCGTGCAGATCACCTCGGTGAGCGGTGAGCCGACGGCCGCGTTTCTCCTCGCCGCGGAGAAGGACGGCATCATCATCAGCACGGCACCCACCGGCGGCAGCAGCTACAAGCTCCCCTTGGCCAATATTCGCGACATGAGCATCGACGAGCCGAAAGGCTGGTCAACCGCGCTGCAAGCCTTCGCCGCGGGCAATTTTTCCGACGCGGAGAAGCAGTTTGCCGTTTTGGGCGACGAATTTACGAAGCTTGTTCCGCTACAGGATGGCTACGGGTCGCTGGCGCGGCTGTATCAGTTCCAGTGTCTCAAAAACCTTGGACGCTACGCGGATTTGTCGAAGGCGATGGAAAAACAGCTCGCCAATCCGCTGAGCTTTGGCCCGCATTATACGGAGGACTTTGTCGATCTCGAAGGCTGGTCCTGGCTGGGCCGCAAGGACTGGCAGGCGCTGGGGGTTTTTATCAAAAAGTTTGAGGACGTGAACCCGCTGAAGCTGCCCCAGGCACCGTTCAAACGTTTGCGCTCGGCGCGTCTGGCCGGTCTGTGTTTTCTTCGGGCGGTTTGGAACGAGGAAGGGCAGAAGCAGCCCGACCTTGCCATGATGGATTACCATCGCGCGCTCACGCTGGATCTGGGATCGGACACCTCGCTGCTGCGCAGCGCGGCGGTGGCCGCGTTGCGTCTGACGGACGCGAAGATCGCAGCGGCGCCGAACGACGAACGTCTCGCCAAGCAGGCCAGATCCCTCGCTCTCGTCTGCCGTGATCTGGGTGGCAAAGGCGCGCTGCCGAAGGAGTTTGAGAAGTATTTGAAGTAGTGCGGTGCGGGCGAAATCGGGACGGTTGTCTGCCAATGCACCCAAAGTACTTGGCCCGGCCGTCGTTTTGAGATTGTATGGGCACCATGGACTCCGTCGCCAGCGCAGAACCCGCCTTCGCCCCCGTGGCGCGCAAGGTGCAGGCGTGGGTGGTTCTGAGGCGCTGGCTGGTGGTGCTGCGCATGACGCTCGTGCCTGCTTCGCTGGTGCTCCTGCTATTGATTCTCGCGACGCTGCGTGGCTCGGCCCTGTTTGCGCCGTGGGCAGGCATGCTGCTATGGCTCGCTGGATCCCTGGCTTATGCGTGGTGGCGGCGTCCGTGTGAGTTCAGCGCACTTGCCTTGTGGGATGAGGCTACGGGCCGCCGCGAGGCGTTTGCGTCGGCATGGTGGTTCGAGCAGCGCGGAGAGGGAGGCGAGGTCGCGCAAACCCACATCGCCACGCAACGCGCGGTTTTGCCGCAGGCGCTGCCAGCGTTGACCCGCGATCTGCCGTTGCGTCCGGATCGCTGGCTCGCTTTGCCATTGGGCATCGCCATCCTCGGCAGTTTCATCAGCATCGTCGTTTCACCGCGTGAGGTGGTGGTCGTCATGGACGAAGAAATGACGCGCAAGGCGGCGTCGGAGGCGGAAAAACTCGCGCAGACCGATTGGGAGAAGAAAAAGCTCGCCGGTCTCAATGATGACGAGCGGAAGCAGGTCGAGGATTTGAAGCAGAAGATGCAGAAGACCGCCGGAGATCTGGCGAATGCCGCTGGCAAGGATGCGCGCAGTGTTTTGGCGGAACTGGAACGCCGTGCGCGGGATGCGGAACGGCTCGCCGGTGAGCTGGGCCGCGGGAATGAAGCCTGGGCCTCCGAAAAGCTTGTCGAGGCACTGCGTCAGCATGCCGACACCGCCGATCTGGGGGATGCTGTGGCGGCGAAGAATGCTCCCGCCGCTGCCAAAGCGGCCGAGGCACTCGCTGGGCAGCTCCAATCACCACAGCTCGCTTCCGAGACGAAGGAACGTGTGAAGGAAACACTCAACGATGCACGCCAGCAGTCCGAGGCGGAAGATCGCAAACGCACCGTCGGTCAAAATGTGCTCGCTGCATCCGATCGCATGCAGCAGGGCGATGCGGCAGGTGCCGGGGCTGAGTTTCAACAGCTCGCGGACAAGCTGCGTGATCTTTCGATGCGCGAGCAGGCGCGCGATGAGTTGCAGCGTCTGGCGGAGCAATTGCGCCAGGCCGGGAACAACATCGCCGGTCAGAATGAAGGTGGTGCCATGCAGCAGATGGGTCAGGTGGGGCAGGCAGGCCAGTCTGGGGAACAAGGGCAGACGGGTGCTGCGCCACAGGTGGGACAGGCGCAGAATGCACCGCAACTCGCACCGCCGGGTCTCGGCCAGCAGGGACAGCAGCGCATGATGCAGCCGCAAGGCGGGCAGGGGCAACAGCAGCAGATGCAGATGATTCAGGGGCAGGGGAACGCAGGGCAGCCTGGTCAGCAGGGACAGCCGCCGAACGGCCAGCCCATGCTTGTGGCACCTGTGCCTGGCATGCCGCCAGGTGGCAAGGCTCCTGTGGTGATCATTCCAGGCGGGCCGGACCAGCCGCCGGAAGACGGTGCTGTCATTGCCATGGCCGGGTCTGGAAAGCAGCCGGGTGTTGGCAAAGCAGATCTCAACAACACACCCACAGCGAAGCAGGACAGCGGCAAGCAGAATGTCGTGCAAGCGCAGCGCAACAACGAGGGGCAGAGCACGGTGCGCAGTGTCGAAGGTGGTCCGCGTGCGGAGCAGGCCGTGCGTTCCGCCACGCAAACCGCGCTGGATGCCATTCAAGCGGAGGAGGCCGCGCTCGACGAGGCGGCGCTGCCTCCCGCGCGTCGCGAGCAGGTGCGACGTTACTTCAACGAACTGCGGAAACGCTTTGAGGCGAAGTGATCAGCGGTGGATTCACCACTGCGTGCAAGTCGTTGCACATCGCCTTCAGAACTGATCGACGAGGTAGCGGATCAAATCGGTCGTGGTGACGATGCCGACCAGCTTGCCGCCGTTGACGATGGGCAGGGAGTGGAACTCGCTCTTCGCGAGGATTTCGGCGGCTTCGCGCACGGTGCCGGTTTCCGGCAGGGTGACCGGGTTCTTTTTCATCACCTGCTCCAGCGTTAGCGTGTGGTCGAGCGTGGCATCGACCGTGCGCTCGTCCGTGCCGAACGCGTCACCAAAGCTGAGACGCAGCACATCCGTCCAGGTGATGATGCCGAGGAGCTGGTCGCCATTGACGACCGGGATGTGATGCACACCGTGGTCGCGCACAAGCTTGCGCACTTTGGAGATCGGATCGCCGTGGTGCACGGTGATCACGCTGCGGGTCATGAGGTGGGAGATGGGATCGTGGCGCTTCATAGGTTGGTGATGAAACCATGCCGAGGACTGATGTTCCTGCTCTGCCGTCCTTGCGCATGCGTCGGCGGATGTTGCGGCAAAAAACAAGTTCCTGGAAGCTCACGCCTCCAGGAACTTGAAGTGGGATCGATGAGTCCGTTCATGTGGCTCAGTAATCCGGACCGCTGCCGCCGTGGCCACCTTCGAGGCCCTGGCCGGTCATCACAGCCGGCTTCGGACGCGCGGCGGGGATGACACAGCTGTTCTCACTGTTGTCAGGACGAACCTGGGCGGCACCCGAGTGGCGATTGATCATCGGCACGAAGCCTGTGCTGGGTTTTCCTTCCGCAAACTGGCGCACGAGGTCGATGGGCATGAGGCCGGTGGCTTCGGCGACACCAGGTCCCGACGAACCGCCGAGCGCGGCACCTTCGGAGGGATTCACGTCGCAGCCACGGCGTCCCGGACGCACGACATGCTCGGTGGTGTGGCCGCTGCCATCGCGTGTGATGATTTCCTGCTTGCCGGTGGCAAGATTGACCGAGTCCGACCTGCTCCAGAGCACCGCGCCCGTGTTGTCGCGACGCGTGATGGTCACGGTGTCGGTGCGACCGTCGGAGCCCTGCGTTTGAGTCGTCGTGCCAGAACCATCAGCGTGCTCGGTCACGGAAACGTCCGTGCTGCTTCCATCAGGCGAGGTCGCGGTCGTGCTGGCTGTGACGTCGCCGTTGGGATGCGTGGTCGATTCGACCGGCGTGGTGGTGCCGCTGCGTCCAGAGGCCGTGGAGGCTTCGTCATGAAGGATGCGGTCACCCGTCGCGCTCAGGCCGGTCTCACCGTCACCACGACGGCTCTTGCTCATGTCGCCACGAATGTCACGCGGCTTGGCGTTGGAGAAGCGGTCGAGCGGATTGCTCACTTTGCTGCCGCCAAACGTGAAGCTGTCGCCAAACGGATCGCTGGGGGCGCTGTTGTTGCCGGGCCCTGCGTTGCCAGGCTGGTGAAACACATTCCCAAATTCCTGCACGACACCCAGCGAAACGCGGAGGGAGTCGAGCGATTGCAGACCGTTCGCGATCTGGCGGCCAGCTTCCAGGCCTGCGGCGACTTTGGGATCGATGCCGCTCACCGGATTGGGAACAAAGCCGCGGCTTCCAGACGATGGGTTGCGCGTCACGGCACCGGACTTGGGCACGTTGCGCGTGGCGGGCTTGTGGGTGGTCAGGACCGGGCTGGAACTGCGTTTGGCCGTGCTCGGGCGCGGCGGGGGCGGCTGGGTGGCATTCATGACCAGCGGCATGATGCTGCGGGCGATGCCGATGGCCTGGCCGGCGTTGAACGAGTGGGACGAGCCGCCGCCGGAAAAGGAAGGGGCGGAATGCGGCGCGGGAGCACCCGCGGCGGGCTTGAAGCCGTTGAAATTCGGCTTTTCAGCGTTGGCCGAGGCACTGACGGCCAGGGCGAGGAGGAGGGTGAATTTCGTTTTCATGGGGATGACTTGGTTTGAGTACTTGCGGCTTCAAAGAGGGCCGCGTCATCCCCTGTCTGGCAGGGCGCGGGAGGACGTTACAGGCGGGAGGAAGTTTTTTCGGTACCTGGGGCGAAAGCAGGCGCCTGAATGACGAAACCAGAATGGCGAATGACGAAGTGATTCGGGCTTCAAGCTTGGTCATTCATTCGTCATTTCATCCAAACGCCGCTCTCAACGCCTCCATCTCCTCATGGATGGCCTGCTCCGTCGGCTCGGTCAGTGTGTCGGCCACCGTCTCGCGCAGGACCTCGGCAAAGCGTTTCCGCAGGCGGTGCAGCGTCACTCGCAGCGCCTCCGCCGTGAGGCGCAGGCGTTTGGCGGCCTCTTCCTGTGTGATGGACACCTCGCCGCCGAGCGGAGCCAGCAGCGGGCGCAGCGTGTCGAAGGTTTCGCCTTTGCCGGCGGCGCTTTGTTCCTTCGCGAGTCGTTGCATCGCAGCTTCGAGCAGCGCAAGCGCGCAGCTTTTTTCAAAGTGACGCTCCGGTGTGTCGTCGTCGGCTCCGGCGGCCTCGAAGCCGTCCTCCTCGGCCATCATTTCGAGCGAGAACAGTTCGTTGCCACCGCCGCGCTTCTCCGCCTGCGCCTTGCGCCATTCACCGCGCTGCCAGCGTTGCAACGCACCGAGCAAAAAGCTGCGCATGCGGCCGGTTTCGGCCTGCGCTTTGGCGAAGAGGTCTTCTTCAAGCAGCGAGAGGAAAAAGCCCTGCGCTGCGTCCTGCGCCTCCGCGACGCTGAGGCCGCGACGACGCAGGAAACCGTAGATCGGCCGCCAGTAGAGCCCGCACAGTTCCTCCAATGCCGCGCGTTTGCGATTTGGATCCGATGCGGCGCGTGCTCCGGCCACGAGGCTCCAGCGGGTGACGGGAAAAGGGGCGGCGGAGGCGGAAGTCATGCCAAAACATAATGGTGAGGGCCCAAATGACGAATTCAGAATGACGAAGGGCGATCCAGCTCGTAACTTTTCCACGAATTCAACCCGTTGCGACCACCATGACCGGCATTCTCATCGGCATCCTCGCCCCCATTGTGCTTGTGGGCATCATGATCGCCTACTTCGTGCGTCGCGGCCTGCAAATGCGCGAGCTGTGCGAGCACGGCGTGGAGACCACCGGCTTGGTGACCAGCAAGCGCTCGATCACCCACAACAAATCCTCTTCCCGCCAGTGGAAGCTGGCCTACCGCTACACCGACGGCGCGGGCGCCACGCATGAAAACACCTCCTCCGTGTCCATCGAGGCCTATCAAAGCCACGAGCAGGACAGCCCCATCGCCGTGGTTTACTCCTCGAAAAATCCGGCCGTCAGCGCCCCGAAGTACCTCGTCGATCAGGCCAGGTCGGCCCTGGGGAAATGATTTTTTGTAACGTCCCGCCACGCACCGCCAGAAAGCCTGTCGAACCACCTGTTCACCATCATGAAACTCACCTCCCTCATCCTCCTCGCCCTCGCCGCCAATGTCTTCGCGCAGCAAAAGCTCGTGCCCACCAAGGACGCCCCAGGCACCAAGGACTACCCCGGCCTGCCGCGTTACGAAGGCAGCACCATCGTGCTGCAATCCGAGCAAAAATTTGGCGAGCTCGGCCTGCAAATCGGCGGCCTCAGCTCGCCCGTCTCCACCGATCCGAAGGAAGTGCGCAAGGTCGAAGGACGCACGCATCGCAGCACCTACCTCTATTTGAATCTCGGCGCCGGCAAGCGCAGCACGCTCGAGATCGCGCGGAACTACGAGATGGCTTTCAAGGAGGCCGGCTTCACCGGCATCTGGAGCGGCGGCGACCGCGAGATTCGCAACGGCCCGCCCCGCGCCTACTACGGCGTGCCGGAGCTCGACCATCAGCTCATGACCACCGGCCTGAAGGAGCGCCGCTACTTCTGCATGGAAAAAGGCGGTCTCTTCGCCGCCGTGTTCATTGCCGCGCGTTCGTGGGATCATCCCATGCTGCCCAGCTCGGAGGCGAATCCGTGGAAGCAGCACGTCACCATCCCGCAGGACTCCGTCGTCATCCAGGTCGATGTCGTGAACACGCGTCCGATGGAGGAAAAGATGGTGCAGATCTCCGCCGCCGAGATGCAAAAATCCATCTCCTCCAGCGGCAAGGTCGCCATCTACGGCATCCTCTTTGACTTCAACAAGGCCGACATCAAACCCGAGTCCGCCCCCACGCTCACCGAGATGGCCGCGCTGCTCAAAGCCGAGCCCAACCTGAAAGTCCTCGTCGTGGGCCACACCGACAACGTCGGCACCTTCGAATTCAACGAAGACCTCTCCAAACGCCGCGCCAAAGCCGTCGTCGCCGAACTCGCCGCCAAACACGGCATTGCCGCCGAACGCATGCTGCCCCTCGGCGCCAGCTTCATGGCCCCGGTGACGACGAACAGCACCGAGGAAGGACGGGCGCTGAATCGCCGGGTCGAATTGGTGGCCAGATGAAACGGATCTAACCGCTGATGAGACGCTGATTTGACGCTAATAAAGAATTCAGGGATCAGCGTCTCGTTAGCGTCATATCAGCGGTTCAAAAAAATCTGCGATCCACCATGAGTACATCCAATCCATCTTTGATCGCAGGCCTTGACCCGCAGGCGTTGTTCGGATTGAGCGCTGAAGAGGCTTCGGCAGGCGAATGGGAGCCTACATCACTCGACGAAGCCTCCAAGCTCTTCCCGCAGTGGAAAGTGATTCGTCTGCTCGGCCGCGGTGGCATGGGCGCGGTGTATGAGATGCATCAGCCGGAGTTGGATCGCACCGTGGCAGTGAAGCTGCTGCCCATCGAGGCAAGTCTCGATGAGCATCTCGTCGAGCGTTTTCGCCGCGAAGCACGCACGCTCGCCAAACTGCGTCATCCAGGCATCGTGGCCTTGTTTGAGTCCGGCATCACCTCCGCGGGCCATTTTTACTTCGTCATGGAGCACGTGAACGGCAGTCCGCTCAGCCAGTGGATCGCTGAAGGCCGGCTCGATGTGCCCAAGGCCATCGAAATCGTGCGCCAAGTCTGCGAAGCGCTCGCCTACGCGCATGCGCAGGGCGTCATCCATCGCGACATCAAACCCTCGAACATCCTCATCGATCAAACCGGTCGCGCGAAGGTCGCCGACTTCGGCCTCGCACGACTCGATCAGGCTGAAACCGCCAGCGGAGCAATCAGCATGTCCCGCACCGGCCAGTTCATGGGCACGCCAGCGTATGCCGCGCCCGAGCAGGTCAAAGACGCCGCCCACGTCGATCACCGCGCCGACATCTACGCACTCGGAGTGCTGCTCTACGAAATGCTCACCGGCGATCTGCCACGCGGTGTGTTTCAACCTCCCTCACGCAAAACCAGCGGTGCCGCGCATCTCGATGACGTCGTCCGTCGTGCGATGCAGGAACGACCAGAAGACCGCTATCAAGCTGCCGAGGAACTGCGGCAGGACATTACGCAGCCGGTGAAGCGCGGGCGTGGTTTGCTGTGGGGTGTGGCTGCGCTGTTGCTGGCGTTTGTGACGTGGTTTGCGCTTTGGAGAGCGCCGCAGGAAAAGAAGGAAGAGACAAAAAGGACGGAGAAGACAGAAAAGGCGGCGCCGCTTCCTCCAACAACAACTTCAACTCCTCCGACTCCAATTCCCAAGTTCACTCCGGCTCCGAAAAAAGAAACCGCTCCAGCGCCGCCAAAGATCATCCCTCCAGCACCCGCCGTCACTCCACCAGCGAGCAGAATCCACGCTTGGTCTCTCGAACCGGTCTCTCCCGCTCTTCAGCCACCGAATGCGCTTCTTCAGCAAGCCTGGAAAGACGCTTTGCTCACCGCCACCGGCGGCGCTGTGCTGCATGCGGATGGCAGCGTTTCCACCTGGGATGAAAAAACGCCGAATATGGCCCCCAAGCACGATTGGGCGGCTGTTTCGATCGCGAGCAGCGAAAACGAGCTTTTCATTCTCAATCGCCAAAACGGCCTCGTGCGCTTGCGTGACTCCAATTTGCTCGCAGAGGGCCTGAAAGCCATTTTCAGCGATTCGA
The DNA here is from genome assembly GCA_046346695.1 of Verrucomicrobiaceae bacterium. Classification (GTDB taxonomy): domain Bacteria; phylum Verrucomicrobiota; class Verrucomicrobiia; order Verrucomicrobiales; family Verrucomicrobiaceae; genus Prosthecobacter. Next base: position 462,043 of record JAXMHS010000005.1, on the reverse strand, counting down.
AGCCCGGAAGGCTCCTCGCCCTCTCACTCGAAAACGAAGCCCTGGAGCTCGAAATCGCCTCCAACACCCGCCGCAGCCTCGGAAAGCTCTCCGGCGACGTGAAACGGCTCGTAAGACAGCCCGACAACACTTTTTGGGCCGTCCTCACGAGTGGTGAACTTCTCCGCCACGACGGCCAAACCTTCGCATCCACCCCTCAACGCGTTCTCGATATCCAATCAGGCTCCGGCTGGACACTCACCCTCGAAGAAACCGACCGCTGCACCCTTCAAGGCGAAAAAATCCCCGACAGCCCGCAGCGCTTCCGCCTGCCCCAAGGCGTCAAAAACATCCGTGCTGGCCCACAGGGGCGGTTCGTTGCGTGGTAAGTTTTTTGGGAACGGGAAGCGTGATGCGTCACTCTGAGTCTGAACTCGCGCTGACAATTCGCGCGCCGCATGGCATCACCTCATGCGGCACATTTTAATGAACCAGGCATCTCAGAGCAACTCCACCGTAACGGCGCTGGCGTTGTCCTTGCCTGATTCGGCGACGGCGTATTCGACGAGGGTCTGCGCAAATGTTTTGCCCGCCGGGGGCGTGGGTTCCGTGAGAAAATCCGCGAGGCGATGATCCCAGATGCCATCGATGACGCCGTCGGTGCAAAAAAGGAAGCGGTCGCCACTTTCGCAGCGCACGGAGCCGACCTGCGGATCGAGGAATTGATGGCCGGCGCCCAATGCCTGGCCGAGGATGCTTTTGCGCGGATGGTTGCGGGCTTCGCGCTCGGTGATTTTTCCCTGACGGAACAGCCAGCCGACGTGTGTGTCGTCCTCGGTGATCTGGCGGAGCTTGCCGGCCTTCGGCTGCCAGTAGATGCGGCTGTCGCCGATATGGCCGAAGTGCATCCATCCTGGCGTGAACCAGCCGAGGCTGAGGGTGGCGCCCATGCCGCGACATTCGTCGTAGGATCTACCCAGATGACTGAGCCGCGCATGAATGCGATGGAAGAGTTCGATGAGCACATCACTGCGGCCTGCGTCGATGTGCTGGGCGGAGAGCTTGAAGCTGCGCGGGAGGAGTTGGGTGATCTTTTCCGTGGCGATCTTGCTGGCGATCTCGCCGGACTTGGCTCCGCCCATGCCGTCGCTCACCGCGAAGACGAAGTCACCCTGGTCGAGCGTGGATTCGCCTGTCTTGCCGAGGTAACGGACCTCGCTGGCATCGAAGGTGAGGGCCAGGAAGGTGTCCTCGTTGTTTTTGCGTACACGGCCAGGGTGGGTCATGCCGGACCAGCGGACAGTTCTGGCCGGGGTGGTGTCGGGCGGAGGCGGGGCAGGGGCGCTCATGCGGTGGCTGGGTTGGGAGAGGTGCCGGGCTGTTTCGGATCGGGAAGGATGACGGCAAACTCGAAGTCGATGATGCAAAAGCGGCCGTCACGGGAGCGGTAGGTGACGTTGCGGTCGAAAGGGTCATCGTGGCGGATGCCAAACTCGTGCTCCAAATTGCTGAAGAGCTCCTGTACCTTGGCTTCGGTGAGGTGTTCCACGCGTGCGCCGCAGTTGGAGGTGATGATGGTGAGGTTTGCAGGGTCGGCATTCAGCAGGCGCGGGACGTGGTCGCAGCCGCGTTCCTCCAGGGTGCGCAGCACCAGCACTTCGTTGTCGAAGCGCTCGCGCGCCCTCGGGCCGCGGTAAGTCTTGTGGACGCGGCCGTCGTAACCGATGCGGACGACGGAGCGCTGGGTGTTTTTGGCTTCGCGCATGGGAGGAGGGTGGGGGAACCCCATACTCTCCGGGGGGCGGAAGCGGTGGCAAGCAGGCAAAAATTCGTCTCGCATCTGGCACAGGCCGTGCTTTTGATCAGAGCCACTCCTGGCGGTGCGTCACTGCCGGGACAGGCAGAACCCGAAATCAACACACGCAACCATGGCGAAATACAAACTCGAATACATCTGGCTGGACGGCTACCAGCCCATCCCCAACCTCCGCAGCAAGACCCAGATCAAGGAATTCTCCAGCTTCCCGAAGCTTGAGGAGCTTCCATGGTGGGGCTTCGACGGCAGTTCCACGCAGCAGGCCGAAGGCAAGAGCTCCGACTGCATGCTCAAGCCCGTGGCCGTTTATCCCGACTGCACCCGCAAGAACGGCGCTCTCGTGATGTGCGAAGTTTACATGCCGGACAAGACCACCCCGCATCCGTCCAACACCCGCGCAGACATCCCTGATGATCCGGGCGCCTGGTTCGGTTTCGAGCAGGAATACTTCCTCTACCAGGACGGCCGCCCGCTCGGTTTCCCGGAAAACGGCTTTCCCCCTCCGCAGGGTGAGTACTACACCGGCGTCGGCTACAAGAACGTTGGCGACATCGCCCGTCAGATCGTCGAGGAGCACCTCGACATCTGCCTTGAGGCCGGCATCAACCACGAAGGCATCAATGCCGAGGTGGCGAAAGGCCAGTGGGAGTTCCAGATCTTTGGCAAAGGCAGCAAAAATGCCGCCGACCAGATGTGGGTTGCCCGCTACATCCTCGCCCGCCTGTGCGAAAAATACTGCGTGGATGTGAACTGGCACTGCAAGCCGCTCGGCAAGGAATTCGACTGGAACGGCTCCGGCATGCACTCGAACTTCTCCACCACCCACATGCGTGAGGTCGGTGGCGAGGCCTACTTCATGGCCCTCATGGCCGCCTTCGACAAATATCGCGAGGAGCACATCGCCGTTTATGGTCCGGACAATCATCTGCGCCTCACCGGCCTGCATGAGACCCAGTCCATCGACAAGTTCAACTGGGGCGTGGCCAACCGCGGCGCCTCCGTCCGCGTGCCTCACAGCTTCGTCAACAGCGGCTACAAGGGCTACCTCGAAGACCGCCGTCCGAACTCCCAGGGTGACCCCTACGCCATCGCCGGCCGCATCCTCAAGACGATTGCGACCGTGCCGACGAAGTAATCGTCGATCTGGTTTCGAGTTCGAACCCATCACGAACGCCGCCTGGAAACAGGCGGCGTTTTTTTGTGAGCCGAGCCACTCTCCGAAGCACCTGCGAAGGATGAATTACCGGGCTGCTTTGGTGCCTGCGTTTGCAAAGCCGCGTCAGCGGGCTAGGGGGATTCGTATCCCAATCCCATGCCTACTGAACAAGACATCCGCACCGCCCTTGGCCACGTCCGCTATCCCGGTTTCAGCCGCGACATCCTGTCGTTTGGCCTCGTGAAGGGCATCCAGGTCGATGGAGAGAATGTCACAGTCGAAATCTCCCTCGCCACGCGCGATCCGAACATCCCGCGCTTGATTCACGAGCAGGCGATGGATGTGCTGAAGAAATTGCAGGGCGTTGGCGAGGTGAAACTGAACTTCGACATCAAGGATCCGCCCGGTGCCGGCACCACAGCATCCGACAAGCTCGGCAAGTCGAGCATTCCTGGCGTGAAAAAGGTCATCGCGGTTGCTTCCGGCAAGGGCGGTGTGGGCAAGAGCACCGTCGCGTCGAATCTCGCAGTTGCTTTGTCTCAAAGCGGAGCGCGAGTCGGGCTGTGCGACTGCGATTTGTACGGCCCCAGCATCGCGCACATGTTTGGCACCGACGAGCGTCCGTATCAAAACGACGAGCAGCAGATCGTGCCGATCGAAAAGAACGGCCTGCAACTGATGTCGATGGGCTTCCTGCTCGACGATGCTTCGCCGGTGATCGTGCGCGGACCCATCGCCACACGCTACACGCAGCAGTTCCTGCGTCAGGTCGCGTGGGACAATCTCGACGTGCTCGTCGTCGATCTGCCGCCGGGAACGGGAGACATCCAGCTCACCATCGTGCAAACCGTCGCACTCGACGGCGCCGTGATCGTCACCACGCCGCAGGAGATCGCGCTGATCGATGCGAGGAAGGCCGTTTCGATGTTTCAGAAGGTCAATGTGCCCATTCTCGGCATCATTGAAAACATGAGCTACTTCCTCTGCCCGAGTGACGGCAAGATCTATCACATCTTCGGCAAAGGCGGTGGCGAACATGAGGCGAAACGCCTCGGCGTGCCGTTGCTCGGCCAGATTCCGATTGAAATGGACGTGCGCGAATGCGGGGACGAAGGTCATCCCGTTGCACTCGAAGATCCGGCGAAATCAGCGGCGTCGAAGGCGTTCCGTGAGATCGCGGCGAAGCTTCGCTAAACAAAAGTACTGCGGGGGCCGCGCCAGCGCTTCATTCAGGCGGACTGGCCCCACACCTGCGCAAAGTGATGCACCAGACGAAGTTTTTGCGCCACGCGCGTGGAGATGACGAACGGATAGAGCGGGGGCTCGCCCATGCTTTCGGAAACCTCATTGAGCACCGTTGAAAGGCACATCCAGCGCTGGAGCATGGCCAGAAACTCGCCGTCGATGGAGCTGTTCTGCGGCATCATTGCGGGCAGGGTGCCCGCTTCTCCTGGCAGCATGACCAGGGGCAATGCCAGATGCTGAACTTGAATGCCGAGGTTTTCGCAGGTCTCCAGGCCGTCCACGATCTGCAGGTAATGCGCCCATGTTTCCGCCCAGTCCTCCCACGGGTGTGAGGCCGCGTAGGAGGTGATGTAGCTCTGCTCCCACCCGGCCGGCGCACCCTGCTGGTAATGGGTGGCAAGCGCAGTGGCGTAGTCGCGCCATTCATCCCCGAAGCGTTCGCGGAATGCCAGGCGCAGCGGATCATCCCATGACAGATTCGACAGGAAGCGCTGCCAGAAATAATGCGCGATCTCATGGCGGAAGTGACGCAGCAGCGTGCGGCTGTTTTCGCCGAGCTGCTGCCGGTTGATCTGACGGTACGTGTCATCGGCTTCTTCCAGGTTCAGCGTGATGACACCATTCAGATGGCCTGTGGTCACGGTTGGGTTCGCCACCGTGCTGAGGATGTCGAATGACAATCCTGCCTGGGGATCCTCGGCCTTCGTCGGCAGTTTGATGCCCAGACGCAGCAGCGTGTATACCAGGCGACGTTTCGCCGCTTCCACGCGGCCCCACAGCATCAGATTGCGGCTGCTGCCAAGGTCGGGAATGACATGGTTCATGCGACAGGCCACGCAAAGCGTCCGGCGCCCGCCTGTGGGCACCAGCCAGTTGCACACGCCATGATTCCTGCCGTTGTCGCACAGGCTCATCACGCTGCCCGGTCCCACGCGCTGCATCCTCCCGCTGGCAGGATCGTAACCCACCTCGCTGTTGCACTTCAGGCAGCGCGAGCTTTTGAAAAAAAGCGCATTGCCGCACTCACAGGTAAATCGTTGCATGAAGAAAAGAGGAACAAGAATGCCCTTCCTCCTGTCGTGGCATTTCCCCATCCTGTCATGCGATGCTTCTCCGCGTCCGGCTTTTCCTGTGCTGCAAGAGCACCGCAGGATGACCGGCTGCACCGGGCCTCACTTCGCTTCCACCGCCGGCTTGTCTCCGAGTTGCAGTGTCGGTGCCTTCGCATCGGCGCTCACGTTCAGCGCGAGCCAGTGGCCGTTGATCGCATGGGCTGGGAATCCACATGCGAAGGCGTATTCACCTTCTTCGTCAGCCACGAATTTGAACTCAGCCTTGTTGAGCGATATGCCCACTTCGGGCTTGGGCACACCAGCGCCATCAAAGTAAGGCGTGCCCATTTGCAGTTTCTTGGTTTGATCCTTTTCCACCACGATGGCGCTGTGGGGAATCGGGCTGGGATTGATGAAAGTCACCTCGACTGTCCAGTCCTTCGGGATCGTGAAGATGGCCTTGCCATGCGCGTAACCGTTGAAATTCATGCCGTAGTTCGCGGAGGTGAAGGTGGCCACGAGAATGACCTTCACGGTCTTGGGTTTGTCACTCAGCTTGAGGAAATCGGCCTCGGTGATGCCCGCGAAGAGTTCCTTTTTCAGTCCAGGAATGTCCACCGCATGCGCATCATGACCCGCAGGCGGAGTGGCAGGCTGCTGGGCGATGGAGAGTGACGAAACGAGCAGAAAGGTGGGGAAAAGGCGGCGGATCATGGTCAGAGCAGATGGAAGCGGGGCAGGCAGAACGTGCAATGGACAATCAAACTGTCGCGCATGGAGCGATGAATCTCGCCTTCCACGAAAAAATCCCCCAAGATGCACGCTCCGTTCCCGTGATGCCCGGCGAACACGACCTCATGAGCGACTCGCACGACCTGTTTCTCGAAACCCTGCAACGCTACGAGCGGCCCCTCATCCGCTACGCGCACGGGTACACGGGCGACCTGGAGGATGCGCGCGACATCGTGCAGGACGTGTTTGTGAAGCTCAGCCAGAACCTCGCGACGCTCGACCATGAGCGGCTGGCCCCCTGGCTCTTCACTGTGTGCCGCAATCGTGCCCTCGACCACCACCGCAAACATCAACGCCTTGTCGTCATGGAAACGGAAACCCTCGATCTCGAAGCCGCCGCCGATCCCGCGCCGAATGACGCGATGGAGAAGCGGGAAACCGCCACCGCGCTGCGCGAACTCATTGAAACACTGCCCACACGCCAGCGTGAGGCCGTGCGGCTGAAGTTCATTGCCGGACTCGACTACCAGCAGATCAGCGCGGCGATGAAAACCAGCATCGGCAATGTGGGCTACCTCATTCATCACGGTGTCGCCGCCTTGAAGACCAAATGGCAGGCGCATGACCACCCGCAGCCCGCGAAACTGAAACCCGCGATGGCTTGAACCCTCAAACCACTTTTACTGACATGAAACCGGAACAAATCACCGCCTGGGCGCTCGATGAAGCCAGCGCCGAAGAACGCGAACGGCTCGAAGCCGAATTGCGCGACAATCCGAAGGCGAAACAGGCCGCCGACGAAACCAAGGACTTCTGCCACTTCCTGCTCGCCGAACTGCGCGACGACTCACTCGCGCTCACGGATGAGCAGCGGGAACGATTGAAGTCGCAGCCGGTGGGGCAATCGTCCCGATTGCCGGAAGCAAGCGCGACGCTTGCTCCACGTCCCAAATGGCGCACGGGTATTATCGTGCGGTTGGCGTTGGCGGCATGCGTGGTGCTAGGCGGATTTTGGACTTGGAACGCGGTTGAATCGCGTAGAGAGGCGGAGAACCCGACGATTGTGTTCACGGATGATGAATCGGTCAAGGTGCAGATGGCGACACGCCGCAGCGGAGATACGGCCCAAGGGAAAAACCCGGCGGATGTCCGCCTTCTGACCGAAAAACCTGTCAAGGTGGTGGACCCGTTGAGGGGCCTGGTGACTGGCAAAGAACTGACGGCTGCTCCCGCACCTCATCCCAGTCCCGAGATTCCACGTTTGCTGACGATCAACTCAGGTCAGGCCACCATGACTACCAAAGACGTGGCTGAGTTGAAGAAGATTCAGGATCAGACGGCCTATGGTCTGCATTTTGATGCGTCGAGTTCGTCCACGACTCCGCAGTCGAGACCGATGATCACCAGCACAGGGACTACGGGAGGAACCTCTGTTTCTTCTGTGGGCGCAATTGACGGACTGGCCTCGACATCGACGGTGAATGGATCGGGTGGCTTGGTGAAAGCTGGATCGAGTACACTGCTGCTGACTGGAGCGAATAACTATACAGGCAACACGACGATCACTGCTGGCCGGCTTACTGTGAATGGAGGAGTTGTTCCTGCCAGTCCTGCACCGGCTCCGGTTAACGATGACCTCGGCAATACCGCCGTCCTTGGTTATGACAGCAACTACGTGTGGCGTGGCACCAATGTTGGAGCGCCAGAGGCGCTTAAGTCGGACATCTCTACCACACCACCAGTCGTGATGAATCCGCAGCCGGATGCCTATTACTTTGGCAAAGCGGTGGCACCGGAAGATGGTGACCTTCGTCGCGAGCAGGAAACGTTGCGCGAAGGCCGGACGATGCTGAAGGACGTTCGCAGCAACACCGAATCATACACGCGCATCATCGAGAACGACTTGAAGGATGTGGCGCGGGAGCCGCTTTCGACGTTCTCGATTGATGTCGATACGGCGGCGTATGCGAATGTGCGGCGGTTTTTGAACCAGAACATGATTCCGCCGCCGGATGCGGTGCGGATTGAAGAGTTGGTGAATTATTTCCCCACGGCGGAGGAAGGGCCAGCGCATGATGCGAAGGAGCCTTTCGGAGTGCGTGTGGAACTGGCACCATGCCCGTGGCAGCCGGTGCATCGACTGGCACGCATCGCGATCAAGGGCCGTGAACTCGGCAATGAGCGCAAGGCGAGCAACCTGGTGTTCCTCGTCGATGTCTCCGGTTCGATGAACGAGCCAAACAAGCTGCCGCTGGTGCAGCAATCGCTGCGCATGCTGACGGAACAGCTCGGCGAAGAAGATCGCGTGACGATGGTCGTGTATGCGGGCAGCAGCGGCCTCGTTCTGCCGCCGACGAATGGCGAGAACAAGACTGAAATCCTCGCCGCGATCAACAAACTGCAGGCTGGAGGCAGCACGCATGGCAGCGCGGGCATCCAACTCGCGTATGAGCAGGCGGTGGCTGGATTCATCAAAGGCGGTGTGAATCGTGTGATCCTCTGCACCGATGGCGATTTCAATGTCGGCGTCAGTTCACCGGAGGAATTGGAGAAACTCATCACGCGTAAAGCGAAGAGCGGCGTCTTCCTCAGCGTGCTTGGCTTTGGCAGCGGCAATCTGAAGGATCGCACGATGGAAACGCTGGCCGACAAGGGCAATGGCAACTACGCTTACATCGACAGCCTCAGCGAAGCACGCAAGGTGCTGGTGGAGCAGATGAGCGGCACTCTCGTCACTATCGCGAAGGATGTGAAGATCCAGGTTGAGTTCAATCCGGCGGCGGTGCGCAGCTATCGCCTCATCGGTTATGAAAATCGCCTGCTGGCGAAGGAAGATTTCAACGATGACACGAAGGACGCGGGTGAAATCGGCGCGGGGCATAGCGTGGTGGCGCTATATGAAGTGGTTCCAGCGAATCTGCCGCCAGGAGCCGACCCGCGGCCTGCGGTGGACAGCTTGAAGTATCAAACGCCTACAATCGCGCCAGCACAGCTCGCGGATGCGGCGAAGAGCGGCGAGATGATGACCGTGAAGTTGCGCTACAAGGCTCCGGACAGCGATTTGAGCAAACTCATCGAGATGCCGGTGAAGGACGAAGGCAAAACACTCACGGCGAGTAGCGAAGAGTACAAGTTCAGCGCCGCTGTTGCCGGATTCGGTCTGCTGCTGCGTGATTCGGGTTACAAGGGCACTTTGAGCTGGGAAACCGTGCGCAAGCTCGCCATTGATGGCAAAGGCGAGGACAAACTAGGCTATCGCGGTGAGTTCATGCAACTCATCGACAAGGCACGCGGCCTCAAAGAGACGAGGCCGTGATGCAGTGTCAAAGCAGGCTCAGCAATGCTTCCCGCACCTGGGCCTGCCATTTGGCCAGATAGGCCAGCTTCGCCTGCAGAACCTGCAATTCCTCCAGCACCGATGTGTCGCCGGAGCTGAGATGAGTGTCCAACTCAGGGAGCGTGGCGGTGAGTGTTTCACTTTGGGCGGTGACCTCGGCGCCAAGCTCTTCAAGCTGTTCGCGCAGACGCATTTCTTCAGGAGCGAGGAGCGCCTTGGCGAGCGCGGATTCGGCGGACTGACGTTTTTTGAGCAAGGCGCTGATTTGTTGCAGCACTGGGCCGAGGCGGCTGAAGAGGTCCATCATCGCCGCATCGACCGGAATGGCACGCCAGGGCACGTGATGCAGCTCAAGCAGGTGCTTGAGGCGTTTCTCCGGTGATTGCAAGGTTTCGCGCGCGGCATTGACCGCCGCTGCTTCGGTGGCACTGCCGCCGGTCTGGTCAGGATGGACACGGCGGCTGGCGGCGAGCCACGCCTGCTGAAGCGTGTCGGGATCGAGCGCGGCGACGCGTGGCAGGCCAAGCAGTGCGAAGGCGTTGCTCATCGGGTTCAGGCGGAAAAACTCTCCCCACAGGAACAGGTGACGACAGCGTTGGGATTCTTCACCTTGAAGCCGCCACTTTGCAGATCGTCGCTGTAATCGAGTTCGGAGCCGGAGACAAAGAGGGCGCTCTTGGGGTCGATCACGACGCGCACGTCGCTGGAGGTCACCATGATGTCGCGGTTCGCGGGGCCATCGACGAGGTCCATCTTGTATTGCAGGCCGGAGCAGCCGCCGCCGACCACGGCCACGCGCAGGGCGCCGTGCTCCGCCCGGCCCTGTTTTTTGAGCAGGCCCAGGAGGCGATTGGCAGCATTCGGCAGCACTTTGATGAGCTTTTCGTTGCCGATTTTGAAACTGGGGGCGGTGGCGGTCATTGCAGGGCAGATTACGCAGGCAGGCCGGGAAGGAAAGGACGGTGTCGCGAGCCAGAAGGCCAAGGCGGGGGCTTTTTTGCTGCTCCGGTTGTTTGTGCTTGCCTCGCGGGCCGTTTTTTGAGACGAAACGTACCAACCACGTTTTTTTATGAGCGCCACCGACGCCCCGCCGATTCCCCTGCAACTGTTCACGTTGAAAGATGGGTTGGTGTCCAGTGACAGCGGACAGGAGGCGGTGAACAATTTTGCCGCCGACTTCCAAGGGTTGCGGCATTTTGGTCAGCGAATCGGCGAGTGTCTGGAACTGGGAGCGCCGTGGATGGGATCGCTTCAGGAGGACGACTTCACCCTGAACTATGCGTATTTCGACGCTGGCACCGATCCACAGGATCCGGGTGCCGGGGCGCTCATCGGCGAACGCATGCCGTTGTTTGAGCTGCTGACACGTGTGAATTCGATGCAGGAGGACTGACAAACTATGGCCGCGACGATCACTCCATCCCTTCGCTCCGCGCTTGAGCGCCTGAAACACGGCGGTGCTGTGAACGGGCTGCTGCTCGGCTGGCGCCGGCAGATTCTCATCAACCTGCTCCCGTTCGAGGAATTCCGCGCCGAACGGCTGCTGCAGAGTGTGCATGACGCGCGTGCCCATTTTGGCAGCGGCGGTGATCGTGACGTGGGCACCTTCTGGTTTGGATACGAAGGTGTTTTTGTACTGGGCCTGTTCCGCGACGAATGCCTGCTGCTCGTGCTGCACACACACGCCTCAGAGGTGGACTTTCTGCGCCGCGCGGGGCTGACCTTTCTGGATGACACGCAGCTTCTCATCGAGGCGTTGCTCCAGCCGTCCGCAGATGATGAGATCAGCCAGGAAGAAACGCGGCCGCTGGGGGAACTGCCCGGCGGCGAATTGCCGGAGCCCCCCGGCTCCACGAAGGTCATCCTGCGCCACGCCTGATTTTGCGCACCAGCGTGATGAAATCATCGGAGGAGTGAAAGGATCACCGTTGCGGCGGCGAACTCTGAGTTCACTTTGTCATTCCAACCCAGCCCGCACATGTCCGACCCAGCCGTCTCCACCTTTTCCCGCCGCCGTTTCATCAATGCCAGCGGTGGTGCCATTCTCGCACCTGCCATCATCACCGCCGCCACCACGCTGCGTGCGCAGCAGAAGGTGGATTCGAACGAGACCCTGAAGGTTGGTCTCATAGGTTGTGGCGGACGCGGCACCGGTGCCGCGGCGCAGGCGCTGACAGCGGACTACAACACCAAACTGGTTGCCCTGGCGGACGCGTTTGACACGCAAATCGAGGGCAGCATCAAAAGTCTCAGCCAGCAGTTCCCCGACCGCGTCGATGTGAAGCCCGAGATGCGTTTCACGGGGCTCGACGCCTACAAGAAGCTGCTCGCCACAAATGTGGATGTCGTTCTTCTCGCCACGCCGCCGGGTTTCCGCCCGCAGCACCTCACCGCCGCGGTGGAATCCGGCAAACACATTTTCTGTGAGAAGCCGATGGCTGTGGATGCCGCCGGTTATCATGTCGCGATGGCCGCCGTGCGGAAGGCGGCGGAAAAGAAGATCAATCTCGTTGCCGGTTTCTGCTGGCGCTACAGCGCCTCGCGCATCGAAGCCTACAAACGCGTGCACGGCGGCGACATTGGCGACGTCACCAGCATTTTTGCCTCCTACTATGCCGGTCCAGTCAAGCCGATGCCGCCCGCCTCCGGTCGTCCCGCCGACATGGGCGATGTCGAGTGGCAGATTCGCAATTGGTACAACTTCTCGTGGCTCTCTGGTGACAGCATCGTCGAGCAGGCGGTCCACAGCATCGACAAGATTGTTTGGGCCATGAAGGACACGCCGCCGCTCTCGTGCGTCGCCACCGGTGGACGACAGATCCCTGCAGAGGGTGGCAACATCTTCGACCACTTCCATGTCGCCTACGAATGGGAGGGTGGCATCCTTTGTCATCTCGGTTCACGCCAGCAACGCGGCACGCATGCCGAGGTCATCGACGTGGTGCATGGCACCAAGGGCAAACTTGTGCTTGGTAAAGGTCCGTATCCGTTCATCGAAGGTGAAAAACGCTGGCGCCATCGCGAAGGCGAGCGCCAGATGCATCAAGCCGAGCATGACGCGCTTTTCGCCGCGATTCGCAAAGGCGAGATCATCAACAACGGCGATCGCATGATGCTTTCCTCGCTCGTGGGCGTGATGGGTCGCGAGGCTGCTTACACCGGCCAGAAAATCGCATGGAAGGATGACTCCGCGCCACCCGCGCCAGCAGCCGAGGAGAACAAAGGCAAGAGCAAGGAAACGAAGGGCAAAGAGGCGAAAGACAAAACACCAGAGCGCGTCGCGCTCGCGATGATGTCCTCCAAGCAGGACCTCGCGCCCGACAGCCTGAAATTTGGCGACAAGTTCGATCCAGGTCCGATGCCATTGCCGGGTGTGACCAAGTTTGCGTGAGCAAAGCGCAGTGTCGCAAGCCGTCCGCTGATTTCCCAGCGGACGGGCCGTTGTGTCATCGTGGCGGCACGAAGCGCACAATGTTGCGGTGATAGACCTCGCATTCCTTCTTGTGCAGCCAGATGCTGAACCAGAACAGCACCGCGCCACCAAACACGACGACCAGCAGGAGCGGCTTGCCCTTGGAGGAACGTGAGGAAAAAAGCGTGATGAGACTGAAGACAGCCATCGCATAATACGGCCAGGCCCAGTCCTTCCGCCGTTGAGTCTGCGCCTGGATCAACGGCGCGAATTCAGGTGCGCGCGTGGCCAGGATGCGTGGTGTGGCCTTGTCCCGCAGATCCACATACGGCCAGACGCTGGCGCAGGAGAGGCAGATGACCACCAGCGCCAGCATGCGGCTGCGAACTTCACCAAAAACAAACGAGACGATCAAAAACGTGAGACCCAGGCCGAGGCCGAAAAGGGGCAGGGGCTCCAGCAGCAGATGCAGATACTCCGGGTCACGGATGTTGAGCCAGAGGGTGGTGAGTTCCTGCCACATGACTGAAGACACATGACGATAAGCGTGCGCGCAAGTGTTGGAATCGCTGCAACGTGGGATAAACGGCGAATTACTCCTCCTCCTCGAAAACATCCGGCGTTGCCGCGTTCTTTGCAATCCACGCGAGCGCTTCCTCCTTCGTCTTCAACGCGCCTTCGAGTTGGAGTGTTTGAATCGCGGTCAGCAGCCTGCCCATCGCTTTGCCGGCGTGCCAGCCGATGGCGATCAGGTCAGCGCCGGTGATGAGGCGTGGAGGCAGCAAGGGCTCGTTGGCGAACTGCTGCTTTTTGGCGAGCAGGAAGTCGTAGTTGTCGGTGAAACCGTTCGAGCCGAGGCAATCGACGCGGTGCAGCGCGAGTTCGTCATCGAACGACGGCCGCGCCATGAAGCGGCGCAGCGTCGCGGTGCGCATCTTTTGCACGTTCATGAAGGCCATGTGGTTCTCCACAGCGATCACCGTCGGTTCGATCACATCGTTGGGGAATTTCATGCGGCGCATGATCTCGCCGGTCATCTCGGCGCCGAGTTTGTCGTGGCCGTTGAAACGAATGCGGCCCGTGTCGTCGCGTGTCTGTGTGGCGGGTTTGGCGATGTCGTGCAGCAGCACGCTCATCACCAGCGACAGTGAGGCGTCGGCAGGCAGCAGGCTGAGCATGAGGCGCGTGTGGACAAACACATCGCCTTCAGGATGAAACTGCGGCGGTTGCTCGCAGCCTTGCAGCACAAGGATTTCAGGCAGGAACTGCGCCATGAGGCCGCTGTTCACGAGAAGGTCAAATCCGCGCACGCGGTTCGGGCTGAGCATCGTCTTGATGAACTCTTCACGGATGCGTTCGATGCTCACGCTTTTGATTTTCTCCGCCAGGCCGCAGATCGATTCCCAGGTGGCGTGCTCGATGTCAAAACCGAGCACCGTGGCGAAACGCACGGCGCGCATGAGCCGGAGGCGGTCTTCTTCAAAACGATCTTTTGCCACGCCGATCGCGCGCAGCAGGCCCATGCGCAGATCTTTCTCTCCACCGACGTAATCGATGACCTTTTCGGCCAACGGATCGAAAAACAGGCCGTTCACCGTGAAGTCGCGGCGCTGCGCGTCGAGTTCGGGCGTAGAGAAGGTCACGCTGTCCGGCCTGCGTCCGTCGGAATAGCTGCCGTCGCTGCGGAAAGTAGCCACCTCCACATGGACGTGGTTCATGCGCACAATCACGACGCCGAAATGCGCGCCCACGGTCTGCGCACCGGGGAACAGCTTGATCACCTGCTCCGGTGTCGCGCTGGTGGCCACGTCGTAGTCCTTCGGCTCTCGCCCCAGCAGCATGTCCCGCACACAACCACCCGCCAGCAAGGCCGTGTGGCCTGCCTGCGTGAGTTTCTCGATGATCTGGACGGCGGTTTTGCGCATCCTTCCATGTTCAATGTTCCAGGTTGAATGTTCAATGTTCATTCTGCTTTCTGCTGTTCAAAAGCCGGAGTGGCGTTAGAATCGCGGCCCCAATCGTCATGGACCCGCTCATCGAACTGCTCCACAACAACTCGAAACGTTCCCACAAGGAAATCGCCCAGATTCTGGGCCTCACCGAAGCTGAAGTCGCCGCGCGCATCGCCGCCGCCGAGGCTGATGGGACGATCCTGGGTTACAGCGCCGTGGTGGACCGTCTGAAGGCGGGGCAGCGTGGCGTGATGGCCTTGATCGAGGTGCGCATCACGCCGGAGCGCGACGGCGGTTTTGACCGTCTGGCGCGCCGCATTTCCAAGTTTGATCAAGTGCGCGAGTGTTTCCTTATGAGCGGTGGTTATGACCTTGCCATCATCGTTGAGGGCAAGGATCTGCTCGATGTGGCGAATTTCGTGGCTGAAAAGCTGAGCACCCTCGGCGGTGTGCTCTCCACGGCCACGCGTTTTCAATTGAAGGCGTACAAAGAAGGCGGTTTTTTGGTGAATGCGGGTGGCGATGAAGAACGCCTGCCAGTGGCTCCATGAGTGGTGAGGACTGACGGACATGGACTACGACAACAAGCTTTCCAAGGTCATCCGCGATTTGCCGCGCTCCGGCATTCGTGACTTCTTTGAACTCGTCATCGGACGCAGCGATGTGATCTCCCTCGGCGTCGGCGAGCCTGACAAACCGACGCCGTGGCCGATTCGCGAAGCGGCGATCCGTTCCCTGGAGAAGGGGATGACGAGCTACACCTCGAATCTCGGCCTCGAATCGCTGCGCATCGCGATCAGCGAGTATGTGACGAAGCATTTCCGCGTCACCTACGACCCGAAGACGGAGATCCTCGTCACAGTGGGTGTCAGTGAGGCGCTCGACATCGCCTTCCGCGCTGTTTTGAATCCCGGCGATGAAGTGATCTATCATGAGCCGTGCTACGTGAGCTACTCTCCAAGCATCAAGATGGCCTACGGCGTACCTGTCGTGGTGCAGACACGTGAAGAGAATGAATTCGCTCTCATGGCTGCCGATGTGGAGAAAGCGATCACGCCGCGCACGAAAGTCATCGCGATGAATTTTCCCACGAATCCGACCGGCGGCATCATGCCACACGAGGAATTGGAAAAGATCGCCGCGCTGGCCGTGAAACACGATCTGCTCGTCTTCACCGACGAGATTTACAGCGAGCTGCTTTACGACGGCCGCCAGCACAAGAGCATCGTCGAGTTCCCCGGCATGCGTGAGCGCACGGTGTTGCTGCACGGCTTCAGCAAGGCCTTCGCGATGACTGGCTGGCGTCTCGGCTACGCCTGCGCGCCTGCGCCGTTGCGCGAGGCGATGATGAAGATCCATCAATACTGCATGCTTTGCGCGCCGATCATGAGCCAGGTGGCCGGACTCGAAGCCCTCAAGATGGGCGAGAGCGCCTACGAGGACATGCGCCAAAGCTACGAGATGCGCCGCAACCTCATTGTGAGCCGCCTCAACGGCATGGGCCTGCATTGCTTTAATCCCGGCGGCGCGTTCTACGTTTTTCCGGACATCCGCAGCACGGGCCTGAGCAGCAAGGAGTTCGCCATCCAGCTCTTGCAGAAGAAGAGCGTCGCCGTGGTGCCCGGCAGCGCCTTCAGCAGCGCTGGCGAGGGCTTCGTCCGCTGCTGCTACGCCACCGCCCCCGAACTCATCGCGAAGGCGATGGATTTGATGGAGGAGTTCGTGAACGAGGTGCGGAAGTAGAGGAACTGCGTGCCTCGGCTGGCAACTCGCGACAATTCGCCTCCAGTGAAGCCCGCGCCGCCAAAACCTTGACATCTCCCGTGGCAAGCGACCAAGGAGATGGTTTGCCACCAGCGGCGCGATTCAGGAGGCATGGATGCCGGGGACTGGATCAGTGTGAGGTCCCTTCGATCTTGCGCCCGACGGTTTCGATGCCCTGGCCGGTCTTGTAGAAGGCATGGTCAATGCCACGACCGACACGGGTGGCCGGTCCGCCACCACCACGACAGGCGGTGAGGGTGAGCACGGTGATGCAAAGGAGTGAGGAGATCGTTTTCATGCAGGTGAAATCTATAACATCCTTTTATACGCTCAAGGGGCGGAGTCAGGTCATTGGATTGTTTTGAGGCCACCTCGGGCGGGCGTTACGGCGGAACGGTGAAGGTGCCGCCGCATGCGTTGGCGATTTGCTGGAGGAGCGACGGCGTGGTGGCGTCGGGCGCGGGTTCTTCGCCAATGCTGATCGTGTGGATGGTGATTTTGAACCGCTCATGGAGGCGCAGGGCTAGGTCGAGCACCTGGGCGGGTGTTCCATCGCTCGGAGCCCCGTCGCTGAGGAAGTAGATGGCGTCGATGTTTCCATCGGGAGCAATGCGGGTGAGCGTCTCGTTGAGTGCCTCACACATTGGTGTTCCGCCATCGGCCTGGATGCGGTCCACGAAGCGCACGGCGGCCTTGTGATTCTTTTCGTCATTGACCGAGATGCCACGACCGGGGAAGCAGGAATCGACCGAGGCCCCGAAGGTGAGGATGCCGTAGCGCAGCTTGTTTGACTTGTTTTGCATGGCGAGGAGCAGATTGCTCATCTGGGTCTTGAGTTTGCCGATCCGGTCGTCGCTCATCATGCTGCCGCTGACATCGAGGATGAAAAGCGCGCCTTTGGCCTTGAACTCGATGCCGTAGAAGGAGGCCATGTTCATGGCAGGATCGTCGAGAGACTTGAGCAGTTTTTGCGCCTTGATGTAGTTCTCGAAATCGAGGCGGGTGAGCATCTTCCAAGGGATGTTCGCACCCTGGTATGTCAGCCAATCCTTCCACTTGGTATTGGCATCCTCGACGAAGTCCTGCCCGGTGAGCCGATAGAGTGAGCAGCGAGCGATGCCGCCGATGGCCTCGTCATCGAGTTGGGGGACGAGGGATTGGATCGCCAGCACGTTGCGCATGCCGCCGAGAGCTTCCGTGGCGCAGGCGCGGATGACGTGCGCGTTTGCCGGATCAAGCAACGAGGCAACGCGGCCAACGACAACCTCGGGATTGTCTTGAAACGCGCCGAGTGCTTTCGCCGCGAGGGCGACTCGCTCGGGCTGGCGCACAGCGGAGAGCGGGCCTTTGACCTGTGTCAGGATGTTCCAGAAGAAGGAACGGGCCTCGGAGAGGCTGATGTTGGCGAAGAACAGCAGTTCGTCGTCATCGCAAGCCGGGTGTTTTGCCAGCCAGTCGGCCAGAGACTTCCGTGATTCGCTCGCTGGCCATGCGGCGACGATTTCGGCAAGGCGGAGCTTGATGCCGAGGCCCACGCGCTTGTCGCCCACCAGCGAGAGCACGGTTTCAGCCGCGAGTTTGTGGCTGTGGAGATCCTTGAGCGGCTGGATGGCGTCCTGGCTGCCAGCGCGGACTTGTTTGACGATGCTCTTGAGCATCGCCTCACTGTCGTCGGCCGAATGGGAAGGGAAGGTGAGCAGCACCACGAATGCGGTGCAGGCTGGGAGCAGCGGACGCATGGGCCGGGGAAGGTTATTTGGCCTCCGGCTTCGGAGTGGCGGCCTTGTCCTTCAATTCATCGAGCAGGTCTTTTTTGTAGCCCACCCAGCGGGTCACTTCCTTCCCCTCGGCATCGACAAGAATCAGCGTGGGATAGCCGCTGATGCCGAACTTCGACTTCAGTTCGCTGTTCTGTTTTTTGACCTCCTCAGTCTGCTGTTTGCCGTGGGGGTAGTCGAGTTCGACGAGCACAAGGCTCTTCTTGGCGAAGTTCTTGAACTGACTTTTGGAGAACACCTCCTCGTCGAGTTTCATGCACCAGCCACACCAGTCCGAGCCGGTGAAGTCGAGCAGGACGAGTTTCTTTTCCTCCTTCGCCTGGGCGAGGGAGCCGGCGTAGTTGTCGCTCCAGCCCTTTTTGGGCTCGGCCTTGGGGGCTTTCGGGGCGGCAAAGGTGAGGGACGCAGAGAGGACGATGAGGCTTAAAACGAACGTTTTCATAGGGTATGTGAAGACTAAAAGGTCACACGGTCAAACCCAAGTCCGAAACTTGGGTTTCGGGGTCACGCCATACGTCATCCGGGTCTTTCGCAAAGATTGGAAATAATCTTTGACAGACCTCCCCCCCGTCCTACTGTCGCGCACTTTTTCGGTAAAAGGCCGGGGCGTATTGTCTCTTGACGCCAGTTCAAGGGATTCTTGTGTCCCGGTTTTCTTGTCGAAAGAGGAGGAGGTCTCTCATGGAGCCGCCGCCGATAATTGCTGTTATAGCTCAGTGGTAGAGCACGTCCTTGGTAAGGACGAGGTCGAGGGTTCAAATCCCTCTAACAGCTCCAGTGGCGGCACTTTGCGGGATCTTCGAAACACGACAAACGAACCAAGTCCCAAGCGCACCCCCTCACCTAAACCTACTCCATGGCTAAAGAAGCATTCCAACGCAACAAGCCACACGTCAACATCGGCACCATCGGCCACGTTGACCACGGCAAAACCACCCTGACCGCCGCCATCACCACCGTCCTTTCCAAGAAGGGCATGGCGCAGGCCAAGGCCTACGATCAGATCGACGCGGCTCCTGAAGAAAAAGAGCGCGGCATCACGATCAACACCGCCCACGTGGAGTATGAGACCGACAAGCGCCACTACGCACACGTGGACTGCCCCGGCCACGCTGACTATGTGAAGAACATGATCACCGGCGCCGCCCAGATGGACGGTGCGATCCTCGTCGTGTCCGCCGCTGACGGCCCGATGCCCCAGACCCGCGAGCACATCCTGCTTGCCCGTCAGGTCGGCGTGCCCGCCCTCGTGGTGTTCATGAACAAGGTGGACATGGTGGACGACGCCGAACTCCTCGACCTCGTCGAGATGGAAGTTCGCGACCTCCTTTCCAAGTATGACTTCCCGGGCGACGAAATCCCGATCGTCAAAGGTTCCGCCCTGAAGGGCCTCGAAGGTGATCCGACCCACGAAGCGAACATCATGAAGCTCATGGACGCCGTGGACAGCTACATCCCGCTGCCTGAGCGCCCGATCGACAAGGATTTCCTCATGCCGGTCGAAGACGTGTTCGCCATCGAAGGTCGTGGCACGGTCTGCACCGGTCGTGTCGAGCGCGGCATCATCAAGAAGATGTCCGAAGTCGAAATCGTCGGCATCCGCCCGACCACCAAGACCACCGTCACGGACATCGAAATGTTCCGCAAGCTGCTCGACGAAGGTCGTGCTGGCGACAACGTGGGTCTTCTGCTTCGCGGCACGAAGAAGAGTGAAATCGAGCGCGGCCAGGTCATCGCCAAGCCGGGTTCCGTCACCCCTCACAAGAAGTTCAAGGCCGAGGTTTACGTCCTCTCCAAGGACGAAGGCGGCCGCCACACTCCGTTCTTCAACAACTACCGCCCGCAGTTCTACTTCCGCACCACGGACGTGACCGGCAGCGTGAAGCTTCCAGACGGTGTTGAGATGGTGATGCCTGGTGACAACGTGAACATCGAGGTCGAGCTGATCACCCCGATCGCCATGGAAAAGACCATCCGTTTCGCCATCCGCGAGGGCGGCAAGACCGTGGGCGCCGGACGCGTGTCCGACATCCTCGACTGATTCCGCGCAGTTCGTTTGTCTCGAACCCCGCCGGGTCTGGCGCTTCAGACCCGGCGGCGGTTTCGTCTCCCAGCCGGAACGAAACGAGGAGCGAACTTGCAAACAAAACAACCATCCGTTATCCATTCCAGGAAGCGTTTTCGCCCACACAGGTCAGTAGCTCAATTGGTAGAGTAGCGGTCTCCAAAACCGTCGGTTGGGGGTTCGAGTCCCTCCTGGCCTGCCAGCGAAAATCCCGGAACAAACATCCGCAGAAAGTCGAAACGCTTCACATGAGCCGTCTTGTCAAACGCACCCGTGAGTATGTCAATGAGGTCATCATTGAACTACGCAAGGCCACCTGGCCTTGGGATCCCAAGGAAAAGGGCTTCGCCAAATATCGCGAATTGAATGAATCCACAGTGGTGGTCTTCATCGCGATGGTGCTGCTCGGTGCCTTTGTGGCCGCTTTCGATGTCAGCTTCAAATGGGCCTTTGAGGCCGCGCAGAAGCTCGGCATGTAAAACCCTTTTCCCCAACTTTTTCCCCCAACCCCCGCCTTATGGGAGCCATCCCCGCACCCCGCGACCAGTGGTACGTCATCCACGTCCGTGCCGGCCTTGAACAGAAGGTCCGCGACAGCATGCTCCGCCGTATTGAAAAGGAGGAGATGGGGGATTATGTCTTCCAGGTGCTCGTGCCGATGGAACGCGTCGCCGAGGTGAAAAAAGGCAAGCGCAGCGAGAGCAACCGCAAATTCTTCCCCGGCTACGTCATCGCCAACTGCCACCTTCTCGACGAGCACAACCGTCTCGTGGACAAGACGTGGTATTTCGTCAAGGAAACCGACGGCGTCCTCAACTTCGCCGGCACGAAGGATCATCCGATCCCGATGCGTGCCAAGGAAGTCGAGGCCATGCTTGCCCAGGTGCGCGACAAGGATGAAGGCGCCGTGCCGAAGATCGCCTTCAATCTAGGCGACACCGTGCGTGTGGCCGATGGTCCGTTTGAAAGCCAGACCGGCACTGTGGAGGAAATCGATCCCGAGCGCGGCGTGCTGCGCGTCTCCGTCAACATCTTCGGCCGCTCCACGCCGGTCGATCTCGAATACTGGCAGGTGGAAAAAGCATAAGACCACCAGCCCGCACTTTTTAACTCAAGCAACGCAAGAAAAAACACACCATGGCCAAGGAAATCGTCAAACAAATCAAGCTCCAGATCAAGGCTGGCGCCGCCAACCCCGCACCGCCCATCGGCCCTGCACTCGGCCAGGCTGGTGTGAACATCATGGCGTTCTGCAAGGAGTTCAACGCAGCCACCCAGAAGCTCGGCGGCGACGTGCTGCCCACCGTCATCACCGTTTACAAGGACAAGTCCTTCACCTTCATCACCAAGCAGCCTCCGGCCTCCAATCTTCTCAAGAAGGTGGCAAATCTCGCCTCTGGTTCCGGTGAGCCGAACAAGAAGAAGGTCGCCAAGATCACCAAGGCACAGCTCCTTGAGGCCACGAAGGCCAAGCTGGCTGACCTCAACACCACCGACCTTGAGCGCGCCTCGCGCATCATGGCTGGCACCGCCCGCCAGATGGGCATCGAAATCGCCGAATAATCCCCCAAACCCAAGCAGGAGAACGCCATCGTTCGCCACCACTGCACACACACCATGCAAAAGAGAAGCAAACGCTACAAGAAAGCCGCCGAGATGGTCCCGGCAGGAAAATCGTTCTCGCTTGAAGAAGCGGCCGATCTCCTGCGCAAACTTCCTGGCACGAAGTTCAACCAGACCGTCACCCTGTCCTTCCGCATGGGTGTCGATCCGAAGAAGTCCGACCAGATGGTCCGCGGCACCTGTCCGCTGCCTCACGGCTCCGGCAAGACCGTGCGCGTCGCCGTGTTCGCCCAGGGTGGCGCGGCTGATGCCGCCAAGGCCGCCGGTGCTGACATCGTCGGCAACGAAGACCTCATCGCCAAGGTGAAGGAAGGATTCCTCGACTTCGACGTCGCCATCGCCACTCCCGCCGCGATGAATGAAGTCCGCAAGCTTGGTAAACAGCTCGGTCCTCGTGGTTTGATGCCGAATCCGCGTACCGGCACCGTCACCGATGACACCGCTGCTGCCGTCAAGGCGGTCAAGGCTGGCCGCGCTGACTTCAAGCTCGACAAGAATGGCAACATTGCCGCGTCGATTGGCAAGGCTTCCTTTGATCCGAATCAGATCGCGGAAAACGCCCAGAGCTTCATCGAGGCCGTCGTGCGCGCCAAGCCCGCCTCTGCCCGTGGTCGCTACGTCGAAACGATCACCCTCGCCGCCACCATGTCTCCTGCGCTTCGCATCGACGTGTCGAAGTACATCAAGCTCTAACCCTCACAGCACTGAATCATGAAAGCTGAAAAGACATTGCTCATCGATGACCTGCTGAAACGGGTCAACTCGTCTCCTTTCCTCTTCGTCGTCGATTACACCGGCCTCACCGTCGACAAGTTCGCCGAACTCCGCAAGCGTCTCCGCGCTGCTGGCGCCGAGATCCACGTCTTCAAGAACAACCTTGTGAAGAAGGCCGCTGAAAAGGCCGGTTTCCCGGGTGAATTGAACGCCCATCTCAGTGGCCAGAGCGCTTATGTGACCGGAGCCAAGGACGTGTGCGCCACCGCGAAGATCATGAAGACCTTCGCCTCCGAGTTCGAGAAGCCGGTGATGAAAGCCGGTGTGCTCGACGGCAAGCTCCTCGATGCGAAAGGCATCAAGGCCCTCGCCGACCTTCCGGCCCGCGAAGTCCTCCTCGCCCAGTTGCTTGGCGTTCTTCAGGCCCCGGCCTCGAAACTCGTCCGCACCCTCGCCGAACCGGCCGCGTCTCTGGCGCGTGTCATCAAGGCCAAGTCCGAGAAATAATCCTCATCCCAATTTGACCAGATGGCCCGTCAAACGGCCTGAACACCCAAACATCCAATGGTTCCTCGCCGGAGTGACAGCTCTCACTCTTAAATCACCCGAAGCTTCGGGAAACGGCGACACCGACATACTAACATGGCAGACCTGAACAAAATCGTTGAAGAACTGAGCGGCCTTACCGTCCTGGAAGTCGCTGAACTCGTGAAATCCCTTGAAGAGAAGTGGGGCGTCAGCGCCGCCGCTCCTGTGGCTGTGGCCGCCGCTGGCGGTGCCGCCGGTGCTGCTCCTGCAGCCGCCGCTGAAGAGAAGACCGAGTTCGACGTGATCCTCGTTGATGGTGGCGCGAACAAGATCGCCGTCATCAAGGAAGTCCGCAACGTCGTCGCCGGACTCGGCCTTGCCGAAGCCAAAGCACTCGTCGAAAAAGGCGGTGCCAAGCTGAAGGAAGGCGTGAAGAAGGAAGAGGCCGAAGAGGTCAAGAAGAAGCTCGAAGCCGCCGGCGCCAAAGTCGAGATCAAGTAATCTCCTCAGTTCCTCCTGGCTCTTTGCCGCGTGGCGCGGCCTCAACAGCAGCGCCACGCGGTCCGGAGCCCAAAGTTAGTCTCACCCAACCCCCTGTTCGATTCGTTCCATCGCATGCCCGCACTCGTCCGTGAAACCCAGAACCTCCGAGGCAACGGTCTCGGTTCCGGGGCTGCACGCGGCGTGCAGGAGGCTATGCCCCTATTTTCTGGCCTGAAATCTGGCGTATGCCCGGTTTCCGGCTGCTTCGTTTTCGCGCTCAAAACCACCGGACATGGGCTTTCGCCCCTGATCGGTTGATTTGAGCGCATGCGGCGCCACCCGGCCCCGCATTTGTGCCACCGCCATCGCCCCCAAACCGTCCTCACCACTGCCTTATGTCCCAGCGCACCAACTTTGGCAAAATCCACGAAGTCGCCGAGCCGCCAAACCTCATCGAGATCCAGCTCCGCTCCTACGAGGAGTTTCTCCAGAAGAACATCCTGCCTTCCAAGCGCAAAGACGTCGGCCTGCAGGCCGTGTTCCGCGAAGTTTTTCCCATCACCAGCTACGATGAGAAGATGACGCTCGATTTCGTGATGTACGAGATCGGCGACCCGAAGCTCACCTCTTTGGAGGCGATTCGCGAGGCAGAGACCTATTCCGCACCCTTGTACGTCACGTACGAACTCAAGGACGAGCAGGGTGCCAAGCAGGAGCGCGTGTACATGGGTGAAATCCCGCTCATGACGGTGCGCGGCACGTTCGTCATCAATGGCGCCGAACGCGTCGTCGTTTCGCAGCTTCATCGCTCCCCGGGCATCTGCTTTGAAACCACGCAGCATCTCAACGGACGCTGGTTGCACGGCTTCCGCATCATTCCTGACCGCGGCACCTGGCTCGAAGTGCAGTTCGACACCAATGACTTGCTCTACGTCTATCTCGACCGCCGCCGTCGTCGTCGCAAATTCCTCGCCACCACGCTCCTTCGCGTCATTGGCTACTCAAACGACGAGGACATCCTCAAGCTCTTCTACGAGATTCAGGATCTGAAGCTCAAGGACGGGATGTCCGAGGAGGATCTGGCCAGCAAGATTCTCTTCAAAGACATTCTCGACGGCGAGTTGATCGTTGCCCGCGCCTACGAACCGCTGACCCAGGGCGTGGCGCGCCAGCTCACCCAGCTCGGCCACAAAACGATCAAAGTCGTCACCGCTTCACCGGACGACCTGCTCATCACCTCTCTTCGCAAAGACACCGCTCGTGATGAAGATGAGGCCCTGAAGGAAATCTACCGTCGTCTGCGTCCGGGCGATCCGCCCACCACGCCGAATGCTCGCGCGCTTGTGAAGCGTCTCTTCTTCGATCCGAAGCGCTACGACCTCACCCGCGTCGGCCGTTACAAGATCAATCAGAAGCTCAGCCTCAAGGTGGACACGGAGACGCGCATCCTCACCGCCGAAGACGTGGTGTCTGCGCTCCACTACCTCTTCCGCCTGCGCGAAGGTGAGGGCCTGCTCGATGATATCGACCATCTTGGTTCGCGCCGTGTGCGCGCGGTCGGCGAATTGCTCGCCAACCAGTGCCGTGTGGGTCTTTCCCGCACCGAGCGCCTCGTGAAGGAGCGCATGACGCTGTTTGACGTGAACATGGACACCATGACACCTGCGAAGCTTGTCAATCCGAAGGCGCTTTCCGCCGTCGTGCGTGACTTCTTCGGCCGCAGCCAGCTTTCCCAGTTCATGGACCAGATCAATCCTCTGGCCGAACTGACCCACAAGCGCCGTTTGTCCGCTCTCGGGCCCGGCGGTCTCAATCGTGACCGCGCCGGCTTCGAAGTTCGTGACGTGCATCCGTCGCACTACGGCCGCATCTGCCCGATTGAGACTCCAGAAGGTCCGAACATCGGTCTGATCAACTCCCTCGGCTCCTACGCCCGCATCAACGAGTTCGGCTTCATCGAAACGCCTTACCGCCCGTGCAAAGACGGTGTGGTGCTGGACAAGATCGATTATCTGACCGCCGACCAGGAGGAGAACCATTACATCGCCCAGGCGAACAACCCGATCGACGACAAAGGCCGCTTCAAGGGCTCGAAGATCACCGTGCGCTATCGCGGCGACTTCATCGAAGTTCCGCCGGACAAGGCCACGCTCATGGACGTGTCACCGAAGCAGCTCGTTTCGGTTGCCGCGGCACTCATTCCGTTCCTGGAGCACGATGACGCCAACCGCGCCCTCATGGGTTCGAACATGCAGCGCCAGGGCGTGCCGCTTCTCGAAGCCGAGGCGCCTTTTGTGGGCACCGGCATGGAGGGCAAGACCGCGCGTGACTCCCGCGCTGTGATCGTTGCGGATGCCAACGGCACCGTGGCCGCTGCCACCGCCGACGTGATCATCGTCACCAAGGATGGTGATCTGCCCTGCAAGGAGGAAAAGTTCCTCGCCGATCCTCTCAAGTCCGTCCAGACCGACGAGGAGAAGGGCGTGCATGTTTATCCGCTGCGCAAGTTTGGCCGCAGCAACGCCGGCACCTGCATCAACCAGAAGCCGCTCGTCAAGCGTGGCAGCAAGGTGAAGAAGGGCGATGTCATCGCCGATGGTCCGTGCACCGATCGCGGCGAGCTTGCCCTCGGCAAGAACATGCTCGTCGCGTTCATGCCATGGAACGGCTACAACTTCGAGGACGCCATTGTCATCAGCCGTCGCATTGTGAAGGAGGACATCTACACCTCCATCCACATCGAGGACTTCGAGGTCATCGCCCGTGACACAAAGCTCGGGCCGGAAGAAATCACGCGCGACATTCCGAATGTCGGCGATGAGGCGCTCAAGAACCTCGACGCCCAGGGCGTCGTGCGCATCGGTGCGGAAGTGAAGCCTGGCGACATCCTCGTCGGCAAGATCACGCCGAAGTCCGAGACCGAGCTTGCGCCCGAAGAACGTCTTCTTCGCGCCATCTTTGGTGAAAAGGCCGCCGACGTGAAGGATACCTCCCTTCGCGTGCCTTCTGGTTGCGCTGGCATCGTCATGGATGTCCGTGTCGCCCAGCGTGGTGGCAGTGGTGACTCCGACAAGGAGAAACTCTCCCCCTCCGAGTACAAGAAACAGATCAAGCAGATCGAAGAGGACTACCGCAAGAAGAAGGAAGACCTCACCGAGCAGCTCACGGAGCGTCTTTCCGACATCCTGCTTAATGAGAAGATTCCGCTCGACATTGTGAACGGCCAGACCGGTGAACCGCTGGTGGCCGCCAACAAGAAGATCACCAAGACGATGCTGCGTCACGTGGCCGAGAGCTACGACACCATCGAGATCGACCCGAGCCCCATCCGCAACAAGATCTTCGACATCATCCAGAGCTTCGAGCAGAAGTTCAGCGATGCCGACATGGAGCGTGAGCGCAATCTCGACAAGATCGAGAGCAGCGAGGAGTCGGCTGACGCCGGTGTGGTGAAACAGGTCCGCGTGTTTGTCGCCGCCAAGCGCAAGCTCTCCGTCGGTGACAAGATGGCAGGCCGCCACGGCAACAAGGGCGTTGTGGCCACCATCGTGCCCGAAGAAGACATGCCGTTCCTCGAAAACGGCGTGCCGGTGGACATCTGCCTGAACCCGCTGGGCGTGCCTTCGCGCATGAATGTGGGACAGGTGCTTGAAACCCACCTTGGCATCGCCGCCAAGGCGCTCGGCCTCAAGATCGCGTCGCCGGTGTTCGACGGCATTCACGAGTCCAAGATCATGGAATTCATCAAGGACGCCAAGAAGCAACCTGGCTACGAGTGGATGGGCCTCAATGGCAAATCCCGCCTCTACGACGGACGTACTGGCGAGCCGTTCAATCTCGACGTCGTCGTCGGTTACATCTACATGCTGAAGCTGGGCCACCTTGTCGCCGACAAGATCCACGCCCGTGCGGTCGGACCTTACTCGCTCGTCACGCAGCAGCCGTTGGGCGGCAAAGCCCAGTATGGCGGCCAACGCTTCGGTGAGATGGAGGTGTGGGCGCTTGAAGCTTACGGCGCCGCCTACACGCTGCAGGAACTGCTCACCGTCAAATCTGACGACGTGCAGGGCCGCACGCGCATCTACGAGCAGATCGTCAAAGGCGACCACGCTCTCGAAGCCGGCACGCCGGAGTCCTTCAACGTGCTCATCAAGGAAATGCAGTCCCTTGGCCTTGATGTGAAAGTTCACAAACGTTCACAAGCCAATGCCGACGCTGAAGCCTTGGAAAGCTTTGCCACCGCGGCGGGTGCCTGACCCGTCTTCCCCAGAAACCCAGAGCCAAAACCCACAACGCATCCTCCACACTCATGAATGCTGACGCGAGCTTGAAAGAAATCTTCGGGGAACAACGACACGGCGAGGAGTTCGACTTTGTGTCGATCTGCATCGCTTCCGCGGACCGTGTCCGCTCCTGGTCCTCCGGCGAGGTCAAAAACCCGGAAACCATCAACTACCGCACGTTCAAGCCGGAAAAAGGCGGCTTGTTCTGCGAGCGCATCTTCGGCCCCACCCGTGACTGGGAGTGTGCCTGCGGCAAGTACAAGCGCATCAAGCACAAGGGTGTCGTCTGCGACCGCTGCGGCGTCGAGGTCACGCTCTCCCGCGTGCGTCGTGAGCGCATGGGCCATATCGAACTCGCCGTTCCGGTGACGCACATCTGGTTCTACAAGTGCATGCCCTCCCGCATCGGCCTCATGCTCGACATGACCGCCCGTTCGCTGGAGCGCGTGATCTACTACGAGGACTACATGGTTGTCGATCCGGGCAGCACGCCGCTGCAACGCGGCCAGCTTCTGACCGAAGTGGACCTTCGTGAAGCCGAGGAGCAATATGGTGCTGATGCCTTCAAAGTGGGCATGGGCGCCCAGGCCATCCGCGACATCTTCTCCCAGATCAATCTCACCGAGCTCATCAAGGAACTCGAAGAGGCGATGACCAAGACGCGCTCGAAGCAGATTCGCAAGAAGCTCGCCAAACGTCTGAAGCTCTGCCAGGGCTTCGCCGAAAGCCACAGCCGTCCGGAATGGATGATCCTCGAAGTGCTGCCGGTCATTCCGCCGGACCTTCGTCCGCTCGTTCCGCTTGAAGGCGGCCGTTTTGCGACCTCCGACCTCAACGACCTCTATCGTCGCGTCATCAACCGCAACAACCGCCTCAAGAACCTGCTTCAGCTTCGCACGCCGGACGTCATCATCCGCAACGAGAAGCGCATGCTGCAGGAGGCTGTTGACGCGCTCTTCGACAACGGTCGTCATGGCCGCCCGGTCACCGGCGCGGGCAATCGTCCGCTCAAATCCATGTCTGACATGCTCAAGGGCAAGTCCGGCCGCTTCCGTCAAAACCTGCTCGGCAAGCGCGTGGACTACTCCGGCCGTTCCGTCATCGTCATCGGCCCGGATCTCGGCCTCCACCAGTGCGGTCTGCCGAAGAAGATGGCACTCGTCTTGTTCGAGCCGTTTATCATCCGCCGCCTCAAGGAGATGGGCCTCGTGCACACCGTCCGCAGCGCGAAGAAGATGATCGAGCGCCGCACCCCTGAAGTGTGGGACATTCTTGACGAAGTCACCAAGGGCCATCCGGTGCTCCTCAACCGTGCGCCGACGCTCCATCGTCTCTCGATTCAGGCTTTTGAGCCGAAACTCATCGAAGGTGAGGCCATTCGCGTGCATCCGCTCGTCTGCACGGCTTACAACGCCGACTTCGACGGTGACCAGATGGCCGTTCACGTGCCTCTTTCCATTGAAGCACAAATGGAGGCCCGCCTGCTCATGCTCGCGCCGAACAACCTGTTCAGCCCTGCGAGCGGCAAGCCGATCATGAACCCCAGCCAGGACATTCCTCTCGGCTGCTACTTCCTGACCTACATCCGCGAGTTTCCGAGCCACGACGCCAAGGCGAAGAAGAACGACACACCTGACCGCCTGCCCATCTTCAACGATGCGGGCGAAGTTGAGTTCGCCATCGCTGAGGGCGGCATGACAGTGAATGACAAGATTCGCTTCCGCAATCCGGACCATGGCCTGCCGAAGCGTCCTTATGGTGATCCGTCCAAGACCACCATCGAAACCACCGCGGGCCGCGTTCGCTTCAATGAAATCTGGCCGGAAGGTCTTGGCTTCATCAACAACACTGTCGGAAAGAAGCAGCTCTCCGACATCATCTGGCGCTGCTTCCAGACCGTGGGCCAGCGCGAGACCGTCAACGCACTTGACCGCCTCAAGCAGCTTGGTTTCCGCGAGGCGACTCGTTCCGGTTGCTCAATCGGCATCACGGACATGGTCATCCCGCAAGCCAAGGCCGCCGGTCTTGATGGCGCCTACAAGCAGATTGACGAGATCGAGAAGCAATACCGCCGCGGCATCATCACGCAGGGCGAACGGTATCAGAAGATCATCGACATCTGGACCCAGGTGGGTGAGCAGGTGGCTGACGAACTTTTCCGCACGCTTGAGTACAACGACGGCAAGAAGCATCACAATCCGCTCTACGTCATGGTCACCTCCGGTGCCCGTGGCAACCGCACGCAGATCAAGCAGCTTGCCGGCATGCGCGGCCTCATGGCCAAGCCGAGCGGCGAAATCATCGAGCGTCCGATCACTTCGAACTTCCGTGAAGGCTTGAGCGTGCTCGAGTACTTCATCTCGACTCACGGCGCCCGCAAAGGACTGGCCGACACCGCCCTCAAGACGGCGGACTCCGGCTACATGACCCGCAAGCTCGTCGATGTGTCCCAGGACGTCATCGTCACCGAGGAGGACTGCGGCACTGTCAACGGCATCACCTTGTCCTCCATTTATCAGGGCGACGAGGAAATCGTCGATCTCAAGACCCGCGTCTATGGCCGCACCAGTTGCGAGACCATCCACGATCCGGTGGACAAGAGCACCATCATCAAGGCCGGCCAGCTCGTCACCGAGAAAGAGGCCGCGCATCTCTCGAAGATCGGTGTCGAACGCCTCAAGATCCGCTCCGTGCTCACCTGCGAAAGCAAGCGTGGCTGCTGCGCGAAGTGTTACGGCCTGCATCTTGGCACCCAGCGTCTGGCGAAAGTCGGCGAGGCTGTCGGCATCGTGGCTGCCCAGTCGATCGGCGAGCCTGGCACGCAGCTCACGATGCGTACCTTCCACGTCGGTGGTGCCGCCATGAGCAGCTTCAAACAGCCGTTCATCAACACGAAGAACGCCGGCAAGCTCAAGTTCTCCGAAATGCGCACTGTGCAGACAGTCGAGGGTTCGTGGATCTCGTTGACCAAGAACGGCGTCCTCTCCATTCACGACGAGGACGGTCGCGAACTGGAAAGCCACAAGCTCGTTCTCGGCGCGGTCATCGCCAAGGCTGAGGGTTCCTCCGTCAAGAAAGGCGAGCAGATTGTCACTTGGGATCCTTACAACGTGCCGATCATCACCGAGAAGGCCGGCAAGCTGGAATTCCGCGACATGATTTCCGGCATCACCATCACCAAGGAGAAAAACGAGTCCACCGGCAACGAGGAAACCGTCGTCATCGAGCACAAGGAAGACCTCCACCCGCAGGTGGTTGTCACCGACCCGAAGACGCATGAGGTTCTCGCCAGCTACACCATTCCGGCCGGCGCCCACCTTGCGGTGAAGAACAACGAGAGAGTCGAGGCCGGCACCACGATCGCCAAGACTCCGCGCAAAGCCTCCAAGACCAAGGACATCACCGGCGGTCTGCCGCGTGTGGCCGAGCTCTTTGAAGCCCGCAAGCCCAAGGACGCCTGCGAAATCGCCCGTATCGACGGCACCGTCGAAATCGGCGGCCTTGTCCGCGGCAAGCGCCGCGTCATCGTCACCGATCCGAAGACTGGCCAGCAGGAGGAGCATCTCATCCCCCGCTCGAAGCACATCCTCGTCTTCAACGGTGACCACATCGGCAAGGGCGACCAGATCACCGATGGTCCGGTTGTTCCGCACGATCTCCTCGAAATCCTTGGCCCGCAGGCCCTTCGCGAGCACCTCGTCAACGAAGTGCAGGAAGTGTACCGTGCCCAGGGTGTGGAGATCAACGACAAGCATGTCGAGATCATCATCCGCCAGATGCTGCGCAAGGTGAAGATCACCGATCCGGGTGACTCCGACTTCCTCTGGGGCGATCAAATCGATCGCACCGAGTTCGAGAAGGAAAACTCCCGCGTCTCCGAGGAGGGTGGCAAGCCCGCCGAGGCCGAGCCCGTGCTGCTTGGCATCACCAAGGCCTCCATCGAGACCGAATCCTTCATTTCCGCCGCTTCCTTCCAAGACACCACGCGTGTTCTCACCGAAGCCGCGACGCTCGCGAAGTCCGACCTTCTGCGCGGCTTCAAGGAAAACGTCATCATGGGGCACCTCATCCCCGCCGGCACAGGATTCATCACCAACCGCAACTTCGACATTCACGAGACCGAGAAGCCCCAGCTTCCCGCCGTGGACGACGACGCAGCGTAAGACTTGACCGCTTAGACAATCACACCGCCTCCCTCGGCCCGCGCCGTTGGAGGCGGTTTTGTTTTGTGTCACGCGCAGGGAGCAGCGTCAGGCACGTGTTGGAGCTGGCGTGCGGGGCAGGAGCCTTGCTGATCACTGCGGGGGGTTATGAGAGCATCTCCTTTGCGGCCTCGTCTGCGGTCAGGCGGTCCAGGAATTCCTCGTCTTCAGTGCCATTCACCAGAAATTCGTAGTCGGAGGTGTAGAGATAGCATGTGCCGCATTCGCGGCAGCGCAGGAGCTGCCTGGCGCGGCTGCTGCCGGGCTTGAAATCGCGCAGGAGTTCGAGTTGTTGCCAGGCTGCTGGCAAATACGTGGCTTCTTCCTCTCTTCCGCCTTTTTGGAAGGCACGCTCATGATCGGCCAGTTGTGAGCAGATGCCGCAACGGGATTGCCGCGCATCGCTGTCGGATGAGTGAGTCATCGGAGGTGGAGATGAGTGGCCATGAAGGCGCCCTGTGAAGCAGGACACTTCTTTTCAAGGCAAACGAGGCAGCCGGTATTTGGCTTACCACTTCTTCTTGAAGCCGCCGCCACCGCCGAAGCGTTTGCCGCCGCCAAAGCCGCCGGGCTTTTTGAAGCCACCACCGCCATAACCACCACCGGAGTCCTCGCGACGTGGGCCGCCGTCGTAATCACTGCCGCCGTAGCCGGGGCTGGGGCCTTCACCATCGCGATTGAGCCAGGGCTTGGGTTTGTTGAATCCGCCCTTCTTGAAGCCACCGCCGCCAAAACCGCCGGGCTTGCCGCCGAAGCCTGGTTTCTTGAATCCGCCGCCGTAGCCACCACCACCAAAGCCGCCTTTTTTGAAGCCGCCTCCACCACCAAAGTATTTCTTGCCGATGCCTTGCCCGGCATCACCAGGGCGGTCGGCGTAGTCCATCCGGACCTCACGGCCACGAATGACAGGCGGTTGCTGTCGGATGGCTTCGAGCACGGGCTCGACGGCGTCCTCGGGCACTTCGACAAAGCTGCACTTCTCGATGACGTCGATGGTGCCGATGCTGCCGGGCTTCAATTCCTGCACGGTGTTGTAAAGCATGCCGGCGATGTCGCCCGGACGCACCATGTCCATGCCGCCGATGTTGATGAAGAGGCGGACCATGCCGGAACGCGGGCCGCGCTGGGCGAACGTGCGCTGTTTTTTCGGCAGGGAAGGTTCGTCGTCAGAGCCTTCGAATTCATTATCAAACTTGGCCGGTGCAACTCTCGGCGCGGCTTGGGGGTTGGTGGGGCCGGCCTCTTCGTGTTCCTGTCCGGTGGGGGATGCAGGGACTGGAGTCTCGGCCACGGGGGCTGGAGCGGGGGATTCGGCTGGAGGAACGGGAGCCTCTGCATCAGTTGCGGGAGCCGGTGCAACGCCGCGTGCTTCAACTGCGGGCTGCGGACGCGGTTTGAACTCGCGTTGCGGGGCTTCCTTTTTCTTCCCGGCGCGATCTTCCATGATCTGCTCGCTCTCGCGGCCCTGATCCTTCATGAGCAGGTCGATGACGGCGCTGGCGATCTCGGTGGCGGTGTAACCGGCATCGAGCAGGCGCTGGATGCTGTGCTCGTGGGAGGTGTATTCGCCGCTTTCGAGCACGGCTTTGACTTTCTCAAAGGCCTGATCGACACGCGTGGCCTCGACTTCCTCCTGTGACGGCACCTTGGCGCGTTCGATGCGCGTGTTGATGAAGCGCTGGATGCGCTGCATCAGGTAAATCTCGCGGCCTGCGACCAGGCTGACCGCTTTGCCCTTGCGTCCGGCACGACCGGTGCGGCCGATGCGGTGGACGTAATCCTCGGCGTCGTAGGGCAGCTCCAGATTGACGATCAAATCAATGTCATTCACGTCGAGGCCGCGGGCGGCGACGTCGGTGGCGACGAGCACTTCGATGGTGCCGCTGCGGAAGTTGCGCATGACGCGCTCACGCATGATCTGGTTGATGTCGCCGTGCAGGCGGTCGGCGGCGTAACCGCGGGCCACGAGGGCATCGGTGGCGTCATCGACGGCGCGTTTGGTGTTCGCGAAAACGATGGCGAGGCGCGGTGTCTCGATGTCGATGACGCGGCAAAGCACTTCGAGCTTCGAGCGGCCATGCACCTCGTAGTAGCGCTGCTCGATGGTTGGCACCGTGAGCGCCTTTTGCTCGATCGTGATCGTGGCGGCGTCGCGCGTGTAGTTTTCGACGAGGCGGCGGATGCGCGGCTCGAAAGTGGCGCTGAAGAAGATTGTCTGGCGCTCCTCCGGCACGGCGGCCATGAGGCGGTCGATGTCCTCAGCAAAGCCCATGTCGAGCATTTCGTCGGCTTCGTCGAACACGAGGCTCTTGAGGCCGTCGAGCTTGATCAATCCGCGCTCCATGAAGTCGAGGATGCGCCCCGGCGTGCCGACGACGATCTGGGTGCCGCTTTGCAAGGCGCGAATCTGGCGGTCATACGAGGCGCCTCCATAAACCGGTGTGGCGCGCACACCTTCCTTGAAGGAAGCCAGCTTGTGAATCTCCGCGCAGACCTGCATGGCCAGCTCGCGGGTGGGGCAGAGGATCAGCGCCTGGATGTGCCGCTGCGAGCCATCAACTCCCTGGACGACAGGAATGCCAAAGGCCATCGTCTTGCCACTGCCGGTATGGCTTTGGCC
This sequence comes from Verrucomicrobiaceae bacterium, assembly GCA_046346695.1. GTDB lineage: Bacteria > Verrucomicrobiota > Verrucomicrobiia > Verrucomicrobiales > Verrucomicrobiaceae > Prosthecobacter. The sequence goes on along the minus strand of JAXMHS010000005.1, from coordinate 427,302 downwards.
GACCACGTCACGACCGGCCAGCGCCACAGGGATGGCCCGGGCCTGGATGGGAGAAGGCTGCTCGAATCCGAGGGATTTGACGGCTTCAAGAAGCTCCGGGGCGATGCCCAGTTCGGGGAAGGTGTGCGTGCTCATAAACGATCCCCCGGGGGGATTTGAGGGCGGCCATAGTCCCACCGATGGGGGATTTGGCAAGGTCTTTGATTGGCCGGGCCACCCTGCGAGGCGAGGCTCTAAAAAACCCGTTTGAGGTCGTGGACGATTGCAAAAGCGATCATAGTATGGCGTTCCTGTCACCCACCCAACCTTGCGGGGCACAAGTTCCCGCGTCCAACCATGTCAACAGCCACAGCTTCCGCTCCTCCTCCCGCGTCCACCCAGACTTTGCGCAACGCGGTTATTCGTCTCGCTGGTAATTCGCAGGATGGCATCCAGTCCATCGGCGGCTTCCTCGCCCGGCTCGCCGGACGCACGCAGCACGACGTGATGACCTACATGACGATTCCGTCCACGATCTCGGGCGGCCCGTCGATCTTCCAGCTTCATCTGGGTTCCGGTCACGTTTTGCATCCGGGCGATGAAAGCGACGTGCTGGTGGCCTTTTATCAGCACAGCTACGACGCGCATCTCAGCGCGTTGCGCAGCAACGGCATCTGCTTCTATGACAGCGCCGAGGTGAAGGAGCTCAAGAACGAGCGCGGCATCCATCACATCGGCATTCCATTCACCGCGGCCACCATCGAGGCGATCGGCGGCTCGGCCAAGGATCGCGGCAAGAACATGTTCGTGCTTGGGTTGCTGTGCGCGGTGTATCAGCTCGACAAGGAAAAGCTCGCTGGCATCGTCGCGCGTCAGTTTGGCAAGAAAGACGAGAGCGTGCTGCGCAATGCGATGCTCGCCTTCGACGCGGGCTACGCTTACCCGATTGGTGACATGGGCACCTTCAACTTCGAGGAAGGTGAGCACACCGACCAGCATCGCATCAGCACGGATGGCAACACCATCATGTCGATGGGCCTCATCGCCGCCGGTGTGCGTTACGGCGCCGCGTATCCGATCACTCCGTGGTCGCCGATCATGGAAACGCTGCGCAGCGAGCTGCCGAAATACGGCGGCATCTATGTGCAGGCTGAAGATGAGCTTGCTGCGGTCGCAATGTCGATTGGCGCTGCTTACGCGGGTCACCTGGCGATCACCGGCAGTTCCGGCCCAGGTTTGAGCTTGAAGGCGGAGGCACTCAGCTACGCGAGCATGGCCGAAATCCCGCTCATCGTTGTGAACGTGCAGCGCGGCGGCCCTTCCACCGGTCTGCCGACGAGCGTGGAACAATCCGACCTCATGCAGGCCATCTACGGCAGCCACGGTGACGCGCCGCGCATCGTGCTCGCACCGCAAGATGTGGAGGATTGCTTCTACATCGCCCTCGAAGCCGGCAAACTCGCCCGCGAGTATTCCTGCCCGGTCATCATTCTCAGCGACCAGGCGCTCAGCAGCCGCATTGAGGCCTTTACCGAACCGGATCTCGACAAGCATTGGGTCGATCCCGTGCTCGATCTCTCGGACCGCGGTGCTGACTTCAAACCGTATCCGCTCGACAAGGTCACCCGTCACGCCCCTCCCGGCACGAAGCTCGTTGGCAAGTATCCGCACGTCTCCGGCCTCGAGCACGACGAGCACGGCCATCCTTCCGGCAGTCCGAAGATGCACACGCAGATGACCGCGAAGCGCCGCAACAAGCTCGTCGAGCTCGGCAAGAAGCTGCCGCTTCCCGAAATCTATGGTGACCAGGAGGGCGACGTGCTCCTTATCGGCTGGGGCAGCACCTATGGCCCGATCAAGGAGGCCGTGAACCGTCTCCGCTCCGAAGGCCACAAGATCGGTGCCGCGCACATCCGCCACATTCATCCGATGCCCGCCGGACTCGATCGTCTGTGGGCGAAGTTCAAGAAGGTCGTCGTCGTCGAGATGAACGACTCCGGTGTGTATGGCTATGGCCAGCTCGCGATGATGATCCGTGCCGCTTACGCCGAGCCGAAGATCCAGTCGCTCTGCAAGACCGATGGTCTCGCCTATCGCATCCGCGAAATCGTCACCGGCGTGGAGAAAGTCATGACCGCCAGGTGATCCACTTTGTCCTCCGCAATCATTTACCCTTTTCTCATCATGTCCTCTGCCACACTCGAAGCTCCAGCCGCTGCTCCTGCGGTTCCCGCGTCTGACAAACTCACGAAAAAAGTTCTCACCGCCGATCACCCGACGTGGTGCCCCGGCTGCGGCGACTTCGCCGTGCTCGCCGCCTTCTACAAGGTGCTCGAAAAGCTCCAGTATCCTCACGAGAAGATCGTCTGCGTCGCCGGCATCGGCTGCTCCAGCCGCTTCCCGTATTTCATGAATACGCACGGCATTCATTTCATCCATGGCCGTGCGCTTCCGCTCGCCACCGGCATCTCGCTCAGCCGTCCGGACGTGCATGTGTTCGTCTTCGGAGGTGATGGTGACGGTTTCTCCATCGGCGGCAACCACCTCAACCACGCCGCGCGCAAAAACGTCAAGCTCACCTACGTGATCATGGACAACTACGTCTATGGCCTCACCAAGAAGCAGACCAGCCCGACGAGCCCGCAGGGTTTCAAATCAAAGACCGACCCGACCGGCAGCATCGACCGTCCGATCAATCCGATGAAGCAACTCCTCGCCAGCGGCGCCACCTTCATTGCCCGCACGCATGCCGCGCAGGTGAAGCACATGGTGGACACCTTCGAGCGCGCCATCCTGCATGATGGCTTCAGCGTCGTCGAGTGCCTCAGCGAATGCGTCATGTTCTACGAAGGCAGCTTCGACGACAGCACCCCGCGCAAAGGCGGCACCTACGACATCATCGACGAAACCCAGCACAACGTGCAGGACGACGTCGCTGCCTACAAGCTCGCCGACCTGCCCTCTCCCGGCAAATTCGGCGTTTTTTACGAAGTGCAGCGCCCGACCAAGAACGCGATGGAGCAGAAGTGGATCGACGCCACGCAGTCAAAGCTCGGCGGCATGAGCGGCAAGGACATCCTGCGCAAGCGCATCGAGATCATGCGCTGATTCTTTGGAGCGGCGACGATTCGCCGCCAGCCATAGATAGTTGTGGAAAGCCGGCGGATCGTCGGCTTTTCATCTTTATGCGCATCCACACGCTTGATCTCCGCTTCATCGGCATCCCCGGCCTCATTGCCTCATATCTCGTCGAAAGTGGCGGCGAGTTCGCGCTGATTGAAACCGGCCCCGGATCGACGCTGAAAACGCTGCGCGAGGCGATTCGTGCCGTTGGTGTCGATGAATCGGCGATCAAGAAGGTCTTCGTCACCCACATTCATCTCGATCACGCCGGTGCCGCAGGCTGGTTCGCACAGAACGGCGCCACGATCTGCTGCCATCCAAATGCGGCGCGTCATCTCATCGATCCATCCAAGCTCATTGAGAGCGCGCGCATGGTCTATGGCGATCAAATGGACCCGTTGTGGGGAGAGATGCTTCCCGCGCCTGCGGAGCGTGTGGTGATCCTTCAAGACAATGAGCGCGTAAAGCTCGGCGACATCGAGATCATCGCTTGGGACACGCCGGGCCATGCGCGGCATCATCACGCCTTTATCATCGGCGATGTTTGCTTTGCAGGTGATGTCGCCGGCATGCGACTCGAACACTGCCGCTACCTCTCCGTCACCGCCGCGCCGCCGCAGTTTGATCCCGTGGCTTACACGCAATCCATCGATCGTCTCCTCGTCGCAAAATTCAAATCGCTCTACCTGACGCACTACGGCCGCGTGGATGATGTGGAATGGCATCTCACGAACTATCGCCAACGTGTGAACGAAGTTTACGAGCGCGTCGCCGCTGATTTCCGCACCGGGGTGAGTGTGGAGGAAAATCGCCGCCGTTATGCGCTCGTCGAGCACGAGATCGCCATGCAGGCTGGTATCAGCGAGGAACTCTGGCGCAAAGGCGAGGACGCAAACCTGACCGCAATGTGCGCAGACGGCGTGAGATTGTATTGCGCCAAGAGCAGGTGACTGCCGGTTTTTTGCTTGTGACTTGCGGGCCAGACTTTGTAGCATGCGCCATGTTTCACGGACGCACCCCCTTGTTTCGCCAGATGATGAAACTGCTGCTGCAAAGCATGCCGGAATCAGGAGGCAGGCGTCGTTTTCTCAAACAGACCGCGATGGCAGGCGCGGGCCTCATGCTGCCATCTTGCGCGACAACGAGTCGAGGTCCGAAACGCACTGTGGCCATCGTGGGTGGTGGGATCGCGGGTTTGACCGCCGCATGGCGCCTGATGAATGCCGGCCATGAGGTGCATCTCTACGAAACGCGCAGCCGCACAGGTGGTCGCATGTTCACACGACGGAATTTCAATGACGACGGCCAGTTTGTCGAGCTGGGGGCTGAACTGGTGGACACGAATCACAAGCACATCATCGCGCTGGCGAAGGAACTTGGCGTGAAGATGCAAAACCTCCGCCGCGGCGAGCAGGGTCGCGATTTCGTCTGGCTTGAGGAACGCCTGCGCACGGATCACGACATTCCTGCCGCCTTCAAGCCGCTCGGTGCGAAGATGGAGGCGGACGCCGATGGCTTGTATGACGCGGAAGGTGGTTTCACAGACAAGGCGCGCGAACTGGACCGCATGTCACTCGCCGCTTACTTGAAGGATCGCGCGCATGGTGTCGAACCGTGGGTGATCCAGCTCCTCATTGCCGCGTATGAGCCGGAACTTGGTGCGAGGGCGGAGCGGCAGTCCTGTCTGAACCTCGTTGACTTCATCAATCCCGACGTGTCGAAGGGCTTTGAGGTTTTTGGCGACAGTGATGAGGCATGGCGAATCGAGGGCGGCAACGACACGTTGCCCACCGTGCTCTTGGAACGGATGCATGGCAAAATCAGCCTGCATCTCGATCATCGTCTCGAAGGCATCGCCGACAAAGGCGGTCGCCTGGTGTTGAAGTTCGGCACGAAAGGCGGTGTGAGAGCAGCGGACTATGAGCGTGTCATTCTCGCCATCCCGTTCACCGTTTTGCGCGGTGTACCGGGTGTGTTTGACCTCCCGCTCACCTCCGCGAAGAAGCGCTGCATCCGTGAAATGGGCTATGGCAGCAATGTGAAAGTCTTCCGCAGCTTTAAACACCGGCTGTGGCGTGATCCGGTGCCGGGCCGCGATTTCATCTGCAACGGCAGTGTCTTTGCCATGGAACCGACCTATCAAAACGTGTGGGAAACCAGCCGGGGGCAGCCTGGATCACGTGGCATCATCACCAACCTCCTCGGTGGTCGTCGTGGCGAAAGCTACTCCGAGGCCATGATGTCCAACTACCTCGACGAACTCGATGCGGTCTTCCCGGGACTCAAAAAAGCCCACGATGGCAAAGCGGCGGCCATGAACTGGCCGAAGCTCCCCTTTGCTTTGGGCAGCTACAGTTGCCCCTTCGTCGGCCAGTACACCTGGATCTACGACGAATCACCGAAACCGGATCTCGACGGCCGGCTTGTCTTCGCTGGCGAGCACACCAGCACCGTCTCACCCGGATTCATGAACGGCGGCGTCGAGTCTGGCGAGCGCGCCGCGCGCGAGGCAGCCGCCTGAAGCGTCCTCAGAACTCTTTCCAACGACGCATGAATGCCGCGCGAGGACCTCTGGCGCAGGCGAGTTCGCAAACCTCACCGCAATGTGCGCAGACGGCGAGAGATGGTGCTGCGATAAAGGAAGATGAGCGCCACGAAGGCCGGAATGAGCAGCCACATCGGCCATTTCACGGGTTCTGGTGCCGCCACTGCAGTCTTCTCAGCCTCTTTCACGAACGGATCGTCCGCAAAGCCGGTGTCATAGGTGTACTCAGGCTCCTGGGAGGTGAAGGAAACCTCCAGCACGTTGCCATCCTGCTCATACATGCCACGAATCGTCTGCAGTGGTCCTGTCTGCTCGAAAATCTCGAACGCGATCCAGAAGTCCTCCAACAACCGCCCTTCCACTGGAACCGTGAACGTCACATCCACATTCCGCGCCGCATACTCGAACTCCGTCATCGGCGGTGTCACCGCCGCGTTCGGCCAGAGGTACTCAAACTTCACCTTCGAGCCCCACGCGGCCTTTTGCTGGTTGATGTCCAGCCGGATGTGCGAGTTCAAGTATTCCACAATCACCGGCTGCGCTCCCTCCAGCTCCGCCATGCTCAATTTTCCGTCTGCATCCACATCCATCCGCACAAATCGCGTCAGCGTCAGGATGTTGAACGTGAACCTCCCCTCCAACTGATGTGGTGTCGGCCGCATGCGCATCTCGCTCTGATCGGCGGGATGGGCGCTGACATCGAGTGTTTGCGTGAGCAACCAGCCGATTATTGCGATGATACGAGTCAATCTCATGAGCATCGGCTATTATCATCTACCGCACGTTTTGTGAACGTCAGGACCACCAGCGAAAGACTCAGCGCAACAAACGCAGCCTCATCAAGCCAAGATGAGCTTTCCCGAGACATGGGCAGGGGATTCAATAAATCGAACAGCGGCAAGCAAGCCGAGGCAAGCATGAACATGAGGACAGCAACCGACCACCGGAACAGCCGGTTGGTGATGGAATCTTGTGTCGAGAAACTCAATCGACCGTATGCAACCGCCAGAGACAAAATGCCGATAAACAATTCCCAACCAGCTTCTGGAACAATGTCCAGAAGAAGAATGCTAATCTGGGGTGGTACAACGACATCAAGGTTCAACTTGTCCAACTCAGACGAGAACACTCTTAGCGGCAGATCCAGAACAAGATAACCCAGAAGCAAAATGCCGAGTGCCCAAAAGCCGTCCAAGATGGCCAGCAGCCATCTCAGTTTGAGTTTGCTTGACTCATCCGGCATGCGTCATTCATTCTTAATCCACATCGGCGACACCCAGACAAGCTCGCTGTTCGTCTGTTCGCCGCGGAAGTAGTAGTAGCTGGTTTTGCCTTTCTCGGGTTTGGGGTCGGTCCAGGTGAGGCTGATTTCTTTTTCCTTCGGGGCGTTCATCGGGATTTCGACGTTGTCTTTGATGAGCGTCACTTTTTCGAAGGGCATGGTGCCGATGAGCTTGAGCGTGATGGTGGGCGCGCCTTTGACGCTGAATTCGTCGCCCATCATGCGTTCTTTGCCATCGGCGGCCTTGCAGCGGGAGTCGGCGATGATGTTGTCGGTGGCGCCGTAGGTGTGGCGCTGGCGCATGGCTTTGAGGATGCCTGCGCGTGTGGGCTCCTCGGCATAAACCATCGCGTAGCTGATGTGCGTGCTGCCGTGGTCGCTGCTGCTCTGGAAGCTGAATTTGTAGCCTTTGGCGAATGCATCGCAGATCCAGCCGCCGGGTTCCCAGCCGCCGATGGCGTCGTTTTCAGTCGGGCAGCGCGGACAGCCGGGGTATTCGTAGTTCTGGCGTGCGCCTTGATAAATCTCGACCATCGGCTCGACCTCGCCGCCCCAGTTGCGCCAGTCGGTGCCCATGGTGCCGACGCTGGTGTGGCTGGCGCACACGCCGTCGAAGAGCTTCAGGTACTTGTAGAGCATGTTCGTGTCCGGAGCGGGCTCATGTACACGGCGGTCACTGATCGGCAGACGTGGCAGCGTGCGCACGCCGCGCTGGGCAAAGACGACATTGCGATGGCCTTCCGGATAACTCACGCTCCGCTCGTAGCTGAACATCGGTGTGAAATGCTTCGGCAGCATGAAGGCGTCGGTCGTCTTCTGGGTGAGCCACCAGGTGTATTCGCGGCCATTGCCGTTGTCGTGGTCGCCGCAGCCGAGCCAGTCCATGTACGCGGCATCGACAGCGTAGCGCCACATGTCCTCCAATGGACCGTCGCCACCGCCATCGCCGCTGATCTCGGTGTGACGATGGAATTCACCGCGCAGGATTTGAAGCTGCTTGCCCGAGATATCGGCGCGATAGCCGCGAATCGCAGCCACTTCGGCACGCTCGGCTTGCGTGCGCTTGCTTGGTGGCGCGTCGGCGTTTGGCATGACACTCAGCGGCTTAAAGGCGGCCGGTTTGACCTCGCCGGTCATCGACAGGCGGCTGAAATAGACATCGTTGTCGAAGGGATCCTTGCTCGCGTCGAGCGCGGCATTGCCGCCTTTGCCACCGGGCGTTTTGGCGCGGTTGAAATCGGCCATGCGGTCCATGCGATGATCGCTGCTGTGCGCGATGAAGACACTCTTCGGACCGGAGGCGACGGCGGGGAGGTTGTAGAGAAGGTTGTCGCTGTGCGGAATGGTGATCGGGCCGACCCACTCGTTGCCATCGAGATAAGCCGCCACGCTGCCCCAGGTGCTGCCGACGGGCCCACGGAAGCTGTTCAAGCGTGTGCGGGCGATGAGCCAGACGCGGCCTTCCGCATCACAAAGCAGGCGACCGAGGTTGTTGTAGGTCTGTGGACCCACGGCTTCTGCATGAGCACCAGGAGCACCTTTGCGCAGCGCGGGTTTCAGGAAGGCCACACCATCTGGCTCTTCGGGATTCTTCGGTGGAGCGGGTGTCTGCTCATCCGCAGCGGCCTTCTTTTTGCCTTTGCCCCTGGCGGCTCTGGCCACCGCACCGGGAAGCGCATCGGCCACTTTGCCGACAGGTTCCATGAGCTTGCCGTCCTTGACCACCACAAGGCCGATCTCGCGGTTCTTGTACAAACCGATGCCATCGTCGCTGTCGTAAGCGCCCCAGTCCTTGCCCCAAGTCGGACCGCTCTTTTCAAACGCGATCCACAGCGCGCCTTCCTTGTCGAAGGTCACCGAGGCGCGTGCTTCGTAGTCAGGCGTGGTGGCGATGGGCATCGGCTTGCCATCGCTGAAGCAGGCCCAGATGTCGTAATCGCCCTTCGCGTACGTGTCCCAGGCTACAGCGAAGCGATTCTCATGTGCTGCAATGGAGGGATTCCAGCAGTTGCCAGGATTCGACGAGATCGTCTTCGTTTCTCCCCATTTGTCGCCTTGCAGCGTGCGTGTTTGAATCGCGAAAAACTCATCCTGCGCGCTCATCCAGGCCACCATGACCGTTCCATCCGCAGCCGTGGCCGCGACGGGGCAGAGATCGTTGCCCTTCGACTCGGTCAGCTTCTCCACGTCAGTGAGTTTCCCGCCGGTGAAGTGACGTGCGAGGATGTCGAAGTTGCCATCCACGCGTTCGCTCCAAACGACCCACGCACCGTCCTTGCCATCGAGTGTGACGGCGGACTTGTAGATGTCGCGGCCGGTTTCGGTCACCGGGATGCGCTCCTCGGTCCAGGAGTTGCCTTTGCGTGCATGGAGCCAGAGCTGATCGCCGCCAGTCGGTTTGTCGAGAAACGACAGATCCTCCGGCTCGGTCTCCCAGCGCCTGGCGCGTTCATCGCGGTCGATGCCAGGCGTGAAGCTCTGATAAATGAGGAAGGCACCGCTGGCTCCAGCCGCCAGGGCAGGGAAGTCATCGTCCGTTCGTTCTGGGGACAAGCGACGCAGGGTGAAAGCCGTCTCCTGCACGGACACGCGTCCATCCATAAGAGGCAGCGTTTCTCCGCGCTTCAGATCGCCGATCTTGAAGCTCACCTTGCCCGGCGTGGTGTCGAGTTCGACGACGCTTTCCGGGGTGACATCCTGGAATTTTACAAAGACACCGTTTTCGAAAATGGGCCCCACCTGCTTCGCCATGCCGATCTTCTTCGGATTGTTGCCGCGCGGCTTCACCGCCCCCTGCGGTGTGCGTGTGGAAACCTTCCAGCCGGTTTTGCCCGTCACGCTGTCCTTTTGCTCGAAGCGGTAGCCTGTGATTTCACGCACTTCGCCGGGGGAGACGGCGATGGAGCCATCCCATACGGTGGATTCGGTGTCGCCGAGGCCGAGCTGGATCAGGACTTCGACATCTGCGGCGGACGTGATGCCGAACGACAGGAGAAGGGGGAGCAGGATGCGTTTCATGGCTGGAGGGCGATTGAACGAAGCCATTCTGCCAATCTCGCCTCCAGTTGTGAAGAAGATTGTTTGCCGCGCCGCTGCGTGCTTGATTGGCGTGATGGCAAACGCGAACCCGCATCACGTCAGCATTTTCGGCCTCGGTTATGTCGGGGCGGTCACGGCGGGCTGTCTGGCAGAACAGGGGCACCACATCATCGGTGCCGACGTTCAGCAGGCAAAGGTGGACGCCTTCAAATCGGGACGTTCACCGATCATCGAACCCGAGCTTGAGCCGCTGTTGCAAAACGCAAAGAGCGAGGGGCGTCTCGATGCCACCACGGATGCCAGCGAAGCCGTCAAAGCCTCGCAGGTGAGCATCATTTGTGTTGGCACGCCGTCGCAGGCCGCGGGGAGGCTGAATCTCGACTTCGTTCGCAAAGTCTGCGCTCAGATCGCCGCTGCGATTCGTGAGAAGAAGCAGCCACACGCGCTGCTTTTGCGCAGCACGATGCTTCCCGGCAGCACACGCAAGCTGGTGAACGAGAACTTCGCCGAACTCGTCGATTCGGGGTTGCTGCACATCTATTACTGCCCTGAATTTCTGCGCGAAGGCACCGCGGTGCGTGATTTTCGCGAACCGTCGCTCGCCGCTGTCGGCACGCACGATGGCAAAGCGCCTGCGACGAACGAGGCGTTGGAGATGCTTGGTCAGAACGCGCAAATCCTCGAGTGGGAGGGCGCGGAGCTGCTCAAATACTCCTGCAACTATTTCCACGCGCTCAAAGTCGGCTTTGCGAATGAGATCGGCCGCATGGCGAAGCATCTCGGAGTCGATGGCGCACGCGTCATGGATGTGGTCTGCCGCGATGAACGACTCAACATCTCGCGCTACTACATGCGTCCAGGCAATCCCTTTGGCGGCTCGTGTCTGCCGAAGGACGTGAATGCTTTGAGCGGCCTTGCCCGCGTCGAAGGCGTGAACCTGCCGCTGCTCGATCACGTCATTGCATCGAATCAGGCGCATCTCGATGCGCTGCTGGAGCAGATCACGAGCAAGGACTCGCGTCGCGTCGGATTGCTCGGGCTCGCCTTCAAGGCGGACACGGACGACATGCGTGGCAGCGCGATGGTGTCCATCGCCGAGACGCTGCTTGGGCGTGGCTATCAAATCCGCATCTTCGATCCGTCGATCAATCTCACGCGTCTTATCGGTGCCAACGAAGCCGAAATCCAGCGCCGCATGCCGCATCTGGCCCAGTTGCTCTGCGAATCTGCCGAAGAGGTTGTGCGCGAGAGCGACATTATTGTTGCCTCCCAGCGTTGTGCGGACAGCGAATCACTACGCGGAGCCGCCACGGCGGGAAAATCCGTCATTGATGTGAACGGATGGCCGGAATTGCGCACTTTGGGCTGGAGTTATGAAGGCATCTGTTGGTAAAAGCGGCGTGGGAAATACGTTTTTCCATCGCCGTGCGCGCCGGCATTCATCCAACACCACACCACAACACCATATCCATGAAGAAGTCCGCACTCACCCTCCTGTTCGTCGCCGTCGCCATTGGTTCTGCCATCGCCGCCGACAACGCCATCCAGGCGACCATGAAGAAGTTCCACAAGGCTCCTGAAGGCACTGATCCCGTGTGCAAGAAGGTCAGCAATGGCGCCGCATCCGACACCGAGCTGGCCGAATTGCTGAAATGCTACCAGGCGATGTGCGCCGCGACCCCGCCGCAGGGAGAGAAGGCCGACTGGGTGAAAAGATGCCAGGCGCTGATCGGCGCGGTGAAAAAGATCCAGGCCAAGGATGCCGCAGGTGTTGCCGACTACAAGAAGGCCGTGAACTGCAAGGGCTGTCACGAGGTCTTCAAGCCGAAGAAGTAAGTCGAAGTGCCTTTCCGACGGCCGGGTGTGTCTCACGCCCGGCCGTCGTGCGTTCTGAGTCTTGCGTGTTGCGACGGATGCTTTTATATCCGGCCACCATGCCAACCACCTACCACATCGTCCCGACTGAAGCCCACAACGAACTCGTCCGCACCGCCTACACGCATCGTGGTTACACGCAGGCGGAGGCCGGAGACGCGGCCCGTTTTTGCGAGATGGCCTCGGCGCACGGCATCCGCACGCACAACGTCATCAAGGCGCTGCATCTGGATCATCTTTTCGGCAGTGCCACCGGCGGCTGCAAACCCGGCGCGGAGATCGAAGTGATCAAGAAGCCCTTCGCCGCGAGCGAGGCATGGGACGGCAAATTGAAGCTCGGCCAAAGCGTGGCCTTCAGCGCAATGCAGCGCTGCATGGAACTGGCGGACAAATACGGCATCGGCCAGGTCAGCGTCGATAACGCCTTCCATTACCTCTGGGGCGGCGGCTACGTCATGGACGCGGCCAAGAAAGGCTACATCGCCTACACGAACTGCACTTCGACCCTTGGTGAGGTCGTTCCCTTTGGCGGCAAATTCCCTGTGCTCGGCACCAATCCGCATTCCTGGGGCCTGCCGACGCAGGACGCCTGCGGATTCCCGATCGTGATCGACTGGGCTACCTCCACCGTCGCCATGGGCCGCGTGCAGCAGCTCAAGCGCGAAGGCAAACCGCTGCCTCCCGGCGCTGCCGTCGATAAAAACGGCAAACCGACCACGGATGCGAATGAAGCCGCGTGGCTGCTGCCCTTCGGCGCACACAAGGGTTACGGCCTCTCGCTTCTCATCGAAGTGATGGGCGGCATGATCGGCGGCGGTCTTCCCACGCTGCGTGGCGGCGGTGCTCATCCCGACATCAAATCGAAACCGTTCCCCGCTGGCGAGAAGCGTACCTCATCTTTCTATTTTCAGGTCATTCATCCCGACGCCATCAGCACCGGCCTGTTCTCCAACGGTCGCAGCTTTGCACAAAACGTGAAGGCGGTGATCGACGACATTCTCGGCCACGGCAATGAGAACTGCATGCTCCCCGGCCAGCCCGAAGCGCAAAATGCCGCGCACACCGCGAAAGCGGGCGGATTGCTCTTCAGCACTGCGGAAGTCGAAGCGCTCAACGAAATTGCCGATGAAGTCGGCTCGAAGCGCTTCGATGTGGCGGCGTTGGGAACGTATGATGTGCCGTGAGCGTCGGATGAGAATTACGGTTTTGGTTTCGCCACCGCCCGGGCTTTCTTGATTTCAGCCCACTCAGCCTGCTTGTCTGGTTTGCCCCATTCTGTGTAGAGCTGGATCAACCGGTCCACGGTGACGCTCGTCAGGTAACGTTCATTTGCAGGGATGGTTGCTTCCTGCTGGAGCAAACCTTCGTACGATTTCAGAAGCTGGGTTTCCGCCTCCTCAAACTGTTTCAACATGATCAGCGCAAGGCCAAGCATGCCGCAGGCGCGGTATTCTTCCCAGCCTCCAGGGCGTCGCTTGATGACCAAGGCGAGCGCTTCCTGGGCTGAGGTTTCGCATTCGGGAAAGCGCTTCTCATGGTAAAGCCAGACACAAAACTCATGGAGGTGGTAAAACCATCCGGAGTCCAGACCTGAAGGCGAAGATTTTTGAACCTGGATGGCCCGCGCTCTCGTTTTCAGCGCGTCTGCGTGCTGGTTCAGAGTCCATAGAACTCCGCTCAGATCCTTCAGCGCCCCCGCCAGATCCGCGTGATCGGGGCCTTGTTGTTTTTCACGAATCTCCACCGCCTGGCGATAATGGGCAACAGCGGTGCTCCGGTCTCCTTTGTCACGAAATACATTGCCGAGCATTTGTTCAACGGCGGCCATAAGGAGAAAGTTGGGCGCGTCTGCGGACTTGCGGATTTCCAGCGACTCCTGCAAAAGCCGAATGGCTTCGTCATACCTTTTCAGGCTGCCGGCGATAATCCCGGCCTCATGCAGATAACCGTCGAGTGATCCAACCGGGCTGCCGGGCATCTTGCGTCGCAACTCAATTGCCTCTTGGTATGCCGAATAGGCTTCCTTGAGCTGCTTGTCGCGGTTGAGTTCTCGACCATACTCGATCAAAGCTGAAACCAAGCCCGCAGGCTCTCCGGAGGCGTGCTTGCGCACAATTTCCACATGCCTGCGCCATATTTCGACAGCCTTGTCATGTTGACCAAGTTCAGACCACAAGGAGGCCAGGCGGCTCAAGGCATCAGCAGGAATAGAAGCCGTCTCGTTTTTGTCATCGAGCAGCAGTTCTTGTGCCCTGGCGGCCCACTTGGCGAGCTGATCAGGCGGCCCTGGCGAGATCTTAAAGTGATCGATCAGGTAATTCATGCTGGAGGCGAGTTCGCTGCGTTGGCTGGTTGGAAGAACGGGTGCCAGCTTCACAAAACCCTCAAAAGCCGTCAGCAGATGCGGCTCGGCCTCGCTATTTTTTCCTTCGGCATCCAAAATGCCGCCGAGCAGCCTCTCGGCCATCAAAGGCTGGTGGCCTGAGGCATGGGATTTTCGCTGAAGCTCCAACGCTTCACGGGCGGAGGCTTCGGCTTTTGGGAAATCCTTCAAACCTTTCTGCCAGCCCGCATACTCGTAGGTCCAGTCACCCCAGGAAGTGGAACCTGGGTGGCCGCGTCCGAATTCAAGCAGTTCCTCGCGCAGCCGCAGTGCCTCGGGCTTGTAGGTATCTGAGTTCCACATCACGGTGCTCAGTTCCGCTGTGAGATTGGTCACCTCGGCGCTTTCAGCCGGATACACTTTCTTTCGCAGTGCCAGTGCTTCCGTCATCTGTTGAATTGCTCCTGCCACATTTCCGGTCACCCGTTCCAGACGTCCCAGCTCGATCTGCGCACTGGCAAGGTCAGCCAGTTCAGGTTCTCCCAGTTTGCGACAGACGGAAATGGACTCCTCAATGAGCTTGCGGCCCTGATCGTAGGATTTCATCTGGACGTGAAAACTGCCTGTTTCACGCAGTGACACAGCAACTTCATGTGACTCGGAGCCGTTGATCCGGCGGCGCAACGCCAGCAGCTCCTCGCTCAGCACCAGCGCGTCAGAGGCTCTTCCCAGGCGTCTGAGGTTGCCAATGAAGACGCTGATGGCAGATGCCGTGGAATAGTCGTCAGCCCCCTGTTTTAATGCCGAGCAGCGAATCCACTCGCGCGCGACAAGCATTGACTGGTCTGTGTCATAGAGATCGGTCCAGAGCATGGCCAGCTGCTTCAGTGCGTCAATCCGTTCATCTTGCAGGTCGTTTTTCGACCCAAGCGCCAGTTCAGTGGCCTTCTGCAAGGCAGTCCGGATTGTTGAGGGGTCCATCTGTGTGAGCTTGGAGGATGCTTGAAGATACCTGCCCAAATAAAGCCACGCATCGCATTCGCTGGCATGTTGAGCGCAACGATTCTGCCAATAGGAGGTCTCGACCTGCAGCAGACCGGCGAGCGTGCCTTGTTTCCGGGCGTTGCTCATGAAGAAGGAGTCTTCGATCAGCAATCGCGCCATGTGTTTGCGCACATTGAGTCGCGGCTGGCTCTCCGCAGGCATGGGTGCCTCCGCTGCTTCATGGGCCTTGATCAGCAGTTTCCAGATCTGATCTTTGAACATTTCGAGGTCCGGGCCTGCCGCCAGCGTCGCGGCGTTGTCAGCGAGTCCCAGGAAGTAATCAAGCGTCTTCCTGGTCTCGGAGTCCGCCGACTCGGTGTTTGTGAATCCATCCGTCACCATCTGGAGCTGCACGATGATCTCCTTGAACTCCGCCACGTCAGGAACTGGCTTGAGCCTGAGGCGGTGGGAAATCGCCTGTAGAAGCGAGTTCATTTTCGAAAGACGGGTGTAGTCTTCACCAGGACCGTGGTTGCGAAGGGCATCGGCCTCGATGCGGATCGCCACTTCAATGTCTGCCAGGGCCTCGGCATCCCGCCCCAAGGCACTCAGAATGCGGCTGCGGTTCTGATGAGCTTCACGCCACAACCACTGCATGTAGGACTCATCATGCATGCGCTGGCGCGTTCTCTGGATGGCCTCGATGCTCTCATTGGACTCCACGAGCGCCTCGGAATAACGTCTTGCAGTTTCGAGGTAGCGAACCGCTTCACCGTGGATGTAATAGGACGCCAGCTGTGAGTTGCCCATGACGTAGTAGGAAGCTGCTTGTTTGTCCTTTTCAGGAAGGACGGCTGCCCGGCGCTCAACCAGCGGGGTGATGTCTCTGAGCAGCTTCAACTGTTCGTCCACCGTCGGCATCACCTGGGACATGTGAATGTTCAGCCAGATTTGTTCCTCTTCAGCCTCTTCGGAATATCCCAGCTTTTGCATCTCATTCAGAATCTTCAGTGCTTGTGAAAAGCTTTGGCGCGCGGCTTCCCTGTGACCGAGAAGACGAAATCCCTGCGTTCGATAGGCGGAACACAGCAGTTCCCGCAAAGCAATGTTTGCGGGCTGTTTTTGAATGAGCGCCTCCAGTGCAACAATCGCCTGTTGATACTGGGGCGCGGCATCCTCTCCACCGCGCGTGTGTGCGAGAGCGCTGGCCAGATTCAGCCGGATAAAAGCAGCCTTTTCAGCCCAAAGCTGATTGTTGGGATCCAGCTTGACCAGATCGTCGGCGATCTTGGCGGCGAGTGCCGTTCCACCACCTTCTGGGTCGTATTTCACGCTTTTCCAATAACCTTTGAACACCTCGGCCAGCCCGAGCTTCAAGTCGATGTCATTTGGGAAAGTTTCATACACCTCCATGGCTAGCTTCCAGGCGGCGCTTCCACGCATGCCCCGGTCGTCCTTGACCCATCCATCAGGCAGGTCCTGTCGTGGCACGTCCGACCAGTAGGCTTCGTGGATCAAGAGAGCCTTGAAGAGCTTGGCCGCAGGTGGCGAAGACCCGGATCTTTCAACATCATCCACGGCTTTGGCTGCCTCGACGATGAAATCGTGCCTCCTGGGATTCGGAATCACGCGGACAAGATCGCGCAACGTTTTGGCGAGGGCGATGCGGTCGTCATTGGAGGCCGAGGGCAGGGCGCACACTTCGCGCTGAACTTTTACCGCTTCCATCAAGGCTGCTTCGATTTGCTCTGGTTTGGGCTTGCGGCCCCATCTTTCGTTCATCAGAAACCGGCCTTGTTGCGCGCATGCCTCAGCCAAGGCCTTCAATCCTTCCGGCCGGCGTCCGTTTTGAGTGATCCACTTGTTGATGAGAGTGATGCTCTCGGCGCACAACCGGTCCGCATCGGCGGCCCTTCCCGTGCTCTCTGCCACCAAGGCAAGAATGGTCAGCGCCTGTCCATGGCGAAGCCCGGATTCTGGTGAATTGCCTTGCAGTTCCAACTCCTTGTAGTGTCGCAGCACCTCGGTTCCCACCCCCTGCATCAAATCGAGGCGTCCCACTGGGGCCAATGCCTTGCTCAGGTCATCGAGCATGAAGGCCACCAGCTTTTCCCCGCTGCCGCGTGACTGTTCCGCCTGGCGTTGCGCCAGCGTGGCGCGGATGGCCTGCCATACGCTCACCCCTGCTCCAGCCAGCAGGGTGAGGAGGAGGGCGGCTGCGGCTGCGACCCCCCTGCGGTTGCGGGATACAAACTTGGTGATGCGGTAATGCATCGACGGCGGCCCGGCGGAAACAGGTTCTTTGTTGAGGTGGCGCTGAATGTCGAGCGCGAAGCCGTTGACCGTGTCGTAGCGGCGGCTGCGGTCCTTTTCCAAGGCGCGCATTACGATCCAGTCCAGGTCGCCTGCCAGAGAACGTTTCAGTTTTCCCGGCTCAATATGACGTTGCTCTGCAACGGTCGTGATTTTGTCGCCCAAGGTCGTGAGCTTGGTGCTGGGCCGCGGA
Organism: Verrucomicrobiaceae bacterium; assembly: GCA_046346695.1. Classification (GTDB taxonomy): domain Bacteria; phylum Verrucomicrobiota; class Verrucomicrobiia; order Verrucomicrobiales; family Verrucomicrobiaceae; genus Prosthecobacter. Next base: position 409,646 of record JAXMHS010000005.1, on the reverse strand, counting down.
GGTTCCTCCTCACAGACAATACGCTGAATCTCGGCGTGGGCGGCGCGTTTCAGACGCTCGCGATCCAGCGGGGTCCTGCCCGTGAGCAACTCGTAGAGCACAACACCGAGTGCGTAGATGTCCGTGCGCGTGTCCACATCCTGGCCGTCGAATCCCGTTTGCTCCGGACTCATGTATTCGGGGGTGCCGATGAGCTGGCCGATCTGGGTGAAGAGGGTTTTATCCGTCAGTTGTTGGCTGGTGGCGCGCGCAATGCCAAAATCAATGATCTTGGCCAGCGGCTTGCTATCGACCGTGGATACCAAGATGTTGGACGGCTTGAGGTCGCGATGGATGACGCCTTTCTGATGCGCATGCTGCACCGCCTGACAGACATGAATGAACAACTCCAGCCGCTCGCGCAGCCCCAGCTTGTTTGAGTCACAATACTGGGTGAGCGGGGCACCCGGCACGAGTTCCATCACAAAGTAAGGCCTGCCGGTGTCGGTCGCACCACCGTCGAGCACTCGTGCGATGTTGGGATGATCCATCAGGGCGAGCGCCTGTCGCTCCGCTTCGAAGCGGGCGATGACCTCGTGCGTATCCATGCCCAGCTTGATGATCTTCAATGCCACGCGGCGGCGCACCGGCTCACGCTGTTCCGCCTCCCACACCACGCCGAATCCTCCTTCGCCCAGGCGTTGCAGCAGGCGGTAACGGCCAATGGTTTCTCCCTTGGTTTCCTGATGCGGCAGCAACAGGGTGCTGTTGGCACTGATCTCATCGTTCTTGGTTGGTACTAAGTTTCGGGTCAGCAACGCCTCTACCTCTGCCAGCAGCTCTGGATATCCTTCGCATATGGCGGTGATGTAATCCTTTCGCTCCTCCGCATTGCGGAGCCGCATTGCAGCCTCGGCCACTTCTCCGGCAGTTGGTTGGCTGGGATTCATTTCACACGACAGTTCTAATCATGCTGGCATAGCCGGCATGGCATTGGAAAGATCAAAGTGCGGGGTTCTGCCAGCGCAGCGAACCCCTCAATAAATCATCGCGTTCTCTGGCGCGGTCGTTTCTTCGACCTTCGTGGCTTCGATGATGGGGACGGTTTGTTCGCCTTCCTTCTTGTAGTTCATCTTGCCAACGACCTTCACCCAGGTCATGTCCTTGAACTCGGGAGCCTTCTTGCCGAAATCGACGGGCACGGAATACGGGCGCGCATCTGCAGCGCAGCATTGCACGAGCATGCGGAAGATGCGCATGCGGTGGCCGTCGGCGTTGTTGACCTTCTCAGGCAGGATCTGCGCCACGGTCTCGACCATCTGGCCGCCTAGCACCTTCTGTACCTCGATGTCGCCGCCAGTGTAGTAGAGTTCCGGCACTTCGAGGATGAAGTTGCCCTCCTTGCTCTGCGGCACCTGGGCCTTGAGGTCTGCGAGCGTGAAGGTGCCGTAGCTCTTCGATTCCTGCGCAGGCGGCGGGACGTTCTTGGGCGGCGTGGTCGCTGTTTTCACGGCTTCGTTGGCCGCGGCGACCCCTGCGGGCGGGGGCGAGGGTGGTGGCGTGTCAGTGGTGACCTTCGCGACCGCAACGGGCGCTGCAACCGGCTCGGATCTGGCAGGCGCTTTGCTCATTTTGCTTTGCAGGGAGAACTGCTCTTTGCGGGCTCCCGTGCCGTAGGTGGGATTGTAGAAGTTCTTGTTCAGGATCGCGTTGTCACTGAAGCGATCTGGCGTGCGCACTGCGGCGAGGGCCAGAGGCGCGGCGAGGAGGACGACGGCGGTGAGGCGTCCGGCCCAGCTTCCTTCCTCCAGAATGCCGTGCGCGTGGTCGTGGGCATGTCCATGAGCGTGTTTGTGCTCATGCGTGTGTGCATGGCCGTGATCATGTCCGCAGCAACCTTCTTTCGCATGCTCATGTTCGTGGTGGTGATGATGGCCGTGATCATGATCGTGCTCGCAGCAGCCTTCCTTTGCATGCGTGTGCTCATGTTCGTGTCCACAACCGCCTTCCTTGGCGTGTTCATGCTTGTGTTCATGATCGTGGCCGCAGCAAGCGTGATCGTGATCATGATGATCATCGTGGTCGTGGCTGTGATCATGGCTGCAGCAGGCGCCTTCGTCCTGCGAGTAGGTCAGGAGGTTGAAGAGGCCGAGAACGACCATGCCGATGCCGCCGACGAGCATGAGCGGGCGGAAGAGGCCGTCGGCAGGCAGGTAGCTGGTGACGCGTCCGCTGATGTAGAAGTAAAGCATCACGCCGCCCCAGAAGATGAGGAGCAGCACGCTGAGCAGATGGGTGATGAGGCGTTGCGCATTCATGACGGGTGTAACGTTTGGAGGATGATACAGGATAGCCTATTTTGTGGCGGCAGCAGCCGGTTTGGGCTGGATTTTGTCGATGAGAAGCGTCCAGGGCTTCGACAGGCCCGCCACGAGGATGAACATGGCGGCGCAGAGCCAGATGACAAACTTCCGGCGGAAGATCGCCGAGTACATGAAGACCAGCTTCACATCCAGCATCGGTCCGAAGACGAGGAAGGCCAGCTTCGCGGCGCTGGAAAAGGCCGCCATCGGTGCGGCGATGAAGGCGTCCGACGTGCTGCACAGCGCCAGCACAAAGGCGAGGCTCATGAGCGACGGGATGGCCGTCCAGTCCGTGCCGGCCACCAGTTCCACCTTCGCCTGGTCCACCTGCGTGTTGAAGACGCTCGTGATGACGACGCCGAGGGAGAAATACATCGCCGTGTCGAGGAAGTCGCGCATCGCCGTGCGCATGGCGCTCACCAGCTTGGTGTTGAAGGAGAGTTTGGGCTCGCTCGTCTCCGCCGCGGCTCTTTCGGCACCGGCGGCCACGCTGGCGCTCAGCACGTCCGCGGGTTTTTTGCGCAGCAGCAGCAGGCCCACGATCACCGCGATCGCGTAACCCAGCGAGACACGTGCCAGCGCCATGCCGCCGCTGCCCAGCACTCCGGCTTTCGCCTCCACATTCTGGAAGGCGCTCATGGTGCTGAAGATCACGATGGGATTGATGATCGGCGCGCTGATGAGGTAGGTGAGCGCGCAGGACAGCGGCAGGCCCTTCTGCACCAGGCGGCGCACCACCGGCACCACCGCGCATTCGCACACCGGAAAGATCAGCCCCAGAAAACCCGCCAGCAGCGTCGCCAGCACGCCGTTCTTTGGCAGCACGCGCTCCAGCAGCTTTGACGGCAGAAACGCGGCAATGAAGCCCGACAGCACGGTGCCGATCAAGATGTAAGGCGCTCCTTCGAAGATGATGCTCAGGAAGGAATACAAGATGTCCCCCAGGCGGCTGGGTGCGGGCAGTTCGGCGAGTAGAATCATGAGTGGCCTGTTCTAAACGCTCCGGGATGGTGCGTTCAAGCGGGAAAGCGCGGCTGGAACAGCGAATGGCAGAATGAGATTGCCCTCAACCGGCGGGTTTGGTGAAATCACCATGTGATTGATCCGACGAGACGCTTTTGGACTTGGGAGAAGTTTGCAATCGTAGCTGGAGCATGGGTGCTCATCGCTTCCGTCCTTCCTCTCGTTTGCTCTCGTCCTGCTCCGCTCCATGGACGCCAAGGCAGAGCAGTGAGCAACTGCAAGCAAATCATTCTGGCTCTACGCATGTATGCCAAGGACTCAGGCTCGCTTTATCCTGACAAACCAACTTTGAGCTTCCATTCAGCCAACCAAGTGTTCCGAGAGCTTATCAAGCAGCAAATCGTTTCGGACGAAAGCATCTTTGGATCGCCGACCAGTGTGTTTGAAGCTGATTATGAGATTGGCATCCCGCCTAGTTATGACAAGGCGCTGCTTCCTGGCGAATGCCACTGGATGCTGCTGAAGCAACAATCCCTTTCGTCGCATCCCAAGACTCCCATCATCATCGAAAACAGTATCAACACCTCATGGCCGCCCAAGTGGCATGGTGCGCTACCTGAAGGGCTGCGCAAACGAGGTTATCCATGGGCTGATGAAATCATCGTTGGTCGGAACGATGGAACTGTTTCGGTCGAAAGACTCCTTCGAAATGGCACACTGGACTGGCATTCGCCACCCAACCTTGACGAGGACGGCAAGAGTTGGATCGACTACCTGACGCCGGAGCAAGTCGCGCAACTCTCGTATTGGGACATCGAGGAGAAATGAGTTTATGACCGAACGACCAAAACAGTGCTGGGGAATCCTGCAGTGGGGAATCGTGATCGGGATCGTTTCGCTGTTGGGACTCTGGGCTGTCCCGACCTACATCGATATCTCCAGAAAGGGCAATGAGACTTGGGGGGTCAACTACTGCATGCAGGTCAATCTGGCGATGAAACAGTTCTCCAAGGACAACGGCGGCCTGTATCCTGATGGTGGCCCGTCTGCTGCGGGTTTGACCAGTTCCAATCAAGTTTTTCGCCGGTTGTTTCAAACGGGCGTGATGACCGAGGAGACTGTGTTTGGCTGTCCGGGCAGTCAGTTCATCCCAGATCGCAACATTGGGGCCGCGCCTGATTTCCGGCAGGCCCTCGAACCAGGCGAGTGCCACTGGATTTTGTTGAAGCACCAAGACGAGTCATCGCCGGGTAATGCTCCGGTGATCGTCGAGAACGCGTTGGACACAAACTGGCCGCCAAGATGGGATGTGTCTGATCAGGCTGGAAACCGCAAGGGCAGGGCACGCGAAGGACGTCAAATCATCGTCGCCTTCAATGACGGCTCGGCGCAGGTGGTAAAGCTGCAAGACGACGGCAGCCTGAATGGCGATTTTTGGAATCGCATCTTCACGCCGGAGCAAGCTGCGAAGCTCTCCTATTGGGACATTGAGGAGAAGTAATCGTTTCAAGCCCAACTGTGGCGTGAGCACGCCTCACAACGACACCCCGCGTTTCCACGGCAGGAAGTCGTCTTGGCCCAACGCGACGGCCTTCGGCGTGTAGTCGCCGCTGGCGGTGGCGATGACGAGGTCGAGCATTTCCTCGCCCATTTGCTCGACGGTCTTCGCGCCAGTGATGATGGGGCCGGTGTCGAAGTCGATGATGTCAGGCATGCGCTGAGCCAGCGTGCTGTTGGTGGCGATTTTGAGCGTGGGGCAGACCGGATTGCCGGTGGGCGTGCCGAGGCCGGTGGTGAAGAGCATCATGTTGCAGCCGCCACCAGCGAGCGCGGTGGTGCTTTCGACGTCGTTGCCAGGCGTGCAGTAGAGCGTGAGGCCGCCGTGCTTGCGGATGGGTTCGCCGTAGTCGAGGACATCGACGATGGGCGCGGTGCCGCCTTTTTTCGCGGCACCGGCAGACTTGATGCCGTCGGTGATGAGGCCGTCGCGGATGTTGCCGGGGCTGGGATTGGCGTCGAAGCCGGAACCGCAGGCCTTGGCGGCGCCTTCATACGCGCGCATGAGGTGGACGAATTTGTCGGCGAGATCGCCGGTGACGCAGCGGTCGCACAGGCTTTGCTCGACGCCGCACAGTTCGGGGAACTCGCTCAACACCGGCGCGCCGCCGAGCGCGGAGAGCAGATCGGCGGTGTGGCCGATGGCGGGATTGGCGGAGATGCCGGAGAAGCCGTCGCTGCCGCCGCATTCGACGGCCATGATGAGATCGCTCAACGCGCAAGGCTCACGCGTTTGCTCATTCGCGGTGGCGAGTTGCAGGAAGGTGTCGCGGATGGCGTTCGCCATCATGTCGCGCTCGGATTTGCTCTTCTGCTGCTCGTAGATGAGCAGCGGCTTCTCGAGCTTCGGATACAGCGCGGCGAGTTCCTGTTCCAACAGGCTCACCTGCGCGTGTTGGCAACCCAAACTGAGCACGGTGGCACCGGCGACGTTGGAGCTGTTGATGTAGCCAGCCAGCAGACGGCACAGGGCCTGCGCATCCTGCCGAGTGCCGCCGCAGCCGAGGCCGTGCTCGAGGAATTTCACGCCGTCGATGTTTTTGAAAACACGCGATGACGCGGCGGAGGCATCTGCTTCGAGCATGGTGGCTTCGATTTGCGCTTTTGACGCGCCACCGCGTTGCAAATCGACGAGGCGCTGCGCGAACTGCTCATACGGCGAGGTTTTGCCATAGCCGAGGCTGCGGGTGAGCGCCTCGCGCATGAACGCGAGGTTGCGATTCTCGCAGAACACGAGCGGGATGACGATCCAGTAGTTCGCGGTGCCCGCGGGGCCTTGGGCGCGTTTGAAGCCGTTGAAGGTGCGGTTCTTCCATTTTGAGACATCGGGCGGGGTCCAGGTGTAGTCGCGTTGCTTGCCGCTGAAGGCGGCGGTGGCGTGGACGACGTTGTGCGTGTGAATGAGCGCGCCTTTTGCGATGGGCTGCGTCGCTTTGCCGACGGTGACGCCATACATGGTGACCAGATCACCCACAGCGAAGTCATGCGCGGCGAACTTTTGTTTCGCGGGGATCTTTTCGCGCAGCGTCCAGGAGGTGCCGTTCAATGACAGCGAGGCACCGGATTCGAGATCGCGAAGGGCGACGATGGCATCGTCGGCAGGATGGACTTGGAGGATGGAAGTCATGGTTCTCAGTTCTCGGTTGGAGGTTTTGATATGTTGAACAGGAAACCGCGAACTGCGAACAGAGAACCGCGAACTGAAATTTTAGCCTTGGCTCCCGGCATGGGAGCGGCTTAGATCGTTCATCATGCTCGAAATCAACAATCTCTCCCATGTTGTCCCCGGCAAAAACAAGGAGCCGCTCCGTGTGCTGGAGCAGGTCAGTTTCATGGCGCCGGGTGGTCATGTGCTGGCGGTGATCGGCCCGTCTGGCAGCGGCAAGACGACGCTGCTGCGCATCCTGGCGGGGTTGGCGGAGGCGGAGGGGGGCGGCGTGAGCCTCAAGGGGCGGGATTTGCTCAAGCATCCGCTGTATGCCAACCAGCTTGGCTGGGTGCCAGCGGAGGACGACAGCCTGATCGGGCATCTGACTGTGCGTGAAAACCTGATCAGCGCGGCGATTCTGCGCGGAGCCGGGCGCACGAAGGATGAATTGCTGTCGCGTGTGTCGCACGTGCTGGTGACGGTGGGGCTGGAAAACATCGCCACGGAGCGCACTTCCGCGCTGGCATTGCCGCAGAGGCGGCGGTTGAAGCTGGGGATGGCGCTGGTGGCGGACCCGGTGCTCGTATTGTGTGATGATTTTACCGTGGGGCTGGATGTGCGCAGCGAGCGTGAGTTTGAGGCGTTGCTCAAGCTGGTGGCCTCGGACCGTCCTGACCGCATCGTGGTTCACGCCACCGACTCGCTGGCCAACCTGGGCTCCTATGACACGGTGGTGGTGATGCACGAGGGCTATGTGGCCTTCCATGGTCCGGCACGGGCCATTCCGCACTACTTTACAGTGCCGACGTATGACGAGGTCTATGCGCGGCTGGCGAAACGCCCGGCGCAGCGCTGGGGAGACTCGTGGATGAAGCACCGCGAGGCTTACTATGCCGCGTTCAAGCTGGGCAGTGTGGGGAGTGAGCTGTCCGCTGCCGAGGAGGATCCGGGTGATGCCGACCGCACGATGCTGATGAAGCAGCGCAGCGAGGAACCGAAGGAGGAAAAAGCGTCGGACGTGGAGGTGCGGCCGATCATTCCGCTGCCAGGCACGCTCAGCCAGGCGCGGCATCTTCTGCGCAGACGCTGGACGCTGCTGCGGCGTTCGCCGCGGGAGTGGATCGTGCATGCCTCGTTGCTGGTGGGTGCGCCGCTGATCATCACCCTGTTGCTGTGGCCGAATCTGAAACTGCTCAAGGAGATGCGCGGCAGCTCTGTCACTGCGGCCGAGGCGCTTTGGCCGGCATCTTATACCGTGTCGATGACCGTGCTGATCCAGGTGCTGCTGGTGCTGTTCATGGCGCTGCGTCTCGGTGCACGGGAGATTGCCGGCCGGCGGGGCATTTACGAGCGGGAACGCATCGGCGGCGTGTCGCCTGCGGCGTGGCTCATCGGATCGCTGCTGTTCGTGCTGCCGGTGATTCTGCTCCAGAGCGTCTGGATGGAGATGTTCCTCGAAATGGTCACCGGCGGGCTGCCGGGGACCGGCGTGGCCAAGCTGGTGCTGCCGGCGCTGTCCGGCGTGGCGTTTGCGGCGTTGTGCCTGGGCATCTCAGCGAACGCACACAGGCCTGAGCGTGCCCACAGCATCGCGCTGACGTTGCTATGCGCGAATGTGTTGTTCAGCGGCGCGTTGCTGGGTTTTCCGCGGGCGCTCGGGCATGTGGTGCATCCGTTCATCACCGCGCACTACGGCTGGTCCGGTATCATCGACTCGTTGCAGAAGACCGTTTACTTCCATCCCATCGACCAGTTTGTGAAGACGTGGTTCGCCACGCCGCCGCTGGCGATGGCCGCGCTGGGTGTGCATTGTCTCGTGGGCGTGGTGATGGCGTATGTCGGATTGCGGAGGCGTGCGTAGCGCTTTGCAGTCAGGCGCTGCGCGTTGTCAAAGCTCAAGATCGTCAAGGGTCGTGCCCTTGGATGTTCGAGAGCGCAACTCCTGACCATGCCTGACCGTTGACCACTCCTTGATCTGTCTGCTCATTCCTTTTCTCTTTTCGCGTCCCCCATGCTCAACTTCGTCCGCTTCAAGCACGCCCGCTTCTCCGCCCGTTTTCCCGACACCTTTCGTTACGCACGTTCGCACTACTGGATGGCTCCTGTGGAGGGGGAATCGAATCTGTGGCGGGTCGGCTTCACGAAATTCGCCACGCGCATGCTTGGTGAACTGGTGGATTGCGATTGGAAGGCCGCGGAAGGCGCGAAGATTGCGCCCGGTGACAACATCGGCTGGGTTGAGGGCTTCAAGGCGGCATCGGATGTGTATTGCGTGATGAATGGCGCCTTCGCCGGTGGCAATCCGCTGCTCAAACAGGACGCCTGCATTGTACGGAGTGATCCGTATGAGCAGGGCTGGCTGTACGCCGTGCGCGGTGAGCCGGAAGCTGAATCACTCGACGTGCACGGCTACATCGAACTCCTCAGTGCCACGATTCAACGCATGGCGGAGGAAGGGCATGGGGAGGAAGGAATGACGAATGACGAATGACGAATGACGAATGACGAATGACGAATGGGCCGCGGCATTCGGCATTCCTCATTCGGACTTCGTCATTATTTTCCCGTCACATTCTTCAACGCCGCGAGTCCTTGCAGCACGCGCACCTTGCCGCTGCGGGCGCGCTGGGCGATGTTCTCAAAGTGCTCGAGATAAGGCACTTTTTCCTTGTCCTGGTCCTTACCGATGAAGATGACGAAGTTGATCTGCGGCTTGGGCTTGCCCTTCTGCTGGTAGTGCAGCCGGACAGCATTTTTCACCTGATCCTCGCGCATCTCGGGTGTCACCTGGGTGTCAAAGTCTGGCGGTGAGCGCGGTGGTGTGAGGCCCATGTCCCGCCAGACCTCGCCGATGCTCACGATGACGCGTTGCGGGATGCCCTTGGCCTTGCGGGCCGCGTTTTCCTTCGCCAGCCAGTCCTGGCCCTTCTTGATGGCCGCCTGCCATGCCAGCGCGTCCTTCTCCGTCCAGCGCAGGCGTTTGAGTTCCTTCGCCTTTTCCTCCGGCGTCAGCTTGCTGGGGATTTCCATGCTGCGGTAGCCGCTGCAGATGATGAAGACCGCGTCCACATCGCATTCGAGCGCGAACTGGATGGCACGCAGATAACCCGTGAGATGCTGCGCCTCGACCGGTTGCACCTCGCTGCTCACGGTTTGAATCGGGTAACCGATCGGGCGGATGCCCAGCTTTTCGAATTCACGATTCACAGGGTAAAGCCAGTCTCGGATTTTTTCCTTGTTCGCTGTTGTCGCGGGCAGGAGCTTGTCGGAGTAGGCGGAGACGCCGCGGCCTTCATACAGGATGACATTGAAGTAGGTTTCCAGGCCCAGCTTTCCGATCATGCCCGCGATCTCGTCTTTCACGATCTGATACGCTGGATAACCACCTCGCGGGTCGGTCAGCATGTAACGCTCCGCGTCGATGAGGAAGGCCACGCGTTTGCCCTGTGACTTGATGCCAAAGAAATTCACCTGCGAGGTGCCCTTGGGCGAGAATGGCATCGCAAAACTCGCACCGAGGTCGGTGGTGGCGATTTCGACGACCTGGGGGCCTTCGGTCTTGGAATCGAAATCTGGCAGCGAGATCGCGGACACACCTGCAGCCGTGATCGCCCGCGCTGGCGCGGCGGCCACCGCAGTCGGCGTGGGCATGGCGGTGGGTGTGACCTGCTTGGTCTGCGGCTGCTCCTGCGCCATGTCGGGCGCCATTATGCCCACCAGCTCCGCCACGGGCGGCTCCGGCACGATGACCACCAGCAGGCCGAGCAAAAGGATCAACGCCGCATGAACCAGCAACGCCACCGTGATGGCCGAAGCCTTTTGCGCGAGATGACTCCTCTTCTGTGGAGCGGCGATCGCCGGACCTTCGTGATCGTGGGCTGGCGCTGAATCATCATCCGCTTTGGTCTTCTTCTCACCTTCCACGGGCTTGGCAGCCGCCACGACGGGCTCGTCACTTGTGGCGGCCACGGCCTTCGTGGCAATCTTGATCTGCACAGGCGCCGCTGTTTGTTTCTGCGGCTCATGCTCGATCACAGCCACAGCGGCAGCTTCCTTCGCGACGACGGGTTCGACCGGCTCTTCATGAACCTCGTGTTCTTCGGCGGCGACTGCGGCCATGACCGGCTCATCGTCGTCGTCAGCCAGGATCACCGCCGCTTCCTCAGGCTCGGAATGCATTGGCTTTTCCGTGGCCACCGGAGCAGCAGGTGCCTCATGTGCCACGGGCCGCTGCTGCGGCGTGCTGTCGGCATGCAAATCCAGCGGCAGTCCCTCCGCGGCCAGCCAGCCCAGCAGGGCCGTTTCACGCGCGCAACGCTCCGGATTGAGCGCGGAAGCCACCATGGCAAAACGGTGCGCTTCCTCCGCCTCGTTGCGATGCAGATGAATGCGCGCGCGCAGCAAGGCCGCCTCCACATTGAACTCATCCTGCGCCAGCGCCCGGTCGGTGAAGCGCATCGCCAGCTTCGAGTCGAGCTGCATCACCAGTTTCGCCGCGCGCAGCACCGAGTCGATGTCTGGTGGATCCTTCGGCGCGGTGGCGATCAAAACCGCCGCCTGCTGCCCGTTGCCCTCGCCCACCAGCGCCTCGGCGAGTTCCAGGCGCACGCTCCAGTCCGCAGGGCTGCGGCGCAACTGAGCTCGGAGATGGTCGGTGCTGGCAGACATGACGGGAATTTCAGCGTAAGAGCAACGTCCGACGCAAGACCAATCTTTGGGGTATCGCTTCGCGTGTCAGGCTCGATGCGCCGTCAAGCGTCGGGCGCCAGAGGACACGACGCTTGACCTTTGACCACTCCTTGAACGGCCCGGCCGCTACTTCCCCAGCAAAAACGCGATCAAGTCCCCCATCTGCTTCTTCGTGATCGCGGCTTCCAGGCCGAGGGGCATCAGGCTGCGGTCGAGGCACTTCATTTCCTTGATGGCGTCGCGCTGGATTGTCTCCTTTAGGCCGCCCATCATGGCGAGCACCACAGCATCGCTGGTTTCGCTTTGAATGAGGCCGCTGAGGCTGCGCCCGTCCTTCGTGTCAATCTGGTAGGCGCTCCAGCGTGCCTCGAACATGCGGTTCGGGTCGAGAATGTCGGAGAGCAGCGCTTCCGGCGGCTTCACCTTCACATCCGAGAGTGGCGGCCCTACATCGACGCCGAGCGTGCCGTGCTTGTGGCAGGCAACGCAGATGGTGGCGAAGAGCTGCTGGCCTTTCTTCGCATCGCCGGGCTTTTTGACGGCATCCATGTAGCCGGTGACGACGGCGGCGCGATCGCTGCTGGCTTCGCCGAAGAGCTTCTTCGCCAGATCCGTCATCTCGCCTTTGCCACGCTGATAGCGCCAGCGCGTTTCGACATCGACCCATGCGGTGGGGAACTCACCTTTCTCCATGCGTTTGAAGAGTTCGAGTGCGGTCGTGGCGTTCGCGGTGAGGATCGGCACAAGATCGCGCTTCAAAGCGGGACCAGCCTTTGGCAGCAGGTCGTAAATAAGTGGTGCCGTGCTCGTCGCGGCGAATTTTTTCATTAGCGCCACGGTCGCAGCGGCGAGTTCCGCAGGCTGCGGCGTGGTGAGCAGGTTCTTCACGACCGGCTCGACCGCGGCCCATTTGCGTGAAGCCAGCAGTGGCAGCACGGCGAGGCGTTGATCGAGCGGCGCCTTTGTGTTGGCGATGATTTCGTCGATCTCCGATTGCAGCGCCGCAATCTCCTTGGCGGCGTCTTCATGACCCTTCGAAAGTTTGGCGAGTCCTTGGAGCAATGCAGGCTTCCACCACAGGAGTTCACCTGGGGATTTTCGAAGCAGTGACAGCGTTGCCTTCACATCATCAGCCTGGCCATCGGCGAGCGAACCTGCGGCGAAGGTGCGAATGGTGGCGCTGCGAGTTTCAGAGAACGCCTTGAAGAAGTCGCTGCCGAGCATGCTGAGGATTGTCCCCATTTTTCCACTTGCTGTGGAGGCGACCATCCTGGCCATCCACGGATCATCGGCGTGCTGGGTGAGGATGGCGGCGAGTTCGCCTGCGTCGGTGATGCCGGGAACTTTGAGGAAGAGGGCGCGGTCGGCGTGCTCCTTCGGAACATCGCCCCACCCGGCTTCAGGAATGGCATGGTATTTGCCAGGAATTTTTGCGACAAGTTTCTTCGTGCCCTTCGGCACCACACGCCAGATGCGGCCGTGGTTTTCTCCCTGGCGCATGTCGTGGGTTTTGACGAACTCTTCGGGGAAGAAGCGTGCGTGGTCGATCCAGCGGCGGTAGATGTCGCAGATGTAGATCGCGCCGTCGGGGCCAGTGGTGAAGTTCACGGGGCGGCACCATTCGTCGGCGCTGCGGAAGAACTCGGTGCGGTCACCGACACGCGTGGCTTTGAGAGAGGCGCCGTTCGGCTCGATTTTGTAGCGCGTGACGAGCTGGCCGGTGGGATCGGGCACGAAGACGTTGTTGCGCAGTTCAGGCATGAGATTGCCGCGATATACGCCGAGACCGGAGCAGGCGGTGTTCGTGCCTGCATGCGCATCCGCGGTGGTGTGAGTGATCTGCAACGGGAAGACGCGCGTCTCCGCGCCGAAGGGAGCGATGTCCTCATGCACCTGCGTGATGCCGGCGTGCGGATTCCGCAGCATGGCCTCGTAGGGCATGACGGTGAACATGAGAGGGTTGCGGTTCGAGCAGTAGAAATGATGGCCCCAGTCGTCGAATGCACCGCCATATTGTCCCTTGCCGCCGGTGGGTGTGATTTTGTCCGTGCGCGGATCCCATTTGAAGTTGGAACCGGGGATGTTGACGACATCGGCCGGTTTGTCGGCGGGATAGATCTCGCGCGCATCGAGGCCGTTGTTGAAATGCACGCAGCCGTCGAGTCCCCAGCGCGGCGCGCTGACCTGAAGCTGCGCGTGCTTCGGATTGAAACCTTTGATGAGCGGTTTGATTTCGTCGGCCTTGCCGTCGCCGTTCGTGTCCTTGAGGAAGAGAACCTGCGAACGCGTCGTGGCGATGAGGCCGCCGTTGTAGGGCAGCAGGCCCTGCACGTTGTCCACGTGATCGGCAAAGGTGACCGCTTTGTCCATGCGACCGTCACCATCTTCATCGGTGAGCAATTGAATGCGCGAGAGCCATGGATCGTTCGGGTTCGGCGGACCGAGCGGGTAGTCGCGCATGTCGGCCACATACATGCGGCCCTGTGCGTCCCAGGTGGCCTCAACGGGATCGAGCACGAGCGGTTCGGCGGCGACGAGCTGCACTTCATACGGTCCGTCGAGTTGAATGCGCTTCATGGATTCCTCGGGCGAAAGCGGTTTGCTCTGGCCGTCGCGCACGTCGCCGATGTCGCTGCCACCGCTGGCCTGAATGGCGCTCCACTTTTCTTTGAACTCGCCGAGGGGATACAATTCATAGCGGCGCACGATCATTTCAGCGCCTTCGGTCTGGAGCAGGATTTTGCCTTCGCTCGGCTTGCAGTCGAAAGCCTCGTTCACCAGCGCGCCGTTGACGAAATACTGCAGCGTGTCGCCTTTGGCGATGACTTCGAGACGGTTCCACTCTCCGGAAGGCGACTCGACATCGTCCTTGCCGCGGAAACCGACGCGATCAGCCCAGTCCTCGTCGCGATGCTTCCAGTTGATGCGGCCTTTGGTCACCGTCTGACGCGGCTCGCCCTTCTTCCAAATCTTCTCCTTGTCGCGGTCGAGCGTGAACTCGCCGGAGAGCGAGGTGGTCAGTTCCGTGCCATCAGCGAGCTTTGGCGAGAGCACCAGAATGTCACCCACGCCGCCCTCGATGATCTGCGCCTCGATGCTTGCCATCCACGTGTCGCCGTAAGCGCCGTGCGGGCCGTAGGCATGCAGCAGGATGCCATTGTCACGCGCCGCATGCTCGCGTTTGCCCCAGGTCTTCGTGCCCCACTTGAACTCGATCACGAGATGGTAGTCACGGAAGCTGTCCTTCGTGGCGACGTAGCCATAGCCGCGTCCGGAGATGTTCAGCGTGCCATCCGCCTGCGGCACCCAGATCGTTTTTGGATCATCGTGGAAATCCATCTTCGGATTGACGTGGTATTCGACGTTGCCGGACTTGATGACCTCCAGGAGGTCGATCTTTTTCGTGACCGGCTGGGCGAATGTGACAAATGGAACGGTGAGTAGGAATGCGAGGATGGTGCGCATGGCAGGAATACGAAGAGTACGACCTCCTGTTTGCCGCGTCAGACTCGAATACAGCCAATCTTGGTGCTTTTGTGCTGGTGGCGTTGATGCAGGTGCGCGGTTTAATCTTGATCCCGGAGGGATCAAAGAAGGTAGCCGGGGGTAAAGCGAGGAACGAGCGGCCCCCCGGACTGATGAAAACGTGAACACACCCAAGGTCGCATGCCGGAGGTATGCGAGAGGTCTGGCAGGCCCAGCGTGAACGAGAAGCCATCGAACGCTGCTCGCATCCCTTCAGGATGCGCCCTTGAGATGAAAAGGCGTGGCGCGTGTTTCCAGGGGGGGCGTCCCCTGGCTACCTGCGACGATCCCTCCGGGATCGGCTCACTCGTTCCACGCCTTCAATCCCGTCACGGGCAGCAGCGCATCGGCCGCCGCTCGCCATTCGGGCGTTCCGGCCTTCTTGAAGAGATCATAAATCAGCTTCGTGCTGTGCGGTTCGGCGATGGAGCCGGGCTTGTTACGCCAGAGACCGAAACGCACGCCACCTTCGTGAGCATGATCCACGTGACGATGATAAATGAAGGCATCGATGGTCGGCAGCGTCTGGATTTTCTCCCATGCATACGCGTAAGCCGCGGCCTGCAACTTCTCACCATCGGGCGTAAGCAATGTGTGAAAGCCCTGCTCGCTGAGAATGATGCGCCTTGGCTTGCCTTGATATAGAAGCCCGGGCTTTTCGAGGTGCTTCGGCAGCACGTCGAGATTCTTGAAAGTCACTTTCACCGTGCTGTCGTCATGCGTGACGTTCGGGTCCGCCCAGGCGCGTGGGTTGCCAAGATTCTCGGGATACGGATGCCAGGCGACGTTCCAGTCGAAGTCGCCACGCTCACGCGCCAGACGCGCGAAGGTGTCGAGGAAGTCGCGTCCCGGCACAGCTTCTTGCGGACTCACGTTGTGCATGGCGATGCTCCAGTGATGATCGAAGGACAAATACACCCGCGCCTGCTGCGAGTGCCTGCGGATGGCCTGATGCGCCTCACGCACGGCCTTTTCATACTCCGACGCCGCTGTTTCGAGCGACGCGAGGCCCATGTTGTTCCAGAGAAAGTGTGAGTTGGCCTCGTTGCCGATGATCCAGCCCCACACGCGACCATGTTCCGGATGCGCGCCACTCCAGCGCTCCGCCAGCATGCCGATCACGGCGGGGAAGAATCCGTTCGTGGTGTTCACTGCGCCGACGGTGAACTTGAGGTCCTGTCGATGCCCTGGATGCAGCACGACGGCGTCGATGGCCGGATTCTTCGACGGGTAGGCGATGATGATGAGATAAACGACGATGCCCGCGTCTGAGAGCGGTTTGATCTGCCGGTCGAGCGACGCGAGGTAGTTCTGGCTCCACACAAACTCGCCTGCTTCCGGCTTCGACTTGGGCGAGTACAGCGCCGTGATGTTCACGTTGATCGTCGCATGATGAATCCCCAGCGCCAGCGCGTCATCTGTCATCTGCACCTGGATGCCCTTCACGTCTGGCGGCGTCGGAAACGGGTCCGCATTTTGAGCGCTCAGAGTTTGGATGAGCAGGATGAGAATGAGAAGATGACGCATGATCTGAACCGCTAATGGGACGCTGATTAAACGCTAATGAATGAGTTCACCATTAGCGTCATATGAGCGTCAAATCAGCGGTTAAAAACTCTGGCCGCTGGCAAAACGGGTGAAAGTGAGGCAGAGAAGCGGGAGATGCATGAGTGAAGAGCCGAACCATCCACCCACGCTTGCTGCGGAGCAACCCGAACCTGCCTGCGAACGCTGCGGCAGGCCCGGTGCGACCAAGTTCGGCGACGAGTTCATCTGCGATGACTGCTATGTGGCATGTGGCTCGTGTTGTGCGGGGGAAGGTGCCTGATCCAAGCGCACTTAATTGCTGACAACGAACTGTAGATGACTGTAAAAGTGAGCCCTATGAGCAGAAGACGGCAAAAAATTCTCCTTTGGGCGGCCCTGGCGGCATTGGTTCAGTTTTTTGTGACCACTTGTGTGGGTGTCTACATGATTTTCCAACATCTGAAGTTTGATTACAGTTTTGTCAGTGGACTGGCGGCCGTCCTTGTTGCTGCTCCCATTCATATGGGCCAAGTGGTTGTTTTTTTATATGTCCGGCAGAAATTGAAGGAATCTGCGTCAGTGGTGAAGCCGGACGTTGTTGCACCTGAGGTTGCGGGGTGCATGCCTTGATGAGGGGGCAGGTCTGATGATCCTTGGGCTGGGTTGTCCGGCATGTCTGGCCCAGGTGATCGTGTGCTCATACGTTAGCGATCGAATCGCTCCCAAAACTGGAGAGGCGGAGATGGACAATAAACTGTTGTCTGACCGCTCGGGGACTCCTTGGGAGCGCAACCCGGGTTTACCTTGGGGACGAAGAGCGGGGAATGAATACACAGGGGTGGTCTAAATTGAAGCAACAAGTGATGAGACGGGGGAGTCGCTTCACGTAAGATGTGCTGATGACCCTTGAATCTTTCTTCCAACCTCGCAGCATCGCCTTGATTGGTGCCACGGAACGTGAGGGCAGCGTGGGGCGGGCGATTTGGGAGAACTTGGGTGGTTTTGGCGGGACGGTGTATCCGGTGAATGGAAAGCATGCGGAGCTGTTCGGCGTGAAGGCGTTTCCGAACATCGCCTCACTGCCCGAGGTGCCGGATCTGGCGATCATCGTGACACCGGCGGCGACAGTGCCGCAGATCGTCGAGGAGGCCGGTTTGGCAGGAGTGAAGGCGGTGATCGTGATTTCGGCGGGCTTCAAGGAAACCGGCGCGGAGGGCGCGGAACTGGAGAAAAACGTGCTCGAAGCGGCGAAACGGCATGGCGTGCGGTTGATCGGGCCGAACTGTCTCGGGCTGATGAATCCGCATGCGGGGTTGAACGCGACGTTTGCCACGAGCACGGCGCGACCGGGACGCGTGGCGTTCCTGAGCCAGAGCGGTGCGCTTTGCACGGCGATTCTCGACTGGAGCCACGATCAGCATGTGGGTTTCAGCGCGTTTGTTTCGACCGGAGCGATGACAGACGTGGGCTGGGGTGATTTGATCCGGCACTTCGGCGATGATCCGCACACAGAAAGCATCGTGATCTACATGGAATCGGTCGGCGCTGATGCCACGGCCTTTCTCCAAGCCGCTCGTGAAGTGGCGGCGCACAAACCCATCGTGGTGATCAAGGTCGGCCGCACGGCGGAGGCATCGAAGGCCGCGGCATCACACACGGGCGCGATGACTGGCAGCGACGCGGCGCTGGATGCGGCGCTGCGTCAAAGCGGTGTGCTGCGCGTGGACACGATCGAGGAGATTTTCGACATGGCGGAGGTGCTGGCGAAGCAACCGCTGCCCGCAGGGCCGCGTCTGGCCATCGTGACGAATGCCGGAGGTCCAGGCGCCTTGGCGACGGATGCGCTGGTGCTCGGCGGCGGCGAGGTGGCGGAACTTTCGGACGACACGCTGGAGGCGCTGAACGAGGTGCTGCCCGCACATTGGAGCCATCGCAATCCCGTGGATGTGCTGGGCGATGCGGATGCGGACCGTTTTGCCACAGCGCTGCGTGTCGTGAAAAATGACGCGAAAGTGGACGGTGTGCTGGCGGTTTTGACGCCGCAGACGATGACGAATCCCACGGCCATCGCCCGCGAAGTGGTGAAGATCGCGCAGGAGAATGGCAAACCGCTGCTGGCGAGCTGGATGGGGGCGCAGAGTGTGAATGAAGGACGCGCCATCCTGAACGCGGCGGGCATTCCGACGTATGATTATCCCGATGAGGCGGCAAGGGCCTTTGTGCGCATGCGGGAGAGGCGTTTGCGGTTGTTCTGGCTCAACGAATCGCTCGCAGCGCATGAAGCGGATGCAGAGCCGCTGTCATCGGTCGTCACCGACATGATTGATGCGGTGTTGAGAAACGGACGTTCGCTGCTGACGGAGCTGGAGGCCAAGCAGTTGCTCTTCGCCGCAGGAATTCCAGTCGTGGGAACCAGCGCGGCCTATGACCCAGACGCCGCCGTGGCCGCCGCGGAGGCGCTGGGCTTTCCCGTCGCGGTCAAACTGCTTTCACCCACCATCACGCACAAAAGCGACTGCGGCGGTGTGCAGCTCAATCTTCATGATGCGGACGCCGTTCGGCATGCTTGGCGTTTGATTCGCGACAACGTGACGAAGTCGTATGGCGCGGCGGCTTTCGACGGTGTGACGGTGCAGCGCATGGTGACGCGCCAGGGCACGGAATTGATCCTGGGCGCGAGCACGGACGCGCAATTTGGCCCGGTGCTGCTGTTTGGTGCTGGCGGCACGCTGGTGGAAGTGTTTCAAGATCGCGCCCTGGCCTTGCCGCCGCTGAACCGTGCGCTGGCGCGTCGCTGGATGGAGCAGACAAAGATTTTCAAGGTGCTGCGTGGCGTGCGCGGGCGGTTGCCGGTGGATCTCGCGGCCTTGGAGAAGGTGCTGGTGCGTTTTGCCCGTCTCGTGCATGCGGAACGCCGCATCGTGGAACTCGACATCAATCCGCTGCTGGCCACTTCCGAGGGCATCGTGGCATTGGATGCGCGGGTGGTGGTGCGGGCTTAGCTTGCATTTCTTATGCTCTCTTCGAGACGCTGGCACACCCTGAATTTACCGCAGAGAGGCAGAGGAGCAGAGGTCGCAGAGGTTTTATGTCTCGATTCTCTGCGCCCTCCGCCTCTTTGCACCTCTGCGGCATAGTTTTGAATGTGAGAAATGCGGTTTGGCGAGGAGCGCGAGTTTTTAACTCGCCTGCCTTTCCTTGTGTGTCGGAGGTCGCCAGGGAGACGAAAAGAGATGCCGCGGTGTTTGTGAATGCCTTGGGGGCTGCAAATGGCGAGCAGGCTGCGCCATGCTCGCGCTCCGCTTCCGGCATGAATTGCCATTTGCGCGAGGGGCTTCGGGCGATAGGATGGCGGCCTCGAATTCCCCATGAAAACCGCCTCGATCCTGCTCTGCGCCGCCGCGTTCATCTTTGCCTCCGTTTCCTGCGACAAACACACGTTCAAGGAGACCCAGGTGCTGCACGAAGGCATGCACAAGGCGCACGGTGAAGGCCATGGCGATGCGCACGCGAAGGAAGCGAAGCACGAGGCCAAGAAGGAGCATTGATCTGATGCCATGCGTCGCTGGCCGGTCATCGGTTTGATCGTTCTGGTGGTAACCGCGGCGAGTTGTGTCGTGCTGAGGACGTGCTGGGCGCGGATGTCGCCCTCGATTGCATCGGTCGGTGGCAGGGAACTGCACATCCGGCTGCCGGATGACGGAAAGACGCTGCTGCAAAAGGACAAACGCTGGGCGAATGACCAACTTGGGCCTTCCGACTGCACCTTGGGCAGTCATGGCTGCCTCGTGGCCAGTGTGGCGATGGCCTGCTCGAATCTGGGCGTGAAACTGACGCCGAAGGAATTGAACGAACGCTTGAAGAAGGCCGATGGCTTTCTGCCGCAAGGCTGGGTGGTGTGGAATGCGGTGCCGAAGGTGACCGACGACAAGCTCACGGCGGAGTATCACGCCAAAGCGCGTCATGCGGCGATGGATGAGGCGTTGGAACGCGGCGCTTATCCGGTGGTGAAGTATTTCCTCGTCGGCGGCATCCAGCACTGGTGCGTGATCGTCGGCAAGGAAGGCCAGGAGTACCTGGCGCGTGATCCGCTGCGCGATGACGCGAAGCCGGTGAAGCTCAGCGAGTTGACGGCGAAGATCTACGCGGTGCGGGTGATCAAGAAGGTGGAGTGAGCCGTTTTGTTGGGCTCAGCGTCTCAATAGTTGGATACTATTTTTATGTTGGGAAGAGCGTGTGACAACCCTCTGATGAATTCGTCATGCTCGGGTTTAAATGAGCCGAATGCCCATTCAGGAGGTGTCCATGTCACGAATAACTCGGTAATTTGGTTTTTTCCTTCCGCCAGAATGGTGACTTTAATCATCCTGCCTGCCTCCCGATTGGTGCCGATGTTTTTTATAGGGCGTTCGCCAGCAATAATCGCACTGTCACGATCTGAGTGTACAACCTGAAAGCCATTCGTGACCAAGGTCCTTATCGTGGCTTTATATACGTCTGGCTGAGGAGCGGATACGCTTACCTGAATTCGGGACGTGCTCGCGCATCCAGATAGCCCAAATGCGCCGAGTAGGACTGCTAGGATTTTTGTTTTCATACAATTTCTACCTGATTGGAAGCTGAGAAACAAAGTCTGAGCTTGTCTCCCAGCACGTTTATGTCCTGCATTCTTGAGGCTTTCGCCTCACCTGTCGAGACCCGAAATGAAAGCCGACGACTCGTCGGCGCTCCATTATTGAACCACCAAACCCGCCGCAGCCACCAGCGCCTCTTCGCTGACGATCTGGCCGGTGAGGCTGGCTTTGCAGTCGGCTTTGAGTTCGTCGCGGAATTTGCGGACGAAGGACTGCGTGGGCCAGGCGCTGGCTTCACCGAAGGCGCAGATGGTGCGGCCGTCGATCTGCACGGCGACGTTTTCGAGCGTGTCCACGTCGTCGGGGCTGGCGTCGCCGCCGACGATGCGGTCGCTGATCTTTTTCATCCACAGGCTGCCTTCACGGCAGGGCGTGCACTGGCCGCAGGATTCGTGGGCGTAGAAGGTGTTTAGGTTGTTGATGACCCAGCTCATGCTGCGGCTGTCGTCCATGATGATGACGCCGCCGGAGCCGGCCATGGTGCCGCAGGCGGCCATGGTGTCGAAGTCCATCGGGATGTCCATGATGGTGAGTTCGCGACCGTCCTTCATTTTGAACTTCTCATCGGCGCGCAGCACCTTGGCGGAGGAACCGCCGGGGATGATGGCTTTGAGGCTGCGGCCGGGTTTCAAGCCGCCGCAGAGATCGTTGATGACCTCGCCCATGGTGACTTTGCCGACCTGGACTTCGTAGTAGCCGGGCTTCAGCACGTCGCCACTGACGCAAAGGATGCGGGTGCCGGTGTTGTTCGGCGTGCCGAGCTTGGCGTATTCCGCGCCGCCCATCTGCAGGATGTGCTTCACGTGGCAGAGCGATTCGACGTTGTTCACGATGGTCGGGCTCATGTAGAGGCCGAGCGCGGCGGGGAAATACGGCGGCTTGATGCGCGGGTAGGGGCGCTTGCCTTCGAGGGACTCGATGAGGCCGGTTTCCTCACCGCAGATGTAGGCACCTGCGCCGCGATGAACGTAGATTTCGCAGTCGAAGCCGGAGCCGAGGATGTTTTTGCCGAGGAAGCCCTTCGCGTGGGCCTCAGCGATGGCTTTTTCGAGGATCTGGGCGCCTTCGGGGAACTCCTCGCGGATGTAGATGTAGGCGAGCTTGGCGTTCACCGCGAAGCAGGAGATCGTCATGCCCTCGATGAGCTGATGCGGGTCCTGATGGATGATGTAGCGGTCCTTGAAAGTGCCGGGCTCGGATTCGTCGGCGTTGCAGATGAGATAGACCGGCTTTGTGTTTGTCGGTGGGATGAAACCCCACTTCACGCCGGTGGGGAAGCCTGCACCGCCACGGCCGCGCAGACCGCTGGCCTTGACCTCGTTGGTGATGGCGCTGCGCTCCATCTTGAGCGCCTTTTTGAGCATCTCGTAACCACCATCGCTCATGTAGCAGTCGATGGAGGTGTTCCAGCCGACGCGATCGACGTTTTTGAAGATCAGACGGTGCTCGCGCGGATGGGGTTCTTTGCCGGGGAGATACTGGACGGGGGAGGCCATGGGCCGCAGTATTCCAGTGTGAAAAGGCGCGGCAACCGGGATTTGTGAAAAAATTCACAAGGCGGATGCGGGCGGGCGTGAAAGCACGGGCCGTCGAGGCCTGTAGGTGTGGGATGTTCGTGTGCAAGCCATCCCTGATCGCCCTGATGCTGCTCGCATCGGCGGGGATCGTTTTGGCGAAGAAAGACGACGGCCCGAAGCCCGTGCCGTGGTCGTTTGCGCCGCTCAAACGCGTGGCGTTGCCAAAAGTGACGGACACGACGTGGCCGAAGACGCGGATCGACTACTTCATCCTCGCAAAGATGGAGGCGGCGGGCATGAAGCCGGCCCTGCGGGCGGACGAGCGCGTGCTGAAGCGCAGGCTGTCGTTTGATTTGACCGGCTTGCCACCGTCCGACACGTCGAACAAGTCCGACTGGTCGGACGTGGTGCGCAGCATGCTGGCTGATCCGCATTACGGCGAACGCTGGGCGCGTCACTGGCTGGATCTGGCGCGCTACACGGATCAAACGCCCGACTGGCTCGATTCGACGAAGTATTCCTATCTTTATCGCGACTGGGTGGTGCAGGCATTCAATCAGGACATGCCGTATGACCGCTTCGTGGTACGGCAGCTTGCGACGGATTTTTTGCCGGACTGCGAGCCGAAGGATCGCGTGGCGCTCGGTTTCATCGGATTGAGCCCGACCTATTTCAAAGAACTGCAACTGCCGCCGGAGATCATCAAAACGACGGTCGCCGATGAATGGGAGGAGCATGTCGATGCGATTGGCCGCACGTTCCTCGGGCTGACGCTGGCCTGCGCGCGTTGTCACGATCACAAATCCGATCCGATCACGGCGCAGGATTACTATGCGCTCGCCGGCGTGTTTGCCTCCGTAAAGCTTTCCGAATTGCCGACGATGAGCGATGAGTTCTGGAAGCCAGTGGCGAAGGCGCGGGCGGAAGTCGCGGCGATGGAGAAACAGATCGTCGATTTGAAAAAGAAGAAGCCGAAGGATCTGGCGGAACAGACCAAGGCCATCGAGGCAAAAATGGTGATGCTCAAGACCAGCACGCCGCATTACAACATGGAGATGGCGAACGCCGTCGAGGAAGCGGCGCTGTTTGTCGTGAACAAGGAGAAGGAGCACGGCACGAAGCTCGACTACAAGATGGGCATGGCGCGCGATCTCGAGTTGATGAAGCGCGGCAATCCGAACGATCTCGGCGAGAGTGTGCCGCGTCGTTTCCTGAGTGCGTTTCCGTCGAAAACCGGCCTGCCGCGCAAATTCACGACGGGAAGCGGTCGTCTCGAACTCGCGCAGGCGATTGTGGAGGATGCGGCGCCGCTGACGGCACGCGTGATCGTGAATCGCGTGTGGAAACATCACTTCGGCCGCGGTCTGGTCGATACGCCGAGCGAGTTCGGCAACTTGGGCGAGCTGCCGACGCATCCGGAATTGCTCGACGATCTCGCCGGTCGTTTCATGGAGCACGGCTGGTCGCTGAAGTGGCTGCATCGCGAGATTTTGAATTCTGCGACATGGCAGCAGAGCAGCGTGGCCGCTGAGTCGGAGAAGCGTGATCCGGAAAACAAATTCTACTCCCGCATGCTGCGCCGTCGCCTCGATTGGGAATCGTGGCGCGATGCCATTTTGACCGCAACGGGGCAGATCGATCTCAAGATGGGCGGCCCCGCGTCGGCGGTCAGTGATTTGAAGAATGTCCGCCGCTCGCTCTACGGCGCTTCGGATCGTCAGGACATGGACCCGATGCTCCGCATCCACGATGTGCCCGATCCCGGCGCGCACAATCCGTGGCGCACGGAGACGATCACACCGCTGCAGGGCCTGTTTGCGCTCAATTCGCCGTTCATGCAGCAGCAGGCGGATGTGCTGGGCCAGGCGGCGATGAAGAGCGGTGTGGACGCGGTTTATGCGCGCCTTTTCCAACGCAAGCCGAGCCAGCACGAAGCAGAGGTTGCCAAGGCGTTTGTGAGTGGTCGCGAGAACGACGCTGCAGCGTGGTCGCAATATGCTCAGGCGCTGCTGGCCGGCAATGAGATGCTGTTTGTGGATTGAGAAAAGGCCAATGATCCAATTCGGTGTGTTGTTGGCGGCAAGATCATCTGTTTTTACCGCTAATCTGACGCTAACGAGACGCTGATCAGGCATTTCTGAATTTCATTCATCAGCGTCTTATTAGCGTCATGTCAGCGGTTAGATATGCTTTACATGAGCGCATCTCTCATCATTCATCCCGCCCCTTTTTGATCCCACTTTGATGACTACCAAGCTCGATCCCAAATTTCTCGCCCTTCTTGCCGACACCGCCCAGAAACTGCAAACGCTGGAGATGGAGCCGCGAGTGCTCGCCGACGCTGTGCCGGCGTTGAGCGCCGTTTCCGCCGAGCTGAGCCAGCGTTTGCTCGGCCACGCCGCGCAACTCAACACCGCCATCGAAGCGAAGGCCGCCGCTGATCTCGCGGCCAAGGAAGCTGCGAAGGCCCAGGCGCTCGCGGAAAAAGAAGCTGCACGCATTGCGAAGGAAGAAGCCGCCGCTGCTGCCAAGGCGCAGGCATTGCTCGAACTCGAAGCCATCAAAGCGGCCGCTGCTGCCATCAAGGCCAAGGAACTTGCCGAAAAAGAAGCTGCCAAGGCCCGGGCGCTTGCCGAGAAGGAAGCGGCACGCCTCGCCAAGGAGCAGGAAGCTGCGGAAAAAGCTGCCGCCAAGGAACGCGCCATCGCTGAGCGCATGGCCGCCGTGCTCGCTGCTGCTGAGGCCAAAGCGGCTGCGCTCGCGCAAAAGGAGGCTGAGAAAGCCGCCGCTACCGAGGCGAAGGAAGCCGCCCGCATCGCCAAAGAACAAGCTGCTGCCGAGAAAGCTGCCGCCAAGGCCCAGGCGCTCGCCGAGCGTGAAGCCGCCAAGATCGCCGCCGCAGAGGCAAAGGAAGCCGCCCGTTTGGCCAAGGAACAAGCAGATGCCGAGAAAGCCGCTGCCAGGGCTCAAGCATTGGCTGAAAAGGAGGCGGCTCGAATCGCCAAGGAAAAGGCGGACGCTGAAAAAGCTGCCGCCAAAGAAGCGGCGCGCCTTGCCAAAGAGCAGGCCGAGGCCGAGAAGGCCGCCGCCAAAGCCAAAGCCCTTGCTGACAAGGAAGCCGCCCGGATCGAACAGGAGAAGCGTGTCGCCGAAGCCGCTGCCGCCAAGGCCCTGCAAGACGTCGAACGTCAGAAAGCCGCGCAGATTGAGGAGGAAGCCCGCGCCCGTCGTGCTGCTGCTCGGGCGAAGACTCTCGCCGAATACGAGGCGAAGCAAAAAGCCCGTCAAGCCGCCGCCATGGCCCAGTTCAACGCGGACCGAGCCGCCCTCCAAGGCGAGAAACCGAAAACTAATGCCAAGGCTTGATTGGAAAACGCCTCACGGCGCTCCGGTTACCTGCACGCGCATGAAGCGAGTGGAAGAGGTGCCCAGGGGCGTGTTGTCGCGCACCTTGAGGGTGGTGGCGTCATTGATGAGGATGGTCGTCGTGGTGGCGCTGAAGGAATCCGGTTGTCCGGGTGTCAGCGTGCCGGCACTCTGCACTTCGTAGGCCGCGCCGGGCTGCTTGGAGATCGTCATCGTCAGATAGCCGCCCTCCAGAGTGAGCGGCGTGAGGGCACCCGCATTGGGCACGGTAGGGTTGAGACCAAAGGCCAGTTCCAGCAGGTTCACGAGGCCGTCATGGTCGTCATCGTCCAGCGGGCCGTGTGATGCGGTCGCACCGGGCCAGTAAAGCTGCTCCCAAGAATCGAGGATGCCGTCGTCGTCGGTGTCCTGCGGCAATACACCCCGTCCTGTGAGGGGGATGTCGTAAGGGTTCTTGTCTCCGGCAACATTGCTGGCAATGTGAATTGCTGCGGTTTTTATCCCATAGGCAGTGGGAGTGAACGTCACTGTGAACGTGGCGGTGCTTATACCCACGGGAATGCTGGTAGTGCTGAGGGCGCTCAGAGTGAAGTTGGGATAGTCCGCTCCATCTATGCTGACATTGAGATTGGCGAGGTCTGCGGTTCCGGGATTGAAGATTCTAAATGTGCGCACCACACTGTTGCCAACTACTGTATTGCCCCAGACGACGGTACCACCGTCCTCAACATAGCTGGACTGTAGTATGGCGATGTCGGGCGCGGGGGGGAGATTGGCCTGCGCTATGTACGGTGATACAGTTGTGCCGGCCAATGCAAAAGTGCCTCCCAGATAGAGTTTTCCGTTTACCGACCCCAATGCGTAGACAGTTCCATTTTTGATTCCCGTCCCAAGGGCGGACCATGCGTTTCCGTTCCACATGGCAACGTTGACGGCACCCACAGCTGCGATGGAGAAAGATCCACCGACATAGAGTTCGCCACTCCTCATTGACAGTGCATACACAGGGCCGCTTGGAATCCCGGTGCCAAGTCCCGACCAAACATTACCGTCCCATTTCGCAATGTGATTAACAACTTTGCCGTCCGCAGTGTTAAACAGCCCTCCGGCGTAAAGATTATTTCCATTTACCGCCAGAGCGCGAACGATGGAGTTCATGCCTGCCCCTGAGCCCAGAGCCAACCAGTTGTTGCTGTCCCATTTTGCGATGCGATTGACCGTGGTGCCGCCCGCTGTGGTGAAGTTGCCTCCAGCGTAGAGGACGCCGCCGTTCACCACCAGAGCATATACGGTGCTGTTCATTCCTGAGCCGAGGGCGGACCAGGCATTGCCATCCCATCTGGCGATACAGTTGGCCACCGTTCCGCCTGCCGTGGTGAAGCTGCCTCCAGCGTAAAGGCTGTTACCGTCAACAGCCAGCGCATAGACGGATCCATTCATTCCCGAGTCGAGGCTGGTCCAGGCATTGCCATCCCATTTCGCTACGCAGTTGGCTGCCGTTCCGCCCGCCGTAGTAAAGAAGCCTGCTGCATAAAGGTCACTGCCATTGAAAGCCATCGAGTAAATGCTGCCGTCCATCCCGGAACTGAGTCCTGACCACCTGCTGCCATCCCATCGGGCGATCCGGTTGATCTCCATGTTTCCTATGGATGTGAAGTGGCCTCCAATATAGAGCGCACCGTTGCTCACTGCCACGGCAGTGACGGTGTTGTTCATCCCCGTGCCGAGGGCTGACCAAACGTCACCATCCCACCTGGCGATGCGATTTGCAGATACGTTGTCCGCTGTGGTGAACTGTCCTCCTGCGTAAAGTGTGCCTCCGCTCACCACCAGCGAATAAACGATGGAATTCATCCCCGAACCGAGGATTGTCCAATCGCTACCGTTCCACTTGGCAACGCGATTCGCGCCCCCGGCATAGAGGTCGTTGCCGCTCACCGTCAGCGCGTAGACCTTGTTGTTCATTCCAGATCCGAGTGGTGCCCAGGCATTTCCATCCCATTGAGCGATGCGGCTGGCCGACTGGCCGCCAGCCATGGTAAAATCACCTCCGGCGTAGAGGATGCTTCCGTTCAGTGCGAGTGCCTGGACAGTGCCGTCTGTTCCAGTGTCGAGTGCCGTCCAGGCGTTGCCATCCCATTGTGCGATATTGTTGGCGTCTGTGCCGCCAGCATTGGTAAACAGGCCGCCCGCGTAGACCGTGCTGCCACTCACGGTCAATGCATTGACAATTCCGTTCATTGCAGAGCCGAGTATCGCCCAAGAGCTGCCATTCCATTGGGCGACTTTGCTGCCGGGTGTGATGTAAATGGAGTCGACAGCCGCATAGAGGTTGCTACCGCTGACTGCTAGTGCACGGACGGCTGCATCTGTTCCAGATCCGACAGGCAGCCAAGTGGTCCCCGTCCAGCGAGCGATGCGATTGGCTTGTGTGCCGCCCGCCGAGATAAACTTACCTCCGGCGTAAACAGAGGTGCCACTTATAGCCAGTGCATACACGCTCTCGGGCATCCCCGAGCCGAGAGCCAACCAAGTGCTGCCATTCCACTTGGCGACGCGATTGGCGGCCACTGTGCCCACCACGGTGAAATCTCCTGCAATATAAAGATTCCCACTGCCATCGACAGCTGTCGCATAAACATTGTCGTTGGCTGCCTGGATCCCCGGATTCAAGCTCACCCAGTCCGCGTCGCTGAAGGTCGGATCAATGCGGATGGGATAGGCGGCGCCGGCATCGGCCACGCGGACGGTCAGGTGGTTGGGTGCGGAGACCAGCAGCGTCGCCTGCAACTCGCGGCCGGTGGCGTCGGTGACGTGGAGGCGGTTGTAGATCAGCTCGCGGGCGGAACCATCGAGGGTGAGCTTGACACCGTCGCCGTGCGACTCGGCACGGGCACCACGGAGAGCCAACTCGATGCTGAGATCTCCGGTTCCTAGCGGGGCGGTGGCGATCACAAAGTCCTGCCGCACACCGTCCACGCTCACGGAGTATTCCTCGACGAGGCCTGGGCGTGTCCAGGCGACCATTTTCTCCGCGACCATCACGATACCTTTGCGGGGAAGGGACTGCCCCTTGGAGCTGGTGCGTCCGACCGTAGTGGCGGTGAGTTGCAGGCGACCGCCTGCGGCTTCCGTGGATTCCAGCGTCAGGCCCTCGGAGGTGACGTTGCCCATGAGCTTCTGGAAGCCTGTGTACAGTCTTGTTCCTTCCGGCGTGCGCTCAATACGAATGGCATCGCCTTGATAATCCACCGTAGCTTTCGCGCCAATCTCAGCGATTGGGATGGGCGCTGGAGCGGTTTCTGCATGGAGCGGGCAAGCGAGGAAGCAGGTGCCCGCATGCAGATAGATGAGGAAGCGAGCGGCGGAAAGGGCTGGCATCGACAATCGGAGAAACAAGAGATTGGGAGAATGGAGGATTGGCGGCTGAAGGTCGAGAAAAAAGCGGGGGAGGCAGTCGAAGACGGGAGGTTCGATGTAAGCTTGAGAGTGGTGGTTCCTCGGGTCAGCCTGGCCGCCAGTTGCGGAATTAGGGGACATGCCAAGCACTGGGACGTCTTGGAGAGTGCTTCTCGGGTGTCGAAACACTGAGCTTGTGGGTGTGGTCGCAAGGATACTGACCTGCGAACGTATTTTCTGGGATGTCCAATCTGTCCTCATTGTCACGTCGTGAACTGCTGGCCCGCATGGGTGGCGGATTGGGCGCGCTTGGCCTCGCCTCGACGATGAGTGCGGCAAATGGGGCGCCGCGGTCGCATTTCGCGCCGAAGGCGAAGCGGGTGATTCATCTGTTCATGAATGGCGGGCCGTTCGGGCCGGACTTTTTCGATCCGAAGCCGGGTTTGGTGAAGTTTGCAGGGCAAAAGCCGGCGGGAGCGGATTTGCGCACGGAGCGGCCCACCGGAGGATTGCTCGCGTCGCCCTATGCGTATGCGAAGCACGGTCAAAGCGGGCTGGAGATCAGCGAGCTGCTGCCAAACCTCGCCCAGCATGCCGATGATCTGTGCCTGCTGCGTTCCTGCCACACGGACAATCCGAACCATGGTCCGGCGTTGCTGCTGATGAACAACGGCACGATGACGGAACGCGTGCCGAGCATGGGCTCGTGGCTGAGTTACGGCTTGGGCAATGAGAACGCGAATCTACCGTCATTCGTCGTGCTGTGTCCGGGCAAACCAGTGCGGTTTTCGATCTTGTGGAGCAGCGCGTTTTTGCCGGCGCAGCATCAGGGCGTTTACATCAACCACTCGAACCTGGATCCGAAGCAGATGATTCCGTGGCTGACGAATGGCCGTCTCAGTTTCGCGGATCAACGCAAGCAACTCGATCTGATGCAGGCGCTGAATGCGGAACATCTGGCTGCACGTGGCGGAGCTGATGTGGCACTCAATGGTCGCATCCAGGCGATGGAGACGGCCTTTCGCATGCAAAGCGCGGCCACGGATGCCTTCGATGTGAACTTGGAGCCACAAAAAGTGCGCGAGATGTATGGGAAGAGTCATTTCTCCAACGGCTGCCTCATGGCGCGGCGTCTGGTGGAGCGGGGTGTGCGGTTTGTGCAGGTGTATTATGGCAACGGCCAGCCGTGGGACACGCATTCGAAGCACGATGAGCAGACGCGGAAGCTCGCAGCGGACATCGACCGTCCCATCGCGGCGTTGATCGGTGATTTGAAGCAACGCGGCATGCTGGATGACACGCTGATCGTCTGGGGCGGTGAATTTGGCCGCACGCCGGTGAGCGAGAACGGCAACGGGCGCGATCACAACCCGCATGGCTTCTGCATGTTCTTCGCCGGTGGTGGTGCGCGTGGTGGCACGGCGTATGGCGAAAGTGATGAGTTCGGCTTCAAGGCCGCGGTGGACAAGATGCACATTCACGACATTCACGCGTCGATCCTGCATCTGCTGGGCATCGATCACGAGAGGCTGACCTACCGTTATGCGGGCCGGGATTATCGCCTCACTGATGTGCACGGTCGCGTGCCGCAGGCCATCGTGGGGTGATCGCAAAAAATCCTTCGGGGCAGGAATGCCCCGATTACGCGCGGGTCTTGTCCTTGCGGAAGCGGCTCCAGAAGGACGGCTTGCTCGGAACCGCCTTGCGGATTTCCACCATGGGCGGCTTTTTCGCGGCGGTGGTCGGTGGCGGTGAGTTTTTCGGCTTGTCGGCTGCTTTTTCCGGCGTGGCAGGGGTCGTCGCGGGCGGGTTGTCAGCGCTTGGCGGCGTGGCAGGACCGTAGATCTCGCGGGTCTTTTGATGGAGCATCTCGGCCTCGGCGGCGCGCTGCATGGAGTCACGGATGCTGGTAGGCACGGAGCTTTCGGTGAGCGGGGGCAGCAGCGGATTGGGACCCTGTGCCCAAGTGCCCAAGGTGGGCAGCACAGATGCCACGGCGGATTCGTTGTTCACCCGATGCAGGCCAATGACGCGGAGCGAGGTGCCGAACAGATAAAAGATGGTGCTCTCATCAAGCCCCTCGACCATGCTGCCACCACGTTGAAGGATCGGGCTGCCGCGCAGGATGATTTCGTCCTCGGTGATGAAGGCTTCCTGGCACAGCGCCTTCGCGGGCTCGTTGAAGTTCATTTCGATGAAGACCTTGCCGCGTGCGCGGGCTCGGCGGGGCTTGCCATCAGCGGAGTATTTTAAGACCTCGATCGAGTCGGCGGCGATGTTCAAATAGGGCGGGAACTCGAGCGTCTTGGTGGAGATGCTTTTGGCCTCCACATAGCTCATGCTGAGCAGGAACCCGAGGTCGAGGGGCGATTTGACGAGCATCGCATCCTTTTTTTCAGGAGCCGTCTGGCCGGTGGCGGCTGTCTTGGTGCCAACGCTGGTGCAGCCAGCAGCAATGGCCAGCACCACCAAGATGATGGCGGTGAGGCTGGTTGGAAGCCTGGGTTGGATGGTCATCAGCAGTGTTTAGATACTCCAGATCGGATTTTGCTCATCTTGAATTTTTCAGGAATGTCAATTGCCACCCCTGTTTTGCGTCTCCCGACGGCGTTCATAGACCGCGATGGCAAAGGGGCAGGGGTGGCCGGGGTCGGCTGGAAAATCCTGCCGGGAGACCTGCAGCCACTCTGTTTTGGAGATGGGAGGGAAGCGGACCCCAGCCCCCAGTGTCGCTGCCACATGGGTTAGAATGAGTCTGTCTGCCCAAGGCATGGCAGCAGTGTAGGCGCCACCGCCACCACAGACGAATAATTCCCGGGCATTGCCCTGGGCAGCGCGGGCCAAGGCCTCCTCGACGCTCGCCACGGTCTCGCCGACTGGAGGGGTGAATGCCTTGTCCCGGCTCAGCACAAGCGGGTGGTGGTCTTGGAACCAGCCGAGCATTTCCAAGTAGGTGCGTCGTCCTATGAGCAACCATTGTCCAGATGTCGTCTGCCGAAAGTGCTGCCTGTCCTTTGGCAGGTCCCACGGCACACCCGTTCCGGCAGAAATAAAGCCGTCTGCTGATACGGCGGCGATGAGGGTCAGCACCGGTCGCGGGTTCACCTCAATAAATCGCCGACTCACCCTCGCTCAGCAGGCGCACGCGGTGGTCGATCTGGCGTTCCAAGGCAGCTCTCACGAGGCGCTCCGCCGGCTCATGAATGGGTTCGCCACCCAGCGGGAAAGTGTCGTGGTGCATAGGCACCATCGAGTGGGCTCCCAGCATCTCGAAGGCGTCCAGCGCCTCCTCGGGATTCATGTGCACCGGACGACCGCTCGGCGCCTCGTAGGCACCAATGGGCATCAGGGCGAGGTCGATGCTGGCCCGCTTGCCGATTTCCTGGAAACCATCGAACATGGCGCTGTCGCCACAATGGAAGAGGCAGCGGTCGGGTGACTTGATCAAGTAGCCGCCAAACCCGCGATGGGTGTCGTGGATCATCCTTGCTCCCCAGTGGCGGGCGGGGGTGAGGGTGATGCGGAGATTCTGGAATGTGGCGCTCTGCCAGGTCTTCAACTCCACGATGTGGCCAAAGCCGCAGTTCTTCACGAGGCTGCCCACGCCTTCTGGGACGATGATCGGCTGGGCGGCGGCCAGTTTGCGCAGGCTGGGCAGGTGGAGATGGTCGTAATGCGCATGCGTCACGAGCACGAGGTCGATCACCGGCAGGTCGTGCGCCCAGACGCTGGGGTGGCGGACCCGCTTCACTGGACCGTGCCAGAGCGCCCAGTTCGGGTCGATGGCGATGTTCACGCCTCCCACCTGTGCGAAGAATCCCGCGTGTCCCAGCCACGTGATGGCGATCTCTTCGGACGTGGCCACGGGTAGCTTGCCGAAGTCGCAGGACGGCTTGCGGGGAGACAGCAACACCGGCAACAGCACGTCATTCAGGAACTGCATGTTCCGCTTTCGCCAGCCTTCGGTGGGCAGCAGGCCGATCCTGTTGCCGTCTGTCTTGGTCCGCTGCAAAAGGGTACGCTTTCTCTTTGCAGGGCTGAGGATACCAGCCCCGTCGGAAGAAGACGCGGGATCAAAAAGCATGACCGGGGAGGAGATGGCCAAACTTAGAGACCATTTCGCTTAAACTCAAGGCTGAAGTTCCTGCGGTGGGAAACTGCAGTTTTGGCACATTGGTTCTTTCAGCGGCTTTTCACCATGCCCATCGCCGTCACCCATTTGCCCCGCGTGATCACCTTTTCGACCACGAAACCCGCCCGCCTGCCTGCGGCGAGGCAGTCTTTTGCCTGGGAACGCAGGATGCCGGATAGCATCAGCACGCCACCGGGAGCGACAGAACGCAGAATCTGCGGGAACGCGGCCTCCAGCACGTCATGGAAGATGTTCGCGGCCACGATGTCCCACGTCTGCCTGGGCTGCCATTTCAATACGTCCACCTGGGAGAAACGAACCTTCGGCGTGCCGTTGCGTTCGGCGTTCTCTCGAGAAATGCGCACGGCAGCGGGATCGAAGTCACAACCCCACACACGGCTGGCACCCAGCTTTTCCGCCGCGATGGCCAGGATGCCGCTGCCGCAACCAAGATCCGCCATGCTCCAATGGCGCCCGTTTTGCTGAAACCGCTTGGCCTCGTCCACGATGAGGCGGAGCACCGTGGCAGTCGTCGCATGATGGCCCGTGCCGAAGGCCATGTCGGCAGGCACGGCGATGATTTCGCGATTCGGGAAGGCTTTGCGCGCTTTCACCATCTCCGCAGGCGTGCGGGCAGTGCAGATCACGAAAGTCTCGCGAACCTTGACCGGCGGCGGGGCTTTGGACGACAGCGCGGCCCAGTTCTGCGGCTTCAGATGGCGCACGCTGCCGCCGAATTCCTTCTGGATGGCTTTCGCCCGTGATTTCTCCGGGCAATAAACTTCCACACGAATGGTGGGGCGACCCGGCATGCTTGTGATGACGAGAGTGCCATCAGTGCTGTCAGAAAAGCGCTCTTCCCAAGTGTCCGCAAATTTGGCTGCGGCGAGTTTTGACCAGACGAACATGCTAATTCGGGAAAGCTATCTCTCTCGGAGAGATGGAGCGGGTGACGCGATTCGAACGCGCGACATCTTCCTTGGCAAGGAAGTGCTCTACCACTGAGCTACACCCGCAAAACGTTGGGCGCGCATAGTGGCGTGGACCGCTGCACGTGCAAGCGCAAAGTTGAGCCTCTTGAGAATGATTCCGTCCGCGGCATCATGGTTGTGTGAACCTCCCCGCATTCATCTGGCTCGACGGTCGAATCGTCAGCACCGCCGAAGCCCGCATCTCGCCCTTCGATCATGGCGTTCTCGTTGGCGACGGCGTCTTTGAAACGCTCGTGGCCCGGAATGGGAAGCCGTTCACGCCCACGCGACATTGGAAACGTCTCATCGCTTCGTGTGGAGCGATGGGCATCACTCCGCCAGCCTTCGACACCTATCGCGATGCCATCGTCGCCACGATGCAGGCCAATGGCCTCAGCGACGCCCGCGTGCGCGTCACCCTCACCAGCGGCAACGGTCCGCTTGGTTCCGATCGCGGTGATGCTCCTCCCACGATGATCGTGGCGACCACGCCGCTCAAACCCTGGCCCCCCACCGAAACTGTCATCACCGTGCCGTGGACGCGCAATGAGCGCAGCGCTCTCACCGGCGTCAAATCCATCTCGTATGGCGACAATGTCCGCGCTTTGGCCTTCGCTCACTCGAAAGGGGCAGGGGAGGCATTGCTTGCCAACACCCATGACGAACTCTGCGAAGGCACAGGAACCAACATCTTCGTCGTCGCGAACGGTCGCGTGCAAACACCGCCGCTCAGTTCCGGCTGCCTCGCGGGTGTCACGCGTGGCCTCGTGCTTGAAGCCTGTGCTGCAGCAAACATTCCCGTCGAGGAGACAGCGATGCCAATCTCCATCCTGACCACTTGTGACGAAGCATTCCTCACATCCAGCACTCGTGATGTGCATCCGCTGGCGCGCATCAATCAGCGCGATATGCCCGGCATCGCGGGTCCCGTCACTCAGAAGGTGGCGCAGGCGTTTCGGGATTATGTCGCCGGGCGGGACGATCCATAAACCTCGCCCAGCTCGCGCAGCAGCTTTTCGAGCTTTGAGTAGTAATCGTCGTCGTTGAGCTTCACGCGTTCTTCGCGGAGCTTTTTCAATTCGCGTTCCAGCGCATCACGCTTCGTGCGCTGCTCGTCTGTGAGCTTCTTTTCATCGTCGCTGAGCACGAGGACGAGTTGCGCGGCACGTTCGCCATCGAGTTTGGCCTCGGCTGGCGGTGATTCGAGCATTTCGCGGCGGGTGGCCACGCCATCGCCGTTGTCTTCGATCAGCGCGTGCTCGGTGGCGAGGCGGCCTTCGTTCTCGTAAAACGTTGCCGCGGCTTTGCTGGCATGACGGAAGGCTTCCAGCAACGAGACCTGCTTGTCTTGATCGAGATCGGCTTCTGCCAGTCCGCTGATGGCCTCGGCAAAATGCTCGCCAAATCGCGCATAGAAGACTTCATCGGGACTTTTCGTCGCCGTGATGATGATCCGGCCCTTTCCGGCCAGCGGACGCACGAAGCCACCGCTCGACGACGCGCAGTGAATGATGGCGATTTCCTGTTTCAGCGGTGCCAGCCAGCCCGAGAGTTGTTTCGCGTCAAAATCGGGTCCCTCGGCGTTAAATTTGGCCTCGCGGCCATCAAAAGTGCCGTGGCCAATCAACACGAGCCAGAGCTGACGATCCGGCTTGGCGGCAGCGAGACGCTTTTCGAGCTTTGCTGTCGTTTCCGGGCCTGAGATCACCTCCGCAGGCACTTCGCCTTTCTCACAGGCCATCTTCCACGCCTCGATCTGCGCTGTGAACTTCTTTCCATACTCCTCCGCTCCGTCCGCGCCGCGAACGATGATGACGTCGAGGCTGCGTGCATGGAGGAATGCTGTGCAGACAACAAACGCAGCGAAGGACATGCCCCTCACCCAACCTCTCCCCGAAGGAAGTTTTGCATGTGGAGCGCGATATGGGCGGGGAGAGGGGTTTCGCGTTGGAGCATCCGAGAAATAAATCCCCTCTCCCCGTCGAAGATACGCATCTTCATCACGATGATCTTCGGGGAGAGGCCGGGTGAGGGGCCATGCGAAAGTTTTCTTCATCATGCCATGCCTCCTTTTCTTCTCACGATCCATTCGCCGACCAGCAGGAGCAGAATGGCGAGGAAAATCCACGGCGTGTGCCACAACGGTGTGGCGAGGGTGACTTCGACGGGCAGGCGGATGTTTTTCAAGATCTCAGGCAGCTTCTCAATGTCAGCGAGCGGGATCATCTGGCCGCCCGTCTCGTCGGCGAGGCGTTTCATCAAGTCACGGTTCGGTTCCAGCCGTGCAAATTCCATCGCCATCGGGTCATGTGCCCAGCCCATGGTCCTGATGCCAAGTGGCGTGAGCTTTTCAGCGTCCTCGACGCTTGCGGCAGCGCGGTAATTGCCCGGCTTGCTCATGAAAAACTCTGTTTCAAACAAACCGGCCTCCTTCAGGCTCGGTTCGGCGAAAAGCTGCGATTTCGTGCCGTCCGGCTGCGTGACTTCGATCTTCACGAGCGCGTCGCTGTTTGGCTTGAACGAGCGATCACGAACACGCACGGCCAGTTTCATGCGTTCGTGGTCTTCGGTGTCGGATTCGGTGGTGAAGGTGATCGCGTCAGCCACATCGACGACCAGCCAGCGCATGAGCTGGCGCCAGAGGCGGTCCATGTCCTTGTGCGAATCGGAATCGTGCAATCCCCAGCGCCACAGATCGCCGATGAGCATGCTGCCGACGCGGCCTTCGCCGAAACGCTGCATCACAAACGCCGGATACGAGTTCTGCGCGTCGGAAACAGTCGCCAGGATGGTGGCGCCGGGTTTGATCGAGAACGCCGGGTTCACCGAATAAAACGAAGCCATGGTGGTGAGGCGCTTCTCATCCTCATCGCGATCCGCACGGAGGCGCATCCACGATTCGAGCCAGCCTTCGCGCGTGAGATTGAAACGCGCGTCGAGGATGGGCTGCGCAGGCGCATTTTGATCAAGATACACCGGCAGCATGCGCCCGACGGGGGTGTTGTCGTAGCCGCCGCTGCGATAGCACTCCTGCCCGCCGAGCGTCAGCAAGGCGCCACCGCGCTCGCTGACGAAGCGTTCGATGAGATGCATCTGCTCCTGGGTGAAAAACGATGCCTCGATGTCATCGAGAATGATGGCGCGGAATTCGGCGAAAAAGTCCTCCGGAGCCTTCGGAAAGCCATCGCTGAGTTCCTTCGCGTCCTTGGTGCCAAGCCGGATGATCACCGGCTGATCGTAGCGTTGGGCTTCCTCGCCATCTTTGGCCCCAAAGCCACGAAACAACGGATTCACGCTTTCGCCGGCGTGTCCGCGCCATTCAAACTTCGGCTCACGTTTGGCGATGCGCACAAGCGCGGGCATCTGGATGTCATCATCGCCTGCGATGGCACGACGCATGAATTTGTACTCCCAATTTGGCCTGCCGGTCACGTAGAGCACGCGATACGGCCCTGAACCACGATCCGCGGCCAGCAGGCGCGTGTTGTTCATCAACGTGGCCTCCTTGCCACCTTCACCGGCGAATTCGAGCCGGTAAAATGACACGCCCGGTTTTGCGACAGGAACGCGCAGGCGCACGGTTTGCGCGGTTCCGCCGCTGAGCGTCACTTTTTCGGTCGCCACAGGCTTTTTGTCCTCGCCGACGACTCGCAGCGTGTCCTTGCCGTTGCCGGCGACACGAGCCGTGATCGTCACGGGCGCGTCTTCAAACGGACTCGTCGCCACCGTTGCTTCGAGGATGCTCAAATCGTTTCCCGGGGCCTTTTCGCCTGCAAGCACGGTAAAAACCGGCGCGCCTTTCGCTTCTGTTTTCCACGCGGCGAAGTCCGTGGCGTTGCCATCGCTCACCACGACCACGGCTGCGAGGTTCGAGCCGCCGGAGCGCAGGGTCATCAGCGTGCGGCAGAAATCGGAGCGTGTTCCGTCGAACTTCAGACTGCGGAAATGCGGCACGCTGGTGGTCTGTGCGCCACCAGTCAGCAATCGCAGCCGGAAATCCTCACCCAGGGCCTTGATCCATGCCGCGTCATCATCTTTCGACGCCAGTGCCTCCTGGATCGCAGCCGCACGTGTTTTGCCTTCAGGAGTTTCGGCGAGGTCGAGGGACGCGCTGGTGTCCACGAGCACGACGACTTCGTTTTCACCCT
This sequence comes from Verrucomicrobiaceae bacterium, assembly GCA_046346695.1. Lineage (GTDB taxonomy): Bacteria > Verrucomicrobiota > Verrucomicrobiia > Verrucomicrobiales > Verrucomicrobiaceae > Prosthecobacter. The sequence goes on along the minus strand of JAXMHS010000005.1, from coordinate 371,228 downwards.
TCTTCGGCTGCGTGCGCGTCCACAACGGATCCAGCAGGCACAAAGCCAGCAGGGCGAGGGCGGCGATCTTGCAGGCCATCGCCACAAGGCGCCGCCATCCGGGCAGCGGGGACTTGAGATATCCACGAACGAGCAAACCCAGCACCAGCAGCACGACTCCGGCGGCCAGCCAGGTGAGATTGAGGTTTTGCCAGACGATACGGGGCATGCGGGTCGGCAGTTAACGCGCCGGAACGGTGAATACTACACGCCAAGTGACCCCGGTCATGATTCGTGCGGGATCAATCGACTGACGTCTTCGTTTTGCGCAGGAGGCGGATGCCTTCGATGCGCATCTTTTTGTCGGCAGCCTTGCACATGTCGTAAATCGTCAGCGCGGCGACGGAGACAGCGGTGAGCGCCTCCATTTCGACGCCGGTCTGGGCGACGGTGATCGCGGTGGCGGTGATGTGGACGGCCTTCGGACGAAGTTCGAAGTCGATCTGCACCTTGCTGAGCGGAATCTGATGGCAGAGCGGGATGAGGTGCTGCGTCTGCTTCGCGGCTTGAATGCCGGCGATGCGCGCGATGCTGAGGACGTCGCCTTTTTTGACTTGGTTCTTCCGGATGAGTTTGAGCGTGGCCGGAGCGAGGATGATCCGGCCTTCGGCGACGGCTTCGCGGCGCAGAGGCGGCTTCGCGGACACGTCCACCATGGCGGCCTCGCCTTTGTGATTAAGATGCGTGAGCTTGGGCATGCTGACTTAACCGCCAATCGCGATCATGCGACGGTTCGGCTGGTAGTTGTGGCGGAAGTCGTGCTCCTTGGGTTTGCGGGCGACGACGTTTTGAAAAAAAGCGGCGAGTTCAGAGTCGCTGCAGCCGCCACGCAGGACGCTGCGCAGATCGAATTCGAGGTAGCTGCCGAGGCAGGGGCGCAGCTTGCCGTCACAGGTGAGGCGGAGCTTGTTGCAGTTCTCGCAGAAATGCAGGTTGGTCATCGCGCCGATGAAGCCGATGCGCTGTCCTGTCGATGGGACGCGGTGATAGATGGCGGGACCGTTGGTTTTGAAGTCGGGTTCCTCGATGAGCGGGCCGGTGGTTTGCTCGACGAGCTGTTTCGCGGTGGCGATGGGCAGGAAGTTGTCATCGCTGAGCACTTCCTGGGTGCTGACGGGCATCAACTCGATGAAGCGCAGCAACGCGTTCTTTTTCGCGGCGTAGTCGATCAACGCTGGCAGCTCGCGCTCGGTCTGGTTCTTCATGAGAACGCAGTTGAGCCGGATGGAGTCGAATCCGGCGTCGATGGCCGCGTCGATGCCCTCAAGCACTCGGGGCAGGAGGTCGCGGCTGGTGGTGCGCTGATATACGTCACGGTCGAGCGAGTCGAGCGAGACATTCGCGGTGCGGACACCGGCCTGTGCGAGTTGCTCGGCGAGCGTGTGGCCATGCTCAGTTTTGGCGAGAAGCGTGCCGTTGGTGGAGATGCCGACGCCTTCGATGCCGGGCGTGCCGGTCAATTGCGCGCAGAAACCAGCGATGCCCGGACGCGTGAGCGGCTCGCCGCCGGTGACGCGGATGCGTTTGATGCCGAGCGTGGCACCGACGCGGACGACGCGGGCCATTTCGTCATAGGTGAGCGTTTCGTCCTTTGGAAACCACGGCTGCTCCTCTTCGGGCATGCAGTAACGGCAGCGTTCGTTGCACCGGTCGGTGACGGAGACGCGCAGGTAGGAGATGCGATGGCCGAAAAGGTCTTCCACGGACGTTTGGAGGCTCAGAAGCAATACGCGTCTGGGCGATGGTCGAGCCCATAGCACTTGCGGGCGTGTGCTCAAGCCCCCAATGCCTCAGGTGCAATCGCAGGGCACCGGGACACGCATGGTGAAGGTGGTCTCGACTCCGGGCGTGCTGGTCAGCTCGATGGTGCCGCCGTGGGCTTCGACCGCACGTTTGACGATGGAGAGGCCGAGTCCGGTGCCTCTTACCTGCGAGGCGGAGGAGTGGTGCTTGTTGCCGCGGTAAAAGCGCTTGAACACAAAGGGCAGGTCATGCGCGGGGATGCCGATGCCGTTGTCGCTGACCTTGAGGGTGCAATGTCCGTCGTGCCACTGGCCGGAGACATGGATGGCAAGGCCGGGCCGCGGGTTCTCCTTGATCGAGTTTTCGAGGAGGTTGGTGAAAACCTGGTCCCAGTAGAAGCGGTCGCCATGCATGCGTCCGCCGTCCTTGGGAAAGTCGAACTCCAGGCGCACGTTGCGGCCTTCCATCATGGGGGCGAGGTGGTCGGCGGCGTCCTGCACGCAGGCGCGGACGTTGAAGCGCTCGCAGTTGAGCGGGGTTGAGGTGTCCTCCAGGCGGGAGATGGCCAGCATGTCCTCGATGATGCGGGCGATGCGCTTGGTGTGCTTTTCCATCACATCGAGGCTGCGCTTCATCGTGGCGGGATTGAGGGAGGTGCCGTCCTGCAGCATCTCGATGTAGCCGTTGATGATGGTGAGCGGGGTGCGCAACTCGTGGGAGGCATTGGCAACGAAATCCTTGCGGATTTGTTCGGTGATCGCGGCGTCGGTGACATCCTGGAGTGCGAGCCAGGCACCACCGCCACTTTCCGGGGCGAGCGGGGCGGCTTCGATCACAAAGTGTCTGCCGCCAAGGTCGGTGCCGCTGCCGACGGCCGAGGGCAGGATCTGGATGCGGCGGGTGGTGTGACGGTGCTCAGTGAGAGCTTCCTGAACCACGTCGGTGATCTGGTGGTCGCCGAGTTCTTCGATCAAGGTACGTCCGGGCTGGATGGCGGTACGGTTCAGCAGGCGGGCAGTGGGGAGATTGGCGTAGCGAACGCGCAGGCTGTCGTCCACCAGCACAAGGCCCTGGCTGATTTCATCCAGCAGGGATTCAAAGATGCGGCGCTGTTCGGCCAGGCGTTCGGCGGTGCCCCGGGCTTCGTGAACTTCAGCGGCGTGGGTGGGCAGCATGTGGGAATGACGGGCGGGCATGCCGAGCGATTTGGCGAGTTCCTCCCACCGACGCTGCCAGCGCTGTTCCCGCCGCATCAGGATGATCAATGCAGCGGCCAGCAGCAGGGTGAGGACGAAACTGAGGGAAGTCATGCGTGGACAGCTTCCGGAAGCTCTGACTGGAACTGGAAGCCTGTGCCACGGATGGTAACGATGTGCGCGCCCGCCGCGCCAAGTTTTTCACGCAGACGCTTGATGTGGGTGTCCAGCGTGCGGGTGGCCACGTCGGTGTTGTAGCCCCAGACCTCGCGCAGGAGATCGGCGCGGGTGTGGACAGCGGTGTCGTTTTCCATGAGCGTGGTCAGCAATTTGAACTCCGTGGTGGTAAGTTCGAGCGGGGCGCCGTCGAGGTAAAGCTTCAGGTTCTTGCGATCGAGCAAAAACCGTCCGCGTTGGATTTCAGACACATGCGTCACCTTCTTCACGCGGCGCAGCACCGCATTGATGCGCAGGCACAGCTCCCGCGGGCTGAAGGGCTTGGTGAGGTAGTCGTCGGCGCCGAGTTCGAGACCGGCGATCTTGTCCGTCACCTGGGCCTTGGCGGTGAGGATGATGACCGGGATGTTGGTGGTGCGGGTGTCGGAACGCAGACGTTTGAAAATCTGCATGCCGTCGAGACCCGGAAGCATCAAGTCGAGGACGATCATGTCCGGCTGCTGTTCGACGGCTGTGGGAAGGGCCTGCAGGCCGTTGGAAATGCAGATGTATTCGTGGCCCTCGCGGGCGAGATGCAACGCGATCAACTCGGAAATGTCCGACTCATCCTCAATGATCAGAATTTTGCTCATGATTGGATGAAGTGTTGTGCTCTGTCATGGCAAAGCGGGCAAACGGAGGATGGTGACGAACCTGTCACAAGCGGAAATCGGGCCGGAAGGGTGGATGGAGGCGGGGTGTCGATAATGTCACGATTGCTGCGTTGGACACTGCTTTCCGCTGTATTATCCGCAAATTCATTCTTTCTTCCGTGGTCATGCGGGTGTTCATCGTCACAGACACGTTTCCACCGGACATCAACGGGGTGGCCCGCACTCTCAACACCTTGGGGGAAGGATTGAGACGCCGTGGTCACGCGGTCACGGTCGTCACCACGGTGGACGGGGTGAGTGACGGCGACTTGCCGCGCGAGGTGATGCATTCCATGCCGCTTCCCGGTTATCCCGGTCTCCGGCTGGGTTTCGCCTCGACACGCCAGATGCTCGAACTGTATGCCCAACTGCGCCCGGATGTTGTCTATGTGGCGACTGAAACGGTTCTGGGCATCGCCGCCATCCGCGCGGCAGGAAAGCGGGGCATCCCTGTGGTCTCCGGTTTTCACACCAATTTTCAGACCTATCTGGAGGATTACCACCTGCCGGGCATGGAAACGCTCGCGCAGGGAGTGTTGCGGAGCATTCACAATCAAACTGCCCGCACCCTGACGCCCTCTGCGGACACAGCGCGAATGCTGGAAGACTGGGGAATTCAGAACGTCGGTGTGTTAGGCCGCGGCGTGGACACCGCCTTGTTCGATCCTGTCCGGCGCAGTCATGAATTGCGTCGCTCGTGGGGAGCGGACGAATCGACGCCTGTGGCCGTGTATGTCGGCCGCATCGCGGCAGAGAAGAACCTCGAACTCGCGGTGCGGGCCTTCGACGTGCTCCGTCAGGTGCATCCAAATGCGCGCATGGTCTTTGTCGGCGACGGCCCGCGACTGGCTGCGATGCGCGAGGAACATCCCGCCTTCCACTACGCCGGAGCACGGCTCGGGGAGGAACTGGCCGCGCATTATGCTTCTGCCGATGTGTTTTTGTTTCCCAGCATCACCGAAACGTTTGGCAATGTGGTGCTGGAGGCCATGTCCTCCAGCCTCGGTGTCGTGGCGTTTGACTACGCCGCACCGCGGTTGCTCATCCGCTCCGGGGAGAACGGCTGGCTGGTGCCTTTTGGGCATGAAGAAGCCTTTCTCGAACAAACACGTGCCGCCGCGGCGCGCTGGAATGACACCGCGCTGCGTGCCGCCGCCCGGCAGGCCGCATTTGACCTCGGCTGGGAGCGCGTCATTGAACATTTTGAGCAGGAACTCGCCGCGGTCCTTCCATCATCAACGCCTTCACCCACATGAGTGACACCAACGACGATCTCCAGGAGACTGTGACCGGCCCCAGCGGCAAAACGAAGCTCCGCTTCAAGACCATCTTCATCTCCGACGTGCATCTCGGCATGCCGGACTGCAAGGCCGCGCAGGCCTCCCACTTCATCCGCAACTGCCTCTGCGACAAACTCGTGCTCAACGGCGACATCATCGACGCCTGGCATCTCCGCCGCCTCGGCGGCTGGAACAAGGGCCACACCCACTTCCTTCGCACCGTGCTGCGCAAGATGGAAAAGGAGAACACGCAGATCATCTACCTGCGCGGCAATCACGACGACATTCTCGATCGCTTCATTCCCATCCAGCTCGAAAACTTCCTCGTCACCGACGAGCACGTCCATCGCACGCCCAACGGGAACTACCTCGTCGTTCACGGGGATGGTTTCGACGCCGTCACCACCAACCACGCCTGGCTCGCCAAGCTTGGTGGCATCGGTTACAACGCGCTGCTGCGCATCAACCGTACCTACAACTGGTACCGCCGCATCCGTGGCAAGGAAAGCTTCTCCCTCAGCGCGTGGGTGAAGCACAAGGTGAAGTCGGCCGTCAGCTTCGTCGGCAAATATGAGGAGCAGCTTCAGACCCTCGCCCGCCAGCGCCACTGCAAGGGCATCATCTGCGGCCACATTCACAAGGCCGCCGACAAGATTGTGGGTGACACCCATTATCTCAATTCGGGCGATTGGGTCGAATCCCTCACCGCCGTCGTCGAAAACCTCGACGGTTCCTTCGAGGTCATCGATTATGACACCTTCTGCCGCCGCACCAATCGTGAGCCGAAGGGAGACGCGCCCGCCACCAATGTCATCAGCGTGCCCGCGAGCGTGGCCTGAAACTTCCTCGAATCTAATGTGGCGTAAATGTCACAATCAGACATTTTAGGGCAATGCAAGAGCACATCCTGTCCACCTTCAACCATTCCCTCGACCGCCTGCGCCAGGATGTCCTTTCCATGGCCAGCATGGCCCGCAAGAATCTCGCTTGCGCGATGCGTGGCCTATTGGAGCGCGACACCGACCTGTGCAACAGCGCCATCGCCGCCGACCAGGATGTCAACGAGCTGGAGAAGACCGTGGACAAGCTCGGCATGCAGATCCTCGTGAAGTTCCAGCCCACCGCGCACGATCTTCGTCAGGTCATGGGCACCATCCGCGTCGCCAACAACCTCGAACGCATCGCCGACCAGGCATCGAGCATCGCCAAGCGCGCGCGCTTCATCAACAACCTGCCCGAGTTCCCCGAGGTGAAGCTCATCCAGCCCGTGTACTCGCTCTGCGACCGCAATCTCGAAGCCAGCCTCCAGGCATTCCTCAACGCCAACCCCGAGGCCGCCGCCGCCGCGCGTTTGCTCGACAAGGAACTCGACGCAGCGGAAAAGGCGCTCGATCGCGAGATCATCGCGGTCATGGAGTCCCATCACGCGGACCTGGAGGGCTACATCCACCTCATCTTCGTCGCCCGCTTCCTCGAACGTGTCGGCGACCACGCCAAAAACATCTGCGAGGACACCATCTTCATCGAACGCGCCGAGGATGTCCGCTTCACCAAGGACAAGCGCGCCGAGGCCGAGACACTGGCCGCCTGAGGGTGGAAAGCAGGATGTGTCCGTTCTGTTTTGTCCACGAACTCCATTCTGCAGAGGGTTCGCAGACGTGCTGCTTTGGAAAATGGTTTATTTGCCGGGAGCGCGGCACTCCGATGCCGCTGGTTCCGAGTTTTAGGTTTCAGGGGCACCTCGGATGCGGATGGCTGGCGGGCTATGCCTGGCATCGTTTTATTTTTCAAAGGCCGGACATGGTCCCGCATCTCCGATCCAAAGGAAATCAAATGGCACCACCACAGGCATCTCGTTTTTGACCAGATATCGAAACCACAATCATGGGCTGATGACGGATCATCAGAATCCAAGCTTGATCCATAAGTGTGTGAGAGCGACGAATAATTTTATGACACCGATCTTCCGCATCTCCCTGCTCATGCTCACGCAAGCTCTGTTTGTGGGATCGGTTTGGTCACAGCCAGCAATTGCTGCCAGCGACCTCGGCACGAAAAATTTGGACGACCTCAAACAGATCGCTGACAAGCTTGTCGGCGGCAGTGATGCTGAAGCATTCACTCAAGCCGCTTATGCCAGCAAACGACTTGATTTTTTGGAGGTTTGTTGGGCAACACCCGTGTGTAATGGATGGTTTTTGGATCAACTGGAGGTGAGCGGTGATCGCGAGTTTCGCGATCGGCTGGTTTTGATGATGCTGCGCTGTTCCAATCCTAAAGCGTGGCCGATGGATGCAGGCGGACTTATGGGCGGTGCACAAGATGTAATCGCTTCAATCATGCGGCGGTTGATGCGGGATCATCTTCCTGATCTTCCTCCAGGCTATGACATCATGTCCTCCTTGGAGCGTCGGCGCAAACTCGCCGGCAGGTTTGAAGCCGCCATCCAGCAAAAGCGCGATCACGCGGCAGAACCAGCCCCAGAGAAGACCTCGACTCCTGTACCCGAATCAGCTATGCCAACCGCTGTACCTTCCAGCAAGGTCAAAGTATCCGTCCCTTGATGAAGAAATCCTCAGGGTGATTGATGGCCCCATCCATGTGGCCGGCGCGTTTGTTGCTGCTTGATGCAGTTGTGCATGCAGCGTGGCTGTCCTAGCCTGCGGCTGCTCATGCCGACCTCCTTCCAAGGCTTTCCGTGGCGATTCGCCATCTACTTTATTGCCGCGTGCTATCTGTTTGGCGACTTGTATGCGTGCAAGGGGCCGCTGCATGCGCGGTTGATGGCGGGAAGGGGATCATCACCGTTGGGGAAGGGGGGCGGGCATGTGGCGGAGGTTTATGGGCGGCCGGTCACGCGTCTGGAACTGGAGGAGGCCATGCGCGAGCATTTATGGAAGCGCAACGAGTCGTGGATAGCTCTCGGTGATGAGGCGAAGAAGCAGACGCGCTGGCTCGTGCTCGAAAACCTCGTCAATGACCGCATCCTGCGCGCCTTCCGCATCATGAACGGCCTCGACGTGGTGCCGCCGCTGGCCGCGGCGCGTCGTGAGGCGGACTACATGCAGCGTCAGTTCGCCAATGCCGCCGAATACCCCGCGCGTCTTGCTGGACAGCAGCAGGAGCAGAAGTCGCTCGACAGTGCGATCCGCGACGCGCAGCTCGATGAGGAGTGGATTGCGGAAAAAATCGCCCAGCGGCTGGCCGAGGTGACGCAAAGCGATGCGCGGGCCTGGTATGATGAATACAAGGAGACGCTGCGCATCCCGCAGGCTCATCATGTGGCGCACATTTTCCTCACCCGTCACGATCCGGCGAAGCCTGACCGCGAAGCAGAGATCCGCGAGATTCACCGCCAGTTGGTGGCCAAGGAAAAGACCTTCGCCGAACTCGCCACCACCCGCTCGGAGGACGAACGCACGAAGAAAACGGGAGGTGACCTCGGCTGGATCGCAGGTGAGCGCATGCCGGCGGATTTCATCGCTGCCGTGGCGAAGCTCCCGGTGGGAAAATTCAGCGAGCCGGTGCCGACGAAACTGGGCTGGCACATCATCATCGTCATGGAGCGGCGCGAATCACGGCTGCCGACGTTTGAGGAGGCCAAAGCCGAGATTTCCGCCATGCTGACCACGCAGCGGCGCGAAGACGCGGTGAAGAGCCTCATCGCCGAATTGCGCGAGCGCTCGCAGCGGCCGACGCAGTTTGTGTTCTATCATCCGGAGGTGGTGAATCTGGCTGAACCGGCGCCGTGACGAAAAAATGGCGCGTAAAGTTGTGCCAATGAACTTGGAAGCTCTTGCCCCGCCGGGTCGCATCGCTAGCCTGAGCGCGTGAGTTACCAAGTTTTTGCCCGCAAATACCGTCCCCGCACTTTTGCCGATGTTCTCGGCCAGGATCATGTCGTGCGAACGCTGCGGAACGCCATCGCGCAGAACCGTCTGGCGCATGCTTATCTCTTTGTGGGGCCGCGCGGCACGGGGAAGACCTCCACCGCGCGCATTTTTGCCAAGGCGCTGTGTGCGAAGGGCGGGCCGACGATTGACTTCGACCCGGATGACGAGCTGAGCATCGAGATCGCCGAGGGGCGCTGCATGGACGTGCTGGAGATCGACGGCGCGAGCAACAACGGCGTGGAGCAGGTGCGCGAGTTGCGGGACAACGTGAAGTTCGCCCCATCGCGCTGCCGCTTTAAAATCTACTACATCGACGAGGTGCACATGCTGACCGCCGGCGCGTTCAACGCGCTGCTCAAGACACTCGAAGAGCCGCCGCCGCATGTGAAGTTCATCTTCGCCACCACCGAGGCGAACAAGATTCTGCCCACGATCATCAGCCGCTGTCAGCGCTTTGACCTGCGTCGCATCCCGAACGCCGTCATCGCCAAGCACCTGCTGCACATCGCCGAGCTGGAAAAGGTGCAGCTCGATGAAAAGGCGGCCTACGCCATCGGCAAAGGCGCGGAAGGCGGCATGCGCGACGCGCAGTCGATGCTCGACCAGCTCGTGTCCTTCTGTGGTGAAAAGATCAACGAGCAGGACGTGCTCGATGTGTTTGGCTTCACCTCGGGCGAGGCTGTGGCGCAGCTTGCGCGGCACATTCTCGAAAGCGACACCGTCGGTGCGCTGCGTGCCGTTTATGAGCAGAATGAGTCGGGCAAGGACCTGGGTCGTCTGCTGGCGGACTTGATCCAGCATTTTCGCACGCTGCTCGTGCAGCAGGCCGATCCCGAGGCTGCGGCGGAAGATTTGAGCCCTGAACTCGCCGATGAAATCACCGCCCAGGCACAGATGGCGACCACCGAGCAGTTGCTGCGTGTGGTCGATGGGCTCGCCGAAGTCGATTCGCGGATGCGCTGGGCCAGCAACAAGCGTCTGCACTTTGAACTCGGCGTGATCGCCGCGGTGCAGAGCCTGAACGAAGTTTCCATTAGCGATGTGATCGATGCGCTGGATGGCGGAAGTTCCGCGGGGTTGCCCAAACCGGCGCCAAGACCTCAAACCGCGCCTCCTCCCCAACGTCGTGCACCTGCGCCGATGCAAACGCATGAACCGGTGAAGGTGCAGGAAGAAGTTCGCGGTTCGCAGTTCGCGGTTCGTGATCCCGCACCACCTCCGCGTGAGGATGTGCCTGCTCCTACTGCGAACACGCCTGCACCAGCACCCAAGGCGGCGATCAGTTCAGGGGACTTTTGGCCGCAACTCATCAGTCTTGTGCAGGAACGTCGTCCGCTGGCGGTTTCGTGGTTGCAAGTGGCCACGCTGCTTGGCATCACCGGCAAGATCATCAAAGTGGGCTTTCCGACGACTGAGGGTTTCTCGCGAGACAGCCTCATGCGGCCTGCGCAGTTGAGTTTCCTCGAAGGACTCGCGCAGGAGTTGCTCGGCCAGCCGATGAAGCTCGAACTGGTGCTCGATGCGAGTCTCAAAGCCCCTGCGTTTTCGGAAGTCGGCCTCGGTTTGTCCGATGAGCCGCCGTCTCCGAAGTCGAAGGTGGAGTCAAAACCAGAGCCGAAACCCGAGGCGAAGGAAGAAGCCAAACCCGCGGCGGCCGCGGACACACCCGCCGCGCCGAAGACGGATCCGGAGTTCTACAACGATCCGCTGATTCAAAAGGCGATGGTGAAGTTCAAGGCAAAGCTGGTGTCGGCAGGTTGACACCCCTCACCCAACCTCTACCCGAAGAACGTCGCTTAACCGAATCAGCCCACCGACGGGGAGAGGGGATTCGCGTTGTGGCAGCGGCGAACGCGGTTCAGCGCGAGCATCTCCGTTCCCTCCCCCCGCACACCACTCGTTTGACATGATTCGTTCACTTCGGGGAGAGGGACAGGGTGAGGGGCTTCACTCGTTTTTGTGCTTCCTTGCGAGTCGTCGCTCCGCGGTGAGGAAAAGCTCGCGTTTCCAGCTTTACCGTCTTGGATGGCGGGCTTTCACGCCATGACCACCGATCCCACCGGCCATCCCCGCGGCATCTACACGCTGTTTTTCACGGAAATGTGGGAACGCTTCAGCTACTACGGCATGCGGGCCTTGCTGGTGCTTTACATGGTGGCTGAGGTCAACGACGGCGGCATGGGACTCACGGATGAAATGGCCGCTGCGATCTACGGTCTCTACACGGCGCTGGTCTATCTGGCTGCGCTTCCCGGAGGATGGGTCGGCGACCGGTTGATGGGAGCGAAAGATGCCGTGTGGTGGGGTGGCGTGACGATCGCGACAGGACACGTGGTGCTTGGCATTCATCGCACCGAGGCGTTTTTCATCGGGCTTGTGCTCGTGGCGCTGGGATCAGGGCTGTTGAAGTCGAACATGAGCGCGCTCGTGGGGCATCTTTATCCCGAAGGTGGAGCGCGACGTGATGCGGGATTCACCCTCTTTTACATGGGCATCAATCTCGGCGCGTTGTTCGGCCAGCTTGCCTGCGGATGGCTGGGCGAGGAGGTCGGATGGCGTTGGGGCTTTTCAGCAGCGGCGGTGGGCATGTTCCTCGGGCTTGTGCAGTTCAAGCTCACACGTCGTCATGTGGCGCACATCGGAGCGCGGGTGGAGCATGAGGGCCAGAACCTGCGGCGTGAATGGATGTGCTTCTGGGTGGGGCTGGTGGTGGTGGTGGTTCTGACGGTGCTGTGTGTGAGTGGAGTGGTGCAGATTGATGCTTTGAAGCTCGCGAAGCAAACGGCGTGGGTCATCGGCGGAGTGGCGCTGTTGTATTTCACCTGGGCCTTTGCGTTTGCCGGTTTGTCCGCGGTCGAGTTGAAGCGGCTGGTGGTCATCGTGGTGCTCTTTGCCGCTTCTGCGTTGTTCTGGGCCGGGTTTGAGCAGGTAGGGTCGTCGTTCAGCATTTTCGCGGAACGGTTCACGATCCGGAAGTTTGGTTCGTTTGAAGTGCCAGCGAGCTGGATTCAGGCGTTGAACCCGCTTTGCGTGATCGGGCTGGCTCCTGTGGTTGCAGGGCTGTGGTCGTGGCTGGCCAGACGCAACACATCGCCGTCGCTGACCATGAAAGTTTCGTGGTCGCTGCTGATGCTGGCGGTGGGATTCGCTGTCGCGGCATGGGCGGCGCATCGGGCGCTGAATCTGGGACCTGTGTGGCCCACGTGGTTGATGACCGTGGTTGTGGTGCACACACTGGGCGAACTTTTCATCAGCCCGGTGGGTTTGAGCGCCGTGACCAAACTTTCTCCCCCGCGCCTGACCGGGCAGATGATGGGCATCTGGTTTTTGGGCAGTTCATTGGGCAACATTTTGGCCGGCCTGCTGGCCGGTGAAGTCACCGGCGATGCCACGGCTCAAATGCCGGCGCGCTTCATGGATGTTGTGATCACGTCAGGCGTTGCCGGAGTGCTGCTGCTCGTGCTGGCGAAGCCGATCACGAAGCTGATGCCGGGGATCAAGTGAGCGGATGCTCACTTCTCCAGTTTACGCAGCGCCGCGGTGACGTTGTCCGCGGTGAGAATTTCAGGCAGGACGTGGGGCTCCTTTACGCCGGGGATGTACAGCACGTTCACAGGCACGGCGCCACGGCCCAAGGCAGTGAATGCCTTCTTGATGGCCTCGTCCTCGTTGGTGTAGTCGGCTTTCACCGCGACGACGCCGTGCTTTTTGAAAAGCTCCTGGATGTCGGGATTGCGATACACGCGCTTGTTCACCTGGCAGGTCAGGCACCACTTGGCGGTGAAGTCGATGTACACCGGCTTGCCCGCGCTGATGAGTTCCTGCACCTTTGCCTCCGACCACGGTTCCCACAGCAGTCCGTTTTCAAGGACAGCGACGGCCACGTGCTTCTTTTCACCCGACTGCTGCGGCCAGCCCAGCGTCAATCCGCCGATGACGGCCGCCAGCGTCAAAACGACCGCGATGCCACGTGTTTTCGCGGGCTTGTGTGGCAGTGACCAACGTCCGTAAATCCAGCAGCCGAGCGCCACGAGAGCGAGGCCGAGCATGAGCGCGAGAAGCGGCAGACCGTCCACCATGCCGGTCAGCACCCAGAGCATGTAGAGCACCGTGCCAAACAGCAGGAAGGACATCCCTTGCTTGAAGCTTTCCATCCATGCGCCGGGGCGTGGCAGCGCTTTGACCAGTTTTGGAAATGCGGAGAGCAGCAAAAACGGACTGGCGAGGCCGAGGCCGATCAAGGTGAACAGCAGCATGGCCTGTGGCGCGGGCAGTTTCACCGCGAAGCCGAGAGCCGTGCCAAGAAACGGTGCGGAGCAGGGTGTGGAGACGAGCGTGGCCAGCAGGCCGGAGAAAAAAGATCCGCTGAGGCCGTGCTTGGCCTGCAAATTGGCTCCAACACCGACAGCCGATGCGCCGATCTCAAACACCCCGGCCATGTTCAGGCCGAAGATGAGGAAGAACACAGCCAGACCGAAATTGAAACCCGCGGATTGAAGCTGGAAACCCCAGCCTTTGCCCAAGGCGACGACGAAGCCGCCGAGCACCCAAAACGAGAGCAGGATGCCAAGCGTGTAGATCAAACCGTGAAGCACGACCTGTTTCCGATCCTCGCCTGCCTGCTGCACAATGCCGACAATCTTGATGCCAAGCACTGGAAACACGCATGGCATCACATTCAGGATCAAACCGCCGATGAAGGCGGAGAGCATGACGAAAAGGAAGGTGGGCGGAGTGGTGGCGGCCGGTTCGCCGCCACCTGCATTCACCGGCGCGGCATCAACGCTTTTTTTTCCCAGCGGCGGCAGTTTTTCAAACACTGCGCGTTGCGCGGCGTCGGGAATCGCGCTGTCGCCCACGGTGATGCTGGCAGTCGCATCGTGGATGAAAGGCGTGCAGGACTCGTCATCGCAGACGAGTCCGTCCACATTCACCGCCAGTTTGACCTTCATGCCGTTCTTGGTGCCGGCAGGAGGTGTGATCGCGGCGGGAAGATAAACGGTGCCCAGGTAACCATTGCTTTTCTCACCGAACAACTCGAATTCCTGCACGGCAGGCCACGGCAGTTCCTTCGCCGTCCAGCCTTCCGGCAGCGTCCAGCTCAGCTTGGTGGGCTTGCCTTTGTCAGGAGCGATGTCCTTGCCGTACGTGTGCGCGCCCTTGGCGTGGATGAGTTGCACGGCCACGCGAAATGGTTTGCCCGCTGCTGCCGTGCTGACTTCTGGAATGAGAATGGCGGCGACTTTGAACGCAGTCGCTTTTTCAAACGCGGCGGCGGCAGCCGCGTTCACGCTAGGCTCCGCAGCAACGGAGACGGTGACTTTGGCGTCCTGCTTGAAGGGCATGCAGGTTTTGTCATCGCAAACGAGGCCATCGACATTGACCTGGATTTCTACTTTGGAGCCAATGGCGGCATTGGCCGGTGGAATGATGGCCGCGGGCAGATACACCGTGCCTTCGTAGCCTTCACTCGGCGAACCATCGAGTCCCTTGAACTCATGCACTGCAGGCCATTCGAGATCTGTCACGTGCCAGCCTTCGGGCAGCGTCCATTGCAACTTGGTGGGCTTCCCGATGACTTCAGGCGGCAGTTCCTTGCCATACGTGTGCGCACCCTTGGCGTGTTCGAGTTTCACCGCCACGCGGAAGGGCGTTCCCGGTGCCGCCGCAGTTGCTTCCGACACCAGACTGGCCGTCACGTTTTGCTTGGGAGCATCGTCCAGTCCCGGCAGGCTGATGGATTGGGCACGCAGCGAAAGGGCGGCAACGACGCAGGTGAAGAAAGTGATCAAGGATCTGGTGCGCATTCGACGAACGGGGTTTGGTGGATAAGAGAACGCGCCGTGCGGGTTATTCCCATCACGACGCGTGGAAGGCTGGCAATGCTGCGGGCGTCAACGAAACCGCCTCACAGCGTCTTGTGCGTGCCATCGCAGAAGGGCGGGTTCTTTGTGTGCTTGCAGTTGCACAGCCAGACCTTCTTCGGCTCGGTCAGCGTGAACTTCTTCGGCCCGAAGCCGGTGCCCTTGTGGCTGCCGTCACAGTTCGGCTGATGACCGCTGAGGCCGCAGGCGCACCACCAGTGGTCTCCAGCGGGCAGTTCGATTCCAACAGGTTGTTTCTCGTGAATTTTGGGAAGTGTTTCCATGGCGGGAGTCTGGCGAGAATCGCAAGGAGCGTCAAGGAGCGTGGCTAATTGACTGTTGCCAGCACTTCCCGCACCAGCGCTGGACCGCGATACACCAGTCCGCTGTAAATCTGCACGAGCGACGCGCCGAGTTTCAGTTTCTCCTGCGCGTGGGCACCATTCAGGATGCCGCCGACGCCGATGATGGGAATAGGTTGCTTCAGCAGCATGCGGAAGGCCTGAAGAATGAGATTGGAGCGCTCAAGCACAGGTGCGCCGCTCAATCCGCCGGTTTCCTGCGCCAGCGCATGCCCGGCGACGGCTTCGCGGTCGATGGTGGTGTTCGTGGCGATGACGCCATCGATGTCATGCTCGTTGAATGCACGGGCGAGGGCCTCGACCTGCATGTCGTTGAGATCAGGAGCGATCTTGACGAGCAACGGCACCGTTTTGCCATGCTCTTTCTTCAAGGACGCCTGCTCCTTCTTCAAGGTGCCGATCAATTGCCGCACAGCATCCTCGGCCTGGAGATCGCGCAATCCCTTCGTGTTGGGCGAGGAGATGTTCACTGCGATGTAATCGGCAACCGGATACGCGGCCTTGAGGCAGGCGAGGTAGTCGTCCACGGCCTTCTCGTTCGGCGTGTCGAAGTTTTTGCCGATGTTCACGCCAACGATGGCCTGCGTGCGGCGGCGCTTGAGTTTTTCCACAGCAGAGTGGATGCCGGGATTGTTGAAGCCCATGCGGTTGATGAGCGCCTGATGCTCGGGCAGCCGGAACAGGCGAGGTTTGGGATTTCCCGGCTGTGGACGCGGCGTGAGCGTGCCGACCTCGACACTGCCAAAACCAAGTGCGCCCCAGGCATCGACCGCGCTGGCAGACTTGTCCATGCCTGCGGCGAGTCCGAGCACATTGGGAAACGTGAGACCCATGACATTGCGCGGTTGCTGCGGCGCATCGACGACGCTTTTCAGCATCCCCAGTTTGTGCGCGATGACCATGAGCTTGACGGTGAGTGTGTGCGCCGTTTCCGCATCGAGGCGGAACAGCCACGGCTTCATCACCGGGTAGAGTGTTTCGATCAAAGTCATGCGTCGGAAGGAAGAATCTTGCGCACAGCGTTGGCGACTGCCTTGCCGAGCACGGCATGTGCCGTGGCATCGAGATGAATGCCGTCGCTGCCTGGCTGGATGAGCGTCTGGGTGTTTAAATAAGCGCAGCCGAGTGAAGTGGCGAGTGCTTCGTAGTGCCTGGGCAACTGGCGGCTGTCACGCTGCGCGTTGGGGAATTTGGCGGCGATGTCGGGCAGGTGGGGCTGGTCACCGATGACGGGCGGGCACATGAGCAGGAGTTTGGGCGGGCGATTGGCGAGACCAGCGTCGCTGGAGAGGATCATTTGTGCCAGAACCTTCACGCCCATGGCGATTTCTGCTGGAGAAACACCGAAGACGGCCTTCAGATCGTTGGTGCCGAGCATGAGCACGACGAGATCGAGCGGCTTGTGGCTTTCGAGGAGCGCCGGGAGCACGGCCTTGCCATTGCGCACAGCGGCAAAGGGGTCGTCGTGGACGGTGGTCCGGCCGTTTTGGCCTTCCTCGATCACGCGATACAAAGCACCCAGTTCCTTCGCCAGCACACCCGTCCAGCGTACGTCGTGCGGATGGCGTGCAGGGCAGGGGGCGGTGATGCTATCGGGGATGAAGCCCCAGGTGTTCGAGTCGCCAAAGCAAAGGACGGATTTCATGTGGCGCGCATGATGGCGTTCCTCCAGACGGCGGCAACTGCTCTCCGCGCAAGTTCACGCAGGGCAAATCCCTGTGCAAAACCCCAAAAAACGTGCTTGCGCGAGTTTTCGGCTGTGTTAGGAATCCCGCCCCCCGCTCCAAGGCGGGGGTTTGAGTTCTCCCCAGACTCACCTCTTTCCCATCCAAGTATGCGCGTCCGTACATCCGTCAAACCCCTCTGCGAACTTTGCCGCGTCATCCGCCGCAAAGGCGTCGTCCGTGTTGTCTGCAAAAACCCGCGTCACAAACAGCGCCAGGGTTGATCCACTTTCTTCTCAATACACCTCTCTGAATTATGCCCCGCCTGCTTGGAGTCGAAATCCCGAACGAAAAGAAGATCGAGTACTCGCTGCCCTACATCTACGGCATCGGTCTTCCCCTCAGCCGCAAAGTTCTTGCCGCCACCAACATCGACCCGAACATCCGCGCGGGTGAACTGACCGACGAGCAGATCGCCGCCATCACGCAGACCATCCAGGCGCTCAAGATTCCGATCGAAGGCGACCTTCGTCGTGAGATCCAGATCCACATGAAGCGCATCTTGGGCATCAATTGCTATCGCGCTCATCGTCATCGTCGCGGCCTGCCGGTTCGCGGCCAGCGCACTCACACGAATGCCCGCACGCGCAAAGGTCCGCGCAAGACCGTCGGTGCCCAGAAGGCTGCCAAGTAATCATTCACGCAACGATCCGTTCCCCACACTATGGCTGACGAAACGACCCCCGCCACACCTGCCGCCGCTCCCGCTCCTGCGCCAGCGGCCCCTGCTCCTGCCGCTCCTGCCGCCGAGCAGCGCCCCTCCACCAGTGGTGACAAGCAGGTTTCCCAGAATGTCTGGCTCGAAATCGGTGGTGAGTCTGCCGAGGCTCCGAAGATCACGAAGGCCAAAGGCGCCAAGAACGTCGCCGGCGGCATCGTTCACGTTTACGCCACCTTTAACAACACCATCGTCACCATCACCGACAAGAACGGTGGAGTGATCGGCTGGTCCACTGCTGGCAAGATGGGTTTCCGCGGTTCCCGCAAAGGCACAGCCTACGCTGCGCAGGTCGTTGCCCAGGACGCCTGCCGTCAGGCGATGGGACATGGTCTGCGTGAGGCCGAAGTTCGTCTTCGTGGTCCGGGATCGGGCCGTGAGTCCGCCGTTCGTGCCGTGCAGGCCCTCGGTGTCGAAGTCAGTGTCATCAAAGATGTGACTCCGGTGCCGCACAACGGTTGCCGTCCGCCCAAAGCCCGCCGCGTCTAATTTTTCTCCGCACCTTTTTCCTATCTCACTATGGCTCGCTACACTGGTCCTCGCGAAAAGATCAACCGCCGCTTCGGCATTGCCATTTTCGGTCCCTCCAAGGCCCTCGAAACCCGCAACTTCCCCCCCGGACAGCACGGTGCGCGCAACACGCGCCGCAAGATGTCCGAATACGGCACCGCCCTCGCCGAGAAGCAGAAGCTCCGTTTCCAATACGGCCTCATGGAGAAGCAGTTCCGCCGCTTCTTCGCCGAAGCCCAGCGTCGCAAGGGCGTGACCGGTGAAACCCTCCTGCAGATGCTCGAACTGCGCCTCGACAACGTCGTGTATCGCATCGGCTTCGCCAACACCCGCTTCGCTTCCCGCCAGCTCGTCAGCCATCGTCACATCACGGTGAACGGCAAGGTGGTGAACATCGCCAGCTACCAGTGCAAGCCCGGTGACGTCGTCGCCGTGAAGAACGCCCCTCGTTCGCAGCAGCTCGTCGGCCGTTTCTTGGAAATGACCCAGGGCAATCCTGCCGCCGACTGGACCACGGTTGATCGCGACAAGATGAGCGCCACCGTGAACCGCGTTCCGGTTCGCGAGGAGATTGCTCCGATCGCCAACGAGCAGCTCGTCGTCGAGCTTTACTCCCGTTAATCTCTCCAGATCAGCCGACCCGCTTCAAAAGGGACGCCTTCGAGCGTCCCTTTTGCTTTTTCTGAGCACCAACCAAGAACGAAGAACCAGGAGCCAACAAACGTCTGCATGCATCCCACACGCCTGGAACTCATCGGCACCGAAGTCGCCATCGTCTGGAGCGACGGCACGGAACAGTTCATCTCGATGGAAAAGTTGCGCGCCGCCTCACCCAGCGCCGAGAATACCGGCGAGCGCGATCTTGTCGGCAACAAGATCGGCGGCACCACTCAGAAGGAGTTTCCTGGCGTCACGGTGAAGGACTGGCGCATGGTCGGCGGCTACGCGATCCAGTTCGACTTCAGCGATGGTCATAACACCGGCCTGTACACGTTTGACTATCTGAAGGCGTTGTGAGCGTGCCGGAATGACGAAACCAGAATGAGGAATGACGAATGAAGTCCGAATGACCGAAATTTGGAACTTTTGGCATTGATTCGTCATTCGCCATTTTGGTCTCGGCATTTCATTCTCCCACCACACTCACCACGATGTTCCTCGTGTGCGGCGCCCGGCGGTGTTCGAAAAGAAAAATCCCCTGCCACGTGCCGAGCGCGAGGCGACCGCTCACGACCGGAATCACCTCCGACGTGCGCGTCAACGCCATGCGCAGATGGCTTGGCATGTCATCCGCGCCTTCGTAAGTGTGAACGAAATACGGCGTGTCCTCCGGCACGAGATGATCAAAGAAGCTGTGCAGGTCGGTTCGTGCGGACGGATCGGCATTCTCAAAGATCACGAGGCTCGCACTGGTGTGCTGCACGAACACCGTTGCTGTTCCGGTCTTGATGCCGCTGCTGCGTACGATCTGCTGGCAGCGCTCCGTGATCTCGTAGGTGCCTTTGCCGCGGGTGGAGATGGAAAATTGGTCAGCGTGGGCGGCCATGTGGCATTTAGAAACAACCGCGTTTCAAATCAAGCATCGCAGCACCGAGATGCGCGGCGACATCACTTGCGCAAACGGCCTCGATGGCGATTTGATCGCGAATGACGGCAATCTCTGCCGCGCGACCGCACAACCAGGCGGAGAGTCCCGCGACGCGATGCAGCGGCAGCCCCTGTGCGGCAAAGGCGGCGCACACGCCGCTCAAAACATCTCCCATGCCGCCGCTGGCCATGCCGGGATGTCCCGTGGTGTTGAAGAGCGTCGGCTGGCCGCGCGTGGCGATCACAGTGCGTGCGCCTTTGAGCAACAGCGTGCGGCCGGGAGCCGGTTCGGTGAGCGCCTCGGTTACTTTGCGGCGGCTCATGCCGTGCCAGCCGGGATAATTGCGCAGCAAGCGATCCAGTTCGCCCGGATGCGGCGTCAGCAAGCGTGGCAGCCTGCCCGACTTGTCCAAAACCTGCGGATTTTCGGCCAGCATTGTCAGCGCGTCGGCATCCACGACGACCGGCAGCCTGGATTGGCTCAAAACTTCGAGAACCTCCTTCTCGTGATCAAATCCAAGGCCTGGACCGATGGCCAGCGCATCGAATTTCATCTCCAGCACATCGCGATAGTCGTCGATAGGATTCACCATGACCTCCGAAGGCACGCGTGGCGCGATCAACGGATAGACATCTTCTTTCACGAGCAGCGTGACCAATCCCGCGCCTGCCCGCAGCGCTCCACGGCACGCGAGTTCCGCCGCACCGAGAAATCCACGTGAGCCAGCGATGATGCCCACGCGTCCCGCATCGCCCTTGTGCATGTCATTGTCTCGACGTGGCAGCCAGGAGCGGAGAAGCGATGGTGTGAGCGCTTGCGCAGTCGAATCCCCCTCGCAGTTGTCCAGTTCCGCCAGCGGCACGAGTGAGATACGTCCGACATGACGGTCCGCGCCATCTTCGAGCAGTCCCGCTTTGATCTGGGCGACCACAGCGGTCACATCTGCAAGCACAGCGTCTTCGCAGGCGTCACCGTGATCGCCATCCAGACCGGAGGGAATGTCCATCGCGATGGTGAGTGCGTGCTTTTGGGTGCGCAGCGTGTTCATTTCACGCGCCAGTGCCTGCAATTCCGGCTTCATCGGCCCTTGGGCACCGATGCCGAGCAAGCCGTCGAGGCTCACAATCGGGCCGCGGTCGAAATTAAATGTCGTCGCGTCATCAATGACGCGCACATGGCTGCGAATCGATGCGAGGTGTTGCCTGGGCAGTTTTTTCATCGCATCAGGCTCACAGCACAGCCGCGCATGCAACTTCCAACCATCAGCAACAAGTTCGCGTGCCGCCACGAGCGCATCGCCCGCATTGTTGCCCTTGCCGAGAAACAGCACGAGCGATCCGGGTTGGGGCGCAAACTGTCTCACCACTTCGGCGATTCCGCGTCCTGCCTCCTCCATCAGCGCCGCCGCGCTCACTCCGCGTGCGAACGCGGCTTCCTCGCATTGCTGCATCTGGCGGCAGGTGACGATCATGACCGTTCCGCCGCATAAAGGAGCAGCGCCTTGAGTTCGTGGGCGGATTGCAGCGTCTCCTGCGGCGTGGAGGTCGCCTGACGTGAAACGATACGGGTGCCCTTCGCCGCCGTGTCGAGCATGACATGGATTTGATTCAGCGACCCGGCAGGTGGGCTGCCGAGCACGAAGAGATGCATGAGCCGCTCGTCATCGCGGCGGAAACCCTCCTTCATTTGTGTGAGGGCATCGGCGGTGTTCGGAATCACCGCGAAGCGCAGTCCGCGCACGACAGACTCGCCCGTGACCTCGTGCGCGATGCTCAACAACTCCGCGATGGCGTGAGATGTCCTGATGAATCGCGTCGGGTCGCCATCATAAAGCACCAGTGCCATCACGATCTCTCGCGGACGCGTTTTGCCGGTGAGTTCCACGTCGATGTTGGACTGCTCGTTGCCGAAGCGCGTGCGCCGCACCGTGTAACCCATGTTTTCCGCGCCCATGGTCGATTCGAGATAGCCGGGGATGCTCAGATGCCAGTCAGGCTTCGCCAGCGCCCCGCGAACGACATCCGCATGCCGCTGGATGCCTTCGAGCGTGATCGGACGACGCAGCGCCATGGCGTATTTGAACGAACGATCCGCCGCCTGATCCTTCTTCCACTGCCAGATGCCAAAACTCGCGATGCCCAGCAGGATCGTGCCAATGGGCAGCATGACGAGCGCGAAGCGAATCCAGCGTCCGGAATCGGCGGTAGGTTGGGCGGCGTCGGTCATGTGTGTGCTTTCATAGCCAGAATCGGCGCTTTGCCACGCGGAATCCATCTTGAAACTGGCTGGGAAGTGAGGCACTGGACACGCCCTCCAACAACCATGTCCGCCGAACGCAAGACCCTCGAAGAACGCGCCCAGATGTCAGACATTGACCGTCTGCGCCACTCCTGTGCCCACGTGATGGCCACCGCCATCCTGAAGCTGTGGCCGAATGCCCAGTTCGCTTACGGCCCGCCGGTGGAGAACGGCTTCTACTACGACTTCGACCTGCCGGACCACCGCATCACACCGGATGACTTCGAGAAGATCGAGGCGGAGATGAAAAAGATCGCCAAGGACAACCAGAAGTTCGAATGGAAGGGCGTCACGCGGGAGGAAGCCATCGCCATGGCGAAATCCGGCCGTCTCGGCGGTCTGAGCGAGCGCCCGGGCAATCCGAGTGTCTTCAAACTCGACCTGCTGGAGAAAATCCCCGAGGGCGAACAGATCAGTACTTTCACCAACGGCGATTTCATCGACCTGTGCGCCGGACCGCATGTCGGCTACACCTCGAAGTGCAAGAACGTGAAGCTCATGTCGGTCAGCTCGTCCTTCTACATGGGCGACGAGACCAAGCCGCAGCTCCAGCGCCTCTACGGAACCGCGTTCCCGACGAAGGAAGAACTCGACCAGCACCTCGTGCAGCTCGAAGAAGCGAAGAAGCGTGATCATCGCAAGCTCGGCCGCGAATTGAAACTGTTTCACATCGATGAAGACGTAGGGCAGGGGCTCATCCTCTGGACGCCCAACGGCGCGATCCTGCGTCAGGAACTCCAGAACTTCATCAGCGAGGAACTGCGCAAGCAGGGTTACTCGCAGGTCTTCACGCCGCACATCGGCAAAACGGTGCTCTACAAGACCAGCGGCCACTTCCCCTACTACAAGGACAGCCAGTTCTCACCGGTCATCGAGAATGACGACCTCACCAAGATCATGAAGGAAGGCTGCGGCTGCTGTGAGATGATGGAACGCCTCGGCGCCGTCTCCGCGAAACTGCGCAGCCAGCTCAATGAACGCGCCGGCACCGAAATCGTCACCGAGGATCGAGTGCTGCCCGACGACAAATTGCTCGATGGCTTCCTGCTGAAGCCGATGAACTGTCCGCATCACATCAAGATCTTCGACAGCCAGCCGCGTAGCTATCGCGACCTGCCCGTGCGGCTCGCCGAATTCGGCACGGTGTATCGCTGGGAGCAGAGCGGAGAATTGAACGGCATGACGCGCGTCCGCGGCTTCACGCAGGATGACGCGCATCTCTTCTGCACCGAGGAACAAGTCGCCGCCGAAGTGCTCGGCTGCCTCTCGCTCGTCAAAATCGTGCTCAACACCCTCGGCATGCACGACTACCGCGTGCGTGTCGGCCTTCGCGATCCCGATAGCAGCAAGTTCACCGGCGATCCCGCCAAGTGGGACGCCGCCGAAGACGCCTGCCGCAAAGCCGCCGCCACCCTCGGCGTGCCCTTCACCGAGGAACCCGGCGAGGCCGCCTTCTACGGCCCGAAGATCGACTTCGTCATCAAAGACGTCATCGGCCGCGAATGGCAGCTCGGCACCGTGCAGGTCGATTACGTCCTGCCGGTGCGCTTCGACCTCAGCTACATCGGCCCGGACAACAAGCCGCACCGCCCCGTCATGATCCACCGTGCGCCGTTTGGCAGCATGGAGCGCTTCTGCGGCGTTCTCATCGAGCACTTCGCCGGTCACTTCCCCGCCTGGCTCGCGCCTGAGCAGGTCCGCGTGCTCACGATCAGTGAAAAGAGCGAGGAATTCGCCACCGAAGCCCTCAACCAGCTCAAAGCCGCTGGTCTGCGCACTTCGCTCGACAACGGTGCCGAAAAGATTGGTGCCAAGATCCGCAACGCGCAGCTCGACAAGATCCCCTACATGCTCGTCATCGGCGAAAAAGAGGCCGCGGTGCAGAGCGTGGCCGTCCGCCATGCGAAACGTGGCGATCTCGGCGTGAAACCGCTCGCGGATTTCGTGAGCGAGATCACGAGCGAGGTGAAGGAGCGGAGACTGTAAGGTGTGGCAACGAATCGTTGCCCACATTGTCTCACGGCACGTGCTGAACCGATGTCAGAATCCTCGTCATTGCAGTGACTTGGGAGACGGGCTGCTTGGTGGAGTAGAGGGACAGCACGAGGATGTGGTTCTTGTGCGGCAGGTGGACTTGAATGATCGACCTTGCGCTGTCCTTCCGTGAGGCATCACAGCGGTAGGCTTCGACTCCGGCCACGGTTGTTATCGTGGAGCGGTCGATCTTGGTGAACTTGCCATCGAGCAACTCGCCCTGGACGCCCTTCTGATACACGCCGCTGCGCACAAGCGAGTCGGCGGGCGTGGATTTGTTGTTTCCCAACGGACCGGTGATGGCGAAGCGCAGGTTTCCCTTGTCACCCGCGGCGAGGAGGATGGAACCGGCAGGCGCTTTTTCTGCCACTGCCCAGCCATCCGGGATCGTGACGGCGAGATGATGTTCCGGCAATGTCACCATCACGCCACCCTGGGCCTTGGTGAACTGCATGGCGGTGGTATGCGAGCAACTGGTGAGAAAACTGAACGTCAGCAGCAAGAGCGGAAGGAGAAGTTTGTTCATAAATCGGGTCGGCTGGTGAGCATCATCAAGCAACGGCGCGGGAGAGGAAGCAACTCGAAACTGACTCGGAGAAGATGCTGCCGTTAGGGCGAGCCCATCTGTGACTCGGCGAGCTTGCGATACGGGCTGCTTGAAGGAATCGACTCGCGTGCCGCACGGGCGAGCTTGGCGAGGCTGGTGCCGCCAAAATGGGCGCTGGCGCGGTCGGAGGCGGCCTCCTGCTCGTTTTCGGGCGCATTCATGTGAATGATCATCGCATCCCAGTTCAGCAGCATCCGCCAGCGATGATAAGCGCACAAGTTTTTGGTTTCGTCGTCGGTCGCGGGTCCGAATTGCTCCTTCGCCTCATCCAGCTTGCCGAAGGCGGTGAGGTAGTTCTTTTCCGCCAGCGCCTCGTATTGCGCTGCGGTGAAGGCTTTGCCGCTCTTCATCCAGTTGTCGGTGACTTCGGAGTCGATGGCCAGCGCCGGGAGCATGTGCAGCAGGATGTCATCGCGTGAATGCGGGACGGGTCCGGCACGCAGACCGGCGGCTGAACTGTCCGGCACCCGTGAGAGCCTCTCCGTCCGCCATTCGGAGACGCCACGCATCATCCAGGCGTTGGCTTTGAGCTTGGGCTCCGTGATCGTGCCGATGAATCCATTGGTGAGCGCGTCCAGGATTTCGCCGTAGTTGGGTGAGACGCCCTGGGTGACGGTGGCGAGGTTGTCCTGCTTCACCGCGTCATCGAACTTGTGCTGGATTTCGGCCAGGGTCAGAACGGGCTTCGTTGTCTGGCAGCCGAGGATGAAGACCGGCAGCAGGAGTGTCAGCAAGGGGATGCGGAGCTGTTTCATGGCGGTGGGAGGTGTGTTCAGGCGGCGTTGTTGAGGATGAGCTTGGCAGCATTGGCGACCGCCGCTGTCTCGGCGAGTGTCAGTTTTTCTTGCAGCACTTGGACAAGCAGTCCTTCGATCAATGCTGGAAGATTGGCGCCATTGATGCGGCCGGAAAGTTTGTCTGAAGCCAGGTCGAGGGCTGCGGTGATGGTGGCTTTGACGGGCGTCTTGAGCTTGCTGCCGGCGAGTCCGTCGAGATTGGCGGAGATGACCGGCAGAATGCGGGTGAGCGTGGTCACCAAGACTTCGCGGCTCATGAGGCGGCGTTTGTCCTTGTGCTCGATCACGGCATCCGCGGCCTGCTGGATGACCTGGAACAGCACGTTGTCGCGCACATGAGTGGTGTCGAGATCCAGCAGCTTGTCGGCATTGAGGACGCCTGTTTTCACCGCCGCTTGCACGAGAGTCAGGAAGCCCTCGCCAGTGACGAGCTTCGCGGGATCGTCACCCAGAGCCTTCGCGGTGGAGCCGATGATCTGGGCCAGCACGCTCTTCAATTCATCGTCATCGACACTGTGCAGGAGCTGCTCCGGATGCTTGGCGACCTCGCTAAAGGCAAACTTGGCGAGTTCGACGAGTTGGCGCTTCGAGAGCAGATCACGTGCGGTGGCGTTGCCAGCGAGCCGTTTGCCGAGCCCGTTGGCGATGGCAGTGATCGTGTCGGCGAGGACTTGCTTTTCCGGCGTGGTGGGATCGATCAGCGTTTCCACATTTTCCGTCACGGCCTCCAGCGCGGCGTGCACGACTGCGGACACGGTTTCTGGACCGAAGACGCGGGCCGCCTGGGTGCCGGACAACGCGTCCACGGTGCCACGGATGAGCGCGGTGAGCAGCTTGTCATCGGTGAACACCGTGCTGTTTTCCGCCATGGCAGTGAGCGCGGTTTTATAGATAAGTTCCAACGATTCATTGGTGAACAGGTCCTCTTTGCCATCGATTCCCGCGATGACACCGGAGAGCGTGGATTTGACCAGCGGCTTCGCCTTGGCATCACCGGGCATGAAGAGGTCGATGTTGCCGGTGAACGCCGCGGCACCACCGCGGACGATGCTGGAGGAGACGCGCTTGATCAAATCACCACGTCGCACACGCGCCGCGGCGGAGCCAAGGGACTCATAATCGTCCAGCAGCGACTGGGTGACGCCGCCCACGAGTGTTTGCAGCCGCCGGTCGTCGTCGAGCAGCGTCACGTTGTCATGCAATGTGCGCAGCGAGGCGTGCATGACGTGATAGATCAGTTCCTGCGGCGTGGTATCGGAGAAATTGACATCGTCGAGGTTGCGGATGAACGAGGCCAGCACCTGGCGGGTGCCATTGTTTTTGCCGAGCTTGTCGGGATTGAGGGCAAAGTAGTCGATTCCGATCTCCGCGACGATTCCCACGATGCGCTGCGCCGCAGGACGCGAGCCGAAGCCTTCCTTGAGCTGGTCGAGTCCCTTGAGCTGCCGGATGATGCCGGGCGCATCCTGCGAGTTGCTCTGCTGGATGCCCATGATCGCGCGGTAGGCGCTCACTTTGTCCTCAAGATTGCTCACCCACGAAAACGCGGCGCCTGGTTCCCGCAGCTCTTTGTGATCTTTGAAATAATCAGCGGCAGCCGATTCCAGTTCGCTGCCGACAAGATCGCCCACAGGCATGGCGGAAGCGTGCTCGTGCGTGTGGTCGATGAGAATTTGCTGGACCCGGCTGGCCAGTTTGATGCCGGCCTGGATGGCGAAGATGACAAGTTCTGGATCGATCATGATCGGGTGGTCGCAGATGACACGACGATGCCCGTGAATTTAAGCGGGCAAGTGGTCGTGCTGACAAGCGCAATCGCGAGCACGAGAACTTCCCATGGATGCCGTCATGAACCCCTCAGCCTCCCGCCATCGATTCCACATGTTCCACACCGAGTGTGGCAAAGATGGTGCGCAGTACAGGGTTCGAACCTGTGACCCCCACCATGTCAAGGTGATGCTCTACCACTGAGCTAACTGCGCGGGTCCGGGGGCGCAGTGTATAAACGGCTTGGGCCTTTCCGGCAAACGGTTTTTGCCTGCGGTTCACCCGTTGTTCACCTGCCGCCGGACGGTGGTGCCGTGGTTGAGCAGGTCGTCGCGTTCCAGGCCTGTGAGACGGGTGATGGAGCGCAGCAGCCACATCAGCAGGGCAAGCGTCACTCCCATGAGCGGAATGCCAATGATGAGGAAGCCGCTCCAGTTCAGGCGACCGATGGCCTTCGTGTATTCCTGACTGCCGGGAGTTTTGTCGCCCAGCAAGTAGAGGGCGAGGGCGAAGTTTGCCAAGGAGGAGAACAAGAACGTGCCCGCCATGCCCCAGGAGGCGCGTTTGAGCAGGGCGGCGAAGTCGTGATGTTTCTCCGGCGTGTTGAGCGCCTGATGCAACGCGGGAATATTCACGACCTGGGGGTTGAGGAGCATCTCGTTCACGAGGGGTTTGCCCCAGCGATGGCTCAACGGGAAGGCAATGCCGAGAAACACGGGAAACAGCGCCTCCTTGGCCGCAAACCAGGCGGCGTTGAGATTCAGCAACCCCAGGCCACCGGTGACAATGACGGCGATCAAACCGAGCACGGAAAAGAAATTCAGCCCGCGCTTGTTGAGATAGCACCAGATGCCAAACCCCAGCGGCAGCAGCAGAGCCACCACCAACGCCCATGCCGGGCCGAGACGCTCCGGTGTGCTGAGCTTTTCGAGCGCAATGGAGGGCAGGATGACGGTCAGGGCGAGGTCGAGAAGGGGATGGGGCTGTTTTTGGGTCACGAGGCAAATGTGGAATGACGAAGGCGGAATGTCGAATGACGAATGCCTGCCTCTTGCGTGCGCGTGTGTCTGCTCTAATGCTTGCCCATGGTTGCCACCGCCGCCCCCAGTCTTGTTGATGAAATCCTGCGCCTGAAAAAGGAGCGCAATGCCGTCATTCTGGCGCACAACTACCAGGAACGCGCCATCCAGGAGATCGCGGACTTTGTGGGTGACTCGCTGGGTCTGGCTTACAAGGCGAAGGAGACGAACGCGGACGTGATCGCCTTCTGTGGCGTGCATTTCATGGCGGAGACGGCCAAGATTGTGAATCCGGGCAAGATCGTCGTGCTGCCGGATGAGAACGCCGGTTGCTCGCTGGAGCAGAGCTGCCCCGGACCGCAGCTTGAGGCGTTTTTGAAAGCGAACGCGGCCAAGAACTACTACGTGATAGCCTACATCAACTGCAGCGGCCACGTGAAGGCGCTGAGCGACTGCATCTGCACCAGCGGCAACGCTGACAAGATCGTGGCAGCGGCACCGAAGGACCGCCCCATCCTCTTCGTGCCGGATCAAAACCTCGGCTCCTGGGTGATGGAGCGCACGGGCCGCAAGATGGACCTGTGGAAAGGAGCTTGTTACGTGCATGTCGAGTTCACGCGTGACAGCATCCAGAAAATCAAGGATGAGCATCCTGATGCGAAGGTCGTCGCACATCCTGAATGCACCTACACGGTGCGGATGCTGGCAGACGAGGTGTGCAGCACGGAAAAGATGGTGGGTTACTGCCGCAACAGTCCGGCCAGCGCCTTCATCATCGTGACGGAAAGCGGCATGCTGCATCGTCTGGAGCGTGAGGTGCCGGGCAAAAAGTTCATCGCCGGTCCCACCGGCCACTGCGCCTGCGCCGACTGCCGCTACATGAAGCTCAACACGCTGCAAAAGCTGCACGACTGCCTGCGTGATCTCTCACCGCAGGTCGAACTGCCCGAAGATCTCCGCAAGCGTGCTGAGAAGCCCATTCTGCGGATGCTGGAGCTGAGCCGCTAAGTGGCGCGGGCAAGAGCGGTGCACTACTTCTCATCTCATGCGTTGCGCCGTGGAAATTGCGGGTTAAATGCCGCGCATGAAGCAAAACGTTGGAGTTCTTGGTCTGGGCATCATCGGCAGCCGTGTCGCGGAAAACCTGCGGAAGGCGGGGCACGAGGTGTTTGTGTGGAGCCGCACAGCGCGTGCGGTGCCGAACTTTCTCGCCTCGGCACGCGAGGTGGCGGAGGCCGCCGGAGTCATTCAGATCTTTGTGCGCGACAGCGCCGCATTGCTCGAAGCCATCGCAGACATGAAGCCTGCCCTCAACGCCGGCCATCTGGTGATGAATCATTCGACGGTGAGCAAGAAAGCCACGCTTGAGGCCGCGAAACTCGTGGAAGACACCGGAGCGTCGTTCCTCGACGCACCATTCACCGGAAGCAAGATGGCGGCGCAGAACGGCAAGCTCTGCTATTACATCGGCGGCTCCGAAGTGCTGCTGGAGCGCGCCAAATCCGTCCTGGAGGCCAGCGCTGCGAAAATTCTGCCGCTTGGCGGCGTGGGTGATGCGATGGTGCTCAAGATCGTCACGAACCTCGTCTCGTCCGTCATCGTCGAGGCCGTGGCCGAGGCCGCGGCGATCACGAAGGCGAACAGCATTCCGCTGGAGCGGCTGCATGAGGCGCTGGAGGGCAATGCGAACTACTCTACGCTTATTGGCATGAAGCTGCCCGCGATCATCAAGAAGGACTTCGAGCCGCATTTCAGCCTGCGGAACATGCTCAAGGATGCCGACTTTGCCCGCGAACTGGCCGCGGAGGCCCAGATCAATGCTCCCGCGCTCGACTGCACCGCCTCCGCCATGCGCAAAGGTGTGAAGGAAGGCAAGGGCGACCTCGACTTCAGCGTGATCGGCGACCGCTGAGCAGAATCGGATCGCTTCTGAACAAGAAAGGGGCCGCGATTGGTTTTACGATGCAGAAGAGTCCATGTCTGAAAGTCCGAAGCAAGCTCCTGTGCATGATCTGCGCCTGAAGGCGCTGCCGGCGATGCCGTGGATGATCTGGCTGGTTGGTGCGGCCGCCTGTGCGGCTTTGGTGCTGGTGGTGACGCATCTGTCGGAGGAACAGGAGTTTTTGCGGTTGATCCGGCAGATCAATCCCTTGTGGCTGGCTCTTGCGTTGCTGCTGCAAGCGAGCACGTATTTGGCGCAGGGCATCGTGTGGCGGGTGGTGGCGCGGGCGACGGGACATGCGATCACGCTGAGAAAGGCCTATGAGGTGAGCCTGGCGATGCTGTTTGTCGATCAGGCGCTGCCTTCAGCGGGAATCAGCGGCGTGGCGATTGTTTCGGGCGCGCTTTCACGCATTGGCATGCCGCGTGAAGTGGTGGTCTCAGCCGTGCTGCTGGATGTGGGCATGTATTACCTTGCCTACGCGTTCTGCATGGCGGTGGCGCTCGTGGTGGCATTGTATCATGGCTATCTTCCCGTCTGGGTGAATGTGGCCATGCTGTTGTTTGTGTTCATCGGCACGGGAGTCTCGTGGTTCGTGATGGCGCTGCCCAGCGGTGGCATGGACTGGCTGAAGAGCCGCCTGCGCCGTTTATCCAAGCTGGCAATCCTGCTGGACTGGGTGGACGACGCGCATCCAGGCTCGTTTCAAAACCACCGCGTGCAGGTTCAAGCGTTTGCCTACCACGCGGTTATTTTTGCGCTGGATGCGGCGACGATCTGGGTGGCGGCACGTGCGCTCGGTGTGACGGCGAGCGCGGGTGGTGTGTTCGCCAGTTTCATGGTTTCGACATTGTTCCGCACCATCGGCATCATGCCTGGAGGCTTGGGCACGTTTGAGACGGCGTCGGTCATGTCGCTCAAGAGCATCGGCCTGCCGCTGCCGGTGGGGCTTTCGGCGACGCTGCTGTTCCGCGGCCTGAGCTTCTGGCTGCCGATGATTCCCGGCCTCGTGTGCTCGCGCAGGCTGCTGAAAGGTGTCCGCGATGATGACGATGCTACGCCTGAAGCCGGGCGAACATGAAGCGTTTCAGAGCCTCGCTGGCGGCGAGATAGAGAACGGTGATGCCGGCCAGGGTGAGCATGAAGGGCCAGGGCAGGGGGACGAGGCCGAAAACTGGCCCGAGCGCGGTGTATGGCAGCAGGATTGTGATGCCGGCCACGACGAGCGTGGCGATGGTGAGCAGCAGCGCAGGCTTGCTTTGGAAAAGCGAGCGATGCGTGCGGATGACCATCACGATGAAAAGCTCGGTCATCAGTGATTCGATGAACCAACCCGTCTGGAACTGCGCCTCGCTGGCGTGCAGCAGGAACATCAACGCGCCAAAGGTGAGGAGGTCGAACACGGAGCTGACCAGGCCAAAAGCGATCATGAAGCGGCGGATGAAGCGCATGTTCCAGCGCCGGGGACGGCTGACTTGCTCTGAATCGACCGCGTCGGCGGCGATGGCGAGCGCGGGCAGGTCGGAGAGGAAGTTGTTGAGCAGGATTTGCTTCGGGAGCAGCGGAAGGAACGGCAGGAACAACGACGCTCCCGCCATGCTGAGCATGTTGCCGAAGTTCGCGCTCGTGGTGATGAAGATATACTTGAGCGTGTTGGCGAAGGTGACTCGACCGTTGCGCACGCCCTGCGCCAGAACACTGAGATCGTGGCGCAACAGGACGATGTCCGCTGTCTCCTTGGCCACATCGACCGCGCCATCGACGGAGATGCCCACGTCGGCGGCATGCAGGGCGGAGGCGTCGTTGATGCCGTCGCCAAGATAACCGACCACGTGGCCGGCTTTACGCAGGGCGAGGAGGATGCGCTCTTTTTGATTTGGCTCGGTCTCGGCAAAAATGTTCACGTCGCTGACGCGGCTGACCAGCGCGGCATCGCTCAACTCACGCAACTCGTCGCCCGTGAGAATTTCGGGCTTCGCAATACCTAGTTGCATGCCTAGCTGCTGCGCGATGAGGTGGTTGTCACCGGTGATGACCTTTAAGCCGATGCCAAGCCTCCGCAGTTCCTCCACCGCATCAGCCGCGCCGGGTTTCGGCGGATCATCGAAGAGCAGGAAGCCCTCGAAGGTCATTTCCTGCTCGTCTTCCTTGGTGATGGACGGATGGCCGGTGACGTCCCGCACAGCCACGGCCAGCACGCGGTGCCCCAAATCACTGTACTCGGCGAAACGTCGGCGCAGCATGTTGTGCGCTCCCTGGATTTGGATTTCACCCTGCGAAGTGGCCAGTTTCGTGCAGATGGCGAGCACGTTGGCAAACGCGCCCTTGGTGATCATCAGATGGCGGCCTTGATGCTCGACGACGACACTGAGACGCTTGCGCACGAAGTCATACGGCACCTCGTCGAATTTGGTGAAGCTGCTGAGGTCGAAGTCCGGCACCGAGCGCAACGTTTCGTCGATGGGATTGGTGAACCCAGTTTCAAACGCGGCGTTGAGCACGGCGTGCATGCGCACCGTCTCATCCGGACGGCCCGTGGGGTCGAACGCTCCCTCCAGTTTCACATGGCCTTCCGTCAAGGTGCCGGTCTTGTCAGAACAGAGCACGTCCATGCTGCCGAAATTCTCGATCGCCGCGAGCCGCCGGACAATGACATGATCCTGGGCCATGCGCCTGGCTCCATGGGCAAGGGTGATGCTCACGATGGCCGGCAGCAACTCCGGCGTCATGCCCACGGCGAGCGCCAGGGCGAACATGAAGGATTCCAAAGCCGGACGGTGCAGCAGGACGTTGATGGCGAAGATGGCAATGACGAAGACGAGCGTCACGTGGATGAGCAATCCGCCAAACTGACGCAGCCCGCGTTCGAAATCCGTCTCCGGTGCCCGCAGCCGCAGGCGGTCGGAAATGCCGCCGAACTGGGTTTCCGCGCCGGTGGCCATGATCAGCACGCGGGCAGTGCCGCTGACGACATGGGTGCCTTCAAACACAGTGTTGGTTCGTTCGTGCAGCGGAACCTCCTCGGCCACGAGGCCCGTGCACTTTTCCACCGGATAGCTTTCTCCTGTGAGCACGGATTCATCGACGAACAGATCCTTGGATTCCATGAGGAGTCCGTCTCCGGGGATTGTGTCGCCCGCGTTAAGCAGCACGACATCGCCACGCACAATTTGATCGACTGGCAGTTCGACCTCCCTGCCATCGCGGAGCGCGGTGGCCTTCGCCTGGATCAGCTTAAGCAAGGCGGTCACGGCGTTCGAGGCACGGTGCTCCTGCCAGAATCCGAGCAGCGTGCTCATCAGGATGACGGTCAGCACGATCAGAACGTCCATCTTGTCACCGAGGAAGAGGGAGATCACCACCGCCGCCAGAAGCATGAGCACCAGCGGGCTGCGGAACTGGTTCAGCAGAAGCTGCCATGTGCCGCCACCGCCGCGTTTGCGGCAAATGATATTCTGTTGTGCCAGCCGTCCCATGGCGGCGGCACTTTCAAGTCCTTCCGTTTGTGACTGAACCTGCCGGAGGGCGGTCTCAAGGGAGAGATGATGAAAATTCATGGCCAAGACTGAGGGCGACCATGCTGGCGATGACGATGGTGCTGGTCAAGAAAACCGTCACTTTCCTCTCCAATCATTCGTTCTGGCATAAACCACGCTTGCCCGCATCCACGCCCTCCGCTTGAATTGGAGTCATCATGACCATTCCCCAAGATTGGAAAAAGATCGTCGTCCCCACGGACTTTTCAGATCACTCGAACCTGGCGCTGAAAGCGGCCGCAAGTCTGGGCCATCGAACAGGAGCCAGCGTTCTGCTGCTTCACGTGACCGAGCCGGCATACGAAGGACTGCGCATCCAGACCGAGGAATTGCATGAGTGCATGACCCGGGCAGCGGAGGGCCAGTTGGAGAAACTGGCCGGGGAGCACTTTCCCGGCTCCCCACACGTCAGTTTTGTCGTGAAGGAAGGCCGTCCTGCGGACGTGATTTGCAAGACCGCCGCGGAGGTGCAGGCCGATGCGATCATCATTCCCACGCACGGGCATTCCGGCCTGGCAAACGTGCTTCTGGGCAGTGTGACGGAAAAAGTCGTTCGTCACGCTCCGTGCAGCGTGCTGGTGGTGAGGAAGTGATCTTTAAAGTCTTTTGCGAACACGCGCATGCTTCTTTCCCTCTCGTTTCTCGTCGCAGGTGTGGTGCTGGCATGGTTCGGCGGGGAGATGTTTGTCAAAGGCGGGGTCGGCATCGCGCACTGGGCGCGCTGGCCGGCCGCGGTGGTGGGTGTGACGGTGGCGGCGTTTGGAACTTCCTCGCCCGAGCTGATGGTGGCGATCAATGCCGGTCTGGAGGGAGTGCCGCAGATTTCCCTCGGTGACGTCCTGGGCAGCAATGTGGTGAACATTGCGCTGGTGCTTGCGGTCGTGCTCGCCGCATCAGGCATGAAGTCGGAGGATGACGGCATTTGGCGCGACTGGACCGTGGCGCTGCTGGTGCCGGGTGTCGTTTATGTGTTGCTGCGTGACGGCTGGTTTTCGCGATTTGATGCCGCGGTGCTCCTCGTGTGCTTTTTCTCCTGGTTGTTCGCCGTGATCCAGCACGCGAGGGCGCATGCCAAGCGCCAGTCACCTCACGCGCACAAAGTCACGCCCTACAAGCCGGGCTTCTTCATTCTGGCGGGGCTCGGATTGCTGATTGTGGCCGCACAACTGGTCGTGCGTGGTGGCAAGGGGGTGGCGGAGGCGTTGGGATGGAGCCCGTTTGTCGTTGGTGCCGTGGTGGTGGCGGCGGCGACAAGTACGCCGGAACTCGCGACAACGCTGGTCGCCCGTGTGCGCGGTCATCACGATGTCGGCCTGGGCAACATTTTGGGCAGCAACATCTTCAATGCGTTCTTTGTCGCCTCCCTGGCGGCGCTCATTCATCCCTACGCCGTTCGTTTGCCCGAAATCCTGCCGAGTCTGGTCTTTGGCGTACTGACTGTGCTGTTGATCGTGCCCGCACGCGGTGGACACATCCGCCGCTGGCGCGGTGTGGTGTTGCTGGCGTTCTACATTGCCTACGTCCTGCTCACCGTGAAGCAGAATGCGTTGTCAGAGGCGCATGCATCCACGGCCTGGGTTCGCTAGGCGACATCGAATGGAGACGCGTCTTCAAGGTCGTCAGCGTCGAACTGCTCGACACGCAGCATGGCCATCAGCAGTCTTCCGGCCCAGCGATAGACGTTTTGATGCGCCACCTGGTCGCGCATGAGGTGCATGCGGCGGATCTGGCGGCGTGGACTCATCACCAGCGCTGTCTCCACCGCCTGCGAGATTTCCTCGATGGCGTAGGGGTTCACGCCGATGGCCTGGTTGAGTTCGCGGGAAGCACCGGTGAAATTGCTCAGAATGAGCACGCCGCGCTCGTCACTGCGGCTGGCCACAAACTCCTTCGCCACAAGGTTCATGCCATCGTGCAGGGAGTTCACCATGAAGAAATCAGACAGGCGGTGCAACGCCATCATCTCCGTGGGGCCGTGGTGTTCCTTGAGCAAATACACCGGCTGCCAGTTCTGCGTGCCAAAGCGCTGGTTGAGCCGCGCGGCCGCCCGGTCCACCGCCGCCTGCTCTGCCTGATAAGAGGCCAGATGGTCGCGGCTGGGCACGGCGATTTGCACGAAGCAGAGTTTCTCCCGCCACTCGGGATGCTTTTCAAAAAAGTGCTCCAGCCCGTGCAGACGCTGTGGAATGCCTTTCGAGTAATCGAGACGCTCGATGCTCGCGCCAATTTTTTTTCCATTCAGACCCGGCAGGCGGTCGAGCCAGCGGCGCATGGCGGCCTTGACCTCGGCTGTTTGTGCAAGCCGGCTGTCCTCCTCAAAGTCAATGCTGATCGGGAACGGGCGCACGCGTGTCACGTGTCCGCGTCGCGTGATCTCGCTGCGGTCGATGTCCACCCGTGCTTCGACAGAGCGGTCCACCGTGTCCAGGAAGTTCTGGCAGTGGTAGTGGATGTGAAAGCCGAGCAGGTCGTTGCCCAGCATGCCATCCAGCAACTCCTCGCCCCACGGAAACGCGCGGAAGACCTCGCGGTTCGGCCACGGAATGTGCCAGAAGTGGGCACACACAATGCTTCTGCCGCTCATCTCACGCAGCATGCGCGGCAGCAGGCAGAAGTGATAATCCTGGATGAACACGAGGGCTTTTCCACCCTGCGTTTCCGCGAGCACCGCCTCCGCGAAGAGACGGTTGGCTTCCTTGTAGGCCTGCCAGTCCTGCGGGCGGAATTCCGGCCGTGTGAACGTGATGTGGCACAAGGGCCACAATCCCTCATTCGACAGACCGTAGTAGAATCCGCGTTCCAGCGCGGGGTCAATCCAGACACGGCGAAGCTTGTAGCCCGGCGCATCGGGCGGAACCATCACACAATCATCCGCATCCACCACGTCGCGGTCGGCATCACCGGCACCGTGGGCGATCCACGTGCCGCCAGACGCCATCATGATGGGATGCAGCGCGGTGGCCATCCCGCTCGCCGGGCGGATGCACTCCACGGAGCCGTCCTCCCGCCTGCGGTGGATGAACGGCTCACGATTGGACACCACGATGAATTTGCGACCTTCGAGCCGGGTTTCGATCAGATGGTGAAGCCGTTCGCGATTCCAAGTGTGTTCCATAGCTTCAATGAAACCTTTGCCGTCATTGGCATGACGACGCAACCAAGGCCCTCCGCCCACTTCGCGTGGCGTTACACGCCACATGGGTGTCACGCTGTGCTCCGGGCGCAGCGTCGGCGGCTGCGCTTTGCGTTTTCCCGTCTGCGTTGCGGGAAGAACAGGTTGCCGCCGGGGCCAAACGATTCATTCATTGGTGTGCTGATGCACTCAATCCATGTGAAAGGTGTGCGCGTTTCCCCCGATGCTTTCATGACGTTGTCTGTGCCCCCACTGGTCGCCTCCCCGATCGAAATTCTCGCCACCTCGCTCTTCGCCCTCGCAGTGCTGCACACCTTCGCGGTGAAGAAGTTTGCGCATTGGGCGCACCGGTTCCCCAAGGGCTCCATTGAGGAGAATCTGCTGCATTTCCTCGCGGAGACAGAGGTGGTGTTCGGCTTGTGGGCGTCGGCGCTGTTCGCCGGGATCGCGGCGATGAAAGGCAGTGTGGGCGAGGCGGTTCACTACATCGAGAGCCTGAACTTCAACGAACCCAAATTCGTGCTCGTGGTCATGGTCGTCGCCGCGACGCGGCCGGTGGTGCGGCTGGCGGAGGCGCTCATCTTAATGGTCGCACGGTTGCTGCCGTTCCGCGAAGGACTGGCCTTTTATGTCGCCGCGCTTTCGTTTGGCAGCCTGCTGGGATCCTTCATCACCGAGCCTGCCGCCATGACGCTGCTGGCCATCCTGCTGAAGCGGCGGTACTTCGACCGCGGCATCAGCACCCGCCTCTCCTATGCCACGCTGGGCCTGCTGTTTGTGAATGTTTCCATCGGCGGCACGCTCACGCATTTCGCCGCGCCGCCGGTGCTGATGGTCGCGGCCACGTGGCACTGGGACACCGTCTTCATGCTCACGCACTTCGGCTGGAAGGCCGCGGCAAGCTGCATCGCCTCCACGGCGCTCGTTGCGTTTGTGTTCCGCAAGGAACTGGCCGCCGTCGGGCCGCATCAAGGCCATGGCGGCAATGTTCCCGTCTGGCTGACGCTGCTGCACGTGTTCTTCCTGGCCTTGGTCGTCGTTTTCGCGCATCACCCGGACGTGTTTTTTGGCGTCTTCATGATTTTCCTTGGCCTGGTCACTGCCACGCGAGAGTATCAGGACGGCCTGAGGCTGCGGGAGGGGCTGCTGGTTGGCTTCTTCCTCGCCGGACTCGTCACTCTCGGCTCCTTGCAGTCCTGGTGGCTTCAGCCGCTCATCGCCGGCATGAATGGAGACGCGCTCTACTTCGGGGCCACGGGGCTCACCGCCATCACCGACAACGCGGCGCTCACTTACCTCGGCAGCCTCGTCGAAGGCATCACGCCCGAATTGCAGTACGCCCTCGTTGCAGGCGCCGTCACCGGAGGCGGCCTCACCGTCATCGCCAACGCTCCCAATCCAGCCGGCATTGGAATTCTGCAGACCAGCGAAGCGTTCAAGAACGAGGGCATCAGCCCGCTTGGGCTGTTTCTTGGCGCACTGCCGCCGACATTGGTCGCCGTGATCTTCTTCTGGCTGTTTCACTGATCCGCCGCCTCGTACGAATCCTTGAGTTTTTCGTGAGGCAGCCGCCGAGTGCTCGAAGGCGGGCTCTGTCAGCCATGCTTCCACCGCGCCACCCATTTCCTGCATTCCTCCACCCACAGCACGCTGCTGCCGATGACACCGATCAGGAAGAAGTCGGCGAATGGGATCGGCGTGGTGTGAAACACGTGGTTTAGCGTGTCGGTGTAGATGACCAGCGCGTGCATCAAATTCCCAAGGATGAGTCCGCCGAGGAGCCATCTGTTTTTCAACACATCCAGATTCAGGCTCGATTTCAGGGCGCTGCGGCAGTTGAGGACATTGAACCACTGGCACACGGCCACCAGCGTGAAGGTCTCCGTCTGCACGAGTTCGAAAGGGACCTCACTTTTCAGCCGCCAGACGTAGAAACCCAAGATCGCGACCACGCTGGTGCCCACCATGAGCGTGATGCGCTTCCACATCGCGGAGGTGATGAGCGACTCGTCCGCCGGCGTGGGCTTGCGGCGCATCTCGTCTCCCTCCAGACCTTCCATGATGAGATTCACGGTCACTGTCCCTTCTGACACGATGTTGATCCACAGAATCTGCACGGCGGCCAGCGGCAGCGGATAACCGGCGAGCAGGGCCAGCAGCAACACCAGGACCTCATCGATGCTCGTGGCGAAGAGAAAGAGCACCACCTTCTTGAGGTTTTGATACACGAGGCGGCCTTCCTCGACCGCTTTGACGATGGTGGCGAAGTTGTCATCGGTGATGACGATTTTCGCCGCGCCTTTTGCCACTTCCGTTCCAGTGATGCCCATCGCAACTCCGACATCGGCGGTGGCGAGCGCGGGTGCGTCGTTCACGCCGTCTCCAGTCATCGCGACGACGTGTTTCTGTGACTGGAAGGCCTCGACGATGCGCAGCTTCTGCGCCGGATGCACGCGGGCAAACACGGAGATGCGATCCAGGCTCGCGCGCAAATCCTGCTCCGGCATCAATTCGAGTTCCGCTCCATCCACGGCGATGTCGCCCGGTTTCGCGATGCCCAAAGCGGTCGCGATGGCAAGTCCGGTGGCCTTGTGGTCGCCGGTGACCATCACAGGGCGGATGCCGGCCTTCTCGCATTCGGAAACCGCGGCCTTCACTTCATCGCGCGGCGGATCCATCTGGCCGAGCAGGCCCAAAAACCGCAATTGGCCGCGAAACGGCTCGAAACCGGCCTTTTCATCGATCTGGCCGTTTTCGAGTTCCGCGACCGCGAGCACGCGAAGAGCCTGCGAGGCCAGTTCGTTCGCCAAGTCGGCCGGTTGAACATCGCAGAACGGCAGCAGGCACTCCGGCGCGCCTTTGATGATCACTCGCGAGCCGTGCTGCGTGGCCATCATTTTCGTGGCGGAGTCGAAGGGAAGCTCCGCGTGGCGTGGATGCTGTCTGCGCAGCGTTTCGGGCTCCATGCAGCCTTTCAACGCCACGGTGAGCAGCGCGGCCTCGGTGGGATCACCGAGAGCACGCCAGCGCGAGTCCTCAGCATCCGGCGGGACGAGCTGCGCGTCATTGCACAGCACGCAAGCCTCCAAAAGACGACGCAATGCCGGATCGTCGATCTCGCTGCCTTCATGAAGCAAGCGACCCTCTGGTGAATATCCAGCGCCAGTGACCTCAACGCGACGTTCGTCCGGCAAAACGAGCGTGGTGACGGTCATCTCGTTCTTGGTGAGCGTGCCGGTTTTGTCAGTGCAGATGATGCTCGTCGAGCCAA
Organism: Verrucomicrobiaceae bacterium; assembly: GCA_046346695.1. Classification (GTDB taxonomy): domain Bacteria; phylum Verrucomicrobiota; class Verrucomicrobiia; order Verrucomicrobiales; family Verrucomicrobiaceae; genus Prosthecobacter. The sequence goes on along the minus strand of JAXMHS010000005.1, from coordinate 331,038 downwards.
GCGTTTCCACGGCGGCGAGACGGCGCACGATGGCTCCGCGTCGCGCCATGCGCTGCATGCCGACGGCGAGCGCGATGGTCATCGCCACTGGAAGCCCTTCGGGCACCATCGACACCATCTGGCTGATGGCGACCATGAAAATCTTCACGAACTCGATGCCACGCAGAAGGCCGAAGGCCAGCACGAGCGCGAACAGCATGATGCTGGCCGCCACCAGCCATTGCCCGAACTGCGCAAGGCGTGTTTCGAGCGGTGTCTTCGGCTCCTCTGCTGTCGCGGTCATGCGCGCAATTTTCCCGACCTCTGTCTGCAAGCCGGTGGCAACAACGACGGCCCGTCCGCGCCCTGCGGTGAGGTGCGTGCCGGAGTAGATCATGTTTTTGCGGTCACCGAGGCCTGAGTCCGCCGATAAAACATCCGTGTGCTTCAAAACGGGCAGTGATTCTCCCGTGAGCGCCGCTTCCGTGGCCTCCAATGCCGAGGCTTCGAGCAATCGCGCATCCGCGCCGACTTGATCGCCCGCCGCGAGCAGCAGGATGTCACCGGGAACCAGATCTCTCGCTTCGATGATGTTTTCATGCCCGTCGCGCACGACACGGACTTTCAGCGCCGAGAGTTTGCGCAGCGCGGACATGGAATGCTCCGCGCGGCCTTCCTGCACCGCGCCGATGACGGCGTTGATGAGGACGACGACCAGAATGACCGTCGCGTCGCTTGCATGCCCCATCGCGAACGAGATGACCGCGGCGACGAAAAGGATGTAGATCAGCGGACTGGCGAACTGCGCAGCAAACACCTTCCACATCGGCTTGTGAGCGGCCTCGGGCAGCTCATTCGGGCCAAATTGCACGAGACGTGTGGCGGCATCGGCGGCGGTCAAACCGGCCAGCAGGTCGGTCTGGAGCGCGGTTGCGGCCGCTCCTTTGTGCGTGGCATGCCAATCGGTCTCACGGGATGTGGACATCCAGCATCTAGAGGCGGCGGGAACCCGAGTTCAACGGTACACATGCCTCGGCACGCAAAAGCTGCCCTGTGGAGGACATTCTTGGCATGGCTGGCGGATTTGGATCGTATACTCTGAATTGCCTTGAGGAGGTCCGCTCTTGAACGCCCTTTACAGCGACGCCTGCGTGCGTCAGCGCCTCATCGAGTTTCTCGGTGGAGACACGCTTGAACATGCCACGGCTGTTTATGTGACGCATTCGGACAGGTGTTGCTTCGACAGGCGCGAACTGCGCCCTCCTTCGGAACTCAACTGGCTGTTGGATCGTGACCTCGACATTGCACGATCACTGGCGGACGCACAATCCTGCCTCCTGCATCTGGACGTGGAGTATGTGAACTTCGACGCGCCTGCCGAGGCGTTTGTGGATCCGTGGCGGTGTTTTGAGCTGCAGGAGCCGGTGGTGCGGGAGATTGAGAGGTTGTTGCTCGGCTGGGGCATCCGGCCGCTGCATCTGATCACCGGGCAGGGACATCATTTCATCTGGCGCATCGACCGCAAAGGCGGGGTGGCGTCACGTATCGCAGCGTTGGCGCCCGCGCCGGAACTGTCCCGGCAGTGCCTGGCAAAGATGCCCTCAATCCTCACCGGGCACGTCGGGATGGCCGATCTCGAGATATTCTCGGCCGTGGCATTGCTGGCGGAATTTGTGGCGCACCGCATCAAGGAAACTGCGGCCGCGCACTGTGTGCTGCCGGTGGAGGTCACCGCGGTGCATGTGGGACCGTGCGCGACCTCGCAACGCGAGATGATTTCCATCGACATTTCCGAGTATGGCGATCCGCTGCAGACCCGGATGATCCGCATGCCGTTCACGATCTACCGCAAGCCGTGGGTCAGCGGCCTGGTGCACAGGCTGCACCTTGAGGATGAAATCCCGCCGCTGCACTGCATCCCGCTGCACGAAATGGACTTCCGCCAGGCCCTGAAGGTGCGCCAGGACGACGGCGACGTGATGGACCTGGCCAGGCGGGCCTGTGTGCGTGTTCCGTTGCAGGAGACGGGCACAGAACACCTGATCGAGGAGTATCTGGCATCCCGACTGTGCCGATTTCATCAGTATTATTACTCCACACGGCACGATCCTCCGGAGCGCTGGGCGGAAACTTACGGGCACACACCGCTGGCCCTGCTGCCTGGCTGCGTGCGGCATTTGCTGCAGTCGCCGAACGACCTCCTGCTGAAGCCCGCGGGCATGCAGCTAGTGACGCGTTGCATGCTGGCGCAGGGCTGGCATCCACGGCACATCGCAGGACTGATTCGCTCAAAGTTCGAGGATCCCGCGCATGGCTGGGGTGTCCGCTGGGAGGATTACGAGGCAGGCACCCGCGCAGATTTTTACACGCGGTTGTTTGCCGGGCTTTACCTGGCAGGTCCGGACCGGCTGCAGGACTTCAACTGCACCTCCACCCGTGAAAAAGGTTTTTGTTTCCCGCCGAACGAAGGCTCCTGCGAGCTGGAAACGGCGCGTCAACAACTGCTCTCCCAGCTTCCATCATGATCGAATGGCCCATCGCCCTTTCCACCGGCTGCTTTTACAGCCGGAGCTTCTTTGATGTTCTGGACGCGGTGCACGCATCCGGATTTCGCCTGCTGGAAATCTGTTCGTTTCCGCGGCATCTCGACTACCACAATCATGATCTGATGCGGCAGGCCGCCGAACGCATGCGCGTGCTGGGGCTGGAACCGGTTTCATTTCATGCACCGTTCGCCGAACGGATCGACATCACCGCTCTGGACGATGGAGTACGGGAAGGTGCCGTGCAGGAACTGCTGCGTGCTTGCGAGGGCGCTGCGCTCCTGGGTTGTGAGCATGTCGTGCTGCATCCCGGGCCGGAGCGGGAGGGCCGGCCGCCGGAGGCGGAGTTTGTGCAGCATATGCATCATGCCGCCGTGTCGCTAAACCGCGTTGCCGGCCGCTGTTGTGAACTGGGCATCCACCTGCTGCTGGAAAACATGCTGCCACATCTCATGTTTGGTCATGTGCGGGACATGATGTACCTGCTCGGTGAAATCACGGTCTGCGACGTGGGCACCTGCCTGGACACCGGCCACGCGCATCTGGCGCGTGAATTGGACTTCGTCATTCAAAAGCTCTCCGGCCACCTGAAGATGGTGCACGTGAACGATAACTGCGGCGACTGGGACGCCCATCTGCCGCCGGGCGAAGGCAGCATCGAATGGCCTCGGGTCATCGGCGAGCTGCGCCGCCATGAATTTCAAGGTGTGCTGGTGCTGGAGCTGTCTGGCGCCCCCGGAGATCCGCCGGAAATGGTGCTGGAGCGCGCTGTGCGTGCGCGGGAGCATCTGGAGCGATTGTGAGACAAGTTATAGATCAGCGGACTGGCAACTTGTGCCGTGAACATTTTCCACAGCGGCTTCTGCGGCAGCAGCAGGCGGACTGGATGAATCCGTCACGTCGTGTGCTGTCCGTTTTTGGCCCCGGCTCACGATGCGGTGCCGGCACTCTGCTCTTTGTCCTGTGCGTCGGCTGTTTTGATGTCCTCGAATGAGCGCCGCACCGTTTCGATCTGCTGGCGGTAATGTTCCGCATCACCGTAGTCGAAGAAGAAACGATAGCGGCTGTGCATCGACTTCATGCGCAGGGCATGCTTGATGGGGCACCAGTATTGCTCGGTGCGCGCGGCGATCTCCACCGCGCACGCCAGCACGCCGTTGGCATAGCCGCAGTATTCGCAATTGAACTTCTCCGCCCAGTTCAGGTAGTCGAGGTGGCGGCGGTCGAGCTTGATGTAGTCGCTTCGCCGCACCTTGGGAATGCCGTAGATCGGAAAGCAGACGGCCTGGTACACAGTCATGAACAGATCCATGAGCGCGATTGGAATGATGCACGACCAGATGACCGGCGTGGTGAGCAAAATCATGAACCGGGAATCGCGGATGTAGCGGGTGAAGCGCTTCACCAGCGTCCGATGCCGCGCCCTCGCCTCTTCCGTGAAGCGCACCTTGCCCAGGCGCACCTCGTACAAAAACTCGGCCTCCTTTTTTTGCAGCTCTTGCAGGATGCTTTTTTCGAGCTGGCGCATGCGATCCAGGAGGGTTTCGAGATTGTCGTTCATGGTGGTGGGGTGTGGATTGCCGACGGAGCCAGGCAGCAAGGTGGCAGAATTGTCCACCATAGCGAGTCAACAACACGCGGACGGTCGAAAATCACCAGCACACCAAGCTCGGCGTTAATGCTGTCTGCCACACGAAGCGGCTTGGTCCGCGGTTTTGGAACTGGCCGGAGCCGGACGTCTTCGTTCGCTCGCATTGAGGCGCGTCACGAACTTCCTTCCACGCCGAGCTTCCTCTTCACGTAGGTTTCACAGATGCGGAAGTAGAGCCCCATGCTCTCAATGTCGATCCATTCGTCAGGACTGTGCAGGGCTCCGACGAGCGGACGCGAAAGAATGACAGGGATGCCATGCCGGGCAAAGAAACGCGCATCGCTGCCACCAGAGGCGCGAACGCGGTTCACGGGAGCACAGGTGAGTTCCTCGGTGACTTCGAGATAGAGTGGGTCCGGCGCGAGGTGCGTGGATTCCGCGGACATGAGTGGCGTGACTTCGATTCCAGTCCCTGCAACGGCACGCAAACGCTCCAGCATGCCCGCAACAGTGTGCGGAGGTGTGAAACGCACATCGACGCAGGCGTGCGCCTCGCCCGGGATGCAGTTGATCGTTTCGTTCGCCGTGCGCATGACTGTCGGCACGCAGGTGGGATACCAGTGGTCGGTGCCGTGCTCATGGCTGTTTTTCAACGTGTCGAAATCTCGTGTCACGCGCACCAGTGCTTCGGTGAGTTGCGAAAGTGCGTTGGGCACGAGCCAGGGCCGCGCCGCGTGGCTTTCCTGCCCACGACAGTCTAGCCGCGCATGCAGGATGCCTTTTTCCGCGATGGTGATGTCATGAATCGAACCGCCATCAGGCACCATCGCCAGGCCGCAACGCAGTCCGGCGGCATCGACGAGGTGGCGCACGCCATTCTGGCCGCCAATCTCCTCGTCCGAGGTGATCGCGATGCCAAACGAAATGCCCGGATGCTCCCGCTGCAGCAAGAGAAAGAGCTCCATCATGATAGCGAGCTGGCCTTTCATGTCCCCCGCACCGGGGCCGTGGATGCGGCCATTCTGCACATGACTGCGGTACACCTCCATGTCGGGATGCTCGATTACATCAAGATGCCCCACCATGAGGATCTCCGGATGCTCGATCCCTTTGGGCGTGGCAACGAGGGAACCATAGCCATTGCTGTCGAACTCGCGGATGTTCACATGTTCGATGGACTCCAGATGACCACGCAGCAGCGCCAGGCAGCGTGCGCGTTCATCGGGCCGGTTGTTGGTGCTGGGGACGAGCACGAGGTCGCGCGTGAGAGAGACGAGACGGTCGAGCGGCGGAGAAAACGAGGTCATGAAATCAATTCAGGTCAGATCAGTCGCGGACATACTCCCAGTCGATGGGCAGGTCCTCCTCGGCACGCCGCAGCATCTCGTGGCATTCGGTGGAATTGGCGCCGAGGCAAAGGAACTGGCCTTTATCGACGAGTCCGTCAGTGGAGAGGTTGAAATTGATGGGCAGGATGCCGCGCTCGAGCCGCGGATGGAAGAGGTGGCCATGATCCTGCAGATGGCGCAGCACCTCCGCTCCAGAAATCGGTGTGTTCATCTTCAAATTGCGCATCAGCCAGCCGCCGCGCGGCAGGTAATGCCGCGCCAGCACCGATGGATACGTGGCACCGGTGACGCGCGCATTGATCTCGCACGCATACACACGGCACGCGCCCGGTTTCTCCAACGCGGCGACGAGGAAATCCACGCTCGCCGTGCCGCGATAGCCCTGATCATGCAACCATTGACCGGCCACGCCCGCCTGGCGGAACAGCTCCTCCATCAGTCCTGGAAACGCGCCGAGATAGGATGGCGGGGACTCATTGCCCTGATGAACGCTCTCACCGCTGAGGATCTGCTCCGTGAGGTCGTAGAGATACACGCTTTCTTCATTGAGGAACATCTGCACGCTCGGGCTGTGAATCTGCGTCACGTCATGCAATCCGTTTCTCACCCAGCCCTGCACCATGCAGGCTCCTTCGTGAAAAAACAGATCCGGCACGATCACATCAGCTTCCGCGGTGGTCATTTTCATCAAACCCACTCCCGACGCGCCGATCTGTGACTTCACCACGGCCTGATCATAACCAAGCCGCGCCAGCTCTTGCAGGCAGCGACGCACGTCACCGGCATTTTCGGCCAGCCGCGTCTCAAACACTGGCAAACCGGCCTTTTCGAGATGCTGGTGCAGCATGAGCTTGTTGTTGCCGTCCTTGCTGCCGCGCGGAGTGGAGAGCGTTTCCTTGTGCAGATGTCGCGCCAGGGCCACGACGGTGTCATCCGTCACAAAGGCGTCCAGGGTGGTCGATGGATGCAAGCGCAGCGCCAGGCGTAGCGCCGCGCATGGCAGTTCGCGGCCCGAACGCAGCGCCTCGCTGAGCGCCAGATACTCCGCATGCGTCATCACACGCACATCCGGAAGCGGGAGGCCGAGATCATCGCGAAAATAGGCCGACAGCACGGCATCCGGCTCGCGTTCGAGCACGAGGACATTGTTTCCGCCGCGAAACAGCAATCCCATGATCGGCAGCAGCCGGGCGCCGTAGGAATCCGCGCCCCGGATCTCCTGCTGAAGCAGCTCCGTCTCGCGTTCGTTGCCGAAAAACATCGCCATCAGGTTCGCGATGAACACCGCGCTCCGGTCCCGCCACAAGCGCGGCGTGTAGCCATGCGTGTGCACCACAAGCGGGCCGCCGGGGAGTGGGTCTGACGTGCTCATCTTTTCAGTGTGGGAATCTCAAACTGATGGTGCAAGAGCAAGCGATGGGCCGGTCTGGCGTCCAGCACTTAACGCCGGTGGCGCAGTTCGTCGCGAAGTTGTTCCACCTCCGCCAGCAGTTGGGAGAGCAACTTCACGCCGCCGAGGTTCATTTCACAGCTCTCACGCAGATGTTCGATGCGCCTCAGGCTGCGCACGGTGTCGTCGTCGAACTGCGGACGGATGATGCCCTGCTCGCAATACTGCACGATGGTCTGACTGGAGACGCCAGTCATTTCCGCGAGCACTTCGAGAGTGTAGGTTCCGTTCATGTCAGGCGCGTGGGTTGAAGGTGGAGGTTGCGCGAAGTTTCTCCCAAAGCGCGCGTTCGGCGTCGCTGACACGTTCCGGCAGCACGAGGTTGATCTTCACGAAGAAATCGCCGCGCTCGCCGGTCTTGCCTTTCGGCAGCCCCTTGCCGCGCACACGCAGTGTCCGGCTGTTTTCGGTGCCGGCCGGGATGCGCAGCTTGATGGAGCCGTCGAGCGTGGGGACGATGACCTCCGCGCCGAGAACTGCCTCCCACGGTGCCGTGTCGAGTTCGTGATACACATCCGCCTCGCGTGTGGTGAAGTCTGGATGCGCGGCATGACGCACACGCAGATACAAATCGCCCGCTTCACCGCCATTGCGGCCGGGTTCGCCCTGGCCGGGCACACGGATGCGGCGTCCGTCCGTCGCGCCGGGCGGAATGCGCACCTGAAATTCATGAGTTTGGACCGCGCCCGTCTGCCGGTTCATTGTTTGCAACGAAATCGGCCGCAGCGTGCCATGCATCGCTTCCTCCAGCGTGACGAGAATGTCGCCCTCGATATCGTGACCGCGACGCGGACGCGCCTGCCGTGCAGCTTCAGGAGGAATCTCCTCCTCAAAGCCCTGCGGGAAGCCATAACGGCTGCCTCCGCTGAAATACTGTTCGAAAAAGTCGCTGAAACCGGTGCCTCCGAAATGGAACTCCTGCGAGAAGCCGCCTCCACCGGGTGCTTCGCCATACTGCCAGCCCGGAGGCGGCTCGTGACCGCCTGCTTCATTCCAGCGTGCGCCGAGGAGATCATACTTCTTCCGCTTCTCCGGATCGCTGAGCACTTCGTTCGCCTCATTGATCTCCTTGAACTTCTCCTCGGCGGCCTTCTTGTCCTTCGCGGTGTCGGGATGATACTGGCGCGCGAGCTTGCGGAATGCCTTCTTGATATCGTCGGCGCTCGCGTCACGCGGGACGCCAAGAGTGGCGTAGTAATCTTTGAACTGGGCGGACATGGTTGCTGACATGGGATATTGAGCCACGGTTCCGTGCTGTCACGGTGATTTTGCCACCCCTTGTGAAATTGGGGGGCGGAGCGCAACAACTGCCTCTTCTTGCGCAAGACGTGGGACATGAAAGCGAGGTTTATTTAGTGGCAGGAAATCACCGCCCTGTCAGAGTTGTGCCATGTCTTTTGATCCCATCCTCAAAGACTTGAAGGTTCTGCGCGTGCCGCCGCATCTGGTGGATTACGACCAAACTCGGAAGACGCATTCGTGGGAGGCGATTCGTTCGGAATTGCAGGGATTGTCCGGTGGCGGGTTCAATCTCGCGCATGAAGCAGTGGATCGTCACGCGAACGGTCCGTGTGCCAATCACCTGGCGCTTCGGTGGTTGGGCAAGTATGGCAGCGTGCGCGATCTGAGTTACGTGGATCTGTCACGAGGATCGGCGCGTTTTGCCAATGTGCTGCGCACGCTCGGTGTGGAAAAGGGCGAGCGTGTGTTTGCGCTCATGGGACGTGTGCCGGAGTTGTACCTCGCGGCGTTGGGAACGCTGAAGAATGTGAACGTGTTTTGTCCGTTGTTCTCCCAGTTTGGACCGGAGCCCGTCTGGCAGCGGTTAAGTCGCGGTGATGCGAAGGTGCTCGTCACCACGAGATCTCTCTATGAGAAGAAGGTTGCCGCATTGCGCGAGCGCCTGCCTGCATTGCAGCACATCCTCCTGGCGGATGCAGAAACGGATGTCGATGCCAGCGTGCTTTCCCTGCCTCGGTTGATGGCTGAGTCGAGTGATCGTTTTGAGATTCCACCGACGAGTCCGGAGGACATGGCGCTGCTGCATTTCACCAGCGGCACCACTGGCATGCCGAAGGGGGCTGTGCATGTGCACCAGGCCGCTCTGACGCACTTTGCCACCGGCCGGTATGTGCTCGACCTGCATCCCGAGGATGTCTTTTGGTGCACCGCAGACCCAGGATGGGTGACAGGGACTTCGTATGGCATTTTTGCGCCGTTCCTGCATGGCGTGACGAATCTGGTCGATGAAGCGGACTTCGACGCGGAACGCTGGTATCGCATCCTGCAGGATCAGAAGGTCACTGTTTGGTACACCGCACCGACTGCGATTCGCCGTCTTATGCGGATGCCCGGTGAACCACGCACACAGTATGATCTCAGCTCATTGCGCTTGATCCACAGTGTTGGCGAGCCTTTGAATCCCGAGGCTGTCGTGTGGGGCCAGCGCGCCCTTGGCCTGCCCATTCACGACAACTGGTGGCAGACAGAAACGGGCGGCATCATGATCGCGAATTATGCTTCGATGGACATCCGCCCGGGTTCCATGGGCAAACCTCTCCCAGGAATCGACGCAGCCATCGTCCATCGGAGTGAAGGCAAAGTGGAAGTTGTCAGCCAGCCTGATATTGAAGGTGAACTGGCGCTCAAACCGGGCTGGCCCTCGATGTTTCGCGGCTACCTGCACGATGAGGCACGTTACGCGAAATGTTTCGTGGACGGCTGGTATCTGAGCGGTGATCTGGCCAAGCGTGATGCCGACGGCTACTTCTGGTTCGTTGGTCGCGCAGATGACATTATCAAGACCTCCGGCCACATGGTGGGACCGTTTGAGGTGGAGAGCGCATTCATGGAGCATCCTGCGGTGGCTGAGGCGGGTGTCATTGGCAAACCTGATCCTCTCATCGGTGAGCTCGTGAAGGCCTTTGTCGTGCTAAAGCCCGGCCATGCCGCTGGCGACGAATTGCATCAGGAATTGCTGGGCTTTGCCCGCAAACGCCTCGGTCCCGCCGTCGCACCGAAGGAAATCACGTTTGTTGATTCGCTGCCAAAAACCCGCAGCGGCAAGATCATGCGCCGTCTCCTCAAAGCACGCGAACTGGGGCTGCCGGAGGGGGATTTGTCCACACTGGAGAAAGATTGATGAACACACGCAATCCAGATCATGAACGTGCCCGCCGTCTGCTGTGGCAGATGGTGCGGATCCGACGCTTCGAGGAAAAATGCGTGGAGGCATACAGCCTGTCGAAGATCCGCGGTTTCATGCACCTCTACATCGGAGAGGAAGCTGTGGCGACGGGTGTGTGCGAATGTCTGGGCCCTGACGATGCCGTGGTTGCCACTTATCGGGAACACGGGCAGGCATTGGCGCGTGGTGTGTCGGCGGGCTCGATCATGGCGGAGATGTATGGGAAGGTCGAGGGTTGCGCACGGGGCCGTGGTGGTTCGATGCATTTGTTTGATGCAAAGACACGATTCTACGGCGGCAATGCGATCGTTGGCGGTGGGCTGCCGCTGGCGGTTGGGCTCGCACTGGCGGACAAGATGCAAAACCGTCCGCGCGTGACCGTGTGCTTTTTCGGCGAGGGTGCTGTCGCCGAAGGTGAGTTTCACGAAGCCCTGAACCTCGCGGCGTTGTGGAAGCTGCCGGTGTTGTTTTTGTGCGAGAACAATCTGTATGCGATGGGCACCGCATTGCGCCTGAGCGAGTCCGTGACCGACGTGTTCAAAAAAGGGCCGGCCTATGGCATCGAGAGCGCAGCGGTGGATGGCATGGACGTGCTGGCGGTCAGTGATGCTGCGACGAAGGCAGTCGCACACGTGCGTGAAGGGCGGCCGTATTTGCTTGAGTGCCGCACCTACCGCTTCCGCGCGCATTCCATGTTCGATGCCGAGCTGTATCGTAGCAAGGATGAGGTCGCGGAGTGGAAGAAGCGCGATCCGATCACCCTGTTCTTCGATTCAATGAAGAGTGAGGGCGTGCTGGCCGATGATGACCTCGCAGGTGTCGAAGCCGGGGTGGCGAAGGAGGTGGATGAGGCTGTGGCCTTTGCCGAAGCGGGAACTTGGGAACCGGTGAGTGATCTCACACGTTTCGTTTACTCGGAGGCAAAAGCATCATGAGTGAGGCGGCTCCAACGAAAAAGATGACCTTTCGCGATGCTGTGCGCGAAGGCATCCGGACGGCATTGAACAATGATCCGCGCGTCTTCCTCATGGGCGAGGACGTGGGGAATTACGGCGGCTGTTTTGCCGTGAGCAAAGGACTGCTTGCCGAGTTTGGTCCCGAGCGCATCCGTGACACGCCGTTGATGGAATCAGCCTTCGTCGGCGCCGGCATCGGTGCGGCGCTCGGCGGAATGAAGCCGATTGTGGAGGTCATGACATGCAATTTCAGCCTGCTCGCGCTCGACCAGATCATGAACACGGCGGCCACACTGCTGCACATGTCGGGTGGCCAGTTCAATGTGCCGCTCGTCATTCGCATGGCGACCGGCGGTGGCAAGCAGCTTGCCGCGCAGCATTCGCACAGTCTTGAAGGATGGTATGCTCACATTCCTGGCATCAAGGTGCTCACGCCCGCAACGCTCGAGGATGGATTCGGCATGTTGACCGCGGCGCTCAATGATCCCGATCCCGTGCTCATCTTTGAAAATCAGACGCTCTACAACATGGAAGGCGAATTGCCCGCCGATGCAGGCGCGGCGGACATCACGAAAGCCAAGGTGCGGCGGGAAGGCAAAGACGTGTCTGTGCTGACCTATGGCGCGAGCTTGCACAAGTCGCTGGAAGCCGCCGCGGCGCTCGAAAAAGAGGGAATCGGTGTGGAAGTCATCGATTTGCGCGTTCTGCGTCCGCTGGATGATGCCACCATCATGAGCAGCGTGGCGAAAACGCATCGCGTGCTCATTGTGGACGAGGGCTGGCGCAGTGGCGGCATCTCCGCGGAGATCAGTGCGCGGATCACGGAGCAGGCGTTTTACGAGCTCGACAAACCGGTGGCGCGCTTGTGCAGCGCAGAGGTGCCGATCCCTTACGCGAAGCATCTGGAAACCGCCGCGCTGCCGCAGGCGGAGACGATCACCGCCGCCATCCGACAACTCGTTGCAAGCCATGGCTGAGTTCATCATGCCCAATCTCGGCGCAGACATGGCCGCCGGTACTTTGGTGAAATGGCATGTCAAACCCGGCGATGCCGTGAAGCGCGGTGATGTCATAGCCGAAGTGGACACCGAGAAGGGCATCATCGATATCGAGTGTTTCGAGACAGGAGTGTTGGAGACACTCAACATCGAACCGGGGGCCAAAGTTCCCGTTGGTGCCGTGATGGCTGTGATCCGCGGCACCGGCGAGCCCGCCACAAAACCAAGCGCCGCTCCATCGTCGGAAGCAACCGGGGCTGTCGATTTGCCGCACGTCCACGCTTCACCGCTAGCACGGAAAGTTGCGGCGGAACTAGGGGTTGACCTTGCCAGCCTGGCCGGAACCGGGCCGGGAGGATTGATCGACCGCGAGGATGTCGAGCATGCCGCGGCAGCAAGGAAAGCATCGCCGCCGGTTGAAGGGACGCGTTTGAGAGCATCACCACTCGCCCGGAGGATGGCTGCTGAACTCGGGGTCGATCTCAGCACAGTCAAACCCGGCGCCGCAGGCATCATCGAACGCGCTGATGTCGAGCGTGCGGCGGCTTCGGCCAAGGCGACGTCCGTCGTGAAACCTGCCGAAGGCATGAGACGCGCCATCGCGGCGGCGATGGCGAAGTCGAAGCGAGAGATTCCGCATTACTACCTGCAGACGCGCATCGACATGAGCGCGACATTGAAATGGCTCGAAGTCGAAAATGCGAAGCGCAGTATGAAGGACCGTCTGCTGCCCGCGGTGGTATTGCTCAAGGCTGTCGCCAAAGCACTGCGAGACGTGCCCGGGCTGAACGGCTTCTGGATCGACAACGAGCACCGCATCTCGCAGCCGATACATCTCGGCTTTGCCATCTCGATGAAAGGCGGTGGACTTGTCGCTCCGGCGATCCACGACGTCGGCGACCTGAGTTGCGATCAAATCATGGCCGTGCTGAGTGATCTCATTCCACGCGCACGTGCCGGGAGATTGCGCAGCTCCGAGATGTCTGACGCGACGCTCACAGTGACCAGTCTCGGAGATCTCGGAGCCGAAACGGTCTTTGGCGTGATTTATCCGCCGCAGGTCGCGCTTGTCGGCTTTGGCAAAATCATGGAGCAACCGTGGGCCAGGGACGGCATGCTCGGCGTGCATCCCGTCATGACCGCGAGCCTCGCGGCCGACCACCGCGCCACCGATGGTCACACGGGTGCGCACTTCCTTGCCGCCTTGAACCAGCACTTTCAAACCCCCGAAGCCTTATGACTGAAGCCGAGCTCAAACAAATCATTCTCGACGGACTTCGGCAGATCGCTCCGGAGTCAGACCCGGGCACTTTGCGGCCGGATCAGAAGATTCGTGAGACGCTGGACATCGATTCGTTCGACTTTCTCAAGTTTCTCATCGCCCTGAATGAGAAGACAGGTGTGGACATTCCCGAGGCTGACTACGGAAAGCTGAACACACTGGAGGCGATGCTGCGTTACTTGGGCTCGAAGACGTCGAAGTAACCGCCCGCCATGCACACAGGTCTATCGCTGCCGCGCCTCCTCGATGCGGGAATTGTCGGCTGTCTGTGCATCACACTGGGCGCGTTGGTTTACGGTCATTGCGATGCCGATGGGATCGGGCTGAGCCTTGCGGACAGTTACATCACCGAGTACATGAAAATGGCGCCGCACTGGCCGTGGTTGATCGTGGCGAGTTTTGCGTTCGCGCTGCTGCTGTTTCTGCTCGCCCTGGCGTTTTTGATGAGGAATGAGCGATCTGTTCTGGTGCTGGTAGGCAGTCTTCTTCTGGCCGCCACAGCCATGGGTAATTTTTTCGTGGCTTATGCGCCCATGCGGCGTGTGGAGCAGCCGCCGCCGCCCGCGCGTGAATGGTGGACGCCGACCTGGTGGTTCACCTCACAGACTTCGCACACGCCGTATGAGAACGGCATGGCAGATGCCTATTCGGATGTGCATTACCGGGCCATTCGTCTCGTGGTGAGCATGGGGTTGGCCGGAATCCTCAGCATCGCGCTGGGGTTGTTTGGAGCCTCGCAAACGCGCCTGTTTGCCATTTTCACCTTTGGCGCGTTGGTGGCGATGGCCGTACTCTTCTGGATGACGGATTATGTGACATGGCATCACGGCACATGGCAGCGCCTGGGTTTTGGCGTCATGTATGCCTGGCTGTGGTGCGCCTGGTGGTGCAGCCGCAAAGGACGCCCATCTGACCACAAGGCATGAAACGAAAAGCGGCGGGAATGAACGTATATAGTCTTATATGAAATCGAAACCCAGCTCCGTCTCCTCCGCGAAGAAAAAGAAAGGCGCCACCACTGGTGTGACCGCCATTCTGAAAACGCCGAAGAAGCCCGTCACCGAAGCCATTCACACCACCGAGAAGCCAGGAGCGCGTGGCACACACGGCAGTCCCGGACGTGCCGAAATCCGCAAAACAACTCATCGTGTGATGGGCTCGCGCATCTCCCAACGCAAGTTGGAGCGTCACGATCAGCCGCGGAAGAAGCGTGGGTGATTGGCTTCATGGCCAATAAACGCGAGAATCTCTGTGCTAACCCGAAAATGAGATCGATAGCGAGCTCGGCGAGGGTGATTTGGTGAAGGCTGGTGAGCCAGGACTGTGTCCGAATGAGATTGTTTTCTCATTTAACAAGCCACTACGTAAAAAAGTTGCATGGTGATCGGTTGTTGTTAACTAGGTGTGCTGCTGAATCCATCAGGGAATACCCATTAATGTCGGCGAACCTCCAACTACTCCGTTGCCATGCCAAAGTCCTCCACCCAATGGCCAGGCGGTGCACCCGCCCGGAAGTCATCCGCGAAGAAAATCCTCCAGGAGAAGGACGGCCAGTCCGCTTCTGATGGCGACACACTGCATGTGAAACAGGCACTGCGTCTCGTCTCATGCGACACGCCCGAGAGTCACTATCCCACAGCAAACAGCGTGGATGCCGCGACGAAGAAGCTGAAAACCTGCCGTGAGCGTCTGGAGAAGGGAGATTACGACGCGTATTTGCCGAGGGAGTTGCGCGCCTATCTGTTGAAAAGGCTCACCGCGACCGCTGGCAAGCAGCAAATCGACGCCGCAAACAGGGCGCATGATGCGTTTGAGAAAATGCTGAAAAACCGGCTGAACAAGGGTGGCATCAAACGACAGCTTGGTGTGCTGCCCACCGGTGAGGTGATCGACTCCTATGGACGGATGCTTGCCTACCTGACGCCTTGGTTTGACTCGAAAAAGGAAACGGTGCCCAAGGACCGCGCGCATCCCGATCGACGCACTTTCAATCTGCAGATGGTGGAGGAGGGCTGGGCGGCGTTCTTTCCGATCTATGGTTCGTTACCCACGCACAGACAAGATTTTGACCTTGGGGTCAAGGCGGCGCGCGTCGCATGGAAGAAGAAAGCCGGTGTTTGGAAGCTGTTCGGTAAAAATTTTCTGCTGGGCTATGAGTTTCGCATGTGTGTGAAGCTGGGCCAGCCCTACAAGGCGAAGACGGGCACAAGCAAGGCGGTGACGGCCAAGACACTTGCGGAGGGGGCGTTTGCCAGGCATTGCGTGGACATCAGCACGTCCAAATGGAAGGACGTGGGCCTGCATGGTTTCTGGAATGTGGAGCCGCCAAACCGGCTTTGGTTTTGGTCCACCGATCAGAAAGAAGCGCTGAAAGCGCTGGGGGTGAAATGACCGCGCATTTTGATTCCAATGAAGATTTTTTACCGACTCTCCTCATGCCGTTTCACCAGTCTCGAGTTTTGGCCGATTGCGCTGGTCTTAGCGGCGCTCCTGAGCTCATGCTCGTTGGTGAAAAAATCGCTCAGCATGGAGCAGCGGATATTTATCCGCGTGCCGTGTGCTCTGCCGGCATCTGAGGAGGCTCGTGTCGTGGCAAGCAGTGAGCACAAGGTGTTGAGCACCGGCTGGCGCTTCAAACATGTCATTGAAGCACCGACGACAGACAAGGGCGTGCCGGTGCAGTGGTATGTGGCCTGGTATGATGGCGATGATCGCCATGATCGCGATGTCATCAAAGGGCTGCTGCCCCCATGGAAACGGGTGCGCGCGATGGCGGTGGAGATCGCGGAGGCGGCTCACGAGGCATTGGGCGTGTATCCACAGTTGATTGAACCGGGGCTTGTCTTCAACAAGGACGTCGCGGGAGTGAAGGGAGAGCATCTAAAGGAGGGGCGGATGCCAATTCACAAGCTGCCGAAGGCACAGGTGGGAGCGCTGCCAGATCCGCTGTGGCCCTCGGTGAAAAAGAAGGGATTTTTCGACCCCGTGTGGCATCTGGATGAGAAGCACTCACAACTCGCACATGCCCGTGACATGGTGCGCACCGAGCGCGGCGATGCGGGAAGCCGCATCAAGATTGGCATCCTCGACAATGGATTTGATGATCGCCATGTCGCGTGGCCGGCGCATGTGGAGGACGAACTCGCGGGGGATGCGATTCAGGCACTGCTCCCTGAATTTACGGTATGCGACCAAGGCTGCCAGATGCGGCGCACCACGCCTGGAAAGAGCCTCGGTTCACATGGCACGGGAGCCATCGGCATCCTGGCAGGCAGGAAGGTGATGCTCGTCGAGAAGCCGGGATCGAAGGGCAAGGTCTGGTGTGATGCTTCTGGAACGGAGTTTGGAGCTGCGCCCGATGCGAAGATCGTCACCGTGCGCGTGGCTCCCGAAATGCTTTCTCTCTCGACGGCCAATTTCGCCTATGGACTCGATTACGCCAGTCGGGTCAAGAAATGTGACGTGCTTTCCATGAGCCACGGCGGCAGCCCGTCCCAAATGTGGGCGGACGCGGTGAACGCCGCGTATGACCGCGGCACCGCGATGTTTTCTGCCACCGGGGATTACTTCTGTTTCCCGCTGATCCCCGGACGTGTAAACCGGCTCAGCATGACCGGTCTCCTCGCACTGCCGCCGCCATCCTCAACGGTTTACCCGGCCGCATTCCGGCGTGTGATGGGAGTCGCCGGGGTGACGGCCGGCAGAAACGGCACGGCAAGCTACGCGCTCACGGATCGCGTGCGCTGGCTGCCGCGTTTTTGGAAGATTTTTGACATGGATTACTGGATGCGTGGGAGCTACGGAGGCGATGCAGTTCGCAGATCGCTCACTGATGCGTCGCTGCACGGCGAGCGCGAAAAAACGGACCCGCCCATGCAGCGCCGTCACAACGAGTTGCGTGCCAATCCCATTTCTGCGTATGCGCCAGCGATCCCGTGGATGGTCGTCGGCGGGGAGAAAGACACGGAACGTCCTGTCACGCTCGATTTGGATGGGGGTGGAACATCCTCGGCCACGCCGCAGGCTGCGGCTGCCGCCGCGCATTGGCTGGCCTATCACAAAAACACGATTCCAGAGAGCGAATGGCGTACCTGGCGCAAGGCAGAGGCGGTGTATGCCGCAATGGTGTACTCCGCGTTGCGCCCTTGGGAAAAGCCGGAGAAAGACGGTGGAAAGCCGCGTGAATGCCAGGCGCCGGACCCATTCCTCGGCGCGGGCATTCTCAAAGCATGCGACATGCTGGAGGTGACTTATGAAAAGGCGAAATCGCTTCGCGGTACCACTCTGGCTTTTCCACACGCCGGTCCGGCGGCTAGCGAGGAGGCCATCACAGAGGAGGAGGCATCCAAAGGCATGCCGAGAGATTACTATGACGGCGAGCGCAGTTACTACCGCTCCGTGATCAGCCCTGTGAGAAGGGAGGAGGTGAGGGGACGTCACCGGGCGGAGATCAGGGAGGGCCGGTTCAGCGGCGAGCAGCAGCGTGGTGATGCCTACGACCAGTTGTTCTTCAACATGCTCCTCGTTGAGCAATGGCAGCTCGGCATGTCTCCCATCAAAAAAGACTATGAGAAGTGCTATCCACGAAAGGGCTTCTTGGGGCGTCTGGCTGGCGTGATTGGTGTGGGGCCGAAGAATGAAAGCGACCTGTGCAAGGAAGCGGCAGAACTGAGCAAGAAAGCCGTTGCGATGCCGGTTCCGGCCAAGACCTCTGCGCTGCGCGTCTCCACAGGTCCAAGACATCGCTAAAACATTGCCAGCCGTGCCACTTCATGAAAGCTCTTCCGCCCGCCGTGTGTGCCACACCTGTGTGCTGCTGGCGATGCTTTGTACTTTCCTTGCCAGTTGCACCACGCATGATGTGCCTGCATTGACGCGGCAGGAGCCCGTGAAGCACATTGCGCACGAATGCAAGGTCGCAGCACGCACCCTGTGCAACGACACCGGCATCACGCTCAGGCAAGGAGCAGACTATCGCTTCGAGGTCAGCGGCCGGTGGACGGACTGGTTTGTCGGCTGTGATGAAGCCGGTCCGCGTTGTCCTCTGCTCAATCTTCTCATGTGTCCTCTCCGGCCTGGACTGCGCTTTTCACCCATGCACGACAGACGGGCCAATTTTTTCTCTCTGGTCGGACACATCGGTCCGTATGATGGCAAAAAACTGCCGCAGGATGCCTTCCTCGTTCGTGATGGGATGCGATTCCATGCGCCGCGCACAGGCAGGCTTTTTGTCTTCGCAAATGACTACATCTCTGCCTATGGGAACAATGAGGGCGAGTTGACACTCACCGTGATCAAAGAGTGAACGTGGAAAACTCGTCCCTGGCGAACGGGAGGGCAATCCTGTTCTACGCCGGCCACAGCATCAGAATCGCCACGCCACCGAGCAGCGCGGCTCCCATCCCCATCAGGACGGGCTTGAGGAAGGCTCGCACGCCCAGCACGGAGGCGAGGCTCATCTTGAACACTATGTTGGCCATTCCGCCGACGAGGATCATGCGCCACGCGGTGCCGGGCTCCAGATGCGCGGTGCTGACGAGGCGTGAGGTGGAGAGCGTGATGGCGTCCATGTCGGTGAGACCGGACAGCGCGGCGGCGAGGTAGAGGCCGGAATGACCGTAATGCTGGCGGGCCGCGGCGACGACCACGAGCACCACGGCGTAGAGCAGGCCGAAGAGCACGGCGCTCTTGAGTTCGGAGGGCGGTGACTCGTCCGTGACATGGGTGCCCTTTTTTTCGGCGATGCGATGCGTGATTGCGGCCACGAGGCCGAACCAGAACATCATGGCCAGCAGCGGCGGCAGCATGGCCTTCCCATGCGCCGGCGCGGCGATGGACACCTCCGCCATCACACGCACAAAGACGATGGCGGAGGCGATCAGCGCGATGGCGGCAAGACTGATGCCGCAGGCACCGCGATCATGGCTGCGGCGGGCAAGGCTGGCAGTGGTGGCGGTGCTGGAGATCAGGCCGCCGAAGAGTCCGGCAAGCGCGACACCCTTCGCACCCCCGAGAAACTTCTGCGCGAGGTAGGCCGCGAGGCTGATCCCGACGATGAGCACCACCATGAGCCAGATGGCAAAGGGATTGAGCACGCCGAGGTAACCCATTTCGCGGTTCGGCAGCGCGGGCAGGATGACCAGGGCGGCGAGCACCAGGCGGGAGATTTCGCGCAGGTCATCCTCGCCAATACGACGCACCATCCCATGCAGGCGCTTCTTGCTTTGCAGCAGTACCATGACCGTGCCGGCCGTGACCACGGCGAGCATGCGATGGCCGTGCACGGTGATCACGCCCACGGCAAACATCACCAGCAGCGCCATCTCGGTGGTGAGACCAGTGTCCGGCTGTTTGTCACGCAGCCGGGAGACGTTGCCCAGGATCACCATGCTGGCGAAGGCGATGAAGGCGGAGGCGATCACCCAGCCGCTGTAGGCGATGCCCATGATGCCGCAGAGTGCGCCGAACAGCGACACCAGCGCAAAGGTGCGGATGCCCGCGACGGGGTTCTGCTCCCACTCGCGCTGGAGTCCAACCAGCAGCCCCAGCCCGAGCGCGGTGGCGAGTGACTGCAGAAGTTCGGCGGAGTCGATGGCGGGGGAAATCATGATTCGCGGGTTGTCTTGCCGAACCTATCGCCTTCCGCCTTCACGCGCCAGCTTTCCGACCACTGGCGTGCAAAATCACGCTGGCAGCGCAGGTTCACCACGGCGGTGACGAGCATGGCGGTCAGCGCGCCCAGCGAGGCCAGCGCCATGTCCTTGTGCGCGTCCCAAATGTCGCCCTGCGTGCCCAGGTAGGCCTGGCCCAGGTCCCCGCCGAGAACTTCGCTCGCCTGCCATTCGATCAATTCAAACAACATCGAAGACGACATCGTCAGGTCCAGTGGCAGGAAGTAGCCCCAGAACCCGCGGGCTTTGGCGATGCGCAGAAAAACCTCGCGAAATGGATAGGCCAGCAACAACCCATAAGTAAAGTGGATGAGGCGGTCGAAATGATTGCGCTGCCAGCCGAAGAACTCGTTGAAAGTATGACCGGTGAGCGAATGGCACCAGGCATCGTAGGGCACTTTGGCATAGGTATAATGTGCGCCGACTTCGTGCAGGCACAGGAAGACAAAGATCAGCCCCCAGGAAAGTCGGGAGAAGAGATGATTGCGGTAGCTGATGATGAAAAGCGGCAGTGCCACCAGCAGCAGCGCATTTTCCGTCATCCAGTCCTCGCGATCAAACGGGCGGATGGCCAGCACCAACCACCAGAGCAGAAACAACGCCCCCAGCAGTTTCACCAGACGTTCGTAGGTCATGGATCAAAACAGAGCATGAAAACAAAGCATTTCACCTGTGCTTGCCATCCGGGCCATCCCAGTCCAAGAAAAGGACCCAAGCCTCCAACCATGTCCATCTGGAACTACGCCAACCCGCAGCTTAAAGATCTCGTCGCCTACGAACCTGGAAAACCCATCGAGGACGTGGCACGTGAGCGCGGACTGCAGCCAGAGGACATCATCAAGCTGGCGTCGAACGAAAATCCGCTCGGTCCGAGCCCGAAGGCCATCGCGGCGATGCAGGAGGCCGTGAAGGAAGTGCACATCTATCCCGATGGTGCGTCGTGGAAGCTGCGCAACGCGCTCGCCGCGAAGTTTGGCCTCGAAATGGGCAACATCATCGTCGGCAGCGGCAGCAACGAGATCATCGAGTTCATCGGCCACGCGTTTCTGAAACCCGGTGACAACATCATCACCGCCGAGCACGCGTTCCTCGTGTACAAGCTCATGGCGAAGGTCTTTGGCGCGGACACCATCGAAGTGCCTGATCCCGGCTATGTGCACGATCTAGACGCGATGGCCGCTGCGATCACGCCAAAGACGAAGGAGGTCTTCATCGCCAATCCGAACAATCCAACAGGGACGCTCGTCACCCAGGAGCAGATCGACCGTTTCATGGCGAAGGTACCCGATCACGTCGTCGTCGTGTTCGACGAGGCCTACTACGAGTTCCTCGACAATCCGCCGGACACGCTCAAATACGTCCGCGAAGGCCGCAACGTGGTCGTGCTGCGCACCTTCTCGAAGATTCAGGGCCTCGCCGGCACGCGTGTCGGTTACGGCATCGCGAACAAGGAATTGATCGACGTGCTGCAACGCACACGGCAGCCGTTCAACCTCAACGCCGTCGCCCAGGCCGGTGCGCTGGCCGGTTTGCTCGATGAAGAGCATCAGAACAAGACCAAGCGCATCACGGATGAGGGCCGTGACTATCTGCAAAGCCAGTTCGCCGCGATGGGACTCGAGTTCGTGCCGAGCTATGCCAACTTCGTCCTCGTCAAAGTCGGCGATGGCAACGCCGTCTTCAAAGCGATGATGGACAAAGGTGTCATCGTCCGCGCCATGGCCGCCTACAAGCTCCCCGAATGGGTTCGCATCTCCATCGGCACCATGCCGCAGAACGAACGCTGCATCGAGGTGCTGAAGGAAGTGCTGGGGAAGTGACCGCTACAATTCCTTGATGCGCATGTTGCGGAACTCCACCGGTCCCTGTCTGCCGCAGAGGACCAGATGGCCGCGGCGTTTGGACAGGTCAAGTAGTGGGCGAGAATTGTCTTGTGCTTTCAATCGGGCGAGTTCGGCATCCTGCACGGTGGAACCATCAATAATGACAGTGATCCGGTCGTTCTGGACGATTATCTCATGACTTGACCAATGGCCTGCCGTCACCGTCACTTTACGAACCGGACCCTGCATGCCGAAAATGGAAGCATGCTGCTGCCAGCGTTCGATGTTTGCATACTGCTGAGCATTGTTGTCCAGCAGTTGGATCTCAAAACCGGTGTGAGAGAGATATTTGAAAGCTCCTTTGTCCTCCGCGCACCAGACACCAATGCCGTTGTTGGCTCCCGATGAGAGGCGGAGGTCGAACTTCAGATGGAAGCTGCCGTATTCTTTGTCCGAGATCAGATCGCCGCCGCTGAGCGTGCTGGTCAGCACGCCATTGACGATCTGGTAGCCTGTGACGTCACCTTTCCAGCCGACCAGTGAATTGCCTTCTACCAGCGGCAGCCAGTCCGGCTGCCCCGGCATTTTTTGCAGATCCTGTGCGAGTTGCCTGCTTTCCGTCGAGAGCGTGTTCAACGGCATGCGGGCGGTGGCCTGGCTTTGCAGCCGCATGACCAACGTATCGTTTTCGACCGCCACAAAGTCCGCGAGGATTTCCTGGCCGCGCAGGTCTGTCCAGACGAAAACGTTTTTCGTCCGTATGGGAACGGTGGCTGGCATGATTACTGAACTGGCCAGGCTCAAGGAGGGGGAGGCCAGCGGAATGATCTGCCGCTTTTGCACAGCTTCACGCAGCGCCTTGATGGCAGCCGCCGCATCCTTTTTATTGTCGCGAAGCAGTTCGGCTTCATGTGTCTGCAGCGCCCTGGCGTAGCTGTCATACAGCGGCGCTGTGCGTTTCTCGCGTTCCGCCAGGTGTCGTTTGGCATTGTCGCGAAAAGTTCTCCGGAGGTCACGGAGCAATGCGTGATCAGCGGTGCCATCAGCGGGAATGTCCTGGCCGGAACGCATCACGGCGATTTCATTTTCCAAGATGCTGACAGACTGACTCTGGCCGGCCTGCTGCAATTCATCCCGCCTGCGTTCCAAAGCCTGCACATATTGGCCGCGCAGAGTGGTCATGTCCTCAATCCATGGCTGGGCGGCCTGTTTCTCGTAGGCGGCGGCAAAGGCATCGTCCAGCGCCGTGACTTGGGCGTCATTGAGGTTCAGTGGGGCTGAGTTGTCCCACTCCACGAGGAAGGCGCGGATGGATTGATTGAGTTTCAACCCTTCGTCTTCAAACATATCATTCCAGCCGCCGTCAGGTCCGTAAAAGTAGGTCATGTATTCCAGCTTGGCATTGGCGCCGGCACCGTTGGGTTCGCCGGTGCCATCCGATTTTTTTGCCCAGGCGGTGAAAACCCAGGGTTCGCCGGTGATCCAGCGCCATTTGCCATTGGGGGCGAGTTCACCGCCCAGAGTCACTGCCTTGATTCCGGACGGCATCGAACGTTGCAGCCACCGTTGTTCCTCGGCGCTGGTGATCGTGGCCAGATGTCCTCCCATGGCCTCAGCCCGTCGTTTTGCATCGTTCCAGGCGAGCGATTCACGGAAAAACTTGTAGCGGGAGGTCTTGAAGGACAGGGCGTCGTTGGGAATCGTCAATGATTGAGTTCGCACCCGGCGTGAGAGCGGCGTGATTGTCGGTTTGGAAACGACCGGAGTGACAGGGACAATGGATACGACGGGGGAGGTGACTGGAGCCATCGTAGCCGGGGCTGGCGGCTCCGGCTTTTCGACGGGTTTGGCCATGGTCGCGCCAGGTAGAGAAACAGGTTCCGGCACGACTGGCTGGGGTTCCTTGGCCTGAGCAACAGTCACGGGTTGGGGAGCGAGCGGTGTTTTTTCTGATCCCAACTGCGGAGAAGCTGACACTGGAGGAGGCTCGGATGGCGCTGTTGGTGCAGGAGCTTGCTGGTTTGAAGTGGCGGGAGAGCTGACGTGGTTTCGTTCCATCGCCATCCAGGCTGACAATCCGCCGATCAAAAGCATTACCGCCCACAACAACGGGGCGTTGGTTTTGCGAACAACTTCGATCTCCTGCAGATACTCTTCGTCATCGATGTCTTCCTCGTCTTGGCTTTCTTCTCCTGCAGGCTTCTGTGGCCTGGCATCTGTCGGCAAAGCGGCGGGCGCGTTTTCATCATCGGCATTCACCTTCAATACCGGCTGTGTCAGGATGCTGTCCAGATCGGCGCGCAGGGCGGCTGCGCTTGGGTAGCGCAGTTCGCGGTCGTTGCGCAGTGCCCGGACGATGATGTCATCAAACCGTGGATCGACGCCTGGAATTTGTTGTGAAGGCATCGCAAACATGCCTTGGGGCAGGCTGCCGGTGAGCATGTAGTAGAGCATCACGCCCACGGCATACAGGTCGGCCCGATGGTCCACGGCAGCGCCCAGCATCAGCGCCTCGGGGGCCATGTAGTGCAGCGTGCCCAGTGTCATGCCGCTGCGGGTGAGGCCGGATTCGCCGCCCTGGCTGATTTTGGCCAGGCCAAAGTCAGCCACTTTCACCACTCCGTCATAGCCGACCATGATGTTTGCCGGTTTGATGTCGCGGTGGATGATGCCGCGCTCGTGCGCGTATTGCAACGCATCACAGACATGGGCGGTGATCGACAGCGCATGGTCGGAATGCAGGCGGCCCTGCCTGGCCACCATGCGCGACACATCCGTCCCTTCTATGAATTCCATGACGATGTAGAGCAGACCGTCCGCCGTCTCCCCGAAATCATAAACTGCGACGATGCCCGGGTGACTGAGCTTCGCCATGGCACGCGCCTCGTTTTTGAAGCGCTCGGCATAATTCGCATCCTCATCGCGATCATCGAGGCCAGGGGGCAGGATTTTGATGGCCACGGCGCGGTCCAGATTGATCTGGGTGCCCTTGTAAACGGCGCCCATGCCGCCACGGCCGAGCAGCGCGGTGATCGCGTATTGCGGCAACAGGCGTTGGAGCTGTTCTGGCGCGGGAGGCTGCCAGCCTTTGCTTTTCGCAGCACTGCCGTTGGCGGGCTCTTGCGAGATTTCAGGATTGTCGGGGTCTGGTGACACGGCGTGATAAGAATGCAATCGCTGGACGAGGCAACGGATTCTTCCAATGACAAGTCACTGAAGCGGGTGATGGGGAAGTGATCACTGGTCCAGCCGGGTCAGCATGTTGATCAGATCTTTGCGTGCCTCGGCAAAGGCTTCCGCATTCGTTTTGTCCATCGCATCGGGTGCCAGACGGTCGATGAGCGCGAGTCGGGCCTTGATCAGTGGCAGATCGACGCGTGTGGGCTGTTTCTTGTTGGAGAAGCCGTCTTCGTTCAGATCCTCGATCAAATCCTGCCGTTCCTGAGCGGGCAGGCGTGGATTGTTGATCGCATCCAGCCACACGAGTTCCGCCGTCGAATCCGTGCCCACAAGGCTCAATGCCGCACGCGCCGCAGGATCCTGTGCTGGTGGCTTGCCACGCTTCGGCGGTGCGGCGGGGAAGGTGCGCTTGGCAAAACTGGCGCTGGTGGAACCGTGGGTGCAACTTTGGGTGCAGCTTCGAAACGAGCTGTTTCGATGTGAACAGTCTTGGGATTATCAGGCGTCGCGATCTTTGGCGGTGGCGACAAGTGAGATCGCAGAAGCATTCCTCCGGCAATGAGAAGAACGGCGATTGTTCCCAGCAGCAGGAGTATGACTCGGCTGTTCATGACGACGCGAATTCTGGCATGACACGCGCCGGAAGTAAACCGCATCGTTGCTCCATCCCGGATGGAGTCATTTACTTCGTCAGACGTCGACGCCCCTGACGAATGCGCCAGACGTCACGCGCCATGCGGTAGGCGTCGCGGATGAGATGCACATGGCCGCCGGGCACTTCAAACCATTCAATGGGCACCTCGAGAAAAGGGATGCCGACGTCATGAAGCGAAACCATCAGCTCCACATCGAAAGCGAAACCGTGGATGACTAGAAACGGGGCGATGCGCTCGTACGCCGCGCGTGGCACCAGTTTGAGGCCGCACTGGCTGTCATGAATGCGGATGCTGAGCAGCGTGGAGACGAGCGAGGCGAAGACGTGGCCGATCAGGCGTCGTTTGATCTGCCGATGCACGTGGCGATTGAATTGTCCGAGACGGGAGGCAAACAGCGCGGTATGAGGCGTGAGTTGTTCACGGGCGCGGTCGATGAGATGCACGACCTCGGTGGCGGAGCAGGAGCCGTCGGCATCGACGAAGCCGAGCCAGTCAGCCTCCTTTTCCATGTTCCAACCGGTGTAAACCGCACCGCCTTTGCCAAGGTTGTCGGGCATGAACAATGGCTCCAGCAGATGCGGGTGCCTCTCACGTAGAGGCGCGATGATGGCGCGCATGCGATCCGTTTCCGGGTCGTCCGAGCCATCCTCGACGATGCGGATCGTCACGCCTCCGAGTGCATGTGTCACCTCGCACAATTCGGCGAGGAACGGGCCGATGCGTCCGCTCTCCTGGTAGCATGGGATGACGAGATGGACGGTGGCTGGCATGTGACCTGATTGAACGGAGGAAAATTGAAATTGGAAATTGGAAATTGCCCGTGCTGTGTCTTTGTCAACGCGCTCCCGCCATGCGTTCCCCGCATTTTTTCATCGCGATGCTGTTCCTGACGACGCTGTCCGCGTGCAGTTCATCGAACCGCCTGTTCAAGGCGGGGCTGGTGCAGCCGTCGCCATTCTTTGAGCAGCCGTGGCTGGCGCGGAATGGCGGGGAACATCTGCCATTTCAGAAGGTGTGGACAACACCAGACCAGCGAGTGCTGGCGGATGGTTTGCAGAAACGGAAGCTCTACATTGCTCCTGTGACGCTGGCGTATCTAAGGCCGATGAGCAAGACGCTGCCCTCGCAGGAGGTGGTGTGGGGAGTGCAGCGGCAGGAAGTCGCCATTGCGATGCGATTGCGTGAGGAATTTGTGAATGCCTTCTGCCGTTCACCGCGACCATTCTACCGACTCGTAAGCCAGCCAGGTGCCGACACCTTGACGTTGCAACTCGCCCTCATCGAACTCCATCCCACCAGTCCGAAGGGCAATGTGGTGATGACTGTGATGAAGTTTGCTGTCACGCCCTTTGCCACGCTGGGGCGGCTTTTCACGAAGGGAAACATCGCCATCGAGGGCAAGGTGCTCGTCTCCAAAACTGGCCGTGCCTACTTCCAGTTCGCCGACAACGAGCAGGACAAGCTGACCTTCATCAACACCCGGGACTTCCAGCCCTACGGCCACGCAGTGAACACGATACGTGACTGGGCCGTGCAATTCGAGGCCATGACACGCACACCGGCCGGATGGAGGGTGCAGGACTCGAATTCGGTGACGCTGAGGCCGAATTGAGAGAGTCAGGGTGTAATAATCGAAGAATCGACTGCCGCAGACACTCGACACCGGACAAAGACAATCCGCGGATCGGCCGTGCTGATGCCTTCCGCAAAACGCTCCATCACCACGCATGACAGAGCGCTGGGCGCGCCTAGTGGCCGGGTACTGGGGGGAGACATTTTTACGGTAACGCTTTCGCTGATGGCTATGATGGTCTCTTGAACGGATGGAGTCCGACGAACTGAAACTTGGAGCCACCTCCCTTAGCATGAGAGGTGATAATGTGGGCAGGCCCTGATCCGTCTCTCAGCAAGTTGTTGTCGTTAAATTCGATGCCCATTAGGATTCCGTCAGTGTTAAATGATGGAAACCACGGCTTGTGAAGCTTACGTGCAGCCTGTTTTTCCCATTTTTCTAAACCGGTCACAAATCCCTTCATGATCTTGTCGAGATGAATCCTCTTCGTGTTCTTCTCCATTCCAACTCTAGGCTTTCCTACATTGAGCTTGTTAGCTCGCATCTCCTTGAACAGTCCGAGATCGAAATCGAAGCCAGCTCCGAATTTGTCGTGAATGACGGGGCTCGCTGAACGATGAATGACCTTGTCCCGCGCATCCTGAAGCTTGCGATACCAAGAACTTTTATACAGCTTCTCAAGCTGATCTTGGAACGAATGATTTTCCCCACGCAACTTGTTGAGGAGATCAAACATACTTGGGAAAAACAGTTCTAATGCCTTGGTTTTTCGGTTGGGTTTCTTGGGAAGCTCGTGCTTCACGAGCGCCCATAGTACAGCCGCCATGGCGTCCAGAGAGGATTTGGCAGCGGCCAAACACAGGAAAATTGGAGGACTTGCCGAAGTCCATGTCCCATGTCCTCCAGTGTTCGCCACCGATTCATAGGCTCTCAATGCGATAGCTTTCAATCGAGCGGAGGACGCGCAATGCTCTTTGATGAACATCGCCACTTCCTTGCTGGGAGCGGCTTTGTGAATAGGCCCCTCTCCGTAGCCAAGAATGACTGATTTGAAGAAGAGTGTGCGTTTCAGTTGGCTATAAAGGGGCACTTTTTTGCCATCAACGATGCTGGATGCCTTATCGCTTGCGTAAGCTAAGCGCCAACGGTCGGGAAAGAGAGTTCGCAGCGATCCGTCGCCATAGTGGCCGTTCACGATCTCAAGCTTTGCGGCATTCCGGGTCCTAAATTCGGCCAGTTCGGCCTCATACTCCGATTGGGATATGTGGGAAAACCGTGGCTGCCAGAAGTCATCGTAAGTGAAACTGTTTTCGGGCGTCCAGTAGGAAGCTTTTGCGTAGCCTTCGGGCGTGAACTCAAACGATCCGGGAGGTGGTGACGCTAGCGAGATTTGAAGTGGATAGATCATGGGAGTCGGGAGGCCCGGATGATGTTGGGCAATTCTGATGGGGCATTGCTTGCTCGCAACCACCGCGTGAGGCGTCGTGAGCTGGAAGTGGCGGTTCTCATCTTCAAACACTTGTTCGGCAAGCTTATCGCTGGGCATGAACACTTTGGAGTATTTGCTCAAGCTGCAAGAGGGCGCCCTCACCGGGCCGCTGACCCTACCGTTGAAGCGGACAATAGTGTCCGCACTCCGCTCCAAACATGGAGGACGAGTTCGAGTAGGAGGACGAGGAGGATCACCTGGCGGTGGGCGGATTACCCGCGCGTCTGCCCGTTGCCATCGACAAGATACTTGTAGCTGCACAACTCGGCGAGGCCCATGGGGCCGCGGGCGTGGAGTTTGTCGGTGGAGATGCCAATTTCGGCGCCGAAGCCGAATTCGCCGCCGTCGTTGAAGCGGGTGCTGGCGTTATGGAGGACGACGGCGCTGTCCACCTCGTGCTGGAAGCGTTCGGCGGCAGTGCGGTCCTTGGTGATGATGCTGTCGGTGTGATGAGAGCCGTAACGGTTGATGTGAGCGATGGCTTCGTCCAAGCCGTTCACCGTTTTGGTGGAGAGGATCAGATCGAGGTATTCGGTGCTCCAGTCTTCCTCGGTGGCGGCTTTGGCGGGCACGCCGAGGTGCTGCAAGGCGGTGACGTCTCCACGCACTTCGACTTTGGCCTCGGCGAGACGTTTGCCGATGAGCGGGTAGAACGCAGCGGCGATGTCGCGATGGACGAGAATGGTTTCGAGGGCGTTGCAGACGCCGGGCTTCTGGCACTTGGAGTTCACGATGATGTCGGCGGCCATGGCCTGATCGGCGTCGGCGTGGACATAGACATGGCAGACGCCGTCGTAGTGCTTGATGACGGGCATGCGGGCGGTGGCGACGACTTTTTCGATCAAGCCTTTGCCGCCGCGCGGAATGATGAGGTCGAGGTATTGATCCATCTTCGCCATGTGCTCGACGCTGGCGCGGTCGGTGAAGGGGATGAGTTGGATGCTGTCGGCGGGCAGTCCGGCGCGTTCGCCTCCGGCCTGCAAGGCGGCGGCGAGGGCGCGGTTGCTGTCGATGGCCTCGCTGCCGCCGCGGAGGATGGTGGCGTTGCCGGTTTTGAAGCAAAGCGATGCGGCGTCGGTGGTCACATTCGGCCGTGATTCAAAAATGATGCCAATGACGCCGATAGGGACGCGCATTTTGCGAATGTGAAGGCCGTTGGGGCGGGTCCATTCGCTCAGCAACTCGCCGACGGGATCGGGCAGGGTGGCGACTTCGCGAACGGCATCGGCGACAGCCTTCAAGCGTTTCGGATCGAGCGTGAGGCGGTCGATCATGGCCTTGCTGAGGCCGTTTTGTTCAGCGCGAGACAAATCGAGGGCGTTGGCGGCGAGGATGGTGTCCTGACGAGCGACGAGTTCATCGGCCATCGCATGCAGGATGGCGTTTTTCTGTTCCGTGGTGAGTTTGACGAGCGCGTAGGAGGCGGCACGGGCGCGGCGGCCCATGTCGAGAATGGCGGACTGGATTTCGGAATCGGTCATCAAAAAAGGTTCTTGGTTCTTAGTTCCTCGTTCTTGGTGAATGGCAAGCAGCAACCGGGACGGTTGCTTTACTTGGAAGGAACGGCTCCTTCAGGGACTTGGATGTCTTTGCCGAGCAGATGGCGGTCGAGGAAAGCGCGCATGCGCTCAAAGAGCGGGGCGCTGAAGAAGACGTGCCCGCCATCGGTGCCGGTAACCAGCGTGGCGGGAATCTTTGCCTTTTTGAGCGCATCGTGGAATTCGGTGGCCTGCGCATAGCGGACGATGTTGTCCTTGTCGCCGTGGATGATGAGGAAGGGTGCGTCATCGCTGGTGATGTAGTTCACGGGCGAGGCATTCTTCGCGACATCGGGCTTTTCTTTGACGGTGCCGCCGATGAGCTTGGAGAGGCCAGTTTTGGGATCGTCCACATTGATGATGGTGCCCTCGCCAGCGAAGGTGAGGAAGTTCGATGGACCGCAGAAGTCGAGCACGCAGGTGACGCGGCTGCTTTGCGTGAGATTTGGGCCAAGATCGCCCTCCAGTTCCTTCACATCGCCGCTGACGCCGAGGATGCTGACGAGATGCCCGCCAGCGGAGATGCCGAAGACGGCGATCTTGTCGGGATCGATCTGGTTTTCCGCCGCATGAGCACGCAGGGCTCGGATGGCGGCCTTGCAGTCATGGATCTGCGCAGGCCAGATAGCCTCGTTGGTGAGGCGGTAGTTGATGCTGGCTCCAGCGTAGTCTCGATCTTTGATGAGGTCCAAAAGCGCGCCCGTGTCGTCCTTGCTGCCCTCTTCCCAGCCGCCACCGTGGATATAAACGACCAACGGACGTGGCTTGGTGGTCTTGGTCTCAGGTAGATAAAGGTCCAGCATCTGGCGCGGGTTGCCTTTGCCGACGTAATCGAGGTTGCGCACCACCTGAAAGCCTTGTGGAGGTTTTGAGGTGCTCTGGCAACAGCTCAGAACGGGAAACAATATAACGAGCAGAACCGGTAGGCGCATCGCTCGTCATAGACCGGAAATCCGGCCAAAACAACAACTGTGCGACCCCCACGAAAGGGGCGTGCTGGAACCTTGACGCAAGGTTAACAAGAACATACTATCGGACCGATGATTCCCCCCCTCTCCACCCGCCTGCCATTGGTGCTGGCCTGTGCTGCTGCGTTCCTCGCGCTTGCGACTCCATCCTTTGCTTTCCTGGACTTCATCTTCGGGAAGAACAAGGACAGGGTGGTGCCGTCGGCTGGCGAACGAAGCGCTCAGGAGATTGAGGCAGCGACGCTGCTGGCGGAAGCGCGTCTGGCGCACAACGCCGGAAAGATCAGCAAGGCACAGACTTTGTACCAGGCGATCGTGAAGCGCTATCCCTTCACCCCCAGCGCGTCGGAGGCATCCTTCCAGAACGCGGTCATCATCCGCCACACGGGCAAGATGGACGAGGCGTTCGAGGCGCTGCAAAATTTCATCCATGACCATCGCAACAGCCCGCACTTCACCGAGGCGGTAGGACTGCAGTATGAAATTGCCGAGGAGGCCAAGGGCGGACGGAAGCAGACCCGCATGCTTGTTGTGCCGATGAAAATGAACTCCAGCGATGTGATCGAGTTCTACGAGCAGATCATCAAGAATGCCCCCTATGGCAAGTACGCACCGCTGGCACAGTTCAGCATCGCGGAAATCCACCAGGACATGGAGGAGAAGAGCAAGGCGGTCGCAGCCTACCAGAAAGTCGTGGAAAATTATCCCGGCACTTCGCAGGCTTCGGAGGCGCAGTTCCGAATTGGCTCCATCAGCAATATCGCAGCTCAACGCAGTGAAGACGTTTCGAACACTCTTGCTGCGCGTGATGCGCTCCGCACCTATCTTGCCACGAATCCCTCGGGAGAGCGCAAGCAGGAGACGGAGATGATCCTGCAGCAGGTGAACTCGGCTGAAGCCAACCAGTCCCTGGCGGTGGCAAAATTCTACAAACGCATAGGCAAGACCAAGGCGGCGGCCATCTATCTCAATGAGGCGCTCAAGTTCGGCTCTCCCGAGGTGTCTGCCGAGGCGCGGACCTTGCTTGGGGAACTGGCAGCCCAGGACCCTGACGGTGTGGCAGAGGCGCGGCGTGGACCGGGACAGGACTACACGGCGTTGACTGCGCAGAACCTCAAATCGCGGGACGATTACGTGGGGCCGCTGGCTCCCGAACTGGCCCGTCTGAGCCAGAAACCCAAGATGCGCACTGGCAATGATGGGTTCATGCCCATCCCGCTGCAGGAGCCCACCTTGCCGTTGCGCCCGGGAGCGACGGCTCCTGGTGCCGGATCATTGCTGCCGCCCGTGCCGGAAACGGAGAAACCCGCCTTGTTGCCGATGCCCCCGCAACCCGCACCTGGCAGCGCCAAACCTCCGGTTCCGCCAGAACCTTCGTCGCCAGGTGGTGCGAAACCTCCCGTGCCGCCTCCTCCCGACACGACGAAGCCCACGTCATAATTCTTGCGTGGAGAGGCCAGCGCGCCATATGCTGGCAGTCACCTGTCATTTCACTCCTGGATGAAACGCTTTCTCCTGCTCCTGGCTCCGCTTTGCCTGCTGCTTTCCGGCTGTGCCGGATACACCCTCGGCGGTCAGAAGCCCGCCCACCTTCGTCAGATCACCAAGCTGGCGGTGCCCACGTTTGAAAATCTCACATTGGAGCCGCGCCTTGGTGTGCTGCTGACCAACGCGATCATCAAGCAGCTCCAGATGCATGGCTCCTACCAGATTGTGCCACGCAACGAGGCCGAGGCCGTGCTGGAGGGAAAAATCATGCGCATCAACCGCTCCCAGTTCCGCTCCGACCGCAACAACATCCTGCGCACCTCCCAGATTCTTGCCTCGTTGAGCAGCAGCTACACCATCCGGGACACGGCATCCGGCACGGCGTTGCACAACGGCAGTGCCGCCGCGGATTCGTACATCATCCTCGACTCCAATTTGCAGCTTTCTGAAACTCAGTTGCTCGAGGACGCCGCCCAGCGGCTCGCGGCCAATCTGGCCAACGATATTAGTGAGGGCTGGTGAACGGCCGTTTTTGCATGCAGACGGAGGAAGAAGCGCAGGGGGGCTCGGAGGAGAGCCACGATGATGATTTTGCCTGTGTGGAATCGCTGGGCCGCATTCCTCCCGGCCTGCATCTCGTCGCCACGCCGATCGGCAACCTGCGCGACATCACGCAGCGCGCGCTCGACACACTGCGCAGCGCCGATCTGGTTGCATGTGAGGACACGCGGCACTCCGGCATGCTGCTGAAACATCACGGCATTCATGCGCGACTGGCCAGCCTCAACGAGCACAACGAGGCGCAACGCATCCCCCAGCTTATCGAGCACATCCGTCAGGGGGGGAGTGTGGCGCTCATTTCGGATGCCGGCATGCCCACGATCTCGGATCCGGGCCAGCGCCTCGTGGCGGCAACTGTGGCTGCGCAACTTCACGTCGAGAGTGTGCCCGGCCCCAGCGCCGTGATGGCGGCGCTGGCCGCGTCGGGGCTCCCAACCACGCCGTTTTACTTTGGTGGTTTTCTCCCGCACAAAAAGGGCGCTCGCACCACGGAATTGACCGCCGCACTACAGCGCGACTGCACCAGCGTTTATTTCGAAAGCCCCTACCGCCTCGTGGACACCCTGGAGATCCTCACCCAGGCCGATGCGCAGCGGCGGATCGTGGTCGCCCGGGAGCTGACGAAAAAGTTTGAGGAATTCAGGCGGGGTCCGGCAAGCATCCTGCTAAATCACTTTCAGTCCAAACCGCCCAAAGGCGAAATTACCCTGCTCGTCGCATCATGCGAACCACCCAAGTGGCTCGTGTGGTGATGCCTCTCCCCCAAAAACCGATTTTCCCGCCGAATTGATCATGGAAACCCCCGCCAACTGCGCCGTTCTCAACACCCCCGAGAGTTTCAAGCTTTCGATCACCAACCACATCCGCTTCACTCTGGGCGCCTATGTCGAAACGGCCAGCGCGAACGACTGGTTTGTTGCCACCTCACTGTCAGTTCGTGATCGCGTGATGGAGCGCGCCACGCAGTCGCGCCGTCATCATCGTGCGCAGGGCGTGCGGCGTGTGCATTACCTCTCGCTGGAGTACCTCATGGGTCGCCTGCTGGAAAACAACCTGCGCAACGCGGGGCTTTATGACGTCACGAAGCAGGCGCTCGCCGAGATGGGCAAGGATCTCGATGTGCTCCTCCAGCAGGAGCCGGACATGGGCCTTGGCAATGGCGGTTTGGGCCGCCTCGCCGCGTGCTTCATGGACTCCCTCAGCACGCTGGATCTTCCGGCCATCGGCTATGGCATTGACTACGAGTTCGGCCTGTTCCGGCAGCAGTTCATTAATGGCCGTCAGGTCGAGCATCCAGACGCCTGGCAGCGCGATGGCAGCCCGTGGAAGATCGCCCGCCCGTCCTACCGCCAGACCGTGCATCTCTACGGCAAGGTCATCCAGAAATTCGACGAGTTCGGCCAGCCACGCCACGAATGGGTGGAAACGAAATGCCTCCTCGGCCTGCCGTGGGACATTCCCATCGTCGGCTACGATAGCAGCACCGTGAACGTGCTGCGCCTCTGGCAGGCGCAGGCGGACGAGGACTTCAACTTCAAGGTCTTCAACGAAGGCAGCTACGTCGAGGCGTTGCGGGAGAAAGCCATCGCGGAAACCGTCTCCAAGGTGCTCTACCCGAACGACGCCACCGAGTCCGGCAAGGAATTGCGACTCGTGCAGCAGTACTTTTTCGTTGCGTGCTCGCTGGCGGACATCGTGCGCCGTTTCAAAGGAGGCTACAACCTGCCGTGGAGCGAGTTTCCCTCCAAGGCCGCCATCCAGCTCAACGACACGCATCCCGCCGTCGCCATTCCCGAACTCATGCGCATCCTTGTGGACGAGGAGAGCCTCGAGTGGACGCATGCATGGAACATCTGCCAGAAAACCTTTTCCTACACCAATCATACCCTCTTGCCGGAGGCGCTCGAAACCTGGAGTGTCGCGCTCTTTGAGCGCGTCCTGCCACGGCATCTCCAGATCATCTACGAGATCAACAAGCGTTTCCTGGAGGGGGATGTCGAGGCCCGTTGGCCCGGCGACGCGGAGAAAAAGAAGGCACTGTCCCTCATCGAGGAAGGCGGCGGCAAACGCGTCCGCATGGCGCATCTCTCCGTCCTCGGCGGGCACGCCACCAACGGCGTCGCCGCGTTGCACACCCGCCTGCTGTGCGAGCGTCTTTTCCCTGAGTTCTTCGAGCTTTATCCGGACCGTTTCCTCAATCTCACCAACGGTGTCACTTTCCGCCGCTGGCTCGACGTGTGCAATCCCCAGCTCTCCGCCCTCATCACCGAGTCCATCGGCGGTGGCTGGCTCAAGGACTCCTCGAAACTGCGCGAACTCGACCGCTTTGCCGATGATGCCTCCTTCCGCGAGAGATTCCACGCCATCAAGCGTGGCCACAAGGTGCAGCTCTCCAAGATCATCCAGGACCAGTGCGGCGTGTGTGTCAGCCCCGACGCCTTGTTCGACGTGCAGATCAAGCGCCTGCACGAGTACAAGCGCCAGCACCTCAACCTACTGCACATCGTCAGCCTTTACCGCAAGATCATTGCCAATCCGCAGATCGACATGGCGCCGCGTGTCTTCATCTTCGGAGCCAAGGCCGCGCCCGGTTACTTCCTCGCCAAGAACATCATTCACGCGATCAATGCCCTCGCAGCCAAGGTCAATCATGATCCGCGCGTCGATGGCAAGCTGAAGGTCATTTACCTGCCGAACTACGGTGTCTCCCTCGCCGAGCGTATCATTCCCGCCGCCGATTTGAGCGAGCAGATATCCACCGCCGGCAAGGAAGCCTCCGGCACCGGCAATATGAAGCTTGCGCTCAACGGTGCGCTCACCATAGGCACGCTCGACGGTGCCAACGTCGAAATTCTCGAGGAAGTCGGCCCCGACAACATCTTCATCTTCGGTCTCACCGTCGAGGAGGTCACCGAGTTGTATGCCAAGGGTTACAACCCGTGGGACTACTATTGGGCCAGTGAGGATCTGCGCCTCAGCCTTGACTGGCTCGCCTCCGACTACTTCACCGGCAACCAAGACGAGTTCAAACCCCTGCGCGATAGCCTCCTCGACCACGGTGATCCTTTCCTCGTCATGGCCGACTACGACAAATACGCTGCCTGCCAGGCCGCCGTGGACACCACGTTCCGCGACCAGACACGCTGGCAGAAAATGGCCATTCATAACACCGCCCGTGTTGCCAAGTTCAGCAGTGATCGCACCATCCTCGAATACGCCCGGAAGGTCTGGAAGCTGCCCCAAGTCGCCATCTAAACGGTTATCGGAGGATAAATGGGCAGTTGGCAGGGCGGTTCATGTCCATGGTGAATGCTTGGATGGTGTCAATTGATTCAAATGTAACGTTTGAGTCGTGATTTAGCTGGTGAGCTGAAAGAGCTTTCAGGCTTTCACGGGCATTACTCTTTAGTGGAGCGCGCTCATGACTTTTGAACCTTGAGAGGTGTGTCAGTTGGTTGGTGAAAAGTAACGATAATAAAGTTAGCTTCAAAAGCAGCGTGAATCTCAGTTTAACGTGACGCTCCATGCGGACTTAGTTACTATATCTGGTGTTGTTCGCTGATTCATATAGAACACATTATAAGCAATTTATGAAAGTTAACACACTTCTGCCATCAGTGGAGAAGCCTTTCTCGCGCATCACTCCTAATCGCGATTGGGTGATGAGCCAGAGGCTGGAACGAGGATGTCGCATCATCAGAGTGCTTTGACAAACTGGTCTTGAAATAGGCTGATGAGGCACTGCCAATGGTGCATCAAATAGCGCTAAATGTAACGGTATAAACGTCACATTTAGCAAGGCGAACTCTTTCCATCCTGCATGGAGGTCACCTTTCTCTCATGCCATACGCTTCAATACCTCGCCACTTTGTGGGCTGGGTGGCGACCCGAAGCGAATCGTCAAAGAAGCGCCAATATTGGACGCGTGTTGTAGCAAAGCTGCTACAGCTCCAAGAATGCCCACGTACTCGAATATCTCCTCGGCTACCGCGCACAGTTCAAATCTCAGCGAGTAATAGTGCAGGCCGTCGTAGTGTTGCCCCCCTGCGGCATATTCCAGTCTGGAACCGAGGATTTCAAAGCCCACAGCCCCCAGAAGATATGCCACGGAGGCACCGACCAAGGTGCGTTTGAGCCATCGCGGCAAGCGCAGCATGAATGGGATGTAAACGATGCCAAGGACCAGGCAAACAACGAGGGCGGGCAGCACCCAGGCGTTCATCAGGTAGCCTCCCGCGTCCCCCAGTTGCTCAGCCAGCCGACGCGACGGAAAATTGTGGATGCTGGCTATCTCATCCATTCCCATGAGGAAGAGGATGAGTGATATGCCTCGCCATCCGGTCTTCTGGGCCGGTTGATCGTGGTTGCTGATGACAAAGGCAATGCCAGCGGCCAGCTCGAGCAGCAACGATGCATACCATGTGGGAATGTTTGCCTCGCTGTCCACGTCCACAAAAACGAAACCCGGCAGATTCGCCGTGCCCTCGTGCAGTAACAGGTGTGCCAATGCTGTGAGTACCAAGAACACGGCGGCAATGCCGCCCGCAATTGAAATGAGCGAACGAGGAGTCGTGAATACTCCTGCCGACTCTGCCCTGTAGGAAGATTCCGTCACCGAAGAAAACGTCATCATAGCAAGTAAATTGGATGTGGCGGATATGATGAACCTGTTTTCAATAAGGCAAAAGGGGGGTTCCGTAAGACGATTGTCACGGAAGAGTCAGCAAACAGTCAGGCACCTGATGACTCATGCGTGACTGTCACACATCTTGCGAACGCGGTGCCTCGGCGTCAGGCGCCGAGGGTTTCGTGCACAGCCTTGGCAGCACGAGCGTATGCACCGCCGGTGCCGAGGGTGGCGACGACGGCTGCGAGATCCTGTTGCATCTCACGGCGCTTGGACTCGTTCTGTAGCAGTTCGATCATGGACTTGGCGAGGGTGTCGGGACGTAGCCGCCCTTGAAGGAGTTCCTTCACCACCTCGCGTTTGGCGATGATGTTGACAATGCCGACGAATTTGATGCGTACGACGAACCTGCCGACGATGAATGTGGGCCAGGCGACATTGTAGATGAGAGTGTAGGGCAGGCCAAAGCAGGCAGCCTCCAGCGTGGCGGTACCGGAGGCGACGGCGCCGACTTCGGCGCGCTGCATGAGATCGTAGGAGGTGCCGGTCTCGATCCAGCGCTTCGCCTCGGGCATGCCGTGTTCGTCCGCCATGGCGCGCATGTGCCCGGCGAGGATTTCATTGGCGGCGGAGACGGCGAAGCGGGCATTGGGAACGGCGGCCTTGATCTTCTTTGCGGCCTCCATCATGACTGGAAAGAGCCGTCGGACTTCATTCCACCGGCTGCCGGGCAGCCAGCCGACGAGGCCGGGTTCCCGCTTCCACTCGCGCTTCAACGCGGGAACGCGGTCCACTAGCGGATGCCCGGTGAAGACGGTGTGCAGGCCGCTGTTCTCATAGAAGTCCTTCTCGAAGGGAAAGATGCAGATCATGAGGTCCAGGTCCTTCGCCATGGTCTTCACGCGTCCTTTCTTCCACGCCCAGACCTGCGGGCTGATGTAATAGAGGATCTTTCCAGTGTAGCCGCCTAGCCGTAGCGAGCTGGCGAGCCGGAGATTGAAACCGGGATAATCGACAAGGATCACCGCCTCGGGCTTCTGGGCGAGGATGGAGTCGAGCACGGCGTGCATCTTCTCGCGGAAGTAACGGTACATTTTGATGACCTCCCAGAGGCCAAGCACGCCGGCGGTGTCCACCCAGTCCTCGATGCCTTCGCCGGCGACTTCGCGCATCTTCGGGCCGCCGAGGCCGATGACATTCATGTCGGGCTGGAGGAGCTTCAGCTCACGCAACAGGCCCGCGGCATGCATGTCGCCGCTAATCTCGCCTGCGATGATGAAGATGCGGTTCATGAGAAAGGATGGATCACGGAGACGGGCTGTCCGCACGCGTGGGAACTGGGGATTTCCATCATGATGCGGGTTTCGTCATTCGTTATTTGGCCGCTGCCAAGGCGCCCAGCGCGGCATTGCGCTCGATCTGGTCAGTGATCTCCAGCGCGATGCGCACGGCTTCAGCTCCCTCCTGGCCGGAGACGACCGGGAGGCGGCCATGGCGGGCGCATTCGACAAAGGCGGCAATCTCAAGCTTCAACGGCTCGTCTTTCTCGACCTCGACTGCTTCGCGCACGATCTGCATGCCGTCCCTGCGGTAGATCCAGCCGCTTTGTTCCTGGTAGTCGAGGCTGAGGTAACTGTCGCTTTGGAACACGCGGATTTTGCGCATCTTCTCCGGGGAGACGCGGCTGGCGGTGATGTTGGCG
The DNA here is from genome assembly GCA_046346695.1 of Verrucomicrobiaceae bacterium. GTDB lineage: Bacteria > Verrucomicrobiota > Verrucomicrobiia > Verrucomicrobiales > Verrucomicrobiaceae > Prosthecobacter. Next base: position 291,427 of record JAXMHS010000005.1, on the reverse strand, counting down.
ATGCAGCCATCAGCGAACTTCAAGCGGGCGTTGGCGATGTCCTCGCGCTTGGTGAGGACGGGAATGCCGACGGCATCGACCTGGACGGGATGCGACTTCACGAGATGCAGGACGATCTCGATGTCGTGAATCATGAGGTCGAGCACGACGCCGATGTCGATGCTGCGGTTGGGGAAGGGGGAGAGGCGGTGCGCCTCGATGAAACGCGGATGATTCATGCGCTGCTCGAGCTGGAGGAGCACGGGATTGAAGCGCTCGATGTGGCCGACCTGCAGGATGACGTTCTTCTCCTGCGCCAGCCCGATAAGGGCCTGCGCCTCGACGTAACATTCGCTGATGGGCTTCTCCACCATGACGTGAATGCCGCGCTGCATGAGCGGCTCGGCCACCTTGCGGTGATAAATCGTCGGCACGGCCACGGTCGCGGCATCGACGCGATCGGCGAAGTCGGACAGGTCGCTCGCGGCATGCGTGTTGTATTGCGCGGCAAATTCAGCAGCGCGGGCGGCGTCCGCGTCGTACACGGCGGCGAAGGCGACGGCGCCAGCGCTGTTCGCGGCAATCTCCGCCATGATGCGCGCGTGATTTTTGCCAATGGCGCCGACGCCGGCGACTCCAATGCGGAAGGGAGATGACATGAGTGGATTGCTTGGTTGAACGGGAGGGAAGGCAACAAAAAGTGTCAGACCTGGACTTTGTTTTCTCGGGGCGCTTCTGATTAGAACTTGCCGGGGAACTTCATGCCGGGCGGCATCTTGGGCACTTTGCCGCCGCCACCGAGGCCGCCGAGCAATCCGCCAAGACCGCCCATGCCGCCGCCTCCGCCGCCCATCATGGCGCTGGCCATCTGCATCATCGCGCCCTGGTTCTTCATGAGCTTCTTCATCATCTCAAACTGCTTCAGAAGCTGGTTCATCTCCATCACGGGACGGCCGGCACCGGCACAGATGCGCTTGCGGCGCTGGCCGTTGATGATTTCGGGACGCTGGCGCTCCTTCGGCGTCATGGAGAGGATCAGAGCCTCGGTGTGCTTCATCTTTTTGTCGGCGTCAGGTCCGACTGCGTCCTTCATCTTGCTCATGCCGGGCAGCATGCCGAGCAGGCCACCCATGCCGCCGCCGGAGGTGAGCTTCTTCATCATGCGCATCTGCTGCAGCATGTCGTTGAAGTCGAATTTGTTCGACTGCATGCGTGCGGCGAGCTTCATCGCCTCCTTCTCGTCGATCTCCTCCGCGGCTTTCTCCACGAGGCTGACGACATCACCCATGTTAAGGATGCGCTGTGCCATGCGGTCGGGGTGGAAAATCTCGAGCTGGTCGATCTTTTCGCCGACGCCGAGGAATTTGACCGCGCAGCCGGTGACCTGACGCATCGAGAGCAACGCACCACCACGGGCGTCACCATCGAGCTTCGTCATAATCAAGCCGGTGACGCCAACAGCATCATTGAACTTCTGCGCGACGCTTACGGCTTGCTGACCAGTGGCCGCATCAGCGACGAGCAGCGTTTCACTCGGTTGCACGATCTCACGGACCTTTTTCAATTCAGCGAGCAGTTCTTCATCGAGATCCTGACGGCCCGCGGTGTCGAAGATGGCGATGCCAGCCCCTTGCTGCTTCAACCATTCCAACGAAGCCCTCGCGGCTTTCACTGGATCGGTCTCGCCTTCGGCAGGAGCAAAAACGGGCACACCAAGCTGCTGGCCGAGCACCTGGAGCTGCTTGATGGCCGCGGGGCGATACAAATCGAGCGCGAGGAGCAGCGGACGACGTCCTTGTTTCTTCAGCCAGTTCGCCAGCTTGGCGGAAGTTGTCGTTTTACCGGCACCATTGAGGCCGGTCATCAGGATGCGCTGCGGCGGGTCGAGATTCAACGCGGCAGAGCCGCCGCCGAGAATCTTCACGAGTTCGTCGTGGAAGATTTTGACGATCTGCTGGCCGGGCGAAACGGAGCGCAGCACCTCGGCTCCCACCGCCTGGGTCTTGACGGTCTCGACGAGTTCTTTTGCGACCTTGAAATCGACATCAGCCTCCAGCAGGGCCATGCGGATTTCCTGCATGGCATCGCTGACGTTGGATTCGCTGATGCGGGACTGTCCGCGCAGCTTTTTGAAGGCGTCTTCGAGTTTTTCGGTGAGAGTGGCAAACATGGACGCGGGATAGTCGGCAGAAGGAAGCGCGTGGCAACCGCCAAGATGTGCCGGCAAGCACGGGCAGCCAAACACAGCGAAACTCTTGGGGTGGTGGCGTGTTGAAGCCACTCAACCGCACCAACTCCCATGAAGAAATGGATTCTCCCCCTGATCCTTGGTTTTTTCCCGGCTGTCCAGGCCGCCGAAACGAACGACGCCTCCCATGCCGGGCTGACACCGGATCAACTGAGCTTTTTTGAAAAGAACATCCGGCCGGTGCTGGTGCAGCACTGCTACAAATGCCACTCCGCCGAGTCGGACAAGGTGAAGGGCGGCCTCACCTTGGACACGAAACAGGCCACGCTGCTCGGCGGTGAGTCGGGACATCCGGGCGTCACCCCGGGCAATATCAGCGACAGCAGCATCTACGAGGCGATGACTTACAAGAACGAGGACATGCAGATGCCGCCGAAGCAGAAGCTGCCCGACGAGGTGGTCGCCAACTTCAAGAAGTGGATTGAGATGGGAGCTCCTGATCCGCGCGAGACGAAAGTGGCGAACGCAAACGGTGGCAAACGTGTGATCGACATGGACGAGGGGCGCAAGCACTGGTCTTTCCAAAAGCCGGTGAAACACACGCCACCGGAGGTCAAAACCGAGGGCTGGGCGAAGACGGACATCGACAAGTTCATCCTCGCCGGCATGGAGAAACAAGGATTGCATCCGGTGAAGGACGCGGACCGTCCCACGCTGATCCGCCGCATCGCGTTTGATCTGACCGGCCTGCCGCCGACACCGGATGAGGTGAAGGCTTTCGTGGCTGATCAATCACCGGACGCGGTGAAGCGTGTGATCGACATGTATCTCGATTCCGAGCGTTATGGCGAGCGCTGGGCGCGTCACTGGCTGGATGTGGCGCGTTACGCCGAAAGCAGCGGCAAGGAGGTGAACGTGCTCTACCCGCATGCGTGGCGGTATCGCGACTACGTGGTGGAGTCGTTCAAGAAGGACAAGCCGTATGACCAGTTCCTCAAAGAGCAGATCGCGGGTGATCTGCTGAAGTTTGAAAACAAGCGCGATCAGGCGGAGAAGATCATCGCCACCGGCTTCCTGGCGATCGGATCGAAGGGACACAACCAGCGTGACCGCCGCCAGTTCTCGATGGATCTGGTGGACGAGCAGATCGATGCGATGTCGCAGTCGATGCTGGGGCTGACTCTGGCCTGCGCGCGCTGCCACGATCACAAATTTGATCCAGTGACGCAACGTGACTACTATGCGCTGGCGGGCATCTTCCTGAGCAGCGAGACGTTGTTTGGTACCTATCAGCAACTGCAGAACACCAACACGTCCGGAATGATCGAACTCGATCGTGAAGCCGGACAGATCGCGGCGGTCGCCAAGATTTCACGCTCGGAGGTGGCGGAACTGAAGGGCAACTATGAAAAGGCGCAGAAGGCCGCGGAAGAAGCGCAGCGGGAGGTCTTTGCGATGCGTCAGCAGGGCCGTGACAATGGAAATGCCGCCGCGTTCCTGCGCATTCGCGGAGCGCGTGATCGTGCGGAGGAGATCAAGGCTGATCTCGATCTGTTCTATGAGGATGGCACGCCGCGCACGCTCGCGATGGGCGTGCTGGACCGTCCGGTTCCGTTTAACAGCCCGATTCTCGTGCGTGGTGACATCAAGCAGCCGTCCGATGTGGTGCCGCGTGGGCTGGTCGAGGTGTTGTGTGCGAAAGGCGAGCCGCTGAACATCAGCCCGCAGAGCGGCAGCGGGCGCAAGGATCTGGCGTTTTGGATCGCATCGAAGGACAATCCTCTCACAGCGCGAGTGATGGCGAACCGCGTTTGGTTGAAGCTGATGGGCAGTGGCATTGTTGCGACGCCTGATAATTTCGGCGCGATGGGCCAGAAGCCGACGCATCCTGAACTGCTGGATTATCTGGCTGTGACCTTCATGGAAAACGGCTGGTCGGTGAAGAAATTGATCCGCGAGATCATGCTGAGCCACGCCTATCAAATGGGTTCGCATTACGACGCTGCAGATTATGCCGCGGACCCGGACAACAAATATCACTGGCGCATGAACCAGCGCCGCCTGGAAGCCGAGGCGATTCGTGATGCGATGCTCGCCGTGGGAGGAACTTTGAACCTCTATCCTATCGATGGTTCGCCCGTGGCTCGTGCGGGCGAAGGACGGCAGGGATTGATTTCGATCTTCCGTGGTGAGATGACCAGCAGGCCCTACAACTACCGTTCGATTTACATCCCCATCGTGCGTGACCAGATTCCGGAGATGCTCTCGGTCTTCGATTTTCCGGATGCGAGTCTCGTCAATGGTGATCGTGACACGACGAATGTGCCTTCGCAGAGTCTCTATCTGATGAACAATCCCCAGGCGCAGAGCGCGGCGGATGCGTTTGCGCAGAGAGTCGCCAAACACCAGGGAACTTTCGCTGAACGGCTGAGCTACGCGTATCAGCTCGCATTCGGTCGTGAACCAACGTCGCAGGAAAAATCAGCGATCAGCAATTTCTGGATGCGTTTCCCGCAGCAGGTGGCCAGGAGCGGCGGCAACAGCCGTGATGCACGCGAGCAGGCCGAGTTTGCCGCGCTGTCCGCCTTTTGTCAGAGCCTGATCGCCAGCGCCGAGTTTCGTTACCTTAATTGATCAAACCTCCATCTTGCTTCTCATGAACACGACACCTTTCTCACGCCGCGAGTTTCTGAAAACGAGCTCGAACGGATTTGGTTACCTGGCCTTTGCCGCGCTGGCCCAGCAGCAGATGCTGCGAGCCAATCCGGGCGTTGCCGCAGGCCCTTTGGCAACGAAAACGCCGCATTTTGCACAACGCGCCAAGCATGTGATCTTCCTCTGCATGCAGGGGGCGCCGTCGCATGTGGACACGTTTGATTACAAGCCAAAGCTGATCGCGGACACCGGCAAGGGGGCTCCTTCCGCTGCAGGGCGCTACGGCACGGCGAAACTGATGTCATCGCCGTGGAAATTCAATCGTCAGGGAAAAAGCGGTCTTTGGATCTCCGAGTTGTTTCCAAATGTGGGCAAGCATGCAGATGAACTTTGCATCCTGAACTCGATGGCAACCGACCTTCCAGCGCATCCGCAGGCATTTTCACAACTTCACACTGGCACGACCCAGTTCGTGCGCCCTTCCTTGGGATCGTGGTTGCTGTATGGACTCGGAACGATGAATGAGAACCTGCCTGGTTTCATCACGATCAACGCGCCGGGCAACGCGACACGCACCTATGGCAGCGCATTTCTGCCTGCTATTTATCAGGGCACGAAAATTGGCGGCAATGGACTGCCGGGTGGCGGGGCGTTCACGCGTCGCTTTGGTCCGGGACCGGAGGCGAGCGTGGCGAACATCAAGAACAACCGCTACACGACGGAGGAGCAGCGCACCCAACTCGACCTCGTGCAGGCTTTGAACAAGTCACGCATGCAGCAGGATGGTGGGGTGAGTCCCGAGGTCGAAGGTGTGATCGAGTCCTATGAACTGGCCTTCCGTATGCAGGCAGAGGTGCCGAAGGTGATGGACCTGAGCAAGGAGACCACGGCTACTCAGGCGCTTTACGGCATCGGGGATCAGGACACCGACACGTTTGGCAAGCAGTGCCTGATGGCGCGGAAGTTTGTCGAGGCAGGCGTGCGCTTCATTGAGATCACGCATGGCAACTGGGACCAGCATTTCAATTTGAAGGCGGGTCTTGAGCGCAATGCGGGCGCGATTGACAAACCGATTGCCGGTTTGCTGACGGATTTGAAGCAACGGGGCTTGCTGAAGGACACGCTGGTGATCTGGGGCGGTGAGTTTGGACGCACTCCTCACTCGCAGGGCGATGATGGCCGCGATCACAACAACAAAGGCTTCACCATGTGGATGGCCGGCGGCGGTGTGAAAGGTGGCATGAATTACGGCATGACCGATGATTACGGCTACGAGGCTGTCTTGAACAAGATGCACATCCACGACTGGCATGCGACGGTGCTGGCGCTGATGGGCCTTGATCATGAGCGGCTTACGTATCGCTATGCCGGTCGTGATTTCCGTCTGACGGATGTCTATGGCACGGTGGCGAAGGAAATCATCGCCTGAACAACCATTTAAGATTTCCGTGTGACGCATGCGTTGCATCCGCCACTGATTCGTCTTATCAATGGCGTTCATGGAAACGAGTGCCCGAACAATTGCTGCAAAGCCGGCCCCTGGCAATGCGCCGGCGGCGGTTGGCACCGCGGCGCGTGAGTTCATGGCGCGCGTCTCCGCGTTGATCGCGGTTGAACTGCCCGGTGAGCTGAAGCATGGAGCGGAGCAACTATTGCGGGCCGTTGTCGAAAAAGTGGCGGTCGCCGAGCATTTTGACGCGTTTTGCGGCCAGGCGTTTTCCAAGCCCGACTGGGCTGCGGCTGCCAGCCCGGTAATTGCCGAGATGTTTGACCACGACGAGGATTTGCTGGCAGAACTTGCACGTATTCCCGATCTCATCATCGAAATGGGCAGCGGCCAGGTGACGATGACATGCATGGTTGCGTCACGTTGGGCGGCGCGGGGGGAGACGCACCGGCTGTCGCGTCTGGCAGATTCGATCGTGGCCTCCCACGCGTCGAAAAATGCCTGCGCGGTCGAAGTGATGCTGGCGTTGGCCGCGACGCTTGCGGTGACGCGGTTTTCGCGTGCGGAGCAGCTTTATCACGCTGCTTTGCCTTTGTCCGGTGAGGAGCAGCGCGAGGCGTTGGAGGATGCCAGGAAGTGGCTGGCTGCCGGGCGGATCGTTTGCAGCGCTTCGCAGGAAGAGCGTGACTTTTGGGATGTCCGGCTGCGAAAGCCGCGAATCGAGTGGACTTGGAAGAGCGGGGAGGAGCGGCAGGCGCTGGACACACTGGCCGAGCGTCTGACTCCAGGCATGGATGGGACGGAATGTTTCCAGGCTGTTGTGCCGGTGTGCTGGTGGGATCTGGCGATGAAATCCGCGGAGCAGCAGGAATCACTCGCCAAAGAATTGCAGCGGGCCAGGGAGGTCAGGCCGGAACCAATGGTGGCGCCGTCGCGTGTGATGTCTGAAGCAGCCGTTGCTCATGAACCTCCTTCGAGAATGGATTTTGCATCTCCGCCGAAAGCCGGTCCTTATGCTCGTTTCGTGCTGGGCTGGGCCTGCGGAGCGATGGCAATGGCCATCACTGTGGTGCTGTTGCCATCAGAAGTGGCCCAGCGGATACTGACCACGTTGCAGGCCCGTTCAAGCGACACCGGAACGGTTTCCACACGTCAAAACATTGCTGGGCCTGTTCTCCATCCACCAAAGACTGCCAAAGAGAGAGAGGATTGGAGGAAAGTGAGCACTCAGAGAATGGCGGCAGAGATGACTGAGTTTGCCACACAGCATGCGGCGGCGAAGGCGGGAACTTGGAGCGACAATGAACGCATGCTTTCCGGGCAGAGTGCGGAGCTTCCTTTGGAAAGCCCAAATTACATGAAGTTTTTGGTCTGGTTGCATCTGGACCCACCGCAGGACCCGGAGGTCAGAAGCCGTGTTGCGAAACTTTTCTTGGATCGTGTCAAGGCAGGCGCCATCTCGTTGTGGGAAGAACTCGTTTATCCCGAATCGCTCAATGCTTTGGAGATTCGATCTACCGCCCGCGAGGCGTTGAATGACACCTCAGTACCGTGGACGAATGAGGATAAAGAACGTCTGCAGGCGATTGTGGCGGGCAAGGTGGCTGCGTCCACTTCCAAGTGAGTGTGTGAGGCGCGGAAATCATTCCATTCGCAGATATGCGATGGGTTAATAATGATGCTCCTATGACTCGTGTTGAAAGAAGCGCATTGCCTATCGAGCAATGCTCTCAGTGGTAGTGTTTTAAAAAACATTCAGGAAGTGGGTATTGCTGCTACTGGAATATCTGGTTTTATAAAATTGCCAGATTTTTCAGAATGTTTTTGCATTTTTGAGCCACAACCCTTAGATTTTAGAATATGATAGTAAGATGTAGCTGAGCTTGTGTTTCGCTACGGTTTCCTGTCATGCAATGCATTGCTCATTCTATGGTCGAGGAATTTCAACAATTTGGCAGCCTCTCCGTGGCACATCGTACAGGCGGTGCACCGGTGGAACTGACACGTTCCAAAGACGAGGTTGTGTTCCTGGCTTTTGACAATCGGATCCGGCGTTTGGTGGAACTTCATGTGCTCAGAGGTGGGAATTCTTTGGATGCTGCGATGAAGCGCTCGGCGTTTGACCGTGCGCGTCAGGCGTCCGAGATTCGGGGGCATTCCTTCATGCGCATTTTGGAGGTGGGAGAGGACCAGGGCATTGTTTATTACACCAGCAACCTCAGTGATGGAGAGTTTGTGGAGGATTATGTAAAGAGGCGCGGTGCCGTGGCGCCGCCGACTGCACTCGCGCTTGTTTATCAATTGCTGGACGACATTCTCCAACTCCAAGGTTATCAACGACTTGTGTCACACATGCGACTGGACCATGTGCTGGTAACAACGCTGGAGGACGCCTTTTTGCAATTGAGGGTGTTTGACTATGGCCTGTCGCAAATGGATGCGATTTCGGGCCAGTCAGGTGGTGCCAAGCTGGTGGCGGAGGCTTGCCGGTTGCTTTTCATGCTGCTGACCGGCCAGCCATACTACGGTGAAAACCCGGACAGGTTCCTCGCGCTGACTCAATTGCCGATGAGTTTGCGCACGACGGTGAGGGCTGCATTGACGGACCCCGCCAACGCGCCAGCCTCCATTGAGAAACTGCGTGATGATGTGCGGGAGGCTTTCAGCGCTCTGGCGAGCACAATACAAACACGGAACCTGCGCAAGCAGCTTGTGGTCATTGCCTCGTTATTGCCACAGTCCCAGTTGCAGGAACTGCTGCTCGAAAATGTGCCCGTCGAGACCATTCTGGGCACTCGCTTCCGTGTCGAGGATGCTGATTACGCGAGGCGCTATCCATTTTCGATCCCCTCGGTCAACGTGAAGACTGAGCAGCCAGTCACAGTCCACCTATTGCCGCCTTCACGTATTGTTGAGAAGTCGCGTTACGAGGCGGTGCCGCTGCAGATGTGGCGCTTTAATCCGGAGCGGCATCCTAATATTCTTCGATCCCTGAGCTTGTGGGAGAGTCCCGACTGGACATTTCTCACTGAAGAGCGCGAGCCTGGTTTTGCACTCAGCCGACTGATGGCTGACCGCATCATGTTGAATCCCACCGAGGTCGTGGTGCTCATGAGGCAGGTGCGTGCCGGGCTGGACCAGGCTGTGGAATGCGGTGTACAGCGGGTGGATCTGCATCCGTCCAACATTCTTCTGCGTGTGGGCAAGGGAGGGCCATTGCTGGCCAGGGAATCGGACCGGCTCATGCAAAAACGGCTGGATGCCTGGCCTCCGTTTGTCGTGAAATTGCGGCCGCACATGACCATGCGCAGTTTGTACGAGCCGCTGTTGGTTGACATGGACCTGACCGACGGACAGCAACCAGAGGAACATTTGCAGGATCGCGATTTCCGTCATCGTTCCTTCGTTGCATTGGCGGGCTATCTGCTGACGGGTGAACGTCAGTCTGGAGGAGTGGCGCATTTCCCCGAATCCGTGCCTGATGCGGTGGCTGCTTATGTGCGGGAATGCCTGGAATCGGCACGTCGCGCTGGCAAGACGCCGTCACCGGGTGAGTTTCTTGAAAAATTCGACACCCTGTTGTCTGGACCGAGTGTCGATCTGGCCACGCGCCTGCGTGGAGGGGCTGTTGCGATCGAGGACATGGAAAGCGTCGGATCCGTTTCCGATTTTGAAGACGATTGGAGCCATGATGATGGCGGTCTTGAAGCGGGTTCAGGAACCGGTGGCGTTGGCAAGCGTGGCATCAAAACCCATGACTTTCATCCTTTGCAGCAAGGCAGGAAAAGTCTGCCGTGGCCTGCCCTGGCCGCCGCCGCGGTGGTTATCATGGGAGTTGGTGGCTGGATGTTTTTTGGAGGGAAGGACAGCACGCCCGCTCAGGCAAGCCCGTCATCGTCGGTTGCTGAAGGACCTGCCCCAGAGGCTGGTAAAACGGCGCAGCCAAAAGAGAAAAAGTCCGTGGAGGCCGCATCCCCAAGCGAGTCGAAGCCGGTGGTCGCCACCGTTCAGCAACCCGTTTCAACACCCGCTCCTAAATTCTCACCGGCGGTGGCTGTGCCAGTGCCGAATCCCGATAAAAAGAAGCCAGGACCACCTGTCGCCGAAGCGAAACCTGCGAAAGCACCTGCCAGCGACAAACCAGCCGCTGTGGTGGCTGAGAAGACTGTGACTCCTCCTGTCCCGGCTGCCACGGACAAGCCGACGATGCCAGCAACTGAAAAGCCAGCCTCGTCGGCAGTCAAACCAGCGGAAAAAGATCCGATCACCATCCGCCGTGCCATCGTACCCACCAAGGAGGAGCTTGAGCGCATGAAGCAGGGGCAGGTTGAAAACAAAACTGGCACTCTACCCACTCATTCGACGGCTTCGCCGTTGCCGCCCCAACGAAACAACAATCCGTGAGTTTGTCCTTCAAAATGCTATTCCGTGACCGAGAACAGTGTGGGAATCCTCACGAATGGACGGAATTTACTTGGACTCGCGACAGACTCACAGGTAAAAGTACATCTGTGGAAATGAGTGCTGTACACGAAGCCGCCTTCATCGTGAAATCCGGGACAACTGGATGCCGCAAGGGGAGGCGGGCGTGGCAGGGCTCCCATTCTGAAGCAACGCACACACATACATCGAAACAGCGCAAAACCAGGAGAGGCAGATGAAGGTCAACAACACAATAGTCATTTCAATAGGACAGGCCGGCAATCAGATTGCGGCGTCGTTCTGGAAAACCATCTGTCTGGAACACGGCATCGACCCGCTCACAGGGCAGACCGCTCAGGGGCAGGCGCCTCGCGGGAACTGGAGCGCGTTCTTCAGCAAACTGGGGGAGTCTTCTTCCGGCAGTTACGTGCCGCGTGCCATCATGGTCGATCTTGAGCCGAGCGTGATCGACAACGTGAAGGCGAATTCCGGATCACTTTTCAATCCAGGCAACCTTATCAGCCGCACTGAGGGGGCAGGTGGCAATTTTGCGGTGGGCTATCTTGGCGCGGGTCGCGAGGTGCTGCCGGAAGTAATGGGCCGTCTGGATGCCGAAATCGACAAGTGCGACAACGTGGGCGGCATCATCGTGTTGCACTCCACCGGCGGTGGTTCGGGCTCCGGCTTCGGGGCATTGCTCATCGAATCCATCAAGGAGAAGTATCCCGAGTTTCCGGTCCTGAGTTGCGCAGTGCTGCCTTCGCCACAGGTTTCCAGTGTCGTCACCGAGCCTTACAACACGGTCTTCACGCTCAATACGCTCCGTCGCTCCGCAGACGCGTGCCTGATCTTTGACAACGAGGCGTTGTTTGAACTCGCGCATCGCAAATGGAACATCGAAAGTCCGACGGTTGACGACCTGAACCTGCTCATAACCGAAGCGCTGGCCGGTTTGACCGCTTCCATGCGCTTCAGTGGTTTCCTCACTGTGGAAATCAGCCTCCGTGAGCTTCTCACCAACCTCGTTCCGCAGCCCTCGCTGCACTTCCTCATGTGCGCTTTCGCGCCTCTCACGCCGCCGGATCGCAGCAAGTTCGAGGAAATGGGCGTCGAGGACATGATCCGCAGCCTCTTTGACAATGGTTCCGTCTTTGCCGCCTGCTCACCCATGGAAGGCCGCTTCCTGAGCACCGCCGTGCTTTATCGTGGCATCATGGAAGACAAACCGCTCGCTGACTCCGCTCTTGCAGCGATGCGTGAGCAGCTTCCGCTGACTTACTGGATTCCCACCGCGTTCAAGATTGGCTACGTCGAGCAACCCGGCACATCTCACCGCAAGAGCATGGTGCTGCTTGCCAATAACACTGAGATTGCGCGCGTGCTTGACCGTATCTGCCACAACTTTGACAAACTCTGGCAGCGCAAGGCATTCGCCAACTGGTATCTCAACGAAGGCATGTCCGAGGAGCAGATCAACGCTCTCCGTGCCTCATCTCAGGAACTGATCCAGAGCTATCAAGTCGCGGAGGAAAGCGGTGCGAAGGCCAAGGTGCAGGACAGCGCGGCGGACATTCCTCGCGGTAGTTCCACCTCAGATGACAGTCGTGCTGGCATGAGCCTGCGTGACCTTGTTGACCGTCGCCGTGCCTGACCGCACACCCAGGCAAACTCAAAAGCAAACACTGAAACAAACGTTTGGAGGAAACACCCCGTGAGAGAGATTCTGAGCATCCATGTCGGACAATGTGGCAACCAGATCGCCGATCGTTTCTGGCGGCTAGTACTGCGTGAACATGGCCTGACCGAGGCGGGAACGCCCAAGGAAGGCAGCAATGCCGCTGCCAGCAATGCCAACATGGAAGTCTTCTTTCACAAGGTGCGTGATGGGAAATACATCCCGCGTGCCGTTCTCGTCGATCTCGAGCCTGGAGTCATCGCGCGCATTGAAGGCGGCGACATGGCGCAGCTTTTTGACGAGAGCAGCATCATCCGCAAGATTCCAGGCGCTGCCAACAACTGGGCGCGCGGCTACAATGTCGAGGGGGAGCGCATCATCGATCAGATCATGAATGTGATCGATGCCTCTGTGGAAAAAACCAAGTCGCTGCAGGGATTTCTGCTCACCCATTCCATTGGCGGAGGATCGGGTTCCGGTCTCGGATCGCTCATTCTGGAGCGGCTGCGCCAGTCGTATCCCAAAAAACGCATTTTCACGTTCTCTGTCGCGCCTTCTCCGTTGATCTCCGATTCCGCGGTCGAGCCCTACAATGCGGTGCTCACGCTCCAACGCATCCTCGACAATGCTGATGCGGCCGTGCTGCTCGACAACGAGGCGCTCTTCCGCATCGCCAAGTCGAAGCTGCACCGCAGTCCGAACTACATGGACCTCAACCACATCATCGCGCTCATCATGAGCTCGGTGACCGCGTCCCTGCGGTTTCCTGGCAAGCTGAACACCGACCTCAGTGAGTACGTCACCAACCTCGTGCCGTTCCCGGGCAACCATTTCCTCACCGCATCCTTCGCACCCATGCGTGCGCCGGGGCAGGAAGGCCAGGTCCGCATCAATTTCCCGGACATTGCCCGCGAAACATTCTCCCAGGACAATTTCACGGCCGCCATCGACTGGACCAACGGCGTGTATCTTTCCGCCTGCGCACTTTTCCGCGGCGATGTCAGAGCCAAGGAAGTCGAGGAAAACATGGCTGCCATCCGCAAGAGCCTCAACTTTGCCAGCTACGTCCCCACTGGCGTGAAGCTTGGTGTGGCCGAGACTGCACCGGAGGGCTTTGCTTCCAGCGGTCTTGCGCTGGTCAATCACACCGGTATCGCCGCTGTCTTCGAGCGTCTTGTCACCCAGTTTGACATCATGTTCGACAACCACGCCTACACGCACTGGTACGAGAACGGTGGTGTCTCGCGCGACATGATGGCGCATGCCCGCAACACCATCGCCAATCTTGCCCAATCTTATCGCGACGCCAGCTAGCCTGTTTCGGGTGCCAATTCCCGTTCGCGAATCAACCAACTAATCGTCGTGGACAACGCACTGGAGCGCCAGATCGCTACCGCCTCCCGCAGCGTCGAGGAGGCGCGGAGGCTTGCGTACCATGATCCGGTGCGTGTGGGTGCCTTGGTGGAGCAGATCAGCGTTCTGGCCGACCTCCGGCAGAAGGAAGGGGACTTCCGCAAAGCGGAATCGCTGTATCGCGAGGCATTGTTCCGGGCACAGGAACTGCGCAAACAGGATCCGGATCTTCTCACCGGGATATATTCCCTGCTCGCTCACCTTTATGACCGCTGGGGCCGCATGGACAGGGCTGCGGAGTTCTACGAGAAGGCTCTCCATATCAGCATCGACAACGGGTTGGAGGACAGTGACAAGGTGGCCACGATCAAAAACAACCTGGCCATGATCTTCAAGCAACTCCGCCAGTTTGAGAAGGCGGAGCGCTACTACTGCGAGGCACTGGAAACTTTCCAGCGTCTCGATGGTGAACAAAGCGCCAGGGTCGCGTCGGTTTACAACAATCTCGGAGTTCTCTATTACACAGGCATGGACGTGGACCGCGCGCAGTCCATGCACGAGCGTGCCCTCGCCATCCGGCAGAATCTCAACGAGAGCCAGATGGACCCGGCGGACTTGTCCCAGACCTTCATCAACCTCGGAGCGGTGTACAAGGCCTCGGGTGACTTTCAGAAGGCGGAGGCTTGCGTGGATCGCGCCAAGCGCATTCGTGCAGCCATGAACGGCTACCACCCCAATCCGCGCCGTTCCGCCTCACTGCTTATCGACAAAAGCATGTGATGACCGGATTTGGGGCGCGCTGACGTCAGTAGAGTTCCACCGGGGAGCGTTTGCCATCTTCAACGCTGAGTACTTTGGCCGTTTCCTCTCCCAGCGTGTCCACGCGGAGCTGCCAGATGTCGCGATTGATGGCTGCAAAACGATCCAGGTTGAATTTGTCGGGGCGCACGAGGCGCTTTTTGGTCTTGTCGATGCGTGTGAGGGCATCATGCAGCACCGGCTCTTCAACGCCTTCGAGATGCTGTCGGGCCAGTTCCACCATTTCAACCCGGTGGCAGATCATCACGAGGTCGTTGCCTGCACGTACCGCCTCCTGAATCGCCTGCTCGAAGGTCACTTCGTTTAATATCGCCCCCATGTCGAGATCATCGGTCATCGCGAGACCGTCGAACGCGTATTGATGACGCAGGAGCTTGGTGACGATGTTGTGGGAGAGGCTCGCCGGCCAGCGACCGCGATCCGGATCGTAAGCCGTGTAGTTGCTATGGCAGGTCATCACGCTGTCGAGCTCTGGCAGCAGCGCTGAGTAGGGGAGGAGTTCGCTTTTCTCCATCTCCTCCCGGCTTTTGGAGATTACTGGCAGAAACTCATGCGGGTCGCACTCGGCAGGGCCGTAGCCTGGAAAGTGCTTGCCGCAGGAAAGGATGCCTTCGTTGCGCATGGCCCGGTTGAAGACTCCGGCATTGTCGATCACCTGCTGGGGATTGCGACCATAGGTCCGGCCTTTGAGGGAATTGTCGGCGGTATCGTCGTAGCTGATGTCCAGCACCGGACAAAGATCGAGATTGAAGCCGAACAGACGCAGAAGCTGGCCTGTGATCTTTCCGTGCCTCTTGATCAAAGCAGGATCGCCCTTGTCGCGTAGCGATTGCGCGTTTGGCGGCTCCTCACCGATCAACCGCAGTCGCGAAACCCGGCCACCTTCCTGGTCGATGGTGATGAAGGGCTCTGTGTGGGAGAGATCGCGCAAGTCGTCGATCAATTTGCGCACTTGCTCCGGTGTCTGGATGTTGCGCCCGAACAGGATGAAGCCACCGGGCTGGAGTTTTTTGAGCCTGGCGGCGGTTTCCGGGGTCAATTCGGGGCCGGGAACCCCCATGAGTAAGAGCTGGCCTAGTGGGAGTGAAGAGGGCATGGTGGGGGACTGTTCAGAGGCTCAGTGGTCGGGATGATGGAGGAAAGGCAGTGTCAAGACCCGTTTTGCTAAAAGTTTGAGAAAATTCGGGCTTTTAGGATCGCAAAAATGCGACTCGACCGGTTCTTTTTGCAAAAGAAAGGTCGGCAAGTTGACGGGGCTGGCAAAACTTTTTAACATGGCTCCGCCTGTGGGGTAACCCGCAGGCCACGTTTGCAGGCTTCCTCAGCTTCCGCATTTCGTGCCAAACGATCCTCATCGTTGTTGGTTGCTGGATCGCAATGGAACCCTCCGGCTCCGCATGCCGGAGGGTTCTCTGTTTTTGGGAACAAACGGTTCACGCTTTGTGAGCAAGGTTGTGATTAGTGTGTGAGCAGCACGTGAACAATCAGGTGGCACCGAGCTGACGCGCCCATTCGATCGCTCGCAGCATGCCGGTGGCCTTGTTGACAGTCTCGCGGTATTCATAGGCAGGATCCGAATCCGCCACGACACCGGCCCCGGCCTGCACGTAGGCCTTGCCGTCTTTCACCACGCAGGTGCGCAGCGCTATGCACGAATCGAGGTTGCCGTCGAATCCGAAGTAGCCCACGGCACCTGCATATGCGCACCGTTTGCTCTTCTCGCACTCGTTGATGATCTCCATCGCACGAACCTTGGGTGACCCGCTGACGGTTCCTGCCGGGAAGGTGGCGCGCATCACATCGTAGGCTGTCTTGTCGGCGCGCAGGTGACCGTCCACGTTCGACACGATGTGCATCACGTGGGAGTAACGCTCGATGATCATCAAGTCGCTGACGCGTACACTGCCGTAATCGGCCACACGTCCGACATCGTTGCGCGCGAGATCGACGAGCATGATGTGCTCGGCGCGTTCTTTCGGGTCGTTGAGCAGATCCTGCGCCAGCGCATCGTCCTCTTCCTTCGTTTTACCCCTCCAGCGCGTTCCAGCGATGGGGCGGATGTCGATGCGTCCGTCCATGCACTTTACATGCACCTCCGGTGAGCTGCCCACGAGCGCAAATCCCTGCGGGAAATCGAGGCAGAACATGTAGGGGCTGGGATTCACGTGTCGTAGCGCTCGGAAGAGGTCCAGCGTGCTGCCATTGTAGGCAGTCTCGAAACGCTGGGATGGCACGCCTTGGAAAATGTCACCGGCAGCGATGTATTCCTTCATCTTGAGCACCATCGCTTCGTATTCCTCGCGGGTGGTGTTGCTCACCGGCGGTGGAAGCTGGTCGTTGCCGACGGGGGTGAAGGTCTGCAGCGGCTTGGCCGCCAGGGGGCGTTCCAGCTTCGCGATCACGGCCGCAATCTGCTCGCGGGCCCAATCGTAAGCCGCTTCCAGTGTGGCGTGTTCGTCGGTGTGAACGTTGGCGACGATGGAAAGCCGGCGTGTGCGGTGATCGAACACCAGCACGGTGTCCGTGATCATGAAAACCATGTCCGGCAGGCCGAGTTCATCCTTCTTGGGCGCGGGAAGCGTCGGCTCGAAGAAACGCACCATGTCGTAGGCCAGATAGCCCACCGCGCCACCATGGAAGACTGGCAGCGGCTGCGCTTCCAGCGGACGGAACGGCTTCATCAGCGCCTCGAGTTCTGCCAGAGGATCCGTCTGCGTTGTGAAGCTGCGCTTCTTACCACGTTCCTCGATTTCGATCTCGCGGCCACGTGCGGTGAAGATGATGCGCGGAGAGCTGCCCAGCAGCGAGTAACGCCCCGAATGCTGCGTCAGCTCCGCGGACTCCAGCAGGAAGCCGCAGCGCCCGTCGTGGATCTTCTGAAAGGCGGACAGCGGCGTTTCATAATCGGCGGTCAGCTCGGCCATCACCGGCACGAGATTGCCCTTCTTCGCGAGTGTCTGGAAGGTGGCGAGGTCGGGCTGAAGGTGAAGCTGGGGCATGCGGACGGAAACGGGCGCGCATTCTGGACGCGAATCAGCGCTGTGGCAATGGCGCTTCACAGCGCGGCACGGATCGCTCCCAGCAACTCGCTGTAGTCGTCGAAAGGCTTGAACTGTGGGAACTGCGCCTGAATGTTGGCGGGAGCGTGGAAAAAGAAACCCACGTCTGCTTCTCCCAACATCGTGGTGTCGTTGAAGGAGTCTCCGGCGGCCAGCACGCGATAGTTCAGGGCCTTGAACGCGGCGACGGACTTCTGCTTCTGGTTCGGCTGTCGCAGTTTGTAGTTCACGATGCGTCCATCGGGCGCGACTTCGAGTTGGTGGCAGAAAATCGTCGGCCAGGCGAGCTGGCGCATGAGCGGCTGGGCGAATTCGGCAAATGTGTCGCTCAGGATGATCACCTGTGTGAGCGAACGCAGCTCGTCGAGGAATGACTTCGCTCCTTCCAGCGGTGCCAGCGTTCCGATCACCTGCTGGATGTCCGGCAGCTTCAAACCATGCTCATCGAGAATCATCAGCCGGCCCTTCATGAGCACATCATAGTCCGGCTCGTCGCGTGTGGTGCGGCGCAGCTCCGGGATGCCGGTTTTCTCCGCAAAGGCGATCCAGATTTCCGGCACGAGAACGCCTTCGAGGTCGAGGGTGACGATGGTTTGGGGTTTCATCTCCGTGCAGATGTCATCGGTTCCCCGCTTTGTCCAGCGCCCGGCCATCTTCAATATCCGCGCAATGTCCGGCAAGGCAGGGATAGACGACTCTCCCGCGATGGAGTTTGTTTCCTCATGAAAATAGAAACCCAAATCGCCCGTGACGTCGCGCAGTTGGTCGTCACGTCCCGCATCGCCGTTCTGGCCACTGCGGATGCGCACGGACATCCGCATTCTGCGTGGATGACCACCCAGGTCACGCCCGACTTGAGCGAGATTATCTCGATCACGGCACCCACCTCGCAGAAGGCCGGCATCCTGCGCCACAATCCACGGGGGGAATGGATGTTTGCCTCGCCTTCGCTGGAGACAATCGTGTATCTCTCCGGCCGCACGCGTCTGCTTGAGGGGGACGCGGCGAAGCGCTATTGGGACCAGATGCCTGGCAAAAAGCAGGCGTACTACCGGAAATACTGCGAGACGGAGGACTTCCGTAAATTTGCCGTCATCCGCACCGAAGTGGACAAAATCGTGCTCTGCAAGCCCTACTCCTACACGAAGACCGTTCTCTTTGAGAGGGGGGCGCCGAAGTCAGTCAACGGGTTCGCCGCGGTTCATGCCTGATCCGCCGGGATCTCGACTGCCTCGCACTTCTCGCGCCAGCCGGGAAAATTCCATTCATTCGGAAAGCCGCTGCATTGCGCGGGCTTCACCGGCTGGATGCGGCAGACGTTGATGCCTTCGAGAAAGAGGCACTCGCCATTTGGCTTGTCGATGATGCTCAGCCCCGTGCGGTTGGCATTGAGCCGCGTGCATTGCGTGATGAAGTCCTGCTCTGTCATGCCCAAAAACGAAGCGATGCTGGCGGCCTCCTCGTCGGAGATGCGCACATCGCCGGGCCAGCGGCAGCAGTTGCCGCAGCGCTGGCAGGCGTAGCGTGGTCGCGGAGTGTCAAGCAATGAGACTTCCATCATGAAAAGTATTCTGTTCGCACAAGAGAGGCTGAAGAGGCATAATTCGCCTGATGAATCCGTTCCCGCAACGAAGGTTTGAAGCCGCGACGCGAAGGCCGCGGCGTGAGTTGTTGTCGTGAAATGAAACTTCATCTGCTGCCATCCATCACCCTGCTGCCACCGCCGCATGACACGGCGGATGAGGTGTGCATCATCCAGGATTGGGCGCGTGGGCTGGACTGGGTGCGCTGGCTGCTGGGGAGCGTGCGTGCCAGGACGGACGTTTTGATGGTCGAAGGCAGAGATCTGCCTGTTCCGGTGGCCTGGGAGGAGTTTGCCGAAGGATTGCTGTGCGAAACCGTGGGGCCTGCGTTGCAGGCTGCGTGGCAGGCGGCTCATGCGGGTGACCTGACGGCACTGATTGCCGCGGATGAGGCTTTGTCAGCACAACTGCCTCCCGAATTGCGGCAGCGCAGCAGCAAGGCAGGCGCGGTGCTTCTCAAATCGACGCGACATGCCCGCTACCAGGGTGTTCTAGGCCGTTTGCGTGAGGCGGTGGGACGCGGGCAATGTGCGGGGCATCTGGCGGTGATCTGGGCGACGGTCGGCCATTTTTTCCAGCTCAGCCTCGCCAACGTGATTGCCGAGTATCTGCATTTGGAGTGGGACATTGCCCTGAGACGTGGGGAAGGGCAGGGGCAGCCTGGCAGCAAACACAGCATGGTGGCGCTGACGCGGCGTCTCATGCATGCGGTGCCTGCGGAGACGGCATTGCGCGTGGTGGACGCCTGATTTGAGGACTGCTCCGTATTCGGCAGTCAGAGCTTCAACCTTGAGGAGCTGATTTTTCCTCCCAGCGTGCCAACAACCACAACACATCCGCGAGACGGTTGAGGAAGCGGACGATCTCGGCGTTGGGGAGGCCGTCGCGCGTGCCTTCGAGGTCGATGACGTTGCGTTCGGCACGGCGGCAGGCCACGCGGGCGAGGTCGGCATACGCGCCGCTCATGACACCGGCTTCTCCAGGCAGGGCCCAGCCGCGGATTTCGAGCGCGCCACCGGCTTCGAGCTTTGCCACCCATTCATCGAGCCAGGTGACCTGTGCGGTGGTGATGCGTTCGGAGTGTTTCTCGGCGTAGCGCAATTCATCGCCTGGCGGCGTGGCAAGCTCGCCCATGAGGCCGATGAGCCAGGGCTGGACCTGGGAGACGACTTCTTTTGTCTCCTGTCGCAAGGCGGTGACACGCAGCGGACCGAGGGCTGCGTTCAATTCATCCACCGCACCGAGGGCGTGAACACGGGGATGTGATTTGGAGAGGCGGCAGCCGAACAGCAAGTCGGTCTGTCCCTGATCTCCTTTGCGTGTGGTGATGGACATGGGGGTGGAATGACGAAGAACTGGGAACAACGAACGAAGAACAAGGAACAATGAGCCCGTCACTCATCAGGAAAGGAACTCTTGTTAGCGGACTCGACGGGCTCGGAAGTTGCGGGAGTCGTGACAGGAGAGTTTGTGGTGACGCCTGCGTGACGCCAGGCCCTCACCGTCCAGCCGAAGAGCAAAGCCAGCAGCAGTGTGGCGGCGAGACGTGTGGATCGTGAGCCGAGCATGGTCGCAGCCTGTGTTAACCACCATGCATGCGCTTGAGGCGGTCCAGTTCGCGACTGGCGCGCTCAAGCGTGCGACGTTCGTCTTCCGTAAGGCTGCCAATGCCATGCAGGCCGATCTTGTCGAGGATGGGATTGACCTCCTCCTCGATCAGCGAAGCTGTCGTGTCCGTTTGCGGCGGGGATGTGGCGTCTTCAGGCGCTGCTTCCAAATCCACCTGGGGACGCACGCGGTTGCGGACCATCTGGGGTTTGCGCGCATGGCGCGTCAGCCGTGGAGGCTGCCATTGGCTGGCGTACGTTAGCGGCCTGCCGCCATAACCAAGACTGCGTGCATAGAACCAGCCCAGCGCCGCGCCTCCGAGGTGCGCGAAGTAGGCGATCTGCAATCCTTCCGGCAGCACGTGAAACACCACACCCGCGACGCCAAACACGAGCTGGATCAAAAACAACCCCTTTGCCAGCGTCCACAGCCGCAGGCGCACAGGGATGATGAAATAGATGAACGCGGTGATCTGCTCGTCAGGAAGCACCACCGCCAGCGCCATGAGCAGACCGAATGCGGACGCCGACGCGCCGACGAGCGGTGTGACGATGTCACCGCGCAGATAACCGTTCACCACCATTTCCGCGGCGGCTCCCACAATGCCCGCCAGCAGATAGATCAGCACAAAATGCCGGCTGCCGAACAATTGCTGCACGCCCCGGCCTGCGAAGTAGATCAGCATCACATTCAGCAGCAGGTGGCCGAGGCTGCCGTGCACGAACATGTAGGTGAAAAGCGTCCAGATCCTGCCTTGGGACAGTTCATACATGCTCACGCCGCCCAGCGGCAGCACTTCGCCGCTGAGTGGATGGCGGATGGAACCGGTCTCAAACACAAACTGCATCACAAAGACCGCGATATTGATCCCCAGCACGATTTTGAGCGCCGGGAGCTGCCGCGGCGTGCCGACGGGCTCACGGCGTGGTGTGTCGCGCATGTAATCGCGGTCGTGCAGGGCCATGGCAGGGAATGTGCGCGCCGTGGCGCCGGGCGCGAGGATTTTTTCATGTCCCGGCGGTGACAAGTCAACACCTGCCGGATATGATGGGTCACAAGCCGCGAATGACTCCCAAAAGCCAGATTCTCCTTGATGCTGTCTCCGCAAGCGGAGCACAGGATGCCGCCGACCTGTTGGAAAAAGCGTCTGGCGAGGACGCTGCCAAAATCCTGCAGCAGTTGAACCCCATGGTCGCCCAGCAGGTGCTGGAGGAAATGGAGGATGCACCGCGCACTGCGGCGCTGAATTTCGTTCCGCTGGACAAGGTCCGCCAGTGGAACGCCAACCGCCAGTATCCCGAGGACAGCGTCGGGTGGCTCATGGAGCCTCCGGTGGCCGTGTTTCGGCCCGAGGCAACCGCACGCGACACCATCGAGGAAATCCGCAAGCTGTCCAAGGTGGCCTTCATCACCTATGGCTACATCACCGACGAACGAGAAAAACTGCTGGGCCTGCTGGTGATGCGTGATCTCATGCTGGCCAAACCAGACACCAAACTCGCGGATGTGATGATGGGCGAACCATTCACGCTCGATCCGGAAATGGAACTCACGGATGCGATGAAGGTGGTCGTGAACAAGCACTTCCCGGTCTATCCCGTCTGTGACAAGGGCGGCAAACTGCTCGGCTTGGTGCGTGGGCAGACGCTGTTCGAGGCGCGCGCGATCGAAATCAGCGCGCAGGTGGGCTCGATGGTGGGTGTGGAGAAGGAGGAACGCCTTTCCACGCCACTGATGCGCAGCCTGCGTTTTCGTCATCCGTGGCTGCAAATCAATCTGCTGACCTGTTTCGTTGCCGCCGCGGTGGTGGGTGTTTTCAAAGGCACTCTCGACCGTCTGGTGCTTCTCGCGGTGTTTTTGCCTGTCCTCGCGGGACAGTCGGGAAACACCGGCTGCCAGGCGCTCGCCGTTGCATTGCGCGGCATGACGCTGGGTGATCTGAAGGCAGGTGAGGAGCGCAAGCTGGTCATCAAGGAGGGGTTGCTCGGTCTGCTGAACGGGATGCTCGTTGGCGTCTCCGCATCCGTTGGCATGTGGGTTTACGCCCGCCTGAGCCACAATCCCAATGCGATGTCCCTCGCCGCAGTGGTATGGATTGCCATGGTGGCCAGTTGTGTCGTCAGCGGAGTGAGCGGTGCCTTGATTCCGATGGCCCTGCGGAAGTTCGGAGCGGATCCAGCCACCGCGTCGAGCATCTTCCTCACCACGGCCACGGATGTGATCAGCATGGGCACCTTTTTGGGCCTGGCGACGCTGCTGGTGCCATGAGTGGAATCATCTGGAGCAGGGAAGAGTGGCATTCGCGCATGCAGGCGCACGTCGCGCGCGTTGCAGCTCATGCGGATGCCTTTGTGGAACGCCGCAGCCGTGAGGCGAAACATCCGGTGCACGACTTTCTGTTCACTTATTACAGCTTCACGCCTGCGAAGCTCAAACAATGGGTGCCGCCGCTCGGTGTGGGCATCGAAACGACTCCGCAGGACCTCGAATCGTGTTCGTGGCTGCAAAGTCATCGCTTCATTCATGAAGACAACATCGTGCGTCTTGATGCGGCTCGTTTCGGCTCGCGGGAACGTGAGCTTGCCGCGTGGGTGGCGATGCTGTGCGAGCGTATTCTCGACAGGCCCGGACGTTTCACCTGTTTTGGGATGCACGAATGGGCCATGGTTTACCGCCAGCCTGCGGAACTGGTGAGACACCAGGGATACGAGCTTCGTCTTTCCCCCGCTGAACTTGCCACGTTTGTCGAAACGATGCCTGTGTGCTGCTCGCATTACGACGCGTTTCGATTCTTCACGCCCGAGGCGCGTCCGCTCAACTCGTTGCAGCCCACGCTGCAATCCCGTCCCGATCTGGAACAGCCCGGTTGTTTGCACGCCAACATGGATTTGTACAAATGGTCGTCCAAGCTCTGGCCGTGGACCGGATCCGATCTGATTGGAGAGTGTTTTGAGCACGCCGTGGCTGGACGTGAACTCGACATGCGTGCCAGTCCCTATGACTTGCGCGACATGGGCTGTGAACCCGTGAAAATCGAGACACCTGAAGGACGCGCGCACTATGAAGATGGACAGCGCAGGCTCGCTGGGCGTGCCGCCGTTCTGCGCCAGCGGTTGCGTGATGCATGCCTCACGTTGTCCACAGCATCAGTCGCGCTGGTCGCTCATTCTACGTCCCACCTCTTCGCACAGGCCGATGAAGGTGCGCTCCGGCAGGTTTAATGGACGGCCTTTGAGCGTGGAAACCGCCCAGCGCCGCTTGAGCTTGCCTTTGGGCAGTGACAGCGGACGCAACTGTCCCGCATCGATTTCTGACCGTGCGATCCAGCGCGCGGCAATGGCGACGCCAATGCCGAGCTTGGCAAGCTCCACGGTGGCCTCCGAACTGCCCAGTTCGATGAACGAGTGCAGCCTCACGCCCTGCTTCATGAAGTACTCCTGAATGAGCGCGAAGTTCATGCTGTTGCGGCTTGCCACAATGAATGTCTCCCCGGTTGTCTCCTTGAGCTTGGGTGGTTTGGTCGCCCAGCGGTGCAGCGGTGAGACGAGAAACTCCAGCTCGTCGTCGAAGATCGGGTGGCAGTTCAGCTTCGTCACGTCCGTTGGTCGCAGACTGACGGCGATGTCGATCTGGTTTTTCACCAGCCGCTCGACGGTGTCCGGCGTCTCACCCGTGATCACCTTGATCTCATAGAGCGGGAACGACTCCTTGAACTCGCGAAACACAGTGGGGAGGATGAACTGCGCCGCAGCGGTCGTGCAGCCGATGCGCAGCCTGCCACGTGGCGTCTGATCCAGCGTGCCCAAAACCGCGCGTGCGTGACTCATGGACTGCAGGATGCTTTCCGCATGCGGCAGCAGCTCGCGTCCTGCGTGGGTGAGATGCACGCTCTTGCCCTGGCGGTGAAAAAGCAGCGAGCCGAGGTCATTTTCGAGCGCCTTGATGGCATGGCTGATGGCGCTCTGTGTGAGGTGCAATTCACGGCCTGCCTGCGTGAAGCTGCCGCTGCGTGCGAGGCACACAAACGCGCGGAGCTGGCGGGAATCGATGGAAGGTTCCATGAATGGGATTCATACACGAGGTGAAAAACTTTGCGCGTTATTTATGCGTGGTTCTGGCACGCTGGCATCACGGCTGCTTTGACATCGGGAGTCATGTCAAAGGCCACACGCTCTTCCAAAAGCGCCCTTCGCGGGGTGGTTCAGCCGGTGCGAATCGGCTTCATCCCGCTCGCAGACTGCGCTCCGCTGCTGGTCGCAAAGGAGCGCGAGTTGTTCCGCCAGCATGGCGTTCGAGTCGAGTTAAGTTGTGAGGTCGGCTGGGCCACCATCCGGGAAAAGTTGCTTTACGGCCAGGTGGACGCCGCCCACGCCATTGCCGGGCTTTCCCTGGCGATGCGCTTGGGACTTGGCATGCCATCCAGCCGGGTGGTGGCCCCGTTCGTCTTCAATCTTCACGGCAACGCGATCACGCTGGCACGTGATTTGTGGAACCGTGGTGTTCGTGATGCCGCCAGCTTGAAGAAACTGGTGCGCAGCAGCACGAGCCGGTTGTTCACCTTCGGGACGGTCTCCCGTTGCTCGTCTCATTACTTCCTTCTTCGTCAGTGGCTGGTTTCCGGCGGGATCGATCCCGATCAGGATGTGCGTGTCGTGGTGCTGCCGCCCACGCAGATGGCCGCGAATCTCGCCGCCGGACTCATCGACGGCTACTGCGTCGGTGAGCCGTGGAACTCGGTCGCTGTTGCGCGTGGACTCGGCTGGATCGTGGCCACGAGCGAGCAACTTGCTCCCGATCATCCTGAAAAAGTATTGCTGACCACCGAGGCATTCATGGATGGCCATTCGGATGAGATGCGCGCCCTTATTGCCGCGCTGCATGAGGCCTGTGTCTTCTGTGATGCAATCGAGAATCGCGAGCATGTCGCCCGGTTGCTCGCCAAGAGCGGTTACTTTGACTGTGGCGAGGAGATTCTTCGCCGCTCGCTCGTCGGTCCGCTGGATCTGGGTACCGGCACGGAAGCCGATGTCCGCTCCTTCCATATCTTCCACCGCCGCGAGGCCAACGAGCCCACCAGCGAACGCGGACGCTGGGTTCTCGACCAGTTCATCACCCACGGCCTGCTGCTGCCCGCCAGACGCGTCGAGGCCATGAACGCACTCCGTGACGGCTGGACCTCCAGCACTCTCCCTTTTCCCAAAGCATCCGCCGCCGCCCGCAAACCCGCCAGATCCAACACACGCCCCTCACTCATCCTCGCATGAAACCCGCCATCACCAACCCCCCCCTTACTCGTCGTTCGCTCATACAGCGCTCCACTGCCGCCGGTCTCGGCGCGCTTTTCTCCGGCCTGCCGCAAGGCTGGGTTGGCTCCGCTTACGCTGACGATTCCCCCGAGTCGCCTGACGTGAAGTTCGGCATGATCGCGCTGACCGACTGCTCCAGCATCGTCGTGGCGCACGAGAAAGGCCTGTTCAAAAAGTACGGCGTCAACTCCGTCGTCAGCAAGGGCGCGAGCTGGGCCGCGATCCGTGACTCGCTCAGCAACGGTGACATCCAGGCCACTCACATGCTCATCGGCATGCCGATTGCCAGCACGATGGGCCTTGGTGGCGCGCCGAAGAAGCCAATGATCGTGCCGTGGTTGATCAACCGCAATGGCCAGGCCATCACCCTGTCGAACACATTCAAAGGCAAGGTCACCGATGATCCAAAGGCACTGAAGCCCTTCGTTGATGAAGCCAAGACCAAGGGAGCGCCGCTCACTTTCGCGATGACCTTCCCGCCGGGAACGCATGCGATGTGGATGCGCTATTATCTCGCCGCTGGTGGCATCAACCCGGGCGACGCCGCTGGCGCTGGCGCAGATGTCTCCCTCATCACCGTGCCGCCTCCACAGATGGTGGCGAACATGAAGGTTGGCAAGATGGACGGCTTCTGCGTCGGTGAACCCTGGAACGCCAAAACGATTGCGGAGGACATCGGTTACACCTCCATCGCCACACAGAACATGTGGAAGGATCATCCTGAAAAGGTCTGTGCCTTCACGGAGGAATTCGCCGCGAAGAACCCGAAGACCGTCAAGGCCGTGCTCAAGGCGCTTCACGAAGCCAGCGTCTGGCTCGACAAGATGGAAAACCGTGAGGAGCAGGCGCAGATCGTCAGCGCAGCCACCTACATCAACTGTCCGCCGGAAACCATCCTTGGCCGCCTGCAGGGCAAGTATGACATGGGCGACGGCCGCAAGATCAAGGACCCGAACTACATGATCTTCAGCGACCGCAACTGCAACTACCCGCAGCCGAAGTACTGCAAATGGTGGCTCACTCAGCTTCGCCGCTGGGGTTTCGTCGAAGGTGCTCCCGATTACGAAGGCGTCGCGAAGCAGGTCATGCGCACCGACATCTACGAAGAGGCGATGAAGGAAATCGGTTACACCCACGGTGGTCTCGATGAGAAGGCCGAAACCCTGTTCGACGGCGTCACTTTCGATCCGAAGGCCGATCTTGATGCCTACGCCGCGTCTTTCGCTGTGAAGACGCTCAAAGCTTAAACCCCAAAACCGCATGGCCGCAATATGCACCTGATCCAACGCTACAAACTCGACTCCATCTTCCTGCCGCTCGCGGCGATCTTGGTCTGCTGCTTCTTCTGGTATCTCGTTGCCGGGAAGTCCGTGACCTCGACGAAAAAGGACGACTGGGGTGACACCGTCAAGGTTACGAAACGTGAGGGAATCTCCGCCGACCTCCCGACTCCGGTCGAGACATGGACGGCGAGCAAACTCTACGTCACCGAGCCTTTCGCGAAGCGTGGTGAACTGGATCAGGGCATATTGCGGTTTACGTGGATGTCACTCGTGCTGGTGGCACAGGGCTACTTCATCGCCCTCGTTGTCGGCACGCCGATTGGGTTCTTCCTGGGGTTGTCGAAGCCGTTCACAAAGGCCTTCGATCCCATCATTCAGGTGCTGCGGCCCGTGTCGCCGCTCGCCTGGCTCCCGTTGGGCATGATTCTCTTCAGCGGTGTCAAAATTGTCAATGGTGACGGGCGCACCACGTTCGGCGCCTCCGATGCCGCGGCGCTTTTCACCATCGCCATCTGCGCCATGTGGCCCACGGTGATGAACACCGCGGTCGGTGTGCGTGCGGTGCCTGTGGATTACCTGAATGTGGCCAAAGTGCTCAAGCTCTCGAAAAACAAGACGCTGTGGAAGGTTCTCGTGCCCGCGACACTGCCTTACATGTTCACTGGATTCCGCCTGAGCCTCGGCATCGCATGGCTCGTCATCGTGGCGGTGGAAATGCTCACCGGTCGTCCCGGTGTCGGCGGTTTCCTCTGGCAGCAATACAACGCCAACAGCTACGCCCACATCATTCTCTGCATCCTCACCATCGGCCTCGTCGGCTACGTGCTCGACCGCCTGATGAGTGTCGTCGAATCACGGTTCAAGACAGCCTGAGTCATTTATGATTTACGATTTACGATTTATGATTTCGGGCCGTGCGGCGCTTGGTGGTCGTTCGCGTGGCGTTGAAGATCTTCGTGAGTTCTTCGGACTCTTGCAGAAGATGCTTCAGGCGTTTGCCTGGCAACAGTTCGGCTCGCTCCGCCAGTTCGATCCAAAAGCCGCTCTCATCGGTTTCTTCGAGCACAATCGTGATCTTGTTGATGAAGTCTGCGTCGGATTTGGCCCGCAAGGCAGCGCGGTAGTTTGCCGCCACGGAGGTTCCGCTTCGGGCGATCTGTCCTCCCACAGTTCTGCCTGCCGTCGTTTTTGGCAAAGCGTCCACCATTTTCAAGATTCGTACCGCAAAGTCCATCGTTCGTTCCTTGAGTTCGATTGAGGTCATAAACCGCTGATTCCAAATCATAAATCAAAAATCGTAAATCATAAATTTCGACCATGCCGCTTATCGAAATCAAAGGAGCCTCCAAGGGATTCGGTTACAACGGATCACGTTCGGAAGTGCTCAAGAACATCAATCTTTCCGTCGAGAAGGGCGAATTCGTCGTCATCGTCGGTTATTCCGGCACGGGCAAAAGCACGTTGATCAACATGATCTCCGGCCTTGTGAAGCCTGACGCCGGCGAAGCCTCCATCGAGGGCCAGAAGATCACGGAACCCGGTCCGGATCGTGGTCTGGTGTTCCAGAACTACTCGCTGCTGCCCTGGCTCACAGTTGAGGAGAACATTGCGCTCGCAGTCGATGAGGTCTTCAAGGACTGGAGCAAGGAACAGCGCAAGGAGCATGTCCAAAAGTACATCGACATGGTGAAGCTCACCGCCGCGAGCCACAAACTGCCCAAGGAGCTCTCAGGTGGCATGCGCCAGCGCGTTTCAGTGGCCCGGACACTGGCGATGATGCCGAAGGTTTTGTTGCTCGACGAGCCGCTCAGTGCCCTCGACGCGCTTACCCGTGCCACGTTGCAGGATGAGATCAGCGACATCTGGCGCAACGACCTCACCACGGTTCTCTGGATCACCAATGACCCCGATGAGGCGCTGTTGCTGGCCGACCGCGTGATTCCTCTGCTGCCAAGTTCGCCAGCGACGCTCGGCGAACCTATCGTGGTCGATCTCGAACGTCCGCGGGATCGCAAGGCCATCAATCACGATCCCAAGTTCAAGAAACTCCGCTCCCAGCTCATCAACACGCTGCTCGACGCCAAAGGCCGCTCGAAGTCCAAGACCAGCGTGAAGCTCACCCTGCCGGACATCCTTCCCGAGGACCTCAGTTACGTAAACACGCTCCAGTTCCTCAACCGCAGCGGTCCTAAGCGCCGCGGCGACCATCGTGAAGAAGTGGAGGTGGCCGCATGAAGACGAATCTCCTGCCCATGCTCGAACTGGACCGTCTTTGGAAGATCTACGACACGCCCAAGGGCCCGGCCACCATCGTCAAGAATTTCAACCTCAAACTCAAGGAGGGCGAGTTTGTCACGTTGATCGGCCACTCTGGTTGCGGCAAGAGCACTGTGCTCATGATGGTCGCTGGTTTGAGTGACCTCTCCAAGGGCAACATGATCCTCGCCGGGCGTGAGGCGAGTGGTCCTGGCCCGGATCGCGGCATCGTTTTCCAGTCGCCATGTTTGCTGCCGTGGATGACCGCATTCGAGAACGTCATGCTCGGCGTGAACCAGGTCTATTTCACCGCCAGCAAGACTGAGCGTCGCCAGATGGCCGAGTATTATCTGAGCATCGTCGGACTGGCCGACGCGATGCACAAATATCCTGGCGAACTCTCGCAGGGCATGCGGCAGCGTGTCGGCATCGCCCGCGCGTTCGTGTTGCAGCCAAAGATGCTGCTGCTCGATGAACCGTTCGGCATGCTCGACTCGCTCACGCGCTACGAGTTGCAGGAAGTGCTGCTCGAACTGTGGCGTCGCAACCGCATCACCACGCTCATGGTCACGCACGACGTCGATGAGGCGGTCTTCCTCTCCGATCGTATCGTGATGATGACCGATGGTCCTGAAGCCGAGGTCGGTGACATTTTGAAGATCCCTTTCGAGCGTCCGCGCAACCGAAAGCAGATCATGGAAGACCCGCGCTACTATGAGCTGCGCGAGCACCTCATCACCTTCCTCAACGACAAGTCGCACATCCGTCCGAGCCGGGAGCCGGAATTCAAGCCCTCGCCTGCCATGGCCGCAGAAATGGCCGCCCATGTCACCTCTTTTCCCTCAGCCGCCGCATAACCATCAAACAACACACCCCTCATATCATAATGAAAAGGCTGCTCCCGCTCATGCTGGTGACGATGTCATTGGCAAACGCACAAACTCCCACCGCCACCAAGACTGCCGCGCCACCGCCACCGCCCGTCCCGGGCATGACGCTCGCCCCACCGCCACCGGCTTACAAACCCATCAAGTTCGGCAACCTCACCGTCGATGTGCAGGAAAAAATGCGTTTTGAGATTCGTGACAACAACTTCGACTTCGACAGCGCCGCCAACGGCCCGCAGGACGCCTCGTGGCTGCTCCAACGTTTCCGGCTCGGACTCGGTTATGACGTGAATCCATGGCTCAAGTTCTACATCCAGGGCCAGGATGTGCGTGAGATCGGCGGCAGCCGGCCGAACAACATCGGCACCGCTGCCGCCGAGGGTGATGACGTGTTCGACATCCTCAAGGCATATGTGCAGTTCGGAAACGCCAAAAAGGGGCTGAGCGCCACACTTGGACGCCAGTTCCTGAGCTACGGTGACCAGCGTCTCGTCGGGCCGCTCGAGTGGCTCAACCAGGCGCGCACGTTTGACGCTGTCAAACTGCGCTACACCGCGGCCAAGTGGTCTTTGGATGCCTTCACCTCCTCACCGGTGACGTTCACCAACAATCAATGGAACAAGTCGCCGCTGCTCGACCAGAATGAGAAGCAGAATGATCTCTTCAGCGGCATCTACTTCTCCACGCTCTTTGTCCCCTTCAACAAGACCACCGACTTTTACGTCTTCCACAAGCGCGATGATGGCAATGCCAACTATGGCCCTCGGCTCGGAACCAGCCACTACCTGACGTTTGGAACCCTGTGGAAGGGCGATCCTGCCAAACTCGGTGGTTGGGACTATGAAACCGAAATGGCCTATCAGACCGGCGAAGTTTCTGGTCGCAACCTGAACGCCTACGCGGGGCACTGGGGTGTCGGCTACAACTGGCTCAAAAACTCATGGAAGCCACGCATTGGCATTCAGTACAACTACGGCTCGGGTGACGGTGACCCCAATGACGGTGATATCGGCACCTTCCAGAACCTGTATCCCACCAACCACCTGTTCTACGGCTACATGGACACGACCGGCTGGGCCAACATGCACAATCCGCAATTGAACATCAGCTTCACGCCCTCCCCGAAACTGAAGGTGATGATTGACTACCATCTCTACTGGATGGCGAACACCGCGGACTCCTGGTATCGCGTCAACGGTGTCACCCGCGTGCGTCCGCTCAACACTGCCTCCACCTCCGCCAGCAGCTTCCGCGGCCAGGAGATCGACCTCACGGCCATGTACAAGCTCAGTCCGCATGTGGGCCTGCAGGGCGGCTACAGCGTGTTCTTCCCAGGAGACTACCTCTCCGACACGGGTCCGCACAGCACGGCTCACTTTGCCTACATGCAGGTCCAGATCGACTTCTGAGCCCTGCGACGACCCTTCATCGCGCGCTGATAAGATGAAGTGGTCGTGGTGAAGTGGAGTCAATTTTCGACTCATTGCACGCCACGGTTAGCGTGGCAAAACGAGAAGTTTGGCCAAGCGGCTGGCCAGGGAAGCAATGAGTCGGGGCTTCGCGGTGCAAGCCGCGGGCCTCGATTCATTGCACCCGGTGCCGCGGCACGTTCTGCGAGGGGTGCGCCAAGACGTGGAATGCCGGGTCCTGGGATCGCTTTCCAAGGTGAAAATGAATGAGAAGCGTTCATCAATATCATAAAAAAGATTCAAAGCGTTTTTGGACCGCGTGACCCAACTTGGCATGCGGGCGGCTATTGAAACGGGTGATTCCAACAATCACCCATGAAGTTCTCCGACCTCAAATCCTCCGGCCACTGGCCCACGCTCCTCACTTCGTTCCTCTACTTCGACGTCAGTTTCATGGTCTGGACGATCCTCGGCGCTCTCGGTGCGCAGATCGGCTCCACACTCGGCCTCAATCCTCAGCAAAAAGGTCTCATGGTTGCTGTCCCTTACCTCTCCGGAGCCTTCATCCGCATTCTGCTCGGGATGCTGGTGGATCGCATCGGCGCGAAGAACACCGGCATCATCGCCCAGATCATCGTGATCCTCGGCATGACCGCCGCCTGGATGCTGGGGCTGAAGGAGTTCTCCCACACGCTCATGCTCGGTCTCGTGCTCGGTGTGGCCGGCGCCAGCTTCGCCGTGGCGCTGCCGCAGGCGGGCCGCTGGTATCCGCCAAACATGCAGGGGCTCGTGCTTGGTCTTGCCGGTGCGGGCAATGTGGGCGTGGTGATTGATGCCATCCTCGCTCCCCGTCTCGCCGCAGCTTACGGATGGGGCTCCGTTTTCGGCCTCGCGCTCATCCCTCTGGTGCTCGTGCTCGCCGCTTATGTGATCTTCTCCAAGGAGGCCCAGGTGCAGGTGAAGAAGAAGACGCTGAAGGACTATGTGAACCTCCTGAAGGAAAAGGACGCGCACTGGTTCTGCTTCTTCTACACCATCAGCTTCGGCGGCTTCTCCGGCCTTGCCGCTTCGCTCATCATCTACTTCACCTCGGAGTTCAAGCTCACGCCGGTCGATGCAGGAAGCTGGGCGGCTCTCTGCACACTCATTGGCGCTCTGGGCCGTCCTGTCGGAGGCGCGATCGCCGATCGCCTCGGCGGCATTCGTGCTTTGAGCGTGTTCTTCACCGTTGCCGCGCTTGCGTTGGTGATGACGGCTTATGCTGGCTCGCTGCAGTTGTGCGCCGTGGGTTTCTTCCTCGCCTCCGGTGCCTTTGGCATGGCGAATGGCTCCGTCTTCCAACTTCTGCCACAGCGCTTCGCCAAGGATATTGGCGTGATGACCGGCCTGGTCGGCTGCGGTGGTGGTCTCGGCGGCTTCATGCTCGCCAGCTCGCTCGGTTACTCAAAAGGACTCACTGGCAGCTACCTCGGTGGCCTGCTGGCTTTCTCCACGCTGTGCATCCTGGCCCTGGTCGGCCTCAGTCTCGTCAAAATCCGCTGGCGCACCACTTGGGGCGCGCTTGCGGAAGCCCGCATCTGATTCCGTGTTCTTCATTGATCCCATGAAGGTTCTCACCACCAGCCACGGCATTGCTGCGGAGGAAGGCAAGCCCTCCTCCGATGCCTTTGACGTGCGTTCATGGGATCAGACCGTCATCGCTGTTCTCAGCGATGGTGCTGGCAGCGGTCTCCCGGCTCGTGTCGCGGCTCATCGTGCGGTCAGTTCGTTGATTGAGCATTACAGCGCGCGTCCGCGCTCATGGTCTCCATCCCAGGCGCTGAACACGTTTGCGCGTGTGCTGAACCGCGCCTTCTACCAGGAATCGCTGGCGCGTTATGAGCGCGCTGAAATGGTCGCGACTCTCGCTGCCGTCGTCATTGAGGGGGACACGCTCTATGGCATCAATCTCGGTGACTCCGCCGTCTGCCTGTGGCGTGACGGCAGCCTGCTCACGCTTTCCAGTGCACACGTGGAGCCGGAACGTCCGAATGTGCTCACACGCGCGCTCGGCATGGACATGGAGGTCGAGCCAGCCACTTTCACCGTGACCTTGCAGGCTGGCGATGTCGCGCTGCTGTGTTCCGACGGCGTCATCAACCATCTTTCTGGAAACGATTTGTCCGAGGCGCTCGCGCGCCACAGTTCCGCGCGCAGCATCGTGGTCTCCGCGCATCAGCGGGCCAGTGATGAGACGCTCGATGACATGAGCGCCCTCGTGCTCGATGTTCAGCAGACGGGCAGCCTTCCAGCCATGAGTGCACGCGAACTCCAAATCCCTGCTGAACTGCGCAAGGGAGACCAGATCGACGGTTACGAGCTTCTGCGCTCGTTTTCCGGCACCACGCGTGTGTGGCTCGCTGAAAAGGACGGGCACCGAGTGGTCATGAAATTCGCGCCCGCCGAGGCCGCGGACAGCCGCCAGCACCTCGACGCCTTCATTCATGAGACCTGGAACGCCACCCGTGCGCGTTCGGAGCATTTTGTCCGCGCTTATGAGCCTCCCGGGCAGACGATGCGCTACTATTTGATGGAGTTTGTCAACGCGCCGAGCCTGCAGGCCGTTCTGCGTGAGCGCACCCTCTCGGTGGACTCCGCCGTCGCGCTTGGAGGTTTTCTCGCCGCCGCCGCGCAGGCATTGCTGCGTTTCGATCTCGTGCATGGCGACATCAAGCCGGAGAACATCCTTTGTGTCGGCGATTACACGCGTTTGACCTTCAAGCTCGTCGATCTAGGCAGCGCAGCGGCCGTGTTCTCTGTTTCCTCACGTGCGGGAACAGCCAGCTATCTCGCACCTGAGCGTTTTCACGGCGCTCCGGTCAGTGAGCGCACTGAAATCTTCGCCATCGGCGTCACGCTGTATCAGGCCCTCACCGGCAAGCTGCCGTATGGTGAGATCGAACGCTTCCAGACACCGGTGTTCCGTCCGGCCCGGCGGCTTTCCAAGATCAATCCGAACATTCCCTCGTGGCTGGAGGCCGTCGTGCATCGCGCCATCGCCATCAAGCCGCAGCGCCGCTACCAGCACTGCTCCGAGCTTGCGCATGATCTGGCGCATCCAGACCGAGTGCAGCCCTTCTACGAGGAGGACATGCCGCTGATCGAGCGCAATCCGCTCATGTTCTACAAAGCCGGTTTTTTCATTCTCCTGCTCACCACGCTCTGGCTGGCCCTCAAGCTGCTCTCGCAGAAGTGATGAATGCAAATCTCCCCGCCGCAATGACCTCAGTCCCCCTCATACCTGAAAACGCACCCTTCTCCGTCGAGCAACGAGCCTGGCTCAATGGCTTTCTCGCCGGCGTTCTCAATCGTGGCTCCGCGTCCACGTCGTCATCATCTTCGCAACAGACGGCAAAATCCTCGCTGCTCATCGCCTTCGGCAGCCAGAGCGGCAACGCGGAAAGTTTGGCCAAGCGGCTGGCCAGGGAAGCAACGAGTCGGGGCTTCGCGGCGCGAGCAGCGGGCCTCGATTCGTTGCAACCCGCGGATCTTATCAAGGACAAGAATGTCCTTATCGTCACCTCCACCTGGGGCGAGGGCGACATGCCTGACAATGCCGTCTCGTTCTGGGATGCCATCAATCAAAATGGTGCCAGCCCGAAGCTCGATGGCGTGAATTACAGCGTGCTGGCCCTCGGCGACAAAAATTACGGCGACACCTTCTGCCTCGCTGGCAAGAAGCTCGACGCACGACTCACCGAACTCGGTGCCAAACGCATCGCAGACCGTGTCGATTGTGATGTCGATTTCGACGAGTCTGCGAAGACATGGTCCACGAACGCTTTCAGCATCCTCAGTGGTTCCGCCGCGACGTCTGCTGCCTCTCCTGCGGAGGAAGAGGAGACTGGCTGGTCGAAGAAGAATCCGTTTCCAGCCAAACTCATCGCAAACGTCAATCTCAACGCATACGGCAGTTCCAAAGACACCCGCCACATCGGTTTCTCCCTCGCTGGCAGCGGACTCACTTATGAAGTCGGTGATGCCCTCGGCGTTTATGTGAAGAACTGCCCTGAAGTCGTTGATGGGGTCATCGCCGCGCACGGTTTCGATCCAAACACCGCCGTCGGCTCCAAAACGCTTCGCGAGGCCCTCATCAGCGATTACGAAGTCCGCGGTCTCCTTGGCAAAACTCCGGAGTCCGGCCTCACTCTCGAGTCCTTCCTCGAAAACCTGCGCAAACTCCAGCCGCGCCTCTATTCCATCGCCTCCAGCATCAAGGCGCATCCTGATGAGGTGCATCTTTGCGTCGGCGCGGTGCGCTACTCGACAGACGGCGTGCAGCACAAGGGCGTTGCCAGCACCTTCCTCGCGGATCGCCTGCCGCTCGGGGAGACCACCGGGATCTTTTTCCACACGGCGAATCATTTCCGCCTTCCCGCCGATCTCACCAAACCCGTCATCATGGTCGGTCCCGGCACCGGCATCGCTCCATTCCGCGCCTTCCTCGAAGAACGAGAGGCCACGAAGGCTTCGGGCAAGAACTGGCTCTTCTTTGGCGACCAAAAACGCATCACCGACTTCCTATACCACGATCAAATCATCGCATGGCTCCAAGGAGGTCTTCTCACACGCCTCGACACCGCGTTCAGCCGCGACCAGGAGGAAAAGATTTATGTGCAGACGCGCATGATGCAGGCCGCGAGCGAACTTTGGCAGTGGCTGGAGGAAGGCGCCCACTTCTACGTGTGTGGCGATGCGAAACGCATGGCCAAGGACGTCGATGACTCCCTCTACAAGATCATCGAAACCCAGGGCAACAAATCCGCCGACGAGGCCGCCGCTTACGTCGCCCAAATGAAAAAGGAGAAACGCTATGCCCGCGATGTCTATTGATGCCCCCAGCGTCACCAGCGCCCCGCCCGGCGGTGACTTCTCCAACGAACAGAAGCGCTACCTCGAAGGCTTCTTCGCCGGCGTCGCCGCTGGTGGCGTTTCTTTTGGTGATCTCGCTCCCACTCCTGCTGCCGCTGTTACTGCGGGTCCATCGCTTGATGATTTGACCAAGGAAGAACGCATCAAACGCGAATTGCATCCCTTCGATGCGATCGAGCAGCTTGTCATGGATGCGCGTTGGAACGCGAAGCCGGAACCTGAAAGCGTCTTCCGCTACAAGTGGAATGGCCTGTTCTGGCTCAATCCGGTGAAGGACGGCTACATGTGCCGCCTGCGCATTCCTGGCGGCGTGGTGAAAAGCTACCAGCTTCGTGAACTGGCCGCGATCGCACGCGAACTGACTACTGGCTACATCCAGATCACCACGCGGAACAATTTCCAAATCCGGCTCATCGAGCCGAAAAACTGCCCTGAAGTGCTTCGCCGCATCCAGGGCTGCGGATTGCACTCGAAGGGCGCTGGCGCAGACAACATCCGCAACATCACGATGAACCCCTGCGCGGGTTACGATCCGTATGAGTTGATCGATGTGCGGCCGTTCGTGAACGAACTCGCGACGATGATCATCGGCACGAAGGAGTTCTACGACCTGCCACGCAAATTCAACATCGCCTACGACGGTGGTGGCTTGATCTCGTCCGTCGAGGACACCAATGACATCGGCGCCAGTGCCGTGAAGATCGTCGAGAACAGTGAAGGCATCGAACCGGGCATCTATTTCCGCATCGCGCTCGGCGGCGTCACCGGTCACCAAACGTTTGCGAGTGACTG
The DNA here is from genome assembly GCA_046346695.1 of Verrucomicrobiaceae bacterium. GTDB lineage: Bacteria > Verrucomicrobiota > Verrucomicrobiia > Verrucomicrobiales > Verrucomicrobiaceae > Prosthecobacter. The sequence goes on along the minus strand of JAXMHS010000005.1, from coordinate 253,795 downwards.
GGGCGTTCTTGTGAAACCTGAGCAGCTCAATGATGTGATGGTCGCCCTGTTGCGCGTCTTCATCCAGTTCGGCGACCGCACGAACCGCAAGAAAGCCCGTTTCAAGTATGTCGTGGAGGACAAAGGACTCGATGGCGTCCTCGTGGAGGCGGAAAAGCATCTCAAGTTCAAGCTCACCCGCCTCGCGGCCGGTTCACCGATCCAGGCGAAGCGCGAATTCTCGCAGCAGGGCCACGCACACGTCGGCACCTTCCCGCAGAAGCAGGACGGTTTGGTTTACGTCGGTGCCAGCGTGCCTGTGGGGCAGCTCACCGCGAAGCAGATGGAGCGCATCGCCGACCTCGCGGAGAGTTATGGCAGTGGCGAGGTTCGTCTCACTGTCTGGCAGAATTTCATCATCCCGAACGTCAAGATCGCCTACGCCGCCACGCTCGCGAAATCGTTGAAGAAGCTCGGATTTCCCTGCGAGCAGTCGAACCTGAAGAGCGGATTCGTCGCCTGCACGGGCAACAAGTACTGCAAATACGCCGCCAGCGACACGAAGGGCCACGCCATCGCCATGATGGAGTATCTCGACAAGCGCGTGAAGCTCGACAAGCCCGTGAACATCCATTTCACCGGCTGCCCGCACAGTTGCGCGCAGCACTTCATGGGCGACATCGGCCTGCTCGGCACCAAGGTGAAATCCGAGAGCGGCGAAGGCTACCACATCACTGTCGGCGGCGGATTTGGCGAGAATCGCAAGATTGGCCGTCAGATATTCAGCGGCGTGGCCTTTGAATCCCTCGGCGAAACGTTGGAAGGCATGCTGAAGGGTTACCTCGGCAAGCGTGAAGGCGACGAATCCTTCCACAGCTTCTGCAACCGCCACACCGTGGGCCAGCTCCAGGAGGTATTCAGCATCTGAGCCATGATCTGCGATCTGGAGCGCTCGATCTCGTCTGGCGGCTCCACCGTTGGCATCGTTGAGGCGGCGCTGCGTGAGCAGCAGACGCTGCGTACGCCCGTGGCGCTGTTCTCTGAGGAATACGACTCCAAATCTGTCCGCGAGCGCTTCACGCATCTCATCCCGCTCTCCAAACCACAGCATGGCGAGCAGTATGCCTTTCAGGTCAATCTCGATGCCTGCACCGGCTGCAAGGCTTGTGTTGCCGCATGTCACTCGCTTAACGGCCTTGATGAAGACGAGTCATGGCGTGACATGGGCTTGCTCGTCGGCACGCGAAAGCAGCCGTATCTGCAAACCGTCACCACCGCATGCCACCACTGTGTCGAGCCTGCATGTGCGGAGGGTTGCCCCGTGCTCGCCTATGACAAGAGCGACGTCACCGGCATTGTGCGGCATCTCGACGACCAGTGCATCGGCTGTTCCTACTGCATTCTGAAGTGCCCGTATGATGTGCCGAAGTTCAATCTGAAGCGTGGCATCGTGCGCAAGTGCGACATGTGCCAGGGCCGTCTCGCTGAGGGGGAGGCTCCCGCGTGCGTGCAAGCTTGTCCGAATGAGGCCATCAAGATTCAAGTGGTGAAACTCAGCGACGTGCCGGATCGCGGCCAGATCATCACCGGAGCTTTCGATTCGGACTACACCCGCCCCACCACGACTTACGTCTCATCGAAACCGGTTCCCAACGCCGCCAGGCCCGCGGACAGCGGTCGTGTTGATCTCGATCACGCGCACGATCCGCTCGCCTGGATGCTCGTGCTCACGCAGATGAGCGCGGGGACGTTCATCGGGTGCGCGGTGGTGATGTGGTTGAACGTGCTCAACTTGCAACAAGCCGCGATTACCAGCGCAGCGGCGCTTGCCATCGGTTTGACCGGCATCGCGCTCAGCATCACCCACCTCGGCCAGCCGTTGAAGGCGTGGCGCGCCTTCCTTGGTTGGAAAAAATCATGGTTGTCGCGCGAGATCATTGCGTTCGGTGCTCTGCCTGCGGGTGGTGTGGCGATCGCGGTGACGTGGTGGCTCGGCAGCTTCGAATGGACGCGTCTCGCCATCACCGGCACCGCGTTCGCGGCTTTGGTGGCCGTTTGGTGCTCCGTGATGGTTTATGTGGACACGCGCCGGCCTTACTGGTCGCTGTCGATGACCGCGGGCAAGTTCCTCGGCACCATGCTGCTGCTTGGCGCGTGCGTTTGCTCGGTAGTGTGGATCTGGTTCGGCGTTGTGGCCGTTTATTGGGCCATGGGTGCCAAGGTGCTGCTGCGCTGGGGCCTTTCGATCTGGGAGATTTCACGAAATCGTCTCGCTCTGGAGGATGAAACCTGTCCGTGGCACAAGTCGGCACGTGTTTTGCAGAAGCATCTGTCACGTCAGATCGAGGTGCGCGGGTTTTGCCTCATCATGACAGGCCTGCTCATCCCTGTTTTGATTTCCGGCGGTGCTTCCGCGCATTGGATGCTCGCCTTGTCGTTGCTGCTGACTTTCATCAGCCAGTTGATCGAGCGCCGTTATTTCTTCACCGCTGCCGCGGGCTTCAAAATGCCCGGAAACTGATCATGATCACCGCACCTGCCATGACCTTTCGTGAATGGGATGGGCCGCTCACCGCCGATCTGGTGCGCGAGCCGGGAAAGTTCGGACTGGGCCAGGTTCCATCGCGTTGGTTGCCTGACGCGACGACCAAAGCCATCTGCGGCTTCTGCTCGACCGGTTGCGGACTCAAGTTGCATCTCAAGGACGGCGAGGCGGTCAATCTCACGCCTGATCCCGATTATCCGGTGAACATCGGCACTGCATGTCCGAAGGGCTGGGAAGCTCTCGCAGTGCTTGATGCGCCGGATCGCGCGAAAATGCCGCTCCTGCACGGCAAGGAGGTCGATTGGGACACCGCGTTGCGCTACTTCTGCGAACGGATGCGCGCGATTCTCGACAAGCACGGCCCGGAGGCTGCCGCGTTTCTCAGCACCGGCCAGATCATGTTCGAAGAGATGGCCTATCTCGGCGCGCTGGCGAAGTTTGGCATGGGCATTCTGCATGGTGACGGCAACACACGCCAGTGCATGGCCACCTCCGTGGTCGCCTACAAGGAGAGCTTCGGTTTTGACGCGCCGCCGTTCACGTATGCCGATTTCGAGGAGAGCGACGTGCTCGTCTTCATCGGTGCGAATCCGTGCATCGCCCATCCGATCATGTGGCAGCGCGTGCTGAGCAATCCGCGCAAGCCGCAGATCATCGTCGTCGATCCGCGCACCACGGAGACCGCGATGGCGGCCACGCAGCATCACGCCATCAAGCCGAAGAGCGATCTCACGCTGCTCTACGGCCTCGCGCATCTGCTCATCCGTGATGGCGGCATCGACAAAGGCTTCATCGACGCCAGCACAGACGGTTTTGATGAATTTGCGGCCTTCGTGGTCGATTTCACACCCGAACGTGTCTCCGCCGAAACCGGGCTGGGCATCGAGCAGTTGATGCTTTTTGCCAGAACCATCCGCGAAGGCACGCCGCGCGTCTCCTTCTGGTGGACGATGGGCGTCAACCAAGGCCACCAATCCACGCGCACCGCGCAGGCGATTATCAATCTCGCGATGATGACCGGAAACATCGGCAAGCCGGGCACGGGAGCCAATTCCATCACCGGCCAGTGCAATGCGATGGGCTCGCGTTTGTTCAGCAACACAACCAATCTGCTTGGCGGGCACGATTTCAAGAATCCGAGGCACCGTGAGAAGATCTCGCTCGCCACCGGCATTCCGGCGGAGCGCATTCCAGACCGTCCGAGCCTCGCGTATGATCAAATCATCAAAGCGACCGATGAAGGCACGGTGAAAGCGATCTGGTTTGTCGCCACGAACCCGAGTCATTCGTGGATCGATCAAAACGAGATGAACCGCGTCCTCGACAAGCTCGACTTCCTCGTTGTGCAGGACATGTACTGCACCACTGAAACCGCGAAGCGCGCGCATCTTGTGCTTCCTGCCGCGGGTTGGGGGGAAAAAGAAGGTTGCTTCATCAACAGCGAACGTCGCATTGGCTACTCGCCCAAAGTTCGTCGCGCACCGGGCCAGGCGCTGGCGGATTTCCACATCTTCCGTCTCATCGCGCACTACTGGGGCTGCGATGACCTGTTTCGCGGCTGGAGCAGTCCGGAGGCGGTCTTCCGCGTTCTGCAGCGTTGTTCCGAAGGACAGCCGTGCGACATCACGGGCATCAAGGATTACGAGATGATCCGGAAGGCTGGTGGTGTGCAGTGGCCGCTTTCAAGAGCTCACATCTCAGATTTCAAATCGCAAATTCCACAGGAACGGCGTCTGTTTGAAGACGGAAAATTCTTCACACCGGACAAGAAGGGGAAGTTCATGTTCGACGCTCCCGTTGAGGCGCCTGAGCAGCGCAGCGAGGAGTTTCCGCTCATCTTGATCACCGGCCGAGGCACCAGCGCGCAGTGGCACACAGAGACGCGCACGGCAAAGTCAGCCGTTCTGGACAAGCTCATTCCCCAAGACTTGATGCTCGATATCAACCCGCGTGATGCGGCGGAACTCGGCATCCGCGATGGCATGTCCGTTCGAGTGGTTTCAAAACGCGCCGGGATTCCCGTCAAAGCGCGCGTCACCAACTGCGTGAAGCCCGGCGAGGTTTATCTGCCGATGCACGACAACCGCGTGAACCAGCTCACGCATGCGGCGTTTGATCCTCACAGCCGCCAGCCGAGCTACAAGCACAGTGCGGTGCGGGTGGAGACAAAGTAGTCTCGTTACTTCGCAACAAGCTTAGAGGCGAGGTGAAGCGACTGCGCTGCTTTTTTCAAAACGGCGGCGGAGGAGGAAAGCCGGGAGGTGGACGCATTCCCGGACCGCCACGACGGCCGCCGGGTGGCGGGCGTGGACCTCCGCCGGGCGGACCAAATCCGCCAGGACCCCCTGGAGGGCCGCGGCGCTCAAAACTCGCATCCGGAGTCCCTGCATACTGCCGCGGGATGAAGGGATACTCTTCCGTGAGCACGTAGTGGTAAGTGCCTTGGGGAAATTCGGGAGTGACACCCATGCGACCGTTGTTGGCATCGAGATCGCCTTTGCCAGCCACCCATTCGTAGTCCTGCACGAAGGAGCCGTCGTACTTGCCCCCGGGTGAGTCTGCCGGCCGGCGGCCGGATTTCACGGCATAACCCGAAGTGAGCTTCTTCAGCGCACTGCCGGAGTCATTGGAATCGCTGTATCCCCACGGACCATAAATGGGGAAGCCGTCTGCTGCCCAGCCGACGAGGACCATTTGCGGCTGGCCACCGGTGAGTTTGGCAATGAGGCCGTTGGGAATGCCGTGGTAATGGTAGGCGCCGTTCGGCTGCACATGAGCGTTGCTGGAATCGATGCCGAGATTGATGGCGCCGCCCTGAGGTTCGTATTGCCAGCCGCTGCCTGGGTCATTGTTCCACCACTCGGCAGCGAAGGGATCAAACACCACGCCGTTCACCGCGATGCCGAACGGCTGCATGCGCAACGGTGTTGGCTGGGCCGCGACCTCGGGGCGCAGCGGCACCTTGTAGTCGTAATGCTGCTCCGAGATGGTGTTGGGGTTGTTGCGATTGGGGAAGCGGCCCGTCGGATGATCGGGGATGCCGTTGGCCTGGATGCGCCGGTAGTCGGCGTCCGTGGTGATCTGCACCCGGCTCGGCGGCAACTGCGACGAGGCGGCGAGGCAGACGGAAAGCAGCACCAGACCGCTGGTGCGCAGCCAGGAGGGAAGTCGTGAGTTGGGAAGGTATCTCATCACAGCCGGAACCCCTTTCATGGACCAACGTTACCAGGAAAATGTCGAATGTGTCGAGGCATTCCCGCTTGCCACGGGCCCGGGGCGCAGGTTTGCATGGCACATGCCAAGGGCCAAGCCATCCAAACCCTCCCGCATTCCCGAGGTCGCCGTGCTTGTCGATACCTCGCGCTCGTATGGGCGCGACATCGTGCGCGGCATCCGGCGTTATGTGGCGGAGCATGGGCCGTGGTCACTCTATCTGGAGCCGCGCGATCTGCGCAGCCAGTTTCCCGCATGGCTGAAAAACTGGAAGGGCGACGGCATCCTCTCGCGCACCGTCGATGAGACACTGCTGCGCCAGCTCAAAGCCACGAAGCTGCCCGTCGTCGAGCTGCGCACCACGGTGCTGAAGCATCCGTTTCCCTTCGTCGGCATGGACAACAGTGTCATCGGTGCTCGCGTGGCGCAGCATCTGCGCAACCGCGGCTTCCAGCACTTCGCCTGCGTGCTGGATGATTCGGAGAACTTTTTCATCGAACGCAGCGAGCTTTTCACGCAAACCGTGAGCGAACTGGGCTTCGCATGTCCGGTGTTTCATTCCAAGCGCCAGAACTGGGAGCAGCATCAGCGTGATCTCGTCTCCTGGCTGCGTGAATTGCCGAAACCTGCCGGTGTGTTTGCCGTGAACGACCAGATGGGCTTCTGGGTGCTCGATGCCGCGCGGCGTGCTGGCATCGCCGTGCCGGAGGAAGTGGCGGTCGTTGGCGCGGAGAATGACAACATGCTTTGCGAGACCGCCTCGCCACCGCTTTCCAGCGTGCGTTTGCGCGGGCAGACCGTCGGTTATCACGCGGCGAAGTTGCTGGATGAATGGATGACCGGGAAATGCATTCCCAAGCCGGGAGAAAGGCACTACCATCTTCCAGGCGACATCGTCGTTCGTCAGTCGAGCGACATCGTCGCGGTGGAGGATGCACGCATCGCCGCCGCGCTGCGGTTCATCCGCCAGCATGCCACCGAGCAGATCGACGTACCGCGTGTCGCGCGCGAAGTGGCCCTCTCACGCAGCGTGCTGGAGCGGCGCATGAAATCGCTCATTGGCCGCAGTCCTGGCGAGGAGATCAACCGCCTGCGCTTCGCTGCCGTGGAAAAGCTGCTCGCCCAAACTGACCTCACGCTCGATGCCATCGCCGCCCGCTGCGGCTTCACTCATCCGCAGTACATGGCCGAGGCTTTTCGGAAACGCAGTGGCATGACGCCGGGGGAGTTTCGGAAGAGGAGGGTGGTTTAGCATCGGAGGTCAGGCATCCTGCCTGACAACGGATCGAGGCGTCCCGCCTTTTTTCCGAGATCAAGGCGGGACGCCTCGATCCGCTGACAGCCTGGAAGGCTATCCTCCATGCCGCAAAACCTGAAGACGGGAAACCAAAGTCTGAATGAATGGTGACGCCCGGCGGCGTTTACTCGGCCAATGAAACGCCGCCAGTTCCTCCAATCGCTGTCCGCCCTCGCCGCCGCGCCTGCTTTGGCGGCGGAGACGCCGTGGAAGCTGAATTACATGCTCGCCTCGTCGATGTATGGCAGCCTGCCTTTGGCGGACATTCTGCCGGAGGTGAAGAAGGGCGGGGCGACGGCGATTGAGCTTTGGCCGAAGAAGCACGGCACGCAGCGTGAGGAGATGGATGCCATGGGGCATGACAAGTTTGCCTCGTTGCTCAAGGAGCATGGCGTCGGCTTCGGCGGCACGACGCGCTACGACCTCGGGCCGTTCAAGCTTACGGAGGAGATCGCGGTGGTGAAGAAACTGGGCGGCACGTTCATTGTTACCGGTGGTTCGGGTGAGTGGAAGAATGTCACACCGGAGCAGTTGAAGGCGAATGTGAAGGACTTTGTGGAAAAGATGAAGCCGCATGCGGCGCTGGCGGCGGAGAACGGTGTCGAGATCGGCATCGAAAACCACGTCAACAACCTCATTGACACGCCGGACTCGCTGCTGTGGCTCGCAGATGACATTCGCAACATTTCTGGCATCGGCATCGCGCTCGCGCCTTACCACCTGCCGCAGGACACGAAGTTGCTGGCCGATCTCATCACGCACATCGACAAGAAAATGACGATGTTTTATGCTTGGGAGCATGGCATGGGCTGCATGAAGCCGATGCCAAAGGAAGAAGAACTCCAGCAATTGCCCGGTCGCGGCTCTTTGAACTGGCAGCCGCTGCTTGTGGCGCTGATGCAGACAGGATTCACCGGTCCCACCGAGGTCTTCATGCACCCGACTCCCCGCGGCATTCCGATCATGCCGACCATCGTCGAAACGACGGCGGAAATCATTCGTGCGAAGAATCATCTCGACGGCCTTGTCGGCTGATCCCTTATTGAATCACAACTCATCCATCCAAACCACCATGCCTGAAGCCAAAGTCCTCCTCATCGTCGGTGACGCCACCGAGACCGTTGACACTCTCTACCCGTTCTACCGCCTCATCGAAGGCGGCTACAAGCCCGTCGTTGCTGCGCCGGAAAAGCGGAAATACCAGATGGTGCTGCATGAAGTGAAGCCCGGCTGGACCATCACGAAGGAATGGGAAGGCTACAGCATCGACGCCGACATCGCCTTCAAGGACATCAAGCCCGAGGAATACGTGGGGATATTCTTCAGTGGCGGCCGCGCGCCGGAATACATCCGCGAAGATGAGGACCTGCTGCGCATCACAAGGTGGTTCTGGGAGCAGAAGAAGCCCTGCGCCAGCGTCTGCCACGGCGTCGAGATCCCGGCGCGTGCCGACATCGTCAAAGGTCTGCGCATGGCCACGGTGGCGAAGTGCAAGTTCGACCTCGAAATCTGCGGCGGCATCTACGTGAATGAGCCCTGCGTGATCGACCAGCACATGTATTCGGGACGCACCTATCATGACAGCGGGCACTTTATCGGGCCGTGGATTGCCGCGCTGGATGCCGAGCGGAAGAAGATGGGACTTTGATCGCCGCAAAATGACGCAAAGAGGCTCAAAAATGAATTCACTGAAGCTCTGGACCCTTTTTGCGGCGTTTGCGTTTTTTTGCGGCCAACTCCGCGCGCATCCGCTGCAGGCGGAGCCGATCAATCACGCCTTCGTTTACACCTTCGACCAGTTCAACATCCCGGAGGATCCTGACGAGGGCTTGGTGAATGGCGGACTGCTTTTGTTGGCGGAGTTAAACTGCACGGCCTGTCATGCGGCACCGAAGTCCTGGGGGGAGCGGCTGAAGGCGAAGCCGGGGCCGGATTTGAGTGCGGTGGGATCGAGGCTTGATGCGGACACGCTGTGGCTGATGATTCGCAGCCCGCAAAGCCGGAAGAAGGGCACGCAGATGCCGGGACTTTTCACCGGAGAAGAAGGTGATGAGGAGAAGGTCGAAGCGCTGGTGGAATATCTGAGCGCGATGAAGTGGAACGCTCCTCAGGTGCCAGCGGGCGACGTGGAGCGTGGCAAGGAGCTGTATCACAAGGTCGGCTGCGTGGCCTGCCATGAACCGGCCAAGGATGCGCGACCACCAAAGGTGCCGGCGGATACGGAGGTGGAAAAGCCGGGCAATGCCTCGGTGCCCATCGCGCTGGCGGATGCATATGACTTCACGACGCTGTCACATTTCTTGAAGAATCCGCTCTCGATGCGTCCGGCGGGCCGCATGCCGGACATGCATTTGAGCGAGCAGGAGGCGTCGGACATCGCAGCGTATCTGCATGTGGGCCGTGTTCCGGAAAAGGCCGCTGCACGTGCGGCGCTGAAGATTCCGAAGCAGGGCACGGAGAAGGGGAAGGAAGTCTTTGAGAAGATGAACTGCATCGCATGCCACCAGAGTGGTCCGACAGGTCCGACGCGTCAGACGAGTCTGACCAAACTCAATACGGCGAAAGGTTGTCTCGCTGAAAAACAGCCCAGCGGCACACCGCGCTTCGATTTGAATGATCTCGAAAAGCGCGCGCTGCGTTTGGCGCTGGCGATGATTCAGAAAGAAGACGCGCCCAAGCTCACGGCGCAGGAGCGCGTGGACTGGCAGATGTCGCGCCTGAACTGCTACGCATGTCACGATCGCGATGGCAAGGGCGGACCGGAGGATCCGCGGGCGCAATACTTCGGCGTGAATGATTCGACGGCGGAATCGCTCGGCCAGTTGGGCAATCTACCACCGATGCTCGACAAGGTCGGGCGCAAGCTCACGCACGGCTGGTTTGAGAAGCTGCTCTGGGGCGAAGGCGGCAGCGTGCGGCCCTACATGGACACGCGGATGCCGAACTTCGGCCAGGTGCAGACGGAGATGCTCATCAGCGCGTTCAATGAGGCGGACAAGCTCGACAAGCCGGTGGAGATCGATGTGAGCGGACTGGCGAAACATCATCGCGCGGAACTGGGACGGCAGCTTCTCGGTGCGAAGGGACTCGCGTGCGTCGCGTGTCATGGTTTGAAGGACCGCAAATCGCTCGGGCCGCCGGTGATCCGCCTCACGCACACGGTGGAGCGATTGCAGCCGGAGTATTTCAAGGAGCTGCTGCTCAATCCGCAGGTGACGCAGCCGGGAACGGTGATGCCGCCGATCTTTGTCGGGCGCAAAACGGCGGACAAGGACATCGAAAGCATCTGGACCTACCTGCGCGAGATCGATGGCCAGCCGCTGCCAGAGGGGCTCATGTCGGCGGAGGATTTCGAGTTGAAGCCGGACAAGGAGAAGCGCGTGATTATCTTCCGCAGCTTCATCGAAGGCGCGGGTTCGCATGCGATAGGTGTCGGTTTCCCCGGCGGGATGAATGCCGCGTTTGATGCGAAGCAGAGCCGGTGGGCGATCATCTGGAAAGGGCGTTTCCTTGATGCGATGAGCAACTGGCAGGATCGCGCGATGCCGCCGATCAAACCGCTCGGCACCGACGTGAAGGAACTGCCCGCTGCGACTGGCGAACGCGTCTTTGGAGGCTACAAGCTCGGCAAGGATGGCGTGCCGACGTTTTTGTATCGTGAAGATGGCCAGCAGGTCGAGGACACACTGCGTCCGACAAAGAATGGGTTTGAGCGCATCGTGAAGATCAACGGCAAGGAAACGAAGGAGGCACTCTCATGGTAAGTCACCCAATGACGCTCGGTTTTACCGCAGAGGGGCAAAGAGGCAGAGAGGGCAGAGTTTCTCTGTTCTTTAAAAACCTCTGCGATCTCTGCTCCTCTGCCTCTCTGCGGCCAATCCTGAGTCTCCTGACGTTCGCGACGCTCTGCCACGCTCAAGAGCAGTCCGACTACTACCGCATCGAGACATATGAGCTGCCGAAGGGCGTGAACTTTGAGGCGAGCGGTCTGGCGGTGACGGGTGATGGCAAACTCGCGGTCGCATTGCGCAAGGGCGAGGTGTGGATCGAGGGGAAGGATGGCTTCAGGCTCTTCGCGAGCGGGATGCATGAGATCCTCGGCCTCGCGTGGCATGACGGCGCTTTATATGCGACGCAGCGCGCGGAAGTTACCAAGCTGCGCGACACGGATGGCGATGGCGTGGCGGACGAGTATCTCACCGCCTCAACGGGCTGGGGCGTTTCCGGCGCGTATCACGAGTATGCCTATGGTCCGGTGTTTGATGCGCAGGGGAATCTCTACACCTCGCTGAATTCGAGCATGGGCAAGACCTGGAAAGGCGCGGGCGATGAAGGCGTGCATCCGCTGTGGCGCGGCTGGGTCGTGCGCATGACGCCGCAGGGCAAGCTGGAGCCGTGGTGCGCGGGATTCCGTTCGCCATGCGGTATCGGGCAGGATGCGGACGGGGAAATCTTCGTCACCGATCAGCAGGGGAACTGGATGCCGACGACGCCGCTGTTCCACATCCGCAAAGGCGCCTACTTCTCGCATGCGGAGTCCATTCCCGATGCCATGCGGCCAGAGTCGCCGGTGAAGATCGCCGCGAAGCAACCGGACGGCACGCTCACGGTCGCGGAGGCGATGAAAACGGTGCAAGGCTACTGCCCGCCCGCCGTGTGGCTCCCTTACGTGAAGATGGGTCAGAGCGGCACCGGCATCATCTGTGACAAAAGCGGCGGCAAATTCGGCCCGTTTGAGAAGCAGCTCTTCCTCGGCGAGTTCGTGCTCAGCGGCGTGAACCGTGTGTTCCTCGAAAAAGTCGGCGGCGAGTATCAGGGCGCGTGCTTTCCGTTTGTGGAGGGGTTGCAATGCGCAGCGCTGGCACTGACGACGCTGCCGGACGGATCGCTCGTCGTCGGCGAATCAAACCGCGGCTGGAACAGCAAGGGCAACCGGCCCTTCGGCCTGCAGAAGATCGTGTGGACGAAGAAGACACCGCTGGAGGTGCAGAAGATGGAACTTACCAAGTCCGGCTTCCGCTTCACCTTCACCCTGCCCGTGGACAAGGCGAGCGTCGGCAAGTTGACCGGCCAGAGCTACACCTATCCCTTCCAGAGCAAGTACGGCGGCGAGGAACTCGATGCGAAGCCGCTCACGATCATCTCCTCCACCCTGAGCGACGACGGACTGACGCTGGAAGTCGCCATCGGCAACCTCCGCACTGGTTACGTGCATGAGTTTGATCTGCCGCAGTTCAAAGCAACGAACGGCACGCCGCTTTGGCACCGCATGGCGTATTACACGCTGAACCGGCTGAAGGAGTGACGAGTTGGATTGCTCTCCTCCCGTTCGGACTTGCCGCCGAGAGGCAGAGGAGCAGAGGGGGAGGAGAGGTTAAAAAGACTCTGCGTTCTCCGCCGCCTGGCCGCTTTGCGGTCAAAACGAGGGCGTGCTGGCCCGTCACCGGGCCGAAATCCGGCCAAAATGGCGCAAAAGATCGATCTGGAGGCGAAAATCACCTCTCGGATGGTCCAACTGACCTCTCATTTGGAGCAAACGACATGTCGGATGGCGCAACCGACCTCTCGTTTGAAACAAACCACCTCTCGGATGATGCAACCGATCTGTCGTTTGGGACAAACCATCGAACGGATGGCGCAACCGACCTCTCATTTGGAGCAAACGACATGTCGGATGGCGCAACCGACCTCTCGCTTGGAACAAACGACATGTCGGATGGCGCAACCGACCTCTCGTTTGGAGCAGACCATCGGTCGGATGACACAACCGATCTCTCGTTTGAGGCAAACCATCGGCCGGATGGCGCAACCGACCTCTCGTTTGAAACAAACCACCTCTCGGATGATGCAACCGATCTGTCGTTTGGGACAAACCATCGAACGGATGGCGCAACCGACCTCTCGTTTGATTTAAATCACCTCTCGGATGCCGTCACCGAGGGGCCGGTGGGAGCCCAGGATCGACCCGCTGGACCCGCCGGGGCCTCGGTTCGCGCTGCCGCCGTGGGGGGCATCGGATGGCGCATCACATACTGAACCGGATGAGGGGGACCAGATGGAAGCTCTCCTCCCGTTCGGATTTGCCGCAGAGGGGCAGAGGAGCAGTGTGGGCGGAGAGATTCAGAATCACTCTGCCATCTCTGCCTCTTGGCCCCTCTGCGGCCAAGTCGAGCGTCCTTGACGTGGGTTTCTCCGCCGCACTCCTGTGAGAAGAATCCGAAGCATGACACTGGTTGTCACGTCGTTGCAGCCTGCCCCCAGCTCCTTAGCAACAAGGCGCTAATAATGTGGAAGCATGAATTGTGATCACTTCTTGTCTTGGCCTGTTTCTTTTGCCGGCGGAAACTTCTTTAGAAATTCGTCAACAGTGGCAAAGACAGTCTGGGCTTTTACTACCACTCCGAGATTCAGGTAAGTTCGCTGTTTGTAGACGGGAACTGCTGCGGAGGGAACGGCTTTGAACTGAACTTCTCCGTCCTGCTCATGAAAGTATGCTTGAGATACGAGGCCTAGAAAATGCGCTCTGCTGCCAATGATTATGTTGCTCCCAGTCGAATAACTGCCGCTGTCGAAGACAAGAACAGGACTTCCGCTGGATCCACCAAACACCGTGGCGTCTATCAAGAAGAGTGGGAGGTTATTGTAGTCGACTGAATATGGGGTGGCGGTAACCCCACGTCTTGTGATTGGCAACAGGTTGGCCTCATCACGTATACCACTTGGATAACCAATGAATAAAACCGGTTGTATTGCGGACAACTCGTCTTCATTTTTTTTCGAGGGCACTAGATCGCGCGTGAGAGCTTTAAAAAACGGCTTTTCACCTTTAGCGGCAAAGTGATTGAGAATCGGGACAAGCGGCATCACTGCTACATCGATCTTTGGGTCAGGATGGAAAAAAAGCATCTTCTGCAAATCGCGCACCTCGACGACGCATTTTTTTCCAAGTTTTGGTTTTCCGTTATCTTCGGCTACAAAGGACAATGTCGCTGTGTCTAATCCTTCAACCACGTGTCTGCAGGTGACGACGAAAATTACCTGACGCTGCTCATCAATCTTTTCCGCGACAATAAAGCCGGTTCCTGTGCCCACTTTTTTGCCATCGGCCGTTTTAGCATCAATGCGAGTTGTAACGAATAACAGCTGTTGATCAGGAGTGTCACCAGTCATGGCAGAATGGGGTGTGTTATTGGGGGCAGCCAAAGCCGAAATTCCGAGACTGGAGGCAATGCAGATGCGACGTATGAACTTCATAACAAGCAGGACGCACAGTCTGCTGTTTTATTGGGGCGACAACGTAAAGCGAGTGTAAAGTCACTCCTGATACTCAAAACGACTACCACGAAGCGACGACCTCATAGGCGTAGCCGCGGAGGTATTCGGTTTCGGGGATGGTGGCGAGGATGGGGTGGTCGGGACGCTGCGTGTAGGTGGTGACGCGGCGGAGGGTTTTCTTGGCATCGACGGCGGCGTCGGTGATGCTGCTGTGAAACTCGCTGGCGCTGACGTGATGCGAGCAGGTGAAGGTGGCGAAGATGCCGCCGGGCTCGAGCATCTTCATGGCGCGGAGATGGATTTCCTTGTAGCCGCGGAGGGCATCGCGCACGGAGCTTTTGGTTTTGGTGAAGGAGGGCGGATCAAGGATGATCAGATCATACCGCGCATCGGCGGCTTCGTTGCGCTTGAGGAAGTCGAAGCAGTTTTCGGCGATGCAATCAATCTTCGTGCCGGAGATGGCGGCGTTTTGTTTCGCGACCTCGGTGGCGGGCTCGCTGATGTCCACGGCGGTGACTTCGCTGGCACCAGCGAGGGCGCAGGCCTGGGCGAAGCCGCCTTGATTGGAGAAGCAGTCGAGGACGCGGCGGCCTTTGGCGAGGGCGGAGACGAGCTGGTAGTTGTCGAGCTGATCGAGGTAGAGGCCGGTCTTCTGGCCTTCGAGGAGATCGGCGTGGAAGGCGCTGCCCTGATAACGGACGACGAAGGGCGCGGGTGTCTCGCCACTGACTACGCCTTTGATGAGTTCCATGCCCTCGGCTTTGCGGACGGCACCTTCGTTGCGCTCGACGATGCCGCGTGGCTGCAAAATATCGTTGAGCGCCTGGATGATGAGGTCTTTGCGCAGATCCATCGCGAGGGTGAGCGTCTGGAGCACGAGGAAGTCGCCGTAGCGGTCGATGATGACGCCGGGGAGGCCGTCGGACTCGCTCCATACGAGGCGGCAGAGGTTTGGATCGACACCCGAGGCTTCACGCACCTTGATGGCGCGCTGGATGCGACGCGTGAAGAAGTCGAGATCGAGATCCTGGCGGCGGTAGGAGAAGAGGCGCGCGGAGATCTGCGACTGCGGGTTGTAGATGGCGCTGCCGAGCGGTTTGCCGCGCACGTCTTGCAGATGGACGACGTCACCGGGTTTGGGATCGCCGAAGCGTTTCTGGATTTCGGTGGCGTAAACCCAGAGGTGACCGTGGAAGAGACGGGCGCGGGGCTGGACGGTCAGTGTTGGCATTGGGAGCGAAGAGCGTAGGGCAAAGGGCGGAGAGACGGTGTGTCAGTTGGGCGGAGGTGAATGACGAATTCAGAATGGCGAATGACGAAGGGGCAGGGGAGTGATGGAGTGGTGGAGTGACGATGGATGGCGAAATCAGAATGATGAGTTTGAGTGCTGGGGCGGGGCGAGGAGGTGGTCGCGTTGCTCGGGCTTGAGATGGCGCATGTGGGAGACTTTGGAATGGAAGGTTTCGAGGTCACCGTTGCAGTTTTTGAGCAGGCGCTCAAAGCCGGGCACGAGGGTGTAGTAGGCGGCGACGGTGTTGATGCGGGCGTTGTTCCAGCTTTGGAGGCCTTTGCTGCCCTGCACGCGCGTCTGCGGCTGGGAAACACCAGCTTTCCTCAGCATGTCCTCAAAGACGTGCTGCTTGGCGAGGCGCTCGGTTTCGATGCTGCGGTAGGTGCGGGCATAGACTTGCTTGAGCTGTGCGCGTGTGTCGAGCAGGAGGCGGATGTTCCTCTGCTGTGTGCGCAGCCGGTTTTCGTAGGCGCGGAGCGCGGCGAGGTCGCCTTTGGAACGCAGCCAGCGACGCACGCCGTCCTGGGCGTTGGCAGTGGCGAAGGCCTCATTGAAGTCGGTGTCGCCGGGAATGAAGACCTTGGCGTGTGTCAGCTCGTGAAAGATGAGTTCCGCGAGCTCGGCATCGCTGCGATGCAGGAAGGTGTTCAAGACGGGGTCCTTGAAGTAACCGAGGGTGGAGTAGGCCTCCACACCGCCCATGAAGACATCCAGTCCTTCCTCGCGTAGCTTTCCCGCCTCGCGTCGCGCATCGGCCTCGTTGAAAAAGCCGCGGTATTTGAGACTGCCCACCAGCGGATACCACCACTTCTTGGCTTCGACTGAAAACTCCGGCGCCGCGAACACCACCCACACGACATAGGGGCGCTTCAGGTCGCAGTATTTGCCGAAGCTCTTGGTGGGAAGGTGGAGGTCGCTTGCCGCGAAGGCGCGAAGCTCTTCGATGAGGCGCAGCCGTTGTTTGACGTGGTCACTGACAGCGGGATCGGCCAGGGCGGAGGCGTTGGCGCGTGATTTGCGCCAGATTTCCATCTGGCCACCCGCGGCCTGCGTGTAGAAATCAATCGTGCCGCATGAGCAGGTCAGGAGGGCGGGCAGGAGCGCGAACCAGTTGCGTGCGATCATCATCGCTCCAGTGTAGCCGGACACTCCCAACCGCAACACGCAATGTCCTTCATCCACGACGATTTCCTGCTCTCCACGAAGACGGCAAGCCGTCTCTACCACACGTTTGCCGAGGACGAGCCGATCCTGGATTATCACAACCATCTGCCGCCGAAGGACATCGCGCAGGACCGGCAGTTCAAGAACCTCTTCGAAATCTGGCTCGAAGGCGACCATTACAAGTGGCGTGCCATGCGTTGCAACGGCGTGCCGGAGGACTTCATCACGGGCAGTGCATCGCCCTTTGAAAAGTTCATGGCCTGGGCCAAAACGGTGCCGCACACGCTGCGCAATCCGCTCTACCATTGGACGCATCTGGAGTTGAAACGCTATTTTGGCATCGATGAACTGCTCGACGAAAAATCAGCAATCGCCATCTGGGAGAGAAGCTGCGCCATGCTGGCGAAGCCTGAGATGAGCGCCCGCGGCATCCTGCGCACACAGAAGGTGAAGGCGCTGTGCACCACGGATGATCCTGTCGATGATCTTGCGTGGCACCACCAGTGTGCAGAGGATGGTTTTGAGATCGGCGTCTATCCCACATTCCGTCCCGACAAGGCTCTCGCGGTGCATTTGCCGGAAGCCTGGAACGCGTGGTGTGACAAACTCAGCGCCGCCAGCGGTGTCGATGTGAAGAGTTATGCTGCTTTGCTGGAAGCGCTGGCGAAGCGTCACGATTTCTTCCATAGCATCGGGGGACGTCTCAGTGACCACGGCCTGAATTACTGCCACGCGAATTTCATCAGCGACGGGGAGGCCGCGCGCATTTTCCAGAAGGCACGTGCGGGCACGGCTGCCACCGCGGAAGAGCAGGATCAGTTCGCCAGCAACATCATGCTGCATGTCGGCCACCTGAATGCAGCCAAAGGCTGGACGATGCAGTTGCATCTCGGCCCGGTGCGCAACAACAACAGCCGTCTTGCGCGGCAGATCGGCGCGGATGTCGGCTGCGACAGCATCGGGGATTATTTGCAGGCAGAGACGTTGTCCCGTTTCCTCGACCGCCTCGACACCGAGAACGCGCTGCCGAAAACGGTGCTCTACAACGTCAACCCGGCGCACAACTACGTCTTCGGCACCATGGCCGGAAACTTCGCCGACGGCACCACACCGGGGAAAGTGCAGTTCGGCAGTGGCTGGTGGTTTGTCGATCAGAAGGAAGGCATGGAGTGGCAGATCAACGCGCTGAGCAATCTCGGCCTGCTGAGCCGCTTCATCGGCATGCTCACTGACAGCCGCAGCTTCATGAGCTTCCCGCGCCACGAATACTTCCGGCGCACGTTGTGCAACCTTCTCGGCGCCGACATCGAAGCTGGTCTCGTGCCTGATGATGAAGCCCTCGTCGGCAGCATGATCCGCAACATCTGCTTTGCGAATGTGAAGGCGTATCTCGGACTGAAGGTGAACTAAGCGACTACATCGGGGGTGTGGAAAGTGGTGTCACCGTAAGTTTTTTTCACCATGAACGAACGAAGCGAAGGGAAGACGCGTCTTTAACACCGTTCGACTTTGAACCCGTTTCGAACGTAATGTCCTCAATCATGAAAACTTCAATCATCCGCCTTGGCCTGGGGCTGATCACGGCCGTGCTGCTGTCGCAGTGTGCATCGACTCCGCAGTCACGCATTCAGGACAACCCACAACTCTTCGCCCAGCTAAGCAGCCGTGACCGGGAACTGGTGAGCCGGGGTGCGATTCGTGAAGGGATGACCCGAAATGGCGTGTTTCTCGCCTGGGGACGGCCGGGAAGCGTGGCAGTGGGATCGAGTAATGGCAAAAACTTGGAACGCTGGACCTACGTCGGCCAGCGACCTGTGAATACCTTTGGGATGGGCATGGGATTTGGCTACGGCGGGTTTGGATTCGGGGGGTGGGGGCCATATGGATGGGGCTATCCGTATTGGGGTGGTGGACCGACGGTAACGTATGTGCCTTATACCGCGGGAGTGGTCGAGTTTACGAGCGGACGTGTCTCCCGCTGGATGGCGTCGCCGCGTTGAGTTGTGCATTTTTGCCCCCTAAAACCATGAGTGTGCCTGAGGAGCATCTGACATCACGTCGTGAACTGAAATCGCGTGGCACACGATGGGCTCGGTGGCTTGCGGATGTGCTGGTGAGAAGTGGTGTCCAGCCCAACTCGATTTCCGTGCTCAGCATGGTGTTTTCCGGCGGCGCGTTCGCGTGCTGCTTGGTGGCAGGGGATCAGTCTGGCGTGCCGGGCATTTTAGCGGCGTGGCTCGGGGCGGTGGCATGCATCCAATTGCGCCTGCTGTGCAACCTGATGGATGGGATGGTGGCGGTGGAGGGAGGCAAAGGCTCACCTTTGGGAACCATCTACAATGACGCGCCCGATCGGGTGGCCGATGTGTTGATCTTGGTGGGGGCTGGATACAGCGGTGCTGGGGATCCGGGAGTGGTGAAGTTGTTTGACGTCCTGCCTTTGGGGTGGAGTTGCGCGATCGTGGCGCTCGGAACTGCCTACGTCCGTTTATTGGGGGCGTCGCTGACAGGGAAACACGATTTTCGCGGTCCCATGGCCAAACAGCATCGGATGGCGGTGCTGTGTGCCGGGTTGTTGATTGAAATGGTACAGCACCTGATGGGCAGCGGACGATTTGGCGTCATGCTGGCTTTGACCGTGATCTTTTTTGGCGGCCTGTGGACCTGCTGGCGACGCCTTGCGGGAATTGCACTGGATGTCACGGCATCTGCCAAATCGTGACGATGCATGCGGGCGCGTGGAATATTCCTGACCAACAAGCGTCTTATCAACGCAATGGAGCCTTGAAATCGACTCCTGTGCGTCCCCACTTTGATCCCCCCTATGAAAAGAACACTCCTCACTTTCCTGGCTCTCATCGCTGCCACCTTGAACGCTGCTGATTTCCCCAAAGGGAGTCCTCAATTTGCCACCTCGGCTGACGCGGCCCTCAAAGCCGCCAAAGACAATGGCAAACCTGCCATTCTCGTTTTTTCTGCCTCTTGGTGTGGTCCTTGTCAGGAAATGAAGAAGGATGTCTATCCCAGCGCCAGCGTGAAGCCTTTCCATGACAAGTTCAACTGGGCCTACCTGGACATCGATGTGGAAGCCAATGGCAAGTTGTTCGGCAGCTACAAACTGGATGGAGTGCCCTCGATCATGTTCGTGGATTCGGAGGGCAAAAAGGTCGACTTCCAAGAGGGGGCGACCTCGCCGGAAGAGTTCACCAAGAAACTGCAAAACGTGCTGGCCAAGACGAGGCAGCAGCCATGAGCGGCAGTGGCTTGCCGGAGTCCGGCAGAGCATTATTTGGCTTTGGAATCTTGGGCCCGGTTCAAGCGGGATAAGTGCCGTTTGGTTTTTGGGAAATCGGACAAAACAGAGATTGATTTCGAGCTTGGAATGCCCCAAAATGAGGCAACTAAAAGGAAAGTTAATAATCAGCATATTGTTAATAATCATGCGCCTGACCACCCTTGCTGTACTTTGCCTCGCCACCTGTTGGCTCTCCTCATGCTCTTCGTCAGGGATCTTTGGCGCCAGTTTCAACAAGAATGCCACACGCATTACCTCGGTAAGGACCACGGCTTATACACATAGTGAGTCGGACCACATCATCTATGGGGCCAAGACTGCTGTCGGAACGAACTTGAAGTACGGCAACGTGCGCAGCGCCGCTGCGGATTGGTCAGTTTTCCCAGTGGGCACTATTTTCCAGATCGAGGGGTTGCCATATGTTTATCAAGTTGATGATTATGGTTCTGCCTTGGTCGGCACCAATACTATTGATTTGTACAAGCCCAACAAGGCCACGATGAAAGCGTGGGGGGTTCGTAATGTGAACATCCGTGTGCTCAAGTGGGGCTCGTTCTCGAAGAGTCTTTCCATCCTGCGTCCCCGCACCGCATACCCTCATATCCGGCGCATGGTGGCCCGCATCCAGAGCAGCACGTAACCCGTTTGTGTTGGGTGACTCGGAATGAACGTGCGGATTTGGTTGCCAGGCGTTTGGGTGAACTGTACCCGGCGCCGTCGATACCGTTGGATCACCAGGATGCGTTTACCCTTTTGATTGCGGTTTTGCTGTCTGCCCAGTGCACTGACAGCAGGGTCAATCAAGTAACACCGAAGCTCTTCGCCCTTGGCACCACGCCGGGGAAACTGGCAGGTGTTCCCCTGGAGGTGATTGAAGCCACTGTCCGGCCCTGTGGCTTGGGACCGCAAAAGGCCAGAGCCATCAAGACCCTGTCCGCCATTTTATGCGCCGAGCATCATGGTCAGGTGCCGGCCAGTTTGGAGGCATTGGAAAAACTTCCTGGAGTCGGGCATAAAACCGCTCAAGTGGTCATGGCACAGGCTTTTGGGGTGCCGTCGTTTCCGGTGGACACCCATATTCATCGACTCGCTCAGCGCTGGGGGCTGACAAGCGGCCGTTCAGTGGTCCAGACTGAGCGTGACTTGAAGGCATTGTTTCCGCGCGAGGCATGGAACGTCCTGCACTTGCAGATCATCTACTATGGGAGGGAGCATTGCACGGCTCGCGGGTGTGACGGCACAGTCTGTGAAATCTGCCGTGCCTGTTTTCCCAATCGCTCACGGCCCGTGATCACCAAAAAGGCATGAAAAAGGCCCCCTTGCGGGTCCAAGGGGGCCGGATCGAGAGAGTGCGAACCAAAAAAGTTTTGTCACCAGCGCAGACGCAGGGTGGTGCGGAAGGCTCGTGTGGTGTCACCCAAGTCGGCACCCACACCAATGTCAAACATTGGCAGCACACGGAAGTAGGTGGCCAAGTCCACAACCTTGCTGTCGTATTTGTCGGCACTGCTCACCGTCACGCCTGCCTGGATTTCCATGAAATCCCAAGGAGTGAAGCGCAGGGCTGGGCGAATGTAGATGGAACCATCGCTGAAACTCAGTGACGAATCCGTGGCCCGCAGGCTGGCATAAACGAGGCCGGCCTCAGCCACGAACGTCAGACGATTGTTGATTAAAGAAGTGTGAAAGCCTGCCCCGGCTTGAATGCTGGCAAAGTCATAGTTGGCGTTGACCGCGCCACCTACACTGCCAGATCCACCACCACCACTGCCCCAAGAGGCCCCGATTTTTAGATACAGTGGCTCGAACAGAGCGACGGTAAGAGCTCCGCCGAGGGTGTGCGCGCCATCAAGATTCTTGTTCTTCGGGTCCACATAGCGGTAATAGACTTCCAAGTTGTTAAAGTTCACGACGTTGCTCCCTGGCTTGCCGTAACTGGCGGCGCTCGAAGGTGGAGGGGGCGAGTAGGCTCCAGTGCCTTGAGGTGTGTATGCCGAAACGGGCCCCGGTGCGGGGGCTGTGGCATATGGGTCGGTGTAGGCTGGAGGTGGTGTGACGCTGGGGGTGACCGTGGCGGGCGGCAGACCATTTGGATAGGCTGGCACCGTGGGTGGGGGGAGCACATTGTAACCAGGCGGGGGCACACCCATCACCCCATAACCAGGTGGCGGTGTTCCTTGGCTGAATGCGCTTTGGCACAAAGCGACGCCAAGAGTCAGGGCGCAGAACAGGATCCTTTTCATGGCAAGCTGGGCAACTATTGATTATTTAGATAACTTAAATAATCTCTCAAACACCTAGATTCGGCAAATCTTTTTTACGATTTTGAGATTTTCAGCCCGGCGAATGGCTGCAAGCCCGCCAAGATGCCTCGCCCTTAGCCGTCGCCGCTTTCATGACTCACCTCAACCAGCGGGGAATCAGGATCAACAGAGCCAGCACCGTTGCAATGCCTGCAATCATGGGCGTTTTGCTGGTTTGCTCAGGTTCTGACTGGTCCGCTGCAATGGTGACTACTTCGGGGGCTGCTGGCGGTTCGACCCGTGTCTGAGGCAGGGCTGTCTGAATGGGAGTCGTTGCCCCCGTTGGCTTTTGCTCGGCATTCGGTGCCGATGTCAGCGCCTTTTCCCAGTCGAGATTGAGCAAGATATCCCAGCCAGGGCTCTCATTCTTGAGCCGACAGCCGCATCGTCCCACCAAGAACATGCTGGCGTCCTCCAACGACTCGTCGTCGAGAATGGCAAGCGGCCAGGCGCCCAGCACCCGGCCACGCCCGAACACAGCGGCGGCAAAGCTCGTCGTCGTGGGATCGAAATCGCCACGTGGACCGGCGAGCATGCGAAGCAGCAGTTGTTCGGCGGGATCGTTGCGTTTCAGCCGCAGCGTGGTGAATTTGAGCTTCAGGGGTGGCCCGGGACCGAGCTGGCTGTCCGGATCGTTCGGGTCCTGAATCGGCAACGAGGCCACCTGCTCCAGGAATCGAAGGCGCTTTTCGACTCGCTCCACCTCGGCAGTGTCCAGTGGCGATCCCGTGTCAGCGATCACCCAGATGATCGAATCGCCCGCCAAAATCTGCTGGATGAGCTTCTGCCGCGCAGGCGAGTCCAGCACAGCATTGAGCGTCGTTTGATCCAGTTTGCCCGACCACACCTGCTTGTCGCTCGCCCGGGAATACAGCAGGACGGCGTCCTTCTGCGCCTCATTGCGTGAGGTGGCAAAGTCGAGGTTCGCTTTTCCATTCGCACGCAACGGCCTCAGCAGATCCTGAATCGCGGTGTCCTGTGACATGCTTGGCGGCAGCACGAGATGAAACTTGTCCGCCTCCCACCGGTCCAGCGCGAAACGGAACACCGGAATGGTGCAGCATTCAGCGGCGCTGGCAGAGAGCACCACGAAGGAAAAAATCAGGGGCAGACGGAAAATCACGGCGCAATTAACGCCCAACCACGCCAATCATTGCGGGAAGTTGCCACAGATGTCGATTGCGGGTGACAAAGCGAACGCGGCATTGTGAAATGGCCGTTTCAGTTCCCTTTCCGCGCATGACCCACTTCCACTGGCTCTTCGACGGCAGCATCGTCGGGCTGTATCTGCTCGTGACGATGGCCGCGGGCATCGCGATGCGGCGTTACGTGGGTAAACTGGAGGATTACCTCGTCGCTGGGCGCGAGATGAACCTGCATCTCGGCATCGCATCGCTCGCGGCCACGGAGTTTGGCATCATCACCTGCATGTACACCGCGCAGGCCGGCTACACGCAGGGCTTCAGCGGCACCATGCCTGGCATCTGCCAGGCGGTTTCGATGGCGCTCATCGGCCTCACCGGTTTCTGCATCAAACCGCTGCGCCAGGCCGGGGCAATGACGCTGCCGGAGATGTTTGAGAAGCGCTTCGGCAAAACGGTCCGCTGGCTCTCGGGCATGGTGATCGTCATGGGCGGCCTCTTAAACATGGGCGTCTTCCTCCAGATCGGCGGCAAGTTCCTCTGCACCGTCGCGGGCTTCGATCTGTCGAACCTGACGCTTATCATGACCGCGCTGCTGCTCATGGTGGTGATCTACACGGTGCTTGGCGGCATGCTCAGCGTGCTGGTGACGGACTTTTTGCAGTTCGTGGTGATGAGCGCCGGTCTGCTCGTCGTCAGCGTGCTCATTCTGAAAAACGTCGGCTGGGACACGCTCGTGGTGACGGTGCAGAAGCATCACGGCGAGGGCGGATTCAACCCGCTGGCCAATCCGGCGCTCGGCTGGCCGTTTCTCATCAATCAATTCATCGCCAACGCCGCCGCGGCGCTCACCTGGCAGGCGGTGATCGTGCGAATCCTCTCCGCGAAGGACAGCGAGACAAGCCAGCGCATCTACACACGCACAAGCTTCTTCTTCGTCTGCCGCTTCCTGCTGCCGGGCATCTGGGGCATCGCCGCACTCGCCATCTTTGGCTGGGCACCATTGAAGCAGCTCAGCGATACCGAACGCGCGGCCATTCCGGCGGCGGTTCAGGAAAAGATCGCCGCTTCGCATGTCGGCGCTCCGCTCGCCAAACTCACCACGGTCGAAACCGCTCAACTCACCACGGAAACCCAGGCGAAGCTTGCCGACAGCTCGCTGCTGGCCATGCCGCAGTTCCTGAGCGTGTTTTTGCCCGTGGGGCTTATGGGCCTGCTCATCGCCGCGATGCTGGCCGCCGACATGAGCACGAACTCCAGCTACATGCTGAGTTGGGGCAGCGTCATCTACAACGACATCCTCGCGCCCTTCCGCCGCACGGCGTGGTCGGACAAACGCGCCATCCTGTGGAACCGCTGCATTGTCGCGCTGATCGGGCTCTACCTGCTCGCCTTCGGCCTGTTTTATCACATCGAGGGCAATGTGTGGTCCTACCTGCTGCTCACGGGCTCGATTTACCTCAGTAGCATGTCCGTGCTGCTCATCGCCTGCTGCTACTGGAAAAAGGCGAACAACTGGGGCGCGATCGGCGGCATTCTGCTCGGCGCCGCGGTGCCCGTGACTCATCTCACGCTCGAAAAATTGCCCTCCACCGCCGCCTTCGCCGCCAGCATTGGCAAGGACATCGCCGGCATCGCCGCCTTTGCCGGTGCGGCGCTCGGCATGATCATCGGCTCGCTGCTCAAACCAAAATCCAAAGCTGCATGATCACCTTCTGGCTCCTCCTCACCCTCGCCGCGCTGCTCTGGTATGGCAGCGTGACGATTTACGTGTCGTTCAAAGGCGCGGCCGACATTCGCGGCATGCTGCAACGACTCAAAGAACGCGAACGCGGTGACTGAGGAAATCCTGTGAAGTTTGGCTGCTACTCAAATGCGGCACGATAACCTTCGAGAATAATGTCGATGGAGTTCTCCACCCTCGGTGCGGAGTCCGTTGTGAGGTGAGCTTGCAAACTCTGGGTGAACTCATCTGAATCGGGCAAACCTTCGATGGAGCGATAATTCTTCTGCCGCCCATTTTCATCCACATAAAAAATCGCAAGAAGGGCGTCCAATGCCACCAAGCTCAAAGGCCTGCCGGAGGTGAGCCACTTCAAAGTTCTTTCCCAGTTAATCTCAGAGTCAGCAGCCAGATTTCCCCAATCATTCGTTACTGGAGACTGAATATGCTGTTCTATCCAATCGAGCATTTTTGGATTCCGAAACTTACGCATGTACATCATCTGAGGTCGTTGATCCTTGAGAGGCATGGCGTTAAATGCCGCCAAACAGCGCTCAAAGCCATCATCAGGAGGCAGGCATGCAACAGATGCGGCTGCTAACGCACCAAAATACATGGCTTGGGGGTAATCCAGCCATGCACGGCGAACAAGGTCACACGCTGCGGCAGTCAAGCAGTGCTCACAAAGTTCCAGAACAGTCGCTTTGCGATGGCAGTCAGTGTAAGACTCATAAGCATGCGTCAAATGTTCAAGAACAAGATGCGCAGGATGCTTTCTCCAAGCTTGGAACAAAGGCTCCCTCAAAGCAAAACGAGTCAATGTAAAGTTCCATAAGTCTTCGATCGTCGTGCTGCATTCCTCAAGTGTCGGAGCGGGAAACTTATCCAAATCCACAACAGACTCTTTGGGCTGACAGGCTGTTCCATCGTCACGATAGAAGTCATCATGTAACAGATAGTTGTGAGGACAATGACGCAACGCAAGACGGTACCATTCCATGGGCCGCAGCGAGCGTTGTTTCATTCGATGATGACAAGCTTCGCAAACTCGATATGGCTTGGATTCATCATCGGATGCATCCACCACCGTAGCGGGTGAACCGAGGCACGCTTCACAAGCAACGAGATGATCGATTTCTTGCATGCCACAGCATTCGTTTACTTCCCAAAGCACTGCAAGCGGCCGTCCATCGTGCTCACATACACGCGGCCTTGGGCGACGGTGATGCCGTCCCAGACGGGCGGGCTGGTGAGTTCGAGGCCGCTGGACTGCTCGCCGGTTTCGACGTTCACGGCCCACATCTTGGCGCCGCGTTTGCCATCGAGGGCTTCGTCCTGCTCTTTGAGTTCTTTGAGAATCGCTGGGTCCTTCGCGGCGAGACGTTCGAAGGCGTACTCCTCGTCAATCATGTCGGGGGCGCCGCTGACGAGCACGGTCTTGCCAGCCAGCGCCATGCTGCGGGCAACGATGGGCACGAAGCGATCCCAGGTGTGCTTCACGAAGCTGCCACCGCTCTTGCCTGCACCCGCGGCACCACCTTTGAACCAAAGCGCGCCACCGACCTTGCCCTTGCCGCTCTCAACACCAGCGCCAACACCGTGGATCTCGTTGCCGGAGCTGTCACGCGAGTCACCGTTGTCGAAATTGCAAACGAGCACGGCATCAGCGGGTTTCGCTTCAGGCTGCTCGAAGCGCTGTTGCACCTCGGCGGCGGTGAGTGCCTTGTGATAGATGGCGAATTGATCGAGCAGCCCGCTGTAACCGCCCGCGTTGTCCTCGGCGACGCCGTTGCCATTGCCCACGATCAACGGATTCGCCGGTTTGCTGGACACAAGATCACCCGCTGTGCCTTCAGCGACGAGTTTGCCGTCGATGTAGAGGCTCATCTTCTTGTCGGTGGCCAGGGTGCCGACGATGTGATGCCAGCCTTCGGTCAACGCCTCGGCCGACACGATGCTGCTCACCTTCGAATCGCTGCGGATATGGAACTGCGGCTTCTTGTCATGGAAGTCTAGGCCCACGCCCACACGCGGGCCACCGTGGTTCAAAATCGTGCCGTTGGCTGTGTCAGGCAGCACCCATGCCTCAACGCTGATCGGCGTCTTCGTCGGATCGAGCGCCGGAACGTCCGGGAACTGCACGCTGCCGGGAATCGGCGCACCTTTCGCTTTCGCGGCGGCCTTGGCTTCACCTTTTTTGCCTTTGCCAGCTTTTTTCTTCGCCTCGGCCTGCTGTTTCAATGTCTCGGCATGGCCGACCTGCGTTTCCTTCTTCGGCTGCACGGCGAGAGGCTTGCCATCCTTGTCGAGCACGACGCTGTTGCCGAGGCGCGGTGTGGTGGCACCCTTGGTGTCGAATGCCTGTTCCGGCGGCGCTTTCGGCGTGGCATAGAGCGTGTATTCCATCGTCGTCGTCCACTTGTAGTACTGCGCCTCACGACCATACGAATACACGTTCTTGTCGTCATGAACGAGAATGCGGCCCGCAGGCGCATACTTGCCTGCCTGGAAGTAACCACTGTGACCGCCGGCAAAGCTCTTGCCATACACCCAGTAGCTGCGGTGGAAGTTCGAATCGTCGAGGAAGCCCATCGGCGCGAAGAGATGTTGCCCATCGCCCTTGTGCGCCCCTCCCTGCTTGTCGAAATCACCGCTCACCGGACCGACTTCGACACGCATGCCCTTCGGGTCGATCTTCTGTGTGCGCAGGAAGGTCCACTTGCCATCGCTGCTCAGGATGTCATTCAGCGCCACCGGCATCTGCAGCGTCTTGTGGCGGTCGTTCAAATCACCGCCGGTGTCAGGATCGCGGTCGTCGTAATTCACCTTCACCTTCATCTCACCCGTCTTCGCATCGACGCGGTAGAACCACAGACCGCCATCGAGGAAGCAGGAGTGACCAGAAACAAAGCTCACCAGCCCGTTCTCGACCAACACGCTGCCATGAACCGGCCACACGCTCTCCATCATTTCCCAGGCACCGTGGCTCAGCGCCACTGGTGCGCCTTGGAACTTCCACACCAGCGCGCCATCCTTTGCGCGCAGGCAGTAAACGTAACCGTCGTTGCCGCCCACATACACGCGGCCCTTCGAATAGGTCGGTGGCGAGTCCATGCGCCCGCCTGCGATGAAATGCCACGCTTCCTTGCCAGACGCGGAATCAAAGGCATGCAGCGTGTGCTTGTCCACTTCGGAGACAAACGTGAGCCCGGCGGCGGTCGTTGTCGTGCTCAGCGGCGGCGTGAGCTTCACTTCCCACGCCATGCCGAGATCCTTCTTCAAATCCTGATTCGAATAGCCACTGCGGGCGTTGTCGGAGCGATAAGTCGGCCAGTCCTTCGCGTCGGCAGCCACTTCATCAATCGCATCGGCATATGCCGGGCCTTTGGTCAGACGCTCGCTGTCCGGTGTGTGAGGCGGCAGCGGATAACGCGGTGCGGAGGCCATCACGCTCATGCCATCGAGCTTCGCCTCGGGGTAGCAGGCACAGTTGTGCGGTCCCGCATAGGTCAGACCGTTGCACGGCATCACGCCATACAAGCACGCGCCGCGCACCCAGTGATTCAAGTCCCAGTGCTGCTTCTCCATGTCCACATACTCGATCCCCGTGCGTGAGGGCATGAGGTACTTTTCGGTGGCTTTTGCCATGTAGCAGCGATGATGGAACCAGTAGGTGCCTTCCGGCACGTCTGGATAGAACTGCTTTCGCACCTCGCCCGTCAGCGGATCGCGACCGGTGTATTCGCCAGTTTGGTTGCCACTCATCGTTCCTGCATTCCAAACAAGCCCTTGTGCAACGATCACATCCTCCATGCTGCGATAGCCGCTCTTCTCATGAGAGGACGACCATAGCTCCTTGCCCGTGTCCGCGTTGATACCCTTCATCAAGCCATCGCCACCGGCGTACAGGATCACATCGCCACTCAGCACAACACGCGGCGCAAAGTTGAACTCATAAAGCTTGCGACGCGCTTCCGGCACATCGGCGAACTTCACCTCGCCCGTCTTCACATCGCGGCTCGTCAGGCCGTCGCCGTTGTAGTAAACGAGGCGCTTGTCATCGAGCGCAATCGTGATCGGGCCGATCTTGTCCTCGATCTGCCACTGGATCTTGCCAGACTCGGCATCAATCGCCATCAATTGCCGCGCTTTGCCGTCCCAGTTGAACTCCGTCTCCACGCGCTTCTGGTCGCTCTGTTGCTTCACCGCGAATTCCTCATTCAAGCGCCACGGCTCCTTGTTCACCATCGCGTAGAGCGTGCCGTTGCGGTAAAGCAGTTCTTCAGCGCCCTTCGTCTGCGGATATTCACGGATTACCTCGCCCGTCGCGCCATCGAGGCAGGAGATCGGATCGGAAATGCCCAACGTCACATAAACCTTGTCGCCAATTGCCGCGAGACGGCGGGTGAGCTGCGTCGGGCCTGACTTCAGCGGCCACAAATGCGTGCTCCACTGCGGGATGGGTTTCTTCCACAGCACGGTGCCGTTGAAGGCATCACGCGCGATCAATGCAAACTTCGCCGGCATCAGGATCGAGATGCGGCTGCCCTCGTCCATGATGTAATAAATGCGTCCGCCCGCGCTCACCTGCGCGCTCACCGATGACATGCGGTCGTGGTGACGGCTCCAGCGCGGATTCCCAACCCACTGCATGCGCGATGGCGGCCCCACGAGCAGGTCCTTCGACACCGGATTGCCCTTCGAGTCATACGCGTAATGCGTCCATTCATCCATGCCCTTCGGCCAGGACTTCACGATCTTCTCCCATGCGCCGCCCTTCTTCACCATCGCCACCCCCAGCGGCGTGAGCACACGGTCGATCTCCTCCTTCGCCACCGAGGCCGCGTCCTCGATCACCAGCAGGTTCACATAATTCTCGATGTAAGGCAGATGCTTTCCATCCCAAGCCTCAACCGCCACCTTGCCGTATTGACCCGCCTGATGAATCGACTCACGAATTGTCGGCACCGCTGCTGTGTCCTTTGTCAATCCCTGCACCTGATAGCTCTCATTCGCCCGCAGCGCCTGCGTCAGTTTCCCATCCCCGCAGCCGACATGGACGATGATGCCGCCCTTCACGCCGGATTGGGAGAGCAAGTCGGACGCATCGTCGGCGAAGAGTGAGGATGCGATGAGCAGGGAGCAGAGAACGTGTTTCATGGCTGGTGAGGGAAGCGCTGTAACGTGGAGGGGCAGGGGAGCTTTCAGGGGAAGTTTTCGCGATTGAACTCCACTTCCGAGGCTCGTGTCAACCATCCCTGACGTTCGTTTCCTTTGGCCTTGGCTCCCGAGGCTTCACTGCTAGCATCGCCGGATGAAACGCAACCGTCTCGGCCGCTCCGGCATCGTCGTCACTGATATTTGCATGGGAACCATGACCTTCGGCCTTCAGGCCGACGAAAAGACCTCGTTTGCCATTATGGATCGCGCCCTTGATGCGGGAATCGACTTCTTCGACACGGCCGAGATGTACCCGGTGCCGCCGAGCGCGGAGCTTTTCGGCGTCACCGAGCAGATCGTCGGCAAATGGCTCAAAGGACGCGCGCGTGGCGAGATCATCATCGCCACGAAGGTCACCGGACCCGGCCACGGCTGGTTTCGTCCACCGGTACGCGGCGGGTTCACCGCGCTCGACCGCCGGCAGATTTTCCAGGCCTGCGAGGACAGCCTGCGCCGCCTGCAAACCGACTACATCGACCTCTACCAGACGCACTGGCCTGATCATGGCATGGAGCAGGAGGAGACGCTCGCCGCTTTGACCGATCTCATCCAGCAGGGGAAAATTCGCGCGTGGGGCGGCAGCAACGAAACCTGCTGGGGCGTGATGAAAAACCTGTGGGAGGCGGAAAAGCACGGCTTGGCGCGCATGATGACCGTGCAGAACAATTTCTCCCTCATCAACCGTCGCTGCGAAAGCGAACTCGCGCAGGTCTGCCGGAGGGAAAACGTCAGCCTGCTGCCCTACTCGCCGCTTGGCGGCGGCGTGCTGACTGGCAAATACAATGGCGGTGCGTTGCCGAAAGGGGCGCGATTCACCGAGTACATCCAGAATGGCGGCCCGCGGCAGAAGCGCATGGCCGCGCGCTTCGTCAATGATCGCAGCCTGGAAACCACCGCGCGTCTGCAAACCATCGCCGCCGACCTGGGTGTCAGCGTCACGGCGCTCGCCGTCGCGTGGAGCAAGCAGCACGACTTCGTCGCCTCCACCATCATCGGTGCCACGACAGTCGCTCAATTGGAAGAAAGCCTGCCCGCCGCTGACCTCGTGCTCAGCGCCGAAACCCTCGCCCGCATTGATGAAATCGACGCCGCCATTCCGAGTCCGATGACGGAGGATGGATTGCGCAGATTGTAGCAATCTCTGCCTGCACGTTGAAACCAACGCTCACGCGAACAACTCGCCGATCGTCGATCCTTCGGTGAGCAGCACGGGCCGCCCGTCCGAGGACTGGTAATAGATCTCGCGGTAGTCGTAACCGAGCGCGGCATAGATGCTGGCGTGAATGTCCGCAGGTGAGATGGGGCGCTCCTTCGGATAAGCGCCCGATTCGTCGCTGCTGCCGATGACCTGTCCGCCGCGCACGCCTCCGCCGGCGAGGAGCACGCTGTAGCAGCCTGGCCAGTGATCGCGGCCCGCGTCGTTGTTGATCTTCGGTGTGCGGCCAAACTCGCCCATCCAGATGACCAGCGTGCTTTCGAGCAGACCGCGTTCTTCGAGATCGTCGAGCAGCGCGGCGTAGGCCTGCTCCATGGGCGGCACGAGGCGGTTCTTGAGGCTGTTGAAGTTGTCCTTGTGCGTGTCCCAGGTGATTGACGGTCCGTTCACCGTCGTGACGAAGCGCGTGCCGGATTCGATCAAGCGACGTGCCAGCAGGTGTGACTGGCCCCAACTGTGTCTGCCGTAGCGCTCGCGTACCTTGTCCGGCTCTTTGGAGAGATCGAAGGCGTCCGCCGCCTTGCCGGATTGCAGCATCTTCGTCGCCTGCTCGTTGAAAATGTCGATCTGCGCGACCTGAGGCGATGCAATCGGCCGTGCGGCGGCGCTCATGTGATTCAGCAACGCAAGGCGGTCTTGAAAGCGCGTTGGCGTGAGACTTGGATCGAGCGCCATGTTCTTCACGCGAAATTCCTTCGCATTCGGATCGTCATCGAGGACGAACGGATCGTAGCGCGTGCCGAGACAACCGCCGAACTGGCCGGGAGTGAGGTACACCTTGCTGTCGCAGTGTGGAAACGGCGTGATGACATACGGCGGCACGCCTTTGCTGAATCCATCGCGTTGCGCCAGCCAGCCGCACAGCGTGCCCACGCACGGAAGATCGGTCGGGCTGGGCGAAATGAGCGTGCTGTCCACACGATACGGCCTGCCGACCGTCGCCCAATGCATGCCGCCGTTGTGGCTGCTGTGCCCGTGATGCACGGAACGGATCAGCGCCACCTTGTCCATGCGCTTCGCCATCTGCGGCAGCAATTCCGTGACGTGAACGCCCGGGACATTGGTCTTGATCGTTTTGAATTCGCCGCGGATTTCCGACGGACCGTCCGGCTTCGGATCCCACAGGTCGATGTGACTCGGCGCGCCACCGTTGAAGATCAAAATGACCGACTTCGCCTTCCCGAGACCGATGCCCGGCCTCACCGCAGGCGCTCCGAGCGCGCTCAGTTGATTCAATCCGAAGCCGAGCATCCCCATCCCGCCTGCTTGCAGGATGTTCCGACGCGAAAAGCGCATGTCAGGGAGGGCCGTCTTCACCACGGAGCAAACCTACGAGCGCAGGTGGGTGATCTTGCGCCAACAAAGTAGCGCAGTTGCTTCGCAACTGCTTCTGGCGATCCAGTTGCGAAGCAACTGGACTACTTTCATGCCCGCCACTTCAGCGGAACCTTCACACCATTCCATGCGTGATC
This sequence comes from Verrucomicrobiaceae bacterium, assembly GCA_046346695.1. Taxonomy (GTDB): domain Bacteria; phylum Verrucomicrobiota; class Verrucomicrobiia; order Verrucomicrobiales; family Verrucomicrobiaceae; genus Prosthecobacter. The sequence goes on along the minus strand of JAXMHS010000005.1, from coordinate 220,660 downwards.
AGCCTGATGCGTGTGCGTCGTGACCTCAGCGCCGCCACCTGCAAGCCGCAGCATCGTCCAACCCGTCGTGGAGAGCTTTTTGTCAGCCACATAACCGACTGCGGGCGTGTTGAGGATGTGAATGCCCTCGTGCTCGAAGAAATCGCGATGGTGAATGTGTCCGTGGATGTAGGCTTTGACGTGCTTGCGGGCGGCGAGGAGCTTCCACAGCTCCTCCGAGTCCTCCAGGCCGCCGGGGAAATGTTTCGGATCGCCTCCAAGACGTGGATTGTGATGCGCAAGAATCAGGGCGGGCTTGTCCGCGTTTGCATCGAGTTCTTTGGTGAGCCAGTGACGCTGCGACTCACCGAGATCACCCTGGGCGATCATGGTCTGCTTCAGCGAGTCGAGCAGGAACAGATTCGCCTGCGGCAGGGAAACCATGCCAACATGCCGCGATTCCACGGCGGATAGCTGCGGCTTCTCGCTCTTGAGCACGTCGTAAAACACGGCGCGATCGTCGTGATTGCCCATCGTGAGGTGCAACGCAACGCCTGCGTCGCGCAGCGGCGAGATCAGGCGCGCGAAGTGCTCGTAGTCGCCCGGTTTGCCATCCCGCAATGCGAGATCGCCATTGATGATGACTGCCGCCGGCCGCTTCGGCTGCGACAGGAGCCAGGAGATCGTATCGCGCAGGTTGGTTGGAATGGACGCGGTCGGCGGATGCTGTGCGCCGACATGCGTGTCGTTCAAGATGGCGATCCAATCCGAATCCACCTCCGCGGCGCCTGCATCAACGTGCGACAGCGCGACGGCAGCCCCGAGCTGCGTGATGAACTGGCGGCGTGAAGTGAGATGAATCGGCATGCTTTGCTATACGAGCGGTGGCAAAGCCGTATTGCTCCATCATGGACCGCCGCGATTTCATCAAGACCACCAGCGCCATCGCCGCAGCGACGGGAGCGCGGACACTTCTGTCCGCACCTTCTGCCAAGCGTCAGCCCGACCTCATCAAAACCGAGAACGCGAAGGCAGGTGCGAGCTTCCAGCTCACACGCATGAAGCCGGACGACGCGAAGTCCTACCGCACATCATTGATCGAAGGCTACTGTTCGCGGCAGTCCGTCAAAGCCGGTGAGAAACTCGACATCTTCGTCAGCACGAAGCCAGCGGCCAAGTTCACCATCGAAATCTTCCGCATGGGATACTACGACGGCGCGGGCTCACGTTTGATGACCACGCTCGGCCCATTCGAGGGCAAAACACAACCGGTGCCCGAAATCGGCGACAAACGCCTGCGCGAGTGCCAGTGGGAAGCCAGCACCTCGCTCACCATCCCAGCCGACTGGCCCAGCGGTGTGTATTTGGGCCGCCTCACCACAGTTCCCGACTCGTTGGAGAAACCCTACTGGCAAAGCTACATCATCTTCATCGTCAAAGACGATCGCCCCGCCGACATCCTCTTCCAGTGCAGTGACAACACCTGGCAGGCCTACAATCGCTGGCCGGTGAACGAATCGCTCTACACCGATCCACGTGCCGCGCACGCGCCAGACGTCAGCGTGAGTTTTGACCGGCCTTACGGCAAATACGTCCAGATCTTTGAGAACCCGCTCAGCGTGGGCAGCGGCGAGTTCCTGCTGTGGGAATACCCGCTGTGCTACTGGCTCGAAAAAGAAGGCTACGACGTCACTTACTGCTCGAACGTCGATAACATCGAACCCGCCAATCTCGCGCGCGTCAAAACGATGATCAGCGCCGGCCACGACGAGTATTGGGACATGCGCCAGTATCAGAACGTCAAACAGGCCATCGCCGACGGTCTCAACGTCCTCTGGCTCTCGGCGAATGATGTATACATGGTCACGCCCTTCACGCCGAACGCGAAAGGCGATGCCAATCGCCGTCTCACGCGTGAAACCTGCTACGGCGAATTCCGCGAGAGCGAACGCGAGGCTTACTCGAAGGTGCTCGGCCCCTTTGAAAACCCCGGCCCCGACGAGCGCGACATCATCGGCGCACGCACCATCGTTCCGTTCAACGGTGGTGGTGACTGGACCTGCGCGAAGCCGGATCACTGGCTTTTCGAGGGCACTGGCATGAAAAAGGGTGACAGCATCCCCGGCCTCGTGGGCTGGGAATTCCACGGCGAGCCTGACACGGATCGTCCGGGGCTCGAAGTTGTCGGTGAAGGCAATGTCTGGGCCGGTGGCACTCGTCTCGGCAAATACGCCGCCACGATTTACGAAGGGCCGAAGAAGAACATCGTCTTCAACGCCACCACCATCTTCTGGGCGCAAGGCTTGAGCGATCCTCCCGGTCACATGATTCCGTGGAGCCACTACTCACGACCGCATGGACCGGATGAACGCGTGCAGCGCATCACGAAGAATGCGCTGAAGCGGGCGATTGGTTAAGAGTGCTTGCTTCGGCATCAGGCAGCAGTTTCCGACAAAACATTGTCCGGAAACCGCTGCTGGTGAGGGAAGGAGTCACGGTGTTCTGACCGTAGTTCTCATGAACCTCTTTTCGATGCCTTTGCAGAGACTCATTCCCATCACCCTGTTTGCCAGCGTCCTCGCCGTTTCGGCGGAGGACAAGCTGAGCTTCAATCAAGACATCCGTCCGATCCTTTCGGAGAACTGCTTCGCCTGCCATGGCTTCGATGCGAAGAAGCGCGAGGCGGAGCTGCGGCTCGATACGCAGGAGGGAGCCTACACGGCGAAGGATGGTGCCTTCCCGATCAAACCGGGTGATCTGGCGAAGAGCGAGGTCTGGCAGCGCATCATCGCCGACGATGAAGACGACCTGATGCCGCCGCCGAAGTCGCACAAGAAGCTTACGCAGGCACAGAAGGACACGATCAAGCTCTGGATCGAGCAAGGCGCGCCGTATCAGAAGCATTGGGCGTTTGAGAGGCCGGCGGACACGGTTCCGAGTTTCAAGTTTCAGGTTTCAAGTTCCAAGGCCGGCATCTTGAAGCCTGAAACTCAGAAACATGAAACTCTTTTGCCGATCGATGCATTCCTCCTCGACCGCCTCGCGAAGGACCGGCTGACTTTTGCGGAAGAGGCGAACAAGGAGACGCTGATTCGCCGCGTGGCGTTCACGTTGACGGGTTTACCGCCGGCGCTGGCGGAAGTGGATGCGTTTGTGAAGGACACATCGCCGCAGGCTTACGAGGCGATGGTGGACCGCTACATGAAGTCGCCTCGGTATGGCGAGGAGATGGCGCGGCACTGGCTGGATGTGGCACGTTATGCGGACACGCACGGGCTACATCTCGACAATGAACGCAGCATGTGGGCGTATCGCGACTGGGTGGTGAAGGCGTTCAACACCAATCTGCCGTTCGATCAATTCACGGTCTGGCAGATCGCGGGAGATCAACTTCCGAACGCCACGCCGGATCAAATCACCGCGACGGGCTTCTGCCGTTGCAACGTGACGACCAGCGAGGGTGGTGCGATCGACGAGGAGTATCGGCATCTTTATGCGGTGGATCGTGCCGCGACGCTGACGACGGCCTGGATGGGCCTCACGGGTGGTTGCGCGCAGTGTCACGACCACAAATACGATCCGCTGTCGATGAAGGAGTTTTACTCGCTCTACGCCTTCTTTTTCAGCAGCGCCGATCCGCCGATGGACAAGAACATCTCGGCGACGGAGCCGTTTCTGAAGCTGCCTACGCCACAGCAGCAAAAAGCGCTCGATGCATCGCTCAAAGCCGAAAGCGCGGCGTTGAAGGCGCTCGATGCTTCCGTGAGAAACGTGGCCTATACCGATCCCGCGACGCTCAAACCGGCTTCCATGCCTCAAACGGTCACACAGGTGCTGTTCGACGATGATTTTGCCATCGGCACCGAGACGAAGAACACCACGCGCAATCCGAGTGTGTGGCTGATGCAGCCTGATTTCGGCGCGAAGTCGGGCAAACGCGTGCTGGAACTCAGCAACGGCCAGTTCTGTCAGGAAATCATCACGCCCGTGCTGAAGCCCGTCGTGCTGGGAAATTCGCCGCGCGTCAGCGTTTGGGTGCGGCTCGATCCGCTGAATACGCCGGATGTGGTGTGTCTCGAACTCAATGGCCGCCGCGTCGTCTGGGGCAATGCGCAGGCATTTGACGCCACGACCTACGGCAAGGACGACACCATCACCGCCGGAGCGTTGCCAAAGCCTGGCGAGTGGACGCTGCTGAGCTTTGATCTCGCCACGCTCGGCATGAAAGCAGGCGCACGCCTCAACACCATCGCGGTGCAGCAGGTGGGCGGCACGGTGACGTGGGATCTGTGCACGGTGACTGGCGAGGTGAGCGCATCGACGGATTTGCTCGCTTCGTTCAGCGCTTGGTGGAAGGCGGTCAGCGGTGGCAAAAAGCAGATGCCGGATGTGCCGGCGAATGTGGCGAAGACGCTCATGATCGCGCCTGACAAGGTGACCGATGCGAAGGAGCGTGAGGCATTGCTGCGCTTTTACCTAGCCCGCGTCGCACATCCGGCCACGCCGGCAATCGAGAAGCGTCGCATCGTGTGGGAAGGCGCGAAAGTGATCCACGCGGCGACGGATGCGGCGATTCCCGGAACGTTCGTGTTCCGCGATCAAGACACGCCACGCGACACCTTCATCGCCATTCGCGGACAGTACAACAAACTCGGCGACAAAGTCGTGCCCGCCACTCCGGCGGCGTTTCATCCGCTGAAGCAGGCGAATCCGGCGGGACGTGCGACGCGCCTCGACCTCGCGAAATGGATCGTGGCTCCTGAGAATCCGATGACGGCCCGCGTGACGGTGAATCGCTTCTGGCAGCAGGTGTTCGGCATCGGTTTGGTGAAGACGAGCCACGATTTCGGTTCCCAAGGCGAACCACCGAGTCATCCGGAGTTGCTCGATCATCTCGCCGTGCAGTTTCAAAAGAATGGCTGGGATGTGAAGAAGCTCATCAAGGAGCTGGTGATGACGAAGGCCTTCAAACAAGCCTCACATGTCGAATCGCACCTGTTGAGCCTCGATCACGACAATCGTCTGCTTGCCCGTGGCCCGCGCATTCGTCTCGATGCCGAGCAGATTCGAGACAATGCGCTTTTCGTCAGCGGGCTCATCAATCTCGAGATGGGCGGACGTGGCGCACGCACCTACCAGCCGCCAAACATCTGGGAGCCCGTGGGCTACGGCGACAGCAACACGCGCTACTACCTCCAGGATCATGGCTCCGCGCTCTACCGCCGCAGCCTCTACTGCTTCCTCAAGCGCACCGCTCCGCCGCCTTTCATGAGCAACTTCGACGCGCCGAACCGCGAGCAGAGCTGCACGCGACGCGAGCGCAGCAACACGCCCATGCAGGCCCTCCAACTCCTCAACGACATTCAGTACTTCGAAGCCGCGCGTGCGCTGGCAGAGCGTGTGTTGAAGGAAGGTGGCCCCGATGATGAAAAACGACTCCACTGGCTCTTCCGCACCGTTTTGAGCCGCAATCCGGATGCGCAGGAGTTTTCCATGCTGACCGCCGCGTTGACGAAACAACGCGAGTTGTATCAAAAAGACCCCAAAGCCGCTGAGAAGGCGATTTTGGTCGGTGAATCGCTTCCCAAGAAGTTTGCCGCACCTGCTGAAACCGCCGCGTGGACGCTGATCGCCAATCTGGTGCTGAACCTCGATGAAACGGTGACTCGAAACTGAAAAGTCCGACCTCGATCAACCCTTCGAATTATGTTCAAGCAACTTGCCCAACTTTTGATTCTTTGCGGAGCTATTTCAGGATGCTCATTTCAAAATGATATCACAAGTGATGTCCGCTTTCGAGACGTTGTCGGACAAACCATCCACACCAAGGTTCCTTTCAGGCTTTATGCACCAGACAACAGACGCCCCGCTTCAAGGCGTCAATTGTATGATTTAACTGAAGTCAGCTATTTGGATAATTTGGTCGCGTCGCTTAAGCCCGGACATTCGGTGACCTTCGAAAGGGCAATCCGCGAGAACGCTGGAAGCAGTCATTCGGAATATCTACAAGGGCATACGATCGTTCGAGGCCGTTCATACCCCATCATCTACTATTTGGGGACGTCAGTTTATCCCAATCGCTGGAGGCAAATCTTCGATTCGTTCCGAATCACAGCGTCCTCGGAGTCTGTAAACCACTTCTAAAGTCTTATGAACCCTTTTTTCGAATCCAATCTCCTCCAAACCCGTCGTCAGTTTTTCGGACACAGCGGTCTGCGCCTCGGTGGACTCGGTTTGACGTATGCGATGGGCAGGGAGGCGTTTGCGGCCTCCAAAACGCAGGTGCATGAGCCGTTGCCAGGGCTGCCGCACTTTGCGGCGAAGGCGAAGGCCGTCATTTATCTGCACATGAACGGCGGGCCGTCGCAGCTCGACACTTGGGATTACAAACCCGGCCTGCAGCAGTGGTATGACAAGGATTTGCCGCCGAGCGTGCAGGGTGGGCAGCGGCTCACCGGCATGACGAGCAAGCAGGCGCGGTTTCCAGTGGCACCGAGCTTGTTCAAATTCGCCCAATACGGCAAGAGCGGGCGCTGGGTGAGCGAACTGTTGCCGCACACTGCGAAGCACGCCGATGACATTGCTTTAATCAAGACGGTGCACACGAACGCGATCAACCACGACCCTGCGTGCACGTTTGTGATGACCGGGCGCGAGGTGCCGGGCTTTGCGAGCATCGGCTCGTGGCTGAGCTACGGTCTAGGCAGCGAAAGCAACGATTTGCCGGCCTTTGTCGTGCTCACGCCGCGCTGGAGTGCGAAGGCGATGGCGCAGGCGCTTTTCACACGCATGTGGAACAGCGGTTTCCTGCCGAGCCAATACAGCGGCGTGGCGTTGCGCGCGGTGGGTGATCCGGTGCTCTACATCCAGAATCCTGAGGGCGTCTCCAGCACGCATCGTCGCGCGATGCTCGACACGCTGGCACAGATGAACGCGCACAGCTTTGAGAAATTCGGCGATCCGGAGATCCAGACGCGCATCTCGCAGTATGAAATGGCCTTTCGCATGCAGACGAGCGTGCCGGAACTCATCGACTTGAAGTCAGAGAGCCAGGCCACGCTCGCCATGTATGGCCCGGAGGTGCAGAAGCCGGGCACTTTTGCCGCCAGTGCCATTCTCGCGCGTCGTCTCGTCGAGCGCGGCGTGCGCGTGGTGCAGGTGCTGCATCGCGGTTGGGACCAGCATGGCAATCTGCCGAGCGACATCCGCCTGCAATGCGGCGACACCGACCAGCCGATTGGTGCGCTGTTGACCGATCTGAAGCAGCGCGGCCTGCTCGACAGCACGCTGGTCATCTGGGGCGGTGAATTCGGTCGCACGGTCTATTCTCAGGGCGGTCTGACAAAGACAAACTACGGACGCGATCATCATCCGCGGAATTTCTGCATGTGGCTGGCCGGTGGTGGCATCAAAGGCGGTGTCAGCTACGGCGAGACGGACGATTTCAGCTACAACATCGCCTCCGACGCCGCGCATCTGAACGACATCAACGCCACGATCCTCAATCAGTGTGGCATCGACCACGAACGCCTCAGCTACAAGTTCCAGGGTCTCGACGCCCGCCTCACCGGCGTGCTGCCACAGCACCCGATCAAAGAGATCATTGCGTGACGCACGGCGGGCGCATCAACGGGCCTCCTGCTTGTTGCTCATGACGTTCTGGCCGGTCGCGTTGCCCTCGCCACCGATAAGAAGGAGGGAGGGCTCTTTGCTGCGCTTTTCCGGCTCGCGGTCATCACGGATGATGTTTTCGGAAACGATGCTGTTGGTCACCTTTTCCAGACGGATGCCGGCGCCGTCACTGTCGAGCACGCTGTTGTGGCAGATTTGCATGCGGTTGGCGGATTCGATGTCCACGGCGGCGCGTTTTTGCCACACACCGGAAATGATGTTGCTGTTGATGAGGCAGTCATCGCAACGGAGGAAGACGAGGCCATTCTTCTCGGCGTTGTCGAAACCGTTCACGAGGTAGCGCGGGTTGCGGTCGAAATTGTTGCCCGTGACCACGATGTTGCCGCTGTCCTCCACCAGCAGGTCGTGTTGGAAGCCTTCCCAGAAGGTGTTCCCGGTGATCGTGACGCCGCGTGCATGACGGATTTCGACGTTCACCTGGACATCGCTGAAAACATTCGCGCTGATGGTCACATTGCCCTCGCGGGTGTGCTCGCGGCCTGCGCGGCGGAGCAGGGAAGGGTCTGTGCCGGCGCCGATGATGCGGATGTTCGCGGAACCGGGTGACTTGTTCGTGTGCTGGAGCGTGCAGCCGGTGATGGCGACCTCGCCAATGGAGCCGCCGCGTGAATCCAACTCGACATTGGCGCTTGGCGGCCCGTCTTTGGCGTGGTTGCCCTCGATGTCGCAGGTGCCGATGTGCAGGTTGCGCACGTTGCCGCCGCGGGAGACGACCCCGCCACCGCCGTTGTAGCTGATGTGGCTGCCCGCAATGTTTGACTGATGCAGGTTCACATCATCGTAAAACACGCCGATGCCTGTGTTGTGGTAGAAGTGGCAGGCGGAGATCAACACATTGCGGTTTCGTTTCGTCAAATGCACCGCATGCCGGCACTCGCGCACGACGACACGGGTCAGCGTGATTTGCATCGTGCCGGTGGCTTCGATCCCATCTGCTTCCGCATGACCGCCGACGATTTCGATGCCGTCCACCATGGGCGTGCGTTCGTTGGCCCACACGTCCGGCTTGAACGAGTCCGGCGCCGCGGAGCCTTCATGAGTGCCGATGAAATGGATCGCTGGTCCGGCGCCTTCCATCACCAGACGCACGGTGCCGTCACCGGTCAGGGCGGCGAAACCGGTCTTGGTGAGATCCACGGTGAGCGTCTGTGTCAGGCGATAGGTGCCTTTGGCGAGTTTCACGCTGCCACTGGTGTTGATGAGGTGTTGGAGTGCCGCGCTGTCATCGGTTTTGCCATCACCGACGGGTTGTTGGGCGGAGACGATGGCGGTGACGGACAGCAGGAGCAGCAGAGTTTTGGCAATCATGGTTGGGGTGCGTTGGGGAGCGCTAGTTTACGTTGCTCGTGGACTGATTTGATTGAGAAGTTGTCTCACGCGGCAATCGCTTGAAACCCTGCCCGCATGCGCGACGTATCGAACGCACACTGTATTTTCACATACATCATGAAACACACCGCACGTCTTCTCACCATCGTTGCCGGACTGAGCGCCACAGCCGCTTTCGCGCAGGCTGATCTCTCCGAGGCATTTCTTCCGATGTTCCAGCCGCTTCCTGCGCAGGCCTTGTCGCCTGACAATGAAATCACGGATGCGAAGGTGGACCTCGGTCGCATGCTTTATTACGAGACCCGCATCTCCAAGGGAGGCAAGATGTCCTGCAACTCCTGCCACGTTCTCGACAAATACGGCAACGACAACCTGCCGTTTTCTCCAGGCCACGAAGGCAAGCTCGGCGGGCGCAGTTCTCCGACCACCTACAACGCCGCGCTGCATGTCGCCCAGTTCTGGGATGGACGTGCGCCCAGCGTGGAAGAACAGGCCAAGGGGCCGGTGCTCAATCCCGTCGAGATGGGTGCGCCGAGCGAGGAGTTCGTCATCAAGGTGCTCAAGAGCATGCCTGGTTACGTTGAGGCGTTCAAAGCCGCGTTTCCGGGCGAGGCCGACCCGGTGACTTACAACAACTTTGGCAAGGCCGTTGGCGCGTTTGAACGCAAACTGCTCACGCCTTCGAAGTGGGATGCCTTCCTGAAGGGCAATAAAGACTCGCTCAGCGCCGAGGAGAAGAAGGGCTTTGCCACCTTCGCGAAAACCGGCTGCGTGACCTGCCACAACGGCGCTCCGGTCGGCGGCATGATGTATCAGAAGCTCGGACTCGTGAAGCCCTGGCCTGACCTCACGGACAACGGCCGTGCGGACGTGACCAAGAACGAAGGCGAAAAAGGTTTCTTCAAAGTTCCCAGCCTGCGCAACGTCACAGAAACGGGTCCCTACCTTCACAATGGCTCGGTCAAAGCGCTCGACGAGATGGTCAAGAAAATGGCGGAGCATCAGCTTGGCAAGCAGCTCAGCGATGAGGAAGTCACCTCCATCATCACCTTCCTCAAGGCTTTGAAGGGCGATCTTCCTGTGGACTACATCAAGAAGCCCACGCTCCCTGAAAGTACTGCCGACACACCGAAGGCGTGAGGCTTGGTGTTGCTTTGACGATGTTATCTTGTCGCCGCGATTCAGTCAGCCGGGCCATCCAGCCCGGCTGATTTGTTCCGTTGACAGTGTGTTGCACGAGTGGCGGCATCAGCGACGAAGACCTTTTGCGGAATATTTACAGAAATGTGTAACCGCAGCCCCAAGATTCCCCAGTACTTGATCGCTGGTTCCAGTGTAACCCTCAAACAAACCTCTCCAAACCCATGAAATCCCTCTTCTACACCCTCCTGATTCTCGGTGGCGCATTTCTCGCCTACGACTACTTCCTGGCGGAGCCGGGAACCAAAATTGTCTTCAAAAGCCTCAACGCGCATGCCTCAGCACCCGCGCCGGTGGTTGCGAAGCCTGCGGAGGAAAAGACAACGGTGAAGGAGCAGCCGCCGGTAACGTCGCCTGAGCCAGTGAAGCCGGTGGTTGTCGAGACTCCTCCGCCAGCCACACCTGCTCCTGCAGCGGTTGCTCCCTCGCCCGCGCCGAAGACAAAGGCGGACAGCATCGAAGTGCTCACCAGCAACTGGACCAAAATCCCGGCCACTGCGTTTCCGCGTGAGGTGAAGCTCCTGCAGGACGCGGAGTTCAAAATGAGTGTGGGTGCCAGCAAGGTGACTGCGGGTAGCACTGCCATCGCGCTCGGCACTGTCGATGGCGTCATCTCACTTGCTCCCACCGCGACCTCGCCCGCCCGCGCCCAACTGCCGATCGACGGCACCGATTTGAAGGCGCGTCTGACCGACGTGTATGAGAAATGGAAAGCCCGGCGTGCGGAGGAGTTGAAGGCACAAGCGGCGCTCAGGCAGGCTGCGCCAGCGCCAGTCGCGTCATCTAGCGCAGATGTGGATTCCAGCGGCAAACCCGTGCGCGGCGAAAAGGGAACCTATCCGCTGCTCGTCGCCAGCATTCATCGCGGCCAGGTGACCGAAATCGTGGTCGAAAACATCACCAACTGGCAGGAACCGCAGCCGACGACCATCCAGGGGAAAAATGGCTGGGCGGTGAAGGTGAACTTCAACGCGAACACGGTGTTTGGTCTGCAGCCGGCGGAGGCGCAGGCCCTCGTGCTCGATGGCAAGGTCATCGGCTGGTACTACACCGGCTCCGGCGAGGAAGTGCCGTGATGAAAAGTTTGCCGGGCGGAAGTTTCCGTTTGCCAGAGCGGGGGCTGCGTTTACTATCGCGCCCCCAAACGGCAAAGGAGCGGTAGTTCAGTTGGTTAGAACGCCAGCCTGTCACGTTGGAGGTCGCGGGTTCGAGCCCCGTCCGCTCCGCCACTGGGAAAGTGAGGCCGCCATGATCACAGGCGGCCTTTTTCATGCCCGTGTGGCTCTCACACCTCCAACGGCCGGCCCACGATGATGCCCGCGTGGCTTTTGAACGCCGCCAGATACTCGTGGACGGACTTGTCCACGATCACCTTCTTTTGCGTGGCCGAGGCATGCATGAAATGGCACATGCCATCGCTTGTGCGCAGCGCCAGTCCGACGTGCGAGCAGAACACATGCTGCCGGTTCGTCACGATGCCGAGGATGTCACCGCTTTGAATCCGCGGTTCGCACGCAGCCACCTGCTCCTTCGGGATGAAGTCAAACGGCACGCGCTCCAGCCGCTTCTCGATCTGCGCCAGCGCAGGCACCAGTGCCGGATTTGCCCGCAGGTAACGATACAGCTTTGGGTTCAGTGACATCTCGTCGTTGGCGCGTCCCGTCAGCCGCACCACCGGTCCCACGGACTTCGTCACGTTGCGGATGTTGCCACGCGCGGCGTTGTCCGTGAACCACTCGTCCAGATAATGAATACGGTCCAGGTAGTTGCCGCGGCACACTCCGCCGCGGTAACGTGTCCACTCGATCTGCCGCAGCAGATCTGATGGCGCATAGGAGCGCTGCCGCTTCGCGATCATGCGCGCCAGACCGAGCGCCGTCTCGAAAAACGTCCAGCAGTCCAGCCCGTTGAAGTTCACCGAGGCCGATTCCACGCGATCATCGATCTCCAGCGTCCATCCCACGTACTTCGTGCCGCGCATCGCCTGGCCGAACTGTGCCACGCGCGCGCCCATCGGCAGCGCGGCCCAGTTTTCCGCCAGCGCACGGGTCACGATCTGCTGAAACTTCTCCTGGCCGATGAAGGTGACGCGCTGTGTCAGAAATTCGGCGGCGTTCAGGAGGTGCGCGGTGCCAGCGGCTCCAGCAAGGTGTAGAAAGTGTCGTCGGCTTGGCATGATCGTGATCAATAGAGGCTTTCCGCCAGTCCCACCGGCTCCTCGCCGGGGGCAGCAGCGTCCAGCCAGTGGATTTCCTCCGCAAGGCCGAACTGCCTCGGCACTTGCCGGCACAACTCACCGAGCTGCCGCTCCAGTTCGCGTACAAATGACTCGATGGCCTGCCCATGGCTCTTGCGGCGCAGGGGTTGCTGGGCGGCCTGCAGGCAGCATTGAAGATGCACCTCCTGGATGAACGGTTCCAGCCCGTAGCCGACCATCGCGATCGCCCGGTCGGAGTTCGTGTCGATGAGCAGCATCACCAGCCGGTTCTCACCGCCTTTCTCCACAGAGCTGGAGAGCTGTCCGCGGTTGAATATCCAAAACGCGAATGGCACCAGAGGTGCTTGTGCCGGCACCTCGATCAACACTGCCGCCACCGCCAGTTGCGGAAAGCGTCGCATCACCTCCGCGATCACGCGTTCCGCGCGTCGCCTCGACATGGAGCCCATCAAACCCGACGGATCGGCGACTGGACTTTGCAGTGATGGGGGAATACCAAACGCACGATCCGCTGCCTCCAAGGAAAAGCCGCACTGACGGCAGGCGGCGTCAGTTTCCATCGCAGGGGCTCGGCAGGCAGGGCAGCGCACCCGCTGATTCTAACTGCTGCCACCCCGTTCGTGCAACGATCATTCCTTGGCATGCCGCCGGCGCAAAAGCATGCGCATGATCCGCCGCGGCAGCATGCGGAAGACGCGTGACCCAATCGCCACTCCGAATCCTGGATACACACATGCGCTGCCTTCGCGCAGTGTTCGCAAGGCCTCGCCCACCACCTGAGCGGGCGGGATGCGCAGCAGGCCCTGGCCCTCGCGATTTGTGTCCTGCCCGTCCGTCCGCCGCGCCGTCTTGCTGAAGTTCGTCGGCGTCGGCCCCGGACAAACGCAGGTTACCGTGATGTTCTGCGGTGCCAGCTCCACCGCCAGCGCCTCCGAAAAGCTTGTCACATAGGATTTCGACGCCGCATACACCGCCAGGTTCGGCATCGGCAGCGTCCCGGCCAGCGAACTCACATTCAGCACCCCTCCCGGCCTCTCCAGCCGTGGAATGAGCGCATGCGTCAGCATTGTCAGCGCCGTGATGTTCAGCTCGATCTGCATCCGCGTCTTCTCCGCTGTCGCACTCGCGAACGAGCCGTAGTCGCCCATTCCGGCGTTGTTGACCAGCAGGTTTGGCTTCAGGTCATTCGCATCCAGAAAGGCAACCACTGCCTCGCGTCCCGCATCTGTCGCCAGGTCCGCCGCGCAGCACAGCACCCGGGCTCTTTGTCCTGCGAGACCTTGCTTCACCTCCTCCAGTGCCTCCGCCCGCCGTGCCACCAGCACCAGTGTGTCCGCCAAAGGTGCGAGCTGCCGCGCAAACTCCGCGCCTAGGCCCGAGGACGCGCCGGTGATCACCGCACGGCAGTTTTCGAGAGGAAATCCGTTCGCCATAAGCAGCGCCAGCAGTAACACAGTCCACACATGATCATCAACCAGCTTTCCGCGCAGAAACCCTTCACCACCAAGGACGGCAGCACCATCCTCAGCATCCTCGACCGCACCAACGCGCCCGTGCAGAACCAGAGCCTCGCAGAGGCCACGGTCCCCGTCGGCCGGCCCACCGAACGTCATTACCACAAGCTCAGTGAGGAGTTCTACTTCATCCTCGAAGGCCAGGGCACCATGGAGATCGATGGCGAAACACGAGCCGTCGGCCCAGGTGATGCCATTCTCATTCCTCCCGGCGCCTGGCACCAGATCACGGCCACCCAGCCCCTCCGCTTCTTCTGCTGCTGCGCTCCGCCGTATTCGCACGAAGATACCTATTTTGCCAATTTGTGATTTCTTGGAAGGAGGAGAGCTGGATGAGATTAAACTCAATCTCGCCATCGCCGATGATGATCGTTCTGACCATCAACTCCGCGACCCTGCGCTTTTCCTCCAAATTCATCTCCGGCCATCGACCATGTAAGTCGAGCGCTTCGGTCACCATCTGTTCACTTGAAAGATTATCGATTTTGAGAACATCAATCTCAGCTTGTATGCGGATGAGTTCTTCACCGAGTTGGTCGCGTTGATCGCTAAGGGGCTGGTTGAATTTCTTGAAGTCTTCGGCACCGATGTTGTTGTCCAAATACAGCCGAAGCATGCGCTCCGTATCCTGGTTCAATTTCTCGGCTTCCTTTTGGCGTTTATTGAGAAGGGTTTGTTTTTCGGTAAGGGTGGTGCCCGCTTTTTTGAGGTAAGCCTGAACATTCTCGGGCTTGACGAGGTAGCCTTTGACCTCCTCCATGAAAATCTCCTCCAAGTCCTGGCAGGAAATGTTGTTGCGGCATTTCTGGCAGGTGTATTTCGGGGTGCGTATTGGCACATACATCTTGCCGCCGCAGTGACAGGTCACGAAGCCGCTGAAGATGTGCGCGGGCAGTTTGGCGGGCCTGCGCTGGCGTTTCATGTAGCGGGCATCCAGTTGGGCGTTACAACGTTCCCACAGCTCGGCGGACACGATGGCCTCTACTTCGTTGAAGATGTGCTCGCTCTCCGGTTTATTGACGAGCTTCTTGCCGACGTTGGTAGTGTAGTTGCGGCGGTGGATGCCTTTGGGTGTGGGGTCGCGGAGCTGGAAGCGCACGGCGGTGTCCGACCACTGTTTCTTATTGCGGGTGCGGTAACCTCGTGTGTTTAGCGTTCGGGCCACGGTTTTGATGCGCTTGTATTGGTCAAACAGCTCATAAATTAACCGGCGCACGGGAGCTTCTTCGGCGTGTGGGACGAGCTTTTTATCCTTCCACATGTAGCCGTAGGGAGCCTTGCCGCTGAGCGGTTTTCCCATCTTCGCGCGGACGAGAACCGAGCTTTTGATGCGGTCGGCGATCTCTTCGCGCTCCCATTGGGCCATGCAGCCCACCAAATTGAAAAACAACCGCCCGGCCGGGGAACTGGTGTCGATACTTTCGCCAAGGGAGACAAGATCGGCTTTATAGACTTGGAAGAATTCGCTGAACTCCATCAGTTCCTTGGCGTTGCGGGTCAGGCGGGCCAGTTTGGAAAAAACGAGTGCTTGGATGTGGCCGCGTTTGATGTCCGCCATCATGCGCTGGGCCTCTGGATGCCCTGCCACGCTTTTGCCACTAACACCGGCGAGGTCATAGATCTCGACGACCTTCCAACCGCGGGACTTGGCATACATCTCGGCCCGAGTTCGGTGATGGTCAGGACTATCACCCTCGGCCTGCTCTTCGGTGGAGACGCGAATCCAAATGCCGACACGCTTGCTATCGCTTTCGCTAAATGGCAAAGTTGCAGTCATGTGTTGCCTTTAGCGCGCGACGGCTGATTTTCAAGTCTGGTCGCCGCCCTTCTTCTTGCGTTTCCTGATTTTTCCGCGCCGCAGACTTTCTCCAATGGTGGCGGCCATTTCCTTCTCCATCTCAGGCAGATCTTCGATGGGTGGGGGGCTGAAGGTAGATCTGACTTTCCATCCTTTGACCTTCTTCTGCCTGCCCTTGGTGGGTGGTGCAGGAGGAATTGGAGTGTCTTTGGGTGGCAGACTGTCGAGGAAGTTCTCGAACTCATCCTTCTGAATGCACCGGACTTTCTTCTGTTGTTCCGGTGAAAGCTGACTGGCAATGGCGGCGGAGAGCCGCCGATGCTTTTCTGGTTCGAGGGTCAAAACAAGCACCTGCTGGACGCCAGCCCTGAGACACTTCGTGATGTTCTTCAGCTCGTATTCGAGGGTGTTGGTCACAGAGACCTCGCAGGCAATGCTCACGTCATCGCGCTCAAGATACAGGTCAACCTGGTCTTGTGATCCGGGTAGCTGCCGCTCAATGGTCGCTCGAAAACCGCGAGCCTCTGCGAGTCGTTTGAACTCCGCCTGGGCAGTCTTGTGGATGTCGCCTCCACGGCCCAATTCCTCAAGATCAGGCTTCAGCTTGGTGTTCTCATACTCCGGCCGTTCAGCTTCGACCTGAGGGGCCACTTTGACGGGCTCTTCCTTTGAGGGGATCGGTTGCGGCGGAGTGACCGAAGGCTCCGCAGGCTCAGGAGCCGGAGCAGAAGGCTGCTCGACGATCTTCTTTTTGATGGCGGGCGCTTCGGCCAAATCAGCCAGGCGTTTGCGTTCGGCTGCCTCGATTTCGCTGCGAGCAACGGCGTAGCGCAAGCGTGAGCGGGCGATGACTTCCTGCTGGCGTTCATCACTCCCTGACTCTGCGGATATGTCAGCCGGGACGCTCAGATTGAAATCCTGGTCGCTGCGTTCAATACGAATCACGGCCTCACCGATGTTCAGCGATTGCAGCGCCTCCGGCTCAAAGTGGGCAAATCCCTTGGCGAGTTCGCGGGCATCAGAGTCGCCGACGCGGAACACCACGCGGGTGCCGGCATTGGCAAGAACCGCACTGGCTACGGCATCATTCTTTCCAAGTTGAGCCAGTTCTTGATGGGCTAGAACAAGGGAGAGTCGATACTTGCGGGCACCGGATAGGATTTCAGCCATCGAGGGCGTGATGAAGTTCTGAAACTCATCGACATAGAGCGTGAAGAGGCGTCGCTGGCTTTCAGCCATCCGCTGACGTGCCATCGCGGCTTGCTGAATCTTCGAGACGATCAAAGAGCCGAGCAGGTAGCTGTTTTCAGCTCCCATCAGACCTTGGGGAAGCTTCACGAGCAAGATTTTCCCCGAGTCCATGATCTCGGCGATGTCGAGCTTTGCGTCTCGTTGCCCAACCATGTAGCGGATCGGCTTGGGGGAGAGGAAGGTTTGCAATCGGGTTAAGACTGGCCCGATGGATTTGCTGCCTCCAAGCTGTGGAAAGCCTTTCTTCCAGTAATACACCACATCAGCATCCTGCACGTTTTCGAGGACACTTGCTCGAAACTCGGGTTCCAGCAAAAAGCGCTGCACATCCGCCAACGTGCCTCCTTCGGGATGTTCCAGGAATGCCAGGATGGCGTTTCGCAGGACAACCGTCATTTGATCCCCCCAACTCGTGCTCAGTCGTTGAAACACGCTGACCAGATCAGAAGCGAGCAGCGTCTTTTCGTAGTCAGCCTTGGCGCTCAGGATGTTGAACCCGACGCTGAACTCCTCGTCACTCGCGTCGATCAATACAACGTCATTCAAACGGCCGCTCGGCACGATGGAAAGGAGGCGATCCACCAAATCGCCATGTGGATCGAGCAATGCGAAGCCTTGTCCGGACTCCATGTCCTGACGAATCAAGTTCATCAGGAAGGTGGTCTTCCCGGTGCCCGTGCCGCCAATAGCGTGCAGGTGTCTGACTCGCTGCTCTGGCGTCAAATAGACCTCCTGGCGTCGTCCGGCATGAACATTCCATCCCAACAGCAGCCCGCTTGAGGTATCGGATACATGCGCTCTGGTTCGCCCGGAATCCTGCCGCAACTTCTTCGAGATTATGCTCTCATCTGGAAGCCTGATCAGAGATTGCAGCTCATCGCGAGACAACAGCATTCCCCAGCGATGGGACTGGCGATTGAGGATGTCTTCCTCCTGTGTCTCAGATGGATAATCCTCCAATGCCAAAGGGACAAGATGATTGCCGCCCGAACGAGTAAGGGAGTTGAGCGCCACCGTCATCGGGGCGAGGAGCGCCCAAGCTCTCTGTGCGTCCTTCGCGCACGCAGCCAGACGAATGACCACCGCATACAAAGGAATGCGGGCTTTGATCAGTGCCTCCCGTGCCAGATCAGGCCGGTTTCTGAACACTGGACTTCCATCGGGTTGACTGACCACATCAATCATTCCTTCGTGCCACGGCTCGATCACGGGCTCAAAGATCACCTGAAAAAGTCCCATCTCATCCTCTTCAAAGCTGGACATCGCGGAGATCAGCCCAGTCAGCAGCCCGGCCTTTTCAGTCTCCAGCGACAGTAGAAAATCTCTTCCGAGGCCGATCTCGGCAGCGGCATAGTTTGTCCCGGTTGCTTCCCACGTCTGCCGAAGCAGGTCATCCCCAATTCGGGCAGAACAGTCAGGAAAATGTGTCTCCCAGTAGGTTTTGAGCTGCGTTGCATCTTCGGCACTGCAAGCCCATTGAAAGCCTATCTCACGATGGTCACCCAATATCTCAAACGACACGGGCTCGTGGCATGTCCGGCACATGCGGAGATACGACTCCATTTGCTCGCGCCGATAGCGTGGCGTTTTGGGGAACGTCAGCGCAATCTCGCTGCACGATTCGCGACTCCAGCCGTTCAATTCCTTTTCGGCATCCGTGTTCTCTGGTTCGGATTGGACATCGGGCGCGTTTAGCCATCGCCCTGCCTTTTTCAAGAGTCGTTCAGCGAAGGAAGGCCGACGCGCATCGTCCGGATTGCCGTCGCTGCCGAGTTGATAGCCGCGGAAACGTTGAAAAGGCGGTTCCAGCGCCACTGGTTCTGAATGAGTGAACCAGCCACGTCCTCGCAGCTCCCACTGCAAATATTGCGCGGAGAGCTGTTCGCTTGGGGTCATGTGGCACTCGTCCGAGTTGGTGCCTGCACCATACGAGCCAAAAGCGGATGAATGTCTGGTCTGGCCTCCATGAATTCTATCTTGTCGATTCCTTCCGCAGCCGTCACTTCCTTGATCTTCGTCTGGATGATTCGCTCCAGCATCTCGGCATACATCAGTCGAGTGTCCTGCCGGAAGAAGGTTTCCTTCCTCAAGCAGACCTCATACAGCCTGCCGAAAACGGGCACAGTGAGCAGCCATGCGTCAAAGTCCTCCAAGCCAAGCGTCAGCGTATTCCTCAGCAACAGGATGAAACCAAGAATCGTCATGCCGACAATGATGCCACCCCAAAGCGTTCCAAAGAGTGCCAGATAGCCAACGGTGATTCCCGCCAGCAAAGCGACGACCAGCAAAAACTGCCAAAGGGGAAGGGGGGCTGGTATCTCACAGAAGCGGTAAGAAAAGAACCACGACGTTCCAAAGGGGGCGGAACAAAGATCAAATGTCAGCCTCTCCCGGCGCATGCGGAGATAATCTCGTTTGGATGAAAGAGGGCCGCCTTCCCGGTAATCGAGCCGCATCAGCTCAAGGCCTGGCACGTTTCGAGCGTTTAGCTCATCCTCGATGCTTTGGTAGAAAGAATCGGTCGAGATCTGAAAGCCATCGACAAGCGTGTAAGTCGGGGGACGGAGTTCTTCCGGTTTGCGCTTTTTCCAGAGGCCGAACATGGCAGGTGGGCAGATGCTAGAGGTTCACTTGGCGGTCTTGAATTTCTTCATGAGTTCGAGCGTCTCCTCCGCAGGATCAGCTCCCAGCGCTTCAAATACATCAAAAGCCTCGATGATGTCCACTCTTCGTTCGCCCAATTCGATCCGTGCCACCATCCCATGCTCACGCCCCAGAGCCTCGGCCAAATCTCGCTGCGTCATGCCAGCCTTCTCCCTCAGCGAGCGTATAAGATCGCAGAAAATTTTGGAACGCTTGCTGTGGAGCGGCTTTTTCATGCTCGCTTTTTGCCAGCAAAACCGCTTGCCTCCAAAATGAGAGCAGGTATTCTACCACAACTGACCCCTTTAAAATCATGAACTTCATCCGCAGAATTGGCCCAGACCCACACGCCAACGGTCAAAGCACCCCGGCTTTGGACAACTGCCCAGACATTTGGGAATTGGAAGACGGTGACTTCGCAATCATCGGCATCGACATGACGGATGCAGCCAAGCCGCTTCTTCCTGCCACGGCTGGGTGCGGGCCAGATGAGCGTATCGTCCGTGTCCCGCGTCGCATACTTGTCGATGCCAAGGCAGACATCCCTGCCAAGGTCTAGGCTCCTGGCGTCTGGGGGCTCATTTGTGGTAGAATGAGCCCATCATGTCAGGCCTTCTTTCGTGGATGGGAAATCATGCCTTTGATCTGCTCTCCGCGATTGGAATCGTGTCCAGCTTGGCCTTTACCGCAGTTAGTTTTCGTGAAGACACCCGGTCACGTCGGCTAAACAATCTCGTGAGGCTGACCGAGCAGCACCGTGACATCTGGGAAGAAAGCCAGCGCAATCCCAAACTCGCTCGCGTTCGTGATCCCGACGCCGATCTCTATACCAAACCCGTGACCGCTGAGGAGTCGCAGTTCGTGATGCTCCTCATGTTTCATCTGCATTGTTGGTATCGGGCCGTTTTGGGCAAAGAGGTTGCTGCGCTTGAAGGACTCGAAAAGGACATCCGAGTTTTTTTCAACCGCCCTGTGCCACGGTATGTCTGGGAGGAGCGCAAAAGTTTTTTCGACCGCGACTTTCGCCAATTCGTCGATGAACTGCTCCTCCAGTGAATGTAGGTGCGAATAGAAAAACACCCACCCGGACAGTGTCCAAGGTGGGTGTTTCTTAATACTCGCTGGGAAGGAGAACAGTCGTCACGGAGCGATCCCATTCCGTGATGATCCAAAACTTCACGCGACTGACGGAACGATAGGCTGAAAGCAGCCTGGAGCCTTCCTTCAGTGCGCGGTTGTTCTCCGCGATGTCTTCCGGATTGAGATCCCCCCAGTCGCCCATCGCGTGACGAGCGATGGCGGTGGAGATTTCCTCGGCGGCGACATCGGTGAGAACGCCTGGTGTTGCGAAAAGCTGGCCCAGTGGGAACAGACTCGTCTGAGGGTAAAGAACAAACATGATTGTGAGGCATGAAGATTCAATCCAGCAGCGCATGGACCTCGCCTTCCGTGAGATGGTCGGGCTGTGCTCCTTCCTGGGGAAGTGACACCACCCGCACGAACATCCGCCGTGCCAGACGCACGAGAGCCTTTTCACGGCCCACACGTCCAGCCTCATCCTCATCGAACATCAACAGGATGCCCGAACGCTCCGCCGATGCCTCCACGAGCAGTTCTTCCTGTTTTGGAGACAAGGAACTGCCCATGATCGAAACCACGCGATGAAAACCCTGTTGCCAGAGTTTGATCACATCGAAGAATCCTTCGACGACGATCAACGGTAGTCCCTTTTCCTCCATCTGAGCGCGATCGAGGTTGAACACCTCCGCGCTCTTCTTGAAACCGTTCGGCAACTTGTATTTCGGACGATCATCCGGCGGCGGGCCGGGCCAGCGTCCGCCGTAGCCGACGAGTTCGCCAGCCTTGTTGTGAATTGGGATGACGATCCTGCCTGACATCGTGCCTTTGGCACAAAAGCCGAGGCCGAATTCCGCCACCGTTTCCGATGTCAGTCCGCGTTCGATGAGGTAGGTGTGATCCGTCTTCAGGTTCTCCAATTTGAAGGAGAGCGGGACGTTTTCACCCGGCTCGTCCTGTGGTTCCTCCACCACTTTCGATTCGGCAGTCGGTGAAGACATGCCATTGATTCGGTGTCGTGGCGTCGGTTGCTGTTGCGTAGCAAGAGCCGCCGATGTCGGCGCACCATCGCGACGCTGTGGAGATGAGTCCACTTTGCCGGCAAGCCCAAGGTTGAACCACTGGTCGATGCGCAATGCCGCTTCGTGGGCATCGCAATTCTCCATTTTCGCGACAAAGTCGAGATGATTGCCACCGCATTTGCACGCGCTGTTGTGACAGAACCAGCAGTTCTTCGAAAGAGTCACTTTGAAGATGTCTTGACTGGTGCCTTCGTGAATAGGGCAGGGGCCTTCAAGGCCATCGCCGTTGCGAGTGCTGCGCATCTGGGCTGTGAAGCCGTAATGGTCGAGCACTTGCTGAAAAGAAACGGCCGCTTTGACCGCTCCAAAATCAATGAATTGTTTGGGCATGATAATGAACTTTGCGTTGGTGTTTGTGGGACGTTTGCAGGATGCGAACACCTCCGCAGCTCATGGTATCAGGGAGAATGGATCACCGGGAGTTGACCTCCTCTCGCAAATGTGGTGTGACGAGATCGAGCAAGCCTTCACAAGCCCGCCAATCCTCATCACTGAACACACAAAATAGCCTGCGTCCTTTCTCCAAGTTGGAAGCAGCCTCGCGGATATTCTGCGCCCGTGTGGTTTGCGGCGTGATGATCAGCACTCGAAAGCGCTCAGCGCCGAGTCTGGTTCGATGAATTCCAGTGGCATGCGTCCCTTCATAAGACTTCAGTTTCCTCAGCACGCAGCTCTGGCGAAGATCACGACGTTCGATGGGCATCGTGCCTTGATCCGCTTCGAGAAAGTAGTGCGTGCGTTCGAATCGACCGTCGGGATGCATAGTCTCAAGCGCGAAGACCTTGTCCGGCACCACGCCGACACGGCGCTTGCCGGGGAGATCAACCGTCCAGCGAAAGGGTTCACGGTGATTCTCGCGGCCCTTGGGTTGAGGCAGTTCATGAGCGAAAAGCAGACGAACCTCAGGACGCTGGCGGCAGTCGAGTTCGAGCGCGGCCATGAAGTCACTGACCATGAGAGTGTGCTCCAAGAAAAGACGGCCAACGCCCTTGTTTCGAGTCGTCCAATCCATGCGCTCGAAGGACATGTCGAGATCACGACGAAGTCGCCCTGCACCGCGTGACGCGAGGCCATACACGAGGCTCTTGGAGCCGCCTTCGTGGTAGTAGTCGAGCTGTGCTCGTGGTCGCTCCAGGTAGCTGTGGTGATACATCAAGTTCAGCCGCCGCAAAAGCTGCTGCCGACTGCCACCAATGAGCTTCACGATCCAATCGGAACGGATAAACCGATGCTCGGCCACGTGACGGAGAATTTCGATGTCTCGTGCCATGACTTGAAATGATCCAGCGGCTTCGTGATCACGCGTGAAGCGCGGGAGCCGCTGCTGGGGGCTTGGCATGATTTCATTGTATCACAAAAGCAGCCTCTCCCGGTGGGGAGAGGCTGCGGGGGATTCAGGTAGTGATTGTCATCATGGACGCGCTGGCAAGAGGTTCGGGTTCACGCTTCCGATTCAGGATGTAATCGGTGGCCTTGGTGGCCTGGGCGGCGGCGTTGATGATCCACCGCTTATGCTCTTTGACCCGCAGGACATCCAGCCAGCTTTGCAGGTAGGCGGCAGACTGTTCGTGGGAATCACGAACGATGTCAGCCTCCAGACCGAGGAAGGCAGCGCCCATCTCAGCGACGAGTTCTTCCTGCGAATAAACCGGCCCTCCGAACTCATCATGCTTGGTGAGGCTGTCACGATTCAATCGCGACGGGTGCCCGGTGGCGTGAACGAGTTCATGGAAGAGCGTGAGGTAATAAGCCTCGGCGTTCTCAAAACTGCCATAAGGCGGCATTTGCACGGTGTCGGTCACAGGCCGGTAGCACGCCACTGTCCTTGCGCCCTCGTGAATGGACGGGGCGTTTGGCATGGCGGACATGATGGCCTCGGCAGCGGCGATTCGTTCGTCTTTGTTTCTCACTTCGGCAGGGGTTACAGACGGGAACTCGATGCCGTCGATCTGGCTCGCGTTGAAGACCGTGTATTCCCGCAGGAACATCTTTTTTCTCGGCTTTGCATCGCTTTCTTTGGCTTCTCCTTCTGCTTGGGGCGCAGTGAGAAGAGCTTGCGGTTTGCTTTGACCAAACTTCACGACAGTCGCGCCTTTCTCACCTTTGCGGACATGGCCACCGCGTTCCTGTGCTTGCTGGAACGTCATCCACCAAGGCGACGGTCGATGGCGCAATCCCAGCAACAACACGTTGATGCCATTGTAGGCTCTGCCGCTGTGAAAGTTGCGCGGAATGCCGACATCACGCTGCCATGGACAACGCCAGGGCACGGTGCCGCGTTCGAGGTGTTCAATGATCAAGTCGGTCACGGCTTGATAAGGATCTTTGCGTTGCTCATTGGTGCTCATGGAGACTCCTTCTTGTTGGATTGTCAGAAGAAACCGACCTCGTTGTGAGGCGGGCTTCAGGCTGACAACCCGGAGTCCTAGGCGTTTGAGCCATCCATCATCAGCATACCAAATGAGATGCCAGTCACGCAAGAGGTGCGCCTCAGTGCGTGTCCCTGAGCCAACGTTCCAGCTTGTTCTCCACGACCTCACGCTTCGTCGCGAAGCGTTCGCGACTGCGTTTGATTAGCTTCTCTCGACGGCCTTTGTGCGTTTCAATTGGCGGATGAAGGCGTGTGCGTTGGAAGTGCATGGCACCATCGGCGGACTGATTCCGAACCAGGGTTTCATAGCGTGGCAAATCCACGAACTGGCGGGGTTGGAACTCCTGGCCGAACTCGCCGTGCAGATGCTCGGCGTCGTTGAAGCCGACACGAAAGGCGATCACGGTTCCCACGTTGCCAAAGACGGCTTCGCGCACAGTGGGCGAGAGCTGGGCGATGTATTGATGGCTTAGTGTGAGATTGAGCCGGTATTTCCGCGCTTCAGCGAGGATGGCAGTGAATGACTCGGTGGCGAAGTTTTGGAACTCATCGACGAAAAGATAAAAATCGCGTCGCTCATGCTCGGGCTGTCGATTGCGGGCCATGGCAGCAAGCTGAAACTGCGTGATGAGCAGGGAACCGATCAGGTTGGCTTTGTCGTGACCGATCTGGCCTTTGGCGAGGTTGGCGATGAAAATGCGACGCTCATCCATGACAAACGGGATGCTCACCTTGCTGCGCACCTGGCCGACGATGTTGCGCAGGATGGGGGAGAGCAGCAGTTGGCCGACCTTGTTCTGAATCGGGGCGATGGCTTCGCGCATGAAGCGTGGCTCCCAGCTTTCGTATTCGTTCTCCCAGAAATCGCGCAGGAAGGGATCGTTCACCTGCTGGATCACCCAGCGGCGATAAATAGGGTCGGTGAGCAAGCGGTTCACGCCAAGCAGGGAAGTGTTTGGGCAATGCGCCAGAGCGGCCACAGCATTGTGCAGAATGTATTCCATGCGTGGCCCCCATGTTTCCGGCCATAGGTTTTTGAAAGCACCGACGATGCCGGAGGCCACGAGATGTCGATCCTCGGGCGTCGTCTGGGTGAGCAGGTTCAACCCAATGGGGAAATCGCTATCGCCAGGATGGAAATAAACCGTCTGCTCGGCACGGTTGGGCGGGATGTGATCCAGCAACTCCTCCGCCAGATCGCCATGTGGATCGATGAGGCCGACACCGTGACCTTGCAAGATGAGCTGGAGGATGAGATTGCGCAGCAGGGTCGTCTTCCCCGATCCCGTTTTTCCGATGACGTATGTGTGGTAGCGGGCATCGGAGACTTCAAAATCAAACGGCACCTCGCCGCCCCACGCCTGTCTCATTCCGATGTGAAGGTGATTGTCCATGCTCATGCCGCTCAAGCCAGCCGCCGCTCCAGGAATTGATCCGCCGGACGGAACGTCACCCGTCGTGTGTTGGTGCTTCCCCGGCAGTGGCACCGGGCAAACGCGTTTGGGCGAACCCGGCGGGTAATCAGCGACTGGCTTCGACGGCTGAATCGACTGAAGTTTATTATAGCATAGGAGTAATCATTCCATACCGTGTTTCCGGGTAAAATATCTATGGCAAAACCAAGCAGCCTGACGACACTGAATGCTGAAGCCTCGCGACGTTTGAACGCAGCAAGGGCAGTGCCACACATCACTCTCGACAAGTTCCAGAACTGCTCACTGCCAGGACTTGTCGAGTTTTTCATGTCATCTGAGGCCGCGCGAGAATCTGCTGATGATGTTGGATGGCGTGGTGACACCAACGGGCATCCTCTGGACGGAGTTTGGCGCTATCTGGTCGCGGTTTGGAATGGCGATACTTGCAGGCTGTTGGACGGAGGTCGGAACAATGCTCAGGACATTGAGTTTTTTGCGTTAAACTCTTCAGAGATGGTAATTCCAGACTCGGCGTCCAATCTGCGGCTACATGAGTTCGAAGCCAGGTTGGTGGGAGGTGGCAAGCTTGCTGGACTGCCATCGCAACTTTCTTACGGGCTTGCCAGCGTCGTGCATGAGCTTGTTGAAAATGTTTTTCAGCACAGTGATGGAGACAAACGGCGGTGTTTTCGAGGTGTGGTGGGCTACCATTCAATGCCCAACTACTTCTCATTCTCGGTTGGTGATCTGGGGTTGGGCACACTCAACAGTCTTCGACTTTCGTCCCAGTGGAGTCACCTGAGCGACGATCGGGAGGCGCTTGATGCAATAGTGTCCCGCCATGCAAGCAGGAAAGTGAACATGGACTGCGGGGAAGGGTTTAAGACGGTGATCAAGAATCTTGTGGATCGCAATACGACCATCCATCTTCGAAGTGGCAAAACTGCGGTTTGCATTAAAGGAGGCGATGGGAACAGGCTAGCGGAGTGGCGTGTAGCTCCGCCTCTCGCAGGTTTGCATGTGAGCGTGGTCTGGACAGCTCTGGGAACACCTGAAGAAAAAGGCTTTTACGGTTGACTCAATAACTGAAACGAGTTATTCAATGCTCATGGTTGCCTCAATGGTCACACTCCGTCCCAAGCGCAAATTGCTGTTTGGCTCTTCTGCTGCTGAGTCTGATCTGGGACCAATCACGCAAATTATGCAAGGAGCGGCGCGCCCCGAAACCTTGATAAACTTTGATTTTTCCGAGGCTGAAGCAGTGAACGGCAGTTATCTGAGAGCGACTCTGTTTTGGGCAATTCGTTGCGGTCAAGCTGATGCTCGAAACGAGCTGCCTATAACTGGAAGTGAACCAGTCCCAGTCCGTCCATATCCGTTTTTCCCGGTCGTGTCCGGCTGCACCCCGGAAATTGCAGCCGAAATTTCCGAGTTCATTGTTCCACGAAGCCTCGCGATATTGATGGTGCGGTTAGGGACTTTGCCTGCGATCAAGAAAGCCAGCATCATCGGCCACATTGATAAATTTCTGGGCGAAACACTTTCCCTGCTGTCCGAGATCGGAGGGGGCACCGCCCAGAAACTAGCAGATTCGTCACCTGAAAAAATCACTGTAAACGCGTGGAGCAACAGGCTGCTTGATCTGTACCTGCTGCGGCTTGTTCATCGCGAACGGTCAGGAAAGTTTTGGATTTACAAACCACTAGCAAAGGAACATGACGTATGGGCCTCGATTTCATAAGAGACAAGAAACAGAGCTTCACGCAGTGTCGTGATCGCAATCGTGAACGAGAACTCGAAGGAGAGGATCTCTTCACACGCGCAATTACGGATACGGACGTTGACCTGTTTCGATGTAGCCTAACCGACCATGAGGCTTTGCTCGTGCCTGGACTTCAGCTTGTTTTGCGAGCGCATTCAGAGAGCGAAGTTGTGGTCAGCCAAAGCGGTAAGGTGATCGCCACGATGGACATATCGGAGGCGGGGCGGCTGGCCAAACTTATGAAAAAGACAAAGGTTCACACAGGGATACTAACCGTTCTCACGGCCAGTGAGAGTGACGTTGGAGGAGAGTTTTTGGTGAAGCCGAAACATCCGTTTAAAAAGCCAAAGCCATAAGCGCTATGTATTACCGCGTGAATCCTGGTCCAGTTCCGTCCTCATGTGCGGAATGCGTCTTTCTCAAAGACTGTGGAGGACTTGATGGTGATGATTTTAAGAAAGGCTGCTTTCAGCGCTGTGATCGGCGGTGCAGGGAAGTCGTCTGCGACTGTGTATGCCCCTGCGCGCCGGTGAAATTCGACGAAGCGTGGCAGGAAGTTGGTGGGATATGCAAGCCGCCTCGGCATTGCCACCAGCAGCCATCTGGGAAACTCCCTCCATATTACGTGCCCCAGATAATTCATGGCAGCAATCGGTCAAACGCCTTCGATGCACGATGGGTTTCCGTGCCGCTGCATTCGATCCTGTCATTTGGGAGGCGGGGATGTGAGGTTCGTTTTGAAAGTAAGGATGCGCTTTGTGAGGCGATGAAGATTAGTGGCAGCAGCCGCATCATCTTGTCGTCCGTGAGCCATGATTGGGTGATCGAGCAATTTTGGGCAGATCATCGCTACCGATCGCTCTTGCCTCGATTGTCCGCTCTGGAATTCGATGCTGTGACTGTCCCAAACTTCTCGTTCATGCTCGACACACCTCGGACCAACGCTCTATATAATCTATCCCGCATTTTCTGCCTAATTGAGCGCATGAGCGACAGCGGAATTACGACGGTGCCACACATCAACGCTAGCACCGATGGCGACTGGAGGAAGTGGGAGAATGTGGTGAGGAGCGTCCCCAACATTAAAATGATCGGAATGGAGTTCCAGACCGGCCTTTCAGACAGAACTCGAGGGTCCAGATTCCTACAGCGATTAGACCGCCTACAACAAGCTTCGGGCAGGAGATTGCATCCGATTGCGGCAGGAGGAGCTGGCTGGATGAGAGAGCTTGCAAGTATTTCGGACACTTTCACCGCGATTGATTCGACTCCCTTCATGAAAACGGTAAAGCGGCAAGCAGCCATTGCTTTCACGCAAGGCGGGAGACCTCACTGGCACACTCGCCGGACCAGTGAGAGTGAGCCTCTCGACGAACTCCTTCTCGAGAATGTCGAGGTTCACCGTAAGTTCGTGCTTAACAAAGCGGGGCTTCCGATAGACGGGCTTCTCACTCAACCTCTGCTCTTTGGGTCAATTCAGAAAAACTCGCCAGACCAAATTCGTAACTCGTGAGAGGCTTCCAACCATAAGCCCCCTTATGGCGAAGGAGGTCTTCCATCACTACATCCTGCCAGACAGATTTGGGCAACCAACTGCCCCATATCACATCAAAGACATAGTTTTCAGCAACGGCTATCCAATGGGTATGGGTCAGATCGGACCCTCGATATGCGTGCCTCGACCATGGACCTTGCCATTGAATCATCGAAATACCGAATCTTGGCAACGTTTCCGCACGCTTGGTGAACTCGAGTCCCAGGGCTCGAAGGGATGCCTCCATATCCCGTCTGTTCATCCAGTCACAAAGATCACGCGCATTGACGTGCGCCAGTCCTTCGATTCTTGCTGACCCAACAAATGCCGCGAGTGATGCCGGGCCGCATGCTTTGGTGCTCCTCGTGTTGTCTTGCGGTTCAAGGTTCTGCTCCAGAAAAAGCACCGCCAGACTATCGCGCAACCAGTGGTCATCCAACGCTGGTAGCACCGCGTTCATGAATCGGTGAAGAGTGTGAATGGTGTGGGAGGCCAAGTTGGAGGGAGGTGAGCCGTTTGCTTGCTTTTGCTGT
This sequence comes from Verrucomicrobiaceae bacterium, assembly GCA_046346695.1. GTDB lineage: Bacteria > Verrucomicrobiota > Verrucomicrobiia > Verrucomicrobiales > Verrucomicrobiaceae > Prosthecobacter. Next base: position 191,262 of record JAXMHS010000005.1, on the reverse strand, counting down.
ATCAGATGAGCTGATTGCGTTCAAGTAGCGCGTCGCGTTTCTGCGTGACGGCAGGCCGCACCAGTCGTCGCCCCCACGTGTGAGGGCGAAGGGCAGTCCGGCGTTTCGCCGGCTGGCCGCAGCGGCCGACTTCACGCGTTTGGTCATTGTCCGAGGGCGGTTAGCCCGGTTCCGGCATGACCTCTGTCCGTAAGTCGATCAAGTCCTTGTCGCTGGAGGAAAACGCGTGAAGTCGGGCGCTGAGCCCGAACACGTGGGGGCACCCGTATCATGGCCCTGGCGGCGAATCGTCGCTCAGTGAGGCCGTGCAATCGTCGTTCAAGCGATAGCGCTCCGGCGCGATTTTTCGCGTGCCCCTACATACCATGTAAATAGGGGTGATGGGAGGGGCTGTGGCATGTCGCAGAATATTGTTTTTCCGACTCAAGGACATTTTCGTGGCCTCAAACAAGGCTTTTGAATGCCTTCGTGTCCTTGAAGCTGGAGTTCGGTCGCCCGTAGTTTTTCGTGTGTCCTTGATCCACCAGGCCGATGGCAACGGCTTTCCATACATAGCAAAAGAGCTGCTTCGCAGCAGCCTTGGTAAAAGTCGTGGTCTTGACGTGTTGTCGAGTTCGTGGTCTCAGCAGGAAACAGGTCAAGGTTTCTGCTTCGGCCGGTAGTCTCGTGGATCAATGCAGGCGTCGTAGGTGGCACGATCGAGCTTGATCCAGTCGGTGCTGTTGATGCCGCGTTTGTTGCGGCTGGCGGGACTGAATGGGAACGTTGAAGCGATGTGAATCCATCTGGCGGTGAGACGTGCGATGTCGCGAATCTCATCCGCCACCTCGGACAAGTCCTGATCCTGACTGAAGACGCACGCCACATCATAATTGCCCTGCCATGCGAGCGAGATCACATCAAGGGCGAGCCGAACGTCGATGCCTTTTTCCTGGCCGACCAAGATGTTCCGTGTGGTGCCATCTGGCAGGAGGACGCTCTGATTCCGGTAGCGCAGAGGACGGTTAAAAACATGGACTCCCTCACGTCCCATCTGGGCGAGTTTGGCTGTCCAGAAGTGATTCCAAAAAGGGTTGTCCGCAGCATCGGGATAGCCGGTGTAAAAGCGCACCTGCTGAAGCTGCCATCCTTTGCGAACGCACACTTCCTGAGCGAGTTTCTTCACGTCGTAGTTCGGGAAGGGATGCCCAAAAGCCTCTTTAGCGCTGTGAAAGAGGTTTTGTCCGTCGATGAAAACTATGGCTCGGTTTTGAGCGGGTTCGGCTGACATTCCGGGTAAAAATAACCCCGCCCGAGGCCTTGCGGCGTGTCGGGCGGGGGGCAGATAAATGGGTGCCTCGAAGGCTGATATGAGTATGGGGGCAGCGAGGAAAAATGTCAAGACTGCCAATGAGGACATTCTCAGCGGAGGGAGTCGTCCTCACTCACCTGCCGGGTGAGCTGACGCAAGGCCTCCAGCATTGCTTCCCTCGCTCCGGGCTCGCGTTTCGCCCTCAAGCTGGCGATGCAGTTTCCTTCCCGATGAGTGAGCAGAATGAGACTGCCTTTGCGTGAACCGGCATCGTGCTGGGCCTTCCCTCCTCCATGGAGGGTGCGGTGGGCCTTGATGCGGGAGCGGATGCTGTGAGTGCTCTCCCCTGCTACTGCGGCCGACACCAGTTCTTCTTGGAGCCGGGAGTCGTCCACCTGGGCGATTCGTTGCGCCATCTCGTAACCAATTCCCCGTGTGTTGCGCAGTTCCTCCTGCAAACGGGCGGGCAGTTCCAAAAGGCGGAGCATGGAACTCATCCATTGTTCGCTCTTCCCTATTTGCGCAGCGAGTTCGCGCTGGGTGGTGACGGCACCGGTGTCCAGCAGGCTGCGGAGAGTTTCCGCAAGCTCGACAGCGGCGATGTTTTCACGCTGGATGTTGGAGATCAAACTTTTGAAGCGACGGGTGATCTGGTCGTCCGGTTCACGCACGAGAACTTCGAGGTCGGTGAGGCCAACGGCCTTGGCGGCGCGAAAGCGGCGATGACCGGTGAGGATGCGGTAGCGTTCGCCATCCTGGGTGACGGTGATCGGCTCGATGATGCCGTGACGACGCACGGATTCGATCATGTCGTCCATGTTGTTGAAGACCTTGCGTTCGTTGTCCGGGTCTTCTTGAAGCCGGTCGATGCTGACAATGAAGCGGCCCCGCTTTGGAAGCCCGCCGGTGAGACCGGACTTCACGAGATCGAGACGGCTTTTTCCTTCGGGTAGTTTGGTCATGCTGTTGCAGCGGAGGCGGCATCCACTGGTGAGGTGATGGTCGGCACCTCAGTTGTTGCTGGCTCCGTGTGGGCCTGCGGCCCGTTATTGAATAATTCCCGCACCTCTTCGACGAGGGCGGCCATGTCCTGCGCTCCTTTCGAGAGAGGACGATAGTGGAAGATGCTGCCGCCATTTTCGTCCACCTGGGCCATCCATCCGCACGAACGAATCTCGCTGCGTGCCGACGGTATTTGGTCATCCGCAAGCAAGGTGAGCACACGTTTTCTCAAGCCTGGCAGGCGTGTGAGGTTGCTCAGCACATGGAGCATGCGGAAATCTTCGCTGGATCGCAATTTGACGAGGAGCTTGTAGATGCTGGCGTAGCTCTTCACCGCCTTCGTGCTTTCAAACGGAACGATGAAGGCGTCCGCTGGGTAAATAGCGTTTTCCATGATCGGCGAAATCTGGTTTGGCGAGTCGATGACGATGAAGTCAAAGCGGTCAGCGATGTGTTCCTCGGCGAGCAGTTGAGTCAGCATCGACGGATAGCCGTCGGTCTGGCTGATCTCACGTCCGAGGTCTTCGAGACCGTCGGCGCTGGCGACAAAGAACAGGTTTTCAAAGCCGGTGGGCTGAATGACCTCGCTGAGGGACTGCTGCCGCGTGAGCGCGGAAACCAGCGTGCCTTCGGGTGTGAGGCCATCCCCTGCGGCGAGCCATTGGGTGACCTGTGCCTGGGGATCGAGATCCATGAGCAGGATTCGATGCCCGTGACGTGCGAGGCCGCTGGCGAGATTCATGGCGATGGTGCTTTTGCCACAACCTCCCTTGGCATTGATGACGGTGATGATGTTCATGGTTGGGTTTGAAATGACTGGCTGTTAATGTCGGCGTCCCACTGCCAGAAGTCCGCGAGGCCGAAGAACTGCCGGAAGGCACCGAGGCGGGCGTTGTCGGTGTTGAAGCGCTCCAGGACACGCCGCGACCAAGGCTTCGGGTCTGCCTCCAGCTCCGCGTGATCGCTTTCTCTCCGGGCAATGAAGCGAGCCAGCTCCTCAGGCTGGTTCATGCGCATCTCCGCTTCCCGATTGGCGAGCCATTGGAGCCATGCTTCACGGAACCGATGCTCGTGTTCTTCCCGGCGCTGCGTGATGTCGGTGAGCTGAACTTGCAAACGCAGCTTTTCACGCTGAACCAGGAAGGCATCGCCAAGCTGCCGGATGGCGAGCTTGAGTGATGGGAATGGGTTGCGTTGATCACGTGCCAGCGTGCCCAGTTCGCGGCCCCATTCCGCCGCACGACCTTCCTCCCTCGTGGCTCGGATCAATCGCTGGACAAAAGCCTCAGCGGCCTCGGTTTCTCGCGGAGATGGTTCATTCACCGGTTCTCCACGATTGCCACCATAGGCCGCGTAGAATGAGCGGGCGAAATCCCATCCCGAAGCTCCCAAAACTTCGGGCGACCTAAGTTTGATGGGAGCGGGCCACTGCTGCTCGATGGATCGACGCAAGAGTCCCGCCGGGCTGCGAGCCGGTGCGCGATGTGGTAACCATGCGATTTGCTGCTGGATGTCTTCCCGGTCGTGCTCGCGCATGAGGTTGGCGACCGTCCTCTCAGTGAAGCCAAAGCTGAGGAGCTGTTTCCTCAGAGGATCGCTGTCTGCCGCAAGGCTGTTTCCAGTTTCATTTCCTGGTTTCGTTTTAATGTTGGTTCGATTTTCCGACCGATATGCTGGTGCGGAAATCTGACTGATGCTGGTCTGAATTTCTGACCGTTCCACGGCTGGTTCGTTTTTCTGACCGTTCGGATAATCGCACCAGCGAATCGCATACACAGCACGCCGCCGCTCCATGGCTTCGTGGCTGAAAACACCGTGTTCCAGCCGGACGATGTAGTTTTTCTCCAGCGCGATTCGCAACGCCTTGGCGAGATCAGAACGGCTGCCGAAACGCGCATAGTTTTCGATCTGCTGATAGGACAAGGCAACCTGCTGGCGTCTGCGACCATGCTTGGCTTGAAAACCGATGCTGTGGCGGATGATGGCTCCGACCACTTTGATGACCGAGAGCGGTTCGTTGGGGATGAGCACATCAAAGAACTCGTTCGGGATGTCGGTGCGGTTGCCTTCACCCTCGAAGAAACCGCGAAAGTCCTCCGGGCGTGTTGTATAAGGTGCCGATGACCAGCAAAGCTGATAGCAGGCGGACTGCCCGGCATCATGCGCGTGCTTGGCACGGCCTTCCGTCACGCATTCGATGAGATGCCCGGCCAGGGCATCGTCCAGAGCACCACGGATCATGTCACGGCTCACTCCGGCCTTCGTTTCAAGTTCCGAGTAAGTTACCTCGATTTGCTCTTCCTGCGGATTTCCGTTTGCATCGCACCATCCCAGAGTCTTTCGAACCAGATAGGCCACGATGCGCACCACGCCGCGCGAGAAATTCGGGATGGCGACATCAAAAAACTGATTCGGGGTGTAGGTTGTGTTGGAGGTCGGTGCTTTAAAGCCATGGAACGCTGAAACCACGGGCTCATGAGCCTTGGATGGTAGAAGCAGGACTTTTCGATCTAGCGTGCCCCGCATGACAGTCTGCTATCGGATCACCGGCTCACGCTCCGTCTCGACCTTTGTTTGCCGCTCCACGAGCCATCGAGAATACCACCTCAAGATGGCATTGATGATGAAACTGCGGCTGCGCTGCTGCTCGCGAGCGAGGCTGTCTATGAACGCCAGCACATCGCTTTCAAATTTCACCCCCGCTGATGTGCGCACGATTTTTTGCATGCCTTCATCATACCATGAAGGTGACCGAGCGTGTCACATCGCCCTGTGGATAACCCGCGTGGAACTTCGGGCGACCTAAGTTTTCTTTTCCGCGTCAGTTTCCAGCGTGGCGGCAGAATGAGCAGGCTCGATCCTCGTGGGAAGGCGGGGAGGAATCGAGGCAGATTATTCAGCCGTGACGCGTCACATGGCTGACGGGACGAAGCCGGTCTGACATTCAGGATGAGGAACGAATCTGATGCCAGACGGGATGAGGGCGGAGTGGCGGCTGGCATGGGTGCCTGGGTTGGCAATGCGGGAGGGGCAGGCGAGGGGAAGCATGACCAACTGAGGCACGAAATCTGGGAGGGCGAACTGGATCGCAGATCGAGAGAGCTGGGGCTTGAATGACAGCGAGGGGCGCTGCGGGGAAACTTCCCCGCTGGAAGGGGTAGCGGCTCACGCAGTTGCCGCGAGGGGAAGGCATTCCCCACCAACGCCTACTTCTGAAGTCGAAAAGAAATGCCCAGCGCAGACTCGACCATGCCACCCTGAGTGAATTGGAAATTGAACGCCTTGCCGACCATGGATTCAGCACTCCTCTGGCAGACGCCAGTGAGCGTTCCACCTTTAATGGTTTGATCCCATTCCTGTGATCCGACATAAATTCGAGCCGATCTGCGATCTTGGGACAAACCACCGCTTCCCTCATATATGGCGCGGCAAGTCCGGAGAACTTTACCGGCAGGGGACAACTCCCGGTAGGTGCGGTGCCAGGTGATGCCATTGACAAAACTGATCTGATCCGTGAACTCGAGGCCCGCAACGTCCCTGGCTTTCGTCGTGCTGACGTAGCAAGGTTTCGGGGCGCTGATCGTCACGTTGTTCTGGCTCGGCGGATTTGCGGTGGAGGATTTGCCCATCGCTTTGCTGTCCACCAAGTCATGAACCTTGGCCCTCTGCGAGAGAATTATCAGGCGGCCGAAATTGGATGTCATCGTTATCGTGAGATCGGCCTGACCTCGATGCCAGTCACCCGATGCATTTTCATTGTAAAACTCAATCGTGTAGGTGGCCGTCCACAAGTCGCCATTATTCGACACAAGTACCGTGCTGAGAATTTTCTCGCTGCCTGTGGGCCACTTTTGACGGTGCGCTGTTTCCTCCGCCAGGATCGCGCTGCTGGATATTTTTCCCTTATCGAGGAAGTCAACGTTTTGATCGTAATCTGCCATCATGCCGAGAACATCTCCCTGAGAAGCTTTTTCGTGATGGGCAGTGACAAACTTTTTCACGTCAGCCTCGGTGAGAGGCGGAGGAGTGATCGGGGCAGGCGGAGAGGGGGCTGGAACGGGCGGGGTTCCTTGTGAAAGGAACGCAGAGGTTGAGCCTGAACCTGAAAACGACCCAAGCGTTGAAAAAGGAGACTGAGACAGGGGGGAGGCTTGGAGCGCGGAGGTTTGACTCTTGCGAACGGGCGGAGTTCGTTCCGTTGCTTTGACCACAACGAACGGCGACGCATCGGAATTGAAGGCCAGAAGGGTGGGCATGTAGAGGTCTGCCAACTCCTTCGGCAATTCACGCGACACTGGTTTGATCGTCTTCCACCAATCATTGACGGCGGTGTCATTCCAAATGGTTTTGTGGCCTTCGTCCCAGGCGTGCAGGGTCGTGGCAATGTCGGTTGACTGAATTGGCCTGCTGTAAGTTTGAAGAACGAAGATCGCATTGCGCCCCTTCCATTCCACGAGCTGGGCGATGCCGCGAACTTGCTGATAATCCGGCCCCACCACTTGATGATTCAGCGGATTGATCAGCGGAGCGCAAACTAGAACGCAGAGCTTGCCATCAGCGACGTGTCGCTTCCATGCCTCCTCTTTGATTGCGTCATCCGCCAGAGGCATGACGGTTTCAAAATGCAGTTCTGGGGCAGTCGCAAATTTCATGAAAACAACTTCTGCGCGTCCGTTGCCGAGGCGGATCAATTTGGAGCCGTCATTGGAGCAGAGAACCTTGCTGCCTTCATTGACCACCAAAGAGTCGAATCCAAAAGACACAGGCAAGGTTGGATGCGACATGGCGCAGATGCTGTCGCCAAACAGTTCCCACGGCGTATCGGGACTGCGGCGGGGTGGTGGCATGGCGGAACGGATCACGGTGCGGACATCCAGTTTCCAGCCTTGTTGAGAGGGTAGATGAGTTCGTGGTCCTTCAAGCCATTTGCGTTTTGCGTCGGCATCAAGCTTGGCAAAAAAGGACGAGTCATCGAGAGGCTTCAGCAACAGCTTCTCAAGATCGAAGACCAACGGAGGTTCATCGGTCGGGAAAAAACCAAGCTCCTTCTCCTGCCACCAAACCAACTCACCGCCAGGAGTGTCACGACCAGGAGGACGGGGAAGGGAAATGCCCTTGCCGTCTGCAACTCGGAGAATCCAGATACGCCGATCACCGCCGCTCCCAATGGTGCAGGCGATGGATTTTTGGTCGGGCGACCACGCCAGCGATTCCTCCGGGTAAGCAGGAACTTGCATGCTGGCGATCTTTTGAAAACGATGCAGATCGTAAACACCAATGTTCGGTGAACCTGATGACGTATCACCATAGGCCAGCAAACTGCCATCCTCAGACAGGCTCACCGGCGAATCATGCCGGATGTTGTCGATCATCTTGGTGACCTCAGGCTGAATCTGCCCAATTTGAGCGGATGTAATTCCTTTGGGCGGCTCGTAAAGAAAAGGGGGAGGAACAGCAGGAGCCGAAGTCAGATCGGTGATTCGTTGCTCCTTCTGAAACCAGAACGGTGAGGTGAGTCCGGCAATGGACATGACAACCAGAGCGAGTGTCAGCCATCGCAGCAAGGGAATGCGTTTGCCGGCTTCGCCTGGCATTGTCGCCGTGGCTGAACTCGTCGCGCTGACGCCGATCAGGCCTCCAACGAAACCGGATAAGACGGCTGGAAGCAGGGTGGCAAGACTCGCGAACAGCGTGATCCACATGTGCATTTTTTCGCGCTCCCTCACAGCGGCGGGAGCCACGTTGACGGCTAGCACGGCCAGAAAAGTCAAAGCCGCACCAGCGATCAAAGCAGCCATGACTCCTGCCCGGATACCGATGCGGCCTCCAGCTCCTGGTGAAGTGTGTTTTGCAGCTCCCAATTTCTTGCGGGCTCCTGCTGCCGCAGCGATCCCTGCAAGGCATGCAAGGGTGAGAACGATCAAGAGCTGAAATCGCGCGGCCGGAATAACGGACTCCGGATTCATCAGCGCCCCTCGCGCCAGGATCGACAAAAGGCCGATGGCACTTCCAATGCCAGTGGCTCGCAGACGGGCACTGTCTGCTAATGATGCGTGGGTCGAGTTGAACACGGGCTAGGCACTACCATAGCCGAGAGTGACAGACAAGGAATTCCATGGAGGCTTTGTATTGGGTTCATCTAAAACTTAGATGAGGCATGCGCGCGGGTTTTCGCAGAAGTATGGATTCCCAATCTTCTAGCAAACCGAGCATTTCTCGGCGTGGGTAGCGAGCAACAAAAACTGGCTAGAGATGACACCACCGCGAGACTGGGATGCTTCGAATGCTGGGCGAAGCACGAAACCACCTGCGTGTGCGGCTGGATTCTGAAGGGCAGATTTGTGCAGCAGTAGTGGCCGCTCAGGACGATGCGGATGGAAAAGAGCGCCATCACATTGCTCAACTGCTGCGGCATGGGGCGCTAACTACTTCTTTTATCTCTAATGTGTTCGCGCCCAAATTCCCGCGTGCGCAGCCAGAGGAAGATCACGGGTGTGACGATGAGGATGTGGACAAGGCTGGAGATCATGCCGCCGATGACGGGCGTGGCGAGGGGTTGCATGACTTCAGCGCCTTGGCGATGGCTCCACATGATGGGCAGCAGCGAGGCGACGATGGTGGCGACGGTCATCACCTTGGGCCGCAAACGCAGACGGGCACCGTCCTTCACGGCCTGCACGAGATCAGCATAGGCGAAGGCTTTGCCAAGCTGTGCCATGCGGGCCTTCACGGTTTCTTCGAGATAGACCACCATGACAACGCCGGTCTGCACGGCTGTGCCAAACAAGGCGATGTAGCCGACCCACACGGCACCGTTGAAGTTGTAGCCAAGCAGTTTTTGCAGCAGCACACCGCCGCTCAAGGCGAACGGCACCGCCAGCATGACGTGCGCGGCCTCCAGCGCGCTGTGATAGACGATGTAGAGCAGCACGAAGATGATGAGCAGCACGATGGGAAACACGATCTGCATGGTCTGCACGAAGCGGCGCTGGTTTTCATATTCGCCGGTCATCTTGTAGGTCATGCCTTCCCAGTCGATGGTCTTGAGCTGCTGCTCGACCTCCTGCACGAAGCCGCCGAGATCGCGGTCCTGCACGTTGGCCTGCACATAGGAGCGCAGGCGGCCGTTTTCACTGGCGATCTCGTTCGCGCCGACTTCACGCGTGATCTTCGCCACCATGCCGAGCGGGATGTAAGCGATGGTCGGGTCAGTGCTGCTCGCTTTCATGCCCGCCGCCGGTGCGCTGCTGGCATCCATGCCGGAACGTGCGGCCACCAGGATGCTGCTGAGTTTTTCGATGTCATCACGTTCACCGCGCTGCACGCGGATCTGAATGGGGAAGCGCTGCCGGCCTTCGATGGTGGTGCTGACGTTCTTGCCGCCGATGGAAACCTCCACGGCATCGAGCACGTCCTTCGCACTGAGGCCGTAGCGGGCCATGGCCTGACGATCCACCTGGACGTTGAGGTAGGGTTTGCCCTGCACGCGCGAAGGCGAAACTCCAGCGGCTCCTTCGATGCGGTTGATGAGTTCTTCGACCTCGAAGGCTTTGCGCTGAATCTTGTCGAGGTTGTCGCCATAGATCTTCACGCCGACCTGCGCACGGATGCCGGTGTAGAGCATGAGGATGCGGTTCTCGATGGGTTGCAGGAACGCGGGCACATAGCCGGGCACCTGTTTCATCTTCTCGGTGAGTTCGGCCTTCAGTTTCTCGACCGTCATGCCGTCGCGCCATGCGGGATTGCGTTTCACACTCCAGCGACCATCGGCGATGTATTCGGGCTTGAGCATGATCGTCGTCTCCAGCATCTCGGTGGGCGCGGGATCAGTGGCGGTTTCAAAGCGGCCCAGCTTGCCTGCGACAGATGCCACTTCGGGGGTGGCGGCGATGACGGTGTCCTGCCAGGACATGACGCGCTGGATTTCCTTGAGGCCGGTCTTCGGCATCATCACCGGCATGTAGAGAAGGCTGCCTTCATTAAGCGGTGGCATGAACTCTTTGCCAAAGCCGGTCACGGTTTCGGCGAGACGCGGATAACCGGCATCGCGGAGTTGTTTCACCGTGGAGCGCGGCAGGCCAAACGCGATCACCAAGGAGACGGAGAGAATGAGGAACGCGGAGGCGATGACCGTCTTGCGATGATCGAGCACCCAGTTGAGCGTTGGCTCATAGAGACGCAGCAGGAACTTCATCACGAGGTTGTGCTCCTCGGCATGAAACGGCCCGCGCACGAGCAACGAGCACAGCACTGGCACCAGCGTGACCGCGAGCAGCGTGGAGCCGATCATCGCGAAAGTCTTGGTGAAGGCCAGCGGGTGAAACAGCTTCCCTTCCTGCCCGGCGAGTGCAAACACCGGCACGAAGGCGAGAATGATGATCGCCATGGCGAAGAAGATGGGCCGCCCAACCTGCGTGCAGGCTGCGAGCGTGACCTGCCACGTCTCGCTGGCATCCAGCCGCGAGCCTTTGGCATCTTCAGCCTTTTCACAGTGCCGGATCACGTTTTCCGTAACCACGATGGCCGCATCCACCAGCACGCCGATGGCGATGGCGATGCCGGTGAGTGACATGATGTTGCTGGTGATGCCGGACTCCTTCATCAGCAGGAACGAGATCAAAATCGAGATCGGCAGCGGCAGCGTGACGATGAGGATGCTGCGGAAGTGCCAGAGGAAAATGATGTGGGCGAGCGTGACGAGGATGGTTTCCTCCAGCAGTGCATGCTTGAGTGTGTCGATGGTGCTGTCGATGAGTTCGCTGCGATCATAGAATGACTTGATCGTGACGCCCGGCGGCAGACTCGGCGCGATCTGCGCGATCTTCTCCTTGATGCGTTCGATCACCGCCTTGGCGTTTTCACCGGTGCGCATGACCACGGTGCCGCCCACGGCCTCGTGACCGCTCAAATCCAGCGCACCACGGCGGAAGTCGCCGCCTATCTGCACGGTGGCGACGTCCTTCAGGTAAATCGGCGTGCCCTCCATCGCCTTCACCGTGACGAGCTCAAGGTCGGCGGGACTGGTGACGAGGCCGATGCCGCGCAGCACAAACTCAGCCCCGTTTTCCTCCACCACCTTGCCGCCGACGTTGAGGTTTGCGTTTTGCACCGCCGTCATCACATCCATGAGCGTGACATTCGTCATGCGCATCTTGGTGGAGTTCAGCTCCACTTGATACTGCTTTACAAAACCGCCGATGCCTGCCACTTCGGCCACGCCTTGCACGCTGGCGAGCTGGTAGCGCACATACCAGTCTTGCAACGAACGCAGTTGCGCGAGATCATAGCCGCCGTCCTGCGCCTTGGCTGGATCGACATCGAAGTAATACTGATACACCCAGCCAAGACCCGAGGCGTCCGGGCCAAGTTGCGGCTTCACACCTTCGGGCATCGAGCTTTGCAGATAGTTCAGCCGCTCCAGCACTCGTGCCCGCGCGAAATAGGTGTCCACCTTGTCCTCGAAGATGATGGTGATGAGCGAGAAGCCGAACATCGAGGTCGCGCGCACTTCCTTCACACCCGCCAGACCTTGCAGGCCGGTGGAAAGCGGGAACGTCACCTGATCCTCCACCTCCTGCGGACTGCGGCCCATCCACTCGCCATAGACGAGCACCTGATTCTCGGTGAGATCAGGAATCGCATCCACCGGCGTGAGGTAGATCGCACGCACGCCCAGAGCGACGAGCAGCAAGGCCGCGCACGCGACGAGGAAGCGGTTCTTCAGGCTCCAATGGATGATGCGCTCGATCATGGCAGCGCCTCTCCAGGTTTGATTTCCTTCACGCACTCCAGCATGTCCTTGCCGAAGAAGGGGTTGTGTCCGGCGCGTGTGCTGACTTGCAGCCAGTGGCCTTTGGCGGGCACGTTGGGGATGATTTGATCCACCATGAAGCATTCCCAGATTTTGAAATCGGGCGCGCCTTTCGCGGTGCGCAGCGGCTCCAGCAGCGAGGTGGCGGCGACGGAGAAAGCGTGGAAGGCAACGCGGGCTTTCTGGATCTCATCGAAGCCGTGGAAGTGCCGTGCCTTGTCGAGCATATCGAGCTGGGGCTTCAAAGCGGTGTGTGACTTCAAAGTGTCGATCAACTCACCGGTCTGCATCATCGCGGGTTCGCTGGCCTTGTTGAATGCGGCGAGATCATCGGCAGAGAGCGCCGCCGCCATCGCATCGGCCACCTTGATGAAATTGCCGATGGTCTTCTGCTGCGTCTGGCTCAAATCTGCCAGTGGCGAAACAATCGCAGGCGATGCGAATGAGCGATTCATCTCCGCCTGACCGTCGATGAGCAGGTTGCCATTCGTCACGACCTTGTCGCCCGCCTTGATGCCGGAAACGATCTCCAGCAATGTGTCGCCACGCCGCCCGACCTGCACCACGCTGCGGGCATACGCACCACCGCCTTGATCGACATACACCACAGCCTCCGGTCCGGTCTGCATGACGGCGGACTTCGGCACGGCGAGCACTTCAGGCAGCTCCACTTTCACCGCACCTTCGGCATACAGGCGATGCAGCAGTTCGCGACGACCTTCGACCAGCGGGTTTGGCAGTTCCACGCGCACTTGGGTGGAGCGGGTGGCTTCATCGAAGTTCGGATCAATGAAGGTGATCTCACCAGCAAAGACTTTGCCGGGCACGGATGGTGTGGCGACCTCCACCGTCTGGCCGACCTTGATCCACGGCATGTCCTGCTCGTAGGCGTTGAACAGGAGCCACATGATGTTGAAGTCGGCGATCTCAAAGAGCTTCTCACCCGCCGTCACATACTGGCCTTCATAGACATTATGCACGACCACGGTGCCGGTAAGCGGGGCGAGAATCTCTGAGTTCAAGGCATCGTCAGACTTGCCTGGCAATGCGGCGATCTGCTCCGGCGTGAGTCCCATCTGCCGCAACCGCAGCGCGGTGCTCTTTCTCAGTTCGCCGGTGAGCTGGCGATACTCGCGCTCGGTCTGCAACAGCGTGGGGCTGTAAAGCAAGGCCAGCGGTTCACCCGCGACGACTTCGACACCATGATGATTGGCAAACAGCTTGTCGATGCGGCCATCCACATAGGTGCTGAGGATGCGATGGCGGCGCTGGTCATCATTGATGATGCCAGCGACACGCAGCGTCTTGGTGAGCGGCTGCTGCTTTGCTGCAACCGTCTGCACCTTGAGCACCTGGATTTGCGATTGCGTGAGCGGCACGACATCGCCACCAGCGGCATCGAATCCCTTGTCGCCTTCATAAACGGGCGTCAGTTCCATGCCGCAGATGGTGCAGCGGCCCGGTTTGTCGCTCTTGATCCACGGATGCATGGCGCTTTGATAAAACAGCACCTTGCGTTCGCTGGTTGAAACTGATGCGGCCATGCCGGGGGAATGACTGCCACGCAGGAACCAGCCTGCACTGGCTGCGGCGATGATGAGGAAGATCGTGAGGAGGTTTTTCATGAAATTAGTGCGCTGAAGGTGATCCCAGGCTGCCGGCGAGTGCTGCAAGCGCCTGTGCCGCGACGTTCTGTGCGGCCAGCGCTCGTTTCTGTTCCTGCCGGGCCTGCAACAAGGCCCGTCGTGCTTCGAGAACTTCGAGCAGCGTGGCCTTGGATGACACCCAGGCATTTTGCAGCGTTTCGACGGTCTTCTCTGATTTCGGCAGCACCTCGCTGGTGTAAGCTTCGGCCAGACGGCGGTTGTTCTCCGCCTGCGTCAGCAGGCTGGTGATCTGCGTGTAGAGCATGCGCTGCTCGGCTGCCAGATCGCTTTGCGCAGCGTTGCGCTGGCTCTCAGCACGTGCGATGTCGGCCTTGTAGGCGGAGCGATTGAACCACGGCAGAGTCATCTTGAGCGTGAGCATCGTCATCATGTCGTTGCTGTTGCCCTGCGAGTAGCCATACACCTGCACGCCAGCGGAGAACACCGGCTTGCGTTTCTCGCGTGCGGCATCCGCCGCCGCCTGCGCGCCTTCGGCCTGATGGCGCAAGGCGGCAAGCCTGGGATTGTTGTGCTCCAGGCGCACTTTCAATGCGACGGCGCTGGACAATTCCTGCGCTTGTACTGGCAGCGAGAGTGGCTGCCAGGTGTGCTCCACAGAACGCCCGAGCAGCAGGCTCAAGGTGGTGGCATACTGGCTGCGCTGGCGCTTGGCCGCCGCCAGCGTCTGTGTTTGCATGGCGAGTTCGCTTTCCAGTCGCAGCGTCTCCGTGGCCGTCGCATCCGGGCTCTTGGCCCGTTCTTCGGCGGTTTTCACGATGGTTTGCAGCCAACTCACATTCTCCGTTTGAAGACGCACGACTTCGTCTGCCAGCGCCAATTCCAGTGCTGACTGCGCAACCGACAGAGCGAGTTCATTCGCCGTCTGCCGCCGTGCAGCCTGCTGCACCTGCTGCTCGGCGATTGCACGCCGTTTCTCCGCCTGATAAAGCTTGGGACGCGGGAGCATCTGGTCGATGCCCACCGAAATATCGCCATTGCCCTGACGGTTGATTTGACTGGCAAACAAGGCACCGAGGCCAAGCTGTGGATCTTCCCACAGCCGCAACGCACCGATGGCAGACGTGGCCGCCTGCGTGCGTGCGTCCGCCGCTTCAATGGATGGATGCGTGGTGACCGCCTCGTGGATCAGGCGGTTGATGAATTGAGGCGTGGCCTCATCGGCATGAGCCGTGAGCGCCAGGGCCAACGTAAGTGCAGGCCAGTAAAAGGATGAATGCATGATGTTTGAGTCGTTGCGGGTTCGTGAAACCAAGCCCGGCACACGCATGATCCGTCATGGGACCGCGAGGCCTGGGCACAATGCGCCTGTCAAAGACGCCGACTCAAATCAAGATGGCGCAGAACAGCACCGCCAGCCGGACATGCCGCTGGGTGACGACGTGACATGCATCAAACCGTGCCGTGGATTCTTCCACGAAGGTTTCTAGTGGGAAAACAGGTGTGAACTCCAGCCAGGTCACAGGGGCAAGATCGCGTCCAGTCACTGGCGGCGCGTTGATCGGTGCGGGCGGCAGCGGAGCCTCTGTCGGCTCCGCGCAGCAGCAACTCGTCGCGCCGGGGACACAGCATTTCATCTGGCACACCGGCTTCGCATCGTTCCGGGCCGGGCCCGCCACCGACACCACCTGCGCCATCAGAAAGCAGGCGGCGACGGCGAGTTTGATCCAGAGGCGGTTCATGCTGGAGAGGATTATGATGGCTTATGCATCAGGCGCAACGGCCTTTGAAGGCCGAAACGCCTGAAGTCCAGACCAGCAATGGCCATCGCTGGTGGCCATTATTTCTTCACCGCTGTCTTCACCTTCGCCACAAACTCGGCAGGGTTCTTGTTGAAGTCCTTCAGGCAGGACTTGCAACACAGATACACGTCCGTGCCTTCGTGGGTGACTTTGACGGGCTTGCCCATGCCGCCGAGGTCTTCGTCAGAGACGACGCATTTCTTGAGCGGATAGGTGGCAGGGACGCCTTCGATGGCGGAGACGATGCCAGCGCCGAGAATCAGGCTGGAAAGGAGGGCGAGGGTGAGTTTCATAGAGGTGTGTCAGTCTTTTTTTGGTTTGGATGATGTGCCGCTCCAATGGAAGCGGTCGGAGGTGCAACTCCGCTGGGGCTCAAATCCCTCCAAATTATTTTCGCATTTAAGACCACCCCTGAATCGTGATGGCGCACGAAACAGCAAGGCCACCTGCGGCTAACCACAGGTGGCCCTCTTGTCTGACGATGGTTAGTGCTGCGTGCAGTGACGCAGGGTGCCACCGCAGGTCTTGCAGACGTGCTTGGTGAGGCTGCCGGTCTTCAGCATGGCGATGACCTGGTTCTCACAATCGGGACACGTCATGCTGTCGGCATGACGCAGTGTCACAAAGCCGCCCTTGATTCCCGCCGCACCGACTCCGCCGCCGCCCGTAGTTGGGGCGAGGAAGTGGATGGTTCGACATTTGTCACAGCTCACAGCACTCGTGGGCGTGTGCGTGCTGACCGGAGCCTGGCAGGAGGCGAGGGCGAGTGTGCCGAGGGCTGCGAGGCCAAGGAAGGTGGTGCGGATGAATTGCGTTTTCATGGTCTGTGTTATTTTGTTTGTGTTTGAATGGAGCGATTGTTCGCCCACACGGGCATAACTCCTGACCGCCGCCAACCCCTCCAAGACCGCAAAAGAAGCCGCGGTCAGCGCAAGATCAGCTTACTGAGCTTACTGCTTCCCGACCATTTCTTTGAGCCTCTGCCGTGCCTTGTAGATACGGACTTCGACGGCTTTGGCGGAACAGCCGAGAGTGGCTGCCACTTCGGCGTGGCTCATGTCTTCGACAGTAAAGAGCAGCAGCGCCTCACGCAGATCAGCAGGCAACGCCGCGATGGCATTCTTCACGAGCGCGGCCTTTTCTCGCAGAGCAGCGGCATCATCCGGGGAAAGCTGCGAGTCCACGGGGTCATGGATCATCGTGCCTTCTTCGTTCGTGAGCGGCACGGTGGGATGCCTGCCCTTCCAGCGGGCGTGGCTGCGGGCGAGATTGGCCGCGATGTGAAAGAGGTATGTCGAAAAAGCGGCCGTGGGCCGGTAGCTGTGACGGCTGGTGTAGAGACGCACGAAGGACTCCTGGGTGAGATCCATGGCCGTCGCATGATCACCAACCATGCGCAGGAGAAAGGCGGCAACACGTTCGCGCCAGCGGTTCATGAGTTCGTTCAAAGCCAGGTCTTCGCCACTCGCGAGCTGCTGCATGAGCGAGATGTCGTCATCGGTGGAAGCAGACATGAACAGTTGGAACGGTTAGTGTCCGCCGGACAGGTGTTCTGCTTCGGCTCCGATCACCTGCGGCAACATGGTGTCGAGATATTGCCGCGCCTGCTCTGGTGACATGACAGCGGCGGTTTCGTGCAGATGCTTGAGCATCGCCTTCTGGCATTCGACCCGCACGGCGGCCTGCTCTTGCAGCGCTGCTTCGAGTTCAGGTGATGCGATGTTTCCCTGTGAGGCAAGCTGACCGAGTTTTTCCCGAGCGGTCATCACTTTCGCGCACAAGGCCTTGCAGATGGGCCGGTAAGCGAGGTGGAGTGATTTCACTTTCACAAACTGCGCATCGTCGAGCTTCAACTCATGGTGCAGCCATTCCAGCTCCGGCAGCAGGGTGTCGCCATCGTGCATGGCGGCACTCGTCCTCACAGCGCACTGGCATTGGTGGCGTGTGATGACAAACGCAGCGGCGGAGGCTGCCAGGGCCAGAAGGAGGATGAGCGGGCCGCGTTTCATTCCTGGGTGGAAAAGTGTGCGGGGTGCAACGGATTGATGGAGGCGAGGTAGGCCGTGCGCCGGGCGGATGCGCTGCTCTCTTTCATGGTAAGACCGCCGAGACCTGCGCCAGCCATGAGCATGACAGTAAACAGGGCCAGTGCAGGAGCGGGCTTGGCAATCCAGAGAAACAACGCATCCGCGATCTTTTGCCACCTGTGGCTCCAGGACTCCTGGCCGACCACGGCGATGCGCTTCCACACCTCGCGATTGAAGGAGGCGGGCAGTTCCAGCTTGGGATGGGACTGGCGGATCAGGGAGTGGAGTTCGTCGTCATTCATGGTGGTGGGAAGGTGGCGGGTGATCTGCTGAACTCAACCCGCCAGGCTTCCGATGCCTGGCGGGCTGGCAAGGGCGGTCAGCCTTTAGTTGGCGCAGTGCTTGAGCGCGCTGGCGGGGCAGGCTTTGCCCGCATGCGGCATGTTGCAGCCGATGTTGCATGTGATGCTCTTGTTTGCCTGCACGCCACCTTTGACCTGGTTGGTGGTGTAGCGTGTGCTGGTGTTGCAGCAGCCTTGGAAGGCAGGCTTGGCCGGAGCGCTGGCCTTGGGGGTGAAGACCGGAGGCATTCCTTTCCACGGATTGGCAATGGCGCTGGTGGCGCTGAAGCCGACCAGAAGCGTGGCGGCAAGGAGGGTGAGTTTCGTTTTCATGGTTGGATTGGGTTGGGGTTTGTTTGGTTGGACGCAGTGTGGTGCGTTCATGCAGTGCAACTCCGCCGCAGTGCCAACCCCTCCGGTTTCTTGGGATAAAATGGCGGGTTCGGGGCGCACGACAGCGAGGTTCGCCGTGGTCTCCACAGAAAAACAGCGGATTGAGGCAACAGACAGCCCCGTCTGCCACGTTTATACATGCTGATGCGGAAGGCTGTCTTCCCGCCATTCCAACCCAATAACATCCTATGAAATTGACATCCATCCTCAGTGTCTTGGCGATGAGCTGTGCCCTCGCCATTGGCGCACCGGCAGAGAAGAAATACAAAGAAGGCGGCTGCTGCGACAAAGCGCAGAAAGCCGGTGGCAAATGCGAGCATCCCTGCTGCGTGAAGGCAGAGAAAGACGGCAAGGTCTGCGAGAAGTGCAACAAGTAGCACGCCCCGCCAGTCCTGTTGGTGTGAAGAACCAGCCTGCGATGCAGGCTGGTTTTTTTATGCCAGTCACATCCCGGCGTTTTAGAAAAATCTAATCGCGGCTGAATAGACCCCGGAAGTCACCGTCAAAGGCGCACTGCTCCGCAGAAGGTTTTGCAGCAGCCACTGAATCCATCACCCAGCCATCATGAACTCGTTTACCAAACTCCACCGCCGCGCCATCTGGACGACGGCTGTGCTTGTGCTCGCCACCATCGCCATCTGTGCGATGCCTGTGCAGGCTGCTTATCTTGCTGAGAAAGCCGCCACCACAGCACGCGCTGCCACGATGCATTTATGTGAGCGCTTCTGCGGTCATCATCACCATCATCACGGCCATCAATGGCGCAACGGTCATGAAGACTTCTGGTGCCCAGGGCACTGAGGCAGTGGCTCAATGCCTGCCTGCGTTTTGCTCCATCACCTGCATGAAGCGCACACCGTCCTCGGGCGGCATCAGGCTGCTGATCTGCTCATGATGACGGCGCTTTTCGTCCTTCGTTGACGGGGCTTTGAAGTCGAAGGGACTGCCGCTGCTATGGAAGTCGAGTTCGATCTGCTTGATCCGGGCTGCTTGGCTGTCGTCCAAATGGTAGATGGACTTCCATTCTTCCACGGTCTTGGTGACGGATGCCTCCTGATGATGAATGGAGTAGAAGTGCCAAAATAGTGTTGGCGCAACGAAGAACAGAAAGATGAAGCCGAAGATCTTGAGCTTGTCGGAACGCGAGAACTTCAAGGAAGGACGTGCTGACTGCCTGTTTCGAGAGGAGGGCTTGGTCATGAATGAATAAGCAACTGTGTTCAATGGTTGGATTCGCGCGGTGGCTGCGGACGCCAAGCGTAAATGCCAAGGGCTATGGTGATGGCGGTGCTCACGAGAACGGACACCGCATTCAATGTCGGCGTGGTGGTGATGCCCATGACAGTCAACTGGGTGCCTGAGACAAGCAGGTAAGCATGGGTGACGGCATGAAAAGCTTCCCCGCCGCAGAGGAATTTCGCGATTTCTTTTTTCAGATTCATGAGGTGAGTGGATCAGGGTGTGTGTGTGCCCTTGCTCGGCGCTTCGGCGCGATTGCCTCCCAGCAGCCGCAGGGCATTCATGATGACGAGCAGCGTCGCACCGGTGTCTGCCAGAATTGCCAGCCAGAGACTGGCGTGGCCGGTGAAAGCGAGGATGAGGAAGACCGCCTTGATGACGAGCGCAAAAGACACATTGAACTGGATGATGCGCAGCGTGCGGCGGCCCAGTGTCACAGCCTCGGCCACGCGCGTGAGATCATCCTTCATGAGAGCCATGTCGGCGGTCTCGATGGCCGTGTCGCTGCCGATGGCTCCCATGGCGATGCCGACGCTGGCGAGGGCGAGCGCGGGAGCGTCGTTCACCCCATCACCGATCATGCCGACGTAGTGAAATTCGGCCATGAGGCGGCGGATGTGCTCGATCTTCTGCTCGGGCATGAGGTCGCCAAGGGCTTCGTCGATGCCCGCCTGCCGGGCGATGGCATCGACGGTGCGCTGGTTGTCACCGCTGAGCATGACGACCTTCTCAATGCCTGCCTCATGCAGCAGGTTGAGTGCATCGGAGACCTCCGGGCGCATCGTGTCGCCAATGGCCAGGATGCCGAGCACGGCACCCGCACAACCTGCATGCGGCGCATGGCCGAGGATGGCGAGGGATTGCCCCTTGCCTTCGATCTCGGCGAGCTTCGCTTCAATCTCCGCACTGCACAGGCCCAGCTCATGCGCCATCTTGTGGTTGCCGATGAAGTGTGGATGCCCGTCGATGACAGCGGTGGCTCCGCGCCCGGTGACGGATTGATACTGCGTGGATTCAGTCCACGAGATGTTTTTGCCCTTTGCTGCTGCAACCACGGCCTGCGCCAATGGATGTTCGGAATGCGCATCGATGGCGGCGGCACGTCGCAGAATTTCCTCCTCGGTGATGTCACCGATGGGGATGACGCCGGTGACTTGGGGTTTGCCCTGCGTGATGGTGCCGGTCTTGTCCACGGCAAGAGCACGTAGTTTGGCGACGGCTTCGAGATGCGCGCCGCCTTTGATCAGCACACCGCGACGTGCGAGCGCGGTGAGGCCGGAGACAATCGAAACGGGTGTGGCAATCACCAGCGCACAAGGGCAGGCGATGACAAGCAGCACGAGCGCGCGATAGGTCCATTCCGACCACGACGCGGCCGACAGCAGCGGCGGCAGCAACGCCACCAGCAGCGCGACGACAAACACGGCGGGTGTGTAGATGGTGGCAAACTTGTCCACAAAGCGCTGCGTGGGGGCCTTCTGCTCCTCGGCTTCCTCGACCAGTTTGATGATTCGCGCGAGCGTGGTGTCACTGGCGGCCTTGGTCACCTGCACGACGAGCGAGCCTTCGCCATTGATGGTGCCCGCGAACACGGTGTCGCCGGGTTTCTTTTCCACGGGCACTGACTCGCCGGTGATGGGCGCTTGATTCACCGCGGACTCACCGGAGATGATCTTGCCATCCAGCGGCACGCTGCTGCCGCTGCGCACGCTGATCTCCGCGCCCACGGCCACGTCCGCCACCGGCACCTCGTTGAAAGCGCCACCCGTGTCTCGCACCAGCGCGGTCTGCGGCGCGAGTTTCAGCAGCGCGGCGATGGCGCGTCTGGCCCTGCCGACACTCCAGGATTCGAGCAGTTCGGAGAACGCAAAAAGAAACACCACGGTGGCACCTTCCGCGCCCTCACCGACCAGCCATGCGCCGGTGACGGCCACGGTCATGAGCACATTCATGTCGAGCCGCAGTTTTCGCAGCGCACCGAATGCCGCAGGAACCACGAGCAGTCCGCCCGCGAGTGTGGCGAGGGCAAAACAAACATCATGCAACAGCGAGGGACCGAGCTTCAGCCATTGCAGCAACAGCCCACATGCGAGCAAAGCACCGGACGTGATGACGAGCGCGTTGCGTGGCAGCGTGGTTTCGTCATGCCCGTGCTCACAGGAGGCGCAGGACTTGGACTCGGCGGCGTGGGGATCTTTGGTGCTCATGCTTTAATTGAAATAAAAAATATCGGAACCCTGAATGGCTTCGCGGGAGTGTCGTCTGACTCACACGCCGCAAGAATGCGGCAACAAATCAAAACCATCCCCCCGCTCATCATGAAAAAACTCGTCACTTTCCTGGCTGCCGTCGCAAGCTTTGCAGTCCTCACCCCAACCGCCTCGCAAGCGCGTGATTTCCACGGCTCCTCCAGCCGGAGCTTTTCGCACAACTGCGGTTCCTGCCGCACTCCGGTTTACCGCGAACGGGCGGTGACGGGCTATGACCGTCACGGGCATCCCGTCTATGGCTACCGCACCATCGGCCATAGCTGCCGCCCGAGTTATGGAAGCGGACATGGGCATGGCGGGCACAGCTCCGGCCATGGTTCCAACCACGGTAGCGGCGGACACTTCAGCCTGCCGGGCTTCCATTTTGATTTCGGAGGCCGTGGCCGACACTAACAGGGAGTAACAGGGATCGAAGGATTCCTGCAAGCCCGCCGGAGAAAGAGAGAACTCCGGCGGGTTTTTTGTGCTTGATGGGAAGGGGTGTTTCATGCGGTTCAATCCGTATCGCTCATGTGCTTTTGAATGTCGGGCGAACTGATAAAGAACATGGAATGTTGCTTCACTTCGCCTCCAGCTCGATTGGAGCACCGCCGCTGGTTTCAGCGGCCTGGCGTTGGCTGACGGGTTCCATGCGCAGCCGTTCGGCACCGCTGATGACGATCTGATCGCCCGTGCGAATGCCGTGCAAAATGCGGATCCGACCGTCGCTCCTCGACTCCGCAATCACGCCTTTCCTGACGAACACATTGGGACGCGCCAAATCTTTAGCGAAGACGAATTCCCCCGCCTGATCACGCTGGATCGTCTCCGCCGGGACGATGGCGGTGTGGTCTGGGTCCGTGACCTCACGCAAAACAATGCCCAGCTCGCGAATCCTGGCCTCATTGACGATGACGGTCCGCTGCATGCCGTCCTCGCCATGGTGAGGCAGCCAGAGATAGGCGCTTGCCATGAGCATCAGGACGAAGCCAATGCTGGCGATCGTATGCCAGGTTTTGAACGTGCGGTCGCCTGGCAGCGGTGTGCCGCAGGGTTTGGGTGCCGAAATTCGGGGGGCTGTGCTCATGGAATGGGAGGTTGTGCGGTGATCGAGGCAGTTACTGCACCAGAAGCTTCTTGATGCTGGCGTTGCTGAAGGCTTCGCCAGCGAGTTCATTCCCGCGAAAGACCTGAATGCCCCAGCCGTGGTAGCGGTTTCCGGTGGCTTCGACCCGCTTGAAGCGGGTGCGCCTGCCGCTGCCGGATTTCACGGAGTGCTGCGGGGTAAAATTGAAAGACACGACCGGCGAGGTGACGCGCGTGCTTTTGCCTGCCTCCAACGTGGCGGTGAGAGAGTTGGATTTCAGCGCGATGATCTTGTCGCCTGCCAGATCATCGGCAAAGAAGGTGCAGGTCACCTTGACCTCACCCTGGAGTTTGGCACTGCCACGGAGCTCGATTTCGAGATGCTTTTTCACGACCTCGTCGATGCTGCCTTTGGGATCGGCATGCTCGGTCTTCTCGACGGCGGTGACACTGACCAGACTGGCGGTTTGCGCGGGGAGCGCGAAGGATGCCAAGGTCAGCAGAATGAAGACAAGGTGAGCGGGCAGCCGCCGCATGCGACTGCGTGGTTTCGGGGGCGAGGTTGGTTTGGTTTTCATGGTTCAAAAGATTGGATGAAAGGCGGCGGTGCCACGCAAGGCGCTGTAACAAAGGAGCAGCCAGAAAATCAGGACGAGCATCATGGCGGTGACGGCGCTCCACACTGGCCCTGCGGGGCGCGTCAGCATCGCCACGAGTCCTGCCAACCACGCGGTCACCGCCAGCAGCGGACTCGCAACGCGGCAGAGGATCAGGGCGATCATGTCTGCGGTTTCTTCACCGGGGCGGTGAGGCCCCATCCCTCCAACTACGAGGCCGGTGACGAAAAACACCAGAGCCGCTCCGGCGAGATAGACCGCTATTTTAGCCAGCACGGACTGTGAGGATGGAGGTTCTTCGTCCATGGCGTATGTAGCGGCAGGAAAAATGCACACGGCAGAGTTCATGGATGGCTGGCAAGATCGCATCCAGATCTCGGCGCTCCGTGGAAGATGATTTTGACTGATGACTCAGGCGGCGGACGGGAGGCGAGCCGCACGGTGTAGCGTGACTGGAGGAAGCAGGTGCGCTGGCCGGACGGAAGATCGCGCGGCAGATATTCCACCGCGTGGCGTTCGACAGCCTTTCCCCGCGCATCGAGCACGATCACATCGACATGGGAGCCCAACGGCGGATTTTGCAGCGCATGCCGCTGCACAGAGCCGAAGACGACCGCCCCTGAGCCGATGCTGTGGACGTGAGCTGAAACAATGGTGCCGTCCACACTGGAAACTTTTTCCACCGTGACTGGCAGCTCCATCCGTTCCGCGCCGAGAACGAAGCCGATCAGCCCATCGGATCGTTGTGCCTGCCGCCACGTGGGCGAGGTGCAGGCGGTGCAAACCAGCGCCATGCTCAACGCAAGCAGGTGGCCGGGAAGCGACGCGGGGTTCATGGCGATCAGGGCCGGAGATGCGGCGCGAGCAGATCGATGCGGGTGACATAATCCGGTCCGAACAGCGGGTTCTGAAAGCTGATCTGGACACGCATGCCCGGCTTGAGATGAGCCGGTGTGGTGCAGGAAGTCGTGCTGTGCCAGAACTTCGCCCACTTGACCCACACGAATTCACGCACAGAGCCACCATCCTGGATGAAGGTGACTTTGCGGGAGGCCGCGTCCACACTGCGGATGGTGCCGGTCAGGGGAGTGCTCACGGGAGGACGCGCCGCCGCAGGAGACGGCAGCCAGCCGCAGACGAGGAAAGCAATGATACCAAGTCGAAGCAGGTTGTTCATGATGGTAGATGCAGCCAGCAGCGCCGCCCGCCTGGTGGGGCGGCACTGAGGCTAGCGGGGTTGGAGTTATTTTTTCTTCTCTTCGTCGCCGTGCGCACAGGTGCAGGCGTATTCCTTGTTCTTGCAGGTGGGGCAGTCGTTGAGGTTCAGGTTGAACTTCTCATTCACTGACTTGGCATCTGGAGCGGTCTTGATCTGCACCACGGTAGGAAGGTCGTTTCCCTCGGGAACGGCCTTGTCGGAGATCAGCTTGTCGCCGTCCTTGGTGAAGCTCAGCTTGGTGGGGGCGGAACGGTCGCCGAGAGTGACGTTGATGACTTGCGCACCTGGGGCCACGACTTTCATGTCGTCGTTGATGAAGCGGATTTCGACCTTCTTGTCCTTGTTCACGAAGAACTCGACATGCGGCTCGACTTCGGTGATGAGCCTGCCGCCGGTGGGACCGGCTTTGGCTTCATGTTCGTGTTTGTCTTTGTCTGCGGCGCTGGCGGTGAAGGCCAGGGCGAGTGTGAGCAGGGTGGTGGTAAGCAGTTTTTTCATGGTTGCTGTTGGTGTTGTGTATGTGTGTTGTCTTGGTGTCCCGCCGTATGCGGCGGGAAGATGGATGGTTGAAACGGTTACTTTTGTTCCTTGGCTTTTGCCTGTTGGTCGCGTTCACACGTGCAAGCATATTTGAGGTGCTTGCCTGTGGGACACGGGCCAAGATCAAGGATGAACTTCTCCGCGGTGACGGACGAATCTCCGGGCTTGGCGCGGATTTGCACGGTGACGGGCAGTCTGTCGCCCGCTGGCAAGGGGACATCCGAAACGAGCTTGTCCCCCTGTTGGGTGAAGGTGAGCTTGGTGGCGCTGTCACCCTCGCCGACGGTCGTGGTCACTTCCTGTCCGGCGGGCGGCAGGACGATCAAGGCATCGCCCACGAAGCGAATCTCCACTTTCTTTGTGTCAGACTTGACCAGGAACTCGATGTGCGGCTCCACTTCCACAAGGAGGCGTCCGCCATTGGGACCGGCCATGCCGTGGTAACCGCTTTTTGGGTCGTCGGCATATGCCAGATGGGTAACCAAACTCAGGCTTAGAATGAGCAAGATGGATTGTGTATTCATAGTGCTGTTGATGTGGTTTGGCGGCTTCGGGTGCCGCTATGATTGAATTCGTGGCTCAATGAGATGCGGGCGCATCGTTCTCGATCGCGGTGGCCGCTGCTTTGCGCCCGAAGGTGTAAAAGACCGTGGGCGTGACACCGAGGCCGAGCAGCGTGCTGGTGATGAGACCGCCGACGATGACGACGGCCACCGGATGAAGAATCTCTTTGCCAGGCTGATCCGCTGCGAGCACGAGCGGGATGAGGCCGATGCCAGCAGCGAGTGCGGTCATCAGCACGGGAACGAGACGTTCCTTCGTGCCGCGAATGACCATCTTGCGGGTGAAGCCCTCGCCCTCATGCTGCATGAGGTGCAGGTAGTGGCTGATGAGCATGATGCTGTTGCGCGCCGCCACGCCCGCCACGGCGATGAAGCCGACCAGCGTGGCGATGCTGATGTTGTTCAGCTTGAAATAGGTGAACACCAGGCCGCCGACGAGGGCGAGCGGGATGTCGCAGAGCACCTGCACGGCAAAGAACGGCGTGCGGAAGTAGCCATAAAGAAGGAATGCGATCACGGCGAGCACCACGAGGGTGAAGATGGCGATGCGCTCCGTGGCCTCCTTCTGCGCCTGGAACTCGCCCTCAAAGGTGACGAAGTAGCCTTCCGGCAGCTTGACCTTTGCGGTGACTTCATCCCGGAGTTTGACCACCAGATTGGACACGTCCTGCACCGTGGGTTTGATCGCGAGGGCGAAGCGGCGTTGCGAGTTTTCGCGGAAGATGACGTTCGGCCCCTTCGCCTCGCGCACATCAGCGACGAGGGAGAGAGGGATGCGCTGGCCTTCACCCGCCTCGATGGGCAGTTCGGCGATCTTGTCCGGCGAGTCACGCCATTCGACAGGGAGACGGGTGACGAGGTTCACGCGACGCTGGCCCTCCCGGAGTTCAGCGACATCCTTGCCGCCGATGAGTGCGGAAAGCTGGTCGTTTAACTTACCTGGGGCGATGCCATAGGCTTTGGCGCGGTCGCGGTCGGCTTCGATGCGGAGCTGCGGGATGGAGGAAGTCTGGTCGAGTTTGCAGTCTTGGAAGCCTGGAATGCCCTTGGCGAGGGTCTGAATCTCGATGCCGATCTGGCGGAGTTTTTCCAGGTCGGGGCCGAAGACCTTGATGGCGACCGGCGCGGAGACACCGCTCATCATGTGGCCAATGCGGTCGGCGAGGGGGCCGCTCACGACTGCGAAGACACCGGGCACGGTTTTGAGCTTTTTGGTGATGTCTGCGATGATTTCTTTGCGGCCACGGCCTGCGCTGGAATGGCCGCTGCCCTCATCCTCGCCTTTCCGGAAATCCACATCAAACTCAGCGGTGGAGACCGGGACGACATGGTCGCCGCGTTCGGCGCGACCCAGGCGGCGGCCGACCTTTGATACGCCTTCAACGGAAAGAATCTGCTGTTCGATGACATCGGAGATCTTGTTCATCTCCTCCAACGAGGTGCCGGGAGCCGCTGTCGCGGCCACGAGAGCGGTCTCCTCCTGGAACTTGGGCAGGAAGTCCTTGTTCATCTGCGGGTAGAGCGAGAATGCGGCCGCGACGATCATCAGCACGATGCCAAGCATGAGATAGGGCTGGCTGAGGCCGAAGCGCAGGAGCGTGTTCTCCAACAGCCATTTCATGCCGCGGGTAAGGAAGCCGTCCTTATGCTCATGACCTTCCTTGGGATTCAGCAGGATGGAGCAGAGGACCGGAATGGCGGTGAGCGAGACGACAAAGGAAGCGATCATC
Source organism: Verrucomicrobiaceae bacterium (assembly GCA_046346695.1). Lineage (GTDB taxonomy): Bacteria > Verrucomicrobiota > Verrucomicrobiia > Verrucomicrobiales > Verrucomicrobiaceae > Prosthecobacter. The sequence goes on along the minus strand of JAXMHS010000005.1, from coordinate 163,748 downwards.
GAAATGATCGTGGCGATGGCAATGGGTGCGAAGAGCTTGCCTTCCACACCTGTCAACCCGAGCAACGGCAGGAACACCAGAATGATGAGGACGGTGGCGTAGAGAATCGAGTTCCGCACCTCACCGGAGGCTTTGGCGATGACCTGGAGGCGAGGATGAGGATGCGGCAGCGCGGCGTTTTCACGCAGCCGTCGGAAAACATTCTCCACATCGACAATCGCATCATCGACGACCATGCCGATGGCGACGGCGAGGCCGCCGAGCGTCATTGAGTTCACGCTGATGCCGAGCCATAAGAATACCAGCATGGTGATGCCAAATGACAGCGGCATCGCCATGAGCGTGATGAAGGTCGTGCGGAAGTTCAGCAAAAAGAGGAACAGCACGATTGTCACCATGATGGCCCCGTCACGAATGGCCTCGGTGAGGTTGCCGATGGCATTGTCGATGAAATCTTTTTGCTGGAACAGCAGCGTGGTTTCGATGCCCGGCGGAAAGGTGGCATTGAGCTCTTGCAGCGCCGCTTTGACCTTGTCAGTCAACGCACGGGTGTCAAATCCGGGAGACTTGGTGATGGACATGATGACGCCATAAGTCGGTGATTTTTCAGGTGTCTGGCTCACGGTGGCGTCACCGCGCATCGGCTCGATGCCCCAGACGACGTTTGCCACATCCCCGATGGAGATGGGGCGGTCATTGACCTTCTTGATGACGACGCGGGCGATGTCGTCGAGTTCGACGGTCATGGCGAGATTGCGCACCATGATCTCCGTCGGGCCGGTGTTGATGAATCCGCCCGTGGTGGTGTTGGCGGCCTCCGTGGCGGCCCGCTCTAGCTCGTCAAAACCGACGCCATTGGCCTGCATCTTGTAGGGATCAGGCTGGATTTCGATGCGCTTCACGCCGCCGCCCATGTTGAGAATTTCGGCGATGCCTGGAACGCTTTTTAACCGGCGCATGATCGTCCAATCTGCCAGCGAACGAACCTCCCGTGGTGGGAGGTATCCCGGTTCACCTTCCTTGATCGTGCTGCGCACGCCGACGAGCAGAATTTCGCCCATCAGCGAGGCCACGGGTGTCATGAACGGCTGCACGCCATCAGGAAGCTGGCCGCGCGCGGCCTGCAGCCGCTCCTGCACAAACATGCGCGCCCGGTAGATGTCCATGTCCCAGCCGAACTCGGCATAGACGAGGGAAAGCGCCACGTCGGAGTTGGAACGCAGGCGTGTGAGCCCTGCCACGCCCATCAGAGCGGTTTCAATCGGCTGGGTGACGCGCATCTCGACCTCCTCCGGTGCGAGGCCGGGGGATTCCGTCAGGATGATGACCGTGGGCTTGGTGAGGTCGGGCAGCACCTCCACGGGCAGTTCGGTGGCCGTCTTCAAGCCCATCACCATGAGGATGAGCGCGGCACCGATGATGAGCGCCCGGCTGGCGAGCGCCCAATGAATCATTTTGTTGAGCATGGCTAGTGCGCCTCCTTCTTGATGGGTTTCACCGGAGTGGCCTCATCCTCATCGTCGGCTGTCCCGCGCTTCTTGGCGAACACCGACAGCAGCAGCAGAACGAGGAGAACTCCGCTGGCATACTTCCATAGCGGGCTGGCACCTTCTTCCTCGCCGTGTCCGTGCCCGTCTCCGCCACCTTTTTGGGCTGCCATCGCGGCTTTCTTCTCCGGTGTCAGCTCGGAACCATCGGCGGCGTGTTCATGACCGTGCGCCGCATCCAGCGCCTCTTTGAGCGAGACACTGCTGGCTCCGGCAAAGGACAGCGAATATGCGCCGCGTGTGACGACCTCATCGGCAGGCAGTAGCCCGCTGGTGATCTCGACAAAGCGGTCATTGATCTCGCCGACAGTGACGGGTGTTTTCACAAAGGCATTCGGCAGATCGAAATCCTTCACATAGACAAAGCGGTTGCCGCCCTCGCCCTGCAAAGCAGCACGCGGCACGCTGACCACGTTGCTGCGCTTGCTCATGACGATGCTGAACTCCGCCCGCATGTCAGAGCGAAGCTGCCCGCCGGTGTTGGGCAGGCGGAAGATGGCGTCAATCGTGCCGCTCTGCTTGTCGGCGCTGGTGCCGAAGCGCAGCAGTTCACCGTCAAACTTCTCATTCGGCAGGGCCGCCACTTTGATGTGGGCCACCGTGCCCGGCTTCATGCGCCCGGCTTGATGCTCAGGCACACGTGCGACGGCATAGACCTCGCTGAGATCGGTGATTTCCAATACGCTCTTGTCTGGTTCGATGGGATCACCAAGGCGGGATTCCACCGCTGTGACCAGACCACCGAGAGGAGCTTTGAGCGGGATGACGGGAGGCGGATCACCCGGCTGACGGCTCTCGACCTTCGCCACTTCGTCACCTGCTTTCACCGTGTCGCCAGGAGAGGCTTTCAATTCGATGATGCGGCCTGAGATGCGGCTGCTGACGGCGGCCACCTTGCTCGGAATGGCCTGGATGCGTCCCAGCGAGAAGATGGTAGCCTCGAAGTCGGTCTCCTCCACCTCGACAGTTTCAATGCGGAGATTTTTCACCCCGGTTTCATCCAGCACCACGGTGTTCGCGGCGCGTTTGGCATCTTCTGCGGCGTGGATGGAGCCGGAGTAGGCCAGGAGCAGAAAGAGAGGGACAAGGGATCGTTTCATATTCAATCGGGGGATCAGTTAGCGGCGTGTGGAGGTGGGAATGACGGGTTTTGGCGCTGGCGTTGCAGCGGGCACGGCGGCAGGTGCGTGCTTGCCGGTGGCGGCCTCGTAACGAATGCGTGCGAGGTGAAAGTCACGCAGGGCATCCAATGATGCGGCCTCAAGCTGGAGCCTTTGATCTCGTGCCCGCAACACGGAGAGCAGGTCGGCTTGGCCGGATTCATAAGCCTTCTGCATGGCGGTCATCTGCTCCATCGCCAGCGGCAGCAGTGTGTCGCGCGTCTCCCGGACGATGGAGGCATTGGTCTCCATCTCGCGCCGTGCAGTGCCAGCCTCGCCGTTGATTTGCACGGCCAGAGCTTCGCTTTCCAACCGCGCCCGCTCGGCTGCTGCCGCTTTTTCAGCAATCTCGCCCTGATTGCGGTTCCAGAAGGGCAGTGGGATGGAGATGCGGAAGCCGATAAACCCTGTGCGCTCACGCTGTGTCGGCGTCACATCCTGCATTTCGCGAGAGGCAAAGAACCCCGCTGTCACATCCGGCAGACGCTTTGCCTTGGCGAGATCCTTGTCAGTCTGCGAGGCGGCTATTTTTGTCTGCGCGAGTTGGTAATCGGGGCGCATCATCCACGAAGACTTCGCGGGCAATGACATGGGAGGTAGATCACCGGAAATGCTCAACGCTTCCTCCGAACGCAGGCCGAGCATGGGCTTGAGCTGGCCGAGCAGGCTGACGCTTTGTGCCTCCAGCAAGCGGGATTCCACACGCAGGCGCTGCGCGTCGAGCTGCACTTGTTTCGCATCCAAAGGAGACACCTCACCGGCCTTGGCTCGTCCGCTGGCGAAATCGGAGAGCTTCTGCGCCAGCTCGGTCTGTTGCTGTCTCAAAGCGCGCTGCTTGGAGAGAGTGAGCAATTGCACCACCTGTTGCTGGGCTTGTGAGATCAACTTGCGTTCCACATCCCGTATCTCTAGCTCCGCTGCGGTGACGAGTTGAGAGGTCAGTTTTTTCTCCAGGCTGAGCCTCCGGGTGACGGGGAAAGACTGGTCGATGGAAAAGACACCAGTTTGCGGACTGACGTTGCTCTGGTTTTGGAAATCGTAGCCAAACGTAGGGTTGGCGAGCCTGCCTGCTCCTAGCTGCCGCCCCTTGGCCTCTTCAATGGCGAGGCGAGCAGCCTTCAGGGCAGGGTGGTGAAAACGGACGCGCGAGGCGATGTCGGTGAGCGAAAGATCGAGCGCCGAGGTGGAGGCAAGCGACGCCAGAAAAATGCAAAGAGGGATAAGCGGGGAGCGAAACATAGACAGGTGATGGTTTGAGGTTTGCGGGCATGGACAGCCATGCCCTGAGCAAAAAGTGGAAGTCGCAGCGCCTCAGCCGTCAGTCGTGGACGGCGGCGCAGACTTCTGCATCAAACCAAAATAACCATGCAACGTGCCACCTGCAAAGCCGCAGGCGGACTCTCATCCCCAGTGTCTGGGGGCACCTTCAGCATTTCATTCTCCGTGAGCGTCTGGATCAGCACCCACTCATGAACAGGAATCTCCACCACCATCACCGCCACAAAAGACGGGATGGAAACCGCTGCAAGACCTGCGGTGCTCGTCTGCAAATCGACTGCCAGAGGCGCGTGATGTTCTGTGTCCTCCTGCTCGCCGCATTCCTTATCGCAACCGTGACTGCACGGCACGTAGTCATCATGATCCTCAGCCATCACTCGATGGCAGTGCTCCGCCTGCGTCTCCACCACCGTGCCTTGATGGTCACACACAAACCCGCGCTGCATCCCAAACACCTGCGCACACGCCACGACCAGAACGGCCAGCGTGGGAAGGATGCGTTTGCGGAGAAGCGACATGGCAACGGTATGATGGGAGCGGAGTTGAATTTGTTCAATGCCAATTTTGGACTCCTGGCCTCAGTTCAACGAGGTCAGGAGTTTTCAGCAACGCTGTTCACTCGTCGCAAATGCAGGCATATTCAGGGTTGTGGCACTTCTCGCAGATGCTCAGGATCAGCTTGATGCGAAAGTTTTTAGACTTGCCCTCTGGGGTGGGCTTGACCTGAAGGACGACTTGATAGCCTTCACCTTCGGGCAGCGGAGTTTTGGAGACGAGTTTGTCGCCTTGCTTCTCGAACTCGATCTTGGTTTTGCCGGTGGGGGCTTCGGCGATGGCGGTGATGACTTCGCCGCTGGCGGGCTGCACTTTCAGCGCGGCATCATACATGGCGATGCTGATGGTGCGGTCTTTCTCGACGAAGAACTCGGCTTGCGTTGCTCCAAGTTCGAGCAGGAGGCCCTTGCGCGGGCCGGCTTTGACTTTGGCATCCGCAAAAGCAGATGTGATGGATAGGGCGGCGATGACGAGGAGGTGTAGCAGTGTTTTCATGGTGGGTTGGTGGTGGCGTTGGTTTTTCTCTCAATCCACTCGTAGAGCACAGGCACGACGAGCAGGGTGAGGAAAGTGGAGGTGAGGATGCCGCCGATGACGACGGTGGCGATGGGGCGCTGGACCTCCGCGCCCGCGCCGGTGGCTAGCGCCATGGGCACGAAACCGAGGCTGGCAACGAGCGCGGTCATGAGTTTGGGGCGCAGACGCGTGAGCGTGCCTTCGACGACTGCATCACGCAGCTCACGGCCCTCACCGCGGAGTTGATTGATGTAGCTGATGAGCATGATGCCGTTCAAGACCGCGATGCCGCTCAAGGCGATGAAGCCAACGGCGGCACTGATGGTAAAAGGCATCCCGCGCAGATGCAGGGCAAAAATGCCGCCCGTAACCGCCAGAGGCACACACAGGAAGATGAGTGTGGCCTGCTTGAGCGAGCCGAAGCTGAGGAAGATGAGCACAAAGATGATGCCCAATGCGAGCGGCACGACAATGGTGAGACGGGCCTTGGCTTCTTGGAGGTTTTTGAACTGGCCACCGAACTCGAAATAGTAGCCGTCGGGGAACTTCACCTTATCACGAATGGCACGCGCAGCCTCATTAACGAAGCCGGAGGTGTCACGGCCACGCACATTGATGAGGATGCTGACGCGGCGCTGGGTCTTCTCGCGGGCGATCTGCACCGGCTGCGGCACGAGGACGATCTTGGCGACCTGGCCGAGCGCCAGCATGCCGCCACCATCGGTGGGCACAGCGAGGCGTTTCAGGGATTCGAGGTCACTGCGGCGGTCTTCGGCGAGACGCACGACAATGGGGCTGCGCTTGTTGCCGTCAATGATCAGGCCAACCTCGTCTCCAGCAAGGGCGGTTTCGACCAGACGGTTCAATTCCTCGGTGTGAACGTTGTATTTGCGCAGCGCCTCGCGGTCGGGCTGAGTTTCAATCATGGGATTTTTGCCAATACTGTCGAACGCGGTCTCACCACCGCCGCGAACGGCAGTGATCGCGGCACGAACTTCTCCGGCGAGGCGCTCCAGTTCGTCGTAGCTGTCACCGAAGATTTTGCACACGAGGTCGGCGCGTGCTCCGGCCATGATCTCGTTGAAGCGCATCTGGATGGGCTGGGTGACGAGCACGTTCTGGCCGGGCACCTGGTCGAGCAGCGCCTTGCGCATGAGTTCGCCAAGTTCTTCTTTGCTAATGGGCCTGCCATCTTCCTTGCGCCACTGGTCGCGTGGTTTGAGCATGAGATAGGTGTCGGCGACATTCGGATTCATCGGATCGGTGGCGATCTCGGCAGTGCCGATGCGTGAGAACATTTCCTTCACCTCGGGGAAGTCGCGGCGGATGAGGGCTTCGCTCTGCTTTTGCAAGTCGATGGAGGCGGAGATTCCGGCACTGCTGCTGCGGATGAGCTGGAAGGAGAAGTCGCCCTCATCAAGCTGTGGGATGAACTCGGAGCCGAGGCGCGAGAGCACCCACAGCGAGGAGCCAAACAGCAGGAGCATGGGCAGCACAATGAGCAGGCGGAAACGCAGGCCAAAGTGCAGCAGCGGGGTATAGAGACGTTTGGTGAGGGTAACGAGCCAGTTGTCTTTCTCCTGAATCTTCCCGCCAAGCAGAAAGGAGCACAGCACGGGCATCAAGGTGACGGCAAGCGCGAGCGAACCGCCGAGCGCGAGCATGACGACAAGCGCCATGGGTTTGAACATCTTCCCCTCAATGCCTTGCAGGGCGAGGATGGGCACATAGACGACGGTGATGATGAGGACGCCGAAGAACATGGGGTTGGCGACCTCTTTGGCGGACTTGAGCACTTCCTCGGTGCGTTCGGCTACGGTGAGCCTGCGGCCCAGCGCGTGCTGTCGCTCGCCGAGATGGCGCACGATGTTTTCCACCATGACGACGGCACCATCAATGATGAGGCCGAAGTCAATGGCTCCGAGGCTCATCAAGTTCCCGCTGATGTGCCAGTGAACCATGCCGGTCATGGCAAAGAGCATGGAAAGCGGGATGACGAGGGCGACGATGAAGGCGGCACGAAAGTTCCCCAGCAGCGCAAAGAGCACGACGACAACGAGCAATGCGCCTTCGGCGAGATTTTTCTCCACGGTGGCAATGGTGCGGCTGACGAGATCACTGCGGTCATACAGTGTGCGGATGACGACGCCCTGTGGCAGCTTTTCCTGGATTTCGCTGAGGCGGGCACGCACGGCCTGGGCCACGAGGCGGGAATTTTCTCCGGCAAGCATGATGGTGGCACCGACGAGTGCTTCACTGCCATCATCGGTGGCCGCCCCGGTGCGAAAGGCAGAGCCAATGCTGACGGTGGCAACTTCGCTCAGCAGGATGGGCTGCACTCCGCCGGCGAACTTCAGCGGGATGGCAAGAATCTGCTCGATCTCATTCACCCGGCTGGCCGCGCGGACGATCAACTGCTCACCGCCGATCTCGACGTAGCCGCCACCGGCGTTGCGGGTGTTTTGCTCCACGATCCCGGCGAGCATGTCCAGCGAAAGGCCGCGTGCGGCGAGACGCACAGGATCGGGCTGAATGACGATCTGCTTGCGATAGCCGCCGCTGGTGTTCACCTCCGCCACGCCGGGGGTGCCGCGCAGCAGGGGCTTTACCTGATACTCCTGGATTTGCGCCAGTTCCATGAGCTGCGCTTCGCGTGTCGCAGGTTTGGTCTTTGCGTCGTCGGTGTAGTCGAGGCTGTAATAGAAAATTTCGCCAAGACCTGTCGCGATGGGGGCGAGCTTTGGTGCGAGACCGGACGGCAGTTCATCAAGCACGCCTTGCAGCCGCTCGGTGACGAGCTGACGGGTGCGGTAGATGTCCACGTCATCGTGGAAAATCATCGTGACTTGCGAGAGGCCGAACTTGGACAGCGAGCGCAGCTCCACCATGCCCGGCAGGCCAGCCATCTCCATTTCGATAGGGAAGGTGACGAGCTTTTCGATCTCCTCAGGTGCGAGTGCATTGACGGCGGTGTTGATCTGCACCTGAGGGTTCGTGATGTCCGGCACGGCATCAATCGGCAGGTTGATGGCTGACCATGAACCGATGCCGATGAGCAGCAGCATGGCGAGCAGCACGACGGCACGCTGCCGCATGGCGAGGGTGATGAGATGGGTGAGCATGGTGTTAGTGGCCGCAGGTGCAGGCTTTGCCACCGCGCAGGACTTGCAGTTCCGCGAGCCAGAGGGGCATCACGGCGGCGGTGACAATTTCATCGCCCGCGTAGAGACCATCGGTGATTTCAACATGGTCTTTGTTCCTCACGCCAACTTGGACGGGCGTGCGAAGGAAAAAAGCATCGTTCTTCACGTAAACGAAGGCACCCTCCGCCGTGAGAAGCAGCGCGCTTTTCGGAATCGCAGGCACGGCGTCACCGGCAGAAAAGTTAAACGTCGCCGAGAGTGAGATGCCCTCCTCGATGATCTCGCTTGTTTGCACGGTGACCTCGAAGTCTCCAAGCGTGACATACGGTGCCTTTTCGATGCGGAGCACGCGGCCTTTCGTATTGCTGCCCGCATGGTCGAGTTCGACTTCCATGCCGGGCTGCACGAGCGCGGCCTGTGCCTCATTGATCCAGCCACTTGCCTCTGTGCCTCGTTGCATGGTCTGCAACGAGGTGGTGAAGCTGGGCGCGATTTTTTCTTCCTGCACCTGGGCAGTTTGCAGGCCGATGGACTGCTCCATCAATGGTGTCAGTGACAGGCCGTGGCCTTCTTTGAACTGCGCGCCGCTTTCTGCGGAGGAACCGGTATCGTCATCGTCGTCAGTGATGCTTGAGGTGGGTTTGCCGCAACTCGTAAACAAGGCGGCAATGGGAATGAGCAAGAGCGACAAAATGAGTTTCATGGGCGGATGCAGTTAAGGTTTTGGAGCAGCGAGGGTGACGAGACTGCCGGGCGCACCGGTGAGAGCCTCCAGCATGAGCGCGGCGGTGAGCGCTTGAACCTGGGTTTCGTTGATTGACTCCACGGCAGCGAGATACTTGTCCTGAAGCTCAACGAAGGTGCCCATCGGCACGGCACCCAGCCGGTAGTGACGGTCTGCCAGCGTTGCCGCTTCGCTGAATTTGGCGACGACATCTGTCTTCCAAACTGCGAGGCGTGCCTGCTGCGTCTTGAACAGCAGCATGGACTCCGTGACCTGCCGCTCCACCTCACGCTGCATGGTGCTGAGGCTGGCCTGCGCCTGCACCTGCCGTGCCTCCGCAGCCGTGACCTCTGCCTTGCCATTTTTCCAGAATGGCAACGGGAACGAGACGCCAATGCCGATCACCGACTGGTTTTCCAGTGCCGGGGCATTCTGTTGCTGGAAAAACGGGCCGACGGTGACAGTGGGATAGCGTTCATTTTTCGCCAATGCGACTTTGAAACCCTGCTGCTCAAGCTCTGAGCGGCGGATGCGCAGATCATAGTGATTGTTCATCGCCGTGAGCAGTAGTGCATCGAGCGAAGGAGCCTTTTTCATCGCGAAAGCGGCCCGCTGCACCACCAATGGTGCATCAGCGCGGCGGCCCATGAGCTGGTTCAATTCCAGCAATGCCTGCTGCACTGCCACGGCGGCCTTCGCCGCACTCGACTCGGCCACGAGCGCCGCCGCTTCGATGGTGACAATCTCCAACTGCGGCGTGATGCCCGCGGGCTCGCGCTGCACCATCACCTCGCGCAACGACGCGTAACGGGTGGCAACTTCATTTGCCGCGATGGCAACATCCTGCTGCGCCGCCAATGTGTAGGCCAGCACGCGCACCCGTGAAGCGAGATGAAAACGAAAACGCTCCAGGCCAAGCTCTGCCAGCACCATGTCGCGGTTCGCAATAGCTTTGCGCAAGCCCAGACGCCCAGGCCATTCGATGGGTTGCGCGAGGCTGGCCGAAAAGGCCAGACCATCGGAACTGCCGTCAGGTGCGTAAAGTTTGTTCTTGCCGTATTGGAGTTCGATCGTGGGGTTTGACTGCCTGCCTGCCGTGCTGCGCACGGCCTTGCTCTTGGCAATCTCCGCTTCGTAGAAGCGAATCTCTGGATTGGCCGTTAATGTGATCGAGACCAAGTGCTCGATGGATTTGGGTGCGGGCGGTTCCGCTGCCAGGATGGCAGACAGGGTGGTGAACAGAATGAATGGATAAAAGATGGAGCGCATGATGGGAACGGGTTTGAGTGGCAGACAAGGGCATGAAACAGCCTCGATACGAGGCGGGCAGACGGACACCGCAGGCGGGTGTGCATCACTCCGGCGCATTCATTCACCGCCCCTCGGGCGGCGTTGCGCACGGAAAATCAGGCTAGAGCCGAAGGGGCGCGTGCAGGCAATGCCGCACGGCTCACAAATACCCAAGTCGTCCGCAACTGCGGCGGTGCGGAGGTCACCAAAGGCACTGGCACGGCGCTCGTCACAGCCAGCTCATTCAAGCGCAAGATTGCCTGGATGAGGTTTGTGATCTCGATCATCTGCATCTGCGGCATCGTGACCGAAACAGGCACCTGGCTGTGGGCGATGGTGTCGCTGGGACAAGAGTCTGGTTGTGCAGGAAGATCATGTTCGTGTCCTGGTGCGGAGTGGCACTCGCACGCATGACCTTCCACCACCTCCGTCTCCAAACAGCACACTGATGCAGGCATCATAAGGGCCAGCAGAAGAAGTGCGAGGAGTTGCCAGAAGCGTTTCATTAACCGAATCAGCCAATACTCATTCAATGAAACCATTCGTCAAGGCTCCTGTTGGGGGCACAAAACGCCGCGATCAAACCGATACGGCGGACGGCCGCCCTGATTGCCTCAAGGAACTACTCTTTTTGGCGTGGAACAGGTTGCCGGAATGAGACCCACCGGAAGAGTCGGCAGGCTGTAAAGCGATAGCCCTGATCTTTTCAAGCATCGGTGCTGGAGGCTCGGTTTTGCCATGCTCCCATTCTCGGACAATTTTGGCGATGACTTTGATTTTACGACCAAGGGCATACTGGCTCAGGCCGTTCACCCGCCTCGCTTTGAGAACCCAGTCGGCGGGGGAGGTGACAGTTAAGGGGTAGCGGCCAAAATGGCACACCAATTTGGGCCAGAAACTGGCTACGGGAGTGATCTCATCGCGTTCCCAGCGCTCATATTGCTCTCGAATGGTGCCCAACTTCTCAGCGGTTTGGGCTTGAGTGAGGTTCAGGAGCAAACGCTTGGAGCGAAGATGTTGTCCGAGGCTTTCTGGATTGAGATTGAACCCTTTACGTGTGAGATTCCTGAACCGCAGTGACGTTTTGGTGGCCCGAATCGTGAAAAAGCAAAATGGCAAAATAGGAAGACGTGTTTTTCATGTGATCCTTATTTATTATAAGGATCAGGTTCGTCTACGGCAACATGGTCAGCCTCATTTCGCGTCAGATCGAAACACCGCAGGCGTGGTCTTGCCGTATTCGGCGAGCGTGCGGGTGAAGTAGTAGCGGTTGGGGAAGCCGTATTCTTCGGCGACATGTGTGATCGTGTGATCGATGTTGCGGAGGAGTTTCATCGCATGATCCAGGTTCAGGTTCGATCAGGTGACGCATCGGCGAGAAGCCGAGTTCGGTGACAAAGCGCTGCGAGAGTGTTTGCGCGCTGAGGCCAGTGGATCGGGCGAGGTCGTTCAGTGTTACTTTTTCGGTCCGACGCTCGCGAAGATCGGTTGCGGGGTCCACTTTCGTTGTCCTGTCAGTTTTCAAGCGTAACCATCCGAGGATTCTGGTATGTCTCTTGGAATGACTCTCGATTTTGCCAGCCAGATCACCGGCAGCCAGCAGCGGTTGTATGCTTACATCCGCTCGTTGCTGGACAATTCGGCGGCGGCCTGGGATGTGCTGCAGGAGACGAATGTGGTGCTGTGGCGGAAGCAGGCGGAGTTCACGCCGGGGACGAAGTTTGATGCCTGGGCGTTCACCGTTGCGCGGTTTCAGGTGATGGCGTTTTTGCGGGACCGGAAGCGCGAGCCGCTGGATGTGATGACACCGGAGCTTTGCGAGTTGATGGCCGAGGATGCAGCGGTGGAAACGGCGGAGTTTGATCGCCGGCTTGCGGCCTTGCAGAAGTGCCGCGAGCAACTGCCGGAGCGCAGCCGCCACTTGGTGGAGCTGTATTATGAGCGAAGCCGCAGCGTAAAGCAGGTGGCGGACGATTTGAAGATGGGCGCCGAGGCGGTGAAGCAGGCGCTTTTTCGCGTGCGGCGGCTGTTGCAGGACTGCATTGAAGGACAAACGATCACTCCCGATTCTCTATGAACCCGACTCCTGATGACAACCCGCGTGACTGGGTGGAGCGCATGCTGATCAAGCTGCGCGATGGCGAGGCCACGCCTGACGAGGTGACGCAACTGCGTGAGCTGCTCGCGACGAATGCGGAGGCGCGCCGTGTGTTTGTGCGGGCCAAGCAAATGGACACGCTGCTGGAGACGACTCCGATGAAGTCGGTGGCAATGCCTGTGGTGAAGATGCCGCGTGCGAAGAGTTCGCTGCGGTGGAAGATCGCCACGCTGGCGAGCGCGGCGGCGGCGGTGGTGGCGCTGGCGTTTTTGTTCTTGGGAAATCAGGCAAACGATGAACGAGGCCGCGATGCCACGGTAGCGGTGTTGCATTCGAGCTTTGAGGCCGTGATCGACGGTCGCGAGGTGTTGGATGGCGAACAGACGATGCGCGCTGGCACTTACAAGCTGGAACGTGGCAGCGTCGGCCTGCGATTTGCGAATGGCGCGGAGGTGGTGATCGAGGGACCAGCTGCGTTTGATCTAGTGGATGCGGCGACGATGCATCTGAATCAGGGCAGCGTTTGGGCGCATTGCCCGGAGCAGGCGCGCGGGTTTGCGGTGCGGATGCCGGGCGGACGTGAGTTGATTGATTTTGGCACGGAGTTCGGCGCACGTGTGGACTCCGCCGGCACCGCCGAGGTGAAGGTGCTGGAGGGAGAGGTGAAGATTCACGATGCCGTGGCGCAGTCACTTGATCTCACCGCCGGGAAGGCCGCAGGCTGGGAGCTGACCGCGCCGCCGCTCGCGATGAATGCGGCGCAGGTGAAGCCTTTCCAGTCGGCTAGCATGCTGGCGGAGAAGGTGAAGTCGGCTCCGCGTGTGGTTGATGCAACCGTGGTCTCCTTTGTGGCCCTCAAAAGCGGCGAGTGGAACCGCGCGGAGAATTGGAGCAGCCGTTCGCTACCTGGAGCGCGTGAATCGGAGCGCGCGGTCATCAATCAAGGGCGTGTCGTGCGCGTGCTCCCGGGATTGCCATCTCCGCCGCATCCAGTGGACATTCATGTGAGTAATGGCCCCCCGCCAAATGAGCCTCCTGATGGCACTTTGGAGATCGAGGGAAATCTGGAGTGCCAGATGCTGCGCATCGCCACTGCGGACGGAGCGCACGGCGTGGTGCGGCAGACCGGTGGCACGATGAACGTCACGGGCTCGCTGCTGGCCGCTTCGCACGACGGCGCACCGGCCAAGGGTGATTACACCTTGTCAGACGGGGCCTTGAACGTGGGGCATGTGATCGCGATCGGGCGGCGGGGACCGTCCGAGTTCACGCTCCGGGGCAGCAGGGCCGTGGTCACCGCGGATGTCATGAGCATCGGAGTGCACGCGAAGTTGATCTTCGTGCTCGACTCCACGGGGGCGCCCGTCATCAAACTGCGGAACAAATTGGCGTGCAGCAAGGCTGCGAAGCTGGTCATCGACGGCTCGCAATATCGTGGCGGGGCCCAAGTTATTCCCCTCGTCGTGTGTGGTTCGTCGTTCGATGACAAGAGCCAGTTTACTCCTGACCAGGTGAGCTTTGAGGGCTTTGCAGGTGTGGTTCCACGCCTCGCATTTCGTGCGGGCGGCATGGATTTGGTGATCGACGCGGCAAGGTGATCCAGGCCCACCTTTTTGGCCCGGAGTGCTCATTTAACTTTTTTTCGTCACCAAACGGCAGCGGGCGGTATGACCCCTGCCTGCTTGGTGGTTCGGACGGACGACGAGGCTGGCGCACCACACCCAGTCAACCCGATCCGCCATGAAGTTCTCGTCTTTGATCAAGCTTGTCTCGTTTCGCCGTTTGATCATTGGATTTTGGGCTGTGGCCACGCTGTGCGCCCTCGTTCACACCGCTGACGCCGCCACGTATTACTGGGACAATAACACCACCACCGCCGGCTTTGGCACGGCGGGCGGCACGTGGGCGGACCCGACGTTGAATTTGTGGAGCACGGATTCGACGGGAGTGGCCGCGCCTGGAGCCAGCATCACCACCGGCACCGCAGACGCGTTAAACTTCGGCACTGGGACGGTCGGCAACGGACTCGGCGCCGGCACGATCACAGTGAGTGGAACTGTAGATTCTGGCAACATTACCTTCGGGGCGCAATCCGGCGCGATCCTGCTGTCCGGCGGCACCATCAACCTGGCCGCTACGACCACCATAACTGTCGACAACACCACCGACACGATCAGCTCATCACTCACGGGCCTTGGCACCCGCCTTACCAAGGCCGGAACAGGCGAGCTGGTGCTCTCCGGCTCGAACACGATAGCCGCTAATGTGAGAGTTCAAACAGGCAAGATTACCCTGACCGGATCGATCACCCATTCTGTCAATCAGTTCCAAGTTGGATTTGGTAGCGGCAACACCGCCATTATGGATATTTCCGGTGCCGGCTCGTTGAGCTCCAGCTATGTCAATTCCCGTGGAATCGTCGTGGGCGGCGGTGCCGGCGTCACCGGCACGCTCAACTTGAGCGGCTCCGGCTCAGTGAGCACGGGCAGCACTACCGGCCTTTTCATCGGTGAGGATGGCGGCGGCACAGGCCTGTTCAACCAGACGGGTGGCACTACCAGCATCGGCAAAGAAATGTGGATGGTGGGTAACTCCAGCACGCTGAGTGTCAGCGGCGGTTCCTTCACGTCCAACGGTACGAACTATTTGGCGGCTGCAGGCGGGGTGGGGATCGCTACCACCGGCACCATCAATGTCAACGGGACCGGCTCGATCACCTTGGGCACCCTGAATTTCGGCCAAAACGGCCGGAACTACACGAGCGCGACCGTGAACGTGGGCAATTTCAGCAGCAGCAGCAGCGCCGGCGGGACTTTCCAGGTCAATAGCATCACCTACGGCGGCGGGACGGGTGCCAGCACGATCAACTTCGATGGCGGCACCTTTGTGGCGAACGGGACGGTCAACACTCCCGCAGCTGTGCCTGTGGCCGGTGCCACCTTCAGCACCGTGGTGAAGTCCGGCGGCGCGAAAATCGATGTCACAGGCAGCAACACCATGACCATCCAGACCGCGCTCACGGAGGACATTAGCTCCACCGGCGGCGGCCTGACGAAGTCCAACACTGGCACGCTCTCGCTCACCGGCGCCGATGCTAACACCTACACCGGCACCACCATCGTGAACGGCGGCATCCTTGCCCTCGGCAAGACCGCCGGCGTCAACGCCGTCGGCGGCAACCTCACCATTGGCGACGGAGCCACCACCGCGGGCCTCGACATCGTCCGGCTCACCAACAGCAACCAGATCGCCGACACCAGCTTGGTCACCTTCAACGGCAGCGGGAGCAACGCCGGCATCCTGCGCCTGAACAACCAGAGCGAGACCCTCGCCGGCCTCAGCAGCACCGGAGGCGCCGGCATTGTGGAAAACGAATCCGGCAGCGCCGCCACCGGCACCCTCACGGTCAGCTTCGCCTCCGGCACGCAAACCTTTGACGGCATCCTCCGCAACGGCGATGGCACCGGCACGGACGGCACGCTCGCCTTCAACAAGACCGGCGCGGGCACGCAGGTGCTCACAGGCTCCACCAACAGCTACACCGGCGGCACCAGCGTCACTGGCGGCACACTGAGCTTTGCCAATGGCGCCCTGGGCACGACCGGGGCCATCACTGTCAACGGCGGCACGCTGCAATGGAACGGCAGCAACACCCAGGACATCTCCGCGCGCCTCACCCTGCAGAACTCCGGCAGCGCCACGCTGGACACCAACGGCAACGACGTCACGCTGGCCACTGCCTTTGGCGGCAGCACCAGCAGCAGCCTGACCAAGACCGGCGCCGGCTCGCTCTCGCTCACCGGTGCTGCTTCCAACACCTACACCGGCCCCACCACCGTTAACGGCGGCTCGCTCGTTCTCGGCAAGACCGCTAACATCAACGCCATCGCCGGCAACCTCACCATCGGCGACGGCACGACCACTGCGGGCCTCGACATCGTCCAACTCACCAACAACAACCAGATCGCCAACACCAGCGTGGTCACCTTCAACGGCACGGGGGCCAACGCCGGCATCCTGCGCTTGAACAACCAGAGCGAGACTCTCGCCGGCCTCAGCAGCACCGGCGGCGCGGGCATTGTGGAAAACGAATCTGGCAGCGCCGCAACGAGCACCCTCACCGTCAACATCGCCTCCGGCACCCAAACCTTCTCCGGCATCCTCCGCAACGGAGACGGCACCGGCACGGACGGCACGCTCGCCTTCACCAAGACCGGCGCGGGCACGCAGGTGCTCTCGGGCTCGAGCACCTACACCGGTGCGACGAATATTAATGGCGGCACCGTCAACCTCACCGGATCAATCAGCACTGGAGCAGGGAGCCAGCAGATTAATATCAATGCCGCCGCCGGGGCCTCCGTGGATATTTCAGGCTCCGGCTCGCTGACGTCCACCTACGCGAACGCCCGCGCCATCGTCGTCGGCGGCGCATCCGGTCAAAGTGGCACCATCAATGTCAGCGGTTCCGGCTCATTGACCACGCTTGGCATGTTAATTGGCGAGGATTCTGGCGGCACCGGCCTGGTCAACCAGACGGGCGGCACGGTGGCGATTGGTGGAAATGCACTGTGGATGACCGGTAACAGTAGCACCGTGACGGTGAGCGGCGGCAGCTTCAGCGCGGCAGGCATCACGCGGTTTGCGGTTGGGTCTAGCGTTCTCTCCACTAGCGCTATCAACGTCAATGGGACCGGATCAATTACCTTGGGCACGCTGCAGTTCGGCCTCAGTAGCCGGAACTTCACGAGCGCGACCGTGAACGTGGGCAATTTCAGCACCAGCAGCAGTGCCGGCGGAACCATTCAGGTCAATAACATCACCTACGGCACCACTGGAACCGGTGCCAGCGCGATCAACTTCGACGGCGGCACGTTCGTGGCGAACGGGACGTTCAGCACTCTGGCGGCTGTGCCTGTGGCCGGCGCCACCTTCAGCACCGTGGTGAAGTCCGGCGGCGCAAACATCAGCGTCACAGGCAGCAACACCCTGACCATCCAGACCGCGCTCACGGAGGACATCAGCTCCACCGGCGGCGGCCTGACGAAGTCCAATACCGGCACGCTCATTCTCTCCGGTGCCAATACCTATACGGGACTCACGACTGTGAGTGGCGGTATGCTTACTTTGAGCAACTCGTTGGCTCTGCAAAACAGCACGTTGGACACCACCAACAGCATCGCCAGCAGCAGCACGACCACGGGTCTGAAGACCACGGTGACCACACTTACTCTGGGCGGTCTCTCTGGAAACAAGGATTTAAGCTCGTTGTTCAATGCCGCCAACGGCTACAGCACCGTCACCGCGCTGACCCTCAATCCCGGCACGGGAGCGACACCGAGCTATTCCGGAATTATCGCCAACGGTGCCTCCGGAATGACCCTCACCAAGACCGGCAACGGCACGCAGATTCTCACAGGTGCCAACACCTACACCGGCGTCACCACCATCAGCGGGGGCAGTGTCATCCTCGGCAGCGGAACAGGGACCACGGGGACCGGCGCTGTGACGGTGCAGACTGGCAGCACCATTCTCGGCACCGGCGTGGTGCGCGGAACGACTTTCACCCTCGACAATGGCGCCACGCTGCGGCCCGGCGACAGCGCGGCAGACAGTTCCCACGGCACGCTGACCTTCACCCCCGCCTCCGCTTCCGGCAGCACAAGCAGCCTCCAAGGCAGCGTTATCCTCGGCATCACCACAGCAAGCACCGTCGATGCGTCCTATGGCGGCAACGTTCTTGGCTCTGCGGGCTACAACGCCTGGGTGGATGCCGTCTCGGGGGTGGGCGGCCATGACCGGCTGGTCTTTAACGATCCCGCCAGCGGCACGGGCTATGGCGTCAACTTCCTCACCACTACCGGTAGTCTGCAAATTGTCGGCAGCAGTTTCACGCCAGTACAGGGCATGGCCTTCAACCTCCTCGATTGGGGAAACCTGGTGACACCCAACTTCTCAGGCTTCACGTTCAACTCCGGTTATCTGATCGGCAACGGCGACGAAGGCACCGATCTCGACCTGCCTGATCTGACTGGATCTGGCCTTTACTGGGACTTCAGCCGCTTCACCACCAGCGGTGTCATCGTTATCGTGCCCGAGCCCAGTCGCGCTCTTCTTCTGGTCAGCGGCCTTACCGGACTGCTGCTACGCCGTCGTCGGCGCTGACCTCGTGCTTGTCACTACCCAGACCGTTTGCCAATCATTATGAACGATTCCACCTCAACCAACAGCTCGGAACAGATCATGCGCGTCGTTGCCCTCAGGGCCTTTACCATTCTGTCCGTTCGGGTGGAGAAGCTTGTCGTGCCAGGATCGGTGACAGGCGTGAACGCTGCGTAGCACAAGAGTGAATGCCCGAGCACCGAAGCCGCTGCCATCCCATCCACCATCCCGATTCTATTCCATGTCTCGCCTGCTCTACATTGTCCTCTTTGCCGCCTGCACACTTGTTAGTGCCTCTGATGCCTCGAAACCAAACATCGTCTTCATCTTCGCCGACGACTGGGGCTGGGGAGATTTGTCGTGTCATGGGCATCCGTGGTTGAAGACGCCGAACCTGGACCGGCTCGCGAGCGAGGGGACGGACTTTCAGCAGTTCAATGTGCTCAACCCCGTGTGCTCGCCGAGCCGCACGGCGGCGATGACGGGGATGGTTCCGGCGCGGTTTTGCATTCATCAGCACTTTGCTCCGGGAGTGAATGTCGAGCGGGGCATGCCGGACTGGCTGGACCCGAAGGCTCCGACGGTGGCGCGGTTTTTGAAAAGCGCGGGCTATCGCACCGGGCATTTCGGCAAGTGGCATCTCACGAATACTGGCGCACCCGGTGCACCGCAACCGGCGGAGTATGGCTTTGATGAGAGCGCCGTTTTCAATGGCCCGGGCGATGGGAAGTCGCAGGCAAAGACGGATGCGACTGCGGACAATGCGGTGCGATTTATCCGCGAGAGCAAGGGGCGGCCGTTCTTTGTGAATGTGTGGATTCACGAGAGCCACACGCCGCATCGGCCGACGAAGGAGTCCATGGAGAAATGGAAGCATCTCGACGAGCAGAAGCAGGTTTATGCCGCCGTGATCACCGATGGCGACAATGATGTCGGCAAGGTGCTCGCTGCGCTGAAGGAAACCGGGGTGGAGGACAACACAATCGTGCTTTTCTCCAGCGACAACGGTCCCGAGTCCACTGGCACGGCGAAAAAGATCGGACGCCCCGCTCCGGACGGCAGTCAGGGCTACGACACCTTCTACAGCGTCGGTAGCAGCGGCGGATTGCGCGGAAAAAAGCGCAGCCTTTTCGAGGGTGGCGTGCGCGTGCCGTTCATCGTTCGCTGGCCCGGCCAAACGCCAGCGGGTGCGAAGAACGACAAGACCGTCGTCACCGCTGTGGACTTACTGCCCACGCTCTGCGCCGCTGCCGGAGTGAGCTTGCCTGCGGACTACAAAGGCGATGGCGAAAATTTGCTCGATGCCTTCCACGGCAAACCCATCACGCGCACGCGTCCCATCTACTGGGAATGGCGCGGACCCAACCCGGAGCCCGATTGGTGGCCGCGCCTCGCCGTGCGCGATGGCGACTGGAAACTCACGATGACCGAAGATGCCAAGCGCGTCGAACTGCACCAGCTCATCAACGACCGCGCCGAGGCGAAGGACGTGGCGAAGGAGCATCCTGACATTATTGCGCGTCTCTCGAAGCTCGCGCTGGATTGGAAAGCCACGCTGCCCGAGAAGCCGAATCCCGAGTGCATCAGCAAGGAGCAGCTGAAGACGAAGGCGAAGAGTGAATGACCAACCGGACTACACTTGAACCACAACATCCCGTTCACCATGCAAAAGCTCATCGCCATCACTTGCCTCGCCTTCGCAGCGATCACCCACTCACTCGCTGCCGAGCGCAAGCAGAACGCCCTCAGCGCACCGTTCGATGCCGCGAAGATCGTGCCGCAGGCAGTAGCGGTGGAGCATTTGAAAGTGCCCGACGATCTCGAGGTCACCGTCTGGGCCACGACGCCGATGCTTTTCAATCCCACGAACATGGACACCGACGCCGCGGGTCGCATCTGGGTGGCGGAGGGCGTCAACTACCGCAAGCACGAGACGCGTCGCGCCGAGGGGGATCGCATCGTGGTGCTGGAGGACAGCGACGGCGATGGCCGCGCGGATAAGTCGCATTGCTTCGTGCAGGAGAAGGGCCTCATCGCGCCGCTCGGCGTGAGTGTGTTCGACAACAAGATCGTCGTCGCGCAGCCGCCGAGCATCATTGTTTACACGGATGTGAACCGCGATCTGAAGTTTGATCCTGCAGTGGACACGCGCGAGGAGGTCCTTACGGGTTTCAACGCGAGCAATCATGATCACAGCCTGCATGCCGTCATCGCCGGGCCGGATGGGAAGTGGTATTTCAACCAGGGCAACGCCGGCGCGTTGATCACCGACAAGGGCGGCAAAACATTTCGCCTCGGCGGTCCCTACTACAACAAAGGCGGTGGCCGGCCCGTGTGGTTCAACAATCCAGAAGCGTATGGCGGCCAGGCCAGTGATGACGGTCGCGTCTGGGTGAGCGGCGCCATCGGGCGCTTCAACCCGGACGGCTCGGGCGTGCAGATCGTTGGCCACGGGTTCCGCAACAGCTACGAGGAGTGTCTGTCGTCATTCGGCGACATGTTTCAAAATGACAATGACGATCCGCCTGCGTGTCGCGTCACCTGGCTGATGGAAGGCGGCTACCTCGGCTATTTTTCCAAGGACGGACGTCGCACCTGGCAGGCAGACAAACGCCCCGGGCAAACAGTTCCCACTGCCCACTGGCGGCAGGAAGATCCGGGCTCGCTTCCAGCGGGCGACATCTATGGCAACGGCTCGCCCACGGGAATCGCGCTCTATGAAAATGGCGCGCTGCCGGCGAAGTATGCGGGATCATTGCTCAGTGCCGAAGCACGTCAGCGCGTGATCTTCAGCTATCAGCCTGGGCTCGGCGGCGGGGCCGGGATGGAACTGGGCAAGCGTTCCGAGATCCTCGCCTCGCCCGACGATCCGCTCTTTCGTCCCTCCGATGTCATGGTAGGCGCGGATGGAGCCATCTACGTCGCCGATTGGTTCGACAAAGGCGTGGGCGGGCACAACGACACGGACGAAAGCATGTCGGGCACCATCTACCGGATCGCGCCGCGCGGTTTCAAACCGGTCATCGCGAAACCAACGGGCGACGCCATCGCGGATGCGATCGCACAGTTGAAAAGCCCCACCGTGCATGTGCGCAACACCGGGTTCAACGCGCTGAAGGCCGCTGGTGCAAAATCGTTGCCTGCGGTGGAAGCGGTGCTCGGCGACAAGGATCGCTGGATCAGCGCACGCGCTGTGTGGCTGCTGCCGTTGCTCGGTGAAAAAGGTGCAGCGCTCTGTCGCGAGCGTCTGAAGCACGCCGATGCCGAACAGCGTCTGCTCGCTTTCCGCGCCCTGCGCAATGCAGGTGCAGATGTGCTGCCGATGATTCGCGAACTCATCGCCGATCCGAGTGCCGCCGTGCGCCGCGAGATCGCCATCCCGCTCCGCGACATCAAGGGCGCGGACAAGCAAGAGTTGGTTGTCCAGCTCTGCAGCAAGTTCACGGACGCCACTGATCGCACACTATTGGAAGCCTGCGGCATGGCGGCGGACGGCATCGAGGCCGATGTGTGGACCACGCTCGCGAAGTCGCAGCCAGAGCCGATGAAGTGGTCGCCGGCCTTCGCCCGCATCACCTGGCGGCTGCTCGCTCCCGCCGCAGTGCCCGCCTTGATCGAGCGCGTCCGCGCCGCATCGCTGCCAGAGGACGAGCGTCGTCTTGCTTTCGACACACTCGCCTTCATCGGCAACAAAGCAGCCGTCTTGGCGCTCGTGGACATCGCCGCAGGCAAGGATGCTTCATTGGCCCTGCAAGCGAAGTGGTGGTTGTTCAATCGCGGTCCAGACCGGTGGAAGGAAATCGTCACGCGCGACCTGCTCAAGGAGCGTGGCGTTTACGATCCCGACAAGATCGTCCTCCAGCCCGTCTCCATGCCGGACGTGCCCGCAAAATCCACGCTGCCCGCGCCTTCGGAACTGGCGAAGCTCAAGGGCGACGCTGTGCGCGGCCAGGCGCAAGCCGCCCGCTGCATCATGTGCCATCGCATCAATGGCACAGGCGTAGAGTTCGGCCCTGATCTCGCCGGCTGGGTGAAGGATCAAGGTATGGAGGCCTTCTTCACCGCCGTTCGTGATCCCTCCGCAGGCGTCGCCCACGGTTACGAATGGACGCAGGTCACCCTCAAGGATGGCGGTCGGATCGACGGCATCGCACGCAGCAACGGTGATCCCATGATGATCGATTCCATGGGCGGCGTGTCGCAGCTCATTCCCGCCGATCGCATCAAGGCCACCCGACAACTGCGTGGCAAATCGCTCATGCTTTCCGCCGACCAGCTCGGTTTCACCGCCCAGGACCTGGCCGACCTTGCGGCCTATCTGCAAACTTACACCGGCACATCCAAATGAAGTCACCATTGCCATTCATCCGCATGCTGGCAGCGCTGGCTCCCGTGGAAATCCTCATCGTCGAAAACTCCGCGCACAACTGGAAGGAAACCGGCGGCCCGCTCCACCCGTCGCTCGACGACATCATCGCGAAGACGGCCGCATTCATGAGGCAACACCTCGACCGCAGCGCCAAGCACTGAACTCTTCTCAAACCAATTTACAGCATGACTGAACTCCAACCGAGAACCGCACCGACCAAGACTCGTCTTTCCAAACTTTTCGTAGCCTTGTTGTGCGTCCTGCTTGGCTCTACAGCGATGTCGGCGGAAAGACAGCGCTCTGCCGAGCCGGTCACCTTCGCCAACAAGTCCATGGCGCTCACCATCGCCCCGGATGGAAAGGTGAGCCTGAATCGCGATGGCAAGCTGGTGTCCGAGCCGGGCTCGTCAGGCTGGTCCATCTACCATTGGACGACTGGCAAAAGCATGAAAGACGGCACGCGCATCGCCCTCGACAACATGGCGAAGGTGGGTCCCAACGAGCTGTTGCTCTGGTCATCCGAGGGGACTTTTGAAGTCAAGGTCGCCATCACCGCTAAGGATCGCTACTTTACGTTCGAGTTAGTTCACGTTTCCAATGACCCAAAAACAGGCGGTTTGAACAATGACTGGCCGGGGCATCGTGTGGAGTTTGATATCCGGACTGCGGAGCAGGACGACGGCTGGCAGCTTCATACGCTGCTGCTCAACCCGATGTCGGAACTGGCCACACGATCACCTTTCACCATCGAGGACGGCGTCACTTTCTGCTGGCCCTATCCGCAATGGGCCCAGACGACCGACCGTCCGCAACCGCAGGGAGCCGTCGCGGTCTACGGCTTTGTCGGCGATACAGAGCACGATGACATCCTGCTTGATGTTTGGGCGGCAGAGCCTTCGCTACCGAGGCCGAATCGTGCCCAGCTCAAAAGTTGGACCCGCGCCGATGCGCAGGCATGGATGGCTCGCTGGTCCTTCGAGATGCGCAAGCCGGTGCGGGAGTTTTCCATCAGCCCCAATGGCGATCCCAGGAACCTATACAAGCTGACCGACCTCGCTGCGAAGGACGGCATCAACCGGCTCTATCTCCACAACTTCGACTGGCAGGGAGATTCGGTCGGCTTGCCGAGTCGGGAGCTTTTCCCCAAGGGCGTGGAGGATGTGATCCAATGGCGGGAGTATTGCCGCGCTCGTGGCATTAAGATCAAGCTGCATGGATTCGGGGCGATCTTCCTCGCCACGGACAAGAAATACGGACGCACCGTCTTGCCGGATGGATTGGCGAAGTCGGCTCGCGGCACATTGGTCAGCGATTTTGCAGCAGGTCAAAAGTCCATCGTCGTGAAACCGAATTACGAGTTCTATCCGGGCATGAAGCCGGGGATGCCACCCTACATTATTCCGCCGCCGTGGGGGAAGGCCAACAGTGGTTATGGCGCCACCTTCGCGCCTTACTTCGAGACCAATGACAACGCCATCCGTGTGAAGAACACGCTGTATGAATACACGGCGACTGTCACGGCGGACAATCTGTGGAAGATCGAGCTAGGCAAACCTCATCCCGGCTCCGCTCCATCTGCTGCCAAGGCGGGAGATGCGGTGGATTTCATCGTCATGGGCACCAAGGGCTGGCTCGTTCCCGATCCTCGCTCACCGATGAACGAGGAGATGGCCAAGGATTATGCCGCGATCTTGAATGTGTTTCAGGGGCCGTCCAATTACGACGGGGCGGGTTGGAGCGAGCCGCTGGGCACCTGGGGACTGCGCAAGACCACGCAGATCGTTTACGAGCACATGGATCATCCGACGATGAGTGGCTCCTCCATGGGCATTCCGCTCTTCGGCAATTTTGAATACCAATTCAAAGCGGTGCAGAGCCTCTTTGATGGAGGCCGGGAAAGCTCGATGACGATCGTCCCCTCGGAAATCGCCATGCTTGCCAGCAGCATGGACGACGCCAATCACAGCATCAATCGAGGCGTCTGGTCCAAGGACATGAGCGTCCGCGGAAACCACCGGGGCATCTCTGTGGAAGACGCCGAGGAAGTGGGGATTTGGGATGAGGCGTTGAAGGCGTTCAAGCTCTGGTCCGAGATGAAGCCCTACATGAGCGATGCGCAAAAGGCGCTGATTGATTCCAGGAAAAAGCGGGTGGAGCCGCCCTTCATGAGTGATGTCTTCGTGGCGTCCGAGACTGCCGACCAATGGCAGGTCACGCGCACGCGCATCATGCGACGCGAAGGCATTGATGCCGGTTGGCAGCGCATCGCCGAGCGCCCGGATGTCGGCCCGCGGCAATTCCTCAAGGCCAATGGCGAAGGCCTCAATGACCTGCATAACCCTTACGTGAGCCAGGCACCCGTGGTGGAGTTGCACGTGATGGCCGGCATGTCCGCAACCGCGCAGGAAAACCTCGCCTTCATGCCGAAGAAAGCTGGCGACATGGTGAATCCGAAAGGCGTCGCCCAGCGATTGGGCTTCGATGATGGCAAGCTCACCTTGTCCTTTGATAACACCCGCTCCAAAGAGGACTACGTTTACTATTACGGGACGGCGCGAGACTACCCGAGGGCGCATTGGTTACTTCAATCGCTCGGCCACTCCAAAACGGTGGACATGTCTGGCAGCCGCGGACTGGCGGTGACCGTGGAGGGAGATGGCAGTGGAGCGGTGCTGTTTGTGACGCTCGGAACCAGTTTCCCCCGCGTCTATGCGATCGACATCAACTTCACTGGCAAGCGAACCATCGAGATTCCCAATGGGGAGGTCTGCAACAACCGCTACGGGTATGACGCGTATAAAACCATCACCGCTTTCGGATACGAAAAGGTGGATCGAGTGGGGGCCGTTCTGCACAAGGTCCCGGCTGGAAAGAAAGCCGAGGTAAAGATTCTCGATGTGCAGGCACTCAGGGAAGATCGGAACACAGGCCTGATTGATCCTGGCCTGACCCTCAATGGCATCAAGGCCGCCGTGAACGGCACCATCCCTTACAACCATTATCTCGTGTATGCCGGAGGCTCGAATGCGAAGGTGTATGACGCCAATTGGAAGTTCGTGAAGGACCTGCCGGTAACTGCTGAGGGCAAACTGGAGGCCACGCATGGAAGCAACACTTTCAGCGTGAGCGCGCCAGCGTCACCCAACGCCTGGCTCTCTTCCCGGATCAAAGTCGAGGATTCGGCGAACCGAATCACCATTCAAAAGCCGAAAGGCGCGAGGTGAAAACCAACGCCGATGAAACGCCAACTGCGGCAAGCAATCGCATGAAAACCATCATCATACTCGCGCTTCGCGCCGCCGGTTCCTTCGCACTCGTTTCGCCGTGTCTCAGCGCCGAACCTCCACAGGAGGTGGACTGGAAAACCATGATGACCGTGGCCCCGGTCAAGCGCGATGCCCACGGCAGATTGCTGGCGCTCCAGTCTTATGATGAGACGATCCGGCGCGGCATGACGTTCCTGCTTGCCGATCACCTGAAGTGGTTCAAGGGATCGAAAGAGTCCATCACTGACGAAATGGGCAACTTGCAGATGCCGTGGGTTTATTACTCGAACCTTCAGCAGAACGGCTCGCCATTTCCTCAAGCCGTCGATCGTTTCGTGTCCTACCCAGCCTTTCACCACGCGCTGCTGATCAGGACCTTCCTTGGCTATCGAAACCACGCCAAAGACGAACGTGCGCTCGATGCGGCGATCAAGCTGGCGGATTGGGGCATTGCCCACAGCACGCCCGGCGACTGGCCCTACGCCAATCTGCCGTGGAGCACCTTTCAGGAGAAGAAGCCGGGCGGTTTTAAGGACAAAACCGGCCTGATGCCGGACAAGGCGGCCATCATGGCGCTGGCCTACCTCGATCTTCATCAAGCCTGCGGCGAAGCGAGGTTTCTCAAGGCCGCGCAAGCGATTGGCGAGACGCTGGCCAAGCGGCAGCGACCGAACGGCACCTGGCCGTTCCGGGTCGATCCAAAAACCGAAAAGGTGATCGAGGAATACACCAGCAGCGTGATTTATGCGGTGCGACTCTTCGAGGCGCTGGACAAGGCGAACAGCAACCAGCGATTTAAATCGCACCGCGATCTGACTTGGAACTGGCTGCTCAACGGGCCGATCAAGACCAAGGACTTCCGCGGCTTCTACGAGGATATCCCGCCCAGCCCGTCGGGCCGCACCAACTACGATTGCCTCGACACGATCCGGTATCTGTTGGCCAACCGGACCGACAGCAACGGTTACCTCGAAATGGCGAAAGACCTGAACGCCTGGGTGGAGAAGACGTTCCTGGACAGAATCGAGGGCTTCGAACCCGCCGAAGGCATCCGCGAACAACTCCAGTGCAATGTCGTCATGGGCATTCACAGCCTCAACTGGGCTTCCATGCTGCTTGATCTCGCCCAGGCCACCGGTGATGACGCGATGCGACAGCGCGCCATCCAGACGGCGAACTACATCACCTATTACCTCCAGCCCGACAACCGCATCGTGGTCGGGTTCCAATACAACCAATGGTGGTATAGCTGCCACGCTGGCGTGGTGCTCTACCTCTTCAACTTCGCCAGCCAACCTAACAACAATCCATGAAAACCATCATCACACTCAAGCAACGGCAGGTCATTGCTCTCATTTTAGCATATGCTATCTCATATGGAATATTCCGTTTTTGTGGCACTTGTGTTTATCGTATATGTTGGAACAATCACGTTGATTCTGTTCGAATGATTCAGGATACCGATGTCGCATACAGAGGTGTCGAGTTTTCCAAAAAATTGCCGGTCTATAGAGCTCTCGATTTTTTCTATTGGCCCATGAAGAAGCTTGAACTTTTTATACGGCCTACACCAGAACCGTTGCCACTATACGAAGGATATACTCGTGGTCATTTCGCACGATCATATAGCGCTAGTCAGCCCCCCTCACTCCCCGGCTCCGATCCGCGTCCGGGTGAGGGCACCCGGTTTGCTCCGGGCTATTCAGACAAGGCGTTTTACTCCATCAAGCTGGGCGACGATGAGGCTGCGGTGACGAAACTTCTCGGAGCCCCGTTGTCTTCATGGACAAACGATACCCAGATTCTGGGCCTCACACACATAGGACAAGCAATTGGCGGGAACCCGGCGCAAAAGTTTCCAAACGGACCCCGCACACACTGGGCTTACGCCAGCGGGCCGATGCCTGCCTTTTCGTCGCAGGGCAGGCTGGAGGACGAGGTTGATTACACCGTATTCGCATTCGATGGGTCGGGTCGCGTCGAGGAAGTCTTCGGCCAGGTGGTCAGCGCGAAGCAGGTCGGGGTCTTGTCGGCGGGTGCAACGGTCACCGCCGGCGATGGCTTGAACTTCCTCAAGCTATCGAACGCTCAAATCGCGATGCTGAAGTGAAAGGGGTTTGCAGAAATCGAGGCGTCGTTTGGCAAGCCCACGGCAGTGCGAGAATCGCAGCCGCTCAAGATGCTCAGCTACTCGGATGCTTCTCCTCCGGGCAAGAGCTATCGCAAGCGAATCATCGGCATCAACGCAGAGGGCAAGGTGGCGGAGATTGATGATGGGTTTGAATTTCGTGATTGAGATGCAGATGGATCCGACCCCGCTCAATTCCCGCGCAGAAAGAACAGCGATGAAAAATTTGACCATGAAACTATTCATAATGCCATCATCACACTCGCGCTGCGCGTGACCGCTTTTCTCCCAATATCCATACTACCCATGAAACACGCCATCCTACTTACGTCGATCTTCTTGTTTGCCTTCCTCACCAGATCGGATGCGGCGGAGGCGAACGACGCCATCTTCACGCAACGCCGCGACACTGTGCTCAGGGAAATCGAGGCTAGGCCCGGACCGTCGCCGGAAAAGAACATCGGATTCAAGCAACACATGGCGCTTCTCCATTTTTTCAGAAACGAGAAGTTAGAAGAGGCGAACCGCATGGTTTTAGACTTTTGCGCGAATCCTTTCCATGTGTATCGTGGCAAAGTGCTTCCGAGAGGCTTCTCCTCCAGTGCGCTGTTTCGCATCTATCTGTTGGAAGGCACACGCAAGCTGCTGACCAAGGAAGCCCGCGAGGCGATTGAGGACAATGCGTGGGGTGCGCTGACGAAATATCCGTTGGGCATGTCCCGTGCGACGGTGGACAAGGCCGAGCTGGCTCACTTCCTCCTGCCCAACAACGGCATGACGGACAAGTGGCGGGGCTATTATCTAGCTCTACTGATCGTGCGCCAGGCAGAGCGTTATGGGCCCAAGGCAATGCTCGAGGGTGACACAATTGAGAACCATTGCCGCGCTTGGGAGCGGTTTTGGCTGACGTTTTTCCACACCTTTCCGAATGAAGGGACGGACATGGACATCGCGCACCCCACATCCTACTCGGCGATCACAACCGGGGTTTGGTATGACCTCTATGATCTCGCTGCCGATCCCGAGGTGCGCGAGTTGGCCGGCAAGTTTCTGACGCTTTTCTGGGCGGAGGTGGCTGCGGAATTCGAGCCGCGCATCGGCGAGCGTGCGGGTATGGCGACGACGCGGCATCCGGTTCACACCGGACAGGCATTCTGGGCGCGCAGGCTTCTCTATTGTTATCAATGGCATGACAACAATGAAGGGGACACAGCTCTGGCGCTCGTGCCTTCTCTCACCAGCGCCTATCGTCCGCCGCCAATCGTTGTGGCCATCGCACAGGACGCGAATCGGGGTTGCTATCAGACCACCAGCCGCCGCCCCGGGATGATCGGTGGCGACGGGGTCGAAGTGACCTACACCACCTATCGAGGCGACATGAAAAACGATCGCATCATCATGGACAGGAATGGCGATTCCCATTTCCGACGCGATGTCTATTATACGCCAGATTACGCGCTCGGCACCCTGACGAGCGATCCCAAACGGCAATACATCAGCGATGTGATTCTGACGCCGATGATGGGAGCCACCTTTGCAACAGGCTATCTCAACCGCATAGTCGTCATCGGAACGGGTTCTTATCCCGTTCGCCCTACCAGCGGCATCACCGGCAAAGCAGTCTCGATCATCGCGCGCGACCCGAACGCGAAATTCGGTCGCAAACATTTTGAGAGCGACGGCACGCGTGTTTACATCAGCAATGGCGAGCTCTGGAACAACCGCGTGGAGCACAAGTCGGGCTGGTTCTTCACCCGCGCCGGCGACGCCTACGCGGCGATCCGGCCAGCCGCCGGCGATTATCATATCACCAACAAAAGCTATTCTTACAGCACCTGGGACGCCGTCCCAAAAGTGAGCGAAGTCGCCGAGACGAAAGGCCAGTTTCTCGAACTCAATGACATGTGGGCACCCATCGTCATTCAGATGGGCCGAACTGAGGATTACAAGAGCTTCGAGGACTTCCAAACATCTGTGATGGCTAATCGCTTCGAATATCAAGACGGCAAGCTAACCTACGTTTCCAACGCGAAGGAAAAGTTTGAATACTGGGCGAAGGGTGCACAGCCGCCGCGTATCAACGATATCACAGTAAACCTCAATCCGCCGAAGACCTTCGACTCGCCTTATCTCTCGATGGTGCATGGCAGTTCCAAGGCAGTGATTACTTATCCAGGGCACAAAGAACTGGTGCTGGATTTCTCACCCAATAAGCAAACGCCTGAGAAAAGCACATCATCGAAACGATGAAATCCACTCTTACACTTTTCACCGCCCTGCTGCTTGCGCCGCTGGCCACACTGCACGCTGCAGACACACCGAAGCCCAACATCGTCTTCATCTTCGCCGACGACTGGGGCTGGGGCGATTTGTCGTGCCACGGACAAGAGCTACGAACTGTCGAAGAACTGAACCAACGTCACTCGCGCTAACACCAACTGAACATCCTGGAAGACTCCAGCCATGAATGCCCCACACACCCATCGCATCGAGGAATTCCTCCGTAGCTTCGCTCAGGCGCTACGGCACCCTGGCGGAAGCCGTGACGAAATCATCGCAGAGATCCGCGCCGACTTGGCCGCCCACATCAACCGACACCAGTCCGCGGGAAAATCCCCGGCTGAGGCGGTCGATCTCGCCCTGGCGGAGCTCGGAGACTCACAGGAGCTGGCACGAACCCATGGGCCCGCAGCCACACCTATGCAAAGCAGCGTGATCAACACGATCCGTTACATCGCCGCCGGCGGCATGATGCTCTGGGTAATGGCGATGATCTTGTTCCTCCGGGGAGGCAGCTATGGATGGGCCGGGCTGGAGGCGGTCGTCTTCATCGCGTTGCTTCACATGCCACTGATTCTTCTCGTGTGGCCTGGGATCATCTGGAGGAAAAACTGGCTGTTTGGACTGATTCCGGCAGGGATTGCTGTTTTGATCTGCCTTTCCCTTCAGTTCGGCGGGGTAGAGACCGAAGGACGGATCGATCTGTCATCTGCACTGAACACGGAAGGAACCGGGGAGGAGGTTGCCCTGCCGCCGCAAAGGATCGGCCTGATCGCCGCCCTCGTCGGAACCAACCTCTTTCTGATTCTCGCCATGCAACGGCGCAACCAGCAGCGGATCATCCTGCTGGCCGTGCTGGTCGGCGTGTCGGTGGTCGAGATCCCCTTCCAGATTGAAGAACTTGTCTTCAGGCGAAGAATCCAGGAAGCTCGCGAGCGATACGAAGAACAGGCACGGAATGCCCCGGACAACACCGCCGCCCCATCAACTGTGCTGGGGCAGCCTCGAAGCTCGTCGAATTCCCGGGATGGGTTTGTCGTGGAGCTGAACCGCGCATTCCCCCTCTCTGGCGGATCCGGCTTCACGCTCGTTTACCATTCAACAGGGAACCGCGTCGAGGTTCGTGATTGATCTTCCTTACCAACAGCCGAGGCGGATCTCCAGATCCTCCGTAACCGCATAGCGTCAACTCCGCACCTTGGAGACCAAAAACCAAATTCCAATCAGTTGAAACCAATGAAACATGAATCGGCATCTACGCAGAGGGCAAGGTGGCGGAGATTGATGATGGGTTTGAATTTCGTGATTGAGATGCAGATGGATCCGACCCCGCTCAATTCCCGCGCAGAAAGAACAGCGATGAAAAATTTGACCATGAAACGATTCATAATGCCAGCCCTGCTCGCTCTGCTGGCTTGGCCTGCAATGGCCCAGCCTGCCAAGGAAACGAACACAACGAGCGCGCCCAAACCCAACATCGTCTTCATCTTCGCCGATGACTGGGGCTGGGGCGATTTGTCGTGCCACGGGCATCCGTATGTGAAGACGCCGAACCTTGACCGGCTAGCGAAGGAGGGCACGGACTTCACGCGCTTCACCGTCGCCAGCGGCGTGTGTTCGCCGAGCCGCACGGCGGTGATGACGGGACACTTCCCAGCGCGCTACAACATTGATGGCCACTTTGCGTGGCCGAAAAACAACGCCCAGCGCAATATGCCGGACTGGCTGGCCACTTCCGCGCCCACGCTACCGCGCATGCTCGCGAGCGCGGGCTATGCGACGGCGCATTTCGGCAAATGGCATCTCGGCAACGACATGATTCCCGATTCGCCCACGCCCGCCGCGTATGGCTACGACGAATACGGCGCGTTCAACTGCGCGGGCGAGCAGATGCCCGTGCATGAGGATGCGCGGCACGCCATCGCCTTCATCGAGAAGAGCGCAGCGGCGAAGAAGCCTTTCTTCATCAACCTCTGGATGCACGAGCCGCACACGCCCTTCCACACGGTGCCGAAATACGAATGGCGTTTCCGCGAGATGAAGAGCCGCGAGGATCAAATCTACGCCTCGGTGATTTCTCATGCGGATGACCGCATCGGTGAAGTGCTCGCCGCGCTCGACCGGCTGAAGCTCTCGGAAAGCACACTGGTCATTTTCAGCTCTGACAACGGACCGGCGCGGGCGACGAAGCCGACTCCGCTCGATCTGCAATACGACACCGCCACCGGCGCGGGCTGGGGCATCGCGGCCTCCAAAGGCATCACCGCCGGTCGCAAGGGCTACAAAGCGGCGCTGTTCGAAGGCGGCATCAACGTGCCCTTCATCGCGCGCTGGCCGGGTAAAGTCCCCGCGGGCAAACTCGACAACGCCTCGCTCATTTCCGCCGTCGATCTGCTCCCAACCTTCTGCGAACTCGCCGGTGCAACTCTGCCTGATGGCTACAAGCCTGACGGCATCAGCCAGGTCGAGGTCTTGAAGGGCAAGGCGAGCGCGACGCGCACCAAGCCGTTGTTCTGGAAGATGGGCAGCGGCAAAGATTCCGAGTTCCACTGGGCGAACTACGCCGTGGTGGATCAGCAATGGAAGCTGCTGACCACAACGGACGCCAAGCGCGTGGAACTCTACGACATCGCCGCTGATGCGCTCGAAACCAACGACCTCGCGACGGAAATGCCCGAGATCGTGAAGGAACTCATCGCCAAGCTCGACGCGTGGAAGGCCACACTGCCAGAAAAGCCGAGCGGCGATGTGTTCTCAGCGGAGCGCACGAAGAAATAAGTCACAGCACCGCAATGCCGACAAAACGTCCATCCATCCTCTCCGCACTTCTTCTGTTCTCGTCATGCGCTGCGCTGCATGCTGACGACGCGCCTTTGCTCGATCTTTTCCCAAAGTCGAAAGCGCCTACGTTCCTCACGAAGCCGAGCGAGTTTGTCGTCTCGAAGCAGTTCGCGCCGAACCAGCACTTCCCGTCGCGCTGGATCGAGGGTGTTGAAGAGCGGCCCGTGTTTCACGCCTATCTCATGCATCAGTCCACCGATGAGCGGAGCTGGGAGATGCGTATTGGTCGCGGCGGGCAGATCTACTCCATTGTCAGCTCGTTTGGCGAGGCGATGCCGCCGCAGCGGCTGATGTCGCCCTTCAATGACGAGGCCTGGCAGATGGTGCTCTTCAGTGATGAAGCGGTGGACTACGACCTCGACAAAGGTCCCGGCGCGATTCGCGATGAGGTGAACTCCTTCGTCCATCAATCGGGGTTATATATGGGACGCAAGCAACAGCACACGCCAGACAGACCCTTCTACTGCCCGCTGCTCGCCTCGGGTTGGGATGAAAAGGCGCGCACTTACACGATGATCAACTGGGGACTCTGCCCCACGATCAGCGTCAATCGCAGCGACGTGATCTTCGTCGTGCAGTTCCGCGACATCGGCGGCGGCGTCATCGAACTGAACCATCTTTGCTACAACTTCGGCACATTCGAGTATCAGAGCTGGGCCACGATGTGGGGCGGTGTGCGCACCTCCGTATTTCCCGAGCTGGTGCTGTCGAATCCCGATGGCAGCTATCGCTTCCGCACGCCCTTCAATCTCCAGGCAAAGGATGTGTATGGCCCCATCATGGACACTGGCGTGTTGGGCGGCAGCCACACAGAATGCCGCTAACCATCATCCTACGCGCTGGGCCTCGTCTTTGGTCGAGATCCGCATTGATCGCACAACGCACGCCTGCTATCATCACTGGAAAGCCGCGCTGGCAGCGCTCCGCCACTGTGTATGGCGCGGGCGATTCTCGCGGCAAGGAGCGCGACTACACCGTCATCAACTTGGACAACCGTGTGCTCATCAAGCCCGGCGACTGCTTCTTCCGTCGCATTACATGGCCATCGGCACGCTTCAGGAAGTGGCCGAAGCAGGACGCAAACTCGAATCCTTCACCGAGCTGCGTCCCGTCGAGTTCAAGGAGAGCGACACGCCGCTGCTGCCGCTTTACATCAAACGCGCCGACAAGACCCCTCCGCAGCCCACGCTGGAAAAACCCACGCCCGACGCGCAACCCGTCTGCCAGCTTTACGCGCGCCCCGTGAGGCACTCGAAGCCCGTTTTCCTCCTGCAAGACGGCGGCACCAACGAATACATCCTCACCACCGATCCCGCGCTGCAATGTCGCAAGCTGCCCTTCGCGAATCCGTATCCCGCCGACCACGAAAAACACGCCAAACTCGAGAACCGTCATCAATACCTCACCCACCAAACGCGCACCAAATCGTGGCAACTCCTCGGCTACGCCATCCCCGCCGACAAAGCCGACATCAACATCCAGCATCGCAAACTCAGCGATGTGCCTGATCTCGCACCGCTCTTCCAGGCTGGCGAGTGCGCGAAGGCAGATGCGCTGCTTGTGCGGTAGCGCGGAAAGCCAGTTTGTTCGTAACCTGACCCGTCTCTGCGGTATTGTTGTCTCAATGAAGTTTGTTCTCGGTTTGCTTTTGTTTTCTCCGCTGTTCTTGCGGGCGGCGGAGGTGTCGTTCAATCGCGACATTCGTCCGCTGTTCAGCAGGCATTGCACGGCCTGCCATGGCGGTGTGAAGGCTGCGGGCGGGATTTCTTTCGTGTATCGGGACAAGGCCATGGCGGTGGGCAAGTCAGGGGAGCGTGCGATCGTGCCTAGCAAGCCCGCAGCGTCGGAACTGATCAAGCGCGTGACTTCCACAGATCCTGACGAAGTGATGCCGAAGCCGGATCATGGGCCGCGTTTGTCAGAGGCGGAGATCGCGCTGCTGACGAGGTGGATCGAGCAGGGGGCGACGTGGAGCGAGCATTGGGCCTTTGTGCCGCCAGTGGAAGCCACGCCGCCAGCGCTGAAGCAGGCTGACTGGCCGCGCTCACGCATGGATGCCTGGGTGCTGGCCCGGCTGGAGGCGGAAGGTATGAAGCCCTCGGCGGCGGCGGATGCTGCCGAGTGGCTGAGGCGGGTGACGCTGGATCTGACGGGCCTGCCGCCGTCGTTGGCCGATTTCGATGCCTTTGTGGCAGACAGCAATAAAGATATGTCTGCGGCAAAGGAGCGGGTGGTAGAGCATTTGCTGAAGTCAGAGCACTTTGGTGAACGCTGGGCCTCGGTGTGGCTGGACTTGGCGCGTTACTCGGACACCTTCGGCTTTGAAAAGGACCCGCATCGCGATATCTGGCCGTGGCGCGACTGGGTGATTCGCGCGTTCAACGCGGACATGCCGTTTGACCAGTTCACCATCAAACAACTGGCTGGCGATCTTTTGCCGGAGGCCTCCGGCGATGACCTCCTGGCCACAGCTTTCCACCGGAACACGCAAAACAACACGGAGGGCGGCACGGATGATGAGGAGTTCCGCACGGCGGCGGTGCTGGACCGCGTGAACACGACATGGACGACCTGGCAGGCCACGACCTTCGGCTGTGTGCAGTGCCACTCGCATCCGTATGACCCGTTTCCGCACGAGGACTACTATCGGTTTGCCGCGTTCTTCAACAACACCGAGGACACCGATTTGAACGATGACTTCCCGCGCCTGAGCTTTCCCCAGGAGGCAAAGCAGCGGGATGAGGCGGCTCGATTGCATCGGGAACAAACGGCTCTTCGCGAGTCATTGAATGCCGACGGAGTTCGCATCGCCGCACAGAGCCAGCCCGAATGGAAGACATGGTCTCCGCAGCAGGCCACCCTGGGCATGGCCATGCCGGTGGTGAACAAGGAAGGCCAGATCACGGCATCCAACAAGCCGGTGGTCATGCCCGAGGCCCAACTCACCATCGGTGATCAAGGGCTGGTTGTTGGCAGCGGGACCTTGCCGGTGGGTGTGGTTTACTCGCTGACCATGCCGACGCGCGAGGCCGTGACGGCGCTGCGTTTGCAGATCCTTCCAGACTCGGATGACCCGAAGAAGACGCCTGAGCGCGGCGCGGTGCTCTCGCAACTGGCGCTCTACCAGGTGACGCCGGATGGACGGCATGAGGCGATCAAGCTGCGTGAGGTTTTCGCGGATTACCTCGCGGGGCCGTATGATCCGCAGTCGATGCTGAGCGCCGACAAGGACGGGTTTGGCAGTTATCCGGTCCAGACGGGAGCACGCTGGTGTGTGGTCACTCTGGACGCTCCACTGAAACCCGTGCAGGGAGCCACGCTCAAACTTTTCATGGAGCAGAGCGCCGGTGCCAACAGCGGCTTCCAAGGCGTGCCGCTGCGCCGTTTCATCTGGTCCACCAGTCATGATGCGCGTTGGGTCCAACTGACGGAGAACAAGGAAAGGCAGTCACGCGTGGCGAGACTGAACGAGCTGCGCGACAAGCTGAAGAAACTCGGCGGCGTGAAGGTGCCGGTGCTCGTTGAGCGCACCGCCGCCGCCCAACGGGCCACGCGCATCTTTGTGCGCGGCAATCGTGCCAGCCTGGATGCTCTCGTTCAGCCGGGCATTCCCCTCGTATCTCGTCCTCCAGAAAAAACGATGGCATTGACCCGTCTGGACATGGCTCGCTGGCTGGTCAGTGAGCAAAACACGCTGACGGCCCGTGTGCTGGCAAACCGTCTGTGGGCTGAGTTGTTTGGCCGGGGCATCGTGCCCACGCTGGAGGACTTCGGCACCTCGGGCGAACGTCCGAGCCATCTTGAACTGCTGGATCATCTGGCACTGCGGCTGATGAAGCATCACCGCTGGTCGGTGAAGTCTTTCCTGCGCGAAGTCGTGCTGTCGGCCACCTATGGTCAGACCTGCAAGGCCACGAAGACGCACATCGAGCGTGACCCGTTGAACGTCCTTCTTGCCCGCGGACCACGCACGCGGCTCACCGCCGAAATGGTGCGCGATCAGGCGCTCCAAGTCTCCGGTTTGCTTGCACCGAAGCTCTTCGGCGCACCTGTGTATCCGCCGCAGCCCGAGGGTGTGTGGAGCACAGTTTACAACGGTGCCAAGTGGGAGACCTCCGAGGGCGACGACCGCTACCGCCGCGCCATTTACACGTATTGCAAGCGCACAAGCGGCTACCCGGGATTTCTCACCTTTGACGCTCCCATGCGGGATGCCTGCACCGCCCGGCGCATCCCCACGAACACGCCACTGCAGGCACTCGTGACGCTGAATGATCCCGCCTTCATCGAGATGGCGGACGCGCTCGCGAAGAACATGATGAAGCAGGGCAAAACCGTGCGGGACCAGGTCGCTCATGGCTGTCGGTTGCTCACTCTCACGCCACCGCCTCCGGCCATGATCGATACCCTGGTGAATCTGCACGACCGCGCTCTCGCCGAGCCGGGCACCGATGAACCGAAAGCCATGACGCTCGTCGCGAACACCCTGCTCAACATGGACTCCGCGCTGGTCCGCTGATCGAACCCCCATCCATCGCACGCGCCATGACCACCACGACATCCCTTCTGCATCACCACACGCGCCGCCATTTCCTGCGTGACTGCGGCAGCGGCCTCGGAGCGCTGTGGCTCGCCACCACCGCAGACCGTGCCTGGGGAGCCAGCGGCCCTTTGCACCAAGACCCCGCGCATCCGCTGCTGCCAGCGGCAGGACATTTCAAAGCCCGGGCGAAACGCGTGATCTACCTGCACATGGCCGGCGCACCGAGCCAGCTTGAACTCTTCGACTACAAGCCCGTGTTACAGAAGCTCGATGGCAAGGACTGCCCCGCCTCGCTGCTCGCGGGCAAGCAGTTCGCCTTCATCCAAGGCGTGCCGAAGATGCTGGGGCCGCAGTTTACCTTCAAACAGCACGGCCAGAGCGGCCAATGGCTCTCGGAACTGCTGCCACATCTCGCGGGAGTGGCCGATGACCTCTGCTTCATCAAGTCCATGCACACGGACCAGTTCAATCATGGACCCGCGCAGTTGCTCATGCACACCGGCAGCCAGAATCCCGGTCTGCCCAGCGCGGGGGCGTGGTCCACCTATGGCCTAGGCACGGAGAATCAAAACCTGCCCGGCTTCATCGTGCTGACCAGCGGCGGCAAGAACCCCGATGCTGGCAAAAGCGTGTGGGGCAGCGGCTTTCTCCCCAGCGTCTATCAGGGCGTGCAATGCCGCTCTCAGGGTGATCCCGTGCTCTTCATCTCCAATCCCGAAGGCATCAGCCGCTCCCAGCGCCGCCTCACGCTCGATGCCCTCGCTGAGCTGAACCAGCGCACCGCCGAGGATGTGGGCGATCCCGAAACGCTCACCCGCATCGCCCAATACGAGATGGCCTTCCGCATGCAATCCAGCGCCACGGATGCCTTTAACATCCAATCCGAGCCAGAGCACATCCATCGGCTCTACGGCACCGAGCCCGGCAAGGAATCCTTCGCCAACAACTGCCTCCTCGCCCGACGGCTCGCCGAGCGCGGCGTGCGCTTCATTCAGCTCTTCGACTGGGGCTGGGACAGCCACGGAGCTAGCAAGGACACCGCGCTCAACGCCGGCTTCAAAGACAAGGTCGCCAGCGTGGACCAGGCGCTCGCCGCTCTCATCGTAGATCTTAAACAACGCGGCCTGCTGGAGGACACCCTCGTCGTGTGGGGCGGCGAGTTTGGCCGCACGCCCATGCAGGAGAATCGTGGCGGCAAAAAGATGGAATGGGCCGGCCGCGATCACAATCCCGGGGCCTTCACCCTCTGGATGGCCGGTGGTGGTGCAAAGCCCGGCTACACGCATGGCGCGACCGATGATCTCGGCTACGAAGCCGCAGTGGACAAAGTTTCGCCTCATGATTTTCACGCGACTCTGTTGCACCTCCTCGGCTTCGATCACCTGCGCTTCACCTACCCGGTCTCCGGCATCAACCAGCGCCTCAGTAACGTTACGAAACCCGGCAGCCGCGTCGTGAAGGAGCTCATCGCATGACGCTTCATGCCAGACGCGAAACCCGCATCATGCACATACTCATGAAGCTCCTGCTAGCCTTCCTCGCCCTTCAATCTGCCGCCCACGCGGACGCACCGCGCGAAACATTGCCCCTCAATGCACCCGAGTGGCCGGTGAACTATCGCCTGCATCTCGACGGAGCGGCCAAAGTAAAGCTTGGCGATGAACTGACGCTTTCGCTCGATGCCAAAGGCTCACACGACATCGCCGTGGAGCATCCGGTGGATGGTGCGCCGGTGCTGCGTGTGTGGAGCGGCGGGAAACTCGTGCGCGGACCGGAGGATGTGCCGGCGTTGGCGGAAACGGCTTCGCAAAAATTCCCGAACGCGGGGCTTGATCTGGGCGCGGACTTCACGGCGATGGTGCAGTTTGAGTCGAATGGTGAAGGCACGTTGTTCTCCATGTGCGCACATTCAGGCAAGTGGTCGCCGGATGCGAAGGCGCTCTTCATTCGCGGTGGCAGGCTCGTGTATGACATCGGCTGGCTCGGCGCGCTCAACGCCAGCGCGAAGGTGAACGATGGCAGGCCGCACACGGCTGTGCTGAGTCTCAGCGGCGGCACCGCGAAGCTGTGGCTCGATGGCACAGAGATCGCGGAGAAGGCCAACTTCACGAAGCCGGATGACCAACGGCATGTTTTCAAAGTGGGGCGAGCCGCGCCGAACTTCGGTGGCGACTTCACCAACGGCAAAATCAGCGTCGTGAAGGTCTGGAAACGTGCGCTGCCAAAAGGCGAGATCGCGTCGCTCTTCAAAGACGGCGGCGCGGGCGCGAACACGCCGGACTTCACGCACACGCCAAAGGCGAGCGGCAAACCGGTTATCGAAGGCGGCAGCGGCTGGGTGCAGGCGCTGGAGCGCAGTGATCACGCGGAGATCGTGGCTGGATGGAACGCGAAGACGCTCGAAGAAGGCGCGACGATCTACAAAACGCTCTGCGTCGTCTGCCACGGCACGAAGGAACAGCCAGGATCGCTTCCCACGGCGCTGCGCTTTGCCGAAGGTCAGTTCAAGAACGGCAGCGATCCGTATTCGATGTATCTCACGCTCACGAAGGGTTTCGGCCAGATGGTGCCGCAGCCGCAATACACCACGGCGCAGAAATACGCGGTTATCCAATACATCCGTGAGACCTTCCTGCGTCCGCACAATCCATCGCAGTTGAAGGACATCGACCTCGCCGCGCTGCCACGCGGCCTCGCACGCGGTGAAGCTGAAAAGATCAACACCACACTGCCGCCGTATCAACGCATGGAACTCGGAAATGCGCTGTTTTGGACGCTGGAGGTCGCGACGGGCAATATCGCCCAAAAAGGCATCGCCATCCGCCTCGACGACGGTCCCGGAGGCGTGACGAAAGGCCGTGCGTGGATGGTTTACGATCACGACACGATGCGGGTGGCCGCGGCGAGCACGGGAGCGTTTGTGGACTGGAAAGGCATCGCCTTCGACGGCAGCCACGGCACGCACACGAGCCTGATTGGCGAACTGCAGCTCGTTTTGCCTGCCGAGCCAGGCTGGAGTGTTGATGGAAAGTTTGAAGACACGCGAGCCACGGCGAAGGACGGCAAAAGATACGGGCCCGTGACGGGTCTGCGCTTTCTCGGCCTCTACAAGAACCAAAACCAGAACGTCATCGCGGCGAACATCCATGGCACACGCGTGTTCGAATCGCCCGCGTGGATGGACTATGGCTCCACTCCGATCTTCGTGCGCACGGTGAACGTCGCTGAGGCCAAACAGCCTCTCTTCCTCCGCGTCGCGCCCGACAGCGTGAATGTCATTTTGAAAGGCGAAGGTGAGTTGAAGCGCGAGAACGGCTTCTGGGTCGCCAGACTTCCTTCGGGAGCCCGGTCACGCTTTTTCATCGCTCGCGTCGATCCCGCCTCGCTCGACACGATGGCGAAAAACTTCACCGCTCCACTTGATCTGACGCCGCTGACGCTCGGCGGTCAGGCGCAATGGTCGCAGACAG
The DNA here is from genome assembly GCA_046346695.1 of Verrucomicrobiaceae bacterium. Classification (GTDB taxonomy): domain Bacteria; phylum Verrucomicrobiota; class Verrucomicrobiia; order Verrucomicrobiales; family Verrucomicrobiaceae; genus Prosthecobacter. The sequence goes on along the minus strand of JAXMHS010000005.1, from coordinate 122,381 downwards.
TCACGACAACCTCCGTGGCGGGCAAAGATGATGCCGCGTTCGTGGCGGATGACTTCACCCTGCCGCTCGAGAATCCGTATCAAAGCTGGCTGCGCCCCGGCGGCTTCGATTTCACGCCGGATGGCAAGGCTGCCATCGTCGCGATGTGGAATGGCGATGTATGGCGTGTCGATGGCGTGATGGAAAAAGCGCCCGCGAAGCTAACGTGGCGACGGATCGCGAGCGGACTCTTCCAACCGCTCGGTGTGAAGTTTCGCGGCGACGAACTCTTCATCACCTGTCGTGATCAGATCGCGCGTCTGCGTGATCTGAATGGAGATGGAGAGATCGACTTCATCGAATGCTTCAACGACGACGCGCAGGTCACGGAACACTTCCACGAGTTCGCGATGGGTTTGCAGACCGATGCAGCGGGCAACTTTTATTATGCAAAGTCAGGCCGCCACGCGCTGGACAGCGTGGTGCCGCAGCACGGCACGCTGCTCAAGGTCAGCGCCGATGGTTCCAAGACCGACATCCTCGCCACCGGCTTCCGCGCGGCCAACGGTATCTGCGTCAATGATGACGGCACCTTCTTCGTCACCGATCAGGAAGGCTACTGGACGCCCAAGAACCGCATCAATCGCGTGAAGGTCGGAAGTTTTTACGGGAACATGTATGGCTACACCAGCGTGACGGATGAATCCGACTCCGCGATGGAGCAGCCGCTGGTCTGGATCACCAACAACAAGGACCGCAGCCCCGCTGAACTCGTGTCGGTGCCGAAGAACGTGTGGGGCAATCTCGGAGGCTCGCTGCTCAACCTCAGCTACGGCACCGGGCGCGTCTTCATCGTGCCGCACGAGGAGGTGAACGGCCAATGGCAGGGCGCGGTGTGCGAGCTGCCGATGCCTGCATTGCCGACCGGCATCATGCGCGGTCGCTTCGCCAACGATGGCGCGCTCTACACCTGCGGCCTGTTCGCGTGGGCTGGCAATGCCACCACGCCCGGCGGCTTTCATCGCATTCGACCCGGCAACAAGCCTGCGCGGGTGCCGCTGGCCGTTCACGCGTCCAAAGGTGCGATCAGCGTGACCTTCAGCGATTCAATCACCGACACGAAAAGCGCTATCACTGTCTGGCATCTCAAGCGCACGAAGAACTACGGCTCGCAGCACTACGACGAGCACGAGTTGCCCATCCGCAACGTCAAGCTCAGCGCAGACCGCTGCACCGTGACGCTCGACATTCCCGATCTCGCGCCCACGCAGTGCTATGAGCTGAAAATCGGTGACCGCAATCTGCACGGCACGCTTCACCAGTTGCGCTGAGAATCTCGGGCCGTTGTCCAATCTCCTCAGATCTCCTCTTACCTATCCCATGACACTCGAAACAAACCGCCGCACCTTCCTTCAAACCGGAGCCGTTGCCTCCTGCTCACTCATCCATCTCAACAGCCTCTTTGCTGCCAAAGACGTCCCGCAGTCCGTTCAGGAGCTGTGGGCCGACTTTGATCCGCGTAAAGACGCTCTTGAAACCGAAATCATCCGCGAGTGGAAGGAGGACGGTGGTGTGTTTCGCCATGTGCGGTATTTCATCGGCACGTTCAAAGGCAAGCCGGCGCGGATGGCGGCGGTGTATGGTTTTCCGGATGGTGCGAAGAAAAAGCTCCCGGCGGTGATGCACATTCATGGCGGTGGTCAGCGCGGCTCGGTGAGCGAAGTGAAGCTGCTCGTGGCGCGAGGATACGCGGCGCTTTCCGTGAACTGGGGCGGTAACGGCACTGGCAAGGCACCGTTCAACAGCGTCGAAGGCGCGCAGCCCGGCGATCCAAACACCGACTGGGGCGCGGTCGATCCCTCGCAGCTCAATGTGCAGGGCTACAGCACCATGCTGCCAGGGCCGAAGCAGTTCTTCGAGGACCGCGAGCATCCGAAGAACAACAACTGGTATCTGCTCACACTTGGATGCCGTCGCGGGCTCACCTTTCTCGAACAACAGCCGGAGGTGGATGCGCAACGCCTCGGCGTGCACGGTTTCTCGATGGGTGGCAATCTCACCATGTATGTCGCGGGCAGCGACGACCGTGTGAAGGCCGCTGTTCCTGCCGTTGGCGGCTCCGGCTGGCGCTGGCAGCCGCATGAATTCATCGGCGGCTCGGAACAAATGGATCGAGTGCAAGGCAGCGCCAGCGTATTCGCCCGCACGCTAAGTTTTGAAAGCTACGCGCCGAACATCCGCTGCCCCGTGCTGCATCGCAGCGCCACGAATGATTTCCACGGCTGGATGGACGACGTGTATCGCACCAACGCGCTCATCAAGAACCAGCCCACCCGCTACAGTTGGAGTCCGCATCTGAATCATCGCCTCATCCCCGAGGTCGCCATCACGATGCCGCTGTGGATGGATCACTATCTCAAAGGCGGCCCTGCCTTGCCCGACACGCCACAAAGCGAGCTGCGCCTCAAAACCAACGCCGACGTGCCCATGATTCGTGTGCGGCCCGATGCGAAAACGCTGCCCGTAGCCCGCGTGGAGATCTACTACAGCACCGACCCCGATCCACGCGCCCGCTTCTGGCGCAGTGCCGAGGTCATCAAGAAAGCCGAAGACTACATCGCCCAACTCCCGATCCACACGCACGACCTGCCGCTCTTCGCCTTCGCGAATGTTTACCACACGCTGCCCAAGCCTGAATCGCCCGCGCAGATACCCGGCAACGCCAAGCCGATCACCGAACTCTGCCTCAGCAGCCTGCTCCACTCCCACAGCGCCACCGAGGTAAAACAAGCGAACCCCAAGCTCACTGCGAAACCGTCCAAGCTCATCGACGACTTCACCCACGGCCAGCGCGACTGGTATGCTATCAGCGCGGGCAATCTCACTAATCAACAGCTCTGGACCCGCAAAGTCACCGACCCGCTCTATCGCGGCCCAGAAGGCTCCAAACTCTCGCTCACTCTCAAGATGCCGCAGACCAACCGCTTCAGCATCGTCCTCCAGCAGAACGAGTGGCGCAGCTATCGCGGCCAGCGCAAAACCTTCGTCTGCACCCGCGAGATCCCAGGATCCGAGACCCCGCAAACCCTCACGCTGAGCTTGAGCGACTTCACCTCCGCCGAAGGCTCGCCAACAAACTGGTCCGAAATCGATCAACTCGGCCTCTGCGCCCACTTCGCAGCAAAAGGTGCCGCCGCGAGCGAAGCGCCACTCTGGAAAGGTCCTGCGCCGGAGTTTTTGCGGGTGGCTTGGGAGTAGCCGCGAGGCGGGGGCTTGCGAATGACTCTCACAAATTCTTTGGGGAGACAACAGGGCAAAAGGCAAGAACTTTGATCTTTTCGAGCAGCGGGATGGGAGGATCGGTTTCGCCGTGTTCCCATTGGCGGACGGTTTTGGCGATGACCTTAATTGCCCGACCAAGGGCAAACTGGCTCAGACCGTTCACTCGCCTGGCTTTCAGGACCCAGTCGGCAGGGGAGGTGACAGCCAAGGGGTAATGGCCAAAATGGCGCACCAACCGGGGCCAAAAGCTGGCAACCGGTGCGATCTCATCGCGTTCCCAGCGCTCGTATTGCTCGCGAATGGTTCCCAACTGCGCGGCGACTTGAGCTTGAGTGAGGTTCAGAAGCAAACGTTTGGAGCGAAGATGCTGCCCGAGGGTCTCTGGATTGAGGCTGAATCCTTTACGTGTGAGATTCCTGAGCCGCAGTGATGTTTTGGTGGCCCGAATCGTGAAAAAGCAAAATGGCAAAATAGGAAGACGTGTATTTTAAATGAACCCAAGCAGCAGATGCTTGGCAGGGTGCCGATGGGCCGGTGCCGTCTTGTGATGAGCCCTATTTAGAGGTCATCCTACACAGAGGCTAGTTGGCAAACCTGCCAATGTTTATGCGAACACATAAATCTTTATTTACCATCCAGACTAAGAGCTTTGGAAGGTTTGTTCTTTTCAAATCCTGGATGACCTGATAAATCCGCGCGGAAATTTAGAATATTTTCCGCCATGAACCGACTCCGATCCTGGTCGCGCCGTGCTTATGTCCTGCACGTGTATTTGATTGTCACCCTCGCGTTGTTGCCTGTACAACGCCTGAGTTCCAACTGGATCGACACCGACAGCGACACGGTGAATGACGCCTGGCAGGACTCCTCGAACGTCGTTCATTCCCTGAGTGCCCTTGATGCGCAGGAACAGGACATCGACCACGATGGTGCCTACAACAACGAGGAGCTGAACTATGGTTCCGATCCGTTCGCCTATGACACGGACAACGACGGTTTGAACGACGGGGACGAGATTCATCTGGCCAATGAGCAGGGAGGGAAGGGGTACTCGCTCACAGACTGGGACAGCAACGGGGACGAGGTCAGCGATCACGACGATTTCTACAGCAGCTTCAGCGTGACCTATCCAGACGGAATGCTCCCCAATTTCACCGGGGCGAGCTATTCGGACTACGATGGCGACGGGATCAAAAACCCCTTCGATGCCTACCCAGCAGATCCCCTCAACAACGATGCCGACCAGGACGGCATCAATGACAACCAGGACCCGGCGTTGGGAGATGCCACCAACTACAGCAGCTACAACTCGACAGCTTGGAACGGTAATGCACTGGGGGATGATGACAACGACGCCATCGTCAACTTCTACGACCAGTGGCCCTCGGATTCCTCCAACGGCAGCAATGATTCTGACAACGACGGCTTCAACAACGACATCGACCCGGCTCCTTCGGATTATTCCAACTACAGCACCGTCAATGGAATCTATTGGAACGGCGATGCGCTTGGAGATGCCGATGCAGATGGGACATTAAATTATTGGGATCAATGGCCTTATGATGCCAGCAATGGCGCTGGCTCCAATGACAGCGATGGCGACGGCATCACCAACGACATCGACCCGGCGCCCACCGACTCGAATAACTACAGTTCGTACAATTCGACTTCCTGGTACGGGTATGCGCTGGAAGATGCCGACGACGACGGCACCAACAACTTCAACGACCCGTTCCCCTACGACACCTACAACAACATTCCTGACTTCGACGGCGACGGCTGGCTTAATGCGGACGATCCCTTCCCGAAGGACAGCACGAACTACGCAAGCATCAACAACACAGCCTGGGGGACGGCCCTGTTTGATGATCCTGACAGTGATGGCCTGGCCAACTGGCAGGATGAGTTTCCGAGCGATCCTTACAACGGCAATCCTGACTTCGACGATGACGGCATCGTCAATGAAAGCGACCCCTATCCGACCGACGGGACCAATTACAGCGACATCAACCAGATCACATGGGGCGCCAGTGTTCTAAACGACGATGACTCAGACGGTGCTCCCAACTGGGAGGATCCAACGCCATCCGGGGGTGGCACGACCACCAGCGATTCGGACGGGGATGGTTTCGATGACAGCATCGATCCTGCTCCTTCGGACCAATTCAACTACAGCACCTACAACCAGACGACATGGAACAGTGATGCATTGAATGACGCGGACAACGACGGGACGCTGAACTTCTTTGACGCGACGCCGCATGGCAGCAGCGACAGCGATGGCGACGGATTCACTGACGACATCGATCCATCTTCGGGGGACTCCACCAACTACAGTACCTACAACGGCACCTACTGGTATTCCAATGCCTTGAATGACGCCGACTACGACGGTACTGCGAACTTCTACGACTTCCAGCCCTACGGTGATTCCAATGTCGATACCGACGGCGACGGCATCTACGACAGCAACGATCCGGCACCGAATGACAACACCAACTTCAGCTACAGCAACAGCACGGCATGGTATGGCAGCGCGTTGGCTGATGACGATGGCGACGGCACACTGAACTTCTGGGACCAGACGCCCTATGGTGGCGGCACGCCGGTGGACAACGACCAGGACGGGCTGGATGCGGATGCCGAGAGCGCCCACGGCACCTCCGATTCCGATTCGGATTCCGACGATGACGGGCTCACGGATGGAGACGAGGTGAATGTCCACGGCAGTGATCCTGCCAGCGCGTATTCCATCAGCCAGGCACGCGGCTGGGGGAATCTCTACATGGACATTGATCTGGTTGATCTCACCGACTCGGACAGCGACCAGATTCCCGACCGCATCGAGCAGCACTACGGGCTGAACCCGCACTGGGACAAGGACGCCCTGCTGGATCGTGACAATGACGGCGTCAACAACGTCACGCAGTATCTCGCCGGCATCGCGCTCGATGCCCACCTCGCCGCCTACGACGCGGATGGCGATGGAATGACAGACGTGTTCGAGGATGCTTACTCCCAGGTCATCTCCAAACTCAATCCAGCGGACGCGGTGCTGGATGCGGACAACGACGGTGTGCTCAACTACGAGGAACAAATCCTCCTCACCTCGCCGATGAATGCCGACACCCTCCAGCAGGGTGGATTGGGCGATCTCCAGGTGCTCATGCTCAGTGTGCGTTATTCCGATGGCAGCAACCCTCCTGCGGATGATCAAAACACCAACGGCATTCCTGATTGGGCGGATGCTGCCAAAGCGGCGCCTTCGGCTCCAGACTACCAGTTCTTCACCCGCCAACTCGCCGGTGACTTGGATGGTGACGGCATGCCAGATGTCTGGGAGCACGAGTATGGGCGTTGGGAGTATCCGTCAGGCGGGCTCGATCCGCGTCTCTCGCTGGATGCGGCACGCGATCCCGATGGCGACGGCTTAACCAACCTCACGGAATACCGCTTTGGCACCAATCCGCTGGCTCCTGAGACGCAGGCGGGAGTGAAGGACTCCACCTCGTTCTACCAGCAGGGGAGCACAACTCCCGGCTCTGTCGGTGGTCTCCTGAGCCGTTATCGTGCGCAGGTGGCGACGGACTTGGGACGGTCGAGCACTTATCGCTCCTTTGGTTTCCAACAGGGTGGCGGTCCAGATGATCAACAGAATGACGATCCCCCCCCAGACTCTCCCAACCTCGAAATGGCTGTTGTGAGGACTTATCGTTTTTCTGACAAAGAACCTCTGGAATACAGCGCACAAGTGCCCTACACGCTGCACTCGCAGAACGACGCAGGCAGTCACCGTTGCGATTACAGAGATTGTCCAAATTGTGAAGGCGGGTACAACACCTGCAGTAGATGCAAGGGCAAGGGGTTGCTTCCCTGCCGCGGTCACGTGACCAACTGCGCAATTCTCACCATGAAGGGGATCTGTCCTGGTCATCCCGATGTTCCCTGCCCTGGTGGCAGGCATGTGTTTGATTGTGGCGTCTTGCAGCATTACACCAGTCAGACTCAGCAAACTTGCGGCTTCCCTTCTGACTATCAGCACACGCACACGCCAGAGTGCGAGGAACTTGGCTGTATGCTAGAGGAGCACACCCATGGTGAGCAATGCTATACGGATGTACAAGTGCCGCAATCACATGAGGATGCTCATTGCGGAAAGGGTGAGCTTTGCCAGGCGGGCTGTCCGATCATGATAGAGGTTGAGTGTCCGGAGGAGACCTGCACGTTGAAGCCGACCATTCCCTGTACGATTTGTGGTGGCGACGGCATCTATACCATTCCCTGCCAAAGCCCCGACGACTGTCCCAACCAAGAGGCATGCCCGGATTGCGATGGTGAAGGCAGGGTGCCGTGCGGACGTATTGATTGTTATGAAGGCCGGCTACCGGGCTGTGCCTGCATGACCTCCGGTTGTAATTGTTTTGGTCTGCAAACCAATTGTCCCAACGACACTAGGATGGACATGTTCGATGAAGATGGCACCGTCACCCTGCAGGGTTCGGGGCAATTTATGATTTTTGCCAATGGCAGTCCGGTTGGCAAGCTGGGTGGAGAGGACGGGGCGGATTCTGTCCATGTTGGACCTGCCACGGGAGGATCGTCGCTTGAAGTAACCTATCATGAGGTCGAGCAGCCCGACGACCCGCAGGAAGATGATCACGGATCGCCGAAGGAAATCAGTGTCAATGACAGCGCAGGCAGCAGGTACCGAAAACTAGGCCTCAATGGGCTTCCAATGTCCGACGCCAAACCACAGGTGCAGGATGAGTCCGGCGAGAATCCAGAGGAAACCTACATCGACGCCTTCACCCGGCAGGTGCGTCATTCGGTGAGTGATGTGTATGCCACAGCGGAAGGTTCGCTGCTGCCGCTGATGGTGCGTCGGGACATTGCCCCGGAAATCTGGACGCGCCAGTCCGGGCTGCGTCCTGACGAAAAGCCGAATCTTCCCTTTGGCGCGGGATGGTCATCCAACCTGTGCTCCTATGTGAAATTTGAACGCTCCGTGAATCCGCCTCCCGATGATGAGCAGGCGCAGGCCCAGTGGGCGATGAGCAATCCAAATGGCAAACGACGGGCCACGGTCGTAGACGAGCAAGGCGGCTCGACAAGCTACGTGGAGGGAGGCATAGGACGATGGATTCACAGCGGAGAGGAACTGCTGGATGCCAAGACTGCCAAGAACACTTTCGATGGAAGCGTGCTGGTGAAGAAATTTGGCACCATCTGCTTCTACGAACCTGCGGGCATCGAACAGTTCTTCCCCTCGGACCGGGTGAAACATGAAGGTGCCTTGTGCCAGGTGAATTATTCACGCCTGCTCGAGGTGCGTGATCGTCTGGGCAACCGGTTGTGTTATGAATATGCAGGTCCCGGCACGCTGATTCCTGCGCGCATCTACGATCCGGACCGTCCGGGGCGTTGCATCCAGATTGCCCAGGAGGACGGGCATGTGGTGGTGGTGCGCGGTCCGGGCGGACAAACGATCAATTACAATTACACCGGCGCATCCCTGACTTCAGTCACTCGTGGCACTGCCAGCGTGCAATACGGCTACGAACAGACTGAAGAACCCGACCAGAATGGCAACAACGATGCCGACCATGTGAGCTACCACATTGAGGTGCATACGATCACTGACGAGCTGCAGCGCCTCTTTGTCATTGAACGGGAGTTTGACCACGGGCGTATCAAGGCCCGTTCAGGACGGCCGGTGCCGGGCTTGCCACGACTCGCGACTCGAGTGACTACCCCCGGCGGCACCATCGAGCTTGGCGGTTCAACCTCCGGCGGCACGGCGATGTTGATCGGTTCCAGTAACTCGTATGCGGATGTCGCCACACGGACCTGCAAGGCGCTGGACAACACCATCACCACCTACACCTTCCAGAGTCCTCATATCTATGACGCCCGTCTGGTCCATGGCTTGGACGTGGATTGTGCCAACTCGGTCACCGTGACCTACACCACCATGTCCGTGACACAGTCGAAAGACGGGCAGTTGTTTGGCACTGAAACCTACACGTATGATCCCGCTGCCTCGATGGCCCTGACCTCGGCCACCGACCGCAGCGGCAACACCACCACCTTCGCGTATGGCACGGATGGTTATGACGATCCTGTGAGCGAAACCGACGCCCTCGGCCACACCAAGTCCTACACCTACGATCCCGCCACGCGCATCATGACCAGCATGACGGATGCGTTGGGCACGGTCACGGCCTATGGCATCGAAACCCGCCAGGTCGGTGGCTTGGTCGTCCAAGGGCTGAAGGTTTCCGAAGTGGTGTCCGCGCTCGATGGCACCACGAAGGCCACCTACTACAGCTACGACCACCCGACCTTTCACGGCTTGGTGACCCAGAGCTACACGGTCTCATCGAATCCAGATGCCATGCCTTCGAGTGTGACCACCACCACCTTGGGTGCGGCGACGGATTCCCAGGGAGCCAATCCTGGCTGGTGGGCAGAGGTCACGCAGGCCACCGGCCCGGCCACGGCGCAGGGTGCGATTGCCTCCGTGCTCTCCAGCACCACGACCATCCATGACCTCTCCGGCAACAAACGCAGCGTCATCGACGGGCGCGGCTTGATCACCGACTTCGATTACGACGAACACCTGCGTCTGACGAAGGTCACGCATCCGGACGGCTCGCACAAAGACCTGGCCTACGACGCCCACGGCAACCTCATCCAGGAGACCAACGAGAACGGCATCTCCACCTTCCATTACTACAACGACCGCAACCTGCGGACGAAGTCGGCCATCGATCTCAACGGCAATGGCGCGCCAGACTGGGATGCGGAGGCCTCCGGCCCGGGTGATCACAGTTACACCAGCGTCGATCTCAGCGGCGGATCACCCGTCTATGACGGCGACATCGTCACCACCACCGTTTATAACAATCGCAGCCAGATCGCTTCGCAAACGGATCCTCGTGGCACCCTCACGCTAAACGACTACGACGACGCCGGGCGGCTCATCGCCACCACCAAAGGCGGGCAGACCACCGAGTTCTTCTACGACGGCGCGAACAACGGCGGCACGGTGTTTGACGTCAGTGCCATCAAGCCGAACCGCACCACGGATCCGCGTGGCGTGCAGACCGTGGTGGTCTATGACGCGCTTTACCGCCCCGTCTCCTCCACCGTCATGGCGCCGGGCATCACGGCGGTCACTCTCACCACCTACGACGCCCTCGGCCATCCGCTCACCGTCACCGATCCTCTGGGCCGTGTGACCACCAACACCTACGACGGCCTCGGCCAGCTCATCAAGGTCACAGAACCGGACACGACGGTGGACACCACGGACAATCCCGTGGTGCAGACCTTCTACACGCATCATGGCAAGCCGTGGAAGGTCATCGACCAGAATGGAAATGTCACCACCACCACCTATGACGCGGCGGGGCGTGCGGTGAAGGTCACTTCGCCAGCGGTCAATGGTGTTTCGGCCATCACCCAGACGGAATACGATGCCGCGGGGAATGTGGTCAAGGTCACCGATCCGCTCGGGCGCGAGACGGAGTCCACCTATGACCTCATGAACCGTCCGGTGCTCGTCAAGGCTCCGCCCGTGTGGGATGCCAATGCGGGGCACTTTGTGCGGCCCACCACCCAGACGACTTACGACAACCTCGGCCAGGTGCTCACCGTCACCGATCCGATGGGCGCGGTCACCACCACGCATTACGACAATGCCGGGCGCAAATGGAAGATCGAGGCTCCCGCCATCCAGGGAGCGGGGACTTCCAGTCCCCGTCCCACCACGCTCACGTCCTTCGATCCCGGTGGCCTCGCCCTCACCGTCACCAATCCGCTCAACCAGACCGTCACCAACACCTACGACGCGCATGGCCGCCTCCTCAGCACCGTCGATGCGGAGAACATCACCAACACCTTTGGCTACGATGCGGCGGGGAATCGCACGAGCGTGACGGACGGGAAGAATCAGGTGACGACGTTTGTGTATGACGGCCTCAACCGCCTCACCTCGCAGACCTTCGCCAATGGGGACACGTGGACCTACGAGTACAACGCGGTGCAAAAGCTCTCGCAGACCTCGCCACGCGGCATCGTCACCAGCTACAGCTACGACGCCCGCGACCGCCTGCTCACCGTCAGCACCCAAGGAGGGGGAGTCTCCGACTCCCCGCCTGCGATCAACCGCAGCTACACGTATGATTCCGCCGGCCACCTGCTCACCGTCAGCGAATCGGGCAACACCGCCGCCAACGTCAGCTACACCTACGACGCCATGGGCCGCGTCACGGCGGAAAGCTCGCGCGGGCAGACTCACTTCTACGAGTTCGATCTCGCCGGGAACCGCGTGAAGGCCACCTACAGCACGGGACGCGTGGTGACCACGACCTACGACGCGCTGAACCGCCCTGAAACCATCAGCGAAGGCGGACGGCTCACGCAGTATGGTTACGACCTCGCCGGACGCGCCTGCATTCTCATCGCCGGCAACGGCCAGACCTCGCAAAACAGCTACGACGCCCTCGGCAGGCTCACCGACCGCACGCTGTTCCGCAGCTCGGCCATGAGCGAGACCGAAGTCCTCGCCCAGTTCGAGTGGGAGCACGACCTGCTCGGCAACGTCACCGCCCAGCACGAGACCTGGCCTGGCGATGCCAACGGCAGCACCACCCGCCGCAACGAGATTCGCAGCACGGTCATGACGTATGACGGCAACAACCGCCTGCTTAGCGAGACCATCCAGCTCCGCAGCAGCGGCGCAGCGCAGCCGGTGGATCAAAGCCTCACCGAATACAGCTACGACGCCGCCAACAACCGCGCCACCAAGACCGTCACGCGCATCACCGGCACCAGCACCGAGGCGGGGGAGAACGAGATCGGCCACTGGGAGTACACCTACAACAACGCCAACCAGCTCACCGGCTGGGAGAAGCTCGACTACCCCAGCGGCAGCGTGCAAAAGAGCGCCACGCTCGCCTACGACGACGCCGGCAACCGCACCAGCCAAAGTGTCTCAACTTTAAACTCCCAACTTGAAACTTTAAACACAACGTATGCCTGGGACGCGCAGGACCGCCTCGCCAGCGTCACGATGCCCGACGGCAAAGTGCACAGCTACGCCTACGACTACCGCACCCGCCGCATCGGCACCACGGAGGGCACGGCTCCTGCCGTGCCGACGAAAACGACCGCGATCGTCTTCAGCGGCGGCCTCAGCGTTGCCGAATGGGAAAGTGAAACAGGCAGCCTGCCTGTGAATCCGACGGTCGAATACACCCGTGGCCCCGACATGGGCGGCGGCGTGGGCGGCCTGCTCTACACGGCCCGCAGGGGTTCTGGCTCTTCGCCCTCTGCCCTTGGCCCTACGCTCAAATACAACCTCAGCAACGGACGCGGCGACATCGTCGCGCAGGCGGATCAGTCCGCCACGCTAACGTGGACCGCAAGCTACGAAGCCTACGGCAAGCGCACGAAGGAGACGGGAACGAATCTCGACAAGCAGCGTGCGAACTCGAAGGACGAAGACCCGACGGGGTTGCTCAATGAAGGGTTCCGCTACCGTGACATCGAGACGGGCGTGTGGCTCAGCCGCGATCCGGCGGGCTTTGTGGATGGCCCAAACGTGTATGCCTATGTGAGGGAGAACCCGTGGAGCGCGTTTGATGCGCATGGACTATTTGAAGTTGGAGTACCGGGAGTTTCTCAACCCCTACATGAAACCATTACAGCAAAGTCATTTGCAAATTCACTTGGAATAAACAACGAATCCGAGATGAGAGTTGTCAGGGCTGCAGGTGGCGCCATCAATACCGCGTACAACAATTTAGTGAGAGGGTCACGACATCATGATACTGGTAAGATGATAACCAGCACCTATTTAGCGATGGGAGTGGGTTACGAGAAACATGGATGGAAAGGAGCCGCTGCGGGATTTTTAGCTGATAGAGCTGCGCAAATTTATTTTTTGCATTACAGCGTAGGACAATACTTGCATTCAATGAGCAGTGTGGAGGGATCTGCAAAAGAACTCGCAACCAGCATCAAAGAGGACCTGAACAATAGGTTTGATCGAGCCGTGAAAGCTCGAGCAAACGGGGACATGGCAACTGCATACAATTTAATGGGAGAGATAGGTCACACCGTGGAGGATTCGTATTCACGTTCTCATGTGGGCCGTGACGCTTCTGGTGCGATTCATGACTTTTATTGCTATACCGCTCAAGATAGTAAAAAGCATAAGACCGCTGACCATGTGGAAAACGTAACGCTGAAAGGAAAGTTCAACCCCCATCTGGATGACTACGATCAGATAAAAAACTTCCCGGGTGTTGCTAATGCCACTGAAGCTATGACCAATATTTTTAAGGCGTTTCACAGTGGCGACAAAACTGCTTTCAACCGGCAGCTTGAGAAGACATACAGATTGAGACGTGATGCTAAGGTTGGCCGTTCTGGACGAGGTTTTGAAAAATAATGAAATATGAAAATATTGCCTTTAATTTTGATGGCATTGATTTGCTCTGATCCCACAAATTCATTCGGCCAAGACCAAAAAGTTGAAGCTGATGGTATTCTAATGACCGTTAAGGTGAAGTCCAAAGAGTCTAAGTACATTGGACTTCCGCATGGGGGTGGAATTTACTTACGCAAGGGGTTTACCGAAATAGACCTATCCGCGCAGGACCAATCCTACCACTTCAAGATTGACGAAGAGTTATCGCTTTTTGGCGTTCACTTTATCCAATCGAGTGTTTATCTGGTGTTTCGTGCGGAATATAAACCGGAACGAGGCTTTTTAGCATATAAGGACAATAAGAAGGGTGGGTTTGATAGTATTGATATCACTTTCCTTCCTGAAGAGATAGCCACACCAAATTACGGGAAATTTAAAAAGGAAAAAGAAGTGTTAGTGGCAGCGAAAAGTATGGATGAGATTCTCGAAACCATGACAGCTTGTCTGTGGTCGCAAATTGCCACCGGAAAATCATTTCTGCCATGGGGTGTTAATGAAGCCGAAGTCGCCAAGATTTGGAAGGCGAGCAAGTGGCGCAAAAAATGAACGTACAGGCCAACCAATAGCCTTGAGAAATGAACCCAATAAGAAATAAAATAAGATGCCTGGCATGAATGGCACTCGGTTAAGGGGTATCATCGTGGATTTTGAGGGTGGCTGAGAGGTGTGTCCTCAACGCTGTTTTTTGCGGTGGATGGAGCATGCTGCTTTCGTACGACGGTGCGGCGTGCGCCGGGTTTCATGAGCATGAGTCTGCTCACCTGCTTTCTTCCTCACTTTCCCCGACAACTGCAAGGCCGCGCGAGAGCTGTGCAGTCCGCTGCTGACCAAGGGGCTGAGTCAGCTCAGCGAACTCGCCCTGCCGGATCTGGCATCTCTGCTGGGCGGTCTGCTGCCTGCGGACTTCTTTGCCAGGGCTCCCGATGCGCGTGCCAGACGTGAGCGGCCTATCCACCGGTCACGGTGTTCTGGGCCTTCCTCTTCCAAGTGCTCAACCCGGCGATGGCCTGTCAGGAAGTCGTCGGCAAGCTGCGCGTGCGTGGCGCCGCTCCAGTCCTCGCGCTTCACGCTTTCCCTCGTTGAGCACCGCCGCCTATTGCGAGGCACGCGCCGCGCGGGCCTGCGTTTGTTGCAGGCCGTCTTTGCCGCCTTGCGCGAGCATCTCGAACGCCGCGCCGCGGCGGCTGTGGTGCGGACACCGTGTCAAAGTCATCGACGGCACCAGCTTCTCCATGCCCGACACACCTGCCAACCAGAAGCGCTGGCCGCAGCATCTCGGGCAGAAGCAGGGCTGCGGCTTCCCGACCGCCAAGATGCTGGGCGTGTTTTTGCCCTCTCCACCGGCACGGCTGGCTCGGACATGCGCCAGCGAGTGGTGCAGCCACGACCTGGGCCTGTGGCATCGCTGGCTCATCTGCTGGTCAAAGGCGACGTGCTGCTGGGCGATGCGGGACTCTGCGCCTACGCCCTGATGGCAGAGCTCAAGGCCCGGGGCGTGGACAGCGTCTTCCGCCTGCATCAGACGCGCAGCAAGGACATGCGCCGCGGCCTGGCTGGGCCACGACGACCGTCTGCAACGCTGGTCGAAAACCCGCGCAGCGTCCGGCCAACAGCCCTGGAAAAAACGCCTCTGGAACAAGCTGCCGGCGCAGCTCGCCGTGCGGAGTGGTGCGTGTTCACATCAGCCGCAACGGCTTTCGCACGCGCTGCCTGTGGCTGGCCACCACGTTGTGCGATGCGAAACGCTACCCCGCGCAAAAGCTCGCCGAACTCTACTACAGGCGCTGGAGCATCGAGCTGTTCTACCGCGACGTGAAAAGCACCATGCACATGGAGGTGCTGCGCACCAAAAGCCCGGAGATGATCGAGAAGGAGCTGCTCATGCACGCCATCGCCTACAATGCCATCCGCCTGATCCTGCGCGCCGCCGCCATGCACCAGCAGCAGCTCGGACGCATGCTCTGGCCAAGGCGCGGTGGACCTCACGACAATGGCTCCGCAGGCACCTCTTGCCACGACCGGCCGCGCAAGCAGCCTGCTGGCGCAACGAACTGCTGGAAGCCATCGCCAGCCTGCGCAACCCGCTGCGGCCAGGACGCGGGAGCCCAGGGCGCAGAAACGCCGGCCCAAAACCTATCAGTTGCTCACTTCACCACGGCATGTGTTCAACGAAATCCCGCATCGTGATCGCTATCGTGTTGCCGCTTAACCGAGTGCCATTCATGCCTGGCATTTAGTTGTTGCTGCCCGCACATTTCCACCCACCTTCCGCCATCATGAACGCCGCTCCATCCCTTGAAACTCAACCGCTCCCGCTCGAAGAGCAGCTCGTCGGCGTGAACGCCAAAACCGGCCTCTATCCCGGCGCGCGTTCGTGGTCCGGCGGCAGGCGGCGCATCCTGGGCAAGGGACCGTTGGAGTCCTACTGTTATCACGTCATGTCCCGCACCTGCGGCGGTGATGTGTTCTTTGATGATGTGGAGAAAGAAGCGCTGCGGCGCGTCATCTGGCGCATGGCCGAGTTCTGCGGCATCAAAGTTGTGACCTACTGCCTGATGGGCAATCATTTCCATCTCCTGGCCGAGGTGCCGCATCGCGACACCTGGCTGCAACGCTTCGATGGTCCGCAGGGCGAGGCGAAGCTGCTGGAGCACCTGCGCATTCTCTACAGCCGGACCTACGTGGGCCTGTTGCGCGATGAACTCAGCGACTTGCGCCAGCGCGGTCTGGAATCGCTGGCGCAGCAGAAGCTGGAGGCGATCAAGAAGCGTTTCTGCGATCTGTCGTTGTTTGTGAAGGAAGTGAAGGAACGATTCAGCCGCTGGTTCAACAAGCGGCGTGGGCGCAAAGGCACGCTGTGGATGGACCGCTTCAAGAGCGTGTTGGTGGAAGGCAGGGGCGAGGCGCTGCGCACGATGGCGGCCTACATCGACCTCGCACCCGTGCGTACAGAAGGATCCGAAAGACTACCGCTGGTGCGGTTACGCCGAGGCGCTGGCGGCAGCCGGAGAGCGCAACGCGGTTTCCAGCAAGGCCATTGGCAAAACCGGGCGGATGGCCGGCAAGGAGCGCAGGAGCAGCGGAGGCGTATCGCTGCATCCTCTTCGACGAAGGCCGAGGTGAAGGACGCGCAAAACGAGACGGTGGTGGAGCGCGGCGTGAGCGTGGAGTCCGCGAGAGCGGTGCTGGCACAGCGCGGGAAGTTGAGCGCAACAGAGTTGGTGCGTCTGCGCGTGCGCTACTTCAGCGACGGGGCCGTTTTGGGCAGCAAGGCGTTTGTGGAAGGCGTCTTCGAGTCCCAACGCGAGCAGTTCAGTCCGAAACGAAAGCGAGGAGCGAGACGCATCGCACAGGCGGATTCACCGCTGTATGCGCTGCGGCAGTTGCGGCTCAATCCCGTGGCATGAATTCGCACTCGCGAGTGTGGCGATGAACGATGCTTCAAACCTCGTTGCCGGATGAAAATGTTGATGCGCAGAGGGAGGGCTTTTGTTAAAACGCACGCATCATGAATCCCGCCACCGCCACCAACGACGCTGCCATTCTCGCCCATCAAACGCTGCAACGGCTCGCCAGCCAAAGCGCCGCCTGCAAGTTGTGGAGCGCCGCGTTGGTGACTGGAGTGCTCGCATGGATGCATTCCTCCCGGATCGGCAATGACTCGATGCTGTGGGCTGTCGCTCCAGTGCTGGTGCTGTTGCTGGCCGATGCTGCCTACGCGACCCAGTCCGCACGACTGCTGGCCAAGCTTCGCCAGAGCAAGAAGCCTGGTGTGGAGGAACTGCTGCAAGCGCATGCGCCGTTGAGCGGCCCGAACACCTTGGGCGGTCTCACCGGGTTGTTCTCCTCCTCGGTGTGGCCCTTCTACTTCGCCCTGGCCTGTGCCTTCTTCATCGCCGGACACGAGACAGCACGTCCGTCACTGCCGCCGCCTTCAGGCCCCGGTTCCAGCAGCCTCAACCGCTTGAGCAATGCCAGTCCCTCCCAGCCGCCGGGTGTTCTCGCTCCAGCATCGCAAGGGCCTGCATCCATAGCACCGCAGTCCGGACCAAGCTCCATCCAGCTCCGGCCGACACCCAATGCGTCCCTGTCGCCAACCAGCAGCGCCCGCCCGAAACCCCTGCCCAACGCAACATCGCCACGATCATTCACTCCACCGGCATCCATTCCTCCCGCCAGCGCGCCGAAGTCATCACCCAGCACGGCACGTCCCCCTGCCGCCACGCCTTCGACATCAACGCCATCAAGCGTCGCGCCGACGCTGCCAAGCGCACCTGCATCAACCACACCGCCGGCGTCTCCGGCAAAGTGATTCATGTGGTCGCGAGTCCCAGGATCTTCGTTAACATGGCAGCGGGAGGCTCTGATTCATGGTGTTCCCATTGGCGGACACTTTTGGCAATCGCCCCGATTCTGCGTCCAAAAGCATACTGACTCAAACCCGACATCCGGCGTGCCTTCAGAACCTGATCAGCGGGGCTGGAAGCTGGGGCAGGGTAGCGGCCAACGAAACGGATCAGGCGAGGCAAATGCGAACTCCGGCTGAGTCGATGACTATGGGTCGGTCGAGTTTCGACTACTCCGTGTGCCGCTTGGCCTTCGAGCCGCCGCCTTTCCAGATGTTGTATTTGGGGTCGGCGTATTGATCGAAGAAAGCGTTGAGCCGTTTGGCCATGTCGGCGCGGGTTTCTTCGGTGCCGGGCTGGCCGAACAGGTTGAAGCGCTCCTGAGGGTCGGCCTGCATGTCGTAGAGTTCGTAAGGGCCGTCGGGGAAACGGGCGACGTATTTCCAGCGCTCGGCGCGGATGGCGCGGGTGGTTTCCATTTCGTAGAAGATGGTGTTGTCCCAGTCGGTGAGCTTTTCGCCGCGCAAGGCTGGGGAGAAGTCGCGGCCGGGTGACCTGGGCTGCTGCGGCATTTTGTCGGCGAGACCGAGGTGGCCGAGGACGCTGGGGAGGAAGTCGTAGTTGCTGACGAGGGCGTCGCAGGTCTGCGCGGCGGGGATTTTTCCGGGCTGGCGGAAGAGGAGCGGGATCTGCATCATGAGCTCATGGGCGCCGGTGGGGCGGAAGTGGTCGCCCATGCCCCACATGCCGTTCTGGCCGCCCATCCAGCCCTGATCGGCGGCATACACGACGAGCGTGTTTTCATCGAGGCCGTTGGCTTCGAGCGCGGCGAGGATTTCGCCCACGCCGTCGTCCACGCCGGAGGTTTCGGCGGCGCAGCGTTCCATGGCAGTCTGGGTGTTGTGGAACTGCTTGTTGGCCCACTGCCAGGGATGCATGGCGTCACGGGGGAAACTGGTGAAGGGTTTGTCCTTGTAGTAGGCCGCATGGCGGTTCTGCGGCGGGTTGCTCATGAGCTTGCCGAGGTTGTAGGGGCCGTTGTAGGCGAGGTAGAGGAAGAAGGGCCGGTCTTTGTTGGCGTTGATGAACTCGACGCCTTTGCGGGTCCAGAGGTCGGTGGTGTATCCGGCCTCGACGCGGATCTCGCCGTTTTCGATGATCTTCTGGTCGTAGAATTCCGCCGTGCTGCCGTCGGGCTTGGTGATCCATGAGGTGAAGCCCTCGCTGGGTGTCATGTTCGCGCCGAGATGCCATTTGCCGCTGAGGCCGCAGGTGTAACCAGCGTCGCGCAGGATTTCGCCGAGGGAGGTGAATTCCTGGAGCGTGTTGTAGGCCTCCGGGCCGATCATGAACTTCGGATCGAGGAAGGAATGCAGGCCGTGTTGCGAGGGGATGAGCCCGGTGAGGAAGGTGGCGCGGGTGGGGGAGCAGACGGGATTGCTGCTCAGGGCGCGGGTGAAGCGGATTCCCTCGGCAGCCATGCGGTCGAGGTTCGGCGTGCGGATGTCGTGATTCCCGTAGCAGCCGAGGGTCCACGCGCCTTGGTTGTCGGTGAGGATGAAGACGAGGTTGGTGGGCTTGGCCGCAGCGGTCAAAACGGTGGCGAGGAACAGCGGGATGAGTCGAACGGCCTTCATGGCAGAAAAACGGGCTGGGGACGGCGAACTTGCCCGGTGGAAATCGTCAAAACCCGCAAACGCCAATAATTAACTAGAATTACCATATCAGAAGAGGTTAAGTTTAGCCTCTGTCCTGCCTCTTGGCGGCTCAGAACCTCTATGCCTGCTCCACCACCACCCGCAACACCACCCAAGCCTGTGCGCATCGCACCTTGGCGGGGGCCGGTGCATTTCGGGCTGTTGGTGCTCTCGGCCACGCTGTCGTTGGTGCTTCAACTCAGTTACGTTGGCTTGGTGCTGGGAGTGCTTTTGTGGCTTGGCTGGCGGGTGTACGTGATCACCGGCATCATGGCGGTTCAGGGAGTGTTCCAGTGGCGGATGCTCACGGAACTCCTGCAGTTTGCGTTCCTGGGTGTGACTTGGGTTTTCATGCTGCGCCCGCTACGTCCGCGGCCGAAACAGCCGAAGGTGGCGCTCCAAATCACCCCTGCCACACAACCCCAGCTTTTTGAACTGATCCACATGCTGAGCTGGAATCTGCGTGCCCAGCCGCCGGCACAGGTATGGCTGGACACCACCATCTCTGTGCGTGGTTCGATGCTTGGCGGACTGACGGGCATTTTGACCGGACAGACGGTACTGAACTTGGGACTACCCGTTATCTCGGTGATCACGGCGCGGGATCTGGCGGGATTGCTGGCGTATGAACTCAGCCACAACGCGGGCGGCTTTGGCACAGTTTTCGTGCATGCGGTGCGGGAGATGAATGCGTGGTTCTTCCGCGCGGTGATGGAGCGTGACACTTGGGAACAGCCGCATTCGCGTCAGACTGTGCGCCGCAAGGAGTCTGAATGGAGACTGCAGGGGCGCAGAGTGATGTGCGGCTGGATGTGGGCCGCCAAGATCCCGTTCATGGTGTTTGCCCTGGCCTCGCGTGCCGTCAGCGCGGTCACGCTCTGGTTGATCGATCGTGCGGCGGAGAGATGCGGCGCCAATGTCATTGGCGAGGACACGTTCGACCGGATGCAACGCAAGCTGTCGCTTCTCGGTGGAGCGTGGAAGGCCGCGCAGCAGGAAATCCAGCGCGGCAGCGTGCAGCATCGTCTTCCAGAGAACATGTCCCTGCTCATGGCGCGTCACGTGGCTCAGGTGGCGAAGGAACGGGCCTCCGCGCGTGCCAGCGCGGAGGAGCCGGCGCCACGATCCGATTCCCGTGAGCCTCCGGCCAAGGGAGCGGAGCTGGTCGCGTATCTCTCGCCAGCACAACCAGCGGCCTCGTTGATGCGCGGATTCGTCGATCTGGCACGACAGGTGACGTATTTTTATTACCAGCATGAACTGGGCTTCAACCTGCACGAGCATCGCATGGTGGCGGACGAGGAGGTGATTCATCAGAATCGTCGCGAAGAAGAGGCGCTGCTGGTTATCCGGCGCTATTTCGGCGGGCTGGCGCATCCTGAACGTGCCATGTGCGGTCTGGGCAACACGCCAACTGGCTCCACGGCTTTGACTTCGTTGCGCGCGGACATTCTCAAGGTGCGTGATGAGATTGTCATCTGGGGACCGCAGTTCAAGGTGGCGCTGCAAGAGTGGAACCAGGCATGGCAGCGTCGACGCGATCTGGAGGCCGCCGCGACGCTCAGTCTGGCCGGGTTTACCGTCTCGCGCATGCAGTTCGGCACCGACGATGCCAGCCCTGCGGCCTTGCGTGCCGAGGCCGCCCGCCAGCGCATGGTCATGGAGCACATGGAAGGGCCGTTGCAGGAGCGCGAGCGTGTTCTCGAAAGCCGCTTCGCCGCAGCGCTCGGCATTCTGTGGTGGAGCGATCCCGACAGCCTAAACGACTGGCTGCGCGAACGCCGTCGTGATCTGGCCAATTGGGTGACCGTTTTTGAAGCGATGGCTGGCGCGCTGCCTTCTTTCCGCGAACTGCTCACCACTTTCTTCGCGTTCCAGACGCTCGGTGCGAAGTTTGCCAACGTCGACGATCCCAGCGCGTTCCTCACCGCGCTGCAGTCCGTGGTGCCCAAAATGCTCAATCTCGTGCGTCAGATCGTTTCGACGATGGACGGCGCGCCCTATCCCTTCGCGCCGCAAGGGCAGCGTGTCTCATTGAACGATCATTTGCTGCCACGTGGACTGCCGGAAATGCCGGGGGTGTCGATGACATCGCTGGATGTGTCGAGCATGAAGACGATTGCGTTGAAGATGGCGTCGGAGACATCTGAAGGGATCGCTCCGTATGTGGACGCCTTTCTCAACCTTTATCACCGTGCGTTTGCCTGGCTGGCCGAATCCGCCGAGCGAACCGAGACCCATTTCCTCGGTGCGCTCAGCCTGGGCTCCGCGACAGAGATACTCCTCCCGGACGAATTCACCACCCAGCGCCTTGGGATGAAGCCCAAATCTCCCGACGCCATTGCTGCGTGGAAGTCGTCTGCAAAGGCATGACGGCAAATCGAAACGCTGGCTTGAACATCCCGTCTGGCGAAGGATAATCCGCGACGGATTCATCCCCCATCGCCCCCAATGTCGGAGCCGAGTCAATTCAGGCATTACCAAATCATCCAGGACGCCGACGGCAACAACGTCGAGCTGGTGCGTAATGCTGAGCAGGTGGCGGTGCTGGCCTTTGACATCCAGCGCCTTGAGTACGTCCACTGCCATGTCCTGCTCGAGCCGCTGGCGAACCGTCCGGCATTTGAAGACGCGTGCAAGGCGTTGCAGAAATACGGGCATCCAGCGCTCGCGCGCATGATTGAGTTTGGAGAGGATGAGGGAAACCCGTTTTACATCACGAGCAACATCGACGGTGAGGTGCTGCGCCCCTATCTTGCACGCCAGCAAGACATTCCTGGCTGGCTGGCCATCATGATCGCCTGTCGTGCGCTGGAGACGGCCGTCGCGGTCTGTGAGCGTGGCGAATTTCTATCCGAGTCACCGCTGGATACTTTTCGCATCCTGCAGAATTCGCCGCAGGCGGTGCAGGTGCTGGCAGCGGATTTTCGCGTGCTTGACAACGCCGCCGCCAAAAAGCGTGCGTTGAAGACGGGATTCGAAAAGCAGGCCAAGTTTCTGCGTGCTTTTCTGGTGGAGCAGGGCGGTGGCCCCACGTTGCCTGATCATCTGCTTTCCGCGGCGGATTTCACCGAGTTGCTGGGGGCCTGCCTGGCGGCCTCCGGTGTCGGTGCCATCGCCGCGATGCGCGAATTGCGCACCGCATTGCAGCGCCTCGCGCCTGATCATCTCTCCGGGGAGGTTCCGACCGCGCAGAAACCGCGCGCGTTGCTGGCCCCGTTGCTCGCCAGCTATCAGGAGGTGGCCCGCGGTCTCGTCAATCTCGTGCGCATCCAGAGCCAGCGCCTCGACATGGCCAATCCTTACAGCATGCGAGGCACGCTCACCAAAACGGGCCGTGCTGTCCTCATCGAGCAGGTGCCGCCCGTGCGGATCTCCTGCTCCCGGGTGAACGAGGCTGATGCCGCCGCTTACAAGGTCACCCGGCAACGCGACAACTCCGCGCTGCTCACTCTCGCGCTGGTCAACGAGGCAGAGGACATCACCTGCCTGGCCGAGGAAGTCGTTGATGGAATCAGTCTCGCCGATGTCATGCGTGAGCGGCGTTGTCTCGACGTGCAGGAGGCTTATCTCGTGCTCGCCGGGCTCGATTCCGCGCTCTCGCAGCTCGACCATTCAAAACTGCCGGTTCACAAGCTGCGTTTGGAGGACATCTTTCTTCTCACCGGTTTTCCGCGCGAAGACTCGCGCAGCACAAAGCTCCTCGTTTCCAAACTCAACGAGTGGCCTGCGTTCAATGTCATCGTGCGTGCGCATCCGACTCTTGCTGCGATGTCAGGCCGCGGCACCGATCCTGCCGTGTTGCTGCCCCCGCCACGCTCCGCCTCGGAGACTTCATGGCATGCCGGCTGGCTCGCCGCCTTGTGCAAATTTCTCGTCGGCCTCGAATCACCAGTGGGCCTGGTTGCCGAGCCGCAAGGCGGCGCGCGTGAGAGGGAGACCGTCGCACGTCTGCTCGATGACGAAATTGCCAAGGTCGCCGAGGCAAAACCCGCCCAGCGCGCGGATTTTCTGGCACGCTATGCGCGTATCATCCAGCACTACGATCTGGTCAAACCCATGCAAGAACCTGCGCGGCCATCTGGAACTCCAGCGCCGGTGGAACTTGGTGTGAAGCCACGTCCGAAAACGGTGCCTGTGTCGAGGCCACAGGCCAGACAGCCCGCAGTTGTCACGCCATCTCACGCGCCAGTCGCGCTCACCACGGGCGGCGCCGCCAGTGGTGAAGGCGGCAGCAACATCGGCTTCGCCGAGTTGCTTTTCAAAAACTCGGGCGGCGAGCCCACGCCACCTGACGCACCTGACTGGGCGCGTGCCGCCGCCAGTGCTCCACCCACGAACCCGGCCATGCTGTTGCCGCGCGAGGATGTGCCCGCTTGGTTGAAGGCCGCGGTGTTTCTTGGCGGCTCGATGGTTCTCGGCGCTGTCTTCGCACACTTCTCCGGCGATGCGCTGTGGCAGAAAAAGCATGTGGCCCCGGTGCAGCCAGCGGCAACGGTGCCAGGCAAATCCTCCGCTGTCATGTCCGCGCCTTCGACGAAAGTGCAGACTGCCATCCCGAAGGCCATTCCCATGTTGGAACCACCTGTGGTCACCGCGCCGCCAGATATCGAAGCAACCCGTGGACGCGGTGTGTCCTTGTCCCCGCCGCCGGGAGCAGGATCTCTGCGTGATCAACTCGCCCCCGCAGCCAACCCATCTCCGCCATGAAAACATGCCTTCGTGCCCTCGCCTGCGTCGTCCTCGGCTGTTTGCTTTCCGCCTGCCCGGAGACAACTGTGAACGATGATTTCGGTCTGAAGCCGGTCCAGGTGGATGCAGATGACTGGAGCGGCACATGGATGCCCATCGATGATGATGACACGTTTCATTTCGCCATCACCGATGCGGCTCAAGGGGCTTTGCGGTTGATCGAACCTGGCAAAAAAGACGACAAGCCGCTGGAATTCAAACTCCGCCACTCCTCGCCCGACGATGATGTGAAGCTCTGGTTTGCCCTCGTTCGCGAAGGTGCCGAGAAAGAGGCCAAAACGCAGGCATTCTTGCTTCGGCGGCCGGAAAAAGGCGTCACCTTGTGGTGGATGATCGACGATGTGGCCGTGGAAACAGCCATCAAGGCCGGCCAGCTCAAAGGCACCACCAAGCGTGTCAAAGATGATCCGCACAACCACCTCGATTCCGATCCAGCCAATTATCTCAAGCTGCTGGAGCCACAGTTTTGGAACTGGTCGGAGCCCAGCATCCTGCGGCGCGTCAAGTGACCTGTGCGAGCGACATCGCGCACCGGTGATGATTTGATTTGGTGTTCGCTTTTTGACGGCGCATGTCCAACATGCCCGCATGGCCCAATACACCGTCCAGCCCGGCGACAATCCGTCCAAGATCGCAAAATCCTTCGGCATGACTCTGGCGCAGTTCCAGAAGATGAATCCCGGCCTGGTCGAATGGGGAACCGGGAACTGGAAGGTGCTGTTTCCGGGGCAGATTGTGAACGTGAACGGTGTTGTGACCGGTTTGCCGCCTGAAACAGTCGCCACAGCGCCAACCAGCTTTGCCGCTCCTCCGCCGTGGATGCAGATAGCCATCATGGAGCAGGGTGTGCAGGAATGGTCGCAGGGTGACAACCCGCGCATCCTCGAATACCTCCAAAGCTGCGGCATCAGCGGCAATCTGCTGCACGATGAAACCGCGTGGTGCGCCGCCTTTGTGAACTGGTGCATCCTGCGCGCCGGCTTCAAGCCACAGGGCAGCGCCAAAGTCTCCGACTGGTGGGGTTGGGGACGACCTGTCGCCGCCACGTATGGCTCTGTCTGCATTCTCCAGCCACTCACCCAAGATCAGGCCAGCAGCGGCCATATCGGCTTCCTGCACGCGATGGATGCAACGAACGTCTGGCTCCTAAGCGGCAACTCCGCAAACCAAGTCCGCATCGCCCCCTATCCGAAGAGCAAGTTGATCCACAACGCGCCGTATCGCTGGCCATTTTGAGCCGAATACAGGATTGGATCAATCTTGGGTGTGTTGACGCTCGTCGATCCAGAAAATCTTGTTTCCAGCATCATCCAAGCCGGGCAACAAGTGCATGTGGATGCAATAAACTTCAGGTCCATCCTTGGTTATGTTTACCATCGCGCGTGTGAAGGTGATCTTCTGAGGAACGAAATGGTTTGTGATGGTGCCGTCTGCCAGCCAATCGCCAAACGAGCGGTCGCGGTTTGGGTAGAATTGGATTTTGAGATGGGAGTCGAAATCGCTGTCAGTTGAATTGTAGTGGTAGGTGCCGTTCCACGCCAAAGGTGTCGTGGCAGAATCGGCCATTTTATGGCGGTCAACTGATCTGCACTGAGCGAGCAGTGAGGTTGCAACTACGCACATTATCAAACGGGCGAACATCATGGGCAAAGTGACTTACTTTGCACCACGCATATAGGCCACGATGTCGGCGACGTCCTGGGCGCTGAGGCCGAGCTGGAAGGCGCTGAGCATCATGCTGCGTTCGAGCTTCTGGCGTTTTTGAACACGGCTCCTGGGCACGAACTGGTTCTGCCCGCCCATGCTGCGCACGATCATGATATCGCCTTCGGTGAGGAGCATGCCGTGGATGGTGACGCCGTCCTTGGTTTTGATCTCCTGGCCTTCGTAACCGTGTGCGATGTCCTTGCTGGGATCGAGGATGGCTTGCGCGATGATCTCCGCAGGCTGGCTGCGGCCCCAACCATCGAGGTTCGGGCCGAACTCGACACCCTGGCCGTTGATTTGATGGCACATGTAGCAACGTGCGATGAGCTGGGCGCCATTGGTGGCGTTGCCGGTCAATTTGAGCACGTCCTCGGCTTTGTAGGCCGCTGGCATGGCCGGAGGAGTGACGATCTCGACGAGCTTCGCGCTATCCGGATCGAAGATGCCTTCCTTCTTCAATTCCTCAGCGATGCCAAAGCTGCCCCAGTCATCGGTGCTGCGTTTGATGAGCCACCACATCACGTCGGCATGAATGGGCGAGTCTTTATCCTTCGCGAGCGCCAGCACGGCTTTTGCTGCGGAGGCGTCCGGAATGAACGCCAGCGTGTCGAGCGCAAGTTTGCGCTGTTCTGGCGTGAGTTTGGCATCTGCCGCACGCTTTTGCAGCTCCGGCACGGCGGCAACGGGATGCAGGCGCCAGGTGATGTGTGCAAAGGCGTCATCCCATGCTCCGGCGGGCTTCAACGCGCTCCAAACCTCGGACTCCTTGCCCGTGCAGCCGATGCCCCAGGCTTCGAGCGCGGAGCGTTCTTTGTCGTCGATGTGGTGCGAGAGCTTCACCAGCAGAGGCACACTTTGCGCGGCTGGCACATCGCGCAGCGCCACGGCGACTTCGCGGCGCACCATCGGTGAATGATCGGCGGCCATGATGCTGAGAAGGTCGAGCCCGTCATTGGTGGCGGCACGGATCGCACGCAGAGCGACGAGACGCTTTGTCGCATCCTCCGACTCCAGCCAGCTTCGCGTGGCGATGAGCCCCTGCTCGCCGAGTTGGGCGGCAAGCCACACCGCGCGCGCGGCGATGTGGGGATTCGCGTGGTCGCGCAGCTTCAAGACCTGTGGCAGCATTTTCTCGCCTGCTTCCTTCAAACGAGTGAAGGCCACGTGACGCACGTTGTTCACCGGCGATTGCAGCGCGGCGAGCTGGCCTTCGACGGCATCGAGATTGATCGAGGGAATCTGCGGTTTGAAATTTTTGGGAGCGATGCGGTAGATCGTGCCGCTGCAGGTTTCATCGGTGTCCTGGTGGCCGCCGGTGCGTTTGTCGAACCAGTCGGTGATGTAAACCGCGCCATCGGGGCCGACACAGACATCGCTGGGGCGGAAAAGTGTCTGGCGTTCGTCGGAGAGGTTGTTGGCACCGCCGACGAAGTCGCTGCCTTTGAACACGCCGGTGGTGTTGGTGGTGCAGAAGTCGAAGCGTTCGAGTTTGAAGCCCGCGCCATCAGGTTTTGGCAGATAACCGAAGACGACATTGCGCCCGGTTTCGCAACTCAGCAGGAGGCCGTTCCATTTCTCGCCGAGAGCACCATTCTCGTAGAAGCACATGCCGGTGGGCGCACCGCCGCCATACACATCGCCAGCGGGAATGATGCCGGGGTCCTCCTGACGCCACTCGGCGATGGGAATGGTCTGGCCGGGACGCTTGTCGGCGCGCCACTGGCGTTTTCCATCGGCGGAGAAGAAGCCGAAACTGCCGCCTTCGATGAGATGGCTCACGCGGCAGGCGGGCGGATCGTCGTTGTCGTTGAGGAACATGTCGCCGAACGAGTTGCGCACGCCTTCGAAGCTGTTGCGGTAGTTGTAGCCGAGAATTTTGGCGTTGTGGCCGCTGGGATCGATGCTGGCGGTGAAGCCGCCGACATAGACGTGGCCGTCATCGCTCTTCGCACCGGCATATGGATTGTTCAGGTAAGCACCGCCGATGCGGAAGGTGTTGCCGCTTTTATCGCTGAAGAGAGCACCGCAGTTGCCGTTGCTGAAATACAAGCGCCCATCCGGACCGGCATAGACGCTGTGCAGGCTGTGATCGTGCTGAGGCTGCTCGAAGCCGGAGAGGAAAATTTCGCGCTTGTCCACGGCGGGATCGAACTTCAGGTCTCGGTTCACATCGGTGTATTTGATGATGTTCGGCGCGTTGGAGACGAAGATGACATTGTCGAACACCGCGACACCCAGCGGGCATTCGAGTTCCTTCTCGCGCACGAAGACATGACTGCTGTCGCATTTGCCATCGCCGTCAGTGTCCTGCAACACACGCACGCAGTCACCTTCGCGGCTGCGGCCGCTGTGACGGCGGTAGTTGACGCCCTCCGTGATCCAGATGCGGCCCGCGTGGTCGATGTCCATGTTCGCCGGGTTGAAAAGCTGCGGGGAGGTGGCCCAGACGGTGATTTCGAGGCCCTCGGGCACTTTGAACATTGATGGTTCGAGGTGCTGCGGCGTCACCTTTGACGGGTCAAAGGAGGGCTGCTCGTAGTTCGGCACAAAGGCGGGCTTGGCGGCTTCAAACGGGCCTTTGGTCTTTTTCGGCTTGTCCGGTTTGGCCGCGATGAAGGCCAGGGGAGAGATAAGGGCGAGTGCGACGAGGAGGTTTTGGCGTCTGGGCATGATGGGGGCGGGATGAACGAGAAAGGGTGCATCATCTTGCCAGATAGGCGGCAAATGAAAGCGGTGATTTGCCCGGCGCGGAAGAGGTGTGAACAACTTGGTTTTCGACCTTGACACCTCTTTGACTCCCCCTACTATCGCGGCCCCTTCTTCCCAGCCCGGAAGAATCCGTACCGCATCACGCAATGAAGACCTTTTCAGCCAAAGCCCAGGAGCACACCCCCGTATGGTGGGTCATCGACGCCAAGAACCAGATTCTTGGTGACGTGGCCGTCGCCGCCGCCAATCTCCTCCGCGGCAAGACCAAGCCCACTTTCACCCCGCACGTGGACACCGGCGACTTCGTCGTCGTTCTGAACGCCGCGGAAGTCCGCGTCAGCGGCAAGAAGGAGCAGCAGAAGATTTACACCTCGAAGGCTGGCTATGTCGGCAACCAGAAGGTGGAGAACGTCGAGCGCGTCCGCGCCCGTCGTCCTGAACTGCTCATCGAGCGCGCTGTGAAGGGCATGGTGCCGCACAACCGCCTGGGCCGCTCCATCCTCGGCAAGCTCAAGATTTACAAGGGCGCCGAGCATCCGCACGAAGCCCAGAATCCGAAGCCGTTCGCTGTCGCTTAATTTTTTCTTTCCCATCGCATGAGCAAGCCCCTCCAAAACGCCACCGGACGCCGCAAGACCGCGATCGCCCGCGTCTATATCACCGAAGGTTCCGGCAGCATCACGGTCAATGGCCGCGATTTTGAAGAATACTTCCCCACCGTGGCCCTGCAGAACCAGATTCTGTTCCCGCTCGCCCTGACCAACGCCCGTCAGAGCTACGATTTCAAGGTCAATGCCAATGGCGGCGGCCACACCGGCCAGGTGGGTGCCGTGCGTCTGGGCATCGCCCGTGCGCTGATCCGCGTGAACCCGGAACTGCGTCCGGTGCTCAAGCAGAACGGCCTGCTCAGCCGCGACTCCCGCGCCAAGGAGCGCAAGAAGCCCGGCCGTCCTGGTGCCCGCAAGCGCTTCCAGTTCTCCAAGCGCTAATCGCGCAGGAGCGGTTTATATTTGTGTTTCTCAAGACCCCGCCGCGTGCGGGGTCTTGTTTTTTCACTCGCAGGCTGGCTGCCTGCGCTTCACACTCATCCCATGAGCAGCGGTCATCTTCTTGTCCTGGGTGCCAGCATCCTGTGGATTTTCCTGTGCATGCGATTCTGGTTTGCCATCGACCGCGAGCACAAATGGCAGCGTCATTTCATCGCCATCGGCGCGGGGGTCGGCGGCGGGCTGATTTACATCATTGGCATGATGATGCTGCAGATGCTCAAGGAACGTCCGCAGCCTCAGGGTGGCGCGGAGATTCGCATCACACCCCGTTCGTCTCACGAGGGTGGCAAAGCACCACCTTGAGGACGGTTTTGCTGGCCAGCTTTATTCCACGTCACCAAAACCGGAGCTGACGAGTTCTTCGAGGTCGGCCACCGCCGCCTCGGCGTCGGTGCCGTCGGCGATGATCTTGATTTTTTCACCACGTCCGGCCGCCAGCATCATCAGTCCCATGATGCTCTTGCCATTCACGGGCTCGTCGTCCTTTTCCACCCACACGTCGCATTGATACTTGCTGGCGCGTTTGACGAACTGGGCCGCCGGGCGCGCGTGCATGCCCATTTTGTTGCGGATGGTCAGTTCTTTTTCGATGTTCATGATTGTCGGGGAGGCGACAGGCTAACCTAATTGGTCATTTGACATCATTTTCAACAACCTTTGGTCAAACTCCACCGCGCTGTTGTATCCGAAGGCGCGCAGCTTGTAGTTCATGGCCGCCAGTTCGATCAAGCCCGCCACATCACGGCCCGGCTCCACCGGGAGGCTCACACGCTCGATTTTCATGCCCATGATCTCACGTGACTCCTGGGACGCCCCAACGCGCTCCAGGTCTTCTGTTTTGGCTCCGCGCACGAGTTCAACGATAAGATCCAGTCGCTTGCTCAGGCGCATGGCGCCCACACCGAAAAGCGCTGCCACGTTCAGGATGCCGAGCCCGCGGATTTCGATCATCCCGCGCGTCATGTCGGGGGCGGAGCCGATGATCTCACGATCTTCCACCAGCCTCAGCCGCACGGCGTCGTCGGCCACGAGGCTGGCACCACGTTGCAACAGTCCAATCACGCTCTCGCTTTTCCCACAACCGCTGTCGCCCTGGATCAGCACACCGATGCCCTGCACGTCCACGAGGCAGCCATGTACCAGCAGCGTGGGGGAAAACGCCCATTCCAGCTTGATGGTGGCGACGTTGAGGAACTTCATCGTGACCATGCTCGTCTGGAAAACGGAAAGCCCGGCCGAGTTGGCGATTTCGACGAGATCGTCGCCGATGCGGTGCCCGCGTGCCACGACGATGCAAGGGATGTCCCAAGAGCAGAGCTGGCTGAAACGTGCGGCGCGCACCTTGGGGTCCAGCCCTTCCAGGAATGAGTGCTCCGAGTTGCCGATGACCTGCACACGCTTGTAGGCGAAGTAGGTGAAAAAGCCCGACAATGCGAGTCCCGGCCGGTTCACCGAAGGCTCGCTGATCTTGCGCACGAAGCCCACGTCACTGCCGATCAGCTTGAGCTTGAGCGCCTTCTGGTTGAGCTGGAAAAACTCCCCCACGGTCACCGAGGACGGGCGTTTGACTTTGGACGGGGGGGGCATGAGCGGGACTTTACGCGAAGCGATTCGGCTGCGGCAATGAAAAACCAACCTCGTGCTGGAAAACATGATCCAACCGGCTAAATCGTCCGCCCCGCCCGCCGCAGCCCGCGGCTTTGGTCTTTTCCACTTCTCCCATGCCCCGTCCGAAGCACTTCGTCTTTGACTCCGTGGAGTCTGTCATCGCAGACATTCGCGCCGGGCGCATGGTCATCGTGACGGATGATGAAGACCGTGAAAACGAGGGCGATCTCATTTGCGCGGCGGAGAAGATCACGTCTGAGATGGTGAACTTCATGGTGCGGCAGGGCGGAGGTATGCTCTGCGTGCCTGTTTCGCTCGAAATTGCCCAGCGGCTCAATCTGGCCAGCATGGTGCCGGAGAATCGCGAGGCGTTCCGGACCGACTTCACGGTGACCGTCGATGCTGCAAAGGGCATCAGCACAGGAATCAGCGCCGCCGACCGGACCCGCACCATCCGTCTTCTGGCTGATCCGAAAAGCAAGCCGGCTGATTTCGTGCAGCCCGGCCACATCAATCCGCTCGTCGCCAAGCCCGGCGGTGTGTTGCGCCGCGCAGGCCATACTGAGGCTGCGGTCGATCTTGCACGCCTCGCTGGCTTGCGCGAGGCCGGCGTGCTCATCGAGATCATGAATCCCGATGGCACGATGGCGCGTCTGCCGGATTTGAAGAAGTTCGCGAAGAAACACGGCCTCAAGATGTGCTGCATCGCCGATCTGATCGCACACCGCCGTCAGAGTGAGAAACTGGTCGAAAAAATCGAGGTCGTGGACATGCCCACGGACTTTGGCACCTTCAAATTGCATCTCTACAAGGGCACCCTCGACGGTGTGCATCATGTGGCGCTTGTGATGGGAGAGATCACTCCAGATACGCCCGTGCTCGTGCGTGTGCACAGCGAGTGCCTCACGGGCGATGTTTTTTCCTCACGCAGGTGCGATTGTGGCAGCCAGCTTCATTCCGCCATGCGTCATATCGCGCAGGAAGGGAAGGGCATCATCGTTTACATGCGCGGTCATGAAGGACGCGGCATCGGCCTGCATGGCAAGATTCTGGCCTACAAGCTCCAGGAGCAGGGCTTTGACACGGTGGAGGCCAATTTGAAGCTCGGCTTTCCGATGGATTTGCGCGACTACGGCATTGGCGCGCAGATCATCTCCGATCTCGGTGTGCGGAAAATCAAGCTCATGACCAACAATCCGCGAAAAGTCGTCGGTCTGGAAGGGCACAAGCTCGAAATCAGCGAGCAGGTGCCCGTGAAGTCCCCGCCGAAGCCCGAGAACGCCCGCTACCTCGAAACGAAGAAGAAAAAAATGGGCCACAAGTTGTGAAATGACGAAACCCGAATGGCGAATGACGAAGAAATGCCCAAGCCCGAAATTCCAATGAACCAACGTCTTCTCAAACACCCCGCCCTTGGTGTTTCGTCATTCATTCGTCATTACTCATTCTGATTTCGTCATTCTTCGTCCCAGCGCCGATCTCTCCCAATGTCCAACTACGCCTCCAGTCGTCCCCGCCCCACCCACGAACCGGTCAGCATCGCGATCGTCGCCTCGCTCTATAACAACCAGTTCGTCCAAGGATTGCTCAATGCCGCGAAAGAGGAGATCGAGATCATTGCGCCGAACGCATCGGTCGATGTCTATCGTGTGCCCGGCGCCTTTGAGATTCCTGTGTGCACGGAACTCGTGCTGCGTGGCAGCGCGCCTGACGCGGTGATCGCGCTCGGCGTCATCATCCGTGGTTCCACGGAGCATGCGGATCTCGTCGGCGCGTCTGTCACCGACGCTTTGCAGCAAATGGCGGTGCGACACTGCATCCCGGTCATCCACGAGGTTCTTTTGGTGGAAAATGAAGAACAGGCCGAGGAACGCTGCCTGGGTGCCACCATCAACCGCGGCACGGAAGCCGCGCAGACCTGCGTGAAGATGATCAATCTCTTCGGCAAAATGAAGGCGAGCTTCGCCGGTGAACCCATCGACCAGGCATAAATCATGGGAAAACGCCGCGAAGGCCGCGAGGCCGCCATTCAATTCCTTTTTGCCCGTGATCTTCAGGGCAGCCAGAAGCCCGAAGATCCAGAGGTGTTCTGGACGCTTCACAGTGCCAAGGCGTCCACGCGTGCCTTTGCCGAAACACTCATCAAAGGCGTGCTGGATCATCAGGCCGGGATTGACGGAATCATCAGTGATGTGCTGCAAAACTTCCGCTTCGAACGTCTCGCGGCCGTCGATCGCAACGTCCTGCGCGTGGCGGCTTATGAACTGCTCCACTGTCCCGATGTGCCCGCGCCTGTCATCCTCAACGAAGCCATCGACATTGCCAAGGCCCTCAGCGCCGGTGAGTCCGGCTCCTTCGTCAACGGCGTGCTCGACAAGCTGGCGAAGGCTCTACGAAAGCCGGAGGCGCGCAAAAATGAAGGAACCACCAATGAACACTAATCCTCACTAATGACTGAGTTCCGATCCATTGGTGAAAATTAGTGTCCATTAGTGGTTCAAAATTCTGTTCTCCCCCTCATGGCCGGTTTCTTCAAATCCCTTCTCCAACGCTTCACCAAGCCCGACATCGACTGGGACGAATTGGAGGCGTCGTTGATCGCGGGCGATCTCGGCCCGCGTCTCGCACTTCAGATTGTTGAGGATCTGAGATCGCAGCAGCGCAAGCTCCATGGCGCCGACATCGTGCAGGTGGCACGTGAGCATGTGCGGGAGATTCTGCCCGAAACCGTTCCACCACTCGATCCGATCCCTGGAAAGCCGAAAGTGCTGCTCATGGTCGGCGTGAACGGCACGGGCAAGACCACCAGCACCGCGAAACTCGCGCACGTGCTGCATCAGCGTGGTCACAAGGTGGTTCTGGCCGCCGCTGACACATTTCGTGCCGCCGCGGTCGAGCAGCTCACGGTTTGGGCGGAGCGTTTGAAGATTCCGCTCGCCAAAGGCCCGCCGAATTGCGATCCCGCCTCCGTTTGCTTCGATGGTTACGAGATGGCGCTCAAGACACAGGCCGATTTCCTCATCTGCGACACCGCCGGACGCCTCCACACGAAGCACAACCTCATGGAGGAGCTGAAGAAGATTCATCGTATCCTGGGGCGCAAGGATCCCGAGTCTCCGCACGAGGTTTTGCTCGTCGTCGATGCCACCACCGGTTCGAATGCGCTCCAGCAGGCCCGCGAATTCCACAAGGCCATCCCGCTTACCGGCCTCATCGTCACCAAGCTCGATGGCAGTGGCAAGGGCGGCGTGCTGGTGAACATCCAGCAGGAGCTCGGCGTCCCCACCCGCTTCATCGGCCTGGGCGAACGCGTGGAGGATTTCCAGCCGTTCGATGCGAAACGCTTCGTCGAAGAGCTGCTTTGAGCTCTTTTTGCATGTGAGTGTGATGTCTGTGTCATGATTTCGTCCACGCGGCATTCACCCCAAGAAAAGTCTTGGCAGGAATGTCTGCTCTCCATTACGTAATATCTGCTCGCTCTCAAAAGTCACCACCCACCCCGGAGGAAAACACATCGTGAAGTTCAAATGCCCAACCTGTGACATGCAGCTCAAGGTCGAGCCCGAAATGGCCGGCAAAATCGTCCGTTGCCCCGGCTGCAATACCAAGCTGAGCATTCCTGCCGCAGCGGCCGCGCCAGCGGCTCCACCGCCGCCAACGGGATTTTCGGCACCTTCTGCCCTTCCTGCACCCAGCAGCGTGCCCCCACACAACGACGCTTTTGGGGTCGAGTATGAGCACGGTGAGTCCGCGCCACCCCAGCCGACATCATCCTCCGCAACGGCGAGCCAGGGAGAACGCGGTGGCTGGGAGGAGAAGGATCCGACCAATCCCAACGGATTTCTGTGCTTTGCCATCGGCTTCGTTATTTTCCTCACCTGGGTTGGCATCTTGTATCCATTCCAGGCACCCGTGGACACGCCGTCGGCGAAGTTTACCACAATGCAGTTTGTCGCCTCGCTGTTCTACAAGCACATGGCCGTCAGCTTCACGAACACGCTCTTTTTTACCTGGGCGATGTCGATTCTCTACCTGAAGCTGCAAAAGCTGCGCCATCAGCGCCAGGCGCTCATGCTTGATGTGGTGCCTTGGGAAATGGGCGCGGAGATCAACCGCGACAATGTCGGCTCCTTCATCGACCACCTCTACAAGCTGCCGCACCGGCTGCGCGACAGCATGATGGTGAACCGCATCCGCAAGGCGCTCGAACTTTTCGAGGTGAAGCAGAACACCGGGGATGTCAGCCACATGCTCTCCAGCCAGTCGGAGATCGACGGCATGCGCATCACTGGCAGTTATACGCTCACCAAGGCGTTCCTCTGGGCCATTCCCCTCCTGGGTTTCATCGGCACCGTCATCGGCCTCTCCCACGCCATCGGCGGCATGAATTTCAGCGACATGGATGACCTAAAGCAGGTGAAGACCACGCTGCAAAACGTCACTGGCGGCCTTGGCACCGCCTTCGACGCCACGCTGCTCGGCCTCGTGCTCGCCACCGTGCTGAACTTCCCGATGAATGCGCTGATGAAGGCGGAGGATGATAACCTCAATCACATTGATGCCTTCTGCAATGAGGTGCTCCTCCCGCGCCTCAATGACGGTGGTGGCATCGCCGGTGGTGACACGAACGGCCTGATGGACACGCTAGTCAAAGCTGTGGCGAACTCGCAGAAGGAGTTTCTTGTCGATCTCAACGCTCTTTCCAAGCAGGTCAAGGAGCAGGCTGACAACCTCGACAAGCGTGCCGCCGCGCATCAGGAGCGTGTTGATGCCGAGTTTGCGACGGCGCTCAACCGCATGCGTGACGACCTCACCAACGCGGTGAAGGACAGCGTCAAGACCACCACGGATTACACCCGGGCGATGGCCAGTGGCATCCAGTCGCTCAACACGCTGCTCGCCGAGCTCGGTGGCAAGCAGATCATCATCCACCAGGTGAAGAAGAAGGGCTGGTTCAGCCGCGATTGACCAGCCAACGCCCGTCCATCCGTCCCCACCCATGGCCCAGCGCAAGAAAAAAGGCAGCGACGAGATCCTTCTGATCCCGTTCCTGGACATTCTGTGCTCGCTCATCGGCGTGCTGGTGCTCATCATCGTGGTTTTATGCACCTCCATGACGCAGCAGACGGACGGGCGCCCCGAGGCCGAGGTGGAGATGGCGCAGGAGGCGAAAAAGCTGCGCAAGGAGATCAAGGAGCACAAGGAGCGTGAGGTCGTGCTCAATGAGAAGCTCGCCACGCTGGACGAATTGCAGAAGCAGATCGAAGAAAAGCAGCAGCGCTATGTGAAGCTCTACAAGCTGCTCTCCACCTCCAAGGACATCCAGGAGGCCAACCTCAAGATCAGCCAGAAGATGCAGAAGGAGTTGGATGACCTGCTCCTTGAAATCGAGGGCATGAAGAAGCAGCAGGTCGAGAGCAAGAAGGAGATCACCGCGCTCATGGCCGAGATCAAAAAGCGCCAGGTGCCGCCGGACAAAAAGATTCCGCCCGTTGTGGTACAGCCCTCTGGCAGTGGAATGGCTGCGGATACGAAGGTGTACTTCGTCGAGGCTGGCAGTGGTGCTTTGAAGATTCTCGGCGCCTGGGGTGAAGACTATCGGCTCAGCGCCACCGCGGAGGTGGTGGTGGCTGATGTGGCCTACAATCACTTCCTTGCCGAAGTGGCCAAGAATCCCAAGTCTCTCGTGCTGTTCCTCATTCGCGATGACGGCCAGGGCGCGTTCAACAATGGCGCCGGCCGCGCGGAGAACGATTACAAGGTGCGTGTGGGCAAGCTGCCCATTCCTGGACGTGGCGTGCTCGACCTTGCCATGTTTGACAAGTTTCGTGGCAAAATTCCTGCGCCACCCGCTGCGACGCCCGCGCCCGGCCCTGCTGATCCGAAGAAGGCTGAAGCTCCGAAAAAAACCACCTGACGCATCATGTCGAAACGCAAACATGACGAGGCTGAGCTGCCGTTTGTCGCCTTGATGGACACGATGACCAACGTCGTCGGCGTGCTCATCATCGTGCTCGTCATGGTCGGCCTCAGCGTTGCCAATATCGTCAAAACGGTGCTTTCCGACCTTCCGCCCGTCACCCCGGAGGAACTTGCGCAAATCAAGGAGCAGGCGAAAAAGCTGCCGGAACTGCAGACGCCTGAGGAAGTGCAGAAGAAGAAGGATCAGCTCGAGGCCGACCTCAAAAAAGTCATCGAACAGCTCAAGACCGTCGATACCTCCGAGTTGCAGTCGAAGATGAAGTTCATGGATCTCGACGTTTACAAGAAACAGCTCGAAGACCGCAAAAAGGACCGTGAAGCCAGCAAAGCCGAGACCGACAAGCTCCTGGCCGAGGTGGAGAGACTCAAAGCGCTGCTGGATCAAACGCCGGAATTCAAACCGCCGCCTCCGACTTACGTCCGTCTGCCCAATCCGCGCCCTTATCCGGAGAAGCCGGTCGAGACACGCATCCTCGTCGCCAAACAAGGCGTGCTGACCTTCAATCAAACCAAGTTTCTCCAGCCGATCCTCGACGGCATGGAGAAGGTGAAGTCACAGATCGAGTTCCAGAAGGTGGAGTATCCGCCGTTTGCGAAGCTGCTTGAAGGCATCCTTGGCGCCAATGCGCAGAAAGCCTGGCCTGAAATTGCTCCGCTGGTCAATCGTGTGCAGTTGGAGCAAGCCGCCGAAGCCTACAAGGTCCTCGCTGCCAGCAATATCACGCCGACGAAACAATTGCTCGCGACCATCGCCGATCTGGCGATTCCCACACGTCAGACCATGCCAGTGGTGGCCGAGGCCATTGCTGCCGCGGCGGCTGGCGACATCACCAAATGGGTGAAGCTCGATCCGTCGCGCGATCCATTGAAGCCGGTGATCAAAGCCACATCAGCGGGCGGCAAGATCACCTTTTCATGGGGCGCGATCACCAAGGAGGTCAAAGCCAATGCCAGGGACGTGGTCGATTACTTCCACGATCTCGGCAAAGTCAAAGGCATCGAGGACGGCAGCAAGGCACGCACGATTTACGACGCCACCCGCATCGAAGCCCTGCTGAAGCGTGCCGCTTCCAATCCGCTCATCACGGGTTCCTATGCGTTTGAGCCGAAGATCATTCCGGCTGCGGTGGCTGTGCAACTCGCGCTCACGCCGAAAGGCGGCGGAGGTGAGACGATCGAGGCGATGAAGCAACCGAACTCAGCCTACATCCACCTCATGCGCGACATCAAGGCCGATCCCAACGGCGTCGCTGTGTTTCAGGTCATGCCGGATGCCTTTGAAGCCTATCTCGAAGCACGCAAGATCGCCGACGAGGTCGGCGTCGCGGCCACATGGGAGTTTCTGGCCAAACTGGATCTGACCTTGAGCATTCCCGGTTACGAAGTGCAACGCCTCGCGCCCGCAGCAGTTCGCAAAGGAGCGGGGGCCGCGGTTACCATCGCACCGCCGAAGCGTTCATTGGATTGACACCATTCCGCGCTTAGATCGTCACTCCACGGCGATCTGACCTTCGTGGACGCCAGTTTTCAGCTTCACGGGAGAGTCCGGGTGATTTTGAATCGGTGCATCACCTTCGAGGACGACGCTGGCGCTGCCTGAGAACATTACTTTGACGAGTTCAGTTCAAACCGGTCGCCAAATCTCTCCAATGCCGTGAGCAGGGAAAATTCGAGGCCGTAGTTCGCCGGACGCGGGCCTTTGGGTTGAAGGAAGAAACCGGAGGTGCGTTCCCGAAGTGTCTTGCGCATGACTTCGATCTTGGGCCGGGCCTTGTCGCCGAGAAGTTCGAGCGCGCGTGCGGCTCGTGCCGTACCCCATTCGTTTTCACTGTCGAGCTCCTTGGCGAGGACATCGAGTGACTCGGCGGGAGCATTGCCATCCTCAAGTCTGGCGATGAGCTGGGCTGTTTCGATGCGCACCGACGCGGATGGGTCGCGTAGCAGGGGGATCAACTCGGGAAGCGCGGCCCGTGCTTCCGTGCCGTGCGCGGCGAGGCTCATGACGGCCCAATAACGCACGATTGGATGCGGATCGGCGAGCCGTTCGCGGAGTCTGGCATCATCGGTGAGCCTGGCGGTTTCCAGAATTCGCTCCAGCGGATAGCGTCCTGCCGGATGACGCGCGAGTTCGTGGGCGGAAGCTGTCTTTTCATCCTCAGCGAGATCCGGTTCGGGCCAGAAGCCGAGATCGCGCTCGCGCAGCATGAAGTCTTCGAGCGCCTTCTCCATTTTGACGACGTGATCGTGCTGCGAGGCTTCGGTGGCGAGGTCATGCAGGTTCCAAGGATCGGACGTCGTGTCGAAGAGGCGGACCGCAGGACGTTGGTCGCCCCAAAAGTGACGTTGATCGCTGGTGAGGTTATTTTCGGCTGCGAGTGCGCGGATTTCGCGGCAGAGCTCGCCATGGCCGTTGTAGCGCGAGGTGAGGCTCTGCTGATCCGTGACCGTGTCGCGGCGGTAGGCGCGCACGAGCATGAAACGACCGTCGCTGATCCAGCGCGTGGTCTCCAGCGTCTCGTCCATGCGATCACGCGTGCCGAGCACGAACTCAGGCGCGGTAGGGAGGTCTCTGCCCAAAAACGGCCGGCCATGCATGTGCGCGGGAACGGGCAGATCGAGCAGGTGCAGCACCGTGGGCGCGAGATCTGCAAAACAGGTGAGGCGTTCGACCGCGCTGCCTGGGTTCGCCGGTGCAAGTTGCCGGAACTTCTCCGGAAAATGCACGATCAAAGGACAGCGCAGGCCGAAGTCAGACACGCAGGCCTTGCCGGTGGGCAGTCCTGCGCCGTGATCGGAGTAGAAGAACACAATGGTGTCCTCGGCGAGACCGTCGGCTTTCAAATCAGCCAGTGTCCTGCCGACAAAGTCATCGAGTGTGGTGATGCAGTCGTGGTAACGCGCGATGGTGCGCCGTGCGATGTCCGTGGCCGGATAATGCGGCGGCAGCGGGGCCTTCGCGGGATCGTGAATGCGTTCGCGTGGAAGGCGGGACTGCACCTTTTCGACGAACTGCGCGTAATCGTCACGGCTGGCGCGTGATTGATGCGTGTCCATGTAGTTCAGCACGCAGAAGAAGGGTTTCCCGGCGGGACGATTGCGCCAGTGTGCCTTTAGACTGGAGGCATCCCAGCCTTCCTTGATGAACTCGGCGTTCTCGCCGCTCGCATCGCGGGCCAGATTGTAATCTGTCTTCGAGTTGTTCACGCAGTACCAGCCTGCTTCACGCATCCAGGCCGTGAATGGCCGCACAAAGGCCGGCACGCGATGATTCGACCGCATCTGTGATGCTCCGAGCGGTCCGTTGTGCATGCCGGTGATGATCGTGGCCCGTGATGGCGCGCACATGGGCGATTCGGCGAAGAATCGCGTGTAGCGCAGGCCGCCTGCCGCGAGTTTGTCGAGATTCGGCGTGTCCGCATAGGTGTCACCATAACAACCAAGGTTCGGACTGATGTCCTCTGCGGTGATCCAGAGGATGTTTGGCAGCGGCCCGGCGGCGAAGGCGGAGAGCAGCGGGAAGAGGATGGAGAGCAGGACGAGACGCATGATCTGGGAATGTGCGGAAGCGCAGGCACCGGAAACGAGCGACGGCATGTGAAACCATCACCACATTGCCCCATCATCTTGGCAGAGCCCGGTGCCTCAGGCCGCCAGGTTCAGCGCGCCGCCGTCACACAACTCGGCTTTGCCAAAGGTCTTCAAGTCGTGCCCCATCGCGTGCGCGACAGCCATCCAGAGGCGGTTGTGCGCGGCCTTGTCGAAGTTGAGGCTGCGGCCCATCTTGAAGCCAAATCCGCCGCCGATCATCACATACGGGATGTTGTCGAGCGTGTGCGTGTTGCCTTTGCCGAGTTCGTTGGTCCACACGAGCAGCGTGTTGTCGAGCATCGAACCATCGCCCGCAGGTTCGGGCGTCTCGGCGAGTCGTTTGGCCATGTAGGCGAACTCACCGGCGAACCAGGTGTTGATCTTCATGAGCTTCTCGTAGCTGTCCTTTTTGTCGTCCGGGTCATGCGAGAGGCTGTGGTGGCCCTCCTCGACGCCGAGCCAGCGCATCTGTGCCATGCCCACGCTGCGCATGTATTGCAGCGTGGCGATGCGCGCCATGTCGTTGGCGAGTGAATTGACCAGCAGGTCGATCTGGATGCGGCTGATCTGCGGCGTGTTGTCATTCACGAGTTCGATGCTCGGATCGACCTGCGGCACGGGGTGCGTGAGCTTGCCCACCTTGTCCGCGTCCGCCAGATCCTGCTCAAGACCGCGCACGAGCGTCATATGCTGGTCGAGCAAAGCCTTGTCGCGGGCGCTGAGCTTCGAGGAGACGCGCTTCAAATCCTCACGCACGTCATCGAGGATGCTCACAAGGCTCTCCTTGTCCTTCATCTTGCCGTACACCTTTTTCAGAATCTGATGCGGGTCGTCGATGGGTGCGACGGGCTGATTCGCGCCCGCGTAGCTCATGCGCGTCCACGGATCGGCACGATCCGGTACGGCGACACCGAATTCGAGCGAACCAAAGCGCGTTTTGGTCTCTTTGCGGCTTTGCAGGAAGTTTTTCAGCTCCTGGTCGATGGAGATGTTGCTGGCCCATCCGGCGGGATTGCCACCACCGCCCATGATGTTGCCCTTCATGAGTTCGTCGCAGGTGAGCAGGCAACTCATGCCGCGCATGTGGCTGTCGCCATCGCCACGCACCTTGTTCGCGATGCCGTGGAGGATGAGCATCTGCTTCTTGAAGGGCTCCAACGGCTTCAAGATCGACTTGAAGCCGAATTCCTCTCCCTGCTGGTCCGGCCAGAACTCGTTTGGCAGCGTGCCGTTGGGCGAGAACATGATGATCAGTCGCTGGCGCTTCTGCGGCGCGGGCGCGCCGGTGATGCTGGGCAGGCCAGAGAGGAACGGGAACGCCGCGGCGGAGATGCCGAGGTCACGGAGGAATTGGCGGCGGTGGAGATGTTTCATATGAAAGGGCTGCGTGGCGCGTTGCGGCGTGGTTTCGGTCTATTTGATCTCCGTCGCCACGATGGCGATGTCGATCATGAGCTTCTGGATGTTGCAGTTGCTGGCGGCGAAGGACTTCTGAAGATTGTCGAGCGTTGGGGCGCCGTAGGCGGCGGGCTCCTGTTTGACGAGGTGATGAAACAGATGGCGGATGAAGGCGCGTTGGCCG
Organism: Verrucomicrobiaceae bacterium; assembly: GCA_046346695.1. Classification (GTDB taxonomy): domain Bacteria; phylum Verrucomicrobiota; class Verrucomicrobiia; order Verrucomicrobiales; family Verrucomicrobiaceae; genus Prosthecobacter. Next base: position 79,602 of record JAXMHS010000005.1, on the reverse strand, counting down.
GCGGGATTGCTGGCGACGTAGTTCACGATGTCGCGCGGGCCGGTGAGACGGACGAGCTTGCCCTCGTGGGTGGTGAACTCGGTCACAGGGTTCACGGGCTTGTTGTTGTCCTTCGTGCGCCAGCGGCCCACGGCGTCGAAGTTCTCGAGGCTGAAGCCGAGAGGGTTGATCATGCTGTGGCAGGTCATGCAGCCGCCGCTGCGGGTCAGTTCGGTGATTTTCTCGCGCATGGTGAGCTTCGGATTGAAGTGGCTGTCCTCGAACACAACGGCCTTCTTCGGTGGCTTGAGTGACATGCCGACAATGTTGCGTGTCAAAAACACACCGCGATGCACGGGCGACGACTGCTTCGTGTAGGCGAGTGAAGCGAGCAGATACGGATGCGTGACCACGCCGGCACGTTGCTTTGGATCGAAGCCGACTCGCTGGAATTCCTCTCCGGTGACCGGATGGCCATAGAATTTGCCGAGACGCTCGTTCAGCAGAAGGTAATCGGCCTGGAGCAGTTCGCGGTAATCAGATTTGTCGCTCCATACGACACCGTCGATGAACTGGAACAGCGACTCGCGCAGGTCGGCGAGCAGTTCGGGTGTGAAGTCCGGAAAGACCTTCGGATCCTTGCTGGTGCCCTCGGCGCGTTCGAGTTCGAGCCACTGGTGGAAGAAGCCGTGCAGTTTTGCCTTGGTGCGCGAATCCGCGAGCATGCGCTGCGCCTCGGCCCGCACCTGGTCCGGAGTGCACAGCTTGCCTTCCATCGCGGCTTGCGTGAGTTTCTTGTCCAGCACCGAATCCCACAAGGTCAGGGCAAGCCGTGAGGCGGCGTCGAAATCGGCAGCCTTGTCACCCGCTTGCAGATCCGGGTAGAGGAACTGCGGTGACTTGATCGCGAGCATCACGATGCGCTTCACCGCCGTGTCAGGTGTCTTGGCGGATTTGAACTGCGATTCGACGATGAGCTGCCTCAAATCGTCTCCCAAAGGCCGGCGGAAGGCCGTGTCGACGAAGCTGTTGGCGAACTTCCTCAGCTTCTCCGCACGATCGGGCGCGCCCGCCTTAGTTCCCGCGAGTTCATCGAGATTCTCGACGACATGCTCCGCGGTGGCGATCGCCGCGTCGGTCACGGCCTGGTCCCACGTCTTCGAAATCGTAGTGCCGCGCGGATAGCCGCCGCTGCTGTCGTCCGGCGGGAACTCGGTGTTCACGATCATGAGTTCGCGCGGTCGGTCGGTGCGCAATGCGTGCGCAGGGATCAGCTCCTTGACGCCATGCGGAGGCTTCCACCAGAGTTCGATGGAGGCGGACTTCTCTTTGAATTTGAAATGCTCCAGCACGAGCCGGTAAGCGCGTCCGCCGATGAGAAAGATGCTCTTCTTTTCCTCGCGCACCTGCGGGCCGGCGCTCACCCAGCCATCGATCAAGGCATCGCCCTCGCTGGTGTCGTTGATCCATAAGCGGAAGCCGTTCTCCGACTTCACCGCGAACTCATACATGCCTGTTTCACTCGCGACGACACTGCCCTCGAAGCGATTCTGAAACTGCTCCGCCTCCAGCGTCTCCTTCACCGGGCTGTCGGGCCCCCAGTGAAAAGAAATCACCGGTTCGACCTTCTCGATGGTCTTGTTCGGGCGCTTCATCTTGATGCCCTTCTTCGGCGTGGTGTCCACTGGCTTCTCGCCCGGCTTCGGCAGTTCCACACCGCGATAAGCGGCCTTCAGGCCCTGTTCCGCATTGATCGGCCGGTCAAAACCCGGCCCCATGCGGAAGCGACCGATCACATCCATCACACTGTCGCGGAACTGGTCGATGGTGAGTCGCGCGAGATCCTTGCGCTGCGGATGGTTCCGCGCCTGTGCGTCGGGCGAGTAAAAGGCATCGTAAATGTATTCCGCGATGAGCCTGGCGTTTTCCGGCGTGGTCTTGGTCGGATCGTCGTCCGGCATCGTGCGATCGATCTGCTTTGCCAGCGCCTCGATGGTCTTCTCGCCGGTCAGCGGTTCGTCGTATTCATCCTCGACGCCCTGGCCTTTGCTGCCGTGGCACTCGGCGCAGAGTTTTTGGTACAGAGGCTGGCCGGGATGTTCCGCTGGTGCCGCGAAGGCACACGTCGTGAACAACCACAGGGCGGACAGTGGAAACAGGACTTTGGGGGATGAAGCAGCCATGAAAGGGGATTTGTAGCGGCCAGGAGGATAAAGTCGCTCGCCGCCTCCCTCTTTCATCAGGGTTTCGGCTCTTTCGAGTCGTCTTTGTAGGCGGCCTGTTTTTCGCGAATGCGCTCGATGTTCCAGCCGGTGAGCCGGGCGGCGGTTTTGGCCTCTTCCTCGAGGCGTTTGGGCAGTTCGGCGAAGTAGGCGCGCCCCGCTTCGTTCCTGGCCTTCCCGCGCCAGGGATGATTGATGATGTAGCGGCCCTGGATGAACTGCTTGTCGCCCGTTTCTTGAAACACGATGTCCTCCGGGAAGTGCTCGCGGTCGTAGCGTATATGCAGGCGGGTGATGAAGGTGCTGCCCTCCTCGGGACGCGCGTTGTCATCGCCCTTGAGCCAGTCGCAGCCGAGTTCGCGCAATTCACGCAACGGCACCGGATCGCTGCTGCATGGATCGCACCAGCCCATGTCCCAGTAATACTCGGTGATGACCGCTGACATCTTCTCCATCTGCACCCCGCGATCAAACAGGGCGCGGTAGAAGTCGGCGAACTCGGCCTTGATGAACTCAGGCACATTCTGGCTCGTCGGTATCTGCACGGTGCGGTAGTTCGTGGATTCGACACGACCGTTCCGGTTCAGCACATGGACGATCATGTCCTGCGGCCCTTTGGCATTTACGGTGCCGAGACGCACCGGCAGCATGAACTTCGGGCTCTTGAAGGTCACGCGGATCGGTCGCAACCACGTGCGGCCTTCCTTGGCCTGACGCTCCAGATTCACCTTCGCCACGAAGAACTTCATCGACTGGCGGATATAGCTGTCGAGCACCGGTTCCGCACCTTCGGGCATCTTGTAGCCGTTTTCATTGAGCCAAAGCATCAGGCCGTCGCTTTGCTTCGCGGAGAGCACGAGGATGTCATACTCGCCAGCGGAAAATTGTTTCTCGATGGTCACGCCGCGTGCGCGTGCGCCATCACGCATGGCTTCTCTTTTCCTGAGCATTCCACCTCCTCCATCGGCCATGACTGGGGAGAGGGGATAGACAGGCGCGTTTGGATCTGGATCCCAATACTCCACCAGTCTCGGTGCCGAATAGGCATCCAGATGATCGAGCAGCGCTTTCTCCACCACCTTCACGTCGTCCTTGTCGATCACCGTCGGCACGGGAATCACGAGCGCGAACTCCTTCAGGTCGCCTTGGTAGTCGCTGGCCATCGTGATCGAGGTTTCCTTGCCATTCCTCACGAGAGCGACCTGCGAGGACTGGTTGTAGAGCTTGCTATCGGCCCGGGCGACGTAAAAGCCGCAGAAGGCCGATGCTGTGACTGGCAATGTTATCGCGGCGAGGAACAGAAGAGCGTGTTGGTTCATGATGGAGCGAGGTTGAGTTGAAAATCGGACTTGGCAATGCGCTGCGACCACTCAAAGCGCTTCGCAGGCAGCAGGAAATCGATCAGTGGCGTCAGCAGCGAGCACACCGCCAGCGACCACAGCAGTCCGTTCGTGCCAAACATGCGGAACTGCCACCACCAGCCGCCCACGGCCACCAGCACGGCAAAAAGCACACGTCCGGCCCGCGAGTCCGGTGTCGTGCGCGGATCGGAGATCATGAAAAACGCGAACAGCAGCAGCGCGCCATTTTGCAGCCGGTGCATCGGGATCGTCATCGGCTCATGAAGCCACAGCGACCTTCCCACCAGCAGCGCCACCCACGCGCCGAGGAACGTCAGCGCCACGTCCGCGCGTCCGGCACGCATCACGACGAGACCGCCGAGACAGGCCATGAGGAATGCAAAAAATACCACATTGCCCCATTGGCCCGGACTCACCCACACCGCGCCATCTGCGAAAAGCAGCAGCACGACGAGCGCGAGGTTGGTGGGATTGAAGACATGCTTGCCACGCCACCGCAGTGCGAACTTCGACCCGATCGCAATGAACGCCGCCAGCACTGCCAGCCACCACTCGTTCGTCCGGCACAATAGGCAGAGCGACAGGCCGGAGATCAGCGCGCTGCGCCATTCGAAGCGTGTCTTGCACAGCATCGTGCCCAGTGCCTGGCAGGCGATCACGGATGACAGCATCAGCGCCGCTCTTCCTGCGGTGACCTCGAAGCCAAGCCCCAGAATGCCATACACAAGCAGTGCGCCGAGCACGGCGATCTGGTAATGGCGTGGATCGAAACGCATGATGAGGCGAATTGCATCACAGCCGCAGTGTTTTGTAAATGGGCCTCTCATCCGTTGCAAAGAATGCCAGTTGAACGATAGCCACCCGCAACGCACTCCGACCTTGAACCCGACACCCGACACTCCTGCACTGGATCGTGCCCGCATCAAAGCGTACTGGCGCCTGCTGCCGCTGCTCTTTGTCTGCTATGTCATCGCATATGTGGACCGCGCGAATGTCAGCCTCGCGAAGCTGACGATGGCCAAGGACTTGCCCGAGTTCGACAATGCGGTCATCGGCTTTGGTGCGGGGATGTTTTTCTGGGGCTACATCCTGCTCGAAGTGCCGGGCACGCTGCTCGTGGAGCGCTGGAGCGCGAGGCGCATGATGTCGCGCATCATGGTCACCTGGGGCATTCTGGCCGCGCTCACGGCGGCAGTGACGACGCCGATGCAGTTTTATTGTGTGCGCTTCGGCCTTGGTCTGGCGGAGGCTGGCTTCTTCCCCGGCGTCATCGTCTTTCTGACGCACTGGTTTCCAAATCAGGACCGCTCACGTGCCGTCGCGTGGTTTTTGATCGCCACACCGGTCGCGCAGATTGTCAGCCCGAAAATCTCCAACCTGCTGCTACAAATCGGCACCGACGAAGTCATCAACGGTGTGACCGTGCATCATCCGGAGATCCTCGGCATGGAGGGCTGGCAGTGGATGTACATTTTCTGGGGCGCGCCAGCGGTCGTGCTGGGCCTCGTGGTGCTCTTCATGCTGCCGGATCGACCGAGCGAAGCGAAATGGCTCACGGATGAAGAACGCACGGCCTTGGAGCAGCAGCTTCAAATCGAAAAGGAACGCCGCTCGAAAGGCAAACGCATGACTTTAGGCGAAGCGTTCGGGAATCCGAAGGTGCTGCTGCTGGCGCTCGCGTTCTGTTGCAGTGTGACGGCGAACTACGGCTACGAGTTCTTCTTCCCGAGCATTTTGAAGGCGTGGTACTCGCTCAACCTGAACGAAATCACCTGGCTGGTCATCCTGCCTCCGTGCCTCGCGCTGGGCAGTCAGTTGTTCGTCGGTTGGAATTCAGATCGAACGGGGGAGCGCCGCTGCCACGCCGCGTTCTCCATCATCATAGGCCTCACCGCGCTTGCGCTCGCGCCTTTGACAAAGGGAAACCTCGTTCTCACGATCCTCTGTTTCATGATCTTCTTCGCCGGTGTGAAAGGCTACCAGCCGGCCTTCTGGGCGCTGCCCAGCCTCTTCCTGACCGAGTCCGCCGCGGCGGCGAGCATCGGGCTGATCAACTCCATCGGCCAGATCGGCGGCTTCATGGGGCCCTATCTGCTGGGCAGCATAGAGAAGAGCACCGGATCATTTGCCATCGGCATCTACGTCCTCACCGCCTCCATGGCCGTCAGCGCAACCATCATTCTCGGCCTCGGTCTGGGCCACCGGCCATCGCATGATGAATCCAAGTGACCACCGCCAACGATGAACGCCGAAGATGAAATCATGCACGTCGTGCCGGTCGAGCGGCACAATGCGGTCATCGACGCCGCGTATCGTGCGCGTGGCTATGACGACGAGGAGATACAATCCGCCGTGCGCATCGCGCAAAGCGCCTCGTGGCATGGCGTGCGCACCCACAACGGCATCAAGGCATTGAGCCTCGACGATCATTTCGGCTCCAAAGTCGGCGGTTGTGTGCCCGGCGCGATGATTGAAAAACTCCCGGGACGCTTTGCCGCCACCGAAGTGTGGAACGCCAACCGCAAACTCGGCCAGCCTGTCGCCGAGCAGGCCATCGAGACCTGCATCGCGCTCGCGGATCAATATGGCATCGGCCAGGTTTCGGTGGACAACGCCTTCCATTACCTCTGGGGCGGCGGTTACGTCATGGAGGCGGCGCGACGCGGCTACGTGGCCTACACCAACTGCACCTCGGCCAAAACCGGCGTCGCACCCTTTGGTGGCAAACACGCCACCCTGGGAACGAATCCGCACTCCTGGGGCTTCCCGACCACGGATGCCGTGGGTTTTCCCATCGTGATCGACTGGGCCACATCGGTGATCGCTCTGGGGCGCGTGCAGCAGCTCGCACGCGAGGGCAAATCACTGCCGCCCGATCTCGCGCTCGACAAAGACGGCCACATGACCACCGATCCAGCCCGCGTCGCCGCGCTCCTGCCGTTTGGTCAGCACAAGGGCTACGGCCTCGCACTCGCGGATGAATTGTTCGCCGCATTGATCGGTGGTTCGCTGCCGACGATTCGCGGCCGCGAGCCCGTTCCGGGCGCAAAGCAGACGCCGTGCTTCTATTTTCAAGTGATTCATCCCGAAGCGCTCTCCGGCGGCGCGTTCGCGGCCGGCCTGTCTCAAGCGGAGAACGTGAAAGCAGTCATCACCGACATTCTGTCCCACGGAAACGAACACTGCCTGCTGCCGGGCGAACTGGAAGCTCGCTGGGCAGAGAAATGCGTTCGCAACGGCGGCCTGCTCTTCTCAGTGCTCGAAATCGAGCAACTCAATCAGATCGCCATCGCCTGCGAGCAGCCTGTTTGGGAACTCAATGAATTCCCGCAGGCAGTGATGGCATGAGCCGCACGCTCACTTGTTCTGTGTTCCCCACAGCTTCTCCAGTAGTGCGAACATCTCGGGATCGTGCACCTTGAGTTCATCACGCGTGAACGGGAAGAAGTCATTTCGGGTGAAAAACGCCTCGGTGCACTCCGCAAAGTATTCTTTCGCGTTCGTCATCGCGTAAGCCTTGTCGAACCGCTTTCGACCCTCGCTGTCCTGACGCTGCACCCGGTCATATTTGCCCGCGGCCTTCGCTTTTTGAAAAACTGCTTCAATCTCGGCATTTTCGAAGCCGAGCACGCGATCATGAAACGCATGCGCCAGCTCATGCAGTGCGAAATTCGGCATGCGGCGCATCTCCGCCTCAAAATTGCTTACATTGGTGAACTCCACCGCCTTTTCCATCACCGGATCGCGTCCATTATTCTTCAACCATTCCGCATCGGGATGGTACTCGGCACGCGGGCGCGTGTTCGGATACTCCGGATTGATCCACAGCGGCACCTTGCGTAATTCCGCGACCGCCTTGGCAGGCACGACCCGCACGATTTCATCGAGTTGCGCCCGTAGCAGACCAAGCGCCTTCTCCAAGGCGGTCGCGTCCTGTTTGAACAGTTTTGGATGGATCTTGACCGTCCATCCTGCAATGAGCTTTTGATCGTGCTCCTCGGTGCCTGTGGCCTCCTCGAAGCGCTTTCGCTGATCCTGTTTGATCACTCCGCGTGCTTTCAGAAGCCGGTCCGGCCATACAAACTTGGGTGCTTTGGCAGGATCGTAGCCAGCGAGGTGATCTTTGATTCGCGTCTGCGGCTTCGTGTATTTCAACACGGTGTCGCCAAAGACCTCGCGGCATAGCGCGGCGAGTTTAGGATCGTAGGCGACGAGTTCATCGCGCGTGTTCACGTGATTGTGCTGCGCGTCGTTCTCACGGTTGTTGTCGAACCAGCTCTGCACACCCTCCGCCCAGTATTCGTGATGATTCGTCGAGGCGTAGGCCCCTTTCCATAGCCCGGCCTTTATCGCGTCGTCAAAAGCCGCCTTCAATCGTGTGTCGAAGGTGGGATCGACATTCACCATGCCGCGCAGGTGAATGTTGTGCGCGAACTCGTGAATCAGGATGTTCTCCGTGTCATACGGATCACCATCATAGGCCAGCAGATTCTCCTCCGCACACGAGCAGAACGGATCCGTCTCGCTGCCGCCGAGTCCGCGTGCCCGCGCATCCCAGTATTCCTTCGCCGTGAGCGACTCAAATTCCTTCACCGGCTCCAATGCAGCAAACTCCGGCTGGTCGGTGGTAAATTCATCATGCGCCAGCACGCACAGCCGCGATCCGCTCGCGATCATCGCCTCACGCACGTCCGGCCGCTTCGCCAGCATCAGGTCGAGCAGATACGCCGCCTCCTTCAAGGCGTACGGGCTCACCTTCGCCGAACCGCAGATTGGATAACCATGCGCCCGCACGACCTGAGTGTAGAAGGCGGGGACGCCATCCTTTGCCGCTGGATCATAGCGAAAGCCCTGCACAGGCACCTTGCTCACCACATCCGTCTGGCGTTTGCCATCCACGATCACAAATCGGTGACCCACCGTCGTGCCGATGATCTTGTCCTTTCCTGGATCGATGGTGCCGTTCGACACCCGATGCCCGTCGTTCATCTCCCAAAACACCTCGATGGAATTCTGCGATGCATTGATGATTTGCAGCTTCGGCCGATCAAGAGCGAGCGCAGGCAGCGCGAAGAGCAGGAGGGCTGGAATCGTGGTTTTCATGCAAGAGAGCTGTTATGCTTTTTCGACCAGCCAGTAGGCGCGATGGTCTTCACGAAGCCGCACAAGCAGGGATTCACCCACCTCGATCTTGTCAGACTCCGGGATGATTAATCGGCCATAGCCGCAACTCGTGCTTTTCGATGTATAGAGCTGAAGTTTGGCTTTGTTGCCTTCAATCCCAATCACAGCAGCTTCGCAGCGGCCACCCACTGAACGCACATAACTCGTCTTCACTCTGGGAAACAGGTTCGTTGCAGACTGCTCGCTGTTTCTATCACTCTCGTATCGCACACAAAACACGATTTCGGGATATTCCTCGGAACCTTCAAAACCCTCAATGTGATCAAAGCCCACCGGCTCAGCCAAACTATGGATCGTTACCTGGCTCCATCCAGGTGCGACCGCTATCTCGGCAAACGGCTCCTTTTCCATCGGCTCACCGCTGAAAGCAGTCATGGCGTCACCAATGACAAGACGGCCAGAAGGTGCGTAAACCCATTCTTCGAACCTCGTTCGAACCCGCTGAGTTTCGGCTTCTGAAATCCCCTCGGACACTCTGCAAGCATGGTCAACTTCGTCACAAAGGAGGAGAGTGAATTCCCCCTTGGAACAAAGTTCCCTCATTCGCAAAACATTCCTTTGCCATATTGCAGGCCATGCTCCGGCAGGATAGTCACATGTGAGATTGGTTCTGCCATCCGGGTCTGTGATGTGGTTCAGACAGCTCAGCCACTCATCAGTAATCTGAAGCCCGGCTTCAGGGGCGAAGATCACCATGCAAGATGCGTCGGTGAAGGCTTGGAAGGAGATGGTTTTCATGCAAAGCGGTCCGGTGACATCAAATCGAGCGCCACAGGCGGTTTCTCGCCCGCTAGCAGCTCCGCAACGATCTTCCCAGTCGCGGGCGCGAGGCTCAGCCCCATCATCGCGTGGCCCGTGGCCAAGGTGAGGTTCTTCCAGCGTTGCGTGCGTCCGATATAGGGCATGCCATCGGGTGAGACCGGCCGCAGACCGCTCCACGGCTTCACCTCGGCGAAGTCCTTCTCTTCAAATGCCGGAAAATACTGGGGAAAGGCTCGAGTGATGCCGCGCACACGTCGCTGTGTGATCGATTCGTCGATGCCGGCCATCTCCATGGTGCCGCCGACGCGCAACGCGCCATCCATCGGCGTCACCGCGAGCCGTGCCTCGGTGCAGATGCTGCACAGTTCGGGAAGTTGTTTCGGATTAGCGAGCGTGAGGCTGTAGCCCTTGCCGGCCTGCATCGGGATTTTCAAATTGAGTTCCTTCGCGAGCTGCGCTGACCACACACCACCGCACAGCACTACCTCTTGAGCTTCGATTTGCCCTTTCGAGGTTTTGATAGCTCGCAGCGCTCCGCCTTCCGCTGCAAAGCCGGTCACTTCCGTCTCCCACAGGAACTTTACCCCCAGTCGCTCGAGCTCCTCCTCCACCGCGGCAATGAAGCGACCTGGAGTGAGATGACAGTCTTTTGGGAAAAACACACTGCCGCACACATCCATCGTCACGGCGGGATCATGCGCGGCGGTCGCCTTCGCATCCAACACCTCGGCGGGGATGCCGAGCGCGTTCGCTTTCTCAGCCATGTGCGCCTCCTCATCGAGCGTTTGCTGCTTTTTGCACAGCATGAGCAAACCGCGCTTCACGAGGTCGAAGTCGAGTCCAAGCGTCGCAAAGCATTCACGACTCAATAGGCTCAAATCACGCAAAATCGGCGCGGCGGCCTCGACCCGCGCTTTCGTTGACGCCTTCCAGAAGTGCAGGCCCCAGTTCATCAGATCGGCATCCAGCCTTGGCTTGATGTAAAACGGAGACTCCGGGTTCCACATCCATTTCAGGCCCAAAGCGACCATTCCCGGCGCGGCGAGCGGGATGAAGTGGCTTGGCACGATCATGCCCGCGTTTCCATATGAACACCCGTCCCGCTGGCGAGGCTTCTGGTCGATGATCGTCACCTGCATCCCGCGGCGTGCGCAGTAAAGCGCCGTGCTGAGGCCGATGACGCCCGCGCCGAGGATGGTGACTGATTTGCTCATGACTCAACCGAAGCTTACGAATGCGTAACGGACCGTCTTGGATGCTTTGGCGGCTGGAAACTCAAATTTTGCCAAGGTCACACGCTGGACGGGCCGCAGGTGCTCGTTAGCATCGGCGCATGGAACAAAACTGGACAGACAAGATTGTGATCGTCACCGGCGGTGGCGGTGGCATGGGACAGGCAGCGGCAAAGCGCTTCGCAGACGCGGGCGCGAAGACTTTCATTTTCGGACGCACGCTGGAATCGCTTCAAGAAACCGCCGCGCTGTCGAAGAACATCGTTCCTGTCGTTTGCGACGTGGCGGACACCTCCAGCGTGGCCTCCGCACTCGATGAAGTGCTCAAGCACGGCGTTCCTTTCGCGCTCATCCACACTGCGGGCATCAACACGCCTGACCGATTCATGGCGCACGCTGATCCCGAGCGCATCGCCAGCGCCGAAAGCTGGCGCCGGGTCATGGAGATCAACGTCCTCGGCGTCGCGAACATGGTCCAGGCCATTTCCAAGCCGATGGCAGCGAATGGTGGTGGCAGGATCGTTGTCGTTTCGTCCACCGCGGGACATGGCTACGATTCCTTTGCCGGTGTGCCTTACACGGCAAGCAAATGGGCCGTGCACGGCATGCTCTTCACCGCGCGCATGCAACTCAACGCCCACGGTATCGTCGTCTCCGAATACGCCCCCGGCGAGGCGAACACACCGCTCGTCGCCAAACGCCCCGTGCAGCCCTCGCCGAAGCACAAAGAGGCCATGATCACCTGCGAGGACTGCGCCGACGCGATGTTCTTCATCGCCAGCCAGCCGCACAGCATGAGCATCGTGCAACTCCCCGCCTACCAACCCTTCGGCGGCATGCCCCCGCAGATCACGCTGCCGTGGCTGGACGCGTTTGAGATCAAGCAGCGCTAATGACAGCCGCAGTTGCCGCAGCGTGATGTTTTCAATCCTGCGAGCCGCTTTTCGATCTCCAGTGACGTTGGCGTGACCGCGAGTCCACCGAGGGATGTGCAGCGGTGCTCGCGGGGCATGCGTTCGGCGACGGCTTTGGCGGCGTCGATGACTTCATCGAGCGGGATGAGCGGATCGAAGCCGGCGAGGGCCATGTTCGCGCAAGAGAGCGCATTGCTGGCGGCCATGACGTTTTTGCCGAGACACGGAGCCTCGACGCGGTTTGCGATGGGATCGCAAATGAGGCCGAGCATGCTCTGAAAGGCCATCGAGGCCGCTGCGAGGGTTTGATCGCGTGTGCCGCCTGCGAGGGTGACGAGCGCGGCGGCGGCCATCGAAGCAGCAGCACCACCTTCGGCCTGACAGCCGCCGACTTCCGCCGCGAATGTCCAGCGTGTGGCGATGAAAACGCCGATCAATCCGGCGGCGAGCATGGCTTTGGCCATTTGCTCTTCATCTTGATTCATCGACTCCGCCATGGCGATGACAGCTCCGGGTAGCGCTGCACACGCGCCCGCGGTCGGTGCGGCGACGATGACACCCATGCTGCTCTTCACCTCCATCAAGGCGGTGACGTAAAGGATGATGCGGTTCAATGCGCCGCCATCGAGCAAGCGGCCCTCGTTCATCATCTCGGCAAAGCGTCCGCTCTGATGATGCAGCACGCGATCCTCGTAACTCGTGCCCGCAATACCGCTGGCGATGGATTTGCGCAGAATGCGGACGATCTCGACCATCTTCGCGAGCACCTCGTTCTCGGTGAAGTTGCCGCGTGCACGCTCGTATTCGGTGGCAAGCTGCCAAACAGGTGTGTTTTTGGCGCCGTCGTGCTTCAGCATGTCGGCGCAGCTCGTGAAGGGCACGTGGAGGTTTTGGCGAGATGGGACGGGGAGGACGGGAGAGAGCTTTTTGACCGAAAGTGGGGTTAAAGGGACCAAAAGGACGGAAGGGACAAAAGAGGCGGCTTTGACCTGAATGAGCTGTTTGTCGCCCAAGTCGTGAATGATCACTTCATCGGCCTCGAAGGTGGCTTTGGAGCCCTGGGGAGCCCAGATCAGTGTTTCGTGATAACCGCCGTCCATCTGCATGGACACTCCGTCGATGCTGAGCACCTCCATCATGCCGCCGCCGGTCGAGATGGCGATGAGCGTGTGCGTTTCTCGGCTGTTTTGAAGCGTGAGGCGGTAGGTGTTTGGATGCGGATCGCCGACATCGACGGTTTCGATGCGGAGCTTGATGCCGGCGTCAGCGAGGGCCTGCGCGGAGTTTGGCAGACGCTCGTCATCGGCGTTCCAGCCGAGCAATCCGCCAAAAAGCCCCATGTCGCTGCCTTGGCTCTCGTGTGTGGTGGGCAGCGAGCCTGCCCGGTCAAACTCAACCAGCACTTCCTCGATTTCGCCATCCATCAAATCACGCGCCAGCCTGCCGATGCGCAGCGCGGCGGCGCAGTGCGAGCTGGATGGGCCGCGCATCACCGGACCAATGACGTCATTGAAGATGGAGACGGGTGTCATGCGTGAGGATTGATGGCGTGAATGGAAGGAATCCTTTGCGAGTGCGGCGGAGCGGGCAAGAAGTTCTCTTTATGAAGCTCACGACCACTTTGGGAATCCTCGCGTTGTTTGTCATCGCCCATCACGCGGCGGCGGAGGCGGTGCCGGTCACGATTGTGCCCGGAAAAGGCATCACGCGCGGTGGCGCGCCTTACTTTGTCAAAGGCGCGGGTGGTGAGAAGCATCTCGACGAACTCGTGGCCGCAGGCGGCAACAGCATCCGCACCTGGACCACGAACGGTCTCGATGAGATCCTCGACACCGCGCAAAAACGCGGTCTCACGGTGTGCGCAGGCATCTGGCTGGAGCCGGAGTGCAATTGGTTCTCGTATGCGAACTCGAAGCACTGCGCGAAGCAGATCGCGCGAGTCGTGAATGAGGTCGTGAAGCATCGCGATCACCCGGCGCTGCTGTTTTGGGGCCTGGGCAACGAAGTCGAGGGCGATGGCAACAACGCCGCGTATTGGAAGCAGCTCGAAGTGCTCGCGCAGATCGTGAAGCAACTCGATCCGGCGCATCCGACCTTCACCGCGGTGGCGGGGCTTTCGCCTGACAAAGCGAAGGGGCTCAACGAGCACACGCCGAGTCTCGACTTTGTCGGCATCAACACCTACGCCGCGCTGCCGTCGTTGCGGAAGCATCTCGTCAAAGTCGAGTGGAAGCGCCCGTGGGTGGTCACCGAGTTTGGTGCGCAGGGTTTTTGGGAAAGCCCGCGTGCGCCTTGGGGCGCACCGATCGAGCAAACGAGCGGAGACAAGGCCGCGACGATCCGCAAGGGCTACGAAGCCGCGATCCAGCCCGGTGGCGATTGCTGGGGCGGCTATGTGTTTCTCTGGGGTCAGAAGCAGGAGGCCACATCGACATGGTTTGGCATCTTCACCGAGCAAGGCGAGTCCACCGCCGTGCTCGATGTGATGCACGAGTTGTGGAAAGGATCGCCGCCGCCCGAACGAGCGCCGGACATCGCCACGCTCACCAGCGAGGCCGCGAAGAAGGAAATCCCCGCCGGCAGCGAGTTCCAAGCGCAAGCCGAGGCCACCGATCCCGATGGCGACGCGCTTTCCTGGGACTGGACCGTCACGGTCGAGGGCGCTGGCCGCAATGAGCACGGCAGAGAACGCCCCACCAAGCCGCTGCCCGACTGCATCGTGAAAGCTGAAGGCGCTCACGCCACCTTCCGTGCCCCGCAGAAACCCGGCGACTACCGCGTCCACCTTCGCGTGACGGACTCCCACAAGCGAGCCGCGACGGCCAATTTCCCCTTCAAGGTCATCGCGCCGTGAAGGGTGGGCGTTGAGGGGTGAGTGAGCGGCATGCATCAGCGTCGATGAGTCAAACACGGCATCGTGCGGGCCGTCTTGTGGAGTCTTGCTCGCTCTGTGGCGAAAGCAGCACAGTCAAAGGCTCATCGCTTGTGTGAGTGTGGTTGAGTCCTCTGGATTCATCTGATGCAGCCGGGACTGCTGCACCACAATAGCTGCCAGCCGGCCTGTCGAACGATGGCGAAATCACTTCTCGATCTCCTGCCGCGTCGCAATGGGCACGTAGCCGGTCTCAAAGCCCTTCGGCGGTGTGAGGATGAGCGCGGGATCGATGTCCGCCAGCTTGCCGAGGTCCGGCGGCGCGAGGTAATCGCGATCCTTGGTCCACGCGCGATGCAGTTTCTCAACGCGTGCTTGCACCTGCTCGCGTTCTTCCGGTGTGAGGTCGGCGTTGAGCATCGCGGGCTGGTCGGCGAAGCGATACCAGTAGTAGGTGACCGTGCTGCCATCGCCGAGCCTGGCTTTGAAGGGACCGGCGACAGGGCCGGGCTTTTTCCAGCAGCTATTTGCATCGTCGGGCGTGGTGCGTGGCTCCTGCGGCTTTTCTTGAGGCGTTTCAAAGCGGTGCTGGGCGAGTTTGGCGGCAGCGGACGCTTGTTTGGCATCCATGACCTGCCACAGCGGCTTGCCGCGAGGATTGGTGCCGAGTTGATAATACTCAGGCAGCACGACGAGCGAGCCTTCGCGACGTGTGAGCTGCGCGTTCCATTGATAACCAAACGTGATCGGATTTGGCGTGAAGGACGTGGCGAAGGCATTCCAGGCGAGCGGCGTCTTGTCATCGCGCTTCGTGCCGGGTGGGTAGATGCTCCAGTTCGATCCACCACCGCTGCGGAAAGTATGCACGGCAGCGGCTTCGGGCTTGATCTTGCCATCGGCCCCCGCGCCGCCGTCGAACCAGCGCTGCACGTCATCCCACAGCGCCTCTTTTTTATACGCGGTGAGTCGATGCAGCACGGTGGAGGTGCCGTCCGCACCGATGGGGAAGCGAGTTGGCGCGACGCGTGCATAGTTACCATTCAAAATGGCGGGCACATGCTGCGTCTCCATTTGGATCGCCTTGTTCGGTCCCGCTGGGCAGGAATCGAGCAGCTTACCCGTCCACTCAGGATGCTCGATGAGCGCCTGCGACCAGAAGAACGGCGTGAAGAACGCGACGGGGCCTTTGAAATTCCCGCTGCTCAAAAACAGCGTCCAGCACTGGTTGCCCGTCGGGACGTTTTTGCCTGCGGTGGTGCTCTTTTTGTTCGTGAGCGGCAGCGGCAGGTAGCCGTAGCCAAAAAGTTCGCCGCTCGTGCCTTGCTTGAGGT
The DNA here is from genome assembly GCA_046346695.1 of Verrucomicrobiaceae bacterium. GTDB lineage: Bacteria > Verrucomicrobiota > Verrucomicrobiia > Verrucomicrobiales > Verrucomicrobiaceae > Prosthecobacter. The sequence continues at coordinate 63,745 of JAXMHS010000005.1, read as the reverse complement.
TCAAACCATCGAGCGGCATCAGCAGCCACGGGCTGAGCTGCGCCACGCCATACTGCCCGCGCGGTTTTTCCCATGTGCCCGCGCCGTAGCCGGGACCGTTCGCGATCACGGAGAAGTTCGGCCCCACGCCGCCCATGATGAACTTCGGTGTGATTGTCGGAAAATGCGTGTCACGCCACCAACCGAGCCCGCCCTCGATGTCCGTGTAGCATTTCTCCTTCGGCTTCTCCGCCTCCGACCATTGTGGATGCATCCACGTGCCGCAAAGTCCCGTCTGAAACCGATGCCCTGGATACGTGCCCACGAGCGGCCACGCCGCCGCATACAGCGAAAAACCGCCATTGAACTCCTCCGGCACTTTTTCCGCCGGAGCGAAGAGATAACCGGCCATCTCGCCTTCGATGATCTCAGCAGACCACAATAGCGATGGCAGCGCGACGAGGGAGACGATGGCAAGGAGAGGTTTCACGCCCCGGAGCTTGGCACAGAAAGCCTTGCTGTCTTGAGCCAGATGCCCGATGGCAGAGTCAAAAGCCGCACAACCGAACTGGCGAAGGGTCATTGCGCACGACGCGGGCGGCGCGGATACGGGTGCGCGAACCGCAATCACAGGCGTTGCAGGAGCAGCTTCGCTGAACAACGGCATCAAAGTCGCAGACGGAATCCGATCCGATTCAAGCCAGCAGTTATAGCCAAAAGCGCGATGCCGCAGGTAGCGGAACGTGCCACGGCACTGGCGAGATTCGTCTGTCCGAGTGCGTGATACCATTTATCCAGACGGATGACCTCGAGTGCAAAAGGCAGTGCTTCGGAGAGAAAATATGCAAGCAACACATTCTGCCCCGCGATAGACAAGGGTTTTGCGATAGCGTGCACACGACGCACATCAATGATGAGATAGAGCACCAGCCACAGGGCGGCGGTCACGGCGCAGCCCCAGAGACAATAGCCCGGCGTGGCTGCATTCTTGTTGATCCCATAAGCGCCGTGCAGCAGCAGAGCACCTGCTGAACTGCCACCAATAAAAAGCAACGTAAATCGAGCCCGCTCAGCGATGCTGTTCAGATCCGCAGCTTTGAGCATGGAAGCCAGCAGCACGCCGCCGACGGTGATGGCTCCCTGTGCTCCGAGCGTGTCGCCGATGCCGACGATCTTTGTCAGCCAGAAGTCATCGAACATGTCTTCCCGGTCCGCGACAAACAATCCAAGCAGCAACACCATGCTCCCAAGCAGCGCGGTGCGATGACCGCGAAACAGGAGGAAAACGATGCATCCAACGAGGTAATCCCAACCGATGAGACCAAGGATGCCCCACCATTGGGACCGCAGGTGGAAGGGTGAGAACGTGAGGAGTCGCTCACCGTGAGGGCCGATCCAAACATAACCGAGCCACAAGAGCGCTATGATTCCGAGCCACCGCATCCATTTGATAGAGCCGAATGCAAAGATGGCGGAGATGAACATCAGCACCACCCACAAGGCCGGGGACCATCCAAGTTTCGTGGCATCGGGTTCTCCATTCACCATCATCATGCCGATGAATAAGAGCGATGCCGTTCGTTGCAGCACATGAAGCATGGTTTTCCAAATGCGCTCGCCTTTGTCGAGTCGCGTGCCAACCGCGAACGGAATGGACATGCCGACGATGAATAAGAACGCGGGCAGCACGAGGTCCACAAACGTCATGCCATTCGCGTCCTTGTGCCGTAGCTCGTAGTGCATCATCCAGTCCGGCACGATGTCGCCGACAGAGGCGAGGTCGTTCACGAAGATCATCGTGAACATCACGAGCCCACGCAGAACGTCGATGCTGGTGATGCGTGGATTCATGGCTCAACCTCCATCACACAGCGGAAGCCATCGCAGCGCCAGATGCGGGTGGAGAGCTGGCTGCCGCGAAAGGAGGACAGGAGCGCGTTGCGTGCACTGGTGCCCCACGAGCCTCCTCGCAGGACGTGCTGCGTTTTCGTGGCATTCATGAAGTCTTCGCACCACTCCCACACGCTGCCGCTGAGGTCGTAGATGCCGAGGGCATTGGGCGGAAAACTCATCACGGGTGAGGTCGTGGGAAAGCCGTCCGCATAGCCTTCCATGGTCTTCTCGGACGGGCATTTTCGGTGGCAGTCTTCATCCGCAAAGTTGCCAGCGCCTTTGATCGGCGGCCAGGCATTACCCCATGGATAGACGTCCTTCAGCTTCCCGCTCAGACTCTCAGGCGTCACGCCTGTCGCGGCCTCACGATCCCCGATGCCAATCGAGATGCTCCACTCGCGATCCGTGGGCAGCCGGTAACGTCGGCCCTCCTTTCGGCTCAGCCATTGGCAGAATGCCTGCGCGGCGTCCCAGCTCACATTCACAGCAGGCTCATTGTCTTGAGCACCGACGGGCTGACCATCAAAGATCACGTTCTTCCAAGACGCATCCGTTTCGGGATGCAACGCGGCGTAGGCTGCAAAGTCAGCGCGTCGTGTCTCATGAATGCACATCTGGATCTGCGTTCCAGGCACAGCCACGAACTTCATGCCCAGGCTGTTGGTGAAGGGCTGCTGCGTGGAAAGCTGTGCGCTCACTTGTTTCGGCAGCGCACCCGGCACGTTCTTGAAATCAAAACCCTTCACCGCCTCCGCAGCCAGTGTGGAGATACGATGGTGAAGTTGATACACGGCGGGTCGTGTGTCTTTGCCATCGGGACCGTAGCGATTGCAGAGGAAGATGATGAAGGTCTTCGAGAAGGGATCGATCCACAGCATCTGACCCGTCCAGCCGGTGTGACCGTAGCTGCCGATCGGAAACAAGGCCCCACGCGCGAGCGAGTAATCGTGTGGCGGTGTGCGATACGGCGTATCAATGTCCCAGCCGAGGCCGCGCCGAACGGGCAGGTTCTTCGCGTCGGGCGAGCGGAGGTCCGGCAGACTCTGCACGCTCGTCATGAGTTGGATCGTCTCGGGTTTGAAGACACGAACGCCATCGAGTTCGCCGCCATTGAGCATCATGCGGGCGAAGCGTGCGAGGTCGCCTGTGGTCGTGAAGAGCGAGGCATGTCCGCTCACACCGCCAATCTCCCGAGCCACCGTATCATCCACGAGCCCACGCTGAGGGGAGCTTGATGGTGCGACACGTTTCAACGTCTCGCCGGAGGGCCGGAACAGCGTGTCGTGCACCTTCAACGGCTTGAAGATCTCCGTGGTGCAAAACGCATCGAACCTCCGTCCGCTCACCTTCTCGATCACCAAACCCAGCAACATGCTGCCCACGCTGCTGTAGGAGAACGCGCTGCCCGGTTCAAACAACAGCTTCTCGCGACATATCTGCGCGTAGCCTTCCGCGAGCGTGTGGCTGAAGGGTTGCTTGGTGCCGTTCAGATTCACCTGCAAACCAGAGCTGTGCAGGAGCAGATGCTTGACGGTGATCTTCTCGCGTCCCTCGCCGGTGAACTCCGGCAAATGGCTCGACACCGGGTCATCGAGCTGCATCAGCCCACGCTCCACGCACAGCATCGCCGCACTCGCCGTGGCGACGACTTTCGTCACCGAGGCCACATCAAAGATCGTGTCCTCCGTCATTGGCTCGACGCCAGGTTTGAGCGCCCGATTGCCAAACGCCTTGTGATACGAAACGCCGTTGCGCTCCATCCAGAGTGCCGCGCCAACGATGTTCGAGTTGCTGATCGCCTGTGTAACCGCAGAGTCCAGCCCGGCTAGTTTGTCTTCTTCAAAAGTATCGTTCGCTACACAAACGGGCGAAAACGCTAGGACAGCGATGAACAGGATCGTGGGTCGTCGCATGGTTGGAGGCATGTAGATTCGGTTCACTTTCGATACAAACGCTCCAGCACCTCCCGATTCGTCGTGGTGATGGATTTCAGGAGCAGCGGGTAAGGTTCGCCAGAGGGATCGAGGATGCCTTGCTTCCAACCCGCAGGCGGGCCGTCCTGAAAGATGCGGGAGGCGAGCTGGCAGCGGTTGTAGCCCACCATGAAAGGCTCGGCGAAGGCGGCGCGGAGATAGCGGGCGTAGAGAGCAGCGGCCTCAGCTTCGTCTTTCAGAGCGCCGCCAAGCACCCTCTGCGTGGTGGGCGTGATGAAGTTGGCGACATGATCCGCGTTGATGATGGGCCTGCCCGTGCGCTGATGGATGTCGCGATACGTCGTGGCATCGAAATCACCCTCAAGCTGGATGGCGACGATGGGGAAGTATTTCGCCGATCTCTCCACCACGGGCATGTAGAGGCGTGATCCTGCGAACCGCTCGCCAAGCACAAGATGGTTCGGGTCATGACGCCGAAAGGCCTCGGCGGTGAGGCGGTAAGATTGGTCCGCGATCTCAGCGGTGAAAGCGAGCTCAGCGGCTTTGAGGTCCGCCGCGCCTTGGGTGGCCTTGTCATACGCCAGTTTTCCGGGCGAGCCGGGTGGCAGACTTCGGAAAAAGGAAAGCCAGCTCACACCCTGCTTCTTTTCCTCGTTGTCCAGATACTCCCGATTTCCCCAGCGCGGCAGGTCGATGAGGTAGTAGCCGATGAGAAAGCGGTTCTCACGCAGTTTCCCGCAAGACTCCGCGACACGTTTGTCCAGGTCTGCCGCGAACTCCGGCGCAAACACATCCACATACTGCGGCGGACCAAAGACCGTCACACCGGAGGTCTGCGTCTGCTTGAATGCAACGGAGAAAGGCATGGTCTCCTGCAACTGAGGCGGCGCATCATAGCCCGCGTAGTTAAAGCCCCAGCCACGCACCAGTTTCTCCACATGCACAGCCGCCGCCTTCAGGCTGCCAGCGTGGCGTTCTTTGACAAAGTTATGCTCCGCAGGTCGCAGCTTCTGCGCCCCACCGCTAAAATAAGTGCCGAGATGATTCACGCCGATGGGGATGAATCCATTCCCCTCCGGCGTGATGAAGAACCAGCGGCCCTTCACCTCCTCCAGATGAAACCAACCGGTGGCCTTACCCTTGATCGCCATGGAGCCGCCGTAGCGGTCAAACTCCTGCGCGTGGAGTGGGGTGATGCTGAGACCAAGAAGGGCGAGGAGGTATTTCATGAGGATGTCTCGGTTTGTTTATAGCGTGCGTAGCGTTCGCGTTGCTCGGGAGTCAGATTGGCGGGATCAAAACGTGGATCGGGCACTTGGTTGATCTTGCTGAAGATGACGTTCGCCATGTCCTCAGCACTGCGGAGGATGATGGCAGCATGCGTCCCCTCAAACAGTTCGTTCACCGTTTCGGTGAACAGCTTTAGCCAGTGATCAAAGCTAGCTTTGCCCATGTCCGCTACGGGGACGAGCTTGGCGTGAGCGGCGAGCGGGTTGCCACGAAAAGTGCCAGACCGAAAGAGCACCGTGTCCCAGAAGTCATACATCTTCGGCAGATGCGTCTCCCAGTTCACCTGGGCAATGTCGTTGAAAATGGGTCCGAGCTTTTCATCACGGCGGATACGGTCATAAAAGGCGTCCACGAGGCGGATGATGTCTGCGCGGCAGGTGAGGTCATGAAGAGGTGATGCCGACGTCATTTGGGATTGGGTTTTGCTCGGGCTGCCGGATTGCTAGCACTGTGAGGACGCAGGATCTCGATAAGACGGAGAAGATCCTCCTCACTGATGTCCACAAAGGAATCGAGCGAGCGGAGAGCGGCGACGATCTCTTCATGGGTGGGCGGAGCTGGGTCCTCAGGACGATGAGACGAAGGAGGCAAAGCGGGCCGGTTGAAAGCCGCCGGGTAGCGCCGCCAGGGAAAGAAGGCATTGATGAGCACAGCGAGTAGCACCATGACGAACGCATTCGCCATCACAGGCATCAGGATATAACCGAAGCCCAAGTCGTGAATAGCCTTGCCACCGAGAACGGCCGTCAGTGCGGTGGCTCCTCCGGGCGGATGGATGCAGCGGAAATGATGCATGGCTCCGATGGCGAATCCCACGGCACAGGCGGCGGACAAAGCAGGGTGGTCAATGCTGCGCGCGCAGAGCACGCCGATGAAGGCGGAGAGCAGGTGCCCACCCAGCACTGGCCATGGCTGCGAGAGCGCCCCATGAGGCACGGCAAAGACGAGCACGGCACTCGCCCCCATGGATGCGACCACCGCTGTTCCCCCTGCGCCAGGGAGCGCATAGGTCGTGATGCCGACCAGGGCCAGCAAAGCAAGCCCCCCGCCAAGGGTGGCGACCAGCTTCTCCGCGAGACTGACTTCGATCAGCTCAATGCCGAGCCAGCGGTGCAGATATGGAAATGAACGCATAAGTGGAGGACGAACGAAGGGCGCTCTCACTGGGGGTTGGACCAAGGACCCGGATACTGAGAGAACTAAAGAAATGCCGCCGTGCGCACTCCCAGCACACACGACGGCATGTCACCAACAAGACGATGGACTTTACTTGCTGGCCTTCTTCGGTCTGCCGAGGACGTCATCCTTCGTGGTCGCCACGACAGCGATCACCTGGTCGATGAGTTCCTGGCTGACTTTCAGATCTTTGAGCGTGGCGATGAGGTTTTCCGCGATGGCATTGAAATGCTCTTCGGTGAGTCCCATGCCATCGTGGGCTTTTCGCATGTCCTTCCCGGTCCATGGGAGAGGGCCGCCCAGTGCTGCGGAGAGAAACTCTTTCTGCTTCCGGTGCTGCTTCGACATGTTGATGTCTTCAAAGAAGTGGTTCACCCGCTTGTCCGCGAGCACCTTCACGTAAAACGCATCTACAGCAGCGTCGATCGCCTTCCATCCTCCGAGCTTGTGGTAGAGGCTGCTCTCCCGGGCCGCCACCCATTTCGTTTTGCAGGCATCCTTGGCGAAAGACCACTTACGGCCCTCATACTCAGTGGTGATGGCAGGATCGACTGCTTTGCCGCTGATCGGGCAGACGGTGTTGGTGGCGGACTCGCTGGCGACGGCTGCCGCATCTGCGGCAAAGGACGTGTTCACGAGCAGTGTCATCACGACGGCGGTGGTGGCGAGGGAGGCAAATATCGATCTCATAGCTGACTGTTTTGGTCTTGGGTTTGTATGGTCCGGTCGTTTTTTCGACCGGCATCATTAAAAGAAGCATAAACTATACTTCTTTCGAGCCAGCTACGATCTTATCGCTTTTAGACTTCCGATGGCGCATCAAGGGCACTGAGTGCATCGTGTATCTCTGCCCAGCACGCCACCTCCTCACCGCCATGAAACTAAGCCTTTACAGTGACTACTCACTTCGCGTCCTCATGTTCGCCGCAGTGAAGGGGGAGGCATTCCAACTCGAAGAAGTCGCCACTGCCTTTGACATCTCAAAGCATCATGTCGCAAAGATCGTCCAGGATCTCTCCAAGCTCGGCTACCTCGACACCCGTCGCGGACGTGGTGGCGGCATCCAGCTTGCCCGGTCACCAGATGACATCCGCATCGGCAAACTCGTGCGAGAAACGGAAGACCAGCCCATCATGGTCGAGTGCTTCGATACCGTCACCAACACCTGCCGCCTGGATGGCTGCTGCAAACTGAAAGCAGCTCTGGCAAAGGCCCAGAAGGCCTTTTACGACAGCCTGGACGCACACACTCTCTCCAGCCTCGTGAGCGGCCCACAGCGCAGCCGTATGATCAAGATGCTGCTGCCGGGTTGAAAGTTCACTGGTTCGGTTCCTCCACCGCCATTTAGCAGGGCCAGTCGTTCTCAATGCTCAGCAGGTAGCAAAACAGACAGATAGCCAGAAGCAGTTCAGGGTTCAGGCTGAATGCCATGCTCCTCATCCAGATCACGGATGCTCTCGATGATCTCGTTCAGCTTCACGCCCGTGGCCGTCAGTGCATACTCCGTGCGAGGCACTTTTCCTGCGATCTCGGTGCGCGTGATGAGGCGGTAGTCCACCAGCTTGCGCAGCCGTTCGTTGAGGATCTTCGTGGAGATGCCCGGAATGAACCGCTCAAGCTGCCCTGGGCGCGAGACTCCACGCCCGATGGCTGCGAGCACCGCCGCCGACCACTTGCAGCCCACCACATCCTCCAGCCGACGATAGGCCGTGCGCTCCGTGAGCGGCAGGTGTCCAGGTTTCTTCGTGGCGGCTGGTTTCGGTTTCATGCGCGTTTGTATCATCCCGGTCGTGATGCGGCCAGTGGGCACAAAACGGTGCCCACCCACGCAATAGTGCCCTCTTTCGCGGTTTCGCATCCGGCATTCTGATGGCGGCGACATCCACTGCACCACGCAGCGGCCTGTCATTTAACCCAATAAACACCAAGTAAACATCCACATGAAAACCAAAGCCATCTTCTATCACGCCGGATGCCCCGTCTGCGTCGCCGCCGAACAAAACGTCGCCGCCGCGCTCGACACGAGCCGCTTCGATGTCGAGATCGTCCACCTCGGCACCGCCAAAGGCCGCGTCGCCGAAGCCGAGGCCGCCGGAGTCAAATCCGTGCCTGCCCTCGTCATCGACGGTGCCGCCTATCACATCAATTTTGGCGCGGACCTCAGCGTCCTGAAGTAACCTCCGCCAAAGTCCCCTGTGTCGCAGTCGTCTGGCGGTCCATCCCGACACTGCGGCACAGGCAGGACTTCTACCACTGGAACTGTCGTGCCAAACGCACCGGACAACCACGAAGCCCACGACTACGCCGAGCGCATTCGCGAGCGGTTGCCGCGTCGGCTTCAGGAGCTGCGTGAGGCCGCCGGTTTCACGAAATACGGTCTCTCTCGTGAAAGCGGTGTAAGTCGGGAATACATCGGCAAGATCGAACGCGGCAAAGCCAATCCGACGCTGCCGGTGAGTGCTCAGCTCAGCTATGGACTCGGCATGACGCTCGAACAGTTCACGCACGAGCTGGAGGACGAGGACGATGCCGAGTGAAGGCACGTCACCTATGATTGACTAACGCATTGCCGGGAGTCGTGGTGGAATAGCAGCCGTCGCACCCAACGCCTGCCATGCTGATCCCTTCCACCAGTCCAGCTCGCTTCCCGCCCACGGGAGAGGCCGTTTTGCCTCTGGGAGCGGTGTTTTCGGCTTTGGGAGGGCTATTCCGCGTCAAAACAGCCATCCCGGGCGAAATGGTAGCCATACCGGACGCTCCGGTAGCGCTACCGGCACTGAAGGTAGCGCCCCCGCGCTGTGCGGTAGCCATCCCGACGGGAATGGTAGCGATACCCAGCGGCGCGGTATCCCTACCGAACGAAATGGGATGGCTCCCCGGACGAAAGGGTAGGCCTACCGCGCGGCAGGGTAGAGCTACCGCCGCGATGGGTATTCATACCCCGGCAAAAGGTATCGCTACCGCACGGCGCGGTAGTCATCCCGCGAGAGCGACTCGCCACCCCGCACGCGGCGGTAGGGCCACAATATTACAGACCCCTCAACCCCGCACCTCGACTCCATGAACTGGGATAACGGCCAATGGGACAGCGGCACCTGGGACCAGCCGTCCGACTATTTTTCACCTCAACCCAAATCCAACCAACGCACCAAAATGAGAAGACAAACCTACTACCCCAGCCGCATCGGCGACCAAGTGAACTGGCTCGACAACTACGCCGTGAAACTGCCCATCCACGGAGCCGCCCTCGGCGTCGTCGCGGGCGACATCACCGCCAGCGTGAACGACGCGAAATACGGCAACTACGTCCTCGGCACCTGGCTCGCCGCCGTGCGCAATTTCTCGCCCTCCACGACGGATGCCGTGGATGACGTGCTCGCAGGCTCCGGCTCCGGCCCGATGGTGCTGCCCACCTTCACCGCGCCCCCCCTGCCCGCAGGTGTCACCGCCGCCATCCCCGGCGTGCTCACGCGCATCTTCGCCCTCATCGCCAAGATGAAACTCAGCGCAGGCTACACCGAAGCCATCGGCACCGATCTCGGCATCGTCGGCTCCGCTGAAACCGAGAAAGCCCTGCCAAAGTTCAGCGCCGACCTGCTCCAAGGCGGCGGCTGCCAATGCGTGAAGCTCACCTTCTACAAATACAACCACATGGGCGTCTATATCGAAAGCCGACGCGGCACCGGAGCCTGGGAGTTCCTGGCCATCGACACGGAGAGCCCCTACGAAGACGAGCGCCCGCTGCTGACCGCTGGCACCCCCGAAGTCCGCGAATACCGCATGCGCTTCTGGGACAAAGGCACGCCGAATGGCGATTGGACCGATGTGGTGAAGGTCACGGTGAGTCCGTGACGCCTGCGGCGAGATTCTTGGTTCGGTGTTCTTTGTTCTTCGTTCAGGACAGCCACCGAGCCAGAACCAACCATGAACAAGGAACCATGAACCAAGAACATAAAACGCCATGTCCTTCGATCCAACAAAGCCCGCGAACAACTCGCCTGCCTCCAGCGCCGAGATGCGCTCGCAACTCACCTCGCTCAATGCCGACATCCAGCAGCGAGCGACGATCAACGATCTCAACAACGCCATCGCGAATGCCTTGGCCCAAACGAGCAACAACAGCAACGGCGTTGGCACGCTGGGAATGGGTGCCGATGGAAGCTACAACCAGAGTCAGATGCAGGACCTCATCAACAAGGTGGATGAACTGATCAATGCGCTGCGAAGGTAGCTGCGATTCGCAATCGAAAGAGCAGGGCGGTTCTACCTTCCGCCCAGATAGCCTCGCGCCATCACCTCGCCCAGCTTCAACACGCCTGCGGTGTCGAGCACGAGCTTCTCGGGCTGCGGCGGCAAATCGAAGGCTTTGATGTGAGTGAAGGCCTTGTCAGTCGCTGCGAGGGCCGCGAGATCGGCGGTGATGTCGAGCTGGTTGAGCCCTTTGTGATCTGGTGGCGGTTGTTGGCTCACGAACCATTTTAATGAAGGCACCGCCAAATCCACGCGACTTTGCGCCACGGTCGATTGCAGCCACTTCGCGGCTTGTTTGCGATAGGGGCCGAAGGCCATGTCATTCTCGCCAGCGTGATAAAAAATGCCCGCCAGCTCCACGCTGTGACCTTTGTCCTTCAGCTCCTGAATCGCGCTGCGCACGAAAGCGATGAACGCCGGATAAACATGCATGTCCTTGGCCTCCGTGCCCTCAGGCGTCCAGTCGTTCATCTGCGTGCCGCTGTGCGTGAACTTCGCGATGACGATGTTGCCCTTCTCCGTGGCTCGCAAGGTCTTCGCGAAGCTCAACTCCGGCCCAAAGGTGTCGTAAGCGCCCGCTGGCCCGAGCGGCTCCCAGCCCTTCGAGGTCTTGAAGCCGCCACCGAGGCTGTATTTGAAGGCGATTTGTGAATCATCGCCCGCCGCCGCGCCGAGTTCTTGTTGGAAGGCACGCTCGCCCTCCATGTTGCGATGTCCGGCGAGGACGAAGAGTTTTACCGAGCTGCCTTTGGCATACGGCCAGGCTTTGAGCGGCCGGTCGCGGCCGGTTGTGATGCCGAGCGTGCGCAGATACGCGTCCGCATGGTTCACGCCGTGCTCAAGCTGCCCGAGCGTGCCGTAGTGATAGTGCAAACTGGTGTCTTTGCTGATCTCCACCGCGTCGTGCGATGTGGGCACGTAGTCCACGAGTGGGTCAGCGTCTGCGACCGCCTTTTGCGCGGCGCGGATGGCGAGCATGTTGTCGCGGTTGTCCATGCCCCAGATCGTCTTCGTGCAAAGCTCGCCAAGGTAGAAACGCAGGTTCGGCAGCTTCAAATCGCGACGCCAGCACGCGATGAAGTTCTTCAAGTTCGCCGCGTAGGCAGGCTTGAAGGCCTTGTCGAACATGTCGTTCTCCCCCTGGTGCCACATGAAGCCCTCGATGCGATACGCGATCTTCTTCCGATCCAGTTCTGCGAGCGAGGCACGCACATGCTCAAGCGCCAGTGGGTAGAGCTTGAAGCCATCCGGCATGTCTGGATTCCAGTCCTTGCCCAACGTCGTGCCGCCCGAGGCCACCTTGATGACCGCGATGGGTGCCTCGATGCTCTGCGACACTTTTTTGGCAAAGCTCAGCTCAGGTCCGAAATAGTCACGCGTCGGCTGCATCGGAATCCAGCCCTCCGAAGTCTCCATGTTCTCACGCCCGAGCTTGTAGGAGAACAAAACGTCCTTCTGCGGCTGATCCAGCCCCGCAAACGGCGGAAAGCGGTTGATGTCCTTCACCTTCGAATGCGTGCCCACCATGTTCGACTGCCCCGCGAAGATGAATACTCGCAGCGTCTTGGTGTCGGTGTCGGCGCAAGAAGCTGCCACCGGGAACAGCAGCAAGGCGGCAAGGAATGCGGACGTGTATTTCATCACGATTACTTCTTGAGCTGTTTGAGTTCCGCCATCGCTTCGGCGAGACCTTTGCCAATGCCGCCGAGGATTTTCGCGGAGCCGAGATAGTGGAACTCGGCATTGGAGACGCCTTTGTCCAGCACCAGTCGTTCGCGTTCGGTGAGTCCCTCCAAGCGCATCTTGTCCGTCAGAGCCCGCTCTTCGGCAGGCTTCATTTTGCCATCTTTCGCGAGCTTCTTGGCCTGCTGTTTAATCGTCTCTTCTTTCGCCCGTGCGGCTTTCAACTCGCGGTCCCAGTAGTTCTCCGTCAAAACCGCGGCCACATTGCCTTTGAACTCGGGCAGCTTCGCGGGCGCGGCCATGGCATCGCGGATGTTTTGATGCGTGGACTTGTAGCGCTGCTCGGTGGGCCCATACTCGGAGGTCGGTCCGCCGACACCGATCACGCCAATCACGAAGGGCAGCTTTGGCGCGTTCAAGTCCTTGCGGACATCGCGAATGAAGTCCGCCATCACCTTGCTGTAGGCGTCGTAACCGCCGGGCTTGTCGCGATTCGGATAGGTGCCTTGGTCCACCATGTCATTCCAGCCTTGGAACCAGGCAAATCCGGCGAGTTCATAGCCCTGCGATGCATCGTAACTTGGAACCACTCGCTTGATGTCGGCGAGCACCTTCTTCACATGCTCGATCATGAGGCGGTAATAGACGCCTGTTTCTTTTTCCTTAGCCGCTTTGATGGCGGCGATGTCTTTGCCCTGCTTCTGCATCGTGGCGAGCTGGGTTTCATTGAAAACGTAAGGTCCCGCGCTCGGCGGGCGGAAATCGGTGTTCAGGCTCTTGCCGCCCCATGCGGTTTTGATGAGCAGGATCGGTGCGTCGGTGAACTTCTGCATGTAGAGGCCAAAGGTGAACTCGGGGCCGATTTTCGGACCATTCTGGCTCGCGCCGAAGCCTGCGGTCAGCTTTCCGGTTTGTTCCGTGTCCGCACAGCCTATCGATGAGATCCACACGCGTTCGCAGACCTTGGGTTTGCCATCGGCACCTATCATTTCGTCCAGCATTGGCTTGGTTGCCGAATCCATGCCGATGTGCTCAAAGGTGCTCACCTTGGCATGCCCCTGCATGTTCGACTGCCCGGCAAGGATGAAGACCTGCAGCGGCTTCGCGTGAAGATGAGCTGCGAAGAGGAGAGGGGTGAGAAAGGAGAGGTGATGCGGTTTCATGATGCTGGATGGTCGATGACGAAAGCAGGGCGTGAGAGCACGCCTTTCGAGAGCGCGCCGTAGTGGTCGGAGCGCCAGAAGTTCTTCAAATCGTCGGCGGTGATGAGCTGCAGACCTGGTGTGGCCACGGCGGGATTGCAGAGGATGTAGAGGTTCTCCGCCGCGATGTAGCCGCAGACATTGAGCGTGTGTCCGGCACTACCATTGGGGTATTGCGGGCCGATGTATTTGAAATCAACGACCACTGGACGTCCGGCATCGAGTTCGCTTTTGAGCATGTCGGTGGCTTTGACGAAGCCTTCGTCGTCGGGTGTGTAGGTGACGAGTTTCCACTTCTGGCCGATTTTCTTTGAAGCATCGAGCAGGTGGCCCCAGTCGGTGCCGGTGCCGAGCGGTGATGGGCAGAGCTTCTTGAAATCCCAGCCGCCGATCTTGCTGCCGTGGAAACGAGCGAAGATGGCGCACGCCGTGGAGCCGCAGTTGTTGTAGCCCTGCTGGATGTGCGGCATCTGAACAAACGCGAACTTCCCCGGCTCTGCTTTGCGTCGGCGGTAGTCGATGAGTTTCAAAAGATCCGCCGCTTGTTGAGCGGAGGCATTGTCAGATGGCTGCGATGGATGCCCGGTGGCGCCTGTCGGAAAGAGTTTTGAAGCCTTTGTCCAGTTTGCTTTCGCCGCGTCCACGTCACCGGCTTGGAACTGAAGTTCGCCCAGTACCACGAGGCCGGATGGATTGTTCAACTCGGCGGCACGCTCGGCGAGGCGGCGACCTAGCACAGGGTTTGGTGGCACGCCTTCGCCCGAAAGATAAGCCATCGCTGCAGCCGCTGCGGCGCGCCCGTGTCCTTTCTCCGCCGCCTTCTCCCACCACTTCAGCGCCGTCGTGCAGTCTTGCTCCGTGCCCTGCGCACCATAGTAGCACTGACCGAGATTGAATGCGGCCTGCGGCGATTCTTCCGCCGCCGATTTGAAGTAGCCGAACGCAACCACCGGGTTGCGTTTGATGACCGCACCTCGCAGATAGGCGAAGCCAACGAAGTCCATGGCATCCGCGTTGCCTGCATCCGCGGCGCGATGCCCCCATCGCATCGCTTCGACATCGTCTTTGTCGACGCCCTTGCCATCCCGATATCGAATCGCGAGATCGAGCTGTGCTTTGACGTCGCCACCAACCGCCCGGTGCTGAAGTTCGGTCAGTTCGTCGGCTGACAATGCAGGAAGACTCATAAGCAGGGTGGCGAGTGCGGTGGATGCGGTGTGCTTCATGGCGTGGCGAGTTGGTGAATGGTTCCGTGCAACACGCGGTCGTTGATCTTCAGTTCGTAGCACTGGGTCGGGACGAGGTCGGGGATGTCTAGCGTGACGGTGCATTTGTCTTCGCTCAGGTTCACGGATCGGATGGTCAATGCGTGCTCGTCGTAATGCTTGGAACCGTAGTTTTTCGTGCGTTTGAGCGACCATATCTTCATCGCACAGTCATTGGGATTCACAGGATCGCTGAAGGTCACGCGCATGCCGCCTTTCATCGCGTGAGCGGCCAACGGCACCTGCGCGGGCTTGCCCGTGCGACGAATGCGATGGAATCCACCGGGGGCGGTCGCATTGCCGGCCCAGGCGAACATGCCGCAGGTGTAGAGTGCTTCGTCGCTACCGAAACGTCCGCGCATGATGCCGGTGGCAAAGGCGGGCATGGGAAGTTCGCACACGGCACCCTGCCATTGGCCGTTCACCTCCTCATGTGGCACGATGAAGGCGCGGCCGGTGCCGTAGCTGAGGTTTAGCAGGCTGCCGCCGAGATTGCCCCACGCTTTTTTCGGCACCCAGATGAGCTCGGCGGGGCTGCGATCCTTGTCGTTCGTGATCCAAACCATCGGTTGTTCCATTGCGGAGTCGGATTCATCGGTCACGCTCGTGTAGCCATACATGTTCCCGTAAAAGCCGCCGACCTTCACACGGTTGATGCGGTTTTTCGGCGTCCAGAAGCCTTCCTGGTCGGTGACGAAGAAGGTGGGATCTGCGGCAAGCGATCCGTCCTCGTTGTATTCATTGAGGCACACGCCGTTTGCAGCGCGGAAACCGGTGGCGAGGATTTGAGTGGAGGAACCGTCGTGACTCACTCGCAGCAGCGTGCCGTGCTGCGGCACCACACTGTCGAGCGCGTGACGCCCGGACTTTGCATAATAGAAATTGCCCGCAGCATCGGTTTGCAAACCCATCGCGAACTCGTGGAAGTGCTCGGTGACCTGATGGTCGCTGTTGAAGCACTCGATGAAATCCGTTTCGCCATCACCATTGAAATCAACGAGCTTCGCGAGTTGGTCGCGACAGAGCACGAACAGCTCGCCATCGCGGAACTTCACGCCGAGCGGCTGGAACAAACCGCTCGCAATCCTTCGCCAGGTCAGTTTCGCGGGTGCTTTGTCCATCACACCATCCACGCGCCACACATCGCCATTCCACATGGCGACGACGGCCCCTTTGCCGTCCGGTGTGAAGTCGAAGCCGCCAGGACGCAGCCAGCTTTGAAACGGATTGTCGAGCGGCAGCGGGAAGTCGTCGGCGATGAAGGGGGCGTTCTCATTGCCTGTCACGGAAGTCGTGGTCACCGTCTGCGGCCACTGTGCGGGGCCGCCTTGGGTGAGTGGCGTGAGATCCATGGGCTCCTTGAAGTTCGCAGCGAGCGTGTTGAGGGAACCTGGATCACACTTGGAGATGAATACGCGAACCTTTGCCTCACGAATGTCGTTGGGCATTTCCAGCGCCCAGTCGCCCTTCTCCTTGATGAGCTTGCCATCGCCCTGAACCACCACGTTCAACGACTCCGGCGCAAGACGCACGTAATGCGAGGTGATGATATTGGAGATATTGATGGTGCGGACAAAGACGGGCGTGCTGCCGTAGTCGATCCAGGCGGGCGACTCGAGAGCGATGGTGCCATTCGTGCCAATGGCGAGCACGGTCTTGTTGCCATGCTTGTAGAGGCCTTTGAACGTTGTTGGTCCCGGGCCGTAGGGTTTGCCATCCTTGCCCTTCGGTCGGGTATCATCGAATGACTCGCCGGTGCTCCAACCAAAGCCACCTGCATTGATGAAGTGACGCTCGCCGGTGAGGCTCGTGTGCGTGCCGTGGCTGCCGTCGAAGGCGATGCCCTTCCAATCGACGAACGATCCGGTCGTCGCCGTGGCCACGCGCATCGTGTCATGATCATAGATCATCCACGCCCGGCCTTTGGTCACACCACCGGGGCCGTCGTCGAGACGAATCGCGATGCCTTTTTGCGCGATGTTGTCGGGAGCGACTTCCAGCGTCCAGAACAGCGAGTTGCCAAGTTCCATGCGCTGATACGGCGGCAGCGAGGTGTCTGGCTTCTCCTCCTCCGCACGCACGAGGCCGCGTGGCAGCGAGGCGAGGTCGATGTCCTTGAGCTGCGACGGATTGTGCGGGCGCAGGAAGGTTTCGCGGATGTAGTGGATGACGGCGTATTTCTGCGCCGTCGTGTATTGCGGCTGCGGCACCATCTGGCCGAAGCCCTTCGTGAGCGTCAGATACATCGAGAACGGATCGGAGCCGTTTTTGAACTGGCCTTCGGCAAAGCGCAGCGCCGTGGGCAGCGATCCGGGCTGCTCCTTGGTGCCATGGCAGACGACGCACAGTGTCTTGTAAATCGCCGCGCCCTCTTCGAGCGTCTTGGCATTCCAGTTGCCGACGATTTCCGCGTGATCGCTGCGCTCCAGCGCGTGCACCCAGCCGCTGCCGCCTTCGATCCGTGGTTTGCCCCCCGATTTCGGCACGTGCGCAAAGTCAGGCGTGTTCGCTCCTTTGCCGCCCTGCTTGAAAAGCCCTTTGATCTCGCCCTCGGGCAAGGCGCGCTTCCACACTTTGACTTCACCGATTTTGCCGTTGGTGTAATCACCCGCGAAGTTCGGTGCAGCGCGACCCACTTTGAAAACATGTTCCGGCTTGTCCGCAGTGGTGAAGGGGGATTTCTCGGCGATGACCTTGCCATCCAGCCAGAGCTGGGCCGCACCATCGCGCACGGTGAGCACTGCCGTGTGAGGCTTGCCATCGTTCACCTTCGGGCCGCCGGTCATCGCGCCAACCCAACCGATGTCATACACAAGCCGTCCGCCGCGAATGAACAGCGCCTTGGCTGCAGGAGACCACTTGCCTATCGGCGCACACACGGAAAACAGCGTGCCCTGACCACTCGATTCAAAGGTGGCCATCGCTGTGAAGTCCGAGCCGAGATCGAGCTTCGCCTCCGGGAAATCCATCGCGCCGGTTTTTCCCAGCGAGATCACGTCCTCCGGTCCACGCACCAGTTTACCGCCGCTCCAGACGCGCAACACCGGCGCACCGTCTGCCGGTTGCTCGACAGCGACGTCCTGCGGCTTCGCGCCATCGAATGAAAGCGTCAGATCATCGCTCAGCGTTACCTTGGCGGCGCCTTCGAGGTGAATGCGATAATTCATCGGCCACTCAGGTGCATCGAGCGGCAAGGCATCTCGTGGCAGTCCGGCGTTTGAGGCGCTGCTGTGCGGGGCACTGCGGCCCTCGGACTTCGATTTCTCAAGCAGTCCCTTCAATTCCGCCACGATCTCGGGATGTTTGAAATAGAGGTTCGTGGTTTCGCCGGGATCGGTGTCCAGCTTGTAAAGTTGCGCAGGTGCATCAGGGGCGGTTTCGGGCAGCGCGTAGGACTTGAGTTCGCCCTTGTCGTAGTTGTTCCCGCCGGAGCCGCGATGGTCGAGGTATTTCCAGACACCACGTCGAATCGACAAGGTGCGCGCTCCGGCGAAGGCTTGCTCAAGCAGGTAAGGCCGCACGGGTTCGGTGGCTTTGCCCTCCAGCACTGGCAGCATGTTGAAACTGTCCTCGGCCGCATCTGCAGGCAGCGTCGCGCCCGTGATCGCGGCAGCGGTGGCCATCACGTCGGTCAGGCTCGTGAGTTGATTGCTCATCGTGCCAGCTTTGACGCGGGCCGGCCAGCGGACGATGAAGGGCACACGGTGACCGCCTTCCCAATCGTCGCGCTTCACCCCGCGCCACGGGCGTGCTCCATCGTGCCTGTGATCAGCGCGCATGTGGACGACGCTGGTGGTCTCAGGACCGTTGTCGCTGGTGAAGATGACGAGCGTGTTGTCGGCTACACCGAGACGCTCAAGATCCTTCATCAATTCGCCGACGACATGATCCAGTTCGAAGATGAAATCGCCATGTGGTCCTGCGCGGGTCTTCCCTTGGAAATCTTTGCCAGGGAAGGAGGGCAGATGAACGGCCTGGGCCGCATGATAAAGGAAGAACGGCTTGTTCGGCGAGGTGCGCACGTGCTCCTCCATGAAGGCGCGGCTTTTTTTGAGGAAGACCATGTCCACTTCCTCCATCGGAAAATCCGGAGCGATGAATCCCGGGCGGCAGTCGTTCGCATACGGATGCTTCGGCAGCGCTGATTTGTCGATGGGACCGGTCGGCGCTACCGGAATGCGGTCGCCATCGATGAACGCGTAGAGCCAGTCCGTGGTCGGGCAGCAGGCAGTGCCGAAAAAGCGATCAAAGCCGTGATCCAACGGCCCACCCTCGATGCGTCGCGAGAAATCGATGCGGCGAACCTCTTCCAATCCGCCCTTGTGAATCGGCGCTCCGTTTTGATCACGAAAAGTCCAGCCGATGTGCCATTTGCCCACGGCCGCGGTGGCATAGCCTTGTTTCTTCAACATCGCGGGCAAGGTCAGTCGTCCGGGGGCGATCAGTGATGGGCCGCCCGCGCCGGTGAACACCGTGCCGCCGTTCGGCACACGAAAGGCCATCTGGCCGGTCATGAGACTGTAGCGCGTGGGGGTGCAGACCGTGGCCGGGCTGTGCGCATCGGTGAAGCGCATGCCCTCGCGCGCCAGGCGGTCGATGTTCGGAGTTGGGACCTTTGATTCGCTGTTGTAGCAGCCCACATCGCCGTAACCCAGATCGTCGGCGAGGATCAGGACGATGTTCGGCGCGCGGTTCACGGGGACTGAGTCGGCCGCAAGCAGTTGGGGCAACGGCAAAGCGGAAGTCAGCAGGGCAAAGAACGCGGCTCTCATCGTGATGAGGTGATAACAGGGCAGGGGTTCACGAGGCAAGCATAGACTCCCGACGGCAGGCGGGCACGTCTTGACCGGAATGACTGGCAAGCCTGACGAAAACCGCACAATGGTGACGCGAGTTGCAAGGCGACTGCTCCATGGCCGTTGCTTGCAGCTAAGCAGATATGAGAACAGCCACCGCAGCGTTTCCAGGCATCCTTTCCACCAAAGGGGCCTTGCTGATCGATGCGAGGCATGTGGAGCAGATCGCGGACCTGATGCATGACACGGCCTTCTTCATCAAGGATGCCAGCGGGCGCTACGTGGTGGTGAACCAGTCGCTCGTCGAGCGGCACGGATTGTCGGACAAATCGGAGATGATCGGTCGCCGCCCTTGCGATGTTTGCCCCGGTGACTTTGGGCGTATTCCCACCGAGCAGGACGCCCAGGTGCTGCGAACGGGAAAGCCCATCATCGAGCGTCTGGAGCTTTTTTGGCGGCGACCCAATGTTCCCGTCTGGGGCCTTACGAGCAAGATGCCCATTCGTGACGAGCATGGTCGCGTGAAGGGTTTGATAGGCATCTCCAAAGACTTAACGGCCTTGGTGAGCCGTGAAGAAGTGCCGCCTGCAGTTGCGCAGGCGTTGCGCCATTTGGAGACAGCCTACGACACTCAGATCAGTCCGTCGTCGCTCGCGCAAAAGGCGGGCATGAGCGCCGCGCGTTTCGCCCGTGTCATCAAGCGCATCCATAGTCTCAGCCCGATGCAGTTGATCACCAAGATTCGCATCACCGCCGGTGCTCGACTGCTGCGCGAAACGGACGCCACGATCGCACACATTGCTCTCGAATGCGGTTTTGCCGATCACAGCGCCTTCACACGCGCCTTTCGCGCGGTCACCGCCATGTCGCCCACGGAATACCGGCGATTGAATGCGGCGTGATTTTGGGCCGTGGCACTATGGTTTCAGATGCCGCACCAGAAACTCCATGCGCAGACGTGAGCCGTAGGGCGTCTCGGCCGCACCGTGGCCGGTGCCGACGATGGGCATGAAGTCGAAGGTCTTGTTCGCGCGTTGCAGGGCGCCGACGACTTGCGTGGTGCTGGCGGGATCGACGTTGGTGTCGAGTTCGCCGACGATGAGGAGGAGATGGCCTTCGAGTTTGGCGGCGTCTTCCATGTTTGAACTGCGCTTGTAGCTGTCATCCACCGGCCAGCCCATCCACTGTTCGTTCCACCAGATCTTGTCCATGCAGTTGTCATGACAGCCGCAGTCGGCGACGGCGACTTTATAAAAGTCGTGATGATCGAGCAGCGCGCGCATCGCACTCTGACCACCAGCGCTACCGCCATAGATGCCCACACGACTGAGATCCATCCACGGGCGTGTTTTCGCGGCTTGTTTGATCCACAGTTTGCGATCTGGGAATCCGGCATCCTTCAAATTCTTCCAGCACACGTCGTGGAAGTCCTTGCCACGGTGATTGGTGCCCATGCCGTCGAGCTGAACAACGATGAAGCCGAGTTCGGCAATGGTGTGATGCCCGAGCAGGCGGCTGAACTCCTTTGGGGCGAAGGCGGAGTGTGGTCCGGCGTAGATGTTTTCCACAACAGGATATTTTTTCGCAGGATCGAAATTCGAGGGTTTGATGATGACGCCGTGGATGTCCGTTTTGCCATCGCGTCCTTTGGCCACGAAGCGCTCCGGCATGGTCCAGCCAGCGGCGAGCAGGGCGGAGGCATCGGCTTTCTCCAATTCGCACACCAGACTGCCATCTTTGCTGCGACGCAGTTCGGTGACCGGTGGATGATCTGCCCGGGACCACGTGTCGATGAAGAAGTCACGCTTGGGTGAGAACTCGATGTGGTGATTGCCGTCACCCTCCGTGAGTCGCTGAAAGCCACTGCCGTCGAAGTTCACACGGCAGAGATGCACGTGATACGGGTCTTCTTTTTCTCGGAGACCGCTCGCCAGGAACCAGACCTCTCGCTTTGCCTCATCGACATGCAAAACGTCACGCACGGGCCACGCTCCCTTGCTGATTTGCAGCTTCAGCGTGCCTTTTTTCGCGTCGTAGAGGTAAAGGTGGCACCAGCCGTCACGCTCGCTCATCCAGATGAGTTCACCGGTGCTGTGGAGCCAGTGACGCCAGGTTTTGTGCGTGTAGTCGATGAAAGTCTTGGATGTTTCTTCGACGACGACACGTGCCACGCCCGTCTTCGCATTGGCGGCGAGCACGCGGTAGAGTTGATGGCCACGCTGGTTGTAATTGAAGTAAAACTCGCTGCTGTCAGGCGCCCAGGTCACATCGAGTTTGCCTGACTCGGTGAAGGGATTTTCATACAGGTCTCCTGGCACGCGAATCTTTCTGCCGCCGGCCTGGGTGATGACCAACTGCGGTTTTGGCAACGGATCGCCGGGCTTGAGGTAGTCGATGATCTTGAGCTTGGGTTGCACGCTGTCAGAGGGGGAGGATTCGACGATGGTGACCTTGCGCTTTGGAACGTCGTCCGCCTCGCTCGTGACAATGCATGAGCCATCGGGTGATTTGGAGCCATGCTCGGGCTTCTTCGGTTCCTCTTTGGCCTTCGAGATTCCTTTCCCGTCGATGATGAGCGTTTGTGCGATCGGTCCAGCCTCAAGGATGGCGAGATGCTCGCCTGTGCGGCTGGTGATGAGCCAGACATGGCCGTCGAAGGTGTGCTGCTCGCGCTCACTGTCGGCACGAACTCGTCCATAGCTGACATGCCTGCCCTGCTGGTTGATCCAGAATAGGTCCACGTCCTCGCCGAACTGGTTGATGAACTTCAGGCTGGATTCCTCACCGGTGCGTGTGGTCTTCCTCAACTCAATCTTGGCCGCGGAGGTCTTTACAGCCTCCTTTTCCGGCAAACCGAGTTCCTTGAGCGTTGGTGCGGTTTTACGCACACCGGTTGAAGCATTGATGAGCACAAACTCATGCGTCTGAGGGCCGGTTTGCACGCGATACCAGAAGGATTGGCCGTCAGGCAGCCAGTTTGGCTTCACGCGGTCACGAAAGACCTTGTTCTCCGTGCGTTTCGGAAAGCTGAGCGCGGCCTCGAAAGTGCTCTGGGCTACCACAGAGGACACAGAGAGGCACAGAGGCAGGAAGAGGTGGGTTGGTTTCATGATTGGAAAACTCTGTGTTTCTCAGTGGCCTCTGTGGTAGAACCTTTTTCGCCATGAACGCGAACAATGCCGAATCCTACAACATGCTCACTTCCGAAATCATCGCCGCCGCCATCGAAGTGCATCGACGCCTTGGACCTGGGCTGCTGGAGTCGGCTTATGAGGCTTGTCTGGTCTATGAGCTTCGCAAGCGAGGGATTAATGCACTGAGCCAGGTGGGTTTGCCGGTCATCTACGACGAAGTGAAGCTGGATGTCGGTTATCGGATCGACATCCTGGTCGAAGACACCGTCATTATTGAACTCAAGGCCGTCGAAAAGGTGATTCCTCTGCACGAGGCGCAGTTGATCTCGTATCTGAAGCTGAGCGGCAAGAAGGTGGGTTTGCTGATGAACTTCAACGTGACTCGGCTCAAGGATGGCATTACTCGGCGTGTGAACTGAGGGGTTCACCACAGAGAACACCGAGAGACACAGTGGTTCTGTATCCGCACTCATCCTCTGTGCTCCTCCGTGCTCTCTGTGGTAGTCCCGATGCCGAACTGAAACGGATCAGCCGGGTCGAGGATGAGTGTGGATTCCGCGGTGATGAAGGCGTGGCCGGTGATGGTGGGGATGATGCCCTTTTCACCAGCCTCGTAGCTGCCTTCAAACACGGAGCCGAGGATGCTTTCCTGCCGCCAGGCTTCGCCGGGAGCGAGTTTTCCATCCGCGGCAAGGCAGGCAAGTTTCGCGCTTGTTCCCGTGCCGCAAGGTGATCGGTCATATTCGCCGCCAGGGCACAAAACGAAGTTCCGGCTGTGATTCGTGGTGTCGTGTGGCGGTGCGAACAGTTCGACGTGATCGACTTCGGGATAACCGGCGGCGTGAACGGCCTCGCGCATCGCGAGTGTGGCCTGCGTGAGGTGCGGGATGTTTTTCAACGTGAGTTCGAGGCCGTGATCGGCGACGAGAAAGAACCAATTGCCTCCCCACGCGACATCTCCAGTGACGCCACCAGCCTTCACGGCCTTCGCTTTGCGGTAGGACGGCACGTTGCGGATGCTGACGCGACCATCGTTGTGGAGTGTGGCCGTGACGATGCCGACAGGGGTCTCAATGCGATGTTCGCCTGCCGAGATGCGGCCGAGATGCTTCAATGTGGCGATGACGCCGATCATTCCATGTCCGCACATGCCGAGGAGACCGACGTTGTTGAAGAAGATCACGCCGGATGCGCACGACGCGTTTTTGGGCTCCGCGAGCAGCGCACCGACGATCACCTCATGCCCGCGCGGCTCACAAATGATGGCGCGCCGGTATTTCTCCAGTTCAGCCGCCGTGACGCCGCCAAGCACGACACGTGTAGGCTCACCGCCGGTGTGGGAGTCGATGATGGGAATGCGTGTCATGGAGCGGGGATGATGGCTTTCGACGAACGGTCGCTGATTTGAAAGTGGCCGAGGGGTTTCTGCGACGAATCGCGAACGATCCAGACGGCACCGGGGCGGGTGGACTGGCGCTTTTGCTTGTTGGCGGGGATCTGACCGTAGGACTTGGGTTCGCCTGTGGGAGGCATCCAGCACAGTTCGACGGGTTGTGTGTGCTGATTGATGAAGACGACATCGAAGGTGCCACCATCGGGCTTGGAAGGAGGAACGGGCTCGCCGGCCGGATGCCATTTCAGAGCGGGCAAGGATGCCACGGGCACCTGCGGCACGGGAACGGGATTCTTGGGCGCGAGTGCGCGCAACTCGGCAAGTTTGGCGGCGTGTTCCGGTTTCGCAGCGAGGTTGGTCCATTCGTGAGGATCGCTCACGATGTCGTAGAGTTCCTCGTCGCCGTTGCGGTAGTGGATGTAACGCCATGACCTCGTGCTGACGGCGTATTCTTCGGGAACGCTGAGTTGCGTGACAGCTGCATGTGGCCAAGGCGCGTCTGGATTCTGCAGCAGTGGCACGAGACTGTTGGCGCTGATGTTTTCCGGGGCAGGAAGACCGCAGAGGTCGGTGACGGTGTGGAAGAGATCGGTGAGGCTCACCGGTTGGTCGCAAGTAGCGCCGGATTTGCCGCCGGGCGTGCGAATGATCAGCGGCACGCGTGTGCAGATGCGCCAGCCAGTGAATTTCTGCCAGTGCTGTTTCTCGCCCAGATGCCAGCCGTGATCGCTCCACAACACGACGATGGTGTTGTCGCGATGCGGGCTGCTTTCGAGCGCATCGAGCACGCGACCAAGCATTGCATCCGCGTAGTGAATGGAGGCGAGATAGGCCTGGATGGCCTGCTTCCACTGTCCGTGCTTCCGGATGTGGTCAAAGTAATGGTTTGGGCCCATCTTTTGTCCCGAGGGCGGGAGATCATCCAGATCGTCCTCCTTGTAGCCGGGGCCGGGTTGAATGGATTCGAGCGGGAAAGGTTTGAAGTACTCCTTCGGCACGAACCACGGCTCATGTGGCCGGTAGATGCCGCAGGCGAGGAAGAAGGGCTTGTCGTGCGAGCGTTGCAATTGCTCGCCAATCCACTTCGTCACACTCCAATCGCCACCGCAGACCTCGTCGCTCACCTGCAGCGCGGCCCAGTCGGTTTCCACATATTGCCAAGGACCTCCAACGGGCAGGCTGATGGGACGGTTTGGTGGATCGAAGGTCGGTGGAAAGGGATTCTCCTTTTCCTTCGTGGGGAAATAGTCATCCCATGAAGCGGCATCGATGAAGTAGTGCAGCAGCTTGCCGGAACCGGCGCTCCAGTAGCCATGGCGGGAGAAGAACTTCGGAATGAGCTCCGCATTTGGCAGCACATCGCGCATCTTCTGGCCGTTGTGATACACGCCGGAGCGATAGGGCGGGATGCCGGTGAAAATGGCCGTGCGCGACGGGTTGCATTGCGGCGCTGCACAATGCGCATTGGTGAAAAGCGTGCCGCTCTTCGCGAGGCGGTCGAAGTTCGGTGTCTTCGTCTGCGGATGACCGCCGAGACAGCCGATCCAGTCGTTGAGATCATCCACCGAGATGAAGAGGACGTTCGGGCGCTGGGATTGAGCCCAAAAAAACGGCCAGAGAACGAGCAGGCCGAGAAGAAGGGGCTTCATGGGACGTCCTCCAATTCGTTCGTCCTCACACCGCCCGTGTGGGAGTCGATGATGGGTATGCGTTGGGTCATAGTTGTTCGGATGGGAGGCGGTCGGCGGCATTGAAGGGAGCCGCGGGACGCGAGATACTTTGCGAGGTATTTACGAGATAGATGCTGAAGAGGATGAGCAGTCCACCGGCTGCTTTGAGCCAGGTCACAGCTTCGCCAAACATCCACCACGCCAGCAACGAACTGCACACGGGCTCGCCGAGCAGGCAGACAGCAATGAAGCCCGCGCTGAAGTAACGCATCGCCCAGTTGTTGCTGCTGTGACCGAGGTGCTGGCTGATCAATGCCATGCCAAGAAGCGCGCCCCAGGTGCTTGGAGAGAAGGCAGCGAGAGGTGTCCCTGTTGCGAGGACGCAGATCCAAAGCGTGATCGTGGCACTGGAATAACACACGGTGAGATAGGCAGGCAGCGTGAGCTTGGCGCGCAGCCGGCGGCCGCTGAGCAGGTAAAGCGCAAGTGCGATGCTGCCAGCGAGGGCGAGCGCATCGCCAATGAGCGCTCGCGTGCCGCCGACGATGTCACCCGCGCCAATGATGCCGCCGCCCACGACGCTCAAACCGATGCCGGTCCAGCCGCGACGCGACAGACGCTCATGCGCGAGCCACGGCGACAGGATGGCGACCCACAGCGGTGCCGTGTTCACCAGCACGGTGCTGTTGGCGACGGAGGTATAGTCCAGTGAGGCGATCCACGTGGCGAAGTGCGCTGCGAGAAACACACCGGCGAAAGCACCGACACGGATTTCGTGAGCGGAGAGGCGTCGCAGCTCATCGCGTGCATGCCACCAGGCAAAGGGAAGCAGAAAAAGTGTCGCGAAGGTCATGCGCCACATCGCGGTGACCAGTGGTGGCGCATCGGACAGACGCACAAAGATGGAGCCGCTCGACACCGCCAGCACGCCCACGCACAGCACGAGCGCGGGATTCAGGCGGGGTGATGCCGGAGATGCTTCGGACATGAATGTGGGGGAAGGTGCAGCCTGCGATACGAAGTGCCAGGCATTGCGCCGCAGGTCTTGGACAATTGCAGCGCGGCGGCTGGGAATTCCGCCAAACATCACGGCTCGCGCAGCCAGCCTTCCTCACGCACGATGAGTTTCAGGTTCTCGCTCTCCACGGACAGCGGCTTGATGTGCGTGCCAACGAGTTCGCGGGTCCACCACGCGCCGTCAGGGTTGCCCAGAGGCGCGAACTTGTAGCGGTACGTCATCACGCGGATCCATTTCGGCGGTTTGTCCGGGAAAGGATTGTTCGCGATGAGGCTGAGCGTGCCGGGATCGTTGTGGAGGAGGTTCCAGATGAAGTGCGGCACCCATTCGTTGCGGCCACGCACCTGGCTCCAAGGATACCATGCGGCCCAGTCGAGGCGGTAGTGATACGGCGTGATGATTGCCGGGCGGCGTTTCGGATCGCCGGGTTTCACCTTGAACTCGTATTCGCGCCAGTCGGAGAGCATGTCGGGTGCGGGATCGGCGGTGCCTTCGAAGATGAGTTCCAGACGCTCGCGGTCGATGCTGCCGAAGGCGCCGTAGGTGTTGACGAGATACAGCCGGTCGAAGGACGTGTTCATCGCCTGTCGGTCCGAAAGCATGTTCGTCACCGGGCCGATGCTGAGCCAGGCCACGATGATGCCATAGAGCAATGACGCGACCAGGTGCACGTTGGATCGTTTCTGTGGCTGTTCTCCGGCTGCTTCAGCGCGGGCCGTCAGGAAGCGTGGCAGCACCTTTTTCCAGAAGGTGTCATCAAAACACGCGAGGCAGGGAATGATCGTGAGCCAGTTCAGGAAGGAGAGATTGCCACTGAAGATGAGGATGATCATGAAGCTGGTCATCAGCACGCCGGCGATGTGTCGCTCCCGCCGGCGGCGCATGCCGAACCATGGCACGACGAGTTCGACGAAGTGATTCCAGGCAACGCCGAACTTGTGAAACCAACCCGGTGCGAAATGCAGCAAGCGGCTGAGCGGGTTTGGCACCGGCTGCGTCTCGTAGTGATAGTAAAGCGCGGTTAAATCACGCCAGCAGGGATCGCCACGCAGTTTGATCAGGCCCGCGCCCACCATGATGCGGAAAATCAGCCAGCGGTAGAGCCACACGATCACGATGGGTGGCGCACGCTTGGGAAACGGCCGCGGATCGAGCAGCGGGCACAGCATCACCCCGAGAAAACCCGTCTCCAGGATCTGGATGTCCCAGCCGTAGCCCATCCATTCCTGGCCGATGGGATGCAACGACAGATACAGCGCCCACAGCACGAGCATGATGAGGCTGTTGGCGAAGCCGCACATCACCACCGCTGACAGGACCACTCCGGTCCATGTCACGGCTTGGATCATGGTGTCACTGCAATCAAACCAGAACACCGAAGGCGCCTGCCAGAACAGCGTCCATGGCGAACGGCCATGCAGCACGCGTTCGACGAACAAATCCGCTGGCAGCAATCCGTCGTGACCGAGCAATGGCAAAAACTGCTGCACGCTGGTCAAGAATGCCACGAAATACACCAACCCGGTGAAACGCAGCAGCACGAAGCGCGTGATGCGGTAGTTCTGTCCGGCGTTGTCGAGCCAGCGCATCAGGCGTGCGAACCATGAGGGCTTCGGCGCTGTTTCAGGCACGACGTTTTCCGCAATGTCGGCTTCCGGTGAGGACATGCCGCATTGTCCGGGGAAGGGCGGTGATCGTCAATCGTTCGCACATCGTGACAAGGAGAGCACTTGTCAAGTGCCTCGCACGAGCCGGGACTTGGCAAGTCCCGCTCCTTGAAGTTACGAAGGCCGCTTCGCCAGCGCATCGCGGATGATCTTCAGCACCTGCTCGCGTTCGATGCCAGCAAGCGGGAGACGCGGCTCGCGCACCCATTCCTTGCCAAGGCCGGTCTCCTGGCAGAGGAGCTTGATGTACTGCACAAAATGGATGTGCGTGTCGAGCTTCATGAGCGGCTGGCTCCAGCGATAGAGGGCACGGCATTCATCCCAGCGGCCGGCTTTGGCGAGATCCCAGAGCTGCTGGTTTTCCTTCGGGAAGGCGATGCCGCTGCCGCACACCCAGCCGTCGATGCCGAGGATCGCGGACTCGAGGAAGAGGTCGTCCACGCCAGTGAAGATGCGATAGCGGTCGCCGGTTTGGTTCCGCAGCTCGGTGATGCGGCGGGTGTTGGCGCTGCTCTCCTTGATGGCGTGCAGGTTCGGGATGTCGGCCAGCTCGACGAACATTTCCGGCGTCACATCGGTGTGGTAGCCAACGGGGTTGTTATAGAGCATCCAGGAGAGCGGTGTGGCTTTTGCGAGTGTGCGGAACCACTGCTGCGTCTCCCGTGGGTCAGTCTTATAAACCATGGGCGGCATGATCATGAACCCGGACGCGCCTAGCTTCTCGCAGTCCTGCATGTAGCTGATCGCCGCCTGCGTGCTCATTTCCGCCACACCGCTGACCACGGGCACTCGGCCTGCGGCGACTTCGACGGCGTGCTTCACCACGGCGCGTTTTTCCTCGGGCAGGAGGCACTGGTTCTCACCGAGCGAGCCGCACACGATCAGGCCCGCGACGCCGGAGTCGATCAACGCCTCCCAATGCCTCGCAGTGGCCGCGAGATCGAGCGACTGGTCTTGATGCATCTGCGTGACGACGGCGGGAAAGACGGCGGACCAGTTGACGGAAGAGGGTGAGGGAAGGGACATGGCGAATGACGAACGTGCCTCATGCTAGGCCACGTTGCACGAGGGTCTTGCTTGCTTTGGCATCGCGGACCTGCCATTTCTGCCAAAATGACGGCCACGGATGATCCCTTCGGCGCACACGCCTATGCGGAGGCGCTATTCGACGCGCTGCCGGATGTCGTCTTCTTCATCAAGGACCGCGCCGGGCGCTACGTGCGTGTGAACCAGACGCTCGCGGTGCGCTGCGCGGGCGGTGACAAGGCGAAGCTCATCGGCAAACGTCCCGAGGAGGTCTTTCCAGCGCCGCTCGCGGCCAGTTATGCGCGACAGGATGAGAGCGTGCTGCGCACCGGAAAGCCTGTGGAGCATCAGCTTGAGCTGCACATCTATCCCGGCGCCAAGGCTGGCTGGTGCCTCACCACGAAGCATCCGCTGCGCGATGCGCAGGGCCGCATCATCGGCGTCACCGGCATCTCGCGGGATCTGAACGCGCCCAGCGGGCGGGACAGCGGCTACGCGCAACTCGCCTCCGCGTTGAAGCTCATGCGCGCGCGTTTTACTGAGAGCCTGCGCATCGATGACATCGCCACCAAGGCGGGCCTCAGCGTGTATCAGTTCGAGCAGCGCGTGCAGAAGCTCTTTCAAATGAGCCCGCTGCAACTCCTGCACAAGCTCCGCCTCGACGAGGCCACCCGTCTGCTGCGCGAGACCGACCTCCCGCTCGGCGAGATCGCCCTGCAAACCGGCTGGTGCGACCAAAGCGCCTTCACCCGTCACTTCAGCCGCTACGCAGGCATGGCACCCGGGAAGTTCCGTGCGATGCAGACAGATCGCCGGTAGCGGGCCGTTCATGAATTCATCATGAAGCTGATTCTGACGTTCGTTGTTGCGGCGGTCGCGTGGAGTGTCGCCTGTGCGCAGACGGTGGAAAAGAACGTCGCTGTGCCGATGCGGGACGGCGTGGTGTTGCGGGCGAACGTGTTTCGACCCGAAGGCGAAGGACCGTGGCCGGTGCTGGTGCTGCGCACGCCGTATGACAAGAATGGGCAGAAGCCCGACGGCTATGTGACGGCGGGCTACATCGTCGTCACCCAGGATGCGCGCGGGCGTTATGCTTCGGATGGCAAATGGGAATCGTTTTACCGCTTTGACACGCACGACGCGGATGACGGCTACGACACGGTCGAGTGGGCGGCGAAGCTGCCTGGATCGAATGGCAAGGTGGGAACGTTTGGAGTGAGCTACAATGCCTTCCTGCAATGGCGGCTCGCACCGCTGCGCCCACCGTCACTGGTGTGCATGTGTGCGAGATCGATTCCTGCGCGTCTCACGCAACTCGAAGGTCCGGGCACGATCCGGCCGGGACGGCGCCTGAACTGGTTCTACACCGGCATGGCGCCCGACATGCGCAAGCACATGGGCGTGAAGGATCTCACGACGAAGGCGGAGATGGCCAAGCTGTGGAAGGAGGGCGACCGCGATCGCCTGCTGCACTTCCTGCCGTGGATGAAGCTGCCGAAAAACGTCTTCGAGCACGAGGAGGACGCGGTGAAGGCGTGGATGCGCGAGCCGTTTCGCGAGCCCTGGCAGTTCGTCGAGCATTGCTCGGAAGTCAGCGTGCCGAATCTCGACATCTGCGGTTGGTTTGACCACTGCAACGACGGCATCGAGATGCATCAGGCCATGCGCCGCATCGGAAAGACGGAGACAGCGCGCAACGGCCAGCGTCTCATCATCGGTCCTTGGAGCCACACGGGAAGCGGTGGTCGCAAGGTGGGCACGGTCGATTTCGGCAAGGAGGCCGCGCTCGACACGCGCAAGGTCGAGCTGCGCTGGTTTGACTACTGGCTCAAAGGCAAGCCGACCGGCGTGGACAAGGACGCGCCGGTGAAAATCTTCGTCATGGGGCGGAATCAGTGGCGTGATGAGCAGGAATGGCCGCCTGCACGGGCGAAAACGCACACGCTGCATCTGCACAGCGGCGGCAAGGCCAGCACGCCGGCAGGCGATGGAGCGCTCGTGATGGAATCGCCCGCCGCAGGCAGCGACAGCTATCGCTACGATCCGACCAATCCGGTGCCCACGCTGTGGGGCGCGAGCATGTTCACCACGCCGGCCGATCAGGCGCCGTTGGCGAAGCGCGAGGACATCCTCGTCTATCAAACGGAGCCGTTGAAGGACGCGATGGAGGTCACCGGTTATCCGGAGGTCGTGCTGCATGCCACGTCGAGCGCGCCCGACACCGACTTCTTCGCGCGTCTCATCGATGTGGCTCCTGATGGCACGAACCGCGACATCGCCAGCGGCATGGTGCGTGCGCGTTACCGCGACGGGCTCGACAAGCCGAAGCTCGTCGCGCCTGGCGAGGTCGTCGAGTATCGCATCAAACTGCGTCCGACCTCGAACGAGTTTCAAGCCGGCCATCGCATCCGTCTGGACATCACCAGCAGCGATTTCCCAAACTACGACCGCAATCACAACACCGCCGCGGATCAAAATGCCAACGCGACGCTCGAAACCGCCACGCAGACCGTTCATCACGGCGGCTTGCATGACTCGCGTTTGATCCTGCCCGTCATCGAGTGAACGACGTTTCCGAAGTGAGTTGAGAGCATGAGGGTCCGTATTGGGGAACAATCATGAGCACCCCGACCACTCCACCCTCCGCCGCATCCACCCGTCTCATGTCGCTCGATGCGCTGCGGGGCTTTGACATGTTTTGGATCGTCGGGGCGACGAGCATCGCGGGGGCGTTGGAGAAGATGGATGCGAATGCGTTCACCACGTTGCTCACCACACAACTCACGCATGTGACGTGGGAGGGATTTCGCTGCTACGATGTCATCTTTCCGCTGTTCCTGTTCATCGTCGGCGTGTCGATGGTGTTCTCGCTCGACAAGGCGCTCGCGAGCGGCGGCCGCGGGGCGGTGCTGTGGCGGGTGCTGCGTCGCAGCGTGCTGCTGTTTGCGCTGGGCGTGTTCGCATCGGGCGGATTGTCGAAGCCGTGGCCGGAGGTGGCGCTCGGTGGCGTGTTGCATCGCATCGCGGCGTGTTATCTGCTCGCTTCGATGATCTACGTCTTCGTGCGGAGCGCCCGTGGGCTGATCATCACCAGCGCGGTGCTGCTCATCGGCTACTGGGCGCTGGTGACCTTTGTTCCCGTGCCGGACTTCAAGCTCGACAAACCGGTGGTGGGGGAGATCGCCACGCGCATCGGCTCCAACTCGCCTGCGGCCATCTCCGCGAGCGTGACCGCGCGGGTTACAGGCTCGTATGAGGAGGGACGCAACCTGACCAACCACCTCGACTTCCGCTTCCTGCCCGGCAAGAAGGCGCAGACCTACTACATCAACGAAGGCCTGCTTTCCACGCTGCCCGCCATCGCCTTGTCGCTGTTCGGAGCGCTGGCAGCGCTGCTGTTCAAGAATACGAACCTCACGCCGACGAAGAAGCTCCTGTGGCTGGTCATGGGTGGCGTGGCGTGCATCGCGCTTGGTTTGCTGTGGTCACTGCAGTTCCCGCTGATCAAGCGCATCTGGACCTCCTCCTTCGTGCTGGTGGCCGGCGGGACGAGCGCGTGCCTGATGGCGTTGTTTTACGCCATCGTGGACGTGCACGGCTGGCGTGCGTGGTGCAAGCCCTTCATCTGGATCGGCTGCAATCCGCTCACGATCTACATCCTCAATCCCATCATCGGCTTCCAAGCTCTCGCCACCCGCCTCGTCGGCGGCGATGTGAGCCAGTTCCTCGACACTCACATCGCCACAGGCTTCGGTGGTCTCGTCGTGGCGCTCACCGGCATGGCGCTGGTGGTGCTCTTCGCACGCTTCCTGCATCATCGCGGCATCTTCCTGCGGGTGTGAAGAAGCTGCCGTTTGCAACAGGGCCGCCGCCCGAACCGTTTTGGCCGCATGCGAATGCTCGCCGCTGCTGTTGTGATCTTCTCCGCCTGCCATGGATTGGCGGCGGAGGGTTTGACGGCGAAAATCGACGCGCTGCTGCCTGCGAAGGCAGCGGCGGCGGATGACGCGACGTTTTTGCGGCGTGTGTGGCTCGATTTCGATGGCGGCATTCCCTCGGCGGAGCAGGCGCGTGCCTTTTGGGCCGACAAGGCGAAGGACAAGCGCGAAAAGCTCATCGAGCGGCTCATGGCCGCGCCGCAGTTTGCCACGTGCATGGCGGACGCGTTTCACGTGATGCTCATGGAGCGCCGCGGTGACAACGACGCGTGGAAGACCTGGCTGACCGAGTGTTTCAAAGCCAACAAGCCTTGGGATGGGATGGTGCGCGAGATGCTGGCGCCGGATTTTCTCGACGAGAAGCAGCGCGGCGCGGGCTACTTCATCACGCGGCGGCTGGAGAAGGTCGGGCAGCAGGACACGGACTACCCGGGCCTCACGCGCGATGTCGGGCGCATGTTCATGGGCATCGACTTGCAGTGCTGCCAGTGCCACCGGCATCTGACCGTCGATGACTACAAGCAGATCGACTTCAACGGCCTCTTCTCCGTGTATCAGAACCTCAAGCTGCAAACCGCAGACGAGAAGCACAAGACCCCGTGGGTCAGCGAGGGCCTGATCGCCGCCAAATACGAGTTCGTCTCCGTGCTCACGGACAAGAAGGCGCAAACCGCGCCGCGCATTCCGTTTGGTGATGAAGTGATGATTCCCGAGGCGAAAGGCGACGAAGGCTGGTTGGTGAAGCCCGATCGCAAAACGAAGGAACTGGGCCAGCCGAAGTTCAGTCCGCTGCGCGAGATCGCCGCGCGCCTGCCCGCGCAGGAGAACGCGCTGTTCGCCAAAAACATCGCGAATCGCGTGTGGTGGCTGCTCACGGGCAAAGGCATCGTCGAGCCGCTCGATCTGCATCACAGTGACAATCCGCCCACGCATCCCAAGTTGCTCGATTTGCTCGGCAGCGAGCTCAGCGCGCATCATTTCGACCTGCGCTGGCTGATTCGCCAGATCGCGCTCACGAAGCACTACCAGCGTGCGGAGGCCACGCAGCGTCATCTCATCGCCGAGCAGCAATTGCGCGCCTTCCTGATCGCCACGGGCGAGAAGGAGCGACTGGAGAAGACCACCAAGCCGGATGTGAAGGACGATGCGACCAAGTACAGCGTCGCCGATTTCCAAAAAGCCTTCGCCGCCGCACTGGCGAATCCCGCGAAGGAGCCGGAACTCGCTGCCAATCCCTCCCTGCGCAGCGCCCTGTTCCTCCGCAACAGCGACCACGTGCAGTGGGCGCTCAAGCCGCGCACCGGCAATCTCATCGAACGCCTCGCGAAGCTGCCCGATCCATCCGAGGAGCTGTATCTCACCATCCTCACCCGCCTGCCAGACACGGACGAGAAAGACCAGCTCAATGACTGGCTGGCGAAGCACGGCAGCAACAAAGCGCAGGCACTAGGCGACTACGTCTGGGCGCTGATCAGCTCGACCGAGTTTTTTGTGAACCACTGATCGGCTGGATGACGCCATTTAGGTGTTGTTGCCTGTGTCCACTCTGCAAGTATCGGCCTGAAGCTCAGCCATCACGTCATGAAAACTCGACACGTCTTCGCATTCTTCGTCTGTGGCGTTTTGTTGGCAGGTGTCGCCACTTCGCTGGTGGCCCAGGTGCACTACGATGAGAATGGCCAGCCGTGGAAGCAACGTGCTGACTCCGGGCCCGATGCGGAGGTGCCCGGCTGGTATTACAACCTCGGTCTGACCGGTCTGCGAGCCGAGTTGGTGACCGCCGCGCCGAAAGCGTTGCTGATCCGGCATGTGTTTGTCGATACGCCGGCGAGCGGTGTCGTGCAGGTCGGTGACAGGATCATCGGCACTGGCGGCCATCTGTTCCAGAATCCTCATCGCAATGGTTACGGCATGGAGGTGTTTGGTGCTGATGGTCCCGTCGCAGAACTGGCGGAGGCTTTGGAGGCCTGTCAGGGAGAGTCGGGCAACGGGCAGCTCGCGCTGACCATTCGCCGTGACAAAAAGGTGATCCAAGTGAACCTGAACATCGGCCAGAAATACGGCAGCTACGCGCCTACTTACCCGGCTTCGTGCGCCAAGTCGGACAAGATCGTCGCGGAGTTGCTGGACTATCTCCTGAGCCAGCAATCGACGGAAGGCTCGTTTGGAGATCCCGTGCACAACACCTTTGCGCCTCTGGCCTTGCTCGCCAGCGGCCAGCGGCGGCACCTTCAGCCGGTGCAGCGCTGCCTGCGCCATGTCTGCCAGTCGATTCAGGTCTCCGATGAGGACAGAAAGTACGGCTTGATGAACTGGACCTACATGGGCGCGGCCATCGTGCTCAGCGAGTATTACCTGCGCACCAAGGAGGAATGGGTGCTGCCGGAACTGCGCAAGATTCACACGCTGCTGATGGCCGGGCAGTATCTCCACATGTCGCAGATCGACCCGAAATCGAAGCAGACTCATCCGGGTGACTATCCCACGGGGCCGGAGAAGGCGCACGGCGGCTGGGGGCACAATCCTGGCTTCGAAGGCTATGGCCCGATCGCCATGCTCACGGGCCAGGGCGTCCTCTCCTATGCGCTGATGCAGCGCTGCGGCATCGAGACACCGCGCGAACGCTATGACGCGGCATACAACTTCCTCAAGAAAGCCACAGGTCCCAATGGCTACGTCTGGTATAGCGACTCTGTCGGTGGCGGGCCCGACGATTGGGCTGATATGGGGCGCACGGGGGCTGCCGCCATCGCCAATTTTCTGTGTCCCTTTCCCGAACAAGCCCATCGCAAGCAGGCCCACCTGCATGCGAAGGTGATCGGGCAGCATCCACAAAGCTTTCCGGATACCCACGGCTCGCCGGTCATGGGCATGGCCTACTCCGCGATGGCTGCCAACATCGAGCCCGCCAGTTTTCGACAGCTCATGGATGCCAACCGTTGGTGGTTCACCATGGCGCAGTGCACCGACGGCACGTTTTATTATCAGCCCAATCGCGACAACGGCGGTTACGGATCCGACGCACGCATGTCCGCGTCGTCCGTGGTCGCGTTTATTTTCAGCATTCCGAAGCGCAATCTCGTGATCACCGGCAAACCGGAGCGTTGAGCGCGTCGTGGTGTCGGCAGCGCACGTCATGTGAAGGACTGCCGCACAAGGTGCGTATTGGCACCATGCTCTGCACGCCCTGCGACCACACTTTCTCCCGCCGCGCCTTCCTCGGCGGCGGGTTGGGGATGCTGGCGTCGCCGTTGTTTGCGGAGGCGATGAAGAAGCGCGATCTGCAGGTGCTGTTTGTGTGGATGGACGGCGGCATGTCGCAGCTTGAGACGTGGGATCCGAAGCCGAACACGACCTTTGGCGGCCCCTTTCGCAGCATCAAGACGAGCGTGCCCGGTGTGCATTTCAGCGAGCTGATGCCGAACCTGGCGAAGCAGATGCACAAGCTCTGCGTGGTGCGCAGCATGTGCACGAAGGACAACAACCACTCCTCCGGCGTGGACCGCATCCAGCGCGGCGATCCGAAGAACCGCGGCGTGCCGTACCCGCACTTCGGCGCGGGCGTGGCGAAGCTGCTGGGGCCGGGTGCGAGCGGATTGCCGCCCTACGTTTGGATCAAGCCGGGCAGCGGCGGGTTCAAGGCGGAGGACGCGGGCTTTCTCGGGCCGAAATACGGCTCGCTGGCCTTCGGCGATGGGAGACCACCGGAAAACCTGCTGCGCCATGCCGAGGTGAGCGCCGAACAGGACGTGGCACGTAACGAACTGCGCGTGATGCTCGACAAGCGTTTCGCGGCGAAGCATGACAAGCGTGTCGTCGAGGCGAACGCGTCGGTTTTCGACATGGCGGAGAAACTGATGGCCCGTGCGGACATCTTTG
Organism: Verrucomicrobiaceae bacterium; assembly: GCA_046346695.1. GTDB lineage: Bacteria > Verrucomicrobiota > Verrucomicrobiia > Verrucomicrobiales > Verrucomicrobiaceae > Prosthecobacter. The sequence goes on along the minus strand of JAXMHS010000005.1, from coordinate 26,551 downwards.
ACACCTCGAAGCTGCCGGAGCGTGATCGCGACCGCTATGGGCGTCACGATTTCGGCCAGCACATGCTGGTGGCGCGGCAGATGCTGGAAGCGGGCGTGCGCTTCGTGAAGGTCACCAGCTACGGCTGGGACACGCATGGAGATAACTTCAACGCGCACGCCACGATGGTGCCGAAGTTTGACCAGGCCTTCAGCGCGATGCTGGAGGATTTGGAGGCGAGCGGGTTGCTCAAGACGACGCTGGTGATCTGTCTGAGCGAGTTTGGCCGCACGCCGCGCATCAACGGTCATGTGGGCCGCGATCACTGGCCGGAGGCGTGGAGCATCGCCATGGCAGGCCACGGCGTGAAGCACGGGCATGTCGTCGGCGAGACGAATGATCTGGGCACCTACGTGAAGTCGCAGCCCTATGACATCGGCGCAATGTTTCACACCTGGTATCAAGCGCTCGGCATCGACTCGCACCACGTCGAGTTCGACAACGCAGGGCAACCGCTGCCCATAGCGCATGATGAGATGATGCAGATCAAGGAGGCCCTCGCATGAAGCTGGAGCCCAAACAGATCGCCGAGTTCAAGAGCGAGCGCCAGATCACGGCGGCGCGGTTCAGCGCGGACGGTAGTGTGCTCGCGGCGGTGGGCTACGAACCGGCAGTGAGGCGTTGGTCGTTCGATGGCAAAACGCTGACGCCATTGCCATCGCTGAACGGTTTTCGCGGCTGGAGCACTGCGCTGGCGTTTCAGCCGAAGCCATCGCGACTCTTCGCGGCCGACTCGTGGGGCAGGCTGGCGTGCTTTGAAGGCGAGAAGGTCATCTGGAGCCATGACGAGGCCCACGATGGCTGGTTGCGACAGATCGCGGTGTCGTCCGATGGTCGTTTGGTCGTGACCTGTGGCAAAGATCGCGCGGTGCGCGTGTGGAAGAGCGAGGATGGCAACAAGCTCGCCGAGCACGTTGCAACAGAGGACTTGTATGCGGTCACGTTTTCGCCCGATGGCTCGCAGATCGTCTTTGGCGACATGCGCGGGCATCTGGAAGCCAGGGACGCCGGTTTGAAGGCTAGGCAGCGCGAATTCGATGCCTCGACGCTCTACAAATACGATCGCATCCAGGACCTCGGCGGCTTGCGCGTGCTGCTGTTCATCGACGGAGGCAAGACGCTGCTCGCCGCCGGCACGACACCGCAAAACGGTGCCACGCCGCAGAGCATCCCGACGATTCTGCATTTCGACGCCGCGAGCGGCAAGCTCGTGAAGACCTTCACGCACGGCACCAACAAGGAAGGCTACATCCACGACCTCGTGGCGCACCCGTCAGGTTGCCTGCTCGCCGTCACGAGCGGCACGCCCGGCAGCGGTCTCGTGCTCGCGGTCGATCCCGCGGAGAAGGAGGCCGTCTTTGTGCACAGCAAGCTGCCAAACTGCCATGCGCTGGCGCTTCATCCTGATGGAAAGCATTTCGTCGTCGCCTCCACCAACCGCGACAGCAACGGGAATGGGAGACGCCTGGAGAAGGACGGCGAGTACAAGAACAATGCGAGCCCGCTGAGTGTGTTTGAGGTCTAGACCGTGAGACAATCAGATGGGGAGACAGTGAGAAGCCTCACTTTCGCCCCATCTCATAGTCTGATTGTCTTCTTGTCTTCCGTCTCACTCACGCCAGCAGCGCCTTCACCGGCTTCGCCGGATTGATGCCGATGAGCTTCGCATCGAGGCCCTGGAACTTGTAGCTGAAACGGTCGGCGTGGAAGCCGAGAAGGTGGAGCACCGTGGCGTGGAAGTCGCTGATGTGGAGAGGGTCCTTGACTATGTTGTAGCTGAAGTCGTCGGTTTCGCCGTAGATCGCGCCGCCTTTGGCGCCGCCGCCGGCCATCCACATGCTGAAGCAGCGCGGATGGTGATCGCGACCGTAATTTTCCTTCGTGAGACCGCCCTGGGAGTAGATGGTGCGGCCGAATTCGCCGCCCCAGATGATGAGGGTCTCATCGAGCATGCCGCGCTGCTTCAAGTCCTCGAGCAGGGCAAAGCAGGGCTGGTCGACATCCTTGCACTGGCTGGGCATGCGGCCGCCGACGTTGCTGTGGTGGTCCCAGTTGTTGTGGTAGAGCTGGATGAAGCGCACGCCGCGTTCGGCGAGGCGGCGGGCCATGAGCACGCTGTTGGCAAAGGAGCCGGGCTTTTTCGCGTCGGGGCCGTAGAGCTCGAAAATGTGTTCGGGTTCCTTCGAGAGGTCGGTGAGCTCCGGCACGCTGGCCTGCATGCGGAAGGCCATTTCATACTGCGAGATGCGTGTCTGCGTCTCGGGATCGCCGAGTTGCTGGTATTCGAGTTCGTTGAGCGCGTTGAGGCCCTCGATGGTGCGTTTGCGCACGCTGTCGGGCACGCCGGGCGGGTTGTTGATGTAGAGAATGGGGTCGCCCTTGCTGCGGAAGGACACGCCGGCGTGCTCGCCGGGCAGATAACCGCTGCTCCACAGTCGCGCGGAGATGGCCTGCTCCTGCTCGCGATTCGTTGGAGTCGCGACGAGCACGACGAAGGTGGGCAGGTTCTCATTGGCTGAACCGAGGCCATACGAGGCCCAGGAACCGAGGCATGGACGACCGGTGATTTGATTGCCGGTCTGCATCGCGGTGATCGCCGGTTCGTGATTGATGGCCTCCGTGTGCAGCGAGCGCATCCAGCAGATTTCATCGGCCTTCTTGGCCAAGTTGGGCAGCAGCTCGGTGTTCATCATCATGCCGCACTGGCCCGCGGCGCTGAAATCAAACTTCGACGGCGCGATGGGGAAGCGCGCCTGCCCGCTGGTCATCGTGGTGAGTCGCTGGCCCTGACGCACGCTGTCCGGCAGGTCTTTGTCATACCACTTCATCATCTCGGGCTTGTAGTCGAAGAGGTCGATCTGCGACGGGCCGCCGACCATGTGCAGGTAGATCACGCGTTTGGCCTTCGGAGCAAAATGCGGACCGCTGGCCTTGTGCGACATCGCAGCCTGCAACGACTGCCCGAAGAGCGACGACAACGCGGCTCCGCCGAGGAGGTGAGAGCCGGACGTGAAGAATTGGCGACGGGTGAAGGGGTTCATGGGGTTCAAGTTTCAGGTTTAAAGTTGGACTGGTTAACTTTAAAAAGTGTCCCAGCGAATATAGAGCATGTGTTTTTCGCCTTCGCGGCCAAGAGACCAGTTCACGAAGGCGTTTGATCGTTTTATATCTCCTGTTAATGGCTTGTTCATTTGGTCGGGAGTCCACCAAGGGCGATCAGCGCCTGATATGAGAGTAGAATGGCCAGGCTTGTAACCTTCGAAAGGTTTTGAAGCTAACAGAGCATTCACTTTGTCAGGAGGGATGTGAATTTTCGCAACCATCCATGGATCGATGCCTGTGGCGTTCGAATATAGAGCCATTCCAACCGAGCCTTCGGGGAGATCAATGCCAGTTCGTTCTTCAATACGTTTAAGGTGAGCAGCCGTGACATCCGGCGCGAGGAACTCAAACTCATCACCAAATTTCAGGCAACTTGTCATCAAGAATGAACTGACAACCACGCAGGCCAACCGCATCCAAACATTCCCCGACGTTGTGGCTAATTCGAGGTGCCTTGGGCCTTGAGGGCGATTTTTTGATCTCACGCAAAGGCGCAAAGGCGCAAAGTTCAGAAGGGCTTCAGAAATCTTTGCGCCTTTGCGCCTTTGCGTGAGTCCTTCTTGGAGTTCTCGTGATTGCCATGCGCCAGGCTCATCTCGCGGAGCGAGATGGCTACTTTGCTTCGCCTGATGGGTGCTGGATGGCGTGTTTGGCATCACTTGTTCAAGGCTTCGTCCAAATTGAAGAGCTGGTTCGTCAGCATCGTCCACGCGGCGAGTTCGGGTTTGGCGAGCTTCGCATCGACGGGTGATTCGCCGACTTTGAGGAGTGCTTCGGCATCGGCGGCGTTGGCGGTGTAGTGTTTGCGCAGATCGGCGAGGCTGGCTTCGATGATGGGCTTCTCTTTGGCGGTGAGCGGACGGCAGAGGATGCGCTCGGCGATGAAGGTGGCGGGCTCTTTCGTGGCGAGGGCTTGTTCGGCGAGTTTGCGGGCGGCTTCGACGAATTGGGGATCATTCATCGTGACGAGGGCTTGGAGTGGTGTGTTGGTGCGCTCGCGGCGGACGGTGCAGACTTCGCGGCTGGGGGCGTTGAAGACCTCCAGGCTCGGCGGCGGCGCCATGCGCTTCCAGAAGGTGTAGAGTGTGCGGCGGTAAAGGTTGTCGCCCTTGTCCTGCACGTAGTTGCGCGTGTCGCCACCGGGCAGGCCGACGACATCCCAGATGCCTTCGGGTTGGTAAGGTTTCACGCTGGGGCCACCCATTTTGGTGGAAAGGAGACCGCTGGCGGCGAGCGCGTAGTCGCGCAGCATCTCGGCATCCATGCGGAAGCGCGGGCCGCGGCTGAGGAGCGAGTTGTCGCGGTCTTTTTCGAGCTTCTCGGGTGTGGTGGCGGCACTCTGGCGATACACGGCGCTGGTGAGCATGAGCTTGAAGAGTTTCTTCACGTCCCAACCGCCATCGCGGAACTCGACGGCGAGCCATTCGAGCAACTCGGGATGGCTCGGAGGCGCGCCCATGATGCCGAAGTCCTCCGGCGTCTTCACGATGCCCTGGCCGAAGACTTCCTGCCAGAAGCGGTTCACGGTGACACGAGCGGTGAGCGGATTCTCGGCGCTCACGACCCACTGCGCGAGGCCGAGGCGGTTCTTCGGCGCGTTGGCAGGGAGTTTGCCGAGCGCTGCAGGCACGGCGGCATCGACACGTTCGCCGACCTTGTCGTACTGGCCGCGGGCGAGGATGTTCGCCATCGGCGCGACGTTCATGACTTCTTCCTGTACGTGAGTGATGGGGCTGCGGCCCTTGATGGCCTCGCGCTCGGCCTCAAGCTTCTTCACTTCGCCGTCGTATTTCATCCACTCGGTGTCGCGGGTGGCGAGGTAGTGGGAGAAGAGCGCATTGCGCTGCTGCGGCGTACGTTTGTCGGTCGCGGCGGCGAGGATGGCACGCAGAGGGCCGACATCAGCGAGTGTCTTGATCTCGGCCTCGGTAAGCAGGCGATCATACACGCGGGCGTCCTGGATGGACCCATTGGTGAAGTATTGTCCTTCGCTGCGCTGGCCAATTTTGAGCGGCACCTTTGTGCGGATGCTGGCTTTCGGTTTGATGGTGTTGTTGTTCACGATCAGGCGCTTCTGCTCGACGCCGTTGACATAAATCTTGATGCCAGCCGCCTTGCCGCTGCCGTTGTAGGTGACGAACACGTGCTGCCACTCACCCGGTTTGAGCACGGCGTCCCGTGTGCTGACCTTCATGGCGTTCTCGGTCCATTTGTCGATGATGTGGACGGAGATGCCGCGGTCGTTCTGCCAGAGGTCCCAGCCGCGGTAGTCGTTCTTTTCATCCATGCGGGACATGACCGCGCCGAAGACGCCATTGCGGCCGGCTTTGACCCACGCGCCGTAGCTGAACTTTTGGTTCAGCTCGAAATCTCCCGCGTCGCTCACTTCAAAGGTGCTGCCGGGTTTGATGACGGGCGCCGGGCCGAGCTTGCCGCCGGGCGTCCATGAGATTGGTCCCGTTGAGGTGACTTTGGACGCGGTGCCGCAGACATTCGCGACATCGTTGCCAACGCCTTCATTCAGCGGCACGTGAAGGACGAGTCCCTTCGTGGGAACATCTTGATCGAGGTGTTCCGGTTTTGCCGAGGCGAGCCAGGCATTGAAATCGGCACCGGCGGCCTTGCGGCGCTCGTCGCGCTGTTTGGAGGACTCGGCGATCTCGGCGGGCAGCTTGTCCCAGCGCGGCTTGTCTTGATCGGAGGGAATGACGAGCACGGGGCCTTTGCCGTCCTTCACATTGCCGTCCTTGGCTCCCTGCGTGGTGTTGCGGAAGAACGCGGCCATTGAGTAGAAGTCGCGCTGCGTGAAGGGATCGAACTTGTGGTCGTGGCACTGGCCGCAGTTCGTGGTGAGGCCGAAATAGACCCAGCCCATCGTTTGCACGCGATCCACCGCGTAGTTGGCGAGGTTTTCCTCGTCGATGGTGCCGCCTTCATTCGTGGTGATGTTGCAACGCTGGAACCCGGTGGCAATGAGCTGGTCGTCGGTGTGATTCGGCAGCAAGTCGCCTGCGATTTGCTCCAGCGTGAACTGGTTGAACGGCTCGTTGCGATTGAACGCCTTCACCACCCAGTCGCGGTAAGGCCACATCTCGCGGTAGTTGTCGAAGTGCATGCCATGCGTGTCGCCGTAGCGCGCGGCATCGAGCCAGTAGCGTGCACGGTGCTCGCCGTAGGCGGGGGATTTCATGAGTTCGTCGATGAGCGAGCTGATTTGAGCATCCGTCAGACGGGTCGGACTGGTCTGACCCGTCGGACAATAACGCGCCAGCAATTCGGGAGAAGGTGGCAGCCCGGTCAAATCGAGCGAGATGCGCCTCACCAACGTGTGCGCGTCAGCTTCAGGCGCAGGCGTGAGTCCGCTTTTCTCCAACTTCGCGAGCACGAAGCGATCGATCGGCGTTTTCGTCCACGATTCCTCCTTCACGGCGGGCACAGCCGGCTTCTGTGGCGGGATGAGGCTCCAATGCGGCTGCCACGGCGCTCCCTGTTCGATCCACGCCTTGATCATCGCGATCTGCGCCGGTTTGATCTCCTTGTGCGAGTCCGGCGGCGGCATCACATCATCCTCGTCCTTGGTGATGAGGCGTTGGAAGAGGCTGCTGGCGTCCGGTTTGCCTTTGATGATGGTCGGCTCCTCGCCCTTCTTCGCGGTGAAGAATCCCGCCTCAGTGTCGAGCCGCAGACCGGCCTTGCGCGTGCCCGGATCAGGCCCGTGGCAGTGGAAGCACGCGTCCGCGAGGATGGGTCGGATGTCGCGGTTGAATTCAATACCGCTGGCGGCCTGGCAGGCGGTCGAGAGACCGAGCAGGACGGCGGTGAGGGTGAGGAGCGGATTGTTGCTCATGGTATGAAAATGCTGGGGGCCGGTATGTTTGTGCTAACGGGGCTTGGACACGGAATTTTGCCGCGAAACTGGCTTTCTGTGCCGCGGATGTTGATCTCAGACCATCACGCTGCGCATGGCGAGGCGCTCGGACTCCGGCAGACTGCTGGCGGAAATCGCCCGCCAGGCCGCATTGATGTCGATGCGGCTCCAAAGCGCCGCGAGGCAGTTTCCGAGGCTCTGGCGCTCCTGCGGTGTTTTGACATGCGTCAGCAACACGAGAGCCAGATCCGGCCGGTGATGCTTCACGATGAGGATGAGATCCTTCAACTCCTCATCACCAAACAGGCGGATGCATTCGGCATCTGCGATCAGCGGTTCGAGCGCGGGCAGGGCCGATTTGTCACCCCGGTTGAGGCGGGCGACGAGGAGCGCGAGATGATCACAGCGTGACGAGGTCGGGAGGGGGGCTTTCATGGTATGGAAGTGGCCTTGAAAAATACTATTGTGCTAACGAGCGGTGTGACTGACTCCTATGGGCGAAGTCATGCCGGTTTCGGCAAAAGTTGTGTCGGATTGTGCAGCGCAGATTACGACAGACAGCATTTCGATGTCTTGCATGCGGGTGCCTTCCTTGTGTAAATTTAACTCGTCATGGCGGCGATTTCACCACAGGCATTTTTGCGTCAAACCCGCGGCAGCGAGCTCGTGCGGCTCTTCGACCTGCTGCCGGACATGTCTTTCTTCATCAAGGACCGCCAGGGACGTTTCATGGCATTGAACCACCGGGGCTGTGAATATTGTGGCGTGAAGAGAGAGAAGGAGGCCATAGGCAAAACGGACCACGATTTCTTCCCGCGAAGGCGCGCCGTCGAATATCGCAAGGCGGACGAGGCTGTCATGCGCAGTGGCAAACCTGTGGTGAACTGTGTGGAAAGCGCACCGGAGGCCGAGGGCTCGCCAAGACTCGTGATGACGAGCAAATTGCCGCTGCGGAACGCCAAGGGCGAGATCATCGGTGTCGCGGGCTTCAGCAGGCCCCTGGAACATGTGCGCAGTCGTGCCAGCGGCGAGGCGCGTTTTGCCAAAGTGATCGAGCAGATGCACCGCGAGCCCGAGACCTCTCTGAGCAGCGCCGGAATGGCGCGGCTGTGCGGCCTTTCGCAAAGCCAGTTCGACCGCAGTTTTCGCCGCGTCTTCGGCACCTCGGCGCGTCAATATCTGCTGCGTGTCCGTATCGAGGCCGCATGCCGTCGCCTGGCCGAAACCGAGGGAACTGTGGCCGCGCTGGCGGTGGAGCTCGGCTTCTTCGACCACGCACACTTCACCCGTTGTTTCCGCCGCATCATGGGCATGACACCCGCGACATATCGACACCAGCATCGCATGCCGAAGCCAGCGAAGCGGTAAATATAAATCAGAGCGCCGGTGTCACGCGAGCCTGCGTGATTTGCTCAAAGGCGTGGCCGAGGGCGATGATGCGGGCGTCGTCGTTGATCGTTCCCATGAAGGAGAAACCGACCGGCAGTCCGTCCACGACGCCCATAGGCACCGTGAGATGCGGATATCCGGCAACAGCGGCAGGAGTGCTGACCACACGAGTGTCTTCATCTCCCTTCTTCAAATCGATCACGCCTGCGGGATCGTTGGTGGGGCAGATGAGTGCATCGAGATGATGCGCCTTGAGCGCCGCGTCGATTCCTTCCGGCCCGGCGAGTTTGCGGGCGAGTGCCCGTGTTTCATCGCCTTTTGCGATGATCTCAGGCGTGCCGAGTTTTTCGGCTTGCTCGAAGAACTCCTGACCAAACCAGGTCATCTCAGCCTCGCGATGCTTTTCATTGAAGGCGATGAGTTCCGCGAGTGAGCGCACATCACCGCCGCGATCTTCGAGATAGGCGTTCAAATCAGCACGCAACTCGATCAACATCGCCCGGAACGACAGGCCGCCGATTTCGCGTGCGTGGGGCAGTTCGACTGGATCGATGATGACTGCGCCGGCATCGCGTAGCTTTTGCAGCGCGGTGTCAAACAGCGCGAGAACCTGCGGATGTTTGCCGCTTTGTGCACGCAAGACTCCGAGGCGCGCGCCTTTGAGCGCGTCAGTGGGCAATTCGGCCTCGAATTTGCCTGCAAGCACGTGCATGAGCAGCGCGGCATCACGAACAGTGAGCGTCATCGGTCCGGCGGTGTCCTGATGATGTGTGATCGGGATGATTCCCGCCCCGTTGATGAGGCCGACGGTGGGTTTGAATCCAACGATGCCGCAGGCGCTCGCGGGACTGATGATGGAGCCGTTCGTCTCCGTTCCAATCGCCGCCGGAGCCAGTCCAGCCGCCACCGCCGCCGCTGAACCCGAACTCGAGCCGCTGGCGGTATGCGTGAGCTTGTGCGGGTTGCGCGTGAGGCCGCCGCGTGCGCTCCAGCCGCTTGTTGAATTGGGTGAGCGGATGTTCGCCCACTCGCTGAGGTTGGTTTTGCCAAGGATGACAGCTCCAGCTTCGCGCAATCGCGTCACGATTGAGGCGTCGCGCTTCGGTTTTTGATTGCGCAATGCTAGCGAACCGGCCGTTGTCTGCATTGCGTCAGCGGTTTCGATGTTGTCCTTGATCAGAATGGGCAGCCCGTGCAGCGGGCCGGGTTTGCATGAGGCAGAGATGCATTTGGCGTCGGGGTTCAATTCGATGACCGCATTCAACCGCGGTCCCGAATGGTCGATTGCTGCGATGCGCGCGAAGAAGTGCTCCACGAGCAGAGCCGGCGTGGTTTCCCGTGCTTCAATCATCCTGGCGAGATCGACGAGTGTCACAAAGGGCAGGGGAGGACTGGTTTTTCGACTGCAAGCCGCAGGAGTCAGCGCCACTGCTGCGGCTTGGAGCAGGCTGCGACGATTCATGAAGGCAGGAGTTGGTTCATTTGCGCGAGCACTGCAAGGCTTTCCCGTTTGCGTCCGTAAGGGAGCGCCGCACAAAAGCGGAGCAAGTCCTTGCCTCTGTTTTTCGGCTCGCTAAAATTCACGGCTTTATCCAACCGGCCAACCACCCGACATCCACGTACGCATGCCCCCATCCCTTCTGCACAACCACGGAATCGCCATCGCAATTGCCCTTGCTGTCGTGGGACTGGCGTTTGCCCTGCATCTGATCCGCAAGATCGTCGGCGCGGATGCGGGAAATGATAAAATGCACGCCATCGCAGGAGCGATTCAGGAGGGGGCCAAGGCCTATCTGAACAAGCAGATCTTCTCCGTGAGCTGCATCGCGATCGTCATTTTTGCGGCCATCTGGTATTTGCGTGACGGGCTGACCGCGGCGGGGTTTGTCGTGGGCGCGGTGTGCTCGCTGGCGGCAGGTTACATCGGCATGATGATCGCGGTGCGTGCGAATGTGCGCACGGCCCAGGCGGCGTCAAAAAGCAGCCATCTGGCGCTGCGGGTGGCCTTCAATGGCGGCGCGGTCACCGGACTGCTGGTGGTGGCACTGGGGCTGCTTTCCGTCGGCGTGTTTTATTTGATCGTCAGAGGCAGCGCCGACCACGCGAAGCATGCGATTGACTCGCTCGTCGGTCTGGCGCTTGGCAGTTCGCTGATCAGCGTGTTTGCACGTGTCGGCGGTGGCATTTACACGAAGGCGGCGGACGTGGGGGCGGATCTCGTGGGCAAGAATGAACAAAACTTGAATGAAGACGATCCGCGCAACCCGGCCACCATTGCCGACAACGTGGGTGACAATGTGGGTGACTGCGCCGGCATGGCCGCGGACGTGTTTGAAACCTATGCGGTGAGCCTGATTGGTGGTGTGCTGGTGGGACATCTCACGGTGGGCACGGAAGCAGCGGTGGTGTATCCGTTCGTCCTGTGCGGACTGTCGATCATCGCGTCCCTGATCGGGATCGGCTGGGTGAATTTTGTGAAGCAGAAGCCGACGGCGGCGCTGGTGTGCGGCGTGGCGGTGTCGGGCGTGATTGCAGCAGGGCTGTTCTGGTGGGCCACTCACTCGATTTTTGGCGCCTCGCTTCAGATTGGCGGAAAAACCATTGCCAGCAGCAGTCTTTTCCAATGCGCCGGTGTGGGCTTGCTCATGACGCTGCTGGTGGTCTGGATCACGAATTACTACACCAGCACGCATCACAAGCCGGTGCGCATCATTGCGAAGGCGTCGGAGACGGGCCACGCCACGAACATCATCGCAGGCATCAGCATCGGCCATCACGCCACGCTGCTTCCGGTGCTGGCCATCGCGGCCTCGATCTGGAGCTGCTACGACCTCGCAGGACTGTATGGCATCGCCATCGCGGTGGTTTCAATGCTGTCACTTTCTGGCATCATCATCTCACTCGATGCCTTTGGACCGATCACAGACAACGCGGGCGGCATCGCGGTGATGTCGGGACTGCCCGCGGAAGTGCGCAAGATCACCGATGAGCTGGACGCCGTGGGCAACACGATGAAGGCGGTGACGAAGGGCTACGCGATCGCCAGCGCCGGTCTGGCCGCGATGGTGCTCTTCGGCAGCTACGTCGAGGATTTGCAGGCATTCGTCGGTCATAAGGTCAGCTTTGACCTGATGAACCCGAAAGTGGTCATCGGCATGTTCATCGGCGGTCTGCTTCCCTTTGTCTTCACGGCCTATTGCATGAGCGCGGTGGGTAGCGCGGCGGGTGCGGTGGTGCTGGAAGTGCGCCGCCAGATCGCCGCTAAGCCTGGCATCCTCAACGGCAGCGACACGCCGGATTATGCGCAGTGCGTCGGCATCGTGACCAGTGCTGCTTTGAGGCAGATGATCCTGCCCGCGTTGCTGCCGCTCGTGTTCGTGATTGGCATGGCCTTCGTGGGGATGGAGGCGCTCGGCGGCGTGCTCATCGGCACGATTGTGACCGGTTTGTTCGTCGGCATCGCGATGACCAGTGCCGGTGGTGCCTGGGACAACGCGAAAAAATACATCGAAGAAGGCAATCACGGCGGGAAGGGCAGCTTTGCCCACCAGTCGGCCGTCACGGGGGACACCGTGGGTGATCCATACAAGGACACGGCTGGTCCGGCGGTGAATCCGATGATCAAGGTCGTGAACATCCTGGCGATCCTCGTGATCCCGATCATTTTCAAGGCTGCCGCGAAGTGAGCGGAATCAGCGATTGATTCCAAGCGGCGGGGAAGCACTATAGAGCCGCCAAGTGACCGACATTCACGACAAAAACCTCCGCATTGCCATCACAGGTTCCCTGGTGGTGCATGCGCTGCTGTTCCTGATTCTGGCGTGGATGTTTGCGGGAGAGGCCGCCCGTCAGTTGTGGCGTCAGGCCACGGCGCGGGCCAGGGAGAAAGAAGTCACGTTGCTGTTTCCGGAGCAGATCATCCCGGTGCCTGATCTGAAACCACCAGCACCTCCACCGCCGCCCAAAAAGGAAGTTTTCATCCGCACATCCCAAAACGAGACGGCTGCTGCCGCGCCGAAGGATGCCGCCTTCATTTCTGACCGCAACACGAAGGCCGCCACGGTCAAAGCACCTTTTCCCGACGCCACGCAGCCGCTGCCGTCGATGGATGGCCTGAAATTGCCAACGCGCGAACTGGCCGACCGCGATCATCACGACGGGGAACTCAAGGACGATGCGCGACCGAAAACACCGAAAGGCAGTGTGGCCATGTTGCAGCCACAACCACAAGCGCCACCTGCGCCTCCGTCCATTGTAAAACCCAAGGACGCGGCACCGCCGCCGAAGCCCGTCGTTCCGCCGCCTCAAAACGTGGCCAAGGCCGTGCCGGAATCGACGCCGCTGACCAAGATGATGGAGGAGGCGGACAAGGCGCTCGCCAGCATTGAGAAGAATCGTCTGACCATCGAGGTCAAAAAAGCCGAGGCGCTGCCGGACACGCCGCCGATGCCACAGAAGAACGAACCGCAGACGCCACCCGCGCGCGAGATCGCCCAAACGCCGCCAGAATCGCAGCCACAGCCGGTGCCAAAGGCGATTCCCGTGCAGATGGTCAATCCAGCCGATCCAATCAGTCGTACAACCCCCAACCAGGATCCCAACGCGTTCACTCCCTTCACGCGCACCACGCAGACCAAGGGGACCATCACGAATCGTGGAAGCCAGGCAGCCGTGGATGCGGAGGAATCGCCGAAAGGCCGTTACATCCGCCAAGTGATCGGCCAGGTGGAAAAGAAGTGGCATGTTTACCGGTTGCTGCGCCGCGATTGGGTGACCTACGGCAGCCTCGAAGTCACCTTTTTCGTCAACAAAAAGGGCAAGGTGGAGGATTTGCGTGTGGTCAATGACAAGGAATCCAATCCAGTGCTGACGAATTTCACCCTGCAGGCCATTCGTGACGCGAACATCCCGCCCATTCCTGCCGATGTGATTCCTTTGCTCCCGATGAACGACCAGGAGCGCCTGAAGATCGACTACAATGTCCTCATTTACTGACCTCCTTTTCGCCTCTCCTCTGCTCGCAGCTTCTGAAACGACCGCACCTTCTGGAATCCGGCTTGTTTGGGACTTTCTGGCCACTGGCGGCTTTGTCATGGCGCTGATCGTTTTGTGCTCGATGGCCGCCATCACGGCGTGCATCCTCACCTGGCTGCAATTGCGCGAGCAGATCGTCATGCCCAACGCGGTCATCAGCCAGTTGCGCTCAATTCCGAACTATGCGTTGAAGGGGGACATCCGGCCGTTGCAGGAGTTTCTGGAGCGGGACGGATCAATGCTTTCCCGTCTGGGCTCCATGGCGATCAGCGGCGCGTTTACCAGCAAGCAGGAGTGTCATGATGCGTGCGCGATCAAGGGGCGCGAGGAAATTCACAAGCTTGAGTCGGGCATCCCGCTGCTGGAGGTGATGGTCACGGTGGCACCGTTGCTCGGGCTGCTTGGCACCACAGCGGGCCTGGTCGGCATGTTCGCCGCCTTCGGTGCCGGTGGCGATGCCGGCCCTGACACGGCGGAGGTTGCGCGTGAGATCGGCGTGGCGCTGCGATGCACGATTGCCGGCCTGTTTGTGGCGGTGCCCTCGGTGATGGCGCATACCTACTTTGTGCGCCGTCTGGACGCGCTGGCCGTGAAGGTGGAGTCGATCTTGCAGGAGACGATCCAGCATTTCTACCAGCACTTCGAGGTGCAACGTTCTGCGTCCTGACACCTTCGCCATGAACATTCGTCCCCAACGTCGCCCGGTGCCCACGATTCCCATCGTGTCTCTCATCGACATCATGGTGATCCTGCTGATTTTCTTCATCGCCACGACCACGTTCAAGAAGGACAAGGCGCAGGTGAAGATCACGCTGCCGGAGTCGAAGTCACTGGGTGGTGTCACGCAGGCGCCGGAGTCGCGCGTTGCGATCAGCATCAACAAGGAGCAGAAAATCTTCCTTGATGGCAAACCGGTGGAACTCGAGAAGCTGGCTGTCGCCATCACGTCGCTCAAAGAGGCAAAACCCGGCATGAAGCTCGAGTTACAAGCCGACACCACTGCTGCGCTTGGTGTGCTGGTGAAGGTTTGGGACGCGCTACGGGACGCTGGTTACAGCATCAATGACGTGCCGGCGAGGATCCAGAGAACGGCCGGCTCTTGAGTGAGGCGTCAGCGTTTCTTGCCCGCGTTCTCCCTCGTGTAGTTCACATAAGGGTCGAATTTGTAGTGGAGCGGCATGATGATGCCGCGTTTGCCAAAAATCGAGGTTTCGTTTTCTTTCACTTCGAACGCCGGGTGGCCGGTCCATGCCCATTGCCAGCCTTCGTTGGCGATGAAGAGACCGCCGCGCTCGTGGCCGCTGCGAAGCAAGCCGGAGGTCTTGAGGCGTTCGGGGGCCACATAATAAATGCCTTTGGGCGACTGCGCCTCGGCCCGATACAAACCTGCGGGAAGGGTCAAGTGACCGTCCTTGTGTGTGCACTGCACTTCATGGGCCACAATGATGCCCGGGGTGCCTGGAGGGCAAAGCTCCAGTTCCTTCACGGCACATGATGTCAACAAGCTGGAAGTGAGGACGCTGAAGAGCAGGTATTTCATAACATGAAGCGGCTTGGGTTGCCGTGGTGGAGGTAAGGGGATTCGAACCCCTGACCTTCTCATTGCGAACGAGACGCTCTACCAACTGAGCTATACCCCCTAAAACAGCGGCGCGATTATGGCAGCCAAAGACAGCGCGGCAATCGAAAAAACGGCATTGGCATGAAGCAGCGGTGGCAAGCGAGTGATGTGACAGGTGGTTGCAAATGTTGCACTGACACCTGGCCGCGCTATGAGGACTCCATGCAATTGATCAACAACGCGCCTGATGTGCCCGCAGCCGTCGGACCTTACTCGCAGGCGGTGAAGCAAGGTGGTTTCCTGTTCTGCTCGGGACAGATTTCGATCAATCAGGCCGTCGGAAAGATCGAGGCGACGGATGTGGAGGGACAAGCGCGGCAGGTGCTGGCAAATATCCGTGCATTGCTGGCATCGCAGGGCCTGAAGATGAGTGCTGTGGTCAAAGCGACCGTGTTTTTGACCTCGATGAGCGATTTCCCCAAGGTGAATCCGATCTATGAGGCGGCGTTTGAAGGTCACAAACCGGCACGTTCAACCGTGGCAGTGGCGGGACTGCCGCTCGGGGCGCTGGTGGAGATCGAGGTGATTGCCGCGCTGGATTGAAGCTCTGCTGGCGCGTCTCACCGGGCGCGGTTGGCGAGCATGCGCTCTTCCGGCAGCAGCAGCGAGGACGGGATGCGCTCCATGATGCGGAAAACTGCTGCAGTATCGCCCCCGGAAAACTTCAGCAAGCTGGCATACACCGCGCGCTCGCCTACGCTCAACGCGGCAGGATTGCTGATCTGCGGAATGGCGCTGCGAATTCCTGCTGCATCGTGCTGACGAAAGGCGGCGAGGGCGTGAAGAAGATGCAAGCGGTCGGCCTGCTGAACCTGGCGCGGCAGAGTGAGGCTTTGGAGCCGGACTTGGGCGGTTTCCAGGTCGATGCCGAGCAGGAGTTGAAGATAGAGTTTTTGAATGAGTTGAGGGGTGCTCTCAGGTGCCAATTCCAGCAGTTGCGAGCAAACTTTGAGCATTTCTTCTCCATCATGGAGATGTTCTGCCATCTCATAGACCTTGGGAAGCAGTTGCTGCCGGGAGGCAGGATGCTTCGCGGCCACGGCCTGGTAGCAATCACGAGCCAGATCCCACTCATGCAATTGTTCGGCAAGGGCGCCAGTTTCGAGTGTGAACAGGGGTGAGTCGCCGTGGCCACTGCTTTCAAAGACACGAGCCAGCAACCGGCGTGCATTAGCGGGGGAAGAGTCCAGATGCATCCGGGCGCGGGCCTGCCATAGCATGACCCGCAGGGCAGGAATCGTGGAAGGAAGGCGGTTGGTGGAAAGCAGCGTGTCGAGTTCCTGCCATTTACCTTTGGCACACAGGGCTTCCACATGGTGTGGGAGCAGTTCAGCATTTCGGACGGCTGTTGGAGCGGGAAGGATGCGCAAGATGCGCTCGTATTCGCCCAAAGCAGAGAGCCAGGCCACCACCGGGACCGTTTGGGCAGGCGGGCGGTCTTTCCAGCGCGGAAGCTCCGCATCGATGATGTCAGCGCGGAGATGAGGAGAAAGGCGTATGCGTGCCGAGAGGACGTTCAGCCGCGCTTGCTCACGCTCTTGCGTCGAATCTGTCTGAATCGAATCCACGATCTTCGAAAGTTCCTCGGCCTGGGGCACGGTCAGGGCCCTGCTGCCCGCCAGCAGTTCCACGGCAGTCAACCGTGATGGTCCAGGAATGTGTGCCATCTTCCACAGGCGGTCGTGAATTGCGGCGCGGCGTGCGGGATCTTTGCTGGCAAGATCCATGCGTGCCAGCTTGAGCAGGCTGTCAGGATTGTTCGAGTCTTGTTCGAGCGCCTTGCGGAGCAGGGAGTCGGCCTCTGCGGTGGAACCCTCGGCCCGGAGGATCTCGGCCTGCAATTCGAGACCACGGCGCGTCTGCCGCGCTTCCACAGGCAGTTTCTCGAGAATCCCCCTGGCTTTTGCCAGTTCACCCAAGCGGGCATGCATCTGCCCCATGAGCATCACATCATCGTTAGTGGCGGCGCCGGTGTCCTGCAATTGCCGCACCAACGAAATCGCAGTGCGCGAATCTTCGCCCATGAGGTGAAGAAACTCCAGGCTGGCGCGGATGACCTCGGGATCCTGTGGCGCCCATCTTCGGGCATTATTCATGGCCACCGCTGCCTCCCTCCACTTTTGCTCCTTCAGATTCTCCCGGACTTCCGGCAGATGACGGCGCGCGAGCCAGGTGTGCGCAAACGCCGACGCATGTGGAAACACCAGCCAGCAAAGGCCGCCGAATGCGAGCATTGCCACGACGAACAGCATCAAATTGCGTTTTTCCCGCCGGAGCCGGGCCGAGCGTTCCTCAGCCGTTTCAGGGCTGCGTGCAACATGCCGCCTGACCCGCTGCGGTTTTTCGGGAGGAGGGGGGCTCATGGCGTTGAAGTTGACGGTCTGATCAAGGCTTCCCAAGATCCAAAACACAGCGGAATCCGAGGTCGGAACGTGAGGAGTTTTTCAAGGCGTGTGCGCGGGCGGAGGTTAGCAGGGCATCCTTCTCAAAAGCAAGCCAGCTTCCGCCGCGGATGACGCGTTCGTCGGGTGCCCCGGGCCACTCGTCCTGGCACCACTCTGACACATTGCCCCCGAGGTCGTGCAGGCCAAGTGAGTTCGGAGTCGCGCTGTCCACGGGTGCGGTGTAGGAATAGCTGTCCGAGGTATCCGCGATTTTGGTGGCGTCGAGATTGGCCGCGAGAACCGGCGGCTTCCAGTCATCCGCCTTTGTGGGCCAGGGATAGTGGGTTTTGTCCTGCAAATGTCTTGTGGCCGGGTCGGCGCCAGTTTCATTTTTCAATCCGGCGGCCTGGCTCCATTCCAGATCTGTGGGGAGGCGGTAGGAGGCATTGGCGGGGAGGAGTTTGCTGGCACGGTCACGTTCGGTCAGCCAGGCACAGAATGCGGTGGCATCATCCCATGACACCCCCGCGGCAGGATGATTTCCACCGAGCAGGAACGAGGGCTTTTTGCCCCAGGCGCGTCCGGTGTCCTGCAGCCATGCCTCGAAGTTCCCCACGCTGGTCTCAGTGGCGCAGATGAGAACACCACCCTTCTCCTGGAGTGGGATGAAACGCATGCCCAGGGCGTTGAGGAAGGTGCTGCCGTCGGCTGTGGCCGGTTTGAGGCTGGCCAAGTCAGGCAAGGAATCGTTCCCCGCCTTGCCCTGCATTTTTTTTCGCAGTTCCTCCACAGCGGTTGTGTCCACCTTGCGGCTTTCCGCCATGGCCTTCATGCGTTCATCAAGGTCCTTCTTGCGTTCGGCGTCGTTGGCTGCCAGGAGATTCGCGGTGAGGCGCCGGTCGTCAAACACGCAGCGGAATCCGGTGGTGGGCGCCCGGAGGTCGGCTGGCACGGTGTACTGGTAAGTGGAAGTGAGGCATTCGCGGCGAAAGTAAGCCCAGGAACCGCCGCGCAGGATTCCCGTGGGCTGCGCGCGGATCTCCGTGGGCTGTGTCCATTCCCACACGTTGCCGGAAAGGTCGAACATGCCCTCTTTTGATGCCGGGAAGCTTCCGACAGGTGCTGTATAGACATAGCCGTCGGCGTAATCGGGGATTTCATCCTCGGCCAGATTGGCGGACTTGGCCGGGGGCGGCCATGTTTCACCCCAAGGGAAGATGCGGTCGTCCAGCAGGCGCTCTTCCGCTGTAAGGCTGACCTTCTTGCGACCGCGCGCCAGACCCACGGCGGCATCCCATTCCACAGGAGTCGGCAGACGGTAGGACTGGGAGCTATTGATCAGTTTTTTCTCCCGTTCCGTTTCCGTGAGCCAGTTGCAAAAGGCCACTGCGTCCTGGAGGTTCACACCCACCACGGGATGGTCCGGCGTCTGTTCGAAGTGCGTCTGGTAGGTCCAAGGATGGCGGCGCAGTTTCAGAAACGTCGTCCAGTCCGACAGGCGGGTCTCCCAGACACTGAACAGTACCGTGGTGCCCGGTACGCTCACGAAGCGCATTCCCAAGCTGTTTGTCCGGGAGGGGGCAGGGGGGGCGTCCCCGCCGGTTGCCTCCTGCGCTTGAACGTTCGTCCACAACAGCAGGCAGGACAAAAGGAACAGGACAGGTGTAAGGAACGGACGCATAATGCATCCAATAATGGTTTGCCCGGAAGGAGTCATGCAAAAAAACTGTCATCCGCCTTCTGCCGACCAGAAGGGCAGGTTTGTTTGGCGTTCAGGAGGATTTGTGTGTCAAACTCTTAACTGCGTTGGGAACTTTGTTCTTTGCGCTGTAAATGAGCGTGGTACAGTCGCGCTCCTTTTTCTGGAAAATGCCGTCCCAACCCCGGCGTCGAGTCTTGGTGCCTGATTCGGGCGACCAATGGCGGTAGCTTAGTCGGAAATGATTGTTCTTGGCCTCAATGCTTTTCATGGCGACTCTGCTGCCGCCCTCGTGATTGACGGAAAACTCGTTTGTGCAGCCGAGGAGGAGCGCTTCCGCCGCATCAAACATTGGTCCGGCCTGCCCACGGAAGCGATGAAGTGGTGCCTCGCTGATGCGGGAATCCAATTGGGCGACGTCGATCACATTGCCATCAACCGCAATCCCAAGGTGAACAACCTTCGTCGCGCCCTCTACGTGCTGCAAAAGCGGCCGAGCCCCGGTTTGATCTTCAAGCGAATCGCCAACATCAGACGTGCCGCCTCATTCGAAGACAATGTCCGGTCCGCATTCTCCGGTGAATCGCTGCGTGCGCAGGTGCATCGTGTTGAGCATCATCTCGCACATCTGGCTTCCGCGTTCCTTGTTTCGGGTTTCGATCAGGCGGTGTGTCTCTCCGTCGATGGTTTCGGTGACTTTGCCAGTTCCGCCTGGGGCATGGGGAAAGGAAATGACATCCAGATCGACGGGCGCGTGTATTTCCCGCACTCGCTCGGCATCTTCTACACTGTCATCACCCAGTTCATCGGCTTCCCATATTACGGTGATGAGTACAAAGTCATGGGCCTGGCCCCCTACGGCGAGCCAAAGTTCATGAAGGAGATGCGCGAGCTCCTGCAAATCCGTCCGGACGGAAGTTTCCGGCTGAATTTGAAGTACTTCCGCCATCACAGCGATGATGTGCATTACACGTGGGACAATTGCGCTCCCGAGGTTGGCACGCTCTATAACAAGGACGCGATGGAGGCGTTGTTTGGTCCACAGCGCGAGAAAGGAGCGCCGCTGGAGCAAAAACATCGCGATCTCGCCCGCAGCGCGCAGGCCATGTATGAAGAAGCCTTCTTCGCGATGCTGCAAAGCCTCCATGCGAAATACCAATGCGACGACCTCGCCCTCTCCGGCGGCTGTGCGATGAACTCGGTTGCCAACGGCAAGGTTTATCTCAACTCGCCCTTCAAACGCATGTATCTCCCCGCCGCCGCCGGTGATGCTGGTGGTGCCATCGGCTCCGCGTTTGTTGTCGCACGGCAGCTTGAAAACCAGGAACGAGGAACCAGGAACCAGGAACGGTTCGTGATGGACCACGCTTACGTCGGCCCTTGCTCCAGCGAAGAAGAGATCAAAGTTCTGCTCGACTCCCGTGCTGCCGACATCCAGGCCGAAAACTGCACCGTGCGTCGTATTGATGACGAAGGTGAGCTGTGCAAGACCACCGCTGTCGCCATCACTGAAGGCAAAGTCATCGGCTGGTTTCAAGGCCGCATGGAGTGGGGCCCGCGTGCCCTCGGCAACCGCTCCATACTCGGTGACCCGCGCCGCGCGGACATGAAGGACATCCTCAACCTCAAGATCAAGCGCCGTGAGTCCTTCCGCCCTTTTGCCCCTTCCATCCTGCGCGAATGCGTCAGCGAGTGGTTCGAGCAGGACGATGATGTGCCCTTCATGATGGAAGTGTTTCAAGTCCGGCCTGAAAAGCGTGCGCAGGTGCCTGCCACCACGCATGTCGATGGCTCTGGTCGCCTGCAAACCGTGCACAAGGAAACCAATCCTCGCTACCATCGCCTCATCAGCGCCTATCGCGACATCACCGGCGTGCCAATGGTGCTCAACACCAGCTTCAACGAGAACGAACCTGTCGTCTGCAAGCCTCACGAGGCCCTCGACTGCTTCCTGCGTACAAAGATGGACGTGCTGGTGCTCAATGACTGGTTGGTTTCGCGCTAAAAGCACCTCGCTCGAGTTTTCTGGAATTGAACATGCCCTCACGCCACACCAGGAGACGCGTCGTGACCATGGCCCTCGGCGTTGCGCTTGTTTCCGGAGCGTCGTTGCTGGTGGGGGAAGTGCTCATGCGCGTGTTCGTTCCCCAGGATCTTTCTGGAAGCTGGTTTGTCTCCTCGGGGCGGAATTATTCCCTCAACAAGGCGGGAGGCACGGCCAGGCATCAGTCTGGCAACAGAGTGGTGACCTATCGCTTCAACGAACATCACATGCGTGGCGGGCCGGTCGCGCCCGATGCGGACTGCACGGTGCTTTGCCTTGGCGACTCGTTCACGTTTGGCTGGTTGGTCGAGGAGCAGGAAAGCTTTGTGGGGCTGCTGCAGGCGAAAGCTGCTGCTGGATTTCCCTCGGCGTCGTTTGCCTGGCTCAATGGTGGCACCGGCGGCTGGGGCACTGCCAGCTACACCGCCTTCTTTGAAGACCACGCGGCGGAGCTGCATCCTGACATCGTCATCGTGTTCCTGAATTTTCTCGATGTTTACCGCAGTGTGAACACAGGCTTGTTCGAGTGTCGGAAAGATTCTTCGCAAACGCTGGAGCGAACAATTGCGGCATCCGCACCGCCTTCCCTCCGTGACGTGATTCAAGGCGCGCCAGGCTACCAGTGGTTGCTGGAGCATTCGCATTTGATGCAACTGGCCCGGCGGGCGTTTCTGAGGGCGCAAGGCGGCGGCGCACCATGTGTGGTTGAGGCGCAGGCAAACGATTTGGTGAAGGCCGTTGAACTGACGCAGGCTTTGTTTCGGCGTTTGAATGAGGATTGCATGAAAAACGGTGCGCGAATGTGGGTGGTTAGCATCGGGGCCGGGAGGTTGGTCGAACAAGTGTCTCCAGGAGAATGGTCGGAGGCGGACCGTCGCTTCGCAGACGTGGCACCGGAGTTCTTTTCCTCCATTCAGGTGCCGTTCATTGATTTGGATCGTCCCATTGCTGACGCAGCAGGCAAGGAAGCCGGTCATTACCTCATTCCGGTGGATTTGCATTTGAACGAGGCGGGCAACGCTCTCGTCGCGACCATGCTCTGGCCCTGGCTGCAGGAACGGCTTGCTCAAGTGATCCGGCCATCATCACAAATCCACGTCGCAAAGCCATGAAGGGCATCATCCTTGCAGGCGGCACGGGTTCGCGTCTCTATCCACTCACGCAGGTGGCCTCGAAGCAGCTCCAGCCGGTCTATGACAAGCCGATGGTGTACTATCCGCTCACGGTGCTCATCGCCTCGGGCATCCGCGAGTTTTGCCTCATTTCCACACCACATGATCTGTCACGTTTTCGCCAGCTTCTCGGCGATGGCTCCCAGTGGGGAATTTCCATCGAGTACCGTGAACAGGCGAGACCCGAAGGCATCGCGCAGGCATTTCTCATCGCCGAATCCTTCATTGGTAAAGATTCAGTGACGCTCATCCTCGGTGACAACATCTTCTTCGGTGGCGATGCTTTTCCCCGGGCCTTCGCCCAGTTCAAATCTGGTGCAACGATCTTCGCCTATCACGTCATGGACCCGGAACGTTACGGCGTGGTCGAGTTCGATGCGGAAGGGAGGGCGGTCTCGCTGGAGGAGAAACCCGCGGCCCCGAGCAGCAACTACGCAGTGCCCGGAGTCTATCTCTATGACAACGATGTGGTGCAGATTGCCCGTGAGCTGAAGCCTTCGCCACGCGGTGAACTGGAGATCACGGACGTGAACAAGGAATATCTCCGGCGCGGCACGCTGAGCGTGCACCGTCTCAGCCGCGGCACCGCATGGCTTGACGCCGGAACCAGCAGCAGCCTGCATGAGGCGTCCGCATACGTGCAGACGATCGAGAAACGCCAGGGCATGAAGCTGGGTTGTCCGGAGGAGGCGGCTCTTTATCGCGGTTTCCTCACGCTGGATCGTTTTGAGTCGCTCGTCTCGAGTTTGCCGAAGTGCGAGTATCGCGACTATCTCGCGGATGTGGCCGCTGAATTCCGGCGCGTCGGCCTTAAAAGCGCATGAACCTCCTCGTCACCGGCGGCGCGGGCTTCATCGGCTCCAATCTCATCCGTCATGTCATCGACAACCCGGAAATCGCGAAGCTCGTCAATCTCGACTGCCTCACCTATGCCGGCCATCTCGAGAATCTCGAAGGCATTCACGGCATTCACCCGAGCTACGTCTTTGAGAAGGTCGATCTGCGTGACAAGCCCGAGGTCATTCGCGTTGTCCGCCAGCATGACATCACGCACGTCATGCATCTGGCCGCGGAGTCGCATGTGGATCGCAGCATCACAGGCCCCGGTGATTTCATCACCACCAACATCAATGGTGCCTTCCATTTGCTCGAAGCCTGCCGTGATCATTGGCTTGGAGAAACCGCGAACCGCGAACCGCGAACTGCGAACCGCTTTCTCAACGTCAGTACTGATGAGGTCTTCGGCTCCCTTGGCCCCACAGGGTTTTTCACTGAAACCACGCCCTACGCACCCAATTCGCCGTATTCGGCCAGCAAGGCCTCCAGCGACATGCTGGTCCGTGCCTGCCATCACACCTACGGCCTGCCGACACTCATCACGAACTGCTCGAACAACTACGGCCCGTGTCAGTTCCCCGAGAAACTCATTCCCGTCGTCATACAGAGCATCCTCGCCCGCAAACCCATTCCGGTTTATGGCGACGGCATGAACGTGCGCGACTGGCTCTTCGTCGGCGACCATTGCGAGGCTTTGTGGACTGTTTTGACAAAAGGAATGCCCGGTGAGACCTACAACATCGGCGGGCACAACGAAAAGGCGAATCTCCACCTGGTGCAGCTCATCTGTGATGTGATTGACGAGATGAAACCTGAACTCGGCGGCAACTCACGTGACTTGATCAGTTTCGTTCCTGACCGGCCGGGTCATGACCGCCGTTACGCCATTGATGCCGGCAAGATCGACCGCGAGCTGGGCTGGAAGCCCGCGCATACGTTTGAAGATGGCCTGCGGGAGACAGTGGGATGGTATCTGAACCATCAGGCGTGGGTTTCCGCTGTGACCAACACCCCGCATCATTCATGACACCACTCATCATCGAGGCAGGCCGCACTGAAGCGCACTACTGGCGCGATCTCTGGCGTTTCCGCGAGTTGTTTGGCTTCCTGGCCTGGCGTGACATCCTGGTGCGTTACAAGCAGACTGCGATTGGCGTGGCCTGGGCGGTCATCCGTCCGCTGCTCACCATTCTCATCGGCGCGGGCATCTTTGGCGGGCTCGCGCAATTGCCTTCCGATGGCGTGCCCTATGCGGTGCTCGTGTGCGCGGGCACGTTGCCTTGGTATTTCTTCAGCAGCGCGCTGAGCGAGTCGGCGAACAGCCTTGTGGGCAACGCTAATTTGATCTCCAAGATCTACTTCCCGCGCATGATCCTGCCCGCCAGCGCGGTTGTCGTCGCGTTCGTGGATTTCGCGATCTCGCTGGTGATCCTGGGCGGCCTCATGGTGTGGTATGGCGTGATGCCGACGTGGCGGCTGCTGACGCTGCCGGTGTTCATCCTGCTGGGATTCATCGCCGCCATGGGACCGGGTCTGCTGTTCACCGCGCTGAACGTGAAGTACCGTGACTTTCGTTACATCATTCCATTCGTCGTGCAGTTCGGTCTCTTCATCTCACCGGTGTTTTACAGCACCACGGCCATTCAAGAGCGTTTTGGCGACACGGGTCGTGTGATGGTCGCTCTGAACCCGATGGTAGGCATCATCGACGGTTTCCGCTGGGCCATCTGCGGAACGACGGACATCCACTGGCCCAGTTTTGTCCTTTCCACCGCCCTCAGCGTGCTGCTGCTCGTTCTCGGTGTGTGGTATTTCCGTCGCACGGAGAAGACGTTTGCGGATGTCATTTGAATGCGGGCACTTGAATGGCTGCGACGCTGGGGACCGCAACTCGGCGGTGTCGTGGGAACCCAGGGGCTCGTGCAGCTTTGCAATGCGCTCTCTGGATTGCTCGTGGTGCGGTTTCTCCCGCGTGAATCGGCCTATGCCTGGTTCACGGTGGCAAGTTCAATGTTGATCATGGTGGCGCTGATTTCAGACTCAGGCATCGCTGGCGCCTTGCAGGCTGTCGGTGGTCCGTTGTGGGAGGACCGGCCGCGTTTCTCCACCGTGGTGCATGCGGCGCGTGGCTGGCAGCGATGGATGACCAAGGCGGCGGTGCTTGTGGTGGTGCCCTGGATGCTTGTCCTTCTGCGTTCATTGAACATGCCGGTGTGGTGCATGGTGGGTGCCTCGCTGTTGTTGCTGGTGTTCGCCTGGCCGGCTGCGGAAGCCGTTCTCTTCAGCCATGTGAACCGGATCCATTCGAGATTGCGTCCTCAATTGGTGGCTGAGTTTTCGTCCGCTTTCACCCGCCTGATTCTCACTGCCGGCAGCATTGGTTTCGCGTGGTGGATCAGTGGTGGAAGTCTGGCCAGCAGTCCGGCGGGTGCGTTTCTGAGCGTTTTGATGGCGGCAGTCGTCGCCTCCCTGATCCTTTATGTGCTGGTGCGGCGCGAGGCATTGTGCCTGGTCGATGCGCAGGATCCAGCATCCAACGAATTCGACGGTCAGATTCGCAGTCTCGTTGCGGGGTCGGTCGCGTTCACACTTTACTACGGATTGCAGGGTCAGGTGAGCATGTGGTTGATGAGCCTTCACGGTGCCAGCACGCAGGTGGCGGATGTTGGCGCGCTGGGCAGGCTCGGGGTGATTTTTTCACTGGCTGTGGCTCCAGTGGTTCAGTTTGCAGCACCGGCCTTCGCTCGTTGTCGCGAACGGGAGAAGCTGAGCCGTCACTTGCTGCTCACCGTCGGCATGTTCGTGCTCTTTTCCGCCGGCATCCTGTTGCTGGTCACTGTGTTGCCCGGGCCGTTGCTGTGGCTGCTGGGGCCTCAGTATGCTCATCTCACGCTGGAGTTGCGACTCGCGGCCCTGCTGCCGGCGGTCACTGGTCTTTGCGGTATCATGTGGGGCCTCGTCATGGCACGAGGATGGATTCGGCACTCATTCCTGGTGGTGCCAGCCGGAATCGCCGCGCAAGTGACGGGCCTGTTCCTCTTCGATCTGAAAACCGTCACTGGTGTGTTGGGCTTCAACCTGTTCATCCTGCTTCCGGTTCTTCTGCTGGCCTGTTTGGTGATCTGGCGAGGGTTCGTCAGGTGGCCGCAGTCCGACTCATGACCCATTCTAATGGCTGATTCGATCATTCGCGTTGAGAACCTCGGGAAATGCTATCGCATCCATCACGAGGCGCGCGAGCGTTACACCGCACTCCGTGACGTGATCGCACGCAAGGCGCGGCGTCTGTTCCAATCCGCGAACGGTGAACCGCAAACCGCGAACTCCGAGGAAGACTTCTGGGCGCTGAAGGATGTGTCCTT
>JAXMHS010000004.1:0-695189 GCA_046346695.1 Verrucomicrobiaceae bacterium | reverse complement strand
GGCTCGGGTATCGTCTGCTGGGGTTTCGCGGAATTGAAACCCTGGCAGGAAAGTTGAGAAGGAAAGTGATGGTCTGATGGAAACGATGGCTGCCAGTGCGGTGATTCCGACGCGGCATCGTCCGCAGGTGATGGCGCGCACGTTGGAGTCGCTGCTTGGTCAGGAAAGGCGGCCGGCGGAACTCATCGTGGTGGATGCCTCCCAGGACGACGAGACGCAACGTGTGATGGAGGCTTTTGCTGGCAAAACGACAGGGGGTATGGCTGTGACCTGGATGCGTGCTGAGACAGCAGGTGCGGCGGCCCAGCGTAATCAAGGAGTCGCGGCAGCCACCCAGCCGGTGATCTGGTTTCTCGATGATGACATCCTGCTGGAACCGGATTGCACGGCACGGTTGTGGACGGCGTTGCATTCGGCGCCGGACATCGGCGGGGTGAACGCGATGATCACCAACCAGCGCTATCAGACGCCAGGACGCGTGTCGCGGTTCATGTTTCAGCTCATGGCAGGAGAAAAGTGCGACAGCTACGCCGGACGCGTCCTCGGACCGGCGGTGAACCTGCTTCCGGAGGATCGTGATGACCTGCCGGAAATCGTGCCCGTTGAATGGTTGAACACGACCTGCACGATGTACCGCCGCGAAGCGTTGCCTCAGCCACCGTTTCCCGCGCACTTCACCGGGTATTCGATGATGGAGGATGTCACGCTCTCGTTGTTGGTGGCACAAAAGTGGAAACTCGCGAACGCCCGCACGGCACGCATTTTCCACGACAGCCAGCCAGGCAGTCACAAGGCAGACATTGCGGAACTGGCCGAGATGGAACTGGTGAACCGTCATTACGTCATGACACGAGTTTTGGGACGCACAGGCGTTGCCAACCACCTCCGCCTTGCAGTTTGGGAGTTGTTTCATCTGGCCACTGGTTTGCTGAACGTCGATGGGCGCCGGACCCTGCTTGCCTCCTGCTGCGGCAAATGGAGGGCTTTGCGCAAGATCGGCCGCACAAACAGCGCAGAAGCCTCTGTGCTCAACGCCCGACTGCTTTCCAAACATCATTCATGATCAACATCGATCCAACTGAATACTTCACAGAGACACCAAAACGGATCATCCCCGTGGAAAATCCCACACGTGGAGGTGCGAGGGACGAGATACTGGATTTTCTGGGTGAGTCGGGCCACTACAGCCGCTCCTTTGGCGAACAATGGCAGAAATACCGTGACGTGCAGATCGACCGCCTGAACGGTACGTGCGCGACCTTTCACCATCTCAAGGAGGTGTTTATGCAGGGGGATCTTACTCCGCTCGAAGGAAAGACCTGCCTGGAGATCGGCTCTGGTGCGGGGCGCTTCACCGACCTGCTGGTGGATGTGTGCGGGAAGCTGATCACCATCGAGCCCAGCCAGGCATTGACGGTCAATGTGGCGTTGGGTCACCCAAAACTCATTCCAGCCCACGCGGACTTGTTTCAGATCCCGATTCGCCGTGAAAAAGTTGATGTGGTGTTTTGTCGTGGCGTGACCCAGCACACACGTGACACGCGTGCGGCGATCCGGCGGTTGTTCGATTATGTGAAGCCGGGGGGCACCGTGTTGTTCGATGTTTATCACCTCCGTTGGTTCACACCGTTTGTGGCGAAGTACTGGCTGCGGCCGTTCACCCGCGGCATCGACTCGCGCAAGTTCATGAAATGGGCGGAACATTGGGTGCCGCGACTGCTGCGCTTCAAGCACAAGTTTGTCAGCCCGCTGATGCCAAAAAACGCGCTTGGCATCAATCTGGCCAATCAGATTGTGCCGGTGGCGGACTTCACGGGCGCGGAATTGCTCAAGGATGAGGAGCAGCGCATGGCATGGTCGATTCTCGACACCGTGGACATGTACACACCGCGCTATGATGGGCCGCTCACTTGGAACAGTGTCATGCGAATCATGGAAGAGGTTGGTGCTCGGGACGTGGTTGGCAGCCGCAGCACGTTCTGCTTCCGTGCAACGGCTCCGGTTTAGAGGTAGTCATTTTTAACCCACGTTTGTCATCATGCGTTCCTTCTTCGCTTTCATCCATCGTGTGGGCATGGGCGGTGCTTCGCGGGTGCGCAATGCATGGTATCGTACACTCGGGGTTCGCATCCTGGGCTATGCCTGGCTGCGTCAAATCGAGATATCCCGCAACTGGTCCGACATCACTTTGGAGGATCAGGTGGCCCTGGATCGTGGCGTGGTGATCGTCACCGGCGGCCCGCCGAAGCAAGACAAACTCCGCATTGGCAGCGGGACCTATGTGAACCGTTACACCATCTTTGATGCGCACTCGCATCTGCACATCGGGCGCGACGTGATGATCGGCCCCCATTGCTATTTCACTGATGCGGATCACGGAATGGAACCAGACTCCTCCGTGAAGTCCCAGCCCATGCGGCATGCGCCGGTGGATGTGGAGGACGAGGTGTGGATCGGAGCGCGTGCGACGATTCTTCCCGGTGTGCGAATTGGCCGCGGCGCGGTGATTGCCGCCGGGGCGGTGGTGACGCGGGATGTTCCCGCCATGGCGGTGGTGGCCGGCATTCCCGCCCGCATCTTGAAATATCGGGACGGGCGTGCTGTTGAAGCGCCCCTTTGTTAAAATCATGACCCCAGCCCACATTGCCATTCTTTGTGTTACTCACGGTCGTCCGGAGATGGTCCGCCATTGCCTGGACTCCTGTGTGAGACAGGACTATCCAGCGAAGGAGTTTGTGGTGGTGGTCAATCCTGCCGAACCAGCCGCGGAGAAGGCGGTCAACGAGGCCGTCCCCGGCGCGCGAGTCATTCGCACGCATCGGAACCTGGGGTTCTTTCCCGCCTTGAACATCGCCCTGGCAAACACGGAGGCGGACTACGTGATGATTGTCGATGACGACGCGTGGTTCTTGCGAGACGACGCGCTGACGAGCTTGATGGATGAGTTCCGCCGCGATCCGTCGCTTGGTGCCGTTACTTGCAATTTGGAAGGCCCCACCGAGACACCCATCACGGGCGGGGACGTGTACATCCGCGTGTTCACCACTGGCTTTACTCTCATGCCGCGGAAGGTGGTTGCCGAGTGGGTGGATTATTTCCCGGACATGTTCTTCCGCTCCGCCGGGGAAAGTTTTTTATGCACACAGTTGTGGGAACAGCGCCGGCCCGTCAAACGGGTCGAGGCGGTACGCATGTACCATGCGCTGGCGTTAACGGGGCGGTGCACGCGGGACTGGCATTTCTACGGGCTTCGCAGCCAGATTCTCTGCGCGCTCATGAGGGAGCCGGGTTTGTTGTTGCTGCCTGTGCTTGTCTCCAAGTTTGGCAAGAGCTTCCTGCAGGCAGCTCGGAAAAATGAGCTGATGATCTGGCTTCACGCATGGGTGAGCGCCGCCACGCTCGTTCGGGATGCGTTGAAATATCGCCGGCCGGTCTCAATGGCGACACGCAGATTGTTGGGACGTCTGGGGGTGAACGGGGTGAGGGACTTGGAGGCTCTGCCTGAATGGCAGGCCATGAAGGATGGTTCCAAAGCGGGCTGAGATTCTGGATTCGGACATGTGCGGCATTCTTGGATGGATGGGGGCGCGCGCGGTGGAGGCCGCGTCTCATGGGCGTTTTCAGGAAGCGTTGAACGCATTGCGTCCGCGCGGTCCGGACGGCATGCGTCTTGAACAGGGGCCGGACTGGATGCTTGGGCACACCCGGCTGGCCATTCTCGACTTATCGGATAATGGCGCGCAGCCGATGCGTGATGAGCAGGGGCGTTGGCTGGTCTTCAACGGTGAGATCTACAACTTTCAGCAATTGCGGTCGGAACTGGAGCGGGAAGGATGTACGTTTCACTCCACTGGTGATGCTGAGGTGTTGTTGAAGGCGCTGGGACACTGGGGCGTGGCGGTACTGCCGCGTTTGCGCGGCATGTTTGCTTTCGGCTGGCTGGACCCGGTGCGCAAGGAACTCATCCTCGCACGGGATCGTTACGGGGTGAAACCGCTGTCATGGGAGGCCACGAGCGATGGCATTCGTTTTGCCTCCGATCTTTTTGCGCTGGATGCGCTTGCAGGCGGTACGTCGGAGCGTTGCATCGACGAGGAGGCAGTGTGGAGCTACCTGCTGCTGGGACATGTGCCGGCACCTGCCACCATCTGGAAAGGAGTACGCAAGCTGTTGCCGGGACATTATTTGAAAATGACCTGGGAGGGCACGGGCGGGCCTGTGATTGAGATTCACGCCTACTGGCAATGGCCTTCCACGGCATTATCCGCGCCGTCTCCGGCCTATCCTGGCGGCTTTCGTGAGCATGCACGCGAAGCGCTGCGTTTCCGCTTGATCAGTGATGTGCCGGTGGGGTTGCTTTTGTCCGGTGGCATCGATTCGAGCCTGGCGGCGGCTCTTTGCTCGGAACTGCCGGAAGCGCGCATCCCATGCTTCACCATGGGTTTTCATGACGCGGCTTCAGATGAGCGTCCTGCTGCAGGCATGCTGGCACGACATCTACACCTGAAGCACGAGACTTTCGAGGCGGAGGAAACGCCGGTGGAGGTGTTGTTCGAGGATCTATGGCGTGCATATGACGAGCCTTTTGCGGATTCGTCCGCCATGCCGATGCTGCTGCTGTGCCGTGAGATTCAAAAGCATGTGAAGGTGGCTATCAGCGGAGATGGAGGCGATGAGGTGTGGTGTGGTTATCCCTGGCATCGTGCCTTGTGGCGCGGCGAACAAGCGTGCGTGCCGCCCTTTGCGAAACCTTTGTTGCGCTGCCTTTCGGGTTCACGACGCGGCGGCCTGGCCTACAAGGCACGTGTGCTGGCAGCACGTGACCGGCTGGAGATGTGGACAGTTTTGAAAACAGGGCTCAATGAAACGATGGCCCGGAGTCTGCCGCTTGAGCTTGGCAGGCAACAACCGGCGGCTTCGGTGTTTCGTGAGGCTGCAGCTCGCATAGGTGAGGTCGAGGACGTGCTGGACTGGGCCTGCTGGATGGACCTCACGACTTATCTTCCCGAAGACCTCATGGTCAAAGCCGATCGCGCCAGCATGCATGTGGGCCTCGAACTGCGTGAACCCTTTCTGGATCATGAGTTCACAGCATGGGGCTTGGGGCTGCCTTCATCGGAACGCTTTGATTCAGGCACAGGCTTGGGCAAGCAGCCCGCGCGTCGCTACTTGCACGAGAAACTGCCGGCGGACATGCTCAATCGGCCCAAGCAGGGTTTTACGCCACCGCTGCATCAATGGCTGGCGGGTCCGCTCAAGTCCATGCGGGATGCGGCGGTTGCCGCGTTGGAGTCTGGAGCATTGGCTCCATTGGCACTTCCAAAGGGAATTTCTTCATGGGAGGAATGTGCCAGGCGGTTGTGTGACGAGCACGACCAGTTTCTCTGGCGTGTGGTGTGCTTTTACGGCTGGCATCGGGCACGTGTGGCCCGTCGGGCATCTGAAGGGTCATGAGTGCCGCTGTTCCCATCACGGTTGGCATTCCGACCTATCAACGCGGTGACCGGGTGCTTCAGGTGTTGCGCCAACTAGCCGCGTGCGATCCCGTTCCAGCGGAGACCCTGGTGTTCCTGGACACGGGGGATGCAGTGCTCGAACAGCGCGTTCACGAGGCATTTCCTTCCGTGATCGTTTTATCCTCACCTCATCGCATCGGGCCGGGGGGGGCACGTCATCGCATGCTGCAGGCTGCCACGCAGCCCTGGTTGGTTTCCTTTGATGACGACTCATGGCCGGTGGATGCGGATTTCTTCGCGCGGCTCCAGCAGCATGCTCAGGATGCAGTGGGTGTGGCGGTGCTGGCCACCGTGATCCGTCATCAAGGACAACCGATGCCGGAGTGCGAGAACTGGGTACGGAGGGCTTCCGACTACACCGGCTGCGGACACGCCATGCGCGTCGCGGCGTATCGTGCTGTCTGCGGTTATGCGGACCGTCCCAATGCCTATGGAATGGAGGAGCGCGATGTGGCGCTGCAACTTCATTGCTCAGGATGGAGCATCCGCCGATGCGGGGACCTGCGGGTCTTTCATGACACGCGGCTCAAGCATCACGCGCAGCCAGAGGTTGTCGCCGCGACGATTGAGAATGCCGCGTTACTTCCTTGGTTGAGATATCCCGTGTTATTCTGGCCGTTTGGCGTGTTGCAGTATCTCAATGTGATTTGTTTCATGACTTCCAGCGGCAGGCTGAAGGGAATCCTACGTGGTATTTTGCGCACGCCCGTGGAGTTGTGGCGTCATCGGCGCCTGCGCACGCCCTTGCCCATGGCGAAGGTGTTTTCCTACCTGCGGTTGCGTCATCAACCTCCGTCTCAATGACCCTCGCTGAATCACGCCGAGCAGACTCAACCACGATGACTTGGCCCGTGTGGATCGGGGTCGTGCTGCTGGCCTGCGTAGCGCTGCTGTTTGAGCGGGTGTCGAGCGCGGTGACGCTGGACCGCCCGTTTCTGGGGCAGACTTCGGGGCTGGAGGAGGAGGCGCTGTTCTCTTTGTGGAAGGCGCATCATGGCCAGCCGGTGTACACGGATGCGTTGTCCGCTCCTTTTTCCACCAGCTACTTCAATGGCCTGTTTTATGCAGTCTATGCCGCGTGGAGCAGACTGTGGGCGGTGTTCTTGTCCTTCGACGATGCGTGGCTGCCGACGATCTGGCGGGCACTGTCGTTGTTTCTTTGCGTTGGCACCTGGCTGGTGTTGTGGCGGGTGATCCGTCAAGCTTCGGCAACTGCTGCAAACCAGATGTCGCCGTTGTTCGCCCCCGTCGCGGCGGGTCTGTGCGTCTTCAATCCGCTGTTTCACTGGATGTCGTTCTCGACTCGGCCTGACATGGGTGCCTTGCTTGGCGACGTTGCGGCGTTCGGGCTTCTGCTGGCCCATGTGCGGCGTTTCTCATGGAACTGTTTGTTGGGGGCAGGCTGTGCGGCGGCATTTGCCTGGGGTTTCAAGCAAAGCCAGGGCTTCGCCTTTGCGGGTGGCGCTGTTTTTTTGTTGTCGCATCGGCGCTGGCGCGAACTCGCGGTTTATGCCGCTCCGTTGCTGCTGATGGTGCCGGTGATGGTCGTTGCAGGTGGCGAATGGTACCGCCAGAACACCCTGACATTGCACGCGCTGTCCAGCCAGTTTTCGGCAGGGCAGGGGCTGCGGCTGGCGGCAAGCGCCATGGCGAAGGCTCCTTGCATGATTGCGGGTTTGCTGTTGTTGATTCCACTCACACGGCGATGGAGGGCTTTGGAGCCGGACTTGCGGCTTATGGGAATCGTGGTCGCACTCAGCATTCCTCTTTGCCTGTTCACCTCGTCAAAGATCGGCGCGGCGGACTATTACTACCTTGCTCCGAGCGTGTTTGCCTCCGTGCTGCTGTTTGCGTTGTTTGATCGTTCTCAATTCAACCATAGGTTCATGCAGTGGATCGTTTCTGGTGGTTTGCTGCTGCAGTTGGCCGCGTTGGGGCTCATTTTTTCCAATAGGCTGGGCAAGGTGAGCGTGCGTGAGGATCAGGCCCTGGCCGTGCGTTTGCAGCAGCGGCTGGCGCATGAAACGGGGCCGGTTCTGGTCACTGGACGCCCCTATAATCTGCCCTGGCTGCAACCCGGCCGTCCGGCCTTTGTCTTTTCGTTCCTCTACGATGAATACGAGAAACATCATCCAGGACTGCGTGAGAACGGGTTGCGCGCCCTCATCCAAAAAGGCTACTTCCACATGGTGGTCGATATGGATGATCCCCCGGTCGATTTCAGCCGTGAAATCGCAGAGTCCTGCAGGCTTGTTGAGACTGACAAGAGCTTTCGTGTTTATCGGCGGCGTCAGCCTTGAGCCTTGATCCGATCTGGATGCATATCAGCCAGTACTTGTTCCACTCGTTTGCCCCCTCTCTTTTTGAGAAAGGCGGAACCGCTTACGATTTCGGCGCGAATCATGGTGGCTTCACTGAATATCTGGCGAAGCGGTTCAAACATGTGGTCTGCGTGGAGCCCAATCCACGCTTCGCATTGGAACAACTGGCGGGCAACCTGACGGTTCTGCGCTGTGCCGTCGGCTGGCCGGCTTCAACAGCATGGCTGCGGCTGGATGATGTGCATGTGTATTCATCCCTGGATGAAATGGCAAAGGAATCAGACAAGGTCGTCCGCGTCGATGTGATGACGCTTGGGCAGGTGTTTGAAGGTCACAACGGTGACGTGGTGGACTTTGTAAAAATGGATGTCGAAGGGTCTGAACTCGATATTCTCCTCCACGAATCACCGGAGACGCTGCAGAGGATCAAGCAGCTCACGGTCGAGTTTCATGATTTTCTTGATCCGGCTTCACTCCCGAGGGTGAAGGCCGCCTTGGCACGCATGAGGGAACTTGGGTTTGAGGTGCTGCGTTTCTCGCTGACCAATCATGGGGACGTGCTGTTTCTAAACAGGCGGTTTGTACACATCGGCTGGATCGAACGCGGGTTGACCATGTTGTGCTTTGGCTGGATTCGTGGCATCAAGCGCAAGCTCCACCGACTCCTCTGGCCGAAGGCGGATCCGCCAGGAGCCTACACGCTGCTGGAATGACTGAAAAATGCCCCCCATCGGTTTTGATCGCTCATCCAGGCACGCAGTATGCACCACATCTGGCGCGTGAGCTGGAGAGTCGTGGCATGCTTCATCGCTTCTGGACAGGGTTTGCACTGGCACGTGAAAGCTGGGCGGCTTCGATGGTGCGGTGGCTGCCCGACCGGTTGCGCAGGCTGCTTGAGAAACGCTTCATGAGTCTTCCGTCCGCAGTATTGCGCACCATGCCATTGCTTGACTGGTGTGCACGTCGGGCGGCACGCAAAGTGGGAGATGAAAGGGCGTTCTTTGATCGTAATCGCAAGTTCCAGCAGGCGTTGCCGGATCGGGAACTCAGTGCAGCGGATGTGGTCGTGGGCTACGACACCTCGTCGTGGCTGCTGGCCCGGCGAGCAAAGGAAATGGACAAACGTTTTGTTCTCGACCAGAGCATCGGGCATCCGTCGGCGAAGGAACGCATTTTCACGGAGCTGCGGCAGCGCTTCCCGCGATGGAGCACCTCCGCGCCGCAAAAGGCCGCCGGGATGGTCGCGACGGAGCGTGAGGAGCACGAGCTTGCTGATGTTGTCGTGGTGCCCAGCCAGTTCGTGAAGGAAACCCTCGCCGGTGAGGGTGTGGATGAGCGGAAGATTCGCGTGATCCCCTTTGGCACCGACCTGGAGCTTTTCCAACCGGGCCCTTCTCATGGCCAGGACGTTAGTTCATTGGCTTTCCTGTTTGTCGGCAGTGTGAGCGCGCGCAAGGGCGTGCCGGTCTTGCTGGAGGCGTGGCGAAAGTGGAATCCAGACCACGCAGAGTTGTGGCTGGTGGGTCCGGGAACGATTCCCGCCGAAGAACAGGCCGGGCTTTCTGCGAGTGTGAAGGTGCTGGGTGCGAAGGGGCGCGCCGAAGTCGCCGTCTTGATGCAGAAGGCGGATGTGTTTGTGTTTCCCAGTTTCTTCGAAGGGCTAGCCCAGGTGCAGATCGAGGCGCAGGCATGCGGGCTGCCGCTGATCGCCACGCATGAATCCGGGGCAACTGAACTGATTGGCGACGGGCGCGGCGGAATCCTCGTGCCTGCTGGTGATGTGAATGCCCTGGCAGCAGCGATGGAACGGCTGGCAGGAGATTCTGAATTGCGCGAAACGATGCGCCGCCATGCCATCGCCTCTCGCGCACGATTGAGTTGGAAGGTCTATGGTGACCATTGGAGCGAGTTGCTGAAGGAGATGGTTCGATGCTGATCATCCTCACCACGCACCCGATTCAGTATCAGGTGCCGATCTGGCAGGCGCTGGCAAAGGACGGTAGGGTTCCGTTTGAAGTCTGGTATCTGAGCGATCATGGCGCAAAGGCAGGACACGATGTTGAGTTTGGAAACAAGTTTGCCTGGGACATCGACATGCTTTCCGGTTATCCACATCGTCTTTTGAAAACACCGTCCGATGCGCATCCGGCATCTTTTTGGAAGTGCCGAGCCAGTGAGTCGTTGATTGCGCGGCTGCGTGGCTGCGGAGCAAAGGCATTGTGGATTCAAGGCTGGCAGGTGGCTGGTTACTGGCAGGCGGTGGTTGCCACGCGTCGTGCTGGAGTGAAGCTCTGGCTGCGTGGCGAAAGCAACGACCTCGCGCCATCTGCTGGATGGAAAAAGCACATCAAGCATGTCGTGCTCGGCTGGTTGTTCCGGCAGGTCGATGTGTTCCTGTGCATTGGCACGGCAAACCGGCGTTTGTATCAGCGCTATGGCGTTTCTGATTCAAAACTCTTGAATGCGCCGTATGCGGTGGACAACGAGAGGTTTGGCAGGCAGAAAGCGGAAATCGAAAAGCAGAGATGGGAAATCCGAAAGAGATGGGGAATCGCTGAGGACGCGTTCTGCGTGTTGTTTTGCGGCAAGTTCATTTCCAAAAAGAGGCCGATGGACATAATCAAGGCGGCGCACGAGCTGGCGAAGCGTGGCAGGAACGTGCATCTGCTCTTTGTCGGCTCGGGCGAACTCGGGGACTCGCTCCGTTCCTCCTGCAATGTTGTCTTCGATGCCGGCTCGGAAACCAAGAACCAAGCACTAGGAACCGAGAACCGTCCCCCTGCTTCGTTTGCGGGCTTCTTGAACCAGACACAAATCAGCGAAGCATATGTGGCTGCTGATTGTCTCGCGCTGCCAAGCGATTATGGCGAGACTTGGGGTCTGGTGGTCAACGAGGCGCTGGCGAGCGGCCTGCCATGCATCATCAGTGATCAGTGTGGCAGCGCCGAGGATCTGGGCACACGTTCACCCAACCAGGTCTTTCCATGTGGAGACACGCAGGCGCTGGCGCAGTGTGTGGAGCGTCTCGTCCTCTCGCCAGTCAAAGCCGGCCCCGAGGTGCTGGAAGGTTATTCGTTCGAGCACTGTGTCGATGCCGTGGTGAAGGAGTATCAAAAGAACGCTGCATGAAGCTGCTTGTGACAGGATCATCTGGCCTGATCGGCTCCGAGGTTGCCGCCTACTTTTGCAATCTCGGCTGGGAGGTGCATGGCATGGACAACAACATGCGCGCGGATTTTTTCGGGCCGCAGGGGGACACGCGCTGGAACCAGCGGCGGCTGGAGAGGGGATTCCACAACTTCAGGCATC
The DNA here is from genome assembly GCA_046346695.1 of Verrucomicrobiaceae bacterium. Lineage (GTDB taxonomy): Bacteria > Verrucomicrobiota > Verrucomicrobiia > Verrucomicrobiales > Verrucomicrobiaceae > Prosthecobacter. The sequence goes on along the minus strand of JAXMHS010000004.1, from coordinate 684,043 downwards.
ATGAACACGACATCCGCGACCGGAAGGCGGTGCTCGATTGCCTGGAATATCTGAAGCCCGCACTGATTGTGCATGCCGCCGCGCAGCCCAGCCATGATCTGGCTGCTTCCCGTCCATTCGACGACTTTGACACGAACGCTGGTGGCACTTTCAACCTGCTTGAGGCCACGCGCCTGCATGCGCCGGAGGCTGTCTTCGTCCATCTCAGCACGAACAAGGTCTATGGTGACCGGCCAAACGCGATCCGCCTCAAGGAATTGCCCACGCGTTGGGATTATGATGATCCCGCGTTCGCGAATGGCATCACGGAGGAGTTTCCGCTGGATCAGAGCAAACATAGCCTGATGGGCGCGTCGAAGCTGGCGGCGGATGTGGCGGTGCAGGAGTATGGGCGCTATTTCGGCCTGAAATGCTGTGTGCTTCGCGGTGGATGCCTCACCGGCCCCAATCATAGCGGCGTGGAGCTTCATGGGTTCCTCAACTATCTCATCAAGTGCAACATGGCCGGTCGTGTTTACCGCGTCTTTGGCTACCAGGGCAAGCAGGTGCGCGACAACATCCACAGCCTCGATGTGGCACGCTTCATTCACGAGTTTTATCAAGCGCCGCGTTGTGGCGAGGTTTACAACATCGGCGGCGGACGGCGCAACAGCGTGTCGATCCTGGAGGCGTTTGAGAAAATTTCCGCCATCTCCGGCAAACCGATGCAGCATGAGTACGTGGACCAGCCGCGTGCAGGGGACCACATCTGTTACATCAGCGATCTGTCGAAGATGAAGGCGCATTTTCCGGGTTGGGACATCACCAAGAGCCTCGACAACGTGTTTGAGGAGATTCACGCAGCCTGCGCCTCAAAATCATGACCCCTTCGATGCGCATTCTCATCACTGGCGGCGCGGGCTTCATCGGCTCGAATCTGGCCTTGCATGCGCGCGCGGAGTTCGCGGGCGCGGAAATTGTGTGCATGGACAGCCTTCACCGCAAAGGCTCGGAACTGAACGTGCCACGCTTGCAGGAAGCGGGCGTGGTGTTTCATCGCGGCGACGTGCGCTGCGTGGAGGATTTTCCGGCGGGTGAATTTGATTTCCTCGTTGAATGCAGCGCCGAACCGTCCGTGCTCGCGGGTTTGGGCGGAGGGATGGACCATCTCTTTCACACCAACGTGACCGGCGCTTATCATTGCCTGGAAGTGGCACGGAAACGCGGGGCGAGGTTGATTTTTCTTTCCACAAGCCGCGTGTATCCCATCGCCACATTGGAGAATCAGCCGTGGGAGGAGCAGGACACCCGTTTTGTTTGGAGCAGCGACGGCACGCCGGGCATTTCCAGTCGAGGTGTGTCGGAGTGCGTTTCAATGAGCGGAGCACGCTCGTTGTACGGATTCACCAAGTTGGCCGCCGAGCAGATGATCGAGGAATATCGCACGGCTTTTGGTCTCAAGGCAGTGGTGAACCGTTGCGGGGTCGTTGCGGGACCCTGGCAGTTCGGCAAGGTGGACCAGGGTGTTGTCGCGCTCTGGGTGATGGCCCATGTGTTTGGCAAAAAACTGGCCTACATCGGCTACGGCGGCACAGGCAAGCAGGTTCGCGACGTGCTGCATGTAACGGATCTGTGCGAATTGATCACGGAGCAGATGCGGGACTTTGATGAATGGGAGGGCTGGGTTGGCAACGTGGCTGGCGGCCTCGACAACAGCGTGTCATTGTGCGAACTCACGGCGTTGTGCCGCGAAGAGACTGAAGCGGCGGTGGAGATCGGCAGTGTGCCCGCAACGCGACCGGCGGATCTGCGCGTGTTCATCGCCGATTGTGCGCGGCTCTTTGAAAAAACATCCTGGCGTCCCCGTCGTGGCGTGCGCGAGATCGTGCGGGACACCTGCGCCTGGGTGAGGCGGAACAAGGAGGCATTGGCAGGACTTGGCTGAAAAGAACATGGCGCCACTCCGGCTGTTGAGCGTGATCATTCCCGCCAGGGATGAGGAAGGTTGCATCGAGGCCACCGTGCGTCATCTGCATCTGGAACTCTCCCTGCAAAACGTGCCGCACGAGATCGTCGTGGTGGATGATGGCAGCAGCGACCGGACCTGGGCCATCTTGAACGACTTGAAGAGCGTGGTTCCCGAGCTCAGTCCCGTGCAAAACACCGGCCAGCATGGTTTTGGCCGTGCGATCACCAAGGGCATTGATTCCATGCAAGGGGATGCCGCGGTGATCATGATGGCGGATGAATCCGATGATCCGCGCGACGTGGTGCGTTACTGGAAGCTGCTCAACGAGGGCTGGGACTGCGTCTTTGGCAGCCGTTTCATCAAGGGGGGTGGTGTCATCGATTACCCGTGGCTGAAACTCCGCATCAACCGCCTGGCCAACTTCCTCATTCGCGTGATCTTCAACATCCGCCTGAACGACACCACCAACGCCTTCAAGGCATACCGTAGGACAGCACTGGATGGCTGCCGGCCGTTTCTGTCACCACACTTCAATCTCACTGTGGAACTACCTCTCAAGGCCATCGTGCGTGGTTTCACCTGGACAAGCCTGCCCATCACATGGCGCAACCGCCGCACGGGTCTGGCGAAACTCAAGATCCGGGAAATGGGCAGCCGCTACTTCTTCATCTGCGCCTATGTGTGGCTGGAGAAGTATTTCTCCCGAGGTGACTATCGGAATAAGTGAAGGCTATCTGACCACCGAATCCAATCATGATCAATGCATCCAGCCAAGACGACATTCTCAGTGATTACAATGACTGGCATCGTCAGCGAAAACGTGCGGGCGATCCCCACTCTCCGCTGGCACATCCATGGTATGCGTCGGTGGCCAGTGAGTTGGAGCATTACCAAGGCGCAGCCCGGGTGCTTGAGGTGGGGTGTGGGCGGGGCGGATTCGCCCTGTGGCTGGCTGCCCAGAAGCCCGAGTTTGAGATCACCGCCCTTGATTTTTCAAGCTCGGCCATCGAGATCGCGAGAGAAAGAGCCACTGCCCAGAACTCCAAGGTCACATTTGTCGTCGGCGATGCCGAGGCACTGCCCTTTGCCGATGGCAGTTTCGATCTCGTGATCAGTTGCGAGTGCATGGAGCACGTTCCTCATCCGCCGCAGATGGCGCGGGAGTTAGCACGAGTGGTCAAACCCGGCGGTCGTTTCTGTCTGACGACACCAAGTTACTTGAATGGAGTACTCCTGGCATGGCTCCACTCCTGGCTGACGAAACGTCCGCTGGACACCGGTGCCGGGGTGCAGCCGAGGGAGAACTTTTACTTCTTTTGGAACGTGCTCGGTTATCTGAAAAGGGCCGGGTTGAAAGTTCAGCGGATGGAAAGCTGCAACTACCAATGGCTGCTGCTGCCGCGCGTGGCTCCGGCGAAGCTTTGCACCATGCAGTTTCGCAGCCGCTGGGCACGTGCACTGGCTTTTCCTTTCGGAGTGCACCTATCTTACTTTGGTTTCAAGCCGCGTGAATGACGCCCCTGCCAGTCCCTTGAGGGTAGCCATCGTTGCGGGTGGGCAGAACCTCTTTGGTAAAGAGATCATGGCCTTGGAACTGGGAGAGGGGCTTCGCGATCGTGGTCATCAGGTTTCATTTGTTTCCAGCCTGTGGTGTGGAGACGGCGAGTTTGGCCGACGACTCCATCGGGCGGGCATTCCCGCATTCTTCATGCGCCTCGGATTCATCTCAGCAACCTTGAGCCCCGAATGCATTCGCATGACATTGCACCAGTTCATGCATGTGCCGGGATTGTGGTGGGATTACACGCGTTTTTTGCGTGAAGTGAAGCCAGAGCACGTGATTCACACAAACTGGCATCATTTGCTGATGCTGTGGCCCTTTCTTTCGAGTCAGAGCGACTGGTTTTGGCTCCATGAGGTGGTGCCAGATAAGCCGCAGTATCGTTTTGTTTTCCAGTGTCTGGCAAAGCGCCTGAGGGGATTCATTCCTGTGTCTTTTGCGGTGCGAAAGTCACTGCTAGGCATCAGCATTCCAGAATGTCAGATTCATGTCGTTCACAATGGCATCGCTGATCCTGTTACGGGGAATGTCTCCTGCGAACCTTCCTGGAAGGGGATTCGCATCGGCATCATCGGCCAGGTGGCCGCATGGAAAGGACACGAGGATCTGCTGGAGGCTTTTGCGCAGGTGGCGACCGTCCATCGTGAAGTGGAATTGCACATTTTTGGCGATGACAGTCAGGAATTCGCCAGAATGCTCAAGCAGCGTGTGAAGGATTGGGAAATTGAGCCTCAGGTTTTCTGGAAAGGTTTTGTTTCCGATCGTCCGCTGATTTATCGCGGACTCGATCTCTGCGTGGTTCCAAGCCGTACGGCCGACCCGCTTCCTACGGTGGCCGTTGAGGCGGCCTTTTTTGGCCTGCCCGTGGTCGCATCCCGGATGGGGGGGCTTCCGGAAATCGTGGAGGATGGACGGACCGGCCTGCTGCATGCACCGGGAGATGTGGCAGACCTTGCGCGACAATTGAACACGCTCATTATCAATGCGGAATTACGGATTCGCATGGGAGGCGCTGCCAGGGAAAAAGCATTAAAGTATTTCAGTCGAGAACGGTTTGTCGTGGAATTCGAACAATTGTTGCGAAGCGGGGAAAGTTTCTTGCAACCTACCTGTTGAACGGGACTTTCATTTGGGGTGTGGATTCCCCCGAAAACCCGCAGATTGTTTTCCTGCATGACCGATTTTTTGAGAGAGTTTCACATAGTGGCAACCGAGAGATTCCAGCCTTGGGAGGATAGACAAGTCTGATGCGCTTTGTCATTGTCAGTCGGGCTGAAAACGTTTCGGGCAAGGAGATCATGACGCTGGAACTGGGCTCGGGTTTGCGCGAGGCCGGGCATAAAGTGTCTTACGTCACCAGCATCTGGAATGACGGCGGATATCAGTCTCGTCTGTGTGAACTGGGTTTTGAATTCCGCCAGCTCCCGCTCGGGGCGATTTCTGCCACATTGCGACTACATTGCCTGGCCGCGACCGCAGGACAGTTGCTGCGTCTGCCGCGTCTGTGGTCCGAGTACCGTCAGGTTCTTCGTTCGAACCCGCCGGATTGCGTGCTTCATACGAGCTGGCATCACTTGCTGTTGTTATGGCCATTGCTGAGCCGGAAACGAGACTGGTTCTGGGCGCATGAGGTGCTGCCGGACAAGCCGCAGTATCGCTGGCTCTTTCGTCGGCTCGCCCGGACGATTTGCGGTTTTGTCGCTGTATCCCAGGCCGTACGGAATGCACTGGTGCAGTTGGGAGTTCCCCCGGAGCAAGTCGCCGTGGTGCACAATGGCCTGCAGGACTTGAATCCAAATGGCACGGGTTCCCGGCGGGATCAAGGAGTGGTGCGGATCGGCATTGTCGGGCAGGTGGAGGAATGGAAGGGACATCACAATCTGCTGGCCGCATTTTCCAGGCTGGGTGGCAATACCCAGCATGCGGAAATCCACGTCTATGGTTCCGGGTCGTCTGTGTATCGAAACCGGCTGCGGCAGCAGGCGGCGGATATTGGCATCGAGGACAAGATCTGCTGGCGAGGGTTCATGCTGGATCGTGCGAAAATTTATCAGGAACTCGATCTTTGCGTGATCCCCATTCCCTCCAGCGCGAATGAGGCACTGCCCACGGTGGCCATCGAGGCGGGCTTCTTCGGTCTGCCAGTCGTGGCCAGCCGGCGAGGAGGACTGGTCGAAATCATCGCTGACGGGGTCACAGGTCTCTTGGTGGAGGCTGGTAATGTCGATCAACTGTCCCTTCGCTTGCAGGAACTGGTCAACGATGCTGGTTTGCGAGAACGTCTGGGCCGTGCAGCCCGTCATCATGTGAAGCGATGCTTTGGCCGGGAGCGCTTTGTTGCCGATTTCCTGCGCTTGATGCAGAATCAGCACGTGACATCGGTTGCGAAATGATTTTCCCCCAATCCTTCCCCTGATCATATCATGACACGAGGCCCGATATCTTCTTCACCGACTGCCCGGAATCCGGTGGCTACTTCAGATGCTCCCGTGCGTCGTGGGGTGCGCCAACGTCCAGCTGTGCACAGTCTGTTCCAGCCTCTACCGGGCTGGGTCTGGGTGGTGGCCTTTGCCGGGATGCTGGCAGGAATCCCCACACAGTATCCCTTGCTGACAGCGTCATGTGTGCTGACACTGCCCATATGCGCGAGTCTGTTGTGGTTTCGCGGAGAATCGCCGATCCTATTCGCTTGCTGTGCCATGCAGTGGCTACAGGTGGTGGCCGCTGTGTTCTACTGTGATCTTTACAACGTCACCATGGAGTCCGTGTTGGAGGCACCGGAGGTTGAACAGGCCACATGGATCTGCCTCGCCGGTGTACTCTGCATCGCGGTTGGCATGCGTACTATGCTTGCATCCTGGGGGAGGGGTAAGGAGGTGGCAGCGATCTTGGAAACGGAGTCGGTGAAACTAGATTTAGTTCGGGGGTTTCAGTTATGGGCATCCACTTGGGTGCTGGCGACCATTGCCGAGGCCATAGGCTGGAAATACATTTCAATTCATCAATTCTTGGTCCCATTTTCCAACGTAAAATGGGTTTTTTTCTTCATGATTTGCTATCAGGTGCTGCTGCGTGACAAGGGCTATGGGCTGATGGGATTGATGATCGCCCTTGAGTTCGTCAGCGGTTTCATGGGCTGGTTCAGCAACTTCAAGGAAGGCTTGATCATGTTTTTGATTGCCGCTTCTACCGCCCGACGCGCTATGAATGTGCGGCTTCAAATTGGAGGGGTGACTGTTATTTTGCTCGGTGTGTTCACCTCGGTTTTTTGGAGTGCAATCAAACAGGAGTACCGTCAGTTTGTGGCGTCGAGCCAGCAGCGGGAGATGACGGAACGCGTTTTTCAACGTCTAAATTGGCTGGAAGAACGCCTGTCTCACATGGATGCCAAGATGTGGGATAATGGCATGCGATCCTTGGTGGCACGGGTGCAGTATGTGACTTTGTTTGGCTATACCCTTAACTACGTCCCACGATTTGAACCGCATTCAAAAGGGGAATTGTGGCTGGGCGCGGTGAAGCATGTGATGATGCCGCGTTTCATCTTCCGCGACAAGGCCATCCTCGATGATTCCGATCGTGCTCGTCGTTTCACGGGTCTCAACTTCTCAGGACGGGAATCCAGTACCTCCATAGGCATTGGTTACATGGCTGAAAGTTACGCGGATTTTGGTCCCCTCGGGATGTTTGTCCCGGTGTACTTGCTTGGTCTTTTCATGGGAAGGGTCTATCAAGTGACGATTCGGAACCGCCATTCTGCGATGCTGGGGACCGCGATTGGCACCGCGCTTTTGTTCTCGCTCCTGCAGGGCTTTGCCATGTCCAATGCCAAGATTCTGGGCAGTGCCATTCTGCTTTGCCTCGCCTATTGGGCACTCAACAATGCCTTTGGTGCACAGGTGATGCGCTGGCTCAAAGGGGACTACTGGGTGCCGCCTTCCGACAGCACTTTTGCATGCAGACGATGAGTTGGTGGATGGTTGAGAAAAGTGCGTTCTTTTGATGTGAGTTCGATCACTCCAGAACAGAAAACTCGTGTCGAAGGGCTGGACTCGATCCGCTTTTTTGCGGTGGTATGGGTGGTGTTCAGCCATTGCGGTGCACCGCCCGTGACCGAAGGCATTGATCGCGAGAATCTGTTCTCCTTTCTTGTGCAAGGCGTTTACGGCAACCTGTTCGCGGGGGTGCCCGCGGTGATTGTGTTTTTTGTGATCTCGGGCTTTTGCATTCATCACCCATTCCGCAAGCCGGGAAACTTCCAACTTCTTCCTTACCTGACGCGTCGATACGTGCGGATCGGAATTCCTCTGGTGGCGGCCATCATGGTGTCCCGTCCCTTCGGGGTCAAACTCACCCTGTTTCAGAACTCTGTTCTCTGGAGTTTGCTGGCGGAGCTCATTTATTACTCGGTCTATCCCGTTCTGCGCCTTTTGTTGCCGCGTATGGGATGGAAGGGGCTCATCGGGGCCTCATTGGTGTTGGCGTATGCTGTGGTGTGCTTTTTCCCCACGGCCATGGACTACAGTCCCTTCGGCCCTCCGCTTGCTGCGGTCGTTGCATTTCCATGTTGGTTGCTGGGCTGCCTGCTGGCAGAACAGGAGGGTATCCATGCAGCCCCGGATCGTGAATCCATGGCCCGCAGGCTGTGGTTCTGGCGGCTGGTCGTCTGGAGCCTGAGCTGGGTTTGTAGCGCGTTGCGATTCCATTCTCCTATCGGCTATCCCTGGACGTTGAATCTCTTTGCCTTCGCGGTTTTCTTCTGGCTCCGTGCTGAGATTTCGGTGTCGCAGCGGTGGGGGCGCAATCGTACGTTGGAGTGGGCGGGTATCTGGAGTTATTCTGTTTATCTCATCCACCTGATCGCCGAGGCAGCGTACGCACGCATGCCATTGCCCAACTTCGGCTGCAATCTCAACTGGTTGGTGAAGATGCTTGTCATCTTTGGCGCTTCATATGTCTTTTACCTCATATTCGAAAAGCCCGGCCACTTCCTTGCACGTGCACTGGCGCGGGTGTTGACTCAGCGGCGTATCGCAGCGGAGGCAACCAACTCATGAAGATCAACCGTTGATGATGTCGGAGGTGATGTCTGTTCAAAAGCTGCTCATTTACCGCTTCGGTCAGATCGGGGACACGGTTGCTTCATTGCCGGCGCTCTGGCTGTTGCGGGAAAGCTTTCCACAGGCCGAGTTCACCTTGCTGAGCGAGGTGCCGCAAAACAGGACCGCACTTTCTCCTGACTTGGTTCTTCCTCAGAGAACCCTGATTCAGCGGTATCTTCATTATCAAGGCGGAGCATCCATCCAGAATTTGATTTCCCATCTATGGATGGCATTTCGGCTTCGGCAGGAGAAGCATGATGTAGTGGCTTATCTTCTTCCCTCCATTCGTTCATCGAAGCAAAGGAAGCGCGATGCCCTTTTTTTTAAGCTGGCAGGCATTCGACGCAGCGTTGGCTTTGCTGGATTTCCTACTGATGCCTTTCCCCGGCATGCGGATGGCTCACTGGTGACGGTACCTCATGAAGCGGATGCGTTGTTATACCGGCTTGCACAGAACGGACTTCCAGTGGTCCCTCCAGGGAAAGGCCGGATGGATCTGGATCTCACGAAAGAAGAACAGGATCATGCGAAGACGTGGTGGTGTCTGCAAGGCAGGCAGGAGCAGGATTCTCAACGGTGGTTCGCCGTGTGCAGCGGGACCAAATGGTCCTCGAAGCAATGGCCAGCAGAGCGATATGCCGAAGTCGGACGCCTGCTCATTGAGAAACATGGCCTGCTGCCGGTGGTCTTCGGCGGGAAGGAGGACCGAGAACTGGGGATGCACTTGATTTCCAATTGGGGGGTCGGGCTTTGCGCCGCAGGAGAGCTTTCGGTGCGAGAGTCCGCCGCACTCTTGCGTCAGGCACGCTTTTATCTGGGCAATGACACGGGGGTGATGCACTTGGCTGCAGCGGTCGGAACGCCGTGCGTGGCCATCTTTTCCGCGCTCGACTGGCCCGGGCGCTGGCATCCCTATGGAGAAGGGCATCGCGTACTGCGGCATGAGGTGGCATGTTCGGGATGCATGTCCTCGATTTGCGCGCATGCTCATGAGTGTTTGCTGGGGGTGAGTGTCGGAAGCGTGCTCGCGGCATGTGAATCCGTCATAAACAAAGCGGAATAAAACCGCTGCGCATTAGGAGGTCTCATTTGGGTCCAATGGTGAGGTTGTTCCCTCAACAATAGTTTATGTGCGGCATTGCCGGCCAGTTTGGGAAGGTGAGCGCGGACTTCGCGTCGAAGGCGCTGGTGGCGCTGCGGCATCGCGGACCTGACGGGCAGGGGACATGGCATGCGGAGCAGGTGGTGCTGGTGCACACACGCCTGGCGATCCTCGACCTGTCTGAAGGCGGAAACCAGCCGATGCATTGTGCGGAGGCAGGGCTTTCGATCGCCTTCAACGGCGAGATCTACAACTTCCACGAGCTGCGTGCCGAGATGGAGGGCAAAGGCGTGGTTTTCCACACGCGTTCGGACACGGAGGTGCTGCTGAGGCTTTACGAACAGGAGGGAGAGGCGATGACGCGCCGCCTGCGCGGGATGTTTGCCTTCGCGTTGTGGGATGCGGGTGAACGTCGCGCGTTTTTGGCGCGTGATCCCTTTGGCATCAAGCCGCTCTACTACTCGTTCTCGGACGGGACCCTCTCGTTTGCCTCAGAACTGCGTGTGTTGCAGAAAACCGGGCTCACAGGCTCGAAACTCGATGCCGTGGCGCTGATGGGGTTCTTTGAAACAGGCAGTGTGGCCGAGCCACGCACATTGCTGGAAGGCGTGCGGTGTCTTCCAGCAGGTCACCAACTGACCTGGCAGGAGGGACAGGTGCAGGAACGCCGTTTCTGGTCGCTGCAATTCGGTCATGCTGAAATGTCATCCACGGAAGCGACTCAAATGACGCGCGCGGCGTTGCTGGACTCGGTGGAGCACCATTTTGTGAGCGATGTTCCGGTGGGATTGTTCCTGAGCGGCGGTGTGGACTCCACCGCCTTGCTGGCGCTGGCGCATCAGACAGGGCGCCGTGAACTGAGCACGTTTTCCATTGGTGTGGATGATGAGCGTCTCGACGAGAGCAGCATTGCGGCGCGGACGGCGGCGCATTTCGGAGCGAAGCATCATGAACTACGCTTGAATGCCTCCGCGCTGGGCGAGGGCTTCCCTCGTTTCCTTTCTCACATGGACCAGCCGAGCATCGACGGCTTCAACACCTTCACGGTGGCCGGATTCGCACGCCAGAATGGCATGAAGGTGGTGCTTTCGGGGCTGGGTGGAGACGAGATGTTTGGCGGCTACCCGAGTTTCGAGCGCGTACCGCGTCTGGCTGCTGCGGCGCGACTGGCGCATCGTCTTGGCATTGCGAGAATGGCCGGCCCGTTGATGGAGAGGCATATGCCCAAGCTGCCTCTGCGTCGTGTCGGTAGCCTGTTGCAGCGTGAGCCGACGATTCCGCACACTTATCGCGCCTTCCGCGGAATTTTCACGCGGAAGACCGCACGGGAGCTGGCTGCTCGTTACGCAGGATGCAGACCCGAGGAGGTGCAGGATGATCCTGTGCCAGGCGATGTGCCCGCTGGCGATGAGAAGGACCAGGTCAGTGCGTGCGAGCTGTCGCTTTACATGCGCAACCAGCTTCTCAAGGACAGCGACGTGATGAGCATGGCGCATGGCCTGGAACTGCGTGTGCCGCTGGTGGATCGCGTGTTGTTTGAGTCGGTTTCACGCATTCCGGCGTCGCAACGGCTGCGTCCGGGGAAACAACTGCTGCTGGAGGCAATGCCGGAGGTGCCTGAGTGGGTGGCGAACCAGCCGAAGCGGGGGTTTCTCTTTCCGTATGAGAAATGGCTCGCGTCGGAATGGGGCGGTGCGTTTGCCGATGTTTCCCGACGTCTGCCAGAAAAGCGTCCGACGTGGTATCAACGTTGGAGTGCCTTCATGCTGGAGCGCTGGCTGGAGCGCTGATTTCTGCTTTTGAAAGTCCTCCACGTCATCCCCTCTCTTTCTCCTTCGCAGGGCGGCCCGAGCTTTGCCATGCCGCTGATGGCGGGAGCGTTGAGAAAACTGGGGATCGAAGTCGATGTCGCCACGACCGATGATGATGGTCCGGGGCAGAGGACGCATGTCGCGGCCGGCCCTCATGTCCGGGAAGACGGGCATCGTGTGTTTTACTTCCCGAAGCAGACGGAATTTTACAAAGTCTCGCTGCCCTTGAGGGAATGGTTGCGTGAGAATGTGCAGAACTACGATGTGGTCCATGCGCATGCGTTGTTTTCATTCTCCAGCCTCGCAGCAGCCCGGATGGCGAGGATGAAACAGGTGCCGTACGTGATTCGTCCTCTCGGAGTGCTGAACCGGTGGGGCATGGAAAACCGCCGCCGCTGGCTGAAGGCGCTTTCCTTCCGGCTGCTGGAACTGCCCATGCTGCGTTCCGCCGCGGCGATGCACTACACCAGCCGGATGGAGTTGGAGGAGGCATCACGTTTCGGTCTGTCATGCCTCCAACGGGTGATCCCGATTGGCGTCGATCTGACGCCCTTCGCGCAACTGCCATTGGCGTCGGTCTTTGCTCAAAGGCATCCCGAAGTGGCAGGCACACGGAACCTGCTCTTTCTCTCGCGCATTGATGTGAAGAAGGGGATTGATCTTTTGATCGCAGCGTTCGCCCGATTGTCTCCGTGCGAAAACAATCTGCGGCTCATCATCTGTGGCGATGGTGATGCAGCCTTGGTGGAATCACTGAAGCAGCAGGCTGCGGACGCAGGCGTGGCTGGCGACATCACCTGGGCGGGGCAGGTGGGCGGAGAACAGCGGCTCGCGGCCTTTGCATCGGCGGAGTTATTTGTGCTGCCATCGCATTCGGAGAATTTTGGCATCGCCTTGTTGGAAGCCATGGCTGCCGGCCTGCCCTGCATTTCAACCGATCAAGTGGCGCTGGCAGTGGATGCCGCCGCACATGCGGCGGTGAAAATTGCGGCACGAGAACCGGGCGCGATTGCGGAAGCCATCCAATCTCTGCTCAATGCAGAATCTGAGCGCTCGGCCATGTCACAAGCCGCCCGTTGTCTCGCCCAGGAGGAATATTCGCTGGACGCCATGGGGGCCTCCTTGCATCAACTGTATCGGGATGTCTTATCCAGTCAGTCGTGACCGCCGCTTCTTCCATCACCCCGCTCATCCTCACCTATAATGAGGAGCCCAACCTGCGCCGCTGTCTGGAGCGGCTTCGCTGGGCCGGGGAGGTGGTGATCATCGACAGCGGCAGCACGGACGCCACGGCGCAAATTGCCGCGGAATTTCCAAACGTGCGGTTGCTGGTGCGTTCTTTTAACGACCATACGTCGCAGTGGAATTACGGTGTGGATGCCGTGCAAACCTTGTGGGTGCTTTCGCTGGATGCAGACTACGTTTTGGGCGCGGGTTTTGAGGATGAGATCACCCGCTCGACGGAGAGCACGACGCATGATGCTTTTTTTGCCTCGTTCCGGTATCTGATCAACGGCAAGCCTCTGCGTGCCTGCTTGTATCCACCGCGCGCTGTGCTGTTCCGCAAGGATCGCTGCCGTTATCGCAAAGACGGCCACACGCAGCTTCTGCATGTTCCTGGTGCTAGCGGGACCTTGGCGTCCACGATTGATCACGACGATCGCAAGCCGTTGTCCCGCTGGTTTTCGTCGCAGGACAAGTATGCGAAGTTGGAGGCTGACAAGCTGCTTTCTCTGCCGCCTGATGAACTGCATCTGCAGGACCGCATCCGCCGTGCGATCCTTCCCGGCCCATGGCTGGTGTTTTTCTACACGCTTCTGGTGCACGGCACACTGTTCGATGGCTGGCACGGCTGGTTTTACGCTTTCCAACGCATGGTTGCGGAGATAATGCTTTCTCTGCGCCTGTTGGAGAGGCGAATTCTTTCCTCAGACAAGGCATCCTCATGAAAAAAGCGCTCATCACCGGGATCACAGGACAGGACGGCTCGTATCTGGCAGAGCTGTTGCTGAAAAAGGGCTACGAGGTTCATGGCATCATCCGCCGCTCTTCGAGCTTCAACACCGGACGCATCGATCACATCTACCAGGATCCGCATGTCAACAATGCACGGCTTGTCTTGCATTACGGTGATCTGGCCGATGCCGTGCAGATGGTGAAGCTGCTTTACGAGCTGCAACCGGACGAGATTTACAATCTCGGTGCGCAATCGCATGTGAAGGTGTCCTTCGACATTCCGGAGTACACCGGAGATGTCGATGGCCTCGGTGCGTTGCGCATTTTGGAGGCGATTCGGGAGACCGGGCTGAGCAAAAAGACACGATTTTATCAGGCATCGTCGTCTGAGATGTTCGGCAAGGTGCAGGAGGTGCCGCAGACCGAAAAAACGCCGTTCTGGCCGCGCTCACCGTACGGTTGCGCGAAGGTCTTCGCTTACTGGCTGACGGTGAACTATCGCGAGAGCTATGGCCTGCATGCCTCGAACGGCATTCTCTTCAATCATGAGAGTCCGCGTCGTGGCGAGACCTTCGTGACGCGCAAGATCACCCGCGCCGCCACGCGCATCAAAATGGGGCTGCAGGACAAGCTTTTCCTCGGCAACCTCGATGCGAAGCGTGACTGGGGCTTCGCCGGCGAGTACGTGGAAATGATGTGGCTGATGCTCCAGCAGGAGGAGCCGGACGATTATGTTGTGGCCACCAACGAGACGCACAGCGTGCGCGAGTTTTGCCAGGAGACGTTTGGCCTGCTCGGTCTCGATTGGGAAAAGTTTGTCGTGCATGACGCGCGCTATGAGCGTCCGGCGGAGGTCGATCTGCTCATAGGCAATCCCGAGAAGGCCCGAAAGCAGCTTGGCTGGGAGCCCAAGGTGCGGTTCAAGGAATTGGTGAAAATCATGGTTGAAGCGGACCTGAAACTCGCGGAACACGAGGCGAGGGTGAAGAATCTCTGAAGCATGAAGAAACTGTTTATTTCCGGTCACACAGGCATGGTGGGGGGCGCCCTCGTGCGCCGCTTTGAAAAGGAGCCGGGAGTCATCTTGGTGCTGCGCAGCCGGAAGGAACTGGATCTGACCGACCAGGCCGCGGTGCGGGCGTTTTATGCTGAGGAAAAGCCGGATACGGTCATCGTGGCGGCTGGAAAGGTGGGCGGTATTCACGCCAACAACACCTATCCTGCCGAGTTCATCCATGAGAACCTCGCCATCGCCACAAACTGCATCCACGGCGCCTGGATCAACGGTGTGAAGCGTCTGCTGTTCCTCGGCAGTTCATGTATTTATCCCAAACTGGCGTCACAACCGATGCGCGAGGACTGCTTGCTATCTTCCGCACTCGAACCAACCAATGAGGCCTACGCCATCGCCAAAATAGCCGGTTTGAAGATGGCGGAGTATTACCGCAAGCAGTACGGCGTGACATATCACTCTGCCATGCCGACGAACATGTATGGCCCTGGCGACAACTATCACCCGCAGAACTCACATGTGATGCCGGCGCTGATCCGGCGCTTTCATGAGGCAAAAATTGCGGGGCTTGCGGAGGTGCCAGCTTGGGGCACAGGCAGTCCGCGGCGTGAATTCATGCACGCGGACGATCTGGCGGACGCGTGTGCATTCCTTTTGAAGCTGGAGAATCCTCCCGACCTCGTGAACGTCGGCTGTGGCACCGACGTGACGATTCGCGAGCTGGTGGAACTCGTGGCCGAAGTCGTCGGCTATCAAGGCAAAATCGTTTGGGATGCCTCGAAGCCCGATGGCACGCCGCGCAAGTTGCTCGACACCTCGCGCATCAATCAGCTTGGCTGGCAGCCGCGCATTTCACTCAAGGACGGACTCACGTGCACCTACCAGTCGTTTCTGAAGGAACTGGCGGCGGGCAGGTTACGAGGATAAGATGCCCCATCTGCGGGACAGGCTGCGGCCTGTCCCTTTTTGTTTTCATAACGATGAAAATTCTGCTGCTCAACCAGTGCTTCCATCCAGATCATGTCGCCACGGCGCAGCATCTGACCGATCTGGCGCTGGAGTTCGTGAAGCGTGGTCATCAGGTCACTGTGGTGGCCTCATCGCGGGGCTACGACGATCCTGGCATCCGCTATCCAGTGCGCGAAACATGGCGCGGCATCGACATCCGGCGCATTTGGACGCCGGGACTCGGCAAGAAGGCGAAATGGCGGCGACTCGTTGATTTCGCGATGTTCTGGGGGAATGCGAAACGCATTCTCTTTTTTTTGCCCCGGCAGGACGTGACGGTCTGCCTGACCTCGCCGCCGCTGATCTCAACGCTGGGCACCATGGTGGCCAAACTCAAAGGAGGAGCGGTGGTGCCGTGGGTGATGGACTTGAATCCTGACGAAGCCGTGGCTGCCGGCTGGCTCAAAGCGGGCGGAATCGCCGAGCGAATGCTCACTTTCATCCAGAACTGGAGCTTCCGTCGTGCATCGAGGATCATTGCGCTCGACCGATTCATGGCGGAGCGATTGATGGCGAAAGGTGTGCGCGAAGAGGTCATCCACACGGATGCGCCTTGGTCGCATGATCAGGCCATCGCTTACGACGTGACGGCACGTGAGGCGTTTCGTGCGGAGCACGGACTCGCAGGCAAGTTCGTGGTGATGTATTCCGGCAACCACAGCCCCTGTCATCCGCTGGACGCAGTGCTGGCGGCGGCGGATGAATTGAAGACGAATGAGCGGATTCACTTCCTGTTTGTCGGCGGTGGCAGCGAGTTCACGAAGGTGAAGCTGTTTGCACAGCAAAAAGCGCTGAAAAACATCACCTGCCTCCCATATCAGCCGATGGAGAAGCTCTCCGGCTCGCTTTCGGCCGCGGATCTGCACCTCGTCGTCATGGGTGATCCGTTCGTGGGCATCGTACATCCGTGCAAAATTTATAACATCCTCACGCTTGGCATCCCGTTCCTTTTCATTGGTCCCGGGGCGAGTCATGGCAGTGATCTGGCCAGACGTTTGAATGATCCGGCGCATGGTCGTCTTGCGCGCAACGGAGATGTCGCAGGAATCGTGAGTCAAATTCACGATGCGCTGGCGCTCGGTCCCAGGCCGGTGAATGAGGCTGCGCAAAAGCTAGGAGCAGAATTTTCCCACTCGGTGCTGTGTCCGCGACTTGCGGATGTCATCGAGCAGACCACAGGAAGCGCATGATCACCTTGTAGCTGGCGAAGCTTTCCGTTGGGTGGAGAGAGGCTGGGAATGGAGCCGATGATGAAACTGCTAATGGCAGAGCCATGCCGTGATGTCGTAGGGAGGCCACCATGGACCAAATGGTTGACGTAGTCGCAGGCTGGTGAAAGGAGGCTTAAGGCACTGAGCCCCAATGAGAAGGTGCGTAAAAGGCAGAAATATGTGTGGCGTAAAGCATTGCATTTGCTTATAATTATAATATTTTATGAAATTAATCATATTTTCAACATGAACCTGAGCCCCGCTTTCGATGACTTTCAGCTTTTGGTGAAGAACCAAAAGCGATTCAACTCGAAGCGATGGACGAGTCCTGGGGACGCTGAAGAACTTCGTACCGCGAAGCTTTTTCGTCGAGCCCAGCGACGCAACCACATCGAAA
This sequence comes from Verrucomicrobiaceae bacterium, assembly GCA_046346695.1. GTDB lineage: Bacteria > Verrucomicrobiota > Verrucomicrobiia > Verrucomicrobiales > Verrucomicrobiaceae > Prosthecobacter. Next base: position 666,935 of record JAXMHS010000004.1, on the reverse strand, counting down.
CGGATCGGTTGTTTGCCAATTTGATGATCCTACAGTGGGTCGGGGGGATTGTTATAGCGATTTGGGTTTCACCCAAAGTGTGGCATGATGCATTAAATCAGAAACAACTCTGGCACGTATGGACTGCGGTGTTCTTGGGTGGCTTGATCTGCTTGATCCCCGTGTTGCTGGCATGGAAACACCCGGGGCGAATGATCACAAGGCATGTCATCGCAGTATCACAGATACTGACTTCAGCCTTGCTGATCCATCTGACCGGGGGGCGCTTGGAAACGCATTTTCATATCTTTGGTTCGCTGACATTTCTCGCGTTTTATCGGGACTGGCGGGTGCTGCTAACAGCCACGGTGGCTGTCATTTCGGATCATGTCATTCGGGGGACTTACTGGCCCCAGTCCATCTTTGGCTCCCCAAACGTGGATCGCTGGCGATGGATGGAGTATGTGGGATGGGTACTCATCGAAGACGCCATTTTGTGTATCGCGATCAGTCAGTACCTTGTGGAGATGCTCGAGGTGGCCAAGCGCCGAAGTCGATTGGAGGAGGTCAATGCCCAGATCGAGAGCCAGGTAGAGGAACGGACGGCGGAACTGACAGAGGCTCACAAGCAATTGTTGGAGGCATCCCGTCAGGCGGGCATGGCAGAGATTGCCACGAACGTGCTTCACAACGTGGGCAATGTGCTCAACAGCGTGAATGTCTCCGCGGAGACGGTTGCCAGCCGTGTGCGCAATCTTAGGGTCGCCAGTCTGAAGCAGGTGGCCGGATTGTTGCGCGAGCATGCGGCTGTCCTGCCCCGGTTTTTGACTGAGGATCCACGGGGGCGTGAACTGCCGGACTATCTGGTCCGTCTGGCGGATAATCTGGCGGAGCCACAAAAGAACATTCTGCGGGAAATCACCTCGCTCCAAGGCAACATCGAGCACATCAAGGAGGTCGTCGCCATGCAGCAGAATTATGCGCGTCGAAGCGGCGTCATGGAAGTGTTGTCGGCGGTCGATTTGGTGGAGAATGCCATTGAGATTCAAAACGACGCATTCGTCCGTCACAAGGTCGAGATCACGCGTGACTACCAGGATGTGCCTCCGGTTCTCGCCGACCGCCACAAGGTGCTGCCAATCTTGGTGAACTTGTTGAGCAATGCCAAGCATGCCCTGGTGGAGTCGTCCGGTGCACGGCATCTGAAGGTGCGGGTGTCTCATGATGGCGCGGGGTTGGTGCAGATCGTGGTGTCGGACAATGGCGTCGGCATTCCGGCTGAGAATCTGACCCGCATCTTCCAGCACGGCTTCACCACCCGCCCGGATGGCCATGGCTTCGGCCTGCACAGCGGTGCGCTTGCGGCCACGGAGATGGGCGGGCGCCTGTTTGTACATAGCGACGGGGTGGGCCGTGGCGCCACCTTTACTCTCGAACTCCCCCTGCAAACCACCAAGACCTTCGGATGAACACCGCACTCACCAATCTCAACCGTCGCATTCTCGTCATCGACGACAATCAGGCGATCCACGACGATTTCCGCAAAATCCTCGGTCACCCCGATGATGAGGATGCAGCCCTTCAGCAGGCGGAGGCGAGAATCTTCGGCGCTGAAGAGAACATGCTTTTTGAAATCGATGCCGCTTCACAAGGAGAGGAAGGCGTACGCATGATGGAGCAGGCGATGGCGGAAGGCAGACCCTACTTGATGGCGTTCGTTGATGTGCGGATGCCGCCCGGGTGGGATGGTATTGAGACAACTCAGCGGCTTTGGAAGATCTGTCCTGACTTGCAGGTGGTGATCTGCACGGCATTCGCAGACTGGTCCTGGAGCGAGATGCAGGACAGCCTGCTTTCGATGGACCGCCTGCTCATTCTCAAGAAGCCGTTTGATACGATCGAGATTCTGCAGATGGCCAGCGCCCTCACCCAGAAGTGGCTGCTGCTTCAGGAATCACGGCTCCGGGTTGGGGATCTGGAACACCTCGTCTCCGAACGAACTCGGGATTTGAAGGCGTCGCAGTCAGCTGCATTGAGGATGATGGAGGACGCGGTGCGTCATCGTGAACACGCGGAGAAGGCGTGCGAGGAGTTGAAATGTGAAATGGAAAGGCGCGCGCAGTTGGAGGAGAGGTTTCGCGAACAAGCGTCGCTGCTCGACAAGGCCCAGGAGGCGATCATGGTCTTCGATCTCGATGGCGGGATATCCTATTGGAACAAAGGTGCGGAGAAGCTCTATGGCTGGCATGCCGAGGAGGTGTTGGGGCGGTCTGTCGGGCCCTTGCTCCACAAAGAGCCGGACGCATTCCGCAGGGCGTTTCAGGAACTGATGGAATCTGGCGAGTGGAAGGGCGAACTCGCCCAGGCCGGTAAAGACGGCACCAACTTCTCAATTGAAGCTCACTGGACGCTCGTCAGGGACGATGACGGCAGGCGGCAGTCGATTCTTGCCATCAACACCGACATCACCATCCGCAAGCAGACAGATGGGGCGTTGCAAATGCAGGGGCGCGTGCTCGAAAGCATGGCCGAGGGCGTCGTTGTTTGTGACAGCGATGGCAACATTGTCTTCAGCAACACTGCGTGCAACGCGATGTTCGGCTACGAGAGTGGCGAGCTGTTTGGTCATCACTTCTCAGTCCTCAATGGCGTGGCCTCAGAGGAGTCCCGGCGTCAGGTGGAGGCGTTCTGGTGTATTCTGGAAGAGCGAGGCACCTGGGTGGGGGAACTTTCCAGCCGCAAGAAAGACGGCATGACATTCATGGTGCGCGCACGCGGCAGCACACTCGAAAACACAGGAGCCAAGTCGTTCGTGATCGTGGTGGAGGACATTACTGAAAAGAAGAGCATGGAGGCTCAGTTCCTCCGTTCCCAGCGTATGGAGACCGTAGGTCGCCTGGCAAGCGGGGTGGCCCATGACATGAACAACATCCTCACCCCCATCACGCTTGCAGCCGCGATGCTGCGTCGGCCGATGGCCCGGGATGACATGGAGAAGCTGCTTGGCAACATTGAAAGCAGCGCGCAGCGTGGAGCTGCTCTCATCCGCCAATTGCTGACGCTAGGTTGCGAGGCTGGTGGCCAGCGACAGGCGGTGCCGGTCACTGACCTGATCAATGACATGATGCAGATCATGCACGGGACTTTCCCCAAGAACATCGGCCTCTCTGCACGGCTGCCTGCCGATCTCTGGTGTGCCGTGGGGGATGCCACGCAGCTCCACCAGGTGCTTCTCAATCTCTGCGTGAACGCACGTGATGCCATGCCTATGGGCGGGGCGCTCAGCATCGTGGCTGAGAACACCCACTTCGACAATGACGACTCCATGATGTCCTTGGGCATCAAGCCGGGGCCCTATGTCATGCTCCGCGTGTCCGACACAGGCGAAGGCATACCTTCAGACCTCAAGGACAAGATCTTTGATCCTTTCTTTACCACGAAGGAAACCGGCAAAGGAACGGGCCTTGGTCTCTCCACGGTCATGGGCATCGTGAAAAGACACGGTGGCTGTGTGAATTTCCGCAGCCTCGTTGGCACTGGTACCACGTTTGAGGTGTGGCTCCCGGCTGTGCCGGATGTGACGGAATCAACGGACCTGCTTGCGGCCGGACCCGCGAAGGCACCACCTCATGGAAAAGGGGAGACCATTCTGGTGGTCGATGATGAAGCATCGATCCGTGATGTCTTGCGCAAGATGCTGATCGGCCACGGTTATCGTGTGCTCACAGCGGGTGATGGCACCGAGGCCGTTGTGTTGTTTTCCGAGCACAAGGATCAAATCAAAGCCGTGCTCACAGACATCATGATGCCCCACATGGACGGGGTGACCATGGTGCGCACGATGCGCAAGATGGCCCCGTCCACCCGGATTGTCGCCGCCACCGGCATGGGCAGTGCCCGCGGGCGTAGTGACAAGATCGCCGTGCTTCAATCACTCGGAGTCAAAACGCTTCTCACCAAACCCTACACCTCCGACGAGGTGCTCACCACGGTGGGGGAGCTGCTGGCGGAATCAGATGAAGTGATGGCAGCCTGACCGCACAGGCGGTCTTGCTGCCTGTAGATTGTCCGTGCTGTGCGCCAGCTCTGTCCGGTTTGCAGGGGAAGCGGCCCACGCGGTCCCATGATTATTATTTCCGAGTCTGCAGCACGCGCGTGATCAACTCGTAGCTGGCGAGGCGTTCGGGGTCGGGGAAGTCGTGTTCGGAGTCAGGGTGGACGATTTGGAGGCGGGACTCCGATTGGTGAAGCTTGAACACGGGCAGAGCTGCGGCCGCGATTCGATCCACGCTCTGCCAGCGGAAATTGGCATCGCGCAGCGGCGCGTTGACGAAGACATGACGCGGCGCGAGGCAGGCGATGAGTTCATAGAAGTCGAAGGGCACGTCCTGCGGCTTGCCAAGGTAGTCGCCCATCTTCGACATGTAGCGCTCCTGGTTCCAGCCTTTGATGTTGCCGCCGTAGTAATCGAGGAACGAGTCAAAGCCGCAGCTTGAGACGATGACTTTGATGCGGTCATCGAACACGGCAGTGTAGATCGAATTGTGACCGCCGAGCGAGTGGCCGATGACGCCATAACCACGCGTGTGGTCCACGAACGGCAGCGAGTCGAGATAGTCGAGGCCGCGGATGTTGTCCCAGATGGCCTTCATGGTGCCGCTGGGCATGTGAAGCACCTTCAAATCCGGCTGGTAGTCGGCCAGCAGTGGATAACTCGGCGCCAGTGTCACAAAACCGCGTTCGGCCAGTTCGGACGCGTATTGGCGGTTGGCCTTGCCACCGAGGCCGACGACGACCTTGTGGCCGATTTTATTGTCGGTGGGGTGCAGGCAGAGCACGGCGGCTGTTTTTGCGCCATTGAGTGCTGTTTTCGGAATGCACAGATAAGCGGGCACTTTGCCGCCGGGTTGAGAGGTGTAGGTGATGAGGCGGCGCACGTAGCCGCCGCAGTCGGTTTCCTCGAGTATCTGTGGATCGAGTGCGCAACGCATCTCGGAGCCGGGAAGGGGGCCTGCGACCTGCTGGAAGCCAGCGATGGCTTCCTTGCGCCGGATTTCCCACTCAGCGGCGGATTGAGCGATCTTCTTCGTTCCATCGGCGGCTTTGTATTCGAGCAGATTCGTGCGGCTGAGGCCGCGAATCGGCGGAATGTCGTCTGCAACAAGAGAGAAGGGAAAAACGAGGGCAAAAAACAAGCGGCGCATGAGGATCATACGCCGCTTGCGGAAGTTGCTTGCTGGAGCCGTTCAGTCGTCGCTCTGCGCGCCTGCCATGCGCAGCAGATAGAACAAGAACCATGCGAGCGCGCTGATGAACGCGGCAACATAGGTGAGCGCGGCGGCATCGAGCACGCTGCTCATGGCCCTGGTTTCCGCTCCCGGGGCGACGGCACCGGTATGATCGAGGATGCGCTTGGCGCGTGCGGTGGCGTCAAATTCCACCGGCAGGGTGATGAGCTGGAAGATCATCAACACACCAAAGGCCAGTGCCATGATGGTGATGGCAAGTTTGAAGGGGATCAGGCCGGTGAAACCGCCGACCATCGGAATCCAGAACACGGCCTGGCTGGCGATATTGGTGATGCCGACCGCGGCCATGCGCCACTGGAGCGGTGCGTAGAGCTCCTTGTGCTGGATGGCGTGGCCAGCCTCGTGGGCGGCAATGCCGAGCGCGGCGACGGAAGTGCCGTAATAGTTTTCTTCGCTCAGCATGAGCTGCTTGTTCGACGGGTCGTAATGGTCGGTCAAGTGGCCGTGGATGGGATGTACGGTCACATCGTGGATGCCATTCAGGTCGAGGATGCGCTGTGCTACCTGCGCACCGCTCATGCCTGAGCTTGCCGGGACCTGTGCATTGCGGTTGTAAGCACTGCGAACACGCCAGGACGCAAGCAAGGACAGAAGCAGGGTGCCGCCAAGGATGAGGAAGTAGAGGGATGTCATGGTGGAGATTGGGTTTTGCCCCTTTCATACGCGACATGCCGCGGAAGGGAAGCACGGAGAAGTTGCAATTCGGAACTGAAATTGTCACACAAAATCCTGGGTTGCACGTGATGGCGGGCGCGATTGAATCGATTTCATATGACTCCTGCCCCTGACAACACACCTGATTCCGCTGATTCCATCGTGTGCCACGTTACACGCTGGTATTTTCGCCGCATGGGCATGTTGGCGGGCTTGCTGCTGGTGTTTGGGCTCTTTTTTCTCTACGACGGCGTTTGGGGCTATCCGAAGTCGGTGGAGATTGCGAAGAAGAAGGAGTGGTTCACCACAGAGTTTCTGCCGTCTTTTGACAAGGCGAAGCAAGGAGGACGATTGGAGCAATGGATTGCAGGCGCGAAGGCCAGGAACCTGCCCGCAGGCATTGACGGCGAGCCACCTCGCTGGGTGAGCTACGCCGCGCAAAACGGCTGGGAGGAAGAGCCGAAGCTCTACAGCGAGCGCGAGATCGCCGAGCAGTTCTGGTATGGCTATGGTTGTTTTGTGTGTGCCTTCATTGCTGTCGTCGTGTTGCTGATGAACCGCGGCAAGGTGCTGCGTGGCGAGGCGGATCACTGGGTGACTCCCGAAGGTGAAAAAATCCCGTATGCCGACGTGTTCCGCATCGACAAGCGCAAATGGGACAACAAGGGGCTGGCCTACGCGTGGTATCACAACGCAGGAGGCGGCGACAAACGCGCTGTGATCGACGACTTGAAGTTTGGCGGGGCGGACAAGGTGCTGGAGCGCATGATGGGCCGATTCAACGGCGAGTTGATCGAGAAGGTGGCCGACGCACCAGACACCTTGGCGGAGGTGGAAGACAAGGGCACGAAATGACCTGGAAGTTGACCTCGTGAAAAAGGCTGGAATTTCCCCTTGCCAAAGCAAGGTCAGCCGCTAAAGCTCCGGCCCACTCACCTCCCCCCATTTCTATGGCAGAAAACATCACCGAAAAAGTCAGAGATATCATCGTTGAACAGCTTGGCGTGAACCCCGAGCAGGTCACCCCTGAAGCCAAGTTCATCGAAGACCTCGGCGCCGATTCCCTCGACACGGTCGAGCTGGTGATGGCGTTTGAGGAAGAGTTCGGCATCGACGTCCCCGACGAGGAGGCTGAGAAGCTCCAGTCCGTGGGTGATGTTGTTCGCTACGTTGAGGAAAACGCGGAGTAATCCGTTTCCCAGACATTCTCCAATTTGAGGCCGGACGGTTTGCAGCCGTCCGGCTTTCTTTTGGCTCACAACGCCTTGTTGCGACAGAAAGGGAGAGGGGCGGTTACTTGCCTGCTTCGCGCGTGCCGCTGCCTTTCGGCATCTTCATCAACGTGTCGCCCAGTTCGGCACGGATGGCTTCGGCGTGCTTCTGGAGTTTTGCGAGCTCGTCGGGATTCTGCGACGCGAGATTCTTGGATTCGCTGATATCGGCATAGAGATCGTAAAGCTCGCCCTGCTCGATCTTGACCTGTTTGTAGAGCACTGGCTTGCCGCCCGTGGCCTTTGGGATGTCAGTGGGCAGGCTGCGGTAGGTGTGGGGAAGCTGCAGTTTCCAACGCCCGTCGCCGCTGGTGATGGCCTGGAGCTGGTTGTTCTCGTAGTAGAAGGCGTAGAAGTCGTGAGGGTTCTTCGCGTCAGGCGCTCCGCTGACGATGGGCCAGCAGTTCAGACCGTCGATCTTGTGCTCCGGGAGCTTCGCGTCGATCACATGGGCGATGGTTGGCAAAACATCGATCGTCATCATCATCGCGTCGGTGGTGGAGCCGGCAGGAATCTTGCCGGGCCACTTCATGATGCCGGTGACGCGCGTTCCGCCCTCCCAGCAGGTGCCTTTGCCCTCACGCAATGGTCCTGCGCTGCCGGCGTGCTCTCCGTAGCTGAGCCAGGGACCGTTGTCGGAGGTGAAGATGATCCAGGTGTTGTCTTCGAGGCCGTTCTTTTTGAGCGTGTCCATGATCTGGCCCACCGACCAGTCCACTTCCATCATCACGTCGCCAAAGAGGCCCTTGCCCGACTTGCCTTTGAATTTGTCGCTCACAAACAACGGCACATGCACCATGCTGTGCGCCAGATAGAGCAAGAAAGGCTTGTCCTTGTTCTTCTCGATGAACTTCACGCCGCGTGTGGTGTAATCGGTGGTCAGGTGCGTTTGATCCTCTGGAGTGATCTCGTCATCGACGACGTGATCGTTTTCATACATTGGCAGCTTTGGATACGCGCCCGGTTTGGCCTGCGGGTGGTAGGGCCACATGTCGTTCGAGTAAGGAATGCCGTAGTACTCGTCAAAACCATGCTTCACCGGCAAAAACTGCGGCAGGGAGCCAAGATGCCATTTGCCGACGGCCGCAGTGGCGTAGCCCTTCTGCTTCACCAACTCGGCAATCGTCATTTCATCCGCGTTGATGCCATGTTTGGCCGAAGGCCCGAGTGCTCCGTGAATGCCGACGCGATTTGGATAGCATCCCGTCAGCAGCGCCGTGCGCGACGCACTGCACACCGGCTGTGCGACGTGGAAATTGGTGAACTTGCGGCCCTCCGCGGCCAGTTTGTCAATGTTCGGCGTCTGGTAGCCCTGTGCGCCGAAACAACCCACATCCGCATAGCCCATGTCATCCATGAAAATGATCACGATGTTAGGATCGCGTTTTTCGGCGGCGAATGACGAGGTCAGAACGAGGAATGACGAAAGCAAAGGAAGGAAACGGCTCATGGCGCTGGTTCAACGTCACTACAGCTGCAAACCTTCCGTTGCAATGGTGTCGAGGACAGCCGCTTCAATGAGGACGGGCACCAGCCACAATGCCGTTGACGTGGCCGGGAGGATTGATTGTTATCAACGAGTCACGTTGAATGTGACAACCATGCTTTATGGCAAAGAAGACAACAGGCTTGAATGATGTTCGTGAGCTGGCTCTTGCGCTGTCCGGTGTCGAAGAGAGCACGCTGCACGGCGCTCCTTCGTGGAAGGTGCGCGGAAAGCTGCTGGCCTGTCCGGCTCTTCATCGTTCAGCCGAGGCTGATTCGCTGGCGGTGCGGATCGATCGTGTGGAACGGGAGGTGTTGGTGCAGGAGGAACCGGAGATCTATTACGTGACGGACCATTACCTGAACCATCCCATGGTGTTGGTGCGGTTGTCGCGGATCGATCGGAGTTCGCTCAAGGAACTGCTCGGCATGGCTTGGCGATTTGCGAGTACACCGCCGAAGAAGACGCGGAAGAAAGGATGAGGCTCCGTGTCACGCTCCCGGCATCGCCAGTTCGAAATCGAACGTGCGGTCGGACATGATGCAGCGTTGGTCGATGAGCGGGGAGTTGTCTTGGTAGCGGACGGTTTTGCCATCGGGCAGGATTTGCAGGAGGCGCAGCCACCCGTTGCCGCCGTAATCATGATTCCCTGGGGCGCTGGTCCACGGCATTTTGCCGTCGAGGCGTTTGAAAGCGTCGCGGGCGACGGTTCATTCGACATCGGCGGAGGTTTCAGTGACGTCGCCGACTTGGATCATGAAGCGGATCGAGTATTTGGCGGCGTTGTCGGCGATCCACTGGGTCTGCTTGTGGGAAAATGCCGGGATGCAACTGCGCATAGAACTGCGTGTCCGGCATGGTTGCGATGGTAAAGCTGCCGGGCACGACGTCCGGTGCTCCGGGCACCATTTGCACCGAGGCGGGTTGCATGGAAGGCAGAACCGGGCTCTTCGGAGCCTTGGGTTTGTCCTCGGCCAAAGTCAGACCAGTGAGAACGAGCAGGGGGAGGAGGAGACGAGACGGCATGGTGTGTTGCAACGACGCACAGGCAGGATGTTGCAGCAGTTTGAGCCGCGCCAGGTCCTTGGTTTCAAGAGGCAAAAAATTGCTCTGACACGAGGGGAAATCAGCCTTTTTCCACTTGCTGATTGCTGGCATGCCCTTATGATCGGCGTCCTTCCCGGACAGAATTAGCGTTTTTCGGCGAGAGTGGGGTTCACCCCGCTCTTTTTTGTCTGGGGGTCACTCAATTTTATGATCAGCGAACTTAAAGCCCTTTTCGACTACTACGAGAAAGAGAAAGGAATCGACCGTGGCAAAATGGTCGAGGCCCTCTCACAGGCTCTGCTGGCGGCTTCCAAGAAAAGCATTGGTCCTGCGCGTGAGTTGCGCATCGACATCGATCCTGACAAAGGGACGATCAAGGCATGGGCCAAGTTGCTTGCGGTGGAGACCGTCTCCAATCCTTGGGAAGAAATCCCCCTCGCCAAGGCCAAGAAGCTCAAAAAGGACGCCCAGATCGGCGACGAGATCGAGATTGAGGTCACTCCAAACAACATGGGCCGCATTGCCGCGCAAACAGCGAAACAGACGATGCTGCAGCGCTTGCGCATGGCGGAAAAAGAGAACCTCTACGATGAGTTCAAGGACCGCACTGGTGACGTTGTCAGCGGCGTGGTGCGCCGTTTCGAAAAGTCCGATGTCATCATCGACCTAGGCAAGTTCGAGGGCGTCATGACCTCCAAGGAGCGCGTGGCCACCGAGGACTACACGCCCGGTGATCGCATGCGTTTTTATGTGAAGGCGGTGGAAAAGGACAGCGGACGCGGGCCGGAGATCATTCTCTCCCGTGCGCATCCGAACTTTGTGCGCCGTCTGTTTGAGTTTGAAGTCAGCGAAATCGGCGATCGCACCGTGGAGATTGCCAGTATCGCACGCGAGGCGGGTTATCGTACGAAAGTCGCCGTGCACAGCGCGGACGAAAAGGTCGATCCCGTGGGAGCGTGTGTGGGCCTGCGTGGAGCGCGCGTGAAGAACATCGTGCGCGAGCTGAACAACGAAAAAGTCGATATCATTCGTTGGAAGGCCGATGCGGGCGAGTTCATCCGCGAGGCATTGAAGCCGATCAAGGTCATCACCATCCAGGTGAACGCTGAAAAGAAAGAAGCACGTCTCACAGTCAGTGAGGAGGACCTTTCCAAGGCCATCGGTCGTCGCGGCCAGAATGCCCGCCTCACCTCACGGCTGGTGGGCATGGATTTGATCATTGAGAAAGATCAGCACGCCACCGAGGTATTTGAAGGGCAGATGGGCAGTGCGGCCCATCATCTCGTCGAGGTGCTTGGCATCTCCGAGGAGACAGCCCGCCAGCTCATTGAGGGCGGCATGGGTGATCTCGCAACGCTTGCCTCCGGGGTCGAGGTCAGCGACATCACCGAGGTGCTCGGTGGTGATGAGGCGCTCGCCCAGCAGATCTTTGACAAGGCCCAGGCACATGCCTCAGCGTCCGCTGCTGAGTAGCCTCCTGTGCCCATGAACACGCTTTTTTCCAACACCAAACCTCCTCAACAGCCAGCCCTCCGCTTCGCCCGCCCGAAACATCTTCCTCATGCCCAGCAAGTCATCATCCTCCAAAAAGAGCAAGCCCGCAGCCGACGAAGTCGCGGCTGAAGAGGTGCTCGCCGAAAGCGCCAAGCCCCGGAAACCGGCCAAAGCAAAGGTGCTTTCGTTGATTGAGGAGGACAAACCCAAGGCGCGTACGAAACAGAAGGATGGTTCGTCATTGCCACCACTGGGGGCCACCAAAAAGGCCGCCCCAGAACCGAAGAAAGAGGAACCGCCACCCGCGCCCGCCAAGCCCACGCTTGATGAACAAAAGGCAGCCGCGCTGAACCTGTTTGAGGAGGACGACAAGCCGAAAAAGCGTGCCCGTCCCGCGGAGACCCAGCAGACCTCTGCGCTGCCGCCGATTTCACTGTTGAAGGAGGACACGCCAGCGAAGCCCATCGCACCGATCGTCCACCAGCCTCCGACGGATGTCCCGGTGGCTGATTTTGAAATTGGCGAGAGCGGCGAGAAGATCATTCATCTCAAGCCACCGATCATCGTGAAGGATCTGGCGGACAAGATGGGCCTCAAGCCTTTCAAAATCATCTCTGACCTGATTGCCTTCAAGGTCTTCGCCAGCGCGGACAAGGCCGTGGACATCGAGATCGCCGAGAAGATCTGCGAAAAACACGGCTTCAAACTGGAGCGCGAAAAGCGCGAGAAAGGCGGTGGCGTTCACAAGGTCGAGGAAGTCATCGTCGAACCGGTGGCGCAGCCTGTTGAGGAGGTGGCGGTCGAGAAACTCGAACTGCGTGCCCCGATCATCACCTTTATGGGCCACGTGGACCACGGCAAGACCTCGCTGCTCGATGCCCTGCGCAAGACGCAGGTCACCGCAGGTGAGGCGGGCGGCATCACGCAGCACATTGGCGCGTATTGCATCTTCCACGGCGGCAAGCCGATCACCTTCATCGACACGCCCGGCCACGCCGCGTTCTCCGCCATGCGCGCCCGCGGCGCCAACGTCACCGACATCGTCGTGCTCGTCATCGCCGCGGATGACGGCATCATGCCGCAGACGAAGGAGGCACTTTCTCATGCCAAGGCCGCCGACGTGCAGCTCATGGTGGCCATCAACAAATGCGATCTGCCCACCGCGAACGTCATGCGCGTGAAAAGCCAGCTTCAGGAGATTGGTCTCGCACCAGTCGATTGGGGCGGCGAGATCGAGTGCATGGAAGTGTCGGCCAAAACCGGCCTCGGACTCGACAATCTGCTCGAAACGATGGCCTTGCAGGCCGAGGTGCTCGAGTTGAAGGCTGATCCGAAGGCCGATCCCCGCGCCACTGTCATCGAATCCTCGATGGTCGCCGGCAAGGGCCCCGTTGCCACCGTCATCGTCGGCCAGGGCACGCTCAAGGTCGGTCAGGCATTCATCTGCGGCCCGTATTGGGGCAAGGTGAAGGCGCTCATCAACGATCGTGGTGACAACATCAAGGAAGTGCTTCCCGGCATGCCCTGTGAAGTCATCGGCTTCAGCGACATGCCTCACGTCGGCGACGAAGTCGTCGTCATGAAGAACGAGCGCGATGTGAAACGCCTTAGCGAGGAGCGTCTCGAGGAGATTCGTCAGAAGAAGCTCACCGTTCCGCGCCGCAGCACACTGGAGCATCTGTTTGCCAGCATCGAGGACAGCACCAAGAAAGTCCTCAAGATCGTCCTCAAGTGTGACGTGCAGGGCTCCGTCGAGGCCATCGCGAAGTGCCTCACCGACATCAAGAGCGACAAGTGCAACCTCGACATTCTGCACAAGGAGGTCGGTGCCATCAACGAATCCGACGTGCTGCTCGCCAGCGCCTCCGATGCCGTCATCCTCGGCTTCAACGTCAAGGTGGAGAACAAGGCGCTCACCACCGCGAAACGCGAAGGCGTGCAGGTGAAGCTCTACTCGATCATCTACGAACTCATCGATCAGGTGAAGGAGGCCATGGCCGGCCTGCTCGACCCGATCACGCGCGAGAAGATCCTCGGCCACGCCCGCGTAAAGCAGGTGTTCAAGGTGCAGAAGGGCTTTGTCGGCGGTTCTGTCGTCACCGACGGTCTCATGAACCGCAAGCAGCGCGCCCGCGTGCTGCGTGACGGCCAGGCTGTTTACGACGGCGGCTTCGAGACGCTGCGCCGCTTCCAGGACGAAGTGAGCGAGGTCCGCAACGGCCTTGAATGCGGCATCAAGCTCTCCGGCTTCTCTGACTACGAGGAGAACGACGTCATCGAGTGCTACGAACTCGAGAAGATCGCCCAAACTCTCTGACCCCAATCGTTCGCAGTTCACGGATCTCAGTTCGCGGTTGGCCGGACTTGAACCAGGAACAGCGAACCGAGAACAGCGAACTTCATGAGTCTCCGAGTTCAAAAAGTCTGCGAACTGATCCGTCGTGAGCTGAGCATGATCCTTGAGAAGGATTACCGCTCGGAAAACTGTCTCGTCACCGTGCATGCCGTGGATGTCACGCCCGACATGAAGCAGGGCTTTGTGTTTGTCGGAGTCATCGGAAAGCCGCACCAGCAGGAGGCGGCGATCGAGCGTCTCACCCGCGCCCGCGGCGCCATCCAGCGCGATCTCTACAAGCGCGTGAAGCTTCGTTGCAGCCCGCACTTGTTCTTCCGCCTCGACAAGTCGGTCGAGCGCGGTGTGCCGCTGCTCAACATCATCGACAACCTCCCACCGCCTGCGCCCGAGCCGCCGGCTGAGAACGCTGGAGCGGGTGATGCCGCATGAAACTGCCACCGCATCTGCTCGATGAGATCATCAACTCGCTCGGCGAGGTGTTTGGGGCGCGGCGTTATGCGGACAAGGTGATCGAGTTCGCCTTCAAACGGCATCGCAAGTGGGGAAGTCGTGACCGCCGGTTGTTCGCGGAGTCGATTTACGAATGCGTGCGTTGGTGGCGCTGGTATTGGTTTCTCGCCGGGCTGCCGGATGAGGAGCACGCACAGCTTGAAAACATCACGCCGGAGCGTTTGTGGCGTGTGTGGGCCGCTTATTGGATCACGAACGGTCGTGAACTGCCGCGTGATGAAAATGCGCCTGAAGTGCGGCCTGCGGATGTTTTGAAGCGTGCGAAGCAGGATGTGCCGCCAGCGGTCCGTGCGGCGATTCCTGACTGGCTGGAGCAGCGAGGGCAGAAGGAACTCGCCGATGCATGGCCGGCGCTGCGTGAGGCGCTGAATGTGCCTGCGGAGGTGTTTCTCCGCGTGAACACGCTCAAGAATGACCGCCGCACGTTGCGGGAGCGTTTTGCGCAGGAAGGCTTCGAGACGGAAATTGTCGAAGATGTGCCGAGCGCGCTCAAGCTGAAGCAGCGCGCCAATGTCTTTGGCTCCAAGGCTTTCAAGGAAGGCTTGTTTGAAGTGCAGGACGCGGCATCTCAGCTCATCGCGCCGTTGTTGCAGGTGGAGCCGGGCATGCGTGTCATCGACGCGTGTGCAGGCGGTGGTGGCAAGGCGTTGCATCTCGCCGCGCTCATGCGCAACAAGGGCCGCATCCTCGCGCTGGACGTTCATGCGTGGAAACTGGCCGAACTGCGCAAGCGTGCCTCACGCGCGGGCGTGGACATCATCGAGGCGCGCGAAATCGAAGGCTCGAAGACAATCAAACGTCTCGCTCAAAGCGCGGATCGTGTGCTGCTTGACGTTCCGTGCTCCGGTTTGGGTGTTCTACGCCGAAACCCTGATGCGAAGTGGAAGCTGAGTGAGGCCGAGATTGAGCGGCTGACCGCGTTGCAGGCCGAAATTCTCGAAAGCTACAGCCGTATGGTCGTTCCCGGCGGAAAGCTCGTCTATGCGACTTGCAGCATTCTGCCGAGTGAGAACGAGCGGCAGGTGCAGTCATTCCTCGCCAAGCACGGTGATGAATGGACGCTGGAGGAAGAACTGCACCGCAACCCAGGGACGGGAGCGTTTGATGGGTTTTATGCGGCGCGTCTTTTGCTTAATGCCCGATCAATGGCATCCGCAGCCGCTCCCGCAGGAGCCGCCGCTGCTTTTCGGCGCGGAACTGCTGCTGGCTCCCATCAGTCCTGTGCCTCCGATGGGGACGCGGCGAATAGGCTGGCCACTGTCCGGATGCTGCGTGAGCGCGGCGTCCTTCATGCTCTGGCGGATTTCAAAGCGCTTCGGCTGCTCGCCTTCAACTTGGGGAATGGTTTCGTAAACGTAAGTGGGCATGGTGGGAGAGTGTTAAGTTCCAAGTTTCAGGTTTCAAGTTTCAAACCAGACGCAAGGCAGGAAATAAAACGGCGTCCCGGTGAGGGGACGCCGTTCAGGGGCAAGGGGCATCAGTGCTGATCCGCAACGTGCAGAGCCTTGTAGCCACCCCGGGCTTTGAATCCGAGTATGAGCAGCAAGTAAAGCACTGCCATGATGGCAGGAACAACGGCAGTAAACTTGAGAGCCATCCGGCTGCCGAAAATGCCTGCAGCCGCGACAGCGGGTTTGTCAGTGGCGGCGGTGGCCTGAGCCGTCTGCCACCAAGTGTTCATCTTGTTCACGTTTTCATCGGTCTTGCCGCTCTTTTTGAGGGCCTCGAGGTCTGCCGCAACGTTTTTGCCGTCTTTCTCAAGTGTTTCGACCTTTGCTTGGTCGAGGCCTTTGATTTTTGGCAGGAAGAGGAAGCCCTTGGAATCGGTCGCGGCGTAGTTGTCATACACGGCAGGTGCCTTGGCCTTCAAATCATTGGATGCATAGAAGTCCTGTTTGTAGCCGATGCCTGGACCACCAAGATAGCCGGCGGAAAGCATGCCAACTGCACCCATGGCGCCCATGGTGATGGCGCCACCCTTCGGGAATCGTTCGGAAACCACGGCGAGCATCGTGGGCCAGAAGAAGGTTTTTCCGATGCCATAGATGGTGAGTGCAACCAGCGCCATGGCGGTTGCAGTGACGCCACTGAGGGAATACAAGCCGGTGGCGGCAAAGACAGCGCTGACAAAGAGCAGGCCAAGCGGTGAGATTTTATGCACGATGGGGCCGGCTACAAAGCGCAGCAGGAACATGAGTCCGGAGGTATAAACAAAGAGCCATTTGCCGGTTTGCGTGTCGAGAATGCCACCAGTGATCTTTTGAATCCAGGAGTCGGTCCCGAGTTCGACATAGCCAACGAGAGCGTGGATGAACAGCAGCAGAAGCATCAAAGGCATGAACAGCTGGCCGAGCATCTGGCCCATGCTGATGCCAGCAGTACTGGCCTCGGATTTTGGAAAACGCTGTCCGAGGAGCATGACGCCATAGATGACGACTGGAATGAGGAACATGCCCATCTGCACCTGCCAGGCCTGATGTCCCATGTAAATGCCGATCAGGCCGCCGAGGATGAGTCCCGCAGGCCACCCGGCGTGCAAGATGTTGAGATAATGGGTTTTGTTGTTCGGGAACAGTGTGGCGGTAAGCGGATTGACCACAGCTTCGCTAACGCCATTGCCAACCGAGAAAAGAAACTGGCCCCAATAAAGGCAGAAATAAGCTGCTTCCTTGCCTCCACTTTTGAACGCGATACTTGCGCTGAGCGTGAGCACCGCAGAAAGCAGATGCATGACGAAAGCGGTGATCATTAGCTTGCCGTAGCCAAAGCTGTCAGCAATGAAGCTTGAAAGCAGGATGACCACGCCGAAACCTACCAGGCCCATGCCGGTGATGTCACCCAACTCAGTGTTGGTGAAACCATATTCAGCGCCCCAGTTGGCGAGGATACCGCCCCGAACGCCAAAGCCGACACCTGCGGCAAGGATGGCCATGAAACCGGCCCATAAAAGCCGGGATGCGTTTGCTTGGGAAGCGTCAGATGAGAAAGACATGTGAATGGGGTGATGTTGTTTGGATGCGAAAAAGAGAAGAGCGGCCAGGCTCTGGCCGCTCTTCCGAATGGGATGTAACTCAGGCTTGCTCCATCTGGGCGCCTTCCTTGTCAGGAGCCATGATGTCCACTGCTTTGTAACCGCCACGGGACTTGAAGTAGAGGAACATCGCGATGTAACAGGCGAGCATGAAGGAGGGGAACATGGCCATTTTGCCCAGCGCGGTAAACTGTCCGGTCTTGGTGGCTTCAGCGATAACGGTCTTGTCAGCTTCTGCGGTCACAGCAGCGGCCTTGGCTGGATCAACGGCCTTGTAGGGGCCAAGAACATAACTCTTGTCCACAGACACCTGCTGGACGAGCGCCGGGTTTTTGGCGTTGATCAGCTTGGTGGTGGTGTCTTCTTGGAGAGATCCGATGAAGGGGAAGCCCAAGATGCCGACTGCGAGCATGCCGATGCCGGAAATGGCGTTGAGGGTGAGTGCACCACCCTTTGGACTTTGCTCGGCAGTAATGCCCAACATGGTGGGCCAGAAGAAGGTCTTGCCGAAGGCATACAATGTGGCGGCGGCGAAGATGGCGATCAGGCCCGAGCTGCCAGTGTGCGAGAGCGCGGTGAGTCCAACCACAGCCAGGAGGGCGCTGAGGATCAGCAGGCCAATCGGGGAAAGCTTGTGGACGATGGGACCGGCGAAGAAACGCAACACCATCATGATGGCAGAGGTGTAAACGAGCACGAAGCCCGGATTTGCACCGGATGCCTTCATGGGTTCTTCCATCAGAGAGCCGATCCAGCCATCCGTACCGATTTCTGTGGTGGCCAGAGGCATCATGATCACGATCATGAAAGCCAGCAGCGGGCGGCCGAAGCTCTTGGTGATGATGCCGAAAAGCACAGCGACAACGGCTGTGTAGATCCACTTGGCGTTTGCGTTGAAAAACACCGCTTTCAACTCGGGCACCTGATCGAGTTGGGCGAAGATGAGCGCAAAGGAAACGAAGGCGCCGAAAATGCCAAGTTCCTTCAGCATGTCCACGTAGCCCACGCCGGCGGCTTCGCGCTCGTTCTTCGGGAAAGTCGCGCCAATGAGCATGATAAGATAAACCACCGCCGGGGCCAGCACGAGGCCCAGCACGATGCGCCAGTCACCTTTCGCGGCCACATCAGCCAGTGCGATGGTGCACAGACCACCAACGACGAGACCGCCCGGCCAGCCAGCGTGCAGGATGTTGAGCCACTTGGTCTTGTCCTTGTTGAACATGGTGGCGACAACCGGGTTGATGAATGCTTCCACCGTGCCGTTGCCGAGGCCGAGGATCACACTGCCCCAGTAGAGCAGGTTGTAGGCGCTTTTCTGGGCCGCAACGAGAGTGTCACCCGTGACTCCTTGCAGTGAGTTGTAGGCCACAAATGCCATCGAAGCATAGATGAGATAACTCACGAAAGAGAACAGCATGGCGATCTTGTAGCCGATGCGGTCAATGATGAGGCTCCAAAGGATGATGGAGATGGCGAAGGGCCAGATGCCCGCGCCCTTGAGGGCTCCGATGGTTCCTTTGTCGATGTTCAGCACGTCGCCCAAACGGACATCACACAGGTACATGCGTGAAAAGAACGCATACGAAGTGGTGATGAGGGCGATAAAGCAGCCCCAAAACAGGGCCATAGATGGTTTGCCGTCGTTACTCATGTGGTTAGGGAGCGATATTGGTTGGATCGGAAGGGCGGGGCCAAAAGAGCCCGGGTAGGCAGCGTTTGGCAAAGGCCGCGCCGTTTTAGGCAGTAGAGGCAGTTTGAACAAGCAAAAAGTTCAGAGGATTGCGTGAAAAGGAACTGTCGATGGGACCGCCGACCTGCGCCTTGACGCGATGGGGGTGGGGCCGCATGTTCGGTCTGCCGTCCGGAGTGGATTGGATTCCGGCGGTTGTTTCGCATTCCCCCCCATGCTCCTGCCGTTCTCACCGATGAAATCGCCCCTGTGCCGAGTGTTGTGTTGTTTGATCACAGCGACCCTGCCGCTGGCGTCGAAGGCCCAGGTGGTGCTGAAGGCGCAGCCGGTGATCGAGGATGAGGACAAAAAGGCGGTGGCAAAGCCTGCCGAACCTGTGAAACAAGACCTGAAGGCGTCGTGGCAGACACAAAAGGAAGCCCGTGCCCTGACCTTGAGCGTGCCGGCGCCGCGGGGCCAGATTGTGGACCGCCACGGGGTTCCTTTTGCCCAGAACCGTGCTGCCAACTATCTGGCGCTGGTGATGCCTTACATGGAGGGGGCCAGTGACGAGCAGATTTTGTCCTTTGGCCGTTCCACCATCGGCAACGCGAATCGTTTGCTGGGCAAAACGTGGTCTTTGCCGGATGAGAAGCTCCTGCTGCATTACAAGCACCGCCGCTGGCTGCCGTTGGTGTTTTCAACCGAGGACGGCATCAATGTGGAGATCACGCCGGACATGGAGGAAAAGCTCAAGCCGCTGCTGGGCAGGAGCTTGGTGCTGCAGTCTGCTTATATCCGTTACTATCCGCAGGGTGGCACGGCCTGTCACATCGTGGGGTTCACAGGGAAGACCCGCCCGCTGCCGACGGGGCCGATTGTGGATGGTGACCCTGTGTTTGAGGAGATGGAGGGCCGCGAGGGCATCGAGGCGGCGTTTGACAGCGATCTCAAGGGGCAGCCTGGGGTTGTGAATGTGCTGTTCAATCCGGATGGAAAGCGCCTTGCCGAGGATGTGCGCCGGACGCCGACGCCGGGCCGTAATGTGGTGCTTTCGATCGACTACAACTTCCAAAAGTACGCCGAGAACGCGCTCAAGAAGCACACGACGGGTGGCGCGATGGTGATCATGGATGTGCAGACGGGTGACATTCTGGCGATGGCCTCAAACCCGGGCTTTGATCTCAACGAGTTTGTGCCAGGCATCCGCACGAAGCGTTACGAGGAGCTGGCGAAGGATCCGCGTCTGCCGCTCTTCGCACGATCCTTCCGCGGCGAGTACCCGCCGGCATCGACCTTCAAGATTGTCACCGCGCTTGGGGCCTTGGACAGCGGCAAGGTGGACGCGAAGACCTATTTCGACTGCGACACCGCGATGGAGATCGGCAACCGCGTGTTTCACAACTGGAACAAGGAGGCGGAGGGCTCGATGACGGTCGTCACCGCGATCAAGCGTTCGTGCAACACCTGGTTTTACCGCGCAGCGCTTGAAGCTGGCGCGCCTTCCATCTCGGCCATGGCGCTGCGTCTCGGCTTCGGAGAGCGCACGGGCATCCCGTTGAAGGCGGAGGGCGCGGGCTTTGTGCAGACGGATGCGTGGTCCTTGCAGAACTTGGGGGCCAAGGTGCAGTCAGGCGACCTGGCGAACATGGCGATCGGTCAAGGGCGCGTGCTGGCCACACCATTGCAGGTCTGCCAGTGCATGGCCGGATTGGGTGACGGCCTGCGCATCCCGCAACCACGTCTGGTGCTTCAGATTCAAGACCTTTCCGACCGTGTGGTGATGGCCTACGAGCCAAAAGACCGCAAGCGCATCGATTTGAATCCCGATCATCGACAAACCGTGATCAACGGCATGGTGGCGGTGGTCAACGGTGGCGGGGGAACAGGCCAGTCGGCCGCGATCAAGCATGCCGAGATCGCCGGCAAGACGGGAACGGCCCAGTGGAAGGTGGCGAAGGATCAGAACCTGGCGTGGTTCACCGGCATTCTGCCTGCGGGGAAGCCCATGTTTGCCTTTGCTGTGGTTTATGAAGGTGAGCCGGGAGAAGATGTGAGTGGCGGCAAGAAGGCCGCGCCGATCGTACGTGAGGTGTTCACCAACATCTTTGAGAAGGCTCCGGCGGATGATCCGATGCTGCTGGCGATGAAGGACGCGCCGAAGGCCCAGGTGGTCGAGGAAGAGGTGGTTGGAAAATCGGAGGAAATCCCGCTGGCGCAGCCGGTCCAGCCTCCTCCGCAGCCGAAGCGCAGTGGTATCGGCGGCTTTTTCAAGCGGCTGTTCGGACGCTGAGCCCCATGCATATCACTGCAGCCAAAAAGATCGCGAACTGACACAGGCGAGACACCACTCATGAACATCCAGCTTGCCACGGTTTGTGATTTTGCGGCCGACTATCAGGGCAAGCTGTGCATTCAAGGGGCCTTTGACACGCTGTGCGCACAGAGCTTCCCGGTGGTGCATCCGCAGTGTTCCATCGCGGTGCGCGTGGTTTTCACGGCTGAGGATGCCGGCAAGCATGAGTTTGTGATCCGTTGTGTCGATCCTGATGGCAAGGAATGTCTGCCACCCATGCCTGCTTCTTTGGAAGTTGCGCTGCCCTCCCCGTTCACGCCCTTCGTTTCACGCAATCTGGTTTTCACGCTCCAACGCCTCAAGTTCGACCGTCAGGGGCTCCATCGCTGGCTGGTGCAGCATCAAGGCGAGACGCTGGCGAGCATTCCACTGCGGGTGACATTGTTTGATGAACGCCGGGGCGCCACGGGTCCCGCAGGCTAGCTAATCATGACCACTTCCAAACCCAAGTCTCATTCCGAGACCACCACACCCGCGGGCACCCCGGTGCGACAGTTGTCTGTTTTTTTGCACAACCGCGTCGGGGCCCTCATGGCGCTGGTGAAACTGCTCAGCGAGCATCATGTCGAGGTGCTCGGCCTCTCATTGCAGGACACGACGGAACTGGCGCTTGTGCGCCTTGTGCCGAGTGATCCGGAGACGGCCGAGATGCTGTTCATCGAGAGGGGCATCCCGCATGCGGTCTGCCCTGTGACGGTTGTCGAGTTGCGCGAGACAGAGCGCTCTCTGGCTCAGGCACTCGCGGCGCTGCTGTCAGCCGAGGTGAACATAGATTTCAGCTACCCGCTGATGGTGCGGCCGGCGCAGCATCCGGTGCTGGTGCTGCATCTTGATTCACCCGACGTCGCCGCGGAAGTCCTCACGCAGGCTGGCTTCAAGGTGTTGATGCAGGAGGATTTGAGCCGCTGAGGTCGTTCTTGCGTTCGATCATGAACGTCGGTGCCAGCCGGGAAATGAATTCGCGCGCATCTTCCAGGGCGTTGAATTCAGCCAATGGGGCTTCTTCACCGACAGGTTTCTCTTCGAGCTGTACGTAAATGGAGGCCATCGCCCAGCGATGTTGCACGCCGCGAAACACCGAGTCGTAGTAGGAGTGAAAAACGTGGCCGTAGTGATCCGGGCAGGTGGTGCCATCCGAGCCGATGTACCAATAGAGATTTAACGCGCGTGTGCGTATGCGCGTTCCGGTGCTGGTGGCGCTGTCACGAAAGATCCTCAGCAGCGTGGTGGTGATCTCGCGTCCGTCTGCCAGTCGTATCGGGATGTGGGTGCTGTCCATGACGGTCCAGCCTTGTCCTGGCAGGCAGACTTCCGGCCGGTGGAGGCTGCGCTTCACATGACCGCTGAGGATCAGCGTGGCCATGATCTGCCGGCCTTTGGAGGAAGCATAGACGGTGCGCGCCAGCTTGACCCCTTCATCCAGGAGATTCTTTTCCTCGGCAGTCATGTCAAACTCACGGCCTTGGTAGTCTCCCAGGCTGAGAGGCAGTCGAAGCACGACTCCCGGCTCGGAAACGTGAAAGCTGGTGTCGGTCCCGGCGCAGATGCCCAGCGCGGCCAGCGGCAGCAGCAGTGCCGCACCCATTTGCACCAGCGTACGTCGTGGCAGTGGAATGGCCCAAGGCTCGTCCTTGCCGCGGTTGCCGCCGCGACTGCCGTGGCGCTGCATGTTGGCCCGCATGGCCTTCATCTCGCGTCCTTCAAACAACCAGCACAGCGCGAACATGCCTGCCAGCGCCACGCCAAACACCGCAAAGCCCGCGAACGTGTGGTAGGGAGACATTTCCTGATGCTCGCCGATGTGCCTGCCCACTGCGAAGTCGGAGCCAAACAGCAACGTGCCCGCCACCAGCAGCAGCAGGCGCGCCACATTGCCTGCCACGGCGAACGGGATCGAGCATGCAAAAAGAACCAGCCGTGTCCGCGGTCGTTTCAGCGTCAGGTAGCCCAGCAGCGCGGAGATCATCATCAACGCGAAGAGCGAATTGATGCCGCTGCATTTTGCATCCACGTCCAGACTGAAGCGGTCGCCCGTCAGCAGGCCCGTGGCAGTGTCGGGCGCGGACTGGAGTGCGGAACCTTCGTTGATCGCGGGCACGCCGGTCAGATTCAACAGCGAGGCAGCCATCGCGGCAGTCTTTGGGCGCAGAGGGGACGCCACCGAGTCCTCCAGCGGCTGCATCGGCCACGCGAAGAACAGAAATAGCCACGAGAAAAACAGCACCCGCATCCAGGCACGTCCCGCCACCAGCAGGATCATCCCCGCCAGCACCAACTGCACCGCGAGAAAGCCGGGGTAGCCTGTGTCCGCCTTGTAACCGAGCCAGAAGAAGAACAGTCCAGCCACGAGTGGCAGCAGGCCGGTCCATTCACCATTCCACGGCAGTTTGCGCAGTTCTGCCCGCCGTTGCCAGACCAGCCAGCCGACCAGGGCGGGAACCAGCAGGCAGAACTGCCAGTCCGCCTTCGTGCTGACCCATCGTGCCCAACCGGTCATAATGCTCTGCCGTTTGCCGAAATCCCATTGCTGATAAGGCCAGACGAGAAACAGCAGGACCAGCACCGCTGGAAGCCCCCATAATGCCGCATGACGCAGCCATCCGAGCCGCGTGGCGGCGGGCACGGCAGAAGCTGGGAACGAACTCTGCGTGGATTCTGTTTGCATGCGGATGGTTGACGGACAGAGGCTGCCCTTGTTTGTTGTCGCTCGCAACCTGCATCACGCAACGCCTTGCCTTATTTGCATGTCCACTGCTTCCACCACCTCCGAACCTGAAGAATCCGGGCAGCAAAACCTGGACTTCGGCGCGGAGGAACCATCCGATGACATGGTGGAAGCGCATATCAGGCAGGACACGACTTCGACGACCATCGACGACGCGGAGGAGCGGGAGCTGCTGCTGCAGCGCGCTGCCACATCGCATGCTCTGAACGTTCGTCGTTCACAGATCACAGCCCGGCATCTCATCATGTCCGCCTTCATCTCCCTGATTTCCGGTTTGCTGACGTTCTCTGCGTGCTGGCTGTTTTATGAGCACAAGATTGTGCCGCGGCTGGGTGTGGTGGCGGCTTCCGAGCGCATCGATGCGGTCGCTGCCAATCATGAAACGGATGCGGCCCGGACTGCGGAACAGATCGCCGCGCTGCAAAAACAGGTCGATGTGATCCGGCGGGAGCAGCTCATCATGCAACAGAACACGCGCGAGGCACTGGAGCGTCTCGCTGGTGCGGCGGATGCTTCCGCGGCCACACCGGCGCCGCAGGCCGGCGCCCCGGGTGCGGCACGCATCGCAGAAATGCGTCCGGAGGTTTCGCCTACGCAGGAGGAGTTCATCCTGCTCAAGGAACGCAACCGTCTCACGCAGTATGCCGATGAAGCCATCGCGAGCGCCACGCGCAAGCCGCTGGAGGCCATCGTCGAGTATCTTCGTGATCCGGAGTCCAAGCATCTCCATGAAGCCGCCCAGGTCGAATACATGCGCGCCGTGCGTTCCATCCAGATCATTCAGCGCGATGATCCCAACTACCGGCTGCCTCTCAGTGAGTTGTTCAAAGGCAAAAACATCCGCGACGAGGCGGATTTGAAGCCCGAGGATCTTTTCAAGCTGCTCGACGATCACCAGCAGCCTTGGGAAGTACGTTCCCGTGTCTGTTTCCTCCTTCTCGGCAGCAGCGCGCCGGAGACCAACGAACACCTGGTCAGGGCCATCATGGAGGATCCCTCGCTCGAAGTTGCCAAGCAGGCGCAGATCGCGCTCGAACAGCGCATCCAGCGTCGCTTCCGCTTTTTTGACATTCCCTCCATCGAGGCCTGGTGGAAGACCCAGGGCAAATGAATCGCGCACCATTGTAATGAAAACACTTTTTCTCACCAACGAGTACCCTCCGCACATTTATGGCGGCGCCGGTGTTCACGTCGAATATCTCTCCCGTGAGCTGGCGAAGCTCATGGACGTCGATGTGCGCTGCTTTGGTGACCAGGACAGTCAGCAGGGCAATCTTCAGGTCAAAGGTTACGGGCTCGACACCGCAGGCTGGGACTGCCCGCTCAATTTGAAATCCGTCTTCGGCGCCTTGCAGCGCTGCCTCGATTTCAACACGCACGGCATCGACGCGCAGATCGTCCACCTGCACACATGGTATGCGCACTTCGGCGGCATTCTCGCCAAGCTCAACTACGGCGTGCCGATGGTGCTGACAGTCCATTCACTCGAACCGCTGCGGCCGTGGAAACGTGAGCAGCTCGGTCATGGCTACGACTTCACCGTCTGGCTTGAGAACACCGCGTTGCGCATGGCGGATGCGGTCATCGCAGTGTCGGAGGAGACAAAAGCTGATCTGCTGCGCCTTTTTGACCTCGATCGCCACAAGATTCACGTCATTCACAACGGCATCGATCTCGACGAGTACCGCCGTATCGAGGCTCCCGATGTGCTGCGCAAGCATGGCGTCGATCCCGGCAGGCCGTTTGTCCTTTTCGTGGGCCGCATCACGCGTCAGAAGGGCATCATTCATCTCGTGCGTGCCATCCAGCACATGGATCCGGGCTTCCAGATCGTCCTGTGTGCCGGTGCACCTGACACCGCCGAGATCAAGGAGGAGATGGAGGCCGCCGTGGCCGCTGCCAGCCAGAAACGTCCCGGCGTTGTGTGGATTCAGGCCATGCTGCCGTTGCAGGAAAAAATCGCCATGTATTCGCATGCCGACGTTTTTGTCTGCCCGTCCATCTACGAGCCCTTCGGCATCATCAATCTCGAAGCGATGGCCTGCGAGACTGCTGTCGTTGCCAGTGCCGTGGGTGGCATCAAAGAGGTCGTCGTCGAAGGAGAAACCGGTTTTCTCATTCCGCTGGAACAGCAGACGGAAAGCCCCTTCGAGGCCGTGCATCCCGAAAAATTTGCCCGCGACATGGCCGCCGCCGTCAACAAGCTCATGGCCGACCCCACGCTTCGCAATCGCATGGCGCAGGCCGGGCGTCTGCGCGCGGAAGATCACTTCAGTTGGAAGAGCATCGCGCGCAAGACGCTCGCGCTCTACAAGACGCTCGCGGTCTGAACGCCGCGATGGGCGCGTTGCCAGCAGGCATCCTGCCAGACTGGCGGCAGGTACGCGGCATTCGCGAAAAATGCCGCGTCCCTGTTTCAGCGGGCCGGGCGTAGAACATCAGGAAAGGAGCTATTGTCATGAAAAAACCTCGTTTTGTTCTCCTGG
The DNA here is from genome assembly GCA_046346695.1 of Verrucomicrobiaceae bacterium. GTDB lineage: Bacteria > Verrucomicrobiota > Verrucomicrobiia > Verrucomicrobiales > Verrucomicrobiaceae > Prosthecobacter. Next base: position 640,562 of record JAXMHS010000004.1, on the reverse strand, counting down.
CAGCCCTCCTGGCGCTGATCGTGCCCGGAACGTCGCTGACGGCGGGAACCAAGGAAGATCAACAAGTAAGACAGGCGGCTGCGATCATGCAGCGCTTCAGGTCCATGCCCGAGAAGGACATTCCACGTCATGTCATGCGTGATGCCAGAGGTCTGGCCATTCTCACCGTGACCAAGGGCGGGTTCATCTGGTCGGGCAAAGGCGGACAGGGCGTTGTGGTTGCCCGCACGAAAAACGGCTGGTCAGGACCGTTGTTCATCCGCACCGGTGGTATCGGCTTTGGCGCCCAGATTGGCGCTGAAGTCACCGAATACGTGCTGGTGCTGAACACTCCCGAGGCCGTGCAGGCGTTTGCCAAAAACGCCAATGTGACGTTGGGCGGAGCGCTCAGCGTGGCAGCGGGTCCGGTGGGCAGGGATGCCGAGGCAGGTCTGACACCCAAGGCGGCGATCTACAGCTACAGCCGCAGCCAAGGGTTGTTTGCCGGTGCCTCCATCGAGGGCACGGTGGTCGGCACCAACAAGAAGGCGAATCAGCGCTACTACGGTTCCAACCTCAGCGCCAGCGCCATCCTCAGCGGCCAGGGCCACAAGCCAGCCAGTTCCGGCCAGTTGCTCGGCAGCCTGTGACCACCAGGTTGATCCAAGTCTGAACCAACACGCGCTGGAGGAGGCCATTCTCCTCCAGCGCTTTGTAGCACCGTCAAGGAGCGTCGTGACACCGGCTGCCAGCCGGTGGGGCAGGAAGAACAGGCAGGCTGCCTGTTTCACATTCTTCCCAAGGAGCGGGGACTTCCTGTCCCCGTCAGTCAGGCGAGTTAAAAACTCGCGTTCCGTTCCGAACATCGAGGACACGCACATGCGTGAAAACCGACAGTCTGTTGCTTGTCACGCACCGGCGCGTCAAAATCGACACCAGTGCAGCCCAAAGTCCGCTGGTGCTCGACAAAACTGTCGGCTATGGAACTCAGGCATAAATCGACAATTATGTTTGGGAGCGTACTGTTAAGCGTCGCTCGCGTCTCGTGAAAAACTTCATCCTTACCTTTCTTTTCATTGCGGTGTCCGCACCGTGGCTGCGTGGCGAGGACGCTCCACCGAAGGTATGTCCCCGTTGCCATGCTGCACTCATTTCTGTTCCCATCCTAGTCAGTGGTGTTCCTACCCGCGAGGTTGCGGCGCGCGAGAGCCGCGGCGAAGTCATCCTCGGCGGTTGCATCGGTAATCCAGATAAACCCGAATCAGCTTTCGTGTGTCTCAAATGCCGCCAATATCTCACTCTTCAAATGAAACTTTGGCAGCCATTGCCAAACAATTTCGGAAGCGCCACTACACCAAAAACTCCTAACAAATGACCGCAACGCCCAATCCCCATGCAGGGCGTCAAGGTGGAAGTCCGAGGGCGCGGGCTTGCTCCTTGCGCTTTAAATCACCCTAGCTTCCATCCTTCACGCGGCGTGCGACGGAGGAAGCGGTTGGCGTCTTCGTTGTTGGTGATGCGCATGGCTTTGGCGTCCCAGACGATCTTGCCACCGGCGCGGTGGGCGACGTTGCCGAGATGATTCGCTTCAGTGAGCGGACCGGCGTAGCTGAAGGGGCTGCCGGTGGGCGTGCCGTTTTTGATGGCAGCGAGGAATTCGGCGTGATGGCCGGGCGAATCGGCGATGAAGGGCTTTGGTGATTGGAAGTCTTTGAAGTCGACCTCGGGCAGGAGGACGTGCTTGCCGTAATCGGAGAGCAGCATGCCTTTGTCGCCGATGAACAGGACGCCGCTGCTCCACTTGCTGATGATGGGATCGTTCTTCCACACATCCGGTTTGTCCGCGCCCTGATGCCAGTGGATCTGGCAGGCGGGCATGTCGCCGCGCGGGCCGTACTCATACACGGCGTGCATGGAGGCAGGAGCGATCTCCGGGTGCGGCGCAGGGCCGAAAGCCTCGACGCTGAGCGGTGCGTCGAGCTTCAGCGCCCAGAAGGGGAGATCGTTCCAATGACTGCCGAGGTCTGACATGGTGCCGTTGCCGAAATCCCACCAGCGATACCATTTCGGGCCGGGGAAATAGACGCTGCTGTAAGGACGCATCGGCGCGGGGCCGATCCATAGGTCCCAATCGAGGAACGGCGGAGGTGTTTCAGCGACGGTGGGACGCTCGGTGACGTGGATGATGTCGCCGTTCTTCTCCGCATCTTCCTTGCTTTGCAAACCCCAGGCGCGTGACACGCAGACGTGTGCCTCGGTCACCTTGCCAATCGCGCCGCTTTGAATCAGTTCGACGACGCGGCGGTAGTTCGGCATGCCGTGAATCTGTGTGCCCATCTGTGTCACCACTCCGGCCTCGGCAGCAGCTTTGGTGATGAGACGTGCCTCGGCGACGTTGTGCGTGAGCGGCTTTTCACAATACACCGGCTTCTTCATCAACAGCGCGGGCAGCGTGGCATAGGCATGCGTGTGTTCCGTCGTGCTGATCACCACCGCGTCGATCTCGCCCGCGCTGATCTGGTCGTAGAGCTTGCGAAAGTCGCGGAACTTGCGCGCTTTGGGAAACGCCGAGGCCGCACGGTCGAGATTCTCGCCATTCACATCACAAAGGGCGATGACATTCTCCCGCGGCTCCAACGGAGGAGGTGGCGGCGCATCCGGCCCGGCCTTTGGCGCGTCTTTTGGCCCGGAGGCTTTGGCGCCGTCCTTCTTCGCGCTATCACGTTTCGGCGGCACATAGATCGGGATGCCGGTGAGTTCCTTGATGTTTCCGGCGCCACGCCCGCCCACACCGATGCATACCAGGTTCAGCTTCGCATTCGGTGATCGTGAGCTGACGATGGCAGGAAATCCAAATGCGGCGGCAGCAGTCGTGCTGCGGGTGAGAAACTGACGGCGGGATGAAGCAGATTGGGCACTCATGGTGCACATACAACGTGCTTCGAGCGTGAGTTTCATGTTTCAGGTTTAAAGTTTCATGTTGGTGTCATGCGCGTCCGCCAACCTGAAACCTGAAACTTTTAACTTGGCACTCACCCCTCTGCTTTCTTCTTCCCGCCAGCTTTTCTCGGCTCATTGAGCGGTTTGTCAGGATCGTATTTCGGATTCGGCTCGGGAATCTGCGCACCGGTGTCCTTGAGCCAGGCGCTGAGTTTGTCGCGAAGCTGCATGGCGCGGACGGAGTCGAAGGAAGCGCGGTTGTCGGTCTCGCCGGGGTCGAGTTTGAGGTTGTAAAGCTCGACATGATTGTCCTCGTAAAACTGGATGAGCTTCCAGTCGCCTTCGCGGATGGCGCTGTATGGCCGTGCGCTGCCGGGATGATAATGCGGGTAGTGCCAGAAGATCGCCTGACGCTTCAGCGTGCCAGTCTCGGTGAGAAGAGGCATGAGCGACTCGCCATCGACGATTTGTCCTTCCTTGAGCGGGATCTGCGTGGCTTCGAGCAGCGTGGGCAGATGGTCATAAGTGATCACGGGCAAATCACAGGTGCTGCCGGGCTTCACTTTGCCGGGCCAGGAGACGATGAGCGGGACATGCACGCCGCCCTCGTGCGCGCTGCCTTTGCCGAGGCGGGCCGGGCTGTTGTCGGTGGGACCGCGTGACCAGCCATCCGGCCGCACAAGATGACTCAGGCCGCCGTTGTCGCTGGTGAAGACGAAGATCGTGTTCTGGTCGAGGCTCAACTCCTTCAGCTTCGTCCGCAACGTTCCGACGCTGTCGTCCACGCCTTGAACGAGCGCTGCATAAACCGGATTGCTGTGGCCGCCGACGGCCGGTTTGGCCTGGTACTTCGCAATGACCTCCGGTTTGCCCATGATCGGCGTGTGGACGGCGTAATGCGGCAGATACACAAAGAAAGGCTTCGCCTTGTTCTTCTCGATGAACTTCACGGCCTCGCTCGTCAGCCGGTCAGGGAGGAATTCGTCTTTCGGGCCATCGGTTAGCGTCGTAATGTTGTAAGGCGAGAAATAGTTGGGCGGCGACCCGGCGTGCGTGCCGCCGATGTTCACATCGAAGCCGTTCTTCGTCGGATAAAATTCTTCCTCGCCGAGATGCCACTTGCCGATGCTCGCGGTGGTGTAACCGCGTGTCTTGAGCCGTTCGGCAATGGTTTCCTCCTCCAACGGCAGGTGCATCGTCCATTTCGGAATCGCGAGCCGTCCGTTGTCCGGCACATGACCGGCGATCCAGTCGGTGATGTGCAGCCGCGCGGGCGCCTTGCCCGTCATCATCGCCGCACGTGTGGGTGAGCAGACGGTGCAGGCCGAATAAGCCTGGGTGAAGCGCATGCCGTCCTTCGCTAGCTGGTCGATGTGTGGTGTCTCGTAATACTTCGAGCCCTGGCAGCCGAGGTCGGTCCAGCCCATGTCGTCGATGAGCATGACGATGATGTTCGGCGGTGCGTCAGCGGCGGCGAGATGGCTTGTGAGGGCAAGGGAAAGCGCGAGGAGGACAAAAAAGCGGAGCATGGGCATGCATGAACGCCAAGCCGGGTTGGTTCAATCGCGATTTGCTTGCGCGATTCTCAAATCGCCACGGGCTTCACCTTCCAGATGTCCTCGCAATACTCGCGGATGGCGCGGTCGGAGGAGAAGTAGCCCATGCGGGCGACATTGAGGATGGACATGCGGGTCCAGGCTTCCGCATCCCGATAAGCGGCATCCACCTTGTCCTGGCTGGCGACGTAGGAGGCGTAATCGGCGAAGAGCATGTAATCATCGCGTTGAAGCAGGGAATTGACGAGCGGATGGAAGCGGTCGGGCTGGTCGGGTGAGAAGAAGCCATCGCGAATCTGCTCGATGACCTCGCGCAGTTCCTCGTTGGAGGCGCAGTATTCCCACGGGCGATAGCCATGGGCCTTGGTCTGCGCGACTTCCGATTCCGTGAGGCCAAAGAGGAAAAAATTCTCCGCGCCGACATGCTCGCGAATCTCGACATTCGCACCGTCGAGCGTGCCGATGGTGAGGGCGCCGTTGAGAGCGAACTTCATGTTGCCGGTGCCCGAGGCCTCCTTGCCGGCAGTGGAGATCTGCTCGCTCAAATCGGCCGCGGGATAGATGTGCTGCGCGTTCTTGACGTTGAAGTTCGGGAAGAAGGCCACCTTGATCTGATCCTTCACCGCAGGGTCGTTGTTCACCGCGTCGGCGATGGAGTTGATGAGTTTGATGATGAGCTTGGCCATGTGATAGCCGGGCGCTGCCTTGCCGCCGAAGACAAAGGTGCGCGGCGTGATCTTGAGCCTGGGATTGCGCCGCAGCCGGTTGTAGAGCGTGATGATGAACAGCGCGTTGAGATGCTGGCGCTTGTATTCGTGCAGACGCTTGACCTGGATGTCGAAGAGAGAGCCGGGGTTCACCGTGACGCCAGCGCGTTCCTGCAGGAGTCTGGCCAGGGTGCGTTTGTTTTGCAGCTTCACCTCACGCCACTCGCGGCGGAAGCCGTCGTCGTCGGCGAGTTTTTCGAGGCGTTTCAGCTCATCGAGGTTTTTTGCCCAGCCCGGGCCGATGTTGCGCGTGATCAGACTCGCGAGGCCGGGATTGCTCAGCAGCATGAATCGCCTTGGCGTGACGCCGTTGGTCTTGTTTTGGAATTTCTCCGGTGCGAAGTCGTGGAAATCACGCAGCACGCCATCCTTGAGCAGATCGCTGTGCAGTCTGGCCACACCGTTGATGGCGCTGCTGCCGACGCAGGCGAGGTTCGCCATGCGCACATAACGTTCACCTCCTTCGTCGATCAGTGACATGCGTGCGACTCGTTCGTCATCGCCAGGGAAGCGCAGGCGGACTTCGTCGAGGAAGCGGCGGTTGATCTCATAGATGATCTCCAGGTGCCGTGGCAGCAGGCTGGCGAACAACGGCACGCCCCAGCGTTCAAGCGCTTCCGGCAGCAGTGTGTGGTTCGTGTAGCCGAAGGTCCTGCGTGTGATGTCCCACGCCGTCTCCCATGGCATGTGCTGCTCATCCACCAGCAACCGCATCAACTCGGCCACGGCAATGGCGGGATGCGTGTCATTGAGCTGCACGCAGAACTTTTTGTGGAAGCCTTCCAGCTTGCGGGCGCGTTGCAGATAGAGGCGCAGCATGTCCTGCAAGGCACAGGAGACGAAAAAGTACTGCTGCTGCAAGCGCAAGCGTTTCCCCTGAGGCGACTCGTCGTTCGGATAAAGGACTTTGGTGATGTTTTCCGACGCCATCTTGTGCATCACGGCACGGTAGTAGTCGCCCTGGTTGAAAGCGGCAAAATCGAAGGACTCCGCCGCCTCCGCCTGCCACAACCGCAGGAGGTTCACATTTTCGACCTGATAGCCCGGCACCGGCATGTCGTAAGCCATGCCGCAAACCACTTCGTCAGGAATCCAGTGCACACGGAAGGTTCCGTTTTCCGTGAAGCTCTCCGTACGGCCGCCGAACTTCACCTCATGCACGATCTCGGGCCGTGGAATTTCCCATGGATTGCCGAGCTGCAGCCACTTGTCGGTCATTTCCACCTGCCAGCCGTTGCGGATCCGCTGCTCAAAGATGCCGAACTCGTAACGGATGCCGTAGCCGATGGACGGCACCTCCAAAGTGGCCAGCGAATCAAGGTAGCATGCCGCGAGACGTCCCAGGCCACCATTGCCCAGCCCCGGCTCGTTTTCGTGCTCGATCAACTCGTCGAGGTTCAGTCCGAGTTGTTGCATCGCCTGCCGCACCTGCTCCTCGATGCCGAGATTGAGCAGGTTATTGCCAAGCTGCGGTCCCATGAGGAACTCCGCCGAGAGATAACATACCGTGCGGCTCTGGCGCTCGCGGTAGCTTTGCGCGGTCTTGATCCACCGCTGAAGCAGACGGTCGCGCACCGTGTAGGCCAGCGCGAGGTAATTGTCATTCCGGGACGCAATGGTGGGGAAACGCCCGAGCAGATAATTCAGGTTGTCCTGAAACGCGTCAGCGATCTGGGCCGGGTCGAGACCTGTGCGCGTGGTGTCCGAAGTACGAGGAAGACCGGCGGGACTGGTTTCCTGTTTCATGGCTGGTTGTGCCATGATGCTGGGACTCTGCCCAAAGCCTGTCAATCCTCGAATTCCAGCCGGCGTACTGAGATGTCAGCGAATCTTCGCATCCGGCAGCTCGCTCTTCACGCCTTCGTCGAGCGGCATCTTGTCGGTTTTGTCATCGAGACCGGTGGCGAGCATGAGTTTGGCGAGCTCGGCCTTCAACTCGGCGATCTTCGGGGCGAGTTCGGGCTTGCTGATGAGGTTGGTGGTTTCGTCGGGATCGTTCTTCAGGTTGTAAAGCTCGGCCAGGTGCTTGTCGGGCGAGCCGTCGCCGTGCGGGTAGTGGATGTACTTCCATTCGTCGGTGCGGATGGCGCGGACGTTCGGCGTGTAGGGGAACTGCTTCTCGTAGTTGTAGTGGTAGAACCAGCTTGTGCGCCAGTTGGGATCGCCTTTCTGCACGAGCGGCACGAAGGACTTGCCGTGGATGTTTGGCAGCGGCGGAGCATCGCAAAGTTCGAGCAAGCTGGGCGCGACGTCGATGGTGAGTACCTGCTTGTCGATGACCTTGGCTTCCTTCGTGAGCTGCGGATAACGCATGATGAGCGGGATGCGCAGGCTGGGTTCGTGCGCGGTGCGTTTGTCCACCATGCCGTGCTCGCCTTCGAGCAGGCCGTTGTCGCCCATGAAGACGATGATGGTGTTGTCGAGCTGTTTGGTTTCTTCGAGCCATTGGCGGACGCGGGCGATACTGTCATCGACGCTCAGGATCGTGCCCCAGTAGCCGTGCACCATGTTCTCGAAGTCCTTCACGGCCTCGGGATGGTCGTCGGGGAACTTTTTCCGCCATTCGAACAGCGGGCCGTAGATGCCATGCCAGGTGTAAAGGCGCTGCTTCATCCACGCGGGCTTGTCATCGAGATGGAAGGCGGTGGCAGGGTAGGGGACGCGCACATCGTCAAAGCTGTGCTCATACTTCGGCTCCGGCGTGTAGAAGCTGTGTGGGGCCTTGTGGCCGATGCACGCACACCACGGCTTGTCCGGGCTCTGCTGCTTGAGCCAGTCCATCGCGAGATCGGTGACGACGGTGGTGTAGTAGCCCTTGATGACCTTGCGTTCCTTGCCGTTGAGATTCCACTCGGTGTCGAAGTAGCTGCCCTGGCCCTTGTGCGTGACGAACATATCGAAGCCTGGGCGCGGCGAGTCGTTGTTTTCGCCCATGTGGTATTTGCCAAAGTAAGCCGTGGCGTAGCCGGCATCATGCAGAGTGGACGGGAAGGTGCGCAGCGTGTCGGGGTATTCCGTGAAGTTGTTCGTGACACCGTGGTTGTGCGCGTAGAGGCCCGTGAGAATCGAGCCACGGCTCGGCGAGCAGAGCGAGGTGGTGCAGAAGGTGTTCGCAAAACGCACGCCTTCACTGGCAAGGCGGTCAATGTTTGGCGTCTTCACATGCTTCGAGCCGTAGCAACCGATCGCGTAAGGGCGGATGTCATCGCTGAGGATGAAAAGGATGTTTGGTTTCGCCGACAATGACGAAACCAGAATGAGGAATGACGAAAGGATGAAGGCGGGGTGGCGGAACATAGCGGCTGGTAACGGAGAGGCATCGTTTGGTTTGTCAAAAAGGAAAGGCAGCAACTTCTGTGGCGTTTCCCATCACGCCATGACCAACCGCCGCTCCTTCCTCAAACAGTCCGCCGCCGCTTCCACCGGCGTTTTCTACATCGCCAAAACCTCCTGGGCGCAGAAAAGTCCGGGTGACACGATCAATGTGGCTGTCATCGGCTTCGGTGGGCGCGGAGGATCACACATCGGCGGCTACAAGAAGCTCAAGGACGACGGCGTGCGTGTCGCTGCGCTGTGTGACGTGGACAAAAATGTGATGAGCAAGCACGTCGAGGCGCTCGACAAGGACAAGATCAAGGTCGCGCAGTACACCGACATGCGGAAGCTCTTTGAGGACAAGAGCATTGATGCCGTGAGCATTGCCACGCCGAACCACTGGCATGCGCTTGCCTCCATCTGGGCGATCCAGGCCGGGAAGGATGTCTATGTCGAAAAACCCGTGTCGCACTGCGTGTGGGAGGGCCGCCAGATTGTCAAAGCCGCGCGCAAATACTCGAAGATCGTGCAAACCGGCACGCAATCGCGTTCCAGCCGCCAGGGCATCGCCGCGGCGGTGAAATACGTGCAGGAAGGCAACCTCGGCAAAATCCTCCTCTCACGCGGCCTGTGCTACAAACGCCGCGCCAGCATCGGCAAGGCGGAAGGAGAGCAGAAGATTCCAGACACGATCGATTACGATCTCTGGTGCGGCCCGGCGGCCAAGCTGCCGCTCACGCGCAAGAAGCTGCATTACGACTGGCACTGGATCTGGGCCTACGGCAATGGCGACCTCGGCAACCAGGGCATCCACCAGATGGACATTGCCCGCTGGTTCCTTGGCGAGATGGAATTGTCGCCCAGCGTGTGGAGCGTCGGCGGACGTCTCGGATATGAGGACGACGGCGAGACCGCGAACACGCAGATCATCTATCACGGCTACGAGAAGGCGCCGCTCATCTTCGAAGTGCGCGGCCTGCCGGACTCGAAGGACGGCAAAAACATGGACAAGCTCATGCAGACCAGCAAAGGCGTGAAATTCCAGCCGAATCCGGGCAAGGATGGCAAGGAAGGCGTCACTGGAGCGGGCGTCGGTGTCATCGTCGAGTGCGAGGGCGGCACGGTGGTCGTGCCTGCCTACACCGGCGCCGTCATTTTCGACAAGGATGGCAAGGAGATGAAGAAGTTCGAAGGCGCGGAGGACCACTTCAAAAACTTCATCAACGCCTGTCGCAGCCGCCGCGTGGACGATTTGAACGCCGACATCCTCGAAGGCCATCTCTCCAGCGCCCTCTGCCACACCGGCAACATCAGCCATCGCCTCGGCGCGAAGGAAGGCCCCGATGCCATTTTCGAAAAGATCAAAGGCGACAAGTTTGGCTCCGAATCCTTCGAGCGCATGAAGGAGCATCTCGGGAAGAACGAGATCGACTTGAAGAAGGACATGCTCACCCTCGGCCCTGTGCTGAAGATGGACGGCAAGGCCGAGCGTTTCATCGACAACGACGCCGCGAACGACATGCTCAAGGACAAGTATCGCGCGCCGTTCGTCGTGCCGGAGGAAGTGTGAGACGTGAAGCAGGCTGCCAGCCTGTCTCACGTGGCCCGTGATCAACATGCACGGCAAAGTCGAGCGCTTGCTTGATCGAGCACGATCCCGCTCACACGATCGCCCGGCTTATTCGCCGGGCATCTTGTCTGTTGGCCACGTTTCCACCCACGGCAGGCCGTAGGCGTTCAGGTCGGCCATGAAGGGGTCGGGATTGAGCTGTTCAACGTTCCAGACGCCAGGCTGGCGATACTCAGAGGGATTGGTGAGGAGCTGGCGCGCGGCGATCATCGCGGGAACGCCGGTGGTGTAGCTGACGCCCTGGCTGTTGGTCTCCTTGTAGCACTCCTGATGGTCGCAGATGTTGTAAACGTAGTAGCGCTTGGGCTTGCCGTCTTTGCCGGTGCCTTCGATCCAGTTGCCGATGCAGGTCTTGCCCTTCGTGTCCGGACCGAGCGTGCCGGGTTCGGGAAGAAGGGTCTTCAAGAACTCGATGGGGATGATGTCCACGCCTTTGTGCTTCACGGGATGGATGCCGGTCATGCCGACGTTCACGAGGACTTCCATGTGCTTGATGTAGGCGTCGCCAAAGGTCATCCAGAATCGCGCACGGCGCATCGGGATGTGTTTGGTCAGCGATTCCAGTTCTTCGTGGTAGAGGCAGTAGATGTTCTTCGGGCCGATGCCGTCCGGGAAGGGGAAGCTGCGTTTGATTTCGAGCGGTTTGGTCTCGATCCATTTGCCGTCCTGCCAGTAGCGGCCGTTGGCGGTGACTTCGCGGAGGTTGATCTCCGGATTGAAGTTGGTGGCGAAGGCCTTGCCGTGGTCGCCCGCGTTGCAGTCGATGATGTCGAGGGTGTCGATCTTGCTGAAATGATGCTTCATCGCATAAGCGGTGTACACATTGGTGACACCGGGATCAAAGCCGCAACCGAGCAGCGCTGTGAGGCCGGCGTTCTTGAACTTGTCCTGGTAGGCCCACTGCCAGTGGTATTCGAACTTGGCGACGTCGCGCGGCTCGTAGTTCGCAGTGTCGATGTAGTGCACACCGGCCTCCAGGCACGCGTCCATGATCGTGAGGTCCTGGTAAGGCAACGCCACATTGATGACGACCTCCGGCTTGAAGCTCTTCAGCAGCTTCACCAGCTCCGGCACGTTGTCCGCATCGACTCCGGCGGTCTGGATGGGGCGCTTCAACTCGGCAGCGATGCCGTCACACTTCGATTTTGTGCGGCTGGCGAGCATGATCTCACCGAAGACGTCGGGAAGCTGGGCGCATTTGTGGGTGACGACGCGGCCGACGCCGCCGGCTCCGATGATGAGAACTTTGTGAGACATGATGGGAAGAGAGGAGTGATTCGTGATGCGTGAATCAGGCTGCGGAGTCTAGCGGGCGGGAGGGGAATGCAAGCGACGGAAATGGGCTTGCGGCACACGCCGGCTTCAGCCCATCAATGCGACTGCGATGGGGTCCACGAGCGGTTTGCCTGCACGTGTGAGGCGGACGAAGTGGGCGTCGATGGCAAGAAGCCCCTGGTCTCGCAAAGTCTCCAGCATGCGGCGGGACTCCGGTGCGACAAGATCAAGCGGCAGGCCGCGGCTGGTGCGCAGTTCCAGGCCGAAACGCTCGGTGCGGCGTTGCTCGAGGGTGAGCTGCTCCACGTCGGTGGCCGTGTTTTCGTCCGCGAGCGCCAGGGTGATGTAGCGGTCGGTGTTGGCGACGTTTTTCCATCGCTTGTTCGCCACGGTGGAAAAGGCGCCGGGCCCAAGGCCGATGTAGTCCGCGCCGAGCCAGTAGGCTTCGTTGTGAACGCTGCGGTGGCCGGATCTGGCGTAGTTGGAGATCTCGTAGTGCTCAAAGCCGCCATCTTCGAGCATATCGATGCCGAGCTGGAAGAACTCGGTGTCGCGGCCGTCGTCGGGGCGGAATTCACCGGTCTGGAGGCGGCGGAAGAAGTCGGTGTCCTCCTCGTAGTTGAGGTTGTAGGCGGAGATGTGATCGGGTTGAAGTTCGAGGGAGTGTTCCAATGTCGCGCGCCAGGTTTCGAGGCTCTGGCCGGGAATGGAGAACATCAAATCGATATTCAGGCTCGGAAAAGCGGCGTCGCGGAGGACCTGCCACGTCTCTTCAGCTTCAGCGGGCGAGTGATCGCGGCCCAGTGTTTTCAAAGTGGCCTCATCCCATGCCTGCAAACCCAGGCTCACACGCGTCACGCCCAGTTCGCGCATCAGTGCCGCCTTGGAGGCGGAGACGGTGCGCGGATTGGCTTCCACGGTGAATTCCACCATCTGCGACAGGTCCACCCGCTGACGGAGCCCGCGCAGAAGGCGCTCCAGATGCGTGTCGCTCAGCATCGTGGGCGTGCCGCCGCCGAAGTAGATGGTTTGCGGGCAGAGCGGCTGCTTTTCCGCTTCCTTTAGCAGCGCATCGACAAACGCCGTCATGTCCGTGTTGCCCGGCGTGTGCTTGTGAAAGCTGCAGTAGGGGCAGATGCGGTGGCAGAAGGGGATGTGGACGTAGAGGTGGTTCAAAGCGGAACGTTGTGAATGCTTTAGCGTGCCATCCGCTCAAATCACGCTAAAGCATGAACAACCTGCGGATGTCCGACGAAACCCACCATGAACGCGAACTCGGCGGCCAGTTGCTGGCCGCGGTGTCGCGTTCGTTCTATCTCACGCTCAAGGCACTGCCCAAGGAACTGCGCGAGCCGATCTCCCTCGCTTACCTGCTCGCACGCACGGCGGACACCATCGCGGACACTGCCAGCGTGAGAGCGGAGGCGCGGCTCGACTGTCTTGAGCGTTATCAGGCATTGATTCGCGGTGATGACGCCGCCGACACGCTTGCGATCACGTTGCGTGAGCAATTCTGCCCACAGCAAAGCGACGATGCCGAACGCCGGTTGATGGAGCGCTTTGCGGATGGAATCGCATGGCTGCGCACGATGAAGCCCGCGCCGCTTGCTGCCATTCAAAGCGTGCTGGAACACATCATCCGCGGCCAGATGCTCGACATCCAGCGTTTCCCTGCTGACGGCCAGCTTCGTCGGTTGTCGGACGCCGAGGAGCTGGATGAGTACACATGGCTGGTGGCTGGTTGTGTGGGCGAGTTCTGGACGCAGTTGTGTGCCAGCGAATTGCCGGCATCGCTCGATCCTGCGGTGTCTGTCCGTCAGATGCAGGAGTGGGGCGCACGGATGGGGAAGGGGCTTCAGCTCATCAACATCCTGCGCGATGTCGGCGAGGACACGCGCGACGGGCGTTGCTATCTGCCGTGTGAGCCGGACGAATTGCAAACAGCGTGGAGACAGTGGCTGCAAACCTGCACGGGGCACCTCGAACACGGGCTTCGCTATGTGCAGCATGTCGCCCATGGCAAACTTCGCTATGCCACGGCGCTTTCCCTGCTGCTGGGGGTTCAAACCGTCGCCAAAATGCGCGCGGCCTCATGGGAGCAAGTGCTGCAAGGCGTCAAGATCTCGCGCTTGGATGTTGCGAGCATCCTGGCCCAGGCTGCGATTGCCTGCCGCAGTCCGGAAGCGATGGAAAAGCTGTATCGCAAGCTCGCAGCATAGGCGAGTTGAAGAAACCATCAGTTTTTCTCGCTCTCGTCCTCCAGCATCGCCCGCTCAATGCGGCGGTCCGGCACGAGCCAGAGCAATGCCACGGCCACATAGATGCACGCGGCGATCCACGGCCGGTAAAACGCGGACGGTATGGCCACGAGATAAAACACGGGCGACAGCTTGCCCTTGAGATCGCTACCGAAGGCGGTGGCGAGCTTCGAATCGCGGTCGTGATGGGCGAGGATGCAGCTTTGCAGGATGTAGTAGGCAATTGCGGCGAGAAGCAGCACCACGCCGTAAAACGCCGTTGGCAGAGGAGCGACGTGGTTCTCGCCCATCCAGCCGGTGGCAAACGGAAACAGCGAAAGCCAGAACAGCAGATGCAAATTTGCCCACATGATCGGGCCGGTGACCTTGCGGCAGGCTTTCAGCAGGTGGTGATGATTGTTCCAATAGATGCCCACGTAGAGGAAGCTGAGCACGTAGCTCAGAAACACGGGGAGCAGCGGCTTGAGCGCCTCGAAGTCCGCTCCATGCGGCACCTTCAGCTCCAGCACCATGATGGTGATGATGATGGCGAGCACGCCATCGCTGAAAGCTTCGAGGCGGTTCTGTTCCATAAGCTAAATCAGCCCAGCGAAGGCACACCGATGCCAGTATCGACATCCGCGTTGTAGTCCACGCCCGCGAGGCCGAAGCCGAAGAGACGCAGGAAGCTGGATTGATAGCCTTCGAAGTCCCCAAGCTGGGCGAGGTTTTCGGTGTTCACCTGCTTCCAGCGATCATCGACGATTTGCTGAACTTTCGGTGCCATTTCCCAATCGTCCACGCGGATGCGTCCGGCTTCATCCGGCTGCGGCTTGCCGTTGTAGAGACGATCGCGGAAGAGGCGGTCCATCTGTTCGATGCAATCCTCGTGCGTGCCCTCGGCTTTCATGACCTTGTAGAGCAGCGAGATGTAAAGCGGCACGACAGGAATCGCGGAGCTGGCCTGCGTGACGAGCGCCTTGTTCACCGAAACCCACGCCTTGCCACCGATGGAGGCGAGCTTGCCATCCAGCGCACGCTGTGAGCGCTCGAGGTCTTCCTTCGCGCGGCCAATGGTGCCATTCTTGTAGATCGGCCAGGTCACTTCGGGCCCGATGTAGCTGTAAGCGACGGTTTGCACGCCCTGAGCGAGCGCGCCCGCGGCTTGCAGCGCATCCATCCACATTTCCCAGTCCTCACCACCCATCACGGCAACGGTCTGGGCGATGTCGTCGTCATTGGCGGGTTCGATGGTCACTTCGTTGACCACGCCGTTGCCAGTGTTGAGGTTTTTGTTCGTGTAAGTGCCCCCGATGGGTTTCAGGCAGGATTTGAAGACCTCGCCCGTCTTCGGATGCGTGCGGCGCGGCGACGCGAGGGAGTAAATCACGCAATCCACCTGGCCGAGGTCTTTCTTGATCGCTTCGATGACTTCCGTCTTCATCGGATCAGAGAAAGCGTCGCCGTTGAACGAACGCGCATACAAACCGGCGGCTTTGGCCTCTTTCTCGAACGCGGCGGAGTTGTACCAGCCTGCGGTGCCGCAGCGCTCGGGTTCTCCCGGCTTTTCAAAGAACACGCCGATCGTCGCCGCCCCGGAACCGAACGCCGCCGCGATGCGCGAGGCGAGGCCGTAGCCCGTGGACGCGCCGACGACGAGCACCTTCTTCGGCCCGTTGGCGATGGGGCCGCGGCTCTTCACGACGGCGATCTGGTCAGCGACATGCTTTGCGCAACCGACGGGATGCGCGGTGGTGCAGATGAATCCACGAATTTTGGGTGCGACGATCATAAGGATGAGAGTTCAGCGTTAGCAGCCGCGTGCATGCTGGCAACTTGTTTTCCCCGCCGCAATCCGCGCCGCTGCCCGCCTTTCCGGCTTACATGTGCGTGATCACGTCACCGTTCTTGAAGCGAATCTTCGGCAGAACAGCGTATTTGTCGTCGCTGTGGCGATAACCGGCAGGACAGAGCACCGCAGTGGTGAAGCCTTGGGTTTCGAGGCCGAGGATCTCGTCATATTTCTCCGGCACAAAACCCTCCATCGGACAGGTGTCGATATTGAGCAGCGCGCAGGCGGTCATGAACTGGCCCAACGCGATGTAGGCCTGCATCTTGGCCCAGTCCTTTGACATGTAGCCCTGTGATTGGATGCCGACGACCATCTTCCGGAAACCGGCGAGCGAGTCGGCGGTGCCGCCGCGAACTTCTGCCATGCGAGTGATGAAAGCATCCACGTCTTCGACGCTGAGGGATTTTTTCACCATCATGACGACCAGGTGGGAGCAATCGGCGACCTGGCGTTGCTTCCAGGTGTGCGGCACGAGTTTCTCACGCAGTTCCTGATCCTGCACGATGAGAAACTTCCACGGCTGCAATCCGAAGCTCGATGGCGTGAGCACGAGCGACTCCTCAAGCGCAGCCCAGGTGTCGGCAGGGATTTTTTTCGTGGGATCGAAAACCTTGGTGGCGTAGCGCCAGTTGAGGGCGGTGATGAGTTCAGTCGTGGTCATGGGCTGGATTTTAGATGTCGGATGCGGCGAATTACGCTCAAGGTTCCTGTTTGGTCGGGCAAATCACCATTTCGCGCACGCAGACACTTTGCGGGAGTTTGGAGGACCAGACGATGGCCTCGGCGATGTCGGCTGGTTTCAAGGCGCCACCGATCTGTTTCGCGTACTTCCACCAGCCTTCACGTGAGGCATCGTGAGTGGTGTGATTGACGAGATCGGTTTCCACCATGCCGGGAGCGATGGTGATGAGGCGCACGTTGTTGCTGCTGACCTCCTCGCGAATCGTCTCGGTGATGGCATGCACGGCGAACTTGGTGCCGCAATACACGGCGTGATTGCCGAAGGTCTTCACGCCGGCGATGGAACCGATATTCACAATGGTGCCGCTGCTGCGTTTCACCATGCCGTTCAAGACGAGGCGAATGCCGGTGAGAACGCCTTTGATGTTGATGTCGATCATCGCGTCCCACTGCGCAGGATCGCCTTCCATGGCGGGGGAGTTCATCATCACGCCCGCGTTGTTCACGAGAATCTCGGCGGGGCCGAATTTGGCCTCGGCGTCGTCGATGGCAGCTTTGAAACCCGCAGCATCGAGCACATCAACGGCACGGCAGAGCGTGTTCGGCAACTTCAATGCCTCCATTGGCTCCAGGCGACGGGCAATGAGCAGCAGCGGATGCCCGGCGGCAGCGAACGCCTGGGCGGTGGCGGCGCCGATGCCCGAAGATGCGCCGGTGATGATGACGAGTGGGTTCATGATGGTTCGCGGTTCCCTGTTCGCAGTTCAGCGTTGTGAGGCCGCTGTTTTGGCATGGTCGCGCGACTTCTGCAAACAGAGAACGGTGAATCGAGAACTGCGAACCGTCACAAAATCACTCCAATTCCGGCGGCACGTTGCCGTAGGTCCAGGGCTTGCTGAATGGCGGGGCCTTTGGAGGTTCAGGCTTGGGCTCGGCGGTCATCTGGTTGGCGAGTTCGATGCCCTTGTTCGCCATCTGTGTGCCGGCGGTGATTTCGAGGTTCGAGTAGGCAGTGAGGCGCGTTTCATAACCGCCGCCATGCGGGCCGAAGGCTTCCTCCGTGGGCACGTAGCCGACAATGCCGTTGGAAAGCTCGCACGGGAAGGTGAAGGCGTGCTGGCTGCCTTTTTTGATGTCGAGTCCGTATTGCACGAAGTATTCGGCGGGATTCGAGACGAAGCAGGCAGGTCCGACTTTGATGCACTGCACCTCGCAATCGACGACAGGTGTGGTTTTGTTGAGGAAATCGAGCATGACGATCTCCTTGGCGAACAGCCATTCGCTCGTGTCGCCCGCGGGTTTTGGCTGGGAGACGACGGTGACAGCTTTTTCGACACGTTGCGGGGACGGGGGCCGGCGTTTGATCTTCAAAACCTCCTGGCGCGTGTCGATGGGCGCGGCGGCGACCTTCGGCATCGAGAGCAACATGCGGACAGCCTCCGCGCCGATGCGTCCGCCGACAAAGCGGCTCCAGTCCTCGGGCTTGGGGCGCTGATAGGGGCTGAGGTTGTCCACCTGCGTCACGTCCCCGCACGCGCCCTGCATGAAGACCACCGGTGCATGGGTGTCGAGGCCACCTTGAATGGTCTTTTCGAGGTATTGGATCCAATTTGCTGAAATGCCGCCGGGATTGGTCGTGGCGTGGCAGGCGTAGTTGACCACGACACCGACAAGCTGGCCCTGCAGGTCCCAAGCACCGATCACACCGACCTGCGGGTCGATGGGGCCGGCGTATTCGAGAATGTCCGGATTGCCGGAGCCGGGATGGCTCCAGCTCTGGCCGTTCTTCATGCGCAGACGCCGGTTGAAGGCGACCTTGTCCTCATGGCCGAAGCCAAAGCCGAGTTGCACCGGCACCTTGTTTTGATTCGCGGCAACCACTCCGGCGACGATCTCATGCGTCAATCGCAGGAGGTAGCCTGCGTCGGCGCAGGAGGATTCCTCATACGCCAGCTTCTTCACGAGGTCGGAGGCAGCGTCATATTCCCCGGGCATCACCATGCCCACGGGACCGGAACTGTGCGAATGCGAGGCGCAAATCAAGACGGCGTCACCTGTGATGCCGGTGGCCTTCTCGATCTGCGCACGGGCGTCGAGCACGACCTGGCGTGGCACGACGAGCGAATCGAGGCCGACCACCGCGGCGGTCTTTTTTCCGTCGTCAAAAACAGCGGCGCGCACCTTGCAGGGATCGTGGAAGCTTTTGTGGAAACTTTTGCCATATCCCCCGGGCTGTTCCATGCCGATATCGGGCGTGATGTCGCGTTCGGCGAAGCCAGCCTTGATGCTGGAGGCGGCGGGCTGGGGAGTCTGGGCATGCAGAGCCGTGGCGAGAAGTGCGGTGAGGAGGAGAGTAGAGCGCATGGAGAAAGTACGTGAGTTGCATGCCAAATGCAGAGAAAAAACTTGCCGCACGGAGCGGCACGATGGTTGCATTCGAGCAGCCGATGGGCGTACAATCGGCCGATTTCTCCCGACGCGTGCATTCCTTGTATTACATCGCCAAAGGCCAGAAGACCCTGGGGCCCTGCTCCATGGATGATTTGCGGAACTATCTTGCCTATGGGTCGATCCGTGACTGCGACTTGGTGAAACGGGAGGACGAGGAGCAATGGCGGCCGGTGTCCACGTTGCTGGAGCTGAACCTGGGGGGCGAAATCGTTGCCGACGGCCTGACCACCAAACCCACACGCCGTCGGGTGGCCCGTTACCGGGATTATGAACGCGTGCCGTATGAGCAGCGCAGCGGCGTGGTGATGCGGCGCATGTTTTTTGGATTTCTGTTCCTGCCGCCGCTGCTGTGGTGGGCGGCGGTGGCGCTGTATTCCGATCACATTTTCCGCCGCAAGAAGGATGAGAACGGCTATTTGAAGGTGTGGGGCCGCTGGCTGGAGGTGGTGGTGACCTTTTTGATCGTCATCAATGCTTTCGCGTGGTGGATGGGGATCACTTATGCCTCATGGATCGTGGGGCCCGGCTTGAAGGAGCTGCGGCAGTGGGTCGGAGAAGCGTGGGAGGTCATCCGGGGACTGCTGCGTGACACCGGAGTATAAGGCGGGGCGGCATACTAGGCTGGCAAGACATGGATTGTCATTCCCTGTGCCGTATTTGGTATCCTTGGGCGGGGCTGACATGCAGGCAGAGTGAGACGCGTTTGGATGCCGCATGAAAGCATCGACGCTCTCCTCCCTCCTCACCGTTTGCATTGCCACGGCTTCGCTGGCCGCGCAACCGGACACCACTGCTGCTTCGAAGCAGATTGATGCCCTCCTCACCCAAAGCTGGCAAAAGCACAAGATCACCCCCAATCCGCTGGTCGATGATGCCACTTTCCTTCGCCGTGCTTATCTGACGGTGGCGGGGCGCATTCCGACTTATGACGAGGCGAAGGCATTCAATGCCTGCCAGGCCCCGGACAAGCGTGCGAAGTTGATCGACTGCCTCCTTGCGAGCGAAGGCTACGTGCAGAATTACTTCAACTACTGGGCGGACGTGCTGCGTGCGCAAAGCCAGGGTGTGGGCGACAGCACCACGGCGCAGAGCTACCTGAACTTCATTCGTGAATCGCTGCGCAAAAACAAGCCGTGGGACCAGATGGCCCGCGAACTTGTTTCGAGCGTCGGCTCCTGCTTCGACACGGGCGCCATCGGCTACTACATGCGCGACCGCGGCATGCCGCTCGACAATCTGTCGAACACGACGCGCATCTTCCTCGGCACGCGCATGGAGTGCGCCCAGTGCCATGACCATCCGTTCGACCAGTGGACGCAGAAGCAGTTCTACCAGATGGCCGCGTTCACGCACAACATGACGGCCACCAGTTATCGCTCGAAGGGCAACGACGAGGTTGCCAAAATGATCCGCCAGGACAAATCGCTCGATCAGGAGACCCAATCCCTCATGCGCCAGGCGCTTCAGGAGGTGTTCCGTCCGCTGCGTGACACGCTTGTCGTTGAGAACAAGGGCCAGCTTCGCCTGCCACACGATTACAAATACAAAGATGCGAAGCCCAAGGATGTCGTGCAGGCTTCGGTGATGTTCGGCAAGCCGGTCACGCTGTCGAAGGAGTCCGATCCCATCGACGAGTTCGGCAAGTGGATGACATCGCCGGGGAATCCGCGCTTCACCACGATCATCGCAAACCGCCTGTGGAAGCGTGTCTTCGGCGTCGGCATCTACGAGCAGGTGGATGAGATGATGGACAACAGTGTGGCTTCCAATCCCGAGTTGATGAGCTTCTTGGAAAAGCAGATGGTCGCCCTCAAGTATGACATGAAGGCCTACCTGCGCATGCTGCTGAACACGCAGGCTTTTGCACGTGCCAGCGAGAAGGAAGCGCCTCCCGGCACGCCATACTACTTCCAAGGCCCCGTCTTCCGCCGCATGACGGCCGAGCAGGTGTGGGATTCGCTTGTCACGCTCGTCAGCCCCGATCCTGACCAGCCCAACTGGAGCGCACGCGAGCGCGAACGCCGTGATCTCGAAAATCGCCGTCACCTGGCCAGCATGCTCGACAAAACCGAGGCTCCTCTGCTCTTTGACGCCGCGAAGATGGTCGCCGCTGCGATGCGCGAGCAAAACAAGGAGTTCGACAGCCTGCGCAAGGAACTCGACGAGGCCCGCGCCAAGGATGACAAGGAGAAGGCCAAGGACATCCAGCGCCGCTTGAATGACAGCCAGCGCATCCTGCGCAAGAACGTCTCGAAGTACTTCTACGAGGCCGCCAGCAAGTCGAACAACAAGGAAGTGCAGGCTGAGCTTGTCGCGTCCGCCGCTGGTGGTCCGATGGAAATGGCGATGATGAACATGATGGAAGGCAGCCGCGTGGATGCCAAGGACGCTCCAATCAACGAGCAACTCATGAAGCGGATCAAGGCCGATGAGGTCGTGCTGGGCATCAAGGATCCGAAGAGCGCGAAGAGCTACGAAAACTACCAGAAGACGCTGCACCAGACCTGGAGCCGCGCTTCAGAGCTGCCTTCGCCTGCTCCGCGCGGCCACTTCCTGCGTGAATTCGGCCAGAGCGACCGCGACGTGATCGAAAATGCCAGTGACGAGGCCAGCGTGCCACAGGCGCTGACCATCATGAACGGCTCGCTGCTCAGCCAGGTCACCAGTGCATGGTCCACGCTCAGCATCAATCTCCGCAAGGCCGCCACCAACGAGGACAAGATCAACACGCTTTTCCTGAGCCTCTACTCACGCACGCCCACCGCGAAGGAGAAGGCGCAGATGCTGCAGACGCTCGAATCCTACGCCTCGAACAAGAACATCTGGGAGGACATTGCCGTCGCCGCCCTGAGCACCCAGCGCTTCATCTTCGTCGAGTAAGCCTCCAAATCGTTCCCAACCTGAAACTTTAATCCTGAAACTTGAAACGATCATGAACTCCGACCTTTCCCGCCGCTCCGTAATGACCCGCATGGCGCAAACCTGCCTCGGTGTTGGACTTCTGCCCTCCATGGAGCACCTGTTCTCCTCCAAGGCTTTCGCAGCCGGAGAAGGTGCTGCCACGGCCAAACAGGCGGCCACTGCCCGCAACGTCATTTACCTCTATATGAACGGTGGGCAGAGCCATCTCGACACCTGGGATCCGAAGCCGGACAACAAGGAGGTCGCGGGACCCGTGAAGGCCATCAAGACGAGCGCGGATGGCGTGCAGATCAGCGAATACCTGCCGCGCATCGCCAGGAAGATGCACCACGCGTGCATCATCAACTCGATGGCCACCAACACGGCCGCACACGAGCAGGCGAACTACTTCATGCACACCAGCTTCGGCCTGCGCAGCACGATCAAACATCCTGGCATGGGCGCCTGGCTCAGCTTCTTCCAAGGGCCCGGCAATCCGGCGCTGCCGCCGTATGTCTATGTTGGCAATGACAGCCGTCATCCTGGCGCGGGCTTCTTCGCGAAGAAACACGGTCCGCTCATGGTGAACAACCCAGAGGCCGGACTGCAAAATGTGCGTCCGCAACGTGGCGTCACCGATGATCGCTTCGCCATGCGCCGTGAGCTTGCCAGCACGCTGGACTCCGACTTCCAGCACAAGTGGGACACACGCAACGTGAAGGCGTATTCCGACATGTATGACGACGCGGTGAAGCTCATGAAGAGCGAGGACCTCGTGGCCTTCGACCTCACAAAGGAGTCCGATGCCGCGCGCCAGGCTTATGGTCGTGACACCTTCGGGCAGGGCTGCCTGCTCGCCCGTCGTCTCGTCGAACATGGTGTGCGCTTCATCGAGGTCAGCCTCGGCAGTTGGGACACACACACTGCCAACTTCATCAACACGCCGCGTCTTTGCGACACACTCGACACCGCGCTCTTTGCGCTGATCACCGATCTGGAGCAGCGTGGCATGCTTGACAGCACGATGATCGTCGTCAGCTCGGAGTTTGGACGCACACCAAAGATCAACCAGAACCAGGGCCGCGACCACTATCCGGTCTTCAGTTCTGTCATCATCGGTGGCGGCATCAAAGGCGGCATCAAATACGGCGCCACCACGCCGGATGGCGCTGGCGTCGCCGCCGACAAAGTCGGTCCGCCTGATCTCAACGCCACCATCGGCTACGCGCTCGGACTGCCGCTCGACCAGGTCATCTACTCACCCAGCAAGCGTCCGTTCACCGTCGCCGACAAAGGCCAGCCGCTCACGCATCTGTTTGCGTGAGCGTGTGATCACGATCACTACAGGTCGATGTCAGTCTGATCATCCTCGGAGCGAGGCACGCGTTTGCTGTGTGCAATGCATGCTTCGTTGATGAGGCGCACGAGGTCGTCAAATTTGATCTTGAGCGCATGCGAGGTGATGTTGACCGGAGTTCCGACCATCTTGATGTTCGCGGCTCCTGCGAGCCTTGCGAGCCGGCCTTTACCTTCGAGGTAGGATTGGGGTGAACGGACGAGAATATTGAGGATTTTGGTGCCTTGAATGGTGGTCACGGTGAAGCCCATCATGTTGTCCCAGTGGATGCGTCCGGCCGCGATGGCACTGGAGTTGTCGATGATGCCTTCGTCGTCGATGACGATGCCGGGCTTGAGGTCAGCGAGCTTTCCGGCGGCATAGACGCCACAGAAACCAAAGAAGATGAGGCCGGCGAAAATCAGCATGATCTTGGTCTTGCTCAGCGGAATGATGATCGGAGTGCTGAAGTCACGGGTCATGTTTGCGACTGATTGTCTGGCGGAGGTCAAACGTTTGCGCTGGTGCCTGTCATGGAAAAAATAAATCGCCCGGCAGCGTAAACTGCCGGGCGATGTGTTGTGGAGATGAATGCACAGGCTGGCAGCCTGTTTCACGACTCGGATCAGATGTTCGCGGCGCTGTATTCCCACCCTTGGCGGACGGCGGCGCGCTTGATGAGCTTGTTGGCGTCCTCGTTGTCAGTGGTCTGGGTGGCGCTG
Source organism: Verrucomicrobiaceae bacterium (assembly GCA_046346695.1). Taxonomy (GTDB): domain Bacteria; phylum Verrucomicrobiota; class Verrucomicrobiia; order Verrucomicrobiales; family Verrucomicrobiaceae; genus Prosthecobacter. The sequence goes on along the minus strand of JAXMHS010000004.1, from coordinate 616,920 downwards.
TCCCAGCGAATCACTTTGCCCGGGTTGGTGATGCCGAAGTTGCCGAACAGGCAGAGCTTGGTGAGCGGGACGGAGTAATCGAAATTGCTGCCGGCGGTCTTGTTCTGCTCGATGGCCATGACGAGTTCGAGCTGCGGCTTGCCTGGAGCAAGGCTGCGTTCGAGTGTCTTGGGCGTTTCTTTGAAGAACTTGGCCAGTTTTGGACGGTTGCCGACGATTTCCAACGCCTCGCAGTAGTCACCAGGATTGAGGATGCTGTCCTCGTCGCCGACGATGAGGAAACCGCCCTTCATCTTGTCGAAATCACGGTCGGCCTCCAGCTTCGCCGGACGCTCCGGCTTCATCGGCTTGCCGTCCTTCACGCCTTCATACCAGTGCAGCTTGATGTCGCCGTATTTGGCATGCTTGAAGGAGCAGATCACATGCGACCAGGCGGGCCAGCTCACATCGGTGAGTTCTCCGACTTCGGCTTCAATCTGGTAGGGTTCGCCGAGCTCGCAGGCCCAGAATGGACCGTCCATGATGTGGCAGCCCATGTCGCCCATGGCACCAGCGCCGAATTCGCGATGACCGCGCCAGGCGAAGGGGTGCAGGCCCGGGATGTAGGGATGATCCGGAACCTGGGCCAGCCACTGCTGCCAGTTGACGTGCGCCGGAGCCTGACCCACGGCTTCCTCGCCGCCGGATTCATTCTTGTTGCGCGGTTTTGGAGTGGATTTGCCGGTGTAAATGTCCTTGGCGGCATTGCCCTGCGGCCAGATGGGGCGGTTCGTCCAGACGTGGATCTCCTTCACATTGCCGACGACGCCGGCGTTCATCCACTCCTTGAGCTGGCGGATCTGCTCGCCGGTGTGCCCTTGGTTGCCCATGTTGGTCTTCACGCCTTTTTTCTTGGCGGCTTCATGGAGCTGGTTGGCCTCCCAGATGCGGTTCACGAGCGGCTTTTGCACACAGACATGCTTGCCACGCTTGATGGCTTCCATCGCGGCGGGGTAGTGCGCGTGGTCGGGCGTGGAGACGGTGCACATGTCGATCTTGTCACCCATGGTTTCGAACATCTCCTTGAAGGAGGTGAACATCTTCGCGTCCGGATATTTCTTCTGGGCATCGGCGAGGCGGTTGCTGTCGATGTCGCAAATCGCGACGATGTTGGCGCCCTCATTGGCGATGCCGACGTCAGACGCGCCCTTGCCTCCGGCGCCACCGATGCCTGCGACGTTGAGTTTTTTCACCACCGCTTCCTGGCTGAGGAGGAGGTTCGGGAAGAAGATGCCACCAGCGGTAGCGGCGGTTCCGCGCAGGAACGCGCGACGGTTGGGGAAGAGTGTGGGCTTCATGAGTTGGATGGAGGGCCGCGAGGATAGCGGTGAGGGCGATCAGAACGCAACGGGAATGTTCCTTTCGAGGAAAATCGCACGACAGGCAAAGAAAGGCGGGCGGGGCATTCTTTGTGCTTGGCGGAAGGGTGGTTCACCCGTTACAACGCCACATGGACTTCGCCAAATTTGCTTCCGAACTCTCTGGATATGTATGGGGCCTGCCCCTCATCGTGCTGCTTTTTGGCACGCATCTGTTCCTGACCGTCCGCACGGGTTTCATCCAGCGCTTCCTGCCGCAGGCGATCAAAATATCGTTTTCGCGTGAGAAGGAAGGGGAGGGAGATGTCTCGCAGTTCGGCGCCTTGATGACTGCGCTCGCCGCCACCATCGGCGCGGGGAACATCATCGGCGTCGCGGGTGCGGTCGCCGCGGGTGGGCCCGGCGCTGTGTTCTGGATGTGGCTGACGGGCGTGTTTGGCATCGCCACGAAGTACTCCGAGGCGGTTCTCGCGGTGAAGTACCGCGTACAGATGCCGGATGGCAGCTTCGCGGGCGGACCGATGTATGCTTTGGAACGCGGCCTGGGGCAAAAATGGCTTGGGGTGATCTTCGCCATCTTCACCTGCATCGCAGCCTTCGGCATCGGCAACATGTTCCAGGCCAATGCAGTGGTGGAAACGCTCAAGGAATGGATCCGTCCGGACGCCGAGGCTGAAACCGTCATGCGCTGGGTCTCCGGCTGCGTGATGGCTGCCGTCACAGCGGCGGTGATCCTCGGCGGTGTGAAGAGCATCGCCAAAGTCTGCGGCTTTCTCGTTCCCGTCATGGCGGTCGGGTACGTGATCGGCTGTGTGATCATCCTGATCAAGAACGCCGCTTTGCTGCCAGGCGCATTTGCGGAGATTTTCAATGGTGCCTTCACCAGCCATGCGGCTGTCGGGGGATTTGCTGGCGCCACCTTGAAGGCGGTCGTGCAGGCAGGGGTTGCACGCGGATTGTTCTCCAACGAGTCCGGTTTGGGCTCGGCTCCAATCGTTGCTGCTGCCGCGCAGACACGCAATCCGGTGCGTCAGGCGCTCGTTTCTTCGACAGCCACTTTTTGGGACACGGTGGTCGTCTGCCTCATGACCGGTCTGGTGTTGGTGAGCAGTGGTCACTGGAAGCAGGGCCTTCCCAAGGCCGCGCTGACCAACGCGGCTTTTGAAGATTTGCACACCATCGGCCCCATCTTCCTCCTCTTCGGCCTCATGACATTCGTGTTCTCCACCATCCTCGGCTGGAGCTATTACGGCGAGAAGGCAGCCGAATACCTTGTGGGACCGCGTGCAGTGAAGCCCTATCGTATCCTATGGGTGATCATGGTGCTTGTCGGCGCGGTGCAGCCGGCTGCGGCGGTGATGGACTTCTCTGATGCCGCCAACGGCCTCATGGCCGTGCCGAATCTCATCGCGCTGCTTTGTTTGAGCGGAGTCATTGCATCTGAAACCAAGGCACATGCGGCGGATCTGACCGGCAAGGGTTAAAAAAGTCTCCCTCCTGCTTGCAACATCGCCAGCGACCTCTATTTTGGCCGCCCTTCGACCACTGCCTCATGGTGTAATGGTAACACAGCAGATTCTGAATCTGTTATTCAAGGTTCGAATCCTTGTGAGGCAACCACCTGACGAAAGCGCCGGGTTCGAGCATGACGCTGCGCCTCGACCACCGCCTGTCTTTCGATTCCAGTTTTTGAGGACAACAGGAGACAGCGCATGGGATGAAAGGGCGGGTGAGGTCAACGCCGCAGGCTGGGACTGCGCGTGGGATCAGCGGCGATGCTGGCGCGCCATGCCTCGAAGTGTGTGATGAGTTCCCGCAGTTTTTCGGGTTGTGAGGCGGCGAGATTGCGGGTTTCGCCGATGTCGGTGGCGAGATCGTAGAGTTCCCACGGCGCGTTGTCGGCGGAGCGCAGCAGCTTGAAGTTTCCCTCACGCATGGCCTGCCACTGTTCCTTGCGGCCTTGGTTCCACACCCAGTGCAGTGCTTGGTGCGGTGAAGCAGCGCCATCTAGCAGCGCTGGCAGGGGATTGCGGCCGTCAAACACGCGATCCGTTGGCAACGCACCGCCTGCGACGGCGACCGCGAGCGGAACGATGTCGAGACTGGAAAGCATGACGTGATTGACCGCGCCCGCAGGCAGATGCCCCGGCCAGCGGAAGATCGCGGGCACGCGCAGACCGCCTTCGTGAGTCGTCACGCCGCCGCTGCGCAGCGGAGCGTTTGATTGCACTTCGAGGCCGCGTCCCGGCAGCATGAACGCGCCGTTGTCGGAGATGAGCATCACGAGCGTGCGCTCGCGCAGCTTGAGATCGTCCACCGTGTCGAGCACGCGGCCCACGGCATCGTCCAGCGCGGTGAGCGTGGCGAGAAAACGCCTGCGCTGGTCTGCTTCGTCCGCTTTCCACCCGTATCGCGCGAAGGCAGCCTCCGGCGCCTGCCATTCGATCTTTTCGCCGGGTTCGACGTTGTGCGTGCCGATGAAGTGCACGGCGTTGAACGGCAGATAAACGAACCACGGCCGCTGAGCGTGCGCCTTGATGAAATCGCAGGCCGCATTCGCAAACAGGTCGGTGCTGTACTGTCCGCGCAGATCGACGGGCTCCGTGCCGCGGCGCAGGTCGTTCTGTCCGTGATACAGATGCTTGTAGTAATGAATGTTGCCGGAGCGGTGGCCGAGGAACTCGTCGAAGCCGCGTTCGGTCGGACGCTGGCCGGGATCGAAGCCGATGTTCCACTTTCCGAACGCACCGCAGGCGTAGCCGGGCGGCTTGAGATGCTGTGGCAGGATTTTTTCCGTCAGCGGCAGCCCTTCGCTCAATACAGCCGGACTGGAGCTCATCTGGTAGTTCAGTCCGTTGCGCTCCGGATGTCGGCCCGTGAGAATCGCCCCGCGCGACGGTGTGCAACTCGGCGAGGCGATGTAGAAATCCGTGCAGCGCACCCCTTCGCCCGCGAGTTTGTCGATCCGCGGTGTGATTGCATCGCGGTTGCCGTAACAACCGAGGTCGCCGTAACCCACGTTGTCCACGAACAGCAGCAGCACGTTCGGCTTCGCATCGTCGGCGTGACCAACAGAACTTGCAGCGAGCATGAACGCCGTCGAAACGCCGGGAAGGAACGAGCTTGTCATGGTTGATTCGTCTTGATGAGGGACTGCAGCCGCTGGAGTTCTTTTTCGACATCCGCGCCTTCGTAAAACCACAGCCAGCCGTGCAGATGTTTGGTCTCGCCGGGCGCGCAGTCGGGGAATTTGGGATCGGAGTGCATGCAGGGCACGGGAGGATTGGCCCAGGTGCGGTCGCAGTGCTCCCAGGCGGTGATGATCCAGCGCTGACCGTCGGCGCTGCGCACGGCGGCGAACGGTGACTGCAGGAGCTTGTTCTGGCTGGTCTGTGCGTTGAATCCGCGTGCCGCCTTCAACATGACGCAGTTTTGCACGCGAAGGCCGGTCAGGGGCTCGCTCGTGCCGTTGCGGAGCCACAACTCGAATCGCACGTTGTCGCGCCCGGGGACGACTTTCGCGCCAAAGGCGATGTGATTGGGCAGCTCGCGCTCGAAGTCGAGTGATCCGTCGGCGCGGCGGTTCCATTCCAGTTGCGGCAAGGCCATCTGCTGCTTGCTCCAGATCGTCGGAACGTGCGTGTGGGCGAGATAGGTGAGGCCGAGGTTCGACCACACGGCTTCCGGCGCATCGACGACGACGTAGCCCGCATCATCCCATGGGGTGAACACGCTCACCTTCGTTTCGCGCTGCGGATCGAGCGCGCCTTCGAGGAAGCCGGTGCGCGGATGGCGTCCGCCGGGATAGGGCAGCACGCGGAGCACATCGCTGGATGATCTGGGGCGCGTGGCATCGCTGATGTTGAAACGGCGCAGCGCGGCGTCGATTTCGTCGGGCGCCAGCCCGGTGGCGGCGCGTATTTCCGCGGAAGTGAAGCGGTGATGCCACACCATGTTCTCCAGCCAGAACTTCAATGCAGCCTCATCCTTCGGTGCGCGTGCGCTGGCGCGAACCGACGCGGAGTCATCACGCACGGCGACGCGCTCGTAAGTGGCGAGCGCCTGTTCGTATTCAGCGATGGCCTCCGCTGGCAGCACGTTGCGGCTGCGTTCGATTTCTTCCCGCATCCGTGCGACGAGGAACTCACGATCTTCCGGCGGTGCCAGCGGCGGTTTGCCCGCGATCTCGATGTGCCACGGGGCCGTGTGGGCGAAGCGCACGCGGCCCTCGGGCCGGTCTTCCCAACAGCGCACGGCCAGCCAGCCGCTTTCGTCGAGCGTGATGTCGGAGGTAAAAGTGTTCTCATATGCGCCAGCGTCCGTTTTGCGATTCTCCATGCGCAGCACGCGCACGGGCGAGCCGTTGTGGATGAGTTCGCCGAAGGACACCGGCTGTTCGCTCACGATGGTGCCGGTCACGTGGAAGGTGTCGCCGGCCTTGGCCTGGAAGACTTCGCCGGGATCGCGCTCGTTCACCTGCGCGAGAAGCATCGGGCCGGTGGTGACAAAACTGTGCCCTGCGTCGAGACCGCGCTTCCACGCTTCGTAATCGAGCCCGCCTTGCAGATGCACATACACACGACCGAAGCCAGGCGGCACGGGATGCACGCCGCTCGCGGTGCCTGCGGTGGGGCGCATGCGGAAGCCGCAATTCAGCAGCGAGTAGTAGTTGCCCAGCGTGTGGAGGATCCACTCGCGCTCCGTGCTGGCATGACCGCCGGAGGGCGGCAGCAGGTGTGGCGGCGCGGGCGCTCCCCAGTTCTTGAAGGCGAACGGCGCGCGCCACATGTGGTTGTTCGCCAGCTCGTAAAGCTGCGCGCCCATGACCGGCGGCAGCGCCATCGACCACGGCCAGACAGGCTTGTCGATGTCGAGCAACGCGCCTTCCTTCCGCGCGAGTGCGGCCACGGAGCCGAGCGGCGGCACGCCGTTTGCGAGGACGCTGTGATGACCGAGGACGAACACCGCGCCGAGCGTGTGGGGTTTTCCGTTCACGGAGCCGATCTCATACTCGGTGTTGCGCGGCCAGAAGACGTGCGTGTCGTCCACCTTCACCAACGAATCAGGAATCTCGCCGCCGAGGTTCTTGTCACCGGTCGATGGAGCGGTGAAGGCGCGGGTGACCCAGTAGGAGAGGGGGAAGGCGACATTCAAATCCTCGGCGAGCAGCAGCACGGGCAGCTCGCCCAGCGTGCGGTGCACATGTGTGTCGCCGGAGAACCACCCGCGCTCCGCCATGTGGATCCAGCGCTTGAGCGGCACCTGCACCTCCACCGGTTCGTTGCCGACGTCGATGATCTTCGTGGCGGGGAAGTACTCCTTGCCGCGCTCCACCGTCAGCGTGTAGCGGCCCGGCGGCAGTTCGGCCGCAAACGGATGCGCCGACACCGACGTGTGCATCTCGAAGGATTGCGGGTTCACCCGCGCCACCTTCTCGTAACGCACCGCCGCGCCTTCCGCTGTGGTGGATTGCACGAAGTGCCAGTGGCCGTGCTCGTCGCGCAAATACACGCGCGCCGCGACTGGTGTGCCGGAATCCGCGTCCACCACGCGGCCCGTCAGGCGTGTGTCGGCGCTGGCGACCATCGCCATGCTGGTGAGCGCCAACAGGAGGCAGGCGGTTCCGGGCCGGGAAATCATGCTGCCACCAACGTCCAGGCGATTCCGCGCCTTTCGGCAGGCTCGTCACCCGACCCGGATGGGGTAGAGGGGGCGGGGGTTGCGGAAAGCAGTAACGCCAGAAACGTTTGGTTGCCGTCTTGCGGAACGTGCGCATGCTCCTCCCATGCGCCGCCCATGGATCAAGGTCGAAACCACCACGCCGGACAAACCGGAAGTTTGCGCCATCGCCACCTCCCTTCGCCTCGACCCGGATGCGGTGCTTGGGAAGCTCATCCGCCTGTGGTCCTGGGTGGAGGTGAACCGGGTTCCGTCAAACGATCTGGGCGTTACAAAGGAGTTCATCGACAAGCTGGTCGGGCGCAAAGGATTCGCCGCCGCGCTCATCGCCGCCGGATGGCTCGTGGAGGCGGAAGGGAAGCTCGGTTTGAAGAACTTGGAGCGTCACAACGGGAACCTCGCCAAAGTGCGTGCCTTGACCGCGCAACGCGTCGCCCTGCACCGAAAACGCAAGCTGGCGCGCGCGGCTGAGGAAGCTGATGAAGCGTTACATTCCGGGCATGAAGTATCCAGTGATCCCGATGACGTTGAAAACGTGCAAACAGAGCCTGAACCACTTGAGAGTAGTGAAATTGACGGCGATCAGTTGCAGCCACACCCGGTGGCAAATGTAACGCATCCGCACCCGTCGCAGACGGGCGGCGGGCAGCCTGACTCTGCCGTTGCAGGAGCGGATTCCGCTCCGCCGACTGAGCTGGAGGCCGAGGCCGCCACGGAGGAAAACGCGCCGCGCAAACGCCGCCATCGCGACCCCTTTGACTCGCCCGACCAGCCCATGCTGTTCTGATGGAAATGTAACGCTTGCGACGTGATGTCCCAGTGGTCCTCCGGCGTCTCGGCGGGGCCTCCACCCACCTTCCGGCCACCGTCCCGCCGGGCGGGTTTGGCGACCTCGTTGGTTGGGAAGGCTGACAGGAAATGCGGGTTGTCCGCCGACCAGTTCCAGGCGGCTGGCGACGTCCCTCAGGCGATGGATAGACGCCGGTCCTGCCGTGCCACCGCGCCGTGGCAGGGCTGCAAGGAGATGCCGCACGGTTCCGGGCTGGGCGCGGAAAGCTCCGGCGTGAGGCCGGAAAGGTCCGACGTGAGGCTGGAAAGCTCCGGCGTGAGTCCAGAGTGCCCCCTCATGAGCGGGGGGATGTTCGGGATCGGCCGGGACAAGCCCCGGATGACTGGTGGAGGTTCACGGGTGAGCGGTGGAAGTCCACGGCTGAGTGGTGGAAGTCCACGGATGAGCGGTGGAAGTCCACGGATGAGTGGTGGAGGTCCACGGCTGAGTGGTGGAAGTCCACGGCTGAGTGGTGGAAGTCCACGGCTGAGCGGTGGAAGTCCACGGGTGAGCGGTGGAAGCCCACGGCTGAGTGGTGGAAGTCCACGGATGAGCGGTGGAAGTCCACGGATGAGCGGTGGAAGCCCACGGATGAGCGGTGGAAGCCACGCAAGCACCCGGTAGGGCGGCTGGTCCCCCAGCCGCCGCGGCGCGTTGGGACAACGCGCCCTACTTGGAGGAAACGCGCCCGCGTTTCCATCTTCGGCAAAGCAGGAGCTTTGCCCTCCGGTGGGCGATTCGACGGGAGCGCGGGCACTCTTGCCCGCTTCTTCAAACAGCGGACAAGAGTGTCCGCGCTCCTCTCGATGTCGAGGATATGGGTAGGGCTCTGCTGCGTCGGAGCCCTCGAAGATGCTTCGGACACGGCGCAGCGTGTCCCTACCCCTGCTCATCCCTGCCAAGATCGCCATTGTCCGCACGTTCTCCCCACGCCAGCTTGCGCCACACCTTCCGTTTCCGTCACTCTCCGCCCTTCGCTCTCATCGCTCATCCCTGATCCCTCATCTCTCATCCCAGTTCCATGAAACTCACGCTGCTTCTCCTCGTCCTCATCACCCAAGTTGCCTACGCCGGGCGCCCGGCGGCCGTTGACGTCTGGCCGGAGGGCAAGATGCCGGGGAACGGGGCCAAGGAACCCGAGACCCATCGGCCATCGAAGGACCCCTACACCCGCATCGCCAATGTCAGCCGTCCCACCCTGACCCTGTTTCCCGCGCCGAAGGCCGACAAGCCCGCGCCCGCCATGATCGTCTGCCCCGGCGGCGGTTACGGCTACGTCGTCATCGACAAGGAGGGCACCGAGATCGCCCGCTGGCTGAACGCGAACGGCATCACCGCGCTGGTGTTGAAGTATCGCAATCCCAACAACCGCGCCGGTGCCCTGCAGGATCTCCAGCGCGCCCTCAGCCTCGCCCGCGTGCATGCCGCGGAGTGGCGGCTCGACCCCGCGCGGCTCGGCGTCATCGGCTTCTCCGCCGGCGGGAACCTCGCCGCGAAAGCCAGCGCCCCGTTGGAGCCGCGCAGCTATCCCGCCGTCGATGCTGTCGATAAGGAGAGCTGCCGGCCCGACTTCGCCGTGCTGGTGTATCCCGCCTACCTCGATGACAAGGCCGGCCACGTCGCCCCCGATCTGAATCCGCAGGCCGCCATCCCGCCCACACTCATCGTCCACAGCCACGACGACAAGACCCACGTCGTCGGCAGCCGCGTCTGGCACGCCGCGCTGCTGCAGGCCAAGGTGGCGCACGAGTTCCTGTGCTACCCCACCGGCGGCCACGGCTACGGCCTCCACTGCGACCGCGACGCCAAAGCCTGGCCCGAACACACGCTGGCCTGGCTGAGCAAAGTCGGGATGCGGTGACAGTTTCGGCATGGCGAAGAATGAGTCGTAACATTCGAAGTTTTGAGACCTGCTCAGGGTCAAGATTGCGATTCTCTCTGTCCGCACCTACCCTCGTCTCAAATGCTGACCCCTGAACAAGTTCAAGAAGTTCTGTCGTCGACCGAAGCCGATCGGATTGAGCGAACGCGCTCGACTACCAACACTGACAAATTCCGCGAGGCGATCTGTTCATTTTCCAATGATATGCCAGGTCATCGCAAACCCGGTTATCTCCTGATTGGAGTGGAGGATGACGGGAGCCTTGCTTCGGGATTTTCTGCGACAGATGAGCTGCAAATGCAGTTCGCATCCTATAGGGATGACGGTCAGATTCTACCGCAGCCCATGATTTCTGTTTTCAAGCAACCTCATCCGGCTGGGGGAGAGTTTTTGGTTGTGGAGGTGCAACCGAGCGACATCCCGCCGGTCAGGTATCGTGGACGCGTGCATATTCGGGTCGGGCCGCGCAAGGCTGTGGCTAGTGAATCGGAAGAGCGGAGGTTAAGTGAACGGCGTAGCGTGCATTTCCGCACGTTTGATGTAGGCCCTTGTCTGGGGGCGTCGATTGAGGACTTGGATGTTGACGCGTTTCAGAATACCTATCGGCGTCAGACAATCGACCCCGAGGTAATTCGAGAGAATGGACGGAGTCTTGAAGAGCAACTTGCCGCTCTGCGTTTTTACAATCTCGCCAGACAGTGCCCGACGAATGCAGGAGTGATTGTATTCGGGAAGGATCCGCTGAACTTCTTCCCGGGTGCGTATGTGCAATTCGCCCGTTTTGACGGTGAATCTCTGGCTGATGAGCCGGCTGAGCAGAAGCAGTTCACTGGAAGTTTAATGTCCATGTTGAGGGAACTCGACACCTTTGTGAAAGCCCGTTTTACACAGAGGCCTGTTTCTGATTCTTCTCTGCATGAAAGGCTAATATGGGACTATCCTGAAAAAGCGATTCGTGAACTGTTGATGAATGCTGTTCTGCATCGTGATTATCAATCCAACCACCCAATCCGGTTTTATTTCTTCTCAAATCGAATCGAGATTCAAAATGCTGGTGGGCTTTATGGTGAGGCCAACTCGCAGAATTTCCCGATGGTGAATGACTATCGGAATCCAGTTCTGGGTGAAGCCATATTCTCCCTTGGCTATGCAAACCGCTTTGGACGCGGGGTGACTCGAGCGGAGGCATTGCTTGCGGAAAATGGCAGCCCACCTCTTCAATTCATCCATGAGAGCACTCACTTTCTGGTAACGATCTTCAAGCACCCTCTCCGATGAAAACACTGGCTTTTTTCAACAACAAGGGAGGAGTGGGGAAGACGACACTCGTTTACCACCTTGCGTGGATGTTCTCGCGTATGGGGAAACGAGTGGTGGTAGCTGACCTTGATCCTCAAGCCAATCTGACTTCGATGTTTCTTCCTGAAGAGACGTTGGAGGAAATCTGGAGCGAAACGGGGCCCAGTTTGAGCATAATGAGGGCGCTCGCTCCGATTATCAAGGGCACGGGTGATATTACGACGACACCGATTCAACAAGTTCGGTCGTCGCTTTGGCTAATTCCCGGTGATCTTGGTTTGGCGCAATTTGAGGGCGAGTTATCAGAGGCATGGGGTAAGTGCCTTGATGGCAAAGAACCGGCATTTCGCACGACAAGCGCATTTTATCGAATCATTCAGGCTACAGGACGTGCAGCCAAGGCTGACATCATGCTAATCGATGTTGGGCCTAATCTTGGCGCCATCAACCGTGCAGCGTTGATTTGTGCAGATGCCATTGTTCTGCCACTAGCTCCCGACCTCTTTTCCCTCCAAGGTCTGAGGAACCTCGGTCCAACTCTCAAGCGGTGGCGTAATGAGTGGAAGGTGAGGCTTGAGCATAATCCTGCGGATGATCTGAAGTTGCCATCTGGCGAGTTAAAAGCCCTGGGCTATGTTATCCTACAGTTTGGGCTGCGTGATGCGGGAACCATCGTCAAGGCGTATGAACGGTGGGCGAGGAAAATCCCCTGCACGTATGCGGAATACATTCTCGGGAAGAAAGGATTGCAGCAAACTAATGACGACATTGATGGTCACAGGATCGCGATGTTGAAGCATTATAGATCATTGGTGCCGATGGCTATGGAGGCCCGTAAACCTATCTTTGACTTGAAGGCGGCCGATGGTGCACTTGGGGCGCATACATACGCCGTGCAGTCGGCATACGCGGACTTCCGCAACCTTGCGGCGACAATTCTTGAGCGGCTGGAACTGTCTGACGCGTGGATGTGATGTTTGGAAACGGAGCTTCTTTCATTTATCATCCGAAGGCTGCTGTAGGGGTGGAATCCGGATGAATACGCCAGCGCTGAACGCGTCCCACGAGCCATGAAAACTCTTGCTCTGGCTTTGACCGCCCTGATGGCGCCGGTGCCGCGTGCGCAGGCCAAGGGAATCAACGAGGAGTAGGAGGAGGATCAGGCGGGTTGCTGACGGGAGCCGTGTCCGGAGCTGGTGGGCGCGGGCTGGCAGCGGAAGCCAGCCGCCGCTGCGCGAGTCTCCACGCGGCGTTGACGATGTCTGCGCGTGAATGACGGCGCTTGCGCCATGGGGCAGACGGCGGCAGACAGGCGCATGCCGACGGAAACCAGCTTTTTGGGAGGATTGCTCTTCGGGGCGATCGGCATGGGAGCCTTGCTGTTCGGCAAGGCGGCGGGCTCGGTGGTGAAGATGCTCCTCGGCGCGGCGCTGGTGGCCTGCGCCTACCTGATCGAGCAGGAGTGGCTGCTGTGGACCAGCGGCACGCTGCTGACGGTGATGCTGTGGCGCTGGAAGGAGTAGCGGAGTGGCCGCAGACTGATGGCGCCGGTGCCGCGAGCGCAAGCGCAGTCGAACGGAGATGTCCCGATCGAATTTTTTCACGATGCGCGGAGGCAGCCTCGAGGCTGGCTTCACTTCGTCACCGCCGCGTCTGGCCGCTCATTGAAACAGGAAATGGTTCGTCAGCCATGTGCGGTGTGTCTGTTTAACAGGAGGGCGAAGTCGTGATGACCAGGAATACGGAACCGCTCCGCCTGTCCGGCCATCATCTGGATTTTTTCAGGAACTCGAGCATGGCCCAGCCGAGCGCATTGCCGACATCCATGTAGGTCCCCGCGTTCTTTTGGAATTCCAAGTCTTTGCCTCCAGGTGATTCACTGGGCCCGCGCCAGAAGTCGCGGACCTCGACGGTCTTCACGCGGCCGGCGAATTCCGGATGTTTGCCGGGATCGCCCACCGCAAGCTGCGCCTCGGCGATTTGCTTCCACGGCCCGCTCGACGTCCACCCCTGGATTCCCACCGTGGCCAGCACAAAGGGCGCATCGGGGGCGTTGAACTCCTTCCGCACCGCCTTGATGAGGTTGGCCAGATTTTGCTCGTGGCGCTGCTGGTAAACCGGATCCTGCTGGTCCCTGTAGCCCTGCCACCAGATGAACCCGGCGATCTGATAATCTCGCGCGCCCGGGTAATAGTCGCCGATGCTGGCCAGCGCCGCCTTCGCGCGGGCCACGTCCATGTCGAACTGCTTCCCGGCATACCACGAGAAACCGGCAGCCTTCTTCGCCTGGCCCTCGACCCACTTTTCCGGGGTGTCCTTGTATCCTGCGTAGGTGGTGCCGTTGACGGTGAACCTTTCACTTCCGGGCGGCAGCAGATCCCACCCGAGGCTGCGGTTGCCGTTGCAGCTCTTCAGCAGGAGCACCGGCGCGTCGAGCGCCTGCCCCAGGATGTGGCCGATCTGGAGTTCTGGCCCGATCTCCGGCCCGCCCACGGCCAGCCAGCCTATCTGATCCTTGGAACCTTCCGGGAAATGCACGACCTTCGCATACCTCACATCGTTCCGTTTTGTCCACTTGCCCTGGTCGTCCAGCAGATGCGGGTATTTTTTCTCTTTCTTGGTGAGATAAGACAGGGTTCCCCTGGTGTTTTCCGGGTTGATGCTTCCGGTGCCTAACATCGCCCCGTCGCCCATCATGATGAAGACCTGCACGGGTTTCGTCATGTCCGCTGGTTTACCATCAGGACGCGGCAAGGCTCCGCTCGATGCCCCATCCACACTCGCCACCGGAGGCGGGGAAGCGGAGGGTGCGGGAGCGGGCACCGAGCCTCCCTTTGGGGCTGCAAGAGTTGGCGTGCTTCGTGCCAGAGTTCCTTTGCCCGAAATCTCCCGCACTTCGGCACGATGGAAGGTCACCTCGCATTTCCATGCCCCGAGACCCAGCAGGCGGGGATCATTCAGTTTGAATTCGCTTTTGCTGCCCACGTTTTTGAAGTCGGTCTTGAATTCAATCACCTTGTTGCCATCGACGGTGGCCGTGACGCCATCCTTCCGGACTGCCAAGATGGCAGTGTGGCGCACGCCCATTTCCAGCTTCCACGGTGTGATCGTTTGCGTCTTGTTGGTCCGGAAGGATTGTCCATCAACCAGCTCGAACCCAAAAGCCGAGCCGGCCATCTTCCACATGAAATCACGTCCATCCGCGCAGAGGATCTGCGTCACGTCTGGAGTGCCCCTCGTGCCTGTGAAATCGATGATGAAGTCATACTCCCGCGGTGGCACGTAAGGCAGTTGCAGCCGTGCGGAAGTAGTGGAAGCCTTCACGGCCACACCATCCGCCCGCCTGCTCCAGTCGCCGCTGATCCCGTCCTTTGCCGGGTCGGCCAGAGCGAGGAGGTCGAGAGTCTTTTTGGCTGATGAAGAGGCTGCGGGTGCAGTCGTCTGTGTTTTGGCAGCCGGGGAAGACGTGATGGTCTTGCCGGTGTTTTTCCTGCCACCGCTGAACAGGACGAATGCGCCGATGGCGACGGCAACGGCGAGTCCAATGGCGATGTAGAGAAAGGCATTGGACGACTTCGCGCGCGGGCCGGCACTGCGGGCACCCGCTTCGCGGCTGGGCCCATGGACCGCTTCGGACGTGTCCGCGGCCGCGCTGGCCCGTGGTTGCGGCGCTCTGCCCATCGGCTTCTGCGGGGCACTGCGCTGGCGCGGTGCCTGCGCCATCTGGGCGGCCGGTACCGCCGCATAGCCTGACACATCGTTGCGCACCAACGGCACGGTCAGGATCACATCCAGCTCACGCCGCAGCTCCGCCGCGCTCTGATGGCGCTCTTCGCGGTCATGCTGCATCGCCTTGAAGATGATCGGGTCGAAACGCGGGTCGAGTCCGGGCACGAGCACGGAGGCGGGCTTGAACGCGCCGCGCGGGATGTTCCCCGTGAGCATCTGGTAGAGCATCACGCCCACCGCATACAAGTCCGCGCGCCCATCAATCTGGGTCCCAAGCATCAAAGCCTCCGGAGAAACAAAGTCCGGCGTGCCCATGGCATAACCGGTCTTCGTGAGGCCGTGCGTGCCGGGCTCCTCCACCTTGGCGAGGCCGAAGTCAGCAACCTTCACCTGTCCCTTCATGTTGATGAGGATGTTGGCCGGCTTGATGTCGCGATGGACGATGCCGAGCTCATGCGCGGCCTGCAGCGCATCGCACACATGCGCGGTGATGGCCAGCGCGTGCTCCGGTGGCAGACGTCCTTGTGCGCTGATCATCTGCGCCACGTCGGTGCCATCGACATACTCCATGGCAAAGTACAACTGGCCGCCGAGCGTGGTTCCGAAATCATGCACGGCGACGACACCGGGATGATTGAGCTTGGCCATCAGCTTCGCCTCGTTCTTGAAGCGCTCAGCGAAGCTGGGGTCCTCCTTTTCCACGCCGGGTGGCAGAATCTTGATGGCCACCGGCCGGTCGAGGTTGGTCTGAATGCCGCGATACACCGCGCCCATGCCGCCACGACCGAGGATCTTTTCAATCGTGTAACCTGGCATCAGGTTCTGCAGTTCCTCCGCCGTCGGCGGCTCCCAGCGGAATCCACCGCTTGTGGTGCGCTGCGGCGGGGTGTCATTCGTTGACGGGGAGGGGAACGAATCGTCAGCCATGCGCGGAGTTTTTAGCAAGGACGCGGAGTCGTGACAAGAAAGAATGAGATGAGAACTGTGGACCTTTGCCGTTGCGTCAGTGGTGTGACCGGAGGGCAACGCTCCGGTGTTGCCGAATGGGCAAACACGGAGGTTTGCCCTCCAGATCGCGTTTCGACGATGAGGACGTGAGACAGGCAGCCTGCCTGTGGTGGTTTTTCACGCTGAATTCCACAGGCTGGCAGCCTGTTTCACGATCACGGCGGGCGGCGTGATGCTTCCCGGCGGCGTATGTGTTGGTGACAACACTCCACGCTCATGAAAACGCTTCGCTTGTTTCTCGGCGCGCTGGCGGTGGCCGGCGGGCTGGAGCACGTTGTTCACGCTGTTACCCGTTCCGAAGTTGTTCATCAAGCGGCGGGGAAAGCGTCACGTTCAAAACGCCAGCGCCGCCGGTTGTGAACAACTTCGCCATGGCCGGTGCAAGCCGTGGTGGTGGATAAGCTCCCGAAGTCCTCCTCCCGGAGGATCCGAGAGCGCCTGCCGCGCGACACGGTCCGTTCACGCTCGCCTCGCGAAGGCTCGCTGAAGAACACCGGTCCGCGTGCAGGCTCCCGCCCAAGGTCTGATAGAACTCCCAGCTCATGAAGCTCCTGTAACAGCACGACCCCGCGCAGGGGCTGCGGCAGCCTCCCGGCCCACGCAACCCGCACCACCCACTTCGACACATCCACAACACCCACTTCGCCGGTTTTGACTGGGCCGGCGACCACCACGACGTCATCATCGTGGACTCGGTCGGCCAGCTCGTGGCGGACTTCCGCTTCGAGCGCGCCGCTGGCTGGCAGCACTGGCGCGATCAAATCGCCGCATGGCCTCATCTCGGCGTCGCCATCCAGGGCGAGCTTCCAGGCCGTCGTCGAGCAGCTCATCGACTCCGGCGTCACCGTGTATCCGGTGGCACCCAGCAGCGCCAAGGTTACCACTCGGCGGAAATGTCGGCGGCACCAAGACCGACCGTCACGATGCGTGGGCATGGCCGACGCGCTGCGCACCGGCGGCCATGCCTGGCGTGCGCTCAGCGCGAAAAGACCCCGTCATTGAGGAACTGCGCATGCTTTGCCGTGACGAGGTCGCGCTCATCGAGGAACGCACCGCGCTGGTCAACCAGGCGCGTCAGGCCGCGCGCGAGTACGCGTGGTGCTCGAAACCTTCGAGGACTGGACGCTCCCGGGCACCTGGGCCTTCATCGAGCGCTTCCCCGACACGCAGGCCATGCTCAAGGCGAGGTAGACGTGCATAGGAGAAGTTCTTCCACACCCACAAGCTTTGCCGCCTGAGACCGCCGCGCGCCATCGCCGTGCTGGAGGCCGCCGGGCAATGGCACATCGCCGCACACATGATCAATGCCAAGCGGCTCTACCTGCTCACCAAGATCAGACAGTTGCGAGCCTTGCAAATGCGGCTCGAGGAATATCGCCGCCGCATTGAGGCCGTCTTTACCAGTCACCCTGACAGCGGCATGTTCCGGCTCGCTGCCTGGAGCTGGTGTCAAGCTCGCTCCGCGCCTGCTCGGTGAGATCGGCAGCGACCGCGCCCTGTATGCCGACGCGCAAAGCCTGCAAAGCGTCAGCGGCACCGCGCCAGTGAGCTACCAAAGGCGGCAAGCTGCGCAAGGTGCAGATGCGCCGGACCTGCAACCGGCACCTGCGTCACACCATGCACCTCTTCAGCAGCCTAAGCCGGGCACGGTGCGCCTGGAGCAAAGTGTATTACGACGGGCTCAAAAGCCGTGGCAAGACGCACGCGCAGGCCTTGCGCAGCCTGGGGCGCTGTGGCTCAGCATCATCTTCCGCATGTAGCAGAATCGCACCGCTTACGACGCGGGTGCACACGCGCAACCAGCTCCAGCACGGCTCCTGGGTGCTTCAACACACACCCGCCTGATCTTGTCCCAACACCTCCACACCATGCCAACAACTCTCTCCAAATCTCCACTTGCGACAGATAGAACTTCTTCAGCGTGCCAACGGGCGTTTCCAAACCCACGCTGAAGCGTGAACAACGTACCTGCCGATCAAACACAACCTAGCTGCCGAACAGCCGGATGCCTGCCGGATCCTCCGACAACTGCGAGAGGAGCCTTGAAACCGGAACGCTCTGCCCCGGCAGCACGAGATCCGGCCGAATGTCGGCGAGGGGCTGCAGCACGAAGCGGCGTTGGTAGAGGCGTGGATGCGGGAGAATGAGCGCGGGATCGTCGCTGATGAGATCGCCCGCGTAGAGCAGGTCGAGGTCGAGAGAGCGCGGGGAGTTCTTTTCCCGTGCAACAGGGCGGCCAAGCGCCTGCTCGATGGCCTGGAGATGCGCGTGGAGTTCGCGCGGTGTGAGTGAAGCCTCGACTTCGATGACGGTGTTCAAAAACGCCTGCGTGCCGGGAGCGCAATCGACGGGATCGGTTTCATACACGGGCGCACTGGCGCGCACGACGAGGCCGGGCACGCGCTCGCGAAGCAGTTCGACACCGCGCCGGAGATTTTCCGCGCGATCACCGAGATTCGAGCCGAGGGCGATGCCGAAGTTCATCGGAGTTGACGGTGGTTTACGGTTGTTGACCGTGGTTGGCGATGGTTTGCAAACAACGGTCAACAGCGTCAACCATCGCCAACAACTGCAAACTCATCCCTTCAGTCCCAGCACGTCCTGCATGTGGTAGAGGCCGGCGGGTTTGCCGACGAGCCACTTCGCGGCGCGGACGGCGCCGTTGGCGAAGGTGTCGCGGCTGCTGGCCTTATGAGTGAGTTCGACGCGCTCGCCAACATTGGCGAAGACGACGGTGTGGTCGCCGACGACATCGCCGCCGCGCAGGGCGTGGACGCCGATCTCCTTCGGTGTGCGCGCACCGACATCGCCAAAGCGGCCATGGCGGCAGTCCTTGTCGTATTCGAGGCCGCGCACATCGGCGAGGATTTCGACGAGCGTGCGGGCAGTGCCGCTGGGCGCATCCTTTTTCATGCGGTGGTGCATTTCGACGACCTCAAGATCGAACTCGGGGCCGAGAAGCTCGCAGGCCTTGCGCGTGAGCCAGAACAACGTGTTCACGCCGACGCTGAAATTTGAAGCGAAAACGATGGGCAGTGATTTGGATGCTTCACGAATGGCGGCGAGCTGCTCGTTCGTGTGGCCGGTGGTGCCGATGATCATGCTCTTCTTCTGTTTGAGGCATTCGCCGAGCAGTTCATCACAGAAATGGTGCGAAGTGAAGTCGATCACGGTGTGCGCCTTGGCAAGCGCGGGTGCGAGCGCATCGCCCATGTCGATGGTGGCGGCGACGGAGACGTTCTGCGTCTCGGCGGCGCGGATGAGGGCCTGGCCCATGCGGCCTTTGCAGCCGGTGATGAGGAGTTGAAGGTCGGACATGGTCGTTTGGCAGTTCTCGGTTCGCTGTTCGCGGTTGTCAGTGGGTGGTGTTGGTAAACGGAAGGGCAGGGGTGTGCAAGGGCGCGCTGGATCACTCGTCCCCCAGCTTCCGCAAGATGTCCGCAGCGATCTCCTCCGGCGTGCCGTCGATGGGAACGCGGATGAGATCGGGCGTCGCTTCCAGCGTGGCAAGCTGGCTTTCGAGCAGGCTCAGCGGCATGAAGTGGCCTTTGCGTGCCGCCAAGCGGCCATGGATGAGTTCGCGGCTGCCATCCAGCAGGACAAAACGCAGTGTCTCCGGTGCGTCGTGGGCACGGAGTTTCTCGCGATAGACCGGCTTCAGCGCGGAGCAGGCGAGGATGTAAACGGGCGTGACGTGGCGCATGTCCTCGATGCGCTGGCGCAGCACAGCATACCAGGGCCAGCGGTCTTCATCGGTGAGCGGCGTGCCGGTGGACATCTTCGCCTTGTTTTCCGGCGGATGGAAATCGTCGCCGTCCTCGAAGGTGGCGTCGAGCTTCGCGGCGAGGAGGCCGCCGACGACGGACTTGCCGGAGCCGGAGACGCCCATGATGACGATGGTTTTGAGATCGGGGGAGAGCACGGGAGAGGGAAAGTTTACGATTGTTGACGGTGGTTGACCGTTGTTGACGATGGTTTGACAGCCACTGTAAACAACCGTCAACCACCGTAAACAACTGCAAACCTCGCCCGGTGGCTTGACGTTTGCACGGCGCTCATGGAGGATGCGCGGCAAGACGATGAACAAGCTGCTTTTGCCCGCCCTGCTGTTGTTTGGAGCCGCCCTGGCCGCGGACGACGCGAAACCCGCCGCGGAGGAGCCGAAGGAAATCGTGCTCTTCAACGGCAAGTCGCTCGATGACTGGGAAATGGTGGACATCGGCGCCAGCGGTGCCGTGGAACTGGAGGGGGGGCTCATGATCATCAACCAGGGCGACAGCGTCAGCGGCGCGGTTTACAAGAAAGCCGACAAGCTGCCGATGACGAATTACGAGATCACGCTCCAGGCGAAGCGGTTGCAGGGAGTGGACTTTTTCGTCGGCCTGACGTTTCCCGTGGGCGATGTGAAACACTGCGCCACGCTGATCTGCGGCGGGTGGGGCGGCAGCGTGACGGGCATTTCCAGCATCGACAATCTGGACGCCTCCGAAAACAACACCGCAAGCTTCCAGCGCTATGACGACAACAAGTGGTACTCCGTGAAACTGCGCGTGACGCCGGAGAATCTGAGCGTGTGGATCGATGACAAGCAGGTCGTTGACGAGGACATCCAGGGCAAAAAGATCAGCGTGCGCCCCGGCCCCATTGAAAGTTACCTGCCGCTCTCGCTAACGACCTTCAGCACCACAGCGGCGATTCGCAACGTGAAGCTCATGCCGCTGCCGGCGAAGAAATGAAGCGCCGCTCATCGCCGGTTCGTGTGCTGGTCATCGCGGTCTGCGGGATGCTCGTTTCCTGCACATCGGCGCTGCGCATGCAGGTGCCGCGCACCGAGACCGTGCTGACGGAGCGGGAGAAGCGCCGCCTTGCTGCGACGCTGGATGACATGGCCGCCGGCTGGGATGGCATGCAGAGCGGACGGGCTGCCGACCGGCGCAAAGCGCAGGACCGTTACCAACGCGCGCTGGCCGGATTTTTGCGGGACTGGGACAGGCAGCAGAGCCCGCGTTACTGGCAGGACGGCGTGGTGTTTGCCACGAAGCAGCATGCGTTCCGCATCGAGTTTGATCCGCGCAGCGACGCAAGGACCGAGGTGCCTCCCTCGAAGATCGATGAGATCATCCTCCCCTCGCGCTTGAAGCCGCTTGTCACCGACACCCTGGCGCGACGGCCCGGAGTGGGCGTGCCCTTCGTCGGTCACATCCGGCGCACCAGTGAAGTGACGAAGGAGCAGCCCTTCCTGCCACCGAACGGCGGCAATCTGACCCTGACGGCGATGATGGATCTGCAGGAGAAGCCCGCCGACACCGCCACGCCGCGTGTCTGCCGCCTGCATCTGCACAATGCGCTC
The DNA here is from genome assembly GCA_046346695.1 of Verrucomicrobiaceae bacterium. GTDB lineage: Bacteria > Verrucomicrobiota > Verrucomicrobiia > Verrucomicrobiales > Verrucomicrobiaceae > Prosthecobacter. The sequence continues at coordinate 595,786 of JAXMHS010000004.1, read as the reverse complement.
AACGTGGACACCGTGAAGGTGCAGGGTGACGAGCGCCTGCTGGCCGCGAACTTCACCGCTGCGAAGTCCCTCGCCCTCTCACGCAAGTCGCTGACGATTTTTTCCTGGCTCGGCATCCTGTTTCCGGAGCGGACATTGAAAAGCTGCCAGCTCTACCAGATGGACTTCTACGATCCGCAGCGCATTCCGGTGGTCTTTGTGCATGGTCTCATGTCCAGCCCCCGCATCTGGCTGAACATGGTCAATGCGATCAACGCGGATCCGGAGCTGCGCGCGGTCTACCAGCCGTGGTATTTCCTCTATCCCTCCGCGCTGGACATCCCGCAGGCCAGCTCACGTCTGCGCGAATCGCTGCGGGAGGCGCTGCGGCATGATGATCCCGACCACAACGACCCCGGCCCGCAAAAGATGGTGCTGGTGGGGCACAGCATGGGCGGGCTTCTCAGCCGCATGCAGGTGATCGACCCGAAGGACAAGCTGTGGAACGCGATGTTCGACCGTCCGCCGCAGGAACTGCGGGTGTCGGACGCCGTGCGTCAGCGCCTGATGACGGACCTGATGTTCAAACCGCTGCCGGAGATCAAGCGCCTCATCTTCATCGCCACGCCGCACCGCGGCAGCGACCTCGCCAGCAAGAACATTGTGCGCCACATGACATCGATCATCCGTCTCCCGATCGACACCGTGTTTCTGTCCAGGGAGTTGCTGCGCGGAAACACCGACGCGCTCTCTCCGGAGATTCGTGGCTGGGGTCCCTATGCCTTCCTGAGCGTCGGCATGCTGTCAAAGAAACATCCCTTCTTCAAAGGGCTCAATGCACTGCCCATCCCCGTGAAGCATCACTCCATCATCGGCATCCTCGGCAAAAATCACGGTGTGAACGGATCCGACGCGGTGGTGCCTTACTGGAGCGCCCATCTCGACACGGCGGAGTCGGAGAAGATCGTCCCCCACTGGCATTCCTCCGTGGAGCGCCCGGAGGTGGTGAAGGAGGTCGTGCGTGTGCTGCATGAGCATCTTCGCGAGAATGGATTGCCCGCGAAGAAGCGTTCTTGAGAGAACAACACCCATGCATCTCCGCCTCACGCTTCTTCTCACCACTGCTTTAAGCTCGCACGCCGCCGCTGATCTGCCTTTCACACAGGTGCCGGCTGAATTCGCCGGGCAGTTCTCGCCTGGAAAGTCGCCGCTCGTCTTCAATGACGGCCACAAGGTGGCTAATGCCGCCGAATGGCCGAAGCGGCGTGCGGAAATCCTCGCCGACTGGCATGCGCTCATGGGCGCGTGGCCGCAGGTGATCGAGAAGCCGAAGATCGAGGTGCTGGAGACAACCAAACGCGACGACGGCGTGACGCAGCGCAAGGTGCGTGTCGAAATTGCCCCCGGACAAACCGGTGACGGCTATCTGCTGCTGCCTGCGGCGGAAGGAAAGCGCCCTGCTGTGTTTGTGCCCTATTACGATCCGGAGACGAGCGCGGGCTTGAGCGACAAGCCGCTGCGCGACTTCGCGTGGCAGCTCGCGAGGCGTGGCTTTGTGACGCTGAGCATCGGCTCGCCGGGCGGTGATGCGCGGAAGCCAGTGTTGAGTGCGGAAGCCAGATGCCAGCCGCTGTCCTACCTCGGCTACATCTGCGCGAACATGTGGAATGCGCTCGCTTCGCAGCCGGAGGTGGACTCCGCGCGCATCGGCATCGTGGGGCACTCGTATGGCGGGAAATGGTCGCTGTTCGGTTCGTGCTTGTGGGAAAAGTATGCCTGCGCAGCGTGGAGTGATCCGGGCATCGTCTTTGACGAAACGCGCGGCAGTATCAATTACCAGGAACCGTGGTATCTGGGACTCGATCCCACCATGACGCGCAAGCCGGGCCTCGTGAGCGCTGAGAGCCCGCGCACCGGCGCCTACAAGGTACTCATCGAAAAAGGTCATGATCTGCAGGAACTGCACGCGCTGATGGCTCCGCGCCCCTTTCTCGTCTCCGGTGGCGCGGAAGATCCACCGAAACGCTGGATCGCCCTCAATCACGCCATCGAGGTGAACAAGTTCCTCGGCTTCACGGGTCGCGTGGCGATGACGAATCGCGAAAAACACGATCCCAACGAGGAGTCGAACGAGCAGATCTACCGGTTCTTCGAATACTGGCTGAAGCCGTGAACGTGAAACGGGCTGCCAGCCTGTTTTGGTCGCGTCCTGACAGGCTGGCAGCCTGTCTCACGACTCACAGCGCCTCCAGCATCTCACCGCGAGAGAAATCCGCCACGTCCATCCGCACGCGCACGTTTCCGCCTTCATGCAGGGGGAAATCCGCGAGCGCTTTGGCAATGAATCCAAAAATCATCTTTCCGTTTGGCAGCACGGCTTGGCAGGTGCGCGGGCTCAGCACCGTGCGGATCGTGACGATGGCTTCGATCTTGTCCGGAATCTCCATCACTTGACGGGAATGGCTTTGCGGACGGGCTCGTTGCCCGCAGGTGTCTTGGGTTTCCAGTTGATCCTGGCGCCCTCAAACACGCTGCGTGTGGTGATGAGGTCCAGAGCGCGTTGAATCACCGTGTCGTTCGCCTTCGGAGCGTCTTCAGGCAGGGACTCTCCGGCTGAACGGCGGATGTAGGCATCAAGCTCCGGGTTTTGATGCGCCACGAGCGCCGCTTCATTGAAGCGTTTGCGCGGCTGGTCCGTGACGACGCTTTGGACGTTCTTTTCGAGGCTGGCCTCGAAAGCCTGGTGCTTGATGGTCGTGTTCAAACTCACCGGGAAGTCCGGTTTGAGGCCCTTTTGAAAGACGGAGCTGTCGTCGGCCAGCAAGACCTCGGCACGGGCGAAGCGCAGCGACCATTCGGCATCCACCGGCACCGTTTCATAACGCACAGCGCCGCCACGCGTGGCAGAGCCGATGAGCAGCGCCTGCTTTCGTTGCCGCAGCACGGCGGCGATGGTCTCGCCGAGGTTGTTGGTCTCATTGTCGATCAAAACGAGCAGCGGCTGCGTCCAGACCGGATCACGGTGATTCATCTCGGCCTCCGTCGCGGTCTGGCCCATCTGCTTCATCTTGAACAGCACCTCTCCCTTGGGCACGAAGAGGCTCAGCATGCTCGCGGCAACGTTGAAATCACCCGGAGGTGACGGCGTGCGCAAATCGAGGACAAGATGCGTGACCTTGCTCTCGCTGAACTTTTTCAGATTCTGCTCCATTTCACCGGTTTCGCGCTCGGTGAAGGCCTGCGGGCGCAGGTAGGCCGTCTGCGGCGTGAGAAGCTCCGCCTGCACGCCTTTGAGCGCGTTGGGAACGTCTTCGAGCTTCCGTGGGATGAGTTCCGCGCCGAAGTCGAGACGTTGCAGCAAGCCGGTGAGCGCGGCGCGGTTGAGTTCATCAAACGTGAGGTCGTTGCTGCGGATGTACTCCTTCTGCAGGATGCGGAACGCTGTCTGGATCCCAGCCTGGCTGATGGCCTTCGACTCCGGTGCGCTGGCGGCGAAAACGGAGGTGCTGAAGGTCAGGATGATGGCCAGTCGTCTCATGCGTCGGTTTGCTGGAGATGATTGAGAGCATGTACGACACCAGCGCCAGCACTTTGCCAGGTGAAATGTTGCGCGATGGCGCGGCTGACGAACTGCTTCGCCTCCGCCACGGCCTCATTTAGCCCCATTTCATGGGCCAGGCCCGTGGCAATCGCCGCGGAAAAGGTGCAGCCGGTGCCGTGGGTGTGTACGCCCGGCGTGCGTGGGGCGGTGTGCCAGAAGATTTCTCCGTCGTGGTGGAGCACATCCGCCGCATCGCCCTGAAGATGTCCGCCTTTCACCAGCACTGCCGCGTCGAAACGGGCGCTCAACTCACGGGCACAGGCTTCCATGTCGTCCAGCGTGCTGACCTCGCGCTCCCATAGCACCTTGGCCTCGTCCATGTTCGGTGTGATCAAGGTCGCCAGCGGCAGCAGTTCGTCGATCAGCGTGCGCACCGCGGCGTCTTCCAGCAAACGCCCGCCGCTCGTCGCCACCATGACCGGATCGACCACCAGCGGGATGCGGCCATGGCCAAGTTGCTTCCACGTTTCCACCACCGCCCGCACCTGATCCGTGCCGCCGAGCATGCCGGTCTTCGCCGCGGCGATGGGAAAGCCGGCGAACAGCACGCGCATCTGATCCGCAATGAACTCCGCGTCCAGCAGCCGCACCTTCGACACAATTCCGGGCGTTTCCGACACCACGCTGGTCAGTGCATTCAACCCGTAGCCGCCGAGCGCGGAGATCGCCTTCAAGTCCGCCTGCACTCCCGCACCGGCAGACGAATCCGAGCCTGCGATGGTGAGAACGACGGGAGGGGATGGCATGGCCGGGAGTGTCAGGTTTCAGGATTCAGGTTTCAAGTTTTGGTTTTGCGCTTAAGATGGCTCATGCAATTCGACCCCCTGCCTGGCCTCACCGTCACGGTGGACAGCATCGCCTACGATCCCACGCGCCCCGCGCCTCCGGACCGGCCTCACCCGTTTGTCTATCACCTCTCGATCCACAACGCCTCCGACGAGACGGTGCGCATCTTTGGCCGCAAGTGGATCGTGCGTGACACGGACGGCGACACGATGGTCGTCGAGGGCGACGGCGTGGTCGGCCAGTTTCCGAATCTCTCGCCGGGCGAAACGTTCAGCTACAACTCCTATCATGTCATCAAGTCCGAGAGCACGGCGACGGGGTCGTTCTTCGGCACCACACCCGACGGCCGCCGCGTCTGCACCCGCATCCCGGCGTTCGACATGCAGCCACCGCTGGTGGCGTGAGTTTCCTTTAAACAGGAGATAACAAAGAGAACAGAGACGGATGCTTTCATTCTCTGTTGCCTCCGTTCTCTCTTGTTAAACCTGCTGCGTGTTTCGCTTCACTCCTTCTCACACACGATCCTGAATCCCACGCTGTCGAGATGGATGTGGTAAGGATCCGGGCCACGGAAGGAGGCGAGGAGGCGTTTTTCCCCACCGGTGCGGAAGGCGCCGCCACGCACGATACGCAGGGTGTTCTTTGGCGGATCATACCAGCCATCGACCCACTCCCAAACGTTGCCAGCGAAGTCAAAGAGACCGTTTGCATCCGCGGGGAAATGGCCCACGGGCGCGGTGGCGGAGTAGCCGTCGTTGATCGTCAGCCACTGTGTGTCGTAGCTGGCGTGATATTTCCGTCCGAAGGCCTTGTCGCAGAAGTTGCCGACATCTCCTGCGAGGGGTCGTGTGCCCCAGTGGTAATGACCGGTGCTCGGTGGTTGCAGCATGGGCGAGACATCCGGCTTTTCCTTCAAACCAGCCAGCGTGCTCCACTCCGCATCGGTGAGCAGGCGATACTTGCGCCCTTCCTTCCTGCCCAACCACTCGCAGAAGGCTTTCGCTTCCGTGAAACTCACATTCACCGCTGGATGACGAGGCGTCTGCGGGAAATCCGGTTTCTGCCACTCCGTGTTCGTCGCGGTGGCGAAGGATTGATAATCCTTCACCCGAGTCTCAAAGCGACACACCAGCACGCCGAGACTTGGCACACGCACAAACGGCATGCCGAGGCTGTTGGTGAACGCGGTTTCAACCTTCGCCGTATGCACGCTGACGCATTGGGCCAGGCACAGAAGGGCGAAAAGACCAAGCGTACGCTGCATGGCTCACTTCGCCGCAGGCGCGGGCTTCCACTGCCAGGTTTCGTCGAAGAACCCGGCATCCGCGATGCCACCAGGAGCCTGGCTGGTCTTCGGCTTCGTGAGATCGACCACGGCCCAGTCCGGCAGCTTGGCCACCTGACGGGCGTTGTTGAGGTAATCGTATTCGCGATACGTGAAGCTGCTGTTGATGACGACATACTTCGCCGGATTGAGCGGATTTGGGTAAATGAGGATCGGCGCGTTGGTCGTGGCGTCGTAGGTCTTGCCGTTGGCGACGAGCTTGTCCTTCGACCACTGGATCGGCAGCTTGTCGGCGATCTTCGCCAACACGGCATTGCTCTGCGGATCGCCCCACAGCACGAGATTGTTCGCGGCGATGTCGGCGTCGTTGATCGCGGAGTCGTCCTTCGTCGGAGCATCGCCGCGGAACTGACGCCGCCACTCGAACTGCGCTCGTTCGAGTTCAGCCTTGGCCCACGCGTCCACCTTCTCGCTCCAGCCGGCCTTCGTGGGCTTCACGACGAGAAATGTTTCCATGAACGCGTCGTCGATGGGTCCTGACAGGCCGTGCTTTTTCACGAGCTTTCCTTCGTCCTCGTTGCCAAGTGACTGCACCCATTTGCTGTTCTTGAGTTCAAAATGCACCAGCCACGAGCGATCGAGACGTGGTCGTGTGACTTCCATCGGCTGACCGTCGATGATCACGGTGGGCTTGCGCAGCAGCGAAAGCGGGCAGTGGCCGCTGGGCATGTCGATTGTGAAAGCTTTGATGTTCTGCAGCTTGATAGTGACCTCCGACAGGCCGGTGACACGTGCGTGAATGCGTCCGCGCTCCCAATGTTCCTCAAGCCGGTCCACGACGATCCAGTGCATGCGGTTGTAGCGCAGGAACCACGTGGAGAGATGCACTTCGGTCGGCGCACGCACGCGGCCCATGGCCGCGATGCTGGCGAGGCGCTTTTCGATCTCGATCAGCGAGTCAGGGTGAATCTTATGAGCCGTCTGCGGCCCGATGATGTGCAGCAGGTCCACATTCTCGCCGCGCAGCGCCTGTTCCATTATATCAGCGGCCTGCTTCTGTTTGTCGATCTCGCCGCTGTAGGCCACCGTCGGGCAGTTTTCGAGGTTCAGGGCGTTGTCCGTGGCGTTGTACCAGTGCCAGAGCTTCTTCTGATACCACGGTGCACCACTGACGTCTTCGTTTTGGAAACCGCCGAGGAATTCCGGCGTCTCGGAGAACCCGGCACCCGGATTCGCGGCGCACCATTTTTCCGCGTAGTTGACCGCGAACTGCCATGCCGCCGCTCCGCCCATGCTGAATCCGCGCACGATGACACGGTCTTCGTCGATGGCGTAAAACTTGTTCGCGTGATCGATCGCTTCGAGCAGATCAATCTCGCCCGCGAACTTGTTCGCGCAGCAGTAACGGCCATACGGATGCAGCACGAGCGCCCCTTTGGGCGCGATCTGGCCGACGGTTTTGCGGCGCTGATCGAGAAAGGAAAGCTCGCTCAGCGTCTCACCGCGTCCATGGCACCAGATGTCGAGGCGTGCAGGAGCGCCGGCATAACTCTCGGGAATCACCATGCCGTAGGGCTGAACAGAGCCATCGATCTTCGAGCGATACGCGCGCACGACGAGCCCCTTCTGCTTCGTCCACGGCGCCTGGCCGGTTTTGAATGCCTCGGCGCGTTGCAAGCCTTCCGCGATCAATTCGTCGGCGCTTTTGAGTTCCGGCAGCTTGTGAACTTCGTTGTAGCGCAGCGCCCAATCGACCGCTTTGTGATAGATCTCGATGTCGGGCAGCAGATCGGCGAGCATCGGGTTCTTCACCTGCGCTTTGGCCGCCTCATCGATGGCAGCGCGCAGTTTCTTCAATCCTTCCGTCAACCGTGCACGATCCGCATCGGGAACGGCCACACCCGGAGGCGGCACCGGGCGCACGTTGTCGGCTTGATTGTCCTTGGGGCCGTCGGCAAGCACGGAACCGACTGCGAGGAGAGGAAGGAAGAGACGCTTCATGGTTGGGGCGGAGAAGAAGGACGAAGAAACCTATTTCTTGCGCTTGGTTTTCGGTTTTGCAGCGGAAAGCAGCGGCACGTTGTGAATCTCAAAAGGCGCGCTGGTGGCGCTGTCGAACTCGGCGGCGGCTTCGAGACCGATTCGGGCGATTTCCTCTGCGGTTTTGCCTTTGTCATACGCAGCCGTCATTGCGCCGAGTGCATAATCGCGACCCGAGCCTGCGGCCCAGAACTTGTGGAACTGCTGCGCCGAACGATACGAGTAGATCGCAAAGATGCCGTGCGGATTCGCCATCAGGCCGTAAAACTGTGTCGTTTCGTACTCCTCACCCTTGTCGGGCATCGCGGCCATGAAGTACTCGGCCTTCAACCAGTGGTGCGCATGACGGAAGGTCTCGAAGATCGTCTCGCATGAGGAAAAATCGCGCGGACGCTCGGGATTCGAAAAGTAGCTGTTCATCACCACAAGGCTCGCTGACGTGCCGGTGAGGCCGATGAAGGTGTCGCCGACCTTGGTTATCTTGGTTTTGTTGACGACATGCTGCGCCTTCTGACGCAGCGAGCCAAGACAACTGAGCGTGTCGGCGCCGAGACACGCGACGCCGTTTTTCTGGGTGACAACGATGGTGGACATGAGGGCCGCATGACTAGCGGTGGCCCGGCGATGACGCAAGAGCGTCATCAAAGTGGTCCGCACAGTTCCCTGTGCGACGCTCCGCAAAGAAGATGATTCCCTCGTCATCGAAAGCTTTGTTCTTCGCCAATGGCATGGATAAATGCAAATCGGGAGACTTCCGCGCCCCGCACAGAGGACTGTGCGGACCACTTTCAGTCGCCTAACTCGACGACCGGGCATGGATGCCCGCTCAAATCGAGCTGCTTGCCCGGAACATCGGTTCGCAGGATCAAATCCGGTTTTGGCGGCTTTTCTTCTTTCACAAGGGACCAGCCCAGTCCTTTGCAGAACCGTGATTTCCACGCCCCGCGATGCAGCAGCGTGTCTGCCGCGCCGTGACGGAGCCAGGGGAAGATTTTCTTGTGACTGAGGGCCAGCCTTAGCGCGTCGAGATCGTTTGCGATGCTGACGATGTGCATCGGCCGCACCGAATGTTTCTGCGCCGCGGCCTCATATGCGAGAATGGCAGAGATCGCGGCAGCCCCGGCACCAAGTCCGACATCCCAGACGATGAGCGGTTCATCTGTCTTCTCGTGAATCAGCTTGGTGAGTTCTGGAAGGCTGTTCTGAATCGCGGCCGGGATGACTTCGCCGGAATCGAGCACGCGTATCGAGGAGCCATGCAACTCATAGTGGCCCATCTCACTGACGGAGGTCGTGGTGCCGCGTTTCGGCGGCTTCACGGGATGATCGAGGTCTTCCTCTGCGAGTATGGCACGTTTCTCGTGATAGAGCGGCAGGAAGCGGTCTTCGAGAATGCTTGCGCGGATCTCGCGCATGAGCTGGTGGTAGAAGTGAATGTTGTGCTGGCCAATGAGCATCCAGCCGAGCGTCTCCTGCGTCTTCGTGAGATGATGCAGGTAGGCCCGCGAGTGCGTGGCGCACACCGGGCAGGTGCAGGCGGCATCCAGCGGTGCGTCGGCGAACTTGTAAACGCTGCGCCGCAGTTCGACGATGCCGCGCGAGGTAAAGGCGGTGCCGCGTTTCGCCACCTGCGTGGGGATGATGCAGTCAAACATGTCCATCCCGCGATGCACGGCCTCCAGCAGGTCGATCGGCATGCCCACGCCCATCAGATAACGCGGCCGGTCCTCCGGCAGCAGCGCGGCGGTGAACTCGCACACGTCCTCGCGCTGGTGTTTTTCCTCGCCCACCGCCAGTCCGCCGATGGCGAAGCCATCAAACGGCATCGTGACCAACCCGGTGGCGCTTTCCTTCCGCAAATGCGGATACAACGCGCCCTGCACAATGGCGAAAAGCGACTGCGGCGAGTCCTCGCGTGCCGCGAGACTGCGGGCGGCCCAGCGTTGCGTGACCTGCAGGGCCTTCCGCGCCGTTTTTTCATCGGCGGTGCTCGGGATGCACTGGTCGAGCACCATCATGATGTCGCTGCCGATGCTGCGCTGCGTTTGAATACTCAACTCCGGGCTCAGCAGGATGCGGCGGTTATCGACATAGCTTTGAAACACCGCTCCCTTCTCCGTCATCGACCGCGAATGCGGCAGCGAGAAGATTTGATAACCACCCGAGTCCGTGAGCACCGAACCGGGCCATTTCATGAAGCGATGAATGCCGCCCATCTTCTCAAACACCTCGGGTCCCGGCCTCAGCAGCAGATGGTAGGTGTTCGCCAGCAAAATCTGCGATCCCGAAGCCGCCAGCGACTCCGGCGTCTGCGCCTTCACCGTCGCCTGCGTGCCCACCGGCATGAACAGCGGCGTCTGGATCACCCCATGCAACGTCCGAAACGTCGCCGCACGCGCCCGCGAGCCGCTGGCACGCGCTTGCAGGTGGAAATCAAGGCGGGAAGGGGACATGACCAATCATCCGCGTCGAATCTCCGAACCTTTGAACTGGATGCCGATGCGGAAGACTTTCTTCTTCCGGCATTCGATCTTGCCGGTTTGAAGATCGAAGCGGTCGGGGATCTCGATGACGTGGAGGTCAGTCTTGGCGTGGAAGCCGCGTTCGGAGAAGATGTCGATGAGGATGGCCAGCGCCTCGGGATCGTGGAAGAGTTTGTCTTCAGTGTTGATGTCGGCGCGGCCAGAGATGGCGTGGCGGACGATGATGGGCATCATCTTTTTCTCGATGAAGCTAACGACGGCCTGCATGAGATCAGGCTTTTCGACCTTGTAGGCATCCAGGCGGCGCACGAGGTCCTGCCGGGCGTGGCGGATGATCTCGCTGGCGAGCGGGAGCTTGCGCAGAAGGTCGAAGGTGCGCGGATCGAGCTCCAGGGAGCTTTGGTATTCGAGCTCCTTGATGATGTTTTCCTGCACCACCTCCAGCGGCACCTGCGCATTGATGAAGTGGTAGTGGAAGATCTCCTTCAGCGAGACGAGCGCGTCGTAGGTCTTCTCTTTGAAGACCTTGTAGCGATTCCGCGCCAGCGCGGGATCGAAGTCGGTGGCGCGTTCCTCCCACAGCTCGCCGAGGCCGGAGCTGCGCACTTCCGCGTTGTGGGCCAGCACTTCCTGGCCGCGCTTGAGCTGTCGCGCGATGCTTTCGGCCTCGTCCACAAAGAGCACCATGATGTGGAAGATCGGTTGCTTGAAGTACGCGGCGTCCGGTGTGTCGAGGAAGTCACGGCGCAGGCGCACCATCTTGTCGAAAAGCATCTTGAGACATTCCACCTGCACCTTCGTGCGCGGGAAGCCGTCGAGGATGGCGCCGTTTTGCTGCTGGGGCTCCAGCAGCTTGCGCATGAGGATGCCCACAACCTCGCGATCACCCACCATGCCTCCTTGAGCTTTGATGGCTCGCGCTTCGGGCGTGTCGAGCAGGGCGCTGACGACGATGGGCTGCGCATCAATGCCGCGCACCTTGCGGATGAAGTCCGTGTTCGTGCCCTTGCCCGCGCCCGGCGCGCCACCGAGCAGGATCAGTTCCTTCGGGAAGCGCAGTTTTTCGCGGCCGTAGTCGGCTTCGAGCTGCTTCCAGACATGGTTAAAGATGAGCTGGGCGTCTTTGATCTCCAAATCGACCGGTGTGGCGGGCTTGGGGGCGGCGGGTTCCTGTGATGAAAGCATTTGCCATGCTTTCGGCGAAGGGATGCGACCGTCAAGGTTCGTCACGTACCAAGTCTCGCGATTTTCGTGTCGGACTTGGCAAGCCGGCTACAGAGGCGACCAATCAGAAAAGACCACTGCCTGCCCACGACGGACGCCAGCCTCGTCTCGAACCGTCCAGACCGTGGCGCGGTGGATCTTGAACCGGGTGCCCTTGGTCGAGATGCGAACGCCTGCGTAGTCGTCGATGAAGCCGTCGCGGGTGACTCGTGCGAGCATGTTGGCACGCTCTTCACGGCGGATGGGTTCTGCGGTCAGCCGTGATGGCATCGAGGTGAAGGCAGGCCAGTCGGCCTCCCAGAGTTCGAGCGCACGACGATTGCCATAGTTCAGCACTGGATCGTCTTCAACGCCGTGCGAGGCGATCACCGCATCCGCATTCCAAAAGGCCGCGCAAAGCGCTTCGCCATCGAGGTCCGCCCAGCTTGCATCGACGAGCGGATGACCCGTGACTTGCTGGTGGCTGTCGCGCAGAAGCCGGAGGTGTGCGGCGATGGCGTCGGTGCAGGCGAAGGAGGGCGGCGTTTCGATCATGACTCGAATTCGAACGCACCCAGCCACAGGTCAAGAGTGCGATGAGCCGTTTGGTCGTGGTTTACCACACTCGGATTAACCGCAGAGGTGCGGAGAGGCAGAGGACGCAGAGAATAAAAAACTCTGCCACCTCTGCTCCTTTGCCTCTCTGCGGCAAAAAAGAGCGTCTCTTCGCGTCCGAGTGGTTTAACCCTTCAGCGTCATCAAATACGCGAGCAGATCGGCCACCTGCTGATCCTGCAACGCGTCGAGCAAACCTTCCGGCATCAGGCTGCGGCGGATGAACTTGGTGCTACGGATGTCGGCTTTGGTGAGGCGGCGGTCGGGCAAACCGGGCTGGCGGATGATGGTGGCGTCCTTGTCCTCGCTGACGAAGAAGGCGTCGATGAGGTCGCCGTTCTTCATTTCGACGCGGAAGATGCGGTAGCCGGCTTCCATGGCGGCGTTGGGCGTCAAAATGTTGCGCAGCACGCCTTCGAGTCCCATCGCGCCTGCACCGCTGAGGTTCGGGCCGATCTGACCGCCGGCGGCACCTATCTGATGACAGGCCATGCAGAGGGCGCTAAGCACCTTGCCGTTCGCCGCGTTGCCTTTCGGGGCGAGGGCGAGGTATTTGGTGAACTTCGTATCGAGCGCCTTGGCCTGTTCCTCGGTGAGCAGTGGCGGCGTGTCGATGGTCTTGGCGATGCGGGCACCTTTGCCCGGCTTGCCCCATTTGGAATCGTAACGCGTCATGCCTTCGGCGGATTCGAGGATGCGGTCGAAGTTGGCGCGGATCTCCTGCGGTGTGCGTGCGCGATTCCACACGCGGAATTCGGTCATCACGCCTTCAGTTCCGCCTTTCGGTCCGCTCCAGCCGATGCGGCAGTTTTCCCATTTGGCAGGCGCGGGTTTGCTGGCTGTGGCATCGAGTTCGCCGTTTTGGTAGATGCGGATGATGCCCTTCGCATCGCGTGTGACGGCGATGTGGGTCCATAAATCGGGTGTCATGGGCTTGGTGGCGACGGCGACATCATGAAGCTGGGGACCGGCAAAGACGCGGAACTTGGAGCCGAAGAAATTCATCTCAGGTCCGCCGGGCGCGCCGAGGATATCATCCTGATTGCCGATGTTCGGCGCGAGGCGCACCCAGGTCTCGACGGTGAAGGGGCCGTCGAGCGTGATCTTCGAATCCGTCCACGCGGTTTCCTGACCGTCGAACAACAGCACCTCGCGGAACACGCCGCCGAGCTGCTGCTGAAGTTTCTCCAACGCAGGATCATCACCGAGCACGGTGGCGAGACGTTCGACCGTGGGGCCGTCGAGATCGGCTTGTGGGAGCGTTTTGTCGAGCAAGGCGGTGACGATGGTCTTCGCTCCTGCCTTCGTGCTGGAAACGGTGTTCAGCGCTGCCTTGCGCTGGCCGGGCGTGAGTTCGGGATAGAGTGTGAGCAGACGCGCCGTGGCATCGGGAGCGCGGGAAGCGGCGAGGGCTTCGAGCGCTGCATCGCGGGTGAGGGGATCGGGGTCGGATTTGGCGATCGTGGCGAAGAGTTCGGATTCACCGCTGTGGAGATCACGAAGCGTACGAAGTAGATCCGCACTAGCCTTGATTTTTGCCTTGGCCACAAGCTCGCCCTCCAAACTCGTGAGTTGAAAGCCACCGATGAGTTGCAGCGCGAGTTGCGGTGAGGTGCCGAGCATCGCTTGGGCCGCATCGGTGAGCAACGGTGCGATCTTCGCGGCATCGAGCGCTGTGCGCTGCGCGAGCAGCTTCTCGGCGACGCTGGCGCGGGATTTCTCATTCGAGAGCAGGGCCTTCAAGGCATCGTCCACGCCGGGTTCGTTCGGGAACTGGGCGAGACGTAGAAGTTCTTCGTCATTCGGGGCGCGGTCGAGCTGCGGGAGCAGTTTCGCGACGCGTGCGGCGCTCGCTTTCGGCTCCAACGCGAGCGAGGCGAGCACGCGGGCTTCGACGGGCAGTTTGGCGGCAGCGTCGGAGTCGAGGAACTTCGCGACGACATCCGGATGACGCTCCAGGAACATGCGAACGAGAAAGCGCTCGAACTCGCGGTCGTAAGCCTCACGCACCGGAACTCGAGCCGGGCCGCGGGACGATTGGATGGTGGGGCCGGGGAGGCTGGGTTTCGCAAAGGAGATCAGAAGGTCGATGACTGAATTGTTGGGCTGCTTGATGCTGCCCAAGCTGTTGATCGCTGCGCGGCGAACATCGGCATCGGGATCGTTCACGAAGGGCTTGAGAAAGTAAGCGACGTTCTCCGCTCCAACGTCCTTGGCAAATGAGGACATGGCCCGCGCAGCTTCGCGTCTGATCACTTTGTCTTCATTCTTCAACATCAGCGCCAGCGGCTTGGTGTCGGCACCACCGAGTTCCTCCCACGCCCACAGCGCGTGGACACGGGTTGCGGTGTTTTTGTTCTCATCGTTGACGAGCGTCTTGAGGGTTTCGACGTGTTCGACAGCTTTCCGATCTGCGAGGATATGGGTGGCGACGTCCTGCGCCCAGCCGCTTGGGCTTTCGAGGTAATCGAGCATGGCATCGGTAGGCATGGCCGACATGTCGGGCACTTGTGTCAGTGGGTTCGCTTTCGGCTTCACCCGCCAGATGCGGCCGCGTGTCTTGTCGCGGTCGGGATGGTTTCGCGGCACCTCGTTGTGGGAGATGATCTTGTTGTACCAATCGACGATGTAGATGCAGCCGTCGGGGCCGTTGGTCATGGCGACGGGGCGGAAGAAGGGATCGTCGCAGGTGATGAGGTCGGCGGCCTGTTCGAGATTCCAATACGGACCGTCGCGATGCATGGCGATGGTTTGAATCTTTGAGATGATCGGATTGGCGACGAACATGCAGAGGTCGTCGGCCTTGGCGGTGGGCGTGAGTTTGCGGAAGTCACCCTCGCCGAGCGCGAGGCCGCTCAAGCCGGTGCCGCCCATGCGGAACTCGGCGGCGGGCGGAAACTCGGGCTGGTAGCTCTTGCGCAGGCCCGCCATGCCGCCGGGGTAGTAGGCGTATTCGTGGAAGGGCATGACGGGGTAGCCGTAGTCATTCGCTTCCTGGATGAAGGTCTCGCCTTCGCCGGTCATGACGAGGCCCCAGATGTTGTTCGGGCCGGTGCTGGCGACTTCGAATTCGCTGCCGTCGGGCCGCATGCGCGCCATGGAGCACTTGGGCCAGTCGATCTCGTCGGTGCTGCCGGGCTTGTGGACCTTGCTGTTGTTGAAGAGGCCCTGCGCCATCCAGATCCAACCTCCGGGCGCGCGCGTGAACTGATGCGGAAAGAGATGCGAGTCCTGCACGCCAAAGCCGGTGAGGATGACCTCGCGCTTGTCCGATTTGCCATCGCCATTGGTGTCTTTGAGCAGGAGCAGGTCGTGACCGTGCAACGCGTAGCAGGAATCGCCCGCGCCCCACGGCAGGATGCCGAGCGGAATGGCGAGGCCGTCGGCGAAAACGGTCGGATTGGTGAGTCCACCCGCGGGAATCGGCGCATTCACCGACTCCCGCGGATAGACGAGCACCTTGTCCTTGCCCTTCGCCGCATACACCGCCTCGGCAGCGGCTGGGTTTTCATTCGCATCGACGGGATACTCCAGCGCGGTCTGCGTCCACATTCGACCTCGCTGATCAAAGTAAACGCTGATGAACTTGCCGATGCCGTCGCTCTCTTTGACGACTAGTTCGATCTCGTAGCCCTCGGGCAGATGAAACTTCTTCAACTGCTCCTCGGCGGTCAGCGCGGTGCCCTGCACGTTGTTGTAGCTGATGTCGCGCTTCGGCTTGGCAGCATCCGCCTGCGGCTTGGGCTTCGGCGGCGGAGCGACGAGTTTGCGCGCAGCATCGACACCGCCGAGCGATTCCCACGTGGGCGCATTCGGTGTGGGCGGCAGTTCTTCAATGGTCACGTCTTTGACCTGCACGAGGCAAACGCCGCCGCTGTGAACCTGCGGGCCGATGAGGCCGTCGAGCGCGATGTTCTTGTCCTCTTCGGTGTAGTCGATGCAGTGCACGCCGTTGATCCAGGTCTGGATGCGCGTGCCTTCGGCGCGGATGCGATATTCGTTCCAGCCGAAGACGTCGATCGCCTTGTCGAGCGCGGCCTGCTGGTCAGGCGTGGGCGCCCAGATGACCTTGTTGCGGCGGAACTCGTCGTAGATCTTGCCGAACCAGCCCGCACCGCAATCGACCTGATAGCCGGTCATGTGCGCGCCGCCGGGCACGCGCAGGCTGCGGATCTGGATGCCGCTGTTGAGCATGCCGGTCTTCGGATCACCGCTGACCTTGATCTTGAGTTTCAGCTCGAAGTTCTGGTAGCTCTTCTTCGTGCAGATGAAGTGGTTCTCCTTGATCTTCTCCGTCGTGGAGCCGCCGGTGATCATGCCGTCCTCCACACGCCAGATTTTGGGATCATAGTCCCAGCCGTCGAGGGTTTTGCCGTCGAAGAGGGAGACGGGTTCCGCGTGGAGCGCGGCCGAGGTTAGTAGAAGTGCGAGGATTGGCTTCATGGTTGGATTAACGAGGATGGTCGGCGGAGGCTAGCAGGATCGCATGCACGGTGTCATGCCCGAAATGCACCTGTGAATATCGTCTCATTGATTCAGGCAGCGGTTTTAACCGCTAATCGGACGCTGATGAGACGCTAATGACGAACTTCTGGAATCAGCGTCAAATTAGCGTCATATCAGCGGTTGGAAGGCATTCCCTATCTCATATGTCCACTGAAACTGACCTTCACGAAACCACCATCGACGGTCCGAAGACACGCCGTTGGGTTGTGGAGGCGCGGGAATGCGTGGAGATGAGCACGCATCGCATCGCCCGGCTTGGCATGGATGAGACTTTGCCGCCGTATCGGCGCGTACGGATGAAGCCCGAGGGAAGTTTTGTGCTCGCGTGCGTGAGCGGTGAGGGATCGATCCTGCTCGATGGGCGCTGGCAGCGGGTGAAGCCGGGCATGGTGTGTCTCGCACCACCACGCGTGTTGAATGCGTTCGAGGCAAAGGGGCGCGAGCGCTGGTGCTTTGCGTGGGTGCGCTACGATGAACCGAGTTTTGTCACGCCGGTGGTCGGCGCGGCCTCGCCGGTGATGCCAGTGGCGCATGCCGGGGAGATCGCCCGCATCATCAGCGGTCTGCGTGCCGAATGGGCGGGCGAAAAAGAGCCGCGCATGCTGCATCACTGGCTTGAGTTGCTGCACGGCACCATCCGCCGCATCGCGCAGCCGTGGCGGAGCAAGGAGCCGCGTGTGGCGAAGCTCTGGGCCGATGTGGAGCAGGATTTGCGGCGCGACTGGACGCTCGCCGAACTGGCGCATCGGAGTCATTGCAGCCCGGAGCATCTGCGACGGCTGTGCATGAAGGAACTCGGCCGCAGTCCGATGCAGCACCTCACCTGTCTGCGCATGGAGCAGGCTCGGCGATTCCTCGAAGCCGGGAATGACAAGCTGGAGGTCGTCGCCGCGAACGTCGGTTACGCGAACGGGGCGATCTTTTCGCGTGTGTTCAAGCGCTGGGTGGGCGTGGCGCCGGGTGAGTATCGGGGAAGACAATGACGAAACCAGAATGAGGAATGACGAATGCCAACCTCTTCGGGCTTCGTCATTCGCCATTCTGGTTTCGTCATCCTATCCCGTTGTCCTCAATCCTGAAGCGATGGCGTTGATGGAGATCAACAGATCGGAGATCATCGCGTCGGCGGCTTCGGTTTTGTCGGCGGCAACGAGCGCGCGCCACTCACGCAACAGGGTGATCTGCTGCTGGTGGAGCACTTTGAGCGGTTCTTCGCGAATGTTCAGTGTGTAGGCGAGACGCGGGCGGCGGGATTCGAAGGTGCCTTGGAACAGTTCGTCGATGATGCCGCGTGTGGCCTCGTATTCGACGAGGATGGTGTTCAGGAAGCGATCACGGACTGCGGTGTCTTCGACGAGTCCTGCATAAGCGCGCATGAGGCCGGTGTTGGCGCTGACGAGCGAGCTTTCGATGTTCGTGAGCACGTAGCGGAGGAAGGCGGAGCCAGGGATCGCGGCGGCGAGTGTTTGGTAGCTCTTGGGATCGTCGGTCTTGAGTTTCTGCAAGGCGCTGCCTGCGCCGAACCAGCCGGGAAGGTAGAAGCGTGACTGCGTCCATGAAAACACCCACGGAATGGCGCGGAGGTCATCCAGAGAGGCCTGTCCGGTGCGGCGGGCGGGGCGGGATCCGATACGCGAGTTCTCGAGCGCGTCGATCGGCGTGGCCTGGCGGTAGAACTTCATGAAGTCCGGCGCGTGCAGGAAGGCGCGATACGCATCGCGGCTGTCGGCGGCGAGTTTATCGAAGAGCGGTTCGAGCGCGGGATGCGCGCGCGACTCGGTGCTGCGATGACGCGCAGTCGCCGCGGTGGCGGAGGCGATGAGAAGCTCGGCGTTGTAAACGGCGGAGCCGATGTGCGCGTATTTCTGCGCGATCGTTTCACCCTGCTCGGTCATGCGCATGCCGCCGCTGAGTGATCCATGCGGCAGCGCCTCCATGAACCAATGCGTCGGCCCCGCACCACGGCCGACGGTGCCGCCGCGGCCGTGGAAGAAGATGGGACGTGCTCCGTGACGATGAATCGTGTCTGACAACTCACGCTGCGCACGATGCAGCGCGCACTGGCTCGCGACGATGCCGCAGTCCTTGTTCGAGTCGGAGTAGCCGACCATCATCTGGAACACCGGCGTGCCGCCGTTGCTCTGCATCTTGAGGCTGCGCTGCGTGACCGGATGCGCGAGGAAGGCCTCGACGATGCCGGGTCCGGCTTCGAGGTCGCCCATGGTTTCAAACAGCGGAACGACCGGCAGCGGGCAGACGAGTCCTTCCGCCGTCCACTCCATCAATCCGGCTTCACGGGCGAGGAGATAAACGATCAGGAGGTCTTCGACGCGCCTGGTCATCGACACGATGAGCGAGCCGAGGCCGGCGTTGCCGAATTGTTTGCGATGATCGGCGAGAACGCGATGGCAGGCGAGGACGGTGTCGGCTTCGGGGCCGGCGGAGATGCCGGGCGAGAGGAAGGGGCGCGGCGAGGCGAGTTCGCGGTCGAGCAGCTCACGCTTCTTTTCGACGCTCCAGTCGATGAAGGAACCTTCGTCGAGCAATCCGGCGGCGCGAAGCAGTTGATCGAGTGCTTTCTCGTGAAACGCGGAATTCTGGCGCACGTCGAGCGCGGCGGAATGAAAGCCGAAGGCGGTCAGATTACGACGGATGGGCACGATCAACTCTTCCACGACGGATTTGGCCCCGACATCGAGCAAGGTTTGCGCGAGCGTGTCGAGATCGGCGCGGAGTTCCCGCGGTTGAAGGTAAGCGGCGGCTGCGCCGGGTTTTTCAGCGGCGAGGAGCACCTTCGCGCGCATGAGGTAAACAGCGGCACGCCACGGCTCCTCTTTGTTGCGCTCCAAAATGTAGGCGAGGTCGATGTGCGGCTCATTTTGAAGCTGGGCGGTGAGCGTGGCGATCAGTTCGGTGAGTTGTGGCGGCGTGGCTTGGAACAGCGAGCTGAGCGGCAGATGCTTCGCGAGGGATTCGAGCGCGCGACGCTGCACACGCAGGGCGTTTTTGCGCATAACCTGCAGGGCATGCCACGTGATGTCCGCGGTGACGAAGGGATGACCATCGCGGTCGCCGCCGATCCAGGAGCCGAAGCGGAGCAGGGGAGGCAGCGTGTCGATCTGCGCGGGGTCAAAGCCGTTCGCCTGCCACGCCTCGCGCAGATGCACATGGGCGCGGGCGAGCGCCTCGGGGAACACTTCGCGCAGGTAATGCAGCGCGTTTTGCAGTTCGGCCTCGATGCTGGGGCGGGTGACGTGAATCTCGCCGGTGCGCCAGAGATTTTCGAGCTGGGTCTGGAGCTGGCCTTGCAGACGCGCCTGCTCACGCGGCGTGTAGGCCGGGTTCTCATGACGGTTCATGAGGCTGTAAATCTCGCGATGCAGCTCGCGCACCGTCTCGCGTTTCGCCTCGGTTGGATGCGCGGTGAGCACGGGCTCGACGCAGACTTCGCGCAACGCTGCGAGGATGTCGTTTTGATTCAGACCGAGTGTGCGCAGTTGCTTCAAGTTGTCCGGCCAAAGGCCCTTCTCTGCCTCGGGGCCGAGTTTTTTCTCGCGCAGACGGCGCACCTGAGAGGCGGCGCGTTCTTCGACGACGTTCAGAAGCTGAAAGGCGATGGAGTAGGCCTGGCCGAGTGAGCGCGTCATCTGCTTCGGCGCTCCGGTGCCGATCCACGGCAGGCAAGCGGCCAGTTCCGGCTCACCCAAGCGTTTCAGCACGGCGGCGAAGGCGTCCATGAGGAAACGCAGGTCGTCTTCGAGGATTTGGAAACCGTGCTGGCGGAGATTTTGCGGGGGAGCGTCGGACATGGCTGGAGGCAGGCTTCACAAAGCAGGATTGGTGCCTGATTCAAGCTGTGGAACTCATGAATGCCCCACAAACATGAGGACCAAGGTCGAGTTGGATGTTTCCTGTGGGGATTGGGTTGGCCGGACAAGGCCAGAAAAAAGCGTTCACCAAGCGCTTATCAGTTCTGACCACTGTTCCAGATGCCGCTCCCATGTGAGCGGGAGGACGGTTTCGCGGGCGGCTTTGGAGAGGGTCTGCCATTTTTCACTGCCGAGGGCGAGTGCTTCCTGGATGCGGCGGGCGAGTTCCTCCCGCTGCTGCGGATGGTAGAGCATGAGGCCGTTTTCCTCGTTGCGGATGTGATCGACGGCACCGTCCATGACAGAGATGAGGCCGGGCAGGCCGCAGGCCATGCTTTGCAGCACGGTCATGGAGAAGGCGTCGTATTGCGTGGGATGCACGAACCAGTCAGCGGATTGATACAGCTCGACGAGGTTGCTGGTGACGGGCACGGCGCGGATTTTCGCGGTGAGGCCGTGGCGCTGGATGAAGTCACGATGAGCGGGTGCGAGTCCTTTGCCGGCGATCCAAAGCGTGGCGTCGATCTGCTTCATGGCCTCCAGCAGCGGCTCGAGTCCGCGGCGGCGATGACTGAGGGAGATGAAGAGCAGGATAGGCTTCGCGGGATCGGTTTGCAGCTTGCGGCAGAGAAGCTCGCGAGTGTTGGGGCGATTTTCGGCGGGTTTGAAGATCTGCGTTTCGACAGGCGGGGGCAGGACGTGGTAGCGTTCGCCATCGGTGCCGTAGATGCCCTGCAATTGCGCGGTGACGCGGGCGGAGCTGGTGACGAACTTCTTCGTCTCGCGCCCGGCATACAACCGGCGTTCCAAATGCAGCTCGTAGAGATGCTTCACGCTGTAGCGCTGCCAGAGCGGAAGGAGATTGCCGTAGAGACGATGGCAGCCGGTGCCGTTGCGATGAATGTCCTGCACGCAGGTGCGGCCAAAGCCGATGCTGAGGTCCACGCCCGCTTCCAACGCAGCACGTGGCGCGAGGCGGCCGAAGTGCCACATGCGCAGCGTGGCGGAACCACGGATGCGTGGCAGCAGCTCCCAGCGTCCCGGCAATGCCGCGCCGATCTCCGGCGTGGTGAGCGAGGTGATGTAAGTGAGTTCGTGTCCTGCGGCGGCGAGGCGTTTCGCGAATTCGATGAGGAAGGTCTCCACACCGGTACTGCGGATGATTTGAGGATGGATCAACGCAAGCTTCATGCTCCGCGCTTCGACTTGGCCTCCGCTTCGGCCTCAAACATGCGGCTATAACGATCAAACGCGAAGAACGCCGTCGCCACCGCAATCCAGAAGCCGGGAAAGCCGTCGAGAAAGCCTAGTTTTTGGAAGTAGGCACGCACAAACCGCCACCACGGACGAAACAGCGTGTGCAGCAGCGACCAGCGGCGATTTTTGCCCTGCTGCGTCTGCAAGAACACGTTCGAGTACTGCACGTGCTTCACAAGGTAGTGCTGGATGTTTTTGAAGGAGTAATGCAGCAGGTCACCTTGCAGCGTGGTGCATGGTCCATCGACATCGAGCCGCTCATGCACCTGCCCGCCGCCCTCGGCAGCCCAGTGGCTCTTGTCACGACGGAAGAGACGCACCTTGCGGTCGGGATACCAGTCGCCGTGACGAATCCAGCGGCCCATGAACCAGACGAGGCGGGACATCCACGCACCATCGAATTTTTCATGATCGTCTTGTTCGAAGAAACGCTGGATCGATTCGCGCAACTCAGGCGTGAGTTCCTCATCGCAGTCCAGTGCGAGAATCCACGGCTGCGAGCACAGGTTGAGACAATGGTTTTTCTGCGCGGTGTAGCCGAGCCAGTCCTGATGCACGAACTTCGCGCCAAACTCGGCCGCGATCTCCGCCGTGCGATCCTTCGATCCTGAGTCGACGATCACGATCTCCTGCGCCAGTTCCGCCGCGCTGGCGAGACAGCGGCGGAGATTGGCCTCCTCGTTGAGGGAGATGATGGAAATCGAAAGCGGCAGCCGGGTCATGTGGTGCGCGATTGTCGCGAATCCAATGCGGGTGCCAAGTGAGAAAGCGGAGAGCAGAGGGCAAAGGGCAAAGAGACACTTCTTGGTTGTTGAGAATCGTTGAATGGCTCGTGACTTTCCGCTCTCAGCCCTTCGCCTTACGCTTCTACACCGCCACAAGCGACACCGCAGCATTGTGTCCACCCATGCCGGAGGCGAGTTTAATCACACGGTCACCCGATTTCACGCCGAGCGGTTCTTCGATGAGGCGCAAACCACACGCGGGCGGCGTCAAGCCGGGCAAAACCGCAGGGAGCCAGCCATCGCTCATGCATGCGGTCAGCAACGCGACATCCAGAAGGCCGCTGGCGCCGAGAGTGTGTCCTGTTTGTGGTTTGAGGGGCAAGAGCGGCACGTCCTGTCTCTCCAGGGCGCGCTTGATCGCCGGAGGCTCGACACGGGCGTGGTTGGGCGTGCCGGTCGCATGCGGACAAAGTGCGATCACCCTTCGAGGATCACCCGCTTTGAGAGCTGCACGCACGCAATCGGTGATCCCGCCGCCATCTTCGGGAATCATGAGCGAGTCATAGGCATCACTGTTCGCATTGTAGTGTTCGATGCGGCATAACTTTGTTGGCGCGTCATCGCGTTCGATGGTGACCGCGACCGCGGCCTCGCCAGGCAAAAAGCCGCTGGTGGGCGCCTTGCCGTCGAGCAAGAAGGGATTGTTGACGCCATTGGTGGAAAGCAGGCCGGTATCGCGGAAATCACGCAGCAACTGCGGTGCGAAGGGCAGGTCGGTGGCGACCACGAGCGCCCGAGGGGCGAGTCCGGTTCCGACGGCAAGGAATGCCATCCCCAGTGCATCGAGACCGGAGGAGCAGCCGTTGGCGAGCATTTGCCAGGGGCCATGCATGCCTAGAGCGATGCTGACCGCAGCCGCCAGTTCGCTGTGCATGGTGTTGCTGGCGCTGAACCTTCGCAATGGCCTGCGCCAGGAGGTGCTGCCGCTGCTTTCCAGCACATTGCCCCTGCTGCTCCCGGCGAATAACCACGCCTCACGGGTGACGCGGGGCCCCCATCCCGCCTGCGCGACCGCAGCTTGTGTCACGCAAACAGTGGCATTGGCTGCGGCGCCATGGCGCCTTCCCTTCAGTGGGTCACGAGAAGGCAGGAGCCCTGCTGGCAACGTGGCGAATTCCTCCAGTCCTGGCAGGCGTTGCCCCAAGGGCTGCAGGCCGCTTTCGCGGGCTTGCAGCCGCGTCAGGCAGTCCCGGAGCGTCACGCCAAGGCCACAGACCGCTTCCACGGCTGTGATGAACACAGTTTCCATCATGACTCGACACAGCCGCAAAACAGACCGCGTGCAACTGCGCGAAACAAACCTGTTACACCAGTCTCACAAAAAATAAGCAAGCCAAAGATTGACACTCAACTTGATAACCCGCTATATTTTCACCCTCATGTTAAGGCAAATCATAGGACAACCCGAAGGGCAAAAGGACGAACGGCGTCCTGAAACGTCCGCTCCCGCACCTGCGGCGGAGCGCGCACCAATTCTTTCCGCCGCCCCAACTCCTGCTGCGCAACCTCAACGATCACACTCCGCTCCGCTCATGACCACCAGTAAAAACGTTCTCTCGAACGACGTCGAAATCAAAGGCTCCATCAAGTTCTCGAATGATCTCATCATTGATGGGAAAATCGAGGGCGAGGTCATCTCTGACGGCAGTCTTACGGTCGGTGAAAACGCCCTGATCAAAGGCGAGTTGAAGACCCGCTCGGTCATCATCTTTGGCAAGGTCGAGGGCAACATCACCGTCTCGGAGCGCTGCGAACTCAAGAGCAATGCCATCCTCGTGGGAGACATCTCCGCCGGCACCCTCGCCATCGAGGAAGGTGCCACCTTCATGGGTCAGTCCCAAGTCGGCAAGAAGCCCGACTCCAGGCCTGCCATGGGCGGTGGTCCCAAACCGCAACCTTAACCTCTAATTTCTAGTGTTCGGGCACCTCTTCAGCTCGAAACCTTCCCCCCATCCCACTCCACCAAGGAATCAAATCCAAGTGGTGTGTCCAGCTTGTGGCGCGGCTCAGTTCGAGCCGCGCCTTGTTGTTTCCACGTTCTGCAAGCAGTGTGGCGTTCATTTGTCCGTGCACAAACGCCGCGTGGTTGCATCCGAGGTGACACGTTCGGGGGCGGGCATGGGAGCTTCGTGGGGACACCACCCTCCGATACTAGGGGCGGCCGAAACTCCTGGGGAGACACCGGCTGACAAGAAGCCAGAAAAGCCTGAGGAAAAGCCGGCAGAGCCGCCATTTTCGCCAGACGAGGGATTTGGTGCCTATTTGAGGAGCCGAGCCAAGTCCGAGGAGGCCAAGGCCAGCGAGGCTCCTGCGAAACCACAGTCGGGGACGCCTTCCACTTATCTGGAGCAGCGCCGTGAGAGCATCACCTCGCAGATGCGACGGCCGCAGTCGAATTCTCCCCCTCCGACTCCTGCTCCTGCGCCGCAGACAGCCAGCTCATTGCAGAAGATGAGGGAGCAGGGGATGTATCGGAACCAGTATTTCAAGGACGCGGAGTGCTTTGACTGCGGGCACAAATTCAAAACCGGTCGTTCTGCCAGGTCCGCTAATTGCCCCACCTGTGGTGCCTACATCTCCCTGGAGGACGTTGAGGTGAACATGATCTCCACACAGGCTGTCAAAACGCGTGGGAATGTGGTGGTTCGAAAACGTGGACGCTTGTCCACCAGCAGCGTTTTCTGCCGGGATTTGGAATGTCACGGCATCATCGAGGCCAATGTCACTTGTTCTGGTGATGCCTCGTTCCGCACGACCGGAAGCATCATTGGAGAAATCCGCTGCCACCGGCTGGTCGTCGAAAAGGGGGCGGATGTGGCCTTCCTCAACCCCATTCATGCCACTGAAGTCGAAATCCAGGCACGTGTCACCGTCTCGATCTTCAGCACGGGTTCCGTCGTCATCGGAGGCAATGGTTCCGTCAATGGCGACGTCACCGCCCGCTCGGTTTCAATCGAGCCTGGCGGCGAGTTGAATGGAGCGATGAACATCGTGCGCAGCAAGGCTCAGTCTGGTCCGACGCCGTTTTCACCGTGATGCATCGTCGCGCCATGAGACCTCGCACCCTTGTGCTTCTGGTCTTGCTGGTGGTTGCAGGACTGGTCGCCGCACACGAATGCAGCCTCGGCGTCGTGCGCAACTGGTTCTCCTACGCCATGCAGATCGTCACCCGTGAACACCTCGCTCTGCCGTATGCAGCCCCGCCGTCTGCCGGCCACTGGCAGAGCATGAGCGCGGGTGACCGGCTCTCCAGCGTGCGTTCGAGACTTTTGCCAAAGCTGCATGATGAACTCACCGCACGCGGTCTCAAGCTCGGCCAGCCTGTCTTCATCCGCATTTTCAAAGAAAGCCGCGAACTCGAACTCTGGCTCAAGACAAGCGGCAAGGAGTGGAGGCTTTTCCGCAACTATCCCATCGCCTTTTTCTCCGGAACGCTCGGTCCCAAGACGCGTGAAGGCGACATGCAGGCGCCCGAAGGCTTTTACACCGTCGCGTCCAAACAACTCAATCCAGCCAGCAGTTATCATCTCTCCTTCAACGTTGGCTATCCGAACGCTTACGATCGCGCGCATCAATACACCGGCGGCCTCATCATGGTGCATGGACGCACGGTCAGCATCGGCTGTTTTGCCATGACCGACCCGCTCATCGAGGAAATCTACCTGGTGGTTGAGGCCGCGCTCAAAAACGCCAGCTCGTTTCCTGTCCACATCTTTCCCTTCCGCATGGCGGAAGATCGCATGCGCAAGGCGCAAAACTCCCCGCACATCAACTTTTGGCAGAATCTCCGCCCCGCGTTCGACATTTTCGAGAAAGACCGGCGTGTTCCGCAAATCACGGTGGAAAACGGCCTCTATCAGGCCAGATAAGCACACACTGCATCTGGTTGTCATTGTGGCTTGGCCACTCTCATCATTGCATGACCTCTCTCACTCTCAGCGCCGCCAAAACCTTCGCCTGGACCACGCTTCCTGAGGCTTCCGCTCCGCAGAGCGGCGAGGCGCTGGTCGCCATCCGCGCCATCGGCATCTGCGGCACCGATTTCAGCGGTTACTTGGGCAAGATGCCCTTCATCGAATTCCCGCGCATCCTTGGTCACGAGCTGGGTGTCGAAGTCCTCGCCGTCGGAGAAGGCGTCACGCACCTCAAGGCCGGTGATCGTTGCTCCGTCGAGCCTTATCTCAACTGCGGCACCTGCCACTCGTGCCGGCGCGGCAGCACCAACTGCTGCGAAACGTTGCAAGTGCTCGGAGTGCATTGCGACGGTGGCATGCGTGAGCGCATGATCCTGCCCGGGCACAAGCTGCATCCCTGCAACACACTCGGCTTCGACCAGCTCGCTCTCGTTGAAACTCTCGCCATCGGCTGTCACGCCGTCAATCGCGCCCAGGTCACCGATTCTGACGACGTCCTCATAATCGGTGCCGGACCCATCGGCCTCACCGTGCTCGAATTCGCCCGCGCCGCGAACGCATGCATCACGATGCTTGAGCTGAATGCCGCGCGCCGAGATTTCGTCAGGCAAAACTATCCCGGTGTCCAAGTCGTCGCCTCCTTGCCCGATGAACCCGCCTTCCAGATCGTTTTCGATGCCACTGGGAACCCCGGCTCGATGAGCGGCGCTCTTCGCTTCGCTCGTTTCACCGGGCGTGTCGTTTACGTCGGCATCACGAAGGAGGCTGTCGGCATCGACGATCCGCTTTTTCACCGTCGCGAGCTGAGCATCCTCGCCAGCCGCAATGCTCACAGCAGCGACTTCCCCCGCATCCTCGCGATGATTGAATCCGGGCACATCGACACCCGTCCCTGGATCAGCCATCGCTGCGCATTCAAAGAGCTGCCAGACGCCATGCCCGGCTGGCTTCAGCCCGAAGCTCGCGTGATCAAGGCGGTGGTCGCGGTGTGAGTCGTTGACACAACCTCATGGGCGGTGAAAAGGCGCGACGGAAAGTCGTATCTGTCTCCCATGCACTCACAACCCATCACCTCCTCCTGCCGCTGGGGCATTCTCGGCGCCGCCTTCATCGCCCGCAAAAACTGGCAGGCGATTCGCGACGCCGGCAATGCCACGCTTGTTGCCGTGGCCAGCCGTGATTTGGAACGTGCGCGTGCGTTCATCTCCGAATGCCAGGCCAGTGCCCCGCATCCCGTGGTGCCGGAGGCGATGGACAGTTATGAGGCGCTGCTTGCCCGCACCGACATCGATGCCGTCTATGTTCCGCTGCCCACGGGATTGCGAAAAGAGTGGGTGATTCGTGCCGCGGCTGCAGGAAAGCATGTGCTGCTCGAAAAGCCCGTCGGTTGTGATGCCTCCGAAGTCGCTGCGATCATCGCCGCGTGCGAGAAGCATCGTGTGCAGTTCATGGATGGAGTCATGTTCATGCATGGCAGGCGCCTTCGCAGGCTGCGTGAGGTTGTGGACCGCGATGTGGGCGCGATCCGTCACATTGCCTCCCAGTTTAGTTTTTTCGGCGATGCTGATTTCCAGCGCAGCAATATCCGTGCGCACGGAAAACTCGAGCCGCTCGGTTGCCTCGGCGATCTGGGATGGTACTGCCTGCGGTTCACGCTGTGGGCCATGAATTACGCCACGCCAGTTCAGGTCACGGGACGCATTCACGCCGAAACCAGGCAGACTGCCGATTCGCCGCCGGTTCCACTCGAATTCTCTGGCACGCTGGCATTTGCAGATGGCGCGTCCGCCTCGTTTTATTGCTCGTTCACGACTGCGAACGCCCAATGGGCGCTTGTCAGCGGCACCCAGGCATTGCTTCAGGTGTCTGACTTCGTTCTGCCCTTTTCCGGTTCCCAGACGAAGTTCAGCCTCACGCGTTCGGAGTTTGTGATCAACGGCTGCCAGTTTGACATGCATCAAGGCAGTTGCGTGGAAGCACTCGATGAACCCAGCAGCAATGCACCGGGCTCGCAGGAAGCAGGCTTGTTCCAGACCTTTTCAGAACTCGTGCTTTCGGGCCAGATCGATCCGCATTGGCCGAAAATCAGCCTGCTGACCCAGCGTGTGCTCGATGCCTGCCTGCAATCAGCACGCCAAGGATCGGCGCCGGTTGTATTGAGTTGATGTCGTTTCCGGCATCTAGTGACGCGAAGTTTCCGATTCTACGGGCGATCACAGGTCCAGCACCTTGTCCATGCGTCGCGCCACATCGGCCAGATAGTCCCAGTCTCCTGCCTGTACCTCCGCGGCGGCCCAGCCAGTGAAGTTGATGTTGGCAAGTTCAGCACGCACAGCGGGCCAGTTGATGCTGCCTTCGCCCAGCGGTGTGTCGAAGCCCTTGCGCATGCCTTCCTTCATCGCTTTCTCAAGGTCGTATTCCTTCACATCGAGCTTGCCGCTGCGGCGTCCCAACACCTCCACCCAGTGCTCCGCCACGCCCCAGCGCATCTGGTTGCCGATGTCAAGATGCACGCCCACCCACGAGCTGCCGACCTCGTCAATGAAACGCGCCATGTCGAAGGCGCTGATGA
Source organism: Verrucomicrobiaceae bacterium (assembly GCA_046346695.1). Classification (GTDB taxonomy): domain Bacteria; phylum Verrucomicrobiota; class Verrucomicrobiia; order Verrucomicrobiales; family Verrucomicrobiaceae; genus Prosthecobacter. Next base: position 566,891 of record JAXMHS010000004.1, on the reverse strand, counting down.
GGAAGGTGTTCCAGACGTTTTCGACGAGCATTTTGATGCCCTGCTTCTCTGCGTGTGGCGCGGCCTGCTTCATGCGCGTGACGGCGTCTTTCCACGTTTGTTGCAGCGGCTTGTCCTGCGGATAGGCGAGAACGACCAGCATCGAGTCGCCTCCGAGTTTTTTCGTGAGGTCGATTCCTGCTTCGAGACTTTCGGAACGTCCACCCACCGTGCCGTCGATGATCAGGCCGCTCTCCTTGCTCGCAGCAATCCATTCATCAGCGTTTTTGGCGTCCACCTGGCCGAGCAGACTCGGTTCCACGCCGTCAAAACCGCACTGACGCAGCTTTTTGAAAGCCTCGCTCAAAGTCATGTCCTTGGCGGCTTTTTGCACCATGCCCCACTTGAGGGACTTCCGAATTTTGCCGGTGAATTGTCCTGCAACGGCGGCGGGGCCAGTGGCGATGGAAGCCGCACCGATCGCGGCACTGGCGTGAAGGAAGGAGCGGCGGTTCATGGCAACAAGGTTACGCGAGGTGATGAGCAGGCTTGCACCAAGAATCACAGCATCAGACCAAAGCGCGCGGCGACACCGCGCAGCAAGCCAAACAGCGCGATGGTGAGCGCGGCACTGGCTCCCAGCGCACCGTAAAAGCCCCACCAGCGCTGGAACGAGGGGAACAGCAGAAACATCGGCAGTGTGGGCAGAACGTACCAAAAAATGTACCACATGTGATCTCCCGTCTTTTGTGCCCGCACTTCAGGTGCGCTTTCAAAATGCACCCAGAACAAGGTGATAATGCTGACGAACGGCAGCGCGGCGAGCAACGCGCCAGCTTTGTCACTGCGTTTCACGACCTCACTCACCAGTGTGATGATGCCGGCGCTGAGGAGGTATTTGATGATGAGTTTGAAGGTCATGGTTTGAAGAAGTCCGTAACGATTCTGAGCCCGCAGGCTTTTCGCAGTCAACAAGATCATGCGCGCGCGGGCTTGGTCTCAACCCATAACTACCTACCATGAAAGCCAATTGCATTGTTTGTGTCTTCATTGCGGTCCTGATCTGGTCCTGCGGGACCCAAGCAGGCGCCCAGGTGCCCAGAAAACCGCCGCCGCCTCCATCACCGCCGAATCAGTCAACACCACCGCCGGCAGCGCTTCCTGCGAAGCAGCCGTCCCAGCGTCCGCAACCGCTTCAGCGTCCACCGATGCCACCAGGCGATGAACGGCGTCCACAGTTTGGCAATCCGCTGCCTGGGCTCACCCGGCGCGAATTGCAGGAGTTCAACGACGGCAGGGAGGATTTCGAGGGCGTGGAGAATGAAGTCAGCGGTCTGGGGCCGATCTTCAACAACACCTCGTGCGTCATCTGCCACTCCTCCCCCGAGGTGGGTGGCGGCAGTGTGATCAACGTCACGCGCTTCGGCCGCACGGAGAATGGTGTCTTCAATCCGCTGGCGCAACTAGGAGGATCGCTGTTGCAGGAGCATGAGATCAACGCGGCGCTGCACGAGGTGGTGCCGCCGGAGGCCAATGTCGTGGCACAGCGCAACACCACACATCTTTTTGGCGCGGGACTCGTGGAGGCCATTCCAGATGCGGAAATCCTGCGCAATGTCCGCCGCAGGCCGGTGGATGGCGTGCTGGGCAAAGTGGCTCGTGTTGCTGATGTGGCAACGGGACAGACACTGATTGGTCGCTTTGGCTGGAAGGCGCAGCAGGCGACATTGCTGAGTTTTTCGGGCGACGCTTATCTCAATGAGATGGGCATCACCAACCGCTTGTTTCCGGTGGAAAACGCCCCCAATGGCAATGCGCAGCTTCTCAGCCAGTTCGACACCGTGGCAGATCCCGAGGACACACCGGACACCGATGGCAAGGCTGACATCGACCGGCTGGCGGACTTCATGCGCTGGCTGGCTCCGCCGCCGCGGCTGCCTCTGAACACCTCCGCTGCCGCGGGACTCAATGTGTTTCAGAGAATCGGCTGCGCCATCTGTCACGTGCCGCTGATGCACACCGGGCCGAATCGCTCCATGGCTCTGCGCAACAAGGAGGTCTGGCTCTTCTCCGACCTGCTCCTGCATGACATGGGTTCCCTTGGTGATGGCATTGCCCAAGGTCCGGCGGATGTGCGGGAGATGAAGACCGCGCCACTTTGGGGATTGCGTGCCAGCGCTCCTTATCTCCATGATGGACGTGCTGCGACGGTCGATGAGGCGGTTCGTGCCCACGATGGAGAGGCGAGGGCGTCGAAGGACCGCTATTTGAAGCTGAACCAGCAGCAAGTTCAGCAGTTGCTCGACTTTCTGGGAACGATCTGAGGAACGTGGATGCTGTGTGTGCGCGCGTGAAGCAGGCAGTGATGCCTGCTTCACATTTGGCACTCTCAGCGGCGCTTCTGTTCCGTTTTGCCCTTGATCTTGGGCGGTGGGGGCTGCTGGCCACAGCGGGGCAGGACGAAAAACGCAAGCATCAGCACAATGGCAGCGGCGGCGATGATGATGGGCTTTTTGTTCTTTGAAACAGCGGAGGGCGGTTTTCGCGGCGGAGTGAAGTTCTTGCGCTGGATCACCTTGGTGCCCGGACGCTGGGGCATGCGTGACGCGATGTGAGGACCTGTCGCAATGGGAATGGTGCTGGAGGTCACGTTGAGCGTCACGGGCTGGGCCGTCGGCAGCAGCACAGGTTCGGATCCCGGCTGCGGCTGGGGTCGTTGCATGGGGAACGCCACCAGGGGGGTGCTGGCGGTGAGTGGCTTCACCCCATGCTGTGAGGGAAGTTCAGGAAGAGCAGGAGCCTCTTTGCGTTCAAACGCTTCACGGGCGGCAGCAGCCTTCCGCGGGCGCTGCTCGGGGTCGGCGGCAAGCAGATGCATCACCCAGGCGCAGATCCAAGGCGGAGCATGCGCGGCCAGCTTGTGGAGCGGCGGCAGATCGTGTCCGGTGTGTTTGAGGCGCAGTTCCTTCAAGGTTTTGCCATCAAAGGGTGAGCGCGCGGTGAGCGCCTCATACAGCACGCAACCGAGCGCGTACACGTCGGTGCGGCGGCGGGTGGTGCCATCCTGCCATTGCTCCGGGGCGGTGCAGCGGTAGGCGCGGACTTGCGCTTCCTTGGAATCCCCCCGGACTGCAAAACCCTGCCCGAAGCCCTCCAGCGTCACCCGCCAGTTGGCGGCGTCTTTGCCGGTGATGCGCACGTAGTCGGATCGCAGGCTGCCATGCACGATCGCCTGCTCATGCAGCACATCGAGCACCTCCAGTAGCTGCCGGGCCACAACCTCAAACTCCTCCATGGTCAGCGGACCGCGTTCCAGGATGGTTTCCAAGGTCTCGCCCTCGAGAGGACCGGCTGTCACGGTGTAGAATCCCTCCTTGTCAGTGCCAAAATCGACCAGTTTCTGCAAGTGAGGGCTGTCGATGCCCGAAAGCTGGGTGAACAGCTCCTTCAGCCCCTCGATTTCCTCCGCCTTCCGAGCCTTGAAGCGGCGCAGCCGGCATTCCTGCGCGCTCTTTTTGTCGAGCGCTAGAAACAGGTTGCTGGCGCTGTCCGACTCCAGTGGACGCAGAATATCAAAGCTCGTTGGCATTTTGAAAACCTTCGCCGCTGATCATGAATCCCGCAAGCCCCTTGCCACAGGGATTGTTTGCAGTCTAGAGTACCAGCTTCATCCCGACCATGGACGACTTTCTTGTCATTGACGGCGTGTCCAAATCCTTCGGCCCAATGCGGGCGGTGGATGGCGTGTCGCTGGTCATCGGCCAGGGCGAGTCGTTTTCGCTGCTTGGTCCGAGCGGCTGCGGCAAAACCACGCTGCTGCGCATGATTGCCGGTTTTGAGCGGCCGGACAGCGGGAGCATCCTTTTGGGCGGGCAGGACATCACCGCGCTGCCGCCGGAGCAGCGTCCGGTGAACACGGTGTTTCAAAACTATGCCCTGTTTCCTCATCTCACCGTTTGGGACAACATTGCCTTTGGTCTGCGGATGAGCCGACATTCGCGCGCTGAAATCCGCAGCGGGGTGGATCGCATGCTGGATCTCGTGCGACTCTCCGAGCATGCCCGCAAACGCCCCGCGCAGCTCAGCGGCGGGCAGAAGCAGCGCGTTGCGATTGCCCGGGCACTCGTCAAACGCCCGCAGGTGCTGTTGCTCGACGAGCCGCTGGCCGCACTCGATTTGAAGCTGCGCCAGCACATGCTGATGGAGTTGAACGCCATCCATGAGCAGATCGGCACCACGTTCATCTACGTCACCCATGACCAGGGCGAGGCCATGAGCCTGAGTGATCGCATCGCGGTGATGAACGCGGGCAAGGTGGAGCAGATCGACACGCCTGAGCGGCTGTATGAGACACCACGCTCCAGTTTCGTCGCCAGCTTTATCGGCGATGCCAACTTCTTCACCGGCTCCGCTGTGGAGTGGCAGCACGAAGGTTACGTCCGCGTGAAGGTGGACGGGCTTGGCAGCCCGTTGGTGCGCGGCAACGGTACCATGGTCACTGACAAACCTCTCAAACTCATGGTGCGGCCGGAGAAAATCAGCCTCAGCCTCAAACGTCCCGCCAGCGGTGAGCGCGTGAATGCTTTTCGGGGAATCGTCGATGAAATCGCCTATTTCGGATCGCACACGCGCTATCGCATTCAAGCCGGGGACTACCGGGTGATCGCCCAGGTGCAGCGCAGCCGCTTCGGCGGTGGTGAGTTCGAGCCAGTGCGCGGTTCCGAGGTGTGGATGAGTTTTCATCCTGATGAAGGCCGTGTGGTGCTGTTGGAGGAGGGCGCATGACCGCGTTTCATCAGCGTTCCACGCAATGGCTGCTCACATTGCCCTCGCTGGCGTGGCTGGTCGTGTTTTTCGCGGTGCCAGCATTGCTTGTCATCTTGACGGCGTTTCGTCCTGCGGATCTGCATGGCGGGGTCGGCGATGGATGGACCGCGGTGAACATCGCTGTGCTGCGTGATCCTGATTATCTGCCCATCGTGTGGCGCACCTTGTGGCTCAGCGGGGCGACCACGCTGGCCAGCCTTGTTCTCGCGTTGCCGATGGCTTTTCACATGGCACGCGTCGGACCCGGCTGGCGGCGGTTTCTGCTGCTGCTCGTCGTCATCCCGTTCCTTTCCAACTTTCTCATTCGTGTCTTCGCCTGGAAGTCGCTGCTGCATCCCGAAGGACCGCTGACGAGGCTGCTCATGAGCCTGCATCTGGTGCCAGAGGATGCGTTGCTGCTCAACAACGCCGGTGCGGTGCTGCTGGTGATGATCTACACGCAACTGCCGTTTGCGATTCTGCCTCTCTACGCCGCCGCGGAGAAGTTTGATTTCGGCCTGCTCGATGCCGCGCGCGACCTGGGTGCCGGTCCATGGCGTGCCTTCACCAGGGTGTTTGTTCCAGGCGTGCGCCGCGGTCTCATTTCGGCGGCGGTCATGGTTTTCGTCTGCTCGCTCGGCCAGTACGTCATCCCGCAGATGGTGGGGGGCGCCTCGGACGAGATGATCGGCAACAAGATCGCCCAGCGTGTGTTTGCCGACCGCAATCTGCCGCATGCCAGTGTGCTGGCGGCGGCGCTGATGCTTGTTGTGCTGGTGCCAATGTTCGTCGTCACCGCCTGGCAGCGTTTTGGCAGAAAGGAGACCGCGGCATGAGGCGCTCGTGGTTTCCAGCATTGCTGACGCTCGCCGTGGTGGTCTTCCTTTTCGCACCGCTGGTGGTTCTCGTCGTCAATTCCTTCAACGCCTCACGTTTTGGCGGTGAGTGGGATGGATTCACGTGGGGCTGGTATGAGAAGCTCTGGGCGGCCGACGAGGTCTGGGAATCGCTCGCCGTCACGCTGAAGATCGCCCTGTCCGCATCGCTCGCCTCGATGGTGCTTGGCACGTTGGCTGCCTGCACGCTGCATCGTTTTCGCTCCTGGCTGCAAAGCGTGCACTCGATGCTCGTCACGCTGCCATTGGTCATGCCGGACATCCTCATGGGAATGTCGCTGCTGGCCTTGTTTGTACTCGCCGGAGTCGAAACGGGGCTGCTGACCATCTGGATCGCCCATGTGACGTTTTGTTTGAGCTTTGTCACCATGGTGGTGCTCGGTCGCCTGCAGGATTTCGATTTCACCTTGATCGACGCGGCGCGTGATCTCGGCGCCACGCGTGTCCAGGCAGTCACCAAGGTGTTGATTCCGTTGCTGCTGCCTGGAGTGCTCGCGGGTGGTCTGCTGGCCTTCACGCTTTCGGTGGACGACTATGTCATCACGTTCTTCGTCTCCGGCCCGGGAACGACGACTCTGCCGCTGCGTGTCGCCAGCATGATGCGCACCAGCCGCAGCCTGCCCGTCATCAACGCCCTCAGCACGCTGCTCATCGCGAGCACATTCCTCATTGCCGCTCTCAGCTTCCGTTTGCAACGCCGCGCATGACCTCGATCCTCAAATCTCTGGCCGACTTTCTGGAACCGCCCGGTTTACTCTGGCTGGTGCTTACCGTGATGACGGTTGTACCACTATGGCGGCGAAAATCGCGTGCTGCCCTGCTGCCGGGCACGGCCTGGCTGCTGCTCACACTCACTGCTGCATCACCTTTGTCTCCCATGCTGATGGGGTGGCTGGAAAGCCGCTGGCCCCCGGTGCGGCTTGAAGAACTTCCGCAGTGCGATGCGGTGGTGGTGCTCGGTGGCGGGTTGGAGCCGTCGGAGCGTGAACCTGCGGAGGTGCATCTCATGGGCGGTTCGGATCGGCTCTTCGCTGCGCTGGCGGTGGCGCGTGCTGGCAAGGCACGCGTGCTGGTGATCGGTGGCGGCAGGACGGTGAACGGACATCCCAGTGGCTCGGAGTCAGCCGGGGCGCGGGCCTGGGTGGAGCGGTGGCAGCTTACCACGGTCCCGGTACAAGTGCTCGGTGCCTGCGTGGACACGCATGACGAGGCGGTGAAGGTGGCCGCGCTCTGCCGCGAAAACGGCTGGAAGAAAGTCGCCGTGGTCACCTCGGCGTTTCACATGACGCGCACCAACGCGGTGTTTGTGAAGGCGGGAGTTCCTGTCCAGGCCGTGCCCTGTGATTATCAAAGTCCTCGCATGCGCGGCGTGTCGCTGCGGTGGCTCCACGTTCCCAACAACTCAAACCTCGCCCATTTCGAAATCTGGCTGCACGAAATGATCGGGCTTTGTGTCTATCGACTTCGTGGATGGATTTGAGTGCCCGGCAGCACACGGCGGCGCCTTTGCACCTCACATCTCCAGGAAGTTTTTCAGCAGCTTCTTGCCGTCTTGTGTGAGAATCGACTCGGGATGGAACTGCACGCCATGAATCGGCAGTTCCTTGTGGCGCAGGCCCATGATCTCGGACTCGTCGTCGCTGGCAGTGGCCGTGATTTCGAGGCAGTCCGGCAGCGTGGCGCGTTTGACGACCAGGGAATGGTAACGTGTGGCCTCGAAGGGCTCCGGCATGTTTTTGAAGACCGATTTGCCTGAATGATGAATCATCGAGGTCTTGCCGTGCATGAGACGGTCTGCGCGCACCACGTCACCTCCAAACACATGGCCGATGGCCTGATGACCGAGGCAGACACCGAGGAGCGGTGTCGATTTGCCAAAACGCTCGATCACCGCACAACTGATACCGGCTTCCTTTGGCGTGCACGGTCCCGGGGAGATGCAGATGTGGTCAGGCTTGAGTTTTTCGATCTCATCAAGCGTCACCTGGTCATTGCGGCGGATTTCCATGACGGCTCCCATCTCGCCGAAGTACTGGACGAGGTTGTAGGTGAAGGAGTCGTAGTTGTCGATGATGAGGAGCATGTCAGACGGTCAAGGAGTCAAGGCGGTTAGAAGCCGCGCATGCTGAGCAGGGTGTCGAGTTCGCGCTGGAAGGCCGGAATGTCGTTGGCTGGTGGCTGGTAGCCAGGAGTGGGGCCACGCATGCCGAAACGGCCCATCTGGTCCATGAACCACTGCGCGGTGTTGCCATCGCTGAAGGTGGCCTTGCCACTGACGAGGGCGCCGGGCAGAGGCTCATCATCGACGGTCACCTTCAATTCTCCCGCGGGCGCGGCAGCGGCGTCTCCGACGTCTTCGGACTGATTGTCGTCGGTTGCAGAGGGCAGGGGAGCTTCGGTCTTCTCTTCGGGCGGACGCTCACGAGGTTTGTCCTGGATTTTGACGCCCAGTTCCATGATGAGCAGCCGCGTCTCCATGTAGGTGAGCGTGACGGAACATTCGCTGCGCAGGCGGTCCTGGATCTGGTTGAGCGTGGCGCCTTCCGCGGCCCATTGTTCGACGAGCTGGCGTTGTTGCGGGGAGAGATTTGCCATGAGAATCCGTGCGTGTGCAGTCTGAGGTCAGCCGTTCATCTTGTCAGTGATGACATGGGCCAGCGTGGTCGCCTTTTGATTCAGGGTTTTCACCTCGTCCAGCGTCAGGGACTTGCCCTCCGGCACATCCACGAGCGGCAGCATCTCCTCCAGCCCCTTGCGCAGAGTTTGCAGCGCCGGATTCTTCATGATGGAGGGATGCAGGCTGTCCAGGCTCATGATGTAATACTCGGCGATGTCACGCCGGGTGAGCTGGCGCGTCTTTTCCTCGGTGTAGTTGTCACTGATGCTCTTGGTGGAAATCTCCAACGCACGCAGCCAGCCGCCCAGACTGATCAAATGGGCGATGTCCACATCGCGAAGCTGCACCATCTCCGCCTCGACATCGGCCTGCGTTTTGGCCAGTTCGATGCGGAGTTCCTGCCAGTTCCCCTTGAGGCTGTATTCAAAGAGGCTGCCAGTGTGCTTGTTCATGCGGTTGCCGGCACCCAGGGCCTTGCCGTACTTGATCATGGCCCGCCCCACAGGCTCCATCTCCTCCACCTTCTCGCACTGCACAATGAGGAAACCGTCGGCAATGAGGGTGCCCAGGCCCATCGCCACCACAATGCGGTCGGCAGGCGTCTTCTCGCTAAACGGGCGCTTCAGGTCGTCGTAGCTGAGTTTTCCCACGTGGTTGAGCATGTCGAAAAGCTTCCGGATCGAGGGCGTCGTGAACTGGTTCACGCCAAATTCCTCGCGCACATGCTCGTCACCGACGACATCCTCCGGAATGGGAGGCTTCGGTGGTGTGGGGGCTGGCGGTGTCTCCTGGGCGCTGAGCGTGGCGATCCCGCTCAAGACGAGCATGGACATCAAACAGGAGATGAGGCGGCGGATCATGGGGGCGATGATACGAGGGCCGAAAATGATTTCCAGCACGAGGTCTGGAAAACTCTCCTGCCACCGAATCGCTATGAATTCGCAGGATTTGACGTTTCTTTGGCCTTCACCATGCGCTTTCCCATTCTTCTCCTCCTCGCCGCCACTTTGTGCCTTCCTGCACAGGAAGTTCCGCCCGCGCTGACGGAATACATGGGACGGCAGATCGCCCAGACCATGCACTGGAAGGGCGCGGAGTGGCTGATGCGTCGTGTGCGTGAACGCGAGGAGGCCAGCACCAGGATGCGCGAGGAACTCCAGGTCAAACCCGGCATGGCCGTGTGCGACATGGGCTGCGGCAACGGTTATCACACCATTCCCCTCGCGGAGATGGTGGGTGAAACGGGCAAGGTTTACGCGGTGGATGTGCAGCCGGAGATGATCGAGATGCTCAAGACTAACATCGAAAGCAAGGGGCTGAAAAACATCACACCAATCGTCGGTCTCTACCACGACCCCAAGCTGCCCCCGAACTCGTGTGACATGATCCTGCTGGTCGATGTCTATCATGAGTTTTCGCATCCTGTGCAGATGCTGGCCGGGATGCGTGCCGCCCTGAAGAAGGACGGGCTGCTCGTGCTGGTCGAATTCCGCTCCGAGGACGACACCGTCCCGATCAAGCCGGAACACAAGATGAGCAAGGCCCAGATCAACAAGGAGATGAACGCCAACGGTCTCACGTTGAAGCGCGAGTTCGACGGCCTGCCGTGGCAGCACCTCATGTTCTTCGGCAAGACTGAGGCGAAGTGACCTGCGGCCTTTGCACGCAACGCTCACTGCAAATAGAAGAACTCGTTCGAGTTCAGCAGCGCGTGGCAAAGATCAGCCAGTGACTCGCGTGTCGGATCGATGGCGCCGCTAGCCTTCGTTGGTACGGCGCTCGATTCCCAGCTCCAGCGCGATGCCTTCGGCGCCTGGAGCATTGTGACGGCCTGATCGGCGGAAATGTCGGCGATGCATGTCGGATCGCTGTTCACGGTCCAGGTCATGAGCTTGCCTGCATCGAGCACTCCAGCACGCAGCGCCACACGCGCAATCGCGCCGTCCCAAAGGCTGCGTTTGTCGATCTCGCGACCGCCGACGAAGAGTGCACGCTCTTTGTTGATGTAACCGCCGACGATCTGATGAGTCACAGTGACGGTCTGCATCGTCGCGGAAGGATCGCTCAAATCACGCGCATAAAATGTGACGGTGCCGCCGAAGTTCTGGCCGGGAGCAGGGTGATTGTCGATGCTTGCAGCGACGTAGTAAGGCTTGCCGATGGGGATGTGCAGGCCAGACGCCGCCACTTCATACGCAGCGCTGCCTTGGAAGTCGGAACCGCTGAGCTGCATGATGAGATTGTTCGGCTTGTGAGCGGACTTCTCGCTCGTGATGCCGAAGGACCAGCCGGGCTTCGTCTTGTCGTTGTCCCAGCGTGCCGCGATGGTGCGCACGCTGGCGTCTGGATAGAGGGAGTTCAAAAAAACCACGGCTTCGATGGCGAACTGGTCGTTCTCCATCCTGCCTTCGAGGTTCACCCGCAGCTTTTCATGCGGTGTGCCGGGCAGCAGCATCAGGGCCTTCGTCGTGCGTGCGGCAGGCGTGTCACCGAAGAATTTCTGTGCGTCCGCGAGCGGCGATGTCACCGGCGGGGGTGGCGGAGCCTCCTTTTGAATCTGAGCACGCTGCTGCTTCACGAAGGTGAGCGCCTCGGCAGACTCCTTTTTCGTCGGTGCGCGCGAGAAGGCGTATTGGAAGGCGGATTCGATGCGTTTCGCCTCGTCCTTGGGATTCTCCTTCATCAAACGGGCCGCCATCGCACGAGCACGGTCCAGCGGCCAGTCGCCATTCACCATGAGCAGGCTTTGCGTCGCCGTGGTGGTGGCCTGGCGCTCGGCGATGCTCTGAAATCCGGGAGGCGCATCGAGGCTGGCAAGAAATTCATCCGGCGTGTTGCGCATCTTGCGCAGGTAGATGCTGCGGCGCGGCTTGCTCTTCTCCACGCCTTCGCCGCTCATCGTCAGATCGAGTTCGCCGCTGGCCATGAGCATCGTATCACGCGCCTGCTCCGCATCAAGGCGTCGTGGTGAGAAACGCCACAGCAGGCGGTTTTCTGGATCTTTGAGCAGCGCGGCGGTGTTGCTGGCCGTGCTTTGCCGATAAGCCGCCGAGTTCATGATGAGGCGGTGCAGGTTCTTGAGCTTCCAGCCGCCTTTGATGAACTCGCTCGTGAGCCAGTCGAGCAACTCCGGATGCGAGGGCTTTTCGCCAAGGTGGCCGAAGTCGCTTGCCGTGCCGACGATGCCTTTGCCGAAGTGATACTGCCACGCACGATTGACGATCACGCGCGCGGTGAGTGGATTTTTCGGATCGGTGAGCCAGTTGGCGAGCACCGTGCGTCGTCCGCTGGTCTGCGCATCAGGCTTTGGCGTGGGAATCTTCGCGTCGGAAGGATCGAGAATGGTCAGGAAACCCGGCGCGGTGGCGACCTCACCGATTTTGCGTGTCTTGAACTTTGTCGTCGGTGCCTGCGGTCCTGTTTCGCCAACAGCGAGCGTGTGAATGAGTGGTTTCGGCTTCAAATGCGCGAACTCATCGAGCTTCGCCCTGGCCTCACGATATCGTGTGGCCTCGGGTTCCTTCAGCTTGTCGGGCTTGTAGCGTTCACGCTCGTATTCAATCTGACGACCGGCGAGCTGCACGATCTGTTCTTCATATGGCGTGCGTTGCTCGCGCGACTTGGCAAACATGGCCTGGATCTCCTCCGGGAACTTCGTCACAGCGTTCTTTTGCGCGCTGGTAATCCGCGGCTCGACAATCGCTTCGATGACGGCGCGCGGCTCCTGGGTGGCTTCCTCCCAGATTTTGAGTTGGGCGTTGTATTCGTCGATCTGTGCCTGTGTCGCGAAGGGTTTGTCTTCCGCCCAGGTGATGTTCGAGAGGAAGGCCTGCAGGCGGTAATAGTCCTTCTGCAAGATGGGATCGAACTTGTGGTCGTGGCACTGCGCGCATTGCAGGCTCATGCCCATGAACACATCCGCGGTCACATCCGTCACCTCGTTCATGATCAACTTCCACTGCCCTTCGGAGTCTCGCTGGTTGTATTCGTAGATCGTGTGGCGTAGGAAGCCGGTGGCGGTGAGAAGATCCAGATCGTCCTGCGTCTCCGGCACCTTCTTCTTGGTGTAAAGCATCTCGTCACCGGCAAGCTGCTCGCGCACGAACTGGTCATACGGTTTGTCGTTGTTCAGCGAGCGTATGACGTAATCGCGATACGGCCACACATTCGGACGATAGGCGTCGAGACGATACCCTTCGCTGTCCGCGTAGCGCACCAGATCGAGCCAGTGCTGCGCCCAGCGCTCACCGTAACGCGGCGATTCGAGCAGGCGGTCGATCAGCTTCGCATAGACTTCGGATTTGTCGGAAGAAGCGGCGATGTCCGCCACAAACGCCGCCACCTCCTCAGGAGTTGGTGGCAGCCCGGTCAAATCGTAGCTCGCACGACGGATGAACGCGGCGGGGTCGGCCGGTGCGGAGGACTTGAGGCCGTTTTCGGCCAGCTTGGCCTGAATGAACGCGTCAATCGCATTGCCAGGTTCCAAGTTTAAAGTTTCACGTTTCAAATTGTCTTTGGACGGTGCCTTGGAGGAACTTGAAACTTTAAACCTGAAACTTGGAACCTCATGCCTTCTCACCGGCTGGAACGCCCACCACTTCCGGTCTTCGTCGGTGATCTGTCCGGGCTTGCGGGCCGGTTTGGCCGCCGCGACTTCGCTTTCCGGCCACGGCGCCCCCATCGCGATCCATTGCTTCAAAATCTCGATTTTGCTGGCGGACAGCTTGCCGTCCGGCGGCATCTCCATGTCGGGGTCCTCGTAATTCACCAGCTTGATGAGCAAGGAAGCGTCCGGCTTGTGTGGCACGATGGCCGGGCCGCTTTCGCCGCCCCGCAGGATGTAGGGCAGGTTGTCGAGCCGCAGGCCGCCTTTGTGCTTCTGCACGCTGTGACATTCGTAGCAGGATTCGACCAGCAGCGGGCGCACTTCCTTCTCGAAAAATTTCAACGACTCCGCGGTCGGGGCGGCGACCGCGGCGGTGGCGGAAAGGATGAAAAGGGCGCGCGTCATGGTGGCGGGGCAGGAAGGCCCCTTGGGCGGCATTTTGGACGAATTTGTGTCCAAAGCCAGCCCGCAGCGGCCTGTTGTGTACGATTGCCTTGTCCGTGATGTTTCCCCACCATGTCTGACACTGACCGCACCCAGGAATTCCTCGAACTGCTCACGCATCATGACCGTGCGCTGGGAGTCTATGTTTACAGCATGGTACAGGATCCGCATGACGCGGATGACATCCTGCAGCAGACAAAGATGATCCTGTGGCGCTGCTTCGATCAATTTGAGTCAGGCACCCATTTCCTCGCTTGGGCTCGAAAGACAGCCTTCCATCAGGTCCTGACCTATCGTCGTCAGAAGAAGCGCGAGGCGACACCGTTGAGCGATGACATCCTGGAACTGCTGCACGACGAGGTCGCCAAGCTCAGCGACGGGGAGGACCGTCGTCGTGACGCGTTACGTGTGTGCGTGGCGAAGCTGCCTGCGGCACACCGCCAGCTCGTGACCCTGCGCTACTACGAAGACATGGAGATTGATGGCGTGGCAGAACGCATCCGCAGCACCGCCGGGGCCGTTTATCGCGCCCTGAGCCGCATCCGCATGAACCTCATGTTGTGCGTGGAGAAAGAACTCAAACAGGAAGGAGCTTGAACATGAAACCCGCCGATCAATTCCGCCTGCTGGAGCTTTCCGAGCGCTACGCGGATCAAAAACTGAACGCGGAAGAGATTTCTGCGCTGGAAACCGAGCTTCGTGAAAACACCGAGGCCCGCGCTTTTTTCGCCAAAGCGTTGCATCAGCGTGCCGAACTGTGTTTTGACGACTCGTGGCACACCCAGGCCGTCGTGGAGGCGAAAACGGCCACACGACCGGTCTGGTGGCGTCATGCGATCACCGCGGCGGCGGCAGCCTGCGTGACATTTGGCATCTTCTGGCTGCAAAGCAGCCGCGATGGAAGTGTGGCGACGTTGATTCGCGCGCAGCAATGCCAGTGGGCAGGCAGCAGCCTGCCGACGGTGGAAGGCGCGCGCTTGAAACCCGGCATGCTCGATTTGATCGAAGGCCTCGCTGTGTTGCGCTTCGACAGTGGTGCGGAACTGGTTCTCGAAGCCCCTGCCACGGTCGAAGTGCTCGACGCGATGAACTGCAAGCTGCGCCGCGGCACACTCGTGGCCGAAGTGCCACCGCAGGCGAAAGGTTTCAGCATCGACACGAAGGATGCGAAGGTCATCGACTGGGGCACCAAATTCGGCATCAGCGCTGATGACGACGGCAAATACATGGTGCGCGTGCTCGAAGGCCTCGTTGAGGTTGAGGACAAGAATGCCAGCGAGTCGAAAAAACTCGAAAAAGGCCAGGGCGTGGACCGCGGCTGGTCGAAGAGCCAGTTGCAGCCCGCAGCGGGTGAAACACCCGAGCCCAGCCGCTGGCAGCCCGCCACCGTGATCGATTCCGGTGACGGCTGGCAGGCCATCACCACCGCGTATGGCCGGGGCAAAGACAGCTACATCCAGTCTGGATCGATACCGACGCCCGAATTTGGCAAACATCCTTTCGTGCGCGTGAAATGGACCACCGGAAAACCGGAACTGAACCGCAAGGCTTACCTTGCGTTCGATTTGAGCCAGTTTTCGGGCCGTCAAATCGAGGACGCGGAACTGGTGCTCACCATCGAGCCCAGCGAACTCGGTTTTGCCAGCTTCGTGCCGGACAGCACTTTCGCCGTGTATGGCGTCATCGACGAAAACGAAGATGCCTGGGATGAAAACGGTCTCTCGTGGCAAAACGCTCCGGCCCACGACCCTGCGCAAGCCGCATACAACCAGCCCGTGGCATCGAAGGTGAAACTCCTCGGCAGATTTGAGATCGCTCAAGGCATCAATCGTGGAACACGCAAGCTGCGTGGCAAAGAACTGGCCGACTTTTTGTCCGCAGACACGAATCAAATCGCCACGCTCATCATCTGCCGCGAAACCAACGAGACTGCCGACAGTGGCCTTGTGCATGCGTTCGCCACGAAGGAAAATGGCTCACGCTCCGCACCGATGCTGCGGGTGAAGGTAAAGTAACGCCATCACCCGATCTCAATCGGTTTCGCGAGCGCGAAGCGTTTTTGAATCCACACGAGCGTGAAGAAGAAGCGCAGGCGCCACCAGGTGGCGAAGGTCATCTCCGGCCGGCCTGCGAGGACGCAGTTGATGGCGCAGACCATGCGGAACTTGTTGCTGGGCTGGAAGAAGAGTTGCGCGAAGTGCTTCGTGTAAAACTTCTCGATGAACTGCCAGAAGCGACCCACATGCCGGCGCGTGGACCATTCGTAACGCTTCATGGCAAAAGTCATCCCCTTATTCGCAGCGATGGCGTCATTGACGACGCGCGCGCCCTTCTGCGCGCTGTGCATGGCAAGCATGACGCCGCTGGAGAAAATGGGATCGATGAAGCCCGCGGCATCTCCCACGCGCACGACGCGGTCCGAGACGAGTTTGCGGTTCGTGTAAGAGAAGTCGCTGAGCACGTGGCCCTGTGTGATCGCCTTCGCGTTGATCATGCGGTCGTGCACGGTCTTCGTGGTGGCCACGGCGTCGTCAAAAACGGACTGCGGCTCCTGCTTGAGCGCCTTGAACGCTTCCAGGTCGAGCACGAGGCCGATGCTGACCTTGTCATCTTCGAGCGGGATCATCCAGAACCACGAGTTCTTGCAGCGCACGATGAGGATGTCGCCTTTTTCCTCGCCGTCGGTCATCTGCACACCGCTGTAGTGGCCGAAGATGGCGATTTTTCTGTGGCCGGGATAGTAGTCGCGCAGTTTCTCGCGGTTGGCGGTGAAGTTGTTCAAGCCGCTGGCGTCGATGAGGAAGGCGGCGTGCGCCTCCAGCTCGGTACCATCCTTGGCGCGGAATTTGATCGTGACGTGATCGCCCTCGACCGCATGGTTGGTGACAAGCGTCTCCTCACGCACTTCGGCGCCGAGTTCTGCAGCGTGGCGGAGCAGGATGTCATCGAATTTGGCACGCTCGACCTGGATGGCCTCGGGGAACTCGGTGAAGGAGCCGCGGGCGAAGTTCAGCCGCGTGTGCATCGAGCTGTCTCCCATCCAGAACTGCGCTCCGCGCTTCACCATGAAGCCTGCGGCCTGAATTTTCGGCCAGATGCCGAGTTCGTCGAAGATGGGCCGGTTGTAAGGCAGCAGCGACTCGCCAATGTGGAAGCGCGGGAACTTTTCCTTCTCCAGCACGAGCACCTTGCGGCCTGACTGGCGCAGCGTGCAGGCGGCGGTCGCGCCCGCCGGCCCGCCGCCGATGATGATGGCATCCCATGTGTTTTGCATGCGTGTGATGAGGTGCCACGGGATGGCGTGGAGGCAAGATCATAGTGGTCCGCACAGTCCTCTGTGCGGGGGGAAGGCGGGTAGTTCTGTCTTGGGAAGACGCGTCATGGGCTTTGACATGTCCTTGGGGTGACATGGAGCGGCTTGAAGAGGCGGAGCGCCGCACAGCGGACTGTGCGGACCACTTTATGCCCTGATCTTCGTGAACGGATTCCCCTCGTTCATGTCGATGCGCTCGGGACGGCCTTTGTGCGTGTACACGAGGCGCGTGTGGTCGATGCCCATCAAGTGGAGAATCGTGGCGTGGAAGTCGTGAACGTGGATCTTGTCCTCGGCGGCACGCAGGCCGAGATCGTCGGTGTTGCCGATCGTCGTGCCCGCTTTGACGCCTCCGCCGGCCATCCACATGGTAAAGCCGGTCGGATTGTGATCGCGTCCGTCGCCTTTCTCGCTCATCGGCGTGCGGCCGAACTCACCGCCCCAGACGACGAGGGTTTCGTCGAGCAGACCGCGGGATTTGAGGTCGCGAAGGAGACCTGCAACGGGCTTGTCCTGTTCGCCGCAGTATTTCGTGTGGTTCGCCTCAATCTTGTCGTGCGCGTCCCATTTGCTGCCGGAACCGTGGTAGAGCTGCACGAAACGCACGCCGCGTTCGACGAGGCGGCGGGCGAGAAGGCAGTTGCGGCCCATGACTTCCGTTTTCGGGTCGTCAATGCCATAGAGCTTTTTCGTCGCTTCTGACTCGCTGCGGAGATCGACGGCCTCCGGCGCCTCCGCCTGCATGCGGAAGGCGAGCTCGTAGGCACGAATGCGGGCGTCGAGTTCGGTGTTGTCGGTGCGGCTGGTGCCGAATTCGCGGTTCAGTTTGCTCAGGAAGCCGAGCTTGCCCTTCTGACGCGCATCGCTGATGCCCTTCGGCGTGGCGAGATTCGCGATGGGCGTGGTTCCACCTTCAAACTCCACGCCTTGATATGTCGCAGGCATGAAACCCGCGCCCCAGTTGCGCACGCCATTCACGACCTGCGTTTCGGTGTCCTTGATGACGACAAAGGCAGGCAGGTTTTGATTTTCGGTGCCGAGGCCATAGTTCACCCAGGCGCCTAGCGAGGGACGTCCGCCAAACACGCTGCCGGTGTTCATCTGGCAGACGCCGCCGGCGTGATTGATGCCGTCTGAAACGCACGAGCGCACCACGCAGAGTTCGTCCGCCATTTGCGCGGTGTGCGGCAGCCAGTTGGAAATCCACAAACCGCTTTCGCCATGCTGCTTCCACTCGCGTTGATCGGCGAGCAACGGCGCGCGCGATTCACCCATCGCGGTGATGACGGTGCCAAAACTCGCCGGGAGTTGCTGTCCGGCGAGTTGGCGCAGAAGTGGTTTTGGGTCAAAGAGGTCGAGGTGGCTCGGCCCGCCCTCCATGAAGAGAAAAATGACGCTCTTGGCCTTCCCAGCCTTGTGCGCGAGTTTCGCAGCCTGAGGATTGCCCGGTTTGCCTCCGGCATCACCAAGAGCCGCCATGAGCGGAGAGTCTCCCATGAGCGCGGAGAGCGCCAGCGCACCAAAACCTGCGCCACCACGGCGGATGAAGTCGCGGCGGTGGGTGAGAAGCTCGTGGTGAGGCACGAAAGTCATGACTTGATATTATCTAAAGCGTCGTTGCTGGCGGGTTTTAGACAAGAAATGCGTGTTGCTTCTGGCGGGGCAGGGAAGCTGCGAGCCGGTGAAGATCAGTTGCCGAACAGGGGTTTGCGTCGCGGCGGCGGTGCACTGCCAGTCGAGCGCTGCGGCATGCCGCCAATCTTCTGGGCCTCCCGCAGTTGCTCATCAGTGGGAGGCTTGCGTTCATCCTTGTTGCCACCGCCAAAAATGCGCGGCGTCCAGCGGGCGTTGCCGACGGTGCCGGAACCTTTGTAGGCGAGCAGTTTGGTAACGGGAAACAACACGAGGCCCGCGATGCCACGCACGCTGACTTCAGCATTGAAGTCGATGTCATCGCGGATGAAGTCGATGTTGCCGCTGCTGAGGATGCGGAAGGCGCTGGATTCGGCGTCAATGTTTTTGGTCACGATGAATCCATCGGCGATTTCAAAAGTGCAGTCGGCCTTTTTGGCGATGTTGTAGCCTTTGATGGGCGGGGGAAGCAGCGCGCCAATGACGGGGGTGAGAGGACCAATCACGGGGAGGGCGAGCAGGTTGCCATTCACGATGATGAGAACCCCGGCGCCTTTGAGCGCCTGCCAGTCGTTCATACGGCCTGTGAATTTGAAGTGCCCGGTGATGTCGCCCACGCTTTCGTTGCCCGGCGAATACACCTGTGCGAAGCGCTGGAAGCTGATGTTGCTGAGGCGCAATTCACCATCGTAGGGGCGCAGTTCCCGGTTTTCGTTGAGAGAACCTTTCAATGTCATGCCGCCGCCGAGCACATCGGCCGCGATGTCGAAACGCGTGGTGCCATCAAGGCTGTGGACAACGGCCTTCACATCCTCAAATGAGAGTTTTTTGCCAAACACCGAGTAAGGGAAGCGTCCTGCGTTGACTGTGACATTGTAGCTGTTCGCCTGCTGCTCCAAGTTTACATCGCCCTTGGCATGGAGGGTATCACCAAAAAGACGGCCGCGGATGTCGAAGTTCAAAATGCTCCCTTTGATGTGGATGTCTCCATCGGGCGCGGTGATGGGGTAGTCTTCGTTCCAGAGCATGTAGTGCGCACCCCCAACCGGGTTGTTGAAAGCGATCTTGTAATCGTTGAACTGCGGGTTGTTTTTGTAGCCGATGGTGCCGTTGATCGTGGCCTCGGTCCCGGCTGAAAACCGGTAACGGGAGATCGCGTCCGCCGTTTTGGGATTGAACGCCTGCACGATTCCGGCGATGTCGGCCTCAGAGTGAACGTTGACGAGTCTCAGCCACTTCGCGTCGTCATCCACAAAAACGAATTCGGCGGTGGCGGGGCCGTCCGGGCGTTGCACGCGAATATTGGAGTAGTTTTGAATGTCGCCGTGGAGTGCCAGGTCCATCTCTGCCGACTCCAGGTGCACGCCCTTGTAACGGAAGTTCCGAACCACACCGTGACCGGAACTGGGGCATTCGCGCAGGTTTGGAGTCTGTCCTGCGCATGACATTCGCACGTCGATGAAGGATTGTTCGTCGAACTCGAACCGCTGGATGATCTCGCGTGTTTTCGGCATCTGCAGGAAGGGCAGGAAGGCATTGGGGTCCATGCGCAGCCGGAGGTCGTATTTGAAGCCCTGCTCCCGATGATTCATCAAATTCAAGGCCAGAGTGCCGGTTTTGTGCCGCAAGAGGGCGTCCCGCACAAACAGCCCGTTGGGTGTGGCGCCGAGGTTGAGGCTCAGCGCGTTGAAAATTTCCCCGCGGCTGCCGAAGCGGCCGCAGTCCAGCCTGCCTGTGACCTCCGCTGGAATGAAGCCTTCCTGCTTGTCCTTGCCGACGAACAGCCGTCCTTCCAGCGCAAGCTGTGGCGCTTCGTAAAAGACCACCTCGCGCAACTGGTCACTGCTGAAAAATGCTCGCGCCAGACCCGGGAGGTCTGCACTGGAGGTGAGCCGGAAGCGCACTTGATCCGCCCCCATCCGCCAAGTGGCCGTGGCGTCGAGCGATCCCAAGTGATCGCTCAAATGAAGCCTCTTTAGATCGATGAACCCGCCATCGTACTCGGCTTCGGCGACGAGTTCCTTCCACACATAGTCCTCAAATGCCAGCCCTTGGGCCTGGAAGGTCAACTCGGCCTGCAGTTCATCAGGTCGATTCAACGCACCTGCAACGTGGATCCGAAGATCGGGGGCTTGAGGTGCCTTGAAACGTGCCAGCCACTCCAGCCCCCGCTGAATCTGCTCGCGGTGCTGCCGCATCACCTTAAGTCGCTCCAAGGCGCTTGCGTTGGGCTGGTCCTTTTTCTCCCGTTCCTCAGGCAGTTCAAGCGTGCCACTGATGTTGATGCGCACGCCAGCCAGCACTCCTTGTGCGTGGCGGATGTTCAACTGGTTGTCCTCAAGAAATGCCCGCGCACTGAGGTCGTTCAATTCAACCACTGCCAGATCAGGCCGTTCAGGATCGAGGGGCAATGCCAGACTCGTGTGCAGCAGTTCTAACGCATCGATTTGCACACGCCCTTCGATCAGTGTGCCGAAGTCCACATCGAGGTTCAGCCGGTCCATCGCGGCGATGAGATGGCGGCGTTCCGCCTCGTTGAACACGCGTACCTCCCGGGCCACGAGTCCACCAAATGGATTGATCGTCAGAGAGGCGAAATCGAGGTGCACTCCATGCCGGGCCAGTTCCCCAATGACAAAGCCATGCCAGCGTTCAC
This sequence comes from Verrucomicrobiaceae bacterium, assembly GCA_046346695.1. Taxonomy (GTDB): domain Bacteria; phylum Verrucomicrobiota; class Verrucomicrobiia; order Verrucomicrobiales; family Verrucomicrobiaceae; genus Prosthecobacter. The sequence continues at coordinate 545,942 of JAXMHS010000004.1, read as the reverse complement.
GAAATGATGCCGTGCTCAAATACACCGCTCCTGCCAGCACAAAACTGGCGGTCGAAAACCACAACAGGCGTTTTAGCAAACGGAGCATCATTACCCTTCAGTTTAATCGCGTGAGGATGTGCCCGCAAGCTGGTGCAGTTGCTTCGTCGGACAGTCTTACCGGGCTTGTTCGAACGCGTGCGCCACTTGGAGCACCGTGGCTTCGTCGAGAGGCTTCCCGACGATCTGAAGGCCGACTGGGAGCTGACTGCCATCCTCGTCAATGTTTCCACATGGCACGCTGATGCCAGGTAGTCCGGCGAGATTGACCGGGATGGTGAAAACGTCTTCCAGATAGGCGGCGAGCGGGTTGTCCTTCAATTCGCCAAGTTTGTGGGCGGGCGTGGGACTGGTCGGAGAGACGATGACATCGACCTTTTTGAAGGCTTCGGTAAAGTCGTTGCGGATCAGGGTGCGGGCCTTTTGGGCGCGGATGTAATAAGCGTCGTAGTAGCCGGAGCTGAGCACGTAGGTTCCCAGCAGAATGCGGCGCTTCACCTCGGGGCCGAAGCCTTCCTCCCGCGATAATTGGTAGTGCTCCAGCAAGTCCGAGGCGTCGCTGCTGCGGTGGCCGTAGCGCACGCCGTCAAACCGGGCGAGGTTGGCTGAGGCCTCCGCGGGGGCGAGCACGTAGTAGGTGGCGACACCGAGTTCGGTGTGAGGCAGACTGATTTCTTCCACAATGGCACCTAGTGATTCGAGCTGACGAATCGCTGCCTGAACCTTGGAGGAAATTCCGGGATGAATTCCACTGATGTAGTACTCTTTGGGCAACCCGATGCGCAGCCCCCTGATGTCCCGGCCCAGTGTGGCGGTAAAATCGGGCGTTTCGACGTTCAGCGATGTGGAGTCCTGCGGATCGTGGCCGCAGAGATGGTTCAACAGCAGCGCGGCGTCCGCGACGGTTTTCGTGATGGGCCCGATCTGATCGAGCGATGATGCGAATGCGACAAGACCATAGCGCGAGACTCGTCCGTAGGTGGGTTTGATTCCGACGCATCCGCACAAGGCGGCGGGCTGCCGGATCGACCCACCGGTGTCCGAACCGAGTGCTGCGATGGCGAGGTTCCCAGCGACTGCGGCTGCGCTACCGCCACTGGAGCCGCCAGGCACACGGCTGAGGTCCCGCGGATTGCGGGTGACACCCAACGCCGAGTTTTCCGTGCTCGATCCCATGGCAAACTCGTCCATGTTCAGGCGCCCAAAGGGAATGCCCCCGCCTGTTCGCAGCCGTTGAATGGCTCCCGCGTCGTAGGGCGCGGTGTAATTCTCCGCCAAAATGCGAGAACCGCAGGTGCAGGGCTGGCCGGACACATTGATGTTGTCTTTGATCGAAATCGGAATGCCTCCGAGGGGGCGGGAAAGGTCGGCGTTGTCTGCCTCAGCAAGTGCGACCTCCACATCCCATGAGAGGTAAGCACCGATTTCAGCATTGCGAGTTTCGACCGATTTGGCGAGGTCAAGGACGATGTCGCGCGGGGTGATTTCACCGGCAGCCAGTCGTCGGCGCAGGGAACTGATGGTGCATTCGGCGAGCATGGAACTGCAAAGAAAGAAGTTACTCGATGACCTTGGGGATCTGAAACTGGTCGGCGACTCGTTTGGGTGCGTTGGACAGGGCTTGTTCCTGCGAAAAACGTGTTCGGGGCTCATCAGGGCGCAGCACGTCATAAACAGGCGCGGCGTGTGCGGTCGGCTCGACTGCGCCAAGGTCGTACTTGGTCAGAGTGTCAATATAGGCCAAAATGCCGTCGAGTTGGGCAGAGTAGTGGGCAGCTTCATCCTCGGTCAGTGCGAGGCGCGCGAGCTGCGCGATGTGGCGGATATCGATTGAGTGTGCAGTGACCATGAGAACGGTCCCTTTTTGCAGCAGCCGTGGGCCTTTGCAATCAAAAGCAAAAGGCGCAGGCCGTTGCCAGCCTGCGCCTTGGCGGAAACATGCGTATTACCAACCTTGGGAGCGTGAATAGGTCATCTCCGACCGAAAGCCAAGCTCAGGGGCGAACTGGGTGTAGCCCCACCAATTGTCGAGCTGTTCCTTGTAACCGTACGCCGGGCGGTACGTGAGCTTATGACTCGCCACCGGGAAGGTTGCAACTTCATACACGCCATGAACCGCACGCACCAAAGTACGCTTGGTTCCCTCGATAAAGAAATCTGAAGCAGCGGCAACGGCCCCGTCCGATTTATTGGTCTTGCGCCAGACAGCCGGGTATTCGAGCCAGCCAAACAGAAGATTGCCCACTCCACGGCTCAACTTCCTGCTCCAATTGTAATGATGACCCGGAGGAGACTGAATGTCTCCCAGAGCAGTGCTGGAGATGACCATGGAGGCGACGGCGAGGAGTAGAAGGCGGTTTTTCATGCGCTTAAACTCATGTTTAACAAAGTTTGACCTGGTTTGGCAACCCTGAAGTTGTGCTTTTTTCTGGATTGATCAGATTGGGTGAATCTGGTGCTAATCATGTGTCATGTGTTTTGGGGCGTTACTTGTCCGGCTTTGTGTTGCGCATGCGGCGCCATTCCGCACGGTGGTCCTGAGCCCATTGATTGAGGGCAAACTCAAAGCCAATGTCATGCCCCTCTTGTTCGCTGGCCAGCCACTTAAGACGCTGAATTTCCTCCAATTCGGCCAAAAACTCCCCATAGGGGCTGTTGGGTGGCGTGGGAGGGGCGGACTCGGCCATGTGTCTTGGAGTGAGGGATGATGAATATGAGCAGAAACACACTGCCGCAAGCTTTCTCGTTCACCATGAAACAGGGTGAATTTTCCGACGCAGTGAAGAAAGCGAATGACAAGGGACGTCGTGACTCTATATAATTCATTTTCAGTCACACGTTCAAGCCGGAGTAGCTCAGTGGTAGAGCAACGCATTCGTAATGCGTGGGTCGCGGGTTCAAATCCCGCCTTCGGCTCCACCAAAGCGTGTTGCCCATGATCCAGCCGAACATCGCCGATCAACAATCGCCCCGCCGAAGTCGCACCCGGCGGCGTGAAGCCATGATCAATGCCACGGCGACAGTATTGGGCTGCATGGCATTGGTGGTCATGATTGCTACTGTGGTCCGTGTGGTCATGGTAAAGCTCTGGGAATCAGCCAAGGTCAACCCTGACTATGTCCAGTCTGTCTACGAGGACGACTTGGAGCACAACTGGTCTGGACGCGTTAAAGAGCAGCCGGCCCTGCTCGCTGGCGGAGGTGAGCCTTCTGCGGCGGCTTCCAAGCCAGCGATGGCCTCTCCCACTATTCCTGAAGTGGAACTACCTCCTGCGGCCTCTAAGGGGGGATCCACCACCGGTGCATCTGCTGCTTCCAGCCCCACTCCAGCGGCCCAGTCCTCGACACCCGAGGCTTCGGGAATTCAAAACATTGAAAGCAAGCGTGACAGGATTGAAAACACCGTGCGTGGCTTTTTCGAGGCGGCCACTATGGAACCCAAACTGGCCTTTGTTCGTGACCCAGGACGCGTTGCTCCGTTAATGGCAAACTACTACAACCATCATCCGATTGAACGTCATGAGTGGAAGGGGCTCGGCTGGATCCTGCCCGTGGAAGAGCCTGGCTTCCGACTGGGTTACGCCCAAGCGATCTTTGCAAACGCTGAGCCGGTCAGCCTCATCATTGAGGAACTTGGTGATGGAAGCTTCCGCGTGGATTGGGAAAGTTCTGTGCGCTACAGCGAGGTGGATTGGAACGAGTTTATCAAGACCCGCCCAGATTCTCCCAAGCTCTTCCGCGTCATTGCCTCCAAACCCCGAAATCCGCCCTCCGACGAAGCCCCCCAAGACAGCGAAGTTCTTGAACTCAAGCATCCCGACGACGACGACGTGATCTACGCCTATTTTGACCGCAAAGACCCCAAATTTCAGCCTCTCATCCAACAACTCCAGACTGGCAACTGGAAGGATGTTCCCCTCACCCTGCGGCTCTGTTATCCAGGCCCGTCAGGTGGCGGCAAAACCGCGAGAATCGCGGATGTCGAAGGCAAGGGATGGCTGATTTTGCATGGAACCAGGAGCTAGACTGTGAGCAAAAACAAAAGCACCAAGAAAAAGGCGGCCCAGGGAAAGGCCAAGCCTGCTGCGCGTGGCAAGACCAAGCCTGTCGTGAAAAAGAAACCCGCGTCCAAACCTGTGCCTAAAAAGAAGGGCAAGGCTGTGGCAGGCAAAAAGCAATTGCCGAAAAAGAAGCCTGTTCCTGTCAAAAAAACGGCTCCCAAGCCAGTCAAGAAGTCAGCGCCAGCCCAGAAGCCCGCTGCCAAAGCGCCTGCTAAAAAAGCAGCGCCAGTAAAGCCAGTAGTCAAAGCTGCTCCAGCTCCCGCCAGTCAGCCAAAACCGGCCGCCAAGCCGCAACCAGCACCTGCGAAAACCACTCCAGCTCCTAAGTCGGTACCAACACCCAAGGCAGCGACTGCACCTGTTGCGGCCCCCGCCGTTGTGGTCGCGCCCAAGCCAGCCGCTTCAACGAAAAAGCCATCTGGATCACTTCCCGCCTCCGGTCCGACGAAGTCAGGGGCGCTGTTCTACGATTCTCACATGCACACCCCGCTGTGCAAACACGCATGGGGCGAGCCGGAAGAATATGCCCAACAAGCGCTGAAGGCCGGGCTCAAAGGCATCATTTTCACCTGCCACTGCCCGATGCCTGACGGCTTTTGGCCTACCGTCCGCATGTCGGAGAGCGAGTTCGACACCTACGTTGCCCTCGTTCAGCGCGCCGCAGACGCCTTCAAAGGCAAGCTCGACATCCGTCTCGGCATCGAAAGCGAGTACTTCCCCGGCTACGAGGATTACATCGCCAGTCTTCACCAGCGTGCTGAGTTCCATTACGTGCTCGGTGCCGTTCACTGGCAGGCCAAGGAATACCTCAACAAGTTCGAAACCGGAACGATTGAGAATTTCCGCCGCACCTACTTCGATCACCTCGCCAAATCAGCTGAATCGGGCCTCTACGACTGCCTCGCGCACCCGGACCTCGTGAAAAACTACCATCCGGACTCATGGTGTTTCGCCATCGTGAAAAACTCCGTCGCCACTGCGCTCGACCGCATCGCAGCCACCGGCGTCGCGATGGAGTTGAACACTTCCGGCCTCAACAAGAGCTACTCCGAGATGAACCCCGGCGATGAAATGCTCTCCATGATGGCCGAGCGCAAAATTCCCATTGTCATCGGCTCCGATGCCCATCGTTCCGTCCGCGTCGGCGAGCACTTCGTCACCGCGCTCAACAAGCTCACCGAAGCCGGCTACGACAAAGTTGGCTACTTCCTCAATCGCCAGCGCATCGACCTCAAAATCTCCGACGTGCTCGCCAGCTTGAAGAAAGCCGCCGATCACAACGCGTAAGCAACAGACAACTGCGAACCGCGAACTGAGAACATGCGAGTCGGCATCGGTTACGACGTCCATCCCTTTGAAGTAGGCCGCCCGCTCGTGCTTGGCGGTGTCACCATTCCGCACAGCCGTGGCTTGAAGGGCCATTCGGACGCGGATGTTCTCAGCCACGCCATTGCGGACGCGGTCCTCGGCGCGCTGGGTGAACCGGACATCGGCCACTGGTTCCCGCCATCCGATCCCACGATCAAAGGCATCAGCAGCCTCAAAATCCTCGAAAAGTGCGCCCAGATCGCCGCAGACAAGGGGATGCGCATTGAAAACGTCGATGCCTCGCTCATCGCCGAAGCACCCAAGGTCAACCCACACGCCGCAGCGATGAAGCAGCACATCTCCGCCGCTCTTGGCATTGCGCCCGACCAAGTGGGCGTCAAAGCCACCACCAACGAGCGCCTCGGATTCGTCGGTCGCGAGGAAGGCATCGCCGCGATGGCGGTCGCGTGCGTGAGCAAGCAATAATCAGCGGAAAGAACCTGCTTGGCGGCCTCGTGTTCCCCGCCACACTGGAAATTCGTCATTCTGGTTTCGTCACTCGTCATTTCCCCCCTCATGTCCGACACCGCTGCAGCCTCCACCCTCGTCGCCAACTTCCAAAAACTCAAAGCCGCCCTCGCCCGGCGAATCGTGGGACAGGAGGCCGTCATCGAGCAGGTCTTCATCGCCATCGCCGCGGGCGGCCACAGTCTGCTCGAAGGTGTGCCCGGCCTCGCGAAGACCCTTCTGGTCAAATCGCTCGCCGACGCGATGCATCTCACCTTCCGCCGCATCCAGTTCACACCCGATTTGATGCCTGCGGACATCACTGGCACGGAAATCATCCAAGAAGACGCCGAAACTGGCCGCCGGAAGCTGTCCTTCGTTCAAGGCCCGATTTTCTCGCAAATCATCCTCGCCGACGAAATCAACCGCACGCCGCCGAAGACGCAGGCCGCGCTGCTCGAAGCGATGCAGGAGAAGCACGTCACCGTCGGTCAGGAGACCTTTGATCTGCCCAAGCCTTTCTTCGTGCTCGCCACCCAAAACCCCATCGAGCAGGAAGGCACCTATCCTCTGCCTGAGGCACAGAAAGACCGCTTCCTATTCCTCATCAGAGTCGATTACCCCACGCGCGAGGACGAGCGCCAAATCGTCAACCGCACCACTGGCACCGAGAGCCAGGAAATCGACGCCGTCATCACTGCCGAGGACCTCCAGGCCGCCCAGCAACTCGCCCGCAAGGTTCCGGTGCCGGATCATGTCGTGGATTTCGTGCTCGACCTCGTCCGCTCCACACGCCCGAACGAGCCTGACGCCACCGAATACGTGAAAAGCATGCTCAGTTGGGGTGCAGGCCCGCGTGCCAGCCAGATGCTCGTCCTGGCCGGCAAAGTCCGCGCTCTTCTCCAGGGCCGCACTCATGTCACCATCGACGACGTCGAAGCCCTCGCCCATCCCGCTCTCCGCCACCGCCTCGTCCCCACCTTCCACGCCGAGGCCGAAGGAATCAGTGTGGATCAGATCATCAGCGAATTGATCAAACAGACCAAAAAGAGCGATGCTCGCGTCTTGTGAACCGCTTTCCTCGAATGACGAATGAGTAAAACCGAATGACGAATCAAGCCCGAATGCCCAAGTCCGAAAAACTTCGCATCGTAGAGCCCGTCTTTCGTCATTCGTTCTTCGTCATTCATTCGTCATTCAGAATTCTGGTTTCGTCATTTTCCCACGCCACACCCGCTTTTCTCTAGTTCACCACCCCGTGGCCACTCTCAGCGACATCCTCCACGCCGAAGACATCACAAGCCTGCAACACCTGCAGCTCTTCGCGCGCACCGTTGTTGAAGGATTCACCACCGGCCATCACGCCTCGCCGCACAAGGGTTTCAGCGTCGAGTTTCGCCAGCATCGTCCGTATGTTCAGGGCGACGAAATCCGCCGCCTCGACTGGAAGGTTTTTGGCCGCAGTGACCGCTTTTACATCCGCGAATACGACGAGGAGACAAACCTCCGCGCCACCATCGTGCTCGATGCCAGCGGCAGCATGAACTACCGGGGCCAGAAAGGCGTGCTGAAGTTCGACTATGCCCGCAAGCTTGCCGCTTCACTCGCCTACCTGCTGATGAGCCAGCAGGATGCCGTGGGCCTCGTCACCTTCGACTCCAAAGTGCGGGACATCATTCCCTGTCGCACCAAGATCACGCATCTGCATCTCATGCTCGAAGCGATGGTCAAAACCACGCCAGGCAAGGATACCAGCCTCGCTCCCGTCATCGAATCGCTCGCCCAGCGCCTCAAGCGCCGCGGCCTCGTCGTCATCATCAGCGATTTCTTTGATGACCCCGTCGCGTTGCTGCAATCCATCGGCGTCCTGCGCAAAAAAGGCCATGAAATCATCGCCCTTCAGCTTTGGGACCGTGACGAACTCGACTTTCCCTTCGGCAACTGGGCGCGCTTTGAGAACCTCGAGAACGACGACGACTTCCTCCTCTTGGATCCCGCCACGATTCGTCAACGCTACCTCGAAGTGCAGAAAACCTTCTCCGAATCCCTCAAGGAAGGCTTCCGCAAGCACCAGATCGACTACCTGAGCCTGCCCACGGATGAATCGCACTCGATGGCATTGAGGAACTACCTCGCCCTGCGCATGCGCTGAACTCCAAAAATGACGAAACCAGAATTCCGAATGACGAATCAAGTTCCAATCCCGAATGACGAAGCCTCCGCGCCTTTCGGCATTCGTGCTTTGTCATTCATTTGTCATTCTAAATTCGTCATTCGTCATTCCCGCCCGCCCCGATGACCTTTCTCAACATCGCACTCCTGGCGGGCGGCCTGGCTTTCCTGATCCCGCTGATCATCCATCTGCTGAACAAGCGGAAGGTGATCACCGTGCGTTGGGGCGCGATGCACCTGCTGCATGAGGTCATTCGCCAGCGGAAGCGCAAAATGAAGATCGAGCAGCTTCTCCTGCTCATCACACGCATTAGCATCCCCATCGTGCTCGCGTTGTGCCTCGCGCGCCCCGTGCTCACCGCCCTGCGCTCGCTCGGCTTGGGCAGTTCGTCGCTCATCGTGATGCTGGATGACTCTTTCTCCATGCGTGCTCCGGCGGAGAAAACGTCCACACCGGGCGCGAGCGTGGCAGATCAGGCTCGCAACGACCTCCAGCAGATTACCGAAGCGCTTCCAGGCGGTTCCGCGGCGCAAGTCGTGCTCAGCGGTGGTTCGCCGCGCAAGTTGCTCGACCAGCCGACCACCGCGCTCGATCTCGTGCCGAAGAAGCTCGCCGATGTGCCGTCGATGTCCGGCCCCGTCTCCGCGAATGACGCGTTTCAGGCTGCCACGTCAGCCTTGAAAAATGTGCCGACGGCTGCGCGTGAAGTGCTGCTCGTTTCCGACTTTCAGGAGGCCGATTGGAAATCCATCGCCGATGGTGCGGCGTTGCCTGCGCTCGACACGCTCAATAAACAGGAGCCGAGGCCACAGATCACCTTTTATCGCATTGGCAGCGACCTCGCGGAAAACCTTAGCATTGCCAGTGCCGACCTCTCCGCGCTCGTAGCTGCCGAAACGCAGCCCATCGGCCTGCGTGTTCGCATCAAAAACCACGGCAAGCGTCCCTGGCAGGACATTCCCGTGCATCTGGAGGCCGATGGTGCGCGCCTGCGCACCGCGCGTGTCTCGCTCGCTTCAGAAGGCGAGGCGGTTCTGAGCTTCACGCATTCCTTTGACAAAGTAGGCGACCACTCGCTCTCCGTGCGCCTCGAAGGTGACAGCTTTGCCGATGACAACGCCTTCCACACCATCGTTCAGGTGCGAAACCAGCTTAACGTGCTGCTCATCGATGGCAAACCCGCCACCGCTCCGCTCGAAGGCGCGGCCGACTTCCTCGAACTCGCCCTCACGCCGCACACGGCTGCTGCAAACACGCTGAAAGATCTCATCCGCACTCGGAAAATCGACCAGCGTAAGCTCAGGCGCGAGGACTACAAAGGGGCTGAAGTCGTCGTCCTTGCCGACTGCAACCGCGTTCAGGGCAATGATCTCAGTGAACTCGACAAGTTCGTCAAGGCGGGCGGCGGCCTGCTCATTTTTGCAGGGCCGGACATCGACATGGATTGGTACAATCGCGAGTTGTTCCGCAAAGGCGAGGGCCTGCTGCCCGCGGCGATCAAAGGCCAGGCCCGGGCTGATTCCGACGCCGCCCCCGCGCGCGTCCTGATGCAGCGCCTCACGCATCCCGCGTTGATTTACTTCAACGACGCGCGCGGCGGTCGCCTGCAGGACGCGGAGTTCCGCCATTGGTTCGAATTTGCACCACCATCGAACGAAAACACCCAGCGCATCCTCAGTCTCGACCGCAACGCGCCGCTGCTCATGGAGAAGAAGCACGGCCGCGGGCGCGTGATTGCCTGCGCAACGACCGCAAACGCGGAATGGACCAATCTGCCGCTGCAACCCTTCTTCGTGCCGCTCATGCAGCGCCTCACGACTTACCTCGCAACGGAAGGAAGCGCGCCAGCCTGGCAGCTTGTTGGCTCCAGCATCCGCATTCCGCTCGAACAAGCGGAGCTCGGTGCCGAATTCACCCTGCGCGATCCCACCGGCCAGACGCAGACGCTCAAATCCACGAAGGAGGGCGACTCCGTCCTGCTGCAAAGCCCCGCCATCATGCAGCCCGGTATTTTCACGCTGCAACGCATCGGCATGGAAAAGACCATGCTGCTCGCCTTCAACACCGACAACACCGAGTCGAACCTGAAGCCGCTTCCTGCCGCCGACATTCAAAAAATCGCCCAACGTCACGACGCTGCCTTCGCTGATTCGCTGCAAAGCTACCAGTCCCTCGACCGCACCCGCCGCCATGGCAGCGAACTCTGGCAGCCGCTTCTCATCGCCCTGCTCGCGCTGCTCTTCTTCGAGGTGCTGTTGCAGCAGCGCATTTCACGAGGCTGATCGCATCCACGCATGAATCCCACGACCGAAACCACCCTGCGTTTCACCGGCGGTTATCCGCCGGTGCCGGTGGTGCTGCTCGCGTTTGGACTGGCGGCGGTGATGTGGTTCCTGTACCGGCGTGAGCTGAAATTTGTCAGCAGTCGCTTTGCTCCAGTGCCGGCGGTGCTGCGCGCGCTCGCGGTGTTTTTGCTCGTCATCGCGCTCGCGGGGCCGGTGCTGCGGCATGTGACGACACTTCGGCAGTTGGGGCGCGTGGTGATCGCCGTGGACAGTTCCGCATCGATGCAGCTCAGCGACGACAACGGTGACAAGAACGCGAAAACACGCTTCCAGCGCGCCGAGGACCTGCTCTTCAAAGGGAACACGCCGCTGCTGAAAAAATTCGCCGAGACACAGGATGTGGAACTCATCGCCTTGCGTGGCAACAACACGCAGCGGCTTTGGTGGTATCGTCAGGCTGGCAAGGACACTTCCGGAGACCTGCCTGCTGCGTTCGATCTTCCTGCGACAGCACCAATCACCAATCTCGATCAAACCCTGCGTGCTGCGCTCGGTACTGCGACTGCTGGCACGGCGCTCGTCGTGCTCAGCGATGGCCAGCACAACAGCAGTGGCTCGCCGGAGGAGTTCAGCAGCGCACTGAAAGGGACGGGCACGTCCGTTTTCACCATCGGCTTCGGCACTGAGGTGCCGCCGGCCGATCTGGCGCTGCTTGATGTGAATGCGCCCGAGTCTGTGTTCAGCAAGGAGAACTTCCAGGGCCGGCTTTCGATCAATGACAGCATGCCTGCGGGCATTCCCTCCACCGTGCGCATCGAAAGCCAGGGCAAGGTGCTGTGGAAGCGCGACTTCGTCACCGATGGCAAGGGCGAGAAGACCTTCGATTTCACCTTCCCCGTGGCCGAGCTGCCGCCGCCCGCGCCGGGACAGCGTGACAAGACATTGCGCAGTGTGAATCTCCAGGTCGCCGCCAGCGGTGACCGAGCGTCGCTCGAAAAGACGCGCTCGAACAACATGCGTGAGCTTGCGATCCATCTGCTCGAGAAAAAACGCAAGGTGCTCATTGTCGATGGCCGTCCACGCTGGGAGACGCGCTACATTCACAACCACTACGACCGCGATGACCGCTGGCAGGCCACATTGATCTTTGATGACATGACTGACGATGCGTCGAAAGGCTCGTTGCAGAAGAATTTCCCGAAAACACGTGACGACCTGCTCAGCTACGACCTGATCATCCTTGGCGACGCGACCTTGGGCCGTTTCAAGGGCGAGCACATCGACTGGTTGATCGAGTTCGTCGAAAAACGCGGCGGCGGCATGATCCTCGTCGATGGACAGCGTGGAAAACTGCACGATTGGGCGAACGGCAGGACGGCGCCGCTCATCCCGGTTCGTTTTGTTGCGTCCAACAACAAGAATCCAGCAACCAGCATCGAACTGACCACCGACGGCCAGCGTTTTGACGCACTGCGCCTTAGCGACAGTCCCAGCGCAAACGCCACGCTGTGGCCGACGCTGCAAAAGGTGAACTGGCACGCCAGTGTCGAGCCGCTGCCCGCCGCCATCACGCTCGCGAAGGCGCAGCAGCCAGCGATTGTCTTCCGCCAGGTCGGCGCGGGCGCGGTGCTCTACGTCGGCACCGATGAGCTGTGGCGCTGGCGTTTTCAGGTGGCGGACCTCTATCACCAGCGCCTGTGGATGCAGCTCGGCGCATGGATCGCCGCGCCACCATTCCAGATTGATCAGAAGAAGATCGCGCTTGGCACCGATCGCCTGCGCTATGCGCCCGGCGAGTCATCCGAGATTCGTGTGCGCGTGCGCAATGACAAAGGAGACATCATCACCGACGCACAGCCGCGCGCCTACCTGCTGCACGATGGCAGCGATGTCGCCACGCTTCAGCTTGAGCCTGACCCCACGCATCCAGGCATCTATCGCGCGGTCACACCGCCGCTGAAGGCAGGTGCCTATGAGATCGCCGTCGCCGAAGGTCCCAGCGCGCCGCGCAGCGATGCGCGTCTTTCTCTCCACGTCTCCGATCTTGGAAATCCCGAGTGGGCCACGCTCACCATGAACCGTGCGTTGCTCGAAACGATGGCGCAGAACAGCGGCGGTCGCTTCCTGCGCGAGGAACAGGCCGCCACCGATCTGCCGAATCTCCTGCAAAGCATGGACCGCAAGCAGGTCATCACGAAAGAGACGATCTTGTGGTCAAGCTGGTGGTGGTTCGGCGCCGCGATCCTGCTGCTCACCATCGAGTGGCTGATGCGGAAGCGTTTGAAACTCGTGTGATCATGTCTGCATCGAATGACCGTGCCCAGCTCGCCGTTCGCGTGACTCCGAACGCGAAGAAGTCCGAATTCGTCGGCTGGACCGCTGATGAAAAAGGCCGCCCGGTGCTTCTCGTGAAGCTCAACGCCCCGCCCGTGGATGGCAAAGCCAACATCGAACTCATCCGCTTCCTCGCCGAGGCCCTCGGCTGTCCCAAAGGCCAGATCATGTTGCTGCGTGGCACTTCAAGCCGGCAGAAAGCGGTGGAGCTGCCTGCGGCGATGATGGAACGGCTGCCGAAGTAGCCCTGTTCCTGCGGAACAGGGATTTCCTTGTTGCACAGCAACAAGACTACTTTGCTCATCCCCGCACCCGCTCCAGCAGGTTCATCATCAGGAAGGACAGCAGCAAGGCGAGTTGCTCGCCGTCGTCCACCTGTCCGGTCAGCTCCAATCCGAAGCGGCCTTCGAAGAAGGCGGGTTGTTTTGTCAGCTTCATCACCGGTGAACCTGCCTCACCACGCGTGGCCAGATAACTAGGATGCAGCATGTAACCGGAGAAAGCTCCCAGGATGGGAATGCCGCTCACCAGGCCGTCGAGCATCTTGACCCACGGATTCTCCTCCTGAATCACGAAGGTGGGCGTTTGTGCGCCCGGGGCGAACACATCGTAGTGCGCCTTCCAAAGCGATCTCAAGCCGCGTCTGCCCACCGCGCCGAGCACCTGGCCGTTCGGGGCCTTGAAGGTGTAGCGTGCCGACCAGTCGATGATGCGGTCGGCCTCAATGGTTGCCAGTATCGTTTGCATCGTGTCGTCGGTGAACACCTCCACCTTCTCGCGAAAACGGAAGAGCTTCTGCTTCACGTAGCAGACGGTCCGGCCCAAGGAGTCCGTCACGTAGATCTGCGGAGCGAGGGCGATGAGTTTGAAACGGAATGAAATCGGGAAGTTCATGATGCAGCCAAGGTGGCTGCAATCATCGCGCTGGCAAGCTCGCAAGCAGCGCCTTTGCGCACGCCTCGGCAAATTCCGGTGCGTTGATCTCGCAATCCATCTCGATGAGCGGAATGCCGGGGCGCAGGTGCTTCTTGATCGCGTCAAACAACGCCGCGTCCGCCGCGGCATCATGAAACGGCTTTCCAGCGGCGCTGATGATGCTGATGGCCTTGCGCGGCAGCAGCACGGACACAGGTCCGCGATACGCGTTCGCCTTTTCGGCGAGGATGCGGCCGAGTTCGGCGCATTCGGAGGCGTTGGTGCGCATGAGCGTGACCTGCGGGTTGTGGATGTAGAAGGTGCGGCCCTCGAACTTCGCCGGAACGGTGCCGCGCTCGCCGAAATTCACCATGTCGAGGCATCCGGGCGTGATGATCGCGGGAATGCCTGCCTTCGCCGCCGCATCGAGCCGAGTTGGTCCGGCGCCGAGAATGCCGCCGACAAGTTCATCGGCCCATTCGGTCGTCGTGACATCGAGAACGCCCGCGAACATGCCGCTTTCGATCAGCGACTCCATGATCTTGCCGCCCGTGCCGGTGGCGTGGAAGACGAGAACCTCGTAACCGGCGTCTTCGAGAATTTTCTTCGCCATGTTCACGCAATCGGTCGTGTTGCCGAACATCGAGGCGGCGATGAGTGGCTTGTCATCGCCTGCAGGCACCTCGGTTTCCACCATGCCGCAGATCGCACCGGCGGCGCGGGCGAGGAGCACGCGGGAAATGCGGTTGATGCCGCTGACATCGACAATGCTCGGGAACATCACGATGTCCTTCGTGCCGACATACGGCGCCACATTGCCCGCGGCCAGCGTGGAGACCATCACCTTCGGAAAACCGACCGGAAGCGCACGCATGGCCGCCGTGCCGATCGCCGTTCCGCCGCCGCCGCCGAGCGAGATCACGCCCTGCACCTTGCCGCTTTCGACCAAGGCCGATAGAAACTTCGCCGCCGCACCCGCCATCGCCGTCACGGCCTCTCCACGATCCTTTCGCGCCATGATGCCCGCGAGATCGACATTTCCCGCCGCTGCGACCTGTTCCCGTGACACATCCGGTTGCACCTGCGGCGCATCACCACTGCCGGTGTCGATGAGCAGCGTCTTATGCCCGCGTGCGCGGATGATTTCCGCCACGTAGGCGTGTTCGTGACCTTTGGTGTCGAGCGTGCCGAGGACTGCGATGGTTGCCATGCCTCAGGATAAAAGCGGGCGCGGGAAGAACAGCAACCGTTTCACACCAGTGGCTATCCGCCGTCCACCCACCCTATTTTCCTCCCCCTCCGGTATTGACCGGCCCTCCCCCCTTTGCATAACAAAAGCCCCCACTCATGTCCAAAGCCGTCTTCCGCTCCATCCCCCTCCGCGACCTCACCGCCGACCAGCTTCTCGATCTCTCGAAGCGCATGAAGCTTTCGCTGTCCAAGGCGGACATGCTCGCCGTGCAGAAGATCTATCAGGACGAGGGCCGCGAGCCGACGGATGTCGAGATGGAAGTCATCGCGCAGACTTGGAGCGAGCACTGCAAGCACCGCATCTTCAACGCGAAGATCTACCACACGCTCGACGGACAGCAGGAGGTCGTGGACGGCCTGTTCAAGACCTACATCCGCGCCGTGACGGAGCAAATCTGCGCGGACAAGCCGGATTTCGTGCTCAGTGCCTTCGAAGACAACGCGGGCTTCGTGAAGCTCGATGACGACAAGGCCGTGTGCCTCAAGGTCGAGACGCACAACCACCCCAGTGCCATCGAACCCTACGCCGGTGCGAACACCGGCCTCGGCGGCGTGATCCGCGACATCCTCGGCGCGGGCAAAGGCGCGAAGCCCGTCGCCTCGCTCGATGTGTTCTGCTTTGGCCCGCCCGACATCGAGCAGGATCAAATCAAGGCGAAGGACGTCATCCATCCGCTCGGCGTCATGCGTGGCGTGGTGCGCGGCGTGCGCGATTACGGCAACCGCATGGGCATCCCCACGGTGAATGGCGCGATCCAGTTCGACGACACCTTCATCTACAACCCGCTCGTCTTCTGCGGCACTGCCGGCATCATCCCGATCAAGGACATCGCCAAGGAAGTGAAGCCCGGCCATTTGCTCATCGCCGCAGGCGGTCGCACTGGCAAAGACGGCCTCAAAGGCGCCACCTTCTCCTCCGCCGAGCTCACCACCGACTCGCATGAGGAAGACCAGACCGCCGTGCAGATCGGCAATCCCATCGAGGAAAAGAAAGCCGCCGACTTCGTGCTCGCCGCGCGTGAGAAGGGCTTGATTCAATTCGTCACCGACTGCGGTGCGGGCGGTTTCAGTTCCGCTGCGGGTGAAATGCTGCGCGAAACCGGCGGCGAAGTGTGGCTGGAGAATGCACCGCTCAAAGCGCCCGATCTCGAAAGCTGGCAGGTTTTCATCAGCGAGTCCCAGGAGCGCATGGTCATCGCCATCGAAGAGAAAGACCTCGAAGCGATGTATGAACTGGCCGCGATTTATCAGACCGAGCTTTGCGTGCTCGCAAAGGCCGATGGCTCGAAGCGCCTCAAAGTCTCCCACCACGGCACCATCGTCTGTGATTTGCACGTCGATGCGCTGCACGTCGCCCCGCGTCGCGAAATGCGCGCGAAGTGGCGCAATCTGCCCGCCGTGAAGCCCGCCGTGCCGGTGCGGCCCGAATCGTGGACGCAGACGCTCAAGACGCTGCTCTCCGACTTCGCCATCGTCTCGCGCGAACCGGTCATCCGCGAATACGATCACGAGGTGCAGGGCAACACCGTGCTCAAACCGCTCGCTGGTGCCGCGGGCGATGCGCCACAGGACGGCAGCGTCATCCGCGTGGATGGCAGCAGCCAGCTCGTCTCGCTCGCCTGCGCCTTGCTGCCGGAGTGGGGCAAGACCGACCCGCATCTCATGGGCCGCGCCGTCGTCGATGAGTGCGTGCGCCAGCTCGTCGCCATGGGATCGAATCCCGACCGCCTCGCCATCCTCGACAACTTCTGCATGGGCAATCCCGACGCCGAAAAAGAACTCGGTGCCCTCGTCGAATGCACCAAGGGCATGGCTCAGGCCGCCACCGTTTACGCCGCGCCGTTCGTGTCCGGCAAGGACAGCTTCTACAACTACTTCGTCACCGACGAAGGCCCCGTCTCCATCCCCGTCACGCTGCTCGTCAGCGGCTTCGGCATCGTCGAAGACGCAAAACACGTCGTCGGTGCCTCCCTGCGTCGCTCCGGCAGCAAGATCGCCATCCTCGGCAAGGCCAGCGCAGGTCTGCGCGGCAGCATCTTTGCCAAATACACGCGTGGCGCCGGTGTCGATGGCGCACCTGACTTCAGCGAGAACGAATCCCTCGCCGCGTATCGCCGCTACTATGATCTCGTCAAACAAGGCGCGGTGCTCAGCGCCCACGACATCGGTGAAGGCGGTCTCGCCGTCGCCCTGGCCGAAATGACCTTCAGCGGCAAAGCTGGCATCCGCGTCTCACTCGACCGCATGCCCGCCGCTCAAGGTCTTACCACCGCCGAACTCCTCTTCGGCGAAACCCCCGGCCGCCTCCTCGTCGAAATCGCTCCTGAAAGCGTCCAGGCCGCCGAAGCCGCCGGCCTCGTCATCATCGGCGAAGCCACCCGCGACCCCTACCTCTACATTTCCCAGGACGGCAACACGCTCATCGACACCAAAGTCGATCAACTCAAGCCGCTTTGGAAGGATGGGCTGACGAAGTATTATTGATGAAGGCCCCCAGCTTTGCTGGGGGATCTGCCAGATTTTGCAGTTCCGGGAGTTCCCGGATGGCTGGTGATGTGTGAGCGGCTGCTCTACTTGGCTTCTGTCTTGCCAAATGGATCAACAGGTGTTGGCGGTGCTGTGGGGGGAATTGGTGGGAGCTGCTGTGTGAATGGATTCACAGATTGGCAGCCCGAACTTCAAACTGCTCTTCGACATCTACCACGTCAGCATCATGAACGGCGACATCATCCGCCGCCTGCGCATTCACAAGGACTACATCGGCCACATCCACACCGCCAGCAATCCCGGCCGCTGCGAACTTGACGAGCACCAAGAGATCAACTACCCCGCCGTCATGCAGGCCCTCCTCGAAATCGGCTACCACGACTTCGTCGCCCACGAGTTCATCCCCACCTGGGACGATCCCGTCCTCGCCCTCCGGCATGCGGCGATGGTGTGTGACGTGTAAAAAACTGAGGGCCACTTGATGCAGCGCCTGCTGCTCGTTAGCATCCGCACCAATGTCCCTCGACACCGTCCAATCCCTCCTCAATTCTGCTTCGCCTCGTTCCGACATCATCGCCCGTGGCTGGGTGCGCACGAAGCGTGATTCGAAAGCCTGTTCCTTCCTCGAAATCACCGACGGATCGTGCTTCAAGGGCCTGCAGGTCGTTGTGGATGCCAATCTGCCATCGGCTGAGCTGCTTCCGCGCATTTTGACTGGTGCGTCTGTCGAGGTCAGCGGTGATTTGATCGCGTCTCCGGCGGCAGGTCAGAAGTGGGAGATGCAGGCGAAGGAACTGCGCATCGTTGGCGAGGCCGATGCCACCTACCCCCTGCAAAAGAAGGGCCACACGCCGGAGTTCCTACGTACCATCGCGCATCTGCGTCCGCGCACGAACCTGTTCGGCAGCGTGTTCCGCGTGCGCAGCAAGATGGCCTTCGCCATTCATCGCTTCTTCCAAGAGCGCGGCTTCTTCTACGTTCACACGCCGATCATCACCAGCAGCGACTGCGAAGGGGCAGGGGAGATGTTCCAGGTCACGACCTTGAAGCCGAACACCCCGACAAAGCCTGAACAGGACTTCTTCGGCCGTCCGACCTACCTCACGGTGAGCGGCCAGCTTCAGGGCGAGGCGTTCGCGTGTGCGCTGGGCAACATCTATACCTTCGGCCCGACCTTCCGTGCCGAGAACAGCAACACCACGCGCCACGCCGCCGAATTCTGGATGATCGAGCCCGAGATGGCCTTCTACGACCTCTTTGCCGACATGACGCTCGCCGAGGAAAACGTGCGCTACCTCGTGCAGGCCATGTTTGATGAATGCCCGGACGAACTCGAGTTCTTCAACAAGTTCATCGACAAGGGGCTCGCCGCCCGCCTCCAGCAAACGCTCGCCAAACCCTTCGAGCGCATCAGCTACACCGACGCCGTCGAGATTCTGCTCAAATCCGGGCGCAGCTTCGAAAATCCAGTCGCTTGGGGCGAGGGATTGCAGACCGAACATGAGCGCTTCCTTGCCGAGGAGCACGTCAAAGGCCCGGTCACGATCTACAACTACCCGAAGGACATCAAACCCTTCTACATGCGCCAGAACGACGATGGCAAAACCGCCGCCGCCATGGATTTGCTCGTTCCAGGTATCGGCGAAATCGTCGGCGGCAGCCAGCGTGAGGAGCGTCTCGATGTCCTCGAAGCCTTGATGGCCAAACAGAACCTCGATCCCGCCAACTATTCCTGGTACGCCGACCTCCGTCGCTACGGCAGTGTTCCGCATGCCGGCTACGGCCTCGGCTTCGAGCGCCTGCTCATGTTTGTCACAGGAGTTCCCAACATTCGCGATGTCATTCCCTTTGCGCGCACCCCGGGGAATGCTGCGTATTGATCTCATGGTTCCCAGTTCCCAGTTCTCGGTTCGCCGTTGGTGGCTTGCTTTCTTCGCCCTTTGCTCTTTGCCTTTCGCAGTCCATGCGCAGACAGGTCTCAAGATCCAGCTCGTGTCCGAGCAGAGCGCCGTTGTTCCGGGCAAGCCGTTCACTGTGGGGCTCTACCTGGAGCACAATCGTGGCTGGCACACCTACTGGCGTTTTCCCGGAATCGTCGGAGTGCCGACGCAGATGCAATGGGATCTCCCGAAGGGCTGGCAAGCGGGCGAACTCGTCTATCCCGAGCCGGAACGCACGCTCATGTTCAAGATCAAGGCGCAGGGCTTTGACCGCGATGTGATGCTGCGCGCGGAGATCACGCCGCCGTCTGACTTGAAAGTGGGTGAGCAGATCACGATTGGTGGCAAGGCATCGTGGATGTGCTGCGGCAACACGTGTCATCCCGGTTCGATGGAACTCAGCCTGACACTGCCGGTGGCCGAAACCGCTGAACTGAACAGCAAGTGGCACAAACTCCTGGATCAAGAGCGTGCCCGTGCTGAACAGACCAGTGACGCGTGGAGTGCCACCGCCAGTGAGAAGGGTGAAACGATCACGCTGTCTCTCAAACCTGCTTCCGCCGAAGCACGCGTGAGCAAAAGCCAACGCGAGGCCGACAAAATCATCGTCTTCACCGAAGACGGTTGGTTCGACAGCGACAAACCGCAAACGATCCAACGCAACGACGACGGCAGCCTCATGATCACCCTGATCAAAGCCGATGCCTACCTGGGCGACAAACCACCGAAGACCCTGCGTGCCATCGTACGCAACGACGACGGTTGGTTGCAGAGCAGTGAACTGCGCTGCTTGAAGATCGAGCCACGCATCCAACGCGGAGGTTAGGCCTCTGGCCTGACAATGGATAGAGGCTTCCAGCCTTTTCTGATCAAAGGCGGGATAATTGACAGGCTGGAAGCCTGCCCTCCGCATTGACAGCCGGGACGGCTATCCTCCATACTCGCCGCATGAGTTTCCGTGACGGGCCACCGAACTTTGATCCCCTCGACTGGAGCCGGTCCATCACCAAATACCGTCGCAAACTGCCGCATTGGATTCAAGAAGGTGCGACTTACTTTGTGACCTTCCGTCTGGCTGATTCTCTGCCCAAAGAAAGACTGAGTGAGCTGGAACGCTTTCGCGAGGAATGGCTGCAATCGCATCTGCCTGATGATGAAGAAACCTGGCAGCAACTGCACCGAGAAACGATGCGTCGCGTGGATGACTGGCTGGATGCAGGGAGCGGAGCATGCTGGCTGCGTGAGCCTGTGTGTGCTGGCATCGTGAGTCGTGCGTTGCATCATTTTCAGGAGCAGCGGCATTTCCTGTCGTGTTTTTGTGTCATGCCGAATCACGTTCATGCGCTGGTACGCCCGTTTGTGGGATTTGATCCGGCCAGTTTGCTGCATTCTTGGAAAAGTTTCACCGCCAAGGAGATCAACAAGCATCTGGGGCGGAGCGGTGAGATTTGGGAAGCGGAGAGTTACGACACGCTGGTGCGCGACACGGAGCATCTGTGGAAAGTGGTGCGCTACATCGGCAGGAATCCCGCGAAGGCCGGGCTGCCAGAGTCACAATGGCAGCGATTCATCCACCCAAGCTGGGAGAAGGCGGGTTGGGGATTCGGAGGTTAGGCATCTTGCCTGACGATGGACAGAGGCGTCCCGCCTTTTCCGATCAAAGGCGGGACGCCTCGATCCGGTGACAGCCTGGAAGGCTATCCTCCGGATTTGAGATTCTTGTACACGCCGAAATCGTTGAAGAAGAACTTCTTCGCGAGCCAGTACATCCAGTGCTTCTCGGGGATCTCCTCGCCTTCGCGCCATTGGCTGGTTCTTGGCGTCATGCTTTCGATTTCCTGCATCGCGGTCTGGCGGATGGTGGAATCCTTGGCGGTGTGCTTGGTGACGACGGCTTTGACGAGGTCGGGGCGCTCCAGAACAATGCATCCGCGCGTGTTTTGGCTCGCGATGGTGCGGAAGTCGTGAAGGAATTCGCTTTTAGTGAAGACATCGAACAGATCGTCCTGCGTGCGCACGCTTTCCTTGGCGAACTGGATGATTGGGCAGGGCTCGATG
Organism: Verrucomicrobiaceae bacterium; assembly: GCA_046346695.1. GTDB lineage: Bacteria > Verrucomicrobiota > Verrucomicrobiia > Verrucomicrobiales > Verrucomicrobiaceae > Prosthecobacter. The sequence continues at coordinate 524,585 of JAXMHS010000004.1, read as the reverse complement.
GCTCCCGTGGGACTGATGTGGTGGCTGATGCCGTTGGCCATGGGGCAGAGCGCCTGGCCGTTGTGATCGTAGTAGGCGTCGACGATGGCGATGGGCAGCTTCGTCCGCATGTTGACGACGAATTTCCGCACCTGCGTGATTTGATCCGGCGTGAGGGCGAGTTCGGCGCTGATCTTCGGACCGACGGGGCGGTAGGTGTGATACCACGCGTAATGCACGCCCATGTCGATGAGGCGGCGCAGCCATTTCTCAGTGAGGAGGTCATCGATGTTCGTTTTGCAGAGGCTGGTGGCCACGCCGGTGAGGACGCGGGCGTCGAGGCAGTTTTGCAAGCCGCGCAGCGTGCGTGTGAGCACGTCCTTGTTGCCGCGGCGTTCGTTGCTGACGATCTCGGTGCCTTCGATGCTGACCAGCGGCGTGACGTTGCCGAGCTTGCGCATCGCTTCGGCGGCCTTGGCGGTGATCATCTGGCCATTGGTGAAGACCTGAAAGTAAGCGTCCGGGTGCAGTGACAGAAAATCGAACAGCTCTGGATGCATGAACGGCTCGCCGCCGAGGATGCCGAAGAAGGCATTCCCGCGCCGCTTGGCATCGTTCACGATCTTGTTGAGCTCATCGAGATTGAGCGACTCGCGTGGCTTGTCCACGTCCACCCAGCAGCCCTGGCAGCGCAGATTGCAGGAGTTCAGGATGGAGATGTAGAAGAACGGCGGGAAATACTGCCCGTGCTTCATGCGCTGCTTGTGCAGCATGACCGAGCGCGCCCCCTTGTAGCCGAAATTCCAGCCAATCTTGGCGAGACAGAGCGGATCGACAGTGCGGAGGATGCGAGACGTGAGGGCAAGGAGCATGCGCGTTGATTGAGGGTACGTCCAAAAGGTCCAGATGGTGTCAAAGGTCAAGGTGGGAGGCCGCAAAATGCAGCCGGAGTTTCGCAAGGCGTGCTCCATGAGTGTGTATAGTGTGAGCTAGGAGGACGTCTGTGAAGCATCGAACCCACCAATCTGACTTGGGTGCCCATAATCACTGGCGGAGGGTGCTATGGGTGTTTTTGATCGTCCTTCTTGTGCTGCTGGCCCGCCGGCTGGCCGGGGCGGCAGACAGTTGGAAAGCAGCGGATGATCTGCTGATGGGTGGAAAGGCCAAGGAGGCTGCGGTGGCCTATGACAAACTGATTCGCCAGAAGCCCGGTGAGGCGCGGGGCTACATGGGGCGCGGGCGTGCTCGCTGGCGGTTGAATGACCTTGAGGGGGCCATTTCTGACTTTACCAAGGTGATCGAACTGACTCCGAAAGACTCGAACGGTTTTAACAACCGGGCTCTCGCCTACGACAACCAAGGGAAGCGTGATCTGGCGCTGGCGGACTATGCGAAAGCCATTGAGTTGAACCCCAAAAACGCGGTGCACCGGCTGAATCGCGCCAGGACATGGGGGGCGATGAAGGAGACGGACAAGGCACTGGATGATTGCACCCAGGCTGTCGAGATCGATCCGAAGTATGTGGAGGCCTATGCCTATCGGGCGGAGTTGAACAACGTCAAAGGCGAGTTCGAAAAGGCGGTGATGGATGCGGACAAGGCTATCGAATTGAACGACAAGCATGCCACGGCGTGGTTCACGCGTGGCACAGCGTACGATCTCATGGGCGAGGATGAACGCGCGCTTGCGGATTTCGACAAGGCGTTGGAACTAGCTCCGCAGGTGGCGAGGTTTCAGAACAACCGTGGCTTCTTTCTTTTGAACCGAGGTGAGAACGAGGGGGCGATTGAGAACTTCAACAAGGCGCTCGAAGCGCTTCCGAACGGCACGATCTACCTGAACAACCGTGGACAGGCGTGGCTCAACCTGGGCCAGGTGGACAAGGCGATGGCTGACTTTGACAAGGCCATTGAATTGAATCCCGAGCATGCCAAGGCCTATCGCAACCGGGCTGGGGCATGGCTCGCCGTCGGCGAGTATCAGAAGGCCGTGGCGGACGCCTCGAAGTGCATTGAGCTGCTCCCGACTGAGGCACGGGCCTTTGTCATCCGCAGTGAGGCACGCATGGCGCTGGGGGACGAAACCGGGGCGAAGCAGGACATCGAACGTGCGGCGTTGCTTGGACCGCAGCCTCCGTTGGGCGTGGCGGCATGGGTTTCGATGGAAATCAAACAGAGGGAGGAAGCGGCGTTGAGCGCACTGCTGGCAGAGGATTCACCGGAGGCACGGGCCAAGCTGGCCGCTGTCCGCCATGAGCATGCAATGGCGATTCTGGATGGTCACGGAGCCGATCCTGGTCAGGCGGAATTGGAGGAGTCCGTGGCGCTTGCGCGTTCCGCCTGCAGTTTGGAGCCGCAGAATGCCGCGCATGCATTCCTCGCCGGTTTGCTCTATCATGAACTTGCTGCGTTCGATGAGCGTGCGTTGCCGATGGCCGAGAAGATGCTCACGCAAGCCGTCGAGATCGATGACGAGCATGCCGCGGCGTGGCTGGAGCTTGGGTTGATGATGATCGACCAAGATCGACCGATGGAGGCAATCTCAGCGCTGGAGCACGCGCTCGAAAATGACCCGGCGGCGACGGCGGCAGATGCAGTGGGGCCGTTGTGCGCGGTCTATGCGGCGAACGACGAGGGGTTTCGCGGTGTCGATTTCTTTGAGGCGCAGTATGTGGCCAATCCGGAAGTGCCGGCCCTCGGTGTGGGCCATGCGTTGATGCTGGACTGCCTCGGAGATCGCAAGGCGGCGCTCTCGCAGATGCAGGACATCGTTTTGATCACGGATGCGGGCTCGCCCGAGCGAACGTATGCCGAGAAACTCATCGCTGAATGGGAGGGAGAGAAGCCATGAAACGACTCATGATAGCAGGAATGATTTTCGGCGGTGTCATGTCGGTCGTGGCACAGCAGGGGGATGTGCTGGTGAGCTTTGAATCCATCGAAGCCGCACAGAAGGCGGAGCAGGAGGCGTTTCTCGCTCGCAAACAAGCGCTGCAGCAGCAGCCGCCGAGTCCGCAGCGCGATGCTCAGTTGCGCGAGGAAGTTTTGCGTCATCAGGGCGAGGCGAAGAGGCTTTCCGTGCAGCAACAGGCCGCGCGGAAAGACGTGATCTCCGATTTGAAGCAGAAGTGGGAGAAGGTGGAGTCAGGCTGGAAGAATGAATGTGCCCGCCATGACGCTGCGACGAAGCAGCTTGAAACAATGCCCGAAGGGCCTGCGAAGACAGCAGCGATCGAGGCGGAAAACGCGACGCATCGCAGCACAAGCAAGCAGCTCGCCGCCGAACGCAATGTCGTGCATGAAGGCGTGATGCAGCAGGCGAACCGCGAAGTCATGGGCGGAACGACGAACGCGAGCAACAGTGTGAAGCAGACGGCCGGCACCTCCATCACGGATCCGAATCATCGTGGCATGAATGGTGACTTCGACGCGGGCGGTGGATATCGCACGACGGAGAAGGCGGGCAAGATCCTCAACGAGATTGGAGTCAAAGGTCCGAACGGTGGCCCGGTCAAGGTCTCGGGAGGTGTTTTGGAAACCGCACCGGAATTTGGCATGACGGTGAATGCCGCCCCGGGCGCTGACCGCATTGGCAGCGCCGGACACCAAGCACAGGTGAACATGGGTGCGCAGCATGGGGAGACGTATGTTTCCGAGACGGGAGGTGCGTTGAAGCCTGGGGCGCTGAAAGATCATGTGGCGACGATGGACCACGCAAAGAAGGCCATGCACGGCTTGGAGAAACCACCGGAAGCGCTTGTGGGCGGTGCGCCTGAAGGGCAGGCCATGGCGAAAGGTGCGCTAAAGGCAGCGAATCAAGCGGGCCTGGACCCTGAGATGGTCAAGACGATCGCCAAACAGAACGGCATTAAAAACCCTGAGAACATCCTCGACAAGTTGGCGGAGATCAAAACGGGCCGTTCGACCATCACCAGCGCCGACGAAGCGGCGAAGCTGCAAAAAACAACACGCGACATTTTGAATGCCGCTGAAGCCAAAACCAAGGCCGCGGCAGCAACCGAGGTGCAGGCCAAGCAGACGCAGATCGCCGAGATGGAGGCCAAGGGTCTGAAGACGCAGGCGCAACAAGCACGCAACGAACTGGCGGATTACAACGCCAAGGCCAGGGCAACGACTGAGACGATTCGCGGACCAACCGAGCCCGTGACCAAACCTGGCGGTTCCAAGCCCGGCGTTACGGTCGAACCCGAGCCCAAGGTCACCGGCGGACGCAAGCTGATCTCTGGTGCCGGACTCATTCTGGGCATCTACGGCATCTACGAAGGCTACCACAAAGCGAAGGAAGAAATGGAGGCGAAAAAGCAGGCCGAACCGCAGGGCGTGCTCGGTTGGTCGAAGGAAAAAGCAGAGCTGGCGGCACGGACGTTCTGGCATGGCCTTGGTTTTGGCACGATGGCGGAAATTGGGGGCAAGGCAGGCAAGGAAGCCTACGACCAGTATCAGAAAGATATCAAAGAGGGCAAGGTGTCGCCAGATTCATGGACGTCCTATCTCGTCATGAAGGGCAAGGCGGTGCTGGGAGGGCTGTATGGCGCCGGGAAAGCGCTCACCTACGATGCGGCCAAACAAAGCGCGATGAATGTGAAGGATGCCGCCGTGGAAGGAGGTGGCGCAGCGAAGGGGCTCTTTGACGCGCTCAAAAGCGCCCGTGACGAGAAACGAATCAACGAGGAGCGTTCGAAGGAGGTTTACGACAAGCTGATCAAGAACGGCGCGTCGCCCGTCGGTGCGAAAATCGCGGCGGACGGTGTGTTGAAAGGCGACTTCACCGAGGCGAAGCGGCTGAACAAGATTCTGGAGGGAAAACAGGCGGCGAAACTCGCCGCCGCAGAACAGAGCAGTCCGAAAACACGCACATGGCGAGATCGCAAAAAAGCGGAGATGCGCAAAGAGGCCACCAAGCAGACTGCCAAAACCGCCAAAGCTGGAACGGAGGATGAGCAGAAGCTTCTGGACCTCGTCATCGCCCGCCTGCGCGCCGCGAACCTGCCGGTGAACGACAACCTCGTGAACCGCTGCCTTACCGCGCTCAAGGATGGTGGCGAAAAAGCACTCGCCGAGGTGATCAAGGAATTCACCTCCATGGAAGGAACCTTTGCCGGACGTGCGACCATGCCGGACAACACGCACGCCACGCTCACGATCACGATCAAAAGCGGCCGAGTCACCGGCACCTTCTCGCAAAGCACCTCGCAGAATCTTGGCGCCGTCACCGCATCGCGGAGGATCAGCGCGACAGTGACTGGAAGAATGGACATGGCCTCCGGTGCGATCGAAATGCAAGCTAGTGGCACCATCGTTGGCAGCGCCAAGTCAAAAGGCAGCTCCAAGACCACGAGCATGGAGGGAAGCTGGCTGTTCCGCGGCAGCTACAATGGCAACGGCTACAAAGGATCCACGGAAATACCGTGGAGCGTCTCGCATTGACGTCATTCTTTGACCATCAAGGTCAACGTCAGCGGAAAGTGGGGTTGAGAACGGATCGATAAAAATCCGCCAGATCGCGACTGTAATCCCGCAGGGTTGGAAGCTCGGCCTTGCGGCGGGCCTGATGCGCCAGCACGGCCGCACGGAAGGCAGGATCCTGCAACACTCGCCACACCATATCCGCATAGGCGTTTGGGTCGTTCACGTCAAACAGCGCAGGGTGATCTGTGCCCAGGACGGCCGTGTTGCCTTCGATGTTGGAGGCCACGATGGGCAGTTCTGCGGCGAGGGCCTGAAGCAAAACCATCGGCTGTCCTTCCCATGTCGAACCAAGTGTGAAAACATCGAGAGACTGCATCCATGGCGCGATGGGACGCTGCGTGCCCATGAGCTGAAAGTTGGTCAGGCTTCTCTTTTGTGTAGCTTCGGTGATGCGCGTGCGTTCGATGCCCTCGCCAAAAGCGAGGAATCGCCCCTGGAATCCCAACTCATTGAGGCGGGCTGTCATGGCCACATTAAGCAGGTGGTTTTTCGGGGGCGTGAGAGAGGCAACCGTGCCCACGAGGAACGTTTTGGCGTCCAATCCCAGCGATTCACGCAGCCGGGCCCGATCTGCCGGCGGTTGGAAGGTTTCCGCATCCACCGGATTCACGAATACATGAACCTTTTCCGGCGGGATGTCGAAGACGCGGCACAAATCATCCCGTGTTTGCGAGGAGAGGGTGATGTGGGCCGTCGCGCGACGCGACATGAAACGGACAACGATTTTTCGACGCCACCGCATTTCCGCATAGGTCTTGTGGTGATGCAGCACGCAGGGAATGCCAGCCCAGCGTCCGGCGAGCACACCATAGACATGCGCGTTGTAAACGTGGGTATGGACGAGCTGGATGGAATTCCGCTTGAGCCAGCGCACGAGCTTGATCACGGCCTCGATGCGAATGCGCTTTCTGGGTACCCAGGGCAGCAGCTCGACCTTGTCGGGAAACTGCTCCTTGAGCGACTGCCCGACCTTTCCGAGTTCCTGCAAGCATACCACACGGATGTCCACATCCGCTGGCGCGTTGCGAAGGATGTCGCCGACAAGATCCTCGGCACCGCCGACGGGCATGCGCATGAACAAGTGGGCAATCTTCATGAGCGGGACGATAACGAAGAAAAAATGTGACGGCACACGGGATTGGGGCATGAGTGACGGGTTGTGATCGAACTCCGACTTCCATTGCCATCGTCTCCGGCCCTGCTGGCCACTATGCTGTGTGCTGGAACAATCATGCGCGCATTTGAAACGACGGACAGCATGCTGCGGGCTGGCGTGGCGGCAAGCACATCCTCGTCATTCGTGCTTCTTCCGTGGTGACCGATTTCTCATGAGCCCGCTTCTGACACGCAAGATTCATGACTGGTATGCAGGCATCGCCTCCGCGGTGTTTCCGCTGCGGCGCACTGAGACGCCGCCAGATGACGCTTTGATCGAGAAATGGCAGGTGCAGACCGCAGGGGAGCAAGTCTTTGACAACAGCTTCGAGGCGGAAGTGCTGGGAACGACGGAAGCGACGACGCGTTACTGGTGGTCGGATGCCTGGGCCTATCGCCTGCGCAATGTGCTGCTGGCCGGTGGGGCAGGGCAGGTGTACTTTCAAAACGGCGAGCTCTTCAATGTGGATCCGCTCACTCGGCGCGAAAAAAATGACTGCGTGTTGCGTCGCCCGATATCGGGGATGGTGCAGGAGGTGCGCGGGCCGTTGTTGCATTTGTGCGGTCCGAATTCGGAGAACCATGGGCATTTCATTCTCGACTACCTGCCGAAGCTGATGCCGTTTCTGGAACGTTTTCGTGCTGAGCCGCGTGCTCGCATCTTGCTGAGTCCGGGGCGGAAGAAATGGCAGTGCCGTTATCTGGCGCGGTTCGGCATTCCTGAAGATCGCGTGATCGAGGCAGGCTACGGAACGCTGGCGGTCGATGAACTCTGGTATGTGCCGATACTGCACGCGGAGGACGGTGTGGCGAAGCTTTCCGCGCCTGCCAATCATTTCGCCGTGCGGGATGCGCTGGGCGCGCAGATTGATCCCAAAGACGCGCCGCTGTGCATCTTCGCCTCGCGTCTGGATGCACCGAACAAAAAGCTGCTCAACGAAGAACGTCTGGCGGAGAGGGCACGGGAGATTCTCGGTGATGTACGCATCATCAAGCTCTCGGAGCATTCGCTGGCGGAACAATTGCGTCTGTTTGCCTCGGCGACTGTGATTGTCGGCGCCGTGGGGCAGAATCTGACGGAGGTGTTTTGTGCGTCGGGCAAGCTCGTTTTGGTGATGACAGTGGAGGAAGAGACAGTTCCCGGCAGGCGATCCTGGGGCCGTGCCTATCACAATCTGGCGCTGCTCGGTGGAAACAAGGCGGTGCTGCTCACTCGTGACACGCCGTGGGACAAGGACCGGAACTGGTCATTCAACGAGGACCGGTTTGCGGACGTGCTGGAACGATCATGGAAGCTTTTTCAACGAGGCGGAGCGGACAAGGCGGCATCGAAGTGCCACGCTCCCGGCATGCAGGCATGAAAACGCTCGCGGTCTATCACAAGCAACTGGGTGACACGCTGATGCTGCAACCGGCATTGGCCAAACTGGCGTGGCAGGACGGTGAAGCGGTGGGGCTGGTCACACGACCGGGATTTACCGACCTCATCAGCCTTATGCCGGGAGCGCGGTGGGTGCCATTGCGTCCGGCGCCTGTGGCTGAGCGGCTGCTGTCTTTTGATGCGGGTGACCGTAGTTCATGTTTGAGCTTGTGGTGCCGTGCACGCGTGAAACATCTGCTGACCTTCAGCGATTTTTACGTGCGCTTCTATCATCCTTGGATTTTCCATCACGTTCATCTACGCAATCAGGAGCAGATTTATCGTGCTCGTTACTTGTGGTCGTTCACGCCTGGGGAGGACAAAGGTGATTTCGAGCCGCCACGTCTCAATCGTCCGCCGGATGAGTGGCTGCCAGCAGGATTGCCGGAAAGACCATTTCTCCTGGTGCACGCGACTTCCGCGTGGCAGCGCAAGTGCTGGCCGGCGGGTTCATGGCGCGTCGCCATCGAGCATGTCGCACGGCTTATGAGTCTGCCGGTGGTGCTGACAGGTGGAAGCACCGAATGGGAGCGTCGCTTGTGTGCCGAGATCGCGGAAGGAATGCCAAACGTGACCAATCTCGGCGGGCAAACCAATCTGCGGGGCATCATGGCGGTCGCGTCGCGTGCGGAGGTGGTGTTTACTGTGGATGGCTTCGTTTCCCACCTCGCCACGGCCTTCCGGCACCCTTGTATGACGCTTTTCGGCCCCACCAACGTGAATCACTGGCACTTTGCCGCGCCAACGACCTGCGCGTTGTATGCTGGAGGCGATCCTGCTGCGGCGAAAGGACGCAAGATCACGGACATCACCATTGACTCGATGCTGGAGCGCTCGGAGGCATGGTTGCGCGGGATCAACCGGGTTGCTTGATGAAGCGCACCTTGGAACTGACAACGCCGTTGTTGTTCTTTAGCAGGCGCTTGGTTTCCATGGCGGACATGAATCTCACGTAGCGCTTCAAAACGCTGCGGACGAAGCGGGCGAAAACATTATCTCCCTGCGGTGGATAGGGGCGGCGCCAGAGGTCAGGGCGGACGTTGTTGGCACGCACGTAGTCGATGCCATCCTTCTGCCAGAAGCGCTTCACCACCTCGATGTAGGAGACGAGTCCGGCGGCGTTGTCGGTCATGTAGAAGAGCTTCTCTGCCGTGCCACCGCGGATGAGCTTCCGGATGTGTCCTTCCATGTGCCAGATGTTGAGCTGGACCTCAGAGCAGATTTTTTGGAGATACTTGGTGCGCCAGATCCCGGCGTGGAAGCCTGCTGACTGCGCTGTGTCGATGATGGGGGAGATCAACGCCTGCGGATCACTTTCAGGCGCGGGAGCTTTGGGGCGCAGGCAAACCCAGTTTCCATCCTGCTCCCGCAGCGGTCGATAAACATCAGCCAGCCTTTGCACGGGCATTGGCTGGGTGAGCATGAAGTCATCCAGGAAGAGGAAGATGTATTCGGATGGGATCTGGGCCATTCCGCGGGCGACACCGTCAGTCCAGGATGTGTCATCGCCCACTTTCACTGTCACAACGCGCGGATCATCGTATGAGAGATGGTTGGTGACGAGATAGATGGGCGTGGGCGCATCCGGCCAGTGTTTGAACAAGAAGTGGAAGAACAGCGGCCACATGTCGCAGTACAAGTCGCAGGACGACACCGCGATCTTGAGGTCTGGAAGCTCGGACGGGGAGTTTGAAGGCGTGGGCGTCATGCGGGAAAGGAAGGGGACGAAAATGCGGATGCACCTATGGCGCCATGAGTTTTTCGGCGGCCTGAAAGTCAGCCTCGGTGTCGATGTTGGCAAACGGGTGGTTGATGATGCAGGCGCCGGCATTGGTTCCGTAGATGCTCTGCGTCTTCATGAGGCAGTCGCGGGTGAAGGCGTAGCAGATGCCGTTGCGGTAGTAGAGAGGTTCAAGCTGCTGCCGCGCGATGATTTGGTGGCCGCGCTCATCCCACAAGCTCATTTTGCCTTCGTGAATCCGCAGCACCTTCAGAGGATGGAACTTGAGATCGATGGGGGACACCGTCCAAACAGCGTCGTGCCCCTCTGTAACCAATTTGTCGATGCATGAGTCGATGTCCTCGGGCAGTCGCACCGGGGAAGTGGGTTGAAGCATGAGTACGATGTCGTAACGGCAGCCACCCGCCGCCTCAGCCTGTTCCAGCGCATGCTGCAACACCGGCAGGTCGGCAACGCGGTCGCCGGAGAGCGATTCGGGACGATAGCCGAGAAACGAGAGGCCGTGCTCTGCGGCAACGCGTGCGATCTCCACGTGATCGGTGGAGACGACGGCACGGTCGATCCGAGGCACCTGCCGAACAACTCGCGCGGTATGGGCTATGAGCGGCAAACCGGCGAGCAGCTTGATGTTTTTCATCGGCACGCCCTTGCTGCCGCCGCGAGCAGGCACCACTGCGAGAATTTTTCGATTATTGATCACGAAAAAGTCGTCACGCCTTCATGGAAAAAGGTCAAGCCGCAAAGAGCATGTTGCCCCATTTGATGCCGCCGGTGGTCTTGTTGCGCGCGGTTTCATACAGGCCCAGGAACTGGTAGCCGTGCCCTTCCATGAGATTGAGAAAACTGCCCGGCCGTGCCGACTCCTCTCCCAGGGAGCCAAAGGAAACTTCGACAATCAGGCAAAGAATCTTCTTTTGCGCCAGCAGGGGGGCCGCGCCTTCAAGAATCTGATAATCAAACCCTTCGGCGTTGGTTTTTAACACGCTGATCGTGTCGATGTGATGCTTCGTGCAGAAGGTGTCGAGGCGGCACACAGGCACAATCTCCTCCGCAACGGGAGTTCCATGGCGATGACTCCAGTCCTTGCGGAAGGAATTGGACTCATGCTTGCTCGATTTGTGAAAGGCCAGTTCTTCATCACGCAGCCCTGCGCCGAGCCTGTGAATGGTGAGGTTTTTGTGGAAGCCGGCCCGCTCGCGAATTTTCTCGTGCAGTTCCGCGTTGGGTTCGAGGCAATGAATGTCAAACGAAGGAAATGCGCGGGCCAGCCGCTTGGTGGTCTGGCCGCAATTGGCCCCGATGTCGATGATAACCCCTTCTTTTTTATCCGCCAGCCTTCGCCGGGCATCCATGACCCAGTCGTGCTCATAGACAATGTTCGAGTGAACTTTGATCAACTGGCGTTTGCTCGGCGCCAAGATGGCGTTGACGAGTTGGGTGAATGTCATGGTGGTGGCGCGTTGCTGGTCGGTTAAACTGATGCTTGCTATGGTGTTATCGGCGACAACGGCCAAATGTTTTTGGACTGACGCCTTGCTGCTGAGATTTTGGCACAAACTCTCAAGAGGGCTTTTCGTATGGGGCGGCGTGCTTCTCCCAGATCGCGGCGAGGGTCGCTTTCCATCGCTTCCAAGTCTGTCCGTCGGCCTGGCCGCAAATCTCCGTGTAGAGATCTCTGCCGGCCTGGGCGCGTCCCTCCGGCCTTTCCAGCGCCTCGGTTATGGCGGCACGGAATTCCTGCTTGGTGCGCGGAACCCAGGTGCCTTGGCTGCGCATGACCGGCAGGAGGTGGGTGTAGGTGAAGAAGCGTTCCATGCGGTTGGGTTTGTCCTCCGGCTCACCACAGGCATAGCCAAAATTGATCACCGGCTTGCCCATGCACAGACCGTCAAGACACATGGTGGAGAAGACGTTAACGACCACGTCGCTGTGAAAGAGCGTGCTCATGCGCATGTGATCCTCGTTTGCAGCCGGAACCCATCCCAACCCGTCAGCGGAATCATGGCCGAGCGGATACTGTACCGTGACACCGGAACGGCCTTTGAGATTGGGGGGGAAGGGGACACGAGGGCTGGCACGGAAGATCAGGTGGCACGGGTAGCCCAGTTTGTTGTCGCCAATGACCTCAAGAATGTCGTCGATGAAAGGCTGGGCGGCTTTGATGCCCGGGGGCTGGCCGTAGGCATAGAGGACGATCTTTGCCGCCGGATCAATGCCGTGAATGCGGCAGAACTCGTCTCTGGACAGCGGCTCGGCTCCGTTGTGATAGCAGTCAAACTGCAGCACACCGATGTTGTGGGTGCGTTCTTTTGGGAAATCCTGGATGCGGCAGAAGTCGTTTTTGATGAAGTCCGTCCAGACAAGTGCCTGGTCAGGCCAGACCGTCATCGGTCCTTTGGAGGAGGCCTGGTCCCAGTTGGGAATATCGAGTATCAGGGGAATGCGCCGCCGCTTCACCTCGCGCAGGCAGTCCAATTGGCCGATGAGAATATTGAAGTACACCACCATGTCCGGCTTGAACTGGTCAAGCAGGCTGGCGACATCAGGGTACGAGCCCAGCCGCTCGGCCAGCCAGGTGATGTGCCGCCAGCGGAGGCCGAGCGTTTTTAGCACATGGGCATACATCAGGCGCCATTTCAGGCTCTTGCCGCGTTTGCGGCTGATGAAAAGCCGGTCCTGGCCAAGCGTGGCATCTGGGTGGGAGACGGTCTGGAGGTCGCGAGAGATGATGTGTATTATCTTTCGCAGCATCCGGCCTGCCAGATCCTTCATGCGGCTCGTGTGCAGATTCAGGGTGAAGAACTCCACGTCAGCGAGCCGTTCGGCATCCGCCGGTGCGGGCTGCAGGCTGGGAGGGACGACCACGCCGAAGTGAAACTGCGGCGCATCCGGGACGCTTTCCAGCGCGCGTGAGCGCACGAGATGCTGCAGGGCGGTGGGGTTCTCCACAAAGCAGAGAATTTGAGGGACTTTGGCGCTGATGGCGGGGGGCATCGGGACTGAAAGATCAGACAGTGCTTAGGACCATGGATGTCTGGCTGCAACCGGGTTTTGGTTTGCTGAGACGCGTCCGGCTGCTTGCTGCAAAGCGTGGCCGCATGGACGGGAGTCTCACAATTCGGTCAACACGGCGTTTAGCCTGCCGGCGAGCGCTGAAGACTTCTGTTCGATTTGTTCGATGATGACAGGCTCGAGCGTCTGGCGACGATTGGCAGCCTCGGCAATGACACCATGACTGATGTTTTCCACAGTAAAGCTGGAGGATGCCCGGATTGGGCGGCCGTTGAAAGTCGGCTCCAGAAGCGCCGGGCAGAAGGTCAGTCCGGTGTGCCTGCATATTGAGCGCATCACGGCCTCGGTCCGTGACACGAGGTCCTCAAACCTGTAAAGCATGGTTTGGTCCGGCATTTTCTGACGCCATTCCAAAATGGACTCGCTGGACGTCATCCACTCATTAAACCCCTGGTCCAGGCCACTAAATTTCTTCGCATCGTACTTGGTGGCGGAAGCATACCAACTACAGGGGTCACGGGTCAGAAAGATCAGTTTTCCGTCTGGATAGTCCGTCCAGAAGCGGGACACACTCGCCGTCTTCGAAGACAGGCTGGGCACAAAAGCGGCCACATACTTCTTTTCACCCCAGAGATTGCGGTTGTCCACCCAGCCGTTGAAATACGCCGTGAAATAGGCATTCAGAACCTGCCGCTGGGTCAGCTGGCCGCTGCTTTTGGCAGCAAGCGATTTGTTGAAGATCGATCGCATCAGGCTGGGGAGGAACAACGCACGGAATAACTCCTTCTCCTTGCGTCCCTTGATGTCCTTTCGGTAGCCATTTTTGAGGAAGAACTCGGTGTTCTCCTCCCAAACCATGTCGAACAGCTTGCGCTGGTCTGCCAGGTTCAACTGGGGCCAGTCGGTTTTGTCAGGACGGCCGATTTTAAGCTCGTGAGGATGGGCGTGGAGTTCGGGGTGGCCGTCAAAAAGCTGACTGAGCAGTGTGCCGCCTGAGCGCTGGACTTGAGACACGAGCAGCATGGGGTGATCGACACATGTCTGGAAGTCGATGACTGCTTTGGACAGGGCATGGTGCTCGGTCAAAAAGGCGAGTTTATGCTTGAGGAGCTTTTTCATGTTTGAAGGGCAGATCCAGGAGCTTGCATTGACTCAGAACCCGAGTCTGTCAGGAACTCCGAAGGGTGTCCAATTGAGGCATTGCGGTAGAAATGCAAGCCCGATAAACCAAACGCAGCGGAGGGACTTTGTGAGGGGCAACTCGGTGGTGGGCTCGGGATCAGGGCTTTCATTTGTTGCCCGGTCCGTTGTACTGCGGCAAGCCACTACCAGACCAGCTTACCCCCGAAGTACAGACAGGCAGCACCGCTCGTGTATCACAAAGCTCCCTGGCCGGAGGACTTGCGGCTTCATAGAGCCGGTCTTGCCGGCGGAGGTGTTTGATCATCAGGGAAAGGAATACACCGGCCCGTATTGATTCACGAATGCCTGATGCGCAGGTTGAAAAAAGCGGCGGAGATACTCGCAGACTTCCGGTGGCACGGGCTCCTTGTTGGTCCCGACATTTTTCCGGAGGATCTGGGTTGTTCCAAGGCTTGGGTCAACACCTATGAACTCATAAACTTTTGTCATTGCTCCCAAGGGGTCCTTGTCCAGGAGATCCGTGGACAGGATGAGCAGTTGAGACATCGGGAAATAGCTCCTGAAGCGTCGCAATTGGCGATGATATACGCCGCGGGCCTTGTAGCCATGATGGGCCACCTCCCAGTCGGTGGCATGCTCATCCTGAAGCAGTGCCTTGTATCGACGTGCGATCCTGCGCTCTTCTTGGAGGAAGGCGGCAGGCATGTCGAGATCTTCCTTGTGCTTCCGGCGATTGTGAAAGTAATGCGAGATGGCCCGCTCGATCGGATTGCGCAGCACCACGATGATCTTGGTGTCTGGGTTCATCATGTGCATATGTTTCGCGGCATGAGGGAAATACAGATAGCAAGGTGTCGCCTCGCCCACTTTGTGCCCCTTCGGAACACTTGATTTGAGCGGGAAATGCGAACGATACCAGCTAGCTCCCTTGTGAAAGTTGCGGTCATAGTAATGGATTTCCTTCCTCGCGGGCATGTGGACCTGCGGGTGCTTGTTCAAGTAGGCGAATAAAGTGGTTGTTCCGCCTTTCTGAACACCTGCGACAACGAAGTCTGGAACGCAGCGTGCAAACCATGTGATGCGCCGGATGTTCTTGTCAATCTTCTGGAGGAGGGGCTTGAATGACATTTTGGTGCAATTCCCGTGAAGCGGCGTCTTCTAGTCTACCAGCCAGACATCGATCCGTTGCCAGCATAAAAAGCATAGCAGCCGCCGTGCTAATTGCATCGGCAACTAATGCCGGTGTCCATTTGTAGCGTTATGAGCCACTTTAAATTCAGTCCCAAATGTAAGAGGTGTGAGTAGTTCAAAGTTGCATACGCGTTAAAAGCCATACTCAGCAAAAAAGGAGGGAGACAAGCTGCTGGCTTGTGGTCATGGAGGAGCGGGGCAGGCATACCCGCAAGTTGTCGCTAGTCTCCGCGGAGGACATCATCGAACTGCTACACCGGCATTTCGCCATTCATCCTCGTGTGAAGCGGAATTCAAGCAGATTGCCTCGTGACATCGACGACGGATGTTCGTCTCTTAATCCAAACACCGCGTTGAACGTTGCAGATATTGTGGTCACCCGACACAATAGGCGTGTTCAAAGGTGGTCATGATGGTTTTCACGACCTCCTTCCGGACATGGCGGTTATCATCCTCATACGGATCCTTGATGTACTCCTTGACGATCTCGTAGGAGGGGAAATAAAACAATTTTTTGTCGCCTTGGTGCATGCGGATGAGTTCGTCAACCGCCACGCGCAGGATAGCCTTGGAGACGGAGTTGGCGGTCATGCACGAAACTGGACGAAACGTTGCCACCAATGGTACGGGTGAGAGGGTGATGACAATGGTGGAGCTAGGCCTGTGCTTGCGGATGATACCATAAATCTCTGCCAGGTTCTGAAGGTTCTCCTCCACCGTCGTCACGCGGAAGCCGTGGACATCCGGATTGAACTGGTCTTTTGGGATGGCCCTCCAGAAGACCTCCCCGGTTTTCTTGTTATGCCAGACCTCAGAAAGGCCGAGTGTGAGGATGAAAACCTCCGTCTCCTCGAAAATCTTCTGGGTTTCCGCGCGGACTCTTTCGTTGTATTCCACGATCCTGCCGGACGAGTCGTGCCAAAGATCGTCGGAGAAGCTCTTGTTCTCGTAGGCCCATTCGAACTGCTGCCTGATCGCATAGGTGTTCACCATCCCCTCCCCGAACCGGATGACGTGCGAATGGACGGAGAGGTTTCGGGCCATGATGTTGTAGCCGCGACAATGTAGGTGATTCGTGATGTGCTCTGCAAAGCAACTCCCGAACGCTGTGATTACATCTTGTTTAGTGATGAATGGTCGTTCAGGCTCCCAGCCTTTGAGGATGTACTTCTGAACGGCGTCCTTTTCTGCCAGGTTCTTTTTCGATGCGATGAAATTGGTGTGTTCGCCACGATACCATGTGCCGTTTGCCCGGCGGGGGATGTCCTCGCCTTGGGCGAAGACCAAACGTTCCAAGTCGTTTCCTTCGTGGCCTAAAACCGCAAGTTTTCCCTTCTTTTCCTTTTTCTTGAATAGTCGAAACATAGGTGATTTGGACTTGGTTTCTTTGCAGGCATCCTCCCTGCACTAAAACGCTTTTGCAAGCTGCCTTTCTTCGATCCGAACACTCTGATGTCGTGTGTTAGCAGGTTGTTGGTGGGGCGCTCATGTTCCGCCTCCGACAGCATGACCACAATCTCTTGCTGAATACAGCGCCCTTGATGATACGCATAGTCTGGCCGAATGTTAAGTTTATAACCAATCGATGGTGGAGCCTTCATTCGAGTGATTCACCCCTCTCTGGATTCCGGTAATGACAAAACCCAGGACGCTGCGCACGAACCAAATCGACTGCTGGAGGTTGGCACACGGTCAAAGATTTTGAGCATCAAAGATGCTAGAAGCTAGCAAGGCAGGGAGTTCATCCATCTGGCTTATCGGCAGGGCGGGAAGGTGGGCGAAGTGTGAAGTTGGCCCTTGAATGGCGATGAACGGACAGCCGAACACGGCCGCGGCATCGAAATCATGATCGTCATCGCCCACCATGAGCACTTGGTCGTTCGTGGCCCCAGTTTGAGCTGCGATTGCTTGCAGATTTCCTACCTTGTCAGGAGGAAAACCGAGAACACCAGTGAAGAGGGCTTTCCAGCCGCGGCGTTCGATGATTTCGACTGCTGCAGGGGTGGCGGTGGCGGTGTTGATGAAGAGCTTGTGGCCGGAGGACAACTGCTTGAGCATCGCTTCAGCTCCTGGAATTTCCGGGCAGGCAACGGCTCCTTCAATGCAGAATCGATTGTAGCGGGCGGCCAGTTCGGCCAAGCGCATCTCGGTCGGTTCGCTGTCGGGTTCGCCTGCGGCGTGCAGTTGTTCGAGTGTGAGCCGAATGACGACGGTGCGGAAAGATTTGCGGTGGGCTTCCAGCACCCTGGCCACGGTTTCGACTCCGCCGCGATAGTTTTCAAACACATGGTCAAAGCCGCGACGCTTCACCGGGTTGGAGTCGATCAGCGTGCCATCAAGATCGAAGGCGATGACGGAAACCGGCATGATTTCTAGTCGAGCTGGTAGCGCCCCCACTGCTTGACGACGGTTTTGCGGAAATCACGTCCACGTTCGTTGATTGGCTTGTCCTCGTAGAACGAGTCGTCGTTGTGGTGCGTGGTGGAGACTTCCTCGAAGATGACACCGGTCTTGGTCGAAAAGCTATGCCAGGCGCCCTGCGGGATCAGATGCAGATCACCGGGATAAAGCACACGCAGCCTGCCTTCAAGCACGAGTTCGAGTTCGCCGGCCAGCACGTGGAAGGTTTCCTCCTTCCGTTTGTGGAAGTGGTTTGGATGCACTTGGCCAGGAAGCTGGATGACCAGCTTCTTGCAGTATTCGCGGTTGATGCAGTCGATCAGCACCGCGCCGGTCTCGGCAAACTTTTCGATGCCGTAGTGGTGCGAGAACTCGAGGTTGAAGTCCACCGGCAGGAAGATTCGTGCCTCGTTGAGCATGCTTTTGACCTCGTGGATCGCATGAATGAGCTGTTTTTTGGGCGGCGACGGAGGCGACTGGGTGTCGGCCACCATGATGGCACCATCCTGGGCCACATCGACTGACGTCGTGATGCGGGGCTTCCAAATGTCGCTGGTCAGCTGGCCTTCCGTCATCGGCATTGCGAAATAAACCGCGTCGCGCTCCAGTGCTTCGCCGCTTTGCAACGCCTTGGCTGCAAACACACCGCGTTTCAGCGATTTGAGCGATTCTTGCTCGGCTGGAATCGAGACTGGACGCGTCGTGGCGCCGCACATGACTTTGGCAGCCTCCGCGGCGGCGATCCAGGCATCGGTCTGCTCAGGCGTGGAAGAGTAGGCGTTGAGCTGAATCTTGTCTGTGACCACGCCGACATGGCGTTCGAGCATTTCAGCCCCTTTTGCCACGGCGACCATCACTGGACGCGTGTCGGCCGGATCTTCATGCGTGGAGAAGCCCACGGTGACACGCGGGTGGCGCTGCTTCAGGGTCGAGATTTGGTTGAGTTGGAGATGTTCCGGCGGTGTGGGATACACCGACACGCAGTGCATGAGCGCGAAATCCACGCTGCGGTGTTCCAGAAAACTGACCACGTCGTCGATTTCAGCGAGTGTGAGGCCGCCGGTGGAAACGATCACGGGACGGTTGGATCGTGCGACTCTCTCCAGAAGCGGCCAGTCGCGGGCGGAGCAACTGGCGATCTTGATGATGGCAATGTCGAGCTTCTCGATGAGATCGACGGATTCTTCATCAAATGGCGTGGACATCGTGAGCATGCCTGCATCACGAACGGCCGCGGTCAGCTTGGCAAAGTCGTCATCGCTCAGCGCGTTGGCCAGGAAACGGGGAATGTGCTTGTTGTTGGAGCCGGACTTGTGCGCCGGGTGAATGAAGGTTTCGAAGTGGCGGAACTGGAACTTCAGTGCGGCCTTGGCGCCGTGCCTGGCCACGGCCTTGCCATGCTCCTTGATGATGCGCAGGGCATGATTCACCTGGCCCTGGTGGTTGTTGGCCATGTCCAGGACGTAGAGGCCGCGGAAATCGAATCGGTTCTGCATGAAAAAGTCTTCTTGTTGAATCAGACGGACCTTAGCGAGGCCAGGCTGTAATTTGGCGGCGTTGGAATGACCATCCGGCGTCCTTCGGCGTGCGAGCGATGAGCGGCGGCCACCACCATCATGGTGTCGAGACCGTAGTCTAGATCAAGCGGGCTGACTGGTGCGCCGGGATTCAAGGACGCCTCAATGTGTTTCATTTCCTCGATGAAATCGTCCGGACGTGTCTTGGAAACAATGGTTACCACGGGTTCCTGGCCGGTGAGGTGTAGAATCAGAGCGTCACCTGCCTTGCTGTGATTGACGTGAATTGTGAGAGTGCCCTTGCTGCCCTGAATGATGGCCACTTTACGCACTGGCTGCGTCACCACGTCTTGGATCACGCGACCGCAGAAGCCGCTGTCGGTGATCACATGCAGCGAGCACAGTTCATCATAGTCCACACGTTCATTCGACACATAGCGCAGCAGTGCATCGACTTTGGAGATGCGGCCAAAACCGAATTCACGGGCCAGATGCTGCCAGAGATTGAGCGCATGAGAATGTTCACCGCTGGCGCCGCCGCCCTGCTTCCAGAAGCCGAGATAGCTGTCATGCGGGCCGTCCAGCCAAGGGTGCGCGGCGAAGATGCCGCCCCAGAACTCACGGAATTCCACGTCGAGCGTGAGCACATCGCCGATGACGCCCGATTTCACCATTTCCACGGCCTGACGGGCGGATTTGCCCACCACGTGATCATAGCCGACGAACACCTTCACATTGTTCTCAAGCGCCAGTTTGCGCAGTTCCTCAGCGGACGCCATGTCCGGCATGCAGAGTGGTTTTTCCACCTGAATGGCCTTGGGCTTCTCCTTCAGGGCCTTGAGGGCCAGCGGCACATGTGCGGCGGGCGGAGTGCCGACGCAAATGAGGTCAAAGCCGCCCTGTGGGTCGTTGTCGGCGTCGAACTGCTGGATGGCTTCATCCCAGCGGCCATAGCGCGACGGATAAATTTCCTCCCGCATGCGACGCAGGGCTTCTCGGTCGCGGTCCACGACACAGACGCTCATGCCGAGGGTTCGGGCTGCGTTGGTCAGATGGTTGCCGATGGAGCCTGCGCCGTAGATTTTGATTCGAGAGAGATTCATGGAAAAGGGGAGGCTGACTTTACCCGCACGTGACGGTCATCAACTTGGAACTCCAATATTTCGCCACGAGGCGGTGGCCGGTCAGTTCGCTGACAAAGGCCAGCTTGGAGTCGATGACCGCCGAGTCGAGGCCGGGGAAGCGCTGGAAGCGGTAGGCGCTGCGTGGCTTCCACGGTTTGATGAAGCGCGGGTAACGGGAACGCACGAATTTCTTCACATTCTCCTGCACCCCTCGCCGTGAAAAGGCGGTGAGTGATCCCAGAGCTGTGGCAGGCGGCAGCTCGTCTTCGACGGACTCGACGAGCCGGGCCATTTTTTCAAACGGCTCAGTGGACTGTTCCACGTTGTCGATGAGGCTCTTCATCAGTGCCAAAGCATCGGGTGTGAGTGTCGTGCGCGGCGGCCGGTCGAAGGAGAAGGCGTGCCGCAATTTGGCGACCACGTCGTCCTCTGATTCGCAGCGTTCACCGACGAGGTTCGGGATGCGCTTCTCGAAGCTGTCCGCATGCAACGGCTGGTAGTTGATCACGTAGGTGCCGCACAGCCAGCCCTCAATTCCGGTGGTGCAGCCGCAGTGAATCAACGAGTCCGCCGCACGCAGCCACGCGGTGAGAGAGCCATGCACATGAATCTCAGCCCGAGGAATGTACTTCAGGATGGCTTCGTAGATCGTGTGGCTCTCGCTGGGATGCGGACGCAGGATGATCTTGTGATCCGGTAAGGAATCACTGAGGCGGCTGACGAGCCGGATGAACAGGCCGAGCTTTTGATGGTGATAGGCGAATTCTTCGACCAGCGATGCACGCATCGGCGATTCCGGCTTGATGTGATAGCGTTTGAAGAAGTAGTCAGCGCCTGTGCCGAAGTTGCCGCGTGTGAAGTTGGTGCTGATGAGGATGAATTTGCCGTGCTGGCGCTTCAATTCATCCACTTCCTTCTGATACAGCGGCAGAAAGCGGTCGTGACACAGGCTGAAGCGTGGATGTCCTGTCAACACGATGTTCTGTTCACAGGGCGGCTTCAGATCGTGGTAAAGCTGCTCCTGAAACGTGCCCCAGGCGCAAGCGTGGTCTTCCGCATTGAGCCAGCGGGGGTCAAACTTGCGGACCATCTCCTCTTTCCATTCCGCAGGCCCGCCGGAGAAGATCGCGCCTTCTTCGTCGAGGTAGATGACGCGGAAATCGTTTTTCTTCAGGTCGTCGTAGCAAACGCGCAGACGCGTGGGCGACACATTGAGCACGTTTTTGCCGACATAGAGACCGTGGCTCAGGCGTTTGCCCAGCTCGTAAATGTCGGTGTGGTTGCCTAGGAAAATCTGGTTTCCAGGCTTCGCGCAGTAACCGGCCAGCACCAGCTTGAAATCCAGCTCACGGCTGATCGTTTCGACCGGGAACAGCAGCGCCTTTTTGCCAGCCTCCAGGATGTTTGCATGAAGAAAGCGGGCGGCGAGGCCCGGCATCTGGTCAGTGGTTGGCGATGGGTGCTGGTTGTCCAATTCGGGAAGGCGGCTGGGCTGGAGCGATGTTCGGCTGACAGGTAGCGCCATCCGTGGGGCTTGCAAGCCGCCAGCCGTGCCTGAAGGACGGGTGCCAAGGGGTGGTGTGCAGGGGCCGTTTTGACTTCCCAACCATAGGTCGGGTGGCAGCGAACATGGGGACCGAACTGTGCCTGAGTTGTGCATCCGTGGGCAAGGATTGCTTTGCTCTAGGACCCTGGTCCAGGATGCCGTTGAATGATCGTTGTCAGTTCGAAATCCAGCCTGATTTGCTTATGAAAACGATCCTTGCTCCGCTCCTCCTCTCGTTGGCCGTGGCTACCACGGTTCTTGCCGAATGGCCCATCAACGACTCCTGCCCTGTGGACGGCAAAGCCGCACGGCCCATCTATCGTGTGCGCACTGCTGAAGGTCCGGTGGCCTTCTGCTGCGTGACCTGCATGCAGACTTTTGAAAAGTCGCCGGGCAAATACTCGGTGAAGAAGAAGGATGCTCCGAAATGAGCCTCCACCAGTTCTGAATCGAGACCGCTGCCGCTCGAATTACGGGCGGCAGATTTTCCTGATGGAATATCGCCATCGGCTGACGTTGGTGGTCGTGTGAGTGCTTCCTTTTCTCTTCATCAACGCGACATCTGGGTCTTTGGCGGCGCAGGTTATCTGGGACAAGCGGTCGTGTCTCTGCTTGTGAGCATGCAGGCGCGTGTGCTCTGCGTGGATCTGGCGGATCGGGCCGCGCAGATGGTGAAGGAGGCCAAACTCGATGCGAAGGTGACTGCGGCGTCACTGGATGTGTCCAACACGAGCGCGCTCGATGCCTTCGTGCAGGGTCAAATCACCCAACGCGGCGTGCCGGACGGCCTCGTGGTGATGACCTATGCCTCGACAGCGAAACCCTTCGACGACCTCACCGTGGAGGATTTCGATCACGCGAATCACGGCAATCTCACCGCCACCTTCGCGCTCGCTCGCGCTGTTGGTCAGCGCATGGCGGAGAAGAGCAGGGGAAGCATGGTGCTCTTCTCCAGCATGTATGGCAGCGTCTCGCCCGATCCACGCGTCTATGAAGCACCGATGACTCCGAATCCTGTCGAATACGGCGTCGGCAAGGCGGGCATCCAGCAGATGGCTCGTTACCTGGCCGTGCATTTCGGTCCGAAAAACTTGCGCGTGAACTCCATCTCGCCCGGTCCTTTCCCCAATTCGGCAATCCAGCGTGAGAAGCCTGAATTCGTCGAACGACTCGCGCAAAGAGTCCCCCTGGCCCGCGTCGGACAGGCAGAGGAGATCGCCGGCTCTGTCGCCTTCCTGCTCAGCGATGCGTCGTCCTTCATCACGGGTCAAAATCTCGCCGTCGATGGTGGCTGGACGTCGTGGTGACGGTTTACGCTGTTTCGCCGCGAACCAGTTGCGGCATCAAACGAATCGCCTTGGGTGGCAAAACGCCCGTCTCAGCAAACTGGCGCGCCGCTTTCGAGACGCTGCGGGCAAACTGCGTTGGATTCGACGCATAGCGCGTCACGGACGGGACCGTGTGCTGAAGAAAAGTTTCATCATCGCGTGACACCACCGCCATGTCCTGCGGAATGCGCCTGCCGCTGCGCTGCAAATACATCATGACCGTGATGACATGTGCTCCACGTGCCACGACACAGGCAGTGGGCGGGTTGGGTGGCCGCAAGGTCTTCTCAAGCAAAGCGCACACATGCTCCGGCGTTCCGTTGTGACGCAGGACGTGAAACTTGGGCGACTCGCCGCCTTGCATCGCCTCGACCAGGCCGTTCTCGCTCTCGATGTCGCCGCCGAAATCTCCCTCAGGCCGGATCAGCACAATGTGCTTGTGTCCCTTGCGTCGCAGCATTGCACCTGCATGACGGCAGAGGGCCCGATAGTCCGTGTCGATGGATGGCAATGTGATGCCACGTGGACTGGAGCCAACCACGAGGCATGGCAGTTGTTTGCGCAGGAACCAGCTCTGCATCGGCTCCAGGGAACTGAACAAGATCCACACCGCCGCCGGTGAGCGTGTGGTGAGTGCTTCGAGCGCCCGTGCTGGCTTCGCGGTGAAGCAGGCAGGCGCCACGTGCATCTCCAGCGTGAAGCCAGCGCGAGAGAGTTGGTCGCGCAACTCATCCACCATCACCACTGCCGAGGGCGACATGGCAATCAGCGGACGCGACGACAACATCGCGACCACTCGCGAATGCGCGGCCTTTGGCGTTGTTTTCTTCAATTGAATGCGCCGTCGCTGCCGTTCGCTCACCTCAAGATGTCCGTCGCGCTGGAGTTCCGCCAGCGCCGCACGCAGGGTGTGACGGCTCACCTGCAACTTGGCGCACAATTCGCGTTCTCCCGGCAGATGTCCCTGCCAGTGGCCTGCCTGCATGGATTCGAGCAGGCTCTGCGCGGTGAGGCTCACGAGCGAGATGCGCTGCGGCGGCTTCGGGGCGGAAGGAGGTGTGTTGTGCATCTGGTTCGCGGAACGTGCCAGCAGCATAGCGTTGGTGCGGCTCGTTTGAAAAGCCACTTTCGCGAATCATGCCAGATTCCAACCGTCCTCTGACTCACGCCGACCTCCTGCAACTCAAACGCTGGAACACGCCGACCATCTACAACGGCTGGGAGCAGATCACGAAGCTCAATTCCGGCGCTGATGCGTTCAACATCGAGGAAACACGGGATTTCATGCCACAGATGGGCCCGATGGTCGGCTACGCGGTCACGCTCGTCATCGAGCCATCCAACGCCACTCATCGCCAGGCGAATCCGAAAGCTGGCGAGGAGTTGCGCCGCTACATCGCCAGCATTCCAGGTCCGAAAATCGTTGTTGTGCAGGATCTCGACAAGCCACGTGTGCTCGGCTCTGCCTGGGGTGAGGTCAGTGCCAATATGTTTCGTGCGCTCGGCTGTGTCGGCACCATCACCGATGGTGCGATCCGCGACCTCGATGAAATGACCAACGCTGGCTTCAAAGCGCTCGCCCGCCGCCTCTGTGTCGGTCACGCGCACGTTCATCCCGTGCGCTGGAATTGCGATGTCGAGGTCTTTGGACGCAAAGTGTGCCCCGGCGATCTCATTCACGCTGACAGGCACGGTTTCCTCGTCATTCCGCCTGAAGATCAGCCGGGACTTCTCGAAGCGGCCCGCTTCATGGACGCCAACGAATGCCAGACCGTCATTCCCGCCGCCCGCGATGGCGCCGGAAGAATCACCAATGAAGTCCTCGCGAACCTCGAAGCCGCCATCACCCAGTTCAGCACCAACGTGAAAGCCAAGTTCAGCCGTGCCGGCGAATGGTGACACGGATCACCTTCTACTCACGAATTCATCATGATACCGCTTCCATTGTTCGACCTCCTTTCCTGGTCCCTCACCCAGCCTCTCCCCGGAGAGTGTCCACGGAACATCGATCCGCTCGACGGGGAGAGGGGAACAGGCTTTCGCGAACCTGTCAGTTTAGGCAGCAGTGCCAAGTGTCCTCCCTCGCCCCGCCGAAGAAGCTTTTTGCGTCGTGGCATCCTTCGGGGAGAGGGCAGGGGTGAGGGGGCATGGGCTGCCTGGAGATGGTGCATCCTCGGTCTTATCCTGTCTGCTTCTCACCTTGTCGCAGCCGAAAGCGTGATCACGCTGAACGTCGAGCCATCCAAAGAACATCCTCGCAACTCCGAAGGCTCCTTCGCCACGTTGAAGTCCGGCCGCATCATCTTTATCTACTCACAGTTCTACGGCGGCGCGGCGGATGAAAGCCCCGCACGCCTCGTGCGGATTCACTCCGATGACCAAGGCCGCACTTGGAGCGTTCCCGTCACCGTGGTGGAAAACACCGGCGGCAACAACGTCATGAGCGTCTCGCTGCTCCGGCTCGCCAGTGGCAAACTCGCCATGTTTTACTGCCTCAAAAACAGTTGGCTCGATTGTCGCCCGCACATGCGCGTCTCCACGGATGAAGGCGAGACTTGGAGCGATGCAAAACTCATCCAGCAGGCCCCAGGCTATTTCGTCCTGAATAACGACCGCGTCATTCAGACCAGCAAGGGCCGCATCATTGTCCCGCTCGCCTTCCATCGCTCACGTGGCAACGACCCACACTCCAGCAGATCCTTTGATGCACGCGCCATCGCCATGTGGCTGTATTCCGATGATGAGGGCGCCACTTGGACCGAATCTTCCTCGTGGTGGGCCATGCCTGTGCCCAGTGGCAGCGGTTTGCAGGAGCCAGGTGTCGTTGAACTCGCGGACGGATCGATTTTCTCCTGGTGCCGCACCAGCAATGGCGGGCAGTGGGGCTTCCGCTCTACCGATGCTGCCAAGACTTTCTCACCACCCGAGCCCACGGAGATGAAATCGCCCAACGGCCCCGCCAGCATCAAACGCCTGCCCGGCGGCAGCGATCTTCTCGCCATCTACAACGACCATTCTGGCATGTTCCCGTTCCCGCCGAAGAAGCGCAATCCCTTCGTCGCCGCCATCTCCACTGACTGCGGCAAAACCTGGCCGCAGCGCAAGTTGATCGAAAACGACCCTGACGGCCTTTACCACTACACCGCCATCCATTTCACCGACGACGCCATGCTCATCGGCTACTGCGCGGGTGACAGCAAAGTTGGCGCCCTCAACCGTCTCCGCATCCGCCGCATCACGCTCGACTGGTTCCGCGAGAAATAGATAATCATCTCAATGACAACCCGAATGAGCACGAATCATCACGAATGCGCCAACTATTCGCGAAAATTCGCGGACATGGGTGGGCATTCGCGTTGTTGTCTGCATCTCCCATCCCAGATCACTCATCTCCCCTCATGAGACGTTCCAAAGTCCTCGCCAAAATCCGCGCCGGTAAAGTCGCCCGCATCTGCTGCACCGGTTCGCCGATCGCCTTCTTTCCCGCCATCGCGGCTCATTTTCACTACGACGGCATCTGGTTGGATGCCGAGCATCGTGTCTGGGACCCGCGCGAGGCCGAGACCATGCTTGGTCGTCACCACGCTGCCGACATCGACTGCATCTGGCGTGCGGTGACCAAGGAGAAGAACAGTCTTTACCGCCTGCTCGAAGATGGTGCGGCAGGGTTGATGATTCCGCATGTCGCCACGGCGGATGAAGCCCGTGCACTCGTGAACTCGATCAAATTCCCTCCGCTTGGTGATCGTGGCTTCTGCGGCGGCGGGCGCGATGCCGACTACTGGATCGGCAAGCCCGCCGACTACACCGACGCTGCGAATCGTGAAACCTGCCTTGTCGTGCAGATCGAAACACCACAGGCGCTCGAAAATGTCGAAGCCATCGCCGCAGTGCCCGGCGTGGACGTTCTCTTCCTCGGTCCCGGCGACATGTCCCTGCGCCTCGGTTGCACGCCCGGCGTGTGTGATCCCGTCATGCTCGACGTGCAGAAGAGAATTGCCGCTGCCTGCAAGAAACATGGCAAAACCTGGGGCCGGCCCGTTGGCAGCGCCGCGGATGCGAAGACCATCATCGAACTCGGTGCGCAATTTGTGGTTCATGGCAGCGAGTTTGGCGCGCTTCACGCGCACCTCAGTGCGTGTGCGGCGGATTTTGATGAAGTGCTCAACGAAAAGGCTGGTGTTGCGGTGATTCCAGAGGGTAAAACCTACTGACTCCCTCATGAATCTGCGCCTCCTCGTCCGCGTCATTCTCACCAGCTTTTCCGTTCTCACATCGTTCGGGCAGTCACCAGACTGGACCACGCCATTTCCTCCGCACCGGATCGCAGGAAACCTCTACTATGTCGGCTCCAAGGACCTCGCGTCTTATCTCGTCGCAACACCTGAAGGACACATCCTCATCAACAGCAGCCTGGAGGAATCCGTGCCTCTCATTCGCGACAGCATTGAGAAGCTGGGCTTCAAATTTGCCGAGGTGAAAGTCTTGCTCATCAGCCACGCGCACTCCGATCATTGCGCTGGCAGTGCCGAGATCATCAAGCAGACGAAGGCGCAATACATGGTGATGGAGGAAGATGCTGCTGCCGTGGAAAACGGCGGCGCCGTCAAATCACGACTCAAAGCCAGTTACCTGCAATTCCCGCCTGCCAAGGTGGATCGCCGCCTCAAGGATGGCGATGAAGTAAAACTCGGTGGCAGCACCCTTGTCGCTCATCTCACGCCCGGCCATACCCCTGGTTGCACCACTTGGACGATGAAGGTGGATGGTCTCAGCGCCGTCATCATCGGCAGCCCGAATGTGAATCCGGGCTACATCCTCGTGGGCAACAAGGATTACCCTGCCATCACCACGGACTACGAAAGGACCTTCCGTGTGCTGAAGTCACTCCCTGTGGATCTCTTCCTCGGCGCGCACGGCGGCTATTACGACATGAATGCCAAGCACGCGCGACTCCTGGTGGCCGGAGGCAGCAATCCCTTCGTCGATCCCGAGGGTTATCGTCGTTATGTTGAGGATCGTGAAAACGCCTTTCGGACTGAATTGGCAAAGCAGCAGGCCAAGTGACACCGGTTCACGCCTTGTGCATTCGCTGCCTGGGTTTGAGAGTGAACTGCCAAAGAAACCGGCCCGCGTTCGTATCAAGTCACGTGAAACCGCTCCTCGCTCTCCTTCTCACCTCAGTCTCCGCTCTTGCGATCCAAATCGCACCGTTTCGTGCGGATGTCACTCCACCCGTCGGAGCTCCGCTGTGTGGTGGACTCGTGAAACCGGCTGCTGGTGTCAGCGAGCCATTGCTGGCGCTGGGTGTCGTGTTGTTGGGCGATGAGAAGCCCGTTGTGCTCTGCGCGGTGGACTTCTGTGAGATTCGCGCGGCGGATCATGTGCATTGGCGCGAGGTGTTGGCGGAAGCGGCGGGCACTTCAGCAGATCGTGTCGCCGTTCATTCCCTGCATCAGCACAACGCTCCCCTTGTGGATTCTGCGGTTCAGAAGCTCCTGCCGGAGATCGGCATCCTTGATGCCGCTGCAACCGAAAAAGCGCTCCGAGCTGTTGCCGAGGCCATCAAGTCCGCATTGAAGTCTCCACAGCCTGTCACGCATATTTCGACCGGTGAGGCCAAAGTGCTCGAAGTGGCAGGAAATCGACGCGTGCAGGTCATCGACGGCAAAGTCGGCAAAATGCGCGGCAGCGCGTCAAAGGACGAAACGCTCCGCGCCTTGCCCGAGGGCCTCATCGACCCGTTTTTGAAGACTGTGAGCTTTTGGAACGGTGAAAAAAAGCTCGCCGCACTGCATTACTACGCCACGCACCCCATGAGCTACTACGGCGACGGCATCGTGAGCCACGACTTTGCCGGCATGGCGCGAGAAAAGCGCACGCAGGAGGAAGGCGTGCCACACATCTACTTCACCGGCTGCGGCGGAAACATCGGCGCGGGCAAATACAATGACGGCACACCGCCGATGCGCCCTTTGCTCGCCGGGCGCATTCACGCCGCCATGGTCGCCTCCGAGCAAAACGCGAAGCGCGTGCCGCTCACCAAACTCGCGTGGAAGCATGTCCCGGTCGTGTTGCAGCCTGATCCTGAGTTCCCCGAGGAGCGCATGCTCAAGGTGCTTCAAAACACCGAAACGCGGCCCTCCACGCGCATCACCGCCGCGCTGCGCCTCGGCTTCATCCGCCACCGCGAGCCGATTCCCTTCACCAGCCTGCATCTCGGCGATGACGTGTGCCTCGTCCACCTGCCCGGCGAGAGCTTCGTCGAGTATCAACTCTTCGCCCAGCAGCAGCGCCCCGGCGCCTTCGTCTGCACCGCCAGCTACGGCGACGGCGTCACCGGCTATATCCCGCTCGAGCATTCCTTCGTCGAAGGCGGCTACGAGCCTTCGCAAGCCTACGCCGCACCGGAGTCGGAGAAAGTGATGAAGGAAACCATCATTAAGCTGCTCAAGTGACCGTCGGCATGCAGCTTCTCGCGCACCTCCAGCAATCCGGCCTCGTCGCCGGCAATCCCCGGCTGACGCCAATGCCCGGCGGTGTGTCGAGCGACATCGTGCTCGTCGAGTCATCCCAAGGCAGGCTGGTCGTCAAAGCAGCCTTGGAGAAGCTGCGTGTCAGAGACGACTGGTTCGCTGACGTCTCGCGCAATCGTGTGGAGCAAGACTTCTTCGAATACGCCGCGCCAATCATTCCTGATTCCGTCCCGCGCATCCTCGGTGGCGGCAAAGGCTGGTTCGCCATGGAATACCTCGGTGAAATGCCAAACTGGAAAACGAAGCTGCTTGCGGGCGAAGTTGATCTCAGCACCGCGAGGCTCGCAGGCGAAGTCTTGGGAAGGCTTCATGCCGCTTCGTGGCTTGATGACACCGCAAGGCAGCGTTTCGCCACACTGACCAACTTCCACGCCCTACGCATCGAGCCTTACTTGCTGACGACTGCGTCTCGCGTCCCTGAAGTCGGTGATCTGCTCCGTGAAGAAGCTGCACGCCTCGCTCTAACGCAGCTCGCCCTCGTCCATGGCGACTACAGCCCGAAGAACCTCCTTGTCGGCCCGCAGCGCCTCATCGTGCTCGATGCCGAGTGCGCCTGGTTCGGTGATCCAGCCTTCGACGCCGCCTTTCTGCTCACGCACCTGCATCTGAAGGCCCTGCTGCATCCGCAGGTGATCAAGCTCGTCCCCGCTTTTTGGTCCGCCTACACCCACGCCTGCGGTCACGACCTCGAACAGCGCACCGTGAAGCTTCTTCTCTGTCTGCTCCTCGCTCGCGTGCATGGCAAATCGCCCGTCGAATATCTCAGCGAAGCGCAGCGATCCCACATCACACGATTCGTGATCGCGCACCTCCCAAATCTGCCTTCGCTCGCCGAACTCACATCCTCATGGCTTGATCGCTGATCCCTCATCTCCGATCTCTCATCCCACATGAAAATCACCGCCCTCGATGCTCTGCAAATATTCGACAGTCGCGGCAATCCCACTGTCGAGGTCATCGTGACGCTGGAAGACGGCACCACGGGCCACGGCCTCGTGCCTTCTGGTGCTTCCACGGGTCATCACGAGGCTTTGGAGCTGCGCGATGGTGACAAAAGCCGTTTTCGCGGCAAATCGGTCTTCAAAGCCATTTCGCATGTGAAGGGCGAAATTGCTCGTGAGGTCGTTGGACGCGAGGTGTTCGATCAAACCGGCCTCGATGACACTTTGATCGCCCTCGACGGAACGCCAGGCAAATCGCGCCTCGGAGCGAACGCGATTCTGGGCACGTCGATGGCCGTGGCGCAGGCTGCTGCGAACGCAAAACGCGTTCCACTGTTTGAATCGCTCGGGGGGGCTGAAGACACGCTGCTCCCGCTGCCTGAAATCCAGATCTTCGGTGGTGGCAAACACGCTCAGGGCCGCATCGACATCCAGGACTTCATGATCATGGCCCTCACGGCCAAAACGTATGACGAGACGCTCGAGGTCACCGCCAACGTCTTCCACGCTGCCGCCGAGGTCATGGGCGAACGCGGTCTGCTCGCTGGTGTGGCCGATGAAGGCGGCTACTGGCCGATGTTTGATCGCAACGAGGATGTTTTCGATGCCTTGATCGCCTCCATCGAGCGTGCGGGTTACACGCCGGGTCGCGAAGTCGGCATCTCGCTCGACATTGCGGCCACCGA
The DNA here is from genome assembly GCA_046346695.1 of Verrucomicrobiaceae bacterium. Lineage (GTDB taxonomy): Bacteria > Verrucomicrobiota > Verrucomicrobiia > Verrucomicrobiales > Verrucomicrobiaceae > Prosthecobacter. The sequence goes on along the minus strand of JAXMHS010000004.1, from coordinate 493,376 downwards.
TCTGTTTCGCGACGGGCATTACACACTCGGCCTCGAGCAGCGTCGATTCACGACTGAGGAGTTCGCAGCGCTTATGATTGGCTGGGTGGAGAAGTATCCCATCGTCTCCATCGAAGATCCGATGGCCGAGGATGACTGGGACGGCTGGAAGCTGGTGCGCAACGCCATCGGTCATCGCTGTCAACTCATCGGCGACGATCACTTCACCACCAACCTCACGCGCATTGAGCGCGGCATCGCCCTGCAAACCGCGAACGCCGTGCTCATCAAGCTCAATCAAATCGGCACCGTCACCGAAACCCTCGCCGCCATTCGCCGCACGCAGGAAGCTGGCTGGCTGCCTGTGGTGTCCGCCCGTTCGGGCGAAACGGAAGATGCCTTCATCGCCCACCTCGCCGTCGCCACGAATGCCGGCCAGCTCAAAGTCGGTTCGTTCAGCCGCAGCGAGCGCATGGCCAAGTGGAATGAAGTGCTCCGCATCCAGCGCCACCTCGGCGACCGCGCCCGCTTCATCGGCTCGGGCATCTTTGGCAACGCAGGCATCAAACTTCCATGAGTCGGCGTCCAAAGATCGGACTCGGCTGCGTGACCTTCGGTCGTGAGATCGATGAGGCAGCGTCCTTTGCACTTCTCGATCACGCCTTCGAGCACGGCGTCGCGCACTTCGACACCGCCGCAGCTTATGGCAGCGGAGCTTCGGAAACGATCCTCGGCAAGTGGCTGGCTTCGCGGAAGCCTGAAGGCATCACCATCGCCACCAAGATACTGCCGCCTTATGATCGAATCGACCTCACCCCGAGCCTGAAACGCCTCGGCGTCGAGCAAATCGACCTGCTCTACCTGCATCAATGGCATGACACCGCGCTGAAGGCTGACGCCGCGCTCGAAAAACTGCCAGTGAGGCGATTTGGAGCCAGCAACATCACGCTCGATCAACTCCGCGCTCTCGGCCCGCGCTTTAGCGTCATCCAAAACAACCACAATCTCGCTGTCCGGGATGTCACCGATGAATTGCGCGATTACTGCGCCGCAAACGGCATCTCCATCGTGACTTACAGCCCGCTCGGAGCGGGGTTCTTGACCGGGAAGCATCAAAACGGCGTTCAGGCCGGTTCACGCTTCGAGATCATCCCCGGCCATCAGCAGGTTTATTTCCATGACGCGGCTTATCAGCGCCTCGCACGGCTCGAAGCAGTCGCTAAGCGCACCGGCCACTCGCAGGCCCATCTCGCGCTCGCTTGGGCATTGCATCAGCCGGGCATTGATACCGTCCTCGTCGGTGGCCGCACACCTGCGCATCTGGATCAGGCCTTTGCCGCGCTCGATTTTGCTGACGAGGCCGTATTAGCTGAACTCACCGCATGAATTCCTCCCAACACCTCACTGACTACGAACGCGATGGCGTCCTCCTCATTCGCAGCTTTCTCACCGCCGACGAAGTCGCTGCCGTGCGTGCCGAGCTGGATCGATACATTCGCGAAGATCTCGCCAGCAAGCCGCTGAATGCCCGCACGCTCGAAAAAGACGAGAAAACCGTGCGCAATCTCTGGCGTCTGGAGGAGCACAACGCCTTTTTCCGAGCTCTCGGCGAGCGTGAGGACATCAAGGCTCTCATAGGGCCTCTCGTGCATGGCGAGCCTGTTTTGTGTGCAGTCGAGACCTTCAACAAACCTGCCCGAGTCGGCTCAGGCGTGCCCTATCATCAAGACAACGCCTATTTCTGCCAGACCCCGCCGGACATGCTCACCGTCTGGATCGCCATCGACGCCGTCACTGAGGCCAACGGCCCGGTTTTCTTCATCAAAGGCTCGCACAAGGCTGGAATGCTTCCCACACGCCCCAGCGGTGTCCGTGGCAACAGCATCGGCATGGCCGAAATGCCCGATGTGCCGCTTGAAGAGCAATTTTGCGCCCTCCTCGCCCCCGGCGATGCCACGATTCATCAGTGCGAAACGATTCATCACTCCGCGCCGAACACGACCGAGCACTCACGCCTCGGCCTGCTTCTCGTTTATCGCGGTTCCCACACGCAAACCGATCCGAAGCTCAAAGAAGCCTACGCCGCGGCAGCGGCGGCCACGCCACCCGCTTGAGGAAAGGCGAAAGCCAGGACGCGTGCTGACGTTTCATCGCCACATGAAGTCCCTGCTCATTCTCCTTTCGTCATTCGCCATTCTGGTTTCGTCATTCGCTTCGGAGCAGCGCCCGAACATCCTCTTCCTTCTCAGCGACGACCATAGCTACCCGTTCCTGAGCACCTACGGCAGTCCAAACGTCAAAACGCCTGTCGTGGACCAGTTGGCAACGGAGGGGATCAAGTTTCATCGCTTCTTCACCGGCGCGCCGCAGTGCGTGCCCTCGCGTGCCACGCTCATGACGGGACGGTCGCCCGTCGCGGCACGCATGACGCGATTCTCCGCACCGCTGCCGCGCGATGAGATCACGCTGCCGGAGCTGCTTCGTGACAAAGGCGGCTACTATACCGGCGTGTGTGGTCGCAGCTTCCATCTCGATGGAGCGACGAAAATCGGCGGAGGAGCCGCAAAAGTATTTCAAGAGCACCAATTGAAGACCTTCGCCAGCCGCGTGGACTTCTTCAACACCTGCGGCGACAACGAGGTCGCGGGTCAGCTCGCTGCGTTTCTCGACAAGAAGCCTGCGGACAAGCCCTTCTTTATGTGGGCGAACTTCAGCGACCCGCATCACGCGTGGAATGCGCCCGCAGAGTTCCGCCCCGATCCCGCCTCGCTCCAGCTTCCGCCGCATTTTCCCGATCTGCCCGGCATGCGTGAGCAACTCGCCGACTACTGTGCCGAGGTGAACCGCGTCGATCGCACGGTCGGCACCGTGCTGGCCGAACTGAAAAAGCACGACCTCATGGACAGCACGATCATCATCTTCTGCGGCGACAACGGCATGGCGATGCCACACGGCAAAGGCTCGCTCTACGATCCTGGCTCGAACGTGCCCTTCGTCATCCGCTGGCCCGGCGTGGTGAAGCCCGGCGGCGACTCGCGGGCGCTCATCAGCGGCGAAGACCTTGCGCCGACGCTGCTCGATGCCGCAGGCCTCGCACCCGGTGCCAAAATGAGCGGCGTGAGCTTCCTGCCGTTGCTCAAAGGCGAGAAGCATGTGCCGCGGAAGCACATCTTCGTCGAACGCGGCCCGCACGGCTCCGCACCCGTGCAGGCAAACATGACGAACGCCGGCTACGACCTCGCCCGCGCCGTGCGCAGCGATCACTACAAGTTCATCTACAACTGCACGCCGTGGATTCCATACTCGCCCGTCGATTCCTCCGGCGGACAAGCCTGGAAGCAAATCCAGGAAGCCCACGCTGCCGGAAAACTCTCGCCCGGTCACAGCGCCACCTACTTCACCACTCCACGGCCCGTCTATGAACTCTACGACCTCGACGCCGATCCTGGCGAACTCAACAACCTCAGCGGCAAACCCGAACTCGCCGCCGTCGAGCGCGAACTCCGTGCCGCGCTCGCCGAAAAAATGATCCTCGACTGGGACTACCTGCCGCTGCCCGATCTCATGGAAGGCAACGCAGTCGAAGGCGGCGCCAAGAAGGGCAAAGGCAAGGGGAAGAAGAAGTAGCGGTTTGCTCCGCGTGCGGAAACGCGCCAGCATGCCCGCGCATGCCGGACATCGTCCTCGCCACGCTCAACGCGAAATACATCCATGCCTCCTTCGGGCTCCGCTACCTCATGGCGAACCTCGGGGAGCTGCGTGATCGCGCCTGCATGCTCGAATTCGTCATCAATCAGCAACCGCTGGAAATTGTCGAGGCCCTGCTTGCCCACCAGCCGCGCATCATCGGCTTTGGCGTTTACATTTGGAATGTCGAACAAACCACGGAGGTTGTCGCAATGCTCAAGCGGCTGCGGCCGGGCATCACCATCATTCTCGGTGGCCCGGAGGTGTCGTATGAAACCGAGCAGCAGACCATTGTCGCTCTGGCGGATCACGTCATCACTGGCGAGGCGGATTTGAAATTCGCGGAAGTTTGTCGTGGGTTGCTTGATTTTGCCGCAGAGGGGCAGAGGAGCAGAGAGGGCAAAGATTTGTATTCTGATTCTGAAACTCTGCGTCCTCTGCCTCTTTGCCCCCCCGCGGCAAACCCGAATGTTCCCAAGATCATCGCTGCCGAACTTCCTCCGCTCGCGCAGCTCGCATCGCCTTACGAGCTCTACACGGATGAGGATCTGAAGCATCGCGTGATCTACGTCGAGGCATCGCGCGGGTGTCCCTTCACCTGTGAGTTCTGCCTGTCATCGCTCGACATTCCCGTTCGGGCCTTTCCCACGGAGGCATTTTTGGCGTCGATGCAGCGGTTGCTCGATCGCGGTGCCACGCAGTTCAAGTTTGTGGACCGCACGTTCAATCTGCACCTGCCGACGAGCGCGGCAATTTTGCAGTTCTTCCTAGATCGCTGGCGCGAGGGGCTGTTTTTGCACTTCGAGATGGTCCCGGACCGGTTGCCAGAACAGCTCCGTGGGCTCATTCGCCAATTTCCGCCCGGTGCGGTGCAGTTTGAGGTCGGCATCCAGACCTTTGATGACGTCACTTCGAAAAACATCAGCCGCAGGCAGAATCTCGACCGCCTCGCGGACAACTTCCGCTTCCTGCGCGAGGAAACGGGCGTGCACATTCACGCCGATCTCATCGTCGGACTGCCGGGCGAGGACATCGAGAGCTTTGGCCGCGGCTTTGACCGTCTCGTGCGTCTCGGGCCACAGGAAATCCAAATCGGCATCCTGAAGCGACTGCGCGGAACACCCATCGTGCGGCACGATGACGAGTATCGCATGATCTACGCGCCGAACCCGCCCTACGAGATCCTTTCCACACGTGAGATTCCGTTTGAGCAGATGCAGCGCATGCGGCGTTTCGCGCGGTATTGGGACATCGTTGCCAACAGCGGCCATTTCACCGGCACGCTGAAGCTGATGTGGCAAAACGCCGAATCGCCCTTCGCCGAGTTCCTGCGCTTCAGCGACTGGTTGCACGCCAAACTCGGCCGCACGCATCAAATCGCCCTCCACGTCACCGCGCAGGCACTTTTCGACTTTTTGGTCAATGAATCCGTCTTGGATCGAGACCTCGTTGCCACCACGCTCGAAACCGACTGGCACCGCACGCCGAGTCGTGAGGCTCTGAATCTTCGCGGGCATCACATGACTGCCAAAACGATTGAGAAGCGCGGCAATCAACGTCAGGCCCGTCACACGCATGAAACCACAGCGCGATCCCTTTGATCTCACGCATCGCTTCACCGCCACGCTGTTTCACACGGGCGGCAAAGGCGGCTGGACGTTTGCGCCGCTGCCAAAAAGCCTCCAACTGCCTGTCACCGGCTCGTGGGGCATGACGCCGGTCATCGCGAGCGTGGATGGCAAGATGTGGAAGACGACCGTTTGGAACGACACCAAATCCAAAAGCCAGTTTCTGCCCGTGCCGAAGAAGGTCCGCAGATCGAAGGCGTCGGGTGACAAGGTGCTCGTGGAGTTGCGCATGGATCGCGAACGCATCCTTGGTCCTGTGCATCCACTGGAGTAATCATCGCTTCATCCTGGTCTGCTGAGAAAACCAGAAGCATGGGCAGTGGCTGGCTCGTTTGGCCAAGCATGAAACGTATTATTACATTCTGGATCTTCCTGCCCACATTGCTCGTCGCCCAGCCGCTCGATCTCGGCACACGCTGGGAATTGTTTGTCGATGAATACATCGTCGCCAAGAAAGACGGCCTCGCCCTGAAACTGCATGAGCCGGTGCGGCGGGAGATCGTGCTCACGACCGACAAACCGTGGGAAGGTCCGACCTGCGGCTACTTCTCCGTCATTCAGGATGGCAAAAAAGTGCGTCTCTACTACCGTGGCTCCGCTGGAGGCAGCGATCATAGTGACGCACAGGTCACCTGCTTCGTCGAAAGCGAGGATGGCATTCATTTCACTCGACCGAAGCTCGGATTGATTGAAGCGGGCGGCACGAAGGACAACAACGTCATCTGGCGCGGTGTCGAGTCACACAACTTCGCGCCGTTTCTCGATGCGAATCCGAACGTGAAGCCTGCGGAGCGCTACAAAGCCCTCGGCGGCGTGAAGCAGCCGGGCAAGAACTGGCATCAGGGCGAGACACCGGGCGGCCTTTACGCTTTCGCATCGCCGGACGGCATTCATTGGAAAAAAATGCAGGACACGCCGGTGATCACCAAGGGGGCCTTTGACTCGCAGAACCTCGCCTTCTGGGACGTGACGAGGAATCGCTACGCAAGCTTCAGCCGCATCTTCACAAACAATGTCCGCGCCATCCAGAGCATGACCTCGGCGGACTTTTTGAGCTGGAGCGACGGCGTGGCGCATCAATACGCCGAGGGCGTGCCCTTTGAGCACTTCTACACCAGTGCCACGGTGCCCTGCCCGACCGCGCCGCATCTGTTTCTCTCGTTTCCCAAACGCTTTGCCACCACGCGGGAGAAGGTGAAGGGCCACATCGGAGGCCCTGGCGTGAGCGATGCCGTCTTCATGAGCAGCCGCGATGGCACGCACTGGGACCGGCCTTTCCTCGAAGCCTGGGTGCGTCCCGGTCCGGACATCAAGAACTGGACCGAGCGCAGCAACATGACCGCCTGCGGCATCTATGATCCCGGCGATGGCGAGTGGTCGCTCTACATCAGCGAGCACTATCGCCACCCCGACCATCGCATCCGCCGCCTCACCGTGCGCAAGCAGGGCTTCGCCTCGATGCATGCCGATGCAAAGGGCGGCAGTTTCACCACGAAGCCGCTCAAGGTCACTGGCTCCAAGCTCCTGCTGAACTCCGCCACCTCCGCCACTGGCTCGCTTCTCATCGAAGCGATCGACGAAGCTGGTGCCGTCGCCGCCAAATCCGCCGAAATCTACGGCGACGAGTTTGAATCGAACGCCCTCGACACCTCGAAGCTCGTCGGAAAGACCGTCACACTGCGTGTGACGATGAAGGACGCGGATTTGTATGCACTGCGTTTTGCTGAATGAAGTTGGAGTCCAGCCTTTAGGCGACCCACAACGCCATCCTCCCGGCTAAAGCCTCCACTTCAACACACCGCCTCGACTATGAAACCACTCCTTGCTCTCTTCTTCGCCCTCAGCTCGACTCTCGTCGCGCAAGACATCCAGCGGTTCGTCGCCATCGATAATGTGTGCGCATGGCCGAACCTCACGCTGCTGCCGGATGGCAGCATCAACACGACCATCTTCGGCAAACCTAGCCACGGGCAGATGGAAGGAGCCGCCGAGTGCTGGAACAGCCCCGACGGGCAGTTTTGGACCAAGCGCGGCATTCCCGCGCCGAACGAGCCGCACACGAATCGCATGAATGTGGCCGCCGGACTCGCGAAGAACGGCGATCTGCTCGTGCTCTGCTCCGGCTGGACGGATGTGAAGCAGCCACAGCGGCCTAAACAGCCCGTTTTCCGCGATGACATCCTCTCCACCTGGGTCTGTCGCAGCAGCGATGGCGGCAAGACTTGGTCGCAACTCAAAGAGTTTCCTGCGCCCGATGCCGGGTGGACGCACTACATTCCCTTTGGCGACATCAAGATTGGCGAGGACGGCGCATTGCACGTCTCCTTCTACGGTGGCGAGTTCACCGATCCCACCAAGAGTACGAAGACCAAAGGTTACCGTTCTTGGCACTTCCGCAGCGATGACGATGGCAAATCGTGGACACGAACCGGTACTATCCACAAGACGGGGAACGAGACCACGCTTCTCCACCTCGGCGGCAAGCGCTGGATGGCTGCCGCGCGTGAGACGGGCATGGATCTTTTCATTTCCGAGGACGACGGCGTGACCTGGGGCGAACCCAATCGCGTCACCGAGAAAAACGAGATCAATGGTCACCTCGTCCGCTTGAAGGACGGCCGCACCCTGTTGAGCTACGGCAGCCGCATCAAAGGCCAGACCGGCGTGCTTGCCAAGATCACCGCTGACGAAGGCAAAACATGGACCGAGCCTGTACGCCTCGCGAACACGCTGGAGTCCGATTGCGGCTACCCAAGCACCGTGCAGAGGGCCGATGGCAAACTCGTCACCGCGTGGTATTCCAAAGCCAGCGAGAACCATCAGCGCTACCACATGGGCGTGGCGATCTGGAGTGTTCCGTCGCCATGAAGATGTGCCTCATCGCTCTCGGGCTTGTTTTCGTCGTGGCTGCGGAAGCGGCGAAGCCGCGCACAATCCTGTTCGCCGATGACGAGGATGTGCTCTATCGCCCCGGGACGGTGCGGCGGGTGGTTCAGCTCAAGCGCCACTCACAGGACCCGGTGATCAAGCCGGAAAAGCCGTGGGAGGGCATGCTCGGCTGGACCAGCGTGTATCGCGATCCGAAAACGGGAAAGCATCAGCTTTGGTATCAGGCCTACCAGGAGCGCCGCGTGGAGGACAAGTTGCTCAAGAATGTCGTCTGCTATGCCGAAAGCATGGACGGCATCACGTGGACAAAACCGAATTTGGGACTGATCCCGTTCTACGAGGAGAAGGAGACCAACATCGTGCTCATCGGGCAGCGCGGCGGCTACGGCGAACGCTACTGCAACAGCGTGGTCGTTGACCCGCGCGATCCCGACCCGAACAAGCGCTACAAGATGGCCTACTACGATTGGGTGGCGGCGGAGGGCATCGCGGGCGGTTCAGGCACTCACATCGCATTTTCGCCCGATGGCATTCATTGGACGAAGCAGGAGGTCGGCATCGTGTCGCCGTCGTCGTTCGGTGCCAAAGGCAGAGCGGCACCTTTTGCAGGCGAGGAACCGTATGTGGAGGAGCATCTCAAGGACGGTCGCGTGCGCCGCGCGTGGACGCAGCCGCAGACGATGTCGGATGCGCTGGATGTGTTTTTCGATCCGAAGCGCAAAGTGTTTGCCGGCTACGGCAAGATGTGGACGCCGTGGCCGGACGGCACGCTCGGCTTCAAACACGCCATGGGACGCATCGAGAGCAAGGATTTCGTCCACTGGAGCAAGCCGCAGCTCGTTCTGACCGTGAATGATCGCGATGCGCCACAGATCGAGTTTCACACCTCGCCCGTGTTTTATTACAACGGCATGTATTTCTCGCTGAACCAGATTCTCGATCGTCATGCGGGCACGACGGACGCTGAATTCATCAGCAGTCGCGATGGCTTGCGTTGGGATCGCGGCTTGCAGGGCAGCTTCGCCATTCCGCGTGGTGAGCCGGGGCGATTCGATGCCGGTTCGGTGATCACGAATGGCACGCCGGTCGTCTTGAGGAATGAGGTGCGCTTTTACTATGGCGGCTATCGCGGCACTGCGATCGGTGGTATCGGATTGAATGAGCAGAAGCCGGGCACCGCGGATTACCACAGCGGCATTGGCATGGTGAGCACGCCGCGCGACCGCTTTGTCGCGCTCGCGATCAATTCGGACTGTCCGGTGAAGGCTCAGAAGCCCGGCAAGCCGAAGATCACGAACACCATCGGCCAGGTCACGCTCAAGGCGCAGGATATCACCGGAATCAGCACGATCACGATCAATGCCAACGCCACGGATGGATCCGCATGGGTCGAGATTCTCAACGAGGATGGATTTCGACTGCATGGATTCACCAAGGAGGAGGCGACGCCGCTGAAAGGGGACAGTCTGGCCTTCGCCGCCCGTTGGAAGGAAAAGAAGCTGGCCGACCTGCCGCCGGGGAATTACCTCGTCCGTGTGCATTTGCTCCAAGCGGAGTTGTATGCCGTCAGTTTGAAGTGATCGCTTCTCGTGTGCATGAAACGCCTGATTCTCGCTCTCTGCTGCCTGTTTTCTCCTGCGCTGGCGCAGGAGAAATATCCGCCGATGCACCGGCTCACATGGGAAGAGTATGCGGCCACGCTGGCGCATTGGAGGAAGTCCTTTCCGAAGGTGGCGGTGCTTGAATCGCGCGGGATGAGCGGGCAGAACATGCCGGTGTATTTGCTCAAGATCACCGATCCGACGGTGAAGAACACCGACAAGCAGGTGTGCCTCGTCACTACGCTGCACAGCGGCCCGGAGAGAACGGGGACGACGGGGGCGATGGCTTTTGCGGAGTGGTGCTTGAGCGATGATCCGCTGGCCGTGGAGACGCGGAAGAGGCAAATCGTGCTCATCATGCCGTGCGTGAATCCGCTGGCGATGTTTTACACGGATCGCTTCCGCAATGAGCACGGCGTCGACCCTTACACAGGCACGGGACGCGTGGGGAAGCTGTGGGATGTCAAGTCACTCACACTGACGAAGCCCGAGGACGCACCTGAACTGGCCGCGGTGCTCTCCGTGATCGACGAATACCAGCCGGAGGTGCATGCGGACCTGCATGGCACCGGTTTGCAGGAGTATGGGCCGGACCAGCTCGGCTCACGGCGCATGTATCAGGGCCAGATCATGACGGAGGTGACCGGCGGGGCGTATTCGAACTACGCGCTGCGTCCATGGGACTGGCGTGTGACTGAGGCGATGATCGCAGCGGGCACGGAGGCGGGTTTTCCATCGGATCGCTTCGAGGCGGATGCACAGCGAACGTTCTGGGGGCCGGAGCTGGCTCCGCTCGGCAAAAAGCTCTGGCACGGCATGCCGCTCTTCTATTCGGCGCACTACGGCTACGCGAAGTATCACACGATGGTCATCACGCAGGAGGTGGCGTGGGAGCAGAGCCTCGTCGCACGAATGAAGGGCCTGATGAAGATCGGCAACGAGGCGTGGCTGGATGAAAAGGTGCCTGGTTATCCGGCGAACCGCATGCGGCACTTTGTCGGGCATTTTGTCACCGCGTATGGCCGGAATGCCACGGAGCGCCGCGCGAGCCGTGTGGAGCTGTGGAATCAGCAAAGCGAATTCGCGCTCGGTTTTCTCTATCCGCAGACGGTGGGCCGCGAGAGCCTCGTTGTGGCCACGACGGCCGAGGCGAAGAAAAAGATCGTCGCGAAGGAGTTTCCCGAAGCGGTGAAAAAATTCATCGCAGCCGGTCCGGAGCTCAAAGTGGCGATGGAAGTGCCCAACGAGCAACTGCTCGCCGCGACGACGGATGCGACGATCACAAAAGGCATCGGATTTCGACTGCGTTTGCCGTATCGAGCGCCCACGAAGCTCGATGTGCGGCTCAACGGCCGCGCTTTGAAGCCTGTCGCAGCGGATGGCTATGAGAGCTGGTTCGCGGACGGTTTCGCGCAAGTGCAGGTGAATGTGCCCCCGCAGAAACTCGCGGCAGATGGCCTCTACTTCATCACCTGTGCCTACGAGCCGGATGAGCAGCGCCCGAACGGCTGGATGCCGCCTGCCGAGGTGCAAAAAGCTTCCAAGACGGCGATCGCCGATGCCACGCCGCCGACGCACACGGACGTCACGTATGGCCCGCACTTCCGTCAGACGATGGACGTGTGGCTGGCGAAGTCGGACAAGCCGACGCCAGTCGTGTTTTACATCCACGGCGGCGGCTGGGGAGCGCAGGACAAGCAGGACATTCACCAGCATCTGGAGGTGCGTGCGTTTCTCGACGACTGCATTTCGGTTGCGTCGATCAACTACCGTTTCCTCGTCGATGCGAACGCTGCCAAAGTCTCACCGCCGCTGCAATGGTCGCTTCAGGATGCCGCGCGAGCTTTGCAGCATCTGCGGTCGAAAGCAGACGAGTGGAATCTCGACAAAACACGCATCGCAGCGAGTGGCGTGAGTGCAGGCGGTTGTTCATCGCTCTGGCTGGCGATGCACGATGACATGGCGGATGCGAAGAGCGCCGATCCCATCGCTCGCGAGTCCACGCGGGTGCTTTTCACGGTCACCAAGGCCCCGCAGCCCTCGCTCGATCCCAAGCAGCTCGTCGAATGGATCCCGAACAGCGAATATGGCGGCCACGCCTTTGGTTACGTTGGGAAGACACGCAAAGAGACCTTCGCGCCCTTCCTCGCGAATCGGGAGAAGCACCTCGCCGACCTCCGCGAGTGGTCGCCGATGGCCCACGCGAGCGCCGATGATCCGCCCGCATTCATTTTGACCACCAAAGAAGACAAGCCACCCGTCAAAGGCGAGGAGCAGAAGGACCCGACGCACAGCGCCGTGCTCGGCTTGATGCTGCAAGACACCTTGAAGCCCCTCGGCGTAAAGTGCGAGGTGCGGCATCCTCTGGACGGCCTGCCGGAGGCGACGATGCAGGAGTTGTTGATGAAGGGCCTCAAATCTGGACAGCCATGAAGCGCCACGTTCTTCCACTTTTGCTGGTCGCGCAGTGCGCCGCGGCCGAACCCGCCATCTCCGGCATCTGGATGATGGGCCAGTCGTTGTGCGATGGATCGGAGTCGTTGCCTGCGGTTTCGAGGAAGGATTCAAGTTGGGGAAACCTCATGTTTCAGCGCGGCGTGCGCACGTGGTTGGCCAAGGACCATGGATCGACGCCGGAGAAGCGTGCTGCAGAGCAATTCACACTCGTGCCGCTGCGAGCGACGGTGAATGGCGGACTCGGCGAGACGGTGGCGAATGGAATGGCGGATCATCTTTCAGCGCAGCAGAAGCCCTCCGCGAATTACCTCGTCGCATGCGCAGGGCAGGGCGGGAGGCAAATTCAGGAGCTCTCAAGTGCCGATCTGTCCACGGATGAACGCACGCCCGACGTGAAACGACAGGGCGGCGGGTATTACAAGACCAGCTTGGATGATGCGCGGCGCGCGAAGGCGCTCAGGCCAGATTTTCGTATCGAGGCGCTCTACTGGATGCAGGGTGAAGGCAATGGCGGGCCTACGGGTGGCATCATGCCGACGCGTTGGGATGCGGAAATTCCGCGTGCTGAAGGATTGAAGTGGTATCGCGATCAACTCATCGCGTATCGGCGGCAGTGGTCGAAAGATTTGTGCGCGATCACGGGGCAAAAAGGCGAGCTACCGATGTTCACGTATCAAACGCTCGGTCCAGCGGGTGAGGCGCAGCTCATGGCGGCGGGTGAGGATGAAGCGATTCATCTAGTCGGGCCGCATTACGCAGTGCCGAGTGCGATCAACAGTGTCTATCCGCCCAATCGTCATGGCGATGCGATTCACCTCGCCGCCGATGGCGAACGCTGGTGGGGCGAGCAGGTGGGAAAGGTGATGCATCGCGTGCTGCATGAAAAAGAGGCCTGGCAGCCGTTGCGGCCGCGGAAAGCAATGCTTGAGGCGGGGCGCGAAAGTGTCGTGATCGAGTTTACGGTGCCGCGACCGCCGTTGGTGATCGACACGACTTTTCTCGCGAGGCAGGAATCAGCGGTGGAAGGCGGTTTCAGCTCGTTGGCTGGCTTTCGAGTGCATGGCGTCGTGCTGAAGACTGTGGAGGACGCTTCACCGACGAGCTTGCGGCTTCGTTTGGTGAAGGCGTTGCCTGCGGGTGAAAAATGTCGGGTGAGCTATGGCTATCCGTTTACGGCGGCGCTAGGAACCATCGCGGCGATTCGGGATGAGGAGCTGGTTTTGACGCGGAGCTTTGCGAAGGAATTGAAGCCGCTCACGGATGAAGGCGCGTTCTTTGTGGCCAGCACGAGCACGCGGGTGCCGGTTCGTGAGGTGCGGGAGGAAAATGGCGTCAGCGTGCTGCGCTTCGAAGCGCGAGAGCTGCGGAACGGCGTGCCGTTTGAGGTCGGGCAGGCGGTGACGGCTCAGCGCGCTTTCAGCTACGGCAATGTGCGTGACTCGGATCCGGAGAAGTCGGTTTATACCTTTGGCGATGCGAGCTACGGCTCGCGGGCGGGGCAGGCGTATCCGCTGTGGAATTGGTGTGTGTTGTTCTCCGACTTCGACGTTGAGGGGCCATGATGCGTTTTTTGCCGCTGCTGGTGATCGGAGCCACGTCTGCGTGGGCCGCGGAGCTGTTTGATGAGACGAAAGCGACGACGCTGTTCGCGTTCGACAATGTCTCGATCCCGCACACGCAGAATTTGAAGCTCGAAATGCGTCAGCCGGTAAAATTGGAAGAGAATCCGGTGCTGCGGCGTGGTGAGCCGGGCGCGGTGGATGCGCATGGGGTGCAGTTTTATGGCTCGATCATCCGGGACGGCGGTAAGTATCGGATGTGGTATGTGGCCTTCGATGATCAGGCCGATCATGCGGTGAAGTCGGAGCGCTGGCGGGCGGCGTATGCGGAGAGTGTGGATGGCGTGAACTGGGTGAAGCCAGAGCTGGGTCTGGTGGAGTTTCGCGGGAGCAAAAAGAACAACCTCGTGGATGTCGGTGGCGCGTGGGGCTTTGTGAACTTGAAGGTGATCAAGGATGATGCTGATCCCGATGCCTCGCGTCGCTACAAGATGGTCACGCATGTGTATTTCCGGCATCAGACGCGTCTGGGGACGTTGCTGCCGTTTGTGAGTGCGGACGGACTGACGTGGCGGCCGGTGAAGGATGTGAAACCGGTGAAGGGCGAGTTGCGGAAGCAGGATCTGCTGGTGCCGGGCTTTCATTTGGAACCAGCCTGCGGGCTGTATCAGTGGGACGGACAGTATTTTCTCACCGCGCAGAATGCGATGCCACACACGCATCACTATCAAGGCCGCGTGGTGAGGCTGCATCGCAGCGCGGACTTTGTGAACTGGTCCTCGACGAGCACGCTGGCCTTTGTGCGGGACGTGCAGCATGAGTATCTCGGCGCGGGGAAGAGTCGCGAGGGTGAGCAGAACCACGAAGGCATCGCCGTGTGGAATCGCGGGAATGTGCTGCTCGGCGTGTATGGCCGCTGGCATGGCGCGGCGGAGTGGAAGTATGTGACGGTCGATCTAGGCTTCGTGATGTCGAATGACGGGCACACCTTTCGTGAGCCGAAGCATGAGTGGACGCTGCTCGAACGCGGCAAGGACGGCGAGTGGGATCAAGGGGGCATCATCCAGGGCCAGGGCTTTGAGAACATTGGCGAGAAAACGTTTCTGTATCACGGTGCCTGGGATCCGCGAGCGACTGGCGGGCCAGAATTGCCGCGCGGAGGCATAGGAATCGCGACGTGGCCACGGGATCGCATGGGTGACCTCGTTTTCGATGCGAGCGGCGAAGGTCCTGGAGACTATCAATTGCCCAAAGTGACGGCCGAATTGATCACCGCGGCTGTTTCGAGGCCAACGACGGGCTTTTTTGTGAATGCGGATAGTTTGAGCAAGGAGGCCGTTTTGCGCGTGGAAGTGCTTGATGAGCTCGAAAGGCCGCTGGAGGCGTTTTCGGGCAAAAACACGGCTTTCGTGACGCAGGGCGGATTTCAGGTGCCGGTGACTTTTGCTGGAAAAGCAGAGATGCCGGAGAATGTGCGGCTGCGGGTCGTTTTCGAGGGCGCAAAGAGATCGGCGATCCGGCTGAGCGCGATCTATGTGAGGTGACAGGCTGGTCTGCCAGTTGAACCAAGAGTTTGGAATGGTCGATCAGGTTTGCACGATCACAATCATCGGCATGAGGCTCTTGATCCGTCTTCTTGCCAGCATCGTGCTTCCGCTTCAGGCCGCCGAGCAGGTGTTCTTCGCTTTTGATGACCACAACATCGCCTGGCAGCACAATTTGAAGCTCACACTGGAGACGGCGCAAAAGCATCCGGCGAACCCGGTGTTGCGAAACGGACCGCCTGGATCGCCGGATGCGGGTCATGCAGTCCTCTATGGCACCGTTTTGAAGCAGGGAGATACATTCCGAATGTGGTATCTCGGCATGCATGAGGCGGAGATCGTCAAAGGACAAGCCCCCGGCTGGTGGCGGCCGATGTGCTACGCCGAAAGCAAGGACGGCATCACCTGGACGAAGCCCGAACTCGGCCTCGTGGACTTCAACGGCAGCAAGAAAAACAACATCTGCCTCATCGAGGGCGAGCCACACTCGATGACGCGGGTGAACGACTTCCTCAGCGTGCTTTACGAGCCCGAGGAGCCTGATCCGGCCAAGCGCTACAAATGCGCCTACATCGCGCACATGCCCATCGAGGACGTGAAAGGCGGTCGCAGCAAGATCGGCCCGAATGAGAAACGCTGGGGATCGTTTGTCACTGCGACAAGCTCTGATGGCCTGACGTGGAAGTGCGTGGGAGATCGCCCTGCGAATGCAGGTGGCGAGCGCTTCGAGGTCAGCGGACTGTATCGCTTCGGCGATTTCTATTACGCCACCGGACAACTGCTCAGCCCGTGGTCGTGGCGGCCTGATGGCAGCGACATTGGGCGTGACATGCTTGCGTATCGCTCGCCGGACTTCGTCACTTGGTCGAAGGCGAAGGCGTTTTCGTATGCGCGGCCGGGCCAGCTTTCGAATCCGCCCGTGAAAGGCCAGCAAATGCACATGGGCGCCGGTTTGTGGAATCGAGGCAACGTGATGGTCGGACTGCACGGCATGTGGCAGGACGCCGCGCAGCCTCCGCCGAAAGGCAAGAGTTGGAATTACGGTGTGCGAGTCGATCTCGGCCTCGTGATCAGCAACGACGGCGTGCACTTTCGCGAACCCGTGCCCGGCTTTCAGATCATTCCGCGTGGCAAGGAAGGGGAGTGGGACGACGTCGCGATTTTGCAAGGCCACGCTTTCGTCAACGAGGGCGACAAGACGATGATCTGGTATTCGCATTGGGACACCGGTGGCGTGCTCGCGAACATGGACATCGGTCTCGCCACATTGCGCCGTGATGGTTTTGGCTCGCTCTCGCCCAAAGTGGTCGACAACGACGCACATTTCATCACCAACACGTTCGCGGCGAGGGAGATCGCGCTCAACGTGGACGGCCTCACGCCCGAATCGCCGCTCACGGTCCAACTGCTCGATCATCTTGACCACGCTCTTGATGGTTACGAGGCCACGATCACCACGAATGGTGTGCGTGTGCCTGTGACCTTTTCCAAACCGCTGCCTGCGGGCCAGAAGATCGCCCTGCGCGTGAACTATCCTGCCCAAAGCAGCGCCAAGATTTACGCCATCTATTTCAACGACTGAACCCATGTCCCTGAAGCTCGTCACCGAACTCAACGACACCGACCGCAAGCTGCTCCATCGCGCCATCGACGGCTTTGTGCCGCAAAAGGTCTTCGATGCGCACACGCACCTGTTTCACAGCCGCCATTTTGCCGAAGGTAAGCGCCCGGTGTTTCTCGATGAGGATCGCGGCTACGGCATGGCGGATTTTCAGGCCGCGATGAATCTCTGGATGCCGGGCCGCGAGGTCGAAGGATTGTTTTTTGGCTATCCCAGCGCTGGAAACAATCGCGTCGGTGAGAACGCGTGGGTGAAGTCGCAGATCGACATGAGCACCAATTCGCGGGCGCTTGTGCTCGCGGCTCCGACGGATGATCCGGCCGAGGTGCGCCGCCTCATGAGCACCGGCGTGTTCGTTGGCATCAAGCCGTATCGCCTGTACGCCGATGTGCCGGATACCAAGGAGGCGGAGATCGAATCTTTCGCGCCGGAGTGGATGTGGGAGGCCTGTCACGATCACAATGGCATCATGATGCTGCACATCATGCTCGCCGATGGCATCACCGATCCGCGCAACATCGAGGCCATTCAGCGCCTCTGCCGCAAATACCCGCGCTGCCAGCTCATCCTCGCGCACATCGCTCGCAGTTTTAACTACCGCCATGCTCGCGAAGGGCTGCATCACCTCATCGACCTCGACAACGTCGTCGTGGACACTTCCGCCGTGACGCAAGCGGGGGCGTTTCGAGCTGCAATCGAGATTCTGGGACCGAAACGCGTGCTCTGGGGCAGCGATTACATGGTCAGCGAGCTTCGAGGCTCCTGCATTACGCAGGGCGATGGTTTCACCTGGATCCACCCCGATCTCGGCACGGAAAAGCTGACCATTTTTGGCCAATACACGACGGTGGGCATCGAATCGCTCCTCTGCCTGCGCGAAGCCTGCGAGGACACCGGGATGACGCAGGGCGACCTGGAGGACATCTTCCGCGAGAACGCTTTGCGGCTGTTGAAGCGAAGTAATGGGGCCATTCCTGGCCCCTCTGACGGGGCAGGAATGCCCCGAATACTGGGCCCCAAACTCTGGGAAGAAGCCAAAACAAAGATCTCCTGCGGCACCGGCCTGCTTTCCAAACGTGCACATCTCTTCGATCCGCAAACCTGGCCCTCGTATTTCTCGCGAGCGAAAGGCTCCAGCATCTGGGATCTCGATGGAAAACGCTACACCGACTTCACTGGCGGTGTCGGAGCCATTTTGCTCGGTCATGCTGATGACGAAGTGAACGCTGCGGTGAAGCGGCGCGTGAATCTCGGCAGCTATGCCACGCTCGCCTCGCCGGATGAGGTAAAACTCGCCGATGAGCTGCTCGATCTGCATCCCTGGGCTGGGAAAGTGCGCTATGCACGCGGCGGTGGTGAGGCACTCGGCCTCGCGGTGCGCATCGCACGCGCTGCGACGGGCAAAAGCGGCATCGCGTTCTGCGGTTATCATGGTTGGAGCGATTGGTATCTCGCCGCGAACCTCGGCGATGATGCCGCGCTCGACGGTCACCTGCTGCCAGGCCTGCAACCGCTCGGCGTGCCGCGTGAGCTGGCGGGCACCGCGGTGCCGTTCCGCTACAACGATCCTGCTTCCTTCCAGGCCGCGTTGCAGAAGCTCGATGGAAAGCTCGCCGCCGTGGTGATGGAGCCGATGCGCAGCGAGTTCCCACGCGATGGTTTCCTGCAAAACGTGATCGATGCCTGCCATGCCGCCGGAGCCGTGTTTGTGCTCGATGAAGTCACCAGTGGATGGCGATTTGGCTTTCCTGGTGCCGCGCCGATGCTCGGCATCGAGCCGGACATCGTCGTGTATGCGAAGGCGATGAGCAACGGCTATCCCGCTGGAGCCATCGTGGGCAAAAACGAGGTCATGGAGGCCTCGAACAACAGCTTCATCTCCAGCAGCTACTGGACCGACGGCGTCGGCACCGCGGCCTCGCTGGCCTGCATCGGCAAAATGAGGCGTGAAGGCGTGCAAAAGCACGTCTGGAGCCTCGGCGAGCGCTTGCAGGCCGGTTTGCGCGAGGTGGCCTCGCGCCATCCCGCGCTCGGTTTGAAGATCGTCGGCATGCCCTGCGCTCCATCGCTCGTGTTTGCCAATCCGGCCGCAAAAACGCTTATGATCCGTCACATGCTCCAGCGTGGCTATTTGATGTCGAGCCAGCTTTACGTGACGTGGTGCCACGACGATGAAAAGGTTGCGGGCATGCTCGCCGCGCTGGATGAATCGCTCGCCATCGTCGCTCAGACGCCGCTCGAAGCGGCTCAAGGGCCGCAACAAGGCTTTGCGCGACTCGTTTGACTTCCATCATGCTTATTGACTGCCACAATCACCTCGGCGCCGACCTGCTGTTTTATCTGCACGGCGATTTCCCCTATTCGCAGCAGCTCGTTCAGATGCAACATGAGGGCGGAGCGCTCGGCATCACGCACTGGATCGCGTTTCCCTTTGTCAGCTACGCGGCGATGGACGTGACCAAGTTCCGCAGCGGCGGGATCGCCTTTGGTCAGAACGGCCTCGAAACCGTGCCGTATGCCTTTGAGAACCGCCGCCTGCTCGACGAGTGCCAGAAGCTTTTTCCGGAGGAGGGGAAACGCATCCTGCCCTTTGTGATGGTCGATCCGATGCGCGATACGGATGCGCAGGCGGAGGAGTTGGTCAAACTACGCGGCGAATACCGCTTCCACGGCATCAAGATCCAGAGCACCATCATCCAGTCGGACATCAAACGGCTCGCGCACGAGGGCAAAGTCTTCCTCGATCTCGCCCGCGAGTGGGATGTGCCTTTCATCATTCACAGCAGCGTGGCCAAAGACGATCTTTGGGCGCAGGCGCACGATATCATCGACATTGCCGAGGCGAATCCGGACATCCGCTTCTGCGCCGCGCATTCTTGCCGTTACGACAAGGAATGCCTCGACCGCATCCAGGCGCTGCCAAATGCGTGGTTCGACAACTCCGCGCACTGCATCCACTGCGTGGGCGCCGTGGACGACCTGCCTTACATCGCCCCACGTGAGCGTCGCTTTGACAGCGACTACACCGATCCCGGCCGCGTGATTGCCGATTTGGCCGCCGCCTATCCGGACAAGTTCATCTGGGGCAGTGACTCGCCCTTCTACAGCTACGCCGCCGAGATCAGCGGCAAGGTGGTGAAGCTCATCAGCACTTATGAAGCGGAGATGAAAGCCCTCCGCGCCGCCGGTGATGAAGCCGTTCAGCGCATCACCTGCACGAACACCCTGAAATACCTCAAGCTCGCCGATGAAAGCATTCTCTCTTGATGGTCATGCCGCGCTGGTGACCGGCTCCTCGCAAGGCATCGGCCTGGCGATGGGCAAGTCGCTGCAGGAAGCGGGTGCGCGAGTCGTGTTTCACGGCCTTCAGGCTTCTGTCGAATGCCTCGCGAGCTATGTTCAGGCCGACTTGATGCAAAACGACGGCCCGCAACGGCTGGTCGATGCAGCTTTTCAGATCGAACCCGGCCTCGACACGCTCGTTTGCAATGCTGGCAGCTTCTTTGACCTGCCGTTTCTCGAAATGACCCGCGAGCGTTGGGACAAAACGATGCAGCTCAACCTCGCGTCGGCGTTTTTCACTGCGCAGGCATTCGCGAAGCGTGTGGTGACCGAAAAACGTGGCGGGAGCATCGTGATCACGTCTTCGACGAATGGCTTTCAGGCCGAGGCGGACTCCTGCGCCTACGACACGAGCAAAGGCGCGCTCGTGATGCTCACGAAGTCGCTCGCGGTGTCGCTCGCGGATCATGGCATCCGCGTGAACGGCGTCGCGCCCGGTTTGATCAAGACACCGCTGACCGCGCAGTGGATGGAGTCGAAAGATCGGTCGCTGCTCGATCACTACGAGAAGAAGATCCTGCTGCGTCGCGTAGGCGCTCCGGAAGATGTCGCCGGCGCGGTGACGTTTCTTTGTTCTCCGGCGGCGAGTTATATCACGGGCGAGATCATCGTCATTGATGGCGGGCTGACGAGCTGCCAGATCGGCAGACAGTAGTCATCTCGCTCCGCGAGATGAGCGCAGCGCGTGCAATGGCTCCTGAGGGCAATCGAAGCCTGACCGTTCTTCGCGGGCCTTATGCTCATCTCGGCGGAGCGAGATGGCCACTTTGCTTCGCGTTTCCCGATGTCAGGAGGCCGACGATCATGGTGATCACGCAGCCGAAGAGGCTGAACCAGATGAATGACACGATGGGCGCGGGCTTCCCGGCGGTGAGGAAGCCGTTTTGATACAGGTAGATGCCGAGCAGTCCGACGAAGCCGGCGAGGCAACCCAGCAACGCACCGCGTGTGGTGGCGCGCGTGGTGAATATGCCGAGGAAGAACAAGCCGAGCAACGGGCCGCCGATGAGGCCGATCACGGTGTTTACAGACTCGACGAGATTTCCCGGCATCACCGACACCGCGAAGGCGAGCGCCATGACGAGCAAGCCATAGCCGACGGTGATCCAGCGTGCGTTGCCGACTTGCTGTGCCTGCGTACCTTCGGGGGCTTTGGAGAGCCGCTGCTTGAAATCGACGACGGTGGCTGAGGCGAGTGAATTGAGTCCGGCGGAAATGGTGGACATGCTGGCGGCGTAAATCGCCGCGATGAGCAGCCCGGGAAGTCCTGCCGGAAGCTGCGTGACGACGAAGTAAGGCAGGATTTGATCCTCTTTGGCGATCAGGCCCGCAGCGAGTGGATCGCCATGCGTTTTGTAGAAGGCGTAGAGCACAAGGCCGGTGCCGTAGAAGAGCACGAGCACGGGCAGCACGAACCAGAGTTTGATCCAAAGCGAGCGCTGGGCCTCCTTCAGGCTGCCGGCACTGAGGTAGCGCTGCACGGAGACCTGGTCGGTGGCCATTTGCACGAGGTGGAGGAAGGCTCCGGCCAGCAGCAGCGAGTAAATGTTCACCCGCTCGGCGATGCTGAAGGAGAAGCTGATGTCCATGCGGCCGTCAGCCACCGAGGTGTCCCACACGCCGCCGAGGCCGCCCGGAATTTTGCCGAGCGCCACGAAGACGATCATGAGCTGGCCGCCAAAAAGCACGATGAGCTGCATCACATCCGTCCAGATAACAGCACGCATGCCGCCGAGCGCGGTGTAGAGCGTGGTCAGCGTCCCGGAGGCGAGAATAGTGATCCACAGCGGCATGCCGGTGACTTTTTCCAAGGCGAGAGCTGGCGCATAAGTGGCCGCGGCGAGCCACAGGGCCACGCGGAAGATGAACAGGCCCGACGCGAGCAGGCGCACCGGCAACGCGAAGCGCTCCTCCAGAAACTGATACGCTGTGTAGAACCGCGACTGGTAGAACTTCGGCATCATCCAGATCGCCGTGAACGGCGTGGCGATGAAGAACGCGAGCACGACGTAGGCGAAGCCGAAGCCGTTCTTGTACACGTCGGCCGGGCCCGCGAGGTAACTGATGCCGGAAAACAGTGCCGCCAGGATCGACATGGCGACGAGGATGCTGTTCATGCCGCGTCCGGCTAGGAAGTAGTCGCCGAGTGACTTGGAACCGCGTGCCGAAAACAGGCCCACACCGACCGACGCGGCGAGGTAGCCGCCGAAAATGATGTAGTCGAGCCAGGAGAAATGCGTCATGAGCGTGGGCAGGATGGCAAAAACAAAACGCGTTGGCGAGAACGCATTTCCTGGTCTGTTCGCTGGGCCAGGTGAATATGCCGAGATGGTGGAAAGTTCGCTGCTAATGAGTGCGACTCCTTGTTGTTCATGTCAGCCGCCAACGCCGCAACCCCGCTGCCATACACCGACACAAAGCCGGTGGGACATGCGGATTTCTATTTTGCAATCAATGCGACGTTTCACTTCATCCTGCGGCATCACGGCGAGGAAGCACTGCGGAAATATTGGCGCGACATCGGCGGCACCTACTACAAGCCAGTGTCGGAGCGCTGGTGTGAACGGAGAATGGCTGGTGTGGCAGACTACTGGCGGGCTTTTTTCAAGGCAGAGCCGGGCGCCGACGTGGAGGTGATTGAATCACCCGAAGAGGTGCGGCTGAAAGTGAAGACATGCCCGGTGATCCGGCATCTGCGCGAGCATGGGCGTGAGATCGTGCCAGAGTTCTGCCAGCACTGCTATTTTGTGAGCGAGGCCATTGCTGAACCTGCGGGAATGACGGTGCGCGTGTGTGGTGGCAATGGAAGCTGCACGCAGCGCTTTCTCAAACGAGACGCGGATGTGTCGCCGCAAAACCTGGAGGACATTGCCACAGCGTCATGATCGGCTGCTACGACTTCTGCGGGCATTACGAGTGGACGTTCGAGTGGCTGAACCGACTCGGCGGCCACGAATTGGTGCGGGCGTATTGGGATGAGGCGATTCATCAGGATTCGCAGATCCACGCGTCTGAACTGATCGGAGGGAAGGGGATCGAGGGCATGAAGGAATACTGGGGACCGACGCTGGCCGATGAGGGGGCCGTGTATGAGCGCACGGTGACGGACGATGTCTTCCGTATCGACATGCACGAGTGTCCGTCGAAGGGGTTTCTCATCAACAACGGGCTGCAGCAATACCGTGACTACTGTGACCACTGCATGGGATGGATCGGCCCGTTGATGAAGACGGCGGGGTTCGTCATTGATCACGAGCACAACCACTGCGGTCAGTGCTGGTGGGAAATGCGCCGCAAAATTGATTCAACGCCAGCCAGCGCTCCGGGGGTGCTCAGCGGCAAGTATGACGTGCGCTTACGGCCTGACTGGAAATCACCTCACACTGACCACTATGAACGAGCGACTGATCCTGATGACAAAACGGCTGTTTCTTAGCTGTGTGATGCTTTCCACGGCTCACGCCGAGTGGGAGGCACTGCCAGCGCTGCCGGAACCAAATGGTGGCTTCATGAGTGGCGTCACCGATGGCAAGATTGTGATTGTTGGCGGGACGAACTGGGAGGGTGGGAAGAAGAACTGGCTGAAAGCAGTTCATGAGTTCGATCCCAAGTCGCTTAAGTGGAACAAACTACAGGACTGTGTCAGCCCGATTGCCTATGGATTGAGCATTCAACGAGGGGTGTGCTTTTCCTTCATTGGCGGAAGTGATGGTTCAACGACCATACGAGCACTTTCGGACGCTCAGGGGACAAAAACACGATTAAAGATTGATGAGTTACCGGGCAGCATGGTTTTGCTGGCGGGTGGACATGTGAAGGACAAATACATTCTGGTTGGTGGCACAGACGATGCGGCCAATTTATCTGGAGTGACGCGAGGCACGCATGCCCTGGCTCCTTTCCATGATCGCTGGCAGGTTTCGAGTCTTGCTGATTACCCTGGAAAACCCTTCGCTGTCGCGGCTTCAGCAGTTGCGGGTCAGGAATTGTTTGTCTTTGGCGGAATGAATTATGATGAAGCCACGAAATCGCCGATGAACTCGACGGAAGCCTATGCGTTCTCGCCGGAGAAGAATGCGTGGAGGAAGCTCAAGCCGTTGGAGACTCCCAATCGTGGTCTTTGTGCGGTCAGGCTGGATGAGCAGCACATCTATCTTGCTGGTGGCTACACGAGTGACTTCACGTCTGATGCGCTTGTCTATGATGTGAAGACGGACAACTACCGAAAAGCCATGCCTTTGCCTTACGCGGCCATGGTGGGCCTGGTGAATCTGGATGGTTTTGTGTATTGCCTCGGAGGCGAGGACAAGAAGCAATCTCGCACGGACAAGTTCTTCCGCATTCCGGTGGCGGAGTTGCTGAAGTGATCACTTCGCGGTGTAACCGCCGTCCACGGGCAGATTCACGCCGGTTATGTAGCGCGAGGCATCGCTGAGCAGAAAGATGACGGAGCCGCCGAGATCAGTGTCGTCAGCCATGCGGCCGAGCATCGTGTGCTCGCAGTAGCGCTCGAGAAACGGCTCCGGTTGATGATTGAAGAAGCCACCGGGCGCGAGGCAGTTCACGCGGACGCTTTTCGGGCCATAGAGCGCCGCGTAAAAGCGCGTGAGGTTCACCATGCCGCCTTTGTGGAAGAAGTAGTCGGGAGGCATGTCGCCCATGTTGGTGCCTTCATACAATTCGTAGCTGGGACCGATCATGCCCTGAATGCTGCCGATGTTCACGATGCTGCCGCGCCCGGCCTCGGCCATCGTCTTGCCAAAGTGGCGGTGCATCAGCATGACGCCGGTGGCGTTCACACGCATGGATTCGGCAAACTGTGCGGCATCGCCGTTCGCTCCTTTCATCGGACGCAGCACGGCGTTGTTCACGAGACCATGCAGCGGACCAAACCGTGCATGAACTCGCTCTGCCAGTGCGAGAACGGAAGCTTCATCGCCCTGATCGAGCGATTCCGCGGTGACTTGGTTTCCTTTGGCGTTCTCTTCATCGGCAACGACCTGAAGCTTGGTCACATCACGGGCTGCGAGGATCAGATTCGCGCCGGTTTGTGCGAGCATGGCCGCCAGCCCCCGGCCGTAGAGTCCCGCTCCGCCGGTGAGGAGGATCGTTTTGCCTTTGAGGGAGAAGAGGTCGGCAGACATAGGGATTGAATGGTTTTGAACCGCTGATGAGACGCTGATCGGCGCCAATATTAAGACTCTGAGATCAGCGTCTGATTAGCGTCATGTCAGCGGTTCATTTCTTGTTCGCATATACTGAATCACTCGCAGTCGAGGCCGAACCACCGACGAAATCGCCGACGAGCTTCTTGAACGCGCCGCCGAGTTCGAGCACGTCCGCGCCCAGCGTAAACACGCGGGTGCCTTCGGCGATGACTTCGTCCTTCTGGCCGTAGAGGGAAGCGACGGCGGGGTATTTGCCATGTTTCAGGGCGGCAGCGGCGACTTTCTTGCGCGCGGCAACGACCTCGGGATGCGTGGCCTGGCCAAGCTTGCCGATGCGGTGGCTGAAGTCGCCCGCTCCGAAGAGCAGCATGTCGAAACCTGGCACAGCGGCGATTTCATCGACCTTTTCGAGTGCCTCGGGGCTTTCGATCTGGAGGATGACAAACTTCTCGGTGTTGCAGTGGTGCGCGTAGTCGGCCAGCGGGGCCTGACAGAAGAGTCCATCCATGTTGCCGGCATCGAGCGCCTTGCTGCCGAGCGGACGCGTGCGGACCATGTCCACGACATTGCGCGCCTCGTCAGCACTGGTGACGTGCGGAACCATGATGCCTGTGGCGTCGCATTCGAAGGGCTTGATGTATTCGCTGTAACTGCCTTTGCTGACGCGGACGATGACATCCATGTCGTAAAGCTTCGCGGCACGGACCTGATGTTCCAGATTGCCCCAGTCGTTCGGTACGTGCTCGTTGCACAGCCACACGGCACTGGCACCAGAGAGTCCGGCGAGCTCGATGATGCGCGGATCGTTCATGTTCAGCTTGAGCACGGTGCTGTTTTGACCGGCGCGAAGTTCGCGGAGGATGCGGGAGGGGCGGAGTTTCATGAGTGAAGTTCGGAAAGAATGTCGGCGACGCGAATGAGCACGCCGTTTTGTTCACGGCTGCGACGACCGGCGATGATGATGGCCATGAGTTCGACGGTTTCATCGAAGGGCAGGGGACGTGTGCCGGCTTTCAACATGTCGATGAAGGCGACAAGCTGGGAGCGAAAGGCGTTGTAGGTGTCTGTGAGGCGGAGCGGGCACTGTCCTTTCGTGCCGTAGAGATGTACGGCGCCGAAGCTGCCGTAGGCGTCATGAAGAGCACCGATGGTGACGCGCACGCCACTGCGATGGGTGAGATGCATGATGTCGCCGCCGTTGTCGCTCATTGCCTGAACGGTGAGAAAGCCGGGGCCAAGCAGAGGTTCGACCGCTTCGAGGGCGTGGATGCCGTAACGCTCCCACGTTTTGCAGGTAAAACTGGTGATCCAGCGCAGATCGCCAAGTTGGGTGCGTTGTTCTTCATTCAAACGCATCTCCGGCGCGTAGCGCATGCCACTGGTGGAGAGAATCGTCGCGCCTGATTGATGCCAGCGCATGAATTGCCTCAAATCGGCGATGTTTGTGGCCATGGGCTTGTCCACAAAGACGGGAAGGCCGGCTTCGATGAAAGGCTGCACGCGGCGAATGTGATCGTCACCATCGTCGGTCGAGATGATCACGGCATCGACATGGCCGATGACATCTTCGGGCTTGGTGACGACATGCCCGATCAAGCTGGCTGCGGCGACCTTTGGTGCGTCAGTGGGATTGTCGGTCCAAATGTGGGTCACACGAGCACCGGGGATGCGCACGTCTTCGACGCGTTGCTTGCCGAGGTAATCGAGAATCGCCGGATACGGGCACGCGGTCATCGCGGCGGGATTGAAGCCGTTGACGATGGCAGACCACGAATACGGGTGTCCGTTGCCCTCGATCATGCCGAGCATCGCAAGACGCAGTTCCTGGCCGTTCGCACTCATGGGATGGTGATCGGGACGCCCGTGGCTGAGGAGCGCAGAGCAGCACGGTTGAAGCGCAACGTCTGCACGGCCTCGTCAAAAGTGCAGAGTGGCGTGGGTCTGCCTTCCATGCCATCGAGGAACGCGTTGGCCTGCGCGATGAAGAGATCGTCTCGCTCCAGCGGCTTTGTGACATGCCAGGTCCAGTCCTTGTCACCGTGCTTCAGCGTGCCCCAACGTTGCGCGTGCGATTCGACCTTCACGCTGCCCTTCTCGCAGTGAATCTGGAAAACGGCCTCATTGGGAGCCTGGAATTGCGTCATTGCGTAGCTGGCGAGGACAGCGCCATGACGCGCGCTGATGTTGACCGTATCCTCGACCGTCACACCTTCGAGCTGTTGATGCGATGCGTCACAAAACACACGTGTCATGGGTCCGATGAGCCATTCCATGGCATTTACGAGATGTGTGAGCGCGTCCTGAATGGCTCCACCTCCGGTTTCGTGACGTGTGTAGTAGATTTCGCGGTAGGCAGGGCGGAAAGTCGGGAAGTGCTGGCCGGCGACGACGCTGGCATGCAGCGGACGCCCCAACCCGCCTTCGCGCAAAAACTCGCGTGCCGCCGCGACCCATGGAAAACAGTGATAAACATACGCCACGGCGGCAAAACGGCCATTTCGCTCAATGGCGGCACGCGTTTCATCAACTTCATCCAGCGAGACAGCGAGCGGCTTCTCGATGAGCAGAGCCGCCCCATGCTTCGCACCCTCGCGTGCGATGGCGAGATGCGTCTGCGCGGGGGTGCAAATCACCAAGCCGTCGAATTTCTTTGCGGACAGGGCCTCTGCCAGGCTGGCATATGATTGCGCACCATAGCGCTGGCTCACCTCAGCCAGCAGCTTCGCATTGGCATCGCAAACGCTGGCCTCGCAGCGGCCGGTTTGTTGAAAGCAGCGCAGATGGCGTTCGCCGATGCTGCCGCAGCCGATGACGAGGATGGAATGCATGCGTGGCGAGTAAACGTGGCACCCTGCGCCGTTCCAAGATCAAATCTCTGGTCTGCTCAAAAGACCATTCTTGGATCACTCCGAAGCCTGGGGCTGCGTGACGCGCATTTTTTGAAACGGCACGCTTTCGCATACGGCGAAGATGATGTCCTGGAAGCGGTTGCCGGAGGCTTTGGCACGACGGACGACCTCCTCGACCGTGGGTTTGTCGGAATATTCCAGTCCGCGGCCAAGCGCGTAGATGAGGAGATTTTCCGCGAGGTTTTTCACGAACTGGTCGCCCATGTCGCGAACAAGCAGCGTTCGGAGTTCGACGAGATTCGCGAATGTCTGGCCGCGCACGAGGGTGCCCGAGGCGTCGATGGGAATGTTCTTCTCCTGATCGCGCCAGCGGCCGATCGCGTCGTAATTCTCAAACGCGAGCCCCATCGGATCGAGGAAAGCATGGCAGCCGGCGCAGGAGGCATTGGAACGATGCTCTTCCATCTGCTGGCGCAGGGTGAGCTTGCCGAAGGCCGCCTTCTTTTCATCCAGCGGTGCCACGCCGCCAGGCGCTGGAGGAGGTGGTGTGCCGAGAATGTTTTCAAGCAGGTACTTGCCGCGTTTCACCGGCGAAGTGCGAGTCGGATTGGAGGTGAGCGTGAGGATGCTGCCTTGCGTGAGAATGCCGCCGCGTGGTGTGCCCTGCAGCGAGACTTTCTGATACTTGTCTCCCTTCACGCCTGGAATGCCGTAAAAGCGTGCAAGCTTTTCGTTCACGAAGGTGTAATCGGCGTTGAGGAACTCGATGACGTTTTGGTTCTCATGCAGGATGTGATCAAAGAACGCCTGCGATTCCTTCTTCATGGCATACGCCATGCCGCCTTTCCATTCGGGGAAGCGGCGGGAATCCGGCTCGACGATCTCCATGTCGCGAAGCTGCAACCACTGCCCGGCAAAGTCTTCGGTGAGGCTGCTTGAGCGCCAGTCGCCGATCATGCGTTTGAATTCAGCGGCAAGGTTTTGGCGCAGCTCGCCTTTGGCAGCCAGTTGCAGGAGACGTTCGTCGGGCGGTGCCGACCACAGGAAGTAAGAGAGGCGGGAAGCGAGCGTGTATTCGTCCACGAGTGCGGTGCCGTTGGACACGGTGCCGGCAGGCTGTGGCATGCCACGAAAGAGGAAGGCTGGGGAGACCAGCATGCCGCGCACGACATAGCCGAGCGCCTCGGAGGCCGGTTCGCCTTCTTTTAGGGCAAGTGTGGCGATGCCATTCCATTTGGACTTCTCCTCATCTGTCATGGGGCGTCGGAAGAGACGTGCGCCCATCTTTTCTACGAGCACAGGCAGTTGTGCGGCGGTGATGCCAGCGGGCTCGTTGAGCGGCCCGGTGATTTGGAGCTGGTGCAGCCACAGGTTGCGGTCCTGGCGTGTTTTCTCATCGTAGAAGTCATTGAGGAACCAGATCTGGATTTCATGACGACCGGCTGGAAGCTCCACTTCGGAACTGAACCATTGCGGTGCCTGGTCCTTGGCAGTGACACTGAATGATCCGGCGTTTTTGCCTGCGACACGCACGTCGAACTTCGCCGGTTCGCCGCCAGCCTGCTGGGCGCCAGCCTTGATCTTGAAGTGATACTTGCCCGGCTTGTCCAACACGACAGGATGCTTCACGTAGCCGCTGCTGGCCAGCAGAATGGCGCCCGTGTCGCGTTGTGAGTCTCCTTCGCCACGCTCGAAATCCTCACCGCTCAGCCTCATTTCGGGAAGACCGGGCGGCTTGCCATCCAGCAACCACTGCAGCAATCGTGTGCCTCGCGGAGGAAGCAGGCGGAAAGGGCCATCGACGCTGATCTCGCTGAGAGCGAGGTTGCGGTCGCGCTTGTCAGGATCGGGATTCTGTCCGTCGTAGAAGTCGTTGAGGAAACGCACGCTGATCTTGTGCTCTCCGCGGCTGAGCATCGCCTCATGGCGGATGGTCTGCCAGGGACCTTTCTCGCCGCGAAAGCGTGCCGTCACGTCGTAGGTGCCAGCTTCCTTGCCATCGATCAAAAAGGCCATCTTTGCTACATCGGGGCCGGCCTGGGTGGCGGAGGCGCGGATTCGGAAAACATAGGTGCCTTCCGCCGGCGTGGTGAGCTTTGAGGCTGCTTCGGCTTCGCTGTGAAACCAGCGCACACCATCCCACTCCTGAGTCTCGCCCTTCTGGTTCCAGAACTTTTTCGGGCCCAGTTCGATGTCGAGGCGTTCCACATCGGAGGTGTCGAGAGCCTTGTCGGCGATGGTTCCCGCGGCGCGGAGATATTTTTCCATCAGCATTGGCGAGAGGGAGAGTACGTCGCCGATGTTGTCGTAGCCGTAGCCGGTGTCGTCGGGCGGGAAGGCGTTCGCGGGTCGCAAATCAACCATCAGCAGATCGCGAACGGTGTTGTTGTATTCCGTGCGGTTCAGGCGGCGGTAGGTGACGTGCCCCGGATCGATCTTCTGCGGATCGAACCAGAACACGGTGTCGTCGATCCAGGCCACGATTTCATCGCGCTCCGGCAGGCTGGGTTGGTCCTTCTTCAAAGGCGGCATCACGTGGGTGACGAGCTGCTGGCGCGCATGATCCCACATCACCTTGTCGGTGATCATCTTCGAGTACTCGGGATACTCGTCGAGCGCATAGTCGCCCTTGTCCGTGCCGTCGCCGTGGCAGTCGTAGCAGAATTTTTGCAGCAGCGGCAGGATGCGCTGGTTGTAGGTGTCCTGGCCGCGTTCGGCGGCGGAAATCAGACATGGCAGGGCGATGCACGCGAATGAGAGGCGGCGGAGCATGAACAAAGAGGATGTTTTTGGGGTGCGGATACTACGTCCGGAACATGCCTTGGATTTCCGCGAAACCAACGTGTGAATTGCGGCTGCTCCGCAATGTGGTCCGCACAGTCCTCTGTGCGGCGCTCCGCATTATCCAAGCCGCCGTTCATATGATTAACTCCTGTTCGTGCTTGCGACAGACAGCACAGGAACTGTGCGGACCACTCTGCATGAATTGCGGTTGCGCCGGACGATTCCTGCGCTGAAAACAGGCGCCCAATCTCCCACCCCATGTCCAAGTCCGCTCTCGAAACCGGCAAGGCCTTCCTGGCCGACAACGCCAAGAAAACAGGCATCGTCACCACTGCCAGTGGTCTGCAGTATGAGATTTTGCGCGAAGGAACAGGCCCGAGCCCGAGGCTGAAGGACACCGTGGTCGTGAATTATCGCGGCACCTTGCTCAACGGCGTCGAATTCGACAGTTCCTACCTCGCTGGGCGCGAACCAGCCGAGTTTCCACTGAAGCGCGTCATCAAAGGCTGGCAGGAAGGCGTGCAACTCATGAAGGAGGGAGCCAAATTCCGCTTCTTCATCCCGTCGGAGTTGGCGTATGGCAAACGCGGCTCGGGAATCGACATCGGTCCGAACGAAACACTCATCTTTGAGGTGGAACTGTTGAAAGTCTGGGAAGACTAGCCACGATTGACTTCGCCCATGAATCAAATCGACCTCAAGGATAGAGTTGCCATCGTCACCGGTGGCGCACGCGGCATCGGACACGCCATCGCTGAACGTCTGCTGGCCTCTGGAGCGCAGGTCTGCCTATGGGATGTCGATGCGGCGGCCTTGGAAACCGCCAAAGTCGGGCTTTCGACAGTCGGCAAAGTGCACACGGCGACGGTCGATGTGACCAATCTCGCGTCGGTGGATGCCGCGGTGGCCACGACGCTCGGTGCGTTTGGGAAGATAGACATCCTCGTGAACAACGCGGGCATTGCTGGCACGAACGCGAAGACGTGGGAAACGGATCCCGCCGAGTGGCAGCGCGTGATGGCGATCAATCTCAACGGTCCGTTCCATTGCTGTCGTGCCGTGGTGCCGCAGATGCTGAAGAACGGTTATGGCCGCATCGTGAACATCGCCTCCATCGCAGGCAAGGAAGGCAATCCGAACGCGGCGCACTACAGCGCCTCGAAGGCGGGCGTGATCGCTTTGACCAAGTCGCTTGGCAAGGAACTCGCCACCAGTGGCATCATTGCCAATGCGGTGACGCCTGCGGTGATCGAGACGGACATCCTGAAGCAGCTCACCCAGCAGCACATCGACTACATGCTGTCGAAGATCCCGATGAACCGGTTTGGCAAGACGGAAGAAGCGGCGGCGCTGGTGGCGTGGCTGAGTTCGGAGGACTGCTCGTTCACCACCGGCGCGGTTTTCGATTTGTCCGGTGGACGCGCGACCTATTGATCAGATTCGGGTCGCGTGCGCGTATTCTGCGCATGTCCTTGATTTCTGAAGAAAACTCGAAGCCCGGTTCACGCGACTGGCAGCTCACCCGCATGCGCCTCGACGGCAGCGGCTTTCGTTCCCCCCAGATTGAAGGCTACTGCTCGCGGCAGTCTGTGAAAGCCGGCGAGACGCTCGACATCTTCGTGAGCACGAAGCCAGCATCGCGTTTCAAGATCGAAATCTTCCGCACCGGCTACTACGGCGGCAAAGGCGCTCGCTTGATGACTGAACTTGGCCCCTTCGATGGCAAGGAGCAGCCCGTGCCGGGCATCGGCGAGAAACGCCTGCGCGAATGCCGCTGGGGGAAATCGACCTCGCTCACGATTCCGAGCGATTGGTTGAGTGGCGTGTATCTCGGACGGCTGACAACTTTGCCCGCCACGAAGGACGAGCCGTATTGGCAGAGCTACGTCGTCTTCATCGTCACCGACGACCGCAAGGCGGACATCCTCTTCCAGTGCAGTGACAACACCTGGCAGGCCTACAACAAGTGGCCGGACAACTACTCGCTCTATACCGACCCGAAGGGCAATCAGGGGCCATGGTCGGATGTCAGTTTCGACCGGCCTTATGCCAACTACGCGCAGATCTACACGAATCCGCAGTCCGTGGGCAGCGGCGAATGGTTGTGCTTTGAGTTTCCCGCCGCCTACTGGCTGGAGAAGGAAGGCTACGATGTGACCTATTGCTCGAATGCCGACATGATCACGCCGGATCATGGTTTGAAGTGCAAGGCGTTCATCAGCATCGGTCACGACGAGTATTGGGACATCCGCCAGCACGACAGCGTGGGGAAGATGCGTGATGCAGGCGTCAATCTGCTCTTCCTTTCCGGGAACTCCGTCTGTTGGGTGACGCCGTTCTCTCCAAACGCGGATGGCGTGCCGAATCGCCGTATCTTCCGCGGCGGTCCTTATGGCGGCGACTACAAGTATGCCGTCGCTCGGGAGCGTGATGTCGGCCCCTTTCCGCATCGCGGCCCGGATGAAGGCTACCTCATGGGCGTGCGCAACATTGATCCCGTGAACGGCGGCGGTGATTGGATCTGCACGAAGCCCGAGCACTGGGTCTTTGCAGGCACCGGCATGAAAAAGGGCGACCTCATCCCCGGCATGATCGGCTGGGAGTATCATGGCGATGCACCGGCAGATCTGCCCGGCCTGCAAATCGTCGCCGCTGGCACCGCCTTCCAGGGTGGAACGCGACCGCAGCAGTGGCAGGCCGTCATTTTCGACGGGCCGAAGAACAACTTCATCTTCAACGCCTCGACGATCTGGTGGGCGCAGGGCCTCAGCAAGCCACCGGGCCACATGCCCGTGTGGAGCCACTACTCCCGCCCCCACGGCACCGATGCTCGCGTGCAGCGCATCACGGCGAATCTGCTGAAGCGGGCGATCGGAGGATAGCCATCCCGGCTGTCTTCGGATTGAGGCTTCCAGCCTTCGATCATCAGGCAAAGGCGGGACGCCTCAGTCCATTGACAGGCCGGAGGCCTATCCTCCAATCACGCGAGGATGTCCTTCGCCACCTCGCCGTGCACGTCGGTGAGGCGGAAATTGCGGCCGGAGTAGCGGTAGGTGAGGCGTTCGTGATTGATGCCCATGAGGTGCAGGACGGTGGCGTGCAAATCGTGGGTGGTGATGATGCCGGTTTCGGCGGTGTCGCCCATGGCGTTGGTGCTGCCATAGGCGAAGCCGCCTTTCACGCCGCCGCCGGCCATCCACATGGTGTAGCCGCGGCCGTTGTGTCCGCGGCCGTTGTAGGGTTCGTTGTCGTAGCTCGATCCGCGGCCGAATTCGCCGCCCCAGAGGATGAGGGTGTCTTTGAGCATGTCGCGCTGCTTCAGGTCGGCGATGAGGCCGGCGATGGGTTTGTCAATGCTGCCGGCCTGGCGCGTGATGCCTTCGCGGAGTTGCTGATGATGGTCCCAGCCGGTGCTCGTGAGCTGGATGAAGCGCACGCCTTTTTCCGCGAGCCGACGCGCCATGAGGCATTGCGTGCCAAAGCGCTCGGTGTCGCCGTTGTCGAGGCCGTAGAGCTCGCGGATGTGCGAGGGCTCCTTGTCGAGATCGAGCACGTCGGGCACGCTGGTCTGCATTTTGTAGGCGAGTTCGTAGCTCTGGATGATGCCTTCGAGCTCGGGATTGCCCGGATCGCCCGCGAGGAGCCTGCGATTGGCTTTTTGGATGAATTCGATCTGTTTACGCTGCTGCGCGTCACTGAGCCGGCCGTTCGAGAGATCAGGAACGCCGCCGCTGGTGGTGCTGAGTCGCGTGCCTTGGAAGCTCGCGGGCAAAAACGCGCTGCCGTAGTTCATCGCGCCTCCGGTGTCGGCCACGGGATTGATGGTGACAAAGCCCGGCAGGTCCTCCGCCTCGGTGCCGAGGCCGTAAACGATCCATGCGCCCATCGAAGGCCGCACAAACGTCTCGCTGCCGATGTGCAACGCCACCGTCGCCATCTGATGCGCGTTGGTGCGTGTCTGCATGCCGTTGAGGATGCAGAGATCGTCGGCGTGCTTCGAAAGCTCGGGAAACGCGTCCGAAATCATGAGACCGCTCTTGCCGCGCGGTTTGAAGTCGAAGGCAGTGCCCATGTATTTCGCCACCTTCTGTTCGTTGGCCTTCACCAGCTCCGGTTTGTAATCAAACGTATCCAGATGGCTCGGCCCGCCCTGCATGAACATGAAAATCACGCGCTTGGCCTTCGCCGCGAAGTGCGGAGCCTTCGGAGCGAGCGGATTGATCGTCTTCGGCGGAGCAGCCGCGTGCGCATATTGCTGATGCAGCGCATTGAACGCCAGCCAGCCGAAGCCTGCGCTGGTGGATTGGAGAATGGAGCGGCGTGTGGTCATGGCTTTATGGATAGATTGCGATCCCGAGAGGTTTGATGCCTTGATTCAACGAAACAGAGGAGATTTCTACTTCCACCGCCCATTTGTCGGAGAACACATATTGAAGGTCATCTTGAACTGACGCTGCCAGAGATTTTGATTCAGAGGTCGCAGACAGATTCTTATCATCTCGAATCACAATCCGAACATGAAGCCGATTTGAGTCGAAGTCTGCCGAGACAGAAATCAGGCACTCCTCAACAGTTGGCGTGATTCGCTTCTTCACCAGATTTTGAATCACTGAGACGTTCGATGAATACATGGCTGACTGCGGGTTGGTATTCAAAACACATATTGAAACTCCGCCGTGCCCAGGAGGGCCTGCACGAGCGTTTGGTCGTCCAGATCACGTGCGTCGGTGATTTCTTCGGAGGTGGGGTCGCGGCCCAGGATGAGCTTGTAGATGGCTTTCGTGTCTTTTCCGGCCTTGTCAGCGATTTGGGCAGAAAGTTGCTCGACGAAGGGGTTGTTCATGAAGAACAGGGCCTGAGGGGCGACGGTGGTGACATCGCGCTGGCCTTTGATTTGCGTGGGGCCGGGAAAGTCGAAGGTGCTGAAGAGTTCGGGCACGTTATCGCGCACGACGGGGAGGTAGATCGTGCGATACGGCTCCTCGATGCCGAGCAGGCCACGCGTGATGCCGTGACGACCTTTGCCGCCGGTGCCGGCGACTTGGATGCCTTCGGGGCGGTCGAAGGTGAGTTGTCCGGCGAGTTGCAGCAACGTGTCGCGCAGCGGTTCAAGTTCGAGGCGCTTGGGGTTTTGACGCCAGCGGAGTTTATTGCCCGCATCGGGATGCTCGGGATTGCCGGTCGAGGCGAGACGGTAGGTGCGGCTGAGCATCATCTCGCGGATCATTTTCTTCACGCTCCATCCATTCGTGACGAAACGGATGGCGAGATGATCGAGCAGCTCGGGATGCGTGGGATCGGCACCGGTGATGCCGAAGTCATCGGGGGTGCGCACGAGGCCTTCGCCGAAAAGATGCTGCCACAGGCGGTTCACCATCACGCGTGAGGTGAGCGGATGCGTGGGCTGCGTGAGCCATTGGGCGAATTCGAGGCGGCCGGAGCTTTTCGCGGGCACTTTCGGCATCGGTGGCAAGGCGGACAGCTTCAACTGGCCGCGATCCGGCGCGTTGTCGCGATCGTGCGGATCGCCGCCGATGGCGATCTCGCAGTCTTTGATCTCGCCGTCGATGACGCCCATGCAGAAGTGAGGATCGCTGTCGTAGCGGATCGTTTCCTTCGGATTGCCGAGCTCGCGGAGGTCATCCATGGAATGCAGGCCTGCAGGCAGCTTTTGCGGCGGTCCGACGGGTTCGTCGAGTTCGGTGGGCAGGTCGACGAGCGCCTCCGGGCTGACGTAGCCGCCGGAGACGCCCTCGTTTCGATTCGGCGTGCCACTGAGCGTGCGGCTGCTGTAAAAGATGCCGGCGAGCGCATAGTAGTCGCGCGTGGTGACGGGCTCGGTTTTGTGATCGTGGCAGCGGGCGCAGGCGAGCGTGAGGCCGAGGAAGGCGCGTGAGACGACGTCAATCTGGTCATCGACCTGATCGAGGATGTATTGCTCGTAGTCGCCCTCCTGCACGTTCATGCTGCCGAGCGCGAGCATGCCGGTGCCGACGATTTGGTCGCGGCGCTGCAGCACGGTTTTCGCCGGGAGCAAATCGCCCGCGATCTGCTCGGCGACGAAGCGGTTGTAGGGTTTGTCTTCGTTCAAGGAGTCGATCACCCAATCGCGATACCGCGCGGCATACAGAAACGGCGCATTCCACACGCGCCCGACGCTGTCCGCATAACGAACGACATCGAGCCAGTGCCGCGCCCAGCGCTCGCCGAAGCGTTCGGATTGTAGAAACGCGTCCACGACCTTCGCGAAGGCCAGATCATCTGGCGCGGCATCCTTTACAAAGCGATCCACCTCCTCCTGGGTCGGCGGCAGACCGCGCAAATCAAACGACGCACGACGAATCAACGTGAGACGCGAAGCATCGCTGATGGGATGCAGGTTGTCCTTCTCCAAACGCGCGAGAATGAAACGATCGATGTCATCCTTCGGCCATGCGACGTCTTTGACGACCGGGACCGGATAGCGAGTGATACGCTGGTAGGACCAAGGCGTCGGGTTTTCGTACTTCTCGGCCGCGAAAGCGGCGATCGGCAGCAGGAAAAGCAGAATGCGTTTCATCGTCGTCTCACTTCGATTGAGTTTTCAGCCAGGTGCTGAGCGCCTTCACGTTTTGCACGAAATCGAGGCTGTAGATGACGCCTCCCGCTGGCTTGGTCTTTTTGCCGCTGGCGTCACGCATGATGCCACGTTCATCGTCGGTAGCGGACCACGAGCCATCGGGCTTCATTTCTTTGAGAATGGTGGCGGTGTCTTGATCGGTGGGTGGTGAAGACCAGCGTTCCTTCTCGACCCGGGGGAATTCGACTTTCTCGCCGCGTGACACTTTGCTGCCGAAGGATTGCAGGGCGTCGAGTTCGCTATCCCACTTCCAGCCGTAATTCGAGGAGGCTTTTTTATCGGAGTAGGTGAGTTCGAAGCCTTTGCCGCCGGGGCCGCGCTCGAAGTAGAGCGGCTTGTTCGTCTGCAATTCGTAGAAGCGGGCGACTTGATTACCCGGGAGGAGCACGGTGCGCAGGTAGGTGATGGCCTTGGCGACTGACGCGAGATATTTTTTGTCACCGGTGGCGGCGGCGAGCTTCAGCAACGCCCACATCGCCGCCTGGCTTTCGCGACCGCAGATGGCGGTGGGTTCAAACTGGCGGCTCCACACCGGCTGCATCTCGGCGTTGTATTGCTGGCCCCACGCAGGCTGCGGATCCGGCATCTGGGCGGTGACGAGGAAATCACCGCCGCGTTTCGCCGCATCGAGGTATTTCTGATCGCCACGAAGCTGCCATGCGAGCAGGAGCGTGGCCATCAGCGTGGCGTGCGTGTTGTCATTGAGCACGTAGCAGCCGGAGAAGTCCTTCGGCCATTTGCGCGGCCAGTCGGCGGGATAGTTGCCGGCTTTGACCGGATACATGCTATCCGGCGGCGGCGCGGCGGGAGCGTCGTCGAAATTCGCGCTCCAACCACCGGCGGGATACTGCGTCATGATGATCGTGTGCAGAGCGAAGTCGGCGGCTTCTTTGATCTCGGCGTCCTTGCCACCAAGCGCGTGATCGACGCGGACGAGCAGACGCGTGGCGGCCTGCGACACATCATCATCGTAGGTGGAGTAGTTTTTCTTATCTTGACGCTTCCAGTTATGCCAGCCCGCCTCGCGGCCCGACGCTGACGGAGTGGGAAGGAGCTTCCCATCAACATCGCGGCGATAGAGCTTTGATTCGCGGCCTTTGGCATCGAAATGGCCGGAGTAGTCCCAACCGCCGGAAGCGAGCTGCGTGCGCGAGACACACTTCGCGGCCTCCACGGCGGCTTTGAGGCAGTTTTCATCCTTCGTGGCCTCGTAAGCATCCAGCATCGCCATTCCGACCGCAGGCGTGCCCGGCGGTTGAATCCAAATTGTGTCCGGATCCGGAATGCCCTCCGCCTCGCGCAGTTTGAAGTCAGCGCTGTAGCGATAGACGTAACCGCCATGCGTGGCTGCGTTCTTGTGATAAAACGCGACCGCTTTGCTCAGCGCGGAACTGACTTCGCCCGGTGTGGCGGCGTGAGCGGTGAACGCCGCGAGGAAGAGGAGTATGAGGGCACGATGCATGAGCGTGAGGATGAATGCCTCCCGGGATTGAATAAAATCACGTGCTGGGAAGCCAACGTCTTATTGATCAGCGATGCGGACGTTCTTGTTCCCGTTGTCGCGCACGGCATCGACGGTGTTGTGAAGAGCTTTGAGCGGCGTGTCGTCGTCGCCGGTGACGATGATCTTGGCGCCGGGATGTTCGGGAAGGAAGTTGCTGAGGTGGCCACGGAGGCCGCTCATGGCGACTTCTTTGTCGCCGACCATCACGGTTTCTCCGTCCTTGCTCACGCGAATGGTGATGGTTTCGCCGCTGCTGGCTGTGTCGCCATCGCCTTTACGAACCTTGGTTCCACCTTCGCCATCGCGAGCGCCGGTTTTGGCATCGCCTTCACCGTCACGCACACCTGTGCGCGGCTTCTTGCCGTCGCGTTCACCGGTGCGGGGCTTTTCGCCATCGCGCATGCCGGGCTTCTTTTCACCTTCGCCATCGCGAGCACCGGGTTTGCGGGTGCCGTCGCGTTCGGCGCTTGGTTTTGCGCCTTCACGCTCTGCGGAGGGTTTGCCGCCTTCGCGTTCGCCGTCCTTCATGGCGGGCTTTTTGTCGGACTTTTCGGACGAGTCGGATTTGTCTGCGGTGGCGGGTTTTTGAGTGGTGGAGCCTTCGCGGACCTTGGGCGGGACTTCTTTTTCCGCCGCACGTGCGGTGGTGAAGGAGTAGCAGACGAGAACGCTGAGTGTCACGACGAGCAGCGCGTGCAGCCAAGGCTGGCGGGAGGTTGGTTGGGCGATCATGAGGATGCGTTGACGCAGGGTGGGATGGTTGCGCACACATGGGGCCAACCCTGCAATGGCCGGTGGTGCGGAGAAGGTTTCCTGAATGCGCAGCAGCGTGTGGCCGTAGTCGAGGCGTTCAGAAGGCGCGAGGATCTCCAGAGCACCGGCGTCGCAACGCAGTTCACGGTCAGCCTGGAAGCGTGACACGACGAACCACACGAGCGGATTGAACCAATGCAGCGCCTGCACGGCGGTAGCGGCCCAGTTCCAGATCAAATCACGCTGCCGCACGTGCAGCAGCTCATGCAGCACGACGTGCTTCAGGCTGCGCTCGTCAAAATGCGTCTGCCAATCCTCCGGCAGCAGCAGTTTCGGCTGGCGGACGCCAACTATGGCCGGCGTGGTGCCTGCGGGCATCAGCATGACTGTCGGAGTGTGCGTCACGCCAGCACGTGAACAGAGTGAACGCAGCAAGGACTGAAGATGCGGGTCGTTCGCGACACGCCGAGTGCGAAGATAGCGGTCAAAACGGCGCTGACGGAAAAAGGCACCGAAAAGCACGGCTGCAGCGCCGAGCAGCCAGGTCCACGTGAGCAGGATTTGAAGCGAAAACGACCACGAGCGCTCTGCAGGCGCATCGGGGAGCGAAACGGTGTTCAACTTGAGGATGGACGTCTGCCCGGCGGGCGATGCTGCCTCGATGACCTGACTCACGGCGACGGTTTCATCACTCGCCCACGCGCCAAGGCCAAATCCGGCCGGGATGAAGGCAGGGAGCATCAACTTCGCTCCGACGAGCATCCACAGGCCGATGCGCCATGCGGGACTGAGTCGCGTGGCGAGCATGAGGCGCAGGCCAAGCACGGCGAGGATGAGGAGGCTGGCCTCGATGGAGGTGCGCTGGAGCCAGTGGAGGAGAACTTCGGAGGTCATGGCGCGTTGGGTTGGGTTGAAGGACCGTTGGAGCGAGGCAGGCTACTTTTTGAGCTTCTTCTCGGCCTGGGCGAGCACTTCACGAAGGGCGGCGAGGTCGTCTTTCGTGACTTCCTCGTGTTCCATTAATCCGGCCACGAAGGGGGTAAGGCGGCCGTTGAACACCCGGTCGAGGAAACTGCGGCTCTCCTCATGCTGGCAGTGGTCCTGATCGACGGCGGGCGTGTAGCGAAACTCGCGGCCCACGGCCTCGACGGCGAGCGCACCCTTGTCTGTAAGGCGGCGGATGAGCGACTGTACTGTGCGCGGCTTCCAATGCAGGCGGCCTTCGAGTTCGCGCACGACGTCGGACAGCGTGCTGGTGCCACGATCCCACAGCACCTTCATGACGGTCCATTCAGCATCGGAGATTTTGGGTGACGGCGGAGTTTTGGAGGGGCGGGACATGCTCGTGGATTACAGATGTGATCCATGGATTACACGCGTAATCCAAAGCTGGCAAGAAATTTTTTCAGACCACCATTCCGCGACGGGAAATCGAAGAAGCGCTTGCCCGCGCGCCAATCCGCAGCACAAGACCGTCATCCATGGAAAAACTCATCGTTCACGGCGGCACGCCGCTCAAAGGCCGCATCGACATCAGTGGCTCGAAAAACTCCTCCCTGCCCATTCTCGCGGCCACGCTGCTGACCAAGGACACCTGCACCATCCGCCGTGTGCCGGATCTCAGCGACACGAACTACATGGTGCGCATTCTCGGCGAACTCGGCGCGGAGGTGGAACGTGCCTCGGGCGTGGTCGTGGTGAAGGCGGAGAAGATCAAGTCCGTCGCGCCCTACGACCTCGTGCGCAAAATGCGCGCGTCCATCTGCGTGCTCGGACCTCTCACGGGACGCTTGAAGAAATGCAAGGTTTCGCTGCCCGGCGGCTGCGTCATTGGAGATCGTCCGGTCGATCTGCACCTGAAGGGCCTTGAGGCGCTGGGGGCGCAGATCACCGTCGAAGGCGGTGACATCGACGTGAACGCCAAAAAGGGCTTCAAAGGCGGCCCGATGAATCTCATGGGCAAGCATGGTTCCACCGTGCTCGGCACCGACAATGTGATGATGGCCGCCGTGCTCGCGAAAGGCACCACGACCATCGAAGGCGCGGCTGCGGAACCCGAGGTCGAGGATTTGGCAAACTTCCTCATCAAGATGGGGGCGAAGATCGAAGGCGCCGGCACCAACCGCATCGTCATCGAGGGCGTGAAGGAACTGCACGGGGCCGAGCACATTGTCATTCCGGATCGCATCGAGGCCGGCACCTTCCTCGTCGCGGGGGCGATGCTGGGAGACGGCGTCACGCTGAAACGTGTCGTGCCCGATCACATGAAGTCCGTCACCGATGCGATGAAGCAGTGCGGTTTCCCGCTCGAGATCGGCAAGGACAGCATCACCGTGCGTCCCAATCCCGCCGCGAAGGGCTTCGACCTCACCACGCACTGCTATCCCGGCTTTCCGACCGACATGCAGGCGCAGATGTGCGCGCTCGCGTGCATGATCAACGACACCAGTACCATCACCGAGACCATCTTCCCGCAGCGCTTCATGCACTGCGCCGAAATGAAGCGCATGGGCGCGAACATCGACCTCCAGGGTGCCACGGCGCGCATCCGCGGTGGAGCGCAAATGAAAGGCGCGCCTGTGATGGCCTCCGACCTTCGCGCTTCCGCTGCTCTCGTGCTCGCGGGCCTCGTCGCCGAGGGCAAAACCGAGGTGAACCGCCTCTACCACATCGACCGCGGCTACGAGCACCTCGACGACAAACTCGCCGCGCTGGGTGCGCAGGTGGAACGTGTGAAGGAGTAGCGGGTCACGCCATCAGCTTGAGGATCGCGTTCGCGGCGGGTGAAAGCTCGCCGCCTTTTTTCCACACGGCGGCGATCTGGCGCTGCATCTTCGGCTCGCGAATGGCGATGGCGCGGATGGTTGGAGGCAGGTGGGTGGCTGCGAGTTGCGGCACCACCGCAATCCCGAGACCACCAGCCACGAGTACGCGCACCGTTTCGAGTTCACCGCTCTCGCAGGCCACGCGCGGCTCGAAGCCCGCTTTGCGACAGGACTCCAGCGCCGTGTCACGGGCGCGGCCCTTGTAAAAGATGAAAGGTTCAATCGAGAGTTGCTTCAAGGACACCTCCTTGTGTCTCGCCATCGCATGAGATTTCGCGATGAGCAGCACGAACGGCTCGCTGATGATCGTCTTTGCCTCGAAAGCCGTCTTGCTGGCAGGGAGTTGCAGGAAACCGATGTCAGCAAGCCCAGACTCGACGCAATCTGCCACACGTTCGGAACTGTCCTCGATGATCTGCAGTTCCACACGGCCATGTTGGCGTGAAAAATCGCGGATGACCTCGGGCAGCAGGCATGCGCTCACGCTCGGAATGGCCGCGATGACCAGCTTGCCGCCACGAAGCTGCGCCA
Source organism: Verrucomicrobiaceae bacterium (assembly GCA_046346695.1). Taxonomy (GTDB): domain Bacteria; phylum Verrucomicrobiota; class Verrucomicrobiia; order Verrucomicrobiales; family Verrucomicrobiaceae; genus Prosthecobacter. The sequence continues at coordinate 450,036 of JAXMHS010000004.1, read as the reverse complement.
CATCGGACACCACCGCTTTGGCGGCCTCGGCTTGCATCAAGAGGGCCTCGGCACGTGGCTGGAAGGCCTTCCCGGCGGCGGTGAGCTGCGTTTCCTTGCGCCCGCGGATGAACAGTGCCGTGCCCAGTTCGCCTTCGAGGTTTTTCATCTGCTGGCTCAGCGCCGGCTGCGCCATGTGCAGCCGTTCCGCCGCACGTGTGAAGCTGCGCTGACGGGCGATCTCCAGGAAGTAGCCGAGCTGGTAGAGTTCCATAAGGCAACATAGGCATTTCTGATGTGAGGCATCGCAAAATCATCTTTTTCTTATCGCCAGAACGCGTCACCATCCGGCCTCATGAGCCGACTTTGCGTCCACACAATCACCACGAAGCCGCTGAGCCTCGAACAATGCCTCACGGAGTTTCCGAAGCGCGGCGTGAGCGGCATCACGATCTGGCGTCAGGCCCTTGAAGGTCGTGATCTGGCTGCCGTGAAACGCCAGACGGCCGATTCGGGCATGGAAGTGGTCAGTTTGTGCCGCGGCGGCTTTTTCCCGGCCAAAACGGCCGCGGACCGCCAGAAGGCCATCGACGACAATCTGCTCGCCATCGAACAGGCGCACGCGATTGGCGCTCCGCTGATCGTTTTGGTCTGCGGAGCCGTTCCTGGGCAGTCGCTGGTCGAATCGTGCAAACAGATCACCGACGGCATCGCGGCTTGTTTGCCTGCGGCGGAGAAAGCGGGTGTGAAACTCGCCATCGAGCCACTGCATCCGATGTATGCGGATGACCGCAGCGCGGTGAACACGATGCGCCAGGCGCATGAGATCTGTGATGCGCTTGGCTCGCCGAAGTCGGTGGGCATCGCGGTGGATGTTTACCATGTCTGGTGGGACCCGGAGTTGAAGGCGCAGATTGATCGCGCGGGCCAAACCGGCCGCCTGCATGCCTTCCACATCTGCGATTGGAAAACACCAACCACCGACCTCCTCAACGATCGCGGCCTCATGGGCGAAGGCTGCATCAACATCCGCGAAATCAGCGACTGGGTGGACGCCACCGGCTTCACCGGCCACCGCGAGGTCGAAATCTTCTCGAACCGCTGGTGGAGCGGCGATCAAGGCGAGTTCCTCGACCAAATCACGGCTCGATACGGTGATCTGTATGACAACCCTCTGTAACCACTAATGGTCACTAATCCTCACTAATGTCCAAACGCTCTGACGCTGATCATTAGTGAAAAATTAGTGCACATTAGTGGTTCAAAACACATCAACCACTCCTCAAGCTTCCAAACCATGAAAACACGCAGAATCGGCATCATCATGAACGGCGTCACCGGACGCATGGGCACCAATCAGCACCTCATCCGCTCCATCAAGGCGATCCGCGATCAAGGCGGCCTCAAAGTGGGCGATGACCTCGTCATCATGCCTGATCCGATCCTCACGGGGCGCAATCACGACAAGCTCGCGGCTCTTGCCGCACGCACGGGCGTGACGCGCTTCACCACGGATGTCGATGCAGCGCTCGCGAATGCGGATGACGAGATCTTTTTCGACGCCAGCGGCACGCTGCAACGCGCGAGCTTCATCGAAAAGGCCGTGAAGGCGAAGAAAGCCATCTACTGCGAGAAACCGACCGCCGTGGAGACGGCCGAGGCGCTGCGTCTCGCGAAGCTGTGCGAAGATGCGGGCGTGAAGAATGGCGTGGTGCAGGACAAGCTGTGGCTGAGCGGCATCCGTAAATTCAAGCTGCTGAAGGACCAGGGCTTCTTCGGCCGCATCCTCAGTGTGCGAGGTGAATTCGGCTACTGGGTCTTCACCGGCATGGATGCGGATCAACCTGCACAGCGTCCGTCGTGGAACTACCGCAAGGAGGACGGCGGCGGCATCATTGTCGATATGCTCTGCCACTGGCGTTATGTGATCGACAATCTGTTTGGCAAAGTGAAGGCCGTGAGCTGCATGGGCGCCACGCACATTCCGCAACGCGTTGATGAGCGCGGCAAGAAATACGACTGCACCAGTGACGACGCCTGCTACGCGACCTTTGAATGCGAAGGCGGAGTGATCTGCCAGTTCAACAGTTCATGGACGGTGCGCGTGCGTCGCGATGACCTGCTCACCATGCAGGTCGATGGCACACACGGCAGCGCCATCGTGGGATTGCGTGACTGCTGGGCGCAAAGCAGCGGCATCACACCGCGCCCGATCTGGAACCCCGACATCCAGCAGCCGATCAACTTCTTCGAAGGCTGGCAGAAGGTCCCGGATGCCACGACTTACGACAACGCTTTCAAGATCCAGTGGGAGGACTTCCTCCGTCACGTCGTGCTCGACACACCGTTCCCGTGGACGCTGCGCGAAGGTGCGAAAGGCGTGCAACTCGCAGAACTCGGCCTGCAAAGCTGGGAGCAACGGAAGTGGCTGCCGGTGACCGATTTGTGATGACGTGGCGGCCTCGCGATCTGTCGCATGTCATTCCTTCAGGCTCGGCGGACGATGGCTGGGTATTTGAGCTTTGAAGTCGCCCAGGCTGTTCCAATGCGTCGGCTCGCTGAGATCGACCTCGACGATGGCAACCGTACCCCAGGCCGTGGCTTGCGCGATCACGTCGCCGTAGTGGTCGAAGACGCCTGAGATCATCCAATCATTCTTGGTGTGGTCCGTGTAGGTGCTGCTCACGACATAGACATGGTTTTCACACGCGCGCGCCTTGGCGAGCATTGGATTGCATCCCCACACCGGCCACGCGATGACCTCGGCACCCTTGATTGTGAGGGCGCGGGCGACTTCCGGGAAAAAGCCGTCGTAGCAGATCATCATGCCCACTTTGCCGAATCGCGTGTCGAACACCGGGTAATCGTGCCCCGGCGTGATGCCCGCCTCGATCTCGCCGCGGGGCAGGGTGACCTTGCGATACTTGCCGATCATTCGTCCATCCGGGCCGATGAGCGCGGCGGTGTTGTAGAGCGTCCTGCCATCACGCTCGACGAGTCCGGCGACAATGTGGAGGTTGTACTTTTTGGCGAGTTCGCCGAAATACTCGGTGCTTGGGCCGGGAACGCTCTCCGCGCATTCCGCCATCGTCTTGCCTGTTCCGTAATAGGTGAGCGTTTCCGGCAGCACCACGAGATCAGCTTTTTGCTTTGCCGCCTCGGCAATGAGCGGGGCGAATTGAGGTGGCTTGTCCGCCGGATTCTTGCCGTCCTTCGGCTGGAGATGAATCGTGGCGAGCCTGACCTTCCGTGCAGCCGGAGAAGGAATTTGGGTGAGCTTCACATCGCTCCACTCCACGCGCGCATTGGCCGCCCACTGAAGGTAAAGTTCGATCTTTGCCTGCCTGGCGGTGGCTGGAGCACGCAGGTCGCTTTCGCAACAAGCCCATTCGTTGGCGTTGCTGTCGGGATTGTGCGGGTATTCCGGTTCCGCGCGCGGAGCGGTGCCCTTGGCGTAGCCTTGCTTCGCCGGCTCCTCCCAGCGCACCGGCTGGCCCTTTTCATCCTGCCAGATGACACGTGCGTAAACACTGCGGCGTGGAAGCGCCACGTTGGTGAATTTCCTCCATGCGCTGAAGTGATAGTGTTTTCCGCCTTCCACGGGCAGCGTTCGCGTCCAGCAGCCAATCCAGTGTTCACCGGCACCGGTTTCGAGCACGAGAGCCCCTTGGCCATCGTGTCCGCCGGTTTTGAGCGCATCGGCAGCCGGTTTGGCTTCCTCACGTGGCGACCACAAGGACCAGCCTTCAGAAAAATAAGCCTGCGAGGTGGTGGCAAGGAGGCAGAGGAGCAGGGCGAGCGGTTTCATGGCGTGAATGTACGGCGCAATCTGTGACTTGCATGCAAACACACGCGTTGATTCATGACCGATTCGAGGCCAAAGGCGGAGCAATCGACATGTCAGACATACACGGCTACGAACTCATCGACAGCGGCGCGTTTCAGAAGCTTGAGCGCTTTGGCAGCATCGTGCTTTCACGACCCTGTGCGCAAGCCGTGTGGCGGCAGACACTTTCCAAAGCCGAATGGCAGAAGGTGACGGCCACGTTTTTCCGCGACGGCGGCAATCAATGGCGCGGACGCGACAAACTGCCCGAGACGTGGACCATCGAGGTCGATGGCACGAAATTTCAGCTCAGTTCGACTGACTTCGGCCATCTGGGCATTTTCCCCGAGCAACGCGATCAATGGCGGCGCATCCGCGAGACCTGCTCGGATTATCGCAAGCGCCACAACCGTGCTCCACGCGTGCTGAATCTCTTCGCCTACTCCGGTGGCAGCACGCTGGCGGCGGCGCATGCCGGTGCGGAGGTCTGCCATGTCGATGCGTCGAAGGGCATGGTCGATTGGGCGCGCAAAAACGCGGCGCTCAACGGTCTCGAAGACAAACCAATCCGCTGGATCGTCGATGACGTGACGAAATTCCTCGAGCGCGAACATCGCCGCGAGCGTCAATACGACCTGCTGATCCTCGATCCACCCAGCTACGGCCGCGGATCGAAGGGCGAGGTCTTCAAAATCGAAAACGATTTGCCCCCACTGCTCGCTCTGCTCGGCAAACTGCTCTCCTCCGAGCCGCTCGGCGTGCTGTTGTCCTGTCACACGCCGGAATTGACTCCCATCTCGCTCCATCACCTGCTGCTTCAGCAATTTGGCCCGAAAGGCGGTCATCTTGAGCACGGTGAGATGCAGCTTCGTGGGGCGAAGAATGTTTTGCCTGTGCCAAGCGGCAGTTTTTGTTGGTGGCTTGCCTGATCGCACCCGACAGTTGTTACGATGCTTTCTTTTCTCCTCCGCCGCGTCCTCAGCAGCGTGATCGTGATCTTTTGTGTGATCTCGATCACGTTTGTTCTGGCGCGCATCACGAAAGGCGGGCCGTTCGACAAGGAGAAGGAGCCGCCACCGCACATCAAGGAGACGCTCGAACGTCGTTACCATCTCAATGGCACGGTGTGGGAGCAATATACCGCCTACGTTGGCACGCTGGCCCGGTTTGATCTGGGTTTGTCCACCAAATATCGTGACTGGAGCGTCAGCGAACTGCTTCGCCAAAAGCTGCCCAATTCATTCGTGCTCGGTGGCGCGGCCTTCCTGATTGCGAGTTTTGCAGGTGTGCTGCTCGGCAGTCTGGCGGCGATGAAGAAGGACACGTGGACCGACCGTGTTGCCATGTTCTGGGCTTTGCTGAGCATTTCGATTCCCTCATTCATCAGCGGCCCGTTTTTGATTGCGATTTTTGCCTTGTGGCTTGGCTGGTTCCCTGTCGGCGGCTGGGGAACGGCTGGACATCTGATTCTGCCCGCGATCTGCCTCGCTGCGCCCTATGTCGCTTATGTCGCCCGCTTGATGCGCAACAGCCTGCTGGATGTGCTGAGGAGCGACTTTCTCCGCACCGCGCGCGCGAAAGGACTCTCGGAAACACACGCCGTGGCCAGACATGCGGTCAAAGTCGCCATTCTGCCCGTCGTCACCTTCCTCGGGCCACTCGCGGCACATTTGCTGACCGGATCGATGATCGTGGAGACTGTCTTCAACATCTCCGGAGCCGGCATGATCTTCGTGAACTCGATTCAGAACCGCGATGTCTTCCTGCTGTGCGGCGCGGTCATTGTTTACTGCGTGTTGCTCGTGCTCTTCAACCTGTTGGTGGATGTGATCTACACGGTGCTGGACAAACGCATCAAACTCCATGCCTGATGCCGCTGCTCCAGCACGAATCGCGCGGCCGGACGGCTGGCAGCTCCTCAGACGCAACCGTGCTGCGGTCATCGCGCTGTACTTCCTCATCGGCCTGTCGCTCATCGCCACCGTCGTTCCGATGTTGCTTCCTGCATCGCTGAAGGTCAACAGCAGCGCCTCGTTCGTTCCGCCTTCCTCGCAGCATCTCCTCGGAAGTGACGTGAACGGCCAGGACATGCTCTACCGCCTGCTCTCTGGTGCGCGTGTTTCGCTCGGTGTCGGGCTCGTTGGCGCGTTGATCAGCCTCGTCGTCGGCACGCTATACGGCATGATCAGCGGTTACGCGGGCGGACGCGTCGATGGTTTCATGATGCGCACGATCGAGGTGCTGCAATCCGTGCCGCGCATACTGTTCATCATGATCCTCATTGCCGCGCTCGATGATTATGTGAAGGAGTGGGTCGATGGCTGGCGGCTGGCCGCTCAAGCGCACAACTGGCCGCGTTTTGCCTCCGCGATGAGCGATTTGAATGCCTACTCGAAAGTGCTGGTGATGATCGTGTCGCTCGGACTTGTCGAATGGCTCACCATGGCGCGCATCGTGCGCGGCCAGGTGCTCGTGCTGCGGGAGATGACCTTCGTCACCGCGTCAAAGGCGATGGGGCAGGGGAGCTGGGGCGTGTTGCGGCGTCATCTGCTGCCGAACCTGAGCACCATCATCCTCACCTACCTTACGCTGACCATTCCCGCCGTCATCCTCGACGAATCCTTCCTCAGCTTCCTCGGCCTTGGCATTGAAGACCCCGCCGCAAGCTGGGGCTCGCTGCTCAAGGACGGCGCGCAGGTCATCAACCCGCTCGAAAGCAAATGGTGGCTCCTCGTTTTCCCCGCGCTCCTCATGTCCGCCAGCCTGCTTGCCCTCAATTTCCTCGGCGACGGCCTGCGCGACGCGTTCGATCCGAAGAGCGGGGAGTGATGTGGCTTGAGCGAGGCCGTCTGTGCATTGAGGCAATGCCTCCAGAAAAGAGAGATGGATGATAAAATCGTTCTTGGCTTGGGATAGCCCTTGCCTTTAAAACACCGGCTTGCCGCCTGGCCCAACCATCCGGGCGGCCTCAACCCAACCAGCCGCCCAACCAACCATGATCCACCCTGCGTCTATGCATCGCGGGCGTGGGCGCCTGCCGTTTTTTACGGCTGGCGCCGCGCTTTGCTGTGCCTCCACGTCGTTACATGCCGCCGAAGCCTCCACCATCCAGAGCGGTGACACCGCCTGGCTCCTTACGTCCACGGCCCTCGTGCTGTTCATGATGATCCCCGGCCTGGCGCTCTTCTATGCGGGCCTCGTGCGTTCGAAGAACGTGCTCTCGATCTTCATGCAGTGCTTTGCGTTGACGGCCGTGCTGAGCCTTGTGTGGCTCGTGTGTGGCTATTCGCTGAGTTTCACGGGGGACAGCGGCGTTTTTGGCACGCTGGACAAGATGTTTCTCAAAGGTGTGAAACCTGCGAGCACCTACGCCGCCTATCCGAACATCCCGGAGCATTTGTGGTTCGGTTATCAGATGATGTTCTTCCTTATCACGCCCGGCTTGTTCATCGGGGCGTTTGCGGAGCGCATGAAGTTCAGCGCGCTGCTTGTTTTCAGCGTGTTCTGGAGCCTGCTCGTATATGTCCCGACGTGCTGGGGCGTGTGGCATAAACTGAACTTCTTCGGTTTGACGAATGTGATCGATCTGGCAGGCGGGATAGTTGTCCACATCACTGCTGGCGTGGCCGCATTGGTTGCCTGCCTCATGGTCGGGCGCCGCCAAGGCTGGCCTCAAACACAGATGATGCCGCACAACCTGCCATATACCATCGCCGGCGCCGGAATGCTGTGGGTGGGCTGGTTTGGATTCAATGGGGGCAGCCAGGTGGCGGCCAACGGCAACGCCGCGATGACTGTGGTCGTCACTCACATGTCCGCCTGTGCTGCGTGCGTTGTGTGGTCGGTCATTGAAAAGATCAAAGTGGGAAAACCTAGCGCGCTCGGCATTGCCACCGGCTCCATCGCAGGACTGGCGGCGATCACGCCTGCCTCAGGCAAGGTGGGACCGGTGGGTGCCATCTGCATCGGCAGCATCAGCGCGCTCGTTTGCTGGTTCTTCTGCGCCAAGGTGAAGCAGAAGTTCAACTACGACGACTCGCTGGATGTGTTCGGTGTTCACGGAGTGGGTGGGTTCATCGGCACGACCCTCGTGGCGGTGTTTGCCTCACCTGTGTTTGGCGGTCTTGGTTACGCCGACGGCGTGACCATGGGAGGGCAACTTGTGACCCAGTTACTCGCATCGGTTTACACCATTGTGCTGTCAGGCACCGTGAGTTTTGGCCTGCTGAAGGCAATCGATGCAACGATTGGTCTGCGCGTGGATGCCGAGCAAGAGAACCAAGGGCTCGACCTCGCCGAACACGGTGAGTCGGGCTACAACGCATGAATTAATCCGCCGAAAAGCCTTTCAATGACCTGTCCAACCTTTGGGTTGGGCAGGTCACTTTTTTTTGGGACGCGCTCAATGCGCCTGCAACCAGTTGATGCCGGTGCCGGCTTCGACTTCCACGGGGACGCCTTCAAGTGGCAGGGCGTTCTTCATGGCCTTGAGGATGATTTCGCGGGCCTGATCAACTTCGCTCGCAGGCATTTCGAAAAGGAGTTCGTCGTGGACTTGGAGCAGCATGCGGGTCTGCAGCTTGCCTTTCCGTAACGCGGCATCGACGTGGATCATGGCAAGCTTGATCATGTCGGCGGCGGTGCCTTGGATGGGGGTGTTCATGGCGACACGCTCGGCCTGGCCGCGGACGGTGGCGTTGGCGCTGGTGATGTCGCGGATCATGCGGCGACGCTTGGTGAGGGTCTCGACGTAGCCGTGCTTTTTCGCGTCGGCGACGATCTGATCCATGAAGCGTTTGATGCCGGGGAACTGCTTGAAGTAGTTCTCAATGATCGAGGCAGCCTCGGCGCGGGGAATGCCGAGCCGCTGGCTCAAGCCGAAGGCGCTGATGCCGTAGATGATGCCGAAGTTCACCATCTTCGCCGTGCGGCGCATCTCCGGCAGCACGCCGTCGAGTTCGACGCCGTAAACACGCGCGGCAGTGGCTTGATGAATGTCGTGGCCTTGCGCAAAGGCCTCGATCATCGCTTTGTCGCCGCTGAGGGCGGCCATGACGCGGAGTTCGATCTGTGAGTAGTCCGCACTCATCAATATCCAGCCTTCCTCGCCGGGAACGAAAGCCTTGCGGATCTCGCGGCCGAGATCGGAGCGGATGGGGATGTTTTGAAGATTCGGATTGCTGCTCGCCATGCGGCCAGTGGCGGCCATGAGTTGGTGGAAGGTGGTGTGGACGCGACCGGTGACCTTGGAAACGGCGTGCGGCAGCGCTTCGACGTAGGTGCTGTTGAGTTTGGTGACTTCGCGGTAGTCGAGGATGTCCTGAATTATCGGGTGCAGGCCCATGAGCGACTGCAGGACCTGCTCGTTCGTTTGATACTGGCCGGTGGCGGTCTTCTTCGGTTTGTCGATGAGTTTGAGACGGTCAAAGAGTACCTCGCCGAGCTGCTTGGGGCTGTTGAGATTGAAAGGGCCACCGGCGTTGTCTTGGATGCGCTTCTCCAATTCCTTGGCCTTCTTTTCGAGTTCGATGCCGTATTCGCGAAGCGCCTGCACGTCAATCTTCACGCCGAAGTTTTCCATCTTCGTGAGCACCGGCAGCAGGGGCGACTCGATGGACTCGAAGACGTAAGTCTGTTCCTTCAACTCTGGTCGCATCTTCGCAGCGAGCTGCCAGGTGACGTCGGCATCTTCGGCAGCGTAGTCGGCGACCTTGTGAGCGTCCTGTGCGGCGACATCGGCCATGGTGGCCTGGCTGAAGAGATCGTCCTTCTCGGTGCCAATGAGGCTGGTGATCGGCACGGGCGTGTAGTGCAGATACGTCTCCGAGAGGTAATTCATGCCGTGACGCTGATCGGGATCGATGAGCGAGTGGGCGAGCATGGTGTCGAAGAACGGCCCGCGGATCTCGATGCCATGCGCAAGGAGTACGCTGAGGTCAAATTTGAGGTTGTGGCCGATTTTCTCGATGCCGTCGCGTGTGAGCACGTCGCGGAATTCTTCGAGCACGGCCTTGGCGGCGGCTTTTTCGCGAGGGAAGTGCACGAACCAACCCTCATGGGCCTTCCATGAGAAAGCGATGCCGACGATCTGCGTGTCGCGTGGATCCAGTCCGGTTGTTTCGAGGTCGAAGCAGTAGCTTTTTTGCTCGGCGAGCAGTTTGAGCAGCTTTTGGCGTTCGTCGGCACTTTGGACGAGATGATACGTGTGCGGCGTGTCGGCGATGGTACAGAGTTTGGCCGAGACAGAGGGTGAAAAGAGATCGTCGGGCGTGGACGCCGCTTCAGGAGACAGGCTGGCAGCCTGTTTCACGGTCTGATCCATTTTGCGACCGCGACCAGCCTTGAAGTCATCGCCGAAAAGGCGGCGGCCAAGGGCGTTGAACTCGAACTCGGTGAGAAAGGATTTCAGCGCTTCGTCGTCGTGCGGTTTGACGACGAGATCGGCGAGTTGCACGTCGAATGGCGCGTCGTGCATGATGGTAGCGAGCTTTTTGGAAAGCAGTGCGTCATCGCGGCTGGCTTCGAGCTTCTCCTTCTGCTTGCCTTTGAGCTGGTCGAGGTTGGCGAGAAGGTTTTCGATGCTGCCGAACTGCTGGATGAGCGCGGTGGCGGTTTTTTCGCCGAAGCCTTTGACGCCGGGGATGTTGTCCACGGCATCACCCATCAGACCGAGGATGTCGATGACCTGCGAAGGGCGCTCGATGCCCCAACGCTCGCAGACTTCCTTTACACCGAGGATTTCCACGTCGCTGCCCTGGCGGCCGGGTTTGTAGATTTTGACGTGTTCGGTGACGAGCTGGCCGAAGTCCTTGTCCGGCGTGACCATGAATGTTTCGAGACCTTCCTTGTCTGCGCGGGAGGCGAGGATGCCGATGATGTCGTCTGCTTCGTAGCCATCGCGCTCAAGGAGCGGAATGTTCATCGCCTGGAGCAGGCGTTTCACCTGCGGGATCGCCATTGCGATGTCTTCGGGGATTTCCTCGCGCTGCGCCTTGTAGGCAGGGAACATCTCATGACGCGGCGTCGGTGCGGAGGTGTCGATGGCGACGCCGAGGTGCGTGGGCTTCTGGTTGTGCAGGATGTCCAGCAGCGTGTTCGCAAAGCCGTAAAGCGCGGAGGTGTTCACGCCATCGCTCGTGCGGATGGGATTCTTAATGAAGGCGAAGTGCGCACGATAAATGAGCGCCATCGCGTCGAGGAGGAAAAGCCGGTCGGACATGTGCCACGAGCGTAGGCGGCTGAGGGAGCGGCGCAAACGATGCTACTGCGGGCCGGGCTGCGAGTGGCGTCGTTTTTTCTCCGCCTCCTCGATTTCTCTTTCGTGTTCCCGCGCCTTGGACAAAGCAGCAGCAAGCAGTCCCGTCGGCACAGCCACGATGCCGAGACCCGCGATGAGCACCAGGGAAGTGAAAACGCGTCCACCCAGAGTGACGGGGATGGCATCGCCATAACCGACCGTGGTCAGCGTGACGATGGCCCACCACAGGCTGTGAAACACGGAGACATAAACATCGGGCTGCGCATCGTGTTCGAAGAAGTAGATGCCCACGGCGGCCAGATAAAGCACGATGAGAGCGGCGGCGCCGAAGAGGATCAGTTCCTCGCGTGCGTAGATGAATGCCAGATGAAATCGGCGCGCCGCCGCGGAGTAACGCGCCAGCTTGAAAATGCGGAAGACGCGCATGAGCCTCAGGGCGCGCATGCTGCGCAGATCGAAAGCAAGGCCGAGGTAGAAGGGCAGGATGGAGACGATGTCGATGAGCCCCATGAACGAGGTCACATACGAGAGGCGTGGCCGCGAGTGCATCGTTCGTGCGATGTATTCGATGGTGAAGACTGCCACGCTGAAGACTTCAAACATGGACAGGGCCTGCCTGGTGCCATCGTCCAATCCGGGGAGTGTCTCGACGGAGAAGCTGATGAGATTCAGGAAGATGAGCAGTTGCAGGAAGCCTTCCAGCCTGCCGAGCTGGGCGCGGCCGTGTTCATCGCGGGTGATCATGCCGCAGTTTGAACGCGGCGTGCCTGTGTTCAAGCGCCTTGAAGGATGCGCGCATGATCGACGATGGCCCGTCCGGCCTCGACCTCATCGTTGACCACCTGGGTGGCTCCAAGCCGTTTCAAACGCTCAACATCGGAGCTAAAACGCGCACGGGCCAGCACAGCAATGTCCGGTCGCTGGGAGCGGACGATGGCCAGAGCCTGGACGTTCAGTGTGGCGTCAGGGAAGGTGAGGGCGACGAGGCGAGCGTGCTTGAGCTGAGTCAGCTCCCAGGTTTCCTCGTGGCAGGCATCTGCGAAGAGCACCGCCTGTCCCTGACGCTGGAGTTTGCGCACGGTTTCGGCGTTGAGCTCGACCACCAGGGTGCGCACGCCGGAGTCGAGGAGGGCTTTGTTGAGCTTTTCACCGACAGGTCCGTGACCACAGATGATCGCGTGACCGGAGATTTCGGTGATGCGCTGCCGCAGGCTGAGTGCATCGAGATTGACCGGCTTGCTTCGTCCCCAGCCGCGTTTCACCAGCCAGTCCCCGAGCGGGGGGCCGAGTTTGAGGAGCGCGGGGAGCAGTCCCATGGACAATGCGCTGGCTGCGAGCAGGGTTTGCTGCGTGTCAGTGCTCCAAAGACGTGCAGCACCCGCGTTTTGCAGCAGCACGAGTGAAAACTCCCCCGCGCTGCACAGGCCGAGGCCAGCCATCAGGGCCTGACGATGAGCGAGGCCCAGACCGCGGGCGATCGAAGTGACCGTGCAGGCTTTGAAGATCATCAGCGCCACGGTGAGAGAGAAAATCGGCAGCCAGAGAGCGGCAGCCGCCTTCAAGTCAATCATCAGGCCCACGGAGACGAAGAACAGCGTGAGAAAGAGATCCTTCAGCGGCATCACGTCGGCGAGAATGCGGTGCTTGAAGATGGATTCGCTCACGGCGAGGCCGGCGATGAACGCGCCGAGCGCCAGGCCGAGACCGAGCAGGCCGCCGACGAAGGCAAGACCGACGCAGCAGCCGATGACGGTGAGCGTGAACAGCTCCCGACTGCGCGTGCGGGTGACGGCGTTGAGGAGCCAGGGAATGATCCAGCGCGCAGCCACACCGGCGAGCACCACAAACACGCCGCCACGAAGAACCAGCGAAACGAGGCGGCCCAGCATGGCCTGGTCATTCCCTGGTTGCGGCAGCAGCAACGGCAGGAAGAGAAAAAAGACGATGATGAAGAGGTCCTGAAAAATCGCGACGGCGAGCGCCATGCGTGCGCCCGGACTGGCTTCGAGGCCAAGATCCTGAAAACTCTTCAAACTCACCGCCGTGGAACTCATCGCCAACGCCACGGCGAGCAGTACCGCGCCCTGCCACGAAAAATCCAGCAGCATGGCACCCGTCGCGGCCACAAGCATGCACAACGCCATCTGCCAGCCGCCACCAACAAAGGCAAGGCGGCGCAGAAAGCGCAGCTCACCGAGGGAAAACTCCAGCCCAAGGGTGAACATGAGCAGGACAACGCCGAACTCCGCCATCTGCGCGACACCATTCTGCGAAGTGCCACCGCCGAGAAGCTCAAGCACACCAGAATTGGCGATCACCACGCCGCAGAGGAAATAGCCGGCCAGCATCGACTGCTGCAGCCGCAGCAACAGCAGCGAGACGAGCACCACGCCTGCCAGCATCAATGCCAGCAGGGCAAACAGCGGCGGCAGGGTCGTCGCGGCAGCGATGGTGTGGGGAAACGTCATGCTGCGTTGATTTCGCCGTGATGAGCACGCCCTTCAAGCCGTCATTGTTCCGACGAATTCAAAGAGAACCTCAAACTGGCTGCTGGCGGTAAAACTCAAGTGTTTGCGCCAGACCATCTTTCCAGGACACCTGTGGGTCGAAGCCGGTCGCATGGCGCAGAGCCGCGATGTCAGCCTGCGAATGGCGGATGTCGCCGGTTCGTGCCGGTTCATGCCGTGGCACCAAGTGCTGGCCAGTGAGATCGTTGATGTCGGCGACGAGCTGTTTGAGCGTGATGCTCTGACCACAGCCTGCATTGAAGACCTGGCCCGCCACCAGTTCCGCCGGTGCCTCCGCGACGAGCAGATTCGCCTGCACGATGTTGTCGATGAAGATGAAGTCGCGCGACTGGCCGCCATCGCCAAAGATGACAGGTGCCTCGCCGCGGAGCATGGAGGTGCAGAAACGGGCGATGACACCGGAGTAGGGCGAATCGAAGGACTGTCGCGGCCCGAAGACGTTGAAGTAACGCAGCGCCACGGTGGGCAGGCCGTAGAGCTGGTGAAACAACTGCGCATAACGCTCACCGGCGTACTTTTGCAAACCGTAGGGCGTTACTGGCGCCGGTGCGTCGGATTCGCGTTTGGCGACGGAGTCGCTGTTGCCGTAGATGGCGGAGGAGGAGGCGAAGACAAAGCGATTCACTCCAGCATTCCTGGAAGCAACGAGCAGCTTCAAGGTGGCATCGAGATTCTGACGGTTGGTTTCGAGCGGCTGGGCGACGGATTGCGGCACGGAGGCCACGGCGGCTTCGTGGAAGACCCACTCACAGCCGGGAACGATTTTGGCGAGGAGATCTTCATTGCCCGCGTCACCCTCGATGACTTCGACCGCATCATGGCCCGCGTCCCAAGCGAGCTTTTGGCGGTCACCGGAGCTGAAATCATCCAGCACAAGCACTGTGGCACCTTTGCTGGCGAGTGTTTGTGCGATGTGGGAGCCGATGAAGCCGGCGCCACCGGTGACGAGTGCTTTCATGAGATCGCGCGTTCGTCGCTGTTGAACTGGAGGTGATAGAGCTTCTGGTAGAGCGAGCAGCGCTCCAGCAGCTCGGCATGCATACCGCGGTCCAGGATGCGACCTTGGTCCATGACGACGATTTGGTCAGCCTCCAGGATCGTGGAGAGGCGATGGGCGATGGCGACGACCGTTTTGCCTTCGGAGAGCGTGTGAATGGCCTCCTGGATGATTTTTTCGCTCTCGGTGTCGAGCGCGGAGGTGGCCTCGTCGAGCAGCAGGATGGGTGCATCGCGCAAAATGGCGCGGGCGATGGAGATGCGTTGCTTTTGTCCACCTGAGAGATTGCAGCCACCTTCGCCAACAACGGCGTCGTAACCGCCCTGGATCTGCACGACGAATTCATGTGCGTGGGCTTTCTGGGCCGCGGCGATGATTTCATCCTCCGTGGCGTCGAGCCGGCCATAGCGGATGTTTTCGCGGATGGTGTCGTGGAAGAGGAAGGTGTCCTGGCTGACGACACCGATGTTCGCACGCAGTGATGCCTGGGTGAGCCTGCGGATGTCGCGTCCGTCCAGCAGCACCGTTCCCTCATCGGGATCATAGAAGCGCAGCAGCAGCGAGTAGAGCGTGCTTTTTCCGGCACCGCTGGGGCCGACAAAAGCGTAAAACTTGCCGGGATCGAGCTGGAGATTGATGTCGCGAACAGCGGGCACTTCTTTTTTCACACCGTCCTTGTCGCGGTAGAAGAAGGTGACGTTTTGGAAGGTGGCCGCGCCGTTCGCGCGACCGGCGTCGATGGCATCTGGAAGATCCTTGATGTCCGGCTGGCGTTCAAGCAACTCAAAGACCATGCCGGCGGCCACGGCGGTCTTTTGCAGCAGCATCTGCACGCGGCTCAGTTCCTTCACGGGCGGATATATCTGAGTCAGCGCCATGACGAGCAGGAAAAAGTTCTCCGCCTCCAGGCCACGGTGCCACGCATAGACGAGGCCGACACCAATGCCGACCGATGCCACTGTTTCGACGGTGGGGCCGACGAGTTCGAGCGCCTTCGTCCACCGGAGCATGTTGCGTGTCATGTTGTAGTTGCAGCGTTCGAAGCGGGCCTCGGCATGCTTTTCGCGTGCGTAGGACTTCACCAGCCGGATGCCGGCAAAGGACTCCTGCATGGCCACCATCAGGGCGCGGTGGTCATACTCCTCCTTGGTGCCGGTTTTGCGCACGCGCTTGCCGAGCCGGACAATGGGCACAAGGCAGGCGGGAAAAACGACGAGCGACATCAGCGTGAAGAACCAGTCCTGTGCGAAAAGCACCACCAGGATCGAAATAATCGTCAAAGGCCGCTGCGCGGCGATCTGGACGAGCATCATCGCATTGCGCTGCACTGTGGTGGTCTGGCTGGTGACGGTCTGCATCAACTCGCCGGTCTTGGCGCTGTTGAAAAAGCCGGGTGACTGGCGCATCACGCTGTGAAATGCCTCGTTGCGGATGTCATAGACCACCTTGCTGGTGACCCATGCCTGCATGTAGCTGGAGAGGTAGCCCAGGAAGCCCCGCATAAAGATCAGCACGGGGATGAAAGCGCAGGCGATCATCACGCCGGTGAAACCCACCGGGGTGTCGTTGTCGGCGCCGATGAGTTGCGCGATGTTCACCTCGCCGATGAGCGGCAGCTTGGCAGGCTCTCCCAGCGTGCGTGTCTGGCCTTTCAGCACGAGGGAAAAGATGAGCTGGAAACCGATGAGCATGATGCCGTTGAACACGGCGCTGAGCATGCCCAGCAGCACGCTCAGGGCGAAACGACCACGGTACGGCAGGACATACTTCCAGATCGACCTGAACGTGCGTTTCGCCAGTTCCTTGAACTGTGGATCGGATAGATGAGGCGGCGCGGGAGGCTTGATTTTGACGGGTCCGGACATGAAACTGCCCACTAACCCCGGCATTGCCTGCCGCTCAACTTGGAAAGTGCCGGGCGCGGCTCCTGTTGCATCTGGTTGACGTGGAGCCTGCCGCCGCTTTACAAGGCATCCGCCTGCGGCTTTGATGCTGCCAGTTCTCATTTCACCGATCTGTATGCCCGGCCAAAAAACATCGTCCACCACCTCTGTGCTGTCCTCGTGGCAGGGAAAAATCCAAAGCCGCGGTTTGAAGGTGGGCATCATGGGCCTGGGTTATGTGGGATTGCCGCTGGGGTTGCTGTTTGCTGAGAAAGGCTACCAGGTCGTGGGTGTCGATCCCGACGAGCGCCGATGCCGTGTGCTGAACCAAGGACGCTCGCCGATCCGGCACATCAAGGATGCACGTGTGAAGGCGGCGGTGGCTGGTGGGAAATTTCGCTCCACTGCGGAACCGGCGGCGCTGAAGGATGTCGATGCGGTGCTCATCTGCGTGCCCACGCCGTTGACCAAGCAGCGCGAGCCCGATTTGTCCTACGTCGCGTCCGCCGCGGAGTGGGTCGCCGGGAATGTCAGCCCCGGCTGTCTCGTGGTGCTTGAGTCCACGACGTATCCAGGCACCACGCGTGACATCGTGGCCCCCATTTTGAAAAAAGCCGGGCTCAAGCCGGGGAAGAACATTTATCTGGCCTACAGCCCGGAGCGTGAGGATCCGAACAACGCAAATTTCTCCACCGCCAGCATTCCGAAGCTCGTGGGCGGCACGGACGCCACCAGCGGCAAGCTTGCCACCATGCTCTATGAGCAGATCATCGGCAAAGTGGTTCCCGTGAGCAGCGCCGAGGTCGCGGAGGCCGCCAAGCTGCTCGAAAACATCTTCCGCTCGGTCAACATCGCGCTGGTGAACGAACTGAAGGTCGTCTTCGACCGCATGGGCATCGACATTTGGGAGGTCGTGAACGCCGCGAAGACCAAGCCTTTCGGCTTCATGCCATTCTATCCCGGCCCCGGACTCGGCGGACACTGCATTCCGATTGATCCGTTTTATCTGACCTGGAAGGCGCGTGAGTTCGACATCTCCACGAAGTTCATCGAACTCGCGGGGGAGGTGAACACGCACATGCCCTACTTTGTGGTGTCGAAGCTGCAAGATGCGCTGGGCAGCAAGGGCAAGTCCCTGCGCGGCAGCCGCGTGCTGGTGCTTGGTCTGGCCTACAAGCGGGACGTGGATGACTTCCGCGAGTCGCCGACGCTCAAGCTCATGGAGATCCTGGAGCGCAATCAATGCCGTGTGGATTACCATGATGCCTATATTCCGCAGTTTCCTGGCGATGCTCATTTCCCAATGCTGAAGCCGCGCAAGAGCGTGCCGCTGACCCAGAAGAACATCACAGCGGCCGATGTCGTGCTCATTTGCACCGATCACTCGAACGTGGACTATCGTGAGATTGCCCGCCTGGCGTCCATTGTCGTGGACACGCGCAATGTGCTGCCTTCCGGCGGCAAAAACATCTTCAAAGCCTGATGAACTCGCGCAATCTCTTCGAGCTATGGCAGAACCCGGCGGCGCCAGCCTTCATCATCGCTGAAGTCGCCCAAGCGCATGATGGCAGCCTCGGCATGGCGCACGCTTACATTGATGCCGTGGCGAAGGCCGGGGCCGATGCGGTGAAATTCCAGACGCACATCGCGGCGGAAGAAAGTTCGGAGCAGGACACCTGGCGGGTGAAATTCAGCCGCCAGGACGCCACGCGTTACGATTATTGGAAGCGCATGGAGTTCACGGAGCCACAGTGGCAGGAACTCAAGCGGCATGCAGATGAGAAGGGGCTCGTGTTTCTCAGTTCGCCGTTCTCGCTCGCCGCGATCCGTCTGCTGGAACGCATCGGTGTTCCGGCGTGGAAGCTTGCTTCCGGGGAAGTGACGAATCGCTTGTTCCTCGATGCCATGATTGCCACGGGCAAGCCGGTGCTCGTTTCCAGCGGCATGAGCTACGTGGAGGAATTGGACGCGACGGTGAGTCACCTGAAGGACGCGGGCACGCCGGTGGCCGTTTTTCAGTGCACCACGGCCTATCCATGTCCGCCGGAGAAGATCGGCCTCAATCTGATTCCGGAGCTGGCGGCGCGTTACGATTGTCCGGTGGGCTTGTCGGATCACTCCGGCACGCCGTATCCGTCGCTCGCCGCGGTGACACTGGGTGCCAGATTGATCGAGGTTCACATCACCTTCAGCCGCGAAATGTTCGGCCCGGATGTGTCCTCGTCGCTGACCACGCGTGAGTTTGGCGAGATGGTGGAAGGCGTGCGGTTCATCGAGCGCAGCCTGGCCAATCCGCTGCAAAAGAACACCGCCGCAGGGCAGTTGGACCAGTTGCGGCGCATGTTCGGCCAGAGCCTGGTGGCGGCAGTTGATCTCCCCGTCGGAACCGTGCTCGCACGTGAACATCTCTCCTGTCGCAAGCCGGGTTACGGCATTCCGTCGTCGGATGTGGAAGCGGTCATCGGCAAAACGATCCGGCGTGCGGTCAAGGCCACGGCATTCCTGGGCATGGAAGACCTGGAATGAGGCCGGTCATCAGCGCCACCACGACGGCAGATCCGTCACTGTTTCCTTGAGGATGGAGCGGATCGCCAGACGTTCGGCGGGCGGGATGTGGGCGTGCTGGGCGTCGGGTTGATCCCGCAGGTAACCGGCCATGTGATAATAGACCCGATCTTTCAACTCCCTCGGCGCATGCTTCCACGTGTCCGTGTAGAGCATGAAGCTGCAGCGATGCTTGAAGATGCGGGTCCTCATGTCGAAGTCCTTCAGCGAGAGTCCTGCCTTTGTCATCTTCCGGTCCCGCAGGAAATCCTCCGCGTATTTCGGATCACCCACGATGCCCTTGGCGGGGAACTTCGCCTCGTCGGCAAACACGATGTAGCGTGCGA
Organism: Verrucomicrobiaceae bacterium; assembly: GCA_046346695.1. Lineage (GTDB taxonomy): Bacteria > Verrucomicrobiota > Verrucomicrobiia > Verrucomicrobiales > Verrucomicrobiaceae > Prosthecobacter. The sequence goes on along the minus strand of JAXMHS010000004.1, from coordinate 430,674 downwards.
GTTCTTGCGCCCGTTCCTCGATCTCCGCCTTCCCCTCGGCGCTCATCAGCCCTTTGTTTTCGGCCTTGAGCTGCCGCATGGTATAAATGGCATACACGAGACGGTTCTCGAAGCCCATCTGGTGCTCGTGAACGAGATGCGGCAGGATGTCGCTGGTGGGCAGCAGATGGAGGTCGAGGTTGGAGAACTGGCCGGGCGGGACCGGCGTCTTCTCGATCCGGCCGTTGCGCGTCAGGCCCATCACGTTGGCCTTGTTATCGGTGAGGTTGTGCTCGCCGGTGAGGTGCCAGCCGCCAAAGCGGTTTTCCAGGGGGATTTGATGTCCCTGCACATCACGGCGGTAGGTTTCCAGGCTCGATCCAGCCTGGGACACAAGCAGCGATTCCGCGATCAAGCCGGGAAGTCGCCGCGTGGCGTTGCCGGCGTGGCAGTTCATGCACTTGGTGGACCGCGTCACGTTCGGCACCGGTCCTCCGGGGCGCAGGCGGTCGAACACATAGAATATCGGCCCCATTTCCGGATCGGCGGCGATGATTTCCACCAGACCGCCCGGCACCCAGCCAATGTAGGTGTCCTCGTTGAAGTAAAGTGCCCGGGGATTGCGCGGATTGATGATTTCGCTTTGCAGCGAACTGGCGGAAAAGACCAGCATCTGCGAACTGACCGGCACGTTCAGCGCCTGCAACAGGCTGGAAAGAAACGCCCTGTCACTGCTGGTGTCGATTTTCACCTCGCCCTTCTGCGCTTTCTCCTGGAGTTCGGCGAAGCGGTCCTTCGGTTTCCAATCCAGATAGCTGTGTGGCGGCGCCTTGAAGTCCATCACCCGGGGCTCCTTCGTTTCCGCGGCCAAAGCGGCGGTCGAAAGGGTCAAAAAGATCAGCAACTTAGGGGTCTGGGAACGCATCGTGCTCTATACGCTTGCCAAGCTGCCCAAATCGCACCAGACACCTCTGTTCTTAGCTCATTCCGCGTCCCGGTCTTACTTTGTCCCCCATGCCCAGCATCCAGCCGCGCCGCGCCGGCGTCCTCATTCCTGTATTTGCCATCCGCACTGCCGATGACCTCGGCATCGGCGACATCGGCGGAGTGCGTCAGCTTGTTGACTGGGCGGCAGATACCGGGCTGGGTTTTGTGCAGTTCCTGCCCATCAACGCCACCGGCAGCGACAGCAGCCCCTACAACGCCATCAGTTCCGTGGCGCTTGATTATCTCACGCTCGAACTCACTCCCGCGGCAGTTCCGGAGCTGGATGAGAAGTTTTACCGGACCATCACCGGACTCATGCGCGCAGACCTCCTGCGGCACGGTGCGGTGAAGTATCCGAAGGTGCGCAAGCTCAAGACCACGCTGCTGCGCCGTGCCTTCAGCCAGATCGCTCAGCAGGCGGAGCGCATGGCACGCTTTGAGGAATTCTGCGTGCAGGAGGCCGCGTGGCTGGATGACTTCTGTCTCTTTCGCGTGTTGATGGAGGAGCACGGCCACGAGGACTGGACGAACTGGCGGCCCGAACTCAACACCGCCGCCAAGGCACGTGCCTGGCGTGATGCGAAGGGCGATGAGATCGACGACCGCATCCTTTTCCACGCCTATGTGCAGTGGCTGTGCTTCAGCCAGTGGCGCGAACTTCGCGCTTACGCGAACGGGAAGGGGATCAAACTCATGGGCGACATCCCCTTCGGCATCTCGTGGTGCAGCGCGGATGTGTTTTTCCAACCGGAGCAGTTTGACCTCGAATGGTGCGGAGGTGCGCCACCGGAGACCTACTTCAAGGACGACTACTTCGTGCAGCGCTGGGGCCAGAACTGGGGCATTCCGCTCTATCGCTGGGATGTGATGGAGCGCGGTGGCTATCAATGGTGGCGTCAGCGCACGCAAAAGCTCACCGAGGTCTTCGACATCTTCCGCATCGACCACGTGCTGGGCTTCTACCGCATTTACAGCTTTCCATGGCGGCCCACGCGGAACGATGAGTTCTGTTATCTCAGCGACGACGAGGCCGCGAAACGCACGGGAGGCCGTCTGCCGCACTTCATCGAGAACGACGACGAAACGCCCGCGCACAAGGCCGCCAACCTTGCCAATGGCGACAAATACCTGCGCATGATCCTCGCCGCCGCGGCAGGCCGTGCCGAGATCGTCGCCGAAGATCTCGGCACTGTGCCTGATTACGTGCGTCCGCATCTCCTGAGCCTCGACGTGCCGGGTTTCAAAGTCTGCCAATGGGAGGACGGCGAGAACGGCCGCGTCGTGATGGGCGCGGATTATGACAACTGCTCCTTCGCCACCTATGCCACACACGATCATGAACCGATGAAGACGCTGTGGGAGCATCGGCGCCGTGATTTGAGCAGCGCGGTGGAAGGCGACCGGCAACTTGCGCAGAAGGAGCTGCGCTTTCTGGCCGACTTTGCCGGACTGCGCTTTTCAGACGGTGGCTGGCCGGAATACGACGTGCATGTGCGTCGGGCACTTCTGGAGGCGCTGCTCACCAGCAACGCGCGCTTCGCCGCCTTCATGCTGACGGACATGTTTGGTCTCGAAGACCGCTTCAACGTGCCTGGAATTGCTGCCGACAGCAATTGGAGCGCACGTCTGCCCATGACGGTGGCCGAACTGGGCCGCAGTTCTCCCTGGATGGAGGAAGGTGAGTGGCTGAAGAAGGCCATCCAGCGCACCGGACGCTGAAGGCTTCCGGTTTGCCTCTCAAACGCCCGCCCACTCGCGCCCCAGCATCGCGCACTTGCGCTCGTGGCCCCAGCGATACTCACCGATCACACCGGTCTCACGAATCACGCGATGGCAGGGAATGAGATAAGCCAGCGGATTGGCTCCCACCGCGGATCCCACCGCCCGCGCTGCGCCTGGACGGCCAACCGCCGTCGCAAGCTGTCCATAGCTGACGACGGTGCCCGGCGTCACGTTCAACAACGCACGCCACACACGCAGTTGAAACGGCGTGCCACGCACCCAGGCACGCAGGGCGCCATCGCTGCCAGTTTGAAACACCTGGGAGGCAAGGTGGCGCGCCATCGCATTGCTCCAGCGTGTTTCTGCTTTCGGCCACTCCATTGAAACCGGCGTGCGATCCTCTGCTTCGACAAAGGCAAGATGGCAGAGGCCCCGTGGACCGGAGGCGATGCGGCACAGCCCGAACGGCGTGTCAGCGAAGCCCGCATCGATCACCAACCCTGCTCCGCCGGACTTGATTTCTCCCGGCGTGGCCGCCTCCAGGGTCACACACAGGTCATGCAGACGGCCCGGCGATGACAGGCCCGCGTCCAATGCCGCATCCAGCACGCTCGCACCCTGCTTCAACCGCTCGCGTGCAAAGGCCGCCGTCAGGCATTGCAGGAAATCCTTCGGCGTCACGCCTGCCCAGCGCGAAAACAAACGGTGGAAGTGCGCGCTGCTCAGCTCCGCCTCGGCCGCCAGCGTTTCCAGGCCTGGCTGCTCGTGATGATGCGCATCCAGATACCGGATGATGCGTGCCACGCGTTCATAATCGTTCATGTGCCGACCTTGGCTTGAATCCGTCCCGCGGGCCACCCGCTTCTTGCGGCGGTTTGCAGTCGGGTGAATGATCCTGGGGTTGGTCACCTTCAAACAAACACCCACCATGAAACGCAGGACTCTCCTTTTGCTCCTTCTCGGCATCACGTCCCTCACCTCGTGCAAGCAGATCAACAAGGCGCGGGAGCTGTCGGACAAGGCCGTGGTGGACTTCCACCTGCAGCTCAACGAGGGCAAGTTCAAGGAGATCTACGCCGCCGCCCATGCGGACCTCAAGTCGGCCACCACGGAGGAGGACTTCGTGAAGCTGCTCGACGCCGTGCATCGGAAGCTCGGCAGGCAGGTGAAATCCACCTCGCAGGGCTGGCGTCTGAACACCGTCAACGGCCGCACCACCATGACCGTCACGCATGAGAGCGAGTTCGAGCACGGGAAGGGGACCGAGATCTTCGCCTTCGCCATCTCCGGCGAATCCTGCACCTTGCGCGAGTATCAGATCAACTCGCAGGACATGATGATCAAATGACGGCCGCGTCTGGGATGGCCCTGCCGTTTCAGGGATCGGGGATCAGGGATCGGGGATCAGAGATCAGAGAACAGGGATCAGAGATCAGAGAACAGGGATCAGAGCCCTCGCTGCTCAATCAAATCGCCACCACCTGCGACGGCACCTTCACCATCCCGCCGTGAAGCCGCCCTGAAAGCAGCGACGGAATAACATCCACCGCCAGGCTCCATGACCAACACGGCGGCTTGCATTCAGTGCAAATTCATCTGTCAATTGTTTGCACACTGATCCCGCTTCCCGGCCTTGGGGGTTCGCATGGCATTCATTCTGCGAGCAGTCAGGATTGCGTTGTGTCCCGCTTGAGAGATGGCCAATCAATAAATGCCAGGATGAACGGGAGAACCACTGCGCCAAATGGGATGATCATCAGGCATGACAGCCAAGGCGACAATCCCGCCTTCTTACAGATGAACCAAAATGGCAACACGCCGACAAGCGCTAAGACAGCCCCTAGAAGAAGAATGATGATGATCTCTGGCATCCCAAGAGGTCCGATTGAAGCGAGTAGCAGGTTGTGGATATTCATAGCGGTGAACTTTGCACTTTGGCCGAACATCTAAGCTGTGGCGACGGCGAGCGGGGGGCGTCGATGACACGACAGATGCCATTCGAGCCGTTGCCTGCATCCGCTTTGTTCGGCGTTGCGGCCGAGTTCATTTGATGCGCTCGAACGTCTTGTCGCATTTCGGCGGGTCAAGCGTCACACGGAGCTTTGCTTCGCCGTGGTAGCCGCTATCGCGCGCCTTGCCGGCGTGTGGCCCGGAAATGGTAACGCGGAGAGTGCGATCCTTGAGCCATTCGGTTGGGAGTATCCACGGGTTGTCGTATCCGGCCGCGAGCGGAGGAACGGGCACGGACACAAAGGTGTCGCCGCTGCGAGCAAAAATGTATGTGAGAAGGAACTTCGAGTGGCCAGCAGCTACGGCCAAAACCAAACCATCGGAACTCCAGCGGGCGTGCTGTGGCTCGTAGTTGAAAACGTCGCGCAGGTCTGGGCAGTCGCGCGAAGAGAAAAGGGGCTTCCCGTGAAGGTCTTGAATCGTGAACGCTTCGGGCAAATTTGGGTTGTCGCCACTAAACGTGAGAAGATGGCGGTTGTCGGGTGAGGCCAACCAGCGTCGGTCGGCGAGATCAGCCTCGGCGCTGATGGAGAGGATGCCAAACGTTAGGATGAGCAAGGCTGACAACACGATGGCTTTCATGGCTTCGTTCTCAGGATGCACGAGCTACGCCGAACTAGTTGATGAGAAACAATTCTGTCGAGTACGTGATCCGCATTATGGGCCACCGATTTGTCGAGTGCCAACGGGCTTTCGGCTTCATGGGTGTCGATTTTGACGCGCCGGCGCGTCATGGGCAACAGCAATGTCGAATATGACCGTAAAGCTCGAAGACCAGATCAAGCAGGCCATCCGTCTCAAACACTTTTCCCACCGGACTGAGGAGAGCTATGTGGGGTGGTATCGGCGCTACGTACTCTGGCATGGCAAGCGTGGTAGATGCCAGGCATGGCCGGCCCCGCTCCTTGCCGAATTCATGGGGCAACGCAGGAGCGTTGCCCTCCAGCCTCCAGCGGCGCGGCTTCAACTCCTGGCGGCTTCGAAGAACAGCGTGAACTCGTGGCGGTTGTAGGTGAGGTGCGTTTGCGCAAACAGGCGCAGGCCGGCGGCGGTGGCCATGCCGGTGATGAAGCGGAACAAGGCACATGGTTCGTCCACGTTCTCAATGCGCGGCATTTTGAGCGTGAAGACGACGAGGCCGCCGGGCTTGAGTGAACGTGAAAGGCGGATGACCTGCTCGATGGATTCCTCCGGCGGGCCGTTCATGTCGCACAGCAAGGCATCGTAAGTCGTGCCGGGCCGGGGTTGGAAGGCAGCCACGTCTTCGAGCACGAACTTCAATCCTGCGCGGCCATCGAGCCGTTTGTCGAGCGGTGCGCGGTCGATGGCGGTGACGCGCTGGCCGCGGGCGAGCAATTCGGAGGTCATGCCGCCGGGACAGGCGCCGAGTTCGAGCCAGTGGCTGCCTTGGGGCATCGGCGGGCGGCAAAGCAGCAAGTAATGCAGCGCCTCGGCGATCTTCGCGCCAGCGCGGCTGATCGTGTCCGGTGAATCCTGGTCGATGAACTTGCTGCCGCCGGGGTAGAGGCCGTTGCAGGCACGCGGACTTTGCATGCCGCAGAACAAGCCCTCTTTCCCCACAAGGCAGAACGAGGTCTCCGCCTGTGGATTCTGCTCCTCGACATGGTTTGCGGGCAATTTCGGGAACAACTGCAGCACACGGCCCCGCAGGTTCGAGGCGAGGCCGCGGTAATACTTGTCCGGCGAGGTCGGATGCAGCGTGCCGATGAAGATGCCCTGCGGTTTCCGCGCACCGAACTTCTGGAGGAGCGTCTGCGCGGCTTTCTCGATGAAGCCATCCATCTTCTGCGGGTTGCATGGCCAGGTGTGGTCCACCGGCAGGTTCCAGCGCGCAAACTTGGCGACTTCGGAGCGCTGAACGGCCTCCGGTGTCGTGGTCTTGATCAAATAGAAGTCCAGGCCGAGCCGCGTCGTGGTTTGTGCTCCCATGCGCCGCAGCACCTCCGGCGCGATCCCCTCAAAAATCTCCGGGATGCGCACCAGCCATGCGGTGGCGGTGGACGGGGTTTCATTTTTTGCGGAAGTCATGTCGCGCATGAACTCGCGTGGCACCCTGAAGTGTGCAAGCAGATGAATTCCATGCAGCCAGCTTGGGGAAAACTCTTCGTGAGGCGGAGATCGACACTTCTGGCCGACCCCTCACCTCTCCTCTCCCCGGTGGATGCGAAAGATGGCAACGGCACTGTAGTCCGGGGAGAGGGATGTCGCTTTGAGGCAACGCAAAACGAATCTCCTCTCCCCGTCGAGGATTCACACCGGAGCATCAGCGCCATCTTCGGGGAGAGGCCGGGTGAGGGGAGGTGGCCGGGACTTCAAAGGCTGCCCTGCCTGCCGCAAAACACTCAGCCATTGGCGCGCGTGACCCATTCGACGGCGGCACGCATCAGTTCAGGCGCGGTGGAAAGGCTGAGCTTGGTTTTGATGTGGGCACGATGCGCCTCGATGGTCTTCACGCTGACTCCCAGCTCATGGGCGATCATGCTGGTGCCGTGTCCTTTGCCAAGAAGCTCGAAGATTTCGAGTTCGCGATCACTCAGGATTTCGACGGAATGTTCAACGACGTGATTCTTGCCGGTGAAGAAGGTGTTCAACAAGCGGAGATTCGCCGACGGACTCAGGTAAAGCTCGCCGCGGAGCACCTGGCGGATGGCGGCCACGACCTGGTCGGGTGAGGATTGCTTCATCACGTAACCACGGGCACCGGCACGCAGCGCCCGCTCTGCATAGAGCGACTCCTCGTGCATGGAGAGCACCAGCACCGGCAGGCCTGGACGCAAGGCCCGGAGGGATTTGACCAGTTCGATGCCGTTGACGTCCTTGAGGGTGATGTCTGCCAGCACGAGATCAGGGTCGAGGGTTTCAATCATGCCAAGGGCCTGGGCCGCGGTCTCCGCCTCGCCACAGATGACGAGATCCGGCTCGTGACGCAGAAGCATGGCGATGCCCTGCCGGAAAATGGGATGGTCATCGACGATGAGGAGCCGCCGCTGAAGGCCGGCGCTGGAGCTGCTTTTGACTTTGGCAGGGCGTGCTTTCATCACGAGGCCGAGTCGGGCAGGGGTGTTGTCATTGAAACATGAGCGGTGGCGGCCGGCAAACGCACGGAACAGGAGACCTTGGTCCCGCCTTGCGGCTGGCGCTTGATCACAATGTCAGCGCCGATCACATCGGCCCGATATTGCATGAGCGGAAGTCCCATGCCCTTGCCAGCATGCACGACTTCAGGGATGCCGCAGCCGTCGTCTTCGATCTCCAAAGTGAGCATGCTGCCCCGCTGGTTGAATCTCACCTGGACATTGCGCGCTCCCGCATGCTTGAGCGCGTTGACCACGGCCTCCTGGGCGATGCGGTAAAGATGCAGGGCCATGGCGTTGTCGGTGACCGGCACCGAATGCGCGCAGTGCAGACAGCATGTGACGGAACTGCTGTTGTTGCGTGCCGTCAGTTCGTGCAACGCGGAGACGAGGCCCCCGGCGTCCACCACCAGCGGTTGCAGGCCCCTGGCGATGTTGCGGGCGCTTTCCACGGACTGATGCAGCAGCTCGGTCAGGCGCGCCGCGTCTGCGGCAGGGGCCGCGAGTTGCAGTTCCTGCAAAGTTTTCGTCAACGACCGGCCCATGAACACAATGCCTGACAGCGTCTGGCACAAGCCATCGTGCAAATCCTCGCCGAGCCTGCGCTGCTCCTGCTCGGAGACATCCAGCAGCGCGTTTTCAAGACGCCGCCGCTCCTCCATCTGCGCCACGAGCTGTTCGTTGGCGGCGACCAGTTCCGCGGTGCGCTCCGCCACACGCAGCTCCAGCTCCGCCTTCGTACGCTCGAGGTTCTGCTGGGCCTCGCGGCGCTCGGTGATGTCCGTGCCCACACCGAGAATCTTGTCGCACGTGCCATCGGCGTTGAACAAGGGCACCTTGACGGTGCTGAACCAGCGCGGTCTTCCGTCGGCCTGGGTGACCTCCTCCTCGGGAATCTGCAGCAGCATGCCGCCGTCCATCACGGTGCGGTCATCGGCTTGGAAGTGCGCGATCTGCTCGGGTGTGCGCCGGAAGTCCGCATCGGTCTTTCCGATGATCTTTTTCACCGTGGTGCCGCAACTGCGCGCCAGCGCCTCGTTGCCCAGAAGGAAGCGGCCTTTGCGGTCCTTCACGAAAATCATGCTTGGAGTTGCATCGATCACCTGCCGTAGAAAGGCGCGCTCCCGTTGCAGTTCATTTTCGGCCGCCCTGCGGTCGGTGATGTCCGTCAGCGAGGCCAGCCAGCCCGTCACATTGCCCAGGGAATCCGTGTCCGGAGTATAGACCACATGCATGGAACGCAATCCGGCACGCGGGTAGGGTATGTCGGCATCAAATTCGACACGCCGGCCCTTCAGGACCTGCTCCACATGCGGACGAATGATTGCAAACGCCTCCGCGCCGAGCACCTCGGTGATGGGTTGTCCGATGATCTTGTCCAGCTCCAACTGGAGCATCTGGGCGCAGGCGCGGTTGGCAAACATGCAGATCAGGTCGCGGTTGCACTGTGCAAGCATCACAGGCGTGTTGGCGGTGATCAGCCAGAGCTGCGCTTCCTTGGCCCGCATCGCCTGGTCTGCCAGTTTGCGTTCGGTGATGTCCACACAACTGCCGACGTAGCCCGCGAATTGGCCATCGGTGTCGTAAAACGGGATGCCGTGGTCGATCATCCAGCGGTACTCGCCGTCATGACGCCGCAGCCGGTAGGTCATCTCGAAGGGTTCGCGCGCGTCGAATGCAGTCGTGTAGATGGTCAGGCAACGATCCAGATCTTCTGGATGCACGTTGCCGGTCCAGCCGTTGCCAACTTCCTGCTCCAAGGTGCGGCCCACAAAATCAAGCCATGCCTTGTTGAACCACGTGCAGAGTTTGCCGGTGTCGCTCACCCAGACCAGGACCGGCGCGTTGTCCACGATCATGTGGAAGTGCTGCTCGTTCTCAGGTGCAGATTGTTTCACGGTGGCGTGCCTGCCGTTGCGGCCTTGCGTTCGTTTGTCATGCGACTTCGATCCAGGGTGCGGTGTGGCGGTGATGTTGTTGCGACGCCGGGGCTTTTGGGGCGCAGGCTTCCGTTTCAAGCTTTTCGCGCCTGCCCGCGGTCGTTTAACCACCGCTTTGCCGGACTTGACCGTGCTACCAGCCGATCGGGCTTGCCTGGAGGATTTGCGTGGCATGAACAGTACAACGGTACCGATCCGGAATGCCGGCTCAATCCCAATTGCGCGAGATTATTCAGCGGGCCACGCCGACTGGGCATCGGGAAAGTGGTGCTCCAGCATTTTGCGCAGATGGCATGCCTCCGGGCCGTTGTTGAGAAACATGGTCCAGCGGCGGTCACAGCCAAACCACCGGCAGTGGATGTCCAGATGCGAACACGGACGTTCATCCACGTCCATCATCACGCCATTGGCAAGTGACCAACGGCTCACGTGACCGGGGCGCAGCGCACCCAGGCCCGAGAGCCTGATCAGGCCGTCTTGAAAGGTGAGAGAACGAGGTGCTGCAAAGACGGCAAACAGGCCGAGTCGAACCATCCAGGCGATGAACCAGCCCGAGCCAATGCCCAGGAACCATCGTTCAGGGGACACATGCCCGCCACCCGACGCCTGCCAGACGAGCATTGAGATCGCAACGGCGGAGACCAGCACTCCCGTGGCGATGGTTTTCCCACGCAGCATGCGTACCATGTGTTCGTAGCGTGTGCGATTAAAACGCATGGGCTGCACGAAGCGGCCTGAAGTGAGGGCTTCATCCACGGCGGCGTGCTGGGGGGGCTCCACGCGCCGCCGCCGCCTGATGTGCCTCACCTCATCATGCCCGACCAGTTCCTGCAGCGTCATGCCATGATGACGGACGACGCCAGCCAGAAGAAGGCCCATGTCATGGAGGTGTCTGTTCATGCTGTTTGTTGGGTTTTGGGGATGTGGCTATTCATTGATGCCGCCATGGCGCCAGACCGGTGCGGTCTGAAGTGCCAGGCGAATGCTTGCAGTCTGCCGCGTCGCGGGTTTCTGATCCGCGTCCTGAACCGCCGCTGTGGTGCGGGTGGCATCCCGCCAGTGGTGGTCTGAGCTTTGATCCAAGCCGGTTTCATCCGCGAACTCCACGCTGGTGGAGGTCTCCTGCTCCGGCTCGCTGAGAACACTGGTCGTGCTCATGAGGTGTTGTGGTTGATGGTTAGCTTGCGCGGACGCAGGCGGAACTCGTCTCGGTTTCCTGCTCCCAAAGCTCCTCAAGCTCATCGTCCTCAGTGTGAACGAAGGCGGCCTGAGGGGCAGCGTAGGCAGCCAGAAGTTTCTTCTCGGCGCTCAGCCAGTGTTCGGGCCGCAGATGCGGGCTTCCTTCTCTCTTCCAATGTTCAAAGGCGAGGAAGGCGATTTCTTTGTCGGTGGGATACGAGCCATGGCTGGATGACTCGCGCTGCGTCACTGAAGCATTGAGATGTCGGGCGATCATGGTCTTGCGGGTTTATTAGGAATGAGAAAAGATGATGGAGTTTGATCACGCCGCCATTTTCCTGCAATCCTCGCTTCCCTGTCTGACGCATCGGGGAATCCCCGACCAAACTGTCAGGGGCTCTGCTTCCTTTTCCGAGCCCTGCCATCGGGAAGGCACGGAAATAGGGACATCAAAGGCTTTGCACGCAGGCAATTCCTCCCAAACCTCCGCGCCCCGCATGTCCGTCAAACTCCGCCTCAATACCGCCACCGTCACCAAAGCCGTCCTCGCCAAAATCGGCAATCCTCAGCGCGAGGAGCCGCTGCAAACCTCCAGGGAAGTCTTCGAAATCGCTGAAAAGGATCAGGAGACGCTCACCGCGATCTTTTTGAAGCCGTTCAAGAATCTCATCGCACATCGCTTCACCCATCACGCCTCGTTGAAACAGCATGAGATGAGCAACTGCGCCAAGGCCATCTTCGCTGATGAAGATGCGCTGCTCGAGCGCGGCATCGAAATCGCGCAGCGTCTCTACGCGAAGTCCAATCACCCCAACATCAAGGCTGGCGACCTTTGCATCGCGCTATTGAAGGAAATCCACATTGAGGGCGAACTCGTGAACGGCATCTGCATCCTCAAATCCGACAGCGTCACGCCCTTCCTCACCATCACCGCCCGCAATGGCGACCTCCGCCTCGCCACCGAGCACGGCATCAATCCTGACAAGATCGACAAAGGCTGCCTCATCCTCGATTTTTGGCAGGAGAAAGGCCACTACGTGCTCACCTTCGACCGTGGTGGCGGTGACACACGCTTCTGGGTGCGCGAGTTCCTCGGCGTTGAAGCCGTGCCCGACGCGGCGTTCTTGACCAACGCCTATGCAAAGATGGCCGTGTCCTTCCTCGAAGATCAAAATGCCGCCTCCACCGATGACGACACACCACCGTGGGAAACCGCTGCTGCGGCGAAGGACGCGCTCGACTACTTCGAGGAGCGCGAGAAGTTCGAACTGAAGGAGTTCGAGCAGGAGGTGCTCAAATCCCCTGAAACCATTGCTCAATTCCACGAACACCGCGCCCGCATCGAAGAAGAACAGGGGCAGCCCTTGGAGACCTCGTTTGAGATCTCCAAGAAGGACCTCAACAAGGCCAAAAAACGCATCGCCGCCGTCCTCAAACTCGACACCGGCGTCGAAATCCACATCAAGCCCGGCGTCAGTGAAGCTGATCCCCAGCTCGAACGCGGCTTCGACGACAGGAAGGGCATGAAGTTCGTGAAGGTGTATTACAACAAGGACTTGAGCGTGGCATAGCCAAATGATGCAGGCACTCCCGCCCACATCACCGTAACACCGGACGAATGGACTCGTTCTACCCGCGCTCGGTCCGCAACCCCTGACGCATGAGGCGGTCGATGAGCTGTGGATAGGCAATGCCGGCCTTTTGAACCGACAATGCGAAATCTTCGTCGGCGGCGAGGATCGGATTGGGATTGGCCTCGATGAAATAGACCTCGTTGTTCGCGGTCAGGCGTAGATCCATCCGCGCATAGCCATCGAGTGTGAGCAGACGGTAGATGCGTTTGCAGGTCTGCTGGATGTTGCGTTCGACGGCGGGATCGAGTTCTTCGGCAAACTGGTTCCTCAGTCCCCAGCGTTCGCGATACTCGTCGTCCCACTTGGCCTTGAAGGTGGCGATCTTCGGTTCGTCGGGCGGCACTTCCTTGAACACCAGTTCGCGAATCGGGAACTCCTGCAGCCGCAGATTGCCCATGAGGCTGACATATAGCTCGCGGCCGTGGATGTACTCCTCGGCGATCACGTCGTTGGCATATTTGTCATGGATGAACTGCACGCGCTCCTTGAACTGATCGTCGTTGGACACAAACGACGCCTGCGAGATGCCGAGCGAGGCTTCTTCCTTCAGCGGCTTCACCAAAATGGGAAAACGCAGCTTCGGTGGCCTCGAGATGCGTTTTCCGCGGGCGATGATGACGAACGCCGGCGTGTGGATGCGATGGTAGCTGAGAATCTTCTTCGAGATGCCTTTGTGCTTGCAAAGCGTGAGGCCGGTGGAGCCGCAACCGGTGAAGGGGATGCCGTACATTTCCAGAAACGAGACGATGTTCTGGTCAAAGGCGCGGTTGTTTTTGAACTGGTCGGCCAGGTTGAAAATCACATCAGGCTGGTAGCTCTCAAGCTTCTGTCGCAGGAGGTCAAGATTGTCGAAAATGGCCACGTATTCGGTCGTGTGGCCGAGTTCACGCAGAGCGCCGAGCACATTGGTCTCGGTCTTCCAATCCTCGGTGAGAAGCTCCTCGCTCAAATCCTGGTCGAGCGTGGTTGGCGCGATCGCGTCGAACAGTGCGAGGACCTTGAGTTTCTTTTTTTGAGGCGTCATTTGGTGCGTTTGAATTTGCCTGTGAAGAGGTAGTTCATCACCAATGTGGTGACGTGGGCGGACACACGCAGGTCGAGGTCAGGATCGTTGGGCCTCACATGAAGGTCGAGCTGGTTGCAGCGTTCGGTCAGGCGCGTGAGCAGCTTGCTCACACGGTATTTGTTCTCGTTGGTCCACTGGCAGACGGAGTCCATGAGCGGACGCCGCCGGTGGCGCAGATACACGGAGGCTTTCACGCGTCCGTTCACCTCCGGTCCGGCGGCAAAGAGCAGGCGCAGATCGTTGTCATAGGAATCGGGATAGAGATCGGGATACGAGTCCTCGTAAAGCTTGCGCTTCTTTGCGTAGTAGGTCTTCAACTTCACGTTCAGGAAGTCGTAGTCCTTCACGCGATACTGTGGCTGATGCAGCGCGGGCTTGCCGGCGAGGGAGCGCATCAGCTCATCAATGTATTCGAGCTTTTGCAACGCGCCCCAGCCCTTGTAGCGCTCCCGCCAGTCGAGCCCCGGTGTGAGCCAGACGGCAAAAGTCTCCGCGAAATCTTCGTCCGGATGGCTTTGCGCATACCAGTCGTCGAGATGCACGACATACGAGCGGCTGTAAGGCCGCGGGCGGTAGAAATCCGTCTCTTCCGTCGAGGCGAGTCCGAAGGTCTGTTGCCAACGCTTCTTTTTGTAGAGCTGGTAAGCGTAGGAGTAGGCGTGTCCGGCCTCATGGCGCATCAGCTTCATGAACCACTCCGGCGTCTCGCCCTCGACTTCGAGAATCATCTTCCGTTCCAGTTTGCGCAGACGGTCGTGCACAAGGAAAAACGGAATGAAAATCGCCGGAATGCCCACCGGCACGAACCATTCATCGCCCACATGGCATGGTGGCATGAAGGCGAGCCCCTTCGCCGCGAGTTCGTCGTGAAGCTGCTGGATCAGCGGCTGCAGTTCCGTCGTTTCGAGCTTCAACCCGAGGTGGGAGATTTTTTTCTCAAGCAACTCATCGTCGTTGAGCGCTGCCCAGGTGGCGGGGTCCATGGCAGGAGCATAGCACGTGCGAGACAAGCCGCGCAAGGCTCGTCAGCGATGCGAGGGCGGCTTCACATCCAGCAAAACATGGCATGGATGGCGGCACCCATGCCACTTTCGCGCTTTTGGACCATCAGCCCACCAGTCCCTGAGTGTCGGCCAATTTCGCGCCGCTGCGGAGCATGCCGGTCTGGACGGCACCCGTGAGGTTTGCAGCGATCAGGTCCGCGTCGGTGAAGTCCGCATTGGTCAGATTCGCGCCCTCAAGATTTGCGCCGGACAGGTCCGCGCCGCGCACATTGGCACCGGTCATATTCGCATGGCGCAGGGACACGCCGCCGAGATCAGCCTTGCTCAGGTTCGCGCCCGTCAGATTCGCATGGTCGAGGTTCGCGCCGCTGAAATCCGCCTCGGAGAGGTTCGTGCCAGCGAGATTGGCCTTGGTGAAAACGGTCCCGACAAACTGTCCCTTCATGAGGTTCAGGTCGTCGAGGGCTGCACCGGCAAGGTTCATGCCGGTCTCATCGATTTTCTTGCCGCTCTTGCCGCCGCTTTCCAGCCATTGCGCGTGAGCGAGGAGTTCTTCAGTGGTGATGCTTGCCATACGAAGGAAATCTGGCGGGAAGTGTCCGGTCTGCAAATGAAGAAATCACCCGAGCCTTTGGGATCTGGCAGTAATATCCCAGCCAGGGTAGTTATGATGTGTGTGTCACATTCGGGCGATACAGCCGGCCAAACTATGGATGGAAGGCAGGTTGCCTCTCATATGCCGCGCCTGTGACCAAGCTTGCGGCAAGCAGCAATTGGATCGATCAGGCTGCAATCTTGGGCAGCGTCGGCCAGAACATCTCCGCTCCTGCAGAAAAATCCTTTTCCGCTACGACAGCGAGGTTGGAGTAGATGCGTTAGCTACTCACTCGCGTGAGCTGAGGCCGTGGGAAGCTGAATCAGTCGCTGCGCCTCTGCCAAAATGAATTTCGTGTCGGTGAAGGGTGTGTAGCTGATGTCCTGCCAGCGTTGGTGGCCGGATTGGTCGATCAGGAGGGTGGCGTGGAGAGTTTCCTTTTCGAAGTCGTCGTATGCGCGGACTCTTTTGAAGGCCTCGAGGCTGCTGTCGCTGAGAATGGGGAAGGGTAGAGGCTGATCGGGTTTGAGGTTGAGCTTGGTGCGTATGCTTTTTGCAACCTGGGTGGGTTCGATGGTGACGGCGACGAGCTGGATGCCAGCTTTGTCGAAGTCGGCGACGGCTTTGGAAAAAGCTTGGATCTGCTCGACGCAGTGGCCGCATTCGGAGCCGAGGTAGAACATGAAGAGCGTGGGCTTTTTGGCGGTGAAGTCGCTGCTTTTGACGATCTGGTTGTCGAGCGTGAGTGCTTCGAACACGGGAGCGGCCGGTGGATGCCAGTGAACCGGGCCGAGGCTGTCCAAGGGGGGGCGAGTGCCGCTGTCGGTGCGTTTGGGTGCGGGAGCGGCCCAGTCGCCAGAGATGCTGAAGGTTTTGGCGAGTGCGTCGAGGCGTTTGGCGATGGGAAGATCGCGATCCATGGCGAAGGCGAGTTTGCGCACGGCCTCGAAGGCTTTCTTGGCGTCATCGTCCTTGCCGCAGGCGTGGAGGATTTCGGTTTTGGCGGCAAGGCCGATGAGATCCTGGGGAAGGTTTTTCGTGAGATCGAAGGCTTTGGTCTTTTCGTCAATTTTCAGCCAGTAACGAGTGATGCGATCTTTGGGCGTGTCGGTGTCTTTGAGGGCTTCGATGAGTTTGGCCTGATCGGTTTTGGAGGCTTTTGAGTCGAGAAGCGCGATCAGGGCCTTCAGTTCAGCGACGCCGCTCTTTTTTGATTTCACGGCGGGTTTTTCCTCGGGTTTGTCACCTTTCTTCTTGGGCTCGGACTTTTCCGACTTGTCGGACGAATCGGACTTTTTGGACTTGAGCTTGCTGGTATCGACGTTGACGAGCTTTTCCTCGGTTTTTGCGGTTTCGAGGTCTTTGAGTGCTGCGGCGAGTGTTTTGGCATCACCGAGTTCGTAAGATGCCAGTCCGAGGGCACGGAGGCGGGTGATGTCGTGGGCGTAATGGCCGACGGGTGTGCTGGTGAAGGATTTCAATTCGTCCCAGAGTTCCCACTTCGTCAGTGTCTCGATCAAACGAGTGCGGCCATAGCTGGCGGAGGTGTTGGCCTTGTCGAGCGTGTTGTTGGCGGGATGACGCGGGTTGCCGATGAGGCTTTTGGCGAGGCCGATGGCGTCCTTGGCACGGCCGAGTTCGTTGAAGGTGCGTACAAGCCATTCCTCGTTGTGGGCGTAGTTGTGGATTTGATCGGGCAGAATGAAGGTGCGGATCATGTAGGCGTGATCGACGCGCGTGCTGGCCTCCTGCTGCCACGCGGCATCGTCAAAGCGCTTCAGTTTGGAGAAAGTGTGGCCGGGCATGTGCCACATGTGGGCGATTCCAGGTGCTGCCTGGCCACATTGCGCGGCGGAGGCGACGGCGCGGATGGGCTTGCTGTCGTCCCAGAGGTGAATGCGGTAGTGATGTGCGGGGTGATTGGGGACAGCGGCGAAGATTTGATCGAGCAAGGCATCCACAGCCTGCGGGCTGGGGATGGGGACATCCTTTTTGCCAAACCAGATGCGCCAGACCAGGAATGCCTTGGCTTCGATGTCCTTGGGATCGTCCTGCACGAGCGCCTCAAAATCGCGGATGCAATCAAGCTGGCGCTGTTTGTCGTCACGTTTGTCGTCCTTTTTGAGATAGAGGTTTTCGAGGATGCCGATCCATTGCTTTTCGCGGGCACTAGCCTTGTCTTTGAACGCGACGGCTTTTTCGATGAATGCCTTCGCCCGCGTGTCGTTGTTCACGTTGGCCATGCTCATGCCCCAGTAGGCCATGGCGCAATCGGGATCGAGCGCGGCGACCTGACGAAAACTGCGTTCGGCCTCGTAATACCAGAAGCCGTGAAGCTGGCCGATGCCCTGGGTGAAAAACTGCTGCGCCTCGGACTTCTTCGTGGAGATCGGAAACTTCACGGCATCGCCACAACCGGGAACGAGAACGGCGGCCTGACGCGGGCCTTCGTTGAATGCCTCTCCATGCGCGGAGTGGCCGGGAAGAGGATCGGCGGCTCTGGAGAGAGTGAGCGACGAGACGAGAAGAATGGAAAAGATGCGAAGAGTGGGGCGCATGGCAGGAGGAAGACAGATCAAACGGAGAACTTCAGGGTAAAAATACAAAATGCCCGCCGGTAACACCGACGGGCATTCGACAGGCACGCTCACGCGCGAAGCACATGCTCACTTCCCGTAGCCCGGCTGGGCCTGGCCGTTTTCGTTGATGTGGCCGGTGACCCAGAGGATGCCGCGAGTGACGAGATCGAGGTAACGGGCGTCGGCGACGGTGGCGGTGTTGTGGCCGATCGTGGTGGAGAAGATCTTCGTCTTGTTGGGGCCATATTCGTTGGTCCATGCGACGACGCTCGTGGCTTCGGTGGCCTTGGCGTTGGGCGGAAGCGTCTCGCCCTTCTTCGCCTTCGGCGGGACGATCTGCACGCCGGAGGCAATGGCCTTGCCTGTGAGGATCTGGACATTGTTGTAGAGTTCCTCGTTGATGGTGGTCCAGTTTTCAAGCCCCTGGGTGATCGGATGCGTTTTGTCGGTGAAGGTGATGGAGATGGGCTGCTGCGGGCCGTGGCCGGTGGATTGGAGCCCCAGCATTTCATACCAGCCGGCGTTGTCAGAACCGGGCTTCACGGCCTCGCGGAAGTTGCCCCAGCGGTAGCAGTGCATGGCGCAGTGGAGATTGACGGCGGGCTTGCCGGCCTTGTGCGCGTCGAGAATGGCGCCGACGTAGGCGGGATCGGTGACATCGGCGCTGCATTCGTCATGAACGATGACGTCGAAGTCCTTTGCCCAATCCTTGGCCTTGTAGATTTCAAAGGTGGCCTTGGTGCTTTTGTCGGGATTGTAGGCGACATCGACGATGGCGTTGAGACGCGCTTCGATGCCTTCTTTGAGCACGACGGTTTGCTTGTCATACTCGTGGCAGCAGCCACCGGCGACGATGAGCACGCGGAGCGGCTTGACGGCGGAATCGGCGGCCTGGGCGAGGAACAGGCCGGCAGCGAGGGCGAAAGTGGTCAGGGGAAGGAGGAGTTTCATGAGAAAGGCGTGGTTGTTGGATGATCGAAAACAGCGTGGATCAAACGGCATGTCGAGGGGAAAATTGCGAACGTGTTTTTTTGACAAGTGCGTGATCGCTGCGGATGACTGGCGTGTGGGTGAGTTCCTGACGTTTGATGAATTGATGAACTGGGACGTGGTGGCGGGGCAATTTGCTCCGCCAGCACGGCTGGCGGTGATTGGCGACCCGATTGCGCATTCGCGCAGTCCGCAGATGCACAATCCTGCGTTGCAGGCATGTGGAATCAATGCGCAGTACATCCGGGTGCAGGTGCCCGAGGGACGTGTGGCGGAAGCCTTCCGGCAATTTGTCACGTGCGGCTTCCTTGGAGTGAACATCACGATTCCGCACAAGTTTGAAGCGCTGGGCGCGGTGGATTTTGTTGACCCGCTGGCGAAACAACTTGGGGCGGTGAACACATTGGTGGTGCGTGATGGCCAGTTGCATGGCTACAACAGCGACGGGCCGGGCTTTTTGCGGAGCGTGCGGGAGGCGTTCGATGTGGATGTGCGTGATTTGCGTGTTCTGATCCTTGGCGCAGGAGGTGGCGCGGGCCGGGCTGTGGCGGTGCAATGCGCATTGGAGGGATGCTGGAGGCTGGTTTTGGCCAACCGGACAGTGGAAAAGGCACGCGGGCTGCTCAAGGAACTGCGACAACTTCAACCTTTGCCCTCACCAAACCGCGACATCAGTGTGGTGCCTTGGGAAGATCATCATCTGTATGCCGAAATGGAAAATGTGGACCTGATCGTGAACGCCACGTCGCTGGGAATGAAGCCTGATGATCCCCCGCTGCTGCCCCAGGCCGGGCTGCGCCCCCATCACATGGTCTTCGACATGGTTTACCGTGCCAGGGGCATGACGCCACTGCTGGCGGATGCGAAACTCGCCGGGGCGAAAACCGTGGATGGATTGACCCTGCTGCTGCATCAGGGGGCTATTTCATTCGAGCACTGGTTTGACCGGCCTGCCCCGCTTGAAGCCATGCGCGCAGGCTTGCAGAATGTTCCAACGTCGTAAAATTAGCCGTAATGAACGCCGCTCGGCATTTTGCTCTCAGTTTCTTCGGGCCGATCGTCGGGGGCGCGCTGTTTTGCGGACTGGTCAGCCTGTTTTCGGGCTGGCTGGAGTTCCACCACATCCCGGTGCTGGTGGTGATGCTGGTGGGCTTCGTGGTCACGGCGATCATGACACGCTGGTTTGTGAGCAACCATGTGCCGGTGAAGTGCCCGTTCTGTGGCGGCAAGAGTTATGAAATCCCCGGGCGGGGAAACCGCTTCATGTGCGGCGTGTGCGGCAAGGATCACTAAGAAAAGGCGTGGGTAAACGTTGTGAATTCGAGCTTGCTCAATTCGTGAAAGCCATT
Source organism: Verrucomicrobiaceae bacterium (assembly GCA_046346695.1). Lineage (GTDB taxonomy): Bacteria > Verrucomicrobiota > Verrucomicrobiia > Verrucomicrobiales > Verrucomicrobiaceae > Prosthecobacter. Next base: position 410,545 of record JAXMHS010000004.1, on the reverse strand, counting down.
AGCTATTCACTGCGTTGGAGTCATAGCTCCGCCATGGCGCATCGACAGACCAGATTGCGCCCTTTGAATTTCCCGCATGATTATTTCTTTGCCACGCCCCAACACCCCGCATGACCGGGAGGCAGGAGGCGCGTGCATGGCGGAAGCGAGTCAGTGCTGATATGATGATGTCTGGAGCACGTCGTTTCCGAGCAATTTTCCAGCGGCCCACCCATGGCGGTCCTGGATTCTCAAACCCACCCGGAGGTATCCTATAAGCAATCCATTCCAGCAATTGAACAGCGGCAACTTTGCGTCGCGTCCGCAGCAAAATCAGGGCGGAGGAGCGCCGCGTCCCGCAGGCCAGCAAAATTTTGCACCGCGTCCGGCAGCAGGACCGCCGCGCCCCGCAGGCGGATTCTCCGGAGGCGGGCCGAGTCGTCCGGGTGGAGGGGCTCCGTTCAATCGCCCGGGTGGCGGCAATTCTCAAGGCAGGTCCAACGGCAGGTATGTGGACCAGACACGCGTGAACGAGCGCATCCGCGCCCCCAAGGTCCGTGTGGTTGAGGAGGATGGGCATCACCAACTCGGAGTCCTGCCGACGCATCAGGCGATTCGCATCGCAAAAGAACGTGGCCTCGACCTTGTGGAAGTCGCGCCGAATGCCGACCCGCCTGTCTGCAAGATCGTCAACTACGGCAAATACAAGTACCTCCAGGAGAAGCACAAGAAGGAGGCCCACAAGCACCAGAAGGGCGGCAAGGTGAAGGAACTGAAGTTCCGCATCGGCATCGACCCGCACGACTACCGCATCAAGATCATGCACGCCGAGGACTTCCTGGCCGAGGGTCACAAGGTGCGCATCCAGCTTCAGTTTCGCGGCCGCCAGATGGCGCACCAGGAGCTTGGGCATGAACTGGCTGGGAAGATCAAGGAAGATCTCAAAACCATGGGGCATTGCGACCAGGAGCCGAAGATGGCAGGACGCAACATCAACATGCAGCTCAGCCCGCTTCCTGAACGCCAGCGTCACCGCAAGTTCAAGACGCATCTCAAGGGGGTCACCGAACATCATGAGATCAAGCATGAGGAGGGCCACGACCCGCGTGAAGACAAGCACGATCACGATGATCATCATGACGATGATCATCACGGTGAGAACCACACGACTCCTCCGCAGTCAGCGTCACAGCCGGCAAGCTAAGAACTTCGAGAAGGGCAGGATTCACCTCCTGCCCTTTTTGTTTCACGCCACAGACCCGGCAAGATCACGCATCGCCTGCTTCATGTCCGGCGGGCCGAAGGACGACGTGCCGCAGACGAAAAGATTGGCGCCGTTTTGCTTCGCGATCGGCGCGGTGTGTGTGTAGATGCCCCCATCCACCTCCAGATGGAATTTCAAGCCATGCGCGTCCCGGTAATCGCGTGCAGCAGCCAGCTTCGGCATCGTCTCCTTCTCCATAAAGGGCTGCCCGCCGAACCCCGGCACCACCGTCATGACGAGCAGCAGGTCAATGTCGTTCACAAAGGGCAGGGCGGCTTCAAAAGGTGTGCTTGGATGCAGGGCGATGCCGCAATGCAGCCCGGCGGCTCGGATTCGTTTCAAAGTCTCCACAACACCACTGTCGTAATTCGCCTCGACGTGGATGGTGATGTTGTTCGCGCCCGCTTTGACAAAGCGCTCCAAATAATGGTCCGCACGGTGGATCATCAGATGCACGTCCAGATACATCGAGGTCATCTTGCGCACCGTCTGCACCATCTGCGGTCCGAAGGAGATGTTATCAACAAAGGCCCCGTCCATCACATCGAGGTGCAACCATTGCGCGCCGGCGTCTTCAGCCCGTTTCACCTCCGCACCCACCTTCGACCAGTCGGCGGCAAGCAGGGAGGGGAGGATCAGGTTCGTCGTGTGAGTCATGCCCCTTCTAAAGAGCCGGGGGTCAAAGTTTCAAGTTTCAAGTTTCAAGTTCCGTGGCAGAACACCCACGACCACCATTTAAAACTTTGAACCTGGAACTGGAAACTCCGCTGCTCGACGACGCGCATTTCATGCGCGAGGCCCTGCGTCAGGCGCGCAAGGCTGCGAAACTCGACGAAGTGCCCATCGGCGCGGTCATTGTGCATCAGGGGAAGGTTATTGGTCGCGCCTGGAACCAGGTGGAGACGCTCAAGGACGCCACCGCGCATGCGGAAATGCTCGCACTTACGCAGGCGGAGAGTGCCCTCGGCGACTGGAGGCTCACCGACTGCGACCTCTACGTCACCAAGGAGCCGTGCCCCATGTGCGCGGGTGCCATCATGCACTGTCGCGTGCGCCGCGTGATCTTTGGTTGTCCTGATCCCAAGGGCGGCGGCGCAGGCGGCTTCTGGAACCTGCTCCAGGCTCCCAACTTGAACCACCGCTGCGAAATCACCTCGGGTGTGCTTCAGGAGGAATGTGTCCACATTCTCAAAGAATTTTTCGCCGAGGCCCGCCGCCGCAAAGCCGAGGGCATCGAGCATAAAAAGGGTGCAGCGAAAGAAGGTGATGGCGGGTTGGTGTTCGACGGGCCGTGAAGCCAGATCACCGTGCCGTCACAGCCTGCTCCCGGTGATGCGCCTGTTGTCGAAATCGACGGCCTCGAAGGTCTTGAAGTCGGCGTCGAAGGTCAGCATGGCCTTGCCACCTTTCTTCGTCAGCACCACCACGTGCGGGTCCTGCACGGTGAACTTGGCGACAAAATGTGGGTGACGGAAGGTGCCGTCGGCCATGAAGATGCATTCGCGATCGGGCACGCCGGCACTCACATTGCGCCAGGTCCATTTCGTCCCAATCAAGAACTCGCGCACAGACATCGTCGTGCCACCAGGCTTCGTTGGCGCGGCTGATGATTTGTTCGTTTCTTTGTTCGGCGTAGGCGGAGTTGCCGTCTTTTTCGGTTTGGCTGGAGCGGCTGGCTCAGCCAAACCCGGCGCAGCGGAACCCAGCAGGATCAAAAACAACAATGGCTTCATGGGATGTCGGAGGGGGTTACTCTTCGCTGACAAAACTTGCCACCACCTTGGGCTCCTGCCCAGCCTTTAGCGAGAAAACCTCACAGCTTGCGGCAAAGGCTTCGGATGTATAACGGTCGGCAAGATCGTCGGCGAAGTCATGAAGAAGCTCTTGTTTGGCGGGAAAGATGTAAAGCGCGTGTCGGTCGGGCATGGCGGCCCAGATTTCCTTGCCGAACAGCTCCTCGAAAATCGCCGGCAGAGAAGGAGCCACGAGCAGCGTGGCGAAAAGCGGTGACTCGCCGCGATAGACCGCGTAGGCGATCTTGCCGTCATCGCCTTTGACGAGTTCGGGCTTCAACTGAAGCAGGCGCTTGTCCGCGGCGATTTTGGCACGCTGGGCGAAGGTTTCGGCACTCAGGCCGAGCTTTGCGAAGGACTCCTGCCCGTAGGGCTCCACACCGTTCGAGGAGGTGGGGGATTCGCGATACGGTGTGAGCACAGTCTGTTTCGCCCCATCGGGAATGACGGAAAAGGCCGTGCGCATGGCCTTGGGTTCCGGCATGAGGAGGAGGGTTTCGAGCTTCCGCGGTGTTTCCGCAGCCTGCTGGGCATGCAGGGCACCGGAGGCGAGAAGCAGAAGGCAAAGGGCGGGGCGCATCATGCGGGAGTGTGGCGTGAGTTGGCCGTGGTGCAAACCTCTGCTTGCACCTTCACGCGCTTCCGCCTTCATGCGCGCATGATTGCCTTTCTGCGTGGAATTCTTGTCGAGGCCCTGCCGCATCGTGTGACGGTTGATGTTCACGGCGTCGGCTACGTGGCGCTCATTCCGCTGACGACCTTCGACAAGCTGCCGCAGGCTGGAGCGGAGGTGCAATTGCTCACGCATTATCACGTTACCGAGCGGGATCACACGCTGTTCGGTTTTATGACCGCTGACGAGCGCGACCTGTTCCGCCTGCTGATGGACCGTGTGTCCGGCATCGGGCCGAAGATGGCCCTGAGCGTGCTCAGCGGCATGCCTGTGGCCGCATTCAAGGACGCGGTGATTGCCGGTGACGTGAAGGCACTCTCACGCATCAAGGGCGTGGGCGGCAAGACCGCGGAGCGCATTGTTTTGGAACTAAAAGACAAGGTGGGCGTCGTCGATGCCTGGCAGGCAGCGCGCACGGCCAAGGGAACGCACGATCCGAAGCAGGAGGCGCAAAGCGATGCGGTGCTCGGTTTGATCGCGCTCGGCTACAAGCAGAGCGAGGCCATCAAAGCGGTGAACGAACTCGCCAAGCAGTCTGGCATGGATACGGCGGACAAACTCATCCGCGAGGCGTTGCGGAGCATGGGGTAAAATGGAGCGCGAGTATGGCGAAGCCTACTCGCCAATTTTGAGGTATGCGAAGGCGGCAGAAAAGTCAGGCGAGTAGAATACTCGCGCTCCGTCACTTCAGGCTCTTGATGTAAAGAATCAGGCTCTCGATCTGTGAATCGTTCAAGATGCCCGCGTAGATCGGCATGCCGGTGTCGAACTTCTCGAAGCCCTTCACGACTTTGGCGCTCGGGTTGAGGATGGACTCGCGCAGGTAGGCTTCGTCGGCCTTGAACTTGCCCTTCTGGCCTTTGGCAATCTCGCGCTCGCTGCCGAACAGACCTTTCCAGCTCGGCCCCACTTTGCCGACGAGCGTGCCATCGGTGCTGTGGCAGGCCATGCAGCCAAACATCTGATACATGCGCTCGCCTTCCTCGGCGGTGGGCTTCACTGCGGCGGCCACGATGGATTTGCGAGGAGTAAGATCGACCTTCAAGCCCTCTTCGAAGCCTTCCTTCTTCGCATCAAACGTCAGCAGCTCCCACGGCGAGAAGTAGGCGGTGTTTTCGGCCTTCAAACCGTCCGCGCTCTTCAAACCCCAGCCGATGCGCATCTGATGCACGCCCGCCTTCATGTCGGGCAGGGCCACCAGCACGGTCATGCCGTCCTTGCTGAGGTAGGCGCTGCTGGCGTTCATCCATTCCTGGCCGGTGCTGCCGTCGAGCTTCAAGTGCGGCGAGCCATAGTCGGCCGTGCGCTTGTAGTTCCAGCGCTCAGCGCTGTAGCTGGTGGGATCGGTGGCTAGTTTCGCGTCGAGCTTCGCATTGAAGTGCAAGAGCAGGCCCTTGTCAGTCGGTGTGACCTCCTTGAGCAGCACACGCGGTTTGTCCGTGTAGCGCACACGGGCGAGGCCGCTGATCTTCTTCACCACCGTGCCCCACACTTGGAAACCGGTGACGTAGAGTTGTCCGTCGGCCGGATTCACGGTCGCGTTGAGCGTGGGGAAGTCGAAGTTGCGATTGAAGCTCACCACCGCCGCCTGCGGACGTGCAAAGCGTGTATTCATCAGCACGCGGAAGAGCTCCGGGCGGTTGTAGCCGATGTGGATGAGTTCGTCATTCACCGGGCCCATCTTCGCGCCGACGAGCCAGGTCTGTGTGACGCCGCTGGGATTCACCGGATGCGGCAGCCAGGTCAGTGGCTCGGTGATCGTCTCGGGATACTGCTCCTTCGGCGCGATGGTTGGCAGATGGCCGTAGAAATGATGGTCGCTGATGATGTGCAGCGGCGTGGACGGCACGTAGTTGCCCTGTTGGTCACTCGCCGTGACGAGTCCCGTTTGCGGATGGACGCCGATGAAGGGCTGGCGCAGGCCGTAGCCGATCACCTCTAACGACTTCCCGTCCGCCGCCACCTTGATCACCGTGCCGTTGTGCTTGCCGAACGTCGTGCCCTCCTGGCCGCCTTTCGAGATGTACAGCTCGCCCTTCGGTCCCAGCTTCATCGAATTCGGAAACTCCCGCGTCTCCGCTGTCTGCGCGAACAGATTGCAGAACATCTCATAGCGGTCGCATTCCTTGTCGCCGTTCGTGTCCACGAGCTTCCAGATGCCGTTGCGGTCGAAGACGAGGATTTCCGGAAGTAGTCCGCCAGTCCTCTGGCGGTCCGGCGTCTGGGGTTTCTCGCCGCGAGCGGACTCGCGGACTACGATCGACATCGGCTCATGCAGCCCGCTCGCGAAGCGTTTCCACGTCACCTTCTCCAAATCGCCCTTCAAGCCGGAGATGAGCCAGACATCGCCATCAAAGGTCACGCCCGCCGCGTCACCCTGATCATTGAGGAACGCGATGTCCGCGAGCCGCACATTGCGCTTCCATGGATTGTCGAAGGGCAGGGGAATGTCATCAATCGCGTAGCCGCTCTTGGCGGTGCCGAGCGCGGCGGTGGTGGTGATGGTTTGAGGCCAAAGAGAATGCAGGATAATCTCAAACTGAGGATCTCTGCTTGCGTAATTAATCTTATCCCCGGTTTCGTTTACAGGAGGGCGCTGGCGGCCGACTGCGCAAAGGAACTCACCCGATTTGTCTCTCGGTGGCAACGAATGAAAACGAACTTCATTTGAGCCTGATTTAGAGAAGGATTTAGCCACTGCGTTGCCTGCACGCGATACCCACAAAAGATCTCCTGAGTCGGCGCGACCAAACGGCAGGCTTCCAAATACTGAAGCCAGTGCTTCTGTTCCTGGACCGACGACGACCGATCTTTGAACCGCGAGATGGGGGCCGGCTTCTTTTACCGTCAGCCATTCTTTGATTCGCCGGCCACCAACTTCGTAGTGAAGGCAGGCTCCTCTTTCGGTTAGAGAAATGCCCTCAAAGTGTCCCTTTTTGCCGAGGCTGCCTCTCCCCACCTCCTCCTTGCTCGGCGCAGGCTCACGCGGATCGGTGAAGTTCGGCTTCTCGCCAACCTGCCACCCCGGATAGATGCCATTGGCGAGCCACACCTTGCCAATCGGCTTCGGCAGATACTCCTGACCATCCTTGGTCTTTTGTCCGGCCACGTGATACGAGCCGGGTGCGAGTGCTTCGGGCGTGACAGGCGGTTTGCCTTCTTCGCCTTCCCAGATGCAGGCGATGCGGAGGAGGTCGGTGTCGAAGCAGGCCCAGAGATTGTGGCCGAGGTTCAGGATGAGGCCGCGGGGCGTGAGATTGTCCTTGGGGAAACCTTCGCCGACATCTCGGGCATCGAGCACGCTGCTGAAGAAGGGGAAATCCTTCTCCACAAAGTCACCCCAGGGCGATGGCGCAGCAGGCGTGGGAGACTTTTGGGCGAAAAGGGCGGGAGCAAGCGTCAGGAACGCGAGGAGCGTGCGGAACTTCATGGTCGGAACATGAACAGGCGCCGCGCCGTCGTTCTGTCAACGAGGTGAGGAGCAACGCTTAGTGCGACATCCGCCACTGCCAGACGACAGGCACGATGCTCCAGCAGGTCAGAGATGTAATGACCAGTCCATAGCGGAGAAACCACACATCGCCTTGGGTTAGCTTGCGGCGCCGACGAATGATAACGAACGCAGCCGCCGTCCAGAACGCAAGCGAGCCGAAGATGAAACTCCCAGTGGTTTCACCCATGTCTGGCACCAAGCCACCCAGAAAATACAGGACAAACTGAAGGACGACCGATGTCCAAAGCAGATTCCGGATTCGCGGATCAGATTCCATCGGCGGTGTTGAGCATCTTCACCAGCGCCAGCGCGTTCATCACGGCCTTCGGCACGAAGCTGCCGGGTTCGACGAATTCGGGCAGCTTGGAGCCGTCGGCGGCGCGTTCGGAGCAGTGGGCGTTGCCACCGAAGGGGCCGAGACCATCGAGCGTGGGCGCGAGGTGCCAGAGGTGATTGGCATCGCTCAGACCGCCGCGTGAGACGGACAGGGCGTTGAGATTGATTTCAGCAGCAGCTTCATGCCAGAGATGGAACAGCGCCTCGGATTGTACGCCGCCAGGCCAGGCGTGGGTGTGACCGATGCGGGTGGACGTGAGTTTTGCCCCATTCGGCGCGATGCCGGTGAGCGAGGCGAAGAAATCATCCGCGTGCTGCAAGGCCTCCGGTGCGGTGGCGCGGCATTCCCATTCGGCGAATGCCTCATGCGGCACGCGATTGACGACTGTGCCGCCATGAACGATGCCGATGTTCACCGTGCGTTCATCCGCGGCGTTGGTGAGCGCGGCGATGTCTGGCAGCACGCGGGCGAGAGCGTCGATGGCGTTGATGCCTTCGTGGTGCTTGCTGCCGGCGTGCGCCGCCCTGCCCTCGGCGGCGAGACGCCACGTGCTGCGGCCTTTGCGGGAGGTGACGATGTGCCAGCCGAGTTCATCCACCGGGCCGCCTTCAAAGACAAGCACGGCGCGCGCCTTGCCATGGCAGCGCTCTGAGATCGCGTGTGCAAAGTCATCGCCGATGACTTCCTCCGCGGCGTTGGCGGCGACGAACCAGTTGGCCTGGGCGAAGGCCGCGGGTGCGCAATCACGCAGGATTTGCAGCATGAGCCAGATCAAGGCGGTGCCGCCTTTGTTGTCGACCGAGCCGGGGCCGTAGATGCGGCCTTCGTCGGGACGCTCGTCCCATTTGAAATCGTTGCGCAGCTCTTCGTCGGGCGGAAACACCGTGTCCGAATGCGTGACGAGCACGATGGGATCACCGCCCGCACCGCAATGCGTGAGGAAAAGATGATGCCCGCTGCCGGGAATCACGCAGGGCGCGTATTCGGTTTTGAATCCAAGCGGCTCAAACGCCTCCGCCGTGAGCTTCGCCACCGCATCCACTCCGGCGGCGTTGGCGGTGAAGCTGTTGATTGCAACCAGGCGGCGCAGGAGATCGAGCGCGGTGGGAAGGTGCTTTTGGGCAGCCTGCTGGAGGAGGTCTTTCATCCCGTGAGTTGTAAGCGAGCAATTTCAGATTTGAAATTTGAGATTTGAAATCCGGCTATCCCTCGCGAGAGGCGCATCCTGAAGGTTTGCTGCGCTGGCACGGTTTGCCGCAGTTGGATTGAAGGTATGATTTTAGATTTGAAATCTGAGATCTGAAATTCAATCATCCATTGCATGACCTACCAACGCTTCGAGGATTTGCCGGTCTGGCAGGATGCCATCAGGCTGGCGGAACTGTGTGAGGATTTCATCATGGCTGCGGGAAATGCGCTCACACGGGGCAAGCAGGACCAACTGGACCGCTGCTCATTGAGCGTCTCCAACAACATCGCGGAAGGCTTTGAGCGCGGGACCACGAACGAGCTGCTGGCGTTTCTCTACATCGCCCGCGGTTCCGCCGGAGAAACGCGCAGCATGATGAGATTTTTTGCACGACGGGAGCGATTGAAGACCCATCGCCGGATGATCGAGACGATCACGAACCTGGCGGAGGCGTGTTCTCGACAGATTCGTGGCTGGGCGGACTCGTTGCAGAATTCCGAGATCAAGGGACAACGGCATTTGAATGAGAAGGAGAAAGCTGCCTATGCCGGCAAAGTGGCGACCCGTGAACGAAGGCAGAAAGCTGATGCGTGGGAGCGCGAAACCGCCATGAAGCTGGCGGACGGGCATCCCTTCAAAGAACAGGCGAGACGTCGTGGGCTGCTCTAGGACATGGATTGCAACGAATGCAGGCTGGAGATCGTCATTTCCTCTTCGCTCCAATGCCGGGACGGTCAGGCATGATCAGGTTGCCGAGCTCATCATACGCGATGCCGGTGAAGTCGTCGTTGGCGACGTAGAAGTGGCCGTCGAGGTCGATCCAGTCGGCCCAGGGGGCGAGGTGGGCGGCGGCGGTGGTGCCGAGGCTGGTTTCGATCATGCAGCCGAGCAGGATTTGCAGGCTGTGCTCTCTCGCGGCAGCGATCATGGCGACGGACGCATCAAGGCTGGCGCATTTGAGGAGTTTCACGTTCACACCGTCGATGAAATCAGCGAGGGCCGGGATGTCGCCGGCATTTTGCACGCTTTCATCGGCGAAGATGGGAGGGGAGTTGCCAGGAAGGCGGGAACGAAGCTCCTCCCACACTTCAGCGCCGTGACGGTGATGAATGGGTTGCTCGATGAGCGCTGGTTCGTAATGGGCGAGCTGCGCAATCATCAGCGGCGCCTCAGTGATGTCCCAGCCGCCGTTCACATCGAGGATGAGATGCGCGTCGGGTGCGTGGTTGCGTGCCACGGAGACGGTGGCGAGGTCGAGCCCGAGGTCTCCGGAGCCCAGTTTGAGTTTGAGGACGCGGAATTGCTTGGAAATGGCGCTGACTTTCTCCGCGAAGACATCGAGATCGGTGGGAATGGAGAAGGAGCGGCATCCCGGCGGTGGAGACGGGCGGTTTGGCGGACCCAATTTGGCCTGAGCATAAGCAGCCAGGTTTTGACTTGTCTCGTGGCCGATGATGTCGTGACGGAGGAGATTCAGCGCGAGCGCGGCCGTGCGGGGAAGTTTTTCCGGCAGGACACTTTGCTGGAGTGTGGCCAAGGTCGTTTCAGGATCCTCGCCGTAATACGGCACGAAGGGCGCCTCGGCGATGCGCTCACCCTCCGATACTCGCAGCACCTGGCGCGTGGCCGAGGTGCCGTGCGCGATGCGGAAGGGTTCGACGAGATGCAGGGTCTTGATCTCGGCGTGCATCATTCGCGAAGGGCTCGGTTCCAAGTCATCAAGCGATCGGGTATTTCCATTCACCGCGATACTCGCGGCGCATCAACTTCGTTGCCTCGGCGTCGCCGATGATCTGTTCCTTCTCCGCGTCCCATTGGATGCTGCGGCCGGCCTTGTGGCTGATCATGCCGAGCATCGGCAGGCAGGAGGAACGGTGCGCGGCCTCGATGTCGGCCACGGGCGGACGTTTCTTCTCGATGGCGTCGATGAAGTCAGCCCAGAGCAGCGCGATGTTGTGGCCATCGGGCTCCTGAAGCTGGTGGTTGCCGTGTTTTTCGCCGCTCTTGGGATCGACGGGGTAGAAGGTCCAGCCGTCGCGCCAGCCGATGTGCAGCGTGCCTTTGTCACCGTAGAAATAGCAGCCGACCTGGCTCTTCTCCGCGCTGTTGCCGGCGAACTTGCGGTGCTCCCACACGGCGGTGAAGTCGGTGAACTCGAACGTGGCCACCTGATGATCCGGCGCGTCGGTGGTCTGCTCCTGATCATTGAGCACGGCAGGTCCGGCGACCGGACGTCCGCCGGTGCAGAAGACTTTCTTCGGACCCTTCTCGCCGCTCCACCACAGGATTTGATCGAGCCAGTGAACGCCCCAGTCGCCCATGGTGCCGTTGGCGTAATCGAGGAAATTGCGCCAGCCGCCGGGATGCAGCTTGGTGTTGAACGGGCGCATCGGCGCGGGGCCGCACCACAGGTCCCAGTCCATGCCTTCGGGAATCTGGCTGTTCGGCTTCGGCTGTTCCGGGCCACCTTTGCTGATGGCAAAGGCGCGCACCATGCCGACTTTGCCCACGGCACCGGATTTGAGGAAGTTCATCGCCTCGACGTGATGCGGGCCGATGCGGCGGTGCAGTCCGACCTGCACGACGACGCTCGCCTTGCGCGCGGCCTTCACCATCGCCTGGCTTTCGCCGATGGTGTGTCCGGTGGGCTTCTCCACGTACACATGCGCACCGGCCTCGCACGCGGCGATGCTTTGCAGCGCATGCCAGTGATCCGGCGTGGCAATGATGACGATTTCCGGCTTCTCCTTTGCCAGCAGCTCGCGGTAATCCTTGTAGAGCTTCGGGTCGTCGCCGTTGAGGCCGTTCACCGCGTCCGCGGCGTTCGAGGCGATGTCCTCCGACACATCGCAAAGCGCGCAGACCTTCACGCGTTGCGACGCGATGGCCTCGCGCAGGATGTTCATGCCCCACCAGCCCGGGCCGATCAACGCCGTGCGATACTTCTTCGCCGGATCAGCGCCGAATATGTGAAACGACGAGGCGGCCAACGCGGCGGTGCTGGCGGAGATGAAATGGCGGCGGGAGGTCATGGATGACGATGAAAGCATGTGAGGCGAGAAAACGCCACTGGTTCGAGAGGCTTGCGCGAAATGGCAAAGTCCGATAGCTTCAGGACATGAGCACGATCACCGCAATCCTTGAGCCCCACGCCGACGGCACCCTGCACCTGCCGTTGCCCGCCAATCTGCGGCGAGGCCGTGTGCGTGTGGTCGCCAGTCTGACGGTGGATGACGACAGTGCGGCCGCTGTCAGCAAGGAAACTCCGCTGCAAGCACTGAAAGAGCTGCGCAAACTCGGGGGACTGCGTCAGGTGATTCCTGATCCCGTGGCCTGGCAAAAGGAGCAACGCCAACGGCCCGTTTTAGATGTCTAGCGCTCACTTTCCTCAATTCGATTCCTCAGATTCACAGACCCCCAGTATGACATACCTTCAGCCACATTCAGTGTCTTCGCCCAAAGACCGCTGGCATTTAATCGGTATCGTCTATGATCGAGGCGAGCACGATTCTTCCGTAGCATTTGGCGAGTGGGATGGTGACGCATGTCTTGCTTCACGTTGGAATGGTTCTCTAAATGACGAACGTTCAAACAAGGGAAATCCGATTTCCAACTTCCAGCCTACATGGTTCGTCCTTCCGGACTTGATTGCTCACGCAACGCTGAAGGAGTTGCTTATGCTGCATGCGACCGGGGACCAGCGCGTAAACCACGCAGTCCTGCTTAATGCCATCAAGGCTCTGACACCTTTATTTAACTCAAACAAGGTGGCCGAATCAGATGTTGAACAATAATTGAAAAATATGAGTGACTCGCAATACAGCCCATCATCGCAAAGCACTCCTGCTGTAAAATTGGTCATCCAACAAGTTCCGAAAGATTATCACGACCTCGTCAAGACGAGTTGGATATTGATCATTCTGACCTGCGGAGCTGGATTGATTCCTATCCTTGGCATTATGTCTTGGTTTATAGCGGTGCCGGTCTTTGTCGCAACTTTCATTATGGCTATCATCACCATGAGTCGAGGTGGTACGCTCCCGGGCATCTTGCTGTTGATCAGCTCTATATTTCTTGGTCCTATCTTTGTCGCTTGCGCCCCATTTATTTTAGGAGTGTTTGCTTTTTTGGGCATATCTTCAATGGACGTGAATGATGTCACGGCCGCCCAAGAACATGCCGACGCATCCATGAACGCCTCAGTTACAGAGACGAATTCATCACTTCCGCCCACTGTTGTTTACACACCGCCGCCAATGGTTTCTTTACAAAAGGAGGGCGTGCCTGAACAGTCTTCAATTGTTGCAAGTGAAGGTGGAGCAAAGCAAAACAGTGTTCCCCTTGCTGCACTTACTGCAATGGCTGCATCAACGGTGATGAAGGAAAATGATGTCCCGAAAACATCGACAGAGCATTTTAAGCTGACTGAGTCTGAGGCAGTGATTGAATTTAACCGAGGCAAAGCTTTCAGCCGAGGCGATAATGTCGCTCAGGATCTCGTTGAAGCCGTTCGTTGCTATATGCGTGCAGCCAACAGTGGTTACGCGCCCGCGCAGCACCAGTTGGGTGTTGCCTATGCCAAGGGATGGGGGGTGCCACAAAGTGACGAAGAGGCAGTGATCTGGTATCGAAAAGCAGCTATCCAAGGTTTTGCTGAAGCGCAGCACGATCTCGCTGTGCGATGTATTCTTGGACAAGGGACCAATAAAAACATCGAAGAAGGAAAGGATTGGTATCGCAAGGCGGCTGCACAAGGATGGGAGGAATCCATTACTGCCTTGAAACGCTTTGAATCAGCTCCTAACAGCCCGCCAATGTCGGCCATTGTCATAGGAATCGCTGCTGACGACTACCTTAATGTTCGTTCTGCTCCCGCAATGAATTCCAATGACTTGTTTAAACTCACTAACGGTCAGACGGTTCAAATTAGAGGTGATTCCGTTTTTAACGGAGACACAGAATGGATTCCAATCTCGGTTGGCACTCAACAAGGCTGGGTACGGAAGAAATATCTACAGCTACCTTAATGCATGAAAAGGTGCGAAACTCACAGCTCCACATGCTGGTTCAGCGCTGCGACCGCGATGTTGCCGCCGGGATGCTTTTCATCCAGCGCGGCTTTGAGCGCGGCGGAGCGTTCCGGTTCGCCGTGGACGAGGAAGACGCGGCTTTTCGGGCCCTGCACGCGGTCGAACCAGGCGAGGAGTTCGTCGTGGTCGGCGTGGCCGGAGTAGGAGTCGAGGATTTCGATGTCGGCGTTCACTTCAAACTCGTCGCCGAGGATGTTCACCTTCTTGTGCCCTTCACGCAGCTTCCAGCCGAGCGTGTTCTCCGCGCAGTAGCCGACGAAGAGGATGATGTTGCGCTCGTTTTCCACGTTGTTGCGCAGGTGATGCAGGATGCGGCCGGACTCCGCCATGCCGGAGGCGGAGATGATGATGGCGGCGCCCTTGATGCGGTTGAGGCTCTTCGATTCATCCACCGTGCGCACGAGTTGTAGCCCCTCGAAGCCAAACGGATCGTCGCGCATGAAGAGAGCCTCGCGCACGCTGGGTTTGAGGTCCTCCACATGCAGGCGGAAGATTTCCGTGGCCTTCACGGCCAGCGGGCTGTCCACGAACGTCGGAATCATCGGCAGGCACTGATCATGACGAAGCTGGTCGAGCGTGAAGAGCAGCTGCTGCGTGCGCTCGACGGCGAAGGCGGGAATGATGAGCTTGCCCTTCTGCTGTAGAATGCGGCGGATGATCTGGCAGATGTGATTGCTGGCGTCGGTGGCCAGCTCGTGCTTCCGGCCGCCATAGGTGCTCTCCATGATGACGTAATCGACCTTCTCGCTCGGCTCGGCGTCGATCAGCAGGTCGTTGCCCGGACGGCCGATGTCTCCGGAGAACAGCAGGCGTGATTTTTTGCCCGTCTGCTTGTCATCGATGTCGAGGATGACCTGTGCGGAGCCGAGCACGTGTCCGGCGTCGATGAAGGTCATCTTCACGCCATCGGCGAGGAGCATCGGGCGATGGTAGCCGACGGACACGAACTGCCGCATGCACTTCTCCGCGTCCGCCATCGTGTAGCTCGGCTCCAGCAACGGCAGGTTGTCCTGCTTGCGGTGGCGGTTCAGCCAGGAGATGTCGTTCTCGTGAATGTGCGCCGCGTCCGGCAGCATGATGCTGCACAGGTCGCGCGTGGCCGGTGTGGCGAAGATGTTCCCTGTGAAGCCGCGCTTGCAGAGCTGCGGCAGGTTGCCGCTGTGGTCGATGTGCGCGTGCGACAGCACCACGACATCGATCTTCGTCGGATCGAAGGGAAAATCATGATTGCGCTCCAGCGCCTCCTTGCGTCGTCCCTGATACAGGCCGCAGTCCAGCAGGATGCGCTGGCCGTTGACTTCAATGAGATGCTTCGAGCCGGTGGTGGTGCCCGCGGCACCGCAGAAGGAAAGTTTCATGGTGGGTTGGAGGAAGGGGCGGTGGTTTCACCACTGGTGGCCGGGACGCCATGCACGGCAAACGGTTTGCTCATGACGGGGCAAATGTTCCCTGCATCCGCTAGCGAGCGGCCTGGCCTTTGATCTGCTCCGACAGCGCACGGAAGGTCACCACGTCTTTGCGGTTTTCGAGTCCGAAGCCGCCGGTCTGATCGAAGAGCCTTTCCACACCCACCTGCCGGCCTGGTTCATAAAACTCCACCACCAGGGACACTTGCGTCGTTGAGCTGCCGTCTTTTTTGCTCCGATAGTACTCCAGCAGCGCGTCCAATCCCGTGATCTCCTGCGCCGTCAACTTCAGGGTGCCCATGGCCTTCTTCTCCTCGATCTCAGGGACGGGGCTTCGCTTCCACGTGATCGCATACTCGGTGAAGAGATGCGAGCCCTTGTCCTTCCGAAACTCATAATAGAACGTGTAGTCATGGAAGCATCCGGTGGAGCGCAGCGTCACCTCGATCCTGTCACCGTCCTCCATCTGCGAGAAACCAAGGGTTCGTGCGTGAA
Organism: Verrucomicrobiaceae bacterium; assembly: GCA_046346695.1. Classification (GTDB taxonomy): domain Bacteria; phylum Verrucomicrobiota; class Verrucomicrobiia; order Verrucomicrobiales; family Verrucomicrobiaceae; genus Prosthecobacter. Next base: position 394,826 of record JAXMHS010000004.1, on the reverse strand, counting down.
CGAAGCCCGGAAGCATAAGCACGAGCACGAGCAGGTGTTTCATAGTTCGTTTGATGGAACGATGATGGATTGGAGGGAGTTGTCCAGTGGCTTCACGGATGTGCGTCGGTCTCGGCGGGAGTGAGCGCGCACCCATGCGCGTCTTCCATCTTGTCAGTCCGCGGTGAATCTGAAACACTCCGCATCAGGTTAGAAAACTGGCTGGAAGTGGGCGAGATGGCTCCCGCGAATGAAGAAGTCCCAAACCGGCACGTCATCAAAGTCGAAACTAACATAGATGTCTGCTTTGTCCGACATGAAAACGTCCTCTTCCATCGGTGCAACAGACGCAACAAACGGCCGGCTGAACAAATCCAGATCAACTCCATAATCCGCGATCCCCTGCTCAAGGCGTCCACGCATGACAGGCCAAAGTTCATCCCAGTGTTTCGCTAGGTCCTCAAGCATGCTGCGGGAGACTTCAGAGTTATCCGGCGACGTAAACAGAGCCTTCCCATACGGCGTGATCGGAAACTCAGCCGCGAACGCAACGTCGCCTTCATCATCAAACTGGGCCTCAACGATTTCGATTGGAGTCATGGAGAGTGGCGCTGGTTAGTTGTGCGAACTAGTCGATGAGAAACAATTCTGTCGAATGCGTCAACAGCGTTGTGGGCGACACTTTGGTCGGGCACCAACGGACTTTCGGCTTCATAGGTGTCGATTTTGGAGCGGCGGTGCGTCAGAAGCAACCGAACGGTTGATTGGCGCACCCATGCGCGTGTTCCATCTTGTCAGTCTTCCGCGAATCTGGAACAATCCGCGCATGAATGCGGACGAACAGACCCTGGCTGCGCTCAATGAGCTGGAGGCCCGATTGCTGGCGGATGTGGAGCTGGTGCGGCAGATGAAGGCACGGCTTGGCTTCGGTCAGCCGCCACCGGCGTCTGCCGTGGCGGTGGCTTCTCCAGCGCCTGCTCCTGCCGTGGCCGCGCCGCCACCACCGCGGCATCCGAACTTTCTGGTCACCGATGTCAAAGCGGCGGTACGCACCGTCATCGTCGCGCTTAACGGAGAGTTTGGCATCAGCGAGGTGAAGCGGCAGCTCGCCGCCCAGCGCTTCCGGGAGTTCGGCGACTCCACGCTGCGCGCCACCCTGCAGGAACTGAAGGACGCCGGTGAGATCCAGCTCGCGCGCCGTGGCATCGGACGCGGTGGCAACCGCTTTGTGCGGCCCGCCCCAGCCGTTGTGCCGGACTCCCCGCCGGCTTAGTCCTGCATCTGCGTGGTTTCGTCCCGATCCGCCGCCCTCCCGCCACACTGACGCGTGGCTTTGCGCTCTTCCGGCGTGGTTCGGTCGTCCTCCGGGGCGATTTTGCCGCAGCCCTGTGCCACTCCGTCGTGCTCCGGGGTGAATCCGTGCCTTTCCTCAATGATTCCGTCGTCGCACGGAGCGATTGAGGCGTATGCCGGAATCATTAAGCCGCCCTCCCGGCTCATCCCGGCACGCATCAAAATGATTCCGGCACCGTGCCAAATCATTCCGGAGCGTTCCGGAACCATTCCGGCGCTTTCCGAAACCGCTGTGGCGTCCTCCCAAATCATTCAGGCGGACGACGAAACCACCCGGGAAAGCGCCTCAACCGCGCCGGATAGCTCCCAAACCTCCCTGCAAACCGCCGATGCCGCTCCGGCGGCCTCCCAAAGCGCTTTTCAGCCCGCCGAAGCCGCCGAAGCGCTTTCCCCAAGCGCGGAACCGCCACCCTAAAGCGCTTTCCGGTCCTCCCGGGAGAATCCGGTCTTCTCCGGGGCGTCCTTCCATGAGTTCAGTGGCGGCGTCGCACGGGTTTCCGGCGCGGCTTAGGCTGTCTCATGGTCAGCGGCAAGTCCATACTCTTCAGTTAAATCCAACAAGAAGTGTCCTTTTACCGCATCGGGCTCATGTCCGACGACGATTACCAAATAGCGATTGTGCTCGCCGAAATAAAACAGAACATGGGTGTGCCTCTTGTCGGCGCTGAGATAAACGTGATGAATCTCAATGTCTGCCAGCGTGGTCGGCAGACCAAGTGAGCGAATGCACTCCGCCACGTAGTCCTTCAACGGCACAGGACGATATGACTCATCAGCACCGAGGCGGCGCATGGGCCCGCAAAACGTGCCGTGAAACTCATCCTTGGATAACTGTCGAATCTCCATGCGCGTCGTGCTGCCTGATTAGTGGATGAGAAACAAAGCTGCCGGGTGGTCAACAGCAATATGGGCGGCAGGTTTGTCGGGTGCCTACGGGGTTTCGGTCGCGCGGGCCAGCCGCCTTGACACGGCCAGCCGCGGCCCGTACGCTTCTGCCATGAGTGATTTGAACTTTGTTCGGGTGAAAGGGATCGCGTTGGCCGTGGCGGACCTGGATCGGGCCAACCGTTTTTATGGTGAAACGCTGGGGCTGCCACCGGACACGATTCGTCACATGGCATCCGCCTATCTGATCGGCGATGCGATTGTGATGCTGAAATCGCAGGAGGAATGGTATGCCAGGCCCACGGATCAATTGAACCCGCGGATCACCGTGGAAACGCGCGATGCCTTTGCCACCGAGGCGGCCCTGAAGGAGCGGGGTGTCACGATCTCCGATCCGGTGACGCTCTATGACGGCACTCCGGTTGGCGCCTTCCTGGACAGCGAGGGAAACAAGATCTGGTTTTGTTCCGCTCCGGGCAAGAGCGGCCAGGACTGATTCTCGCGGCGATTCGTTCCTCGCTTCCATCCCACGGGCTAGTTCGCGCCCGGAGCGATGTGCTTCTTCACAAAGTCCAGCACCGGGCCGAGCCCGGCCTGCACCACGGGAAAGGTGTGGCCGCCGGGCAGGCGCTTCACTTCGTGCGGAATCTTTGTTGTCGTTAGCGCGGCGGAAAGGCGCTCGTTCATCACTGCGTCGGAGGCCTGCTCGCCGATGACGAGCTGGACTTTGGACACTGGATGAGTTCACGTATGACGCCCGCTTGAGCCGCACTCTCCGCAGCTATCGCGGCCCGCATCGTTGAGTCGTTCCATCGAAAACCAACAGCCTCCGCAGCCGAGGACAAGCATGTCCCGATGGAGCCGCAGATGTCCTCGGCACAACAGGCTGCCACAGCGTCGGAGCATTTCCACGCCACGAATCCCACCTCGTATTCTGCTCCGGTCGCGCTGTCGCCAAGCCTGTGGTTGGCCCATTGCCACCTCGAATACGTCGATGCCTCCGCGGCCGACTTGCGCGCCAACTGAAGGGCGTCTTCACTCAGTCCACCATCGACCCGTCTCTCGGCGGCAGTGACGGCTTCCGACAACACGCGGGGTCGCCAGTCATCGGGAGAGATATACCCCCCTGGATAACCGCCGTCGTCAGTGAATACCCGCGTTGACCAATCGTCCGGGTATTGATCGAGCATGCGACGGCAGCAGCGGCATGCGATTTGGCGCAGCACCTCAGGTGTGGCCATCGCCGCCGCCAGAAGCGACTTCGGATCGTCACACGTTTGCCACTCGGACTCGGTCATAGATCAGCCTCCGAACGTCCCGGCTCAGGCGACGGCGAGCGTGAAGCGTCGATGACACGACAGATGCCATACGAGCTGTTGCCTGCATCCATTTTGTTCGGCCTCGTTTGAGGATGTGTGCTGATCATGCGGGGCTAAGGTGAAGTGATAGTTGTCGCAGTCGAGTCGCTACCCTGCCGTGACCTTCTGTAACGGCTGTATAGCGAATAGCAGAGCAGCAACCAAAGCGGAAGAACGAAGTAGGGCTGAGAATACCACCGCAACTGCTCGATTTCGCGCTGTCTGGTGGCTGCTGTCCGCTCTCCAGGATATAGAACAATGCACACAACCAACACTGCAAGGACCACCAGTATGGTGATAAGCTGGTTCCGAGAAACGGGGCGGGTTCGCTCAGACCGACTCATCATGACGAGATTAGTGGCGATGATTGGAAGCCCGAGCATCCCAGCAGCGGCCCCCTCTGACGACCACAATGCAAATGCCGCAACGCTGACGAGACCAAGAGCAATAGCCAAGCGAGTCGCTGAAATGGGCTCCGGCCATGGTGTCATCTCGTGGCTCGTGGTGCTGGTGCTCATGAACGATGGACTTGGTTCTTGGCCTAACGACTTAGCTCTGGCACAGCGGGGGCTGGGACGGAGCGTTGCCGAAGAAATGGAGGGTTCGAGCCATGTGTGACGACCAAATCACAGCCGCCCCCGCTGTTGCCAGCAGCTTTTTGTTCGGCTCCGTTGGTGGATGTAGCTCCGTAGTCATGAGATCAATTTGCTTCGACTGCCAAGAAGTCATTCCGGTGCTGTTCTACTAATGCCTGAAGTGCGTCATCGGCCCAAAACTCGTTGGGCAACTCGTGGTCGAGCTTAGCCATGTCGCTAAACTCAAAATGAGCAAATACCTCATCCAGCGACTCACCCCCAGTGAACCCCTTCGAAATATGAGCTGCAAGCTCGGCTGGCAACAACGAAACAGCCCGCTGACACAATCTAGATGCGGCCAAGCGGCCAAACTTCTCGAACGCCGCTTGAGCTACCGGAATCAAGTGGGGAACATTGTAAGCTGCCTGTGCAAATCCTCCGTTACCAACCTGGTGGTTAATGTCGTAGCACGCGTAAAAGTAACGAACGCTCTCGGGCCAGAGGGGAAACTGCTCATATCGTTCGTAAAGACGACTTGCGATACCCTCAACTAACTGTCGATGCTCAGGATCAAACGGAGCATCGGTGTGCTCAGCCAAAAGCGACGCTATGGTGCGACGTGGTGTATTCATTTGCGACTTGTTGGTTAGGCTAACGCCTCGGATCAGGCGACGGCGAGCGGAAGACGTTGCTGACACGACAGATAGCCTTCGAGCCGTTGCCTGCATCCGTTTTGTTAGGCGTTGCGGTAATCCCGTGAACAATAATGAAAGCACGAACCCGCCTAGAAACCACTGCACTGCGGCAGCAGCGAAATAGACGACGGGGCTGGGCTGATGAACATTGCCGCTCACGAGGAGAGCCGCGATAAACGGAACGGTGTGCAGTGTCCGAAGAAAGTTCGGAATACTGGTATGCCAAAGGAAGTAGTCATGAAGCGGTGATGTCTCGGCCATGACCAACCAATTCACGGCAGCGCAGATGAGCGTTGCGACTGCGGCGAACTGAAGGTTGAAGCTGTAGCGTGCTCGGTGCTGAGTCATAACGGCTTCGTTCATGGGAGAGGTATAGCGACGCCTAACGACCCAAGCTCAGCGACGGCCGCGGCGGCGCGGGCAGAGCGCACGGCGCGCTCACGAACTCCCGCGACACTCGAACGGACGGCGGAGAGGCCGTTCGCTGCAGCGCATGGTTAGGCCACATGTCTGGTAATGTCATCACTGAATACCTCAAACTGTGTCTCTCCCCCTGTCGCCTCAACTGCCCAAGGATGCTCTGTGCTGATAACGCAACGTCGGCGACCACTCTCGTCAGTCCACTCACGGACAATCTCACAAGCAACAATGCCCGGCTGCGGATACGAGCTGCTGGCATCCAAGTCTGCCGCAGTAAAGATCGGCAACTTGTCAGCTAGAATCCAATCACGACCACACGCATCCCGAAGAATGCACTCAACGAAGCCCGGCTGATGCGCGTCAGTGAAACGAACAATCTGGACAGGAATCGTATTCACGCTCGAAGTGGCCTAACGACCCAAGCTCAGCGACGGCCTCGGCGGCGCGGGTGGAGCGCACCGTGCGCTCACAACTTCCCGCGACGCTCGAACGGACGGCGCAGAGGCCGTTCGCTGCAGCGTGTGGTTAGGCCGTTCAACAAGGAAACTGGTGTGCGTCATAAGCCTGCTCAAGTGCAGTAATAAACGGTATCTCAACTCCAATCAATGCGCGTCGGCAAATAAGCTCAAAATCATCTGACACCGTCGCAGCAAGATCGTGGTGACCACCAGCAGCATCGAAGGTGCGAATGAAAGCAGCCTCTCTCACTGCATCAATCGCAGGAGTAGCACGACTAGCGTCAGGATAACGATCCCACTCATGCTGCAAGGACTCGGCAGCACGAACCCAATCATCATCGGAGGAGTCGTCACGTCTATCGAGAAGTGAATCTGCGTCGAGCGACTCGAACATCGAATCAGGCAACAAAGAACCGGTGGCGATACGGTCCTTAACTGTCTGGGGTGTCCACATAACGGCCTAACTAGTTGATGAGAAACAATTCTGTTGAGTACGTCAACAGCGTTATGGGCCACAGTTTTGTCGAGTACCAACGGACTTTCGGCTTCATGGGTGTCGATTTTGACGCGCCGGTGCGTCATATCCAACAAAAACGTCGGTTTGCACTCCAATGCGCGTCATATTTTACTGTCGAATATGACCGGAACTCGTGGAGCATCGTGAATCACCTCACCCGATACGCCTCCACCTCGCTGGTGAAGGCGAAGGTGTTGGGGAAATTGCCCGCCTGCTGCGCGTGGTGGTCGAGGTAGGTGAGGCGGATGTATTTCGCCTCGGTGTCGGGGAAGGAAACCGAGGCGCGGGTGGCTTTGGCGAGAGGAAAGACGTGCTTGCCGACTTCGCGGAAAGTCTGGCCATCGGTGCTGACGGAGATGGCGACGGTTTTGGTGGAGCCGATCTCGGGCGCGCCGACGAGGATCAAATTCAGCGTGCGCGGCTGCTTGAGGTCGATGGTGACGTGTTTCGGGAACTGCTCGGTGTTGCTGGTGGCGTAGCAGTTCGGCGCGAAGGAGGCCCAGGAGCCGTCGGTGAGGCCGGTGTCCCAGCCGTAGTCGTTTTTGTCGCTGCTGGTCCAGGCACAGCCTTTGGCGAAGTTGTCGCCGAGGTCGGGATCGACGGGCCAGTGGGTGTGGAAGGCGGTGGCGGGCAGGCCGTCCTTGTTCATGAGGTTGGCGATGGCGAGCTTGCTCCACGCGAAGCGCGCACGACGCGGCTGCGGGACCTTCGCGGAGGTGAGCACGACGCTGTCGCCATCAATTTTGGCCTCGGCGGGCTGGAAGAGGCCATCGCGGCCGGCGATCTCGAAATGCGTGAGCGCCTTGCCATCGCGTGCGGCGAGTCCGCCGGTGGCGTGCGCGAACTTCACGCGGATGGCGGCGCCTTCGACGGTGTGGCTGGCGTAGAGCGGCCCATTCGGGTCGATCTCGCTGCGGCCATACGTTTGGCTCAAAGCCCAGAGTGAGAGGCGGCGGGCGACTTCTTTTTTCTTCGCGGGATGGATGTCCGGGATCTCGCCAATGTCGCTGATGACGGCCATGCCGGTGTGCGGGATGTCGAGGCATTTCCGCTGTGCTTGCCAGAACTGCGCGAGGATCTCCGGCTCCTCGGTGCCGTATTGCCACGGGGCGATCTGCACGAAGTAGAACGGCAGCTCCGGCTGCTGGAAGACGCTGCGCCACGAGGCGAGCAGGGCCTTTTTCTTGTCGGTGTAAACGAAGCCTTCGTTGTGGTTCGACTCGCCCTGATACCAGATGGCACCGCGGATGGCGAAGGGCACGAGCGGATGGATCATGGCATTGTAAAGAGCGGTGGGCGTGCCGGCACCGACAGTGAGTGACTGCGGCTGGCCGGGCATGGCGGGCGCGGGCTGTTTTTTCTCCAACGCGGTCTTCACGGCCTGCTGCCACTGCGTGACGGCGGCGAGGTGCTTTTCATGCGCGGCGCGATACGCGTCGCTGCCGGGCAGCTTCGCGCGGACATCGGCGACGAAGTCCTTCAGCTCCGGCACGGCATCAAAACCCTCGATGCTCGTCCACGGCTCGATGCGCGTGCCGCCCCAGGCGCTCAAAACGATGCCGACGGGCACTTTGAGTTCCTCGTGCAGTCGCAGGCCGAAGTAGTAACCGACGGCGGAAAAGGTGGCCGCGCTCTCCGGAGCGCTGCGGGCCCATTTCGCGGGCACATCGTCCTGCGGCGTGAGCGCGGTGGTTTTCGGCACCTCGATGAGGCGGAGGTTCGGATGCGTGGTGTTCGGGATGTCAGCCTTCGAGTCGGGCTTCATCTGCATTTCCCACTCCATGTTCGACTGGCCGGAGGCGAGCCACACTTCGCCGATCAAAACGTCCTGCACGCTCACGTTGCCCGCCTTGAGCACCTGCGGCTCCGCATTCGCGGGCATGGGATCGAGCTTCACCATCCACTTGCCGCCCGCATCGGCCTTCGCGGTCTTCTTTTGCCCGGCGAACTCGACGGTGACTTCTTCGCCCGGCGCGGCCTTGCCCCAAACCGGCACCGCCTTGTCGCGCTGGAGCACCATGTGGTCGGTGAAGATGGAGGGGAGGCGGACTGCGCCGAATGACGAAAGAGGAATGGCGAAGGACGAAACGAGAAGGGCGAAGAGGAGCGGTTTCATGAGTGGCAGGCGGATGGTTGCGGGATTGGACATGAAATCCAGCGGTCTGCATTTCTTTCTTGGCATCTGGAGTTGCTCCCTTCATCGTCGCGGCCTTCCAATCACCATGCGCACGCTCCTCTTCCTCGCTTTCCTCGCCCACTCCGCCACGGCGGCCGAATGGACCATCTCCACCTTTGCCGGAAACGGCGTCAAAGGCGGCAGCGGTGACGGCGGTCCGGCCACCTCGGCGCAGATCGACAATCCCTTCGGCGTCGTGCGCGGCCCGGATGGTGCGATCTGGTTTTGCGAATACACGGGCCAGCGCATCCGCCGCGTGGCTCAAGATGGCACCATCAGCACGATCGCAGGCACTGGCGCGAAGGGGTACAGCGGCGACGGCGGCCCCGCTTTGCAGGCGACTTTCAACCTGCCACACGAACTGCGTTTCGATGCCAAAGGAGATCTCTACATCGTCGATATGACCAACCACGCCGTGCGGAAGGTCGATCTGAAGACGAAGATCATCACCACCATCGCTGGCAACGGCAAACCCGGTTACAGCGGCGACGGCGGTCCGGCAAAGGACGCGCAATTCAAGCAGCCGCACAGCATTCAGTTCGGACCCGAGGGCGATCTGTATGTCTGCGACATCGGCAACAACGTGATCCGCAAGATCGACATGAAGACAGGCACGATCAGTACTTTTGCCGGCACGGGCAAACCGGGTGCGACGCCGGATGGTGCTCCCATTGCCGGAACGCCGCTGAAGGGGCCGCGTTCGATCGATTTCGACAAGGATGGCAACATGTGGCTGGTCACACGCGAAGGAAACCAGGTCTTCAAATTCGACCTCAAGGCCGGTAAGATTCATCACGTGGCCGGAACGGGAGCGAAGGGGTTCACCGGCAACGGCGGTCCTGCGAAACTCGCGACGCTCAGCGGGCCGAAAGGCGTGGCGATCGACGCTGACGGCAACGCCTGGCTCGCAGACACCGAGAGCCACAGTGTGCGCATGGTTGATGCAAAGACTGGCAACCTCGAACTCATCGCAGGCACCGGCGAAAAAGGTGACGGCCCCGACGGCGATCCGCTGAAGTGCAAGATGGCACGCCTGCATGGCATCTACGTCGATGCAGACGGCAGCGTCTTCATCGGCGACAGCGAAGCGCATCGCGTGCGTGTTTTGAAAAAGAAGTGAGAGGTCTCAGGAACGCTGGAGGGCGGAAATCTGCAAATTCGCCTGACGGAGGCGGGAAGCGATCTCACGCGTCATTTCCTGGAGCAGCTTGATCTTCATGGTGGGCCTCCTTTCGTCCAGCGAGTCGAACCAGCGCTTCGAGATGATGATGCACTCGCACGGTTCCATGGCGGTGACATCGGCCGAACGCGGGGAGCCATCCAGAAACGCCATTTCACCGACGGTCATTCCGGCGGTGAGAATGTCGATGCGCTTGAGAGACTGGTCCTCACCGTGAATGAGCACTTCGACAGTTCCATCGATGAGCACCAACACCTCATTGGCTAGCTCACCCGATGTGACGATGGCTTCGCCTGCGTTGTAGCGCCGCCGCTGCAGTTCCTTGCCAAGGAAGTCGAGGTCCTCGGCAGAGCAGCTTTTGAACAAAGTGCACGCATACAACTCCAGCGCGCGGGGCGGGCGCCATGAGACCCCCGAAATTTCCAGCAGCAAAGTGTCCTCGCTGGCTTCCAACGCGGCATCGAGCGTTGCGTAAATCCGGTCCGGGGCAATGCCGACGTTGTCCAGGGAGTTGAGAAGCTTGCCTGGCTGGCAGATCACCACCCGCACATTGTGGGCAGACAGGCGCTCTGCGAGATCCGCCAGGAGAATGAGACTGACGGAATTGGCATTCACGACGGCACGCAGGTCGAAGATGAGATGCGAACAGCCGTTGTCAGCCAGCAGCATCGCCTGACGAAGGACCGGCTCAAAGGTGGTGAAGGTGAGGCCGCCCTGGAGTTCCAGAACCTGGATGCGATGACCGTTGATGCGCAACAGTTCACGCGCCGAACCTGGCAGGCGGCGGCGGGCCACCACCTCGCCCCCATGATAAGCCAGGCGCACGGCGGAACGCGGCGTGGCTGTGGGATTGAGCATGTGCAGGGCGAGTTCATGCGACAAATCCATGCACACCTTGATGCCGCGGAGGCTGTTGCCCTGGGAGTCGAGCGGCGGAGAAAATACGCCGATGCCCAACTGGCCGGGCAGCACGGCCAGAATGCCGCCGCCCACGCCACTCTTGGCGGGCAGGCCCACGCGGTAAACCCATTCACCCGACCAGTCGTACATGCCGCACGTGGCCATGACGCCCAGCACATTGTCCACGAACTCGGCTGCGATGGCCCGCTTCCGCGTCACGGGTTGAATGCCCTGATTTGCGAGCGTGGCGCCCATGAGCGCGAGATCGCGGCAGGTGACCTCCACGGAGCATTGCTGGAAGTAAGTTTCCAGGGTGTCTTCAGGAACCTCGTCCAGGATGCCGAAATTCCGCAGCAGCCAGCCGATGGCGCGATTGCGATGTCCCGTGGCGCTTTCACTTTGATACACCTCGTGATTGATCTGAAGATCGCGGCCGGCAAATCCGCCGAGGTATTGCATGATCCGGTCGATGCGGCTGGCACCGTTTTTTTTCAAGAGCTGGCCGCAGGTGGCGATGGCCCCCGCGTTGATCATGGGATTGAAAGGAGCACCGCTGCCTTCCTTGAGGCTGATGGCGTTGAACGCCTCGCCTGACGGCTCCACACCGATGCGCGCGAGCACGTGCTCCTCACCGCGATCCTCCAGAGCCAGGCCGTAAACCAATGCCTTGGAGACCGATTGGATGGTGAAGGGCTGGCGCGTGTCGCCGACCTCATAGACATGTCCATCCCGTGTTGCGATGCAGATGCCAAACCAGCGCGGATCGGCCTTGGAAAGTTCGGGAATATAGTCAGCCACCTTGCCGTCCATGACGGACGCGTACCGGGCGTGCAATTGTTCGAGATACTCCTGGATTGGTGAGAGCATTAAAAATACGAAAAGCAGATGGCATGCCTGAAACGCTGATTTCTTGTCGCGGCATGTGGGGCCGATGGAATCGGCTTGGAAAAACAGGACGCACCTGCCATGTATCACCTCTTGCAGCCATGATCACACTTCGCTCTCTCCTTCTTTCCTTGCTCCTGCCTGTTGCGGCTGGTGCGGATCAAATTGTCCTTGTCGCAGGAGGTGGGAAGGATGCGGTCGATATTCCTGCCGTGGAGGCGAAATTGAAGGAACCGTTTGGCACGGCATTCGATTCCGGCGGGCACCTTTGGATTGTCGAAATGGTTTCAGGCAACCGGCTGCTGGAGGTGGATGGCGGCGGCATCATTCATCACATTGCGGGCCAGCCAGAGCCTGGAGACAGTGGCGATGGCGGACAGGCGAACCGCGCTCAATTCAACGGTCCGCACAACCTTGCCATCCTGCCGGACGACAAGGTGCTCATCGCCGACACCTGGAACGGCCGCGTGCGTGTGGTGGATGTGAAGGCGCGCATTGTGTCCACCGTTGAGGGCTGGCAGGCGCCGCCCGGAAAAGCCAAAGGAAACGGGCCCTACTGCATCACGGCAAGTTTTGACGGCAAGAAACTCTACATCGCCAACTTGCTGCAGGTGATCGAACTCGATCTCACCACGCATCAGAGCCGCGTGATCGCCGGTAATGGCAGGAAAGGCAGGCCCGAGGACGGTGCTCTCGCCGTGGACGCGCCGTTGGTCGATCCAAGGGCGGTCGCGCCTGATCATCAAGGCAACGTGTACATTCTCGAACGCAGCGGCAATGCGCTGCGTGTGGTCGATAAAACCGGTCACATTCGCACAGTGGTGAACGCAGGCGGCAAGAAAGGCGGGGAAGGGGATGGCGGCGCCGCGCTTGAAGCGACGATGAACGGCCCGAAACATCTCTGCGTGGACATGGATGACACGGTGCTCATTGCCGATGCGGAAGCGCACCTCGTGCGTCGTTACGTGCCGTCCACAGGAAAAATGGAGAGAGTTGCCGGCACCGGGAAACAAGGCAGTGCGGGTGTGGGAGGAGATCCGAAACAGTGCCAGCTTTCGCGTCCACACGGCGTCACCATTCATCCGCAGACCGGTGATCTTTACATCACTGACAGCTACAACAACCGCGTGCTGAAGATCATGCGGCAGTAAGCAGCGACAAAAAACCGGAGTCCTCACGCGGAGAGCTCCGGTCGTGGCAAAAGGTCAGGTGTGATCAATTCGTGCCATAAGTACGGCGCCAGCCTTCCTGGAAGGCATTGCCATAGTCTTCAGTGCCCGCACCGATCACTTTGCCATCGGGTCCGAAGCGCACCACGTGCTCCTCCACGCGTGCCCAGGTGCCATAGACAGGCACATGACGCTTCCAGCCCTGCTGGGACCAGCGCCATAGCTCGCCACTAGAGGTTGGCTTCTTTTCGTCAGGCTCGCCCCACACAGCGACGACCTGGGCCTTGGTCATGCCCGGCTTGATGGTTCCATCACCTGAGGCGGAGCCGGATGGAGCAGAGGCGCTGCCGTCGTTGTTGGCTGGAACGACGCATTGGCTGAGGGTGACACCGATTGCCGCGCAGGACAGGAGGGAAAGAAGGCGAGTTTTCATGAGGCAGCTCTATTACCGACAATGCAGATGATCGTCAAGGATGCCGGCATGGCATTCGCGAAACGGAATCGTTGCGTTGCCCCTGGTGGATGTGAAAACCAAATTTTTGCGTGATTCAAAGAGTGACTCCGTGAGTGGCGTTTGCTACAAGCCGCACGTCAAACATGAAACCAACCCTCTTTTTTCTCCTCGTCCTCGCTTCGTCATTATCAGCAGCGGAGGTGTTTGAGGCCGCCCTCGGTCGTGAAACCGAGCTGCCCAAAGGGAAGGAGGCCGATGGCATCCTCGGCGACTTTGTGCTGCGCAACGACAAGGTGGAGGCAGTAATCTCCCACAATGCGCCCAACCGCCGCGCAAACATGAGCACGTTTTACGGCGAGGATGGTGTGACACCGGGTGCGATTTACGATTTGACGCTCCGTGGTGCCAGCAACGACCAGCTCGTCATCCACAGCCCCTGCGGCCATGGTCCGGTCAGTTATGTGAAGATTGCAAACGTGAAGGAGGACGGAACTGCAGCCGTCGAGTCCGTCACCACCGCAGCGAAAAACGGCGGCGTGTTCAAGCGCCACGAGTATCGCGTCAAAGACGGCGTCCAGGGTGTCTTCATCACCACGGTGCTGCGCAATGAGACCGACAAGCCGCAGACGACGAACACGAAGGCGGACACGGCCCGCTTCGAAAGCTCCGGCCTGACCAGTGACGGCATGTTCTGGATGGATGCCATCAACCCCGCCCACAAATGCGGTTACGTGGTCGGCACGCTTAATGTCATTGGTGCAAACAACGTTCAAGACACCTTGGAGCTGGCTCCCGGGAAGGAAGTCGTCCTTTCGCGCTTCATGGCCGTCGGCACCTCGCCTGCGCAAGCCGTGGGAGAGTTTCGTTCAGTCAAAGGTGTGAAAGTTGGAACCGTGACCGGGCGAATTGTTGGCGCGGATGGCAAGGGCATTGCCACCGCCTCAATCCTCGTGCCGGATGGCAACAAGACCCTCACAGCCTATCCAGACGCTGACGGCAACTACACACTGAAGCTGCCTTTGGGACCGGTGGAGCTTCAGATCACTGATCTGGGCCGTTCAGACGCGAAAGTGAGCCTCACGGTCGCCGAAGGCACCACGCAGGCTCCCAAAGTCACGATGCAGAACGCCGCAGGCATCCGCTTCGCCATCAGCGATGACACTGGCAAAGCCATTCCCTGCAAAGCACACTTCGCGCCGCTGGAGAAGGACGCTCCGAAGCTTAATCTCGGCCCGAAGCATCGTGCGCATGGCTGCGTGGACCAGTACCACAGCGAGAACGGTCACTTCACGCAGCAGCTTCCACCAGGCAAATACCGCGTCGTCGTCGTGCGCGGGCCGGAATACAGCCACCTTGAACGGGAAATCACCCTGGAGCCTGGACAACTGGTGGACTTCAAAGGCACGTTGAGGCGCCTTGTTGACACCAAGGGCTGGATCAGCGCCGACTTCCACAATCACAGCACGCCAAGCGGTGACAACGTGTGCGACACGGACGGCCGCATCATCAACATTGCCGCCGAGCATCTCGAATTCACGCCGACGACCGAACACAACCGCCTTTACGACTGGGAGCCGACGATCAAGGCGCTTGGCCTCGAAAATCACATCAAGACGGTCAAGGGCATCGAACTCACCGGCAGCCGCCAGCACTTCAATTCGTTCCCCTTCGAGCCTGATCCGCTCAAGCAGGACGGCGGCGCTCCCGTTTGGAATGATGATCCGCGCATCACGGCGATCACGCTGCGCCGCTGGCAGGGCGAGCGCGCCGACCGCTGGATTCAGTTCAACCATCCCGATCTGAGCAACATGTTCATCGACCGTGATAGCGATGGAGTGGCAGACGGCGGCTTCGTCGGTGTCGGTGATATGATTGACGGCTCGGAGAGCGAAAATGGCCCGGGGACGAACATCCTGGCCGAATCGCCGTTCAGCGTGAGCCGTCCGCCGGGATCACTTGCGATGAAGGTGAGCGTGACGCGCGAATTCGTGTGGCGTCAGCTCCTGAATCAAGGATTGCGTGTCACCGCAGTCGGTGTGGCCGATGCGCACAGCGTTTATGGCAACGGCGTCGGCTGCTGGCGCTGCTACCTGCCATCGAGCACCGACGAACCGGCGAAGATCGACTGGGCGGAACTTTCCCCCCATGCGAAGGCCGGCCACATCGTGCTCAGCACGGGTCCGTTCCTCGAAGTCACCACGCAAAACGGCAAAATCGCCGGTGACGACGATCGCGCGACGGGTGGCATTGATCTCAAAGTGCGTGTGCAGTGCACGAACTGGATGGACATCGATCGCGTGCAGGTGCTGGTGAACTCGCGTCCCGATCCGAAGCTCAACTTCACGCGCAAGACGCATCCCAAGATGTTCAAGGACGGCGTGGTGAAGTTTGACGAGAAAATTCACGTGCCGCTCCAGCATGACGCGCATCTCATCGTCGTCGCCATCGACGAGGACGGCGACGAGAAGACCTGCTTTGGCACCAGCGATTACGCCAAGATGCGTCCCTGTGCCTACAACAACCCGATCTACGTCGATGCCGACGGCCACGGCTTCACACCGAACGGCGACATGCTCGGCTTCGACCTTCCGGTTGGCGGCCTCAATGCCGACAAAGCGAAACAGCAGCTCATTCGAGCTGGTTTGATGAAGGAGGAGCCCAAGCCTGTTGCTCCCGCAAGTCCTGATCTGAATCGGTGATTTTATGGCGCGCCGGGTGGTTGCCTTTGTCCGTCACGTCTTCTTACAGATCGACTGTTTTTTGGCCGTCTGTCTGATTTGCAGACGACTACTGTCCCTGGCCCTTTTTGATGGCATTGATGGACTGAAACATGTCAACGAATAGAGACTTCAACATTCGCGCCCCATGAGGGCTTATGTGTGCGGAGTCACTGTAGAACAACCCGTCAGCATCGCACGGAAGAATCACCGTTGAATGGGTTCTTGCCAGAAAGACCGGCAAGGGGTCAAGAACCGTGACGCCTCGCTCTCTGAGCTGTGGCAGGACAGAGTCTGCATGAGAGTTCTCAGCCTCATACTGGGCCACGGTCTTGCCCAGGTGTGCCATGTCCTCGCCTCTTCTGCTGTATTGCACGACAGCGCTTGGGGGATGATATGCAAAGCAGGGCGTATCCCTCATGAAGTAAACAATGACCCCGGCTGCATGCAACATGTCCACAGTCTTGAAAAGCTGGTCTGTCGAGCCTTGGTCATGGGTGAGATAAGTCTCCCATGAACAGTGAAGCAGTACCGCCGGGACTTTGTGGGACAGGATATAATCCATTACCGCAGTCGTGAAAGGAGCTGCACGCTCACGCAGGTCTCGTCCGTTTGGATCTGACCATCCGTACAAGGGGGCCGTGCTGGAATGCGTGGCGGCGAACACAGTGACACCCATCTCACTGCCAAGTTCGTCGATGCCAGCAAGAATGGACATCGCATGACTGTCACCCCATACAAGAAGATCAGGATGGGCACCGGGATGTCCCAGGCGAGCCAGGTTCTTCGGTATGTCACGCGCTTCCAATTCGACGACATATTTTTCATTTCGTTTTCCTGTGGCCGCGAAAAGTTGCGCCTGAGATGTGAATCTTGCAGCGAAACCCTCGCTAAAATAAACAAGCAAGCCGCTGCTGAGCAAAACGACCAAGGCCATGCCCGTTGCGATGAAGACACGAGGACGCGAAGAAATCGACTTTCGCCGGCGAAAAGGCTCCTCCACAAAACGCCATGAAATCACTGCCAGAACAAAACAGGCCGCGACTAGAAAAATCCGGATTTTAAAGGGGGGAGGCCCTGCCGACTGATATTTCGCAAAAGCCAGCAACGGCCAATGCCAAAGGTATAACGAATATGAAATGCGGCCGACAGCCACCAAAGGACGCCAGGAGAGCATGCGATTAACGATTGAGCATCGTTCGTGCATCCCCACAAAAATGAGGGAAAAAGCCCCAATTACGGGAGGCAGGGCAAAGAAGCCAGGGAACGGGGTTGCCTTGTCATAGATGAAGACAGGGACCAGGATTAGTCCAAGCCCAACTGCCGCCCCCAGTTCCCTCATGCATCGTTTCGCAATCAAGCCACACTCCGAAGTAAAGGCCAGCAGTGCGCCCGCGCAAAGCTCCCATGCCCTGGCCGGCAACAGGTAGTAAGCGGAGAACAGATGGCGCCGCACTTCCAATATGTTAAAAAACAAGCTCACAAATCCAGCGCCACAAAGCAACAGGAACACCCGCTGACGGTGCTGTCCTCGTGCAATAAACAGAAGCACGAAGGGCATCAACAAATAGAACTGCTCCTCGACAGCAATTGACCATGTGTGAAGCAATGGCTTTGACTCCGCGGCGGCATCAAAATAACCGGCTTCGCGCCAGAAATGAAAATTGGAACTCAAAAGGACGAGCGCCGCGACGGATCTGCCGAAAGACTGATACGCATCCGGCATCAGCAGAAACCACCCCGCCACCAAGGATGCAACAGTCACGGTCAGAAGAGCAGGAAATATCCGGCGAATGCGTCTCTCCCAAAACTCTGCCAGGGAAAACACGTTTCTGTCCAGATCGCGAAGAATTAAGCGCGTGATCAGAAAGCCGGAGATGACAAAAAAGACATCCACACCAACAAAACCACCCGGGAAGCCTGATCCGGCGTGATAAAAAATGACACAGCAAACTGCAACGGCACGGAGCCCGTCAATGTCAGGCCGGTATGCTATGTTGTCCTGATGCATGCTATGTGAAAAACCAACTTCACGGCGCCAACGTCATGGTGGCACGGCCTCTTTCTGAAGATGGGCAGCCCACCATCTGCGTATGACCTCGTCTCATAAAAGATGACTTCGGGGTGCGGACATCAGCTTTGTGTATCTCCCCGTCAATACCAAATGCCTCGAACGTCGGGGCAACGATCACGTAACCATCCTGATGGATGCGGACCTTGCCATTGACCGGCCTGCCGATAATGATTGCGACTCCTCCTTTCGCCCCGCACTGATTCAACCCGTCCTCATGACAGCGCCAATAGACCTCCTCGATCATGCCAAGGCCATTGCCGCGAAGGCGTATGCGCCGTATTCAAATTTTCAGGTCGGTTGTGCCGTCTTCACCGAGCGCGGCGGGCTTTTCACCGGCTGCAATGTGGAGAACGCGAGTTACGGGCTGACGATCTGTGCGGAGCGCAATGCGATTTTCCACGCCGTGTCCGAAGAAGGGCCGGAAATGAGGATCGCCACGCTCGCCGTGGTGGCGTTGGGGCAGGAGTTTCCTCCCTGCGGAGCTTGCAGGCAGGTAATGGCCGAGTTTGCGACTCCAGAGGCCACCATCTGGTTCTTGCGGGACGGAAAACCGGTGGCGATGACGATGGGCGAGTTGCTGCCTGCAAGCTTCAGGATATGAATGGGCGCGCATGAACCTCCCGCCCTCCGTTACGCTCATTGAGGAACCCGCTGGTTATCCCATCCTTGTCATCAACCACGCCGCCGCGAGCGGCCGCATCGCGCTGAACGGCGCGCATGTGATGGAATGGATGCCGGAGGGGCACGATCCGGTGCTCTACATGAGTTCCGAGGCGATTTTTGAAACGGGGAAACCCATTCGCGGCGGCATTCCGGTCTGCTGGCCGTGGTTTGGTCCGCACCCGTCGGATTCGGGCAAGCCAGCGCATGGTTTCGTGCGCCAGATGCCGTGGGAAGTCGATGCAGCACGCGAAAGTGACGCTGAAGTCGAACTCGTGCTCAAAATCGCTGATTCCGCCGCGACGATGGCGCTTTGGCCGCATGCTTTCAACGCACGTTTGCATGTACGCATGGGCGCGCATCTCGAAGTCACGCTGCAAGTCGCCAACACGGGCGATGTGCCGTGGAAAATGACCGGGGCGTTGCACACTTACCTCAATGTCGAAGACGTGAGCCAGATCAGCATCCATGGCCTGCACGGCACGCAGTACGTGGAAGGCCGCCTCTCGCCTGACAAACGGCCGCAGCATGGGCCGGTGGTCATTGATCAGGAAGTGGACCGCCTGTACGCTTCCGACGCCACGATCATCGTCCATGACCCGAAATGGGGGCGCGAGATCATTCTCGAAAAAGGTGGCAGCCTCTCGACGGTGGTGTGGAATCCGTGGATCGAAAAATCCAAGCGGCTGGCCGACCTCCCCGACGAAGCCTATCCCGAGTTTTTGTGCATCGAGGCGGCAAACGCAGGCGAGGATTTCGTCGAGGTGGCGCCCGGCCACCAGCATTTGCTGATGCAACGCATTGATGTGCGGCGCATTGAGCATTAAGTCAAATGGACCGTCGGGGACGGCGCCACATTCTCGAAGTATCGTGCGCGTTGCTTGACCCCGTGGCATGCCTCGCCATGTCTGCTTCATGGCAGACGGTCCCCCACTGATCGACCGCGTGCGCTTGCGCTCCAACCAATGGCGCAAGCTGAGGTCTATTGTGCTCAATTTGGCCACCACGGACAGTTACTACGGCAAAAAGATTCACGAATGGGAGCTGAAGGTCAGCCGGTTGAATCGCATCGAGGATTTCATCGCGCAGGTGCCGTTCACGACCAAGGATGACCTTCTGGCGGACCGGGTGGCGCATCCTCCGTTCGGATCGATGCTGACCAAGCCGACCAATCATTACACGCGCTTCTGCCAGACCAGCGGTACCAGCACGGGCCAGCCCATGGCCTGGGTGGACACGTCGGAGAGCTGGGATGGCATGCTGAAGTGCTGGCAGCGCGTGTTTGATGCCGCCGGCCTCGTCAAAGGCCGCGACCGCCTTTTCTTCGCGTTTTCGTTCGGCCCGTTTCTTGGTTTCTGGACGGCGTATGAGGCGGCGGCGAAGGATTTCCTTGTGATCCCGACCGGTGGATTGTCCAGCCAGGCACGATTGGAGGCAATGGCTCGTTACGGTGCCACGGTGCTGTGCTGCACGCCTACCTATGCGTTGCGTCTCGGTGAGATGATCGGCGAAGTCTCGGGCGTGGAGCGCATGAGCCTGCGGATCAACAAGATCATCGTCGCAGGCGAGACGGGCGGCAGCGTGCCGGAGGTGCGTGAGCGGCTCGAAAAACTCTGGGATGCGCGCGTCTTTGACCATCACGGCATGACGGAGGTCGGCCCCGTGAGTTACGAGGTGGAAGACATGCCGCGCTGCCTCATTGTGATGGAGGAAGCCTATCTCGCCGAGATAGTGAATCCATCGACTGGCAAGGAAGTGGCAGATGGTGAGTGTGGCGAGCTGGTTTTGACCACTCTGGACCGTACTTCCTGCCCGCTGTTGCGCTATCGCACTGGCGACTGGGTGCGCAAGAAAACGGACCGGGGCCGGCTGGTGCTCGACGGCGGCATCCTGAGCCGTGTTGACGACATGGTCGTCGTGCGTGGTGTGAACATTTACCCCAGCGCGGTCGAGGCGGTCGTGCGGCAGTTTCCCGAAGTCATCGAGTTCATGGTGGAGCAACGCAAGGTGGATGCGATGGATGAGATCGAACTGGTCATCGAAATGGACGGCAACGTCGCCAAGCAGATGTTGAAGAAGCTTGAGGCAAAGCTGCGCGACACCTTTTCACTGCGCATTCCAGTCCGGATTGCCGAGCCGGAAACCCTGCCTCGCCACGAATTCAAAGCAAAGCGCTGGCGCCTCGTCGAAGCAGCGTGACCCAAGCGTATGCCACTCATCCAGCTCACCAACATCACCAAGTCCTACTTTGATCCGGGAAGTGGAGCGAGCGTGCCTGTGCTGCGCGGCATCACTCTGGGCATTTCAGCAGGAGAGTCGCTGGCCATCGTGGGCCCTTCCGGCTGCGGCAAGAGCACGCTGCTCAACATCCTCGGCACGCTTGATCTCCCCGATGAGGGCACTTATCTCTTCGAGGACGACGATTTGACCCGGAGCACGCCGAAGCAGCTTGCTGCTCTCCGCAGCCAGAAGATCGGATTCATCTTCCAGCTTCATCACCTGATGCCACAGTGCTCGGTGCTTGAGAATGTGTTGCTGCCCACGCTCGCCCTCAAATCCCCACCAGCCGACGCACAACAACGTGCCGTCGCGCTTCTCGAGGAGGTGGGTCTCAAGGATCGCATGAGTTGGAAGCCCGCCCAGCTTTCTGGTGGTGAACGGCAACGAGTGGCGTTCGTGCGTGCGCTTATCAACCAGCCACGGCTCATTCTGGCGGATGAACCCACAGGAGCGCTCGATGAGGCGAATGCCGCTGCCTTGACCGAGCTTCTGCTGACATTGCAGAAGAGCAACGGTGTCACTCTGGTCATGGTCACCCATCACCGCGCCCAGGCAGATCGCATGGACCGGGTGATGACGATTCACGAAGGCATGCTCTCATGAAACTGAAGGATTATGTCCTGCAGTCGGCACGCCATTACTGGCGCAGCCACCTCGGGCTGCTGTTTGGCACCTTCCTCGCTGCGACGATTCTCACCGGCTCGCTTCTCGTGGGTGATTCCGTGCGCGCAAGCCTGCGCCGCGTCGCCGCACTGCGACTCGGCAAGGTGGAGGGCGGCGTGGTGGGAGGCGACCAATGGTTCACCGAAGGCCTGGCACGCAAGACAAATGCCACGCCGCTGATCGTCGCCACGGGTTCAGCGAGCACAGCGAACGGCCAGACGCGTGTGAATGGCGCCCAGGTGCTGGGTGTGGACGAGAGGTTTTGGCGGCTGAGCACCAGCGGCAAGGTGACTGTCTTCGACAAATCATCCGTTGCCATCAACGAGTCGCTGGCGAGGAAACTTGATGTGAAAGAGGGCGGCACGGTTTTGGTGCGTCTGGAGCGTCCGAGCGCGATTTCGCGTGACGCGCCGCTCTCTGGCAGCACGAACCAGGATGTGTCGCTGCGCCGGACCGTCGCCAAAATCGTGAGCGCGGAAGAGTTTGGGACCTTCCAGCTCCTGGCGTCGCAAATTCCATCCGACACGGTGTTTGTGGGGCTGGCGGACTTGCAAACCCAGTTGGAGATGGACGGACGCGTCAACACACTGCTCCATCCTCAATTCAATGCGTTGCGCGCACGGTTTGAGGAGCAGCGCACGCTGGAAGATTTCGCGCTTCAACTCAAACGCGTGGCAGGGAAGGCCAAGGAGTGGGAACTCAGCACCAGCCGCGTCTTCATCAGCAGCGGCGTGGCGGAGAAACTGATGGGATTCAAAGGTGCCCACGGTGTGCTGACCTATCTCGTAAACGGCATCACCTCGGCCAAGGGAGGCACGCCTTACTCGATGATCACAGGCGTTGGACGTGGCAAGGATGACGAGATCACGATCACCCAGTGGCTCGCCGACGACCAGAATCTGGCCGTTGGTGACGAGGTGACCTTGAAATTTTTCGTCGTCGGTCTCGGGCGCGAGTTGAAGCAGCAGGAAGCGAAGTTCAAGGTTGGGAAAATCATCCCGATGGACGATCCCATGGTCAGCAAGGCATGGACACCGGACTTTCCGGGAGTTTCCGACGTGGACAACTGCCGCGACTGGGAACCGGGCATTCCGATGGACATGAAGGCCATCCGCGACAAGGACGAGGAGTATTGGGACGAGTACAAAGGCACGCCAAAGGGCTTCATCACGCTCGCAGCGGCGCAAAAACTTTGGTCGAACCGGTTTGGCGACCTCACCGCCATTCGCATGGCGGACGAAGGACAGACGGCCGAGGCAAAGGCAAACGCTCTCGCCCTGCGGTTGAATTTGTCCGACATCAGTTTGGTGCCGCGTGATTTCAAAAATGAAGCGGGTGCGGCGGCGCAGGGTAGCGTGGATTTTGGCGGCCTGTTCATCGGCTTGAGCATGTTTTTGATCGCCGCGGCGCTCGTCTTTGCGGCGCTGTTGTTTCTGTTCACGTTGGAACGCCGCGCGACGCAACTCGGTTTGTTGATGGCGGTGGGATGGTCACAGAGCATGGTGCGCCGGGCATGGTTAATGGAGGCGGGCGTGATCGCGCTGGCGGGCATCGCCCTGGGTGTGCTGGGCGGCGTGGCTTACACGTCGGCGGCTCTGCACGGGCTTGCCCATGTGTGGCATGGTGCCACGCAGGGCCTGCCGTTGGTGTTCAGCGCGAGTTTTGGCACGATTTTCAATGCAGCCTGCATGACTCTCGTCGTGGTGCTGCTGACTTTGTTCCTGGCCAGCCGGAGGCTCTTTCAAATTCCTCCACGTGAGCTGCTGGCCGGTTCATGGAGCGAGCGCCTTGCTCCCGTGAATGAGGTGCGACGCTCGATGCTGGTGCCCCTGCTCGCATTGACGGCGGTGTCATTGCTGGTCGGCGGATTTTTCATGACTAATCCCGAGGCGGTGGCTGGAATGTTCTTTGGTTCCGGCATGCTGCTGATGATCGCGGGTTTGTTATTCTTGCGCACATGGATGCGGCGTGGCAGCGGCGGGCTGGCGCGTTCCTTGTGGCAGATCGGCTCGCGCAATGTGTCGCGGCGTCCGTCTCGGAGTCTCGCGGTGATCGGTATGATGGCAGGGGGTATCTTCCTCGTGGTGGCGGTGAACGCCTTCCGCATGGACGCCGGGGACGAGACCCAACGCCAATCGGGCACCGGTGGCTTTGCATTGATCGGTGAGTCGTCCCTGCCAGTTTACGAGGATCTCAACTCAAAGACGGGGAGGGAGGCGTTCGGGCTCGATGAGAAACTCATGCCGCAGGCCAGCATCGTGCCGTTTCGCGTCAAAGAAGGCGATGACGCAAGCTGCCTGAACCTGAATCGTGCGCAGAAGCCATTGCTGGTCGGTGTTGATCCTGCGAAACTCAAAGGTTGCTTCACCTTCGCTTCGGGTTCCTGGGACAAACTCAACGACGCATCCACCGTGACCGCGATCGCCGATCAGGCGACCGCGATGTGGGGCCTGGGCAAGGGCGTTGGCGACACGCTGGACTATCAGGATTCCAGCGGACGCACGTTTCATGTGAAGATCGTCGGTTTGCTCGCGGGATCCGTGCTGCAGGGCAAGATGATCATCAGCGAGCGGTCTTTCCTGGCGAAATACCCGGACGCGGCGGGCTACCGTTTTTTCCTCATCGACACAAAGCCGGGGCAGCAGGCTGAACTCGCAGCCCATCTCACACGGCAGCTCGAACAACGAGGTCTGGCGCTCGAACCGGCCAAACAGCGGCTCGAATTGTTTCTGAGCGTGCAGAACACCTACATCGGCATTTTTACCGTTCTGGGTGGTTTGGGCGTGTTGCTGGGCACTGCGGGCATCGGCGTGCTGATCGCGCGTCATGTGTTGGAACGCCGTGGTGAGCTTGGTCTCATGCAGGCGCTGGGTTTCGAGTCCGGGGCGTTGCGCACCATGATACTCGGGGAGCATGGCGTGTTGCTTGTGCTCGGAGTGGTGCTGGGAGTGGCGACCGCCGCCCTGGCGGTCATTCCGCAGTTGCTCAGCAGCGGCGGCGGACTGCCGGTGGTTTTTCTCGTCGAATTGATCGTGGCTGTGGCAGGCTTTGGAATAGTGACGTGCGTCGTCGCGGTTTCGAGCGCCGTGCGTGGGAAACTCACAGAGGCAATCCGGCGCGAGTGATCTGCATCACTCCGGACGAAACAGCCGTTTGAAGAACCGGCCAACTTCAAGCCCGGTGTCACCGGTCCATTCCCAGGCGCGCCGCGCCGTGCGGCGGACATCATCGGCCGCCTTTTCGCCGCGGGAGCCTGGTGGTGCGGTGAAGGACACGTCGTTGGCGCCATTGCTCCACTGCTGGTGGATGACGACACCCGATTCTGCCGAGATGACGATGAAGCCAACCTCGGCTCCGTTGGTGTCCTGCAGCGCAAGCCCCCACTCCGGTGCTCCCGTGCTGGCGTTGGCGGCGAGCTGGTATTGCACCATGACGAAGTTTGTTTTGGCGAGCGTGGCATTCTGCTGCGCGATCTTGCGCGCGTCAGAGGTGCGGAAACGGATGCGGTTGAAGGCGATGGTCTGCGGTGGCACACGGCTGAGCAGTTTTGAACCCGCGCCATTCGCCTTGGGCGCCCAACTGCGGTTTTCCAGTGTCAGCACAGCGCGCACCAGTTCGCCGGGGCGGAAAGGATCGCGAGCATAGACCGACCACTGATCTGGTTCACCTGCACTGGGTGCGGACTGCAGCAACAGAATGCCTTCGGATGTGGCTGCTCCGTATTCCTGGTCGATGATGGTGGCGATCTCCGGATTGGCGGGAGCGATACGAGCAATGGCAAGAAGCGAGAGAAGAACGATGTGCTTCATAGGAAGTCAGGGGTTGATGAGCGAGCTTACGGCTCGCATGCGGATGGTCAATCCGGGGTGCATTGTCATTTTCTCATCGCGACGCAAGCGTTGAGCGCTACCAGCAGGCTCGCAAATGGAGAGGTCTGCGCTGACCAGATGAGGTGGCGTGAGAATGATGGACTACTTTCCACGAGGCACAGGAAAACAGCATGCGGGACGCAGGCGCTCCATCAGAGCTTTGGTGGCGGCGGCTTGATCGGTGCCTGCTGACCGCTGGCGACGCCCTTGGCCTTGGTCGGGCGTTTGTAAATCGTGTCGCCGCAGGCGATGAACAGCTCGCTGAGGTCTTTGCCGCCGAAACAGACATCGTACGGCCACTCCGGCGTCGGCATAATGAAGTTCACGCGTCCAGCTTGGTCGCAGACTTGGATGCCGAGCGCCGTGGCGACGTAGAGCCAGCCGTTGGTGTCCACGCAGAGGCCGGATGCACGAGATTGACCTTCCAGCTTATAGAAACGGTTTTGTTCCCTGCCAACTGTTCCATCCGGCAGCAGTGGTCTGCTCCCGATGCTGCCATCAGCAGATGAAACCGAGTAAAGCTGTGTTTGATCGGGAGAAAGAGCAAACTGAGAGAGATACACGTCCGTCTCGCCAGCTGCATCAATCACCTCTCCGTTGGGTTTCACACATGCCAACCAGCTATGATCGGAACAGTAAAGCCTTCCATCAAAGGTCATCACCATGTTGTCTGGATATCCACCGATGCCGTGCGCCCATTTTTTGAGTGAGCCATCCGGATAAAACTTGAAGAGTTCGAGATGCCCGTTTGATTTGTCGGCCTCGCCATTCAGAAGCACCAATACATTGTCTTTTGCCCACGTTGCTGCTCTAACGTCAGCGAGTGGTGGCTTCAAAAAACCGGATTTCCCTGACTGTGGAAAAAGACCAAACTCCCAGGGGGAACCACCAGAACTCCAAGCAAGCACATCACCATCTGAGTTTGGACAAAGGTGCTCCCACCTAGGATGTTTGGCGTCGGACTTGTATTCCATCCACTCCCCATCCCCCACCACCTCATACCCTTTCCACTTCGACTCGCCTTTTGCATTCGCTTTGACCTCAATGTTCGTCTGCCAGTCGCGCCAGAGCCAGCGCATCACATCGGGGAAGATTTGAGAGGCGTGCTTTTGATTGTGACCGCCTTCGCCCCAAGCGTGATTAACGTCGTAGCCGGCCCAGGTGAGGCTGCGTTCCATCATCTGGTTGGCCATCCACCAGTCGCCGCAGTAGAGGTTGTTGTCACCGGTGCCGCTCTGGAGGAAAACGCGGAGCGGCTTCGGCTCGAATTTGCGGACGAGGACGGGCAGTTGATCGGCGCCGTGGATGCCAACGTAAGTGCCAACGCCAGTGAACACGCGGCGGAAGCGATCCGGACGATGCCATGCGGCCATGAAGGCGCAGATGCCGCCGCTGCTGTTGCCAGCGATGGCGGCGTGATTCGGATCGGTGCTTAGTTGGAGGCCGTGTTTGGCCTCGATGGCAGGCAGGAACTCGTCGATGAGGAACTGCGAGTAGGTGGGCGTGATGCTGTCGTATTCGTAGCTGCGATTGAAACGCGGCAGGGCGTTGTCACTCGCGGCGGGAACGACGCCGGGTTTGATGAAGATGCCGACGAGCGGCGGGATGTCCTTCTTCGCGATGAGATTGTCGAAGACGACGGGCGCCTGATAGATGACGCCGTCCTGGAAGACCATGAAGGCTGCTGGCTTTGATTTGTCGTGGCCGGCGGGCAGGTAGATCTGGTATTCGCGCTGCGTGCCGGGGAAGACGCTGCCTTCCTTCGCGGTGTAGGTGTCTTTGATCATCGTGCCCTTCAGCACGTTCGGCTGCGGTTTGGAGTCCTCGGTGAGCGGGAAGTCGGGCTCAGCGCGGAGGGATGAGACGAATAGGAGGAACAGGACGAATGGGAGCAGCGAGCGCATGGCGCGATGCTGCCAGAGGCCAAATGAGGCCGCCAGCGTGTTTTTGATCCTGGTTTTCGGCCTTCTGCGGCTTGGGAACAGCGAACGGTGAACAGAGAACTGCACAACATGCGTATTTCAGGCTTGCCTCATTTTTCGCGGCCTCATAACCTCGCCGCTCCCTGCCATGAAAACACCAACCGCACTCCTCGCAGCAGCTCTCGCGCTGCCTCTCGCCCTGCCGGCACAAACCATCCAGCCTGGTGGCAAACTGCCCGGCAACCCGTCCATCGCCCTCGTGAAGGTGGCGGACGGCCTCGTTGATCCCGTTGCCGTCGCCGGTGCGCCGGATGGAACCGGACGTCTGTTCGTCTGCGAGCGCCCGGGCGTGATCCAGATCGTCAAGGACGGCAAGGTGAACAAGAAGCCCTTCCTCGACATCAAGGACAAGACCATCAGTTCCTTCCTCGAACTCGGTCTCTACAGCGTGGCCTTCCATCCGAAGTTCAAGGAGAACGGCCGCATCTTCTTCTGCTACGCTGACATGTGGTTCAACGGCGCGTCCTTGATCTGCGAGGTCAAGGCGAAGGCCAAGAAGCCCGATGAGGCCGACATGGACAGCATCAAGGTGCTCATGCAGCTCGACTTCCCCTACTGCAACCACCACGGCGGCCAGATCGCCTTCGGTCCCGACGGTTATCTTTACATCGGCAGCGGTGATGGCGGCTGGGAGGGCGACGTGATCAGCGCCGGCCAGGATCTCCACACGCACATGGGCAAGATGCTGCGCATCGACGTGGACAACACCACACCCGACCGCAACTACAGCGTGCCGAAGGACAATCCGTTCATCACGCTGCCGCAGCAGATGACACTGTTCGGTGTCACCGAACTGGCGTTCTCGAAGATTCACCCGAAGGCACGGCCTGAAATTTGGGCCTACGGTCTCCGCAATCCTTGGACCTTCAGCTTTGACTCGAAGACTGGCGACCTCTGGATCGCTGACATCGGCCAGAACCACTGGGAAGAGATCAACATGCAGCCCGCGGGCAGCAAAGGCGGCGAGAACTACGGATGGAAGTTCATGTGCGGTTCCCACACCTTCCCGTTGGAAACGGACAAGGACAATCCGCACGTCGGCGTGCTTCCCGTCGCTGAATACAGCCATGTCGATCAGGGCAATTGCGTGATCAACATCGGCGTCAGCCGCAGCAAGGTGAACAAGAGCCTCGAAGGCATCTACTTCTGCGCCGACTGGGGCAGTGGCAAGATCTGGGGCATCGCCAAGGACGGCGACAAGTATCAAATGCAGGAACTGCTCGACCTCGACACCGCGTTGCGTCCCACGGGCAGCGGTTTTGACAGCGAAGGCAACCTCTACCTCACCCACGCCACCGCCAACTACGGCGGCCCTGTCGATCCCTACACCAGCGAGCGCGGCGCCCTGTGGAAGCTGGTGCCCGCGGACAAAGTGCCTGCGGGTGCGGAAACCGCGCCGCTGCAGAAGAAGTAAATCGCTTCTCCATCACGCAACGAATTCGATGAGCAGCCAGGAACTGGCTGCTCATTGTTTTTTCACCAATGGGGCAACGCTGCGAAGCCTCGCGTTTTTCGCATTGCCATCTCACAGCCAACCTCTCAGAATCCTCGCGCATGAAAATCACATCACTCGCTCTCTCAGTTCTCCTGATCGTCACTGCCGCCGTTCAGGCGCAAACACCGGCTCCTGCCAAGAAACCGGCTGCTCCTGCGGTGCAATTGCCGCCGCAGCAGCCGGATGTCGCGGCACCGAAGATGGGGCCGGATGGCAAGCCCAACGCGGCCTTCATCGCCTCGCATGAAAAGTTTGTGAGCATTGCGAAGGAGGGCAAGGCACAGCTCGTGTTCCTTGGCGATTCGATCACCGCAGGTTGGGCAGGCAGCGGCAAGGATGTCTGGGCCAAGGCTTTTGGACAATACGAGCCAGCGAACTTCGGCATAGGCGGCGACCGCACGCAGCACGTGCTCTGGCGCATTCAGAACGGCGAGCTTGATGGAGGCATCAAGCCCAAGGCATGCGTTTTGATGATCGGCACAAACAACTCCGGCCAGGATCCCGCTGAAGGCATCGCGAAGGGTGTCACTGCCATCGTCGAAACCATCCGCGCCAAGCAGCCGCAGGCAAAAATCCTCCTGCTGGCCGTTTTCCCGCGTGGCAGCAAGCCTGATGGCCAGCTCAACGCGCAAAATGACAAGTTGAAGCAGGTCAACGCGATCATCTCCAAACTCGATGATGGCAAAAACATCTTCTATCTCGACATCGGCGGCAAATTCCCCGTCACCGACGGCAAGCTCGACAAGACCGTGATGCCTGACTTCCTGCACCTCGCCCCCGCCGGTTATCAGATCTGGGCCGATGCGATTGGTCCGAAGCTGGCAGAGTTGATGAAGTGACCATCCGGACTCGTCTCAGAATTCGCCGCCGAGCGCCAGATGCAAGGCGGCGCGGTTGCGCAGGCGCTGGGCTTTGACGCTGGTCAGCGTGCTGCGCGCGTCGAAGGCGCGCTGGCGTGTGTCGAGAAGCGTGAGCACCTCGCTCAGGCCCTTTTCATACTGGCTGAGGGCGAGTTGCTCGGCGCGCTCTGCCTCCTCTGCAGCACGTTCGAGTGCTGCTTCCTGTTGCAGGAGGAATTGCTCGGCGGCGAGCGCTGTTTCGACTTCGCGGAAGGCGGTGAGAACACCGGCGGCGTAGGTTTGCAGCAATTCGTGGTAGCGTCCGCGTTGAAGATCAACACCGGCCTTCAACGCACCGCCCTGGAACAAAGTCTGCGCCACCTGGCTGCCGATGTTCCAAATGGCGGACTCGGGCCGGATCAACTGCTCGATTTCCTGTGAGGTTCGGCCTGCGGAACCGGTGAGACGAATGCTGGGCAGCATGGCCTTCTTAGCAGCGCTCTCGCTGGCGAGCGATGAGGCAAGACGACGCTCCGCTGCGCGCAAATCCGGACGGCGCAGCAGCATTTCCGAAGGCAGCCCGGCAGGAATGCCGCGTTTGAGCGAGGGCAGGGTGCCGATGCCGCGTTCGATCGAGGCAGGATAGCCGCCGAGAAGTGTTTCGAGCGTGCGCCGGGTGGCATCCACGCTGGCGCGACGTTGCTGCACGGTGGATTCTGCTCGTGCGAGGTCCGCGCGGCTGAGAGTGACATCGAGCGCCGCACGTTCGGGATCAATGCCGCGATCGAGTTGACGCTCGAGAATACCAAGCTGCACTTTGCGCGTGGCGACGTTGCTTTGCGCGAGCGCGAGCAGCGTTTCGGCCTCGGCAAGGGTGACAGCGGTTTGAACGATGTTTGCGGCGAGGGAAAGTCGCGCGGCATGCCAGTCTTCCTCAGCGGCCTCGGCACCTGCCTTGGAGGCACGCCGGGTGTCTGCCACGCGTCCCCAGAAATCGATCTCCCAGCTCATATTGAGGTAGTTTCCGTTGAAGCGGTTGGCGATGGCGTTGATCCCGGAGAAACGCTGGTCTCCGGGGCTTTGCGTGCGACTGGCGCTGCCGGTGGACGAAAGCGTGGGGAACAATCCAGCGCCAGCCTGCATCATCAGCGCCCGCGCCTGCTCCACACGCGCGCCGGTGGCCTTGAGGCTGGGATTGTTCTCGACGGCCCGTTTCACCAGTTCAGGCAACCGGGAACTGCCAAACTCATCGAGCCAGCCGGTGGCGGCACTTTTCGGGATGCCGGGCAGGGCGGACCATTTCGCAGGCGCAGTGTTGTGGAGGTCCGCGATGTCCTTCTTGAGGCGCTTGGTGCCGAGCGGAGGGAAGAGTGCGCAGCCTGAGGTGGTGAGGCAGAGGGTGACGGAGATGAAATGACGAAGGACGAAGGATGGATGACGAAGGGTGTTTGGCTCGGATTTTAAGTTTCGGACTTCGTTCGTCATTCTGATTTCTGCTTTCGTCATTTTTCCCGGTCATTTCACCATGACCCAGCCCACAATGATGAGAATCGGGAGCAGGACGGGGATGGAGTACTGATACATGTAGGCCAGGAAAGACGGCGCGTGGACCTTGGATTTGTCAGCGATGGCCTTGACCATGAAGTTCGGTCCGTTGCCGATGTAGCTGCCAGCACCGAAGAACACGGCACCGAGGGAGATGGCGATAAGATGCGCGGCGTTGCTGCCGGTAAATTGAAGCACGTTGGCCGTGTCATCGACGGACAGATGCTCGTGTCCCATGGAGGCGGCGAGGAAGGAGAGATAGGTCGGCGCATTGTCGAGGAAGGCGGAGAGCGCGCCCGTGGCGAAATAATACTGCAGTGGTGTGTCGATCTTCACCGCCTCGCCACTTTGGAGAATTTGCAACGCCGGGATCATGGTCAGGAAGATGCCGACAAAGAGGAAGCCGACCTCCTTCACCGGGCCGAAACTGAAATCGTTCGACACATGCACTTCTTCCTTGGTGGTAAAGTAGGAGGCAACCGCGGCGCCGAGCATGATGAGCGCAGGCACGGAAAAGACACCGAGCACGGTGGTTTCCTGGATGTTTTTGGGCAGGAAGACCGAACCCAGCACGAGGGCGAGCCACAGGAGGTTCAGCATGCCTCGGAAAAACCAATCCTCGTGGGCGGTTTCCAGTTCACGCACCTCCTTCGGAGCACGGCGGAAATTGACGCTGTC
Source organism: Verrucomicrobiaceae bacterium (assembly GCA_046346695.1). Classification (GTDB taxonomy): domain Bacteria; phylum Verrucomicrobiota; class Verrucomicrobiia; order Verrucomicrobiales; family Verrucomicrobiaceae; genus Prosthecobacter. The sequence continues at coordinate 363,020 of JAXMHS010000004.1, read as the reverse complement.
GATGGCATAAAACACGGCCAGCAACAGGCCAATGGCGAGCGCCCAGGCCTCCCAGCAGTGCTGCAGCACCCACCAGAACGGCACACCGCGCAAGAAACCGAGGAAAAGCGGAGGATCGCCGATGGGCGTGAGGCAGCCTCCCGCATTGCTGACCACGAAGATGAAGAAAACGATGTGGAAGCCGGTGATGCGGTACTTGTTCATCTTGATCCATGGCCGGATCATGAGCATCGACGCCCCTGTCGTGCCGATGAGATTCGCCAACACCGCGCCGACGAGGAGGAAGATCGTGTTTACCAGCGGCGTTGCCTCGCCTTTGACACGGATGTTGATGCCACCGGAGATGACGAAAAGGGATCCGACCAGCGCCATGAAGCTGACGTATTCATGCGCGGCATGATGGAGCGGATGCCAGTCGTGCTGCACAAAGACATAATAGGCCGCCGTGACAAGGCCCAGGCCGATGGCAACTTTGGGGTAGTGGTGCTCCCAGAAATGTGTGGCAAACAGAGGCATCAGGGCGATGCACAGCAGCAAAAGCACAAACGGGGTGACCATGCCCATCGGGGGCAATGCGGTGTGTGTGGCGGCGAGGAGCATCATGTGGCAGTCGGAAGCAGGATGGGGTCGAGGTTGTCAAACCACGCTTTCGCAGAAGGCGGGCCGGAAACGAGCAGGACGTCAGTCCGGTCTGCGGTCCAAGATTGACTTCGTCTTCTCGAGTTCTGAAGCGATCCACGCGCCGAGGCCGGGTTCGTCTGTTTCGGGCGATCCGGTGACATGCAGACGGCGGATGTAGTGCTTGTCGAGGAAGGCAACGACCTTCTCCGAAACACCCAGGAGGCCGCGGTGCACATGCAGCACGGGCTTTTTCTGCTTCTTGGCAAGCGAGACTGCCTTTTGCGCCGTTCCGGCCGCCTTGGCACCCTGCGTGAAGACGAGCGTGGCGTCCGAATCCCGGACATTGGAGTCAATGACCTCCAGCAGGTTCTCTGAGGTGGACTCCTTGAGCTTGTACTCAGGATTGGGGGCCTCGGTGAGCGCGGCGGGAAACCAGCCGCCGCGTGGCAGGCTGTGTTTTAATGTCCAATCGAGCGCGGCGCGTTCGACGCCGCTTTGTGAGCCGGAGATGATGATGAGTTTAAAGGCCATGGAAGAGTGCAGAAGAAGTCAGGACAGCACGGACGGCAAGCATCTTCTGGCGTCATTCGAGGTGCCGTCCAAGCGTAAGGGCGAGGTTGCGCTCGACGATTTCCCCCATGCTGCTGCAATGATCGAAGGCATGGGTGTTGTGATACTGGCCCAGTTCAGAGCGCAACTGGACCACTTTTTCAAATGGCTCGCGGGCGTTGTTCTTCATGCAGCGGAGCAGGGCGGAAATGCGCGAGTGCTCGGAAAGATACCGGCGTGAGATGAGGCTGCGCTCCTCCTCCTGGTATTGCTTCATCGTGGGAAAGTTCAGGCAGGCGGAGCAGAGCTGCACGACAGGGTTGTTCTCCTTGAAGAACTGCGGGAGGTAGAGGCTTTTCCGCCCCTCGTAGCACTGCTGGTCAAAGTCGATGGCACGAACGCGGTACTGCACCTCCTCAAAGTCAGGGGTCATGTCCACGACGTAGTTGTAGCTGCGCATGTCACCGAGCAGGCGGATGAAGCAACGCTCGGAGAATTTGACGAATTCTTTGGAGATACGGACTCGGTTGATGTCGGGCCGGCTCAGGTAATCGCGGATGAAGGCGTCGCCCGGAATGCCGGCGATGTGCTCCTCGACGAGTGTTCCGCCGCGGTGCATGAGGTAGTTGATACGGTTGGGGGAGAGCAGGTGCTCAAGCTCCAGACCATACACACGCGATGCATCGGCGGTCTTGACGTAAAAGTGATCGTAGTTGTCGTTGTATTGGTTGACGACACGGATGCGAAACGGCCGCGAGTTCCCAAACTCACAGTAGTCCACCCGTTCGATGAAAAGGTGCGGCACGGCATGCAGGTCGCCCGTGCGCAGCAGAGAATAGATGCTGGTTAGCTTCGGATGCAGGTCCTGCTGGATCTCACGCGGGTAGAGCACGCTGCTCCAGTAGGTGGGGTTGCCCTCCTTGTCGTGCAGCGGGTAACTGTCCGTGAAGTCACGGAGGTCGTTGTAGGTGGCCGGGAGGGCATGACAGCGGCCGAACTGGTCCAGATACTCGATCAACTCGTCGGTGACGGGGATGAAGTTCTTGCGGCGGGTGATCTCGTTCATGCCGGGGCCTGTGTCGCATTTCGCGTTCCAGATTGCAAGGGCTGTGGAGGCGGACCTCGTTGATCTCGCCCCCGTCGTGCGCCATGCTGTGCGTCTCGACACCATGCTCACGCCGCTTGATTTGAAGCTTTTCCGCGATTTGGGGCGGATGAAAGGGCAGATCGTCGCCGTGAGTCTCGTGATGGCCTGCGGGCTGGCGATGATGATCATGACACGCAGCATCATCCTGACGCTGGAGGGAACGCGTGACAGCTACTACCAACAGTACCGGCTGGCGGATGTGTTTGCGTCGCTGAAACGTGCGCCGCAGTCCCTGGCACGGCAGATTGGCATGTTGCCTGGGGTCGCGGCGGTGGAGACGCGTGTGGTGGTGGATGCCACGCTGGATCTGCCCGGCCTCACCGAGCCTGCGCTGGCTCATCTGGTGACGCTGCCGGAGAGCGGTCCTCAGACACTCAACCAAGTCTTCATCCGCCGTGGTCGTCTGCCGTTGGCGGATGAGAGCCGGCATGCGGTGGTAAGCGAATCGTTTGCCGTGGCGAACAAATTGGAGCCGGGGGACAGCATCATTGCGGTGATCAATGGCAGGCGCGACACGCTGATCATCTGCGGCATCGGCCTTTCGCCGGAGTTTGTCTTTGAAGCACGCCCTGGGCAGACGCTGCCGGACAACAAGCGCTACGGCGTGTTCTGGATGAACTACCGTGCTGTGGCGGTGCCTTACAACCTCGATGGCGCGTTCAACGATGTCTGCGTCGATCTGGCCCCCGGAGCGCAGCCAGGACCGGTGATGTCTGAGATCGACCGGCTGCTGGCGAGTTACGGAGGGCAGGGGGCCTACACGCGGCAGGATCACAACAGCGCCAAACGCCTGGATGATGAACTGCGCGTCGTGCATGCGCTTTCTGTCGCGTATCCCGTCGTGTTCCTGAGCGTCGCGGCTTTCATGGTGAATGCGGTGCTCGCGCGGCTGGTGCGGTTGCAGCGGGAACAAATCGCGCAACTCAAGGCGCTGGGTTATTCCTCGTGGCATGTGGGCCGGCATTATTTGGGCTACGCACTCGTCATCGTCGTGCTGGGCACCTGCATGGGCGGCATTGCAGGACGCTGGATGGGTGGGGGCCTCATCAGCATCTACGATTTGTTCTTCCGCTTTCCTGAACTGAGGTTCCAGATGGACTACAGCGCGTTGGGCCTGGCGCTGGCAGTGAGCGCCGGAGCATCCATCATCGGTGTCGCAAGCGTGGTCTGGATGGCGGTGCAACTGCCACCGGCGGAGGCGATGCGGCCCGAACCTCCGGCGGATTTCAAACCGTCGCTGCTGGAGCGTCTCGGCGTCACCCGCGGAAGCAGTCCGGCCTTCCGCATGGCCTTGCGAAACATCGAGCGGCGCCCATTGCAGGCGGTGTTCACCATTTTTGGGCTGTCGCTCGCCACGGGCCTGATGGTGCTGCCGGGCTCGATGGGTGACAGCATTGATTACTTGCTCACCTATCAGTGGAATGACGTGCAGCGGCAGGATGTGGTCGTTTTTCTGGCAGAACCCGGCTCCGCGTCCTCGCTGCACGACCTGGAACATCTTCCGGGAGTGCTGCTGGCGGAGCCGGTGCGTGCCGTCCAGGCCCGCGTGCGCCACGGGCATCATTCACGCAGGCTGGCGGTGACCGGTCTGCCGCGTGACGCCGATTTGAACCGGTTGATGGATGCCGAACGCCGGATCATCGAACTGCCGGAGGAGGGTGTCGTCATGTCGGAGCAACTGGGCCGCATTCTCGGTGTGCACATTGGCGACTCCATCGAGGTGGAGGCGCTCGAAGGTCAGCGTCAAAAGATGCAGGTTCCTGTGCGCGGATTTCTGGAGGACTTTGCAGGCGTGTCATTGTTCATGGATATATCGGCGTTGCGGCGGCTCATGCACGAGGGAGACACCGTCAGCGGCGCTTACATGGCCGTGGACAACCGCCGCTGGGAGGACTTCATGCGCAAAGTAAAGGACACGCCGCGCGCAGCCATCACGCTGGTCAAGAAGGACCAGTTGGAGGCGTTTCGCAGCACCACGGGGCGCAGCATTGGCATCATCCGCCAGCTCTATCTCGTGCTCGCGGTCATCGTCGCCTTTGGCGTCGTTTACAACAGCGCGCGCATCGCGTTGTCCGAGCGCGGCCGCGATCTGGCCACCTTGCGTGTCGTCGGCTTCTCACAGCGGGAGGTGGCGGGTGTGTTGCTGGGAGAACTCGTGGTGCTGATCCTCGCCGCGCTGCCTGTGGGCCTGCTTTTCGGCAAAGGACTGGCAACATTCATCATGAATACCGTGCGGACGGAAACCATCCGCATGCCGCTGACGATCAGCCCGCACACTTACACGATGGCGGTTCTGGTCGTGTTGGGCGCTTCATGCGCATCGTTCGTCGTCGTCAGCCGCATGTTGAGCAAACTGGACATGGTGGGCGTGCTGAAGGCGCGGGAGTGACGATGACTGGATCGCCACCATTCGGGAAATGTCGGAAACCTGTTTGATGCGTGACGAGTGACGCGTGAACCACATGCAACACCGTCGAGAGACTCACGCATCACTCGTCACGCATCAGCAACGGATGTCCTCTCAAAGCAGTGCCAGCAACGCATCCAGATGTCCTTCAGGGTTCACCTTCTCAAGAATGCCGATGATGCGGCCTTCCTTGTCGATCACAAAGGTGCTGCGCTCCGTGCCCATGTATTTGCGTCCGTAGAGCGTTTTTTCGACCCACACACCATAGGCGTTCACGATCGCCTTTTCCTCATCGGCGATGAGCGGGAAGGGGAGATCGTGCTTCTGGATGAACTTGGCATGGCTCTTGATCGAATCCGTGCTCACGCCAAACACCTGCGCCTTCTTCGCGATCTTCTTCCAGCCATCGCGCAATCCGCAGGCTTGCTTCGTGCAGCCGGGTGTGTCGTCCTTCGGATAAAAGTAGAGCACCACCGGTTTTCCGACGAGTGCGCTGAGTGTGATCGTGTCACCTGCCTTGAAATCGCCGCCGATGACAGGCGCGGTGAAATCCGGGGCCGGGGTGTTAAGCGCGGGTTTGCTCATGCGTGCGTCTGTGCGGTTTTAACGTTGCCTTCATTGGGCGGCAGCGCTGGCTGCGGCGATCTTTTCCAACATGGGGCCCAACTCATCGTTGCGGAGTGTTTTTCCGTCATGCACATAAATCAAGACACCGTTGTTGTTGGACGTCGATGAGACGTTTGCCGTCCATTTGCGAGACGTTGTGATGAAATGGACTTTGATAGCCCATATCGCTGTGGGATGTTGTGGAGGATATTCTGTCGCATCGCGGATGGCTGTGCAGAAGTCACGGATTTGATCGCGATCATGAATAGAGATATGTCCTTTGAGCAACTTCGAGAACTCGGTGGACTCATTTTCCAGGTCGATGCTTGTAACGCTGTCTGCCGCCAATTGCTGGAAGGATCTCGTTTTTTCCTGGAGGCGTGGCTCCCAAATGTGAGTTTCGCAGTAGTAAAACGCGCTTAGAGCGGAGATGAGGATTACGGTGTATACTGCTGACTTTCGGTCGCTCATATCCCAGCATGCGCTCCCCTTCGGAACCTATCAAGTGCCCAGCGCGTGCGAGAAGCCGCGGAACAAGTTTAGAAACAGCCAGGCGTAGAAGATCCAGCCGATGACGATGATGATCACGATCATGGCGAAGAGAATGAAGAGGCTGCCAAAGAAGCGCAGGGTGCTGTGTTTGACCTTCTCCTTGTGGCCGGCCTGCCACGAGGTGAGGAGCGCGAGGTTGCGGCTGTTGGATTTGAAAAACGCGGAGGCCGCCGCGCCGAGGCCGGGTGTGAGGCCGATGAGGAAGTTGATGCCCATGTTCAACGCCATGCGCAGAAACACCGGGATCGAGACGCCGCTGCGCAAAGCTTCGAGCAGGATGATCACGCCCGCACCGGAGGCCACGGTGTCGCCGACACCGGGAATGAGCGCGAGGATCGGATCGAGGCCGATCTTGAAGTTCGTGCCCGGAATCTGGAGCAGCTCGTCGAGGTACTTCGCGAGAATGCGTGCAACGGCGCGGTCCGTCGGGTCTTTGCTCGCCGTCAGCTTCGCCGCGATGGGATTGGCCTCAGGAGGCAGCACCTCGTCCACTTTGATTTCTGGATCGGGAGGCATGACGGGAGAAATGACGCAACCAGAATGACGAATGTCGAAGCGAGGCCGGGCTAGCTCTTGCTCGGGAGATCGACGAGCATCTGCGCGTTGTTCGGATAGCGTTCGAGCAACGAGATGACACGCTGGACGGCCTCGATGGGCTTGTGGCCGGCGAGACCGCGGCGGAGCATGTGAATCTTGTCGAGCTGGAAGGCCTGCAGCAGGAGTTCCTCACGACGCGTTCCGGATTTGAAGATGTTCACGGCAGGGAAGACGAACTGCTCCGCGATGCGGCGGTCGAGCACGAGTTCCATGTTGCCGGTGCCTTTGAACTCCTGGAAAATGAGGTCGTCCATGCGGCTGCCGGTCTCGATCAGCGCAGTGCCGAGGATGGTGAGCGATCCCGCGGTGCGTGTGTTGCGCGCGGCGGCGAACAGGCGGCGCGGAATTTCCAACGCGCCGACGCCGACACCACCGCTCATGGTGGCGCCGCTCTTTGCGGTGTTGTTGAAGGCGCGTGCCATGCGTGTGATGGAGTCCAGCAGGATGAAGACGTGCTCGCCGCACTCAACGAGACGCTTGGCGCGCTCGATGGCAAACGCGGCGATCCGTGTGTGGCTTCTCACATCCTGGTCATTGTTGCTGGCGAAGATTTCCGCGCGTGGCAGGATGCGTCTGAACTCGGTGACTTCCTCAGGGCGCTCATCAATGAGCATGACCATCAAGTGCACGCCTGCGTGGTTTTCCATCACCGCTTCAGCGATGTGCTGGAGCATGGTCGTCTTGCCCGCACGCGGCGGGGCAACAATCAAACCGCGTTGTCCGCGGCCCACGGGCGAGATGAGATCAATCACACGTGTGGTGAGACGATCTTTGACAGTTTCAAGCTGGTAGCGCTTGTTCGGATTCACTGCTTTGAGTTCCTCGAACAAAGGCAGTTCACGCATTGCCTCCGGCGCACGGCCGTTCACCTCGGTGATCTCGGTGACCTGCGGGCCACGATGCCCTTTGCATTGCACGCCGACAATCTGCATGCCCTCGCGCAAACTGTATTTGCGGATGAACTCGGGCGCGATGAAGGCGTCCTGTGGATTTTGGGAAAACGCGAGTTCACGGCGCCGGAGGAAGCCATAACCCTTTGGCGACATCTCCAGAATGCCATTCGCAGGCTCCGGCGGTCCGAGCGGCTTTTCAGGCTCGATTTCGCGTTCCTGGCCATTTCCAGCCTGAGGTTCGCCACCGCTTTGTCCATTGCCCGAACGTTCGGCACGACGTTGGGCATCGCGCTCGGCGCGGCGTTGTTTCCAACGCTCGAATTTTGCCTTGCGACGTTCTTTGGAGGTCATGGGACGCAACTGGCCGTCCGCGCCCATGATCATGTAACGTGGGACGCCGTTTTCACCCGGCGTGGCACCCTGGCCATCCGCGGGAGCGGATGCATCCGCGGCCTCGTCACCGTCTTCTTTGTCATCGGCGTCATCGCTGGCCTCGGCAGGTGCTGGAGTTGTTTGAATAACTTCTGGAACGGGAGCGGGTGCAGGAGCCACAGGTGCTGGCTCGACAACGACTGGCGCTGCTGTTTCGACAGCCACAGCTTCAGGTGCTTCGATTTCCACCGTTTCAGCAGCTTTCTTCTTTGTCGTTTTGCTGGAAGCCTTTTTGGCCGTGGTCTTCTTGGCGGCCGTTTTTTTCGCGGCGGCTTTCTTTGCAGGCGTTTTGCGCTTGGGCTTGGTTTCTGCGACCTCGGCGATGAGTTCTTCGGACATAAAGGGGGAGGGAAAAGGGATTAGTCGAGCTGGTCGGCGATCGCGTCGTCGATTTCGAAATTGGCGTGGACGTTCTGCGAGTCGTCGTAGTCGTCGAGAATGTCGTGGAGCTTGATAAGTGACTTCGCAGTGTCCACGTCACTGACCGTGACGGTGGTCTGCGGCTGGTAGATAAGCTTCTGGCTGCGGCAGGGGATGTTTTTTTCCCGCAGCACGCCTGCGACTTGGAAGAGCTTGTCGGTGGGCGTGTAAACCACCCATTCATCGCCTTCGTCCACGATGTCGTCGGCTCCGGCGTCGAGAGCCAGTTCCATGAGCTGGTCCTCGGTGGCGGCGGTTTTGTCGAGGCGGATTTCACCGCGACGCTGGAACATGTAGGCCACGCTGCCTGCGTCGGCGAAGGTGCCGTTGTTTTTGGAAAGGAGAGTGCGCAGGTCGTTGGCGCTGCGATTGCGGTTGTCAGTGGCGACTTCAATCATCATCGCCACACCGCCAGGGCCGTAGGCCTCATAAACGATTTCCTCGATTGTGGCTCCGGCCAGCTCGCCGGTGCCTTTCTTGATGGCGCGGTCGATGTTGTCGTTCGGCACGTTGGCGGCCTTCGCGGCGTTGATGGCGCTGCGCAGCCGGGCGTTCATGTCGGGATTGCCACCACCAGCCTTCGCGGCAAGCGTGATTTCCTTCGCGAGTTTGGAGAAGGCATTGCCGCGTTTGGCATCCGTGATGGCCTTGCCGCGCTTGATCTTGGACCATTTGTTGTGGCCAGCCATGATGGGAACAATTTCGATTGGCAGCGCACGGAGCAGCCGGCCTGCGGCCGTCCGGGAGCGGGTTGTATTGGGGAAATGTATAGGGGGGAGGGGAAAGCGGCATCGCCGCGGTGTGCTCCGGAGGAATGACGGCCACGCTGCGAGAGCGGGGTCACGTTTCAACAGCGCTGGGGCTGTAGAAACATCGGCAACCTGCCGGGGACATCACCAAGTGTTCACCAGATTGAGAGAATCTGGAACGAGGTGAAGTGTGCGGGATGCACGGCGGTCTGGCAAGAGGTTTTTCATTCAAGAGTTCAAGAATCGCTCCCTGAACCCGTATTCGCAGCGTGATCACGCGCCTCATTGTCGGGCTTTGTCTGCCCGTGCTCGCCATGGCGGCCCCCGCGCCGCCTGCGGAGCCTCTGTGGTCGCTGCAGCCCTTTGCAGCGAAGCCGCTGCCTGTGGTGAAAAACACCGCATGGCCGCGCACGCGCGTGGATCACTTCATCCTCGCAAAGCTGGAGGAGAAAAATCTAGCGCCAGTGGCCGATGCGGCGCCACTCACGCTGCTGCGGCGCGTTTATTTTGATCTCATCGGTCTGCCACCGCCTTTGGAAGAGATCGAGACGTTTGAGAAATCGAGCATGCAGTCGATCATCGACAAACTCCTCGCCTCACCGGAGTTCGGTGCGCGCTGGGGCCGCCATTGGCTGGATGTGGCGCGCTATGGAGAGACGAGCGGCAACACACGCAACATGGCCTACGTGCTGGCGTGGCGTTACCGCAACTACGTCGTGCGTGCCTTCAACCGCGACACGCCGTTCGACGTGTTCATCAAAGAGCAGCTCGCTGGTGATCTCCTGCCGCCCGCGGCCGATCCCGCGCGGCGCGATGACCAGCTACTCGCCACCGGATTCCTCAATGTGGGCGTCAAATCTCTCGGCGAGCAGGATGCGATGCTCTACGACATGAATGTGGCCGACGACCAGATCGACGCGACCTGCCATGCCTTCCTCGCGCTTAGCGCCAATTGTGCACGCTGCCACGACCATAAGTTTGATCCCATCCCCACCGCGGACTATCACGCGCTCGCCGGCATCTTCCGCAGCACGCAGAATCTCAGTGGTGTGCAGACAAACAACGTCACGAAGGAGGCCGATGCCATGCCGCTGGGCACCGACGGCCCGAAACGCCTCGCCGCGGTCAAACAGCACGAAAAAGACCTCGCTGACATGACCAAGGACTACACCGAGGTCGCTAAAAAGCGGAATACGATGCGCGACGAGATGGCCAAGATGCCGAAGGAGGTTGCGGCGGAGAAAATGCCGACGCTCTCAGCCCTCGACAAAGAAGTCGAGTCCTGGAAGGCCAAACTCGCTGAGAAACAAAAGACCGCTCCCATACCACCTCTGCTCGGCATGTCTGTGCGCGATGCCGAATCGCCCATCGACTGCCCCGTGTTTGACAAGGGCGAGATCAAGAAGCCGCTCGCACCGGTGAAGCGCGGCACCTTGTCCGCCATTCCCGTCAAACTCGCGCCCATCGGCCCCAAGGAGAGCGGACGGAGGCAACTCGCCGACTGGATCGCCAGCCCGCAGAATCCGCTCACCGCGCGTGTCATCGTCAACCGCGTGTGGCAGCACCTTTTTGGACGCGGCTTGGTCGAATCACCTGATGACTTCGGTCGCATGGGCCAGAAACCCTCGCATCCCGAGTTGCTCGACGATCTCGCCGCCCGTTTCGTGCGCGACGGCTGGTCTGTGAAGTCGCTGATTCGCGAATTGATGCTCTCGCGCACCTACCAGCTCAGTTCGAATGCGGTTGCTGGCTCACAAGCCGTCGATCCCGCCAATACTCTCCTCTGGCGTGCCAACAAGAAGCGCCTCGAAGCCGAGCCGCTGCGCGACGCGATCCTGTATCTCGGTGGCGCACTCGATCTCGCGCCGCGTGAGGGTTCGCCCATCGCCGACAAAGCGCAGGCGATCACGCCGCAGGGCCGCGAGGTGGGCCGCAAGCACTTCCTCACCGATCTCGAGGACAACACGACGCACCGCAGCATCTACCTGCCCATCGTGCGGGGCGCGCAGATGCCGATGATGCAGTGCTTCAACGCCGCCGATCCCGGCCAGGTCATCGGTGCCCGCTCCGCCAGCATCACTCCCGCGCAATCATTGCTGCTCATGAACAGCGACCTCGTCATGCAGCAGGCCGAAAACTTCGCCAAACGCCTTCGTGGCACGACCGACGCCGAAAAGCTCCTCCACGCCTGCAGATCGGCGCTCTGTCGCGAGCCCCGCGAAGAAGAAATGAAGGCCATGCGCGAGTTCCTAGGGGGCAAGGGCTCGTGGCGCGGTCTTTGTCACGCGCTGCTCCAGAGTGGAGAGTTCCAGACGCTGGACTGAGTGGACTCTGGTGCTCAGGCAGGTTCCGACGCTTTCAGGAGCCAGTGTTCAGCACCTTCTCGAAACAGCGCCGCTCCTCCGGCAGCATGGAAGCCTTGGGATTGATTGCCCTGGCGACTCCGACGGCTTCGTCCCGAAAACCAGCGTCACGTGCGATGACGGCGAAAACCGCGCGCTGACCTTCGGACAGGAGGTTCAAATCCATGTACTGCAAGTTGTCGGTGGCCTGCTTGATGTCATGCAGCCGCCAGCAGGCGAGCGCGACGGTGAGCTTCCGATAGTTGTCCTTGGGCTGCAGCTTGAGCAACTGCATGGCGCTGCGCAGAGAGAGCTCAACATCCCGCCCGGCCAGCAGGCTGACGTAGAGATGACGTTCGACGAAGCGGCTGTCGTCCGGCCAGCGGTTGGCCGCCTCATGGGTGGCCTGAAGCATGGATTCGGTGTTACGGTTTGCCTCGCAGGCGCTGATGAGGCCCGTGAAGGCGTCGCGTTCGATGCGCTGGGAGGCAGATGCCCGGCGCACGGCACGAATGGCCAGGCGGTAGGCGTCTTCAGCGATGTCGAAATGCCCGCGATCCTCGCCATACTTGGCGATGCGCAGCAAGTTGGGGTAGCGACCATTGGCCTCCGCCATGTCCTTGGCGATGATCAGCTTCGAGCGCAGTTCCTCGGAGGGTTTGCTGAGCACATACGCCAGGTGTGCGCGGAACATGGCCAGCGTGGCGGGATCAAGGATGTCCGCCACCTTGGGATCGCCGATGATGCGCTCCACGTCCGGGAAGCGTTGCAGCATGGTGAGGGCGTTGAGGTAGTTCTCCAGCAGTCCTTGGTGGGTTTTGGCCTGCTCCTCAGAAAGCACCGTGAGTATCTGCAGAAACTCGCCTTCCTCGACCAGCCAGCGGATGAAGGGAAGCAGTTCGTCGCGCTCGGTGTCACGAAAGCGGACGGTGGCTTCCATGACGATCTCCTTTTTGCGTCCGGGCTGGCGCTGCACCTCGCGTTTCAGAGCGGCGACGTAATGCCAGTTGTTGGCCTTGGGGTGAGTTTTGAGGCGTTTGATCAGACGGTCGGTGTCGGCGGGAGTCAGGGAAGGCTGGTCATTGATGAGTTCCACGGCTTGGAGCCCGATTGGGTCATCCTGGTCGGCCAGTTTCCAGAGCGCCTCCATGCCGGCGCCTTCCTCGGTGGGATTGCCGGAGCCGATCTGCACCTTGGCCAGGCGGAGGATGCTGTCCTTGTCGTCCGGATGATCCGCCGAGTAGGAACGCATCACATTGAGAAGGGGCTTGTTCTGCTCGCGCTGGCCCCAGACATCCTCGGCCAGTTTCATGAGAGCCTCGCTGGATGGTTGGGATTTCATCAACGCCTCCAAGGCAAGACCGGCCTCCTTGGGCCTGCCAAGATTCAGCAGGCAGCGGACATGAAGCTGCTCGTCTGCGGGAGTCAGTTCTTCCATCTGCTTGAGCTTGTCATAGAAAAACAGGGCCGTGTCCCGCCGGACAAGGGTGAAATACTCGAAGTTCAAACGGATGGCGTCGATGTTCTCCGGGCCGTATTGGTAGGCCTCCTGCGCCTTCATCACGGCATTGATCATCTGGCCGTTTTCCGCCATGCGGCGGGCCTCCTTGACCATGCTGGACGCGCGGAGGTTCTTGATCGAGTTCTTGATGGGCCGGGCGTACAAGATGCCGAGCAGGAGCAGTGTCACCGAGATGCTGACGATCAGGGCGGAGGCAATCCAGCGTGCGAGAGGGGACTGGCGGTCCCGGTGCGCCACGGTGGGCGGCACCAGCCATTCCCAGGCCGCGATGAAGGGACGCCACAACGGAAAGGGTTTGGGGGCGTGATCCTTGGTGGGGTCGATTTTTTGGTTCCAAAGCATGGAAACGGGCGGCTGGGGGCGCAGAATGTAGGTGTTCGCACAGCCACGTCACGTTGAAAGTTTTTTGCGCAACCCCAGCCGGGCCGGTTGCGTTCACACGTCCCGTTTCTCTTCTGAGAATTCAGTTGAAAAGCCGTGTGCTCCTCATAAAGCACCGCTCCGCGATTGAATGTCGGCAGGGAGCCGGTCAGACAAGGCCGTCATCCTGCGGCGTTAACTCCCAACCAAAGACCAACGACGTTATGATCCAAGTTAAAAACCTCATCAAGGTGTTCGGCACGAAGGTGGCAGTCGATGACATCTCCTTCTCCGTGGAAAAAGGCGAGGTCCTCGGCTTCCTCGGCCCCAACGGCGCCGGCAAATCCACCACGATGCGCATGGTCACCGGCTACTTCCGCCCTACCAGCGGCAGCATCAGCCTCTGCGGCATCGACATGCTGGAAAATCCCGAGCAGGCGAAGCAACGCCTCGGTTACCTGCCGGAAAATGCCCCGCTTTACTCTGACATGACCGTTTCCAGCTTTCTCGCCTTCTGTGCGGAGATGCGCGGCCTGCACGGTGCGGAGCGTTCGAAGGCGGTCGATCGCGTGCTGGACATGTGTTTCCTCGACAGCGTGCGCAACCAGAGCGTGGACACCCTGTCCAAAGGCTATCGCCACCGCACCTGCTTCGCACAAAGCATCATCCATGACCCGGATGTGCTCATCATGGACGAACCGACGGACGGCCTCGATCCGAATCAAAAGCACGAGGTGCGCGGCATGATCAAGCGCATGGGCCAGAACAAGGCCATCATCTTCTCCACGCACATCCTCGAGGAAGTGGAGGCCGCCTGCTCCCGTGCCATCATCATTGACCGCGGCAAGGTCGTGGCCGACGGCACGCCGGACAAGCTCAAGACCCTCGTGCCCGGCGCCAAATCGCTCGACGAAGTCTTCCGCAGCATCACCAAACCCGACACGGCCGCCAAGAAGGCCGCCTGATCCACTCACTCCATTTTCAATCCCCAACCAACCAACGCATGAGCAACCGAGACATCCAAAACACCGTGGCCGTCTTCAAGCGGGAGTTCCTGGCCTACTTCAACTCTCCCGTGCTTTACGTCATCGTCGTGATCTTCCTCCTCGCGGCGATGGGATTCCCCTTCTTCTTCTCGCGAATTCTCGACAGCGAAGATGTTTCCCTCACCGAGCGCTTCTTTGTCTGGCATCCGTGGATCTACACCGTGCTGGCTCCCGCCGTGGGCATGCGCTTGTGGTCGGAGGAGCATCGCCTCGGCACCATCGAGCTGCTGCTGACCATGCCGGTGTCTCCCTGGCATGCGATTTTGGGCAAGTTCTTCGCCGCCGCGTGTGTCTGGCTCATCGGCCTCACCCTGACCTTCCCCATCGTGTGGACGGTCTGCTATCTTGGCGACCCTGACATGGGCCCGATCATCAGCGGTTACATCGCCAGCTATCTCTATGCGATGGCCTGCCTTTCCGTGACCTGCGCGGTCAGTGCCATCACCCGCAGCCAGGTGGTCTGCTTCATCGTCAGCGTGGCGTTCTGCATCGTGATCGCGCTGATCGGTGATCCAGGCGTCACGCATACGATTGTCGCCACTGTTCCCTCCTGGGCGGAAGGCATTGTGCGCTTCGTCAGCTATTTCAGCTTCATGGATCACTTTTACGAGCTCACGAAGGGCATCTTTGTCTTCCGTGACGTGTTCTACTTCCTGTCCGTCATCATCGTGACGCTTTTCATCACCGACGTGGCCCTGCGCTCCAAGCGCGCCTGATCCGGCCCGCACGAATCCTCAACCTGATTTGACCCCATGAGTCTGAATTTGAACAGCAAGCAGGCAGCCACTGGCATCACCGCCCTTCTCGTGATCGCCATCGTCATCGTGCTGAATTTCCTCATCGGAGGACTTGGCTTCGGCAACCTCCGCATCGACCTCACCCAGGACCGTCTTTACACCCTCTCGCAGGGCACCCGGAACATCCTCAGCCGCATCAGCGAGGACGAGCCGGTCACCATCCGCTACTACCACACCAACGACGACCGCGTCATGCCGAACGTGCTCAAGCCGCACGTGCGTGCCGTGGAAGACCTCCTGCTGGAGCTGGTGAAGGCATCCAACGACAAGATCATCCTCGAAACGATCTATCCCAACCCCAACACCGAGGAGGAGGACAAGGCCCGCGAGGATGAAATCCAGGACATGGGCCCCGTGAACCAGGAAGGTGACAAGATCTACTTCGGTCTCGCCATCCAGTGCCTCGATCGCAAGGAAGTCATTCCCTTCCTCAATCCTCCGGGGTCGAATGAAGGTTCCTCGGTGGAATACGACATCGCCCGCGCCATCTCGAAGGTGACCAAGCCTTCCCGCAACGTCATCGGCGTCATGAGCGCGGTGCCGGTGATGGGCTCGCCGATGTTCCCGTTCCAGCGTCAGCGCGGCCAGGAGCCTTGGGTCATCGTCCAGCAACTGCGTGCTGATTATGAGGTCACCGAAGTGCCGATGAGTGCTGACAAAATCGACCCCAACATCAAGGTGCTGATCGTGCTGCATCCGGCGGACATCAGCGAAACCGCGGAATACGCCATCGACCAGTATCTTCTCGGTGGTGGCAAGGTCATCGCCTTCGTCGATCCGAACAGTGTGGTGGCGCAGGCATTCAGCGGCCAGCAGAATCCCATGACCGGCCAGCCGGGCGGCGTGATCAACACCACCTCCGACCTCAAGAACCTCCTCAAGACCTGGGGCATCGGTTACAAGGGCGACATGGTCGTGGCCGACATGAACTACCGTGGCATGCTCCAAGGGCGCAACAATCCGACGGCGTTGCAACTGCCTGCCGAGGCCATCAATCGTGACGACCGCATCACCTCCGGTCTCAACTCACTCGTCATGGTCACCGCGGGTTCGTTCAGCATCGACAAGCGGGAAGGCGTCACTTCCAGCATCCTGGCCTCGAGTTCCGAAGAGTCTGCCATGATCGACCTCACCGACGCCGAGAAGGCGCGTTCGCCGCAGGGCTTGAGCAACTTCACCTCCAGCGGTCGCAAGCAAATCCTCGGCATCCAGTTGACCGGCAAATTCAAGACCGCCTTCCCGAACGGCAAACCAGCCGCGCCGGCCGGCAAGGGAGAAAGCGGTGGTGCCCAGGATGAGGCCAAACCGGCCGCTGCGACGACACCCGCTGCTACCCCGGCTCCAGCAGCGCCGGCCGCACCGGCGCCAGCACCTGCGGTGACTCCGGCGGCTGATGGCTCGGTCAAGGTGACCACAGCACCGGTTTCTGTCACCACGGCTCCGGTTGCAGTCCCTGCCGCTGGTGCCGCACCGGCAGCTCCCGTGCCCGCCGCGGACGCGCCGAAGAAGAATGAGCCCAAGAAGGACGACGGTTCGCTCAAGGAATCCGCCAATAGCGAAGGCGTTGTGATTCTTTTCTCTGACGTGGACATGCTCTACGACGCGTTCTGCGTGCAGCAGGATCCCATGACCGGCATGCTCGTCTCCCGCACAGGCAACCTGCCCATGATCCTCAACGCCGTCGAAGTCCTCGCCGGTGGCGGTGATCTGCTCCAGGTCCGCAACCGCAAGTCCGCCGTCCGCCCCTTCAGCACGTTGAAGGAAATGCGCGAGAAGGTGGAGAGCCGCTATCGTCCGCAACTCATGGCGCTCGAACAGGAGCGCCAGAAGATCGCTGAGAAGATGGGCGCGCTCCGGCTGAAACGCGATTCAAAGGGCAAGGGCTTCATCGTCGATCCGCAGCAGCAGAAGGACCTCGAGGCCCTCATGCAGAACGACGTCGATCTCTCCCGCAAGGTGCGTGAGATCAAGAAGGACCAGAACAAGGAGATCGAGTTCACCAAGACCACGCTCAAGTGGTTGAACTTCCTCGGCGTGCCGTTGCTGGTCAGTTGTGTCGGCATTCTGCTGGCCATCCGCCGTCGTGCCGCCACCGCCGCCGTCTGACCTCATTCTTGAATTCTCCAACCCTCTTTTCTTTTCCTCGTCATGAAGAAGATCATCATCCTGCTCGTCATCCTCGCCGCGCTTGTGGGCGTGGCTCTTTTCCAGCAGAAAGACCGCAAATCACGCCTCAGCAGCGGCAGCCGCAAGGGCATCGACAAGCGTGAGTTCCTCCTCCCGAGCCTCGACGTGAACTCGGTGCAGAAAATCCGCATCAAGGACGGCAAGGACGAGGTCAACGTGGCCCTCAACGGCACCACGTGGACCGTCGCCGAGCGTGGTGGTTACGAGGCCAGCTTTGACAAGATCAGCCGCGCGCTTCTCGCCCTGAAGGAGCAGAAGATCAAAGACAAGCAGATCGTCGCCAAGGGCTCCTGGGGCAAAATCGGCGTCCAGCCGCCCGGTGAGCCGGATGAGCAAGGCATCGGCACGCTCGTTGAGCTTCTCGACGCCAAGGGCAACATCAAGAAGTCCATGGTGCTCGGCAGCAACGTCACCAGCTCTGGCAATCCCAACTCCTCGCCCTTCGGCGGCAGCAGCGAACGCCTCGTCCGCATCCCGGAGGATGGCGACACCATCTGGATCGTCGGCAACACCTTCGCCGATCTCGAAAGCAAGCCGGAGACCTGGGTCGAAAAGGCCTTCATCGACGTGCAGAAGGTCAAATCCATCGAAGTCACCGCTGAGAAACCCGAGGACTCCTGGAGCGCCTCCCGCGCCAAGGAGGAGGACGCCGATTTCACGCTCGATGGCGCGAAGGCGGGCGAGAAGCTCGACAACGGCAAGGTCTCGCTCGGCAGCCTTCTTTCCAGCTCCACCTTCAACGACGTGCTCGCCAAGGACAAGGCCGCGGAGACGATGAAGGGCGCGGTGAAGGCAAAGCTCGTCACCTTCGAAGGCTTCACCTACAACCTGCAGGCGGTGAAGAAATCCGCCAAGGACGGCCAGGGCGACAAATACTACCTCACCGCCACTGTCAGTGCCGACATCCCGAAGGAACGCGCCCCGGTGAAGGATGAGAAGGCCGAGGACAAGAAGAAACAGGACGAGGAATTCGCCGCCGCGAAAAAGAAGAAGGAGGAAAAGCTCGCCGCGGAGAAGAAGCTCGAAGGCTGGGTGTATGAGGTGTCCGAGTACACCGTGAGCGCCTTGCTGAAGAAGCGCGCCGAAGTTCTCGCCGAGCCGCCGAAGACCGGGCCTGCGCCCGGCCCCGCCAGCGACGCCACCAAGCCCGGCGGTCTGCCTGACGTGCAGAAGATGCTCCTCGACGCCGCCAAGGCACCTCCCGCGCCTGCGACCCCGGCCGCCACGAAGCCGACCTCGGTCACCACGCCTCCCATCGAGATGAAGGCGCCGTCCGCGGATCTGAGACCGCCGCCCTCCAAGTCCCCGCTTCCAGAGGCTCCGAAACCCGAGATCAAGCCCGCGCCCTCACCCGACGCCAGTCCGGTCACCGGCACCAAGAAGCCCGCCACTCCGGCGAAGAAGTGAGCCGAGCCGGTCATCATCGGTGGGTTCGCAGGTAGCTGCGGCTGCTCCGCAACCCCAATCGAATCACGAACATCGAACAAAGCACGAAGCCCGGGCTCACTTGTGCGGCCTCAAGACACCTTTTGTTTCCTATCTCCGGCATGGGAGGGTAAAATCACCATGCAAGGTTCCGTCTTTGGCAATCCGTAGCATCGTCATATGCCAAGCTGTTGAGGGAACCATCCATGGGTTCAACCATTCCACTGTTTGGCGCATGACATATGCGTTTCCACCACGGTCCCATTCCTGAGAGCCAGACCTTCGATCCGATCGCGGCGGGATGGACTCCACTGCGCACACCCGATGAACGCCGGTTCGTCGCCGTGGCGCTGCTGTGGACGGTTCCATTCATTCTCGTCGCGACGATGCTGTTTCTTCATGCAGCCCCGGCCTTGCGCACCGTCTTCCGGCTCCAGCCCTGGAGCCTGCCGACATTCCTGCTGCTGTTGCTGGCCTTGGTTCCGGTACACGAGTTCATTCACATGCTTGCATACGGGTGTGGTCTTCGCTCGCCGCACCTCGTGGTCGGGCTGTGGCTGCGGCGTGCTCTTCCCTACGTTCTGTGTGACCAGCCGCTGTCGCGCCGGCGCGTGCTCATCATGCTTGCCGCGCCGTTCGGTGTGCTCACGCTGCTGCCACTCCTCGCCGCGCCACTGCTCTCCGGACCGTTGCTTTCCTGCGTCATGTTCTTCAGCGTTTTGCACGCCGCCCTGTGTGTTGGCGACGCGGCCACATTCGTGCGGCTCCTGCGGCAGGTGCCTCCCCGGTCTCTCGTCCACAACCAAGGCTGGCAGACTTACTGGGCACGAAACGCTGCGAACGGCGCCTGATCCTGCGCCACCGACTCTGAGGCTGGTGAAGAGTCATCTTTGCGGATGGGTGGCAGGTGGTCAGTGGGTTTTTCCGCCGGGGTGCTCCCCTCACGACCAGCGCAGCACGCAGCAGCCGAGGTCCATCTCCCAGCGGCCATCGGCGTTGCGGGTGGCGTGGAGTCCGTGGCAGGGTGAAGCGCAGTCGGCGCGCGTCGCTGGTGTCATCGTCACACAGGGCCAGACCGGCCTTCACCAGCTCATGCAGTTGCTTGCCGGTGGCATCCCGTTTGATTTCCCCTCGGCATGACCTCCGCGGCGGTGGCGCTGTCCGCGGCCAGCAGGCCAGCGTCATCATGCAGCCTGCCATGAGGAGTCTTCCGAAACGGAGAACTCCGGCAGCAACATGGCAGGGCCCCGGAGAGAGATGCATGATGGAGGATAGTTCTTGCGGATGGGGGTTCAACAGCGCCTTTGACGGTTCGTGGCACCTCGGGTTTCGGACGATGTGATGACCACGCCAAGGGCCCGGGCGTTTACGGATGTTTGCCATCTTGAGACGAATCATCCGCGATGGCAGCGCGGACGATGCGCAGGCATTCGTCGGGACTGGCGGGCATGGGCAGCGTGAGAGGCTGGCCATGGACGCGGAGATGCCGCAGATCGCCCTCGCGCCGCACGTGTGTGACCTCGATGCCGTGACTGGCGAAGAAGCGGACGACGTCCTGATTGCTGGCGTAACGGCTCATGGATGGTGGCGGATGGATGCTTCGACGAAAGAGAAGGGAAACGATGCGTCCCTGCCATCTTCCGTCGATTTTGTCGGCACTCATTTCCAAAATGATCCGGCGATGGAGTAGTGGTCAGGCGTTGCGTGGGGACGATGACACGCTAGCCTGTGAGCCATGCTGCATCTGCTTCGAGAAATGCTCCACTCGCCGGTGTTGGACATCATCCAGCGCCTGAAGTCTTCCACCGGGATGCCGGTGCGGGAGCTGAGCACGGCGATGAAGATGAGCTACATGGGGGTGAAGCAGCATTGCGTGGAGCTGGAGAAGGCAGGATTCCTGGACACGTGGCGGCGGTCGAAACGCGCGGGACGGCCGGAGAAACTCTACCGCCTGACACCGAAGGCAGACGCGCTCTTTGGCGGAAACGGTGGCACCGGACTGACGCTGGACCTGCTGACGACGGCGGAACGCGTGTATGGCGAGACAGCACCGCCGAAGCTGCTGTATGCCCTGTTTCATGCGCGGGCGGAGGCGCTGGCTCCGAAGTTTGCGAAGGTGGCCAAGGTGGAGGAGCGCGCGCAGTTGCTGGCGAAGCTGCGCACGGCGGAAGGCTGCCTGAGTGCGTGCGAAACGGATGCGAAGGGACGGTTGTGCCTGGTGGACCATCATCAGCCGCTGCGGGAACTGGCGAAGCTTTACCGCATCGTGGACGAGTTGGAGTGCGAGATGATCGAACGGCTGCTGGGCTGCGAGGTGCGACGTTCGGTGGAAGAAGTGTCCGGCTTGGTGCGTGTTACTTTTCAAATCAAGACAACCGAGCAACGCGACTAGAATGACAGCAGGGCACGAAGGGAAGGCAATCACCGGGATTCAACGCATGACACTTCTGGCAGGACTGTGCCTGCTGACCGCCTGCGGCGGGAACATGTCGCCACTGCAACCGGCCTGGCAGCAGGATCCAAACTTCTACCATCACGGCGTGCCCGCGCGTCCTTCGCAAACGGCAACGACGCCGCATCTGGTGGCGCGGGTGATTTACGCGGCGCCAGACCAAGTGGCGCGGATGGTGGAGCGGCAGGGGGACGTGGTGGATCCGGTGCGCGGCCTCGCCCGCATGGGAGATGGCACGCTGGATCTGGGACTCCAGGATGTTGTGACGGGGAAGTGGCTGGATGCATGCCTGTGCGGCGGGCATCTCTTCGTGGCCGGACTTCCGCACCAGGCTTACCGCATCGTTTTGAGAAATCGCACACCCATGCCGCTGGAAGTGGGCATTGGTGCCGATGGCAAGGACGTGCAGAGCGGCGCTGTGGCATCGCTGCGCCGTGGCAGCCTGCGTGTACCAGCGAAAGGGACGGTGACCGTGGAGAGCGGCGCGTCGGGGCCGTTGCTGTTCCAAACTGTGCGGGATGACGGAGCGCTTTACCACACTACCGCGCAAGGACGCACGGGGCTGATCCAGATCGCCGTGTATCTGGCGGCGGATGCACCGAGCGTGGGGCCGCAGAAATTGCCAGCGAGCCAACTGGCGCCGCTGGGCCTGCTACCTGCGGGTGTGCCTGAGCAGTATCGTTGAAAACGAGATGTGACTGCTGCTTGACGAAGGACTGGCAGGACGCACAGAAGACCGATGACGGAACCGCCCCATGACGAATCCTACGAGCTACTCGACAGTGGCGGCGGCCGCGTGCTGGAGCGGCTGGGTTCCATCATTTCCACGCGCAACTGTCATGCGGCATGGTGGCGGCGGAAGCTGCCCGGCGCGGAGTGGCGCAAGGCAGTGGATCTGAAGCAGACGATGAAAGAGCCGCTGCGGGTGAAGATCGGCCCGGTGCGTTTTCAACTGGCGCCCGGCGGCAATGTGCGCGCCCTCACGCCGGAACTGCGGGAGCAATGGGAACTGCTGGGCGCGTTGTGTGCAACGTTTGTGGAGAAGCATCGCGTGGCCGCGCGCGTGCTGCATTTGTTCGGCGGTGCCGGCGGGGCGACGTTTGCCGCGGCGCAGGCAGGAGCGGCGGTGACGCATGTGGATGCATCCGCGGAGGCGATCAAACGCGCCCGCGAGCACGCGGTGCTCAACACGCAGGGAAACCGCGACATCCGCTGGGTGGTGGATGATCCGGTGAAATTTGCGCAGCGTGAACGCGCACAGACAACGCGCTACGACTGCATCGTGATCGATCCCTTTATGCCGAAGGACGCGAAACGTGGCGCGTTCGACCTGGAGCGTGATGTGGGCCCGCTGCTGGCGACGGCGAGCGGCCTGCTCTCCGACAAGGCGGCGGGCGTGCTGCTTTTCTGCCGGCAGGGCAATGTTTCACCGACAACACTTCTCAATCTCATGCGTCAGGAGTTCTCCATCTTCGGCGGCACCGTCGAAAGTGGTGAACTGCTGTTGAGCGGCGCAGACAACGTGCCCGCCGTTCCGAGCGGCTCGTTTGCGCGATGGCTGAAGACGGCGTAGCGCTTCCTCAGGACTTCGGCTTCACCTGATATTTGCCGGGCGTTCTGTCGAACTTGGCCTTGCACTCGGCGGTGGCGAAGGCGACGCGCTTGCCGTCCTTGGTCTGGCTGTGGAAGATCAGGCGGATCTCCTTGTGGCAGACGGGGCATTCACTGTTGACCGGCTCGGCAGCGCTGACAGGGAGGGCGATGGCGGCGGTGGTGAGGAGAAGAAGCAGTGCTTTCATGGTGGGCGTGTGGTTGGGAAGCGTGACATAGGTTCATCAACGAACATGCGCTGTCACGCCAAAAATGGCGCTGGTTGCAGGTCGTGATGCCGGACAAGCAAATGAACGGGCAGAACTTGTGGCGATGCGGCGTTTAAGGTTTTCTTCTTCCACCATGTTGAAACAACTTCTTCTTCTCGTTCTCGCCGTCGTCACCGCGCATGCGCAACTCGCTCCTAACGGTGCCACGGCCTCGTTCAAAGGCAGTCTGCCGCCAAAACCGACCGCCGCGTTGAGCGCGGAGCAGGAGGCGGGCATCGAGGCACGGTTGAAGACGCTGACGGGCGAGTTCCAGACGGTGAAGACGCACGAGCGTGCGGCCGACGCGGACATTTTTCTCAAGGCGGTACGTTACGCGCTCGAATTCGACGAGTGGTATGACAAAAAGGCGGAAGACGGCGTGAAGAAGGCGAACGCGTTGCTGGATGAAGCGGAGAAGCGCATCGCCTCACTGAAGAAGAACGAAGCGCCGTGGATGGAAGGCAGCGGGCAGAAGGTGCTGGGCTTTTATTCGAAGATCGACGATTCACCGCAGCCGTATGGTGTGGAGATTCCCGAGGGACTCGATTACAAGGCAAAGCTGACTCCGATGTGGATCTGGCTGCACGGTCGCGGTGACACGGCGACGGATATACCTTTCGTCTACTCCAGGCTGATGGCGAAGAAACCGGGGCAGTTCCAGCCTGCGGGCACGATCGTGATTCATCCTTTTGGTCGTTACTGCAACGGCTGGAAGAGCGCGGGCGAGACGGATGTCTTCGAGTGCCGCGATGATGCGATGAAGCGCTTCAACATTGATGGAGATCGCATTGCCCTCGCAGGGTTCAGCATGGGCGGGGCTGGCGCGTGGCATCTCGGCGCGCATTACGCGGACCAGTGGGCCTGCGTGCACACCGGCGCGGGTTTTGCGGATGTGAAACGCTACCAGAAGCTCACGCCGGACAAGTATCCGGTGTGGTATGAGCAGAAGCTCTGGGGCATGTATGATGTGCCGGACTACGCGCGGAACTTCTACAATGTGCCGCTTATCAGCTACAGCGGCGAGATCGACGCGCAGCGCGACAGCGCGGAGTACATGATGGAAGTGCTGGCAAAGGAAGGCTTGAAGCCGCCGCACCTCATCGGCCCCGGCATGGGACACAAGTATCACCCTGAGGTGATCAAGGAGGTGCAGGCGTGGATCGAGAAGGCGGTGGCAAAGGGACGCGATCTCTTTCCAGATAAAGTGCACATCCAGACGAAGACGCCTTTCTATGGGCGCATGAAATGGATGAACCTGCACGGTTTGGAAGAGAGCTGGAAGGAGGCACGGCTCGACGTGAAGGTCTCGGACGGCCACACGATTGCGATCACAACGAGCAATGTGTCGCGCATCGTGTTCTATCCGCCTCCGCAAGCGAGAAAAGGCGGCGGATCGGTGGATGTGAAGATCGACGGACAGGCGCTGAAGTTCACTGTGGGGCCTGAACTGCCGCAGTTCGAGACGTTCATGAAGCCGGGACCACGAGTGCCGAATTCGATGTGCCGCCTCATCAAGGAGGACGGCAAGTGGCGTGATTTTGGCAACGCGGTGCCGTTCCAGCATGAAGGTCCGGAAGGCGGCAAGCCGTCATCGCATCCCGGTTTGATGGACACCAGTTTCATGAAACGATTCCTCGTCGTGCTGCCAGAAGGAAAGTCATCATCTGCGGTGGATGCGTGGGTGGCCGAGGAATCCGCGCATTTTCTGAAACGCTGGCGTGGATTGATGCGCGGTGATGTGCGCGTGGTGAACGCGTCGGAGGTGAAGGATGTCTTCGAGGCCGGTAAAACGCAGAGCCTCATCCTGTGGGGCACGCCGGAGTCAAATGCATGCATCAAGGCCGTGCTCGCGAGCCTACCGTTGCAGTGGGACACGAAGAAAGTCAGCATGAAGGGCCAGTCTTCTTTCGACGCAGCCACGCATGTGCCTGTGCTGACTTATCCGTGTCTGAAGTCAGCAGGCTTCGAAGTGGTGATCAATTCCGGCCTGACTTTCCGCGAGGCACATGATCGGACGAATTCGTTGCAGAACCCGAAGCTGCCCGATTGGGCTATTCTCGACATCACACAACCGTCGAATGCTGAGAGCGCGGGCAAAGTGGTGGCGGCAGACTTTTTCGATGATCGCTGGCAGGTGAAGGCCGCGCCGGCTGCGCGCTAACAATGCCCACGCGCACGCCTTATCGCGTGCGTCATTCATGACGAGGTGGGAGGTGAGTCC
Organism: Verrucomicrobiaceae bacterium; assembly: GCA_046346695.1. GTDB lineage: Bacteria > Verrucomicrobiota > Verrucomicrobiia > Verrucomicrobiales > Verrucomicrobiaceae > Prosthecobacter. The sequence goes on along the minus strand of JAXMHS010000004.1, from coordinate 337,836 downwards.
CACCTCGTTCATGTCGCATGGCATTTACCAGCGGCGGCGGTGGTGATCCATCGAGTCGCCAATGAGGTTGCCGGCGAGGGCGCCGACTCCGGCGCCGACGGCCGCACCACCCCAACTACGAGATGCCAGACCACCGACGGTCGCACCACCGATGGCGCCTATGACGGTTCCCTGACGCGCTCTGGGTCCGTTGGCACAGGACACCAGGGAGCTGGAAACCAGAAGGGTGCAGAGCAGACAGGTTTTCATGATGTGAATGGGGGTTGTTGCACCAAGTAATACGAACGGCTGGTTTCCCCGCGGTTGCGATTGTTGTGAAAAATGTGCATCCAAATGACGGTGTGCGGCGAAAACGGCGGCACTTGCTTTCCGTGGCGCGCCGGGTTCGTTCCGGCGTCATTCGTCTCCTCGAATGAAGCGTCTTGGCGCCTCCTGAAACATCCAACGCACACCATCATGCCTGCGAGCACACCCGTCGGAGTCAAAAACAAAAACTACCTCAATGTGAAGAATGGGAGTGATCCCTGGCTGGACGCGGCTGGCAAATCGAAGACGGACCCGAAGGGACACGCGATCTTCACGGATGCCGCTTATGGCGTGCGTGCGGGCATCCTGTTGTTGCGGACCTATTACCTCACGCATCAACTCAAGTCGGTCCTGGAAATCCTTTCCCGATGGGCGCCAGTGAGCGACACGATCGGCTCGCAGGCCGGCAACGCGCACAACAATCCGACGGAGTACGCGATCTTCGTGTCGAACAAGATGGGCGTGGACTACAACCAGAAGCTCGAACTTTTTCACGCGGACAAAAGCATCAACAATGTGGGGCAGTTGCGTGGACTGTTTTTCGCGATGGCCGAATATGAGGTGGGCGGAGGATTCAAGGTTCCGGAGAAGGAGTTCAACGCGGGACTGGAACTCCTTGAACCGGGAATCACCAAGACAGGAACCACCCCGGCACCGGCTGCGAGCACAGAAGCCGCCGCACCGCCGGCACCTGCAACGCAGGGTTGGAGCATCAGTGGTTCTGTTGGTCGAGTGGACAAAGGCGCGGCGAACAAACGCGCCGATGTCGAAACGGTACAATCCATGCTGCGCAGCGCGGCGATGATTCTTGGCAATCCGAGCATCGATCCCGGTGGTCTTGACGGGAAGATTTCGGACAACGCGTCGAAGTCGAGCACCGTGAAGGCAATCGTGGCGTTTCAAAGCCGCTTCCTCACCAAACCCGATGGCGTGATCGAAGTGGATGGACGCACTTGGAAAGAACTGGTCAAGGTCGTCAGTGGAGCGGGTGTTCCTGCAGCCGCTCCAGCCACGGGAGCCGAGTTTTTCCCCTTCGCGAGCCTGCCCTCGGTGGATTGGACGAGCGATCCACGGCGATTTGCTGCCAATCGCTCTGGAAATCGCGCTCACGCCGGATGCGACCTGTATTTCCCCAAGGGAACGGTCATTCACGCGATCACCGATGGAACGGTGGTGCGTGGTCCTTATCCGTTTTACGCCGAAACGTATGCGCTGGAGGTGGACCACGGGTCATTCATCGCGCGTTACGGAGAAATCCAGCAGTCCGCTTTTGTGCGCGAGGGCGACCGGGTGGTTGGCGGGCAGCCAATCGCGCTTGTGGGGCATCTAGTGGGCATCAGTGTCCCCAGTGACATGCTGCACCTGGAACTTTATGACAAGACCGCGCACGGTCCGCTGACGACTTCCGCCGCGAATGGTGCTGTGGCGCCCAACGGACGTCCTTTCATGAGACGGAAGGACCTGATCGACCCGACACCAAGGCTGAACCGCTGGAAGGACCATCTTCCCGGTGCCCCGGCACCAGCCGTGCCAGCGGCGGAAGCAGCGGCTGCCGTTGCAAGCCTGCCGGCCAAGGTGCCTGCGAAGGGATTCTGCGTTTACATGAAGCGCTTGCGCGAGGAGGAGCGGCCTGGCATCGGCTACGCGCGCACGGTGAGCAACTACCAGTGTTACTGGAATGGAACGGCGATTCACGATCTGGGCGGCCAGATGGCCGAGCGCGGCGGTCCGGGAGACAACACGAGCACCGGGGTAGCACATCATCGGCGGATTCGGGAGGGCGTTTACCGGCTCGCGATCCAGGACGGTGCCCGCTACAAGACGTACAAGTATGCGGCGAGTGGTTTCCCATATCCAGGACTGCTATTGGAGGACACGGGTGACCGGACTGCCATTCTGATCCATCCCTGCCACGACAGCGCCAACGGTTATGTTTCCAGCATCGGGTGCATCAATCCCGCCATAGGGCTGAAAGACGCTGATTCTCGCGTCAACCTGACGGACAGCCGCAGCCGCGTGATCGCCATCATTGAAGGGATGAAGGCAAAGCTTGGATCCGCTTTCCCGAAGACGGGGACCATTCCCGGAGCGGTGGTTGTGATCGAAGGAGAGCCTTGACGTGAAGTGTGATCGGAGGGCGGGTGTGTCGTGCAGTGGCTCACCCGCCTCAGCCGTGGCATGTTTTGTGTTTGAAATTGAACGCGGAACTTGACTCCTGGTGGCTATGTCCGCGAAGGTACGGCTCAAGCTCTCCTGACCGCTGTTTTGCGATCATGTCCGACTCCACTCCCCAATCTCCCGATCCAAACTCGCATCCTCTCGTCCAGACCGCGCTCGCGGCGGTGGAGACGCAGCGTGCAGCGGTCAAACAATATCCTGGCAAGGCGCCGGCGCTGGTACGGGCGTTGCTGGCGCTCGGAGAGGCGCAGCGTGAGGTGGAGGACGTTGCGGGAGCTGAGGCGACGTATCGCGAGGCCTTGGAGGTCGGCAAGACTCTGCAACTGCCGGAGGACGCCGTCGCGGACGTGCGCACAAATCTCGCGACCTTGCTCGATTTCAGCGGGCGCGAGGAGGAATCGCTGCCGTTTTATGAGGAGGCCATTCTGAATCACGAGGCGCTTGGCGGGGAGAACGAGGAAGTCGCCGCACAACTGCGCAACAACCTGGCGATGACCTACAAGGGAATGGGCAAGTTCGCCCTGGCGGAACAGCATTATCTGCGGGCGCTGGAGACGCTGGAGAACCGGCGCGGTCGCAAGTCAGAGTCGGTGGCCTGCGTGTTCAACAACTTGGGGAGCTTGTATTACGCGGCTGGCTTTCCAGATCAGGCGAAGGAGATGTTCGAGGACGCGCTGAAAATCCGCGAGGAAGTGCTGGGAGCGCGGCATCGCGACGTGGCACAGTCGTACTGCAATCTGGCGACCGCCTGTCATGAGTTGAAGGACAACACCGCGGCTGCTCTGCATTTTGAGACGAGCCTGGCCATCCTGGAGGAGCAACTGCCCGCCGAGGCGGCCAGCTATGAGGCCACGGGCGAGGACTACATCGCGATGTTGGAGAGCCTCGGTGACGAGGGCAGGTCGGCGGCCGTCCGCAAGCGCATGGAAAAGACGCTGACGACGAATTGATGGCGCGCGGCGTTTGCCAAACGCAAAGTCCGCATGGAAAGTGCGGCCAGATGTCTGAAGCTCCATCTCTCAAGGAAAAAGTCTGGACTGGCACCGCCGTGTCAGCGGGAGTGGCGCACGCGGTGGTCCACGTGATGAAGGATCACTTCGACGAGCCGGACCAGGACAGCATCGAGCCCGGCATGGAGGATGAGGAAATGCGGCGTTTGCACGCCGCGCTGGATGTGACGCGTGGTGAGATTGAAGAACTGCAGCGCGAGATGGGCGGAGAGCAGGGCAGCAGCGAGAGCGAGATTTTCGAAACACATCTGCTGATCCTGCAGGACTCGACCATTTTGAAGCAGACGGAGAAAGCGGTCCGTGAGCAACGGGTGTGCGTTGACTGGGCTTACTACAAGCTGATGAGCAAGCACATGGACGCGTTGCGCGGCCTGAGTGATGCCTATCTGCGCGAACGCTTTCTCGACATCAAGGATGTGACCCAACGCGTGATGCGGCATCTGCGTGGAGAATTGCGGCAGCATCCGATGTTTGAGGAGCCGGTGGTTGTGGTGGCGCACGATTTGACGCCGTCCGACACGGTGCAACTCGACCGTACGAAAGTGCTGGGCTTCGCCTTGGAAACCGGCAGCGCGGTGTCACATGCGGCGATCATTGCGCGTTCGTTGGGCATTCCTGCCGTGGTGCGGCTGCATGGCATCTGCGACGAACTCCATAGCGGCGATGCAGTGCTGCTGGATGGTGAGGGAGGGCAGCTGATTCTGAACCCGGCCGCGGAGACGCTGGCGCGTTACCGTCGCCGCGAGGAGCAGGCGGAGCGGAGGGAGGATGTGTTTCAACTGGAGCGCCATGAACCCGCGGTCACTTGCTGCGGGCATGCCGTTTGCGTTGGTGTGAATGCGGAGTTCGTCGAGGAGGTGGACATCGTGCAGGACAGCGGAGCAGAGGAAGTGGGCCTGTTCCGCACGGAGTTTCTGCATCTGGAGAACCCGGATGCGACTGAGGACGAACTGGCGACGGCCTATGGCCAGGTGGTACGCTTTCTGGCACCCAAGCGTGTTGTTTTCCGTACACTGGATCTCGGTGGAGATAAAATTGACGAGCGTGTCCCGATGGAGCCGGAGCCCAATCCTTTCCTTGGCTGGCGCGGCATCCGGCTGTCGCTGGGGAGGATGGATTTGTTCAAGCGGCAACTGCGTGCGCTGCTGCGCGCAGCGGTACATGGACGCGCAGGCATCATGTTCCCGATGGTGTCGAGCGTGCAGGAGGTGATCCAGGCCAAGGCGGTGTTGAACGAATGCGCGGAAGAGTTGACCGCGGAAGGAATCGATGTGCCTGATGAAATCGAGATCGGCGCGATGATTGAAATCCCCAGCGCGGCACTTTCGGCTGACTTAATCGCTGCCGAGGTGGATTTCCTCAGCTTGGGAACCAATGACCTGATTCAGTACACGATTGCAGTGGACCGCCTTAATGATCGCGTGGCGTCACTTTACCAGCCCACACACCCTGCTGTACTGCGTTTGATCGGTCTTTCGGTTCAGGCTGCGCGCGGGGCAGGCATCCGGGCCGGCATGTGCGGGGAGATGGCGTCGGACCTGACGCTCACACCGCTGATGATTGGTCTTGGCTTGAATGAACTGAGCGTGGCGGTAAACCAAGTGGCCCGTGTGAAACATGCGGTTCGCCGCCTGAACGTGGCGGATTGCGAGGAGTTGGCACTGGTAGCCCAAAAATGCACCAGCCCGGCCGAGATTTTGTCTCTCAGCCGGGCTGTGGCGGAACGGTGCTATCCCGAATTGTTCGAGTAGCCCGTGGTTTTGGGGTCAAGCTGCGATCTTGGTCCGCGGTTTACGGACGGCTTTGGCCGGTTTCGGAGCCACTGTGGGACGGAAGGCGTCGCCGAAGAGATACTGGCGTGCGCTGTCCACCTGTCCCATCACGCGACGGTGCCATTTGGTGTATTCCTTGCCCAGACGCTCCTCGGCAGCGGATTGCTGCAGGGCGTGGTCCAGGCTCATGTGTTCGGTGCTGAGTTCAAGATGGAAGGTGATTTCCGGAATGTGCAACTCGACAGCCTCGAACATGTCCATCACCCGCGCGGCATAGCTGGTGTCCCAAACTTTGTCGTCCTCGTCATAACAACTCGTGACGAGGTGGGCGATGAGGTATTGCGCATTGTCTGAGAAGACCTCGGCGGCCTCGATCACGGAATCGAAACTCTCACGATCTGCGGTGACAGGAAGCACCACGGAGAGTTCGATCCCGGCTTCATTGAAGATGTGGTCGAGTTCGCTGCTTTGGTAAAACTTGTTGAAGTACTCACCCAAGCCAGTGGCGATGTCCAAAACGGTGAGCGGGGATGCGTCCACATGGGCGAAGAACTCCCGTGGGGTCAGAGAACTGACATCCATGGGGGTAAAACCAGAATTGGCGGGTGCATCTTCCTCCACGAGGGAGAGCATCTGATGTGGAACCCCAAATTGTTGGAGGTAACGGTGAAAGCACAGAGCGAGGGTGCTCTTGCCTGTGCCCGGATAGTCGTTTTGGATGAGGATGAGCTTCTTCATAGATTTTTCGCAATTTGCAAACCTATTGTGCAAATTATGAAAAATATTGCAAGCATAAATATTTTATATTTCCATAATTTCAGCCTACGCCTCGTTGGCCAGAGGCTTGTGGGGTAGTTTTCGGCTCCAATCTGGACCCATTAGCTGTTTTTTGGCCTCCATGGCTTCAAGAGGGCTCCAAAACCCAATTGGTTTTGGTTCCCGTACACCTCATGCCATCAAAAACTTCAGCCCCCGAAGGTGAACGCTGGAACGCCTTTGGCGCCGGGGCGGCAGTGGAAGAGACGTCCGGCCAGCGGCTCAGACAAGCCCGGCTTGAGACCTGTCGTGATGTAGAGATCGCCCAAATCGGGGCCGCCGAAGGCGCACGCGGTGGTTTCAACGCAGGGAAAGTCGATCTGCATCTCTATTTTCTGCTTTGATGGATCGTAGCAGACGACCTTCGCGCCGTGGCAAAAAGCGATCCAAAGGCGGTCCTCGCTGTCGATGGTCATGCCGTCGGGTGAGGAGGGATCGGCACTCGTGTCCCACACGACACGCTCGTTGCTGATGGCAGCCGTGGTGTAGTCAAAATCGAATGCGCGCACCTTTTTGCTGGGCGTGTCGATGTAATACATCGTGCGTGTGTCCCCGCTCCAGATGATGCCGTTGGAGTTGGTGACGGGCGCAAATTTCTTTTCAACGCTCAGGTCGGTGTGCAGGCAGTAGAGCGCGGCCTCGGCGCGTTTCTTCAGGCAGATGGTTCCCGCCCAGAGACGCCCGGCGGGATCGCACTTGCCGTCGTTGAAACGGTTGTCGGGCAGAGTTGGCTCGGGATCAGCGATGGCCGTGCTGACGCCGGTGGTTTCATCGAGGAAGAAGAAGCCATCGTCGCCAGCCCAGACGAGCCCGCCGCTGGCACGTGGCACCACGGTTCCAACTCGCTGGCCCACATTCCAAATCTTCTCCTCTCCCGTGGCCGGGGTGAAGGCGATGATTTTGTGAGCCTCGATATCAACGTAGAGCAGGCGGTCACGGTGCCAGAGCGGACCTTCGCCCCAGACTGAAACGTGTTTGGAAATGGGTTCGGGAGTCATTGAGTTTTGTTCTTTGTTTCCGCTTTGCTGCTCCAGCCAGATTTTTCAACAGCAAATCACGAACCGGGCACTGTGAGCGAATTCAGTTCTGCCGGTAAATGACCACCACGTCCGATGACGGGCTGCTGGGGGAAAAATCGTTGCCAAAGCCGACAGTCTGTATGTTCGCCGGTTCGATGCCGAGTTCGATAAAGCGCTGACGCACGCCTTGAGCACGTCGTTCGGAGAGCGAGCGCGCATGATCCTGCGGAAGATCAGGTGGTGCATATCCGGCAATCAGGAGGCGTTTCTTTGGCGTTTCGCGCAATTCATTCACCAAGGCACGGATCGCTTGTTCGTGCGTCTGCGCCGGCCGGAAGTCCTCGCTCTCGAAAACCAGCGCGGGGCAGGCGGGCTTGAGCCCGGTATTGAGCGGCGATGTGTAGCCATCCCGCGGGCCAAGCGCATAAACGACCGCGTCCGTGGGCAGATTGTCGAGGAAAGGAAAAGACATGCTGCTGCAGGAACACATGAGTGACAGGCACAGCGGCAACGACAGGCGGAAAATGCGAAAAAGGCATGCCATTGGCACATCCGGCGGTGTTGGGGCGATTGGTCGTCCGTTGGTCATGGGAAGTTCGTGACTATTTACGCCTCATCTCATCCAGCGCGGTTCGGTGATGTGTCCGAAACCACGGAGGAGGCAGCGCCGGTTGCCCGTGTGCACATCATGCACAAAAAGCTCGCCACGCTGGGAGTAGGTGATGAAGCGTCCGTTCGGGCTCCAGGAGGGATGCTGGGCGCCTCCATCCTGCAGGATGCGGGTGACGCCATTTGGGTAGGCTTTGATGGCCGCCACCCATTGGCCGCCTTTGCGCGTGGTGAAAGCGATGTGACGACCATCAGGCGACCACTCTGGATCGGTGCAGAAATGATAGCCCGTGCGCCAGCGAAAGAGCCGTGATTTGGTTCCATCCTTCTGCGGAACCTCGACGATGTAGAGTTTAGGACCGTCGCCATCATCACTGGAGAACACAATTTGCTTGCCATCGGGATGCCAGGATGGGCTGGATGGTGCTCCGACGGACTCACTCAGGCATGCTGCGGTGTTGGTGTTCAGATCGGTCACAAAGATTTCCGGATTGCCGACAAAACTCATCACAAGCGCAAGATGCTCACCGTCCGGTGCAAAAGCCGCTCCAAAGCTCGCTCCCGGCGTGTCAGTCACGCTTCGTTCCCAGCCCACGTGCAGATCCAGCAGGCTGACGATGGGAAAACCTCCGCGGTAGCTGGTGAAGGCCACCATCGAGGAGTCGGGTGAGAGTGTGGGGGCGACGGCACCGTGGCGGTCATGGGTCACCTGGTGCAGGTCAGCGCCTTCCGAGTCGCAGACATAGATTTGTCTTTTACCAGAACGGTCGCTCACGAAGACAATGCGGCTGGTGGCCAGTCCAGGACTGCCGGTGATGGTGTAGATCACGTCATCCGTCAGGGCCTTGAGGTTTTCGTCGAGAGCTGGCGCGGCGTAGGTTCGCTGGAAGAGTTCCTTGCCTCTCGTGTCACGCAGTTTGCCGGTCACACGACCTCCGACAGACGTGCCCTCGATTGTGAAGTCCGTCGCCTCCTCGCCTCCTGCGACGAAAAACTCCCGCGAGTCGAGCAGTTCCTCCCGCAGCGCCTTCGCAGCGCTCGCCCCGGTGCCGCCAGTGAACGATCCCACCCGGATGCGCGGCATGATCTTGCGCGGCTCCTCCTGCTTTTTGCCGAGGCCGGGGATGCCTCGCATCCATCCACGCAGTGTTTCCATGATGCCGCCAGCTTCAAGCCGTGTGCTGTGGCTCACGAGAGCCAGGAGGAGAAGCAGCGCGCGGACATTCATGCTTGGGATTACGGCAGCAGGAGAAAGTTCAGTTCCAAATCGTAGCTTTCTTTGGCAAATGTTGCGGGCAGCGTCACGGAAATTTTTTTCACATGGGCCGATGCTTCCAGGATCGACTGGTCAAGGACATGCGAACCGGAGAATTTGCTCATTTGCGCCTTCAAAATGGTTCCGTCCTTGCCCAGGGACACATTCAGCCGGGCCTCGCGCTGGGCGGGTGGCACGGCGTCGATGGGGGGTGCCGTCCAGGCTGCCAGGAAGGCGCTGTTGACTGCCTCATCCACCACATCGAGGCCCGCGTCATCGGGAGCTTCCGGCACTGCGCCTGGCGTGGGAGGCGGCATGGGTCTCAGGCGGTTGAGGCGTGCGATGTCCAGCAGTGTGGGGCTGGTCATGGGCGGCGCGGGGGAACCAAAGGCTGGCGGCGCTGTGGGCCTGGCATCGCGATCGGGCGTACGCCTTAACGTGATGCTGCGATTGGCGGAAGGCTTGGGCTGTGGATTGGCCTGGGCAAAGAGCGGTGCGCTGACATCGTTCGGCACGGGTTCCATCCGGTGCTGTTCTGGCGGCGCCGCGACGAGCGTCGCTTTCGGGACAGGCGGCGCTGCTTCTGGCTTCGGTGGCGTTGGAGTTCTGGCGGATGCCGGGGGAGGGGACTGACTTGGCGTCGCGGCCGCGGCTTTCGGCGGGTCAACAGCGACACTTTTCGGCGCGTTGCTGGTGAAGTCCGCCGGATTCATCCATGTCAGCGTGGCCATGCGCGAACTCGCCGGCTGGCGGCCCCACTCCTGCCACCACCACCACACGCCGAAACCCAGCGCCAGATGCGCAAACACCACCACAACCATGGATGGTGCAATCGGCTCCAGTGTGGTGGGGCGTTTGCGGCTCATGAGGTTTCAAGGATCATCGGCATGCGTGGTCACCGCGGTGTGGCGGATTCCCGCTGCTTCAAGCATCTGCATGGTGTCCACCAGCCGTTCCACAGGCAGGTCGCGGTGGATGCGCACCTCCACTCCCAGGTCGGGCTCACGTTGCGTGAGCTGCTTCAGGAAAGAGGGCAGGTCGGCGCGTGCCAGCATCGCTCCGTTGAGCTTGATCGACTCGTCACGATGCACCGTCAGCGTCGCCATTTCAGGCGGGCCTTGTCTGGCGGCTGGAGCGGAGCCCGGCGCGCTGGACATCCATTCTTTGTCCGCGTGCAGCACAGGCGCCACCAGCAGAAACACAAACAGCAGCATCAGCACCAGATCGAGCATCGGTGTGACGCTGATCTCGCTGATCAGACGCAGTTGGCGCTGGTTCGAGACTCGTTTCATGCGTGCGCGTATCTCGAGCGGGGAGTGGCTGGCAGCGGTGAGGAATTGGTGCCGGCAAATGCCGGCATCGTCGGCGAGCCAAGAGCGCTCATGCTCGGCAGCGTTTCGGTGGTGAAGCGATGATCCACAAAGGTGCGGTCCAGCGCGGCACTCAGCTCGCTGGCGAAGTTGTCCAGCCGCACCACCATGCCGCGGATGCGGTTCACGAGATGGTTGTAGCAAAGAATGCTCGGAATCGCCACCAGCAGGCCCAGCACCGTCGTGACCAGCGCCGTGGTGATGCCGGGTGCCAAGGTTGCGAGGCTTGTGGCGCCATCAGTTTTCATCGTCAGCAGGCTGAAGGAATCCATCAGGCCCCACACCGTGCCCAGCAGGCCGAAAAATGGCGCCGCGCTCAATGCCGTGGCCACCCAGCTCATCCGCGCTTCCAATCGCAGCGCCGCCTCCGCCACGCTGCGCTCCATCGCATTTTGCACTGCGTTCATTTGCGATGGTGTGATGCGGCCCGCGCCTTGAAGACGTGCGGCGAAGGTTTCTCCCGGTTCCTCTTCACCGAGGAGATACCACGCCATCTCGCGGCATGCGGCGTGGTAGATGTGATAATACGCCGCATAGTCGTGATGCTCGCGCTGCTGGAAAAGCTCCAGCGGATGGTTGCTGTCACGATACAGGCGCAGAAAGCTCAGATTCGCCCGGTGCACGCGTGACAGCAGAAAATGCTTGCTCAACACCACCGCCCAACTGGTGACCGACAGCAGGCCCAGCACGCCGCAGATGACCCAGCAGGTCATGTTGCTGTGTTCCAAACCATACTGCAGGCCGGGGGAGAGGAAGGTTTCGAGAGGCGGCATGACGGGAAAAAGCTTGGGTAGTTAAACGACCTTAACAGTCCGGCGTCAACCGGTTTGCCGTGGCGATGGTGAGTCAGTGTAATAGTGGGTCAGTGGATCAGTCAGTCAGTGTTGTCACGGCATGGCATCCATCCTCGTCACTGACTCGCCCATCTGCCGCCCCACTGTCCTGCTTCCTTGCTGGCACACCGAATCCTTGCACCCGGCCTGAATCTTGCTCCCTTCGGGCGCTCAACTCCCAAACACCGTTCCCAAATGCCCGTCGCCACCCCCGCCCAATACCGTGCCATGCTCGATGCCGCCCAGAAAGGCGGTTACGCTTATCCTGCGATCAATGTCACCTCGCTTCCCACGATCAACGGCGCGCTGAAGGCCTTCGCGGAGTCCAAGTCCGACGGCATCATCCAGGTCTCCACCGGCGGCGGTGAGTTTGCCTCCGGCACTTCGGTCAAAGACATGGCGTTGGGCGCCATCGTGCTCGCTGAAGCGACGCACATCCTCGCGGAACGTTACAACGTCCTCGTCGCCCTCCACACCGACCACTGCCATCCGAAGAACGTCGAGAAGTTCCTCAAGCCGCTGCTGGCCGCCACCAAGGCGCGCCGCGAAGCTGGCAAAGGCAATCTGTTCAACTCCCACATGTTTGATGGCTCCGAGCTCAGCCTCGAAGAGAACATCAAGGTTTCCAAAGACCTCCTCCAGCAGTGCGCTGCACTCGACATCATCCTCGAAGTCGAGGCGGGCGTCGTCGGTGGTGAGGAAGACGGTCACGACACCAGTGGTGTCGCCAACGACAAGCTTTACACGACCCCTGAGGACATGGTCGCCGTTTACGAGGCTCTCAACGGCATCGGCCGCTTCATGTTCGCCGCCACCTTTGGCAACGTCCACGGCTCCTACAAGCCCGGCGCCGTCAAACTCAAGCCCACCATCCTCCGCGACGGCCAGAAGGCCGTCATGGACAAGCACGGTGCGGCGGCTGAGATGGACCTCGTCTTCCACGGCGGCTCCGGCACGCCTCTCGAAGAAATCCGCGAGACGCTCGGCTACGGCGTCATCAAGATGAACATCGACACCGATACGCAATACGCCTTCACCCGCCCCATCGTCGCTCACATGATGAAAAACTACGACGGCGTGCTCAAGATCGACGGCGAGATTGGCGACAAGAAAGCCTACGATCCGCGCTCCTACCTCAAGAAGGGCGAGCAGGGCCTCTGTGACCGCATGAAGGAAGCCTGCAGCGACCTCCTCAGCACCGGCAAGACCATCTTCGGCACCGTCTGACGGAGCGCGTGTGTGCTGGGGCGCAGCGAGGTCACTCGCCGCTTCAGCACCAGGCGCACACGGCAGGAAAGCGAGGCGAGTAAAATACTCGCGCTCCACCACCCCAGGAGGGCATTGCTCCAGCATTGCCCTTTTTGTTTGGAGTGGCGACGAGTCGTCGCCCACCTGCCTTGATGCCGACGAATCGTCGGCTCTCCCCATCTCGCTCCGTCGTTTCGCCGGCTGTTCGAGAAAAGCCTCGGGCATGCCTCCCGCCTTCATCGCCAGGGAGAAAGCTTGCTCCGGCTCCTCACCAGCCTTTGGCTGCTGGCAGGCATGAAGGTCGGGAACGTCACCGCCGATTGGCTGGCGGCACCTTGGTGGGTGGAGAAGGTCACCAGCCATGGGCTGGTGGCACCTCGGAGCATGGGAGACGCCACCGCCCATGGGCTGGCGACACCTCGGAGCATGGAGACTGTCATCAGCCTTTGGCTGGCGACATCGTGGAGAGTGGAAAGTGTCACCAGCCTTTGACTGGCGGCACCACGGAAAGTAGGAACCGTCACCGCCCATTGGCTGGTGACATCACGAAGCTTCGGCAGCGTCAGCAGCCTTCGCATCCTGAGGAGCAGGAAACTGGGAACCGTCACCACCCTTTGGCTGGTGACGTTCCCGACCTTGCCGGGTGTCAGCACGCTTTGGCTGCTCACGTGCCGGACCTTGCTGGATGCTGGGACGTTTTGGCTGGTGAGGGGCTGGACTTGGGTGGGGGGCAGGCCGCGCTGGATGCTGAGGCTCCCGAGTCTCCCGGCCGGCAGTTCCTATTTCAGTTTCAGGATGCCCAGCGTCATGCCTGCGATGGAAATCCTGGAGGAGGGCAGACCTCCGGGTCTGCCGAAGTCGGCAACGCCGGAGCGTTGCCCTCCCAGAAGATGTTTCACCCGCCTCCGAGCACCTTCTCCCGCCACCGCCGCACGCTCATCACGTCGAAGCGTTCACCCTCAAAGACGATCTGCCTCACCGGCTTCTTCCTGCTGTCGCTCGCGCGCTTCAGGTAGTCGCGCACTTCCATCCAGCGCACTTCGCCCTCGGAATTGCGGGTCACGAACAGCACGGGAGAAGTGGTAGCCATCGAGTGGCGGGCATGGGCTCGTCTTTGACGATCAAGATTTCCGTCCCGTCTTTTTTCCGTTCCCGCGTGTAGGAATCGTCAGACTTGAATTGCAGGAAGATAGAGCGATGGGTCACCTCGTGTGCGTGGTCCTTGAACTCGATCTCCATGTCGTCGATGGCGTTGAAAGTCCTGGATTCACCAACCGCTACCCATGACGTATGTTCTCTGCTTCCCCGTTCCCGCCAGCGGCGGTGCATGCGCTGATGGCGCTGCTGTCCGGATGATTCACCTCGAATAACAAAAGCAAGCATGAACACCAACATCCACCCCTTGTCGCTCATCACTCTGCCTGTCATGCTCCTGCTCGTCACCGCCGACATGCAGGCGCAGACGGCAGCCCAGATCGAAGCTGTGAAAAAAACTGAGATCCGGCGCCATGTGACCATCATCCAAATCACCGAGAATGGAGCGATCTGCGATCTGCGCGGGATCGGCGGTCCAAATGATCCGCAGGTGGTCCTGATGAAGAAGAATGGAAAAAAACTCCCACGTTTCAATGGCGAGTATGTCTACCCAATCATCTCCTCTGATCCATTTAGCGGTATTGAGAGAGTCTTGGTCAAGGGGCTGTCGAATGCGCGGGCAAAACAGGAGATGGTGCTGCTGCTTTATCCCGTGGAAATCATAACGAAGCCCAAAGACCCGTTTGCCAGCGGGATCGTAGTTCTGTCAACCTACGCAACGTCCCCAACCGAGGCGGCGAAGCAGACGGTGACTAAATAGCAGATGTTCCAGATGAACTGCAGCGGCGCGGGTTCGCGCGGAGGGTTCGCGGCGCAGGCGTCCCGCGTTCCGCGTTCCGCATGCGGTGTGCCGCCACATGCCGCTTTCGGGTTGCGAATCTCCGGCTTTGCCGCCAGTCTGGCGCACTTTCACCGAACTCGCGCATGTGTGGCATTCTTGGCGGGCTGAGCCTGCAAAAAACTCTGGACCAGGATCTTTGCCGGCAAGCGCTCGAACTCATGAATCATCGCGGGCCGGACGCGTGGCGGCTGGAGTTTCTCGAAGACGGGCGCTGCCTGCTCGGGCACAAGCGGCTGAAGATTCTCGACCTCAACGACCGCGCCAACCAGCCGATGGCCTCCGCGTGCGGGCGCTATCTCATCATCTTCAACGGCGAGGTCTTCAATTACCGCGAACTGCGCGGCCTGCTGCCGGGCCACGCGTGGCGCACGGATGGTGACACCGAGGTGCTGGTCGAGCTGTTCGCCGCCATGGGGGAGAAGATGCTGGATCATCTCAACGGCATGTTCGCCTTCGCGATTTACGACCGCGAGGAGCGCACGATCTTCGCGGCGCGGGATCGTTTTGGCATCAAGCCGTTCTACCACGTGCTGCATGACGGGCAGTGGCTGTTTGCGAGCGAGATTCCGCCGCTGCTGAAGCTGGTGGGCTCCGCCGCGCCCGATCTGGACACGATCAAGACCTTTCTGGCCACCGGCGCGTATGAAATCGGCACGGCGACGTTTTTCCGCGGTGTGACGCGGCTGGAGGCGGGCTGCTGCGTGCATGCGCGGCTGGATGATCCCGCGTCACTGCGCATCCGCCGCTGGTATGATGTGGCCGCGCGTGTCGCCGCCCGTGCTGCGCGCAGGGAAGGGGATCTGCTGGAGGAGCTGGACCATCTGCTGGCCGATGTGGTGAAGCGCCATCTGATCAGCGACGTGCCGGTGGGAGTGAATGTCTCCGGCGGTGTCGATTCCTCGACGCTGATTCATTACGTGACGAAATTCCATCCGCACATCCACGGCTTCACCCAGGACTACGCGGATCCCTACAGCGAGCGCGACTGGGTGCGGCGCGCCACGCAAGGCACGGGTGTGGATTGTCATTATGTCATGCAGGATGCGGCGGACTGTCTGCGACGGTTTGAAATGGTGATGCAGCATCAAGGCGAGCCGTTCGGCGGCGTGCCGGTCATCGGCTTTGATCCGCTGTATGAATGCGCGGGCTCGCTGGGCGTGGTGGTGCTGCTCGATGGCAACGGGATGGATGAAATCTTCCTCGGCTACAAAAGATACCATCTGGCCGATCTCGCGCAGAAGCAGGGCACAGCAGCGTATGAGCCGGCGCTGGCGGAATACATGGCCTTCTGGCAGGAACCGCGCACCAGCATCGAAAAAGCCGTCGCCAACGTGCGCGGTGGCAGCGGAACGGCGATCGACGGCACCGTGCCACTGGATGTGGGCTCGCTCGGCGCGGCGTTGGAAAGTGCGCAGGCACGAGTTCCCTCCCTGCCGCCATCCACCGGGCATGCCGCGCGCGATCTGGCGATGAGCGACCTGCTGGCGACGAAGATTCCGCGTGCGCTGCGCTTCAATGATCGCGTCTCGATGATGCACTCGAAGGAATTGCGCGTGCCGTTTTTGGATTACGAGCTGGTGGAATGGGGACTGGCGCTGCCTGGCGAGGATTTGATGAACCGCCGCGGCACGAAGGCGCCGGTGCGCGATCTGCTGCGGCGCAAGATCGATCCATCCGTTGCCGAGGCGCCGAAGCGCACCGTGCAAAGTCCGCAGCGCGAGTGGCTGGGGCACGAATGGCGTCCATTTGTCGAGGAAGTGCTCAACAGCGGCTCGTTTCGTCAGCGCGGCTGGATTTGTCCGGATCGCGCGAAGGATCGCTACGCGCGTTATCTCGCCGGTGACAACCAGAACTCGTTCTTCATCTGGCAGTGGATCAATCTGGAGATCTGGGCGCGCCAGTATCTGGACTGATCAGGATGCCGCGGAAGCGAAGTGCTGCTCCGCGCGCTCCCAGTCTTCCAAGGTGTCGAGATTGATGGTCGCCTCCGGTGGCACCAGCAGCGGGACACTTTTCTCGCCGTAGATGTCCTGATGTTTTTCAAAGGACGACACGCGGAAGAGATACACGATGCCGTTGCGCGAGTAAGCCCGCGGCGCGTCCTGGCGGCGTTTGACCGTGGAACCGTCCGGCATGAAGTAGGTGAGGCTGCCATCGGGTGTGATCTTCATCAGGAAGTGCGGCGAGAAATGCTGCGGCACTTCCGTCACGCTGACGACCGAATCGACGCCGTCCTGCAACAGCCGCGCTGCCTCGCGCAAATGTTCGGGAAGACGTAGCGGGGCGGTTGGTTGCAGCAGCACGATGGCGTCCGGCACGTCACCCGTACTGCGCAGAAACTCCAGCAGGTGCTTGAGCACCGCGATCATCGGTGTGTTGTCCTGCGCGATGTCCGCGGGGCGGATGAACGGTACGTCGATGCCGAGACTGCGGCCATGAGCGGCGATTTCCTCGGAATCGGTGGAGAGGATCACACGCTCGACGACGCCCGAAGCCTTCGCTGCCTCCCAGGCGCGTTGCACGAGCGACTTGCCGCCCAAGGTGCGCAGATTTTTGCCCGGAATGCCTTTGGATCCTCCGCGTGCGGGTATGAGGCCGAAGATGCGCATGCGGCGGGTTCAGTAAGTGAGCTTCTTCGCCGTTTCGAGCGGGACTTCAGACAGCAGCTTGGCGATGCGTGGTCCCGACTGGCCGTCGCCATACAGATGAGACGCTTCGTGACGTCCATGCGCAAGCTGGCGTGACACTGCATCAGCGATCTGATCGACATCGTAACCGGCGTGCAGCACGTTCGGGCCGTGCTCGCGGCCAGCCTGACGCGTGCCGATGTTCACCGCAGGCACGCCGAGGAAGGAACACTCGCGGATGGCCACGCTGGAATTTCCAACGATGCAGCGCGACTTGAGCAGCAGGCGCAGGAAGTCATTGCCCGCCATGTTCTTGAAGAAATGGAAGTGCTCATCCAGGCCCTTCTCGCGGAAGATGCGGATCGCGCGCGAGATGCCGTCGGAGCCAGCGTCGAGATTGGGCCAGAAACACAGCACGGGCAGGTCGAGGCGGCGCACGGCCTCCAAGGTGGCTTCCATCTGCTTGCGGGCGGCAGTGGACTCGTTGGTGACCGGATGCTGCATGAGCACGATGAAACCGGAGGCAAGATCGAGAATGTGACCGACGCCGCCATATTTCGTGAAGATGTCCACGGAGAGATCAGGATCCTTCAACACATCGGCAGCGATGTCGATGGAGGGACAGCCCGTTTTGAACACACAGTCGGGCGGCTCACCCATGCGGATGACGTAATCCCGCGCCTGGTCGGTGGAGACGTAATGCGTGTCCGCGAGCTTGGTGATGGAGTGCCGGACCTTTTCGTCGATCGAACCAGTGATTTCGCCGCCCTGGATGTGCGCCAGCGGAATGTGCATGTACGCGGCCGCCACGGCGGTGGACATCGTTTCAAAGCGGTCGGCGATGGTGACCACCATGTCGGGCTGCAGATTGTCGAACACCGTGGCGAGCTCGATCATGCCGAGGCCGGTGGTCTTGGCGGAAGTCAGGCGGCTCTGACCGTCGATCACGTTGTAAACACGCGCATTGGGGACAAAACCGTCCTTGTGCACAAATTCAGCCACATTGCCATACACATCGAGGAGCGACGAGGCCGCGAGGACGATCTGCAACTCGACGTCCGGCATGTCCCGCAGGCTGAGCATGGTGCTGCGGATACGGGAGTAGCTGGGACGGGCGGTGACGACGATGCAGACTTTGCGGGGCATGAGGAAGGTTCCTTGCGAAAAGAGGTTGGTTCAAGATTCAGCTCACCAGGGAGGTGTGCTTCATGATGCACGAGGCGAGATGGAGGATGCACTCTTCCAGGGTGTTTTGGTCGGTGTGCAACTCGACTTCGGGATTGGCCGGTGCCTCGTAAGGTGAGTCGATGCCGGTGAAGCCGGGAATTCCTCCGGCGCGTGCGCGTTGATAGAGCTTTTTGGGATCGCGCTGTTCGCAGACCGCCAGCGGTGCATTAACGTACACCTCCATGAAGGGGATCGCGGAGCGGGCGCAGCTTGCGCGCACCATGTCACGGTCGGCGGCAAAAGGGGAAATCAGCGCGCAGATGACGATGAGTCCCGCCTCCGCCATCAGCTTGGCCACCTCACCGGCGCGGCGGATGTTTTCGTGGCGGTCCTTGTCGCTGAAGGTGAGATCCGTGCACAGGCCGGAGCGGAGGTTGTCACCGTCGAGGATGTAGGAGAGCTGGCGTTGCCGGTTCAAGTAGTGGTCGAGGCCGACAGCGATGCTGGACTTGCCTGCTCCTGAGAGTCCTGTCATCCAGACCACCATGCCGTGGTGGCCTGTGAGAGTTTCGCGCTCCGAGGCGGCGATGAGGAACTGGGTCTGGGTGATGTTGAGGCTCGGGTCGGTGGGCGGCATTTGAGTGGCGGCTTGGCTGACAAGCCGGGGCGCCATCTTGGATTTCCCCCCCGGCCTGTGCAACGATGAAACTCAGCTCTTTGTGTGCCACGATGAGCCGGCAAAGGGCGGAGCTTGTTTTTTCCGCTTTATTTTTCATCGCGCACGGACAACAGACGGCTCCTTGAAAACCGACGATTCTTCAACCAGCCGGCCCAAGTGGCGGATTCTGCATTCCGAAGCCTCGCGTGGATGGGGCGGGCAGGAGCACCGTGTGATGGCGGAACTGACCGGTTTTCAACGGCGCGGTTGTGAGGTGTGGTTGCTGGCACAGCCCGGAAGCCAGATCCTGAAACGTGCGCAGGAGACTGGCATGGGATTATACGAGTGCTCGTTCAACCGCTGGCGGCTTCCATTCCAGGCCGTGCGGATGGCGCTCTGGCTCAAGCGGCATCAAATCGACATCGTCAACACCCACAGCTCACGGGACGGCTGGTGGGTGGGCATCGCCGCACGCATGGCGCACACGCCGTTGGTGATTCGCAGCCGGCACATCGATGTGAGCTATTCGAAAGTATGGCTGAGCCGGCATGCTTTCACGACGTTCGCGGACCATGTGCTGACCACGAGCACGAAGATCACCACGCACTTCCAGGAAACGTTCCATCTGCCGGACGATCGCATCACCACGCTGCCGACGGGCATCGACGTGGAGAAGTTTCGCCCCGAAGGACCGAAGGCGGAACTGCCTGTAAAACAAGGCCCCGGTGCGCCACCGGTCATTGGCATGGTCTCCGTGCTGCGCCGGTGGAAGGGCCACGAGCCGTTTTTCGACGCGATCCGCATGCTGCGCGAGGCCGGGCATGATTATCAATACATTGTTGTCGGCGGTGGCGCCCCGCAGGAAATCTTCTTCAAACGCGCCGAGACGCGCGGGGTGGGGGACATCGTTCGCTTCACCGGGCACCGCGACGACGTGCCGGAAATCCTTCGGGCGCTGGATGTGCTGTGCATTCCGTCTCTCAATCATGAGGGAGTGCCGCAGATCGGGCTGCAGGCGCTGGCGTGCGGCACGCCGGTGGTGGGGAGCGATTGCGGCGGGATTCCGGAGATCATTCAGGACGGCCAGACAGGCCGTATTTGCCCTGCGGGAGACGCGGCGGCCCTGGCGGCGCGCATTGTGGAGGCGGTCGAGCAAAAGGAGGCCACGGCCCGCATGGTGAAGGCAGGACGCGAGATGGTGGAGAAAAACCACAGCGTTGACCACATGCTGGACCGGCTGGAGGAGTTATACCGGCGGCGGTTGGGCTGGTGAGGGGAGCATCGAGCGTGGCTGATCGTCCGCCACAACGGGCAGGAATGCGTGTCGGTCCCCTTGCTTGAAGGCATTTCTCTGAAATTTCTTCAAAAAGCCTGAAATACTGCTTGCGGACACAAGGGGACTCGCCAATGTCCGCGCTCCCGCCGCCCGGCCCTCCCCCACGAGACCGGGTTAAACAAGGCCCGCCACGGCGGGCCTTACTTATCGGAGCCAGAACCGGAAAAGTCTGCGCTTTGCTCGATGAGAGCATGGTGCGCTGTCCTTCCAAAACGGCTCCGATAAAAGCCACGGATCACAGTTCTTTTCCACCATGCCCACCATCAATCAACTCGTCAGACACGGCCGCAAAGACAAGGCGGTGAAGTCGAAGTCTCCCGCGCTCACGAAGTGCCCGCAGCGTCGTGGCGTCTGTCTCCAGGTGATGACCCGCACGCCGAAGAAGCCGAACTCCGCGCTTCGTAAGGTCGCCAAGGTTCGTCTGACGAACGGGTATGAAGTGATCGCCTACATCGGCGGTGAAGGCCATAACCTTCAGGAGCACTCGATTGTTCTCGTCCGTGGTGGACGTGTGAAGGACTTGCCGGGTGTCCGTTACCACATCGTGCGTGGTACGCTTGACTGCCTTGGCGTGGAAGCCCGCCGTCGTGGCCGCTCCAAGTATGGTGCGAAGCGTCCGAAGGCCGGTGCTGCCGCCGCTGCCGCGAAGAAGAAGTAATTTTGTCGATTCAATCCTCATTCCCATCACGCCATGGCCCGCAGAAAACGCGTTTATAACAAAGAGGCAGCCAAAGACAGCCGCTATGACAGCGAACTTGTCGCCCGCCTCATCAGCAGCATCATGCTCAACGGCAAGAAGGCTCTCGCGGAGCGCATCGTCTACACGGCGATCGAGATGCTCAACGACAAGGCTGACAGCGTTGACCCGCTTGAACTGTTCAACCGTGCTATCGAGAACTCGAAGCCGAAGGTGGAAGTGAAGGCCCGTCGCGTCGGTGGTGCCACCTACCAGGTTCCGCTCGAAGTTTCTCCGCGTCGCCAGGAGGCGCTCGCCATGCGCTGGATCGTCGGTTTCGCCCGTGGTCGCAAAGGCCAGCCGATGCATCGTGCGCTCGCCAATGAACTGAAGGATGCCTCGCAAGGGCAGGGGAACGCCGTCCGCAAGCGCGATGACGTTCACAAGCAGGCCCAGGCCAACCGCGCCTTCGCCCACTTCCGCTTCTAATCATTCCCATCACGTTTTTCGTCCACTTCACGCTTTTCCGTTCCATGTCGAACCCCAACTCCCCCAACCGCGAATTCCCCCTTGAGCGCACCCGGAACATCGGGATCTGCGCCCATATCGACGCGGGCAAGACGACCCTGACCGAGCGCATTCTGTTCTACACTGGCATGATCCACAAGATCGGCGAGGTGCATGATGGCGCTGCGACCACGGACTGGATGGAGCAGGAAAAGGAGCGTGGCATCACAATCACCTCCGCCGCCGTGACGGCGAAGTGGAAGCAGTTGAAGGAAGAAGGCGTCTACAAGTCCCGCGAGATGGAAGACATCCGCGTGAACATCATCGACACCCCCGGCCACGTGGACTTCACCGCCGAAGTGGAACGCTCCCTGCGCGTGCTTGACGGTGCGATCTTCGTGCTTTGTGGCGTGGCCGGCGTGCAGCCGCAGTCCGAAACCGTGTATCGCCAGGCTGAGAAGTATGGCGTGCCGCGCATCGCCTTCGTGAACAAGATGGACCGCACGGGCGCGAATTTTGAGCGCGTGGTGGAAGATGTCCGCAAAAAGCTGGGCGCTCCTGCCTTCCCGATTCTGATCCCCATCGGTGCCGAGGACAATCTGATCGGCCAGATCGATGTGGTGAACCAGAAGGCCATCATTTATTCTGACGACGAGAAGTTTGGCTCCAAGTACACGGTGCGTGGTCTTGAGGGCGACGAAGTGGCAAAGGCCAAGGCGGCGTATGATGAACTGCTCGACGCTGTTTGCAGTGCTGATGACGAACTCGGCATGATGTTCCTCGAAGAGCAGCCGATTGGCCCGAAAGAACTCAAGGCCGGTCTCCGCCGCGCTGTGATCGCCAACAAGATCATCCCGATGGCCGGTGGCTCTGCTTTCAAAAACAAGGGCGTGCAGTATCTCATCGACGCCGTGATCGATTACCTCCCGGGCCCGCTCGATATTGAGCCGCAGAAGGGCACCGTGGTGGATGAGCCGGAAAACATCATCGAGGCCAAGCCGGATGATAACGGCAAGTTCATCGCCCTCGGCTTCAAGCTCTGGTCTGACAAGTTTGGCCGCCTCGTGTTCTTCCGTGTTTATTCCGGCAAAGTCTCGAAGGGTGACACCATCTACAATCCCCGTACCCGCAAATCAGAGCGCGTGGGCCGCTTGATCCAGATTCAGGCAGCCGTGCACAAGGACATCGACTGCTGCTACTCGGGTGACATCGCCGCCCTCGTGGGTGTGAAGGATGTCCGCACTGGCGACACCTTCTGTGATGAGAGCCTCGATGTGCAGCTTGAGCCGCCGACCTTCCCGGAACCCGTTATCTCGATGGCCGTGGAGCCGAAGACGAAAGGCGACCAGGAAAAGATGGGCAATGCTCTCCAGCGCCTCTCGGAAGAAGATCCCACCTTCTTCGTCAAGACCGACGAAGAAACCGGCCAGACCATCATCGCTGGCATGGGCGAGCTTCATTTGGAAATTCTTTGCGACCGCCTCAAGCGCGAGCACAAGGTGGAAACCAACACTGGCAAGCCGCAGATCGCCTATCGCGAGACCCTCACGAAGGAAGCCGATGGCGAAGGCAAGCTCGTCAAGCAGTCTGGTGGTCGCGGTCAGTATGGCCACGTCATCATCAAGGTCCGCCCTGGTGAGAAAGGTTCTGGCATCGTCGTCGAAAACAAAGTGGTCGGCGGTACCATTCCGAAAGAATTCATCAATCCTGCCAAGGCAGGGTGCATTGAAGCCGCCCTTAACGGCATCATCGCCGGTTATCCGGTGATCGACATGCACATCGACCTCATCGACGGCTCCAGCCATGAAGTCGATTCCAACGAAAACGCCTTCAAGATGGCCGGGATCTTCGCCGTCAAAGATGCGCTCAAGAAAGCCAAGTGCATCCTGCTTGAGCCGATCATGGCCGTGGAGTGCACCACGCCGGAAGATTACCAGGGCGACATCATGGGCGACCTCAACCGTCGTCGCGGCAAGATTCAGGGCATGGACAGCCGCGGTGCCACCGCCATCCTGCGCGCTGAAGTGCCGCTTGCTGAAATGTTCGGCTATTCCACCGCCATCCGCACCCTTTCCTCTGGCCGCGCCAGCTATTCCATGCAGCCCTCGCACTTTGAGCAGGTGCCGCAGCAGATCGTTGACCAAATCGTCGAGCAACGCGGAGGCTCCAAGGCATAACGCCCGCGCGCATTGAACCACTCACCCACGGACCACAGTCATGACTAATCAACGCATCCGCATCCGCCTCCGCGCGTATGACTATCGCGTGCTCGACAAGAGCACCGCGGACATCGTCGAAACCGCGAAGCGCACTGGCGCCCGCGTCGCCGGCCCCATCCCGCTGCCCACGCGCATCGAGAAGTACACAGTGAACCGTTCCCCGCACGTCGATAAGAAGTCGATGGACCAGTTCGAAATCCGCACGCACAAGCGCCTGCTGGACATCGTCGATCCCACCGCCCGCACCGTGGACGAGCTCAAAAAGCTCAACCTCCCCTCCGGCGTGGACATCACCATCAAGATCTAACGCGGCCCCAACCACTTTTCACAGGAGGACACATTCATGAGTCTCGGATTGATCGGCAAAAAACTCGGCATGACGAAAGTCTATACGGACAAGGGCGACGCAGTCGCTGTGACCGTCGTCGATGTCAGCGGCAACACCCTCATCCAGGTGAAGCGCAGCGACGGCAAGGACAAGTACAGCGCGGTTCAGGTCGGCTACGGCGACCAGAACAAGCCTGAACGTGTTGCAAAGCCGCTGCTCGGCCACTTCAAGAAGCACAACGTCGAAAAGCCGAAGCGCATCGTGAAGGAGTTCCGTTTCTCCAGCGATGAGCAGCTTCCTGCGGCTGATGCCAAGCTCGACGCCAGCATCTTCAGCGTGGGACAGATCGTCGATGTGATCGGCACCACCAAGGGCAAGGGATTCCAGGGCGTCATGAAGCGTCACAACTTCAGCGGCCAGCCTGCCACGCACGGTCACATGATGCATCGCCGTTCCGGTTCCATCGGCTGCCGTCTGACCCCCGGTCTCGTGTGGAAGAATCAGAAGATGCCCGGTCATGATGGCGTCAGCCGCCGCACCACGCAGAATCTCGTTGTCGTCCAGAGCCGTCCTGAAGAAGGCGTGCTTCTCATCAAGGGCGCGATCCCCGGCAACACCGGCAGCATCGTCGTCGTCCGTCCGGGCAAGAAGGCCCCCAAGAAATAACCAGGAGGATTTGAATCATGTCCGCGACCATTCTTTCCGCTGAAGCCGCCAAACAGGCCAACATTCAACTCACCGAGGGCTACAAAGGCTCCCAGGCGTTGAGTGACGCCGTTGTCGCCTACCGCTCCAACCGCCGCCAGGGCAACGCCCACTCCAAGAACCGCTCCGAAGTCTCCGGCTCCGGCAAGAAGCTCTGGAACCAGAAGGGCACCGGCAACGCCCGCATGGGCTCCAAGCGCTCCCCGATCTGGAGCGGTGGTGGTGTTGTCTTCGGCCCGCGCAACACACGCAATTACAAAAAGACCCTCACCAAGGGCACCAAGAAGCTCGCTCTCCGCGCCGCCTTGACCGCCCGCATCCTCGACGGTGAGGTGCTCACCACGAAGAGCTTTGCCGTCGCTGATGGCAAGACGAAGAGCTTTGTCGAAGCCGTCAACGGCCTCACCACCGCCAAGAACGTGCTGCTCATCGGCAAGGCCTTCGACGAACTCACCTTCCGCGCCGCCCGCAATGTCCAGAACGTCCAGCTCATCTCCGCTGACGAAGTGAACGCCGAGCACCTCCTGCGCTACCGCAGCGTGGTCGTCACCGGCGACGCCCTTGAAACCCTTGCCAAGAGGACTGCCTGATCATGAAAGACCTTCACAAAGTCATCAAAACCATCCGCCTGAGCGAAAAAGCCACCCTGCTTGGCGAGAAGAACAATGAGTATGTGTTCTCCGTCGATGTCGAGGCCACCAAGATCGACATCAAGCAGGCTGTGGAGAAGCTCCTCGGCAAGAAAGTCACCGGAGTCCGCACCGCCGCCTACGCTGGCAAGGCCAAGCGTGAGCGTCGTGCCGACTATGGCCGCACCAACCACTGGAAGAAGGCCATCGTTCGTCTCAAGGAAGGCGAAAAACTCGATCTCGCATAACCAGGGCCGTCCGCCCGAAGGCAGAAACCTTTAACTCACCTCACCGTCATGGCGCTGAAAACATTCAAGCCCACCACGCCCACCAACCGCTACAAAGAGTGGAACTCGTTCGACGAGATCACCAAGCACACGCCGGAGAAAAGCCTCACCGTGGCTCTCCGCAAATCTGGTGGTCGCAACAACACTGGCCGCATCACCACCCGTCACATCGGTGGTGGTCATGTCCAGCGCTACCGCTTGATCGACTTCAAGCGTGTGCGTCGTGACGAGGCTGCCAAGGTCGTCGGCATCGAATATGATCCCAATCGTTCCGCCCGCATCGCCCTTGTCGAATACAAGGACGGTACGCGCGCTTACATCCTCGCCCCGAACCAGCTTGTGGTTGGCTCCTCGGTGATGGCTGGTGAGAAGGCTGCCCCGGAAATCGGCAACGCTCTTCCGCTGCGCAAGATCCCGCTCGGCACTTTCATCCACAACATCGAACTGACTCCTGGTCGTGGTGGCGTTGTCGCCCGTGCCGCCGGTCAGGCCGCTGTCCTCTCCAACCGCGAAGGTGACTTCGCTCTCGTGCGCATGCCCTCCGGTGAAATCCGCAAGATCCTCGCCGACTGCTACGCCACGATCGGCCAGGTCGGCAACGTGGAGCACATGAATGTCGTCAGCGCCAAGGCCGGCCGCACCCGCTGGCAGGGTACCCGCCCAACCGTGCGCGGCATGTGCATGAACCCGATCGACCACCCGAACGGTGGTGGTGAAGGCCGCTCGAAGTCTGGTGGTGGTCGTCAGCACCTTCTCAGCCCCTGGGGCCACGCGAAGGGCGAGAAGACCCGTCATCCGAAGAAGGCCACGGGCAAGCTCATCGTGCAGTCCCGTCACGCGAAGAAGTAATCCATCTCACACACCGCTTTCCCATGCCACGTTCCCTCAAAAAAGGTCCCTTCGTTCAGCAGGCCCTCCTCGAAAAGGTGGACAAGCTCAACGACGCCAAGCAGAAGCGCCCCATCAAGACCTGGGCTCGTTCGTCAATGGTCACTCCTGACCTTGTCGGCCACACCTTCCTCGTTCACAACGGCAAGGACTTCGTGTCCGTGTATGTGACCGAAAACATGGTAGGCCATCGTCTCGGCGAATTCGCCCTGACCCGCATCTTCAAATCTCACGGTGCCGTCACCGTCAAGGCCGCCAAGTAATCCCTCACGCAGCGAGAATTCATGTTCATCCGCGCTTCCATCGCCAAAACCGCCCTCTCGCTGCTTCTTGCAGCGGGCGTCGCTGGCGTGCGCGCGGCGGATGACCGATTGGAACTTCAGGAGCTGCAAACGACGCTCCAGGTGGCTGCTGCAAAGATTCAGGCGCTCGAGGCTGCCGCGGCTGCATCCAAAGATAAAAATGACGCCCTTGCCCAGAGCGCTGCTGCTGCCAACGCCGAAAGCAACGAACTCAAGGAGCGCTACGAAAAGCTGCGCGGCCTTCTCGAAGGTCTCGGCATCGGCGCCATCGAAAACGCCAAGGATCAGACGCAAGACCGTCTGCTCGCCGCACTCAGTGATCTGCGCATCATGAAGGAACAGCGTGACGCGCTTGCCGAGTCGTTGATCGAGATGGCCGAGTCGAGCATGGCGCTCATGAAAGCCGCTCCGAACGCCGATCCTGCCGCCGCAGATCGTGTGAACAAGGCCATCACCAAGGCTGATGCCGCGCTTGTGAAGGCGGGTGGTGGCCAGGATGCCAATGCGCCCGCCAGTGACTTGCAAAGTGCCCGCGTCGTCAGCATGAAGGCGGAGCTTGGCATCGCCGTGCTCTCCGTGGGCGCCAAGGATGGTGTGAAGCCCGGCATGCCGTTTGAAATTTTCCGCGAGGACAAGCCCATCGCCAAGGCCCTTGTCACTGAAGTCCGCAACGCCGTCTGTGGCGCCGTGATTCAGGAACTGGCCAGCACCAATGATCCAGTTCGCGTCGGCGACCGTGGTCGCGTCGATCTCTCCAAATCTCTTTAAACCCGAAGTCCAGAACCCTCCGTTTTATGTCAGTCCGCTCCGTCCTCAAATACGCCAGGATCTCCTCGCAGAAAGCCCGCCAGGTCACACGTGCCATCACCGGCATGCCTGTGTCGCAGGCGTTGAGTGTTCTCGACTTCACGCCGAAGAAGGCCGCCTTCCTCGTCGGCAAGACGCTTCGTTCCGCCATCGCCAACGCCGAGAACAATCACGAGCAGGATGCGTCCGAATTCATCGTGGAATCCGCCACCGCCACTCCTGGTCCGGCTCTCGCCCGCATCATGCCGCGCGCCCGTGGTTCTGCCTCGCCGATCAAGAAGCGTATGACCCACATCACCGTCGTCATCGGCGCTCCGAAGGCTGAAGAAGGCGCCAAAGAAGAAAAGGCTGCCAAGAAGGCCGCTCCGGCAAAGAAAAAGGCTCCGAAGGCCAAGAAAGAAAAAGTTTCCGAATAACCGCAACGCCACCGAACCGCACCTCCTCACCTTATGGGACAGAAAGTAAATCCGATCGGCTTCCGCCTCGCAGTTTCCAAAGACTGGCGCTCCAAGTGGTATGCTCCTGAGAAAGAATATGCCGACTCGCTCCACAGCGACCTCGCCATCCGCGCTTACCTCAAAGAAAAGCTCATGCAGGCCGCGATCTCCAAGATCGTCATCGAACGCGCCTGGAACCAGGTCCGTGTCACGCTGCACACCGCCCGTCCGGGCCTCGTCATTGGTCGCAAGGGCCAGGAAATCGACGTGATGAGCCAGAAGATCTCCGAGATGTGCGGTGGCAAGCAGGTGAAGATCGACATCTTCGAAATCAAGCAGCCGGAACTCGATGCCCAGCTCGTCGCCGAGGCCGTCGCTGTGCAGCTTGAGCGCCGTATTTCCTTCCGCCGCGCCATGAAGCGTTCCGTTCAGACCGCAATGGACATGGGCGCCGATGGCATCCGTCTTCGCTGCGCCGGCCGTCTCGGTGGTGCTGACATCGCCCGCGCTGAATGGTATCGCCAGGGCAAGGTGCCGCTTCAGACCCTGCGTATCCCGATTGATTACGGCTTCGCTGAAGCCAAGACCGTTTACGGCATCATTGGCGTGAAGTGCTGGCTCAACCGTGGCAACGCTCCTGACACCGGCGTGTCCCGTCCGGGCGGTGAGCGTCGCCCACGTCGTGAAGGCGACCGCAACGACCGCGGTGGTGAGCGCCGTGGTCCTGGTGGACGCGGTGGTGATCGTGGCCGTGGTGCGCCCGCGCCTGCGCCTGCGCCCGCTCCGGCTCCTGAAGCTGCTCCTGCGGAGTGATTTCAAATCCCCAATTTCAAATTTCAAAATTAGAACGTCATGGCCCTTCTTCCCAGCAGAGTTAAATATCGCAAAGCCCAGCGCGGCAACCGTGGTGGCAACGCCACCAGCGGCAACAAGCTCGACTTCGGTGAGTTCGGACTTCAGACGCTTGAGCGCGGCTGGGTGAAGAACATTCACATTGAAGCCTGCCGCGTCGCCATCACCCGCTTCCTCAAGCGCAAGGGCAAGGTCTTCTGCCGCATTTTCCCGCACAAGCCCGTCACGCAGCGCCCGCCGGAAGTCCGAATGGGCAAGGGCAAGGGCTCCCCGGAATTCTGGGTCGCTGTCGTCCTTCCGGGCCACATGCTGTTTGAAATCTCCGGCGTGAACGAGGCCACCGCACGTGAAGCCTGCCGCCTCGCTGCCACGAAGCTCGGCATCCGCTGCCGTTTCGTCAGCCGTGAGAGCATGCACAAATAATCTCCGCGAACTGATAACCGCGAACTGAAACTGTTTTATGAAGATCAAAGAACTCCGTGAATCGACCGTGGAAGAACTTTCCGCCCGCCGTCGCGAGCTGAAGCAGGAAGCGCTCAATCTGCGCATCCAGCAGAGCACTGGCGGCGGACAGCTCGAAAATCCCGCGCGTCTGACCCAGATCCGCAAGGAGATCGCCCGCATCGAAACCATCATCACAGAGCGCGCCCGTGCCACCGCCGCCAAGAAGGCCGCCTGATTCACGTCGCAAACCTGAAGCCCTTTTATACCCCCATGAGCGAGACCGCAGCAGCCCCCGAAAAGAAAGCCGTGCGCAAGACACGCGTCGGCGTCGTGGTGTCCGACAAGATGACGAAGACCATCGTCGTCGAAGTCGAGCGCCGCGTCCCGCATCCGCAGTTCAAGAAAATCGTGCGCAAGACCTCCAAGTTCTACGCCCATGATGAGAAGGAGCAGGCCAAGGAAGGGGACAAGGTCCTCATCGCCGAAACCCGCCCGCTTTCCAAGCTGAAGCGTTGGGAACTGGTGGAGGTGCAGAAGCACTAATCCACATACGACGATTCGAACCCCTCACAGGAGACATCACTTATGTTGCAAATGGAATCCTCTATCCCGGTGGCTGACAACACCGGCGCCCGCATGGCCGAGATGATCGGCGTGCTCGGCAAGAAAAACACCCGCTTCGCCTATGTCGGCGACATCATCACCGCCCACGTCCGTGAATCCACGCCGACCGCCGCTGTGAAGAAAGGTGAAGTCGTCCGCGCCGTCGTCGTGCGCACCGCGCATCCGATCCGCCGCTCCGACGGCTCCATCCTGCGCTTCGACAAGAATGCCATCGTCATCATCGACAAGGACAACAACCCGCGTGGCACCCGCATCTTCGGCCCCGTGGCGCGCGAACTGCGCGACAAGAACTTCATGAAGATCGTCTCCCTCGCCCCCGAAGTGCTGTAACACCATGAGCCGCGCCAAAACCCACGTCAAAAAAGGCGACACTGTCGTCGTCATCACTGGAGAGAACAAAGGTTCCCAGGGAACCGTCCTTGAAGTTCTCCCTGCCAAAGGCCGCGTCATCATCGAAGGCGTGAACATGATCAAGAAGGCCATCAAGCCGACCCAGCAGAACCAGAACGGCGGTTTCCAGGAGAAAGAAGCCCCCATCGCCATCTCCAACGTCAAGAAAGTGGACGCCCCCAAGAAAGTCCCCGCTAAGAAGAAGGCCGTTAAGAAGAAAGCGTGACTTTATTAGCCATTAAATCGCATGAACACAGCTGCTCAAAGCAATGTTCCTTTTGTTACTGAAGCCAGTCTTCTCACGCTAGCCACTCATGCGGTGGTGGAACTGGCCAGGGCTGAGCATGGCGATACAGTAGACTTTCAAGCGACAAAACGCCTGGGAGAACTGCTGGGCCAGCAACAATCTGCGACAGTTTGCTTTGCGAAGCCGCTTTTCATGCACGCATTAAGAGACAAGTCCCTCGCCCCGAGTGTTTCTAATGCTGAACAGGGTTTCTCGCAAACTGAGGACTCTGCTTTAAATTTGCTAAAGTCAGTCACTGCGAAGACAAGTCACGATGAGCTCGTGTCGCTCAAAAGACTTTGCGCTGCATTTGCCAGTGGACTGGCGCATCAGCGTTCGCATGCCCGCATGCAACGCCAGCGCACCCGCACACACCGTTTCTGACAAATGACCGGGGATATCCAGGTCCGGAACACGGCGCTTCGTAGCGTGCTCTCCCTTTTGGGGGCCTTTGAGAAAGAACTCCGCCGTAATCTTCATATTGAGTTTCCATATGAAGATTCGAGGTTGGCGGTGGAAAAACTGCTGAAAGAAGCGGAACAGATGAAAGCTTACCTCCAGGCTTTTCGCTCGCAGCAAGAGCCTGATCCAATAGTTTGCATTTTGGTGCGGGACTTTATTGCGAGCACGGTTCCGCTGCTGGGCTTCATCTTGCGATCAACGAATGTGCGCAATTCGTTTGAAATGCACGCACCTTTTAGGCGGCTGGCAAAGGCATTTTTGGACGAAGGCGGCAGTCGCAAAATACACCTCTTGCTTTCTTCCGAATGGGACTACAGCCCGTTGAATGAAGTGGGGTATGGCGAACTTCTCACTCACGGATATCAAGAAGTCGTCAACGGAATGGCCCACTCTGACGATGCCAAGCGGGATCGGCCTGTGTTTGTTTTGATCGGCCAGCCCGCGCCAGAATCTTCAAATCCCTTCTTCCTGCCATTGGCGGCCCACGAGCTTGGTCATTCGATATGGCGTGAGAAAAGATTCGATGATGAGTTTCTGGCAGATCTCAAGAAAGCGTTTCCCAATGAAACTGACGAGGGACAGGAAATGACGGAAGATGATGAGTGCCGAAAGTGGTGCAGTCTTCAATTGCAGGAGACATTTTGTGATCTGATCGGTGTTCGAGTTTTCGGAACGTCGTACTTGCATGCTTTCAGGCATTTTTTAGCCGGCTGCGTGGGACGTTCAGAGGTGTATCCTTCGGATTATGACAGGGCAGTGATTCAAAAAGCGATGTGTGATCGATACCAGTTCTTGTGCCCCAAGGGTTTTCTGAAATGTTTCGACCAGAAAGATGACAAAGCGGCAGACGTGGACAATGAACTGCTGAGCAAAGTCGATGAAGTTAGAAAAACTCTCACAAGCAAGCTCCACCTCATGGTGGACAGCATTGCTTCTGAAAGAAGCATTCCGATGCCAGACAACAAAAAAAGGAAGGGCTGCCTGGATCGCCTGCGATGGTTTGTTCCAATAACTGGAGCACGTTCTCTTGCGGATATAATGAACGCAGCCTGGGAGGCTGCCCACACGGAGAATTTCTTTAAAAACCCACGCCTAAACGAGCAGCCTGAGGAACATCTGAAAGAAGTCGTCTTGAAAAGCATTGAGGTTTTTGAGATTGAACAGCGCATGAGCGACTTTCAAAAATCCAAGGAGGTGACAACTCATGATTCTGCGCACTGAGGCCATTGCTAAATTATTGGACAAAGCCTTCAAGGCGATTCCGGGTTCCGATGTATCACCTGATCCCTTGGTAATCACTCCTTCGCCGGACACAAAAACATTGCGCAAGGCTGGTGCCGCATCGGTGGATTTAAGGCTCGGTTGTTTTTTTGCGAAGCTTAAGCGGGGCAGCAATGCGATGCTGGATATAGACGCGGTTAAACACGGCATTGGTGAGGAGAAGCTGGTCAGGCGGCATTTCATTCCATTCGGCGGAAAGTTTATTTTACATCCGCGCACTTCTGTTCTTGCCGTGACATTGGAATGGCTCCGCATTCCCAAAAATCTTGCGGGGTATGTTATGACCAGATCCTCATGGGGGCGTCGTGGACTGGTTATTGCCACCGGCTCCGGTGTGCATCCGGGCTTTTCAGGCTGTTTGACGCTGGTCTTGACGAATGTGGGTGAATTGCCCGTTGTCTTGCGACCGGGCACTACAATTTGTCAGTTCTTTCTTCACCAAACCGTGAAAAGCGATTCCAACATGGTTGATCAAAGTTTGCTGATCGGAAAAAGAAGTCCGGCCTTGGGAGTTATTGAATGTGATGACGTGGCGAAAGCACTCGGGGCAGAAGCTGAATTGCCGCGCATGCCGCACGACGAGGCGGAGTAATTTGATGTGAGAAAAGTTTAAAAAGGCGGTTGCCAAATGAAATCAACTTGCCACTATGCGCACCCCTCGCCGCCCCCTTCGCTTACCGTTAGCATCTTGCTGACCCGCGATGGAAAGGAGCAAGCACACAACAAATATGGAACACACCCTCCAAACTCTGTACAAGCAGAAGCGCACTGAGCTGAAATCCCAGCTCGGTCTCACCAACATCCACGAAGTTCCGAAGCTTGAGAAAATCGTCGTCAACTGCTCCATCGGCAGCCAGGGCGAGCGCAAGCAGGCCGTGGAAGACGCCGTCAACGAAGTGGCCCTCATCACCGGCCAGAAGCCCATCATCACGAAGAGCAAGAAGGCCATCGCCAACTTCAAACTACGTGAAGGTGAAAACGTCGGCGTCAAAGTCACCCTGCGCGGGCTCAAGATGTATGACTTCATGATGCGTCTCGTGCGCACGGCCATCCCGCGCATCCGCGACTTCCGTGGCGTTGCCCCCCGTTCCTTCGACGGACGTGGCAACTACACTCTCGGTGTGACCGACCAGTCCATCTTCCCTGAAATCGAGCTCGACAAGGTCAAGCGCTCCCTCGGTTTCGACATCACTTTCGTCACCAGTTCGAACAATGACGATCATGCCCGTGAGATGCTGCGCGCGCTCGGCATGCCCTTCCGCACCCGCACTGCCCAGCCGAAGAAAGAGGGCGAAGCCGCCGCCGCCTAACCTGAACCTGCTCATCCACGAGACATGAACGATCCGATTTCCGATTTCCTCACGCGCATCCGCAACGCCTGCGCCGCCCAGCAGGAGCAGGTGCTCATTCCCTTCAGCAAGATGAAGGCCGAGCTCAGCCGCATCCTTCAGGAAGAAGGCTACATCTGGGGCTATGAAGTGGACACCAGCGCCACGCATCCGCGCCTCAAGCTGAAGCTCAAGTATCAGGACAAGGCTCCGGTGATCCGCAACCTCACCCGCGTCAGCAAGCCTGGTCTCCGCCAATATGTTGGCAGCGACGAGATCCCCCGTGTGCTCGGCGGTCTCGGCATCTCCATCCTTTCCACCCCGCGTGGCATCATGACCGGCTCCAAGGCCCGCAAGGCCAAGGTCGGCGGTGAACTCCTCGCCACTGTCTGGTAAACCTCCAACCCGTCACAACCCTCATGTCACGCGTAGGCAAACAAACCATCACCATTCCAGACAAGGTCAGCATCAAGCTCGGCGCTGATCGTTCCGTGCAGGTCAAAGGACCGAAGGGCGAACTCGCCTGGACCCTGCCGCTGGGCGTCACCGCCGCGGCCGATGCCAAGCACGTCAATGTCACCCGCGAATCTGATGACCGTCGCATCCGCGCCCTTCACGGCACCGCGCAGCGCTTGATCAGCAACATGATCATCGGCGTCAGCCAGGGCTACAAGAAGGACCTCGAAATCCACGGCGTCGGTTTCCGCGCCGCGGTCAAAGGTTCCAACATTGACCTCCAGCTCGGCCAGTCTCACGACCGTCTGCATCCGATTCCGAAAGGTGTGAAGGTGACCGTCACCGAAAACACCAAGATCGCCATCGAAGGCATCGACAAGCAGGTCGTCGGCCAGCTTGCCGCCGACATCCGCGCCTACTATCCCCCGGAGCCTTACAAGGCCAAGGGCGTCCGTTATGTGGGCGAGCACATCCGCCGCAAGGCCGGCAAGTCCGTCAAGTAACCCTCTTCCGCTCCGCTCATCATGGCTGTCATCAAACGCAAAGAAATCCGCCAGCGCATTCACAAGCGCATCCGCCGCAAGCTCAGCGGCACCGCCGCCCGTCCGCGTCTCACGGTCTATTTCTCCAACACGAACGTGTACGCCCAGGTCATCGACGACGAGGCCGGCAAGACGATCGTCTCCGCCTCGACGAAGGAAAAAGGCTACGGCGCAGGCAAGGCCAACATCGAGCACGCCACCAAGGTGGGTGCCGTGCTTGCCGAGCGTGCCATCGCCAAGAACGTTTCCGAGGTGGTCTTCGACCGCGCCGGTTTCATTTATCATGGCAAAGTCAAGGCTCTCGCCGATGCCGCCCGCGAAAAGGGCCTGAAATTCTAAACCGACGCACCGATCCCATTATGGCCGAAGAAACAGTCATCATTGAAACCGAAGCCGAGGCTCCGGTGGAAGCCGCTCCCGCCCCAACCCCATCCTATGGTGGTTTCCGTGGTCGCGACGATCGTGGGCCGCGTGAAGTGGACGGCGTCGAAAAAGTCGTTCACATCAATCGTTGCGCCAAGGTCGTCAAAGGCGGCCGTCGCTTCAGCTTCAGCGCCCTCGTCGTCTCTGGTGACGCCGCTGGCAAGGTCGGCTGGGGATTTGGCAAGGCCAACGAAGTGTCCGACGCGATCAAGAAGGCCACCGAGGCCTCCCGCAAGAACCGCTTCTCCGTCAATCTGAAGGACAGCACCATTCCGCATGAAGTGACCGGCGCCCACGGTGGTGGTTTCATCATGCTGAAGCCTGCCACGCCTGGTACCGGCATCATTGCTGGTGGCGGCGCCCGCGCCGTGCTCGAAGCAGCCGGCGTGAAGGACGTCATCGGCAAGTCCCTCGGCTCCAGCAATCACGCCAACGTCGTCAAGGCCACGCTTGCCGCGCTCAGCGCCCTGCGTCCGGCTGACGAAATCCTCCGCTCCCGCGGCAAAGAAATCAAAGAGCGCAAGGCGCTCTGATTTGAACAGAGAACAGCGAACTGAGAACCTCCATGCAACTTCAAGACGTCAAACCCCGCCCCGGAGCCAAGAAGCGCCGCAAGCGCATCGGCTGCGGTGAAAGCTCAGGTCACGGCAAAACCTCCTGCAAAGGCAACAAGGGTCAGATGGCCCGTGCCGGCCGTGGCATCCGCCCTGGTTTCGAAGGTGGTCAGATGCCGATGCACCGCCGCCTGCCGAAGAAGGGCTTCAACAACGCGCTCTTCCAGGACGCCATCGAAGTCGTCAACGTAGGCGACCTCAACGAACTCTTCCAGGATGGTGCCGTGGTGAACGAGGCCGCGCTGCGTGAAGTCGGTCTGGTCAGCCGCGGTTGCGATGTGATCAAGATCCTCGGCACAGGTGACCTCTCCCGCAAGCTCACCATCCAGGGCGCGAAAGTCAGCGCCTCGGCCCGTGAAAAGATCGAGAAAGCCGGCGGTTCCATCGCTGCCTGATTTTTCCTGACCCAACCTCTTTGATGGGCCGGTTTCCGCGCGGTACACGCCGCCAGGACTCAGGCCCATCTTCGCTTCCAGCCCTGCTCTCATGATCTCCGCTTTCGCCAACAGCTTCAAAGTCCCGGAACTCCGCTCACGCATCCTATTCACGCTGGCGATGATCGTCATCGTCCGTATCGGCACCTCCATCACCCTGCCAGGGGTCGATCCGACCGTGCTCAACGCGTGGATTGAAAACAAGGCCGGAAACAGTGCATCAGGTGCCGCCCAGGTCGCCGCGTTGCTGAACATCTTCTCGGGTGGCGGTCTGCAAAACTGCGCCATCTTCGCCCTGGGCATCATGCCCTACATCAGCGCCAGCATCATGCTGCAGCTTCTAACGGCAGTGTGGCCGCCGCTGACGAAAATGGCCCGCGAGGAGGGCGGCCGTCAGAAGATCACGCAATACACCCGCGTGGCGACCATCATTCTTTGCGCGTTTCAGGCCACGTTGCTGGCACAGTCGCTCGCCAGTCCCGGACAGAACTACCTGATGGCAGGTTTGCAGGACGCCATCGATGCACTCGGCGGGCGTCCGTTGGTGCCCAATTACGGCCTCGCCTTTGTGATCACCAGTGTCATCACCATCACAGCCGGCACCATGCTCATGATGTGGCTGGGAGAGCAGATCACCGAGCGCGGCATCGGCAATGGCGTTTCCATCCTGATTTGCGTGAACATCGTGTCTGACCTTCCAGGCGCGCTGATTCAGGTCTGGCAGACCTTTGTCAGCAGCGAAAAAGCTGACCCGGCCAGCGCCTTCACTCTCGTGTTGCTGATGGGCTTCATGATTCTCGTCATCGCGGGAGTCATTGCGCTCACCCAGGCCACACGACGCATTGCCATCACCTACGCGAAGCGTGTCGTGGGCCGCAAGGTCTATGGCGGCCAGACGCAGTATCTGCCGCTGAAGATCAATTATTCCGGCGTCATGCCGATCATCTTTGCGCAGGCCATCCTGCTGTTCCCGTCCACCATCCTCGCCTCCTTGTTCAAGGATGTGAACTGGATTCAGCAAGTTGCCCTCTACATGAGCAGCGGCTGGGTTTACTACGTCGCCTCGGCGCTGCTGATTTTCTTCTTCAGCTACTTCTGGGTGGCCACCATGTTCCAGCCCACGCAGATTTCCGAGGATCTCAAGAAGAGCGGCGGTTACGTTCCTGGCATCCGTCCGGGCAAACCCACCGCTGACTTCCTCGACTTCACGATGAGTCGTCTCACTTTCGCCGGCGCCATCTTCCTCACCTTCCTCTACGTCATGCCGGGCGTGGTGAGTAATTCGATGAAGATTTCCAGTTCCGCCGCCCAGTTCTTCGGTGGCACCAGCCTGCTGATTCTCGTCGGCGTCGTGCTGGATGTGATGCGCCAGGTGGAAACACACCTCCTGCAGAGCCACTACGACGGTTTCCTCAAGAAAGGCCGCATCCGTGGCCGTGTGGACCGCATTCAGCAGGGATCGCGCACGATGGACGCCACCACGCTCGTCTGGATGTGGGTCGGGCTGGCCATCATTGTGTTGGTCGGCGTGGTGTACAAGCTGGCGGTGAAGTGAGCCTATTCGATCGCGCCATGGCCTTTCTCAAATCGGGGATCATCCCCATCCGCCACGGCGCGCAACAGCAGGGCATTCGCAAGGCAGGCCAGGTCGCGCGTGATGTGCTGCTCAAAACCGCGGCGCAGGTCCACGTGGGGGTCACCACCGCGGAGATCGACCGTTTCGCCGCCGCTGAAATCAAGGCGCGCGGTGCCACCAGCGCGTTTCTCAATTACAGGCAGTTCCCCGGCAACATCTGCGTTTCCATCAACGAGGAGGTCGTTCACGGCATCGGTGGTCCGCGTGTCATTCAGGATGGCGACATCGTCAAAATCGACATCGGTGTGCATTACGACGGCTGGGTGGGGGACAATGCGCTCACCGTTCCCGTCGGCAACGTCGCCAGGGAGACGCTCCATCTTCTCGCCGCCACCGAGGAGTCGCTTCATGTCGCGATCAACTACGCTCGCGATGGCTGGATGCTCGGCGACCTCTGTCACAGCGTCGAACACCACGTCACGCAGTATGGTTACAGCGTCGTGCGCGAGTTCGTGGGCCACGGCGTCGGTCGCAAGCTGCATGAGGAACCCCAGGTGCCCAACTACGGCAAAAAGGGCGAGCGCCCGCGCCTCAAGGCTGGCATGACCCTCGCCATCGAGCCCATGATCAACATGGGCACCGGCAAGACACGCATCCTCGATGACAAATGGACGGTCATCACGACCGACCGCAAGCCCAGCGCGCACTACGAGCACGTCGTGCTCATCACGCCCGATGATCCTGAGATTCTCACTCTGCGCGGCCGCATGTTCCCCAAAGGCACCGCCGATCTGACCCCGCGTCCGGTTTCGGAACTGGGGTGACTGTGCTGACTGCGTGATCGGCTCTGATGTGGCCGCAACTCACTGCGCTGGCGTGTAGGCGGCGGCGAGGTTGATCTTGAAGCGCCAGCTCACGACTTCGGCGGGCTGGGTGGGATCACGCTGGAAGCTGAGGCTGGCCACGCATTCCTCCCGCCGCAGCTTGTAGGGAAACTGGTAGCGCACCGTCATGGTGGCCGCGTCGTAACTGGCGGGAACGGTGCCCAGGCCGGTGATGCGCAGCTTGATGCTTTCAGGCATCACGCTCCCGACTTTTTGGAGGTTGGCTTTGATCACGGGGGTGCGGTCGGTGATCTCAGAATCGGGAACGGGTGTGAGCTGGACGAGCTGCTCGCCCTTTTCGTTCTTGGCGTTGACGGCGAGGAACTTGCTGGAGCCGACATCGCCACGACCGCGGAAGCTGGTGGCAAGTTTGAAATTGGTGTCGTTGTCGCCGTGGATGATGTAGCGGCCAAGTTTTCCGTTCGGCGTGTCCCAAGTGACTTTCTGGCCGTTGACGGTGACGAGGGACTCGTAGCCGATCTGCAAGGCGGTCTCGAGGATGTTGTCGTCGTAGTTGCCGTAAGGATAGGCAAAGGACTGGCACTTGATCTTGAGGTTTTGCTCCAGGAAGTCGCGGGAGTCCTTCAACTCCGACAGAACCCACTGCTGCACATCGGCGTCGGTCTTCGCGTTTTTGGGGCGTTTCTTGAGGCTTTCATGCGAGACACTGTGGCTGCCGACCTCGCAGCCATTTTTCATCATCTCCTTGATCTGGTCCCAGCTCATCGAACGTCCGCCGATGTTCACGTACTTTTTGTAGAGGTAGATGGTGAAGGGGAAGCCGAGTTCCTTGAGGATCGGATACGCGTAGGTGTACACGCCTTCCCAGCCATCATCCATGGTGATGACAATGGCTTCTTCCGGGATGTTTTTTTCGCCGCGCTTCCATGCCATCACATCGCTGAGCGAAATGACGGGAATCTTGGAGTCCTTGATGGCCTGCATCTGGTCGCGGAACTTTGACGCGGCGATGAGCATGGGGCTGCCTCCGCGGTCACGGAAATCGTGGTAGCCGAGGATGGAGACGACCGAGGATTTGTTCAGTTCAAAGGCGGGGGCTGCGGGAATCTCCGGTTCAGGAGCGGCATCGGCCGCCATGGCGGACTCCTGGAGTTTTTTCTCGATGGCTTGCTCCTCCGGGGTCAGCACGGGCTCGGCGGGCTTCGGCGGCGGGGGAGGCTTGGGCACAGCGCCGCTCTGTTCGGCGAGACGGCGCAGCTTGTCCTCAAGGCGTTTGCACGAACTCAAGGAGCCGGATGCGAGTGTGAGGAGAAGTATGACGGAAATGGCGCGCATGAGGCAAATCGGTGGGCTGCGTCAGTTGGAAGGCGGGCGGGGCTTGGTGATGAGAAGGCTTTTGAGAATGAGGCTGGTGTTGCTTTTGTCACCTGCGACGAAGCGCAGCGTCTCACCGCGGTGATTGCCCGTCAAGGTGATGCTGCCAAGGCGGAAAATGCGGAACGTCTGCGCATCTTTGGTGACATGGTCGGTGTCGAGTTCCTTGTCGATGCTCTGGCCGGCGAGTTCGACGTGCAGTGGCAGCGGAGCTGAGAGCTGCGGGCAGGCGTAGTGCAGCAACACATCGTAGGTGCCGGCGTCGATGTGCTCGATGCGCCATTCAGCGGTGCCAAGCGCGGCGGTGCCTGAGTCCGTCACGGCGGGGGTCGAGAGATTCTGCGCCAGGGCTGGTGAAAGGGCGACGAGCGCCTGTTTGCGCTCTGGAGGAACTGGAGGCGGCATGGGCGCCGGTGTGGGCACCGCGCCAGCCTGTGTTTGTTGCAGCGTGATGAGGTCGAGCACGCCACCCGCGTTGATGACCTGCTGGATGCGCGCGATTTCCGCATCGTAGGCCGTGCGGTCGCTTGCGGCAGCGGCCTGCTTTTGCAGTTCGACGAGGTATTTGCCAAGAAGCGGAATGTGGCGCGCGCTCAGCTCCTTCTGATAAATCGTCTCCATCTGCTGGAGACGCGATGTATCACCACGGGGCGCGGGTTCTTGCGCAACGCAAAGGACCACCGGCAGCACTTGTGACAACACGAGAATGAAAACAGACGGGCGGCTCATAGTTATTTGCTTTTGTCCGCGTCCGCTGCGAGCGCCCAGGCGCCTGGCAGTGAAGCACGGGTTTTGGCGGTGTTCTCACGCGCGGCAAGCGTGGCGATGAGTGCCTTCTCCAAGGCATTGCGTCGCGCATCCGGTGGTGGTGGAGTCACCGCTGCAAGACCGTGATCAACCAGGACACTCTGATAGAGGCCGACATCAGGAAGAAAAATCAGCGCCGCCTGGGTGCCGTCCTTGTCATGATCGGGGCGGATGAGCACACGCAACGGCTTGTCTCGCAGATAACCGTTCGTGAACTCGATGGCGGCGCGACTCATCGCCGTGGCATCTTCGTCGTCGATCTTGAAGTGGCGGGTGAAGCGTTTCCGAGCCGGGTCTGCAGCGTCAGTCGGGGCACAAGTGACCCAGAGGAGACGGACCGAATACTCTTTGCCGTTTTGGACAACTTTGAAACGATCGCCAGACACAGGCGTGCCGTCTGCCAGACGTGCGTCGCTGAGATCTTCAAACCCATTGAGGCTGCCCGCTGCGGTGGTAATGGAGCGGAGACCGGTGGGACCGATCTTGGGGTCGGACAGTCGCAGAATACGGCGTGTCTCGATGTTGATTTGATCTTTGAGGGATGGGTTCAGGGCGACGAGTTTTTGCAATTCGGACTGATAGGCATCGGCAGCGGACTTTTTCGCGGCTTCGAGTGCGGCTTTCATCGTGCTGGCCGCTTGCTGGAGCAGCAGCGTGCTGTTTGCGGGAGCGGGCGAGTTTACCGCGGCACTGGTTTCTTCCGTGACCGGGGTGAGGCGAAGATTGCGGATGCGGATGATATTTGCGGGATAACCTGCGGTGGCCGCAAACCGCAGGGTGACGGGACTGTGGGTGAAGTTCAGCGGACCGGCGCGTACGGTGGCAAAGGTGGTCTCATCGACACTGCGAGTGATTTCGAAAGAGCGACGATTCTCGGAGGAATTGCCAAGCAAGGTGACTTCGTTGAACTCGAACAAGGCGGTTTGCTGCGGCTGAAGCTTGGAGGATGCGTAAATGCTGCCAGCCACGGGCGCGTCGCTCATGTTCGCCTCAAACTCGAGATGATAGCTGCCAGGGACGACTCGGAAGTTCAGCCATTCGGCTCCGCTGCCGTTGGAGCGCCAGCCGCTGAGCATTTCGCCTGATGCCTGGGTGGAGCCTGTCAGGCGCGCCTGGGAGAGGGAAAGCGGCGTGGCGAGGCTGGAGGCGGTCCCGGCATAAAGGGCGCGCAACTGTTCACGCCGCTGGCGGATGGCGCGTGCCTCCTCGTAGGCACCAGCCGAGGCAACCTCAGCCTCCGCTTTGGCAAGAGCGCGTTCATACTGTTCGGTCAGCAGTTGCGAATCGGTCATCACCTGGCGCATGAACGCAGCACGCGCAGTTGTCAGCCCGGACGGTTCCGCCGCTGGTGTTTGGGCAGCGAGGTGGAGGCTGGCGCAGGCGAGCAGAGCGATGATGATGACTGGCAGAAGGCGTTTCATCGTGAGGCGGGCACGAGTTCTACGCCCATGAGCTGCATGAGGTTGGTGGTGACGAGAGAACGTGTTTCCAAGGTGAGCGTGCCCGCGCCGTCACTGATCTTGAGCGTGCCGGCGTTGCGTTCCTCCGGGCCCTTGAGCGTGGTTTCAATGGATGAGGTGAGGGTGAATCGCGTCTCCTTGATCAAAAGGGTGCCGCCCTCGGCCGCACCACAGCGGTAGCGCAGCATGACCTCGTAGCCACCCGGGGGCAGGGAGGGCAGCTTCCAGGTGGCGGAGGCCCCGGTCTTGGACCAGCCAGTGATGGCACCGCCTTCACGCCGAAGATCGTGGAGCGTCGCAGCTTCGAGCGGCAACTTGATGCGGTCTGGTAGTTGTGAGGTTTTCAGCGCCTGTTCCCGTGTTTGCAGGAGCAGCAGCTCCTTGTCCAGCCGGCTCAGCTCGTTTTGGAGGCGCTTGCGCTCATCGCGTGCGGTGATTGCGGCGTCGTAGTCGCGGGTATCGGCAAATTGCTTTTCCAAGCCCGCCAGGGTGGTGATTTGTTGCTTCACAGGGGTCAGGCTGGCCTCAATCAAAGTGCGTTCGTATCCCAGGCGCAACAGGGCGATTTCCGAGCTGGTTCCCGGGTCGTCGGCACGCGTCTCTTGCGCAGGGGCCAGATGCATGGACCCCGCAATAACGAGCGCAAAAGCGATGACGAGGCCGGTGTTCACACTGGGAGGGCAGAGGTGGAAAAAGATGCGCGGATGCTAGCCTGAGGCACTGGCGAGACAAGCTCGAAGTCGGACTTGGCACCCCAGTCAAGGCACGCTCTCATGCGCGCATGAACTGGCCTTTGATCAAGACCATCGGACTGCTGACAGCATCGAATGTCTTCATGACTTTTGCGTGGTATGCACACCTGCGTGATCTGCGTGCGAAACCGTGGTTCATCGCCGCGGCGGCAAGCTGGGGCATCGCGTTTTTTGAATACATGCTGCAGGTGCCTGCCAACCGCATCGGCAGCGCTTCCTTGACACTGCCGCAGCTCAAGATCATCCAGGAAGTCATCACGCTGACGGTTTTCGTGCCATTTGTGCTGTTCTACATGAAGCAGCCGCTGAAATGGGACTACCTCT
The DNA here is from genome assembly GCA_046346695.1 of Verrucomicrobiaceae bacterium. Lineage (GTDB taxonomy): Bacteria > Verrucomicrobiota > Verrucomicrobiia > Verrucomicrobiales > Verrucomicrobiaceae > Prosthecobacter. The sequence goes on along the minus strand of JAXMHS010000004.1, from coordinate 294,637 downwards.
GGGCCGCCCTGTGCATGTGCGGGGCGGTGTACTTTATTTTTCGCAAATGAGGTTGTGAGGTTGGCTGGCAGCCGGTCAGTTCGCGGTTAGGTGGCAGGATGGCAGCTTGGTTTACGGGCTTGTTCACATATTCACAATTTGGATTGTGAAAATGTTTAACAAAGGTTAAATAAGTGGGAAATCCCATGTCTTCCGCGAACCTGCGCCGACATCTCCATGAGACCCGCAATCGCCCTGCCGGCATCAACAACCGGCGGGATGTGCAGCGGGACAAGGGGCTGTTGCACATGAAGCGCTGGATTGGTGGGTTGCTGCTGGCCCCGGCCTGTCTCGTAACCGCCGTGACGCTCATCATCATGCTCTGGCGTGCGGTCACGCGGATGGACTTCCTGCGGTCGGAGGAGTTCATCTTCTTCACCTTCGGGGGCCTTGTCTGGGGCGTCGCTTATTTGGCTGGAGTGCGGCCAGTGACTCTCTATGTGCTCGGCCATGAGCTGAGCCACCTGTTCACGGCCCGCATGTTCGGTGGGCGCGTCTTTGACTGGAAAGTCAGCGCAGCGGGCGGCTACGTCGAGACAGACAAATCGAACACCTGGATCACGCTCGCGCCTTATCTGATCCCGTTTTACACGCTGCTCATCATGCTGGCCTTTGGCATCGCCGGGCTGGCTCTGGACATGCAGGAAGCGCACACGGTGTCGCTTTGGAAATGGACAGTCCATCTGAAGCCGATGCGCTTCCTCTACGCGCTCATCGGCCTCACCTGGTGCTTCCACGCCACCTACACGGTCAAAACGGTCATCGCCGAGCAGGGCGACCTCAAACGCAACGGCGAGTTCTTCTCGATGATGCTCATCTTCCTCATCAACGCCTTCCTGCTCATCGCCCTCTTCCTTGCCGCCTCGCCCTCGCCGGGACTCGGCTTGGGCGAAGTGCTGCGCTGCTGGTGGTCCGTCGCCACGGGGATCGTCGGCTGGGTCTGGCGACTGGTGTTTTGAGATGATTTGAAAGAGAAACAACAGTCAGGACAATAGATGTCTGGTGCATGGTTCCTCAGTCTGTTTTTTCACACGGACACCGCTCCGCTGACAAAAAGCGTCTTATACCTCCCGAAAACCCACTGTCATGAAAATGATCGATCTCTTGCCTTTTGTTGGAATGTTAGTCGGAATGATTTGGGTTTCGACTGTGTATTGGCGTTCCAAAAAACGCTTGTTATCTGCGTATCAAGACGAGGGAGTGTCTCCCAAGCTCAACAGATTTACCGTGCAAGATGGCGGGGCTTGGTCAATCTTCAAACCAACACAGGGAGATAGTCAGAAGATTATTGAACTGAAAGCAGCCTTGATAAAAGAAGCTTGGATGAAACTCAAGCCAGCTGTCATGGTAACGGTGGTGCTCATTGCGTTACTTATTGCTGTGAGTGTGCAATTATCCAAGCAATAGCGTTTTAACCAGTGGATCAACACAAGCAGCCGGAGTGCCGGCTTACCACTGATTGTGAGTCGATCAATAATCATGATCGTCTGCCGATCCAAGTCCACGGCGGCTGGACATTGCCCGCTTCTGTGTCACATCGGAGCACGATGCCTGAAGACGCTGAAATCCTCTCCGTCACCGAACTCACGCGCGAGATCCGCGAGGTGCTGGAGGGCCACATCGGCAGCGTGTGGGTCGAGGGCGAGATCAGCAACCACCGCCTGCAAAGCTCCGGCCACCAGTACTTCACGCTGAAGGACGCGGGCGCGCAGCTCTCCTGCGTGATGTTTCGCGGAGCCGCCGCACGCACGAACGTCCGCCTGCAAGACGGCGCGCTCGTGCAGGTGCATGGCGAGATCAGTGTGTATGAGCCACGCGGCCAGTATCAGATGGTCGTCAAACAGGTGCAGGCGAAGGGCAAAGGCTCATTGCAGGAACAGTTCGAGGCGCTGAAGCGCAAGCTGCACGCCGAGGGCCTGTTCGATGACGAGCGCAAGCAGCCCATCCCGCGTTTCCCCGCCGTCGTCGCGCTCGTCACCTCTCCCACCGGCGCGGCGATCCGCGACATGCTGAACATCCTCACACGTCGTGCGCCATGGGTGCGTGTGCTCGTCTATCCCGTGCGCGTGCAGGGCCAGGGCGCGGAGCGCGAGATCGTCCGCGCGCTCGAAGTGCTCGGCGATGCGGAAAGCTTCGGACTGCCAGTGCCGGACACCATCGTCGTCGGTCGCGGTGGCGGCAGCCTGGAGGATCTGTGGTGTTTCAATGAAGAAGTGCTCGCACGCGCCATCGCTGCCTGCCCGATTCCCATCATCTCCGCCGTCGGCCATGAAATCGACTTCACAATCGCCGACTTCGTCGCCGATCTGCGCGCACCGACACCGAGCGCCGCCGCTGAATTGCTCGCGCCGGACATTAGCGAATTGCAGAGGCACTTTGAAAGCATCGCCCGCACGCTGAAGACGCGTGTCAGCATGCTGCTCGACCATCATCAGCACGTCATCGACCTCACTGCCAAAGGTCCGCTAATGCACGCGCCTGAACGTTTGCTCCTGCAAGCCGAGCAAAGCACCGACGAGGCTGAATCACGTCTGCGCGAGGCCATTCGCGAGCGCTTGCAGTTGCTGGCCGACGATCTCACTCAAAAGCAGCATGTTCTCGCCGCGCATCATCCACGCGTGCAACTCGCCGAGGCGGTGCATCGCGCCGAAACGCTGTCCCAACGCCTGCGTCAGGGCCTCATGCATCGGCTGGATCGTCTGGCGGATCGTCTGGAGTCACGCGGCGTTCTTTTGAAACACATCGGCCCCGAATCCGTCCTCGCCCGCGGTTTCTCCTACACCACAAACGCCGACGGTCGCGTGCTCATGGATGCGGCGGAAGTGGATGAAGGCGAGGAACTGGTGACGCGTCTGGCGAAGGGCTCCGTGCGCAGCGTCGCGAAGTAGCCCAGTTCCTTCGGAACTGGTCAGAGGTGCCGGTTGCGAAGCAACCGGACTACTTTTCCTGCGTCGTGAAGAACGAGGGCTTTGCCGTCGTAATTCAAGCATGCTCCACACCCGCCGCTCCATCCTCAACCGCTCCGCCTACGGCATCGGTGGTATCGCGCTGGCCACGTTGCTGCAGGAGCAGGGTTTGCTGGCGACCACGGAGCAGGCTGCGACACGCCATTTTGATCTCAAGCCGAAGCAGCCCCATCGTTTCGGACAGGCGAAGGCGATGATCTCCATGTTCATGCAGGGCGGACCGAGTCACATGGACCTCTTTGATCCGAAGCCGGAGTTGGTGAAACTCGATGGCAAAGAATTTCCCGGCGAGGTAAAGTATGATGACGCGGCCGGTGCGAGTCGCGAGGTGATGGGGCCGCAGTGGAAGTTCAAGAAGCACGGCCAGTGCGGCATGGATGTGAGCGAGTTGTTGCCGCATTTCTCACGCATCGTCGATGACGTGACGCTCATCCGCTCGATGCACACCGGCGTGAACAACCACGGCCAGAGCATCTACTCGCTGATGAACGGCCAGGTGACCGGTGGACGGCCCACTCTTGGTTCATGGATCACCTACGGTCTCGGTTCCGAAAATCAGGATCTGCCTGCCTACGTGGCGCTAACCGATCCGCGCGGTGTTCCTGTGCTCGGTGTGGATAATTGGAGCAACGGCTGGCTGCCATCGCTCTTCCAAGGCACGGTCATCCGGCCCAAAGAACCGCGCATTCCGAATCTCGACGCACCGCTGAGCCTCAAAGGCGACGCGCAGACTCGTTATCTCAACTTTGTGCAGCGTTTGAACCGGGAGCACCTCGAAGCACGTCCAGGCGAGGCCGATCTCGAAGCCCGCATCCAGAGCTTCGAGCTCGCCGCGCGCATGCAGACCGCCGCGAAGGAAGCACTCGACATCTCGAAGGAAAGCGAGGCCACGAAGAAGCTGTACGGCCTCGACAACCCGGCCGCCGCCGAGTTTGGCACGCGCTGCCTTATCGCACGAAGGCTCGTCGAGCGCGGTGTGCGTTTTGTGTCACTTTTCACCGGCAATCAGACCTGGGATCATCATCAAAGCATCCTCACCTCGTTGCCTGCGACGTGTCTTTATGTGGATCAAGGTGCCGCGGCGCTCGTCACCGATCTGAAGCAGCGAGGCTTGCTCGACACCACAGTCGTGCATTGGGGCGGTGAAATGGGCCGTCTGCCGGTGATTCAGAACCGCAGCGGCTCGAAGGATCGAAAAACGGTCGGTCGTGACCACAACACCTACGGCTTCAGCATGTGGGTGGCCGGCGGCGGCTTCAAAGGCGGTCACACGCACGGCGAGACGGATGAGTTCGCCCACAAGGCCGTCAAGGACGTGGTCAACCACTACGACTACCACGCCACGCTGCTGCATCTGTTCGGCCTCGACCCGAAAAAACTCAGCTACAAGCGCAACGGTACCGACATGACGCTCGTGGAGAATCCGCAGGCGCGTGTGGTGAGCGAGATTCTGGCGTGATCACACCTCAAGCTGGATGCCAAGCTCGATGACCTGACGCGGCGGCAGATCGAAATAGCCCGTGGCGGGGCGTGCAAGCCGTGACAGCAGCACGAACAGCTTCTTGCGCCACTCGGCCATCTTGCCCGGGCCGTTGGTGAGGAGCACCTCGCGGCTTTGGTAGAAGGTGATCGCATTGCGTTTCACCTTGCCCTTGGTCTCCAGGGCCTTGCACAGGTCTTTGAAGACATCGGGTGACTCCGCGAATCCATAGTGCAGCACCACGCGGAAGAATTCTTCATGGAACTCCTCGATCTGGAAACGATCCTCCGCGGGAATGTGCGGCGTCTCATCGAAGCGGATGGTCAGGAGCACCACCTGATTGTGCAACGCCTTGTTGTGTTTCAGGTGATGCAACAGAGCGAGTGGCAATCCTTCGGCGGAGGCGGACATGAACACCGCCGTGCCAGGAACTCGGATGATGCGATCTTTTTTGATCTCATCGACGAGGAACTGCACCGGAAGCCGCCCGCGCAGCATGGCCTGATAGAGCACGCGGCGCCCATCGGTCCAGGTCTTCATCGTGATCCACATGCTGAGGCCGATCAGCAGAGGGAACCATGCACCCGCGAAGAACTTCAGCAGGCTGCCGGAGACGTAGCCGAGTTCGAAAATCAAAAACACGCAGACCGGCAGCGCGGCTTTCCAGACCGGCCATTTCCAGACATGGGTTGCCACGAGGAAGAACAGGATGCTGGTGAAGGTCATGTCCAGCGAGACGGAGAGGCCGTAGGCAGCGGCGAGATTTGTCGATGACTCGAAGTGAAACACCAAGGCGAGGCAGGCGATCATCAGAAGGTAGTTGACCTGCGGCATGTAGATCTGCCCGCGCACGTCCGGATTCGTGTGGATGATCTTCAAGCGCGGCACATAGCCCAGTTGCACGGCCTGCTGGGTCAATGAGTACACGCCGGTGATCATGGCCTGAGAGGCGATGATGGTCGCCATCGTCGCGAGAAGGATGACTGGAATGAGGGCCGGCTTCGGCACGAGGCTGAAGAAGTGATGGTAGCCTGGCTTCAAGGAGGCGCCGACATCCGCCAAGACCAGCGCGCCCTGGCCGAGGTAATTCAGCATCAAGGCAGGCAGCACGAGGAAGAACCAGCTTCGCAGCAAGGGCGGGCGTCCGAAGTGTCCGATGTCCGCATACATTGCCTCACATCCTGTCACGGCGAGGAGCACCAATCCCATGAGCACAAAGCTCTCGTGCCCATGATGCAGGAGAAAGTTGATGCCGTGATGCGGCAGCAGGGCGGCAAAAACACCTGGATAACTGCTGATGTTGATGATGCCGAGAACTGCGAGCGTCAAGAACCACAGCACCATGATCGGTCCAAAAGCGACCCCGATGCGTGCCGTGCCGTGTTTTTGCATGAAGAACAGGATGGAGATGATCGCTGCGGAGATGGGCACCACATATTCGGACAGGCTGGTGCCCAGTTGCTGGTCAAGCAGGGAGAGTCCTTCCACCGCCGAGAGCACGGAAATGGCGGGAGTGATCATTCCGTCACCGTAAAGCAGGCAGGCCCCGAAAATGCCGCCCAGCACGATGATCTCGGTCGATTTGGGCGACAGGGCTCCTTTGGCGGAACGGAACAAGGTCAGCAGTGCAAACATTCCACCTTCGCCTTTGTTGGTGGCGCGGGTGATGAAGCCCAGATACTTGAAGCACACCATCACGATCAGCGACCAGAACATCAGGGAAAGCGGTCCCAAGACACCCAAGGCAACTCCGGCTTCGGGCTTTGCGTGGTTCAGACACTCCTTCAACGCGTAGAGCGGGCTGGTGCCGATGTCCCCGAAAACCACGCCCAAAGCCACGAGGGCCAGAGTCCAACTGTTCGAATGCTTGTGTTCTGACATGTAGAGTCTTCAGGAGTTCCCCGAAGCCCTGTTGATGAAGGGACCACTGCCCTTAACCAGCCGGGCAGCGGATGCAAGGGACAGTTCGGCACACTCCGACGTGCGAATGAACAGGTGTTTGCGCTCGGGTCAGGCTGTTCCTGCCCAACGCGTTGCTGGCTCCTTTTCCACTCACTGGCAAAAAAAGCCCGTGGTGTCCGGGGACGCCACGGGTTAGGAGGAAATGGGGAGTCGGATCAGTCTTCTCCAGCCACCTTGCTGATGACCTGACGACCGCGGTAATAGCCGCAGGACGGGCAGGCGACATGGCCGGGGACGGTGGTGCCGCATTCCGGGCATGACTTGAGGGTGGGAGCTTTCCAGCGTTTTGCGCCTTGGCGCATGCGTTGGCGGCTTTTGGACTGTCTGCGCTTCGGATTGGCCATGTGAGTGTCGGGGGTGGGGTCTAGTTCAACTTGTTCAATGCCTCCCACACACCCTGGCCTTGAGGCTCTCCTTCGGCTGTTTCCAGCGCGGGTTCAAACCTGCCTTCGGCGGGACACTGACGGGGACGGACATTGCCGTTCTCACAGCGGGGGTAGCTCGGAAGGGCCAGGAGAGTATCTTCCCGGATCGTATCCGTCAAGTTGATCGTCGCATCCTTCGCAATCTCTATGGCGGCGGCGTAATTCGGCAGATCCACCCGGTGGTCGAAACGCTCCATGCAACCGCCGCATTCGAGGCTGAAAAGGGCCTCCAACCGGCCCGTGACGAGAAGTTCGCTGCCATCGCGCTCCACATGGAGTTCGTACTTCAGAGGGGAAACGGCCTGGATGACATCGGAGGCATCCAAGGCGAAAAAGGCTGGAGGTTCCTCTCCTGAAATGTCCTTGCCGCCGTCAGGCAGGGACCGCAGGTCGATTTGAAAGGCGTGAGGCATGGTGGGTTCTGGTGGAAGATTCAAGTTCTGTCATTTGCCGCCCTGCATTCGGTCACGGAGAGCGGCAGCAACGTTGGGAGGAACGAATTGCTCGATGTGACCACCGAGCCGGCAGATCTCCTTCACCAGCCGGCTGCTGATGTAAGTGAACTCCTCCCGCGGCATGAGGAAGAGCGTTTCGAGATTGGGCTCAAGCTTGCGGTTCATGAGCGCGAGCTGGAACTCGAATTCAAAATCCGACACAGCGCGCAAACCACGCACCAATGCGCAGGCGCGATGCTTGCGGGCGAAATCGACGAGCAATCCTTCAAACGGCATGACCTCGATGCCGGGAATCTCCGCCGCGGCATTGCGGATCAGTTCCACGCGCTCTTCCACGCTGAAGAGGCTCTGCTTGGCGTTGTCTCGTGCCACGGCGATGATCAAGTTGTCAAAGATGCCCGCGGCACGCTGGAGCACGTCCAGGTGTCCATTGGTGATGGGGTCGAAACTGCCGGGGTAGATCGCGCGTCGCATGAGGTTCTGGGTGATCTTAGCGGCTGGTTGGATCGTGAAAAGAAAAAGCTCTGCCACACCGCTTGATCAGCGCACCAACAGCACCTGGGCCATCGCCAGGTCACGGGTGTGAGTCAGGCTCACGAGGCACTCCGCATCCGCGGCGTGCTGCAATGCCGCGCCATGCAGCACCAGACGCGGCCTGCCATTTTCCTCCCGCACGACCTCGATGTCCGTCCAGTTCACGCCTTCGGCCCACAAGCCGGTGCCGAGTGCCTTCGCTGTGGCCTCCTTGGCGGCAAAACGTGCGGCATAGTGCATGGCGGGATCGGCGCAGGCGTCGCAATACGCTGCTTCCGCTGCGGTGAAGGTGCGCTGCTTGAAACGTTCCCCATGCTTGTCCAGCATCTCGCGGATGCGGGCGACTTCGACGAGGTCAATGCCAATGCCGGCAGGTTTCATGATCGGATGCAGCCTGACAGTGGTGGGCAGGTGGTTAATCGTGATAGGTGGCCATGACCGCCAGCATTTCCTTCACCGCGGCCCGCAGACCGATGAAAATGGCGCGGGAAACGATGTGATGGCCGATGTTCAATTCCGCAAGATTGGGCACACGCCAGAGGTCCGGTAGATTTTGTGTGGTCAGCCCGTGTCCGGCGTTGATTTGCAGACCCAGTTCATGGCCGAGTTCTGCCGCAGCGCACAGCCGATCAACCTCCGCAGTCCGTTCCGCACCAGCAGTGTTGGCAAAAGTCCCGGTGTGCAACTCGATCATCGCCGCGCCGATGTCCGCACTGGCCCGCACTTGATCGAGATCGGGATCGATGAACATGCTGACGCGTGTCCCGTTTTCGCTGAGAGCTTTCACAGTGGCCCGCAGGGCTTCACGCTGGCCCGCAACGTCGAGTCCGCCCTCGGTTGTCACTTCCTGGCGGTTCTCCGGCACCATGCACACAAAATCCGGCCGCACATCGAGCGCGATGTCGAGAATCTCCGGCGTGTTGCCCATCTCCAGGTTCAGGCGGGTGGCGATCTTCTGCCGCAGGAGGCGGACATCGGCATCTTGAATGTGACGACGGTCGGCCCGGAGGTGCACCGTGATGGAATGCGCGCCCGCGGCCTCTGCCTCAAGCGCGGCGGCCAGCGCGGAAGGCTCCGCGTTGGGCGCGGCGAGCATGGTGCGGTAACGCGCCTGACGCAGGGTCACGACATGATCAATATTGACGCCAAGAAGCAGGTTGGACTTGGGGGGCATGCGGCTATGTAACGCAAGCGCATGTCCTCGCAAGCGTCCGTCTTCGGCTTGCGCGGCTTACACGATCAGCATGCAGTCTCCGTAGCTGTAAAAGCGATAGCGCTCGCGAATCGCCTCGGCGTAGGCCTGCATCGTGAGTTCTTTGCCTGCAAAGGCGCAGACGAGCATGATCAGCGTCGATTTGGGCAGGTGGAAATTGGTCAGCAGACCTCCGGCGATGCGGAACTCGAAGCCGGGATGAATGAAAATGTCCGTGCTGCCTTGCGTGGCGATCACACGACCATGATCGCGAGCGACGGTTTCCAGCGTGCGCAAAGCCGTTGTGCCGACGGGGATCACGCGCTTCGCCGCTTGAATGGCGGCAGCAGTCGATTCCGAGACTTCATAGACCTCGGAGTGCATCTTGTGATCCGCGATGTTGTCCACTTTCACCGGCTGAAACGTGCCCACACCGACATGCAGCGTCACAAACACATGCGGCAGGGTTTGCAGCACTTCCGGCGTGAAATGCAGCCCTGCTGTCGGCGCGGCGATGGAGCCTTTCTGTCGGGCAAACACGGTTTGATAACGTTCGTGGTCCGCAGGCTGGTCCTCGCGGCCCATGTAATGCGGCAGCGCCAGATGGCCGTGTTTCGACTCGTCCACGACGCGGTCGAACTCGATGATGCGGTCGCCATTCTCCTCCAAAATCTCCACCACGTGCCCCGTGGCCTCGCCAATCGGCACGGTGTGGCCCACGCGGAACTTTTTCCCCGGCTTCACCATGCAGCGCCAGCGTGTGGGCGTTAACGCCTGCAAACGCAGCACCTCGTGCCCACGATCTGTAAAGTAACGCGCCGGAACGACGCGCGTGTCGTTCAACACCAGCATGTCCCCGGCCTCCCGCGACACAAACTGCCCGATCTCACGAAACACGCGATGCTCGATCACGCCCGTTCTGCGATGCACCACCATCATCCGCGATGCCGATCGATCCGCCAGCGGCTCGCTGGCGATCAGTTCAGGCGGAAGATGGTAATAGAAGTCCGAGGTCAGCATTGTGTCGCTTCTCCCTAACTTGAAACTTGGAACCTGAAACTTGAAACTTCGCTGCGCCGTCCGATTCCCCCCAAACTTTGTCCTTCCCATCCTCCGCGAATCGCGCCTATAGACTCGCACCATTCACCCACCAACCTCATGTCTGACAAGAAGCTCAACATCGCCGTCGTCGGCCTCGGATTCGGGGCGGAATTCATCCCCATCTGGCAGCGTCATCCGCTCACGACCTGCTACGCCATCTGTCAGCGTGATCAGAAGAAGCTCGACACCATTGGCGACGCCTTCGGTGTGTCCGTGCGTTATACAGACTTCAAGGAGATGCTCAAGGACCCGAACATCGACGCGGTTCACATCAATTCGCCGATTCCTGACCACGGCTGGATGAGCATCGCGGCGCTCAAGGCCGGCAAGCATGTCGCCTGCACCGTGCCGATGGCCACCAACATCGAGGACTGCAAAAAGATCTGCGAGCTCGTCAAAAAGACCGGTCTCAAATACATGATGATGGAGACCGTCGTCTATGCACGCGAGTATCTGTTCATGAAGGAGCAGCTCGATCAGGGCAAGCTTGGCAAGCTGCAGTTCGTGCAGGCCTCGCATCAGCAGGACATGGACGGCTGGCCGAACTACTGGCCGGGTCTGCCACCGATGTGGTATGCCACGCACTGCGTCGGCCCTGTGGCTGGCCTGATCGGCAAGTCCGCCGAATACGTGAGCTGCTTCGGCTCCGGCACCGTGCGCAAAGAATTGCAGAAGTGCTATGGCAGCCCGTTCGCGGTCGAAACGGCGCACATCAAGTTCAAGGGAACCGATGTGAATGCCCGCATCATCCGCAGCCTGTTCGACACCGCGCGTCAGTATCGTGAGAGCATCGACGTCTATGGCGACAAGGTTTCCATCGAATGGCCGCTCGTCGAGCATGAGCCGCTCATCATGCATCGCGCCAAACTGCCGGAGCACAAAATTCCGAAGCTCGTGAAGGCCCCAGACTTTGCCAAGCGCCTGCCGAAGCCGATCCAGCGCTTCACCACCAAGGGAGTCTATGATCTCGGCAAGAAAACGCATCTCAGCTTCACGCAAGGCAGCGGGCACGGTGGCAGTCACCCGCATCTCGCCAACGAGTTTGCCAACGCCCTCGCCTCAAAGCGCCAGCCTTTCCCGAATGCTGTTCAATCCGCCAACTGGACCTGCGTGGGCCTCTGCGCCCACGAGTCTGCGATGGCGGGCGGCAAGATCGTGAAGCTCCCGGCTTTCACGCTGGGTTGATCGGCTCTAGCGGTGGCTATGCGATCATCTTGCCCGCTTTGCGTGGCAGGGTGATGAATGCCTCGGCGAGATAGTGCGGCGTGAGCGGTTGCTCGCTGAGCATTCTCCGCTCTGCTTCTGGCAATGCTTGCACATGCCGTGCGAGTTTGACGGCGTCCGGTTTCGCTTGGAGGGCATTCGCGAGTCCAAGCGGTGGTTTGGGATCAAAGGTCAGCCAAATTGCTCCATTGGCACTGCGTTTGTGAGCAGTCTCAGCACTGACGATTTCGAGATCGGGCAAGAGATGGCCGTTTTCGACTCGGGCGACGTAGAAATGCTCGCGGCGGGCATCGCCGATGACGTTGTAGGCTGCCGGAGACTCAATGTCCGGTGCGGTGAGCGAAGACCAGCCGACGCACCACACACCGCGCGACAGCGCGATGCCCTGTGCAGCAGCGATGGCGATGCGCACGCCCGTGTAGGAGCCGGGGCCGTTGCCGATGACGGTGCCGGCGAGTTCATCGCTCGCTGCGGTGAGCGCCTCCCGCAACGGCGCGAAGACCTGTGCGTTGTGCGAACGCTCGGACTGAAACGATGATTGAAACAGCACGTCATCACCCCGCACGACGGCGATGCTGCCATGGGCGGTGGAGAGATCGAGGGCGAGGAGCGTGGCGGACATGATGCTTCGGCGCGATTACAATTGGGATTTAGAGTGCTTCGCCTTGTCAGTCCACTGGCCGCTTTTGATCGTCTTGAGCAATGTTTCCGTCTTCTCAGATTCCTCCTTGGTTTTGAGTTGGTAAATCACAAACAAAGATGTGCCCTGTTCGACCAATTCAATGAATTCGTCAGCCTTGTATGTGGCCTTGGGAACTCCTTCGATGGCGATCATCACCTCGGCGGTTGGGTTTTTGGCCACCAATGAAAGGAGCTTTGCCTTTGTGTCTGGATGGAACTTCGCTGCGACCCCCATGCAGGGTGCGGACCCGATCTCCCTGCCTTCGAGTTTCAATTGCGTCACTTCCTTTGCGGTGATGAGGGGGGACAGCGCACTCAAACCTCGGATGGATTCACCTGTGATGTAGCTCTTAAAGTTGAATGCTGTTGACGGCACGGAGGCGTCCTTGACCACTTCAAAAACATCATATCCGCTCAAGGGAACCTGGGCGAACATTGACGTCGCGATGGCAAGGGTGAAAAGGCACGGGATGACGGCTTTCACAGATTGCAGGTTAGTGAAGGATTCGTTGGCCCTTCCGTGACACGGCGCGAGCCATCCGGCAAGGCTTCGATGTGATACCAGCGGGTGTTTGGCGGCATCAGATCAGGAAACATGTCTGCCCACTCGACGACGATGACGCCGGGCTCGGTGAGAAATTCGTCCCAGCCGATGCCGATGACCTCGGCGGCGCTTTCCATGCGGTAGAAGTCGAAATGGAACACCGGCAGGCGTCCATCGAGGTATTCGTGCACCAGCGTGAAAGTGGGGCTCGTCACGTCAGCCTTCGATTCCATGCCCGCGACGATGCCGCGCGTGATCTGCGTCTTTCCTGCTCCGAGATTGCCGCACAACGCGATGACATCTCCCGCCGCCAGTGTCGGTGCGAGTTGCATGCCCCAGTTGTGAGCTTCGTCGGCAGTCGCGAGTGTGATCATGCGTCGGCGCTAAGCGCGAAGTGATCCCAGCCTGTGCTTTCGAAGTCGGGCGGGCGGCCTTCGCCGGGCGGGACGAGTTTGCCGATGACTGTGAGTGGCAGGTTGGGAAAGGCTTCGTTCCATTTGGCTTTCAAGGAACGCAGCGTGCGCGGATTCACGGCGAGGAGGAGTTCGTAGTCCTCGCCATCGCCCCAGGCCTGATCAAAGGTGCAGCCGGGATTGCAGGGCAGGGAGGCCACGTTGACTTGAAAATGGGTGCCGCTGGCCAAGGCGAGTCGGGGTAGGTCTTTTGCCAGACCGTCGCTGATGTCCATCATCGCGTGCGGGTGCGCGTTTTCGGAGAGCCAGCGGCCCTCTGCGAGGCGCGGGGTGAATTTGAGGTGCTTTCCCTTGATGGAGCCGCCAAGACGGCCGGTGACTAGCAGCACATCGCCCGCCTTGCCCTCGCTGCGCGACAGCCAGCTTTTTGACGGCACGGTGCCGGTCATGGAAATCGACAGCATGAGCACAAGGCCGCGGGAGGTCTCCCCGCCGACCAGATTGATGCCGTACTCCTTCGCGATGGCCTTCATGCCGCGATACACATCGACAAGAAAATCGACCTCCATGTTCGGTGGCGCGACCAAGGTGATCATCGCATGCCGCGGCGTGCCCCCCATGGCCGCGAAGTCGCTGACGACGCGCGCGATGGCCTTCCGTCCGATGAGCTTCGGCGGCGTGTCGAGCGTGAAATGCACGTCCTGCACCAGCGCGTCGGTCTTGAGCAGCGCGTGCTCGTTTTTCGTGCTGCGCACGACGGCACAGTCATCGCCCGCGCCTGCGATGACATCGCGATCAAGCTTCACCCCGCGCATGAGGCGGCGGATGAGCTTGTCTTCTCCGATGTCGGCTAGCGTAGGCATGAGCGAAATGACGAAACCAGAATGTCGAATGAGGAATCAATGTCGAAGCGGCAATGACGAGGGTCGAATGCCCTCCTTCATCGGCTTGCTTCGGGTTTCGAGCATTCGGACTTCCTTCGTCATTTTTTAACAACCACCTTTTGTCCATCAAAATGCAGCAGGCGGTTCTTCAGCCCGCGCATGGCCTGTTTTGGGATGTAAACCTCGACATCGCCGATTTGATGGCGGTGCTCAGTGGGTGCCTGCATGCCGCTGATCCACGTGATCTGCCACCATTCCTGACCTGCGAGATCGCCCTGGCTGCAACGCACATAATCGAGGTGCAAAACTTCGCCGGGATGGCCGAAGTGCTCGATGTTGTGCTTCGACTCCAGATAATCCGCGAAGGCCTGCGAGTAGATCAGACCGCTGCGAAGTTTGTGAAGGACGAGGGGCATGGGTTGAAAGCGACAAAGCGCGGGACGGGCTGGCCGTTCCGCGCTTTGGAGGAGACGAGATCGTCGAAAAGCGGGAATCAGCCGAGGGCCTTGGCGTAGTTTGCGGCGACGGCGTTCCAGTTCACGGTGTTCCACCACGCGGCGATGTAGTCAGGGCGTTTGTTCTGATACTTGAGGTAATAGGCGTGCTCCCAGACGTCGCAGCCGAGAATCGGCGTGCCGGAACCGTCCATGAGCGGGTTGTCCTGGTTCGGCGTCGAGGTGATGGCGAGTTTGCCATCCTTCACGACGAGCCAGGCCCAGCCGGAGCCGAAACGGGTCACACCCGCCTTGGCGAAGGCTTCCTTGAAAGCATCAAAGCTGCCGAAGGTGGCCGTGATCGCGTCACCAAGCGCACCGGAGGGGGCACCACCCGCGTTGGGGCCCATGATGTTCCAGAACAGCGTGTGGTTGAAGTGACCGCCGCCGTTGTTGCGGACCGGTCCTTGCACGTCGGCAGGTACTTTGGAGATATTCTTGCACAGGTCCTCGATGGACATCGCCTCAAGGTCGGCCTTGCCGGCGATGGCGTTGTTCAGGTTGGTCACGTACGCGTTGTGATGACGGCCGTGATGGATTTCCATCGTGGTGGCGTCGATGTGCGGCTCAAGGGCCGCCTTGTCGTAGGGAAGTGGGGGGAGGGTGTGGGCCATGGTGTGGGGGTGGTTAGAGTTGAAAGTTAACGGCTAAGTAGAGGGGAGAAGCGATGGGGCAAGAGGGGAAATTCGAGGAATGATGAAATCCGATTGTCGAATGACGAACGAAAAACGGGTGCGCTTGGATGCGTTCGATGGCTGCCCCATCATGAAATCCTCCCAACTGCTCCGTTTCGCCACCTTCCTGCTCTTTTTGACTGTGCTGCCCTCGTGCGGCCTGTCTTTCCGTTCCGCTTGGAAGAACGCGCCGTCTTCCGCGAACGGCATCGATGGCAAGTGGGAAGGAAATTGGGTGAGCACGGCCAGCGGGCACACAGGCAAACTGAGAGCGGTGATCAGTGACTTGGGCGTGCAGGCGAGCTCTGCTCCTGAAATGTCGAAGGGAGGCGTGCCGCATCAGTTTTTCTACCACTGCACCTGGCGCGGCATGCTGAGCGCGGGCTTCAAGACGAAGCATGAGGTCGTGAAGCAGAAGAACGGAACCTACACCTTCAAAGGCGATCACCAGATGCCGAAGTGGGTAGGTGGCACTTATCACTATCAAGGCACGATCAAAGGGGATGACTTCAATGCGTGCTATGAGAGCGGCATGGATCGTGGCACTTTCACCATGAAACGCGTGCGCTGAGCAACCATCCGGCTCCATGCAAGGTTCCATACCGCATTGCCTTGATGGCTTTCTCTCATGAAGTGGTTCTCCAGTTTTCGCGCCCGTCTGATCTTCACCGTTTTCCCGGTGGTGGCGGGTGTCACCATCGCGACACTGGTGCTGGCGGAGTGGAAGTTCATGGCGGCCTATTCCCGGTTGTTTGAGGAGCAGTTCGAATCGCAGATCGACACGTTCGGTTTCGCCAAGAACAAGCGTACCGAGGCGCTTTCCGCCCGGCTGACGAAGATCACTGAGCGTGCCGACTTGCAGGAGGCAGTTGCAAAGTCGGACTTTGCCGAGGCGGGGCAGATTCTGCGTCCTTTGTTGGAAGAACTCGCCACCGAGCGCATGCAGACCGAGCTGCCGTCCAATCTGCCGCGACCCGGGCAGGTCGGACAGCGCTTGCAGCAGTTCTTTGGACGTGGAAACGACGACAAGGACAAGAGCAAGGACCGCGACAGTCCACCGCGTCCAGCGATGCGCCTGCCGTCTTCGCAACTGCCCTACATCGCGATCATTGACCCCGAGGGAAATTTCATGGCCGGCCTCAAGAAGAATGTGGCGGGCGGACGTGGCCCGCTGCCGCCGCTTCCAGCGGACAGTGGCATGACTGCTGAATTCCGCCGCAAATCCGGCAAACTGCAATGGCTGGGGGACCACAAGCTGGAGGACATCCTCAAAGAGCAGGAGATCGGCTATCTCCGCGTGGAATATGGCGAGGAGAACCACTCCGAGCAGGTACGCGAGGTGTTCATCACACCCTTGAAGGAAGCAAAATCAGGGAAGTTTGCCGGGGCATTTCTCTTCGGCCTGCCTCTGCCAGTTCTGGCGGAGCGTTTATTGTATGAACAGACGAAGCGCTCGGAATTCGGCGAAATCATGAGCGGTGTCTGGGTGGAGGATGCGCTGGTGAGCACCACCATCCCGAAGGAGCAACGGGCAGAGATCGCTCAGCACATCGCCGATTCGATTCATCACTCCAAGAAGATCACGCGTGAGATCATCTCGATCGATGGCGTTCGACATCAGCTTTTTTACCGCATTCTCAATCCAGGCTCGCCATTCCCCCTCGCCGCGCAGGTGAACCTTTATTCGCTGGAGGCGATGGATCGTGAACTGGCGGAATTGCGGCGGGACGTCGGTGGTCTTGGGCTTGTGGCGCTGCTGATCGCGCTGGTGGTGGTGCTCTACATCTCCCAAGGGCTTTCCGGCCCGATCAGTGAGATCGTCGGTGCCACGCATCAGATCGAGCATGGGAACTACGAGGTCCGCGTGCCGGTGCGAAAGAAGGATGAGCTAGGAAGGCTGGCGTCTTCGTTCAACGAGATGGCCGCCGGGCTGGCGCTGCAGGAGAAATACCGCAGTGTCCTCAACGCAGTGGCCGACCGCACAGTGGCGGAGCAGTTGATCACGCAAAGCGGAGCGCTGGGTGGCGAGATGCGGCATGTGACGATGCTTTTCTGCGACATTCGCGGCTTTACTGCGATCACCGAGAACATGCCGCCGGCGGATGTGATCGAGCTTCTCAACGAGCACATGACCGCGCTCACGGATGTGGCCTACCAGCACGGCGGCATCGTGGACAAATTTGTCGGTGATTTGATCATGGTGCTGTTCGGCGCGCCCGTGAGCACGGGCGAGGATGCCTCGCGTGCTGTGCAATGCGCGCTCAGCATGCTGCGTGTGCGGCGTGAGCTGAACCAGACCTCCAAACACTCGCTGGAGGTTGGCATTGGCATCGCCACGGGGCCGGTGGTGGCGGGTTGCATGGGCTCCGATCAACGCCTGAGCTACACCGTGCTCGGGAATCGGGTGAATCTCGCGTCGCGCCTGTGCAGCATCGCGCAGGCCGGGGAGATTGTGATGGATGAGGAGACCAGGAGGGACGTGCAGTCTCTGGTGAATGCTGAACCGATGCCAGCGATGCAGCTCAAGGGCTTCTCCGAGCCTGTGCAGCCGTGGCGCTGTGTGGTGTGACTGCGGATGCATTTGCACCGCTCTCTGTGCTGGCAAACGTAGCCATCTGCATGTCCACCCCGCGCCAGAAGCCCGACCTCATCGCCAAACTGCGCGATGTGCCGCATTCTCCAGGCGTGTACGTGATGCGCGACCGCCTGAACCGCGTGATTTACGTCGGCAAAGCGCGTGATCTGCGGAAACGGCTCTCGAACTACTTCACGCCTGCACGCTCGAAGCTGGCTGATCTCAAAACAAGGGCGCTCATTCAGAGCATCTGGGATTTCGATCTGCACGTCGTCCGCAATGAGACCGAGGCGCTGCTGCTCGAAGGACAGCTCATCAAGGACTTCCGCCCGCGCTACAACATCAGCTTCCGCGACGACAAGCGCTTCCTGCTCGTTCGCATCCACATGGGCGATGAATTTCCGCGTCTCAGTCTCACGAGGCTGAAGAAGGACGACGGCGCGCGTTATTTCGGCCCGTTTGCCCACAGCGGTGCGCTGCGCACGACACTGAACTGGCTGAACAAGCGCTTCGGCCTGCGTGTGTGCCGTCCGCTGCGTCTCGATGAGCAGGATTACAAGCACTGCTCCAACGACATCATCAAAAACTGCTCCGCGCCCTGCATCGGTCGCGTTTCGCCAGAGGAATACCGTCGCCGCGTTGAGGAAGCGTGTGAATTCCTCGAAGGGCGTTCCAAGGATCTGCTGAGTGCCCTGGAGGAGGAGATGCAGAAGGCCGCTGCTCGTCTCGATTTCGAAAAAGCAGCCGAATTGCGCGACATGATAGACGACATGCGCAAAACGGTCGTCACCAAGCGCACCTTTGAGCGCGGCGCACGAGCCAAGGTCGTCAGCACGATCGATCCCATGGCCGACGTGAACGAGTTGCAGGAGCTTTTGCACCTGGAAAGGCCGCCGCTGGTCATGGAGTGCTTCGACATCGCCAACATCGGCACCGCGCACTGTGTGGCCAGCATGGTGCGCTTCAAAAACGGTGTGCCGGACAACGCGAACTACCGCCGCTACCGCATCCGCGCTGTCACCGGCCAGAACGACTTCGTCAGCATGGCGGAGGTCATCCGCCGCAGGTTCTCCCGCATTCTGCTCGAAGGCGCGAAAGCTTCCGAGGATGCCGAGTTTTCGCAGGAAGAGCCGCTGGAGGCCATGCGGCGGCTGGAATCGAATTCAGATGCCGCGAAGAAGAATCCCAAATTCGTCACGCTGCCGGATCTCGTGATCGTGGATGGCGGCAAAGGCCAGCTCGGCATGGCGGTGGCTGAATTGCAGCGCCTCGGCCTGCATGATTTGCCGATCATCGGTCTCGCCAAGGAGCACGAGGAGGTGTTTCGACCCGGCGAAAGCGATCCTGTCATCATTCCACACGAGCGCGGTGCCTTGAAATTGCTCCAGCGCATCCGTGATGAAGCCCACCGTTGGGCGAATGGTTATCATCAACTCTTGCTGCGCCGGCGAGTGGAGGAGAGCATCCTTGATGATTGCCCCGGCATCAGCCAGAATCGCAAGGCGGCGCTGTTAAAGGCATTCGGGTCGGTCACCCGCCTGCGCAAGGCCACTGAGGATCAGATCGCTGCCGTGCCTGGCATCGGCAAGGCCGTGGCACGAGAGGTGAGGGAGTTTTTGGCGAGCAGAGCGTGAATCCGAGGAACTGAAAGAGCCGTGAGGATTCCAAAATCCCGCCGAACTTGTTCATCGACCAGTGCGGCGGGGTGTGATATAAACCGGCCATGCACATCCTCGAAGAACTGGGCCTTGCGCTGGGACTGGCATCGCTGGCGGGGCTGAATCTCTACCTCACGGTGCTTCTCACCGGCCTGATGGTGCGGTTTGATGCACTGCACCTCGCGGCCAAATACGAATCGCTGGCCGTTTTGGGCCACGATTGGGTGCTCATCACCGCAGGAGCGCTGTATGTGATCGAATTCGTTGCGGACAAGGTTCCCTGGCTGGATTCGTTGTGGGACAGCATTCACACGCTGGTGCGTCCGATTGGCGGCACATTGCTCGCCATGCAGGCCTTGGGTGACATGCCGCCTCAGGTCGAGGTAATTGGTGCTTTGCTGGCTGGCGGCGCGGCGTTGACGACGCACAGCGCGAAGGCTGGCACACGTTTGCTGGCAAACCACTCTCCTGAACCGGCCTCAAACATTGTGTTGAGCCTAGCCGAGGACATTATCGTGGCAGCCGGCACACTGGTGATGGTGCTGAAGCCCATCATCGCGCTCTGCGTGTTCACGGCGGCGCTCATTGTGCTCTGGCTAGTGCTGCCACGCATGTGGCGTGTCATCTGCCGGTCATTCGAGATTATCCGGGCAAAATGGCGGGCGCTGTTTGGGCGTTCTGCGCCGGATTACTCAATGACCTCGCCGGGATCGTCGAGAGCGTGAGCTTTCAGGTCTGCGAGATCGACCCATTCCAGCGCGGACTCGTGCGTGGCGGAAAGGCAAACCGCGGGTGCGATACCAGCATCGAACGCTTCCTTCCAACGCGTCACACACAGGCACCAGCGGTCACCGGGCTTTAGGCCGGGAAAATCCCACTCGGGAGCGGGTGTGGAAAGATCGTTACCAGCCAGTTTCGAGAAGCGCAGGAACTCGGCCGTGGCTTCGATGCAGACGGTGTGCAGGCCGGTGTCGCCTGGGCCGGTGCGGCAGTAGCCATCGCGATAGAACCCGGTCATGGGTTTGCGACAGCAGCAGGTGAGAGGAGTGCCAAGGACGTTGGTGCGCATGGGGATTACTTCTTCCAAAGGGGGCCGGCAGGTTCAGGAGCGGGGACGCTCACCTCGGAGGGGAGTTCGTTGCCGGTCTCGTTGTTCTTCATCGTCACGCCATCCACGGCGCATTTGATCTCAAAGGCCTCGCCTTTGCTCGTTTGGATGTGATTGCCGGTGATCTCCGTCTCCAGCGGAGGAAGCTTTGCTTTCTTGTCACCGCTCATTCCGATGAGGATGTTGTGCTCGCAGTTCACGAAGGTGTTGTTCGTCACTTTGGCGCGTTTGACCTGGAAGTAGCCGTTGGGCACCGAATCAGGAATGCCGAGCATGAAACACATCGCGCTGCGCTCGTTGTCACCAGTCAGGCCGTCGAAGAGATTGCCGGTGACGACGTGATCCTCGCCGATAATGCGCACGCCGCCGCTGCCTTTGGCTTTGTCGCCGAGGAAAACGTTGTTTTCGACGCGGCAGCCGTTGCCATGGCGCAGGGTGAGTGAGCCGGAGACGCCTTTGAAGGTGTTATGGCGATAAATGTTGCCGCAGGACTTGTTGGAGATGCATTCGGCCTCGCCATCGCACTTCTCGAAGAGATTGTGCTCCACCACGCACGCGGCGGTGAGCATGGAGGTCTTGCTGTCGCCAAGGCGGATCGTTTCACCTCCATTCTTGCCGAGTTTTTGGCGCGGCCCGAAGTGATTGTGGTCGATCTGGTGCTGTCCCTGATCCTTCGCCTCGTTCGACAGCCAGACGACCATCGTCGTGCCCTCCGTGGTCTTGCCGGCGATGTAGCAATGGTCGATGCGATGACGTGCGCCGTAGATCGATACAAAGCGCGCCGACTTGCCCGGTGCCGCCTGAAACTCATTCGTCACCGCGCAATTCGTGACGCGGCAGTCGTTGGCGAGTTCGTCGGAATCAATGCGCAGCTCGATCGCCTCCTCGCCCGTGGGATTTTGAAACCACAAGCCGTCCACCACGATGTGTTCGCCAGCGATGGTGATGCGCGAATCGCCTGTGAGCACCACCTTGCCCGGCGTCTGCGCCTTGATGGTCACCGGCTTCTCCGCCGTGCCTCGCGCGTGAATTTTCAAGTGCGCATCGGCCCAGGTGCCAGCTTGCAGAATGATGGTGTCGCCTGCATCGAGCTTTTGAGTTGCTTGAGCGAATGAAGATGGATCTGAAACGGGGACTTCTTTTGACCAGGCCGTCGTGGCCAGCATCAAACTAACGAACAGACTTCTATGCATCGAAGCAACAGGTGCGGGGAGGTTTTTGAGACGGCAGCATTCGCAGGATCACTGCGCCGCGAGGGCAGCCGCGGCCCTGGCTTTGGCGGCCTCGGCTTTTTTGAGGATCTCGTCGGGGCTGGGGAGGCTGGCGAGGACATCGGCGGGGATGAAGCCATCGCCGACGAGCTTGGTGAGGCATTTCTTCCGCTCGTCGAGGGCCTTGTCGGGGCTGCGTTCCTTGCTGAAGCGAGATTTGGCGGCGGCGCTGCGGTCTTTGAGGGTGGAGTAGATGTCGCCACCGAGGAGGGAGGAGATGTCCACCTTGATCTTTTCGCGCTTGGCTTCGTTTTCGTTCACTTCGTCACCATTGATGGGGCCGCCCTGATACTTTGGGAACATGATGGCGACCTCGGGGCAGACGCGGGAGCAGGCGGGGCAGTTGGTCTTGCAGTTGTCGTTGTTCTGGACCTGGATCTTGTTGTCCTCGCTGACGCCATAGACGTCGAAGAGGCAGAAGCTGAGGCACTGCATGCAATTCGTGCAGCGCGTGTAGTCGATGACGGGAAACCACGGCTTCCACTTGCCGGGTTCGTTCATGGGCTTGTCACCGCGGCTCTTTTCCACGAGCGACACGATAGCTTCGGCCTCGAGGCCGGTGATGTCGCGGGTGTCGATGCTGACCTGGCCGGTGACATCTTCCAAAGCGGGGGGCTTGCCCTCAAACACACCGAGGACGAGCAGGCTGCGATCGTCGTGCGGCATGGTGCCAGCGCCCTGGCCGCTGCGAGTGACAATATAGCCTTTGTCGAGCAGGGCCATGATCACTTTCGCACGGGCTTCAGCAGGAAGCTGGATGCTGCCGGTGCCTTCGTAGAGGACGACACGGAGAGGACGGTGGGTGTGGGTGATCATCTAAAGTTCTCGGTTCGCGGTTCAAGGTTCGGAGCGGCGCAAAGCTTCGGTGATTTCGGCGGCGGTCTGGGTGCGCATGTTGAGGATCTCGGTGTCGGCGGGCAGGGGAGAACCGGCTTGCTGGAACAATCCTTTCACAGCACGCGGGTAGCAGGCGGCGATGCGGAGCTTTCCACATCCGGCGATGGCATGGAGGCGTGGATCGCGATGCGCGGCCATTTCGCAAAGGTCGGCGACTGTTTCGAAGCTGGTGTTTGAAGCGCAGAGCTGCTGCAGGACTTCGTTTTTGACGCCGGTGGGGACAACTTGGGCGTAGGCGCAGCGGCAGTAGAGGATGGTGGTCGGGGAACTCAAAACGAACGCGTTGGGGGATGACGCGGACAGTTTGAAGCACATGCCGGGCGGGCGCAATGCAGATTGCGCTTCTCAACCTGCGGGTGCCCAGAGATAGGTGAAGAATCCGAACACCAGCGCGGCGAAGAAGAGGACAATGCAGCAACGAAGCCAGCGGAATTTCCGGCGGAGCACACGCGCCGTGTGGTAGTTCTGCAGGGCGTAGTGTTCGTCAAGCTGGCCGCGTTCGATCACGTCGTTGAAACGACGGATATAGCCGGTGGAGTCGTTTTCGCAGGCGATGTCTCCCCAGAAGATGACGCTGCTGCCACGAGCCGGGAGACGAGGAAAGATGACCCCGCTGGCAACCAATGTCGATGCAGCGAAGAGGCTGATGCTGAGAACCGAGGTGGTGCGCCCCACCCAATCTCCCGGCCAGCCGTGCAGAAGCATCGGGGCAGCAGCCACATTACCGGCGAGGAAGGCACCTGCCTTCGTGTCGATGACGGTGACGTAGTGGTTCAAGTAGTCGTTGATACTCTTCGCGGCGGCGGCCTTTTGAAGGTCGTCTGGAATATCCAGAGGCATGCGGGAAGGGAAGTGGAGTCGGGCTGGCTGGCTCTGGTGCCTCCAAACCCATCACATGGTGGTCTTGCGCTCGGCGTTGAGGCCCATTTTGCGATAAAGTGTGGCGATGGACACTCCGAGCATGCTGGCGGTCTTTTCGCGGGAACCGCTGTTGTATTTGAGGGTCTCCTGGATGAAGAGGCGCTCCTGGGCCTTGATGAAGTCATCGAGCGTGGAACCGATGGGCAGTTTGGTGACACCAGCATTGGCAGAAGGAGTGGGAACTTCGATCTGCTGGGTGACCTTGGTGGGCAGGTCGGAGGGTTTCACCCGGTCACCTTCCGCAAACGCACAGGCGCGTTCGATGGCGTTGCGAAGCTCGGAGACATTGCCGGGCCAGTTGTACTTTTCGAGGAACTCGACGGCCGCAGTGTCAATGGTCTTGGGCTTCGAGTCAGTGCGTTCGGAGAGTTCTTTGAGGAAGTGCTCGACGAGGGGTTTGATGTCGTCACGGCGTTCGCGCAACGGGGGGATTTTCAGCGGAACGACAGAAAGCTTGTAGTAGAGGTCTTCACGGAACTTGCCGGTCTTGACCACATCCTCCAAAGACACAGTGCTGGAAACGACGAGGCGAAAATCCCCTGAACTGCTGCCATTGAGGCGGCCTTTACGGGACTGGGCTTCATCAAGGAAAGTGTTCAGGTGTGCCTGGATGCGGGCCGGAAGCTGGTTGACCTCAGCCAGATGGACAGTACCGCCCGAGACTCGGTTGAAGATGGCGGTTTGGCCGAAAAGCTCGGTTTCCAAGGCGTCCTCGGGCATGGCGCTGCACTGGAGTTCCTTGAACGGAGCGCCGCTGCGGCGGCTCGCTTCATGCACAGAACGGGCGACGATATGTTTCCCGACGCCAAACTCACCTTCCAGTAGTACCGGGCTGTCGTTGTTGGCGACGCGCTGGACGATGTCAAAAATGCGCTGGAGGGCGCCGCTGTGACCAATCAGCTTTGAGGAAGACGTGGAACGCAGGGTGATGCCTGGTAGCGCGGAGGCGGGGGCGGTGGAAGCCCCCGTGCCGCTGTTACGCTGGAGGGCTTGATTGACGGTTTTGATCAGGTCGCCGAGATCAAAAGGTTTGGTGAGGTAATCAAAAGCGCCGAGGCGCATGGCCTCCACGGCGGTTTCAACGCTGCCGTGGCCGGTTACCATGATTACGGCAGTGCTGGGAAATTGATCCCGGCACATGCTGACAAGGTCGAGTCCGTTCACATCTCCAATGCGAAGATCCACGATCACAAGTTCAGGCTGGTTGGCCCGGATCGCCGCGATGCCATCAATACCGGTCGTGCATCCGAACACTTGATGCCCTGCTGCTTTGCAGAGCTTGGTCATGAGTTCAAGAATCGCGGCTTCGTCGTCTATGATTACTAGTTTAGCCATATTAAGAGCGTTAAATGAGAGGCACGGTTGATTGTTAAATAAACTAAACGTGTCGCAGGATTGAGTCAATCGCAGATTCTCAAAAAAGAGAATAGCACCTTTAAACTAGCCCCTAGGCTTCAACGCTTCTGCATGGCCTCTCGAAGGTTCTCCCACGCCCGCCTGAAATCCTGCTTCATGATGTAAAGCGCCGCGATTTCCTGCTTCACATAGGTGGGAGCCTCTGGAGACTCGGCAACTCTTTCGAGGGTGCGCAGAGCACCATCAAGGTCACCGACGTTCTTTTGAGCCTGAAACAGGTCGATGACGCGACGGGGGTCAGTGGGGTTGTAAAGGAGGGCGCGCTCGAGAGCTGGGATGTCAGAACTGGTACCTGGTGCGGCCCGCGCCAAGGAAGGCAGGTAAGCGGAGGCTATCTGGCAGGCTCGCTGGAAGTCTGAATTGCTGGCATAGTGTTCGGCGAGGATTCTCCAGCCGACATCCCGCCATTTGCGGTTGGTTTCCAGCGCGGAAATGAGTGCCGACCGGTCTCCAAGCTGATACCACATTCGGAAAACCTGCTCGCGTTGGGTAACATCCAGCCCACCCAGATCAGGCTGTACGGAAAGGAGGCTGCGCAGGCAGCGCTCAAACTCCTCGCGTGTGTTGACCCAGCTGAGGTACATCAACTTCAGCTCCGCCGTGGTTGCCAGATTCCACAGCGGCTCGCGCAACTGTGGGTAATTCTGGGAGTGTTGCATCAACGTTGAAAAATAGTAGCCGGGCCAGCGCTTGATGATCTCGCGCCACGGGATGATTGCGAACTCCGGACGGAAATCCAGCCACGTGAGGCCCTCGCGGTAGCACATGTCTGTGTCGTTGGGTTCCAGCGCACGTGCGCGAGAAAAGTCATCAAGCGCATCGTTCGGTGGATGGTGCAGGAAAAGGCGCACGCGAGCACGTTCAAAGTAGAGCCGGTAATCCAGCGGGTTCAGTTGCACGGCCTTGTCAAACAGTGGGAGCGCGTCAGCATAGGCGCCTTCATCGGCCAGGCGGTTGGCGTTCTGCCTCAGCCACGCGGCGCTGCTGCTTCCTGGAAGCACCAGGTTGCCTGCACTGACCGCCAGCCACATGCCTCCCAACACCAACGCGCTAACGCCACCAGCTCGCATAATGGTTTGGGAGACGATACCGGCGGGCTGGGGAAGCCTGCGCGGACGGATTGCAATGCCTGCCAATAACGCCACAAACGCGAAGTAACCCAGGCCTCGGTTAGGCACGTCAAAGATCCCATGCATCACGGCGAGACTGCAAGCAATCGTTGCTGTGTTACGGAGGCGTTGGTCGTTTCGCCGGGAACGATGATTGCGCTTGTTGCGTCGAAACCACGGGCCGGTGGCGCTAAACCACCAGAAGGCCGCAATGATCAGGGGCAGCAGTGTGAGCATGCCACCTTCCGCCAGCAACCAGAGTACATCACTTTCAGGATGCACCGGACGTTCCCGCAGGTTGTAGATGTCGGAAAACTGGGGGAAAACAGCGGCGAAGTTGCCCAGTCCATGGCCCAGCCAGGGAGCGTGGAGAAACATTTCCAGGGTTTGCGCATAAATGACTGTGCGTCCCTGGGCAGTGACGAAGCCTTCCACCCCCTGGTTGTTAAGACGGGCGGTTATGCCGCCGGATGAGATCACCAGCAGTGTTGAGATGATCAGCACCAGTGAGATCGTGACCGTCATCTTCTTGAAAAAGCCGCGTCCCATTGCCGCCGTGCCAAGCCATGCGGTGATTCCCACAAAAAACAGAACCAATCCCGCCCGTGAAGTGTTGATGAAGATGAGCGCCAGAGGAATGAACAGACCGGCCACATACAAGCTCCAGGTGTGCAGCTTCCGGCGGTGTGCATCATAGGCACACGCGGCACAGAGCACGCAGCTGATTGCCGCGATGCTGCTCATGTGGTTGCGATTGGCAAACGGTCCGAACGCGCTGTCCCACTGGAGGCCTCGCGGCCAGAATGGCACGCCCAGCACACCCCAGTGTTCCAAAATGGACAGCAGAGACAGCACGACACCTCCAAGTCCCAGCACCTGGAGCATCGCCCGGCGTTGCTCACTGGAGAATCCTCGTGCCAGACACCAATACAGCCAGCAGATGCACAGCGCCATGAACAACCACGTCTCGCGGGTGATGTCGAACTGTGGTGTGAGCGTGTTGGAGAGCTGAAGATGCCAGTCCTCGATGAGCCGGGTCCTCCACTCTGGCTGCGGGAACCACGTCGCTGGAAGGAAGGCTGACAGTGGGGCGAGCAGCGTAGCGAGGATGCTGGCGCGAGCCAATGCGGGGAGCTGGCGCTGGAGCGGAAAGATGATCATTGCTGCGCCTGTCAAAATGGCAGCAATACCCTTTGACCACGTCTCGCGGCCTGCCCCGAACATGCAGATCAGCAGTGGTAGCAGTGCAAAAACCACCCCCTGCCATGCCGGGCCGCTCACATCATGACTGTTTTCGGTCCTTTCATTCTCCTCGGTTTCGCCTTCGCCCTCGTCGGACTCCTCCACAGATTCTCCAGCCAGCAAGACCTGTGGCTCCGTCTCATCGTCAGTGTCACTGACGAGCAGCGGAGTGCGGCGGCGCCGTTTGGCCCTATGGTCTGAGGAACGTCTCATGATGTGGGAGGGCTTTCTTCGACGCATGAGGGGAGGGTTCCCCACTTTTCCAAACAACGATCCAGCGCTGGCATCAGCTCATCGAGGCGCAGATGCCATTCTTGCCGATCGAGGGAATCGGCGGGGCGGTAAATCGTGCAGCGCTGGCCGTTGGCCAGGTTCAAGACCTCAGCAGTCGTGTTGCTCTGGGCGCTCAGGTGCAGGCCCATGCGCTGCAACCCGTGTCCGAACAACTCTCCAAAACTTGTCACATCCGAGCAGCGCTCCACCTCGAAATCGAGAACGCGACCGTAGGCACGGAAATACTCCCTCTGCCGTCGGCGCTCCAGCGCATTGCCGATTTGCGTCCGGAAATTGGACCAGCTCTTCACATAGCCAAGATAGCGAGCCATGCCCAATGCCAGCAGGAACAAAACCGCGCCAGCCACCGGCAGAGCGATGCCCTTGTTCATCAGGATGCTCAACCCCACCACGCTCAACACGAGGCAAATCGAGTACATCACCGCAAGCGCGCGTCCCTTGCTGTAACCCAGCAGAATCAGCCGGTGGTGAATGTGTTCCGCATCCGCGTTGAAGATCGGCACGCCGCGGATGCCACGCCGGATGATCGCGAACAGCGTGTCCAGAATCGGCACGCCCAGCGCGATGATGATCACTAGCAACGCTCCGATCACCGCGCCCTTGTTCGAGGTGAACAGCGACACAGAGGCGATGAAAAAGCCAATGAGATAGGCTCCTCCATCTCCCAGGAAAATCTTTGCCGGCGGCAGATTGAAGATCAAAAAACCTGCTAGCGCCCCGGCCATCGCCAGTGACACAACCACCACGTCCGGTTGATAGCCGTAATAGCCGATGAACGCGAGCGTCAGGCACAGGAACAGACCAAAACCGCCGGCGAGTCCGTCCATCCCGTCAATCAAGTTCACAATGTTGGGGATGCTGACCAGCCAGGCCAGGGTCAGCGGCAGGCTCCACCAACCCAGCACGAGCGTGCCTTCGCCGAAGGGGTTGCTCAGCACGTCGATGGAAACTCCCAGCGCATAAAGGATCAATGCCGTGCCAACCTGCCCCACCAGCTTCACCTTGGCTCCCAGCGGCCTCAGATCGTCCACGAAGCCCACGCTGAAGATGAGTGCATTGCAGATCGCAACCGGCAGCCATCGGCTCCACCCAAGGCCACCGATGTAACCCGCAGCCAGTGAGGCCAGCCCCACAGCCAGGAAGATGGGGGCGCCGCCCAGACGTGGTATGGCCTTCTCATGCAACTTGCGGCGTGTGTCAGGTGTGTCGAGCCCGAAGGTGATTCCGCGGTTGATGATCCACCAGGTGCCAACCGCTGACACCACCAGTGCACCGCAAAAGTAACAGGCCATTTCCAGCCAGGGCACATCGCGGGGCATCCACGGGGCCGTGTAGCTGGTGTCCGTTGGCGGTTCAATCATGCGGGTGGGTGGCTCGGATTGGAAAGCTGGCAAGCATAGACGTTGCAAATCAACGTTCAAGACATCTGCGACAAAGAACTCGTGGCTTGCGTCCCCGAAAGATCGCTTCTTGCACTTTCAGCCCGCCGCTTTCACCATCGCCGATGCTCGCAGACACCATCGCCGCCATCTCCACCGCCTTGGGCGAGGCTGCGATCAGTGTCGTGCGCATGTCCGGTCCGAAGGCTCTGCCAATCGCTGAGCAGGCATTTCAATTGCCCGCGAAACTCACTCCACGTTTTGCTCATCTGGTTTCCGCCATTGATTCCGCAGGCAATCCCCTCGATCACGGCCTGCTGCTCCATTTCAAAGGTCCTGCGAGCTACACCGGCGAAGATGTCGTCGAGTTCCACGGGCACGGTGGTGTCCTCGTAACGCAACGCATACTTGAGCGTCTGCTCGCCTGCGGTGCGCGTGCGGCGGAACCGGGGGAATTCACCCAGCGTGCCTTCCTCAATGGCAAAATGGACCTCACGCAGGCCGAAGCGGTGATGGATCTCATCCACGCTCAGAGCACGCTCGCTCTCCGCGCCGCGAACGAACAGCTCGGCGGTGCCATCGGTCGCGAAGCGCAGGCCATGCAGCAGGAAATCATCCCCGTGCTCGCGCATATCGAGGCATTCATCGATTTCCCGGAAGAAGACATCTCCCCTGAAACCGGCGCTGATTTGATGAAGCGCCTCGACTCCGTGCTCGAACGCGCACAGAAACTCATCGCCACCTCCGAGCAGGGACGCATCTTGCGCCACGGCGCTCGCACCGTCATTTCTGGTGCGCCGAATGTCGGTAAAAGCAGTCTGCTCAATCTCCTTCTTGGTTTCGAGCGTGCCATTGTCAGTCCCACAGCCGGCACCACGCGTGACACCATTGAAGAAATCATCCAGGTGCACGGCATTCCGCTACGCCTCGTCGATACCGCAGGGCTGCGCGAAGCGGGCGACGACATCGAACGCGTCGGCATCCAGCGCACCGAACGCGAACTCGACCGTGCCGACCTCGTCATCGAAGTCGTCGATGCCAGCCTCCCCAGTGATGCGGGCACTCCTGCCCGCAATCAGCGTCTTCTTCTCTCCCCCGAACTCTCCAAACGCCGCATCCTCGTCCTCAACAAAGCCGACCTCGGCATCCATGCGGATTGGAAGAGCGAATCCGACGCCATTCCGCTCTCTTGCCTCACTGGTGAAGGCATCGAAGCCCTGCGCGATGCCATCCGCGAAATCATCGCACACGCCGGACCGCTCGCCGCCGATCACCCCATCGCCATCAACGCCCGCCACAAGGCCGCCTTCGAACGCAGCGCCGAGCGTCTTCGTGCCGCACGCACTGCGCTCGAACGCAACGAAGCCCCTGAATTCATCGCCCTCGAAATCCGCGAAGCCCTCCACGCCCTCGGCGATGTCATCGGCCAGGTCGATGTCGAACGCATCCTCGACGTCATCTTCTCGACCTTCTGCATAGGAAAGTGAGCCCGCCCAACGTTCTCTCCCACGGCTCAACTTGAAACTTTAAACCTGAAACTTGAAACTCCAGCCATGAACCGCCGCACCTTCTTCACTGCCGCAGCCGCCACCACGCTCGCTTCCCGTCTCAACGCCCAAACGATTGCCAAAGCCGCCGCCGATCCCGCCTACGTCATCAAAAACAAAGGCATCAAGCACACCGTCATGGGCTGGTGCTTCAAGCCGATGGACATGCTCATCCTCGCCAAGCACTGCAAAGACATCGGCCTCGTTGGCATGGAGGGTATTGATTCAAAGCTCTACCCGGACGTGAAGAAGCTCGGGCTCGACATCTCGCTCGTAGGGAGTCACGGCTTCGCCAAAGGACCGTGCAATCCGGAGTTCCATGACGAGGTCGTCACCAAGCTCACCGACTCCATCAACATTGCCGCCGATGTCGGCAGCAAGAAGGTCATCACCTTCACCGGCATGAAGTTCGACGGCATGGACCGCGACAAGGCCATTCAGAACTGCCTCAACACCTGGAAGGAAGTGCTGTCGCTAGCCGAGAAGAAGGGCATCACGCTCGTCCTTGAGCACCTGAACTCCCGCGACAGCTCCCATCCGATGAAAGGCCATCCCGGCTACTTCGGCGACGACGTGGACTTCTGCGTCGATCTGATCAAGCAGATGGGCAGTCCGAACTTCAAACTGCTCTTCGACATCTACCACGTCAGCATCATGAACGGTGACATCATCCGCCGCCTGCGCATCCACAAGGACTACATCGGCCACATCCACACCGCCGGCAATCCCGGCCGCTGCGAGCTCGACGAGCACCAGGAGATCAACTACCCCGCCGTCATGCAAGCTCTCCTCGAAATCGGCTACCACGACTTCGTCGCCCACGAGTTCATCCCCACCTGGGACGATCCCGTCCTCGCCCTCCGGCATGCGGCGATGGTGTGTGATGTGTGATAAGTCGAAAATTGAGGCATTTGTTTGGCTCCGGTAAACTGTCTGTCAGGAAGTTTGCTTGCACCTTCAATCGTTAGCAGCCCCAAGTGCAAAGCAATTCGCTTTGAGCGATTAACAGATTGCGAGTCCCGGCTTTGGCAGAGGATATGATTCAGAACTCGAAGACAGCTCGCAACGCGCGGATCGTCTCCCGTTGGGAAAAGTAGTTGGTGTGGTACACCGCCTTCGAGGTGCCGAAATTGTGCGCGACTTGCTGGATGCGTTTGAACTGGCCATCCTTCTCACTTGTCTGGTCCATGGAATCGCAATCCACCACAAGGTCGTTGTCGCCCTTGAAGACGTAGTCCGCGCCGACATCGAAGCTGGAAAGCAGCGGGCGTGTGACAAATGTTTTGAGGAAGCTCCAGATGCCATCACCTGCAGGCTCGAAGTTGGAGCGGATGATCCAGTAGCGCACAGGGCTGTCGGAAGCATCGAAATCAAAAAGGCCGGTGTTTGCTCTCAGCGACAGCAGTTCCGCATTGTTACCTTCACGTGATTGCGCGGCGAATCCTGGAATGAGTGCCACAATCGCATCCGCCAGCGGTGTGGCGAGTGTGCCGGTGACGCGTGAAAAGATGCTCGCCAGTGTGCTCGCGAGCCCCAGAAACACACCACCACCGAGCGCGGTGACCGTGCCCAGGGCATCACCGACATTGGACAGCATGTCCATCACGGCCTTTGCTCGCGCGGGTGAGGCGATGCTGGTGCCTGCGAGTGGCGCACCGACCAAGACGGCACGGTACTTCACATCTGGATGGCGGAAGCCCTCGCACAGCCAGCGCACCACCAGGCCGCCTCGGCTGTGCGCAATCAGATCAATCGCTGCCGGCATGCCGCTGGCAAAGCGTGACGCCAGGTCGAAGGCGTTGAGCGCCGGACTCACTCCGAGCGTGGCGTGGTCAAAACTGAGGACAAAATCGTAGTTTTTGCCCGACAACGTGGCATCGAGCATCTGCTTGCCGCCGGGTGCATTGATGATCTCCGCGATGATGGAGTCGTTGTTGCTGAAAGTGCCGTGTACGAAGACGAGCACGCGTTTGCCCTTGAGGCGGGGTATATCGTCTGGGCGGAAGGGGATGAGTTTGCCCTCGTCGTTCAGCCGGCGCAGCCCCCATGGCTGGCCGCGCTCATTCCAGGCACGTGGCGTCAGTTTTTGATCGGCAAGCTTCAAGACTTTGCCCACCAACGAGGGCTCCAGCGATTGGAAGAGCGATTGGTTCAAGCCCACGGGCGCTTCCAGCGGTGCACGGCGCAATCCTGCGCGGGCACGCTGACGCTTGAGTGACTCCATGCCCGGACTCTGCGGCGGCACGGGGCCGAGGTGCCAGCGCAGGATGCCCTCGGTGTCGCGATACAGGTTCAGCGCCTGGCTTTCGAGCGCGCGGCGCAACGGCGCGGCCCGGCGGTGGGTGCGTTCGGCTGCTCCATCAACCGTCTCGCCACCGAGGTGCTTCAAGAACTCGGCCGTTTGTTTCCTGACCGCAGCGTCCCGCTCCTTGAACGGATTGTCTTCCTTGTGCTTCCTCATGATTGCTGAGTCGGTGGTTCAAGCGGCAGTGCCTTCAGTGACGATGGCCAGGGGGGTGATGCCGCGATCTCGCGCGGTTTGCACATCAAGCATCCCGTCAAACTCAGCCGGTTTGAGTGCCAGAAGCATCTGCTTCGCGCTGTTGATCGCGTCATCAAAAGGGTTTTGCAGCGGGATAAACGTAGCTTCGACCGGAACGAGTCTTCCAGCCAGCACTTCTGACCGGATCGCGGAGAGATGGAAGGGTTCAGCGAGCATCCAGACTTCGGAAACATCCGTCGCGCCTTGTTTGACGCCGCCGAGCTGGTCTTGCTTGCTCGGCTGTTGGGAGGTGGTCAGTTTTTTGGCGTGATCGAGCATTGTGCCGAGCCCTCCCATGAATTCCTCGCGCTCTCTTTCACCCGCCCAGTAACCTGTGAATGCGTGGCCTTTGGTGAGGAAAATAACCGGCTGGATGCCGATATGTTCCCAACAGGCAGCCAGCAGCAGTGCGAGTTCAATGCAGGTGCCGCGTCGCGCCCGCAAAATCTCCTCGGGCGTGCGCAGTCGCTGGGCCTGCTTGGTGTAGGTTGGCGGCGGATTCACATAGTCCAGGCGAAGGGGGTGCTGGAGAGCGGCCCAGAGCGCTCGCGTCTGCAATCGCGCGGACTCGGCGGAGGAATCAGCAAAAGTGCTTTGATAGCCGTCGAAACCCGCGGGCGGCCTGTCGGTAAGCGCACGAAGAAAGGGCTGTGCGGTGCTGAGGATGGTGCGCACCGCCGGATCACGCGGGAAGACGAACGAGGGCAGGAAGTGACGACCGCTGGTGTCCTGGTCGTTCCACTCGTCACAGGGGAGAATTTTGACGCGGGCGAGCTTGTGGAAGAACTGGATGCCACCGCATTTGATGGAGATGCTGACGGTGCCCAGCACGATTTCTCCCCGCTGGCGGAGCAACTGCGCGCCCAGCGGGAGTACAGTTCGTTCCGCGAGATTGGCCTGGCTGTCGGGAGTGTCAGGCATCTTGACGAAAAACGAGCACTCGGCAGGCCGGTCGGTCCCGGTGTCGATGCTCACATGCACTTCCAAGTCGTCCAAGGGTCCAGAACTGATCTTGGTCACGACAAATGCCTTGAACAAGCCGTCGCGGCTGTTGTGCAGCACAGAGTAATTCAACGCAGGCTCGGGATCACAAATCACCGGCAGCATCGCGATCAGTTTCTCCTTCGTGAGGGCGCCGCCGTCACCCGTGCCTTTGATGGATGCAGCCGTCTTCTTGTCGGCGGTCTTGGTGCGCGCTGCTTCTTCAATGAGATCGGAGGAAGACCACAGTGTCACAGTGCCGAGGTCATCCGCACGGCCCTGATTCTTGACTGTGTCGAGAGCGGCATTCAGCGCGGCGAGAGCGCCAACACCTGCGTTCCATGACCGGTAGAACGCGCCGAAGAAGACGGGAAGAATGGCGTCGGTGACCTCATCCTGAAAACCGATGGCCAGACGGGCCCCCGCAACGATGGCCTGCGGCGCAAGGCGCCTGCCGGTGTAGCAGGAACTGAACACGGCGAGTTCCGGCCCGTGCTTCGCGAGGGCAGCGGCCACCTCGTCATTGCTTTTCAAGTCAAGCTCTTCCCCTTCGACATGATCGAGCAGAACGCCCTTTTCGACCGATTGAAGGACAAAGTGCACGATGCGCGGATGGTTGCTCACCGCGCGTGCGATGGCTTCCAACGAACCTGCGGTTTTGAACAACGGTGGCTTGCCGAGCGCGGCTCCGACCGCGGCCAGTTCGCTATCGTAGTCAAACATGGCGCGGGTTTTGACGTCCTCGGTTACCAGGAATAGAGGAGCACCGTCTGCTGGCGTTGCGTCGGTCGCTCCACCGGTAAGACGGCGGACAATCGCAATCTTTGTCTGACCAAGGCGCTCTCGTTCATCCTTGGTGGCGAGTGCGATCAACGCCTCCCATGGAAACACGCGGGCGGCATAGCCAAGGTCTTCACGCTCCCAGTTCATTTCAACCTGCACCACACCACTTTTGGCGGCTGCCTTGATGAAATCCCCGGTCTTGGTGATGTCCATGCACGCCAACTCTGCAAGTTCTTTGACTGTGTCCCTGGCGTTGGTGCGCCAGTCCCGCCGGACTTGCTCGCTCTGCTTGGGATCCTTCGTTGAGGCAAGCACCTGGTTCCAAGCCACGGCGATCGGGTAGAGCACCTTGTCGGCCACGGTGGCGGTGATGCTTGTGCCGCCAGCTTCACGCAGAACGACGTGGTAGTCCTTGCCGGTTGATTTCGTGCGGGTACGAGAAGCTGTTGGCTTTTGCCGGCGCTTCGGAGTTTGGACGGCTTTCTTTGCCATGGCGCAAAAGGGTCAGGGTTTGACGGGCGCCCAGGCTTTCACGAATTTTGCCCAGCCGCCTGACGCAAAGACGAGACTGTCATAGAGCTTGCTGCTTTTGCCGGCGGGCAGGTAGATCGAAATTCCGTGTGAACGGTTCACGCTGGGGTTCGGTGCGTAGTTGGCGAGCACCGCCTTGCTGATCGCGCTCTGCACGGCCTTGACGGCGGGTGCCGTGGCCGGGAGGTATTTGACCAGATTGGCGGTGAAGTCCCACAGATCGATGTAATCAGGATGCTCGTAGCCCTGGCTCTGCGCACGGGCGACGCCGACAGCACC
This sequence comes from Verrucomicrobiaceae bacterium, assembly GCA_046346695.1. GTDB lineage: Bacteria > Verrucomicrobiota > Verrucomicrobiia > Verrucomicrobiales > Verrucomicrobiaceae > Prosthecobacter. Next base: position 259,036 of record JAXMHS010000004.1, on the reverse strand, counting down.
CCGAACGGAGAGATCCTTGCTGGAGAGTCCCTTCGCGAGTTGTGCGCCGAGCGCGTCGGTCGCTTTGCGAAGGGCGCCAATCACAGTCAAATCCAGCGCTGATTGGGTGGTGGCCTCAGACTTTGGATACGAGGCCGAATATTCCTTGGCGATGAGGCTGGCGAGAGCTTTGCCGTCCATGGTGGGCTTCGCCGCGAGCGCTTTGAGGATGCGATCGTAAGGCCAGCCAGCCCCGGGCTCGGTCTGTTCGGAGCCACAGAACACATTTGCGGCACTTTCGACCTGTACACCGGTCTCAAGCATGGCCATGAGGCAGGCGTCCATGCCGATCACGTCGAATTTTTTGCCAGCTTTCTTCACCGCGGCGTCGAAGACCTTTTTCATCTCCACATTGTCCAGGAAGTCCTGCGCATCGTCGTCAAAGGCGATGGCGCGGCGTTTGCCATCAAGTTGAAAAGCTGTCATGAAAAACGATCCGCGAAAACGTCTGCCTACCACGCTGCGTTTGATGAAGCCTGTCGGGATGCTGCCGCGGCCAGGCATGCCGCTTCGACGCAGGCTGCTGGAGCCTGCAGGTCGTTCCGGTGGAGGGTTGAGGCTGCGACGTTTGGATTCGTGATACACATCGGTGTCATCCCATCCATTGCCGTGGTTCCAGAGGACTGCCATGGTTCGCCTGGCGGGGTAATTCGTCATTCCCCAGGCGATGAAGTCAGCAAGCACCTTGGGGTCGCCGCAGTTTGTCTCGCCGAGTTTCTCGACAATGTCGTCGTTCAGGCTGGTTCCCTTGCGTGCACGGTAGCGGACGGTGGGCACGCCAGCGGCAGCAGTGTCACGCTGCACGAGAATGTGAATTTTGTCGCTGGAGCCGGTCTTCTTCATCTCCATGACATCGGACTGACCGAAGTCATCCAGGTCGTTGTCACCAGCCATGTAAACCATGATGGTCCATTCGGCCGTGGTTGCAGGATCCTTCGTGGATGCTTTTTGTTTCATAAGCTGGGTATGGTGATGGCTAAATCTGGAGATGCGTCCGCCGCACAAGCCAGTGAGGGAAGGGCAGTTTCTATTTGTGATTCTTCCACGATGACATTTTTACTGTCATCTCTCCGCTGCGGGCCACCGAGCAGGCAAATCGGGGGCTGCCGGTATGGTCGAACACATTGAAGTCGAAGGCGTTTTCATTCGTCTCGATGCTCGCAAACCCGAAAGGCACAACGCGCTCGTCTTCATACACGGGCGCTTCGGAATCGAGGCGGTCCTCGTCCCAAAGCACGTCAGCGATACGGTTCTCGGCTTCGAAATTCTTCTTCGTCACAGGCACGCCGCCATGACCAAGGCAGGCACAGAAGCCAGGAGCCTCTTTGAGCACCTTGTGACGCCTGTCGGCTTTCGGTTTGAAGACCACGCCGCGATGCTCATGCCCCCAGATCCACGCGTCGATCTGATCGTAGAGCCCGGCGGCACGCAAGGAGGCTATGGCTTCTTTCGCGTGCTGCTTCTCGCTCGTGCGCGATGACGCCGGCTGATGATGAGTGAGCAGGATGCAACCCTTGGCGGGCTTGCGCACCTTCTTCATCCAGGAGACTTGCTCGTCTGTGAGCACTCCGTTCTGGCCGCCGTAATCCTCCTTGGTGGGCTTGCCAAAAACCACGCTGCCCAGCGATGGCAGTTTCCACGAGGTGTCGAGCCCGAAGACCTGCCAGTGAGGATCTTCGATCAGGAAGAAGCTGGAGGGATTGCCCTTGTCGTCGCTATGCCATTCACGGAAACGTTCCTCAGTCAGCAGGGTGTCGAAGTAACCGAAGCCGCCGGCATACATGTCATGATTGCCGTTCAGACTCCAGGAACCGATGCGTTTTTTGTCCGCCACGGTAACGGGCCAGAACGGGATCATGCGCTCCACGTATTCGTCTTCAGTTCCGACATAATACACGTCTCCGAGGTGGATGACATGCTGCTGCCGGCCAGCACCTCCTCCAGCGAGTTGTTCGCCGACACGTTCAGTCACCGCGGCCGCCAACGGCAGGCCGGTGCCCCAGTCACCGAACACAAACAAGCGCAGTGGTTTTGTGGATGTGGCGACGCTCGCGGGCCTCTTGTTGAAGTCATGGCGTCCAGTGAACAAGGCGCCGAATTTGGCAGTGAAACCGTCGAGTCCATAATGAATGTCACCATTGTTCCATGGCAAGCCTTCCACAAAAGCCGCGCGAAGCTGTGCTTTGGTCGGTTTGGCCCCGGGTCTAAGCTTCAAGCGAAGCGGCGCGGAGGTGTTTAAACCACCGGCTGCCTTTTTCCTCTTCTTCTTGCTGGCGGCTGCTCCGGCGCGAACACTGCGCACAACAGATGCGCTGCCAGTGGTCGCATTTCGTGCGAGTCCTTCCGTAATGGCAGTTTGCGTCATCGCGGTTTGAATGAGGCAGGTCAATGGATCACGCGGGATGAAGGCACTTCCAGAAGGATGTTCCTTGTCCTTGGCCAAAATCTTGAGCGACGCGTTTAATGCGACGATGGCCCGGGCAATCTGGTCAGGTTTGATTTTGCGCTTTTTCAGCTCGGCGAGAGCCGTCTTGTCTTTTCGCTTGAGCCGCTTTTGAAGCGCAACCAGCCAGTCGCGTTGGGCTGTGGTCTGTTGGAGGACGAATTTTCGATCCAGGTAATCGGAGATCAGGGGCATATGCAGGATTTTTTGAGGAGGTTGTCGCCAGATCTTTGATGATCTTTTTTTAAATGCTACGCGGACGCCCGTTGATCACACAAGAAAAATCCATGAAGGGCATTCAATGCCCCTCAAGAGTCGCGGAATGAATCCACATTTAAGAGCTCGTGTGAGTGCGACGGCTCAGATGGACGATTCCGCAGCGGGGTGTGTCCAAACCAAGTGAGTTACTGGGCTGGAGAGTTCGCGTCCTGCCACGGAGGCGTTGTCCGCAGATTGAGCGGTGCGGTGCGCAGGAGGAAGATGCCGTGGAAGCCTTGTTGCAGGGCTGTTGGCGTATCTGCTGGCTGATTAGCTGGTTCGTCAGTGCTTTGCAGGGTCCAGGCAGGAGGAGTTGCCAGGCTGTTCAGATACCAACTGTTGTAACCAGCGTTTCCTGCGGTGTTGTCACCGATCCAGAGGCGTAAACGATCAGCCTGCTCAGGAGTGGATGCGGCGTTCAAGCCTGCCACAGGTACAGGGCGTGTCACCGGCCAGCCAGGGGCGATCAATTGAGTGCCTGTGGCGAGGGAGGTCACAAAGGCATTTGCGCGAACCTCGCCAGTGAAGGTGAGAGTGGTGCCCAGGCCACGAACTTGAACAAGCGCGGCCTCACCCGGTGTGAAGGGACGTTCGTTCATGTTGAGAGATGCAGCGCCCTGCCATGCATCACCTGCGTTGGTGAGTGTGCTGAAGTTGTTGGCTGCGGTGTCGAAGAAGAGGACGCGGTCGTCGGTGCTGAAGTTTGCGGGGGCTAGGAGTCCTGCAAGCGCGTGGTGCGGACGAACAATGATGCGGGCATCCACGAGTCCGGAGTAGGAGTTTGTGGAGCTTTCCAACACGAGCGTGTTGCCGGAGCTGGAGGTTGGATTGATGGCGAAACGTTGTCCGGCCAGCGTTCCATCCACGACTTCAAGATAATGCGAGCCCTCCGGCAGGGTGAGGATGTAAGGCAGCACAACCTCATTGCCATTCACGGAGTGTGCCCGTCCGGTGAACACAGCGGGCTTCATCAATGGCATGCTGAACGTGCGATCTCCTGTGGTGAAGCTCTGGCGGCTCCAGCCTTGGATGGATGAGGTCACCGTGGCTTCTGGAATTCCATCCCGGTTGGCATCGAGTTCGACCCGTATGCGCAGGAAACCGGTGTCGAGGTTTTTGAAGGCAAGGAGGTTTTGCAGATTGCTGTACTGGCGGGTGAGCGTGTTGTTGTCGTTGAAAGTGGTGGTGAAGGCCATCGAGAGCCGGTTCCAGGCGGATGAATCCGCGGCTTTCGTGAGATCGGTGAGTGTTTCGAGTTTGATAGCGATGTCATCATGCGTGCCGACAGGCAAAGTGAGCACCGCGATGAGGCCACCGTTACTGTCCTGTGTCAGTGCGAAACGTTGAGCTTCAAGAGGGTTCACAGGATCGGTGCCGAGGGCGTATTCGAGCAGGTTGGGGATGCCATCTTCATCCGGATCCGCCACAGGGCCGCCGAGGGAGCCTGTGGCATCCCAGGTGGCAAAGGTGGTTGCGCCAGGAAGTATCGCCGCGGTGTAGCCACCGGTGACGATGTGGCGGCGGATGCGTTCGGCGGACGCGAAGCCAGAACCTGCGGGCGCCACAACGCCCAAATCGCGTGTGAGGTCCACCAAGTTGTCGATTGCGTCATCGATGGTGCCTTCACCGCCGGATTCTGCCGAACCCGTGGGCGCCTGGCCTGCGCGGAGAGAGAAGACGGCAGAACTGGCGCCATTCGTCGCTGGCGTGCTGTTGAAGAGAAGGTCCTGGCCGACATCATCGTCACCGGGAACCACGGAAGACATGGGCAGCAGTCCCTCCAACGGCATGCCCGTGGCAAACTGGGAGGCAGGGATGTGCAGGAAGTAGTTTCCAGGATTCAGTCCATCGAGGTAGTAGCGGCCTTTGCAACTGCATCCCGACGATCCGACGCTGACGGGTGCGTCCACCCCCGGCGTGCTGCCTTCGGCATAGAGTTCGACATAAATGTCGCCGAGGCTTTCACCTTCGTTGCGGTGACCATCACCGTTGATGTCGAGGAAGATGAAGTTCCCAACCGCCATCGAAGCCCAGAGTCCGAAGTCGATGGTGAGATTGGTGTCCGCATCCGTGTCTCCATCGGTGACGGATTCAGTTCCTCCAGCCAATGTGATGACAGGACTGAAGAGGGGGGTGCTGGCGCCGCCAGGCTGCGCGCCGTCGTTGTTGTTGTCGTTGTCGTTGTCCGCCACGGCCGGGGTGCCGCTTGTGACGAGCAGTGTCGCGGGCGGGGTGACTTTGACATAATATTTGCCAGGCGGAATCCGGGTGAACAGATAACCACCCAAGGCGTCGGTCGTGACATCCGGGCCAGTTTGAGTGTCTGCGGCGGTGCCTGTGCCGCCGATCGCATTGTCATCACCGGTGGCAAAGAGCTGCACCAAGGCGTTGGCGATGCCCAGTTCGCCTGTGTCCTTGACCCCATTGTTGTTTGAGTCTTCAAACACCAGGTTTCCAACAGAAAGACTGCGGACCACCAAGGTGTAGTCAAACGATGTCGAGCACGCGTGGGTGTCTGTGACGCGAATGGTGAAGACGAAGTTGCCAGTGGCGGAGGGAACCCCTGAAATGACACCGTTGCTGGACAGCGAGAGTCCGGAAGGCAGCGCGCCGGTTTGCATGGCAAAGGTGTAAGGAGCGGTGCCGTTTGAGGCGGTGAGTGCTTGCGAGTATGAACCTCCGAAATAGGCGGCTGGCAACGATGCCGGACTGATTCCCAGCACGGGGCATGTCGTGGTGATTGTGTAATTGCGCATGCCGGCGCAACCGTTTGCATCCGTGGCGCGCACGGTGAATGTGGCTGTGGCGGCCGTGGTCGGAGTGCCGCTTATCACGCCGGTGGAGGCATCTAACGTGAGTCCCGCCAGCAGACTGCCGCTGCTGAGATCAAATGTGTAGGGTGTCGTTCCACCCGAAGTGCTCACGGTCTGGCTGTAAGCGGTGCCTGTCGTGCCGTTGGGCAATGAGGCCGGGTTCAGCGTCACCACAGGGCAAATTTGCAGACTGATGGTTTGTGATCCCTGGCAGCCATACGTGTCATTCACACGCACGGTGACAGTGGTGGCGGGACTGGCGGTTGCCGTGGGAGTTCCGCTGATGACTCCGGTGGTTGGGTTCAGGGCCAGGCCCGCTGGCAGGGTTCCGCTTGTGACGGTCCACGAGTTGTACGGCGCTGTTCCACCGCTGGCGGCGAGTGTGCGTGAATAAGCAGTGCCGACTGTTCCCTGAACCAAGGTTGAAGGTGTGATGCTGATCGTCGGACAGGCCGGGGTGAGGGAGTAGGCGCGTGTGCTTGTGCAACCGTATTTGTCCGAGGCGGTGATGCTGAAGCTGGCCGGAGCATAGCTGGTGGGGGTGCCGCTGATCACGCCGGTAGAACCGTCGAGATTCAGTCCTGCCGGTAGAGCACCACTGCTGACGTTGAAGGTGAACGGGGAATTGATGCCGTCCGCGGTCACGCTCTGTGAATACGCGGTGCCGACCGAACCCGCGGGCAGACTGGCGGGACTGACAGTAAAGGGAGCGCAACTGACAACCGCCATGTGATCTTCTACCTCACCGAGACCACCGTTGCCGACTGGCGTCGGGCTTTGTGCGCTGGTGAGGCGGAAGCGGGTGCCACGAGAGCCGGGAACGGCTGTTGCGGGAACGGCGAAGGAGAGGTTCAGGTTTGTTCCATTTGAACCTGTCGCGACGGTGACATCCGTGGCGATCTGCTCTCCGGAATCAGCAAACGAGCCATTGTTGTTGAGATCGATCCACGCGTTGAGATAAGCAATGGAACCCGTGTTGTTGGTTACGACGACCGCGGCGCTTCCATTGGTGCCAGGCATGAGAGAGGGAATCGTGACACCATCTTCGTCATCACTGCCGGTGGTGTCGTCTCCTGTGGCAGTTGAATTGCGGGTGGAGACGTATTCCGTGTCTGCCAGCGCACCCATGCGAAGATCGGAGCTGGCGATGTTGGAGGCGTCCGCCGCATTGCTCCAGTCGCCGAAATCGGTGACCGGAACAGCGATGTTGGCAGTGTAATCCTCAACTTCGCCATTGCCTGTGTTTCCTGTGACGCCGGGAGAGGCCGTGTTGGTGAGGCGGAATCTCAAGCCGAGGCTGGCTCCGGTGACGGCGTTGGCAGGAATGGTGAGGTTGAGATTGACTGTGGCGTTGGTTGCTCCCGTTGCGATGACGGTGTTTGTGGCGATCTGCTCGCCCGCGTCCGCGACCGAACCGTTGTTGTTGAAGTCGAACCACGCGTTGAGATAGGCGGGAGAACCCGTGGTATTGGTGACAATGACAGGAATGGTGGCCGGTGCTCCGGCGGTCATTGAAGGCAGCGTAACGCCATCCTCGTCATCGAGCTCGGTGTTGTCATCACCAGACGCGACTGAATTACGTGTGGAAGCGTATTCGGTGTCTGCCAATGTGCCGAGCCGCAGGTCGCTGATGACTGTGGAAGATGCGTCAGCCAGGCCGTTCCAGTCGCCGTAGTCCAGCGGAGGAGATGAGACGGTGACAACGTAATCCTCCACTTCGCCTGTTCCTGCGGTTCCGGTGGCTCCAGGCGAGGAAACGGACGTGAAACGAACGCGCAGGCCGAGCGAGGTTGCAGTCAGCGCGGTCGGAGGCACGGTGAAGCTGATATTGCGCACGCTGTTCGACGTTCCTGTGGCGATGATCACATTTGTGGCGACCTGTTCTCCAGAATCGGTGAGCTGGCCGTTGTTGTTAAAGTCGATCCAGACATTCAGGTAACCACTGGCTCCCGTGTTGTTGGTCACTGTGACTGGCAAGGTTGCTGGCGCACCCGCCGTCATTGATGGGATGGACACTCCGTCCTCATCATCGATGCCGGTGATGTCATCACCAGTGGCGCTGACGTTGGTGGTGGCCAGGTATTCGGTATCAACTGTGGAACCCATGCGCAGGGCGTTGCTGGCGGTGCTGCTGGCGGCCGCAAACTTTGAAAAGTCGCCCTGATCGGTGGTGGGAGCAGCAATGGAGGTGACATAATCCTCGACTTCACCGACGCCACCACCTGAGCCTGTGGCTCCAGGAGAACTGCTGGCAGTCAGGCGGAAGCGAACTCCCACGTTTGTGCCCGTGACAGCATTGGCCGGCACCGCGATGGGAGGATTGATGGCAACGTTGTTGCTGCCATTTGCCACGGTGAAGTTGGCTATGACTTGCTCGCCAGTGTCGGTGAAGAGGCCGTTGTTGTTGAAGTCGATCCACGCATTGAGGTAAGCCACTGCTCCAGTGAGATTGGTGACATTGACCGGCGTGTTGAAGGTTCCGCCCGCGATGAACGAAGGAAGGGACACGCCGTCTTCGTCATCAGTGGCGTTGAGGTCGTCACCAGTTGCAGCACTGTTTGCAGTCACGACATATTCGGCATCCACAGTAGCTCCCATGAAAAGATTGGTGTCCACGCCGTTGGATGCGGTCGCAGCACCGCTCCAGTCACTGAAGTCATTGCTTGGTGAGTTGATCGCCACGGCGTAGTCCTCGACTTCGCCGATGCCGCTGGTTCCCGTGGGGCCGGAAGCGGATGAGGTGGTCAGGCGGAAACGCACCGCGCGATTCGAGCCGGCGCTGACGGTCAGGGGAACGGTCAGGTTAACCTGCTGGGTGGGTTTGAAGACCTGGGCACTGCTGTTCCATGGAGCCAGATACTGACCAGCAATGACCACCGGGCCGGTGCTGGTGCCTGGAAGTTCCCAAGCCGCCGCAAGGTTGTCGCCACCGCCGCCTTCCTTCATCAACGCTTCGATGTAATACGGCTTGCCGGCCACCAGCGTGATCTTGACCGACTTCTGGCTGGAGTACTTGGTCCATTCCAACGATCCCGTCCAGACAGGTACGTTCGCGATCATCGTTGCGTTGGCAGGCGTCTCATCGGTGCTGAGGAAAAGTTGTGTTTCATCGTCGCCTGACACCCAGAAAGTGTACTGTCCGCTGACTGGTGGATAAATCCAGCCACGCATGCGCTGGCCCATGTTGTCCGCCCAATCGACCGGCGCTGTGAAACTGGTGCGGTAGTCGTAACTCGTGGGGCTGTTGGGATAGTTTGCGTTGCTTGTGAGGTTGGAGACGCTGGAGCCGCTGATACCGGTCCAGTATTCGCGCAGGATTGTGCCGGTGTTCAGGCTCGGGATGAGGCGTGCAGCCTCGAGGCGTTCGCCACCGCTGCTTACGAGCGCATCGTTGAGAACACCGTCGTTGTTGAAGTCGATCCACGAGTGCAGATACGCATTCGTCCCGGTCTTGTTCAGCACGGTTACCGGCAGCGTTATGGTGGTGCCCGGATCAAGGGACGCCGGCATGACAACGCCGTCTTCGTCATCGATGCCAGTGGAGTCGTCACCCGTGGCCGTGATGTTGGTGGTGGCCGCGTATTCTGCATCTGAGGCGGATCCCAGCATCAGATTTGCGTTCACTGTGCTGGTGGCTGTGCCGAGGGAGGAGTGGTCACCGAGGTCGGTGGTTGGGGCCGCGATGTTGACCACATAGTCTTCGACTTCACCCGCGAGGGAGTTGGTGCCCGTCGGACCGAGGCCGCTCGGAGCGGAAAGACGGAAGCGCAGTCCGATATTCGTGCCTGTGACTGCGTTAGGCGGCACGGTGACAGTCAGATTCGTGACGCCATCGGTCACTCCAGTTACGATGAGGATGTTTGAGGCGAGCTGCTCGCCCGAGTCAGTGAGGACTCCATTGTTGTTGTAGTCAATCCAGGCGTTGAGATAGCCATTGGCACCCGTCGTGTTGGTGATGGTGACAGGAATGGTCACGGTCTGGCCCGCGGTCATGGAAGGCAGCGCAACTCCATCCTCGTCATCGCTGTAAGCGGTGTCGTCACCTGTGGCGGTGGCGTTTCGAGTTGAGACGAACTCAGTGTCCAGCAAAGCGCCCAGTCGCAGAGCCGGGTTCGCGCCTTGGGATGCATCGGAGAAGCCGCTGAAGTCGCCAAAGTCCGTGGTGGGGGCCAGGATGACAACCGTGTAGTCTTCAATCTCGCCAACACTCTCCACAGTAGGACCCACATAGTCCACCAAAAGGACAGGGCGTCGGCTGGGCGTGGCATCCTCTTTCGTGGCAAAGTCCTTGGTGACGGTCCCTGAGTCCGTGTCTCCGAGCAAAAGCCCGAGATTGCCGGAAGGGGCGTCAACCCAGCTTTGCACTTGGGCGATAAGCGATGAGCCCGACCAACTGTACTGTCCCGTGGTTGTCACGTTTGTATTGGCGAGTTCTGCCCCGTAGGATCCGCCGGCTGTGGACCAGTTCACACCAGACGATTGCTGATTCCAAGTGACCTGGCTTTCCACAAAGGACTGGTTGAGCGGATATAAGCGTATCGCCCGGCTCGAGACATCGCTGACTGTGACCGCATTCAAACTCAAGGTCGCAGCGGTGATGGTTGAACCGGCAGGTATGCTCGAAAGATCAAACTTCAGGACAGGTCTGCCATTGCCGGCGCCGCCTGCGGAACTGTCCACCCTCATCGTGGTGGAGCTGCCGTAATTCGTCGTTGTGGTGTTGGCGTTAAGCCACGAGTCAGCGGACGTGGGGATGTTGATTGACCCCGTGGATGGAGGGATGCCCGTACCGGTGGCTGCCGCGTTGTTGTTCTTGATGAGACGGAAGCGGACGCCAAGCTTCACGCCGGTCAATGCGGTTGCAGGCACGGTGAAACTCAGGTTCTGCGTGGCGTCGATTGTGCCGGTGGCGATCGGAACACTGGTGGCTATCTGCTCGCCTGAGTCGGAGGTCACGCCGTTGTTGTTGAAGTCGATCCAGGCGTTCAGATAGGCTGTGGAGCCAGACGTGTTGGTGACGACCACAGGAATGGTGACCGGTGCGCCCGCGGTCATCGAGGGCAGCGTCACACCGTCTTCGTCATTGATCCCTGTGATGTCGTCGCCGTTGGCGTTGGCGTTGGCCGTCTGCACATACTCGGTGTCGGTGGTCGGGCCAAGCCTGAGGTTGTCGTTCGCAGTGCTGACCGCGCTTCCGAAACCACTAAAGTCGCCAAAGTCGGTGGTTGGGGGGGCGATGTTCACGACATGGTCTTCGACTTCACCCACGCCACCCGCTCCAAATGATCCAGGGGACGCATCACTGGAAATGCGCACTCGCACGCCGATGTTGGTGCTGGTGACAGCAGTGGCTGGCACGGTGAAGTTGAGGGTGCGAGTGGCGTTGGAGGTGCCCGTCGCGATGATGATGTTGTTGGCGATCTGCTCTCCAGTGTCTGTGAGCACGCCATTGTTGTTGTAGTCGATCCAGGCATTCAAATAGCAGCTGGAGCCGGTGTTGTTGGTGACCAGAGTGGAAATCGTGGCAGGAGCACCGGCGATCATGGATGGCAGGGTGACGCCATCTTCATCATCGACGCCGGTGATGTCGTCGCCAGTGGCGCTGGAGTTGCGCGTGGAGCTGTATTCGGTGTCCACCGACGGGCCGAGGCGCAGATTGGTGCTGGCAGTGTTGGAGACGTCCGGCAGTCCGCTGAAGTCACCGAAGTCTGTCAGCGGTGCCAGGATGACGATGGTGTGGTCTTCGACTTCTCCGATGCCAGAGGCTCCCGTGGGGCCCGGTGTTGCCGTGCTCGTCAGGCGCACACGCACGCCGAGACTGGTGGCCGCTGTCACCGCATTCGCCGGGACGGTGAAGTTGACCACCTGGCCTTGATTGCTGGTGCCATTGGCGATGGCAATGTCGGAGGCGATCTGTTCACCGGCATCGAGCAGGGAGCCATTGTTGTTAAAGTCGATCCAGGCATTGAGGTAGGTGACAGCTCCGCTGGTATTGGTCACATTGACGGTGACAGAACCGGGCTGGCCGGCCGTCATGGACGGAAAGACGACGCTGTCCTCGTCATCACTGGTGGTGATGTCATCCCCGGTGGCCGTGGCGTTTTTGGTGGCGCTGCCCTCGACGTCAACCGAACTGCCGAGACGGATGTCGTTGCTCGCCGTGCTGTAAGCATCCGCAAAATCCGAGTAGTCACCGAAATCGGTCGTCGGAACAGAAATGGTGGTGATGTAGTCTTCTGTCTCGCCATTGCCATCGACTCCATCCGGACCTGGAGTGGCCGTGCTTGTCAGACGCACGCGCACACCTGCCGTCCCCAGGCTGGCGGTCACCGGGGCGTTGAAATTGATCACACGGCTGGAGTTCGTGCTGCCTGTGGGTATCGTGGTGTTCAGCGCAATCTGTTCTCCTGCATCGGTGAGCACGCCGTTGCGGTTGAAGTCGATCCAGGCATTGAGGTAAGCGGAGCTGCCGCTCGTGTTGGTGACTGTGGCGGTGATGCTTCCCGCAGCTCCTTGGGCGATGCTGACCGGTACCGAGGTGCCTTCTTCGTCATCACTGCCGGTGGAGTCGTCGCTGGAGGCATTGGAGTCGGTCACGAGTCCGCCTTCAGCGTCAATGACGCTGCCAATGCGCAGAGTTGCGCTGGTCGTGCTGCCGGCGGCAGGGAACAACGAGTAGTCACCAAAGTCCATGCTGGCCGTGATGTTGGTGGTGACATCCTCGACCTCGCCGCTGCCGTCAGTGCCGTCAGGGCCGGGGCTGCTGACACTCGTCAGACGGACGCGGGCACCGACCGTGCCGATTTTGACGAGCGCTGGCACGGTGAAGTTGATGGTGCGCGTGGAATTGGAGGTGCCGGTGGCTATGGGGGTGTTGGTGGCCACCTGTTCACCCGCGTCGGTGAGGATGCCGTTTCCATTGAAGTCGATCCAGGCGTTCAAATAGGCGCTGGAGCCGCTTGTGTTGGTCACGACCACACTCATGGAGGTGCTGGTGCCCTGGGTGATCGCGGCAGGAATGGTGACGCCATCCTCGTCATCGGTGCCGTTGAGATCGTCTCCTGTGGCGGTGGCGTTGGTGGCGGCCTGGCCTTCCACGTCAATGGTAGCACCGATGCGGATCGCTGTGCTCGTGCCAATGCTGCTGGCATTCGGGAAAAGGTCGAAGTCCCCGAAATCGAGAGTCGGCGGCGCAATCGTCACGATGTAGTCTTCAACCTCACCCACGCCGTTGCTGCCGGAGAAGCCTGGCGAGGCGATGTCGGTCAGGCGGAAACGCACACCGCGCCCTGCGCCCACAGATGCTCCCACAGGCACGGTGAAGGTCACATTCACGGTCGCGGCGTTGGTGCCGGACGGGATGACCATGTCGCTGGCGATTTGATCGCCTGCGGAGGAGAGGTCGCCGTTGTTGCCGTAGTCGATCCACGCGTTGAGATAGGCTGGATTGGCCGTGGTGTTGGTCACCACCACTGGAATCGTCACGGTTGCTCCCGCAATGATGGATCCAGGCATGGTCACGCCGTCTTCGTCATCACTGTTGGTGATGTCGTCACCCGTGGCGCTGATATTGATGGTTTGAGAGCCTTCGACATCGCTGAGCGCGCCAATCTTCAGCCCGGCAGCGACGGTGCTGCTGACGGACGGGAAGCCGTTGAAGTCACCGAAATCCAGCGTGGGGGGATCGATGGCGACGACGTAGTCTTCTGTCTCGCCTGTGGCACCGCTGCTGGTCGGCGTGGTGGTGGCGTTGTCTGTGAAGCGGAAGCGTACGCCGCGTTGAGATCCAATGCTCGCATTCGCCGGGACGGTGAAAGTGACATTGATTGTCTGCATGGACGCGCTGGCAGGCACGGCAGCGTTGTAAATCCGCTCGCCGCCGCCGGTGACGTCCGCATTGGTGAACGTTCCGTCATTGTTGAAGTCGATCCAGCCCTGGAGGTAACGGCCGGCGGTGTTGAGATTGAACACGTTCACCGGTATTGTCGTGACTGCGGTCTGCACGAGCGTGGCGGGCATGGTAACGCCATCCTCGTCGCTGCCATCAGCGGTCGCGTTGATGTCGGGAGTGACACTTTCCTCATCGTCCACAGCCTCACCAAGGCGGATGTTGGTGCTCATGATGGTGCTGGCCGTCGTGGTGGCCGCACCGGCGCCGTTCCAGTCGCCGAAGTCGAGCGGAATCGGGATGATGTCGAGGAAGTTGTTGTTCGGGTAGGCGGTCAGCGTGGTGACGTTCACCGGGATGCGGTTGTCGTTGGCACCGCCAGTGTCCGCAACGTTCACGTAGGCCGGCAAATTGTCCTGCACGACGACATAGTCGGCGGCCGCGAGGTTGAGGAACTCGTAGTAGCCGGTGCTGTCAGTGGTGGTGATGGCTTGCACGGTGCCATCTGCAGGATCGCCATCGGCGTTCGGATCGCTGTAAAGCGTGACCGTGACATTTCCGAGGCCGGCGTCGCCACCGCCGAATCCTGCGGTGCCCTTGTCTTCATAAACGGAGCCGGAGATCGTGGCGGCGAGCAATTGCAATCCGGCCGAACTGGTCGCGGTGGGCACAGGATCGTTGTTGGCGTCGAAGGCGTTGGTGACGGTGGCGGTGTTGCTGGCCGGATTGGCCTTGCCTTTGGCACGGAGTGTGACGGTGACGGTGAACGTGTCACCAACTTCCAGGCTGCCACTGTCGGTGACGTCATTCCACACGAGGCTGCCTGCACCGAACGCATCCGGTGTGATGGTGGCGAAGATGTATTCAAAGCTGGCATCACTGAAGGTGTCCTCGAGTGGCACCGTGGTGAGAACTGTGGTGCCCGTGTTTTGCACCGTGAGATTGAACACGATGTCATCGCCTTTGTTGGCGGGGCCGGGATTCGGACTGACGAGTGTCTTGGTCACGGTCACTGCTGGACGCGTCACGATGACAGGGGCAGTGGCGGAGGCCGTGGGGCCGCCACCCGTGGTGATGTTCACCGTGTTGACGGCTGGATTGGCGGCGGCGAGTCCGGCGAAGTTCACCAGCAAATCCACACTTTGTCCCGGGCTCAACGGTCCCACGTTTGTCCACGTCAGGCTGCCGCTCGCAATGGTATTGGGAACCACTGACGCCGAAACATAACTCAGGCTGGCAGCAGGGAAGGTGTCCGTCACCTGCACGGTGTTGAGCGTGGTGTTGCCGGTGTTGGTGGTGCGGATGAGATACCGGGCTGTTTCGCCGACGATGATCTGGCCGTCTGTCGGTGTGAGCAAGACCTTGGTCACTGACACCGCTGGTGCAGCAGCGGGAATCGTGGCCGTGCCGTTGCTGGTGTCGAGGGGATCGGTGGGGTCCACGTATGAGACAGTCAAGACAGCGCCCGCCGGGGCGTAGAGCGTGCCATTGTTGCTGGTGCCCGCGATCGAATCGCTGGAGGGAAGAGTGAAGACGAAGACGCCTGTGTTGACGTCTGTTTCAGTGAGCGTGACCAACTCGCTGTCACCGCTGTTGCTGATGATGGTGGCAGTGATCGTGTTCGCGACGGTGGCGCTGACATCCTGGTCGATGTCCGTCACGCGCACGCTCACCGGCTGGTTCGTGGTGAAACTCGTGGTATCTGTGCCGTTGGAGCCATTCGTGAAGGATGCGAAACTGGGCGTGCCGAGGTCGAGACCGCTCAGAGTGACGATGGTTGATTTGGATGAGGTGATGGTGTCTTCATAACCTTCCTTGGCAGTGGCGGTGATGGTGACGGGGCCTTCGACGGAGCCGGCGGTCCAGACGTACTGGAAGGTTTTGGTGGCCGTGGTGCTGTTTACGACATTGGCCACCGTCAGGGTGGCTGAGACATCGCTGGCGGTGCCAGGAGCATCAATCACCAGCGGAACGGTGGTGATGTCGTAAGCGCCGAAGGGATCTCCGACGGTGACGCGGACATAGACTTTCTGGCCGAGGTTGGGCGCAGTGGTCGCATTTCCATTGGGGTAGGCATCATCATAAACCTCCACGGAGTCCGTATGGATCACGTTGTTGGTCGGCAGGTTGATCTTCGAGGGATAGGTGCTGCTGTCGTAAAGCACAGCAAAGTCAGCGACGCCGTCATTCTGGATGTCCAGACTCAGGGGCTGGCCTGCGGCCAGGTTTACTGAACTCGGGAGCGGAGTGCCCCAGTCCAGCCGGTAGATGCTGTTGGCAGCGGGGGAGTTGAGTGCCAGATACATGTTCTGCCAGCCGCTGGACGGCACCGTGGTCCAGTTCAACGTGAAGCCATCGTTGTTGAAGCTCGAGAGCGTGGCCTGACCCGAGATGGTGTCACTGGCCGTGGTGCGGGAGATGATTTTGTCGTTTTTGTCGAGGGCGCGGACGTCGGAATATTCCTGGTTATCCTCGTCTTCCATCCACGCGCTGCCCTGGTTGGTGCCGTCGCTGGCACCCACGTGGATTCGGCCCTGTGAGGTGGCCGTGGTGCTGACCGACATGCCGGTGGAGGCGATCATGAGCGCCTCAGGCTGGAATCCCAAACCTGTGACCACCTGATTGCCGGTTGCTGACGTGCTGGTGAAACTGCCCAGGCGGTTGTTGATGCCGCGGAGGGCCAGTGTCACCACCTGTCCCTGATTGCCGCTGACTGTCCGGAAGTTTTGCGTGAAGCCATTGGCATCCATGGACACGAAGCTGGCCTCAGATGCAAAGGCGCCAGTGCCGTATATCATCGACAGGAAGGAGCGGTCGGAACGCTGCACACGCCACGTGTCGCTGACCGAGTTCGGGTCCTTGGAGATCTCAGCAATGGCCCATTGCTGACCGGCGCTGTTCATGGCGCCGAAACCAAATGCACCGCGTGTGCTGGAGGATGGGGCGGCTCCAGTCAGGCCGTCGTTTCCATGCATCTGCAGCACCAGATCCGGAGTGAATCCGGTGCCGGTGACGGCCTTGTTGCCAGTGGCGGTCGGCAACGTCCAGTTTTGCACTTTGGCAGAGACCGCCGGGCCGCCGATGATCATGTAGTGGACGATATAACCAGTGCCCGAGGAGTTGGTGGTCCAGTTCAACGTGAAGTTGGTGCTGTCCCACGAGGCGAGGTTTGCCTCTGCAACGACAGAGGCGGCATCGTACTGGACCAAGCTGAGGACCTTGGCGGCGATGCGACGCGCGGTGTTCGTCGTGCTCACGTTGTCCTGGCCGGCCGTGGAGATCGAGTAACTGGTCGTGCCATCCGAGAAGCCTTGACCGAAGTGATAATGGGCGGTGGGACTGCCCGAGGTGTTGCCGGCAGTCCAGATGATGATGGCTTTGGGCGTTGTGCCCAGATTGTGGGCGATGACTTGATTGCCGGTGGATGTGTTCTTGGTGAAGTTGCCCACCTTGTAAGCCGCCGACGAACCGCTGCTGCTGATCAAGGTGGCTGCGGGATTGGTCATCGTGGCGATGGTGGTGCCGCCTGTCTTGAGAACGGCGGTGATGTCCGGAGTGCCAGAGAGCGAGTCACTAGGCACCAAAACATAACCTGTGGCTCCCAGATTCCCGCCTGCGGGCATGCTGAATGTTTCAGCGAAGGACGGAGTCTGTGTCCAAGTGGCGCTCGATCCCGAAGTGGGGGCGGGCTTGATCGCGACTGCCGAGATGGCCCACTCCTGCGAATCCCCGGCTGTGTAGGAGACGGTGACCGAGGAACCGCCCGATTTGTAGCTGGAGGCGGTGCTGACGTAATCGAAGCCGCTCTTGATGGCGAGCTGCGTCTGCCCGGATGACGTTGCGATGGACTGCTGGACGCCGGCTCCTTCGTCGAAGGCGGCAGTCGAGTAGATCATCTGACCCGGCGCGGAATAAACTGTCAGGCTTGCAGTGGTGCCAGTGCTTTCACTGCTGTACGCTGTGCCAAGCGGATTGGATTGGTTGACGCCGGTGAAAGTGGTGGCCGAGGCGCTGACGGAGGAAGTTTTGCTTCCGATGGTGATCACCACGTTGGCGGCGCTGCTCGATGGATTGACGAGCGCATAAATGTAGGTCCGGACGGTATCGGAACTGTTCTGCACGTCCACGAAACTCATCGGCGTGCCACCAAATGTCACGCCGGTGACGGTGCCGGGAGCGTTGAGGTCATCGGCAACTGTGTTGCCGAGGCCGACAGACACCAGCAACAAGCGGTTGCTGCCACTGCCGGGCGTGTGTGAGAAGCTGAGCGTGGAACCGCTGGTGATCGAGGTGTTCGAGCCCGTGGTTGTGGCGGCAGCGGCGATGGTGGAAAATACGGGCGGTCCGAGGGTCGAGGTCTGCGAGGTCGTGGTGTCGCCAGTGACCACCGGATCAACACGGTCGAGGTCGCCTGTCATGTCACTGTCCGTGCCGTCGGTGTCGAGATAGAGTTGTTTGATGAGGCTTGGCGGAGCCACGGTGGCATTGTCAGTGCACTCCTCACCGTAGGTGCCGTCTGTGTGAGTCGCGGTGAGGTTATCGCCGATTTGGATATAAAGCGTGCCGTCATTCGGGTTCTGTCCTGAACTGGTGGAGGTGGGCAGTGGTGTGGTGTTGCGGAAAACGCCGGTGTTGGGACCGGTTTCGGTGAGTGTGATGGTTTCCAGTTCGCCGGTGGTCGTGTTGACAATGTTCACGGTCACCGTTTCCGCGGCTGTGGGGGAGGTGTTGCGGTCGGCGTCTGTGACTGTGAGGTAAATGCCGTCGCCGGGTTGGACGGAAACCGAGGCGCCGCTGTTGTCGGTGAAGTCGATGGTGCATGGGGTCGATGGCGAACCGCCGGGCTGGACATTGATGACATCTGTCGCGGCCACGCCGGGGACTCCGGCGACACTGACCACGTTCGTGATGGTGCCTGAGCCAGTGATGGTGGCGCGGAACTTGATGACGGTGGTTTCTTGCGTTTTAAGAAGAGGAATGACCAGTCCGCTTTCATCCAGCGGGAAGGGGGTCGTGCCCTTGTCCGGAACGGAAATGCCATCGCGTGTCGTGGAGTACCGCGTGTAGGAGAGCTGGGTGGCTGGCAGCGCATCCACGATGCTCACCGTCGAAAGGTCGAAGAGGGATTTGTTTTCAAGTGTGATCGTGTATTCCAGAATGTCACCGGTGCTCGCTCCGGCGGGTGAATTGTCCAGGACGATGCTGGAAACCTTGGACATGACTGGCACAGGGTAGTTGGGCAGAGTGTTGCCAAGGTCCAGGTACGGTCGTGCTGGTCCGGCCACCGCAGGGTCCTGCCCCCATGCGCCGATGATCAGGGTTCCGTCGAGTGTGTAAAGGCGTGTGCCTGACTGGTTTTTGTCCGGCTCGTAAACACGGCTGACGGAGAGAGCGCTGGTGTTCAGAGCGAGGTCGTACTTTTGCCCGCTGGAGTCGGTTGATGGTCCGTTGCCATCACCATTGAAGTCCACATAGATGGTCGTATTTCGGGTGGGGGTGACCCAGATGGGATTTCCGTTCTGGGTGCCGTCATCGCTGCCGGCGCCCCATCCAACGGCGACCACCGTACTGAGGAAATCTTTTGGGACGAGGGCATAGCCCCAGTCGTGCACGTTGTTCTGATTTGGCTCTGCACCCACAGTGCCGACTCCCCAGAAGGGCTTGCCGTTCACACTGGCGAAGTGCGCCGCCGAATTTTGCGGCATGAGGAATTGGTAGGTGCTCCTGGCCGGGATGGGGAAGGAGCCGGAGCTTAATTGTGTCGTGTAATCGATCGTGATGGCGCTGGCATCCGGGTTGTAGAGGAAGACGTAAGTTTTGTCACCGTCGGCGGCGGTTCCCACGGGTGCGTAGTAATCGCCCGACCATTTCTCCAGCGGCGGCACGTTCGCGCCGCGTGTTTCGTAGTTGGCATTGATGTCACCAAAAAACTCGATGACCTGCGCTGGCTTGGAGGTGGTGATTCTGGCGCCTTTTTTGATGCCGGCATTGATGAGATATGACTCACCCATGTTTAGCGTCACGGTACTCTCCATGGTGCCGTTGGCATCCTTGTCGATCTGCACTGTGGTGCCGTTTTGTGATGCCATGATGTAAGCGGAACAGTGCTCAAACATCGATTGGGCGATCGGTGTCGGGAAGATGACGTCTTCACCGACCGGCAGCACAAAGGTGGTGCCCCAGTCGTTGACGGCGCGGACTTCGACGGAGTTTGCCAGCAATGGGCCGGGATCTGTGAACCACGCGGCACGTGTCATCACGAGGCCATAGGTCGATCCCAGCCTGTCACGGCCGTCATAAAGGAGAACCGATGCGTTTCGAGGCAGCGTGACGTTGTTGCGCATGGTGATGACAGAGCCGGTGGAAAATGACGCCGGATCATTGGCGTAACCCGGCGGTTTGCCGTTGGCATCATTGCCGTCACCCCAGATTTGAGTGCTGGGTTGCACCGGGTTCTTGAGGTCCACTTCGTAGCCGTCCTCCCAATGGTCAAAAACCACCTTTGTGCCGGTGATCGGCACTGTGACAGTGATGACAGAGTCGGTGATCGCGTTCACTTTCGGTGCCAGCACGAGATAGTCCTCCCGAATCTGCGCCTCAGGCTGCGGCACGAACCATTCCTGGACGATCGGCAGTCCGAGGCTTGTCGTTGAGTTCGGACTGGCGATGGTCACGACATAATCCTCGGTCTCACCGCTGGCTCCGCTGCTGGTGGGCGTGGTGGCGGCATTGTCGGTGAAACGGAAGCGCGCACCGCGTTGAAGACCCACGCTCGCGTTTGCAGGCACGGTGAAGGTGATGTTGAGCGTCTGGGAGGATGCGCTTGCAGGCACCGTGTCGTTGTAGATGCGCTCGCCACCGCTGGTGATGTCAGTGTTGTTGAACGAGCCGTCGTTGTTGAAATCGATCCAGCCCTGGAGGTAACGGCCGGCAGTGTTGGCGTTGAACACATTGACAGGAATGGTGGCGCTGGAGCCTTGAACGAGGCTGGCGGGGATGGCCACTCCGTCCTCGTCATCCGTGCTGGCCAGATCGTCCGCGGTCGCGGCAGCATTTGTCGTGGCAGAAATCTCTGCATCCACCGTGGCGCCGAGGCGGATGTTGACGTTCCGGTTTGTGCTGGCCGAGGCGGTGGCGGCGCCTGCGCCGTTCCAGTCGCCGAAATCAGTGTTCACCGGAGTGACCGTGTAACTGCGCGTGTTGGTGCAGCCATAATTGTCTGTGGCGCGAATCGTGAATGTCGCCGTCGTCCCGTCCGCGGGCGTGCCGGTGATTGCGCCTGTGGAAGTGTTCAGGCTCAGACCTGCAGGCAGAGCACCGGTGATCACTGCGAATGTGTAGGGCGCTGTGCCGCCGCTGCCACTCACGGTCTGGCTGTAGGCAAGTCCAGCCACACCGTTTGACAGAGTCGCGGGATTCACGGTGATGGCAGGGCAGTCAGGGGAGATCGTGTAATCTTGCGTGCCCTGGCAGCCATTGGCATCCGTGGTCCGGACTGTGAATGTGGCGCTTGCCGTGTTGCTGGGTGTGCCGCTGATCAGGCCTGTACTTGGATTCAAGGAGGCCCACGTGGGCAGGGCACCGGCAGCGACAGCAAACGTGTAAGGCCCGGTTCCGCCACCACCGCTGAGTGTTTGCGAGTAGCCCGTTCCCACCACGGCGTTCGCCGCCGTTGCAGGACTCACGGTGATGACAGGACAGACGATCAGGACGTAAGACCGGCTGACTTGGCAGCCATAGACATCCGTGGCACGAATCGTCAGGCTCGTGCCCGCGCCATTGGCGGTGGTGGGGGTGCCACTGAGCACGCCGCCGGCGCTCAGTGACAGCCCTGCAGGCAACGTGCCCGAACTTATCGCATACGTATAAGGTGCCGTGCCTCCGGAGGCCGTGAGTGTCTGGTTGTAAGCGCTGCCAGTGTAAGCCAGGGGAATGGTGGTGGGAGTCAGGCTGGCCGTGGGGCACGCAGGGGTGATGGTGTAAGCCCGTGACCCACTGCAGCCATTGGCACCCGTCGCCGTGATGGTGAATGAAGCGGACGTGCTGCTGGTTGGTGTGCCGTCCACCACGCCTGTGGAGTTATTCAAAGAAAGCCCTGCGGGCAGGGCTCCTGAAGTGACTGAATAAGTGAATGTGGTGGTGGAGCCCGAGGCGGAAAATGTCTGCGAGTATGCCGTGCCCACGGTCGCCGTGGCAGGAGTGGTGGGACTGACCGTCACCGTGGGACAGGCCAGCGTCATGACATAGTCCTCGACTTCACCATTGCCATCCACGCCATCCGGTCCTGGCGAACTCACAGATGTGAGGCGCACGCGAACACCGCTGGTGCCGGGCGTTGCCGTTGCCGGCACGGTGAAATTCACGGTCTTGTTGGAATTGCTGGTGTTGTTGCCGATGGTCGTGTTTGAGGCAATCTGCTCGCCGCTGTCCGTGAGAATGCCGTTGCCATTGAAATCAATCCAGGCGTTCAGATAGGTGGTGGAGCCAGATGTGTTGGTCACGTTGACCGTCAGGCTGCTGGAGGAGCCAAGCACCACACTGGCCGGTACGGTGACTCCATCTTCATCGTCCGTGCCTGTGTTGTCATCACCTGTGGCAGTGGCGCTGGTGGTTTCAGCCAGTTCGGAGTCCACCGAGGCACCGATTCTCAAGGTCGAGTTCACTTTGCTGCTCGCGCTGGTAAACAGGGACAAGTCTCCGAAATCATGCGTGCCGACCACCACAGCGTAATCTTCCACCTCACCTTTAAGAGTTGATGTGCCGCTGAACGACGGTGTGGAACTGCCTTCACTGACACGCAGGCGCAGATGCTTGATGCCTGCAGTCGTGGTGGAGGGAGGGGACAAGGTGAAGTTGTATGTGCCGGACGCGCTCACCGACTGGACTGCAAGTGTTTCGTTGGTGTCAGCCACGTCGTTGTCTCCATTCCAGTCAGCAAAGACGATGATTCGTGCCGTGCTGCCTGATAGCGATGCGGTGTTCGCCGTGACCGGGATGGCCAGCGTTGTCGATGTGCCGGCCGTGAGCGCCGGCATGGTCAGATCCTCGTCATCGACACCCGTGGTGTCATCGGCGTCGGCGTTTCCGCTGGTGGGATTGCTTGCCTCTGTGTCTGTGGCGTTGGTGCCGATCTTCAGGTTGGAATTGGCCACTTGGGTGGCGGCTCCGAAGGAGGGGTAGTCGCCATAATCGGTTTCGGGAACAATCGTGAGCAGGTGATCCTCCACCTCGCCATTTCCGCTGGCTCCGGAGGTGCCGGGGCTGCTGGTCGAACTAAGTCGCACGCGCACCCCGACCGGTCCCAGCGTGGCGGAGGAGGGAACGGTGAAGTTGATCGTTCGGTTGGAGTTTGACGTGCCCGAAGCCACTGTGACGTTTGTCGCGATTTGGGATCCAGCGCTGGTGATGTTGCCATTGTTGTTCCAGTCAACCCAGACGTTGAGATAGGCCGTGGAACCAGTGGTGTTCGTGACGTTCACCACCATGCTGCCAGAGGCACCACGCTGGACTGACGCTGGCAGTGTCACGCCGTCTTCGTCGTCGCTTCCGGTAATGTCGTCGCCCGTGGCAGTGCTGTCGGTTGTGGCGGCGCTTTCTTTATCGGTGGTGGCGCCCATTTTCAGGGTTGTCACCACCACGCTGCTGGCACTGCTGAACGAACTGAAGTCGCCGAAATCCGAAGTCTGGGCTCCGGCGTTTCCTGCGGTCAGCATGGCCATTAAAACGCCGCACATCGAAACGACAAAGCGCGCCGCTGGCAGGCGGCACGCCGGATTGTCGGTTCGTGATGGACGTTCCCTCATGGGATGCTCTCAAATCATGCGCGGCGGGTAAGGTGGCGTGCGCGGCGGATCACGTGGGTGGCGGCAGCGGCGAGCAACAGAAAGACAGACCCAGGTTCCGGCACCACGGCGGTTTGAAGACTGAAGGAAGGGGGCGTGACACTGAAGCCGCCGTCACTCTGCACGCCGTTGACTCCGCCGATGATTGCCCCGTCAGCGTCAGCAAGCTGCCAGTCGTAAGAACCCAAGGTGTCCGCAGGATCGGGGATCTCCCATGGGTTGCCGTTGTTGCTCAGAAAGTCGGAGTCCGTGAGCAAGGCCCACTCGCTGGTCGGCACAATGACTTTGGAATTGTAGGCCCAGAGGTAAACTTTTTCTCCTTGGGCAAAAACGTCGGAGGGATTCGCATCTGGCGAACTGGAGTGTCCAAGCGTGTCGTGATCGACTGTGGCAGTGAAAAACTGATCGAGCACATTCCATCCCTCGGGATCTCCGTCATTGGGATCCAACGGCGTGGGATCGAATGTGCGGTCAAACACCTTCCAGTTGGACTCCCACTGGTCGACGTTTTGATAGGTCGGAACAAATGCCCCAAAAGTGCCAATCTCAAAAGAGTAGGTACCATCCAGCGTTTGGCCGTTGCTATCGAAGAGCAGGTCGTTGAAGAGGCTGCTCCAAAAAAGCGTGCTCGCTCGTGCACTGCTCATCCAGCCAAAGGCGACGAGCGCGACGGCGATGAAGCGTGAAACATAGGGTGGCGTTTTCATATCCAGGGGTGGGTATGCGTGGGTTTTGAGGGCAGTAGCCGAGGGATTGAGGTGTCAGGAGAAAGTAAGATATTTCAGACATATTATAATTATAATAACAAAAAGCCAAGGATTTCTCCTCTTTTTGGGCTCTGTGGGCCCCTGCCTCCCCGATTCCGAGCCTCACAAATCCCTCACAAACTAAGGCGGCAATTGAGATGCAGGGCCTGGGCTCCTGTCGTGCAGACCTGCCAAACGACCTCGCAACCGTCCTGTAGTTGCCAAGTTGAATGAGGCCATGAAACCCCGCCTGCCCCTGTTGCTGTTTTCCTTTCAGGTTTGCTCAACTCTGCTCGCCGCCGATTGGGCACGTTTTCGCGGGCCCAACGGAAGTGGCCTCGCTCCTGACGACAAACCGGTACCTGTGGAGTGGAGCGCGACCAAAAATCTGAAATGGCGGGCGGATTTGCCCGGTCCCGGCTCGTCCAGTCCCATCGTCGTTGGCGACCGCGTGTTTGTCACCTGCTGGACTGGTTACGCCGATGGTTCAGCCACGGAAGAGGACATCAACGCACTCAAACGCCACTTGGTCTGCCTTGACCGCACCAGCGGGAAGATCCTCTGGGACAATGTGGTGCCCGCCAAACAACCCGAGGAGCGTTTTGGCGGCATGTTTGCCCAAAATGGCTACGCCAGCCACACCCCCGTGTCCGATGGACAAAAGGTCTTCGCTTTCTTTGGCAAATCCGGCGTGCATGCCTTCGATCTCGACGGCAAAAAGCTCTGGCAGGCCGATGTGGGGGATTGGGATGACCGGCGTGGCTGGGGAACGGCCTCCAGTCCCATCCTGCATGGCGATGTGCTGATCGTTCCTGCCGTCGTCGAGAGCCAGGCGCTTTTCGGCTTTGACAAGAACACGGGCAAACAACTCTGGAAGGCTCCGTCGGAAGGTTTTGCCAGCGTCTGGGGTTCACCAGTTGTCGCGGTGGTCGAGGATCGCTCCGACCTCGTGCTTTCCGTGCCGGGTGAAGTCTGGGGTTTCAACCCGGACACTGGAAAGCTGCGCTGGTATGCGCGTGGATTGCAGAGTGACTCTGTTTGCAACAGCGTGGTTACCGACGGAGCCACTGTCTTCACGATGGGAGAGCGTGGTGGTGGCTCGGTGGCGATCAAAGCAGGCGGCAAAGGGGATGTGAGCGCCACGCACACGCTGTGGACCGGTTCAAACGGACCTCGCATCTCCACACCTGTCTTGTGGGAGGACCGACTGTATTGGATCAACAGTTCCATCGCCTCGTGCCGCGATGCCAAAACGGGTGCGGAGGTGTACACGGAGCGCATGGAGACCACGGGCGGCGCTGACAATCGCGGGGGTGGCAATACTGGGGGTTCTGGAGGTGGCGGATTTGGCGGCGGCCGCCGCGGCGGCATGGGTGGTGGTGATTACGCCTCGCCCGTCGCTGCGAACGGCCATTTGTATCAGGTGACGCGTCGTGGTGAAGTCCTCGTCGCAAAGCTGGGTCCCAAATTCGAACTCGTCGCCCGCAACCGCATTGAAGGTGACAATTCGGATCACAGTTCCACACCTGCCATCAGCAACGGCCAGCTCTTTTTGCGTTCGGCGCGCACGTTGTATTGCATTGGGGAATGACGGGTGTGCTGCCAGCACGTGATGGTGAAACCGGGTAGATGAAGCTCGTTCGCGAAAGATTTGCCTCGTGGGCCGTATGTTGGTCATGCAAGGAACGCGCCTGCTTTTGCCACTGACGTTCGCCGCAGCTCTTCCGGCTGCGGCGGCCTCGTTGACCTTTGAGAAGGATGTGCGGCCGATTTTGAAGGCGCACTGCTTCCAATGTCATGGCGAGGAAGGGGAGATGAAGGGAGGGCTTGATGTGCGTTTGGCGCGTTTTCTTGTCAAAGGCGGCAAGCATGGTCCGTCAATTGTTGCGGGTGACGCGGCGAAGAGCCATCTGCTCGAACTCGTGAAGGAAGGCGAGATGCCGAAAGGAAAGGGCAAGCTCAAGGACAAGGACATCGCCACGCTCGAAGCCTGGATTGCTGACGGCGCGAAAACTGCGCGCCCCGAACCGGAAAAACTCGGCCCTGAGTTTGCCTTCACCGACGAAGACCGTGCGTGGTGGTCACTGCAGCCGCTCTCCAATCCTCAAGTCCCAAGTTTAAAGTCTCAGGTTTCAAGTTCTCAAGGCGCGCCATCCGCAGCCAACTTGAAACTTGAAACTTTAAACCTGAAACAAGGCATCGACGCCTTCATCGAGGCCAAGCTTGTCGAAAAAGGCCTTTCGTTCTCAGCTGAAGCCGATCCGGTCACGTTCATTCGTCGTGCGAGCTTCGATCTGACCGGCCTGCCGCCGACACCGGAGGAGGTCGATGCGTTTGTCGCTGATTCCATCCGCCATCCGAATTCCGCAATCAACACTCTCATCGACCGCCTGCTCGCTTCTCCGCACTACGGCGAAATGTGGGGTCGCCATTGGCTGGACGCCGCGGGTTACGCGGACAGCGAGGGCTTTGGTGAGAAGGACTTGGAGCGCAAATGGGCGTGGAAGTATCGCGATTACGTCATCAACGCGCTCAACAAGGACAAGCCCTTCGACGAGTTCGTGCGCGAGCAGCTCGCGGGCGATGAAATGGTGCCGCAGCCTTACAAGAACCTGCCGGCGGATGCGATTGAGAAGCTCACGGCCACTGGATTCCTGCGCATGTCGCCGAATGGCACGGGCGAGATGAATGACGCGGCCACGCAGAACGCGAACATCGCCGACACGATCAAGATGGTGGGCACATCGCTCTACGGGCTCACGATTGGTTGCGCGCAATGCCACGATCATCGTTACGATCCCATCCTGCAGGCAGACTACTATCGTCTGCGTGCCGTGTTCGAGCCGGGTTTTGACACGAAGAGCTGGCGCAGCACGCAGGGAAGGCTGGTGTCGTTGCTCACCGATGTGGACGCGGCGAAATCTGCCAAGATCGAGGTCGAGGCGAAGAAGATCGACGAAGCACGGTTGAAGAAAACCGAGGAATTCATCACCGAAGTGCTGGAGAAGGAACTTCTGAAGGCGCCGGAGAAGGATCGCGATGCGTTGCGCACTGCTTATCGCACCGAAGTGAAGAAACGCACGGCGGAACAGACAGCGCTGCTCAAAGCATGGCCGCGTGTGAACCAGCTCAGCGCCGGATCGCTTTATCTTTACGATCCGATGTACAAAACCAAGCATGCCGCCGAGTTGAAGGACATGAGCGACGCGGCGGCGAAAGTCCGTGCCACGAAGCCGAAGGAGGAATTCCTGCATGCCTTCACCGAAGTGCCGAAGGCGAAGCCCGAACTCGTGCCCGCCACCTTTGTGTTCAATCGCGGCCAGCATGACCAGCCGAAGGAAAAAGTCGGCCCCAGTGATCTTTCCGTGTTCGCCGGACGACGGAAGGTGGAGTTGCCGGAAAAGGATCCCAAACTCGCCACCACGGGCCGCCGTCTCGCTTTCGCCAACGCTTTGACCGATGGCAAGCACCCGCTGCTCGCCCGTGTGATGGTGAACCGCGTGTGGATGAATCATTTCGGCAAAGGCATCGTCGCCACGCCGGGAGATTTCGGCCAGCTTGGCAGCAAGCCCACGCATCCGGAGTTGCTCGACTGGCTCGCGTCCGAGTTCATGCGCACGGGCTGGAGTCTGAAGCACCTGCACCGCCTCATCATGACCTCCCGCACCTACCGGCAGGCCTCCACGCGCGATGCGACACGCGATCGCATTGATCCTGACAATCTTTTGCTCAGCCGCATGAATGTGCGCCGTCTGGAGGCCGAGACGCTGCGCGACTCGCTGCTCGCCATCAGCGGCAAGCTCAATCCAAAGATCGGCGGCGAGCCCGTGCCCGTCATGTTCAATGAGGAAGGGCAGGTGGTCATCGGCATCGACACCACCGACACCGCAGGACGTCCCACCGGCAAGATCATCCCGCTTAATGGCGATGAATTCCGCCGCAGCATCTACGTGCAGGCGCGGCGCTCACGTCCGCTGGAGATGTTCGCCACCTTCGACGCGCCCATCATGGAGCCGAGCTGCGATGTTCGTGCCGTCACCACCGTCAGCCCGCAAAGCCTTCTCCTCATGAACAGCGCCACCATGCGCGTGCACGCCCAGCAGTTTGCGCAACGCGTGCAGAACGAGGGCGGCAAGGAATTGTCCGATCAAATTCGCCTCGCGTGGAAATTGGTGAACGGCAAAGCCCCGTCCGAGGCCGACGTGCAGCAAAGCGTCGAGTTTGTGCAGGCCCAAACGGAGTTCTACAAGGCCAATCCCACACCCGTCGAAGCCGAACTCGGCACACCTTCCAAAACTCCTGCTGATCCCGCCTTCCTCGGCCTCACGGCACTCTGTCATGCGTTGATGAGCAGCAATGCGCTGCTGTATGTGGATTGAGGGCCTGTGTCGAATGCGTTTATTGCAAGTCGGCTATTTGTGAAACAGCCTGTCAATGAATGGTCCAAGCGCATCGTTGCGGAAGCTTCCATAATCCCATCCGTCGTGGCAGACTGGATTCGACGAGATGGTGTAATAAACTCCATTGTTATCTGTTGAGTGAATCAGAAACGAAAACCTTTGTTGTTTGGATATCGTGTCGATGTCTACGACACGTGTCCAGCCACCATAAGGATGACCCGGGCTGTAAGGCTTGGCGTCTGAGATTAGGGTGAGAAACTTCACAAGTTCATCACCGCTTAGAAAACGCTCTTCGATAGGGCCTTTTCCATTTGTGGAAACCTCGGTGCGGAGACGCAGGCTTCGAATTTGCTCGGCATGCAATGACAGAAGTTCCTGATGGTAGATGGCCGCGCGTGGTTTCACGACGAAATGATCATAGAGAAAGAAGAGAATGCCGAGTGTGGCGAAAACACCAATGAGCATGTTTCTTATCTTTTGTTCTTTAGGGCTGAGATCTGATTTGCTCATTTTTTTAAAGTGATTGGCACCGTTCCTCATTGTGCAGTTGGCTGCCTCTTCAGCAACTTTCCAGTCCACGCACTCCTGGCAAAATCTGCCACAGTTTTGCCTTCGCCATTCTTGAGTTTGGGACTCACGCCGATGTCCAGGAACGTCCGGATGATCTCGCGCTGCGCCTGAATCGCAACAGGCTCGCCGGAGCCGCCGCGACCGGTGTTTTGCACAGCGAGTTGGAAGGGCGTGGAGCCGGTGCGATTGAAGGTGGTAGGATCGCTGCCCGCTTGAAGCAGGGATTTCACGGCGGCGGCACAGCGCGTGCGGACGGCGCGGTGCAGGGGAGTGGCGCCGTTTTGGTCTTGTTGGTGGAGATGGGCTCCGTGATCGATCGGACGGGGAGCGTGGCCGAGAGGCCAATCTTTTCGACAGAACGTAATTTCTTCCGTTGCCGTGCGTATTCAACCCGACCCCTTATCCCCATGTACCTCCGTCATTTGATCCTTGGCACCGCCGCATTGCTTTGCAGCACGAGTTTGTTTGCTGCCTACCCCACCTTCACCGGCACGACGCCCAACGGCGGGCAGCGTGGCACGGAGGTGAAGCTCACGGTCACCGGCTCCCAACTGGCCGATTTCGAGAGCCTGATGTTCTTTTCCCCAGGATTCACGCAGAAGAGCGTGGAGAAGGCGGAGAATGGCAAGGTGGAACTGACCATCGCCATTGCGCCGGATGTGCCGCCGGGAAATCACCTGATGCGCATCCGCACGAAGACCGGTATTTCACATCCCCGGCAGTTCTTCGTGGGCATCTTCCCGAACGTGGATGAGAAGGAGCCGAACAGCGAGTTTGAGACGCCGCAGGTCATCCAGCTCAACCAGACGATCGAAGGCATCGTGCAGAACGAGGACGTGGATTACTACCGCGTCAGCCTGAAAAAGGGCCAGCGCCTTTCGGTGGAGGTGGACGGCTTGCGTCTCGGCTACACCGTCTTCGATCCTTTCCTGGCCATCATCGACAAGGATCGCTTCGAGAAGGTGATCTCCGACGACACAATCCTGCACCGCCAGGATGGCTACTGCTCCTACGTGGCTGAGGAGGACGGCGATTACACGGTGATGATCCGCGAGTCGTCGTATCGCGGTGGTGGGAACAGTTTCTACCGCCTGCATGTCGGCGGTTTCCGCCGTCCTGACGTCGTCTATCCCGCTGGGGGCAAGGTCGGCACCACGACAAAAGTGCGTTTTATCGAGCGCGACGGCCAGTTTGAGGAAGACGCGCAGTTGCCCGCCGAAATCGATCCGGGATACATGATCTACTCCAAGACGCAGGAACCCGCGCCCTCGGGCAATCCCTTCCGTCTCGTGAGTTTCGACAACGTGCTCGAAGCTGAGCCGAATGACGAGCAGGCCAAGGGAACCCCGGCTTCCGCTGGAGCACCCA
The DNA here is from genome assembly GCA_046346695.1 of Verrucomicrobiaceae bacterium. Classification (GTDB taxonomy): domain Bacteria; phylum Verrucomicrobiota; class Verrucomicrobiia; order Verrucomicrobiales; family Verrucomicrobiaceae; genus Prosthecobacter. Next base: position 228,669 of record JAXMHS010000004.1, on the reverse strand, counting down.
TCGCTCTCAACGGCATCATCGAGAAGCCTGGTGACGTGGATTTCTTCAAGGTTCCGCTGAAGAAGGGAATGAACCTCGAAGTGCAGACCTTTGCCCAGAGCATCGGCTCGCCACTCGACAGCGTGGTGAACATCTACAACGACAAAGGCGGCAGCCTCAGCGGCAATGATGATGGCGGTGGCCGCCGCAGGCTGGACAGCAAGTTCAAGGTGACCATTCCTGCCGATGGCGACTACTTCGTGCGCGTGGCCGATCACCTGGAGCGTGGAGGACCAAACTTCGTGTACCGGATTGAACTCAATGCGGCAGAGCCGGAGTTGTTCTTCGCCTCGCCGCAGTTCACGGTCAACGACACGCACTACCGCCAGTTCATCGCCGTGCCGAAGGGCGGACGCTACGCGACGTATGTGAACATCTCCCGCGTCAATGTCGGAGGCGACTACAAGTTTGTGGCTCCGAGCCTTCCTCAGGGCGTGAAGCTGCTGACGGAGTTCGTTCCGAAGGACCTTGGCAACATGCCGCTGCTCTTTGAAGCGGCGCCGGACGCGCCGCTCGGCCACCAAATTGTTCCAATCAAACTCAATGCGGTGGACCCAAACAACAAGGTCGTCGGCAAGCTGCGCCAGGAGTTCGATGTCGTGCGCAATGGCAATGTGGTTTACTACACCGAGATCGAGGACCGGCTGCCGGTGGCCGTCGTGGAGGAGGCCCCTTACTCGCTGGAGATCGTGAAGCCAAGCGTGCCGCTCGTTGCCAATGGCGTGCTTGATTTGAAGGTCGTCGCCAAGCGCAAGGAAGGCTTCAAGAACGCGATCCGTGTGTTCATGATCTGGAAATCCCCAGGCGTGAGCTGCCTCGGCGAACAGACGATCCCGGAGAACCAAAACGAGTGTGTGTTCAATCTCGATGCCAACGGTGGCGTGGGAGAAGGCAAGTGGAACTACACCGTGATGGGCGAGGTCGATGCCGGCAGCGGGCGCGTTTACAATGCCAGCCCGTTCACCGAAGTGGCCACGACCACAGCTTATATCAACGCTCCGGCGATTCCGCTGGTCGCCGTGGAGCAGGGCAAGGAAACCGTGATGGTTGCCAAGGTGGAGCAGTTGAAGCCGTTTGAGGGCAAGGCCAAGGCCCAGTTGCTCGGTGTGCCTGACACGATTCCGATCGAAGACGCTGAAATCACGAAAGACACCAAGGAAGTGGTCTTCAAGGTGAAGACCGATGCCAAGTCGCCCGTTGGCAAGCAGGGCAACCTGTTTGTGCGTGTCGATGTGCCAGTGCCAGGTGGCACCACCGCACACCGCATCGCGCTTGGTTCCATTCTGCGTATCGACGCGCCGCGCAAAGCGCCTCCGCCACCGCCTGCCACACCTGTCGTCGCCGCGAACAAGCCGAAAGAAGAGCCGAAGCCCGCAGCGCCCGCGCCGCCCAAGCCGCTCTCCCGTCTTGAGCAGCTTCGTCAGGAAGCTGCTGCTGCGGGGAAGAAGTGACACGGCACTTCAAAGATTTGGGCCGATTTGCTGAAGGACACGATCAAACTCGTGTCCTTCTTTTTTGGCAGGGGCGTTGTCCTTTCGCGTCACCATCCTCCACGCTCATTTCATTGCACGATTTGTGGTCTGGCTTAACACTGGCAGCATTGCACTATGAGCGCCATGATTGACGAACGACAGTTTGCCCCTGGAGAGGTGATTTACCGGCAGGGTGAGAGCGGGCATGGGATGCTGTTGATTTTGAGCGGGGCGGTGGAGGTCAGTGTGGTAACCGCCGAGGGGATGCGACAACTGGCGCGCTTTGGTCCGGGGGATTATCTCGGCGACATGGCGCTGATCAGCAACCAGCCGCGGGCGGCCACGGCGCGTGCTTTGACGACCGTGCTGGTGGAGTGGATCGATGACCGTGGCTTTGAAGAGCGTTTGCTGGAGATTCCAGAGCGGCGTGCGGCCTATCTGGCCTTGTTGATGCAGCGGATTCGCATCACCGATGCATTGCTCCGACTCGAATGGCATAAGCAGGACATCGCAGGCAGCAGCACCGCGGTGGAGGCGACTCGTGCCGCCTACCTGGAGGCGCTTCCAGCGACTCCCACCGGCCGCAGCGACTGGCTGGATCTGCGTCTGGTGTCTGCGCCGGGAACTCCGCCGCCGCTCATCGATGTGATCATTCCCCAAGTTCCTTTCAGCATCGGGCGCCTGACTTTGCCGCTTACGGATGCGCTGCCGACGCGACGCCTGTCCCTGCCGGACAGGGAACCCTATCAAATCTCGCGTGAACATTGCGAGATCGTCCGCACGGCGGGTGGCATCGCTGTGCGGGATGTCGGCTCGCAATGGGGCACGGTCGTCAATGGCGTGCGCATTGGCCGCGATTTTCCCACGATGGAGATGGTGTTGCAGCCAGGACAGAATCGCCTCGGGCTGGGTGGACCGGAAAGCCACTACCAGTTCATTCTGGAGATGGCGGAAGGGTGAGAAAACGCGTTCATTTCTCTCCGCCGACGATCATCGGGGCTTTGCGACGCACACCAATGTAAACAGGCGAGCGCTGGCGCTGAAGAAACTTGTTGGCGAATGGCAGTTCGGTGTTGAACGAATGGAAATGCCACGGGCCGTCATCGGTGCGGATGGAGTATTGCAACGCACGTCCGCCGTCGAGCAGGGTGGCATGTTGCACATCGAGCTTGCGGGCGATTTCGGCCACTTCGCTTACATTCATCACGCCACCATCTCCGGAGAGCACAAAAACGATGGTTCCATCCTTTCGCATGCCGCCGAGCGCGCGGTAGCTGATCTTTGAGCCGTCGAAAAACTCATCGGGCTTCAGGTCCACATAGGGGAAGATCGTGTGATTCTTCATCACAGATGGATACACCTGCGAACCCTCCTGGATAAGACCGGGCACTTCATTAAGCAGGGACTTCGGACCAAACCACGGGCGGCCGTCTTTGACAAAAAAGCAGCCGCTCCAGTCACCAAAAGGCAGGTTCACCTGGCGGCCCTCATGATATACCCAGCCCATGGGCCGGCCTTGGGGATCGCGGAAGTTCGCGGTGATGGCGAACCAGAGGTTTTCCTCCCGCATGCGCTCCACTGCGGTGGTCAGGGCGAATTTGGGCAGGAAACTAGTCATGAAGTCGAACCTGTCGGGAGAAAGGATGACCACATGCACCTCGGCACCGAACACACGTTGTGCCAGGTCCGCCCAGAGGCTTCCGTTCCGCCGCACACGCAGCGTGGCCCAGCGCATGCCTGTTTCACGGTGGCGTTCGATCAGCGTGGAGTCGAGGTCGGCAGGAGTCAGACTGGTGGCGGGCTTCCATTCACCGCGTTTGGAGAGGATGAGCAGCGGACTCTTGGAGTCACGCACTGCCACGGCCACCATGTTGCTGTTGAGGTTGAAAAAATACTCCGCGGCAAGCCAGACCAGCAGCGCGCCGACAATGGCGGGCAGCAGCAGTTTTTTCAGGCAACCGAGTTTGCTGGACATGCAGGGAGGGCAGAGCATGGAGCACAAGGCATCACCTTCAAGCGCGGATGTCCGTGTGCAGATGAAGATTGATTCACGGGCGTCTTTGCCACAGCATCGTGGCCATGTTCCCGAGATTGCTCATTCTCTGCCTGCTGTGTGCTGTTCTGGATTTGGTGGCCCAAGTCGCCAAGCCAGCGGTCACGATCAAAACTGCCACCGATCACAAAGATGCGCTCTACAAAGTGGGCGAGACTGCCACCTTCACCATCGAAGTCACGGAGAAGGAGCGGCCGCTCGCGGAAGGGAAGGTGGTGTGCGTGTTTTCCAAGGATGGAGTGCAGCCTCAGCCGCCCCAGAGCGTGAACGTGAAGGACGGCAGGGCCACGATCATCAGCAAACTTGACGAGCCCGGCTTCCTGTCACTGCGGGTCACGTATGCGGGCACCACCGCGCTGGCTGCCGCTGGCTATGATCCGTTGGAGTTGAAGCCAAGCATGCCTGTGCCGGAGGACTTTGATGCTTTCTGGGCCGCACAGAAGGCCGAACTCGCCAAGGTGCCGATGAAATCGACGCTGACGCCGGTGCAGTCACCCACCAAGGCGGTGGATGCGTTTGATCTTCAGGTGGAGTGCCTTGGCAAGCCGGTGTCAGGTTACCTTGGCAAACCGAAGGGCGCGAAACCGAAATCGCTGCCTGCCATTCTGCACGTTCACGGCGCCGGGGTGGGCAGTTCGAATCTTGGCAGCGTTTGGTGGGCAGCGAACGAAGGCGGCATGCTCTCGCTCGACATCAATGCGCACGGCCTTCCGAACGGGAAGCCGAAGGAGTTTTACGATGCGCTCGCTGCCGGTGAGTTGAAGGACTACCGCACTGTGGGCAGCAAAAATCGCGAGGAGTGCTACTTCAAAGGCATGTTTCTGCGCCTCATCCGGGCGATTGATTTTCTTACCGCCCAACCCGAGTGGGACGGCAGGACGCTGATCGTCTATGGCAGCAGCCAGGGTGGCTTCCAGGCGTTTGCAGCGGCAGGACTCGATGAACGCGTCTCGTTTTTTTGTGCGGGCGTGCCCGCAGGGTGCGATCACACGGGAAGCCAGGCAGGCCGCATCAGCGGCTGGCCGAAACTCGTGCCGCTCGATTCCGATGGCAAACCCGACGCCGCCGCGTTGCAAACGGCGCGCTACTTTGATTGCGTCAACTTTGCCACTCGTGCGAAGTGCCGGGGAGCGGCGGTCACCGTCGGCTTCATCGACACCACGTGTCCGCCCACCAGTGTGTATGCTGCCTGCAATGCGCTCACGATTCCCAAGTCGATTCACACCGATGTCCTTGCCGGTCACACCAACACACCAGGTGCCTCCAAGTTCATGCAGGAGGCGGCCTTGAAGCATGTGCGCGAGGTGAAAAAACTGCGCTGAGAGTCCGTGCGGCCGCTTGTTTCGCATGATGGGCGGATGATGAAAAATGTTTCCAAAAAGGAGTGACATCTGCTGTGACTGCGATGTAAAAGCGGCCTTCCGTCTTTTTGACGCATCCGAACCAGTCTAATCCACCCAACGTATGAAATACCCAGTCACTCTCCTCCGCACCATTGCTTTGATGTCGAGTCTGAGCCTTATGGCACTACAGGGCACCCACCTGCATGCCAAGGGCAACAACAAGAAGGGCAGTCCGCCCACGGCAGCCTCGCTCGTGAACGACATGAAGGCATCGGTGGTCTTCATCGTGAAGAACTCCAAGGACATCAGCCCGAAATCAAAACAGGCGGTGCCGTTCTGGACCTCCTTGAAGACGATCATCGAAGGCATTGACCTGATGGAGGCGGGCTTGGAAAGCAAGAGCCCGGACATGCTCAAGGGGCTGGACAACACGGGCCGTGGTCTGACTGAACTGGCCGCGACGTGGGGCATCATCCGCGGTGCGCACCCGAAGTCCCAGGTGGGTCGTGGCGTGAAATCCCTCTCCAGCGCCTATGAAATGTATTTGACGCACTTCGGCCCATCCGTGGCGCTGTTGAAAAAGGGAGGCGGCAAGAAGGGCAAGATCACCGACGCGGAACTGGCGATGATCGAGAAATCAGGCGCGCAGCTTGACACTTTGCTGGGCAACCTGGAGAAAGTCGCGGCGACGGCGAAGCCGAAGTCCTACCAGATGCGCATGATCCAGGACATCATCGCACTGGTGGAGCAACTGGTGGCGATCGAAGGCGAAGACCGCGCTGCCTATGCGAAGTACCAGTATCAGTGGGGCCGCCTGCAAAACGCGCTGGCCGCCTACAGCAACATCACGAAGGCCTACTATCCGGAGTATTACAAGAGCTGGTCGGTGCTGACGCCGCTGGCCAATGCGATGGGCGCGCTGTTTGGCAGATCCGCCTGGACCTATTATGACGGCTGGGACTACTACTCCATCAGCATCACCAACTACGGCGCCTATTACGAGGAGACCTCCATTGTTTCTTCCATCACCGAGACCGAGGAGACACAGTATGAGGAGTCTGTCGAGTCCTACAGCGAGGAATCGGCCACCGAAGTCGATGAGGAGGACGAGGAAGCCATCGACGAGGAAATCGACGAGGAGGAAGATGAGGACAGCCTGTTTGAGGAAGTTGAAGACGACGCCGATGATGAAGATGGTGACGGCATCGCCGACGAGGAGGACGAAGATGATGACAATGACGGCATCGCCGACGACCAGGATGGCGATGACGACGGCGATGGCGTCGATGACGAAGAAGACGCAGACGACGAGGAGGAAGAAATGGACGAGGACGATGATGACGACGGCGTCGCGGACTGCTGTGAAGGCTGCTGCTGAGCCGTAAAGCTCCGGAATGCTGAAATCAGAGCGCATGACCGGCAGGTCATGCGCTTTTGCTTTTCAGGTGGTCCGACTTGTATCCGCTGGAGCGGGGCTGCGTCACTCACTTCTCCTCGGGCGAAGCGAGAGGCGTGATGCCCAGCTCGCGGGCTTCCGAGATGGAGATAATCTGCACGTCAGGATCGTCCGCGCTCTCAAACTCGTCAGCATGCTCCTTCAGCGTGGCATTGCCGGTGAGGACGGCATGGCTGAAGGTTTTGTACGAGTCCTGAAACTCACGGAGCATGGCCTGGCGTGGCAGCGATTCCAGCTCCTTGATGGGCTTGAGGTCGTTGTTGCCGAGCATGGTCGTCTCCAGGCCGATGCGTCTGGCTTTCTTCCCCTTGCCGGAGTCAAAGGCGAGGAAGCAGTGACCGGGAACCATGACGAGATAAGACTCCAGCCCGATTTTGCGCAGGATGGAGGCCATCAGCACGCTTCCGTCCACGCAATTGGCCTGGCTGGAACGGATGGACTGGTCGAGGAATCGCACGCTCTGGCTGACCACATACTTGCTGGGGGTGGTCGTGGAGATGTCGCTGTATTTGATGCCGCGGCGCTGGAGGGCATTCCAGATGGCGAACACCTGCAACATGACATGCTTGGGATCTCCGGACTGGTAGCCGTCGAAACTGTCCACCAGTCCGCTGTCGAGAGCCTCCTTCAAGACCTCATCGACCACGGGATGGTTTTCATTCACATAAGCCGCGAAGAGGTAGGAAAAATCGTCCACGTCTTCCCCATCCTCATCCCAGATGACGTAAAACGGGCAGTCGTTGAGGGACTTCAGGATGCAGGTCTCGTTTTCGTCTCCCAGCGCGTCACCATCGACCGTGACTTTGAAACTGACGGTGACAGGACGTTGCTGGCGCACTTTGAGCAGGGCTGTGTAATCCCAGGCCGCTTTCGGAAACACCCTCGCCTCTCCCTCGCGGGTTGTCTTGCCGATCCGGCCTTTCCATTTTGACGGCTTCATGAAGCCTTCGATGGCGATTTCGACCTCCACTTCGCTGCCCTTGGGCAGTTCCGTTAATTCGACACCGAGCCAGCCATTTTCATCGCCATAGACGGGAATGTCGCGTTTGCGCAGCTTGGGGTCATCCTCGGTCTTCTTGTCCTCGGCAATCTGCTCGTCGCCATTCCAATCGACCGTGGCGGTGGAGACGATGGCGCTGGGAAAGAGGTCTTTCTCAGTGAACGACCAGGGCTCAAAAGCAACCTCGGCGTGAAGCAGTGGAGCTGAGAGGAGGGAGGCGAGCAGGACGGGTTTCATGACGCTGGGTCCATGGAGAAACGAATTGCGCTCAGGTCCGTAACCGTCGGCCTGTGCTCACGAAAGGCTTATTTGGCCTTGATCGAGTTCAGCACTTTCGACACATCGTCGCCATGCTGCTTCAACGCATCGAGCGGGACGAGATTGAAGAGCATGAAGAACGTTTTGGCCTGCTTCGGGACGAACAACGCGCAGTTTACGGCCATCTTCACGCCTTCCACCGTGACCTGGCCGTTGAGGAAGGTGACCTTCATGCCGTTGAGTTCTCCTTCCTCAGGCTCACCAAGGAATTTGATGTCCTTCAACTCCTCGTTGAGTGATTCTTTCGCCATGTCGATGGCGCCATCGAGTGCCTCGGCCTCCAGTGCGATGAGTTCCATGTTCACCAAGTCGTCAGGCGACGAGGCAGAGACGGACTCACCGGCCTCGACCTTCCAGCCATCCGGGAAAGAGATCGAAAAAACGGGGTTGTTTTCGGGATAACTGATCGTCTGGTCCGCCTGCGCGGGGATGACGGTCAAGGCAAGGGCGAAGGAGAGAATAGAGAGTCGGTTCATGGCAAGTCGTGAAGAGGATTATCTGGCCTTGAGTGAGCCCAGCAGGCTGCCGATGGCAGCACCATGCTTCTCGCTCCCCACCTGGGAGGAAATGCAGGAAAGCAGGATGAAGTTCTTGAGGCCCGGCTTGGAGAGGAGCACGAGGTTGATGTTCGCCTTGCCATCGGCATCCTCGCCTTGTGCGTTGAGGATCATGATGCCGAGACCGTTGGTTTCACCCTTTTGAATTTCGTCGTACTTCATGTTTTTGAAGTCGTCCATGGTGGCCTTGGCCTCCTTGATCGCGCCTTCAGCGTCATCCACTCCGGCTTCCATCTCCATGACTTCTATGATCACGCTTTCGTCGCCGGGTGGGGTGACGAACAGGCTTTCGTCCTTGAACTCGGCTTTCCAATTGTCGGGCACTGAAAAACTGATCAGCGAGTCCTTTTCGGGATAGACCAGTGACTGGTCAGCCGCCGCAAGCTGGGTGAGAGACAGGAGCGCAAACAAAAGCAGGAGGGATGCCTTCATGATGGGAGTGGATGATTGCCAGCTTGAACGCTGGGGGTCTGTGAACTGGAATGTTTCCACATCCGGCTGTCAACCATCACTCTGCAAACATTCATTTCTGGTCGGACGCAGGCTTCCGCGGTTCGCGAAAGAAGATCACAAACACCACCAGCACGCCGACCGCAATCCACGCAGGCGTGGCCCAGATGGCTGACCAGTCGTGGGTAACAGCACCTTTTGGGGTGGCCAGCGGGTGCTTGTCTCTCAGAGAACCTGCCAGGTAGGTGCCGACGAGTGAACCAAAGCCCCACAGGATGATGGCGATGAGACCCTGCGCCGCACCACGGATGCGTTCATTGGCCTCACTGTCCACGTAGAGCTGGCCGGCGATGAAAAGGAAGTCGTAGCAGATGCCGTGCAGCAAGATGGCACCAAAGATGAGCACGGTGCCGGTGCTGGACGCGCTCGCGCTGAGCAGGAAGTAACGTGTGGCCCAGGCCAGGATGCCCAGGAAGATGGTTTTCTTGTAGCCGAGTTTCTTCAGCATCACCGGCAGCAGGAGGAGGAAGATGACATCCGAGACCTGCGCCAGCGTCATTTTCTGCGCCCAGTCCACCCATTCCAATTGCGTGAGATAGGTGCCCAAGTTGACGAAATAGAAATACAGCGGGATGCAGATGAGGAACATGCAGAGGATGAAGATGGCGAAGGTCGGCTTCTTTAGCAGCGACAGCGCGTCCAGACCGAGAACCTCGCCCAACGGCACGTTCTGGCCCTGCTTTTTTGGCGGGGTGTGCGGCAGTGTGAGTGCAAAAAGACCGAAGACCATCGAGGTGCCGCCCGCCAAGTAGTATTGCAGCGATGACTGCTCTGCTTTCAATTGGCTGATCGCCACACCACCGGCGATCCAGCCGATAGCTGAGAAAATCTTCACAAAGGGGAAATCCTTTTTCGCATCGGCCAGATGCGTCATGGAAAGCGAATTTCCCAGCGCGAGCGTCGGCGCGTAGAGCGTGCAGTAGAGGATGAGAGCCGGGTATACGCTACCAAAGGTGTGCAGGCGTGGAATCACCAGCATGACCAGACCACCCGCAATGCCGAGCACCGCGATGATTTTCTCGGAAGCAAAGAAGCGGTCGGCGATCAAACCGACGATGAAGGGCGACAGGATGGCTCCCCATGCAAACGCTCCATATGCGAGGCCGATTTGCTCACCACTGAATTGCAAAGTGCCGAGGTAGGCACCGAGCGTCATGTACCACGTGCTCCAGATGAAATACTGGAGAAACATGAAGAGGGAGAGTTTGATCTTGAGCTGGGTTTGCATGGTATGGGTTGGGTGAAGCATCATTTCATGCCGTCGGCGGCACCCCACGGCTCGATGAGCCGGAGATCGCGGTTTTCCAACTCGGCATGGCAATCGGGAAGGTCGAGGTGCTCCAGTGCATGCGGCAGCATGAAGGCGTTCGGCCATTGCTGGTCCTCGTGGATGGCAAGATCTTGAAAAGAGGTGAGCGCGTGCTTCAGCGTGACCTGTTTCACATCGCTGCTGAGCACGGCGGCGAGCGTGGCTGGCACTGCGCCCCAGCCTTGTCCGGCGAGATGAATCTCCGTGTGTCCGGTGGAGGCAAAAAGTTGGATCACGCGCAATAGGTCGAAGACACGCTGACCAAGCAAGGGCTTGTCGAGCATAAGGCCGTAGGCTGAGTAGAAGTAGTGGCTGCCGTAGCGGCTGAGAAAAGTGTTCGCACCGCAGGTGCCGGGCTGCGAGTCGCCGATGCCGCGCACATCGCAGGCGAAGATGGCAGTGGAGGGGGCCGATTGGATGAGTTCCTGCACGAAGGGATCGCTTCGCACCTCGGCATCCGCGGAGCGATGCGAAATGTAGAGCAGGGCCTTGCTCTGGCCGCGGGGCAGTCGCGAGGTGAGTGTTTCATCGCTCAAACGCGTGACGAGCGCATGAATCATCGGCTCCGTTTCCACCGCGTAAGCGCAGTAAGCCTTGGTGGGATACTGACGCTGGCCCACGGAGCGCAGAATGCGGTAATCCGGCGGCGAGTCAGGCAACGCTGGCATCTTCAAGACATCGCGAATTGCCCTCTGCAGTGCCTTGCCACGCGGAGCACCGCGTTTCTTCGCCAGCGCTGCCGCCTTGTCGCTTGTGAACGACATCAGCGTGCGTGATCCCATCGCCGCGACCTGGCCTTTTGGAGAGCAGAGCAGGTCTTCGTCCTTTTCGAGGGTGATCTCAGGTTCTTTGGCTGCCGCGGGAGCGCCGGTGACTTTGCCGAAGAAGCGATACATCGCCTCGCGGTTCGGCTGCGTGTAGCCGTGTGGATCGGGGCCGATGTGAAGCTGGATGTTCTCCGGCTTGCCGAGCAGCGTGTAGAGCTTCTTCAACCGTTCGTAAGTCTCCGCCGAGCCACGGGCGTCGAAGTAGTCCTTCTCCTGCGCCATGATGATCACGGGCTTCGGCGCCATGGCCGCGAGAAAGTCACAGTGATCGAGGTCATGGGCCAAAACGCGCGGCGGGCATTGCTCCATGTCCTGCGGCAGCTCGTTTTCGGCGTCGCGACGGAAGGTGGTGACGAAGCACGACGGCCCAGCCATCGTGAAACGCGGCTCCATGCCGCAAAGCCACGTCGTTTGCGTGCCGCCTCCGGAATTCCCAGTCACGCCGAGATGCTGCGGATCGATCTCGCCACGCGTGAGCAGGTAATCAAGCGCGCGCATGCCATCCCACACGAACCAGGTGCCAAGAAACTCCCCGACAAGCGCTTGCGGCGCGCCCATTTGATTGTGCTCCGTGGTGCCGCCGCCGAGACGCGAGCCGAGCTTCTCATTCAAATACTGAAAGCGCTCCCCCTGGCCGACGGGATCGATGAGAAAGCACGCCATGCCCTGACGTGCGAGTCCCTGCGCGAAGCTTTGATAGGCTTTCTCGGCTTTCCCATTGAGCGAATGACCGCAGACGCCGATGACGCCCGGCACAGGCAGCTTGCGATCCTTGGGCAGATAGAGATTGCCGGTGACGTGGTAGTTCGGCCGGCTCTCGAAAAGGATGTTCTCGATGCGGTAACTGTCGCGCTCCAAAGTTTTCGTCACCTTCGCATTCAACGGTGTTTTCTCCGGCAACGGGCCGAAGCAGGCGCGGATACGCTCTTGCACAGACTTCACATACGCCTCGGCATCCACCTTCGTCTTCAACGCATCGCGACGTGCATTGCCGCGCATCTCCGCTGCACGCACCTCGCGTACGAGCCACTCCTGCTGCATGCGTGGGAAGCGGTTCAGTGGTTCGAGAACTGCTTTCGCCGGGTTTGCCGTGGCTGATTGTGCATACGCTGTGGTCGTGGAGCCCAACCAACTTTGCATCAGCGGCCATCCAAGCGCGCTGAGGCCGGCGGTTTGGAGAAATTCACGACGGCGGGGCAGAGGAGGCGTGTCCATGAGTGGCGCGTTGGATTGATTTTGGAGATTACCGGGCGCGGATCGTTGTTCTTTCCCGCCTTGCCTCGATTCGGGAGCTGTTTCATAGACAGAGCGTGAAAGCCCACCTCCCGAATCATCCCACGCAGCTCTATCTCATCCGTCACGGCGAGGTGGAGGAGAAGTATCACAAGGTCTTCGGCGGCTCGCGCATTGACATGGCGCTGTCACCGCTGGGATTGAAACAGGCGGAGGCCATGGCCGCGTGGCTGAAGGACACGAAGCTGGACAAGATCTATGCGAGCCCGATGCTGCGTGTGCAGCAAACGCTCGCGCCGACTGCGAAGCAGCGCGGGATGGAGCCGGAATTGATGCCGGGACTGCGCGAAATGGATTTTGGCGACTGGACCGGGCATCGCTGGGATCAAGTGCAGTCGATCTTCGGCGTGAGCGCATTCGACTGGCTCGAGATCATCGAGGCCAACAGCATTCCGAACGGTGAAGCCATCGAAAGTTTGAAGACTCGTGTGCAGGAATGCCTGCTGCGCATCATCCACGCGCATCCACATCAGAAGGCGGCCGTGTTTTGCCACGGCGGCATCATCCGCGTGATGATCGCCCTGCTGCTCGAATGGCCCCTGGCACGCATGGCTCACTTCAACATCGAATACGGCAGCATTAGCGTGGTGGAACTGCTGCCGGAGCGGAAGCACGCGGTGGAGATCGAACTGCTCAATTTCCAGCCGCCCATCATCGGGTGAGTTCCAAGTTTAAAGTTTCAGGTTTCAGGTTTCAGGTTTCAAGTTCGTCGAGTGTCTCCGAAGCAACTTGAAACTTTAAATCTGAAACTTGAAACGGTTCTCAAGGCGCTTCGATCCCGGGATCGAGCTTCTTGAGCGCCGCCCACAGCGCCGGATCCTCGGGATGGCCATTGAAGAGAACCTTGCCGTCGGGGGACAGCAGGATCATGCGGGGGATGGAATTGATGTCGAGAACCTTCGAATAAGGGCGGTCGGGAGGCTCGACGAGCCAGGGCAGGGTGGCGTTCTGTTCCTTGCGGATGCGTTCGGCGATGGATTCCGCGTCCTGGTCGTCCTTGTTCATTGCCGCGACGACGACACCATGTGGAGCGAGCGTTTCCGCTTTCTTTTTGAGCGCAGGCATGAGGTTCATGCACGGGCCACACCAGGAGGCCCAGAAGTCGAGCAGCAGGGCCTTTTTCCCGCCGAGTTGATCGTGCAATGTGGTGGCCTCGCCGGTCGAGTTCGTGAGGGGGATCTTCAAATCAACGATGAGCGTCTCCATGATCATTTCCCGGCGAAATTTGTCGATCGATTGCAGGAAGACCTGCGCTTGCTGAGGATTGAGCCAGATCGCCTCCAGGATGTTTTGTTTGAAGCCGGCTGCATCCTTCGCATCGCCTGCCTTGAGTGCCTTGATGTAGGCAATGAAGGATTTGACAGCCTCCACGTTGGGAATGGCGGCGGCATTCGCTGCGTCGAAGCTGGATGCCAGGATTTCGACCTCCGGCAGGATTTTCATGAGAAAGGCAGTGTCCTGGTGGCGAAGTCCCCAGACGAGCTTGGCCTCGATGATCTGCTGGCGTGGAATCCCGGCTTTGTTGGCCTCCTTGGCGAGAGACAGCAGTTCTTCCTGGCTGCAGTCCTGGCCGAACATCCGCTGCAACAACGCCTTGGCTCCCGCGGCGGCTTCCTCGGCTGAAGGCGCCTGGGCATGAAGCGACAGAGTGCACAGAGAAATGATCAGCGCGCTGACAAGTGGTTTCATGAAGCAAACCGTCTCGTTTTCACCATGGGTGTCGAGCGGAAAGTCGTCCCCGAGGATTGATTGAAAGATGCCGTGCGCGGCGGGCGACTCCTTTGTCCTCAATCAACCATGAAACACACTCTCACCCTGACTTGGATGCTCGCGGCCATCTCGCTGGCCGGCGCGGCGGAAAACAACACGCCGCCGGAAGGCTTCACCGCCCTTTTCAACGGCAAAGATCTCTCCGGCTGGTATGGCTGGGGCACGCAGGATCCAAATGACCTTTGGAAAATGACGCCCGAGGAGCAGGCCGCCTACAAGAAGAAGTCCATCGACGGCGGTCTTCTCGACGCGAAGGGCAACGACAAAGGCGACCACCTCAACGCGCATTGGAAGGTCGAGAACGGCGAGCTGGTGAACGACGGCAAAGGATTGTACCTCACCACCGACAAGGACTACGGCGACTTCGAACTTTGGGTGGATTACAAGATGCTTCCGCTCGGTGACAGCGGCATCTATCTGCGCGGCATTCCGCAGGTGCAGATCTGGGACTACACCGAGGAGGCGAAGTTCAAGCTCGGCGCGGACAAAGGCTCCGGCGCTCTTTGGAACAACAAGAACGAGGAGGGCAAGTATCCGCTCAAGCGCATGGACAAGCCGTTCGGCGAATGGAACACCTTCCACATCAAGATGATCGGCGAACGTGTGACCGTGACCTTCAACGGCGAGGTCGTCGTGAAGAACGCGGTTCTGGAAAACTTCTTCGCGAACCGGAAGTCGGGTTATCTGGCCTACGGCAAAAAGGACGACAAGGCGAAGGACAAACCCGAGGAGAAAATGCCCAACGGCTGGTTCCCTGATCCCGCCTTTGCCAAAGGCCCGATCCAGCTCCAGACGCACGGCAGTGAAATCCGCTGGCGCAATGTTTACATCCGCGAGATTCCGTCTGAAGAAGCCAACAAGGAACTCGAAGGCAACTGGGCCGAGGAGGGTTTCAAGGAATACGTCAACGGCAAGGACTTGAGCGACTGGCAGGGGGCGGTGGACAGCTATGAAGTCGTCGATGGCGCGATCACCTGCAAACCAGGGAAGGGCGGCGACCTGCTGACGAAGGACGAATTCGAAAACGGCATCATCCGCGTCGAATTCAAGCTTCCGCCCGCAGGCAACAACGGCATCGCCCTGCGCACCCCGCTCGGTGGCCACTCTGCCTCCGATGGTCTCGAACTCCAGGTGATCGACAGCGATGGCTATAACGCGAAACAAGCCGCCGCCGGGAAGAAGGGGCTCGAACCCTATCAATATCACGGCTCACTCTACCACTGTGTCGGAGCGAAGCACGGCTACCTGCGCCCGGTGGGAGAGTGGAACTTCGAGCAAATCGAAGTCCAGGGACAGAAGATCAAGGTCACGCTCAATGGCACCAAGATTCTCGATGTGGACATCGACACCTTCGACCGCAGCCAGATCGCGCATCCGCCAAAGGGCCTCGATCACACGAAGGGCTTCATCGGCTTCGCTGGCCACAGCGATCCGGTCGTTTTCCGCAGCTTCAAGGTGAAGAAACAATAAGCCCACAGTGGGTGTTTTTCCAAGCCCGCCTGGCCGTCCGGTCAGGCGGGCTTTTTTCTGCCGTTTTGCACATGTCGAAATGAGGTGTTTGACGAAGCAAAAAAGAACACACTTCGAGGCAAAAAATGCTTTGCTCGCCCCCCCATCTCGCTAGTCTGAAAGCACCTTCATCGAGCACGTTTCCGGTAGCGGTTTTTTGGACGGACTCAGTCGATGGAACACCCGCCAGAACAGACTCATGTCAGACGACAACAACGACCTTCATAGCACCACGCATGTGGCCGCAGGCCAGGCATACGGTGCCGAACAAATCCAGCATCTCGAAGGCCTGAAGGCCGTCCGCCTTCGACCGGGCATGTACATCGGCGATCCCGATGAGCGCGGCCTGCACCACTGCGTGTTTGAAGTGGTGGACAACTCCATCGACGAGCATCTCGCGGGCAATTGCAAAAACGTCAGCGTCACCATTCACACCGATGGCTCGCTCAGCGTCGAGGACGATGGACGCGGCATTCCGGTCGAAATGCATGCCAAGGGCATCCCCACGGTCGAACTCGTGCTCACGAATCTGCACGCAGGCGGCAAGTTCGGCGACGGAGCATATGAGTTCTCCGGCGGCCTGCACGGCGTCGGCGCGAAGTGCGTGAACGCGCTCTCCGACTGGTTCAAGTGCGAGGTCTATCGCGATGGCAAGATCCACGCCATCGGCTTTGAGCGCGGCATCACGACCGAGCCGCTCACCGTTCTCGGCGATCTCGACGATCCGAAGCGCACCGGCACGAAGATCACATTCTTCCCGGACGCGACGATCTTCACGATCACCACGACGTTCAATTTTGACCGTCTGCTGGTTCGTCTGCGCGAACTCGCGTTCCTCAATCCCGGCATCAACATCACCGTCACCGACGAGCGTGTGACACCGGCTCGCACGGAAACATTGCTCTACACCGAGGGCGTGAAGCAGTTCGTGCGCGAAATGGGCGCGGACAAGGACAAGGTGCATCCTGAGCCGATCGCGCTTGCGGGACGTCGCGAGATCATGATCGATGACAAGCCGAAGTTCATCCTCGTGGACTGCGTGCTTCAGTACAACAAGGGGCTTAGCGAGCAGACGCTCTGCTTTGCCAACGCGATTCCGAATCCGGACGGTGGCACGCATTACAGCGGCTTGAAAACCGCGCTCACCAAGGCGGTGAAGCAGTACATCAACAACAACCCGAAGGCCTTCAAAGAGAAGCTGCCTGACATCGAGGGTGATGACTGCCGTGAAGGCTTGATCTGCGTGCTCAGTGTGAAGCTGCCGAACCCGCGCTTCAATTCGCAGACAAAGGTGAAGCTTGTGAACGGCGAAGTCGAAGGCGTGGTGAACTCCGTCGTGTATGAGGGCCTGCTGCGCTACTTTGACGAGAATCCCGACACAGCGGTCGAGGTCATCAAGAACATCATCATCGCCGCGAAGTCACGCGAAGCTGCTCGCAAGGCCCGCGAAGCGATCCGCAAAGACGCGATGAGCAGCGGCGGTCTGCCCGGCAAGCTGGCGGACTGCTCCGAACGTGATCCGGCGAAGACCGAGCTGTTCATTGTCGAGGGTGACTCCGCCGGTGGCTCCGCCAAGATGGGTCGCAATCGTCACAACCAGGCGATCCTCCCGCTTCGCGGTAAATTGATCAACACGGAGAAGGCACGCCTCGAGAAAGTGCTCCAGAACAAGGAAATCCAGACGATGATCACCGCCATCGGCACCGGCATCGGTGGTGACAGCAACGTGGAGGGCTCCTTCAACATCGAGAAGCTGCGCTACCACAAGATCGTCATCATGACCGACGCCGACGTGGACGGCAGTCACATCCGCACGCTGCTGCTCACGTTCTTCTTCCGCCAGATGCCGGAACTTGTGAAGCGTGGGCACATCTATGTCGCGCAGCCGCCGCTGTATCAGGTGACGCGCAAGAAGCGCGAGGAATACGTGCAGAGCGACGCCGAGATGGACGCCATCCTGCTCGAACTCGGCTCCGGTGAGATCAGCCTGCGCAACATGAGTGACGGCAGCAAGATCGAAGCCGACCGTCTCAAATCGATTCTCGACCTGCTCGTGCCGCTGGCCAAATTCGCTGACATCATCCGTCGTCACGGCGGTGACTTTGAAAGTTACCTCCAGGCCCGCGACGAAGCCACCGGCAACCTGCCGCATTACTTGGTGATGATCCGCGACGGCAACGAAGCATCCGTGCGTTATTTTCTCGGCAACGAGCAGCTTGCTGCCTTCGCCCGCGACAACAACGATCTGCACCTCTTTGCCAAGCCCGACGCACCGGCCGAGGCCAATGGCAACGGCACCACGGCGAAAACAACCCGTCGCGCACGCTTGATCGAGATTCACGAGGCGCACGGCATGAAGCGTCGCTTCCAGCAGCTCGACGAGCTTGGATTGCACGTCGATCATTTCAGCAGCCAGGACAAGCCGCTGTTCGAGATCATCGAAGGCGACGGCGAGCATGCCAAAGTGCATCCCGTCTTCAGCATCCCCGGCATCCTCGACAAGGTCATGGAAATCGGCAAACGCGGCATGGAAATCAAGCGCTTCAAAGGTCTGGGTGAAATGAACGCCAAGCAGCTCTTCGAGACCACCATGGACCCGAACAAGCGCACGCTGCTCCAGATCAAGCTGGACGAAACGAACGCCCACGAAGCCGAGCGCATCTTCACCATCCTCATGGGAGACGTGGTCGAGCCACGGAAACACTTCATCGAAGAGAATGCGCTCAATGTGAGAAACCTTGATGTGTGACGTCCGCTCCGGCTGGCTTTGCCATCATTTTTTCCATGGAACAATGACACACCTCGAACCCAAGGATATACATGCCGCCTTGTCGTTGCTTAACGACAAGCTGGCCGCTCGTGAGATGCAGGGAGAGCTTTGTCTTTTTGGCGGAGCGGTCATGGCATTGGTTTATGATGCGCGGCAGAGCACCAGGGATGTTGATGCCATCATGGTCCCGAAAAGCGAACTGATGGCTGCCGCAAACGAAGTTGCCGAGGAAATGCAGCTTCCAGCTTCGTGGCTGAATGACGGGGTCAAAGGTTACGTTTCCGCCCAGCCTGAGCTGACCAGTGAGGGATTGCCCAAGTTCAGTCATCTGAGACTGTTTTGCCCGACCCCCGCCTATCTTCTCGCCATGAAATGCCTCGCAGCCCGCTCCGATGCGCTGGACCATTCAGGAGACAAAGCGGACGTGCAGGTTCTGTGCCGGCATCTTGGTTTGATGTCCGCGGAACAAGTGATCGAGATCGTTCAACGGTTTTATCCCGCCGACCGTCTTCCGGTGAAGACACAGTATTTCATCATTGAAGCTGTGGAGGAACTTGCACAGCCGTAACCTCATGCCTGCAGCAAAGGTCATTCCTCTTTCTGATTGTGTCGCGAATGTCACGAGCGCCCGTGACTTTGGCTATGCTGTACGTGACTTTCTGGATCAATTTCGACATGAGCCTGACATGCGACTCATCATTAAAGAACCGCCCTCATTGAGTCCGGTCTTGAAGGATGAAGGTGTCGCTGATGCCTATCTGGCCTCTGTGGCTGCCACGCTGGCACATGAGCAAGGACTGCCAGCACCCGACTGGGCCAAAGGTTCCGCCAGGTCGCTGGAGAAACCTTTCTTCGCCGCCAGAACTCCAAAACTTAAGGCTGTGCTGCTACAGGAGAGCCCGGTCGAATTTCGCATCCGCAACATCTTCGTTTCCGCCAACGCCCTCTCCCGCGCCTAGTCTCTTTTCCGCTCATGCAAGAACCCAACACCCGCCCGATTTCAGTCGCTGACGAAGTTAAGAATAGCTTCCTCGACTACTCGATGTCCGTCATCATTTCGCGTGCGCTTCCGGACGTGCGCGATGGATTGAAGCCCTCACAGCGGCGCATCTTGTATGCGATGCATGAGCTGTCGCTGTATCCGCCGAAGAAGCACATGAAGTGTGCGAAGATTGCGGGCGATACGTCCGGTAACTACCATCCGCACGGTGAGGCGGTGATTTATCCGACGCTTGTCCACATGGGCCAGCCGTGGGCGATGCGAGAGCCGTTGATCGATCCGCAGGGGAACTTTGGTTCGGTGGAAGGTGACCCTCCGGCCGCCATGCGTTACACGGAGGCGCGCATGACGCACCTCGGCGGCACTCTGATGTCCGACATGGACAAGGAGACCGTCGATTTCGTGCCGAACTACGACGAACGTCTCACCGAGCCGACCGTCTTCCCGGCGGCGTTCCCGAATCTCATCGTGAACGGCGGCACAGGCATCGCCGTCGGCATGGCCACGAACATGCCGCCGCACAATCTAGGTGAGGTCGTCGATGCCGTGTGCGCGCAGGTGGACAATCCGGCGATCACCTGCGGCGAACTGATGCAGTTCATCCAGGGGCCGGATTTCCCGACGGGTTGCGTGATTCAGGGCACTGCGGGCATCCGCGAATACATGGAAACCGGTCACGGCGCCGTGCGCATCCGTGGTCAGGCGGAGGTCGTCGAGAATGGCAACCGCGAGCAGATCATCATCACGGAGATCCCGTTCAATGTGAACCGTGCGGAGTTGGTGAAGCGCATCGCTGAACTCGCCAACGAGAAGATCATCGCCGAGATCAGCAGCGTCCGTGATGAGTCCGACGAAAACACCCGCGTCGTCATCGACCTGAAGCGCGACGCGCGCTCGCAGGTCGTGCTGAACAATCTCTACAAGCACACCGCACTGGAGACGAGCTTCTCCATCCACATGCTGGCCATCGACGGCGGCAAGCCGCGTGTGCTGAGCATGAAGGACGCCATCGCGTGCTACATCGAGCACCGCCGCGAGGTCATCATCCGCCGCACTCGTTATCTTTTGAAGCAGGCGGAACAGAAGGCGGAGAAGATGGAGGCGCAGCTCCTCGCGCTCGGCCACCTCGACGATTTCATCAAGATCATCCGCGACAGCCGCACGCGGGACGACGCCCGTGCGCAGTTGAAGGCCTACAACTTCAGCATCGCCACCGCCGAGCAGCTTGGCATTCTCATCCGTGGCCAGGCCAGCATCCAGGGCGACCGCTACGTCTTCACTGACAAGCAGGTCGATGACATCCTCGAACTCCGCCTCTACCAGCTCGTCGGACTCGAGCGCGACAAGATCAAGGCCGACTACGACGAGATCCTCACCAGCATTCGCGATTTGATGGACATCCTCGCCCGCGAAATCCGCGTGCTGCAGATCATCAAGGACGAGCTGCAGGCCATCAAGCTCAAGCACGCCACGCCGCGCTTCACGCGCATCGAGTCCGTCGAGGGCGAGATCCAGAGCATCGACCTCATTCCGAACGAGACGACGGTCGTCACCATGACGCACCTCGGCAGCATCAAGCGCACCGCCACCGCCGAATACCGCGTGCAGGGTCGCGGCGGGAAGGGGCTCAAGGGCATGGAAACCCGCGAGGCACAGGGAGAGGACGAGGCCGCCGACTTCGTCGAGCGTCTGTTCAGCGCGCAACTGCACGACTTCCTGCTGTTTTTCACCAACACGGGCCGCATGTATGTTGAGCGCGTGTATCAGATCCCCGAGGCGCCGCGCACCGGCAAGGGCCGCAGCATCAAAAACCTGCTCAATCTCCGCCCGGAGGAGAAAATCGCCGCCGTGCTGCGTCTCGCCGCGCAGGGACCGGAGGACGAGGCCATGTGGGCCGCGGACAAGTATGTGCTCTTCGCCACCAAGGACGGCACGGTGAAGAAGACCGCGCTCGAGGAGTTCAAGAACTACCGCAAGGACGGCATTATCGCCATCAAGCTCGACGAGGGCAACGACCTCGTCGATGTCGTGCTCACCGACGGCAACAAGGAGATCTGCCTCGTCACCCACGAGGGCATGTGCGCCCGCTACCATGAGACCGGTGACGATCCTGAATCACCGAATCTGCGTCCGATCGGCCGTGCCACCGCCGGTGTGCGCGGCATCACGCTCGATGACGGCGACTTCCTCGTTGCGTGCCTTACCAACGAGCCGGGCACGAAGCTGCTCGTCGTCTCCGAACGCGGCCAGGGCAAGCGCACCGAGTTCGATGAATACCGCCTGCTCACCAATCGCGGCGGGAAGGGCGTCATTACGATGAAGGTCACCGACAAGACCGGCAAAGTCGTCGCCGCCAAGGCTGTGCATGACAAGGACGAGCTCATGCTCATGACCACCAAAGGCCAGAGCGTGCGCATCCGCATCGACTCCATCAGCGAGCAGGGTCGGAATGCGCAAGGCGTGCGCCTCATGAACCTCAGCGAAGGTGAAAGCATCCAGGATGTCGCCACCGTCGTCGCCGATGATGCGGAGCCGGAGGCTGCGGGGAACGCGGCAACCGCCTCCGAAGCAGCACCAGCATCTGAGTCAGCACCGGATGCACCGCCTGCGGCGGACTGAGGCGTGTGTGCCATCGCCTGTTCTTTTCCGGCATGATGCGCTGGGTGGGAATCCGCCGCCGGTTCGTTTTGAGCATGGCCGGGCACGGGCTTGTCCAACTTTGGGAGACTTTTGAAGATGCGTCTCCTAAAACTAAAGAGCGGCCATCCTTTACCCGGCTTCATGGTGATGTAAGGTGAGATGCAATGACCTCCTGCATTACAGCGGCGGCAGACCGACCGGACAGTGACCAAAGCGCTGCCGCGTGGAAAGCCATCGTGCTCCGTTTTCAGCAGCCGTCCCGCATCCGGGCCATCTGGCAGCTCGTGAACACACTCGGTCCCTATGTCCTGCTCTGGTATGGGATGTATTTGAGCCTCTCGTGGCCGTGGTGGACGACGGCGGCGATGGCGGGGCTGGCAGGCTTGTTCCTGGTGCGCATCTTCATCATTTTTCATGACTGCGGCCATGGCTCGTTCTTCAAATCCAAGCGGGCCAATGACGTGGTGGGATTCATCACCGGTGTGCTGACGCTGACGCCCTACTATCACTGGCGGTGGGAGCATTCCATTCATCATGCCACGGCTGGTGATCTCAGCCGGCGCGGCATCGGGGATGTCTGGACCATGACCGTCGAGGAATACCTCAAGGCGTCGCGGTGGAGGCGCTTTGCCTACCGCCTGGCGCGGAATCCCGTCGTGCTGTTTGGCATCGCCCCCGTTTGTCTTTTCGTCATCGGCCAGCGTTTCCCCTCGCCGAACGCCAGTC
This sequence comes from Verrucomicrobiaceae bacterium, assembly GCA_046346695.1. GTDB lineage: Bacteria > Verrucomicrobiota > Verrucomicrobiia > Verrucomicrobiales > Verrucomicrobiaceae > Prosthecobacter. Next base: position 206,077 of record JAXMHS010000004.1, on the reverse strand, counting down.
CGCGCGAGCGCCAGTCGGTGCACTGGATGAACCTGGCGGTGCTGGCGGTGGCCGTGGCGCTGAGCGCGGTGTTTGGAATTGGGTCCTACCTGCTCATTCACCTGACCATCGAGGGCGTGGGCGGCGCGGTTGGCGTCTGGATGTTCTATGTGCAGCACCAGTTTGAAGATGTGTACTGGGAGCGTGGCGAGAACTGGGACTTCAAGGAGGCGGCGCTCAAGGGAAGCTCCTTCTACAAGCTGCCGCGAATCCTGCAGTGGTTTTCAGGCAACATCGGCTTCCATCACATTCATCATCTCAGCTCCCGGATTCCGAATTACAACCTGGAGCGCTGCCACAAGGCCGACCCGATGTTCCAGGAAGTGAAGCCCATCACGCTTCTCTCCAGTTTGAAATCACTTACGTTTCGCTTGTGGGACGAGCAGCGCCGCAAGCTCGTGGGTTTTGGCCACCTGCGGAAACTGCGCCGGCAGAGCGAGCCGCTCGCGGACGCAAATACCAGCCCGACGGACGGTGATCAGGATCGCAGCCCGCGTGAAGACGGCTAGTTCGTGGTTCGAAACATGTCGTGTGGAGAAAGCGGCATGGGAAAAGCCGCCGCGCTCCCGCCCGCTGGCGCGACGTGGGCAAGCTCTGGCTGCTGCGCGCGCCAGATGATTCCTCACACACCCACTGTCACGGTGGCCACATCGGTCCAGTCGCCGTTGGGTTTGCCGTTGTCCCAGAAGCGCAGACGGTAGTCGCGCAATTCGGGCTGGCCGGACACCAGCAAGGGACGCTCGTCTTCAAACAGGTGTTTCATCGAGACGGCCAGCTTCTCCCAGTCGCCGTCGCCACGGCGGGATTCGATGTAGGCACCGTCGTGGTCGTGTTTGGACGAACGGATGGCGACCTTTTGATTCGGCGATCCCGGCAGCACCTTGATCTTGAAGGTGGACACCGCATACACGCCCGTGTCCTTTTTCGGCAGGATGTCCAGCATGCGGCCGATTTCCTCCGTGTAACCCTTCACGACCTTGATGGTGAAGACGAGTTTGAAAAGCCGCTTTAGCGCACCGGGCGGGCGCGGCACCACGCCTTCCGGCAGCGGCGGCAGTTGGTAAACGGGGAGTTGCATGGGATCGCCACCGGTGCCGGTTTGCGCATCCTCAATCGCCGACGTGCCCGCCGGGGCGATGCGACGCAATTCCGTGCGCCACGGTCCGATCACATACGCCAGCCAGCACGCATCGGCGATGCCATCGCGCATTCGCTCCTCTTCGATGGCGAGCACACCGATGTATTGGGGCAGCGTGTCCGCGAAGTGGCGCAGCCACAGCACCTGCTCGTGAATCGCAACGGGGTAGTAGTCCTGTCGTGTCATGGCCGCGCAATCAGGCACGGCTTCCCGGCGCGGCAAGCACGGGACTCCGTGCTTGACTTGGATGCCAGCGGCATCCTGCCGGAAGGCCCGGTGCTTCCCCCTTGTGGCAAGGGGGCTTTCCCCGATGAGCTTGCGCGACGACGGCGCGATTTCGGGAAGCCCCCTGACGGCGAGGGGGCTATCCTGAATGATTTCGCGAAGCTCCGGCGCGAGCCCGGGAAGCACCCTGACGGCAAGGGGGCTCTCCTGAATCAATCCGAGGAGCCCCCTGATGACGAGGGGGCTTTCCTGAATGATTTTGGGAAGCTCCGGCGCGAACCCGGGAAGCTCCAACGTGAGGCTATGAAGCCCCCTGATGGCGAGGGGGCTTCACTATACGAGCCCGGGAAGTCTCAATACGAGCCGGTGAAGCCCCCTGACCGCCAGGGGGCTTGCCAACGCGGCAAAGCAAAGCGCCGGCGGGGCACCGGCAAGGCACGGGCAGACGCGGCACGCCGCACCCTCCAGCCCGTCGCCCGACTCCCACCGGTCGCACTCGTGTACTTCGTCAGTGCAAGATGCCGCGGCGGCGCTGCATCGCGCAACAACCTCAAAGACAACGCTCGGAGTGCGAGGACAACACGATGGCGTCCTGCCGCAGGACTGTCCGACCAGCCTGATGCGTGGCAGGGGCGGCGGTTCCAGATCTTGTGATTCTGGATCAGATGCCAGACGGCCCTCACTCCATGCCCGCAGGCGTCTGCGCACACGACGCTTCATCCTTGCCGGGCACTGCCTTTGTAACAATCCGCTCCAGCCGAGGTATCCACGTCCATGAGCCCGCCCTGACAGTACTCTTCCGCTGAAACGCAACGTGACAAACATTCGCGGGTTGGTTACCCTGCCTCTCCGCCCGACCTCATCTTTCCGATGATTTCCCATCCCCAGACGCTGCTGCTCCTCACGGCTTGGATCGGACTGACGGCCCGGCTGCTGGCGGCTCCAGGGGATTTGGATCCGACGTTTGGGAGTGGCGGGATTGTGACGGCATCGATTGGCACGGGCAATGATGTGGCGACGAGCATGGTGGTGCAGCCAGACGGTAAGATCGTGGTGGCGGGGCACACCCTCAACGGCGGCAACTACGACTTTGCGCTGGCGCGGTTCAACAGCGACGGGACGCTGGACACCACATTCAACGGCACGGGCAGGGTGCTGACGGACTTCAACAACAGCACCGACTATGGCCGCGGCGTGGCTCTGCAAAGCGACGGGAAAATCGTGGTGGTGGGAGTTTCAGGTTCCGCTGTTGCCGTGGCGCGCTACAACTCCGACGGCACGCCGGACACCAGCTTTGGCCCGGCGGGAACTGGCAGGCTTGTGACCACAGGCATCAATGCGGGAAGCGAGGGCAACGCGGTGGTGGTGCAGCCTGACGGCAAGATTGTCGTGGCAGGCGTTGCGACCGGCCAGTTTGGCATCCTGCGCTACAACCCTGACGGGTCATTGGACAACGGTTTTGCCAGCGGAGGGCTGGCGACGATTGGTTTTGCCGGGTTTGGAGATGCTGCGTACTGCCTGGCTTTGCAAGGCGACGGGAAGATCATAGTTGCGGGTTATGCGGGCTACTCTGGCGGTGCGCATCTTACCGGTGCGATGCGCTTGAATGCGGATGGAACGCTTGACACAAGTTTTGCATCATCAGGAAGGCTTAGCACTGGCGGTGGTGCGCCTGTCTATGGCGTCACTGTCCAAGGAGACGGGAAAATTGTTTTGGCCGGTGGTGGCGGTGATTTTCAGGTGTGGAGGCTTAACAGCAACGGCGGCTTTGACAGCAGCTTTGGAGGAGGGACGGGCCAAGTTTACACCGGGGTGGGCATTGCAGCCGATGTCGGGCGCGGGGTGGCCTTGCAGAGTGATGGAAGGATCGTGGTCGCCGGGTATGCTTACAACGGCAACACCACCAACGATGACTTTGCGGTGGTTCGCCACAACACCAGTGGCAGCCTGGACACCGGGTTCCAGAGCACGGGCAAGGTGACCACCCACATCGGCACCAATAGCGCCTACGGAAACAGCGTTGCCTTGCAGCTCGACGGCAAGATACTCGTTGCCGGCCAGTCCTACAACGGCAGCAAATATGTCTTCACCTTGGCCAGGTATCTTGCCTTCGACAATCTCGCCGTTACTTCGCCCATCAACAGCACGTTCACAAATAACAACCAGCCTGTGATCAGCGGAACATCCAATGCCGGTGCCACAGTGAATGTGTATGTTGATGATGTCAGCATCGGCTCAACCGTTGCCAGCTCCGCTGGTGACTGGAATTTCACTCCTTCGACGGTCCTGGTAGATGCGGTGCACACAGTCAAAGTGCTGGATGCAGCAGACAACACCTTCACATTCTCCAACACGACCACTTTCACGATAGACACGGTGCCGCCTGCGGCACCGTTGGTGTCAACTCCCGCCAATGACAGTGTGACCGTCAATGCGCCACCTCTGATCAGTGGAACAGCAGAGGCTTTTTCGAAAGTGACCATCTACCTGGATGGCGTTGCAACCGGAACTGCGACCACGAGTGGTGCCGGAGCATGGAGTTATACCCCAGCGGTTGCCCTGGCCGATGGGTCGCATACGGTCAAAGCCACTGCGACGGATCGAGCCGGTAATACGGGGACATTTTCGAACACAAACAGCTTTCTCAGTTCCACCACTGCTTCTGGCACACCGGGCAATTTGGACACCTCGTTCGGCACGGGCGGCAAGGTTGCGACAGGGGTTGGTTCTGGCAATGATGTGATCAACGGCATGGTGGTGCAGCCGGACGGGAAGATCGTGGTGGTGGGTTATGCCCACAACGGCAGCAACTACGACTTTGCGCTGGCGCGGTTCAACAGCGACGGGACGCTGGACGCCACGTTCAACGGCACGGGCAGGGTACTGACGGACTTCAACAACAGCACCGACTATGGCCGCGGCGTGGCTCTGCAAAGCGACGGGAAAATCGTGGTGGTGGGAGTTTCAGGTTCCGCTGTTGCCGTGGCGCGCTACAACTCCGACGGCACGCCGGACACCAGCTTTGGCCCGGCGGGAACTGGCAGGCTTGTGACCACAGGCATCAACGCGGGAAGCGAGGGCAACGCGGTGGTGGTGCAGCCTGACGGCAAGATTGTTGTGGCTGGTGTCGCCAGCGGCCAGTTTGGCGTCCTGCGCTACAATCCTGACGGGTCATTGGACAACGGCTTTGCCAGCGGAGGGCTGGCGACCAACAGTTTCGCCGGGTTTGGCGACGCTGCTTACTGCCTGGCCTTGCAAGGTGATGGTAAGATCGTGGTGGCGGGCTATGCAGGCTACTTTGGTGGCGGCCATCTTACTGGTGCGATGCGCTTGAATGCGGATGGAACGCTTGACACAAGTTTTGCATCATCAGGAAGGCTTAGCACTGGCGGTGGTGCGCCTGTCTATGGCGTCGCCATTCAAGCAGACGGAAAAATTGTTCTGGCTGGGGGCGGGAGTGATTTTCAGGTGTGGAGGCTCAACAGCAACGGCGGCTTTGACAGCAGCTTTGGAGGAGGGACGGGCCAGGTCTATACCGGTGTGGGCATTGCCGCCGATGTCGGGCGCGGGGTGGCCTTGCAGAGCGACGGCAAGATCGTGGTCGCCGGGTATGCTTACAACGGCAACACCACCAACGATGACTTTGCGGTGGTACGCTACAATACGAATGGCAGCCTGGACACCGGGTTCCACAGCACGGGCAAGGTGACCACACAAATCGGCGTCAGCAGTTCTTACGGCCTGAGCGTCGCGTTGCAACTCGACGGCAAGATACTCGTCGCCGGTCAGTCCTACAACGGCTCCAACTATGACTTCACCCTGACCAGATACTATGGCACCGGCCAGCCACCGATCACCACGACTGGTGTGGTGAGCAATGTGACCAAGACTGCGGCGACACTGACCGGCACTGCCAATCCCAACAGTCTGGCGACGAGCGCCCACTTTGAATACGGACTCACATCGAGCTACGGCAGTGTGACTGCGGATCAGGCTTGTGGCAATGGAGTCACCGCCGTGAATCTGAGTGCTGGAATCACAGGGCTGGCTGCAAATACGACCTATCATTTCCGGCTCGTCGCCAACAACTCCGCCACCTTTCTTGGCGGCACGAGCTATGGCAGCGACATGACCTTCACCACAGCCCCCGATCCACCTGTTGCCGTGACTGCTGCCGCCACCACGGTGAGTGCCTCGGAAGCCACGCTCGCCGGGGTGGTGTTTCCGAACGGACGTGTCACCACGGTGCATTTCGATTACGGCCTCACGACCTCTTATACTGACGCCACATCGGTGCAGACGATCCCGGCAGGGACGAACGCCGTTAATGTGTTCGCTCCCGTGACCGGGTTGGTGGCCAACGGCACTTATCACTTCCGCATCGTGGCAAACAACTCCGGCAGCCCAGTTCCGATCGAGGGCTTGGATCAAACTTTCGTGGCACAAGCTCCCGCCCCCAGTGTTTCCAGCAGTGGTGCCGCGCCGTTGACGACGACGAGCGTGCGTCTCAGCGGCACGGTGAGGGCACACAATGCGGACGCGCAGGTGTTCTTCGACTATGGCACCGATGGCGTCTCCTTTCCCGTCAGTGTCACTGCGACTCCAGCGGCGGTGACGGGTGATGTGGACACGACGGTGACCGGCACTCTGACCAATCTCTCCCAAGGCGTGACTTATTACTACCGGCTGCGTGCGGTTAGCGCTGGTGGCACGACAATGAGCAGTGTGGCGAGTTTCACGCTGGATGTGCTTTCCGGTCTGACGCAGACCTTTCCCGGCGTCGCGCCGGAGGCGCAGGGGTTCCTCTTCGTCAATCTCACGCCCTCGGGCATTCTCAGCGGCTGGCGTTTTCTGGGCGAGTTGCAGTGGCGTGCGTCGGGTGTGCCGGTGGGTGGCCTGACCACGGGAGATCGTGACATCGAGTTCCGTCCGGTGCCTGGTTACATCCAGCCGCCGCAGGAGACCGTCAGCATCATCAGCGGTGGTGCGGCCACGGTGCTCACGCGCGACTACTACGTCACCGCCAGCAGCGGCAGCGGTGGCATCAGTGTGACGCTCAAACCCGATGCGCTGGCCGATGCCGGCGTGCCGCAAGCGACACGCGCGCAGTGGCGTCTGCTGGGTGAGGACGACACGCACTGGCGCGACAGCGGCACAGCGATCACGGGTTTGACCGCGGGCACTTACTCGGTGGAATGCAAACCGGTCAGCGGTCGGGCCACGCCGCCGCTGGCTTCCGTGATCGTGACCAACGGCCAGACCAGTGCGCCGACGATCACCTATTTCCTCGCCGATGCGCAGAGCGGCACAGCGCCATCGGGCCTGACCTTTGACACGGTGTCCACCGACCAGACCAAACCGTATGCGTATGTGGGCCAGATCCGCAGCAATGTGGGATCGAGCAGCGGGTTCGTGGTCAAGCAACGCGTGGTGGCCACGGCGGGCCACGTGGTCTTTGACGACGGCACGCTCGCCACCGCGCAGGGATTGCAATGGTTGTTCCAGCGCGACCGCGGCACCTACGAACCCAAGCCGCAGATTCCGCGCGGGTATTACATCTTCGACGGCTACACCGCGCAGCGCGCGGCAGAGAACACGCCGGGGAGTTCCTCGCCACAATCGCAGACGCTCGATGTGGCGGCGATGTACTTCCTCGAAGATGCCGGACGTGGCGGTTACGGCGGCTTCCTGGCCAGCGACAACGCGCAGAACGAGTTCCTGCTCTCCAGCGCGAACAAGCTGCTGGTGGGCTATCCCGTCGATGGCATCGCGACGACGAGCCAGGGACGGATGTTTGCCACACCGCCGATGAACGTGACCTTCACCGCGGCGTATGGCCGCACCTTCACCACGGCGGACATTCGCAGCTCTGGTGGCAACTCGGGCGGGCCGCTGTGCGTGCAGTTTCAAAACGGCAGCTACTATCCCGCGGCGATTTATCTCGGGGGCACGAATCAAACCGTCGTGCGTGCGATCGACAGCGCGGTGATTGATCTCTTCAACCGTGCCGAGACCAGCGGCAACGGCGGCGCGAACAACACCGGCGGCGGCATCACGCACACCAGCGTGAGCGTGTATGGCAGCGCATCGAATCCGGGGGCGTTGAAGGTGCTCATCGAGCCCGCAGGCGCGGTGAGCGCGGGAGCGGGCTGGCGTTTGAGCCCGGAGACGAGCTACCGTGTGAACGGGGCGCAGAAGAGCGGGTTGAACCCCGGGACGTATGTGCTGCAGATGAAGACAGTCAGCGGTTATGATGCGCCGGCGTCGGCGAGCGTGACGGTGAGCGGTGGTGTGCTCACGACGGTGACCTACAGCTACGATCTGTCCGTGGTGCTCACACCGCAGGAGAGCTGGCGGCAGACGAACTTTGGCAGCACCAGCAACACCGGCAACGCGGCGGATGACGCCGATCCCGACGGCGACGGCATGAACAACCAGGCGGAGTACACCGCGGGGACGAATCCGAACAGCGTGGGGGATGTGTTCAAGGTGCAAAGCAGCACGAAGATCGGCAGCACGTTCAGCCTGAGCACCGCGGGCAAAAGCGGCCGCACCTACATCCTGGAGCGCAGCGCGAGCCTGGGAGCATCAGCATCGTGGAGCACGGTGACGACCCAGGGCCCGCTGGGAGCCGACGCCCCCGTGACGCTGACGGACAACGCCACCCCCGGCACCAACGCCTTCTACCGCATCCGGGTGACGGGGCCGTAGATAAGAACTTAAATCTGCGTGGATAGGCGGCAGGATTGAAGCGCGAGCTTCGTTTGCAGTTTCCGATGATCCGCCTGCCACTGTTCTTCTTTCTATTTGCCTGCGCCACACTGCACGCAGCACCATCCAAACCGAACTTCGTCATCTTCCTGGCCGATGACCTCGGCTACTCCGATCTGGGCTGCTACGGCGGTGAGATTGCGACGCCGAATCTGGACAAGCTGGCGGCAGGCGGGCTGCGTTTCACACAGTTTTACAATACCGCGCGCTGCTGGCCGACGCGCAGTGTGCTGATGACGGGGCATTATGCGCAGCAGATCGGGATGGACCCGCAATACGGCAAGTTTCCGGCGTGGGTGCGGACACTGCCGCAGCGGTTGTCGGCGCTGGGTTATCGCAGCTACCATTCGGGCAAATGGCACGTGAACAACACGCCACGGGTCGTGGCGGATGCGGGCTTCACGCATTCCTATTACGTGGTGCAGCAGGACAATCACTTTCATCCGAAGAAGCACGAGCTGGATGATGTGCCGCTGCCGGAGCCGGACGGGCCGTGGTATTCGAGCATCGCCATCGCGGAACACGCGATCGACTTTCTCAAGGAGCATGCGCAGCAGCATGCGGACACGCCATTTTTCAGCTACGTGGCCTTCACCGCGCCGCATTTTCCGATCCAGGCATTGCCGGAGGATATTGCGAAGTATAAAGACGTGTATCTGCAAGGCTGGCCGAAGACACGCGCGGCACGATTTGAGCGGCAAAAGCAGATGGGGCTTGTCTCCACCTCGCTCTCCGATCCCGAGCCGCAGATCACCGCGCCAAGTGGCAAGGAGAGCGATTTGCAAATTCTCGGTCCGGGCGAGACACGGCATGCGGTGCCATGGGACAGCCTCACATCGGAGCAGAAGCAGTTTCAGGCGATGAAGCAGGCGATCCATGCGGCGATGATCGACCGGCTCGATCGTGAGCTTGGCCGTGTGCTCGACCAGCTACGTGCGATGAACGCGATGGAGAACACGCTGATCCTCTTTCTCTCCGACAACGGCGCGAGCGCGGAGGTCATGGTGCGCGGACTGGGGCATGACAAAGCCGCACCGATGGGCGCGGCGGCCTCTTATCTGTGCCTGGGGCCGGGAGGCTCGACGGTGTCGAACACGCCCTTCCGTCGCCACAAGATTTGGGTGCATGAGGGCGGCATCAGCACGCCCTTCATCGCGCATTGGCCGCAAGGCATTCGCGGGAAGGACGAACTGCGCCAGACGCCCGCGCATGTGATTGATGTGGTGCCGACGTTGCTCGCACTGGCGGGCGACACGCAGCCCTTGATGTCTGAGGGCGCACCGCCGTTCCCCGGACGCAGTCTGGTGCCGGCGTTTGCGAAGGATGAGACGATCAGCCGCGATTTTCTGTTCTGGCATCACTCCGGCAATCGCGCGCTGCGCGAAGGTGACTGGAAAATCGTCAGTGCAGCCGACAACGGCGACGCGTGGGAGCTTTACAACCTCAGCAACGATCGTGCGGAGTCGAACAACCTTGCAGTGAAAGAACCCGAACGTCTGAAAGCGATGTCAGAGCGCTGGAAGAAGCTGGAGGCCGAATTCGTCGCGCAAGCGGGACCGAAGCCGGCTGGCAATGCGAAGAAGAAAAAGCAGCGTGCGGGGGATTAGCGGCTGATTTGGCGTTGCACGATGCCGGGCTCGCTTCATATCGCGCCATGCCCGAGCTGCCCGAAGTCGAAACCACCCTGCGCGGCGTGTCTCCCCACGTGATCGGACGCCGCGTGCGCGAGGTGATCGTGAGAGACAAGCGTATGCGCTGGCCGGTGCCGGACACGATTCATGAACTCGAAGGCTGCCGCATCGACTCCGGTGTGCGGCGGGCGAAGTACATGCTCTTTGGCACCCGCAAGGGCACGCTGCTGCTGCATCTCGGCATGTCCGGGAACCTGCGGGTGCTGCCGCCGGACACGTCGTTCAAAAAGCACGATCATCTGGCCATCACACTGGATTCCGGCAAACAACTTCGCCTGCACGACCCGCGCCGCTTTGGCGCCGCTCTCTGGATTGAGGGCGATCCGCTGCAGCATCCGCTGTTGCGCGATCTCGGCCCCGAGCCACTCGGTGATGAATTCACCGCCGCGCATCTGCGCGAAGCGTGCCAGGGCAAAACGGCCGCGATCAAACTTGTCATCATGGATGCGCATGTCGTTGTCGGTGTCGGCAACATCTATGCCAGCGAGGCGCTGTTTCTCGCGGGCATCGATCCACGCAAACCGGCGGGCAAGGTGACGCGTCCGAGATTGGAGAAGCTCGTGCAGGCGGTCCGCAAGGTGTTGCTGGCATCAATCGAGATGGGCGGCACGACCTTGCGCGACTTCGTGAATGAAAGCGGCGAGCCGGGCTACTTTGCGCAAACGCTGCGGGTGTATGACCGAGAAGGTGAGCCGTGCCGCGTGTGTGGGGCGAGGATCAAACGCATCGTTCTGGGCCAGAGATCGACGTTTTTCTGCCCGAAGTGCCAGCGCTGAGCAGTTTTTAGCGCGATTCGCGCATTTTGGGTATTCCTTGGTGCTTGGCATCTCGCTCTGAACAACTAGCATGGAGCACCACCCCATCATGTCATCATCCCTTCCTCCCCTTCGCAGCGCACACGACCTGGAACGCATCCTTGAGTTTGAATTTGTCCGCGCGACTGAAAACGCAGCGCTGCAGGCGATCCACTGGCTGGGCCGAGGTGAGAAGGAACTCGCGGATGGCGCGGCGTGCAGCGCGATCTATGGCGTGTTCGACATTCTCGACATTCGTGGCGAAGTCGTGATCGGCGAAGGCATCAAGGACAACGCGCCGGGCATTTTCGTGGGCGAGCATCTCGGAACTTGGCGCGATGGCTCTCCGCGCTTCAACATCGCGCTGGATCCAATCGACGGCACGACAAACATCGCGAAGGGACTGCCGAATGCCATTTCAGTCATCGCCGCGGCACAGGTGCCGGATGGTGCTCCGCATGCGATGAAGAACATCCCGAGCTTCTACAGCCACAAGGTTGCCTACGGTCCGGCGGTGAAGCGGGCGCTCGAGGGCAGGGGAGACCGTTGTTTTCTGGACATGCCGCTGAGGGATGTGATTGCGTTCGTGGCGGAGGCTTTGGGAAAAAGAGAGCGTGATCTGGTGGTCGTCACGATGGATCGCCCGCGTCACAACGACATCATTGAGCAGATGCGCAGCACGGGGGCGGCCCTGCGCATGGTCACCGATGGCGACATCGCCGCCGCCGTTGCTCCCTCGATGCCGGAACCCACCTGTGACCTCTACGTGGGCATGGGCGGCTCGCCCGAGGGCATTTTGGCGGCGGCAGCGCTGAAGTGTCTCGGCGGCGACATGCAGCTTCGCATGTGGTTTCACAATGACGAGCACAAGGCCGAGGTGGCGGCGCAGGTGTCGGCGGAGGAGTTGAGGCGCGTTTATCGTGTGGATGACCTCATCTTGGGAGAAAGCGCGTTGTTCTGCGCCACCGGCATCAGTGACAGTCCCTTGCTTCCCGGCTGCCGACTGTTCGGTCATCGCGTCGAGACGCATTCGATCCTTATGCGCGCCCGCAGCGGCACGGTGCGTCGAATTCATGCGGTGCATGATCTGGATCGCAAGGTGGTGCCGTTGCGCGCTTAACCAGCGCAAACGCAGATTTCACGTCGATTTCCAGCGAGCCGGGTGGCGAACACGGGTTTCGGAGCAAAGGCTTCGACAGCCGCGATGAATTGCCGTGCCTGGTCTTCGAGCGCGGGTGTGTTGAGCTTGAGTGTGAGGATCAGGCGGGGAACGCGAGCGCGTTTTTGGATGCGTTCAATGATGGGAATAACCTGCGAGGGGGCGAGGTTGATGTCGCAAAGCAGAAGATCGAGTTTGGGAAGCGAACGGAGATCGAGTTTGCCTGCGGGAACGCGCCAGTGCTCGAAGGTGACGCCTTTGGAGCCGGCGAGGTGATACACGCGCTCGTCCATCTCGCCAGTATCGACGCCGATGACATTCATGTCGCGGCTGAGGAGTGAAAATGTGGCACCTCCGGGTGCAGAGCCGAGATCGAGGGCGTTCAAGCCACGAAGATCAAGCTGATCCCAGCCGCGCCACGCGAGCGCCTGTTCCAGTTTGAGCCAGGCGCGTGAGGGAACTTCGTCAGGGAGTGCGATTCGTGGCAACCCACCGGGTTGCGAGTGAGAACATGTGTGATGCGTGTGGTGGCCGAGGAAGAGCGGCTCCGCAGCAGTTTCGCCTACGATGACGTCGAGAACCAAATCGCCAAAAGCATAAGGCAGCCGGGTTTCACATTGGACGCCGGCCTGTTGGAGGGCGCGTGCGATTTCGGCGGTGACGGCGTCGATGTGCGCCCATTCGGCAGCCTTGATGCCGTCTTCATGTGTGACACGCGGGAAGACATGCAGGCGAATGGGTTTAGTGGCCAGCTTGCGCGCGTGATCGACGAGTTCGTCGATCGTTTTGCAAAGGCCGAGCGAGATGCCGCTGACGCGGGCGAAGGGACTGAGGCTCTCTGACACGCTCACGCGTGAACCACGTATCTGCTTCCACGTGATGAGCTGCGGCTTCATGAACGCGGGCGTCAGCGCTCCACCGAAGTGGCGGGCGATATCACGCTTCAGCGCAGTTTCAGAGCCGTCGCGACAAGTGGTGAAGAGGAAGGTGGCGCTCACGGCAGGAAAAAGAAGGGCGGAGCCGTGGCTCCGCCCTCCGTGGTAACATGCATTGCTGGAAATTTACTCGACGCCCTTCCAGGAGCCGAAGCTCGCGCCTTCGGTGATCCACTTCTTGATGAGGTCGATATTGGCTGCGCTGATGCGGTCGCCTTTGCCTTCTGGAGGCATGGCCATGTCATCGGAATCCGGCAACGTCATTGTCTTCACGAGCCAACTGGCGTCGGGCTTGCCGGCGACAACGTTTTCATTCGGGTATTCTTTGCCGCCCTTCATGATGACAGCGGCACCATCGAGGCGGAGGCCGCCCTTGGGCTTCTTGATCTTGCCGCCGTCTTCGTGCTCCTTCTCATGGCACTTGAAGCAGCTCTCCTTGAGGATCGGAAGGATCTGTTTTTCAAAGTCCACCTTGCCAGCGTCCTGGGCACGGGTGGTAGGGCTGACGTAAAGGCCGAGGGCGAGCGCGATAGCGAGGGTGAGCGTTGTCTTCATGTGTGGTGTGGGGTTGTGAAGGTGGAAAGATGTGACGGGGCTTTTTTATGGTCAAGCAGCAAGCCTGCGGTGAATCGAAGCGGATGGAAAAATAATGGCAAGAAAATTATTTCAGTAGCCTTAAATAATTTCGTCTGGCAGAATCCGCCGATATCGCCATGAGCCGTGCCGCCGCCGTAGCCTCCCGCCCCCCTCGTGCCCGTTCCACGGACGAGAAGGTAAGCCCATGGAATGACATGCAGGGCATCCTGCTGCTGATGGTGGCGGCGATGATGCTGCTGGCGCTGGTGTCCTATGACCCACGGGACATGCCGGACTGGTGGTTCCTGGCGCTGGCCGAATCCACTGGGCATGAGACGGTGAATTTCATGGGGCGCAGTGGCGCCTTTCTGGCAGGCAACCTGCTGTGGATGATGGGTTACGCGGCCTACCTGCTGCCCTTCAGCCTGACTTGGTTTGGTGTGAGCAAGCTGCATTCGAAGATGAAGGTCACTCTGCTGGCCTGTCTTGGCGTGGTGCTGATGATCGTCAGTGGCGCGTCTTTGCTGGAGGTGCAGGGATTGCTGGTGGAGCGCGATCCGTTCATGCCGCTGGGAGGCGCCGGCGGGCTGGGCTTTGTGGTGGGCGGCATGCTGTTCAAACCCCTGCTCGGCAAAGTGGGTGCCACGCTGCTGCTGGGCATGGTGTACTTGATGGGCTTGTTCTTTGCGATGGGCACGCATCCGCTGCATGCTCTGCGCAGCCTGCGAACTGAACTGGCACGCTGGCAGCAAGAGCGCGAGGCACAACGTCTGGCAGAAGAAAAGCTGGCCGAGGAGGCTGCAAACACCATTCCCGGCACGCTGACGCCCGTGCCAGCCGATTTGCGGAAGAAAAAGAAAGGGGCCGCTGAACTTCGTGGTGACACTCCCGGCCCCGTGGCGACAAACCTCGAGCTGCCGCTCAAGTTCGACCCGCCACCGCCGAAAATCATTGATGCGTCCGTTCCGCGGGCTCATGACGAAAAATCAGACAAGCCGAGGCTGGCCGAGGTTTGGGAAAAGAAGCGTGCGCAAAAGATCGAGCAGGCGCCGCATGGCTCGCTGGGCAATCTCACCGTGCGCTTCAAGGATTACAAGCTGCCGCCGATGGATCTGCTGCGTTGGGCGGACGATTCGAACCATGCACCGACCGACAAGTCCGAGTTGCTCGCGATTCAGAGCACCATCGTCCGGGCCCTGGCCTCGTTCGGCATCAGTGTGGAGCCGGGCGACATCACCCGCGGGCCGGCGATCACACGCTACGAGGTGCGCCCGGTCGATGGCCTGCGCGTGAGCCGCATCGCGAATCTCGACGCCGACATCGCCCGTGCCACGCGTGCGGAGCGCATCAACATCCTCGCGCCGATTCCCGGCAAAGACACCGTGGGCATCGAACTGGCGAACAAGGAGAAGATCATCGTGCCGCTGCGTGAATTGCTGGAGGACGAAACTTTCGTCAACGGCAAGGCCAAGCTGCCCGTCGCGCTTGGCAAGGACGTGTATGGCAAGACGATCATTGGCGACCTTGCCGCGATGCCGCACCTGCTCGTCGCTGGCGCCACAGGTTCAGGCAAGTCGGTCTGCATCAACAGCATCATCACGAGCCTCCTTTGCCGTTTCGCGCCGGACGAACTGCGCTTCATCATGATCGACCCGAAGGTCGTGGAAATGCAGAACTACGAGGAACTGCCGCATCTCGCCCTGCCGGTCGTCACCGATCCGAAGAAGGCGCTGCTCGCGTTGCGCTGGGTGGTGAAGGAGATGGAGAACCGCTACCAGATCTTCGCGCAGGAGGGCTGCCGCAATTTCGAGGCCTTCAACAACCGTAATCGCAAGCGTAAGGCCGAGGTGGAAGCCGCACGTGCTGCACGCAATGCGGCGGGATCGGTCAAAGCTGGCGTCGATGACGCCCGCATGTCCGCCGCATTTGCCAAAGAGGCCGCAGCCGTCGCGCCGAAAACGGCCGAAGTTGGCACCGTGGATGGCGATCCTGATCTTCGCGATGCGAGCGGAACGTGGCTCGGGGATTCCCAGCCGCCACCACCGCCGAAGCAGGAGGTCGTGATTCCCGACACGATGCCCTACATCGTCGTCATCGTCGATGAATTGGCGGATTTGATGCAGACCGCGCCCGCCGACATCGAAGTGGCCATCGCACGCATCACACAGATGGCGCGTGCGGCGGGCATCCATCTGATTGTTGCCACGCAGACACCACGTGCGGATGTCATCACCGGTGTCATCAAGGCGAACATTCCCACGCGGATTGCCTTCCAGGTCGCCTCCGCGCTCGACAGCCGCGTCATTCTCGACCGTAAAGGCGCTGAGAACCTCGTCGGCAAAGGCGACATGCTCTATGTTCCGCCGGGAGGCTCGCAGCCGATCCGCAGCCAGGGTGCGCTCGTCACGGACGATGAAATTCATGCGCTCGTCGATCACTGCGTCGCGCAGGGCAGGCCGGTCTTTGATGTCAAAGTCGATGAGGAAAGCGGCGATTTTGGGGATGAGGAAGGTGAAGGTGGCGGCGGCATCAGCGCTGAGGAGGAAGAGTGCCTGGAGAAGTGTCTCGAAGTCATCCGTCAGGAGAAAAAAGCCAGCACCAGCTTGCTTCAGCGTCGTCTGCGCCTCGGTTACGGCCGCGCTGCCCGCATGATCGACATCCTTGAAGATCGCGGGATCATCGGTCCTGGTGAAGGCGCGAAGCCGCGTGAGATTCTCGTGCAGATGGATTGAGCACCGTGATGATTCCAGCACTCTTTGCGCCTGATCTGCCTCCAATCTGCCGTCAGGTGCTGTTGGTAACGTCACCCGCTGAAACATCGAACTGCGCCGGGTTGCGTCTGCTCGATCGTGAGGCTGACAACGCGTGGAAACAATTGGGTGACGTCATACCCGTCACTCTCGGTCGCAATGGACTCGCCTGGGGATTTGGTGAGCATCAATCGCCACCACCACCCAACTTCCGCATCAAACGCGAAGGCGATGGTTGCAGTCCAGCGGGTGTGTTTCGTCTGCCGTTCGCGTTTGGTGATGCGCCTGCGGTTGATTGCAAACTGAACTACATTCCGATCACCGAAACGCTTCTGGCCGTCGATGATCCGCAATCGCGATTTTACAACCAGATCGTTGATTCCGCGCAAGTGACGAAGGATTGGACGAGCACGGAGCGGATGAAGCGCGAGGATGGCTTGTATCGCTGGGGCATCATGGTGGCGCACAATCCGGCGAACAGACCCGGTGCTGGCTCCTGCATCTTCATGCACCTCTGGCGCGGTCCCGGCCAGCCGACGGCCGGTTGCACGGCGATGAGCGAGGAACATCTCTTTCGCGTGCTGCGCTGGCTCGATCCAGCGCTGGAGCCCCGTCTGGTGCAGTGGATCGCCTGAAAGGTGACAACCGCCTTGCGTAACCAGAGCGGCTTGCGAGAATCGGCGCATGCCCGACCACGCCGTATTCCGCACCCTGTTCACCGAACTCAAGACCGAGATGCAAAAAGCCATCGTCGGCTACGATGAACTGCTCAGTGATGTCCTGGTGGCCATTTTTTCCGGCGGCCATGTGCTGCTCGAAGGTGTGCCGGGCCTGGGCAAGACCTATCTCGTGCGCACGCTCTCCCAAGTCGTGGGCCTGGAGCCGGGACGCGTGCAATGCACGCCCGACTTGATGCCGGCGGACATCCTGGGGACGCACATCGTCGGCGAGGACGAGAAGGGCCACCGCACGCTGCGCTATGAAAAAGGCCCCGTGTTCAAGAACCTGCTGCTGGTCGATGAAATCAACCGCGCCACTCCCAAGACGCAGGCCGCGCTGCTCGAAGTCATGCAGGAGCGCTGCGTGACCACCGGCGGTGAGCGTCATCCGCTTCCAGAGCCGTTCTTCGTGCTCGCCACGCAAAATCCGATGGAAATGGAGGGCACCTATCCGCTGCCCGAAGCGCAGCTCGACCGCTTCATGTTCAAAATCAAGGTGCCGTTCCCGGATCTCGACTCCCTCGTTGAAATCTCCCGCCGCACCACCGGCTTTACCGAGCCGAAGCTCGCGAACATGACCAACGGCCCGCAGTTGATGGAGATTCAGCACAAGCTCTCGCAAATTCCCGTGGCCGATCCGGTGGCGCACTATGCTTCACGTCTCGTTCTCAGCAGCCATCCTGAGCAACCCGACGCACTGCCCGAAGTGAAACGCTATGTCAGCTACGGCGCCAGCCCGCGTGGTCTGCAGGCGCTCATCCGTGGTGCCCGCGTCTGGGCCGCTATCCAAGGGGCAACCGCCGTCTCCACCGACGACATCCGTGCCATTGCCCATGTGTCGCTCCGCCATCGCATCATCCTCAACTTTGAGGGTGAGGCCCAGCAGGTGAAGATCGACGACATCATCACCAAGCTGCTCGACCAGGTGAAAACTCCGGCGCAGATGGCGGCGTGAGGGAAATGACGAAACCAGAAATCAGAATGACGAATGAAGCTCCAATGGCGGAGGTCCCGGCGGGCGCGTTGCTTGGGGTGATTCGTCATTCATCATTCTGGTTTAGTCATTTGCCAGCATCCTTCCTTTCATCGCGTAGTTGCTGAACAAATGCCCGAAACTCTCGAACGCGAAAACCTTTTCGACGCCGCCTTTCTCGACCGGTTGCGTGTGCTGGCGCTGCGTTTGAGAAAACGGCGGCAGTTGATGCGACGCGGGTCACAATCGACTCCGGCAACCGGATTCACGCGCGAGTTCAAGGACTACCGGCACTACACGCCTCGGGAGGACTATCGCGCCATCGACTGGCGGCTGTATGCGCGGCTCGACAAGCTTTTCGTGCGTCTCTACGAGGAAACGCAGGAGCTGAACCTGCACATTCTTCTCGACACCAGCACGTCGATGGCGCAGCCGTTTCCCGAGAAGCGGCGGCAGGCGCTGCGTTTCGCGGTGGCGCTGGCCTATCTCGCGCTCAGCGCCCAGCAGCGGGTGAGCTTGTATTCCATGAGCAGCGGGGTGCATCAGGAGCTGCCGCCGCTGCGAGGGCAGGGGAACATTGAGAAAGTCATCCAGTCCGTGCTGAAACTGAAATTCGATGGTCTTACCGACATGAAGCGCTGCTTTGAAGAATTTCGGCCCAGCAAGCAGCGTTTCGGCATCACCTTCGTCATCAGCGACTTCTTCGGGCAGGAAATCGGCAGCGCGACGGAGGCCGTGGCCCGTGTCTCTGCCTGGCCGGGCGAGAATCACTTCCTGCAAATCGTCCATCCCGAGGAACGCCAGCCAGAGTTGGAGGGAGAGCTTGAACTCACCGAGGTTGAGTCCGGTGAACGCCGCCGCTTCTGGCTGACGCGCCGCGATGTGCAACGCTATGTGGAAACCTTCGACAGCTTCGCCGAAAACCTCGCGCGCGAGTGCGCCAGCCATCACATTGACTTCATGCAGGTGACCAGCGAGGAGGCGTTTGAGGAGCGGTTCCTGGATTTGCTCGTGCGTGGTTCCGCGCTGGCCGGCGGGGTGTGATCGCGGTGCAAGGCCGCTGCCCTCCCGTCGTGTCATTTGGCATTCGACATTCGTTCGTCATTCGCCATTAGGCATTCGTCATTGCCATCCATGCCCCTCGAAATCCCCGACTACCCCTTCCAAGCCTACATCTTCGACTGCGACGGCACGCTCGTCGATTCCATGCCGCTGCACTACATCGCGTGGGTGGAGGCGTTGAGGCGGCATGACGCTCCGTTCGAGTTCACGGAGGAGATGTTTTACGCGCACGCGGGCGTCAAGGAACAGGACGTGGTGAAGATCCTCAACCTGAAGCATGGCACAAACATCGACCCTGTGAGCCTGGACGAGATGAAGATGGAAATCTTCCGCGAGCGCATCCCGGAGGTGCAGCCCGTGCATCCTGTCGCTGAGTTCGCCAAGTCGCTGCACGGTCGGTTTCCGATGGCGGTGGCCTCCGGCAGCGAGGAGCCGACGGTGCGTGGATGCCTTGAAGCAACCGGGCTGCTGCATCTGTTTGAGACGATCATCACGCCGAAACTGGTGAAGCAGGGCAAGCCCGCGCCCGACATGTTCCTGCTCGCCGCGGAGCGCCTGGGCATTGCACCGAGCGAATGCCTCGTGCTGGAGGACGGTAACAGCGGCCTCGAAGCCGCGAAGGCCGCCGGGATGCAGGCTGTGTTCATTCCGCGCACGCTAAGGTGAGACAAGGGAGCGCGGACACTCTTGTCCGCCTCACTGCTTGCTCGTCCACGCCTTCCAGCACGTCACGAATCCCTTCGCGAAGTCCTGCGGCCTGGCTTCGACCCACGCGGTGATGTCCTCAGGCTTGAACCAGTCACCGGTGGCGATTTCCTCCGGCAGACACCGTACTGGACCCTCGTGACGCGCCAGACGCAGCTCGACGAATTCGTGATCCGTGTTGTCACCCGCAGGAATTTGCGCGGCCAACTCAGTCGAATCGACATGAATGCTGATTTCTTCGCCCAACTCGCGCACGGCAGCGGTGGCGTAGTCTTCCCCGGCATCCAGATGACCTGCGGCGCTGCTGTCCCACTTCAACGGCGAAACATCCTTGAGATGTGAACGCTGCTGGAGGTAGATGTGGCCGCGTTTGTTGATGACGAAGATGTGCACGGCGCGGTGCAGCAGCTTGCGCGCGTGCACTTCGCCGCGCGTGAGCTGGCCGATGACCTCGTTGCGCTCATTCACCACATCGAACATCTCGCAGGCCTTCTGTCCAGCGTCGGTTTCGTGCCGCTGCTCATACCAGCGGGCGACTTGAATCCATTGCACGAGCGAAAGTTCCTCCGCACGCACGGTGAGCGAGACGCCGAGAGCCTGAACCAACGCCTCCCAGCCGTTCGGCGTTTCCGGCAGGAGGTTTTTGAGTTGTTTGCGACGCTGTGAGAAGCCCATGCGCACGAGACGGTCGAACAACACGCGGTCAAACACCGGCAGCGTGGCCGGATCGTGCGGTGTAAGACGGATGACGGCGGAATCGACCTTTGGCTTCGGTTTGAACACCTCCGGCGGCACGATGCGCAGCATCTCGACATTCCAGTCCTTCTGCACCAGCAGGCTGAGGGCACCATACGCGTCGTCGCCGCAATTCGCGGCGAGGCGGTCGCACACTTCCTTTTGCAACATGAAAACCGCGCTGCCGACGGGCGAAGGTGAACCGAGCCAGTGTTTCAAAATCTCGCCACCGACGGAATACGGCAGGTTGCCAATCAAACGCACCGGCCCATGCCGGAACCACGGCCGCAAATCGATGCGCGTGGCGTCGTTGTGGATGACCTCGACATCGCCACGATCCGCAAAGTGGCTCGTGAGTTCCGGCGCGAGCTGGTAGTCCTTTTCGATCAAAACGAGCTTTTTGGGCCGGCCGACGAGGTGTTTCGTCAAAGCGCCGAGTCCGGGACCGATTTCGACGACGAGATCGGCGCCATCGGGGTGGATTTGATCGGCGATCCAGCGGGAGATTTCCTCATCCTGGAGGAAGTTCTGGCCCATGCTCTTGCGTGGGGTCACCTGCATGCCTGCGGCGTTGGAAACGGAGCGTCGTTGATCGCGGAATCTCATCGCCGCATCATTCACCAATCCACCGCTGCATCAATCCATTCATCCAGCAATCCCGCCACTTGACCCCTGCGCTGAACGACGCACTCTGGCGCGTGCTCAGAACCCTCCTCAAATCCAAGCTCCACCGCGCCGCCGTCACCGATGCCAACATCGAGTACGAGGGCAGCATCAGCATTCCGACCGACCTCATGGAAAAAGCCGACCTGTGGAACGGCGAAAAAGTGTTGGTGACCTCCATCACCAACGGTGCGCGCCTGGAAACCTACGTCATTCCCGCCCCGCGTGGCTCGGGCCAGATCGTCATCAATGGCGCCGCCGCCCATCTCATCAACACCGGCCACCGCGTCACCATCATGGCCTGGGGCGAGAGCGAGAACCCGATCATCCCAAAGCGCCTGCTGCTCAACGAGCGCAATGAGGTGGTGAACGAGACGGTGCTGTGACGGGAGACCGGCTGCCCGCCTGTTTCACTATTCGCTGTCACAAGAATACCACGATGGGGAACTTTCCGCTGTTCAGCGGGATGGAGGCTTCCGTATTCTCTACCTATGAGACGGATCGCTTTCATTCTCTTAGCCCTTGGCCCCTCGCTCTTTGCCCAGCAGGACAAGATTCAGACGAAGACCACCTATGCCAAAGCCTACGGCGAGACGAAGAACGCCGTCACCGTCGATCCGGGGAAGGATCTGCCGCGCTATCCTGCTGTGGAGCCGAAGGATGCGATCTCGACGTGGCAGGTGAAGAAGGGCTTTCACCTCGAACTCGCCGCCAACGAACCGCAAGTGCGTTCGCCCATCGCGATCTGCTTCGACGAGCGGGGGCGCATGTTCGTGTGCGAAATGATCGACTACAGCGAGATGCGCGATGTCACGCCGCACCTCGGCCGCATCTCGATGCTGGAGGACAAGGATGGCGATGGCCATTTCGAAACGAGCAAAGTCTTCGCCGATGATCTGCCATGGCCCACGGGGCTGATCTGGGCGAACGGCGGTCTTTACGTCGGCGCGACGCCGGACATCTGGCGTTTTGAGGACAAAGACGGCGATGGCAAGGCCGAGGTGCGCGAAAAGGTCTTCACCGGTTTCGGCACCGGGCTGAAAATCCTCAACGTGCAGGGATTGATGAACAGCTTTCAGTGGGGACAAGACAATCGCATCCACATCCTGGCCGGTGGCGGCAATCGCGGCGTGATCACCTGCTTGAAACGACCGGAGCTGAAAGGCATCGAACTCGGCGGAAAAGACTTCTGGTTTGATCCTCGCACGCTCGAGTTCGGCCTCGAAGGTGGTGGCGCGCAATACGGCATGAGCTTCGACAACTATGGCCGCAAATTCGGCTGCTCGAACAGCGACCACCTCCAATACTGGGTTTACGACGACAAATACGCGAACCGCAATCCCTACTACCAGATGCCGCCTGCGAGACAGAGCATTGCAGTCGATGGCGGTGCGGCGGAAGTCTTCCGCATCAGCCCGGACGAGCCCTGGCGCATCATCCGTACGCGCTGGCGCATCGCGGGTGTGGTGAAAGGCGTGGTTGAAGGCGGCGGGCGCGTGAGCGGCTACTTCACTGGCGCCACCGGCACCACGATCTACCGCGGCGACGCCTACGGTCCCGACTTCGTGAACAACAGCTTCACTGGTGACGCCGGTGGTCAGCTCGTGCATCGCAAGATCATCAAACCGAGTGCTGACGGCATTTCCTTGATCGGCGAACGTCCCGCCGACGAGCACGGCTTCGAATTCGCCGCGTCGAAAGACACCTGGGTGCGCGTCGTGAACTTCGCCAACGCCCCCGACGGCTGCCTGCACATCTGCGACATGTATCGCGAGGTCATCGAGCATCCGTGGAGCATCCCGGACGAGATCAAGAAGCACATCGATCTGAACAACGGGAATGATCGTGGGCGCATTTATCGAATCGTTCCTGACAAAGGCGCCGAGCGTATCGGCCGGAAGGTCAATCTCGCTGACGCCAGCACCGAAGAACTCGTGAAGACCCTCGGCCATCCGAACGGCTGGCATCGAGACACCGCGCAGCGTCTGCTCTTCGAGCGTCAGGACAAGGCGGCCGTGCCGATGCTGGAGAAGGTTCTCGGTGGAAATAATGCGCTCGCGAAGCTGCATGCTATGAACGCTCTTGAATCATTCGGGGCTTTGACGTCCGCACATGTCAGCACAGCCGCGAAGGATGCCGACGCGCAAGTCCGTGAGGCAGCTCTTCGTCGTGTTTCCAAGCTAAATGAGGCAACGCTGGCCTCGCTGGCTGCTGATGCTTCGCCCCGTGTGCGCTTTCAAACCGCGCTGTCGGCTCCGGAGAGCGCTTCGCGTGATGAATGGCTCGCCAGGATGGCTCGGGATGGTGTGAATGGAAAATGGATGAGTGCAGCCGTGCTCAGTGATGCGGGGAGCGGCTTGTTTGAGCTGCTTCGTGGCGATTTGAACAAGCTGGAGCCTTCGTTTGCGGAGTCGCTCATCACACTCGCCGCAGTGGAAGCCAAAGATGCAGCCCCTTTGATCGCCGTTGTGACTACCGAGCCCGTCAAAGCGAACTGGGTGAAGGCCCTCGGTGATGGTTTGCGCCGCGCTGGCACCAGCCTCGCCAAGGCCGACAAGGATGGCAAGGTGGCTGCGATTCTCGCGAAAGCTGCCGCAACCGCGGCGAACGCCGAGGCAAGCTCCGCAACTCGTGTCGAAGCCATCGAACTTCTTGGGGTGAGTTTTTCGAAGGAGGCGCAGGCTTCCTTGATCGCTTGTTTGGGTGAAAAACAGCCGGATGCCGTGCAAGCAGCCGCGATTCGCGTTTTGGCACCAAATGGCTCCGAGGCAGTCACGGCGGCTTTGATCGGAAATTGGGCGCATTATGGCCCGAAGGCTCAAAGTGTGGCTCTGGAGGCACTTTTGGAGCGGGATGACCGTGCGGTGACGTTGTTGGAGGCGCAGGTGGTGAAGCCGGAGGCTTTTTCGGCGGCGCAGGTGCAGGCGCTCATCAAGCACAAGTCTCCGAAAGTAGCCGCGGCGGCGAAAACGGCACTCGCCTCGGTCATTCCGCCCTCGCGTGAGGAAATGGCGGCGAAATTCAAACCTGCCATTGCAGCGAAGGGCGATGCGACGCGGGGCATGAATCATTACATCTCACGCTGCATGGCCTGTCATCGGGCAGGAACAATGGGCCTGCAGGTGGGGCCGGACTTGATCACGGTGAAGACGAAAGGCCGCGAGGCGTTGCTGACGGCGATTTTGGAGCCGCACAAGGAGGTGGCGTCGCAGTTCATCGCCTACACGGTGAACACGAAGGACGGACAGACGCTTTCCGGCATCATCACCAACGACACGGCCACCAGCATGACCTTGAAGATGATGGGCGGCCTGGAGAAGACGCTGCAACGCGCCGAGATCAAAGGCAGCAGTTCCACCGGCCAGAGCCTGATGCCGGAGGGGCTCGAAACTGGCATGAGTGTGGAGGACATGGCCGACTTGCTTAGCTTCATCGAGGGACTCTGAGGCTCCCCTGAATACGTCTGTGATTTCCTTTGCAGGGTTTCGCACCTGCGCTCCCTTGCCACCCGCCATGAAGACCACCCCCGTCACTTTCGAGGACCTGCAGTCCTCTGTTATCGCTGTACCGCCGCTCTGCCGGAACAAGGACCTGTCCCTGAGCAAGGCCCAGAACAGCCGCCTCATCAAACACATGTACAAAGGGGGCATCCGCACGCTGCTCTACGGCGGCAACGCAAACCTCTACAACATCGCGGTCAGCGAATACCACTCGCTGCTCAAAATGCTGGTGGACCTCTCGCCTGAGGACATGTGGGTCGTTCCCTCCGTCGGTCCGATGTACGGCACTGCGATGGATCAGGCGAAAATCCTCACCGAGTTTGCCTTTCCCACGGCGATGCTGCTGCCAACGCTGTTCCCGTCGAAGCCCGCCGGTGTTGCGACCGCGGTGCGCCATTTCGTGGAGAGGTCGGGCATCAAGGCGGTTCTGTACATCAAGGACGGCGCCTACATCACACCGGAGCTTGCCGCCGAACTCGTCAACGACGGCCTCATCTCATGGATCAAATACGCCATCGTCGAGGAGGATCCGAAAAAGGACGCGTATCTCAAGAAGCTCACCAAGCTCGTCGATCCGAACCTGATCATCAGCGGCATCGGCGAACAGCCGGCCATCACCCACATGCGTGACTTTGGCGTGGCGGGATTCACCGCCGGTTGCGTGTGCGTGGCTCCGTCACGCTCCACCGCGATGCTGAAGGCCATTTTGAAGAAGGACTACGACAAGGCCGAGGCGATCCGCGAGGAGTTCGTGGCGCTGGAAGACCTGCGCAACGCGCACAGCCCGATCCTCGTGCTCCACCACGCGGTGGAACTGGCCGGTGTGGCCGGCACCGGTCCGGTGTTGCCCTTGCTGACTGAACTTCCAGAGAATCTGCTGCCGAAAATCGAGAAAGCCGCGAGAGCGCTGCTCGCGAAGAACAACTGAGCCCAAGGAATGGGGGACTCTGTCCCCCTGTTCACTCATCGGGGGGGCGGAGTCCCCCACTCCTTGATCGCTGACAATTCACCGCCCCCTCCTGCGTAATCACATCATGCCCAACCGCCGCTCCTTCCTCCAATCCGTCACGTCCACTGCCATCCTCGCTGCCGCGGGTGGTGTCATCGCCCAAGAAGCCGCCAAACCCGTGCGCAAACTGCGCAAGGCCATCATGGGCGGCACGCTCGGCATCAAGGGGACGCTCATTGAGAAGTACAAAGCAGCGAAGGAGGCCGGTTACGAAGGTGTGGAGCCCAGCGGCGGCATGAATCAGCAGGAGGTGCTGGATGCGCTCAGTCAATCCGGTCTTCAGGCCGCGAGCGTGTGCTGTCACACCCATTGGAAACAGACGCTCACCCACAGCGATCCCGCCGTGCGCGAGCAGGGCTTGCAAGGTGTGCTTCAAACACTGCGCGATGCGAAGGCTTACGGAGCGGACTCGATTCTCGTCGTCCCTGGAGTGGTGAATGAGGAGGTGAGCTACCAGGCTGCCTGGGAGCGCTCGATCGCCGAGATCAAGAAGGCCGTGCCGCTAGCGAAGGAACTCGGCGTGAAGATCTCCATCGAGAACGTCTGGAACAACTTCATTCTCAGCCCGATCGAGGCAGTGAGGTTCCTCGATGAGATCGGCGATCCGATCGTTGGCTGGCACTTCGACATCGGCAACGTGCTGCGCTACGGCTGGCCGGAGCACTGGATTCCGGTGCTCGGCAAGCGCATCAACCGCATTCACGTCAAGGAATACAGCACGAAGAAGATGAAGGACGAGGGCGTTTGGAAGGGCTTTGATTGCGATCTCACGCAGGGGGACAACAACTGGCCCGCCATCATGAAAGCTCTCGATGACGCCGGTTACACCGGCTGGGCCATCAGCGAGCAACGCGGCGGCATCAATCCCAACGGCCTGCGCACGCTCGTCGAGCGCATGGACAAGATTTTCGCGATGTGAGAGACAAGTTCGCGGTTCTCAGTTCTCTGTTCGCGGTTAACAGAGAACAAAAAACCAAGAACAAAGAACCAAGAACAATGCCTTCAGCATTAGCCATCTTCGCCCATCCTGACGACATCGAGTTCGTCGCCGCCGGAACCATGCTGCAACTCCAGCAACGCGGCTGGGACCTGCATTACATCAATCTGTGCAGTGGCAACGGCGGCTCCGTGCAGATGGATGGCCCGACAACGGCGAAGAAACGCCTCGAAGAGGGAAGGGAGGCCGCGCGCATCCTCGGTGCCACGTTTTATCCGCCGATCTGCGACGACCTGGAACTCACCTACGACGTGAAATACCTGCGCCAGGTGGCCGCCGTCGTGCGCATGGCGCAGCCGAGCATTGTGCTCACTCATGCACCAGCTGATTACATGGAGGATCACATGGCCGCGAGCCGCCTCGCCGTCACCGCGTCCTTCGCGCATTGCATTCCGAACTTCCAAACCACTCCGCATCTGCCTTCTTACTCACACGACGTGACGGTTTATCACGCCATGCCGCACGGCCTGTGTGATCCGCTGCGTCAGAAGCTCATGGCCGGCTCTTATGTGGACACGAGCAGCGTCCACTCCCGCAAACGCGAGTCCCTTGCCGCACACGAAAGCCAGAAGCACTGGCTCGATGTGTCGCAGGGGATGGATTCCTACCTCATCAGCATGGATGAAGCCTCGCGTGCCGTCGGACGCCTCTCCGGCAAGTTCGAGTTCGCCGAAGGCTGGCGCCGCCATCTGCACCTCGGTTTCAGCGCCAAGGAGATCGATCCGCTCAAGGACGCCCTCGGCGATCTTTGCCTCATCAACGAGGCCTACGAGAAGGCGCGGGCGATTCCGGCATAGCCGTGAGTTCCAAGTTTGAAGTCAAAAGTTTCAAGTTGGCCCGGGAATGCACGAATTTGAAACTTGAAACCTTAAACTTGAAACTGTGCTCGATGCCCCTGCCACTCACCTACTTGTTGATCGACGGCCACAGCGTCATCCACGCCTGGCCGGAACTGCGCAAGGAGCACCGCATTGCCTCGCGGCGTCATCTGGCACGCACAGAGTTGCTGAAGCGCCTGCGGAATCTCCAGGACATGAGCGGCATGCAGGTGGTCGTCGTCTTTGATGGGGCAAAGCAAGGCACGAACGAGGAGCGTGAGCCCGATGGCCTCCAGATCATCTACGCCGACCCCGGCACCACGGCGGACACGATTATCGAGCGTCTGGTGGCGAAATACGTCAATGAGCGCCCCATGCGTGTCGTTTCCGCGGATGGCATGGTGCGTGAAACAATTCTGTCACTTGGCGCGGACTGGGTCAGCCCGGAACTGCTGCGCAGTCTCTGTGACGATGCCGAGCGCGACATGCGCGCCCGGCTTGCCTGATTGGAAATCGCGTCTAGCATCCCCCACATGAAGATTCTCCGGCACACTTTTCTGCTCCTGAACCTCAGTCTGGCGGCTCTCATGGGGCAGGCGCCAGAAAAAACTGAGGCAGCGGCCGATGCACAGCGCCCGCAGATTTCGGACGAGGTGAGGAAGCTCCTCACTGAAGCGCGCGACATGCGCCTCCAGCACCGCTACACCGATGCGCTCAACAAGCTCGACGAGGCTGAAAAACTCGCACCCAATCTCGCTGACATCTACGCCCTGCGTGGCGACATTTACCTCGCCCCACGCCGGCGTGATTTCGAACTCGCCCTGCCGCAGTTCACGAAAGCGGCTGAACTGGAGCCACAGAGCCCGCTGCCCAAGTTCAACCTCGCCGAGTATTACTTCGTGAAGCATGAGTTTGAGACGGCGCTGAAGTCCTTCACGAAGATTGCCGCCGATTATCCAAAGCTGCCGATGGTGATCCGCCATCTGGTGCACTACAAGCGGGCGATGTGTGAGATGAAACTCGGTCATAGGGCCGCTGCCGAGCAGATCGTGGCAGACAACTTCACCTTCATGGATGACACGCCGGCATACTACTTCAGCAAGGCGGCCCTGGCTTTTGACATGGGCGATCAGATCAAGGCCAAGGAGTGGATTCAACGCGGTGTGGCCGTCTTCAAGGGGCCGGCCTGCGAGCCCTACTACGACGCCTTCAAGGAGCTGCGCTGGGTGCCGGACATGGACCTCGCGCCTGACCAGGGCCAGCCCAAGCAGCCGTGATCTGGCGCATCGCAGCCGACACCGGCGGCACCTTCACCGACTGCCACGCCCTCGATCCTCAGGGCCGCGAGTCGCGCTGCAAGGTTCTCTCCACTGGCCATCTGCGGGCCATGCTGGCAAGTATGACGGACACTCTTGTCCGTCTCTCGGGTCTCCCACCGCTCCCGAATGACTTCCTCGTCGGCTTTCACATCTCGCTCGTGTCGGGCAATGATTCGCGCCTGATCACCGCCTTCGAATCTGAGAGCAACACAATCACACTCGATCAACCCGCATCATGGCAGGCGGGAACGCTGCTCGAAATCTCCACTGGCGAGGAAGCGCCCGTGCTCGGCGCCCGCATTCTGACCAACACGCCGCCGGGCCGTCCATTTCCGCCGCTGAGCCTGCGCATCGCCACCACGCGTGCCACGAACGCACTGCTGGAGCGCAAAGGTGGCCGCATCGCTCTCTTCATCACGAAAGGCTTCGGTGATCTGCTGCAAATCGGCGATCAGCGCCGCAGCGATCTCTTCGCGCTCAAACACGAGCCGCGTCCCATCTTCCACGAAGTTGCCTGCGAAGTTCCGGAACGCATCAGCGTCAGTGGCGAAGTGCTCGAACCCCTCGATGAAGAAGCCATTCGTGCCTCCGCGCTCGATTGCATCGCCCTAGGTATCGACACTGCCGCGATTTCGTTGCTCCACGGCCATCCACACCCCCGACACGAGCTTCGCGTTGCTGAAATCCTGCGTGAATGCGGTTTCACGCATCTCGCGCTGTCGCATCAGACCGCCGCGTTCACGAAGCTGCTGCCCCGCACGCAAAGCACCGTGGCCGATGCCTGCCTGCATGCGCCTGTGCAATCCTTCCTGAACGGCATCCGCCGTGTCACGCCGGACATGCAGGTAATGACCAGCGCGGGCGGATTGAAGTCCGCGGAAGACATTCGCCCGAAGGACATGCTTCTCAGCGGTCCGGCAGGCGGAGCCATCGGCGCAGCGAACGCGGCACGTCGTCTCGGCATCACGAAGATCATCACCTTCGACATGGGCGGCACGAGCACCGACGTGGCACGCATCGACACGCGTCCAGGCTACCGGTTTTCGCAGGAAGTCGCTGGCATGAAACTGCTCACTCCGTGTGTCGCCATTGAAACCGTTGCTGCTGGCGGTGGGTCGATCTGCCGCATGACGCATCACGGCCTCGCCGTCGGTCCGGAGAGCGCGGGATCGAATCCAGGTCCCGCTTGTTATGGCAAAGGCGGCCCGCTCACCATCACCGACGTCAATTTGCTGCTCGGCCGCTTCGATCCCGCCAAAGCGCCCATCCCGCTCGACATCGAGGCATCTAAACAACGTCTGCGCGAGCTTCAGGCACAAACGGATGGTCGTTTGGGCGAGACCGAGTTGCTTCACGCATTGCTTCGGCTGGCCGTCGAGCACATGACCGATGCCATCCGCCGCATCTCCATCGGCGAAGGCTACGATCCTGCCGATCACGCCCTTCTCGCCTTCGGCGGCGCCGGCCCGCAGCATGCCTGCGAAGTGGCCGAAGCCCTCGGAATGAAAACCATTCTCGTGCCCGGACATGCCGGCATTCTCAGCGCCGTCGGCCTTCAGGAAGCTGTTCCTGAGCGTATCATCGAGCGGGAGATCCGTCAGCCGCTTGAAGTAGCGCGGGCAATCCTGCCCGCTATTCCGGACGGGCTGAAGTCCGAACAACGTACTCAAATCGCCGAACTCCGTCTCAAGGGGCAGGACACACCGATCCAGGTGGAATTCGATGATCCAGCAGATCTTCCGCATCTCTATCGCGACGCTTACCAACGCCTGTTCGGTTACCCTCCGCCAGCCAGCCGTGAAATCGAACTCGTCAGCATTCGCACCATCATCAAAGAGGGGGAGACTCCCGTCTCCCCACTTCTTCAGCGCAGTTCTCCCCTCATCCCAACAACTCCGCTCATCCAGGACGCCTTCAGCACCATCGTCGTCGCTCCTGACTGGAGTGTGGAAAAGGTGGCAGGTTTCGGTCATGTCCTGCGCTGTGAACAGATGACAAAACCAGCGCCAACCCTCGAAAGCGACCTTCTGCGTCATCGCTTTCATTCCATCGTGAGCGACATGGGTGCGTTGCTCTGCCGCACCGCGATCTCAACGAACATCCGCGAGCGTCTCGACTTCTCCTGTGCGCTGCTCGATCCGCAAGGCAGGCTGCTTTCAAGTGCTCCGCACATTCCCGTGCATCTCGGCGCGCTGGGTGTGTGTGTTCGTGAGGTCATCAAGACCGTGCCGATGCGGCCTGGCGACACGGTTATCACGAATCATCCAGCGTTCGGCGGATCGCACCTGCCGGATGTCACCTTGATCACGCCTGCGCATGACTCTGACGGCGTTTTGATCGGCTACATCGCCAATCGCGCGCACCATGCCGAGATCGGCGGCATCACGCCGGGTTCCATGCCCGCGAACGCCACGCGCTTGATCGAGGAAGGTGTCGTCATCGCCCCGTGGCATCTGATTCGCGGCGGAGTATCGTGTTTTGACGAAATCGGCGCCCTGCTGAGCAACGCCGTTCATCCAACGCGCAATCTGGCCGACAACCTTGCCGACCTTCATGCCCAGCTCGCGGCCAATCTGCATGGCGTGGAGCGTTTGAAGGCCCTCGCAAGCGATTCTCTGCTCGATTCGATGCAAAGCATTCTGGATCGCTCTGCGCAGATCATGCGCGGTCAAATCGACCGTCTGCCGGATTCGATCAGCGCTGTCGAAAAACTCGACGATGGCTCGCAGATCGCCGTTTCGTTGCGGAAAGAGCAAGGGAGGCTCGTTCTCGATTTCACCGGCACCGCCGGCGTGCATCCGCGCAACTTGAACGCGACCACCGCCATCGTGCGCAGTGCTGCTTTGTATGTGATGCGGCTGCTGCTGCAGGAGGACCTGCCTTTGAACGAGGGACTGCTCGATCCGGTGGAAATCATCACACCGACTTCGCTGCTCAGTCCCACTTTTTCACACGATCCTGCGCACTGTCCCGCCGTGGTCGGTGGCAATGTCGAAGTCAGCCAGCGCCTGGTCGACACACTCATCAAAGCCTTCGGTCTGCAAGCATGCAGCCAGGGCACCATGAACAATTTCCTCTTTGGGGGCGGCCAGTTTGGCTACTACGAGACGATTGCAGGCGGTTCCGGCGCGGGCGAAGGATACGACGGCGCGCATGCGCTGCACACCCACATGACCAACACGGCCATCACCGATCCCGAGATCATCGAACAGCGTTATCCGGTGCGTCTGCGTCGCTTTTCGATCCGCCATGGCTCTGGCGGAGCAGGGAAGTGGCACGGTGGTGATGGTGTGGTGCGCGAGTTTGAATTCCTGGCGCCTTTGACCGTGAGCCTTCTCACGCAACATCGTGTGGAGGCTCCGTTTGGCGGGCAGGGTGGTGAAAGCGGTCAAGTGGGACGCCAGACTTTGCTGCGAGACGATCAGGTCATCACACTCGACGGCTGCACTACATTTGAAACACAGGCAGGGGATCGCGTGATCATCGAGACACCCGGCGGCGGTGGATGGGGGGCGGCATCATGAGCCGTGTTGCTGTCATCACAGGTGGCGAGGGTGATCTGGCGAAATCGATTTGCTTCGAGCTTAAGCAGGCGCGTTTTGACGTTGTTGCACCGGGCCGTGCGGAACTCGACGTGACGAACGCAGCCTCGGTGAAGGCGTTTTTCACTTCCGTGGAGTCCATCGACCTGCTTGTAAACAACGCGGGCGTTTGTCATGATGCCTCGCTGCTGAAGATGGAGGAGGCGGAGTTCGATCATGTCGTCGATGTGAACCTGAAGGGTGCCTTCCTCGTCTCTCAGGCGGCGGTGAAGCTGATGGCGAAGCAACGTCACGGTCACATTGTGAATGTGGGATCGTATTCGGCTTTGAGCGGTCCGCATGGTCAGACCAACTATGCAGCGGCGAAAGCGGGACTGATCGGATTGACGCAAAGTTTGGCAAAAGAGTATGGCGCGCGAAATGTGCGTGTGAACTGCGTGCTGCCAGGATTCCTGGAGACAAAGATGACGCGGCATCTTCTCGCGGATGAGACGTTTCACACGAATCTGCTGAATGCGCACGCGCTGGGCCGCCTGAACACGCCGGAGGATGCGGCACGCTTCATCGTGCTTTTGCACACGATGGAGAATGTGAGCGGACAGGTGTTTCAGCTCGACAGTCGGGTGAGGCGGTGGACCTGACTGAAGCCGGGACTACAAAACGAACTCTCTTGGAAGCGGCGCTTCCCAAAAACTCGGAAAGCCTTCGAGATTGAGTTCAAGGCGCGAGGAATGCAGTGCCTGACGTGGAAGCAGCAGTCTTTTCTCCAATGCAGGTGTCCAGCCAGTTTCGATGAACTCGAGGTAGCAACGGTCATCGCGGCCGTAGAGCTTGTCTCCGACGATGGGGAGGCCGAGGTGGTGCAGATGGACGCGGATCTGATGCATGCGTCCGGTTTCTGGCTTCGCTTCGATCAAGGCAAAAGGCCGGCCTTCGCGATCGAAGCGCTGAAGCGCACGGAAGATCGTCCGGCACGGCACGCCTTGCTCGTGGACGATTTGCTTGACCCAGATGTCAGAGCTTTGCACCTCACCAGCGCGGAGGATGGGAGCATCGAGTGTTCTCTCCTCCCAATCCGGCCAGCCGTGGACGAGCGCGGTGTAGGTTTTGTGAATGCGGCGCTCCTGCATTGCCATGCCAAAGAGGCGGGCGACAGGCTGTGTCTTCGCCACGAGCACCACGCCGCTCGTTTCGCGGTCGAGCCGGTTGACGATGGAAACCTGGCCGCCGTTGGCGATCTCATACGAAAGCAGGTCGCACAGGCGATGCCAGAGCGTGGGCGGGCCGTTGGGATCGCCGGGATGAATCTGCAGCGGCGCGGGCTTGTTGACGACAATGTAGTCATCCGTCTCGTCGATGACGGTGAAGGTGGCGGCGTTGCGAATGCTCACAGCACGGTAATGGCGAGTTCGTGGCCGAAGATGACGGGTTGCGGATTGTTCACGAAGTCGCCGTCGTCAAAATGCCACCATTCGGCCCTGACCTGCTCGAATCCCGCTCGCAGCATCGCTCTTTGCAGAAGCTCGAGATTGCGGGCCACCTCGGGATCGCTGCCTTGATATTTGGCCGAGGCATTGTGCAGGCCGGCATCAAAGCCAGTGGGCATGCGTTGTTCCTCATTGCTGCCATTGACGAGTGTCACATCCACGGCAATGCCACCGCAATGACGGCTCCAGCCCATGGTTTCGGGCGAGATGAACATGTGAGTGCTGGCTCCCGCCTTGTGAAGCTTCTCCTGTGCTTCCGGCGGGCGGTAGGCATCCCACACGCGAATGCCGAATCCCTGCGCGCGCAGTGTTTCGTGGGCTATTTTTAATTTCAACGCCGTCTCCCGTCGCAAGAGGCACGGCATGCGCCCGGGATACAGCGGTCTGCCAGTGACATTCTCCGGCGTGGTGTAACGCAGGTCAATGGAGATGCCGGGAATGAAGGCGCGGACGTCAACCAGGTCGTAGGAACGAGCTCGTTGGAGGGTGTTGCCGGAATGCGGAATGGCGCGGGAGGCGGGCTTGGAGACGACCTTTCCGTTGCTTTCATCCAGAAACAACGTGCCACTGCCCCCGTGCCGTTTTCCAGCAGAACGAGGCCCGCCGCAGGCAGCGAGGAGCAGAATGGTGGGAATGAGGATCAGGCGCCAGGAATCGAAGCTCATGCAGAGTTTTTGCTTCCGTATTCACGCACGGCAGGCCAAGTTTGCAAATTCTGCAATCCTCCATGACGCGATACCAAGTCCTCTCCTCCCTGCTGCATTGCCTGGCCTTCTACATGGGCGCGGGCATTGGCTCCTTCCTGAACGTGGTCATTTACCGTCTGCCGCTGGGCATTTCGGTGAACAAACCACGCCGCAGCTTCTGCCCCTCATGCAAGTATCAGATCCCGATGTGGCAGAATATTCCGCTGGTGAGCTGGGTCATGCTGCGCGGCAAGTGTGCGAACTGCGGCGGGAGGATTTCATCGCGCTACTTCTTCATCGAACTGCTCACGGGGGTGATATTCTACCTAGTGTTTCTCAAGGTGACCGCGAGTTATCCGGATCCGTGGCCTTATGTCAGCGTCTGGGGGCCGGAGCTGCTGTGCTTGTGGATTTTCACGAGTCTGCTGATCGCAGGCACGTTCATCGACATCGACCATTTTATTCTGCCGCACTCGATCACGATTGGTGGCGCGGTCGCCGGTGTGCTGTCCGCATGGTGGGTGCCAACGCTCGTGGAGCAGGAGACACACACACGTGGTCTGCTGATCTCGTTGGCGAGCGCTGCGCTCGGCCTTGGGGGCCTGTGGCTTGTGGTGGAGCTTGGGAAACTGGCGTTTGGCCGGAAGAAGTTCGTCTTTGCCAAAGAGGAAACGTGGGAAGTGACGCAGCCAGACGACAACGAGCCTCCTGTGGTCGTCTTTGGGGAGCACACCTATGGCTGGGCTGATCTGTTCATGCGGGCCACAGACCGCATGGTGGTTTCATGCAGCGCGCTGCAGGTGAATGACCGGTCGTTCGGAGCTGTGACCGCTGAACTGTGGATGGAGAAGCTCAAGGTGCGTGATGGCACGAGCTTGGAGGAGTTTCCGCTCGAGGGTGTGACCAAGCTGACCGCCAAGACCACCGAAGTTGTCATTCCACGTGAAGCGATGGGATTCGGTGATGTGCTGTTCCTGATGATGATCGGCGCCTTCACTGGCTGGCAGGCGGTTTTGTTCACGATCCTCGCTGCTTCGGTGCTGGGAACGGTCTTCGCCGTGATCCACCGGGTCACCGGGCGCGCTGAGTGGGGCGCGAAGATTCCCTTCGGCCCCTATCTGGCGATGGGAGCGATGCTGTGGATATTCTGGGGACCGCAGTGCGTCGAATGGTATCTGAGCAAGGCGATGTGGCGGTGATGGATGAGTCATGAGCAGGATCAAACATCCACGTGTCAAAAAGGACGCTGAATTGAAGAAGGACCATCGGGTTTACCCGCAGGAGGGTGACAAGTCTTTTCGCGGTGTCTGGAAAAAGAAGAAGCGCCGCAAGGCCAAACAGGAACGCGCGGTCGCGAAGGGTGCTGTGTGTTGCGCCGACGAAGAGGAATCACACCAAGGCTCTGCCGCCACGAAGCAACCAAAGTCGCTACGTAAGACCGGGGTGGTCAGCTTGAAGCGTCATTTAGAGATTAAAAAAGGCGAACCACAAATGCGGTTCGCCTCTTTCGGCTATTCAAGCGAGCGGTTCACGCGCTGAGCTATTGCTGCTTCTTCGCCCCGGCCTTCTTCTTGCCTGGCCCTTTGTCTTTGGTCTGTTCGGGCGGCTGGGGTTCATTCTCGAACGCCTTGTTGCCATGCGCGAAGCGGGGTGGGGGCATGGTTTCCTTCAACTCGGCCTGGAGTCGAAGAACCTCGGCCTTGAGCTCTTTCACGGTGTCGGCGTACTCGGGGTCGTTGTAGAAGCTTTTCAGCTCCTGTGGATCCTTCTGACGATCGAGCAGCTCCCAGTCGTCCACGTCGGGCTTGTAGTAGTGCACGAGCTTGTAGCGTTCGGTGATGACGCCGTAATGCGGGCGCACGCGATGCGGCACGGGATACTCGTAGTAGTGGTAGTAGAGGGATTTGCGCCAGTCGGCTGGCGTTTCACCCTTCATGAGAGGAACGATGCTGCGGCCTTGCACGCCCTCCATCGGCGGTGCACCAGCGATTTCCAGGAAGGTGCTCGCGAAATCGACCGGGCTCACGATTTTGTCGCAGGTGCTGCCGGGTTTGATGACACCGGGCCAGCGGACGAGCATGGGAGTGCGCAGCGACTCCTCGAAGATCCAGCGCTTGTCGAACCAGCCGTGTTCGCCGAGGTAAAAGCCCTGGTCGCTGCTCAAGATGACGACCGTGTTCTTGGTGAGATCATTTTTGTCGAGGTAATCAAGCACGCGCCCCACGTTTTCATCCACCGCTTTCACGCAGGCGAGGTAATCGTGCATGTAGCGCTGGTAGCGCCATTTCACGAGGTCGCGACCGGCGGGCGCGGCTTCGCGATACTTTGCATTGCGCGGCTCGTAGTAGGCGTCCCATTGTTTGCGCTGTTCAGGTGTGAGGTTGCCAGGGGTGACGAGTTTGGCATCGCGCTCGGTGAATGTGCGGTCGATTCCCATGTCATGATCGCTGATGGCCTTGCTGCGGCCGCTGTAGCTGTCGAACAACGTTTCAGGCTCCTCATAGACGCGGTCATTGTCGAAGCCAAGCAGGCGCAGCGGCGGCTCCCATTCGCGGTGCGGTGCCTTGTGCTGGCTCATCATCATGAAGGGCTTTGATTTGTCGCGCTGATCGAGCCACTTCAGCGTGAGATCACCGATGATGTCGGTGGTGTAGCCCTCGTATTTCACGTTTTTGCCGTTCTCAGTCATCGGCGGGTTGTAGTAGGCACCCTGGCCGGGGAGGACGTTCCAGTAGTCGTAGCCCACGGGATCGGTCATGAGATGCCATTTGCCGATGATGGCCATCTGGTAGCCGTTTTCGTGCATCACCTTCGGGAAGGTCGGTTGCGAGCTGTCGAACTTGCTGTTGCTGTTGTTGTAGAAGCCGTTGGCGTGCGAGTATTTGCCGGTCTGGATCACCGCGCGCATCGGGCCGCAGATGGAGTTGGTGACGAGGCAGCGTTCAAAGCGCATGCCCTCCTTCGCAATGCGGTCCATGTTCGGCGTTTCAAGAAGCTTGCGCTTGTCGCCATAGGTGCTGATGGCCTGGCAGGTCAGGTCGTCGCAGAAAATGAAGACGATGTTTGGCGGCTGTGCGGCGCTGGCGGTGGCCGCGAGCGCGAGTGAGGCAAGGATGGAACGAATCATGGTTGGGCAATTGGATGAATGTCGAACGCGGAAACAGTGGATGCTTTTCAAAAGAATCAGCCAGCATGGCCCATGGCGGCGGCCATGAGTTTTTCCTGCGTGGCTTCGGCGCGGGTGAAGGAACCGCCGATGCGGCCTTCGTTGAGCATCAGGATGCGGTCGCTCATGCCGATAAGCTCCGGCAGTTCGCTCGAGACGAGGATGACCGCCTTTCCGCCGGATGTGAGCTGGTTGATGATCTCGTAGATCTCGAGCTTGGCACCGACGTCGATGCCTCGCGTCGGTTCATCGAGCAGGATGACCGATGGTTCGGTGAGAAGCGCTTTACCGAGCACGACCTTCTGCTGATTGCCGCCGGAGAGCTTGCCGACGATGGCCTCAAGTCCGGTCGCTTTGACACGGAGTGATTCAAAGATGCCCTGATTGCGGCAAATCTCGGCATTCCGCTGGATGAATCCACCGCGCGTGACACTGGCAAGCGAGGAGAGCGACAGATTGAAGCCGATCTCATGCTCCAGATGCAATCCGTAGCGCCTGCGGTCTTCCGAAGCGAGGACAAGCCCCTTTTGAATGATCGTTTCCGGCGTGAGACCACCGAGCGACTGACCACGAAGCTGCACGCTGCCCGAGACACCGCGGCCCCAGGCTCCGAACAGATGCATGAGCAGTTCCGTGCGGCCCGCGCCCATCAAACCGCCGATTCCGAGCACTTCGCCAGCGCGAAGCTCGAAGCTGATGTCGTGTAGCTTGGTCGCTCCGGTTTCAGCATCGGCCACGGCGAGAGAATCGACGCGCAGGATGACATCTCCGGGCTGGGTGGTGCGACGCGGGAAGAGGTCGCCTAGTTCGCGGCCCACCATTTGGCGGATGACCTCGGCCTTGTTCGTGTCAGTGGCGTTCTTTGTGCTCACCGTCGTGCCATCGCGCAGCACGGTGACGCGATCCGCAATGCTGAAGACCTCGTCGAGCTTGTGGGAGATGTAGATGCTGGCGATGCCGCGTTTGCGGAGATCGCGCAGGATGTCGAGCAGGATCAGCACCTCGTGCTCGGCCAGCGCGGCAGTGGGTTCGTCGAGAATGAGGATCTTCGAGTCCTTGGCGAGCGCCTTGATGATCTCGACGAGTTGCTTCTGCCCGACGCCAAGCGTGCGCACGGGCGCGGCGGGATCGAGACCGACCTTGAAACGATCGATCAATGCCTGCGCCTCATGATACATCTGCGGCCAGTCGATGAACGCCCCCCAGCGGCGCGGCTCACGACCAAGGAAGATGTTTTCGGCCACCGTCATCTCCTCGACGAGAGCCAGCTCCTGATAAATCACCGCCAACCCGGCCTTTTCCGCGTCCTTGATGGTTTCAAACTTCGCCTCCACGCCATTCACCTCGAAACGCCCTTCATAACTGCCGTGCGGATGAATGCCGGAGAGAAGCTTGATCAGCGTGCTCTTGCCCGCGCCGTTTTCACCGCACAGCGCGTGAATCTCACCTGCTTGGAGATCAAATGACACATCCTTGAGCGCAGTGACGCCAGGGAAGCGCTTGGTGATGTTTTCGGCTCGAAGAATCATGGCTGGGTGGATTGGAAGACATCGCTTTCCTTGCGGAATCCATCTTTAACGACGGTGTCGCGCAGATTCTCCTTCGTGACGGAGACAATGTCGAGCAGCACGGAAGGAACATCGGTCTGGCCGTTGGGGATCGCATCGCGGGCGATGACGGGTTTTCGGCGGGCGAGACTGAGCGCGAGTCCGGCAGCTTTGGTGGCGATGCTTTGGATGGGTTTGTAAACAGTCATCGCCTGCGTG
The DNA here is from genome assembly GCA_046346695.1 of Verrucomicrobiaceae bacterium. Classification (GTDB taxonomy): domain Bacteria; phylum Verrucomicrobiota; class Verrucomicrobiia; order Verrucomicrobiales; family Verrucomicrobiaceae; genus Prosthecobacter. The sequence goes on along the minus strand of JAXMHS010000004.1, from coordinate 166,852 downwards.
CCCTGAGCGATACGCTGGCAGGCGGCGAGATCGGCATCCTGGCCGGTGACGGTAATCTTGCCGGCGAGACCTTCCTCGGTTAGAGCCTGGATGGCTCCACCGGCGGTGCCATCGTTGCTTGCAAGGATGGCATCGAAGTTGTGACCGATTTTGGTGATGGCGGCGTTGGTGATCTTCTTCGCGCTCTCGGGCTTCCAATCTTCGGCCCAGTCTTCAAAAAGCACCTCGACTTTGCCTGCGGAAATGAGTGGTTGAAGGATGTTATCCTGGCCTTGCTTGAAGAGCTTGGCGTTGTTGTCGGTCTTCGCGCCGTAGATGCGGATGAGGCGCAGCTTGCCGCCGGGCTGGATGCGATCCGCGAGGAACTTGGCCTGCAACTCGCCGACCTTCACGTTGTCGAAGGTCAGATAAAGGTCGAGGTCGCAACCGGTGATGAGGCGGTCGTAGGAGAGCACAGGAATGCCGGCCTGATGGGCGAGATTGACAGCCTTTGCCATCGCCGCGCCATCGTGTGGGATGATGACGAGCGCATCGACCTTCTGCGTGATGAGGCTTTCGACGTTCTGGAGCTGGACGGCGTCGTTGCTGTTCGCGGACTGCACCAAAACGTCCGCTCCTGCGTCCTGAGCGGCTTTGCTGAAGAGATCGCGGTCCACCTGCCAGCGCTCTTCCTTCAGCGTGTCCATCGAGAGGCCGATGAGCGGTCGCTGCCGGGTCGCAGACGCCAAGCCTACGCCTCCGCGTGCAATCACGAGGCCGGTGATGACGCTGAGCGCGCAGGAGACAAGGACGAGCAGGACACGGGCGGTCATACCGCTGTTGTAGCGAAAGCGGCCGCGGAGCGCAAGCGTCCCGCTTGCGGCCTCCAAACACAACCGGGGCGGTTGTGCTACTTCTTCGCCCGCCTGGTGGCCGCCTTTTTGGCGGGAGCTTTTTTCGCGGCGGCTTTTTTGGCCCGCGGCTTGGATTCAGGGGCGGGTTCGTCAGCTTTCAGAGCGATTTCAGGTGCATCGCCCCAGAGTTCTTCGAGGGCGTAGTATTCACGCTTCTCAGGGGTGAGGATGTGCACCATGACATTGCCGTAGTCGATGATGATCCACTGGCTGTCGTAATTGCCGTCCTTATAGAGCGGGCGCTGGCCGTGCTTTTCCTTCATTTCATCCTCGATGTTGTCCCGCACGGCGCGGAGCTGCGGGGCGGAGGTGGCGCTGCACAGCACGAAGTAATCGATGACGGGTGAGATGCCGCGCAGGTCGAGGATGCGGATGTTTTCAGCTTTCTTGTCGTCGGCAAATTCGGCGCAGGCGCGGGCAATGGCGATGTCTTCCATGAGTTTTCGGGTCGGGCTCAAGGATAAAGCAAGAAACGCTGCCTTTGCGAGCGGAAGCTCTGATTCCAGCCCTGCCAGCGGGCGACAATGCTGTTGGCAGGCACGCCACGCCGGAGGTCGTTGTAAAGCGATTCGCTGCCATAGACTTTGTGGAAGAGATTGAGCTTCGACCCGCTCATGCGGTTGATCGCTTTGCCGCCGGTAAGCCGGTTGATTTCGGCGAGAAGAAGGACATCGAGCGCGGTGAGGTCGGTGGAGTTGCGTGGGCTCATGTGGATGCGCACGCCGCCGAAGCCGTTTTTTGAGTAGGCTGAGAAGCTGACGCCCGGCGTGTTCAAACGCTGGCAGTAGGCGAGCAGAGCGTTCGGATTCACGCCCGCCCCGCCTGCGTAGCCAAAAGGTTCGTCGGTGCCGATGCCGATATCGACCGCTGCTGCACCACCGAGGATGCCGGTGGTCACGTAAAAGAAGGGAGAGATGGAATGCGGGATGTTAGGCGAGGTGGGATGCCAGCGCAGGCCGGTGTCCTGCCAGACCATGCCGCGATTCCAGCCCTGCATTTTGACGACATCGAGGCGTGGCACGCGTGAAACCCAGCCGCGGGCACAAGCCATCATGGCGATTTCACCTGCGGTCATGCCATGCACGTAAGGAACGGGAATCTGGCCGACGAAGGATTTCCATTTTGACTCCAGCGGCGGGCCTTCCACACGCCAGCCACCGAGCGGATTGGGGCGGTCGAGCACGACGAACTGCTTTCCGCATTCCGCCGCGGCTTCCATGGCAACGATCATCGTGCTGATGTAGGTGTAACTGCGGCAGCCGATGTCCTGAAGGTCGAAGACAAGCACATCGATGGGCGCGAGCATCGCAGGCGTCGGTTTGCGCGTAGGGCCGTAGAGCGAATAGACCGTGAGGCCCGTCACGCTGTCACGTCGCGTGTTGACGTGAATGCCGGCACCGACTGTTCCATCGATTCCGTGCTCCGGCGCGTAAAGGGCGACGAGATTCGGCCCCAGGCCTCGCTGGAACACCGTGCGCGTGCGCTCACCGCGACCGGTGAGGCTTGTGTGGTTCGTGATGAGGCCGACGCGCTTGCCGCGGAGCAGGTCAAAACCACGCGAGGCCAGCACATCGATCCCGAGCATGAACGGGCCGCCATAAGACACCTGTGGCTGCGCCACCTGCGGCGCGGGCATCTGACAGGAAATGAGTGTGAGCGTGATCAAGCCCATCAAGAGGTGATGAAAAGCGTGTGCGGACGGCATGATGAGTATTTAAGCCAAGAATGTTTGATCGAGCAATGGCAGGACTGTAGCGATTCCAAGATGGAGCGTTTAGTCCACGCTCACAGGTAACTGTTTGTTCGATTCTGATGCGAACGCATCGTCCATGTGTTAAAGCCCAGCCACTACGGCCCAAGTTCTATAAGACCACAAGGGGCATCTTGTTTGTGGTGATTGTAGGGGGGCCTTCGATCAGTGCTCACTCTCTTGGTCCAATCTTCTCCACGGGGATCGCATCAAAGCCGAGTTTGAAGGCGGGGGAGTCGGGTTGGAGGCGGAAGTCGTCGTTCTTCCAATCGACGAACTTGGGGTCGGCGATGAGGCTGTGTTTGTCCCAGCCTTCGGCTTGCCAGGAGGTCCATTCGTCGAGGGGTTCGCATTCGGTGAGGCGGACGTTGTCGATGAAGACTTGGCCTTTGGGCTCGTGGCAGTCGATGCGGAGCCAGAAGTGCTTCATCCAGGGCTTCCACGCGGCTTCGTTTTCGCGGAGCATGCGGCCGGTGGCTTCGAACTCGGTCCACTCGGACGTGACGGTGATGCTGGTGCTGCCTGCCTGCCAGTAGCCTTCGCCGTTTTTGAAGCTGACGAAGGCGAGGCTGAGTTTCGCGGTGGGTTCGGTGGATCGGATGCGCAAACGCATGCGATAGGCAGCGCCGGGCTTGATGGGGATGTCGGGGCCGTGGAAGACGGTCTTGGGATTGCCGGGATCGGTGCCGAGGGCGCAGTCGGCACGCAAGGCACCCTCGGCGACGACGAGTTGCACGTCTTTGTTGGGGCGATGGTTGAAGCCCCAGCCTTTCGGCGTCTTGCCGGGCTCGGCGGTGTCGAAGGTTTCGGTGAGCATCGGGGCACCGGGCTTGTCGGGGCCGACTTTGTTCACGCCGGTGGTGATGGCGTGGCCGTTCGCCCACGCGAGGTTTTGGTCGATGACGTTCCACTTGGCGGAGCAGTTTCGCAGATCGCCGTATTTGATGCCGGGCTGATCGGAAAACATGATGTTTCGACGCACGACGTTGCCGCTCATCATGGTCCCGTCGTCGCGGATGGCGTTTTTCGGATGCAAGTCCATGCCGCGCATGCTGGCCCACGCGAGCTGGCCTGCGACGGAGTCGTAGCCTTTGATCATGCTCTCGATGTGGTTCTTGAAGAAGGGATGGTCTTTGCTCCAGCCGTGCAGATCGAACTGAAACTTCCCGCCGAGGGCGAAGATGTTGTTTTCGACGATGCAGTCGCGTGCGTTGTGCAGATGGATGGGCGTGTGCGCGACGCGGAAAACGATGTTGCCGATGATGTCGAGGCCGCCGGTGTTGTCGTCGGGGTAGAGGCCGAAGGTGAACCACGGATGTTTCAGCCCGCCGGATTCCTGACCGCAGCCGACGATGTCGTGGATCAAATTGTAGCGCCACTTGCTGCCGCGGCTGCTGATCCAGTCGCGCCCGCCGGTGTAAACCGCGCCGCCATCCTGCGTCTCCAGGCAGAGGTGGTGGAGGTGGTTGTATTCGACGGCGAGGTTGTTCCCGCTCATCTGCACGCCCATGCGCGGGCCATCGTGGATGTGGCAATGCCGCACGGCATTGTCCACGCCATACATGGCGACACCACAGGCATTTTTGTTGAAGACGCCCATGTGATGGATGTGGCAGTCCTCGACAGCATGACCGGGTCCAGTGAGCGTTTTGCGATCACCGCCGCTGAGGCTGACACCGTTGCTGCCAGTGAAACTGATCTCGCAGTGCGAGACGCGCACGTTTTTGCCATCGCTGACGCCAACACCGCTGCCGTGGAAGGCTCCGATCTTCGTGATGATGCATTTCTCGACAAGGCAGTCCTCCGCCCGCTCGAAGACGATGGCGCTGCCGTGCGTGCCGGTGAGTGTGAGGCCGCGGATGGTGATGTTCTTGGCGCCTTTGATTTTGAAGAAGGCGTCGGCGATGGGCAGGCGCATGGATAGTAGCCCTCTCGCTCCGCGAGAGGAGCTAGAGGCGTTGTTCGCGGATGTGGTGTCGGCATTTGGAACGGCTTCCTTGTTGGCGGGAGCGCCTGGCTCATCTCGCGGAGCGAGATGGCTACTTTGCGAAGCGGCATCGGCGGGCGGCCAAAAATACAACACGCCGGTGTGCTTGTCGTAAAACCACTCGCCGGGGGCGTCGAGCTCTTCGAGCGCGTTTTGAAAGTGGTAGCGGTTGTGCGGGTGGAGGTCGTATCCGCAGTCTTTTTTCAGCGTGAGCAAGCGCGTGGCCGGATCGAGCGATGCGACGGGCTCAATGAAGTTCCACCAGCCGTATTGAGCGAAGATGTCAATCTCCACGTCCTCGGGATGCGCCCACTGGCGCACGTCCTCCGGCTTCACGAAGAGCGTGCGTTTCCAAAGATGGCCTTCAGGAGCACCTGCGGGCGGAAACGGTGCAACGAAGGCCCAGCCGCCGTAAAGCGGGTCCTTCGCGTCGAAGTTCGGGTAGCGGGCAAGGATCTGGCGTTCACCGTCGCAGAGGAGTTGTTTCGGCACGAAGCCCTTCGGCAGCAGCTTCGAGACACCTGATTTGATGATCTGGCCATCATGCTTTTGCCAATCTTTGACGAGCGGTGCGCCGATCAGCGTGCTCTTCGTGCCAGTGATCTTTAGATTCGAGTCCTGCGCTTCCAAGATGACCGGCTGCAGCAGTTCCGTGGTGCCTTCCGGCAAAACAATCGTCGCAGGCTCCGTGTTTCCCGCTTTGCGTTCATCACGGACTTGCTGAACGGCCTGATGCAGCGTGAGCGTTGGTGAAACACGCACCTCCAGCGCCTGGGAGATCAGCGGGAGGGAAAGGAACAATGCCAAAGGCAGGGAACGGTGCGAAAACATGGGGAGTGGAGCGATACGCCACTCACGGACGACGGCAACTGCGTCAACAGTCGTTCTAGCCGAACTTCACGCGATTCCAGTAAAAGACTGACCCGAGAACGATGATGGTCCACATGGCGTTGCGGGTCCACCCCAGCTCGGTTCCGGTCAGCACATAGGGTTTTTCCATCAACGCATCGAGCACCAGCGCACCGACCTGGTATTCCATCCATAGGACCGAAACGCCCAGCGGAACGACGATGATCGCCTTGAGCAGGAAGATGAGCATCTTGCGGAGCGGGCTTTCTGCCGGCGCCGACGGCGAAAAGGTTCCAACACAAGTGGACGACGAGGTGCATGCGTGCGGCTGCTCAGCCGGATCTGACTGCGGTTCCATGCGCCATAGTACCAATGACGCAGGAGATTTGGGAAGCAGATAATGCCGGCAGGCAGACCGCGCACTCCGAGCGTCATGTGGTGCGGCAAGATTTGTGTGCGAATGTTGACCCGTGTCGCCGACTCTCTAGTTTCACCATTCTTTTGTCCCAACCGATGACTGCTGCCACTGCTGTTGCGTTGCTCGGGCGTGCGCACTGGCGCATGCTGCGGCACAAGATGCGTACGGGTTTACGCGAGAACCGGTTGCTGAGTGCCACGGTGGCGTTGTTTCTCGTCATTTACAGTGTGGCGGCCTATCTGCTGGTGGCACGAGGGCTGGAATTCATCGTGAAGCTGCCGCTAGTGGGCCCTCTGCTGACAGAGCGGCTGGTGTTTCTGCTGTTCTTCTTCTTCCTGGTGATGCTGGTGATCTCGAACACGACGATCACCGGGATGGGGTTGTTCCGACGCAGGGAAATGGAGTGGCAGGTTGCGCTGCCGCTGCAGCCGCGAAGCCTGGTGTTGTGGAAAACGCTGGAAGGCATGCTGCTGGCAAGCTGGGGGCTGCTGCTGCTCAGCGCACCGATCCTGCTGGCCTTGGCGCGTATGCTGTATGAGGGGCGGACAGGCTTCCTGCCGATGGTGGTGCCGGCGCTTGTGTCGCTGGTCATGATTGCAGCCAATGCTTCGACGTGGCTGTTGATCGCGCTGGTGCGCTGGGCGCGGCGGTGGATGTGGAAGCCGCTGGCGCTGCTGCTGGCATTCATGTTGGCGAGGACGCTGCCCTTGTGGCAGTCGGGCTTGGAGACGTGGAATTCCGGAGACCTCACAGCGAGCCTGAACCAGCTATTGCGTCACACGGAGATTTGCATGCACCCGCTGCTGCCGAGCGCGTGGGTGGCGGAGACCATCCAGGCCGCGGGGCGCGGGCTTGGAGAGAGGGCGTTGTTTTTCAACCTCGTACTGCTGGCGAACGCGGCGATGAGCGTCGTAATCACCACGCGAGTGGCCTCGGTGCATTTCATGCCGGCGTGGAACCGGTTGATGAGCGCTGATCCAGGAGCGGGAAGCGGCGAAGAAATGCCTGCTTTCAGCAAACAACCGGGAAAACTGGCCAGCCAGCTCCGAAAGTGGCTGGCACTGGACCGCGCCTCGTTTGCGCTGCTGGTGAAGGACGCGCGCACTTTTGTGCGCGAGCCAGTGCAGTGGGGTCAGACCGCGATCATCTTCAGCCTGCTGCTGATGTATTCGATGAATCTCCGCAAGCTGGGCTACGATTTGCAAAGCCCATTCTGGATCACGGTGGTGAGTCATCTCAACCTGCTGGTCTGTTGCCTGGCGCTCTCGACGTTGACGACTCGTTTCATCTATCCGCAGTTCAGCCTGGAGGGACGACGCATGTGGTTGCTGGGACTTTCCCCGCTGCCGCTGCACCGTGTTCTCGCCTTGAAGCTGCGTCTGTCAGCCAGCGTGCTGGCGCTGTTGATGGTGATGCTGGTGGTGGTATCGGGTCTGTCGCTGGGGCTGTCTGTAAGGCGTGTTATGTTCTTCAGCGCAGCGATACTGCTGTTAAGCTACGGTCTGACCTCGCTGGCATTGTCGTTGGGGGCACTGGTGCCGAATTTCCGTGAATCGAATCCGGCGAAGATCGTGTCCGGCTTCGGAGGGACGGTGTGCTTGATCGCGAGTTTTGTTTACATCGTGGGAGGAACCGCGTTTACGCTTATTCCGTCGTGGGGGAACTTGAAGCAGGAGGCCACCCTGATGCAGACGCCGGACTGGCGCTGGGAACTGGCCAGTCTGGCAGCGCTGGCGGTGCTTACTGTGGTGTTTGGGGGGGTGCCGTACTTTTTTGCCAAGAAGCGCACGAAAAATCTGGAATATTTAAGAGATCTGTAGTATTTAGAGGCTGTAATTAATTTCAGCACTCCCATGATCACCCGCAAAGCATCTGCACCGGCCCCGACCACCGGTCGTTTGGATGAAAATGTCCTCGTCTTCGACGAAGCGCCGGAATTTCTACACGAGCCCGCCAATGGCGCCTCGTTGGACAATGTGGATCTCAAGGTCAAAGCCGCCCAGGAGCAGTTGATCCAGCTTCGCATGCAGCAGGAGGAGATCGAGCGTCAAAAGCAGCATCTCGAGGCGCTGCGCATCAAACAGGAGCGGTTTGTCGCCGGGAAGCGTGATCTACTGGATAAACTGGGGCGCTCGGTCAGCCACATCGAACGTGAGCTCTACAACGCGCAGAAACGCGTGGAGGAACTCAGCCTCACCCATGACGAGTTTCGCCAGCATCTGGAGATTCTGAAAAACCTGCAACCTGAGCGCTGGCATCGTGCGCAAGTGGACCAGGAACTCGACCACGCGCTGGCTGCCATTGATGATGCTGAAGGGGATTTTAACAAGGGCGTGCGACGCATTCAGGCGCTGGAGCCGCAGGAGCCTGCCAACCAAGGATCGATCAGTCTGCAAGACGCCGATGCGTCAGTGCTGTCCATGTTCAATGGGCAAACTGACGATTGGGGGGCTTGGATGCGTCGTGGATTTGCATTCACGCTGCCGCTGATTGCCACTTTGCTCGCCGCGATTGTCCTGGTCCGGCTGATGTTCTGATTCACCATCGTCAACCGTTCACCCTTCCGCATCCATGTCCTTGTTCTCCGGCAATCGAAAAATTCGTTCCCGACGCTCGAAAACCGTACGGGAGATGCAACAAGAGATGTCGCCGCGCACGAAGTCGCGTCAGCTTGCCAGGCAATCGGATGAAGTGGGCAGCGAGATTCACCGTTTGGAGTGCTTCATTACGGCTGCCCCCGGAATTCAGCGTCGGCATCGGCTGGCCAATGTGAACATGGTGCCGCCGATGGAACTTCCGTCACCCGTTCGCCATCCCCGCCGCCTGCCCATGGCCCAGCAGCGTGCCCGACGCGGTGAGCGTTTGCGCCTGTTCACCGAGGGCATCTTTGTCGTTTGTGCCATCGCCGCCGTGGTTGGCTGGCTGAACCAATGGTTTCATTTCTGGAGCTGACGCGGTTTTTTCCAAGGTGTACTGTTCGCGAAAAAGCCGGACTCGATTGAGTCCGGCTTTTTTTAACTTATCGCTCGTTCTTGGGCGTCATCCGCAGCATCAGGCCTTGCCCCAGCGCTTCAGCAGTGTGGTGGCCATGTCCGACGGCGTCTCGGAAACGGCGATGCCGCACTCCGCGAGAATTCGTTTCTTCGCCGCAGCGGTGTCATCGGCTCCGCCGATGATGGCCCCCGCATGGCCCATGCGTCGTCCGGGAGGGGCAGTGGCCCCTGCAATGAAGGCAGCGATTGGTTTTTTGCAGTTGTCCTTTGCCCAGCGACCGGCTTCTACCTCAGCATTGCCGCCGATCTCACCGATCATGATGATCGCCTCGGTTTCAGGGTCGTCGTTGAACATCTTGAGCACGTCGAGGTGGTTGGTGCCGTTGACCGGGTCGCCACCGATGCCAACACAGGTGCTTTGACCGTAGCCACGAGTGGTGAGCTGCCACACAGCCTCATAGGTGAGCGTGCCGGAGCGGCTGACCACACCGACATTACCACGCTTGTGAATGTAACCGGGCGCGATGCCGATGCGGCATCCACCGTGTGATTTTTCACCACGACCAGGCGTCACCACGCCCGGGCAGTTCGGACCGATGAGACGCGTCTTGCTGCCTTTCATGGCCGCCTTGGCCTTGATCATGTCGTTGACGGGGATGCCTTCAGTGATGGCGACGACGAGATCGAGTCCGGCGTCCACGCCTTCCAGAATCGCATCGGCTGCGAAGGGCGGCGGCACAAAAATCACGCTGACTGTCGCTCCAGTCTCCCGCGCTGCCTCGGCCACTGTGTCAAACACAGGCACCTTGGCACCATTGTGTTCAAATACCTGACCGCCTTTGCCCGGAGTCACGCCTGCCACCAGCTTGGTGCCATAGTCGATGGATGCCTTGGCATGCCGGGAGCCAAAATCGCCAGTGATGCCTTGGACAAGAATGCGGGTTTCAGTATCAACGAGAATGGCCATCGGGGAGAGGAAGTGAAAGTTTTGGGGGCGGAGAGGCGCGCATCATAGGAGCGCGCATCGCGGCGTCAAGGTTGGTGGCGGGACATTCTCAAATCAATCGCCAGAGCTTGGGCAGAAAAATGATCAATCCGACGATAAACGCCGCGACTGCCGCCAGCAGCACCGCGGCAGCCGCAGTATCCTTCACTCGTCGGATGGACTCCTCGCGTTCCCGGCTTACGCGGTCTGCCAGCACCTCAAGCGCTGTGTTGAGTAATTCGGCCACCCACACCAAACCAGATGCCAGCATCACAGCACACCATTCCCATGCCTCGATTTGCAGCCACCAGCCGAAAACCATCGCCAACGAAGTAAACAGGGCATGTGCCCTGAGATTCCGTTGTTCCCGCATGGCCCAGGCCAGCCCGGACCAGGCGGGGCCGAAACTGCGGAAGATCGTGGCAATCCAGCGGAACATGCGCCGCTGGGGCTATTGCTGGCTGCCGATGGGCTTTTCGGTTGGCACCGGTCCCGGTTCGGGCTCGGAGGCACTTTTCACCAATTGGCGGAAATCACTCAGCCACGACGCGGCATCCGGGTGGCTCGGGTTGTCACGAATGACTTTGAGCAGATCCGCCAGTGCGTTGACTGCATTCACGTTGTTGGTGACGAGGAAATTGTTTTTGGCCCACTGCAGGCGGGGGTTTTCTTCTTTGAAGTAGATCGCGAATTCTGTCTCGCTACGCATTGCCTTGTGAATTGCCATGTCGGCATTGATGCGCGCATCCCATTGTGCGGCCAATTCCGTTGGCTTCTCCGACAAGTAATAAGGAAAGATGATGCTCGAGTAAATGCCGCCTACATCCAGCGGGGCATACTGCCAGTCCCTTCGAGTCAGATGATCTTCCAACAGATATGCCTTGCTGAACTCGGTGTTTTTGACGGACTGGCGTAACATGCTGGCAAGCTGGCCGCCAGGGCCGCCACCGCCTCCTCCTTGCCGCCCACCACCCTGGCGTCCGCCACCACCACCTCCTCCTTTGCCATTATCCTTGGCTTCTACCGCGCCTGATGCCGTGTGTTTTGTGGTGTTTTGGATGGCAGCGATTTCCTTGGCAATGAACGCCTGCAGGGCGGTCACCATGGGCCCCATCTTTGATATTTCGCTCACATCCTGCGCCTGGATGGTCATCACGAGGTATTCCAGTTGCAGCAACAATCCGGTGGTAAAGTCCTCATCCTTCAGCCGGGCTTCGTTTTTATCTCGCCAGTCCATGAAATCGGTCTGCTTCAGATCCTTGCGCTCAAAATCCTCCAGCTTGATGCAGTCGAGGTAGAGTCCCAGCGCGTCGTTGGCGCTTCCCATGGCAGCACGGAATTTCGTCAACGCCGCGCTCAAGATGGAAGTGCGTCCCTGGCCGATTTGCGATTCGATCTGCTCCAGTTGCTTCAGGATGTTGGCCGTTTGCGCTGGGGTGAGGATGACTTGCGGGGCAGGGGAGGTCGGAGCTGGGGCCGTTGGTTCGGCTGCAGGCGTTTGAGCGGCGAGGTGAGCCGTGAACGCTGTGGCCAAAATGGGGAGGAGAAGCGAGGGTTTCATGGTTGAAGTGGGCTAAACACAACTGAGTCCGGAACGATGCGCAAAAACCTCGTGCCGGCGAAGTTCTTTTCAACCAACGTCTCGCTTTGCAAAAAACTTGGGCTTGGTTCGTTGAGCTTTTGCGTTATTGATCCACTCTTCACAGCCCTCATGAAAGCCTTTCTTTTCCTCATCCTTGCCGCCGTTCTCAGCATCAATGCTTTTGCTGGAGACACCAAGGCTGTGACTTATGTGGCCGAGATGACGGGCATGGTCTGCGCCGGCTGCAAACAGCATGTGACCGAGTCCTTCACCAAGCTTGAGGGAGTCTCCAAGGTCGAAATCGTCCCTGGCGACAAACCCGGCACGCAAAAGGTCACCGTCACTTCCACCACCGCCGGTCTCACCAAGGAGCAGGCCGTCACGGCGCTCGGCGCGTCCGCATCGACCTACGTCGTGCATCAGTGGAAGAAAGCGGAGTGATGCCCCGCAGGTGAGGTGGTTTGTCGGTTGAAAATCACACGGCAAAGCCGTGGTCCAGGGGCTTGCACATGGCCATCCTGACCACTCCTTGACCCTTTGGAGCACCTCTTTACTCTCCGCCTCCTTTTCCCCTGCACATGAGCGCCTCTGACACTGCCAAGAACTACAAAGACACCGTTCTCCTGCCGAAGACCGACTTCCCGATGAAGGCCGATCTCGTCACGCGGGAGCCGCAGCGTCTGGCGAAGTGGCAGGAGGGAAAGCTCTACCAGCGCATCGTGGCGCAGTCGAAAGGCAAGCCAACCTTCATCCTGCATGACGGCCCGCCCTTCGCGAATGGCGACGTGCACATGGGCACCGCGCTGAACAAGGTGCTCAAGGACCTCATCGTGAAGTCGAAGACCATGGCGGGCTTCCACACGCCCTTCATCCCCGGCTGGGACTGCCATGGGCTGCCCATCGAGTTCAAAGTGGTGAAGTCCGCCGCCGGTCTCACGCCGGTGGAAGTCCGCACACGTTCCGAGGCCGAAGCGCGCAAGTACATCGACATCCAGCGCACCAGCTTCAAGCGCCTCGGCGTTTTCGGCGACTGGGAGAATCCGTATCTCACGCTCGATCCCGGCTACGAGTCCGACATCCTGCGCACCTTTGGCAAGGCCGTCGAAAAAGGCCTCGTCTACCGCATGAAGCGCCCCGTGCTTTGGAGCTACGGCGCGCAAACCGCGCTCGCCGAGGCCGAGGTCGAGTACAAGGATAAGACTTCGCCTGCGGTGTATGTGAAATTCGCGCTCGTCAATCCGCCGCCCGGCGCGGAAGGCGCGTCGCTCGTCATCTGGACCACCACGCCGTGGACGTTGCCTGCGAACCTCGCCATCGCGTTGCATCCTGAGTTCGATTACGTCTGCGGCAAGTTTACGCACGCCGATGGCCGCAGCGAGAAGCTCGTCATCGCCAAGTCACGCCTCGAAGGCTTCGCCGCCAGCACCGGCTTTGTGCTCGATGCCTCGCATGCGAATGATTTCTTCAAAGGCAGCGCCTTGAACGGCGGCGCCGCGCAGCATCCCTTCCTCCCGCGCACCTCGAAGATCATCAACACGCTCTTCGTTACCGACGACACCGGCACCGGCGCGGTGCACATCGCTCCCGGTCACGGTGCGGACGACTATCAGGCCGGACGCGAGCACGGGCTCGACATCCTTTCGCCCGTCGATGGCGATGGCAAATACACCGCCGAGTGCGGCCTGCCGGACTTCGTCGGCAAGCACGTGTTCCAGAGCAACGACGGCATCATCGAGATCCTCAACGCCAAGGGCGCGATCCTCGGCAACGAAAAATACGTCCACCAGTATCCGCATTGCTGGCGCTCGAAGACGCCGATCATCTTCCGCGCGGTCGAGCAGTTCTTCATCCGCATCGACGCCATCCGTCACAAGGCGCTGGAGGAGATCGACAAGGTCACCTGGCTGCCCGCTTGGGGCCGCAACCGCATCTACGGAACGGTCGAAAGCCGCCCCGACTGGTGCATCAGCCGCCAGCGCACCTGGGGCGTGCCGCTTCCTGTGTTTTATTCGGCGAGTGGTAAGATCATCATGCAGCCCGATGTCATCGGCAAAGTGGCCGACATCATCGAGAAGCAGGGCACGAATCTCTGGTTCGAAAAAGACGACGCGTGGTGGGCCAATGCAGTTGGCCTGCCTGCCGACACGAAACGCGGCAACGACACGCTCGACGTGTGGATCGACTCCGGTTGCAGTCACGTCAGCGTGTTGGACCGCCATCCCGAGCTGCATGCGCCCGCCGATCTCTACATCGAGGCCACCGACCAGCATCGCGGCTGGTTCCAGAGCAGTCTCATGATGAGCATCGTCGCCCGCGACGCCGCTCCGTATAAGAGCGTCATCACCCACGGCTTCGTCGTCGATACTAGCGGCAAAAAGATCAGCAAAAGCGATCAGGGCACCGGCAAGAGCTCCAAGCCCATGACCGCCGACCACTACTACAACAAGTACGGCGGCGACATGGTGCGCCTGTGGGTCAGCAGCGTCGATTATCAAAACGAAGTCCCCTTCAGCGAAGAACTCTTCCAGCAGACCGGCGAAAGCTATCGCCGCATCCGCAACACCTTCCGCGTGTTGCTCGGCAATCTGCACGACGAGCCGAAAGGCACGTCAGGCAGCGCCGCCTACACGTTGATCGACCGCTGGATCCTCGAACGCCTCCACGCTGTCACGAAGGAATGCGTGGACGCCTACGCCGCCTACGACTTCCGCAAGGTCTTCACCGTGGTGAACAGCTTCTTCGCCACCGAGCTCAGCGCCCTCTACATCGACATTACCAAGGACCGCATGTACTGCGACGCCGCCAGCAGCCCGCGCCGCCGCGCCACCCAGGCCGCCATCCGCGAAATCACCGAGACGTTGACCCAACTGCTCGCGCCCATCCTTGCCTTCACCGCCGATGAAACGTGGGAACACCTCGGCCACAGCGACAGCGTGCATCTGCAGCCGTTTCCGCAGCCGAATCCCGCCTTCGCCGGCACGGAAGCCACTACCGCCGTCGAAGAACTGCTCAAAGTTCGCGGCGTCATCCAGCAGGCCATCGAAAAAGCCCGCCAGGAAAAGAAGATCGGCTCCAACCTCGAAGCCACCGTCGCTCTGACCCTTCCCTCCGAAGGTTTCACCCACGCTGTCTTCAGCGATCCCGCCACCCTCCACGAATTCCTCATCCTGAGCGACCTTCAAATCACCCGCGGCAGCGAACTCGCCGCCATCGTGACCGAATCGAGCCATCACAAATGCGCCCGCTGCTGGAAGCACCTGCCCGATGTCGGCACCCATGATGCTCACCCGACGCTGTGTGGACGGTGTGTGGAGGCGGTGGGGTGAAGTTTAAGCCATTTACCAATTTCCATCGGTCGGGTCTGGCTCAAGTACGCGCACGTCAGAGGCTTCTAACTCGTAAACCTTCTGTGATTGTGCTCCAAGCGGGAAAATGGGGCGTCCCACAAACTCCAACATGTCAGATCGAGATTTATCGAAGCGGACTCGATCGAAAATCTCGGTGTCTACATGAACCTTTACCTTGCCGCGTCCACGGCTGTTAATTTCGATCACGCCCGCCCCTGGCAATAGTTTAACAAGTTTTCCACGAATTGTCTGCTTTGGGCCGAGAAAGTGTTCTTTGGAGAGCTTGTTGACGTACTTTTTTGTTTCTTCTGTGAACAACACTGGCTTGGCATGGCTGATTCCAGGAGCACCTATTTCGAGCGCCCCGATTCCTCCTGCCGCGTCAATTCGTCCGACGATGTTCACAACTTCTGCATGAATTGAGCCGATAAAGAACCTCTTTTCGTCGTTCTCTTCACGTTTGAGACGCTTCATGATGTCCTGAACATAATAGCCAAAGAGTCCGGCCATTAGTTGTTCTCCGACAAAGCGAAGAATCTGAAGATTTGTCGGATCAGTGAGCAATGGCAGAAGGCCGTATCCATCAGAAGCTTTCCGCCTTTCGCCGATCTGTAGAGCCAACAACTGGCGTTCGTCTCGCTTTGGGAAAGCACCTTTTTCCAAGCGATCTCGCGTCAAGAGAAAGGTCTTGTTCAGCAATCTCTGGAACGTCATGAAAGCAATCCCCAAGTCGTAGATGCTTGCTCCGTGCAAATCAAAGCCATTGGCCTGCCCCCGGAAAAGAGGACAGTTGTAAAATGTAGTTCTGGCTCCGTAACCAGGAGAACAGAACGACATGAAAAAGAGCAGACACAGTGAGGAGAAGATCGTGAGCATCCTGCGCGAAGCGCAGGGTGGGATGAAGGTCAAAGAGGTGTGCGCACGGCACAACATCAGCGAGCAGACCTACTACGGGTGGAAGCGCAAATACGGCGGGATGCAGGTCGATGAGCTGAGGCAGGCGCGTGCTCTTGCCGAAGAGAACGCGCGTCTCAAACGCATCGTCGCGGACCTCAGCGTGCAGATCGACATCTTGAAGTTCGTGAACGCAAAAAATGGTGAGCCCGGCGAGCAAACGCCAAGCGGCACGCTGCGCGGTGGACAGTGGTCTTGGCAGGATCACGCAGGCGTGTCGTGCGGTGCGGCTGGCACGTTCGGGCTATTATCGCGTGAAGGCAGTGAGTCAAGGCAGCCGGAGGATGAACAACCGCATCGTGAAGTTGAGCCGCCAGCATCCGCGCTACGGCTACCGGCGCATCACCGCGCTGCTGAGACGCGAAGGCAGGCGGATCAACGCCAAGCGCGTGGCACGCGTGAGACGTGCCGAAGGGCTGCAGGTGCGCAAGCGTCAGCGACGCACACGCAGGCTTATTATCAGGCACAGCGTCTGAGCGCCGCACGGCGCAACCAGGTGTGGAGCTGGGACTTCGTGATGGACCAGACCGAATCAGGAGGAGCGTTCCGCATCCTGACGCTCATCGACGAGCACACGCGGCAATGCCTTGCCACGCATGTGGCGTGGTGATCCGTGCGCAGGATGTGCTCATGGTGCTGGAGCAGGCCATGCACAAGCACGGCACGCCCGAGCACATCCGCAGTGACAACGGACCGGAGTTCGTCGCGTATGCCATCCAGGACTGGCTCGCAGCGAAGCACATCAAGACGCTCTATATCAAGCCCGGCTCGCCGTGGGAGAACGCATATATCGAATCGTTCCACGACAAGCTGCGCGACGAGTGCCTCAACCGCGAAGTCTTTGGCACGCTGGCGGAAGCCAGGGTGATCATCGACGCCTGGCGGCACGAGTACAACGAATGTCGGCCGCACAGCTCGCTGGGCTACCGAACCCCGGCGGAGGTGGCCGCACGCTGTCAAACTTCGCTGCGGCCTCATCTCGCTACGCTCGATGAGACCTCCGCTGCGTTTGACAGCGCAACAGAAAAACCCAACATCAACAAACCAAGGATGCTGAAACTACATTTTTGACTGTCTCACTTCCGGGGGCAGGCCACCATCACCCATGAAACGCAGAGTAAATAGGCTGTTGTCGTAGCTGGATTTTTTTGATTTATAGTTCATCGCGCTTAGAAACTAAAACGAAGGCATTGTTTAGCAATAGCGACTGCAGCCAACAATAACTCTCAGGGAAGCGACGCCAGGGTACAACCAGTTGACCAGCGACAGACAATCTCCTCTCAGCCACGTCCCAATCGCTCCGCCTGTTCGCGCCACCCGTCCCCGACCTCCCGGCGTGCTCGTTCCGGCTGGAGCGCGGACTTTAGTCCGCAGCGGGTTGCTCACGAATGGCGGGAGCGACTCGAGCACGCGATGCCGCAAGCAGAGTGATCCTCGGTGTGGTGGGCGAAAATTGGTGCGGCGGCGTGACAGGTGCTTGCGGAGTGCTGCGGACTGAAGTCCGCGCTCCTCAATCCTTGGGGCGCACGTAGGTCCAAGGCCATTGCTGCCAGTCGTTCACCAAACCGGCTTTCACGGGATTGTTCCGGATGTAACGAATCGTCTGCTCCTCGTGTTCGACATCGCGCATGTAGGTGTCCCAATAATCCTGCTGCCAGAACGAGCCGGTCAGACCCAACAGTGCGTTCGCGGCGCGGGCCGTCGTGCCTTTCCAATCACGCACAACCTTCGCCATCGGCGTCTCGCCGACCTCGAACAAGACATGCACGTGATTTGGCATGATCGTGAAGGCGATCAGGCGGTAACGCTCGCTGTCGAACTTCCGCAGCGCTTCTGCCACAAGCTGCGCGATCCGCACATCCTTCAAATGACACACGCCGTGGCCGAGATCGAGCCACGCCTCCAATTGCGTGCGGCGTTCGCGATCGTCCTCGATCTTTAACAGCTTTTCCCACTCATCGCGAAGCTCGGCGGGAAAGCTGTCGGCCAGACGGAAGGTGACGAACTGCGTCAGGCCCGGTTCATCGCGATGCGGGACGTAACCACGCTCGTTCCAGCCGCGAAAGCCAGCCCTCTGCTCCTCGCGAGTTGGATTCTGCGACACCTCACGCTGCCGACGCACCACTTCCCGCACTTCGGGATGGTGTGGTGGGCCTGGGCGGCGCGGATTCGGTTCGCTCATGCGAACATGGAATCAAATCGTCGGATGCGTCGCAAGCGAAAGGAGCGCGGACTTTAGTCCGCAGCAGGTTGTTCACGAATGGCGGGAGCGAATCGAGTGTTCGATGCTGCAAGCAGTGTGATCCTCGGTGGAACAGAGGTGAAGGACGAGCGCGGAACTGGTTATGCTGGTGGAGTGCTGCGGACTGAAGTCCGCGCTCCTGGCTCACAGTCTTGACACGACGAGGCGTTTTGAGGCATCCTCTGCGGAAAGCCAGTTCATCCGCCATGCATGCGCCACACCTCATCCTGACGCTGCCCCTTTCCGCCTGCCTGCTGCTGCGTGCTGAGGAGCCTGCGCCTGCACCGCCGCCGATCTTGGACGCGCTGCCGCAGGAGATCGGCCAGTTCTACATCGTCGCGAACTTCGTGTCCTGTTTCAGCATGGTGGCAGCATGAATGCCGCGCTCCGTGGGTTACACCGCATCGAGCGGTTTCATGCCTGGATGCCAGATCATGAGCGGCACATCAATGGCCACCAAGGCGCCGCTGGCAGTGCGCAGCACATTCCCACCATGCGTGTCCGAGGCGACGAGATTGTCCACCGGACGGAACCAGACGGTGTTCGCGCCCCAGCGGCGTTTCTCAAAACCAGAGCCGGTAAAAAACTGCACGACTTCCTCCGACTCGGCTGGGTGGCCTTCGATCGCGGGCTGGCTCGTGATCACGCGAATCACGCCTGGGCGAAACTCGTCCACGCCGAGCAGGCGAATTTGGTCCCCCAGCACTTCATTGCACAGCCGCAGGCGCTCCAAGTAGCCGAGAGGCGTCGCCTCGCTGCCGTCGGGCAGATGGCCAAAGCAGTTTCCATAGGTCGCCTTGATGACCTGCCCGCTTTGTTCGCCGGATGGAGGAAACCAGACCTCGTGCTCATACCCGAAGGCATCGGGAGGACGGGCGGTTTCTTCAAAGCTCCTCAAATACCCCGCGCTTTCTGCCCACTGGCGGAGAGCCTCGCATTCGGCCGCAAGCTGTGTCGAACCAAATAGGCCTCCACCTCGGCGAATTGCTTCAGCGCCTGCTCGCGTTTGAGCAAGGGCGACTTCAAGCGTGCCTGACGCATCTGTTCTGCAAAGGTCTTCGGATCCATCGGACATTCGAGGGGTGAACACGATGATGTTACCCATTCACCCCCCTCTTTGCCAAGCATTCTTTTCGTTGCCTGCTCCTCAGCCGGTAGTGTCCAAGACACTACCCAGCCTCCCGAGTTTTGACATGACGTGCCGATTTGAGGCATCCTCTGCCGAAAGCCAGTTCATCTGCAGCGACAACGTTCCGGAGTTCATCGCCAAAGCCGTGCGCGAATGGATCGCCAGCCAGGCAGCCCGTTGCAGAACGCCTGCAGCGAGAGCTTCAACAGCCGCCTGCGCGATGAACTGCTCGACCTCGAAGTCTTCGCCACGCTGGCCGAGGCAAAAGTGCTGGGCAACGCAATCCCCCACCCAAACCCAACACTCAAACCAAGCCGCCAGCCACCTCCAGACTCTCATAAAGTCTGGCTCAACCTTCGGGAGCAGGTCAAACACCAGCATATGGTTTGGCGTGATGCCTCGTACGAAACAGCGAGAAACACTCTTGGGGTTCGAGACGAAGGAAGCAACCGACAAGAAATCCAAGTGATGCGGGACGAACAAAACGGATGCAGGCAACGCAACGTCCATGAGGTTGGTCAAGAGCGTTCTTTGCGGGTGCGTGGATGTCTGTGAGATTCTTTGGTTGAAGTTGATGTGTCATTGAAGCGTTGCTCCTTCGAGCTGATCATGGCAGGCTGGGGAAGCCATGCAGCGGCGATTCCAATGACGAACAAGAGCAGCAACATCCAGAACCTCATCCAGCATGTGGTGGGCGCCATTCACGCCGCGGAGCAGAGTGACGAGCCGTTTTTTCATTTGCGGCTCGTCGATGTGTTTCCGGCGGACATGTATGCGGCCTTGTTGAGCGCGATGCCGGTCAAGGGGGACTATCGCCAGATGTCCGGCGCTGCCAAATCCACGCGGACGAATGATGGGAGCGGCACACGCACGAAGATCGACCTGCTGCCGGAATACATCCGGCGCCTGCCGCGGGAGAAGCGAGAAGTCTGGGAGGTGGTGGGCAAGGTGCTCTGCTCGAAGGAAGTTCGCGAGGCGTTCCGGCAGCGGCTCGCGCCGGGTCTCGAAAAGCGTTTTGGGCCGGACTACACGAGGGTGCGCATGTATCCCATTCCGATTCTGACAAGGGACGTGCCGGGTTACAGCATTGGCCTTCATCCGGACACGCATTGGAAGGGCATGACGATCCAGCTTTATCTGCCGCCGGATCGTTCCATCGAGCATGTGGGCACCGTCTTTTACAAGATCAACAGCGAGAACGCCCTGGAGCGGGCCGCGCAGATGTCCTTCTCGCCAAACACCGGCTATGCGTTCGCGGTGGACCGGCACACGTATCATTCAGTGGACACCGTGGGGCCCGAGGTGCAGACGCGTGACTCGATCCTGCTCACCTTTTTCGTGGACAAGACGCCGCTGCAAATTCTGCGCAACCGGCTGAACCGGCTGGGCAATTTCGCTTTGAGCGAGTTTCGCCGACTGGTGCGGTAGCCGCGCAAGGCCTAAGAAGCGCCACGACACAAGAAATGGCAGCACAGGCTGCGTTCCAGTTCAGTTCACTGCGGCGACGATTTTCTTCGCCGCGTCGGTCAGGTCGCTGGCGCTGGTGATGGCCAGACCGCTGGCGGCCAGGGTGGCCTTGCCGGCCTCGACGTTGTTGCCTTCGAGCCGGACCACGAGCGGGATGTTCAGGTGCGTCTCCTGAGCTGCGGCGATGATGCCGGTGGCGATGATGTTGCAGTCCATGATGCCGCCGAAGATGTTCACCAAGATACCCTTCACATTCGGATCGCCGAGGATGATCTTGAAGGCCGCGGTGACCTGTTCCTTCGTCGCGCCGCCGCCAACATCGAGGAAGTTGGCGGGCTCGCCGCCGTGGAACTTGATGATGTCCATCGTGGACATGGCGAGGCCCGCGCCGTTGACGAGGCAGGCGATGTTGCCGTCGAGGCCGATGTAGTTCAGCTCGTATTCGCTGGCGGCGACTTCGCGCGGGTCTTCCTCGCTCTTGTCACGCATGGCCACGATGTCCTTCTGGCGGTAAAGCGCGTTGTCGTCGAAGTTGAACTTTGCATCCAGCGCCACGAGCTGGTTGTCGGTGGTGACGGCCAGGGGGTTGATCTCCACGAGCGAGCAGTCGCACTTCGAATACAGGTTCCACATGGCGGAGAAAAGTTTCACCGCCTGGTTCATCAAGGCGCCGCGCAAACCGAGCGCCGCCGCGATTTTGCGGCACTGATAACCCTGCAGGCCGAGGGTCGGATGAATGAACTCCTTGATGATCTTCTCCGGCGTCTTTGCCGCCACGTCCTCGATGTTCATGCCACCCTCAGTGCTGGCGATGATGGCGTGGCCGCTGCTGCCGCGGTCGAACAGGATGGCGAAGTAGTATTCCTTCGTGATGTCCACGGCCTTTGCGATGAGGACCTTGCTCACCAGCTTGCCGTCAGCGCCGGTCTGATGCGTGACAAGCGTCTGGCCGAGCATCTTGCCCGCGATGTCCTTCGCCTGCTCGGGAGCGTCCACCACATGAACGCCGCCTTTGAAGCCATTTTTGAAGGTGCCTTTGCCACGACCGCCGGCATGAATCTGTGCCTTCACCACGAGGCCCGGGCCACCGATCTCACGTGCGGCACTGCCTGCTTCCTCCGCTGTGCTGGCAACGATGCCCTTGGGGCTGGCGACGCCGAATTTTTCAAACAACTGCTTGGCCTGATACTCGTGGATGTTCATGGGGGAGAAAGGGGAGCGCGATAGTAGAAGCGCGGCCCGAAGCGTCAAGGCTCATTCCCCAAGAATGCAGAGCTTGCCGTGCCGGACAGCCTGCGGCATAACGCGGGCATGCGAATCGATGTGGTCACGCTGTTTCCGGAACTTGTCTCGGTGCCGATGGGCCTGAGCATCATGGGGCGTGCGCAGGAAAAGGGCATCCTCGACCTCCGCGTGCATGATTTGCGTGAGCACGGGCTGGGAAAACACCGTCACGTGGATGACACACCCTACGGAGGCGGGCAGGGGATGGTGATCCGCCCTGAGCCGGTGTTCGAGGCGCTGGACCGCATCGACACGCCCGAGGCGCGGATCATTTACCTGTCACCGGCCGGAAAGCGATTTGATCAAGCCACGGCGCAGCGGCTGGCCGCGGAACCGCATCTGATCTTCCTGTCCGGACACTATGAAGGCGTGGACCAGCGCATCATCGACCACTGGGTGGATGAGGAGATCAGCATCGGCGATTATGTGCTGACCAATGGAGCGATTGCCGCCGTGGTGGTCATGGATGCCGTGGTGCGCCTCCTGCCGGGTGTGCTCGGAGATGAGATGAGCGCGGTGGAGGAAAGCTTCGGCGCCAGCGGCCTGCTGGAGGCTCCGCAATACACCAAACCGGCCGAATATCGCGGCCTGCAGGTGCCGGAGGTGCTGACCAGCGGCAATCACGCCAAGATCGCCGAATGGCGGGCGCAGATGGCGCTGGAACGAACGCAGGCAAACCGTCCCGATCTCCTCGTGAAATGAGTTCGGCGCGAGGGTGAATTTCGTTTGACGCAATCCCTCGGAACACGCTAAATACGCCCCTCGCAAGCCCACCCGGCAGGCGAGCAACGGAGAGATGGCTGAGTGGTCGAAAGCGGCGCTTTGCTAAAGCGTTGTACGGTCAAAAGCCGTACCGAGGGTTCGAATCCCTCTCTCTCCGCCATTTTCCTTGCGGCAGCGGCCCGCGCCTCAGGCAGAAGCCCGCAACGTGCGCTGGCGCACCGCCTCAAACAACAGCGCCGCACCCGCGGCGGCGACGTTCAAAGATTCGACCGGCGGATGAAGCGGGATGCGCACACGAACATCGCACACGCTGAGCAACTCGGTGCTTACTCCGCGGCCTTCGTTGCCGAGAATCAACAGCGTGGGCTGGCGCCAGTCGTAATCGTAGTGCGCCAGATCCGCATCGCCCGTGGCCACCACGGATTTGAGGCCACGTTCCCGGCATGTCGTGAGCGTGCCGAGCCCGGAAACCTCCGGCAGGATGGGGAGGCGAAATGCCGAGCCCATGGAACTGCGCAAAGCCTTCGGCGAAAACGCATCGGCCGAGCCGGCGAAGGAGAAAACACCGCTCACACCCGCGGCTTCGGCGGTGCGGACGAGGGTTCCAAGATTTCCAGGATCCTGAACGCGGTCCAGACCGAGCAGCAATGGCGCCGAGGCTGCGAAGAAGCGATCCACCTCGGGAAACGGCCGTTCCGCAATCAGGATGATGCCCTGCGTGGACATGGTGTCGCTCAGTGACTCGATCACCTGTCCGGAAAGCTCGAACACGGGGCAGGTGAGGGTTTGCAACAAGTCCTGCTGTGAGGCAGAAGGCTCGCTGGTGATGAAGCAGGCGTGCTGCTTCAATTGCGAGGCGATGCACTCGGCCACGAGCCGCTCGCCTTCGACGAAAATGAGATCGCGCTCACGACCATCCCGCACGCGGCGGGCGTGTTTGACACGTTCGTTGGAGGAACTGGTGATGAGCATTGAGGGAGCGCGAGTTTTCAACTCGCCTGACATTCCTGCGGCTGTGCCATGGAGGCAAGCAGCGAGTAGCCTGAGGGATTCCATTGGCCAGATGGCTGCGTTTGGGCAGCAGACTGCGGCTGGAGATAAGAATGGCGAGTGGTCTTTGACACACTCCGACACACTCGCGCTCCAAGTCTGCGAGTAAATTCAGAGCCGGAAAAGCTTCTTCGAGTTCTCAAAGAGGATTTTGCGTTCGACGGCCTTGTTGGGCGCGAGCTTGCGGATGGCGGCGATGGTGGCCGCACCCTGGCAGCCGGGGCCGCGGCCAAGATGATCCGCGCAGTCGCTGCCGTAGAGAATCTTGTCCTGATGCCGCTCGAAGAACTTCGTGGTGTGCTCCTCGTCGCGGGTGAGCGCGTTCAAACCGGAACCCGCGGACATGTCGGCGAACATGTTGGGATAATCGGCCAGATAACGGTCCGTGAGGCCGCCGGGCGTGACCTTGCCCTTGGGATACAGGTTCTTCTGCTCCTGCATCTTGTCGATGTTGCCCCAGAATGTCTGCGCATGGCCGATGAAGTTCGTCTTCGAGTATTTGGCGAGCATCGTGTGGAAGCGCTCGTAGCCCAGGTTGTACGTCTGGAATTGGAAATGCAGAAGGATCGGCACATTGTAAGCAGCGGCCAGTTCGTAGAGCTTCTGGCTCTCGGGTGAATCACATTCCACCTTGAACTTCTGCTCACCAATGATGCAGGCGCCCATCTTGAGCCATTTTTCGATCTCCGCGGGTGCGTTGTCGAGATCGGTGACTTCGTTCGCGCCCCAGATGTAGGCATCAGGATGGGCCTTCGCGAATTCATACGCGTCCTTGGTGGTGCCGCAGCGCGCAGCCAGGCCGTTTGATTTGCCGTTGTGAGTGGAGGGCCTGTCCACCCACGTGCCGCCGGGCAGCAAAATGGTCGTGGTGATGCCCATGGCCTTCTGATGCGCGAGTAGATGCTCATCGAGCCGGCCGTGATAGTGCGTGTGCTGGTGGATGTCGATGATCGGCTCCACGGTATCACTTTGCGCGAAACTCCGGGAAGCGATGGCTGCGAGACTGGTGGACAGGAAGGAGCGGCGCGAGGTCATGAAGCGATTACGTCTGCCTGCGTTCGATGTTGCGCCATGCACGAAAAACGCCGCGGAGTTTCCTCCGCGGCGTTGAAATTCTGCCATTGGCAACACCAGCTTGTTGCAGTCACTTCGCGGCTTACTGCGCCGCGGCGGGCTTGGCGCCCTCCTTGAAGCAGTAAAGGTGCGTGTGGGTGGTGATGTAGAGGGCGCCGTTGGCGGCGACCACCGAGCTGAGCAACGGGGAGGGGAATTCGATGGTCTTGATCTCCTTCAGCTCCTTGCCTTCGGCCAGGATGAAGAGTTCGCCTTCTTCGTTGCCAATCCAGACTTTGCCATCAGCGACGAGCGGACTGGCCCAGATGTGGCCCTTGGTGTCGAACTTCCAGTATTGCTTGCCGGTCTTGGCGTCGAGGCAGAACACTCGGCCTGTGTAATCAGCGGCGTAAACGAGTCCATCCTTCACCGCAGGAGTGGAGATGGTGCGCTCGATGTCCTTGAAGGTCCAAAGAGCCTTGCCGGAAATGTCACCGCTCATCTTCGGATCAAGGCAGCTCAGGCAGCCGACCCCTTCGCCGTGCTCAGGATCCTGTCCGATGTTCACGTAGATGAGGCCGTCAGCCACGGTGGGCGTGGCGATGATTTCACTCGGGCCGTCGTATTCGACGTACTTGATCGGCTCGCCTTGGGAGTTTTTGCGGTACTCGGGCGGATTGGCGTCGTAGCGCCAGAATTCATTCAGGATGTCGAGGTCCTCGGCATCCTTGTGAGTTTCGGGAGCCATCGAGTAAACCCAGCCGTCACCGGCGGCGAAGATGATCTGCTTCTTGCCGTTCACGTCGAGCGAGTTCGGCGAAGACCATGAGCAGTGGAGCACGCGTTCGGAGGCCACGTGATCTTGCTCGCCAAGCAGCGCGCCGGTTTCCGCATCAAGCATGATGAAGCTCGGGGAATTCGGCGCCGGGATGTTCGTGTGCGTCCAGTCCACACCATTGCAAGTCGGCACAAAGACCTTTCCGTCGATCACAAGCGGATAACCGGCGGTGGCGTTGTGCTGGAACACGCCGAGTTCCTTGTACATGTCGTAAACCCAAAGAATGTCCGCATCGGTGTCGCCAGGAGTGAGGGGAGCGGTTGGTTTGCCATCCTTGTCGAGCGGAGCCATGAAGGCGCCCTCGTCCTGCATGCCCTGGTTGCCATCGGAAAGGCCCTTCACGTCGAGGCAGACGATCTGGCAGCGATTGCTGGGCACGTAGGCCTTGTCGCCGACGATCGTCGGGCTGGCACAGATGCCGAGGTACTCCCAGTCATTCACCTTGCCGCTGCCCATCTTGGGGGACACGAACTGCCATTTGAACTCACCGGTGTACTCGTCAAAAACCATCACAATGCCGCGGTCGCCGGTGTGCTTCGGATCACGCGGTGATTCGTTGTTGGTGCCGACATAGACCTTGCCGTTGGCTATCATCGGTGTGCCGTAGGTCTGCGAGCCGAGCTTGGCCACCCAGAGGCAGTTCTTGGTGGTGCTCATGTCGATGTCCTCTGCTCCTGGTGCCTTGTTGGCTTCCTGGGCATTTGGGCGAAGGCGGCCAGCGGCTTTCGGCGCAGCCTTGGGTCCGAATTTTTTGCCGGGATCAATGTCGATGGGCAGGCCCTTTTCATCGGACACCATGTTGCGGGTGTTGCCGCCGCCCCACTGACTGTAATCAGCGGCACGCAGCGTGGCCGAGGCGGCGAGCACCGCGGCGAGGAGGAGTGTGGTGGTTTTCGTGGTCATGTGTAAAACTCGAGTTGGGGTTGGGCGGTCGGAGGCCGGTGGTGGTCACTTGTTCGCTGTGATGCTCAAATTGTCGAGGAAGACACGCTTCTGATTCAGAGGCGTGAAACCGAAGATGCCCGGCGAGCCGTTCTTGTGCGCACGCGGTACCTTTACCTCGATGGTCCAGGCATCGGGCTCTGCGGCGCTTTTTTCCCAGACTTTCGCCTTCACCACACCGCTGCCGTTGTCAGCCACATCCACGCGTGTCTTGAGCGTGTACCACTTGTTGGCGGTCAGCTTGAAGGGAACTTCCTGCTTCAGGCGCTCCAGGTTGGAACTGACTTCCAATTTGCCAGCATTGCCGCGCAGGCAGATCAGGTAGCGTTGGTTCACGAGGCCGATGTCTGATTTCGAGCGTGCGGAGCCATCCGTCATCACATCGGCCTGCATGGTGTAGTTCTTCAATTGGGACGGCGCGATGAACACCGTGGCACGTTGGAACAGCAGACGGTCAAAGCTCTTGCCGAAGACCTTGTTGCCGTCTTTGTCCATGACCTGGAACTTGAAGCGGGCACCGATCCACGGCAGCGGCGGATAGGCGAACTTGTAGGCCGGGTTGACCTGGTCGGCGCCGAACTCCTCCGTCAGGTTGTAGCCTTCGAAATCCTCGGTGATTGGCAGGTTCTTGAGCGTGCGTCCGCGGATGGTGCCGAAGAGCCCGTCTGGAGCCGTGCCTTTGAACGCGCCTGCGCTGATCTTCGCATCGGGTGCCACGACGAGTTCCCCGGCATCGTTGAACTTCGCGTCCATCGTCGCCTTCACCTTGGCAGTCGGCGGGATGAAGCTTTCCCACTTCACGCCTTTCACGTTGTCGCTCACCACCATTCCGTTCGCGTCCACACTGCGGATGCGGAAGGTCTGCTTGTCACCGGCAAGAACGACAACCTCGGCAGGAATGGCCTGCAAGGCCACCGCTTTGCCTGTTTTCGGAATCACTGGCTTCGGCGCGGCGTCCACTGTGATGCCCTTGTTCGGAATGGCGAACGCGTAAAACTTCTCCGTCGTCGTCACATACACCATGCCGTCGCAGATGCTCGGCGCGCCGAGGCAGTCGCCTTCGAGTTTGATCTCCTGCACGACCTCGCCAGACTTCGCGCCCGGCTTCACCACCGACAGCTTGCCTTCCATCAGCGGGCAGTAAAGCAAGCCATCTGCATAGAGCGGGGAGGAATGGAGGTTCGCATTGCTGAGCTTCAGCTTCCAAAGATCAGCGCCGGTGTTGGCGTCGATGGCATACAATTCCGCACCGTCAGTGAGCTGGTAAACCACATCGCCCACCAGCACGGGCGAACTGCTCGTCGCGCCGATCGGATTGCGCCACACCTCGGCGCTGGGCTCCAACACGGTGGAATCCGTCGCGGGCGGCACGGCCGCGGTGAGCTTTTCCGGCAGCTTGATGCAGACGAGGCGTCCCTTTTCGGAGCTGTCCACGTTTTCGTCGTTGTGGATGGCAATAAGGTTGCCTTTGTGCAGCACGACGCTCGGATTCACGCCGTTTTTGCAGATCGGCATCTTCCAGTAAGGCTTGCCGTTGCGTGCGTTCACGCACACGACGTGACCGCAGCCGGTGGTGAAGTAGGCCACGCGTTTGCCGTCACGGGTTTCCAGCACGGGGGTGGAGAAGGAGCTGTCCACGGGGGGATTCACACCGGGCATTGACCACCAGACCAGTTCGCCGGTCTTCTTGTCGAAGCCGTAGATGCGGTCTGCCGCCGGGCCATCCGCGCCCCAGTTCGAGTAGATGAAATGTGTCAGCACGTAGTCACCCTCGATGACCGGGCTGCCCACGCGCGCGTTCGGGAAGGTCATGCGGCCCAAATCTTCCATGAGGCTCAGCTCAAACACCTTCGAGCCGTCGATCTCCCAGCAATAAAAGGTGCCGGCGTTGCTCACGAGGTAGATGCGCTTCGTTTCAGGATCGACCGTCGGTGCGCCGATGGAATAGCGGTTGTAGATCGAGTCGCTTAGGTAATCCGGCAGTTCGTGCTCCCAGAGCTTTTTGCCCGTCTTGGCATCCATGCAGGTGATCAGCTCGATCAGATCGGTCGTCTCGCCTTTGTAGCCCCACAAAATGACTTTGCCGTCAAACACCACCGCCGTGCCACGCCCGCGGGCAGCATAGGTCCAGGCCGGGGTTTCAGACAGCTTGCCCGCGCTCTTGTAATGCTCCAGGCTTACGCCGTTCTGCAACGGCCCG
The DNA here is from genome assembly GCA_046346695.1 of Verrucomicrobiaceae bacterium. GTDB lineage: Bacteria > Verrucomicrobiota > Verrucomicrobiia > Verrucomicrobiales > Verrucomicrobiaceae > Prosthecobacter. The sequence goes on along the minus strand of JAXMHS010000004.1, from coordinate 138,166 downwards.
CGCCAGCTCGTCCAGTCATTGGCGGTGGTGATTCCGGTCAGGGCCAGCGAAGTGGCGAACCAAAGGGCGAGGGAGGAACAGGGTCGGGTGTGCATGGAAAAGGAGTTGGGGTGCGGCAGGAACATCGTGAGAGCCTGACATGCTTCAATGCGATTTTCATCGCGTCCGCAAGGGAGGCGTGATTCGCATCAATGGGGGATGGGCACAACGCCCCGCCGGATCATCATCTTGCAGTCAGTCGTGACGGGGATGGCGAAAGCCTCGCGGGGAACCATCTTGGCCCGTTTTGCGTCACTTCTTGAGCTTTTCCGCGATGAAGCCGAACAAATCCGGCCAGCGCATGTGCGCGTAATCGTTGTTGTAATTGATCTCGTGCTCGATGCCGACGGCCTTGAGCTTCTCCGCGATGCCCGCGCCGAAGTTTCCGCTGTGCGGCGGGTCTTTGTAGGGCTGGCCGAGGTTCGGCGGGTTGTCGTAGAAGAGCAGCACCGGCGGATCGTCATTCGAGGCGAGTGCATAGGGCGAGAAACGCTCGATCCACGGCAGCAGCGCGTCCCGTTTCGCCACGAAGTCGTCCATGCTCGGCAGACCGAAGGCGTGGTTGCCATACGTGTTGTTCGGAATCCACGCCTGCATCTGCTTCGGATCCAGCGTGGTCTGCGGCACAAAGGCCATCACGCAGCGCAACCGGGTCGATTCGCGTGAAACCGGGTCCGCGCTCTTCGCATCGGTCATGTCGGGTGAAAACGCCAGCCACAGTACCGTGAACCCACCCGCCGAGCCCCCGCAGCCACCGATGCGCTCCTTGTCGATGTGCCATTCGTCCGCCTTGCTGCGCACGAACTGCAACGCTCGCGCCGAATCGTCCAGACACGCCTTCACTGGCGGATCGATCTTCGCCGCCTGCGCGTCCGAAATGAGGCGGTAGTTGATCGAGACGACCGAGATGCCGTTTTCGAGGCACTTCGCCAAAAAATCCGGATTCGCCTTGTCTCCGTTCAACCACCCGCCGCCATGAACGAAGAACAGCAGCGGCGTCTTCGCCTGCTCCGACTTCGCCTGCCAGAAATCCAGCACCTGCTTCTCATGCGTGCCGTAGGGGACGTTCTCGTGCGTGGGAATCTGCGCAGGGCACAGGCTGGAGGACATCAGAGCGACGGCGAAAACAATGAGAGAGCGAGAAATCATGCACATTCGCCCTCGCACGCGCCGGCATCGCTGGCAAGCATTCGAGCGATCAGTGTGTGACGGGATTGACTTAAGTCCAAGCTCAACGAAGGCGGCCACAAGTCGGATTGCAACGGCGACGGCCTGCCGCTCGTGGTTAGCCGTCTAGGTTCCCATGCTCGGATGACGAAGCCAAGAGTCGCTGAATGAATGGCTCGATGACAACGGCAAAACCAGATTCATCACAAATCTGCTCCGGTGGTCGGTCATCCACCCAGCCGCCTGCGAGCCGACCAAACGCAATGTGAAAACGCCGGTCGGTCCACCGCCAAATGACAGTGACCGAACAATGACTGTCGCACTCCTGGTAAGCCGGGGCGGTCGTGAGATGAAACCGCCAGAGCGAAGTGAATGCGTAAAGGCCGGGCGCGACTGAAAGCGACTGAAGATGCTGAACTGCTCTGACCATCGGCATCCAGTCTTGGTCGTCACTCTGCCTGCCAGCGTGAAACTCTTCATAGAACTCGACGTGTCTTGGGTGTTGGAGTGCTCCCCACATGCGTGGTGACGGCTAACGATTAAGCTGAGGCACGGCGGGGGCGGCGGAAAGCGTGGAAACGGGATGGCGCTAGCAGGTGGCGCACATCCTGCCGGGGGCGAAGGCGGCTGGCAGCAGGATGTGTGACACCTGCGGTCGGGCTACGGAAGACCATCGCCGACACCCAAGCCCCCGCTGTTGCCTCCAGCGCTTTGTTCGCCCTTTTCATGGCCAATGTCTCCCTTGGGAAACACCCACAGTCCCGTCCTTGGCCTGCCCCCGGAAAAGAGGACAGTTGTAAAATGTAGTTCTGGCTCCGTAACCAGGAGAACAGAACGACATGAAAAAGAGCAGACACAGTGAGGAGAAGATCGTGAGCATCCTGCGCGAAGCGCAGGGTGGGATGAAGGTCAAAGAGGTGTGCGCACGGCACAACATCAGCGAGCAGACCTACTACGGGTGGAAGCGCAAATACGGCGGGATGCAGGTCGATGAGCTGAGGCAGGCGCGTGCTCTTGCCGAAGAGAACGCGCGTCTCAAACGCATCGTCGCGGACCTCAGCGTGCAGATCGACATCTTGAAGTTCGTGAACGCAAAAAAATGGTGAGCCCGGCGAGCAAACGCCAAGCGGCACGCTGCGCGGTGGACAGTGGTCTTGGCAGGATCACGCAGGCGTGTCGTGCGGTGCGGCTGGCACGTTCGGGCTATTATCGCGTGAAGGCAGTGAGTCAAGGCAGCCGGAGGATGAACAACCGCATCGTGAAGTTGAGCCGCCAGCATCCGCGCTACGGCTACCGGCGCATCACCGCGCTGCTGAGACGCGAAGGCAGGCGGATCAACGCCAAGCGCGTGGCACGCGTGAGACGTGCCGAAGGGCTGCAGGTGCGCAAGCGTCAGCGACGCACACGCAGGCTTGGCCCATCCCAGGCACAGCGTCTGAGCGCCGCACGGCGCAACCAGGTGTGGAGCTGGGACTTCGTGATGGACCAGACCGAATCAGGAGGAGCGTTCCGCATCCTGACGCTCATCGACGAGCACACGCGGCAATGCCTTGCCACGCATGTGGCGTGGTCGATCCGTGCGCAGGATGTGCTCATGGTGCTGGAGCAGGCCATGCACAAGCACGGCACGCCCGAGCACATCCGCAGTGACAACGGACCGGAGTTCGTCGCGTATGCCATCCAGGACTGGCTCGCAGCGAAGCACATCAAGACGCTCTATATCAAGCCCGGCTCGCCGTGGGAGAACGCATATATCGAATCGTTCCACGACAAGCTGCGCGACGAGTGCCTCAACCGCGAAGTCTTTGGCACGCTGGCGGAAGCCAGGGTGATCATCGACGCCTGGCGGCACGAGTACAACGAATGTCGGCCGCACAGCTCGCTGGGCTACCGAACCCCGGCGGAGGTGGCCGCACGCTGTCAAACTTCGCTGCGGCCTCATCTCGCTACGCTCGATGAGACCTCCGCTGCGTTTGACAGCGCAACAGAAAAACCCAACATCAACAAACCAAGGATGCTGAAACTACATTTTTGACTGTCTCACTTCCGGGGGCAGGCCATCCTTGCATCTTGTTTGTAATGTCCATAATTCTTCAGAAGGTGGCAAATGTGATCGAAATCGTGGAGTTGCATCTGCCATTGGTGGCGTTGTGCAGCACTCCACGCCCCTTGAGTAAAGTAGGATGATGTAGCCAACATGCCAAAGCTAGCCCTGTCTCGGTCTCTCACAGTATATGCAAATCTCTCAACAATCTCTAAACCCACCTTATGATCGGGCGAATATCGCTTGCACTCCACTAATCCAAGAAGCTTCGAAGAGCCGAAAGGAATCGTGGCAATAATATCTCGACCTCCATCCTTAGACTCTGGCGTAAGTTCGATGCTCCAACCCAAATCGTTTAGAATCTCAGCCATTAGCACCTCAAATTGTCGTGGCGTTAGTGTGTAAATGTCCGCAGGACGTCGAGCCAATGCTCGAACTATCTCAGCATTGTAAGGGCTGAGAAACGCCTGAATGGTGTTTACCTCGGCATCTGTTGGAGCAGACTCCGCAGACCTTCTATTCTCATCTCTCCTCGATTTGAGCTCTGCAATATAAAGTTCCTTGAGTGCTACCCACTCGGTCTTCTTATGTTCCTCAAGCTGTGAAATGGTTTCGCCCTCTTTGGGGCGCAGACTCTCAAACTGCTCCTGTTCCTCTCGAAAAACCTTGAGCAACTCATCAATCTGAAACTGCGAAAGTGTAGGGGTGGCATCCACCACACGCTTCTTCTCAGAGACATCAAGCGAGAGACTTAGATTCAGTAGTCTCACATACTCAGACTCGTCGAACTGTGTAAGGGGGTGAAAACTCACCAGATCTTTGATGATTTGGTCATCGCTACTCGAATAGCGGGAAATCAGGTCAGCAAAGAACGCATCGGCGGCAACCGGATCAAAAGCTGGCAAAGACTCTGGTTGCTCCATAGTGGCGTGTTGAGTTGGGCGAACGTCTCGGATCAGGCGACGGCGAGCGCGAGACGTTGCTGACACGACAGATAGCCTTCGAGCCGTTGCCTGCATCCGTTTTGTTCGCCGTTGGTCGTCCGGTGGTTGTGCTCATGGGGAAATCGGCTCGAAATGTGATGGTAAATCACTCATGATCTGACTAGCTGGACCTATACGAAGCCTGTGATCAGGCCGCTTCTGTATGATGGCAAATGAGGCTTCGTGTCCTCCGAGGTAGCCCTCTGCCATCCGCACTCGAAGGCCTGCAACGGCTCGACGAATCTCAGTTCCGGTGGGGAAAGGAATCTCGTAGCTGGCATACAAGAGATCTATGCCCTCCACGGTGCCCAATGCTACCTCATGTGTCGCAGCAATAGTCAAGTCGCGGCTGTTCAACGGCTCAATGGCGAGGAACCGGAATACGTGCTCCTGAATGGTCTCTGGCTCATCGTAAGTGACGCCATCCTCCTCATACTGCCAAGCAGGGACTGTAGTCTTGAAATCTATAGCGTCTGATGCGCCAATCTGAAGCTCTGTTCCCTCCCATCCATGAAGACGGAAGGCTTGGAACTCGGTGGTCTTGTCGAATGGCGAGAACGAGGCTCCCCAAAGGCTCACGCCAGGCATCAAGCCCTCTGCGACAAGCGGTTGTAGGGCATCTTGAATCACTGACAGCATGTTGAGTTAGGCGAACAGTACGGATGGTTAACAGATTCGTGTGTTTGTCAGCAGCTTTATAGCCAGTGCTTTTGTTGCCTGAGTACAGGATTTCTCGTTCATGGGTGTCGATTTACCCTCCTATGCCGTACTCAGGCAACAAAATTGTCAGTTTACGCGCTGTGGGCGGATATTGGAAGGTGAAAATGATTCCCAAACCTGAACCCAAACTCGAAGAGCGGTCCATCTGAAGCACGGCAGCCCAAGAACGGAGGATGCCTAGACGCAACGATGACAAGCCGTTTGATTGGGCCATCCCAGCAGGTTTGATGAACCCACAAGAACCGCGATCTGATAACTGGGATTCCCCGATCAACTCCGCTCCGCCTTGTGCTTCGCGAAGATGGCGAGGCAACGGTCGCGTTCGGTGTGGTGATCGACCATGGGGAGCGGGTAACCTTGGGCGAGCGGGAGACCGGGCTTGGGTGGCTCGTGGAGGAGCGGGGCGGGGACGTCCTTGAGTTCGGGCACCCATTGCTTGATGTAGGTGCCCGCGGGATCGAAGCGGGCGCTTTGCAGCCAGGGATTCTGGATGCGGAAGTAAGGAGCAGCATCGGCGCCGGTGCCGGCGGACCATTGCCAGCCGCCGTTGTTGCTGGCGTTTTCGCCATCGACGAGTTGCTGCATGAAGAAGGCCTCGCCCATGCGCCAGTCGCAGTGCAGATCCTTGGTCAGGAACATGGCGGTGATCATGCGGAGGCGGTTGTGCATGAGTCCGGTCTGCAAGAGCTGGCGCATGCCAGCATCGACGATGGGAAAGCCGGTGGTGCCGGTGGCCCAGCGCTGGAAGTCGGCCTCGGTGCCGGGCCAGGACAGGCCGCGCCAGTCGGGAGCGAACTCATGCTCGAAGACCTCCGGGTAGAACCACAGGATGGCGAAGTAGAACTCCCGCCACGCGAGTTCCTTGATGTAGGTGCTGGCTTTTTCGAGGGCGGCGCATCGCGCATACAGCTCGCGGATGCCGATGAGGCCGTAGCGCAGATCCTGGCTGAGCAGGGAGGTCGTTTGACCCACCGGCGTGTTGCGATTCGCGGTGTAGCCTTGGAGGATGCCGCCTTCGATGAAGTGCTTCATGCGGTCGCGGGCGGCACGTTCGCCTGATGCGACGATGTTCGCCGTGGGCTCAGGGAGATTCCAATGCGCGAGCGTGGGAAGGGGCAGGCTGGTGATTTTTTCACCGGCTTTCGGTCCCAAGTTGGCCACACGGGGCAGGGGGGCCGCCTTGTCGAGATTGAGCCAGTTCTTCGAGTAGGGCGTGTAAACGCGATACGGCTGACCGGTGCCGGTGAGCACGGTTTCGGGCGCGTGCATGACGCTGTCGTCGAATGCATGGCACTCGATGCCGAGACGCGTGCAAAGCGCGGCGATCTTATTTTCCATGGCGCGGCCAAAGGGATCGTAGTCGCGGTTGAAGTAGATCGCTCCAGCCTGCGTCTCGCGAACGAGGCGCTCCAGTTCGGCATCGGCCTTCCCACAGCGAATGATGAGGCGGCTGCTGATGGTTTCGAGGTTTTTCGCGAGGGATTCGAGGTTGCCACAGAGGAACTGCTGGCGGTTCGGGCCGGTCCAGCCGTGGCTGTTTTTCCAATCGCTCAGGACATAGACCGGCATGACCTGCTCCGCGTCCTTCGTGGCGTGATGCAGCGCGGTGTTGTCGGTGAGGCGGAGATCGCGGCGGAACCAGTGCAGGACAGTGCGGGGCATGAAAAATAATGAAGGAAGGCACAAGATACGGCTGGCCGCCGATCAGAGATGAAGCCAAAACCAAGGCAGAAACGACCATCAGGTTCCTGATGAATATTGGACTGAATCGGCGTTATTAGCAGCGACATTCCCCCAACCCCTCCATCTCATGTCATCGCCCGAGCGTGATTCTGCCGAACCTCCGTCTCTCACTCCCGCCTGGATAGTCACAATGTTGCTCATTGGAGCCTTTGTGCTCGGCCTGCTGATTTTCCCGCCGCTCTACAAGGCACCTGACGTTGAGCCGTCGCAAATGGTGCTGTTTATCGGGCGTTTCCACCCAATCTTTCTGCACCTTCCTGTGGGTGTGCTGGGCTTGCTTTGCTTTTTTGAGCTTCTTTGCAGCACCCGGCGGGGCGAGGATAAATACGGAAGCTCCTCGCTGCTGATATTGCTGGTGGGCGCGATTGGCGCGGTGCTGGCAGTGATGGCGGGCATCATGCTTTCCCGCGAAGGCGGTTACGATGGCGGCAACTTCACGCTGCATCAGACGATGGGCCTCATTGGCACCGTGGGGGTGCTGCTGGCGTTGATAGTGCGCCTCACCGCGATGGGCCGAGGCAGCTTCGAACTGCTCACTGCCTACCGTGCGCTGTATTTCCTGAGCTTCGGTATCCTGGGCTTGGGTGCCCACTTTGGCGGCAACATCAGCCACGGGAGCAAATTTCTCATCGACCATGCTCCGCCCTTCATGAAGGAGAAGATGGTCGCCATGGAAAAGTTTATGCTCAATCTGGTGGAAAAGCCCGAGCCTGCGCCAGAAACACCAGTCGTCACTCCTGAACCACCCAAGCCTGAACCGAAAGCAACACCCAAAGTGGAGCCGAAGGTCACCGGGAATACACCGCCTGGCACGAACCCACAGATAGGCTCGCCTTCCACGGCAACCGGCGGGGATGACAAGCTCGTCTTCCAGCATGTGATTCTTCCAATTCTCGACGCCAAGTGCAACAAGTGCCACAACGAGGAGAAATCAAAGGGCGACCTGCGCATGGACACCTACGACCTGGCGATGAAGGGTGGCGAAAACGGCAGCAATTTCGTCGCAGGCAAGCCGGAGGAAAGCTTGAGCATCACCCGAATCATGCTTCCCATCGATGACGATGAGGGAGAACACATGCCGCCTGAAGGCAAGGATCAGCTCAGCAAGGAAGAAATAGAGCTGCTGAAGTGGTGGGTGCAGCAGGGGGCCAGTGGCACGCAAAAGGTCAGTGAAGCCGCCTTCCCGCCCGAACTCAAGCCCACGGTGGACAGCATCGTGAAAGGTTAGTCCATCTTGCGACTTTTAGTCCAAAGTCGTTCTTCCGATGACTTTGTTTTTTGTCACCGCTCTCTGCTCATTGATTTCATGAAACCTACCTCCCTCATCCTCGCCCTGGCGCTCGCATTCACCGCGCATGCTGCCGATGACAAAAAAGCCGCTGATCCCGCCGTCGAGGCCGCGATGCAAAAGGTGAACGCCACTGGTGCCTCGCTCATGCCGGTCGCCGCAGACGCCAAGGCGTACCGCTTCACCGCACTGAATGTCGCGAAGGAATTCGGCGATGCGGGACTTGATGCACTTGCGCCCATTGCCGACAAGATCGCCTCCCTCGATCTCGCCCGCACGAAGGTCACCGACGCAGGTCTGGCCAAGCTCGCAGGCATGAAAGGTCTCAAGGAACTGCACCTCGAAGGCACGGGCATTGGAGACGCGGGGTTGGATCACCTCAAGGGCCTCTCCGAGTTGGAATACCTCAATCTCTACAACACGAAAGTCACTGACGCTGGAATCGCCAAGCTTGCTTCAATGGGCAAGCTGAAGGCCCTCTACCTCTGGCAGAGTGGTGTCACGAAGGCCGGAGTGGCCGCCCTGAAGGCCAAACTGCCCAACGCCCACATCAACAACGGCTGGACTGCCGAGGATGATGCGAAGCCTGTCGCCGTGGTGGCCGCTGCTCCTGCCGCAGCACCGGCACCTGCCACCGCCCCTGCGAAACCCGCGGCTCCGGCTGCTCCTGCTGCAAAACCTGCCGCAGGTGGCAAGCTCGACGCGGCGATTGCAGCGAAGGCCATCGTTTACCGGGATGTCATCGCTCCGATCATGGAAGCGAAGTGCACGAGTTGTCATGGCGTCGAGAAGAAGAAGGGCAAGCTGCAGCTTCACGATTTTGCCGCCATCATGAAAGGTGGTGGCGACGGTGCGACGACGGTTATAGCTGGCAAGCCGGACGACAGTCTCATGCTGAAGCGCGTTCTTTTGCCCAAGGATGATGACGACCACATGCCGCCGTCCGACGAGCCGCAGATCACCAAGGAAGAGTGCCAGATCATCACGTGGTGGATCAAGAACGGCGCCTCGGACACACAGACCGTCGCTGCAGCGAAGCCGGATGCCGCCATCGAGGGCATCCTCGCCGCGATGTTGAGCAAAGGCCTGCCGAAAGCCTCGGTCGTGAAGGTGGAGAAGCCCAAACCCAAGCCGCTTACCGACGCCGAGAAGAAGCAGGTGGCCGAAATCACCGCGAAGATGCAGGCGTTGAACGCCTCGCTCATGCCGCTGGCGCAGGACACCGAGCAGCTTCGTCTCGGCGTCATCAATGCCGCGGACAAGTTTGGCGACAAGGAACTCGCCATGCTGGAGCCCATCGCCCAGCAGGTCGTGTGGGTTGATCTCGCGCGCAGCCAGATCACGGATGCCGCGGCCGATTCCTTGGCGAAGATGACCAACTTGGAACGCCTGCACCTCGAAAACACCAAGTTCAGTGATGCTGGTCTCGCCAAGCTCGCCGCGCTGCAAAACCTCGAATACCTCAATCTCTACGGCAACAAGGTCACGGATGGCGGAATCGCCAAACTGGCCGGGGCGAAGGGGCTCAAGAAGCTCTTTGTCTGGCAGACCGGCGTGACACAGAATGGCGCGAAGGCTCTCGAAGGCCAGCGTCCTGATCTCAAGGTCAATGTCGGCCTCAGCGAGGCGGAAATCGCCAAGCTGACCGCTCCGCCGCCCGCACCGCCCGCGCCTCCGCCTGCTCCTGCGAAGAAGGAAGAGCCGAAAAAGGCCGACGCTAAGCCCGCCGCAGGTGGAAGTGACGTCATCAAGACGGTCATGAAGACTTACCACAAGCCGGATGACGCGCTGTGCAAGAAGGTTTCCGGCGGCACCGCGAGTGATGCGGAACTCGGAACGCTCCTGAAAGCTTATCAAGACATGTGCGCCGCCATGCCGCCAAAGGGTGAAAAGGCCGCCTGGGTGAAAAAGTGCCAGGCTCTGATCGGTGCTGTGAAAAAAGTTCAAGCGAAGGACGCCGCCGGCGTGGCTGAATACAAGGCTGCCGTGAACTGCAAAGCCTGCCACACGGATCACAAGGGTTCGTGATCGGCCGACACTGCATGAAGTGGTGAAGTGTCTCAGTTCTCAGTCTCCAGCCTGCGCTCCACTGAGGCTGAGCCCCTTCTATTTCGCTGCTCGTCTTTCCCCCGCGCGCACATGCTTCTTCGTGGCGCTCACGAAGGAAGCTGCTAAACATCCCCTCCTCTCATGCGTTCCCCTTCGATGAAAGCCCCCCCGACTAGCTGTGCGCTGCTCGCATGCAGCCTCACTCTCCTGTCCTGCGGACGCCAGCAGGATTTTGTCATCACGGAGACGCGTGAGATTTCCAGCCACGCACGCAAGCCGGCCATCGACATCCCGAGCGCCACGCGCTTTTTTGATGATGCGGATGACAACCAGCAGTCACAGCGCCCGAATTTCCGTGAACTGCTCACGTGGACGGTCCCCGAGGGTTGGAGTGAAAATGCAACGCCTGATCCGATGGGCATGCGCCTGCTCGACCTGCGCTTCGGCCCGAATCAAGAGGGCGAATGCTACATCTCACTCATGCCCGGCTCCGCGGGCGGTCTGGATGCCAATGTGAACCGCTGGCGCACGCAGATGGGGCAGGCAGCTTACACACCTGACGAAATCGCCAAACTGCCAAAGAAGCCGTTCTTCAATCGCGAGGCGACGTATGTGGCCTTCGATGGCGACTTCAAAGGCTTCGGTGCGGAACAGGCCAAAACAGGTTATCGCCTGCTCGGCCTCATTCATTCCGCTGAGCAGGCCACCATTTTTGTCAAACTCACCGGTCCGAAGGGGCTCGTGGAGCAGAACGCCGCAGCCTTTGATGCCTTCTGCCAGTCCATCAAGCCGAACCTGCCAAAGCAATGACGAAACCAGAAATCAGAATGACGAATGAATGTCCAATGACGAAGGCCGAAGAGGCGCTCATCGTCATTCGTGCTTCGTCATTCCTTCATCATTCGTCATTCTGATTTCGTCATTTCCATGTCATCTTCCGCTTCCATCTTACTTTCGCGCCTCATCGCCTTCCTCTCCAGCTACGGGCTTGCCGCTGTCATGCTGGCACTGCTGCTGATCATGACGTTCCTGGGCACGTTGGAGCAGGCCGAACATGGTCTGGTCGCGAGCCAGGCGCGCTATTTTGAATCGTACTTCATTGACCGGATCGACATCGGGGCCTGCCTGAGAGCACTGGCGATCGCCGACATCGGTGACGTCACCCTGCCGCTGTATATCATCCCAGGCGGTTACCTGCTGATGGCGATCCTGTTTGTGAACATGCTGCTCGGCGGCATCATCCGCATCCGCAAGTCACCGCGCACCATCGGCGTGGTGATTTCGCATTTTGCCATCCTGCTCATGATCGCCGCGGGGGCGGTGAGCCATCACTTTGCGAAGGAAGGCAGCATGAATTTGAGGGAAGGGGAGGTGAGCGACGAGTTCTCCAGTTTCCACGAACGCGTGATCGAGATCGAAAAGGTCCAGACGGACGAGAAAGCACGTCGGACAGTGTTGGTGATCGCGGATTCCGAATTCAAAGGACTCGGGGATGCGAAGAGGAACTTCAAGCATGAGAGCCTTTCGTTCGATCTGACGATCACCGGCTGGAAGCAGCATGCACAGCCCAAGCGTGACCGCGAGGGCAGCCGCTCCGATGCGGTGGACGGTTATTACATCCAGGAACTTAACACGCTCGATGCGTCCGGTGGCGCGATGGCTGATGAACAGCTCGCCAGCGCGTGCATCGCCATCGTGAAGGACAAAAAGACCGGTGAGGAACAGAAAGGCATCCTGTGGGAGTTCGCTGCCGCACCATGGACCGCAACAGTCGGCAACGACAAGTATCTGATCTCGCTCGTTCACCGCAGTTACAAGCTCCCGTTTGCCATGAAGCTCGACAAAACAGAGCAGGAGAAACATCCGGGCACCGAGCGTGCCCGCCGCTTCACGAGCTGGGTCACCAAGTTGGAAAACGGTCGCGAGGAAAAACGCGTCATTACGATGAACGAGCCCGTTCGCAGCGAAGGCTATGCGGTCTTCCAACAAACCTTTGATGACGGAACACGCAGTGGCACGGGTGTGAAGAGCAGCGGCTTCCAAATCGTGGAAAACCCCTCCGACCACTGGCCGCTCATCTCCTGCATTATCGTCGCCGAAGGTTTGCTGTTGCATTTCCTCATGATGCTGGCCCGCTACATTCAGGTGAATCCCTGGACGTTCTCACTGGGCCTCATCGCGGCGTTCAATGCCGCGTTTGGACTGGCCATCTGGAAGCTGCTTTGATGCCCAACGAACTGACACGAGGAACTCCGACCCAACGTATCCTTTGCATGAAAACCCTTCTTTTCACACTGGCCGTGCTCGCAGGAGCCTCCAGCTTCGCCGCTGCCGCCGAACTGGCGCCGCTCGACCTGTTCCGCGACAAGGAAGTCGTGGAAACCTTCGCGGCGATGCCGGTGCAGGAATCCGGGCGCATCAAACCACTCGAAAATCTGGCCAGCTACCGGCTGCTGCGTTTTCGCGCACGCCGGAGCATCTGGCTGACCGAAAATGGCGAGATGGGTGGCAAGCCGCTTGTCGATCCCGCCACGCAGAAGCCCATCGTCAAAGAAGGGGAGAAGCCGGTGAAGCTCAGCGCCACCGAATGGCTTCTCATGAGCTGGTTCCGGCCGGACATCGCCAGGCTCGTGCCCTTGTTCAAGGTGGACAATTCCTCCGCGATCGAAGAACTCGGCCTGAAAGCCAAAGCGAAGCGCGATCAATACACTTTTGCTGAGATTGAGCCCGCGCGTCAGATGCTGATGGAGAAGATGAACACGTATCGCGAACTTCCCGCGAAGAAGCAGACGCCGGAGCAACGCATGATCGTCCAGCTCGCCGCGAACTTCCTCGATTACGAGATGATCACCGGTCATTTCGACTTCATCCGCTCGCCGGTGGGTGACAAAGTTGATCAACTGCCCGCAGGCATCGAAAAGCCCGTGCGCCTCTCGAAGAGCCTCAAGCAATTCGCCCAGGCTGTTCATTCCAGCGGCGGTCCACCGATGCAGATCCCGTGGTTCCGCGACTTTGGGAAAGCTGCGCTTGGTGCGATGATGAGCGGCAACTCCGAGCAGCAACTGCGTTTGTTCCCGCCGGCGCCTGGCGCGGAGGACGTGTGGCACGGGCCCGGTGACATCATCTTCGGAGCCATCAATGGCGAGCATGAGGCAGACGCAGCGCAACTCGCCTGGCTGGCAGCCTATGAAGATGTGTATCTGGCTCTGCCTGATGCGGCGAAATTCAAAGCTGCCTCAAAGAGTCTGCTGGCGAAGATTCAGGACGCTGCGAAAGCGCGCGGTGAAGGGCAGTTCATCGCCCTGGAACGCCATTCCATGAAGGCGGACTACTTCTTCTACGCGCAATGGCTGTTCCTTGTCGGCTTCGTTGGCGTGGCGCTTACGTGGGTATCGGCCGCCTCCCGGTTTGGCACGATCACGCGAGCATGTGCCTGGACGTTTCTGGTTATGGCCACGGTGCTTGCAGTGACAGGCGTGGTGATTCGCTGCATCATCATGCAACGTCCTCCGATCACGACGCTCTACGAGACAATCATCTTCATCGGCTCAGCCTGCGCTTTGTTCGGGCTGATCGCCGAGTGGATTACGAAGCGCGGCTTGGGACTGCTGGTGGCAGCCGTTGGCGGCACGGCGTGCATGTTCCTGGCCATCCAGTTCGAGGCATCTGAGGCCACAGACACCATGCAACAGCTCCAGGCCGTGCTGATCACCAATTTCTGGCTCTCCACCCATGTGCCGATGATCAATCTCGGCTACGCCGCATGCATGGTGGCGGCGCTGATCTCGATGTTTTACTTCCTCATGCGCTTTGTCTCCAGCCTGCAAGGCAGGCGAGGTGGCGAAGTGGTCACCACCGGCTCGGATCAGGCGCGGTTCATGACGCGTGTGGCATACGGTTTCATTGCCGCGGGCTTGTTCCTCTCGCTCGTGGGCACCGTTTTAGGCGGCATCTGGGCGAATTACAGCTGGGGGCGTTTCTGGGGTTGGGATCCGAAGGAAAATGGCGCGCTGATGATCGTGCTCATGTGCCTCGTCATTCTGCACGCGCGTCTCGGTGGTTACATCCGCGAAGTCGGACTGCACTGCTGCAACCTTGTGCTGGGTTGCATCGTGATCTTCTCATGGTTCGGTGTGAACCAACTCGGCGTCGGTCTGCACGCGTACGGCTTCACGGACGGAACGTGGCCGAAGATCTATGCCTTCTGGATCAGCCAGCTCGTTCTGCTGGCCTATGGCGTGTTCCTGGCGTGGAGTGAAAGCAGGAAAAAAACAGCGTCTTCTGACAGCGGAGCGCAGGCTGCGGCCACACCTTGAGAAACTCCATTCACCTGGATTTGCGGTAGGCCACTATGCCCTGTGCAATGCCCTCGGCAATGCCCGCCCGGAATTCTCCGGTCATCATGCGCGCACGTTCGCTGGAGTTGCTGACGAATCCGCATTCGACCAGCACGGCCGGGTTTTTGTTGGTGGCGCGGATGACGTGGAAGTTGGCGCTTTTGACGCCCCGGTTGCTCATGTGGGTGCGCTGCACCAGATAGGCCTGGATGTAGGCGGCGAGCATGTAGCTGGAGGAAAAGTGGTAGTAGGTCTCCGCACCGGCTCCACTGCCGCCACGATTGTAGTTGTAATGAATGCTGACGAAAATGGCGCCACGGCGGCTGTTACCCAGCGCTGAGCGGTCTTGGAGCGGAATGAACACATCACGGCTGCGCGACATGATGACCTTCAATCCTTCCTTCTTGAGCAACTGCTCCACTCGTCGCGCAGTGTCGAGCGCGAGGTGCTTTTCATACACATAACCGATCGCCGCCCCGCGGTCGTGGGCGCCATGCCCTGGATCCAGAATGACCGTGTCGAAAGCTTGGGACACAGCCGGGACAAATCCCAGAAGTGCAGCAGCACAAAGGACTGCCACGGCGTTGCGGCATGAGCGGACAAAAGGGCTGTGAAAAGAGACAGGCATGCTTTTTGAAATGAAATACGAGCAGGAGAGATCAAGCGCAGAATCTCAATGAAACAGTAATCGAAGAAGCCTCCGCAGGGTCAAGTTTTTTGCCTGCAAACCAGTGCAGTTGTCAAAAAAATGCCGCCGGGCATGAGGCACACCCGGCGGCGCAAGGACGGTTACTTCAAGGCATCACTGATTCGGTGGAAGACCACCAGGAAGGCCTCCAGGGAGACCCGGCTGACCCGGAAGACCTCCGGGGAGACCCGGCTGACCCGGAAGACCTCCGGGGAGACCCGGCTGACCCGGAAGCCCACCAGGCAAACCCGGCTGGCCAGGGAAACCTAGGCCACCTGGCATGTTGGTGTTAATGCCCTGCATTTGCCCACCTCCAGCAATGACTGCATTGAGCACGCGTTGCGGCACACCTTGGGAAGCTTGGGTGAAGGAATCCATGCCTCCGGCCATGGCCTTCGGGCCGACGGTACCACGTTTGCCATTCAGTTTCTCCACTTGGACGCTGCCGTCGTTACGACCGATGATGATTTCGCCTCCGGGCCAGGTACGGCCTGGACGGATCTGACCAGCAACATCCGCATTCCACTGCGGAGGCCAGCCAGAGGTCACCGAGTTTTCGAACACGATGGGCATGTTGCCTTGGGTGGCATCAGTCTGACCGGCCGTCATGGCCCAGTGGTTTTCGTTCGGTGTGAGTGACATGCCGTAACTGGGTGCGGTGCCAATGTTTCCATCGGGATTGTAGCCAGCCGGACAGCCAAAGATGCGCTCGTCCTGAACGATCTGCTCCTGAATCAGGAAGCGGAAGGCGTCATTCGACGTGGCAGCAACGCCTCCTCCGGTCGTCGTATTGGGTACGGAGTCCGGATACTGGCTGTTGTTGTCCTTGGAGAACTGCTTGAGCGAGAGGATGATCTGCTTGCAGTTGTTGACCCCTTTGGTCTGGTTGCCCATGCGCTGAATGCCGTTGTAGGCGGGCACGGCCAAGCTCGCGAGAATCGCGATGATTGTGATCACCACCAACAGCTCGATTAGAGTGAAGGCGTGGGTTCGTTTCGTTTTCATTTTATGAGTGCGTTTGTGGGTTGGTTATGATGTTATGTGGGCTCCGAATTAATCCGGCACCCACTGATTAGACCGAACCGAGTTCTATAATGCGAGAAAAAAATGTTCGCATCAGGGGCATGGGGGTAAAGTCATCGAAAATGACAGGGAAAAGGTCAGTTAGCTGCCCGCACACCAAAGCACAAAAAAACCGCCGGATGGCGTGCATCCGGCGGCGTGGATTGCCTTCAGGCTAGATTACTGTTTTAAAACCGAAGGCGGCAGGCCGACGGGAGCTGCTGAAGCACTGGCAACACCCTCAGAAGCCGGAGTAGTGCCGGGCACTCCAGTAGAGAGGGGACCAGGGACGGGAGGGGGAAGGCTGCGAGCGAGCGTTGCTGGATCAGCAACGCCGACATTGCCATAAACCACCGGCAAAACGCGCAGTGACATGCCTTGGGAGGCTTGGGTGAACATGTTCGAGCCACCGGCCATGACTCGGGGACCAACCATACCGCTGCTGCCAGCCAGAGTTTCCACGGCGGCGCTGCCGTCATTGCGACCAATGATGACCTTGCCACCAGGCCAGGTGCGGCCAGGAGCGACCTGACCTGCCACATTGGCATTCCAGAGCGGAGGCCAGCTGGGGGTGGCTGGGTTTTCAAACACGAGGGGCATGTTGCCCTCCGTGGCGTCCGTCTGGTTGCCAGTCATCGCCCAATGGTTTTCACCAGGCATCAAAGCATAGCCATAGCTGGGGCCCTGACCGATGTTGGAATCCGGGTTGAGACCGGCGGGGCAGCCGAAGATGCGCTCATCCGTCGCGAACTTTTCCTGAATCATGTACCGGAATGCGTCATTGGCGGTCTGTGCAGAACTGCCTGTGAGCGGATTGGGCACTGAGTCAGGATACTGGCTGTTGTGTTCCTTCGCGAACAGCTTCATCGAGACGATGATCTGTTTGGCGTTGTTGACGCCTCTTATCTGATTGGCCATCCTCTGAATGAGGGTGTAGGTGGGCACGGCCAGGCTCGCGAGAATCGCGATGATCGTGATTACCACCAACAACTCGATCAGAGTGAAGGCGTGGTTTCGTTTCGTTTTCATTTATTTATCGTTTGGTTATTATGTTATGTGGATAACGGAGTATGCCGCTATCCACCCCAATTAGACCCAAACAGGGGCTGAAATACGAGACAAGAATTCAGCCATCCAAGACACGGCGGCAGTCGTAGAAAGAATCACGCCAGCGCGATGAGGGTGACCTTGGCCTCCTGGCACAGGCGAAACACCTCTTCTTTGCCTAAAATCAACGTTTTGCCGGCCTCCACGGTGATCAAATCGACCCCCGCTCCCTTCGCGGTGCGGATCGTTTCGGGGCCTACGACGGGCACATCGAACCGCATGTCGTGATTGGGCTTGGAAACCTTGACCATCGTCGCACCTCCACGACCGAGAGCGCCGCCTCGTTTCACGGCCTCGTTCGTGCCTTCAAATGCCTCCACGGCCAGCACCGTGCCATTCTTCACCACCACGGTCTGTCCAATGTCGAGCCGGCTGCTTTCCTTGGCGATTTTGAAACCGTATTCGGCGTCTTCCTGCCGCCGCTTCTTGATGTGCGGTCCGGCGACATGCCCCGGGCCGGGCATGAGGTCCTCGAGGAAGGTCGTGGCGGGAAGGAGGGTGATGCCCTCGTTGGCCAGTTCATCGCCCACGGCTCCAAACAACGTCTCCGCGTTCCGCCGCTTAAGTTTTGCCAAAATGAAGAGCGCGCGGAGGTCCGGGCGCAGGTCAAATAGGTTTTTGGGTGCGATCTGGCCGACCATGACAGCCTGGTTCACGCCTTCCCTTTTGAAAAAGGAGATCATTTTGCCGAGTTGGCCGACACGGAACCACTCAATGGAATCCACCATGCTGGCGAGTTCCGGCTTGGTCTCGTTCGTGAACGCCGCCACGACGAGTTTCTTCACCCCCGCCTTTCGCGCCGCCGTGACAAAGGTCTCTGGATAGAGACCGTTTCCGGCAATGAGAGCGATGGAGTCGAGATTTGGGACGGTCATTCTTTGGGCAGCTGGCCTCATGATGGATGCTGGCATCCCCTTCTTCAACTAGATGGTTGCCCCGCAGGCCGGAACTATGAGATCAGAGCGTGAACTTCGCGCACTGGCTCATGAAGGCGCGGGGATTGTCCCACGCGACGCGTTGGATCATTTCGGTGCTCCAGCCGCGCTGGCGCATGGCTTGCATGGTCTTGGGGACAGCGAGGGGATCGCTGATGCCCCAGTCGCAGGCGCTGTTCATCCAAATGCGCTCGGCGTGGCGGTGCTCCAGCATGTCGATGGCGCGATGCGGGGTGCATTTGCTCTCGGGATAGAGCGTGATGCCGGCCCAGAAGCCGTGGTCGAGCACATGGTCGATGGTGTGCTCCTCGACGTGGTCGATGATGACGCGCTCGGACTTGATCTTGGAGAAGTTTTTCAGCGCCTGGACGATGAGGCGTGTGCCTTTGAGCTTGTCCTCGAGGTGCGGGGTGTGAATGAGCACGAGCTGGTCATAATCCTGCGCGACCTGGAGATGCCGCTCGAAGATGGCGAGCTCGTTACGGCTGTTTTTGTTGAGGCCGATCTCGCCGATGCCGAGGACGCCGGGTTTGTCGATGAACTGCGGGATGAGGGCGATGACGTCCTCTGCGAGCTCGAGGTCCTCGGCTTCCTTCGGGTTGATGCAGAGCCAGCAGAAGTGCTTGATGCCGAACTTCGCGGCGCGCTTCGGTTCATACTCGGTGATCTGGCGGAAGTAGTCGTAGAAGCCGTCTGCGCTGGCGCGGTCGAAACCGGCCCAGAACGCGGGCTCGCAGATGGCCTGGCAGCCGGCGAGCGCCATGCGCTCGTAGCAGTCCGTGGTGCGGCTGACCATGTGGCCGTGGGGTTCGATGTAGTTCATCGTTGAAGTTCCTGGTTCCTCGTTCGTGGTTCTTGGTTCAGGCTTTGTGGGCTCCGATGGCGCCTTGCATCGTCGCTTTGGCGATGGGCTCCACACTGGGGTCGCTGAAGCTCAGCAGCACATCCTTCGCACGCTGCGGTTTGTCTTGGGAGAGCAGCGTGAGAGCGTTTTTGAGGGCCTGGACGCGGAAGTCGCCGTCCTGACCGGCTTTTTGGACGCGGTCGAGGAAGGCGGCGAGGTCGATGAGCTTCGAACGCGAGTCCATGAAGCTGAGATCGACCAGATTGACGGAGGTTGGGGGAGTCCAATCAGGCATGACCAGAGCTTAGGCCAAGCATTTGTGCTCGCAACCGCTGGAATCGTTGCACGTGTGTGTCATCGCGCCATTTTATCGGCTCATGTCCGACCTTTCCCCTGAAGAACTGCGCCGCTATGCGCGTCACCTCGCGATTCCCGAATTTGGGATCGAGGGGCAGCGTCGGCTGAAGGCAGCACGGGTGCTGTGCATCGGCGCGGGCGGTTTGGGGTCGCCGATCACGATGTATCTGGCGGCGGCAGGCATCGGCGGGCTTGGCCTCGTGGACCCCGATGTAGTCGAGGTCACGAATTTGCAGCGCCAGATCCTCTTTGGGCAGAAAGACCTCGGCCGGAAGAAGCTCGACGCGGCCCGCGAGCACCTGCTGGACATCAATCCGCATCTCAACGTGCAGGTTTACGCCGAGCGCTTCACCGCCGCGAACGCGATGCGCATCGCCGCTGATTATGACGTTATCATCGACGGTACGGACAATTTCCCCACGCGCTACCTGAGCAACGACGTGGCTGTGTGGCTGAAGAAGCCGAACGTGTACGGCAGCATCCTGCGCTTTGACGGGCAGGTGGGCGTCTTCGCTCCACATCTCGGAGCACCGTGCTACCGCTGCATGTGCCCGCAGCCGCCACCGCCCGGCCTTGTGCCATCGTGCGCGGAAGGTGGCGTGCTCGGCGTGCTGCCGGGCCTCATCGGCACCCTGCAGGCGCTCGAAGCGATCAAACTGATCACCGGAATCGGCCAGCCATTGCTCGGCAAACTTCTCCACCTCGACACGCTGAGCATGCGCTTCCGCACGCTCACACTACGCCGCGATCCGGACTGCCCGGTGTGTGGCGAGAAACCCACCATCACCCAACCCATCGACTATGAGGGCTTCTGCGGCATTCCCAACTCCGCCGCGACGGCTCCCGACGTTCCAGCCATGACTGTTCACGAACTCAAAGAACTCCGCGATGCCGGAGACAACCATTTCCTCCTCGATGTGCGCGAACCGCATGAGCAGGCCATCTGCCGCATTGACGGCGCCAAGCTCATCCCGCTCGGCGAGCTCGAAAACCGCACTGGTGAGCTGCCACGTGACAAGCGCATCCTCGTGCACTGCAAAAGCGGCGGACGCAGCGCCCGCGCGGTCAGCAAACTGCGCGAACTCGGTTTCGAGAATGTCTGGAATGTTTCCGGCGGCATCATTGCCTGGGCGCGCGAGATTGATCCGTCCATGTCAGAATACTGATGAGTGCCGAGAATAACACTGCCTGGTTGGATGAATTCCTGTCTGTGATGCGCTGTCCGGACACACATCAGCCGCTGCGTCGTGCCACGGCAGAGGAGTGCGCCGTGCATGGTGTCTCAGAAGCTCTGGCGACGCAGGATGGAAGCCAGATTTTCGTGATCGACGACGGCATTCCGATCCTTCTGCCCAACCGATGAGTCTTGGTGGCCATGGACGGCCTTGACGAGGACTTGCTCGGCGTGCGTGATGGGCATCGAGTAGTGGCCATCGATCTCCGACCAGACGGTGGTTGCCTTCGGAATCAGTGACGCGATTCGCTCGGTGTAAGTCCACGCAATGTTGCGATCCTGTTTGCCATGCCAGAAATGAATGGGGAATGCGATCTGGCTCACTTCAAAACCCCATTCGCTCAAATAAATGTCTGCATCGGCGATCACACTTTGCGGACCACGATTCAGCGCACCGAGTGTCGCCTCGCGCACCACGTCGTAGATGCCCGGCAGCAACAACACACGACGATCCTCGGGGCCGAGCAGCTTCATCAGCCAGCGCAGCGGTGCTTTGGCGGGCGAGCCTTTCGCGATCATTCCTCCAAGACGCAGCACCGTGCCAAGCACGGTTGGAAAGTAGTGGCGCAACTGAATCATGACACGATAGAGCCAGAACATTTCACGATCGCCGAGGAACTTCAGTGGAGGCGCTCCGCATACGATTGAGGCGGAAAGGAGCCGTTTGG
This sequence comes from Verrucomicrobiaceae bacterium, assembly GCA_046346695.1. Classification (GTDB taxonomy): domain Bacteria; phylum Verrucomicrobiota; class Verrucomicrobiia; order Verrucomicrobiales; family Verrucomicrobiaceae; genus Prosthecobacter. The sequence continues at coordinate 116,901 of JAXMHS010000004.1, read as the reverse complement.
GCATTTTCAGTGCTGTGATGAGCACATACGGCCCGCCGCCGCTCCAGCCGAGCACGTGGTAATTATCCGCGCCGACATGCGCCGCGAGCTGCGCAAGCGTGTCCGGCCAGTCAGAGAGGGTCCGGCCCGGCTGCAAGTCGGAAAGGCCGATCCCAGGCCTGTCAGGGCAGATGAGCCGGATGCGATGTTTTTTGGCCGGCTCGTCAAACAATGCCCCCTGCACGTGAGAGGATGGCCAGCCGTGAAAATAAAACATGACCTCTCCACGCGGGTCACCATATTCGGCATAGCCGAGCTTGAGACCATTCGAGAGCGTGAAGGTGTGTTCAGCCATCTGGGCGCGAAGTGTGACGTTTCAATGCGCGCCTTCAAGTGCCTTCTCACCCAGCCACCGATTGTGCTGCGGCACACGTGGGTGGCGCAGTCCAAACTGTCGCACGGCTTTTTCCTGCAGGTGAGCCACCGCCTCGTCCACGGAGTCGGTCCAGCGGATCAGATCCAGGTCCTCAGGGCTGATAGTACCGCCTGCAAGCATGTGTTCCATGAACTGGCGCATCTCCGGCCAGTAGTCGCCTCCCATGATGACGATGGGGAAGCTTTTGATTTTGCGGGTCTGGATCAAAGTCAGGGCTTCGAACATTTCATCCATCGTGCCAAACCCGCCGGGCATGATGACAAAGCCATAGCTGTATTTGATGAGCAGTGTTTTGCGCACGAAGAAGTGCTCCATCGTCACCCAGCGGTCGAGGTAAGGATTGGGATTTTGCTCGAATGCCAGGCGGATGTTGCAGCCAACGCTGCGTCCTCCTGCTTCTTTGGCGCCACGATTGCCGGCCTCCATGATGCCAGGACCTCCTCCAGTCATCACCGTGAAGCCCATCTTCGCGACGGCCGCGCCCATCTGCCGCGCCAGCCGGTAGTAGCGGTGGTTTTCATCGAATCTCGCCGAACCAAACATCGTGATGCACGGCCCCACGAAATGCAGGGCTCGGAAGCCTCGCATGAAATCCCTCGCAACGCTGTAAAGCAGCCGCAGGTCGAGCAGACGGCGGTTCGGACCGCTGAGCAGCGCGCGATCATCCAACAGGCTGCAAAAATGCTCGTCCGCTCGGACTTCTTCGGGAGTGACTTGGACGACAGGAGCGCTGGTCATCGCATTGCCGGGTTCGGGTTCCCGGTCTAGCAAAGGGGAAGCAGGCATGGTGGGTTTCGGGGGTATTGGAAGTCACACAACAAGCTTTTGTTCACTGTCCGACACATTTTTTCTTTCCTGCGGCAAAAAAAAGACGCCCGCAGGATCATGACAAGCCTGCGGGCGTCGCGAATAAGATGAGCGGATCAGGCGGCGGCTTTTTCTTCTGGCTGAGACTCCTCCGTAGAGGGGGAATCGCCACCACCGCGAGTGTTCGGCTTTGCACCGCTAAGTTGCAGCGGGCGGCCCATAAAGTCCTTGCCATTGAGTTCCTGCACGGCGCGGCGGGCCTCGTCGATGCCACCCATCGTCACAAAGGCAAAACCTTTGGAGCGCTGGGTGCGGCTGTTGACGACCACTTCGGCGTTACGCACGTTGCCGACACCGTTGAACAACTCAAACAAGTCGCTCTCGGTGGCGTCATAGGAGAGATTGCCGACGTAGAGGCGTTCGGTTGTGATCTCGGCAGGATTGACCGCTGCTTCACGACGCGGGCGCGGCTCACGCTGCGGGCGCGGCGCGGATTCGATGGCAGCAGGACGTGCCTGGGGTTTGGGGCTGGCTTTCTTGCCACCGCCCAGAAGGCCGAAGCTGATGACGTTCAGGAATTTCTGCAGGCCGGACGGGCCGGTGGGTTGACGGGTGTCGCGCTGATCGCGGTTGGGACGCGGGCCACGGTTGCGATTGCGGCGGCGTCGGTTGCGGTTTGAGGATTCAGACATGCGGATGTTTGTGCGTGGGTGTTGGGCGTTTGCGTGTTCAAGCAGGCCGGGGTGCTGGAGATGGCGGCGGGCGGGAGCGGGCGGCGTGCCTCTTCCACGGCTCCGCGGCGCGGGGCGGACCGCACATGCGGTCTGCCACAGCACCACCACGGGCTGCTGCAGTTTTCGAAGCCGGGCTGCGACAGCACGGCTGGCTCAAAGGACTCAACAGCGGGCACTGAAGCCACACTGGAGGTCACTTTCAGGCGTCTTGTTCCTTCTTCCGTCCGTTGGAACGGCTCCCTTGGCACAGTCTTGGGTTGGAGATGGCGCATTCGAGGATGGCGGTCGGAGGACAGAGAGTCGGAGCAACGATGAGACGCTCAGAAAACTGCGCATTGACCCTAATCGCCGCAGCCGGGATGGTCAACCGCGAATCCCTGACGCGATTCTTGCTCTTCGTCGTCGCTGCGGCATCATCCCCGCATGAGCAAACCCGTGCTTTATGTCAAAACCGGCTGCCCGTGGTGTGAGGAGGTGCTCGACTACCTCGACGCCCGGCGCATCCCCCATGAGAAAGTGGTCGTCAGCGGCAACCGCGAGGCCATGCAGGCCATGATCGACCTCAGCGGCCAGTCCAAGGCTCCGACGATGGATTGGGACGGCGAAGTGCTTGCGGACTTTGGAGTGGATGAGCTGGTGCCGTTTTTGCGGAAAAAGGGCGTGGCCGTGTGATTTTCATGCTGCCTGTGCTAACGGCTTTTTCGACGACGTTTACTGAATCCAGAATGACGAATGAATGAGAGTCAGAGTAACCAAAGCTGCCGCAATGGGATTCGACATTTGCGATTTGGACTTCATTAGTCCTTCGAACACCGTCATTCCTCACTGTTCGCTCCGAGGGGCACTCCCATTTACATGATTTTTCCCATGAACTCACGTTCCATCGTTCTGCCCATCCTCCTGGTGCTTGCTGCCGCAGCGTTCCGTTATGCCAAACTCGCAGGACATCTGCACTTCGCGATGCTTGAGAATTTCACGCCGTGGATGGCGCTGGCATTTACTGGCACGCTGGTGTTCCCGAAGCGTGTGTCATTCCTGATTATCCCGGGCTTGCTTGTCCTCATTGGCATTCTGGCCACAAGTATGAAGGACGTGCTGCACTGGGAAGCAGTGGCCGTTTATGGTTGCTTCGGCCTGGCGGCTTGGATGGCGGCCCGTTGCCGGGGGAAAGTCGGGCTGGTGGGGGGATTGCTTGGTGTCATAAGCTGCTCGATCGGCTTTTACCTCGTGACGAACACCGTGTCATGGCTCGCCGATCCCGCTTACGCGAAGAATCTTGCGGGCTGGGTGAGAGCGCTGACCACAGGTGTGGGCCTGCCAGGCATGCCGCCCACCACCTGGTTTTTGCGCCAATCGCTGATCAGTGATCTCGTTTTCTCCTGCTTGCTGCTCGCGGCTTATAACACTGAGGCCGCCTGCCGCCGCCAAGCGGGCATCCCGATGCTTCAACCTGCTGTTGCATGAAGACGATCTTCCTCCTCTGCTTGCTTGCTGTCGCTGCTCGCGCAGAAACCCTGCACGTTTACACCTGGGCGGACTACATCAGCCCCGATGTGGTCAAAAAGTTCGAGAAGCAGCATCGCTGCGAGGTGGTGATCGACACCTTTGACTCGAACGAGAGCATGTTCGCCAAGTTCAAGGCAGGCGCCACCGGTTATGATCTCGTGTTTCCCACCGCTTACATGATCCAGGTCATGCGTGCGCAGGGAATGCTCGCCATGCTCGATCATTCAAAGATTCCCAACCTGCCCAATATCGACCCTGCCGTGCTGGCGAAGGTGGCGGACAAAACCATGGAGCATAGCGTGCCGTACACGCTGGGTTATGCCGTGATCGCGGTGCGCAAAGACAAAGTGAAGGGTGCTGAGCCAAGCTGGGCGATGTTTGACCGCGCCGCGCTCGCAGGTCGCGTCACGCTACTCGATGATATGCGCGAAAGCATTGGTGCCGCGCTTAAGTTTCTCGGCCACAGCATCAACACCCGTGACGACGCCCAACTTGCCGCCGCGCGTGACGTGCTTATTCGCTGGAAGAAAAACATCGCCCGCTTCGACAACGAAGGCTACAAGACCGGGATCGATTCGGCGGAATTTCTCCTTGTTCACGGTTACAGTGGCGACCTTTTTCAAGTGCAGATGGAAAACCCGAAGGTTGAGATTCTTGTGCCGCGGGAAGGCGTGACCATTGGCTGTGACGAAATGGTCATCCCCAAGACCTCGAAGCAGGCTGATCTCGCCCACGCCTTCATCAATTTCGTCCTCGATCCGGTCGTCGCCGCTGAAAACATGGAGTGGATGGGTTACTACTGCCCCAACAAACCTGCGCTTGAGAAGGTCAGTCCTGAATTTTTGAAGAATCCTGCAGTCACCATTCCAGCCGACATCCAGGCCAAATGTGAGGTCATTGAGGATCTTGGCACAGACCTCGCGAAGTACACGAAAGTCTGGGATCAGGTGAAGGCGGCACGATGAGGGCTGTGATGCTTCGTGTCTTGCTCTGGTTTTGCACTTGGGCGCCAGCCGCACATGCGCTGGAGCGGTTTGACTTCACCGCGCCGTTGATGGCCACCACGTTTCACATCGCATTGCATGCAGACTCAAAGATGACAGCGGAAGCTGCCGCTGATGCCGCCTTCAAACGCATTGGCGAACTCAACGCGGCTTTTTCCGACTACGAACCGAACAGCGAAGTCATGCGGCTCTGCAACGCTGGTCCCAACGTGCCCTTCAAGGCCAGTCCGGCGCTTTTTGACATCATGTCACGTGCGTTGGATCTCGCCCGCGTTACTGAAGGCGCATTCGATCCGACCTGTGGCAACCTCACGCGCCTCTGGCGTCACACAAAGCGTGTAAAGCGACTGCCGCCCGCTGACCGTCTTCAGCAGGCCATCGCCGCCACTGGATGGCGCGGTGTTCAACTCGATTCACAAACGCAAACCATCATGCTCACCAAACCCGGCATGCTCATCGACCTGGGTGGCATCGCCAAAGGTTATGCTGCCGATGCCGCGCTGCACATTTTGGGCGAGCGCGGCATCACTCGCGCTCTTGTCATCGCAGGTGGTGACATCGCCATCGGCGACCCACCACCCGACGAAGACACCTGGGAGGTCAAACTGCGCACCTTCCAGCATTCGTCGTCCGATGGCACTGAACCCTTGGAGACGAGACGCTTGAAGAACTGTGGCGTCTCAACCTCGGGTGATTTGTATCAGTTCGTCGAGATCGACGGCTCGCGTTACTCCCACATTGTTTCTCCAAAGACCGGTCTTGGGCTCACAGAACGCATCGCCTGCACGGTCATCGCCCCAGATTGTACCACCAGCGATGCGCTGGCCACAGCCATGTGTGTGCTTGGCAAGGAACGCGGAGAAGCCACGGCGACGAAACTGCGGGGTGTCACCGTGAAGTTCGCCCCGCCATAGCGGCCACCCTTCTGCTTTCAAATCTGGCCGCAGACAGGGCAACCAGCACGCTTTGGGAGGCGGACTTTGCGAAACTGCATGGAGGCGAGGTCGATCGATAGCAACTCACCCTTCAAGGTGTTGCCGATACCGGTGATGAGCTTGATGACCTCCATCGCGCCGATGCAGGCGGCCGTGCCGGAAACAGCACCGAAGACGGGGAACTGTCGCTTCCACGAAGAGGGCACTTCGGGGACGTAGCAGGCGAGGCAGCCGGTTTCTCCGGGAACGAAGGTGGTGACGCTGGCTTCCAGTGTGTGCATGGCGCACTCGACCATGGGCTTGCGGGCGCGGAAGGCGGCAGCATTGAGCGCAAGCCGCTCTTGGAACAGCGGTGCGGCATCGACGATGTAGTCGGCCTGCGCGACAAGAGCGTCGGCATTCGCGTCGCTGACGTTTTCCGGGATGCCGATGATGTCGCAGCGCGGATTGAGATCGCGCAGGCGGCGGACGATGGAGTCGATGCGTGGCTTGCCGATGTGGTCGTGGGTTTGCAGAAGCTGACGGTTGAGATCGGAAGGCTGCAAGTCGCCTGCATGAGCGAGAATGAGGCGGCCGACGCCAGCGGCGGCAAGTTCCAGCGCCACAAGACCGCCCAAGCCGCCGACACGGGAGACGAGAACAGAGGTGGCTTTCAGCTTGCGCTGGCCTTCTTCGCCGACACCAGGCACCCACATCTGCCATTCGTAGATGGCTCGTTCTTCGGCTGTAAGGTCGTGAAGATCAGGCATGGAGCGGGACGGAAAAGGAAACGGGGGAGGGGAACCGGCCTTGAGCAAAACTTTTCGCCAACTTTTTTCAACACTTCCGGAGCCTCCGTGACTAAGCACTCAACAGTTCATGCGGGGAACTAAAAAGCCCTCCATAGACTGGGTCTTGAGAGTGATTGGTTGTTAACTGAAACCCTGCTTCACCGCAGGTCTAAGTTGAGGTTGATCAAACCAGGGGCCGGACGGAATCGGGAGCCGTCCGGCCCCGAACTTTTTCAGGCAAAAGCTTACGCTGCGGCCGTGGTGGTGGCCTGAATCCACGAGGTCTCTCCGCACCAGACGCGCGCCCTTTCGACAAGGTCGGTGGTTTGCGCTGCATTGTCGGTGATGGCGAACATGGTGCTGCCGGAGCCGGACATGAGCGCGGCGCGGACTTCCCCCTGTTCGAGCAGCCACATCTTGAGCGTGGGCAGGAGGATGAACTTTTCGAACACCGGGCGTTCGAGGTCATTCACCATCGCGCCCCATTCGCAGAGCTGCGGAGCGTAGAGGATGCCAGGGATTTCCTTTGCGCCTGCCCAGCGCTTGTAGGCCCAAGGCGTGGGGATGGGAAAGGGTGGCTTGATGAGCACGAGGGGCAGTTGCCAGGGGAATTCAGCAGGCGTGACCTGCTCGCCACGTCCCGCGCCATCAGCGGCGGGTGTGTCGAGCAGGAAGCAGGGAACGTCGGAACCAATCTGTGCACCAAGTTCGATCAGTTGTGTCTGTGAGAGCGACTTGCCGGTGAGTTCGTTGCAGGCGCGGAGCACGGTGGCTGCATTGCTGCTGCCTCCACCGAGGCCGGCACCAGCAGGAATTTTTTTCTCCAAATGCAAGCGCCAGGAGGATTGCTTTCCTGTGCGGTTCTCGAAGGCCCGCAGGGCTTTCATGGCGAGATTTGACTCGTCCAAGGGCACCGTGGGGTCGGAGCACGTGAGGTCCACTTGCATGCCTTTGCCCCGATGCTCGATCTCGACAGTGTCGCCCAATGCAAGCCGGCAGAGACGTGTCTGCACCTCATGGAAGCCGTCGTTGCGCTTGCCGAGGACACGCAGCCAGAGGTTGATTTTGGCGGGAGAATGAAAGGTCATCGTGGATGATCAGCTTTTGCGACCGAGCAGGGCCAGCATGCGGCCTGTGCGGCCTTTTTCCATGCGGTAGGAATAGAAGCGTCGCAAATCGGAAGAGGTGCAGATGCCCGTGTCATGCACCTGCGAGGCGGGAACCCCCGCATCGAGCGCCTGCTGGCGAATCTGCGCTGCAAAGTCGACCTCGTAGGCGGGGGGACGGATGCAGGGGCTGAGTTGCACATGCAGATCGGCAGGATCGGTGCCAAAGGCCCGGCGCAGCTTTGCAATCGCGTTTGTGGTGATGCCGAGTTCAGAGCCCTTCTTTCCTGAATGCACCACACCGAAGGCTCCCGTCCCAGTGTCCGCCAGATACACGGCGCAGCAATCGGCCACATAGATGCCGATGACGAGGCCACGAGCGTTGCTCACGATGCCATCGACATTCGAAATGACCCCGGCAGGCGGCTCGCTCACCACGGCGACATCCGCGCCATGCACCTGCTGTGCAATGCAAAGGGCCTGACCGGCAAATCCCAGCTCGGCCACCTGCTCACGATGCCAGTTCCAAAGGCGTTCCACCACCACGGCACGCTCCTCGTCCACGTCGATGTCTGGATGGCGCAGCGTAAAACGATGGACGAAGCCAGGAAGGGCTTCGAGGGCGGGAAAAGACATCCAGAGGGGCGCTGCTTCCATTGGCTTTGTTTGCCATCAAAAACAAAAAGGCGCACGGACAAACCGTGCGCCTCCAGTAAAAAAACGAAGAATGCTGGCTTAGCGAGACATCGCCGTGTCCAGCGTACGATACGAACTCATGAAGCTGGCGGCATCCTCGGAGGATGTTTCGCTCATCGCATCGGCGATCTGATTTTGCAGTTCGTCACGCAGGCGGCTGACGAGCTCAATGCCTCGGGAGGTGATGCGGACGAGCACCTTGCGGCGATCGTCGATAGCATGGGTGCGCTCCATGTAGCCGAGCTTTTCGAGGCGGTCGACGAGCCCCGTGGCGGCGGCGGTGGAGTGGCCCATTTTGCGTGCGATGTCCGTCATGGTCAGTTCCTTCGATGTGGCGAGGTAACTGAGGAGGAAAAACTGAGCGAAGGAGATGTTGTCTCGGTTCAGCTCGCGGGAGAGATTCAGCAGGAACTCACGCTGGCTGAACAGAATGAAATCTGCCAGTTTGGCGTGGTCTTTGGCTGGTTGTTTGGTTCCGGTGATCATGGACATGGTTCCTTAGAGCTATGGGTTCCGAGAAAATCTCGAATTCTGGGTAATGTAACAACTTCCGAAGATAGGATCAAGATAAAATCATAGAAGCTATAAATTTTTACCCGTGGGTGTAAAGAGCTTCTTATTTCTGAGAAATTAATATGGGTGAATTATTATCTATGAAGGGCGCCGTGGCAAGAAAAGAAACAAAGTCCTGCTCCAACCCGTGGTTGATGGCGGGAGCTTATTGTAGCGCCCGTCCTTTGGTCTCGGGGGCGAACCACACCACAATCATGCCAATGACATAAATGCAGGACAGAACGGAGTAGGCATTGGCGGCAGATTGCAGCGCGGTGGTCTTTTCGCCTGTGAAGAGTGTCATCAGATTGCCCAGTTGCAGCGCACCGATGGCGGCGATCAGACGGCCAAAGTTGAAGCAGAAGCCTTGGCCGGTCGCACGCACGCTGGTGGGGAACAACTCGGGGAAGTAGAGCGGGAAAAAGCCATAGAAGGAGGCGGTGATACCCCCCAGCAGGAATGCGCTGATCACCAGGGAGGACGGAATGCTGTCTCCGGTGAAAGGTGCGTTTGTCTGGAAGAACCCAAGCGAGACCGCCAGACTTGCAACACAGAGCAGCGTATAGGTCACGCGGCGTCCCAGCTTGTCCGCCACCAAGGGAGTGATGAGCGTGACCAAAATGGCGCCCAGCGCCGTGGAGATGACCACGTAATCGATGATCGGAAGCGAAACACCCTTCGGAGCAAGGTCCGACGACCAGCGCGCTGCCTGCTGTGCGGAGCCCCACGTGCCGAGCAAGGCCACCGCCGCCAGTCCGGCCCCGACAAGCAGATTGCGCATGATGGTTCCATGATCACCTGACTGGGTGCCCCCGGCGGCCACCGAGCGTGCCATGTACTGGCGCACAGGATGCAAATAGCCCCAGAGAGCGATGCCGAGTCCTGCGACTGTCACGACCGCAGCGATCGCATTGCCCCAATCGCACAGCGGAGACCAGACATAGATGATCGTCAAAGCGGCGAGGCAGGCTATCAAGACGCCCACGAGGTCCATCGTGGCCCAATGAGACGTGCCTCCTGACTTCTTCTCCTCCTCCCATTTGTGGGACTCGGGCACGAAGACCAGGATGAAGAAGTTGATCAAGGCGGGCAAGGCGCTGCTCACCGCAATGAAACGCCAGGCGCGGTTGTGCAGCAGGTAATCCGTGTTCTCCGGTGACAATCCCATCGCGTGAATCCAGCCGGTAACGATCTCCAAGCTCGCATTGAGCTGCCAGCTGATGAGCCCCGTGAGCAGGAAGCCGATGTTCGAGGCCGCTCCAATCATGCCAGCGATCCACGCGCGATTTTTTCCTCCCCAGATCTCATTCACCAAGGCCACGCCAAGCGCCCACTCACCGCCCATGCCGAGTGAAGCGATGAAACGCAGTCCCGCGAAGTGCCATGCTTCCGTCACGAAGGCGCAGAGGCCGCTGAAGATCGCATACGTGAAGATCGCCAGCGTCATCGCCTTCACGCGACCCAGCTTGTCACCCAACCAGCCAAACAGCACGCCGCCGGTCGCCGCGCCGACGAGGAAGACGGCGATGATCACCGTGAACCAGTCCACATGCGCCTTGGCAGTCGCTCCGGGCAGCAAGTCCTGCAACGCAGGTTTTCCAATCAGCGGGAACAAACCCATTTCGAAGCCGTCGAAAAGCCAGCCAAGAAAGGCGGCGACCAGGGCGGCCACAGCGCCGCGGGAGGAGTTGGATTGCGTCATGATTGGAAAGTGAGCGGGTGGGAACGGCAGCTTGAGCGTGGTTCTACCTCGATGGCGAGCAAAAAAACGGGCCGCAGTGATCAGCGGCCCGTCGAGGTTGGGTGAGGATGTGCGGCATTACTCCTTCGCCACGCCGTTGTTCCAGGCGGCGAACATTTCCTCCACCGTCGGAATCTCGAGCGGACGCACGATGCGGAAGCCGAGCCACGTCGCATCGGTCAGATACCAGATGCTCTTTGGCAACTGCGGGTCCTGCTGCTTCCAAAGCGGATCGGAGGCCTTGCGTGCGGCACTGCGGCACATCTCAGCATCATCGTCATAGGTGCCGCCGCGGGCGACGTGCGGATACGGCGTCTTCGAGCGCACCCAGTCGCTGCCGAGGATCGAAGCCGCAGGCGTGGTGGGTGTGTATTGGTCGAGGCACCACTCGCACACGTTGCCGTAGATGTCGTAAAGGCCCCATGGGTTCGGCTTCTTGCCGCCCACCTTCGCATATTGGAAGTTCGGCGCGTTGTCGAAGTACCACGCGTAGTCCTTGAGCTGCGCGGCATCGTCGCCAAAGAAATACGCGGTCTTCGTGCCGGCGCGGGCGGCGTATTCCCACTCGGCTTCGGTCGGCAGGCGGTAGAAGTGACCGGTTTGCGCGCTCAGCCACTGGCAGTACTTGTTCGCGGCATGCTGTGTCATGCAGATCGCGGGGAAACGCTCGCGGCCCATGCCGAAGTCCATCGGCTGATAAGGTGGCGTCGGTTGCGAGATCAGATCTTCCGGTTTGTCGGTCGGCTTCCACACCTGGCGGGAGCCGTCCTTGTTGCGGCCTTCGCTGGTGAGCTGGAAGGGCTCGTATTCATCCCATGTGATTTCGTATTTGCCCATCCAGAAGGGCTTGATGGTCTTTTTCACCTGCGGGCCTTCGTCATCGCCGCGATTCGCCTCGCTGTCCGGGCTGCCCATCATGAACTCACCGCTCTTGATCACCACCATGCTGAACGGCGCGCCCGTCTTCGGCACCTTCGCGTCGTAAGGCTTCATGTCCGCCTCCTTTTTCTCCTGCGAGGTCTTCACGATGAATGCGTGAATCTTTTTCACCAGTTCCAGGGTATCCGGGTTGTTGGAAGCCGGCCCCTTCTTCTCCTTCGCGGTCAGCTTCAGATTATCCGGCCACGGAGCGCCCTGTTCGATCCACAGCTTGAGGTAATTGACGTCCTCCTTGCTCAAAGGCCCGCCGCTCTTCTTCGGCGGCATCAGATCGTCCTCATCCGCTGCCAGCGTGGTCAGGTGATAAATCGCGCTCTTCTTGAGGTCGAACGGCACGATGTTCGGTGCGTTCTCGCCTGTGGTGAAGGCTTCCTTCTTCGTCGTGATGATCCAGTCGCCCTTCGACTTGTCGGGATTGTGACAGGACACGCAGTTCTGCTCCAAAATCGGCTGGATGTGCTTCTCGAACTTGATGCGCGGCGTCTGTTCCAGCACCACGCCGCCGGGCCATTCGGCACCTTGTTCGATCCAGGTCTTGATCACCTCGATCTGGCTCTTCTCCAGCATGCCTTCCTTCTTCGGCGGCATTGCCGTGTCTTCATCCGGTGCCAGCAGCAACGTCGTGTAGATCGAGCTCTTCTTCAGATCGCCGGGAGTGAGGCCGGGGCCATTTTCGTTGCCCTTCTTGATGTCTTCCAGCGTGTGCATGCGGAAGTCGCCCTTGTCCTCCTTCGCGCCGTGGCAGTGCGTGCAGGCACCTTCGAGCAATGGTTTGATCTGCTTGTTGAAATCAATCTTCTCCGCGGCGCCGAGCAGCGCGGGAGCCAGGGCAAAGGTGGAGACAAGGGTTCGTGCGAGTGACATGGGGCCTGCGAATAGCATAGGCTTTGGGGGATGTCCAATGCGGGAAAAGCAGCAGGACAGACAGTGAAATCGCCCTCTTGGTCCTGCTTTAGGCGCAAGCCCCAAAGGGGAAAGCATTTGCTCATGAAACATCACTGGATGCCCTTGTGAAGAATCCTCAATATGTCAAATTGGCTTGTGAACAGATCAGGTTGCGATTTGCCCAGCGGAGCGCTTGAACACACAGCGTCACGGGCACCAGCAAATCGACGCTTCAAACAAAGCTGGCTGATCATCATGATGGGGCTCATGGCCATTCCCGCCGAGGTGGCTTGTATCAATGGATTCGTCCCCCAGTTTTTTCACTCGTTGTGCGAGACCCGTGGGTTGGATGTGGCAAAGACTCAGGCGTCACCCCAAATGAGTGTGGGTAAACTGAAGATGGTGCCGCAAAACAATGCGAGTGAGCCAGAGGCGTTCTTCGACGAGGAAGCGGGTTTGCCGGAACTGCTGTCCCAGAGCGATCACGGAATACGCAAACGTTACATGATAAGATCAAGCGAACTGGCTGCTGCCTTTGACCAGGCGGAGTCTGGGAAGCTGGAAATCTACCCCTGGCCATCTCCAATTGGCGTTGTCGCAACACGGTCCTCGTTTGATCCGCGAGGCCGCCGATTGTCCGAGATTTATTACAGGGACAATGGCTTGCCAGCAGTCCCAAACGACAAGAGCGATATCGTGCCTTGGTTGGTGGATCTCCATCGTTACGATGACCGCGGTCGGGAGGTCTGGACGGGCCAGTACTTTTCATCAGGCGTGCTGATCTACTCGCTTGAGAGCATTTACGATGAAGCTGGAGCTTGGAAAATTCAGCAGTGGCGTAAGCCGAATGGAATTATTCGCTGCAAGCAGTTGTTCGAAGGCGCTGGCGGTGAAGTTGGCTCAGTTTATTTTGATGAGACAGGCAAACGCATTCTAAATTTCTTCGGTTCGGTTCCCCGGGGCATGGACACCTCTGGAGTACCACCCGCCTTGCTGCCTAAACCGAACCCCCAACCTGACTTCAAAGATAAAAAGTCGTTTTTCCAAAGGCTTTTTGACAAGAATAAAAAGCAATCACCCTAGCCTACGCCGAAATACCGTGAACACACCTCCATCAGCCCCGCACGCGTCGTGCTGCGGCGCATGTCATGCAGAAAGCCCTCCGCGCCCGTCACATCGGGGCCGAAGAAGTTCAGATGCTTCTTGAGGCGGTTCACCTGGTCGAGTTCGCGCGTGCAGGGTGTCGTCACCGCGTCATACAGCGCCTCCACATACGCCATCCGGTCCTCGCCGGTCGGTTGGAACACCGTCTCGCCGCGCCAGTGCTGGCGAATCTGGTCAAACAACCACGGATTGCGAATCGCCCCGCGGCCAATCATCAGACCATGCACGCCTGTCTGCATCACGATCGATGCCGCATCGCCGTGCGATCCCACGTTGCCGTTCGCCAGCACAGGGCAGGGGAGGTTTGACCTCGCCTGGCCGATCAAATCGTAGCGCACCCCATCGCGATACATCTGCATGACCGTGCGGCCATGAATCGTGACCAGATCGACGCCGTGCTTCGCAAACAGCGGCACCAACGTGTCGAGCGTCTCCGTGTCATCGAACCCCAGCCGTGTCTTCACCGTGAACTTGATCTCCACCGCCTCCCGCAACGTGCCGAGGATGCACTCGATGCGCGGCACATCACGCAGCAGGCCGCCACCCGCGCACTTCTTGTAAACCACCGGTGCCGGACAGCCGAGATTTAGATCAATCGCCGCCACCGCATGCTGCTGCAGTTCCTTCGCATTGCGCACGAGGGATGGGACATCATTGCCGATCATCTGCGCCACCACCGGACGCCCCGTCGGATTCTCCGTGATCGATGCCAGGATCGGCTTTTCCAAATGCGAGTCAGGATGCACGCGAAAGTACTCCGTGTAATACACATCCGCTCCGCCATAACGCGTCATCAGCCGCCAGAAGCCCAGATCGGTGACATCCTGCATTGGTGCCAGCGCCAGCAGCGGCTCGGGCCGTGCGAGCAGCGCATCAAGTTGTTCAACAGGGCTCACAACGCCGCGCGATACATCTCGACAAAGTCTTCCACACTGGGTTCCCGAGGATTGAACTGGGCGGTCCACTGTTTGGCGGCGAGTTCGGCGAGTTCGCGGAGGTTTTCCTCCTTGGCACCGTGCTCGGTGATGGTGCGGGGCATCTTGGCTTCCCAGAGAAGTTCGCTGACGCGGTCGGCGAGGTCGCCGTCGAAGTAGCTTTCGTAGATGGCGGCGATTTCGGGCAACGCGGAGTTGAAGCGGATGACGTGGGGCAGCATGACGCCGACGGCCTCTCCATGCACGGTGTGAAAGAAGGCGGTGAGGGGATTGGCGCAGGAGTGTGCGGCGCCGAGCATGCTGTTCTCGATGGCGACTCCGGCGTAGGCGGCGCCGAGGAGCATCATGCCGCGGGCTTCGACATCCTTCGGATCGCGCAGGACGCGGCTGAAGCCGGAGTGGCAGAGGCGGAAGCCTTCGCGGGAGTAAAGGGATGAGAGCGCGTTACGCTTCTTCGTGACGGCGGTTTCGAGCGCGTGCGAGAGCGCGTCGATGCCGGTGCAGACGGTGACACGCTGCGGCTGGGAGATGGTGAGCTCGGGATCGAGGATGGCGACCTTCGCAGCGGCCTTGGGATCACCACAGGCCATCTTCACGTGCGTCTCGGGATCGGAGATGAGCGCAAAGCTCTGGCACTCGCTGCCAGTTCCAGCGGTGGTGGGAATGGCGATGAGCGGCAGCATGGGTTTCGTGGCCTTGCCGACACCCCAGTAGTCGTGCATGCGTCCGCCGTTGGTGAGGATGAAGTTGCAGCCCTTCGCGGTGTCCATGCTGCTGCCGCCGCCGAGACCGATGATGAGATCAGCGCCAAACTCACGCGCTGCTGCGACGCAAGCATCCACATCCTCCGTGCTGGGATTCTCGCGCACCTCGCCAAACACACGCGCCTGCAGTCCGGTCTCGACGAGGAAGCTGACCGCACGCGTCACGTAACCCGCGCCGACGATGCCGGGATCACTCACCACCAGCGCCCGTGTGCCGCCAATCTCACGCGCCAGCTCACCGACACGAGCCAGCGTACCGTTGCCATAAACGAGTCGGGTGCGGGGCTGGTGATCGAAGGGGGCGAGGGACATTATTTTTTGTCGGAAGACGTTTTGCGTCGGATTTGAGCAGACCGGCTCCAGCCTTGATGAAATGTTCCGAGCCCCAAGATGATCAGCCCGGAAAAAATGGCATAAGCCCTGCCGCCCGGTTGCATGGCCGAGAAATAGCTCGCAACCGTCGAAAGGATTCCAAACGACGCAACCACGACACCGGCGATCATCAATGACTTCGCCTGTTTGGGTGCGTCGTGATTCTGAACGGCCCGCTGGCGGGCCTCAATGTCGGGGATGTCGGACATCTGCCCGCATTTGCCACACTTGATTTGAAGGCCCACATCAATCTTGCGGCCGACAATCCAACTTTTGCAATGCTCGCACAGGTACCGAAACGATGGCGTCGGAGATTCGCCAATCAACTCGCTGACGGAATACCAGAAGTCCTGCTTCTCATGACGAACCAACGCGGTCGGTACGAGTATTTTGGCCTGAACATCTGTCTTGATGCCCTCCAGTGCATATGACCGGGGTTCCGTATTGAACGATGCTTTGACCAAGTAGCCCATGACGTGTGCGAGTTCAGGTCACGCGCAGTCGATGGAGCGGCGCTTGTAGAGGAACTCGAACATGTTTCCTTCGTGCGGCTGGTCCCAACTGATCTTCATCGTGCTGATCGGCCCGATATTGAGACGGTCGATGTCGCCGCATTCGAGCAGGTCATTGATGAAGGCGGGATCCTGCGTGATGGCGGTGACGATGAGCGAGTAGCCGATGCGGCCGAGCACTTCGCTCTGCGGAACTTCCAAAACGCTGGCGTAAGGGCAGAGGAACTCGCGGTTGGCGAGCGGATGCTTGTTGTCGGAGCACCAGATGATGGTGGGGCGCAGGAAGGTACCGCCTTCAAACTCGACCTTGCGCGGGCCGTCGCGGAACTTGGCGGTGACGTCCTCGGCGCCGGGCGTCTTGAGATCGTTGTCGATGGCGCTGTCGATGTAGTCGGCCATCTTCACGTTCGCGAAACCAGAGAGGCGCGCGTTGTCGTCGTCTGCTGTGGTGGGCTTCACCGGGCCGAGACGCTCGGCGATGGCGGTGGCAATTTCCTTGCCATACTTTGGCACGATGACGGCGGAGGCGTTGATGCAGGAACGGCCACCGTTGTCGCTGATGGAGCTGACGATGACGTCGATGTATTCCTTCCAGTTTTCGATCTTGTCTTCACCGATGATGATCTTGCTCCAGCCTGGACCGTGAACCTGAACGGCGGGGTTGTTCTCATACATCTTGGCGATGTTGACATCACCAAAGACGAGATTGCGGCCGCTGAGCTTGATGACTTCGCCGCTGCCTTCGTGGTCGGTGGGGTAGAAGCCAAACGCCTCCGCAGGCGCACCGGCGGCGATGAATGCCTGAATAAGACGGAAGGGCGTCCATGGCTCCTCGCGTCCCGGCTTGATCACGACGGGAATCTTCAACGCGATGGACGGAAGCCAGAGGGAGTTCACCGCGGGGGAGTTGCTCGGCATCACGAGGCCCAGGGACTTCGTGGTCGGGAAATACGCCACAGGGCAGCCGGCCTGCGTGCCGAAGCCGCGGTCGATGACGCTCAGGTCCAGGCCGCGGGAGAGGCCGTTGAGGATCATCTTCATGTTGGTCATGGCGAAGTGAATCTTCGTCATGTTGCGCTTCACCATGATGTGCGGCAGGCCGCTGGTGCGGGAAAGCGTGGCGATGTACTCCTGCGGCGACTGCGTGTGACCTTTGTCACCGAGCGGCAGCGTGCCATTGAGGAAAAAGTCTCCCGCCTTCGCGGTGATCTCGATGAGTTGCTCCACCGTGAATTTCTTCAGCGCCGCGCGTGCTTCGCCGATCTTCGCCAGATCCTTGCGCACGATGCCGGCGTTCACCTGGCTGACTTCGGCGCAGACTTCGCCCGTTTTGTGGTCTTTGACCTGAACCTTGTCGAGCGACTCATAAGGACGGCCTTTGCGGAGGGCGGGAAGATGCGGGATGGACATTGGCGGGTGTTTTTTTGGAAGGCGTGAGGTTTACGTGCGCAGGACTCGTGGGGCAATGAAAAAACTGGCACGTGAGGGCCGGTCTTTCAGTTGGTTGGGACGCCCTTGTTTTTCTTTTTTCGGGGTTCCGGCTTCTCAGGTCGCAACGGCTCGGGGATGATGTCCCACAGATCCCAGGAAAGGTTCGAATAGGAGGGATAATCCGGGTGCTTCACACCGGGTTTGCCCACGGGCCGGAAACGCCAGTGCTTGTACATCCACATCCAGCATTCAGGATGCTCGCGGATCGCCATTTCACAGTGGTTCCACACACGTTGTGTCAGATCTTGGATGTCATCGTCGGGCTTTGGATGAAAGTCCGCCAGTGTGCGCAATTCATAGCGGCCGTCCGGCAGCGGCAGGCACACGAGCGGGATGATTGGAAGCCCCAGGCGCTGGGCAAGCTGCACGTGCAGGGTGGGCACGGAGTTCCACATGCCGAAGCACTTCACCGCCGCGGACGTGTTGCCGGGCGGGATGTTCAAATCCACGAGCATGCCAACATAGCCGCCACGTTTCAGGTGTTTCATCACTTTGATCATGGCGGATTCCTGGGGAATCACGAACTGGCCCGAATGACTGCGCAGGCGGCTGAAAATGGGAGTGAGGGCGGGATTCTTGAAGTTTTGCGCCACCACCGTGAAAGGCAGGCCGCGAAATCCCCAACCCAAACTCACGAATTCAAAATTGCCGAAATGCGGTGTCACCCAAATGCCGCCTTTCCGCCGTGCCTCCTCTTCAACCTGCGAATCGTGCAAACGGACGCTGAAGTATTGCTGCCAGTTGTCAGGCGAAAGGTAAGACGACCAGAACAGATCCAAAAATGTGCGGGCGAACACTTGATAAGAGCGGCGGGCAATGAGCTTTCGTTCCGCGAGTGTGTGGCGGTCACCGAAGGCGTAATATAGATTTTCCAGCGCGGTGCTGCGTCCGCGCTGGTCACACCAGTAGGCGATGGAGCCGCTCCAACGCGACAAGGCCATGATGAACCACCGTGGCAGCCGCGGAAGGAGCCAGACGGCGAATCGAATCACGAGGGTCTCAAAGAAATATCGAAGCTTCTTCACGAGGCGTTTGGTGTTTGCGAAAATCGAGTTACGATGGCGCATGGCATCGCCCAACCTCAACAACATTCTCAAGCGACTCCTCAAGCAGCCCACGGCGCCGTTTCATGAATATCACGTGCGCGCGGAGATCGAGTCGCTGCTGAAAGGCTGCCGTCACGTGAAGTTGAAGCGTGACAAGTTCGGCAATCTCCTGGCCACTTACAAGAACGGCAAGGCCAAGAGCAAGCCCACCTGGGTGTTTGCCGCGCACATGGACCATCCGGGCTTCGTCAAACCCACGGGCAGCAAGAAGCGTGATGAGTGGGATTTTCTCGGCGCCGGTGGCATCCCTCAGGAATCCATCGATGCCGCGGTGAAGAAAGGTCTGCGCAAAGCGAAGGGACAGATCGCGACATGGAACTTCCCGGTCAACGTGACCAACAGCCGTATTGAAGCCACGGCCTGTGATGATTTGATCGGCTGCGCGGCCATTGTGATGACCTTCCTCGAACTCGCACGTCTCAACATTCAAACCACCGTTCATGCCGCTTTCACGCGCGCGGAGGAGGTCGGCTGGCTCGGAGCGTGGCAGATCGCGCAGAAATGGCCGTTTGGAAAAGACAGCGTGTTCCTCTCACTCGAAACCAGCCGCCCGGTCAATGGTGCAGTCATGGGAGGTGGGCCGGTGATTCGTGTTGGCGATCGTGTTTCCATCTTCGACAGCGAGGCCGTGGCCGTCTTGATGACCACCGCGAAGGAGCAGGCGATTCGCGTGCAGCGCTGCCTGCTCGACGCGGGGGCATGCGAGGCGACGGCTGTTCAGGCATTGGGCGTTCGTAGTGCGGGCATCTCCATTTCGCTCGGAAGCTACCACAACCTCAACGATGCCCGCCAGATCGCGCCGGAATACGTGATGATGGATGACCTGAAGTCGCTCATCACACTGCTGAAGGCCCTCGTCGCCACCAAGCACGATGGCATCGGTGAGCGCACCATCCGCGAGCGCGTGGAAATGCGCATGGCCGAGCACGAGGCGCATCTCAAAGCGGGATCGAAACTGTTTAAATAGAGTTCCAAGTTTCGGGTTTAAAGTTTCAAGTCAGGCGGCAGGAACTTGAAACCTGAAACTTTAAACTTGGAACTTCACCCTCCCTCGCCTTCTTCCGCGCCCCTATGTCCAGCGAGCAGCGCAAAGCCTTCCCTTTCTCCGAGTTTGAACCGAAATGGCAGGGCGAGTGGGAGGCCTCCAAGGCCTACCGCACGCCCAACCCCGGTGATGCCGACTTCGATGCCTCGAAGCCGAAGTACTTCGTGCTCGACATGTTCCCCTACCCGAGCGGCAACGGCCTCCACGTTGGCCATCCGGAGGGCTACACCGCCACGGACATCATCGGCCGCTTCAAGAAGATGTCCGGCTTCAACGTGCTGCACCCGATGGGCTGGGACGCCTTCGGCCTGCCTGCGGAGCAGTATGCGATCAAAACCGGCACACATCCCCGCGTCACCACGGAGGCGAACGTCGCCAACTTCACCAAGCAGCTCAAATCGCTCGGCTTTGCCTACGACTGGGACCGCGAGGTGAACACCACCGACCCCGGCTACTTCAAATGGACGCAGTGGATCTTCCTGAAGCTCTACAACTCCTACGTCGGCGACGACGGCAAGGCGCATCCGATCAGCGAACTCGAAGCCCAGGGCCTCTCGCGTGAGGAGATCGACCATCGCCGCCTCGCCTACGTCAGCGAAGCGCCGGTGAACTGGTGCCCGCAGCTCGGCACCGTGCTCGCGAATGAAGAAGTCGTGGACGGCAAAAGCGAAGTCGGCGGGTTTCCCGTCGAGCGCCGCCCCATGCGCCAGTGGATGCTGCGCATCACCGCGTATGCCCAGCGCCTCATCGACGAACTCGACGGCCTCGACTGGCCGGAAAGCATCAAGCTGCTCCAGCGCAACTGGATCGGCCGCAGCGAGGGCGCGCATGTCACCTTCAAGGTCGATGGCATCGACGAAACCATCACCGTCTTCACCACACGGCCTGACACGCTGTTTGGAGCCACTTACATGGTCCTCGCGCCCGAGCATCGCCTCGTGGATGAAATCACCAGCGAAGAGCAACTCGCCGCCGTCGAGGAGTATCGCGAAAAGACCGCGCGGAAGAGCGATCTGGAGCGCACCGAACTGGCGAAGGAAAAATCCGGCGTCTTCACCGGCGCTTACGCCATCAATCCGGTGAACAACGAGCGCATTCCCATCTGGATCGCCGACTACGTCCTGATGGGCTACGGCACCGGAGCCATCATGGCCGTGCCCGCGCATGACGAACGTGACTGGGAGTTTGCGAAGAAGTTTGGTTTGTCGATTAAGCAGGTTGTTCTGCCTGTGGAGGCGACGAAACCAATTATCGGAAGTGATGGCATCGCACGCGGTGTAGCAATTGCGGACCCAATTAGCGCTTTCTGCGAAGAGGGCATTGCGTGGCAGTCGCCGCCTGAAGGTTGGGGACTGAAGGACATCAAAGCTGATCCTTGCGTTCTTAACGGCCTGCCCACGTCCGAAGCGAAGAAGAAGATCGCCGCCTGGCTTGAAGAAAAAAGCCTCGGCAAAGGCACCACCAACTTCAAGCTGCGCGACTGGCTCTTCAGCCGTCAGCGCTACTGGGGCGAGCCCTTCCCGATCGTGTGGGAGAACGGCCAGCATCGCTGCATTCCGGAAAGCGAGCTGCCGCTGCTGCCGCCGACCTTGGAAGACTTCAAACCCACCGGCACGCCCGAGCCGCCGCTCTCCAAAGCCACCGACTGGGTCCAATACTCCGCCACCGCGAAGCGTGAACTCAACACGATGCCGCAGTGGGCGGGTTCGTGCTGGTATTACCTGCGCTATTGCGATGCACGAAACTCGGAGAGGTTCGTGGGCGTCGAGGCGGAGCGGTATTGGATGACCGGTTCCGTTTCAGGTTCCAAGTTTCAAGTTCCAGGAAACTCCGGCGCCAATCTTGAAACGAGAAACCTGAAACCTGAAACATCTCCCCGTCCCGGCGGCGTCGATCTCTACGTCGGCGGCACCGAGCACGCCGTGCTGCACCTGCTTTACGCGCGCTTCTGGCACAAGGTGCTCTTTGATCTCGGCTACGTCAGCACGCCGGAGCCATTCCAGCGTCTGGTGAACCAAGGTCTCATTCTCGGCGAGGATGGTCAGAAGATGTCGAAGTCCCGCGGCAACGTCGTGAACCCCGACGACGTCGTGCGCGAGTATGGCGCGGATGCGCTGCGCCTGTATGAGATGTTCATGGGCCCGCTGGAGCAGGTGAAGCCGTGGAGCATGAAGGGCGTCGAGGGCGTGTATCGCTTCCTCGCCCGCGTGTGGCGTCTCGTCATGGAAGTCGATGACGAAGGCGTGTGGAGCATCTCCAAGGCGCTGCAAGACGTGCCTGCGAACAAGCAGCTCACCAAAGCACTGCACGAGACGATCAAGAAGTGCGGCGAGGATATCGAGAAGCTCAGCTTCAACACGGCGATCAGCCAGATGATGGTCTGCACCAACGCCTTCACCGGCGCTGAAGTGAAGCCCGTCGAAGCCATCGTGACCTTCCTGAAGGTCCTGAGTCCCTTTGCGCCGCATCTGGCCGAAGAACTCAACGCGCAGATCCGCTCCAAATTCCCCGCCTTGGCCGCGAAACGCTTCCTCAGCGACGAATCCTGGCCCGCCTACGATCCCGCCGCCCTCATCGAGGACGAGGTCGAAGTCGTCTTCCAGGTGAACGGCAAGCTGCGCGACAAAGCCCGCGTGCCGATCCAAGCGACGAAGGAGGAGATCGAGAAGATCGCCCTCGCCAGCGCCCGCGTGCAGGAATTCATGGAGGGCAAGCCCGCCAAGAAGATCATCGTCGTGCCAGGGAAGCTCGTGAATATTGTGGTGTGAGAAAGTAGCGCAGTTGCTTCGCAACTGCTTATCTCATGCTTCCAGTTGCGAAGCAACTGGACTACTTTTTCGCCATGCGCATCGCGATTCTGCACTACTCCAAGCCACCGACCGTTGGCGGCGTGGAACGTGTGATCGCGGAGCAAGCAGCGGCATTGAAAGAGTTGGGACATCACGTCCAACTGTTCACGCGGAGCGAATGGCGAATAGCAAAGTGGGATGCCGTGATCGTCCACAACGTCTTCACGATGCCGTTCGACCTCGAATGGACTCATGAGTTGCTTCAACTCGTTCAAACGCGCCCTGACATCCGCTGGATCAACTGGGTGCATGACGTGCGTTGGGCCGAAAAGGTGCCGAATGCCGTGCACGTGGCGGTTTCAGAACATCGGCGGAGCGAATACGCGAAGTTCACCAAGGAGCCGATCCAAGTGATTCCGAACGGATGCAATGCCGCGGCGGTGCTGGGGCTGGCAGAGCGAATTCGTGCCTTGCAGCTCGAAAACGCGGGACTTGTGCTGTTGCAGCCCACACGCTTCGTGAGGCGCAAAAACATCGAACTGGGCCTGCGCGTGCTCGTGGAGCTGCCGGAGGCAGTTTATGTTGTCACGGCGGCCCCGGACCCGCATCAGAAGGACGGATTGAAATACTTCCGTGAATTGAAGAAGCTGGGCAGGCAACTCGGTGTGACGAAGCGCGTGCTATTTCTCGGCGAGAAGACCACGCTCAACGACGATGATGTGCGCAGCCTGTATCAAATTGCGGATGCGCTGTTTTTTCCGAGCACGCAGGAGGGCTATGGCCTGCCGCTGATCGAGGCGGCGTTGCTGGGAGTGCCGGTGTTCTGCTCGGACATTCCGGCACACCGCGAAGTGGCCGTGGGAGCCACATTTTTCAAATTGACTGCATCGACCAAAGGCATCGCTCTCAAGATCAAGCGAGATGCAACCGTGAAGAGCCGGCAGGAACGGCGGAGGCTGATGAAACGACTGGATTGGGGGAAGATCATCCGGGAACAACTCGAACCGTTGCTTTCCGGGCGAAACGCTTCATGAGTCAATCCGATGACCCCCTACTCGAAGAAGGAAGAAATCCAGGCCGTGCTGGAGGCGCGGCATCAGAATGTGTTCGCGTTTCTTGGAGCGCACGGTTCCGGCCACGGCAAGCAGGTCGTGCGTACTTTCCAGCCCTATGCGGAGAAGGTGACCGTGCTTGCCGGTGGTGGACGCTTTGAAGCGGAGAAGGTGCACGAGGACGGATTCTTCGAGGCTGAGACGCCGGAGGGCAGTTACGAACTGGAACTGGCCCAGCATGACGGCACGACCAGCCGCATGAGTGATCCGTATGCCTTCGGGCTGCTGCTGGGTGACCAGGACATGTATTACTTCCGCGAGGGCACGCACCAGCATCTGTGGGACATGCTCGGGGCGCGGCTCCGTGTCATTGATGGAGTGGCAGGCTGTCAGTTTTCTGTGTGGGCGCCGAACGCACAACGTGTGTCGGTTGTCGGTGACTGGAATCGCTGGGACGGCCGCATAAATGTGATGCGCTGCCGCATTGAGGCCGGCGTGTGGGAGATTTTCATCCCCGGCATCACCGAGCTGACGCACTACAAGTTCGAGTTGATCGACAAGCACGGTCACATGCGCGTGAAGAGCGATCCGATGGCTGTGTTCGGCCAGCATGGCTCACAGACCGCGAGCCTCGTGTTCAACCTGGATCGCTACCGCTGGGCGGATGGCGAGTGGATGCAACGCCGCGTGAAGCGCGACCTGTATCACGCGCCGATGAGCATCTACGAGGTGCATCCCGGATCGTGGAAACGGAACATGAACGACGGCGGGCGCTGGCTGTCGTATCGCGAACTGGCGGATGATTTGATCCCGTATGTCAAAGGGCTGGGCTTTACGCACATCGAGCTGATGGGCATCGCAGAACATCCGTTCGATGGCTCGTGGGGCTATCAGGTCACGGGTTACTTCGCGCCGACGAGCCGGTTTGGAAATCCCGATGAGTTTCGTGAGTTCGTGGACCGTTGCCATCAAAACGGCATCGGCGTCATTCTCGACTGGGTGCCTGGCCACTTCCCGAAGGATGATCATGGTCTGGCGAAGTTCGACGGCACCGCCTTGTATGAGCATGAAGACCCGCGCCTCGGCGAGCACATGGACTGGGGCACGCTGATCTTCAATTACGGCCGCCATGAGGTGAAAAACTTCCTCATTTCGAACGCGCTCTACTGGCTGGGAGAATTTCACATCGACGGCCTGCGCGTCGATGCGGTGGCGTCGATGCTGTATCTCGACTACTCGCGTCAGCCTGGGCAGTGGGTGCCGAATCACCTCGGCGGGCGCGAAAACCTGGATGCGATCTCCTTCATGCGGGACCTAAACCAAGTGTGCTACGCCAAGCATCCTGGCACCACGATCATTGCGGAGGAAAGCACCGCGTGGCCGGGCGTTTCGCGTCCGGTGAGCACCGGCG
Organism: Verrucomicrobiaceae bacterium; assembly: GCA_046346695.1. Classification (GTDB taxonomy): domain Bacteria; phylum Verrucomicrobiota; class Verrucomicrobiia; order Verrucomicrobiales; family Verrucomicrobiaceae; genus Prosthecobacter. The sequence goes on along the minus strand of JAXMHS010000004.1, from coordinate 92,170 downwards.
GCCTCGGCTTTGGCTTCAAATGGAACATGGGCTGGATGAACGACAGCCTGCGCTACATGCAGCATGAGCCGATTCATCGGAAGTATCATCATGGCGAGGCCACGTTCTCGATGATCTACGCCTACGACGAGAGTTTCATCCTCGTCCTGAGCCACGACGAAGTCGTGCACGGGAAGGGGAGCCTCATCAACAAGATGCCCGGCGACCGCTGGCAGAAGTTCGCGAATCTGCGCATGTTCCTGGCGTGGATGTGGATGCATCCGGGCAAGAAATTGCTGTTCATGGGCGGCGAGTTCGGCCAGTGGGATGAGTGGAATCACGAGAAGAGCCTCGACTGGCATCTGTTCCTCGGTGAGGAGCACAGCGGGTTGCAGCGGCTCGTCAAAGACATCAATCACCTCTACACCTCCCGCCCTGCGCTGCATGTGAAAGACCACGAGGCAGGCGGTTTCTTCTGGCTCGATGCGAATGACGCGGACAACAGCCTTTTCGTCTTCGCCCGCTCATCACCTGATGGCGACAAGGTCTATGTGATCGTGAATGCCACGCCCGTGGTGCGCAAAGGCTACCGCCTGGGCGTGTCGGATGCCGGCAGCTACCGCGAGTTGCTCAACACCGACGCCGCGAATTATGCAGGCAGCGGCATCAGCGCCGGTGCGGGTTTCCAGGCGCAGCAGACCTCGTGGCAGGGGCAACCGTGGAGCGTGGTGGTGGACATCCCGCCGCTGGCGACGCTGGTGATCGGACGGTGAGGCAAATTTGACAGACAGACCGCTCCGATCTGAAGGAACGCAGAAGAAACTGAGACGAGGGGCCGTTTGATAGGCCCCATGAAACTCTTCACCCTCGCCACCACCCTCCTTGCCGCGGCTGCCTTGAGCGCCGCGGACGCGCCCAAGTCGGTCTATGATGTTCCGCTGAAGGACATCGACGGCAAAGACACCTCGCTCAAAGCCTATCAGGGCAAGGTCATGCTCATCGTGAACGTCGCCTCGAAGTGCGGCAACACACCGCAATACACGCAGCTTGAGCAGTTGAACAAAGAGTTCGGCAAGCACGGGCTCGCCGTCCTCGGTTTTCCTTGCAATGACTTCGGCGGACAGGAACCCGGCACGAACGAGGACATCAAGACCTTCTGCTCCACCAAGTACAAGGTGACCTTCCCGATGTTCGACAAGGTCGTGTGCAAAGGCCCGGAGAAATCCCCGCTCTACCAGGTGCTCAGCGGCCCCGAATCGCCCTTCCCGGGCGATGTGAAGTGGAACTTCGGCAAGTTTCTCGTCGGCAAGGACGGCAAAATCCTGAAGCGCTTCGAGCCGAAGGTGAAGCCCGATGCTCCTGAGGTCGTGGACGCGATCAAGGAAGCGCTGGCGGCGAAGTAAGTCATTGTCACTGACGACTTCAAACACCTGACACGCGGCAGGAATGTCCGCGCTGCTTCAAAAGCAAAAGCTGCGATGGCTTTCACCATCGCAGCTTTTTTCTGTAACAGGGGCATTCCTGCCCCTTCAATGCCGCAGACAACGGGCCAGGAATGGCCCGATTACATGCCGGGAGATCAGGCGGAGGTGCTGCGGTTCTTGGGAGCGGGTTGCAGATGGTTGGTGCCGCCAGGCGCTGGTTGGGGGATGTTGTCCGGGCCGGGATTGATCTGGATGCGGATGTTGCTGTTGGGCCCGTCCATCATGCGCAGCTTGTCGCGGAACTCCTCGGGCACAGCCTTGCGCTCGGCGTCGGTGTTGATGGGCCAGCTTTGCTCCTGGCCGTTGTTTGGGCGGGCGATGAAGGTGGTCTTGCCGTCCTCGCGCTTGATGGTGTACTCGCCCGAATCATCGCGGCGGGTGATGTTGGCGGCGGCATGGGATTCGGAGAAGTTGAACTGTTGCGCATTGCTGCCGGCAGGATTCATCGGCTGCATTTGCACGCCGCCATTCATATGCCCGACACCACCGCGTTGCGGCTGGTTGCCGCCACCGCCGCCGGGCACGTTGAACATCGGCGGCTGCGGCATGATGCCCTGGCTGCCCTGGCGCGCCCAGTCCTGGATGCGCTCCTGATACTCGCGCATCTCCCTCTGGAAGCGTTCCATCTGCTCGTTGAACTCCCTGCTCTGGTTTTGGAGATTGCGGAGATCACCGCCGCCGAAGCCGCCGTTGTTCATGAAGGGCCTGCCGCCGTGCGGCCAGCCTCCGCCGAAGTTGGGCTGCTGGTGCTGCGGCATGGAGGGCATCACATGCTCGCCGAGCACGACGGGCACCTGTGTTTCCTTGCCGCCGGTGATGACGGTGAGGTTCACGGTGTCACCTTTGTGCTTCGAACGGACGAGAAGCATGAGCTGCTCCATGCTGACGAGCTGCTGGTCCTCGAATTTCACCAGGATGTCGTGGACTTTCAGGCCCGCGTGCTCGGCAGGCGAATCGGGCATCACTTCCTCCACCATCAGGCCAAAGCCCTCCGGCAGATTGAATTGCGCACGCAATTCTGGCGACACCTCACGAGTCATCACGCCGATGTAGGGCACCGGTTTCTGGTTCTGCGCCTGTGGAGGCGGGTTGTTCGGCTGGTTGGGCTGGCCGGGCGGATTGAAAGGATGACGGCGGCCGTTTTGGGAATCCGACGTGCGGGTTTCAGTCTTGGTGACGCCGTTGGAATCGACGGTCACAGTGACCGAGCTGCTGGTGTTGCCACCGCCAGAGGCGGATTCAGTTTTTTCCGTTTTTTGCACCTCGGTTTTCTGCTCCACCTGCTGCGCGCACAAGGGCATCGCACCCAGGCAGGCGATGAGGAATGAGTGTTTGAGTTTCATGGTCGGGCGGGATTCAGGTTTGGGGGGAAATCATTGGAAGGAGACCGGCAGCACGAGCTTTTGCTCGCTGGGGTATTCGACAGTCATCTGCGCTCCATCACGTGGATCGATCCACGTCTGGCGCTCGCGGGCGATGACTCGCAGGTGCTGCTCTGGCAGGCGTTCTTTGCTGTAATGGATGCCCTCGTCCTGTACGTCCTCCCATTCACGGATCGTGGAAACGGGAAGAACCGTGGGCACGGTGGCCAGCGCGTTGGTGTCGCCCGTGGTTTCCTGCGTCGCTGGCAGGAAACTCATCACCGCCACGGCCGCGGCAGCGCCGACAGCAGCCCAGCTTGCCGACGTGATCCATTTGATTGCATGGCGCGGACGCGCGCTGGTGTGCAGCCAGCTCATGTCGAGCTTCAGCTCTTCATCCACATGCTGCACGAGAGCAGGGGACGCGGCGGCGGGTGCTAGACCGCGCAGCACGTTTTCGAGGTGGGTTTCATTCAGGTCGTCGTTCATGACAGGGCCTCCTGGGGGTTGGAGAAAGGCAGGACGTTGATGGGGGGCGGCGAAGACTCGCCGAGAAGGTCTTCTTTAAGCGGGGCCAGCTTCCGGTGCAGCGCCTGCAAGGCGTAGCGGTAACGGCCCGCGATGGTGTTGATGGACTCGCCGGTCATTGAGGCGATTTCGTTGAAGGTGAGATTGCCCCACAGTTTGAGCGTCACCACTTCGCGCTGCTGCTCGGGCAGATCCTGAAGCGCTTTTTCGACAATGGCGGCGATTTCCTGCTGACCAGGCTGGGGATCGAAGGTGGGGGCGTTTTCATGCGCGACGGCGATGTCGGACTTCGCCTCACGATTCACGCGGCGGGTGTCGGAGCGGCGCTGGTCGAGGGCGATGGTGCGGACGGCGGCGTAGAGCAGGGGGATGTGCGCATTGTCGCCGTCCGGGAACCGCCGCCACCACCGCACGAAGGCCATCTGAACGACGTCCTCGGCATCCGCCTTCGACGCGACAAGCTGCCGCGCATACAGCACGAGCTGCGGAGCGACTTGCTCGAAGGTGCGTTTCCAGTCAAAGGGAGCTTCCATGCGTGGTGGCAGGTGTTCGACCTGCCTAACGCCTCCCGGCTCGTTTTTTGTGTGGGGAAGATGCAAAAAATCACTCCGCCACGGCGGGCTGCGCCACCCGCTTCCCGAAGAAGCACCCGTAGGCGATGAAGGCCGCGCCGGTCACGATCATGAAGGTGGAGAAGAACTGCCCTTTCGTCATGCCCAGAATCAGCGACGAGCCGCTGTCTGGCTGGCGCACGCACTCCAGCGAGATGCGGGCGATTGCGTAGAGGATGAAAAACAGCCCGGTGATGACGCCATGCGGCAGTCGCGGGAACTTGATGCGGATGAAAAGCAGGATCGCGCACAAAAACAGCCCCTCGCCCAGTGCTTCGTAAAGCTGCGAGGGATGACGCGGATGCAAAATGCTCTCCAGTTCTGCGCGTCCTCCGCGATGCTGCTCGAAGAATCGGATGATGTCCGGGCTGTGCTGCAAACCTTCCGGAATCAGTCCCGGCTTGCCACCTTGCCGGTAGAAGTCCTCATGCAGCAGCTCCGTGGGGAATTTCATCGCCCATGGCACATTCGTGACGCGGCCAAACAGCTCGCCATTGATGAAGTTGGCGATGCGTCCCAGGAAAATGCCCAGCGGCGCGCCGCACACCAGCGTGTCACCGATGCCGGTCCAGGAGATCTTGTGTCTCCGCGCATACCACAGGCAGAACAGCGCCACGCCCGCGATGCCGCCGTGGCTCGCCATGCCACCCTGGTTCAGCAGGAAAAAAGTCCACGGCGCGCGGATGAAGTCATCGAAGTTGTAGAGCAGCATGAAGCCGAGACGCCCGCCCAGCACCACGCCGAAGAGCGCCACCATCGTGATGAAATCCGCCACCGCAGCCGGCTTGATCTCAGACAGCCCGCGCTTTGCCAGGAACAGCATCACGCGATAGGTCAGGTAAAAGCCCAGCACATACGCCAGTCCATACCAATGTATTTTGATGCCCTCGGTGATCTTGATCACAAAGGGATTCAGGTCGTGCATGTAGTAGGCAAACAGCATGCGCTAGGCATGGACGGGAGAAGCGACGGCTCAAGGGACAAAAAAGTGCCGCACGCTGAATGTGGAGGCGGAGATGAAAGTGAGGGAATCAGGTGAATGCGGCTGGGCGGTGTTGTGGCCGTTTGGCCTGTCCTCCGCCCTTCGCTCCTGGCTTTTAGTGCAAGAAATGGCGGTAGCCGGTGAAGACCATCGCCATCTTGCGTTCGTTGGCGGCGGCGATGACTTCCTCGTCCTTCACGGAACCACCGGGCTGGATGGCGGCGGTGGCGCCGGCATCGGCGGCGGCAAGGAGGCCGTCGGGGAAGGGGAACATGGCGTCGGAGGCAACGACGCTGCCTTTGAGGCTGAGACCGGCCTCGCCTGCCTTCCACACGGCGATGCGGCAGGAATCGACGCGGCTCATTTGTCCGGCACCAATGGCGAGGGTGCGGTCGTGCGTGGCGAAAACGATGGCATTCGACTTCACGTGCTTCACAACACGCCAGCCGAAGCGCATGGCTTCCAGTTCATCGCGTGTGGGCGGACGGGTGGTTTTGACTTTGCCTTCAAGGTCTTCGAGGCCGAGGGCGCGGGAGTCGGCATCCATGACCATGACACCACCAGGAGCGGAGCGGATGACGGGCTCTGCGAGGGCCTGGGCGACGCCATCGAGCATCTGAATGAGGCGCAGGTTCTTTTTCTTCTGCAACAGAGCACGGGCATCAGCATCGAAATCGGGCGCGATGATGACATCGGTGAAGATTTCGGAGATGATGCGGGCGAGGCCGAGCGTCATGCTGCGGTTGACGACGATGACGCCGCCGAACGGGGCCTGCTTGTCGGTCTCGAATGCCTTCTGCCAGGCCTCGCGCAGATCTTCATCGGCACAGCCGACGCCACAGGGATTCGTGTGCTTAAGGATGGCCACGGTGGGGCGGCGGAACTCGAGCGCAATGCGGGCGGCGGACTCGATGTCGAGTACATTGGTGTAGCTGAGGTCCTTGCCGTGGAGCTTGACGAAGTAATCGCCGAAGTTGCCGTAAAGGGAGGTCTTCTGATGCGGATTGTCGCCGTAACGCAGCTCGGCGTAAAGGGGCAGGGAGAGGTTGAAGGTCTTCTGCGTGACCTGCTCCTTGTTGAGGTAGGCGGCGATGGCATTGTCATACGCACCGGTGCGCTGGAAGACCTTGCAGGCGAGGCGCTCGCGCGTGGCGAGGGTCGTGTCGCCGCTGTTTTCCTTCATTTCGTCGAGCACGACGGCGTAGTCGGCCGGATCGGTGATGACGGTGACCCAGCGGTGGTTCTTCGCCGCGGAGCGCAGCATGGAAGGGCCGCCGATGTCGATGTTTTCGATGGCCTCCTCCAACGTGACGTCCTTCTTCGCGACGGTCTGCTCAAAGGGGTAGAGATTGACGACGACGAGGTCGATGACGGGGATGTCGTGCTTGGTCGCGTTTTTCTTGTCCTCCTCGTTGTCGCGGCGCTGGAGCAGACCGCCGTGAACCTTCGGGTGGAGTGTTTTGACGCGGCCGTCGAACATTTCGGGGAAGCCGGTGTGCTCGGAGACGTCGATGACCTTCAGGCCGCCCTCCTTGAGATGCTTGGCCGTGCCGCCGGTGGAAAGCAGCTCCACATTGAGTGCCGCGAGCCCCTTGGCGAAGTCGAGGAGGCCGGTTTTGTCAGAAACAGAGAGCAGGGCGCGGGCGATGGGCATGAGAGGGTGAGCAGAGTTCGGGGGCGCCGAGTAAAGGGAGATTTGGCGGGGTGCCAAGAGCATTCTGTGAGCCGGTTTTGGCGTGGAATGGACGGAGAGAATGAGTGGGGGAGTGGTGGATAACTGGTGATTGCCTTGACAGTGAGAAAAGAATCCGAGTTAGGAAATGATCTTGTCAGTGCCAAATCCCCCTGAAACAATGGCGAGGTATTTCCGCGCATGAGCACTCCACCGCCGTTGCCCGCCACCGAAGCCCCTGATTCACCTCCTTCCGCCTGTGTGAACTGTGGGGCGACCGAATTCAGCACGCACACAAAGCTTCCGGTTTGTGAGACCTGCCGAATAGCCTTGGTAAGATTTCCGTTTCCAGTCTGGGTCAAACTGAGCGCCTTCCTTGTGCTCGTCATGGTAGTCGTCTCACTATTGATGTCAGGAGAGCGCCTTCAAGAGACGCTCCAAATCACCCGGGCGCAAAAGATGGCAAAGCAAATGCGCTGGGAGGAGGCTTATCAGGCCTATCACGCCATCATTGAGAAGCACACGAACGACACCGACGTGATGCTTTCCTATGCCGAAGCTGCGACACAAAGCGGACACACGCAGGATGCCGTGAACACCATGAAGTCCCTCGCTGGTCGATCCGCGGACAGTACTCAGATGAACCGCGCTCAAACGGTGACGTTTGAGATCGAACGGCTGCAACGCCTCCATGCGCAGCCAACGAATCTCCGTTTGCCGCCCACTCCCTCACGCTGATCCGTCCCTTGCCTTTGTCATGATCATCATCCCCGGATTCGTCATTTCCATCCTTACCTTTCCCGGCGTCATCGTTCATGAGGCGGCGCATCAGCTCATGTGCAGGCTGACAGGCACACCGGTGCTGAATGTCTGCTACTTCCGCGTGGGAAACCCGGCTGGTTTTGTGATTCACGACGCGCCATCGACGGGATGGAAGCATTTCTTGATCGCCGTGGCCCCTTTTCTGATCAACACAATCGCCGGCATGCTCATTGCCTTGCCAGCAGGGCTGGCCGTGGCAGGAAAAGGAGAACCCGGCCCGCTTGACGTAACCTTGGGCTGGTTGGGAATCTCCGTGGCAATGCACGCGTTCCCCAGCACGGGTGATGCCTCCAGCTTGTGGCATTCTATTCGCGCTCCAGGTGCTTCGTGGTTGCTGCGCATCATTGGTTTCCCCGTGGTCGCAGTGATTTATCTGGGAGCAGCGCTTTCCGTGGTGTGGTTTGATGCCATCTATGCTGCGCTGATCTGTTTCGCCGTGCCTGCCGCTGTTGTCGAAGCCCTGGCATGAGCGGTCTCAGGGAACCGCTTTGGGGACATACGGCGGGTAAAGTTTCCGTGTGCCGAACTCGATGTAGCGGTTCTCGGCGGCTTTGAGGTAAACGGGGGCCTTGGCGTTCTCGAACTCCTCCGCACGGCGGTAAATGTGATGCCTGCCGCTGCTGTCGAGAGCGATCTTGAACATCATGGCGTCGTCGATGGCCAGCGGATCGACGACGCGGCGATACAGACCCTTTTCGTGACCGGTGAAGTGTAAATTCGGTTCGTAGCGGTCGTCTTTGCCGAGAGCGGTGTAGTAGCTGGTGTCACCAAGCGCGGTGGGGTACTCCGTCCAGTCGTAATCCGCCCGGTGCAGATGGACGCGCCAGGCGAGGATGACAAGCGACGTGAGCAGCAACGCCCAGCCGAGCAGCAGCCGGCCGGGCGTGTCGCGGATTTCGTTTGCTAGCATGTGTGGATAAAAAGGGCGGCGAGGCAAACGGGCAAGGCTGGAATTTAGAGTTGTCATCCTGCGGCCTCCGGCTTCGATGGCGGCCTTATGAGCAAGCAATGGCGCGTCGCAGGCATCAACTTCGATCACTTCCACATGGGCGATCTGCTACGGCAGACCTTCGAGCATCCGAACGCGCAGATCGTCGGCATCAGTGATGAAAAACCGGAGCGCATGGTGGAGGCGAAGCAGAATTTCGGGTTGAGCGACGCGCAGGTCTTCACCGACTATCGTGCGTGCTTGGAGCAGACGAAGCCTGATATTGTCATTCTTTGTCCCGCCGCGTCCAAGCATGGCGAGTGGGTGGAAAAGGTTGCTCCCTTCGGCACGCACATCATCATGGAAAAGCCCTTCGCCGGATCGCTGGCCGAGGCTGATGTGATGATCACGGCAATGAAGCCGCACGGAAAACTGCTGACGGTGAACTGGCCGCTCGTGTGGGATGCGGGGCAGCAAACCGCGCATCGTTTGATTCAAGAAGGAGTCATTGGTGAGGTGCGGGAGTTTCATCATCACGGCGGCAATCGCGGCCCGCTGTATCACGGCGCGGACAAGATCGAGAAAGAGCCGACTGCCGCAGAAAAGTCTGCGAGCTGGTTTTACAGCAAGGAGCAGGGCGGGGGATCTCTGCTCGATTACATGGGCTACGGAACCACGCTGGGCACCTGGCATCTCGGTGGCAAGGTTCCGTTGGAGGTTACCTGTGCATGGTCCACAACACCCGGCCTTGAGGTCGATGAGCACAGCATCACCGCGATTCGCTATGAGTTCGGCCTGAGCAAGACGGAGACGCGATGGGGCACGTTTACCGACCCCTGGACCATCCAGCCGCAGCCTAAATGCGGCTTCGTGCTCAAAGGTACGGACGGCACGATTTCATGCTACGATTATGAGCCGACGATCCGCGTGCAGACACGTGCGAAGCCGGAAGGTTTTGATGTGCCCGTGGATGAAATCAAAGCGCCCAACCGCAATCCGGTCGAGCATGTCATTCATCACCTGGAAACAGGTGCGCCGCTCATTGGACCGCTGCGTCTCGACATCTCGCGCATCGGGCAGCAGATCGTGGACACGGCGTTTCAAAGCGCCCAGCAGAAGCGCACGCTGAAACTGCTTGAACGGTGACAATTCTTGCCGGACTGGACCTCAGCGTGTGATTTGAGGGTTGCCGATTTTCGCCTCATGTTGATAGGATGCGGGCATGGGATTTCGCGAATGCCTCTCGCAAAGAACTCTGCTGATGCTGGCATGCGTTGCGTTGGCGGCTTGCGGACATCATCGCGAACCTTCCGAGCAGGTTCGAAAGGCGGAACTGACCCCGGGCACGCCTCCTCCTCAGCGCTTGGTGATTGGCGTCGCCCAGCAGAAGATGGTGACCTTTGACTGGCATGTGCCCCGAAAAATGTACCGCGTGAGCACCTCGAAATTCGGTCTCGGCGACAAGCCGGGGTCCAACCGCACACCGACGGGCCGAATGGAGGTGGTGAAGGTTGTGGGCGACGGGCTGCCAGTGGGGGCACGCCTCCGGGGTCAGCAGCCCACAGGGGAGGTTGTTCCCGTGAACGCGCCGAATCGCGATCCGATCGTCACTCGTGTCCTCGTGCTCAGTGGCAAGGACCCGGGCAATGCACGCACGCTCCAGAGAGCGATTTATATCCACGGAACGCCAGCGGAACACAAGCTGGAGACACCCGCGTCCTGGGGCTGCATCCGAATGGCATCCCATGACATCATTGAACTCTGCCAGTGGATCAAATCGGGCGCCCGGGTGGACGTCGTACCCGGAAAAATTCCACCTCCCAACCAGCTTCCGCCATGACCCGAACCATGTCCCTGAGGCGGCATTTCTTCGTACAACTTCTGCCACAAGCACCCGTGATGCATCCATCTGCACGCCCGAAAACCTACAAGCCGAGGGCAGAGAAGACTCAAGTTTCAAACCGAGACAGCGCTACTTAACTGGCACTGTCTCAGTTTGAAATTACGGGCTTGAGCGCCTTTAAGGAGCCACCTGCGCGGGGACTTTTTCTTTAATGGCCGATTCGGCTGGAGTAATCTGAACGTTGAAAATTCGTTCCAAAGCCGAGGTCGGCCCCTCCTTTGCGCTCCAAAGCAAGAAAACTAGCAAGCCCATAGCAAGGAGGAACACCAAGGAGCCCACCACGCTCTGCCAAACCCCCTTCCAGAACCCAGTCCTTAGATTTAAGCAGCGTTGCTGAAACTTGTCGTCATACTCGCGCTCCAACTCAGTCTCTTTGTTTGCTAAAACGTTCTCACAAAAGACCTCAATCAGGCGCATGGCTTCGTTTTGGAAATGGCTGATTTGGGTATCACTCTTTGCGAGGGCATAAAACGGCTCCAACTCTTCGTTTGTCGGACACCTCCCATCATGCTTGGCCGCGAAATCGTCACACGCCTCCCTCTTCTGCCGTTTATAGACAGAGTATGCGATGATTCCAAGGAAATCATCCTTCTCATCGACTAGCAGGTCGTAGATTTTGGCCTTATCACCTTCCAACAAAAACCTCCTTTGAGGCGGTTTTCAGCGCCTCTTTTACCTGTTCTCGTGAGAATTGAATCCGCCCCGTCCTAACAATCTCAATTTGCCCTGTGCCAGAGCGACGTGTTGCGATGTTGGCATTTACGATAGCAGTTCTCGAAATCGTCTTCGTCATGTTTGGGTTTATGACATCGGGTTTCAGGTCAGTCACGCAAAATTATTTAATTAAACTTAACATATCCGTGATTTTAGGGTTGCGGAAAATACACGTTTTTGATATGGGTGAAAAATGCCAAAGCGCTCAAGCACACGAAAACCTAAAGAGGATTTCAGCCAGGCCGCCTTTCGCATTGTTCAGCAATTGACCGGCGAGACCCCAGCGACAGAGTCAACGCTTTCCACGGCGTTGGATAACGATGCCGTACGCAAAGAGATCATGCGGGAAATGGGCAAGCGCGGCGGTCAAAAGGGTGGGAGAGCAAGGGCAGACACTTTGACGGAAGCGCAGAGGAAAAGCATTGCACAAAAAGCCGCAGCAGCACGCTGGAATCGCCATGAAGAAATCTGAAAAAGAGTACACGGTAGCCTTGGAAGAGTTGGTCGATAAACTCTCCACTGCTTTTGATGCGGATATGCTGGCCTACATTGGCCCCATCGCACGAAGCTGGGATGATTGGATTATTGACGAGTGCAAAAAGAATCATCACAGGACAAACATCATTCTCCTTTTAACCACTTTGGGCGGTGACGCTCATGCTGCATATCGCATCGCTCGCTGCTTGCAGCAGAACTACCGCAAGGATCACAACCATGGGCGAGGAAAGGGAGAAGTGATCATTTTTGTGAACAGTGTATGTGCTTCGGCTGGGACTTTGCTGGCGTTGGCGGCAGACAAACTTATCGTGTCAGACCATGCTGAATTGGGGCCTTTGGATGTGCAGCTTAGAAAGCCAGACGAGGTGGGAGAAAGAACCAGTGGGTTGACGCCGATTCAAGCATTGAACTTCTTGGAGGGAGAATCGGGTAAGTTTTTTCAAAGCCAGTTTCAGTCCCTTCGGTTCTCTCGAAACCTCTCCTTTTCGACAAAAATGGCGGCGGATATTGCAGCACAGATGGCATCAGGACTGCTGTCCAACCTCTATGAGCAAATCGACCCGATTCGACTAGCTGAGTATGATCGCTTAAACCAAATTGCCAGTGAATACGGCGAACGAATCAAGACGAATAATGTAAAGCCTGATGCCATAGACAGGCTCCTTTCCGGCTATCCATCGCATGAATTTTGCATAGATTGCACCGAAGCTAAAGAGTTGTTTAACAACGTTGAATCTCCTTCATCTGAGTTGGAGGGATTGGGACAAATGCTAAAACCGTTCGCCGAAAAGCAGCTTTACTCACAGCAACCAGCAGTTTTTTATCTCTCTAAAGCCCCATCACCCGTCAAGACCCAACCAGAAGCCCAAACACAACATGAGCCGCACCCTCCAACAGCAGATAATGGGAGCACTGATACACACGGCCCAAACGGAAGAAAGAACAAGGCAAGTACGGGACGCAAGAAAGCCGCACTCCCAGCCACCCGCTAAACCAGCGGCAGAGAGTCGTAGAGTGTACACTCGCTTAGTAGCTAATGATCTGTCAGAGATTTCTCGGTCCATGAAGGAGCGAGCGCTGAAAGGGTAAATCAGCCCGGTTCATGCTTGACCGGAGTGGCATTATATGTCATTTTGAAAGTATGAACAGACTGGATTCCGCCAAGCGCTCCCTGATCGTGAAGATGATCACCGAAGGGAACAGCCTGCGTGCCGCCTCACGCATCGCTAATGTCAGCATCAACACCGTCACGAAGCTCGTCTGTGAGCTTGGGGAAGCGTGCATCGTGTATCACGATCAGCACGTGACGAACCTGCGCTGTGAGCGCGTGGAGATGGACGAAATCTGGAGCTTTGTCGGCCACAAGAACAAGGGGAAGGTTGACCAGTCCCAAGTCATCCATAACCCCACGGAAGGGGACGTTTGGACATGGAAGTGCATCTGCGCAGAGTCCAAGCTGATTGTGGGATGGCACGTCGGAGGCCGCACGTTCGACAACGCCGTGACGTTCTGCCGCGAAGTGGCTCCGCGCTTCGCTGAGATGCCGCAGATCAGCACAGATGGCCTCAAGAGCTACCCGATGGCAATCGGCTACGCTTTCGGCTCAGACGTTCACTATGGCCGTCTGATCAAGATTTACGGCAAGGACAAGGACGGGAAAGAGGTCTGTGTGGGTGCCCGCAAGGAACGCGTTTACGGCGCTCCTGAGATGGGGAACACCTGCACGAGCTTCATCGAGCGCTCAAACCTGACGCTCCGCATGAGCAACCGTCGCTTTGCCCGTCGCACCAACGCCCATTCCAAGAAGATCGAGAACCACGAGCTTGCCCTTGGACTACATTTCTTCGTTTACAATTTCTGCCGCAAGCATCTGTCCCTGAAACAGACTCCCGCGATGGCCGCTGGCGTCACCGATCACGTCTGGAGCATAGACGACCTGCTTTCGATGTTCGACGCCTACATGGCAGAGAATTACCCGGCTGAACGCCCCAAGACCTACAAACCTAGGGCTCCAAAGGATGAAATTTCAAACTGAGACAGTGCCACTTAACTACAAACAATCAATGTAAAGTCGAGCGTGTAGGTGTTGGGCTCGTTTGGTTATGGAGATTCATCTTCCTGATCCGGTTCGGCGTATTGGATGCCTTCCTTCTTGATCGCGGGGTTTGGTCCGCCGCTTTCAGGATCGAGATACCAAGGCGTTTTCGGTGCCACCGGTTGCCACACTCTGCTGTGACTTGGCGTGGTTGTAAACTTCGGACTGGCAAAGGCCGCTTCAAAAGCCGCGTCGTCCTTGGCTTTGAAATACCTATCCGTCATGTCCACCACGTCTTCTAAAGTCCAGCGGCGATCAACGATGCCGAGCATCATGGCTGGCGTCGTCTTGGTCGTCTCGTGCTTCCTGACGAGGTTGTAGATGAAGATGTGAATGGAGGCCGTGAGCGCGTGGTTGTCCCAGCTTTTGGAATACGCGAGCGTCTTGCGGGCACAGCGTTTGTTTCCCTGCCTCATGGTCAGAAAGAACCGCTCCATGTGACAGACCGTGGACGTGCGCAGATTCGGATTGCCGGAAATGCGCTGGCGCTCAACTCCAACTAAAGGGTTCACTCGCATGGTCTGCCATGTCGGCGCGTCCACGCGAATCTTCTGAAACAGTTTGGTTTCCTGTGCATAGTCCACGCGTTCACCAAACGCGCTTGGAATCGAATACAGGTAGCTTTGAAGCTGGTCGGACGTGATTTGCACCCTGCCCGTGACACGGCTCGCCAGATCACCTGCAAAGTCCCGTGCGGCAAAGCTGGTGCGCTTCCCTGTCCGCCAGTTGACAATCGCCTTGGAAGCCGGGTCAATGCTCGCCCACAGCCAGCAATCGCCACGCTCCGGGTTCTGCATGCGCTGTTCCCTGCTCATGCGTTCACGGTGCGTGTGGACATAAGCCCACTGCTCATCAAGTTCGAGACGTTCCACGCTAAGATTGCGGAAGTGGCGGTTGTGCCAGTCCTCGCAGGCTTCCCCGGTTTCTTCAATCAGTCGCATGATGGCGGGCTTCCCCACCTTGAACATGCGGCGCACGCTGTTGATGGCAGTGCCTTCGCACAGTGCCGCGAGGACTAAAGCGCGCTTGTCTTTGCTGAGACGTTGGTTTGACATACTGATATTATGCGCACATATTCAAATAGCGCAACAGAAAACATGCGCATTAATTCAAATGAAGAAAACTCCACCAAAACGCGGCGGCTCCCGAGAAGGGGCCGGCCGCCCTTCCCTTGGCAAAACTAGAGTCAACCTCACATTAACCAGCGACCTGGTTGACCGTGCTCGTGCGAAGGAAGACAACCTTTCAGCCTTGATTGACCGATTGCTTGCGGACTGGATGAAATGAGCGAATTTGCCCGAAGCCAAAGGGGTTCCCTGCGGTATCTACGGCCACCTGATTTCTGCCCGTCCAAAGGTTGATCAGGTGGCCGTTCTTCTGTCTGCGCGGGTAGTCCTACCGCAAGGCGTCATCTCCGCGCTGTCGGGTTAATTTCATGCAATTGCTTTGGGGTAATCGGGTTGGTTGTCTTGGGCAGTAGTCGGCTGGACAACAGTAAATGTTCCCAGTTGGCAGGCTGGAGCCGCCGCCCGCCCGATCACGCCGAAGAGCAAATCATTAACCTCGCACACCGGAATGTTGAGTTCTCGCGCTATGTCTTCGTGAGTGGTCTGCTCCAAAAAGAGTTCACGAAGCACTTTCTCCCAAACAACGGACCTCTCCCAAGGGATGCCTTGCGGTTCACTTTTGTTATAACCACGTTTGGACATCTCGATGCAAAGGTCTCGATTCCTCCAATCTGAGGTCAGTTTCAATTTGTGAACCCGGTAGTTCAAGGCCGCCAGTGACACCTTCCAACGAGCCTTTGCCGCGATAAGCTGCTCTAGGCTGATCACATGCGGCAACGTGGCGAACACGTCGGCTCTAGGCATTAGAAATGCAGACGCAAACTGATTGGCCTGATCCTCTGCTTTGCGCCCGGTGACCGCGCCATCACGGTGAAGCACCAAATGGGCCAGCTCATGGGCGGCATCGAAGCGGCTGCATTCAGACGTTTTGAAATTGTTCAGGAACACAAATGGCTCGCCTCGCCGCCAAAACGAATAGGCGTTCACATGGCTGGTATTCTCCGCGAGAGAAAAAACCCTCACACCTTTGGATTCCAAAAGCTGAATCATGTTGGAGATGGGTTTTTCCCCCAATCCCCATTCGTTCCGGAGAATTTGAGCGGCGGATTCCGGGTCAGGATTATCTCTCAAGTCAGGGATCTTAACCGTTGGAAGATCGAACTTGGCCGAAACCCAGTCCCATATCATGCACCCAATCTGTCCAGCCGCCAAAGCAGCATCTCTTTCTGATGCTGCCATTGATGTTTGGCTGCGGAAACTCGTGAGTTCGCCAATCGGCTCATCCACATCATCTCCGAAGAAAAAAGCCTTCGGGAAACCCAAGACGGCCACCAGTGCGCAAATGTTTTCCTCTGTTGGCTCCGGCGTGGGAAGCATTGAATCCACATCCTCCCAACGAAGGACTGTGTGACGTGCCACGCCGATCTTTTCGGCCAATGCTTTCTTTGTCAGCATCGCCCGCTTTCGGGCAATGCTGAGTCTGGTAGGGTTGAATCTCACGTTACGCTTGTTTACGGGTTACCGTGATTTCAAACACGTCGTCGCTGTCGGGAGGAGCAGTGCGACGAGGACGAAGATTGTTGTCGTTGTCACCATCGCGAACGAGAATAATGCGTTCGTGGCAGTTGGCGAGGAAGCCGCCCTCTACACTCGCAGGGCATGACAGTTCAGCACGATAGGTTTCGTCGTCGGCATAAATAAACAGATACCACGTCATCAAACCATCAGGCTTCGGTTGAGACGCAAAACGCACAATGTTTTCGGCGTCAACTTCATCGAGCAATCCCTGCAACAGGAACTGTTCGTTATTGAGAGCAACAACTTGCTCTGTCGCTGGGCCTTTGGGATTGCGATTGGAGGCGTTCAAATCCGCGACACCAGCGCAGTCATTGGCGTTGCAGACGACAAAGCGAAGGTTCATCTCTTGATGCACCATCGACTCAAGGTTTCCTTCGGTGTTTTTGACCCATCCCAAAGCGCCGCCCACATCACGAGCGCGGCGGGTGCCATCCAGATAGGCGCGTGTGCCGCCAGCTCCGGCGACATCATTGTGAGTCCAACTGCGCTTCGCTGCCACCATCGCTACGATGACTTCAAGGAGAGCCTCGGGAGTGAGGGAAAGCTCCTTTACCCGCTTGGCGACCTGATCTGGATGAGAGGTAATGACCGTTTTCATTAGGATGTTACTTTTTTCAACCTCGAATGTGGTCGAGAAAAGTAACATGGCAACAGCTTTTACTTCTTTTTTGCCGCCGCCAGTGCCTTCTTCAATTCCTCGCTTCCCAGCAAATCCTCTCCCTTGGGCAATTTGGTCTTTGTGACCTTGGAAACCTGCTTGGCGGCCTTCTGATTGGTGTCCTTGCGGCGGGGAGTCATGAGGCATTTTCGCACACTAATCGGATGATTGCCAAATCTCTTTGTCGAACGCTAAATCATCCTTCAGCCTCATTGTGAAGGAGGGAAGGCGGTTGCCAGCCGTATATAATAGTGTACAATTATGCTTGCAAAGACATCCAAATCTAGCCACAAACGGCGCGCCCCGATGAAACCACATACACATGATCTGTGCTTTCGTGTCCTCGCCTATAAAGAGGGAGGCGATTTTGTTGCTCATGCACTCGAAGCGGATCTTCTTGGCTATGGTAGCACCATAGACGAAGCCATGAAAGATTTGATCGAGTCTCTCGAAGCGCAAATTAGCTTTGCCATCAAAATGGGTGATGTCTCACTAATTCAAAAAGAGGCTCCTCCAGAAATTGCCAGCAAGTGGCAAGATGCCTATGAAGACAGAATGGGGGCTGCATTCAGAAAGGGCGCGGGCGGTATTTCCCGTCAGGCTTCAATGACGGTCGAAAAGCGCAGAAACACTGCTGACGCCCGTTATTTTGGATTCTCAACCGATGAAATAAAATCATTACGAAGCAATCGGTTGGAAAAAGTCTGTGCCTAAGCCGCAAAAACCGCAGGATATTTTCAGAATACTAGCCGATCACGACCCCAGATTTCAATTTTGGGAAAATCGCGGCAAGGGTTCGCATCGAATGGTTTTCCATCCAGACGTTAATGGGACAAAGGCATCTTTTCCCATCCCATTTCACAAAGGCAGAGACGTTAAGCCTGGGCTTCTGCGCGCTTTGATTCGCCGCTTTAACCTGCCCACCGACATCTTTGGTTGACCCTCCTTTAACCACCCGCTTCGATTGAATTTCCATACTCAAACGAGCCCGACACCAGCGTGTAGGTGGCGGTGCCGTTTACGCCAGCATTTGGACCGCCGGACTCAGGATCGAGAGTTCTGTGTCGGTGCGATCAACCCCGAAGCAAGTCTTCTAACTCGGCCTCGTTTAAGCCCTCCATGAGTGGTGTTTGATCGTTTAAGGTGGCTTCGGCCAAGCCACGCTTGTGGGTTTGGAGTTTGAGGATGCGTTCCTCAACGGTGCCGCGAATGACCAGACGATAGGCGTTGACCACCTTCTGCTGGCCAATGCGGTGGGCACGGTCGATGGCCTGCGCTTCCACTGCCGGATTCCACCACGGGTCAGCAAGAATGACGCTGTCGGCTGCGGTTAGATTCAACCCATACCCCCCGGCCTTAAGACTGATGAGGAAGACTTTACAGCATGGATCTTGCTGAAAACGCTTCACTTGAGCAGCCCGGTCCTGGCTACTCCCATCAAGGTAGGCGTGATCCACTTTCAAGGTCCGCATTTGATCCCGAACCAAGCGTAAAAAATGAACAAACTGACTGAAAATGAGAACTTTACCACCCGATTGAAGCGCCGTCTCTAGCTGGCCTTCCAGCGCAGCCCACTTGCCTGAGTAGTCCTCGAGTGCCAAGCCGGAGAGAGCCTCTGCCTGAACGCCGGTAAGCCGCAAATCACAGCAGGCTTGGCGCAACCGCAAAAGCACCGTGAACATCGTCATTTTGGCTCCGTTTTGCCCCGCTCTCCTCCGTGCCATCCTGATTTCGTCCCTCCCCTCCTCCAATATCTTTTGATAGACCTCAGCTTGTATGGGACTCGGACCACACCACAGAACCTGTTCGATCTTCTCAGGCAGATCCTTGAGCACTTGGCGCTTGGTTCGGCGCAAGAAATACGGACGTGTCAGCTTCTGGAGTCGCAAAGCCGCCGCCTGGCCCGCCGGCAGCTCCAAGCCGGCTTTGATAGGCGCCTCAAAACGCTCACGAAATCCGGTGTGTCCACCCAGATAGCCTGGCAGCGCGAAATGGAAGATGGACCACAGATCACGTACCCCGTTTTCCAAAGGGGTGCCAGTGAGGGCAATCCGCCCTGTGGCCTTGAGCCCACACAAGGCTTTGGCAGCGTCCGTGTCTGGATTCCGGATGAAACTGGCCTCATCCAGCAAGATGAGGCTGAGGTCAATGCTTTGGTAATATTGAATATCTCTAATGATCAATTGATAAGAAGTGATTATCACATCAGGGGCGTGCAACTGCTCCAGCATGTTTTCACGCTTTGTCCCCTGCGCCACGACCGTCGTCAGGCACGGGGCGAAGCGTTCGATCTCCGCCTGCCAGTTTTCCAACAACGATTTTGGACACACAATCAGCACGGGGCCTGGCAGATTCCTGTGGCGCTTCACGAACAGGGCCAGGGCAATGCTCTGCACGGTCTTGCCCAAACCCATCTCATCGGCCAGAACGCCTCCGCGCCCCTGTAAAACTCGCGAGGTCATCCATAGCACACCCTCCATCTGATACGGGCGAAGCATGCCTGCCAGTTCTCCGATTCCGGCTCGCAACTCGTCTTCGCCCAAAGTCTGTCCAACTCCGGCATCACCGCCTCCAAAGTACGCGGCATGCATCCGGCGAACCCGTGCCCCTTCCAGGTTTAGCTCCAGCGGAACATCACTCAACGCTTCTTCGAAGTTTTCCACTGCCGCAACATCGAGCACATAGCGCTTGCCGTGGGATTGTAGAGAACGTCTTCCAGATCTGATCAAACGCAGAACTTCGGCACGTGGCAGCCGGAAGCCGTCTGAAGCCTCGTAAGCGAACTCCATGCTCAGCCAGTCTCCACCGCCGGGATGCCCTGAATCGTCTTCCAGTCGCGTTTTGGGTGTGATTCGATGCAAACTGCGGCTGATGGCGTGCCAGCGCTCACCTTCTACGATTTCGACCTGCCGTCGCAATTCGGGAAGATCGGAAGAGTGGAATCGCAAGATATTCTCCTCCCCCTTCAATCGCCACGCCTGCGGCGTTTCCCGCCTGAAGCCCAAGGTCTCCAGAAGCCGCAAAAGGCGGGATTCTCCATCAACATCTTGAACATAAAATATAAACTCAGATAATTGATCTTGAATGGGAAATCTTAGTCCTTGATACGACTCGGGCAAGTCGGGCGACCCGGCAGGCCACTGGTGACCACCAAAGCGGGCCAACACGCGGGCTTCGAGTGCTTGTAGAGACCCTTCGAGATGGATTTCATACTGGCACGGCACCGGCGACACATGAAAATGTTCCAAGCCGCCTCCGCGCAGGTCCATCTGCAGGCATTCTGCCAGCCGCTCGCCGTGCTCAGCCAGCCAGCGCAGCGGCCGGGTGGCTGGCGAACGGCACAATTCGGTCACCAAGGAACCCACCAAAGGCTGGTCAGAAGGATGGCGAAACAGCACCCCCGTTTCCTGGCAAATCCACCACGCATCCCAAATTTGTCGCAGGGTCGTGCTTGCCAGTTCCAGGCAGATCCACTGATCTCGGGACATCTGCACGCTCACAGGCAGGCGCACTGGCTCTGCGGCAATCTGAATCGGACTCTCCCTGCCATTGGGCCGGCCTGCAAAGACCCGCGGATGTTCTGCCAAAGACTGCAAGAAGGCGGACAACATTTCGCCTTGGAGTGACAGCGGCATGCTTTGCGGTGCTTGGATCCCCTGCCCGGCCAGCCATGACACAAACGTGGACGTTTCCGATTCTCCGCCGGCTTCAAACTTCACAAAAACGGCGAACGGTGGATGCGCCTGCCCTGCCATCAAAGCTTCGGGCAGATAAATGGAAAAGCGCCCAGGCACTGTGGCTTTGGGTAGAGGCTCCGTTCGCGCCTCAATCTGTCCGCTGACAGGCTTGGGCGACGTTTGGGAGTCTGGCTTGGAAGCAGCAGATGAACTGCCCGTCGCGCCAATCTTTCCCCGTGCATGCATAAGCGCCACCGCCAGCGCATGCTCGCACATCATGCCGCTGCGCCGGGCCTGCGGACACGTGCAGAGGTTTTCCACGTCGCTTCCGCTGCGGATTCGCAGGCCGGTGGTAAATTTCATTTTCCCTGAACCGGCCACACCACGGATCAATTCGCCTTCCGCACTCGAAACTGCCGCCAATCCTGCATCAACCAGCCCACGGGCGGCCTTCATGACCTGCCATCCGCCGATTTCAGAGAGCCATTTCTCCGTGACGTCCATTTCTTTCTGGCGTGTCACATGGTTTCTCGCCAAAGTCCAGCGGCAAGTGCCCATGCGCATCGTTGCCATTTCCAATCAGAAAGGCGGGGTCGGAAAGACCACCACCGCCCTCAATCTCGCCGCCTGCCTCTCCCAGCGCGGGGTGCGTGTGCTGCTGATCGACCTCGACCCGCAGGCCAACGCCACCAGTGGCCTCGGCCAGGCCCAGGAGGAGGGGGGCAGCCTATATCGTGCCTTGGTCAGTGGACACGACCCCCGCAGTGCCATTCGCAGCACCAGCCTGCCCAACCTCTCTCTCATCCGTTCCCATCAGGAACTGGCAGGCTGTGAAATCGAGCTCGCCCAGACTGGCAATCACCTCATCCGCCTGCGCGAGGTGCTGGAACCACTCCGCCACTCCGGCCACTTTGACTACGCCATTCTCGACACGCCTCCGTCCCTCGGCGTGCTCATGACCGGTGCCCTGGCAGCCGCGGATGAATTGCTCGTGCCGATCCAATGCGAGTACTTCGGCCTCGAAGGACTTTCCAAGATCGTCAGCATCACCCAGCAGATTCGCGATTGTGGTGCGAATCCCAAACTTCTCATCGAAGGCATCGTCATGACGATGTTCGACAGCCGCGCCAATCTCGCCAACCAGGTCGTCAACGACGTGCGCAACTACTTCGCTGACACGGTCTATCAGACCGTCATTCCGCGTACCGTCCGTCTTGGCGAGGCACCCAGCTTTGGCAAAAGCATCATCGAGTACGAGCCCTCCGGACGCGGTGCCCAGGCCTACGTGGCCTTGGCGAACGAGTTTCTTGCCCGCCGCTCCGGCACCGCCGGTCCGGCTGCCCACGCGGCGTGACGCCGGATCAGGAGGACCATCATGGAAACGCCATCCGCCGGCCTTCGTAGCTCGGGCGAAGAACGGCCCGGCATTCGCGGTCGCGGCGCGGGCTTCAATCCCGACCAGCGTTTCGCGGAACTGCATGTGGACTACGATCCCGGCGAAGCGCCTGAAAAGGTGGCGACGAAATTCTTCCGCGACCACTCCTCCTCGATCATCTCGCGGCACAACAGCCCCGACCTGCCCTTCGAGGCCAGCTTGAATCCCTACCGCGGCTGCGAGCACGGTTGCGCCTACTGCTACGCACGGCCCACGCACGAATACCTCGGCTTCTCTGCCGGCGTCGATTTCGAATCACGCATCATGGTCAAGGAGGACGCCCCTGCCCTGCTTCGCTCCGAATTGCTCAAGCCCGGCTACAAGCCCGCCTGTCTCTCCCTCAGCGGCGTCACCGATCCGTATCAGCCCATCGAGAAAAAACTCCGCATCACCCGTGGCTGCCTCGAAGTCCTCGCCGAAAGCCGTCACCCCGTCGTCATCGTCACGAAAAACCATCTCGTCACGCGCGATGTCGATCTCCTCGCCGAACTCGCCCGCCATCACGCCACCACCGTTTATATCTCCGTCACCACGCTCGATCCCGATCTCGCCCACAAGCTCGAACCGCGTGCTTCCGCGCCCAAGATGCGTCTCGAGGCCATCCGCATCCTCAACGACGCCGGAGTCCCCGTCGGCATCTTCACCGCGCCCATCATTCCCGGCCTCAACGACTCCGAAATTCCCGCCCTCATCGACGCCGGACACGCCGCCGGGGCGCAATTCGCCGGTTACACCGTCGTGCGCCTCCCTTTCGCCGTGAAGGACGTCTTCCGCGCCTGGCTCGATCTTCACTTCCCCGGCATGCGCGACAAAATCCTCAGCCGCATCGAGGAGACGCAGGGCAAAACCCTCTCCCACGGCGAATTCGGCAAGCGCCTCAAAGGCGTCGGCGTCTGGTCCGATCAGATCGCCAGCCTCTTCCGTGTCTCCATCCAGCGCGCCGGCATGCTCCACCGCCGCCCCCACATCACCACCGACGCCTTCCGCCGCCCCCGCGACCCCAGTGGCCAGATGGAGTTGTTTTGAGGCACGGCCCACATCGCAGGAAAAAAACAAAGCCAGTTGCGCATGACCGCGCAATGCGTGGCGCGCAGCGACAACAAGATCGGCGAGTTCTGCCGCCGTCTCAAAGCCCGCCTCAGCAAAGCCGAGGGCATCACCGCAACGGCACACAGCCGAGCGGAGCGAGACAGCCAGCCGCCAGGCTGCCCCGCAGCGCAGCGAAGGGGTGAGCGCCGTGGGGCGGCGCGAAGCAACCTCGCGCGCATCATCTACGGCATGATCTTCCACCAGCGGGCCTATGATGAGAACGAGGCTTTCAAAGTGACTCCCTCCAGCCAGGCCCACCGGCTGCAACACCTCCACAAACAAGCCGCCAAACTCGGCTTCCAACTCGTCCCCGCCTTGTAACTCGATGTCTAGTTACTCAGGAGGCATCAGGTTACAAGTCATACTTCAAAGTCAGGCGTCCGCTGGCCATGCTGCCGGAAATCCTCGCACAGTCGTCGGCATAAACATGCCATCCGAACTTCTTCGAGTGTGCAACTACCAAGCGGTCGTATGAACCAGATGGAGTAATCGAGCCGGACGGAACACCCGAACCTGCCACAGAGAACGGGTATGAACCCGAAGGGACAATCTCAAAATATCCCGAACTCGCCGGAAACTTGCTGTCCTCAAAAACACGAATGCCGTATTGGCCGGACTTGATGTAGCTGGCAAGAGATGATGAAGCATCCGGTGAAAGGACTGTCCGAAAACTGTCCCAGCCGATAGCCAAACCAGTCGGGTCGTGCTTCGCGGTAAGAAACGAGCCGGAGTCAACCGCGCTCGACCATTGCGTGATGATGTCTTGTTTGTTCATGGGTGAGGTGCTCGCATGATGCCTAGACATTATGGCTGCGGCCCTACTTGCGCGAGCAGGTCGGAAGCGCAGCGCGTTTGATTGAAAAAGGCGTGGTGTGCTGGCTGCATGTATTTCGCGGGCTGCTTCTGGCGAGGCCTATCCGCATGTTCGGGGAGGAACGAGCAGTCCCTGCCGGACGAACCGAATGAAGAGCAACCAACACACCACATCATATGAGCAAAGAAGTATTGTATCTGGGCCTTGATGTCCATGCTGAAAACATTGCCGTCGCCATCGCCGAGGCCGGTCGCGACGGAGAGGTCAGGAGACTATGGCGAGATCCCCAACACTTTTCACAGCGTCAGCTCATGCGTAAGCTGGGCCATCCTGACAAGGAGCTGAGGCTTTGTTATGAAGCAGGTCCTGCGGCTTCGTGCTGGCGCGCTTCCTGAAGAAGAAAGGCATTGCCTGCGATGTCATCGCGCCGTCGCTCACGCCAAAGGATCGGGTGACAAGATCAAAACGGACCGTCGTGATGCGCGTATGCTCGCACGTCTTCATCGTGCAGGTGAACTGACCGCCGTGCATGTCCCCGATGAGCGCGATGAAGCCATTCGCGATCTGTGCCGCGCACGCAGATACTGCGTGCAGGATCAACGCAGCGGACGCCATCAGCTCAAAGCCTTCCTTTTGCGCAACGGATACCGCCATGGTGAAAAGACCTCGTGGAGCGCGGCGCATGCGTTGCCGTGAACTGATCCTGCCGCACCCCGCCATGAAGATCGTGCTGGAGGAGTATCTGCAATGCATTGATGCCGCAGCCGAGCGCATCCGGACCGGCTGAAGTGCACGTGAAAGCCTTGCTCGACGAGTGGCACATGAAGCCCGTCGTGCTCGCCCTCATGGGGTTTAAAGGTTATCAAACCGTCGCTGCGATGATCACCGTCCAGTGAAATCGGTGACATCCACCGCTTTGCCCATCCGCCAGCTCATGGCCTACCTCGGACTCGTGCCCAGCGGGAGCAGCAGCGGCGGCGGCCATCCGCCGAGAACCACCAAGTGCGGCAACGGCCGCCGCTGGATCTTCAGCGAATACGCCTTTCACACGGCTGCCACCGAAGATCAACCAGGAACTCACCACACGACAGGAAGCCATCCCAAAAAGCACCGTCGCGTCAGGTCATCGAAATCTCCTGGCGCTGTCAGAACCGGCTGCATGAACGAGGGCGCAGCTCGCCCGTGGCAAGACACGGCAGAAGGCACAGATCGCCATGGCGCGCAGGCTCTCCGCCTTCGTGTGGGAAATCATGAGGGCGGTGATGCCCAGAGCCGATGGAACTCAGGCCGCCAGCGCCGCGTCCGCCAAAGGTCACCGAGCGCACCCAACCAGCCGTGAAGAAGAAAGGCCGCCGTCACATGAGACAAAGTGAACTGCACGAGCCGGAATAACAGGCACTCAGTAAAACCCCAGACAGCACCATCCAAAGCCCAAGCTACACCTTAAAATCAGACGATCGGCGCGGAGGCAGCACACGAGAGACGTTATGAGATCAGAGCGACCGCAAGGTCGCCAGGCGCTCGAACTGAACTGTGAGAACAAAGAATAACGGTGAACAAAAGAAATCACGTTACCCCCTCCTTCGTTAAAACCACGGAGGGCAGGCAGCACGCGAATATCAGCATAACCACCGAAGTGATACGTTCACCCTGGTCGGTCAGTCTGCTTCTGAGGTGAGAAGAACAAACCAAGCAGAGGTCATCCAAATGACAGCGAACAAAAACATTCCTTTTCCGGAAACCGGAGCCATATCAACGTCTCGGATCAGGCGACGGCGAGCGCAAGACGTCGATGACACGACAGATGCCATACGAGCCGTTGCCTGCATCCGTTTTGTTCGCCCTTGTTTGGTTTATTGATTGCGAGAGGCATGGCGGATAAGAAGAGCCTTCGAGTCGCAGTCAGGAGGTGCAATAGCCTTAAGTTCCATCAGCATACTTGTCAGCTCAGCGGGAACAATACCACCAGCAATCGTCCCCAGCTCCGCTCCCTCCAGATCAACCACCCACTGAATCCCATGCTGCCGAGAAAACTCCGCGAGCTGATCAATGATAAACTGAGCATCCTCTGCGGCCATAAAGCAATCCTCATCTGGATCAACTTGGACATACTGACCCGAAGGTGCCGTGTAACCATTGAGGAATAACTTGGTGTTTCCCACCAAATGATTCTTGAGTTGCGGATCCTCGTAAAAGCAGAACGACTCACACCACCAGTCCCTCGCCGCATTGTGATTCTGCACTGCCGAAACAATCGCCATGCGTGCATCTGCAGAAACCGGAGCCGATGTTCTATAGGATATTGATGTGGACATTGTTATGCGGGAGGCGGCTTGAGTTAGGCGAACGTCTCGGATCAGGCGACGGCGAGCGCAAGACGTTGCTGACACGACAGATAGCCTCCGAGCCGTTGCCTGCATCCGTTTTGTTCGGCCTTGGTGGTGGGGTTTGGGTTGGTCATTGCAGGTCAATGATGAGGTCGGTGGGACGGTCTCGAAACAAGCGGCGAAGTCCAGCTACAAGCGCGTCAAACTCTGCCTCGGATGCAGCAGAGCAATCAATGCTGACACGCTCAAGACCAGGGTGCCAAGGAACGTCACGATACAGATCGACGGAAATCTGTGATCGCGACACGCGGCAGGCGCGAAGCAAATCGTAGTTACCGTTGATCTGGTCATCTATCTCGAAGTGAATCCCATCATCATCCTCGTCACCTGGGTCAGAGCACCCCTGAATCGTGATGTAATGATAGGGTTCATCTGCCTTCGAGTTGGATGCTCCGCAAACCAAGGCGAATCCATCGTCCTCGCATCCGATCTCAGTGGCTTTGAACTGGAGGGTCATGGCGATGGACTCGGTTGCTTGGCCGAACGACAAAAGCTCAGCGACGGCGGCCACGAGGCGCGCCGATTGCAACTGCGATGGCCCGCCGCCGTTCGCTGCAGCGCATGGTTAGGCGACGGGATTCTCATGACCAATCTCAACCTGCAAATTGTGCCGCTCCTCGTCGAGGTCAAAACGCTCAATCGAGAAACTGTCTCGTCGCCGGTGTAGCATCTTCTGGGGAATGGAAACTACAAAACGATACGGATGCTGGTCTCGCGGACCATCGCCAACCCACGCCGTGCCCTCAACA
Source organism: Verrucomicrobiaceae bacterium (assembly GCA_046346695.1). Taxonomy (GTDB): domain Bacteria; phylum Verrucomicrobiota; class Verrucomicrobiia; order Verrucomicrobiales; family Verrucomicrobiaceae; genus Prosthecobacter. Next base: position 65,139 of record JAXMHS010000004.1, on the reverse strand, counting down.
TCCAACCCACGCTTCGTATCGGTGGCACTCTCCGGCAGAAAATCATCAATCCAAAATCGCCGGAGCGACGCGTCCTCTGACTCTCGAAGCCAGCCACACGCAGTGAAAGCTAACTGCGTCCAGAAGAGCGCATCTTTCATAATTTCGTGTCGCTGTGATGTCTCGTTCACGGCAATCGTGCGGAGTCGCCTAGACATTATGGCTGCGGCCCTACTTGCGCGAGCAGGTCGGAAGCGCAGCGCGTTTGATTGAAAAAGGCGTGGTGTGCTGGCTGCATGTATTTCGCGGGCTGCTTCTGGCGAGGCCTATCCGCATGTTCGGGGAGGGACGAGCAGTCCCTGCCGGACGAACCGAATGAAGAGCAACCAACACACCACATCATATGAGCAAAGAAGTATTGTATCTGGGCCTTGATGTCCATGCTGAAAACATTGCCGTCGCCATCGCCGAGGCCGGTCGCGACGGAGAGGTCAGGAACTATGGCGAGATCCCCAACGCTTTTCACAGCGTCGAAAAGCTCATGCGTAAGCTGGGCCATCCTGACAAGGAGCTGAAGCTTTGTTATGAAGCAGGTCCCTGCGGCTTCGTGCTGGCGCGCTTCCTGAAGAAGAAAGGCATTGCCTGCGATGTCATCGCGCCGTCGCTCACGCCCAAAGGATCGGGTGACAAGATCAAAACGGACCGTCGTGATGCGCGTATGCTCGCACGTCTTCATCGTGCAGGTGAACTGACCGCCGTGCATGTCCCCGATGAGCGCGATGAAGCCATTCGCGATCTGTGCCGCGCCCGCACCGATGCCGTGCAGGATCAACGCAGCGGACGCCATCAGCTCAAAGCCTTCCTTTTGCGCAACGGATACCGCTATGGTGAAAAGACCTCGTGGAGCGCGGCGCACATGCGTTACTTGCGTGAACTGATCCTGCCGCACCCCGCCATGAAGATCGTGCTGGAGGAGTATCTGCAATGCATTGATGCCGCAGCCGAGCGCATCGAGCGGCTGGAGGTGCACATGAAAGCCTTGCTCGACGAGTGGCACATGAAGCCCGTCGTGCTCGCCCTCATGGGGTTTAAAGGTTATCAAACCGTCGCTGCGATGATCACCGTCAGTGAAATCGGTGACATCCACCGCTTTGCCCATCCACGCCAGCTCATGGCCTACCTCGGACTCGTGCCCAGCGAGAGCAGCAGTGGAGGAAGCCGTGCGCAAGGAACCATCACCAAGTGCGGCAACGGCCACCTGCGCTGGATCTTCAACGAATGCGCCCAGCACTACCGACTGCCGCCCAAGGTCAGCCAGGAACTCACCACACGACAGGAGGCCATCCCAAAGCACATCGACGGCAGGTCATGGAGATCTCCTGGCGCTGTCAGAACCGTCTTCATGAAAAAGGGCGCAAGCTCGCCGCCCGCGGCAAGACACGGCAAAAGGTGCAGACGGCACTCGCACGCGAACTGTCGGCGTTCGTGTGGGAGGTCATGCGGGCGGTGATGCCCAAAGCCGACGGCACACAGGCAGTGAGCACGGCACGCGCACCCAAGCCTCAAGAAAGCGCCAAACCAGCAGCTAAGAGGAAAGGCCGCGAGTACACCCTGAAGGCAAAAGCTGCAGCCTGAGAGAATCAGAACAGCAGCCCCCCACCAATCATCCGACATACCCACTTCACACCTTAGAACCAGACTGATCGACGCGGAGGCCAGCACACGAGAGACGTTATGAGATCAGAGCGACCGCGAGGTCGCTTGAGCGCTCGAGCCTAGACTGTGAGAACCCAGGCCGCGGTGAACAAAAGAAATGCGTTACCCCCTCCTTCGTTAAAACCACGGAGGGCAGGCAGCACGCGAATATCAGCATAACCACCGAAGTGATACCATTCACCCTGGTCGGTCAGTCTGCTTCTGAGGTGAGAAGAACAAACCAAGCAAAAGGTCATCCAAATGACACAGGACGCACATTCCCACTTGCCAAAACCGGAGCCATATCAACGTCTCGGATCAGGCGACGGCGAGCGGGAGGCGTCGATGACACGACAGATGCCATTCGAGCCGTTGCCTGCATCCGTTTTGTTCGGCCTGTTTTTGGGGTGATTCATCGTATTTCAGGCATTCCGTGAGCACCGTATGGACGATTGATAGCCGCGCTGCCTTTCTCCTGGATCTCTTCGATAACCGCACCTCCAAACCTGTCATGAACTTCTAAGGCTGAAAGCACAATGGCCGCGGAGAAGGTGGCGTGTGAAGGTCGGTCGATAAATCGCAACCATTCTCCGTCCTCGGAAATGGAAAAGTGAAGACTCTTGCATCGGCCTGCTATCTCTCGGGAAAGTTCTAAGGGGACCAACAAATCCAGTATCTGTCTGTTCTGGCTTCTCACAAGGTCGCCCCAGCACTCCAGATACATCGCAAATGGCTCTCTCCATCTAGGAGACGCGAATACCTCAGTCATCAGTTCGGGGCAGGTTCTGAATGAGCTAACAAGTTCCCAAAACTTCATCCTTGGCGGATTGTTCATGACTGGATGTGGAATGGACTCGGTTTGTTGACCGAACTAGTGGATGAGAAACAATTCTGTCGAGTACGTGATCCGCATTATGGGCCACACTTTTGTCGAGTACCAACGGAGTTTCGGCGTCATGGGTGTTGCTTTTGCCGCAGGTGCGCGTCATAGCCAACAGGATTGTTTAATATGAGCGCATGCGCGTCATATTTGGCATGAAAGTACCCACATGAAACTTGAAGAGCAGCTCAAGAATGCCATCCGCCGGAAACGTTTTTCCATCCGCACGGAGGAAAGCTATGTGGGCTGGTAACGCCGCTTCGTGAAGTGGAGCGGAGTGCGCCATCCGACGGAGATGGGGCGGCGGAGGTGGAGGCATTCCTGACCCACCTGGCCGTGGGCGGAACCTCTCTGCCGTCTCCCAAAACCAGGCACTCAACGCCCTGGTGTTCTTGTGCCGTCAGGTGTTGAAACTGGAGCTGGGCGATCTCAACGCCCAGCGTGCCAAGCACCACAAAAGGCTGCCCGTGGTGCTGATGGCAGATGCCAGGTATTTAGTCCGTTCTCAATTTACCGGCGCGGATGAGAACCTGGACGACAGTGCCCGGCTCGGAAACGGCGTTTCCTTGCTTTCGCAGAGTGTTTCCTTCCCGGGAAGCGGCGTTTCCTTGCTTTCGCAGCGCGTTTCCTTCCCGGGAAGCGACGTTTCCTTGCTTTCGCAGAGTGTTTCCTTCCCGGGAAGCAGCGTTTCCTTGCTTTCGCAGCGCGTTTCCTTCCCGGGAAGCGGCGTTTCCTTGCTTTCGCGGCGTGTTTCCTTCCCGGGAAGCGGCATTTCCTTCCTTTCGCAGCGCGTTTCCTTCCCGGGAAGCGACGTTTCCTTGCTTGCGGAACACGTTTCCTTCCCGGGAAACGGCATTTCCCTGCTTTCGGAGCGCGTTTCCCTGCTTTCGGAGCGCGTTTCCCTGCTTTCGGAGCGCGTTTCCTTCCCGGGAAACGGCATTTCCCTGCTTTCGGATCGCTTTTCCCTCCCGGGCAGCAACGTTTCCTGGCTCAGGAAATCTGTTTCTGTCCTCAGGGAAACGTTTTCTGGCCTCACGAAACGAGTTTGTTTCCTCAGGAAATGAGTTTCTGGGGTCAGGACGCGGGTTTCTTTCCTCAGGAAGAGCGTTTGTTTCCCCACAAACCGCGTCCGTAACCCCAGTCGCCGCGTTTGTTTCCCCACAAAGCACGTTGATGCCCCAGTCGCCGCGTTTGTTTCCTCACAAAGCACGTTGATGACCCCAGTCGCCGCGTTTGTTTCCCCACAAACCGCGTTGATGACCCCAGTCGCCGCGTTTGTTTCCCCACAAACCGCGTTGATGACCCCAGTCGCCGCGTTTGTTTCCTCACAAAACGCGTTCGTAACCCAAGGAAAAGGAATTCTGACCCCAGAAACGGGATTTCTGCCCTCATAAAATGATTTTATGAGCGCCTCGTCTTCAACCTCCCCCGCAGCGAAGACAACCTGAGCCGGCCCGGCGAGGTGACCAACGCCGCGCTCAGGAGGTCCATGTTCCTGGTTGTTGATTCTTTGTTCGTGGTTTGGAAACAAGGAGTGACGCCATCCTGGCGTCAGGCGCGACGGCAGGATGCCGTCGTTCCTTGGGGCTTTGGTACGCTCTCCACACACAAGGAGCCGGAGCGGCCCGCTCCGGGCCTGGGTTTCCAGACGGGACCTGGAAGGTTCCGCTCCTGGGTCGAATGCCTGGTCCGGTCAAACGGAGGGTTACTTGGCGGCTGCATCCGCTTTCACCGCGGAGGTGACGCTGGCGAAGTTCACCCACATTTCGTGCTTTTGCTTGCCGACCGCGCCATCCGCACCACGCCCCATTTTCTCATACTGCACTTTGGCCCACTGATCCTTGCCCAGCGCGAGGATGGTCACACGGTTTTCAAACGGAGTCTCCACCAGCGGAGCGGCAGTCTGGATGCGATAGGTTTCTCCCACTTTCGGAAAATCCGCATCGGAGGAGTCAGCGGCGATGGAGGATGCAAGGGACATGGCGAAGAAGATCGAAGCGATGGTTTTCATGGTGTGAAGCCGGTTTCGACGCGATCATGCCAGAGGCTGCGGCATCCGTAAATCGCCATTTTCGGCATGATTGACAAACGGGGCGCCCCCTTGGATGAAGACATCTGAACACGCTCCATGAGGCGCCGTGATGGTGCGCTTGAACAACCTGCTTGGAATCGCTTGACCGCCTGCCCCGTGTGTCCAGAGACTGCCAGCACATGCCCATTGCCAACAAACTTCGGAAGCTCTTCAGCGTGGACAGCTATCTCAGTGCCAAGGCGGCCGTCCGCCGGTGGACTTACCCGCTCGATCCGCAGCCGTTCATCGACGCGATGGATCATGATGGATTTGAGAAGCTTCGCGCCCGCTACGGCAAGCCCGGTGAAAAGGTGGGTCCCGAAAAGTTTTTCGATCTCGAAGAATGGATGGGCAACAACATCAAGCGCGTGCGGGACATCCGCCTGCGCAAGGCCCCTCCCCGGCTCCGCGTGCTCGATCTCGGCTGCGGCACCGGCTACTTCCTGCACATCGCGCGCTGCATGGGCCACGATGTGCTCGGACTCGATCTCGACATCCAGCCCATCTACAACGAGATGATCGCGTTGCTCGGCATTCCGCGCGTCGTTCATGAAATCCGCCCGTTCCAGCCCATGCCGGACCTTGGCGCGCCATTCGATCTCATCACAGCGCATCTCACCTGCTTCAACTGGCACGCCGACGGCTCACACTGGGGCGTGGACGAGTGGCGTTATTTTTTGAGCGACGCCGAGTCACGCCTCACGCCGACCGGTTGGATCCAGTTGGAACTCAATGTGGTTTCCAAGGAACTGCACATGGCGCCGGAGTTGAAGCAGTTCTTCCTCTCCAAAGGCGCCCGCATTGACCGGCGCCGTGTTTTTCTGCCGCCACGCTCCAAGAAGTGAACCGTTACCCAAGTGCGCGCGTGGCTTCCTCGACCCACGTGGTGTCTGGCAGCGCGAACGGCCGGAACGTCTCCATGCGTGACTCGTGCTCGCTGTAGAACAACGCGCGATGCAGGCCGAGTGAGCCGGCCTTGGGCGAGTCGATCAGGCTGGCGCTGTCGTTCGCGCTCATCTGGAAGAGCACGCGCATGCCGAGTTCGCTCAACGCCTTGCGGCTGAGGCAACGGTTGATGTTGTTGAGCGTGTCGAGGCTGGTGATGAGATGAATGCCGAGCGGCGGGCCTTCGTTGATGATCTCGTTGAGCTGGTTGCCGGGCTTCGGCGAATCATCGCCGCCAAACGAGAAATCCTCCTCGTAGCGCAGCTTGCGGAACTTTTGCAGTCCGTGCACCAAAAGAAACACCGGCGGATCACCCGCGCTGCCCTCGTCACTGCGACGTTTCATCTCGGCATGAATTTCAGCGATGAACTCCGGCGCCTCGTGGCCCTGACTGACCTTCGCCCTGCCCCGTGCCGCGGTTTCGAGGAATTCGCAATCCGGCGTGCCGCTGAGAGCGCTGTGGATGAGATAAAACTTGGGAGCCTTGTCCTTGGGATGCTGTGCCGCGAGCGAGATGACCGCCAGGCCCATGATTGCGGCGATGGCTTCGTCGTTTTGGCCAACAAGAAGCAAATGACGGCCGCTCTGACGCGGAAACATCGCGTCGGTGGGGCCTTTGATCGCGTTCGGCATGCCGAGCCATGCGCGCGGGTCGGCGGGCATCTTCGCGGCTGGATTTTCGAGCGCAGCGGCCAGCAGCGCATTGTCGCGCACATCGGCGGGCATGTTGCCTTCGAAGACAATGGGCCGCTTTTTGCCGATGCCGCGCTCCTGGGCGAGTTGGGTGACTTTGGCGAGGTTTGCGTCGCGTTCCTCATCCGTCAGCCACACGACCTGGAACGGGCTGTTTCCTTCGAGAGCACCGGCAGCATCGTTATAGATACCTTCGCCGGGTCTGGAGAGCAGGCGGGCCGCCGTGTTGTTCTCGTCCATGATGAGCGCCGCGTCGGCCTCATTGCATTGCAGCGCGATGCGGATGACCATCTGGCCCAGAGTCGTGCGCGCGAGCGTGTAAGCACCGCCAAGCGTCTGCGAACCGAGAAACACATGGATGCCAAACGCGCGGCCCTGCCGCACGATGCGGTCCAGCAGCAACGCAGCGCCCTGCGCGACGGCATCGTCCTCGACAAAGAACTCCTGGAACTCGTCGATGATGAGCAGCGCACGCGGCATCGGCTCCGTGCCACCCGCACGCTTGTAGCCGGCCAGATCCTGCGCCCCGAGCTTGCGGTACAATTCGCCGCGGCGTTTCAGCTCCTCGTCGATGCGTTGGAGCACGCTCAATGCGAATTCACGATCGCTCTCGATGGCGATCACCTTGGCATGCGGCAGCTTTGCATCAGCGTAACACTTGAACTCGACGCCTTTTTTGAAGTCGATGAGGTAGAACTCCACCTCGTCCGGGCTGCATGTCAGAGCCAGGTTGGTGATGATGATATGGAGCAGCGTGGATTTGCCGGAACCGGTCTTGCCCGCGAGCAGCGCGTGCTGCTTCGTGCCTTTGCCGATGGCAAGGTATTGCAGCTTCGTGGCGCCGGTGCGGCCAATCGCGATGCGCAGTTCGTTTGTGGTGCTCTCCGACCACATCTCCTTTGGTGCGACGACGGAAAAGGGCACCTGCACGCGGTTCGAGTCGATGCTGGCCTGTCCGATCTGATGCGCGAGGGCGGCAGCGACTTCGTCTGTGACCGGCGGGTCGAGTGTGAGGGTGTTGATGCCGCCAAAGCTCACCACGCCCTTCTCGCGCAGCAGACGCACGCAATTTTTGCGCAGATCGTCGGCGCCGAGGCCCTCCGGCAGGTTGTGACGGCGGTCCCAGTGTGCAAGCGTGAAGACGCCGCAACGCGGTCCGCTCGCGACGATGCTTTTCAGCCGCGCCATGCCTGTTTCGCTGAACCCCGCGGGCAGTCCGGCGATGACGAGGAAATGATACTTCTCCGCCACACTGCCCGCCTGCTCGTTGTATTCCGTGATCGTCGCGTACTCGTTGCGCAGATACATCTGGATCACTTTTTCCACGTGCTCATTCAGTTCGGCGAGCCGTTCCTCGATGTGATCCCGCTGCGTCCAGATGCGGCGGTTGATCAGCGCCGGTTCGTAGTCGGCCAGATGCATCAATCCGGCAAAGCTCTGCCCCAAACCGATCGCATCAATGATCGTGAAGTGCGCCTTCCCTGGCGGTGCGACCTTCAAGATGTGGAAAATGATGCTGTTCATCACCTCCGGCACCCATTTGCCGCCATCATCATCCGTTTCGATGAGCAGCGATGCCTCCTGCGGAAACGAGAGCGTCAGTGGAAGCGCGACGTGTTCGTGGCCCGCGAGGCTCATCGGTGTCTCCTTGTCAAAGAAGGCCGCGGGAGTGCTCAAATCGAGTTTGAGCTGCCCGAAGCGGCTTGCATGCGGGAAAGCAGCGGAGGGACTGTAGTCAGTGCTCCATGCCATCACGGCGGCCTCGGGGGCGTGATTCACCTCATCCACTGCCGCCAGCAGTGGCGGGATTTTTTGCGCCCATTCGTTCTGCAAGTCGTGCCAGCGCTTTTCTGACGCCACGTGCATCGCATTCATCGCGGCCGCATGCTGGTCGTTGAACTCCTTCCGTTGCTGGGCCGCGGGGCCCCTCACGGCCTCAACGCTGGCGGCCTTCTGGGCCTCGAAGCGCTGCAGATTGCGCGCAAGCAGCCGTTCATTTCGCGCAAGGCAGGCGGGAATCTGCGCGGCCATGCGCTTCTGCATCGCGGCGCGATATTTTTCCGCCACCTCCTCGGCACGGTTCCAATCTGTCGCGATTTGCGCCTCGGTGGCCTCAAACTCGGCCTGCAGACGGGCTGCTTCAGCTTCACGCGCCAGATCCACCTCCCCGACGCATGCCTCGTAATCAGACACGGCCTGGTTCAGTTGCCGCAGGTCCACGCTGGCCTTGGAAAACATCTTGAACATCCCGGAGCTTTTGCCGGAACCAAGCTGCGCCTCCAAATTCTCTGCCTGCGCCTCAATTGCCTGCACCCGCTCGGGAATCTCTGCGAGCGTCAGACCACCCTCGGCACGAGGCGTGCCTTTGCGGCTGAGGCGCTCGCCCGACGCCTTCAAAACCGCCAGCAGCCGCTCCTTGGCGGCATTGAGACGATCCAGCAACTCACCCGCGGTTGTCTCGGCATTCTGCAGGCCGCGTTTGCGTTGGGAGTCAGCCTGCACACGACGAATCTGCTGCTTGCCCAGCCAGCGCTCGCGTTCCTTTTGCGTCATGGCGGGCAGGTCGCGCTTGATCCGGTCCTCATAGCGCCGGAAGGAGGTGGTGCGGCGGTTGTGCCGTGCGTGGATGGTTTCACCATACTTGTCCCACTGCTCCACGGTTTCCTGCACGGCCTTTTCACACTGCGCGTCGAACGTCTCCAACTGCTGGAGGTGGTTTTGCTCCGCGGTGTAACGCTTGGCACGCACCTCACGGGCGATCTGCTCGCTGCGGCGGGCAAAATCGGCCACGGTGTCCCGCAGCGAGGTGTGGAGGGAGAGAATGCGCGATGCGCGGAGGTCAGTAGGTCTGCTCACAGTCTTTGCGGATCTTCTTGAGGAGGACTTCGAGTTCGTTCATCACCGTGCCTGTTTTCGTCACGAGCCCCGGCAGCGGCTCCAGATAGCGCTTTTCAAACTCCAGCGCCTTGGCGTCACGCCAGTACGATTTGGTCGAATGCCAGTGTTCGGAGAGTTCGCGGGCGTTTTGGATGAGATTCACGGCGTGGCCGGGCTGGCGGGTTCAGAACTCACCGCAGGCGCGGGAGTTTCGTTGTAAGCGTCGAGGATCTTCTGAATCTCGACCAGAAATGCGGTGGCGGTCGCAAGGTCGTTGTCGATGAAATCGCGCATGGCGTCCAGCTTTCGGGCGAGCGGATCCACCACGCGGTCGTAGTCGCGCGCCCATCCTTTGGTGCGCTCCAGCTTGGCCTGCGCCTCCTCCAGGGCCGCACGCGCCTTGCGCACCGCCATCTGCTGCACGGTCGGAGTGTCCACAAACTCTGACATGCGCGCGGACATCAGCTCCGCATTGGCCTGGTCGAGCTTCTTCTGCCGCTGCTTGATCTGCGCGCTCCAGAATGCGGGCTGCTCCGATTGCAGCCACCCGCGCATCTTCTTCACGGAATCCTGCGCCATCTCCAGCGACTGCCGCGTTTTGCTGATGAACACGATCAGCGCGGAGCGGAAGGCTTCGATGGCGTCGAGGTTCGAGATGCGGGCTTGATCTGCCATGCGGCCGGGTTCCAAATTTCAAATTTCGAGTTTCACACTCACCGCAGGACAGATCAGCGCTGATTGAGGTAATCTTCGATCCTCTGCGCCTTCCGCAGCAGGAAGGGCGTGTGCTGCTCGGACATTTCCATGAATTTCTTGATCGCCTTCATGGTGCTCAGAAACTCGGCGCCGAACTTCTCGTGCTCCTGGTCCTGCCAGGTTTCGCCCAACGCGGAAAACCGGCTCTGCAACGACGCTGCGCGCTGCTGCATCTCCGTGTTGAAACGTTTCAGCTCCGCCGCAAAGCGCCGGACCTCCTCGGGATTCATGATTGCCTGGGCCATGAGACAATGATGAATGGCGAATCACGAATGACGAGTGATTTTCTCCCGAAATGTCCGGGTGGCCACACATCACTCGACCGGCGTCCAGCGCACACCATCAACCACCACATAGCCGTCCGCGCCTTCGTTGCTGACGGTCACGGCAGTGTCATTGCCGCACTCGTATTCGCCGAGATCAATCCAGAACAAGCCGTCGCCAGCCTTGGGGGAGCGCAGGTCCACCTTCACCTTCCGCACACCACCAAGGTGCTGCACTTCGACGAGTGCGTTGGTCGCACGATTGTTGTTCGGCGGTGACGCGAGTTGAACACGGAACTTGCCCGGCTTTTCGAGCTTCGGCTCAAAACGCAGGCTGCATTTGCCATCGTGGGTGTTGTTGTCGTGACGATAACCATCGCCCAGAAAAGCCTTGGCAGCGCCGCTTTCCTTCCAATCGCCCGTCACCTTGGCGTCCGCATCATCCATGACGATGCCTTTGAGCGACTTCGGATCAATGCCGTTGGAACTCTTCGGTCCGCTGTATTGCAGAATCTGGCCGTCTTTGAGCAACTGTTCCTTCAGCTTCTCATACGGCACATTTTGCACGGGAAGGTTGTCTTCGATGGCCATCACAGCCGCCGTGGCCGCGCTCTGGCCGAGAATCATGAACACCGGCTCCATTCGAATGCTGCCATAGGCGATATGCGTCGCAGACATCGCCACCGGCACGAGGAGGTTGCTCCCCTGCCCTTTCTTCGGCACGAGCGAACCGTAGGCGATCTCATATGGGCCGTTGGTGCTCACGCCGATGTCGCCCTCGTTCTGCACGTAGCCTTCCGGTGTGATGTAGCGCTGCGTGTTGTGACTGTCGATGGTGTAGCTGCCCATGCCGACGGAGTCAGGCGTGGGTTTCTTTTTGCGCAGCTCGTTCTCCGTCATCACATAGTCGCCAATCAGGCGGCGCGCTTCGCGGATGTAGAGCTGGTGGCTCCAGTTTCCATTGTCGGTGAATTCGTCCTTCGGCAGGCCCCACTTACGCAATTCGTCCTGCACCTTCTTCGGCACACGCGGATCATTTGCCACGAACCACAGCAACCCTTGCTGGTAGGTTCGATGCTCGTCGATGATTTCCTTGCGGCGCTCGTAACTGGCCTCCGGGTAGTCATAGTTGTAACCGATGTTGTCGAAGCTGAACGGTCCATGGTTGTTTGTATCCGTCTTGTGGTTCGGAATCGGGTCGAACTTCTCGAAGAATTCGTCCCAGCCGGTGTTCAGCACGCGCAGCAGGATTTCATATTGCGAAGCATCGTAGCCCTCTGGTTTCGGAAACGGAATGCGGTTCTCAGGCACGGTTGTGTAGCAACTGCGGAAGCAGTAAGCCTGCACCTTCTTGTCACCTTCGCCGAACTTGCCGGGATCTTCCGCGCTCACACGCGGTAGCACGCCGCTCTTCGGATCGCCGGGTACCTTGTAGGGGCTGATCGGCTCCTTCACCGCGCCGAAGTGATGCTTGTGATGCAGCACGCCGACCTGCACACCGTTGTGCTCCTCGCCATACATGCTGTTCGCCTCGCGCCCGACATGATAATCGCAGCCTGCGGCGGCCATGAGATCGCCCTCATAGGTGGCGTCGATGAACATCTTGCCTGCATACGTTTTGCCACTCAGCGTCGTGATCGTGACGATCTTCTCGCCGTTCTTCTTCACGCCCTTCGCGCGGTCCAGCCACTCATCGCGCACCACCTCGATGCTGACTTCCTTGATGTAATCCTCAAACACGCCCTCGGCCGCATGCGGCTCGAAGATCCACATCGTGCGGTTCTCACCGTCCATGGCGGGTGTTCCCTGGCCTTTGTTGCCGTATTCGGACTGCTTCTGCTGCACCCAGGCCTCCGGCTTCTGGTAGTGCATGTAAATGCGATGATAAAAGTCGCGCGCCAAACCGCCGATGACCGCCTTGTTGCCCGTGTCAGTGAATCCAAGGCCACCTCTGCTCAACCCGCCCAAATGCTTGTCCGGCGACACAATGATGACTGACTTGCCCATCTTCTTCGCCTGCACCGCGGCGATGACCGCTGAACAAGTGCCGCCATAGATGACGATGTCATGCTCAGCGGCACGGAGGAGACTGGAGCAGACGAGAAGTGTGGTGAGAAAGGTTGTGCGCATCATGGAAGGGCAGCGAACGTGGCTGTGCTACGCTTTCATTCAAGCTTCACTTCTCCTCGCACTTGAAGGATTTCAGCATCTCCTGCACATCCGGCCAGACTGTCTCCTCCTGCTCTGGAAACAGCGTGCTCACGATGAAAAAACAGCGGTTCCCGGCCATGAACACCCATTGGCGCCAATGCACGTCCTTGCCGAGACGGCTGGGCACGGAGGCTTCAAAATGGAGCGCATCAAAAGCTCCCACTTTGTCCGGCTTGAGATCCTTCTCGTCGATTTTGGGATACACCTTCCCCGCCCACTCCAACGACACTTCTTTGCGGACCTGCAACATGAGCTTGTCCACATCCTCGCCTTTTTTTGCTGAATAGCGGCCCACTTCATAGATGTCCATGCCCACAGGTGCGTTCGGAGGTATGAACATCTCCCAATGGCCGCGATCCTCCTGCCTCCAGCCTGAGGCGGGTGTGACCGTAAAAGTCTTTTTCCGCCCGGTGTCAGCACGGAAGCTCAGCACCACGATCCCTTCATCGATCATCTTTTCTCCGGGCACCGACGACATGATGAATTGATCCTCCTTCTCGTAAGACCACTTGGAGAACGTCTGTAGCGCGATGGCGTCACAAAGCTCCGCCAGAGTCGGCTTGTAGAACCCAGGAAACACCGACTGAAGTTCTGTGTCGGCAATATCACCATTGGCCGCCTTGAGCATCACACTCACGTTGGTATCCAGGCGGCTCTTCACCAGGAACATATTGGCAAATTGTCCAAAACTGTGCACCAAGCCGCCCTGGAGCCGCCGCGACATGATTTTGTCGATCTCGTCCTGCGGCAGCACCTTGAGCGGCGTTTTGACGAAGTTCTTCCCAGCCTTCTTGTCTTTAGGCTCTTCTTTGGCCTCCTGGGCTGGTAGCATCGTGGCAGCAGCAAAGAGCAGACATGTGAAGAGATCGCGACAATTCATGCGAATGATTAGAGCCAGTCGCGCTCGGCAAGTCAATGCCATGAGCAATGCAGCTTGCCTTGCCATGGCATTGTTGCTTCGTCATCATGAGGTTGTTTTTCCCACGTGTCATTAATCCTGCTTCTGCCCATGTTCTCTGACAAAGATTCCATTTCGCATGTGGCTCGTCGCGGGCTGTTGCTGGTGATCGTTCTGAGCGCCGCCTGGCGGCTCGTGCGTTACCTGCTGCGAATGCCGCTGTGGGGCGATGAAGCCATGCTGGCGCTGAATTTTCTCGACCGCGACGCCATTGGATTGCTCGCACCGCTGGCAAACGGCCAGGTTTCACCCGTGCTCTTCCTCTGGTTGGAAAAGGCGGTTCTTGAAAGCCTGGGGTCATCGGAACTGGCGCTGCGGTTGCTGCCCGTGGCGGCTGGCTTTGGCGGCTTGTGGCTGTTTCACCGTCTGGCACGCAGTGTTCTTGAACCACTGCCAGCCGTGCTGGCGACAGCCACCCTCGCGGTGAGTTACTACATCGTGCGGCATTCCGTGGAGGTGAAGCCGTATTCATTCGACCTGCTCGCTGCACTGGCCTTGTATCTTCCTGCGGCGGCGTTTGTGCAAAGAAAGGACACAAAAGCACTCATGCTCTGGTCGGCCGCGGCGCCAATTGCCATGCTCGTTTCCTATCCGGCGGTGTTTGCCTTTGGCGCATGCGCTGCCGCGCTGCTTCTGCAAATGCGCCATGCCTCATGGAAAGAGCGCGGCATCTGGTTGGCAGGTTGTGCGCTCGGTGCAACGGCGTTCCTCTGGATGCTGGCCGTGGTCGCATCGCGCCAGTACACGGAGCTGCGGGAACCGATGACCTTGTATTGGAAAGACAGCTTTCCGCCTGCCGGGCTGTCAAAGCTTCCCCTCTGGCTGCTTCAAATCCATGCCGGAAACATGATGGCCTATCCTGTTGGAGGCAGAAACCTTGGCAGTCTCGGCACGCTGGTACTCGCCATCATTGGCATGTGGATTTCCGCCAAAAAATGGCCGCGCAGTCTGCTCGTGCTCTTCGTGCTGCCGTTCGTGCTCACGCTCCTGGCGGCGTTCATGCACCGCTATCCGTACGGCGGCAGCGCGCGCATTGCCCAGCATCTCGCACCTGCCATCTGCCTGTGGTTCGGCGTTGGGGTGGCCTGGTTGATCGAGCGGGCAAGCGATGCAAATCGACGGCGCGCCGCAACGGTGTTCACCTTGGGGGTGCTTGGCGTGATCGCCATCGGGGGAATCATCCGAGACATCCGCCATCCGGCCAAAACGCCCGGTGATGCCCGTGCACGGGACCGCGTCCACGAATGGCTGACGCCCAAGGAACAGGCCGGGACATTCATTGTGTGGGAGCCGATGAACGACGTGCCGCCGAATTTTCAATGGTACCTGCGCACCAGTGGCCGGAACATCGTGTGGAATGCACGCGCAATGGAAACCTGGCCCCATGAGCCTGATGTCGTGAACGTCGTTGGCTTTGATCGAAACGGCAGCCTTCCGCAAAGTGCCGCGAGCAGGCTTCCGGGCTTTCAAATGACCGGCCATGTCACCGAGGAAATCCTCGTCGGTCCGCCGGAACTGGGCCCTGTCCGCTGGGAAAGTGTCCGCTTTGAACGGCAGCCATGACCACGGCGCCGGGGCACGCGTCGGCGATTCATTCCCGATGGCGGCAGATTTGACAGAATGATCTGGGCTGTTAGGACATCGCCGATCATGCCTGCCAGCACCACCGAGACCATCAGCGTCATCATGCCAGCCTTCAATGAGGCCCGGCACATCGGCATGTGCCTCCAGCGCGTCCTGGCCCAGTCTTGTGTCACCGAAATCGTTGTCATCGATGACGCATCGACTGACGGCACAGCGGAGATCGTCTCCGAACTCATGGCTGCAAACCCGCGCATCCGTCTGGAACGCCACGGCCGCAACTGCGGCAAGGGCGCGGCCCTCCGCACCGGATTCGCGAAGGCGCAGGGAGAAATCTTCATCGTTCAAGACGCGGACCTCGAATACGATCCCGAGGATTACAGCGCAGCGCTGCGTCCGCTGCTGCAAAATCGCGCGGATGTCGTGCTGGGTTCCCGCTTTCTCGGCGGACCGCATCGTGTGCTCTACTTCTGGCACTATGTGGGCAACACGGTGATCACCCTGCTGTCCAATTGTTTCACCGACCTGAACCTGAGCGACATTGAAACCGGCATGAAGCTGATGCGCCGCGGCATTGCGCAACGCATCCGCATCGAAGAAGATCGCTTTGGTGTCGAACCCGAGGTTGTCGCCAAGATTGCCGCTTTGCGCGCCCGGGTTTACGAGGTGCCCGTCTCGTATGACGGCCGGACCTATGCGGAGGGTAAAAAGATCGGCTGGAGAGATGGTGTGCGAGCCTTGTGGTGCATCATCAAATTCGGTGTCCTCACGCGATGGCGCCGCCGATGTGGCCTTGAACCTGGGTGAAAGGAATCGGAGCACACGCAGTTCATAAGGGACCATGCTCCGACCAGCCCTTCTCTCGATCATCGTCGCCGCGTCCAGCTTCGCGCAGGAACTGCTGCCCAAGCCCGCCATTCTTCAACCCGCAGGCAAATGGGCTGACTTCCCCACGCTCGCCACCGCCGCGGATGGCACGCCTTGGGTCGCGTTTGTGCAATGGGATGCTGAAAAGGACACGCTGCACCTCGCCAAATATGCAGACGGCGTATTGGGCGATGCTTTGACAGTCGGACAGCCCGGAATCATCCACCAGCCCGCGCTGGCCGCCGATGGCAATGGCACGCTGCATCTCATGTGGTCGCAGGTGAACGACAAGGACCTCATGGAACTCCGGACTGTGGAGATTCGCGACGGCAAAGTCGAAGGAGAAGTCTCCACGCTCGCGAGTTCGCCCAACGGAGCCAATGCCTTCGCCAAGGCGGCCACCAGTCCCAACGGAGACGTGTGGCTTGTGTGGCAGAGCATGCGGGGTGCGCTCGCAGATGTCTTCTGCCGCGTGTTTGATGCGAAGAAGAAAGCATGGTCGGACGAAATCCAGGTCACGAAGGAAGCCCGTGGCGATTGGGAACCCTGCGTGGCGTTTGCCGGTGATGACGCGTGGATTTTCTTCGATTCGTCACGAGGCAACGAATTCAACATCTACGGCGCGAAAGTCAGCCCGGACCTCAAGGTGGGTGACACGAAGCAGTTCATCGCCACGGATCGCTACGAAGGCCGTGTTTCAGCTGTCGGTGCCAAGGATGGCAAGGGCATCTGGCTCGCTTGCGAACGTGGCAATCAGCAATGGGGCCTCGACATGCGTGCGCATGGCCATCCGCAGGGTTTGAACGGACGAAAAGACACCGTGATCGCGTATCTCGATCTCGCGAGCGGCAAGGTGGAGGAGCTTCCATCACCCGATGGTCTGTTCGCTGATCTTCCCGGACCGCAGCCAATGCAGCCCGCCGCGCCGAGAGGTAACAATCCAAAAGCCAAAGCCAAAGGCGAGGCCAATGCCAAGAAGAAGGCTGAACAACAAGCCAAGGCCCAGGAACAGGCGAAGGCGAAAGCCGCCAAGGACAAGGAAACGGGTCGCGCAGGTCCGAACGAAGTTGCCGCCGTCAATCTGCCGCACCTCATGCTGGATGCATCGGGCCGTCTGTGGCTCACGGTGCGCTACTTCAAGAACTATGCGTGGCGCCTCGCGCTCACCCGTTTCGATGCCGCCACGAAGCAATGGACGAAGCCGTATGCCATTCCAGGCAGCGTTTATTCGCAGGATCATCAAACTACTCACACGCTCGGCAAGGACGGCAGCCTGTGGATCGCGTGGCCGAGCGATCTGCGCAGTTCGAAGCTTCAGCTCAACACAGGCATCCACCTTGCCAAAGTCGCCACCGATCTCGATGTACCGCTCGCCGCCGCGCCCGCGCTGAAACCACGCGATCCCTTCCCCGAATACATCAATCACGTCACACCTGAGCGTGAGCGCAGTGACCGCCACACCTGGACCCACGACGGCGTGACGTACAAACTCTACTGGGGCGATTACCACCGCCACACGGACGTCTCCAACTGCATCACCGCCAACGACGGCTGCATCGTGGAGCAGTTCCGCTACGCCTGGGACATGGGCAAGCTCGACACACTCGGCACCAGCGACCACACCGACATCGCCAAGATATACACACCTTACGAATGGTGGCTGAACCAGAAGCTCGTCGATGTTTTCTACTCCCCCGGCTTCTTCATGAGCATGTATGCCTACGAGCGCGAGCAGAAATGGCCGTTCGGCCATCGCAACATGGTCTTCGCGCAACGCGGCGGCCCGATCGTTTACATCCAGCGTAAAAACTACCTCGCCAGCCCCTGGCAGAAAATTTTCCCAGTGAAGGAGGACGGCGCACCTGAACTTCATCCCACGGAACTGTGGGATGTGCTCACGCGCTACGGCAAGCCTGTCACCGCCATCTCCCACACCGGAGCCACGAGCATGGGCACGGATTGGGATCAAATCCCGCCCGTCGATCATCGCGTCGAAAACGTGATCGAAATCTTCCAGGGCGCGCGCGTCAGCTACGAAGGTCTCAACACGCCACAGCCGACTGTTGGATTGCGCGAGGGCGAGAAATACAACCACGCCTCCACCGTCATCGGCGTGCCCGTCGTCGGCGAGCCCATCCGCAGCTTCACTGAGAAAAACAACGGCGTGTATCAGCACGCGCTCGAACTCGGCCACAAACTCGGCGTCTGGGCCAACAGCGATCACATTTCCACCCATACGAGCTACGGCGGTGTCTATGTGAAGGATTTTACTCGTGAAGGCATTGTCGAGGGCCTCAACGCCCGCCGCACCATCGCCGCCACCGACAAGATTTTCGTCGAGTTCACCTGCAACGACAAACTCCTCGGCACCGAGATCGAGGTCAGCGGCAAACCCGTCCTCAAATTCAGTGTTAACGGCACCGCACCGGTGAAGCGCGTCACACTCGTGCGCAACGAGAAGAACCACCAGCAATGGGAGCCCAACGCGATGGTCTTCCAGCAGACCTACACCGACGATGCTCCGCTCCAAGGCGAAAACCGCTACTACCTGCGCGTCGAACAAAGCGACGGGAATATGGCATGGTCGTCACCGGTGTGGGTACAGGCGAAGTAAATAATCGTCAACAACCCTTGGTCAAAAGGTTCGAGGGACATTAAGTAAAAAACGATTGCCTCACAAACCGACCATGAAATAGACTTCATCCGAATTTACACGCACATGCTCGCCTCCATGAAAACAATCCTCCTGATCCTCACCCTTGTTACCTGTCTGACTGGCTCTGTGTTTGCCCGCGTAGGCGAGACTCGCCAGCAAATCGATACTCGATACGGCCAAGGTACCAAAACTAATGATCGACTTACGGCCCCGGGTGTTGAGACTTGGAAATTCGATAAAGCGGGGTACCAGATCGAGGTCATTCTTCTGAATGGCAAATCCATCTGGGAGGTGTTTCATAGGAAGGGGCAACTAATCAGCGACGAGGATGTCAAAGGTTTGATTGATCTTTATGACACCACCACAACCAACTGGCGTTTTGATCGGAAGGACAAGCAATGGAAACGAAGCGGCAAACCCAAGCTGATTGCTTACCGTTGGCCCGGGCATGAAGATTACTTTTGCATCAAAGATGTGGATGCCTGCGAAGCTGCCGAAAAAGGCCGTGGCGCTGGAGCTGGTGGGCTTTGAACTAAGATTTCACCGATGACTCCCACATCGCTGGCGAAAACCGCTACTACCTCCGCGTCGAGCAAACCGATGGCAACATGGCGTGTAGTTCGCCCGTGTGTGCGCAGGTGATGTGGCTGAGGGGAAAAGTTAAGAGTTAGAGGTGATGTAGGTGAGCAGAACTCCAAACTCATAACAGCTAACCTCCACCCATCACTTCCACCCGCCACCCAGTGCCTTCAGCACCGCCACGGTCGCAATGAGGCGCTGGCCCTCAACCTGTGCGGCAAGCAGTTGGGCGCTAAGCACGGTGCGGTTTGCGTCCACCACCTCAAAGTAGCTTGCGAGTCCTTTTTGATACCGCAGGTCGGCCAGGCGTTGTGTTTCCCTGGCCGCGCCAATGGCTGCATTGAGCGCGCCCATCTGGCGCGTATATGCCTGGGTGTCCAGCATGCTGTCCTCCACCTCCTTCAGCGCCACCAGGATGCTCTGACGATAGGCCGAAAGTGTTTCGTTGTAGCGGGCCTTGGTGGACTGCAGGTTCGCACGCAGTCGTCCTCCTTGAAAAATCGGAAGCGTCATGCTGGGGCCGATCGTCAGGATGCGGCTGCGGGCATCGTAAAAGTGCGCCGCGCCGATGCTTTCCAAGCCGCCGCTGCCGAGGATTTTGAACGTGGGGAAAAACTCCGCCTTCGCCGCACCGATCTGGGCGTTTGCCTCGCGCATCTTCGCCTCGGCGGCACGGATGTCAGGGCGGCGTTGCAGCAGTGTGGAGGGCAGCCCTCCGGGAACCTTGGGCGGCGCTGGCAGGTGACCGTTTCCGGCAAGCCGGAAAGTGCTCGGAATCTGACCACACATGACAGCAAGCGCGTTCTCCGCATTACCACGCTGGCGTTCGAGCGCGGCCAGATCGTTGCGTGCCAGTTCCAATTCGGTTCGTGCACGCGACACGTCCATTTCATTGGCCAGGCCGCCTTTGAAACGTGACTCCTGGAGTTTCAGCGCCTCGGCGCGCCAGTTGATCGTGTCATGCACCACCGCGATCTGGCGGTCCATGGACCGGGCCAGGAAGTATAAACGCGCCACCTCGGAGGCAATGCTCAGGCGCTGTGCTGCGAACGTCTCCTCCGCAGCCAGATGTGCTGCGCGGGCCGCTTCAGCGCTACGGCGCACACGCCCCCACAAATCAAGCTCCCAACCAAGCTCAAAGAGGTTCTGGAAGCGGCGGCGCTGGAGATTCGGAAGGGTGATGCCCGCCGGCAAGTTCGCGCCGAACGAGGTCTGCGACAGCCGCTCGTAGTTCATGGCGTTCTTCATGCTGAGCTGTGGGAACCAGTCCGCCTCCTGCACGCCGATCAATGCGCGCGCGGTTTCCACACGGGCCAGGGCGCCGCCCAGTTCCTGGTTGCCCTCCAAGGCTTGGTCCACCAGACGGTTGAGTTCAGACGAGCCAAACAACCGCCACCACTCACCCGGCATCGGGAGGTCGGAAACATTGCCCCCCTTTCCGTTTTTCCACTTCGTGGGGAGCAGCATGTCCGGCAGCTTGAAGTTCGGCCCGACGGAGCAGGCTGAAAGCAAGGCGGCGGCTGCGAGGCAGGAAAAGGTCCGAGGATTCACCGCCGTCACTCAAGCGACAGATGCCCCGACATGCAACCATCAAGAAGCGCTCAATGCGGCATGCACGCCGCCACCTTGTTCCGCCAGCTCGCAAAGACATCGGTGACCATCTCATGCGCCTCCCCTGCCTCCACGTGCTCGATCACTGTCTGTGACGCAGGCAGCCACGGGGCCGTGGTTGTCTCGCCGATGTGATCCTGCTTTTCCGACCGCAAAAACGCCTTCAACTGCACATTCAACTGGTTGCTTCGGCGGTCATGGTTCGCCACGGCCTCGGCACAGACCTCGTGGGATACTCCCTCCAGTTCAACCGTTCCAACAACCTGGGTGGCATCTAGCAGCGCGTGAATCATCGGTGGAAAATGAACACACCCAGTCATCTGGCGAGCCCATTTTTCGTGCCGTTTTTTGGCGAAGGTTTGCCGATCATGCGGACGTTGAAGCCTGACCATGCGCCTCCTGACCAGCCTCCTCGTTCTCACCTCGCTTGCTGCCGCTGCGGACAAGCCCCTGAACATCCTGTTCTGCTTTGCCGATGACTGGGGCCGTTATGCGAGCATCTACGCGGAACATGAGAAGTTCCCGTCGCCCAATCAGGTCATCAAAACGCCGAACATCGACCGCATCGCCCGCGAGGGAGCGCTGTTTCGCCGAGCCTACGTCAATGCACCGAGTTGCACGCCCTGTCGCAGCGCATTGCTTTCAGGGCGCTACTTTTTCAACTGCGGTCGTGCAGCCATCCTGAACGGCGCCATCTGGGACCCGGCGATTCCGAGCTTCCCGCTGCTGCTGAAGGACCAGGGCTATCACATCGGCAAAGCCTTCAAGGTTTGGAGCCCCGGCGATCCCGCTGACGCGCCCTATGGCGGCCAGATGTATGCGTATCAGAAGAGCGGCGGACGCTGCAACCAGTTCTCTCAGAACGTGGACAAACTCATGAAGTCTGGCGTTGCCGTGGAGGAGGCCAAGCAGCAGATCTACGACGAGGTGCGCGGCAATTTCGACAGCTTCCTCAAAGCACGTCCGAAAGGCGCGCCGTTCTGCTTCTGGCACGGGCCGACGAATGTGCATCGCAAATGGGTCAAAGGCAGCGGCGAGGCCCAGTGGGGCATCAAGCCGGATGATTTGAAAGGCAAACTGCCCAAGCATCTCCCTGATGTGCCGGAGTTTCGTGAGGACTTCGGCAGCTACCTCGGTGAAATTCAGGCATTCGACGCGCAGGTGGGCACGTTGATCAAACGCCTCGAAGAAGAAGGCGAGTACGACAACACCGTCATCGTCATCAGTGGCGACCATGGCGCGCCCGGTTTCCCCGGCGGCAAGTGCAACCTCTACGATTTCGGTGTCGGCGTCGCCCTGGCCATCCGCTGGCCCGGACAGCCAGGAGGACGTTACATCGAGGACTTCGTCAATCTCATGGACCTCGCGCCCACCTTCATGGAAATCGGCGGAGCGAAGATTCCCGAGGGTGTGAATGGCAAAAGCATCGTGAGCCTCATGACATCCGGCAAAAGCGGCCAGATCGAGAAAGAACGAGATTACGTCATCACCGGTCGCGAGCGTCACGTGAGCATCGCCCGCGAAGGCAACCTGCCCTATCCGCAGCGTGCCTTGCGCAAGGACGGCTTCCTCTACATCCACAACTTCAAGCCCGACCGCATGCCGATGGGCGACTACAAAACGCTCACCGACACTTTCACGCCATCACAAGATGACTTGGAAAACGAAACCTATGTCGCCTTCCCGGACATGGATGCGTCGCCCGCCAAGGCCTGGCTCATCCAGCATCGCCACGATTCACAATACAGATGGTTCTTTGACTACGCTTTTGCCAGGCGGCCCGAGGAAGAACTCTATGACCTGAGCAAAGACCCGTCCCAAACGATCAATGTCGCGTCCGAACCTGGCTATGCCGAGATCAAAAAGCAAATGGCCGCCGAACTGATGGAAAAACTCAAGGCCGTCGGTGATCCACGCGTCACCGCCGATCCGGTGCCCTTCGAGCATCCGCCATTCACGCTCGACACAAAGACGAATGCTGAAGGAAAGGCCAAGAAAGGCAAAAAAGGGAAAGCGAAGTGAAAACTCAGGAGGATAGCCGTCCCGGCTGTCAGCGGATCGAGGCGTCCCGCCTTTGTCCGGAAAAGGCTGGAAGCCCCTTTCCACAGTCAGGCAGGATGCCTGACCTCCGTTCACTCCTGCCCCTCCCAAAACCTGCGCAGCTCTCGAAGCTGCTTCTTGTCCGGCTTCGCGATCATCTCGTGCTCATGGGGCGTGATGAGAGCGCGCTCCTTGCGCAGCTCGCTTGCCTTGTGATACCACTCGTCGGGTGTCAGGTTTTCGCAGAATTCGGCCACACGCGGCGGACCGAGGCGTTGCGACGGAAAGGCGATGACCTTCAGCCGCAGCCTCAAATCGCCGCGCACAACCTCCAGCACATCGCCCGGCCTCAAATCCCGCGAGGCCTTCACTGGCTGGCCACCGAGCGCCACATTTCCCTTCGCACAAGCTTGCGTGGCAAGGGAGCGTGTTTTGAACACGCGCACATGATGCAGCCACTTGTCGGCACGTTGGGAGGTCACAGGCTCGGACATGGTTGGCTGGCGGATGAGTTTCAATCGCTCACGAAGCACCCGAAATCCACGAAAAGTCCGCTTAGTACGCCGCAGACGCCCGATTCGATGCCTGTTGGATTTTTCCAGAACGACACATTCGGCAAGCGCGGAATGAACTATGGATGGGGCTTTGGCACGAGCATCCTACGCAACCGCATGAAGGAGTAGCCGCAATGCTCCCGCCTGGAACCTTCGGCCACGGTGGCGCATGGGGAACACAGGCGTGGGTCGATCCGGTAAAAAGCGTGCGTATGTGCTAATGGTCCAGCGAGCCAATTTCCCGAACAGCTAAGCCAGCGATGTGAGACGCGATTTCCAAGAGACCGCCGCCACAGCGCTCGAGAAACAGTGAAGTGGCGTTATGCGCGCCAAATCACCGTTGGTCGATCACGGCTTGGCGGATTCCGCATTCCACACCTTGATGTCGTCAAAATAGCCGTCTTTGCCGGCGACTCCGAGTTCGATCTTCGATTTGGTGGCATGGGCGATGCCAGAAGATTTCAAGTAGGCGGCCGGTTGACCATCAATGGTCACGCGCATCTCGTCACCGGCGGTTTCGACGACCAAAGTGTACCATTTGCCGGTTTCAAGCTTCGCGGGATACGTGATCTGACGGCCCACAAGCAACTTGGCGACCTCGTCCCTCTTGGCTGGGTCTTTTTTCATCTCGTAAATGTCGTTGCGCATGTTGCCGTCCTTTTCGTCGATGATCGTGACTCCGTTGAGACACACCTGGGCGCGGCAGATGTGACCGTAGTGACAGCCGCTGTATTTGCGGTCGTCGAACTCGACATCGATCATCGTGGCGCCGTCGAAACGAATCTTGCACTCGACGACGCTGTCCTTGGTGGGGATTTCCAGACCGTGAACGGCGGGGTGGGCGGTGACCGCAAGCTCTTCATCCGCGGCGAGAACGTTCTGATCGCGAGTCTGTGTGCCCTTCAGGGTGCCTTGTTCGACAACAAAGGTATTCACGACCTTGTGCCAGACTTTGGCGGGTTCAGCACCTTCGAAGTCATCGGCGAAGATGAGTTCTTTCTTGGTGGCGATGTTTCCAGAAGGAACAAGCGCGCTCATGCTTGCATCCCCCACCTGATTAGCGGCGGAAACTCCAGATGAACTGGCGAGCATCACTGGCATTTTGGAAGGTGGACTGGCAGGCGGAGAGAAATAGAACTCATCAAGGAAGCTGCCGTTTTCCCAAGTGCGCTGGACACCGTTCGTTGATATGGCTCCGGTTTTGGCAAGTGGGAATGTTGGTTCGCTGTCATTTGGATGACCTCTGCTTGGTTTGTTCTTCTCACCTCAGAAGCAGACTGACCGACCAGGGTGAATCGTATCACTTCGGTGGTTATGCTGATATTCGCGTGCTGCCTGCCCTCCGTGGTTTTAACGAAGGAGGGGGTAACGCATTTCTTTTGTTCACCGCGGCCTGGGTTCTCACAGTCTAGGCTCGAGCGCTCAAGTGACCTTGCGGTCGCTCTGATCTCATAACGTCTCTCGTGTGCTGGCCTCCGCGTCGATCAGTCTGATTCTAAGGTGTGAAGCTTGGGCTTTGGATGGTGCTGTCTGGGGTTTTACTGAGTGCCTGTTGGTTATTCCGGCTCGTGCAGTTCACTTTGTCTTCAAGGTGTACTCGCGGCCTTTCTTCTTCACGGCTGGTTGGGTGCGCTCGGTGACCTTTGGCGGACGTGCGGCGCTGGCGGCCTGAGTTCCATCGGCTCTGGGCATCACCGCCCTCATGATTTCCCACACGAAGGCGGAGAGCTCGCGCGCCATGGCGATCTGTGCCTTCTGCCGTGTCTTGCCACGGGCGGCGAGCTTGCGCCCTCGTTCATGCAGCCGGTTCTGACAGCGCCAGGAGATTTCGATGACCTGACGTCGGTGTGCTTTTGGGATGGCTTCCTGTCGTGTGGTGAGTTCCTGGCTGACCTTGGGCGGCAGTCGGTAGTGCTGGGCGCATTCGTTGAAGATCCAGCGCAGGTGGCCGTTGCCGCACTTGGTGATGGTTCCTTGCGCACGGCTTCCTCCACTGCTGCTCTCGCTGGGCACGAGTCCGAGGTAGGCCATGAGCTGGCGTGGATGGGCAAAGCGGTGGATGTCGCCAATCTCACTGACCGTGATCATCGCGGCGACGGTTTGATAACCTTTAAACCCCATGAGGGCGAGCACGACGGGCTTCATGTGCCACTCGTCGAGCAAGGCTTTCATATGCACCTCCAGTCGCTCGATGCGCTCGGCGGCGGCATCGATGCATTGCAAATACTCCTCCAGCACGATCTTCATGGCGGGGTGCGGCAGGATCAGTTCACGCAAGTAACGCATGTGCGCCGCACTCCACGAGGTCTTTTCACCATAGCGGTATCCGTTGCGCAAAAGGAAGGCTTTGAGCTGATGGCGTCCGCTGCGTTGATCCTGCACGGCATCGGTGCGGGCGCGGCACAGATCGCGAATGGCTTCATCGCGCTCATCGGGGACATGCACGGCGGTCAGTTCACCTGCACGATGAAGACGTGCGAGCATACGCGCATCACGACGGTCCGTTTTGATCTTGTCACCCGATCCTTTGGGCGTGAGCGACGGCGCGATGACATCGCAGGCAATGCCTTTCTTCTTCAGGAAGCGCGCCAGCACGAAGCCGCAGGGACCTGCTTCATAACAAAGCCTCAGCTCCTTGTCAGGATGGCCCAGCTTACGCATGAGCTTTTCGACGCTGTGAAAAGTGTTGGGGATCTCGCCATAGTTCCTGACCTCTCCGTCGCGACCGGCCTCGGCGATGGCGACGGCAATGTTTTCAGCATGGACATCAAGGCCCAGATACAATACTTCTTTGCTCATATGATGTGGTGTGTTGGTTGCTCTTCATTCGGTTCGTCCGGCAGGGACTGCTCGTCCCTCCCCGAACATGCGGATAGGCCTCGCCAGAAGCAGCCCGCGAAATACATGCAGCCAGCACACCACGCCTTTTTCAATCAGCCGTGCCGCGCTTCCGACTTGCTCGCGCAAGCCGGGCCGCAGCCATAATGTCTAGGCGGGCCACCTCTTTGCGCACTTGCTGAAAGAAGTCCGTATGCTTCAAACCGGTGGAAAGAAACCGCGCCACGGCTTGCGCATAGGGGCCATGGCCTGTTAAAACACCCGCGCCAGCAACGACGGGCTGATCCAAGGCGCTGTCACCGGGCTTCGCTGCGTAAGCAATAATGATGTCACCATCGACTTTCACATCGGCGAGACCACGCTTTTTGGTGCCACGCGTGACCCACTCCGCAGGAGGAGCCTCGCGGCAGCAGTCGAGGAAAAGAATGCTGGCTCTCGCACCTGCCAACAGCATCGCCTGCGCCACTGTTTCCGCTTCCAGCGCCTCCTCACCAATGCGGCTCTGGGCCTTGAGACGGGCGTTGGTTCCTAGAAGGTAGTTCTTGCCGCTGTGTTCGATGCCATGGCCAGCGAAATACACAATGGCTTCGCAGCCTTTGGTGAGTTTTTCTTCCCAAGCCAACAGAGCTTCATCCATGGCGCTCTTTGTAGCATCTTCTAGCTTCGTAACTCTGAAACCAACACTCTCCAGCGTGATGGTTATTAGGCGTGCGTCGGGAATACAGTTATCCAGCGGTGTGACGAGCACCCCATTTTCGGGGTAATGCGTGTTGCCGATAACCAGCGCATAACGTTCTGCGGCGTGGACGGCCCATGTATTGATGAGACACAGAATGACAGGGAGAAGGGCTTTCATTGCCGGACAAGGGAAGAGAGGGGAATGATAGCCATGAAAAAGAAAGGAAGAACCGCTTTTTCTGCCAAGAGTGCTAGATCAGCCAATGTGTAAAATACCTGGTTGCATTGAGATTCATCTCTCAACCTTCCCCTCCCCCTTCGGTTTTCGATCTCCAAAGATCGCGCTGCCGACGCGGACGATGGTGGCTCCTTCCTCGATGGCGATTTCGAAATCGTGGCTCATGCCCATGCTGAGGAGCGGCAGCGGCCCGCCGCCGATTTTTTCGAGTTCGTCGCGCAATTCGCGAAGCTGGACGAAATATGGGCGGCTCTTGCTCGCCTCGGCATCGAAGGGGGGGATGCACATCAGCCCCTGGATTTCGAGGCGGCGCAGCGAGTAGAGGTCTTCGAGGCTGGAACGCACTTTTTCAGGGCTGAAGCCGTGCTTGCTGCCCTCGGCGGCAAGATTGATCTCCAGATAAACCTTGGGATACAAGCCGAGTTCAGCGGCGATGCGATCCACATCGCGTGCGAGGTCGAGCGAGTCGATGCTGTGGATGAACTTCACCTGCGGCAGCACCTTGCGCACCTTGTTCGATTGAAGATGGCCGATGAGATGCCATTGCAGCTTCGCGGGCAGTTGCGGAACCTTGGCGAGCAGTTCCTGCACCTTGTTTTCGCCGAAAAGAAGCTGTCCGGCATCCATTGCCTCGCGAATCACCTCGACGGGAAAGGTTTTTGACACGGCGAGCAACTCGATCGAAGCGGGATCGCGCCCGGCTCGTGTGGCGGCGGCGGCGATGCCTTCGTGGATGGCTTGCAGTCGGTCGTGGATGTCGTTCATGCGTTTTGTATCGAAGAGAACGGAAGATGCACGGCCTCCGCAACGTTTTTTCGCACTCATCATCCAAACGATCCCATGCAATCCCGCCGTCATTTCATCCGCCAGTCCGCCGCCACACTCTTTGCCGCCCCCTGGGTCACCACGGGCTTGCGGGCAGCTTCACCCAGCGGCAAACTGCGCCATGCGGCCTTCGGCGCCAGCGGCATGAGCTGGGCGGACATGACGAGCATGTCGAATCATCCCATGTGGGAGCTGGTGGCCGTGTGCGACGTGGACACGCGCAATTTCAAGAAGGCGCAGGAGAAGTGGCCCAACATCAAGGTCTATCAGGATTGGCGCGAGCTGCTCGAAAAGGAGTCCTCCAACATCGACAGCGTGAACGTTTCCACGCCCGACCACATGCATGGCAGCATCGGCATCGCCGCCATTGCGAAGGGCAAGCATGTTTACGGTCAGAAGCCACTAGCGCACAATCTGTGGGAATGCCGCCAGCTTGTCGAACGTGCGCGTGACAAGAGCGTGATGACACAGATGGGCATCCAGGTTTCCTCCGACTTCTCCGAGCGTTTCACCGTCGAGATGATCCAGTCCGGCATCATCGGCAAAGTCAAGGAAGCGCACACCTTCTCGAACAAGAAATGGGGCGACATGGAACCGCGTCCGCAGAAAAGCGATCCGGTTCCAGAGGGCTTCGATTGGGACAAATGGCTCGGCGTCGCCAGCGAACGCAGCTACATCCAGGGTTACGATCATCCCGGCCAGTGGCGCAAGCGGCGTGACTTCGGCACCGGCACGCTCGGGGACATGGGCTGCCACATGTTCAGCGGCTGGTTCCGCTCGCTCGATCTCGCCGCGCCCATCTCCGTCGTCTCACGCGGTCCAGCGCCGAACAAGGACAACTGGGCCATCAACGCAGTCGTCGAGTACACCTTCAAAGGCACCAAGTTCACCGCTGGCGAGAGCATCAAGGTCACCTGGACCGACGGCGATGCTCGTCCGCCAGCCGAGGTCATGGAACTCACCGGCGATGTGAAGAAGTTCCCCGGCCAGGGCACGATTTATCTCGGCACCGAAGGCGTCCTGCTTCATCCGCACGGCTCCACGCCGATGCTCTATCCGCGCGAGAAGTTCGCCGGCTTCAAGTATCCCAAGCTCGAACCGCGCAACCACTGGTTCGACTTCATCGACTGCTGCTTGAAGGGCGACAAGAAACCCAGCGCCAACTTCGACTACGCCGGCCCGCTTACAGAGGCTGTGCTGCTCGGCTGCCTCTCCAGCGCCTTCCCGAATGAGTCTCTCACCTGGGATGCTCCTGCCTTGAAAATTCCGAACAACGAGACCGCCGACAAAATGGTGCGTCGCGATTATCGCAAGGGTTGGGAGATCGTCTGATTGTTTCTGGTTCTTGGTTCCTAGTTCTTGGTTTACCCAAGTTCCGGCAGCTTCCAGTCGCCGCGGAACGGGCGTGCGTTCATCAAGGCGTTCGCTGCGTCGTCATTGGCAAGGATTCGAACTGCGGATCCCATGTCAGCTTGCGTTTGGCCTTCAAAACCATCGCGGCGAGCTGGCAGAGCGTGTCAGAGCGCACGGCAGTCTCGATGTTGCAGATCGCGGACTGCCTCACTTTGATCGCGTCCACGAAGTTGCGGGTATGTTCGAGGCTGACGGGCAGCTTCACGGGCATCGTGCCGTCCCTGTTCGCTGGATCGCGCAGGATTGCCTCGTCGCTGGCGCTGATCTTGCCGCGCAGCACATGCACCCAACTGTTTTCCCCGATGAAGCGGATTCCGTGGCCGATGTCCATGTTCCTTTCGTTCACAAAGGTGACCGGCGCGGCGTTCGCATACTCGAAGCGCATCTTCCACGTCAGCACCGCATCGCAGCCGCCCTTGTCGGGATAAGTCGCCTCGCCTTCGACGCTGACGGGGCCGGTGTCGTCGGTGCCGTTGCCCCACTGCGCGATGTCGAGGTGATGGATGCCCCAGCAGGAGATCATGCCGAGCGAGAAATTCGTGATGTTCTCGTGATTGTCGCGGCGCAGCTTCTCGGTGTTGAAGGTCGTCATCGGCGCCGGCCCAACCCAGCGCTCCCAGTCCACATGCTCTGGCACCGGTTGCTGGGAAAAATCCGGCCCGATCTTCCCGCCCGGCACGCCCACCTGGATTTCCTTGAGCTTGCCGAGCCGTCCGTTGCGCACGAGTTCGCAGGCCCAGCGGAATTTCATGTCGCTGCGCTGCTGCGTGCCGAATTGGAACACGATGCCCTTCTTGCGCACCGCCGCGCGCACATGCTTCGACTCCGCCATCGACATGCCCATCGGCTTCTCGTGATAGATGTGCTTGCCGTTCAGAACGGCGTCCGTGGCTGGGATGCTGTGCCAGTGCACCGGGAGCGCCATCAAGATCGCATCAATACCGGAGTCGCGGTTCAGCTCGCGAAAATCACGGAACACCTTCACATCCGCGCTGCCGTAGCGTTCGCTGACAAGTTTTCGCGCGTTCTCGATGTTTTTCGTGTTCACATCACACAAGGCCGTCACGCGGACATCGTCGTGGTTCAAAAACGCCCGCATGTCATGCGTCCCCTGCGCTCCCACGCCGATGACGCCGAGCGTGATCTTGTTCGACGGCGCGGTTTGTGACCGCAGCACGTGAGCAGGCACGAACATCGGCGCGACGCTGGTGGCGAGAACTTGGGAAAGAAAGGAGCGGCGGGATTTCATGATTTGAGCCAAGCCTAGCGAGGGCGTGCCTGATTTGGCAATACCACAGCTTGCGAACCGCCCCCCTTCCCTGCATTGCTCCGCATGGCAGAAACTCATTTTGATTTCGTGGTCATCGGCGGTGGCAGCGGTGGCTATGCGGCGGCAAGAACAGCCCATGGCGGCGGGCTCAGCGTTGCCGTGATCGATGGTGCGGAGGAACTCGGTGGCCTCTGCATCTTGCGTGGCTGCATGCCGAGCAAGACGCTCATCGAATCTGCCAACCGCCTGCTAAACGTGCGTCATGCCGCCGAGTTCGGCCTCAAGGCCGCTTCGCTCGGCGTTGACATCAAATCGATCCGGGACCGCAAACGCACGCTGATCGCTGATTTCGCTGCTTATCGTCAGGGACAGCTCGAAGACGGTCGATTTGCGCTTTTCCGCGGGCATGCACGCTTTCTCGACCAACACACGCTCGAAGTCGTCCCGCGCGACGGCTCCGCTTCGTTTCAGGTCACTGCACGCAGCTTCTGCATCGCCACAGGATCGGAAGTGTTCGTTCCTGATGTGCCCGGACTCGCTGAAACCGGCTTTTGGACCAGCGATGACGTTCTCGACGCTGACGCGCTGCCTAAAACAGTTGCTGTGCTCGGCGGTGGGGCTATTGCGCTCG
The DNA here is from genome assembly GCA_046346695.1 of Verrucomicrobiaceae bacterium. Classification (GTDB taxonomy): domain Bacteria; phylum Verrucomicrobiota; class Verrucomicrobiia; order Verrucomicrobiales; family Verrucomicrobiaceae; genus Prosthecobacter. The sequence continues at coordinate 34,030 of JAXMHS010000004.1, read as the reverse complement.
AAATGGCGCACTATCTGGAGGCGATGGGGTGTGGTGTTACGCTCATTCAACGCAACACCCAGCTTCTCACCGGCCTCGACCGCGAATGCAGTGATGTGATCGCCAAAGCTTATGCTGATCGTGGCATGCAGGTGCATCTTGGCACGCATTTGACCCGTGTTTCGTCACACGAGGGGCGCAAACGCATCGAATTCACCCAATCCGGCCACAGTCACGCGGTTGCCGTCGATGAGGTTCTACTCGCCATGGGCCGCCAGCCTGCGACGCGCAGTCTGAACCTTCATGCCGCCCATATTTCGGCGACCAAGGGCAAGATCACCGTCAATGACCGTATGCAGACTTCCCGGCCGCACATCTTCGCCGCAGGCGATGTGTGCAGTCCGCTCGATGTCGTTCATCTGGCCATCCAGCAGGGTGAAATCGCCGCACGCAACGCCGCACGACTGTTGCAAGGCAACGAAGCCGGTGAAACCATCGACTACCGACTGCAACTCTTCGGCGTCTTTTCACATCCGCAGGTTGCTGTTGTCGGTGCGACGACCGAAAAGCTCAAACAAGGTGGCATTGCCTTTCTCAGCGCGAGTTATCCCTTCAACGATCACGGCAAGTCCATGGTCATGGGAGAAACCGAGGGCTTTGTGAAAATGCTCGCACACGCCGAATCTGGCGAAATTCTCGGCGCGTGCGTGGTTGGGCCAGAGGCCACCGAATTGATCCACGAGATCGTCATCGCCATGCACTTCCGTGCCACCGTGCGGCAGTTCATGACGATTCCGCATTATCATCCGACGCTCAGCGAGATCTGGACGTATCCCGCCGAGGAGATCGCGGATCAGTTGGACAGCATCACTTCTTGATCCGATACAGATTCCCCTCGGTGCGGATGAGGAAGTCGGAGCCAATGACGGCATAGGATGCGAGCGAGCGTTCGCCGAGGTCGTTTTGGGCAAGCACTTGGTAGGTCTTTCCGGGTTTCACGACGACACCGAGGCCTTTTTCATCCTGCAGGTAGAGTTTGCCATCAGCGACGAGCAGCGAGGCGGAGATTGGGCCGGTGCAGCGCTCTGAATAGTGGACCTGGCCAGTTTTTGCATCGGCACAGGTGAGAATTCCGTTGTCGGCCACGAAATAGAGTTCATCGCCGATGACGGCCATGCTGGGATTATGCGGCGCGGCTTTGTCGATCGTCCATGCGATATGCGTGCTTGTGACGTCACCTTTGCTGCCCTCATCGACTTTGATGGCGTACAGCACCGGCTTGTCGTAGCCGCTGGAGAGGTAGATCATGCCGTGCGCGTAAACCGGGCGTGGGACGACCGAGTAGCCCTGGTCATAATAGCAGCGCCAGATTTCCTCACCGGTTTTCGGATTGAGCGCGTTCACCACACCGCTGCCGGGCGTGATGAGCTGCTTCTGACCGTTCGCGTCGATGATGAGCGGCGTGCAGAAGGAGAATTTTTTCTTCGCCTCCGACTGGCGTGCGAAGGACCAGCGCAGTTTGCCGGTGGCCTTGTCGAGCGCGATCACCTTGGGATCGGTCTCGGCATCGGCATTGAAGATGAGCAGGTCTTCAAACAACACCGGGCTGCTGCCATTGCCATGCACTGGCGAGTAGGCGAACTCCTGCGTGGCCCAGATCGTCTTCCCCGTGAGCGCATCGAGGCATGCGGTGCCGAGATGGCCGAAATGCACGTAGAGCTTCTTGTCCTCGAAGATCGGCGTCGGGCTGGCGTGGCTGTTTTTGCGATGCGCACGCGGTGACTTCGCCTGGAAAAGCTCCACATCCCACGCCGGCTTGCCCGTGGTGGCATCCAGCGAGATCACGCGCAACGAGCGGTCGGCCGTGGCCTCCTCCTTGCCGCTGAGCGAGACTGCCGTGGTCAAAAAAATGCGTGTGCCAACCACGACCGGCGACGACCAGCCAATGCCTGCAACCGGTGTCTTCCACACGATGTGCGATGTGGGACTCCAGATGAGCGGCAGGTTCTTGGCATCGGAATGGCCCTGGGCATTGAAGCCACGAAATTCGGGCCAGTCAGTGGCGGAAAGGAAGGAAGTCGAGAGGAGAAGAGCGAGGACGGGACGCATGAGACGGAAAGAACGCGGGAGCAGGGCGGAAGGTTTCAGATAGTAAGGGTTTGCCACAGAGGGCCTGTGGAGCCGAGAACGCAGAGATTTCCGACGATTAGAACTTCGCGACCTATGCCCCCTCCGGAAGTGCCACATACGGATCTTCGTTCAGCACCAGCTTCTTCGAGCCGCTGAGGAGCTTGATCCATTCCAGGAGACAGCCGAGGAAGATGACGGCGACGGCGGCGAGGAAAAAGCCGGTCACATAGACATCGACCATGAAGTTGAACTGCTGAGCGGACCATTCCTTCAACTGTTGGGGCGTCCCTCCGGCGGCCACTTTGTCGCCAAAGAACCTGGCGGCGGCGATGAAGCCCATCTTCGGATCCTTGTCGAAGATCTTGATGTAGCCGGCGCTGAACGTGGCGCTCATCAGGAACACGAGCGGGATGGCTGTGACGGCCAGGTAGCGCGCCTTGCCCATCTTGATGAGGATCGTGGTGCCGAGACAGAAGGCGATCACGGCGAGGAGCTGATTGGCGATGCCAAACAGCGGCCATAGGGTATTAATGCCGCCGAGCGGATCGACCACGCCTTGATAAAGGAAGTATCCCCAGCTCGCGACGAGCAGCGCGCTGGCAAAAATATTGGCAGCCAGGCTGCGCGTGTTGCCGAGCGGCTTCCAAACGCTGCCGAGAAAGTCCTGAAGAATGAAACGCCCCACACGCGTCCCGGCATCGATGGTCGTGAGGATGAACAACGCCTCGAACATGATGGCAAAGTGATACCAGAAGGACATCCACTTCTCGCCGAAGGCGCGGGCGAACATCTGCGCCATGCCGACGGCAAACGTCGGCGCGCCACCGGCGCGGCCAAACATGGTCTTCTCACCGATGTCGGTGGCAAGTTTGTCCATGCCTGCGACGGTGACAGGGAAACCAGCAGCGGTGACCGTGCTGACGACCTGCTCTGGAGCCATCGTCTTGTTGATGCCGGCGTTGATGGCGAAGTATTCGCCAGGCTGCAGTGCACACGCGGCGACGAGCGCCATCAGCGCCACGAGCATTTCTGTGACCATCGCGCCGTAGGCGACGCTGCGGATGTTCGACTCGTTATCGAGCAGTTTCGGCGTCGTGCCGGAGGAAATCAGCGCATGGAAGCCGGAAATGGCCCCGCAGGCGATGGTGATGAACACAAACGGGAACACAGTGCCCGCGAAAACGAGGCCGGTGCCGTCGATGAACTTCGTGAGTTTCGGCATGTGCAACTCCGGCGCCACCCAGATGACTGCGACTGCAAGAACGGCCACGGTGCCGATCTTCATGAAGGTGCTGAGGTAATCACGCGGCGCGAGGAGCATCCACACGGGAAGCACACTGGCTGCGAAGCCGTAAATCATGATCGCCTTCGCCTGCCATTCGCCTTTGTGATCGAACCAGCCTTCGAGGCCCCATTCATGCAGCCGGCTTCCGGCCCACACGCTGACAAGCAGACCCACAATGCCGAAGACCGTGACCCCGCGGACGCTGACTTTGAAGATCGTGTGCGCGACTCCCATGATGAGCGCCAAAGGGATTGTCATCGCGATCGTGAAGAGGCTCCATGGGCTCTCAGCCATCGCTTTGACCACCACAAGGCCGAGCACGGCGAGCAGGATGGTCATGATAGCGAGGATGGAGACCATCGCGACGATGCCGACGATGGGGTTCACCTCTTCACGCAGCATCTGGCCCACCGATTTGCCGCCGCGGCGGATGGAGGCAAACATCACGATGGCATCATGCACACCACCGCCGAGCGTGGCGCCGATCAAAATCCAAAGCATGCCAGGCAGATAACCAAACTGCGCCGCGAGCACGGGGCCCACGAGTGGTCCCGGACCTGCAATAGCGGCGAAGTGATGGCCGAAGACCACCCACTTGTTCGTCGGCACGAAGTCCTTGCCATCCTTGTGCGTCACGGCCGGTGGAGCGCGATGGGAGTCGAGCACGAGCACCTTTGTCATCAGCCATTTGCTGTAGAAGCGATAGGCCACAGCGAAAGAGCACAATCCAGCGACGACCAGCCACAGCGCATTGATTGTTTCGCCTTTGTGGAGTGCGGAGAATGCGACTGAGCCGGCTCCAAGCGCGGAGATGGCAATCCAGATGAGGACTTGAAGGGGTTTGGACATGGTGTGTTTCAGTTCGCGGTTCGCTGTTCCCAGTTATTTGGCCTCGGCTTTTGCAGGCTTCGGCGGCGGCGGCTCGACATAGGGGGGGTTGGTCATCGCTTCAGGAGCCGTCTCCTTGAGATTGGGGTAAACGTCGGCTTCAACATCGCCCAAGGCCCATTTGATGCCGCCGATAAGAATCTGCTGGAAGGTGGGATTTGTCCACACGTCCTCGCGGTGGCCCATGGCGGTGTACCAGACGCGGCCGTTGCCCTCCTTGCGCGCCCAAGTGCTGGGATAGGCAGGGCGCTCGTACTCTTTGCCCTCCATGGCCGGGGCGTCGATGACGCTGAGGACGTGGATGTCAGGCGTGAAGTCCTTCAACGAATACCATTCCTCCATGAAGCCGTAGGTTGCGCCGACTTTCTCGAAGCCGGGAAACTTGATGTCGGTGACGGTATTTTTCGCGTCCTGCTGCTTGCCATGCTTGATAAACTCGCCGCCGAGGAAGCGCACATAGGCGTCAGCCTTTTCGCCGTGGTTCACGTAGCGATCTGGACCCTTCATCGACTCGTTGTTGGTGTGGAAGGTATCGCTGGCGGAATGCGTGCCGATGAAGCCCTTGCCAGCCTTCACGTAGTCAAACAGAGCCTGTTTGCCCTCGGGTGACATCGGCGGATTCTTGTCCGTGCCTTCGCTGCACAAATCGCCAGTCGTGTAGAAAAACACGGCGTCGAACTGTGCCAGATAATCCTTGCCGAACTTCGAGCCGTCCTTCGAGAATTCGAAATCCCAGCCGTTCTTGGCGCCGAGGTCGAGCAGCACCTTTTCCGCGTGGCTTGGCTGGCCGTTTTTCCAGGAGATGACGCTGTGCTCGTAACCACTGGATTTGGTGAAGAACAGAATCTTGCGCTTGGCGGGCGCAGCAGACAAAGCCGCGGCACAGACGGCGGCTGCGAGGAGAAGCGGGGCGGCGACTTTGCGGATCATGGCCCGCGATTCTGGCGGATGTTTGAAAACAAGGCAAGGCGGTGTTGCATGCCTTGTCATTTCCCACGTCATGCGTACGATGACACGGATGCCACGCCTGACCGCTCTCATTTCATCACTTCTTCTTTCCATGCTGCTCTGCCAGTGCGGCTCCAGCGCGGGCAGCCGCTGGGAATACAAATATGCACCCGGCAAGACGGCGATCCTCATCGGAGGCAAGGCGGTACCGCCCGCGAACGTGCCTGCCGCGGTGATGCGCGCCGTCTCCGCCGGCAATCACATCTGCACAAAGCCGTATCGACGCGGGGGCGGCCATGCACGCTTTGAAGACAGCGCCTATGACTGCTCGGGTACGGTGTCGTATGTGCTGCATGCGGCCGGTGGCTTGGATGAACCGACAACCTCAAGCGCCTTTCGTAAATACGGCCGCAGCGGCGAGGGCAAATGGATCACAGTTTATGCGCGGAAGGGGCATGTCTTTGTCACGGTGGCAGGCTTGCGACTCGACACCGGCTACAGTGACGCCGATAGTGACGGACCGCGTTGGAGCAGCCGGTCGCGACCGACCAAAGGCTACACGATGCGACATCCTTCCGGCTTGTAAGGCAACCCGTCATGTTTCCCGCTGAAGCCATCGTCTACCGCCCAAACGTCGCCGCGATCCTGCAGCGGGCGAATGGCGACATCTTCGTGGCCGAGCGCATCAACATCAAAGGCGCGTGGCAGTTTCCCCAAGGCGGGATCGACGAGGGCGAGGACGCGGAAACGGCGCTGTTTCGTGAACTGGAGGAGGAGATTGGTGTAAAGCGAGAGTTGCTGGAGATCATCCAGCGTCGCGAGGGCTACCGCTATGCGTTTGCCAAGGGGCGCTTGAAATACGGCATCTACGGCGGGCAGGAGCAGATGTATTTCCTCTGCCGCTTCCTCGGTGAGGACAAGGACTTCAACCTCGATGCCACGCACCGCGAGTTCGCGGGCTTCAAATGGATCAAGCCGTCCGAATTCCAAATGGACTGGGTTCCGAAGTTCAAACGCGCCGTCTATCGCCAGGTGATGCTCGACTTCTTCGGCATCGAGTTCGTGTAGCACTTCACTCAGTTCACACCAAAACGTCGCAGCCAGGGCAGCGATGTCTTGAGCCAGCGCATTTTTGAGCGAATTTTCGCCGACCTGCCACAGGCGCACGCTGGCTGCTCGATGAGCAGTGAAATCTGGAAGCCGGACGAACCATCCTCACGGCGCTGACGTCTGCAGGCCACGACAAAACCCTTCAGCATGGCCCATTTGCAGTGGGCAATGGCATCGTTTTGGCCGGAGGGGGGCAGCGCCGAGCGGCGTATGCGCACTTGCACTTCTGAGCCAATCTCAAACCGATGGCGCGACCAGAACACCAGTCCAGAAGACGAGATTTCACAGAGCTCAACGACAGCCTGCCTGCCACCGCGATTCGATTTGGCATCGTGCGCGGAGGTTTCCTGCTGTTCCTGGCCGTGTTTAGCCATGCGAGTCAAGGAATGACCATGAAAAGAGGCGCACGAGGCTACGAAAGTCAAACGCGGAGACGGTGGAAGTGCCGCGAAAATGACGAAATCAGAAACCAGAATGACGAATGAGTGACAAAGCACTAATCAAGGAGGGAGTCAGAGTCTGGTGAAACTCGCTCATTTCCCTCGGTCCCTGGAATTGGTCATTCCTTCGTCATTCGTGATTCTGATTTCGTCATTGCGAGGGCTTACTCCTCTCCGCCGCCTGAAGAACTCCCCTTGGAGGGAAGCTCGCCCTTTCTTTCGGCGAGTTTCTGTTTCACCGCGGCCTCAATCTCGGCGTAAACCGTGGCATCATTGCGCAGCACATCCTTCGCGGCGTCACGGCCTTGGGCGAGTTGTGTGCCTTTGTAGCTGATCCACGAGCCGCGCTTTTGCAGGATGTCGAAGTCCATCGCGAGATCGAGCAACGATCCGACATTGCTGATGCCCTCGTTGTACATGATGTCGAATTCGGCTTCGGTGTAAGGCGGGGCTAGCTTGTTTTTCACCACCTTCACCCTGGTACGGTTGCCGGTGACGGTTCCGTCGGTCGTCTTGATCGCGCCGATGCGGCGGATGTCCACGCGGACGCTGGCGTAGAATTTCAGTGCCTTGCCGCCAGGGGTCGTTTCGGGATTGCCAAACATGACGCCGATTTTCTCGCGTATCTGGTTGGTGAAAATGCAGGTGGTGCGCGCCTTGGAGATGATGGCGGTGAGTTTGCGCAGAGCAGCGCTCATGAGGCGCGCCTGGGCACCGACGGTGCTGTCGCCGATTTCACCTTCGAGTTCCTGGCGCGTGACGAGGGCGGCCACGGAGTCGATGACGATGACGTCGAGCGCATTGGAGCGGACGAGCGTTTCACAGATGCGCAGGGCCTCCTCACCAGAACTCGGCTGCGAGACGAGCAACTCATCCATCTTCACACCGAGACGGCGGGCATAGCCGGGGTCGAGCGCGTGCTCGACATCGATGAATGCGGCCAGACCACCTGCCTTTTGCGCCTGGGCGATTACCGTGAGGGTGAGCGTGGTTTTGCCGGAGGATTCCGGCCCGTAGATCTCAACGATGCGGCCGCGTGCGAAGCCACCAACGCCCAGCGCCTGATCGATGAGCAGGTTGCCAGTGGGAATGACGGCGATGTCGGTTTTGTGCTCCTCGCCCATGCGCAGGATGGCACCTTCGCCATAGTCCTTGTGAATCTGCTGGATGGCCAGATCGAGGTTCCGGGCGCGGGCCTCGGCGATCTTGTTGGTGTTGGGCTCGGGAGCGGCGTCTTTGGGTGCTTTGGCCATGGTGGGAGGGTGGTTTGAGGTGAATAAAAGCTGTTCGGGCGAACAGAAAGCGCATTTCGGGGCTGCCGTAAAGCTTTTTCACGACAGAAGGCCATTTAGTTGAAGACTTCAGGGCCCGATCGCGGCCGTACTCACAGGGATTCGATCTGCTTCATCATCCCGCCGTAATAGCCAGCCATCATGCTGATGATCCGGTAGGCGACATAAAGGACGACCGTTCCATAAAGTATCTTCGGCAGCCACTGGGCAGCACGTTGGATGGCATCTCCCGCCTCGATGGTTTCAGCGGCCGCCCAGCGGTTCATCTCGTGGTCGAGCGTGCCGGTTTCCTCCGCCGTGGCGATGCCATGCACGAACATCACCGGAAAGCCATGCACATCCGCCATCGCGCCGGAGATGGTTTCCCCAGCCGCGATGCGTTGGGCTGCGTCGCGCGAGGCACGTTGCAACACGCCGCTGTAGGAGGCGGTTCCGGCGAGTTGCATGCACTCCGTCATGCGCATCGAGGCGAGCAAGCAGGCGTGAAACACCTGCGCAAAGCGAGCCAGCGCCCAATGCCGCCGGACTCCGCCGATGAGCGGAATATGCCCCAGCCACGCATCCACCACCGCCGACACTGCTCCCAGCCGCGTCAACCAGCGCCAGAGCAAAAACGCCGAGAGCAGGACAAGCCACAGTACTGCCAGCGGCAGGAACACATTTCGCAACGACCACGCCTCCCCCTGCATCGACGCCGTGACCATGGCAGGCATTTCTGGCAGCACGATGCCGAGGTGGGCGAGCACCAGTGGATAAATCATCGCGCCCAATGCCTGCCGCACTGCGAGGTCCCAAGCTTCAAAATAACGCGCCAAATGGCGGAAGCCGTCGGCCAGCCGGCCGCTGCGTTCCCCGGCGTCGATCAAAGCCAGTTCCAGTGTGCTGGCGAACGGCTTGCAGTGCGCCGCGAGCGACTCGGTGATGCTCTTGCCTTCGCCGAGGCCCGCTTGCAACCCCAGCAGCCACGAACGGCGCGCATGCGAGGGGTTTTGGTTCAGCAGCAGATGGATCGAACGGTCGAGATGAAAATCCGCGCCCACCAGCTTGGCCAGTTCGCGGTAGAGCAGCGCTTTCTCGGAGAGTTTCATCGACGGCTCAAATTAGCGCTGCCCAGCCTGCGACGGCGAGCACAAACTTCTTGCTTCTCACCATTGTTCCGGCGCTTAATTATGCGCGCCGCATGCCACCGCCCAACGCCTCATCTGAAACTCCCGACCAGCGATGGATGCACATGGCGCTCGACCAGGCACAGCGCGGTGTCGGTTTGACGAGTCCGAATCCGCCGGTGGGCGCGGTCATCGTGGCGCAAGGAAAAGTCATCGGGCAGGGCTTCCATCGCCGCGCTGGCGAGCCGCATGCCGAGGTCGAGGCGATCCGTGACGCGCAGCAGTTCAATCCTAAATTGCTCCCGGGCGCCACCATCTATGTCACGCTCGAACCATGCTGCACGCAGGGCCGCACACCGCCCTGCACGGAAGCGATCAAGGCCGCGGGCATCAAGCGCGTCGTGTTCGGCGCGCACGATCCCAATCCCAAGCATCGCGAGCAAAGCCGCAATATTTTCCTCCTCGCCGGCATCGAGGTGACTGCAGGTGTTTTGGAAGCTGAGTGCAAGGCCATCATCCGTCCCTTCACCAAATGGATCACCACGGGCATGCCCTATGTCATCGCCAAGGCTGGACAGAGCCTCGACGGCCGTATCACACGTCCGGAGGGCGAAAGCCAGCTCATCACCAGTGACTCCGCCCGCGCGCATGGCCGCCGCCTGCGGATGCGTGTGGATGCCATCATCGTAGGCGCTGAAACCGTGCGGAAGGACAATCCCCAGCTCACACTGCGGGATGGCAGCAGCGGCAGCGATAAATTGCAGCCTTGGAGAGTCGTCCTTACCCGCAGCGGCGACCTTCCTCCGCACTCGCACCTTCTCACCGATGAGTTCAAGGAACGCACGCTTGTCATGCACGGCGTGAACTTGTCCGAAGTTCTCCATGAACTCGGCAAAAGCGGCATCACCACCGTGCTCATCGAGGGAGGTGGCATCATCCTCGGCCAGGCGTTTCGCGAAAAGCTCGTGGATGAGGTCTATTGGTACATCGCGCCGCGGCTTTGTGGTGGCGGTCGTCCTTCTCTCGCCGGGCCGGCGTTGCCGCACTCCATCGAACTGGAAAACGTCGCCGTCCGCCCGATGGGGGACAACGTGATGGTACATGGCTTTCCCGTGTGGAATGAGAAGACGTAGCGCGGTAAAGGCACACGTGGTCTGGAGACTGGCACGCTTGGTGCTGTTTCAAGGGGCTGTACATGATCGAATTCGCCCTGGAGAAGTACCCACTGCGCCAGACGCTGACCAACGGCGCGCAGGCGTTGATCCGTCCCTTGCAGGAGGACGACGGGGTTGCTTTCACCCGTTTTCACGACTCGGTGCCGGGTAATGAGCGCTTTCTCCAAAAACACCGCCTCAGCGACGCGGGTGAGATCGAGGCGTGGTGTCACGATCTCGATGTGGAAAAACGTCTGACCCTGCTTGCACTGGCCGACGGGCAGGTGGTGGGGCATGCGACGCTGCATCAGCGGCCCGGCGGCTGGAAACGGCACATCGGCATGGTGGATGCGTTGATTCATCCCGATTTCCGCGGACTGGGCGTGCTGCGCGCACTGCTCGGTGGCCTCGTGGACGCGGCCTCTCATGCCGGGCTGACCCGCCTGGAGGCGGAATTCAATGGCGAGCGCAAAAACACCGCGCAGTCCTTCATCAAATGCGGATTTGAGGAGCTACTGCGAATGCCTGACTACCTGCGCGACATGCAGGCACAGCCGCACGATTATGTGCTCATGGGCATGGATCTCACCGTGCAGTATGAAAACGCCGGCACGGGAGATTGATGAGGATCGGACTCGCTGACACGCGTGGTTGCAAAAGAGGAGTTTCGCCATGCCGACGGCACGCTATGCATGCGGCCGCATGCCAGCCGCCACACCTCTCCGACCCGCCGTGTTCTTTGATCGCGATGGCGTGGTCAATGTTTCTCCAGGCACCGGCTATGTTTTGAGTTGGGAGGCGTTCCAGTTCGCGCCCGGCATCATTGAGGCCCTGGCGATCTGCAAATCTCGCGGTTTCGCCACTGTCGTCGTCACCAGCCAGCAGGGCGTGGGCAAAGGGCTCATGACGCAGGCCACCATGGACGACATCCACACGCGCATGCAGGCTGAACTCGCCAGGCATGGAGCGGCCTTCGACGGTATTTACGCCTGCACACATCTCTCCGGCACATGCACTTGCCGCAAACCGAGCCCGGAGATGATTTTTCGCGCACGCGATGAACTGGACCTCGATTTGAGCCAAAGCTGGCTTGTTGGCGACCATGACCGCGACATTCAGATGGCGCACAACGCGGGCGTACCTCACACGATTCGCATCCTGAGCCATCACGAACCCACAGTGGCCGCGAATTTGACTTTGAATGACACCACGGGGCTTGCAGCGTTGCTGACGGCCAACTTGCAATCAGGAGCGGGATCACCCTGATGCCATCATCAGTTCATTCGGAGCCAGGACAGCCCTGTATCCTGGTTTAGCGCTTGGCCATCGCCGTATCGAGCGCACGGCGGTAATTCACCACCGCATCAGCGATGGCCGCGGAAACTTGGGTCCGGTAAGTATCCGATGCCACAAGCAAACACTCCTTGGAATTGGTGACGAACCCGCCTTCAAACAGGATGCCGGGACGCTTGCAACCGGTGAGGACGCTCCACTGCGCACGTTTGATGCCGCGATCGACGAACTTGAAGCGGCTGATGACATTGGCATGCACGGCGGTGGCGAGCGCGATGTTGGCGGAGTCCTGCTTGTTGCCGGTCACTCCGCTGATGTTGTAGCCGCCACCGCGCGGGATGGTGGCCGCCGCGCTCTGCGGAGTCAGCGCCCAGGTTTCGATGCCGCTGGCCGCGGAACCACCTGAATTGAAATGCAGGCTGATGAAGATGCTCTTCGGCGTCTGGTTGGCGATTGCCACGCGTCCTCCCAAGGTGATGAATGTATCGTTTGCACGGGTCATGATGACCTTGAAGCCGCGCTGCATCAGCGCCGTGCGCACAGACATCGCCATCTTCAGGGCAAAGTCCTTTTCATAACCGTAAACACCACGCGCTCCCGCGTCATGCCCGCCATGGCCGGCATCGACGACCACGGTGTCGAACTGCTCGGGATTCTGAATGTGGCTCGGGCAGAGAACGGGATCGATCAGCTTGCACAAGTCCAGACGCGAGAACAGCACCTTGCCGTTGTATTCCTGAACCGGGAAGCTCAGGATGAACTTGATGTTGTTGATGAGCATTTCCTGGGAGCCGATCTGCGCCTTCAGAATCAGTTTGGATGAACCGAGCCAAAAGTGATTGCCCTGGATGCGGAAAGTCGTGAACCCATACAGCGGATTGTAAAAATTGCGGATGCTCTCAGCCGTCACGTAATCACGACCGCCCATCTTCACAATCTCCCATCCACCGTCCGAAGGCAGCACGGCCACCGCGTCAGATTTCGAAGAGGTCATCTTGTCACCCCCATCGGGGCTGAACTCACCTTCCCCGCGCCGGGCGGTGCTGGTCACGTCTTGGGGGGCTGCGGTTGGTGTCGGCTGCGGCTTGGGTGTTTCTGTCTTCGCTGTGGTTTTTGCCGGCGTTGAAGTCGTCGGCTTGCCGATCTCGACTTTCTTCTTCGATCCACTGCCAGTGGTCGTGATGATCACCCGCGGTGGTTTGCCAGTGGGCGCCGAGGTCGTCGGGGCCTTGGGTGGCTCCGATTTGGGCTTGGCGGCAGGAGCCGGTTTGGTGGTGGTCGGTTTGGATTCTGGCGCTGGAGGAGTCTGTTCCTTGCCTCCACCGAAGATTCTTTTGAAGAAACCCGGCTTGCCGTCCTCGCCGCGAGCGATGTCGGCTGTTGCGCTGGTCCATGCGATCACGAGCATCGTGACAGCGGCCTGGGTGGGTTTGAAGTGCAGTCCGGGAATCATGACGGGAGCGACGTACTGGGCAGGAATGAAGCAGGTTCTTATAATCTGGGTCCGGCTTGGGCGCAAATACTCTAAGCGTGCCAGTCGGGCCCCCGTCAAGCAATGACAGGGGTGGTCGAAAAGCTGCTCTGCGTCTGTCGTAAGACCTCAAACACTTCTGGCTGAGAGGCCGCGTCGTCTTGACCACTCTTGACGGCGGAGCCACCCTGACCCATTGACCCACCTTCCATGTCTAAAAAACCTGTTGTTCTCATCATTCGTGACGGCTGGGGCATCAACCCCGGCGGCAAAGCTCAAGCCCAAGCCAATGGCGATGCCACGCTGCTTGCGAAGACGCCGTTTCATGATCATCTCTATGCCACGTATCCGCGCGGTACCGTCAGCGCCAGCGGCGAGGACGTGGGTCTGCCGGAAGGCCAGATGGGCAACAGCGAAGTCGGTCACCTGAACCTCGGTGCGGGCCGTATCGTTTATCAAGACCTCACCCGCATCAACAAGAGCATCCGCGATGGCGAACTGGCGAAGATGCCGGTGCTCGTCGAGGCTTTCGAGAAGGCCAAAGGTAAGCGCCTGCACTTCCTCGGGCTCATCAGCGATGGTGGCGTGCATTCGCATCAGGATCACCTCGCCGCTTTGTGCAATGCCGCGAAGGTCGCAGGCGTCACCGATTTGATGGTGCATGCCATTACCGATGGTCGCGACACCTCACCGACCGGCGGCGCGGCCTACATGGCCAAGCTGGAGGCCGATTTGAAGCCCAGCGGTGCCAAGATCGCCACTGTGATCGGTCGCTACTACGCCATGGATCGCGACAAGCGCTGGGAACGCAACAAGCTCGCCTGGGATGCCATCGTGTTCGGTCGCGGTGAAGTGCGCACGGATCTGCCGAGCGCTGCCGTGCAGGCCGCGTATCCGAAAGACCCTCGCGGGGATGAATTCATGCAGCCGATGATCTTCTCGAACGCCAACGAGCAGCGCATCCGCGATGGCGACGTCATCCTGTGGTTCAATTTCCGTGCCGACCGCGCCCGCCAGCTCAGTGAGGCTTTCCTGAAGGCCGATTTCGCCGGCTTCGACCGCGAAGTGACGCCGAAGACCGGCTACTACACGCTCACGGAGTATGACGCGACTTACGCCGACCTCGGCGCCCGCGTCATCTTCAGCACCGAGACGATGAACAACAATCTCGGCCAGATCATTGCCGCCGCAGGCCTCACGCAGCTCCGCGCGGCCGAAACGGAAAAATACCCGCACGTCACCTTCTTCTTCAACAGTGGCGTCGAGGAGCCAAATCCCGGCGAGGATCGCTATCTGGCCATTTCGCCCAAAGAAGTGCCCACCTACGACAAGAAGCCGCAGATGAGCGCCCCGGATCTCACCTTTGAGGTGCTGCGTCGCTTGGAGAAATACGACGCCGTCATCATGAACTACGCCAACCCCGACATGGTCGGCCACACGGGCGTCGTCGAGGCCGGCGTGCATGCCTGCGAGACCATCGACCTCGGCGTGCGCCTGATCGTCGAGAAGGTGCTCGAACTCGGAGGCAAGCTCTTCATCACCGCCGACCACGGCAACTGCGAGCAGATGCGCAACGCCGACGGCTCGCCGCACACCGCCCACACCACGAACCTCGTCCACGGCATCTACGTCGCCGCCGACGCCGCGAACTACACCGTCCGCAACGGCATCCTCGCTGACATCGCGCCGACGCTGCTCGACATGCTCGGCGTGAAGCAGCCCGCGGAGATGACGGGGAAGAGTTTGCTGGTGAGGAAGGCTTGAAGTGATGCGGGCACTCCTGCCCGCAAAACGAACGTCCCCAGGCTCACAGTGCGGGCAGGAGTGCTCGCATCACTTCAAAAGCCATCGTTGCTCGTAGCTGAATGTTTCTGGTGTCAGTCCAGCCTTCACCGGGTTCTGAGCGATATACCGCTGAAATTTCCTCAGCGAGTCCATGCCGCGCACAATGTGGTCGAATGATTCGTCCATCCAAAGCGAGCCGCTGAATCCGAGGCTCTCGTTGATCCTCCGTGCGCTCGAGCCTTTCACGGGGCCGAGCAGCTTTGAGATCGGCACGACAACGAGTGGTCTGAGGAGTACGTGCACGTGGTTTGGCATGACCACCCAGTCACCGAGTTCATACAACTTCCCATCGTCATGATGCAAACTGGCGGCCACTTCATTGCGCAGAGCTGTATCACGCAATACACAGGCTCCTCGCCCGGCATCCAGCCAGCGTTCCAAACGCATGGTAAATCGACGATGATACTCCCGTTCCAACTCAGTCGTCCAGGGCGCGGGATTTTTGGCAAGCCACGTGGTCTTGTCTGCATTCCAGCGTCGTGCCACCTCCAAGGGGATGGAGTCGGCCAGCCGGAACGTTACGAAATAAATGGCTCCAGCCTGTGTGAGATGCGGCAGCCGTCCCCGATATGAGGTGGAGACCGCGTCCCAGTCAAATGGCTTGAAATCTGCGCTCGTGATCACGCGCATGGCACCGGAAAGTGATGCGGGCACTCTTGCCCGCAACGAAGTTCTGTGGACACTCGAATTGCGGGCAAGAGTGCCCGCATCACTCAAGACCACCATGCGCCTCCTCTTCCTCTGTTCCCGTAACCACTGGCGCAGCCCGACGGCGGAGGCGGTGTATCAAAACGATCCGCGAGTCGAGGTGCGAAGCGCGGGCGTGAGCGCATCTGCACGACGTCATGTCTCGGAGAAGCTGCTGCGCTGGGCGGATCTCGTTCTCGTCATGGAGCACGTGCACAAACGTCGTCTGCGCGAGCAATTTCCAGATTTCGTCCATGAGTTGCGAGTCGAGGTGCTCGACATTCCCGATGACTACGAGTTCATGAACCCAGAGTTGGTCACCCTGATTCGAGAACGTGTGGAGCCGTTCCTGCGTTGAGCCGATTTGATCGTTGCAAATCAATGCCTGCGTGGCTCATTCGCCGCCCAATCCCAACCCCACCCGTGAAACGAATCGAACCGGTTTTCACTGTCTTCGATCACTCGTTTGACCACCCTAGACAAAACCATGAGTGAAGCAAACACCCTGAAAATCCTGATGGAAACCAGCAAGGGAACCATCGAACTCGAGCTCGACGCCGCCAAGGCCCCCATCACAGTCGCCAACTTCGAGAAATATGCCCGGAAGGGCTATTACAACGGACTGATCTTCCACCGTGTGATTCCCAACTTCATGGTCCAGGGAGGCGGCTTCACACCCGACATGCAGCAAAAGCCAGCCGAAGGCACGATTGAAAACGAAGCCAAAAACGGCCTCAAGAATGTGCGTGGCAGCATCGCCATGGCCCGAACATCAGCCCCCCACAGCGCCAGCTCGCAATTCTTCATCAATCTCAAAGACAACGGCTTTCTCGACTATCCTGGCCAGGATGGCTGGGGCTATTGCGTGTTTGGCAAAGTGACCAAGGGCATCGAAGTCATTGATGCCATGGCCGTCGTCAAGACAGCGCAAAAAGGACCGCACGGAGACGTGCCGACAGAGCCAATCGTCATCCTCAGCGCCAAGGTCTCAGAATAGACTTCTCACCCAACCTCCAAACCTCTGCTTCAGCCATGAAATCAATCACACCCCATCTTGCAGCACTCGCCCTGTCACTCTTCTGTTCGGCTCCTCACGCGGTGGCCCAGACCGAAAAGCAAAGTGACGCCAAACCTGTGAAAGTCGTGATGGAAACCTCCAAAGGCGCCATCGAACTCGAACTCGACTCCGCCAAGGCCCCGATCACCGTCGCCAACTTCGTCAAGTATGTGAAAAAAGGACATTACGACGGGCTCATCTTTCACCGCGTCATTCCAACCTTCATGATTCAAGGAGGCGGTTACACGCCCGAACTCGAACAACGTCCTGTTGACGCCCCGATTCAGATCGAATCCAAGAACGGCCTCAAGAACAAGCGCGGCACGATCGCGATGGCCCGTACTGGCGACCCGAACAGCGCCACGAGCCAGTTCTTCATCAACGTCACCGACAACGACAACCTCGATTACCCGAGCTTCGACGGCTTTGGTTACACCGTGTTTGGCAAAGTGACGAAGGGCATTGAGGTGGTCGATGCGATCAAGGATGTGGAAACGATCCAGAAGATGGGCCGTGAGAAGGCATTCCCGGTCGAACCCATCATCATCAAGAGCGCCAAGATCGCCGAGTGATCGAGCCCGATCTTCGCTTCCTGAAATTCGAAATGCCAGCCGGTCGCTCCGGCTGGCATTTTTTTGTGAGTCAGGCTGCCAGCCGACGTCAAATGCCTCACATGAACTTCTTTACGCGACTGCGCACATCTTCTTCGAGGCGCTTCACGTAGTTCACGGAATACTCGACCGGGCAAAGGCTGTCGTCGTTTACCAGCGGCGTCAGATCCATCGCAAAGGTGAGCAGGCTGGTCTTGTCCGTCGTGTGGGAGTCGAAATACGTCGCATTTGCATGACGCAGCCCTTCTTCCGCGAGGTCGTAACGTTTTCCTCCGCTGATCTGTGAATCGAACACGCCGAGCAACGGACGCAGCATGTGCGGATGCTTGTCCACCCAAAGCATCACCTTGTCGTCGCTGAGCAGCCAGTCGAGTTTCCGCCAGACTTCGCAGCCATAGACTTTTTCCGGACGCTTCTCCCGCGGCAACAAACGCAAGGCTTCAAGGCAGCGAAGAAATGTGGCGACGTGCGTGTCGTGGCGGTCGCACGGATTGTGCAGATACAGGATCTTTGGCCGCGCGTTTTCGAGAATGAACTTCAAATCCTCAATTGCCGGTGCGTGCTGCGGCTTCTTGATGTCCTCGCTTGGATAGCCGAGCTGGATCATGATGCCGTACTCGCCCACGTAGGCCGCCTTGCGCTGCTCAACGAGGCGCACCTTCTGCATTTCCTCGTCGGTGTACTTTTCATACGGTCCTTTGCGCGGACTGCCGGCGCCATCGGTCACCACCACGCCGCCAAACCATTGGTCCTCGCTGTGAAAACACTCGGTGATACCGTGATACGCGGCGATTTCGAGGTCGTCCTGATGGGAAACAATGCCCAGATGTGTCACACGTCGCAGCGCGATCCAGGGCTCGGTTTGGTCGGGAATGTAGAGGTCGTGTTTGGGGTGTCGGAATTGCACGGCCTGCGGATCATGCACGGCGGCCCACGCAGTGCAAAGGGCAATCCATTTGGCGCTACCTAACATGTGTGGACAAAGCCCGCCGCCACGCCATGATCGCGCCTCTATTTAACCCAACCCGCCCTTCCCATGAGTTTTGCCGCACGCCTCACCGAAGACATCAAGAACGCCATGAAGGCCAAGGACACGGTGTCCCTCAACGTTGTTCGCAATCTCAAGTCCGCCCTTAAATATGCCGCCATCGAGAAACTTGGCGCGGAAGGCGAGCTCAATGACACCGACGCGATGGCAGTTGTGCGCAAGGAGCTCAAGAAACTCCAGGATGCCGTGGACGGTGCCACCAAGGCCGGTCGCCAGGATGCTGTGGATGCCGCGAAGGCCGAAATCGCTGTTTTGGAGAAGTACCTGCCCGCTGCCATGAGCCAGGACGAGTTGGTAAAACTCGTCGAGGCCGTCATTGCCGAGCTCGGTGCCACCACGAAAAAGGACATGGGAGCTGTCATGAAGGCGCTGCAGGAGCGCGTTGCCGGTCGCGGCGACAGCAAGTCCATTTCCACGGAAGTCGCGAAACGGCTTGCCTGACATTTCAGTTCGCAGTTCCCGGTTCGCCGTTGAACTCGGAACAACCGCGAACCGAGAACCGCGAACCGCGAATTCTGAACGAATGACAACAGCGATCATCGTCGCCGCAGGCAGCAGCAAACGCATGGGCTTCAACAAGCTCCTCGCCCCGCTCGCAGGCGAACCCGTGCTGAAGCGCACGCTCAATGCGTTTCAAAGGTGTGCGGCCATTGACGAGATCATCGTCGTTGCTGGTGATGCGGTGCGGGCTGAGATCGAACTTTGGCGTGCCAGCGGACTCAGCAAGATTGTCCAGGTCATCTCCGGCGGCGCGGAACGTCATCTGTCGGTGCATGCGGGCCTGCAGGCGTTGAATCCGGCCTGTGACATCGTCGCCGTGCATGACGGTGCTCGTCCGCTGATCTCGGAGAATCAAATCACGCGCTGCGTCGAGGCCGCAAAAACCCAGCAGGCTGTCGCTTGCGCCCGTCCAATGACGGAGACGCTCAAACGCTGCGATTCCGACGGTCGCATCACTGAGTCCATCGACCGGGCGAATGCCTGGATCATGGAAACGCCGCAGGTTTTCAAACGCGACCTGCTCGTGCGAGCCTATGAGGCCGTGATCCGCGACCACCTGCACGTCACCGACGAGGTTTCTGCCGTGCAGCACCTTGGCGAACCGGTGTTCGCCATCGAAAATGCCGGACTGAACCCGAAGATCACCTTCCCGGCTGACATTGTCCTGGCGCAACGTTTTGTGGACTGAACAACACATGCCCACCTCCCAAGACCTCGACCACGCAATACAACTGCCGCGACGGAACTGGGTGTCCATCGTGCTCGTGCTCGTCGTGCAGGCACTGAACATGTTCAGTGACAACTTCGTGAAAATGGTGCTTATCGCACTGTCGATCATCATTGCAAAGGACTCGTGGGTGGGCAGGCACATGGAGCTGTGGCTCGGCGCGATCTTCTCGCTGCCATACATGCTGTTCGCGCCGCTGGCTGGCTACTGGTCGGATCGTTTCTCCAAACGGAATGTCATCGTTTGGATGCAGGTGGTGCAAATCGTGTGCTTTGTCTGGCTGGCGCTGGCGCTTTGGATGAAGCGGGTGCCCGGATCTCTGGAGCTGTGCCTCGGCGGCTTTTTCCTCCTCGCCGTGCAGGCCGCGGTGCTCAGCCCGGCAAAGATGGGTGTCATGAAGGAGCTGGCAGGCTCACGAAGGCTTGGCCGTGTCTCCGGCTTGCTTCAAGTGACCATGCTCGCCGGCATTCTCGGTGGCATGTGGGCCGGCGGGATGTGGTACGGCGCCGAGTATGAAAAAACCGGCGACGCATGGATGTCAGCCTTATGGCCGCTGATCATCATCAGCATCCTTGGCATCGGCGAATTGATCGCCGCCATCTGCATTCAAAAAACGCCTTCTCATTCCGAGGTGCACTGGCGCAAAGGCATGGCACTGGAACACTTCGAGAGCCTCAAGATTGTTTTCCGTCGCCGTTCCATCCGCCTCGCCGCGCTCGGCGTGACTTACTTCTGGTTCATTTCGAACGCGCTCAGTTTCATCCTCGTCACGCTCACGAAGGAACTGCATCCCGACACCGGCGGTGGCGACGGACCGATGGAACTCGCGAAAGTCGCCGGCATTCTCGGCATCGGGGTCATCAGCGGCAGCTTTTTCGCCTCGCATGTCAGCAAAAACCGCATCGAACTCGGGTTGATCCCTCTCGGGGGGTTCGGCCTCGTCGCCGGCCTGATTTGGTCCGGCCTCGCCCCTCTCGGCAGCACCTGGATGTACGCTGGAATCATTTTCACCGGGGCAGCAGGCGGCTGCTTCATGGTCCCGCTCTATGCTTTTGCACAGGACAAGGCCGAAAAGCATCAGAAGGCACGCATTCACGCCGGCATGAACTTGATGGACTGCCTCGGCACACTTGTCGCGGTGGCCATTGTCGCCGTGATGAAGGACTGTGAACTGCCGGCTTCCACACAGTTCCTGCTGCTGGCCATTCCCACTTTTGCGGCCGCCGTTTACACCATGCGCCTGCTGCCGCAGGATCTCGTGCGCTTCATCACGCTCGCCATCGTTCGTCTGATTTATAAAATTCGCCCCTTTTACGAGGACCGTGTGCCGAAAGAAGGCGGCGTGCTGCTGCTCTCGAATCACGTCAGCTACGTGGACGCGCTCGTCATCGCTGCAGCCTGTCGCAGGCCGGTGCGTTTCGTCATGTGGGACGTGCTCTACAAGGTCTGGTGGATGAATGGTTTCCTTCGGTTCGTCGGCACTGTGCCGATCTCGCCCACTCGCGCAAAGGATGCCATTCGCTCTGTCGCCACGGCGCTTGCGGAGGGCGAGGTCGTCTGCCTCTTCCCTGAAGGCCAGATCACGCGGCACGGTATGATCAACAACTTGCGCAAAGGCTTTGAACTCATGGCGCGGCAGGGCGGCGCGCAAGTCGTGCCTGTGTATCTCGACGGCCTCTACGGCAGCATCTTCTCATTCCAAGGCGGACGCTTCTTCACCAAAATGCCGCGCCGTCTGCGCTATCCGGTGAGCGTCAGGTTTGGCGGGCCGATTTCCGCACGCGATGCCTCGACCGATGCGGTCCGTGACGCCATGCTCCACATGGGCAACGAGGCATTGCTCGCCCGCCAGACATGGCAGGAGATGCATGACGATCTTCCTGCCTTCAGCAACGCCCTGCGACTCAGCGAGGTCGAATGGCATCGTCCGGGCGATGTGTTTCTCAGCCTCGAACCCGCGAACAGCATCATCACGCGCACCGTCAAGGCGCTCACGCAGTTGATTCCCGGATCCAAGTTCATCGACCACGCCGACGAAGCCCACGCCACGCATATCGTCGCCTTCAGCACGCGCCACAATCTTTCCAAACTCACCGGTCATGAGCGCCTCGCCTTCTGCCTCGACAGTGACACTGCCCCCCTGCCCTCCGACACAAAGGCACTTCATGGTTACATCGACGCAGGCACCGAATTTCTCGTCAGCACCGAAGTTCCTGATCCCCCCTTGCCTTCGAACGAGCAAGGCGGTCAGTTGGGGCGCAAGGCAAACTCGCTGGGCCGTTTGCTGACAGGCTTGTTCGTCGAAGCCGGTGAAAGCGGCCTTCGCATCCGCGGATTGTCACCGGACAACGACAGCGTCGTCACACTGCCGGGCGCAAAACTCGACGAGCAGGGCTTTTTGACTCTCTGACTCACTCCACCGCAAAGAGCGCCTGGATGTCCGCCTGCGTGAGCTGGAGCTTGTCGGTGCGACCGGTGAGCAGGCCCTCGACGAGCGCGGCCTTTTTTTGCTGCATCGCGACGACGCGTTCCTCGATGGTGCCTTCGCAGATGAGCTTGTGGACGAAGACAGGCTTCGTCTGGCCGATGCGGTGCGCGCGGTCGCTCGCCTGCGCTTCGGCGGCCGGATTCCACCACGGATCGTAATGGATGACCGTGTCTGCGGCGGTCAGGTTCAGCCCTGAACCACCGGCTTTGAGGCTGATCAGGAAAACAGGCACGTTGCCGGTCTGGAACTCGCGGATCGGTGTCTCGCGGTCCTTCGTGCTGCCGGTCAGCTTTACGAAAGGCGTGCCGTCCTTCTTCAATCGGGCCTCGATGAGTGCCAGCATCTCGGTGAACTGCGAGAAGATGAGGATGCGGCGGCCTTCCTCGATCAACTCGGGCAGCACCTCGTCCATCAAGTAGGCTGTCTTGGCCGATTCCTCGACGTTTTGCGCGGTTTCCTGTTTGAGCAGCTTCGGATGGCAACAGACTTGGCGGAGCTTCAGCAACGCATCGAGCACGACGATCTGCGAGCGATCCAAACCGTTCACGGCGATAGCCTCACGCACGCGTTTGTCCATCGCGGCGCGGATCGTCTCATACAAATCGGTCTGTTCCTTGCCGAGCGTGATGTTGTGCAGGATCTCCGTCTTTGGCGGCAGTTCCTTCGCCACCGCGTCCTTTGTGCGGCGCAGCATGAGCGGCTGGATGCGTGTGCTGAGCTGCCTCTGGCGATCCGCATCGGCATCGCGCTCGATGGGATTGCGATAATGCTGTCGAAATGTGTCCGCATCGCTCAGTAGGCCGGGCATGAGAAAGTGGAAGAGGCTCCACAACTCGCCGAGATGGTTTTCCATCGGCGTGCCGGTGAGGCATAGGCGGTGTCTGGCCTTCAAACTGCCGCACACCTGCGCGGCGAGGCTCTTCGGGTTCTTGATGTTCTGCGCCTCGTCGAGCGCGACGATGTGCCACTGCTGCTCACCAAGGATTTCCGCATCGCGAACGAGCAACGGATAGCTCGTCACGACGAGATCATACTGCTTCAGGAACTTGAAATCGCTCTTCCGGCTCTGCCCGTGCATCAGCAGCAGGCTCAGCGTCGGCGTGAACTTGATCGATTCGTTGATCCAGTTCCGCAAAACGCTTGTCGGGGCCACGATAAGGCACGGGTGCTCCATGCGGCCGCTTTCCTTCTCGATGAGGATGTGCGTCAGCGTTTGCAGCGTTTTGCCCAGGCCCATGTCATCGGCCAAAATGCCGTGCAGGCCGAATTCGCGCAGGAATTGCATCCACGAGGCACCCTCGCGCTGATAATCGCGCAAACTGGCCTTCAGCGACTTCGGCGGGTCGATGAGCGTGATGCGCTGGAAGTTCTCCAACTGCTGCGAAAGAGCCGAAAGCTCCGCTGGAGCGCGAATCGGCAGTCCATCGAGCGTGGCGAGCTGTGCGGCGCGGAGCTTGTCGAGCTGCAATTTGCCGTCTTTGCGCACCGGACGTGTCGAGAGCAGTTCATCAAAGAAGCGCAGCAGCACCAGAAGCCGTTCCGCGGGCACGGAGAGCACGTCATCACGCTCGCCGCCGAGCGAGAGCAGGAAGCGTTGATCGAGGTTTTTCTCCAAAACGGCCGCGGTGAGGCCCTGGTCGATGCAATCGACCAACAGCGGCACCAGGGAGATGCGGCGGCCTTCAATCTCGACGCCGAGATCGAGCGAGAACCAGTCCCTGCCGCCTTTGTCACCTTGCAGATCGCTGAACCAGTCATCCTCGCCTGCTTCGTGGATTTGAAAGCCGATGTCCTCCGCCACTTCGACACGCCAGCCGGTTTCACGCAGCTTTTTCGTCTGATCCTGGAGAAACTGCGCCCAGAACAACGCCTGGTCGCCAGGAGCCGCCATGAAGCCGAGCGTGGACTCCTCCGCCTTCGCGCCCGGCATGGCCTCGGCGAACGGTTTGAAACCGAGCGATGACAAATCCGTCAGCAGCAGCCGTTCCGAGCGCAGATTGCGCACCACGGTCTGCTTCACGCCGTTTTCATCTGTCCACTGATGCGCCGGGCTGCGTACGAGCATCTCGAAACGACGCGGACAGCCTTCATACTCCGCGAAGGGCTGCGCAATCGCGACGTTCCGGGGTTCCCAGCCACCGATGCCACGCTTCGCTGTGATCTGCGGCACCTCAACGGGGATGCGCCGCACGACAAGCACCGGATTGGGTTCTGAAGGTGGCAATTCCTCTTTGATCTCCAACTCCACGCCCGGCATTTGTGGCGATGGCGATGTTTTATCCTGCACCCGCGCCATGTTCTCGATTCGCTGGCGTCCCTCTTCGATGTCGAGCATCAGCATCATCGCCGCCGCATGCTGGCAGAGCGATCCCTGCACGCAGGTACAATGCGATGTCATCGCCAGCGAGCCATCGTCCCGCAGACGCAGATGCACCGTCACCGAAGCCGTGTTGAACAAGCCTGCACCCACACCCGCGATGATCTCCACCTCGTCGTCCGAGCACACATGCACCCCTGCGAGGCCAACATCGCCATGCTTCAGCAACCGTCCGCCCTCGTCGATCTGCTGCCGTCGAAACAGCCACAACCACGACTTCGAGCGCACCTGCGCCCAGAGTTTGGGAAACGAAAAGTTGCCAAGATCCATTGAATCAGGCGGCTGACTTCTTCACCGCGTCCCACGCCTCGTCCATTTCAGCCAGCGTGAGCTTGCCAAGTTCCCTGCCCTGCTCGCGCAGATGGTTTTCCATCGCGTGGAAGCGTTTCGCAAACTTGTCGTTCGCGGCGGCGAGGGCAGATTCGGATTCGACGCCGAGTTTGCGGGCGAGATTGACGACACTGAAGAACAGATCGCCGATTTCCTCCTCGATGTGAGCTTTGTCGCCGCTTTGGACGGCGGCTTCGAGCTCGGCGGTCTCCTCGCGGATTTTGTCGAACACTGGCGCGGCGTCAGGCCAGTCGAAACCGACGCGGGCGGCCTTCTTTTGCAGCTTCTGGCCACGCATGAGCGCTGGAAGGCCACTGCCGACACCGTGGAGCATGCCTTCGTGCTGCGTGCCTTTTTCCTGGCGCTTGATCGCATCCCACTGCGTGAGCACTGCATCGCTCGTCGCGGCCGTGGTTTCGCCAAAGACATGCGGATGGCGGCGGATGAGCTTGTCGGTGAGTTCGTTGGCCATGCGGTCGAGATTGAAGGCGCCGATCTCGTTTGCGATCTCGGCATGCAGTACGGGTTGAAGCAGCAAATCGCCGAGTTCCTCGCAAATCAGGGCCGGATCGCCTCCGCGGATGGCCTCGGCGACCTCGTAGGCTTCTTCAATGACGTGCGGAATGAGCGATTCGTGCGTCTGTTCCCGATCCCACGGGCAGCCCCCGGGCGCACGCAGCCGGTGCACCACATAGCGCAGGCGGGTGAGGGCGTCGGGGTGGTTGAGCATCGTGGCGTCGTCCATGCATGCTGGTAGCGTGAGGCGATGGCCCGTGCGAAGAAATTTTTCGCTTCGCACGATGATCTCTTGGCAAACCGGTGGTTTTCCCTGACAATCACCCCACAACCCAATCCAGCCATGCCGCGAAAACTCAGCCACATCGCCCCAGATTGGTGGGACTACACCACCTTGGACTTCGATCTGATCAACGACGCCGCACGGCTCACCGAACGCGATCTGCGGCAGCTCACACGGCCTGGTTTCAAAGTAGTGATGTATGACACGCTGGAGGATTTTTACCTCGCGGAGGCGCTGGAATACATTCACGCCTGGCGCCAGGCCACGCCAGACAATCCCACCGGCATCTGTGGCCCCATCGGTCCGACAGAGCAGCTTCCACTCGTCGCACGACTTATCAACGACTTGGGCATCTCAATCAAGGACGGCCACTTTTGGGGCATGGACGAGTGGTATGACGAGAACACGAAGAAAGAAGTGAGCATGGAGCACCCGCTGTCCTTTGAACGTGCGGATCGCGAGATGTGCTTTGATCGCATGCAAAAGAAGCTCTGCATGCCGGACTCGCATCTGCATTTCCCGAAAGCCGACGTGACCGAATACGTGAAGAGCTGGCAAAGCGGTGTCCGCTGCGTGGTGATGCAGGGCGGCCAGGGCGACATCAAGCACTGGGCCTTCAATGATCCACTCAAGCGTGCTGGCAAATGGAAGAACGAGCCGCCGCCGCCAGCGGAGTATCGCAAGCTCAGCACTCGTGTGGTTGAACTGCATCCCGTGACACTGGCGCAGAATGCCCGCACTTCCGGTGGTGGCAACATCACCATGGTGCCGAAGATGGCGATCACAGTCGGCCCGAAGGAGACGTGGATGGCTGAAAAAGTCAGCATCTGGCACGCGGGCATGCACGACAATCCGCTGGGCCAGCGCCTGACCGCGCTGATGATCTCGAAGCGCATGGCGGACAGCTCCGTGCCGATGTCCCTCCTCGCCGAACACCCAAATGTGCAGTTCAACTACTACCGCGGCGGCCTCGGCCACTGCGAAGTGGAGATGCACTGACCGCCGGAGTTCCAAGTTTCAGGTTTAAAGTTTCAAGTTGGGCACAAGAGTGCCACGAAGGACTTGGAACCTGAAACTTGGAACCTTGAACTTCCCTTATGCTCCAGACTCTCGACGTCGCCCTTGGTCTCTCGTTCATCTTCTTTCTGTTCAGCGTGCTCGTCTCGACGACAAGCGAGATGATTCTGTCATGGAGCAACGCACGTGGAAAGATGCTGTGGAAGGCGCTGGCCCATCTGATGCCGAATGCAGGGCACGGAAAGGACGCGGAGCCACTGAAGGATTTCGTGCAGCATCCCCTGATGGTCAGCATGCACCGCCACACCACGGCAGACGACAGCGTGGCAAAGCATTTTCCCTCCTACCTTTCCAGCGGGCAGTTCGGCCAGGTATTGATGGATCTTCTGGAAACAAAGGGCACGGAAGCGCAGGCTGAGACGCGCTGGGAGCAGATTCGATCAGGCATCACTCAACTGCCAGCGGAGACCCGCGGCACCCTTCAAGCATTGAGCCGCGACGCCGAGCGCAACCTGCTGCCCGGACAGGAGCCGATGGGCGTGTTCCAATTCCTTGCCGGACAGTGGTTTGATGCGATGATGAACCGCACGACAGGCTGGTACAAGCGGCTCACGCAAGTGTGGAACTTTGGTCTTGGCCTGGTCCTTGCGATTGCCTGCAACCTCAACGTGGTGGCGATGACACGCGCGCTTTCGACCAATGACGACCTCAGAGCCGCGCTGGTGCAGAAAGCCGAGGCGGTGGCCAGGGCGGAAGGAGAATTGGTGGCCAAAATGGGCCCCCAGGAGTCCGAATCTTCAAGGGCCGTGCTGCGCGATGTGATGAAAGACTTCTCCGAGGCCGGCTTCCCCATCGGCTGGAACGAAAAAACAGCCCAAATCTGGAAACAGCATCCAATCAGCAGCTTTTTCGAAAGCCTGCTAGGCTGGCTCATGGCAGGTGCGGCAGCAGCGCTGGGTGCGCAGTTTTGGTTCGATCTGATGAAGAAGATCATCAACATTCGCGGGACTGGCTTGAAGCCGGACTCGCAGCAGAACGTGCCGCTTGGCGAGGCGGGCATGGCCGCAGGGCCGATTCCGCCCGCCGGACTGATCATTGACGGGACAGAATCACGTCAGGGTTGAGGCGGCCCGCCAAACTATTGGTTGCTATTCCTGAAAAGCAGACGACAGAGGCCTTGCACGTTAACCTGATAAAGGCCAAAACAAGTTGCTCATCAGGTTGATTCTTTGGTGTTCTGAAATCCGACAACGGAACTTGCTCACAGCCTTGGCGCAGGCTGACCGAACCCAAAATAGATATGAATACCAAAATGTATGTGGGCAACCTGCCCTTCAGTGCCACCTCCGAAGACATCACCAGCCTTTTCTCTGAATACGGCGGCGTGACCGATGTCTTCCTTCCAATTGACCGCGATTCCGGACGTCCTCGCGGCTTCGCCTTCGTGACCATGGACTCCAGTAACGCTATGGACGCGGCTATCCGCGGCTTGAACGGCAAGGAGTACGGTGGTCGAAACCTGAGCATCAACGAAGCCCGTCCGAAAGAAGAGCGCCCCAGCGGTGGCTATGGCGGTGGTGGTGGTCGCGGCGGCTACGGTGGCAAAGGCGGCGGTGGGCGCGGCGGCTACGGTGGTGGTGGCGGCGGTGGCCGCGATCGCTACTAATTGAGCGCACAATCCAATCCAACCAATCTCGGCGGCATTCCGGCAACGGAATGCCGCTTTTTTCATGCTCGCTGACGAGCTGGCTCAGGGTGGGAATGCTTGTTTGCCATGAAGTAGAGCACCGGCACGGCCATGCGGCTGATGAACAGGCTGGCGATTTCACCGGCCATGAGTGCGATAGCGAGGCCTTGGAAGATGGGATCGGCTAGGATCACGGCCGCTCCGACGACGACAGCCATCGCAGTGAGCAGCATCGGGCGGAAGCGCACGGCTCCGGCGTCGATCACGGCTTCGCTCAGCGGCATGCCTTCCTTGATTCGCAGTTCGATGAAATCGACAAGGATGATCGAGTTTCGCACCACGATCCCACCGCCGGCCATGAAGCCGATCATGCTCGTGGCGGTGAAGAAAGCGTCGAGCAGGCCATGCGCGGGCAAAATGCCCACGAGCGAGAACGGAATGGCCACCATGACGATCATCGGTGTCAGGAAGCTGCGGAACCAGCCGACCATGAGCACGTAGATGAGGATCAGACACGCGGCGAAGGCCGCGCCGAGATCGCGGAAGACCTCGATGGTGATGTGCCATTCGCCATCCCATTTCATCGACGGCTGTTCGTCGCTGAAGGGCATCGCGGCATTGAGGATTTTCAATTCAGCGCCGCTGCCTCCTAACTCGCGCGTGTCGAGCTTCTTGAGCGCCTCGTTCATCTGGAAGATGGCATACACGGGGCTTTCGACGACGCCTGCCACATCGCCGATGACGTATGTCACGGGCATGAGGTTCTTGTGATAGCGACTCTTCTCGACGGTGACTTGCTCGACTTTCACGAGTTCGCGCAAAGGCACGAGCGGCGAGCCGGATGCACCGGGTTCAGGCAGTGCATTCGCATCACCGGAACGCACGCGAAGTGCGAGAAGCTCTTCGGGGGTGGTTTTGGCGCTGCGTGGGAGTTCGAGACGGATGTTCACGTCCTCCTTCTCGGCAGGCTGATGCAGCAGATCGACCGTCTCGCCATCGACGGCGATCTTGAGTGTCTGAGAGATCGTGGCGGCGCTAATGCCGTGCAGCGCGGCTTTTTCCTTGTCGATGATGAAGCGCGCCTTCTGCTGGTCGGCCTCGATATACCAGTCAACGTCAACAACGCCGGGCGTGGATTTGAAGATGGTCTTCACTTTTTCCGCGAGCTTGAGCCGCGATTCATCATCTGGCCCGTAAATCTCCGCGACGAGTGTTTGCAGCACAGGCGGTCCGGGTGGCACTTCGGCGATGGCGACGCGCGCACCGTAACGTTC
The DNA here is from genome assembly GCA_046346695.1 of Verrucomicrobiaceae bacterium. GTDB lineage: Bacteria > Verrucomicrobiota > Verrucomicrobiia > Verrucomicrobiales > Verrucomicrobiaceae > Prosthecobacter. The sequence goes on along the minus strand of JAXMHS010000004.1, from coordinate 4,486 downwards.
CGCGACGGCGGCGACTGCTGGCCGCACACGTTTGGCGATGTCATGGCTCTGCGCCTTGCGCTCGTGTTTGCCGACGAGATTCACCTGGATGTCCGCCACGTTCGCTCCGCGACGCATGAAGTAGTGACGCACGAGGCCGTTGAAGTTGTAGGGCGAAGCGACGCCGGCATAGACCTGATAATTCGTGACTTCTGGCTCCGTGCGGATCGCCGCCGCCATCTCACGAGCAACGGCGGCGGTCTGCTCCAATGAAGTGCCCTCCGGCATGTTCAGGATGACCTGAAACTCGCTCTTGTTGTCGAACGGCAGCATCTTCACCTTCACCCAGCCGATGCCGACAGTCGCCATCGATGCGAGCAGCAACACGATGATGCCGATGAGGAACATCCAGCGCCAGCCAGTGTGATGAATAAGCGGTCCCATCATGCGCCGGTAGAGCTTCGTGAAGAAGTCCTCGGGATGCTCGCTGGCGTTGTGATGCGCGAGATCCGCGGCGGATGCCTCGCCCTCGGTGAGCTTGGAATATTTCTTCCCCCAGCGCAGGATGCGAATCGAAGCCCAGGGCGTGACGATGAACGCGATGAGCAGCGACCAGAACATCGCAGCGCTCGCACCGATCGGAATCGGCCGCATGTAAGGCCCCATCAGGCCGCCGACGAAGGCCATCGGCAGCACGGCGGCGATGACGGCGAAGGTGGCCAGGATGGTCGGATTGCCGACTTCGCCCACGGCTTCGACGGCGATGGCAGACCAGTTGCGTCCCTTGTTTTGCGGCAGGTGGAAATGACGCACGATGTTCTCAACGACCACGATGGCGTCATCGACGAGGATGCCGATGCTGAAGATGAGCGCGAAGAGCGTGATGCGGTTCAGCGTGAAGCCGTAGAGGTAGAAAATGAGCAACGTGAGCGCCAGCGTGGCCGGGATGGCCACGGCGACGATTCCCGATTCTCGCCAGCCGAGCGTGAGCCAGATCAGGATCGCCACGCTGAAGACGGCGATGCCCATGTGAAACAACAGCTCGTTCGATTTCTCCGCCGCCGTCTCGCCGTAGTGGCGCGTGATGCTCACGGTCACATCAGCGGGAATGATCGATCCCTTGAGCGTGTCCACCTTGCGCAGCACTTCGTCGGCGACGCTGATCGCATTGGCGCCGGGGCGTTTGGCGATGCTGAGAGTGACGGCGGGCTCTTCCTTGGTCTTCGTACCGTGAAAGACGTATTGCGTCGGCTCCTCGCCCGCATCGAGCACATCCGCGACCTCGCGCAGATAGACCGGACGCCCGCTGAAGACACCGATGACAACATTGCCGACGTCTTCGGCAGTTTTGAGGAAGGCACCGGTTTCGACGAGCACTTCGTTATTGCCGGTGGTGAGTCCTCCCGCCCGGAACTGGCGGTTTGCCTGCTGTAGCATCGGCACCAGGCCCGCGGGACTCAGATTGCGGCTGGCGAGTTTCACCGGATCAAGCATCACGCGCACGGCGCGACGCGATCCACCGAGCAACGTCGTCTCAGCCACCAGCGGCACCTGTTTGACGGACTCCTCAACCTGCGCGGCGAGCCGGCGCAGCGTGAGGTGATCGTAACGGTCACTGTGGAAGGTGAGTGCGAGGATCGGCACATCATCGATGCTCTTCGGCTTGATGAGCGGCATCGTGACGCCCATCGGGATGCGGTCGAAGTTCGAGCGCAGTTTTTCGGTGAGCTTGAACAGACTGCGCTCGGGATCTTCTCCGACCTTGTAACGCACGATGACCAGACTCTGGCTGTCACTCGACGTGCTGTAGATGTATTCGACGCCGGGAATCTCCCACAGTAGCTTCTCCATCGGCCGTGTCGCACGTTCCTCGATCTCCTTCGCCGTTGAACCGGGCATGGAAACCATGACATCGACCATCGGGACCTTGATCTGCGGTTCTTCCTCGCGAGGCAGCAGTACGATGGCCGCCGCACCGAGGAGCACGGATGCGATAACAACGAGCGGCGTCAGCTTGGAGTCGATGAACGACGCGGCGATGCGACCGGCGATGCCGAGATGACTGGATGAAGGCTCGCTCATGGCTGGATCGTCACGGGTTGGCCATCGGCGATTTTCGTCACGTCGCTGATCACGACCAGCTCGCCTTCTTCGAGACCGGAAAGAATCTCCACCTGGCCGTCGAGCGACTTGCCGGTCTTGACCAGACGCAGCGACGCTTTGCCATCCTTCGCGACAAACACGAGTTCCATCTGCCCCCGCTTCATCACGGCGCTTTTGGGAACAAGCAGAAGCTTCACTTCAGCCACAGGTACCGAGACGCGACCGAACTGGCCGGTGCGCAGGCCGTCTGCTTTTGGCAGATCGAGCTTCACCTGAAACGTGCGGCTCACCGGATCGGCCACGGGTGCGATCTCGCTCACGACAGCCTCGAGCGGACCTGAAACGGAGGCGACCTTCACCTGCATCTTCGCACCCATCGTGACGCGATCGAGAATCGCCTCCGGCAGATCGGCTTCGAATCGCAGTGCAGTCGGAGCTTCAATCTCAAGCAAGGGTTTGCCCGGCATGGCGAGATCGCCCACATCGGCAAGCTTGCGTGTGACCACGCCATCGAAGGGCGCGGTGACCTTGGCATAGCCGAGCATCGTTTCTGCCTCGCTCACGGCGGCGGTCGCCACTTTGACGCGGGCATCGGCGGCATCGTATTCCTGACGTGTGGTCGCGTTGCTGGCGATGAGCTGCTTCTGGCGGTCAAAGTCGCGATTGGCCTGGTCGAGCATCGCCTTGGCCTGATCGACCTTTGCCTGAATCTCCTGCACATCGAGCCGCGCCAGCAGATCGCCCGCCTTCACCATCGCGCCGGGCGTGGCGGTGTATTCGAGCACGCGCCCGCTGACCTTGGCCTCGACCATGGCGCGCAATTTCGAGCGCACCGTTCCCACGACCTCTTCAGACGCGGTGTGCGGCGCCAGCTTTGCAGCCTGCACCTTCACGGCGATGCTTGGAAGATCGGAAACTGTGTGTTGCGCCGGGTCGTGTTTGCCACAGGCAGCAAGGAATAGAATCGGGAGAAGTCGTTTCATGGCGTTGGATGGATACGGCATTGACGCTGCTCAGGACTTTGAACAGCACGAGCCGCCAACGCCAAGCTTTTTGAGCACCATTTCCGCTGGACAGAAGCCGGTGAAGGCGGACTGCAGGAGGTTCGCGCCGACGAAGGCGGTAAACCAGAGCCAGTTCGGACTCACGTAATGTGCCAGGGCGAGGCTGATGAGGATGAAGGTGCCGGCGAGGGCGCGGATGGCATTTTCGAGTTTCATGGTGGTGATGGATTCAAGATTGACGGAACGGACTTCTGACGGATAATCATTCACAACTGTATGAGTCTATACGCATATAGTAAGTGTCTGCAAACCCTTTTTGACATCATGCCCGCCGCACGAAAAAAATCCCTGCCGCCGGTCACCGATGAGGCGCTCGCTTTGATCGCCTCTTGGTTCCGCACGCTCGCCGAACCCAGCCGCCTGAAAATCCTGCGCGCCCTGGAGGAAGGTGAGAAGAACATCACCGAGATCGTCGAGGCCACGGGTCTCACCCAGGCAAATGTCTCCCGCCACGTGCAGTCGCTCGTCGATGCCGGGATGGTCGGCCGTCGCAAGGAGGGCCTGACCGTCATCTGCTTCATTGCCGACCCAGGCATCACCGACCTGTGCGACAACGTGTGCAACAACCTCCTCAAACGCCTCTCCCAGCAGGTGAAGAAGCTCGGAGGCGCATGAGGGCCATGATCTGGACTATTGTCATTCTCATTGTCGTCATCGGCGGCTGGTATTGGTATGAAGGCGGCTGGGACCGCCGGCTTTTCAAAGCCGCCCCTGGCTGTGTGTGTGCCAACCTCAACGCCGATCAGGCAAACGTGTGGCTGCGAGAACATCCCGAAACCCAGGTCCTCGATGTCCGCTCTGCAGGCGAGTTTGAAGGTGGTGCGCTGCCAAAGGCGGTCAACATTTCCATCAGCGACGAAGCCTTCGACGCCAAGGTCACCAAGCTCGACAAGGAAAAGCCCGTGCTCGTCTACTGCGCGGGTGGCTTCCGCAGCCGCAAGGCTGTCGCACGCCTGAAGGATATCGGCTTCAAAAACATCCAGCACATCCACCGCGGCTACATGTCGTGGAATCCCGATCCGGGCTCGTGAAGCGGACAAAAGTCATCGTCGCCAATCCCCAAAAATCGACAGAAGGCAGCCGTTGTTAAAAATCATGTTGTCGCAAGCAGTTACCGTCATGTATTCTGAGAACAATAATCCGACACTCTCATGAACCCACCCTCAGGAAACCAGCCGCCGTCATCTGTTCCACCGCAGCCGCCGCAGCCTGGGGCGACGCAGCCGTTGCCGCCGGGGTATGTGCCGCCGGCTGGGTATCCGCCGCAGATGCCTGGGTATCCGCCGGGGTATCCGATGGCGCATGGGTATCCGCCGCAGATGCCTGGGTATCCTGCGGGG
>JAXMHS010000003.1:0-912820 GCA_046346695.1 Verrucomicrobiaceae bacterium | reverse complement strand
TGAGTTCTGGAATGGCGGCGTCATCGTCACCTGCGCCCCGGACATCATCTTCCTCAAAGACACCGATGGCGACGACGTGGCCGACGTGCGCACGATCATGCTGCAGGGCGTCGATTTCGCCGACACGCATCACGGCGCGAACAACCTCATCATGGGCCCCGATGGCGGCATCTACTGGCAGAGCGGCGTCTTCATGGTGCACAATCACGAGCATCCATGGGGCCCATCGTTGCAGACCGGCACGAGCGCCATGTATCGCTTTGATCCGCGTCGCTTCACCATCGCGAAACACGCCGACAACTCGCCGAACCCGCACGGCATCGCCTTTGACACCTGGGGCTATCATTACGCCACCGACGGCACCGGCGGTCGCGCTTATCAAGTCCGTCCCGAAGGCAATGGCTTCAAAATGTATGAACTGCTCAAGAAGGAAGTCCGCCCCGTCACCGCGAGCGAGATCGTCAGCAGCACGCACTTCCCCGAGGACATGCAGGGCGACTTCCTGATCTGCAACGTCATCGGCTTCCTCGGCATCAAGCACTACGACCTGGCCCGCGACGCGGAAAAAGCCAGCGTCTGGGGCGAACCCGCAGGCGCTGAACTCACCGTGAAGGTCACGCAAGCCGACGGCACCGTCACCGAGGACAAATCCCGCGGCCTTCTCATGAGCGGCGACAAGAACTTCCGCCCCAGCGATGCCGTCTTCGGCGAAGATGGTGCTCTTTACATCGCCGACTGGCACAACGTCATCATCGGTCACATGCAGCACAACGTGCGCGACCCGAACCGCGACCACAAACACGGCCGCATCTACCGCATGACCGCCAAAGGCCGCGAGTTGCAAAAGCCGGTCGCCATCGACGGCCAGCCCATCCCGGCGTTGCTCGAAAACCTCAAGCACCCGACCGACAGCGTGCGCCATCGCACCCGCGTCGAGCTCAGCGAGCGCCCCACCGCCGAAGTCATCGCCGCCACGAAGCAATGGATGAAGCAGTTCGACGCCACGAAGAAGGAAGACGCGCACCATTTGCTCGAAGCCCTCTGGATTCACCAGCAGCACAACGTGCGCGACACCGCGCTGCTCGCCAAACTGCAAACCTCGCCCGAACTTCACGCCCGCAACGCCGCGAACGTCGTGCAGCAGCTCTGGTTCAACGTCGAAGCCAGCACCAAAGGCGGCGTCATCGCCGGCGAAGTCGAAGAGAAGGCCCAAAAGTCCGGCATTCTCAGCGACACCTCCGATCTGACCACCATCCGCGTCGCCACCATCCGCGAGCGTCTCATGTATGACGTGAAGGAGCTCAACGTGAAGGCCGGCAAGAAGATCAAGCTCACCTTCGCCAACACCGACGTGATGCCGCACAACCTCCTCGTCACCAAGCCCGGCAAGGCCGACGCCGTGATGAATGCCGCCATCGTCATGGGCGCCGCCGGCTTCGAAAAAGGCTTTATCCCGCCCGGCGACGACATTCTGCACCACACGAAGCTCCTCGACATGGGCAAAGAGGAAGTGCTGGAATTCATCCTCCCCACCGCTGGCGACTACCCCTTCGTCTGCTCCTTCCCCGGCCACGGCATCATCATGCGCGGCGTGCTGCACGCGAAGTAAAGCTTCGTTGAGGTTTTAGACATCATCCGTGGGTGGCCCGCAAAATGGCGGGCCACCCACTTTTTTTGTCCGGTTTTGGCCGCTGATGCGGTATATCGGCTCCCGCCCGTTTTTCCCAACCATGAAGCACCTCGTATTCTCACTCGCACTCCTCAGTTCGGTCGCGTCCGCGCAGGAGTATCTCGAAATGGCCGCGAACCCCGTCGGCGCGGGCAAGGGCAGGACGATTGTACTGGTCGCGGGCGATGAGGAATACCGCACGGAGGAGTCGATGCCGATGCTGGCGAAGATTTTGGCGAAGACGCACGGCTTCAACTGCATCGTGCTGTTCTCCACGGACGAAACGGGTGGATATATCGATCCGAACAACCAGAAGCACATCCGCGGCACTGAAAAGCTCGATGACGCCGACCTGCTGATCATCGGGACGCGCTTTCGCCAGTTACCCGACGCCGATCTGGCGCATTTCGCGAAGTTTCTGAACGCCGGGAAGCCGGTGATCGGCTTCCGCACGGCGACGCACGCGTTCACTGGCAGCGCGAAGACGGGTGACTTCAAGTGGAGTGAGTTTGGCCTGAAAATCCTCGGCGAGAAGTGGGTCAGCCATCACGGCGCGCACAAGAAGGAAGGCACGCGCAGCGTCGTGGAGACCGCCAACGCATCAAACGAAGTGTTGCGTGGCGTGGGCGAGATCTTCGCGCTGAGCGATGTGTATGGCGCGCCGGATGTGAAGGCTGATGGCAACACGATCCTGCTGCGCGGCGCGGTGACCGAGTCGCTCGATCCGAAATCGAAGAACCTGCTGGGCCCCAAGAATGTACCCATGCAGCCCATCGCCTGGCTGCACGACTACACGGCACCCAACGGCACCACGAAGGGCCATTCATTCTGCACGACGATGGGTGCGGCGGTGGATTATCAGGACGAAAACCTGCGCCGCCTAATCGTGAATGCCGCGCATCACCTGCTCGGTCTTCCCGTGCCGGAGAAGGCCGATGTGGCCTTCATCGATCCCTTCAACCCGACGTTCTACGGTTTCATCAAGGACGCGGGCTACTTCAAGCAGCGCAATCTGAAGCCGGGTGATTTTGCGACCGGGAGCAGCCCTTCGATGGGACTTCCTGAGGACAAGCCCAAAGAAGTCGCCGCCAAAAAGGGTGGTGCTAAGAAAGCTGAGAAAAAAAAGGAAGAACAACCCGCAGGCGCTCCACATCAACCCGCCGCGGAGCCACCCGCAGCAACGAAGGCGCGCAATCAAAGCGTCGCACCGCCGGAGAAGGGCGAGCACATCGTGCTTATCGGCAACGGCCTTGCCGAGCGCGACACGTGGTACAGCCGCATCGAGACGGAACTGCAGCTTCGCTATCCAGATCGCGATCTGTTCTTTCGCAACATGGGCCATGTCGGCGACACGCCGGGCTTCCGTCCGCATCCGTCACGTGCGTCACAGTGGGCCTTTCCCGGTGCGGAGAAGTTTCATCCGGACAAGACGATCCACAACGGCCAGGGCTTCTACGCCACGCCGGACCAGTGGCTCACGCATCTGAAGGCGGACACGATCGTCGGTTTCTTCGGCTACAACGAGTCCTTCGACGGCCCGAGCAAGGTGAACAACTTCGAGGCCGAGCTCGATGCATGGGTCGTCCACACGCTGAGCAAGGCCTACAACGGCAAGACCGCGCCACGTGTCGTTCTCGTCTCGCCCATCGCGTATGAAAATCAGAGCGCAAAACGTGATCTGCCGAAGGGTGATGTCGAGAATTCGAATCTGCTGCTCTACGCCGCCGCCATCGAGAAGGTCGCGAAGAAGCACAAGCTCACCTACATCGACCTCTTCACGCCGACGCAGGAGGTTTATGCGAAGGGCGGCGAGTTCTTCACCACCGGCGGCTTTGTGCCGACAGAAAAAGGCTACGAGCACGTCGCCGAATGGCTCGCCACGGGCATCTACGGTCATCAGAGCCGCGAATCGAAGGCTGATCCGGAACTCGTTCACGCCGCCGTGAAGGAGAAGGACTGGATGTGGAACAACGACTACAACATCCTCAACGGCGTGCATGCGCATGGCCGTCGCTACAATCCGTATGGCCCGCAGAACTATCCGGACGAAGTGCAGAAGACGCGCGAGATGACCGCGCTGCGAGATGACTTGATCCACAAAGTCACGGCTGGCAAGACGACCGATTTGAAGGTCGATGACAGCAAGACGCACGCGCTGCCTGCCGTGCCAACGAACTATGTGCCGAGTGTGAAGAACGGCAGCGAGAAGTATCTTTATGGCGAAGAGGCCGAGAAGTCGCTCACCGTGCCGGAAGGCTACAAAGTGCAGATGTTTGCCTCGGAAAAAGAGTTCCCGAACCTCGCAAACCCGATGCAGATGAGCTTCGACAACAAGGGCCGCCTGTGGGTCGCCACGATGCCTGCGTATCCGCATTACAAGCCCGGCGATGCCAAGCCGGATGACAAGATCCTCATCTACGAAGACACCGACGGCGACGGCAAGGCCGACAAGGAAATCGTTTGGGCCGACAAGCTGCATCTGCCGATCGGATTCGAGCTCGAACCCGAAGGTGTCTATGTCTCGCAGGAACCGAATCTCATGCTGCTTCGCGACACGAACGGTGACGACAAGGCCGACAGCATGGAGATCATCCTCGGCGGCTTCGACACGCATGACACGCATCACGCCGTCAGCGCCTACACCGCCGATCCGAGCGGTGCGTTCATGATGTGCGAAGGCATCTTCCTCCACTCGAACATTGAAACACCCTACGGCCCCGTGCGCTGCGTCGATGGCGGTTTCTATCGTTACAGCCCGCAGCGCGGCCAGCTCGAGCGCACGATTCAGATGAGCATTCCGAATCCGTGGGGCTTCGTCTTTGATCAATGGGGCCAGGATTTCCTCCTCCACACCTCCGGTACCACGATGAACTGGGCATTGCCTGTCGAAGTGAAGCCCGCCTTTGGCAGCAAGACACCATCCGCCGCCGATCTCGTCCCGAAAGACCACAAGGTGCGTCCAACGAGCGGTTTGGAGATCGTTTCCTCACGCCACTTCCCCGACGAAGTGCAGGGCGACCTCATCTACTGCAACGCCATCGGCTTCCTTGGCATCAAGCAGGTGAAAATCGCGGACGACGGCACCGGCTGGAAGACCGATCACCGCCACGACCTGCTCGTCAGCAAGGACGGCAACTTCCGTCCGGTCGATCTCGAATTCGCACCCGACGGCAGCCTCTATGTCATCGACTGGCACAACGTGCTCATCGGCCACATGCAGCACAACGCGCGCGACCCGCTGCGCGACCACGTGCACGGCCGCATCTACCGCATCACCTATCCTTCGCGTCCGCTCGTGAAGCCTGTGCCCGTCGCCGGCGCCTCGCTTGATCAACTCTTTGAGAACCTCAAAGAGCCCGAGCTGCGTGTTCGCTACCGCACGCGTCGCGAACTTCGCGCGCATCCAGCCAGCGAAGTCGTTCCTGCCGTCAAAGCCTGGGCTGCGAAGCAAAGTGACACGCATGCGAAGCTCGAAGCCCTCTGGGTCACCTGGGGCGCAAACAAGGTCGATGAAGGCCTGCTGCACGAAATGCTCGCCTCCAGGGATTTCCACGCCCGCGCCGCTGCTGTGCGTGTGCTGCGCTACAACACGCACGTCATCGCCGATCACGTCGCCCTGCTCGAAAAAGCCGCCGCCGATGAACATGGCCGCGTGCGTCTCGAAGCCATCGTCGCCGCGAGCTGGCTGCCGAACATTCCCGCCGCAAAGAACATCGTCGCCATCGCATCGAAGCTGCCGCTCGACGATTGGAACAAAGCCGCCGCACAAACCGCCGCCGACCGCCTCAATGGAGTCATCGAAGTCGTGAAGCCCGAATACAAAGCCGTGCCGCCGCCCGCGCATCTCAGCGATGCCGCCAAGGCGCAGTTCACCGCCGGTCAGGAAGTCTATTTCCGCGAAGGCCACTGCGTCACCTGTCATCAACCGAACGGCGCAGGACTCGATCCCGCCTTCCCGAGCATCGTGAACAGCCCGTGGGTCACCACCGATCGTGACCGCCTCATCAAGATCGCGATGTATGGTTTGATGGGCCCCATCAAAGTCGGCGGCAAGGAATACAACGGCCAGGTCCCGATGACCCCGTTTGCCGGCATGCTCAAAGACGAGGAACTCGCCAACGTCCTCACCTTCGTCCGCAATCATTTCGGCAATAAAGCTGATCCGGTAACGCCCGCCGATGTCAAAGCCATCCGCGACGCCAATCCCGGCCGCATGATGCTCTACACAACGGACCAGTTGCTCAAGGAGCATCCGATGAAGTAGTGTTCCCAATGCAGCATGAGCCTGGTCAAATCGATGTTTTCCGGATCGAGGGAACTGTCTGGATCGCAGAGGCGAAGATTGATTCGCCAAACTATGATTTTGCGTTTGAACAGTTGATGGCATGCACGCATACGCGGTTTGGACTCGATGAAGTCACCGCTGTGGCGCGTTTCGGAGCAGTAAGCGACTACGACCAGCTTTATATGGGCTTGCTGGAATTCGGTGTACGGTTGCTGCATTCGCCAGAACAGCACGCTCTTTGCAGCGAGCTGCCACGCTGGTATCCTCGACTCCAAGGGCTTACGCCTGAAAGCTGGTGGTTCGAAACGGCGCCTGATGCGGAGATTGCAGGAGAACTGGCTGGCTGGCCCCTTTTCCTCAAGGGTAGTCGGCAGACAAGCCGTCATCAAGCCAGCCTCTCAATCATTCATGGACCGGCAGAGTATCGCGACGCCATATTAGCATTTTCTCAAGATCACATGCTGCACTGGCAACAAGTGGTAATTCGCCGCTTTGAACGACTTCGTCCCGTCCAAGCGAACATGGGACAACGCATTCCTGCTTCGTTCGAATTTCGTTCATTTTGGTGGAAAGGACATTTGGCGGGGGGTCGGCCCATACTTCGCTGACTTTGCCAAATACCAATGGACAGATGAAGAACGGCTGGCAGCCATCGAGATGGCAGGTGAGGCTGTACGACGCATGAACTTGCCGTTTGTGGTGGTGGACATGGCTCAGAGAACGGACGGATCGTGGGTAGTAATTGAGATCAATGACGCCCAAGAATCCGGCTATTCCGGAGTTTCACGCCTAGCTATGTGGCAGAGGATCGTCGAAATTGAAAAGGAGAACGACAGTTCTGCCACGCTAAGCTGATATCATTTCTTCGCCACCTCGGTCACTCGCACGCGGATCGGATTCGAGTAGACGATGAACGTCGCCTCCTTCGGAGTGGCTTTGGCCGTGAGGTCTTTGACGGTTTTATCGGCGGCGGTTTTGGCTGTGTCGGCGGCTTTGACGGCTGCGGTGGCGGTTTTGACGAGCTCGGCTTTCTTGGGTGTCGTGTCGGCGTTTGCGGCATCGAGCTGCTTTTTGGCGGCGGCTTGTGCTTCGACAGCTTTTTTCACATCAGCCTCGGCCACAGCAAGTTCTTCGAGATTCCGGCGCACTTTCATCTTCGCCGGCCCCTGAAGAATGAAGCCGTATTCGCCCGGCGCGAGCTTCAGTGTCTTCACATCGAGCGTGAGCTTGCCTGCGCTGGCTTTGGCGGGGATGTCGACTTCGGGAGCTTTCGTGACGTCGATGAGGCCGAGAACCTTCAGTTTAATCGCATCAGTGAACTCGGCGTGGCGCGTGACCTTGAGCGGAATCTCGAGCTTGGCGTCGGCGGCGACTTCGAGGATGTCGGTTTTCTCGGTCACGATGAGCGCGGGTGTGCTCAAGGTGCTCACACCGATGGCGGGCGGACCGCTGACGCGTGTGAGGAGGTTGTCACGTGCTGCATCGGCGAGCGGAAAACACACGTTGGCCGACTTGGCGATGCTGCTGACGATGCCCGCGCCCGCAGGAGCATCGGCAGCGGCCTGGAAGGCGATGTAGCCGAGCGACTGGCCTTTGCCGATGAAGCCGCCGAGGCTAGTGAGACCTGCGGGCAGTTTGTCGGCTTTGAGTTCGATGGGTTCGCTCAGCGCGTTGCGATTCAACACGGCCACTTCGAGCGCGAGAATGCCGCCACGGCAGACACTCGCGCTGCCGACCTCGCCTGTCTTGGCGTTGGCGGCTTTCGGCAGGATGGCGTTCATCGCGACGAGTTCAGGATTCTTCGGAGCGCCGTTTGAAATGCGCAGTTCAAACGGCAGCGTGGTGGCGAAAGCGTCGCTCAACGAGATGCGGAAGGTTCCATCAGCCTTCGCCTCGTAGGCGTAGGACGGATCACGGTTCACCAAAGCGCTCGCCACGCTCGGCGCAGGCGAAATGGCCGGTGCGTCGGCGATTTCGGCCTGCGGCGTGGTGGTGCCGTCGGGTTTGAGATTTTCGATGACGAGCTGCGGATCGGTGTCATGGCCGAGTTGATGCGAATGCACCTCGATGACGAGCTTGTCTCCGGTTTTGAAGGCGAGATCGAAGACGCGTGGCTGCCCCATCGCGGGGAAAGTGTCATGGACGACATCGCCGGGCTTGATGACCGACGGCGCTGCAGTTTTGGCATCGCCTGACTTTGCCAGCACCGGTGGTTTGGCCAGTTCCAGCGTGCCGAAGAAACCAAATTCGTCTCCGGTGCGGTGCATGAGTTCGTGAATCTGCATGTGGTAAGCACCATCGGCAGGCGGAGCGAACGCCATGCCTCCCTGCTTCATGCGCGCGAGTTCGCGGCCGCTGGCATCCGTGATGGAGCCGAGAATCTCGGTGCGCGTGTCCAGGCGCAGGCCAAAAAAGCTGGCGTTGATGAACTGGCCTTTTTTGGCCTCGAAAGTGAACCAATGCGGCGTGGTGGCCTTGAACGCGCCGTTGATGGCGGAGTTGACCGCGATCTTGAGCGCCTTGTCCGGCTTCGCATTCGTGCCGGGTGATTCGACAACATCATATTTTGTGACGACAAAGACGCGCGGATTGCTGACGCCGTAGCGGCCGACGAACCGGAGGTCATGCATGCCGACGGGCAGATCGGCGGGAAGGGGAATGCCGACCTTCGTCGTGGATTTGATTTCGATGGAACGATCACCGATCAAAACGGACGCCGGGCCATCGAGATCCGTGCCGCGTAGCGTGAGCTCAATGGTCGAATTCGGTTTGCCTCCAAGCGGTGAGATGCTTGTGAGCGCAGGAGACGGAAATGTCGCCTGAGAAAAAGCTGAAGCCTTGAATACGGTGAGGAGGGCGAACTGAAGCAGCGAGTAGCGCATAATGGGTTAAACGGAATGATACTACGTCAGATAATTGACCTTCCGTTCCGACGAAGGATCGGCGAAAACAATAGTGGTCGGTTTGAATCAAGGCTCGCAACTGCCCGGTGTCCGAAGACACAAATGGTTTCCTCCCAAGGATGCCCAAACCAACCATCGTTTATGTCTTCGGAGAGAAAGATGCTGTAATCACCATTGGGGAGTGCGGGAATAGCCCAACCGCCATCAAACAATGAAGGTTTGAAGTAAAAGCACTCGTGCTGCCAGTCCAAGGCGATGATTCGACCGTCGGGTCCAGCAAGAAAAGAAAACACACGAAGTGCCACGTCGTCCAGATCGCGAGTCAGTTGTTCAGCATCAACCGGAGAAGCAAAAGCGGCGGCAATAGAAAACGTCAATGAAGGAGTTGGCTCGTTGATGCCCGGAAATTCTGATACATTCGGTCGGAAATCATAACGCGAGTCAAATTTCTTCCAGATGGCATCTTCCTCCTGGTTTGGAATGCTGGTCCAGGCAGTCATGCTCTCAATGATTGAACAAGAACTCCTTCGTGTTCAGCAGCGCCCAGAGAATGTCCTCGTAGGCCTCCTTCTTGCCTTTGAAGGCCTCGTCGCCGGTTTTGCCGGCGGTTTTCTTGTCGAGATGAGCGTGCGCGAACTGAACTTCCTGGGCGTTCGGATCGCGGCTGAGGGCGATGTGGTAGAGGTCGGTGATCTTGTCGTCGTCGGGACGTGTGTCCTTGGTGAGCATGTCGGCGCGGCCGTTGCCACGGGCGAGCTGGGTCTGGATTTCGGCGGCATTCAAAAGGTGAAGGCTCTGCGCGAGGCTGGCTTCCTGCGTGCGTTCGCATTCGCAGGCGCTGGATGAATCCGGACGGCCGAAGACGCTGAGGAAGTAGGTGCTTTGGTTGTAGCTGTTGTCCGGCAGAGCCACGGCGCGGGTGCCGGGGGCCTGACCGGCGAAGTTGCTCTCCACATCGAGCAGCGTGTTCACGGCGTCGTAGAGCACCTCTGCGTTGAGGCGTTTCGGGTAGTAGCGGCTGAAGTTCTGGCGGTCCTTGGCATTGTGCGCGTTCGGCACGGCGCTGAGTTGATAAGTCGTGCTCGTCACGATGGTGCGGATGAGCTTCTTCATGTCGTAGCCGCTTTTCACGAAGTCAGCGGCGAGCGCGGAGAGAAGTTCGGGATTCACCGGCGGATTGGTCTCGCGCATGTCATCCTCGGGCTCGACGAGCCCGCGGTTGAAGAAGTGCTTCCAGTAACGGTTCACCAACGTGTGCGCGAAGAAGGGGTTGTCCTTGGCGCTCATCCACTCGGCGAGTGCGAAGCGTGGATCCTGCTCCGGTTTGAGCTTCAACGCGCTGCCACCGAGGCTGGTGGGCATGACGTTCTCCTTCGTGCGGATGTTCTGCGTCTGCGCGATGCCGCGCTTGTGGTAGATCAACTCCTCGCCGGTGAAGGTGGAGGGCTTGCGCGCGACGTTCGCGAAGAAGGCGGCGAAGCCATAGTAATCCTGCTGGCTCCACTTCTCGAAGGGATGGTGATGGCACTGCGCGCACTGCATGCGTGTGCCGAGGAAGAGCTGCGCCACGTCCTCCATCTGCTGCTTCTGCTCCTTGACCTGGCGATACCACGCGACAGGCGGGCTGTTGTCGAGATCACCGGACGCGGCAATGACCTCGCGCACGAACTGGTCGTAGGGTTTGTTGTCCGCGATGCTGTCGCGAATCCACTGCCAGAACAGGTAGGTGCCGCGTGCGTAGATGGGCTGCGTGCGCTGGTTGCGCAGGAGAGCGCTCCATTTGTTCGCGAAGAACTCGGCGTAGTCGGGACTCTCCAGCAGTCGATCGACCAGCGCCGTGCGCTTGTTCGCGTCCTTCGAAGCCATGAAGTCCTTCATTTCCGCCGCGGTGGGCAGGCGGCCCGTGAGATCAAGCGTGACGCGTCGGATGAAGGTGCCGTCGTCGGCAATGTCCGACGGCGGCATGCCGATGGTCTTGAGCTTCGCGAAGACGAGATCGTCCACGAAGTTGGACACAGCGGGAAGTTTATCGACAGGCGCGCCGAGCGGCACCGTGGCGCGGAAGGTGGAGACCTTGCCCTGATAGCGCACCATCACGGCGACATCGCCCGGCAGATCAAAGAGCTTCACGAGGCCGGTTTCGCTCGTTTCGGCCATCGCTTTTTCGTTGGCCTCATAAAGAGCGCGCTTCGTGACATCACGTGTGCTGCCGTCCGTGTAATGCGCGGTCACTTTGAGCTGCTGCGCGCCTTTGAGCGGCATGGTGAGCTTCGAGGGCTCGACGCTGATGCTCGCCATCTTCGGATCGGTGTCCTTGCCATACGGCATGCCTTCGCGAATCCAGCGCACGAGGTCGGCGTAGTCCTCGGAGCTTGGGTCGAGCTTCTTCCCGCCGCCGTGGGGCAGTTGTGCGGTGCCTTTGGTCAACAGCAGGCTCTGCTCCGGTGAGCCCGGGAACACGCGACGGCCACGCGCCTCCTTGACGATGTGCTCGTAGTCCTCCTGCGGCTCGAAGCCCAGCAGCGAGAGCTTGAAGCCGTTCTGGCCACCCGACTTGCCATGGCATCCGCCGCTGTTACAGCTCCCCTTCGTGAGGATGGGCACGATGTCGTTCGCGAAGTTCAGCGGACGCGGAGCATCAGCGGCAAACGCGGGAACGACGGCGGATGCGGCGAGGAGGGTGAGACGTGGCAGGTTCATGACGGCGAGAACCTACGGGCGGGAAGCGGGATTTTTGTCGTTTCAAAAGAAACTAAAACCACAATCGCATGATCGATTGACCGATTCCTCACCCTAAACCAGCTCCTGCATCGGCAGATTGCCATCCACGAGATACTGCGGCCGGCCGGTGAGATCGGTGAGTGTGGCTTTGGTCACGTCGATGCCCATCTGCTTGTAGAGCGTCGCAAAAACCTCGCCGAAGGCGACAGGGCGCTCGGTGGCCTCGCCCGCATGCTTGTCAGTGGCGCCAATGACCTGGCCGTGGCGCATGCCACCGCAGGCGAGCAGCGCGCACGACACACGCGGCCAGTGGTCGCGGCCACCCTGCTTGTTTACAATGGGTGTGCGGCCGAATTCGCCCCACACGACGACGGACACATCTTTGTCCATGCCGCGTTCGTGCAGATCAGTGATGAGAGCGCTCAGGCCGGCATCGAGCAAGGGCAAATCCTCGCGAAGCTGGCCGAAGTTGTTCGAATGATAATCCCAGCGTGTGAAGGCGAGCGTGACGACGCGCGCTCCGGCTTCGACGAGGCGACGCGCCATCAGGAAGTGACTCGTGAGTCGCGGACCGCCATCGTCGCGATTGCGGTTCTCGCCCTTGCCGTAGCGCTCGACGATGCGCGGGTCTTCGCGGCCCAAATCGAGCGCGTGGAGCAGTTTCGGGCTCGTGAGCACATTCAGCGCCTGCTCATTGAAGACATCCACGCCGCCCATGAGGCCGGTGGCGTCGAGATCGCGGCGCAGCGTGTCAAAACTGGACAGCAGCATCTTGCGGTCGCCCAGACGGTCGAGCGTGATGCCATTGAGCGACATGTCCTCCGTGCCACCTCCGCGGTTCGGCTGGAACGGCGCGTGCGAAACTCCAAGATAGCCCGGCTCGCCCGTGCGCGCCCACGGCATGTGGCCCATCTTTGGCGCGAGACCGACGAACGCAGGCATCGCCGGATCGGCGCAGCCTTGCAACTTCGATACAATCGAGCCCATCGCAGGCCAACCACCGGGCGGTTGACGCTTGGCGCTGCGGCCGGTGAGGCACTGAAAGGCGTCGTGACCTGGGTCGCAGTCCGCCATCGAGCGGATGATGGTGCATTTGTCCATCATCTTGGCGAGGCGCGGCAGATGCTCGCAGATCTGAATGCCAGGCACGTTGGTGGAGATCGGTTTGAACTCGCCGCGGATCTCGGCAGGCGCGTCCGGCTTCAAGTCGAAGATGTCCTGATGCGACGGCCCGCCGGGCAGGAAGATCATGATCGTCGCCTTGTGCGACTTGCCCGTCTTCTGCGCCGCCTCGGCACGCAGCACGTCATTCAACGACATCCCTCCCATCGCGAGACCGCCGATCTTGAGGAAATTGCGGCGCGACACGCCATCGCAGAATCCGCCGCTGGATTTGGAGTAGATCGAGAGCATGGCTGGGTTGGGTTGCCGCAAACCTACGGGGCCGCTGACAGCTCTCTTGCTGACAAGGCGTTGAGTTGAAAACATGAGCGGACTGATCGGACACACGATGTATGGCCTCCTCGCGGAGAAGGCGGTGAAAAGCCGCGGCCTGCCCGTGGCGTCGCTGATCGCGAAGCATCGCGCCAGTTTTCTCTGTGGCGCCTATCTCGGCTGCGACATCCAGGTGATGCCGGAGGCCATCTGCGTCGATACCGGGCGCGAGGTCGGCTTTGGCACGGTGCCCTTGGAGAAAAGCCCGATCACAGGCGGTGCGGTGAGGCCGTGGGTGCTCGTGCATGACGGCCAGATGTATCGCCCGAAGCAAATCCACGAGCTGTTCTACGGTCGTGCGCATCTCGTCTTTGGCTGGACGAAGGACGACACGTCTCTGCGCGTGCCGTGGGATCATCTCGCCGACTACTGCTCGCTCGCGATCCGCGATGACATGACCAGCGAGCGCGGCCTTGCGTATGCCTTCGGCTGGATGGTGCACATCGTCGGCGATTCGCTCATCAAGTCCGTCCAGCCCGGCATCCGCATGCACTTGCTCGACGGCGTTTACACCCCGCGAAACCGCATCGTGCAGGACCAGTTCACGTTTCACGCCATCGGCGGCGAGTTGGGCATCGACTGGCCGCAAACCTTCGCCGACATGGCCGCGACGCCCATCGAGCCGCTGCAACCGCACTACATGCGCATCGGCCAAAAACGCGGAAGCCTCGGCGCGACCTTTGCCGACGGCTGGAAGCCCGAGTTGCAGCCACTTTTGACCGCTGTGCTCGCCGAAAACCGCCGCTGGCTCCCGCATCACACTCAGGATGTGCTGCGTGTCGTCACGCTCACGGATGGCAAAGCCAGTGAGGAGGCGAAACGCGTCAGCGGCGGCCTCGAACACGAAAAGATGCTCGGAATCGCCGAATCCGCCGGCATGCGCCGCACGCTCGTCACCATCGCAGATCGGTGTGCCGATCTGATCGAGCAGGTCGTCATGCAGGTGCCGGAGTGGCGTGAGCAGAAGCGAAAACCGGATGGGGAATGGGATGAGCTGAAGAGCAAATGGCGGGTTGGATGATGCCATAGTGGTCCGCACAGTCCTCTGTGCGGCGCTCCGCAGTCTTTCATCGTGTCGAATGTCCAAGACAGGCAGACACATCGACTTTGCGAATTTGTCTTGTCGGCGGCAATCAGCAGCCTGCCACACCCTGCACAGAGGACTGTGCGGACCACTTTACACCAGCCCTGCAATAGGCGAGCCCATGTAGAGCGTGTGTGGGCGCTGCGTGAAGTCCTTCCAGATCGTCTCGCGCGGCAGCCCGAGCGCCTCGTAGATCGTGGCGGCGAGGTTTTCCGGCGTTTGGGCATCGCTGACGGGATAGCCGCCGATTTTGTCCGTCTCGCCGATGACGCGGCCGCCCTGGATGCCGCCGCCGGCGAGGAGAACGCTCTGCACGTGGCCCCAGTGATCGCGGCCGGGCAATGCCGTGGCGGAGATGCTCTTGATCTTCGGCGTGCGGCCGAATTCACCACCCATGACGATCAGCGTGTCCTTGAGCTGGCCGCTGGCGTCGAGATCCTCGATCAAGGCGCTCACGGCTTGGTCCATCGGCGGCAGGAGGAAGCCCTTGAGGTTCTTCCACGCGGCCTGATGCGTGTCCCACGTCTCGTTGTTGCCCAGGTTGACCTGCACCATGCGCACACCGCTTTGCACGAGGTTTTTTGCCATGAGCAATGACCAGCCGAAGCTGTGACGACCGTAGCGGTCGAGCAGCTTGGGATCGACTTTCTCCAAACTGAACGCGTCATGCACCTTGCGGTTGCTCAGCAGGCCGATGGCGGCCTGACGCGTGGAATCAAAGGCTTCGTCGCCGGCGAGGCGCGTGAGGTCCTCCGTCTGCTTTTCGAGCGCGTCACGCAGCGAGACGCGGTCCATCACGCGGTCGAGCGTCAAGCCCTGCGGCAGCGAGAGATGCGGCGCCTGGAACTTCAGCGCAGGGTCGGTTTCAAAGCCGCGCTCGTGATGAAACAAGTAGCCCGGATACGCCCCGTAGTGCTTCGGATGATATGGTGACATCTCAAGGAACCACGGATCATGCTGGGAGCCGAGCATGCCACCAAACTGGCCCGCGAGTGTGCGACCCTCGCGATGCACGAGCTTGTCCGGCAGCACGATGGCGGGCGGGAGGTTGTCTTTGCGTTTCGGCAGCAGCGCCGTCGCGAGCGCGGCCATGCTGGGATAGTCGGACTTCTGCGGCTTGGAAGGGCTGAAGCCCAGCGGCGCGTCACTGCGACCGGTGAGCATGATGTGATGGCCCAGCGAGTGATCGCTGCTGCCATGCGTGAGCGAGCGCACCAACGACCACTTGTTTGAAATGCGTGCGAGATTCGGCAGGTGCTCGCAGATGTGAGTGCCCGGTGTGCGTGTGCGGATGGGCTTGAACTCGCCGCGGATCTCCATCGGCGCGTCCGGCTTCATATCGAAGCTTTCGTGCTGCGCCAGACCGCCGCTGAGGAAGATGTAGATCACCGACTTCGCGCGCGGTGGCGAAGCGGGTGCGGACATCGCATGCAGCGCGGTGAGATGATTCATCCCGAGCCCCAGCAAACCCACCGCGCCCGCCTGAATCACTTCACGGCGGGAAACGGGATGTGCTGGATGCGGCAGGGACATGCGCGTCAAATTACGCCCTGCCATCCCGAAGACTTTCCGTCGCGGCTACTTCCGGTTCCAGGTGCCGAGCTTGGCCTTGTAGTCGGATGATTGGTCCGCCGCTCCGCTCTGCCGCAGCACCTTGGTCACCACCAGCACACCATCCTTTACCACCACACGGAGGTCGGCCTCGTCGCCTTCCTTGAGGATGACGCCCTCAGGCAGCGTGGTTTTGATCCCGAGGGCTCGATTTGGCATGACCATTCCTAATACCTGTGGCGGTCACAAGCAAGACGGTGTTACGCCTCAAATCAGCTCTGGCATCGGTGACCAGCCATCGACGAGATACTGCGGACGGCCCGTGAGGTCGTTGAGAGTGGTCTTCACGGTGTCGATGCCCATGAACTGGTAGAGCGTGGCGAAGACTTCGCCGATCACGCCCACTGGGACAACCTCGGTTACTTCAAACCCAAATCTTCATCTGTCAGCCGCCTGTGATGAGGGAGTAAACGTGCCGAAGGCGTTGCAGGAGCCAGCTCAACCCTGCAAAATAGTGTGTGAATCAAGCCATGACATTCCGATGCTGAAGAAAATCAAAAGCTTTCTCTACTACGCTGCTCATAGCGGCTGGCCGTTAAGACCAGAGACCTTTGAAGTTCACCAATACACGACGGAAGAGCTGGAGCGTTTCAAGAGTGAGTTCACGGCAAGACACGACCGAAGGTTTCGAAAGGCAAAAATAGTCGGCGCATTTTTTGTGACAGTGGCGCTCATTGCTTTTCTGGCAGGCAGTCTCTCGACCGCAATTTTATCTTTGGGCATTGGAGCTATGGCTTCTTCCCTCGTTTGTTGGTATGGCCGGAACAGGCGTTGTCCATCTTGCTATTGGAATATCGATCATAGCATCGGCCTCTATTGCCCATGCTGTGGATCCAAGACTTTGGAGAAAGGGCCGGAGTGCTTCATCTGCACTAGTTGTAAGGGGCGTCTCACTTGGGAACCAACGAGAGGACATCCGCGTCGTTACAAACTACACGCCTGCTCAGTCTGCGGAGTTTGGCTACACGATGATGGGATTTGGTGAGCTTAAATCAGCTCCGGCATCGGTGACCAGCCATCGACGACATATTGCGGACGGCCGGTCAAATCGTTGAGCGTGGTCTTCACGGTGTCGATGCCCATGAACTGGTAGAGCGAAGCAAACACCTCGCCGAAATGGACGGGGCGCTCCGTGGGTTCGCCACCGAGCTTGTCGGTGGCACCAATGACCTGCCCGGTGCGGAATCCACCACCGGCGAGCAACGCACCGCCGACACGCGGCCAGTGATCGCGACCACCATCCTTGTTCACGATCGGCGTGCGGCCAAACTCGCCCCAGGCGACGACGGCGACGTCTTTATCGAGACCACGTTCATGGAGATCCTCGACGAGAGCGCTCATGCCTTGATCGAAGAGCGGCAGATGACGCAGGAGCTGCGGGTAGTTGTTGTCGTGGAAATCCCAGCGACCAAAATTCAGCGTCACCACACGCGCACCGGCTTCGACGAGGCGACGTGCGAGCAGGAAGTGCTCAAGATTCAGCGGAGCGCCATCGCCGTAGTTCTTCGGATCGCCTTTGCCGTAGCGCTCGCGCATCTTGGGCGTCTCCTTGCTCAAATCGAGCGCGGTGAGCAGCTTGCTGCTGGTGAGAACGTTCAGCGCCTGTTGATTGAAAGCGTCCATGCTTCCAACGAGGCCGCTGGCATCGAGTTCGCGGCGGAACTTGTCGAATCCAGTCAGCAGCGAACGCCGGTCCTCGAGACGATCAAGCGTGATGCCATTGAGTTGCAGATCCTCGACGCCCGCGCCATTTGGACGGAAGGCCGCATGGGTATTGCCGCAATAGCCCGGATGTCCAGGTGAGCCATACGGAGGATGGCCAGCCTTCGGCGCGAGACCCACAAACGCCGGAACCGCTGGATCCGCCTGACCGCGCAGCTTTGAAATGACGGAACCAAACGAAGGCGGATCGGAAAGACGACCCACGGGAGCCGCGCCGCCATTCGGAGGCGGCGGTTTGCCAGTGTAGCAGATGAAGCTGTCGTGCGCACCGTTCGGGCTGCCGTACATGCTTCGAATCGGCACCAGCTTGTCCATGATCTTGGCGAGACGCGGGGCGTGCTCGGAGATGTGGATGCCGGGAACGGCGGTTTTGATGGGTTTGTAGGGGCCGCGGATCTCCAGCGGTGCGTCCATCTTCAAGTCATACATGTCCTGATGCGGCGGCGCACCGCACAGGTAGATCATGATCACCGACTTGAAGCTTCGGCCTGCCTTGGCTTCCGCTTCGGCCTTCAACAGCTCCGGCAAAGACAGCCCACCCATGGCGAGACCGCCAATACGCATGAAATCACGACGCGAGACGCCGTCGCAGAATTTGCCGTGGGATTTGCCAGAGAGGGTGAGCATGGGGACGCCAAAATAAGCACTCAACGTGCCGGAACTATCACCAAACCTGTGTTATGTGCCTGCCATGCGCCGCACGCTCCTTTGCTTCATGTCTCTCACGTTCGCCGCCTCCGCCGCTGATTTGAACTGGTCCCAACTGCCGTCGATTCCCGACGCTCGCGGCTTTGCCGGATCATTTGCAGGTCTGAGCAACGGCGCGCTGATCGTCGCGGGCGGCACGCATTTCATCGACAAGATGCCGTGGGAAGGCGGCACGAAGGTCTGGTATGACACGATTCACGAACTGAAGGCGGCCGATGGCGAATGGAAGGTCATCGGCAAGCTTCCGAAGCCGAGCGGCTATGGCGTGAGCATCACGACGCCGGAAGGACTTGTCATCATCGGTGGCGGCAATGCCACGGAGCACTTTCGCGATGTGTTCTGGATCGAAGAAGAAGCAAAGTTGCCACCGCTACCGAAGCCATGCGCGTTCATGGCAGGTTGTGTGCTTGATGATGTCATCTACATCGCCGGCGGCATCGAAACGCCGACGGCAACGAGCGCGATGAGCTCGTTCTGGGCACTCGATTTGAAGAAGGCGGATGCGCAATGGCAGCAACTGCCTCCTTGCCCAGGCAAACCACGCATTCTGGCCTGCATGGCCGCCGCCGATGGCGCGGTGCATTTGTTCAGCGGCGCGGCACTGCATGCGGGCAAAGACGGAAAGCCGGAACGCGAGTGGTTGAACGACGCGTGGCGCTTCAAACCGGCCACAGGCTGGCAACAACTGCCCGACATGCCCCGCGTGGCAGTCGCCGCGCCAAATCCGGCTCCGGTGGTTGACGGCAAAATCCTCATCATTGGCGGCGACGACGGCGCGAACGTGAACTTCGAGCCCAAAACGAAGCATCCCGGCTTTCCACGTGATGTTCTGGCTTTCGACCTCAAGTCGCAAGCATGGTCGAAAGCGGGCGAGGTGCCGTTTTCTCTTGTCACGACGAACGCGGTGCTCTGGAACGGCCAGATCGTCATTCCGGGCGGTGAGGCACGACCCGGAGTGCGGTCGCCGCAAGTTTGGGCGGCACCGTTGAAATGATCGTCTTCCGGGCTTGAAACCTGAAACCTGAAACTCCAAGACTGGATGCATGTCCCGCAGCATCCTGATCACCGGCGCGAATGGTGCGCTGGGCCTCGCCATCGCCGAATGTTTCCTGACACGGGAAACGGACTGCCATGTGTTTCTCGGTGTGCGCGAACGACGTGAGCGAGCACAGGAACTGGCGGCGCGATTTGTTGGCCGTGCGGATTTGATCACGCTCGAAATCACTTCGCCAGAGGCTTGGAAGGCTGCTTTGGCGGAAATCGACGCCAAGGGCACGCCGCTGGGCGTTTTGATCAACAACGCGGGCTTCCACGAGGACGCGCTGCTGGCGAACATGACGCAGGACCAGTGGTCGCGTGTGCTGGATGCGAACCTCAACGCGGTCTTCCACGGCTGCCAGGCGGTGCTGCCCGGAATGATGCGGGAACGCCAGGGCCGGATCGTGAACATTTCTTCGCTAAGCGCCATTTCCTCACCCGCCGGCCAGACAAATTACGCGGCGGCGAAGGCGGGCGTGATTGGATTGACGCAGAGCCTCGCGAAGGAGTCGGCACGCATGGGCATCACGGTGAATGCGGTGTGTCCCGGCTACATCGAAGGCGGGCTGCCCGCGGACTGGACGCCGGAGCATCTGAAGGCGCTCAAAATGCAACTGCCGATGCGGCGGTTTGCAAAACCCTCCGAGGTGGCGGCGGCGGTTTTCTTCCTTGCCAGCCCCGAGGCAAGCTATATCACTGGATCGACCCTGAAAATCGACGGCGGGATGCTCTGAAGCGCCCGCCATTGCCCACGACACGTATTCTCTGCATGCCCACCCGACAGCGCCTCAAGGAACTCATGATCAGCGAGCTCATGCTCGACATGTCGGCAGATGACATCGGCGATGAAACTCCGCTTTTTGGACCTGCGGGCGTCGGGCTCGACTCCGTGGACGCGTTGCAGCTCGTGGTGATGATTGAGAAGCATTTCGGCTTCAAAATGGCCGACCAGGACCAGGCGAAGCGCATTCTGCACAGCGTGAACACCATCGCCGAGGCGCTGGAACAAAAGGCTGCGGCGTGATCCGGCCCACAGCGTTGTGAAACGGCTGATCTCCATCCTCCTGCGCCTGGTCATCAGCGCCGTGTTGCTGTGGCTGTTGTTCCGGGAGCATGACCTGCTCGGCGACATCATGCCGCGCTTCCAGGGGATGTCGGATCACTGGCCGTGGGCGCTGGCAGGCATCGGCTGCGCGTTCATGTCGCTCTTTCTCACCGCAGTGCGCTGGCACATCATCCTGCGCGGCATTGAGCCCGGACTGTCTTTCGGCACCGTGATGCGCGCGGAGCTGGTGAGCGCGTTTTTCAACATCAGTTCCGTCGGTGTGGTGGGTGGTGACACTTACAAGATCATGTCGCTGTCACGTCGTCTTCCGGGCAAGACGATGCCGGTGAGCGTTTCGCTCATCCTGGATCACCTCACCGGATTCGTGGCGGTGTCCCTGCTGTTTTTGCTGTGTGCCGCGATCACAAGCGGACGCTGGCATGAGTTTGGAACCAACGTGCGCGTCATCGTGACCGGCTATGCGATGTACACTGGCGGGGCGACAGTGGGGCTGCTAATCACCTGGGTTTCGTTCAAACCCAATGTGCTCGCCTGGGGGCGGCGGACTTTTCCGCGGACTTTCGGCCACCCGAAATTCGCCGGGATCATCCAGCGCATGGCCCGGGTGCATGACATCGCCGCGCCGTTGTGGCGGCGCCTGTTTTCCGCGACGCTGGTGGCTGGCTGCATGCATGTGATGTTTTTCCTCAGCTTCTACTGCGGTCTGCGGGCGGTGGGTGGCGTGGCTCCAGTGGTTGATGTGCTCACAGCGATGCCGATCGTGGACACGGCGGCGTCCCTGCCCGTGTCGATCTCCGGCCTCGGTGTGCGTGAGCGCGCGTTTGAAACGCTGCTCTCCGGGATCGCCAGGGTGCCCGAGCCGATTTGCATTTCCGCCTCGCTTGCAGGCTGGCTGCTCAATCTCTCGTGGGGCCTTGTCGGCGGCTTGCTGTTTCTGCGCTCCAAACACCATCCATCGCCGCAACCGGAGGTGAACGCCGCATGAGCAAAAGGCCGCGCATCGCCATCTCACTGGGCGCGTCATTCATGGGCTATGCGACGCACGCAGGCTTCATGGCGAGGCTGCATTCACTCGGCGTTCGGCCCGTCGCTGTCGCGGGATCGTCCGCCGGCGCGATCACGGCCGGGCTGTATGCAGCGGGATTGGATCAGGAGAAGATCAAGCAGGCGGTGCTCAGCAAGCGGCTGTTTTTCTCCTTCATCACCCGGACGAAGTGGGTCTGGCATCAGTTCGTCGATGTGTTCAATCACTGGCACCCAGGATTTCTCGATGCACACGGCGCCATCGCGCATTTCGAAGGGCTCGTCGGAGCTCGTGACATTGCATCACTCACGACCCCCCGGCTCATGATTGCCTTGAGCGACCTGCGCAAGGAGGAGACGTTTTTCGCGACCGAAGGACCCCTGGCCAGGGCCATGACTGCCAGTGCATGTGTGCCCATGCTGTTCTCGCCCATCGAATTCGAGGGACGTCACTGCACCGATGGCGGTGTGGCGCACGAGATGCCCATCGAACCGTGGCTCACCGACGACTCCATCGACCATATTGTTCTGCATCGTGTCACCCAACCAGATGGGAAACGTCCATTGTTGCTGCCAGGCCGTCTGATGGCCACGATCGCCGCCTCGCATCAGACAATGAACAAGCAAATCATGGCCGACCGCGTCGAGCTTGCCCGCCTGCATGGCAAGGCCACCTCGCTCGTGACGACAGTTCATCCGCGTCCTTCGCCGCTGTTTCCGGGCCGGTTGAAAAACTGCTACGCCATGGGAGAGGACGCGGCGCAGAGGTTTTTCGACGAGACGCTCGCACAAGTGCTTTGATCACAGCGTCCGCAGCATCACCAGCGCTTCTTCGAGCTGCTTGTGGCCCGGCACGTTGGAAAGGCGCGGAAACTTGCCCTGCACCATGACATGGCGGCCGTTGCGCGTGAGCATGAGCTTCCGCTCCTTGATCTCGACATCGCTGATGCCCGCGTGGGATGCTGCCAGACGAATGCCGGCGCAAACGAGGAGGTTCGTGACTGCGTGTGGGAGTTTTTCGCCGAATTGATCCCGCCACTGGCCTTCGAGCTCGTCGAGCTCCTTGCGCGTCATGATCTCGCCGAGCTGGCGGTAAGCGGTGATGCGCAGTTTGGCATCCTCGATGAAAGTGGAGGGCAAAAATGCGGGCGTGGCACCTTTTACAGCCTGGAGCATCAGCGCCTCGCTCATCACGAGGAAGTCGGCACGCAGCCCCACCTCGACCGGGCGTGCCACGCGGCGTCCCTGCATGCGCGCGACGCTTTGTTTGAGCATCTGGCAGTACAAATCGAAGCCCACCGCGGCGATGTGGCCGCTCTGCTCGGTGCCGAGCAGGTTTCCCGCGCCGCGGATCTCGAGGTCGCGCAGCGCGATTTTGAAACCGCTGCCAAGTCCGGCGTATTGCTTGATGGCGTTCACGCGTTTTCGCGCATCGCCCGCGGTCACGGCATCGCGTGGTAAAAGCAGATAAGCATGCGCCTGCACGCCGCCGCGTCCGACACGGCCGCGGAGTTGATACAAATCGGCCAGGCCGAAGCGGTCAGCCCGGTCGATGATGATGGTGTTCGCGTTCGGAATATCGACACCGCTTTCGATGATCGTGGTGCACACGAGCACATCTGCATCGCCATCGACGAAGGTATGCATGACGTCCTCGAGCAACTCCTCGTCCATCTGGCCGTGGCCGGTGATCACACGCGCCTTCGGACACAAATCGCGGATGCGCTGAGCCATCTTCTCGATGGTCATCACGCGGTTGTGGAGAAAGAAAACCTGCCCGCCGCGCTCGATCTCGGCCTCGACGGCCTGTTTGATCACACGTTCATCGAACGGACAGATCACTGTCTGAACCGCCTGCTTGTTCGGCGGCGGCGTCTCGATGGTGCTCATGTCGCGCATGCCCATGAGAGCGAGGTAAAGTGTGCGCGGAATCGGCGTGGCACTGAGCGTGAGCACATCGACGAGCCGGAAGAGTTCTTTGAACTTCTCCTTGTGCTTCACGCCGAAGCGCTGCTCCTCGTCGATCACCGCGAGGCCGAGGTTCTTGAATCGCACATCCTTCGAGATCACGCGATGCGTGCCGACGACGATATCGACCGTTCCCTCCGTGATGCCTTTCACGATGTCGCGTTCTCGATTTTTCGGTGTCAGGCGGCAGAGCATCTCGACGGTGACAGGAAACTCGCTCATGCGCTGGCGGATGTTTTCCCAATGCTGGCGTGCCAGAACGGTTGTCGGCACGAGAATCGCCACCTGGCGACCGCCCATCACCGCTTTGAACGCTGCGCGGATCGCAACCTCGGTCTTCCCAAAGCCCACGTCAGCGCACAACAAGCGGTCCATCGGTTTTTCCGTCTCCATGTCGCGTTTGATCTCCTCAGCGCAACGCAGCTGGTCAGGCGTTTCGTGATAGAGAAACGATTCCTCGAACTCCACCTGCCATTTCGTGTCCGGCGGATGCGCATACGCCTTCACCGTCTGCCGCTCCGCCGCCACGCTGAGCATGCGCGCCGCGAATTCCTCCACGCTGCGTTCGGCGTTCTTCCGCGTCTTCTGCCAGCGCGCCTCGCTGAGCTTGCTCAATGCAGGAGCCCTGCCGCCGACGCCGACATAACGCGAAACCATGTGCGCCTGCGCCAAGGGCACGAACAGCTTCGCGCCCTCGGCGTAGTGCAGCACCAGCACCTCCTCTTTTTTTCCCGAGTCACGCGTCTCGATGCCGATGAAGCGGCCGATGCCGTGCTCGGAATGCACCACGAGATCACCCTCACGCAGATCGGTGAGGAGATCGCGTGCTTTGCGAAGCACTTCAGCCTCGTCGAGCTTCGATCCGCGCAGACGGCGGATGTGCTGGTGCCGGCCAAAAATCTCCGCGCCGGTCAGAACGGCCAGCTTTGCAGCCGGAACGGTGAATCCGCGATACAGCAGGCCCAGCTTCGTCTCGACGGAGGACGGCAGCTTGGTTTGCAATTCCGCGAAGCGTTCACGTTCCGCCTCGTTGTGGAAGAAAATCACCGTGCGCCAGCCCGCCGTGTGCCATTCGCCGATCTGACGGCCAAAATGCTGCCGTCGCGCCTCATGCATCACGAAGTCGGACGCGTCGAACACGCCGAGTGGATTCTCATGAATTGCCGCCGAGAAGTCCTCTGTGCCGCTGGCCGTCGCGGAACCGCTCAAGATGCGTGCGTGGGCCATCAAATGGCCCTCACCTTCGATTTGAACGACGAAATCGTCCTTCCGCAGGTGATCACGCAGACGGCCAGCCTCCTCCGCGCCATCGTTCATGCGCAGGATGACTCCCGCGCGTTCGAGACGGCGGATCGACGACTGGTTGTGCAGGTCGAAGGCGCGGATCGACTCCAGTTCGTCATCGAAAAACTCCAGACGCAGCGGTTCTTCGGCCTGCCACGAGAAAAAGTCCACGATGCCGCCGCGACGCGCGAACTGGCCTCGCTCCGTCACCACAGGCACGCGCTCGTAGCCAGCTTCGGACAGCTCCTGGAGCAAAATCTCCACATCCAGCTTCGCACCGGCCTCCAGCACACGTTTTTGCTCCGTGATCTCCGCCAGCGCAGGCGCGGATTCGTCGAGACTGCCGGCACAAAGCACCATCACGGGCGACTCGCCTTCCGTCATCCGGCTTAGCACCGCGGTGCGCTCTGCCAGCAGCTCCGGATCAGCCAGCGCTCCCTCCACGACGTGCCCGAGGCGCGGAAAGTAATGGGCCGGGCATTGCCACACGCCCAGCTCCGCGTGCACGTGGTCCTGTGTTTTGACATCCGGGCACAGAATCCACACTCGGCGCCTGGATGCCGCCTTTTCCTGCCTCCGCACCAGCAGCGCCGCCGCAAAGCCAAATGCCTGCGGAGTCACATGGTCGAGCACATCACGGTGCTTGAACTCCTTTGCGCTCAAGACGAGGTCCACGAGTCCGAGCGCATCCCCCCGCGCACGCGATGGAGGCGGTTTGGAAAGTCGTGAAGCAGCTCGTTTGGCGGAGTGCAAAAGGGAACGCCGGGCTTATGGGGCCCGGCGTGGCATATCGGCGCACGTGACGCCGGATTCAAGCATGACGAGCCGGCTTAATTCTTCGGTGTGCCCGTCCGTTCGGAATTCGATCCGCCCGACATGGGCTTGCCCACGGCTGCCGCAAGCAAATCGTCTTTCGTGGTGAACTTGTGAACCTCGCGGCCATTCTTGTCAAAAATGCGTATCACAAGGCCGCCCATGCCGTCAGCCTGGACGTTTTTGTCGCCACCAATGTAATAGTAGTCTCCGCGAAGCTGCTCCTTGTGCAGAATTATCTCATTGGTGTTCACCTTGGTGGCGGCAGAGCCGGCAAGGGAAGCGATGGTCGCACTGCCGGAGGTTTCGACCCGCGCACTTCCCTTGCCCTTTCCGCCATCCTCCCTGCGAAAACACCAGTAATCCACACGCACGTCACCCACTGCGACGGGAAGCTTGTTTCGAATCTCAATCTCGTAGATCCAACGTTCATCTTCGACGGTGACGACGCCCTGCTTCTGCTTCGTTTCGCCAAGTTTCTTTTTCGTGTACCGCACATCAAAGCTGTACTTGGTGTTCTGATCAGCCCAGTCACTCATGAACTTCTGATCATCGGCGGTAAACGTGGTCGTGGGAACCGTGAACACCCGTCCGTCTCCTTGACGCTTCAGCGTAACCTGACCGCCCGCCACGGCGATCAGTTCGGCTTCCAGCTTGCGGCCTTGGAGGTCGGTGAATTCACGCGCCGGGAGAGCCAAGGCAATCAGGGCGCAAGACGAGAGGATCAGATAAGTTTTCATAGGTGAACCTTATGAAGAAACGCTGCATGTTGTCGTATTTTGCGGATGGTCGTCAAGGATATTTTGGTCCCAAATCGGTGATTGAGGCGAGGGTGGGGCACGTTTGTATCCGGCCATGAACACGCGTCCAGCCACCCGTCGTCATTTCCTCCAGCAATGCTCCGCCGCCGGAGTCGCGCTCGGTTTTCCCACAATCATCCCGTCGTCGGCACTCGGCAAGGACGGTGCGGTGGCTCCGTCGAATCGCACGACGCTGGCGCTGATCGGCTGTGGCGGTCGTGGCACGGATGTGGTGAAGAATTTCCTCAACGACGAGCGCGTGCAGGTCATCGCCGTATGCGATGTCGAGCGCGAGTCCGACCGTTACAACAAGAACCTCACCAAAAAGGCCGGCACCTTCGGCCGTGAGCCTGCAAAGCGGCTGGTGGACAAGACTTACGACACGAAAGGCTGTGCCACCCATGAGGATTTTCGCGAAGTGCTGGCACGTGCGGACGTGGATGCCGTCCAGATCGCGACTCCGGATCACTGGCATGCCTTGCAGGCCGTCGCCGCCGCGCGGGCGAAGAAGCACATCTACTGCGAGAAGCCGCTGAGTCTCACGATCTCACAAGGCCGCTTCATGAGTGATGCCGTGCGCCAGAGCGGTGTCGTGTGGCAGACCGGCAGCCAGCAGCGCAGCGACATTCACTTCCGCATGGCCTGCGAATACGTGCGCAACGGCAAGCTGGGCAGGTTGAAACAAATCCGCGTCGGTCTCGCGAGCGACAACCGCGACAACAACGGCTGTGCCTCACAGACCGCCCCCACGCCCGTTCCCGAAGGCTTGAATTATGAAATGTGGCTCGGCCCTGCGCCTGACGCGCCGTTCTGCCCGGCACGGTTGCACTCGAACTGGCGCTGGTTCTACGATTACTCCGGCGGCAACATCACCGACTTCGGTGCTCATCATCTCGATATCGTGCAGTGGGCACTCGGCAGGGACGAAAGCGGTCCGGAGGAGTTTTTCGATCTCAAGGCCACCTGGCCCGCGCCGGGCAGCCTTTACAACACACCGCCCACATTCTCCTTCGCCTATCGCTACGGCGACGGCGCGACAGTGCGCGTGGCCGACAAGCAGGACTTTGGCTCCGGCATCTCCTTTGAAGGTGAAAATGGCAGCGTGCTCTGCACGCGTGGCAAACTGGAAATCAAGCCCGTCGAGCTGCGCAAGCCGCTCGCGGCCGACGATGTCCGCCTCTACGAGAGCAAAGACCATTTCCGCAACTTCATCGATGCGATCCAAAACGGCGCGAAACCCGCCGCGCCCATCGAATACGCGCATCGCAGCATCACCATCGCGCATCTCGCCAACATCGGCCTGCGCCTGAACCGCACGAAACTCCGCTGGGATCCGAAGACTGAGCAGATCGTGGATGATGCCGAGGCGTCCGCGATGCTCACGCGCCCGATGCGCGGGCCGTGGAAGCTGGTGTGATTGTCAGCCAAACTGCTTCCAGAACATCACGATCGAGATGACGAATCCGATGGTGGTGATCAGATGCCGCACGCGGCGCGGTTCGATGCGCTGGGAGAAATGCGCGCCGAAGTAGTAGCCTGCGAGCGCTCCTGCGGTCAATGCGAGCGCCTGCGGCCAGTTCACCATGCCTGCGGCGATGAACCACACAGCCGCGACGACGTTGATGAGACTGCCGAGCAGGTTCTTCATCGCATTCATCTCGTGGATATGCGTCATGCCCATGAAGCCGAACGAGGCGAGCATCAGGATGCCGATGCCCGCGCCGAAAAATGCGCCGTAGATCGCCACGGGCAGTTGCAGCGCCAGCGAGAACCACAGCGCCTTCGTTTTTGTTGCTGCCGGACCTTTACGAAGAAACCCTTGCAGGAAGAACAGCACCGTGGCGAACAACACGAGGAACGGCACAAGTTTCGAGAACTGGTCATCGCTCGTCTGCGTCAGCAACCAGCTTCCAAACGCCGCACCGACGAGGCAGATCGGGATGAAGCGCCACAACTGCTCGCGAATCGCCTTCAAGTGCGTGCGGAAGCTCACGATGCTGCCCGCCGTGCCGATCACGAGGCCCACAGTGCTCGTGGCATTCGCCATCACCGGCGGCGTGCCGCACATGAGCAGCACCGGAAACGTCACCAACGTCCCTCCGCCTGCCACTGCATTCACCGCACCCGCCGTGCATCCGGCGGCGCTGAGGGCGAGGAGTTCGAGGAGGGACATGCTCGTTCCTAAAGTAGCTCAGTTGCTTCGCAACTGAGAACCCTACTCACCGGTTGCGAAGCAACTGGACTACTTTGGCTGCTTCGCCTTCGGATTGCGCATGTAGTAGAGATGGCCGTCTTCGGCGCCACCGACGAAGTCGGGCAGGCCGTCCGCATTGAAGTCAACCGTCGTGGGACTCACGTCGTGACCTTCGATGTTCGCATCCGAAAGCAAGCCCATGTCGGTGAAGAACCATTTGCCGTCGGTGGCACTGTCCTGGCGGAGGAAGTTGGCATTGGCGGAGTTCAGGAGGATGTCGAGTTTGCCGTCCTGATCCCAATCCATGATGCAGATCTTGCGACGACCACTTTTACCCGCGATGCCGCTGTTGAGGCGCAAAGGCTCGCCGGGTGTCATGGCGACCGGTGTCTTCACTTTGAGGTGTTCCAGTGCTTTATCGAGCAAGCCGGGCTTCGCGGTGTCTTTGGAAGCGCAAATCACGCGTTGCGGATGTTTGAGCACGAGTTTGTCGCCTTGCTTCACGCGCTCGAAGAAGGCGAGGTAGCCTTCTTGATCGAGCATGACGAGGTCGGTGAGGCCGTCTTTGTTCCAATCAATGCCGACAGGCGTGGTGCGCCACTGCGTGAGCAACGCTTTGCCTTCGGGGCGCAGCCACCCGTAGGCGAGGTGAGGCTGCTCACCGTTCCATTCGACTTCGATGGGCTGCGCGGCGGCGAGTTGCGGCTTATCGCGTGTGCCAATGTTCTTATACCACACGACCTTGCCGAGGATGGAGTTGAGCAGGAGATCTGGAAGGCCGTCTTGATCCCAATCGGCCACGGTTTGCGTGGTGTAGCCCCATTTGGCCTCGCAGGGGCCTTGGATGCTTCCATTTGGGCCAGCCATCGGACGAATGACTTTGCCTGCGGCGGTGAGTTTGACCGGCGCGGCCCATTTCGGCTGCTCCACGCCTTTGCCGCTGAGGTTTTCAATGAAGGCGACATAGCCCGCAGTGTTGCCGCAGATCAGATCGGTGTCGCCATCGCCATCCCAATCGAAACCGACAGGCGTGACGAGAGCGCCGAACTTCACCTGATCGGCCTCCTGCTGGAAATAGCGAGGCTCGGCATAAATGGGCGCTTTGTTGTCGAACTTGCCCGTGTGCTCGATGAAGGCCACGCGGCCGTCTTCATCGCCGCAGATGAGGTCCAGGTCGCCGTCCTTGTCCCAATCGATGGCGGTCGGCGTGATCATTTCGAGATCCATTGTGAGATAGCGGCCCGTGTCGGCCTTGAGGCGGACACCGAGTGCATACTTCGGCTTCGTGCGGCTGCCGGTGTTTTGGAAGTAAGTGAAGCCGTCGAGGAATTCGCCGCAGAGCAGGTCGAGGTCGCCATCGCCATCGAAGTCGTCAAAATTCGGCGAAGGCCAGCCAAAGGTCTCCACGGGACGATCGGTGGCGTTGATCTTCTTCGGCTTGTCATACTTCGGCGCTTCGTTGGTGCCGGCGTTGCTCAGCAGATACACGTAACCGCGCAGCGGGCCGTTCATCCAGCGGCCGTCGGCCGTGTAGGCGTTGTCCCAGCCGTATTCGGTCCAGTCGCCGACACCGACGATGAGATCGTTTTTGCCGTCGCCCTCGAAATCAACCATGCGCCACATGTTGGCGCGGACTTTGTTCATGTGGACGTTCGCAGGCGGGCCGAGCTTGATCTCCTTCTCAATGCCGGTCTTGAGGAAGTCGGGATGCGCATTGCCCGGCGTGAGCACGACTGGTTTGCCGTCGAGGTAGCTCACCTGCACGTTTTGAGCGCCTTTGCTGAAACGTTTGCCCGGTTTGAACACAGGCATCTTGTTCTTCGCGGTGTCGCCGCTGGCGTTCTCGAAGAAGTAGATGCCGTTGTAGGGCTTGTCCGGGCAGTTCACCACGAGATCGAGGTCGCCATCGCCATCGAAGTCCATCGGCAGCGGCCATGCCCACAAACCGACACCGAGATCGACGACGAGACCAGGATTGTTGTACTTGAGCGGCGTGAGCGTGGACTCGGCGGCGAAGGATGGGCCGCCAAAAAACGCAGCAAACACAAACAGGAGGGCGAGGCAGGGTTTCATGAGGTTGGAGAGCGATGAAACGCCATCCTGAACGACTCTGCTTCAATCCGCAGCCTCGAATTCTTGCCGGGCGGATGACGATTCATGACTTCCGGCCATCGCTCACTCATTCACGGCAGCCGTCCCTCATCCACGTCGATGTAATGCGCGATGGTCTGGATGTCGTCGCGGTCGGCGAGGCCGCCATCGGCCTTCCGTTTCGCCAAAATCGCGGAGATGTGGTCATTCCAGCCCAGCGTTTTGACATAGTGATTCCAGATCAGCTTTTCGTTGTCGTTCAGCGGCCTGCTGCGCTCCTGGCACCATTGCAGAATTTCCTCATCGGTGCCGCCCTGCAGCACGCGGGCCTTTAACTCGTCGTAGTTGATGTGCAGAAAATCGACGAGCGCGCCGTCGCTGCCTTTGCCAAGATTCGCATGCAGGTCCTCCCACAGCTTTCCTTGCGCATGCAGCCGGATCTTTCCGATCATGCGCGGGAAGTACTTCAAACCACAGGTTTCAATGAGCGGACTGCATGGAAGCGTGGCGGGATCAGGTTTGGCGGACATGCGGGATGAAGTCCATCACACGCGCCAAATGTCAATGCACGCTGAGTCGCGAAACGATCACCTCGTGCGTCTTGCGGTCGATCGAATACAGCACGCCCGGCTCGCTGCGGTCCCACGCGAAGGCCTGGCCGTGCGCGCTGATCGGAATCGCCGTGCGCCACGTCCACACATCGCCTGTGACGGGAAAGTCGAGCACGTAGAGTTCCTGCGCGTCGTGTCCGGTGATGAACAGATGCCGGTTCGGACCGAAGCTGCCGCCGGAGCTGCTGTTCTTGCCGAACTTCGCGATCATCTCCGGCGGGAATCCCAGCTCGCCGGTCTTCTTCCACTGCGTGTCAAAACGCAGCACACGCGTCCGCGCCGGATCGCCCGTCTTCGCGTATTGCGCGAAGCACGCGAACCACTCGCCGTCGCGCCGGTCCACCCACGTGAGTGATCCATCCGCATCAGTGAGGTCGATGCTTTCGAGGTGCTGCATCGTTTTCGGTTCAAAGACCTCCACGGAGCTTTTCATCGGCATTTCGGGGTAATTTGAGTGCGCACACCACAGTTTGCCGTCGAGAATCAATCCCGCATTGAGATGCTTGATGTGACCCTTTTTCGTCTCCTTCCATCCGCCCACACGCTCGCCGGTGTCTTTGCGATACTTCCCGATCGCCGCGTTCGTGATCGCATAAAAGTGCTCTCCATCCACGGCCACGCCTTGATGCGCCTCGTCAGCCTTGAAACGCTTCAGCTCCTCGTGCTTCCACGTGCCCTCCTTGCCGGCGAGCATCTTGTCCACGCGCCCCTGTTCCGGTCGCAAGGCCAGATCGGGGATCGGCATCGGCGTGAGGTTTTCCGAAACGAGTGCCTCATCCGCCGGAATCGCCCGCCAGCGCAGATTCTTGAACCACACGTCCGCGCCGTGATCCTGCAGCGAGAGATTCGCGCCGCGCTTCGTCAGATCACCGCCGCGGATGCGCAGGATCTCGAGATCCGCATGCCAGCGCGGGTCGGCATAGTCGAAGTCGATCACCTTCTCGCCATTCAGCCAGTGCTGGATGACGGTGCCCTTGCACACGACGCGGCCTTCGTTCCACTCACCGAACGGCTTCACCACGTCCTTCGTCGGCGCCATGCAGAAGAACAGCGAAGCCGCCGCCTGACGCGGATTCTCTCCGTAGTGGCTGTTCGCGTTGTCCAGAAGTTGATACTCATACTGCCCGGGCCGGTAATACACACCGCTGTTGCAGCCCTTTGACACCTTCCACTCAAAGCGCAGCTCGAAATCATCCGGCACCTTCGCCTTCTCATAGACCAGCGATCCACCCCTCTTCGTGCACGCGATCTCTCCATTCACCACCGACCAGTTGCCGCCGTGCTTCCAACCTTCGAGTAACTTGCCGCCAAAGAGCGACTCGAAGCCGGGTTCGACGGTTTGGGCGAACGATGAGGCAACGAGGAAGTAGGCAAACAGGCGGGGAAGAAGCATCATGCAAAAAGACGAAGACAGGTGGAGGCATCTTCCATCAAGGCTCCAGCGGCGTCACGACGATCTCTTTGCCCTTGTTCTCCTTCACCGGCCCGCGGCTGATAATCTGGCATTTCTCTGCCTTCTGGCCGATCACGAGCGGCAGGCTGGTTTCATTGCGCAGAATCAGGCTTCGAGCGGTTCGTTCACCGTAGGAAGTCGCATTTTCTCCCATGGTGGGCGGCGTAAATCCAACAAGGATGGGCAGGACGTGAGTGCGCTTGCCTGTGATCGTCACCTCGCCATCACGGCCATACAACGCGGCGACGGCATGTACGTTCACCCTTTCCGCCTCGGTCGGGAGCAATTGCACGTCCACTTTCACCTTGTCGCCCTCCACGTAGAGAAGAGGACCGTATTGAGCGTCGCCCTTGCACTTCGTCACCACTGCGCCATCTGAGATCCAGAAGCCGCGCTCGCAGCCGGCAACGGTGCAGTTTTCGAGACGCGGCGAGGTCTTCGTGCGCAGCTCAAACCCACCGCGCATGTTTTTCACCCGGCAGTTCTTAAAGCGGAGGTTTTGATGCGTGTGGTAGGTGCGGAAGCCGTCCTCGCTGAGCGCCTTCATGTAGCCGGGCTGGATGCGCTTCGTGCCACTGCGGTTCATGACCTCGCTCACGAACTGCCGGTCGAATGCCATGCCGGAGGTTTCCGCCAGCATTTCATCCGTACGGCGCATCACACCTTCCACCTGGCAGTTTTCAAACACCACGTTGTTGCAGTTCTCCTGCAGGTAGAAGCCATGGCCGAAGGCTTTCTGAAAAACCTTGCAGCCGACAAAACGCGAGCCGCTGCCGGTGACGTGCACGCCGCTGTGCTTCATGCCGCCCTTGCCGAACAAATCGCCATATCCGTAAGGCGCGGAGCCCTCCACGTGGATGGTGCAGTCTTGCAACGTGGTTCCCCCGCCCGTCACGCCCAGCACCGCGCCGCCAAAGGCAGCGCCTTTGCCGAGGCTTGTGATGGTGAGCCCCTTCACCGTCACGTTTTTGCCGCTGATGAGAAACTCGTCCGTGTGAATAGGGGAGCCGAGTTTCTGACGCAATGCGGTGTCCAGCTCGATCGTCACTCCCGTGAGATCAAAGGTGCTGTCGCTTCCGCTGAACGTGATGAACTGCCACTGCTGATTCTTCCTCCGTTCAGGGATCGTCCCCAGCGGAATGAACTCGGCCAGACGATACTTTCCCGCCTTCATCTTGATGTTCTGCCCGCTGCGTGTGGCGGCTTGCGCCAGTTCGGCGAGGCTGGAAATAGCGACGGGCTCGTCCGCGACCAGGACGACCGCTTGAGAAAGCAAAGTCGCAACAGCGAGAGAAGGCAAAAGACGGGAAATCATGAAGCTTCGAGGCTTAAACGATGCCGAGCTGTTTCTCAATGTCCTCCAGCGGCACGCCTTTTGTCTCGGGCACCATGAGTATCATGCCGCTGAAGAAGAGGAGAACCCAGCCGGGAGGAAAGGCGGAGACCATCTTCGGGAAGAAAGTGGTAAGCAGCGCGGCGAAGATCCAGTGCGTGAAGCTGCCGAGCGACTGCCCGCCCGCACGATGCTCTGAACCCGTTCATTCCGAATTCTCGTTCCGTTGGCTGGGCAAACATGATCTTGCGACCAAGGCACCCGCTCCATCAGCATAGGTCATATTCCCCAAGAAAAAAGATTGTCAGCCGGAGCCTCGTCGGGTAAAAAAACGGATAATGTCATTCTCCCGCCGCCAACTTTGGATCGTCGTGCTCATCCTGGGCCTTGGCGTGTTCCCTGTGGCGGCGCAGACGAGTGATCCGGCCAACGACCCTGCCACTTTGCCGTTCGACCCGGCCCTCGGATCCTCCATCACCTTGAACGGTGAATGGAACTACTCCTCTGCGACGCTCCTCCTCAACCAAACTAGCACCGGAACAATCACGTATTCGACTCCACTGTCATTGTCATCGGGCACGGTCAGCATTGATCCCGGTCTGATCAGCACGTCCTCGACCGCAGGCACCTTGGTTCTCTCTGCCAGCAATAACACGACCACGAGCACCTCGGGCAGCACGATCAACCTCGCCGAGCTGGTCAATACCAATCTGCTACCGGGCAGTTTGATCTACCTCAGTCCCGTTGTTCCATCCAGTTCCACGAGCACGGCCGGGAGCACGTCATCTGGAGGCCTCATTGCGATCTCTCCAACTGTTTCTGGCTCATCACTGTCCCTGTCCTCGAGTCAGCAATTAACAATGGTGGCCACCATCAGCTTTAGCTCAGGAACGTTGCTCACCGGCACCACCCTCAATAGAAGCACCGGCACCACCCTCAATAGAAGCACCGGCACCACGCTCAACATCAGCAGTGGCACACTTTCGCTTGCGCAGACAAACACATCCTCCCCCGTCACCATTTCCAGCGGGACAGTCTCATTCCAAAGTGCCATGACCTTTGGCAGCAACCTCGACCTGCAGAGCAATGGCACGATGAAGTTCTATCTCAATGAAGCAGGCGCCGGAACCACCAACGGCCAGCTCACCGTGTCAGGCGATGTCACGCTGAGTGGTGACCTGGCCATCGTCGCGTCCACGAATCTCCCCGCAGGATCGACTTTTGTGGTTCTCAACAAGACCAGCACGGGTGCCATCACGGGAACGTTCACCGGCAGGCATCAAGGCAGCGTCGTCAGCGTGAGCGGCAACGACTTCATCGTCAGCTACACCGGTGGCGACGGCAATGACGTCACCCTCACCGCATTGTCGAAGCCGGAAGTCTGGCGTCACATCCACTTCGGTACCATCGACAACACAGGCACCGCGGCTGACACTGCGGACGCCGATGGCGATGGCATCCCGAACCTCATCGAGCGTGCCTGCAATCTCGACCCGTCTGCCAGCAGCACCCTGCCCGTGAGCACCACCAGGACGGGCACCAACTTGGAGTACAGCTACACACGCAGCGTCGCCTCCGTGAATGCGGGAGACGTCTTCACCGTGGAATGGAACGACTCGCTCGTCCCGGCCGATTGGAGCAGTGATGGCGTCACGCAGGAGGTGCAGAGCGATGATGGTACCGTGCAGGTGGTCAAGGCACTCGTGCCCGCAGCTGACACCGGTCATCGCTTCATCCGCCTGAAGGTCACGCCAGCGCCATGAGGAGCGAACATTCCGTGCAGGCTGACGTTCAGGCACCAATCACGCTCTTCACCTGCTGCATCGACTTGCCAAAGCACTCGTGCACGTAGGCCATGGCCTTTTTAACCTTTGCCTGGGCTCCGGCATAGTCGGAGTCGATGGCGAAAAGCGTCTCCGCCATCTTTTCGACGGGC
The DNA here is from genome assembly GCA_046346695.1 of Verrucomicrobiaceae bacterium. Taxonomy (GTDB): domain Bacteria; phylum Verrucomicrobiota; class Verrucomicrobiia; order Verrucomicrobiales; family Verrucomicrobiaceae; genus Prosthecobacter. The sequence goes on along the minus strand of JAXMHS010000003.1, from coordinate 877,013 downwards.
GTCTCGTCCATTTCGAGCAACCACTCGGGCAGGCCGATGTCCTTGAACATCCAGCACTTCGGCGAGTGGAACTCGGAGTAGGTGTGAATGATCGGCGTGCCGTTGGCGAGCGCGATGATCGGTGAATGCGGCTCGTGGCAGACGATGGTGTGGGCGCGGGCGAAGATTGAGGCCGCCTCGTCCGCGTTCCAGAAGTATTCGAGGTTCACCACGTGCTTCTGGATCTCCGGCGGCAGCGGATCGTGAATGAGGCGCTTGTTGTGCTCCATCTCCTTTTTCACCTCGGGTGCGATGAGCACCTTGTGGCCGGTCTTTTTCACCCACATCGTCACCAGTTTGCGATACTTGGCCGCACGGCGTTCATCGTCGGCGATCTGCTCGGGCGTGGGATGCAGCGGATTGAGCTTCGGTGTGCGCGTGTCGTCCACGCCGGGCAGTTTGGCGGTGTTCGTGCGCAGTTGCAGCGTGATGAACTTCCGCTCCTCCAAACCGAGCTTCTTCATCGTGGCGAGCCCGCGCTGGTCATCACGCACGTCGATGCCAAAACAGCCGTCGGGGCCGAATTCGAGCACAGGCGCCTTCACGCCGCCGTTTTTGAGGATGGTGAGCGTCTTCGTCTCGCGCGTATAGATGAACGAGGCGGCGTTCAGCAACTCAATGCGCTCCGCCGCGCCCTTGCCTTCGACCATGTTCGCGAAATACGACTGCCCGAACAAGCCATAGCGCTTCCCGTGCTTCCGGCAGAATTGCATGAAGCTGAGGTCCTGGCCCATGCCGGAGTTGCGGATGAACAAATCGCAGCTTTTGACGGCCTCCTGGAGCTTCAGATCCTTCTCGCCTTTGCCATCGAGCTTGCCCTGCAGGATCTCGACCTTCGGAAAACGATGATTCAGCATCGCGGTGACTCGTTCATCCACCTTCATTGCCCACAGCATCACCTTCACCTCAGGCAGATGATCCTCGAGCACGCGCAGCGTTCCCGGTGTATGGCCGATGTCGCCGATGTTCACCGTGTCCCAGGCGGATTGCAGCAGGATGGTCTTCGGCTTGCCATTGGCGGCAAAAACGGAACCGCTGAGCGCGGCGGAGATGGAGGCGATGAAATGACGGCGCGTGTGCATGGCTGAGATCCTTATGAGTGCGCCAGTTCATCTCATCGGACAGAAAAAATCCACCATGATATGCGGAATGGAGGATTCGATCCCCGGCGCTCCTGATCTACAGCGGTGATGACGACGCCTGCTTGGCAGGATGGCATCGCAACGAGATGGGGAGACGACAGCGTCGTTTGTTTCTCTGTTAGTTTCCAGACGGAAAGCCGGGCGCGCTTCATTTGCAGACGCTGCTGATCCTCTGTGAATGCCATTCTATGGTATAGCAGATCGAGTCGCGGAATCATTCGCCTTTGGGCGAACGACATCAGCAACGCGCCATCTTCATTCTTGGTGCGCAACCCGTTCCCCCGAAGTGGAATTGTGAGCTTCGCAATTGTACGTTGAAGTGGCGGCGATGAAAACATCGCTTTCCTCCTGCTATCGCTTCACTCTCACACTCCTGGCGGGCTTCATGTTCGTCACAGCGGCGCACCCGGCCGAAGCGCTTTCGATTTATCCACAGAATTCCACGATTGAACCTGGTGCCACCAAGCAGTTCCTCGCCTACGTGCCGCTCACGAACACGGCCATCGAATGGCTGGTGAATGATGTGGTCGGCGGCAATGCGGCGACCACCGGCACCATCAGTGCCACCGGCCTCTACACCCCGCCCGCGTCGATCCCGGCGGCGAACACCGTGATCATCAAGGCACGCAGCATCGCCACGCCGACGGCCGTCGGCACCACGTCGCTCACCATCACGCGCAAATATCCCTACCTCTGGAGCACCAATCCATCGAGTGTGACTGCGGGCACGTTCCAGATCGCGTTGAACGGCGCCAACTACGCGAGCGACTCGCAGGTGCTCATCAATGGCTCGCCGGTGACCACCACCTACCTTTCGCCCACCGGGCTCAAGGCCACGGCCACCGTCACGACGCTCGGCACGGTGCAGGTCAGCGTGCGCAATCCAGGCAACGGTGCGGTCACAGGCAATGCGGTTTCACTCGCAATCACGACTGCTCCGGTGATCGTATCGGTCTCGCCAACGTCCGCCTCAGTACAACTCGGCAATACGCAGACATTCACCAGCAGCGTGAGCGGCACGACGAACACGGCGGTCACGTGGTCAGTGACTTCAGGCGGCGGAACGATCAGTCCGGCGGGCGTTTACACCGCGCCGGCCACGATGCCTGCCTCCAGCATGGTAACCGTTCGTGCGACATCCGTGGCAAGCCCCAATTCCGGCGCCAATGCAACCATCACGCTCACCACTCCACCGCCCCCGCCAGTCACTGTAAGCGTGAGTCCCGCGACGGCGAGTGTACAACTCGGCAATTCCCAGGCATTCATCGCGACGGTTGGCAATACCACGAATACCGCGGTGACCTGGAGCATCGTGAGCGGCTCAGGCAGCATTTCTTCCAGCGGCGTTTACACGGCACCGGCAACCATGCCTGCTTCCTCGAGCGTGAAAATTCGCGCGACTTCCGTAGCCAGCAGCACGACGAGCGCGGCTGCGACCATCACCATCACGCCACCGCCGCCGCCGACGGTGAATCTGAGTCATGCGCGCTTCCTGGAGCAGACATCGTTCGGGCCGACACCAGCCACGCTCGCCGAGGTCGGGCAGAAGGGTTTCGATCAATTCCTTGCGGATCAATTCAACGCTGCGGAGACGCCGATTCCGATGCCAGCCAACAACTCGATGGGCGATCTCCGCACGTGGTGGCTGTACAACTGCACCACCGCCCCCGACCAGCTTCGCCAGCGCGTCTCCTACTCGCTGAGCCAGATTCTTGTCACATCGAGCAACAAGCTGATTTATCCAAATGCGATGCTGCCGTGGATGCGGTTGATGAGCAGCGAATGCTTCGGCAACTATCGCACGCTGCTGCGCAAGCTGTCGGTGTGTCCTTCGATGGGCATGTATCTTGACCTCGCATTCTCCGCGAAGGCGTCGCTCTCCGGCGCGCCGAATGAGAACTACGCGCGCGAATTGATGCAGCTCTTCTCCATCGGCCTCTGGCAGCTCAATCCGGACGGCTCGCAGAAACTCGACAGCCAGGGCAACCCGATCTCCACCTATGACCAGGCGACGGTCGTCGAAGTCGCGCGTGCGCTCACCGGCTGGGTTTACGCGAACAATGCCTACCTCGACTTCACCTCCGACATGGTGCCAGTGCAGTCCCGTCATGACACCGGATCCAAACTCATCCTGGGTGTCACGGTGCCAGCGGGACAAACTGTCGATCAGGATCTCGACAGTGTGATTGACATCCTCATGAACCATCCCAATACCGCGCCGTTCATCTGCACCCGGCTGATCCGCAGCCTGGTGTGCAGCAATCCGTCGCCTGCTTACGTGCAGCGAGTGGTGAATGCCTTCAATGACAACGGCCAGGGAGTGAAGGGCGATCTCAAGGCCGTCGTCACTTCGATCATCATGGATCAGGAGGCTCGCAACGACACGCCCACGGCGACATCGGGACGTTTGAAGGAGCCGGTGCTGAACATCTGCGGTTTCCTTCGTGCGCTGAATGGCCGCTTCACACCGGACCACGGTGTCGCCTTCATTTTTGATTACATGGCGCAGTCGATTCTCTCCCCGCCGTCTGTCTTCAACTGGTTCTCGCCGCTGTATCGCCTGCCGACGGACCGCACGCTCTTCGGGCCCGAGTTCCAGATCTACTCGCCCACCGACTGCACGCTGCGCGGGAATGTCATGTTCCAGATGCTGAACTACCCGGCGACCGACGTGGTGACCGACCTCACGCCATTCCAGCCCTACGGGAACGACATGCCAGGACTCGTCGAGATGGCGAACCAGACCTTCCTCTACGGCCGCATGCCGGCGGGAATGAAGACTGCGATCATCAACGCCGCGACCCCCGGCTACGACGCAAAGACCCGCATCGAGACCGCCATCTACCTCACCATCCTGAGCGGCCAGTACGCCGTGCAGCACTGAGCAGTATCCAACATTCATTTTTGAACATCGAACTCCGAACCAGCATGAACACCTTTTCACGCCGCCACATTCTCAAAGGTCTCAGCACCACTGCGATTCTCAGCCAGTTGCGCTCAATGAGCGCCCTCGCGCAAGCCGCAGCCACCACGAGCAGCGACTACAAGGCGCTCGTCTGCATCCTGCTTGCTGGCGGCAATGACGGGCACAACACCGTCGTGCCTCTCACGCAGTCAGACTACAACGCGTATAAGATCGCACGCGGCGGACTCGCTTTGCCGGACTCGAACGGGCCGCTGCTTCAAGTGCAAACCACCAACGGGACACCCTTTGGTTTGAACCCCGGGCTCACTCACATCCATCCGCTGTGGGCGGCGGGCAGGCTCGCGGTGCTCGCAAACGTTGGCATGCTCAACGAGCCGGTCACGCGGATGCAGTATTTGAACACACTGTCGGGTGTGTCGCTGCCGACCAATTTGTTTTCGCACTCCGATCAGGTCCAGCAATGGCAGAGCGGCATCGCCTCGACAAGCGGTGGCACGGGCTGGGGTGGCCGGGCCTTGGATTCTCTCAATGCGATGAACGGCACCTCGACCTTTCCCGCGGCGGTGTCGTTGTCCGGGCCGTCATTGTATTGCACGGGTGCAAAGATTCTCTCGACCAGCCTGTTTCCTGGCTTCGATCTCGACATGGCCGGCATGAATCTCTGGCCCGCGAGCGCCACCGCCGCACGCTACCAGGGTGTGCAGCAGGTGATCACTTTCGACAGCGGATTGAAGCTGGTGCAGGCCGCGAATCAATCACGCAAGGACGCGATGGATCTCAACGCCATGCTTGTTGGCAACAACGCGCAGGTTGGCACTTCGTTTCCCGCAACGACGATCGGTGATCAATTGAGGCAGGTGGCGAAGATCATCAAGGTTCGCGGCACCACCGGCATGAGCCGTCAGGTCTTCTTCTGCACGCTCGGCGGATTCGACACACATGCCGGCCAGAGCTGGCAGCATTGGAACCTGCTTAATGATTTGAGCGAGGCGATGAAGGCGTTCTACGACGCGACGGTGAACGAGCCCGGCATTCAAATCGCGGACAAAATCACGACCTTCACCATCTCCGACTTCGGTCGCACGCTGCAGTCAAACGGCAGTGGCTGCGATCATGGCTGGGGCAGCCATCACCTCATCATGGGCGGCGCGGTGAACGGAGGCACGATGTATGGCGCGTTTCCCACGCTTGCCCTCAGCGGCCCTGACGACAGCGGATCGCGCGGCGCGATGATCCCGACCACCGCGATGGCGCAGTATGGTGCCACGCTCGCGAAATGGTTTGGCGTCAGTGACGTTCCAGACCCGGCAGACCCGATGGCTGCGACCGCGCTGGACGGCGTGTTTCCTGCCTTGCGGAACTTCACCGTTCGTGATCTGGGCTTCCTGTCGGCGACTTAAACGCAGTTGTGCTTTAGGATTTCCGGCCGTGGAGGCCTTTTTCTGGTGCTGCTGGCACACCAAGATTGGCAAGATGTGCTGGTGATGAGTGGTTGGAATTGGATTCAATTTCCATGCCCGGCCTGTCAGACTGTACGTTGCCATTCTTCCACTTTGGGAGAAGTCATTGGCGAAAGCCTTGTAGCCCCGCCGTTGACCGTGGAAGCTGATGGCTGAATGCCCGTCCGCCGACCAGCCACCCGCCACATCTCCCACACTTCGCTGTTTGCGATGGTGTGCGTGGAGTTGACATGCGGTGGCGTGCTCGCGCAGTTCCCTGGCCCGCTCGTTACCATTGCAGACGCCGAAAAGAATAGTGTTCATGGCGATGGCCGTCACTTGAAAGGGGTGGTCACGTGTGTGGACGACCACCAGTTCTTCCTCCAGGACGATACCGGTGCGATTCTTGTGTCTCTCCAGTCTGCTGCTGACAAAGTGAGGGCGGGTGATGAACTGGAGTTTATGGGGCAGATGGTTCGCTTCCCCTATGGCTTCCAGGTCAATACATCGATCGTGGTCAAGACTGGCACGAGGCCTTTGCCGCCTCCCGAAGAAGTTTCATTGGGTGCCTTGCTCGCCGGAGCGGCACGTCATCAACTTGTGCGTACACGCGCCTCGGTTCACGACGTGGGCATGGTTGGCAGTCAGGTCCGTGTCCTGCTTTATGCTGACTCAGCTCCGGGACAGTCTGTGGGGACCACATGGACGGAGATGTGGTGGAAGGTGCCGCCCTCAGAGTCGTTGAAGCGTCCTGATCATTTGCTCGATGCCGTTGTGGAAATCACCGCCGCAGCCGCCCGTGGATCTGGGAACCGGGGGCAGGCAACCCTCTCCCGTCTCGTGCTGAACTCGCCTGCCGACTTGAAGATAATCAAAGATGGCAATGCCGATATCTATCTGCGTCCGTTCCACACCCTCGCGAGTCTGCGCATGAAACCAGCACCCTATTGCGAGCGCCTCCGCGTCCGTGGTGTGGTCAGCTACTATTCGGAATCAGGCTGGTTTTATATCAAAGACGACAGCGGCATCGCACGCGCGGCAAGGCCCGCATTGCTGCAAATGCCAGACAGCCAACGTCGGATAACGCAAAAAAATCCGTCGTTAAAACCTGGCGACCAGATTGAACTCGTCGGTTTCCCGTACAGCCGCGAATACAAGGACTCTTTCCTGCCGTGGCTTTTGCAGTGCGAGTGGAGGATCACCGGTCATGTGCAGCCGCCGGAGTTTCGGCCATTGGAAGCGGCTGCAGTTCTGCATGGAAGCTATGACGGGCACAGCATCTCTTTGATCGGCAGAGTGGCGGATACACGCCTGGATCGTGACAATGCCGGATACTTCAATTACTTCCTCACTCTTGAGGATGAAGGCAGTTCCTTTGTCGCGCACCTGCGACAGCGCAACCAGGTCCATCTGCCAGTCAAGATCAATGACTACGCCCATGTCTCCGGCGTGGTGATGGCAAATCAGGACTCTCTCGGCACCACCAAGTCGTTCCAGCTCAATGTCAGTGACATCTCGGACATTCGTGCGACAACCCGCCCGATGCGTCCCGCACGATTGCTGCCGTGGTTGCTGGGAATCTCCGGGCTTGGCCTGGCTGTGGGCGTCTGGATCGTCCTTCTTCGCCGTCAGGTGCGCCAGCAAACCGCGAGGCTGGTTGCAGCGAATGACGAGCTGGCCCGGTTCAAACAAGTCGCCGACTCAAGCACGGACTTCATTGCCATGGCGACGCTTGAGAACCGGCCGCTCTACATGAACCCCTCCGGCCGCGGCATGCTTGGCATTGGCGCCGGACAAGATTTGAACGAAATTACGTTCAGCGACATCTGCCCGCCTGCGACGATGAATTTGCTGCAAAATGTGGGCTTTCCTCATGCGTTCCAGCACGGCCACTGGCAGGCCGAGTTGAGCATGCGCAAGCTCAATGGCGAGGAAGTTCCTGTTTCCTTCCTCGGACTGGTGCTCAAAGATCCTGCTGGCCGGCCGCAATACATCTCCAGCATCGCACGCGACATCTCGGACCGCCATGCGCTTGAGCAGCGGCTGCTCGAGTCCAACAAGGACCTTCAGCGCTTCAAGGTGATCGCCGACACGATGAAGGACCTCGTGGCCATGGCGGACCTCGACAAGAACGCGCTCTACATCAATGCCGCGGGCCGCGCTCTCCTCGGCATCGGTCTCGATGAAGATGCCGCCAGTTTGAAGTTTGAAAGCATCTACACCGAGGAGTCCCTCGCAATGTTCGAGCGTGAGGGTTATGCGCACGCCTTCCAGCATGGTCACTGGAACGCTGAAATCACCATGCGCCATCGGGACGGAACGATCATTCCAGTCGCATTCTGTGGGCTCGTGCTTCGCAATCCCGATGGGAGTCCGCTGTGCATGAGCTGCATTGCGCACGACCTCACACAGCGTCTTGCCTTGGAGAAGCAGTTGCGTGCCTCGCTTGATCACGAGCGTGAGCTCAACCAGCTCAAAAGCGGATTCGTAAACACCATCTCCCACGAGTTCCGCACACCGCTGGGCATCATTCTGTTCGCATCCAGCATGCTGCGTCGTTTCAACGAGAAGTTCTCAGCCGATGATCGCGCCGCACAGCTCGATGCCATCGACGATGCCGTCAATCGCATGAACGAACTCGTTGAGCAGTCGCTCAGTTTGGGACGTGCCGAGGTGGCTGCGCCCCAAAAGACCACATTCGACCTGCAAAAATTCAGCAAGCGCATCATCGACGAGATCATGTCGGCTACTTCGCATCGCTCGCCGGTCAGCCTTGCCAGCGAAAGCCCGCTTCCATTGGTCCACACCGACGAGACCATGCTGCGGACCATCCTCACAAACCTTCTCGGCAATGCCGTGAAGTATTCACCCGCTGGTTCTCCGATTTCACTGCGGATCGAAAATGTCGACGGCGTGAAGGCGCGGCTGATTGTCAGCGATCTGGGTCCCGGCTTGAACAAAGATGACCTGCCGAAGCTCTTCACCACCTTCCATCGTGGAAAGGGTGTTGAAGGCATTCCTGGCACGGGCCTCGGCCTTGCGATTGTCAAACGCTGCGCCGAGGCGCTCGGCGGCACTGTGATCGCCCGGAATTCACCCGGCGGCGGCGCTGAATTCGTTGTTGAACTCCCCGTGTTTGTTTCTCCATCATGAAATCCGTTTTGATCATCGAAGATGAGCCGCATATGCGGCAAAACATTGCCAGGCTGCTCAAACTCGTTGGTTACAGCGTGCTCGAGGCGGCGAACGGGCGCATCGGCGTGGAAATGGCCTGTGCCAACGCCCCTGATATCATTCTTTGTGATGTCTCCATGCCGGACATGGATGGCTTCAGCGCGCTCAGCCATATCCGCAGCACGCCGTCGCTCAACACCGTGCCCTTTATCTTCCTCACGGCACGTGGTGACGCCAGGGACGTGCGAGCGGGCATGAATCTCGGTGCGGATGACTATCTTCCGAAGCCTTTCACGACGACCGACCTGCTAAGTGCCATCGAAGCCCGGTTGAGTCGTGTGCAGAGCGTGCAAGTTGCAGTGCAGCCGAGCTTCGAATCCGCCGAACCACTCGAACGTCTGGGCCTCACCCCCGCGGAAGCCACCGTGCTGCTTTGGATGGCCCAGGGCAAAAGCAACGCGGACATCGCCGCGATCGTCGGCACGACCATTGCCACCGTGAAAAAACACGCTCAGCACATCTTCAACAAGCTTGGCATCGACAACCGTGCCAGCGCGTTGATCATCGCCCGCGAGGCTCTGACGCGAAGCAATCCGATGAAACAGCCGGAGGTCCGAGCTCATCCGGCCGGTTGAGGTCAAAAGATCATTCCTTTGGCGGCAGGAGCTGCAATGCATCAAGGATCACAAAACCGTCCGTCCCGGCATTTCGGAGCGTGATCGTCGTTTCGAGGCCCTTTTGCAGTTCCACCTTGCCGATGCTCCGAAACGCCTCACCGGACGGAAGCGGCTGCGTTTGGTCCGCGAAAAATTCGACTGTCTTTTCGCCATTTCGGACCGTCAGCGGCACTTTCGTCGCACGCGTCTCATGCGCGGAGTAGGCCATGCGAAGATCGTATTTGCCGGACTTGGGAGCTTTGAAGCGAAAAACAGCCGAGGACTCGCCATCGCCGCGTTTGTCGTCGTGGAGGTAACCCGTGCCGATGTGCGGCTTAAAGTTTGAGGAACGGCTCCACGGGCCTTTGATCTCTGCCTGCATGTCATCGAGCACGATGCCCGGCAGCGTTTTCGGATCGATGCTCATCGGCGTGACCGGTTCCGGCGGCAGCTCGGGCAACGTGGGCAAGTCGAGCACCTGCTTCTGTGCCAGCAAACGTTCACGCAGCGCAGGATACGGCAGCTTTTGCACCGCGAGATTCTGTTTGGCGCTCAAGGCCGCTGCGATGCCCGCACTCTGGCCGAGGATCATCCACGTCGGCTCCACACGGATCGACGAAATGCCCACATGCGTGCAGGACAACGCCACGGGCACGAGCAGATTGGTGCACTCCGATGCCTTCGGCGTGATGGCGCGATACGGGATGTGATACGGGTAGCCGTGCTTCCGTCCCGCCATGCGCTGCGGCATGATCGTGCCTTCATCGACGACGAATTCGCCCGTGCCGACGCGCTGGCAGTCGTGCGAGTCGATGGGAAACGATGAGACGACGATGGGATCGTCCTTCTTCGGCTCATCCATGATGTCCTTCTGCGAAATGATGTATTCGCCGATCATGCGCCGTCCCTCACGCACATACAGTTGCGGTGACCAGTGGTCGTAATCCGCGAACTCATCGTGACAGAGTCCCAGTTCGCTCATCTCCTCCCGGATGTGCTCCGGCACGGCTGCGTCGGTGGTGAGGAAGTGGTAAAACTCCAGCGTGTATTGCTTGTGCGCCTCCCAGATCTTCGCACGACCCGCTTCATCCGCCTCGCTCCAGCCATTGCAAGCCCCGACGAGGCCCATGGAGAACTGTTTCCCGATGCCGTTGTTTGCATCGAACTTGTTCCCCGGCAGCGGATACAGATCCCAAGGCAAAATTGGCCGTTTTTCCTGAGCGAAGTAACGCCGCACAGCCTCAAACCGCTCCGGGTCGTAGTTCGCCGGCTTCGGAAACGGCACGCGGTTCGCCGCATCTTTCGTGACGCAGAGGCGGAAGCTATAGACCATCACATTCTTGTCGCCTTCGGCCTCCGGGCCCGCATCCATCGTCGTGATGAGCGGCAGCGGTTTTCCAGCCGCGTCGAGGCCCGAGATGGCCATCTTTGCCTTCGGATACTGCTTTCCAGCCAGCGGCTCGCCAAACGCCTTCCTCCCCTCGCGGCCGATCGCCCAGCTTACGCCCGAAGCCGCCATCAGGTCGCCTTCATAAGTGCCGTCGATGAAGACCTTCGCAGTGAACTCACCATCACTCGTCGTGATCTGTGTGATGTGTGCGCCGCTTTTGGCCACGCTTTTCAACACACGTTTCGTCAGCACCTTCACGCCCGCTTCGTCGAGCATTTCCTGCGTGATCTTCGCCGCCACATGCGGCTCATAAGTCCAATGCGTGTGGTCCTTCACGCTCACCTGGTAAGGCAGTTTCACACCGCGTTGCTGATAATCCTTCTCGACGCGTGCATGCCATTCATCAAAAAGCCCCATCACCGTGCTGCGCACCGTTTGATTCGAATCGGAAAAGCACAGGCCGCCCGTGTTCACTCCACCCACGTGCGCCGTGGGTTCCAGCAGGACGACGGACGCGCCTTCACGCGCCGCGGCGATCGCCGCGCAGAATCCTCCCGGCGTGGCACCATACACGATCACATCCGCCTGCGTGGCAGCGCGAACAGAGAAGGTAATGAAGAGGAAACAGACAAGGAGGCGCGTCATGGCACTCACAAGGACACGATTCCATCATTTTGGACACAGAAAGTCATCCCAACAGTTCCTGAATCACCCGCCCATGTACATCCGTGAGCCGTTGATCGCGGCCACCATGCCGGAAGGTGAGCTTCTCGTGATTGATGCCCATCTGGTGCAGCAGCGTGGCGTGGATGTCGTGAATGTCGAGCGGGTGGCTGGCGACGGCGTTGCCGAATTCATCGGTCTCGCCAAACGCGGAGCCGCCTTTGAAGCCTCCGCCGGCCATGAAGATGCTGTAGCCGTTCACATGGTGATCGCGGCCGCAGGTGTCGGTCACCTTCGGCGTGTGCGGCGTGCGGCCCATCTCACCGGCCCAGAGCACGATGGTTTCATCGAGCAGGCCGCGCTGGTCGAGATCGGTGATGAGCGCGGCGACGGACTGATCCGTGATGCGCGCGTTTTTCGCGTGATTCTGACGGATTTGTCCGTGCTGATCCCACGGGGAGTTGTTGCCGTCAAAACTCGGGCAGGTGATCTCGACGAAGCGCACGCCGGCTTCGACAAGCCGCCGCGCGCGGAGGGCCTGCGTGGCGTAGAAGCGCTGATGCTCGTCGGTGGAATCCACGCCGTAGAGCTGGCGGATGTGCTCCGGCTCCGCGCTGATGTCCGCGATGGCTGGCACGGCGCTTTGCATGCGGAAAGCGGTCTCGTAGTTTGCGATGGCGGCCTCGATGGCGTGCGCATCCGACGTGCTCGCTGCGAACTCCGCATCCTGCTCCGCGAGCAATGCCAGCGTCCGCCTCTGAATCATTGCTGCGTCATGCGGCGCAATGTTGTCCACCGGCACGCCTTTGGCGCGAACCATCGTGGCCTGATGACTCGCGGGCAGGAACGAGCTGCCGAAGTTCTCGAGGCCGCCGTTCGGCACCCAGTCATTGTTCAGCACGACGTAGGCAGGGAGATTCCTGTTCTCCGTGCCGAGCCCATACGACACCCACGCGCCGAGGCTCGGCGCCTGCCCGAGGATGCGGCCGGTGTGCAGCAAAAGGTTCTGCTGACCATGAAGCGGCAGCTCGCCGACCATCGAGCGCACGACGCAGAGCTTGTCCGCGACCTGCGCGATGTGCGGGAACAACTCGCTCACCCACAAACCGCTCTGCCCGCGCTGCTTGAACTCCCACGGACTGCCGAACCAGACGCGCCCTGCGGTCGATTGCGAGCGCTTTGTCACCGCGCTCTCACCGATCGGTTTGCCCTCGTGCTTTTTGAGCATCGGCTTCGGATCAAATGTATCCACATGGCTCGGTCCGCCATCCATGAAGCAGAAGATGATGTTCTTCGCCTTCGCTCGATTGTGAAAGGGCACGCCCGCCATCGCACGCAACGCCAGCATGCCAAAGCCGGCGGAGGCACTCGCCAAAACGTGGCGGCGGGAACAGAGGCAGGTGTCGTGAGTGTTCATGTCAGCGGTAGTAGATGAACTCTTTCGTGTTGAAGAACGCGTGGGCGAGGCTTTCCCATGCAGCGGGCGTGTCGCCGCCGAAGGATTGGAGGGCGGAGTGCCAGCGCTTCACCTCCGCATTGGAGGGTTCGCGCGCGAAGGCACGGGTAAACATGATGCACAGGCGCTGCTCGGCGCTCGCAGCCTTGTCCTTCATCAACTGCTCCGCCCAGTGCTTCGCCATCGCGTTCACGAAGGGATCATTGAGCAGGATGAGCGCCTGCGTGGGGACGTTGGTCACATCGCGCCTGCCGGTGGGCAGTTTGAGATCGGGAAGGTTGAAGCCGACGAGGAACTTCGGCGGATCCATGATGGACATTTGCAGATAGATCGAGCGCCGCCCGTCACCATCGAGCGGGCCGCTGAAGAGACGCTTCGCGCCATCCTCGGCGGCACGCGGCGGAAGAATCGGGCGGCCACCCAGCTGCGGATCAAGCCTGCCGGACACGGCGAGCAGCGAATCGCGAATCGACTCGGCTTCGAGGCGTCGGGTCGGGTAGTGGCTGAGCAGGCGATTCGATGGATCGCGGTCGCGGGCGGCCTCGGTGGCGTGGCCGGACTGGCGGAAGGTCTGGCTCAGCACGAGGCGGCGCACGAGTTTCTTCGTGGACCAGCCTTCGCGGATGAATTCGCGTGCAAGCCAGTCGAGCAACTCGGGATGCGAGGGCTTGTCGCCGAGGCGGCCGAAGTCATCCGGCGTGGCGACGAGGCCCGTGCCGAAGACCCAATTCCACACGCGGTTCACATACACGCGCGCGGTCAGCGGATGCTCTGGATCGAGCAGCGAGCTGGCAAGAGTGAGCCGGTTCGTGATGCGTTCGCCTTTCAGCATCTGCAGGGACGCGGGCGAAACGAGTTCACCATTCACATCGACATTGCCGCGCACGTTGAGCGGATACTTCGCAGGCGCGACGTCACGCTCATCCATGCTGTTGATCGTGCGTGGAAAAGGAATGCTGGCTTCGATGCGGCGATACTCGCCCACGAGGCCGGCGAGCTTGCTGCCGGGGATGAGCTGGTTTGGCAGCAGCTTTTTCGCCAGCAGCCAGTCGATGACCTGACGGTCACCGGGCTTGATGTGGTTGTCGCACCAGCGGCTCACGGCATCGTGGAACCAGGCGGACACACGAGTCCAGGCTTCGTCGCTGGTTTTGGGCTCGGCGGCTTCATACAAGGCAGCAAAGGCATTGAGTTCATCCTGCGGTGTGCCGCCAGAGTCGTGCGCGACGATGCCGGTGATGCTGAGCCAGCTTCGTTTGTCGTAGCCGAAGTCATTGTTCGGCAAACCCTTCGCAAGACCGGTGCGCGGCGGGAAGTTCGGGTTCAGCGATGCCGTGGCAAACTCGACCGTGACCTGCTGCACGCCGTTCTTGAGTTCGGCATCCGCGATGGTCTTCCACTGCGGCTCGGTGTTCGTGTAGAAGGTGATGGTCTCGTTTTGAAACGCATGATCATCGACCACGAGCTGCCCGCCAAACTCGCCACCCGCGAGATTCAAGCTGACCATCCTGCCGGGAACGAGTTGCTCCGGCGGCATGCGCAGGCTGCCGGGCAGCTTCGATGACAGCGCGTGTGTGTGATAGCCGCGCGGCAGCAGACGCGAGATGACGGCGTCGCCTTCGAGTGCGATGAGCGGCGTGGCTTCATCGACGAGGCCGTGCTTGAGCCCATCACCTTCACGCACCCATTGATCGAGGGCGATGGGCTTGAAGGCCGCGTTCGCCTTTTTCGCGGCCTGACGGCCCGCCCGCCATTCGGCGGCCAGTTCGCGCCAGTGCTCGATGGCCGCAGCATCCGCGGCTGGTGATGCGGCGACTTCACGGCCGGGCGTGAGCCGGAAACGTCCGAGCAAGTGCTCTGTGCCATACGAGTGATCCAGCGTGATGGTCCACTCGCCACCGTGTGGCAGATCGACTGGCTCGCTAAACGTGAAGCGCGCGGTGTGATCCATGCTCTGTGGAGCCAGGCCCACCGCCCATCCCGTGCGACGGCTGGCAGACTTGAGCAAGGTTTCCACGGGATAGTTCGGCTGCGAGTAACTGGCGCGCGCGGTGGCGAGCGTGACTTGCTTTGTGGCGCCCAGGCTGCCATCAGCCTGACGAGGCCGCACTTCCACGTGGAGGCCGTTGAGCACGAAGTTCCCGCGATTCGTGCGCCCCGGTCCTCGCGCGGGCAGCGAGTCATGCATCAAGGCCTCCAGCTTCAGCGTGCTCACCGCGCCCGCTTCCGTGCTGAAGCTCACAGTGTAACTGTCCGTCTCCGGCACGGGGCCGCTCGCGAGGATGGAGTTGTCTTTGTCGATGATGAACTTCGTTTCCTTTGCCGTGGCGGTGAGCTTTTGGGGTTGAAGCCAAAGCGTGTCGGCGAGCAGGCGTGCGAGCGGATAGGCCACATCGCCGGGCTTGGCGTTCTCAAAGGCGGCGCGATTCGACATCGCCCAGTCGCGGAACGATATGGTGCGCAGTGGATCACTCCAAGTCTTGCCGAGTTCGGTGCGAATGGCGCCGCGCAGGTCTTTGAGTTTTGCGATGGCGGCATCATTCCTGTCCGGCGCGTCGATCACGCGCGAAGTCCAGCGCGGTGTGGTGAACATGGCGGCGAGGGCGTAGTAGTCATGCTGCGATACCGCTTCGAGCTTGTGATCGTGACAGCGCGCACAGGCGACGGTGGTGGCGAGGAATGCCTTCGAGAAGGCGTCGATTTTGTTGTTCACCATCTCCTGATGGATGCCGTTGAACATGAGGCTGCTGCCATGTCGATGCTCGCCCATGTGGTAAAACATCGGACCGACGAGGCTTTCATTGGTCTGCGCCGCTTTATGAATGCGCGGCTGCGGCAAAAGGTCTCCGGCGAGCTGCTCGCGCACGAGCTGGTCAAAACCAATGTCGTCGTTGAAGGCGCGGATGAGGTAGTCGCGATACTCGTAGGCACCTTTGGCCGGATTGTCCCATTCGTAGCCGTAGGTGTCCGTGTAACGCACAACGTCCATCCAGTGACGCGCAAAATGCTCGCCGAAGTGGGGCGATGACAGGAGCGCCTCGGCGTATGCGTCGAATGACGAAGTGGGAATGTCGAATGACGAAGGTGGAAGGCCGGTGAGGACGAAGGACAGACGGCGGCGCAGCGTGGCTTCGTCGGCAGCAGGCGCATGGGTGAGCTGCTTCGCATCGAGCGCGGCTTTGATGAAACGATCCACGGGTTCCTTCGACCAAGTGGTGTCATTCACCGCCGGTGGTTCAACTTTGCGCATCGGCTTGAGGCTCCACCAGTCGAGGCGCTTCTGGAACTCCGTTGCCCATGTGTTGTCGGTCTTCAGAGTGGCGTTCGCAGCTATTGCCGTGCGCGGATCGTTCGCGCCTTGACGAATCCACTCCTTCAACAGTTCGATCTCCGCCAGCGGCAGCATCTTCTTCGGCGGCATCTTCAGGTCCTTCTCGACATGACTCACCGCCTTGATGAGCAAGCTCGACTCCGGTTTGCCTGGGACGATAGCAGGGCCGCTCTCGCCGCCTTTCTCCCACCCACTCTTCGAATCGAGCGCGAGACCACCTTTGATCTTCTTCTCATGCGAGTGGCATTCGAAGCAGCGTTGCTTCAGCAACGGCTCGATCTTTGATGAAAACAAGTCATCGGCGCTCGCGAGCGAGCTGATCAGGCAGCAGGCGATGGCAAGGCTGTGTTTCATTGCTTGTCGTTGCCCAGCCACTGAATGCCGATGATGCGCTGCTCGATGTTGCCGGTCTTCGGCTCCAGCGAACCGGGTTTCTGGCCAGCGAAAGCCTCAACGCCGACTTTCCACACGACTTGCTTGTCACGTGTCACTTCAAAGAGTTGCACCGCCGTCTCTTTCGCGTCGTGGTAGTGCCAGTCGGAGTTTGCGATGAGCGTGTTGCCGTTCTCGAAGCGATGGAAGCCGCCGAAGATGAGCACAGGGAAGTCTTCAATATCCGTCGGCTTCAACTCCCACACGACCTCATGCTGCGGATTTACTTCCAGCAAGCCGCCACGCCACGCCATGAGTGTATTGCCATTCGCAAGACGTTCCGCGACCACGGGCAAGTCCGGCACGGGATGCCGCCACAGTTCCTTGCCCGACTCGTCGATCTCGATAAACGCCTTCTCCGCGCGCATCGCCAGCAGGAAGGTGCCCGCTGGCGTCGGCCGCAGCAGATTGTAGCGCGAATGCGGCGCGGCTTTCATCGCACTCGGGATCGGAACACGTTTCGCCACTTGCCCCTTCGTGAGCCACACCAGTTCCTGCGTGCTCGCATCCGTTGTGAGCACATCGCCATTCGGCAGCGGCACGCAGGTTTTCAGCTCGACCGGCTTTTGCACGCGATATTCCCAAACGATGGCTCCCTCGGGCGAAATCTCACGCACCCATTCATGCGCGGAGCACAGGTAGTTCCCCGATTTCAGCCGCCAGCCATCGTAGCCGATGTCACTCCACGCCGTCTCGCCGCCCTTTCCGCCGGCGATGGGCACAAAGAACTTCCCGAACGACATCTCGCCGCTGCGATTGAAGACACTGATGCCTTCGCCTGAGGCGATCAGGATGGAACCGGGCACGACACCTGGTTTCGCGGCGTGAAGCCACGATGATAGCAATGTCAGGGTGAAAATGAGGCGAACTGAAGTCACGCCGAAACCAACGCTTGGCGGTCCCATGCTCTGTGTGGCGGGATCATCAAAAAATGGTAATATCCAATCATGATTCCGCTGCCGCCGATTCAGAAACAGTTCTTCGCCAGTCTTGCAGATGGACGACAAATCCTGGAAGCGCTCGAACGAGTGCCCTGCGCGATGTTCATGATCAAGAACCTCGACTCGCGCTACATCTTCATGAGCCGCGCCTTGAAGGAAGCCGTTCATCTGCCAGCGAGTTTCGATGTCGTCGGCAAGACCGATTTCGATCTCTTCCCGCGCATCATCGCGGAAAACTTCCGCCAGAACGACCGGCAGGTTTTCAAAGGTGGCAGGCCGCTGATCAACGAAATTCACGCCACAGGTTTTTTCGATCATCCCACCTCATGGTGTTATTCCAGCAAGTTTCCGCTGAGGGACGAGCGCGGGAAAGTCATCGGACTCATCACCATCAACGAAAAGTATGCTGATGTGATGGGTCAGGACGCCGAGCTGAACCGCCTGCTGCCGGCGATCGACCACATTTCCCATCACTACGCCGGACGCATCACGATTGCCACCCTCGCCAGGTGCTGCGCCTTCTCCCAGAGCCATTTCATGCGAGTCTTCAAGCAGCGCATGAAGATGACGCCATATGCTTTCGTCGAGCAGGTGCGCATGTTTCACGCCATTGAGGCCCTCCAGCACAGCGCGGCCAGCGTGGCCGAGATCGCGAGCCTCTGTGGCTTCTATGATCCGAGTTCGTTTGTGAAGAGGTTCAAGAAATTCACGGGCCACACGCCGCTGAAATATCGCCGCGAGCATCAGGCGAAAAGCGAGCGTGCGCTGGCGATTCCAAGAGTCGGAAAATGAGCCGCACCGTCCGGCAGCCTCCAACAACCGCACATCTAGATTCTCTGTCACCCACGTGACAGATTCTGATGAATCTGAAATTCACTTTGCTCTCGCCTGCACCGCCCTGTGTGCCGTCTCTTGGAGAAACCGCGCATAATCTGCATCCAGACCTTTCGGGATGTGGCTGTTGCCCACGGCACTTTCGCCAAACAGCACTTCATACCACACGCAGGCACCGAGATACTCGCCCGCCATGTTTGCGTGATGGCCGTCCATGCCGAGCGTGGTCTTCTTGCCGTCCTTCGACTTCGACCAGCGCCAGCCAACGTGCAGCGAATGGGTCTGGTCGGGCAGTTCGGGCTGCTTCGCGGTTTTGGAATTGAAGGGCTTTGGATCGGGTTTGTAACCCCACTTTGGATCTGTGTCCGCGAGATGGAAGGCGTCGCCCGTCGGAATGATGCGCGCACCGTGTTCTGACGCGAGCTTCTCATAGGAAGCACGCAGGCCATTATACATCTCCTCCTGTGTCCTCGGCTCGCCGGGTTTGGGCTCCTTTACGGCGAAACGCGGATCGTCCACGCGATACTCCCACGTCTCATGCACGAGCAACTTCGCCTGCGGCGCATACCTGGCGATGTAATCATGCAGCCAGCCCGCATACGGCTGATAGGTCGCGTAATCATGACTTTTGATGCTTGCCTGCTGGATCGTGACGTAGTCCCACTGATCGAGCGCGAGGTTTTCCTTCAAGCCGCGGCCGCTCGTGTAGAGCCCAGCCTTGTCCTGCGGCTTCTCCTCGTGGAGCTTCGCCTTGTCCGCATGCACCTGAAACGATGCGCCACCGATGACGAGCGAGTTGTGGATCAAGGTGTGCCCGCCTGCCGTCGCAAGGTCTTTAAGATAGTGTGTCGCGTTTGCGGAAAAGCTGTTGCCGATGGTGAGCAGGCGGACCGTTTTTGGCTCGCCCGCCAAGGATGAAGTCCAGACCAGCAGCGAAACGAGCAGGACAAACGCTTTCATGTCCCAAATCAATGATGACACCCGCAGCCCTCGCCACAGCCGCCCTTCTTCACCATTTCCTCCGGCGATGGCACGCGGCCGCTTTCGAGGCTCTTGCCGACAAACGCATTCACCGCCTCGGCGACACCGCTCAAGATGTCCTGCGCACCGAGGAAACCCGTGATGACCGGATTGGCCTCGCAACGATCCTGCAGCGAATTGAAGCGGCTGATCTCCTCGGCGGTCGGCTCTTCATCGTGATGCTGCTTCTGATGCAGCGCACGACCCAGGCTGGCCATCTCGCGATACAGCGAAACGGCTTTTTCATCGGCCAGAAAGGCCTCCGCCTGAATGCGGGCGTTTTTCACTTCACCATCGGCCACGAGAACCTCGCAGAGTTCGATGATTTTGGATTGAATGAGGGGGGATGCGGTCATGGGGTGGCGAGAGTAGGCCAAAATCGCCACCGCACAGGAAAAAGTGCGTTAATTTCACCACGCCCGTGCCACCTCGAGATTCCGCCGGAAGCCCTCGCGCACGAGGGATAGGTCGGAATCCATGGCGATCCAGGTGAAGCCGAGCGCCTTGAGCTTCTCCTTGTCATCGATGTGACGAACGAGGATGCCGCAGCCTTTGCCGTGGTCCTTGGCGGCTTTCACGATGGCGTTCACACAGTCGTCGTAGCTGTGCGGCGACTTCCGTGCTTTGAGATCGTAGGACAGATCCGCGGGACCGATGAACAGCGCGTCAATGCCTTCCATGGCGGCGATGGCGTCCGCGTTCGTCACGCCTTCCGCCGTTTCGATCTGCGCGAGGATGATCGGCTTCGGCATCTCATCGCCGGGAAGGCGCATGCCGTAACCGTAGGCGCGCACCGTGCGGGACACGCCGCGCGTGCCCTTGGGCGGATAATAGGCCGACTTCACGCAATGCTCTGCCTGCGCCACGGTGTCCACGTGCGGCACCATGATGCCGTCCGCGCCCCAGTCGAGCACGCGGCTGATCAAATCGGGGTGCGGCGCGCTCACCCGCACAATGCCGAGCGTCTGGCTGCCGCGCAGACCGCGAAGCTGGTTCGGCAGCGCGGCCTCAGATTCGCAGCCGTGTTCCAGATCGATGAGGACCCAGTCAAAGCCGCATTCTGCCGCGAGTTCAGTGACGGAGGGTGAGCCGATGGAGATGAAGGTGCCGATGTGGTTTTTCATGGTTGAAGAATGTCGAGGCCACAGCCCTCCCGCAAGCCGCGCAATGCGAGCGCGAGCCGTGCGAGCGTGAATTCGCGAAGATTCGCGCCCGAGGAGCCGCTGCCGATGAGGAAGAAGCCGCTGTCCCTTTCAAAGTAACCCGCACCGACGCGGATGACAGCCTTCACGATCATGTTCCGCAGCAAATGCAGCCAGAAACGACGCAGATGATGCTCCGGCAGCGGGCGAATGCTTTGATAGCCCTCGAACGCTCGTCGCAAAAACGCCGCGTCGTGAAAGCAGGCCAGCAGCGAGAGATCGTCCATCGGGTCGCCGCTGATCGCGTCATCGAAATCGATGAAAGCGGTGATCTGTCTCTTGCTTCCGAGAATGTTCCAAAGTGCCAGGTCTTTATGGACGAGGCAGCCGCGTTCGAGTCGGAGCAGCGCCTGATGGTTATCGATCTCGGCAGCGATCTCATCGAGCTGTTCATGGCCCAAGAAACCTCGGCTGACAAGGAAGGCGAGATGTTCATCGAACCGAAGATGGAAGTAGTCTGCGTATGAGCGGCGAGTGCCGCTCAAAAGTGGTCCGCACAGTCCTCTGTGCGGTGCGGACGTCTCCACGCCTTCGTCGCGCCGCACAGAGGACTGTGCGGACCACTCTAGGATGCCGAATCCCTCCGGCGTGATCGATTGCCACTTCGCCATGGCCACGCCGATGTCGAACGCGATGTGTGGCACATCCAGTGTCCTCTGTTTGAACCAATGATTGAGATCCGACGCCGCAATTCGCTCCAGAGCCTGCCACGCGAACGACACGCGGCATCGCGTGGCGTCGCAGCCAAACACACGGGGCGTCAGGACACCCGCAGCACGCACGCGATCCAACAACTCTGACTCCACGGCGAGATGCCCGTCATTTTCAGACCCATTCTCGACACGCACGAACATCGCCTGGTCATCCACGTCGGCGTTCCAGGTGAGGTGATTCCCCTGGCCGGCTCCTGGACTCAGAGCAACACGCGTCGTTCCAAAATGCTCCCGCAATGCTTCTTCAAGTTGCTGCGCGATGTTCGCATCCGCCTCAATTCGCAGCTGCGTGCCATGAAACGCCGCGGGCCGGTCGCATTTCCAGTAGTAGATGTCACGACGGCTCATGCCCAATGAGTGGCATTCAGGCTCTGCATCACACCGTCCAACGTCTGGAGGGACGGTATGATCTGCCCTTCATGATCTTGCAGCCACCGCTTTGCGTCGGCTTCATAGCGGGAGAATGATCGCGACAACTCCGCGTAGTCAGCCGTGCTTCGTCCCAGGTGTGATTTGTCCTCATGAGAGGGCAGTCCGGGCAGGGTGAGCGGGAATGTCGCGATGATCTGGCAGGTGTTGTCATCGGACATGCCGAGAAACAGGTAATGGAGTTCCCCCAATCGCATCAGATCGGGTTCAATGGTCCACTGCGCCACCAGGCGGACGCCGTGTCCGCCCTGGAAGTCAATCCTGCGCTTCAGACACATGAACGAGAGTTCCGCATCCATGAAGGCTGGTGACAGGTGACGATCATCCCGCACGGTCGCCTGATCCATGCTCTGCCTCATGCCACGGAGCAGATCGACGGGCTTCTTCTCCTCATGCACACCATCCGTGAACGCCACAGCCCACTCGTCTGCCTTGTGAATGAGAATCTGAGGCGCCGTTGGATCACCACCCGAGGTTTCGATACTGAATGGCACGCTCTTTGGCAGCGCACCCGGGAATCTCAGCGCCCAATGCTGCGGGCGACATTCGTAGGCAGGCTTCAAAACACGACGCGCGTCGTTCTGATACGCCTTCCAGTCATCAGCCGAGTACAACGGTTGGATCGGCACCTTGGTGATGCTTGCCTTCCTTGACCAAGCCACGGGAACCGTGACGGCAAATGGACCAGCGTGCATCGTCTTGCCCTGTGATGGCTGGGCGTGGCGGCATCCGGCCATTCCAGCCAGGGTGCATTGCAGGAAAGTTCGGCGTTTCATGGGATTGGAGTAGTTGGCTGCTTCAAACGTCCGGCGTGCGGCGTTTCCACCAGGCGGCGGCGAGTCCACCGATGATGTTTTGCATGACGCCACTGAAGACGGAGGCCGCGGCAGCGAGCGGCATGGTGGGGAAGTGCTGCTTCGCCAGCGAGGCCGCCATGCCGCCATTTTGCATGCCGACTTCAATGCTGACCGTGCGGGCCACGGACTCAGGATAACGCAGGAGTTTGGTCACGGCATAGCCGAGTCCAAAGCCGAAGATGTGCAGCAGAAAGGCGGAGAGCGCGAGCTTGGCAAAGTTCGCCGCGATGGCTTCCGCGCTCGCCGCCACGATGCCGCCGGTGACCAGCGTGAATGCCAGCACCGCGACCGTGGGACCACAGGCGCCGATTTTGTCCGCCGTGCGCGGCATCTTCCAACGAATGAGCACGCCAAGCATCACCGGCGCGACGACGAGTTGTAGCGCGGACAGACACAGCCCCCATTTGTCCACCGGCACATACGTCCCCGCGAGCCATCCCGTCCACAACGGCGTGAAGACAAACGACATCACCGTCGAGCACAATGTGAGGATGACCGAGAGCGCCACGTTCGCCCGTGCGAGATAGCTGATCATGTTGGACGCCATGCCGCCCGGACAACTCGCCACGAGAATGATGCCGACGGCGAGACCGGGCTCCAGCTTCAGCAGCCATCCCACGAACCAGCCGCACAACGGCATGATCGTGTATTGCGATGCAAAGCCGAGTGCGACACATCCAGGCATCCTGCCGATGCGTCGAAAGTCATCGAGGCTCAAGGTAAGCCCCATGCCGAGCATCGACGCCGCCAACGACCACAAAATCCACGGCTTGTCGAACCACAGCATCGTCTGCGGCTTGAAAAACGCGACGATCGCGAGACTCACGAGCCACACGGGGTAGAGGTTGTTGAACCAGTTGAAGAAGCGCTGCATGTCCGGTGATACCAAGGTGGCCCGTGCTTGATCAAGGTTTGAATTCGCGAAGTGCTGCGCCGTCGCCCTCGATCAGGATCACCAGCTTTCGGAAACTGAACTGTTCCCCTGCTTTCACGGTTTTTCGATAAAGGCTCACGCGATTGATTTCGCCGGGGAAAAGCTGTGTTTCGGGCACATCGACCTTCGTGAAGCCGGCTTTTTGCAGCGCATCCTCCTGGCTCGCCGCTTTGGGTCGAAGGGTCGGCGTGAGTGCGTAGAGCGTGCCCGGCTTGGTAACTTCAACATCCACCTTCTCGATGCTCGTGCGCAGGAAGGGCAGATCACGCACCGCGTCGGGCATTTGGTCGATGGCATACTCGCGATCGGTGAAGAGCTTCACGCCGTGCTTCATCATTGCAGGAGCCGGTGGCGGTGGGGGAGGCCAGTCGATGCGCTTTTGGCCCTTCTGCGACTCGAACTCGCCCACGGTCTCCAGTTTGCCGAACATGATGCGCTCTTTGCGCGAGGCGTCCGTGTCGCCCTGTGTCACGGCGAGCCAGATGACACCCTCGTGCTCGTGGAAGGTCGGGTATTGGAAGGACTTCGGCGTCTCGAAGCGGTATTTGCGCTCCCACGTTTTGCCATCGCGGGAGATGTCCACGTTGAAGACGCTGCGGCTCACACCTTGAAACTTCGTCGCCTCCTGCCAGCCGAGGTAATAGACACCACCGAACTTGTCGAAGGTCGGCTTGGAGTTGGCACCGTTCGGCACCAGCGGAAGTTCCTTGCCGACGCTCCACGTTTTGCCATCAGCGCTGGTGGTGAAGTGGTAGTTGCCTTTGTCATTGCGGCAGATCGCCATCCATGTGCCGTCGGGCAGGCGATTCACCGCGGATTCGCTGAGTTGCTCAGCCTGTGGCTCGTTGAAATGGCCGAGCACTTCAAAAGTCTCCAGATCGTGATGCACGAGCGCGAGCGCGTTCTGTTTCCCGCTGAAGTTGTTCAAGGCGACGTAGAGCTTGCCGTCGAACTTCTTGAAGGAGTCGAAGATGAAGAAGGACGAGTCGCTGGCCTTCTTGGTAAACCCCCGCGCCGCGGCGTCCGCATGAAAATACTGCGGCTGAAATTCAAAGGTGCCCGCCGCCGTCTTGAGCTTCGCTTTGTGGATTGTTGGAGCAAAGTCGCCGCGCTGCAGATCGAAGTCGCGATACCACATTTGCGACTGCCGCTTGCCCGGATCTTCGCTCGTGAAGTAGCACCGCAGCGTGCTGGCATTCTTTTGAATGATGCGCGGCACAAAACACGCACCAACGGGCAGCGTCTCGTTTTCGAACTTCTGCTCGCTCTTCGCGAAGTCGATGACCTTCTCCAGCTTGAGCGTCTGCAGGTTCACGATCGACAGCGTGGCGTAGATGAACGGCCACCCCGCGCTCTCGCCCGCCTTAACGTCATTCGCCTCCGTGACGATGTAGGCATGATCACGCACACAAACGAACTCCGCATCATGCGCGCCTTTCACACGAGGCGCGGACGTGTTGACGAGACGCTGCATGACGATGTCGCCAGCCAGCGCCGGATCCCAGCCCGGTGGGACGATGTTTTGAGCCGCAGATTGACTGCAAATGAATGCAAGGAAGCCAAGGAGAAGCCGGAATGACATGATGGGATGAAACGAGAGCACTCCTGGCTTTTCGCCCGTTGAAGAATGTGTTCGCATGTTATGGTAACACCATGCCGACGAATTCACAGCCAACACTCAAGGACATCGCCCGTGCCACGGGCGTTTCGTTGATGACCGTGTCGCGCGTGCTGCGTGGAGCGCCGAAGGTTTCGGAGGAAAAGCGGGAGCTGGTGCTGAAGGAGGCACGGCGGCTCAACTACCAGCCGGACCCGCATCTGGCGCGCATGATGCAGGTTGTGCGCGGCAAGAAACAGACGCGGGTGCGGGCGGTGATCGCCGTGATCCGCGAGCATGTGCCGCAGGACGGGCTGCTGGGTCCCTCGTATCAATACGTGCCCGTCGAGCCGATCCGCAGTCGTGCACATGGACACGGCTATGCGGTGGAGGAGTTCTTTCTGGGCAAGGACGGCCTGACGCCCAAAAAGCTGCAAAAGATCCTGCACGCACGCGGCATCGAAGGCGTGATCGTCTCGCCGCAGAGCATGCAGCTTCCGTGCAGCAGGCTGGACTACACGCCCTTTGCCGCGGTGACGTTTGGAAACGCGATGAGCACGCCCGCGCTGCACATGTGCGCGGGAAACATGACGCTCGGCATCCACATGGCCGCCGAGCAGCTCGCGGCACGCGGTTACCGGCGCATCGGTGTCGCGGTGACGAGGTGGATCGTGAACCGCTCGCAGTTTGGCTACAGTGGCGGCCTGTTTCACTGGCAGCACGGCCTGCCGGAGCCGGATCGCGTGCCGCTGCTGCTGTTTCCGAGCAACGACATCAGCCGTGGCTTCGAGGCTTTCGCGAAATGGATGCGCGAGCATCAGCCGGATGCGCTCATCACTTTCGACACACACGTTCCCGGCTGGTTGAAGCGTCTCGGCCTGCGCGTGCCGAAGGACATCGGCTTCGTCGTGCATGACTGGACGCCGCGTATGCCGGAATTCGCCGGCATCTATCAGCGGCGCGATCATCTGGCCGCTGCCGCGGTCGATTTGATCGTCACCCAGCTTTCACAACACGAGCACGGCATCCCCGAGGTGCCGCGTCAGATCATGATTCCGCCGCAGTGGGTCGATGGGCCGAGTGTGCGGGCAGTCGCGGGCTAACAAGGCCATTGACCGGCATCACTGCGACCTGATACAACGGCATCCATCATGACTCCAAACTCACGCCGGCGCTTTCTTCAATCCACGCTGTCACTCTCCTCACTGCTCGTTCCTGACGTGATGATGGCTCAGTCCGCGAGCAAGAAGGACGCTAAGAAGGGCTACGCGACGGGGCTCAAATCCGCGCAGCAAGCAGGGGCTGTGACCAATTTGAAGGTGAAATGGATCTACAACTGGACCTCGAAACGTCCGGCAGGTCTTCCCGAAGGAGTCGAGTGGGTGCCGATGGTCTTCAAGGACAACGAAAGCCAGTTCGCGGCCAAGGCAGTTGAGGAAATTCGCGCTGATCTGGCGAACAAGCCGTCTGCTGTGCTCGGCTTCAATGAGCCCGAGGGCAAGGATCAGGCAAATATGACTGTGGAGCAGGCTTTGTCAGCATGGCCCAAACTCGAAGAGCTCAATCTGCCGCTGGGCAGTCCCGCGGGCGTGCATGCGGACAGCCCGTGGATGCAGAGCTTCATGAAGGAGGCGCTGAAGCGGAAATACCGCATCGATTTCATCACCATCCACTGGTATGGCGGGCCGACCGCTTCGCAGTTCCTATCGCATATCGACAAGATCGCCCGGCTCTACAAACGGCCGCTGTGGATCACGGAGTTCTGCCCCGCCGACTGGACCGCCACGAAGACCGGCAAGAATCAGCACGAGGAGAAAGACGTGCTCCGCTTCATCAAGGACGCTCTGCCGCGCTTGGAGCGCTCGAACGACGTGGAGCGATATGCCTGGTTTGGCACCGCGCCGGGCAACACGCCCACCGGTTGCTCCGCACTTTGCGATGCCAGCGGTGCGCTCACGAAACTGGGCGAGGCCTACGCGGAGGCTTGACGATTTCATTTCATGCGTTTTCACGCGCCTTGCCCAAGCTCTTTCAATCTGGCCACGCCTTCGGTCCAGTCGATTTCGTGTGGCATGCGTTTCGAAATGGCGGCGAGCGCGGCGGTGACCCCTGCGGCCTCTCCCATCGCGACGGCATTGCCGGTGACGCGGTAACTCGCATGCGCGATGAAATCGCCGCTGATGCAACGCCCGGCCATCATGAGGCCATCGACGTCCTTCGCGATCAACGCGCGCAACGGGATGTCGTAGGGCTTCATCTTGAAGTCACTGTGGTCGATGGGCTTTGATTGGTTGGTCTCCTTCGAGTCCGCGTGAATGTCCACCCCGAAGGTCACTCGCGCGACCGCGTCCTCCTGCCGCGCACCTTTGATGAGATCCTCACGCGTCATCGTGTAGCGGCCATGAATGCGGCGTCCATCCCGCACGCCGATCTGCTCGGCGGTGGAGGCAATTTGCAGGCCCTCCCAAGGTCCGCCGAGCTTCCGTAGCGCCCGCATCACACGAAACACCTCCGCACGCGAGCGCATCGTCGCCTCGCTGATCGCCGCGGCGTCCCAGGGCTTGATGCCATACTCGTGATTGAGCATCAGCATGACCAGGTCGTCGCGCACCGGGAAGATCGTGGGGTGGCCATACGACGCTTCGATGCCCGCACGTTTCAACTCGGCTTTGAATGCCTCCACACAGGTGAGGTGGCCGCCGGGACCATTGAATTCGTCGGTGCCGTTGAACGAGGTGAACTGCGCAATCGCCTTCGCATCGCGCACGACCGCGAGTGCGTTCATCGTCATCGGCTGGCAGGGGCAATCCTTCGCCTGGCCGATGTCCCATCCGCAGCCTGCCTGCGCGCCGAGATCGCCATCGCCGGTCGCATCGATGAAAACGGGCGCACGCCAGGCCTGACGGCCGGATTTCGACTCGGTGACAATGGTGCGCAGCCTTCCGCCTTCGCGAAACGCGGCGGCGACGCGTGTGTGAAGCTGCGCTTTCACACCTGCTTCGAGGCACATCTCCTCCAGCAGGATTTTCATCTCCTCCGGCTCATAGACGAAGCGGCCCGGGTTCTTGCTGCGGCGCGCATCACGCTCGTCGAGACGGCGCGTGATCTCGCGGGTGAGGCCCGGCTTGTCGAAATCGAAGATGTAGGTCAGCAATCCCGCGGTCCACACGCCGCCGAGGCATCCGTGCACTTCAAACAATCGCGTCCGCGCCCCCGCACGAGCGGCGGTGATCGCCGCCGCGATGCCTGCCGGGCCTGCTCCACACACGATGACATCCGCGTCGTCGTGCAGTTCGAGTTTGTGCGCTGGCTCCTCGAATTGATCCCATGATGCGACGGAATCTGCCGCGAGGAGTGTGGACGGGCTCACAGCACCACCAGCAAGCGCGGCGGAGAGGAAATGACGGCGGGAAACGTGGGTCGGGCTCATGGGTTGTCCGCACGACATAGTCGGATGAGTGTGCGCGTCATGCTCTTTCGCGGCGTTCAACGATCCGCGTGATGAGCGGCCCGCAACTGCTCCGCGATCCAATGCGCTAAGAGATGCGCGTCCCAGATCATCGTGGACCAGCCGTGTTTCTGACCCTCGCGCACGGTCAGCACGACCTCGCGGCCGAGTTCGGCTGCCTTTTGCTTGAAGCGCACGGATTGATCCAGCGGCACGAGCGTGTCCGCACCGCCATGCGTGATGAAAATGGGCGGCAACGCCTTGGTGACATGAAAAATCGGCGAGACATCGCGCCCGATGATCTTCCATTCGTTTAGATCGGTTGCTTTGGGACCAAAGGCTTTGCGGAAGCTCTTCGGCGGGCCGCCATCGTGAAGGTTTTCGGTGGAGGGGCCGAGATTGAGCAGATCGGTCACTGGATAAAACACCGTCGCCGCCTGCACGGCGCTGCTTTCGCGGTCCACGGGGTCGCTGGCGCCCGGATCGCCCGGTCCGCCGCAGGTGGCGAGCATCAGGCTCAAGTGTCCACCCGAACTACCGCCGAAGACGCCGATGCGGTCTGGATCGATGCCATACTCCTTCGCGTGATACCGCACGAAGCGCGCGGCACGGTTCATGTCCTCGACCGTCTCCTGAATTGTGGCCTCGGGCTGCGAGAGATGCGAAATGGCAAACAAGGTGAGCCCCTGGCGCAAAAACGACGATGCGAGCCGGGGCTGGAAGTTCTTCGGGTCGGACTTCCAGTTGCCGCTCACCATCACCAGCAGGCCCGCGCCGCTCGGATGAGCAGGACGCACGACGTCGAGCGTCAGCTCATGGCCGTGACGGTGCGTGTAAACCACCTGCGGAGTGACGGTGAACGACGGATGGAAGAACCACCAGCCCGCGCCGAACAGCAAAACGGCGAGCAGGATGATCACGAGGGCAAAGCGAAGCAGCAGACGAAAAAAACGGCGCATGAGTGAGGTGGGGCTTCAAGGAGCGGCACTTGCCAGGTGCTGGATTGGAGAGGCGGACTTGGCAAGTCCGTCTCCCTGGTCAGCGCACAAAGATGAACTGCTGCGTGTTAAGCAGTGCGAAGACGAGATCTTCGATGCTGTTGAGACCGGACTTTGCCCATGCGGCTTTTTCAGCCTCGGTCGGCAGCCGGGAGAGCAGTGTGAGGTAAACCACGGTGACTTGATCGTCAGGATACTTCGCGGCGGCGAGGTTGAGGCGCAGTTGGGTGTTGGGCTTGAGGATGCTCTCAAACAACTCGCTGTTCATCAGCACGAGCGCCTGCGGCATGGAGGCGTCGGAGTTCGAGTTGTCGATGAGGTCGCGGTCGCTCTGGCCGAATTCACGCAGGTAGTGGCCGCGAGGCGCGGGCGACTCGAGATCAGCGGCACGCGGCCAGTCATTGGCCTGGGAGCGACGGGAACTGAGGTAGCTGTTGAGGTTGGTGATGCCGAGACGCTTCGCCTCATCGCGAAAAATCGCATCGCGGGCATCGGCGGCGGCTTTTTCTTCGCGCGGGATGGCTTGATCAATGTCGTAGCCGGGCACGTCGATGTAAGCGCGATTTTGCCCAGCTTTCTTGAGTGCTTCGAGATCCGGTTTCACAACGGGAATCGGCGGCGGCGCGGGTTTGCCGGTCTTCTTGGTGTAAAGCCGTGCCACAGCGGGCACAACAACGTGATCATGAATGCCGGTGCGGGCGACGAACTCGACGCTGCGGATTTCGAGATTCAGTTTTTCGATGAGCGGCTTGTCCTTGGCCTTCTGCGCGACGGTGTAGGCCTCGCGCAGCGGTTTGGAACGCTGCGAGACGGTTTCGTAGATTTCGGACGCCTTCATCGAACCGTCGAAAATCTCCTGCGGCGTCATCAAATCGAGCGCGTCGCTCAGTTTGCCGCGATAAACGAGCTTTTGTGCCATCTCGCTGTCGATTCCCTTCCGGCGCGGCAGATCCGGTGTGGGATGGATGAGCGTGACGAAGCTGTCGTAAATCTGCTCCGCCGTCATGCGGCGCAATACCGGCCCGGTGAAGTGATACGGCTCGCCTGCGACGAGTTCAGAATGCGTGACCTCGTTTTGATAAGCCTGCGTGTTGTAAAGCACGCGCAGAAAAGCCTTCACATCGTAGCGCAGCTCGACCATGAGTTTTTCGAGATGCGTCATGAGCGCCGGGTTCATCGCCACGGTGTTGTCCATCAACTCATCGACCGGTTCGATGAGGCCGACGCCGAAGACGCGCTTCCATAAGCGGTTCGCGATCACTTTGGTGAAGCGCGGATTCTCCGGCGAGGTCATCCAGTCGGCGAAAACCTGCAGATCGCCGGTGAGCGGCCTGCCGAGCATGGTGGCGGACTTCACCGCGTCCTTCGGCTTCGCGTCGTTGTATTGGTAGTCATGCGGCAATTTCAACACGCGGCTCGGAAGTGCCTGAACCTTGCTGTAGCGCACGAAGTCACCGAGGTTCTCATACACGCGGCCGATGTGGCGTGCCTGGACGGCAAGCTCGGGCTTTTTGTCGGCGGCGCGCTTCAATTCCAGCAACTCACCTCTGTCAGAGACGCCGGTGAAGTTCGTCTCCAGCGGATAGGTGAACGCGGCCATCTGGTAGAACTGCATCTGCGTCCATTTGTCGAAGGGATGGTTGTGGCACTGCGCGCACTCGATGCGTGTGCCGAGGAAGACGCGTGTCGTGTTCGCCAGATTGTCCAGCGGCATGCCGAGATCGCGCATGTAGTAGCCGATGGCCGGATTGTCCCACACCTTGCCTTGCGCGGTGAGCAGTTCGCGAACGAAGGCGTCATAGGGCATGTTCTCCCGAATGCGTTTCTTCACGTGCTCAAGGTAAGGCTTGGAGGTCATCTCGCCCTGCCCGCCGTTCGCCCGTGACTGCACGCGCAGCAGATCGGCCCAGAACTGGAACATGTGCTGGTTGAAGCCGTCGCTGGCCAGCAGTGCGTCGATCAACTTTGCACGCTTGTCCTTGTCCGTGCTCTGCAAGAACGCCTGCGTCTCCTGCATCGTCGGAATGCGGCCGATGATGTCGAGATGCACACGACGGACGAAGGTTTCATCGCCAGCGGGCGGATTCGGCTTCAAACCGTTCTGCTGCCAGACTTTGGCAAGGATCGCGTCGATATGTTTCGAAGCTTCGCTGGCTCGCGCAGACACGACGAGAGCCAGCGTGATGAAAAGCGTGCGCGTGAGGGCTTTCATGACGGCTCAGGCAAACGAGGGACCAGCGGGCCTTCTATCCCCTCACTTGATCGCCTCGTAGGCTTGGAGCGAAGGCTCGATCGCCTTCAGCGCCGTGGCCCAGAATTCGGGCTGCGTGAGGTCTTCGCCGAGCGTTTGTTTCACGACCTCCTCACACGTGGCGCTACCGGTCATGGCGAGGAAGGCCTCGTAGCGTGGCAGGAAGGACGCTCCTTCGGCTTTGAAGCGGGCGAAGAGCGCCTGGCTGAGCAGGTAGCCGAACACGTAGGGGAAGTTGTAGAAGGAGACGCCGGTGATGAAGAAATGCATCTTGTAGGCCCAGAACATCGGGTCGGTGCCGTCGGGCAGCAGCGTGTCGCCGTAGAGCTTGCGCTGGGCTTCGTTCATGAGCTCGCTGAAGCGCGAGACGGACAGCTCACCGCCGGCGCGCTCGGTGTAGAAAGCTTTCTCGAACTCGTAGCGCATCGGAATGTTGATCAGGTAAGCATGGGCACGCAGCATCTCCTGATCGAGCAGGTAGGCCTTCGTGGCTTCGGTGATGCCCGGATCGCTCATGAGGCCGTCGAGCAGGATCATCTCGCCGAAATTCGAAGCCGTCTCCGCAAGCGTCATCGGATAGCTGGCCGCAAAGGATCGCGCCGGCCGCAGCACGCACGAATGCCATGCATGGCCGACCTCATGCGCGAGCGTGACCATGTCGTGCACGGTCTTGTGGAAGGTCATATAGACGCGCTCCTCGTGCTTGAGTTGTGAGCCGGTGCAGAACGCACCTGGGCGCTTGCCCGCACGCGGCTGCGCCTCGATCCAGCGCTGCGCGAGCATCTCGCGGAAATACGCGCCGAGCTTCGGATACGCAGCGCTGAAGGCGTGATCGACCGTTTTGCAGGCTTCGTCCCAAGTCAGCTCTTTTTCATCCGGTGGAGCGATCTGCGGCGCTTCGAGGTCGAAGTAGTGCAGCGCGGGTGTGCCTTGCAGCTTGGCGGCTTTGCGAATCGCACGACGTGGCAGCTCGATGTTCGCGTGGATGGCCTCCAGCATCGCATCGAGCGACTTCTGGCTCATCGCGCCGTCAAACAACGGCGTGTCGAGAAAGTGCGGAATGCCGCGACGACCATACAGGCTCAAACGCGTGCCCGCAATGCCGTTCAGACCGGCGGCGAGCGTCGTGGCGTGTTCGTTCCAGGGCTTCTGCCCATCATGAAACGCCGCCTCGCGCAGCTTGCGATCGGGCTCGGACATCAGCGCACGGCGACGCGACATCGGCACGATTTCCTTGTGACCATCCGGGAAGGTCATCTCGAACTCCATCTTGCCCGTCAGCGTGTCGTAAAGCCGTCCCCAGGCATGCAGGCCGTTCACATTGAGATCGGCGGCGAGTGCCTCCATCTCTGCGCTCATTTGATGCTGCCCTTCATGGCGCAGACGTTTCACTGTGTGTTCCGCGTTCTTCAACGATGTGTCCTTGAGCATCGCGGCGAACGCATCATCCCCCAGCGCCGCGAGTGCGGAGCGCAGCGAGGCCAGCAGCTTGGTGTTCTCGGCCTCCAACGTCGAAATCCACGCCTCATCGGCCTTCACGGCCTCGTCATTGGCATCATCAGCGGACAAGCAGCCGAGATAGGCCGAAAGATGGCCGAGGCGATCACTGAGAGCTTCGAGCGTGTTGATCACGGCGACGATTTCCTTCGTGTCGCCGCCGAGAGCCGCGGCCTTTTTCTTCAGCGTGTCGATGTCAGCCACCAGCGCTGTCTTGAAAGCGATATAATCCGGTTTGCCGAAGCCGGAGAACCAGGATTCGAGGGACCAGCGGTCGGGAGTGGCGGGAGAGGCGGTGCTCATGGCGCCCGTTAGCGTACTTTTTCCAAGCTGCAAAGCGCAGGAAGCCGCGGATGTGGTAAACTCATCCCATGAACCGGACGCTGCCCGGATTTCTATGCCACCCGCTGCCGATGGGCGGGTTCATCAAGGCGGGCGGCGTCTGCAAGTGCCTCGTCCCGCGTTTGAATGCGAATGATGAATCATGACAGCCGCCAACCACGTTAACTTGTTGAAACATGGAAGCCGCGGTCTTCCGGGCCGCGTTTTCGCAACCACCCAGAAAGCGAGGTCCCTATGATTGCCCGTAAACTGAAGGCCTTCCTCGATGAACGGAAGGTGAAATACTACACCATCATCCACTCGCCGGCGTTCACCGCCGCGGAAGTCGCCGCCGCGGCGCACATCTCCGGCCGGATCCTGGCCAAGACGGTGATGGTGTTTGTCGATGGCGCCATGGCCATGGCCGTGCTGCCGTCGAACCATCGTGTGCTGCTGGACGATCTCTGTGAGCTGACCGGCACGGAGGACGTGAGGCTGGCCCGCGAGGAGGAGTTCAAGCCCCTGTTCCCCGACTGCGAGCCAGGTGCCATGCCGCCGTTTGGAAATCTCTACGACATGTCGGTTTATGTCTCGGCCGATCTGGCCGAGCAAGCGGAGATCGCCTTCAACGCCGGCACGCACACGGAGATCATCAGCATGGGCTACCATGATTTTGAACGCCTGGTGCAACCGCATGTGGCCAGCTTCACCACCTGATCGTCATCATTGTCGTTTTTCAATGAGCGGTCTGCTTGCGCGGATCGGTCGCGGCGATGATGGCGCAGACGGATTTTTGATTGAAGCCCTTGAAGCCGCCTTGGTATGCCGCACGCTCATGCATAGAATACACCTGCCCACGCGACCGCCGACGTAGCAAACCAGCGCCTTACCGGCTCACGCGTCCGCCGCCATCGCCGTGCATCACGGCTTCGATTTCGGTACGGGTGCTGTAGTTGTAATCCCCCTCAATGGAGTGGGCGAGACAACCTGCGGCGGTCGCGAAGGCGATGGCCGTTGGAGCGGTGGAGTTTTGGAGGAATGAGAAGACAAGGCCAGCGGTGAAGGCGTCGCCTGCACCGAGGCGGTCGATGATCTGCGTGATGGTGTAGGTGGGCGCGGTGTGCAGCGTGTTGGTGGCAGCTTCGTAGAGGGCGCCGCTGAAGCATTGCGCGGCGGAGGTGCTGCCATCGCGCAAGGTGAAGGCGGCGTGGGTGAGCTTGGGGAATTCGGCGATGATTTGTCGTGCGAGAGCCTTCAAATCGCCGTTGAACTCGATGCCGAGCATTGCGGTGGCATCGCTGATGCCGCCGACGAAGACGGTGACGTGTGAAAGCAACGAACGCATCGTGCGAGTGGCGAGTTCGCGTGCGGAGAGAGGCGGTTCCCAGCGCCAGAGCTTGGTGCGGTAGTTCATGTCGCACACGACTTTGATTTTCCGGCGTGCGGCCTCCTGAACAGCGAAGAGCGCGACTTCGCTCGCGTTGCGCGAGATCGCGGGAGTGATGCCGGAGATCACAAACCACTCGCAATCGCTGAAGATGGCATCCCAATCATACGCAGCGGCCGGAGTGATGGCCACGGACGAGCCATCGCGATCGTAGATGACATTGCCTCCGCGTTGATTCGCACCGTGTTCGAGAAAGTAAGTTCCAAGACGCCCTTCCGGCGTGCGCAGGATGTGTTTTGTCTCGACCCCGAGGCTGCGCAGATCAGCGATGCACGCGTCCGCGATGGCGTGTTCGGGCAAAGCGGTGACGAAAGCCGCGTCGATGCCGAGATAAGCCAGCGAAGCCGCGATGCTCGCTTCCGCTCCGGCAAAGGTGGCGTTCATGCTGCCGGGCATGGCCTGTTGAAACCGCGCGAAGCCGGGCGTGGCGAGCCGCAGCATGATTTCGCCAAACGCGACGACGCGGCTCATGGACGGACTTGTTTGACGATGTCGCTGGCCTCACGCGCGAGCGCGGTGATGACCTCCCAGCCGCCCTTGGCAATGATGTCCTTCGGCGCGAGCCACGAACCGCCGAGCGCGAGCACGGACGGCTCCTTCAGGTAATGCGCGGCATTTCCCGCGCCCACGCCGCCGAGCGGGATGAACTGCACGCCCAGATGCGCAAAGGGCGCCACGATGCTGCGCAGATAGATCAGGCCGCCGCTCGGTTCGCTGGGAAAGAATTTCAGCACCTTGCAGCCGGCTTCGAGTGCCAGTTCGATGTCCGTCGGCGTGCAAACGCCTGGAGCGAAGGGCAGGCCGATGCGCTGCGCCTCGGCCACGACGCGTGGATTCATTCCCGGAGCCACACCGAAGCTGGCGCCGGCCTCCCTGGCGTCATTCACCTGTTTTGGCGTCAAGATGGTGCCCACGCCGACGACCATCTCAGGCACCTCGGCGCGGATGCGGCGCAGCGAATCGAGCGCGGCGTCGGTGCGCAGGGTGAGTTCAATGCAATCGACGCCGCCAGCGAGCAAAGCACGCGCCAGCGGCACGGCATCGTCCACGCGGTCAATCATGAGCACGGCGATGACGCCGGTGCGGCGGAGGTGTTGGGTGAGCGGGTCGGTCATTGACGTGAAGCAGAACAGGGCGGCCACCTTTGCAACTGGCATGTGAGCGCCAATTGCTGTCTGCATGGCTGGCATCCCTCCTGCTCTCACGACAGGGGCCGCACATGACTCCAGCTCCGCCTGACACGAGCGTTCCCTCGCTCGGCCCCTGCCGTTTCCCTTCACCCTTGCAGCGCATCGGCGGGATCGAGGCACCGTTCAAGACGGCGACGGATCGCATTCTCTACCACAGTCATCTGCTGGAGGACGGGCGTGATTCCTCCACGCCCACCTACGAGGAGGCCGGGCCGCGGGAGATGATTTACTTCGACCCGCAGCGCACCACGGCCGGCATCGTCACCTGTGGCGGGCTTTGCCCGGGATTGAATGACATCATCCGTGGCATCGTGCATCGCTGTCATCTGCAATACGGCGTTTCGCGCGTGTATGGCTTCCGCTACGGCTACGAAGGGCTGGTGCAGAGCTTCGGACACACGCCGCTGGTGCTCAAACCGTCCTCCGTGGAGCAGGCGCATCATTTCGGCGGCACGTTGCTCGGCAGCTCGCGCGGCAAGCAGGACATCGGTGAAATGGTGGACACGCTGGAGGACATGAAGGTGGACATCCTCTTCGTCATCGGCGGTGACGGCACGCTGCGCGGCGCGGCGGAACTCACGAAGGAAATCGAACGGCGCGGGCTGAAAAAGGCCATCGTTGGCATCCCGAAGACGATCGACAACGACATCCGCTATCTCGACAAGAGCTTCGGCTTCGAGACCGCCTTCGATGCGGCGGTGCAGGCAGTGAAATGCGCCTACGTCGAGGCCACTGGTGCGGTGAATGGCGTCGGTTTGGTCAAATTGATGGGCCGCGACTCGGGCTTCATCGCCTGTTATGCGGCGCTGGCCGGCAGCAACGTCGATTTCGTGCTCATCCCCGAGGTGCTTTTCGAACTGGACGGCGACGGCGGCCTCCTCGAATCACTGCGGCACCGCCTCATGAAACGTGGAAGCGCTGTGATCGTCGTGGCCGAGGGGGCGGGCCAGCAACTGATGAACACCGACGATTCGACCGACGCGAGCGGCAACAAACGCTATGGTGACATCGGCCAGTTCTTGAAGGACCGCATCAATGCCTTCTTCAAATCGCGCAAAACCGAGGTGAACCTCAAATACATCGACCCCAGCTACATCGTGCGCAGCGTGCCCGCGAACGCGCAGGACAACGTGTATTGCTCACGACTGGCCCAGGCGGCCGTCCACGCGGCGATGGCGGGCAAGACCGGCATGCTCGTGGGCCGCTGGCATGGTTCCTTCATTCATCTGCCGCTGGAACTCGTCATCCACGGACGCCGTAAGGTCGATCCCACGCAGGAGCTCTGGCACAGCGTGCTCGAATGCACCGGACAGCCGGCGGTGATGAAGTAATTCCATGTGTAGATTTCTGCTGTTCCTTCTGCTGCTGCCCGTGGTCTCACGGGCGGACGAATGGTGGGCGTGGACGATGCTCGACATTTGGCGTGCGCCACCCTGGAGCGCGGGGGTGTTCATGGGCAACCGCCTTGACACCGAGGACGGCTCTTATGTGCAAATCGTCAGTCCGCGAGTGAAGTATCAACTGCTGCCGTGGCTGCAAACTGGCCTCGGGCTTTCAACCCTGAGCATCGAGAATCCGAACACGCATTACCGCTACTGGCAGGAGCGTCCGGAATTTGAGTTGAATCCGAAGTTCAACCTCACCCGCCATCTCCAGCTCGAAAACCGCAACCGCATGGAATGGCGCTGGAATGAGCACGAGACCTTCACCACTCACCGGCTGCGCAACCGCCTGCAACTCACCTGGACACTGCCGGAACCGGTCGGACCACTCACACGGGTGTTTGTGAGCAATGAGTGGCTGTTTGACCTGCATCGCCAGAACTGGACGGAAAACCGCCTCGTGCCGCTCGGCCTCACGTTCAAACTGACGGCGAACACCGACCTTGATGTCTTCTACATGGTTGACTCCCTGCGCCCCAAGAAATCGCCATGGGATCATGAGTCGGTGGTCGGCACGTATCTGCGCGTGAGATTCTAGGAAGTGATTGAGAACACAAGGGGCGCTGAAGTCATGGACGGGCCGGGCCGGTGCACTGAAACTTCGCCTCGTCGTCATCGTTTCACCCGCACCATGCGCTTCATCCTTCCCATTTTCCTCATCGCGTCCCTCGCCGGTCATCTTCACGCTCAAAAAGCCGCGAAATCCAAGACCACGATCAAACTGACCGACACCGAGGTCGCGACGAAGGAGATCGTTTACAAGACCACGCCGCAGGGAGAGCTGAAACTGCATGTCTTTTCGCCGAAAGGTGAAGTGCAGGCCGCCGTGTTGCGTCCGTGCATCGTGTTCTTCTTTGGCGGTGGGTGGAAGAGCGGTTCCTACCTGCAATTCGTTCCGCAGGCCGAATACCTCGCCAGCCGCGGACTGATCGCCATCAGCGCCGATTACCGCATTCTCAACGTGCACAAGACCACGCCTGACAAGGCTGTGGAAGACGCCAAAAGCGCGATTCGCTGGGTGCGCGGCCATGCGACCGAGTTGGGCATCGATCCCGGCAAGGTAATTGCAGGTGGTGGTTCCGCAGGCGGCCATCTCGCCGCGTGCACGGCGCTCGTCAGCGCCTACGACGCCGAATCCGACGACAAATCGATCTCTGCCAAGCCGAACGCGATGGTGCTCTTCAATCCCGCGATGAACATCGCCACGCTCTTCAAACAACGCGATACGGGTGACAGCCCGATCACACTCGACATGGCCGAGGCCATCACGCCGAACAGCTTCGTCGCGAAGGACACGCCACCGGCCATCCTGTTCTTCGGAACCGCCGACAAACTCAAGGCAGGCGGCGATGAATACATCAAGAAAGCCCGCGAACTCGGCCTGCGTGCCGAGATGTGGACCGCCGCCGATATGCCGCACGGCTTCTTCAACAGGGCTCCGTGGATTCAAGTGACCGCGAAGAAGATGGACGAGTTTCTCGCTTCGCTGGGCTACCTCGGTGGCGATCCGAAGATCAAACTGCCCGAAAACGCGCCGGAGTTGAAGGCGGAGTAGCGGCGGACAATTGGGGCGGGGGAGGTGTTCGCGGCCTTTCCAGCCTTGCGTTGGCGACGATTCGTCGCCATTGCTGACTTCATGCTCACTGATTCCTCCCGCACCGCCGATTTTCCGAGCCTGAACGGCATCCACTATCTCAACACTGCCGCGGAGAGCATTCCGCCGCTCTGCGTGAACGAGGCTGTGGCCGAATACATGCAGCACAAGTCGCTTGGCATGCGTGGACGGGACTTTCACTTTCCGCGCGTCGAGGAATGCCGCGAGATCGCCGCGAAGCACCTTGGGCTCGCCACGGACGAGGTTTCCTTCTGCTCGTGCAGTTCGGAAGCTTACAACCTGCTCGCCAGCGCGCTTGATCTGACACCCAATAACGAGGTGATCATCACCGACCTCGACTTCCCCGCCGGTGCGACGCCCTGGCTCACGGCGCCGGAGCATGCGCGGCCGGTGGCGCGCTTGTGGAAGAGCCTCGACGGAGCGCTGAACCTTGTCGATCTCGCCTCCATGCTCAACGAACGCACAGCGCTCGTGCAGGTCAGCCTCGTGAGCTTTTACAATGGCCACCGCATCACGTTTTCACGTCTGCGTGACATGGTGCGCCTGCTTGCTCCCAATGCCGTGCTCGCCGTCGATGTCACGCAGGCGCTCGGGCGCACCGTGCTCGACTGCCGGGACGCCGACATCCTCATCTCCAGCACGCACAAGTGGACGCTCGGCATCCATGGCGGCGGCATCATCGGCATTCCGAAGAAGGCCGCGCCGCGCCTTACCACGAAGGCGGGTGGATGGTATCACATCGCCAACGCGTTCGATGCGGACCGCTTTGAAAATCCCCGTGTGAAGCCCGGCGCGTTGAGTTTTTCTGTTGGCATGCCGAGCTTCGCCGCGTTGTATGCCTTGAATGCCTCGCTGCGTTACCTTGACCAAATCGGCGTCGCAAAGATCGCCGCGCATGCCGATCCGCTCGTGGCGAGGGTGCAGGCAGGATTGAAGGAACTCGGCATCGCGCCGCTGTGCTCGGCGCAGCCTGACAATCCCAGTGGCATCGTCGCCTTCCGCCACGAACGCAGCGATGCGATCAACGCGGCCTTGCTCGCGCAAAACATCCACGTCATGCACCACGCCGGCCGCATCCGCATCGCCGTGCATGGCTACAACACAGCGGAGGACATCGAGAAGCTGCTGGCGGCGCTGAAGAGCGCGCTTTGAAAGTGTCACAGGCTGCCAGCCTGTTCTGAACGAGTGCTTGCGCGTGTCCGAATCACAGGCTGACAGCGTGTTTCACGTTCCTGCGTCGTTTGACCAACTTTGAACTTTGAACTTTGAACTTTGAACTCTAAGTCTTCCGGCCTTGGACTGGGAATCACCAAAACTCCTCCTGCTCATCCTGCCAGCCGTCGCGTTGCTGCTGTGGATCGAATCGCGCTCGTCGCATCCGATGCCGGGGTTGAGGAAGCGGCTGCTGCTGGTCACGCGTGCCATTGGCGTGATGCTCGCCATCGCCGCGCTTGCGGGACCGGCGCGGGTGACGCAGACGGGACGTAAGGCGTTGGGCATCATCCTGGATGCCAGCCAGAGCATGGGCGCGGAAGGATTGACCAAAGCAACCGCCGAAGCCGCACGCATCCGCCAATCGCTCGGTGGAGACGTCGATTCCTTCGTTGTGCAATTGGGTGCGCAACCCGAATTGATGCCCGAGGCCAGCACGCCTGCGATGCAGACCGGGTGGCAGAAGAAAAATGGCGGCGACAGCCACTACGCCGCCGCCATCGAGTATGCCGAGGCGATGTTTCCGCCCGGCGTGAGCCGCAACATCCTCCTCATCGGCGACGGACACGAGACGCGCGGCAGTCTGCTCAATGCGGCACGCGAAGCGGCCGTTTCCGGCATCAAACTGCATACGTTGCCAGTTTCCGGCCCGCGCAGACCGGATGCGCGCATGATTGCACTCACGCCGAACCGAACGCGTTTGTTTGAAGGCGCGAGCTTGAGCCTGAAGGCCATGTTCGAGAGCACCATCGAAGGCAGCGGCACGTTGAAGCTCTACGAAAATGGCATCGAGGTCGAAAAACGGCCCGTCACGCTCAAACCCGGCGCCACGCAGGAGATCACCTTCACGCGCACGCCATCGACGCGAAACACGTTCCAGTATCGCGCTGTGCTCGAAGGCATCCAGGGCGACACCTTGCCCGGAAACGACAGCGCGTTGGCGATTGTCGATGTGCGCGGACGTTTGCGGCTGCTTTACATCGAATCCGATGCCAGCGAAGCGCGCTACTTGATGCAGGCGATGGAAAAGGAAGGCATCGAGCTCGACCTGCGCCTGCCAGGCAATCTCGCCATCACCTTCGAGCAGCTCAGCGGCTACGACGGTGTGATTCTCTCCGACGTTCCCGCGCATCAACTCGGCGAGCCGCTCATGAACGTGTTGCGTGATTACGTGGACAAACTTGGCGGCGGGCTCGTGATGCTTGGCGGGCCGGGTTCATTTGGCGTCGGCGGCTACTATCGCACGCCGATTGAAGAAGTTCTGCCTGTGCGGCTCAAGGCGCCGGATGAGGAGGAAAAACAAAGCGCCGCTGTCGCGCTCGTGCTCGACCGCTCCGGCTCGATGGCCGGAGAAAAGCTCGAAATGGCCAAGAGCGCGGCGATTGCGACCGCGGAGGTGCTTGGACACAACGATTCGCTCGGTGTGTGGGCCTTTGATTCGGAAGCACACATCGTCGCGCCAATGACGCGGCTCACTTCGACGAATGCGGTATCAGGTCAGATCGCTGCCATCGCATCCGGTGGTGGTACGAATTTGCAGCCTGCGTTTCAACTCGCCCGCGAAGCACTGCTGCGCACGAAGGCGAGAGTGAAGCACATGATCATCCTCACTGATGGTCAAACCGCAGGCGCGGGCTATGAACAACTCGCCACGCAGTGCCGGGGTGAAGGAATGACGATTTCCACCGTGGCCATCGGTGAAGGATCGCATGTGGCGCTGTTGCAGGCGATTGCCTCCAGCGGCGGCGGGCAGGGTTACACGACACTCGATGCGAGCGGCATCACACGTATTTTCACGCAGGACACGCTCATGCACACCGGCCGCATGATCCGCGAGGAGCCGTTCACGCCCGAATTGAAGGAGAAGCAGCCGATCCTGGCTGGATTTGAGAAATGGGACTCGCCTGCGTTGCTTGGTTATGTGAAGACAACGCGCCGCACCTCCGCGCAGGTGCCGCTTGTCACCGAAACGGGTGATCCTTTGCTCGCACACTGGCGTTTCGGACTCGGCAAAGCCACCGCGTTCACTTCCGATGCGAAAAGCCGCTGGGCGTCGCTGTGGATCGCACGCTGGAAGGATTACGGCCGCTTTTGGTCGCAAGTGCTTCGCGAAACGGCCCGCGCTCCGCAGGGAAGGCTGATGGACTTGTCCACGCGCATGGAAGGCGATGACGCGCGCATCAGCGTGGATCTCCTCGCCGATGCCGGCACACGTGCGAACAACGCCGTCGTCGAAGCGGAGGTGTTTCACGTGGCCGCTGACGCGCTCGGCGCGGCGATGAAGCCGGTGCAGAAGCTCACACTGCGACAATCGGCGCCCGGATCTTATGAAAGCAGCTTCCAGCCGACGCAGGCCGGCATTTACCTCATCCGCGCCCAATCTGGCGCCGAGATGGTCACCACTGGCCTCGTCCACAATCCGTCATCGGAGGCGAGCCTTGGCACGGTGAATGAACCGCTGCTGCAAGAAGCGGCAAAAATCACCGGCGGTGACTATTTGAGTGATTCCAAGCGCCTGCCGAATCTCGAAACGACGAAAGCCATCCAGCACGAGGAGCTATGGTCCTCGCTGCTCGTGTTGCTGTTGCTCGTCTTCCTCATCGACACCGGCATCCGCCGCTGGGAGCATGTGGTCGGTTTGTGGCAGTTGGTGCCGCTGCCGGCACGTCGTTGAACGTTGCTGGATCGTCCCGCCTGAAAACAACTCGGCCCGGAGGAACCCAACCAAAATTCCTCCGGGCCTTTAGGTGACCAAGGAGTCCCCAACCATGAAGCGACTCCCCAGCTCGTTGTAGGTTTCCCCGGGCGAACCCGGGAAATGTTTGTGAGACTTGCGCCTCAACCGACAACTTGAATAAGCAGCCTGCGGGCCAAGTTCGGCGGCGAATTTTGGATTTTTAAGATCAGGGTGATCCGGCATCACCCGAGAGGTTTTGGATCAGAGTCATGAGAGGCTGGAACAGAGCGGTGGCGACCAGATGGCCTGATGCGATGAAGAAAAAAGCCGACACGGCCGCAGTGATCCAGACGTGGCGTGCACGCTTCAGCGTGAAGATCAGGACAATTGCGAGCACAGCCAGCAACCAGAACAAACCCAGCAACGGCATGGCCCGCTCAAGCACGAAGTTGGTGAAAATTGGCAGCTTTTGCCTCGAGCCGAGCATGTCCATGAAGATGCGTTCGAACTTCGGCGCCGACAGCAGAGCACGGGTGCAGTAGTAAAGAGGGAGGATGTTGATCACCACAAACACGCAGCGTATGCCGAAGGTCCACTCCTTCATTTCGGTGCTTGTCTTCGTATTGTCCTGTTCTTGCTGGTCGTACATGAGGTGAGCTTGCCAAAGGCAACCGGCGGCTGTCACGCCAATAATGGTCACTTCGGCAGCACGCGCACGATGAAGGCTTTCTTTTCGCCGAAGTATTTGGCGGCGATGCGCTGGATTTCCCTGGAGCTGATGTCGGACATGATGCCGGGCAGCTTTTGGAAGTGATCCCAGCCCTGGCCGTTGAGTTCGTTCCAGGCGAGCGTTTCAGCCATGCCGGGATTGCCCTGCTGGGCACGCAGCCACGAACTGCGCCAGGTGACGCGTGCGCGGTCGATTTCATCAGCGTGCAGGCCGTTGGCGGCCAGGTCGCTGATCTGCGCCATCAATTCCTTCTCGGCGAGCTTCG
The DNA here is from genome assembly GCA_046346695.1 of Verrucomicrobiaceae bacterium. GTDB lineage: Bacteria > Verrucomicrobiota > Verrucomicrobiia > Verrucomicrobiales > Verrucomicrobiaceae > Prosthecobacter. The sequence continues at coordinate 832,745 of JAXMHS010000003.1, read as the reverse complement.
CCTTCTTCGGATCGGTGCCGACGTAGAAGTAAAACGCTCCGGCGCCCATCGCGGCAAAGTTCTGCGTGCCGACATAATAGGCGAGGCCGAGTTCCTCACGGATGCGGTTGAATAGACGGCTGCCCATGTCGCTGCAGGCTTCTTCGATGAGATTAAGCGCATGCACTTCGGGATCTTCGAGGCCGACGGTGCGGAAGCCGACGACGATGACAGCCTGTTCCTTGTTGAGATGCTCGGTCCAGGCGTTGGGCTTCGCGCTCGCGTGATACGTGCGGCTGTGCGTGGAGTGGCGAGGCCCTTTGGGAAGCTTCACGAAGGCCTTTTCGACCTGCTTTTTGACTTCAGCGGCCTTCACGTCGCCAAAGACGGAGATGACGCCGTTGTGTGTGGTGAGGCTGGCGCGGATCATGTCGCGGCAGTCGGAGAGCTTCAAATTGGCGACTGTCTGCTCGTTTCCGAGCGCAGTGCGGTGGAAGGGCTGCCCCGCAAAGATTTCGCGGCGTGCTTTGCGCATCGCGACGGTGAGCGGGTCTTCTTTCTCTTCGAGAATGCTGGCAATTTGACGCTTTTTCACGTCAGCGAGACTCGATTGAGGAAGGGAAGGGTTGAGGATGAGGTCGGCGATCAGGTCGAGCGCGCTGGTTTCATCACCACGCATGACATCTGCGCCCAAAACGAAGCGATGCGCGTCGGCGCTGCAGGAGAGATGTCCTCCGCGATTTTCGAGTTCTGAGGCGATGATGGAGGCGCTGCGCTTCTTCGTGCCCTTGAGCATCATGTGCGCGGAAATTTGCGTGACGCCCGCGGTGAGATCGGTTTCGGCGGGAACACCGGCGAGAAAGTTTGCGCGCATGCTGATGAGCGGCAGGCGCGGATTTTCGCCGACGAGCAGCGTGAGGCCATTTTTAAGCTTGAAGGAGTGAATGTCGGCACGGGCGCTATCGGTGCCGCTGGCGGCTGCCTTCACTGCCTCGACGCCAGGGCCGACGAGCACGGTGCTGACGCCATCCGGCACGAGATAACGACGCGCGACATCGCGGATGGCCTCTGGCGTGAGCGCGCTGACAGCGGCGAGGAACTGGCTGGGATAATCGAGCGAACCGGCGAGCAGCCAGCCATTGCCGATGGAACTGGCCTGGCCTCTCACCGTGCTGAGCGTGCGCATTTGAGCACTGAGAGTGGCACAGACGGCCTTTTCGAGTTCAGAACGACCGGGGCCGCTTTTGCGCATCTGCTCAATGACCTCGTTCATGCTTTCACGCAGCTTCGTCGTGTCGGCAGGATTGCATTCGGCCTCGATGGAGAACAATCCGCACTCCGCCGCGCACCACGCACCGGCATACACCCAGTGCGCGAGGGCTTTTTTCTCGCGCAGTTCTTGATAAAGCCGCGAACTGCGACCGGAGCCGAGCAGGAACGCCAGAACATCGAGCGCAGGCTTGTCGGGATGGCTTTCGCCGGGAATCTGCCAGCCGAAGGCGACGCGGGTGAGGTCCGTGGTGAAGTTTTTCGCGGCGTAACGGGTGCCTTGCTGCCGTGGCTCGTCGGGAAGCAGCGCTGGATCGAAAGCGCGGCGCCGCCAGTCGCCGAACAGTTTGGTGACGGAATCAAGCGTGGCCTTCGTGTCCACATCACCGGCGATGACGATGAAGGCGTTGTTCGGCACATAGTTGCGCTGCACAAAGCCGGACACATCGGCGCGGGTGATCTGATCGAAGACTTCGCGGTGGCCGATGATCGGATGACGCAGCGGATGCTGACGGAAGGCGGTGGCTTGCAGCAGGTGCTGGATGGTATCGCCGGGATCGTCGTTGCCCATCGCCATTTCACGACGGATCACGTCCATCTCGCGGGCGAGTTCATCGGCGTCGAGCTTTGAGTGCCGGATCATGTCGGCGAGGATGTCGAGGTAGCCTTCGGTGTGCTCGGCGAGGCCATCGATCCAATACACGGTGCGGTTGAAGGAGGTGTAGGCGTTTACGTAACCGCCAAGCGCCTGAATGCCCTGCGAGATTTGCGCTGCATCCCGCTTCGCAGTTCCTTTGAAGAGCATGTGCTCCACGCAGTGCGCGATTCCCGCACCAGAGTGCTGCTCCTCCTGCAAACTGCCCGCCTTGATCCACACTTGGACACTGACGAGCGGATGCGCGTGATCCTCGCGGATGATGACTTCGAGACCGTTGGGCAGCGTGATGACGCTGGCATCGGGGGAGGGGACGGAAAGGACGTTTTTCGACGCAGAGGAAACCTTTTTCATGACGAGCGTGCTTCGTTGCCGCTGCGGGAGGACGACGGCAGGAAGGGGGCGCTGAAGGCGGTTTGGAAGTCATAGCCGCCAGCGAAGTCCTCGATGCTGTCGCCGTCGTTTTTGCCGAAGTAGCCGACGGAGATGAGATTATAGACGATGTTGCCCACGTCCTCGCCGCGATGCAGGCCCCATTGATCGAGGATCATGAGGGACAGCGGGCCGTACTCGGAGATCACATGTTCGCGGAAGCCTTCGAGGAGCTCCTGTCCGCTGACATGCTGGTCGTCGGCATTTTCATCGCGGAACTTGCGCGTGGCGATGTGCAGCGCATCACGCACCAGCTCGTAAGCGGCGGGATGGTAGCGGGGATCGTTCTGAACCGAGCGCTTGACGGCATCACCAAAGCTGATGGAGGTCATGGGCGGGCTGAGGGCTGCATGATCCGAGTGTTACGCGACAGGAGCGGTGGCTTCAACCAGCAGGGCCTCGAATCGCTCGGCCATCCGGGTGGAGGTGAATTCCTGGCGCACCCTGGCCATGGCGGTCTTGGAGATTCTTTCCCGCAGGACGTCATCCTTGAGAACTGCTTCGAGCGCGTCGGCGAGCGCCTTGGGATCATCCGGCTTGCAGAGAACACCACCCTCGGTGGCGGCGAGGAGTTCCGGGAAGGCGGCGTGGTCGGGCTGCACGAAGGGCACGCCGCTGGCGGAGGCCTCGACGACGTAAAGACCAAACGCCTCACCGTAAGTGGCAGGGACGCTGAAGACGGTGAGGTCGTGGAAGAAGTGCACCTTTTCCTTGAAGGAGAGATTGGGCCGCCACTCGACGCGAGCGGCGAGACCTGCCGCGACGAGTTTTTCCTGCAAACCGGCCACGTAGGGCTCGTCGGCCGCGGTCTTCGCGCCTCCGATGCGCAGGCGCACGCGGGGCACGCTGCCACGCTTGGCGAGGTCGATGAAGGCATCGACGAGCGTGGTGAGGCCCTTGCCGTGAATCATGCGGGCGAAATAGCCGATGGTGGGCCAGTTCGGGTCGGGCGAAGCGGTGGTAAAGGCGGTGGCGTCGATGCCATTCGGAATCACGGTGATCTGGCCGGGCTTGAGATCGAGACGCTTGCGCATCTGGCCAGCATAGAACTGGCTCGGCGCGATGAAGCGGCGGACACTGCGGGCATTGGTACGGAGTGCCTCCCAGCACTGCTCGCGATATGGGTCAGGCAGCGTGTCGAGGAAGCTGTCCTCGCCTTGCAGTGAGCAGATGACAGGAATGCCGAGTTCCTTTTCAATCGCGGGCGCCAGGCCGGTGAGGAGGCTGTTGGAGAGGGAGATGACGCTGATTTTCTTTTCGTTGCGAATCCAGTCGATGAGCTTGTGCCATTCGCCCCACTGGCGGCCTTCGGTTCCGAGCAGGCTGCCGACCGCCATTTCTCCCAGCGTCTTCGGGCTGGTCATGCCCATGTATTTGGCCGCGAGGCGGAGATTCCCGGGGGAATTGAGCCAGCGATGGAAGAACCCCGGGAGCTTGTGAAACCAGTTGTATTTCTGCTGCAAAAACAACGAGATGCCGCCGATCTGCACGGGGAGTTCCTGGGCGCCGAATTCGCGGTCGGTGACCAAGGGCAGATAAAGTGGAGCCATGAGCGCGTCATGGCCGCGCACGCGCAGGGCCTTGATGAGCGCGTGGTCACGCAAGCAGCTTCCGCAGTGGAAATTGCCGGTGCCGGGGGTGAGATGGAGGATGCGCATCGGGAGGTTTCTTGAAGCAAAAATGACAACGGACGGGATCCGAATGATGGATCAATGGCGAGCGGCGGAACCCAAAAAAGGATAACGAACTCCGGCATGCTTTAAAGAGCATTCAGAGTTCGTCACCCGGGATTCTGGTTTCGTCATTTCCAGTCCTGTCTTCGCCACGAATCAGGTTTCCGCGAGTCCACGTGCCATGACGACCTTGCCGGTGCGGACAGTTTCGGCGATGTCGAACTTGCCCAGCAGGCGGACGGCGGCATCGACTTTGTCGGTGTTGCCGGAGATCATGGCGATGAGGCTGTCCTCCTGGAGATCGACGGTCTTGCCGCCATAGTGCTCGATGATCTGGAGGATTTCGGTGCGCTGGTCGGAGCCTGCGCCGATCTTGATGAGCACGAGTTCCTTGGAAACAGCGTCGCGGTCGGTGTGCTCGATGCAGTGGATGACGTCGATGAGCTTGTTCACCTGCATGATGATCTGGTGCAAGCCCTCGGGATGACCGCTGATGCCGATCGTCATGCGGCTGAAGCGCGGATCGCGTGTCTGGGAGACGACGAGGGACTCGATGTTGAAGCCGCGACGGCTGAACACGGCGCAGATGCGACCGAGAACACCTGGCTGGTTGTTCACGTAAACGCTGAGCGTGTGGATGTTGATGATGTCAGCCTGCGGAGACGGCTTCTTGTCGGTGGTGGCGGGGATGCGGTCGCTCATACGAGGGGCGGGGGTTAATTGAAGAGGGTGCGTTGGGAATCGAGGCGTTGCTCGGTGATTTGGATGTAGGCTGGATCGCATTCGATGCCGATCCAATGGCGGCCGAGCTTCTTCGCCGCGGCTGCGGTGGTGCCGGAGCCGAGGAAGGGATCGAGGACGAGATCACCCTCGTCCGTGGAGCAGGCGATGAGTTTTTCGATGAGATCGACGGGCTTCTGCGAAGGGTGGCCACACTTTTCCTTCGAGGCGCCTTTCAAACTGGGCACGCGGAGGATGTTAGTGGCGAACTTGCCGCTTTCGAGGTGGGCTTTGCGGGCGGTCTTGTCCTTGTAGCGTTTGTCTTTGAGATACAGTTCGATGGTTTCAGCGTCGTAGGGAACACGGACGGCGTCCTTGTTGAACTTCACTTTGTCGCTCTTGCGCAGGACGAGGATCATCTCGTACTGCGGCGTGAAGCTGTCACGGCGCTCATTGTAGCCGACCGCACGATCCCAGATGATGAGATCGTGAAACTGGTGCTGCTGGGTGAGCCGTGACATGAGGTGGAGGAAGGTGTGCTCGCGCTTGCCTAGCTGGCCGAAGATGAAACTGAGGCCGTCATCGCGCAGGACGCGCATGGACTCGCGCACCCACGCCTCGCACCAGGCGAGGTAGTCGGCGGCTGTTTTCCATTGGGTGTCCCAGGCTTCATTTTCGAGAACGTTGAAGTAAGGCGGATCGGCGATGATGGCTTGGGCGACGGAATCTGGGAGCTTTTGGAGTTCCGCGAGGGCGTCGCCGTGGATGACGTGGTTGGTTTTCATCGGCCAATCATTCGGAGGCGGACAGGAGTGTCCGCGCTCCCGTCATCAGGTCGAACCGGTGGGTTTCTCCATCTTGTGTTTGGGCGCTTCGACGAGCATGTCTTCGAGCGCGGCTCCGGCGGGAATCATCGGGAAGACGTTTTCGGTCTTGATGCACTCGGCTTCGATGATGCAGGGCCCGTCGTTGTAATCGAGGGCCTGCTGCAGGATGCGCTCGATGTCCGCAGGACGGCGGATGTGCCAGCCTTTGATGCCATAGGCCTCGCCAAGCTTCACGAAGTCGGGATTGCCGAGGAGATCGACGCCGCTTTCACGGTTGTCGAAGAAGAGCTCCTGCCACTGGCGGACCATGCCGAGGTAGCTGTTGTTCAGGATGAGGATCTTGATCGGCAGCTTGTGAATCGCAGCGGTGGCGAGTTCAAACAGGGTCATCTGGAAGCCGCCGTCACCGGAGATGGAGACGACCGTCTTGTCCGGGCAGGCAAACGCAGCGCCGATGGCGGCCGGAAAGCCATAGCCCATCGTGCCGGCGCCGCCGGAACTGAGCCAGTGATAGCTTTCATCGCACTTGTAGAACTGCGCGGCCCACATCTGATGCTGGCCGACGTCGGTGCTGACGATGGCCTTGCCCTTGGTGAGCTGGTAGAGTTCATCAATGACCTGCTGCATGCGCAAGCCGCCCTGCTTCTTGTAACCGAGGGGGAATTTCTTCTTGTAGCCGTCGAGGTGCTCCAGCCAGTCTTCGGTGGGCAGTTTTTCAACATGCGGGAGAAGATCGCTGAGCGCGGCCTTCGCGTCGCCTTTGATGGCGACATCGACTTTGATCATCTTGTTGAACTCCGCCGCATCGATGTCGATGTGGATGAGTTTCGCGTTGCGGCCGAACATGTGAGGTTTGCCGATGATGCGGTCATCAAAGCGGGAGCCGACATTGAAGATGAGATCGGCCTCGCAGATTGCCTTGTTGGCATACGCGGTGCCGTGCATGCCGATCATGCCGAGAGAAAGAGCGTGCGTTTCGGGGAACACGCCCTTGCCGAGCAGGGTCGTGGTGACCGGGCAGCCCAGCGTTTCCGCCAGCGTGAGCAATTCCTTGTCCGCACGGGCGATCATCGCACCCTGGCCGGCGAGAATGACCGGGCGTTTCGATCCGGCGATGAGGCGGGCGGCTTCCTGAATGCCCTTCTGGTCGATCTTGAATGAATCCTCCGGGTGATAGCCGGGGAGTTCCATCGGCTCATCAAAAGTGCCGGTGAAGGGGCTCTGGCTGATGTCCTTTGGAATATCGATCAAAACCGGACCCGGGCGGCCCGTGGTGGCGATGTGATATGCTTCCTTGGCGATGCGGGGCAACGCGTTGGTCTGTTTGACCAGGAAATTGTGCTTCACGACCGGGCTCGTGATGTTGAAGATGTCCGCCTCCTGGAAGGCGTCCTTGCCCAGCATCCAAGTGACCTGCTGGCCGCAGAGAACGATCATGGGAACGCTGTCCATCTGCGCGGTCATGATGCCGGTGACGGTGTTGCCAGCGCCCGGGCCGGAGGTGACGAGGACGACCGCTGGCTTGCCGGTGGCGCGGGCGTAACCATCGGCCATGTGAACCGCACCCTGCTCGTGGCGGACAAGGACGAACTTCATGTTCGTCTTCACGGTTTCGAGCGCGTCGAAGATCGGGAGGGCCGCCCCGCCGGAGTAACCGAAGACATACTCAATGCCGAGATCGGCGAGAGTTTTGATGAGCGCTTGCGCGCCGTCCATTTTTTGCTGGCTCATGAGTTGGTTGGGTGAAAATTGCGAATTGGGCAGCGAAAATCGTCCAAAGCATCGGTTTCACAACTGAAAGTTTGGGATTTTTGGACAAACAGCAATAAAGTTTGAGTCATGTTTGGCAAAAATGATCGTTTTGGCGGCAAGTTTGCAGTTTTTCCTTTGAGGGTGTGATGAAAGTGGAGGATGGAGACCCGTTGTTCCGCGGGTTATGGTCATGGATCGCCTCGTGAGGGTGGTTGCGAGCAAACGGCACGTTGTTCCGTCAGCGGTTCGCAAAAGGCAGTGCAGTGATCAATGTCACGGACTGCTCACTCTGACTGAAGCCAGAGTGGTGCTCGGGAAGGGACTCGAACCCTTAAGCCTTTCGGCACAAGATCCTTAGTCTTGCGCGTATACCAATTCCGCCACCCGAGCAGGGGTCTGTGGAAACAGGGGCCGCGAATATAGACGCTTCGATTTTTATGCAACCGCTGTTTTGCCTTTTTGCAAAGTGGCTGCCGAGGTTGCTCCGAATCGATCAATCTTGCCTTCACCAACCGTTTGGAATGTCATCCCACCTCATGCGTGCCCTTCTTCTTTCCTGTCTGTTTGTTTCCGTTGCTTTCGCCGCCTCACCTTATCCGGAGAAGACACCCGACACGCCGGGTAACAAGTTGTTGGACCGTTATTTCGCTGGAGAGACGCGTGAAATCGCCGCGAACGGCGGTGTCGGCCACATTCAGAGCGCCGGGGAGTGGAAGGCGAAGGTGCCTGAGTATCGCCGCGAGTTCGCTGACATGCTCGGACTCGATCCGATGCCGGAGAAAACACCGTTGCATGCCACGAAGACCGGCGAGGTGAAGGGCGACGGCTACATCGTCGAAAAGATGCACTTCCAGTCGATGCCCGGCCTCTATGTCACGGCGAACTTGTATCGGCCGGACAAGGTCGGGCAGCCGTTGCCCGCGATCCTCTACGTCTGCGGTCATGCGAACGTGGTGAAGGACGGTGTCAGCCTGGGCAACAAGGCGGGCTACGAGCATCATGGCACGTGGTTCGCCCGCCATGGTTACGTGTGCCTCATCATCGACACGGTGCAGCTTGGCGAGATTCGCGGCGAACATCACGGCACGTACAGCAAGGGCCGCTTCTGGTGGTGGTCGCGTGGTTACACACCGGCGGGACTGGAGGCATGGAGCTGCATCCGTGCGCTCGATTATCTCGAAACACGGCCCGAGGTGGACAAGACGCGCTTTGGCGTCACAGGGCGCAGCGGCGGTGGTGCCTACTCGTGGTGGATCACCGCACTGGATGAACGCATCAAGGCCAGCGCGCCGACAGCGGGCGTCACCGACATGGTCAATCAGGTCATCGATGGCTGCGTTGAGGGACACTGCGACTGCATGTTCTTCGCGAACACACAGCGCTGGGATTTTGAGCGCATGGTCGCTCTCGCCGCGCCGCGACCGCTGCTGATCGTGAACACGGACAAGGACAGCATCTTCCCCATCGACGGCGTGTTCCGCATCTACCAGAACGTGCGCCAGCTTTACACGCTGCTCGGCGCGGAGGCGAACATCGGCCTGCAAGTGGCCGAAGGGCCGCACAAGGACCTGCAGCCGCTGAACATGGGCGCGTTCCATTGGTTCGAGCGCTTCCTCAAGAAGGCCGACCCCATGCAGGTGATCGACGAAGGCGCGAAGAAGACGCTCGACCAGTCCTCCCTGCGCGTTTTCACCGAACTGCCGAAGGACGAGCGCAACACGAAGATCGACGAGACCTTTGTTCCGATGGCGAAAACACCCGCGCCCGCCACGAACGAGGCGGATTGGAAGAAGCAGAACGATGAATGGATGCAGGACCTCAAAACCAAGGTCTTCAATGGCTGGCCGAAGGAGATCGCCTCCGTCAATCCGCAGAAGGAAAACAGCGCCGAGCGCGATGGCGTCCGCATGACCGCGTATGATTTCGAGAGCCAGTCGTCTTACCGTCTGCGGCTCTACATCGTGCATCGCGATGGATTGCGTCCGCAGGACCTGGAGCTCGTCGCGCTCAACGTGCTCGACGAGCAGGGCTGGGACGACTTCTGCGCCACCTACCACTCCCGCTTCGGGAAACTCGTCGAGGTGTTTCCCGGCACTCCTGATGATGACAAGGCCTTCGAGCAGGAGAAGAAGATGTTCGAGAGCTTCAAGTGGGGCATGGCCTACATCTGCCCGCGTGGTGTCGGCCCCACCGCATGGACCGGCAGTGAAAAGGCGCAGACACAGCGCCTGCGCCGCTTCTACCTGCTCGGCCAGACGCTCGATGGCATGCGCGTGTGGGACATCCGCCGCACCGTGCAGACCATCCGCGCCATTCCCGGCTTCGAGGAAACCTCGCTCTGGATTCAGGCGCACCGGGACATGGCCGTCGATTCCCTCTATGCCTCGCTCTTTGAGGACAATGTGAAGCGCCTCGACCTCCACGACATGCCGCTCACCCACAACGGCACCGTGGCCGATCCAAAATCCGCCGGCCCCGCGTTGCTGAACGTCCTCAAATACCTCGACATCCCCCAGGCCGCCGCCATGGCCGCCATGCGCAGCCGCGTCGTCATCTACTCCGACAAAAAAGACGCCTGGGACTATCCCGCCACCATCACGAAGAACCTCGGCAAGGAAAAGCAGTTCCAGATTCGCGAGCCGGTGACCGCCGAGCCGCCCACGTCGAAGTGACGTCGTTCCATCTTCCAAAGCAGGGCCAAAACTCCCATAGGCGGAGCGTGCCTTCGCTTCATCCTTCCGTCCGTTCTGACAACCAAGAACGAAGAACAACGAACCAAGAACCACAAACCATGAACCTCTCCGACCTCGTCTTCACCGGCTTCAACAAACGCGTCGCCGCCTTGAATCGCCACACCGGCCAGATCGTGTGGGACTGGCAGGCATCGAAGGGCTCCAGTTTTGTCAGCCTCCTGCTCGATGGCGACCGTCTCATCGTGAGCGTCAACGGTTACACGTATGCGCTCGACGCGCTCACGGGAACCCAGCTCTGGGCCAATGAGATGCGCGGCTTCGGCTACGGAGTCGCCAGTCTCGCCTCCGTGCACGGGAGCACCAGCGCTCTCTTGCTCGCTGCTGCTGAGGCGGCCCAGCAGGCCGCCGCGACCTCCGCCAGTACCACCGCAACCACGCACTGATGAAGTAACGGGGCCATTCCCGGCCCCTTCAACGCTCACGGGGCAGGAATGCCCCGATTACCCAAAACGAAGAACCAAGAACCGGGAACCGCGAACAGAGAACCGCGAACAGAGAACCGCGAACAGCCAAAAGATCACTCTCGCCTTTTGCGGACGTATCTGGGACACTCCGCCCATGAACTCGCTCCTTTCCCCCTCTGGCATGAAAAGCGCCAGCCGCCGCGACATCCTGCGCACACTCGGTTCTGCCGCCGCCTTTGCCGCGTTTCCATCTCTCCGTGCTGCTCCTGCCACCACCGCCTCGAAGGACTCGCTCGCCCTGCAGTTCTACAAGAGCCTCACCGAGGAGCAGCATGCGAAGATCGTCCTGCCGCGCGACCACGCGAAGCGCGGCTACGTCAGCAACTGGTGGTACATCTGCCCCGAGCAGCGCCTGCACACCTTCTACACGAAGGACCAGCAGGATCTGGTGAAGCAGATCTTCGAGTCCCTGCATCATCCCGACCACCGCGAGAAGATGAACTGGCAGGTGGAGAAGGACCTCATGGGCCAGATCAAGAACACGCCCTCCGTCGGCTTCTTCGGCACGCCGGAGGACAAGGATTTCGAGTTCATCTACACCGGCCACCATGTCACCCGCCGCTGCTTCGCGCGGAACGACGGCGCGCCCGGCTTTGGCGGCCGGCCCATCTTCTACGGGAACTTCGCCAAGGCCTTCCGCGAGGAGAAAGACCACGCCGGCAATCCCTTCTGGTATCAGGGCCTCGTCTTCAATGAGTTCGTCAGCGCGCTCGATGGCAAGCAGCAGGAAAAAATCCTCGTCGCCCGCGAACCGCGCTCCGAAAAGCCCGCCGAGGTCATCGCCCGCCGTGCGAACGACCTTCCCGGCCTCGCCACCGCCGATCTCACCAAGGACCAGCAGGCGAAGCTGCTGGAAACCATGCGCCGCATGCTCGTCTGCTTCCGCCCCGCCGATGTGGATGCCACCCTGAAGACGATCAAGGAGAAGGAGATCGCCGGGAAGCTCTTCATCTCCTGCTACGGCGGCGCCTACGACATCGGCGGCGACAAGGTGTGGGACACCTGGCAGATCGAAGGCCCGGACATGGTCTGGTACTTCCGCGGCTACCCGCACATCCACGGCTATTTCCATCTCGCCGCGGCGTGATGATCGTCGGAGGGCAGCGCTCCTGCGCTGCCCATTTCAAATCGGCGCTGGTAGGGACACGCTGCGTCGTGTCCGGCGAAAATGGGACGCGACACAGCGCGTCCCTACCTCTGTGAAGGGTGAACCGTCCGCTTTTCTTCATCTTCACAGGAGCGAACAGAGACAAGGGAGCGCCGGACCTCCGTTTCCTTCTTTCTCTCCTTTTTCAATCTGCTGCCTTCCGCTAGTGCCTTTTCATCAGTCTCACGAACAGATTCAGCCCGGCAAAAGCCAACAGCAACAGTGCACCCATCCACGCCACGCTTGGCGCTGCCTTCATGATCGGAGCCATGATCGAGTTTTCTTGAAACAAATGCGGGGCAACCTCTTTCATGAGAACATATACCACGCCGGAAAGGATCACGCTGACCCACCACGGGCAGTCATGAACGAGGATGTAGGAAATGGATTCTTGACGTCGCGACATCCGGAAATCTCCGCACCGGTTTTTCCGCTGTCACGAAATTTTCCTTCCATTGTTTGCGATGCGATTTTTAGAAATGCGCACTTGTGAGATCAGCCGTGCATCATCGCGTTTGGAAGGAAAATCAGAGTGCGGCTTTCAAAAAGATCTCTTTGCGGTGGTAATCGAGGAAGTGCTTTTGGTCGCTGTGGAATCGACCGCTGAACAAAGGACGATCGCAGTCGACGCCCATTAACATCAGAGCTTGGGTGTCGGCTACAGGGGAGACCAGCACTTCTCCCTCATCTCCAAACGAGATGAATCCACGATCAAACAGATGATCAATGGACGGGGTGAGCAAAAGTCCATTTCCTCCTGCCAGGCGTTCGGCATCATCAGATTCTCTCCAAGGTTTGATGTGACTCGCGATCAGATGTGTTGGATTAAACACATGAGTGATCCGGCACTCGTATTCAAACCTTGCAACGTTCTGCTTAAACAAGCCCTGTCCCCTGCGTGCTTGAATTAATGCCTTTCGAGTCGTTTCGGGCAGACCTTCCTTTGCAGCGATCTTTGCCTGCAAGGTGTCCTCCCATTCAGTCAGAACAATGGGATCAGACGTGTTGACCTCGTGATCCTCGCGGACAGTTGAAGGCTGGACCAAATTGATCAGGATGGGATCGGCCAATTCGATCAAACGGCGTGCCAGCGCATGAGAAATCTCTGCCAGATACGCGCCTTGATTGCCATGTCCGTTAGGACGTATCGGAGAATAACGTTGCGGCAGCAAAGGTGCGATTGTTGGAGCGACAGTTGTGATTTTGAGCGGCTTTGGAAAGCGATGAAAAGAGGCATCCACACGCCAGCCACGCTCATTCCAAGCGTCTCCGATCTTTCCGAACTCGTTTGGGCGTGGACATGAATAACACGGAAGCTTTGCAACCCCAACAGCTTGGAGATGCGCATGAGCAAAGGAGAAAATCAGGTCTCCTTTCTGAACTTCGCGAAGTGTTTCGTAGAAGTGGTTGATCGTGTCGTCCTTTTTGCGTTTTGGGCACCAGATGTATCCATTGCCGACCTCATGGTCGAAGGTCTGCTTATGATTGACCCACCAGTAACGCATGTTGGATTTTGTCCCTCAACCTCTGACGACGACGCGTTATTAGCCTTCTGACGGCAGCTTGGCAATGCTTGTTTCATGGGTACTCGTCAGCCTGCGCCGAGGACAAGCGAGGGTAATTACTATCAGCCGCAGACATGCCAACTGGACAGCAACGATGGACGCGCTATGGCATCGCCCGCATGAAATCGCGACGCGCACGATTCTGCCAATTCTGCATTGCCATGGGCCTGCTGCTGGCCAGTGGCAGCGCCATGGCGCAACTGGCGTGGGTGGAGGATTGGAGCGCGCAGCGCGAGCAACTGGCGAAGAGCGGGGTGGCGTACCAGCTTTCCTACACGGGCAGTTTCATGAGCCACCTCGACGGTGGTTTCCGCCGCGGGACGAACGGGCAGGGCTTGCTGGATTTCGCGGTGATGGTGGATCTGGAGAAGACGGTGGGCTGGAGGGGCGGGACCTTCCATGCGCAAGTGATCTGGACGCAAGGCGGCAGCGCGTCGTCGGTGGATTACATCGGGAACATCAACGAGGTCAGCAACATCCAGCCGCTGGAGCCGACGGTGCGGCCGTATCACGTGTGGGTGCAGCAGAAGTTGTTCGATGAGAAGGTGCGGCTGACGGCGGGCTGGATGACGCTGGACACGGACTTTATGATTTCGACGCCGGGGAATCTTTTCATCAACTCCGCCTACGGGCCGATCCAGACCTGGAACATCAACTTCGGGGCGCCGGTTTATCCTTTGGCGGCCCTGGGTTTTCTGGCGGAGTGGCAGGTGACGAAGCGCTATGAAGTGCAGGCCGGCGTGTATGATGGCAACACGGGCGGCGAGCATGGCAACCGGAAGAGTTCCAACTCGCGGCTGGGAGGTGATGATGGCGCGGCGATCCTCGGCGAAGTGGCGCGGACGCATTCCATCGCTGGATGCGCGGGAACGCTGAAGCTGGGCGCGGGCTGGAACACGGGTCTGAGCATGGCGAACGCGACGGGCATGCCCGTGCATGGCAACGGACACGCCTATGTGATGCTGGATCAGACGCTGATGCCGGGGATCAGCAAGGACGTGCCAGACTGGCTGACATTTTTCACGCGCATGGGTCGCGTGCTCCATCCGGGGCGCAGCGTGGTGGATTTCACGGTGGAAGGCGGTTTCACGGGACGCGGTTTTCGCAAGGCGGACCAGTGGGGCGTGTCGGCGACCTATTCGCGTTTCAGCCGCAGTTTCGTGCAGGCGACGCGCTCAGGCGGCGGCACGACATCGAGCACGGAGACGGCGCTGGAGCTGACCTACAAGGCGCACATCACACCCTGGATGGTGCTGCAACCGACGTTGCAGCGCATCTACCATCCGCAAAGCGGCGCTCCCTCGGCGACGGTGCTCGGGCTGGTGATGACGCTGTCGTTTTGAGCGCAGCTGCGGACAAGAGTGTCCGCGCTCCCTTCTTGACCTCGTTTCGCGCCTCTTCACCGCTGAAGCATGGCCCTCAAAGCAACCATTCACAAAGCCAGCGTGTCGTTCTCTGATCTCGACCGCAACGTATATGCGGATCACGAGATCACGATCGCGCGGCATCCGTCGGAGACGGCGGAGCGGATGATGGTGCGGCTGCTGGCGTGGGTGCTTAACACACCGGAGAACAACGACCACGGTACGCTGGAGTTCGGCAAGGACATGTTTGAGCCGGAGGAGCCTGCGCTGGTGCGGAATGATCTGACGGGATTGCGCATGCACGAGATCGAGATCGGCCAGCCGGAGGAGAAGCGCCTCGTGCGCGCCTGCGGTCGCTCGAAGCAGGTGACGGTTTACAGTTTCAGCAACACGACGGCGGCATGGTGGGCGAGTGTGGCGGAGAAACTGGCGAAGGTGCGCAATCTGACGGTGTGGCAGTTCGCGCCGGAACAGGTGCAGGCGCTCGGCGCGCTGGTGGATCGCACGATGACGCTGCAGATCACGGTGCAGGATGACGTGATCACCGTGGATGGTGGCGGGAAGAGTGCGGAGATCACGCCGGTGAGGTTGGTGTAGTTTTGAGGTTCGTCGTTCTTTGTTCTTGGTTGCAGAATTGGGACGAAAGGAGCGCGGACACTTTGTCCGCCTCATCTGAATGGCGGCCAAGTCGTGTGTCGAAGAAGCGGAGAGGCTGCGCAGCCGCGAAGCGAATCTCCGTGGTCCCTTTGCATCGAGCACACGTCAGAGATGAGCGGCGGGAGGTGGGAAGGTGGAAACGACAAGGCCGCGCGGGGGTGCGCGGCCTTGTGGTGTGTGGGCTGTTGGAAGGAGGCTGCCTTGTTATGGCGTGCTGATGGAGTCGCTGGTCTCGACGTTGCGCGAGGGTGCGTAGCTGTAACCGGAGAGTGTGATGCCGGTGACGGTGAAGGTGAAGGTGCCGCGGTTTTTCGTGCGGGCGGAGGTGAGGGCGGCGGTGCCGTTGCGGCTGGTGCTCTTGGAGACGGTGCCTGTGGTGAGACCGGTCCACTGGCCGGTGACGGTGGCGCCAGATTTGAGCGCACCGGTTTGATCGCACACAGTGACGGTGGCGGTGGCCTGATAACCCTGCTTCGTGGAACTGAGGCGCATGGCGATGTTGGCGACATAGACCACGTTGTTGTTCTGCACCACGACGGTGACGGTGGCGGCGGGGGAGGAGAGGCCGTTATTGTCCACGACGACGAGGGAGGCGTTGTAGGTGCCGGCCGCGGTGTAAGCGTGGACGGGATTGGCCGCGGTGGAGGTGGTTCCATCACCAAAATCCCAATCGTAGGCAGTGATGCTGCCGTCTGGATCATAACTGCCCGCGCTGGAGAAGCTGACGGAGAGCGGTGCCGGGCCGGAGAGCGGCGCGGAGTTGCTGGCAACGGCGACAGGGGCCTGCCCATTCACCGGGACGATGGTGCCACTGAGGCTGAACTGGCCGAGGCTGGCGTAGTCATCGTAGGCGGTGAGGGGATCGCCAGTGCCGACGCCATCAACGGCGAGATAGTAGGTGCCTTGCGCGAGCGTGGTGCTCAACGAGGCTCCCATGGTGGTGGGATTGGCGGAGGTGACGAGATTGCCGAGGCCGTCGTAGAGGGCGAGCTGGATGTCGAGGTTTGGAGAAACCGGAGCGGGGGAGACGGTGATGCTGACAGGGCCGGATCCGGTGGTGAAGCCGAAGAGGTCGGCATCGGTGCGGCGCTCGATGATGCCGGTGGCGCTGAGGGAGGTGCCGGTGAGAGTGGTGGCATTCACGATGCTGTCGCCATGCTGGTCGGCGCGATAGCCGACGACGCCAGCGATGATGGCGGTGTCGTCCTGCGTGTTGTTTGCATAGGGGTAGTCGCCTTTGCTCCATTGCGTGACGTCCTTGTAATAGCCGACGCCCATGATCGGTGCCCAATTGGCGTGGCCTTGATAGTAACCGACAGCGGCCAGACCATCGTGCGCCACCTGGCCATCATGGCTGAGGTTGAAGGTGTGACCGGCCTCGTGGCTGGCGGCTTCGGCGGTGTATTTGGCTGCACCATTGCCAAGCTGGGCGGGGAAGACAAAGGCGGGCGTGTCGGTATTCCAAGTGAAGGAGTTCAGGTAGGCGACGCCGCCAGCACCGGCTCCATACCAGTCGTAGCTGCTGCCGCCGATGCAGACGCGGACACCATACTGGGTGTCGGAGGTAGTGGTCTTGCGCAGGGCCTCGACACCGGGATCCTCGGTGGTGACATCAACATCGAAGGGCGCGTAGTCTTCGCTGACGCGTTGCCAGATGGAGTAGATGTTGTCGAGTTCCGTGGTGGAGAAGGCCGTGCTCACTGTGGAGTCCGTGCTGTAGGGCGGGGTGATGATGTTCGCGCCGCCGGTGAAATTGCTGTTCCAATAGGTGCCGGAGGTGGTGTGGCCGTTGAAATCGAGGTAGATCACCTTGGAGGCTCCGGGTTTGCTGTGGAGCAGGAAGGTGTCGGTCGCCGAGAGCGCAGCGGAAGTGCCGCCGGTGCCGGAGGTCGTGCCGGCGTTGGCCGTGGCGTTCTGCAGGGGCAGGAGGCCGTCGCAGACGTAGTGAAGGTGGCCGTTGCGGTCCATGCGCAGGCTGGCCTCGGTCTGGCAGAGCTTGCGCAGTTCGGCATCGCTGCGGTCATACCAAGCCGCAACTTGGGGGAGGCGGGAGCCGAGCAGGCCGGAGATCTCGTTGGAGCGGCTGTTGCGGTTGAAGGAGAAATTGGGGAAGTTTTCACCACGTTGGTTGGTCTGGGCCTGGCCGGGGAGTGTGGCGGCAAGGGCAGTGGCAAAAACGGCGACGCGGGTGAGGAGGCGGAGACGCATGGGTTGGAGGTTGGGCAGGTGAATTTGCGAATTTCGGCCTAGAATTACCATAACAAGCGCTTTCGGGTCAAGCTGCGAGCGGAGCAGGGGGGTAATGTGAAGGTTCGTTCAGGGTGGGTGGTGGCAGTGGGGCAGCGCTCCGACGCGGAAGGATCGCAGATGTTCAATTCTCAATGCTTTGGGAAGGTTTTTGGAGATTGACGTTTCCCGGCCAGTCTGGCTAAACGAGACGCATGACTGCTACGCGCGTGTTTTCTGGCTTCGGGGCTGCCGCCATGCTGTGTTTGTCCTCCTGCTCGCCCATCCGCACGGAACATATGACGCTGCACGCGGCGCGTTCGTGCCTGAACAACACCGTGGACTTCGGCCACGACAGTGGTGCCGTGCGGCCTGACATGCTGCGTGTGATGGGCGTGCAACTGCTGATCCATCGCGCTACCTGCGGTGGCCGGACGGATGCCGATTACGCACGCCGGGAAAAGTCTGCGCGTGCCGCAGGTCTGAAATGGGGCGCGTATCACTATCTGAAGCGCCGGGAAAGCCTGGAGCGACAGCTCACGCAATTCATGAACACGGTGACGGCCACGGCACGGCGCAACGGGACGACCGCGTATCCGCTGATGCTGGTGCTGGACAATGAAGGCCGGGACCGCGTGTCGTGGTCGGAACTGGCGCGGGCAGCACGGATCGTGAAGGCGCGCACAGGTGCGTGGCCGCTGCTGTATTGCAGCGTGCCGCTGCGGGGAATGGCGACGTTTGACCAGCAATGTCGTGAGTTGCAGGCGCTGACAGCGGACGATGGCAGCGTGCTGCGCGCCTGCGGCCTGTGGATTCCGCGTTACGGCGAGCAACCTGACACCCACGTGCACTTCAGCGTGCCGCGTGTGTTTGGTGACTGGACCTTCTGGCAATACTGCGGCGACATTGGTGGACGTCCGAAGACGGCGCTCGCAGCCCTGGAGTTTTCCGGGGACGTGGGCGGCGCGTTCACCCGCGGCGGCGGTGGTTCATCGCTGCGGCACTTCTGCGACCGCGATCTCTTCAACGGATCGCATGCCGAGTTCGAGCGCTTCTGCCATGAGCACGCCTCGGCGGTGCTGCTGTGGAGGTAAGTGGCATTTGGCGCGGAACTTTGCAATTTCAGGGCATGCCGGATGTTTTTTCCAAAGCGAAGCGCAGCGAGGTGATGAGCCGCATCCGTTCGCATGGGAACAAGGACACGGAACTGCGGCTGATGGTGGTGTTCCGTGCGCAGGGCATCACAGGATGGCGGAGACAGGTGGCTATTCGGTTTCAAGTTTCAGGTTCCAAGTTACAAGTTTCGGCAGGACGGAAACGCGGGAGGGACTTGAAACCTGAAACTTGGAACATGAAACCACTGATGAAGTCCGTGCGCCCCGATTTTGTGTTTCGTCGCGAGAAGGTCGCGGTGTTTGTGGACGGATGCTTCTGGCACGGCTGCCCGGAGCATTTTCGCAGGCCGACGGGCAACCGGAAGTTCTGGGATGCGAAGATCGCGCGGAACATCGAGCGCGATGTGATGGTGGCGAAGGCGTTGCGCAAGGCAGGCTGGCGCGTGCTGCGTCTGTGGGAGCATGAACTGGCGAAGAAGCGCGAGAAGCGGCTGCTGGTGCGGTTGCGGCGTGTGCTGGGGTGACAAGGAGCGCAGATTTCGCGGAGAGAATGCTTGCCAAAATGTCTGGGCAGGGTCGTAATCTACAGCTTCATTTTATGATGCTACGAATTGCCCTGATTCTTGCCCTTTCCCTCGGAATTGCACATGCCTCGCAGCCTACGTCGCTGGCAGATCTGCCAGATGCGAACCCAGAGGCGGAGCTGAAGGCTTTTGTGGTGCCGGAGGGCTTTGAGGTGAACCTGTTCGCAGGCGAGCCGATGATCCAGAAGCCGGTGCAGATGAACTGGGACGCACAAGGGCGCTTGTGGGTGGTTTCAAGCACCACCTATCCGCACATCAAGCCCGGCGAGGAGGCGAAGGACCAGGTGGTGGTGCTCGAAGACAAGGATGGTGACGGCAAGGCAGACAAATCAACGAGCTTCGCAGACGGGTTGCACATTCCAACGGCGCTCGCGCCGGGAGACGGTGGGCTCTACGTGGCAAACTCGACCGAAGTGCTGTTCTTGAAGGACACGAACGGAGATCTGAAGGCGGACGAGCGCACGATCCTGCTGAGCGGCTTCGGCACGGAGGACACGCACCACTTGTTGCACACCTTCCGCTGGGGACCGGAGGGCATGCTGTACTTCAACCAGTCGATCTACATCCATACACACATGGAGACGCCACATGGCATTCGTCGTTTGATGGGTGGCGGCATTTGGGAATTTCGGCCGGAAACGCGTCGTGCGGAGATCCTGAGCAAGGGATTGATCAATCCGTGGGGCTTTGAGTTTGACCGCTGGGGCCAGAGCTTTGCCTGCGACGGTGCCGGCGGGGAAGGGATCAATTTCATCTTTCCGGGCAGTGTGTTCGCAACCTCACCCGGCGCGAAGCGCATCCTCCACGGACTGAGCCCTGGACAGCCGAAACAATGCGGGCTGGAAATCATCGAAGATCCGCATTTTCCGGCTGAATGGCAGGGCACATTCGTGCTGAACGACTTCCGCGGCAATCGCGTGAACCGTTTCGCGCTCGCACCAAGCGGCAGCAGCTACATCGCGAAACAGTTGCCCGATGTGCTGGCGAGCACGCATCGTGCGTTTCGTCCGATTGATGTCAAGGTGGGGCCGGATGGTGCACTCTACATCGCCGACTGGTACAATCCGATCATCCAGCACGGTGAGGTCGATTTCCGCGACCCGCGTCGCGATCATCAGCATGGTCGCATTTGGCGCGTCACGGCGAAAGGCCGCCCGCTCAGCCCGCGCCTGAAGATTGCCGGGGCGAGCACGACGGAGTTGCTGGAAATGCTCAGGAGCGACCGCAACTACGTGCGCCGCTTTGCAAAACGCGAATTGCGTGACCAAGGCGTGGCGAAAGTGGCGCCGGAACTCGATGCGTGGGTGGCGAAGCTCAATCCGACGCAGGAAGCAGACGCGCACGCTTTGCTTGAAGCTGCGTGGGCGCGCGAGGGTGTGAATGCCTTTTCGGCACCGATCTGGCGCAGGCTGTGGGAGAACAGCGACCCGCGCATTCGTGCAGCGGCACTGCGCATTTTGAGCCATCGCTGGAAAGAATTCCCCGACGCGATGAAGGTGCTGGAGAAAGCCGTGGCGGACGGGAACGCTCAGGTGCGCTTGTGGGCGCTGGCGGTGCTGGCAGACATGCGCAAGCCGGGGGCGATCAGCCTGGCACTGAAGGTGATCGACCAGCCGATGGACGAGTCGCTCGATTTCCTGTTGGAGCTGACCTGCCGTGAACAAGCCGACATGTGGATGCCAGCGGTGGTAAGCGGCAAACTGAAGCTCGATGAGCGTCCGAAACACCTCGTCTATGCGATGAAGAGCACCGGACGCAGCGATGCGCTGCCGCCGCTCTTTGCCGCTCTCAAAGGGGGTAAATTGAGCGGGGAGGACGCTGCTGCGGTGCTGGCGATGGCTGGTGACTCTGCCGATGCTGCGCAGGCAAAGATGATCGTGGACATGGTGAACGACGCTGCCATGGCACCTCATTATATTGGATTGCAGGAGGCATTGGTGAAGGCGGCGACCGACCGCAAGGTGATTCCGGAAGGTGCGGCGGAGACGGTGATGGCGTGGTTTGCCCGTCCTGAGCCTCACGTGGTGCATCGGGCTGCCATTTTGGCAGGTTTGTGGAAGGTGGAACCTGCTCGTGACAAACTTGTGGCTCTGCTGACAGACGCCAAGACGATCCCGGCGATCCGCGACGGTGCGGTGCGCGGATTGACCGCGCTGGGCGGGGTGAAGACGCGGGACTTGTTCGACAAGCTCTTCGCCGAATCGACCGATTCGGGCATGAGAGCGCTTATGATCGACGGATTGACGTTCGTTGGACCGAATCTGGCCGCGAAGCGGGCGGTGGAGTTTTTGGAGAAGGCTGATGTCGAGGCCGCGAAGCCGGTTTTGACCGCGTTTTTAAAGAACAAGCAGCTTCCGGGCGTGCTGTCGAAGGAACTCGCGGGCAAGACGATTCCTGACCTGGTGGCGGTCGAGGGCATCCGCATGGTGAGCTCCCGTGGCATCCAGGGACCGCTGGCAGAGGCGCTTAAAAATGCCGGTCATGTCAAGCAGATGGACAAGCCTCTCACGCCGGAGGAAATGAGTGCTTTGGTGGCCAAAGTGAAGTCACAGGGTGATCCGGGCCGTGGAGAGGCAATTTATCGCCGCCAGCAATTGCTTTGCATGACGTGTCACGCGATCGGCGAGTCAGGGGGCGTTTTGGGGCCAAATCTGGTCAGCATCGGGGCTTCTGCTCCCGTCGATTACCTGATCGAAAGCCTGCTGGAACCAAGCAAGAAAATCAAGGAGGGCTATCACATGGTCATCGTCAGCAAAAAAGATGGTGGAGTGGTGTCTGGCGGCCTCGTGAATGATGGGGCCGATGAGTTGACGATTCGTGACCCGGCGAACCAGATCGTGAAAGTAGCCAAATCTGCCATCGCCAGCCGCCAGATGAGCCCGGTGAGCATGATGCCACCCGGTATGACAGCCAGCCTTCGGGAGGACGAATTCGTCGATTTGGTCCGTTTCCTGAGCGAACTGGGCCGGGAAGGGGCCTACAAGACCCAGCCCAACCGTTTCGTCCGCACGTGGAAGGCGATGGGCAAGATGGAGCAAAAGGACGTGGATCACGTCCGCCACGTGGGCAGCTTTGCCCTGAACGACGAGAAGTACCCGTATCCGTGGCAGATTGCGATCAGCCAGGTGAACGGCGATCTCCCGCTGGCCGATCTGCCACCGGCGCAAAAAATGTATCCGTGGTTTCCCAAGATTTTGCAGTTTGCGCTCAAACTGGACAGTGCTGGCAAGGTGAAACTGGGCTTCAGCACCGTGAAAGGGATCGTGGTGGCGGTGGACGGGATGGAGTTGAAGGAACTGAGCGATCGGCAGGAGCTCGAGCTGAGCGCCGGAACGCATCGAATCAGCGTGCTGGTGACACGTGACGCGGGTGAGTTGGCAACATTCCGCGTGGAAATCCTAGATGGTGCCGCTGTAGCGGTTCTGTAAGGGTTTCTGGAATGTTTGAACTGCTGGCTTTGAGGCATCCGAGTTCAATGTGGTATTTACCATGTAATTGAATTGACTCATGGTCTCGGATTTCGCTATTCTGAACGAAAAAGATGGCCTCAATGTCCCAGTTTGCCGTAGTGTCACGCTTCATTTTTGCCAGTTCAGTCTATGCCATATCTTCATGCCGGTTTGAACACTGGATGGTGAACTAGCCATCATCATCGATCGCATTCTCACAACCACTTCTCCCGCTCATTTTTTACAGCCCCAAATCGTTGATGAAAACACTTCGCCGTTATCGCCTATTTCTTGGCTGGTTCATGGCCCTTTTGATGATTCTGCAACCGGTGACCAGCTTGCGAGCAGCAACGTTTTACTGGGCAGGTGACATTGGTTTTGGTCCGGGTGCGACTGAGGGAGGCAATTGGGATTCCACCAACGCCAACTGGTGGACGAATACCAGTTACACGACGCCCATGACGGGAACTTGGACCAGCCCCAGTAATCATGAAGCGGTCTTTGGCAATGGGTCCCAGGGGCCAAATTTGGTGAACATCACTGGTCCGGTGACCGTGGGCAAGCTGACCTTTGACACGCCTAACGGGATGACCTTGCAGACTTCATCCTCATTGAACACGCTTACCTTTGCGGGTGTTGATCACGCCATTACCATCAAAGGAAACTCAAACAACCAGGACACCGAGATCACGATCAATGCAGCTTTGGCGGGCTCAGATGGATTGAATATCCAGTTTAATGATGCGGCCGCGGGTGCCGGGCCTTATCGAGCTGTGTTGAAACTGGGAGAGGCCGGCAACAGCCATGCCAGTACCTTGACCGGAGGTATCACGGTAGGACAGAACGTGGTGCTGGCTGTTGATGTGGCTTCTAGCGATCTGAGCAACGGCAGGAATCCGTTGGGAGCAAATCAGGTTACTCTACAGTCTGGTGCCAGATTCAACATCTTTGGAACAACTTCTACACCGAACGGTCTGTCGGGGCGTGTGTTTGACACCAATGGCACAGGTGACAGCAGCCGCGTGGACTTCTCCGGCATGGCGGCCAGCACTCAAACTAATTCCGTTCTGAGCAATCTGAACACGGTACCCGCCCGCACTGCAGTTCAGTGGCTTGGGAAAGTCAACATCGGGACAGCAGGAGCTTATACGTTTTTTGCCAGCGCCGACGACGGAGCGCGTGTGTTCATTGACGGGGTTTTGGTAGTCAATAACGATGGCGGCAAGGGCAACACCGACCTCTCCAGTGCCCCTGTGTTCTTGGCGGCTGGCATGCACGAGATCCGGGTCGACTACGTGAACGGAAGTGGCGGCGGGAACATCAACTTGGGATACGCGGGGCCAGACACAAATGATGGGAATGGTCAGATTAGGAAGGTGATTCCCAGCAGCAGTTTGAGACAGGCCGAGGTGAACGAACTGGCGGGCTCGAGCAATGCATTGCAGCTTAACAATGCAATAAGGATCGCTGGAGACGCCTCAATCAGCCTGTCTAACCTAAACTTCACCTCCGCACAACTTGGCAGGCTTCTCTTTGACGTGGGGACAACTCTTTCAGTGGCATCCCATGACTCTCTTGGTGGTGAAATCGTGGGCAATGGTGCAGGGTTTGGAAAAACGCTGCACTTTGGTGGAACCTCGGCGTTGCCGACTGTTTTTGGAACGGTTGACGCTCCTGTGTCCGGCACCGTGACCATTGCCTCGGATGTGAATGTGGCCTTTGACGGCGTGGTGTCGGATTTGGGACAGGCGATGACGATTCAGAAAACTGGTGCGGGTTGGTTGTATTTCAACCAGACAAGCAGTGCCAACGCACTGGGATCGACCACAAGCATTGAAATGATCCGTACGTCTGAGGCGAAATCTGCGACCACCACTGCTGGCAGCAACACTTTTAGCGTGCCTAGCGCAACGGGGTTGAGCGTTGGCATGACTGTTGCCGGAACGGGTGTTCCCTCCGGCGCGGTGGTTACAGGCATTTCCGGCACGGATGTGACAATCTCGGGCACGGTGACGGTCACGGGGGCGCCTCTGCTGACGTTCACCAAGGCTCCAACGCTGGTGTTGACTGGAAGTTCGTCCACGGGAGCGTTCGACCCCATTGGTTCGGCGAAAGTTGTGCTCGCAGGAGGCAACTTGGTGCTGGACTCCAAGGGTGCGACCGCCGCCGGCGTGGGGCCTGTGTTTGACAATCAGGTGACGGTCAGCAGCGACGCGGTGATTCAGTCTGTTGCCAATGCTGCATCGGCAACGTTGGGCAGCAATGCCAATGGGATCACAATCAATGCGCAGACCATCAGTTCCACGACTTCAACTGCTGGTGACGGAAAGACGGTGACCGTGGCCAGCACGGCCAATCTGCATGTGGGTCAGGTCGTGACCGGCACGGGCATTCCCGCGAATACCACGATCGCCAGCATTGACAGTCCGACATCCTACAAGCTGTCAAATGGTGCCACTGTTTCAGCAACCAACAACCTCACCTATGGCACCACGCTGGTTCTGGATGCGATTGCGGGAGGCAGGCCAAACACCGATCTTGGCGCGAATTTGGTCATAGCGGGAGGCATTACCGGGGATGCGACATCGACGTTGGTCATCCGTTCCACACAAAAGAACGCTGGCGCCACAGTGAGTGCGGTGAACGCTTTGGCGGACGGAGTGCCTCAGCAGACTGGATTTGCTTCTCAAAGCGGCGTGGTGACGCTGACCGGCAACAATGCTGGTTTCAATGGCGTCCTGAGCTTTGAACCCGGCGCCAACCTGCGGTTGGAGGGCGTCAGTTCACTATCTGGCAAGACCTTTGTGATGGCTGGGGGCACTCTTCAGATGCTGGACGATGGAAATGGCAGCGGCGGGACGGAAACGTTCGCATTCAATCATAACATCACGGTGACTGGGAACGCCACTTTGGCCGTGGGGCGAACAGCCAACTCCCAAGCGCCCTATTATGTTCAGGCAGCGAACAAGATTGCTGAGATCACAACTTTGAACGCGGGCCGGCTCACTGTCACGGCGGCCAACAACAACGGATATGGACTCAAGGTCAATGGAACCACCACCCTAACCGGAACACCGACCTTTGCTGTCACCAGTACGAGCAATTCGAACCTCGTGACCGGTCTTCACCTCGCGGGACAGGTGACAGGTCAGGTCAGCATTCTCAAGACCGGCGCGGGAACGCTGATGCTGAGCAGCAACACGAACGATTTTGGCGGTCCTGTGGGTTTCTCAGCGTTTGGTTCTGGAACGGCCCTGACGGTGGAAAGTGTCAATAATCTCGTGGCGGGGATGAGGCTGGCAGCCACGAACCTGAATGCCAACACAAGCGTCAACTCCATCAGTGTGCAGAATTTTGCCGCTAGCGTAGGCAGCGGCGGCACAGTGGTGACATTGGGCGTGAGTCTGAGCAATTTGTTCAGCCCGGGAATGCCGGTTTCTGGCGCCGGCATCCCCGCAGGCACGAAGGTGGCACCTGGAGGGGTGAACAACAATGTGACCAACACGACCACAGGCTCGATCTTCTTCAGTCCCAACATCGTCTCTAATGTGGAAAACGGTACTTCAAGTTTCCGGGTGGGCATGCCGGTGACGGGCAATGGGATCCCCGCGGGCACGTACGTGGCTGAAATCGTGGATGGCAGCACGCTCCGCCTGAGCCAGAACATCACCGTGGACAATCCCACCTTGGTGCGTCGGCAACTGACACTGGACAATGCGGTGACCATTGACGACCCGACTTTGGTTCTGTCTCAACTGAATCTGAACCAAAACGTGATTTCGAACGGGGTTTATGGGGCGGTCAGCACCAATTCGATGATCAACGTTTCGGCGGGGGTTCTTGCCATCACAAACGATGGCGCGCTTGGCGATCCGACCAACCAAGTTTTGATCAACACCAACTCCACCACCCAGGGATTGCGCGCCGACGGCACATTCAGCACCAGCCGGACAATCTTTTTGAACCAAGGAAGCAATTCGATTGAAGTGACACCGGGGAACACGCTGACAATGAATTCGGCGTTCTCATTTGCTGCGCCCACCAACAACCTCCAGAAGAACGGGAGGGGCACCTTGGTGCTGACGCAGGCACAGTCTGGATGGACGGGGACAAGCGGGAATGGGAACATGATCATTTCCCAAGGGGTGCTGAGGATCACCAACGCCACCGCATTGGGCAGTGCTGGCAATTTCAATTTCGGCTCCAACATCACCACATCCGGCACTATTGTTGGCAACGTCACGGCGGCTTTGGAAATCTCCGGCGGCATCAATGTGGCCGAGACCTTGGTGTTCAACCCAGGCAACAACGTCACATCCAACGGCATCAATGGCGGCGGAGCGCTGCGAAGCGTTTCCGGAGCCAACACTTGGTCGGGGCCGATTACTTTCTCGGGAGCCAGCGGTACCGACGGCCAGATGCGTGCTGCGGTGATCGGTGTGGATTCCGGTGCCAGTCTGAACATCACGGGCGCGATTACGGGCCGGGTGGGAACTGGGGGAAGTGGCCGCGGGGTGTGGATCGGTCTGGCTGGTGATGGCACGGGAACGATCAGCACTGCCATCAATCATGATGGCAATCTGGCCAACGGCGTATTTGCGTTGGTCAAAGTGGGGAACGGAACCTGGACTTTAACGCCTTCCAACGCGTTCTCTGGCCAGAATGTCCACATTCATGACGGAAGCTTGGTTTTGAGCGGTGCTGGTACTCTGGGTGTGCCTGGCACAGGGGGCGGCACTGGTACGGTGTTTGTGATGCCTGGAGGATCGTTGGTGCTGGACAGTACGGGAGCCGTCGGCAACAACACACCCAACCGTCTGAGCAATCGCTCGCTCAATCTATATGGCGGGCATTTGACCATCAATGGCAACAGCAACGCTGCCACGACTGAAACAACCACCGGCACGCTGACATTGAATGCGGGCCAGTCGATCATCACACTGTCTGCAGGAACAGGGCAACAGTTGAACTTCACCACCAGTGATGTCATCAGGCTCGGCGGCAACCCGCTTGTCCCGCTAGGCAGCACTGTGCTGTTCCGGGGCAGCAATCTTGGTTCCGCTGCCGGACCGGACACTGCGACCATCCGGGCGACGGGTACGGGCTATGCATTCATTGGGCAGACCGGAGTGGCCGGTGCCTTTAACAAGGGCATCCTGTCTTATGCGATCATTGATGCCACTACAGGTGGATCAGGCACCTCTTTTGCGACCGCTGACACGGCGACTGGTATCCTTCGTCCCTTGAATGCCACCACTGAACTGGTGACGACTCTGACCAATAATTTGGGTGGAGTGGCGACGCCATTGAATGTGTCGCTCACCTCTGGAGTGGGCAGCGTCACCAATGCACTGACAGGCAATACCATGACGGTGAACTCGCTGACATTGAACAGCGGCGGTGGAACGTCCGCGCAAGCTGCCCAGACCTTGATTTTCGACAGCGGTGGCGTGCTGGCATTCTCCGGCAACGCTGGCATTAGTGGTGGCCGGCTGTCCACTTCCAGTAACCGGCAGTTCATATTCCACACCTTGGGTGATCTGAACGTTTCGGCTGCCATGGTTAGCAATTCCGGCGGCCTGGTCAAAGCTGGCGCAGGGGTGATGACATTGTCAGCGCAGGAGTTCTACTCTGGCGTCACGGTGGTAAATGAAGGCACGCTGAAACTTGCCGGCGGCACCAACACCCTCTTCTACAACAATGACTTCATCCTGCAAGGCGGCACACTTGATCTCAACGGCACCAGCCAGGTGCTCAATCGTTTGCGCATTGACGGAGCCTTTGCACAAAATGCCAACTTGGTTCCGGAGGTTGGTGGTGGCACGGTGGGTAACGGCTCCCTCAATCAAGCCACCCTGGGGTTGGTGAATGCTGGGGTCAGTTTTTCGGGGTCCATTTCGGGCAACGTGGCACTGGTGCGTTCCACGTCGGCTGGTGGCTTCACAGACTGGAACCTTTATTCTCCGAATGATTACACGGGAGCCACCATCCTGAATGGTGGTCGCACACAACTGCTGGGCACCGCGACTTTTCAAAACACGTCGGCGATCGAGATCAGCCAGGCGACCCTGTTGATTTCAAACAACAACGGTACCAGCATCCTAGACCAGCAGGTCGATAACCGGATCAACGACACCGCTCCAATCCTGATGCGTGGGGGCATGCTGCAGTACCGTGCCCGCTTTGGGTTCGAAGGAACGGAGGCGTTTGGAGCGCTCACGTTGGCTGAAGGCAACAGCATCATTGATGTGGCCGAACCCGGCACCGGCATCAACAGTTCGACAGTGACCTTCACCGGTCTTGCCAGACAGGCCGGTTCCCATGCCACGCTGCGGTTCTTCAATGTGGATGGAGCCCAAGGCAGTTTTGCACGGGTGTTTGCCGCTAATCTGAACGGTGTTGCCACCACCAACGTGGGCGATGGCCTGACCAACAACATTATCGGCGGTTGGGCGGTGTTTGAGCGCGACTTTGCCAGCTACACTCCGGGAACAGGCGTGGGGGCGTTGAATGGTGTGGGCTACGCTGGTTACTCTCCGAATCTTCTGAGCGGCAGGGCCACGGTGACATCCAGTTCCACCGCGAGTACCGTGGTCCAGGTTGCAAGCGTGCCTGCGGGATTGGTTGCTGGCAGTTCGTTCTTGGGCTCCACGGTGGTTTCAATCAGTGGTACCACAGTTACTTTGGCGGGGAACGCCAATGCTGACATCAGCGCGGCCACCAGTTTGTTTTTCAACAATGGTTCTGCCACGGAGAATATGCGCCTTACCTATCCTGGCGTGGCCTCGATTGGCGCGGTCGGCAACAATGTCCTGACCATCGCCAGCACAGCGGGGCTGAATGTGGGGGACGCCGTTCTGGGCAATGGAATTCCTGCCGGAGCACAGGTGGCATCCATTATTGATAGCACGCAGTTCACCATCACCCAGCTCCTTGGCAGCGCCAACCCTACGTTGAATATTCCGCAGACGCTGACACTGACAGGAAATCGCACGGTCAACAGTCTGGCGATGGTGGTCGCCGGGGACACCACCCTGGACCTTGGCGGGCATACGCTCAATCTCACCAGCGGCGGCTTGATTGCATCTCAAGGATTCAGCCTGACCAACACACAAGTGACCGTGGTCACCAGTTCCACCACCAGCAATGTGATTGAGCTGGCCAGCGTGCCGCAGAATTTTGTCGTGGGTTCCACAGTGCTTGGGCGGACGGTGACCGCCATTGATGGTCTTTCAGTCACGCTTGACGGCAATGCTAACACCAGTAGCACGACACCGACTGGGCGTGATTACGTCAGTGGCTTGTACATGCCCATCGTCATCCAGAATGGTAATTTGACCGCCGGAGGCACCCCCGGCACGCCCGCGGACCTTTACCTGCATGCGATCGGCTACGTGCTCAATTCGGGCAACGTTTACAATCGTGATGTCTTCGTCGGTGCCAACATCGTGGACAATGGCGCCGGAGCCGTGACACTTGTCATCAACGGCAGCGAGGGCAGGGGAAGTTTCGCCGGCATTCCTGACATTCGCACAAACGAACTTGTGCTTTCAGGCAACAATACCTTCAGTGGCGGCACTTTCGTCAACTCCGGTTTCGTGGTGCTGAATTCGCCTGGATTGGCCTTGGGCACAGGCAATGTGACCATCACAGGCGGGGCCAGCACCAATGGCGCAACTGTCCTTGAGCGCACTTCCACGGTGGTGTTCGGTGCCGCGAATCAAATCGCCAGTACCGCGACGGTTTCGATGTTGGGCGGGTCCACGCTGGAGTTGAACGGTTTTGATCAGACTCTGGCCGGTTTGGTGTTCAACAACACGGGCGGCAACACACCCTCCCTTCTTGTCGGCACAGGTGGGCTTAGTCTCGGCGCACCAGTGGCATACAGTGCCTCAACGACAAATGGTTCCAACCTGCTCACTTTTACCATCGCGCCCTCACGCGTGTTTGCGCCAGGAACGGCTGTTTATGGGCCTGGCATTGTGGCGGGTACTACCATCGTTAGCGGCTCTGGCACTTCGTATGTCTTGTCACAAAACGCCACCGGTGGTTCCGGAAGCAACTACACTGTGGCAGACATCTCCGCCAGTTCCTCAAATCTTGGCAGTGTTTCGACCATCAGCACTGGTTCCATGTACTCCCGCGTTGTGACCGGCACAAACACGCTCACAGTCGGCAGCACGGCGGGCCTGGCCATTGGCGCGGTGGTCACCGGCACGGGCATCGCAGCCGGCACAACGATTACCGCCATCAATGATGCCACCACGGTCACACTCTCAGCCAACGCAACCGCCACTGGCAATAACCTGCTGACCTTTGGCGCTCTCGGCTCGATCAATCTGGGGTCTTCCCCGCGCACGTTCAACGTTGCACCGGTGACTGCGAACGGAGTGAACCTAGCCCCGTTGCTTCCCACGCTGAGCATCACGGCCAACATGACGGGGGCGGGTGCTAGCATCATCAAAACCGGTGCTGGCATCCTGCAATTGGGGTTGGCGAACCCCTTGGGGGGATTAAACACCTTTACCGGAGGCGTGGACCTCCAGGCTGGTGGCATTCTCTTCGGTATCAGCAGTGCTTTCAACAATGGCACCCTTGGTGGTGTATCGGCTGGTCCGTTGGGCACGGGAGGGCTGACGATGTCCGCCGGCACCACGCTGCTGAGTGGCTCCAACGTGATTGTCGGCAACAATGTGAGCGTGGCTGGCGACGTGAACTTCGACAGCACGGTGGCAGCAGGCAGCAACCTGACCCTGAGTGGCACGGTGACTCTGCCGTCTGCGCTGACCATCGATGTTGTCAACCCCGGTATGACGGCGGCGCTCGGTACCGTCACGCGTCAAGGATCGCCAGGCGCCATCACCATCACCAAAACGGGACTTGGCACACTGGCTCTCGGTGCCTTGGCACCTGGGGGCAACTCGGTGACCGTGAACCTCAATGACGGGAACCTGGCCCTGCTGCACGACGGCGATGGAACTGGATCGCGTCAGATTATCAACACTGGCATCACACTGGTTCCCAGCGGGCCGGTGAATCTCACGGTGGGGAGGCTGGGAGCCACCTACTCTCCATTGTTCCTGAACGCTGCAAACAAGACGCTCCAAATGCCTGGGTTTGCGCTCAGCGGGCCGTTGATGATCACCAACAACAACGGCTATGGTCTTGAACTCACGGGAGCAGTCACGCTGGGGGCTGCCCAAGTTATCAGTGTTGCCAATGCGCCAGCCTCAGCCACGCCCTCTAATCTGGTGCAGGGTTTGACCTTCTCAGGTGCTGTCGGGGGCAGTTCCGGCATCACAAAATTGGGCAATGGTACGCTGGCTCTGAACGGCAGCAACAGTTTCACGGGCAACATCGATATCCTGGCAGGCGTCGTGGCGGCGAACAGCGACGCGGCCCTTGGGAATGCGGCGAATCAGATCATTCTGGACATCAATGCCGCCACCAACGTCGGATTTCGCGCGACGGGCACCTTTAGCACCGGGCACACATTCGTTCTCAACCAAGCCAGCAATGCAATTGAAGTTACAGCAGGCAACACTTTTACCCTTACATCGGCGTTCAGTTTCCCTACCGCATCCAACGCGTTGCGCAAAAACGACAATGGCATATTTGAAATTTCGGCCAGCAACTCCACTTGGAACGGCGTGCTGACGATTGGCGCAGGCGCGGTCAAGGTTTCCAATGCGAACGCGTTGGGATCGGTCACCGGCAACACAGTGGTGACTGGCACGGGTGCCGCTCTGCAGTTGAACGCCGTTGTGATCGGCGAGCCCACCAGTCTCAATGGCACAGGCATCAACAGCGGCGGCGCTCTGCAGGCTTTGAACAGCACCAGCAATACAGTGAGTGGCGACATCACATTGGCCGCCGCAGCGAGCATTGGAGCCAATGTGGGAGCCACTCTTAACTTGACCGGTAACCTCAGTGGAGCGCAGGCGCTCACATTCACAGGGGCCGGGAACATCAACAAAACAACCCTGGCCCTTGGGGCGGTGAGCTCGGTGACCAAAAACGGCAGCGGCTTCTTCACCCTTGGTGTGAATAGCACAGGATTCACCGGAGGAGTGACTGTTAACGAGGGCACATTCAAGATCGTGGGCTCAGGTGTCCAGCTTGGCGGCACCGGTACCATCACTGTGAACGGCCCGTCGGGCGTTTTCCTGGTTGATGACACTTCGGGCGCCGCCTCCTCGCATACAAACGGAACCCGCCCGGTGACGCTGACAGGCGGATCACTGGTGTACAGTGGCAACGCTTCCGGTGCTTCCAGCCAGACCTTCGGAACTCTGACAGGCAATCGTGGTGCGACCAACACCGTCACCACCAATGCTGGAGGCGCCCAAACTAGCACCCTGACCTTCGGCAGCCTGACCAACAACGGCAACTCCAGCCTCGCGTTCAGTGGCACCAATCTTGGCACGGCTTCGAACAAAATTGTGTTCACGACGGCCCCTGGTCTGACGAACAACGTGCTTCAGCGCGCCATCATCAACGGTACGGACCTTGTCTCATACAATCACAACGGCACGTCGGGCAACACCAATGGAATCCAGGCATTCACCGGCTATGATGGCTCCAACAACATTGACACGGCTGCTGCCACGGCAACGATGCAAATCACCGCCACGCCGACATTTGCAGGTACCACCAACCGCACGGTCAACGCCATCAAGATCAATGGTTCTGGCATCAACATTGGCAGTGGCATCACGACTCAGGGTGCAACGCTGACGCTTTCGGCTGGCGCGATTCTCAACGTTGGCGGAAACAACACTGTTAGTGTACCCAGGCTCAACCTGGCGGGCGTGCAAGGATACGTCGCTGTCGCTTCCGGCACGAGTCTCACTGTCAGCAGCCTCCTGACTGGAACTGCTGGTTTTGTGAAGGATCTGGGTGGCTCGTTGACCATCAATTCAGTGGCCAATAACGCTGGTGTTGCCAACATCACCGCCAGCACGCTCACGGGGAATTTCTCGATCAACGGCGGCACTCTGAAACTTAGTGGAGGCAACAACGCCCTGACGCCGAACCAGTTCTTGATGGTGGCTCCAGGAGCCACGCTTGATTTGAATGGTACCTCGCAGTTGGTGTTTGGCACGCGCGGGGATGGTGCCGCCTTGCAGGGCAATGCGGGCACAATCACCACCACAGGTGGCGCTTCTGCGATCATCTTCGGAGCCGATAATGGTGGAGTAAACTGGGGCGGGGTCGTTTCCGGCAATGTGGGAGTGCTCAAAAGCAGTCCCCAGACTTACAATTTCCTTAATGCAAGCACACACACAGGTCCCACAGTCTTTCTCGGTGGGACGAACACTCTGGCTGATGGCGGACGGTTGCTGAATACCTCGGCCATTTCGGTTAATTACGCCGTCCTCAGGCTTGATGACAATGTCAACTTTGCCGCGGCAAACCGCTTGAGTACTGGCACGCAGATCACCCTGAGTGGCGGCAGTCTCGTGTATGTGGGCCGTGCTCAGACAGAAACAGCACAATCGGTCGGTGCAGTGGTTTTGGCGGAAGGATACAACATGATCCAGACCGCCGTTGGGGGCACTGGAATCAATTCAGCCACTCTGAACATCAGTTCACTGTCCCGTTCGGTTGGGTCAACTGCGACAGTGCGGTTCCCTGACACCGTTGGAGTTATTGGAAGCGCGGCACGGACTTTGATCACCACCTTGAATGGGTCATCGACGAGCAGCGTGGGTGGAGGATTGACCAACAACCTGATTGGGCCTTGGGCGGTGGTTGACCGTGAATGGGCCAGTTATGTTCCAGACATGGGAGTGGGGCGTCTTAATCAGACTGGTTTTGCCGGCTACTCCATCAACACTTTAACCGGCACCCCCTTGGCAACAGACAACATTCGGGCAACAGCGAGCATCGGACCGTTGGTCACAGACACCACCGTGAACACCTTTGCGTTGGTGAATCCGGGTTCGGCTACGAACACGGTCGATCTGGGTGGCCATGTGTTGACCTTGCAAGGAGGCGGTCTGTTGCTTGCCCACGGTGCTGACAACCGCAACATCACGATCACCAATGGTACGGTTACCAGTGGTTTGGTCAACGCGGCGAGTGATCTTTACGTTCAGGTTCTCCCGTATGGTGGCACCAATCGAACTTTCACCATGAACGCTGCGATAACCAACAACGGCACTGGAGCGGTGCGGTTGGTGATGTCAGGCAGCGATGGTGCGGCCAACCTGACCCTCAATGGCACGAACACCTACACCGGCGGCACGGTGGTTAATGGCGGTGTGTTGATCGTTGGATCGACTGGTACGCTGCCGGGCGGAGGAGTCACGATCAATGGAGGGGCTCAATCTGGCGGCGCAATCCTGGCGCAGACGTTGGGTGGAGTGATCAATCCGACCAACACCGTGACTATCAATGGCACCGGTCTGCTCGTGTTGGCTGGAACGCAGACACTGCAAGGGTTGGTCTTCAACGGCAACGGAGGAGGCACTGCTGCCCCCACTGTGAGTTCTGGCGAAGGTCTGCTGACCTTGGGGGCTGGCGGCATTGTGGCGAATCCATTCAACCCGGCTGCCACACCGCTTCTGGTGGGGCGCATTGACCTTGGCGCCGCGCCCACGACTGTTACGGTCAACACTTATGACTTTAATGGGTTCACTGATATTGCGCCCACTACTCCAGGCCTGATTATGGGGGGCTTGGTGGGAGGGGCTGGAGGGTTCACCAAGAACGGGGCGGGTGTGCTTCAAATCAACCAGTCCACCTTCACTGGCCCGGTCAATGTGACTGCCGGCAACATCCAGTCGGGTGCGTTTAACAGTGGCTCGCGGTTTTCGGATTTGACGCTGGGCGCAGGCACTTCCCTTAATCTTAACGGTCAGGCCACAGTGTGGGGTTCGCTTTCCGGCAGTGGTTCCGTGTTCAACAGCGTTGCCAACACCGCGACGTTGACCATCGGCTATAACAACTCCGACACCACGTATTCGGGACAGATCAACCGCTTCAACGAAGCCACTCCGGCGGCGGTCTCCATCACCAAAGCGGGGACCGGTGTGATGACCATCACCGGCACCCAGCATGCGCAAAACGGATCGTCCGGCACGTTCACCATCTCAAATGGCACCATCGCTTATTCGGGCGCAGGCAAGGCTCTGCTGCCCAATCACACGGTGCAGGAAGGTGGGGTCATCACCCTTGACAACACAACCACGGCCACTTCAAACCGTCTGGCGTCCGCCCTGACAGCGTTGCCGAATTCCACACTCAATATAGGTGGCGGCTCGGTCACCATTCTGCCAAACAGCGGTTCCA
Organism: Verrucomicrobiaceae bacterium; assembly: GCA_046346695.1. GTDB lineage: Bacteria > Verrucomicrobiota > Verrucomicrobiia > Verrucomicrobiales > Verrucomicrobiaceae > Prosthecobacter. The sequence goes on along the minus strand of JAXMHS010000003.1, from coordinate 796,818 downwards.
GTGTCACAGAAACCATCACCAATCTGACCGTGAGCAGTGGTGCCGGGGACATGCTCCTCGACGCGGATCCGGCGACCGGTATTGCGGTCAACGTGACCACGCTGACTAATATTCAGAGTGGCGGCACCCTTTGGATTCGTGCGGACTTCAACCCTGCCGGAGCCAGTACGGTAAACGGTTTCGCCAACATCACTGCAACCACGTTCAACACCGTGGGCAGCCAGGGGGGCGGGGCCAATGGAACGGTCACGCGGACGATTCGCCCCGACATCATCGGTTCGGCGGTCGATGGCACTGGTCTTTCCTTTATCACCAAGGACTCGGTGACAAACCTGCTGCGTCCTCTGGCGGCCAATGAACTGAACACGGCTTTGATCAACGGTTCGACCACCAACATCGCGCTAAGCAGTAACGCACTGCTCACCACCAGTTGGTCGGCCAACAGCCTGGTTTTGAATAGCGGCGGCGGTATCAGCAATGGCAACGTGGCCGCCTATGGCAAGTTCAACTCCTCGGCTTCGCTGCTCACCGAGAGTGTTCGCACCGGCGGGGTCATTGCTTTCAGCGGAAACGCCGGCCTGAATATCCCTGCACTAAACAGCTTCAGCGGTTTCTTTGTGTTCCACACCATTGGCGCTGACACCTCGCTGGCTGTCAATGGCCATGTGGGCAACAACAACGGCTCCGGCCTGTGGAAGTCTGGTGATGGATCGTTGTTTCTCAATGCCCGTGCCTTTTATACCGGCACGACGACCGTCAACGAGGGGCTCCTGGTGCTCAATGGTGGCGACAACACCATCGTGGTCACTCCCACCAACAATACCGTGTCGGCGCAGGCATTGGTGGTCAATGGAGGCACACTGGATCTCAATGGGAACAACCAGATTGTCGGCACGCTGAGCACCGCCAACCCCCTGCCGGTGGGTGGTGTGGTCACAAACTCGTCGGCCTCTGCCGTCACCCTGACCTCCCTCAACACAGGTAGTGCGGTCTTTGGCGGTCAGTTGAACGGGAACCTTGGTTTTGACAAAACTGGCAACACGGTACTGACCATGACAAACAGCAATGCCTACACGGGAGATACATTCATTCGTGGCAACACACTGGCATTGCGGGACGAAGGTGTTTTGAGCGGCACCAGTTCGATTCATGCCATGTTCTCCACCCTGGACTGGGACAATACCGGCCTCAATCCACTGGGTTCTGACGATCCGGTGCGGGTGAATCCCAACACCCCGCTGTATCTCCGGGGTGGCAGCGTCGTTGTGCGTGGAGGCGGCTCGTTTGACACGACGGCCACATTTAACAATCTGCTGCTGGAACGCGGCAACAGCATCATCAATCTGCTGCCCTCCGTCAATGCCGGCAGTGCGGTGCAGGTGACCATCGGAAATCTGCAGCGCTCGGTCAACGATCATGGAGTGGTGAATTTCACCACCAATGTGGGTCTTGGCGGTTCCGGCAACAATAACAACGCACGTGTGCTGGTCTCCACGATCAATGGCGCGGGCTTCTCGCTTGCCAACAATCTCATCGGTGGCTGGGCGGTGGTGAACGGCGACAGCTTTGCCACTTATCTCAATAATGTGGGAGTGGGCGCCCTTGGCAGCACAGTTGGCGGGAATGTGTTTGCAGGTGGCAATGTGTTCCCCGGCTACAACGGTGGCGATATCACCTCAACGTCGACGCTGGCGTCGTGGAACGTCAATGACATCACCACGCGCACCCTCACGGTGACAAAGACGATCAATTCGCTGCGCATGGCTGGCAACACGCTGACCCTTGGGAACGGCACAACGCCCGTTACTCTCACCTTGGACGTCGGCCTGCTCACCAACAACGGAGGCACGACGACCATCGCCGCGGGCAACGCGGCGTCCGCGCTGACTTCCGGGGGCACAGAGTTCTTTGTCTTCACCAACCAGGGCACCACGAACATTAACACTTTGATCACCGGAGCCATTGCGCTCGTGAAGAGTGGAGGTGGTGTGCTTGCGCTGAATCCCGGAACTGGTGTTTCCAACAACTATACGGGCGGTACCTTTGTGAACTTGGGCACCCTCAGCTTGTCGGGTCAGAGCGGAACGATTGCGATCCCGGGCGATCTTGTCATTAACAATGCGACGGTATCTTTCGCCAACGCCAACAAGTTTGACACCACCACCAGCCAGATCGCTGCCTCTAGCAACGTCACGCTAAACGGCGGCGCCACCCTGAACTTCTTTAACTACACCGGGGCCACTACCACCACCCTGGCCAGCCTGACTTTCAACAATGACGGCGGTACCGCACAGCCTGGAGTGCGATTCAACGCCCCCACTGCATTGCACACGTTCGTGTTGAGTGCAGCGAATGCCATCACTGTGGTCAATGACAACTTGGGAACGACGCCGATCATTGCTGCTGCCACCAACAACGCTGCAAACTCCGCTGTTCAGTTTTCCAACGCGGCGCCCGTCATCAACGTGTCTGGAGCCTCTCCCACTGGCCTGATCATCCAGGCGCCAATCACCAGTGCGGGTGGCGCCATTACGAAGTCCGGTGGCGGCTCGCTTATTCTCACAGGCCGCAACACTTTCACCAACGGCTTCAATCTGAATGGTGGTGCGCTCATCGTGGGCTCCGGCAACACCGCGACCACTGCGGGCACATTGAGCACCGCCAACAGCGCGCTTGGTCTTGGGGCTCTTAACATCGGGGATGGCACCACGCTCCTGGCCGCTGGTGCGACGACGATCAGCACCACCTCCACCAATGGCTCTGCCGCGGTGACGCTGACAAGTCCCAATGGACGCTTATTGACGGCTGGTCAGCCGATCATCGGCGGCACCGGAGTGCCAGGCGGGGCTTTTGTGGCCTCGGGCATCACTGACACGGGGTTTACGCTCTCAGCGAATGCCACTGCCACAGGAACGAACACGTGGAGTTACACCACCTGGCTGGCCAATGCCATCAACGTGAACGGCAACTTTACCTTTGGCGGAACGACCAACGCGCACAATTTGTTCATGACGGGTGCGGTCAATCTTGGCAGCGGCACCGCCCGCATGATCACCGTGGACAGCCCGTATGTCACCGCCTATCTCGCTGGACAGATTACCGGCAGCGGTGCCGGGCTGACCAAGTCTGGCTTGGGTGTGCTGCAAATCTCCAATACTGGCAACAACTACGCCGGGGCAACGGTGGTGAACAACGGGATCCTGCGTTTGGGCGCATCTAATGTCATTCCAGATGGCTCCGCGCTCACCGTCGCCCAAGGAGGTGTGCTGGATCTGGCGAGTGCCAGCGAAACAGTGGGTTCCTTGACTGGAGCAGGCCTCGTCACGAATTCCGGCACATCTGTTTCGACCTTCACCGTGGGTGGGGACAACACCAGCACCACGTTCTCCGGGGTGCTCACGGCCGGGACGCCTAGCAGACTGAATCTTGTCAAGACTGGGGCAGGTATCCTGACGCTCTCCGGTATCAATACCTACAGTGGCACCACCACCATCAATGGCGGCACCATCAGCATCTCCTCCCTTGGCAACGGAGGAACTGCCAGTGGTATTGGGGCGGCTTCCAACGCGGCGACCAGCATCGTCTTCAATGGGGGCACTCTCCGTTACACAGGCATCACGACCACCACCAACCGCTCTTTGACGATTGGAACGGGTGGTGCAACGATCGACGCGTCCGGCACAGGAGCACTGACATTCAGTGGTGGCCCGGTTCTGGCTCTCACCGGAGCGACGGCACGCACAGTTACCTTTACCGGCACATCCGGTCTAGGTATAACCAACACCTTCAGCCCTGTCATTACCAACGTTAACGTCGCGAACCCCACCAGTGTCGTCAAGAACGGGTCCAATACTTGGGCATTCACAGGTGCGCACACGTACATTGGCACCACAAGCGTGAACGCAGGCACCTTGGTGCTCTCCGCAGGGTCGCTCGCCAATGCTTCTGGAACTCCTAACGCGAACGTCACGGTGGCCAGCGGCGCCACTCTTTCAGTCACTGCCACGACTTATCAGATGGGGCATGCGGGCACCGCGGCCACCAATGGAGCCGTTCTCACGTTGAATGCCGGCTCCAACTTCAGCATGGCGAACAACCTTTCGACCGGGACCTTGAACCTCAACCGTAACACCAACTGGACCGGGTCCCCGGGTTTGACGATTGGAGGGGCTTCTGGATCCACGGTTCGCATGACCTTCGACCTCGGTAGTGCCGCCAACAGCGCCGACACGATTGTGCTCTCCGACGTCACCACCGCGTTGAACAATACCGTCAGCGTAGGTTTGAGTGGTGCCACAGTGTTCATCCTTCCCGACTCCACGGTGACGACCTCACTCACAGCCGGATTGCACGATTTGATCCAGTTCAAGGCAAACGGGCTCAACTTGAACAGTCAGACGATTTCCCAAGCGTTCACGCTAGGGACGACGGGGCTGCTGATCAACGGCCAGGGCTATGGATTGGATCTGGTCATGCGCGATGCAGGGGGACTGGAGACGGCGGTGCTTGCCAATGCCGTTGCCGTGGCTCTGAAGGTGCTCGCACCCACAACGCCGGTGGATTACTGGTGGGCCGGAAATGTCAGCGACCTGTGGTCTGACGACAACTGGAAGACGACGCAAACTGGCAACATTGCGCGGGGCAGCGCGCCCGGGGTTTTTGACAATGTGTTCTTCTCCACAACCACGCCGGTTGCGGGCAATCTGAACATCAATCTCGTTTCCACGGTGACCACCACTGGCAAGCTCACATTCACCAGCGGGGCCAGCCCAGTGACGATTTCGAGCAACACTCTCGCCCTGCTCAATTCGAATGGCATTACAGTCGATTCCACCGGGCACATCATCAACAGCAACGTCCGGCTGGGCACGCCCCAGACCTGGACGGTAAACTCCTCCAACGTCTTCACTATTACTGGAGTGGTGGAGGACAATCTCGTCGGCTACAGCCTCACCAAGGCGGGAACGGGCACGTTGAAGCTCAACAACACGGCCAATACTTACATCGGAGCCACGCGCGTCAGCGGTGGCGTGCTGGAGGTGCCGACCCTGGCCAACGGCGGGTTGAGCAGCAGCATCGGGGCTTCTACAAATGACGCGGTCAATCTCGTTCTCACCAACAACGCCATACTGCGCTACACTGGTTCGGGTGCGACGACGGACCGCCTGTTCTCCGTCGGCACTGGAGGTGGCACCATCGAGTCCTCGGGTCTTACCGGGCAGTTGGTGTTTAACGGAGTGGGTTCCATGGGGTTTGATGGAGCGACCACGGCACGCACGCTGACACTGCGCGGCACCAACACCGGGGCCAACACCATGATGATCGCCCTGGGCAACAACACGGGCGCAACCTCGCTGCTCAAGACGGATGCCGGCACTTGGATTCTCGCCCCTGGCAATGGCCTAACGGGGGTGCCAGGCACCATTGATGGTACGGCCACTGTCTTTGCTGACACCACAGGTCTTGTCGTGAACCAGCTCGTTGCAGGCGCTGGTATCAAGCCCGGGTCAGTCGTCATCTCAATCGCCAGCGACGGCCTGAGCTTCACGATGGATCGGACCAGCGATGCCATGGCACCTGCGGAGACGATTAATCTGAACCTTCCCGGTCACAGCCTTGCGATTGGCAACACGACGGATGCAGGAGGCAATCCCGATCCAAATGGAGATTACACGGTGACCGCTGTCAGTGGTAATGACGTGACGATCTTCAAGCCTGCAGAAACCAGCCGCGCCATTGCATTTGATGCCGCGGCAGGCAGCGGCTACACCGGCGCCACTACCATCAATGGCGGGGTGCTCAGTGTCACTGAATTGAAAAACGGCGGCATAGCCAGTGCCATTGGCGCTTCCAGCAAGGCGGCAGGGAACCTTTTCATTGATGGTGGCACGCTGCGCTACACGGGTGCTGGAGCAAGCACGGATCGTAGCTTCACATTGGGAACTGCGGGCGTGATTGATGCCTCGGGCACAGGAGCGCTGGTGTTTTCCGACAGCACTGCGTCCATGGGATTCACTGGCACTGCGGCACGCACCCTCACACTCACGGGTTACAGTGATCCGGCTTTGATCAACACGATGTCGCTGCTGATCGCCAACAACACCGGTGCCACCTCACTGACCAAGTCCGGCAGCAACACATGGTCGCTCACACGACTGAACACCTACACAGGTGTGACCACGATCAACGGAGGTGTTCTGCAAGTCTCGAGTCTGGCAAACGGTGGCGCCGCCAGTAACATCGGTTCGTCTACCAGCGCGGCCGCCAACTTGGTGCTCGATGGGGGAACGCTGCGCTACACAGGTGCCAATGTGAGTTCGAATCGTCTCGTCACCACAGGTCTGGCTGGTGGAACGATTGAGGCTACCGGAACGGGCACCCTTACTCTCAGCGGTACCGGCGCCATGGGCTTCAGCGGTTCTGGAGCGCGCACATTTACTCTGGGTGGAACTAACACGGGAGCCAACACCTTTGCCTCGCTCATTGGTGACAGCGGAGGCGCCACCAGCCTGGTCAAAGCTGGCACGGGCAACTGGATCATCACCGCTGTGAACACCTACACCGGCACCACGATGGTAAACGGTGGTGTGCTTCAGGTCGGAACATCATCCAGTCATCGTACAGGTTCTGGAAGTCTGATTGTGAACAGCGGTGGTTCGCTGGCGGGAACTGGCATTGTCAATGGCACGGTGGGGACGGCCCCCAACCAGTTCCTGGATGGAACCAATCATGTGTTCAACAGCGGTGCGATACTCAGCCCGGGGACCAACTTTGGGGCGAACCGCACCAATCTGACGTTCAACGGCAATCTGATCCTCAATGACGGCTCCTCCTCGATGTTCCAAGTTGGTGCCGCAACCTTGAATGGAGGAGCCGGATTGCAGACTGCCTTGCTCACCGGCACTTATGACACCACCGGCGGCTACCGTGAGCTGAACTATGCCGCCTGGGATGCCACGGCAATCACCGCAGGCAGGCATGATTTCATTCAGGTCAACGGCATGCTGACTCTGAACCAGAGCACCTTCACCATCGTGGACGTGAGCAACTTCTTCAGCCAGGCCACCACCGCAGGCAAGGCGCAGAACGGCGATATTTTCAATTTGGGCAACTGGAGCGACATCAGCGCCTTGTCCAGCTTCAATCCTGGCACCAACTATCGTAGTGGCGGCGACGGCGGCGGCAATCTCATTCTTCCCACGCTTGGCGGTGGTCTCGTTTATGATCTGAGTCTGTTCAAGGACTACGGTCTCATCCTCACCATTACCAAGCCCGGGGTGATTCCGGTGCTCATGAACAGCTTCAACCTCGACCGCAATGGTTCATGGAATGCTTCGGCAAACTGGCGTCCTGCGTCGGTGCCGAATTCCATCGGAGGCATTGTCAACATGACAACCAATGTGTCCGCCTTCACCTCCGCCACCGGCGGCATGCACGCCACGATCACGTTGGATGGAAATAAAAAACTTGGCATTCTCACCTTGGGGGACCAGAACAACACCCATCATTTTGAAATCGTCAGCGGCACCGGTTCCAGCAGTCTTGTCTTCAGTAACGGTGACTACGGTCGTGCGCTGCTGAGCAAAGTTCAATCCAACAGCACCACTGTCGGGGTGGACATGATCACCGCCCCTGTCGTCCTGGAGAGTAATCTACGCGTCAATGTCAACTCTGGCGGGGCCACCGCCCGCATGGACATCAGTGGCAGCATTGGACAGGTAGTGGGGACGACCTATGGCATCGACTTCATGGGGGCGGGCCGCGTCACTCTCAGTGGCCAATCGGCCAACACCTACACCGGTCTGACCACCGTTTTCAGCCGTGGTTTTGGCGATGCCACCAATCCGCAGCTCCTGCTGGCCAAGACCACCAGCACTGTCAGTGCCACTCCGGTCGGCACCAGCCAGCAGGTGTCCAATGCCACCACCACGCTTAACAACACCACCGTCACTCTTACCAGCGGCAACACCAACAACTTCTATGTTGGAATGCCGATTTCCGGCAATGCGAACATTCCAGCCGGGGCGGTGGTGACCCAGATCAACAGCACCACGCAGTTTGTCATCTCGCTTGCGGCAACTGCGGCGGGCACCAGCATCTCCACGACGTTTGACACCCGCCGGACTGTCAACGTGGCAAGTACTACTGGCATGTATGTCGGCATGGTGATCAATGGCCACCCAAACATTCCGAATGGTTCGGTCATTCAGTCTGTCAAAAACCAAACCCAGATTGTCATCTCGGCTGATGCCACCGGGAACACGGCGACAAACACCACATTTGGCACCTATGTGGCTGACGGTGCCATTGTGGGAGATCTCAAGATTGGCAATGTCAGCATGGGCGGGCTGGGCAGTACCGTGGTGCAACTGGGTGCCAGTGAGCAGATCGCCAACACGTCGCTGATCCGCTTTGACGCTGGTGCGGGTGGCAACTCCACGGGCAACAATGGCAACAACTCTTACTTCAAGCTGATGGGCTTCAATGAGACGGTGAAAGGTTTGTCGGACTACACCGCAAGTGGTGTGATTGAGAATCTGGAGGGTGAGAACCAGTCAGCCAGCAGCACGCTGACCTTGAACACCAGCGGCGTGAACTATTTCAATGGATTCCTGCGGGATCGTGCCAACAATACAGGTACAGGCACGCTCAATATCGTTGTCAGTGGTAACGGCACACAGGTGCTCGCCCTTGGCAACATCACCTACAGCGGCAGCACACTGATCAACCCAAATGCCACACTCGTCCTGGAAAGCGCCACCAACTTCGGCAATGGCGTGGGCGGCGCTGCTGCTGCGGCCATCGGCTCACGTACGATGCAAAACGACGGCACGCTGGTCATGCGCATCAACAATGGCGCCACCTGGACCTACAACCGCGCGCTGACAGGCATCGGGCGTTTGGTGCGTGATGGTGGCACTGGGACGCTGAATCTTAACTTCAATAGTGGTGCCGGGGCCACAGTCGGAAGCGGGGTCAGTGTCGTTGACGGGGGTAACACCAACTTCAATGCACCCACGACTGTCACATCGGGGGGCTTTTCCATCCGGGGTATTGAGGCATTGACCACGGTCAATTGGAACCAGCCGGTCAATGTGCAGTCGGGAGGACTGACGATGCGCGGCATGGGGGACAACGTCACCAACGGTGCCATCCTCAACGTGAACTCCGCCAGCACGGTTAGCGGTGCCATCAGTGTGCTTGCCGCTGATCTGCGTCTGGCCAATGGAGGCTCCCTCAGTGGCGTGACCTCGATTACGGTGGCAGGGAGCGGCAGCACGGCCGGTGGCAACGCTGCAGCGCAACAAGGGCTTAACATGACCAACACGGCGACAGCAAACAACGCCAATCGCCTCAATGACACTGCCGCCATCGTGCTCAAGGCCGGTCGTGTCACTTTGGTGAGCACTGGCATCAGTGGCAGTGAGCTGGTGGGTCCGTTGTCTCTCGCTGGCGGCTCCAACTTTGTCTATAGCTTCCAAAGCGGGGGCAGTTCAAACACATTGACCTTCGACAGCTTCGGTACGCGCGCAGCGGGTTCCATGGTGGTCTTTGACAGCGTCTCCGGCACGGTCGATGCAGGCACCATTGCCTTCACTACGTCCCCCACATTAACGAATAACATTATTGGTGGCTGGGCGGTACGCTCCACTGTTGATTCCGGGGTTCAGTTGCGTGAATGGGCGACTATTTCTGGCAGCAATGTGGTGCCGCTTGCTGCTGTCAACTATACCATCACCAGCAACACTGCTTCTTCAGACTCGTGGGTCAGCACGCAGAATGTGAAGGTGACCGGCTTCAACCAGACTCTGACCGCCAACCGCACTATTCATTCCCTCAACATTCAGGACACAGGAGGGCGCACGATCACTATCAACCCGGTCACGTCGTCCACGCCCCGGACGTTGACCATCAACAGCGGCGGCATCCTTTCCACGCGCGCCACCCACACCATCGCAGGAGGCAACCTGACGGCGGGCACCCACGCCGGGTCGCTCAATCCGTATGAGCTGAGCTTCTACTTGCCGACCAACCAGCTCAATGTCACCAGCGTGATCACCGACAATGGAGCCAATGCCGTTTCCTTGGTGAAGTCGGGCGCCTCCACGCTGTCGCTGAACCCCACGCTGAGCATCGGCACCAACGGATTGATGAACCCCAACATCTTCGATGTGACGCTGGCTTCAGGTTCGTTCAACACAGGCATTGTGGTTGGGGCCACGGTGACAGGCGCGGGCATCGCAGCGGGTACCACAGTGACAGGCCTTGTCGGTAACAACGTTGTCACCCTGTCCCAGCAGCCCACGGCAGCGGTGTCCAGCACCCTCACCTTCGGCCTGTTCAACACTTACACAGGCAGGACCTATATCAACGAAGGCGTGTTGCAGATTGTCCGGGAGAGCGATTTGGGGGCAAACCCGGCCGCGTTTACGGCAGACCAGTTGACGGTCAATGGTGGTGTCCTGCGTGCCAGCACAGATATTGTCTTCAATGATGTCAACCGCGGCATCACCTTGGGTGAGGCAGACGGATTATTCCGCGTGGCGGACAACCGCACCATGACGATCGGCGCGGTCAACACGATTGATGGTTCCCAAGGTCGGATGATTTTTGCAGCTGATGGTAGCAGCAGGGGCGTGCTGGTGGTGGCGGGTAACAACAATTTCTCAGGCGGTCTTGAAACGACTGGGGACCAGAATGGAGATACTGGCACGCTGGCATCCACCTTCACCGCAGGCAGCACCTCGGTTAAAGTGGCTACCACCGCCGGCTTGGAGGTGGGCGCTTCGGTGACCGGCACAGGCATTCTCGCCGACACCACGATTGCCAGCATTGTCGATGGCACGACGTACACGCTGTCTTCGGCAGCCGTCGCCGATGGCAACAACCAGAACCTCCAATACAGCCGCTTCGACACGATCAAGCTCACTGGTAACAACACGATCGGTTTCATCCGCCTTCTCGGTTCGAACATTGCTCTTTTGGGTAATAACACACTCACAAGCGACATTCTCGTCGCCACAGGGGTCCTTCGCTTGGGTGGCAGCAACCAGTTTGGCGGCCAGTTGACCGTCAGCAGCGGCCAGGCGGTTTTTGAAAGCAACACTGGCCTCTTCAGTGCCAGTGGCTATAGTCTGGTCAACAATGGCACGGTCGATCTAAACGGGTATTCCACCAAGGTGTCCGGGCTGGGTGGCAATGGTACGATAACCAACAATGGACCGGCGAGTTCCACGTCCGTACTGACGGTTGACTCCGCCGAAAGTTTCACCTTTAGCGGCTTCCTCAGCAACGGAGTGAACACCGGTGGCAGCCTGTCGCTGACAAAATCCGGCAACGGCATTCTGACACTCGGGAACTTCAGCAACAGCTATGGAGGACCGACCGTCATCAATGGAGGCGGTATTCGTGTCACCCAGTTGTCGGCTGGTGGTTCGGCCAGCAGCATTGGTGCTTCGTCAAACGCTGCCTCCAACTTGGTTCTCAATGGTGGTTCGCTCCGTTACTTTGACAACACGCCGACGTTCACCGATCGTTCCTTCACACTCGGAACCGGGGACAACGCTGGCGCCATCATCGCTGATGGCACGGTCATAGGAGCGGTGCTGAATTTCGGCGTCAACGGGCTGTCCCCGGCGGTGGAATTCACAGGATCAGGCGGCCGCACACTTACTTTGGGTGGATCCAACCGCGGCAACAACCAGTTCAACCTGGCCTTGGGGGATGGAAATGGCGGCCCAACTTCTCTCAACAAGATTGGCAATGGCACTTGGGTGCTGGGAACCACCAGTTCCTACAAGGGTGAGACGGTCGTCAATGCAGGCATCCTTGCGGCAACAGTGGATGGTGCGTTTGGAGCGGTGGGTGGTGCTGGCATTATCATCGCGGGCGGCACCAATGGATCCACTGCGCTGGGCAACCAGAATGCCACGGTGGATTTGCGCAACGTGATCTACAACACAGTGCAGACCATGTATCTCGCCGGCGGTACGCTTGCCACCACCGTCGGCAGCAGTTCCTGGGCGGGGCCGCTCTTTGTCACCGCCAATTCGAACATCACAGTCCAGGGAGGAGCTGTGCTGGAGCTGAAAGGAATCCTTGGAGGTGCGGGCACGATCTCACAGTTCGGCGAGGGCACGCTCATTCTCAGCGGCCAGGCCGACCCCACCACTCGCAACAGCCTGACGTCGGCCACCGTGCCCAGCCATACCGTGCAGGCGGGCACCTTGCGGCTTGATTACTCCAATAACAACGGCAGCAAGCTGTCTGACACTGGCGCTCTTGTTCTTGGTGGAAGCCGTTTCGGAGGCGTGCTGGAACTCTACTCGAGCAACGCTCTAAATAATCATGTGGAGATTGTATCGAGTGCGACCTTCAACACGGGAGCCAACCGTGTTATCCGCACCGGCGGTGTCAACAAGGTGCGGTTAAATGGCATTGGCCGGGGAGTGGGTGCCACGGTCGATTTCAGCGCTGATGACATCGCAAGCACTGACACCAACAACATCAACGGCATCCTGGGCGGGTGGGCCACCGTGGCTGGTTCTACATGGGCCATCAACAGCGGTGTCAACGAGGACGGCGTGACCACGACAGGCACCGTAGACAAGCTTATTCGTGGCCTGGCCGCATACACTCCCACGGGCTCTCTGGTGCTTCCTCTTCCCCAGGATGACTGGCAGACCAATTCAAACATGGACGTGGTCGGCAGCAGTACCCAGAACAATCGTACCGCCAACACGCTCCGTTTCAACAACACACCGAATGCCGTGGGCAATGGTGCTTATGCCATCGACCTGACGGGAATCAACGTCATCCAGGCCAGTGGTATTCTGTTCACCAACAACATGGCGTTCCATTCGGGTGTGCTTTCGGGCACAGGAGTGCTGGCCGGAGGGGGGGGCGCCAACGCGAACGTGCAGATCATCCAAAACAATACTGGCAGCGGGGTGCTGGAAATCAGCGCCGTCATCACGAATCTCGCTCCCGCAGGCAGGAACGGTACGCTTAATAGCAACAACCAGATCACCGGCGTCAGCTTGGTGGGGTTGGCGACCGGAGTCACCATCGTTGGCACGGGCATTCCTGCCAATGCCACCATCAGTGCGATTACTGTCACCGATTCTGTGAATCAGATTGGTAATCTGACCATCAGCGCCAATGCCACGACTTCAGGTTTGACCCCGCTGACTTTCACCCCGGTGGTCAATGGGCTCGACAAGAGCGGCGTGGGGGGCCTCATCCTCTCCGGCCTGAACACTTACACTGGCACGACCACCCTGAACGGGGGAATCACCACGCTGCGGACGCTGGCCGTCGAAGGTTATTCTTCCGGCACACAACTCATTTCCTTTGAGCCTTCGTTGGGCCGGTCGATTGTGGTGAATGCCACCGGGCTGACCATCGGCCAGACGGTCACAGCGGCGGGTATTCTTCCTTCCGGCGTCACCATCACTGCGGTTAATGGTGCGAATAACACGATCACCTTGTCAAACGGTGCTCTGGTCACTCTCGCCGGAGCCAGCTTGACCTATGGCAGCAATGTGGCTCCGCAAAGTGGGTCCATCACTGCAACGACCGCCAATGGCAGCGCGACTGTCACTGTCCCGGGAGGCACCGCTGGACTCAGCGTGGGCCAGGTAGTGTCCGGTACTGGCATCCCAACAGGAGTGACTGTCACCATTCTCTCGATCGTGAACGGAACCCAAATCACCATCGGCGAGAACGGCACCCCCATCAACGCCAACGCCTCTGGCACCAACAACCTCTCGTTTGGTTCCCCAAATCTCTTTACTGGTTCGCGGAATTCTGACACCCAAAGTGGCGCACGCATCATCGTTGGCAGCACACTGGGCATGACTGTCGGGCAGACAATTTCCGGCAATGGCATTCCTGGTGGATCCACAATCCTGCGTATTCTGGACGAAAACACCATTGAGATTTCCAATCCGGTGACGACCACGGGGCAAAACAACCTGACCTACGGCTCCAGCGCCAGCATCGGCGCAACATTGCTCTCAAGTACCACAAGCGGCAGCACTAACGTCACAGTGCCCTCCACTTCTTCTCTGAGCGTGGGACAGGCGATTTCAGGACCAGGTATTCCAGAAGGAGCCACCGTGGTGGCCATCCCCAGTGACACGCAGATCGTGATATCCGTGGCGGCGATCTACTCCGGTACCAACAACTTGGTTTTTGCTGGAACCGCCAGCGGGTTGGGTGCCTCAACAAACTCAGTCGGGAACCTGGTGTTCAATGGAGGTGTATTCCAGTTCAACGGTACCAGTGGCAGCACAGACCGTGGCTTTACCATCAATCAGCCTGCGATCTTGGATGTCGGCAACGCCAGCACGGTTCTCACGTGGGGAGGCAACTACACCACCCCGGGCACGGAAGAGTTCTATTCCATCACCAAAAGCGGCGAGGGCATCCTTGATTTCCGAGGCACTTCCTTTGGAGGCTACGGACTCACGGCGCTGGAGGTCGATGATGGAACCTTGCGTCTCACACCTGCCTTCAACGATCAGTACGTCCGCAATGACGTCGGCGGGTTGATTGTGGCGGGCGGTACACTGGAAGTCCGGAGCGTTACCGGCAGGAACACAACCCAAAACATGATTGGCAGCCTCCAGGTGCTGGAAGGAGCGTCAGTCATTCACGTGATCGGCAGCATCCCCGACAACACCTTCACGTTCCTGAACCTCCAGGATGTGAACAATCCATCGGCGGTGACCTTCCAGAAAGCCGGCACGGTGCTTTTCGATATTGAAGGCGGATCGACCAATGCCCGGGTTTCGCTGGCGGGACGTGCGCTCATTGACGTTGGTGTTTTGCTTCCGCGCGTAACCTTTACCAACCGTTCGGAGACGATCCCCGGTGTGAACAATTTTGGTTTTGTGGACTCCGCAACTTCTCTGATCACCGGTTCGGACATCAAGGGAGCGCATGACTTCATTGCTGATGCTTCGTTGTGGACAGCGCTCAATAATGTGAGTGACGGCGCCTTGGTTGAGGAGTCGTTCTTCGGCACCACAGTCTCAGATGCCAAGGTAAACACCATACTGTTCTTCAACAACGATTACTCCACCGCTGGTGACACCGTGGCGGGCAATCCGTTGCTTACCTTTGTTGCCGCCACTGACCGCCTTCAGATCGGCCAGCTTGTCCGCGGCAATGGCATTCCTGTGGGTTCGGTGATCACGGCCATCAACACAGCCAGCAATAGCATCACCTTGAGCAAGCCGCCCACGATCACTGACAACACTGGGCCGACGCTTTACGCCTACGACAACGCCTCCGTTACTGGCAACCTCGTCGCTGGCAGCACGTTGGTCACCAACATCAACGATCCCCGCCTTCGCGAAGGTCAGCTCATAACGGGACCTGGCATTCCTGACCCGATCGTCCTTACCAGTGGGACGAGCACCGCAAGTTTTGACGTCACCCTGGCAGCGCCAAATCCAAGCCTCGAAGTGGGAATGCCGGTGGTGGGAGTGGGCATCCCTGCCGGGACGGTGATTGTCGCCATTTCCGGCACCACGGTCACGCTCTCCGCCAAGCCCACGGTGAACGATCCTACCGCAGAGCTCACTTATGGAGGGACACGGATTGTTTTTGTGGATACGTTTGGCAACACGGTCATGCTCAGTCAGGCAGCCACGGCTTCGGGGGCGGGTGTCGCGCTCTATTCGGAGTATCTGGCCGAGATCCCCGTCTCGATGAATTCCAGTGTGATTACCATCGCTGACAAGCTGACTATCGATAGTGGCGCCATTCTACAGACAACAAATGTCGGCAATCACGCCAATTCCATTGTGGGTGGCGTGCTCACCAGTGGCCTGGTTAACACTGACGGCACCAGCGCCGATCTCATCGTTCATAACTGGAACCCCAAGACCCCGCTGACAATTGCTTCCAGCATCGTTAATAATGCCACTCTCAATCGTGTGGTGAATTTCGTGCAGACGGGTGATGGTACCACCGCCCTTTCAGGGACTAACAGCTACACGGGCGGCACATATGTACAGGGCGGCGTGCTGCGCCTCGATTCTTCCAGTGCTCTCCCCGCGAACAGTCATCTCCGCCTTGATGGCGGGGTGCTTGGGCTCAATTCTGGGGACTTTACCCGCAGCGTGGGTTCAGGAGTTTCACAGGTTGATTGGACAAGCAGTGGCGGTTTTGCGGCCTATACGGCTGATCGTGTCGTGAATCTTGGCGGGAGCTTTGGATCGGTGGTGTGGGGGGCCGCAGGGTTCGTTCCCGACAACACCTCGCTGATTTTGGGCGCTCAAGATGCGAACAGGACGATTATTTTTGCGAACGGCATCGACTTGGGGCGCAAATCTCGCATGTTCGAGGTCGTCAGCGGCATTTCTTCTGTCTATGTGGATGCTCGTGTCAGCGGAGTGCTTGCAGGTGATGCTGGACGGGTGGTCAAGGCCGGCAATGGCGTCTTGGAACTCACGGCTACCAATACTTACACGGGAGGGACATCGCTCGCGGAAGGAACGCTGATCGGAGCAAGCAATGGTGCCTTTGGTTCGGGCCTGATTGAAGTGGGCACTAACACTGACACTCTCTCCCCTGGCATGGCGTTGAAACTCGTGTTCCAAGGGAACTCGTTGGTGAACGACATGCGATTCGGTAATGTGAACGGAGAAGGCGTTTCCGTGGTCACGCAGACCGCCTCGGCTGTGTCGGTCGGCGGTGATTTGGCAATCGGTCGTGTCGCCGGGGGCAATATCTTCCTGGAAACCGGGCAGTTCAACTCCGCGAATTACCAGGGTGATATCAGTGGCACAGGAGGCATCACGTTGATCGGCGGAGGAACCGTCACATTGTCAGGAACCAATAGTTACGGGTCTCATACTGGAGCCAGTGGTGTTGCGGCCACGGGTGGGACCATAGTGCGCAGCGGCACGCTGGTGTTGTCGAGCGTGTCGTCGCTCGGTGTCGGAAGCACGCTCGAATTGGGCGATGTTACCATTGGCCCCATCGTCGTCGATTATGCCACGTCCGGCAGTTCACTGCTCGGGGTGGAACGCGACACTACCACGGCGGTGGCGAACATTGGATCGCTCGGAGGGGCATTCAATCCCACCGCGGGTGGTTTGCGCCTCGCCGGTCTGCCTAATGCAGGTCCAGGTGCTTTCTACAACGTGAGCCGTGTCATTGATGGTATCACCTTCGGCTCTGCAGACATCGGCAAAACGATCCTGGTGAAGGACGAAATCGACCATCCTGAACGCAACGGCATTTACTCCATCATCAGTGTCAATGATGATCTGACCATCAACTTGGTGCGTGTGGATCAGTTCAGCACTGCCGCCAACATGCGCTATGGCACGCAGGTCATTGTGGCCAATGGCACTTATGTGGGCCAGACATTCTTTATGGCTGCGCCCGACGTGAGCACAGTCAATGGTGGGGACACAAATCCAGTCCACTGGCTTCAGGACCAGACGAATCCAGGCGTGACCCTCCAGGTCAATAATCCGGCTATCGTCACCATTTCGCAGTCCATCGATGTCAACGCCAATGGATTTGGATCCACATCGATTGTGTCAGCCAATCCAGTCACATTCTCCAGTGCTGTCACATTGCAAAATGTTCAGGCAGGCATCCAGGAGACCAAGGCGCTTACGGTCAACTCCACAGCCAGCACCGGTTTGGGCGTCGCTTTCAGTGGTGTCCTCAGCGAGGTGGATGGTGGTGCTGGCCTGAGTAATGACATTCTCTCAATCGTGAAAGTTGGCACTGGAATCGCCACTCTTTCTGGAGCCAACTCATATCACGGGGGTACCGATGTGCAGGAAGGTACACTCTTGGTGAACAATGGCAGCGGATCGGGCACTGGCAGTGGTAATGTCACAGTTCAATTTGGAGCCACTCTCGGTGGCACTGGCATCATCGCACCCGCGGCTGGTGGCACGGTGCAGGTTGACGGGACTCTCAGTGTGGGTTTGTCAGGAGCCACTTCCGGAAGCAGTCTGACGATCAGCTTGCAAAACGGCAGCACTTTTGACTTGAACGGCCAATTGGTTCTGGATCTCTTTTCCAATCAAGCCGGGACCACGCTTGCCGAGGTGGATCGCCTTTCGTTCCTGAAAACTGGCGCACCGAGCATCGACATCGCTGGGGCCACACTGAAAGTGAACAACGTCAACAGCCTCCCTGCTGCCAGCTTTGCGGTGGGCGATACTTTCCAGCTTATTGATTGGGCGACCATTACCCACACGGGCACCTTTGCATTCAGCAATGTGAACGGGAACTACACGTCCGATTTTGTCAGCTTGCCTGATCTTGGCTCCAAAGTCTGGGACATCAGCCAGCTTTACACAGCGGGAACCATCATCGTGGCCGTGCCGGAGCCCAGCCGCTTCCTGATGCTGGTTTTGGGTGTGCTGGCCCTTGGCTGGCGCCGCCGCCGCCGGGTCTGATTCGATCAAGTGTGGCCAACGCGTAAACCAAGACTTTAATCGAGCGTGGAGTTAAACCGTGTGATTACAAAATAAATACCTTGCCGTTTTTGGGCCGGTTTCGTAGCATCAATGATAATCACGAAAATCTACTCGGTACCCTTATGAATGCTTCATCCCTTCCCACCATGCGGGCAAAGCGCCGCAAGGCCATGGCACTTGTCATGGTAGTTACCACGGTGGCCCTCATCTCCATGTTGATCGTGGCCATTTTTTCGCTCACTCGCACCGAGTATAAGGCCACGCAAAACTATGCTGCCGGGCGTTCAGCCAAACAACTGGCGGATATTGCCGTTGCCATCACCGAGGCACAGCTTCAAAACGCCCAAAACAACAAAACAACAGGGAGTGCTAGTGCCCGCACCATCCATGCCACGCAGCCTGGCATGGCGCGGGTTTACAACTCTGTTGGAAACTTTATCCGCGCCCACAAGCTCTATTCCAGTTCGCAGATGGTGATTACCAGCAGCAACGAGGCGGACATCTTCAAGCAGGAGCACCAGGTGCCGCAGGACTGGAACTCTTCCGCGAACAAGGCGCGCTACGTCGATTTGAACGAGCCGGTTGTTCGTCCTGGCCTCAACGGCGGCACGGCGGCTGTTTACTTTCCCATCATTGACCCGCGGGCTGCTTACACTGGTAATAATCCGGCCACTGGTCAGGCGTTGGTGGCTGTGGAGGGGTTCTCTTATGACAACAAGACGCCATCCATCACGGGTGGGGGCAGTTCTGTGTCGTACAATGAAGTTGTGCTTCCCACGATGGTTTCCAGCAATCCTGATCAGATGCGCCTGCCCATGCCGGTGGAGTGGCTTTATATCCTCCAGGATGGCACCACGGGCGCTCTGACTGCCGGTAACACGTTTGTCAGTTCGCAGTCAGGAAAGCAGCCCTCCGCCACCAATCCCATCGTTGGTCGGGTCGCGTTCTGGACAGATGATGAGTCGTGCAAAGTCAACATCAACACCGCCTCGGAACCCACCTTTTTCGCCCCCCCCTATTTCTATCATCAGCGTGATTCAAAGTGGGCCAATTTCCCCGGCGCTTCGGGTGAATACCAGCGTTACCCTGGCCATCCCGCCACTGTTGCTTTGAGTGCGGTGTTGGCTCCGGGTGTGAAGCTCGATCCTTACGCAGCCAACCTCAGCATCAGCGCCAGAGACAAGATTGTGGAAACCAAGGAGTTGATCTACAAGCTCATGCCGAAGGTGGCTTCGGGGGGCTCCATGGCTGGCACGCGTCCGTTTGTTCAGGATATCTTTTCCAGCGTCAACAATGAGGGGCTGCCTGCCGTCAACGGAGATACGGCCAACGCCAGAAAGGAACGGCTCTTTGCCAGTGTGGACGAGATGCTGTTTCAGGACGATCTTGAAAATGGCAACTTCAATTCCCAAGGTCGTATTGCGGCAAAGATTGCCATTCCGGGTGTGAGCAACCGCTATCTCCTTGAGCATGACACCCTTGAGCGCGCCCGTTTCTTCCTCACCGCGCACAGCCGCGCCCCGGAGTTCAACATCCACGGACTGCCCCGTGTTGCCATGTGGCCGGTGACAGACGAGGGGTACGGTTCCAATCGCCGCACCAGTTTCGACAACATGATCGCGCTTTGTGCCACCTTGGGTGGTGGCACCACCGGGGCGGCAGTGGCAAACAGCTATATCTTCCGTCGTGCCGAGCCGCATCATGGCACGGCGGATTCGATGGGGTCGGCTGCGGATTCGGGTGGCTCGCCTGTGGGACTCTCCCGCAACAAGCAGCTCATGGATTACCTCTATTCCCAAATCACGGGCCTTGATTTCCCTGCCACCTCGTCTCTTGGATCCAGCAGAAACTTCAGTTCCAAATACGGCACTTCAAACGCAGCGCAGCTTGTGGTGCAGTTCTTCGATTACATCCGCTGCACCAACTTGTACGATGGTGTGCTCGCACGTGACAATGATGCTTCTCCAGTCCTTAATTCAGATGACAACATCGTTGTCCCTTCCAACAACTTGCTCCCTAGCTACACGACTTTGTATGACAAGCGCGATGATCTTAGTCCCCAGCGTAACACCTACACCGAACAGCGTGGCACCCGCAGGGCCAGTGGCAGTCTTAACAATGGAAGCCAAACAAAGCAGGGTAACAATATTCTTTCCGACAACTCGAGCGTGCTTCCAGGGCACGGTCAGGTGACTCCTGCCCGCTGGACGAAGAATGGTGTGACGGTCCAGGGTTTTGGCCGCATGTTCACCATCTCCGAAATCGGTTTTCAGGTCATTTGCACCGCCGATGGGAAAAACGACGAGAGATACCCTGTCATTTGCGGAGGCACTCCAAGTGGCGGTGGCAGCGCGCCCAAGGCCACATCCCCGCGTGCAACGAATGAAGGCGGCGCAGGTGCGGCGCCAGAGTACCTTCCTGCCAATTACCCGCCGCCACCCGGCGGGACACTGGGTCCTTTGGGCTACCAGCGTTGGTACTCCAATTATCCTCCTCTGACCGATTTTAAAGGCGGGACTCTGTACGGCTGCAATCCAAACATTCCTCAATTGCATCCGGCGAGGCATCCAGGCTATCAGCCGCAGAACTGGAATATGACCCTCCAAGTCAACACCCCCCTGCTGCCGACGCAGAAGCGGGTGCAGGTCATGCTCATGCTTGAAACATTCTGCCCCATGCTGGGATGGACCAAGTTCTATCCAGAATGGGCCATCACCTTGGATAATAGATTTATCCGTGGTATCAAGCTCAACGGCACGCCGCTGTTCCCCACCGTCACCGGCGATGTTACGGTCAAATCCAACTCCAACATCTATGAGGCCAGCAATGTTTATGCCATGGGCGGGATTGCCGATCCTACTGCAATCAGCGGCAATCGCTCAGTACCGGGCTGGGCTGGCACACAAATCGGAGATGACACCGATCCCTATGTGGATGGCAATGCACGCGGCTCCAGCCCCAATCGGTTCCAGCCGGATGGTGTGAAACACACTGTGTTGAACAACTGGGGGCTGGTCAGCCAGTTCATCACGGTTCCTCGCACGGGAACGATCCAGTTGACTTTCGAGACCCGGGATCTTGAGATCAAGATTTATGACAAGCATGAGCGTGCCGGCCGGGCTAACGAGGAAGTCCAGACCGTTCATGTGAATTTTCCTGATATGACCATGCCGACGCCCGCCTTGACCTACTCTGGTGAGCGACGTTCATCCCTCGGCGGCCCGCCCCAATCAGATCCAGTGAACCGGGGCGAGATCAATCATTACTGGACGACCGACTCGTTTGGCAGGCTTACCTGGCGGCGTTCCCTCCAGGCACCGCATTGGTGGTGCTTCAATCGCATGGGCTGCTTGGGCCGAATGAAGGGCACTGTCAACCCCAACTGGAAGGGGCAGGGGTCTCCGTACATTGAAGGCGTGGCTTCCTTCGACACGACGTATGATGGTCTGGATGATCAGGTGATGCTGGGGCGTCTGGACACCAAACCAGACCTTAACGGTACTGGTGGTGGAGGTAACGTAAGCATTGGCCTCGTGCCGCCCGAGGCGCGCGTGGGACTCAATAATAATCCTCTATACGATGAACAGGGCAATCCTTGGAGTGGCAGCGATGTCATCCGCACAATGGTCCCAGCGGTCGGAGATTACCGACTTGCGGCCGCCCGTCGGGATGTGCCACGCACCATGTGGATGATGCACCCGGTCTGGGCGGCTGTGGCATCCTCGAATCCGGGGACCCAGCCACGAACCATCCATAGTTTCACAGCTCACAATGCCACCGGGGGTGAGCCGGGCTGTGTTCTGCCATTCAATTCGATGAGGCAGTCCACTTCTCCATTCTACAACTACGTGAGGAACAGTCCGTTCCTGGTCAAGGATGCCCCCTATGATGATGATCGCATCCCTGACCTTCCGCCTTCCGACGACTGGGCTGCGGTGGCCAACAGTTTCGGTGATTTCGACAACGGTATCGGCAACGCACGTGATGGTGCTTACGTGAACAAGCCGGACGAGGGAAATTTCTACGCTGGCAATTTTAACCGCAACGGCGTGATCAAGTACTATCGTTCCGGTTACTTCTATGAACCTTGGCATAATGCGGACGACTGGCGCAGCGGGGTGTACATCACTCCCAACCGCATGGTGTCCTCTCCTGTCATGTTTGGTTCCTTGCCGACAGGTGTTTGGCCGGGAGGTTCCGTCAGTTCCAGCGCCTTGAGCAGCACTAGTGTTAGCTTCAGTGATGGCCAGCCTTGGCAGACCCTGCTCTTCCGCCCTTATTCGCGTTCTCATGCCACCCTCGGCAAGTCCGTCTCCGCGGGGCATCCAGGCGACTTCAATCCACGCGACCACTTTCTGCTCGATCTCTTTTTTATGCCCGTGGTGGAACCATATGCCATCAGTGAACCCCTCTCGGTGGCAGGCCGTCTCAACTTGAACTACCAGATCGTGCCCTTCACGAACATCACCCGCGCCACCGGCATGCACGCCCTCATGAAAGGCGAGTTCCTGACTGCTATTCCGACCAATGCCGACGTAAACTACGCAAAAAGTTATTATGCGGCCTCATTACCCCCGGCTCAACAACAGGCCAAATCACAGTCTGACTGGGCATCCAAAGGCGATGAGTTCTGGGATGAAGCCACTCGCAGGAAGTACTGGCATCGACCGATCGATGTCACCAAGACCCTGTATCAGTTCAACAAAAAATTCACACTTGCCGCCTCGGGTGTTAACAACGCGGGAACCCGCTTTAATGGGCTCTTCCGCAGTCCCAGCCAGATTTGTGAAATTCATCTGATTCCAGACGTCAGTGCCGGGGCTTCATCGGGAGGGGAAAACCTTGGAAGCATTGGAAACATCAGCGAGAGCACCAGCACCACAGCCCTGCAGTCCGTGATGGATCAGTTTTGGCAGAACCATGCTCCCACTGGTGACAACACTCGTGAGCGTCCTTATTCGAATCTCTACGCCCGTGTGACCACTCGCAGCAACACGTTCCGTGTCCACATGCGTGCCCAGGTCATCCGCAAGGCGCGTTCCACCTCACCCGACGTTTTCGATCCCAATAAGGATGCGATTCTTGGCGATTACCGCGGGTCGGCGCTTGTCGAGCGGTACATCGATCCTACGGACCCAACCAACCCCTTGCCTGATTACGCAGCCAGCACCAACCCGGCCAACTTGGCTCCCTTGGAGTCCTTCTACAAATTCCGCACCCTCGAAAGCAAGCGCTTCAGCCCCTGAAATCTGTCCTCCGCTTCATCATGAAAAGCTTTTCGATAAAACGTGCTGCACAGGGCTTCTCGCTGGTCGAAGTCACGCTTGCCGTCGCCATTGCAGCATTGGCCATCATCACGTTGCTCGGCCTGCTTCCGCAGGGGTTGGAAATGTCGCGTAAAACCGCGGTTATCACCACAACTAGCAACATACTTGAGCAAGTCGCCCGAGACTTGGAAAACGCTCGTTTTACCCTGTTGCCGTCGGCGAAACAAACCAAGTACTTCAACGATGAGGGCACGGAGGTGAAGGCAGATTCGCAGCGCATTGTTTATGTTGTCCAGATTGATCCCCAAGATCCAGCCACCTTGCCCAAGAGCGAAACCACCCAGCTTTACCTCAAGCGGTTCATCATTAAAATAGCGAGCAGCAGCAATCCCTCTTTTGAATTTGAGGAGGAGAACCGGCTTAGCTATTCGACACATTATCACCTGGTCGCCAAAACACGCTGATCACCACGTGCTCTCATGATCCCTCAAGTCTCCAACTACTGTGTGCCGGGCGTTTCTCCTGCATATGCCCGGCGCGGCTTTACGCTCGTGGAGTTGCTTGTCTCCATGACCTTCTTGGTCGTTCTTATGCTGGTGGTGACACAGGTTGTCGCCATCGTCCAAAGGTCATGGGTGCGGTCCAACTCGCGTGTTTCCCAGTTTCGCGAGGCGCGTACTGCTTTTGATGTGCTGACTCGCAATCTCTCGCAGGCCACTTTGAACACCTATTGGGACAATGAGTTTGACCCTTTGCGCACCGACGCAGCAGGTCAGAAGGTCACCAAAGCCAAGAGCTATGTCCGCCAGTCGGAACTGCAGTATATAAGCGGTCCCACGACGCAGGTGCTTAATGGAGCCGCCGGAAAGGCTGATAGCTATCCTGGTCACGCGGTGTTTTTCCAAGCGCCTTTGGGTGTCACCAGTCTGGTGGCTGCCACCGGGACGCAAACCAACACGGAAAACATGGTCAATCTTCTGTGTGGTCGTGGTTATTTTGTCGAGTGGGGGGATGACAAGTCTTTTCGGCCCGCTTTCCTGGACCAGGTGGGATCGGTTCCCACGCGCAACCGGCTGCGTCTCATGGAGTACAGTCCCACTGCTGAGATGAACCGGATTTACGACTCCAGCTTGCGTCCCTTGGTGGATTCCGCGACTGGCACGAACAATGGCAAGCGTTGGTTCAATGAGGGCAATCAAGCAGCCCTCAAAAGCGTCGTGCAAACCAACGAGGAGGTTAAGACCCGGGCCTTCACGCGCCCCATCGCGGAAAACATTCTGGCTCTGGTGATCTCTCCGCAGGTGGAAACCACCGGCAATGCCGGTGCAAAGCCTTATTCCATTGCTCCCAATTACCTGTACGATTCGACGCTGAAGGTCAATCCGGGGGCCAGTCCTGGTTCGTCGAGTTCGCAGGGAACGCAGCATCTTTTGCCTCCTCTGCTTAAGGTCACGATGATCGCTTTGGACGAAAGGTCGGGTGAGTTTTTATCCCGTTCTGAAAATGACTCGATGCGCAAGGAGGTTCTCCAAACGGTTGCAGGCCTTTTTCTAAATGCTGCCAGCTTTGACACCGAACTGACTGGGGATGATGGTAAAGCCGGCACCGTTGTAGCACTTTTGTTGGAGAATAAACTCAACTACAGGGTGTTTACCACAACCATTGCCCTCAGGCAGGCTCGTTGGAGCTACTGATTGCAGTGCATTGCGATTTCATCTGTCTTTTCACTATGAATAGCTTGTCAAAAACGCACGGTGGCCTGAAAGCAGCGTTCACTCTGATCGAAATGCTTGTCGTGGTCACGATCATCGTTTTGCTCCTGGCCTTTTCCACACCGGCTTTGATGCGTACGCTGCAGGCGAGCCGGCTTTCATCCTCAGGCGACTCACTGATGGGGGCGATTTCAGAGGCTCAGCAGTTGGCAATGTCCCAAAATGC
The DNA here is from genome assembly GCA_046346695.1 of Verrucomicrobiaceae bacterium. Classification (GTDB taxonomy): domain Bacteria; phylum Verrucomicrobiota; class Verrucomicrobiia; order Verrucomicrobiales; family Verrucomicrobiaceae; genus Prosthecobacter. The sequence continues at coordinate 771,152 of JAXMHS010000003.1, read as the reverse complement.
ACCGGTAGAAATTCGTTTTTTTAGTTACAGCGGAGATTTTGGCTCCCCGTCCCTTTTCAGATCCTATCAGTTGTTCAAAATCTCGCTGACAACAGAAGGAGTGGGCGCGGCCGCCAAGGTCAAGGAAACCACCGTCCCTGCCGGCAACCTGATCAACCTTTCCGAGGGAATCGTGGTTGCTGCAAATGCGGAGCTTTCGCCCGGACTTTCCGGGAACCAACTCAGCGACGTCAAAGATGGTGGCGTTACCCCAGGCTATTCTGGGGTCGAGAATGCGCAGTATGCCGCCATTCGGTTCTTGCCGGACGGTTCCTGCCGAAAAGTCGGTGCAACCACGACCGTTGGTGCATTGACTGGGGCCACGTTGACTTTTCAGACCTTGCCTCAAAGCTTCTTTACGATCACCTATGACATCAGCGCCGACGTGACTGTGCAGAAGCTTCCCAAGAATTTTTACACCATCCAGATCGATCCCTTCACAGGCAAGGCGCGTAGTTACAAGCCTGGTTTCTGACGCGGAGTGGCCTTTGGAAAGCCATCCAATTTTCCGCATGACAGCGGCCTGATCGCCGCTTACCTGCGACATGGGTGATCTGCCTTCTCTCGCACTAAGTTTCGACGACGTTCTTCTCCTTCCGGCGCACAGCGCTGTTCTGCCAGGGGAGGTCAATGTGAGCACCAGACTGGCCTCCATCGGCCTCAATGTGCCCATCCTTTCCTCGGCGATGGACACTGTGACGGAGTCCGAACTTGCCATCTCCCTCGCCCGCGAGGGTGGCCTCGGAGTCATTCACCGGAACATGCCGGTCGAACAGCAGGCGGATCAGGTCGCTCGTGTGAAGCGCAGCGAGAACACTGTCATTCAAAATCCTCACACGGTCACCCCGGAGACCCGCCTCGGTGAGCTTCATCGCCTCATGTTCGAGAAAGGTGTCAGCGGCTTTCCTGTCGTCGATAAGGAGGGAAAACTCGTCGGCATGGTCACCAGCCGCGATCTTTGGTATATTGAGGACGAAAGCACGCCGGTCTCCGCCGTCATGACGCCCAGCACGCGTCTCGCCACAGGCACGCCGCAGACCAGCTTCGAAGATGCGCTCAAAATCATCTACACACACCGCATCGAGAAACTCCCGCTCATTGATGCCAACGGCAAGCTTGCCGGTCTCATCACGAAGCAGGACATCATCAAGCGCCAGACTTTCAAAAGCGCTGCCAAGGACACCAACGGCCAGCTCCGCGTCGGTGCGGCCGTCGGAGTCGGTGACGATTGCATCGATCGCGGCAAGGCGCTCCTCGCTGCCGGCGCGGACGCCATTTTCATCGACGCCGCCACGGGCCACACCAGTCGCGTGATGAATGTCATCGCCAGACTTCGCGAAAATCTCGGCGCGGGCGTCCCCATCGTCGCCGGCAACGTCGTCACTGCCGATGGCGCTCGCGATTTGATGTCCGCAGGCGTCTCCGCCATCAAAGTCGGCGTCGGCCCCGGCTCCATTTGCACCACGCGCATCATCTCCGGTGTCGGCATGGCCCAGTTCACTGCCATCCAGGAGGTCGCGGAAGTTTGCAGACCTGCGGGCGTCACCGTCATTGCCGATGGCGGCATTCGTTACTCAGGCGACATCGTCAAAGCGCTGGCTGGTGGTGCGGATGTGGTCATGCTCGGTTCACTCCTCGCTGGCACCAGCGAAAGCCCCGGCAACATGGTCAAGTGGCAGGGCCGCACGTTCAAAGAGTACCGTGGCATGGGCAGTCTCAAAGCCATGCGCAAAGGCGCGGGCGACCGCTACGGTCAAAACAGCTCCGGCAAGCTGGTTCCTGAAGGCGTTGAGGCCCGCGTGCCTTACAAAGGGCCGCTCGCCGATGTCGTCTTCCAGCTCATCGGTGGCCTGCGCAGCGGCATGGGCTACGTCGGCGCGAACAATCTCGACGAACTTCGTTCCAAAGCCCGCTTCGTCCGCATCACCGCAGGCGGCCTCAAGGAAAGCCACCCGCACGACGTCGTCATCACCGAGGAGCCAGTGAACTACGAGCCGACTTGATCGGCCTCATTCGACATTCGCCGCTCTGGTTTCGTCATTTCATCTCTCATGACTCCCCAAGAAGTCGCCGTTCTCGATTACGGCTCCCAATACAGTCAGCTCATCGTCCGGCGCGTTCGCGAACTCGGGTTCGCCTCGCACCTGTATCCACCGGCTGAGCTGGCGAATTTGCAGAATCCCGGTGCCATCATCCTTTCCGGCGGTCCGCGCAGCACTTCGGAGAAAGACGCGCCCGATGTCGATTACGACAAGCTCATGTCCTTCGGCGTCCCCGTGCTCGGCGTGTGCTACGGCATGCAACTCCTCAACATCAAGCACGGCGGCACCGTGAAACCCGGCGTCACCCGCGAGTACGGCCCTGCCAAGCTCGTCGTGACCGACCACGAGGACCTCTTCAGCGGCATCTCGCACGAATCGCAGGTCTGGATGAGCCACAGCGACACCTGCGCGAACCTTTCGAGCACGACCAAAGTCATCGCCACCAATGAAGACGCCGTTCCAGTTGCTCTCAAATGGTCCGACCGCTGCTGGGGCATCCAGTTCCATCCCGAGGTCACGCACTCGCACGAAGGCACGGCCATCTTGAAGAACTTCCTCACGAAGAGCGGCGCGAAACTCGCCAAGTTCGACATCAACGCTTTCAAGGCACAGATGCTCGACCGCATCAAAGCCGAGGTCGGCAGCCGCGAGGTCATCTGCGGCGTCTCCGGCGGCGTCGATTCGACAGTGCTCGCCGTGTTGCTCGCGAAAGCGGGTGTCAAAGTGCGCTGCATCTTCATCGACACGGGTCTCATGCGTCTCAATGAAGGCGTGGAGGTCAAAGAGCTTTTCGCCGAGGTCGGCGTGCCCATCGAGCAGATTGACGCCAGCGCCATCTTCCTCGGTGCGCTCAAAGGCGTCACCGATCCCGAGCAGAAGCGCCGCATCATCGGCACGCTCTTCGTTGAGGAGTTCTGGAAAGTGGCCGACAACGTCGAACTCCTCGCCCAGGGCACGCTTTATCCCGATGTGATCGAAAGCGCCACCAGCGGCAGCATTGCCAGCAAGATCAAAACACACCACAACCGCGTCGATCGCATCATGGAACTCAAGGAGCAGGGCAAGGTGCTCGAACCGCTCGCCGAACTCTTCAAAGACGAGGTCCGCGCCCTCGGTGCCAGCCTTGGCATCCCGCATCGTGCGTTGTGGCGTCATCCATTCCCAGGCCCCGGTCTTGCCGTGCGCATTCCGGGCGAGATCACGCCCGAGCGCGTCGCCATCACGCAGCAGGCCGATGCCATTTTCATCGGTGAACTCCGCCGCAGCGGATGGTATGAGCAGACTTGGCAGGCCTACGCCGCCTTGCTTCCTGTCAAAACCGTCGGCGTCAAAGGTGACGAACGCAGCTACGAACAGGCCATCAGTCTCCGAGCTGTCATTAGCGAAGATGCCATGACTGCCGATTGGGTGGAACTGCCCTACAGCGTGCTCCGAAACGCCTCCAACAAGATCCTCAATGGTGTCAAAGGCGTGAACCGCGTCCTCTACGACATCAGCACCAAGCCACCCGCGAGCATCGAGTGGGAATAGGATTATCCTCCTCTTACTCGTCCTCCTACTCCTGCTCGATTCAGTGCCCTCATCTCTCCCATCCCACATCGAGTCACCCCAAGCTCAGGTTCCCTCGCCCCTCCGGGGAGAGGGTTAGGGTGAGGGGCCGTCCGACAAAGCGATGCCTTCCTCCCTAACAGCGTCTGGCTTCCTCCTCTCCTTCGAAGGCTCCGAAGGCTGTGGCAAATCCACGCAGATCCGGTTGCTGCGCGAGCGTTTGGAGAAAATGGGCCGCAAAGTCGAAGTCCTGCGCGAGCCCGGCGGCACCGAGATCGGCGAAAGCATCCGCCATCTCCTCCAGCACGCGAAGGAGGGCCACAGCATGACCCCGGAAACGGAACTGCTCCTCTTCGCTGCCAGCCGCGCCCAGATCGTCCGCGAAAAAATACGTCCGCTCATCGAATCCGGTGTGTTCGTCATCCTCGACCGCTTCCTCGACTCCACCACGGTCTATCAGGGCATAGCCCGCGGCCTTTCACTCGAAAGTGTTCGCGCCATCAACGCATTCGCCATCGGTGGCACACTGCCGCAGCTTACCTTCGTGCTCGACATGGACAGCGCCACTGCCTGGCAGCGCATCCATCAAACCGGCCGCGAACTCGACCGCATCGAAAGCCAGCCGCAATCCTTCTTTGAAAAGGTCCGCCAGGGTTATCTCGAAGTCGCCCGCGCTGAACCATCACGTGTGAAAGTCATCGACGCCTCCGTTGCTCCTGAGGCTGTTCATCAGCGCATATGGTCGCTATTGTCGGACTTGTCCGAACTGTCCGACTAAGTCAGACCAATCCACCGCGATGCCCTTCAAAGCCGACCACGCCCTGCAACTCCTCTCTCGCGCCCGTGACAACGGTCGCCTCGGGCACGCCTATCTCATCACAGGACCGAAGGAAGCGCGGCATGAGGAGTTTGCTGCCAATGTGCTTGATCTCATGGTCGGCACGAAATGCCGCTCACTCGAAGCTTGGGAAGGGCAGGGGGCCATCGTTCTTCGCCCGCAGAGCAAATCACGCCGAATCACCATCGGCGATGATGGAGATGATCCAGGCACGATTCGCTTCCTGGAGAAAATGATCCGCCGCACCGCTGCGCCGAACGGCTGGAAGCTCGGCGTCATCGTTGATGCGGAGCGCATGAACGTGCAGGCGCAGAACGCGTTTCTAAAAACGCTCGAAGAACCTCCGCCCAACACCCTGCTGCTGCTCCTGACCACGCAGCCGGAGCAATTGCTGCCCACCATCCAGTCCCGCGTCATCGAGATCGGCCTCATGCCGCCTGCAGGCGCGCGCATTTTCACCGAGCATGAGAACAAGCTGCTCATCGTGCTCGGCAAGCACGCGTCACGCGGCTCCGGCACGCTTTCAGGCGCTCTCGCGTTGAAGACGGATTTCGAGGCGATCCTCGAAGAACTTCACGACGACCTCAAAAAGCGCCACGAGGACGAGTTTGAGCGAGAAACTGAGCACTACGGCAAGACCACCGACGGAAGCTGGCTCAAGCAGCGTGAGGATCAGGTCGAGGCGTCAATCGAAGCCGACTACATCCAGCAGCGCAGCGCCTTGATGGACCTTCTCCTTTCGTGGTTCGGCGATGTCGCGCGCCAGCAAGCGGGTGCCGAAAATCTCGATCTGCCGAAGCATCAGAGCATGACCGCGACGCTTGCGACCAAGTGGGAACCCGCCGATGTGGCGAAGCGCGTGCGCATCCTGCGTCAGCTCGAAAGTCACCTGTACACCAACGTGAACGAATCCCTCGCGCTCGAGGTGTGTTTCATCCAGGCGTTTGGAACCTGAACAAACTCAGACTGTCTCACCACGCTTCAAATCCGGCATCAAACGAACGGGCGTGGCGCTGGTGCGGCCGGTTTGGGCGAGCTCCAGCACGAGCTTCGACAGACGGCGGGCGAACTTCGCGGGATCGGAGGTGTAGCGCGTCACCCGTGGCACCACGTGGTCGAGAAAGGCGTCGTCATCGCGTGACACGACCGCAAAATCGCGCGGCAGCTTGCAGCCTTGCCGCAGCAGATGGGTGATCACCGTGAGCGAGTGAATCGAGCGGGCGACAAGGAAGGCTGTGGGCGCGGGTTTCATGCGTAGTGCCTCGTCAAGGCAGCCAATGAGATCCGAGGCGCTCTCATGATGGCGCAAAACAAGTGACGAGGCCTCTTCGGAAGTCGGGGCTTCTTGGAATCCGTGCTCGCTGTCAGCATCGCCGCCATGCGTGGAGTCTGGCAACAGCAGCGCAATGCGCCGGTGCCCCTTCTGTCGCAACATCGTCGCCGCATGACGACAGGTGGCACGGTAATCGATGTCCACTGATGGCAGCGTGATGTCCTTCGCACACGATCCGGCGATCACCGCAGCGATGCCCTGATCCACAAACCAGCGTTGCATGGCGGCGGTCGAGCGAAACAGCACCCACGCGGCGGCGGGCACGCGTTGCGTGAGTTTTTTCAAACCGCCAGATGGCTTGGTCGTGAAGCAATGCGGGCTGGCATGCACCTCCAATTGATAATCTGCGTCCGCCAGCAGCTCGCGCAGTGCATCCAGCCAGAACAGCACGAATGGCGGCATCAACTGCGCCGGAACCGGCGTGAGCAGCGCGATCATGCGCGATTTGGCAGGACCGTGTTTCGTGGTCTTCGCCGCCAGAATACGCCGCTTCTTGTTTTCCACGGCGGAGATCACCCCTTCGCGCTCCAACTGCGTCAGCACAGCTCGCAACGTCGGCCGGCTGATGCGCAGCCGGGAGCACAACGTGCGCTCCGAAGGCATGAAATCCGCCCAGTCGCCACGCTGCAAGGCCTCGCGCAGAAAATCAGCACTGTGGGTGACGAGCGATGGCCTGGGTGGGACGGCGTGCATGGCAATTGGCCGCCATTCTGACCTTGGTCAGCCCGTTTGACCACGGAGAAATGACATGCCGACACGTTTCATCGCTGCTCATTCGTCATTCATCATTCTGATTTCGTCATTCCCGTCATGCTCCCTCACTCCGAGCTCCTTCAACTCAAGCGCTGGAACACGCCCACCATCTACAATGGCTGGGAGCAGATCACGAAGCGCAATCCGGCCGCTGATGCCTTCAATCTCGAAGAAACCCGTGACTTCATGCCGCAGATGGGGCCGATGGTCGGTTACGCCGTCACCGTGGTCATCGAGCCGAGCAACAAAGCACATCGCGAGGCCAATCCCGACGGCTGGAATGAGTATCGCCGCTACGTGGCCAGCATTCCCGGCCCGAAGATTGTCTGCGTGCAGGATCTCGACAAGCCCCGCACCATTGGCTCCTTCTGGGGCGAGGTGAACAGCAACATGCACCGAGCGCTGGGCTGCGTCGGCACGATTGTCGATGGCGCGATCCGTGATGTGGATGAAATGACCAACGCAGGCTTCAAGGCGCTTGCGCGTCGTCTTTGTGTCGGTCACGCGCATGTGCATCCCGTGCGCTGGAACTGCGAAGTGGAAGTCTTTGGCCGCAAAATCTCCCCCGGTGACCTGATTCATGCCGACAAGCACGGTTTCCTCGTCATCGCGCCTGAAGAACAGCCGAACATCCTCGAAGCCTCGCGTTTCATGGACGCCAACGAATGCCAGACCGTCATCCCCGCCGCCCGCGGCAGCGCGGGACTCAGCAGCGAACAAGTTCTCGCCATTCTCGCGGAAGCCGGTGCGCAGTTCGGCAAGAACGTCAGGGCCAAGTTCCAGCGCGAAGGGGAATGGTGATGCCTGCTGCACCGCCGAATTCAATTTTAAACCTCCAACCACCATGAAAATCGCCCCGATCCTGCTCCTCGCCTTCAGCGGCCTTCTTGCCGCGGCCGAGCCGTTTATTGAAAAAAACGACCTCTTCACCGTCGGCGATGATCCGGCCTATCAGCTCTACCACATTCCTGGCATCGTGGTGACGGCCAAGGGCACCGTGCTGGCCTGGTGTGAGGCGCGCAAACGCGCCGCGGGCGTCAGTGACTGGGATGACATCCGCATCCTGCTGCGCCGCAGCACTGACGAGGGCAAAACGTGGAGCGCGCCGAAAAGCATCGCCAACGTCGAAGGCCCGAAGCAGAAAAACCCCTTCGCCATGCGCATGAAGAACGTCGATCCCAACGACGTGACCTACAACAATCCCGTGCTCATCGCGGACAAGGACGGCACGGTTCACATGCTGTTCTGCCTCGAATACGAGCGTGTGTTTTACCAGCGCAGTGACGACGACGGCCTCACTTGGTTCAATCCAATGGAAATCACCTCTGCGTTTGAAGCTTTCAGAAAGGGCTATGACTGGAAGGTGCTCGCCACGGGGCCGAATCACAGTATCCAGCTCAAAACCGGCCGCCTGGTCGTGCCTGTGTGGCTTTCCACCGGTACGGGCGGCAACGCGCATCGTCCCAGTGTCACCGCCACCATCTACAGTGACGATCAGGGCAAAACGTGGAAGGCGGGCGACATTGCCGTGCCTTGCACCGACGAATGGGTCAATCCGAATGAGACCGTCGCCATCGAACTCAATGATGGTCGCGTGATGTTGAACGTGCGCAGCGAATCGAAGGCCCATCGTCGTCTTGTCACCATCAGCAAAGATGGTGCCACAGGCTGGAGCAGGCCGAAGTTCGACGATGCGCTGCTCGAACCGATCTGCATGGGCGGCATCGTGCGCTACAATCACGATGGCCAGAGCCTCATCCTCTTCTCCAATCCGCACAACCTCGACAAAGAGAAGGGCAAGGCCGAGCCAGGCAAAAACCGCGACCGTAAGAATGTCAGCGTGAAGATCAGCCGCGACGAAGGACAGACGTGGCCCGTGAACAAAACCATCGAACCCGGCCCAAGCATGTATTCCGACATCGCGGTCACCCACAGCGGCACGATCCTCTGTTTCTACGGTCGCAGTGGTGATGGCTCGGCACTCGCTCATTTTGCCGGTGGCCGTCTCACCCTTGCCAGATTCAATCTCGAGTGGCTCACCTCGGGGAAGGTGGTGCCTTGAGACAATCTTAGCTGAAGGCTGGGTGTGTGCAGCCCTTGGCTGATCTTTACCTCCGCTACCCGGCCAAACCGTTTGCTAAAGCCTGAACACCAATGGCCCGCTGTTGGTGGACCGAATAAGGGCCGAAAACTTTTTTCACTTTTCTGTCCTCGCCGGGGCGGGTCGTTCGTCGATGATGGGACTGGTGGCCATCTGGCGTGTCCAGTTGGCTCCGAAATCACACACCCATCGTTTCTATGATCAAACACGCGTTCCTCCTTGCCCTCGCCGCCTGTGCGGCGCTCACTTCGTGCCAGACTGGCCAAGACAAACACGCGGCCTGTGCCGACATGCCGCCTTACAAAGGTTCCGCGGCCTTTGAGCGCATGAAGTCGCTGGTGGGCAAGTGGTCGGGCGAGTCACCGCAAATGGGCACGATGAAGACGGAGTTCCGCCTGATCGCGGGAGACTCGGTCATTCAGGAGACTTTTGCTGGAGGCACGCCGATGGAGATGCTGAGCGTCTATCATGATGTGAACGGCAAGCTCACGATGACGCACTACTGCATGCTGCGAAACCAGCCGCGCATGAAGCTGGTGAAGCAAACCGCTGACTCGCTGACCTTTGATCTGGCGCCCACTCCCGGCCTGAACGTGCAGAAAGACATGCACATGCACGGCGCGACCTACACCTTTCTCGACGCGAACCACTTCAAGCTCGAAGGCGTGTCCTGGAAGGACGGCAAAAGCGCTCCCTGCGGCCCGCCGGTGATCTTCACGCGGCAGTGATTCGCACGCGTCGCATTCTGTCTGTCACCACCACTCACCGTCTTCGCTTTCATGAGCCAACCCGCGAAAAACACGATCTGTCTCTGGTATGATGGCGATGCCGAGGCGGCCGCGCGCTTCTACGCCGCGACGTTTCCGGATTCCTTCGTCACTGCGGTGCACTGCTCACCGGCGGACAATCCATCGCGCAAGGAAGGCGAGGCGCTGACGGTGGAGTTCACCGTGATGGGCATTCCGTGCATCGGGCTCAATGGCGGGCCCGCGGTGGTGCATGACTGGGCCTTCTCATTCCAGGTCGCCACGCAGGATCAGGCCGAGACCGACCGCTACTGGAATGCCATCATCGACAACGGCGGCGAGGCGAGTCACTGCGGCTGGTGCAAAGACAAATGGGGGATTCACTGGCAGATCACACCCATCGCCCTCACCGATGCCTTCAAGAATCCCGACCGCGCCATCGCGAAACGGGCCTTTGAAGCCATGATGACCATGGGCAAGATCGACATCGCCGCCATCGAGGCTGCCGTTCGTGGTTAGCGCCACGACGCATCGCCTTCATCCATCACCTCACACCCAACCCAACCACCACCATGCTCAAGAAAATCCTCATCGGCCTCGCCGTGCTCATTGTCGGCGTCATCGCCGCCGCCTTGCTCAAATCGCCCGACTTCCGCGTCGAGCGCAGCATCACCATCGCCGCGCCACCGGAGGCGGTGTTCGTCTGGTTCAACAGCCACAAGAAGTTCAACGAGTTCAATCCGTGGCTCAAAATGGACCCCGAGGCCAAGGTCGAATACGCCGGACCTGAGACCGGTGTCGGCTCGATCTCGACCTGGGATGGCAAAAAGACCGGCAAGGGCAAGGCGACCATCACCGAGAGCAAACCGAACGAACTCATCCGCCTGCGCATGGACTGGCTGGAGCCGATGCAAGGCGTCAGCACCGTCGATTACCTCTTCAAAACCGAAGGCGGCAAAACCACCGTCACCTGGGCCATGTATGGCAAGAACGAAGGCCTGTTGGCGAAGGTGATGAGTCTCATCATGGACTGCGAATCGATGTGCGGCCCGGAGTTTGAAAAAGGCCTCGCCGCCGTCGCCAAACTTGCCACCGCGCCTCCTGAGGCTGCCAAACCATAACTCCTCGCACGCCTTGTCCCATCAGCCCTGTTTCCAATGAACTATCCCACACTCACACCGTATCTCTGCGTCCACGATGGAGTTGCCGCCATCAAGTTTTACGAAGCTGCTTTCGGGGCGCAGGAACGTTACCGCCTGACTGCCCCAGGCAACAAGATCGGCCACTGCGAGATGACCATTGAAGGGCAGGTCTTTATGCTTGGTGACGAGATGCCTCCACACAACAAGAGTCCGGAAACACTGGGCGGCATCGCCACCAAGTTTGCTCTCATGGTGCCTAATGCGGACGCGGCTCACGAACGTGCTGTCGCCGCAGGAGCCACCACCATCATGCCGCCGACGAACATGTTTTATGGCTTCCGCAATGCCTGCGTGCGTGATCCTTTTGGACACGAATGGATGCTCCAGCATGAGATCGAAAAAGTTTCCCCTGAGGAAATGCAACACCGCTTTGATGCGATGGTAGCTGAATGCTCGTCCGGCAAGGCATGATTCATCGCACAGCCAGGACGCACCATGAGCACTCCAACAACCTCCGACTACCTCCTTCTCTCTCGCGGCCAGTGGGACAAATCGTCCTCCAAGGCCGACATCGAGGCGGCGATCGACAAGTTTTACGCCTGGTATGAGGCGAACATCGCCAAAGGCATCTTCAAGCCCGGCTCGCGCCTGACAACGGATGCAGCGCTCGTGACTCGCGATGGCATCCGCACGGATGGACCCTTCGCCGAAGGAAAAGAAGTCATCGGCGGCTACTGGACCATCGTCGCGGAAAGCCTCGCGGCTGCAGCGGCCATCGCGGCGCAGAATCCGGTGCTGCCGCACGGTTTGAGCTTCGAAATCCGACCGCTCGAGTCCGAGCGCGGCTCGGCCTATCGCCACACGAACGAAACGCCCGCCGCATGAAATACCTCATCTCCTTTCCTGCACCCGCCATGACGGTTCCGGCCGAGGAGTTGCCTGCGGTGAGCGAAGCATCACACCATGTCATCCGCGAGGCGAAGGCCGCTGGCGTTTATGTGTTCGGTGGAGGCCTCAATGAGGGTGCAGGCCCGGTGATGGTCGCCGCAGACGGCACCATCAAAAGCGAGACCTACCCGCAGACCAAGGAACTCACCGGAGGCTTCTGCGTTCTCGAACTTCCCTCCCGCGATCTCGCCGTCCACTGGGCGACGAAGCTCGCTCAAGCATGCCGATGCTCGCAGGAACTTCGCGAGTTCCATTTCGATCCCGAGAGCTGACGGAGAAAGCCCTCAACAAACACCCATCTCATGAATCCCAACACCCAACAAACCACCGGCGAGCATTTGCTCCTCATCCGCGGCACGCATTGGAACAGCAGTCTCTCGCCCGCTGAACTGCAAAGCGTCATGAGCGACTTCTACGGCTGGGTGGAAGGTCTGCGCAGCAAGGGCATCCTTCGCGGTGCGCAGCCCCTGATGGAAGAAGGCAAACTCGTCACCGGCCCGCAAAGCCTCGTCACCGACGGCATCTTCGCCGAGTCGAAGGAAGCCATCGCCGGCTACTTCCTGCTGTCGGTCGCCTCCACCGACGAAGCCGTGAAACTTGCGCAAGCCTGCCCCATCCTCGCCCACGGCGCGCAGGTCGAGGTGCGCCCCATCGCTGATCTCTGCCGCCCGATGGCGGATGTGAAAGCAGCCACGACTGCGAAGTAGCCTCACTCCATGACTCCACCAATCCATCCCCACCTCTAATGAATCCCAAACGCAATCCCGTCGGCTGGTTCGAGATATACGTCTCGGACATGGCCCGTGCCAAAGCCTTCTACGAAACCGTGCTCAACATCCAAATGCAGCCGCTGCCGGCGCCAGACAGCATGCAGAGCGGCTTCGAGATGCTCATGTTCCCCTCCGACATGGAAAACCAGGCTCCCGGCTGCGGCGGCACGCTTTGCCGCATGGACGGCTTCAAGCCCGGCGCGGGCGGCACGTTGATTTACTTCTCGTGCGAAGATTGCGGCGTCGAGGCTTCGCGCGTCAAGGCGGCAGGCGGTCAGGTGTTTCGCGAAAAGTTCTCCATCGCGCCTTACGGCTTCATTTCGCTCATCCTCGACACCGAGGGCAACATGATCGGCCTGCACTCGATGAAGTAGCTTCAACCCGACATGAACACCCGCACCATCCGACTCCACCGCGTGCTCAAAGCGAAGCCCGAGCTCGTTTATAGAGCCTTCCTTGATGCCGATGCGCTCAGCCGCTGGCTGCCGCCAAATGGCTTCACCTGCAAAATCTTCCAACTCGACGCCAAAGTCGGCGGCACCTTCAAGATGGCCTTCACGCAATTCAGCAACGGCCACACGCATTCCTTCGGCGGCGAGTATCTCGAACTCGTGCCGAACGAACTGCTCCGCTACACCGATGTCTTCGATGATCCCAATCTGCCCGGCACCATCGAGGTCACTGTGAATCTCAAAGCCGTCTCCTGCGGCACCGAGTTGAGCGTCACCCAGGCCGGTGTGCCTGCCGTGATCCCCGAGGAGATGTGCTACCTCGGCTGGCAGGAATCGCTGCTGCATCTCGCGCTGCTTGTTGAAGGCGGACCGTCCGCGGAAGGATGAACCATGAGCCAGCATGGCGAGCGCAGTCCCAGTCTCGTGGCGGATGATCTCTTCCGCCATGAGGGAGCGCGCCTGGTGGCTTCGCTCGCCGCGCATCTCGGCACGCATCGACTGCAACTCGCCGAGGATGTTGTTCAAGAGGCACTCGTGCGTGCCTTGCAAACGTGGCCTTATCGCGGCATTCCCGACAATCCGGCCGCATGGCTCACGCAGGCTGCGAAAAACCTCGCACTCGATGCCTTGCGTCGTGAACACAACTGGCAACGCAAAGAAGCGCAGATCACCGCCGAGCAGGAACGCTGGCTCACACGCGATGAACCTTCCGACGAGCACGTCCTGGCCGATGACACGCTGCGCATGCTCTTCGTGTGCTTTCATCCGCAGCTCTCCATCGAGGCGCAGCTCGCACTCGCCTTGCGCACCGTGTGCGGATTGAGCCCGGCGGAGATCGGTGCGGCCTTTCTCACCAGCGAGGCCGCCATCGCGAAACGACTCGTGCGTGCGCGACAGCTCATCCGCGATCTGCGACTGCCTTTTGCCGTTCCCGATGCCAGCGAACTGCCACAGCGACTAGATGGCGTGCTCGCCGCGCTCTATTTGCTCTTCAACGAAGGCTACAAAGCCTCCTCCGGTGACCGACTCATCCGCGAGGAGCTTTGTCACGAGGCCATGCGCCTCACGCGATTGCTCGCTGAGCATCCGATGACCTCGCAACCGGCTACGAAGGCCCTGCTCGCGCTGATGTGCCTCAACGCGGCCCGTTTGCGTGTCCGCGTGAATTTCGCGGGCGAAATCGTGCGCCTGCATCATCAAGATCGAAGCCAGTGGGATACGCGACTTATCAAGGAAGGCATCCTCGCGCTCGGCGCGGCATCCACCGGCGAAATCATCAGCTCGTATCATCTCGAAGCCGGTATCGCCGCCTGTCACTGTCTCGCGCCCGATGAAGCGAGCACCGATTGGACACGCATCCTCGGTCTCTACGATCAACTCCTGCTCCTCAAGCCAACGCCCATCGTCGCCATGAACCGCAGCGTGGCTCTCGCCCGCGTGCGTGGGCCGCGAGAGGCATTAGAAGCGCTCGAAAGCATCCCCAATCGCCACTCGCTCGAAGCGCAGCACCTTTACCACGCCATTCGTGCGAGCTTCATCGCCAAACTCGGCCGTCCCGCCGAAGCCCGCGCCGCCTATCAACGCGCCGCCGATCTCGCCCAATGCGATGCCGAGCGCGAGTTCCTGCAAAGCCAGGCGAAATGACGCGTTGCATGGCCCGCCGAATGAAGCGCCGCCATTTCATCCACACTCTCGCCGCCTCGCCGCTGCTGGCGGTGGATGCGACGCGTAAAGCGCCGTTTCGGGTGATCTACAGCAACGACCTCGCGAACATCACCTCCTGCGTGAGTCCGTTTCTGTTTGTCGATCTCGCTGTTGGTCAGGGCTCTTGACCAGCAAGGCACGCACGGTTGGTTCGTCTCCAACTAACCAATTTCATGAAGACTTTTCTGTCCGCCTTTGCCCTTCTGTCGTCATTTGCCGCTGCTGCGGTGGTGGAATCGGACGTGTGTGTCTATGGCGGAACGTCCGGCGGAGTCGCGGCGGCGGTGCAGGCCGCTCGGATGGGGAAGTCGGTCGTGATTGCGGAGCCGGGACGACACCTCGGCGGCATGACGAGCGGCGGGCTCAGCGCGGTGGACATTGGCGATCCACGTTCGGTGGGCGGCATTGCGCGTGAGTACTTCACGAAGCTGGCGGCAACCGTGGGCGTGACGCTCGCATGGGACAAGGCATTCGAGAGCAAGGGCGGCGGTCCCGCCACAGGTGGTGCATATGCGATCGAGCCACACAAGGCTGAGGAGGTTTTTACGACGATGGCGAGCGAGGCGGGCGTGAAGGTGCACTTCAACGCACGACTGGCATCAACAAAGAAGGATGGAGCGTGCATCTCCGAGTTTGTCACGGAGGACGGCACCGTGTTTCGCGCGAAGATGTTCATCGACTGCACCTACGAGGGCGATTTGATGGCGAAGGCAGGCGTGAGCTACACGCTTATGCGCGAGGGCAACGCGAAGTATGGTGAGAGCTGCAATGGTATCCATTACAGCGAGAGGTTTGCGCCGCGCATGGGTTTCGAGCAACCGGGGCCGACGGGCCGTTTGAAAAACGGTCTCGGCGTGTGGGACCGCGATTTTCCACTCGATCCGTATGTGGTGAAGGGCGATCCGAAGAGCGGGTTGCTGCCCCTGATCCAGGAAGGCGATCCCGGCAAGCCGGGCGATCCTGCGCCGGGTGTGCAGGCCTACTGTTTCCGTCTTTGTCTGACCACCAATCCGGCGAACATGATCCCGATCACGCCGCCGTCGGACTACGATCCGAGGCGCTACGAGATCGTGGTGCGTTTCATCGAGGCGTGCATCGCAAACGGGGACGACATGGACCTGCGCTGGTTCTCGAAGCACGATGCGCTGCCGAATGACAAGTGGGACTTCAACACAGCGACCTTCGGCGGCAATCTGCCCGGCGCCTCATGGGCCTGGCCGGAGGCGACGTATGCGCAGCGCGAAAAAATCGCGAAGCAGCATGAGAACTACCATCGTGGCCTGCTGCATTTTCTCGCCACGGACTCACGCGTGCCGGAGAAGGTGCGCAAGGACATGCGGCGCTTCGGTTTGCCGAAGGATGAGTTTACCGACAATGGCGGCTGGCCGCACCAGATCTACGTGCGTGAGGCGCGTCGCATGGTCAGCGACCTTGTGCTGACGGAGCATCACACGTTTGGTCGGAAGCTCGCGCCGAAATGCGTGGGCCTCGGCAGCTATGGAACCGATACGCACGAGATTCGTCGCATTGTGAAGGATGGCGTGGTCACGCGTGAGGGCAAGACGGCTGGTGGACGCGATGGAGCGCCGCCTTACCCGATCGGCTACGATGCCATCGTGCCGAAGAAGAGCGAATGCGGGAATCTGCTCGTCACCTTTGCGCTCAGCGCCAGCCACACTGCCTTCAGCAGCATCCGCATGGAGCCGGTCTTCATGTGCACAAGCCAGAGCGCTGCGACAGCCGCCGTGCAGGCGATTGAGGATGGCGTGACGGTGCAGGATGTGGATTACGCGAAGCTAAAACCGCGACTGGAGAAGGACGGGCAGGTGCTGGAGTGGAAGTTTGGCAAAGGGCAGGGACATTGAGGCCGCCATGTGATAGAGCGTGACGTTCTCGAGTGTTCATCCACGACCATGCGTCTGCTTCTTTGCTTCTTGATCACCATCGTCTCGATTCAAGCCCAGGAAATTCGTCGCAAACCGTTGATCCTCTCGCAAGGCGGCGCGCCGGAGAAACCGGCGGTGTTTGATGGCAAGGGAATGATCATCGATCTCGGCAAGGACATCACAGATCGCGATTGGGTGAAGAATGGCGATGTTTGGTCTTCACACGGTCCCGTGCCGAATCTTCCGCCCGTTGCTGATGAACAGCGTGCTGGATTGTTCATCGACGAAGTGCCGGTGCGCATCATTCGTGATCGTGCGGCTGAAAAAACGTCCGGCGTTGAAGGAAAGATCATCTACGTGGCCCTGGTGAATCTGAAACCGGGGCAGATGGGCTGGTCAGAGGACGGCTCGGTTTACTTCCGCTGGCCGAAGGAGAAGGCAGCGGGTGGTGGACGCATCATTCAATTGCCATCGAAACTGGAGAGTTGTGTCAGCATCGCATGCTCTTACATCACGGTGCGCAATGTTGTCGCCAGGCACGCCGCGAACGACGGCTTTAACATCCACGGAAACCGAATCGGGGTGCGCATCGAGAACGTGAAGGCCTTTTCCAATGGCGATGAGGGCATCAGCGCACACGAAACGGTGCAGATGGATGTGTTCGACTCCGAGATCGCCTGGAACGGCTCCTCGGCAGGCGGCGTGGCCGATGTGGGCGACAGCGTGACCACCTACACGAACTGCGAACTGCATCACAATGTGAATACAGCCTTCTTCTTCGACGGCAAGACACACCGCGTGACGAACTGCGTCATTCATCACCAGAACCAGGATGTCGTCGCACGCGGCAAGGATGTGATCGTGGAGCAATCGGGCAACGTGTGGCGAAAAGAGTGAGGGCCGGTGGTCTGCCGCTTTTACCAGCAAGCGGGGAGCGGAGGTGACGTGTATTAGCCATGAAGTTTTCAACCTCGCTTCAGGTCCTTTTAGCTCTTCTGTGTTTCTCAAGCGCTCAGGCCGCATCACCGCTGCCCGTTGTCGATTTATCGCAGGACACGCAGCGGCATGTCATCGTCGCCCAAGGCACGGCGGAGGTCTATCAAGGCCATCCGACGACGCTGCTGATGCCGGATGGCAAGACGATGTTCTGCGTGTGGACGCATGGTCATGGAGGCACGGCGGGGCCGTTGAAGCGCAGCGATGACGGCGGCAAAACGTGGAGCGAGGAGCTGCCGGTGCCGGAGAACTGGTGGAAGGTCAAAAATTGCCCTGCGATCTATCGCCTCACTGATCCACAGGGCGTCACTCGGCTGATCGTATATGCCGGTCAGGGGCCTGATGGCACGATGCACCAGTCGGTTTCGACGGATGAAGGCAAATCGTGGTCGCCAATGCACAGCAATGGCCTCGTGTGCGTGATGCCGTTTTGCACGATCATGCCGGTGGAGGACGGGAAGAAGCTCATCGGCCTCTCGAACATCCGACGGCCCGGCGAAATGAAGGACAAACGGTCGAATGTCGTCACGCAGAGCGAATCGACCGATGGCGGACTGACGTGGAGCCCGTGGCGCATCCTCGTTGATCTCGGCGATTTGAAGCCCTGTGAGCCGGAGGTGATTCGTTCGCCCGATGGCAAACAACTGCTCTGCCTCTTCCGCGAAAACATCCGCACGGAGCCAGCGCATTTCATCACGAGCAATGACGAGGGCAAGACGTGGTCGGAGGTGAAGGCCTTGCCGCTTGGCTTGCACGGTGACCGGCACAAAGCAGTGTATGCGAAGGATGGGCGGCTCGTAATCGCCTTCCGCGACACCGGATTGAAAAGTCCGACGAAGAATCACTTCGTCGCGTGGGTGGGTCGCTACGAGGACATCGTCAGCGGGAAGGACGGCGAATACAGAATCAAGCTGCTGCACAGCTACAAAGCCAGCGATTGCGGCTATCCGGGCCTCGAACTGCTGCCGGATGGCACGGTCGTCGCAACGACCTACATCAAGTATCGCGAAGGTCCCGAGCAGAACTCGGTCGTGAGCACGCGTTTCACGCTCGCGGAGACGGACAAGGCCGACAAGACGACGCCGACCACCGCGGAACGAAAATCAGCAGGCATCGTGCTCGATGACGACGCGGCGGAGTTCACTGGACCTTGGATCGTAAGTGACAGACTCTCATCGCTTGTCTCCTCTACTTATCGCACGGCGGATCGCAGCAAGACTGCGATTGCTACTTTCACGCCGGAGATCCCGAGCGATGGCAAATACGAAGTGCGTCTGCTTTACGTCCATGCCACGAATCGCGCCCAGAAGGTGCAGATCACCATCCGCTGTGCCGACGGCGAGAAAACGGTGACGCAAAATCAGCGCGAGGCGTGCCTGGAGGATGGCATTCCGCGCTCGTTGGGCGTGTTCGCCTTCGCCAAAGGCAAGTCGGGCAGTATCGAGATCTCCAATGCAGGCGCGGACGGCTATGTGGTCGTCGATGGGCTGCAAATCGTGCCGGAGGCTGAGGCCATCGCGGAACGCAACACGCGGACCGATGCCGGTTTCCCAGCAACCAAGGCGAGCGAGGACACACCGGTGAAAATCCCGCCGCCGATGCTTTTGAAGAGCGCGGCCAAGCCAGCGGACGTGGATGGCAAGTCGTATGACCTCGTCGTCATCGGTGGAACGCCGGGTGGCATCGCCTGTGCGGTGCGTGCGGCACGCGAGGGCTTGAGCGTGCTAATGGTGAATCACACGCAGCACCTCGGTGGCTTTGTCACCAGCGGTGCGGGCGGCTGGGAGGCACCGTATGATGGTCTGCGCTCGCCGATCTATGGCGAGATGATCACGGGCGCGGCTCAGTATTACGCGAAGACCTACGGCGAAGGATCGCCGCAGCACATTGCGTCGATGCCGAGCAAGACGAGCCGTGCGCACATTGATCGTCCGAAGATCGAGCCACGCATCGCGGAGATGCTTTTCAACAAGATGGTCGCCAAGGAGAAGACGCTGACCGTGCTACTCGGGCACATCGTCACTCAAGCGCAGCGCGATGGCGCTTTGCTCCAAAATGTGACGCTCAAGCCAATGCATGGCGAGAAGACGATCACGGTCAGCGGCAAGGTTTTCGCCGATGGCATGTATGAGGGCGATTTGATGGCCGTGGCCGGTGTGAAAACGCAAATTGGCCGCGAATCCCGTGCGCAATACGGCGAGAAGCATGCTGGCGTGATCTACACGCAGGAACGCCACAAGGAGCCAGGTCAGCGTGGTTTTCCGAAGGCTGCAGATGAAGGCACGCTGAACATCCGCTACAACAGCCATGCCACCGCCGACATCGTCGAAGGCCCGCAAAGCGGCGAGGCCGATGGCAGTGTGATGGCCTACAACTACCGTCTCATTCTCACACGCGATCCGACCAATCGAATCATGGTCGAGAAGCCCGCAAACTTCGATCTCGCCATCGCCAAATCGGCCACGGGCAGTGGCTTCGTGCCGAACCTGCCAAACAAGAAGGTCGCGTGGAACGGCGGACGCCTCATTGGCCCTCAGAATGAGTATCCCGGTGCCGATTGGCCCACGCGCGAAGCGATTTCAAAGCGCTATCTCGACGCAATGCTCATGCACCTCTGGTGGGTGCAAAACGATCCAGAAGCACCGGAGAAGGAGCGCAAGCAGTTCGCGAACTATGGACTCGCCGCCGATGAGTTCCCTGACAACAACCACGTGCCTTACGAGATCTATGTCCGCGAGGCGCGACGACTTGTCGGCCGCTACGTCTTCAAAGAACAGGACAACGTCATCGCCGAAGGCATTGCCCGCGCCCCAATCCATTCGGACGGCATCGCCATGACCGACTGGCCCGTCGATTCCGTCGCCTGCCTGCCACGCAAGGCACCCGGCGGCAACACCGACGGCATTCTCTTCCTTGGCGAAGAATCCCGCCCCGCGCAGGTGCCGTATCGCTCGATCCTCGCGAACGAAGTCGAAAACCTCCTCGTCCCCGTCGCCATCAGTGCCTCGCACATCGGTTGGGGCAGCATCCGCCTCGAACCCGTCTGGATGCAGCTCGGCGAAGGTGCCGGCCAAGCCGCCGCACTGGCCGTGAAAGCCCAAACAACGCCCGCGAAGCTCAATCCCGAAGTGTTGATCCGCAAATTCTCCACCAGCCACGTGATGGTCTCGTTCTTCAACGACGTGGATGTGGCCTCGACTGATCCGCAAGTAGTCGCCGCGCAGTATTTCGGCACGAAGGGCTTTTTTGCCAGCTACGATGCCAAACTCGATGCTCCGCTCACCGAGGCGGTGAAGGCCGCATGGGAGAATGGTTTCACAGAACTCCAAAAAGGCACGTTGGAGCCGATGCAGCTCGCGAAGGCCGTTTACGACGCAGAGGCCCAAAAATCACCCGCCACGGCTGAAAAGCGTGGCGCAAGGCTGCTGAGCCTCTGGAACACGTTGAACACCAAGTAAGCCATGAAGCGACTTTTCACTTTTGTCCTCTCTGTCGGTGCTTTGACGCTGACCGCGCAAGAAGCCGCACTCAAACGCCCACCTGCGCCGGTTTTGAAGAAGGGTGAAAAGCAGCTCTTCGTGGACAGCGTCATGATTCGAAGCAAGCAAGGAGTCACGCGTGTCACCCACCCGGCGAGGAAACTGGAGCACCCGGTGCTCACGGCTGAAATGCCTTGGGAAGTGAGGACCGAGGGCGGCATCATCGACAAGCGGGTGAACATTTACGGAACGGTGCTGCGTGATGAAAAAACCGGCTCTTTTAGGATGTGGTATGCCGATGCGGGCAGCGTGCTTTATGCCACCTCCAGCGACGGCATTCACTGGGAGCGCCCGGTTTTGAATGTGAAGGGTGCGAACAATGAAACCGATCTGCGCCTGCACAGTCCCAGCATCATCGAGGACAAGTTCGAGACGGACCCGGCGAAGCGCTACAAAGCGGTCGGCAATGCGAGCACGGGAGTGGACGACGCCAAGCTACAGCGGCTCAAGGACAAGTTTGAGATGGTGGATTGGTATCGTGACAAAACGCAGCGCCTGTATTACGCGGCGCATTCCGCCGATGGCCTGCGTTGGAAGGTGGATCCCGAGCCCATCCTGCTCGGCTGCGACACCATCACGCTCTCGCAGGACCCGGTGACGGGCGAATACCTCGCCTTTCACAAGCGTCAGGGCGATCCACGGGTGATCGGCATCCGCCACATTTTTCTCTCGGTCAGCAAGGACATGAAGCACTGGTCCGAGCCGCATCCTGTGGTGGTGGCCGATGAGGTGGACAACAAAGCCACGCGCAAGCTGAAGGGCGGCACTTACTCGGAATACTACAACCTCTCCGCGTTTCCTTATGCGGGCCAATGGCTGGGCTTTGTCACCCATTTCCGACGCGTCGAGCCGCCGTCCGCCTTGTTCGGCAATGACGAGGTGAATGGCCGCAAAAGATCCGCCACCGGTATCATCGATGTGCAACTCGTCACCAGCCGCGATGGCCGGCATTGGCACCGATGCTCGGATCGCAGTCCGGTGATCCCGCTGGGGCCTCATGCCTATGATGCCGGCAGCATTTTTGGCCTGTGCAACGCGCCTGTCATCGTCGGTGACGAGATGTGGATGTATTACACGGCCTCCACGACGCCGCACGGTGGTCTGGCACCGGAAAAAGAGCAGTCCATCGCCCGCGCCGCGTGGCGGATCGATGGCTTGGCTTCGTTGCAAGCCAAGGACAAACCTGGGAGCATCGAAACGCATGATTTTGTCCCTGAAGGCAGCAATCTCACGGTGAACGCGGATGTCAAAAGCGGCAGTGTCGCCGTGGAGGTGATCGATGCCACCGGACAAGTCATCCCCGGCTACGAGAAGGAAACCAGCATGATCGAAAAGCGCGATTCGGTGAAGCTGGCCGTCCGCTGGAAGACCACAGACGCGCTTCCCGCAGGCAAGTCCATTCGTCTCCGATTCCATCTGCTGAATGGAGACCTCTATAGCTACGTGATCGATTGACTCATGAAACCGCTTCTTCTCTCCTGCCTGTTGCTCACTCCAGTGCTCATTCACGCGCAGGCGAAGCCGCTCGCGCAGGACTACCGCATCGTGTTTCACAATCCAGATCGCGAGCGCTATGTCGAGGGACCTGGCTTGGTGCGGATGAATGATGGCTCACTCATTGCGGTAGTGCCTGTGGTGCCGCGTAACGAGTGGAGCGCCGAGCGACGGGCCACGCAGAGCCGCACGCACATTCTGCGCAGCAGCGATGGCGGACAAAACTGGGCGCAGGTGTCGGAGTTGCCGTATTACTCGGCCGCGCCGTGGATTCATAAGGGCGAGCTTTTTCTCTTCGCGAACAAGGGCGGCACGAAGGTGCGCAACGATGATCTGCTGCTCTTGAAGAGCACCGATGGTGGCAAGACGTGGTCGGAGCCGGTGACGTTGTTTCAGGGGCACTTCTGGAACTGCCACACGGGCATGGTGCAGAAGGCGGACCGGCTTTACTGGGCCACGGATGATCTCGCACTCGGAAAGCTGCGCGGACCGCGCATCATCGCGGGCGATTTGAGCGACGATCCGATGAATCCGAAGGCGTGGCGCTTGTCCGAGCCCCTGCCGTTTCCCGGTGTGCCCGATGCGTTGACGAATCCGAAGTTCGACAAGCTCACAAGCCAGTATCTGGAGCCCAATGTCATCGAGGTGCAGGGCAAGCTGCGCGTGATGATGACAGTGAAGCCGAAACGCCAGTCCACCGCCGGACTCGCCGCTGTGCTCGACTTTGAGGACAAGGGCGGACCGATCGAGCTGAAGTTCAGGCAGTATCATCCGATGCCCGGCGGCCAGTTGAAGTTCTGCATCATCTACGATGACAAATCGAAGCTGTTCTGGGCCACGGCGAACCTCGTCGTGGACAGCCAGGGCGCCTACGATTGGTGGCAGGACGGCGAGAAACGCGGCAACGTCGCCTTTGCCAGCGGCGTGGGCGGCAATGACCGCCGCTTTCTCATGCTCATGTATGGTCTCGATGGCATGAACTGGTTCCAAGCCGGCTGCGTGGCGCAGGCGGGCAAAATCTCGCAGTCCTTCATGTATGCGCGACCTGTCATCGATGGCGACGACCTCGCGATCATCGCACGCAGCAGCATTAACGCGCCCAACCAGCACGATGCCGATCACGCCACATTCCATCGCGTGAAGAACTTCCGCAGCCTCGCGCTGAAACTCACGCCGGAGCCGGAGGAATAGCATGAAACCACTTATCGCCGTTCTCTCACTTTCGT
Source organism: Verrucomicrobiaceae bacterium (assembly GCA_046346695.1). GTDB lineage: Bacteria > Verrucomicrobiota > Verrucomicrobiia > Verrucomicrobiales > Verrucomicrobiaceae > Prosthecobacter. Next base: position 747,595 of record JAXMHS010000003.1, on the reverse strand, counting down.
TAGCAGCATCGGCCCTTGCTGAAACGATCCAGTCCGACCTCTGCGTCTATGAAGCCACTCCCGGCGGTATCGCGCTGGCAGTGCGGGCAGCACGTGAGGGGCTGAACGTGGTGTTGGTGAATCACAATGATCATCTCGGTGGCATACTCTCCAATGGGCTTGGCGTGTGGGACACGCTTTGGGAGGGAAAGCGGGCGCCGATTTATGATGAGGCAAGACAGGCGATCTTTGAGCACTACCGCACAACCTATGGCGAGCACTCGCGGCAGTATCGCGATGCGTTGCCGGGCAAAAGCGGGCACACGAACGGGAAGTTTGAGCCGAAGGTGGCGGAGAAGATTCTCACCGAGTTGGTCGCGAGGGAGAAACGCATCCACGTGATCACGCATCGCGTGCTCGGAGCGGTGAAGCGCGAGGGGGCTTTGATTCAATCGGCAAGTTTCATGAGTTTGTGGGGCAATGTGGAAGCCATCGAGGTGCAGGCGAAGGTTTTCGCGGATTGCAGCTACGAGGGCGATCTCGCGGCGATGGCGAAGGTTCCATATCGCATCGGACGCGAGGCAAGGAGTGAGTTCAATGAGCCTCATGCGGGAGTGATCTTCATGTCGCCGGTGAAGTCGGCGCAGATGCCGGAATTGGCACGAGTGGCGGAACTGCATCACCGGCTCAAGCTGCGGAAGTTCAGCGGCTTTCAGCGCATCCATCAGCCGGAGAGCACGGGCGAGGCGGATGGGAATGTGCAGGCCTTTAACTACCGCACGATCCTCAGCTCCGATCCGGCGAACCGGCTGCCGGTCGAAAAACCGGCCGACTACGATCCTGAGAAGCTCAAACTGCTCGAGCACGGCTCCATCGTGTCGCCGATCCCGAACTCGAAACGCGGATGGAATCGTCCGCAGCTTGTGGGATTACAGACGGACTACGTGGAGGCTGACTGGACCGGGCGGCAGAAGATCATGGACACGTTTTGGGACGCGACGATGGCGCTGCTCTACTTTTTGCAGAACGATCCGTCGGTGGAGCCGGAGCGGCAGAAGTCGTGGCGCGAGTTTGGGTTGGCGAAGGACGAGTTCACCGACAATGGGCATCGCCCGCATGAGTTTTATGTGCGCGAGGCCCGTCGCATCACAGGTCGCTACATCTTCACGCAGCATGACGCGATGCTTGCCGACGACTCGCAGCGTGCGCCGGTGCATGAGGACAGCATCGGCGTGACAGAGTGGTATCTCGACACGCACGCCTGCACGCCGCGCCACATTTCAGGCACGCTGGAGGAAGGCAAAATGATGCTCGATGTGGAGACCTTCCCCGGACAGGTGCCGTATCGCGCGATCCTGCCGCAGGGATTGGACAATCTGCTCGTGCCCGTGTGCCTGAGCAGCACGCACGTCGCCTGGGGCACGATCCGACTGGAGCCGACCTGGATGAACCTCTGTGAATCCGCCGGACATGCCGCCGCGCTCGCGATTCAATACAAAGTCACGCCTGCGGCGCTCGATCCCGATCTGCTGCTGCGCAAAATCGCCGCGAGTCATGTCATGCTGAGCTTCTTCAATGACGTGGACGTGGCATCCGATGATCCACGAGTGGCCGCAGCGCAGTATTTTGCCACGAAGGGCTTCTTTGCCGACTACAACGCCCGTCTCGATGAACCCCTGACAGAAAGCGTCCGCAATGCGTGGGGCAAAGGGCTCACGGCGATGCGCGAAGGCACGCTGAAACCAATGGAACTCATCAAAGCCGTGCGTGAGGCCGAAGCGGCGGAGCCAAAGAAACTTGAACGGACACGTGGCGAAGCGCTGCTGAGCATGTGGAAGGCTTTGCCGGAGAAGAAGGTCAAACCAGCGGCCACGAAGGCCGCGCGTGTGCCGCTCAAGGTGATGCCGGTGCGGTCCAGCACGGCTGCGGAGGTGGATGGCAAGGCGTTTGACGTGGTGGTCGTCGGTGGGACGCCGGGAGGCATCGCGTGTGCGGTTCGTGCGGCGCGGGAAGGGCTGAGCGTGCTGCTCGTGCAGCACAACCGGCACATCGGCGGCATGCTGACGAACGGGCTGATGCAGTGGGATGCGCTTTATGGCGGGCCGAGGTCGCCGGTGTTCAACGAATACGCAAAGATGATCGAGGACTACTACCGCGAGACCTATGGCGAGAAGTCGCCGCAGTTCGCTGCGGCGCTTTACACGCAGTCGCATTACCCGATGAGCCGCTTTGAACCGTCGGTGGCCGAGCATTTGTTCAACCAACTCGTTTCGGCGGAGGAGAACATCACGACGCTGCTGTCGCACTATCCGTCGGACGTCACGCGGGAGAGTGCGTTGCTGAAAACGCTCACGTTGCGAGAATACGGCACGACGAAGGACATTCGCGTGAGTAGCGGCACATTTGTCGATGCCACTTATGAAGCCGATCTCGCTGCGGTGGCGAAGGTGCCGTGTCGCGTCGGGCGTGAGAGCCGCGAGGAGTTTGGCGAACCGCATGCGGGCAAGGTTTTCACTAACATCGAGTCGAAGAAGGGTCCGAAGGATGTGCTCGAAGGCAGGCTGAATCTTCACACCTACGCTCACGTACAGGGCAGCATCGATCCAACGAGTCCGCACAGTGCGGATGGCGCGATCCAGGCCTACAACCATCGCTTCTGCCTGACCAATGAGCCGGGCAACTTTCGCCTGCCCGAGAAGCCGCCCGGCTACAACCGCGACGAGTATGTAAACTACAATCGCAAGGGCATGGGCGCGGGCTCGATGAACGGCAAGAGCAGCTTCAACAGCGCCATTCTGCCGGGCGAGAACCACGCGTATCCCCAAGCGACCTGGCCGGAGCGCGAGAAGATCATCGCGCGACACACGAACTTCGCGCTCGGCCTGATGTATTTCCTGCAAAACGACGAATCCGTGCCGTCTGCGAAACGCGAGGGCTTTCGTCGCATCGGTCTGCCGCTCGACGAATTCCCCGACAACCACAACCTGCCCTACGAGATGTATGTCCGTGAGGCGCGACGCATCGTGGGCCGCTACGTCTTCACCGAGCACGACAACAGGCCCGCGCCCGGCCAGGCACGCCCGCCCGTGCATGCCGACAGCATCGCGTTCACCGATTGGTCGATGGACTCGCACGACTGCACTACCGACCGCCGCCCCGGCTATGATTACGATGGCAAACTCATCCTCACCGAGGAGTCACGCCCCGCGCAGGTGCCGTATCGCTGCATCTTGCCCAAGGACATCGACAACCTGCTCGTCCCCGTCTGTCTCAGCGCCACGCATGTCGCGTGGGGTTCGGTGCGTCTCGAACCGGTCTGGATGCAGACCGGCGAAGCATCTGGATTTGCTGCTGCGCTTGCAAAGAGGCACCAAACCACCCCCGGGAAGCTCGATGCGGAGCTGCTCGTACGCACGCTGTCAGCGAACAAGCATTTCGTGACTTACTTCAATGAATTGCAAAAGCATGCTGATCATCCCGCGATGCCTGCGGCGCAGTATTTTGGGACGAGGGGGGAATTTCTTGGTTATGACGCCAAGCTCGATGACAACGGGGACAGCCTAATGCGGCGGTTTGAACCCCCTCGTTGAAGAAGTGGAGCGGGTGATGGGAATCGAACCCACGTATCAAGCTTGGGAAGCTCGTGTTCTACCAACGAACGTGAAATCACGCTTGCGTAGGGGAAGGCGGTGGAATGAGAGGCTTTGCTAAACGAGGTGCTAAAATGTGGCGGATTTGACAAAGGTTCGCCGCTTCGCCATTTTGACACCGCCAATCTCCCCAGAAGCATTAGAGGGGGGAGTTGCGGTGGATATGCGCATTACCGGATGAAGTTCGGAACATTGCTGGAAGATGCAAGGTATGTTGAGGGCGATGTCTGCCGGTTGGATCGAAGGTGCCTTCAGGATGTGGCTGAATGTCCGTCAGCCGCTTTCATCCCCGCCACCTCCTGCGCCACCCGCTGCTTCAACTCAGGCGGCCCGAGAACCTTCGCCTTGCTGCCCCAGCTCAGAATCCAGCGGGTGATTTCCTCCAGGCCTGACAGGTCTGCCTGAAACTCGATCACGCTGCCGTCGGGCTTCAATTTGCGGATGGCCTGCGTCGGATGCCATTGCCGCTCCGCTACCACACGAGCCGCATAGCCCTCGAAGCGCACGTGCACCTCGTGTTTGCGCTTCTGATCTCCGGCATAGCTCCACACTCCAAAGCCTCCCCCGAGGTGATCACGTGCATTGAATCCCGCCTCGCGTGTGAACTTCGTCTTGCTCGCCTGCAGATTGGAGATGCGTTGCAGCGCGAAGGTGCGCATGGCGTTTCGTGCGGGGTCAAACGCGATCACATACCATCCGTGCTCGATCTGGCCGATGTGATGGGGACGCACCGTGCGCCGCTCCGGTTTGTCTGAGGTCAGTTTGTGATAGTCAAAGGTCACCTCCCGGCAGGCGCGCACAGCATCCAACAGATCGCCAAACAACGTCACGTCCGCCGCCAACACGCCGGCGGCTTTCACTGAAAAGGCATCATCCAACTCATGCCACGCGATGGACACCTCGCCGGGACAGGCCTCGGTTATCTTGCTGAAGCTGTCGGCCAGCATGCGCTCCATGCGTGTGCCGCGCAACGGTTCCAAGGCGTGCCGCGCCAGGAACAGCGCCACCAGATCGTTTCGCGAGAGCTGCAGCATCGGGAACTCGTGCACCTCCTGCGTGTAATAGTAGCCGTGCTTGATCGCGTGGTATTCCAGAGGCAGCCCAAGCTGATCACGCATGAAGCTGATGTCGCGCTGGATGGTCTTCGGTGTCACTTCGATTTCCGCCGCCAGTGTCGAGCAGTTGGGAAAACGCCCGGCGCGGATGATCTTGTGGATCTCGATCACCCGCCACATAGCCGGCCGACTCGCCCCCGTTCGCGGCGGTGATTCGGCCAGGCATTCAGAGTCAGATGCAGGGCTTCGTCGGGTGGTGGAGCGGCTCATGGCGGCGAACATGGACAGATATTTTCGTGTGTCACCCCGCAGATGTCCCACCCCCTGTGGGAGAGTCGCGGCGTTATGAATCCGCTCCTCACCGAAATCGCCTACGTTCTCGACCGCTCCGGTTCCATGCAGTCCATGCAGGAGCCTGCGGTCGCCGCCTTCAACAGCTTCGTCAAAGCCCAGCTCGATGTCCCCGGCGACGCCCGCCTCACCCTCGTGCAGTTCGACGACGCCTACGAGGTTCCGGTGTCCGCCCGGCCCGTGCAGGACGTTCCGGAACTCACCGCCGCCACCTACGTCCCGCGCGGCAGCACTGCCTTGCTCGATGCCATCGGCCGCACCATCAAGGAAACCGGCCAGCGCATTCAGGCGCTCCCCGAGGAACAGCGTCCCGGCAAAGTCATCGTCGCCATTTTCACCGACGGCGAAGAGAATGCCTCCCGCGAATACACCATCCAGCACATTGGCGATCTCATTCGCCTGCACCGCGATGAGAAAGGCTGGGAGTTCTTCTTCCTCGCCGCGAATCAGGACGCCATCGCCACCGCTGCACGCATGCAGATCGACGCCGCCTCCACGGGCAATGTCCAGTTCAGTTGCAGCGGTGTGATCTCCACCGGCGGCGCTATTGCCCGCAAGGTGCGCGCCTCACGGTTCAGGTCTTCCGGTGTGAAGAACGCCGCGGCGGAGGCCGACGACGCCAAGCCCCTCGATCAGATTCTGCGCGAAGAGGAGGGCAAGCAGTCATGAACCGAGGCGACGGGCGTGGAGCCGAGATAGACAACGCAGAGCGTTGGGCTGTGCCCGAGACGAGCGTATGGCGCGAGCGAGTCAACAACCGCCGCCGTCCCTGGTCACGGCGCATCGTGCGCAAAGTCACTCGTTTCCTGTCATCGCAGGACCTTATCGGCGACACGACGACAGCACGGCAGCACCTCCCGCTGCTGCTGTGCACACTTCTCTATCTGATCGCCGCCATGTCAGCATTAGCATTCGGTGCATGGGCGCCCGCGCTGGTGCTCGCGCTCGGCAGTTTGGGAAATTTCGCCTGCCATCAACGCCGGCTGACACGGTGGCAGCACCAGCACGATCCCGCATGAAACGCGACACCTCAATTCAGGATGTTCTTTTTGATGTGGATCAGGTGCCGGTCGAGGCGCTCATCAGCGCCAACGGCCAGACGCGTCACATCCACATTCCCGGCAAGAAGGCTCTGGTGAATCGACGCACCGGCCTCGTGCTTGGCGTTGTCAGCCGTGATTATCGCGTGGTCACCAATCTGGAGGCCGTGAGTCTGGCACAAGAGGTTTGTGGCAAAGCATTTCCTGGGCTGTCTTCGGTCGAGTGGGAGGCAAAGAGAGCCTCCGCACCGCGCACTCTCACCTACGCCAACATTGACCTCATGCACCGCACCCATGTGCTGAACTACATGGGCAGCGAGATCGGGACATCTGATCCTTACACACCGTTCCTCCGGGTGACGAACAGCTTCAACGGTGCCCGCGCCCTCCGCTTCGACATCGGGTTCATGCGCGAGCACTGCTCCAACGGCGTCATCTTCGAGGAGGAGGTCGCCACCATCAAAGCCTCCCACAGCAAGGAGGCGCTGGCTCAATTACAAATCGAGATCACCGGTCGCAGCCTGCCGCAGATGTGGGACGAGTTTTCCAAGTTCCTCACCACCGTCCGTAGCATCAGCATGACCACCGACCAGTCCACCCTGGCCCTGAAGACCGTCCTGCACCTGCCCGATCCCAAACCCGAGGATAGACCGGCCCGAAAAGAGGCCCTCCACGCCCTGACCGCCGACTTCGCCACCCGCCTCACCGGTTACCGGCAGGAACTCGGCGAGAACGCCTATGCCGTCTTCAACACCCTCACCGACATCGCCGCCCGCCCACCTGAGATCACTTGTTTTCAAACAACTCGCGACACCATCGAGCGGCGTTCAGGCCGCTGGCTCAAAGACTTGGCTCGCCAGAGTAAGCTTGCCGACTTCGATCTAGACCGTTGGATAACTGATTGGGAGGCAACCGGCAGCAGCAAGTCACGACCGAACGCAAATTGAACCGCGTCGGCCTCCCTTTCTTGCCATCCGCAGCATCCCCTGCTTGGATGCGGGAAATTCACTAGCTGCCGCGGAACCTGCATGTCCAACCCCTTCTTTGATCATCCCATCCTCAACTCGCCGTATGAATATCCTCGGCGGCATTGGGAGCTGGACGACTCAGGGCAGCCGACTCAGAAGGTCATCGATGAGCGCAGGAAGGCGAAGTTTGTCACGCCCATTCCCAAGTCGAAGAAGCAGAAAGCGGCACCGCAGCAGGCCGATTTGGGGCTCATGGATGATGCGGGCGAAACCATCCAGGACCAGAATTACGAGACCACCTCCATCATCAATCAGGTGCGTGCGCAGGTGGACACATGGCGCGAGTTAAAGCCGCATCAGTGGCAGGTCACACCGGAGACACAGCGTCTGCTCCATCATTGGAGGCATCATCCCTTCAACAACCAGCGGCCGTTCTTCTGCCAGATTGAGGCTGTGGAGACCGCCATCTGGCTCACGGAGGTGGCTCCCAACACTGCCCCGGGAAAGAAGATTCTCGCCTACCTCGATAGTGCCAATGCCGAGGCCAATCCTGAGCTGAGCCGTCTCGCGCTCAAGCTCGCCACCGGTGCGGGAAAAACCACCGTGATGGCAATGCTCATCGCGTGGCAGACGATCAATGCGGTGCGCCGTCCGGGCAGCAAGATGTTCACGCGTGGTTTCCTGCTTGTGGCTCCAGGTCTTACCATCCGCGACCGTCTGCGGGTGCTGCTTCCAAACGATAGCGAGAACTATTACACCACCCGCGAGCTGGTTCCGCAGGAGTTCTATGACGAGATCAAGAAGGCCAGCATCGTCATCACCAACTATCACGCGTTCAAGCTGCGCGAGCGCATCGAAATCTCCAAAGGCGGCAAGCAGCTCCTCAAAGGCCGCACAGGCGAGGATCTGCTCACGCAGGAAACCGAGGGGCAGATGATTCAGCGTGTCATGCCGGGCCTCATGGGCATGAAGAACATCCTCGTCATCAATGACGAGGCGCACCACTGCTACCGCGAAAAGGCAGCCAAGGATGAGGACTTCATCGACGACAAGGGCAACCAGCTTGAAGGCGAAGACCTCAAGGCCGCCAAGGAGCATGCTAAAAAAGAAAATGAAGCCGCCCGTCTTTGGATCAGCGGCCTGGAGATTGTGAAGCGCAAGCTCGGCCTCACTCGTGTCATCGACCTTTCCGCCACGCCTTTCTTCCTCGCGGGCTCCGGCTATCGCGAGGGCACCATGTTCCATTGGACCATGAGTGACTTCTCCCTCATGGACGCCATCGAGTGCGGCATCGTGAAGCTGCCTCGTGTGCCCATTGCCGACAATCTGCCGAACGTGGACCAACCCATGTTCCGCGACCTTTGGAAGCACATCGGCAAGAAGATGCCCAAGTCCGGTCGCAGCAAGAGCGGCTCTCTCGACCCGCTGTCCCTGCCTCCGCAATTGATGACCGCGCTGGAGGCGCTTTACGGCCACTACAAAAAGACCTTCGAGAAGTGGCAGGAGCAAAACACCGCCGTGCCGCCTTGCTTTATTGTGGTGTGCAACAACACCGCCTCCTCAAAGCTCGTCTATGACTACATCTCTGGCTGGCGAACGCCCAAGGCCGATGGCAGCAGCGAGTTCAATGACGGCCGCCTCCCGTTGTTCAGCAACTTCGACCAATACGGCCAACCGCTGCCAAAGCCCAACACCCTGCTCATCGACAGCCAGCAGTTGGAGGCGGGCGAAGCCCTCGATGACCAGTTCAAAGATGCTGCGGCAGATGAATTGGAGCGCTTCCGCCGCGCCATCATCGAGCGCACCGGCAATGTGAAGGAGGCCGAGAACCTCACCGATCAAGACATCCTCCGCGAGGTGATGAACACGGTGGGCAAGGAAGGCCAGCTCGGCGGGCACATCCGCTGCGTGGTGTCCGTCGCCATGCTCACGGAGGGTTGGGATGCCAACAACGTCACGCATGTGCTGGGCGTTCGTGCTTTCGGTACTCAGCTCCTTTGCGAGCAGGTGCTGGGCCGCGCGTTGCGCCGCCTGTCGTATCAGATTCAAGAGGACGGCCCGGATGCCGGGAAGTTTGGTGTCGAGTATGCGGATGTCTTTGGCATTCCGTTCGACTTCACCGCACAGTCGGTCGAGGCCCCGGTGCAGACACCACGGCAGACGATTCAGGTCAAAGCGGTGCGCCCTGAACGAGACGACTTGGAAATCCGCTTCCCGCGCATCTCCGGTTATCGCGTGGAGCTGCCGGATGAACGTCTGGAGGCCTCCTTCACGGATGAGTCCCACATGGAGATTACTCCGGAGCAGATTGGTTCCGCGGAGGTGTTGAATTCAGGCATCATCGGCGAGCCGGTGGAGATGAACCTCATCCACACGGGTGATGTCCGCCCCTCGCAGGTGCTCTACGAGCTCACCTCCCACATCATCATGCACAAGTGGCGTGCACCGGACGAGTCGCCGCAGCTCCAGCTCTTCGGCCAGATCAAGCGCATCGCCAAGCAATGGCTGGAAGGCTACCTGCACTGCAAAGGCGGCACCTATCCCGCCCAGCTCAAATACAAGGTGCTCGCCAATTTCGCCGCGGAAAAGATCGCCGCCGCCATCACCCGCCATTTCAAGGACAAGCGGCCCATCACCGCCCTGCCAGATCCCTACAATCCTATCGGTTCCACCAAGCATGTCCGCTTCACCACGTCCAAAACGCTGCGCTGGGAGACCAGTTCGGAGAAATGCCACATCAACTGGATCATCCTCGACAGTGAATGGGAGGGCGAGTTCTGCCGTGTGGCCGAGCATCATCCGAAAGTCGTGGCCTACGCCAAGAATCACAACCTCGGCCTCGAAGTCCCTTATCACTACGGCGGTGAGATGCACCGCTACCTGCCGGACTTCATCGTTCTCGTCGATGACGGTCACGGCCCGCATGACCTGCTTCACCTCATCGTCGAGATCAAAGGCTACCGGGGTCAGGATGCCGTCGCGAAGGCCGAGACCATGAAAACCTACTGGGTGCCCGGCGTGAACCACCTCGGCACTCATGGCCGCTGGGCCTTTGCCGAGTTCTGCGACGTGTATGAAATCCAGTCCGACTTTGCCGCCAAGGTGGAGCAGCACTTCAACCAAATGATTGATGCTGCCACCCAATGACAGCCACCCTTGCAACTGATTGCAGTTAACCTTTGCACATCACTCATGATAATCCACCATCCAACTATCCGCCCCTTGAGAGTAAGGCTGCTCGCCAATCCTGAGCATGTCCACAAATCTTGGGGCATTTTTGTAGTTTGGAAGGTGCTCTGAGCTTCAATTCTTGATTCCCATCTGCTAAACTGGCCACACATGGCAACTTCCACCCAGATCAAAGCACTGCTTCAAAGTCACGGTTCCAACGATGACGAGCGCTTCTATGCCATCGCGCTCCAAGTCGCAGCGGCTGAAGCACGCCGGGGACACCAGAATCTGGCGGCTGACATTCAGAAACTCGTGGACCAGGCCAAGCGAAGAAAATCAACGCCGAATGCGTCGCCGACGGTTTTTCACGTGGCTCAGCCACAAGGTGAGGCGGCCGAACTTTTAGAGCCTGTGGATTCTGGCTGGAAGGTCCGTGATTTGATCCTGTCGGACCCCCTAAAAAAGCGGATCGAGCGCATTTTGGAAGAACAACAAAACCTCTCCTCACTCAAGCAACATGGGCTCAGGCCTCGTCAGCGGCTTCTCTTTAGCGGCCCGCCGGGCTGTGGCAAAACGATGACAGCAGCGGCGCTAGCGAATGACCTTGGGCTTCCATTGTTTGTGGTGCGTTTGGACAGTCTTATCACCCGATACCTGGGGGAATCTTTGACCAAACTCCGAATCATCTTCGACGCCGTGAACCGCACCCGCGCAGTTTATCTGTTTGATGAGTTCGACAGCATTGGCTACACGCGGGATTTTACCGGTGATGTGGGTGAGATGCGGCGTTTGCTCAACAGCTTCCTTGCCTTCATTGAGAAACTGACCAGCAACAGTTTGGTGATCGCAGCCACCAATCAGGGGCACAGGCTCGATAAAGCACTGTACCGTCGCTTTGATGATCTGATCGAATTTGGACTGCCGGATTCAGACCACATCTGGGAGACGGTTCAAGTCCGGCTCACGGGAGTGCCCGCAGGCAGATTTAGCAGGGAAAAGATCGTGAAGGCCGCCCAAGGCCTGAGCTTTGCTGAGATCACACGTGCCTGCGAAGAAGCCACGAAAGAAATGCTGCTGCGCACGAAGAAAGCCGTGACTACAGAAATGCTGCTCGCCGCGCTGACAGAAAGACGCCTGTTCCTCAACCATTAACGATTCGTTGTGCCCAGCGCCCCGCTCCCGTTTTTCCAGTCCCCGCGTCCAACGCTGCGACACCTGATGCTTCCCAGCGACCCGCGCAGGGTTGGAGCAGCAGCGCGTCAGCGTGTGGTTCCGAGGTATAATGGGGTGGAGCGGTCTGCTCACTATCAGGCGTTGTCAGGACAGATTGATGCCGTTGAGCGTGAACTCGAAGTCATCGGAGAAGAGCGTGAGTTGGAAGGCCTCCCCAGGAATGTGGATCTCATCCTCGAAATCGACTCGGAGCCGGGCTTTCCTTTGTCTGCCACTGAGGTTCACAGCCTCACGAGAGGTAGGGAGCATGATATTACCCTGCTTCAGGCCCGCTTGCTCAAAACGACGGACGGTGCTGAATTCACCCGCGTCTTGTTGCATGTCCCTTACGGCCAATTGACCGCCTTGGTGGAAAAGTTTCGCCGTTATGGTGAAGAGCGAACCGAGCAAGGAAATGTGCCAAACCCTTGGGTGGCAAACGTGGCACGGATCGCTCGAGCTGCTTTGGTTTCCATGTGGACGGATCGTGCCCCTCTGCCGGAGGATCAAGCAGAGCATTGGTGGCAGCTATGGGTGCGCCGTTATCCGCAGGGCAATGTTTCAGTATTTCGAGAGCTTGCCCGGCGGCAGGAGATTTTTCTCCGGCCTGAAGAGTTGAAGCTCCCGGACCATATTGTGTTTGTGGCTAGAAGCACCCGCAGCCAGTTGGAGTCTTCCATTGATCTGCTCAACACTCTTGCCGAGATCCGTGCTGCAAAACCCTGGCACTATGAGCTGAGCGATCTTTCCATCGAAGAACAGCATGAGTGGATCGACCTTGCGCTTCAACGCATCCTTCCACCGGAAGGGCATTCTCCAGCGGTTTGCATTCTCGATACTGGCATCAACAGCGGGCATCGCCTGCTGCAACCTGTCCTCGGTGGGGCGGACAACCACACCATTTTTGGTGATGGAGATCCCAGCGACTCCCATGGAGGCACTGGACACGGCACACTGATGGCCGGGCTGGCGGCTTACGCTGACTTGCGTGGTATCATGATGAATAACGGGCCCTGGCAGCAGTTGCACCGGCTTGAGGGAGTCAAAGTCATTGATCCCAACCTGCCCCATGAGCCGCAGAACTACGGAGCCGTCACGATTCAGGGGGTTGCTAGACCGGAAGGTATTGCTCCAAGCCGGCTGCGTGTTTATGTCATGGCCATCACAGCCGACGGTGAGATTCTTGGTGAGCCTTCGGCCTGGGCTGCAGCCGTGGACAATTGTGCATTTGGCGCTGAAGAGGAAGGTGAGCCAAAGCGGCTGATCATTCTCTCCGCAGGAAACGTGGATGCCTTTGATCCCTCATACCGGCATCCCGAGATAAACCAACGATCAAAGATCGAAGACCCGGCACAGGCGTGGAATGCCATCACTGTTGGAGCCATGACAAACAGGGCTCGCGTCCTCGAGACCGATGCGGAGTCCACCTTGCTTACGCCTGTGGCTCCCGCTGGCGGCTTGTCCCCCTTCAGCCGCACCTCGTGTCAATGGGACGGTCATTGGCCGATCAAGCCTGAAATCGTCATGGAAGGGGGGAATGTAGCCAGAACTACCCAGGGAGATGTTGAGCGCAGGGATTCGCTCGACCTGCTTAGCACATCTGCCACCATTGGGCATCGTCCGTTAGCTCCATTTCGCGCCACCAGCGCAGCGGCGGCACTGGCCGCACACCTCGCCGCCACCATACAGGCGACATACCCGGCTTTGTGGCCTGAGACGATTCGCGGCCTGCTGGTGCATTCGGCACGTTGGACGGATCAGATGCTTGGAGGCCTTGATCCCCATCGTCCCTTTACTCGTCAGAGCCGCGATAGGTTCACTCAGATGTTGCGCAGTTTTGGATTTGGCTGCCCAGACGCCGCACGCGCCTGTCATAGCTCCCAGCAGGAGGTGACTTTGCTTCGCCAGGACGAGTTGAGTCCATATACAGGCTCGGCGGGAAGCGCGAGCGTGAACGACTGTCATGTTCATCAGCTCAAGCTGCCTGCCGATCTTCTACGCCAGCATGGAGCCACGACCTGCACCATGCGTGTCACCCTGTCATATTTCACCGCTCCTAATCCCTCTGCCAGCAACCGCATCCCCGGCTCCCGCTACCGTTACGGAGGTTGCCTTCTGCGGTTTAAGGTCAAACACAAGGACCAGCCAGAGGCAGATTTCATGAACCGTGTTTCTGCTGATGTAGCAGACGATGAGGAGGGCGACGAGGATGCGGACATCGCTTTCAACGGTTCCTCGGATCCTGGATGGGCCCTGGGAGACAAGCTGCGTGGGAAGGCAGGTTCCTTGGCCCAGGATGTTTGGCGTGGCAGTGCGGCCGATCTGGCTGCCATGGATTGCATTGCCGTCTTTCCGGTCAAAGGATGGTGGGCATCGCGAAGCATGCCTCGTGAATCCCCCTGGCATCGCTGCCACAAACGAAACATCCGTTACAGCCTCATCGTGAGCATCGAAACCGAGGCCGACATTCCCCTCTACAATGAGATCAGCAACCTGATCGCTGTTCCCGTCGAGGCCGCTTAACAGACATACCTGTTTCTCTCTTCATGCCCAAGAAAGCCTCCAGCGCCCCGAAATCCGTCGAAGCCATCAAGCATGGCGATGCGAAGCGCAAAAACATCCCCTCCGCTGAGCAGCAGTCCATCCTGCAAAAGGAGGTGGAGCACCCGAAACACATCCGCTACCCGCGGAACACCGACCTCGATCCCCAGCTCGTCTGGCGGGGGAAGGATGAGCAGGACTGGAGTGATCTCGTCGTCCATGCTCCGCCGCTCTACATCCAGGAAAAGGTGCATCCGAAGGCGCTCATTGATGACCTGCTGCGCCAGAGCAAGGAAACCGCCCCGGAGGTGCAGTTTGACCTCTTCAACGACTTCAACGGCATCCCCAAGGGCGCGGACAAGACCGAGTTCTACGCCCACGACCAGAACTGGTCCAACCGCATGATCCTGGGCGACTCCCTCCAGGTCATGGCCAGCCTGGCCGAGCGTGAGGGGCTGCGCGGGCGCGTGCAGTGCATCTACTTCGACCCGCCCTACGGCATCAAATTCAACAGCAACTTCCAGTGGTCCACCACCAGCCGCGACGTGAAGGACGGCAAGGCGGACCACATCACCCGCGAGCCCGAGCAGGTCAAAGCCTTCCGCGACACCTGGCGCGACGGCATCCACAGCTACCTCACCTACCTGCGCGACCGGCTCACCGTCGCCCGCGATCTCCTCACCGATTCCGGCTCCATCTTCGTGCAGATCGGCGATGAAAATGTCCACCGCGTCCGGGCGGTGATGGATGAGGTGTTCGGGGATGAGAACTTCGTCGCAATATGTGTAATCCGAAAGACGACGAGTGATTCAGGTCAGTTGATCGGCTCAACATCGGATTTTGTGATTTGGTTCGCGAAACACAAGGATCACGCAAAAGGCAGAACACTATGGCTGCAGCGTGGCGACGAAGGAGAAAGCCGATATACTGGCAACTACGGTGACGGGCGTCGATTTCGTCTCAGTGGCATCACCAGTTCTCGTCCTCCAGGTGAAGGTGACCTCAAGTCGTTTAGTTGGTATGGCAGAACATACAAACCCGGAAACGCGACATTCAAAACCACTGAGGTCGGACTTACGCGTGCTGCGAAAGCAGATCGGCTGGTGTTTTCTGGACGAGATGTTCTGAACTATCGGCGATTCGATAATGACTTCGGTTTCACGCCGGTTTCAGATCTATGGACCGACATAAGTGGGGCTGTGCAGAGTCGAACTGATCCAAAAATCTATGTGGTTCAGTCATCGACATCAATTGCAGAGCGCTGCCTCCTGATGGCCACCGACCCCGGCGACCTCGTGCTCGACCCGACCTGCGGTTCCGGCACCACCGCCACCGTCGCCGAGCAATGGGGCCGCCGCTGGATCACGATTGACACCTCCCGCGTGGCGCTGGCGCTGGCCCGTGCCCGCATCATGGGCGCGCGTTATCCTTTTTACCTGCTGGCTGATTCCCGCGAGGGCCAGCTCAAGGAAGCCGAAGTCACGCGCACCGCCCCAAGCAGCCAGCCGGTGCACGGGAACATCCGCCACGGCTTCGTCTATGAGCGGGTGCCGCACATCACCCTCAAGTCCATCGCCAACAACGCGGAGATTGATGTGATTTGGGAGAAATGGCAGGGCAAGCTCGCTCCGCTCGCGAAGGCCCTGAATGACGAAACCCGACTGACGAAGGCCGAAACGCTTCAGGAGTGGGAGATCCCCCGCGAAGCGGATGCCAAGTGGTCCGCCAAGGCCCAAAAGCTCCACTCCGAGTGGTGGGAGGCCCGCATCGCCCGGCAGAAGGAGATCGACGCCAGCATCGCGGCGAAGGCGGAGTTCGAATACCTCTACGACAAGCCCTACGAGAACAAGAAGTGCGTGCGCGTGGCTGGTCCCTTCACCGTGGAGAGCCTCAGCCCGCACCGCGTGCTGGGCGTGGATGAGCAGGATGAGCTGATCGACACCTTGCAGGAAGGAAACGCCGATTACCTGGCGAAGCAGACCTTTCCCCAGATGGTGCTGGAGAACCTGAAAACCGCCGGGGTGCAGCAGGCCCACAAGGAGGACCGCATCACCTTCAGCGACGTCACCCCCTGGCCCGGAGCCCTGATCTGCGGCGAGGGCCGCTACAAGGAGGGCGAGGCCGACAAACGCGCCGCCATCTTCATCGGCCCGGAGTTTGGCACCGTGCAGCGTGCCGATCTGGCCGCCGCCGCCCGCGAGGCCGGAGACGCAGGCTTTGACGTGCTCATCGCCTGCGCCTTTAACTACGAGGCCCACGCCACGGAGTTCAGCAAGCTGGGCCGCATCCCCGTCCTCAAGGCCCGCATGAACGCCGACCTCCACATGGCCGAGGACCTGAAAAACACCGGCAAAGGCAACCTCTTCGTCATCTTCGGCGAGCCGGACATCACCCTCCTCACCGAGAAGGACGGCAAACTGCGTGTGAAGGTGAACGGCGTGGATGTCTTCAAACCCCAGACCGGCGAAGTCATCAGCAACGGTGCCGACGGCATCGCCTGCTGGTTCATCGACACCGACTATAACGAAGAAAGCTTCTTCGTCCGCCACGCCTACTTCCTCGGCGCCAACGACCCCTACAGCGCCCTCAAAACCACCCTCAAAGCCGAAATCAACGCGGATGCTTGGGCGACGCTCAATAGCGACACGTCCCGTCCCTTCGACAAACCCAAGCAAGGCCGCATCGCCGTGAAGGTCATCAATCACCTGGGGGATGAGGTGATGAAGGTGTTTCGGGTGTAACGCAGAATCTAGTTACTGCGCATGAACTTCGGAACCGTAAGAAATGATGCCTTGGAGCGCTGGAAGCAATTAGCTGATCCCTGTGGCCACAGCCATTTTTTTAAGCTCCCGAACGCTGGAATCGAAGCGCCGCTTATGTGGCAGTTACTCGGGTATCCCATCAGCTGCCAATGGCAGGTGATGGCTGGCTCAGCGGGGTTCGGCCATATCTCAATTTTTTGCAGCGTGTGGGAGTGGGCTGCAAATCTCACAGACCTCCTCTTGGATTGCCGTTTTGACGACTACGCAATCGGCCAACAGCAGGGCGACTCCGATCAAGATGCCAGCGATATAGATTCAATATTTCACCAAAATGCGCCAGAGGTCCTTGCCCGGCATTATTTCCGCACGCTGATCATAGCCGCCGAAATCTTGGAAGACCTCACGATTCTTCGAAAGTCGATGTCGGACTGTTCTGGTGCAAAAAAGAATGCGCGAACCGAACTGTCTCAATCTTCGTTGCCTGTGGACACGCTGATCAAATATGTGAACACGATTTGCAAGCACAAGGGTGATCTTCATGGGTGCAATCACCATCTCCCGAAAAGGTTCCTTGATGAAGATCCTAGTTTTGATCTCGGACGCTACCAAGACTGGAAATACCTGCACTCATTCATCGAAATTCCGCGTTACGTGGACATAATCGAAACCGTGATTGGAGCCTTCAAAAAGGTGGACCAGCTTCTCCGCCTGCCGGATTCTATGAAAAAAGTAGGCGACATTTACGGCAAGCATCTCGGAACAAAGCAAGAGAGTGTTTCGACTGACGGCTAAGCTTTTCAAATATGGATTTCCGCATCGCCGACACCTTCACCGATAGCCTGAGCCGCCTCACGGGAGACGAGCAGAAAGCCGTCAAGACAACGGCTTTCGACCTTCAGATGAACCCGGCGAGCCCGGGCATGAGCTTCCACAAGCTCGACAAGGCGAAGGACAAGAACTTCTGGTCGGTGCGGGTGAATGCGGACATTCGCATGATCGTTCACAAGACAGCGGGCAGCCTGCTGCTGTGCTACGTGAACCACCACGACAAGGCCTATGACTGGGCGGAGCGTCGCAAGCTGGAGACACATCCCAAAACCGGCGCGGCGCAGCTCGTGGAGATTCGCGAAACGGTGCAGCAAATCCTCGTGCCGCAGTATGTGGCCGACGAACCCAAGAAGGCTGCCAAAGCCCCGAAGCCTCTCTTTGCCCATCTCTCCGAAGAAGAACTGCTGAGCTATGGCGTGCCGCCCGAATGGCTCAAAGATGTGCGTGAGGCCACCGAGGACAGTTACCTCGCCCTGGCGGATCATTTGCCATCCGAAGCGGCCGAGGCACTGCTGGAGATCGCCACGGGTGGCAAGCCACGGCAGCCCGAGACGGTCGAACCACCACCAAATCCTTTCGATCACCCCGATGCGCAGCGTCGCTTCCGCGTGATGACAAACGTGGAGGAACTGGAACGTGCTCTCGATGCTCCTTGGGAGAAGTGGACCGTCTTCCTGCATCCCGAGCAGAAGCAGTGGGTGGCCCGGGATTACTCCGGCCCCGCCCGCGTGGCTGGCTCTGCCGGCACCGGCAAGACGGTAGTGGCGCTGCATCGTGCCGTGCATCTGGCACGAGCCAATCCTGACTCCCGCGTGCTGCTGACGACTTTTTCCGACACACTGGCGAATGCGCTCCGCACCAAGTTCCGCCACCTCGTCTGGAATGAGCCCCGGCTGGGAGAACGCATCGACATCCATTCCTTCAACGCCATCGGCCAACGTCTCCACAAAACCCACTGCGGCCCGGCGAAGCTGGCCAGCCGCACGCTGGTCCGTGATCTGATCAAGGAAGCCTCCAAAGAGGTCGGCAACCACAAGTTCACCCAGCATTTCCTCTTCACCGAATGGGAACAGATCGTGGATGCCTGGCAGCTCGCCAAGTGGGAGGACTACCGCGACGTGGCACGCCTGGGCCGCAAGACGCGACTGCCTGAGGCACAACGTGCCGTACTGTGGGCCATCTTTGAAAAGGTGAAAGCCGCCTTGGCGGAAAAGAAGCTGCTCACCTTGGCAACGGTGTTCACGGAACTCGCCCAAAGCCTCACGGCATCCAAGAAGCGTCCCTTTGACTTTGTCGTCGTGGACGAGGCGCAGGACGTAGGCGTGCCGCATCTGCGTTTCTTTGCCGCTCTTGCTTCTGATTCGCCCAACGGGCTCTTCTTCGCGGGCGACCTTGGCCAGCGCATCTTCCAGCTTCCTTTCTCCTGGAAGTCTCTCGGCGTGGATGTGCGCGGTCGATCCCGCACCCTGCGAGTCAACTACCGCACCTCCCACCAAATCCGCATGGCCGCCGACCGTCTGCTCGGTCCCGAGGTGGCGGATGTGGATGGCAACACGGAGAACCGGTCGGACACCATTTCCGTCTTCAACGGGCCTGCGCCGAAGGTCCAAACCTTCAAGACGGAGGCCAAGGAGCAAAGCGCGGTCGGTTCCTGGCTGAAGGAACAGACGAAAGAAGGCCTTCAGCCGCATGAACTCGGCGTCTTCGTCCGCTCCGAATACCAGATCGACCGTGCCAAGGCTGCCTGTGAATCTGCTAAACTGCCTTATCGCGTCCTCGATGAGCATGTCGAAACCGAGTCTGACTATGTCTCCATCTGCACGATGCACCTTGCCAAGGGCTTGGAGTTCCGTGCTGTTGCGGTGATGGCCTGCGATGATGAGATCATCCCTCTCCAAGAGCGCATCGAAACCGTCGGCGATGACTCTGACCTTCAAGAGGTGTATGACACCGAAAGGCAACTCCTATACGTGGCCTGCACCCGTGCCCGAGATCGCCTTTTGATCACGAGTGTGGAGCCCGCGTCCGAGTTTTTGGATGATTTGGGTGCGTGATTCTGCTCTGAGCCATGCACAAACTTACCAAGATCGCCAAAGCTCTGAACCGGCCAGTGGTTTACCTTTCCGGCCTGCAATCGCGCTTTGAGCTGCCAGTGCTCGAAGGCGCTGGCTATTCGGATGCGTATCAAACCTTTCTCCAGACCATGGTTCATTTGCGAACACTCGGAATAGCCGAAGACAGGCTGAGGGAGCTCTGGGACATCGAGAAAAAACTCCTCCAACTACTTCACGCGGACACCACCGGATCACCGACATGGTTTTTGGATTCCTGTGGCGCCAGCACAAACCCAAAGCAACGGCTGCTGCTGACCAATCATGATGTGGGAGTGGTAGTGCATGGCACCGGCCTGCAACTGGGCCTGAACTTTGCCGACACGACACCTGAACTTTTTGCCGGCAAGGAGATGGGCGAGGATGTCCTTCGAGTTCTCCAAGACTACCGGAAGCTGTATGGCCGAATCTGTGCGGACATTAAAACCGAGATCCCGCATGTTCGTGAGGCTGTGGCATGGGCAAGGCGATTGTAAGAGCAACTCAGCCAACTTTCACCGCGGCATATCCTTCGACAGGTCAATCCTTGTTGCGAAATCCCCAGGCCTTTCTGTGTCCGCGTAGATATTCGGGATGTGGGCGGAGGTTTGCCTGCGGAGCAAATTGCAGCATGTGGCCACGATAATGCATCAAGCCGAGGTCGTCGGGGCCCCATTCTTGGAAGCGGTCGGGATGCACGAGGACGCGGAAGTGATCGTCCACGGACCATAGGCCGCGATCAAAAGCCCAGTGCGCATTACGACTCAGGGCGAGGCCGTTGTGAATGTCGTTGTTGCGGGTTTTTGCCCAAGGTTCGATGTGCGCTGCCTCAACCACCGATTCGCCGGTCTGAGTGATGATGCGGTAGCCGGTGAGCGCACAGGTGTGCTGATAGCCGCAGACGACCTGCACGCTGAACCGCGCGGATCGGCCCTGCTCGACGGCATACTCCGCCTGGGTTTCCTTGAGACCGGACAATTCCCTCTGAAATTCCGCTGTCTGCGCCCGCACACCCAGTAAGGCATAAAGCGCGACGCGTTCCTCAGGCGGGAAATAGGTCTCCACCAAGACGATGCGTGCGCTGCGGCGGAAGTCGGCATCCTGCATGCAGCCGAGGAAGCTGGGATCGAGCGTGATCGAATCGGTGGCATCCACGCCACGAGCCGTGAGTCCTTCCGCGTCGAGCGCCAGCCAGAACCCCTGCGACTTCAGATAGTAGAACGGATAGGTGAGATCCACTTTCCCGCCCCACCGTGGCAGGGCGATGGATGAGAAAGCATTGAAACGGGCGTGCAGCCCTGGTGTACGTTTCAAATCGGCTGAGGAAAC
The DNA here is from genome assembly GCA_046346695.1 of Verrucomicrobiaceae bacterium. Lineage (GTDB taxonomy): Bacteria > Verrucomicrobiota > Verrucomicrobiia > Verrucomicrobiales > Verrucomicrobiaceae > Prosthecobacter. The sequence goes on along the minus strand of JAXMHS010000003.1, from coordinate 726,619 downwards.
TTCGCCGTCCTGCGCCATGTCCAGCAGGCTCAGCAGCAAGCATGGCTTGTGCGGGGCCGCACCTTTCGTGCGGGACCGATTCGGGTTAAGATGACGGAGCTTGTTCAGCCAATGAGCGGCGTCAGGCATGGCGGTTCGTGGCAGTCATCCTTGTCCTAAACCAAGCGATTGCAACCCATCCACGCAAGCCAGCAACTGCACGCGCGGCCGGCGCCCATAAAGGGGGCGGTCCTGATCGGTCAGGCCCATGGTCCCATTCTCCTTTAGCATGGAAGCAGGCTCTGTCCCGCCAGTCATTTCCCCATGGCAAGACGCTGCGCGAACTTGGCAGGTAGTCCGGCAGCGACGATGGCGGATTGGGCGGTGGAAATGTCATAGGCGACTCTGCGCCACCACACGTCCTGCCTGTCACGGCGATAGATGAGGTAGCAGGCTCGTTCGTCCTTGTCGCGTGGTTGTCCCACGGAGCCAACGTTGATGACTTGTTTGCGGTCGGGGCGGATGGATTCAAGGCTGGTGATGTCGAGCGCACGGTCATCGCCCTCCACAAACATCTTGGGCTGGTGCGAATGGCCGATGAAGCAGACCCGCTGCCCCTGGTGCGCAAAGTGTGCGGCTGCTTGAGATACATCGAGAACATACCCCCATTCTTCTGGATGATGCAGTGACGCATGCACCGCCTCGCAATCGCTGCCCTGCCAGGTGAGCGGCAGCGCCCCGAGCCAATCCCGATGTTCTCGGCTGAGATGTGAACGCGTCCAGCGGATGCCTTCCAATGTTTCCGACGACACATCGGGCGGATCAATCTCTGAAGCAGCGTAAGCATCATGATTGCCGCGCAAGATGGTCTCGAAGTCATGGACACGCAGGAGCTCGATGCACTCCGCAGGCTGCGCTCCATAGCCCACGACATCACCGAGGCACAAAAGCTCGCGGATGCCCTGGCTCTTGATGTCCGCCAGCACCGCCTCCAGCGCCGGTAGATTGGCATGAATGTCACTCAGGATGGCAATCGACTCACTCATGGGCACGAAGTCATAAGCTCCCGGTCTGCCGAGGTTTCAACCGAATCCATCGCCAGCGGGCGGAGTTTGGCCAGGCTTTCACGCTCTTCCTGCCAGAACGTTTGCTCAGTGAGGCTGCCGGAAGCGGGTAGAGACTCCAATTCGGCCAGAAGAGCAGTAACATCGCCCGCAAGCGCTGCTGTGAGTCCTTGAACAAAGGTTGAGGGTGATGGCACCGGAACACGGCACTCGCGCGGCAACGCCGAACCCATGAGGCCGCGAGGAAAGTCGCCCAACTGCCAAGACGGATACGCGAGACGCAGCAAGGCTCGAACAACAACAGCCAACGTGTGCCTCGAAACAGGCCGCAACGGCCCGAGGCTGCCAGGAGTAGATTCTCGCTTGAGACGCAGCGTCAGGCCGTCGGTTTCAATCTCCACGTTGAGCCACCATGGTTCACCTTTCCACACGCCGGCGCGATTGAACGGCGGACGGTGTTCCAGCAGCAACCTGCTTTCCTCGGTGATGGCTTCCTCTGCCGAAGTGCATTCACGCCATTCAATCTTTGCCACGCGTGCCACAAGACGCAGCGTGCGACGAGGATGTTTGCCCTCGCTCACATGGCGATAGCTGCCAAGACGTGCGCGAAGATCGGAAGACTGGCCGATATAGAGCAGCGTTCCCGAGGCATCGTAGAAGAAGTAAACCCCGGGCGATTGCGGCAGCGCTCGGAAGAACTCATTGCCGAAACGAAGTGTAAGCGGGTTTTCCAGATGAAACAGCTTCATCTGCCGTGGTGTGCGCGGCTTGCTATCTTCAACCTGAACGACCTCGCTCATACTTCAGATTTCCAGCATGCGGGGTTTCGTGACGCGTCGCACGTCCAACGTGAAGCCCTGGCCATTGTCGAAGGGTTTCACATCGCCTGTGACCTGCACGACGGGATAACGCACGGTGGCGAGGCCGTAAGCCTTGTAGGCGGCGGCGAAGATTTCACACTCCACGATGCCGGTGCGGTCGCAGATGGAAATGAACTTCATGGGCTGGCCGTTTTGCTGCAAGTGCGAGCGGCTGACGATGATGAGGCCACACACCGTCACTCGTTGATTCGGATAACGATGCAGTTCGGAAATCGGACAATAAGTGCTCCAGGCGATCTGTGGATGAAGGTCGAGCGGATGACCGGTGATGGTGAACCCGAAGAGTTCCAGTTCATCTTGGAGTTTTTGCAGCGCCGTGGGTTCCTCACGGAAGGTGGCGCGGATGTCGGCCTCGGCTCCACCATGGAAAAGCCAGCCCGCGCCGGCAGTGGCATCCTGCGAGGCATGCAGGCAACGCCAGAACTGCTCGGTACGGTTTCCGCCGAGGCGGTCAAAGGCACCGGCGCAGATGAGATTCAACGCCTCGGGGCCTTCCGGGCGCACGCGTTCGCAAAAGTCACGCACACTGGCAAAAGCAGCACGAGCCCGCTCGGTCCTCCAGCGGGCCAGGGTGGCTTCACTGAGGTCTTTAATGCACCGCAACGGAACGCGGATGGCTTTGCCCAAAGGCGAGGCAGGAGTGCCACTGGGAACATCTGAAACCGCCACGGTGAAAGCATCCGTGAGGTGATTTACATCCGGCGAGAGAAAACCGATGCCGAGACGACGGCACTCCAGGGTGTAAACCAGCGCGGAGTAGAACCCTTTGCCGTTGCTGAGCACGGCGGCCATGAACTCGGCGGGGTGGTAGTGCTTGGCGTAGGCTCCTTGATAGGCCTCGACAGCATAGGCGGTGCTGTGGGCACGGCAGAAGGCGTAGCCTTGGAATCCGGCGACGAGGTCCCAGACCTTGCCGATGGTGACTTCGTCGTGATGGCGAGCTCGGGCGGCAGCGAGGAACTCGACATGGACTTCCTCCACCTTCTTCATGTCCTGCTTCACGAGGGCGCGGCGCAGCACATCGGCACGGCCGGGAGCGAGTCCGGCGAAGGCCTCACAGATTTGCAAAATGTGCTCCTCGTAGGCCACGACGCCGAACGTGGAGCGCAAAACGGGCGCGAGGCTTTCGTGCGTGTAGTCCACGGGCTCGAGTCCTTGAGCCCGGCGGGCGAATTGGGCCTTTTTGAGGCCGTTGGCGGCTCCGGGGCGGATCACGGAAACAATGGCCACGAGGCGGTCGATGTCGCGCACATCGGCCATGCAGGCGAGACTGGTCATGGCTGGGCTCTCGATGTGGTGGACGCCGCGGGCGTTGCCGGTGGCGATCATGTTCCAAACGCCCGGATCGCTCCACGGCTCGATTTCGCCTTCGCGTGGCGGGTTTTCCGTTTGGCCCGCGAGACCGACTTCGAGGGAAGGCAGGTTCAGGGCCGGAATGACGCGATGCGTGTCCCGCAGCACGGCAAGCCCCCCCTGCGCGAGGATGTCGAGTTTGATGAGGCCGACCGCCTCCACGGCATCCATGTCGAAGTGGGTGGTGGGCCAGCCTTTGCTGCTGACAAAGGTGGGCGTGAGGCTGCGGATGGGATCGCGGGAGAGCACGACACCGCAGGGGTGCATCTTCGGGTAGCGGGGAAATCCGTCGAGCATGCCCGCCATGAGCAGGGCGGTGCGCAGCGGCTCCTCCTGCCAGGCGCGGGCGTCGCACTCCCGTGACATGGCGACGGCATCGGCGGCGTGGCGGGCGTCGGTCCACGGCATGTGCTCGGTGAGCCGGCGGATCTCGTTTTCGGCGACGCCGAGCACCTTGGCGACATCGCCAAAGGCGGAGCGGGCCTGGAAGGTGTTGAACCCGCCGACAATGGCGGCGTGCTCCGGGCCGTAGCGGTCGAGCAGCAGCTTCACCACATCGTCTTTGCGGTCGTGGGCGAAGTCGATGTCGATGTCCGGCAGCTTTTGCAGCGCCATGCGGTCGCGGTTGAGGAAGCGCTTAAAATACAGCTCAAAACGGATGGGGCAGACGTTGCTGATGCCGAGGCAGTAGCAGACGAGCGAGTCGGCGGCGCTGCCGCGTGTGATCCAGCCGATGCCGAGTGCCGCACACTCCTGCAGCAGGTGCCAGACGGTCAGGAAATACTCCTCGTAGCCGACCTCGGCGATGATGGAGAGTTCTTCGCGCAACTGGGCCTCATGCACCTTGCACCCGGCCCCATAACGCGTGCGCAAACCGGCATGGGCAAGTTGATGCAGCATGGCGGCCGGCGTGGAGCCATCAGCAGGTGTGTAGCGCGGGAAGCGCAGTGTTTTGAAATCGAAGGCGAACTCGCAGCTTTCGACGATCTCCTCCGCCGCATGCCCCGGGCGGAAAACGAAGTCGCCCTTTCGCTTCTGCGGATGTGTCTCGTGCAGAAGCGTGAGGGTTTTCATGCTTTGCAGGATGTCGAAGAACACCTTGTCCTCCTGCTTGCGGTAGCGGATGTCAGGTTGTGAATCTGCCGGAGTCAGGATGAGGCCGCTCGCATGCTCGTGGAGCATTTGCCGTGTGATTTTCGCGATGGAGAGCAGGTGGCACAGGTTGGCGTAGCCCGTTTGATTCTGGACGTAGGCGAGCAACGGTTGTTGATCGCACGCCAGTTCCGCGCCGATGATGGGCTTGATGCCGGCGGCGGTGGCGGCTTGAAAAAACGGCACCGCGGCGTGCAGATTCGGATCTGTGATGGCAACGACGGACATGTCGCGCTCCACGGCAGCCTCGATGATGGCGGGGATGGTCAGCGTGGAGTCGAGGAAACTGAAGCAGCTCTTCACATTGAGCGCCGACGGAACCTTGGAGGTGTTTCGCCGTGTGTTGATATTGACCTCACCAGGACGCTCGCGCAGGACTCGATTGGTCACACTGGCGGTGGGATCAGTAACGAGCTGTGGTTTTGGCAAAGTCTGGCGCGGAGCGTTCTTCTGCCGGGCGAGCCAGAGATCATGGCCGCGCATGATGCTGCGTTGTGAGCCGCGCAGATCGTCGATGACGAGAGCCAGCGTGTGCAGCTTCTCACGCTTCACATCCGCCACCTCCAGCGGCAGTACGGCACTGAAACCACTCTCGTAGATTTTGGTGAAGCGCAGGCCGATGAGGCGGATGCTCACCCGGCGCTCCCAAGCACTCTTCAAAAGAGCGGCAAGCAACGGATACAGGTCATGTTCGAGGTCGGTCGGCTCGTCGAGACTGGCGGAGCGGGCGACCTCGTCCATGTCGTTGTAGCGCAGCCGCAGGGTGACGGTGCGGATGCTTTTTCCATCTTCGCGCACGCGGCACATGAGGGTGTCCGCCATGGCGCGGAGGCGTGCGGTGATGAACGCGGTGTCGGTGGTGTCCTGGTTGAAGGTTTCCTGCTCGCCGTAGCTTTTGGCCGCGGGCGCATCGCAGATGACGGGACGCTGGTCGTTGCCGAGGGCGTATTCGCGCAAGACCGGCGCTCCGGTGCCGACCAGCAGTGAAAGCTCATCCACCGGCGTGCGGGCGATGTGCTCCACACGACGAAGGCCGGCGGTGTTGAGCCTTGCCGCGAGCTGCGGGCCGACCTGCGGCAGCCATTTGTTCTCCAAGGGCCAGAGGAAGCCCTGCTCATGTCCTGGAGCCACCTCGATGAAGCAATGCGGTTTGCGTAGCTTGCTGGCAATTTGCGAAACGAGCTTGTTCGCGCCGACGCCGACGGACACGGAGAGCTTCAGGCTCTGCGCGATAGCTTTCTGCATTTTCGCCGCAGCGTCACCTGCCCTTATTTGACGGGCACCATGCAAGTCGAGGTAGCATTCATCAATCGAGGCATGCTCCACGATGGGCGTGAAGTCATAGGCATACGAGAACATGAGGTGCGAGAAGCGCTCGTATTTGTCGAAATCACACGGCAGCACGATGAGTCCGGGGCAGAGCTTTTTCGCCCGTGCAGTCGGCATGGGCGTGTAGATGCCCATCTTCCGCGCCTCGTAGCTGGCAGAGGCAATGATGCCCCGCCGCTCACCACCGACGGCGATGGCCCGTCCTCTCAGTTTCGGGTCGGCCGCCTGTTCGGCGGAGGCAAAAAACGCGTCCGCATCGAGGTGCAGAATCATGGCGCATCACCTTTCTGAAAGCCGCAGCAGGGCAATGAGCACACCTTGGATGACCAATTCCCGGGCTGGGATCAGGTCTGGGTATTTGGGGTTTGCGGCGCGTAGATATGTAACGCCTCGATGCGCAACAAACCGTTTCAAAGTTGTTTCACCATCAATAAGCGCGGCCACGATGTCGCCGTGCTTGGGCTCCCGGAACTCCATGATGACAACATCCCCCTCTAGGATGCCGGCATTGCACATGGAATCCCCCCTGACCTTGAGAGCAAAAGTGCGGGCATTTTTGGGAAGGCGCAGGGTGCTGGGATCGATGTCGATGCAGGCATCCACGCGGGGTTCGGCGTCATCAGGTTTGCCAGCAATGATGTCCCCCAAGAGAGGAACTTGATGCCGGATCCACGCACGGGCCTGGGAGATCCACAGCAGGTTCAAGACGCGGTGTTGGAGGGCATTGATCACACCTCCATATAATGTTCATTAGAACAGTTTCAATTGGGAACTTGCCTCTTCCTCCACTTTGACCGGCTCGTCGCCTGACTGTGGAACCGGAGGGGCAATCGGACTCAGCACATCATCACTTTTGTTCCGGGGCTGGCTGACCGCTTTCGAGACCCGATAGGCTTCAAGATGCTCGCTTTCGTAGGGTTGGATGAGTGCCCGAAGATCATCAGCCTTCGTCTCTGGCTGCATCCAGGTGAGGGCTGCATCCCCCTCCAGGACCAGCGGGCTGCGGTCATGGAACTTGGCCATGTAACGACCGGGTGGCGTGGTGACAACACTCATCGAGGTGATGATGGCACCGCTTTCAAAATCCTCCGGATAGGGGCTTTCCCAGACATCCCAAATGCCCGCCAGCAACAACGGGGTGTCATCGGCGCGATGAATGAAATACGGCGTGGTGCGATCGGGCCACTCATGCCAGCCACGCACGGGAATGAGGCAGCGCTGGCGCAGGATCGGGCCACGGTAGGAGGCCAGCTCGAAGATGGTCTCGCAACGGGCATTGAACGTGAGTGCGAACTTCTTTGCCATCTCCTTCTTGCTGCCCTTGGCCCACGAGGGCACGAGACCAAAGCGCATGCGCTCGATGCAGGTCGCACCGTTCTCCATGGTGATCACGTCCGCATAGTCCGTGGGACAGATGTTGTTGATCACCTGCTCCCCGGCTTTTCTATCCTCATCCTTCTTCTTTTTGCGGTGTTCAATGCGCATCATGCGCAAGGCGAGGGACAGCGCCGGAAAAGTCGCAAACTGGTTCAGACGGCTGCACATGGATAAAATAAAAGGCTTACACCAAGACACCGCAAGCAAGAGTGGCGACAGAGGGACCTTCACTCAGGCCCAGCGGATTCCTGATTTTCAGAGAGACAAAATGCAGTAATATAAACAGCCATGATAAAAGATCGGGATTGGAGCAAAATCGACTGGACCGCCGGACTTCCCATCCCTCGGATGTTCCAAGATCACGAGCTGCCACTCAACAAGGACAAGTGCTACGCGATGTCCATCTCACCCGCCTCGTTACGGGATTCCTCGGGCCAGCAAATCCCGCTGAAGGCAAAAGGTGCATCAGACTCCCAAGTTTACCGCTAACAATGAGCGGGGTTAGCATCGGCAAGCCTGGACTTTTTGCCAACGTGCGCTTCACGACCTTACCAGCCCCTTGGCCATCTTCTTGATCAACGGCTCCCCAACCTCGCGCCGGCGCATTTGCCGCTCGTTCCAATGCAGCACCAGCGGACGGCCGTAGCCTTTCAAAGGCTCAAACTCACGCGACACCACTCCGGCCTCCGTGAGTTTCTGCATGCCAATCGAGGGAAGGATGCCAACACACTCACCACGAATCACCAGTTCCTTCACTTGGAGGAGCGAGGTGCATTCCACGGCAGGTTTGAGGCCCGGACATGCTGCTGCAAGGATTCCACGAACCTTTTCGTCGAATTGTCCGCCGCCAGTGAGGAAAGCCCACGGCAGGCTTCGCCAAGCCTGTGGATCGGCAAGCCCGTGCTTGGTGCTGGTGCGGACCAAATGCCGAGCCGCACAGAGATGGAAGGACATCGAGGTCAGCTTCAAGCTGGTTTTGATCCGCTGCTCCTCGCTGAGGGCATCCTCCCGCACCACCGCAAAATCGAGTCTTCCATCCCTCACCGCATCGACGAGATCCCGGCTGCGCATGACTTCCAGTCGCACAGAAGCACCCTTGAGCGCGTGGCGGACTTCCGTGAGTGCTGGAATGACCAGCCACTCCAGCATGCTCGCCCCGGCACCCATGCAGAATGTCTTGGGCAGCTTGCGCTGATCGCTGAGGAATCCTTCCAAATCATCGAACTGCTGCCGCACCAGCACGGCCAGACGTTCTCCGGCTGGTGAGAGCGCCAAGGTCTTGCCGCGGCGCATGGTAAGCTCGGTGCCAAAAAAGGTTTCCAACTCCCCGATCTGTCGGCTCACCTGCGCCTGCTTGGACAAGCTGTCAGGAGCCGACCTGGCAATCGAACCGGCCTCCGCCACCGCCAGGAAACTGCGCAGGCGGTCCAGTGAGAGGCCATCACGCGAAAACAGGGAATCATTCATATCTTACTACATAGTTAGTAATACTCTATTTTGCTGCAAAGTCGAGAGCCGACTCTGAAGGTAGGATCGTTCTGTCATGAAAAACCAACACTACGACCTGATCGGCGACATCCACGGACAACACGACAAACTCACCGCCCTGCTTCACAAGCTCGGCTACCAGCCTCGCGGCGCGGGGTTCCGACATCCCGAGGGCCGCAAGGTGATCTTCCTCGGCGACTATGTGGACCGCGGCCCCAAGGTGCGTGAGGTGCTGATCACGGTGCGCGAGATGGTCGAGGCCGGTGACGCGCTGGCCATCATGGGCAACCATGAATACAACGCCGTCTGCTACCACACACCCGACAACAACGGTGGCTGGTTGCGAGCGCACGGCGAGGAAAAGGACAAGCAGGTGATTGCAACCTTGCAAGCCTTTGAAGGACGTGGTGACGAGTGGGCCGATTGGATGGAGTGGATGAAAAGCCTTCCCATGTTCCTCGATCTCGGGGCTCTTCGGTGTGTGCATGCTTGCTGGGATGCCAGGAGGATTGAGCACCTGGAGGGCCGCAGTCTTGCGGATTTCGCCTTTTTACACGCGAGCGCCGACAAGACGACTCCCGAGCACCGTGCCGTTGAAAACGTTCTCAAAGGTCCCGAAATCCCCACTACGGATGGCAACCTCTTCCGTGACAAAGAAGGCACCTACCGCGACACCGTCCGCGCCCGCTGGTGGAAGATCGAACCCGGTATGACCATCAACGACGTGGTGATGCCGCCCGGCAGTATGGCGGACTCGATGAAGATCGATCCCCACCTACTCGCCGAGGTGCCCAACTACGGCCCTGATGAACCTCCTGTCTTCTTCGGCCACTACTGGCTCCCGGCGGACACCCCCAAGGCTCCACTGGCTCACAACATCGGCTGCATCGACTTCAGCGGCGGGCTCGAAGGCCCGCTGGTCGCCTACCGCTGGAATGGAGAGCGCCATCTCACGGCCTCCAACTTTGTCACCCATAACATCAAGTGAATGCACCCTTATGAGCAACGATTTGGACATTCCATTTTTTACGCAGACGGTGCGCGCCTGCGCCTTGCAGATGCTGAGCAACGCCAGCTATATCCAGCGCGAACTGCCATCGCTGGACATTCCCACCGAACTCCGCCTCAAGGTCGAAACGGTCTGCGGTTCGCTCATCAACACCAAGCACGACGTCATCACCGAGCTCTTTGAGCTCGAGGAGATGGAAAGGGAAGGTGCCGACGAAGAAAGGCTCTCCGAAAAAATGGAGCGCACCGCAAAGTGGCTTTGTGAGCCCATTGAGGAAATGCACGAAGTGGTTCTTCAACTCCAGAAGCTTATATCAAATGATATTCGCTACAGTTCGGTTTTTCTTCTTTTCGTGGAATCGGCCACAAACATTATCAACTCGCTACCCTCAAACTTGCTGGAATCAAAAAATCTCCTCTCGCCTGAAATCGGAGGATGATGCCAGAAAGCAAATCGTGGTGTTGGCCTGCGCTTCGCTGTTGTGAATGATATTCTACGCTGCTTGTTTGCGTCGGAAGGCCTTTTCGAGAGCCTTGGCCTTGGTCTGATCGGTAAGATGGGTGTAGCCGAGATTGGTGCGCTTGTCGCCGTGGCCGGTGATGAGGAGGCGGATGTCGGCCGGGATGCCGGCCTCGGCGAGCAACGTATTGCAGGTGTGGCGTGTGGAATGAAATGTAAGGCTATTAAAGCTGCGCCCTCTTCCGTTGCCTTCAACATGGCGCCCAGCGATGCCGCAGGCTTTCAAAATGTCTGCAAACTGCCACGATAGGCTATCCTGCCAGCCGCCGACGGTGTTCTTTGCAAGCGACGGTGCTAGTAGCAGGCTGGAAGGTTTCACTTTCATCAATTTGGTTATGTGGGCGGCCAGCGGATCTACCAGCGGAATCTGCATAGGTTTACCGGTCTTGCGCTGTTTCAACGTCCAGATCCAATGCTTTCGGCCGTTGATGACCTGCTTTTGGAATCCACTCCTCACGGCGTGGGCGCAATCCTCAAGCCGTTGAGATGTGCAGAATCCAAGGAGGACGACAGTAAGCCAGTCGTGCTGCTCAGTTTTCCGCAGGTGCTCTGTGATGATATCCATTTGCTCTAGGCTGAAGGCGTCGCGGGTGTTGCCGCCGGTGTCGTCGCGGTTGATGAGGTTGACCGGATTCCGCGTTGCGATGCCTTCATCGATGGCCTGCTGGAACACGCCCGAGAGCGTAGTGGCAGTGTTGTTCATCGTGTTCGCGGACAGGCCGGAGTCGATGCCTGCGTGATACCAGCGCTGCAAGTGATCGCCGGTAAGTGCGAGCAGGGGCATCGTCGCCGCCTCGTCAGCGAGCCAGCCGTTGAAGTTTTTCAAGTGGCCGGAGTAGGTCTGCCAAGTGCGCAGGGTGAGGGTCTTCGGGATGCGCGTCTTCTGACGATCCAACCAGGCCTCGGCGTGCTCGGCCCAAGTCCTGCTGTGGACGATCGGACGATGGCCGGAGATGCGCAGGATGTCGTCGATAGCCGCGGTGACCTGCTCACGTGACAGGCGCACGCCGCCCGATGGCCCGCCGCCGGCGGCGAGGGCGACGCGTTCGAACTCCTTGGCGATGTCGAGGGCGTTGGCTGGTTTGGTTGCGTAAGTCGTTTGAGTCTTTGGTTTCCATCGCTGTTGCTGGGCATCCCAGATTAAAAACCAAGCGTGCCAATAGGGTGATAGCAATGTCCCATCGGGGCGCTTGCGCTGATAGACCTTGGCCCGGGAAAGCATGACTATATGCTAAACGCTTTGCTAAAAAAGTCAATGCGGCGAAACGGGCGGCGAAAAAGTGGCGATGTGGCGACAAGTGCCGTTTCTCCTACGTAGAGCGGAGAAAGTGGAGCGGGTGATGGGAATCGAACCCACGTATCAAGCTTGGGAAGCTCGTGTTCTACCATTGAACTACACCCGCAAAAGGTGTGGCAAAGAGTGAGTGGTGATGGAGGGAATGTCAAACGGGCCGCGGAATGGAATCCACGGCCCGCAGGATCCCTTGTGGTTCAGTTCACGCCAGGAATAGTCGCACGTTGTTTGGTGAGCATGGCCATGAGAGCATCGAGGATGCCATGCTGGTTGGTGCCACTGTTGACGAGGACGTCGGGAACAACGCGGAGGTTTTTCTCCGCGATGATCTGGAAGGCTTGCAGCATGCCGTAGGTGTCGGAACCGAGTGCGGAGACACCGGCTTGATAGGCGTCGGCTTTCGCCTGGCCGGTGGCGCGGATGGCCTCGGCCTCACCACTGGCACGGAGGCGCGTGGAGGCGGCCTCGCCCTCGCTTTTCTTCACAGCCGCGGTGGCGTGGAGTTCGGCGATGCTGACGCCCTGCTCGGCGCTGACGACCTGGTTCTGGATGTCGGCGAGCGATGTTTGACGAACGAGCTGCTGGCGCTGCTTTTCGGCGGCTTCCTGCATCTCGTAGGTTTTGCGGCTTTCCTCGGCGAGTTTGCGGTCGGTTTGCGTCTTCATCAGCGAGTCGGGCGGGGTGATATCACCGATGAGCGTGTCGATGCCCTCAACGTCGTATTCGCGCAACGCGGCCTCGATGTGGCTGGCGGCATCGCTCTGGCGCTGGCTGCGGGCGCTGAGGAAGTCGAGCACGGTGTAGTCCTGCGCGGAGTTGCGGAAGTAGTTGCCGACGATGGGCTGCAGGACGTGGTCGATGAGGTTTTGCAACGATCCGGCGCGGCTGATGACCTTCGGAGCTTCATTCGCGCCGATGTGGATGATCTGCGAGACATCGAGGTTGAAGGCAAAGCCGTCACGCGAGCGCACGGTGATGCTGCTGAGCTTCGCGTCGAAGTGATGCGCCTCGGTGCGCGTGGCCCAGTTGAGCACGATGTTGGTGGTGGGCACGATCTCAACACGCATGACGCGGGTGTTGATGGGATGCTTGCCGGGGAGCAAGGGCTTGCCCCAGACGCCCTTGTGGCCGACTTCGACGAGGTCGCCATGTTTGAAATCAGGTCCGCTAATGTCGAAGTGTGCCTGGCCGACGTAAGAGATGACGACGCCGACGTGACCGATGGGAATCTCGATCATGGGCACCTGCTCTATGTGCGCGAACCAGGGATTGATGTTCCACTGGCCGCTGAGAAGCACCTGCTCCTGCAAACCGCGGCGGCCGCCCGCGTCGAGGAACGCCTGTGCGTTCTGAAAGTTGTCGTGGCCGTTCACGATTGGGCCCGCGATCTCGCTTTGCTCAATCGGCGCACCGTCCAGCGTGGTGACGATGCCGACGAGGTCGGGATCGACATGCATGATGAGCAACAGCGAGGGGTTGAGGCCGTGCTGTGCTGCGTTCTCCGAGGTGATGACGGTGAAGAGAGCGGGATTGATGCGATACGAGCCGGCGGTGATGACACCGAGCTGGCGGCCTTTTTCACCACCACGGGTGAGGAACGCCCGTGCATCCTGGAAGTGGTCGCAATCGACGGAGCGGCCGAGAATGCGGCCCGGCGGAATGGCTGAGCCGGTTTTGGCGACGACGAGCGCGAGTTCACCCTGCGGCACACGCACGAGGGGCACTTTCTCGACATGGTATTGCACGATCCACAGGCCGAAGTGCAATCCCGGTGCAAGCGTGTCCGCCTGGTAGCCGGCCTCACCGTGCAGGGCGATGATTTCACCTGGAGGGAGCTTCTTGAAGGCAAAGCGCTTGATGACAATGCCGACCTTGTGCTCCGGAATGTAAACGCAGGAGACGAAGTAGAGGAAGAGGATGCCGATCACGGTGAGCGAGATGGCCCAGTGCTCATAAGCGAATTGGAGAATGGTGTTCATGGTCAAAGATGGTTCCAAGTTTCAGGTTTAAAGTTTCAAGTTGGTTCAGGTGTGATGGAGGAGTGATTCGATGATGCGGGTGAAGTTTTCGGGATCATCCGGTGAGAGCACGGCGGTGCGGCGGTTCATGCGCACGACGACGGTGCGGTGGAGATCCGTGACGTAGGCATGGAAGCGGCCCAGCTCACGGCTCCAATACCATCCGGTGAAGGAGTAGAGACCGCCGTTGCCGCAGGTGCGGAAGCTGCCGCTCATGGCGAGTGGTTCCGCTTCAACAGAGCGGATTTCCTTCAGCGGCAGGACCGTGTTCCACCACAGGCGATGGATGAGGATGCTGTCGCCCGTGATGGTGTAGCCGCGAATAATGAAGGGCAGGGCTCCTGCGGGAAGCAGCAGTGCCAAGGTGACGGCGAATGTCTGCGACGACATGCGTGGCAGGCTGATGAACCATGGTTGTTGTCCGCCAGTTGCCATGACAATGGCGACAGCGAAGAGCAGCAGCGTGGAAAACAGCGAGACGATGATCAGTGCGCGGCCCCAGGGGGCCTTGAAGTGATGATGAGTCATGATGATTGAAGATTTGAAGCTGGATGTGAGATGCGCGGCTCATTCCGCGAGGAGTTCGAGGCGCTTGCATTCAGGGCAGCGCCAGGCGCGGACGAAGCGGACGTCCTGCGTTCCGAATTTGAAGACCTTGGGCAGCGCGTTCCGCCAGCTCGATGCGGACGGTGGCGGCGAAGGTGTATGCCAGTAGGACTGGCACATGAAGCCCTCGGTCATCGGGCTTCGGCATTCTTTGCAGTTCATGGGTATGGGTCTCGATTGCCCCCGGACGTGTGGACGGCCTCCCGTCCGCACGAGGGTGCGGTGGTTCTGGGGAGACCGTGGTCCCGCCGCACTTGCGACGGGCAGAGGATCGCCCTTCCAAATCGGCCTGCGAGGTTAGCTGTCGGGCTGGTCCTTGGAAGTGGACTGGTCGGCGGTTGCCCGCTTTCCTGCGCCCCGCCCTGCATCTTGCGATGCAGGGTTGTTTGGGTCCCCCGTGCCACCACTCAGGAAGGAGTGGCGACTTCGGCTGCGAAGGGATTCACGCATTGATGACGGCTTTTGTCAAAACAGCGGCCGCGAATTTCCCATGATTACAAAACTTGACAGGGGGTGGCATTCCGAGTCTTCGGATCAACGGCCATCTCCCTGGCGACCTTTGGCAAGTCATGACCGGCGCATCACGCCTTCCGTTGGCGGCGGAACAGACACAAGGCGATGCCAAAGATTGAAAGCAGGGCACGTGTGGGCTCCGGCACGGAGGTGATGTTGAGGCTGAAATTGTCCGCAGACGAATTGTAAGTGCTGCCTGCATACATGTGGAAGCCTGCGGCCGTGATGTTGGGTTCGTACGAGCCATAACCAGGGTTGGAAACGCTGCCAAAGGGGTTCACCCCAGACAGGACCGGAATGCCGTTGATGGAGGCGCTGAGCAGATTGGTGGCGTTGTCAAAGTCGAGCAGCAGATTGTTCGGGCCGCCGAAGATAAATCCGGGTGCGAAGCCCCAGGCAATCAGATCCTGGGAATTGAAGCCGTAGTGGAGGCCCCTCAGCTCGTACTCGCCCGTGTTCATCAGCCGCAGGGTGACGACTCCTGTGTTCCATTCCGCCGAATCAAAGGTGGCGCCAGGGTTGTCGAAGAAGCTGATGGACGACCAGGACACCGCAGATCCGCTGTTGGTCGCCGTCGTCTGCGTCACATCCAAGGACAGCACCGCCCGCTCGTTTCCCAGCACGGAGCTGTCCACCCACGCCAGCCGTGATACTATATTCGGGCCAGGGCCAGGATTGGCACCGAAAACGTTTGTATATGCAGCGCCTCCGCTGGTGTTGTAGCCGCCTCCACCAGTTGACCCTGCGGTCCAGGTGTAGCTGCCGCTGCTGGAGAATTCGACAGAATCTCCGTTCAACGGTGTGCCGTCGGTGTGCACACCGCCGTTGGTGAACGAGTCAGTAATGAGGACGTTGGCGTGCAATGCTGCGAGCGGAAGCACGAGCAGTGAAATCACAAGCGCGAACGCGCTTGCAGAGGTGCGGCTGGATGGGTGGATGGTTTGCATGATGGTGTGGGTGATTGAGTTTGTGAGAAACGCCAGACTTGGATGATGGATCGATCGAGATGAGAAACGGGTTTCAGGATCAGCGACGGCGGCGCAGAATCAGGCTCAGCATGCCGGTTGCGAGGAGGAGAGCACGGGAGGGCTCTGGCACGCTGCCCAGCACCAGCTCGTTAAAGCTGGTGTCCGAAACGCGCAGTTCGTCAAACTGGGCGCCGAATGGAGCGAAGTAGGCCTGGAGGGTGAGCAGATCGCCACTCGCAAAGGCGGCGCTGTTGGTGATCGTGCGGGAGGAGCGCTGCAGGACGTCGGTGGCGGTGGAGCCAAGTCCGGCGCTGTCCAGCTCAGATTCAGTAAGGCCGCCTGAGATGAAATTGTCATACTGGCTGTCACGCAGCATCCACATTTTGGCCGTCTGGCTGACATTGGAGCCGCCGAGTCCGGTGACCTTGTAAAGCACAAGATAGGTTTCGAAGGCGGAGATTCCTGTGCCGCTGCCGTAGGTGTACGCTCCGCCGGTGATCACACCACCGAGACCGCCGCCCGCATAGGCCATTGGCTCGATGGCGAACTGGCTGCTGGCACTGGCCAGACCAAGTCCGGTGCCCTCGAACAGTGACAGGACAGAGGCTGATGTGCTGGTGGTGCGGAACAGATAGCTGCCGTAGAGTGTTCCGGTGATGGATGCGGTATGGGCGCGTCCGGCGTTGAGGAAACCATCGCCGTTCACACCGACAAAGGCGTTGCCACCGCTGACGGCGAGAGAGGTGAAGGTGAGACCGCCGGTCTGATAGGCCTCAGTGAAGGTAGGGGAGCCAGTGTAGGTGTTGTTTTGCGTGGTCCACGAACCGCCCCAGCCGCCGCCAGCACTGCCAAGGCCGTTGAGTGTGCCGGGCGTGGCACCGTAGTCGAACGATTCCTGGAGAATGAGGGTCGCATGGCTGAGGACCGACGACAGCAAAAGCATCAGCGCGATTAGAGTGAAGGAGAGGGCGGATGTGGTCTTCATAGTTCGTGACGTGGGTGTCATGATGAATCAGAAATCGATCAGCGGTGGCGTCTCCGCACTTGGGAAAGCAGGGCTGTGCCGAGCAAGACGAACAGAGTCCTTGAAGGCTCGGGGACGCCATAGACATAACCAGACTCGCTGCTGATTACCGGAGAGCTTATCAGCGTATTGAACTGGTCATAGACCTCGATTCCCGTCAGGGTCAGTTCGAAACCCGCTGCGCTGGCGGAGCCGCTGGTGGCCGCCAAACTGCCCACGTAGGAGGCGGTGTTCTCCAAGGTCATGTTGAACGTGAAGGGGATGCCGAAGTTGACCAGGTAATTGGTGGTGGTGAAGTCCGCCGGCGATTCACCTGTGGGGCCGAAACTGGAGTGGAGCTGACCGCCGTGCGCAAAGGTGTTGCCATTCACGTTCCCGCTGAGGTTGAAGTTGCCCTGTGCCACAGAACTGTCACCCCCGCCGCTCGCTGCGAGACTGCCCGTGAAGGTGAAGCTGAACTTTACCGACCCGAAGCCGCTCCCGGCAATGGTCAGGGAGTCTTCCCAGGACGCTTTCGCGGTGGCGATGGAACTGTCATCGTTCGTTGTGGTGCCAATGATGACGTTGGTCTGCAGGCTGCCGTAGCTGGCGGTCGCATTGGTCGAGGCGGTGTAGTGCGAGAGTGAATCGCTCACCGGTCCCGTTGCCTGGGTCACTGGTGGTGGATTGTTGTCGCTGGTAAAACCGGAGGGTGGTGGTGTGGGATCGTTGTAGTTCGCATGCAAATCCACCAACACCGATGCTGCATGAGACGAAACCGCCCACGCCAGCAGGATCATTCCCACCGGCAAAAGTAGCGGCATGCGCCTCGTCTTCATGAAAATCGCTTATACCAAAACTGGCCGCGGGCTTTCAAGGCATAAAAGGCGGATGGCATGGATGATCCTGCTGCCGCTCGGAGCCTTCGTCCACCTCCGCTGCCGGTTCCATGAGCCTTTCGCTGAAAATTGATGGTTGAGCCGCCTTTGGCCGGACGTAATTTCTCGCGCAATGCAAACGCGTCCCCTGCTTTTTCTCATTTTCGTCTTCATCGCCACACTTGGGATTCCATGGTCGCTGCCTGCCCAGCAGGTCGATGAACAAGAGCTTCGCACCTGGGCCGAGCGCGGAGACGCGGATGCGCAGTTTGAACTCGGCCTGCGGCTGATCACGGGGGAAGGGATCAAGAAGAACCTCGAACAGGGTGTGAAGTTCGTCGAAAAGGCTGCAAAGCAGAAGCATCTGCGCGCCCAGCACATCATGGGCACGCTGTATGAGGACGGGGTTGGCGTGAAGAAGGATATAGCCAAGGCGGCGGAGTGGTATCGCATTTCAGCGGAACTTGGTTTTGCGCTCTCCCAGCACAGTCTGGCCGCCATGTATGAGGAGGGCCGTGGTGTGAAGAAGGATGGTGCCAAGGCGGCGGAGTGGTTCAAAAAGGCGGCGGAACAAGGCAATCCTCCGTCACAGACCGCTTATGCAACCAAGCTCGAACGTGGGGAGGGCGTGTCGAAGAGCAGTGCCAAGGCTGCGTTGTGGTATTTGAAGGCGGCGCAGCAGGATTACGTGCTCGCCATGACACGACTGGCCAACCTCTACTACACCGGCCAGGGCGTGCCAGTGGACTACCGCCGTGCGGGTGCATGGTATCACCGTGCGGCGCGATCCGAGGATCCTTGGGCCTCGAACAATCTGGCGTGGTTCCTTGCCACCTGCCCGGAGGAGACCCTGCACAATGGCGAGACCGCGGTCCTGCTGGCCCGGCGTGCTCTGAAACTCATCGCCGAGATGGCCCAGAGCGATGAGCAGCCTTACGAAATGATGGACACCATGGCCGCCGCCCTGGCGCGCAACGGCGAGTTCAAGGAGGCCGAACTCTGGCAGAAACGCGCCATTGCCACGTTGGGGGAGGACAAGGATATCCCGCAGGAGGAAAACAAGAAGCTGCAGGACGAGTTTTCGGTCCGGCTAAAGCTCTACCAGAAGGCGACGCCGTTTGCCGAGCCTGAGCCGAAGGGAGAAGAGGGCGCCGAGCCGCTGCCCCAGGACACCATTCTTCAGGATGAGGACATGCCGGAAGCCAAGCCTCACAAGAAATCCACTCCCAAGAGCGGTCGTGGCACGGTTGTTTGATGACAGAATGGGCGGTCAGGCTAACACAGCGGACAAGTGGTCCGTTGAACCGCTGAAGCACAAGATTCGCACAGCCTGCCGCAATATCTGCAAGACAACCTCCCCCGCCCACGGTTAAAGCGGCACATTCGTCACTCTGGTTTCGCCATTCGTCATTTTTCCCTCATGTCCACAGTCGCTGTCCGTTCTGCCGCCCTGCCGCCGACCATTCCCGGTCTCAACCGCCGTCTGCGTCAGCCGAAAAAGAACATCCCTCAGACCAAGCAGCATCGCGATGAAATCCTGCGTCAGGTACGCGAATACGCCGAGGAGGCGAAACTTGTCCCGCCGGTGCCGCTCAACGAACTTCAGGAGCACACGGACAAAATCCTCGCCATCTACGCGATCGACAAGATCCATCGCGATTACGTCGGCGTGTTGCTGGCGAATGAAACCTGGCGCGAATCACTGGCCACTGTGCCGTATGAAAAGCGCCTGCTGCTGATGCCCAAATGTCTGCGTGTGGAAAGCAAGTGCCCGGCGCCCTTCGATGAATTCGGACTGCTGTGCAAACAGTGCGGCTTGTGCAGCATCCAGGACTTCCAGAACGAAGCCGAAAAGCTCGGTTACGCCGTTCTCGTCGCTGAAGGCAGCGCCATCGTCATGTCGCTCATCCAGACCGGCAAGATCGAGGCCATCGTTGGTATTTCGTGTCTCCCAGTGCTTGAGCGCACTTTCCCCTACGTGGAAGCTGCCGCCATTCCCGCCGTCGCCGTTCCTTTGCTGCAGGATGACTGCATCGATACTGTTGTCGATATCGACTGGGTCTGGGACTACATCCACCTCACCAGCGACGACAAAACGCGCCGCCTGAACCTCAATGCGCTCCATGACGAGGTGAAGACCTGGTTCACCCGCGAGTCGCTTGATGCGCTCATGGGACCGTCACGCGGCCACAGCGACGACATTGCGCGCGATTGGCTCGCTCGTGCAGGCAAGCGCTGGCGTCCTTTCCTCACCGTTGCTGCATACCAAGCATTGCGTGAAGATCCCGAAGGCCCGATCTCCGACACGGTCAAAAAAGCCGCGATCGCCGTCGAAATCTTCCACAAAGCCTCGCTCGTTCACGACGACATCGAAGACGGCGATGCCGAACGCTACGGTGAAACGACATTGCACACCGAGCACGGCATTCCGGTCGCTCTGAACATCGGAGACCTGCTGATCGGCGAAGGATATCGCCTTCTCGCGGACAATGACGCCCCCGCGCACATTCGCAGCGCCGCGTTGCTTGTCGCCGCCGAAGGTCAGCGCGAGCTTTGCATCGGCCAGGGAGCGGAACTGCTTTGGACGCGGCATCCCGTGGCTTTAAGCAGCACGCAGGTGCTCGAAATTTTCCGCAGCAAAACCGCGCCCGCGTTTGAGGTTGCCCTCAAAGTCGGGGCCGCTCTCGCTGGTCAGCTCGACGAATGCGCTGACGTGCTGCACGCTTACAGCGAGAATCTCGGCATCGCCTACCAGATACGCGATGACCTCGACGACCTCGGGGAAGACTCCGCCGCTGGCAACGAATGGAACATGCGTCCGAGCATCGTGCTCTCGCTCCTGCGTGAAAAAGGCAAGGGCGAGGTCAAAGAGCAGATGGAGGCCCTCTGGAACGGCGCATCGACTGCGAAGCCCGACAACGCCACCATCCGTCAGTGGGCGCTCGAAAGCGGAGCGCATGAGAAAGCGATGACGCTCCTCGAAAGCTACAAGGAAGTCGCCATTCGTTCGCTTCAGGAAGTCGAACTGCCGAATTTGAAAGGTCTTCTGCGCCGGGTGCTTGGCAAAATCTTCAACGAACTTGAGATCAAAGGCTGGTGCCGCGAATTCGAGCAGAAGAATCTCAATCCCGAGCTTCTCGCCGAGGCGGCCAAGGCCGCCGAGCACCTTGTACCGAAGGTTGCGGGCGCTTGATGAGGAGCGGTGGAGATTCGCCGTCATAAATCTGTGAGTTCAGGTGTGTTCGCATCGTTTGAAGGCGACCATGAAGTTGCCCAGTTTTTGCATCGCGTTTCTCCTCGCTGTTTCGTTCGTTCGTGCCGCGGACTCACGTCCCAACATCTTGTTCATCGCCATCGACGATCAAAACGACTGGATCGGCTGCATGGGCGGGCATCCGCAGGTGAAGACGCCATCCATTGATGCACTGGCGAAACGCGGGACGCTTTTCACCAACGCGCATTGTCAGGCACCGCTGTGCAATCCTTCGCGCAGTTCGTTGCTCACCGGTCTGCGTCCGTCCAGCACGGGCATCTGCGGTCTTTCGCCCGGCATTCGCGAGGTCGAGCAGACGAAACATCACATCACACTGCCGCAAACCTACACACAGGCGGGTTACTTCACCTCGACCTCCGGCAAGATCTATCACGACGGCTCCATGCGTGGCGGCGATCAGTCCACGGAGTTCAATGAGTGGGGCAATCGCGGTCCGATGCCGAAACCGAAAAAGCCCATCGCCAATCTTCCCGGTCCAGGTCGGCACCCGGCGATGGACTGGGGCGTGTTTCCGGAAAAGGACGAGGACAACGCCGACTGGAAAATTGCTGACTCCGCCATTGATGCGATGAAGCGTGCGCCTGCCGACAAGCCGTTCTTCATCGCCGCTGGCTTTCGCCTGCCACACGTGCCGTGCTTTGCCTCGCAGAAATGGTTCGACCTGTATCCGATGGATGAGTTGAAGCTGCCTCCTGTCAAAGAGGACGATCGCGCCGATCTGCCGAAGTTCGCCGATTTCCTCCACTGGAAACTGCCGGAGCCTCGTCTGAGCACGCTGCGCAAATACAACGAGTGGAAGCCGCTTGTGCGCGCCTACCTCGCCTGCGTGAGCTTCATGGACAGCCAGGTAGGTCGTTTGATGGCGCAACTCGAAGCCTCGGGCCGCGCTGACAACACGATTATCGTGCTCTGGGGCGACCATGGCTGGCACCTCGGTGAAAAACTCATCACCGGCAAAAACACGCTGTGGGATCGCAGCACCAAAGTGCCGCTCATCTTCGTTGGTCCGGGTGTGAAGGCCGGACAGGTCTGCACTCGCCCAGCCGAATTGCTCGACATTTTTCCCACGCTGCTCGCGCTCACGAAATTCCCCGCTCGCAGCGATCTCGAAGGCCACAGCCTTGTCCCGCAGCTTGAAGACGCGAACGCGCCGCGTGAATGGCCCGCCATCACAACGCACAACAAGGGCAATCACGGCATCCGCACCGAGGACTGGCGCTACATTCGTTATGCCGACGGCAGCGAGGAACTCTACGACATGAAAAAGGATCCCAACGAGTGGACCAACCTCGCCGGAGACTCCAATTACACCGAAAAGAAAGCCGAACTGGCCAAATGGCTGCCGAAGATCGACAAAGGCCCGGTTCCCGGCAGCAAGAGCCGCGTTCTGACCTACGATCCCGAGACGCGCGAGGCCGTGTGGGAAGACAAACCGATTGATAAGACCGCTCCGCTGCCCGAGCCGTAAAGCGTGTCGTCTTTGATCAAATCCTGGCGTTTTGGCCTCGGCTTCCTCGCGTTTGTCGTCGTGGGATCGTTGCTGCTGCTCGCCTGGCTGCGGCAGCGCGAGCGTGAGGAGTCGAACCGCCTGTTTCACGCCTTGGCGCAGGCCGATGCAGAGTTTGTGCGGCAGATGAACCTGCCGCGTAGCGAGCGGCTGGCGCGCGATCTGGAACGGCTGCTGGGCGAACACATCGAGTTCCGCGAGGCAGGGAAGGGTGTGGCCGAGAATGACGACATGCTTGTCATCCGGCTCGACGACAAGAACGACATGATCTTCACGCGCAAACCCGCTGCGTCACAGCTTTCCATGCGCGATCCGGCCACGCGGAACGCGTTGATCGTCTTCTGGCTCGTCTCGGCGCTCGTGGGATGGCTGCTGGCGCGGGAACGCATCAAACGTGCGCAGTCCGAGCGTCTGGCGATGCTCGGGCGTGTGGCGACGAGTCTGGCGCACGACATCAAAAACCCGCTCACCTCGATCCAACTGCATGCGCAATTGATGGCGCCGGACAATGCGGAGGACGCGAAGGCGCTGAAACTCATTGCCAGTGAATCGGAAGTGATTGCCGGCCTGGTAAATCAGTGGCTTCACCTCGCCAGTCCGCTGCCGCCGAAGCTCACGAAGCTGGATGTGGCGGAGTGTGTGCGTTCCGTCGCGCAGAATCTCGAACCGCAGGCGCAGCACGCCGGTGTGAGCATTGACAACAGCTTTGCGGGCCCGATTTGGGTCATGGGCGATGTCCAGCGACTTGCGCAGGCATTTCGGAACATCATCGTGAATGCCATTCAAGCGATGCCGCGCGGCGGGAAGCTGCGAATCGAGGCGGAAACGAATGGTTTGCCCCTCACCCAGCCTCTTCCCGAAGCAAATCCTGGTATGAATGTGAATCAGGGACGGGGAAAGGAGAATCATTGTTCGGACGTCACAACGCGAATCTCCTCTCCCCGTCCTGGATCGACTTTATCGGATGGAAGCCGCTTCGGGGAGAGGCCGGGTGAGGGGAGTTCCCCAAACTTCGTCACCCTCCGCTTCACCGACAGCGGCCCCGGTTTCTCCGACGCGGCCCTCGCTCGTGGCACCGAATTGTTTTTCACCGAGAAAGAAGGCGGCATGGGCGTGGGCCTGAATATTGTCGCCAGCATCGTCGAGGCGCATGGCGGACGGCTTGAAATGAAAAATGACCCCAAGGGCGGCGCGGTTATCATCGTGTCATTGCCTTCACCCGACGCATGAACGCCGCCATTCTCATCATCGAAGACGAATATGCCCTGGCCGCCGCACTCTCGACGGTGGTGCGCCGTCTCGATGCCACGCCGGTGGTCGCGGCAAGTGGACAAGGCGGCATCGACAAGCTCGGCACGCAAAACTTCGCGCTCGTCATTCTCGATGTTGGTCTGCCGGACATGAGCGGGCTGAAGGTGCTGGAGAAGATTCAGTCTCTTCCAAAGCCGCCGCCGGTGGTCATCATCACCGCGCATGGCACGCTCGACACGGCTTTGGAGGCACGTCGCCTCGGCGCGCGCGAGTATTTCCTCAAACCGCTCGATCTTGCCGCCATCCAGCGAACGATTCGCGAGGTATTCACGCCGGCAAAAGTCGAATCGACTGCCGAAACGACCATGATCGGCTCTGGCGAGGCGATGCAACGTGCGTTTGCCGTGATCGCACAAGCTAGCGGCTGTGACACGTCGGTTTTACTGCAAGGGCCGCCGGGCAGCGGCAAAAGCCTTGCCGCGCAGGTAATTCATCGCCACAGCGCCCGCGCGAGGGAGCCGCTGATCGTGTTTCGCGCCGACGAATGGCCGGCGGATCGTGTGGAGGCCGCGTTGGATGAGGCGATTGGCAAAGCAGGTCGGGGCGTGTTGGCCCTCGATGAGATCAGCACGTTCTCGAAACCACTGCAGGCCGCGTTGATGCATCGTCTGGGCGATTTGAAGGCGCGGCTGTTCAGCACGGCCAGCCGCGAACTCACGGAGGTGCGCGAAGACCTGTTTTATGCGCTGGCCGTGCTGCAAGTGACGCTCCCTCCGCTTTCCGAACGCACAGGGGACATTCCGGCGCTGGCGGCGTCGTTTCTTGGTGATCATGTGTTGTCCGCCGAGGCGCTTGCCGCACTCAAGGCGCACGCTTGGCCCGGCAACGTGCGTGAATTGAAAACGGCGATGACGCATGCGGCCGCGGTTTGTGGTGGCAGCACGATTTTGCCGCATCATCTGCCCTCCAGCATCGTGAAGGCCGATGACGCGAATCATCTGGAGGACACGATGAAGCGCAGTCTCGCCGCTTGGCTCGATCAGAAGACCACCGGCACGGACGAATCGATGCCCGCGTATGACGATCTGCTCGAAACGGTGGAATCATCGATGCTGGAGACGCTCTTGAAGCGCTTCGACGGCAAACCGACACGCCTGGCGGCGGCGATGAAGATGAATCGCGCGACACTGCGGCGGAAGTTGAAGGAGGATTGAGTTCGAGGCGTGTGTTGGCTGGAGCGCGAGTGTGTCGCAGACCACTCGCCTCTTTTTGACATTACGCGTACGAGTCACCGCCAAAGTGGCGAGTAGGCTTCGCCATACTCGCGCTCCATCACTCACCTGCCATCCGCCTTGCCTGGAATGCGCGGGTCGTGGGCGGGGAAGAAGAGTTTCTTTTCGCGATCGAAATAGATCGCCTGGCAGGCGCCGAAACTTGAGCTGGGGGCGAGTTTGTGACCCAGGTCTTCGACTTGCTTGAGCGTGTCTTCGCCGAAGGCTTTTTCGATTTTCAACTCGTCGGGGTTCCATTGGTGGTGGAAACGCGGTTCGGCGAGGGCTTCGGCGGGGAGCATGCCATCGTCGATGATATGAGTGAGCAGCAGCAGCGCCTGGGTGATGATCGTCGGTCCACCGGCGGCTCCGGTGACAATGACAGGCTGGCCGTCTTTGAGCACAATCGTCGGACTCATGCTGGAAAGCGGACGTTTGCCGGGAGCGACGGCATTGGCCTCGGCACCGATGAGCTTGAACGCATTTGGGATACCCGGCTGCACGGAGAAGTCGTCCATCTGGTCGTTCAGCAGCACACCAGTGCCGGGAACGACGACTTTGCTGCCAAAGGCGGTGTTGATGGTTTGGTTGAGCGCCACCCAGTTGCCTTCTGCGTCGGCGGTGCAGAGGAAGGTGGTGTGCTTGCCGAAGATGTCGCCTTCCCAATGGGGAGGCATGTTGTGCGAAGGCACGGGCGTGACGTGGTCGAGGTCAATTTTATTCGCCAGTTCGGCGGCATACTCGGGATCGACGAGACCGCGCGGCACTTTGGCGAAATCGGGATCGCCAAGCCAATAAGCGCGGTCTGCGAAGGCGAGTTTCATGGCCTCAGTGATGACATGGACGCGGCTGCTGGCGCGAAAATGCCTCAGCGGGAAGTGTTCGAGGATGTTGAGGATTTGCGCGACGTGAACACCACCTGAACTGGGCGGCGGCATCGTGATGAGGTCGTAGCCGCGATACTTCGAGCGAATCGCCTCGCGCTCGGGAGCCTTGTAATTGGCGTAATCCGTTGCGGTGGTGATGCCTCCGTTCGCCTTCATCCATTCCTCGGTTTTTTGGGCAAATTCGCCTTCGTAGAACCAATCGATGCCATCTTTCGCCACCGCATGGTAAGTGGTCGCGAGATCGGTCTGCACCAGCATCTGGCCTTTTTCGAGCGGTTTGCCGTCCTTGAGGAAAATGGCCGCTGAAGACGGAAATTTGGCGAGTTTGGCAGCAGTGGCGGCGAGTTTGCGGGCATAGACCTCGTCGATGGCGAAGCCCTTTTCCGCGATCTCGGCGGCGGGCAGCAGCACATCGGCGAGTTTCAGCTTTCCGTGCTTCGCCTGGGCTGCAGCACAGGCTTTGAGATAACCAGGGACTCCGCTGGCGAGAGCGCCGGTTTTGCTCGCCTCATCGTCGAGCTTGCCGTTGATCACATACATGTCGCGATGCGCCTTCGCAGGGGCCATTTCACGACCGTCGATGCATGTCACCGTGCCATCCGCCGCCCGGATGACAAAGAAACAGCCGCCGCCGATGCCTGAATTGTGCCCATCGACTACACCGAGCGTCAAACCGGCCGCGATGGCCGCGTCGATGGCATTGCCACCCTTTGCGAAGGCGTCCATTCCGGCCTGCGTTGCCAGCGGATGCACGCTGGCGATGGCCTGCTTGGGAAATGATAGATCCGCCGCCTGGGTGAGGCCAACGACTGCGAAGATCAGGGCATGAAGCACTTTCATGCTTGGGAGGCTAGCGACCCTGTTTGCCAGCGTCGATCAAAAACGCCTCGCCAAAATCAGCGAGGAGTGGTCAGGAAGCGCGCTTCCAGTTCAGCCAGGCGCGGCGGTAAGTGAAGGCCATCGCCATGATTCCCGCGAACAGCAGGAACGCACGGCCCGGCTCGGGCACAGCATGGATGGCGCTGGCATCTGCAGGAAGCATGAAGGTGGCGGTATCGACCACGCCGGGTTCTGCTGCGCCGACGGCAATGACGGCGAAGGCGCTACAAAGAAACCAGTAGGCAAAGGAGCGGACGGACATGGTTGAGGCTAAAGTTTTATTCAATGAGACGGGGGTAAGACAAGACTTATTTTGTGGCAGTTTGTTCTTAGATTGCTGGTTTTCAGGGCTTGATCCATCAGCGCCTAGGGAATCCAATGACGCAGCCGGGTTCTGCCTTCCTGCTTGCGAGTCCTGAATGCCTCCGCCATGACTACGCCCCCCTCCACTCCGGCTTCTCATCCATCATGTCCAACGTCAGTTCTCCGCGCGTCATCAACATAGGCTTGGCCGGTTTAGGCAATGTCGGGGCGGGAGTGTTCAAGAATCTACAGAAGAACCGGGCTTTGATCACCCAACGGACCGGGGCGGACCTGCGGATCAAGCGTGTGGCGGTGCGTGACCCGAAGCGGCCTCGTGATGTGGATGTCCCGGCGGAGCTTTTGACCACCGAATGGAAGGAACTGGTCAATGACCCGGCCATCCCGGTCATCGTGGAGTTGATCGGCGGCACGACCACGGCTTACGAGATGGTTGCCGCGGCGTTGCGGGCCAAAAAAATCGTCGTCACTGGCAACAAGGCCCTTTTGGCCGAGCGTGGGAAGGAACTCTTCGCGCTGGCCGAGGAGTGCGGCGTGCCGATTTACTTCGAGGCGGCGGTGGCGGGGGGCATTCCGATCATCCAGGTGCTGCAGGAAGGGCTCGTTGGAAACCACATCCGCTCCATTCACGGCATCATCAACGGCACCTGCAACTACATCCTCACCCGCATGTCGCAGGCGGGGCTGAGCTACGAGGACGCTTTGCGTGAGGCACAGGAAAAAGGCTACGCCGAGGCCGACCCGACGCTCGATGTCAGCGGCTGGGATGCGGCACACAAGGCGATCATCCTTGCCTCATTGAGCTACGGCTTCTGGATTCCGCAGGACAAGGTGCATGTGGAAGGCGTGGACCGCGTGAGCATCACCGACTTCAAATTCGCCGCACGTCTCGGTTACACGATCAAGCTGCTTTCTGTCATCCGTGCCGATGAAAATGGACTCGTCGAGGTGCGCACGCAGCCCACACTGGTGCCGTTGTCACACGTGCTCGCCAGCGTGAGCGGTGCGTTCAACGCCGTGCTCGTGAGCGGCGACATCGTCGGTGAGACGCTGTTTTACGGTCGCGGCGCCGGCCAGGATCCGACGAGCAGCAGCGTGATCAGCGATCTTTGCGAAGCTGCCGCCGTGCTCATGCATGGTGCGCGTCACAGCGGGTTCGTGCCGCACGGGCTGTACGGCAAATCGAAGCCGGTCGAGGACACCGTGTCGCATTACTATCTGCGCCTGACGGTCGATGATGTACCCGGCGTGCTTGCGCAGGTCGCCACGGCACTTGGGGATCGCGGCATTGGAATTTCATCGATGATCCAGCCCGAAGACCTCGAGGACACCAGCGGCGAGACATCGCTGGTGCTGATGATTCACGATGCGCGTCTCGGTGACATGCAAAATGCCCTGGCTGCAATCCGTCAGCTCCAATGCGTGCGTGGCGAACCGAGTTGGATGCGTGTTGAGACCTTGCAGGGCTGATCACCAAAAGCCCCATTGCTGCGTCTTCATCACGTAGAGACCGAGCGCGAGATTCCCGACAGCATGCATGAACACGCATGCACCGAGGCTTTTGCTTCGTACTGCGAGAAAGTACACCAGCGATCCCCACACGAACGCCCCGAGGCAGTCCTCCGTGTTGTGAGCGACCGTCACGGCGATGGTGACGATCCAGAACGCCTTCCATGCGTGCGTGCCGAAGGGAACCTTCTCGAAGCGACCATCCTCCGCGAGCAGAAAGCGCATCAAAAAGCCGCGCCAGCACAACTCCTCGACGAACGGCACCACGAGAACCATCCGCGCAAAACGGAAGCCAACCACCACGCTGAACCAAAGCGCCGAATCCTCCGCGATCATCGGATCAAAACCCTTCGTGCGCTCCGCCAGTCCGAGCCATTTCCACCACGAAGCGGATTCGGCACCTGATTGAACCCAATGCTCGTGCAGCAACGCCGGCGCGATCCAAACGGCAATCCCGACCATCCCAAGCACGACGGCCAGTCCAAGGCCACGCCACGGCTTGAAGGTGTAGTGTTTGCGAAACAAGAAGAGCACCACGGCGCAAAGCACCGTCTGCAGCGGATACACCCAATGTTCTGGAGCGCGCACATGCCACGGCAGCTCGGAATTTTGCACGCGGAACAGGCCCGGCAGCATGTTCATCACCATGAACAGCGCCAACGGCAGCACATGCGCGGCTGTGGGGGAGGCAAGCAGTCGCGCGAGCATGTTTTGCGTCGGTTACGGCAGCGCCAGTTCCTTGGCACGCCTTGGATTCAACAGCCACTTCGAGCAACTGCGCAAGTAGCCGCGGTTCCAGGCCGACATCGTGGAGGCGCCCGTGGCCATCAGCGCCAGCGTGCGTGATGAAATGGCCTCCATCATGTTGCTGAACCAGCCGGGATACTCCGCCTTGAGCTGTGTGCCGCGCTCGTAGAAAGCGACAATGCGGCCGTCGTAAAAGTAAGCGATCAATTCGTGCCACGCCTCGTGCCAGGCACGCTGGCGTTTCTCGTAGCCTGCCAGCTCTTTCGTCAGCCTGTCGGGAGAATCGAGCAACGCGGCTCCGTGATTGGCAAAGATGGCGCTGAGCGACTCCGCCGCATCGAGCGCGAGAAACACACCCGGGGAAAGCATCGGATCGACGAAGCCGAACGCGTCCCCGATCGACACCCAGCCCGGGCCATGCGCACGGTCGGAGAGAAGCTGGTAGTTCGTGTAGGTGTAAACGTCGCTGACGCGCTGGCGGCTCTTCGCGAGCGGCGCGAGCACGCTGTCGGTCGCGAGGATCTTTTCCAGTCGCTCCTCTCCGCTCGCGCCGAAGTCTGGCAGCGACTTCGGATTCATCACAATGCCGAATGACAGACGGTCCCGCAGCGGAATGCGCCAGCTCCAGCCCCACGGGTGGAACATGATGGCGATCTGCCCCGTCGGATACGGATGCTCAATGCCGGTGAAATGCGCGAAGTGCGCCGTGTCCTTGCGCGGTCCCGTCTCGGCCTTGATGCCGAGCAGTTTGGCCGAGGTACGTGAACGCCCGCTCGCATCGACGACGAGCGCGGGCCTGTCACCGTCGCGCCAGCCACCGGCTTCGAGCGCCGCGGCGTCGAGTTCGAGTTCTGGTTTGCCACCGGGATGCGCCACGAGCCCGGCGCGGTGCTTCACAAACGTCACGCCTTGCTCCTTTGCGAAATCCTTGATCACATCGTCAAACGCGGGACGCGGCACGTTGTAGGCGTAGGTCGGAAGGCGGCCTTTGACGGACATGAAGTTGAAGTCCATGCGCGTACCGCAGTAATGAACGAAACTGGCGCCCGGCTTGTGCTGCGCGATGGCTGCCACGCGATCCTCGATGCCCATGCGCTGCAGGATTGCCACGATGGCCGGGATCAATGATTCGCCCACGAGCAGGGCAGGGCGCTTTTCATCATCGAAAACGACAGACTGGATGCCCTGGCGGGCCAGCAATGCTGCAAGAGCGCTGCCTGCGGGTCCGGCACCAAGAATCGCGATGCGTTGGGGACATTTCATGAGGTGTTTCAGTAGCGGCGGAGCTTGCCGCTGGCGGTCAACGGCAGCTCGGAGACGAAGTTGTAGAACAATGGCACTTTGTAGGCGGAGAGACGCTCCTGGCAAAGTTTTCTCAACTCAATCACCGGCGGCGGCGTGCCGGCGTTTTGTGGAATGATCTCCGCGGACGGCATCGCTCCCAGCGCTGGATGCGCCCGAGCGGAGACGCGTGCCGCCTTCACGCCTGGATGACTGCACAAAACGGCCTCCACCTCCTCAGGAAAGCATTTCAAGCCGCCCACATTGATCACGCTGCGCATGCGTCCACGAAGAAAAAGACACCCATCTTCGTCCATTTCCGCGATGTCGCCCGTCGCAAACCATCCATCGCGTAAAACGGCCTCACGCGGCTGCCAGGGCGTCAGATAGGCATCGAAAACGCCCGGACCGCGCAGCATGAGTTCACCATCCTCGAGTTTGATCTGAAATGAAGGCAGCGGCTTGCCGATGGAGGTTGGTTTGTCCTTTGCGTGATCCAGATTCAGGATCGGCAGGCCCGCTTCGATGATGCCCATGCCCTGGGTGAGATGCAGACCGGTTTTGCCCGCAAACAGCTCCGCAACCTCCGTCGTCAACGCGAAGGCCGTGGACACCGCGAGTCGCAGCGAACCAAGCGAAGCCGCATCCGGCTGGCCGGAGAGCATCGTGTAGTGGTAGGGCGAGCCGTACATCACCGTCGCACCATGCTCGCGCATCATGTCGATCATCACTTTCGGATCGCTCGCAGGCGCGAGGATCGTTGTGGCGCCGTGGTAGAGATAAAGCACGATGGAAACCGCGAAGTGGTGAGCCATCGGCAGCACCCACAGCACACGATCCTGCGGCCCGATGCGCAAACCCTCATTCGCCGCCGTGATGCGGCCCAGCAGCGTCTCGTGTGAGATCACAATGCCCTTCGATGCGCCCGTCGTGCCGCTGCTGAAGCGGATGAAGGCCGGATTCAGTGCTTCGAGCGCCGCTTCATCGAACGCGGGTGGCGAATCGTGCGTGACGGGCTCGATCCGCCACTCTTCGGCATTCTTCGCGAACACGATCGCATCCAGTGCCGTCGATTTCGCGAGCTGTGCGCGCTCGCTGGCCGTCAATTCGGCCGGGATGGGCACAAAGCAGGCGTTCTGCTTCAAAATCGCCAGCGCCACGACGATGTAGTCCGCGCCGCTCGGCGCATCGAGACCGATGCGCGGTCGGTTCTTCACGGGCCAGGCTGCATCAGCGCTCATGCGCCTCGCGCAATCGCTCATGCGTGACTCCAGCCCGCCAAACGTGAGCCTCAGCTCCGGGCTGATCACCGCGTCGCTGGCCGCGATGGCACGTTGGAAGATCAGATCGACGATGTTCACGCTTCCCAATCGCTTAAAACCTTCCGCACCTTCTCCGCCAGCGCTGCGGTGTTTTGCTCCTGGCTTGCGGCGGCGATGCCGGCTGCCTGCCCGGTGGCCAGGCCCGTCCCCATCGCGCGAATGCTTGCCTGGGCGTTGTGCGTGGCGGAGATGCACCGTCCGGCGAGGAACACGTTGCGGAAATGGCGTGCGCGCAGCGCCCCGAGCGGGATGCCGCACGGCTTCGGCTGCCGCGGATACAGCAGCCGCGGTCCACGGGCAGTTTCACGCAATTCGATCGGCCACGTCGCGTTGGCGACCGCGTCGTCGCCGCTTTGGCTGCCAAGAATGTCTTCTCCGCTGAGGACGGATTCACCGATCCACCGACGGCTTTCGCGGATGCCGGCGCGGACGGGCAGCGTGCTGATGCGGGCGTCGGCAAAGCCTTCCAGTTCCGCCTTCAGATGATTGACGATGGCGAAGCAAGTTTCGCGCCCCTTCATCTCGATCTGCGTCAGGCAGCGCGGGTCGTTGGTATTGTAGGGCAGGTTTGGCGAGTCGCCTGGCAGATCGAGCGTTAGAAACACCTCGTTCAAGGCGCCAGCCCCCCGGAAATGAGCACCTGCGGCCTCGGCGGGCAGTTTTTTCTCCTTCACTGCGCGGGCGACACAACCGGTGATCTTCAGTGGCCCGTCGCCCTCCAGCAGTGCCGCAGGGACACCGGTGAGGCCGACGATGTAGGCCGGGCGTTGCACTTCCAGCGTCGGTGTCTGCTCCCACGGATGCTTGGTCAGCACCGCGAGCATCGCGTCACCGCTGGCATCGACAATGGTGCGCGGGCGCAGCATCCACACCGCGCCCCGGCACATCAGCATCAACTCGATCACGCGGTCGCCTTCCACGAGGCATCCGGCCACCTCGGTATGCAGCAGCACTTTCAAGTTCGGCTCCCGGGCACACCACTGATCCATAAAGAGCGCGAGTCGCTGCGGCTGGTGCATTAACACATGAACCTTTCCCATGCGCACCGGCCCATGTGCGATGCCTTGGGCTCGCAATTCACGTTCCAGTTCGGTGGGCAGGCCGCGATTGGCCACTTGTGGTGCCGCATCGGGTGTCCTGGGCAGATCGTAAAGCCCGCAGAAGGAATGCACGAGCGAGGCTGTCCCTGCACCGCCCAAGTATCCGTGGCGTTCCACCAGCAAGGTCTCCGCGCCCTGTCGTGCCGCGGCGATCGCCGCCGCCACGCCGGCGCTGCCGCCGCCGATCACGAGAACATCGGGATTCATTCCTGCTTCATTCATCATGGCGTATCATTCACGAAGGAGGTCAATACGCCAGCGCTCGCGCATGAGATCCATCTCAGATTCACTCAAACACGAATCAAGGCAGCTCACGGTCACGGTGAGCTGGTCACGGCATTCGGAAACAAACAGGCCGCTGCCCGGCGGGGCGCACAAAGTTGGCAGGTGGATGGAATTGACGATGTCGCCGCCGCAGAAAGTCGTCATGCCTTCGCCGAAACTGCCGGTGTACGCGTGGTAGAACGACGCGATCTCGCCCCGCTGGCCCAGTCGCACCAGATCGAGCATCAATTTGCCGGGCATGCGGCGCATCAGGAGCTGCATCGCGTTGAAGGACAGATGACGCTTGAGCTTGAGGTGCTCCAGATGCTGCCGCATGAGCGCCTTGCTGGCCGTGCCCAGGTCGGTGAGGTCGCTTTCCTTCAGGATGAAGAAAAACATCGCCATGTGGTTCTGGAACATCGCGGCCCGGCCGGCACCGTCCTTCGGACGCTGCTGTACCGGCATGGGCACCGCATAGGAAAGGTCGTGCTGGCCGCGGGATTGAAACACGGCCTGATGACAGCGTGCGGCCAGCGCCGCGTAGAAAAAGGTGCGCATCATGTCACCGCCGATGCTGGCGAGAGTCGTTTTGATTTTCGCGGTTTCCTCCGTGGAAAACGTCTCCCAGAAGCAGCAGCGCCGTCCGGTGATGAGCCTGCCCCGGCTCGCAGACACAAACGGCTCCGCACCCAGCTTGATGAGATGCCTGCCGCAGGCCTCGCTCTCCTGAAACAGCCTCCACCATGGCCGGTCGTCGGTGGTCACCGGCTGCTGCGGGGACGCTGCCTGCGGATCGAGCCACAGCTCGTTCATGTGCTTGAACAACAGCTCCACGCCCGTGCCATCCAGCAGCAGGTGCGACCAGTTCATCAGGATGGACCACCTCTCGCCGCTCGTGCGCACCACGTCGAAGCTCACATGCGGCGGGCCGAGCGAGACACGCGCGCGGCCTTGCATCCGCAGTGTGCGCAAGGCGGAGAGCGATTCGACCTCGGACTCCTCCGGTCCCTCCACGCCGCAAACACGATGAAACTCGATGGGAATGGGCGCCGCCTCACCGGAGCATTCCCAGTACGGCACCGCGAACAGGCCGTCCTTGCACAGCGTGGCATGCAGCAGGGGCAGGCGTTTCGGCAGCTCGGCGGCCAGCCACCGCAACTTCTCCACATCCGGCTGTCCGGTCACGTCGATCTGGCTCAGCGCATCCAGCCCGCGTCCGTCGGCGGCACGCGACAGGTGATCCAGCGCCAGGACAAATCCGTCCGTGCCGGTGATGGGGAATTGCGGAATGACGGAGGCCGGGGTGCTCATGCGGCATTTCCATTCACCAATGCCGCCAGGGCCTTTCCGCTGCGGAAATTGGCGCGGCTCAGCTCCGTCGGCTCCACTTTCTTCCCGAACCGTTCCTCCAAGAACATGACGAGTTGCATCACTCCCATCGAATCGAGCCCGGCCTCGAACAAATCAGCCTCCGCGCTGAAACCGGCAGGCAGGTCAGGCAGGACGGTTTCGCGCACAAAATCGGTCATGGCGCGGGCGGAAAGGGCTTCGGCGGTGGGCATGCGCGCCTTGTATGCACGGGAGAGGCCGCAGATGCAACTGTGCGCGTGCTTGGAATCACGCCCAGTTCGCCGAGGCGGGCAAGTAAACCGAAGGGAGCGCGGACACTCCTGTCCGCCTCAGCTCAATTCAACACTTCAATGGGTTGGGGTCATCCCCCGGCCCGTTTTATTAACTGAATCAACTCCTCTGCACATCAGCGAAGGGATTCAACACCGGCACACCACATCGGGTGAAATCATCGACATTCCGGGTGGCCACGGTGAGACCATGCTGTTTCGCCGTGGCGGCGATGAGGGTGTCTTTGACAGGAACGGTGAAGCAGCGCCGCCGCACATCGTCACGCAACTCCGCCCACGCGATGGCGGTGTCCAGAGTCCAGTCGAGGCACAGGACGCTGGCTCGGAGTTCGGTGAACCATTGCATCAGATCGCGTTGCTTCTTGCCAGCTTCGAGAGCCACGATGCCCTCCCAAATCTCGCCCATGACCACCGGGTCCACGACGATCTCCGTGTCGTTCTCGGCCAGCCAGTCGATGACCCTCTGCTCGAAACGCAGTTTCGTCGGCTCCGAGAGGACATTGGCATCGACGAGAAAGGTCATTCAGTGAAGAGGGCAGGCGGTGCCAGCGTGGTCAGTTCGGAGCGGTCAGGCTCGGCAAGCCAGCCCTTCACGGGACAGTCCAGCAGCACATCCACGAGACGGCGCCTGGGCCTGGCTTCATCCGCTGCCAGGCGGAGTTGATAGGCCCCCTTGCCAATGCGCTCAATCTCCCACCGCTGGCCGGGCTTGATGGCGTCGGCCTCACGGAAAATTGCAGGAATCTCAAGGAGTCCGTTGGCTGAGATGGTGGCTGTCATGCGGGCAAAGTAATCGGCGGGCGCTCATGAGTCAAACTTGGCGAGGAGGAGACACGGGCCGGGATCATCTCCCGGCCCGTTTCATTTTTCGGTAATGAGTTTTTTTGAAGAGGACCACTCCCGCATCTGGATCATCATGGTTCCTCATTCAAATTCTCCGTTGTCTTCGTTCTCTCCTGTGAAAAAATCCGCCTCATGAAAGCGCTCGGCCTCATTCTCCCCGGCGCCATCCTCTTCCTCGTCTGCGGCGCTCAATTCCTCGAGGCCCGTTCCAATGATTCCCAGGGTCTGCCTCACTGTGGTTCGTCGGCGGCATCGCTGGCATCATCGGCTTCGCTGGTCTGGTGGGCAACCACCGCGACCACACCCGACGTTGACAGGAGCGGAATCATCCTGGTCCCGTCATGCCTGGTCACTCCACCGTCTTCCGCAGTTCCATCACCGTGCTGATGATGTGCTCCTCGGTCTTGTCGCTCCAGCGCGTGGGATGAGTGCCGTAGATCATCGCGCCGCCGCCTTCGTAACCGCCTTCCTGCCAGATGCGCAGGCTCGGAATGTAGGCCATCACGTCGTTCGTGTAGCCGCTGACCCACACGATGGGGTCCTTGATGTCCTTCTTGAGACGCAGGGAGTAATCCACCACGACCTCGCCGCCGAGCGTGACCCAGGTGAGTTCATTGCCGAGGCGCAGCACCTGAACTGGATACGGATAGGTTGTTGGCAGCGGGCCTTCGTCGGCGATACGCTGCAACACGCGCGTGGCATGCGTGGCCATCCACTTGTTCGTGGATTTCTGTTCTTCGAGAAGCTGCTCCTTTGTCGGCAGCGTGTCGTAGGCCAGCGGGATTTCGCGATACGCGGCACGGATCGGCCCCTTGAGCCGCAGCATGTGCGTTTCGAGCGCGGCCTGAACGGAAGTCGCCAGCGATTTACCGTGCTGCTGCGCGAGCTCCATCGTGCGGCGCGGATACGGGTTCTGATCGCCGCTGCAGCCGTTCGCAAACATCGCCACGGCATCAGGATGCGCGTGCTCGATCTCCTGCTGCGCATAGCCTGCGTAATCGCCGCTGAACTTCTGATGGCCCAGCGTCGTGCAATGGCACGCGTAGCCGAACACGATGGCGATCTCCTTGCCCTCGGCGCTCGACGCCTTCAAGACGGGCACGGTCTGATCCACCGGGCCGTTCGGATTCGGAAAATTGTTCCAGCCACCTTTGCCATCCGGCGTGCGGCGGTTCATCGAGACACCGCAGCGGGCGGTGCTGTAATCGAGATGCGCGGGCACGGACTTTTGAATCGCCTCACCCACAAGCCGCACAAGCGTGTCCTCCAACTTGGCAGTGTATTCTGCCGCTTCTTTTTCACGCAACGCGACGTCATCGGCGCCGTGAATCCTGCTCGTGCGCAGCTCCGGCCCGCTGTGCGTGTGCGAGGCATTGATGGCCAGATTTGCAGGTTTGATGCCATGCTCCTTCTTCACCCTTTCGACGACCGCGAGCCGCAGATTCCGCGGCACGCCGATCAAATCCATCGTGATGAGCGCAAACTTCGCTCCTGCCTGGTCTTGGATCACCAAGGCTTTCGCAAACAGATCAAGTTCCACGCCCTCGGAAGGCTTCGTGCGCGCCGCATAGCCCGCCATCCACATCGACTTTTCCGGTGTGATCTTCGCCGAAGCCGCTCCGGCCTTCCAGGCAGGCGATTCAGCCACAGGTGCGGCAGCGATGACGAATACGGCGAGGAGTAAGGGCAGCCAGAGTTTCATGCTAATGGGTAAGCGTTGGCATCCATGCTTCTTTCCTTGCCTCGGCGATTCAAAACCGGAACAATCGCGTCATGAAGAACAGCGTGCGGCTTTCGATACGTGTTTATCTGGCGGTGATCGCGGGTTGTCTTGCCGCCAACGCCCTTTTCGGCGGCATTGTCCGCAGCGGGGCGATTCCGACGCGCGAGCAGGCCATCGGCGACCTCACAAGAGCGACACCGCTCGAACGCGCCGCCTTTGAAGACGACGCCACGTTTTTCCAACCCATCCGCAAACCCGAATCCGGCGACTGGCTGGCCGAGCATGATGAACCGGGCCAGACCGTGCGGGAATATCGCCTCTCGTTGTCTGCTTTGAAGCCGAAGCCGGAACAGACGGCGCTCTACGTCCTGCCGCTCGGCCAGTTCCAATCAGGCACTGCACCGTCGCTTGCCAAGCTTCGCGAGTTCTGCGCCGCCTTCTTTGGCATGGAGACGCGGCTGCTGGGCTCGACTCCGGTGGACAAGGTGCCCGCCAAGCGCCGCATATTCGGGCGTCCGCCGAGACTGCAGCTTCTCACCACGGACATCCTGCAATGGCTTCCTGGCATCAAGCAGCGTGATGCCTACTCGATCATCGCGGTAACGATGGAAGACCTGTATCCCGACGAAGCCTGGAATTTCGTCTTCGGCCAGGCGACGTTGCAAGGCGGTGCAGGCGTCTTCAGCTTCGCACGATACGATCCCTCCTTTTACGGCGAGAAACGTGATGAGCAGACGGAGGCGCTCATTCTCAAGCGAAGCTGCAAGGTGCTCGCCCACGAAACCGGTCACATGTTCGGCCTGATGCACTGCGTGTTCTTCGAGTGTCTCATGAACGGCTCGAATCATCTCGGCGAAACCGACGCGCGGCCGATGCATCTATGTCCTGTATGCCTGCGCAAACTCCAGCTCACCGCCGGCTTCGATCTCGTGAAGCGCGAAGAAGCGCTGCTGAAGTTCTTCGAGGCCAATGGAATCAAGGACGAAACCGATTGGAGCCGCCGCAGACTGGAAAAAATGCGGGCAGTCAAATAAGCCTGAACATCGCTTTTGTTGGAGCGCGAGTATGGCGAAGCCTACTCGCCACTTT
This sequence comes from Verrucomicrobiaceae bacterium, assembly GCA_046346695.1. Classification (GTDB taxonomy): domain Bacteria; phylum Verrucomicrobiota; class Verrucomicrobiia; order Verrucomicrobiales; family Verrucomicrobiaceae; genus Prosthecobacter. Next base: position 688,280 of record JAXMHS010000003.1, on the reverse strand, counting down.
GGGGTAATTCGCGAGCGCCAACGCCGCAGAATGGCGAGTGGTCTGCGACACACTCGCGCTCCATGTGAAACTAGCTCACCAAAGCCGCCACGCGACGAGCTCCTTGTCGTTGCGGGCGAATATCCGGTTTCTGGCGAAGGCCGGATGCGCCCAGGTTTTGCCGATGATCTGCCAGCGCGCATGTTCTTCGCGCTTTTCGGGAGTGAGCGTCACATAAACCAGCTCCCCGTTCGCATTGAGCAGGGCGGCAAGGTTCTTCGATTCGTCCATCCACACGAGGCTCATCTGTGGATTGCTGTCCTTCGGCGTGAGGGTGTTGTCATCGCTCCAGAGGATTTTGCCGGTCTTCAATTCGAATGCCTGCAGGCCGCGCTTCTTGTCGAGCATGTAAACGATACCGTCCTTGAATAGTGGCGCAGACATCAGCCCGCAGATCTCGGTTTCGTTCTCCCACAGCAATTCCGCGCCAGTTCCGAGCCGAAACGCCTTCGCCCCGTGCCAGTAGCCGGAAACCATCAGAATGCCGTCGTGATACAGCGGCTGCGCGATGCTGACGCCATACGTGATTTTGTATGGGTGTATCCAATTCACTGTTCCGGTGTCCGGATTGAGACTCTGCACATGTTCCGGCCCCCATGCGATGAGTTGACGCACCCCTTGGTGTGAAATGATCTCCGGCGTGCAGTAGCCCGCTGGATCAGGTCCGCCGCGCCAGACTTCCTTACCCGAGTTTTTGTCCAAGGCGATTACGGAGCCACTTTTTGCGCCCACGTGCAGCAAAACGTGATCACCATCGATCACAGGCGATGCCGCAAAGCCCCAGGTCGGTACTTTCGCGCCAAGGGTTTCGACGGTGTTCAGCTCCCAGATTACTTTTCCAGTCACCGCGTCGAGACAAACCACCACGCCGCTGGCTCCGAGCGCATACGCACGGCCATCCTTGATGTTCACCGAAGTGCGCGGGCCGGTGGCGTAGTCCATCTTGCCGTAGCCGACCTCGTGTTCGTGCTTCCACAGTTCTTTGCCGTTATCTGCGTCGAAGCACAGCACGCGTTCGATCTCATTCGGCGTCTTGAGACGATCCATCACATAGACGCGGCTTTCGCTCACCGTCACACCACCGAAACCCGCGTCGATTTTTGCTTTCCAGAGCTGTTGCGGCTCTTTCTTCACGAAATCCGCAGGAATACCGGCTGGATTCCATCGTCCATCACCGTTTGGACCGCGCCAGCGCGGCCAGTCCTGGGCGTGGAGCATCGAAGCGAGCGCAAGCAGACAAAAAACTTTTTTCATGCGTGCTCAATACGCATCCAGACATGTCAAGCATCACGCCAGACAAAAGTTTTTCACACGCTGTGTTCCTCTCTTGCCGCGCCGGATGCTTTCGCTAACTCCACCCATCCCAACCTCATTCCAATCCGATTTCCAACCATGTCTGCTGCTGAACTGAACATCAATGTCGCCCACGTCGAACGCATCGCCGGAGAACTCAAGCTCAGGCCGATCCAGGTCGGTGCGACGGCGAAACTGCTCGCGGACGGCGCCACGGTGCCGTTCATCTCGCGCTATCGTAAGGAAGCCACGGGCGAGCTGGATGAAGTGAAGATTCAGGCTATTCAGGAGCGGCTCGGTCAGCTGGTGGCGCTGGATGACCGCCGCGCTGCCATCGTGAAGTCGCTCGAAGAGCGCAAACTCATGACGGATGTGCTGCGTGTGAAGATCGAGAAGGCGGACACGATGAACGCGCTGGAGGACATCTTCGCGCCGTTCCGTCCCAAGCGCCGCACCAAGGCCACCATCGCGAAGGAGAAGGGCCTGGAGCCGCTGGCGGACTTCATCGAGCAGAATGTGCTCACTGCCGGGGTCGATCTCGATGGTGAAGCGGCCAAGTTTGTGAAGCCGGAGGCCGAAACGGACGAATTGAAGGTCAAAGATGCAGCAGAAGCCCTCGCGGGCGCCCGTGACATCATCGCCGAACGCATCAGTGACACAGCGGAAGTGCGGGCGGCGCTGCGCAAGCTCTTTGCGGAGAGTGGCACGGTCACTTCCAAGGTCATGTTTGGCAAAGAAGAGGATCCGGAGGCGCAGAAGTTCCGCGACTACTTCGACTGGAGCGAGCCTCTCAAGTCCATCCCATCGCACCGCATGCTCGCGATTCGCCGTGGCGAGAAGGAAGGCTTCCTGCTCATGCGCATCCAGCCGCTGGAGGCAGAGGCGGTCTCGCTTGTCGAGCGCCTCGCAGTCAAAGGCAACAACGCCTGCTCCGCGCAGGTGAAACTGGCTGCGCAGGATGCCTACAAGCGTCTGCTCAGCTCCAGCATGGAAACCGAAGCACGGCTTGATTCGAAGAAGAAGGCCGATGCCGAGGCGGTGAAGGTGTTTGCTGACAATCTGCGCGAATTGCTGATGGCCGCTCCGCTCGGTCAGAAGCGCATGCTGGGCATCGATCCGGGCTTCCGCACGGGTTGCAAGGTCGTGGTTCTCGACGCGCAGGGCCAGCTTCTCTACAACGATGTCATTTATCTGCTCGGCGACGGTAACAGCCTCGTTCACGCAAAGAACCTGCTGCTCAACTTGATCGAGCGATACAAGATTGAGGCCATCGCCATCGGCAACGGTACCGCCAGCCGTGAGACGGAGATGTTTGTGAAGAAGATCGGCGTGCCGGCCTCCATTCCGGTTGTCATGGTGAATGAGAGCGGCGCTTCGATCTACAGCGCCAGCGAAGTCGCGCGTGAGGAGTTCCCGAACCACGATGTCACCGTGCGTGGATCGGTTTCCATCGCCCGCCGCCTCATGGACCCGCTGGCGGAACTGGTGAAGCTCGATCCGAAATCCATCGGCGTCGGACAGTATCAGCATGATGTCGATCAAACGATGCTGCAGGGCAGTCTCGACAACGTGGTCATCAGCACGGTGAATGCCGTCGGTGTGGAGGTGAACACAGCCTCCAAACAGCTCCTCAGCTATGTTTCCGGCCTCAACAGCGCGCACGCGGCGAACATCGTGGCTTTCCGCAACGAGCATGGCGCGTTCAAGAGCCGCAAAGACCTGCTCAAGGTGCCGCGGCTCGGTGAAAAGGCCTTTGAGCAGGCCGCGGGCTTCCTGCGCATCCGCGGGGCCGCGCATCCGTTGGATTCGAGCAGCGTGCATCCGGAGCGTTACGCGCTCGTGGAGAAAATGGCGGCCGATCTCGGCTGCGGCTTGGTCGATTTGATGCAGAAGCCGGAACTGCGCGCGAAGATCGATTTGAAGAAGTATGTCAGCGCTGATGTGGGCCTGCCTACGTTGCAGGACATCATGAACGAGCTGGCCAAGCCGGGCCGTGACCCGCGCAAGCAGTTCGAGGTGTTCAACTTCGCCGAAGGCGTGAACGAGATGAAGGATCTCACCGTCGGCATGAAGCTGCCGGGCATCGTGACGAACGTGACGGCCTTCGGCGCCTTCGTGGACATCGGTGTTCATCAGGACGGCCTCGTGCATGTGAGCCAGCTGGCTGATCATTTCGTGCGTGACGCCGCGGAAGTCGTCAAAGTGGCGCAGCGCGTGACCGTCACCGTGACGGAAGTTGATATTCCACGCAAACGCATCGCGCTCAGCATGAAATCGAAACCGGACTTCGAGAAAAAGACCGGCCAGGGCAAGCCGATGGGACAAGGAGGTCAAGGTGGTGGTCAAGGAGGTCAGCGCAGCTTCGCTGGTGGCGGCAATCGCAGTTCCGGCGGTGGCATGGGCAATCCATTTGGCGGAGGTAGCGGTGGTGGTGTTGACTGGTTTACCGCTGCGGCGCAGAAGGGGAAGAAGTAGAATTTTAGTCACCTGCAATGCTCAAGCGGAACATTGTATTTTTAATGTGATGTAGTCCATTGTCGGGTGCCATGAAATACACAGTGGAAGTATTGGCTCTGGGCCAAAATAAAAAGCTTTGCATCACGGAAGCCCAATTTGTGGAGATCAGAGATTCTAAGAGGAATCTTTCTGAACTCCTACGATTGGCCGAATGCTATGGCGTTCTGCTGCGGTCTTATCGAGCAATTGAAAAAGTTAAACATGACAAAGAGTTAGATCATGTTCTCTACTCCTCGTTTGGATACGACGAGATACTGAGGGTCAGAATGGATTTGAGCGCAGCTTTGATTGGGTATTTGGCAAGTGCCCGCCTGTTTCTTGACTCATCCCCCAAGTTGCTCAAAAAACTGGGTCGAGAAGATCTCAAGCAGAGATTTCAAGAGCTTTCCTCGACGATTTATGACTCAAGCGCGGACTATAGATTCATCGAAGCGCTGAGAAATTATGTTCAACACCGAGGTCTTCCAATTCATGGGCTGGTATATCACAATTTTCTGGAGGAATCTAAACTGGAAAACAGCGATCTTGTTTCTGCGCTGACTATCAGTGCTTCAAAAGATGAACTGATATCTGACGATAAATTCAAGTCCTCTGCGTTGGTCGACATGCCTGACTCGATCAACCTAATCGCATGCGCAAGAGGGCACATGGAGGGCTTGTGGGGACTTTACGACTTCATCAACAAGCAAACCAATGAGATCGGCGTGAAATCACGCGAAACCATTCGGATTTTGAGGGATCAATTTGTGCGTGAGACCGGCGAAACTCCCTTGGGACTTCATGCGCTGGCCTTGGATGATGCTGATCACATCTCCGAAGAAATCCCAATGCTTCTGGATTGGGATGATTCGAGATTGAATATCTTAAAAACATTCGGGTCTTTGAAGCGCTTACCCAAGCGCTACATCACTGGGAAGATTCAAAAAGCCAAACAGAAGTGAATGGCATGGTAGTCCCAAAACGCGATAGACGAACTGTTTGCCATCCTGATAACCTCGGGACATGAAGACGATTGCGATTTTGATGTGTGCCTGTGTTTGGGGACAGGTTGTGACTGCGAAAACGCCGTCGAATTCATATGGCGCGATCAAAGCGTATCTCGACAAGGTTCCAGCGATCGACACGCACGATCATCTGTGGCGGTGGGAGGAACTGCCGGGGTGGCGGGAGGCGGAGGATGGCACGAAGGTGATGAATCTGGCGTCGATCTGGCAGAACAGCTACTTGAGCTGGTTCAATGCGATACCGGGATGGAGGCCGAGGGAGAAATTCGCGGACTGGTGGCAGCGGGCGAAGCCGGGCTTTGCGGATGTGCGGGCGATGAGTGTGTATCGCTACACGTTGCCGGCGCTGCAGGATTTGTATGGCGTGGATTTTGAATCGGCAGATGACGCGCAGATGGCGGCGCTGAATGAGCGCATTACGGCGAACTACCGCGACCAGCGGTGGTTGTATGAGGTGATCACGGAGCGGGCGAACATCGAGGTGATGCTGAATGACCCGTATTGGGAACCGTTCGATTTTGAACCGCACTACGGCTTCGTGGGCAACGTGCTGCGGCTGAACCCGCTGTTTCGCGGTTTTCACCCGTCGGAGTTTGCCGTGACGAAGGGCGGGCGGAAGGAGAGCCCGTATGATTTTGCGAAAGCAAAGGGCATCAAGATCGAGAGTTTCGATGATTACCTCGCTTTCGTGGAGCGTGTGTTCGTGATGGCGAAAGAAGCGGGGATTGTGGGCTTGAAGCACACGCTGGCGTATCAACGCACGCTGGATTTCGCGAAGGTGACGAGGGAGCAGGCGACGGAGGCGTTTGGAAAGGAGCGCAAGGACCTGACGCCGGAGCAGGTGAAGGCGTTTGAGGACTTCATGATGTGGCATCTGTGCGAGCTGAGCGCGAAGCATGCGCTGCCGTTTCAGATTCACACGGGCCATGCACGCATCCAGGGCTCGAATCCGATGCTGCTGGCCGATTTGATCGCAGAGAATCCGAAAACGACGTTCATCCTGTTTCATGGCGGCTTTCCGTGGGTGAGCGAGTCGGGCGCGATCGCGGCGAGGATGAAGAATGTGTATCTCGACTCGGTCTGGCTGCCGACCTTGAGCCAGACGATGGCGAAGCGGGCTTTCCACGAGTGGCTGGATGTGATGCCGAGCACGCGCATTCTGTGGGGCGCGGACTGCAATCACGCCGAGGGCATTTACGGCGCGACGGAATTCACACGGCGTGCGCTGGCAGAGGTTCTGGCCGAGCGTGTGGATCGCGGCGAATTGCGAATGGAGGACGCGGAGCACATCGGGCGGCAGATTATGCGCGAGAATGCGCTGCAGGTTTTTCCGGGGCTCAAGGCGAAGCTTTGGCGCGACAAGCAGGCGAAAATGACGCCGCCATGAGTCGAGGGTGAGCAAAGCCGAGGGCCATCGCTTTGTCATGGGGCGACTAATCTCGGAGCCTTTTCAAACTCCCCCATAGTTTGTGCCAAAAAGTCCTCTTCTTCTGCGCTCCGTTAGATTGAGCTTTTTCGTTATATAACCCTGATCCTAACGAGTCCACAAACTCAACGAAATTGACTCCAAGATCGAAATTCCTGTGCAAATCGAAGGGATATCCCGCCTGGCATAGCGTCCAGTTCACCTGATCCGTTTCCCAATCCAGTCCAACAACATTGCCAAACGAATCGTGCGCTATCGGAACAGTAGTTACTGGAACTACACCGACCAAATCTTGTACAACTTGATAAAGTGATAGCAATGGGTGCTTATCGTCCCTCATGGAGTAGAACTGCTCGACCGTGATCTGATTTCCAACGATGATGTTTGTCTTGGTGGTAAAAGTGTCAGTAGTGCTGGCTGGGATGCAACCGTTGTGAAGCAGCAGAAACGCTCGGTAGCTAGATGGAAGATGTGCGTGGATAAAATCCTCGAATTTCAGAAGATCCGTTTCGCACGCAGGACCGCCGCATAGTTCAATGTCTAGTGTCATCATGTGCCGGTGAGGGAAGTGTCAATGTCATCCATGAGCTTGGTTATTTTTTGCAGACAGGACGGGGATTTCATGAACAGAAAACGGCACACTTGCGTCCCAGTTTTCGATCTTGCCAGCCAAGAGCCCGCTTCTTACGTTAATTGGATAGACACACACTCATCACGTCATGAAAACACGCCTTTTTCTTTCTTTGACCCTGCCACTGCTGCTGACGCAATGTGAGGATCCGTATTTCTACGGGCCGAATGGGCCGGGCGGCGGACCTTACCCGAGCCCTTACCGCCAGAGCATGAATGAACAAGGCGGACAGATGAACCAGGCAGCGTATGAACGTGGCTGGCAGGACGGGCAGGCTGATGCGCAGAATCGGCAAAGCCAGAACTACAATCGCTATCGCTCGCGCTTTGGATTGAACACGGAGATGGCGTATCGCGATGGATACAATCAAGGCTACAGCCAGGCGAGCAGCAGGCTCGGAGGCGGTGGCTCTTGGAACAACGGCGGCTACGGCAATCCACCGCCGCAACAGTCTGCGAACGATCCTGCCTACAACCAAGGCTATGATTATGGTCTGCGCGACCTGACGAGCGGGCGTCAGCCGGACCCTGCGGCGCATGTGGGCCGTTACGATCCACGCTACCGCTCCAGCTTTGAACGGGGTTACTACGATGGCTACAACTCGCGCTCGAGCCAGGGTTCGTCGGCGGGGGGCAGCAGTTCGTTCTGGTTCCGTTGAATTCAGACGGGTGAATCAACGAAAACACCGTGAGGGCAGCAGCCCGTCACGGTGTTGTGTCTGAGGTGATCTGGAAGCTTCCGGTTTTACTCCTGGGCAGGAGCAGCGGCTTCAGGGGCGGGGGCGGCCGCCGCTTCCACGGCAGGTGCCTCAGCCTTCGGCTTCGGAGCAGCCTTCTTGGCGGCAGGCTTTTTGGCGGCAGGCTTCTTGGTACCCTTGGGCTCCGCCTTGGCTGTGCGGGCTTTGCGGGAGATGCCGGCCTTGGTGAGCGCCTTCTTGCGTTCGAGGTACTTTTTACGGCGGCGGCGTTTGATGACTTTGTTGAGTTGTTGACCCATGATGAATTGCTGTTGCGGATTTGAGGGCGCCAAGAGTTCCACTGATCAAGGTTGAATCAAGGTCAAATGCGATGCCCTCCCGCTTTGCGGGCGCGGGCACGTGTGAGGCTCTGATTCTGCCGCCGAACCTTGGAGAGTCAGGGCTTGGGTTCCCTGGCAGGCGGTTCCGCGCTGAGTTTTTGGGCTTCGAGCCGGGACTCCAGCCGGGCTTCAACGTTGTTTTCAGCCTGCTGGGCCGCCGGCACTTTGAAGAGCTTGCCCGTGTAGGGACACTTCACGGTCTGGCCGGGCCCCATGCCGGAGACATCGACGAGCTGCGTTTTGCCCGCGTAGGGGCTGTTGACCATGTTAGGGCGTCCGGGAATCGGCGTGCCGTAAGGCAGTTCGGCTTGCGAGGGCAGTGCTTTCGGAGGCGTGCTGCCGCCTGTTTTGGGTGCGGACTCTGTGCCTGCCGGCTGGTTTTGCGGCGGGCTGCTGGCCGTGACTTGCGTTGAAGGCTCCTCCATGGGCAGACGCACACGCGGCGGAGTGCTGTCGCGAGAGTCGCTGGAACTGGCCACTCTGGGCGGCGTGCTCCTGCGGGCAGAGCTTGGTGAACTGAAGCTTGGCGTTGTGGAGTAATAGCGGTTGTAGGTCGAGCTGCTCGAATACGAAGAGCGATAGGGGATGCGATTGGGCATGCCCGATCCCCAGAAGCCCGACCACGTGGAAGTCGGGCGCAGTGTGCGGTGACCCGACGAGTAGCCGCGGCTGGAGGCGTATTGCTGGGTCGTGCGTGACGTGCCGAATGGCGGGCTGGAATGATGCCGCGCTTCATAACGCCAGTATGTCAGAAGGCCGTTGGTCTGGATGTACTGCCACGCCTGACGGGAAGGCATCGAGCACTGGACGAGCAAGGCGGCAGCCGACAGCAGAGCGATAACACGCAGGAGCCGGATCGTGATGAAATGCATGTCTTTCATGATCGTGGTGATTGAAGGTGGTGAAGCAGGCACGGAACCACGTTCCATGCGAGATGGGAAAGTGATGCTGACAGGACAACGATGGAAGGGCAAGACTTCCGGCGTGCAAAATCGGCGATCAGCACATCACTTGCTTAATTATCATAGCCACCACGCTGAGTAACAGATCATGCGGCGAGCATCGCGCTGCGTTCCTGATCATTCAAATAGCACGAAGGGTCAGGCGCCCACAGATCGCCAGTCATCTGCAGCGCACGCACGCGGAAACCACCACCGCAGACATTGAGGAAGCTGCAGCTCGCGCACTTGCCAGTGAGATGCTCCTTGCGATTGCGCAGCGCGTTGAGTGTGGCGTTGTCGCGGTTGCTCCAGATGTCGCTGAACTTGCGCTCCTTCACGTTGCCGAGCGTGAGCTCGTGCCAGAACTGGTCGGGATGGACATTGCCCTGCGTGTCGATGTTGCTGATGCCGGTACCGCTGCTGTTCGCGCCGCCGCCGTTCCAGTTGAGGAGTTCCATCGCACGTGCGGCACGCTCGGGATTTTCGCGCTTCAGGCGCATGTAGAGGTAGGGGCCATCGACGGGCTGGTCCACGGTCAAAACCTCACGCGGTTTGCCGCTGGCAGCCCATTTGGCCGTGCGGTCGAGGATTTTGTCGATGGCACGACGCGTCTCCTCGTGCGGCACTTCCATGAGTTCAGCGCCGCGGCCGCTGTAAACGAGATGGTAAAAGCACACGCGCTCGATGTCCTCGCGTTCGATGAAGTCGAGTATGCCGTCGATATCGGCGATGTTGTGTCGCGACAGCGTGAGGCGCAGGCCGACTTTCTGGCCGACGGTCTTGCAATTGCGGAACGCGGCCACCGCTTTGTCGAACGCGCCGACTTTGCCACGGAAATGGTCATGCGTCGCTCCGAGGCCGTCGAGCGAGATGCCGACGTAGGAGAAACCGATGTCCTTGATGCGCTTTGCCCACTCAGGATTGATCAGTGTGCCGTTGGTGGAAAGCGTGAGGCGCAGACCCTTGCTGGTGGCGTATTCGGCCAGTTCGAAGAACTTCGGGTGGATCGTCGGCTCACCGCCGGAGAGCAGCAGCGCGGGCACCTTGTAGTCCGCGAGATCGTCCACGACCGCCTGGCATTGCTCCCACGTGAGTTCGCCAGGATAGAATTTCGAGTCCGAGTCCTGGTAGCAGTGCACGCACTTCAAATTGCAGCGGCGGGTGATGTTCCAGACGACAATCGGGCGGCGTTCCGCGGCGGATGTGGGCGAGCCGTGACCGCGGCCATAGCGCAGGTGGTCCATGGGCTGGGCGACGTCACAGTAGAGGCGGGTGAGGTTGATCATGACCGGCTATCAACGCACAGCGCCACCTGCCATGCCCCGCCTATCTTGCGCTTTGCGCCACGTCACTTGCCAGCCTCGCCGTCAGGGCAGCGGCTTCGCCTCTGGGGCGATCATCGCGGACTTTTTGTCCGGCTTTTTCTGATCTGCGATCCTTTCGCTGGATGGCACGCCGTCGATCACCGGACTCACCCGTGCTCCGTCCGCGGGAAAGGGGATCGGGGTGAGGCACAGCACATCCCCCTCTTTCGGTGCCTTGGGGGAATTTGCGGCAACCACGATCTGCTTCTCGGTGCCGAACACCGGCTCGACGTTCATGCGCTTGAGCGTGTTTTGCGCGGTGATCAGGATGATTTCATCGCCAGCACGAACGGCTGCGCGGGGAATGATGAACACATCGTCGAGCGCGTCACCTTCGATCTCTGCTTCGACGAACTGGCCAATTTTCAACGGTGGTGCGCCATCCGTGCGTTTGGAGAAAGGATTGTCGATCTGCGCCACGGCGGTGGTCTGGCGCGTCTCGGCATCCAGCGCGCTTTCCACGCGCACGAGACGTCCTTCCCAGATCACCGTCTTGCCCGCGGCGTTGGTGCGCAGGCGCACCTTCGCGGCGGCAGTGGTGTCGTTCGCGTCGCGATAGCGCTCCGGCAGTTGCAGGTGCTGGCTCTCGCGTTCCGGCAACGGCAGGCGGATTTCGACGAAGTCGGTGGCAAAGATGCGTCCCAAAACGGTGCCCTGGCCCACATACTGGCCCACATCGGCGGCCTGTTCCAAAACCTGGCCTGCATACGGCGCCCGGATGATCGTGCGCTGCGCGTCACGTTCTGCTTTCACCACGCGCGCTTCCGCCGCGGCCACGTCGGCCTTGGCACGTGCCACCTGCGGGGCGCGCGTGACCAGCTCGCTCGGTGCGCCCTGCCGGCCCAGCGTTTTCCAGTTTTCCAACGACTGCTCCGCCTTCGCCTCCTCTTCGGCCAGCGTGACCTTCGCGAGCGCCACGGCGGCTTTGGCCACCGTCACCGCGGTTTCGTAGTCCACCGGGTCGAGCTTGATCAGCACCTCGCCTTTTTCGAAGAAACCACCGGGACGAAACGACGGGCTGACTTCCACGATCATGCCCGCCACTTCCGGCAGCAAGGTGCTGCGCGTGCGCGGCTGTACCGCGCCCTGCGAGGCCACCCGCACGGGGTAGCTCGTCTTTTTCAGCGTGATGCCCTCGACCGTCACCAGCACCGGGCGCGTCTCCATCATCGGCATCTCCGGCTTGTGCGTGAGCAGCCACCAGCCATACCAGCCGCAGGCGGCCAGGATGATCAGGGGGAGCAATGCGCGGATGATTTTGCCCATGTCAGGAGGTAGAACGCCTGAAAACGCGTCTGGATTCAAACTCGCGCACAATTTAGGCCGGGGGAAGCGGCATCACAGCTTCGCGAGGCTGTCATCCAGCGCGGCGATCACCGCCCCGATGCTTGCTTCAGTCTCGTCGCCCATGTTCGAGATGCGGAAGGTCTTGCCCTTCAGCTTCCCGTAACCGCCGTCGATGATCAGGCTGTGATTCTTCTTCAGCAGTCCGATCAAGGCGGCGACATCGATGCCTTTGTTGTTCGTCACGCACGTGAGTGACTTCGAGCGGTAGCCTTCCGGCGCGAAGAACTCGAAGCCATTGCGCTTCACCCAGTCGTGCACCATGCCGTTTAGCTTGGCGTGGCGCGCGTAGCGGTTGTCGAGGCCCTCAGCCATCATCTTCTTCAACTGGTGGCGCAGGCCGTAGATCAGCGAGATGCACGGCGTGCTCGGTGTCATGCTCTTCTCGCCGTTTGCCTTGAACTCGAGGAAGTCGAAGTAGTAGCCGCGGTCGGCGATCGTCGCCGCACGGGCAAAAGCCGCGTCCGACGCGGTGAACAGCGCCAGGCCCGGCGGCAGCGCGAAGGCCTTCTGCGAGCCGGTCAGCAGCACGTCGAGGCCGAGTTCGTCGAAATTCACCGGCACCGTGGTGAAACCGGACACCGAGTCCGTGATGAACATCACATCCGGATATTTCTTCTTCAGCGCGGCGATCTCCGCGATCGGGCTGAGCACGCCGGTGGAGGTTTCATTGTGGATGAAGGTCACCGCGTCGAACTCGCCGGTCGCGAGACGCTTGTCGATCTCGTCGGCCATCACCGGCTTGCCCCAGTCCACGGTGTAGGCTTCCGCCTGCTTGCCGCAGCGCTTGGAAACGTCGTGCCACTTGTCCGAGAACGCGCCGTTGCAGCAGTTGAGCACCTTTTTGGCCACCAGGTTGCGGATGCAGCCCTCCATGATGCCGAAGGCCGACGACGTGCTCAGAAACACCAGTCCTTTCGTGCCGAACAGCGTCTGCAGCATCGGCTGGATTTCGGCATACAGATCCTGGAATCCCTTGCCGCGGTGCCCGATCATCGGCTGCGACATCGCAGCGTAGGTGTCAGGGGAAACTTCGACGGGACCAGGGATGTAAAGTTTGACGTGGTTGCTCATGCGTTTGGGGGAAAGGGAGCGCCGAGTGTAGGGCGCTCAGGCACCCGCGCAAGGGCTGTGTGGTGGGGTTTCCCAAAGCGAAGTCAAACAACCCCATGCTTGAGACTATCCCCCGAAAAATCGCGAAAAGAACCCTTTAGATTTTGGAGGAGAAGGTGGATGGGGCGGCTTCGTGTTCGTAGGAAGAGGCGGTGGTACTGATGGTTGAGGCGGCGGTGATTCGGGCAGGGAACCGCCATTCTTTACAAGGTATTCAAACCAGTGCAGAACATTATCTTCTTCCCCGTTTGTGATTCGTTTGTATACACGTGTCCACGGAAAACAGACGAGGCCTCCAGGGGATCGAAATGAAGGCTGCCCATCGGGGCTAATTCCCCATTCACCCCCATAGGTACGGCGATATGTTTCGCCGAGATAGCTGCCGAACATCTTTGAGAAGAACTCCATCTGTTCAGGTTTGGGTGCCGCAGCTGCCATTTGAATGTGGAATATTTGAAGGCAGTTATCGATGTATGCGATTGAAGATGGTGAGAAATCCAACCGAGCCGGAAACTTGGAGGCGTAAAAATCCACGCAATCGAGCGAGTATGCCTCAGCCACCTTTTGGAGATTCGGTTCAGGCGAGAATTGTGAGTCCATATATATTTGAGTTATCCAACAGGATCCTGACAAAAGAAAAATCAAACCGCAACTCCTGCATTAGCTTTCTACACACAGTAAAGGCACAAAAAATTTGAGGGCCCTCTGATGATTGAGATGTCTCACCTCGCTCAACCACATCCCAGGCAGTCTTTCAGCATCGTCAAATCACGCTCATGCGCCTTGCGCAAAGTCTTCATCAAGCGCTTTGATGGCCCTGCTGGCTCGACATCCGACCGGAACCGAGTACCATTCCCTCATGACCGCCGCCGAAAAAGCACGAGCCGAGCGCCGCCGCGCCACCTGGACGCTGGAGAAGGTGGACAGCTTCGCCGAAGCGGAGGCGCAGACCCGCGCCTACTGGCATGCGGCCACGCCGGCGGAGCGGCTGAACGGTCTCGAAACCCTGCGGGAACAACTCTATGGCGAAGATCAAGCTGGCCGAAGACTTCAGAGATTTCTTGAGCTTGTGCCTCAGCCATGAGCTGCGGTTCATGGTGGTCGGCGGCTACGCCGTGGTGCATCACTCCCGCCCTCGCTACACAGGCGACCTTGATCTGTGGGTGGATTCGTCCGCTGAGAATGCAGAGCGAGTCGTGAGAGTGCTGCGGGCCTTCGGCTTCAAGGGTGATGACATCAACACGGCGATGATCACCGAGCAGAAGCAAATCATTCGCATGGGCTTTGAGCCGATGCGGCTCGAAATCTTCACCCGCATCCCGGGCGTTCAGTTCGCCGAATGCTATGAGCGTCGGGTCTTCGTGAAAATCGGACGCATGCAGGTGCCCTTCATTGGCTTGGAAGATTTGAAGGCGAACAAGAAGGCGAGCGGGCGGCTGAAGGATTTGCAGGATCTTGAGGAGCTACCTTGAGACGAGTGCGGTAGAACACGATCACGGCTCACGCCCACCCCAGCCATCCCTTGAGCGTCTTGAAATCACGCGCATGCGCCTCGCGGAATTCCTTCAGCACCGCCGGGTCTTTCGGATTGCCTTTGAGATACTCCAGATGGAGCGAGATCGGGCCGCTGTAACCGGTTTCCATGAGCATCTGACCGTATTTCGGGTCCACCTGACCTTCGCCGAGCGGCACGGTCTCGAGTTTGCGGCCTTCCCATTTGAAGTCCTTGAAGTAGGCCGCGCCGATGTGGTCTTTGACGAGGTTGAACTCCAGCGGCCAGGATTTTCCGCCCTCGCAGGTCGCGTGCAGGATGTCGAAGGCAAAGCTGAACTGCTCCGCCGGATACTCGCGCATGATCGAGAAGATGTCCCACACCGCCGCGCCGAAGTAGTCCTGTCCGCTGTGGTTCTGAAACATCGGCTGGATGCCGATCTCTTTGCACAGGGCCACGAGATCCTTGATCTTCGGTCGTATGGCCTGGAGCTGCTCCCAGATCGGCTGCTTGAGGTCGTATTTGAAGTAGTTCATGCGGAAGCGCTTCACGCCGAGCTTCGCCGCCGTGCGCAGCACTTCCTCGGTGCGCTGCTCCGCACTCACTTCGTTGATGCCGGAGGTCATGATGGTCATTTCGATTCCCTGCTTCTTCAGCGCCTCGATGAACTTCGGCAGCTCATCAACCACCTGTTCTGGCGCGATGTGGCCGGCGCTCGGACGAATCGGTGCCTCAATACCATCCACGCCCATCTCGGCGGCCAGTCCGGCGATGTCGTCGTAGCTCAGGCCGATCAGGTGCTTGGTGAAAAAGCAGACCTTGTTTTTCACTTTTGGCGTTTCCGCCATCAACGGAGCGGTAAAAGCCAAAGCGGAGAGGTTGCGGACGAAGGCGCGGCGGGTGTTCATAAGGCTGCTTCAACGTCTCCCCATTCGACATTCTTCATTCGTCATTCGACATTCCGACCATGCATTCCCTCCAAGGCCAGAACGTGATCATTGTCGGCGGCACCACCGGCCTCGGCCTCTCCGCGACGAAAAAACTCGTCGCCGCCGGGGCGAATGTCGTCGTCACCAGCCGCACCCAAGCGAATGTCGATGCCGCGTTGGCCGAACTCGGCCCGAACGCCCGCGGCTTCGCCGCGGATGCGTCCACGCCCGAGGCTGCCGAACGTGCCGTGGCGATGTTTGACCGCCTCGATGCCCTCTACCACGTCGCCGGCGGCAGCGGACGCTCGAAAGGCGACGGCCCGCTCCACGAACTCACCGATGACGGCCTCGATTACACCCTCGACCTCAATTTGAAGTCCGTCGTGCTCTCGAATCGAGCCGCCATCCGCCAATTCCTCAAACAAGGCACTGGCGGCGTCATCCTCAACATGGCCAGCGTGCTCGGTTACTCGCCCTCGCCCAAGTTTTTCGCCTCCCACGCCTACGCCGCGGCGAAAGCGGGCATCATCGGCTTCAGCAAATCCATCGCCAGCTACTACGCGCCGCAAAATATCCGCGTGAACGTCATCGCCCCGGCGCTCGTCGAGACGCCGATGTCCAAACGCGCCGCTGACAATGACGAGATCATGAGATTCATCGCCACCAAGCAACCCCTCGACGGCGGCCGCATCGGCATTCCCGAAGACTGCGATGCCGCCGCACTGATGCTGCTCTCCCCCGATTCCAAATTCATCACCGGCCAGGTCCTCGCCGTCGATGGTGGCTGGACGGTTTCTGAAGGTCAGATCCATGCTTCTTAACCGCTAATGAGACGCTAATCTGACGCTGATAGGATCCAATCATGAGCGTCATGTCAGCGTCACATTAGCGGTTTCCAATTCTCCGTATCCAACCTGAAACTTGAAACCTGAAACTTCCAACCTCGCCATCGGCATCGACCTCGGCGGCACGAACATCAAAGCCGCGCTCGTGGACGTGCAGTCCGCGAAAACGCTCGCCACGCTCTCGAAGCCGACGCGTGATGGCGAGTTTGAAGACGATGTGCCGCGCTTCGCGCTCACCGTGCGCGAGATCGTCCACGAATTCGACTCACAGGCCGGTGAAAAGCTCCGCGTCGGCCTTTCCGCGCCCGGTTTGGCCAATCCAGATGGCCAATGCATCGATTGGATGCCCGGACGCATGCACGGCCTCGAAAAATTCGACTGGCCTGCCTTTCTGAATCGCGATTGCCGCGTGCTCAACGACGCCCATGCCGCCCTCCTCGGCGAAGTCTGGGCCGGAGCCGCCAAAAACACGCAGGATGCCTTCATGCTCACGCTCGGCACCGGCGTTGGTGGCGCGATTTATTCCGGCGGACGATTGCTCCAAGGGAAAATCGGTCGAGCCGGTCATCTCGGCCACATCAGCATCGATTCGAACGCACCGCGCGATGACTTCAACACACCCGGCAGCCTCGAAGAGGCCGTCGGCAATCAAACCATCACCCAACGTGGCGAAGGTCGTTACGCCACCACCCTCGCGCTCCTCGATGCCTATGCGGCAGGTGATGAGCACGCGAAAAGGGTCTGGCTCACCTCCGTCCATCATCTCGCCGCTGGCATTGCGTCCCTTATCAACGTCCTCGATCCCGAAGTCGTCATCATCGGCGGCGGGATCGCCGTCGGCGCGAAGAAACGCCTCTTTGTGCCTCTTCAGCAAATGCTCGACAGCTTCGAATGGCGTCCCGGTGGCAATCAGGCGCGCATCGTGCCTGCCGAACTCGGTGACAGCGCCGGGTGCCTCGGTTCTGTTTTCAATCTCCTTAACCGCTAATATGACGCTGATTTGACGCTAATATCAGAATCCCATATCAGCGTCCCTTAGCGTCATGTCAGCGGTTCAATGATTTCAATTCTCCATGACCCCAGCCCTCCAATACCTCAAAGCTTCTGAACGACTTCTAAATCGAGTCCGCGACCAGCTTCCGCTCATTCAACAGACCGCCGACCTCTTCGCGAAGACCATCCTCGCCGGTCAAATGGTTCACGTCTTCGGTTCCGGGCACAGCCGTATCCTCGTGGAGGAGATGTGGCCGCGTTACGGTTCGTTCCCAGGCTTCAATCCCATCGTCGAGCTCTCGCTGACCTTCCACAACCTCGTCGTCGGCGCGAATGGCCAGCGTCAGGCCATGTTCCTCGAAAATGTGCCGGGTTTGGCGAATCGCATCCTGCGCAACTTTGACCTCCAGCCCGGCGACAGTGCTCTCGTCATCTCCAGCAGCGGTTGCAACGTCGTCCCCGTCGAAATGGCCGAGGAGTTTCAAAAGCGCGGAGTGAAGGTCGCTGCCATCATCAGTACCACCCACAGCGAAGCCAGCACCAGCCGCCACCGCGACGGCAAGAAGCTCCAAGACTTCTCCGACATCGTCCTGGACACCGGCGCGCCCGTCGGTGACGCGATGATCAAGATTGACGGCCTCGAAACGCCGGTGGCACCCGGCAGCACCGTTGGCGGCTGTTTGCTCGTCAACGCCATCAAAGCCGAAGTGGCGGATCGTCTGACGAAAGCTGGCCAGCCTCCGAAAGTGCTCACCGCTGGAGCTGTCGTCGGAGCCGCGAAGGCCACCGAGCTATTCGAGGCCGCGTATGATGAGCACGCGCGGCGGATTGCACGATACTACTCGGGGCTGGGAGTCTGAATGAATTGGTAAAATGATGGCGGGTAAAATGATGAGTCTGAATCCCCATCATTTTACCCCACATTATTTTACCATTCCGGCTTGGGAGTTGTTATTTGCGGCTCACTCGTGGCATCGCTGCCCGGTGTGGCGTTTCATGGGCTCACCATGAAATCCCAACCGCTTCGCACCTCTGTCATCGGCAGCTATCCCTTTCCTGGATGGCTTGAATTCTCCGCGCAGCACCTCGGTAGCTTCGGAACGGCTGACATCGCCGAAATGCAGGACGATGCGGCGCAGGTGGCGATT
The DNA here is from genome assembly GCA_046346695.1 of Verrucomicrobiaceae bacterium. GTDB lineage: Bacteria > Verrucomicrobiota > Verrucomicrobiia > Verrucomicrobiales > Verrucomicrobiaceae > Prosthecobacter. The sequence goes on along the minus strand of JAXMHS010000003.1, from coordinate 670,124 downwards.
CAGGATCAAATCGCCGCCGGGCTGGATGTGATCACGGATGGCGAGCAGACGCGTTTCGACTTCAATTTGAGCTTCTACGGCTTCATCGAAGGCATCGCGCTCGAACCGGCCAGCCAGCGACGCTTTGGACCGCCGGCGCACGATCAGCGTGGCAAACACGAGATCGTCGGCGAATTGCGTGCGCCACGCGGACTCGGCGCAGTGGAGGAATTTCAGCGTTTGAAGCGTCTCGCAGCCCACACCGGCAAACGCCTCAAAGTCTCCGTCCCCGGCCCCTACACGCTCAGCGGCCGACTCTCGCCGAATGGGCGCTATTCCGAACGCTACGCCATCACGGAGGCCCTGTTGCCCATCGTGAACAAGGAGATCGCCGACCTCGTCGCCGCGGGCGCGGAGGAAATCTGCGTCGATGAACCGAGCATGAGTTGCTACGGCTACCGCGAGGACACGAAACGCTTCGTGGACATCTTCAACCGCACCGTCGCCAGCGGTTACGGCAAGGCCCGCATCTGCACGCACCTTTGCTTCGGCAACTTCAAAGGCCATCCCGTCGGCTGGCGCAAATACGCGCCGCTTTTCCCTGCCTTCCTCGATCTCCACTGCGATGAAGTGCATGTTGAAATGGCGAACCGCGAATACGCCGAGCTCGAAGTCATCAAACCGATGGCCGAGCGCTACGACGTGGCCGTGGGTATCATCGACGTGAAAAGCTACCACATCGAAACGCCGGAGCAGATCGCCGATGCCGTGCGCGCCTGCTTGAAACATGCCCCCGCCGACAAACTCGTCTTCGCCCCCGACTGCGGCCTCAGTCAGACGGCACGCTGGGCCGCCAAGAAGAAGCTCGCCAGCATGTGTGCCGGCGTGGAGATCGTGAAGAAGGAACTCGGGCTCTAACTGTCCAAATTAGGTCACTCCAGCTCGCATTAACATGTCCTACGGTTATCCAACCAGAGCCACACCCGCTGGATGTGTTGTTGTTCTCGTGGGTATCGCCTTGGTGGGGTATTCTCTCGTCTGTGGCTGGATTTGCTATCTTGCGGTTCAATCCAAGGATATTCTAGAGAAGGAAAGCCTACTGCGGTTCTACGGCATATCGTGCGTTGTTTCCCTTGTCGGTGGCATCGGGCTGTTGCGCTTCGGGACGAGAAAGGCGTTGGAGGCAGACATGAGCAATCCTGACGACGGACCGATGATGCGCTGAACGTACGGCATCGATGCGATCTACTGAGCAAGCTTCGCGTCAGCATGTCTGGATGAGGGGTCCTGGCTTCGTGCATCTTCCTCCACGTCCGTTCCTACTCCTCGGAAACAGAGAAGGTCTTTTGAATGCGAAGCGCTTCGTTGAGTTGTGAGGCGTCGGCTGCCAGGATCCTGAGCAATACGGCGCCTTGGGCGGTTTTGGGAACGATGCTTCCCTGCGTGCCCTTGGTGCTCAATCGAATTTCAAAACTCCTGCTTCCGCTGTCGTTATTGATCACATCGTATGGCTGAACCTCGCTGTCGTAGAAGCTCAGCGAACAGTATTGCGATGCATCAGGAAACTCTCCTTTCAGCACAATATCGTGATGGCCGGCATCGAAGAGGCAGGAACTGTAGATGAAGTCAGGATTGGGCAGAACCACCTTCCGCGACCTGGCATCGGTGCGCGGCGCGTGAAAAATGGTGTTGAGAGGCTGTCCAAAACGATGTTTTGCGATCTCAAACACCAGGCGGGGGAGCATCGCGATGACGAAGTGCTGCGTGGCGAAAACCAGTGCGCCGAACAAGAAAATGCGAGCGGTGATGTTTCTCCAATTCATGGGTCGCGTTTGATGCTGATGGCTGGAAGAGGGGAGGTCGGGAGGTGTGAGAGGAAATCTTTGTCCCCTCCATAAATCCGCAGCACCAGGGTGAAGGGCGCGTTGTGCGGTGCTGGCAGCCAGTTGCCTGGTTGCTTCTGGTGTGAAACGACAATTTTGAAGTTTCCAGCGCTGTCCGTCGCGACGTTGGTGTTGTTGAAGGAGAAGCGCTCTTCGCTGTTGGGCACCAGAAACAAGTCCTTTCCATAGCATGTGATGCTCCAGTACCTGGCGTTGATCTGCCGGATGTTGCCGGTGATGATGTAATCGCTGGCGGAATTAAACGCGTTCCTGTCGTTGTCCTGCCTTGCGAAGAGGTAAACAGCTTCTTCGGACGGAAGCGCAAACAACGCAAATACGGTGACCTGAGCCGTGAGCAGATTGTCCTTTCCCAGCGGAAGATCCGTGCCGCCTGTCCAACTCCCATTGTGAAAAAAGGCGCTGTTGTTGTCGATGTCAGTGATCCGGAAGGCCGCGACACTGATGCCGGCAATCAAGGCGCACAGGATGAACAAGGTCTTTTTCACGTTTGATGAGATGCATGGTGCCGGTGCTGCTCCCACGTGTCCAAAACCATTTTCAGCATAGCCGCTTATCAGCCCGTTCTTTTCACGGTGTCCGTCCAGCGTGCGCTCACGCGATCTTCACCACGCCGACGGTCGTGTTGTCCTGGCGGTCGTGATTGATGCGGCGGATGGCAAAGATGATCGCGTCGGCGATTTTGTCCGCCGTCGTGTGCTTGCCGAAGCTGAGCAATTCCTCCAGCGCCTTGTGCGTGAGCGTGAAGATGCCGTCGCTGGCGGAGATGACGATGTCTCCCTGCTTGAGCGGCATCGATTCCGCGGGGGCGTCGATGAGCATCAGCGGCATGCCAAGCAACGCGGCTTGCAGCGTGTGGCGGTCGGGATGGTTCTCGGCTTCCTCCTTGGTGATCTCACCGCGCTCGGCCCGTGCGTCGATGAGCGGGGAGAGGCTGTGGTCGGCGTTGATGCGTTTCAACTCGCCGTCGCGGAACAAAAAGAGCGGTGAGTCACCCACGCTGATCCATTGAAGCGTCTTCGGGGTGACCAGGACGCCCAGCATGGTGGTTCCCATCGGCGGAGCCACCGCGGGCATGCGGCTGGAAATGATGCCGAGGGTTTCGTTGGCGGTCTCCAGCGCGTGCTTGAGCTTCCAAGTCGGCGGGCCGTCCTGCTCGTGATAGGCGCGAACGAACGCATTCACACCGATGTAACTGGCCACGCTGCCGCCCGCATGGGCACCCAGTCCATCACCCACGACAAGCAGGAGGCGCTCCAGGCTGCGCTCCTCCGGCTCGGCCGCGTCGGCGAAGGCATAGTAGTCCTCCTGATTGTCCCGGCGGCCACGGTACTGCCTTGCGGCAAAATCCTGCTCCTGCACAAAGGCCGGGGGCTGGGTTTCAAAGAGGGGGACTCGATCGGTCAGTACGTGGGTGGAGCTCACTCGGCGGAAAACTGGTAAATCGTGGTGCTTTGGAAGGTCTGGCCCGGGCGCAGGATCACGCTGGGGAAGTTCGGATGGTTCGGGCTGTCGGGATAATGCTGCGTTTCGAGGCAGAGGCCATGACGTTTCGCATAAATGTGACCGCTTTTGCCCTCAACGCCGTTGAGGTGGTTGCCGGTGTAAAGCTGCACGCCGGGCTCGGTCGTGCGCACCGTCATCACACGGCCCCTCTTCGGATCCTTCACGATGGCGGCCAGCTTCATGTCGCTGCCACTGAGAACGTAATTGTGATCGTAGCCGATGCCCTGGATCAGCGGCTTGAAGTCAGCGCCGATGCGCTCGCCAATCGTGTGAGGCGTGGTGAAATCCAGCGGTGTGCCCTTGATGCTCGTGATCTCACCCGTGGTGATGAGATCATCGTCCGTCGCGGTGATTTGATCCGTCGGAATGGTCAGTTCGTGGCCGAGAATGTCACCGCTGCCTTCACCCGCGAGATTGAAATACGCGTGGTTGGTGAGGTTCAGGACGGTTGGCTTGTCCGTGGTCGCTTTGTAATCGATCTGCAGGCCATTGTCCTTCGTGAGCGTGTAGGTCACGGTGCACTTCAGTGCGCCGGGAAAGCCTTCTTCACCATCGGCACTCGTGGCGCTGAGTTCCACACCGTCAGGAATCTCCTTCGCGGCCCACACCTTTTTGTCGAAGCCGATTTTGCCACCGTGGATGTGATGCTTGCCCGAATTCGCCGTCACATGGTATTCGGTGCCGTCGATCGTGAACTTCGCGCCGCCGATGCGGTTTGCGTAACGACCCGTGATGCAGCCGAAGAACGGATTCTTCCTGAGATAACCATCCAGCGTGTCAAACCCGAGCACCACGTCATCAAATTTTCCATCCCGGTCCGCCACCTTGAGCGAGACGATGTAGCCGCCCCAGTTCGTGATTCTGGCCTCCATGCCGTTCGCATTGCGCAGCGTGAATAATTTCACCTCTTCACCAGCTTCCGTCTTTCCCCACACGGCGGACTCCACGGAGACGCTGGCGGCAGACAACGAACCGGTGATCGACATGAGGAGCAGTAGGGTGGCTGGAAGCGCGGGGAAGCGCATGAGGCAGGTGGGCGATGGGGTGGGACTGTGGCGGCGGGATGAGGGCTTCGCAAGAAGGGAATCCCACCCGCTGAACGAAGTTTCCGACCGCTTTCGACATTTTTTCTGTAACCTTTGCAGCCGCATTCCCCACGGAGCCGGTACCATGGAAAACACGCCTTCATCCCCCGACCCGTTCCACGGCCTGAACCCGGAATCGTTGATGGCTGCCGCCGCGATGCCCACGGACGCGGACGCCAACACCGTTCCGCTCAAGCACACCGACCTGCCCACGCTCGACGAAATCGCCGCGGCGTTCCCCGACCTCGAGATCGTCGGGCTCATCGGCCATGGCGGCATGAGCGCCGTTTTCAAGGCGCGGCAGCCAAAGCTGGACCGTGTTGTCGCACTCAAGGTGCTGCCGAAATCGCTCGCCGCCACGCCAGGCTTTGCGGAACGCTTCAACCGCGAAGGCCGCGTGCTCGCTCGTCTCAATCATCCGCACATCGTCGCCGTGCATGATTTTGGTGAGAGCGGCGGCTTCGCCTATCTCATCATGGAGTTCGTCGATGGCGTGAACCTGCGCCAGGCCATGCGCGCAGGCCGATTCACACCGGAGCAGGCCCTGAACATCATCCCCGCCATCTGCGACGCCCTGCAATTTGCGCACACGCAGGGCGTGCTGCATCGCGACATCAAACCGGAGAACATCCTGCTCGACTCGAAGGGCAAGGTGAAGATCGCTGATTTCGGCATCGCCAAAATCCTCGGCGAGGACGGTGGCGACACGATGCTGCTCACTCGCAGCGGCGCGAAACTCGGCACCGCGCCTTACATGGCGCCGGAACAGATCGAAAAACCCGCCACTGTCGATCACCGCGCAGACATCTACAGCCTCGGTGTGGTATTTTATGAGATGCTCACCGGCGAACTGCCGCTCGGTAGGTTCGCCGCGCCGTCTGAACTCGCTGGAGTCGGTGGGAACATCGACGAGATCGTGTTTCGTGCGCTGGAGAAGGAGCGGACGCGCCGCCAGCAGAGCGTGAACGAGTTCAAAACGCAGGTCGAAGGCGCGTCGTCGGCAGCGCCATCGTCGTTCGCGACGAACTACTGGACATCGTTTGAGTACAAATCGAAACGCACGCTGTTTGGAATGCCGTTGCTGCATGTCGTTCAAGGCAACGATCCCGCCACGGGCAGGACGCGTGAGGCGCGTGGTTTCTTTGCATTCGGTGGCCGCGCACGGGGAATCTTCGCTTTTGGCGGGATTGCACGTGGATGGTTCGCCTTTGGGGGCGTGGCCATCGGCGGCTTTGCCTGTGGTGGGCTGGGCATCGGGCTCGTGTCATTCGCCGGGCTGGCGATCGCGCTGTTGTTGAGCATCGGTGGCGTGGGGCTTGGAACACTCGCAACGGGCGGTCTCGCTGCGGGCTGGCATGCGCACGGTGGCGTGGCCCTCGGCTGGCACGCGTTTGGCGGACTTGTCTTCGCCCATCAAGGCCTGGGAGGCACCGTGCATGCGACCGAGGTGATGAAATCCATCTCCGAGATGCCGTGGCTGACTCAATCACTGGCCCGCATCATGGCCTATTCCAGTGTAATGGGGCTGATGTGGCTGCCGCTGAGCCTCGTATCAGTCGTGGTGACGTGGTGGGCGCGGCGGCAGTTGGAGGCCGAATCCCGCAAGGTCGATCCTCCAGGCAAAGGCGTCTTTTGGACGGTGCCAGCCGTCGTCCTAATGTGCGCGGTGCTATGGTGGCTTCTTTATCGTTGGACCACTGTTGGTTCGGAGGAAATCACCCTTTTCATCATTCCAACGGTGGTCAGTTGCATGGGGTTGCTGTTCTTCGCATTGAGCTTGCCGCTGTGGCTGCGTATTGTTCCCATCAACCCGCTTTACGGTGTGCGCCTGCCATCCACGATGGCTTCGAATGTCCGCTGGTTTAATGTAAACGCACATTTTGGGAAGCACCTGTTCTGCTGGTCTCTCCTGGTCGTGGGCGCGGGCGTCGCAGGCTTTTATCAACTGCCACGACATCAGGACGCCTATGCGTGGGCTGCGATCACACTCACGCTGGTGGCCCTCGCTGCGGCCGTGGTCTCGACCATCGTCTGGATGCATCGTCATCCCATGGGCAAGGCACCGCGGAAACCACATTGGCTCCTCCGCAATCTGGAACTTGTCCTCCCGGTTGTGGTGCTGATGTTCTTCGTGCGCTCCTTCATCGGCAGACCCTACGTCGTGCCGAACGGCGCCGAGCACGGCGTCGCCAAAAACAGCCGCTGGATCGCAACCCATCTAAACACCGGTTTTGCTCCGGGCGACCTCATCGCCTACGAGCATGACAGCGGCCAGACTTGGCTGGCGCGTGTGGTGGTCGTTGAGTCCAAAGGGCTCCGTTTGAAACGCGGCGCCAGTCCGGATGAGTTCTTCATGCCGTGGGACAAGATCGTCGGGAAGATGCTGTTTTCGTACCTTTCGCCGGCTGTTTCGAATGCGGATTCCTCAAGTGCGAGTGTGAAGAGGCAGCCCGTGATTGAAGGCAGCACCAAGGCACTTGAGCGACGGCCGCAACTGCGTTTCACGCGTGTAAAACGAAATGGTGCTGGGTGGTCATGGCCCGTCTTTGCACCCAATGGCGAAGCAGTGGCGGAGACGGAGTCACGTCAGATGATCGCTGCTTCCGTGGGAAGTGATCTGCAGAGTCAAGACGGAGAAGACTGCTGGTTGCAACTGTGGTTCGAGCATCCGGACTTTGACCGGCACAGCCTGCTGGGAGTCGAGATCACGCTTCCAGACGGGCGGCCACTGGTGGATCGATCCCACAATATCGCCGGCGCTGGCTGGGGGTCGGACAAGCCTGAGCCGCCGTTGCAGTCCATGGCTCTAAGTCCGGGCCGGCATGGGCATCTGCCTCATGAGGTGCGCGTTGTTCTTCGTTATGGCATCGGACGGTGGAAGACTCTGGCCACGGTGCCTGCGGATTATCGCGGCGCGATGACACTCGGCGATCAATGCCATTTGTCTGCGATCGGGGAAGGCGTGGACCATGAGGCGTTCATCGCGTGGTCGAAGAAGCAAGACGATGTGTGTCACGATGCGGTTGTCATGCTCAAGGATGGCGCCAAGCTTGGTTCTCTGGGCGGGTTGCAAGCGGGCGGTGGCGGTGATTTGGTGCAACGCATCAGCTTTCCGCGACCATTGACAGAAGTGGCTGCATTTGAGGTTCGCACGCGCACCATCCGCACCGTGGTGTTTGATCATGTCGTGATTCCTCCTTTACCGTGACTTCCTCTTTCCACGACACCCGCTGGACGCTCGTTTCACGCTCCCGAGGCAGTGACACCCAGGCATCCGCGGCTCTCAGCGAGTTGTGTGAGGCTTACTATGCACCGGTGGTTGCGTTTTTGCGTCGCGATGGACGTGAGGAAGATATGGCGCGTGATCTGGCGCATGATTTTTTCGCGAAGCTGCTTGTGGGTGGTGCGATTGACGGTGCCGATCCGCTGCGCGGGCGATTTCGCAGCTATTTGCTCGCCGCATTGAAACGATTCGCCGCGGATCAGCGAGATCGCGATCACGCGGCGAAACGCGGTGGTGGTCAGATTCATGCGGTGATCGACAACGAGCCCGAAAAAACCGGTGCGGGCCTGCAAATCGCCGATCCGAACGCCGAATCGCCCGATGTCGAGTTTGATCGTCAATGGGCGCTCACCGTGCTCGCGCGTGGTTTGGCGCGTTTGGAGGCCGAAATGCGCGACGATGGCGAATCCGGCCACTTCGACGTGCTGAAGCCGTGGCTGACCGCCGATGGCGATTTAACGCCGCAGTCCGATGCAGCCGAGAAACTCGGTTTGAGCGTCGAAGCGGTTAAAGTAGCGATCCATCGTCTGCGAAAACGTTTCCGCGATGCGGTGAAGGCCGAGATCGCGCAAACCGTCAGCGAAGCAGGCAGCGTGCGCGAGGAACTCGACGCACTGATGAGCGCTTTGCGAAAGTAGTCCAGTTCCTTCGGAACTGGTCAGGGACTCCAGTTGCGAAGCAACTGGGCTACTTTACGCTCGCGCATGGAGTTTCGATTTTTCGACCCATCGGCAAAGACGGAGGTCACGCATGGGCATCTGCCACATTGGGAGCAATCCAATGCTTATTACTTCATCACCTGGCGCACGGCGGACTCGATTCCGAGGGAGGTGTTCGAGAAATGGCATGCGGAACGGGAAACGTGGCTCCGAGAGCACGGCATTGATCCGTCAGCGGAAGATTGGCAACGAGAGCTGGAAATGCTGCCGGAGAATGAGCATCAAGAGTTCTACCGGCTGTTCACTGCGAAGTGGCATGCCATGCTGGATGAGTGTCACGGGGAGTGTGTGCTGCGCAGGCCGGAAGTGAGTCGGATCGTGGAAGCAAGCCTGCGGCATTTCGATAACGAGCGATACGCCCTGGAGGCGTTTGTCGTGATGCCGAACCATGTGCACGTGCTGGCAGGTGTCGCAGGACGTGGTGAGATGAAGAAACTGTGCCGTGGGTGGAAGAACTTCACGGCGCGGGAGATCAACAGAACGCTCGGACGACACGGCCAGTTCTGGCAATGGGAGAGTTTTGATCATCTCGTGCGCAGCCCGGCCAGTCTGGGGAAGTTCAGGGAGTATATTCTGAACAATCCAGTGAAGGCTCGCTTGAAAGAAGGCGAGTATCGAGTGTGGTCAAAGTAGTCCAGTTGCTTCGCAACTGGTCCCAGAAACCTGTTCCGAAGGAACAGGGCTACTTTTTATGCAGCAGGCGTCGCCGCAGCTTCCGGCTTCTTCTCCTTGTAAGTGCTCTGGATGTAAATCTCGCGCAGCGTCTTGAAGTCGATGTTGGTCGGGCTGTCGGTCATCAGGTCGCTGCCCTTGTTGTTCTTCGGGAAGGCGATGACTTCGCGGATGCTTTCTTCACCGCTCACAAGCATGGCGATGCGGTCGAGACCGAGCGCGAGGCCGCCGTGCGGTGGGGCACCGAAGCGGAAGGCGTCGAGGATGTGGCCGAACTTGTGCGCTTGTTCTTCCGGACCGATGCCAAGCACGCTGAAGAGCTTCGCTTGAAGGTCCTTTTCGTGAATTCGGATCGAGCCGCCGCCGAGTTCGTAGCCGTTGAGGACGACGTCGTAGGCTTCGGCGCGGACTTTGGCGTATTCGCCGGCATCCATGAGCGGGATGTCTTCCGTTTTCGGACGCGTGAAGGGATGATGCACGGCGACCCAGCTCTGCGTTTCGGCATCGAGGGCGAGCAGCGGGAAATCGACGACCCAGAGGAAGTTCAGCGCGGTGCTACCCTTCGTGAGCTCCTGCATGTTCGCGATTTCGACGCGCACACGGCCAAGGATGTCGCAGGCTTCCTGCCAGGTGCCGGCGTAGAAGAACACGATGTCGTTTTCGACGACATTGAGTTTGGCGATGAGCGCTTTTTGCTCGTCCTCGCTGAAGAACTTCCACAGCGGCGATTTGTATTCGAGCACGCCGTTCGCATCGCGCTCCACTTTGATGAAGGCGAGCTGCTTCACTTTCATGCCAGCCTGCGTGGCGATCTCGTTGAGGCGAATCATCTGGCCGGTGGTGATGCCCGCGAATCCCTTCGCATTGATGGCGCGGACGACACCGCCGTTCTCGATGGTGCTGCGGAAGATTTTGAAGCCGCTGTTCGCGAAGACATCGGCCATATCGACGATCTCGTTGCCGTAGCGCGTGTCCGGCTTGTCGGAGCCGTAGCGGTCCATGGCTTCTTGATACGTCATGCGCGGGAAGGGCGATGGGATGTCGCGTCCGGTGCCGGCTTTGAACATGCTGACGAGCAGGCCTTCGACGAGGTTCACGATGTCATCGCGCTGGATGAAGCTGGCCTCGATGTCGATCTGCGTGAACTCGGGCTGGCGGTCGGCGCGAAGGTCTTCATCGCGGAAGCAGCGGGCGATCTGGAAGTAGCGCTCGAGGCCTGCGACCATCATGAGCTGCTTGTACTGCTGCGGGGCCTGCGGCAGCGCGTAGAACTTGCCGGGGTTCAAACGGGCGGGCACGAGGAAGTCGCGAGCGCCTTCCGGTGTCGGGTTGCTGAGGATCGGCGTTTCGACCTCGATGAAGCCAGCGGCGTCGAGATGATTGCGCGCGGCGTTGGTGATCTTGTGGCGCGTGCGGATGTTGCGGTTCATGCGCTCGCGGCGCAGATCGAGGTAGCGGTATTTCATCCGCATGTCCTCGTTGGAAAGCTCGCGATCGAGCTGGAAGGGCAGCACGTCGGCCTTGTTGAGGATTTTGAACTCGCTGGCGACGATTTCGACATCGCCGGTGGGCAGCTTGGCATTTTCAGTGCCGGCGAGACGCGCGGCAACCTTGCCGGTGACTTGCAGCACGTCTTCATCGCGGAGATGATGGCTCTGCGCAGCCACTTCGGCGTTTTCTTCGGGACGGAAGACGACCTGCGTGAGGCCTTCACGGTCGCGCAGGTCGATGAAAATGACGCCGCCATGGTCGCGGGCCGAATTCACCCAGCCACAGAGCGTGACGTTCTGGCCGATGTGCTCCTTGCGGACGGCGTTGCAGTGAAGGGTTCGGTAGGCGTTCGGGATCATGGCGGAAAAAGGGCGCGTAGAGTCGGCAGATTCGGCCTGCGTGCAAGGGGGAAGGCAGGGTGCCAAAAACGCTCTGGCCGCAGGCGGCGGGGCCTGTTAGTCTGGCCGTCGCATGACACGATTTTTCATCTCCGCCCTGCTGCTGGCCGTCGCGAACGGTGTTTGCGCGCAGGGCGTCGTCGAAGGCATCGTGACGCTGACCGGGCGGCCGATGGGGCCGCCGCCCGCCGCGCATTATGGGCTGAACGCGGGCCGGGTGGCCGAGTCGCCGAAACAACTGGCCGTGGTCTATCTGGAGGTGCCGGGTGCGAAAAAAGCGCCACCCGCGAAGCCGGTGGTGATGATGCAGAGCGGCTATCAGTTCGCGCCGGGAGTGCTGGCCGTGCAGACGGGCACGCAGGTGATTTTCCCGAATGACGACAGCGACTATCACAATGTCTTCTCCTACTCGAAGGCGAAACGTTTCGACCTGGGCCGCTTCCGCAAGAACGAAACACCACCCGCGCTGATCCTCGACAAGGCGGGAGAGGTGCGCCTTTACTGCGAAATTCACCAGCACATGCGCGGAGTGATCCTCGTGCTGGACACACCGCACTTCGCCACCACGGACGCGGAGGGCCGTTACCGGCTCGAAGGCGTGCCCGCCGGCACGTTTCAACTCAAGGCGTGGCTGAGTGAGAAAACCACGATCATGCAGGAGGTGACGGTGTCTGCGGGGAAAACGCTGCACGTCGATTTTTCCGGAGTCCGCACCGCCAGCAGCCGCTGAACTGATTTTCCGCGATGCCCTCGCCCTCCTTCCGCACAAAGCTGATCCTGGCGATGTCGCTGACCGTGGCCGGCGTGACAGGGGCGACGCTGTATGTGACACAGCAGCGCGTGCAGGCGGCCTATCAGCGGCAGTTCGAGGACCAGTTCCGTCTGCAACTGTCCTTTTTCAGCGAACGACGTGTGCAGCAGCTCGGTGAGATCGCGAAACGGTGCAAAAGGGTCTCGGAGTCCGTGCGTGTCACCTCAGCGCTCGAGGAGGCGCTCATGGAGGACGACCCCGACCTCTTTTACGACAATCTGGACACGGAGATCGCGCTGCTGACGGAGGCGGCGGACAATCCGTCCATCACTGTGATCGATCCGACGGGCCGTGCGCTGGCGCCGAAGAAGGCGCGGCTCTATTTTCTGCCGCAAGGCACGGGGGATGGTCGTGACAGCCTGCTGGGACGGCTGGTCAGAAGCATGAGCGAGGGCCGCGAGCGAAGGCAGGAGATCGGCTATCTCGTGCTCAATGGTGGAAAGCTGGGGGAGTGCATTGTGACGCCGCTGGTCAACCAGGCCACCGACGACGTGCTCGGCGCGCTGGTGATGGCCTTTCCGCTCAGTGACCACGGCGAGCGTGCGATGCACGAGTCCAGCCGCCAGGCGCTGCTCAGCGGCATCTGGCTCGACGGGCATGTGCATTCGCAGACGATTCCGGCGGCGCTGCACGAGATGCTGGCAAAGCGGGTGGCCAGCGAGATGCAACACGCCGCCAGCGGCACCAGCGCAGAGACGATCCGGGTTGCCGGTGTGCCGCATTTGCTGTTTCACCGCGTGTTGAATCCGGGGTCGTTGTTTCCACCGGCAGCGCAGGTGGGGTTGTATTCGATGGCGGAGGCAGTGCGCGAGCAGCAGCAGCTCCGGACGCGCATTCTCGGCTTTGGGGTGGTGGCGCTGCTCGCGGGGATGGGTTTGATTTTGTGGCTGTCGCATGGATTCAGCCGTCCTATCGAGGCGCTGGCCGCCGGGACGCGGCGCATTTCCGCGGGCGACTTCGACGTGCGCGTGCCGGTGCGTGGTCGTGACGAACTCGGCGCGCTGGCAGCGTCCTTCAACGAGATGGCCGCGGATCTCGCGCAAAAGGAACGCTACAAGCTGCTGCTGGCGCAGGTGAGCGATCCGCAGGTGGCGGACGCGCTGGTGCATGGTCGCGTGGCGCTCGGCGGGGAGGTCAGGCGGGCCAGCGTGCTGTTTTGCGACATCCGCGGCTTCACCGCGCTTACGGAAGCCATGCCGCCGCAGGAGGTCATCGCGATGATGAACGAGCACATGACGGCCATGACACGCGTTGTTCATGCGCATCGCGGAGTCGTGGACAAATTCGTCGGCGACTTGATCATGGCGATCTTCGGCGCGCCGAAAAGTTACGGCGATGACACGCGGCTCGCGGTGGATTGCGCGCTGGAGATGCTCGCCGTGCGGCGGAGGCTCAATGAAACGACGAAGCATCGCATCGAGATGGGCATCGGCGTTGCCACGGGTGAAATGGTGGCAGGCTGCATGGGGTCCGATGACCGTTTGAACTACACCGTGCTCGGTGAACGAGTGAATCTGGCCTCCCGCCTGTGCTCGAAGGCCGGGCGCGGCGAATTGATGATCGACGAGGCCACGCACGCGGCCTTGAATGGTGCCTTCGAGGCGCAGCCAGTGGAACCCATGCCGTTGAAGGGCTTCAGCCAGCCCGTGGCGGCATTTCGTTTGAGTCTTGCCGGAACGACCGGCTCCGTTGCATGATGCCTTTGCTTTTTCAGATGAAACACTGCCTTGCCCTGTTCCTGCTCGCCGCTCCGGCGCTGGCCATCGAACTGCTGCCGCGTGACTGGCCGGTCCAGGCGAGTTTGAGCGGGCGCGTCGATCTCGAGAGCTATTTGTCCGACGGGGCGCCGCCCGCGCTGATTTTTTCGGACGACAGGATGTTTTTCAATCCACGTGCGTCGCTCTTCGCGGATGTGCATTTCGGCAGTCACTGGTATGCATATGCCCAGGCACGATTCGATCGCGGGTTCGATCCCGGTCTGACCGCGGGCGGCAAAGGCCGGCTGGACGAATATCTGCTGCGCTGGACGCCGTTCGACACGCCGGTGATCAACGTGCAGGCGGGGAAATTCGCCACTGTGTTCGGCAACTGGGTGCAGCGGCATCTGGCGTGGGACAATCCGTTCGTCACCGCCCCGCTGGCCTATGAAAACGTGCTCATCATGACGGATCGCGCCGCTCCGGCGGCTGCGGGTGGTTTTCTCGCGCGACGCAACCGCACGGATACGAAGCGAACCTGGCTGCCGGTGATCTGGGGACCGTCGTATGCCACGGGAGCGTCGATTTTTGGCCGCGTGGAGCGTTTTGACTACGCCTTTGAAATCAAGAACGCGGCTCTGTCATCACGTCCGAGCGCCTGGCGGGCGGACGAAGTCGGATTCAACGCGCCGACTTACAGCGGTCGGCTTGGCTTTCGTCCGGATGCGGCGTGGAATTTCGGCATCAGCGGCAGTGTCGGCGCCTACATGACCGCGGACTCGCCTGCGCTGCCCGGAGGATCGGAGCGGGATGACTATCAGCAAAGCACGGTCGGCTTCGACGCCAGTTACGCACATGGCCACCTCCAGCTGTGGAGCGAGGTGATCCTCTCGCGCTTCGAGGTGCCGAACGTGGGCAATGCCGACTCGCTCTCGTATTTCATCGAGGCAAAATACAAGTTTACCGAAAGCCTGTTCGCCGCGCTGCGCTGGAACCAGCAGTTTTTCGACACCGTGCCGGACGGCACGGGCGGCAGTGCGACCTGGGAGTCGCGCATCCTGCGAATCGACACCGCGGTGGGTTATCGCTTCAACCGCAGTCTGCAACTGAAGCTGCAATACAGCTACGGCCATGAAAGCAAGCTGGCGGAGAATGCCGAGCATCTGCTGGCGACGCAGTTGACGTGGCGGTTTTGAATTGAAGCAAGATGGCAAGTTGAGCGCGGTGCGAGCGTTTCCACGCGATGATGATTCGATCTCTCTTTCTCGTCCTGGCCAGCATGACCGTGTTTGCCGCGGAGAAGCCGAACGTGGTGTTTTTCCTCGTCGATGACCTCGGCCAGCGCGATTTGGGCTGTTATGGCAGCACGTTTTATGAGACGCCGAATGTGGACCGCCTCGCGAAGGAGGGTGCGCTTTTCACAAACGGCTACGCTGCCTGTCCGGTGTGCTCTCCATCGCGTGCGGCGGTGCAGACAGGACGCTGGCCGCAGCGCACGGGCATCACGGATTACATCGGATCGCCGTTGAAACCCGAAGGGTGGAAGCGGAACACGATCCTGCTGCCTGCGCCGTATTCCGACCGTCTCGCGCACGAAGAAGTGACGCTCGGCGAGATGATGAAGGGCGCGGGCTATGCAACCTTCTTCGCGGGAAAGTGGCATCTCGGCCCCGAAGGCTGGTATCCGGAGAACCAGGGCTACGACATCAACATGGGCGGCATCGAGCGTGGCGGTCCGTATGGTCCGGGGAAATATTTTGTGCCTTACGGCAATCCGCGCCTGCCCGACGGGCCGCCCGGTGAGCATCTGCCGGATCGTCTCGCGACGGAGGCATGCAAATTCATCGACGCAAACAAGGCGAAGTCGTTTTTCGCCTTTTTTTCGTTCTACTCGGTGCACACGCCGCTGCAGTCGCGCTCCGATTTGCAGGCGAAGTATGAGGCGAAGCGGCAGAAACTCGGCCTGGAGGCGAAATGGGGCCGCGAAGAGCCGCGCGATGTTCGTCTTGTGCAGGAGCATGCCGTTTACGCTGGAATGGTTGAGGCGATGGATCTTGCTGTGGGCAAGGTGCTGGCAAAACTCGACGAACTCGATCTCGCGAAGAACACACTGATCATCTTCACCTCCGACAACGGCGGTCTGAGCACGAGCGAAGGCTGGCCAACATCGAATCTGCCGTTGCGCGGTGGCAAAGGCTGGCTCTACGAAGGGGGCATTCGCGAGCCGCTGGTCATGCGCTGGCCGACCGTGTTGAAATCCGGCCAGACGATCGATACGCCGGTGTGTGGGCCGGATTACTTCGCCACGCTGATGGATGTGGCCGGCGGCAAGACGACATCGAAGATCGACGGCGTGAGCCTGCGCCCGGTGCTCGAAGGGAAAGGCGATCTACCGGAGCGTGCGTTGTGCTGGCACTATCCGCACTACGGCAATCAAGGCGGTGCTCCCGGTGCTGCGATTCGTCGTGGCGACTGGAAACTCGTGCAGTGGTATGAAAAGCCGGACGCGCTGGAGCTTTACAACCTGCGCGAGGACATCGGCGAGCAGAATAACCTTGCCGCAAAGGAGCCGGAGCGCGTGAAAACGTTGCAAGCCGAGCTGCAAGCATGGCTGAAGGACGTGGGCGCGCTGATCCCGACGAAGAATCCAGCCTTTGATCCCGCGAAACCGAACGGTCGTGAGGCAAAGCGTCCCGATGACAAAGCGAAGGCGAAAGCCGCGAAGAAGAAAAAGTAACCTGCTCCCGCCATGAAACATCTTCTGTCCGTCATCTTCGCTCTTTGCCCTCTGCTCTCCGCTTTTCCGGCGCCGCCGAACGTCGTCATGATCTACGCGGATGACCTCGGTTATGGCGATCTCGGCTGCTACGGGCATCCGACGATCCGCACGCCGAATCTTGACCGCATGGCGGCGGAGGGCATGCGGTTCACGCAGTTCTATTCGGCGGCGGAGGTGTGCACGCCGAGCCGGGCGGCCTTGCTCACGGGGCGTTATCCGATCCGCAGCGGCATGTGCAACGAGCAGATTCGCGTGCTGCGGCGGAATTCGACTGGTGGCCTGCCGCAGGATGAGGTGACGCTGGCAGAGTTGCTGAAGGAGAAGGGCTATCGCACGGGATGCATCGGCAAATGGCATCTTGGCGTATGGTCGAACGATCCAAAGCATCATCCGATGAATCACGGCTTCGATTTCCAGTTCGGCCTGCCGCATTCGAACGACATGGACCCGAATCCCGGCAATCCAAAGATGGCGAACGCGTTGGTGGATCAGAAGGCCGAATACTGGAATGCGCCGCTGTATCGCGGCATGGAGTTGGTCGAGCGTCCGGCGGATCAAACCACGCTCACGCGTCGCTACACGGAGGAGGCGGTGAAGTTCATCACGGCGAAGAAAGGGCAGCCGTTCTTCCTCTATTTCCCACACACGTTTCCGCATACGCCGCTGTTTGCGTCGAAGGACTTCAGGGGCAAAAGCCCGCGCGGTCTGTTCGGCGATGTCGTCGAGGAACTCGACTGGAGCGTGGGCCGAGTTCTCGACACGTTGCGCGAAAACGGCCTCGCGGAGAACACGGTCGTCTTTTTCAGCAGTGACAACGGTCCTTGGCTCCTCATGGGCGAGACTGGTGGAAGCGCGGGTCTGCTACGCGAAGGGAAGGGCAGCACTTGGGAAGGCGGCATGCGCGTGCCGGGCATCGCTTGGTGGCCGGGGAAGATCCAATCGTGGTCCGTCTGCCAGGATGTGGCCTGCACGATGGATTTGTACACGACCTTCGCGAAACTTGCCGGAGCAAAGCTGCCACAGGATCGCAAAATCGACGGCAAGGACATCGCGCCGCTGCTCTTCGGCACTGGTAAGGTGGAGCGCGACGTGTTCATCTACTATCGCGGCGAGCGCATCTTTGCTGCCCGCGTCGGCCCGTGGAAAGCGCATTTCATCACCCGCAGTTCCTACGGACCGGACAAACCGGAGACGCATGAGCCGCCTGAACTCTACAACCTCGAGGAGGACCCTTCCGAGATTCGCAATGTGGCCGAAAAGCACCCGGACGTCATCGCCCGCATCCAGGCTGCAGTCGAAAAGCACCGAGCCACGGTCAAGGAGGTGCCAAACCAACTTGTCGGCACGGTTGAGGCTGAGGGGAAGAAGTAGAAGCCGTTTCTTCCAAGGGTGATTTTCTCCCCTCGGATTCAAATGGAGCACGTAAGGGGGATCGAGTGAGGTCGGCCGGGCTCCATTGCCGCGTTTGTTGGAATAAACGACCAAGCAGGGCGTCCAAACGAGGTGCAGCCCCAACTGCTGAAGTTAGACAATACTGGATATTTTGCTTTAAAAGTTAGACAAATGGCAAACAACTTTTTGACGAAACCGCTTTTGTCGCAATGGTCCCTCCACCCTTAAAACAACGCGCACCCATGAACACCATCGCTCCTATCCCCGAAACGGATCCCGCTGTGGAGGAAGATATCCGCCTGTTGAAGCGCGTCGCCGAGCGCGATCCTGTCAGCTTCCAGATGTTCTACAAGAAGTACAGCGGGCTGATCTTCGCCTCGATCTCAAATGTTCTGAACGACCACCACGACACCGAGGACGTGATGCAGGAGGTACTCGTTCAGGTCTGGAACAAGGCTCATCTCTATGAGCCTCGCAAAGGCAAGCCGCTCACCTGGCTGACCACCCTGGCCCGCAACCGTGCCATCGACCGCATCCGTTCCAAGCAACGCCGGTCAAGGCTCAACGACGACTTCGAGACGGAAAACAAGAAGGACCAGTTCGAGTTCGAGCCCTCCGGCCATGAGAACCTTGAGGACAAGGAACGGGACCGGATTCTGCACCATGCTGTCTCCCGTCTCACGCCCGACCAGCGCGAGGCCATTGAACTGACCTACTTCAGCGGTCTCACCCAGGCTGAGGTGGCTGAACGCCTGCACGAACCCCTCGGTACCATCAAGGCGCGCATCCGCCGTGGTGTGAGCCGCCTTGAGACGCTCGTGAAACCACGTCTCTCCTGAATTTCCACCCCAGAACCGAATCGAAGGGCGGGCATCCCGGTCCGCCCTTCTTCGTTTTCACTCCCTTGCCCGCGAGTCGATGCAGATCGTCACCGGGCCGTCGTTGATGAGCGCCACCTTCATATCCGCGCCAAAGACGCCGCGCTCGACCTTTTTGCCCATCTCCGTCTCCAGCATCGCCAAAAACTGCTCATAGAGCGGGATCGCAATCTCCGGACGTGCGGCTCGGATGAAACTGGGGCGGTTCCCTTTCTTCGTGCTCGCATGCAGCGTGAACTGGCTCACCACCAGCAGTTCGCCGCCAATGTCCTTCACGGAAAGGTTCATCTTTCCTTCTGGATCGCCGAAAATGCGCATCTGTGTGACCTTCTGCACCAGCCACGCGGCATCATCGGCCGTGTCGTCACCTTCGATGCCCGCGAGAATCATCAGCCCCTTGCCGATCTGGCCGGTGATCTGCCCCTCAATGGTGACGGAAGCTTCGGAGACGCGTTGGATGACGAGGCGCATGACTATTTGCGTTCGATCCAGCGATACGCGGCCAGCGAGTTTTTCCAGAAGTACTTCTCGCAGGCCTCGCTGCCTTTGGCGCGGAAGTATTCGTCCACGATCTTGAAGACGACGTCGTAGGGCGCGCCTTTGTCGGAGACGGGCCAGTTGCTGCCGTAGATGAGGCGGTCGGGACCGAACGTTTCCCAGAGATGATCGAGAATGGGCTGGTAGTAGGCGGTGTCGCGTGGCGCCTGGCCAGGTTCGCACTTCACTTGCTCGACGAGCGCCGAGACTTTCATGAAGGTGTTCGGCTGCTTGGCAACCATGCGGATGTTGTCCTTCCATTCGGGGCGCAGGGCCTGCGGATCGCCGGATGCACCGAGGTGGTTGATGAGGACGCGCAGATCACTCACATCGGCCGCGAGTTTCGCGGCATGCGGCAGATAGTTAGGACTGCCGTTCAAGTCGAGTTCGAGGCCGTATTCCGCGAGAAGCTTGGCTCCGGCGAGCACTGAGTCATGCTTCGCGTCATCGATCAGGAAATTGCCGCTCCAGCGAATGCCGCGGAAGATCGGATTCGCGGCGAAGCGCTTCAAGTTGGCGGCGAATTCGACTCCCGGATCGAGATGGCCGACAAATCCGACGATGCACTTCTCCTTCGCGGCGAGATCAAGAATCCACTGGTTGTCTTCCACGAGCGGACTGGCTTCGACGATGACTGTTTCCTTCACGCCATGCGGTGCGGCAACGGCGAGCCAGTCAGCAGGCAGCACGGTGCGATACAGCTTGGAGCCCTTCGTCGGCCACGGCACACCGCCGGGTCGCGTCGGATCGTAGAAATGCGTGTGCGTGTCGATGATGCGCGTTGCTGGTGGCGCGGCTTGCACGATTTCGGGAAGCAAAGCAGCAGTGGCGGCGGTCTGGAAGAAGCGGCGGCGGTTCATGGGAGACAAACGTCAGATGATCTCGATGTGCTGCGGCAAAACGTCGAGCGCATGATCGAGTGCTCGTTTGGTGCGAGCGTGGACGCGCAGGAGCACATCGCCTGCGTGAACTTGGGTGCCGGTTTTGGCGATTTGATCACAGCCGACTGCGAAATCGACTGGATCGGCGGCTTTGGAGCGGCCGGCGCCGAGTTCGAGGACGACGTGGCCAATGCCGCCGGCATCCATGCGGGTGAGCACGCCACTGCGGTCGGCTTTGAATTCGCCGATGAAGGGGGCGCGATGCACGGAGGAGATTTTTTCGAGCGCTTCAACTTTGCCGCCCTGCAAGGCGACCATCTGCTGGAATTTCGCCCACGCATCGCCGCGATGGAGCATCTTCTGCAAATCAACGCGTGGTGAAACGGCGACGGCGGAGGCGAGATCGAGTACGATGTCCTCAAGATCCTGGGGGCCTTCGCCTTTCAGACAGCGCACGCATTCGGCGACTTCGAGGGCATTGCCTGCAGATTCGCCTGTGGGTTCGTTCATGGCGCTCAAACGCACACTGGAGCGCACGCCAAGCGCATTCCCGACGCGGACCATGCTTTGGGCGAGTTGATGCGCCTGCTCCTCGGTTTTCATGAAGGCACCGCTGCCATACTTCACGTCGAGCACGAGGCGGTTGAGGCCTTCGGCGAGTTTTTTGCTCATGATGCTCGCCGTGATGAGCGGGATGCTCGGCACGGTGCCGGTGACATCGCGCAAGGCGTAGAGTTTTTTGTCCGCCGGGCAGATGCCTGCGGTTTGTCCGACCATGACGCAGCCAACTTGGTCGATGACGTTGTGAATTTCGACCTCGTTGAGTTGCGTGCGGAAGCCGGGGATGCTTTCGAGTTTGTCGAGCGTGCCGCCGGTGATGCCGAGTCCACGACCGGAGATCATCGGCACCCAGACACCATCGCAGGCGAGCAGTGGTGCGAGAATGAGCGAGGTCTTGTCGCCAATGCCGCCGGTGCTGTGCTTGTCCACGCGCATGGGGTCGTGCTCGTTCCACGCGAGCATGGTGCCGCTGTGCAGCATCGCGTCGGTGAGCGCGGCGGTTTCCTCCGGCGTCATGCCGCGGAAGAAGATCGCCATCGCCAGCGAACTCATCTGATACTCCGGCATGTCCCCGCGCGTGAAGGCGGCGATGACGGCGTGGATTTCCTCATCGCTGAGGACGCCGCCGTCGCGCTTGCGCTCGATGAGGGTCGGGATGTGCATGGGCCAAGCTAGGTTCGGCCATGCCTTGCTGGCAACAGCGAACCTTCAGTCATCGTATGATGCAGGCTCATGTTTCGCCCCGCTCTTGCTGTTCTTTGCCTGCCTTCTGCGCTTCTCGCGGTGGAGATCGACTTCTCGCGGGACATCCAGCCGATCCTTTCGGACAAGTGCTACTTCTGCCACGGGCCGGATGCGAAGGAGCGCAAAGGCGATCTACGACTGGACGTGGAAAAGGAGGCGAAGGCGATGAAGGACGGCGTGGCGGCCATCCTGCCGGGAAAGAGTCACGAGAGTTCGCTAATCGAGCGCATTTTCAGTGACGATCCCGATGAAGTGATGCCCACGCCGAAGAGCAATCGCAAGCTGACCGAAGCACAGAAGCAATTGTTGAAGCAATGGATCGATCAAGGGGCGAAGTGGGGCACGCACTGGGCCTTTGAGCGCATTGAGCGACCGAAGGTGCCGGCGAACGGCGCGAAAAACCCGATCGATGCGTTTGTGCGGGCGAAGCTGGCGGAGAAGGGGATGAAGCCATCGCCGAAAGCCGCTCCGGTGACCTTGCTGCGGCGTGTGTCGCTTGATCTCACTGGGCTTCCTCCATCACCGTCCGACTGGTCTGACGAGTCGGACTGGTCGGAGAAAAAATATGGTGCTCTTGTTGAGCGGCTGCTCGATTCACCGCAGTTCGGCGAACGCTGGGCCTGGGACTGGCTGGACGCGGCGCGGTATGCCGACTCAAACGGTTATCAGGGCGATCCCGAACGAACAATGTGGCCGTGGCGCGACTGGGTGGTGAAAGCGATCAACGACAACATGCCGTATGATCAATTCACGATCTGGCAGCTTGCGGGCGATCTGCTGCCGAACGCGACGAAGGAGCAGAAGCTGGCGACAGGATTCAATCGCAATCACATGATCAATGGCGAAGGCGGACGCATCGCAGAGGAGACGCGGGTGGAGAACGTGATGGACCGCGTCGAGACAACCAGCACGGTGTGGCTGGGCCTGACGATGGGCTGCTCGAAGTGCCACGATCACAAGTTCGACCCGCTGACGATGCGCGACTACTACGCGCTCTACGATGTCTTCAACCAGACAAGCGAGGACGGCAAAGGACGCAGCGGCCAGGCAGCGCCTGCGATGGACATTTCGACGCCTGCCGAGCTGGAGCGAGCGAAAAAGGCTGGCGAGAAGGTGAATGCCATCGCCGCGGAGGTGGAGACGTTTGAGTTGAAAAAGTTCCCGCGGCTCGCAGGCAAACCGCTGACGGAATCGGATGCGATCAAGCTTCCAGGCAACCTGCCAAGCTACATCGCGAAGACGGAGCCGAAGAACCGCGGTGTCGATCCCCTGCTCGAAGCGGTGAGTTACTTCAAAGACAAGGACGCTGAATACTCGAAGCTGCTGCAAAAGCTGCTCGCCGCCGTGCGGGAGAAGGTTTCGGCCACAAACAACGTCACAAAGGTCATGGTGATGGACACGCTGCCGCAGCCGCGTGAGACGTTCATGCTGGAAAAGGGCGCGTATGACAAGCCGACGGTCACGAAGGTGAGTTTCACGGTGCCTGCGAGCCTGCCGCCGCTTGCGAGGGACGCACCGCACAATCGTCTTGGCCTCGCAGAATGGATCGTGAGCCGCGACAACCCGCTGACGGCACGCGTGACGGTGAACCGCTTCTGGCAGGCGTTTTTTGGTGTGGGACTCGTCAAGACGGCGGAGGATTTCGGCGTGCAAGGTGAGTCGCCAGCGTATCGCGAGCTGCTCGACTGGCTCGCGGCGGAATTCATCGAGAGCGGCTGGGATGTGAAGGCGCTGATGTGGTTGATCGTGACGAGCGAGACGTATCAGCAGTCCTCGAAGGTAACGGATTCGCAGCTTGATCCGGAAAACCGGCTCTTGAGCCGCGGGCCGAGATTTCGCATGCCGTCGTGGATGATCCGCGATCAGGCTTTGTTTGTTTCCGGCCTGATGAAGGAACAAGTCGGCGGGCCGTCGGTGAAGCCGTATCAGCCCGAGGGCATCTGGGAGGAGGCGACGTTTGGAAAGAAGAGCTATGTGCAGGATCACGGCGACGCGCTTTACCGCCGCACGCTTTACACCTTCTGGCGGCGCATCGTGGGGCCGACGATGCTGTTCGACAACGCAGCGCGGCAGGTCTGCACGGTGAAAGCCACCCGGACGAACACACCGCTACATGCGCTCGTGACGATGAACGACACGACGTATGTCGAGGCAGCGCGTGCGTTGGCGCAGCGAGTTCTGCTGGCGAATCGCGGTGATGAAGACACCGCGCTGACGCAGGCGTTTCGTTTGGTGACATGCCGCGAACCCATCGACGACGAAATCCAGTTACTTAAACTTCAGGTGGCCAAGTTGAGGGCTCAATATGCCTCCAGTCACGATGCCGCGACGAAACTGCTTGATGTCGGCGAATCGAAACGGGATGAATCGCTGGATCCAACGGATCACGCCGCATGGACGGGGCTTTGTCTCACGCTTCTGAATCTTGACGAGGCGGTGACAAAGGAATGAGACCTTGTTCAAAAACTGATGTAACCCACCGGCACCGTGGCATTGGGCTTGAGCTTGAAGTCGCGGTCTACGACGCAGGGGACCTCTTTGATGGCGATAATCTCCTTGGTGAACCTGGAGTTTGCATCGGGACTGGCTTCCACCAACTGCACGTTTCCATCGCTGTCCTGAATGACGAGCACATAGCCATAGCTCTTCACGCCATAAGGAACCCCAATGCCCTGGCTATACGTGAGGCGGACTGGTGTCGTGGCATGGGTCATCTTCGACTGGGCCCGGATGTTGACGTCAAAAATCTCCTTTTGCAGGACAATGATGTCGTTGTTGGAAACCGAGGTGTCTTTACCCAGTGTGATGGCGATACCCCTGCCGTTCACCAGATCACGCGTTACCTCTCGGTTGTTGACGTTGAAGTTGTAGGAGAGTTCAATGACTCGCTCGCCGCCATCTGGCGGACCGCGGTTGCTTTTGGAAGGGAGAGTTTGGCAGGCGAGGCTGAGTTTGTGAATTCTGGCGGGCGTGGTACTTCCGGGAGCAGAAGCATCTGCCTTGTCTGGGTTCTGCTCGATCCAGCGCGTGATGTAAGCATTGTCCTCCTTGCAGAGCGTTTTGCGGCCCACGATCAAGGTCTGGCCGTCATCAATCCGCTTCAGTGTGACGTTGTCTCCAGCGACACTGGTGATCTCTGCTTCCAGAAGGGTTCCAGCCAGGCTGACGAACACGCGCGTCTCCGCCTGCACCAGAGTGGTGGCGGCAAGGAACAACAGCATTGCTGGCAGAAGACGCATGGTCGGGATACGGTGGCTTCGGCACGATAATAACAGCCGATGTAACTGTTCAAGCCTCGCGCAGGAGGATGGCGTCCACATTGATGCCGTCGTAGAGGGCATCGCTGAGGATGACGAGGGGATCGCCATGCTTGATGAGGTTTTCACGGCGCAGAAGATCGAGAGCCTCGCGGATGCTCTGCTCCGGACTGCCTTCCACAAACGGCAGAACGAAGGGATGCACTCCGCGCGCGGTGACCAATGTGCGGGAGACGTGCAAGTTGGGCGTGAAAGCAAAGATGGGCGCGTATTCGGGCCGCTGGTGCGCGAGCAGGTGCGCCATGACGCCGCGGATGGTGAAGACGAGCAGCTTGCTGCCGGGAATGCTGTTGGCGAGCGTGATGGCGGCCTTGACGGTCTTGTGCTTGTTCGTTTTGAGGGGCGCATCGCTGGCAAAACGGCCGGAGGGATACTTTTGCTCGATGCGGCGGATGACGGTGTCGAGTACCTCGACACACTTTTCGGGATAACGGCCAACACTTGTTTCACCGCTCAGCATGACGCAGTCCACCTGCTCAATGACGGCGTTGAAGATGTCGGTGACCTCGGCCCGGGTGGGCACGGGGTTTTCGATCATGCTTTCAAGCATTTGCGTGGCCACAATGACCTTGCGGCCATGGTAGGAACAGCGCTCGACGATCTGGCGCTGGATGAGAGGCAGATCCTCGATGGGACATTCGCTGCCAAGATCACCACGGGCAATCATGATGCCGCCGCTGGTCTCGACGAGCGCGTCAATGTTGTTGATGGCCTGCTGGTTTTCGATTTTGGCGATCACACGTGCCTTGCTCTGCTTTTGCTCCAGCAGAAGTTGCAGGTGCTGAAGGTGTCCAGGCTCGCGGGCGAAGCTCAAGGCGAAGAAATCGACGCCCAGTTCGACGCCGAGGTCGAGATCGGCATAATCTTTCTGAGTCAGAGGCGGGAGACGCACGGGAACGCCGGGAAGGTTGATGTGACGGCGGGATTTCATCTCCCCTTTGGTCAGGACGGTGCCGATGACATGCTTGAGTGTGACTTCGGTGGCTTTAATCTGGATCATGCCGCCATCGACCATGATGGTGTCGCCGACCTTGAGATCCTTGCCAAGCCCGGGATAGTTGACGCTGACGGAATATTGTGTGCTGGCGGGCACGTCGTCTGTGCAACGGAATTCGACTGTGTCCCCTACTTGAAGCTGCCAGGGCTGCTCCACATCGCCCGTACGGATGCTGGGGCCGGTGAGGTCCATGAGCACGGCGATCTCGCGTTTGACCTTGGCCGCTGCTTCACGCACACGGGCGTAAACGGCGCGCACCCAGTCGTGCGAGGCGTGGCTCATGTTCAGCCGGATGACGTCGGCACCTTTGGCGATGAGGGCGGAAATGACCTCAGGACTCTCCGTGGCCGGGCCGAGAGTGCAGAGAATTTTGGTTTTGCGCATGGACGTCATAAATGAAGCAGGTAACAGGCCAGCGGTGGCACTCGTCGTGCGCGTTCGCAAGGATCAGAAAGCAAAGAGTGCGGCGTAATTGGCCGCGATTTGCTGTTGCAGCCCGTCCAGTGGCATCTGGCGGACCTGAGCCAGCAGGTCGTAGCTCACGCTTAGGTTGGCAGGATGATTCAAGGATGCACCGTCGATGGTTTTCAAAGGGTGCGGGTTCAAATCGTCGGGAGGCCACATGTCCGGGGCGTCGGTCTCGGCCAGCAGGCGGTGGAGTGGCACGTTTTTGAAAACGGCGAGCTGCGCAGCCTTGCGAGGGTGGCCAAAGTACGGGCTGAGTGAGAAATAAGCACCGAGTTCAACGAAGCGCGGAATCATCTCAGCGGGGCCACCATAGGAATGCAGCAGGAATCCCCTGCGTGGCAGCGGAATGGCACGCAACGTTTCTTCTAGCAGACCGAAGGCGCGCAGGCAGTGAATCGTGATGGGACGGTCGAATTCGACGGCGAGGGCGATTTGATCGCGGAAACAGGCAAGCTGCGCCTCCACATCCGGATTTTCGATCCAACGATCAAGGCCGGTCTCGCCGACCACTGCATGCTGGTGGGCTTGCAGGTGACCGCGCAGCGTTTGAAGCCAGTCAGGGCCGCGTTCCTTGACGTACCACGGATGAAGGCCGAACGCGGGACGAACCCACGCGTGGTGACGGGCCAGATTGGCGACCTGCGGCCAGTCATCTTCGCATGAGCCGTTCACCACCATCTCTGCCAGGCCGGTCTGCGGCAGCATGGCGATGATTTGATCCCGCCAGGGATCGAGGCGATCATCCTGGAGGTGATTGTGGGCGTCGTAGAGCATGCGTTGAGGAATGACGAAATCAGAATGGCGAATGACCAACTGGCGTGTGCATCATGCCATTTCATCCGGGTTTCGTCATTGTGGAGCACACAATTTCACGCATGAAAAAAGCCCGCGCATGAACGGCATGCGCGGGCTTTGTCAGAGGCAGGAACAGGCTGGTAGCTTGTTTTGCTGTCAGTTGTTGCTGACCATGAGCAGCATGGTGTCCCCTTTGCGCCAGATGCGCAGGAGAACCGTTTTGTCACTGTTCTTGGCCAGAGTGTGAGCCTCTGCGGCGGTGGTGACGGGTGTCTTGTTAACGGCGGAGATGACATCGCCTTCTTCGACGCCCTGGGCGGCGGCACGGCTGTCTGGATCGACCTTGGTCACGATCACGCCATTGACATCCTTCGGAATGTCGTGGCGCTCGCGCAGGGCGGCAGAGAGGTTCTGCACGATGACACCTGTGACGAACTCTGAAGTGTTGTTTGGCTGGCTGGTGCCCTTCCGTGGAATGCCGCGCCCGCCTGGAACTTCTGCCAAGGCCTCCTCAGGCAAGGCTTCCAAGGTGGCGTTGACGGTCATGCGTTTGCCATTGCGCACCAGTTCGACGGGAAGCTGGGTGCCGGGCTTTGTGCCGCTGACGATGAGGCGCAGCCGGCTGCTGTTGTCCACTTTCTGGCCGTTGATGCTGACGATGATGTCCTCAAGCTGGATGCCGGCCTTCTCGGCGGGCGAGCCGGCTCCGACCATCATGACGACCGCACCACCCTGCTCTTTGAGACCCAGGCGTTCGGCGAGCGTGGAATCGAGGTCGGTGATCTGCACGCCGAGGAACCCGCGGCTGACAGTGCCGTCATCGAGAAGATCCTCGACGATGTTCACCGCCATGTTGATCGGGATGGCGAAGCCGATGCCTGCATTCATGCCGGAGCGCGAAAGGATGGCGGTGCTGATGCCGATGACGCGGCCCATCGCGTCCACGAGCGGTCCGCCCGAGTTGCCGGGGTTGATGGAAGCATCAGTTTGAATGAAGTCCTCGTAGCCGCGCACGCGGCCCTTGGCGACGATGCCTTCGTCGCTGCGGCCGAGCGCGCTGATGATGCCCTGGGTCACGGAACGGCTCAACTCCATGGGCGCCCCCGCAGCGAGGACGATGTCACCCACACGCAACTGCGAGCTGTCACCCAGCACGGCGGGTCTGAGGCCAGTGGCAGCGATCTTGATCAGGGCCACATCGGTGAGCGGATCTGTGCCGATGACCTCGGCAGTGTACTCTTTTTTCGCTCCGTCGGCTTCGACAGCGACCTCGATCTTTTTTGCATCGGCGACGACGTGGTTGTTTGTCAGGATGTAACCGTCTGCCGTGATGATCACACCTGAACCAACGCCACGCTGCTGGTGTTGCTCGTCCTCAGGGGGAGTTTGTGGGCGTTGCGGCTGGCCACGGCGGCCACGCGGGGAGGGCATCGGCTCGTCGTCCTCGTTCATTCCACCGAAACCATCCGGACCACCGAAGAACCGGTAGAAAAACGGACGAAGTTGCGGCGGAATCTGATCGATCTCGGGCGTTTTGATCGGCGCGGAGGAGTAGATGGTCACGACGCTTGGCAGGATTTTATCCACGACCGTGGCATAGCTCATCTGCAACTGCCCGTTGTTAGGCAGCGGGGATGCATCCTTGGTGACCTTGGTCTGGAACTCGGCAAGAGCCTTCGGGTTGGCCGTGGTTTCTGCCTGGAGATGCTGCCATCCCGAGGCAAGCGAGGCGGCGCAGACGAACACGGCGCCGAGTTGGTTGGGAGTTTTCATATGCATGTGGGTTGGTTTTTGAGGATGCCACGTCGATGCGCGGCACGCCATACAGACGGAACAACGTCACAAATGTTGAATCTATTTTGAGGGAAAGAAAGCAGGCAAATTTTTGCAAAACCAAGCATGCAAAACCCGGCATCCGTGGCGTTTACGCCTGTCATGTGCCATATGGACGCACGACTCTGTGAGCGGTCACTTCCGGGCTTCGGCGAGCGCCTTGTCCATCACTTCCTTGAGGGTGACCTCGGCGCCGTTGCGGCGTTTGCTCTCATCCGCGGCCTCCATGAAGGCATAGATTTCGATCGTCTCCTCCGGTGAAACGGGTGTGACACCGGTGCGGAAGAAGTGCACGGCAGCGTAAAGCAGAGGATCATAGCCGTCATAGGTGCCGATGGTGGCGTCCTCGCCTTTCTCACCGACCGCTTTGCCACCGTAGCCCTTCGCCTCGGTGTAAGTGCCTGTGCGTCCACCGGACCAGGTGCCGGTGACGGTGATCTTGCCATCCGCAGTGGTGGCGCGCTTCACGCTCTGGCAGCCGGTGCCCATCACGGTGAAGAGTGATTCGACGCCGTGGATGCCGTACCAGAACAAATCGGGATGATGCGGCTCCAAGCTGGCGGGACTCGTCGTCTCCGCGTGTTTCACGGTGCCGATGCTGCCACCGCGCACGGCCTGCGTGCCTTTGCCGAAACGCAGCGATGACGACGAGAACACAGGAATGCCCGTTTTCTTCGACTCATCGAAAATCTTGATTACATCGACCAGCGTGCCGGCGATCGGCTTGTCGATGAACACCGGCTTGTGTGCCTCCAGGCATGGCAAAACCTGTTCGAGATGCACGCGGCCATCGTTCGACTCCAGGAACACGACGTCCACCTTGTCGAGCAGGTCGTGGATGCTCGGCACGATCTCGACGCCCATCGCCTTGACCTTCTCGGTGTACTCCGGCACGCGCTTGATGCTCGACTCGATGTCCTTCGAGCCTTGCGGATAGGCGGCGACCATGTGCCCGCCCATGACCTCCGGTTTCTGCGGCGTGGTGTTCAGCGTCTTGGTAAAGGCCAGCACGTGCGAGGTGTCGAGGCCGATGATGCCGGCGCGGAAATGCTGCGCGGAGGCGTTGAGGGAAAGCAGCGCGAGGGCGCCGAGGACGGGAAGCAGTTGGCGAGTCATGGGCGATGACTACGCGGCATGCGGGGCGGACTTTCGGCTCTGACTGCGATCTTACTTTGTGCCGATGCAATACACCGCCTTTTCACTGCGGAGGAAGAGCCGATCATCGCTCACGGCGGGCGTGGCGTTGAACTGCGAGGTGTCGAGCGAGAGTTCATTGTGGGCGACCTGCTCGAACTGAGGCTTGGCAGCGAGGATGAAGGTGCCGTTGCGGCGCGAGACGCAGTAGAGTTTGTCGCCGATGAGCACGGGCGAGGCGTAGAACGGCTTGCCGCCGCCACGTGCGCCCATCAGCACACGTTCGCGATACACATCCTTGCCCGTCTTCGCGTCGATGCAGGTGGCGAAGCCCTGGTCGTTGATGACGTAGAGATGGCCGTCCTTCAGAATCGGCGTGGGAACATAAGAACTGGTGTTGCTGTCCCACAGGATCGCATTCGCGGTTGTGTCGCCCTTGCCGCCGAGCTTGACGGCGACACTGCGCGTCGAAGGGAAGCCGCCAAAGATGTAGCCGATGTCTCCACCGGGCACGAGGCTGGGAGAAACGTTGCCACTGAGGCCGTGCGCGGCATACCAGCGCAGCTTGCCGGTTTCCGGATTCAAGGCCCACAGTTCCTGCGGCACGGCAACGACGAGATCGGTCACGCCGTCGTGCTGATAAACATTCGGCGTGCCGTAAGCCATGCCGAACTCGCCTTCGGCCTTCCACATGATTTTCCCTGTCTTTTTGTCGAGGCCGATGATGGCCGCGGAACCCCAGCGCATGCGTCCGGAACTGGTGCCGCAGGAGGTCTGCCACAGTTGTTTGCCAGTCATATCGAAGGCGAGCGCTCCGCTTTTGCCGAAGAACACATACACGTGTTCGCCATCCGCCACTGGAGTGTGCGTGGCATAGCCGTGTTCGGTGATGTAGCCGCGCCACGGGTCTTCTTCGACGGCAGAGGGTACTTTCGCGTCCCACAGGACTTTGCCATCGATTTTGCTGAGGCAAATCAGATGGCGCATGAGTTTCGACATGTCATTTGCGCCCTCCTGGTCACCGTAGCCAGTCCAGCAGGTGACGAAGATCTTGTCGCCATGCACGATGGGGCTTGATGAGCCAGGACCGGGCATCTCCGCTTTCCACATGACGTTTTCCGAGTCGCTCCACTTCAGCGGCACCTTCGCATCGGGAACAATCGCCGCACCGGTGGGGCCAAGGAAACGCGGCCAGTCGGTCGGAGCAGCGGCGTGAAGTGAAACAGCGGCAAGGATAAAAGCGAGAGCGACTTTCATGGCGGCGGAAAACCCCGTGTGCGGGGAAAAGTTACACGCCACGTCCTGCTCAGGCAGCCGCTGGTGCCGTCTGGAAGCGTTCCATGCTGAAGCGTTTGCCGAGCGATCCTGCGGCCACGTAGCCGAAGCCGAAGAAGAACAACAGCAGGAAGGGAATGGAACCCCACTGGCCGCGATGAGCGGCGAGGGCGATCATCCAGCCGAAATAACAGGTGAGCGCGACTTCCAGCCAGAGCGCGATGGATTTGCCGGCCTTGTAGTGCGTCTTCTTCTTCGTGGCCTGCTCCTGCGTGGTGATGCCGTATTTCGGCGTGCGCACGAACTCGCTGTCCTTGTTGAGCAGGGCTTCGAGCACGGCCTTGCCATTGTTGATGCTCATTCCGATGCCGAGCGCGAGGAGCATGGGCACATACGGCAGCGCCTTCAGCCAGCCCCATTTGCTCTGCGAGCCTTGCGCGGTCATGTAGAAGACGACGACGCTGAAGGAGGCGAAGAAGAACACCGGCACATCGACGAACACAGCCTTGTGCCAGGAACTGCCCATCACGAAGTTCGCCGGATACATGAGCACCAGCGTGCAGAGCGTGAGCAAATACGCGAAATTCGACGTGAGGTGCGCGGTGGCCTCCAGCTTGATAGGAAGCGGAGCATTGCTGCGCCACACATCGCCGAGAATCTTTTTGCACACCTGGATCGATCCCTTCGTCCACCGATGTTGCTGGCTTTTGAAGCCATCCATGTCTGGCGGCAGCTCGGCAGGAACGACGACATCCTTCAAATACACGAACTTCCAGCCGCGAAGCTGCGCGCGATAGCTGAGATCGAGATCTTCAGTGAGCGTGTCATGTTGCCAGCCGCCGCTTTCGGTGATGGCGTTGCGGCGCCAGATGCCGGCAGTGCCATTGAAGTTCAAAAACTCGCCATGACGGCTGCGGGCGGTCTGCTCCAGCACGAGGTGGCCGTCGAGGAAAAGGGCCTGAAGGCGGGTGAGGAGGGAGAAATGCTTGTTGGCGTGGCCCCAGCGGGCCTGCACCATGCCTACCTGCGGACTCGTGAAGTGGTGGATGAGTTTCTTCAGGTAATCGGGCTGCGGCTGGAAGTCGGCATCGAAAATGCAGATGAACTCACCCTTCGCGGAAGGCATGGCCTCGTCGAGCGCTCCTGCTTTGAAGCCTTTGCGGTTCGTGCGGTGACGATATTCGATGTCGAGACCCTTTGCGGCGTATTCGGCGCTCAGTTTTTCGGCGAAGCCGGCGGTTTCGTCGGTGGAATCGTCCAGCACCTGGATTTGGAGCTTCTCACGCGGGTAATCGAGCGCGGCCACACAACGGAGTAGGTTCTCCACCACGTCGTATTCATTGAAGATCGGGAGCTGGACGGTCACGACGGGCAGATCCGCAAACTCGTGCTGGGGTTCGGGCGTATCTGCGCGGTGCTTCCAAAACTGATACAGCACTTTGATCCTGTGGGCGCCGAAGGCGGACAGGGCGGTGAAGACAAGAATGTAGCTGGCGAACCAGAAGAAGTGATCCCACGGAAGCATATCGAGGGGCGGGAGGGCGGGGGTCGCATCAATCTCCACCGTTGACCCCCGGTCAAGCAGCAAATCGGGTGCCAGACGAGGCGTGAATTTTTAGGTCTCAGCGCTCGCGTCCTTTACGTCTGCCCTGTGGTTTGCCAAGGTGCCGCATGCCCGCCAAACAGCACGACTGGTATGACACGCCGCTTTATTATGACATCGTCTTCGATGACGGGACCGGTCGTGAGGCGGACTTTTTGGAAGGTGCGTTGGCGAAGCATGGCGGTGGAAGGGGCGGCAGGCTGCTTGAACCCGCGTGCGGCAGCGGGCGGCTGGTCCTCGAAATGGCCCGCCGGGGTTGGGATGTGAGCGGATTCGATGGCAATGCGAACATGATTGCCTTCGCGAGGGAGCGTCTGGCATCAGCGGGGTTGAAGGCAGGACTGTGGGAGGACTGGATGCAAAGCTTCACACTGCCGAAAGGAGTGAAGGGAAGCTTCGACATGGCGCACTGCCTGGTGAGCACGTTCAAGTATCTTCACGCTGAAAAAGATGCCGCGGAGTGTCTGCGTCGTGTTGCCGCTGCGTTGCGTCCTGGTGGTTTGTTCTTCCTGGGCGTCCATTTGACCGACTATGACCGCTGCGGGTTCGAGCATGAGCGCTGGGTGGCGAAGCGCGGGAAGATCGAGGTCATTTGCAACACCCGCACCTGGCCCGCCGATCCCCGAACGCGCCTGGAAAGGCTCCGCACTCGGCTGAAAGTCACTGACGCAGGCCGCACACACACCCAGGAGACGCACTGGCAGTTCCGCACCTACAACGCCACGCAGTTGAAGGTGCTCCTGCGCAAGGTGCCCGAGTTCGAGTTCGTGGAGTGCTACGACTTCACCTACGATCTCACCGCGCCGCGAAAGCTCGACGACACCTATGCTGACGTGCTCCTTGTGCTGCGAAAGCAGCAGGCTTGACGGTTTTCCGGGTCTTCTGGTAGCATTTCGACCCACTGGCCAAAAAGATCGAGCCGACAGCCTAACGCGCTTGTCTGCGAGTTCGTTTGGTCCCGCCCCCAACCATGCGCTTTCGCCTCCTGTCGGCCTTTGTGGTCGTCTTGTCGCTTTTCCTTCTGTTCCGGCCTGCGTCCCGGCAGAAGCAGCATGTCGCGAAGGATGACGGACTGCCAGCGGCCGGACGTGGACAGCCCGTCCCACTGCCGCCAGAGGCGGGTTCCTCTGCCACGGCAAGCCGGGACGTCCAGAAAACCGTCACGACTCCCCCGGACGAGGTGCTGGCCGGCTTCGAGGCATGGTCGCGCGATTATTTGCGGGCTGATGTGGTGGGAAAGGCGGCGCTTGTCGCGGAAGGCGTCAAGCTGGCCGGGGAACGGCGCCCTGTTTTCAAGCAACTCATCAAGGACGACCCGAGGGCTGCCTTGGCGCGTGCGGTGCCGATGGTGGTGAGGCAGAAGCTGCCCGCGGAGATCGTTTCGCTGCTGGAGAAGCGCATCAACGACGTAGGCGCGCTGCGGGTGTTTCAAGGCGTGCCGCTGAATCCAGATGATCCGCCGGTGCCGACTTATCGCGAGGTGGAGTTGCAGAGCGGCGGGACGTACCGCGCTTACGTTTATGGTGAGAGGGCAAACAAGCTGACGTGGACGCCGGGTGCGTTTGTCAATGGTGTGGCGATGGACTCGGAGTTCGCGATCAGCGATGAGCCGACGCGGCGTTTGGAGGTCGGCGAGCTTTTGCCGGAGGGGAAGCCGGTCGTGGGTAACTGCCCGGTGTCCGGGAAGTATGTGATCGAGCCGGAAGATGTGCCTGCGGAGGTGCCAGCGACGCTGGCGGCGGTGGAGACACCGATTGAGATCATCACATTCTGCGATGGCTCGCACATCGCGATTCAAAACCAGACGATTCTATATGGTGAAGGTGTTACGGGCGGTTCGATGGCGTTTTCGGGCATCCTGCCGGGCTCGCCGACACCGGCGCTCGGTCAGGTGAAGGTCATCGTGATCCCGACGACGTATGCGGATCAAAACACGGTGCCTTCGACCGAAGCGGCGCTCTACAACGTGCTGCGCGATGTGGCGGATCATTACTCGAAGGCGAGCTATGGCCGTCTTTCGCTCAGCGGCGTGGTCACACCACCGGTGAAGCTGCCGCACAACGAAGCGTGGTATGTGAATCGTGACACGAGCAACGGCGGTGACATCGGCGGCACCGGCATCTCGATGGCGGATGCTCGCGCGGAGGCGCGGAAGATGGGCTTCGACTGGAATGACTACGATTGCACGGTGATGCGGCACAATGGCGGCCCGGGCAGCTATGGCGGCCTCGGTGGTGGAAACACCGTGTGGGTGCGTGGCGATGGCGTGAGCCTCTGGGCGCATGAGATCGGGCATGCGTTCGGTCTCGGACACTCGAACTTCTGGGACACGGCAGGCACGAGCAGCATCGGCAACGGCGCGAACCAGGAATACGGCGACAGCTACGACATCATGGGCGGCGCGGGAACGACGGGGCAATACAACGCGCAGGCAAAGACGCAGATCAAATGGCTGCCGACGAGTTTTCAGCAGCCGGTGACGCAGAGCGGGCTGTATCGCATCTACGCCTTCGATCAGGGCGCGCTCGATTCGTCGAAGCGCTACGCGTTGACCATCTTGAAGGACAATCAGCGCACCTACTGGGGCATGGTGCGGTCGCTGTTTGACTCGAATCCCTTCATGAAAAGCGGGCTGGAACTCGGCTGGCGTTTCCCGAACGGCGGTGGCGGCAATTTCCAGCTCATCGACACGACCAACGGCTCGCCCTTTGCCAAAAGCGACGCGGCCATCTCGCTCGGTGCCACGTTTTCAGACACGGAGAGCGGCATTCACCTGACGACCGTGGCTGCGAGCGATGTGCCGCGCTACATCGACGTGCAGGTGAACCTCGGCAGCTATCCGGCGAACAACAAGCCGACGATGACGCTGGCGGCGAGCGCGGATGTGGTGCCGGTGAATGCGACCGTGACCTTCACCGCGACAGCGAGCGATCTGGATGGCGATCCGCTGGCCTACAACTGGCAGCACTTTGGCGGCGGTTCGCAGATCGTCTCGCCGAACTCGAATGTGATCACGCGACAGTTCACCAGCGCGGGCACCTACATCGTGACGTGCACGGTGAGTGACATGAAAGGCGGCACGGTCACGCGCAATCAACTCATCACCGTCGGTTCGGCGACGACCTTCACGATCAGCGGGCGTGTGACCTTGCTGGGGCAGGGCTTGCAGGATGTGGTGGTGACCGCGAACAACGCGAACGGCGTCATCACGGACGCGGACGGCTACTACACGATCCCGGCGCTCTCCGCGAACACCTACACGCTCACGCCGCTGCTCTACGGCTACTCGTTCAGCGAGCTGTTCAACAACAGCATCACGGTGGGGCCGAACTTCAGCGGCGCGGACTTCGATGCGACGGCGCAGAGCGTGGTGACGATCTCCGCGCTGAATCCGAATGCGAACGAGGCCGCGCCGGTCACCGCGGGCACGTTCCGCATTGCACGAACGGGCGACAATTCGCAGGATCTCGTGGTGAACGTAAACTCGGCGCTCGGCGGCGCCACCAAGACGACGGACTACACATTCACACCCGACTATGTGGCGAGTTCGAATGGTTTCAGCACCTTCACCATCCCGGCGGACTCGGACACGCTTGATGTCACGGTCACGCCGGTGGTCGATGCGAGCAGCGAAGGGCCGGAAACGGTGATTTTGCAACTCGGTCCGGGCAATGGTTATCTCGTCGGCAGCGCGTCGAGCGCCACGGTGGTGATTGGTGATGATGACACGGCTTTGCCGAAAATCAGCCTCACGGCGACGAAGAACTCGACGATGGAAAACCTCGTCGATCCGGCTGTTTTCACGATTTCGCGCACGGGAAGCACCGCCGCCGATTTGACGGTGAATTACGCCGTGAGCGGCACCGCGGCGAACGGCGGCGATTTCACGACTTTGAGCGGTTCGGCGACGATTTTGGCCGGAAATGCCTCCGCGACGGTCGAAGTGGCTCCGGTCAATGATTCGACCTCCGAAAGCCTCGAAACGGTCATCCTGACGCTGAGCACCAACGCGGCCTATATCATCGATCCGCTCGCCACCACGGGCACGGCGTCGATTTATGATGATGATCTGCAAACGGTGAACGTGACCGCGAGCGACAGCACGGCCACGGAGATCGATTTGACCGTTCCCGGTGCCGCAGCGGACACCGGCACCTTCTTGATCACCCGCAGCGGCGACACGACGAGCGCGCTGACGGTCTATTACGCGTTCAGCGGGGTGACGGGCAGCGGCGTGATGGCGCTGCATGGCGTGGATTACGAGTGGATGCCGGGTGTGGTGGTCATCCCGGCGGGACAAAACTCCGCCAGCATCACCATCGTGCCGCGGTTTGACTCTTTGGGCGAAGGTCCGGAGCAGTGCGTGCTGAATCTGGGCGCGAGTGCCACAAATTACGTTCTGGGCTCCAGCGCCACGGCAACGGTGACGATCAATGACAACGCCGCGGACAAGCCCTACATCGACGTCGTGCAGACGGCCGTGGGCGTGGAGCCTGCCACGAACGCGAATTTCCGTTTCTCGGTGCGCGGTGGCACGAACGCCACGCCGCTGGCGGTGAATTTCACGCTCTCCGGCACGGCGGTGAACGGCACGGACTACGACACCATCGGCTGGTGGCTGCCGCAAAGCTCCGGCACCACGCAGAACCTCCGCGCCATCTGGGCCGCGAATGCCACGAACCTCTGGGCCGTGGGTGAAAACGGCACCATCCTGAAGGGCGACGGCACCACCTGGACCGTGCAGACCAGCGGCACCACGCAGCATCTCAGCGCGGTGTGGGGCACCAGCGCCACGAGCGTGTGGGCCGTGGGTGACGGCGGCACCATTCTTTTCTTCAACGGCACAAGCTGGAGCGCGCAGACCAGCGGCACCACCAACGCGCTGCGCGGCATCTGGGGCAGCAGTGCGACGAACATCTTCACGGCAGGCGATGGCGGCACCATTCTCCGCAGCACCAACGGCACGAGCTGGGCCGCCACCACCTCGGGCACAACGAACCAGCTCCGCGCGGTGCATGGCGCGGATGCGAGCAACATCTGGGCCGTCGGCGCGAGCGGCACGATCCTCAAATGGAGCGGCTCATCGTGGGCCGCGCAGACTTCCGGCGTCACCTCGCAGCTCAACGCGGTCTTTGCGGTGAACTCGACGAACATCTGGGCCGTGGGCAGTGGCGGTGTGGTGCGCAAAGGCACCGGCACGAACTGGAGCAGCCAAACCTCCGCCAGCACCGCGGATTTGACCGCCGTGTGGGGCTCCAGCACGACGAACCTGCTCGTCTCCGGCTCCAGCAGCGCGCAGATGGTGAGCACGAATGGCACGAGCTGGTCGAACGTGATGCTGAGCGCACTCGGCGCCTTCAATGGTGTGTTTGGCACCAGCAGCACCATCGGCTGGGCCGTGGGCGACTCCGGCGCGATCTTCAAGCGCGACAACGCCACCGCCGCGCCTTATCCCGGTGGCGTGGTCATCCCGCGCGGCTCCACGACTTACGATCTGGCGATTCGCACGAAAGACGACACGGACCTCGAGGATCTGGAAACAATCACGCTGACGATCAACCCGTCCGCGGACTACCAGACCTTTGGCGCCACGACCTCCGCCACGGCCTCATTGCGTGACAACGACAACGTGAACACTCTCGTTATCGACACGCAGGTGGGCACTGGTGGCTCGATCACGACCGCCGAGGGCGGCACAGGCGTGATCAA
Source organism: Verrucomicrobiaceae bacterium (assembly GCA_046346695.1). GTDB lineage: Bacteria > Verrucomicrobiota > Verrucomicrobiia > Verrucomicrobiales > Verrucomicrobiaceae > Prosthecobacter. Next base: position 631,679 of record JAXMHS010000003.1, on the reverse strand, counting down.
GTTCTACATCTCCCGCATTGGCAGCACGGCGTCCGCGGTGACCGTGAATCTGATCTACAGTGGCACGGCGACGGGTGGCGGCGTGGATTACACCGGTCCTGCGAGTGTCACCATTCCCGCCGCAGCCACGGGCGTCGATGTGCCCATCACGATCGTGAATGACACGACCTTTGAAGGCACCGAGACGATCATCCTGTCACTGGATGCCGGCAGTTACTCACGCGGTGCGAGCGCCACGATGTATGTCACGGACAATGACGCCGCGCCTGCCACCATCGCCTTCAACGCGCCCAGTTCCTCCGGTTCGGAAAGCGTGACGAACGTAAGCATCCCGGTCACGCTTTCCGCTGCGCAGAGCGGCGATGTCTCGGTCGAGTATCTGACCAGCGGCAGCACCTCCGGCTCCAGCACATCGAACACGTCGATTCCCATCCCATACTGGGTGCGCGTCGTGAAAGTCGGCAACAGCGTGTCCTTCTTCCAGTCGAACGACGGCCAGGCGTGGACGCAGCGCGGCACTACAGTGACGATCTCGGGCCTCGGCAGCACGCTTTACCAGGCAGGCATCGCGTTCGCGCCGGGATCGACGACCGCCTACACCACCACGATCGACAATTTCACCGTCACCGACCTGTCCGCTGGCGGCACGCTCGGCGCCGAGACGGCGACGAGCATCGGCACGGTGACGGGCAGCAGTTCCTCGGCATCCGGCGTTTACACCTTCAACAATTCCGGCAACGGCCTCAGCAACGCGACGAGCGACAATTTCCGCTACGTTTATCTGCCGGTGAACAACTCCGCGAACTGCACGGTGACCGCACGCGTGACCGCGGTGGGCAATGGGACGTCCAGCTCCTCTCGCGCAGGCGTGATGTTGCGCACCACGACAGTCAACAACGCCATCCATGCCTCTGCGCTCGCCACCGGATTGTCCAACGGCAGCTACTATTCGCTGTATCGTTCCACCGCCGGTGCTGCCTCGACGCTCAGCAGCGCTTTCACCACGCACATCCTGCCGCTGTGGGTGCGCACCGTGCGAAGTGGCAGCTCATTCACGCAAGGCGTGTCCCGTGATGGCGCCACATGGACAAATCTGAGCGCCACGCCCTCCATCGCTTTCGGATCGAAGCTGCTCGCCGGTCTCGCGGTCTCTGCCGCCAGCGATGGCAGCATCGCCACGGGCACGTTTGACAACGTGACGCTGAATGCGGCACCGTTCGTCTCGCAGGGCGGTCGCACGATCGGCTTCGTCAACGAACAGGGCAGTGACAGCGTCGCCGGCAATGTGTGGACCGTGAACGGCAGTGGCAGCGGCATCGGCAGTGACGAGGCGCATTTCCCGAGCACCGAGGTGTCGGGCGACTTCACGCTCGTCGCGCGAGTCACTTCGTTGACCGGGGGAGCCACCGCGGCCCAGGCAGGCATCATGGTGCGCGAGAACACGACCTACTATGCGAGGGATGTGTACGCCGGCTGGGTGAAGAGCGGCAGCATCGAGCAACGCTACCGTTTGCAGAGCAACACAACCGCCTACGGCTCCGGTGTGGACTACGTCATGCCGCCGGGCGTATTGACGATCCCCGCCGGGCAGACCACGGGATCGATCAACTTCACCGTCGTGAACGACACGATGGATGAACCGGACAATCTGATCACCATCCAGCTCCAAAACGCCAGCGGGGCCAACATCGGCACGAACGCCTACCACGGCTACACCATCATCGACGACGACAATCCGCCCGCGTCGCCCTACGTGGGCTTTGCGCTCGCGGCGAGCTCCGTGGCGGAAAATGCCGGCACGGCACAAATCGCCGTTTCATTGAGTGCTCCGGCCTCCGGGCCTTGCAGCGTTGACTACACCACCGCTGATGGCACCGCCACTCAGCCGGACGATTACACGACGACTGCTGGCACCTTGAGCTTCGCCGCCGGTGAGAGCGTGAAATACATCAGCGTGCCCATCACGGACAATTCCGCGCTCGAAAGCACAGAGAACCTCACCGTGACGCTCAGCAATCCCGTCAGCCTCGTGCTCGGCTCCGTCGCCTTGCACACGCTGACCATCACGGATGACGATTCGCCTGCCGTGAGCATCGTCGCCAATGACGCGAGTGCCGCGGAAAGCGGTGACGCGGGCCAGTTCACGCTTACCCGCACTGGTGACACCACGAACGCGCTCGTGATCACGCTCACTCGCGGCGGCACGGCTTCCAGCGGAACGGACTACACGGCGATCAACACAACGCAGACCATTCTGGCCGGTCAGGCCAGTCTCGTGATCAACGTTGCTCCTCTTCAAGACACGACGAACGAAGGAAGCGAGACCGTCATCCTCACCGTGACCTCTGGCAGCGGTTATGTCGCCGGCACGCCATCGAGCGCCACGGTCACCATCGCCGATGATGATCGCAGCACGGTCACGCTCGTTGCGAACGATCCCACGGCGTCCGAAACGGCCGGGAATCCCGGCCAGTTCACCATCACCCGTACTGCTCCCAAGACAGCGGCGCTCACCGTGAGTGTCACCGTGGCCGGCACCGCCAGTGCCACAGCCGACCTGGACTATGGAAGCATCGGCCAGAACACCGCGAATCCCCCCGTGGCATCAGTTACCATCGCTGCCGGCGCCAGCACAGCCGTGATCAACATCACACCAGTGGATGACGGCATCACTGAAGGCCCCGAGGATGTCACCCTCTCGCTCAACACCGGCAGCTACGACATCGGCGCGCAGTCGTTCGACAACGTCACCATCACCGACAACGACAATCCGCCCGTGGTGTTCATCAACAGTCCTGCCGCGCAAGGCCCGCTCATCGCCGCGGCGAATGGCGTCATTGTCAGTGCGCAGGTAAGCGATGACGGCGCGCCAGCTCCCGTCACGCAGACGTGGATCTGTGTCAGCGGCCCTGGCACGGCGAACATCGAGTCGCCAAATGCTACCACCACCGCGGTCACCTTTTCCGCGCCCGGCACCTACGTGCTGCGCATCACCGCCACGGACACGCAATTCAGCGTGAGCGACCAGATCACCGTCGTGGTCGGAAACAACTCAGTCGCATCGAACTGGATCACGCAGGACCTCACGCCCTCCTCCGCGCGTCGCGGCCAGGGGCTCGAATACGGCGGTTTGTTCAGCGTCACGGGCACCGGGGCCGGTTATGCCTCGCAGACCAATGATGGAGCTCACATCATGGTCCGCGCTGCGACAGGCGACGGCAGCGTCACGGCCCGTTTGACGAGTTTCTCGACCACCGCGGCCCTCGCGGGAGTGACGATCCGCGATTCGCTCGCCCGCGGCTCCACGCGTGCCGTGCTCGGCTACGTGCCTGGCACGGGGTTGCAGTTCCGCACGCGCACCACAGTCTCCACCGCCGACACCAGCGCCGCCGCCACGCCTCCCGCGCTGCCGTTGTGGCTCAATCTCACGCGGAACTCGTCCACCAACGAAATCACCGCGAGCTATGCACCGGATGTCAACGGCACTCCCGGCAGTTGGACGCAGGTCGGCACACCCGTCGTGATCCCGCTTCTGAACACAGACGCGCACTACGGACTCACGACGACGAACAACAGCACCGCAGGCTCCGCCACGGCCATCTTTGACAATGTCACGCTTACTCCGACGCCGAGCGGCCCCGCCTTGGTCAATGAGGACAGCGGCACCGCGCCGAACACGGCTGGCAGCGCCACCTTCGACGGCACCACCTACACCATCGCGGGGCCCACCACCGGCTACTTCTACGGCTGGCAGTATTATGGCGATCTCGACATGAGCTGTCGCATGCCCACCTATTCCAGCGGCGCAGGCAGCAGCAGCGGGGGCATCCGCATCGCCGAGAGCATCGAAAGCGGCGCGCAGCTCCATCTTGGCCGCATGCCCACCAGCAGCTACAGCGGCTACTACTGGACCAGCATCGCCGGCGGCAGCGGTGGCGGTGTGCCCAGCGGCATTTCGGCCGGCAACTGGATGCGCATCGTGCGCCGCGGCAACAGCATCACGGCTTACCGCGCCACGCACAACAGCACCACGGGCGGTCCGAATGCGTGGACCCAGATCGGCCAGGCGCAGACGGTCATCATGACCACGCCCGTGTGGGCCGGCTTCTACGTGAACAACGCCAGCGGTGCCACCGGTACGCTCAATACCTGCACCTTCACCAACCTGGCCATCACGCAGGTGAACAAGGCTCCCGTCATCAGCGCCGTCGCCTCCGGCAGCATCTCCCCGGTTTCACTCGACGGCACCATCACCGATGACAGCCTGCCTGCGAACTTCACCAGCTTGTGGACCGTCCGCAGCGGCCCCGCGGGCCTCGTTTTCGGCAATGCCGCGCTCGTGGACACCAGCGCCACGCTCACGCAAAGCGGCGCCTATGGCCTCCGTCTCACCGCGGATGACACCGGCACTGTGTCATTCGCCGATCTCAACTTCACCGCCTACACCACGCCCTTCGCGCAATGGCTGGATCAAAACAACGTGGGTGACGAAAACAACACAGCTTATGAAGCCAATGCCGACGCCGATGGCGACGGCCTCGTCAATCTGCTCGAATACGCCGTCGGCACCAACGGCGCGGTTCAGAACAGCAATCCAGAGGTTGTCCTGCTGGCTCCCGTGAGTTCCGAGCAGTACCTCCGCCTCACCATCCCGAAGAATCCGAATGCCACCGATGTCATCTTCACGGTCGAGGCCACCAGCGACATCTCCCAGCCCGCAAGCTGGTCCTCCGCCGGCCTCATCATCGAGTCAAACACTCCCACCCAGCTCATCGTGCGGGACAATGTACCCGTCAGCAACGGCCAGCCGCGTTTCATGCGCGTGAGAGTGGAGCGGCAGTGAGAAGTGACGGTGTTTGCACGCTGGACAACACGCGCCGCCTCCGCTCCAATACGCCCCGCATGAAAGTGAAACTCCTTGCCGGACTCCTGGCGCTCGTGTGCGCCGCTCCCGTCTTCGCCCAGACGGCGGACGCGCCTGCCGCCCCGCCCCAGCCCACCACCTTCGAGTTCAAGGACGGCGACCGTCTCGTTCTGCTCGGCAACACCGTCTTCGAGCGCGAGCAGCGTTATGGAGCGTTTGAGCCGCGGTTGGATCTCGCGCTGGGGGACATGAAGATCTCCGTGCGCAATCTCGCGTGGAGCGGGGACACGGTCTTCGGCCATGCGCGTTCGTATTTTGGCCCGCCGGAGGAGGGACTGCAGCGCCTGTCCGGTCATCTGGAAATGCTCAAACCGACCGTGGTGATGCTCTGCTATGGCTCGGAGCTTGCCTTTGAGCGGCTCGGCGGTCTGCCTGACTTTTTGACCGGCTACCGCAACCTCATCGATCTCATCCGCTCCAAATCACCCGGCGCGCGCATCATCATCGTCACGCCGCCGCCGTTGGAGAACCTGCCACCGCCGCTGCCCGACCTTTCCGCGCAGAACAACAACCTTTCCAGCCTGCGCGATGCGCTGCGGAAGTTCGCCCTCATGCAAAACACGTTCTTCATCGACTGGTTCGAGTTGATGGGCGGCGTGCCAAAGTCCGGCATCGCCGCGAAACCGCTCACTGAAAATGGCGTCCATTACACACGTGAGGGTTACGAAAAGCTCGCGACAAAACTGATCGCGGGTCTCGGCCTCAAGATGCCTGACGCGCCTTCACCCGCGCTCGAAAATCTCCGGCATGCGGTCATCGCCAAGGACACGCTGTTCTTCAATCGCTGGCGTCCGCAGAACGAGACCTACCTCTTCGGTTTCCGTAAACACGAGCAGGGCCAGAACGCGAAGGAGATTCCCATGTTCGATCCGTTGATCGCGCAGGGAGATGAGGCGATCCAGAAACTGAAGGCCGAGGCGCTCGCGCAATCACGCAGGCCGTGAGGTGAGGCCGGTTTGTCACGTCACACCGCTTCAGGTGGTGCGTGTCACCCGTTTCCAGAAGAAGTCGAGTTCACGCGCCAGCACGCTCATCACCTGGGCGGGCGCGGCCTGCAGCGCGCCGCTCTCACTTTCCTTGATGATCCGCTGCATTGCATAAAGCGCGGCCACACCTGGCGTGTCGAGGTGGATCGGATCGACATGCGGACGCAGCTCCTCGGGAAACGCGGTGCTGTGCTGGAGGATGGCCCAGCTTTGCTGCTCGCGATCCGTCTTGAAGGTGGCGATCTTGAACTTGGGCACGTCATCAACAGCGTTCGCGTTCAATTCCGCGAGTCGGCCTGCCGCGAAGCCCGCCAGCGTGCGCCAGTAGGAACTGTCAGCAAAGTTCGCGAGTCCGAAGACGATCTCCATTCCTTGGAGCGACCAGCACATCGCGTAACGGCCTGTCATGCCGGGCAGTTCGTGCTCGCTGAAGCGCACGAGCGGAAAACGCCGGCCCGCGAGACGGATCAATTCGGCCAGCTTCGTGTAGTCGAGCGGCAGCGACACCGCTTCCGCCGCCATTTGCAGCCGCAGTGCCTCGTAGCGGCCCAGCAAGGCATCACGCTCCGCATTCGGTGCCTGAACTGAAAATGCGGGCGCCGCTGATGGCGCGGGAAGAACAATTGATGCAGGAGGCGCAGGTGCGGCCACCACGCCAAACGGAGACACAAACGCAGCTTTCGCCGGGGCTGGCGTGCTCATCACGCTGGCAAGTTTCGAAGCGACGGCATTCGAACTGGCCTGGTCCGACGTGGATGGTGTGTTCGGCTGGCGCAGCTTACCCAGCATCTCACGCAGATTTTCAAACGCACTGGCCGAGGTGGGCGAAAACGGCGCGGGTGGCGGCAAAGGAGCGGTGCTCGCAACTGGCGCGGGCGCGCTGATTTCCGCCGCCGGGGCGCTGGGGGGCGGCAGATGCGTGCCATTCACCGGCACCAGCGGCTTTTCCGATTGTTGTGGCAGCGCCGCCTCCGGCTCCGCCAGCCCTTCAGCCATGCGTTGCATCTTCGCGGTCACACCGGAGTCGAAAATCGCCACATTCTCCGGCGTCTCGTTCTCCCTCACCGTGTCGGTCATCAGCGGCAGCACACCCGGCTCATCTTCCTCCGCGTTTACCGGTTCCATCGGCGCTGCGGGCGGCGGTGACGCGAGTGTCTGCTGGAAAAAGTCCCACTGCTTCGCGGCGTGACGCAAAAATGTGCGTGCGGAGACCGAGCCGAGCGGACGGCCGAGGAAATAACGCTTCACGTCCACAAATGCCTCGAACTCGCGCAGCTCGTCAGTCTTCACGTCCGCATTCTGCAAACGCATGCGCAGCAGCGTGGCGGCCTCGCTTTCGCCAATGCCGCGCAACAGCATCTGCGATGCGGTGAGGCGGTCCTCCATCGCGCTCGGCAGATGATGGCCGAATGTCGCCTGCCACACGTCTTGATTCAAACTCAGCACCACGTGCACACCGTCCATCTCGGACATGTCGAGCAGCAGCGACGCGATGCGCAGCCCGGCCTCGGGATTGCGATAATACGCGTCGAGATGATCCACCAGCAGCACCACCGGACGCCACAGGCCGAGCAATCGCAGCCACGTCACCGGTCCTTCATTGGACTCATCCGCCGCGAGCATGCGCAGCACGGACATCTTCGACATGCCGCCATCGAGCGCGTGATTCAGCATCGCATCCACCCATGCTTCGAGCGCGGTGGGGATCGCAGGCACGCGCTTCATCGCCTGCTCGGTCATCGGCTTGCGCAGTTGTGCCTCGAAACGCCTCACCCAGTCACCAATCAGCCGAGCGCTGCCTTTCTCATCGAAAACCTCCACTGGATCGCCATTCAACACACGCAGCGCCTGGTCCTGGTTCGCGCACGGCAGCACGCCAGTCTCGATCAAACGCCGCACCAGCGCCGCGCACACACCCGCGCAGGCTTCGCGCAGTTTTGTCCAGCCTTCGCGGCCGGCTTCCGCGCGTGCCATGGATTCCAGTCCGCGCACCGCCACGGCTGAAATGCCGATCTGATCCTCCAGACGGAACGCCAGCGGCACCAGCACCACCTGCCCGCCTGCCGCGGCCGCGAGACGGCCCAGCAGATGCGTCTTGCCATAACCAGCTCGCGGCGCGGTGAGCAGCAGCAGTGGCTGCCCGCCCACACGACCCGCGCTGCTCTGCCGTTCGTCGATGGACGTGGTCAGTTGGTCCAGAATGTCCGCGTTCAGGCCGGGAACGGTGCGGTTTTCCTCCACGCCAAACGGCCCGGTGCAGACATCATCGGCGAAGGGATTCAACCGTTCCGGAGCGGCGGGCTCGGACGGGGGCGGAAAGGGGGCTGGAGGTGCCTTTTCTGAGTTTTCCACAACGAATCTGATTTCAGCGTTCTGAATGGGACGGTTTCGCTGATATTTATGCCATTCCATGTCCGCCAGAAAGTAAGTTTTTTGCATGGCTGGCATCTTTCTCGATGTGGAAAACTTGCTCTCGTCGAATGCGTTAAGCTTCCATCTCATGAACCTCGCCCTCCGCCCCGCCACGCACGAAGCCCTCAAGCGCTTCCGCCTGCGACGCCAGCACCTTCTGCAAATGCGTGCTCTTCTCTGCGGCGGCGCCATCGCGCTGGCTGCCTTCACATTGATCGCGCTGCTCGACCGGGCGTGGTTCATGCCGGACGCGGTGCGTCCTTGGATGACATTGCTGGTGTATGCCGGGGCGCTTTATGCCGCGTGGAAGATGGCGTGGCGTTTCATCGCCCAGGCGAAGGGCAGGGAAGGCACCGCGAAGCTCATCGAAGCCGCCGAGCCGTCCTTGCGCGAGCGCATCCTCGCTGCCGTCGAACTCGCTGATCCGCGTGACGGTGCGAACGTGAAGGACTCGGTCGAATTTCGCGAGCGTCTCCAGGATGATGTGGCCGCCGCTGTCGAAGGCATCGACTGGAAGGACAGGCTGCCGGTGCGCACGCTGAAACCCTGGTTCGTCACCGCTGGTGCCGTCGTCGGGGTGATTCTGCTGCTTTGCCTCGTACCGGGGTTGCACATGAGTGGTTTCCTCGCCCGTGCGGCGGTGCCGTTTGCCAATCTGGAGCGGCCCGCGTCGGTGAAGATTCGCATCCTGGAGCCCGCGAAGGCAAACGCGCTCGCACCGATTGGCTCCGAAGTGCCGCTGATCATCGAAACCGAGGGCACGAAGCCCGAACTCGCCACGCTGGAACTGCAAACCGCCGGTTCCAAGCCACGCCGCACCGAGCTTTCCAGCATGGGCACGACGCGCTTCGAGGGCGTGGTGCCTGTGGGGCAGGTCGATGTTCGTTACCGCGTTCACGCTGGCGATGCGATCACGCCCTGGCGCACGCTCAGTGCTCGTGCGCGTCCTCGCGTGACGGAATTCACCAAGACCATCGTCCCGCCCGCCTACACTGGAGCGAAGGAAACAACGATCACCGACGACAACGGCGATCTTGAGGCTCTGGACGGCTCCATGGTCAAGCTCACGCTCAAAACGAACCAGCCGGTGACGCAGAGTGATGTGGTTTTGAATCCCGATGCGCCGGAGAAGAAGAAATCACCCGCGAAGGTCGCTGCGGATGGCCTGCTTGCCGCCGAGATCGCCATCAAGCCGGAGCACGCCACGTGGCAGATCGAACTCAAGGCGCAGGAAACCGGCTTCACGAATGAGGAAAGCACACCTTGGCGCATCACGGCGATTCCCGACCTGCCGCCGGTCGCGCAAATTAATGAGCCCGCCGAGCAGATCGAGCTTTTGCCTGATGAAGCCGTGCGCCTCGCAGGCATGGCCTCGGACGATGTCGGCCTCAGCACCGTGAAGATCGCCCACGCCATCAACGGCGCGAACTGGAGTGAGCGCGAGGTGGCGATCACGAAAGCAGCGAAGGAAGCGCCGGTGCAATCGCTGATCCCGCTGGCTCCGCTCGGCGTCAAAGCAGGTGATGCGGTGCTCGTGAAGCTCATCGCCATCGACTTGAAGGGACTCAAGGCCGAGTCACCGCCGGTGCGCGTGATCATTTTGGAGCAGACCATCGATCCGCGTCAGCGTGAGTGGTCCGCATCGCAGCGCAGGCTGGCACAGAAGGCGGAACGTTTGAACGAGGAGACGCGCGAACTTGCCAAGGACATCGAAAAGGTGCGCAAGACGGAGAAGAATGCCCGCAAGGATCCCAACGCGGCGAAAAGCGAGGCCGAGAACGCGCTCGCCAGCGCTCAGGAAAAGGTCGAGCAGGTCAAAATGCAGGCGGATGAGTTGTGGAATGCCTTGAAGGAGGCTGCGCGTGACGCGCCGAACCAGCTTGATGCCTCCGAGGCCCAGATTCTCGGTGAACGCCTTGCGCAGATGCGTCGCGAGCAGATTGCCGAGCTGGACAAGCTCAACAGCGGCGAGGTTGAGAATCCTGACCAGGTCAAACGCGCCGCGCATGAGGCGCACAGCAATGCCAGCCTCATCGCCGACGCCGCGCGTGCCTTTGCAGCCGAGGACACGGCGAAAATTGCTGCGCAGGAGTCGCAGCAGCTTCAGCGGCAGTCGCGCATGCTCACGGAGAACGCGCTTCCGGCCAATCGCGATGCCGACCAGCGTCCGAAATGGCAGGAGCAGCAGCGCGCGCTCATGGCGCAGACGAAGACCTTGCAAAAAGACCTTCAGCAGCTCGACGAGACGCAGAATGGTCGCAATCGCGGCCAGCTTCAGGACATCGACAAAAAACTCACGGAAACGTCCGCTGATCTCAACAGCAGCCTCGACAAGCCGGACCAGACGAAGAGCCCCGAGCATCTCTACGGAGCCTCCGACAACTTGCGCAGCCGTTTGCAGCAGGCGGCCGACGTTTCACGCAACATCGCTGAACAAACCGCGAACGAAGCCACGCAGCGCCGCGAGCAACTTGCGCGTCAGGACAATCCTGCGCTCGCCAGACTCGAAGAAGCGAAAAACGCACTCGCGATGGCTGAGAACGCCGCGCGTGATCCGCGTCAGAACAAGCGCAGCGAGCGCGATGGCATGACACCTGCCGAGAAGGCGCAGCAGCAGCTTCAGCAGGCATCCAAACAGCTTCAGGACCAGGCCGAGCTTCGTGAACAGAACCGCCTCACCAACAACCAGGCCGCGCTCGACATGAATCGCGCCAGCCGTGCGGCTGACGAACTCTCCCGCCAGACCGCGGATGCAAAGAAGCTGCCGGTGCCGTCCCACGAGGAGGCTGAAAAGGCCCGCAAAACGAATGCGCCGCCTTCTGAAGCCCAGAAGGCGATGGAAAAGCTCAAGGAGCAGGCCACGCAGCTCGCGCTCGCCACACGTGCGCTGGAGGCGGATGCGCTCGCGCAGGATGCCGCGCAGGCGTTGGAAGCCGCGCAGGCCGAGTCCATGCGTCCGCAGAATCAGCAGGACCTGGCTCAGACCACGGCTGAGGCCAAAGCCGCCGCCGAGGCGCTGCAGCAGCTTCCAGAGAAGATCAACCGCGCCCGCATTGCCGAGGCGATGCAGCAAAAAGACCCGCAGGCCGCGAACAATCTGCGCGCCACCGCCCAACAGGCCAGCGACATGGCCCGCAATGCCGCGGAGCAGAACAAGCAGCTCGCCAATCAAGCCGCGCAGCAGCAGCCGGGGCAGGAATTGAACAACCAGCCCGCGCAGCAGGCCACCGCCGACGCGCAGAAGAAAGCGAACGAACTCGCCGCGCAGTTGCAGCCGCAGGTCGATGCCGCGCGCGCGCAACTCGCCGCGATGACACCGGAACTCAGCGAGATGATGAAGCGCGTGGCCGGGGATTTGAAGAAGACGCAGCAGCAGACGCAAACGGCCGCGAATGACGCGAAGGCGGAGAAGCCGGTCGATCAAGTGGCGCAGAAGGCGCAGGAGCTTCGTCCTGAGGCCGCTGAAAATGCGGAGAAGATGGCCTCGCTTCAGGCGGCGTTGCGTCAGGAGGCCAACGCCGCCGATTTGACGAAGAAACCCGACGCGCAGATGGCGCGTGCCGCGGACGTGGCGCTGGCGCAGATGCAGCAAAAGTCGCCGCAGATCGCGCAGAACCTCAAGCAGGCCGCGCAGGCCACGCAAAGCCAGCCGCAGGCGCAAAATCTCCAGGCCGCCGCCGATGCGCAGCAGCAAGCCGCGCAGGCCTTGCAGCAGATCGCGCAGAACATGCAGAAGATGGAGCAGGGCCAGCAGCTCACCGCCGCCGAGCAGGCCGCGATGCAGCAGATGGAGCAGGAACTCGGCGTGCAGGAGCCGCTGGACGAGGCTTACGAGCGTGCGAAGGAACTCGCGCAGATGGCACAGGATGCGGGCGAAGACCCGCAGGCCGTGCTGAACGCTTTGGAGAAGGAACTGCCGAACAATCCGTCGATGCAGAAGGCGCTCGCTGAAACCGCGAAGACCACCGCGCAGCAGGCGGAGCAGGCCGTGGCGAAGGAAACACAGCAGCTCGTGCAGAACGGCATGGCGCAGAAGCAGGCGGCGAATGATCTCGCCCGCGTCTCACGTCATCAGCAGCGTCTTGGCGACAAGGAAGCCGCGCAACAAGTCGCGCAGGCCAGTAATCAACTTCAACAAGCCGGACAACAGGCCGAGGCGCAGCAGGCCAATCCACAACCGAACCCGCAGGCCGCGCAGCAGAGCCAGGCGAATGCCGCGAAGGCTGCCAAGGCCGCCGAGGCCACCGCGAGCGCCACCGCGCCGCCGATGCTCGCCTCTCCGCTCGAACAATTGCAGGGACAGATGCTCGCGCAGGCGCTCGACCAGCTCGATGCGCAGCTTCATCCGATGCAGGGCAATCAGCAGCAGGCGCAGAACGGGCAGCAACAACAGCAGCAAGGCCAGGGACAGCAACAGCAGGCCCAGAACTCGCTCAATCAAGCGCAGCAGGCGCAGCAGCAGAGCATGGCGGACTCCCGCAACAGCGGCCAGACACCCGGATCGAAGCCGCAGCAGCAGATGGCGCAGAACCAGCAGCAGAATCAGAACACGCAGTCACAATCCGCCGAAGGCGGCAACAAGTCTACGCAGCTTCAGGACGGCGTGCTCGGCCAGATCACCGTCCTCGTGAACGGCGATTGGGGCCACCTGCCACAAAAGATGGCCGACGACCTCACCGAAGCCACGAGAAGCGAAGCCGCCCCCGAATATCGCGCCGCGATCGAAAGCTACTACAAGGCGATCGCGACGAAGGCGAAGCGGTGAGGCAGTCTTTTCGATATGAGTTTAGGGCCCGTGATCGTTCATCCATGAACCTCGATCTCCCCCATTGCGTTGTATTCAGGACCCTGCCACTGCTCATCGCCGTCGCGCTCGTTAGCGCTGGCTGTGTCTCTATGCCGAAAAGACCACTTGGAGGCGATGCTGCGAAGCAACAGGTAGCCTGTGAATACGCGGTGATGCGAGACGAAACTGCTGCAGGTGCGGTCCGTGGCTACTATGCCGGAGCGGAGATGACAAACATGGGCGCGTCCGAGTCACACATGCTGATCCTGGCGTTCCCGGAAATGCTGGAAGATTACATCGCCAGCCACAGTAGCGATCTGCGAGAAATGGCACGGCTTTTCAAAGAAGGCCGCTATCGTGTGCAAATCGTGCCTTTCACGGAGAGTGGACGCAGACTGGCGCATCTTCATCTCATGAGCTTGGAAATGGCATCCCAAGACTGGGACAAGCACTACTCCTGCATCAATGACGGTGGTGAGCACAATTGCTACTGCATCATTGATTTGACCGCGCAGAAGATTCTTTTGGCTCACTGTAGTGGCTACGGATGAGCCGGAGAGGCCAAGGATGAATCAGCCGTCCTTCCCTCTTGCCCGGCAGTATCTCCGCGCTCCTGTCCTCGCCGTGGAAGCGACTGGCTCCCGCTGTCGCTTTTCCATGAAACCGTTTTTTCAACTCGCTCAAGCACGCACGCCTGAAGGCGCGGAACTGACGTTGCATGCGCATGACATGCACTTTTACCTGCGCGTGAACCGGCAGCCGTTGATGGGGACGAATGCGTCGGAGTCGGAGAAGGTGCTGGCGCAACTGGCCTGTGATCGTTTGCGAGGTAAAGCGGAGATGCGGGTGCTCATCGGCGGGCTGGGATTTGGCTTCACGCTGCGGCGTGTGCTGGAACTCGTCGGCGTAGATGCACGCGTGCAGGTTGCGGAGCTGCTGCCGGAGGTGGTGGCGTGGAATCGTGAGTTTCTGAGCACGGTGAACGGCTTGCTGCTGCAGGATTCACGTGTCGAAATCTTCGTGGAGGATGTGTTTCAAGTCATCGCTCGTGCACCAGCGGCGCATTACGATGCGATCCTGTTGGATGTGGACAATGGGCCCATCGCCATGGTGCAGGACGGCAATGCGCGGTTGTATCAGGCGCAAGGATTTCAAGCGATCACGCATGCGCTGAAACCCGGTGGACGCGTCGCGTTCTGGTCGGCCAGCACGGATCATGCGTTTGCAAAAAGGCTCAGCAAAGCCGGTTTCAAGGTCGAAGTCGTGGCCGCAAAAGCCTACCCGCAGGCGAAACGCAGCACGCACACGATCTTTGTCGCGGATCGCAAGGGGTAAGCTCCGGGCACCAACTTGTGTTTGAAAGTCTTCGCCGTGCCAACGAGACGGACTGTACATCCACGTAGCTGCGCCATTGGTTCTGGGCACGCTGGATCTCGGTGGGCAGCATGCTCCAGCATCCCGTGAGCAAAACCACGGCTGGAACCGAGCACAGCGCGTGAGTGGACGTTTTCACAATGTGGCAGGTTGTTTTCCCTGCTGTGAATAGATACGCCGGGTCTTGACGGGAGTACAGGACTATCTCTTTGGAGTGCCGTGTATAGGAGCGAACAGCCCATCATGGCGCGACCTCTAATTCCTTTTGCCGACAGGTGTGAGAAAACCGGATGCCTCGTGGGCGGGTCAAAGACTGCTGGTTATGTGACGAAGGCTTGCAAAAAACACCGGGTTTGTGGCTAAATGACGGCTCATGCAAAAATTCTCCGTGGCGTTCGCTGTGCTTCTGGGGTGCGGCCTCGGAATCGCACAACAAATGGCACCCGATGCGTCGTTGAAGACGGCCTATGACATCACGGTTGGAGGCATGAAGCGCCGGCTGAACGTCGTGACGGGTGAACTGGCGGTCAAACAACCGGATGGCCGCCGCGTGATCGAAAAAACCGCGGCAGGAGATCTCGTCCGCGAGGTGAAGGCCCTGCGCGTGCGGACGGCACCGGCCTCGGAGGTGCAACTCGTGCTGACCGAGGCGAATGACGATCCCAAGTCAAGAAACCGGCCCGTGGAGCGGCATTTCGTGACGCGCGAAGTGCTGGTGAAGCTCAAGGCGGGTGTGGCTGCCCAAACTCTGGCGCAAAAGGCGGGCCTCAAGATCACACGCCAGCCGGGCTATGCGCCCGGTTTCGTCGTGTTGGATGCAGGGACCGCGGAGAACGCGCTGGGGGCGATGGAGGCACTGCGCGCCCTGCCGGAGGTGGACGGCGCGGACGTGCTTCTCGCCACGCAGAAAGCAAAAAAGTTCACGCCGAACGATCCGCTGTTCTCCGAGCAATGGCATCTCCTCAACACGACGCAACTCGGCGGAGCGCTGTGGGTGGACACCAACATCACCAGCGCGTGGGACACTGCCAAAGGCACGGGCATCACCATCGGCATCATCGACGATGGCGTGGAGCACACACATCCGGACATCCAGCCGGGCTACAACACCGCCATCGACCACGATTACAACGGCAACGACGATGATCCATTCCCGGGCAGCCTTACTGATGACATCCACGGCACGTCCTGCACGGGTGTGGCAGGCGCGCGTGGCAACAACGGCATCGGCGTCAGCGGTGCGGCACCGGAGGCAACGCTGACCGGTTTCCGGCTCATCGCCGCCGCCAACACGGACCAGGACGAGGCGGACGCGTTCAACGCGCACAACGATGTCATCCACATCAAGAGCAACTCATGGGGCACGCCGGATGGTGGCGGTTACGGCGGCATGGGACCGCTGGCGCAGGCGGCGCTGGAGAATGGCGTGACGACCGGACGTGGTGGCAAAGGCGAGATTTACGTGTTCGCAGGCGGGAACGGCTTCGATCTGGCGGACAACTCCAACTACGACGCCTATTCCAACTCGCCTTATGTGATTGCGGTGGGAGCGGTGAATGATTTCGGCTTTCAGAGCTACTATTCCGAGCCAGGGGCGAACCTCCTCGTGGCCGCGCCCTCCAGCGGTGGCGGACACAATGAAGGCATCCGCACCACGGATGTCACCGGTGAGGGAGGTTACAACAACACCGCGGCAGGAGCCTCCAATTTGTCGGACCGCAATTACACGAACGACTTCGGCGGCACCTCCTCGGCATGTCCGCTGGTTTCAGGCATCGTGGCGCTCATGCTCCAGGCGAATCCGAATCTCGGCTGGCGCGATGTGCAGGAGATCCTCATTCGCACCGCGCGCAAAGTGCATCAAACCGATCCCGAGTGGGCCGCGAACGCCGCGGGTCTCAGCTTCAATCACAAATACGGCGCAGGCCTCATCGATGCCGCCGCTGCTGTCGCCCTGGCGCAGCAGTGGACGAATCTTCCCGCGATGAGCACGACGCAGGTGGCGCAAACCGGCATCGGCGCCTCCATTCCCGACAACAGCTCCACGGGAGTCACGCGCACGCTGAATTTCAGCACCGCCAATTTCCGCGTCGAGCATGTTGCCGTCACCGTGAATGCCACTCACGCAGCACGTGGTGACCTGGAGGTCACCCTCACCTCGCCCTCCGGCATGACGAGCAAGCTGGCCCAGAGCTATTCCGATGGCACGGACAACCTCGACTGGACCTACACGTCTGTGCGGCACTGGGGTGAATCTGCCGCTGGCAACTGGACGGTGAAAGTGGCGGATCGTGTGCAGGCTGACACCGGCATACTCAATTCGGTGACGATCAAGCTCTACGGCACTGTGCAGGCCGGGGCACGCATCGCGGGCGCCAGCATCGCGCTCACCAGTGAGGGCAACACGCCTGCCAATAGCACCGCGGATCCTGGCGAGGCGGTCACCTTCAATCTCGGGCTGAAAAACATCGGTGGCACGAACACCAGCAGCCTCACCGCCACGCTGCTGGCCATCGGCGGCGTGAGTTCGCCCTCGGCGCCGCAGAATTTTGGCGCTTTGACCGCAGGTGGCGCCACGGTCACCCAGAGTTTTTCCTTCAAGCCTTCCGGCGGCTGTGGCATCAGCGTGCCTTTGGTGCTCAAATTGCAGGACGGTGCCACCGACCTTGGCTTTGCGAACTTGAACATCCCTCTCGGCACGTCTGCATCTTCAACGTTCACGGGCGGAGCCATCACCATCCGCGACAACAACACCGCCAGCCCATCGCCCTCCAATCTGAGCGTCTCGGGTCTCGTAGGCCGGGTCCAGGACATGACGGCGCAGTTCACAGGTTTCAGTCACACGTATGTGAGTGACGTCGGCGCGTTGCTGCACTGTCCCGATGCTCTGAAGATCCGCCTGTTCTGCGGTGGAACGTCGGGCACTGCTTCAAGCGTCAACATCACGTTTGATGACAACGCGGCGCTGATCTTTCCTCAATTCGGCAATGT
The DNA here is from genome assembly GCA_046346695.1 of Verrucomicrobiaceae bacterium. GTDB lineage: Bacteria > Verrucomicrobiota > Verrucomicrobiia > Verrucomicrobiales > Verrucomicrobiaceae > Prosthecobacter. The sequence continues at coordinate 614,206 of JAXMHS010000003.1, read as the reverse complement.
CGCGACCAGCTCCTACCGCCCGTGGGACTACTACGGTCCTTACAATGCGACATCCAATCCTTCAGGCCGCAGCTTCACCGGCGACACAGCAGTCGAACTGGCCTACACGATGAGCGAGTTTCGCGGTGTGCCTGCTAATGGCACCTGGAAGCTCTACATGCAGGACTTTGCCCCGGGGGATTTTGGATCAATGACGGGCTGGAAGCTCTTCTTCACCACGGTGACATGCACCGACAATGTGATGCTCACCCAGTCCGCCACGAGCGGCGGCGAGGCTGCCGGCAGCATCCTGGTGTCGGTCACCCGCACTGGCGGCAAGGAGGGCAGCGCGACGATCAACTACGCCACCAGCAACGGCACGGCGGCCTCGAGCAGCGATTACACGAGCGCCAGCGGCACGCTCACCTTCGCCGCGGGAGAGTTGGTGAAAACCTTTGCCATTCCCATCACGAACGACATCACGCAGGAATCCGACGAGACCATCCAGGTCACGCTTTCCTCCGCAGGTGGCAATGCGACGCTCGGCACGCTCGCCACCGGCACGGTGACCATTCTGGACAACGACGCGCCCACGCCCGTCGCGCTCTCGCCGGCCACTCAGAACGTCACCGAGGCCGCAACTTCGCTGACCTTCACCGTCAGCCGCGTCACGACAGGCAATCCGGGCACGGTGTCCTGGTTCACGACAGCAGGTACCGCCTCGACGGCAGATTATCAGTCAGGGTCGGGCACGGTTTCCTTTGCTGCGTCAGATCTCAGCCAGACCTTCGCCGTGCAAATTCTCAACGATGGCATTCCTGAGGATCCCGAATCCTTCACTGTGTCGATTCAATCGCCCACCGGCGGTCTTTCCCTCGGCTCGCCCACCACCGTCTCCGTCACCATCATCGACGGTGACACGGACGCTGACTCGATGATCGACGATTATGAGACGAGCAACGGCCTCAACCCCGCGGTGAACGACGCGGCGCTCGATCTCGATGGCGACGGGATCAGCAATTTCGACGAATTCATCGCCGGGAGCGCTCCAAACTCCGGCACCAGCCAGTTTCGTGGTGCCACGGCCCGAAGTGGCAACGACGTGCAGGTTTCCTTTCCGACGCTCACGGGACGCACCTACAAGGTCGAGGCGAGCCAGACGCTCGTCGCGCCGTGGGACACGTTGCAGAGCGGCATCGCCGGCACTGGCTCTACCGTCACCATTCCGGACGCAGGCGCCGCGCTACTTCCCAAAAAGTTTTACCGAATCATCGTGACGAAGCCGTGATGAGCGGCGTGGCGGTTTGCTGCGCATTTCTGGTGGCTTGACCCTCAGGGCAGAACGTGAAGAATCGCGGAGCCAGTTGAAAAAACAGTCCGCCCACACCCACACATGCCATGAGCTTTGTTGACGAATTCATCCGCTGGATCAGCAGCCTGAATTCCCAGCAGGTGGCCGACTGGCTCAAGAATCTCGACTGGACGCGTGTGGTCCCGGAGATCGCGGGCAAGTTCATCGGTTTCCTGCTTGGCTTCTTTGCCAGTTGGTTTCTGCTCTTTCGCAGGCATCTGAAGGCGCTGGACCGGTTGCGCCGTGGCGACTCGGATGATGTGCTCTTCCAGGCGCACTTCCTCGCAAGCGTGCCTGGCTCCGACAAGTGCGTGCTCATCTTCCGCAATCTGATGCCCAGCACGACGGTGAACGACCTCTATGACAATCCCGCCGCCCGCAAAATCGTGCGTGAAATGGCGGACTGCACCAGCCTGCGGAATCCGGTTCTGTGTACGGAAGGCAGGCTCGGCTTCGAGGTGCTCAACGACGCCTTCAATCACATTGCCGGGCATCTTGCCATCACGCCCTTCGCGCGGGACACCTGGCTTTTCGCCATGACGTGTGAGGACCGCAAGGTGGTGCGCCGCAAGTGCGTGCGCTGCTTCCTCGTGCGGCCGGCGGAACTGGAGTTGTTTGCCAACTGGCACTGGTGCCGTCAGAACGTGCTGTGCGAGCAGCCGTGGCACTGGTATCGCATCGTCGCGCTGCATCAGATGGCCGTGCAGTGGAAGCAGGAGGAAAAAGACGCGCAGAGTCCCTCTGCCAAAACACAGGGCATGCCTCTGGTGGACAAGCATGCCACCCACCGCCGCATCCGGCCGATGTCAGTGGGCATCTATGCCAGCGAAAAGCCTGCGGGTGAGCCCGTCACAATCCCTTGGGAGGCCCAGGAGTGGGAGCTGAAGAAGATGGGCCTCGATCTCAACGACCCGCCGGTGTGATATGGCTGCTCAAAACCTTGAGTGTGCAAATCACACGTCCAGACCAAACGCGGTGTGCACCACACGTGCGGCGTTTTCGACCTCGGTCTCCTCCACGATCACAGCGGTCTTGATCTCGCTGGTGGAGATCATCTGGATGTTGATCTTCGCATCAGCGAGCGCCTTGAACATCTTGGCCGCGACGCCGCTGTGGCTGCGCATGCCGATGCCGACGACGCTAACCTTGGCGATGCCGCTCTGCGTGCGCAGCGTGGCTTTGTCACCCAAGTTCGGGATCACGGCCTTGAGGGCAGCCTCGGCCTTGGGCAGGTCGGCGGCGCTGAGCGTGAAGGAGATGTCCGTGATGCTGTCGAAGCTCACGTTCTGCACGATCATGTCGATGGTGATGTTCGCCTGCGAGATGGCGCCGAAAATCGCCGCGCTGATGCCGGGGCGGTCGGCGACGTCGTCGATGGTGACCTTGGCCTGGTTGCGTTCGAGGCTGACGCCGCGGACGACGACCGATTCCATGCCGGGGGTTTCTTCTTTCACGATGGTTCCGGGGTTGTTGTTCATGCTGTTGCGCACTTCAAAGCGCACACCAAATTTGTTCGCGAACTCGACGCTGCGGCTCTGCATCACCTTCGAGCCGGAGGAGGCCATCTCGAGCATTTCCTCGTAGCTGATCTCCTCGATCTTCCTCGCGGTCTTCACGACGCGCGGATCGCAGGTGTAAACGCCGTCCACGTCGGTGTAGATCTGGCAAAGGTCGGCCTTGATCGCCGCTGCCATCGCAATGGCGGTCAAATCGCTGCCGCCGCGGCCCAGCGTGGTGATTTCACCGCTTGCGGTCTCGCCCTGGAAACCAGCGAGCATGACGATGTTGCCTTCGTCGAGCATCTTCTTCACCGCATCCGGCGTGATGTTGACGATGCGCGCCTTCGTATGCACGCGGTCGGTGGAGATGCCGGCCTGGGCACCGGTAAGGGACACGGCCTTGCCGCCGAGGGCGTTGATGGCCATCGCGGTGAGCGCGATGGTGGTCTGCTCGCCGGTGGCGAGGAGCACGTCCATCTCACGTTCGATGGGATCACGCTCGGGGGAGACTTCCCTGGCCAGTTTGATCAGGTTGTCCGTCACACCGGACATGGCGGAGACGACAGCGACGACCTGGTTGCCCGCACGCTGCGTTTCCAAAATGCGGCGCGCGCAATTGCGGATGCGCTCGGGATTGCCGACGGACGTGCCGCCATATTTCTGGACGATGAGGGCCATGCTGGGGTTGGGGAAAGGGCGCGGAAAATGGCATGACCGGCCGGGTGCGCAAGGACGGAAATGGCCCTCAAACGCCCAGCGACTTCTGCTCCGCCTGCTTCAGCTCCCGCCATTGTCCGGGGTCGAGGCCCAAGTCCGCCAGTTTCAGCCCGCCGATGTTCACGCGCACAAGTCGCAACGTGGGAAAGCCGACAGCGGCGGTCATGCGGCGCACCTGACGGTTTTTGCCCTCGGTCAACGTGAGTTCGACCCAGCTCGTCGGGATGTTTTTACGGAAGCGGATGGGTGGATTGCGTGGTGGGTGAAGTGGTTCAGCATCAAGGCGGGTCGCCTGGCAGGGAAGCGTGCGGAACTCCTTCAAATCGACGCCGGAACGCAGCTTTCGCAGCGCCTCGTCGCTGATCGCGCCTTCGACCTGCGCGTGATACGTGCGCGGGTGGGCATGACGCGGATTCAACAAACGATCATTCCACTTTGCTTCGTCACTCAGCAGCAGCAGCCCTTCGGAGTCGCGATCCAATCGTCCAATCGGGTAAACATGCGGAGGGAAGCCGAATTCCGACAGCGTGCGATGCGAAGGATGCTCCTGCGTGAACTGCGAGAGCACGTCAAAGGGCTTGTAAAACGCCAGCAGCATCACTTCTGCCTCAAACCCTCAAGCTGGCGCTCGAGCTCAGCGCGGCGTTCCTGATACTTCGAACGCACCGCCTCGTGATTGACACTGCCAATCACGGACATGCCCGCCATCACCAGCCCGAAGATTCCCATGCCAACGGGAACGACGGTGAAAACTCCGGCTCCTGCGGAGGAAAAGCCCGAAGCCATGAGAAAGCACACCACGGCAAAGAAAATGCCGAAAGCTCCCCCCATGACACCGCCGATCAGGCCACCTTTCTTTTGCGATGAAGCCACCTGCTGAATGCCCATTTCGCGATCCAGTTTCTCGATCTCATTCTGCACGGTAATGACTTCGAGGCTTTCGGCCATCTTGCCGGTGTTCTCGGCGATTTTGGCGACCTCCTCGGTGAACACGGATGAATCCGTGCGCTTGACCTCCAGACTGCTCTGGCAGAACTGGCATGTGACGTAGCGCGTGCCTTCGCCAACCTGAAGCGGAGCGCCGCAGTGGTTGCAGCGGACGGAGAGCGTTTCCATGCGCTCGAGACTAGCTGGAGCGCTGGAGATTTTCAAGGTGAGTTCCGGCACACGTCAGCGCCAGCACACACCACTGCCGGCATTCATCACTTCTTCCAGCGCGAGCCGCCGCTCTTCAAACTCCTCCTCGGTCAGGCGCCGCGGGATGTGGTGCGGCTTGTCGAAGACCAGCCTGACCGTGGCAAACGGCAACGGCAGGAGGAACTTGTCCCAGGTGTCGAGCTGGATCGAGTGACTGAAATGCATATGCACCGGGATGATGGGGGTGCCGGTGATCTGGGCCAGCTTGATGATGCCGGGCTGCACTCGATGAGGCGGGCCGCGGGGACCATCGGGCGTGATGCCGATCTCGTAGCCTTCGCGCGATTTTTTGGCGAGCGCGATGAGCGCGCTCATGCCTTTCTCCGGCGACGAACTCGATCCGCGCTCGGCCTCGATGCCGAAAGATTCGCATATCTCCGCGATGGTCCGCCCATCGCGACTGGGGCTGGTGAGCATGGTGCCGGGAATGTGGGCGAACCATTTCTCATGCATCCAGGGGACGAGAAACATGCGATTGTGCCAGAAGGACCATATCCACCCGCGGCGCGACTCATCGAACACGCCAGCATCATCACGGATGTCCCAGCGCAACGTCTTTCCGATGGTGCGTATGATCCATGCGAGGATCCTCCCGCCTGCGTCGATGTGGATTTGTGCCATGTTATGCGCACATCCTTGGCGCGATCCGTCCGTACATCAACCCGGCGATGCGGCAGAAAGCGATTTCACCAGTTCGATCACCGATTTGCCTGGTTCCCGCCGGAAATCGACCCGGTCGAAGACCTCACGGATGACGTGCAGGCCCAGGCGTCCGACGCGCTCGCCGCTGGATGGCGGGACGACGAGTTTTTCAAAATCCTCGTTGGTGATGCCCTCGCCATGATGCTCGATGAGGATGCGCACGTTCCCATCGTCAGCTTCGATGCGGCAGCAGGCGCTGCGCTCGCCGCTGGTGGAGCAGTAGGCGTATTTGCAGATGTTGCTCATCACCTCGTCACAGCCGAGCACGACGAGGCCGGTGACATCGTCAGCGATGCCATGCCACGCGGTCCACGTCTCGATGAACTCACGCACGAGCCGCAAAGTGTCAGGCTGGCAGGCGAGGGCGAGTTCATCCGGCGGCGGAGGCGAATGGTCCGTGATCGTCAGCACAGTGGCGTCGTCCTGATAACTCGCGTCGTGTGCAAACGCCCGCCATGCCCCGACCAGGCGTGCCAGGCTGTCATCTCCTCCCCCGGCATTTTGCAGCACCGCGGCGAAGGCATGATCCTCGAAATGTTCGCCATCGTTGTTCTTCACCTCCAGGATGCCGTCGGTGAAGATCATCCAGCGCCGGCCCCGGCTCAGCGGCAGCACACACTCCTTGTATCGTGCGGCGCAGGTGATGCCGAGCGGTGCATTGCCTGGCGCGGCGACCTCCTGCCACGCCTTGCCATCGAAAACCTGCGCGCCGGGCAGTCCGGCGCAGCAAAGTGACACGCGTCGCGTTTTCGGGCAGACGAGCATGGCATTGATCGCGATGAAGCGCCCGGCCTTCATCACACCGCACAACTTCTGGTTCAATGTCATCATCCATTGGGCGAGCGTCATCGAAACACACAGATGCGCGTTCGATGCGATCAGGGTGGTGCCGCGTGCCATGTCGAGCGCGGCTGGAAGTCCCTTGCCGCACACATCACCGACACCGAGGAGGATTTTTCCGTCATCGATCTGATGCCAGAAGAAGAAATCGCCGCCCACCTCGCTCGCTGGCTCATAAAAGCTTTCGACGGCGATGTCGCCGAGCCTGACCTGCGGCGCGGGGAGGAAGGAATTCTGGATTTCCTTCGCCAAAGTGAGCTGCTGGCGTGTTTCCGCTTCATGAATCGCCTTCTTTTGTGCTTCAAGCCGGAGCAGTGTCACCGCGATCAAGCTGCCGAACGTTTCAAACATCTCCACGTCCTGCGCGTTGAAAGCCGCGCCGTGATTCGGGTTGATTGCCTGCATCACACCAAGGCAGCGCTCACCATCCAGCAGGGGGATCGTGACCATCGCACGGGTGATAAGGTCGGTTTTGTCCGATGCGGGCCGGAAGTGTCGCGGATCGTTGAGTGCGTCCTCGATGTTGACGATCTTTTTCGTGGCGAAGACGTCGCCGGCGATGCCCTTGCCCTTCGGCACGCGCACTTCCATCGCATTGATCGGATCGAGCGTGGAGCGGATGAGCAGATCCTCGTCCGGGCCGTCAGGCAGCAGGATCGAGCACACCTCGCAATCCATGACCTCGCGCGAGCGCTGAAGGATGTGATCCACGAGTTCCGCCGGGTTTTGCGCACGGCTCAACAGGCGTGCCACGTCGATCAGCACGCTTTGGCGTGATTCCATGGGCTGCGGGCTACTCACGGCGTTTGAAGAAATTGAGGATGCCCTTCCGCTTTTCCTCCGGCGAGGCGGATTCCGGCGGCATGGAGCCGGCGGCGGATTTCGGAGAGGATTTGGTGCCGGATTCGAGTTCTTTGATCTTCACGGGATAGGGTTCCTTCGACCGGCGCATGTGCTCGATGATCATCTCCTTGGTGGGCACGTCATTTTCCTTGCTGCCGAAGATGAGGCGGCTGGGCTTTTCAGCGAGCGTGCCGGTGACGTACTCGCCCCAGATGACGAGAGCGCTCATCTCCTCGACCAGTGTGTGGATCTTCTTCATTGTCGTGTCGAGATTCTTCTCCAATCCAGGGCCGGAGGCTCCATCGCCACCGGCGAGCATCTGGTGCAGCTCCGCGGCGATGTCGTCGATGCGCGCACGCAGCCCCGGCTTGCCTTCGCTGCCTGCAATGGTCGCGTTCAGCTCCTTGGAAAAGGATTCGAGATTGGCCAGCACCACATCGGCTCGTTTGGCGAGGCCCTTGTCAGCGGCGCCTTTGGGGCCCTGCACAACCTCCTGGATTCCATTGGCGGCTTCTTCGAGCTTGTCGGCCACATTGTTGAGCTTCTGGCCGAAGCCGGGCTTGTTTCCATCGCCTGCGAAGGCGTTTTTCAGGTCGTCGGTGAAACGCTCGATGTTGGCGAGCGAGTCGCTGATGCTCTTTGCGGAATCGCCTTTGCCGAGCGGCTCAGTGAGCTTCTTGATGTCGGCGGTGATGGATTTGAGGTTGGCGATGAGCACGTCGCCACCGGGAAGAAGCATCTCCAGCATGCTGCCAAGGCTGTCGGAGGTGAGCCTCGTTCCATCCGCGAGGGGGCCGCCGTCATCATCCTCGCGCACGAGGCCGATGTGCTTCTCGCCGAGCATCGATTCAGCGCTGATGATGACCCTCACGTGCGCGGGAACATCGGTTTTTTCCAAAACGGCGACATGCACACGCACCGGACGGCTGGAGACGAGGCGGTCGGCGGGAGCCAGATGCTCGATGCGTTCGACGATGCCGATCTTCGAGCCGGAGAGGAGCACGTTGGAGTTGTGATGCAGGCCGGTGACATCCTCAAAATCCACGGAGAAGCGCAGGTGAGGTCTCTGCCAGGGATCGCCCGCGATGGCGAAGAGGAGCGCCCCGAGCAGAACCAGGGAACTGAGGATGACGAGGGAGGCCACGATGGCGTCGTGCTTGTTCTTCATGGCTTGGTGGCGGGGATGGCTGAGTGTGATCGTTTGCCGTTGTCGTGGAGGCCGAGCAACGTCTGACGGTAGAGCAGTTCCGCGGAGTCATCTCCCGCGTCGCCCTCGGCTTCTCCCTTGATGAACTGCTGCACCGCGGGATCGGGATGCGCGCGAATTTCATCCGGCGTGCCCTGCGCGATGATCTTTCCCTGATTGGCGCCGGTGCCGAGCATGATGATGCGCGTGCCGATGCGGAAGACGCTGTTCATGTCGTGTGTGACGACGACGACCGTGGCGCCAATCTTCTGCGTGAGGCGTTGTGTGAGTTCATCGACCACGGCTGTCATGATTGGATCAAGGCCGGCCGTCGGCTCATCGCTGAAGACGAGCGGCGGGTCGAGCGCGAGCGCGCGTGCCAGCGCGGCGCGTTTTTTCATGCCGCCGCTGATCTCGGAGGGCTTTTTGTGGCCGTGGCCGGTCAGTCCGACCTGCTCCAGCTTCATTTTGACGACCGTGTCGATCAATCCGTGATCAAGCCTGGTGTGTTCGATGAGCGGCAGTGCCACGTTTTCCGCCACCGTGAGTGACTGCAGCAATGCGCCGGATTGAAACAGCATGCCGTAGCGCTCGCGCAGCTTTTGCAACTGGCCGTCGCTCATCGAGGTGATCTCCTTGCCGAAAACCTTGATGCTGCCGGAAGTGGGCTTCTCGGTGCCGATGAGATGACGCAGCAGCGTGCTCTTGCCGCAGCCGCTGCCGCCCATGATGACGAAGGTGTCACCCGGATACACCTTGAAACTCACGCCATTGAGCACGGCCTGTTTTCCGAAATGCCGCACGAGCGAATCGACCTCGATGATCGGCTCGCCTGGCTGGGTTTCTGGCAAACGGGAGGGCATCAGAAGAAAAACAGGGCTGTGAGCACCGCGTTGGCGATGAAGACGCCGAGAAGTGAAACCACGACCGAGCGCGTTGTCGCGACACCGACGCCCTCCGCGCCGCCGGACACGTTCAGGCCGATGCTGCAGGCGATGGTGATGATCAGCACGCCAAAAACGCCGCTCTTCAACATGCCGATGCCGACATCACGAACCTCAACGTATTCCAACGCGTGGCTGACGAAGTAGGGCGTGCCCATGTGCAGCGAGAAATAGCTGATCAGCCAGCCGCCGACGAGGCCGACATAAATGCCGAAAACGGTGAGCAGCGGCATCATGATGACCATGGCAAGAAACCGCGGCACGATGAGCCATGACATCGGCGGGATGGCCATGACCTCCAGCGCCTCGATTTCCTCGGACACTTTCATGGTGCCAAGCTCAGCGGTCACCGCCGATCCGCTGCGGCCGATGACGATCACCGCGGTGACCAGCGGCGCCAGTTCACGCACGAGGCTGGAAGACACCAATCCTGGCACATACATCGTCGCGCCGAGCTTCGCGAGCTGCGCGGCGGATTGCATCGCCAGCACCACGCCGATCGTCAGTGCGGTGAGCGCCGACATCGGCACCGCATGCACTCCGATGCGGACGATCTGGGCGAAGGTGTGGCCGATCCGCCACGGCTTGCCACGAAACGGCGCCACCAACAGCCAGTAAAGCAAATCTCCGCACAACTCGAAGTATTGGCGGAAGGAGGCGATCATGGAGTGCGGCAGTTGGTTCAGCCACCGATGGAGGCGGCGTTGAGCGCATCCTGCACTGCGGGCAGTGTCGGGATGAAATCACCGAGACGCACGATCTTGAACGATGCCTCCACGCGGCCATGGATGCCGGTAAGAACGAACTCCGAGCCCGTCTCGCTCGCATGCTGATAGTACTCGACCACGACAGCCCACACGGGTGTGTTGACGAAGGTGACCTTTGAAAAATCGATGACGAGGCGCTTCACTTTGGCCTTCATCTGTTCGCGCACGAGATTCTGAAACTCAGGCACCGTCGAGAGATCAGCCTCGCCCTCGAGTTCGATGGCGGTGGCATTGGGATGGACTCTGAGCGTGGGTTTCATCGAGGATAAGGTTGGTGGGGATTAGAGCCAGCCGGTTTGATTGAGGCGGCTGGTGAGTTCCATCTGCTTTTCGAGCTGCGCGGCATACAGCTCCGCGCGCCCGGCATTCGGATGGCAGCGGGTGGATTCGTCGAGAGTGACGAGTTTTGCGCAAAGCTGCTCGTAGCTGACCTTGCCCGTCTGGTTGCCATGCACGTAGGCCGCCTGGATCGCGCCGCCGAGAGCGGCGCCTTCGCTGGTGTTGAGTGTGACGACCTCGGCATTGAAGCAATCGGCGGCGATCTGGCGCCACACGCCGCTCTTGCTGCCGCCGCCGGTGAGGCGGATTTCGGTCGGGTTCATGCCGAGATCGCGGAAACGCTTCAAACCATACGCGAGGCCGAGCGTGGCGCCTTCCACCGCGGCGCGGGCGATGTTGGCGGGAGTCATGTTCGTCGGGCGCAGGCCATGAATGACGCCGCTGCCATTCGGCAGGTTCGGCGTGCGCTCGCCATTCAAGTAAGGCAGGAACATCACGCCCTCCGCACCAGGTTGCGTGGTTTTCACGGCGATCTCGAGCTGCTTCAAGTCCCAGCGGAACATCTCGCGCACCTGCTCGGTGACGACGGTGACATTCATCGTGCAGACGAGCGGCAGCCATTGGTCCGTGCTGTCGCAAAACGCGGCCACCTCGCCCTGGCCATCGACCACCGGGCTGCCCGCGACGCCATACAGCGTGCCGCTGGTGCCAAAACTCGCAGTCACGACGCCCGGCTTGATGTTTCCGGTGCCGATCGCGCCCATCATGTTGTCACCGCCGCCGGCGCTGACGACGACATCGAAGTTCAGTCCCCATTTCACCGCGAGTTCCTTGCGAATCGTGCCGTGGATGGACTTCGAGGAGCCGAGCGGCGGCAGCATCTCGCGCACCCGTGGGTCGATGAAATCGCAGATCTCGTGGCACCACTGACGTGTGTTCACGTTGAGGATGCCCATGCCGGAGGCGTCGCCGTATTCCATGCGCTTCACGCCGGTGAGCCAGAAATTGATGTAATCGTGCGGCAGGAGGATGGACTTCGTTTTGGCGAAGTTGTCCGGCTCGTTCTGCTTCATCCACAGCAGCTTCGGAATCGTGTAACCCGGCAGCATGGCATTGCCCGCGAGCGCGATGACGCCCGGCTGGCCGCCGAAATGATGCGCGATCTCCTCGCATTGAGGCTGCGTGGATGTGTCGCACCACAGCTTGGCCGCGCGCACCGGCTTGTCATCCCCGCCGAGCGCCACGAGACCGTGTTGCTGCCCGCTGACGCCGATGCCGGCAATCTTGGATTTGTCATGGCCGATCTGTTGCAGGCACTGCTGCACGCAGACGTCCACCGCGTCGATCCACGCCTGCGGATCCTGCTCCAGATGTCCAGGCGGCAGTCCTTCGATCAAATCATAGGTCGAGTGGCCGGTGGCGAGGATTTTGCCCGTGGCGAGGTCGAGAACGATGGCCTTGCTGCTCTGCGTGCCGCTGTCGATGCCGAGGAAATACATGGTCGGAGGTGGGATGGGGTGCGGCGGCTGTTTTCGGCGAAAAGGTTTCAGGTTCCAAGTTCAAAGTTTCACGACGGCGGACTGGACTCCTCATACAGCCGGATCACGGATTCCTTTGTCAGCACGACGAGCGTGAAGACACCGAGGATCGTGCCAAAGGGCACAAACAGGCAGTTCAGGCCGGCGATGATGAGGGAGAAGGTGCGGTTGACGCGTTTGCCGAGAAAACGACCCGACATCAGCGTGACGATGCCACACGCCAGGATGAAGAGGCCAATCAGCAGATAGAACCACTGCATGACGTGGAAGAATTGCACAGGATCGAAGGGCGGCGGTTCCTTGGCCTTCTCCCACAGCTTCGGGTTGCCGAAGACCGTGCTCATGATGGCGTAATGCAGCGCGAGAAAGGCGATGCCGAACAGCGAGAGTCCGGCGACGACGTAGTGGCAGATCGAGAGCGTGCGCAGATGCTCGGCATCCTTGCTGGGAACGGGTGGTGGTTGCATGGCGGGGCTGGTGATGGCGCCAAGTCTCGGAAAAAGCCCGCCACGCTGCAACCTCAATCCTTCGACTGGATGTTTCCCGACTTGCGGATGGCGCGCAGCAGCCGCCAGCCGAGGAAGAGCGAGAGCGCATAACCGAGCGCGCCGAAAACAGACACGCCGTAGAGCAGCGGCGCGGCCTGGCGGCTCCACAACTCGCTGGAGCCGAGGAAGATTGCCGCGGTGAGGACACCGAGCACCAGGCGGTTGATGATCGGGTCGAGGTGGCGGTGATCGAGGTGCACTGTCAGTGTGCCGTCGCGGAAACGGGAGAGCAGATCGGCCAGATCACGTGGCAGCGCCTTCAGCAGGCGGTCCCAGGCCCGATAAGTCCGGCGTGCCCGTCTGGCGATGCGTCCCGGCGAAAAACGGCGAAGCAGCAGGCGAGAGCAATACGGCTGCATCAACTCGGTGAGGCTCACGTCCGGGCTCAGACGCCGTGAGGTGCCCTCCAGCACGATGATCGTCTTCAGAAGCAGCGCGAGCGCGGGTGGCAGCACGATGTGATGGCGGCGGATGATCTCCACCAGGTTTCCGAGCGCCGCCCCGACATGGATGTCGGAGAGCGGGTGGCCGGTGTAGTCCGCCATGAAATCCTGCAAGTCCGCGCGCAGCTTTTCACGCGAGCAGGTGGAAGGCACCGCGCCGAGGTTCAGCACCTGCTCGCTCACGACTGCGGAATCATTCTCCACGATGCCGACAATGAGGGATTCCACCTCGTCCCGCAGATCCTCGTCGATGCGTCCCACCATGCCGCAGTCGATGACACCGACGATATTTCCGGGCAGCAGGAGAAGATTGCCGGGATGCGGATCCGCGTGGTAGAAGCCGTCGCGGAAGATCATTTCGAGGTACATGTTCGCACCACGGCGGGCGAATTCTCCCAGGTCTTCGCCAGACTGCCGCAGTTCCTCGATGTCGGTGCCGCGGATGCCATCCAGGCGCTCCATGGTCACGACCTGATGCGAGCAAAAATCACCGAAGACCTCCGGAATGCACACCGTCGGGTCATCGGCGAAATTGCGGCCGAATTCCTCTAGATAGCGGCGCTCATACGTGAAATCCATCTCGCGCATCAAGGTGCGGCGAAACTGGCGCACGAGCGCCACGGGCTGGTAGGCACGCAGGGCAGGGGAATGCTTCTCCAGCAGCTCCGCCAGCGCCTGCACGATCTCCACGTCGGTGGCCGCCTGCTCCGCCACGCCGGCGCGCCGCACTTTCACGACCACGCTGCGGCCGGAAGGCAGCATCGCCGCATGCACTTGCGCGATGGAGGCCGCTGCCATGGGCAAATCCTCGAAGTGGGCGAAGAGGTCGCCGATGGAGCGCCTGAGTTCCTTTTCGATCGTCGCGCGCGCGGTCTCCGCGCTGTCGGCCGGCACGCTGCATTGCAGTTGGGAGAGTTCCTCCGTGAGTTCGGGGCCGAGAAGGTCGGAGCGCGTGCTGAGCATCTGGCCCAGTTTGATGAAAGTGGTGCCCAGCTCCGTGAGCGCCATGCGGACGCGCGCAGCCGTGGTCACGTCGCCGGTGAGCGTCTGGCCGTCCGAACTCTTGAGCCGGTTCTGCAGCCAGGAGTAGTGGAATCCACCGAACAGGTTGGCCAGCCCGTATTTGCCAAGCACGCCGGCGATCTCCGCGATGCGCTTCGCATGGCGTTCGAGACGGGACAGGGCGTCGATTTTCATGACAACGCAATTGTCGGCGGGAGTGGCGTTCTGACAACGCGGAATGCAGGCTTGCTGTCGTGGTGATTTGATGGCGTCCGCGCAGGCCGGCAGGCGTAATGTCATCATTCATGAGCACCCCCAGGATTCTCGCCTTTGCCGGCAGCACGCGCACCGGTTCATTGAACAAGCGGCTGGTCCGCTTTGCCGCGGAGGCAGCCCGTTCGGCGGGCGCGGAGGTGACGCTCGTCGATCTGCGTGATTTCCCGCTGCCGCTGTTTGACGGTGATCTGGAGGATCGTGAGGGCCTGCCGGAAAACGCCCGCAAGCTCAAGACTCTCTTTCGCGAGCATGACGGCTTCCTCATTGCATCGCCGGAGTACAACAGCTCGATCACCGGCGTGCTCAAAAACACCATCGACTGGGTTTCGCGCGGCGAAACGGATGACGAGCCGCCGCTGGTGGCGTTTCGCGGCAAAACCGCCGCGCTCATGAGCGCATCACCTGGAGCGCTGGGCGGCTTGCGCGGCCTCGTGCACGTGCGCGCCATTCTCGGCAACATCGGCGTCATCGTGCTGCCGGACCAGGTGGCCGTGCCAAAGGCGCACGAGGTTTTCGACGATCAAGGAACACTCAAGGACGAGCGCTCGGCAAAGCAGGTCACGGGCCTGGCGCGTGGTCTGGTGGAGTTTTTGAAGAAGCACGTTGATTAGGGTGACCGGCATCGGGCGGGTGGCACCTGTGTGCTCCCAGTCATCTGCTCGATCAAAGAAGCCGCAAACAGCCTCTACGCCGGCCAGCAGGTATTCATTCCGAGACAATAAGTCACGGCTTGTTTGGCGAAGTGAGATATAGCTTCGGAAGCATGGAGAGAACGTGTTCGTCCTCCTCCACCGCATCTTTCAGGAAACGGTTCAGGGTCGCGTCACTGGTCCATTGTGCCACCACGGTGTCTTTGCCATGCACCACCCGGATGACTGCGCCGCGATATCTTGCCTTGGTGGTGGCACGCCGGCGGTCTTTAGGGGGCAGTTCGTCCAGATCATCCGCGCCGCTTTTATAGTGCGACTGGGACTTGGGCGTCCGGAATTCGTATTGGTGTACAGCGGCACTGCGCAGCTGCACTTTCTGCGTTCCCTCGCCAAGCAAGTAGTCGATGTTATTGACCTCGGTGATGCCGATCAGAAACCACTCAATCGTGACCTCCGTCGGCAGCGCCGAGGTGTTGCGCAGTTCGATCCCATAGCACCAAGTGTAGCCGTTGCGTTTCATGGGCGTCTCCACTTGGCGCCCCCCGAGGCGGAGGCTGCGCGGTTGTTGCGCTGCTGGTCCTGCACGATCCATGTCCAGCTTGAACAGGCGGGCCTGCTCCTCGGCAGTTTCTCCCATGCGGTTGCGAGGCACCTCTTTTGGCACCGGCGCACCCGCCTCCATTTTCTTCAGCTCCTTTCGACCGTCTATTTCCTGTTCCACCAGCTTGAGCTGCTGGAGAAATACCTTGTCGTGCCCGGCGTCCGCCCCGCCGTTTTCACGGCTCTTCGACGGGGGCAGCAGGCGCACGTTGGAAATGTCGCGAGACATGCGCGGCGCCAGTTCCAGCGGGACGATATGCTCGAAGACAGCCTGTTTTCCCTGGTCCGGACCGCGGGTGATGAGGCCGGTGAAGGCATGTTCGTCATCGAAGCAGCCAAGCGCGTCCGCTTCTTTCCACATCTGCACCAGATTGGTGGCGAGTATCATCCGGTGCGTGCCGCCGACGTCCGGGAGAAAATCGAACGCCCGCTTCAAGAGCGCCGCTCCGTCCGGACCGCCGGTCCGGTAGCTCGTCTGCATCGCTGTGAGGATGCGTACGAGTTGTTCTCGGGTCTTGGTCAGTCCTTGGGGGTCGGCTTTGGCGGTCAGCCCTGGCGGTTTCAGCAGGGGGGCTAATGCTTTCGCCTGCGGATTGTTTTCCGCCGGGCTCCACATTGCTCCACCGATGACGAGACAGGCTACCGTGGTGAACGAAACTCCGTTGTTCAGGCGAAATGTGTTCATTCGATGAAGCTGGCATGAGGCAGTCGTGTTGCCACGCCAGGATCGGGTGGCTGCGGACGCTACAATCCCCATGGATTGCTTGAGCAATCCCAAATCCCACGCATGAATGCGCGCCCTGATTGACTCCGTCCATGCAATACATCTCCACCCGCGGCCAGACGAGGCCGCACACGTTTTCTGAAGCCGTCGAAGCCGGGCTGGCACCGGATGGCGGGCTGTTTTTGCCCGAGCAACTGCCGGACATCAGCGGCAGGCTGCCGGCGTGGTCGAAACTGGACTATGCCGGGCTGGCGGCGGAGTTTTTCACGCTGTTCGCGCCGGAGATCAGCAACGCGGAGTGGCATCAGCTCACGGCGGAGGCGTATCGCCGTTTTGACGCGCCAGAGGTGGCACCGCTGCGCGAGATCGCGGTGAAGACGCACATCCTGGAGCTGTTTCATGGACCGACGCTCGCCTTCAAGGACTTCGCACTGCAATTGCTGGGCCTGCTTTACAAGCGTCAGGTGGCGATGACGGGCAAACGCCTGGCGGTTCTCGGCGCCACCTCGGGTGACACGGGTTCCGCGGCGATTCACGGTTGCATGGGCCAGGAAGGCATCACCATTTTCATCCTCTATCCGGAAGGCCGCGTGTCTCCGCTGCAGGAGCGGCAGATGGCATGCACCGGGGCGGACAACGTGTTCGCCATCCCGGTGCCCGGTACCTTCGACGATGCACAACGCGTGGTGAAGGACACGTTTGGCGACACCGAGTTTGCCAACGCGGTGAACCTCTCCGCGGTGAACTCGATCAACATCGCCCGCGTGCTGGCGCAGTGCGTGTATTACATCCACGCGCACCTGCGGCTGCCAGAGAGCGCCCGCGCCACGGCGGAGTATGTCGTGCCCACGGGCAACTTCGGCAACGTGCTGGCCGGATGGCTGGCGCAGCAAATGGGCATGCCTGCGGGCGGTTTTCGCGTGGCAACAAACCAGAACGACATCCTGCACCGCTTCTTCAGCAGCGGCGAATACCGCCAGGGTGATGTGCATCCCAGCCACGCGCCGAGCATGGACATCCAGGCCGCGTCGAACTTTGAGCGTTTCCTTTATTACCTTCTCGATCAAGATCCGCAGGGCGTGCGCGAGGTCATGGCGCAGATCAAATCGGGCACGCCGCTCCAGATCGCGCTGCCTCCGACCACCCTGCGCTCCTCGCGCATGGACGATGATCAAATCGTGCGCGTGATCACCCAGATGTGGCGGGACCAGCGTTACCTGCTCGACCCGCACACGGCCTGTGCCTTCACGGACATGGCGCCGGACCGCGCGAGTGTCGTGCTGGCGACCGCCAGCCCGGCGAAGTTCCCCGACGTGGTCAGGCAGGCGACCGGTCGTGAACCAACGCACCCGACGCTGGAGGCTTTGAAGTCGAAACCGCTGCAAACCTGGCCGATGAACGCCGATCCCGCCGAGGTGAAGGCGTTCATCTGGCAGCAGACGAGGCAGGGAAGCAATGCTTGACGTCCACGGCGGCGGCTTGGTTAAATCCATTCAACCGTCACGGATATGAATTTCACCTTCCCGCCTTTCGCCACCGCCATTCCCATGCCGGACATCTCCGCCTTTCTCACGAAAGGCAGCGCCGCAGGTGATGGTGTGATGCTTCATGTCGGGGACATGTATGTGTGGGGTCTTCTCGGCGGCGGGCCGCTTCTGATCCTGGCCGGCCTCTGGTTGATGAAAACGATGTACGGCAGGGTGAGGTATTTCGCGCTCGATTATGGCGAGGGTTCCATCTGGGGACGCATGAAGGCCATCACGCCATTCATTGCGATGGGGCTTGGATTGATGCTGGTGGGTGGTGCTGCCACGTGGCTCGGCTGGCTGGGTCGCGGCTATTCAGCGACCCTGACACCCAGCGGACTGGTCGAGTCATGGGAGGGGCATTTGACGCGCTACGACTGGAGCCACGTGAGGGGGGCTTCGCAGCATATCCGCTCCACGGATTTCTGGATCTCTTTTGCCAACAACGAAAACCGCTGTCGCGTGCGATACCAGCAGCGCTTCATCGGCGAGAAACTGCAAGACCGCGCCATCGCCATCGCGGAAAGCGCGCTGAGCGCCGCCGCGTTGCGGGGAGGGAACTGAGCCGGCTCAATACGAAGTGCCGGTGACCTCGTTCGCGTAGGTGTTGATCGCGTGGATCACTTCGTCCGCTTCCTCCCGTGACACTCCGATGTCCATCAGCGTCTCCACCAGATGTCCGGTGAAGAGTGCGAAATGGTGCTTCGTGATGCCGTGCCCGTGATGCGCATGGGCCAGCGGCTTGCCGGTGTAACGGACGGGTCCGCCGGTGGCCATCGCGAAAAACTCGCGCTGCATCACGTGCAGTTTCTCGATCGAGGAGTGCTTGAAAAACGGCGCCAGCTCGGGATCGGCCAGCACGCGTGCGTAGAAGGCGGGGATCAGCTCGGCGATGGTGGCTTCACCGCCGATGCGCTCATAAAGGGAGGGAGTGCTGTCGCTCATGAGGCCAATCCAAGCACGAAATAAGCCTCCTTTGAAGCGACAACTTCACGCATGCCAACGACGGCACATGGAAAGCCATCATGTGCATGCCAGGATCGGCACGCAAAACATTCGCGCAGATGGCATTCTTCGTGCCATTGGATGAGTCATGAGTTTCCTTCAACAGTTGCAAGAATCCTCGCCCGTCGCCCATGATCTTCTGATCTACAGCATTGTCGTGCTGGCCGGCATCGGGCTCGGAAACATCCGTGTGGCCGGCATCAAGCTCGGTGTGGCGGGTGTGCTGTTTGCAGGACTCGGCCTTGCCCACTTCGGAATGCGTCCCGAAGCAGAAGTGGCGCACTTCCTGAAGGAATTCGGGCTCGTGCTGTTCGTCTTCGCCCTCGGCATGCAGATGGGGCCGGGATTCTTCGCCTCGCTTCGGCGTCAGGGCCGCGTGCTGAATGGCTATGCGTTTCTGCTCGTCGCGGGAGGTGTGCTGGTGGCTTGTCTCGGGGGCTGGTTGCTCAAAATGCCGCTTCCTGCGGTTGCGGGCCTGTTTGCCGGTGCCACGACGAACACGCCTGCGCTCGGCGCGGCGCAGCAGGCGCTCAGTTCGTCGGGCGCGGCGGCGGATCTGGTCACCCTGCCTGCCTTGTCGTATGCCGCGGCCTATCCGCTCGCCATCGTGGGAATCATCACCTCGCTGATTCTGCTGCGTGTCATGTTCAAGATCGATGTGCAAGGCGAGGCGGCGCGTTTTCGCCAGGAGCAGGGCGAAGGCGTCGAACCCTTGCAGCGCATGAACCTGTGTGTCGAGAATCCCAACCTCGATGGCATCACCATTGCCGAGGTGCCGGGCATTCAGGAGACCAGCGTGGTCATTTCACGCCACCGCTCCGCCGATGGTGGCGAGGTGCATGCCGCCACGCCGGAAACTCGTTTGCATGCGGGCGATTTGATCATGGTTGTGGGCACGCAGGCACATCTGGAGCAGTTTCGCCGCGTGATCGGCAGTGTGAGCACGGAAAACCTCATGAAGGCGCCTGGACATATCACTTACCGCCGTGTGGTCGTCACGAACAAACGCATGCTCGGCAAAACCGTGCGCGAACTCGGCCTGGACCATCTGCACAACGTCACCGTCACGCGCGTGAGCCGCGGCGACCTCCTTTTCACCGCGCTGCCGGATGTCCGCCTGCAGTTCGGCGACATGCTCCAGATCGTGGGCGACGAAGAATCGCTCAACGACGCCACCAAGGCGCTCGGCAATGCCGTGCAGATGCTGCATGAGACCAAATTCGCCGCCATCTTCGCGGGGATTCTGCTCGGCGTGCTGGTCGGGCTGTATCCGCTGCGCATCGAGGGGCTGCCCGCGCCGGTGAAACTCGGCCTCGCTGGTGGCCCCCTCGTGATGGCCATCATCCTCAGCCATCTTGGCCGCCTTGGACCAATGATCATGCACATGCCCCTCAACGCGAATCGTGCCTTGCGCGAACTCGGCATCATCCTGTTCCTCGCGAACGTCGGCCTGCTGTCCGGTGAGAAGTTTGTGGCGACGGTGTTTTCGGCGCAAGGACTGCAATGGGTGCTGCTCGGCATCTTTGTGACCATGCTGCCGCTGCTCGCTGTCGGATTCCTCGCGCGGAAATGGCACAAGCTGAACTTCATGTCCTTGTGCGGCCTTTTGTCCGGCGGCATGACCGATCCACCGGCACTTGCCTTCGCGACCACGATGGCGCGTTGCGATTCACCCGCGGTGGCCTATGCGGCGGTGTATCCGCTCACGATGCTGCTGCGCATCGTCGCGGCGCAGGTCATCGCGCAGATGGGATGAGTTTCATGATTCAGGTTCCAAGACTCACCAGAGACGGCATTGTGAAGCGTGAAACCTGAAACCTGGAACTTGGAACTTGGAACTTGGAACTCGAAGCATCGCCCGCGTCACTTCAGCAATTTCACCAGCACCTTCGAGTTCCGCCCGCTTTTGTCGTATTTTTCGCGGCGGCTTGGCGGCAGCACGTCGGGCTCCGCAACGGTGTAGCCCATCTTTTCTTCGAAAAAGCGGAACGCCTGCGTGCTGAGGGCAAAGATGACCTCGCAGCCGCGCTGCTTCGCCGTTTCCTCGGCAAAGGCGACAAGCTTGCGCCCGTGGTTTTTGTTCTTGTGCGAACGGCGGACGAACAAGCAGGCGAGTTCCGCGATTTTTCTGCCGTCCTCCTCATACGCATGCACGGCGACGGAGCCGATCGTGTTGCCGTCGAGTTCGAGCACGAAGAAGTCTTTGATCTTCGATTGAATCTGGTCGCGTGTGCGCGGCACGAGCGCGGCGTCATCCACGCTCTGCTGCATCATCGAAAGCAGCGCGGGCACGTCGCCTGCGCGGGCCTTGCGGATCTGCTGGTAGTCATCGGCATGAATCATGGTGCCGACGCCCTCATTGGAGAACAACTCGGCCAGCAGCGCCTCGTCCTGCGTGCCATCGACGATGTGGACGCGCGGCACACCCTCCTGGCAGGCCAGCGCGGCGTAGCGCAGCTTCGAGAGCAGGCTCACGTCGTGTTTGGCGTCCTTTTTCCTGTACATCTCCTTCGCGTCGGCGACGGAAATCTGCGCCAGACGCGTGCCGTCGGCTGCGGTGATGCCCGATTCGGCCACGAAGATGACTTTCGCGGCCTGGAGAGCGATGGCGACCTCCACGGCGACCGCGTCAGAGTTCAGGCGCAACGTCGCGCCTTTGCCGTCGTAGCCGAGCGGAGGCAGAATCGGGATGATGTCGGCCTTGAGCAGTGCGCGCAGCGATTCTTCATCCACGCGCTCGATCCGGCCGGTGAATTCGAGATCGACGCCGTCGATCACGCCCGCCGGATGAACCGCGAGCGCATTGGAAACGGCCACGGGCATCTCCAAGGCCGTCAAATCGGCCACGAGGTCGCTGCACTGCCGCATGATCGCCTCCGTGGCGATCTCAAGGCTCGCCGCGTCAGTGCGGCCCATGCCATCGTCATTGCTCAAGGTCACTCCCCGCCGCGATGCGAGCGCCCGAATCTGCGCACGCGCACCGAAAACGAGCACGACCTCGATGTTCAGCGATTGCAGCACCGCCACGTCCTGGAGAAGGCTGGCGAAACCTGGCTGCGTCATCAGCGCTCCATCGAACGCGATCACGAAGACACGCTGGCGAAACTGCGGCACGTAGCGCAGGATGCCGCGGAGGTCTTCGAAGCGTTGCTGGGGCTTGGCGGGGTCGTTGTTCAAGGTTGGCGGCCTCAAGATAGCACAACAGCGGCGATTTCGTCCCAAAGTTTGTCGATCTCCTTCGGACCATGCGACGGCTTGCCTGCTTTGGCGAACCAGTAGTCCGCATTCCACTGGTCGCCCTCGATCACATGCAGCAGCGCGTGAATCCACGAGCCCGTCTTGGTGTGAATGTCCTGAGCGATGTTGTGGGCGGCGTCCCAGTTTCCCTGTTTGGCATGCCAGAGGGCCAGCGCTTCGGGAGAAACGGCTTCCGCCTCGGTTTGCGAGGCGGTTTTGAATTCAGCGGCGGTCATGGGATCAGCCCTCCGGCAGAGGCCGGCCTTTGGTCTCCGGCAGGAACAGCAATGCCACGATGCCAAGCAGGAACACAGCGCTCATGTAGCAGCCTGCGGAGCGGAATGCGTCGAGTTCGGCCGCGTTCTTCATGGCGTCGGTGTAGCCCGTCGGCAGTGCGGCGATGGTCCTTTCGCTGAGATATTTGTTCAGCGCACCGAGAGTGACCGGTCCGCTGGCAGCAATGAAGCGTCCAACATTGTAGCAGAAACTCGTGCCTGTGCTGCGCAGCCGTGTGGGGAAAAGTTCTGGCAGATAGATCGCGAAGCCTGCGAACAAGGAGAGCTGGCAGACTCCCAGCATGAAGCTCATCCACAGGTCCGCGCGCGTCTGGAACGCCAGGTAGAAGTAGATGGTTGCCCCCATCGCGGCGAGGAACGCCGTGACGAACACCGGCTTGCGACCGAAACGGTGCGCCGCCTTGCTGAAACCGACCATGCCGACAAACGCGCCGATGTTCATGACGATGAGATTGAGCGCGGCCCAGAACTGCTTCTGCGTGCTGAGCTCCTTCGGGCTCAGGTTCTGAACGGCGAGTGATTCGGCGATGGCCGACCCGACCAGTTTGTTGCTGAAAAAGCCGATGCCCCACAGACCTACGACCGCGGACACGCAGAGCAACATGCCGAACAGCGCAGGCCTCCGCCAGCGAGCATCGCCGAAGAGGCTGGAATAGGAACCCATCGACTGAGTCTTGTCGGTCACGCTAAGGGCCTTCGCTGCGACCCATCGCTCCGGCTCCTTCAGCCGCAGCATGATGAAAATGCACAGGAAGGCGGGAATCGACCCGATCCAGAACAGATACTTCCACGAGACCAGCGGGTCCACGCTAGCGAGCGCCATCGCGCACAGGCCTGCGGTGACATTTCCCACGGCGGACAATGCCTGCAGGAGGCCGAGCGCCTTCGGTCGTGCGGTATCGGGAAGCGCATCGGCCACCAGCGCCACGGCGAGGCCGAAGACGCCACCGACTCCGAATCCGGTCAGCGCGCGATAGATCATGAATTGGGTGATGTTCGTCGCGAAGGAGGACAGGCCCGTGAACAATGAGTAGATCAGCACCGTAAGGGCCAGTGTCTTCGCACGCCCGATGCGATCACCCACCGCACCGAAGACGAGTCCGCCGGTGGCCCATCCCGCGATGAAAATGGCCATGGCCCAGCCACTATAGCTGGTCTGCTCCGGGCCGGTTGCTCCTGGCGTGAGCGCCTTCACCGCGTTGTCACGCGCGAGAATGAAAAGCTGCTGATCAAGACAGTCGAAGCACCATGCTGCGGAGGCGACGAAGAAGACAAACCAGTGGTAGCCAGTCAATTGTTTGTACCAAGGAAGGTCCGGGTTGTGGGTGGTCGGGGTGCTCATGAGAAGCGGCGATGTTGAATGACTTGGAGGAAGATGACAATCGCGAAATCGCGGGAATCGTGCCGCGGCATGGAGCGGCATTCTTTCAAGGTCATCGGCATCGGCGCGGAGACGCGGGATGAGTTCTTCGTCGTGTCTGAATTCAGCGCCGAGGAACGCGTGGCGGAGGCCGCCGCACATGCGCTGGACCACGGCGGGCCAGTGGCGACGGCGCTGGCGGTTTTGAGCGCGCACGGACACGAATGCGCCCTCGTGGATGCATCAGGCGAGCAAGCACGCGCGGTGATTCTCGTGCGGCAGCGCGACGGGGCGCGGCAGATCATTTTCATGCCCTCGTCATCGCCGGAGCCCGTTTTCGAGCCGAAACTGCTCGTTGGAGCGCGATTGCTCCACATCAATGGCCGGCATGAAAATGCGTGTCGTGACGCGGTCCGGGCCGCGCAGGCGCAGAATGTCGAAATTTCCTTCGATGGCGGCGCCGGACGTTTTCGCGAGTCGATCCGTGATTTGTTCGAGGCGAGCCACGTGCGCATCGTTTCGCGTGATTTCGCGGAAAAGTGCACGGGAAGCTCCGATCTGGCAAAAATGGCCGGCATTCTCCTGCAACGGCCAGCAAGGCTGCTGGTGATCACCGACGGAGTTCGGGGCAGCCACGTCTGGACGCCGGACGGCGTTCACTTTCACCAACCGGCATTCGAGGCGGAGCCGCTGATCGACACCACGGGCTGCGGCGATGTGTTTCACGGGGCATTTTTGCACGGCTGGCTGTCCCAATGGCCGTTGGAGCGATGCGCGGAGCATGCGAGCCGCGTGGCCGCAAAAAACGCTGAAGGCCCGGGTGGGCGTCACGTCATAAAAGCGGGTTTGAACGCCTTGAACCTTGAACTTTGACCCTTGGAACGTAAAGAGCCTCATGCGTCGCAACGCCGCACTTCTTCTGCCACTTTTTCTCGCCGTGATCGTCGCTGGTTGCGCCGTCTTTGACGGCTCGCGCATTGCCCGATGGCAGGCGAGCTTCAACGATGGTCCGCCCGGATTTGTGACCCCTGACCAGCTTCTGGCCGAAGCACGGGTGAAACTGGACCTCATTCCTCCTGGCACAGTGGGGCGCCGCTACTACCGGCCGATGAAGCCGCGCTACATCACGATTCACAGCACGCAGAACTACACGGGGGATGCCTACCAGCACGCGCTGGCGCTGAAGCGCGGTGCCTTGCGCGCGACGAAACGCAAGGGAGGGAACCGCATCGGTTTTCTCACCTGGCATTTCACGGTGCAGGAAAACATCGCCATCCAGCACCTGCCGTGTCGTGAGCAGGGCGAGCACGCGGACTTCGACGGCCCCGGCAACAATTACAGCATCGGCATCGAGATGTGCGAGCACCACGGCAATGACATCGGCGCGACGCTCGACCGCACAGCGCGTCTGGCCGCATATCTCATGCGCGCCTACGACATTCCACTGGATCATGTGGTGCCGCATTACCACTGGCCGCGTGCCGGTGTGAGCCCGGCGCACAAGGACTGCCCGCATTTCCTGCTCGAACGCGGACGACCGGGGCCCACGTGGCGCTGGTTTCTCAATCGCGTGAACTTTCATTACAGCCGGATGATGCCCGGACCGGCCACACCGTTGGGTTGAGTCATGAAAGCCGCTTTTTTCATCGCATTTTTCACCTCCGCCTGTTTGCAGGGGCAAACCGCCTGGCCGGAGAAGCCGGTGCCCAGCACCAGCGAGCGCGTGGCCATTCTCGAAGACAAACGCATCAAGGAAGGCTCGGGCCTGTGTCTCAGCGGGCGCGATTCCGCCATCTTCTGGACACTCAATGACTCCGGTGGTGAACCGTGTGTCTTTGCGATCGACCGCGATGGCAAAACGCGCGCAAAGGTGCGTGTACGCGACGCGGCGAATTTCGACTGGGAGGACATCGCGTCCGGCAAGGACGAGAAAAGTGGCCCGGCATTGTTCATCGGCGACATCGGCGACAACTTCTCGGTGCGCGCCTCCATCCAGGTTTACGAGATCCCGGAGCCAGACATCGTAGCGGCGGGGCAGCCCGTCACTGAAACCGAAACGGGCGCTCCGAAGATCTGGCGCGCCAATTACCCCGACGGCAAGCACAACGCCGAGAGCCTGCTCGTGCATCCGCAGACCAAACGCCTCTACATCGTCACCAAAAGCGAGGACGGAAAAAGCGCGCTGTATGCTTTCCCGGAGGAGTTGAAAAAAGACACCAGCATGACTTTGGAGAAAGTCGTCGATGTGACCTTCCCCGTGCTGGTGCGGGCTGGTAAACGCCCGCATGACAACTGCATGACCACTGGCGCGTCTTTTGCACCGGACGGTACACGCATGGTCGTGGCCACGTACAGCAGCCTCTACGAATGGAAGCTGGCACCCAACCAGTCGCTGGCGGACGCCTTGAAACAACCGCCCGTCCGCATCGAGCCCGAGCTGCTGCGCCAGGTCGAAGGCGTGTGCTACGACAACGACAGCGTGACGCTGTGGGAGATCAGCGAGCATCTGCCGACGCTGCTGCTGAAGGTGACGCGGCAGCCGTGAAGTGGCGGCAGGCGGAACCGGCGAACATGCCTCTTGAATCACCAATGGCTTCCAATTAAAAGAGCAGTTCACACGCAACGCACGACGCAGATGACTTCCGGACCCAAAACAGAACATCGGTTGTGCATCCTCGACTGCATCAGCGGAAAGCGGGCGGTGGTGCTGCGGACGCCGTTTGTGGTGGGCTCCAATTCCGCGGCGGATTTGCGGCTGGACCCGCAGACCTGCCCGCCGGTGTTGTGCACGATCGCCACGCACAGCGGTGGATATGATGTGCGTTTCAACGCCAGCACGCCCGCAGTGGTCGACGGAGTGACGGCCACCTCCTTCAACTCGGCTCCGCGGGAGGAACATTCGTTCGTCAGTCACGGACAGATCCTGGCGTTCAAGCACACGAATGATGTCACCGCATGGCAGACTTCATCCACCAGGCCTTCCTGGAACATCTATGACCGCAACACGCTGCTGTGGTCGGGCCCCTTTGACACTGCGCAGCTCCGGACGCATCTGGGCACCTACACCGAGGACGACTGGTCGCATCTGGTGCTGCTGCCCTCTGGCATGGACGAGATGGGTTTTTTCATGCGTGATGTCCGGGAGTCACTGGCGCTGAAACCGCATGCGAAGGAACCGGCCAGGGACGCGCCACCACCGGTGGTGGCGAGTACCGAGTCGGAGGCGGTGAACAGTGAGTATGGTGAGTTCACCTGCCCGGTGTGCTGGTTCAAATTCGACCGTGGCGACACCATGAGCATCGCGGTGCATGCGAGCCTGCGCGGTGATCCCCTGTTGGGGGAAGATCAGATGCTGCGCTTCCATGCCACGCGCTTCAATGACCGTGGCCAGGCACTGGACGCGATGGGCCTGGCGGCGGGTGATCTGGCGTGCCCGCATTGCAGACGGAAGCTGCCCACCGGCTTCCTCGATCTGCCGCACCACGTGTTTTCCATCGTGGGCGCCCCGTCGTCAGGCAAGTCTTATTACCTGAGCGTGCTGGTGAAGGTTTTGCAGAACCTGCTGTTCCAGAAGTTTGGCATCACGTTCCGCGACGCGGATCCGTCGGAGAACGTGATCCTCACTCAGATGAAGACGCAGTTGTTCTCCGCGTCGTCACCGCAGGAGGCGTTTCTGGCGAAGACGGAACTCGAAGGAGCGCTGTACGAGACGCTTCCGCGGCAGGGACGCAAAGTGCGGCTGCCCAAGCCTTTCATCTTCCGGCTTTCGCATCCTGATGCGCCCGACAGCGGCTTCTCCGTGGTGTTTTATGACAACGCTGGCGAGCACTTCGAGCCCACCAGCAACAGCGCGGATTCGCCGGGCGCGCAGCACATCGCCGTTGCCGCGGGCATTTTCTTTTTGTTCGATCCGCTGCACAACACGGAGTTCCGGCGCAAGCTGGACCATGTCAAAGACCCGCAGATCAACAGCCACCGGCTGGACCAGCAGGACGTGATCCTGGCGGAAACGGAGGTGCGCATCAAAAGCCTGCTCGGCCTGGATGCGCGCGAGCGTGTCTCGACACCGCTGGCCGTGATGGTGGGGAAATGTGACACCTGGATTTCGATGCTCGGCAGCGATCCCTTGCTGCCTGTCGTGCGGGATGGCGCCGTGTCGCTCTCGAACATCAAGGCGAACTCCAAACGCATCCGGGATGTGCTGCTCGAAATCTGCCCTGCCATCGTCGCCAATGCCGAGGTCATTTCCTCCAACGTCTGCTATTTCGCCGTCAGCCCGCTGGGTTGTTCGCCGGTCGAGTTCACCGACCGGGAGGGACACGTGCGCATCGGTCCTGATCCGAAGAAAATCGAACCACGCCATGTGGACGCGCCCACGCTTTGGGTGCTGTCACAGATCGCCCCTGACATTGTTCCCAGTGAACCGAACTCCTGACCATCATGGCCTGGCAGCTCATCTACACCAGTGCTCCACGCCTGCTGGAGGCGGGCAGGACTGGTTTTGGCACGGTGGCCCGGCATCGTGCGGTCAGCGGGTTCCTCGCGAATGCAGTCGAACGTTTCAGCCAGTTCGCACGGCTGCCGGGGCATGATCCCAGGCGGATCGTTTACTGCCATCGCATCGTCACCGTCGGGAACAACGCGTACCACATTTTGAGCTGCCTGCGTGATGCGGGGTCGGACTACACCGGCCGGACGAATCACATGGCGCAGCATGTGATCGCGGAAGCCCGCGAAGTGCTGCCGCTGGCGGCGGCAGGTGTGACGCCAGCGGACGTTTTGCTGGCGATGCCGTGGCGCCAGGCGTGGACGGACAAGCCGCGGTTTCTCGATCCTGCGGAGGAAATCGATCTCAGCACGTTGGGAACCCGGCAGACAAATGCGTGGGAGCGCGTGACGGGCAGCCAGCAGAATTCCCGCCTGCCTTTGACTTCGGCGGCGCAACGCGGCTGCTATCTTATCATCCCATCCGGAGTCGATGCACGGGAACTCTTCCGGGAATCGTTGTGCGAGGCAAAGGACCAGGCATGGCAGATGACCTTCACAACGAGCCTCGAGTCCAGTGATGACCTGGCGGACTTTCGCTGGATCGGTCTTGCGCCGGACTCGCCGTTGCGACCGCAGGCGGAGTCATCAGCGCGTCCGGTGTTTGATCTGCTCCGGCCTGTGGAACTTCCCGCGCTTCAAACCGCGGTCGGTTCCAGCGCTGAAACCGGCCACGCCATCAGCCGTGCCACCACAGAGGCAGCGCCGTTCCATTCACACGTTCCAACCGCGGTTTCCGAGCCGCCCGCCAGACCTGATGAGCGTCATGCGACGCATCAGGACATGACGCAGGCACAAGTTCTGCCGGACGCAGACTTTCTGCACAAACCATCCGGCAAAAACGTGGCAGTGCGGTTGTTGATGGCGGTCGTCCTGCTGGCCGCAGGTGCCGTGGCGGTGCTTTTTCATCAATTGCGGCACCACCAGCAGAACCAGGAGGAGGCACGGCTGGAAAAGTGGATCGACGATGTCTGGAGCAAGTACCATCTGAAGCTCGACGACACACGACGGTGGTTGAAACTTGAGGCGTCCCGCTCTGCGGCCGCGGAAGGCCTGATAGCAAGCCACGAGGGATGCCTCAAGCAGATCCGGCAGAGCCTGCAACAACCTGGAGCCTCACCCGGCGTCACCACCCCTGATCGCACCCAGGACGATTTTAACGCGATGTTGAACGCGCACGCCGACTGGCTGAAAAAACACAACGCCGCCCGGGTGCCTCCCAACTGGGAAATCCAGCGCCCGTCCGACGCGAAGCTCATGCTGGAACGCTGGGAGGTGGAAAACCAGGCGTGGCAGGTCTTTGCGAGTCATTTCACGCAAGCGCCTGCGATGGATGACTCGAACCGCCGGCTACTCGTGCGATGCGCGTTCGATGCCCTCAAGTCCGGCACACGACCCGCGGGAACGGCGGAGGAATGGCGCAAACTGCTGACCAGCCTGGGCGAACCCAAGGTTCCAGCGTGGCTCCAAGACTGGTCAAAGCTCGAATCTGCGGGTAACACGATCCCTGCCGCGGGCTTATCAGTCATGATGGCCCGGCTGGCACAGCAACATGACGCTCCCGCATGGTTCCTGGCGCTGCTTCGGGAAATGAAGCAGGCTGATGCTGCGCCTGCTGCCAACGCAGGCAGCGAAAACATGAAGGTACCTGAGCCCATTCAGACTGCCAGACCTTCCGCCGCCAATCCCGACTCGTGCGATGCGCTGCATCCCATTTTTGTCCTCACGGTTCATGATGGAGAGCTTCCTGGCAGTGCGCTGGCGCGGCTGCCTGAGCTGCCGGTCGAACCCGTCATGACGCTCCAATTCGGCAGCCTCACCAGCCGCGCCGGGGACTTGGGCGCGATGTGGCGTCTGCTGGGCAGCGCCTACCGCATGGCGGTGAACTCCAACGACAAAATCTCCTTTGAGGCCGGCAGAATCTCTCATCTGCCTGAAATCAAGGAAGGCTGCCGTCTGGTTGCATTCAACGAGGACGGTTCCCGCGTGCTGTTTGATCTGCGTGTCGTCACCAAAGACTCGCAGGTGCTGGAATTGCTGACATTCGACAAGCTGCCCGAGTTGCAGTGCACGACAGCCGAAAACACAGCACGCCTGGACGGCATCGGCAGAATCATCGGACGTCTTCACTGGACCGACGTGCCCGCGCCCCAGTTTCAACTGCGATTTGAAGGCAAGGAAGGCACAGCCGCCGAGCAGAGGCTTTACGCGGTGCGAACAGGCAGTGATGACGAGCCTGCCGTCATGCTGCCCGGCACCGCGGCAGACGGTTCCGTGCTCGAGATCCGACGCCTGTTGTTCAGCGAGGCGGAGCTGAACCAGGGCATCAAGAAAGACCAGGAATTCATCCGCAATCTGAACCCGCGCATGGCAGGCCGGGACAGAAAAGAGGCGGACCTGCGGGCGGCCATCGCCGAAAAGGAACTCCGGCTTGCGACCGTGGCGGACCAGTTGAAGGCATTGCAGACGCAGGCGGGCCCGGTGGGCAGCCCTCCAGCCGGCACCTACACACTTCTTGAAATGACCGGACCGGTTCGCAGCATCTGCAAGGTCAGCATCACACGGAGCAGCAAGGCTCCGGCATCAGGCAAAAGCACACCGTGAAAAAAGTTCTCCAAACTGTACAGGCCGTCCGCTCGTTGCTTGCGAGCGGCATTCCAAACCCGTCGTCGGAGAGAACGGCGGCGGACTATGCGCGCTTCTGCACCGATGCGGAGCAGCGGCTGGAGATGGTGGCGGCCATGCTGGAGAAGGGAAGCGATTATCAAGCGCTGCAGATCGCGGAGCAGGAGCCTGCCTTGCTCGACCTCGCGGGAGCCCTGAGCTTCGGCCAGGAGAAGGCGTGGCACGAGTTTTGTGAGGAACATCAGCTCACGCCGGCTCCGCGCCTGAATGCGAAGACCGTGCTGGCGCTGGACGCGCTTTACACGAAGGGCATCACCGCCAACCACCCGCTGTACAAGGATTTTCGCGCCGCCGCCTTGTCCCGCGATGACGACCGGTCGCTGCAGATTCTCCACACGATTCTCAAGCTCAATCCCACCGACGAGAACGCCCGCAAGGAACTGCAGCGTCTGGACAACAAGCGTCTCCAGGAAACCCTGGAGAAGTTGCGTGAGGCATTGAAGACCGACGATGAGGAGGGCATCGCCACGCTGACAGAATCGCTGGCGGCCTCGGCGCACGACGAAAAACTCCGTCGATTCGATGCCTTCGTCGCTGGTGATTCTGTGCGACGTGCCCTGCGCAAAAAGCAGGCGGAGCAACGCCTGCCTGAATGGGTGAAGCAAATGGTGCAGCAGCAAACCAGCGACGACTGGCAGGCGGTGGGCCACGGTCTTGAAACCCTCGATGCGGCTTTGGAAGAACATGGCATCGCGGTCACCGACGAGGGGCTCAAGCAGAGCCTGGAGAATCTCCGGCAGTTTTACTCCCGCGAAAGTTCCGCCGATCTGCAGCGCCGGAGTTTCGAACGAGCCTTGAAGAACTTCACCGCCCAGGCAGACGAGGTCGAGGCGCGGCTGATGGCCGGGAACCACCCGGCTTATGACGAGATCGCCAGCATGGACGAATCCTTTGTCCGGCAGTGGAAGGAGTTGCAGGCGCATCAGATGCCGGTGCCATCCGACACCGCGCGTCATCTCCAGGCCGTGGGGCGCGCCCTGCGGTCACGGTTGCAGGGCATGCGACGCATGCGGCAACTGAAAAAACTCACAGCCGCCGCCGCGGTCATCGGCGGCGTGGCATGCCTGACAGCCGTGGTGCTTCACGGTTGGAAAGCCCATGTCGTTTCCGCGGAACTGGCGTCGTATCGCACGCGACAGGTCTGCGCCCCGGCTGAAGAGATGATCCGCAGACTCCGCCAGGATGATGAGTGGTTGCTGCGCTGGCCGTTTCTGCAGGCAACGGTGGAGGAGGTGGATGCGTGGACACGTCAGGTTCGCGTCACCCAGGAGCAGGCTCGCGAGGCCACGCGGCTGCTCGCAGCGAGCTTTGCAGGAGAGACGAGCAATCTGCCACCGGGACAGATGGTGAGGCAGTTGGACGACGCAGAACATTTGGTCCAGTCCTTGCCGCCGGACCTCGCCGACGTGCCGCGGAATGAGCTGGTGGCGGTCCGCACACACGTCGAGACCCATCTGGCGCGCCTCGGCAAACAACTCGCCATGCAGGCTGAAGAGTCGATGGCTGACATCGAGCAGGCATGTGCCGCCGAGCTCTCATTTGAAAAGTCCGCCGCGAAAACTGCGGAAAGCGTGGATAAACTCGGAAGAAAGCTCGCCCCCCTCGAAGCAGAACTCAAACCGGAGGCCGAGGTGCTCCGGCTGCCTGCCGCGCTGGAGTCACGGATCCTCGCCGCACGGCAGCGGCTGGATTTGTTCCAGGAAGAACTGGTGAAATTCGCGCAAGTGAGGTCGGAAACCGCCGCCGCAAGCACCTTGGTAGGATACAAGAATGCGCTGGAGCGCTGGCGTGAAATTCGCTTTGCCGAGGCTGCTCCCGCCGCAAAAGCATTGTCCGCCCTGCCCACCGAAGCGGGTTTCCTGGCCGCGTTGCTGACCGAAGGAGACGAGCACGTGCTCAAGGCCGTGCTGGATGATGTTTCAGGCTCGCGCATGCATCCCGATGCACCGGGCGAGGAGGAGTTGAAAATCCTGCTCTCCATCCGGGACGACGCTTATTTGAACAACATCTGGGAAAACAAGGTGGTGGATCACTCGCGTGGCGGCGCGGAGTCCATCTGGTGGTCCATCGGAGCACCGACGCGCGCGAAGATTGGCGACAACACCCGCTGGGCGGGCCGCTACTACGATCTCAGCCAGTCCTCGGCGGCGGTGACATTCGTCAAACGGGACGTCATGCTCATCCGGGTGGGCAGCGGCTTCGGTGGCATGGGTGTCGTTGACTCAAAGCCCAGCCCCACCAGCGAGTTCATCAGCGCCCTGAAACTGGACCGGATGACTGATGCCGAGGGCAAACGTTACACAAGCTCGCTCCTCGATGTCATTGAATCCATCATGAAAGCCCGGGAAGCCAGCCCCATCGTGAAGGCTTACGTGCTGCAGCGGCTTGAAGGCATGATGCGCCGCCGCGAGCATGCGTGGGGACTTCATCTGTGCCCATCGCTGCAAGCGGATCTGCGTGAGTTTCATCAAACGCTTGGCAACGTGAGCCTCCAGAACAACGACTGGCTCGTCGCGACGACACGCGACCGGCTGACGGCTCCGCTCACCGCGTTCTTCAAGAAATGCGAGGGCAGGAATTACTACCGCGAGGCTGCGGCGCGCCGCGGCCTTCTGCGCAGCGCGGCACAAGCCGGCCTCAGGTTTGGCGGCTATGTCGAAATCGACACCTCATGTGTTTTGAACAACCCTGCGCGCGTTGCCGGGGAGCTGTGGGTGCTCGCCAGCAATGGAGGAAAGCCTCGGCTGGTGGCCAACACCCTGGCTGGAAGTGAAACCCCGCAAGCTGCCAGGCTGACGGCAAAGGAGGCCCTGCCGCTCAGTCCGGTCTTTTTCCTCCCGCTTGATCGCAGGCAGTTGCTGGCACAATACCAGCAGGACATGGCGGCCACGAAATCAGACACCGTCCAGCCATCGTCTGGCGGAGTCCTCTTCATTTCCCAACCCTGACACATGGCTGGCAACAACACCTACCACCTCCAATGGCGTGGCTCCAAAAAAGGGCCGTTGGACCTGGCTGCCGTGAAGGAGGCTCTGAAGTCGGGGGACGTTCATTCCATGTATCAAATCGAAGTGGACGGCCAGTGGCAGTTGTTGCGGGAGTTCATGGATGCCTTGCACGCCAGGGAGAAAGAAGCCGCCAGAACAACGGCTCAGCAGGCTGCATCCATGGAGCCACTGCAGGAAGGGCAGAGAAGACCGCCGCCTGTGCCGCTGCGCGGCCAGCAGCGGCCGTTCAACACCACGACGATCACGCGTCCTGCCATGATCATCGATTCTTCACTGAGGAACTCGCGCAACAAGCGGAGCGTGCTGGTTCCGCAGCATTCGGTCTTGTCTCGAACAGGACAGAACGACGAGGACATGCAGCCATTGATGGAGGCGGATCCTTCATTGCCAGACTACATTGTCTCATCTTCGCGTTCGGGTGCGGGCCACATGGAGTGGAGGCACGTTGGCATGGCGTTTCTGCTGCTGCTCAGCATCGTTGCCGCCGGTTTTGGCAGTTATGCCATCGTCAAAGTGATTTCTGCGCCTGCGATCACCTCCAGGTCGGATCGCTGACCTGCTCCACGGAGCCGTTTGCCTCCAGGAATACCAAATCCGTTGCAACACGACGCCTCCTCGTGGGTTTGTGGGTTTCATGCGCACGTTTCTCTTTCTCCTCATCACCGCGACGATTCATGCCGACGACTGGCCGCAGTGGCTCGGCCCGCAGCGTGATGGCGTGTGGCGCGAGACGGGCATCGTGGAAAAATTTCCCGAAGGCGGGCCGAAGGTGCTCTGGCGTGTGAAGATCGGCGGCGGATACACCGGACCGGCCGTCGCCAATGGCAAGGTGTACGTGATGGACCGTCAGGTGGCGGACAAGAGCAGCGTGCCGGGCAACGCCTTTGCGCGCGGATTCATTCCTGGCACGGAGCGCGTGCTGTGCCTCGACGCGAAGACGGGAGCGCAGGTTTGGGAGCATCGCTACGACTGCACTTACACGATGAGCTACTCCACCGGCCCGCGCTGCACGCCCCTCGTGCGCGACGGGAAGGTGTGGGCCTTCGGCGCGGAGGCGAATCTGCTCTGCCTCGACGCCGCGACGGGCAAAGTGCTGTGGTCGCACGACTGCAAGGCCGAATACAACGCCAGAACGCCGCAGTGGGGCTTTGCAGGCCATCCGTTGCTCGACGGCCAGCGTCTGATTTGCCTCTGTGGAGGACCGGGAAGCGTCGTGGTCGCCTTTGACAAAGATTCAGGCAAAGAACTCTGGCGCGCGCTCGATGCACGCGAGCCCGGCTACTGTCCGCCGACGATGATCGAGCATGGTGGCACGAAGCAACTCATCCTCTGGCATCCGCAGGCCGTGAATTCGCTCGATCCGGCCACGGGGAAGGTTTTCTGGTCGTATCCGTGGGAAGTTCGCTCCGGCCTCACGATCGCCACACCACGTCTTGCGGGTGATCTGCTGTTGCTAAGCTCGTTTTACACGAGTTCGAAGTGCTTCAAGCTCGACACCGCGAAGCCCGGCGCCGAATTGCAGTGGGAAGGCAAAAGCTTCAGTGAAAAGAACACCGACACGCTGCACAGCCTGATGAGCACGCCTTTCATCGAGGACGGTCACATCTACGGCGTGTGCAGCTACGGCCAGCTTCGTTGCTTGAAGCTCGAAACGGGTGAGCGTGTGTGGGAAACCTTCGCCGCCACCACGGGCGGGCCGCCGGTGCGCTGGGCGAACGCCTTCATCATCAAACACGAGAACCGCTTCTTCCTCGCCAACGAACTTGGCGACCTCATCATCGCAAAGATGACGCCGCAAGGTTACGAGGAGATCAGCCGGGCCCACATGCTGAAGCCCACCACCACCGATCCGCGCCGCGCTGTGGTCTGGTCGCATCCGGCTTTCGCGAACCAATGCGTGTTCATGCGCAACGACGAGGAGATCGTGTGTGTGTCGCTGGCGAAATGACAGGCCGGTTCACACGCCACGCTTCTCAGCTCATCCGCACCGGCATGCGTCGCGCTCCCCAATGGCCGGGTTCGTCTTCGAGATGGCCTGCGATTTTGGTGCCGCAGAATGCGCATGCGCCGTCACGGACGTGGTACCCGCCCAGTTCATACCAGTCGCGTTCGATGACGCACTTCCCGCAGCCGGGACACCACGTGCTGCCGCCGTCGCTGTCGTGGATATTGCCGGTATAGACATAACGCAGCCCTTTGGACATGGCGATCTGCCGCGCGCGCGTGAGCGTCGCTGGTGGCGTGTGCGGATGGTCCATCAGCTTGAAGTCCGGATGAAACGCGGAGAAGTGCCACGGCACGTCCGGCCCCAGTTTTTCCGCGAACCAGTCCGCGGCGCGATGCAGCTCCGCCTCGCTGTCATTTTCACCGGGAATGAGCAGCGTGGTGACTTCGAACCACACCTCGGACTCGTGCTTCAGCCACTCCAGTGTCTCCAGCACCGGCTGCAGCTCTGCAAAGCACAGGCGGTGGTAAAAATCTTCCGTGAAGCCTTTCAAATCCACATTCGCCGCATCCATGCCTGCGTAAAACTCCGGCCGCGCCTCGGGGGTGATGTAACCAGCGGTGACGGCCACCGTTTTGACGCCTGCTTCATGACATGCTTGTGCGACATCCAACGCGTACTCGGCAAAAATCACGGGATCGTTGTAGGTGAAGGCCACAGACCGGCAGCCAAGCTCGCGGGCCTTTTGCGCGATCTTCTCCGGCGAGGCCGCATCGGCCAGGCGGTCAAACTCACGCGCCTTGCTGATGTCCCAGTTCTGGCAGAAACGGCAGCCGAGATTGCAGCCTGCCGTGCCGAAGGACAACACGCTGGTGCCGGGATAGAAGTGGTTCAGTGGCTTTTTCTCGATGGGATCCACGCAGAAGCCGCTGCTGCGGCCATACGTCGTCAGCACCATCTGGCCGCCCTCGCGCTGGCGCACGAAGCAGAAACCGCGCTGGCCGTCCTGCAATTTGCAGCAGCGCGGGCAGAGATCGCACTGCATGCGTCCGTCTGGCAGCAAGTGCCACCAGCGGCCGGGATGATGGGAGGCGACGATGGAAGTGCTCATGCAGTTGAGAGCCGGGGTTCCTATTCTTTGAACTTGTCCACCTGGAAACGTTGCAAATGCACCGCCTCATCCTCGCTAATATGCCCTTTGCGCCGGGCGATGGCGATCTGCTCCTCCGCCGTGTCGATTCCATCAATGTCAGGAAGCAGCAGCCCGCGACGTCCATCGAATGCGAGCACCAGCACCCCATGCGTGTGCGGATCGATCTGCGATTCGTCCGTCACATCCTCGAAGGAATGCAGCACGCTCACCTCAAACACGAGTTCGTCGAGTTCATCGGCACGGATGGGTTTGAACCGCTGGTCCTCAAACGCGGCGGTGCGCGCGTTGCACCACGTTTCCTCGATCAAATTGGCCCTTCGCGGCTGCACGGTGCCCACGCAACCACGCAAGTTGCCTTCGCGTGTGCGGATGGTCACAAACACGGGCATGCGTTCGCGCAAGAAGTCCGCGTCCGGCTCGGGACGCGCCGCCTCGCACATGCCGAGCGCTGCCTCCACGGATGTCCGCGCCACTCGCGCCAGCGAAATCGCGCTGGCGCGTGTGTCTCCGTCGCGTTCGTGCAACACCGCCACGCCGTAACCCACACCAAACGGCCCCTCGTAATCCAGCACCCGGTGGCCGTGCATGTCGTTGTCCACCGAGCCCAGCGCCACGAGCGTTGCGTCCAGCGCGTCTTCTCCGGCTGCTTCCTGGAGATCAGGATCGAAGTCCAGCAGCCGGTTCACCTGACCCTCATCGACGAAATGAATGAACTCTTCGTCGAAATGCTGCGCCTGTGGGTGGTAACCACCGGGCGCATCCGGTTGCAGACGGTGACTCATGTCCCCGCTGGCGATGAACGCGATTTTGCGACCGCTGCGGGTCGAGGCGCTGGCGACTGCGTGCCCCAATTCCTGCAATCCACCCTGCCCCGGATAGTTCAGGCTCAAAATCGTCGTCGGTCCGCGCCAGCCGGCCTCGCACAAGAACCACAGCGGCACGACGGCACCGTGATCAAGGTCCTCGTCATCAATCTTCCACAAATCCAGACCCGCGTCCTCCATCGCTGCCTCCAGATCGGCGATCATCTGCGGATCGTTGGGCAGATCAAAGCCCACATCTGGCGCGCGGAACTGCCGCAATGATCCCACATGCCGCGGCCCCGTCCAGACGCCGAACGAACGGCGGCGGCGCGGTGAATGGGGCGACACCAGCACGATCGCGTCTGGTTGATGCCACACCACCCGTTGGGCCACATCACGCATCGCAGCCACTGTGTTGTGCACCTGGCACAAGCGCTCCCCGGCCACCTCAGGCACCAGGACCGGTGCGTGCGGCATCAGGACAGCGATCTGGACGGGACTCATCATGCACAGTTGAAGTATATCATTCAGACGTTTGAAATCAGCGAGTCACCTTGCGAATCTCCCACCCGATTTTGACCTCCCGCCGCTCAACGCCCCGCGGGTTTCGCATCCTCGGGCAATGTGCTGCCGCGAATCCACTGCCCGTCATAGCACCGGTGCAGATCGTCCGCCGTCCACATCTCACGATCCGGTCCCGCGCTGCGGATGTCGATGCGCGAGGCCTCGCGCACGTGAAAAAACAACGGCGTGCCCCAGCGGTCCACGATCTGGCCCTTGTCATTCAAACACGGGTGCGGCGCTTTCAAAAACACCTCGTGCGCCGCATTCTTCCCCATCAATGCCGCCGCAAACTCCTCATTCGAGCCCATCCGGAACGGCGAATTCCCCTTCGCGAGCAACTGCAGGTTCGAAAACACGTGCGCCATCGCCTGGAGGTCGTCTTCGGGTCGCGTGGAGTTTTCTGCGTAGTTCTTCAAAATCTCAGCGCCTGGCAGTTTCGCCTCACTTCTGCGCTCCGCGGCCTTTCCCATCGCTTGCATGGCAGGTGCGGACATCGTCTGTGGTTTCTCCTCGGGGGTCTCGTTTGTTCTGAAAACAAACCACCACGTCAAAAAGGCAATTCCGGCACCACCGACGGCCAGCATCATCACTTTCCGCTTCATGTGCATGACTTGGATCATGAAACTTTGAAACTCAGCTCCACGTGCCCGCCCGCAGGTATCCGATGGGCAGGCTCGATGAGTTCACGTTGTAGAAGTTCGCGATGTTCGGCAGCACGGTGCTCATGCTCGCCGCAGGCACGCCGAACCAGCGCAACATCTCGGCAAAGAAGGAATCCACGCTGGTGCTCGGAATCATGCGGCCGCCGTAGCCGGTGTCGTCGGTGCTGTCGAGCGTGAGGTCGGGGAACGCGCCGTAGATGCGTCCGCCTTGCACCGGGCCGCCCATCATGAGCGCATTGCCACCCCACGCGTGGTCCGTGCCGCGGCCGTTGCTGCGCAGCGTGCGGCCAAAGTCGGACGCGCTGTAAGTGATGACGCCATCCTGCAGGCTGAGCTGGTCCAACGCTTTCTGGAAGGCCGTCAGCGCGGTGCTCAGCGTCGTCAGCATGCCTGCCTGCGTGTTCAGCAACTCACCGTGGTGATCCCAGCCGCCGAAGGTGATGAAGATCGTCTGCCGGTGCAGGCCGAGCGAAGGCCGCAGCGCGATCATTTTCACCGCAGCACGGAACTGCTGTGCGATGTAATTGGTCGTTGGAAACAGCGAGGCCACCGCACTGTCGTCGTAGCTGTTGTACTGCTGGAGGAAGAACTCCTGAAGCTCGATGCTGCTCTTCGTGAGCTGCCCGTAGCTCTGCTGCATCAGGTTGGCGTAGCTTTGCTGGATGATGCTGCGGTGCGCGGTGTTTTTCAGCTTCATCGGATGCAGCGGATCGGTGATCTCACTGCCGGTGAAGGTGAGAGCGCCACGGTCCGTCACCACGAACTGCGTCGTTGCATTGCCCACCTGCCACAGGCTGTTGCCGGAAAGCGAGATGTTCATGGCGATGCTGTTGGTGTTCACCGTGCTGTGCAGCACATCCGCCGCCCGTCCCGCCCAACCGCTGAGCTGCGTCATGCCCTGTGGCACGGAGGTCTGCCACTGGTCGATCTGGTCGGCATGCGAATACAGGGCGCGCGGCAGCGGCACGCTCTCGGCGAGGTATTGCGGCTTCGTCACCGGCTGGATGAGCGTGCCCACGTTCGAGAGAAGCGCCATGCGCCGTTTTGCCGTGTCACCACCGAGGCCGTTGAAAAGCTCCTGCATGCCCGTGCAACTCGGATGAATGCCGTAGAGCTGCCCGTCGCCGCCATCTTGATTCAAACTGAGCAACTGGCCCGTCGTCAGCGCCAGATTGCCGCGTGTCGTGGTGTAGATGCCGTGGCGCGTCGCATCCCGCGGTACGAGGAAATTGAACGAGTCCATCCCGCCATTCAAAAAGATGCACACCAGCGTCCGGTGGTCCGTCGGTGCTCCATCCGCCGCGACGCGGCTCGCGAGCTGGAGGTTCACGAGTGTGTTCAACACCGGCACGGTGCTCATCGCCGCACAAGCGGTCTTGCCGAAGAAGTGGCGGCGGGTGGAGGCGGCGTTCATGGGTTCAAAAAGCAAAAGATGTCACCGCATCACCGCGCCCTCGGGACACGTCAGCGCGAGGTAAGCAGCCACGCGCACTCTTGCGGCGGGTTGATCAACGGGGATTTGATTGAGCGCGTTCAGAATCAGGCTGCGAGTGCTTGCTTGCATCTGGCCGGCACAGAACAGCAGGTTGAGATGATCCATCAGGCGCTCGGGTGACGAGGCGAGCGCGGCCTCACGTGCCATGCCGAGCGGGAAGCGATATTGATCCCACAGGCTGAAACCTTCCTCAATCATCTGCCACAGCCGGTTGGGAAACGAGATGGAGGTGTAGCTGTCTGTGATCTGGAAGACGGGCGTGGCGAGATTGTTCTGCGTCGGCAGGCCGGGAGCGCGGTATTCGGGGCGGTAGAAGTTGAACACGCTCGGCGAGAAGGTTGGCGACTGGCGGCTCTCATTGAAGAAGTCACTCCAGTCCCACCACAGCAGATTTGGCACCTGCTTCATGCCAAACACCCGGCCAAGCGCGATGGCGCGAATCACCGGCTCCTTGAGGCGGCCGAAGGAGGCTGGCTGCGTTCCGACCGGACCGCGGGCCTCGGCATCGAGCAAGATGGCACGCACCACTGCGCCGAGATCGCCACGCACACCGCTGCCATTGTTGGCGAACACGCTGCTGATGCGCTGCACGTAGGCGGGGCTCGGGTTGTCCGTGACGAGGAATTGAATGAGCTGCCTGCCGATGAACACGCCCGTGTTCGCATGCGTGAAGAGATGGTGGATGGCGTCGCGCACATCACGCTGCGTGTTTTCGAGTGTCGCGGCACGAGCCGGGATCACGAAGCCTCCCAGCAGTGTCTTCGCGCCGAAGTCGTGACGATCTGCGTGCAGGCTCATCGGTGTGGCGTAGTCCTGCTCCGTCCACCCGCCGCCGCCCCAGTCACGTCCGCCGAACCAGAATCCAGTCATCACCCGGGCGAGCTGCGTGATCTCCGCGTTGGAATACGTCGGAATTGGCGCGCCCTGGCCGTTGAGCTGGCGTGATCCATCGGGATTGAGCTGCCACAGGCCGACGCTGAAGAGCTGCATCACCTCGCGTGCGTAGTTTTCATCTGGATAGCGGTTGATGGTTGGGTCTGCCTTTTGATTGCCCACGTGGCTGAGGTAACGGCCCATCACGGGATGCATCGTCACCTGCATGAGCACGTCCTCGTAGTTGCCGAAGGCGTTCCGCACAAAGATGTCGTAGTAGTCCGCCATGCCGAGACATTTGTTCTCGAGGTTCGCATCGCGACGCGACGTGACGAGAATCTGGCTCAGCGCAAAGGCCACACGCTGGCGCAGTTGATCGCCGCCCTGGATCGTCGCGCGTGCAAAGGCTGTCTGCATGTTGTTGCCGAACAAGAACGGATCGGAGTCCCCGCCGCCGCGGCTGTAGTCCGAGTGGCCGCGATGCGTTGTCATGTCCTGGTAGATGCCTTTGATGTAATCCGCGTGCCAGGTGGGAGGCAGACTCATTTGTTCCGTGATCCACGCGTCAAAGCCAAGAGCCTGCACGCGCTGGATGTCCTCAAGAGTCGGACCGAACGATGCCTGCATCAAAAACCGCGCCGCCTGCGCGCGTGAGATGCCGGGCGTGCCACCGCCAGGGAAACCTCCATCGCTGCTGGCGCCCTGAAGCTGCTCGATCATCGTCACGCGGTCGCCGCTGAGTGTCGTTTCCGTCGCGCCGTCGCCATCCACATCGACATTCACAGTGCTGCGGGTGCTGCTGGCGTTGTTGGTGGCCGAGCCGAGCACCACTGCCTCGGCCCAGTCGTTCACTCCGTCGGCGTCGGTGTCCAAGTTCGACACACTGGCGCGGTAGAACAGTCCCGAGCCGCTGATGGTAAAGGTCTGCTGGTACTCATTGCCCACCAACGCCGGTGTGCCCGCTGCCGCGTTCCACGACGCAAGGTTGGTGCTCTGCAGCACCTGATGCTGCTTCCAGGCCAGCGCGGGCCAGCGCAGCGTGAGGATGCCGCTGCCGCGAACCACATCACTCCACAAGCGTGACAGGGCATCGTGCGGATCCGTTCCTGCGAGCGCCTCGGCGGCATTCGTCATGCCATCGCCATCATCGTCGTTGGATGAAAACAGGCCGAACTGACCGATCCACAGCTCCCACGCGTCTGACATGCCGTTGCCGTTTAAATCCTCGCCAACGACACCCGCAGGCACGCCGCGATAAAACGGCGGCAGACTGGCCGCAATCAATGGATCACTGCCGTTGTCGGCCTCCAGGCCATCCTTGGCCAGATCATCATCGCTGTCGGGATCATCTGGCAACGTGCCTGCCAGACACTCGCGCACATTCGTCAGACCGTCGCCATCGCCGTCGAGACCAGCATCCGCTGCGGAGTTCTTGTTCAACCCGTGTGCATCCTCCCACGCGTCGGGCATGCCGTCCTCATCGCTGTCTTTCCACGCGGCGAACGCGGTGGTGTTTTCAAGCGGTGTGGCGTTGATGTAAACGGCGACGCCATCGTGCCGCCAGATTTCCAGGCGGTTGGTCTGTGGCGGATCGCTGCGGTCCTGCCACGTCACGGAGTTGTCGTGAACATTCTGCGCCAGGGCACATCCGTTGAAGCTGCGGCTGACCACCGTGGTGCTTGTGTCGAGGTTGGTGATGGTGAAGGTGAAATTCCAGTTCGTGCGGCTGCCGGTGCTGCTGCCCTGGATGCGGAAACGCAACCGGTCGCTGATGTCATGAGTGCCCACGCCGCTGAAGCCCAGTGCCGCGCTCAGATCCGTGGGAAAATCCTGCCAGTCCGCTTCCCAGATGTCCCACGTGTCGTCATCGGGATGGCTGAAGCCGCCACTAGCGCTGGAGAACAGGAAATGCGTGACGCGCCCGGCTTTCACGCGAATTCCCACATTGAACGCATCGCTGCCTGTGCTCGCCGAGTTCACCACTTGGAAGTTCATGAGCGAGGCATCACCCGACTTCTGGTCAGTCACACCGCCACGGGAGTGGTCCCACACGATCTGCACATTGCTGACATCCCAATCAAACGTGCGCGGGCTGGTCGTCACCACCGGCATCAGCGCGTTTACAGCATCAGCCACGACCGGATTGGTCCATCCGCGGACCTCCTCCAGATCGCTGCGACCGTCTGCATCTGTGTCGGTGAGATTGGGATTCGTCGCCGCAGGCAGCAGTGACACCTCAGCACCATCGGTGAGGCCGTCACCATCTGTGTCAGTGAGCAACGGATTGGATCCGGTGTTGCCTGCATTCACCCAGATGGTGGTGTTGGTTTCAACGGAGTCGCTGAGACCGTCGCCGTCGGTGTCGGCGTTGTGCGGATCGGTTTCACGGATCATCTCGGCCAGGTTCGTCAGACCGTCGCCATCAGGATCCAGCGTCGCATCCGCCACGCTGGTCCAGAGTTGATGCTGCCACTCGAAGGCATCCGGCATGCCGTCGGAGTCGCTGTCCAGCGTGGCATTCACGAGCTGGATGCCGTGGATGCCTGCCTCGTGCCAGCTTGTGCGTGCGATCTTCACATTCACACTGCTTCCCGTCACATTGCGGTAGCGAATCGCGTTCGCGCTCCACGGTTTGGTCGAGTCCGACTTCACCAGTTCGACCAGCCGGGCCTGCGGTGCGGTGCTGGCGCTCAGAAACCAGCGGTCCGTGGCCGGATTGTCGTTCAACCGGACATAGTCAACGGCGCCGTCATACACATCACCCACATAGACGATCACATCATACGTGGCGTAGGGAATGCCGGACAAGGTGAGGCTGCCGGGCGTGTCCGACGACACGTTGAGATAGCCATCCAGCAGCTTCTGCGTGGAGCCGCCAACCTGGCCGTTGGCCCAGACACCGTCCGGGAAATTCCAGCTCATCGTCATGCCTGT
The DNA here is from genome assembly GCA_046346695.1 of Verrucomicrobiaceae bacterium. Classification (GTDB taxonomy): domain Bacteria; phylum Verrucomicrobiota; class Verrucomicrobiia; order Verrucomicrobiales; family Verrucomicrobiaceae; genus Prosthecobacter. The sequence goes on along the minus strand of JAXMHS010000003.1, from coordinate 570,030 downwards.
GGCCGAACCCGCGCAGTCCACGATCACATCTGCCGTCGGCGAAATGATGTCACCATGCGTGCCTGTCTTGTTGCGCCAACTGGTGAGCGGCCAGGTATTGTTCCAGAAACGCTGCGGCACCACGCCGGTCACCTCCGCGCTGCCGAGCGTGTTTCCGGGATTCAATTCAGACACGAAGTTGATGCCAATGACGCCAGTTTGAGCCGGAGGTGTGCTCGCGGCTGAATTTGCGAGATAACTCGTCCGCAGCTCCCACGCATCACCCGCGCCATCGCCATCGGAATCGGCCAGCAAGGGATTGGAACTGGTTTCCTGGTTGTCGGAAAGCGAGTCGCCATCGGTGTCCACGTTCAAAGGATTCGTGCCCAGGCCGAATTCCGCGCCATCGCTCAATCCGTCACCGTCCGAGTCCTTTTGGGTCGGATCGGTGCCGTCGGCAAATTCCTGCGCATTCGTGCGCCCGTCGTTGTCAGTGTCCTGCGTTGCGTTCGTCACTGCGTCACTGAATCCATGATCCTGCTCCCACCAACGAGGCAGACCATCACCGTCAACGTCCTGCGTGGCCAGCGGATCCAGTTCCAGCGACAACGCATCGAAGGAAATCCATCCGCCGGCCGTGGAGGCGGGCGGAGGTGCGCGGCGGATTTCCAGCACGTTCGCGCCAGCCACCGGATTGAACACCGACGCGTTGGATTCGACGATGAGCGTGTCCGCCTTGGTGTGAACCACCGTCTTGAGCAGCACACCGTTCCAATACACCTCGAACTGGTGCGTGCCGTAGCCTTCGCCGTAATCGTTGGTGACGTCGTTCCACCACCCGCCCCACACCTGGTGCATGTTCAGCCGCATCCGGGCCGTGCTGGTGGCCTGGGCCGGGCTCAGGTTGAAATGCAGGCGCACAGACATGTTTCCATCGTCGAGGCCCTGCTCAAAATTTGTCTGCGGTTCCCCCGCCACGGTGCCGATGGGCGCCGGATAGGTTCCGGCGAAGTAGAAATCGTTGTCGAGGTCTGTCGCACTGCCGGGAGCGGCGTTGTACTGCCACGTGGCGGCCCCGTACTCGTTCTCCGGATCACCATCCCAAACGCCCAGCGACCAGATCGTCTCAAACTCCGCACGAAGCGGTGAAACGAGCAGCAGGAACATCCAAACCGGCCAAAGACGAGGCATTGGCCGAGTTTATCATTTGGTCCATGAACTGTCTATCCAGCCCCTGGGATATGAGACATATTTTACATCCCCTTCGGCATCCATTGGTCCAGTTTGCTCACCTCCGCTTTCGCGGATGAGCTCACCGGAATGCCCCAAGCGTCAAAGAACGGCCCGAGGTTCTTGTTCGTGATCTTCGAGTAGCGCACGAGGAACTGGTCGCGGCGCTCGTCGTCTCCTTTGGGTGTGGGGCCAAATTTGGTGTCGTCGAAACTATAAAGATACTGGCGCCAACTGTCCCATCCAAACTCCTGAATGAGCTGGATGTAGGTAGTGAGAGCGGTGAAGGGCTCGCTCTTCCACACCTGCCACTTGTTGGATGCCTTTTTGATTTTCTGGATGTGCTCCTTCCGCGACTCCTCGCTGATGCCGCCGTGGCCGATGAGCCAGTCTTTGCCGAGCACGGCCTCATAGCAGTACATGCCGATGACATTGTTCGTGACCTCACCGGTGCCGTCGAAGGTGAAATCGCCGCGCTGATGGTTGTGGCCGATTTCGTGGTAAAAACCCCAGCCGGGGAATTTCAATTTGTTCAGCGTGACCATCTCCGGTGCGGCGCTGGTCGGAATCATGATCGGATAGCCACTGTGCATGTAGCCGGCGCTGATCTGCACGTCGGCCACGATGCGTTCGGGGCGCTTGCGTTCGGCGGTTTGATTTGAAACGTCGTCCTGCGCCTCGACGACTTTTTTCCAGAACTCCATGAGCTGTGTGGGATTATTGATCGTGCGTGCGACCTCGGTGGGGCAGCTCACAATCATCTTGTCGCAGGCTAGTTCGGCCCATGGGGCGGGCCGCATGCGGATTTCCTTCCACTTCGCGTCGTCATCCTGACCGAGCACAAACAGCGGCGCAGGAATCGCGTTTTGAATCGTCACGGTGAACGGCTCGTCGTCCTTCGCGCGACCGGGAACTTCGATGTAGATCAATCCGCCGAAGGCGCTGGCGGTTTTCGTCGTTCCGGTGCCGAGCGTGTCGCTGCGCGTGATGTCGGGCGCGCGCTGCCATTTGTCGAGATGATAAAGCGTGTCGCTGTGGCAGCCGATGCGCACGGCGTAGCCTTTGTCGGCAAATTTTTCCGGCAGCGTGACGGTGATGACCTCGCCAGCGGCGGCGTAGAGGCCGGTGCTGGTCCAGCCAGGGATGCTTGGCGTGACTTTGATCTCGCCGGTGGTGTGCGGCGCGTCGGCGGGTGCTTTGCCAGGGAATTCGACGTGTGCTGGATGCGCCTTGATGCCTTCGGCTCCTGCGAGACGCAGCACGCGCGTCTCCATGCCGAGCCGCAGACGCGCGGCGGCGTGCTGCGTGTCGGTGAGCGGTGCTTGTTTGGTTGGAACAGGCGCATCGGAGCCTGCGTTGCCGAGTGCGGCGGTCACGGCGTTCTTCAGGTTGCTGCGATCTGGCGGTTGCGCGGCCATGGCGATCTGAATCGCGTTCATGCCCTGCTTCATCTGCTCCGCGGTGAGCGCCGGTCCGCCCTCGCGCTGTTTTTTGATCGCGGTGATGGCGTCGGACGCGTTCATGAACTGCGGCAGCTCGACGCGTGCGTCGAAGCCGCGGAGCTGGTCAAACGCGCTCATGTCCGTGATCGCAATACCGGCCGGCATTAGCGCCTGATTCACGCCATGCGAGATGGCGAGATCCTTCCCGCCGCTGGTTTGACTGTAAGCCCAGCCGGTCATCCCGCCAATGAATCCGCCACCACCTTTGACATATTCCGCCAGCGCGGCTCCCTCCTCCTCGCTGGTGATGCCTTGGATATTGACGATGACCACATCGTAGTCGGAGAGATTTTTCTTCTCCACGGTGCTGAACTCTTCCGCCTTGAGGCCGCGCTGTGCCAGGACATCGCCCTTCACACCCTTGAGGCCCACGCGCGGCTTCGCCTTGTTGCTTGCCCACTTCACGCAGTTCTCGATGAGCTGCGCGTGATCGCCGCCCGCGCTGCCGCTGAGGTAGCTGTTGTGACCGAACAGGATGACGCGGCCTTTTGCATAGCCTGCCGCAGCGGCGACAGCGATCTCGACACCGTCCTTGTCCGGCGCGGAGAGAATCGGAAACGCGATGTTGCCCCAGATGCCGATGGGTCCCGGCGCTCCAGCCTTCGGCACTGATTTGACGCCTTCGAGGATTTTGGCGCGTTCCGCATTCACGAGCGCGGGTGGCATTTGGGCGTTTACGGCAGCAGTGAAGGCGAGGAATGCCAAACCGAAGCTCACAAATCTTTGCCTCCTCCGCCTCTTTGCCCCTCTGCGGCAAAATCGAGCCAACAGGACGTTCTCTTTAACCGCAGAGGGGCAAAGAGGCGGAGAGGACAGAGTTTGATGGGAGTGCATGGTTGGGTTGGGAAATGTCTCAACGATAAATCACGACCAAGAACACCAGCGCGTCGGCCTTGCCGGTGTTCACGATGGCGTGGGGCACGTCGGCGCGGTAAGTGCCGGAGTCGCCTTTGCCGAGTTCTTCGACGTCCTGATCGGATTCGATGCGCACGCTGCCTTCTTCGACGGTCAAGAACTCACGCGTACCCTCAAAGTGCGGCTGCGATCGCAGCGCGCCGCCTGTCTTCAACGAGAGCTCATAGAACTCGACGTCCTTTTCCAGATTCAGCGGCGAGAGTGTGCGGATTTCGCACTGCTTGTCGCTGCGATAGACCTGGGCGCGGTCATTGGCGCGGATAACCTGGATTTTCGACGCGCTGGTTTCCGCACTCTCAATTAGCTCTTGCAACGTCATACCAAAGGCACGCGCGATGCGGAAGGTCACGGTCAGGGTCGGATTCGCCTTTTCGCGCTCGATTTCGCTGAGCATCGACCGACTCACACCGCTGGCGGTGGCGAGTTCCTCCAGCGACCAGCCGCGGTCGGTGCGAAGCTTCTTCACGCGCTTGCCGAGGTTTTCATTGATGGCCTCGGGGCTGGACTCGACGGGTGCGGACTTGCGTTTGGCGGGCATGGGTGGCGATATAACGGATTCCTGTCCTGTAAATTAGAAATTAGCTCACATGTTCAAAACATGATGCGTTGATATGAATGATTGACCTCTCCATCTCCGACGCTAGTTTCCACCATGCCCGTCCGTCCGAACTACCGCCCTGAACTCGAAGCCGCCATGCGCCAGCGTATCCTGGTCATCGATGGGGCCATGGGGACCACGATTCGTGAGTACAAGGCCAAGGGCGTGCTCGATGAGGCCTCCGCTCGCGGCGAGCGCTTTCGCGACAACGAGAAGGACATCCTGAACAACGGCGACATCCTCTCGATCACGCGGCCGGACATCATCGAGGACATTCACAAGCGCTTCCTCGAAGCCGGGGCGGACATCATCGAGACGAACACCTTTTCCGGCACGAGCATCGCGCAGGCGGAATTCTTCCGGGAGGGCAAGAAGTGCCCGGAATTCTTCCAGAGCATCATTGAGGACAAATTTCTGAATGACCTCGCGTGGGAGATCAATTTCGAGTCGGCGAAGCAGTGCCGCAAATGGGCGGACATCGTCGGCGAGCAGACCGGACGGAAGCGCTACGTCGCCGGGGCCATCGGGCCGATGACGGTGTCGCTCTCGCAGTTCCCGGATTTGACCGATCTGAGCTTCCGCTACGTCACATTCGATCAGGTGAAGGCCGCGTATAAGCATCAAGTCCGCGCCTTGATCGCCGGTGGCGTCGATACGCTGCTCGTCGAGACCATTTTCGATTCGTTGAATGCGAAGACCGCGCTGGTCGCGATCCGCGAGGTGTTTGAAGAGGACAAAATTGAGCTGCCGGTGCAGATCAGCGCCGCGGTCGGCCCGGGCGGTGAGACGATGATCTCCGGCCAGATCACGGAGGCGTATTTGAATGCCATGCGGCATGTGAAGCCGCTGTCGATCGGCCTGAACTGCTCGCTCGGCCCGGACAAGATGCGACCCTTCCTCGAAGAGCTTTCGGCGAAGGCGGATTGCTTTGTCTCCGCGTATCCGAACGCCGGCATGCCGAACCCGCTCGCGCCGACGGGCTTCGATTTGCTGCCGCCGGACATGGCGGGCTACGCGAAGGATTTCGCGGGCAGCGGCTTCGTGAACATCATGGGCGGCTGCTGCGGCAACACACCCGCGCACATCGCCGCGATCGCGAAGGCCGTGGAAGGTCTCGCGCCGCGTGAAATCCCCGCCGATCCGCACACGATGCGCCTCAGCGGCTCGCAGCCGTATGTGCTGAGCCCCGGCTCGAACTACCTCATGATCGGCGAGCGCACGAACGTGGCCGGCTCGCCGAAATTCGCGAAGCTCATCAAGGAAAACAAACTCGAGGAAGCCGTCGCCATCGCGCGTCAGCAGGTCGAGAGCGGCGCGAACGTCATCGACGTCTGCATGGACGAGGGCCTCATCGACGGCGTGCCGATGATGACGAAGTTTTTGATCCTCCTGCAAACCGAGCCGGAGGTGAACAAGGTGCCCATCATGGTCGATTCCTCGAAGTGGGAGATCATCGAGGCCGGTCTGAAGTGCCTGCAAGGCAAGGGCATCGTGAACTCCATCTCGCTGAAGGAAGGCGAGGCGAAGTTCAAAGAATACGCCACGAAGATCAAACAATACGGCGCTGCCACCGTCGTGATGGCCTTCGACGAGCAAGGCCAGGCCGCGACTTACGAGGACAAGATCCGCATCTGCGAGCGAGCGTATCGCATCCTCGTCGATGAGGTCGGTTTCCCGCCTGAGGACATCATTTTCGATCCCAACATCCTCACCGTCGCCACCGGCATCGAGGAGCACAACAACTACGCCGTCGATTTCATCAACGCGACGCGCTGGATCAAAGAAAACCTGCCTTACGCCAAAGTCAGCGGCGGCGTCAGCAACATCAGCTTCAGCTTCCGCGGCAACAACAAGGTGCGCGAAGCCATGCACAGCGTGTTTTTGTATCACGCCATCAAAGCAGGCATGGACATGGGCATCGTGAATGCCGGCATGCTCGAAGTGTATGAGGAAATCCCGCCGGAGATGCTCGTGAAGGTCGAGGACGTGATCTTGAATCGTCGCCCCGATGCCACCGAGATCCTCGTCGATTACGCCGAGCAGTTCAAAGGCCAGGCCGGCAGCGCGAAGAAGACCGAAGTCGATCTCAGCTGGCGCGAAGCCCCCGTCGAGAAGCGACTCGAGCACGCATTGCTCAAAGGCATCACCGATTTCATCAACGAAGACACCGCCGAGGCGCTGGCGAAACTCGGCAAGCCGCTCAGTGTCATCGAAGGCCCGCTCATGGACGGCATGAGCGTCGTCGGCGACCTCTTTGGCGCCGGCAAAATGTTCCTGCCGCAGGTCGTGAAGAGCGCCCGCGTGATGAAGCAGAGCGTCGCTTACCTGCAACCCTTCATGGAGCAGGAAAAGCTCGCCAACCCCGCGCAGCGCAGCGCCGGCAAAATCGTGCTCGCCACCGTGAAGGGCGATGTGCATGACATCGGCAAAAACATCGTCGGCATCGTTTTGGCCTGCAATGGCTTCGAAGTCACCGACATGGGCGTCATGGTGCCGTGCCAGAAGATTCTCGACAAAGCCATCGAAGTCGGTGCGGATGTCATCGGCCTGAGCGGCCTCATCACGCCCTCGCTCGATGAAATGGTGCACGTGGCCTCCGAAATGGAGCGCCTCGGCTTCAAGCAGCCGCTTTTGATCGGCGGAGCCACCACCAGCCCCGCGCACACCGCCATCAAGATCGCGCCGAAATACAGCGGACCCATCGTTCACGTGCTCGATGCCTCACGCAGCGTGCCCGTGACCACCTCGCTCATCAGCGAGGACCAGCGCGAAGGCTTTGTGAAGCAAAACGAAGAACGTCACGCCCGTCTCCGCGAAGAATACGGCAAGAAGAAGGACCGCCAGCTCCTCAGCCTCGCCGAATCGCGTGAGAAAGCGCAGAAGTTTGACTGGAGCACGCAGGACATCGCCGCGCCGTCGTTCACCGGCACGAAAACGTATGAAGGCGCGGATTTGATCGCCACGCTGCGCGGCTTCATCGACTGGTCGCCCTTCTTCCACTCGTGGGAACTCCGCGGACGCTGGATCGCTGCTGACAAGCGCTTCTCCTCCGCGCATGAAGACGCCGAGATGAAGATCAAAGCCGAGGCCGAAGCCCTCAAGCTCTACAACGACGCCCAGGCCCTGCTCGACCGCATCATCGCCGAGAAACGCTTCCAGGCCCGCGGCGTGTTCGGCTTCTTCCCCGCCAACAGCCTCGGCGACGACATCGAAGTCTATTCGGACGAGACCCGCAGCAGCGTGAAGACCGTCTTCCACACGCTGCGTCAGCAGGTCATCAAAAAAGACACCGCCAACTACGCCCTCAGCGATTACGTCGCGCCGAAGTCCAGCGGCCGCGCTGACTACATCGGCGGCTTCGCCGTCGGCATCCACGGCGCGGATGAATTCGCGAAGGAGTTCGACGCCGCGCACGATCCCTACCACGGCATTTTGACCAAAGCCGTCGCCGACCGCCTTGCCGAAGCCTTCGCCGAATACCTCCATCAACAAGCCCGCTTCGCCTGGGGCTACGAAAAGCCCGGCGATCTCTCGATGGAGGACACCGTGAAGGAAAAATACCGCGGCATCCGCCCCGCGCCCGGTTATCCCGCGCAGCCCGACCACACCGAGAAGCCCATCCTCTTCGCCCTTCTCGACGCCACCGCCAAAACCGGCGTCGAACTCACCGAAAGCATGGCCATGCACCCCGGCAGTGCCGTCAGCGGCCTCTACTTCGCCCACCCCGAGTCCCACTACTTCGGCATCAGCGTCCTCGGCAAAGACCAGGTCGAAGACTACGCGCAACGCAAAGGCAAAACCGTCCAAGAAATGGAACGCTGGCTCGGTCCATGGTTGGGGTATTGAAGATCGCCTAACCTTCAGTCTCCAAGGTGAACTCCAGTCCGAGTCGCTTCGTTGCTTCCGTCAGCTTCACAAGACTCCACCCTTGCGGCACTGCTTTTTTGGCACCGGCTTCCAGTGGCAGGAAGTGAATGACGAGTTCTCCTTTCGCCTTGTCGGTCACCTCCATCGTCACGGATTGCTTCCAGGCTGCGAACAGGCCGTCCACTTTCGCAGCATTTTGCGCATAGCCCGGCATGCGCAGCTTCAATGTAGCAAGGTAGGGCATGCCATGCAGCGGATACGCCTCACGCACCGCCTGGGCGATCTGCTGATCACTCACGATCTTGGGATCAAAGGTCACCTTGGCAAATGCGTCGATCAATTGCACCACCATCACATCGGCAACGCCCTTCGTCTCGGTCACCGATTGCTGCACCGCATACACACAGCTTCCACATTCGACGCCTGACACATAAAACGTGCGCGTGACCGGATCGGCGGCGCGAACGAGTGAAAGCGCGGAAAGAAGGAGGAAGAGAAGGGTGCGCATGACAGAGATTCAAACCAGACCTCGGATTGGTTCGCCGCGTGAGAGGACGTTCAACAGGCTTTGCGGCAGACCGTCGGTGACGCGTGCCTCGCCAACATCGACAAGCGTGTGCATGATGGTGGCGATCAAATCGGGAATGGTGACGGGCTGGGAGGATGGTTCGCCGCCGTTGCGTGCACTTTGGCCGATGACGCGGCCCATTTTCAGGCCGCCACCGTAAACCATGAGCGGAGCGAGGCCGCCCCAGTGATCGCGTCCGCCCTTCGCGTTGAGTTTGGGCGTGCGCCCCATCTCGCCACAGCAGACGAGCATGATCTTCTCGCTGAGACCGCGTGCCTCGATGTCTTCGATCAAAGCGGAAACGGCATGGTCGAAAGGCCGGCCCACATAATCCATGCCCGTGCGCACCGGCGCGTTATTGATATCGGCGTGCATGTCCCAGACGAAGCTGGTGGTGACGGTGACGAAACCGCAGCCGCGCTCACAAAGGCGACGCGCCATGAGCAGCAGTTTACCGAGCGTAGCGGCGTTGTCGGCGTAATGCTCGCGATTCCGCCACTCCGTGCTGATGCGGTCCTTTGGCAGCAATGGCGCGGTGTCGTAGCGGGCGATGAGCCGCGGATCTTCTTTTGAGAGATCAAACGCATCCGAAACACCGCGACGCAGCACATCGAAGGCGAGCGATTGAAATTCCGACATGCCTCCCACCGCCTCGGTCGCGTCCATCTGCCTTTTCCAATCATCGAGCGAGGACAGCAGCATGCGGCGGTCATCCAGACGTGTCTGAGGCAGGCTCAGTGTCATGTCCGCCTGCGCTCCGCCGCTCATGCCCGGCACGAAAGGCTGGTAGGTCGCCCCCATCTCCCCGCTGGCGGTGAAATCACCGAACTGCTTGATGGCCGGCCCTGATTTCGCATCCACCGACTGCGGAAACAGCGCCACGTTCGTCGGCATGGCACTGCCTTTGCGCAAGGGACCGGCGATCCGCGAGTAGAGCGAGCCTAGATTGGCCTTCATCGTGTCCTTGCCGACGATGGTCTTGATGTCGTGCACGGCGTCGCCGGTGACAAAGGAGCGCACAATGCTGAACTTGTGTGCCAGCTTCGCCAGCCGTTCAAACGTGCTGCCAAACGTGATGCCGGGCAGCGTGGTTTTGATCTCGCCCGTGACGCTGCGGATCTCCGAGGGCGCCTCCATCTTCGGATCAAAAGTTTCGAACTGCGACGGTCCGCCGTGCATGAAGAGGAAGATGACCGACTTGTCCTTGACCAGTCTTTTCTGTGAGGCCGCCATCAGATCGCCCAAACCGAGCCCGCCGAGTCCCAGTCCGCCAATGCGCAGGAAATCGCGCCTTGGAAGGCGCGAGAAGCCATGGCCCGGGTCGGAAAACGTGAGCATGACGGCAATACGGCCCCACAGAACCTCTCCTTCCGGTTTAAGCTTGTCATTCATCCGGACGTTCAAGATGCTCACTCCACCATGCGCCCCGCCCTTTTCCTTCTGACCATTGCCTCGATTGCCGCCGCGGATTCCTTTGAATGCCGGAATTGTGAGAAACATCTGCTCCCACAGCCGATCAAGCTCGTCGCCGGGCGCAAGTATGCGCGCGACCGGCGTGCCGACATCCTGCATGTGAAGCTTGATGTGACGCCGGATTTCGCGAAACGAACTGTCGTGGGCACGATGACGATGAAGCTCAAGCCCATTGCGCTGCCGCTGGCAAAGCTGGAACTCGACGCTGTTGATTTGAAGATCCTCGAAGTGAAGGCGGAGGGTGCCAAGGTGGCCGAGCACGAGGTGACGAATGAGAAGCTGGTCGTCACGTTCGTGAATCCGGCCGCACCCGATGCCGAGGTCACGCTCACCGTTCGATATTCCGCACAGCCGGAGCACGGCTTGTATTTTCGCACGCCGGAGATGGGCTACAAGGATGGCGACACCCAAGTCTGGAGCCAGGGCGAGGCCGAGCTGCATCGCTTCTGGTTTCCGAGCTACGATTATCCCAACGAGCGCTTCACCAGCGAGGTGATCTGCCATGTGCCGAAAGGCATGACTGTGGTTTCCAATGGCACGCTGAAGAGTGAGATGACGGATGCGAACGGCCTTGAGGCGTTTCACTGGATGCAGGACAAGCCGCACGTGAATTACCTCATCGCGCTGGCGGCGGGCTATTTTCACAAGCTTGAGGACAAGGCCGGCAAACTGCCGCTGGCCATGCTCGTGCCGCCGTCGCACAAAGATCAGGCGGCGAACGCGTTTGCTGACACGCGGAAGATCATCGAGTTTTACCAGAAGGAGATCGGCGTGCCTTTCGCGTGGGACAAATACTGGCAGGTCTATTGCCTCGACTTCCTCGCGGGCGGCATGGAGAACACGAGTTGCACGTTTGAGGCCGCCGACATGCTTTTCAATTCGGACACGGAGGAGCTGCGCTCACTGCATGAGCTCGACGCGCACGAGACAGCGCACCAATGGTTCGGTGATCTTGTCACCTGTCGCGATTGGGCGCATATCTGGCTCAACGAGGGCTTCGCCAGCTACTACACGATCCTCTACGAGGAGCAGAAGCTCGGCGGTGACGCGATGAAGCTGGCCCTTTGGCAGGAAGCGGAGGGGGTCCTCCAATCCAACGACACCCGGCCGATTGTCTGGCGTGACTACGCCGATCCCATGCAGCAGTTCGACACGCGGGCTTATCCGAAGGGTGCGTGGGTGCTGCACATGCTGCGCAGCCAGCTTGGCGCGGAGTTGTATCGCCAATGCATCAAGGCCTACCTGGAACGTCATCGCAATGGCATCGTGAGCACCGATGACCTTGAGGACGTCATCGAAGAAGTCAGCGGCCTGTCGTTTGACCAGTTCTTCGATCAATGGCTGCATCATGGCGGCGTGCCGGAGTTGAAAATCGACTACGCGTGGGATGCGTCGTCCAAACTCGCGAAAATCACTGTCCATCAGACGCAGAAGCTCAGCGAGCAGGTGCGACTTTTCCGTGTGCCGCTGCCGGTGAGCTTCATGATCGCAGGAAAGAGGGAACCGCTGCAGTTCACCATGGATGTGAGCAAGGAAGCGGAGGATTTTCACTTCGCGCTGCCCGCGCAGCCGGAACTTGTGCGTGTTGACCCGGATTACACCGTGCTGGCGAAGATCACATTCACGCCGCCAGGACCGATGCTCGACAAACAGCTCGAATCCGACGTGATTGGCCGCCTTCTGGCCGTGCGCACGCTGGGCGAGCGTCACATCGTCAAACTCGGCAAACTCCTGCGTGATGACCCCTCATACGCTGTGCGTAGTGAAGCCGCGAAAGTGCTCGCCAAGCTCGGCACACCCGAAGCACGAAGAGAATTGATCGCCAGCAGCGCCAATCAAAAGCACGCACGCACTCGCCGTGCGGTCGTGCAGGCGCTGGCCAGCCTGAATGTGACCGAAACTCGCGAGACGCTGTGGAAAATGGCCCAGGCCGAGAAAAACCCGGTCATCCTCGCCACGATCATCGAATCCTGGGGAGCGCAGCCTGGAGAGGCGGAAATCACCGGGATGCTGAAGAAGCAAGTCGAGGGCCGCAGCTATCAAGGCATGCTCGAGCTCGCTGCCATCAAGGCCCTGCGCGCCCAGGATGATGAATCCGCTGCGCCGGACATTCTCGCGCGCTTGAAACAACCCCACGATCTGCGCGGGCGCGATGTCGCAGCCGCCTTCGACGCCCTCGCCTTCCTCGCCCGCCGCCCCACGAATGCGCAGCGAGACGAAATTCGTGACTTTCTCGGCGAAAAGCTCGGCGATCCGCGCCGTGAGTGGCGCGTGGCTGCCGTGAAGGCGCTCGGTACGCTGCGTGATCCGAGGGCGCTCGGTCTGCTCGACCTCATCCTTGCCATCAGCGGCGGTGACCGCATCGATCCCGTGCGTGAAGCTGCCGCCAGGGCCGCGCAGGACATCCGCGCCGGCCTCGACAGTCCTGCCGACCTCAAAAAACTCTGGGACCGCGTGCAGCAGCTCCAAAAGAAGACCGAGGATCAGCAAAAGGAGATTGAGGCGCTCAAAAAGAAGCCCCAAACCGCGAAGAAGTGAGCCCACATGCGTTTCGAACGCCTTGAATCCATCGCCGGCAGTATCGTGAAATCGACACTGGCTTTGCTGCCGCCGGAGATTCGCGATGAAGCAGCCGCCTGCACCATCGAGTTCGCTGAAATGGACGCGCTGCTCGACATCGAACCCGACCTCGATCCTGACCTGCTGGGATTGTTCGAGGGGAATGCCCGCTGTGATTCGCAGCCCTCCACTCCGGATGAGATGCCGCGCATCCGCCTCTTCCTCGACAACCTATGGGACGATTGTGAAGGCGATCTGAAAACGTTTCGCGACGAGGTGCGCATCACGTTCCTTCACGAACTCGGCCACTATCTCGGCCTTGATGAGGATCAGGTCGCCGCGTTGGGGCTGGCGTGATCACGCCTCTGGCGGCTGGCCTTCAAGCACGTGTGTGCCAGCAATGAGGTCGTGAATGCAGCGATGGTCGGATCTGAAGATGAAACAGATGTCCACGAGCGAAAAGACGGGGCCGATCAGTGGAATTGCACCGATGATGCCCACGACGAATGCACGCAGGACGAAGGCCTTCACAAATCCGGGCTTCTCGCCGCCGGGATACGTGGCAATGCGGGTGCCCACCAGCTTCTTGCCCAGTGTCTGCCCGCGTGTGGCCAGCAGCACGAGATTGTACACCAGCAGCCCGAGCAGGCCGAGGAGACCGACACCCATCGAAATCCCCATCGTCGGCGACATTTCACCGCCGTTCTTCGCATCCAGCATCACCGCAGGGATGATCACTGGCAGCAGCACCACCACTTGAATCAGGCCATCCAGCATCGCTGCACCGAAACGCAGGCCGAGTGAAGCGAGTGTCACGGCCCCAGAGGCTGACTTCACCACATTCGCGGTTGGTGCCGCGTAGGGATTGAATGCCGCGGGCGCTGACAATTGAGCAGCGGGGGCCGCGAAACGGCTGCTGACTGGCTGCCAGTCCGCCATGCCCTCGGTCCAGCACAAATCGTCCGGTTTGATCGTGCCTGATACGAGGCCTGACTCAACGTCTTGATCGGGGTAAACACCAAGCTGCTGGCCGTCGCGTGCGATGTGGAACTGGCTCATGCGCCTTCTTTAAATTAGCGGCAAGCATTTTGTCCAGCAAATTAGCGCCGGCGTGCCTTGTCTCACGGAGTCTTGTCCTCTTCGATCACCGTGGTGTCCGCGATCAGATCATGCAAACAGCGCTGGTCCTCGCGAAAGATGAAGCAGGCGTCGATGATCGGATACAGCGGCACGAACTGGGCGATGATGCCATTCACAAATGACCGCAGCAGGAACGCCTTTACGAAACCGGGATTCTGTCCATCCGGATGCGTGACGATGCGGATGCCGAGCCACTTTTTGGCAATCGTCTGCCCCCGCGTGGCAAGCAGGACGATGTTGTAGATGGTCAGGCCGACAAACCCCAGCCCGGCGATCACAAAACAGATGATGGATGCCATCGAGAAAGCCTGCTCAGGGCTGTCTGCCTTGGAGTCGATCATGACCGCGCCGCAAATCACCGGGAGCCCGACGACCAGCAAGCCCACCAGGCTGTCGAGCAATGCCGCGCCAAGACGGCCTCCGCGCGATGCCAGTGTGAACCGCGGCGCCATCGCCGTCGTCACGATGTTCGCCTGGGGTGCCGCATACGGATTGAATGCAGGTGCCGCGCTCGCAGCTGCCGAAAACGCCGGCGTTGCGGGAGTTGTGGCGAACTTCGAACCCAATGGCTGCCAGTCCGCCATGCCCTCGGACCAGCACAGGTCGTCCGGCAGAAACTGGCCGGTCGTGACGCCTTGTTGAATTTCTTCCTCGGTGAAAACACCGGTCTGCTGGCCGTTGCGTGCGATGTGGTAGTTCATGGGATGATGGATCGAAAATGCTAGCCGAGCTTCCGCCGTCCGTGCAAGGCTTGATACAGCGTGAGTTCATCGACGTGGTCGAGCCCGCCGCCGGCAGGCATGCCCTGGGCGAGTCTGGATATCGCCACGCCTGAGGCTCGCAGCATCTCAGCGATGTAGCTGGCGGTTGCCTCGCCTTCGACATCGGAACCCAGGGCCAGGATGACCTCCTCTGCCTGCAAATCGCTCACGCGTTTCACCAGCGATTCCATACGCAGGTCCTCGGGCGTCACGTTGTCGAGCGGGGACAAACGACCACCGAGGACATGATAAAGTCCTTGAAACGCGCCACTGCGCTCCAGCCGCAGCACATCGGCAGCCTGCTCGACGACGCACAGCAGCCTCCGCTGGCGTCGCGGATCACCGCAAAGCAGGCAGGCGCTGCCGCTCTCAATGAAGAAGCCGCAGTCGGGGCACGGCGTGATGCGTTCCCTGGCCTCGCCGAGTGAGGTCATCAGCGAGGAGATCCGTTCGTCGCGCATTTGCAGCAGCCAGAGCATCAGGCGCTCCGCGCTGCGCGGGCCGAGGCCGGGCAGGGCCTTGAGCTGGGCCACGAGGCGCTGGATGGCTGGCGGATAATCGATGCGCACGGCGGCGAAATCAGGTGGCGGCGAGTTTGCGAGCGTGTTTGGGCGTCTTTTTCTCGGGAACGACCTTCTCCTTCAGCGCGGCCTCGACACGCTCCATGAAGTATTTCAGCGGCGCGTCCTCGCGATCCTCAATGACGGCACTCTTGAAGCTTTCGAGCGACTGTTGCAGGTCGCCCTTGCGGTACTGCACCACGCCCTGCCAGAAGGCATCGCGCGCGCGGGTTTCCTGGTCGGTGAGCGTGCCTTTCTCGGCCAGCAGCTCATAGACCTCGCTCATTTGATTCGAGCCGGAGACACTGACCATCTCCATCGGGCGCACCTCGGCGTTGTCCTTCACCAGCGTGTAGGTGCGCGCGCTGAGCAGCGCCTTGCTGCCGTATTCGGAGTTCAGGTTGCAAAGGCGGGTGGCGTTGTCCACAGCGTCTCCCACGGCGCTGAAGCTCTCGAAGCGGTTCGCGCCAAACAACCCGCACACTGCCGGCCCGCTGCACAGGGCCATGCCAAATTGAGGCCGCTTGCCAAAGCGCGTCTCCACCTCGCGCATCAGTGTGGTCAGGTGGGTGCGCAGCACCGCGGCCACCTGCACGGCGTGCAGCGCGTGATGCTCGTCCGTGAGTGGAAAGCCGAAAAACACGCGTACCTGCCGCGCGTCGCAGTCATCCAGGTAGGCGCCGCGTGAAATGAGGAACTCCGACACGCTGCGCTGGATGTAAGTGGCCAGATCCTCGAAATACTTCGGCTCCACACCGGTCGCAATCTCCACACGATTCAGCAGGCGGCAGGTCAGCACCGTGATTTCGCGGCGTTCGTTCATTTTGCCAGGATTCCCCTGGTCCACCAGTTCCTCGAACAGCTTCGTGGACAGCCGGCCCACGAAATACTCACGCATTGCATGACGGCGGTAGCCATCCACCGAGCCGCCGACGGCGATCCCCGCGATTCCGGCGATCCAGATCGCCAGCGAGCCTGAAACCGGCTCGAACAGCACCCCGCTCATCGCCATGAGACATCCGAACGTGGCGGTAAGAAACGTGCCGCCGAGCAGGAATGCAAAGCGCCGCCACTGCGAAATCATATCAATGCACACCCACGCGCTCACGAACGCCATGATGGTGTAGTAGCTGTATTGCAGCCAGACCGGCTGCTTCAGCCCGCCCTGCGGCAGGATGAAACCGCGCGCATAAAGCGCGGCAAACCATTCGGACGTGCTTTTGAAAAGACCGAAATGATACAAGGCCAGCAGCGGAATGCACACAAGCACCCCGATGAACATGGCGGCAGCGTGGTTACGATTCATGAGCAGTTGAGTCGGGTGGAAGAATGACAAATGATGAGTTTAGAATGACGAATCAATGACGAGCATCGAATGACGCAAAAGATCGAAACACTGGGAATTTGGACTTCATTCGTCATTCGGAATTCTGGTTTCGTCATTGTTCCCGCGGCAGGCGCTGACGACAAGCTCGCTGACAAACTTGTCTGGATTCGCGATTGCGTCAGCCGGAATGGTGAAACGCGTCTCATTCGTGGCTCGTGTGACGAGTTTTAAGCCGAAGGGATAGTCTTTGAACAGCCTCGCACACATCGCCTCGACACTCATGCCTTCGCGCTGTGCGCGCGCGGCGATGGCGGCGACGGCGGTGGCATCAAAATCGAGCGTGAAGCCGTGTTCTCGCTGGAATCGCTCCACGAAGGCTTTCACTTCGCCAGCATGCGCCGCGCCAAGTTCGACCGCGAGGCTGGCCGCCTCGGAGCGGCATTTTGCGAGCGTCGCCTCTGGATTCTTGACCAGAGCACCATCGATGCGCAGCTCCGGCAGGCCGAGGCTGGGCATCTCAAACTTAAAATCACGCAGCACGCGCTCCCAGGCGGTCACGAGGCCGCGTGCGCCGGTTTTTTCATCCTCGGCCCGGCTGGCGATCTCGCGCAGCGCGTCGTCGTCAAACACAGCCTTCACACCGTAGGCCGCGAACTCGCGCTCATACTGGCGGATGAGGCTGCCCTCGGAGTTTTTCATGATCTGGAACATGTCGTCCGCGCTGAGCGGATCACACACGACACGCACGGGCAGGCGGCCGATGAACTCCGCCTCGAAGCCGAAGTCGATGAAGTCCTTCGTGCGCGCCTCGCGGAACAGGTGCTCCGGCGCGGACGTTTTCGCGTCCGCGGCGACGAAGCCGATGGACTTCCGGTTCGTGCGCTTTTCGATGATTTTCTCCAGGCCGCTGAACGCGCCGCTGACGATGAAGAGGATGTTGCGCGTGTTCACCACCTCGCGGCCGGTGCGCCCTTTGCGAGTGTCGAACATCATCTGCATCTGGCTGCGGATGTCGTTCGGCGCGTAGAGCGGCACCTCCGTCTCCTCCATGAGCTTCAGCAGCGCCGTCTGCACGCCACGTCCGCTCACATCGCGGCCCAGTTTCTCCGGGCCGCTGCTGATCTTGTCGATTTCATCGAGATAAATGATGCCGTGCTCGGCCAGTTCGATGTCGCCATTCGCCTTCGCCACGAGATCGCGCACCAGATCGTCCACATCCGCGCCGACGTAGCCGGTTTCGCTGAATTTCGTCGCGTCAGCCTTCACAAACGGCACGCCGATGAGATCGGCGATGTGTTTGACGAGGTAAGTCTTCCCCACGCCTGTCGGGCCGATGATGATGACGTTCTGCTTCGAGAACTCGAGGCGCGGGCCGGGCTCGTCGGATTCGCGATGTTCCCGCAGCATGCGCGCGTGGTGGTAGTGGTCGCACACGGCGGTGGCGAGCACCTTTTTGGCCTCGTCCTGCCGGATCACGTAGCGGTCGAGGTGTGCCTTGATGTCCGCAGGCTTGTAAGTGAACTCAAAGGCGGCGCTGTTGTCCGGTTGCGGCTCGTCGGCAGGCTTGTCCTCCCCGCCTTCCTGCGGACGGCGAGCCCCCGGCCCGTCGATGCGAGTAAACAGCACCTGGCCGCCGAGCGTGTTCTTGATGAAATCCTCCAGCTTGCGCGTGACCTCCTCAGGCGTGGAGGGGGGCGGCGGTGTGGGCTTGTCGGCTTCAGGTGTCTCGGGCGTGGAATCGCTCATCAGGGGCCGGAACAGTGCGCGAGGCCAGGCCCTCTGACAAGCGGCACGATGCATGCTGCGGCGGCATCGAAATGAACGTTTTCAGAGTTGCGCGAATCCTGCGTCATCTCATACTCCGCCCCCCGCAATATGTCTGCATTAGTCAAAGTCGCCGTCGTTGGAGCCAGTGGTTATTCAGGAGCCGAGCTTCTGCGCCTGCTGCTGCGCCACCCGAACGCCCAGCTCGTGGCGGTGACTTCGCGGTCGCTGGCCGGAAAACCGCTGTCCAAGGAGTTTCCGCGCTTCCGTGGCGTCGGTGTGGCGGATTCACTGACATTCACCGCGCCGGATGCCAATGCGTTGAAGGCCGCTGGCGCGGAAATCGCCTTCCTCGCCGTGCCGCATGGCGTGGCGTCGGAATACGCGAAGCCGCTGCTCGAACTCGGCCTGAAAGTGATCGACCTCAGCGCCGACTTCCGGCTGCGCAGTGCCGCGTTGTATGAAGAATTCTACGGTCATGCGCATCCCGCGCCGGAACTGCTCGACGAAGCCGTTTATGCGCTTCCCGAGGTGCGTGCGGAGCAGATCAAGACTGCCCGGCTCATCGCCTGCCCGGGCTGTTATCCCACCAGCATCCTGCTGCCACTCATTCCGCTGCTGGAGGCCGGATTGCTCGCGGATGCTCCTCTCTCAGTCGCCAGCATGAGCGGCGCGAGCGGCGCAGGACGCAAGGAAAGCATCCCGCTGCTCTTCTGCGAGGTGCAGAACAGCGTGCGCAGCTATTCCGTGCCGCTGCATCGGCACTTGAGCGAAATCGGTCAGGAACTTGCCATCGCCGCCGGACGCGAAGTGAAGCTTTCCTTTGTGCCGCATCTCATGCCAACGCATTCCGGCATCTGCACAACCACGTTTGCGCAGCTCAAGCCCGGTGTGACGGTGGATCAAATCGGCGCAGCGTTGCATGCGGCCTATGATTCGCAGCCGTTTGTGCGTTTGCTCGGCGTGAACCAGTCTCCTGACACCAAAAACGTCACCGGCACGAACTTCATCGACATCGGCTGGTCTTATGACGCCCGCGCGGGACAACTCATTTTGATGAGCACGGAAGATAATATCGGCAAAGGCGCCTCCGGCCAGGCCGTGCAGAACATGAACCTCATCTGCGGTTTCGAGGCCACCGCAGGCCTGCTGAACATCTGACATGCTGCACAGACACGAAGACGACCCCTGCAAGGGCCGCACACCTTTCAAAGTCATCGACGGGGGAGTCACCGCGGCGAAGGGGTTCCGCGCCTCTGCCGTGACCTGCGGCATCAAGAATCCTGAGGCCACGCGCCTCGACCTCGCGCTCATCGTTTCGGACGCGCCAACCGTCACCGATGCTGTTTTCACCACGAACAAGGTCCGCGCCGGATGTGTCCGTGTCTGCCAGCAGCACATCAAGGAGAGCGACACCCGCGCCATCATTGCCAACAGTGGCAATGCAAACGCCTGCACCGGTGTGCAGGGCATCCAGGACGCCAAGGCGATGACCAAGGCCGTGGCCGAGGAAATCGGCGTGAAAATGCGTCAGGTGCTCGTCTGCTCCACCGGCATCATCGGCATGCCGCTGCCTATTGAACGCATTCTCCCCAAGGTGCCGGATGCAGTCGCCAAGCTGAACAACGACGGCAGCGAGGACGCCATGCGCGCGATCATGACCAGCGATACGCGGCCGAAGACCTTCGCCATCGAGGTGCCCGTGGGCAAACACGGCAGCTTCCGCATCGGCGGCATCGCCAAAGGCGCGGGCATGATCTGCCCGAACATGGCCACCATGCTCTGCTTCATCACCACCGACGCGAAAGTCGGCAAGGACGAGATGAAGCGCAGCATGCGCTACGCGGTCGAAAAGAGCTTCAACTGCATCACCATCGATGGCGACACCAGCACCAACGACACGGTGATCGTGATGAGCAACGGCCAGTCTGACGTTCCTGCGATCAAAAAGGGAACGCCTGAGGCCGATCTCTTCCGCTGCGCCCTGCACAAGGTGATGCTCGAACTCGCCAAGATGATTGTCTGCGACGGCGAGCGTGTGACCAAGTTCGTCGAAATCCGTGTCCGCAACGCCCGCACGCTCACCGATGCCCGCAAAGTGGCCGAAACCGTCGCGAAAAGCCTGCTGGTGAAGTGCAGCTTCCACGGCTGCGATCCAAACTGGGGCCGCATCATTCACGCCGTCGGTTATTCCGGTGCGCGCATCCGTGAGGAGCTCATCGACATCTACTTCGGCGGCCTGCAGGCCTGCAAAGGCGGCCTCGTCAATCACACGCCGGTGTCAGAATTGGAGAAGGTCGTGAAGGAGCCGAAGTTCACCGTCACCATCGACCTCAACAGCGGCACCAGCGGTTACACCGTTTACACGAGCGACCTCTCCGAGGAATACGTGGACTTCAACAGCGCCGAATACTCCGCCGCGGTGCATGCGAAGCGACAGAAGGGCCTGGCGTGAGAGATCAGAGCCTCGGAGATCAGAAGTCAGAGCTTCAGAAGAAACTTCTCCGGGGCTTGCAGTATTGCTCCGAGCATTTTGCCAACTTCTTGTGATTTGGCCGTGAGTCTCGCGTGTTGCTCTTGAGTGATGTAGCCGCAGGAGAGGGCGAAATCGAGCGAGGTGTCGGTTTCGGAGTTCTCGCCGTCGCAGTCAGTGAGTTTGGAGAGAAAATGGGCTTCGTAGCGCCGCTTGGCCCAAGCTTCGCGAAGATTGAGACAAACCGATCGTGACGATCTTCGTATCTGGCTGGTCAGTGAGAATCTCTCATCCCCAGGAAACTTCTTGCTTGTCTCAAAGACAGCCATCGCCAACTCATAAGCCCGTTTGTAAACCGTCAGCTCTTTCGCAGATCGTATTTCCATGCCCGCCTTTTATCCGAACACCCCGAGGAAGGTCACGCACTTTTTTGCGGCTCTGACCTCTGATCTCTGACCTCTGCCGTGGACTCTCAAATCACCAAATCCGCCGTACTGCTCGAAGCCCTGCCTTACATGCAGTCGTTTCGTGGCTGCACGTTTTTGATCAAGGTCGGCGGCAGTGCGATGGAAGACCCGGTGCAGGTCGATTCATTCCTGCGCGACGTCGTTTTCCTCGAAGCCGTGGGCATCAATCCTGTCATCGTGCATGGCGGAGGCAAGGCGATCTCCAAGGCAATGAACGAGTCCGGTCTGCAGGCGAAGTTCATCAACGGCATGCGCGTCACCGACGACGAAACGATCAAGATCGTCGAGGAAACGCTCGCTCGCGTGATCAACCCGGAGATTGTGACCAAGATCAATGCTTTCGGCGGCAAGGCTGTCGGCATTCCTGGCACCGAAGTGTTCGTGGGCGAGAAAATGACCGGCGATCTTGGCTGGGTGGGTGAAGTGAACGACTGCAAGCTCGGTTTGATCCAAGCCGCCGTTGCCGGTGAGTTCGTTCCGGTTGTTTCTCCGGTCGCTCGTGAGCTTGCCTCTGGCAAAACGCTCAACGTGAACGCCGATCTCGCGGCTTGTGCCCTGGCCAAGCGCCTCAAGGCCACCAAGCTCATTTTCCTGAGCGATGTACGCGGCGTGATGCGTGATCCGAAGGACGACAGCACGCTCATCCCGAGCCTCGACGAAGCGAGCATCGCCAAACTGAAATCCGAAAACGTGATCAGCGGCGGCATGATTCCGAAAGTGGACTCCTCACTCGATTCGCTGCGCGGTGGCGTGGGCAAGGTTCATCTCATCGATGGCCGCCTGCCGCATGCGTTGATCCTCGAAATCTTCACCGACGGCGGCATCGGCACGGAGATTCATCTTTGATCATCTCCGGTTCCCGATCTGCACGGGGAGGCCAATGATGTCGCTGGTCATCCGGCTCATGTCCCGGATCATTTTGAGATCAGTCGCGTTAAATCCGGCGGTGGCCATCCATTCCTCGGCCCGCGCGGGATCGCTGCGAAGCCACACGATGGCGACATTGCGCATCGCGCCCTGGCGCGCTTTGTCATCCGGGATGGTCTTCACCCACTCGAGCGCACCGGCTGGATCCGTGCGGGCCAGGGTGCGGGAAAAGCCGGCCACCGCCAGATCACGGTCGGAGGAGTCTTCCTGAAGGTTCAACCATTCGGTGGTCGCCTTCATGTCGGCAGCGGCCCACTTTTCGCCGAGATCCTGGAGATTGAAATCGCGCTCACGGGAGTCGGGCATGGAGTTGAGCATTTCGAGCGCCTGGCTGAACTGTCCTTTGCGAATCTGCAGGCTGGTCAGGCTGCGGAAGATGTCCACCTTCGCGGCGCCGTCGGGGATGAGGGACAGGATTTCGCCACGTTCCTTGGGAGTGAGATTTTCCGAATAGTAGCCGATGGTGAAACCGACGCTCTTCAGCAGTTTCTCGTCTGTATTGGAGGCCAGGAAGGATGCGGCGGGTTTGGGATCCTTGCGGAACCACTCGCGCCAGCCCTTCTGGAAGGCATCCTGTCGCAGTGCAGTGTCCTGAATGGAGAGAGCATAGCGCAAGGCGTCTTGGGGCGATTTTTTTGACCAGGCACTGATGACGGAAGAGGTGGCTTCGATGCGGGTGGTGGGGTTTGGGATCGATTCAGCCCACTTCAACGCATCCTTCGGGTTCTTCTCCACCCAGGCGGTCATCAGACTGGAGAGCGCCGAACCGCGACTCAGCGCATCACGCAGCATCAGGGCTGCATTTGCCGCGCGCAGCGGATCCTTTTCCGCCAGGGTGGTCAGGGCTGACGAAAATGACGTGTATTCCATCGGAAGTTCCGGATGAGCCTGGATGTGAGCGATGGCGGCGGCCACATCCACCTTGCTCCATTCCCAAAAGACGGAACGCAGCACAGCGGTCCGCCGTTCACCCCCACCGATCTTGAACGCGAGGTCGATCGCGGCCTGCGGGCTGGTCTTCGCGATCATTCCCGCGACCGCGGCCGTGAGCGCGCCTCTGTCCAGGTCCAGGGGATCGGCCACGGCAGCCTGCCATGCCGCGGTGGGGTCGAACACTGCCCATGCGCGATAAAGCTGCGCCCGCAGCGCGTCGCGATTGTTGCTCCTCGGCATCGCGGTCACCAAGGCCAGCGCATCTTTGATTTCCGATGGCGAGAACCGGGACAGCGCCTTTTGGGTGGACTTCGTGTCGTAGTCCTCCAGCAACTCCTTCATCTGCTCGTCAAGACTCGAAGCGTGGTCATCCAGAGTGTTCGCGGTTTGCGACGGTGTCTGAATGGATGACCGGGACGTTGTGCTGGTGGTAGAAGACACAACCTCGCGACCAGTGCGGTCTTCGACAATCAACGATGACTCGCGCGGCCCAGGCTCGCCCGTCATTCGCACAAGATATCCACCCACGCCGCCGGCAATCAGGCACATCAAAGGCAACACAACGCTTTTCATGATGCGATGCATGGTGCCGGAACATCATGCCTCCGGTCAACATGAATTGCGCGGCGGCATCGGCACGGAGATCCATCGGTGATAATCAAGGCGTGGTGACACGCACGCGAAGGAATCGCCGTGGCATGGAGCCCGGTGCCACTCCGTCGTCAAACGTGACGAAACCGTCTTCCGTTTGATTGAGTGTGCCGCTTGTTGGCGCTGTCCAGATGCCTGTGCCTGTGGCCTGAGAAAGCGTGGACCATTGCGCGAGGTCACTGGAGGCTTCGATGATCCATGTCGCGTCCGTTGCAGCGAGATTGCGTTGAAAAGTGATATGGACCGGCAAATTCGCGGATGCGCTGCTGGCGATGATTTGTCCCGAAGCGAGCGGATCACCGTGCAGGGCGTATTCGAGCGCATTTAACGCACCGTCTCCATCGGCGTCAGCCGTGCTGGCAGCGGCACCGCTTTGCTGGCCGAACCAACGCGTCTGCCATTCTCCGAGTGTGCTCAGCCGCGTGGCCTCGGTGATGCCGTAGCCGTTGCTGGTGATCCAAAGTTTGTCGTGATCATACGGATCGTAATACAAACGTTCCGGGGCGCGGAAACCGTAGGATGAGACTCGGTTGAAGATGGGCGTGACAGCGCGGCAGTCATCGGTCTTCCACAGTCCGCCAAAGCGTGTGGTGAGATAGAGTTCCGCGAGCGCGGTCTCGGGATGGATGGTGCAGGACGTGGCACTGCCGGGATACGTCGTGTCACCCTGCCAGAGGCGGGTCCATGATGTGCCCGCGGTTTCGCTCCGCCAGAGTCCACCCTGGGTTTGGGGAGTCACATTGCCGCCAAGAACCGGATCGGTCACCGGGTCGGTGACACTGCTGAGATCGGTGTTCCAAACGCAGGCGAACCAGCGAGTTGGGTTCGCAGGATCGATGATCACATCGCGTGTGTGGTAGAACATGCGTGGGTCGGTGCGATCGATCCATGTGTTGGTGCCAACAGGGAGCAGGAACACGCCGGACGTGGGTTTGTAGGCGCCGCTCGAATTCGTCTGTTGGTGCGGGCCGTAGCTGGCGAGGAGGGAGCCATCAGCGAGCACACGCACGTTGAACGGATGCTGCACGTTGTAGGTGGTGCCATTCACGACACGCGTCGGTGTGGGCAGTTTGACGGGAGTCGAGGCCAGGTTGTCGAGATCGAAAACGTAAATGCCGTCCGTGCTCACGTTGCTGTTGGCGATGCAGATGTAAAGCTTGCGGCGCGCACTGTCGGCGGTCATCCACACCGGATTCGCGCCGCGCTGGCCAGGGCTGACACCGAAGTCGTTCTTCAGCACGGTCCACGTCGTCGCGCCTGGGAGCCGGTGGTACACTCCTGGAGCGAGTTTGGTGGTGCCCGTGGGGCCGGTGTTGTCGGTGTTTGCATCGTCCTGCCCCGCGAATTCGTACACGGTGTTGATAAACCCCACCGCGGCAAACAGACGCCCGGTCTGCGCATCGTGCGCGACCGCATTGCAATCCCCGCCGCCGAGCGTCGTGTGATCATACGGAAAGCCCCAGCGCTTGCCGCCCGTGGTGCTCTCGATGGTCTGCACATCGAGCATCGCTGCCTGAACGAGCGTGGGCGCGGCCCAGTTCATCGTCGTGCTCACCGTGATCTCGAGTCCCGTGCTGAGATAACTTTGTCCGGCGGGAATGAATTGCCCTGCGACATGGCCGGTGTTGTCGTTCGTCGTGTAAACCTGCTGCCACAGTGGCGATGCGGCGGCGGCATTCGTGCAGCGGTGAATCACGGCGTTGTCACACAGGACAACGGTGTTGCTGTCCACCGGTGACACGGCAAGCCCGCACGGCACGCTGTAGGTGATGTCCGCCTCGACCTTTGGCTGCGAAGGGACCGTGGTTCGGTCGGTGATGCCGCCCCAGCCGGTGATGAGATTGCCGTTCACGGGTAAATTGAGAATGCTCTGCCACGAACCTCCCGCTGCGCTGATGCGCCACACGTTGCACGCGTAGGGGAACACATTCGTTGATGTGGCCACATACACGACGTCGGCCTGATTGCGTGCCATCGCGACGAGATTTGGCTTCTCGCTGGTCGGGATCGTACCGGTGACATCACTCCAAGTCGAAGCCGTGCTGCTCCAGTCCATGCACCACACCTTGTTCGTCAGCGCCGAGTTCCCAAAGTTCTGCGCCCACGACTGACCCGACACCGCGGCACTCGTGGTGACCGCATAGAAACGTCTCTGGCCCGTGCCGCTGTCCTTGCCGCCTGCGAAGCCGATCAGCGTGCCGGAAGCGGGAGCGTTCACGGCGCTGAGCGTTGCGCCGCCGTTGTTGGAATAGAGAAGTCCCTGGTTCGTGGCGACCCAGCACTCATTCCCGTCGAAAAACACGCCTGCAATGCGGCCCTGCGCGCCCGAGAAATTGAATGCGGTGGAAAAGCTGCCGCTCGTGCCTGCGCTCTGATAAAACGCGATGCGTGACACGCTGCCCGTCGTGTAGCAGACGAGAAAGGTGTCATCGCGCTGCGGATTGCTCCAAACGCTCAGCGCACGCTGGCCGGAAGGCCAGTTGGCGAACGTGGTCCACGTCAGCCCGAGGTCGGTGCTTTTCACCGGCCGGTTGATCGTCGCCTCCGTGTTCGTGCGGCGCTGATCCGCAGCGTAGAGCGTGGCCGGCGTGGAGGTGAACTGCACCTCCGTGAGCTGCTTCCCCTGCAACTGCGTGAAGTCGATGATCTGCCACGACGATCCCGCGTTCAGCGTACGGAACACATTGCTCATGTCGATGGCGAGAAACATCGTGCTTGCATCATGCGGACTGATGCTCGGCGAAAACATGCCGCCGCCCGCGCCGATGCCGCGCGAGGTGAATGACGCTGGATCGAGCGCAAGCAGCGCGGAAGCCGGGAGCAGGAGGGCGAGCAGTGTTTTCATGGCCAGATTGTCACGTGGAGGCTCAAAACCGGCAATGCACCCACCGGAGCATGGCCGGCATGCCGGATGCTCCTTTGGGTGCATTCCTGCGCCCTTGCCATTGGCGTCGTGTTGCGTGAAGTGGCTGGATGAACTTCCGGCGCGCTCTTTTGTGTCTCCACCGCTGGGCGGGTGTGCTCGCGGGGCTCGTTGTGCTGGTGATCGCTGTCACGGGCGGTGCGCTGGTGTTTGAAAACACGATTCAGCGCTGGTTGCGGCCGGAGTTGTATCCGCAGCATGCCACGGCGAAGTCGGAGCGTTCGCCCATCGCCATCGCACTCGAGAAAGTGCCGCGTGCGCAGGGGATTCGTCTGCCGCGGGATGATACTGATGCGCTGGTGCTCTTTGTCGGTCCGCAGGCGTTTCACTTCGATCCGCGCGATGGCACGCAACTCGGCACGCGTCAGCGCATGGGCGGCTGGGAGCAGACGATGCTCAAACTGCACGTGAATCTGCTGCAAGGCAGCACCG
The DNA here is from genome assembly GCA_046346695.1 of Verrucomicrobiaceae bacterium. Taxonomy (GTDB): domain Bacteria; phylum Verrucomicrobiota; class Verrucomicrobiia; order Verrucomicrobiales; family Verrucomicrobiaceae; genus Prosthecobacter. Next base: position 542,981 of record JAXMHS010000003.1, on the reverse strand, counting down.
GCGGCACCATTGTCGTCGTGGCGACCTGCATCACACTTGGCCTCGCGCTGACGGGTTTGTGGCTGTGGTGGCCTTTGCGCATCTTCAGCATCCGTCGCGGCTCAAACTTCCGCCGCTTCAATCTCGATCTGCACGGCGTCGCCGGTCTCTACTCGTCCGTTTTTCTTCTCGTGCTCGGCATCACCGGTCTCACGCTGCGCTACATGCACGGCGAGCATCCGCAAAACCCGCAGGTGCCGTTTGTGCAGCCGAATCAGCCGCTTCTCAGTGTGGATGAGGCCATCGTGAAAGCGGAGGCCGCCTTGCCCGGCGCACGCGCTGCCGCCGTGGAGATGCCGCCGCCGCAAAGGCCGGTGTTTCGTGTGCAACTCGCCTATCCTGAGGATGGATCGCCCGCGGGCCGCAGCGTGGTCTTCATCAACCGACTCGACGGCAGCGTGCTCGGCATGAACAGCTCACGCGAGGGCTCGCTGCTCGAAGTGTATCAGAAGAACCAGCTCGCGATGCACATGGGCAGCATTGGCGGCACGTTGGGCCGCTGGCTGGCCTTTCTGACCTGCGTGGCGCTGGTGCTGCAAATTTTCAGCGGCTACGTTTTGTGGCTGAAACGCAAATCCGCATGAAAACGCCACGCTGGATCGAGCAACCTCGCGCGCTCGCTGCGCTGACGCTGGCCTTTGCGCTGGTGCCCGCGTGGTTTGCCAGCCGGACCTTCGAGGCAGCCCGCGAGCGCGACGCGCGGCTTTACGAGACGGCGGTCGAGGTGCTCGGCGAGCAGATGAAGCTCACCAGTTTCAAAGAAGTCAGCTTTCTCACCGCGATGCGCAGCCAGTGGCGCTTCATGGAAGACCCCGCGCATCCCGATGAGAGCCGACTGCCTCCATCGGGCTGGCGGCAGCGCCATCCGCATCTGCTCGGCGTTGCCTATGCCAGTCATGAAACCGAATCACGCATCCCCGTGCTCTGGCAGGATGGTCGCAAGGCGCAAGTTGTCGTCGGCACCAATCTGGCCGCTGATCCCATCATCTCCGGGGTGCTCAAACAAGCGCGGCTGGGAGCCATGGCGTCTGCTTTCTCGGCGGTGATGAACGATGAGCGGCTCATCGTCGTCGCTGCGGTGCCGGACGCGCAGAATCTGCAGATCGTGCGCGGCTACATCGTCGGCTGGCTCGACCTGAAATCGATCTGCACAGACAAGTCGTTGCCGCTGATCGCCCAGCAGGCGCTGCTGGCCAGCCCCAAGGCATCGCAAGGCCGCGCCGTCGAGATTCGCGGGGAAGGCGACGTGCGCTGGACCGCGTGGATCAATCGCGGCCCGCAATTCAGCCGCGAATACGGCACGCCGACTTCGTGGGGCGGATTTGTCGCGCTGGCGCTCAGCGTGCTGCCGCTCGGCGTTCTGGTGATGCTCGCCTCGCGAGCTGGCAAACTGCGTTCAGCACTGGAGGCTGAGCAGCTCAAGAATCAGTTCGTCAGCACCGTGTCGCACGAGTTTCGCACGCCGCTGAGTGTCATTCTTTCTGGCGCGGAGCTGCTGGAAGCGCATGCGGCCTCGTTGAGCGAAACACGTCGCCTCGAACTGCTCACGCAGATTAAAACCTCCACGACGCGCATGAACGAGATGGTCGAGCAGGTGCTTCTGCTCGGCCGCATCGAATCCGGCGCGATGAAGCCGAATCCACAGCCAATCGATGTCGCCGCGTTTTGTCGCGAGATCGTCGAGGAGGTCCAAACGGCCACGCAAAATAAGTGCGAGATCGAATGGAAGCCTTGCGACGGCACACGCTCATTGGACGCGACTTTGATGCGCAGCGTGCTGACGAATCTGCTCACGAATGCGGTCAAATACTCGAAACCAGGAGGCAAGGTAGTCTTTGGAGCTCAAGACTTGGGTGACCTGCTGAGATTTCTTGTGGCCGATGAAGGCATCGGAATTCCAAAAGCTGACCAAGGCCGAATTGGCGAACCATTTCATCGCGCTTCAAATGTTGGAGACATCGGGGGCACTGGACTTGGCCTTACGGTCGTCAAACGCTGCGTGGAACTTTGTGGAGGAGAGTTTTCCTTCTGGAGTGAAGAGGGACAAGGAACGCATGTGTCGATTTTTTTGCGTGTATGACCACGATTCTGCTCATCGAAGACCACGCGCCGTTGCGCGAGAACCTGCGCGAGATGCTCGCGCTGGAGGGCTTCCGCGTGCTGGCGGCCGAACATGGTCGCGCAGGCCTCGAACTGACCGCACGCGAGCATCCCGACCTCGTTTTGTGCGACATCATGATGCCTGGCATGGATGGGCATGAGGTCTTGCAGCGCCTGCGAGCCACAGCGTCGACGAAAGCCGTGCCATTCATCTTTTTGACCGCCAAAGGCACGCCACCAGACATCCGCGCGGGCATGAATCTCGGCGCGGACGACTATTTGCCGAAACCCGTCTCGCGGAACGATCTGCTCAAAGCCGTGCGCATGCGTCTGGAACGCGCGAAGCAGCAGCAGCGCTTCACGCCCAACTTTGACGACCCCAAGCCGCTCGAAAAGCTCGGCATCTCTCCGCGCGAGGCCGAGGTGCTGCTGTGGGTGGCGCAGGGGAAGGGAAACCAGGAGATTGCCGAGATTCTCGGCCTGAGCGTCGCCACGGTGAAGAAGCACACGATCCACATTTTCGAAAAGCTCGGCGTCGAAAGCCGCACTGCTGCCACGCTGCGCGCGGTGGAGGCGCTGGGGTGAAAAAATGGGTTTTCAGGGCAGGGCATCGGGGCTATTGGCTCCCCCCTTTTTTCCATGAACGAACACCCTGAAACCCAATGGCTCTCGCAATACGTGCTCGGCAACTACGGCCGTTACGACGTGTGGCCCGTGCGTGGTGAGGGCGCGTATGTGTGGGATCGCGATGGGAAGAAGTATCTCGACTTTGCGGGCGGTGTGGCCGTGTGCCCGCTGGGGCATTGTCCGCCGCCGGTGGTCAAGGCGCTCGCCGAGCAGGCGAGCACGCTCATTCATGTGTCGAACTGGTATTGCATCGACAAGCAGGCCGAACTCGCGCGTCTCATCGTCGAGGAATGCGTGGAGATCCCCGGCAAGTGCTTCTTCTGCAACAGCGGCGCGGAGGCGAACGAGGGCCTGATCAAATTCGCCCGCAAATACGGCCAGCAGACCGGCGGTCGCTACGAGATCATCACCTTCACCGGCAGCTTCCACGGCCGCACTTTCGGCGCGATGACCGCCACGGCGCAGGAGAAGATACACGGCGGCTTTGGCCCTTTGCCGCCCGGATTTGTCTATGTGCCCTTCAATGATCTCGAAGCCCTCAAAGCCGCGATCACCGACAAAACTGTCGCCATCCTCGTCGAACCCGTGCAGGGCGAGAGCGGCGTGAATGCCGTCACCGCCGAGTTTTTGCGCGGAGCACAGGCTTTGTGCCGCGAGAAGGATCTGCTGCTGCTCCTGGACGAAGTTCAGGTCGGATTTGGCCGTGCAGGCGAAATGGCCGGCTGGCGCAGCATCGTCCTCGGCGATGAAATTCAGCCGGATGGCATCAGTTGGGCCAAAGCGATCGGCAGCGGCTTCCCGCTCGGCTCATTCTGGATCAACGACCGCCGCGAACCGGGCAAAGTGCTCGGGCCCGGCACGCACGGCACCACTTACGGAGGTTCGCCGCTCGCCTGCGCCGTCGGCATCGCCACGCTGCGCACGATCCTCGATGAAAAACTTTGCGACAACGCCAAGACCCGCGGCGCGGCTATTTCCGCCGCTGGACGCGCGTGGAATCATCCGCTCATCCAAGAAGTGCGCCAGCTCGGCCTCTTCATCGGCTGGGAACTCAACGCCGAGGCCTTCAAAGCGAAGGCCGGTGACAAAGCCGCCTCCATCTTCCTCGCGCAAAAGCTCCTCGATGCCGGCATGATGGTCACCCCTGCCGGTCCGAACGTCGTCCGCTGGCTCTCGCCGCTCAACATCACCGAAGCGCATGCCAACGAAGGCCTCGCGATCTTCAAAGGCGTGCTCGACTCGCTCATCTGAACCGAATTTGTCATGAACCATCTCCTTTCCATCGAAGAACTCAGCAAAGAGCAGATCGAAAAGATCGTCGACCTCGCGTGCGTGCTGAAGAAGGACCGCACGTCATCGCCGCAGGTGCTCACGGGGCAGCAGTGGGCGCTCATCTTCACGAAGTCCTCCACGCGCACTCGCGTGAGCTTCGAGGTCGGCATTCGCGAGCTCGGAGGACAGGTCATGTTCCTCTCCGGCGCGGACATCCAGCTGGGCCGCGGCGAGCCGATCAAGGACACCGCCCGCGTTTTGGGTCGCATGATTCACGGCGCGGTCATCCGCACCTTCGCGCAGCAGGACGTGGTCGATTTCGCCAAGCTGAGCGGCATCCCCACGATCAATGCGTTGACCGACGACGAGCATCCCTGCCAGATCCTCGCCGATTTGCAGACGATTCAGGAGCGTCTCGGCGGCTGGGCTGGCAAACGCGTGTGTTTCCTCGGCGATGGCGACTGCAACGTGGCCCGTTCCTGGATCTGGGCCTCGGCTAAACTTGGTTTTGAGCTTGTCATCGGTGCTCCGAAGGCCTTCCAGCCGCAGGAGAGCTTCATGCGCAATGTGCCCGCTGGCACGATTCGCGTTGTCGATGATCCCGCCGTGGCCGTGAAAGGCTGCGACGTGCTTTACACCGACGTGTGGGTCAGCATGGGCAAGGAAGCCGAAAGCGCCGACCGCATCGAGATTCTGAAGCCCTGGCAAATCAACGACGCGCTGCTCAAGCACGCCAAACCGAACGCCATCGTGATGCACTGCCTGCCTGCGTATCGCGGGAAGGAAATCACCGACGAAGTCATGGAAGCGAACGCCGACGTGATCTTCGACCAGGCCGAAAACCGCCTGCATGCGCAGAAAGCGGTGATTGTGGAGATCACTAGGAAATGACGAAATCAGAATGGCGAATGACGAATTCTGATTTCGTCATTGATTCGTCATTCGTTCTTCATCATTCGTCATTCCCATGAGCACCTCCGTCACCGCCAACAGCCCTCTCGGCGTCTTTGACTCCGGTGTCGGTGGTTTGACCGTGGTGCGGGCGCTGCGCGATTTGCTGCCGAATGAATCCATCGTGTATCTCGGTGACACGGCGCGAGTGCCGTATGGGTCGAAGTCGCCGGACACGATCCGGCGCTTTTCGATGGAGGACACACAGTTCCTTGTATCGCACGACGTGAAGGCGGTGGTGGTCGCCTGCAACACGGCCACGGCGCATGCGCTGCCAGCATTGCAGGCGACGTTTCGCGTGCCGGTGATTGGCGTGCTCGGCCCAGGTGTTGAAGCGACGCTTTCGGAGCCGAATTGCGAACGCGTGGGCATCATCGGCACAGCGGGCACGATCCGCAGTCATGCGTATCAGCATGAAATCGCCATGCGGCGGCCGGATGTGATGATCGAGGCTCGGGCGACGCCGTTGCTCGTGCCGTTTGTCGAAGAAGGCTGGACGGATCATCCGGCGCTCAAATCGGTGCTGCGGGAGTATTTGAAGCCCATGCTCGACAAGGGCATCGACACGCTCGTGCTCGGCTGCACGCACTACCCGCTGCTCATTCCCGTGCTGAAGCGCATGCTGGGCCACAAGGTACGTCTGGTGGACTCCGCCAGCACCTGCGCGACGCATGTGAAGACGAAGCTGGAGCAGGATGCGTTGCTGCGGACGGCGAAGTCAAAGCCCTCGCTGGACATTTACCTCACCGACCACTCCGAGCAGGCCGAGAACCTCGCGAAACGCTTCCTGGGCACCGATTTCGGCAAGGTGAAGAAAGCGGTGGTGTAGCGCTGGAATGGGTGTTCTGGGGCGACGCGCACTTTCGCAGACAGGAATGTCCGCATCACTTGCCCGGCGTGCACATCTCGCTAGCCTCGCGGGCACATGTTTCCCCGCATCTTTGACCGATACATCGGCCGCCAGGTCGGCTCCGCCACGCTGATGGGCGTGGTGCTGCTCAGCGGGGTGATGGTGCTGGGAAACTTGTTCAAGGAGATGGAGAGGCTGCTGGGCAATGCGGAGCTCCCGCTGTCAGTGATCGCCGAGTTTGTGATGCTGGTGGTGCCGTTCTCCCTCATCTTCACCATCCCATGGGCCTTTCTGACGGCGATCCTGCTGGTGTTTGGCCGTCTGTCCGCGGACAATGAGCTGGTGTCCCTGCGCATGACCGGCATGTCCATGGCACGTATTTGCGCCCCGGTGTTTCTCCTGGCGGTGGTGCTCGGCGGCATCTGCTTCTGGGTGAATGTCAAACTGGCACCGGCGGCCAAGGACCGGATGAAACGCCTGTTTTATCAGGTGGCGGTGAAGAACCCGGAGACCTTGTTCCAGGAAGGCCAGGTGATGTACAAGGTGCCGGGCTACCGGATCTACACGGGCAAACGTGATGACAAGTCGCTCACCGATCTGCATATCATCCAGTTGGAGGAAAAATCCCAAGGCTCCACCTACATTCGCGCCCGGAGCGGTCTCATCCAGACGGTGCCCGGGAAGCTGGACTTCACCATGCTGCTCAAAGGCGTGAATATCGAGGCAGTGCCGGCTCCAGGCGGTCCCGAGGCGCCGAGCCCGTTCACCTGGACGGAGCTGCCCATCGAGTTTCCTCTTTCGAGCATGCAGGATGACTCGGTGCGTGTGAACGCGAGCATGAAAACCACCAGCGCCCTGGAGGAGGAGGTTCGGACATGGAAGGACACCATGACTGGTGAGGCACTGGATGAGGAGGCACGCTCAAAATCCCGCACCGAGTTGCACAAGCGCTACAGCTTCTCACTCGCCTGTTTGACGTTCGCGCTCGTGGGCATCCCGCTCGGAGTCACGGCCCAGCGTCGGGAGACTTCCTCCGGCTTCGCCCTGAGCCTCGCCACGGCCACGGTTTACATCGGATTCATCATCACGGCCGACTCGTTGAACAACAGCCCGGAAGCGCTGCCACACTTGATCATGTGGTTGCCGAATGTCATTTTCCTGAGCATTGGCGGCTGGTTGTTTTATAAATTGAGCCGGCAGTAGGACAAGTGCCGCCGCGGCGTGATCGAAAACAAGGCGGTCATTGCTGACCGCCTCGTGATTTGGGATTCGTGCTTTGAAATCACACCTGCGCAACCGGGTTTCCCCGGTTGTCGGGCGTGAAGTTGATCAGAGATACTCGTTCACCAGGTTCTCAAGCATTTCCTGACGGCCGCTGCCAAGCAGAGGCTCGCCGTTGGCGAGGACGTGGGCTTCGAGTTCTTCAAAGCCGACTTCGCCTTTCTCGATCTTCGCGCCGATGCCGGTGTCGAAGGTGGCGTAGCGTTGCTTGATGAAGGTGTTAATGCGGCCGTCTTCGATCATCGCGTGGGCGACCTTGAGGCCGCGGGCGAAGGCGTCCATGCCGCCGATGTGGGCGTGGAAGAGATCGACGGGTTCGAAGGATTCACGACGGCACTTGGCGTCGAAGTTGAGGCCACCGGTGGTGAGGCCGCCCATGCGCAGGACTTCGAGCATGATCTCGGTGGTGAGGTAGATGTTCGTCGGGAACTGGTCGGTGTCCCAGCCGATCAGCGTGTCGCCGGTGTTGGCGTCGACGGAGCCGAGCGCATTCGCAGCGATGGCGACCTGCATCTCGTGACGCATGCTGTGGCCGGCGAGCGTGGCATGATTCGTTTCAAGGTTGAGCTTGAAGTGATCCATGAGGCCGTATTCACGCAGGAAGTTCAGGCACGCGGCGGCGTCGGAGTCGTACTGGTGCGTGGAGGGCTCACGCGGCTTTGGTTCGATGTAGAACTGGCCTTTGAAGCCGATCTTCTTCTTGTAATCAACGGCCATGTGCAGCAGGCGGGCCAGATGGTCGAGCTCGCGCTTCATGTTGGTGTTCCAAAGCGTGGCGTAGCCTTCACGACCGCCCCAGAAAGTGTAGCCTTCACCGCCGAGGCGATGCGTGACGTCCATGGCCTTCTTCACCTGCGCGGCGGCGTAGGCGAAAACACCGGCGTTCGGGCTGGTGGCCGCGCCCTGGCAATAACGCGAGTGGGAGAACAGGCAGGCGGTGCCCCACAGAAGCTTTTTGCCGGTCTGCTTCTGCGCTTTTTCGAGTTCGTCGGCGACAGCGTCAAAAGCGGCGTTGCTTTCGGCGAGTGAGCCGAGTTCAGGAGCGACATCGCGATCATGGAAGCAGTAGTAATCCACGCCGAGCTTGTCCATGAACTCGAAGCAGGCCCACACGCGGCGCTGTGCATTGGCGACAGAATTCGTGCCGTCATCCCACGGGCGCTGGGCGGTGCCGCCGCCGAAGGGATCGGAGAGCGAGTTGCGCATGGCGTGCCAGTAGGCGACGCCGAAGCGCAGGTGATCGCGCATCTTTTTGCCACCGACGAGTTCGTCGGCATTGTAATGCTTGAAGGCGAGCGGGTTGCGGCTCGTCGGCCCTTCGAACTGGATTTTCTGAATGTCGGGGAAGGCTTCGTTCATGGTTAGGTGCGCAAGGGAGACGAAACGGGGCGGCGCGCAACTGGTTCGTCAGCACGCGGCGGACACTTTTTGGGCCAAATAGGACGCGGCATACGAGGTGTGGCATTGGGTGGATCGGTTTTGCCGCAGAGAAGCGGAGGAGCAGACTGCAGAGACTGGGTTGAAAAAACTCTGCGCCCTCTGCCTCTTTGCCCCTCCGCGGTTAAATCGAACGTCTCTAAAGCGCCTTTTTGTTCGTCTCCTCCGCGAGCCATACTGAGACCAGCGTGATCACCGCCATCACAATCAAATACACCGCCACCGGCCACGGTTTGCCGCCGCTTTGATCCAGCAACGCGGTGGCGATGAGCGGTGCGAGGCCACCTGCCAGCGGTGAGGCGAGTTGATAGCCGAGCGACGCGCCGCTGTAGCGCACGCGGGTGCCGAACAGTTCCGAAAAGAACGCGGCCTGGGGACCATACATTGCCGCGTGGCCGATCAGGCCAATGACGATGGCAAGCACGACGAGCACGGTGTGCCGCGATTCGATCATCCAGAAGAATGGAAACGCGAACAGCATCAGAAAAAACGCCCCGCCGAGATAAACGGGTCTGCGACCGAAACGATCGGAAAGCGCGCCGAACCACGGGATGACAACCAACTGCACCGCGGAGCCGATGAGCACGGCATTGAGCAGAGCGGACTTTGGCATGCCGAGCTGTTGTGAGCCGTAGCTGAGCGCGAGCACAGTGAAGATGTAGAAGAACGCGTTCTCCGCAAAACGCGCGCCCATGGCGAGCAGCACATTGCGCGGGTGATCGCGCAGCACGGCCAGGATCGGCACCTTCGGTCCTGCGTCCTCCGTTTTGGCCTGCGTGAAGACCGGGCTCTCGATGATCTTCAGCCGGATGAACATGCCAACACCGAGCAGCATGACGCCGAGCAGGAAGGGAATGCGCCAGCCCCAGGAGAGGAACGCCTCTTCATTCATTGAAGACGCGAGCATGAAGACCGCATTCGCCAGCAGCAAGCCGACCGGCACGCCGGCCTGAACCCAGCTCGCGTAGAAGCCGCGTCTGCCCTCGGCCCCATGTTCCACGGCCATGAGCACCGCGCCGCCCCATTCGCCGCCGACACCGAAACCCTGGATGAATCGCAGCGTGACGAGCAGGATCGGAGCCCAGACACCGATCTGCGAGTAGGTCGGCAGCAGGCCGATCAACACCGTCGCCACGCCCATGAGCATGAGCGTTGTCACCAGCATCGATTTGCGTCCGATCTTGTCGCCGAAATGACCAAACACGATGCCGCCGACCGGTCGTGCGAAGAATCCGACCGCATAGGTCGCGAACGCGGCCATCGTGCCCGCCAGCGGCTCGAAGTTCGGGAAGAACAGTTGGTTGAACACCAGCGCCGAGGCCGTGCCGTAGAGGAAGAAATCGTACCACTCGATCGTGGTGCCGATGAAACTCGCGATGACGACGCGGCGGATGTCGGAGGGCTGGGACATGGGCGATGCGCGTATTATTTCGCAGGCTCGGAGGGCTTCTTCGCCTTTGCGGCGAAGATTTTGCGGTCCCAGTTCTTCGCGAGTTGTTCGGGCGTCGTTTCGGAGGCGACACCCTTGGCAGGCACATCGAGTTTGGCGCTCCACAGGATGCCGTTGAGCAGCAGGCGGCGTTGATTGGCCTCGGCCCAGTTCGCATGCAGGTCGCAGCCGGTGAAACCAAAGCTGCGGCCACCATCGGGACGTTCGTAGCTCCACGCCACCGTTTCGGCGCGACCGCTGTGCGCTTTCGCGTCGTCGGTCTTGCGGCTGCTGTCGGGCATGGGGCACTGCAGCAGATGCGTGACGCCTTTGTCGGCGAAGTGGAGGTTGTAGAGCCAGCCGTCCTTCAGCAGCGGGAAAGGCTTCATGCCATTGAGGATTGGATGCGCCGGGATCGCCGCGAAATCGACGTCCCAGTGACCGCGGCAGCCGATGTCGCCGAGAAACGCGGCACCGAACATCGCTTTGAAGTCGGCGGCGCGATCCGGTTTGCAATCGACGCCCTGATGCAAAATGACGAAGCCGGTGCCTGCCTTCGTGAGTGCCTGCATCTTCGCCCAGCGTGCGGGTTCGAGGAAGGAGTGCTTGTCGCCGCCGTCCATGTAAAGCAGCACGCAGCGTGCGCCATCGAGCACGGCTTCGTTTTTCGGCCAGCCTTCCGCCACCATCACCGGCGCGACGCCGGGCACGGCCTTCAGCCAGTCATACATCAGCGCACAACCGGCGAAGTATTCGTGCTGCCCCGGCTTGTTGCTCGGCACACCGGCGATGAGCACGATCTTCGCGGCTTTGGCATCGGCGGGCGCTTGTTCCAACGGCACCTGCTGCTGCTCGGCGGTGAGTTCGGCGCGAAGGGAGGACGCGGCGATGAAGGGAAGAAGCAGGGATAGAAAGCGGCACATGATTTTTGCAGCGTGACGGGTTGGCGTGAGCAACACAAGACGAAAAGCCCGCGTGCGCTCTTGCAGCACGTTCGTGCGGGACGCGATGAAAGGAATTTCATGTGATTGCGGACCTGAGATGTCCAGATTGCCGCGCATCCAAACCGCGCCTGCGGTGTTCAAGCCTCCCACCATGAAGACTACCATCCTCCTTGCCCTGGTCTCCCTCTTCGGCGCAGCCACCTTGCGCAGCCAGTCGTCTGATGCGCCCGTCGACTTCGACAAGGCGCGCCAGCTTTTCGAGAAACGTCAGAATGGCGGCACGCTCACGTCCGATGAGGAGGCCTACATCGAGAAGGCGAAGGCCGCGCATGATGCACAGACGAAAAAGAAGGGCAGTGGTGGTGATCTCCCACCGCAGGGGCAGGATGGCATCGACTGGGAGAAGGCGCAGAAACTGCATCAGCGCGACAGCGCGGGTGAGAAGCTCAGCGAGGACGAAAAAGCGTATCTCGACAAGGCACGCGCCGCTTTTGCGAAGCGCAATGGCGGACAAGCGCCTCCATCGGGCGCCAACGCGCCTTCCTCCGACGGCATCGACTGGCAGAAGGCGCAGGACTTGTTTCGTCGCGAGCAACGTGGCGAGAAGCTGAGCGAGGCCGATCAAAAGTATCTCGATCATGCGAAGGAAGTGCGCCAGCGCGGTGGCAATCGTGGCCCCGGCGGTGGCGGTACACGCGGAGGCTCCGGAGCACAGCGCAAGGCTCCGGAATCGATGAAGCCGCTCACCGACATGACCGCTGATGACAAGTATGAAGGCGAGGACGGCGGCCTCTATGGCAAAGGCAGCAATGAACCGCCGGAAGCATTGAAAAAATCCGCCGACACGGCGCTAGCGCAGATCAAGCCGCTCGATGCCGAGGGCAAACCGTCCGACAGCGGCAAGATCGTGCTCGTTTCCATCAGCATGTCGAACGCCACACAGGAGTTCTCCTTTTTCAAACAGATCGCCGACAAGGACTCACGCAAATCCAGCAAACTCACCATCGTCGATTGCGCGCAGGGCGGGCAGACCATGGCCGCATGGGCGCCGCCGGATGGCCGCCCGTGGGGCGAGGCGATGAACCGCCTGCAACGAGCCGAGGTCACGCCGCAGCAGGTGCAGGTGGCGTGGGTGAAACTCGCGAACGCCGGACCGAGCGGCAGCAAGGAAGATCACCTCAAGCAATTGGAGGCCGACACGGTGAAAGTGCTGAACAATCTGAAGCAGCGCTTCCCGAACCTGCGCATCGCCTACCTCGCCAGTCGCATTTATGCCGGCTACGCCAGCACCGGACTCAATCCGGAGCCTTACGCGTATGAAGGCGCCTTCGCCGTGCGCCATCTCATCCAGAAGCAGGTCGCCGGCGATGCCGAACTCGCGCTCGACAAATCACCGCTGCTGCTCTGGGGCCCGTATCTCTGGTCCGAAGGCGAAAAAGGCCGCAAGATCGACGACCTCAAATACACCAAGGACGACTTCGGCGGCGACGGCACCCATCCAAGCAACAGCGGCCGCGAAAAAGTCGCGAAGCAGTTGCTGGAGTTCTTCGCGACGAGTCCGCTCGCGAAGGGGTGGTTTGCAAAGTGATGCAGCACCTCATGTTGACGGTTATTTTCGATGCACAACAAGAGTGAATCGAGTCTGGAACACAGACATTCGTGCTAGGCATTTCCTCTTGATTGCTTCTTTCGCCATGTTTTAGCTCCGTGAATGAAGTTTTTACTCGGATTGGCGGCCACCATCGTCTTCTCATCATGCTCAATTTCTGTTACCGCCATTCCCGTCTCCGGCCCATCAAAGGGAGCGGGAGCGATGGTGGCAAAGTTCATTTGGGCCAACTCCAACAGTGGCAAAGTGACGGCAACCATGCCGTGGGGTGAGAAATGCTCTGGTAGATATGCTACCGGAAACGCTAGTGGATCAATGGCATGGAAGGTTGGCGAAATGCAGTTCTCAAAAGTTAGCGAATCAACATTTGGTGAATTTGAATCACGCGTTGCCTCAATGGGGAATGTCCATGTTGGCAAGGCTTTGCTAATCGGAGAACAAGGAACTGTGGTTGATGTGATCTATGCGGCAACGTCCATGACTCACGGATTTGGAGAGGCCAAAGACTCCCGGGGCAATTTTTACAAGATCATTTTTTAAACCTGCCTTGTTCACAATGACGTCGCTTGCCAAGGCACTAACATAAAAGCCGCTAAACTCCCCCATGAGTGCTGCCGCCATCAACATCACGAACATTCTTCAAGACGTTTTGTCCCTGCCGCTGCCTGAGCGTTCCTGCTCGCCGAGCGCCTGATTGTCAGTTTGAACGATGACGGCGAGCTGTCGCTGGCGTGGCGGGCTGAGCTCGATGCGCGTGTGAAAAGACGTGAGAGCGGGGAAACGCGTTCTCACAGCCGAGAGGAAGTGCATCAGGAGATCGAAGCCATTCTTGCCTGATGCGACTGAGTTACATAGCGTGGGCGAATCTTGTTTGCGGCATCGCATTCGCGGCTGATGCACCCAAACCTGCGTTCACAAACGTCGCCTACGGTCCGCACAAAGTGCAGAAGTTGGATTTCTATCAGGCGAAGTCAGACCAGCCGACGCCGGTGGTTTTTTTCATTCATGGCGGCGGGTGGTTGAATGGGGACAAGGCGACGTTCAACAACGCGGGGCAATACCTGCCGCATGGGATTACGGTCGTGTCGATCAACTACCGGCTCATTCCGCTCGCGAAGTTGAAGGAGCCAAAGTGATTGAGACTCCAGTTGCGAAGCAACTGGGTTACTTTTTGCCGGTCAGCCGGTTCCACAAACCGCGCACGCCGGACTTGGGCTGGGCGTCGCGTTGTGGACGGTTGGGATTGGAATGATCGCGACGCGGGCCTTCCTGCCGCTTTTCGCCGTGACTGTGGGAACGTTGATCGCGTTGACCTCTCTGGCCTTCGTGTCGGCTGCCCCCTTGTCCACCTGGACGACCGCCGCCTTGGTTTCCTTGTCCATGACGAGGCCCGCCCTGGCCGCCTTGCGGACGGCGTTGCTGGAATTGGCGTTGATTGCGGCGCTCGGGGCGTTCGTCGGTGAAGACGGGCGCGGCGGCGTTGTAGTTGAAGCCTTCGGCGCGTTTGCGCACGAGGCCGCGATTGATGAAGCGTTCGAGCTTCTTCAGATCGCTCATTTCATCGGGCGAGACAAAGCTGATCGCGTCGCCGATGGCCTGGGCACGGCCGGTGCGGCCGATGCGGTGCACGTAGTCCTCGACGATGTGCGGGAAGTCGAAGTTCACGACGTGCGAGATGCCGTCCACGTCGATGCCTCGAGCGGCGATGTCCGTGGCGACGAGGACGCGCACCGCGCCTGATTTGAAGTCATCCAGCGCACGTAGCCGCTGATTCTGCGAACGATTCGCGTGCAGGGTGGCGCATTTGACGCCGCCTTGTTCGAGCCTGCGGGCGATTTTGTCCGCGCCGTGTTTGGTGCGGCTGAAGACGAGCACCATCTGCATCTTTTCATCTTCGAGCAGATGCGCGAGCAAAGCCATCTTCAGGTGCTTCGGCACCTCATAAACGAGTTGGGTCACCGTCTCGGCAGGATTCGAGCGTTTGCCGATTTGCACGATCTTCGGCGAATGCTGGAACTCGTGCGTGAGGCTTTCGATCTCCTTCGACAGCGTGGCGGAGAACATCAGCGTCTGGCGTTTCCTCGGCAGTTGGTTGATGACGCGGCGGATGTCGGGCAGGAAACCCATGTCGAGCATGCGGTCGGCTTCATCGAGCACGAGGTATTCAAGCTGGGAGAAATCGGCGCAGCGCTGGCCCATCAGATCGAGCAGACGGCCCGGGCAGGCGATAACGATGTCACTGCCGGCACGCAGGGCGTCCTTCTGCGGCTTTTCGCCGACACCGCCGTAAACCTTTGCAATCTTCAGCGGCAGGTGCCTCGCATAAGCGAGCACGTTTTCCTCGATCTGCGCCACGAGTTCACGCGTGGGGGCAAGCACGAGCACGCGGGTGCGGCGGCGCTGGCCATGCGGGACCGGCTTTGCCGTCAGGCGGGTGAGGATCGGCAGCGTGAACGCGGCGGTCTTGCCCGTGCCGGTTTGCGCGATGCCGATCACATCTCCGCCTGCGATGACCACCGGAATCGCCGCGGCCTGAATCGGCGTGGGCTCGGTGTAACCGGCTTCTTGAATGGCTTGAAGGATGTTCGGATCGAGGCCGAGGGGTTGAAAGGACATGGCCGCCCTTAAGCGAGAGCGGTGGAGGATGCGAGAGGTTTAACTGCGGGCGGAATGACGAAGCCCGATTGGCGAATGACGAAGGCAACCCGGCTTAGGATCTCTTTTGCGCGAAGAGCCATTCCCAAAACTCGGGATTGGCATAGGTCCGTGTCCACGAGTCGTGACCGACGCCGGGATAGATCGTGAGTTTCACCGGCGCGTCGATCTTCTTGAGCGCGTCGTAGATCTTCTGGCTGTTCTCGACAGGCACCGCGCCGTCTTTGTCGCCGTGGAAAATCCAGCAGGGCAGGTGTTTGATGCGTTCCGCCGTCACCCAGCGCACACCGGCACCACCGCAGACGGGCGCGATGGCGGCGAAGGTGTCCGGATACTCAAACGCGGTCTCCCAGGTGCCGAAGCCGCCCATGCTCAGGCCAGTGAGGTAAACGCGGCTCGTGTCGATGCGTTCCGTTTTGATCAGATGATCGGTGACGGCCTTCACGCCGTGCGGATTCCACAGATCGCCGGGCTTGCATTGCAAGCTGGCGATCACAGCAGGGAATTTCTCCCCGTCGGCGATCAGCTTGGGCGGGCCGTGCTTCTTGAGCAGTTCCAGATCGTTGCCACGCTCGCCGCTGCCATGCAGGAAGATGACGAGCGGCCATTTTTTCGTCGCATCAGCCTCGTAACCCTCGGGTTTGCCCAGCAGGTAGCTGTAATTGACCTTGATGACGAAGTCGCCGGTGAAGTTCTGCGGCGTCTGGGTGTCGGCGAAAGCGAAGGAGGCAGCGGCGAGGAAAAAGATGAGTGATTTGACCATGCGAGCCAAACGCCACGCCGCATGTCACGCTTACGACGGTCGTGATTTTCCCGTTCCGGGAAGAGCGCTGAGGAAGAAGTAGCGTGGTGAGCTGAAGATGTCGCCGACCTCTCGGATGGCCATGCAGAAGAGCAGTTCGTTGAGACGCGAGGCGGCCTGCTCGTGGTTTTTGAGATGCTGGTCGAGGAAACTGCGCAGACGCTTGTTGGCGTTGAACTCGACGGGCACGCTGCCGAAATTAAGCAGCAGGATGAGCAGGAACACCGCCGCGGCGATGAGGATGGCAGTGCGTGGAATGAGGATTTTGAACAGCGTGAGCGTCGTGATCAGAATGACGACGAGCGTGGGCAGGTATCGGCTCGTGCGGATGCAACTCTGCCGCCATTTGTACTCACCGAGGCTGTTGCCGGTTTGCAAGGCATGCGCGGCCTCATGCAAGGCGGTGGCCCAGGCGGCCAGCGTCGTTCCTTGGGCGACGTTGCTGCGCAAAAAAAGGCGGCGGCGCGTGGGATCGAAGTAATCGCTCACGACGGCGTTGTGCTCGACGATCTGCACATCCTCAATGCCTTCAAAGCGCAGGAAGAGCTGCGCGATCTCGGCGCCTGTGTGCGCGGTGGGCGCGTTCACGCGGCTGCCTTTGAGCATCATGCCCGAGTAACGCGCCGAGGCCCAGCGGGCGAGCGCGAGGCCGGCGAAGAGCACGACGATGATGAGAAGGAAGGGCATGAAATGATCCTGCCAGCATTACGCTGGCAGGCAAATCGTGTGTTCGACCTTCTTGCACGCCGCGCGGCCGCGTGATTGGATGGCGGCATGATCCGCTTCATCGCATTGCTGGCCGTCGGCCTCGTAAGTTCCGCTGTCTGGGCCGGGGATATTCTTGGCCAGGGCGAGTTTCGCTACCGCGTGGTGCCAGACTGGGGACGCGAGGCTCTGGCGCAGGTGAATGTGAAGAACGGTCACGCTGTCGTGATCGATTCGGCGGGCAGATTGCTGTTTCTCACCGATGACGCACGCAACAACGTGATCATTCTCGACTCGAAGAGCGGAGCCTTGATCAAACACTGGACCGCACGCATGCCGGGTGCTCACGGCATGAACCTCGTGCGTGACGGCAGTCGTGAAGTGCTTTTCATCACCGACACGCAACTGCACGAGGTGCGCAAGCTGACGCTCGATGGTGAGGAACTCGCCGTGTTTCCGTGGCCGGAAAAGGCGAAGTTGCATGCGGATGCGAAGGAATACCGGCCTTCGAAGACGATTCACTTTCCGAATGGCGAGTTCGCCGTGTTCGACGGCTATGGGAAGGACTACATTTTTCATTTCAAGCCGGACGGAACGCTGATTCGCTCCTGGGGCGGCAACATCGGCGATGCGCGTGATCAATTGAAGCACTGGGGACCGCACGGTGGCGCGTTCGATGATCGCGATGGCACTCTACGTGTTGTGATTGGCATGAGCGACCAGCAGGAAATCCGCCGGTTCACGCCGGAGGGACATTTCATCGACCAGATGCCGTTTCCGGGCGGCAATCCACGCGACATCGTTTTGTTTGGAACCTTCACGATCATCCCGCATCTCGGCGATCAGTGGCCGAAGGACAAGAATGCGCCCGGATTCATCTCCATCGTCGATTCGCAGTGGAAGATTATCTCAAACATCGGCGCGCCACCTGCGGTGTATGAAAACGGCGTGCTGCAACCGATGAGGAGCGATGGCAAAACGTTCATCCATCCGCATGGCGTGGCGGTGGATGCTGATGGGAATTTGTATGTGGCGCAGTTTGCCTCGCCTGCGGCTCCGCTGCTCAAGCTGGAGCGGGTAAAGTAGCTGCAACTTCCCGCCTGCAGGCTGGTTATTAGACGCGATGAAAACAGTGCCCAGCCCCAAGGTTGCCAAAGAGAGACAGCAGCGGAAAGTGCCCGCCATGCGCTTCCTGGCCTTTGTTTCTGCCCTCGCCATCACCGCCTCCGCCCAGCAGCCGGAGGGTGAGAAACCACCGCCACCACCGAAGCCCAACGGTCCTCCGCCTTATCGTGACGGGGATCATCGTGGCCCAGGTGGTCCCGGCATGATGCCCGGCATGAGCGGCAGGCCGCGTGGCTTTGATGGTTTTGAAAAGCTGTCCGAGGACGAACGCGCCAAAGTGCGCGCCGCGTTCGACAAGGCCTGGCAGCGTCCGGAGGTCATCGAATCACGCGACAAGGCGATGAAGGCCAGCGAGGAGATGCGTGAGAGACTGCGCAAGGCCGTGGAGGAGATCGATCCCGAGGTGGCGAAGATTCTGGAGAAGGTGAAGCCGCCATTTCCAATGGATCAAAAAGGCCTGCCGGAGATGCCGAAGCCTGATTCGCCCGAGTTTGCCCGCATGGCTGCCATCCGGCTCGGCGCGGAGATGCTGGCGATGGCGCGCCCGGAGCGTCGCGATGAGACACGTCGTTTTCATGAGCGCATCATGCAGATGCCGCGTCTGAAGGAGGCGATCGCGAGGCTCGACCAGCTTCCACCGGAGCAACGAATCGAAGCTTTCCACAAAATGCGCGAGACCTATCGAGAAGTCGTGGGGCAGGAGTTTGCGAAGATGCGCGAACGCGGTGGCGAGCGCAAAGATGGTGATGGCAAGGATGGTGGCTTCCGTCGTCCGCCGGAAGATGGCAAGCCCGAGCCGGAGAAGAAGGAAGACGCGCCTCCAGCCAAGCCACAGCAGTGAAGGCTGCATGTCATTGGATGCTCATGGTGCTCGCCGCCACGACGGCGCTGGCCGGTGACATTCGTGTCGGCGGCTCCATCGTCGGTCGGGTGGAAAGCGACGGCAGCGTGCGGCTTCATGGCAGCATCGTCGGCAAATTCGAGAGCAGTGGCGACATCCGCGTGCGCGGCAGCCTCACGGGCAAAATCGAAAGCGATGGTTCAATCCGCAAGAGCGGCAGCCTGGTCGGCAAGGTCGAAAGCAACGGTGATGTGCGCAAGAGCGGCAGCATCATCGGGCGAATCGAGTCGAACGGCGATGTGCGTGACCACGGCAGCATCGTGGGTCGCGCCGAGGGCATGACGAAGGAGCAGGCGGCGGTGCTGTTCTTCTTCGAGTTCTTCGACGTGAGGTAAGGTTGCCCGGTTGCTGTGCAATCGGCGCAGACCCTTGTTCCGCAGGAACAAGGCAACGTCAATCTCCGCCACCTGCGACCTTCGGCGAGTTACCGAGAGCGTCTTTGATGGCGGCCACCGCGTAGTCGCGGTTGAGCTTGGTGATCCAGCGGACGCTGATCTCTTTCGGGCAGGCGGCTTCGCACTCGTATTGGTTGGTGCAGTTGCCGAAGCCTTCTTTGTCCATCTGGCGGACCATGCCGAGCGTGCGGCGGTCCTTCTCGGGCTTGCCTTGCGGCAGGAGATTGAGCTGGCCGGCCTTGGCGGAGACGAAGAGCATGGCGCTGGCGTTTTTGCACGCGGCCACGCACGCACCGCAGCCGATGCAGGCGGCGGCGTCCATCGCGGCGTCGGCGACTTCTTTGCCAATCGGCAGCGCGTTCGCGTCCTGCGGCGCACCGGTGCGCACGGTGACGAAGCCACCAGCCTGCTGGATGCGGTCAAACGCGCCACGATCCACGACGAGGTCCTTGATGACCGGGAAGGCCTTCGCGCGGAAGGGCTCGATCCAGATCGTGTCGCCGGTGCGGAACTTGCGCATGTGAAGCTGGCAGGTCGTAGTGGCCTTCTCAGGGCCGTGCGGCACGCCATTGATCTGCATGGAGCACATGCCGCAGATGCCTTCGCGGCAGTCATGGTCGAACGCGACGGGCTCCTCACCCTTCGCGATAAGTCGTTCGTTCACGATGTCCATCATTTCGAGGAACGAGGCGTGATCCGGGATTTCGGGCGCTTCGATGTCCTGGAAGTGACCGGGCTGGCCTGCGTTCTGACGCCAGACTTTGAGGTGAAGATTGAGTTGGGACATGGGACGTTGAAAAAGGCGTTATTTGTAGCTGCGGACGGCGAGGTGGACTTCTTCGAAGGTCAGAGGCTCCTTGTTGAGCGTGGGCTTGCTGAAGTCGCCGGTGTATTCCCAGGCGGCGGCGTAGCTGAAGTTGTCGTCGTCGCGTTTCGCCTCGCCATCGGGGTATTGATGCTCCGTGCGGAAATGGCCGCCGCAGCTTTCCTCGCGATGACGCGCATCGAGGCAGAGCAGCTCGGCGAACTCCATGAAATCGGCCACGCGTCCGGCTTTTTCGAGCTCGGGATTGCACGCATCGCCGCTGCCGGGGACGAAGACGTTCGTTTTGAATTCCTCGCGCAGATCAGGGATGCGCTTGAGCGCTTCGGTAAGTCCGGCGTGATCGCGGGCCATGCCGCACTTGTCCCACACGAGAAGGCCGAGCTCGCGGTGGAAGCTGTCCACGCTGCGTTTGCCCTTGTTGTTGAGGAAGCCCTTCGTTTGCGCGGTGCAGTCTTCGAGCGCCTTCTTGAACTCCGGATGCTCGGTGGTGATGCTGCCGGGTTTCTGACCGACGAGGTAGTTCGCGATCGTGGTCGGGATGACGAAATAACCATCAGCGAGGCCCTGCATGAGCGCGGAGGCACCGAGACGGTTCGCTCCGTGATCGGAGAAGTTCGCCTCGCCGAGCACATGCAGGCCGGGGAGGTTGCTCATGAGGTTGTAGTCCACCCAGAGGCCGCCCATCGTGTAGTGCACGGCGGGGTAGATGCGCATCGGCTGCTTGTAGGCGCTCTCGCCGGTGATGCGCTCATACATGTCGAAAAGATTGCCGTAGCGCTCGGCGATCGTCTTCGCGCCGAACTGGCCGATGGCTTCTGCGAAGTCGAGATAAACACCACGACCGCCGGGGCCCACGCCGCGTCCGTCATCGCAGGCTTCCTTCGCCGCGCGGGAGGAAATGTCACGCGGAGCGAGGTTGCCAAAGCTCGGATACTTGCGCTCAAGATAGTAATCGCGATCCGCTTCGGGGATTTGCGCCGGCGGTTTGCCGCAGTCTTCCTTCTTCTTCGGCACCCACACGCGGCCGTCGTTGCGGAGCGACTCGGACATGAGCGTGAGCTTGCTCTGATAATCGCCGCTCACCGGGATGCAGGTCGGGTGGATCTGCGTGTAGCAGGGATTTGCGAAGAACGCTCCTTTCTTGTGCGCACGCCACGTTGCGGTGACGTTGCAGCCCATCGCGTTCGTGGAGAGGTAGAAAACGTTGCCGTAGCCGCCGGTGCAAAGCAACACCGCATCGCCTGCGTGCGCCTCGATTTTGCCGGTGACGAGATTGCGCGTGATGATGCCCTTCGCATGGCCATCGACGGTCACCACATCGAGCATTTCCGTGCGCGGGTACATCTGCACACCGCCCGCGGCGATTTCCTTGTTCAGCGCCGAGTAGGCGCCGAGCAGGAGCTGCTGGCCGGTTTGGCCGCGAGCATAAAACGTGCGGCTCACCTGGGCACCGCCGAAGGAGCGATTCGCCAGCATGCCGCCGTATTCGCGAGCAAAGGGCACGCCCTGCGCCACGCACTGGTCGATGATGTTCACGCTGACTTCAGCGAGACGATGCACATTGGCTTCGCGAGCGCGGAAGTCGCCGCCTTTGACCGTGTCATAAAAGAGGCGATGCACGCTGTCGCCGTCGTTCTGGTAGTTCTTCGCCGCATTGATGCCGCCCTGCGCTGCGATGGAGTGTGCACGACGCGGCGAGTCCTGGAAGCAGAAGCACTTCACCTTGTAGCCCAGCTCAGACAGCGTCGCTGCGGCCGAGGAACCGGCCAGACCGCTGCCCACGACGAGCACGGTGAACTTGCGCTTGTTCTTCGGATTAATGAGCTTCGAGTCCTGCTTGTGCTTGGACCACTTCATGGCCATCGGGCCGGAGGGAATGTGGGAGTCGAGAGGCATGGCGGAAGAAAAAAGGTCGAATTCTGAATGACGAATGGCGAATCGATCAGCGGCCGTAGCCGAAGAGCCAGATGGCAAGGACGATGGCGGAGTTTCCGGTGAAGATGAGTCCGGCGAAGGCGTAGCCGAGTTTCTTGAACATCGGCTCCGTCTTGTCCGTGGCGATGCCGAGTGTCTGGAACAGGCTGCTCACGCCGTGGCTCAGGTGGCTGCACAGCAGGAACATCGCAATGATGTAGAAAATCGACGCCGGAGCCCAGGAGAAGCCGGCGACGACCATGCGATACACATCGTGCACCGTTTCGCCGTGCAGCGTGGTCTTGTAAGTCGCGTAGTCGTTTCCGGCATGCACCGTGAAGTGCAGCAGGTGGTAAATGATGAATGCCAGCAGCGTCAGACCGCTCCAGATCATTGTGCGGGAGGCTGTGTTGCACACCTGGGCCTTGTGCTGGCCATATTGCTCTGGACGCGCGGCGCGATTGGCCTTTGTGAGTGAAATCGTGGCAACCACATGAATGACCACACAGGCGAGCAGGCCCAGGCGGGCGATCCAGACTCCGCCACCATGCAGCGCGGTCTGCAGCAGGTGGCCATATTCATTGATCGCATCCCTGCCGACAAAAACGAGCAGGTTGCCGATCATGTGGCCGAGCACGAAGGCAACCAGTACGAGGCCCGTCAGGGCCACCAGTATCTTCTTGCCGATGGAGGAGGCGTAAAACCGCGAAAGTGAATCAAAAACAGCGCTCATGAGGAGAGTGGAGCCCATCATGGACATGCGCCGTCACCGCGCAAGCCGTGCCTTCAATTTTCCTTGGGAAAAGATGCTGTGATCTTGTCTCAAGCCCTCCGCCAGCTTCAAGATGGCGAAGCTGTGGTGAGAGGTTGTGGCTTTTTGCATGCCAGGCGGCGCAAATGGTCCTCGTGCGGCGTTGGTAGTGTCGCATTCGAATCCAACCACCACTTCTCATGAAGATGCTCCTCCTTCTCCTCGCCCTCGGTGCCTCTGCTTCCGCTCAACTCGTCGTCCAGCGAGACATCCGCTACCTCGACGACGGCCATGCAAGGCACGTGCTCGACATCTACGCCCCGGAGAAGGCAAAGAACCTGCCCGTGGTCTTCTGGATTCACGGCGGCGGCTGGCAGCAGGGAGACAAATCGGACGTGGAGACGAAGCCGAAGTGGTTCGTGGAGCGCGGATTCGTGTTTGTCTCGACGAACTACCGCCTGCTGCCCGAGGTGGACATGGGCACGCTCATCCGCGATTGCGCAAAATCCTTCGGCTGGGTGCAAAAGCACATCGCGGAGCACGGCGGCGATCCGAAACGCGTGCTCGTCGGCGGTCACAGCGCTGGTGCACAACTCGCGGCGATTCTTTGCACCGACGACCGCTACCTGAAGGAAGTCGGCGCTGACTTCTCCAGCCTGATCGGCTGCGTGCCGGTGGATGGCGACACCTATGACATCCCGGCGATCATCGAGACGGCGGAGACGCGTCAACGTGCGCACGGCTTCCCGATGCCGAAGTTTGGGCATCGTCTGAAATTCGGCAACGATCCCGCGCTACACAAAGACTTCTCCGCAGTGACGCACGTGGCGAAGGGGAAAGGCATCCCGCCCTTTCTCATCCTGTATGTCGCTCACCATCCCGACAACACCGCCCAGGCGCAACGCTTTGGTGCCGTGTTGAAGGAGGCGGAAGTGCCCGTGACACTCTTCGGCGGCAAGGACACGCACCACGTGAAGCTCAACAACGACCTCGGCCTCGCCAGCGATCCGGCCACGAAGGCACTGGACACGTTTGTCGCGTCGATCATGAAGAAGTGACGCGCGTCACTTCGCCGGCAGCAGCTTGAGTACCTCGGCGGCGACTTGCGCGCCTTGGGCGGCTTTGCCCTCCGGCTTGTAGTGCAGCCCGTCGGAGCACCACTCGGGATGCGGCAGCGTGAGCGCATACAGATCGTCCACGGGGATGCCCTCCTTCTTCATGAGCTCGGTGGCGATGCGGTTGCGCTCAGTCACGTTGGCGTTGTTCGGAGCGAGTTGCTCAAACTTGCCATTCACGTGTGATGGCGTGCTGTTGGCCCAGACGAGCTTCGCTTTCGGCGCGAGCTTGCGAATCTGAGCGAGCATCTGCGGCAGGAACTCGGCGTATTCCTTCTCGCTCACCGCGCCGATGCCGTGCAGGCCGTTGTTGAAGTGAATCACGTCAAAACTCTCCGCGCTGAGCACGGCGCTGAGCTCCGCATGCAGCACGGGATCGCCCACGCAGCGTGACGTGGCGAGTCGGGCGACGTAGGCCTTGCCCGCGAGCACCTTCTCGACGTCGGGGCCGTAGCCCTGCGTCACGGAGTCGCCGATGAGCAGCACGCGCGGCAGATCGTGTTTGTTCGCGTTCGGCATCCAGATGTTGCACCACTCGGTGCCTTCACGCGGCACGACACGGTCGGCGGCGGTGGTCAAAGTCGCGAGCGCGAGGAAAAGCGGGACGAATTTCATGAATTAGACTCCGGCGATGATCTTGTTGAGGCGGTCGTTGAACTCCGGCAGCGGCAGGCCGCCGTCTTCGAGTGTGATCCAGCCGTTGTAGCCCACATCGTCGAGCGCCTGGCGCATTTTCGGCCAGTCGATGCTGCCATCGCGCGGATGCACGAACTTGCCGCTGTGGTTGTCTGGCGCGAGAGCGTAGTCCTTGATGTGGATCTTCTTGATGAGGCCGCCGAGCGTGTGGATCCAGTCGTGCACGGGCACAATGTATTTCACATGATTGCCCACATCGTAATAGGCCTTCACGAACGGATGATTAAAGGACGCGACGAAGTTCTTGTAGAGGTCCGGGCGCACCCAGAGGTTGTTCCAGACGTTTTCGAGGCCGATGATGACATTCAACTTCTCCGCGAGCGGAATGAGCTTCGTCACCTGCTCCTTTGATCCATCGGTCGATTTGTTTTGCAGCGCGATGTAGCGCTCGAACGGCGTGTTGTCGCCCTTCACCACGCGGCTGACGTGTCCGGTCTTCTCGTCGAACTCGATGTCAAAGTCCCACGGATCGGGTATCTTCACCGTCGGCCCGCCGACACGGCACGGCACGAGCAGGATCGTCTCCGCGCCGAGCCAGTTCGCCGTGCGCAGCGCCTTCTCGGTGACCGCGTAGCTCGCCGCGACCTGCCCGGGATCATCACTGTTGAACTCCGCCCAGCCGCGCAGCACGGAATGCACTTTCAAACCGATGCCTTCGACGAGTTCGCGCGCCTTTTTGGCCTCCGCCTCGTCATCGAAGAGATGCGAGACCTCCACGCCATCGAATCCGGCCTCCTTCAACTCGCGCAACGACTTCTCCTCCGGCTTGCCGACGATCTTGGCCTTCCTGATCACCGTTTTGAACGTCGCGGCATTCGACGAGGACATCAGAGACAGCGATGCAGCGCCAGCAGTGGCGAGGAATTGACGGCGGGAGGGCGAGAAGGTGGTTGGTTTCATCGGTTGAAGCCAAACGCACCATGAGAACAAGTTGTTGCCATCTGACAGGTCCGAGCCGTCAAACTCGTCTGACTACGCCATGAAGCCGCTCCTCGCCCTGCTGCTCGCACTTCCCCTCCACGCCGAATCCATCTTCGACGGCAAGACGCTGACGCATTGGAGCGGCAAAGCCGAGCACTGGCGTGTCGAAGACGGTGCCATCACCGGCGAAATCCCCGCTGACAAGCCGCTGAAGGGCAATGAATGGATCTTTTGGGATGGCGAGGTGCATGATTTCGATCTCACCGTCGAATTTCGCATCACCGGCGGCCCGAGCGCGAACAGCGGCATTCAGTTTCGCTGCCAACGCGGCGAAAACGGCCACGCCAGCGGCTATCAGGCCGATCTCGATCAGGGCGCGGTTTGGCTAGGGCGCATCTACGACGAGCATGGACGCGCTTTGATTTGTGAGCGCGGCTCGCGGGTGAGCATCGCGCCGGATGGTCGTCGGTGGGCGGATGTGTTTGCGGAGCCGAAGAGCCTGCAAAGAGTCATCAAGCCGGGCGAGTGGAACCAATACCGAATCACCGCAACCGCCTCGCACGTCGAGGTGCGTGTGAATGACGTGCTCATGAGCGTGCTCGACGATCACGAGGCCAAAGCGGCCGAATGGAGCGGCAAGATCGCGTTTCAGCTCCACAGCGGCCCGGGACCGGCGAAGATTCAGTTTCGCAATGTGCAACTCACGCATCTCGGCAAGACCGCGATGCCGCAGCGCGAAGCCAAACTTGAAACTTTAAACCTGAAACCTGAAACAGATGCGATTTCGCCACCTGCGGAGCTGAATCTTGGCTTCGAAAAAGGCACACTCGATGGCTGGAAGGCCGAGGGCGATGCTTGGGAGAAGCAACCGGTCGAAGGCGACACGGTCGCAGCACGCAAACGCGGCAATTCACAGCATGCGGGCACGTTCTGGCTCGGCGGCTACGAGCGCATCGGCGACAAAGGCACCGGCACACTCACGTCGTCGAGTTTTGTCGCCACACATCCCTGGGCGAGCTTTTTGATCGGTGCGGCTCCCGATGCGAAAACGGAGCGTGTGGAGATCGTCGATGAAGCCAGCGGCAAGGTGATTCACAGCAGCAGTGCCGCGCAGCAGGAGAACATGAAGCGCGTGGCGGTGAATCTCGAAGACGTCTCGGGAAAGCGCATCTTCATCCGCATCGTCGATCAATTCAAAGGCGGCTGGGGCCACGTGAACTTCGATGACTTCGTGTTTCACGCCGAGAAGCCGAGTTTTGCCGCGAGCACGCTCACCATCAGCGGTGACCGAGCGAAACGTGGTGATGAAAGCCCCGTGCTCTGGCATTTGCTGCCGAATCCATCGAAAGACCTGCCCGAGATGCGGGTGCAGGATGGCTTTCAGGTCGAGTTGATCGCGAAGGAGCCGGATGTGAAGCAGCCGATCGCGTTTTGCTTTGATGAACGAGGGCGCATGTGGGTCGCGGAGGCGTTTTCGTATCCGAATCGTCAACCCGAAGGCCAGGGGAAGGACCGCATCACCATTTTGGAAGACGCAGATGGAAATGGCAGCTTTGAGACGAAGAAAACCTTCTGCGAAGGGCTGAATCTCGTCAGCGGCATCGAGGTGGGCTTTGGCGGCGTGTGGGTCGGCGCTGCGCCGTATTTGATGTTCATTCCGAAGGACGCGAACGACAAAGCGGGCGAGCCGAAGATCCTCCTCGACGGCTTCGGTTATCAAGACACGCACGAGACACTGAACAGCTTCCTCTGGGGCCCGGACGGCTGGCTTTACGGCAATCAGGGTGTCTTCAACACGAGCGCCATCGGCAAGCCGGGTGCGGAGGCGAAGGATCGCGTCACGATGCGCGCGGGGGTGTGGCGCTATCATCCCGTGCGACATGTGTTTGAGGTGTTCTGCCACGGCGGATCGAACCAGTGGGGGCTCGACTACAACAGCAACGGCCATCTCTTCATGACGCACTGCCGCAGTTTCTGGGGCAAGGGCGGCACGACGCACGCCATCCGCAACGGCCACTTCTGGAATCAGGCGAACGCGAATTATCCGTCCTTTGTCTCCGCCACCGCGCCGGACTTCGCGCCCGAGCTGCAAAACTACCTGCCCGCCTCCGCGCGCTACGACAGCGGCGAGGGCGGCGCGGGCAAACCGGGCACCACGGCTGTGTATGGCGGCCACTCACACGTTGGCACGATGATCTACAACGGCGACAACTGGCCCGCGATCTACCGCGACCATCTTTTCACGCACAACCTGCACGGACATCAGCTCAATCATCAGCACATGGTCCGCACCGGCAGCGGCTACGAGGCCTTCCACGCCGGCTACGACCTGCTTTACAGCTCCGCGCCCGACTACATCCCCGTCGATCTCCAAACCGGCCCCGACGGCGCCGTCTATGTCATCGACTGGACCGACACCCAGCACTGCCACAACCCCGACGACGAAAAATGGGACCGCAGCAACGGGCGGATCTACCGCATCGCGTGGAAGGAGACTTACAAGCCGGTGAAGGTGGATTTGGGAAAGATGAGCGATGCGGAGTTGCTCCAAGTGCAAATCGACAGCAGCGGATGGCAAGTTAGAACCTCCAGAAGGCTGCTACAGGAGCGATATGCTGGCAGAAGACTCAATCTTGAGGGATTGGGTGCGGTTCTGTATGGATTGCGAAAGCAGAACCAGATAAACGCAGTTTGGATCGAGAACAGTGTTGGAATTTTGAGTGAAGCGTCAGCTAGACTGTGGGTCGAATCAGTGAGCGATGTCGTCCGCTCCTGGGCGATCCAGCTTGCGACTGAAGAGGCGGGCAACTTGAAGATTCATGAGGACGTCCTCAAGTTCGTTGCCCGAACCGATCCTTCGCCCACCGTGCGACTCGCGCTGGCGTCGGCGTTGCCGAATCTCGATGCGAAGACGGTTTGGGAGGTCGGCTCGGCGCTGGCGATGCATGGCGAGGACAAGGATGACCGCTTTCTGCCGAAGATGATCTGGTTTGGCCTCGCGAGAGTCATTGAGCAGGATTGGGCGCGGGGACTGGCGCTGGCGGAGAAGACGCCGATGCCCTCGCTGGCCGATTCGATCCGCTGGTTTGCCGGAAAGAGCGCCGAAGGCCGCGAGGCGCTGGTGAAGACGCTGAAAACGACGCGGGATCTGAAGCTGCTGGCGTTTTCGTTGAAGGATGAAGCCAAGGTCGAGATGCCGAAGGCGTGGCCGCAGGTGCGGTCGGACCTGTCAGACCAGTCGGACGCGTCTGACGTCGTTCGGCAGCTCTCGGCGCTCTTCGGTGACAAAACAGTGCTCGCAGAAATGCGCACTCTTTTGGCGGACACGGTCAAACCGCTGCCGCAGCGCCGTGCGGCCTTTGATTTGCTCAAACGCACCGGCGATGCCGAATCGACGCCGATCTTCGCGAAGCTGCTCGACGAGCCTGCTTTCACCACGGCGGTGATTCCGCTGCTTTCGCGCTCGAATGATCCGAAAACCGCTGCGGCGCTGATGCAGCGCTTTGAAGCGCTCGATGCCGCAAATCGCGGTGTCGTGCTCGGGGTGCTCACCAGCCGTGCAGAACTCGCGAAATCGCTGCTGGAGGCCGTGAAAGCCGGCAGCTTCGACAAGAAGCATCTGAGCAGCCTGCAAATCCGTCAGATGCGCAATTTGAACCACGCGGAGATCAACACGCTGCTCGACGCGACGTGGGGCAAGGTGAACGAATCGAGCGCCGCGGCGAAGGCGAGCATCGCGAAACTCAAGAAGGCCTACGAATCCGCGCCGCTGTGGGCCTTCAACGCGAAAGCGGGCGAGCAGACCTTCCAGCAGCTCTGCGCCGTGTGTCATGCGATGGGCGGTGTCGGCGGCAAACTCGGGCCCGATCTCGCCGGATCGTGGCGCAACGGCCTCGACTACTTTTTGGAGAACATCATCGACCCGAACGCCGTCGTCGGAGACAACTTCCAGCTTCACGTTTTGACTAAAAAAGACGGCAGCGTCGTCTCCGGCGTCATCGAGCAGGAAACCGACACCGCCATCACCGTGCGCACCGTGACGGAAAGCGTCGTCATCTCAAAATCCGACCTCAAAGACCGCCAGAAAACCCCCGTGTCCCTCATGCCGCCCGGTTTGCTCGAAGCGTTGCCGGAGCGAAAGGCGCTGGAGATGCTGAAGTATCTGCTGAGCAAGCGGGAGTGATCGCACGAAGGCGATAAGTGCGTCGCGTGTCGCGTATGAGTGAATCATGCGACTCTCACTGTTTGTCTTTTTCATCCTCGCGTTCGCAGCACGAGCCTCAGGCCAGAACACCGAATGGAAAGCAGCCGCGGCCAGAGCAGTCATCACGCCGACGGAGCCGATGTATTTGGCGGGATTCGCGAATCGTGAGGTGCCGGCGGAGGGGACGGCGATGGAGTTGTATGCGAAGTCGCTCGCCATTGAGGATGCAAAGGGATCGCGCTTTGTGATGGCGACGCTGGATTTGGTGGAGGTGACCTACCAACTTCGCGATGCCGTGGCAGCGGCGGTGAAGGCGAAGTTTGGACTGCCGGAGAAGGCGCTGCTGCTCAACTGCTCGCACACGCACTGCGGGCCGGAACTGCGCCACACGGAGCTGGAGTTCATGAGCTTCACCGATCCGCTGCGAAAGGAGCGCTGCTTGCGCTACAACGCGTTTTTGACGGACAAGATCGTCGGCATCATCGGCGAGGCATTGCAGCATCTGGAACCGGCGACGGTGAGCCATGGGCATGCGCGCTGCGGCTTCGCGATGAACCGGCGGCTGAAGAGCGACAAGCCGACGGGCGATCCTTACCTGAACAGCCCGAATCCCGAAGGCGTGGTGGATCACGATGTGCCGGTGCTGACGGTGAACACGGCGGCGGGCAAGCTGAGCGCGATCGTCTTCGGCTATGCCTGCCACAACACGTCGATGAGCATCAAGCAATGGCATGGCGACTACGCGGGCCATGCGCAGCAGTTGATCGAGGAGGCGCATCCGGGCACGGTGGCGCTGTTCATGATGGGCTGTGGTGGCGATCAAAACGCATACCCGCGCTTCAGCCCGATCTTCAGCCTGCGTCACGGTCAAAGCCTCGCCACCGCGGTGGAGGCCGCGATTGATGCGAAGCCGAAACCGATTCACGGCCCTCTACGCATCGACTGGCAGACGACGCGGCTCGATTATCAATCCATCCCGACGGCGGAGCTGATCGAGAAGCGTCTGAGCACCGGCGAAGGCTATGACAAGGGCTACGAGGTCTATCAGCGGAAGTGGGACGAGAAGCGGCTGTATGCGATCAAGCACGGCGGATTGCGCAATCATTACGATTATCCGATTCAAACCGTGCGCTTCGGTGACGATCTGACCTTCGTCGCGCTCAGTGGCGAGACGTGTGTGGATTACTCGCTGCGCTTGAAGCGTGAGTTCAGCGGCCCAGGCCGTCTATGGGTGGCCGGTTACAGCAATGACATCCTCGCCTACATCCCGAGCAAGCGCGTGCTGCATGAAGGCGGCTACGAGGCCTTCCGCTCGCTCATGTATTGGTCCAATCCGCTGCATCCAGACAAGTTCGCCGACACACTGGAGGAGCGGATCATCGCAAAAGTGCACGAGATGCTGAAGTAGCGTGCTCGTTGTGGCGTTGTTTCCGCAATGAAAGGCATCCGGATCATTCTCACGTTGGTGTTATTTGAAGTCGGTGCGGGTCATGTGATTGCTGACAGCGTTGTGATTGGCAGGCAGCATGTCATTCATCACGCCTCGGATGCCCCGGCCACGACGATTCTTGCCGCCAAGGAACTGCAGCGCGTCATTTCGCGCTCCACCGGTCTCAACCTGGCAATCTCGAGTGACGCCGATGTGTCTCCGGCCATCCGCCTCGTTTCGGACAACACTCTGCCACAGGATGGCTACGAGATTCGCATCGAGAAAGGCGACATTGTCATCAAAGGCAATGACAGCGCGGCCACAGGCATGTGGTCGGTGCCGAATCACGGCACGCTGTATGGAGTGATGGAGTTCCTGGAGCGCTTTGCCGGCGTGCGGTGGCTGTTTCCCGGCGAACTTGGCGAGGATGTGCCGCATCACGACACGCTGCGTGTCGAGTTAAAAGAGCCGCTGCATGGAGCGCCGGGCTTTGCTGTGCGTTCGGTGGCTTATCTCGGCGAAAGTGATCCGGGATCGAGTCCCCGGCGCAAGATGGTGATCGACTGGATGACACGCCAGCGCCTCACCAACGCGCTGCATCCACACGTGGCCGGCTACGGGCATTCGTGGGATGATTACCTCAAGCCCGCTGACATGGAGGCGCATCCTGAGTGGAAATCGACGAACGGCGAGGCGGTGCGGAATGGTCGCGTGAAGTTCTTCTGCACCACCGCGCCTGGTTTGGTCGAGTTGTTCGCGAAACGTGTCATCGAGACGATGGATCGCAATCCGACACGCGAGATGTCATCCATCTCGCCCACGGACGGCGGCGGTTTCTGCGCCTGCGAGCGATGCAAGAAGCTGATCGACACGGATCCGCACGGCAAGCCGAACCACGCACGTGCCATTCTCACGTTCTACCAGCAGGTCGGCGAGATCATCGCGCGTGAGCGGCCGGGCCGTCGCCTTGGCGGCTTCGTGTATTACAACTACCAGTATCCTCCCGCTGATGCGCCGAAGCTGCCGGACAACGTGAGCCTTTGCTGGGCGCCGCTGAACTACTACGGCTACGGGCTGTTGAAGCCGCTGTATCGCACCGAGTTCGAAGGTGTGATGAAGCGCTGGAGTGAGATCACACCACACTTTTTCTACCATAACTACTCCACCTGGATGCGCAGCTTCCACGGCGCCCCGCTGCCAGTGAGTCTCGACATCTTGAAGCGCGAACTGCCTGCCGCCGCGCAAAACAAAGCGTGGGGCGCGCGCATGGTCGGCACCAGCGCCTGGGGCATCAACGCACCCATCAACTACCTGCTCGCGAAGCAGATGTGGAACGCGCCGCTCGATGTCAGCGCCACGCTCGATGAGTGGCTGGAGCGCGCCTACGGCCCCGGCTGGAAGCACATGCGCGCGCTTTATGACGAACTCGACGCGAAGATGCTCGCACACAAGGAGGCGCAGTCACCGGTTTACAAGGGCAGCCAGTATGAGGTGAACGAGGACGTGATGAAAACCATCTACGCACCTCTGTTCCCGGCGATGGAGCAGCACTATCGTGCCACCCTGGCCGAATGCGCCATCGACGTACAGCGGCAGCGTCTGGCCATGTTCGGTGACAATCTCATGCAGCTTCACTTTGCGCTGCGGAAGGCAGGCTTGATCGCTGATGACACAAAATCACTGTTTCATCGAGACGACGCGGCCTTTGCCGCTTTTCTTGAACAGATGAAGACCACTCTCAGCCTCGAAAGCGGTCCGAAGGGCATCTACACCGGCCCGATTTGGAAGGGCGAGTATTCCGCACCGTAATCACGCACACCCATGGGCAATCGCCGTCAATTCATCGCCATGCTTCCAGGCATGCTTGCCGCTTCCCGGCTTCGTGCGGAGGGTTCGCTTGAAGAACTGGCAACCGTCGAGGCGGCCATGCACGACTTTGTGATGCAGCGGATGCTGGATGCTGATGGGTTGTGCCGCTCGATGCTTTGCGCGGAGACGCTGAGTCCGTGGACGAAGGAAAACGTGTCGAAGCTCGACCGGCGGCGCATGATGGACATGTTCCAAAACTCGCCGGACATCGCCGCCTGCGTGAACTATGAAAACGCGCTGATGGCGACAAGTGAATTCGCACTGAGCCAGATTGTGAAGCATCGCGTGACCAAGGATGCTGCGGCGCGCGAGCTGGCGCATCGTTGCATCAGGGGCCTGCTCGCGGTGATTGACGAAGGCCGGCACTACATGCCCGGGTGGCTGCCGAAGCCCTTCGGCGGCGTGAGTCATGCGCGCGATTCGCACGAGATGAGCGTCGATCAATACACCAAGACGGTCATCGCATTGCATGCATGGCGTCCACTGGCCGATGCGAAGGAGCAGGCGGTCATCGATCAGTTCTTCATCGACGCAGCCGACTTCTTTATCGCCAGGAAGTGGCGGCACGCCTACCGGCATCGCACCATCGTCACGGCAGCAACGCATCATCACGCGCTCGGATTGTATGTTCCACTCGTCTTGCTCGCGGCGAAGGCATCGGGAAAGGATCTTTATCTGGCCGAACTCGCGAACTTTGACGAGCCGATCAACGCCGCGCTCGCGAACGACGGCCTTGAGTCCGGCTTCAACGGCATCTCGTTGATCGCCGAAGGTTTTCATCTCGCAATGAAGACTGGTTCAACCGACGAGCGACTCCCGCGGATGATTGAAAAGCTTTGGCAGATCGGCGCGAAGTGCGTGGACGACAAAGGTGTCGGCTTCATCGCCAACAAGGATCGTGATCCCGACTCACAAGCCCCACGCCTCGCGGCGATCGCACCGTTCGTTGATTCTTTGAATCCAAAGCTCAATGCACCGGAGCTGGCGAAGAAGATTCTCGGCGCGCATCGTGATCCCGCGCAGTTGCGTCACGTTCGCGATCTGAGCCTGACAATCGCTGAGGTGAGCATCACCTCGTGGCTGGTGGCCTGCTGGCGGCTTCGGGAAGCAGCGATGCAACACTGAGGCTGAGGGACTCCAGCACACGTCTATGTCAGATGAGAACGGTCCACCGCGTTGCAGATTCACCATGAACAAACTGCCCTTCCTCGCTCTCCTTTTCGCCGTCGCAGCCTTCGCCGCGGATGAATCCCCTGAAGATGTGAAACGTCGTGAGGCGATTCCCTTCGGCGGTGACTTCAAACTGAATCCCAAAATCGGCGCGTTTGTCGTCGTGGGGCATGGCGCGCGCATTTTGGTGTCGAAGGACGATGGCAAGACGTGGACGCAGTCCTTCTTTGCCGCGCCAGGTGCGGATCATGGGCCTTGGGCCACGAAGGCGGTCGCTTACACGGGCGGGGTGTTCGTGGTGCCCGTCGGTTGGGGTGCGCCGACGATCTATCTGGCCTCCGATGACGCGGTGAACTGGCGTCACCTCACGAAAGGCACCGCGAAGCTGCCGGAGGGCAAGGGCGATGCACGCGTGATGCCCGGCACCTGGGGCATCGCGGCGGGAAAGGGCACCTTTGTCGGCAGCGGCTACATGACCTTCTGCGCCACGAGCGATATCGGGCAGAACTTCACCTCCTTCGGCATGTGGGGAGCTTTCAAGGACGATCCGCGCGGCAAGCTGAGCACCCATCACGTCGGCGCGGTGTATTGCGGCGATGCCAGCGGACGCTTCCTCGCGCTCGGTGACAATCGCGGCGACTCCGGCGCGAAGTTTGGCAACCTCTTCGCCAGCGATGACCTCGGCAAAACGTGGAAATGGCTCGCACCGAAAGGCCTCGATGCCTCCACCGGTCGCGGCGAGATGGTTTGCAATGGCAGCCTGCTTGTCATGACCGACAAAGATGCTGCAAATGCTTGGACCAGCACCGACGCCGGCGAAACCTGGACCGGTCCGCATGCCACCGGCACGCAACGCGCGAACTTGAGCGTCGTGGGCAACGAGTTCTGGCTCTGCGGCAAAAAATCCCGCGCCAGCGCCGACGGCAAAACGTGGCGCGATCTCCCGGCCGCTGTGCCCGAGGGCAAAGTCATCGCCAGCGACAAGGGAACGCTCATCAGCATCCAGACGCAGCGCACCAACATCCAACGCAGCACCGACGGTGGCAAAACGTGGCAGGAAGTCCACCGCTACGAACCGCCTGACATCAAAGGCGGCGCGCAGGGCCTGCGCGCTGGCGCATGGGGCTTGGTCGCTCCGTGAGGTGGCATCCGTCTCAAAGTCAGATTCCGGTGTTTCAAACGTTTTTCGTTTGATCGCCCGCTTCAGATGAACCGACTCCCACTGCTTCTGCTCCTCCTTGCCACGACTGCCAACGCAGCGGGCAAGATCGACTCGAAGGTCACCACCTTCATGCAGACCTACTGCGTGAACTGCCACGGCGAGAAGAAGCAGAAAGGCGACTTCCGCGTAGACACGTTGCAAATCAGCCAGACCGCCGCCGATGCGGAGAACTGGCAGCTCGTGCTCGACAACCTGCATCTCGGCGAGATGCCGCCGGAGGATGAGAAGCAGCCAAAGCTCGCCGAGGTGGAGCCGGTGACGGAGTGGATCCAAAGCGAGCTTCGACGCGCGGCGCTCGCGCTCAGCGGGCAGAAGGGCGAGGTCGTGCTGCGAAGGCTGAATCGCTTCGAGTATGAAAACACGATCGAGGATCTTTTCGATGTGCGCGGCGATTACGCGGTCGGATTTCCCGAGGACACGATCAGCGGCGGCTTCAACAACAACGGCGGCGCCTTGATGCTCTCGGCGGAGCAACTCGCCGAATACATGAAGGCCGCGGACTTCATCCTCAGCCGCGCCATTGTTACTAAATCGCGGCCGGAGACCAAAAGCGTCACCTTCACGCTCAAAGACATCGAAGATCGACGCAAAGCACGCGAGGAGGAGCGTGCGAGGCGAAACCAGGGCAAAGGCGACCCGGGCTACACGGAAACGCCTGCCGAGAAAAAACGCCGCGAGCAGCAGAAGGCCACCGGCAACTTCGGCGAGCCGTTTTATCCGCCGTGGGGCGAGGACATGCTCATCCCGGTGATGTATAAAAAGCCGGACACGAAGGAATTTCTCCAGGTGCGCGAGCCGGGATGGTATCGGTTCAAGGTCGTGGCCTACGCGGTGCGCAACGAGGGCAAAATCATGCGTCTGCAGGTCTCGCACGGCAGCGACAATCGCGAGGAGCCGCAGACCATCGCGGGCATCACTCAGCTCGCTGATGAGACACCGCGCGAGATCGAATACCGCGTCTATCTCCAGCCAAACCAGCGCGTGCAGGTCTCCATGCTCGACGGCACGAACTGGCTGCCCGGCTCACGCATTCTCGAGGACAAATCACCCGCCATCGCGATCAAGCGCATGGAGTTCGAAGGCCCCATGATCGAGGAATGGCCGCCAAAGGGCCATCAGGCGATGTTTGGCAAACGCGAGATCGCCAACATCGACGAAGCCGACGTGCCGCAGGTGCTGCGAGACTTTGCGCCGAAGCTCTTCCGCCGTCCGGTGGAAAGCAGCGTGGTGGAGGAGTTCGTCGCGTTTTATCAGGAGCGCCTGAAGGAAGTCTCCGCGCTCGATGCCTTCAAACTCACGGTGAAGGCCATGATGACCTCGCCGCAGTTTTTGTATCACCAAGAGCCCGCAGACAAAGTGGACGACTACGCGCTCGCAAACCGCCTCTCGTATTTTCTCTGGCGCAGCATGCCGGACGATGAGCTGATGCGTCTCGCCGCGCAAAACAAGCTCTCGCAGGCCGCCGAGCTGAAAAAGCAAACTGCACGCCTTCTCGCCGATGCACGCGCCGAGCGCTTTCTGCGCGATTTCACCGGCCAGTGGCTGCAAACGACCAAGGTGGGCGAGATGCAGCCCGACAAGTCGCTCTATCCCGAATACGACGAGGACCTCGAACGCGCGATGGTGCAGGAGACGCAGCTTTTCATCCGCGAACTGCTCGTGAACGACCTCAGCATCGCCAACCTGCTCGACTCCGACTGGACGATGCTCAATGACCGCCTCGCGCGCCACTACGGCATCGACGGCGTGAGCGGAAATCAGTTCCGCAGAGTCAGTCTCGACAAATCCAAGACCGTGCGCGGCGGCCTGCTCACGCACGCGAGCATTCTCAGCATCACCAGCAACGGCACCACCACCTCGCCCGTCGTGCGCGGTGTGTGGATGCTGGAGCGTCTCCTCGGCACGCCCGCGCCACCACCACCGCCTGATGTGCCGCCCATCGAGCCCGACATCCGCGGCGCGAGCACCATCAACGAGCAGCTCGAAAAGCATCGCAACATCGCCCAATGCGCCGCCTGCCACGCGAAGATCGACCCGTATGGCATCGCGCTCGAAAACTTCGACGTCACCGGCGGCTGGCGCGTGAACTACCGCGCGCTCATCGAGGCCAAATACGGCCGCAAAACCCTCGGCGAAGGCAAACCCGTCCAACCCGCCGACAAACTGCCCAAACTCGGCACCTTCACCGGTTTCACCGAGTTCCGCGGCCTGCTGAAAAAGAACGAAGCCCTCGTCTTCCACAACGTCGCCGAGAAAATCACCACCTACGCCCTCGGCCGCAGCCTCGGCTTCGCCGACCGCGAGGACATCCACCACATCGTCCAGACCACGCGCACGAACGGCGGCGGATTGCGGACGATGGTGGAGGCTTTGATCCAAAGCCCTGTTTTCAAGAGACCTTAGCCCCCTCACGCCATGCACCTCAGTCGTCGTTCCTTTTTCAAAACTGGCGCCGCCGCGCTCGGGCTGCCCTGGCTCGAATCGCTCGGTGGTTTCGCCCATGCCGCGGACGCGAAGAGCCATCCGCAGCGGTTGCTGCTCATCGGTGTGCCGCTAGGATTGTATCGCGACGCGTTGGTGCCGAAGGAAAGCGGCGCGGGCTATACGACGACGGAGTATTTGTCGATCATCGACGAGTTCCGCGACCGCTTCACAATAATCTCCGGCCTTGATCATCCGGGCGTGGGCGGCGGACACTCGGCGCAACCGCGCTTGTTCACGGGCATGCCGTCGAATAAGCGCAACGTGCGATCGCTCGATCAGTATCTCGCGGGGAAGATCGGTCAGAGCACGCGGATCGACACGCTGGCGCTCTCCGCCGGCGCGAATGACTTTGGCTGGACCGATGGCGGCACGCAGGTGCCAGCAGAATCGAAGATGGCGAACGTGTATGCGCGGCTATTTCTCGATGAGAGCAAGGCAACCGCTGAAAAAGTCACGCAGCAGATCGGGCAGGGGAAAAGCATCATGGATCTCGTGCAGCGTCAGGCGAAGGGCCTGAAACCGAAGCTCTCGCAGGCCGATCAGGACAAGCTGGAAGAGTATTTCGAGTCCGTGCGCGAAACCGAGCGCCGCTTGGTGAAATCCGAAAGCTGGGTCCACACGCCGAAGCCGAAGGTGAATGCTCCTGCTCCCAAAGATCCCGCCGACCGCGCGGAGATCATCACGCAACTGCGCAACGTGTGCGACATGACGCAACTCGCCTTTCAGACCGACAGCACGCGCATCGTCACCTTTGGCTACTTCCAGCAGAACAGCGTGAAGGTCGAGGGCGTGACCAACGGCTACCATCCGCTCTCGCATCACGGACAGGATCCGGAAAACATCGCGCAGCTCAAGCTCATCGAGAAAGAGCTCTTCAAAGAGCTCAAAACGCTGCTCACCAACCTCAAGAACATGAAGGAAGGCGACGGCAACCTGCTCGACCGCACCACGATCATTGTGACGTCGAATCTCGGCAACGCCAGCAACCACAGCACCAAGGACCTGCCATTGCTTGTCCTCGGCGGACGCTACAAGCACGGCCAACACCTCGCCTTCGAGCCCAGCACTGTGCCACTCGCGAATCTCTACGTCAGCGTGCTGAATCAGTTCGGCCTCGCCGACAAATCCTTCGCAACTTCGACGGGGCCGTTGAAGGGCTTTGATCTTGCCTAGACGCACTCACGGATTGTCGAATCGCTTCATCGGAGCCGGTTTGCCGTCTTCGATAAGCCAGAGGTCCTGCGCGTCGATGAAATGCCAGTCGCCGTAGAGAGCAAAGAGGTTGGCTTGGCGGAACTCGACTTCGAGTCGCACTACTTTTCCGACGAATGGCTCCAGCGTGGCGTTTTTCCAAGTCAGCGCGTGGTGGAGCGAGTTCGCATTTCGCATGGGAACGCAGTCTTCGAAGGTGAGGCCGGGCTGCGGCACGCTTTTGACATCGGTGACCTGAAAACGGAACTCGCCGAAGTCGGCGGCGGCGTTGAGGGCGAGTTGCGCGGACTTGAGCAGTATCGGTTTCGACTGGATACGGGCGAAGTCGCCGCGGGAGCGCAGGTGCATGAAGCCGTCTTTGCGAACGGTGTGCAGCAGCGCGGCGCTGGTGGGCTCCTTGGTGGCGTTTTTCGCGGCGCGTTCGCGACCGTGCGCGCCTTTGTGTGATTCAGAGTAGATGCGCACCTCCGTGTCGGTGGCGACGAGGCTGCTGGGGCGGATTTGCGCACAACCGTGCTGCGGGATGGGATTCAGCGCGATGAAGGGCTTCCTTTGGCCGCGGATGAAATGATCGCCGTCGTAGCTGAAGGTGAGCTGCGAATCGAAGTCGCCGAAGAACTGGTTGTAGCTGTTCACCGGCACGCTGCTGGAGTTTCGGAAGGTCCACAGCACGCCGACATAGCCCGGGCCGCTGCGGATCACTGGCATGCCGTAAAAGCCCACGGGGCCGTCCACATCGAGCGCGTCGGGTTGCAGATGCAGCGTGGGTTCGCTCCACGTCGTGAAGTCACGCGTCTCACGCAATGCGAGGCGTCGGTCGCCCCAACCGGGTCGTGCAGTGAGGACGTGCGTGCGGTCGCTCTCACGGAAAAAGCAAAACACCGGCGGCTCCGGTGCCCAATCATCGGTGGCCCAGTCGCCATCTTTTTTCACCTGCCAGTGCAGCCCGTCCTTCGAGACGAGCGTGGCGGCCATGCTCATGTAGCGCTTTTTGCCCTCACGCTTCGCGATGTCGTGCCACGGATGTTTCGGATCCGCGAGCGCCTGCTCAAACACCGCGTCCGGGTCCTGCCGGCCGAACATTTTGAAAGGGAAACCATCCGCCGCGACGGGATCGTGATACACGCCGCTGCCCTGGCCATGCGTGAAGGTGAACACATGATGCGGTGCGAGCTTTCCTCCCTCCGGCTGCGCATCCGGCACCGGCAGCGGCTTCCACGTGATGCCGTCCTCGCTCTGCGCGGCCATGATCGTGAACGGGCTCCATTTGATCGAGTAAATCATGCGCCACTGCCCGCTCGCCGCATCCCGCCACACCGACGGAAACACCATCGACGCATCCGGGAACTGCGGATCCGTGTAAGTGCCCGCTGCGACCGCCTCCGGCGTGGTTTGCACCAGCTCCGCATTGTTCCATGAATCCCAGCGTGCGAGATCCCAAAACGGCATTGTCTTCTCCGCTGCGACGGAGGTGCAGGCAAGTGTGAGGCAAAGAAACAAACGAAACATGAGTCTGAATACGGATCAGCTCCGGCAGTCATGCGCCTCCTGGCAAAAGTAAGCGCCGCATGTCGGCGTTCGACGGCCCGGTGATGCTGAGGCTGACAAACGAAGAACTGTGATGAGATGAAGCAGACAGCAAAATGTTCCGTTATTTACCGACATGAAGCTTCTTTGGTTCAGCGTTGTTGTTTGTGGGCATGTTCTGGCGGCAGATCCGCAGGCGATCGTCCAGCCACGCGTCACCATTGTGGAGCGTGAGGGCATCACGGGTGCGGGACAGGTCGTGGCAACGGGAAAGAGGCTGCTGGCGTTTTATCCCAATCATCCAGACGACTTTGGCGGGAGTGGTGGCACTGGCGCGAGTGTGTCCGAGGATGGCGGTGCAACGTGGACTGCACAGGCGGATGACTGGCCGATGCCGAAGATGGTGGATATGTGGGCGGACAAATTGCGCGATGGCTCGCTGCTCGCCTTTGGCATCCGCTGGGTGCCTGACCCGAAGAAGCGTGGCGAGATAACCGCAAAGGATGTGCCTGCGGATGCTTATCAAATCGCAATTTCAAAAGATCAAGGCCGCACGTGGCAGGCGCAGGCAGCGGTGATCGAATGTCCTGTGGAGTTCGGCGTGATCGCAAGACCGCTGCCGCACCTCTTTGAGGATGAGAACGGCATGCTTTTCATGCCCGCGTATTCGTGGGGCAAGCATGGCAATCACGCATTGCTTTTGAGCTCGGTGGATCGCGGCAAACGCTGGACGGTGCAGTCGAGCATCACGACAGCGGCTGCGATGGTGAAAGCAGGAGCTCCGGTGACAACGCCGTGGCTCGAAACGACCGTTTCGCCGACGAAAAACGGTGACTGGCTCGCCATCGTACGCACGGGCAGCAGCGCCAAGGCCTCGCTTGTGAGCGTACGCTCGACTGATCACGGCAAGACGTGGTCGGCACCGGAGAAGCTGTCCGCAGCGGGCAAGTTGCCGACGTTGCAGCTTTTGCCGAATGGGGTGCTCACGCTGCTCACGGCGCACTCGAAGAATCACTGCCGTCTTTACCTCTCCGCCGATGGAAATGGCCATGAATGGAGTTCGGGGCACGTTTTGACGAGTCTCGGCGGCGGCAATGCTGGCATGACGATGACTGGTGAGGATTCGCTCGTGGTCATCTCGCCTGCGAACGGCCGCATTGATGCCTGGCGGGCATCGATTCGCCCAGAAGGCACACTCACGAAGGACCTGGCATCGCCAACGAATGCGATGATGGACAAGGGTGTGCTGACTTGGTCGGCGAGCGCGGGTGCAGTGGGTTATCGGGTGACTCCGGTGCTGATGAAGGTGGGCACAGGTTTTGGCGAGGCGGAAGTGCTGCCGCATGCCGCGATTCAGACCCAGGGCTGTTCGTTGGACCTGAGCCGGCAGCTTCTCCCTGGAAGCACCTACTCGTTCGAGATTTCTGCGTTAGATCCTGCGGGCCAGGTGTCGCCGCCGCTGCGCACGGCTCCCATGACGTGGTGAGGACGCAGGCTGGCTGCGACACACGATCGGGAATCAAATCTCGCTGAGCACGCCGCTGCTGGCGCCGAACTTGTCGAGTTCGATGCCGGTTTGCTGGATCATGCGGACGAAGAGGTTCGAGAGGAAGGTGTTGTTCTGCTTGTCGTGGGCGATGTGGCCCGCGTGCTTGTAGCCGCCGCCGGCGAGGATGACGGGGAGGTTCGTGTTGTCGTGGTTCGACGCGTTGCCGAGGTTGCTGGCGAAGAAGATCGATGAGCGATCCAGCAGCGTGCTGTCGCCCTCGGTGCTGGCTTTGAGTTTGTCGAGGAACTCGCCGAAGACGCGCATCTCGGCGTCTTCGATGAGCGCAAGCTGCTCCAGCTTGCCGGGGTCCTGACCGTGATGCGAGGCGTCGTGGTGGCCGATGTTCACGCCCTGGATCTCCGGCTTGTCCTGCGAGCCGAGCCACAGCGAAATGGCGCGTGTGCTGTCGGTTTGGAACGCGAGATGCACGAGATCATACCACTGGCGGCTGCGTTCGACGAGTTGCGCGCTGCTGAGCTCCTGCGGCGGCTTCACGTCGAGCTTCGGCTTCGGCGTGAGCTGCCAGGTTTCGTCCTGTTGCAGCTTCTGCTCTGCCTCGCGGATGGAGGAGACATACAAATCGAGGCGCTCGCGGTCCTCGCTGCCGAGTTTGGCGTTCAGACTGCCGAGTTGATCCCGCACATCATCGAGAATGCTCTGCCCGTCCTTGATGCGGCGCATCTCGCGCGCGGTTTCGTCCGCAGTGCCCTGGATGAAGAGCTGCTTGAAGACGCTGCTCACGCGCTGCTCGGCGGGAAGCCGCACACCACGTCGATTCCACGCCGCGCTGCCGCCGCCGATGACGAGCGAGTTGAACCGCGTCTG
This sequence comes from Verrucomicrobiaceae bacterium, assembly GCA_046346695.1. Lineage (GTDB taxonomy): Bacteria > Verrucomicrobiota > Verrucomicrobiia > Verrucomicrobiales > Verrucomicrobiaceae > Prosthecobacter. The sequence goes on along the minus strand of JAXMHS010000003.1, from coordinate 500,145 downwards.
CCCCGCGAGGTGCGATGCGACCTCCTGGTCGAGCGAGATGCTGTTTTTGATGTCGTTCGGTCGGATGAAGTCGGGATGCACGCCGGTGAAGAGTCCGACCTCCGCGTAATGCCCCGCGCCGTAGCGATGCGAGAGCCCGGAGAAGACGGTGAAGTCATCGCGGCGGCTTTGCAGGAACTTCAGGTAGCGGCTGGGCGTGTAGTTCTTGCCCGTGTCCATCGGGAAGAAGTTCGGCGCATGCATGCCGAGCGGCCTGCCGACCAGCAGAACGCGTTTCGGTGTCGCGGCGGCCTTTTTCGCCTCCGCAGCGCTCAAAGGCATCATCGCATCGAGAAACGGCAGCCCGATGGCAATGCCGGAGGAACGCAAAAACGTGCGGCGGTCGAGAACGTGGCGTGGCATGGCAGTGGTGTGGTTATTTGTGCTTAAACGGGCGGCCGTTCAGACTTTCATGAACGAGGAGGCGTGTCACCGCCTTTCTCGACACCCGAAGCCGACGCAGCTCAAGAAGCCAGGGCTGCCATCAAGTGCCGGAGTTCGTCATCGATTTCGGAGGGATCACTCACAAGCCGTGCGACTTCCTCGCGCACCAGTTCGCCGAAGCGCTGGCGGAAGCCGTGCAGGAGCTTGCGGAAGTTCACCGGCGTCACGTTGAGTTGCGCGGCGAGGGCAGCGGTGTCGCCATCGTGGCGGACGGAGAGCAAGGGGCGCATCACGGCAAAACGATCCGCGCGGCCTTTGGCGCGGTGCTCGTTCTCCAACTCGGTAATGGCGGCGGCGATGACGGCTTGCGCCCATCGTTGCTCGAAGAGAGTCTCAGGCGTCTGGCTGGTGGCTATGCTGTCGGTGTGAATGTCGATGGTGTCGTGCTCGGCACCGCCGCCGCGTTTCTGGCGGGCGGCGTCGCGTTTGTCGTTGGCGATGAAGTTCTGCATCGCATTGAGCAGGAAGGTGCGGAAGCGTCCGCGCTCACGCTCGGCCTTGCTGTGTGTTTTGTTCTCCAGCAGGCGCGCGAAGAAGGACTGCGTGATGTCATCCGCATCGGCAGGGTTGTAGCCTCGGCTGCGCGCATAGCTATGGAGGGGGGCCCAGTAGCGGCGGCAGAGCTGGTCCAGTGCGCTCCGGCCGTCAGCGGTTTGGGTGCTGGCGGCATCAAGGATGAGAGTCCACTGGGTGTCGGGAAAGGCTGGCATGCCTGCGCGAAAGAAAACATTTCTCACACAAAACTGTGCTGGTGTAAATAACGCTGATGACCATCCACGAAACCTCCCCTGCCGACGCGGTGGTGATGCTCAGCCACGCGCTGCGCACACCCCAGGCGGGTGAGTTCGCGGGCGCGGAGATCGGGCTCTACAGGCTGGTGGAGAAGCTTGGCGATGGCGGCTTCGGCAGTGTGTGGCGTGCGGAGCAAAGTGAGCCGGTGCAGCGTGAGGTGGCATTGAAGATCATCAAGCTCGGCATGGACACGCTGGAGGTGATGAGCCGCTTCGAGCAGGAGCGCGTGGCCTTGTCGATGATGGACCACCCAAACATCGCGAAGGTGCTGGACGCAGGCGCGACGCCGGAGGGCCGGCCGTTTTTCGTGATGGAACTCGTGCGCGGCGTGCCGATCACGACTTACTGCTTTGAGAAGCAACTGCCGCTGGAGCAACGGCTGCGCTTGTTCACGGAGGTGTGTGCCGGTGTGCAGCATGCGCATCAGAAGGGGATCATCCATCGCGATCTGAAGCCATCGAACATCCTGGTGGCGGAGGTGGATGGCGTGCCGGTGCCGAAGATCATTGATTTTGGCATCGCCAAGGCGACGACCGATGAACGACTCACCGATCTCACGCTGCGCACGCGTGCCGAGCAGATGATCGGCACGCCTCTTTACATGAGCCCAGAGCAAGCAGCAGGCAGCGCGGACATCGACACGCGCAGTGATGTGTATGCGCTCGGTGTGGTGCTGTATGAGCTGCTGGCGGGTGTGCCGCCGTTTGATGTGGAGACGCTGACTCGGTCCGGGCATGAGGAGATGCGGCGGATTATTCGTGAGGTGGAGCCGGTGAGGCCTTCTTTGAAAGGACGAAAAGGACTCAAAGGACAGAATGGACTCTCTCCAACGGAGTCCCTGCAGTCCTTCTCGTCCTCTCTGTCCTTCGACTTGGATCTGATCACACTGAAGGCCCTCTCCAAAGACCGCACGCGTCGCTACGAGTCCGCCACGGCCTTCGCTGAGGACGTGCAGCGCTTCTTGAATCACGAGCCGGTCACTGCACGGGCACCGAGCTGGCTGTATCTCACGCAGCGCTGGATGCGGCGGCATCGCGCGGCGGCGGTGGCGGTGATCGTGAGCGGGGTGGCCATTGTGACCGGCAGTTCGGTCGCGGTTTGGCAGGCCGTGCGTGCCACGCGTGCGCAGCATGAGGCGGAGCGGCAGATCGTGGATGCGGACGCGGCGTCACGAATGATCACGGATGTGCTGGGGCGCTTCTCCAGTCAGCGTGGCCAGACTTCGATCAACCGCAGCGCGCTCAGTGATGCCCTGCTGGAGAAGGCGCAGAGCTACAAAGGCGATCTGCTGCGTAAAGGCCGGATGCTGGTGCAGATCGGCAAGTCCATGGACGATGCCCAACGCATTCAGGCGCAGCAGGAAGGCGTGGCGTTGCTGGAGAAGTATCTGCCGTCGGACTCGACCGAACTGTGGGCAGCGCGCACGACGCAAGCGGACGGGCTTTCGAATGCGCGGCACTACCTCGAAGCCGCCGCGCTTGAGCGCCGCGTGCTGGAGTGGCGCACGGAGCACCTCGGTCGTCTGCATGAAGACACGCTGGTGGTGGCGCTCAATCTCTCGCGCGATCTCACGCTTTCCAAACGCACGAAGGACGCCATCACCGCGCTCGAAGACTTGCGCCAGCGTCTGAAGGAACCCGGCGCACCGGACATGGGTTCAGGCATGATCTGGACGGAGGTGCGTTACGCACAGGCCTTGTATGAAGATCATCAAGCCGAGAAGGCGCTCGCCGTCAGTCGCGCGTTCACCGCCTTGCGCAACTCGCCCGATCAGAAGCCATACGGCGAGTTCTTGCTCGGCATGATCGGCTGGATCCATGCGGCCATCTGCTTCGATCTCAAACTCTACGACGAAGCCTCGCCCTCCGCGCGCGATGCTTCGTTACACCTGTGGCCCAGTGATGGTCCGGCCTCAGGCACGAGCAAGCAGCTGTTCCGGACATGGGTCGCCATCGAGCAGGCGCGCAAGGACACCGACGCCGTCATCGCCGTGCACCTCGCGTTCGTCGGCGCCCACGAGCAGGAGTTCGGTCGCTTCGATGTGAAGACCAGCCTCGTCCAGCAAAGCTGCGCCCAGGCCATGCTCGCGGCGGGTCGGTTCGAGGATGCCGATAAGTCCAGCGACGGATGGCTGCGCAATGTCACCCGCGCCAACGGCTGCCTTGATGAGTCTTCCAGCGCCATCCTGGGTTCACGCATTGACGTGCTCCTCGCGATGAAGCGTGAAGCGGATGCGCGGCAGATGTGCCAGGAGATGCTCTCTAACGCCAAGCGTCTGAACGCCACCGCCGCCACGCAGCCGGAGTATGAGCGCATGGTGAAGATGGTGGAGAGACTGTGGGCTGAGAGGAAGGACAGAAAGGACTGAAAGGACGCAAAAGAAGGTGCTCGCTGAAAGGTTGTCCTTTCAGTCCCTTCGGTCCTTTCCGTCCTTCCTCCTGACACGCAGCCTCGCCGCGTGCATCCGCTCCCGCATCCCGCCCTCCCTCAGAAAGGCCTGCTCCAGCGCTTTGATCTGCTGGCCCAACAGGTAGTGCGTCACCTTCGTCACGCCGAGCAGCACGTTCGCGGCGATCTCGGGGTCCTCGCTTTCGATGCCTTTTTGGAAATCGGCATAGGTTGTCCCTGGCTGGCGGTTCAGCGCAGCCAGCCGCTTTGCATAAGCGTGGGTGGAGGGCCAGAGCGTCAGGCCGCGCGTGCGCAGGAAGTCCTGATAGTCCTCCTTGAGTTCGCCCAGGCTGTGACGCGCGGCGTTGGTCAGCTTGATCTCCATTTCTTTCGAGGTGCCGGACGCCTCGCTGCCTTCCACGATGTTTTGTTTCCCGGATCGCGCGGCTTGCACCATCTGGTCCACGGTGCGGTCACCATGCTTGGGCAGCCATTTCTTCACAAAGAAGACCGTGCCATCGAACACGATCCGCGCCTTCTGATACGAGAGCAGGTGCTCGTAGCCGCCGTGCTTCGGGATGAAGCTATCGTCCACAGGGGCGAGCAGCTTTTGCAGGGCTTCTCCCATGGTGAGCTGCTGCCGCTGGGCCAGTGCGAGGAGCCGCTGGTGAGTGGTGTCATCTATTTCTAGAGTGAGCTTCATGGCGGGAAAGGAGGACAGAAAGGACTGAATAGACGCAAAGGACAAGCCCCATTTTGATGCCTGTCCTTTCTGTCGTTTGAGTCCTTTCCGTCCTTCGCAGCACCCCTGACTCCCACCCCCAGAAAAAATCTTTTCTCACAAGCCCCGCCAACGGTGGTGAACCCGGTGAACGCCTTCTCACCGTCATGCGCACCACCGTCTTTTGTGCCCTTTTCATCTTCTCGGCCCTCTCCGCCAGAGCGGCCACCTTCAACGTCTCCGGCACCACGCTTCAGCTCAACCTCACCACCGCCAACGAAACCGTGGCCATCACCGCGGGCGCTTCGAGCTATACCTTCGCGCTCACCGGCGGCACCTGGAGCGGCACGGACAGCGCGGACGCCACGGGCAATGGCACCGCCTCGCTCTCGGCGGTGAAGGCTTCGTTCGCCGCCGTCACGGTGGATGACTCCAGCACGGGCAACGGCGCCAATTTCAACGACAGCGGCGCGAACACCTACACCTCCAGCTTCACCATCACGCTCGACAGCACCACGCCCGGCACCAGCACGTTCAGTGGCACCACGGCTTTCACGGGCAGCAATGCGTTGTCGCTTCAGTCGGGCGTGGTTCTGGGCAACTCCGGCTCCGTCGTCAGCACCGTCGATGGCAACCTCACGCTGCTCGGGAACATGCAGACACCCGGCCAGACGGGGAACCTCTTTGGCATCTTCCTCAACAACACCCGCGTCACCGTCAGCGGCTCGGGCAATCTCACGATCAAGGGCAAGAGCGGCATCTCGACGAGCACCGTCGCGGGCGTGAAGTTCTTTTCCGGCACCGTGGTCACGGGCGGCATCGCGGGCACCACGGTCACGGTGGAAGGCTATGGCGCGGCATCTTCCACGCGGAACTATGGGATCAACTTGGTGAACGCTGGCACGGTCATCACCAGCTCGGGAGGCAATGTGGTGGTCACCGGTGTGGGCGGCACGGGTGCGGCGGCCGAGAATAAAGGCATCCTCATGGAGGCCGACACCGCCATCACCGCCACGGGCAGCGGCAGCATCACCGTCACCGGCACGGGCGGCGGGGCAAACTCCTCGTTGAACGCCGGCGTCGAGATGCAAACGGGCGCACAGATTGCCTCGGTCAATGGCAGCGTCAGCGTCACCGGCACCGGTGGCGGCGGAGCCACGGGCACCTCCAATCGCGGCGTGTCCATCGGCGGCAGCATCAAGTCCACGGGCAGTGGCAGCGTTAGCGTCGCGGGCACGGGCGGCCCCGGCTCGGGCGGGGACAATCAAGGCGTCATCCTCGAGCGCTTCGGCACCGGCAGCGTGCAGGAGATCAAGAGCGGCACCGGCAATGTCAGCGTCACCGGCACGGCGGGCGGTGGCAGCGGCTCGCTTGGCATCAAAGTGAACTCCGTCGCCGGAGCACCCGCCACCATCAGCACAGGCACCGGAGGCAGCATCGCCTTGGTGGCCGACAGCATGAGCCTCGTCACCTCCGCCGTCATCAGCGCGCCCAGCGTCGCCATCGCGCCGAAGACACCTGGGAAGAACATCGACCTCGGTTCCGCTTCCGACACGACAGCGAACACGCTCGGTCTTTCGCAGGCCGAGTTGAATACCATCACCGCCACCACGCTGAACCTCGGTGATGCGAACACGGGCAGGATCAATGTCTTGTCCGCCATCACGCTCCCGTCCGGCTCCACCGCGAGCTTCACCGCCGCTTTCATCAACACGAACGGCAACACCATCTCTGGCGGCACCGTCACTCAGACGACGACCAACGTGCCCATCATGACCGTGGAGCAGCCTGTTGGCACCGCTTTGGCAAATGGCGTAACCAAGGACTTCGGAGGTCTCGCGGTCGGCAGCACGGCGGACCTTGTCTTCACCGTGAAGAACTCGGGCTCAGGCGATCTCACCGGGCTTGGCATCACTTTTGATGGAGCAAACGCCAGCGAGTTCTCCGTGTTCGCCAGCCCGGTGGTTCCGGTAGTGCCGGGTGGCAGCACAACCTTCACGATCCGCCATTCGGCCACCTCGGTGGGAAACAAAACAGCGGCCTTTCACCTCAACAGCAATGCGCTCGCAACACCCATCTTTGATGTGAACCTCACCGCCAACAGCCTGCCGGACATCAACGTGGAGCAGCCCGTGGGAACGCCTGTCGGCGATGGCGGCACCAAGAGCTTCGCGGGCATACCCGTTGGCAGCACGGCGGACCTCGTTTTCACCGTGAGCAATCCTGGCAACACTCCCCTCACCATCTCCGGCATCACCTTCGATGGCTCAAATCCGAGCGACTTCTCCGTCCTTGTGGCGCCGGCGAGTTCAGTGCCCGTCGCGGGCAGCACCACATTCACCATCCGCTATGCGCCCACTGGCGTCGGCCTCAAGCTTGCGGCCCTGCACATCGCTACGAACGCCATCGGCGCAAAGAGTGCTTACGACATCAATCTCACGACCACCGCGTTTTCCACCACGCCGGTCAGCGGCACGAAGAGCGTCGGCCCCACAGGTGACTACACCTCCTTGGCAAATGCCATCGCGGACATCCAAGGCGCAACGCTCGGCGGCGCGCTCATGCTGGAACTCCAGCCCGCCTACGTCAGCACCGTGGAGACCTTCCCGCTCGCCTTCACCAATCTCGGCACCACCGCCACGAACACGCTCACGATTCGTCCGCAGACCGGAGCCACGAACCTCAGCATCACCAGCGCGGACACCACGGCGGCGACGATTGATTTGAATGGCGCACAGTATGTCACCTTCGACGGACGGCCCGGCGGCACGGGCACGGCGAAGCAATTGACCATCGAGAACACCAACACGGCGGGCGTGGCGCTGCGCTTCATCAATGAGGCGAGCAACAACACGATCAAGTTCGTCACACTCCAGAGTGTGAACACCAGCGTCACCAGTGGCACGGTTGTCCTCAGCACCACCACGGGCGGGTTTGGCAACGATAACAACACGCTCGACACCTGCGACATCCGCGACGGCGCGACCACTCCGTCCGTTGCCATTGTCTCGCGCGGCACCACGACGACCACCGCGCAGGCCAACAGCGGCAACACCGTCACCAACTGCAACATTTTCAACTTCTACTCCGCATCAACGCTCCACTGCGGCGTTCTGCTCGACACTGGCAGCTCCGACTGGACCCTTTCCGGCAACAGCTTCTATCAGACCACCACGCGCCCGGCAGTGGCAGTAGCTAGAACGGTCGCCTCCATTTTAATCTCAGGCTCAGGGGGCAACAACTTCACCATCACCGGCAACTTCATCGGCGGCAGTGCGCCGAGTTGCGGCGGCACGGCGTGGACGACGACCGGCACGACGTCAGCGTATTCGTTCCAAGGCATGCGGCTCGATGTCGGCACCTCCACCGCGAGCAGCGTGCAGGGGAATACCATCGCGAACATCGTGTGGACGACCAACAGCACCGCCAGCACGCTGCCCGGCGTGTGGAGCGGGATTTATGTGGCGGCGGGCAATGTCAACGTCGGCACGGTGACGGGCAATACCATCGGCAGCAGCACCGGCACGGGTTCCATCTCCGTTACCACGGCGGGCAATGGCGGCACCAGTTTCGGCATCGGCTCGGGCAGCACCGGCACGGTGGCTATCGCCAACAACGTCATCGGCTCCATCACGACGAATGGCACGTCCACAAGCATCTCCGCCTCACTCACCGGCATCTCGGCCACCGCCGGGACGAACACCATCAGCAACAACACCGTGGGCAGCACCACGACTGCGAACAGCCTCAACGCCGCCACCTCGTCCACTTCCACAACCGGCCAGCAGGTCACGGGCATCGCCGCCACCAGCGCGAACATCACAGGCAACACGGTGGCCAATCTCAACAACAACTACGCCAGCACCGCCACCGCCGGACAGATTCGCGGCATCGTCACTACCTCCGGAGTCAACACCATCACTGGCAACACCGTCCGCGACCTTTCCACCACGAGCGCGAACCCGAACAACTCCGCCTCGCAGTCGGTGTTTGGCATCGCGCAGTCCTCGGCAACGGCGGGGCAGACCGTTTCGCAAAACACCGTCCATTCCCTCGCCAACACGGCGGCCTCGGCAGCGGTGAGCGTTTCAGGCATCTACTTCGCCGGGCCGACCAGCGGCACCAACGTCATCGCCCGCAACTTCATCCACAGCCTCGCGGTTTCCTCCACCAGCACCTCTTCGGTGCTGTGTGGGATGTATTTCGGAACCGGAACCTTCACCGTGAAGAACAATCTGGTGCGCTTGGGCCTGGATGCGACCGGCACCAGCACTGCCGGGGCATCCATCATCCGCAGCGTTTACGACATCGGCACGACGGCGGGCCGGAACTTCTACCACAACTCCGTCTATGTCGGCGGCACGCACACCAGCTCGTCCACTACATATGCCTTTCAATCACTCGGCACGACGAACACGCGCGACTTCCGCAACAACGTCTTCGTCAACGCCCGCAGCGGCACGGGCAAGCACTGTGCCGTGTCCTACAACAACACGGGCGCGCTCGCCGGTATGACTGCGAGCAACAACCTCTTCCTCGCCAGCGGCACCGGCGGCGTGCTCGGCCTTTACAACGGGGACCGCACCACTCTCGCCGACTGGCAAACCGCCACCGGCAGGGACGCGAACAGCCTGAACGCCGACCCGCTCTTCCTGAATCCGACCGGCGACAGCACCACCGTGAACCTGCACCTCCAAGCCGCCAGCCCCGCCTTCAACACCGGCCTCGCCCTCGCCGCCGTCACCGATGACATCGACGGCAACACCCGCAACGCCACCACACCCACCATCGGCGCGGATGAGTTCTTTGGCTCCAACATCATCGTCACCGAAACCAGCACCCTCACCGACGGCGTGAGCAGCATCGACTTCGGCACCGTCACCGTCGGCAGCAGCAGCATCGCGAAAACCTTCACTCTCACCAACCTCGGCAATGTGGATCTCACCACCCTCGCCATCACCAAGGATGGCACCAACCCCAGCGACTTCACCGTCAGCGCCCTCAGCGGCACGAGCGTCCCCGTCGGCAGCAGCAGTGTGACCTTCACCGTCACCTTCACGCCCAGCACCAGCGGCGCACGCAGTGCGGCGATCCACATCACCAGCAACGTCCTCGGCACGAAGAACCCCTTCGACATCGCGCTCACCGGAACCGGCCAGACCCTCTTCGAAGCCTGGGCCATTGCGAACGGCACCACGGCCAACAACAGCACGCTGGCGAACTTCGCCTTCGGCACCGCCCCCGGCGTGAGCACCGCCTTGGTTTACAACGGCACCTTCGCGGGCGGTGGAGCCATCACCGCCACCGGCACCCCGATCACCGCCTTCGAACCCACCACCGACGGCGTGGACTTCCGCGCTCTCTTTGTGCGTCGCAAAGACCACGCCGCCGCCGGCCTCACCTACACCCCGCGTTTCAGCGCCGACCTCAGCACCTGGCAGGACAACGCATTGGCCGTCACCGTCCTCGCCGATGACGGCGTGCACCAGATCTGCAGCGTGCCGTATCCGCCATTCATCGGAGGGAAGAAGGCGAGGTTCTTCCAGGTGAGCGTGAGTGTAGCTCCGTGAGGAAGGACCCAAAGGACAGAAACGACAACCACCCATCCCCAACGAACCATCACCATGAAACGCCGCTTCCACCACTGCCTGAGAGTCCTCTGTGTCCTTTCAGTCCTTTGCGTCCTTCGCAGCAGCCCAGCCGCCGTCATCTACTCCGGCCTCGTCAACGAGCCCATTCCAATGACCATCGACGGCCTCTACCTCAACCCGCTCACCGGCACGAGCAGCACCGAACCCACCGGCCCCTGGCTGAACCCCTTCTTCGGCGGCGTCGATGTCGGCAGCAACGATCTGCTTTTCCCTGCGATCACTGGCGTTGACCAAATCATCAACCTCGCCTCAGGCCAGCTCATCGACAGCTCGCTGACCTACACCACCGACTTCAGCGGCAGCAGCACGCACACCGCCGCGGTGGTGACACCGAACAAGTTCACCCTCGGCACACCGGGTTACCTCGGCTTCCGCTTCAAGCCCACACTCAGCAGCACGGACTTCTTCTACGGCTGGGCCAATGTCACCTTCAGCAACACCGGTGCCGGCACGCTGCACAGCTACGCGTATGAAGACACGGCCAACAGCCCCATCGCCGCAGGATTCTCCGGCTCTGCCGCGCCCGAGCCTGGCCGGGTGATGCTGATCCTGTTCGGTGCGTTAGGTTTCATGGCGAGGCGGAGGCGCTCGTGCCATTGCCTGGCCTGAGGTGTCAACCATCCGGGCTAACACCACCCGCATGGACCGTCATTGCGATTGGGCTCTTCCCCTCACTTGTTCCTGAACGGCCTGCTTTGCACGATCTCATGGACAAGCGTGCGGAAGCCGTAGTTCTTCGTTTTCACCTGGGCGACGATTTGTTCGATGACTTCGCGGTCGGCGAACTGCGGCTCGGCACCAGTGGCGTAGGTGAGGAGTTTTTCGGCGAGGTTGCGGGTGATTTGATCCGGGTCGGCGAGCAGCAGGCGCTTGTAGTCCTCCACGGTGGTGAAGGTTTTGCCGTCGGGCGTGACGCCGCCTTTTTCGACATCGGGTCCGCGATAGATCGGGCGGCCGGAGTAACCGGGGAGTTGCACGATGCCGGCCTGGGTGCGTGCTGAGGCGCGGTAAAAGTCGCGATAGCCGCCGATGGGATCAAAGGACTCGAGCGCGAAGCCCGGCGGGTCGATGTGCTGGTGGCAGGAATTGCACGCGGCGATGTTGCGGTGCTTGTCGAGCTGCTGGCGGATCGTGGTCGCACCGCGAATGTCCGGCTCGATGGCAGGCACGTCGGGCGGCGGCGGTGGCGTTGCCTTGCCGATGATGTGCTCGAGCACCCACTTGCCGCGCAGCACGGGAGAAGTGGTCGTGCCATCGGCGGTGACCTTCAGCACGCTGCCCTGCGTCATCACACCACCGCGATGCGAGCCTGCGGGGAGGTTCACGCGACGGAATTCGGATTGGGGAACAGAAGACAATGAGACAGTCGGACCATGAGACAGGGAGACCGGAGATGATGCCTTGTTTGATTGTCTCCCTGTCTGATTGTCTGGTTGTCTCTCCTTCACCGCAGCCTCAAAGGCTTCGACAATCCCATAATGCTCCGCGAGCCTTCGATTCACGATGCTCCACGTGGATTCGACGAATTCGAGGACACTGCGGTCGTTTTGCAGCACGTCGTCGAAGAAGCGGCGCGTTTCCTCGGGCATGGACCAGAGCAGGGTGCCGTCGAAATCGCCGTAAAGGTTCGGATCCGGGATGGTGGCGTCGATTTTGCGGAGTTCGAGCCACTGGCCGGTGAAGTTCTCCGTGAAACCCCGGGCGCGTGGTGACTTGAGCAGGCGCTCGGTTTGCTGGCGCAGCACATCCGGCTTCGTGACATCGGCGGTGAGCAGTTCCGCATCTGGCGGCAACGACGTGAGGAAATACGCGAGTCGATTGGCGAGTGCGAGGCGGTTGAGCTCGCCGGGTGTTTCGCTGAAGAAGAGGAACTGCGGCGAGGTGAGCACGCTCTTGTAGCCGTAGGTCATCGCGTTCACGAAGCTTTCGCCCGCGTCGAGCTTCGCATGCACTTTGCCGATGTAGTGCTTCAGCGTGTCCTCATCCACCGGACGACGGAATGCGCGCGGGATGAAGGCACGCAGCAGTTTGTCGGCATCTTCCTTCGGCGTGGCGCTCACGGGCTCCAGCGGATCGTTGAGCCATTGGTAGATGTTGGTGCGCTTGCTCCAGTCCTGCGGCTTGCGGCCCTCCGCCTTCGCTTTGGCGACGGATTTGGGCATCAACTCGGCATCGCCAAACAGCGTGCGATACGCTTGTGAGGGGAAAGAATCGATGGGGCCTTCGATTTCGAGCCACTCGATGAGAAAACCGGGACCGGTGTGCTCCTCGATGGGTTTCTTCGTCGCACGGATGTCCCAGTTGAGCTGGAGTTGCAGCACGAAGGCCTCGCCGGCTTCGAGATCGATCTCCGTTTCGATCACGCGCGGCGCTCCGGACGGGAAATCGACGACATCACGCACCACCGGCGGTTCGCGGCCGCGATCGATGGTGCAATACGAGACCGGCACCGGCACATTCGCCGCGCCGACGGCTGCTGCGGACATGCGCACCTTGTAGCGGCCTGCGCCTTGCACGCCCGGTGTGCACACGAGGCCGTAGCGCGGCAGTTTGCTGTAAACGACCAGCGCGTCGCCCTTCAGCATGCAACTGCGCGTGAGCGTCTGCTGGAAGTTCGAGCCCTTTTGCGAAATCTCACGGCCTGTGCGGCGCTCGTTGACCGGCAGATGAGGATGCACCGGGATCGTGGAGTTCACGGCCTTCTCCGCGGCCTCTTGATAGAGCAGCAAATGCGTCGAGGAGAGGTCGAGCACGGCGCTGACATTATCAAAGCCGCCCGCGCTGTTATCCGTGGGCAGCAGGTCCTTCAGCTTCACCCGCGTGCCGACGAGTTCGCGCACGGTGTTTTCATACTCGGTGCCGTTCAGGCGACGAATCGGCACGCGGCCCTGCGTGCGCTGTTGTTCGAGCGAGGCCGCATGCAGCGACTCGCGCAGGATTTTCAGCGATTCGTCCCGCAGCGCCTGCGGCGGCTGCTCGGACTTCTTTGGCGGCATCTCGCCCGCCGCGATGCGGTCATGCACTTTGATCCAGGTCTTCATGCTCACCTCACCGTCGAGCCGTAACTTTCCTTTCTGCACGTCCTCGCCGTGGCACTCGATGCAGTGCGCCTCGATGAGCGGCCGCACCTTCGGCTCGACGGCGAACGATGTGCCCGACAGCAGGAACAATACGAGAGACAGCGAAAGACGAGGCATGGGCGACGAAACGGTGATGGAGAAGCCAATATGTCGGCACTCTCTTTGTTCGGAAACTCAAATGGACGGCGTACTAGCATCCCATGCGTCACTCTCTCGCCCTTCTACTGCTTGTCCTGACCAACGCACTCGCTGCTGATGATCTGACTGTGCTCAAGCCCGCCGCCGACGGTGCCACGCCGGAGCAGGCTTTGGAAAACTGGCTGGTGAAGAAGTTCAACGGGCTCGTTGATCAGCGGACCGCGGCTTTTGAAAAGGTGATCAAGAGCGCCACCGCCTGCAAGGCGTGGCAGGAGGATCGCCGGAGGTTTTTCCTGGAGCGCATCGGCGGACTGCCGGAGCGCACGCCTTTGAATCCACAAATCACGGGTGCGCTGAAAGGCAAAGGCTATCGTCTGGAGAAGATCATTCTTGAAACGCGGCCTTCATTTCACCTCACTGGGAATCTTTACCTGCCTGATGCCCCGCCGCCGTGGCCCGCGGTCATTGTTCCATGCGGGCACAGTCATGAAGGCAAGGCGGCGGGCCAATATCAGCTCATCTGCATGCTGCTGGCACGCCATGGCATGGCGGCGATGTGCTACGACCCCATCGGCCAGGGTGAGCGCTACCAGATGCTCGACATGGCGAAGGAACGCACGGTGTTCGACGACGCGCCGCATGTGAAGACGCCGCATCCCTTCACCCGGCTCGTATGCACCACGGAGCACACGATGATCGGCATCAGCAACGCCCTCATTGGCGGGAATGTGGCGCAGTTTCGCATCTGGGACGGCATGCGCGTCATCGACTACCTGCAAAGCCGGAAGGACATCATCGCCAACAAGATCGGCTGCACTGGCAACAGCGGCGGCGGAACAGAGACCGCATATTTGATGGCGCTGGACGATCGCATCGTCGCCGCCGCGCCGGGATGCTTTCTGACCACGTTCAAGAAGCTGATCGAGACCAAAGGCCCGCAGGACGGCGAGCAGAACATCTTCGGTCAGATCGCCTTCGGCATGGACGAGGCGGACTACTGCATCATGCGCGCACCGAAGCCCACGCTCATTTGCGCAGGCACACGCGATGTCACTTTCGACTTCGGCGGCACGATGGACTTGTTTCGTGAGGCGAAGCGCTTTTACTCGCGGATTGGCTACCCGGACCAGATCGACATCGCCGCGCCGGACGCGCCGCATGGCTTCACGCTGCAACTGCGCGAGGCGGTGACGCGCTTCATGAGCCGCTGGCTGTTGGGCAGGGACGTGATCGTGCGCGAGGTCGAGTCGCTGCCGGATTCGTTCGATGACGACCAGTTGCGCGCCTTCTCGCAGCCTGATTGGACAGTGGAGCAGCTTCAATGCAGCCCAAAGGGCCAGGTGCTGCTGCTGCCTGGTGAGCGTTCCGCATTTCAAATCAATGCCGACGTTGCGGTGAAACTCAAAGATGAACGGGTGGCGGCATGGAACAGCATGGATGATGCCGCGAAGCGGAAAACCATCCGCGAGACGATCGCTCTGCTGGAAACTCCCACGCCAACGCAGGTGAGCATGGTCGGAACGATTCAACGAGACGACTGCACGGTTGAAAAGATCGCCATGACGGTGGATGGCGGGTTTCAGATACCTGCGTTGCTCTTTACACCGAGGAATCCAAAGGGCACGGCCACGCTCTATCTTCATGGCGACAGCATGAAGACGGATGCCACGCCCGGCGGCCCTATCGAGAAACTCGTGCGTGAGGGCGAGATCGTGCTCGCGGCGGAACTGCGCGGCATCGGCGAGACGGAAACCGGTTTGCGCAAGAATGCCTACGGTCGCGGACGCTTTGGCCGCGACCTGCTGGAGGTGCTCACCGTTTATCTCATGGGCGGCAGCTATGTCGGCATGCGCACGGAGGATGTGAATGCATGGACGCGCTATCTGCAGTCGAGATCGAAGGAGATTCGCGTAATCGCCATCGGCGAGGCGTCGATTCCTGTACTCCATGCTGCGGCGCTGGAGCCAGAACGGTTCAAATCCGTGACGCTGCGAAAGATGATTCCGTCGTGGGAGGCATTGGTGCGTGCGGATGAATCCTTCAACCAGGCGGTGAACATGGTTCACGGTGTCCTGCGACATTACGACCTGCCGGACTTGATCCAATTAACGGGGCAGGATCGTGTGCGCGTGGAGGAGCCGGCGGATGTCATGGGGAGGACGACGGATTGAATCGCACCGCGGAGCAATTCGGTTCTTGCATCGTTTCGGCGGATTTGGTCATGTAGCCGCATGATCCGCCGTGTTTTTCTTTGCTGTCTCGCTTTCGCCGCCACGCTTCACGCGCAGGAGAAGCGTCCGAACATCCTGTGGTTGATTGCGGAGGACTTCGGGCCGCATCTCGGGTGCTATGGAGCAAAGGAGGTGTCGTCTCCCGTGCTGGATGCACTGGCGGCGAAGGGCATGCGCTTCACGCGGTTCTACACCACGGCGCCGGTGTGTTCGGCGAGCCGGTCAGCTTTCAACACGGGCATGTATCAGACGACGATCGGCGCGCACAATCATCGGTCGCATCGCGATGACGGCTACACGTTGCCAGCAGGCGTGAAGGTGATCAGCGAGCGCATGCGCGAGGCGGGATATTTTACCGCGAATGTGAAGGAATTGCCGAAAGAGGCGGGCTTCAAAGGCTCGGGGAAGACGGATTGGAACTTCCAGGGGCCGGAGAAGCCGTTCGAGTCATCCAACTGGGATGATTTGAAGACGCACCAGCCGTTTTATGCGCAGCTCAATTTCCAGGAGACGCACCGCACCTTTCATGCACCGCCGCATGCGGATCCGGCGAAAGTCGAGATACCGCCGTATTATCCCGATCATGAGGTGACACGGAAGGACTGGGCGCAGTATCTCGACGCGGCGACGGAACTGGACCGGAAGATTGGGAAGGTGATGGAGTTGCTTCAGCGAGACGGTTTGATGGAGAACACGATCATCTGCTTCATGGGTGATCACGGTGCCGCGCATGTGCGGGCGAAGCAATTCTGCTACGAGGAGGGATTGAACACGCCGTTCATTTTGAAATGGCCGTCAGGAGTGCCTGCACCGAAGGGCTACGAGGGCGGCAAGGTGAGCGAGCAACTGCTCATGGCGATTGATCTGACTGCTTCGTCGCTGGACTGGGCGGGCATTGCGAAACCGGAAGGCATGCAGGGGCGTGTGTTCATGGGCACGCATGCTGAGCCTCCGCGCGAGTATGTGTTCGGCGCACGGGATCGTTGCGACATGACGGTGTTTCGCTTCCGCACGGTGGCGGACTTGCGTTATCGCTACATTCACAACTTCACGCCCGATCGTCCTTTTTTGCAGCACAACGCCTACAAGGAGAAGCAGTATCCGGTGTGGAATCTGATCAAGGAACTTGCGGCGCAGGACAAGCTGACGCCGGAGCAGGCCGTGCTGGCCGCGCCGACGATGCCCGAGGAGGAGCTGTACGATCTGCAGAACGATCCGTTCGAGATTCATAACCTGGCCAAATCGAACAAACCAGAGGATCGTGCCGCGCTGGAAAGGCTGCGTGGTGTGCTGGACGAGTGGATTGAGCGGACGAATGATCAGGGACGCATTCCGGAACCGGAGGAAGTCGCGAAGAACGAGGGAGCGACGAAGCCGCAGCAGATGAAGAAGGGGAAGAAGAAAACGAAGTGAGGCGGCGGAATGACGAAACCAGAATGAGGAATGACGAATGAAGTTGGTTGCGGCCAGTTTGATGCTTGTGGCGATGAATCTGACTGCAGGCGAGTGGCCGCGGGAGTTGCTGGCTTATCGCGGCACGACGCCGAAGGTGGATGGCGTGATCGAGGACGGCGAGTGGGATGACGCGGTGAAGTTTGAAGGGGTGGAGGGATGGACGCCGCAGTTTTCGCCGACGACGGACAAGAAAGACCTGTCGCTCACCGGCTGGGTGAAGTTTGATGCGAAACGGCTCTATTTCGCATTCCGTGTGACGGATGATGTGCTCTACGGCATCGACACGGCGCGCTGGCTGCCGGAAAAGAATCCGAAGGCGCATGAGCTTACGCGTGAGGGCTGGCCTTGGTTCGGTGATGAGATGGAACTGCTCATCAACGCCTCGAATCAATGGAAGGGGAATGAAAATGCGGCGGGCGACGGTTCTTCGTGGCAGATGGTGTGCAATCTGACGAAATCGCGGCTTGGCAGCGTGGGAACAGGTGGTTTGCTCGAAGGAGAGCCACGTTCCGATGCGAAGGCATGGGAGACGTATCAACGTTGGATTCAAACGGGGGCGATGGAGGCGGTGACGAAAGTTTTGCCCGAAGGGAAGGGTTACGTCATCGAGTGGGCGGTGAGTTTTGATCCATGTCTGGAGATCGCGCCGGGCAGATTCTTCTCGCCTGGTGATCAGGAGGTGAAAATGGGCCTGAACATCGCGGTGGGTGACCTGGACGAGAAAGAGAAGGGCGGGGGCAACTTCGGCAATTTTCATCATGAGGACTGGTTCGCGGGCGAGAAGAACAAGCGCACCAATTTGCGGCAGTGGGGCACGTTGCGACTCATGCCGGGATTGAAATGACGAAATCCGAATGACGAATGAGGAAGCCCGGCCATCCTTCGCGCGTGAAGCTGCTTCCCAACCATCGCGCGCATGATGCGCAGCATCTCATCCAGCGCTGGAGCATGCTCGCACGTGAGGCGGGATGCCGTGTGACGACGTTGTGCACGGTGGAAGGGCTGCCGGTGATCGTGATCGAATCGAAGGCAGCGCATGAGGGGCTGCCGGCGGCCTATCTTTCCTCCGGCGTGCATGGCGATGAACCGGGAGCGGCGTGGGGATTGCTCACATGGGCGGAAAAACATGCGCGTGAGCTGAAGCGCGGATCGTTTTTGATCGCGCCGTGCCTGAATCCGGTCGGGCTGGTATTGAACACGCGGGCGGATCATCGCGGAATCGACATCAATCGACGCTTTCACGACGCGGAGGATGTCATCTGCGGTCCGTGGCAGCGTTGGATCGCAGGCAAGTCGATGCGTTTCGGTCTCTGCCTGCACGAGGATTACGACGCGCAGGGCATCTACCTCTACGAACTCAATCATGCGCGCGAAACCACGGGGCATCGCATCATCGGGGCGTGCTCGCGAATCATTGCGCCTGATGCGCGCAAGACGATCGACGGACGCAAGGCGCAGGACGGTGTGATCCGCCGTCGCACGCTGCCCACGAACCTCCCTGGCATGCCGGAGGCGATCGAGTTGCATCTGCGCGGCTGTCCGGTGACAATCACGTTTGAAACGCCGTCGGAGTTCGATCTCGACACGCGAGTGCGGGCGCAGGTGAAGTTTGTCGAGGCGGCGATGGAGGCGCTGTGCAAGCGATGAGGTGGCTTGTTGTCATCGCAATGCTGGCGCTGGCCGGTTGCTCGACGATCACGCCACTGGGTGGGCACGGTGAGTTGCGCAAGGACGAGTGGGAAAGCTACGATGGCAAAACGATGCCGTGGCAATCGTGGGAGGTGCCGGCGGGCACGAAGCCACGGGGTGTGGTGATCGCGGTGCATGGATTGAGCGGCGCGAAGTCGGACTTTTGGTTTCTGGGGCAGGAACTGCCGAAGCGCGGCTACACGGTGTATGCCTACGATCTGCGAGGGCAGGGGAATGATCCTGTGGTAAACGAACGCGGCGACATCTCCGGCCAAAAAACATGGAATCGTGATCTCGCGACGTTTCACATGCTGGTGAAGCGGCGGCATCCGAAGACGCCGGTTTTCTGGTATGGCGAGAGTTTGGGCAGCCTCATCGCTTTGCACACCGCGTCGGATGTGCTTGGCAGTCGCAGCGACCCCCAAGGCATCATCCTTGCCTCGCCGGTGGCGGGATTGCGGCAGCGGATCAGCGGCTTCCAGCGTTTCGTGCTCGAAACAGCGGCAAAGTTCACGCCACGCACCAAGTTCACGCTGGGCGAGCTGGCGGGCGTGGATGAGTCGAAAATCCAGGTGACGTCACACTCGACACACGGTGGCCAGATGGCGGTGACGCCGCATCATGTCAGCGCATTCTCGCTGCGATTGCTCTCGACGATCGGTGAGATGCTCGATGAGAACCAAGATGCCGTGCATCGCCTGAAGATGCCGGTGTTGTTCGTTGCCTCCCCCAATGACGTGATGTCCTCCGCGGATCAAATCCAGGCGCTGTTTGCCGAAGTGCGCAGCCAGGACAAGAAGCTGCTGTGGTACACACGCTCCTACCATCTGCTGCTGCACGATGTGCAGCGTGCGGAGGTGGTGAAGGACGTGACGCGCTGGCTCGACAAGCAGGTCAATGCGCTGCATCAGTGATGCAGCCCCATGAACCTCGAAGCGATCATCCTGGAAACGTTGCAGCAGCCTGCGCCGCCATTGAAAGCGGCGGAGATCGTCAAACGCATCAAGCCGCAGGCCGGACGCGACGCGACGCCCAAGGCGGTCACGGCAACGCTGGAGATGCTGGCAGGCGCGGGACGGCTCCATCGCATCAATGCGGGGAAGGCGGCGTTGTTTACGACACAGAGCCTCGAACTAGCGGCCGCGGCATTGGTGAAGGAGATTGTCCAAGCAGCAAAGAGAGAAGTGCCGACCGCGGCTTTGAAGAAGAAACTGCCGCCAGCACTGCATTCCAGTTTTGAGGCGGCGCTGGCAACGCTGTCGGCGGCGGGCGATGTGTTTGTGCTGCCGGGGGCGAAACGGCTCGTCTATGCGCGACCGCCGCGGCCCTCTGAGTTGCTTAGTGTGGCGCAACGGCGGACTTTGCAGCGGATGCTCGACGGCGTGAACGTGGTGCGGGGCCGGCCGGCCATGCTGGATGATTTTCTGGTTTGGCTCGATGCAGCACCACCACCCGAGGAGACGGTCCCGCCAGCGGACGAAGCTGTGCATCTTCCAGATGAGGCGTTGCTCCGGCAGTGGTACGCGGAAGACAGCATCCGGTCTTCGACGGTGATGATTCCCATTCCGCGGACTTTTGAGCGCTATGCTTCATGGGCACAGGCGCAAGGAGGCAGGGCTGATAGTCAATTTTTGCGAAACTTGCTTGAGACACTTTACAATGAGGGGCGCCTTCTGCTAGAACCTTGCGAGAGACCGCAGGATCTTCCCGAGCATGAGCGCGCACTGCTTGTGCCGATGGCCCTGGGGCCTCCTGGATACTCGTGGTGCTGGATCTCGTGACTCCGGCACCAGCGGCCATGAAATGAAATTACTCAAGCCCATGTCCCCTTACGCTGCCCTGAACCCTTTCATTGCCACGAGTGTCGGTGAGAATGATGTCTGGAGCGCGGCGGCGTTTCAAGATGTGCCGGAGATCAACGCGGTGCCGTATGGGGCATTGTGTGTCGCCGTGGAGCAGGTGCGCGGACAGCGCCGCAGCATGGTGCGTTTCGTGCGGGGTGCCGGAGGATCGGGAAAGTCGCATCTTTTCGCGCGCTTGCGCCGCGAGTCCTCGGATCGCAGCTTTTACGCCTATGCGCCGAATCCGCCGTTGCAGCCGGAGGCGTTGGAGAGCTTCGTGCTGTCACGCTTTGTGAACAGTCTGCGGCATCCCGCCCGCACTCCCGAAGGGCAGGAGGCTCCCTTCAGCCAGCTCCGCCTGCTGGCGTATGCACTTCTGAAGCCGGTGGTGGAGCAGGACATCACTCTTTATGAACTGCACGATGCGTGGGCGGAAATCAGCCTGGAATCGCGGAAGGAACTGATCCATCAGGCGGTGCAGCTTTTGGAGGCCGACCATCCCTCCATACCTCGCAGCGTGCTGCGCTGCCTGCTCAGTGTGCTGCGCGAGGACAAGGAACAGCTTGCCGGTCAGTGGCTCTCCGGTGCGGCCTATCTCACCGAGAATGAATTGAAGTACCTTCAAGTGCCGGAACCGTTGGCACGTTCGGAGGCGGGCACAGTTCTGCAGCTTTTTGGCAGGCTCGCCGCGCAGGCTGGCGGGCCGGTGATCCTGGTGCTCGACCAGCTCGATCTCGTCGTCTCGCAGCAGCAGTTCGATGAGATTCAGCGTCTGCTGTTCTCCCTCATCGACCAGAGCGAGAACTGGGTCGTGATGATTGGCCTGGTGGCGGAACGATTTGCCGCGTGGGATGCGGCACTTTCGCAGGCGTTGCGCGGACGCGTGGGGGTGCCGGACACGAACGCGCCGCTTGGCTTCCGTCTTCCCGTCATCGACATCCTGCCCGTGGCCAACGAGCAGAAACGCTCCCTTCTGCGTTGTCGTCTCCAGGCGGCGAATCTCGTGGCGCAACGTCAGAAAGACGGCATCACCTCGCTGGTTCATCCATTGCTGGATGAGGACATCGCGAAGCTCACCGCGGGTGGCGCGATTTTCCCGCGTCATCTGATTGGCGCCGCCGCCGAGGTTTACAACATGCGTGTCATGCAGCCGCAGCAAGCAGCCACCGAGCCGGTCGCAGATGTGCCGCAGGCTGCTTCAACAATGGTTGAGGACTCGAAACCCGTTTCGCTGAAGGGAGAAACTCCTCCGGGCACAGCCACGCCTGTCACACCTCCTTCTTCTGTGCCGGTGATGAAAGTAGAGGCATCAACGGCACCGCCACCGCCACCGCCATCGTCGGTGCCTTCATCTTCTGCAAAGGATGCGCCAGCGGCTGTGGTGCCCGTCGTGATGCCGGTCATGCCGTCGGAGGTTGCGAAGAAGGCCACAGCGCCTGTGGTGGTGCAGGTTGTGAAGGACGAAGGCAAGGCGTCTGTTCCAGTGGCGACATCTGTTGTCTCTGCATCTGCGCCACCTGCCCCTGCCAAAACGCCACTGGCGGAAAAGATCGATGCTTTGCTGCAAAAGGCGGTCGAGGCTTCGAAAGCGGAGGCTACCGCGCCTGTCGCCATCGACCTTGCCGAACGGGCGAGGGACCTCATCGAACTCATGGCCGTGCCACCGGTGAATGTTAGCGAAGGAGACATCCGTGCGAACTACGACAACTTTGACGGCTCCGACCGCTGGTTCGAATGGGGTGGCTCGAAGGTGCGCATTGTCACCAGCAATTCGATGCGCAACAGCTTCATCGCCGTGCTGGAGCGCCTCAAGGATGCTGCGGGCGACACCCTGCTGCTGCGCCACGCTGTTGCTCCTGTGTCCGGCCAGCTCACCTTGGAACTGCTGAACGCGTTCAAGGCCCGCAACGTCTTCCATCATGTCACAAATTCGGAAACAGCGTTGCTGGACGCTCTGGGCCGCATGCTGGCCGACATGCGCGAAGGCTCCTACGACCAGCTTTCCACCGAGCCGCCTGCCACGCGCGACAATGTGCTCGCGCATTTGCGCAATCATCCCCAACTGCGCGGAATTCATCTTTGGGCGATGATCCAGAAGGCGCATGCGCCAAAGTCATCACCACAACAGACACCGCCCTCCGTTCTTTCCACCATCGCCCGTCCCGCAGGAATGACAGTCGTCAAGCCGCCGCCAGTGCCGGGTGCCAAGCCACCACCGCCGCCGGTGCCCGTGGCGAAACCAGTGCCGCCGCCCAATGCTTCTCCCGTGGCCAAGCCTCTCCCAAAGCAGCCTTCGGCACCGGTGGCGAAGCCTCCGCCCGGTGGCGCGCCACCGCCGCCGCTGCCACCCGCGGTCAAGATGGTGCCGCCTTCCAAAGGCAACGCAGCATGAGTTCCACGGCTGCTTTGCGGCTACAAAGCGGGAATGCGTGACGTTGTATCACGCCAGACTCATGAAAGCACACGTCCTGCTCCTGTTCTGCCTTCTCGCATTTGATGCTTTCGCCGCCGCGAAGCCGCCGAACATTCTTTTCATCTACGCCGACGACCAATCGACCAAAACCGTTGGCTGTTATCCTGGCTCATGGCCGTGGGTGAAGACGCCGAACATCGACGCGCTCGCAAAGAACGGCATCCGCTTCCACGCCGCATATCTTGGCTCGTGGTGCATGCCCTCGCGTGCCACGCTGCTCACCGGTCGTCATCCGCACGGCATCGAGTCGATGTCGATGGAGGGCAAATACCCCGGCAGCACCTACGATCCGAAGCAGTGCCCGTTCGTTCCCGCGGAGATGCGCAAGCAGGGCTATCATACCGCGCACATTGGCAAGTGGCACACCGGCACCGATTCCGGCTGGGGACGCGACTGGGATCATCAGATCGTGTGGAATCGTCCGCTGCATCCCGAGAACGCCGGCGCGTATTACGAGACGCAGATCATGAGCGTCGATGGCAAGGAGCAGACAATCGAAGGCTATCCGGCGGACAACTACACGCAGTGGTCGCTCGACTACATCCGCGGCAAAAACCGTGACGCGTCGAAGCCGTGGTATCTCTGGCTCTGCTATGGCAGCATTCACGGTCCTTCCACGCCCGCCAAACGTCACAAAGGTCTCTACAAGGACGGCGAGGTGCCCGTTCCCGCCGACATCTTCCCGCCGCGCGAGGGCAAGCCCGATTACCTCAACAAGATGCAGGCATGGACGAAAGGCCCCGATGGTCATCCGCTCGCTGGAAAAGGCGGCGAGGCCTTTGGTGAGACAAAAAAAGCGAAGCGCTTCGACGACTGGGTGCGCCAGGTGAACGAATGCGTGCCCGCCATCGACGAAGGTGTCGGCCGGCTCATTGCCGCGCTGAAGGAAACCGGCCAGTTCGACAACACGCTCGTCATTTACACCGCCGACCAGGGCTTCAGCATGGGCGAACACGGCTTCCGCACCAAGCTCGCGCCTTACGATGCGAATTATCGCTCGCCGCTCATCATCAGCATGCCCTCGCGCTTCCCCGCGGACAAAGTGTGTGATGCTTCCGTGAACGCGCCCGACCTCATGGCCACCTTCCTCTCGATCATGGGGGTCAAGGTGCCGTGGGATTTGCATGGCCGCGATCTTACGCCGCTGTTGGAAAAGCCTGACACGCCGTGGCCGCACGCCTGCTACTACGAGCACATGGGAAACCAATACGGCGCCAAGGTCTCGCAGACGATCCTCACCGGCGGAAAGCAGGACAACTTCCAAGGCGTGCCTCTCTACTCCGCGCTTGTGCAGGACCACTTCAAGCTTGTCCACTACCTCGACGGCAAATCCGGTGAGGAACTCTACGATCTCACCAATGATCCCGAGGAACTCAAAAACCTCATCGCCGAGCCAGCACACGCCAAACGCATCAGCAAAATGCGTGAGGCCATGAAAGCCGAACTCAAGCGCACCGAGGCCGGATTCACCGACTTCGTGGAGTAGCCGCGATCGCCAAGCCGCGATCGCCACTGATGGTCAAGGCTGCTTCGGCGGCAGCTTGCATGACTGCCACGCCAGGAAGCGCCACCGGCCTTTCTCCTCGCGCCAGACGGCGAGGAAGCTCAGGATGCTGTCCATCGTGCCATTCGCGGTCTCGGCTTTCACATGCGCGCGACCGGTCATCAGGGCTATGCCGGGCGCGGGGAAGGTGAAGTTTTGCTCCTCGTAGTCGTAGCCGACATACTTGGTCTTCCCGGTGCCGAGGATTTCGATGAACGACGCCTTGGTGTCCACGATGCCGTTTGAGTGCGCGTAGCGAAGCTCGTCAGAGAAGATTGCGTCGAGCTTCGCTCGGTCGCCCGACTGCATCGCAGCCACACGAGCCTTGTCGGCGGTTTTCACGGCGACAAGACTTGGATGGTCATCAGCGAGAAGGTGGAAGGCAAAAAGAAGCGAGAGGGCGGCGAGCAGTGTTTTCATGGTGGTGAGTTATTTGGCGTGCTTCAGGACAAAATCGACCAACTCCTGACACTCGAAGAATGACGGGCCGACCTTGTGGCCTTCGCCGGGGACGATTTTCACGGAGAAGGAGCCACCTGCGGCTTCGAAGCGTTCTTTGAGGAGCTTGGTGTTGTCGTCGTAGGGCACGACGACATCGCTGTCGCCATGCACGGAAAACATCGGAACTTTGTTGGCGGCGAGGCCCGCGAGGTTGTCGATGGGATTGAACTCCTTTAGCCGTGCCACGAGGTCGGCTTCTGGGAGGGCGAAGTCGGCGAGCGTTTGGGGTTTCGAGTTCTTCAGCGGCCAACTGGCGAGGTTGCACACGGGATAGATGCCCACCCAGGCCCTCACCTTGTCCGGATTCCGAAACGCCCACGCCAGCGTCATCATGCCGCCACGACTTTGGCCGAGCAGAATGGGCTTCGCAGAAAAGCCGCGCTTCACCATGGCATCGTAAAAGAGCGTGAACTTCGCCGAACTGGCTGGAGAACCACGCACCTCACCGAGGTCGAAGCCGGCGAGACTGATGCCGGCCTTCATGAAAGCCTCGAAATACATCTTCCGTCCGGCGAGCGACACGCCCTTCAGCGTCGGCGCATACCATAGCCATGGTTTGCCCGCAGCGGGCTTCGGCGCGGCATAGAGAAAGGCTTTGCCGCTGTCAATTTCGAAGGTTTCGGCGGTTCTGGGCAGTGGCTCCTGGGCGTTGAGAACGAAAGCCGATAGCAACAAGATGAGGATGAGGCGAATCATGACGATGGGAGGTGAATGGATCATGGTAAAGCGGGTTTCCAGCCTGGAACGACGACGAGATGCATTTGATTGAGCATAGCGGCGTGTTTTTCGAGGATGAGTTTCTGATCATCGTGACCCGAGAGGTTCACCGTTTCGTCGGGGTCGTTCACATGATCGTAGAGCTCACGGTCGGTGGTTTCGCCAGTCTTCCAATTGCGCCATTCGGTGTAGCGATGCGTGGTGCTGCGGATCGTGTAGCCCATGTGAGTTGGCACTTTGTCAGGTTCGCGGTCGTAGTAAGCGGGCCTGGAGTGCTGCGTGAGCGCGGCTTCGCGCACGGTGGCGGCAGGATCCGCGAGAACGGGGGCAAGACTCACGCCGTCGGTCGTGGTGGGCTTCGGCAGGCCGCAGACTTCCGCGAGCGTGGGATATAGATCCATCAACTCGGCCAGCGAGTCAGTTTTTTGCCCTGCTGTCTTCATTCCGGGCGTGGCGATGATCATCGGCACGCGTGCGTCGAGTTCAAAGTTCGAGGTCTTCGCAAACAAGGTCTGTTCGCCGAGATGGTAGCCGTGATCCGACCAGAAGACGATCACGGTGTTGTCGGTCAGGCCCAGCCGGTCGAGCGCATCGAGCACTTTGCCGACCTGCGCGTCCATGTAACTGATGTTCGCGAGATAGCCGTGACGCATCTCGCGGATGTTGTCGGCGGTGACTTTGCGGGCCTTGTCGCCGGTGCCGAGCAGCTCCCGGCTGTCATGCCAGGCGATGCGCGGAGCGTTTTTGGGCCACTCAGGATTCTTTGGCATGGCGATGTCCTCGCGGCGATACAAGTCCCAGTACTTCTTGGGCGCATTGAAGGGCGAATGCGGCTTCCAAAAACCGACGGCAAGGAAAAACGGCTTCGCCTCTGCTTTCCGCTGTTCCAGTGCCCCGACGGCCAGTTTGGCAACGCGCCCGTCGAAATACGCTTCGTCCGGAAGATCACGGCATTCGCACTTCGGATCGGTGGCGCTGCTCGGCGGAATAGGTCCTTCCACCTGCGGCTTGTCGTTGCCGTGATTCGCGAAGTGCATCTGCGCCGGCACGCTCCAAGAGGCCGGATCGCCCTGGATTTCATGAATCCAGTTGTGGAAGATCTTGCCGATGTTCTGGGTGAAGTAGCCGCTCTTCATGAAGTGCTGAGGCAGCGTCACTGCATCCGGCGATGTCGTGCGGAAATGCGTGGCGAGGTCCCACACCCGCAGCGAATCGAGCCTGCGTCCCGTCATGACTGAGGCGCGTGAAGGATTGCACACCGCCTGCTGGCAGTAGGCGTTGTTGAAAACGAGGCCGCGTTTGGCGAGCCGGTCGAGATTCGGCGTCTTTACCATCGGATGGCCGTAGCAGCCGAGATCATTGCGCAGATCGTCCGACGCGATGAAGAGCACGTTGAGAGGCTGCGCCCGCAATGATGAAACCAGAATGAGGAATGACGATAAGATCAGAAACAGCTTCATGGTCTTGGTGGATTCGATGGCAATGAGAACACGATGAGAACGTACGCGTCACGGTTTAATTGCGCATGTATTGCCAGAGCACCGCACGGCGCGCGGGCCTTCGCCATTCAGCCATGCTTTGGCCTCGGCATCGCCCTTCACGAAGGCATCCCAAAACGTGGTGCTGAGCGTGAGGATGACGCGGTGGTGATTCGGGTTGCGCTGGCCGGACTCGCCGGGCGGCAGCGCGGGATAGACGCCCAGTCGCGCGAACACATCCGATGCACCGATGGTCATGCTGGCAATGCGCGCGACATCTTTGGTCCCCGTCATGAGCAGCCAGGGAATCTTCACGCTGCCAAACGCATGCTCCGAACTGCCCCAGCCACAAGTTGGGGCTCATCGCCACGGCGGCCTTGATGCGCGGATTGGTGAAGCGGGGATGCTGCCCGCGTGCAGCATGAAGTTCTCCAAGCCCGCCGCTTGCTTCATCGCTAGCGGAATCTGCTATCAGTGTGGAACAGCAAAGGGAGAGGACTGGCATTTCATGCGTGGAAGGAGGGGACGGCACTACTTCAACCATGATGAGTTGGAAACGTCGTGCATTTTCAGCGGAAGCGGATCATGCCAACGTGTCATGCAGGTTATTGCGTGGAAATCTTCAATCGCATGAAGTGACTTGCCACCGCGGACATTACGGCGGTGTCCTGCACGGTGATGGTCTCGATGCTGCCATTGTCTGTACGGGCGAGTTGCGTTGAAAACGCATTCGATGAGGTGTCACCAAGGGCGGAATAGGTGGAGCCGTTGTTCCAGGTGACGAGGTCATCGGATATCTGGACGGTATAAATCAAAGCCATCGCATCCACAGGTCGTGTGAAGGTCAGTGTAAGATGATCGCCAGACCATCCCGGCGACGGCATCGTCATGGTGGCGCCACCAATGGCAGGAACACCAAGCGCGTATTCCATCAGGTTGCTCACGCCGTTGCCATCGGGGTCGGCGGTGTCACCGCCGATCTGCGGATTGCCTGCGTTCGCGCCGAAGCGCGCCTGCTTCCACACATCGCGAGGAGGTGCGATGACGAAGTCGCGCACTTGCTCGACGGTGCGGATGGCGCCCATGAAGATGGCATTGCCCTTGCCCAGGTTGATGACGTAGAGTCCCGATCCTGTCGCGCCGGGCAGGCTGAGGCTGGCCCAGGCGAAGCTCGCGCCGGGCGGAATCTCCAGCGAGGCCTGCGTCTCCGTGTTGAAACCCATCATGCCGATGGTGGAGAGCTGTCCTGATGCCGGGTTGCTGATGTGCGTGAACGTGTCGCGGGCCCCGTCGATGGCATGCAGCGTCTGCACGCCGCCATTGAATGCGAAATCAGCGCCGACGATTTGCGGAGTGATACCCGCGTTCGCATCTCCTGCGGCATAGACAGGAGCAGTGTCGGTGGAGATCACCGCGCCGGTCACGGGATCGATGCCCAGGTTTTGGCCGGAGGTGGTGAACAGGCGCAGGAGTCCGCTCACATGATCAAACGCGAGATCGAAGGTGTCGCCCGACAGCGCGGGAGAGAACGCAGGGCCCACGGCAGCGGCGGCACCTGTGAATGGGTTGACCGTGTAGAGCACACCCGCGGTGCCGACGGCAAAAAGTTTCCCCGTGACCGGCTGCACCGCCAGCGCGCGCAGAGAATCGTTCGCGACGAGTCCGCTCGGTATGGTGAAACTGAGCGGCGTGTCGGGCGCGTTGCTTTTGAAAAGAAAGAGCGCATTGCTGGTGTTGCCGAGGGCGTACATCAGTGTGGATGGCGGCGCGTCGTCGTCCTGGATCGTGAGCGTGGTCGAGTCGAGAGCGCCAAGCACCGCGCCGCCGGTGGATGTGAAGAGCGAGAGCACCACTGTCTCCGCGGCCTCGATCTCGGTGTCGCTCACAATGGGAACATCGAAGGTCTTCGGCGCCGCGTCTCCATCCGGCCATGCGAGCGTACCGATGACTGCCGAGTAGTCATCGCCCTCGATGGCGGAGCCGCCGCCGGCGGTGGAATAGCTCACACCGACCGCGCCTGTGCTGCCGCCGACTCGCGTGACTGTGATTGTGGCATTGCCGCCGGATTCCACGCGGCTGAACGTGCTGGCGCTGAATTGCAGCGCGCCGCCGGGCGGCGGTGGAATTGCGAGTCCTGTGCTCTCCAGCGCGCCGAGGTCCATCGCCACGCCTTGCATGACGCGTGGCTGCGAGTTCTGCAGCGGCAGATACTCCTGCGTCACGTCGTGATCGGGCAGCACGAGCGGATTCAGCGGACCAGCGGCATCGAGGATGTTCGAGGGGACGAGCACGTGATAATCGCGCGCGGCCATGTCGACGAAGTGTGGATCGTTCACGCCGGCGGCATCACCGACGAGTAGATTCGCCGTACCGATGAGCGAACCTCCCCAGGCGTGTCCCGGCGAGTCCTTGAGCCAGCCGGGGCTGATCCAGTTCTTTCCGAGCGTGAGATCACCGCCGCCGTTCGTGGTGCCGCCACTGAAGAAGTGAAACGCGTTATAGACGTTCCCCTGCAACGCGGTGTCGGTGAAGATGATGTTGTTGCGGAAGTCCACGTTTTCGAGCGTCGGGCTGCCGCCGGTGTAGCTCGCATCCGGCATCAAAATGAGTGCTGCTGCCTTGTGATGGCTGACGATGGTGTTGTGGTAGAGATGCAGCGTGCCGCGGTGCTGCACGGCGTAGGAGTTCGGGCTGTTGAAGGCGCCCCAGAAGAACATGCTGATGGCGCCGTCGTAGTCTTCGACGGTGATTTTGTTTCCATACACCCAGGAATCCCGGTAATCGGGCTGCGCGTCGATCAATCCGGCGCCACCCTGCGGATCGGCGAGATTCAGCACGTTCGACTGCCCGTTCATCACGAACTCGTTGTAGCGGATCACCTGTCCTGACGAGCGGTCCTTGATGGCTACACCACGCGCGCCGGGGCGATGCCTGCCAAATCGGTTGAACTGGATGATGCACCCGACGCTCTCGGTGTAAATGTGATGCTCGCCGAAGCCGTTGCTCAGCGGGATGCCGTTCGGATCGGGATTCGGAATGGGAGGATTGGAGTTGTCGTGGAAGTAATTCTTTTCGATCAGCAGCCGCCGAGAGGACTGGGCCTCCATGTTTTTCGAATTGGCGAAGACACCGAGGCCGCAATTGCTGATCTCGCAGCCGCGCACGGCGAGATCATGGGCCCACTCGATGCAGATTCCCGCTGAGAACGGATGATAGCCGCGCACCGCGCCAGTCTTGTCCGTGTAGGTGATGCTGCCGTCCGCGCTGTAGGTGGCGTTGCGAAGGTCGAGCGATTCGATGTCCACGTACTCCACATGCGTCACGCCATAAACGTAACCGGTATGGCGCGGGGTCACGACGATGAGGCTGCGATTGGAAAACACATCATTGCCGTTGCGCCAGTCAATCGAGGGATCCTCGATCGCGTCCTGTCCATCAATGACCGGCAGCGCGCCAGTGACAGGATCTGGAATGCCGCGTATGACGATATGCTGTGCCGCCGTGCCGCTGGCGGAGATTTGAATCTTTTCGTGATAGCCGCCTGGCTTGGGGAAGATGTTGACGACATCACCTGGCTGCAAGGCCGCCCACGGCACGTTCCGCAGCATCAATCGAGGCGTGCCGGGACCGACGTCGTAAGTCGCCCCGTTCGACATCGATGCGACGGTGGCAAACAGCGTGGTGGCAATGAACCTTTTCATGACGGAGCCAGCATCGCAACAGCGCAGCACACTCACAATGGATCGAAGGTTGTATTCTTGCCGGGGGGCGGACCGTCATATGGTCAGCCAGCAGCAGGAGTTCGCGGCCTCGTCCAAACCACGACGAGCACGCAAACGGATGCCGCCACCATCGCCAGCAAGCCGAGCAGGCCGAGCACAGCCACCGATGCAGCTGTTGGATCGCTTGGATTGCTGTAGTTCATCACGAAGATTGCGCCGGCTCCGGCCCAGCAGAGCAACCCTGCGCCCCAGATCGGCAGCGACCCGAGCCATCCTGCCTTCCAGCGATCCCGACCGGTCAAAGGCAGCCTCCGGGCAAACGCAATCCAGGCGGCGATAATCCCAATCGCCTCGACCAGCAGGATTGCCGCGTAGGGAAATGCAATTTCATGACCGGGTGATGCACCACCAGCGAATCGCCAGCGGTTGATCAGGCTCACCAAGGCGAGCGCGCCGATGAAGACACCGGCGCAAACGACGCTCATTAGCAAATTCAGCCACACAAGGGTGAATCGGTTCATAGGCTTGGGTTTCAAAAAGGATTAACGGCGCCAGACAGCACTTCAATCGCGCGCAGCGTCGCGCTGGTGCGGCCTTCGACGCCGATCTTCTCAAAGATGTGGTTGGCGTGCTTTTTCACCGTGCCAACGCTGATGCCGCACAGAGCCGCGATGTCGGCGTTGCTCTTGCCCTGCGCCATCCACAGCAGGATTTCCGCTTCGCGCGCGGAGATGCCCAGCTTCTCCAGCGGCCGCGCGTCATCGAAGCGCGGTGCAAAGGTCTGCCGCTGCTGTGTGGCGCGTTGCAGGCGCGCATGCACTGCTTTGAGCAGGTCGGCGCTGGAGACCGGCTTCGCGAGGTAGTCATCCGCGCCCAGCGACATGCCGAGTCGCAGGTCGGGCATCTCGCCCTTTGCCGTGAGAAAGACGAATGGCAGCGAGGCGAGCGCAGTGTCCGCGCGAACCTGCGCGAGCACCTCGTAGCCGCCCATGCCAGGCATCATGATGTCACACAGCACGAGATCGGGCCGCTCCGCACACAGCAACTTCATCCCCTCCAGGCCGTTGTTCGCGATCAACACGCGATAGCCTTCGATCTCGAGAATCTGGGCGATATTCCGCC
Source organism: Verrucomicrobiaceae bacterium (assembly GCA_046346695.1). Classification (GTDB taxonomy): domain Bacteria; phylum Verrucomicrobiota; class Verrucomicrobiia; order Verrucomicrobiales; family Verrucomicrobiaceae; genus Prosthecobacter. The sequence continues at coordinate 468,120 of JAXMHS010000003.1, read as the reverse complement.
TCATGCTGGCATTGTCCTCGATGAGCAGGATCGTGGTCATGGGATGGGCAGGTTTACGGTCATCGTGGTGCCTTGTCCTTCAATGCTTTCGACCCGCAGCGTGCCGCCATGCAGCGCCACGCAACGCTGCGTGATCGCGAGACCGAGACCGGCGCCCGGCGCATCTCCCACGTTCGCGCACCTGTGAAAAGGATCGCACACGCGGGCGATTTCATCTGATGGAATGCCGATGCCCTCATCGCGCACCGTGAACACGATCTCGTTCGCCTGCAATGTGGCCTCCAATTTCACCTGCTTCTCCGGCGGCGAATACTTGATCGCGTTGGACAGCAGGTTGTCGAGGATGCTGCCGAGCAGGGCGGCATCCAGCATCACCTCGCGATCCGGTGCGATGACCCGCACTGCATGCTCCCGGTTCATCGACGTGCAGACCTTGTGTGCGATGTCGTGGCAGAGCGTCGCGACATTCACCGGCCTGCGACTGCACGATTGCTGGCGGGACTCGATCCTGCCCAGCATCAACACCTGCTCCACCATGCCGCTCATCTGCCGGGTGTTGTCCTTGATCTCCATCAGCACTTCGCGGCGACGCTCCGGCGTGAGATGATCCAGATAGTCATCCAGCAGATCCGCGCCCGACATGATGATGCCCAGCGGCGTGCGAAACTCATGCGACACACTCTGCGTGAAGAAACGCTGCTGCCGTGTGATCTCCTGCTCCGCCGCCAGCTCCGCGCGCAGCCGCGTCGAGCGTGCCGCCAGTGATGCCAGCAGCAGCAACGGCAGTGCGCTCAAGCCCACCGCGCCCAGAAGCAGCCACGGCGTTGGCAGGCTGTATCGCTCGCTGAATTTTGCACCGCGCCGGATCATCGCGAGCCAGCGCGCGTTCCCGTCGCGAATCACCACGCTCCGCATTCCCGCCGGGGCGCTCGCGCTCTCCTCCAGCGGTGTTACCGCGAGCATTTGCTCCCGTAGCAGCGGCTCCTCCGCATCACGGCACATCGAATCGAGATCAATCCAGGCCATGATGAAGCCGCGCACGGTCTTCCCGTCAGTGCTCGTCACCGCCATCATCACCAGCATGCGACTGGCGGGAAGCAAAAGGCCGCGCGCCGCATGAAGATCGACACCCGGCGTGGAATCGAGCAAGCCAGCCACGCCTTCGATTCGCAACAGATCATCCCCGATTTTCGCCACGGGTGCGCGTTGCTCGCTCATCCATCGCACCACCATCCGCCCCTCTGCGCGTTCAGCATACGCCATCGCCAGCAAGTGGGGCAGCCGCGCCTGCCAGTCAAACGCCGGCATCATCGCGCCGCGCCGCACTGCCTCGTCATCGAGTCTGAGCGCCGCCCGCTTCAACTCGACCGGCAGATAGGTGTGCCGCTCAAACTGGCTCTGCAAATGTTCCGCCAGCACCCCGGCGGTCGTTTCAAACACACGCTCGTCCTTTCGCAGCGCATCCCGATAGGTCAGCACCGCCAGCCCCGCCGGCAGCAGCGAAAACGCCAGCGCCAGCACGGCCAGCAATCGCGGCTGCTCAAGCAAGGAAGCGCGTTTCATCATTCTATCCTACATGGGGTCCGTGCCGCGCCAATGCCTCCGAGGTGGTATTGTGCTCGGCAGCGCGCCAGCTCATCGCTGTGAAATCTTCTGCAAATACTCGCTCGGGGTCATGAAGAGTACGTTTTTCGATTTCAGGAAGTCGATGATCTTCGTGAAGCCGGCCCAGCGTTCGTCATTCCACTGCTCGGGGTGGCCTTGGAGCACGAGCACGTCTTTTTGCGCAGCGTGCTTCTCGTAGAAGGCGATGAATTTGTCCGCGTCGGGCACGAAGGTCGGATTTTCGAGCGCCATGACGCGCGGGATGCTCAGGCGCGTGAAGAATTTCGGCTTCGCGGGCCCATAGAGCCAGATTTTGACCTCGGGCACACCTTCCATCGCCTCATCCGTCGCATCGGTGGTGCCGCTCCAATGCGGGCCGAAGGCGGGCAGTTCGAAACCGAGCTTCTCCTTCGCGAGACGCTCGCCTTTGGCCAGAATCGCACGTTGCTCCGCCGCGGAGCCGTTTTCGAACTCACCGGTGTCGCTCGCGCCGCGCATCTTGTAGCCGTGCATCCAGAGTTCGATGCGTCCGGCGGCCTGCACGTCCTTCAGCCACTGAAAATACATCGGGTTGTCCGCCTCCAGCGACTCCGTGATGACGCCGAACGAGCCCTTGATGCCCTGCTCAATGAGATAATCATGCACCTTCTGCCAGCGATCCGACACCGGCTTCGTGCCCACGCGGCGTGCGATGACGTCATCGAGCTTCAGGAGGATGATCTGCTGGGCCTGGGTGGTGACAGCGCAAGCGAGGAGACAAAGGAGGAGGGTGATTCGGTTCATGCGAACATTCGACGCGCGACGCAGCCGGCCGTCAAACGGCGCACGTGCGAAACCAGGCATGCTCTGATGCGGACTCAATGTGTTGTTTTCAGCCACTCACCCAGCGCATAAAGCTGATCCACGTGATCGGGAGCGGAATTGCCGGCGAGGCCGATCAGTTCCAAGCGCCCCTGCCTGGCCTCGCTGAGAATCTGCGTCTTCATCGGCCCCCAGCGCAGCACGGGCTGGCGTTTCACCTTCAACTCGCGCAGCAGCCAGTCCGCGGTCTCGGTCGTGCTGGCAAAGGTGCCGGGGAAAATCTCGCTGTGCGTGATGAGCACGCTCTTCTGACCTTGAAGTGCGAGACGGCACAGGCTGACGATGGGCGCGAGTGTGGCGGTATCGATCTTCGATTCGAGCGGACCTGGTTTGCCCTCGGCGTAGCTGGTGTGGATGCCGTCAATGAAGAGAAAACGACCGACCAACGCGACTGCGTCCGGTGATTTCGTGATCTCACGGATGCCGTGGCATCCCGCGCTCCAGCCACCGAGCGTGATCTCACTCCAGGTCATCTTTGCCGCGGCTTCGGCCTCACGAATCAAGGCGGGAAACGCATCCGGCTTCGCGAATGGAGCCGAGTAGCCGCTTTTGGACTGGATCACGAGCGCCGCCATTCCGTGCTCTGTCGCCGCGACTTCGGGAATCCATGCGCCGCCGTGCATGAACACGAGCAGCGGTGCTTTCTCGCGGGTGGTGATGTCCTCAGGCACGAACAGCGTGCCGAGCGAGAGCTTGTGACGCCGTCCTTCGGGATGTGACTCCTTCAACCGCGGATGCTCACGTGTGTGCTCGACCATGGGCGATGGATTTTGATCCATCGCGAAGGCGGGAAGACCCAGGACAACCACAAGGAGCCAGCGCATGGGCGGGATCATGAGCTGGCGGTTGATCCGGTGCAATCAGGGATCGCGTCGGCATTCGGATTGACTTCGTGCAGCTCATGCAGAGCCTGCCACATGAGCATTCCAATCAACCTCCTCGTGTGGGTCATCGCATTCACCGGCCTCACCGCACTCCACGCCGCCGAAAGCTACACGGAGAATCCGGGCAAGGACGGCGATGGAACGTTCAACGTGGGGCCGGAATACCAGATCGACCCGGATTTGACGGACAAGGGAAATCCGAAGGGCAAAACGTTCACATTTTCGATGAAGCTGGCGGACAGCAAGGTCTTCGACGGCAAGGACAAGACGCTGGAGCCGGACAAGAAGAAGGTGAACACGGAGCGGAAGATCACGGTGTATGTGCCTGCGGCCTATAAGGACGGCGTGAAGGCTCCACTGCTCATCATTCACGATGGTCCCGGGCAGTTGAAGCTCATCAGCAATGCGCTCGACAATCTCACGATCTCAAAAGACCCAAAGCGCTCGCTTCCAGCGTTTGTGTGCATCGCGGTGCAGAATGGCGGCAATGACGGCAAGAACAGCGAGCGCGGCCTGGAGTATGACACGATGTCCGACCGCCTCGCGCGTTTCATTCACGACGAGGTGCTGCCCTCCGTGCTCAGCAACGCGGACATCCGCGTGGCGTATCCGAAATTCGCGCTCACCGAGAACCCTTGGGGCCGCGCGGTGATGGGTTGCAGCTCCGGCGGGGCCGCGGCGCTGACGATGGGCTGGTTCCGGCCGGACTGGTTCCGCCGCATCATCGCCTACTCCGGCACCTTCGTGGACCAGCAGGACGATGACGCGCCCGAGGAGGCCAAGTTCCCGCTCGGCGCGTGGGAGTATCACTCCGGCATGAAACTCATCGAAACGAGCGACCCGAAACCACTTCGCATCTTCACCCACGTCTCTGAGAACGACGGTCGTGCCAATGACCCGGAGGAAACCTATCACAACTGGGTCATGGCGGGTCTGCGCACGAACGTGGCGCTGGACAAAAGGGACTACCATCACCGCTTCGTCTTCAGCAAAAAGAGCGGTCACTGCGACAAGCGCGTCTTTGAGCACACACTGGCCGACACGCTTGTGTGGATCTGGCGCGGATGGGAGGGGTGAACGTTGCTGCGCTTTCACCGCAACCTCTCCACCCGCCAGCGATCCCACGCCGTCTGCTTTTCATGCATCTGACTTCGGGAACTGCGTCCGCTCTCCACGCTAATTAGCGTCGCCGACAAACCAAGCTGGTTTCCTGGAAAAACTCACTCTTTGCTGACTAGTCTCTATCTTTACTGGGTAGCCGATCTCGTGTTATCAAGCCTACCATGAGCACCAACCACTTACCCTACTACCACCAGATTGAAGAAATTGTCGCCGGCATTGTTGATGCCAACGCAGTTTTTGATGATATGCCGAACGACTGGAGCATGCTTTTCCATCATGACCTTCAACAAGAGTTGCGCAAAGCAATTCAGGATCTGGGGCCATTGTCCGTAATCAGGCGCCATCGCCTTGTCAGAATTTACAATCTATCAAAAGCCCGCTGTATGGTGCCCATGTGACATAGCAAATAATCATCAAATACCATAGGGTCAAGTTGCCTCTAACCCCATTTCCCATATGAATACAATAAAATATATTCACCTCGACTTACTTCAAGAAGACCTCATTACGGGGTCTGTGAGTTTTGAATTCGTCCTCGCCATAGTTCAGATGCTTCGCCCTGCGGAGCGTGATGAATTCCTGGGCCTACTGCACCGTCAGGTAAGGCACTTGCTAAACGACAGTGATCTCAGTGATCTCGTTCGCACTCGGTTACTCGAATTGGCGAACGACATAACCGACGAGGAAATAGACTCGTCTTCGTAGTTGGATGGCTCCTGCTGCATTGCCGGTCAATCAGAGGCTATCACCACTTCGACGCGCGCATCAGTGGCCCGTTTTAGCAAATCCCTTCGGTGGGACACAAAGGCGGGATCATCATCAGTTACGATCACATCGATGTGATGTTCCGAGAGTGATGTGAACACATATCTAACGTCGGCATCCAAACGAAGCTTGGCACTCTCAAACACAAGAATTCTCAACCAAGCCCGCTCTAAACAAGCACTCTTCATCCGAGCGGTGCTGAGTGTGTCGCAACCGAACCCCAGCCCCCATTCGCCCTCTTTCGTTCCTGTTACACCGACAATGGCAACATCCACATGAACTCGTTCGGAACGGAGAAAACTTTCCGCTGAAGGCCCGCTTAATTCTCGGAGGTCCCAATCATATTCCCCGCCAATCACAGTAACTGATAGCTTATCATCAGCTACAGGGTGTTTGAGAAGCAAATTCAGAATCTCTGGAGAGTTTGTGACGATATCTGGCCTTACCATGTGTTCGAATTTGCCTTTGCTATATATTGGAACAGGTATGCATGGTGATGCGAGCAATTGGTCCATCACAGCGAGCGTCGTAGACCCCGAATCGATCATTGTAGAGAATCCGCTTTTCATGCCCAAGGCCCGAATCTTGTCTCTCACCCCTGTATGCTTGAGTTGTTTGACGGAGACGTAAGCGGAGTCGTGTTGTAGATGGTCGCCTTGAAGGAGTAATCTCCAGACTGCTCGTCCGATTTTTTGTTTGGCTGGCCACGCTCTTGTTTTGCGCTCTTCATATTTTGAGCGCCGCATCTCTATGACGATTCCTGTCGGGTCCGAGGATTTTCCGACGTATTTGATGGCCACCCCCATGTTGGTTGCAACCGCCATTAGATGAGGGCCTACCGATTTCCACTTTAGGGCGTCCTTGGAGTGATTTCCTAATTTGGAATACACCGAAGCAACGGCCGCATCTATGGTCTCGCGCGAGACTTGATTGCCTCTGTTGGATTGCAATAACTGAACGAGACCTTCGCGCAATTGACGAGTGAGAAGATGTTCTGCCATGGTAGAAGGGGCTTTTTTGTAGCGAATCAGGATGCAACAACGCGTTGCGCACCCCGAATCCATCACAGCTTGTTCGGCACCACCTTCGTCCCCTGACTCCATGCGCCGAGCGCGTGCTGCTGGATCTTGCGTTTCCAGATCTTGGTCATGCAGAAGGCGTAGAGTGTGTCCTTGTCCTTGCCGCCGATGGCGACGCCGGTGACGCGGCTGCGGTCGGGGACGGTGAGGATGACCTGCGTGGGGCCGTCGTCGGCGCTGATCTGGATGCCGCTCTTGGTGGCAATGAATTGACGGCCTTCCTGCGAGTAGCAGATGCATTCTGCGCCGGCGTCATCCTCCCAATCAGCGACGTGCAGGTGGAAGAAGCGCTCTTTGTTCACGAGTGAGCCGTCATCGGCGATCTGATAGCTGTAGGCCCACTTCGAGTGGCCTTCGGCGACGGAGAGCAGCCATTGATCGGGCCGGAAGGCCATGCCGGTGGCGAATTTGATGCCTTTGTCCACCTGCGTCTTTTTGCCGTCCTTGATGAGCCACACACTGCCGCCGTTGTTGGGCTTCTTGTCGTCGTTGTCCGTGACGTAGAGGCTGCCGTTCGGATGCGCGAGGATGCTGTGTCCCGTCTGGCCTTCGAGGACGACGCTGCCTTTTCCATCGACGCCGTAGCTCATGACCTTGCCTGACTTTTCCGAGACGGTGTAAACCTTGCCATCCGCGCCGACGCTGACGCAGTGGGCATTGCCGGTGTCGGCGGCGAATTCCTTCACCGAGCCGTCGAGGTCGATGCGGTGAATTTTGTTCGCCGTGGTGTCGGCGAAGAACACCTCGCCGTTGGCGTTGGTCGAAGGGCCGCGCGTGCTTTTGAAGCCTTCTGCGACGAGCTGCCAGTCCTCGCCCGGAATAATGATCTCCTGCGCGCGCGGAGCGCTGGTGCCCGCCTTCACGCGCTCGGGCCAGCCTTTCCAAAGATAGGCCATGGCTTCGCGCCAGGTCTCCATGTAGCCCGCGCCGTGGCGGCCATCGATGATGCGAAATTGGTAGTCGTAGCCGGAAAAGACGAGCGCCTTGTCCATTTCCTGATCGACGAGGAACCAGTCGCCCGCGACGTTTTCCATGTCGTGCGTGCCGGTGGTAAGAAAGGAGCGGATGGGACGCGCCTCGAACTTCCTCACCATGGTGGGAAACTCGTGTCCGCCGCGGAAGGCGACGAAGCTGCCGCTCACGCAATACACGCGGCTGAACGCCTCGGGCCGGTTCCACGCCGCCGCAAATGCCGTGATGCCGCCGCTGCTGCCGCCAGCGATGCAGCGGTCATTGCCGTCGGTGCTGAGATTGAGCTGATACTGCTTCGCGACGAAGGGCAGCACCTCCTCGTCAAAGAAGCGCGCGTTGTTGTCGTTCACCGCGTCGTATTCGAAGTCACGATTGCGCCGACCGGCGGTGCCCTTCATCGGCGCAGGCACTTCGCCCGGCCTCACGAACACGCCCACCGTCACCGGAATCTCCTTGGTGGCGATCATCGTCTCCAGCAGCTCCTTCTCCTGCGGACGGAATCCGTCCGTCTTCACATAAACGCAGGCCGGTTTGGCCGCGTCGTATTGCGCGGGGATGAACACCGTCACCTCGCGCACGGTGCCTGGGAAAATCTTGCTCTGTGTGAACTGAAAAACCTCAATCCGTCCCGGCTTGATGTCCTCGGGCTTGATCTCCGGCGGCGTATACGTCGGTGCCCCCGCTTCCTTCGCCTCCGCGACGCCACTGCCCGCGAGCGGACGGATGAACCACTGCAAATGCTGGTCGTTCGGATTGTGCTTCCAGAGATCGATCTTCGCGCCTGCCTCCTTTTTGCCACCGAGGTGATCCAGCCCCATGCCCGGCGCATGCTTCGGCTCCAGCGCGTAGCTGCCGTTGTCCTGCTTCGTGATCGACCAAAGCTGCGCGTCCGACTTGTTGTCCTTCGCGAGGAGGACCTTCGTGCCGTTTTTCGTGCCTGCGCCGTCCACGGTAAGCGCAAGACCGGGCTGCGAGGCAGGCATGAGCCACGCAAAACCATCGCCGCGCGGCTGGATGATCCACTTTTGATTTGGCGTGTTCGCCGGTTTGTTGATGGACACGATGTCACCTTCCTTCGAGTCGCCGACGACCTCCAAAACGAAGTCAGGAGCGCTCACGGGCACGATTTGGTAGGTGCCCCAGTCTTCGGCGAGGACGCTGGAGGAGAGAAGGGCGAAGATGAGAGTGGAAAAGCGCATCATGCAGCATGGGGAACGCAGATTCGGCGCGGATTCGACGACAAATCTTGTATTGAATGCGACACAGCCCGCCACCTCAGTCATTCGAGCCGGGATCAGCGACCGGCTTCGATGGGGAAGGCGACGGCTGCAGGCTCACGCCGTTGCTGGTGCGATCCAGTTCAGGATCGAAGGCAAATTCAAAGATCGCGTCATCCAGCGTGTTCAGAATCCAGTCCTCAATGAGCTGGTCATCGTTGGAGACAGCGGCTTCCAGCCAGGCTCTGCCGTGAGCATCTTCAAGCAACTCAAAATCCATCCGCAGCATGCCGCCTTCACCCAACTGCTTCGGCATGGCTGCAAGCCGCTGCATCAACTTGGATTCCGCTTCGGGCTTCTCCAGGAGGGCGTTCATCACAGTGATAAACCGATTCATCAGATGGTTCAGTTCGGCGCTTTTCATCAGCTCCGCTTTGGTCATGCCCTTGTGCCGTTGCACGATTCCGTCCACGGTTTGCCGCACCTTGCGCGACACCGAAGCTGGCCGGTAATGGCGTTTGCCGTCTTCGGGCGCGTTCTTTGCATCGCTTGCCTGCTTGCTGGCGGTTACCGTTTTAACCTGCGCCACTTGCTTCGTGGGTTGCGGCACCGGCGAGTTTTGAAGCGCGATTGGAACACTGATGACTGCAACGGTTGCCGTCGCGATGAGGAGTTTGGTGGTCGTGGTCATGGCGATGAGGGTGCTCGTGGTCGCGGCGTGGGTGCCCAGGCCGCTGATGGAAACCTTGCCCAGCGATGCCGTAAGGCCCGCCGGAGCCGCAGTTGCCGAATGAGTGCCCAGCAGTGCCGCGAGGCCTGCCCCGCACAGCACGCCCTTCATTTTCAAACTAGCGCGCAACTCACCAATGGCCGCATCAAGCTGTCGCGACACGGTGGACTGGCTGATGCCCATGCGTGCGGCCAGTTCCTGCTGCGAACGGCCTGCGAGGTAGCACTCCACGATCATCGCGCGCGTTTGTTCGGGTAATTCAGCCAATGCCTCATCGACGAGCGGCTCTAGTTCCGCCCAGGTCGCTTCAGTCGCCGGATCGTTCCACTGCTCGGCCGCAGTCGCCTCGTGTCTTTGGCGACGACACTCACCGCGCACCACGTTTTGCGCCTTTTGCCAAGCGACATGGTGCAGCCACGCGCCAATCGATTGAATGGCCGATCCGCTGCTGCGGGCGAGCGCCAAGAAAGTCTCCTGCGCCACATCCTGTGCCAGCGCTGCGTCCCGCGTCACGCGGCAGGCCGTGGCATGCACCATCCCGGCGTGTGCCTCGACAAGCGCTTGAAACGCGCCCGCATCACCGTGGTGATGGTAGCGCTTCAGGAGTTGGAGATCGGTCTGCATGTCGGTACTCAACAGGTATGCCACCGGTCAAGTCGCGGTTATGCAGAAAAGTTTTCCGGAACGGACCCGCGTCGGATCGAATCCGCCTATTCGAAAATCTTCCGGTGTGGATTGATGAAGCACCACGAGACGGCTCCCACGAGGAACAAGCTGCCAATAAGAAGCAGGGGCGCATTCCAGTCGTAGTGCTTTTGCAGCCAGACGACGATCAGCGGACACACGATGCTGCCGATCTGACCGGCGGTGTTCATCGCGGCGCCGACGACACCCGTGTGACTGCCGCCGACATCGATGACCGCGCCCCAGGAGGCGCCGAGGGTGAACATGCTCGCTGCCACCGCGGCGGCAATGCACCACGCGGCGAGTTCGGGATGCGTGGTGGTCGTCGCGAGAAACATGGCGATGCCAGCGACGAGGTAGGATGCAGCGCCGACACCGGCACGCCCGATGCGCAAGCCAAAGCGACGCGTGACGGCATCCGTGGCGAGTCCCCCGAGCAAGTCAGCCGCGATGCTCAACATCAGCGGCAGACCGGAGAAAAGGCCGAGCCGCAAGGAGTAGAAGCCGTGCTGCTCCCTGAGATAGTCCGGCAGCCAGGTGATGCAGAAGTAGAAGCCGAAGCTGTTGGGAAAATACATGAGACAAAGGAACAGCGTGTTGCGGTGCCTCAGCAATTGCCGCCAGTAGGCCCAGCCTTCGTGCTGGCTGGTGCTTGGATCGCGACCTGCGACGATCTTTTCCAACTCCGCCGGACTCACCGAAGGATGTTCCTCAGGATCATCCCGGAACCAGCGGTGCCAGGCGATGGCCCACACGATGCCGGGGATGCCAAAGATCACGAACGTCCAGCGCCATCCCCACCCCCACTTTTCCGCCATCTTGAGCGCGATCAACGGCGTCAAACCTCCTGCGGCATGCGCGACGGCAAAGAAGATGCCCTGGATGGTGCCGCGTTCGGATTTGGGAATCCAGCGGGAGAATGTCCGTGCCATGTTCGGCCACGCGCCGGCCTCGCCCACACCAAAAAGAAAGCGGATGATCAGCATCGACCCGAAATTCCACGCGGCGGCGGTGGCCATCGTGCACGCCGACCACCACGCCACGATGCGCGTGAGCACCCGGCGCGTGCCCATGCGGTCGGCCCACCAAGCCGTCGGAATCTCAAACGCCGCGTAAGCGATGGCAAAGGCGCTGTAGATCCAGCTCATCTGCTCCTTGCTGAGCCCGAGATCGCGACGGATGTCCGGCGACAACGTGGCGATGCACGCGCGGTCGAGGTAGGTGACGGCACCGAGCGCCAGCATAAAGCCGACAACTCGATAGCGGACGCGGGAGGAAAGGAGCATCGGGCAATGAACGAGGAAAGGCTCGGTGCTCAACTGTTGCTCCTCGCCATTTCGTCGCCCAACTCGATGAAGGGCACGCGCTCGCGACGTAATGACCTGTCGCATGAACTGCCTGCTATCTCCCACCGCTCGTCGCTCACTCGCAAGACTGCTGATAGCGCTGGCCGTCGCTGTGTTGCTCTTTTCCTCGGCGTTCGGTCAGGAATCGCCGCTCTCCACACCTGTTCGCATCGAATCCGGCGTCAGCGGGCACATTCACCCGGCGTTGTGCATCACCACGAAAGGCACGCTTGTGGCCACCTTCTGCAAAAAGGAATACATGCCGCATCTCATCACCCGCTCGACGGATGGTGGCAAAACATGGACGATTCCAACGCTGTTCCCGCCGACCGACAAGATCGCCATCTACCCCGGTTCGCTCACCACGCTGTCGGATGGACGACTGCTGCACTGCTGGAACGTCTGGTTTGCACCCGTGGAGAAAGAAAAGTCGCGCTACGTCGCTTTCTCGATCAGCAGCGACGATGGCCTGACCTGGAGCGCGCCGGTGAATCTCGCCAAGAATGCCGACCCGAAGATTCACAGCGTCATCCGTCATCCCATCGTCGAATTGTCGCCCACCGCATGGCTATTTCCGCTGGCCGACCGCACGGTGCTTTATAATGCGACGACCGGTGAAGAGAAACTCTTCGGAGATGGGACCAGCCACGGTCTGGTGCCGTTCGTGCGCACACCGGCGGCGACGCTTGTCAGCGGCAAAGGGCGTCGCTCCACCGATGGCGGCACGACATGGCAGCCGATCACGCCGTTCCCCGATGTCTTCACGCAAGGCTGGCGTCATCAGATGATCGGTCTGAAAAATGGCTGGCTCGTCGCATCGCAAATTGTCGGCCCTGGAGTCGGCGGCGACGTGATCAACTTCATCGTCTCGCGCGATGACGGCAAAACGTGGGACATGCAGCATCCTGTCGAGTTTTACAATCCGGGCCGCCCCATCGGCGGACGAGCCTGCCCGCGCACCGTGGAGATCGATGACACGACACTCGGCACCATCTACTACGACACCGATGAAAAGCAGCCCGGCGGTTCCGGTGTCTTTTTCAGAACGACGAAGACGGCAAGTTTGAAGTGATGCCTCCACAGGCGCAATGAAGGGCGCGCGTTTGCAACTATTTCACCGCAGGCTTCGGCACCTTTGGCGGATCGATGGCCAGTTCGGCTTCAGGCACGAGTTCGATCTTCACTTCGGCGCCTTTGAGATGCTTGTCGAAGAAGTTTTGCGAGAGCTGCAGAACCTGCGGTTTGGTGAAGGCGGGACCGCCGTGACCGGAGCCGGGAAGTTTTTGCAGCCAGACCTCGATGCCTTCTTTTTTCAATGCCGCGGCGAATTCCTCGCTCTGTGCGAGCGGCACGAGAGCATCGTGTGTGCCGTGCAGGATGAGGAAGGGCGGGTTGTCCTTGCTGATGTAATGCACGGGGCTCACGGCGTCGGCCTTGGGTTTGTCGTCGAGTTTCGTCCCGATGAGGCCGGAGTAAGGATCAGCGGGCGTGTTGAAAGCGAAGATATTCTTCACGTTTTTGTCCTCGGCGGCTTGCTGCACAACGGTGCTGAAATCAGCGGGACCAAAGATGTCGCACACGGCCTGCACGCGGTCGGATTGGTCTTCATTGCCACCGATCGGCGCGAATGCCTTCTTTCCACCTGAGGTGCCGACGAGTGCGGAGAGATGTCCGCCTGCGGAACCACCGATGACGCCCACGTGCTCGGTGTCGAAGTTGTAGTGCTTTGCATGCGCCCGCAGCCAGCGGATCGCGGCCTGGCAGTCCTGAATCTGCGCGGGGAAGATCGCCTTCTGGCTGAAGCGATACTCGACACTCGCCACCGCATAGCCCGTCAACACCATTCCAGCCACCGGGCACGGGAACTTGCTGCCGCCACGCCAGCCGCCGCCGTGGATGTGCACGATGAGCGGCACCGGTTTGTCCGCGGGCTTCTCCGGCAGGTAAAGATCGAGCTTCTGTGCCTCATCACCGCCTTCGATGTAGGCGATGTCCTTCTCCATCTTGATGCCGGCGGGCAATGCGAATGGCTTCGGCGCGGGCTTGGCGGGTGCTTTGGGCACCTCGGCGAAGACGACGGTGGTGAGGAGAGCGAGGAGAAGGGCGAACGGCTTCATGGCAAGGGCGGCTGGTGACTTAATTGAACAAGGGCAACTTCATGCCGGGCATCATGCGCTCCCGGCAACTGATGGGGGAAAAGAATCAGGACTTCGGCTTCGCGCTCCAGAGAGCCATGTTGCGGAACTGCGCGCCTTCATTCTTCGCGACGAAGCCGACGCGGCCTTTGCGGTCTTTGAAGCGCTCGTGGGAAGCTTCGAGGGTGAGATCATCGATCTTCGCAAGCATGTGGTCGCCACAGACTTCGACGGTGATGCGATGCCAGGTGTCGGGATCGACTTTGGTCTCGATACGCTTGAGTTCCTCGCGGCGCGTCTCTTTGGCGATGCCGCTCATCTTTTGAATCCAAATGGCGGTGGGCGTGATCATGACACGGCCCTGATGCAGGTTCGGTTGGTTCGAGTCGCGGCAGACGAAACCGATCTGCGGTGACGGACCAAGTTTGAATTCGGCGGTGAACACATAATCGCCGAGATCCACGATGTGCTCGCACACAGCCTCGTGACCGTTCGGACGGTTTTTGCTCGGCGCTTCCTGAATCTCATAGGCCGCGCCGTCTTTGATGCTCCAGGTGCCGATGCCTCCGCGCCAGCCGTCGGTGCCGGGTTTCTTTTTGTCGGCAAAGGACTCGGGGCGGTCAAATTTCTCTGCTGAGATCAGTTTGTCCGGCTGGCAGGTCTGCGTCGCCGGAGGTGCGGGGTCTTCGGCGAAGACGAGGGATGAAGCGAGAAGAAGAGTGATGAGCTGTGGTTTCATGGTTCGATGAGTTGATGACGACGCGCCTTCCAATAAGCCGCGAGGTGGTAGATGATGCCGCAACTGGCGTTGTGCGTGTAATCGAAGCCGCTGAGGAGCTTTTTCAATGACGCATTCTGCTCAGCAGTGAGCGTCGGTGGCTCGACCATGAGCAGGATGAGAGCGGATTCGCCTGCCTCGCGGGTGAGGTGCCAGATCTCACGAAACGGCCCCCATTGTGGATTGGGGTAGCCCTTTTGATCCTTCCATTCTGGCACCTTGCGCCAGTCGGGGCCGGGCATGCGCATCTCATCGGGGCTCTTTTTGGCGAGCGACGACAGGACGCTCGCAAAGCGCTTCGCCGCGAGATCGCGAACGTGCAGCATGTGCGTGTGGATTTGTGCCTTGAGGGCCGGATCTGGCTCGAGCGCATGCAAAACCTCCAGCGAACACTGCATTTGCAGCAGCGCGTAGGCCGGCTTGTTCTCGCCGGGGTTCGCAGACTGCGCGATCGCATCCGCAGCGTATTTCCGCCACTGTTCGCGGTAGCGTTCCTCGCGCGTCACGTCCCACGCAGCGGCATAGATCATCGGCAGGCGCGCCGCTTCGTGCGCTTGAACATTCCACATGCGGCAGATGCCGAGCGGGCAGCGTGTGCCATCGGCGCGGCAGAAGTCGTAGTCGTTCTCCGGCGTGACGAACGCGATCATGCGTTCAGCGACGTCGGCAAGAACCACGCGAATCTGCCGCTTGGCGGTCTCATTGGGCAGGGGGCTGTGATAATACTGCCACAGGCCATGAACGAAGTGCGTCACCTGATCGCGCGAAGAGTTGATGTAGGTGCTCGTCGCGTCCTCCGGGCACACATTGCGTGCCACAAAACCACGCACGCCATGGACCGTGACACAGCGCTGCAAGCCGGCGAACACCTCTGCGGCCTTTTCGCGCAAGGAATCGTCCCGCGTGACCGCGAATCGATCACAGAGCACGCTGAGCATCGCGCCGCCGAGGATCGCGCCGTCTTCCATGCCTGTGCTGTAGCCGCAGGGATTCGGATATTGGCGCCTTACTTCATCAGCGGTCGGCAAATGGGCCTGTTCCTTGCCCTTCTCGTAGCTGCTGAGGTAGTCACCGAAGGTCTGCACCTTCGGCAGATAAAACCGGCTCCAAACGATGTCCCAGGCGTGTTCGATGTTTTGCGCACCAGCGGGCTGGGCGACAATGATGAGCAGACAAGCAAGGAAAAGGCTTTTCATTCGAGAGTCCGCACTTCTGCCGCGTAAAAGGAGCAATTCCATGACGAATCACCTCACCCGACGCCACTGGCTCGGCACCGCCATTTCCGGTGCCACGGCTCTCTTTGCCGACAACCACCTTCGTGCCGCCGATGCCGATCCACGGGTGCGCGGACCGTTTCCGATTCTTTCGACGCCGTTCACGGAAGCGGGCGGGGTGGACTATGAGGTGCTCGCGAATCAGGCGCGCTTCGTGGACTGGGGCGGTTGTCCGGGCATGATCTGGCCGCAATCGGGCGACAGTGTGGATCTTTTGACGATGGCCGAAAAATTGCGCGGCATGGAGGTCCTCGCGGAGACCTCGCGCACGCTTCGAACAACGGCGCTGTGCCTCGGCGTGCAGGGGCGAGACACGGAGGAGATGCTCGTCTATGCACGACACGCGGAAAAACTCGCGCCAACAGCCATCATCTCGCGCCCGCCAGACTCCGGACGCACCGAGGACGATCTGCGGCAGTATTGGCGGGAACTGGCGAAGGTGGCGAAACGCCCTGTCATCTTCCAAACGACCGGCGGTGTGGCTTACAAAGGCCCGGTGCCCTCTGTGAAACTCATGATCGAACTGGCGAAGGAGTTTCCGCATTTCGGCTACATCAAAGAAGAAGCCGCGCCGATCATCGCCCGCACCAAAGAGCTTTGTGCTGCGAAACCGGTGATCCGACGCGTCTTCAGCGCGCGTGGAGCGCATGGCTGGCTCTACGAGTCGCATCTCGGCACCGAGGGACTCATCACCGAACGCGCTGTCTATGCCGATGTGCTCACACGCCTCTGGGATCTCATGGACAGCGGCAAAGACCCCGACACCGTGCGCGACATCCATGCGAAGCTGTTGCTGATCTTCAATCTTGGCCAGCACCTGCCGGGCGGCGATTTGCGCGGTTTCCAGCTTCACCTGTGGAAGAAGCGCGGTGTCTTCAAAAACATGATCTCACGCCAGTATGGCCCGAACCGCAGCATCCCGAGCAAACCGATCTTCTCCGAGCTGAAACTCAGCACCGAAGAGTTCGCCGAGATCGACTTCCGCTTCGAAGCGCTCAAGCCGTATCTTAAAACCGGGCCGCTGCCGTTCAAGACGATGAAGTGAGATCGCAAAGGGCAGCAACGCAATCGTCTGCCTTTGTCGCGTCACTTCACAAACCCCTGTCCCTTCAGCCAGAAGAGCAAATCCACGAACCACGGATGCTCGGTGCCGATGAGACCGGTGCCGTGGTCGCCGTGCTGGTAGAGATGGAGTTCGTGAGGCACACCGTTTTGATGCAAAGCCGCGGCGTAAAGCTGCGCGTGCTCCACGGGAACCATCTTGTCCTCCATCGTATGCCAGAGGAAGATGGGCGGCAGGCCGGGCTTCACTTGCAGCTCGCTGGAGGTCTGGCGGACGAGCTTTTCATCAGGTTGATCGCCGATCAGCATCTTCCGCGAAGTCGCGTGTGGTTTCGCGATCATGCTGATGACCGGATAACACAGGATGGCGAGGTCAGGACGCGCGCTGACGCTTTGCACGTGTCCATCGATCATCCCATCCTCGGGCCGGTTGATCAGAGTGGAGACGAGATGCCCGCCAGCGGAGAAGCCCATGGCGCCGATGCGCTTCGGATCAATCTTCCACTTGCCAGCATTGCCGCGGATATGAGACATCGCCTCCACCGCATCCTGAAGCTGCGCAGGATAGCGATAGCCTGTGCTGCCCAGCCGGTAACGCAGCACAAAGACCGTCAACCCCTGCTCATTGAGCCAAAGCGCAAACGGCTCCGCCTGTCCTTCATAGATGCCGCTGTAGCTGCCGCCCGGAATGAGCAGCATCGCCGCGCCGTTTGGCTTCGCAGGCAGGTAAGGCGTGAGCGTGGGGATGTCCTTCGCCGAGGTGCCGGGCGCTCCGGGCGCGCCGTTGGGCCAGAGCGTGATGGGCTTTTCAGCAGCGAAGACCGAGGCAAGGCTGGCGATGAGTATGCAAAGGAATGGTTTCATCGGTGGTGCATGGTTGAGGTTGCAGCCGGGGTGAACGCCGAGGCGACCTCGGCATGGGCGTGGTTCATGGCAACGACGGCAGGCTCATGCCGGTGTCTTTCGTGTCGGTGTGCCATTGTTGCATGCCTTGAAACAATCGCTCCAATTGTCCGTGATGCTTTGGATCATCGGCGATGTTGTGGAGTTCAAACGGGTCGGCCTTCAGGTCGTAGAGTTCGATGACTGGTGGCCTGCCGCCGAGAGCGTGCGGGTCCATTTCGCTTAGGATACGAAAGGCTTCGGGGAACTCGGCTTTGACCCGCACAGTCTCGCTGTAAATGCGATTGAGCCAGGGTTTCATGTCCCGCAGGTCGGCATTGATGACCTTGGGTTCATCAAGCTTGCAACGGACAATGAGCTGATGCGTGGCATCGAGCACGCTGCGCTCCTCCATGCCACGCGGATCATTCAATGAGCGTCCGGAGACTTCGCTGAAGATGAATTCATGACCTTTCGCATCGCTTTTGCCATCGAGCAGCGGCTTGAGGCTCAGACCGTGCAGCGGCGAATCATGCTTGAAGCCAAGGACATCAATCAGCGTGGGCAGCAGATCGAGTTCGCTCACCAGCGCATCGCTCACCTGGGGCTTTGTGCCGGGCAGACGAATGATGAGCGGAATGTGCAAACCGAGATGATATGGCGTCATCTTCCCATGCTGGTAGGCCGGACCGTGATCGCCCATGAAGATGACGATGGTGTTCTGCTCCTCACCTGAATCGTGCAATGCGGTCAAAACTTCGCCCACGGCCATGTCATTTCGCTGCACGCCATCGAGATACTCGGCCCAGTCTCGCCGGGCCGTGGGTGTGTCCGGCAGATGGGCGGGCAAAGCGACCTTCGCGGGATCAATGCCGATCGGCTGCTTCTCACTGTCCACAAACGGACGATGCGTGGAGGTGATGCTGTTGTGCATGAGAAACCACGGTCTGCCCGCCGCGCGCCTGATCACTCCAGCAAGCGCCTGCCTGCCACCGAGCTTCGGGATGAACTCGTCATACGGGAAGCGTTCGTTCGGTGAAACATGCAGCTTGCCCGCCACAGCTGTGTAGTAACCATGGCTCGCGAGCACTTCGATCAAGGTCTGACCGGCAGAGCGGATGCGAGTATGCTTGTAGGGCGGCACATTCTTCTCCGCCTCGGTGAGTTTCGCGGCGGGCTTCAGGTAGTTGTTCGTGTTGTTGACGAGCCCGTTCGTGTGCGAGTGCAGCCCGGTCATGATGCATGCCTTCGACGCGGAGCATACGGGATACGCGACATATGCCCGGCGGAACAACGTGCCGCTCCTGGCGAGGGCATCCATGCTCGGCGTTTTCACATCCGACGTGCCCAGCGCGCCCATGTGAGCGCCCTGATCTTCGGTGAGGATGAACAGGATGTTCGGCCGCGCGTCTGCGGGAAGAGAGAAACTCAGACCCAGAAGGATGTTGGCAATTAACAGGAGTGCGTGTGGTTTCATGAAGATCGCGGCAGTCGTAACACAACGAATCACGCCGCCCGTTCTATGCAGGTGCGTTCGACGACGCAAAAAGAAGCGAGCAAAAACTGATTATTGCCCGGATTGAACGGGCTTCCCCGGCATCTTCACCGCATCGACATCGCTGAGCTTCACTTTGAGCACCTCGACACTCTGCTTGCCGCCAGCGAAGGCGATGAGCAAACTGCCATCATGCTCGATGACGTGCGGGTAGTCGATGTGACGGCCGCCGACGAGGTAGAGCATCTTCGTGAAGACGAGGCCGTCGTCGCTGATGGAAAGCGTGAGCGGATCGCGCTTCTTCGGGTTCGGATTGGAGATGAGGACGTAGCGGCCATCGCGGAGGCGGAGGCCGCTGATTTTGGAGGTGGCGTCGGGGAAGTTGGATTTCACCGGCATGCTCCAGGTGCGGCCGTCGTCGGTGGAGAAGGCGCGGTAGAGGAAACCGCTGCGGCGGTTGTCGCGGAAGACGGCGGCGAGCGTGTTGTCGGGTAAAATCCACCAATCCGGCTCCTCGGCCTTCAACTCCGATGCGCTGCCGAGCACGGGGAAGGACTGCCAGTCGCCAAGCGACTTCACACCGCCGACGAGGAAGTGCACGCCGCTCGTTTTGTAGTCGTGCTGGCGGCGCGACATCATCCAGTCGCCGGTGCGCAGCTTCATCGGCGGGAAGTTGTTGATCGTGTCATTAAAGACGAGCCCCGCATCGTGCCACTCGCCAGAGGCTTTGTCGAAGCGGAAGGCACGCAGTTCGAGGCTGGGGCCGAAAAAGCCCGCCGCCTCATCGAGCGAGGCGAGTGCGAGGAATTCGCCCTCGCGCTGCCAAAAACCACGCGAGATCCAGCGCATGCCTTTGTCCGTTCGCGTGCCGTAATGCGGCGAATCAGGGCCTGAGTTCGGCGGAATCGGCGTGAGATACCTCGGTGTGTTCCATTTCAGGCCATCGGCACTCGTCGCGAACTTCACCCGCTGGCCCACACGGTCTTCGATGCCCGGTCCATCGCTCCACATGGCCCAAAACTGGCCATCGTGATGCGCGAGGTAGTTGTGCTGGTTCACGCCTTTTGCGGCGCTGACATCGCTGATGACGATATGCTCGCTTGGAATACGAGGGAGCAACGCAAAGTCGAGCTGATGCGAGTCTTCTGGCAACCAAGGGCCGGAAAGCATCAGCGGTGATGCTGGATCGGGCGCGGCGACAACCGAACCGCCGCGCAGGAGAAGCGAGGCCAATGGCAGGAGAAGGAAGACTGGTTTCATGGTCTAATGAAACGACGGCGGCGTCCACAGGGTGACCTCGATCGCGCGGTCTTCGCCGCGAGGCCCATTGTAATAATAGACGGTCAGCACTTTTCCGTCGGGGCGGACGATGCTGCGGGGATAGCCAAGGTCGCCGTCGAATCCGTCGTCGCGAATCACAACCTCGGGAAGCCACGTCCGGCCTTCATCGGCGCTGATGCGCGCGCGGATGCCGGTTGGCTTGTGACGGTGGCCGTAGGTCACACACAGGCGCCCGTCTGGCAGCAGAACTGCCGCTGGTGGATTGCCACCGATGTTGCCTGTCACCGAACTCACATGCTTCCAGTGCTGACCGAGGTCGTCACTGCGCCAGAGCTGGATGTCGGCGTTTGGTCTGCCCATGCGAATCGCCGTGAGCAGCGCACCGTCCGGGATGCGCACCGTGCTGGGCATGATGGCAAAGCCCCCGGGCTCCGGCTCCTCGCCGATGTAGGAGACAAGTTTCCACGTCACGCCGCCATCCGTCGTGCGTGCGCAAAAGACGCGACCTTCCTTGCCATCGTTCTTTTTGCCGCAACTGCCGAACATGAGGCAGTCATGGGAACCGAGCACGACAAGATCCGTGCGCGTGCAGATGCCATCCACTCCATCCACCGCAAAGGCATACGGACCCTTCCATGTCCTGCAGCGATCGGTGCTCGTGTAAAACCACGACGGCCCCGCATGCAGTCCGCCAAAGCGAAACATGAGCGCGAAGTCCGGTGCCGTGAAGTCCAGCGGCTCCGTCAGCGCGGTCGGCTTTGCTTCATTCTTGGGATCAGCAAAGGGCACGTTCTCCTCCGTCTTCCATGTTTTGCCACCATCGAGGCTGCGCGCCTGGATCTCGTAGCTCGGCTTCGTGCGGTCGATGCGATGATCGGTTGTCGTTTCCTTGTACCATGTCGATGTGAATCCAACGACCAGTTCGTCACCCCACTGCCACAGCCCCTTGTTTGCCGGCCACCCACCGTAACGCCCGGGCTCCTTGTAGATGACGATGTTCTTGCTCGTGGCTGGTCTATAAAGGTGAGCGTCAGTGACAGGAGCGGATGGTTTCAGAATTTCGAGCTTTGGATCGGCGGCTGCCAACGAGGAAATGGCAAGAAGGCAGGAGATGAGCAGGGGATTTTGCATGGAGAGGATGGGCTTTGTCATGGAGCCAGTGGGAATTGGCAGAGGCTGCTTCGCGACTGAGGTGATGAATGCAGTCGTTGACGTTTCACGGTGGGTTCAACACAAGCTTCCCGAATCGAATGGAGCGGCGCTGACGCTTCTCATCGCCGCTGTCCCACACGGCGCGGAACTCACCAGGAGCGGTTTCGATGAGTGTGGGATAGGAGTTGTGAATGCCGGCGTCAAAGAAGGTGCGCTCATCACTCCAGCCACCGCCGGCCGGCTTGACCTTGTAACGCAGCGCCATCCGGCTGAATGCCGGGCCGTCGTTATAGACATAGAGTTGTGCGCCATTGCGGGACTGGCCGAACCAGCCCTCCGACACCGAATTCCAGAGGTCCGGTTCTGCTTTGGCAATCGTCCACGTCCTGCCGCCATCGGTGCTGGTGCTGGACCAGGCGCGGGGCGGATTCAACGCACCGCCATCGAGTGTGTTGCCATCCGGTTTGCCGCCAGAGGTGCGCATGACCATTTTGAGATGATGGGACTCGTTGATGACTGCTATCTGGCCTTCGTGCAGGAAAACCTTGCCGGGCTCTTCCTGCGGCACGTAGCCCCCGAGGTGCCAGTCGAGCAGGCTGGTGCTGCGCAGGACAAACTGCTCCTGCTGGCCGCGTGGATCAGCCCGTTTCGTGTTCCGATGCGCAGGCAGCAAATAGACCGGATGCCCGTCTTCGACGATGCGCTGGATTTCACCGAGGATGACGAGCGGTCCCGTGTAATGCATCGCCAGCTCGACGGGATTCCACGAGCGCCCGCCATCCCCGCTGTAGGCGGCGGCTAGATGCGAGTCTTCGCTGTCGGCATAGTTGAGCGGACAGCGCATGGCAAAACACCAGAGCACTTCCTGTCCCGGAGGCTTGTAGAGCACGGCATTGCAGTAACCGAATTGCATCGCCCCATGCCGTTGTTCGTGATCAAAAACCGTGCTGGGGATGCTCCATGATCCGCCGTCATCGCTGGAAACGACCGCGTCGATGCTGCCCATGTCCATCTTGCCTGCGATGCCTTTCTGGTAAGCCACGACGAGATGCTTCTCCTTCCACAAGGCGATGCTGGGCTGCCCAAGAAGCGCGGCGCGAGGCTCCTGGTCGGCGGCGCGAACGACGTGCACCTCACGCACATCGCCGGTGGTTTCGGCGAAAACAGCAGGTGAGAGCAGCAGTGTGGCAATCAGTTTTCTCATGGCAGAACCGGTTCTGACATAGCACTCACTGCGGCCACTCGCCGTTCACGATGGGCTTGGTGGCGAGCTTCGCAGGATCGATCACGGCATGCTTCACGAGCTTGCGTTTCCACGTGTAAGTCGCGTGCACAAGGCCGTCGCTGGTCTGGATGATGGCGGGATAACTGAACTCCATCTTTGGCTCGTTTTCGAGCACGAGCGCGGCCTCCCAGATTTTGCCGTCCTTGCTGAGCGCGAGATTGAGCGGGCTGCGGCCTTTGGCGGTGTGGTTGTAAATGAGCAGATGGCGGCCATCCTTGAGCGTGACGGCATCGGTGCCGGAGTTTGGATTCGGCAGATCCAGCAGGGCGGTTTGCGTCCAGGTCAGTCCGTTGTCCTCGGAGGTCGTGTGGAAGATTTTTCCAGCTCGTGTGCGGCCGAGCGACATGAGTCTGTCACCGCCGAGCAGCAAGATGCTCGGCTGGATGGACGCGGGCGCTGTTTCCGGTTGTGGCACGTTGATGAGCATCCACGTTTTGCCGTTGTCTGTGCTGCGCTCGAAGTGAATCTGCCACGTGGGTGGTGGTGTGAGACCCTCCGCGCTGCTGCCGCAAAGAATCGTCCCATCAGCGAGCTGCACGGGCTTGTTTTTGATGGGGCCGAGGATGCCATCGGGCAGTTTGACGGCCTCGCTCCAAGTTTTGCCGCCGTCGCTGCTCGTCTTGAGCATGCCCCACCAGGTGCTCGGCGACGGGCCGACTTTGTAGAAGAGCATCAAGTCACCTTCCCGCGGCTGAAACAGCACGGGATTCCAGCACGGATGCGGCGTGCCTTCCGCGACCTTCACCGGCGCGGTCCAGGCACCATCAGCAGAGCGTGAGGACCAAATGCAGACATCTGGCTTGCTCTCGGCAGTACCAGCGAACCACGCGCTGACGAGCGTGCCGTTTTTCGTCTCCACAATGGTCGTCGCATGACAGCTCGGCACCGGATTCGGGTCAAAGATGAATTCGGACTTCACGAGGCCCGGCTGCGGTGCGGCTGTGTCCAGCGTCTGCCATGAGATGAGTTCATGACTGCCATCGAGCTTGCGCCAGACCACCACGGCCACGCGCCGGCCGTCGCCCAGACGGAGCCCCATCTTGTAGTTCGTGCCTGCGACGACCTGGGTCTCCGCCTTTTCGACTTCCTTCAGCGTGAGTTTCGCATCATGGGCGTTCACGGCGAATTTGGCGGCCGCCTGCACTTCGGGATCGGTGGGAGTGATGTTGCTGAATCCGCCTGTGATTTGTGCATGCGTGGCGTGATGGATGAGCATGGCGAGGATGAAGATGAGGTGCGGCAGGTGTTTCATGGTTTGCGAGTTGCTTCGACTGGCAATCGAAGCGGGTTGGAGAAATGGAGGTGTCCGGCTTCGAAGTTACAAGAGGCCCAGCGAGGAGAGTCTTTCACGAATGAGCTGTCGTTCCGGTTCGCGGAAGCGATGGAAAGGCTCGGCCATGTGGTCCTCGCAGATGCCAAGGAGCGAAAGGCCGCACTTGATGCCTTTGATGATGGCCGATTTGTGCCGGCCCACGGTGTAGATGCTGCCGGCGAGCTGCATGACTTTCGCGTGAAGCTCGCGGGTGCGCTTCAAGTCCTGCGCAGCGGCCGCTTGATACATCTCGACATAAAGCTTCGGATGCAGATTGGCTCCGCCATTGATGCCGCCGTGACCGCCGAGCAACACGGCCTCGGCGGTGAGTTCCTCGGGACCAACGAGCACACTCCAGTCGGCGCGTTGCTTCGCCACTTCGATCAAGCGGTGGAAGTAGATCATGTCGCAGGAGCTGTCTTTGACGCCGCAGACGCCGGGCATGTCGAGCGCGCGACGCACGAGGTCGATCTCGAAGCTCACCTTGGTCAAACCGGGCATGTTGTAGAGAAACAGCGGCAGTGGCATCTCGGCGACGAGGTCCTGCACGTATTCGAGCATCTCCGGCGGCGCGGCAGGGAAGTAATAGGGCGGCGCGAGCACCACGTGCGTGGCTCCGGTGTCCGCGGAGTATTTCGCGAGGTTCACGCTTTCTGTGAACGACGTGTCCGTGATGCCCACAAGCACCGGAACACGTCCCGCGGCCTGTTTGCAGGTGCGTTCGATCAATTCACGACGCAGACGGTAACTGAGGCTCGGTCCTTCGCCCGTGGTGCCAAGGATGAAGAGGCCGGACACACCGCCGTTGATGAGGTGTTCGACGAGACGCTCCAAACCGGCGCAATCGAGCGAATCGCGATCGCGCAGCGGAGTGACGAGGGGTGGGATGATGCCGCGGAGTGGTTGGGACATGATGGGAGATCAACTGAGTTTCACATCGCCACAAAGCGAGACTTCGAGGCCGAGTTCGGCCATGGTGGCGGCCTTGATGCGGGCGGCGCGGTGGGCCTGTTTTTCGTTGGGGCAATAGACGACCTGGATGTGGTTGGATTTGTGGCGGGCCATCATCTGGTCACGGGTGACGCCTTTGAGCACGGTGTGCATGATGGGCCACTGTGGCGTGGTTTCCTGCCAGCGGCGTTGTGTTTCGGCCTCCGGCAGTTTGACGACCTCGGCGACGCCGATGTCGCAGTGAAGCCGGTCATTCATGACAAAAACCCGGCTCCAGACGATGTGCCCGGGCTTGCTGATGCCTTTGAGCGTGCCGCCACCGAGGCGGAAATACATCGCGGGCTGGCGCTCGCTCGAAGCGCCTTTCCAGCCGCCGATGAAGTGCGCGGGCGGCGCGGCGCCGCTGATGAGCAGCACCCAGACATAGTCGCCTTTGAATGCAGCGCCCCAGCGCAGGTCATGCAGCGTGTTTTCAGGCGCGAAACCGAGTTCACGCCACAGCCGGTAGGTGACAAGGCCGTCGAGGCCCGCACATTCATCGACCTCGTTGAAGTGCGGCACGGCCTCGCCTTCAAAGAGGACGCGTTTGCCATCGGCGCTGCACACAGGCGGGCGGTCGGCGTTGTTGAGCATGCCTTCGACGAGGTCGCTGGCGGGTGTGAGGTCCTTGAGACCCTGCTGATACTGGATGCCGATGGCTGCGCAGCCGAACTCATCCGCGAGGCGCACGGCGGCGATGTACATTTTGCACTGAAGGAGGATTTGCGTCCCGGTGAGCTCCGTCGCCTCGTCGGTGCCGAGTTTCATCTGGAGTCCCTTTTTCTTCAGCCAGGCGTCAACAGCGGCAGCATCCGCGTCGCTGACCTCGCGCATGGCTGCGAAGAGAGTGGACTGGCTGAGGCGCTCCTTGAAGCAGCCGGTGGGATGCAGGAGATGATCTGGAACGATGGCGTTGAACATGCCCATGCAGCCTTCATCGAAGACGCCGAGGATCGCCTTTTGATGACGGAAGCGGCGGGCGAAGTCACGCCCGGTCGCGTCATCATCGGCGGGCAGTTTGAGAACGGAAAGCGGACGGACGTGGCTTTGATCATGTTTGATCGTGCCGGTCGCGAGCCACTCACGCAGGCCGTTTTTGAAGAACGCATCGGTAAAGTCCTCGCTCCACAGTGTGGAGTAACTCACGCCGGCCTTGGTGAGGGAGGCGTTGAGATTTAGCAGACCAACGAGCCCGGGCCACTGGCCGCTCCAGTTTGCGACAGTCAAAATGGGGCCTCGGTGTGTGGTGAGTCCGGCAAGAACGTGGTGCGAATACTGCCACACGGCCTCAGCGACAATCAGCGGTGCATCGGGATCGATGCCGCGGAAAACCTCGATGCCCATCTTCTGCGAGTCGATGAAGCCGTGCTTCTTCACGCGGTCGCAAGGATGGGCACGCTTCACGGTGCAGCCTTCGGCCTTGAGCGCGGCGGCGAGTTTGTCCTCCATGTCCTTTTGGGCGGCCCAGCAGGTTTGGTTGGCCGCGAGGCGGAGGTCACCCGAGGCGACGAGTTGGATGCTTTTCATGGCATGACAGTCTGAACAGCGGCTGCCATTGCGCAAAACCTCCCGCCAGCCCATCTTTGGCAGCGGCTTGACGATTCTTGACGAGCCTGACATGCTGCGCGCATGCCCGCCACCGACCAGGCTGACTATTTTTCGACGCAGGTGATGCGCACGCGGCGCTTTTACCTGCCAGAGTGGCAGGAACGGCAGCGCGTTGAAAAGATGATCTGTCTTGTAGGAGGCGGCTGCGAATGGTGCGCGCCGGATTTCGTCGTGGACCGCCACGATTTCCCATTTCTCGCCTTTGAATTCGTCTCGCGTGGCAAAGGCAGTGTGATGCTGGCGAATCGCAAACATGACGTGGAGGCCGGGCATGCCTTCTTTTTCGACTCCAGTGTGCCGCATGTGATCCGCAGCTCGGCGGAGGAGCCGATGGTGAAGTACTTCTTCAATTTCACCGGAAAACGCGCCGCGGAGCTGATGAGCGATCTTGACCTCGCCGCAGGCGGCGTCTTGCGTGTCACGGATGCTTCGCGGCTGGTCACATTGCTTGAAGAAGTGATCGATCATGCGCTGCGTGGCGGGCGTTTCGGTCTGCGGGCAGCGTGCGCGGCATTGGAGCATGCGCTGGTGCTTTGTGCCGACGGACGCCAGCCCGCGACAACGAAGATGGACCCCGCCTATGCGACGTATTTGCGCTGCCGCGGTCATCTGCTGCGCAATTATCCGGTGCTTAGCAGCATCGAGCAGGCGGCGAAGGCCTGTCATGTGTCCGCCGCTTACTTCACGCGCCTGTTTCAACGCTACGACACCGAGACGCCGCTTGCCTGCCTGACGCGGCTGAAGCTCTCGCAGGCCGCCATCAAGCTGCGCCAGCCGGATGCGCTGGTGAAAAACGTGGCCGCAGAGCTTGGCTACAAGTCCGCCGCGCATTTCTCCCGTGCTTTCAAGGCGTGGAGTGGAAGATCACCGCGTTCGTCCTAAAGACGGAGACGGGACTTTCAAATTGTCTTGAACAGCCGACGAAGGTTCGATAATTTCTCATTCATGAGAAACGTTTTTGTCTTTTTGGCGTGCGTGTTGGTTCAAGTAGTGATTGGTGCCGAGCCTGCCGAGTTGACCTCGGTTCGAGCGAACTATCAGAAGCAGATCCAAGCTGCCATAGCACCCATCAATGCGCGCTATCTGGATTATCTCGAGAACCTCAAGAAACAACTCGGAGGCAAAGGTGACGTGGAAGGAGCCTTGGTTGTCCAAAAGGAGATTGATTCGATAGCTGGCTTGCAGGCGGCACAACCGTCCGCAGGGAGTGACAAGATCGTGATATGGAATCAGAACAACAACGGCAAAGGAGATCGAGGGACAAAAAAAGTCAGCGTGAGCCTTCTCGTGGGAGGCCGCGAGGTTTGGAACAAGAAGTTCGTCAAGATTGACTGGGACGCGACCAAACCGAACAAGGTGGAAATTCCCGTGCCGACGATGACTGCGGACACGTTGCGGGTGGAGATCACGGACACGGTGAACGGCAAAGGCGGCTTGAGTGAGGTTGAGTTCTTCCGTGGAGGGCGAAATGTGGCACAGGGAGGTGAAGTCAAGGTTAGCGCTTTCTGGGAGAACAACCCCAAACACGCGGGGGCAATGCTCACGGACGGTGTGCAGACCACGTTCTGGCTGCTACCCGACAATCTGGAGGGGTGGGCGGAGATCACGTTGAAGCCCTGATCCGCTGGTCGTGAAAAGCGTGCACCCGTCTTGAAATGAGTCGGCGGCTTTCCATCTTCGCGCACTCCAAACCGCCACCGCATGCTTTCCGTCCTCAAGATCCGCAACCTCGCTCTCGTCGAAGACGTGACGTGGGAACTCGCGGCGGGGCTGGTGGGCGTGACGGGGGAGACGGGCGCGGGGAAGTCGATCATCGTGGGCGCATTGCAGCTCATCCTCGGCGAGCGGGCGGACCGCAGCCTCATCCGCACGGGGCAGGATGCCTGCACGGTGGAGGCGAGTTTTCATCTGAAGGACACGAGGGCGGTTGATGCCGTGCTGGAGGAGGCGGGATTGGAGCCGTGCCAGGATGGCGAGCTGGTAATCAAGCGTGCGATCAGCGCCAGCGGGGCGAACAAGCAGTTCGTGAACTGCTCGCCGGTGACGATCCAGGTGCTCAAGAGCCTCGGCGAGTTTTTGGTCGATCTCCACGGGCCGCACGATCATCAGTCGCTCAACTCCCGCGAGCGGCAGCTCGACATGCTGGACAAATTCGCCGGCATCGAGGAACTGCGCGGCAAATACGAAACGGCGTGGCGTGAATGGCGTGCAGTGGTGACAGAACTCGACGAGCTGGAGAATTCCGAACGCGCCAGCAGCCAGCAGATCGACATGCTGAGGTTCCAGGCAAACGAAATCGCCTCCGCGAACCTCAAGGACGGCGAGGAGGAGGAGATCGAGTCGAAACATCGCATCGCGGCGAATGGCGCACGCCTCGCCGAGCTGTGCGGAGCGATCACCGGTCGGCTGAGCGATGGCGAGGGCAGCGTGATCGACGGTTTGCGCGAGATCAGCCGCAGCATCCATGAACTGGAGAAGATCGATCCGGGCACCGTGAAGATGTTCGAGGGCTTCAAATCGGCGCAGATTGAACTCACGGAGCTGGAGAGCAGTGTGGCTGATTACGCGGAGGAACTGGAGATTGATCCCGCGGAGCTGGCACAGCTCGAAAGCCGCATCCACACCATCCAGACGCTGAAGCGGAAGTATGGCCGCACGATTGGCGAGATTCTGGAGTTCCTGGCGGAAACGGAGCGCAAACTGGGCCGCATCGAAAACCGCGGTGAGGAGATCGCGAAGTTGCAAAAGCTCGTCAAAGAGCGTGAGGCGGAAGTTTTGAAGCTCGGGAAGCAAATCTCGAAAAAGCGGGCCGATTCGGCACCGAAACTCGCCAAGGAGGTCGCCAGCCATCTCACCGATCTCGGCTTCAAGCAGAGCGTTTTCGCCGCGCAGCTCACCGAACTGGCCGAACCGGCCAAAAGCGGGCTGGAGGAGGTGGATTTCCATTTTGCGCCGAATCCGGGCGAGCCGTCAAAGCCGCTGCGCCTCACCGCATCGAGCGGCGAGATGTCGCGCGTGCTGCTTGCGGTGAAAAGTGCCCTCGCAAAGCAGGACGCGGTGCCGCTGCTCGTCTTTGACGAGATCGATGCGAATGTCGGTGGCAACATCGCCGAGGCGGTAGGCCGCAAGATGGCGGCGCTGGGAGCCACGCATCAGGTGATCGCCATCACGCACTTTCCGCAAGTGGCGTCACTGGCGAAGAGTCACTTTGTGGTGACGAAGGAGATCAAGAGCAACCAGACCCGGTCGCAAATCACAGAGGTGAGCGCGGACGAGCGCGTGGAGGAGCTTGCGCGCATGCTTGGCGGCAGCGCTGCCAGCGCACGGCAGCATGCCATCAGCCTGCTCGGGGCAGCGGCCCGCGATTGAGGTCAGGCCAGTTGCGCATCGCCGAGGATGATGCGCGGCGGGCGGCCTTTCACACGGCTCAGTGTGGCCCGCAGGGCCAGGCTTCCGAGCTGGGTGTTAGGGTTCCAGTTTCTTGGCGTCTTCTTATGCTGGCTGAACCACTGCATGCCTTTGGCAATCCATTCTGAGCGATGATCGTCGTAGTTGACGCCATGCTTGTCATCGGTGACGCCAAATTGAAAGCCGCAGGAGGGGCACGTTTCCATGGAGGCGTCGCCTGCACGGTTGCGCGGTGGCTCGGCCAGATGGTCGTAGCCGCAAACCGGGCAGGTGCTGAAGTTTTTTTTCATAACTGGAGGGGCTGGGGGGATGGAGGGGAAGTGGCCTTCACGTAGTACGTTGGACGCTTCCGGCTGGATGTGCCGGGAGAATTGCCAGCACGTGTCCGCGTGACGTCAGAACAGACGACAACGAAACTTGGCGCGGTGCAAAATAACTCTTCATCAGGTGAGGGTGAACCTATAGTGGTTGGAGACAAGGTGCTGGGTTTTTCGCTCAAAAATCAATACCTTCCCCGGCGAGGCCCGTTGATCCAGCGCCAGGCTGCTTCGATGTGCTCACGTGGGTCCAGATGAAAGGCCCTCCAACCCAGGACCTGGGCGGCCCGGGACGGGTCGGCGACCAGTTCCGCCGGATCTCCCGCACGTCGCGGGCCGTACTGCACGGGAATGGTCCTGCCGGTCACAGCTTCCGCGGTGGCGATGATCTCTTTCACGCTGAAGCCCCGGCCAGTGCCGAGATTGACGGCGATGGTGTCGCCACCCTGACGCAGGTAGTTCAAGGCCAGGGCATGCGCCGAGGCGAGGTCGCACACGTGGATGTAGTCGCGGATGCAGGTGCCATCCGGTGTGGGATAGTCCGTCCCAAAAACGGTGATGTTCTCTATCTCACCTGTGGCGGCCATCAGGACACGCGGAATCAAATGCGTCTCTGGATCGTGATCCTCGCCGATTTCGCCGCTCGGATGGCAGCCGCTGGCATTGAAATAACGCAGCATGACGGACTTCAGGCCCCAGGCGTGATCACAGTCACTCAGCACGCGTTCCAGCATCCATTTGGAGGCGCCGTAGGGGTTCACCGGGGCCTGCGGGTGCGACTCGTCGATGGGGGTGCGCAACGGATCGCCGTAGCTGGCGCAGGTGGAGGAGAAAATGAACCGCTGACAGCCGTGCCGCTGCATGGCCTCCAGCAGGGTGAGCGGCGCAGCGAGGTTGTTGCGGTAATACTTGAGCGGATTCGTGACGGACTCGCCCACGTAGGCGTAGGCGGCAAAGTGCAGCACGGCCTCTGGCTGATGCGTGGCAAAAATCGTCTCGATCAATGCGGCGTCGGCCAGTTCACCCTCGATCAAGATGACACGATCCGGTGGCAACGCCTCGCGGTGACCGAAGACGAGATTGTCGAGCACGACGATGCGCTCGTTTTCCTCCAGCAGATGCCGGACAGTGTGTGAGCCGATGTAACCGGCGCCACCGGTGATGAGGAGGGTTCCTTTTGCCATTACGGGAATACAGCAGGAGCAGGCGGCGATGCCAAACAAAGTTTGCTTTGGATATGCCAGTCAATTGCCGCCAGCGAAGCCTCCCGGCGCTGGCGATACCCGGCAAAACTCGTCTTTTTTCACCAGGGCGAAAATCAGGAAGAACAGGCCGAAGGGGAAAAAGTGACTGAAGGTCATCAAACCACCGTAGATGCACAGGAACCAGAACATCCACGTCGCACGGTAACGCAGTGCTGTGACGGCAATCATGATCAACAGCAAACCTGGCAAGGTTATGACCATGTCGCAAAAAGCACCGATTAGAATTTCACCAATGGCAGCACTTAGTTTGGTTGGATCTGCCCCGCTATTACCGCTTATTTCTCGAAAAGCTCTGTTCACGCTCGCCACCACGATTGTGATGCCATACAAGTGAGTGATTTGCAGCCAGGCTCCAAACTTTGCGATAAAGGCTCCGCGTTGAGAGGAAAGAGGCGTTTCCATGCTTCAGTCGATGTAGAGGAACTCGTTCGAGTTCAGCAGCGCGAGGCAGTAATCTGCAAACGCATCGCGGAAGCTGGACGTGAGCGTGGTCTGCTTTTGCAGGAACTTTTGTCCGGCTTCGATCTCCTGCTTCGTCGGTTGACGTGCCAGACAGCGAAGCGTGGCCTCGGTGATGAGCGATGAAGCATCGGAGCCGTGTTGTTCGGTCAAGTCATCGGCGATTTTTGCCGCGATATCGTGGGCGAACTCGGAATTCAGCAGCATGAGCGCCTGCGGAGCGGTGGTGGATGTGTTCCGGCGGGCGCAACTGATCTGGGCGTCAGGGCGATCGAACAACTCGAACAATGGCTGGCGCAGGTTGCGACGTGCGAAGGTGTAGATGCTGCGCCGGTCGTGTTCGGTGACATCCGCGGTCGGTTCGGCCTGCTTTTTGATCAGCGTCTCGCTGATTTCCTTTGGCAGCGGCAGTTTCACGCCAGGGCCACCGGTTTTAAGGTTCAAGCGACCACTGACCGTGAGCATCGCGTCGCGCAGCATTTCGCCGGTGAAGCGTTTGCGTGGTGCATTGGCCTGCTGGTAGTAATTCGACATCACGATGACCTTGTGAAGGCGTTTGAGGCTCCAGTTTTGACGCGGAAGCTCGGTGGCGAGCCAGTCGAGTAGCGCGGGGTTTGTCGGAGCCTCACCTTGATGGCCGAGATCGCCCGGAATCGCGGCGAGAGGCTTCCCAAAATGCTGCTGCCAGAGGCGATTCGCTGTCGCACGCAGGAACAATGCGTTGTCCTTGCTCGTGATCCACTTCGCGAGTGCGAGACGGTCGGCATTTGCGGGCGTGCTGCCGAAAACACGTGGAAAAGCGGGCTGAATCTCGGGTCCGGGACGTTTGAAGTCGCCGCGTACGAAGACGGTGCTCGCTGGAACGCCTTCGGTGAACACGCGGACGAACGGACCGAGGGGTTTGCGCTCCTTCGGCAGCACGGTGTTGTCAAAGAAGGCTCGCAGGCGGTAGAAGTCGGCCTGGCTGATCGGATCGTAGGGATGATCGTGGCACTGCGCGCATCCAACCGTGAGACCGAGACACACGGAGCCGACGGCGGTGGCGATGTCGTTGAGCAGCACGTGCCGGCGCTCGTTTTGATTGTTGAGATCCGGCATGTCGGGCGCGGCGAAGAGGAAGCCGGTGGCCGTTTCATCGCCCATCAGGTCGCCGGCGATCTGTTTCTGCACAAATTCATCGAACGGCATGTCACGGTTCAATGCATCAATGACCCAGTCGCGATACTGCCAGGCGCGTCCGCGTTCGGCGTCGTATTCGAAGCCGTCGGTGTCGGCGTAACGTGCGAGATCGAGCCACCATTGCGCCCAGTGCTCGCCGTAGCGGGGCGAGGCGAGAAGTTTGTCCACGAGCGATTCAAATGCGGAATGCGGATTTCGGAGTGCGGAATCCTGAAACGCGTGAATCTCGTTCGGAGTCGGGGGCAAACCGGTGAGGTCGAAGGTAATGCGACGAATCAGTGCCGTGGCTTCGGCATGCTTTGATTCCGTTTTTACGAGAGCGTCGAGTTCGTGGCTCGCCTTCTGCCAATCCGTATTCCGCACTCCGAACTCCGCATTTGAAAGCGGTTTGAAGGCCCAGTGGTCTTTGTCCTTCTCCGTGATCTTCGGCTCATCCTTCACCGGATCGGCGGAGGCGTGGATGGCGACGGCATAAGCATTGTCCGCGATAAACATCAGCAGGATTAAGGCACGACTCCATGGCAGCATTTCTGCCAGCCGCAGAATGTTAATTGCATTCATCACTGTGATCTTAAAAGACATGCAAGGTGTCAGAAGAAAAGCATGAGCGTGGAGATTGTTAGCAGCGCCAGGCCAAGCAGAACATGATAGAACCTGATCAGGTTGCGTCCGAACAGTTGTACATGAAGTGAACTGTCACGGTATGCCCAATCAGGATTTTTCCATCCCACCCAGACCGCAACACTGCCCAGCGCGTAGCACAAACTCACCGCAGCTATTTCATCAGCAGCGCTCATAAGGCTTTCATGCGAGAATGCTTTTCACGACATGGCATTCCTCCACGCCGGTGAGCTTCTGGTCGAGGCCGTTGAGGCGGAAGGTGAGGCGGTCGTGATCGAGGCCGAGGAGGTGCAGGATCGTGGCGTGCAGATCGTGGATGTGGACTTTGTCTTCGGCGGCACGCAGGCCGAATTCGTCAGTGGCTCCATGCACATGACCATGCTTCACGCCAGCGCCCATCAGCACGGTGGTGAAACCCCATGGATTGTGATCGCGGCCCACGCCTTTCTCGCTCATCGGCATGCGGCCAAATTCACCACCCCAGATGACGAGCGTGTCGTCCAGCAGGCCGCGCTGCTTCAAGTCACGAATCAAACCGGCCACGGGCTTGTCCGTCCGGGCGCAGTATTCAGTATGATTCTTCAGCACATCCTCGTGCGCGTCCCAGCCGTTCGTGTCGCCGGAGTAGAGCTGCACGAAACGCACGCCGCGCTCGATCATGCGGCGTGCGAGCAGGCAGCGCATGCCAAACTCCTTCGTCTGCGGATGATCGAGACCGTACATGCGCTTGGTGGTCTCGGTTTCGTGCGAGATGTCCACGGCTTCCGGCGCGGCACTTTGCATGCGGAAGGCGAGCTCGTAGGCGCGGATGCGTGCGTCGAGTTCGCTGTCGGCTTCATGACGCGCCTGATGCTGCGCATTCATCTGCTGGATGAGATCGATCGTGGCACGCTGGCGTGAGGTGCTTTGTGGTCCACGCAGATGCAGGATGGGACTATCGCCAGCACGCATTGTGGTGCCTTGATAGGTCGCGGGCAGGTAGCCACTGCCCCATGCAGGCGGCCCACCTTTCAAACCGCCGCCCGGATCTGGCAGCACGACGAACGCGGGCATGTCGGCGTTTTCGGAACCGAGGCCGTAGGCCACCCAGCTTCCCATGCTCGGCCTGCCCATTTGAATGGAGCCGGTGTTCATCTGATAGACCGACTGCGGATGATTCACGCTGTCGCCGTGGCAACTGCGGATGACGCACATCTCATCGGCGAGCTCCGCCATATGCGGGAGGAAGTCGCTGATCTCGATGCCGCTTTGTCCATGCTTCCGAAACGGCTTCACCGGCGCGAGCAGCGGGTTTTGCGCGACCTTGCGCCGTGTTTCGACCGCACCGTAGCTCTCCGGCAGCGGCTTGCCCGCGTGGCGGATAAGCTCGGGCTTCGGGTCGAATAAATCGACATGGCTCGGACCGCCATGCATGAAGAGCCAGATCACACGCTTCGCCTTTGCTGGAAAGTGCGAGCGCGATTCGGCCATCAGGGATGACAGCGCCACGCTGGAAAGCCCCATCGCCGTCGAGCCGAGAAGTCGGCGGCGGGAGAGCGCGGAAAGGTCGCGGAGCATGGCGTCAAGACGTTGGCTTGGGACCGGTTCTAGCGTTTTTGGGCGCTGGATGTCAATGCTGTGGTGGACCGACGATTTCCCGGCTTTGCGTTTTTGGCGACGGGTCGTCTCTACTTCAATGCGTTACAGCATCTTCTGCATCCAGATCACATCGAGCCAGCGGCCCTGTTTGAAGCCGACTTCCTTGAGATGGGAGACTTTTTCGAAGCCGAATTTCGCGTGGAGAGCGATGCTGCCTTTCTGGTCGGCATCGATGCCGCCGAGAACGGTGTGATGGCCGATCTCCTTCGCCAGTCGCAGCAGCTCGCCGAGCAACCGACTGCCGAGACCTTTGCCTTGATGTTCGTGATGGAGATAAATGGAGTCCTCCACGCTGTGGCAGTAGGCCTGGCGCGGATGGAAGCGGCTCAGCGAAGCCCAGCCGATGATCTGGCTGTCTTCTTCGGCGACGATGACCGGATGCTTCGGGCCGTGCGCGTCAAACCAGTCGCGCCGCTCCTGCGCGGTGCTGGGCACAGTTTGATAGGTGCAGGTGCTGTGCTCGACGTAGTGATTGTAGATCGCGTTGATGGCGTCGAGATCGGCTGCGGTGGCGGGGCGTGTGGTGACGGGCATGGCGGCAGGAAGCGGGGATGCAGGAGGAATAGAAACGCTCAAATGACGAATGTCGAAATCAGAATGACGAACCTGCCACGGCGAGAGCGGCATCCTACTTTCCAGTCTTGACTCCTCGGCTCGCGCCCGACATCCTCGCGCCCGGATTTTTTATCCATCAACCACCTTAACAAATCACGTTTATGTCCATCAAAGTCGGAGTCATCGGAGCGGGCGGCATGTTGCAGTATCATCAGGCGGGGTTCCGCCAGGCGGGAGCGGAACTCGTGGCCGTGGCCGATGCGGCCCCCGGTGCCGCTGCCAAGGCCGCGGCGAAGTGGGGCATTCCCAAGTCCTATGAATCCGTGGAGGCCATGCTGGCGGGAAGCCCGGAACTCGAGGCCATCAGCGTCATTGTGCCGAACAAGTTCCACAAGCCGCTGGCGGTCCAGTGCCTCGCCGCCGGCAAGCACGTGTTTTGCGAGAAGCCCCCGGCGCTGAATGCGGGTGAAGTGCAGGAGATCATCGACACGGCGAAGAAGGCGGGCAAGCATGTGCTCTTCAACTTCAACAACCGTGCGCGTCCGGAATCGTTGGCGATGAAGGCCTACATCGACCAAGGCGTGGTCGGCATGATCAACTCCGCGCAGGCCAAATGGATCCGCCGCACCGGCATCCCGGGATTTGGCGGCTGGTTCACCACCAAGGAACTCGCTGGTGGCGGTTCGCTGGTCGATCTGCTGCACATGGTGGATCTCGCGATGCATTTCATGGGCTATCCCGAACCGGCTTACGTGATGGGCCAGGTCTTCTCCGATTTTATTCACGACAAGCAGTTCAAGGGTCCGTGGGGCATCCCTGACAAAGTGGGAGGCACGACGGACGTGGAAAATGCAGCGCACGGCTTTGTGATGTTCAAAACCGGCCAGGTCCTGTCCCTCCAGGTCTCCTGGGCGGAAATGATCAAGCGCGAGGAAGTCTCCGTGGTTTTCCAGGGCACCAAGGCCGGTGGCAAAGTGCAGCGTCTGTTCCGTATCGACGGTCTCGACAACACCGCCATCGACAGTTGTGAACTCTACATCCAGGAAAACGGCCACAGCGTGGACCGCACCATCATCACCCCGGAATGTGAGGACATGGGCCGCATCGGCTCCGCCGCGAACTTCATCGAGTTCCTCGACGGCAAATCCGAGCCGCTGAACACGCCGGAGCAGGCCCTGCGTCTGATGCAGGTCATCGACGCGGTGTATGAATCGGCGAAGACGGGGAAGCCGGTCGCGATTTGAACGAAAATGTGGAGAACAGGCAATCCTGCCTGTTCTCCAACTAGGAGACAAGAATGCCAAACGGGAAACATGGGGACAACCCGTTGAGCGATCTAGTCGTTCACGGTCAACATCCATTTCCTCGCGACATCGAAGAGATGTTGCTGCGAATTAATGCTCTAGGCCGTCGCCCAAACCGATGGCCATTAGGTGAGAACTGGCCGTTCTCGCCGAGAGAGTTCGATTGGGAGTCCGGTAAAGACCTCGAAAGCGCCCGCAGAGATCTCGCCAATCTCATTTCCATGCTTGAGGCTGGACGCGGTGACGAGGTTTTGGTTGATCCATGCACTCGGAAGCCATTTATCGTCGCTTGAGCGACGCGGTGATGACGACGTAGTCATGTGCCGTGACTATCCGAGTCCGCTGCGATTTGAATTCAACGTCGCATAGGCTTTGCTTCGCGCGTTCGGTGGGCGTGTAGTCCACACGATATCCACGTCTTCGATGAAGGCCATCCTGGCGACGCCTTCCGTTCAAAGATCAGGCGCTCCAGTCCTCAACCACCAGACCGGTTACACGCCCGAACTCATCAGCGTTGTTGGTCACCATGACGTCGCCGTTTGCCCGTGCGGTGGCCGCAATCCACAGATCGGCTTCACTGATGCTCTTGCCGGTGGCTTCGAGCGAGCAGCGGATGGAGACATAGTACTCCATGATGTGCTCATCGGGCCATAGCACAGCGTATGGCTTTACGAAGGCGTCCACCAACTGTCGGTTCTCGACAGGTTTGGTGCTCTTTTCAGCACCCAGACGAAGTTCAGCGAGAACTTGCATGGGAACTCGCACATCGCCTGCCGGTGTGGCGCGAAGTCGATTCATGACCTTCGTCGATTTGCCACGCAGGCAGAAGACGATGGTGTTGGTGTCGAGACAGTAGGCCATCGCTTCTGCCAGTGATCAGGCATCATCCAAACGCGCCGCCGGTTTCGTGGTGGTGCGGGCGGGAGCGCAGAACGTGTCATCGTCGATGCTGCCGAACAGTTTCAGCCAGCCGGGCGGATAACCGTTGGCTTCCGCCTCAGTTTCCATGGCTGCGATACGCAGGCGTTCGCGTGCCCAGGCGGCGACGGGTTTGTGCTCCCGGCGCGCCGACTCCTCCAGCGAGTGCGCCAGGGTGCTGTCGAGTTCGAGGGTGAGCGTGGACATGCGGGGATGATAAGTCAGCGAGGCGTGACTGCCAAGTGCCGGATGAACGCCAGCACCGCCGCTAACTCAAACCACCGCGATCTGAGTTCAGCGTCGCATCGCCATACTTCGCACGGGGCGAGGGCGTGAAGTCGAGCGGCGTCCAGGCGGCGTTGTTGGCGGAGGATTTCACGACGGCCTCGATGAAGGCCATGCCAGCCACGCCGTCTTCGATGGTCGGGTAGTCCATGTCGAGCGGGTTGGCGGGCGTGCCGGCCTCGAAGGCGCGGACGTGGTTGATGAAGTTCTTGTAGATGTTCGCGAAGCCTTCGAGGTAGCCCTCGGGATGGCCGGCGGGCGTGCGGGAGGCCGCGGCGGCGGCGGTGCCGAGGAAGCCGGTGCTGGTGCGCAGGATTTGCTTCGGCTGGTCGAGCCACGTGACGATGAGCGTGTTCGGATCGAGCTGGCTCCATTCGATGCCGCCCAGCTCGCCATAGACGCGGAGCGTGAGATTGTTTTCGCAGCCGACGCTAATCTGGCTGGAGTGCAGCACACCCTTCGCGCCATTGGTGAAACGCAGCAGCACGTTGCCATCGTCCTCAAGGCGGCGGCCCTGGTCACCAAGGAAGTGCGTGAGGTCAGCGGCGAGCTCTTTGACATGCAAACCGGTGACATACTCGGCGAGGTTCATCGCGTGCGTGCCGATGTCGCCCATGCAGCCGGCGGCACCGCAGATGGCGGGATCGACGCGCCAGGAGGCCTGCTTCTGGCCGGTGTTTTCGAGCATCGTGGCCAGCCAGCCCTGCGGGTATTCGGCGACGACTTTGCGGATCTTGCCCAGCTTGCCCTGCTCGATCATCTGGCGGGCGTGGCGGATCAAAGGATAGCCCGTGTAGTTGTAGGTCACGCCGTAGAGACGGCCGCTCTTCTTCACGATCTGCGCCAGCTCCTTCGCCTGCGCAAGGTCAAAGGTGGCGGGCTTGTCGGAGAGCACATGAAAGCCGGCTTCGAGCGCTGCCTTCGCGGCGGGGAAGTGCATGTGGTTCGGCGTCACGATGCTGACGAAGTCCATGCGCTTGTCGGCGGGCAGGGCGGCCTCCGCCTTGATCATCTCCTCGAACGTGCCGTAGCAACGATCCGGCTGCAGGTAGAAATCCGCGCCGCTGGCCTTCGACTTCTCCGGATTCGACGAGAACGCGCCGCAGACGAGCTCGATCTGCTGGTCGATAGATGCCGCGATGCGATGAACGCCGCCGATGAAGGCGCCGCGTCCGCCGCCGATCATGCCATAACGAATTTTCCGGCTCATAAACAAATGTTCTGGGTTCTTGGTTCTGGTTGGGTGAGGCCGCGAGTGTGCGCAGTGAGCGCAGGCGGGTCAAGTCCATCCACACTCGTTCGCAGGCACAAAAAACCCCGGAGAGGAGACCCAACGCGCTCAGGTTCTCTCCGGGGCTATTGTCGTCGAAACATCGCGGTGCGATGCGCATGGCGACAAACTTTATGCAGCGAGCAGGGCGGGTGCTCCGTTCTTCATGCGGCTGCGGAATTCTGTGGGCGACTCGTCGGCGATGCGACGGAAGCTGCGATTGAAGTGGGACAAGCTCTGGAAGCCGACGTCATAGGCGACTTCGGTGATGCGGGCGGCAGGCTTCATCAGCATGCGCTTGGCCTTTTCCACGCGGGCGCGGTTCACGAAATCCGTGAAGGTGAGACCGGTGGCGCGCTTGAAGAGCTTGCAGAAGTGGAAGGGGCTCACGTTCACCGCCTTGGCGACGGCCTCGAGCGACATCGGCTCGGCGAGGTGCTGGTGGATGAAGGCTTTCGCGTTGCGCACAGCCTCGGGCTCGTGCGTGGCGTTCGCAAACAACAGGCGGTGGGCACTTTCACCCAGTTGCAATGAGAACGACTGCAGAATGGCGATGGCGGCATCATAACGCTCCGGCTGCATGACCGGGACATGTTCAAACTGCACTTTCGCGCTGCGCACTTCGGCGGCGGAGCGACCTTCATCAAGCAGGGCTTTCGCCACCGGGGCGAAGGTGTCGGCGTTTGCGGGCTGGAGGCGGACACCACCAGTCAGCATGACCGCGATGGTGTTCTTACCGACACGGACGGGAACCTGGGTTTCCACGACGCCTGCGATGCCAGTGCGAGTGTTGACGTGGTCGATGTGCACGTCCTCGCCGACGGATTCCAAATTCAGCGGCAGGCTGGTCAGGGTGTGAAACGCTTTCTGGTAGTGCTGGAACAGTTCGCTCTCAGCGAGGTTCTGGATGAAGCGTTGGCGGGCGGTGGTGTGGGAAGCAGTGGTGTTCATGGCGCGTTCGTGTTTGTGGTTCACGCCGCGGATCATGCCATGCCAGGATTGTTCCGATATTGTCGTCCGCTACGGTGCGTGGCATCACGTGCCACCGCAATCCGTGCATACTGGAAACCATTAGCCCTCTGGTGCCGATGGCCGACAAGGGCGTTTTACCCGGCGGTATTTAAAGTCTCGGCCACCCTGTGAGTCACAACGTGCCTGGCTGCCGACTTTCCACAGCCAAACGCAGAATTGCTCAGGAATTGAGACGAATACGTCTTCAGGGAGAACACGGGGCGAAATTGGCCGCATGGATATTCTCATGGTGCCTGGATGTGTTGGCACTCATCATCTCACACCCTGACCTTCATGGTGGTACCCCCGCTAGGACTCGAACCTAGGACCAATTGATTAAGAGTCAACTGCTCTACCAACTGAGCTACGGAGGCATGTCCTGTCTTGAAACCAACAGGCGTCGGTGAAGGGCGCGAGTTATAATCGTCTCCGCCGTCGATGCAAGCGCCACTTCGCGAATCTTTGGCAATCGGGCCTTTGTTGCATCATTGGGGCTGGTCATGACCGATGGCCTGCGCGTATCATCAAAGGATAGTGAACTGGATACGAAGAGGCAGGGCGTCGCGAGCGGGGCTCAAAACAAATCACATGAAACAAACTGACAGAATCCGAATGCCGCTGGTGGTGATCGCAGGACTGCTCCTGTGCGCGGCAGGCGTGTTCTGGCCGGCCACCGTGCCACGCCGCTCATGCACGATCGCGGTGACGGTGTGGCCGGGCGCGGAGGGGCTGCTCATGACGCGGGAGATGGAGAACATCCAAAAGACGCAGGTGAATTTCATGGAGCTTTCCTGGCCTGGAGCCGTGATGGGGGCGTTTCAAAAGCGGGTGGCGGATGCCGCGGTCGTCAGCCTCGATGAGTTGCTGCGCCTGGAGGCTGGAGGAGCACAGCCGCAGATCGTGCTGGTGCTTGGAGTGTCGCGTGGCGCGGACGCGATCCTGGCACGACAGGGATTGAGTTCCGTGAAGGAACTGCGTGGCAAACGAGTCGGGGTCGAGGTCCGGTCGTCGGGTGAATATCTTCTCGCATGCGCTCTGCAACTGCATGGCATGACATTGAAAGATGTTGAAGTTGTGCCGCTGAACCTCGCTGAAACCGAGGCAGCTTACAGGGAACGCGTCCTGGATGCCGTGGTCACCACCGATCCGTGGCGCGCACGTCTGCTGGGCCGGGGAGCGGTGATGCTGCACGACTCCTCCGCGATGGGGCTCGAAATGAGCCGCGTGCTCATCGTGCGGCGCGAGGCGCTGGCGGCATGGCGGAGGGAATTGCAGGAGATTGTCGCTGCCTGTCTCCAGCATCCACCCGGCGAGAATTCGGGTTCGCTGGATGAGATGCTGCGCCGCGAGGATCTGGACCCCGCACAATGGGCCAAGGCGTTGCAGGCCGTGGAAATACCGGACGCGGCGGGAAACAGGCGTTTGCTGTCGGCGGGGGCTGAGGGACTTGCGACGGTCCTGCTGAAGATGCAGTCTCGGATGCGTGAACAGGGCCTCCTGACGCGGGAAATCGAGGTGGAGTCGCTGTTGAACGATGAATTGGTCAAGGAGGGCGCGCGATGAAACTCCGCACCCTGCAGTTCCAGCTTTCGGCCCTGGTGCTTGCCTTCGGGTTGCTCGCCATCAGTCTGAGTGCGTGGCGCCAGTACCGGCGTGATGTGGCGC
The DNA here is from genome assembly GCA_046346695.1 of Verrucomicrobiaceae bacterium. Taxonomy (GTDB): domain Bacteria; phylum Verrucomicrobiota; class Verrucomicrobiia; order Verrucomicrobiales; family Verrucomicrobiaceae; genus Prosthecobacter. The sequence continues at coordinate 425,706 of JAXMHS010000003.1, read as the reverse complement.
TACGTAGGGAGCAGTTGCAACTGAACGCGTACCAAGAGGCCACGCGTCTGGCCAGTCTCGCGCAGCACTTCTTTCGCCGCCGGCTGCCGAACTCGTCGGACCTGGCGCTCAATTATGCAGCCGTTCACCCGGATCTTTTGCTCGGAGTGATTTGCGATGGCGACGACATCGTGCGTTATGCCACGCAGAAGCAATGGCGGGGCCTGCCGGTGTGGGATTGTCCATTGTCAGTGACCCCGCCGGTGGTTCAGGCCGCGAGGCAGGGACTGGAGGGCATCGTTGATGAGAATGCCGCCAAAGGACGGATGATGGCGGTGATTCCGTTTTTGGATGTCATCGGTGGGATGAAGAAGGGCTTGGTCATTCTGGAATATGACCTTGATGGCGCGCGTTCTGCCGCCGTGGGGCAGGCGGTCAATGAATCAGCGGCCCAGGGCTGTCTGTTTCTGGGCGGCTGTCTGCTGTTGTGGGCTTTGCTGCACGTGTTGGTGACGGAACGGGTGTCGAAAATCGTCGCGCAAACCCACCAGATCGGGGCGTCTGGAACAATGCAGCCGCCGTTGGCGGGTGAGGACGAGCTGGCGGTTATCTCCGGAAAGCTTGACGACGCCGCACGCCGGTTGCGTGCGAGCGAATGGCGCTTCAGCCAGATCGCCGCGAACATGCGTGACATTTTCTGGGTGGCTCCGCCCTCCAGCATGGAACCGATCTATGTGAACACAGCCTATGAGCAGATGTTTGGACGGGCGGCGGTTCGTTTGCAAAGCCGCCGCTGGGACTGGTTGCGTGCCGTGGTGCGTGAGGACCGCAGGGCTGTGCTGGAAATGCTGAGAAGACTGCGGGAAGAAATGGGTCAACAGGAGATTGAGTTTCGTGTTCATCACCATGGAGACATCCGCTGGCTGGACTGCCGCGGGTTCTCCGTGCGACGCGGTGAGGGGGAGGCGTTGCAGGTTGCCGGTGTTGCCGCTGACATCACCGGCCGGAAAGAAATGCAGAAACGGCTGATTCAGGCAGCGGAGAACGAGCGCCGGCGAATCGGTCATGACCTGCATGACGATGTGTGCCAGCGGCTGGCGGCAGCGCAGTTGAAGTGCGGTGTGCTGCAAAGCAGTCTGAAGCGCGAGGGGCATGCGAAGGCGGCGTTTGCGGGCGAGGTGGCTCTCGAACTCGCGGAGGCGTCGGATCTGGCGCGTGCCTACGCCCGCGGTCTGGCACCCGTGGCTGTGCGCCCTGACGAGATGTCCGCTGCGCTCGATGATCTGGCGAAGTTTGTGGAACGGGCCTTCGGCCTGCGCTGCCAGGCCGCATGTGATGATCTCTCCAGCAAGCTGAAAACCGAGGATGCGGCGCAGATATATCGCATCGCGCAGGAACTGGCCACCAACGCGGCAAAACATGGCCGTGCGACGTGGGTGAGCATAAGTCTGACGCACGACGAGCGCATGTTGCGACTGGAGGTGGCGCATGATGGCGTGCGCTTTGATCCTGACGCTGGCGTGCGCACCAAGGGCATGGGCCTGCACATGGTGCGCCAGCGTGTGGATGCCCTTGGCGGTTCACTGGCGTTCCAGCCCCGGCTGGTGGCGGATGGCGGGACAACCGCAGTCTGCGAACTGCCAATTGCTCGTGGCTAGTTTTCATTCCATCAGCTAAGATGGACAACATGAGCCCGGAAGACACATCAGCGGCCACGTCACACAAGAAGCGTGTCGCCATCCTGGACGATCACACCATGATGCGTGGCGGGATGCGTGCATTCATTGACAGTCTTCCTGACTTTTCCTGCTGCTGGGAGGCCGGGGACTGCAGGAGTGCGATGGAAAAAATCGAGAGCGATCCTCCGGACATGATGCTGGTGGACATCACGCTGCCGGACCGCAACGGTCTGGAGTTCATCAAGGATTTGCATGCGCTGCGTCCGGAACTGGCGGTGCTGGTGCTCTCCATGCATGACGAGGCTTATTATGCGCATCGCGCCCTCAAGGCAGGTGCGCGCGGCTACATCATGAAAAATGTCGGCTACGACCAGTATGAGGCGGCTTTGCGCAAGGTGGCAGGCGGAGGCACGTGGTTGAGCGACGCGGTCTCCGAGCAGATTCTCCAGGCCTACTCCAGCGGCACGCTGCCGCGGCAGGAAGGAGGACTGGACGCGCTGACTGACCGCGAGTTCGAGATTTTCCAACTCATGGGGGAAGGACGTGGCACGCATGAGGTTGCCGAGTCATTGCGCATCAGCCCGAAGACCGTCGATGTGCATCGCATGAACATCCGCAACAAGCTGAAGCTGGAGGATGGCTCGGCGGTCACGCGTTTTGCCATCCGCTGGGTGGAGTCGCGGCGCCTGGGAGCGTCCGCCTGATGCTGGTGGATCACTTCTTGTGGCGGAAACCCACAATGTGGGTCTTTTCCGGATCAACGTCGTAGAGCTTCTCGAGATCTGTCAGCCGCATGAGCAGCCAGGGCGCGAGCATGTTGGAGCCGTTCTTGGAAAACATGATGTCGTCCGCGAGGTAAGTCGCCGAGTGCACGGCACGGCCGTCCGGGCTGATGAACATGAGCACATCGCCGTAGCGGTAGGGCGGCTCCACTTTGTCGAAGTCCTGTTTCACAAGGCTGGTGGCCAGTCGTGTGTCCAGCAGGTACTGCTGTGGCTTGAGGTTGAAGAAATTCAGGCTCGTCCAATGACAGTCTGGCATGCGTCCCTCGGTCGCATAGCTTAGATCCGGATAGGTGTAGAGCAGCTTGCGGGGCAAGGGAGGCAGCAGGTGCAGCATGTCGAGGTGGGACACACCCTCGGTGCGCACGATGGCGTTCATCAGCGGTTCGATCTCCTTGCGGCGCAGGCCGAGTCCGGTGGACCAGTAGTTGAGCAGGTCCGGGATCGAATCCTCCTTCGACAGCTCCAACTGCGCCATCAGTGTGCGCACCCGTGTCAGCTTTTGCATGATGAGGCGCGCCTGTTCGACTGACTGTGCCTGGCTGATGAGCAGAGGGATGTCGGAAAACACCAGCGCGCTGCCGGCACGGTATGACAGGCTGGAGATTTTTTCCACGATGTGCTCAGGAAGACTTGAGTCCCTGGCCCACTCCTCCACCGAGTCCGCCAAAAAGAACACCGGGGAGTGGTGAAACACATTGGCGGGATGTTTCGCGAGTTCCTTGTAGATCTTCGCGCGTGTCTCGCGGGACATGTCCTCAAGTTCCGTGGTCGTTGGAAAAACATACGCATAGCGGGCGTCCTTCACCACGCGCCGTGGCGTCAGCATCGCGTCCACATCCTTCTGCCGCATGCCGGCCCGCAGGAACATCGGGGCGACACGCTCGAATCCCTCGGCATCAAACACCCACTTGGTGGTCGAGTTGGGCAGGGGAAACTGCTGCACCACATAGTCCGGCGCCTCGAGATAGAAGTAATAATAGCTGAGCCGTCCCCATGGTCCTGGTGCGCACATGTGTACCTCCGTGCTGGGCCGTTCGGAGGACTCCGGAGTCTCCGCGCACGCACCGTCATGCCATGACAACGCCAGCACGATGGCCGCGAGATGCCAGATGGTGCGTGCATGTCTGGACAATGGGTGGGGGAGTGATGGTCGCAGTAGGTGCATTTCGATGGGTGAGGGTGCCGCCCTGAGCCGGATTCTCCTTGATGGTACGATAATCCGTCAACGTTTCAGCGCATGGAAGATTGTCTGCACTGGAGTGGGGACGAAAGGAAGACAAGCGCAAAGCCACGCTGCCGCACGGTCTAAGCAAAAGGTGCAGATGATTGAAAATCGAAAGTGTAGTTCCTGGCACGATCAAGCCCCACTCAAGCCCAAACCGCGGCCCCAATAGGCAGGGGATGTCATTCAGGCAGAATTGGCTGCAACCCAAGGAGCTGTGCCCGGCAGTTCCACATCACCAGCCAATAACATGAAGAAGACATCGTCGGTACAGGAAACATACTCCCACAGCAGTCATTCCGGAGCGGCCGGCTGTAGGAGAGGAGCAAACCTCCTGTTCGGGGTCATGCTGGGAGGGCTGTTTTTTCTCGCCACCCTCGGAGACGCACGCGCGCAGCACAGCACGACGGGTGACTGGAATGTCAATGCGAACGGAAACTGGAGCACCACCGCCAACTGGACCAATCTGGATGCCGCAACGGACTATCCCAGCGCCATCGATGCCGTCGTCAATTTCCTCTTCAACATCACTGCGAACCGTACCATCACGCTGGATGTGGCGGCGACCGTGGGCACGCTGAACATCGGGGACTCCAGCGGCGGGCAGTCGTACACGATCTCGGGTGGAACACTCACGTTTGAATCGACTTCAGGTTTTTCGCAGCTCAACAAACTGGACGGCGGTGGCAACGACACCATCTCGTCCAATCTCGTGCTCAACAACGAACTCGACATTTCCATCTTCGACATTTCCAACAACCAGGGCATCACGTTGAGCGGCATCATCAGCGGTGGAACTTCGGGAACAGACACCATCGTGTTTGATGACATGTCGACGTCGAACCAAAGCGTGAACTGGGTGATTCTGAACAACGCCAACACGTTCAGCGGCCGCCTGGTTGCCAATTCGGGCCTGATCCGCCTGGAAAGCAACAATGCCTCGGCAGGCGCGCGCGGAGTCGGCAATGAGACGGTGGCGCGCAATGGTGGAACGATCGATTTGCGCGACCGCGACTTCAACATCGCAGGCGTGGACGACACGGAGATGTTCCTGATCGAGGGATCAGGCACGAATGGTCTCGGAGCGCTGCGCAACACCGCAGGAACAGCTAATATTTCCTACCTCCAGCTTACCGGTGATGCGACGGTCGGTGGCTACAGCCGCACGGACCTCATCCGGCATACAAATCTGGGAGCCACGGCGGAGATTGCACCTGTTTTGGACTTGGGCGGATTCGGTTTCACCAAACTGGGAAGCACCGACTTTGTCATTCACAACGCAGACATTCAGAACCGAACCGGGGCGACGCTGAACATTTACGAAGGTGAGGTTCGCTTTGAAAACAACGGGACGCTCCTCGGCGGTGCGTTGATCGACGGCACCACGTACGGCAACAACCTCGACGGTCTGACGATCAACATCGCCTACAATCGCAACGCCTATGATGGCACGGATCCGACACTGGGCAGCCGCACCTCCGATCCCTACAACGTCAACGTGGCGGCAAGCGCCTTGAGTGGAAACTCGGTTTTGGAGGCCCGCCTCTCCTTCGGCACCTACTGGGGTACGCACGCGGCCAATACGAAGGTCACAGACACGTGGGATAATTTCACGGTGAACATGAACAACGGTGTCTGGCAGCGCGAGGGCAGTGGCAGTGCCGGCCAGACGTTTGACCAGATCTTCGGTTCCAATGTCGTCATCAACCTCACCGGCGGGGGCATTGGCAGGGATGCCAATGGCAACGGCAACCTGTTTGACTTCACCAGTGGCGCGGTGGGCTACAACGGCACCACGACGGTCTACGATCATCCGGGTGTCACGGAGTTTCAGGGGACATTCGACAACACGACCGTGGGCAATAATGGCGGAGGCTTCACCAAGCGTGGCGACCGCGAACTGCGCCTCACGGGCGACAGCAGCTCCACGTTCGACGGTGACGTGCTCGTGAAGCAGAACACCGGGCGCTACATGGCGCCGAATTACAACACCACTTCCGGTGCTCCCGAGTCCCAGTACTTCAGCATGTCATTGGCAGGGGCCAGTGGCAGCCTCGCGGGTGCCGGCACGATCACTGTCACACGCTGGGGTTCGCTCGCCCTGTTGAACAACGCGTCCAACGCCGTTTATGCCAGCGCGAACAATAATGATCGGTTGAATGACGCAGGCTTCCTCAGCCTGCGGAATGGCAACCTGTATCTCGAAACCGACACCGCGACGGCGAACCAGGAAAACTTCGGGAATGTGGTGGCTGACTTCGGTACCAACTACCTGTTCCTCGACACGCGTGCCGGCGGCCAGTTTGACGGATCTTTCCAGAGCTTCACCACGAACAACAACGGCGTGTTGAAGATCTACGACATGAACGGAGCCCACACTTTTGGAACAGGTGTCACGGACGACCGTATTCTCGTCAACAACACAACAGGCATCAATCTTGCCGGTGCGAACAATCCAGGCAACGCGGACCAGCGGGTCGTGCTCGGTCTTTTCGGTGGCACGCTGCCGGCGTCTTTCACAGCGCGCTCGGGCTCCGCCGCGACGCGTACCGACTATACGATGCAGAATGCGTATGCTTATAGCGGTTCAGGCATCGGGCTGATGACACTGGACGGCGGCTATCTTCGTCCGCTCACTGCGTCGGAGTACAACATCAGCAGTGCTCCGGTGGCCGGGCAGAACTGGTTGATGAACGGCTACATCTCGCCCACGGGCGGCAATTATGCCGATCGCAACAACTACGCCGGGCGCAATGTCACCTCCAACATCGCGGTGAACTCCCTGACCATCGCGTTTGATGCCACCAGTTCCGGCCAGGCGCTTCCAACCGCCACCAAGGACTACCTCATCATCGAACAGGACAAGACGCTGACGATCAGCTCGGGCATCATCAACTTTGCCTCCTTTGGCCAGGCCACCAGCGCCAACATGGAAGCTGTCATCCGCGGCGGTTATCTCGACATGGGAGGCGGCGTTGCTTATGTGAACTCGGCGCTCACCTGGAGTGATCTCGACCGGAGTGATGCCAACTGGTACAACTTCATCACCGGGAACAACGCATTCATCCGCAGCCACATGACCAATGCCACCGATTTGGTCAAGACGGGCCGCAACAACCTCTACCTTGAGACCTGGAACAACATCTCGGGCAACATCTATGTCAGCGAGCAGGCGTCGCTGATTCCCCGCCACCCAGGTGCGCTGGGCGCCGGGGGGGTGAATCGTGAGCTGCAGATCGGTGGCGCCGGCAACTTTCTGCTGGATTACGGCACCAACATCACCGGCATCAACATCCGGGCCACCAACACCATGCAGAGCAGCACCACCATTCTCCGTGGTGAGGGAGCCTACCACAACACCTGGGGCGGGGACGTCATCCTGGATGTTGCCGACGCGGCAAGCAGCTCGGACTTCCAGGCATACTATGTCACCGCGCGCAACAACGGCACGCTGTCCCTCTACGGCAACATCTACACCGATCACAACAGCAACTTCACAGACAGCGACGCTTACGCCGACCCACCGCTGGTTTCCACGAGCCTGGGCGAGGCCTACACGGTGAATTTGCGCGGGCAGTTCCGTGATATTGCCACCGGCAACCTGAGCACCGATCCGTTGAACGCCACCATCACCTCTGTTTATCGCACAGGCGATTCCGCGACCCGACTCGACGCCAACCACTCCCTGCGTTTCCAGATGACGGGGCACGACGAAGGGAACATCAATGTGTTCCAGCAATGGGACGCCACCGGCCGCCTCGACCTCAACCGCGGCTACTTCCGCCTCATGTATGACCCGAATGCCGCGGGCAATGACGGCACGGGTTTTCTTACCGACGGCGCGAATGCGCTCATCCAAGCCAACGAATACTGGACTCGTACAGCATTGGGCGCGGATGGCGCCGGCACAGGCACCTATCACTCCCATTTGATGCTCACCGAGCCGGACCAGATCTTCAACTGGGGCAACCTCCTCTACGTGTACAACAACAACCGCAATGGCACGCTGAGCATCGGCAATGAATCCGAATCTGGAACCGCTTACATCGGTTCGAACACGGGGGCCAGCTACTCGATCGTGTTTGAAAACCAAGGTGGGGATCGCGACCTGCGCTTCCTGCAGACGCGTGGCGGCACTCTGAATGTGCAGGCACGTCTGCTGGACAACGGGACGGGGGTGAACTCCATTATCTCGGTCATCGGACCGGGCACGATTCAGTTCGATGCGAACGGAGCTGGCCAGTCCACGGTGGAACGCTGGAACTTCATGGGCGGCGAGGCCATCTGGGCGCCGCGTTCCACCGACGGCAGCATGCTGGGCAACGACCGCTTTGCAGTCTCCTCGGCCCAGGCGCTCTTCGGCGGTGGTGACCTCACTGTTCTGGGCGAAGCCACTGCAAATCGCAACTTCAACCTCACCGGCAACGTGCGCGTGAACAACGGTGGCTCGACCATTCGTCTGAATGCGCCCACCGGACGCACCTTCAACCTCAACTTCGGCGCTGCGGCGGCCACTTTGACGAAGTCGCAGGGTGGAACGCTCGCCTTCATCGAGGAAGGCCCGGGAACGGCGAACATCAGCATGCAGGCCACGGGACTGACCAGCTCCGGTCTCATGTCCTGGGCAGTGTACGGCACGCAGGCGGGATCGATCACCGATTTTGCCAGCAATGGAGCCAGCGGAGCGATTTCTGCCTTCACTGGTTACACCACCGGAACGGCGGAAGGAGACTTTGCCGGCAATAATGTGGATGTGGCAGGGGATGTCTCCTTCACCGGTGCGATCAATGCCAGCACCCTGCGTTTCAACACGCCTGCCAGTCTCTCGCTCGACGGTCAGGCGTTGACGCTCTCCGGCGGTGCCATTTTGATCACCACTCCCAACGGTGGTGCCAACGCGCTCACCGGTGGCACGCTCACGAGCGGCTTTGACGCCGATCTCGGCGGCTCCGGCACCGCGCAGGATCTGATGATCTTCAACTGGAACACCGGCGGGAACTTCACCCTTGGCGCGGCTGTCACGGACAACGGTGACAAGGTGAACCTCGTCCTCGGCGGACCCGGCACGACCGTGCTGACGGCGAACAACACCTACACGGGCGACACCTACCTCAACAACGGCACGCTGGTGATTTCCAGCGAAAGCCAGCTCGGTGACATCTACGGCAGCGTCTCGCAGCTCGTCCGCGTCAACAATGGTGGCAACGGCAACTCTGCCAGCACGTCCGCTTACTCCAGCAACACGGGCGCTTCCATCATCTTTGACACCACTGTCGCGCCCGTCTCGGCGGCGTTGGCCACCTTCAATTCAAACACCACCACGGTGACCGCCACCACCTTCACCAGCGGTGGATCAGGCTATACCACCGGCGTGTGGGCGAACCTGGATGATCCCAGCCGCACCACGGAAAATAAGGCCGGTGTGTGGGCTCTCCTCGACAGCGGCAATCTTCATTTCGATGGCGGCACGCTGAAAGTCACGGACACCCTCACGCTTGATGGCGCGCGCACCTTGTTCCTCGGAGCCAACGGGGGCACGCTGGATGTGACTGCCGGGAAGATCCTGACCATCAACGGTTACATCACCTCCGAGTTCAGCCAGATCAATTCTGCCAACGGTTACACGGCCAACCACATTGGCGGAGCAGATGAACAGGCCAGCAACCGCAGTCCGGACATTGGTGATTTTGTCATCAATGGCGGCGGCATGGTGATCCTCACCGGTGCTCCGAACAACACGTCCCAGGCGAACATGTACAACAGCTATGGCGGCATCACCTGGATCAACGAGGGCGTGCTGAAGATCGCCAGCGCCGGCAGCACGGCCTCCGGCATCTTGGGCACCAACCGCTCGTTTGTGGACAGCACCATCATCGGCGCGAATGGTTCCCTCGAACTTGCCACCAGTTCGGATCCATTCATTTATGAATGGCTCACCTTCCGTGGCCGTGGTTACGAGGGACGCGGCACCATCATCACCACCGGAACCGCACGCACGGTGCGTCTGAACGGCCAGTTGACCGTTGAGGCGGACATGCTCATCAACAACGCCAACAACAGCACCATCCGCTTTGGAGAGAATGGCGGCGCGCTTTACGGCACCGGCAACATTGCACGCACCGGCAACGGTGAGTTTCAGTTCTATGTCAACGGCATCGACTGGACAGGCCAGTATCTCTCCGGCAGCGGCAACACCCGCATGTACGGGGCCGGAAGCCTGCAGGGCATGACGGGCATGTCGCTCGACCGCAACACCTACTTTGGTTACGGCGCTGGCAGCACATCGATTGATGAGTTCCGCGACCGCCTGCCAGACAATCTGGCCATTTCCATCAATGGTTACTCGAAAATGCGCTTCGAGGCTGGGTCGGGCATCTTTTCCGGCGTGGAAAAGGTCGGCGTCGCGACGGTGAACGGCGGTGTGTTCGGCATCGAGTTCGACCTGGGCACGGACTACACAGGCGGCACCACACGCAACCAGGGGGACTACGCGGCATGGCATTTCTCCGACATCGTCCGCATGCCGGGTTCCGTCGTGCAGGTGCGCAACCTCGATGCCAGCACGGACATCTCGGGTGGAGTCACCGATTTGCTCAATCGCGCCCTGGTGCTGGTGGACACCGCACCGACGATGGTGGGAACGGGAGACGGCACCAACGGCAACACGCCGGTCATTCCAGGCTTCTTCGGCGGCACGCGCCCGACGTTCCTCAACACCAGTACAGGATTGATCTGGGATGAGGACCGCACATCACGATTCCTCATGACTTCGGTTGTGGGAATCGACCCCGTCACAGGTGCCACGGTGAATTATCTGCGTCCGCTCTCGGATGCGCCAGGTTCCACGGACTACACGGTCATCGACTCTGGCACCATGGCGGCCCCTCTGACAGTGGATCTGGCCACCGCCGGACTCACGGCGGATCAGAACCTGCGTCTGATCGGCATCACGGATGATACCGTCGGTGCCGGCAATGGCTTCACCTCACGTGTGAACTCCATTCTTACCTTGAACAGTGTTGTGGAGGTCAACTCCGTGACGTTCGCCACCGATGCCACCGCCATCAACGTCAACAACGCCGGCAACGATGTGAACCTACTCATGCGGCAGGGCGGCAGCCTGAAGATCGACTCCGGCATGCTCCTGTTCACCAACACCGGCAGGATGGACAAACTTGGGGCAGCCCAGAACACCAACACCAACCTCGACATCAACAACTTCATCACTGGCGGCACGCTCGACTTCAACGGTCGCGAGGCCATCATTTACGCAGGCAGCGAGTGGATGCAGTACAACACCAGCGACCAGCTCAACGCCTACCGCAACACCGATGGTGACAACACCACCGTCATCCTCCGCACCAGCATCATGAACGCGGTGGGGCTGACCAAAACCGGCGCCTCCAGTGTCACGCTCGAAGGCGCGAACAACTACACCGGCCAGACGACGGTGAACATGGGCAATCTTTACGCCCGCCATGACTTCGCGCTGGGTCAGAGCACCCAGATGAATGTCACCGGCGCAGGCAACTTCATCCTCGGCAACACCGCGCGCATCTTTGGTGTCGATCTGTATGTCGGTCCGCTGATCGGCAACAATCTGGCTTTGTATGCGGAAAATGAAGGCAACCAATGGGGAGGGAATGTCATCATCGACAACGTGGACGCAGCGGGCAGCGCCGGCGCCATCACGCGCAACTTCGTGCCGCGCATCGAGGTGGCCTCCTCCAACACCGTCTTCTTCATCGACGGCAACATCTACGGCGGTGACACGCCTGTCGGCGTCGGCGCTCAGGGAACCGCGCGCATGTTCTCCACCTACACGGGCGCCGTCAGCTCGGTGCTCGACATCCGCGGTGCGATGCGTGACAAGTCCACTGGCGCCGTCGCCCCTGGCAATCTCAACGAGGTGCTGCGCATGGAAGTGGTCGCGACGAATGACCTGGCGACGGTGCATCTTTATCAGCAGTATGATTCCGCCGGGCGCATCCAGCTCGTGCGCGGTGTGCTGCGTTACATGGGGGATGGCAACTTTTACACCAATGCTGCCGTGGCTGCGCTGAATCCGGACAGCGATCTTTCCGGTCTGCAGATGGGCGGCCGTGCGATCTTCGACGGCAACCAGGGCATCGGCTCCCAGGATGTGGCCTTTTTCATGCACAATGCGGGCAGCGCCTTCAATCTTTCGAGCTGGAATGTCGGCGTGGACACCGCCGATCCGGACAATGTCAGCGGCAACAGCAACTACGGCTTCGGCAACACCACCGGCAACAGCTCCATCGGCGGTGAGAATACCTCCGGCACGATCACCTTCGGCACTGGTGATGGCAGCATCCGCTTCACACAGGCGGACACGCTCTACGACCGCAACCTGAACCTCTACGCGGCCCGCGGAGGCACCGTGGACATGAAGGTGAACTTCCTTGATGGAGGCAACTTCGTGAACTCGTCCATCACCAAGGTCGGTGCCGGCACGATGAACCTGCTCGGCTCAAGCGCGGGTGACAGCACAGTCGAGGCGCTGAAGATGCTCGGTGGCACGCTTGTTCTCACGGGATACGATGTGAATGCGAACCGGCGTGTCGGCAATGGCGCGGCGCTCACGCTCAGCGGCGGTTATCTCATTGTGGATGCCAACTCGGCCCTCGGTCCTGTGCAGGAAGACTTCGGTGACTTCACGCTGAACTCCGGCGGTTCTCGCCTTGCCGTTCGTGGCAATGCAACGGTGAACATCAATTCCAGCGTCGCCCTCACGCCGGCATCGGGAGTCACGATGGCCTTCGTGGAAAACAACGGCGGCGTGATCAACATCAGCGCCTCCGGCATGACCACCACGGACGGTGATCGTTTTGGCTACTGGGCCGTTTATGGCAATGTGCTCGGCCAGATCACCGACTGGGCGGCGCGCGAGGGCACCACGGGTGTGAAGGCGTTCACTGCCTACGATCTGACCTTTGCCAGCGGCAACAACACCGAGGTGACCGGCAACGCGGCATTTGGCGCGGACACCGCCACGAACTCCATCAAGTTCGGTGCGGCGGCGGATCTCGATCTCGGCACCCACATTCTGACCGTGGAGAATGGTGGCATGCTCGTCAGCAACGCTGTCGGCGGCGCGGTGAACATCATCAACGGCACTCTCACCCGGAGCGGCGCCGGTGACATCCTGCTGCACAACTACGGGACGGGCGTCACCACCATCTCCGCGAACATCGTGGACAACGGCGGCCAGGTGAGCCTTGTGACCGGCGGAGTCGGCACCACGGTGTTGGGCGGCACGAACACCTACACTGGTGACACCTACATCAACGGTGGCGTGCTCCAGATCTCCAGTGACAGCCAGCTCGGCACCATCAACGGTTCCATTGTGCGTCTCGTGCGCGAGGCCAACGGCAGCAATGCCAATAATGGCGGCACTCTCATTTTCTCCACCGCGAATGCGCCCACCACAGCTGCGACTGGAACCTACGCTGGAAGCACCTCGGTGACATCCACCACGCTCACCGGCGGCGGTTCCGGTTACACCACCGGTATCCATGTGAGTCCCAATTCGAACCCAAACAACACCGACGCCGGCATCTGGGCCATCCTCGACAGCGGAAACTTGCATCTGGATGGAGGAACGCTGGCGGTGAAGGACAATGTGACGCTGGACGGGGCGCGCACCATTTTCCTCGGTGCCAGCGGTGGTGTCTTCAATGTGGATCCCGGAAAATCCCTGACCATCAACGGCTACATCACCAGTGATGTCACCAATCCTCCCACAGATGACATACCCACGGACTTCAGCCGTCCTCTCATCGGTGGCATGGTTGTCGATGGTGGTGGTACGGTGATTCTCACAGGCGCTCCGGACAACGTGATCCGCGCCAACATGTTCAACGGCTACAACGCCCTGACGATGATCAACAACGGCACGCTGCAGCTTTCAGGAGCGGGTTCCACTGCTTCCAATGCACTTGGCACTTACGGCGGCTGGGTGGACAGCACCTACATTGGCGCGAACGGCACACTTATGTTCAACACCACCTCCGATCCGGGATTCTATGAATGGCTCACGCTCGACGGCCAGGGCTATCAGGGCGGCGGCGTGATCCAAGCCCAAGGTACCGCACGCAGCTACTATCTCCGCGGCCAGGTCAACGTCGTTCAGGATGCCGTCTTCAACCTGCGCAACGGAAGTAATCTCTACATGAACAATGGTGGCGGCGAGGTTTTTGGCTCAGGCGACATCATCAAGATCGGCACCGGTGAATTCCGTTTCTACGGCAACATTCCCTACTGGACCGGCGCCTACATCGGTTCGGCCGGGGCTTCGCGTGTGTATGGTGTGGCGGGTCACGTGCAGGGCATGACCAGCATGACCTTGGAGCGCAACACTTACTTCAGCCTGGAGTCATCGGCCACCACGGTGGATGAGTTCCGTGACCGTCTGCCGGACAACATGCCCATCTTCACGAACGGCTATATCCGCATGCGCCAGGAGGCGGGCGGCGGCGTCTTCTCCGGCATTGAGAAAACCGGAACGCTCAATCTGATGGGAGGCCAGTTGGGCCTTGAGTTCGACCTCGGTTCCACCCTGGTCGGCGGCGCTCCGAATCTCACGAACGACTACGCCGGCTGGCATTTCACCGAGATCGTGAGGAATGCGAACACCCTCGTGCAGCTTCGCAACTTCGACGCAGGCACCGATTTTGCCGACAGCACTTTCAACACGCTGATTCCTTCCTCCGCGAATGAGAACCGCGCGGTGGTGCAGGTGGATGTCATGCCGACACTGATCGGCACGGGCGATGGCACCAACGGCAATGCACCTGTGCTGCCCGGCTTCTTCGGCGGCACCCGCCCTGCATGGGTCAATCTCGCGGGCACGGGCCAGTTGTTTAATGAAGATTACACCGCCAATCGCATCGTCACTGTGGACACCAACGTCAACGGCGAGCACTTCATCCGTCCGCTGCTCGATTCGGAATACAAGGTCATCTCCAATCCTGACACTGCACAGACCACTTCCATCACTCTGGAGAACCAGGGCATCACCGCCGACCAGAATCTGAAGATCGTCGGTGTGATCAGTGACACGGGCATCGGAGCGGGTGAGTTCACCAACCGTCGCAACTCCATCCTCACCCTCGGTTCCCTGGAGCCGGATTGCAATGTGCCCGCCGGCACCAACCTCGTCATCAACTCGCTGACCTTCGCCTCCGAGAGCTTCGTGAACGGAGCTGGCAACGGGCGCGGCAACTACACGGCCCTGATGATCGGTGATGGCGACTCCCTGACCATCAACTCCGGGATGATAGCCGTGTTCAACACCGGCATCCAGAACATGAACGGTGCTGCCTACAACGCCAACACCAACCTGGACATCCGCAGTGCCATCAACGGTGGCTCGGTGAACATGAACGGCCAGGAGGCCATCTTCAACATCGGCAGCATCTGGGTGCACTACAACACCAGCGACGCTGCCAATGCCTACCGCGCCACCGACTTCGACAGCAACTACCTCTTCATGAACTCCAGCATCACGAACGCGGTGGGCCTCACCAAGTCCGGCGGCGCGTCGCTCTTCCTGCACGCGCCCAACTACTACACGGGTGACACAGCCACGAGCTACGGTGCCATTTACGCCCGTCACGACCAGGCGCTGGGTTTGAGCACGAAGGTGCTCATCAGCGGTTATGGCACCCTGATTCCGGGTCTCGGTGCGCGCATCTCCGGTGTGGACCTCTATGTGGGCGATATCGGTGACAACCGCACCGCGCTGCAGCTCGAAAACAGCTCGGTCTGGGCAGGCAATGTCATCATCGACAACGTGGACTCTGCCGGAGCCACCAGCTATGCCCGAACCTTCACCCCGCGCATTTTCAACAACTACACCGGCATGGGTGTGATCGAGGGCAACATCTATGGCGGCACGACACCGATCGGCAGCGGTGCCCTCACCGACTCACGTATGTTCAGTACCTACACGGGTGCTTTTGGTCTGCTGAACATCCTCGGTCAGGTCCGTGACACCGAGACCGGCCCAATTACCGGGCTCATCGACATCACCAACCAGTCCCAAGTGTTGCGCATGGAGGTCACCGCCACCAACGACGAGTCCGCGGTGCAGATCAGCCAGCAGTATGATGCCGCCGGCCGCATCCGCATCATCCGTGGCTCGCTCTATTACGGTGGCACGGGCAATTTCTACACCGCCGCCGCCGCTGCCACCGTCAATGCCTACTCCTCGAATCCGATGATCGGCCTGCAGATGGGCGGACGCGATGTCGTGTCCGGCAACGGCACCGGTGGTGCAAACCTGGCTTTCTTCCTGATGAATGCGGGTTCCACCTTCAATCTTAACTCGTGGGAAGTCGGCGTGGAAACGTACGATCCCAACAACGTGACCGGCAACGGCAACTACGGTTTCGGGAACACCACTGGCAACATCACCCTCGGTGGTGTGAACACCAGCGGTACGGTGACCTTCGGCACCGGCACCGGCGCCATCACCTTCACCCAGGGAACTTCCAGCTACACCCGCGACCTGACGCTGTTTGCGGCGCGTGGCGGCACGGTGGAAATCCAGACCGCTCTCATCGATGGCGGCTCGCTGGTGAATTCTTCCATCACCAAGGTCGGCGGTGGTGAGGTGGACCTCCTTGGCTCCAGCTTTGGCGACAGCACCGTGGAAGGTGTGAATGTCACGGGCGGCCTGCTCGTGCTCACCGGTTATAACATCAACGCAAACCGCCGCGTCGGAAACGGGGCCTACCTCACGCTCGCAGGCGGCACGATCGCCATGGATGGCAGCGGAGCCTCCTTCACGGAAAACTTCGGAACTCTCAAGATCAATCAGGGTGGCAGTGCCATCGCCGCGATTGGCAATGGCATCAGCAACTTCGGCACGGTGAGTATTTCGACCTCTTCCATCACCCGTGCGGCGGCCGGTGTGGTGCACTTCCAGTCCATCGGCGGTGGCGTGATCAACTTTTCCAACGCCGCCATGCACAGCGTCACACGCATCGGCTCCTATGCCACGTATGGTGCAAACGCAGCCTACACGCCATTTGCCACCGACTGGGCGGCCACCGATTCCTCCGGCAATGTCATCGTTTACACCGGTTACGGCGCGGACTCTTTCGGTGTCGGAGTGAACACGGATGTGCAGGGTGCCGGCCTGGTCGGCGCGACGACGAATTCCGTGCGCTTCAATGACGCCGCAGGCACCATCACGAGCGGCGCGCTCACGCTGAACGACGGCGGCATCCTCATCACCAGCAACTACGTGGGCGGCACGCCCATTTCGTCCGCGGTCAGCGTGACCACGCCCGCCAGCGGCACGGATCTCCTCATTTCGAACTTCGCCTCCGGCACTGTGAACTTCGACGGCCTCATCTCCGGCGGCCAGCGTGTGGTGGTCAGCGGTCCGGGCACTCTGGCGTTCAATGCGCCGATGAGCACCACTCCCACGGTGATCAACTCCACCACAGGAACGAACACCTACAGCGTCACCATGACGGACACCACCGGCCTCGTGGCGGGCATGGAGGTCACGGGCACCGGTATTCCGCAGGGAACCGTGATCCTCAGCGTGGACAGCGGTACTGCGATCACGGTCTCCAAGCTGCCGACAGCCGCCGCCGCGAATGACCTCACCTACACGACACGCTCCTTCACCGCCACGAACACCTATTCTGGCGAGACCAGCGTCGTGGGCGGTGCCACGCTCGCCTTCAACACGCCGGACGTTTTCGGCTCGACCACTGGCTTCTATCTCAACGGCCGTGGTACGCTGAGCTTCACAGGCGATTACATCAGCAACGCGATCACCCAGACGTTGATCCTCGGTGGCGGAAGCGGGACCGTCGATGTCAGCAACACCAACGGCGTGCTCATCTTCCGTGCCGCAGGCACGAACCAGTTCACTTCCGAGGCCAACAACGTCATCGCAGCTTACGGCACCAACAATCCGAATGCCGGCGGCCTGAACTTCACCGGCTCCGGCACCGTGCAGTTCGGCGACCGCAGCGCCGCCGCGGCAACACAGGATCTTCTCGGCGTGCAGAGCACCTACACCGGGCTGACCGTCATCGGTGACGGTACGAATCCCATCCGCGTGGACATCCAGGGCCAGGGCAATGACAACGCGCAGTACACCGTCTTCGGTGCCAACCAGTCCTGGGCGGACGGCACGATTGTGCGCAATAATGCCACCATCGAGTTCTCCATGAAGCGCGGAGACACCAGCCGTGACGGCCAGATCCGCATCCGTGAATGGTTCCAGATTGGCGAACAGGCGGGTGACCAGATTCTCTTCGACGGCAGCACGGCGCGCCAGCCGACTCTGGACGGCATCCTCAACATCATCGGCGACCTGACCTTCCAAACGCAGGGCAATCGCTATGGCAATGCCGGAAGCACCGGCAACTCCGAGTTCCTCATCAATCCAAATGAAGGCAGCGTGATGGGCACAGGCAACATCATCAAGCTCGGCGACGGCAACCTGCGCTTCTACAACCCGCTGCACGAGTGGACGGGTGATCTCGACATCCAGGATGGTTTTGTCGGCCTGCAGATGAACTCGGGCGCCATCTTCAACCCGACCGGCACGGTGTACTTCGGGGATCCGACCTCCACGCAGACCTCCACCATCCAGATGCGCATTGAAAACCGCTACTTTGGCAATGGTACCACGGGTCTCGACTCGGCCACCATCGACCTGACTTTCAATCGGAACATCGTCGTCCGGGATAACATCAAGCAGGAGGTGCGCATCGCCGCTGGGTATCTCCCGAACAGCGCGAATATTCACTTCACCAATGGCATCAATGTTGGCTCCGGATCGACCAGCTTCGTGAGGTTCTATTACGAGGACAATGTCAACCTGGATTCCAGCCTGACGGGTCATGTGGAAAACACGGTGTTCGACATTTCAGGCAATCTCAGCGGCTCAAATCCCATCTATGTGGATGCGAACAACTATGCAGGTACCTACAACAGCCCCACTTTCACCATATTCCTCAGTGGTGACAACTCGGGCTATTCCGGTCGTCTGACCGTGGGCGCTGACACCGCAACCACCCTGAATCCGAGACGCAACGCGATCGTGCGCATCGGCAGCGCCACGGCGCTCGGCAGTGATGTGGCCGTGAACTTCCGCAACGGGGGCAGTCTGCAGATCGGCGGCATGAACCTCACCACGACGAAAAACTTCCTGTTCACCGGCGGCGTGGGCTTGGGAACCTCCGCAGGCATTGAGAACGCCTCAAGCACGGCGGCCACCATCACATTCGATTCCGGAACCCAGAGCGGCCCGACCTATCAGGATGTTGGCGTCGGCCTGCGCAATGGCACGGCAACAGGTTACTTCGGCAGCGGTGGCGCTTCGCTGAGCGTGGTCAAAATCGGTTCGGGTGAGACTGTGTTCGGTGCCAGCACCGGTGGGGCGGCCTTGGACGACTTCAGCAACTACACAGGCAGCACACTCGTGCAGGAAGGCACCTTGATTGCCGGATCAAACAACTCCTTCTCGCCCTACTCGCGGTTTGTCGTGAGCAGCGGTGCCACGCTCAGTCCTTACTGGAGCAATGCCACGGTTGGCTGGGACGTCACCATCGGCTCGCTGGCAGGCGTGGCCGGGTCCCTGGTCAACGTCGAAAACTCCACGCTCCACGTCGGCGGGGACAACACAACGGATGCGGATTTCGCCGGTGTGATCAGCGGCGGTGGCAGAGTTGACAAGGTCGGCACCGGAGCGCAGACACTCTCCGGGGTGAACACATTCTCTGGTGACGTGGGCGTGACCCAGGGCTCGTTGATCGGCGTCAACAACAGCGCCTTTGGAAATGATTTTAACACGATTTACCTCGGTGGCGTCACGTTCGTGGGCACGCATCCGCTGGATGCCCGCGCGGAGCTGCTGCTGGCCGGCGCTGCCAATGCGGTGGTCAATCCGGTCACCATGAATGCCTTTGACGGAAACGACCAGGGCATCACCATCATCGGCACCCGGGAAACCTCCGGCACCTACGGCTTCGCGACGGGTGGCACAGTGTCTCTATACCAGGACTACTCCACCAACGTGTTCTTTGAGGCGGATGGAACCTCCATCTTCCAATTCAACGACGTGATCAGTGATGGTGGCTCCGCAGCGGTGACCTCGCTCATCAAGATTGGCACCGGAACGGTCGAGCTGCATGGGGTCAACACCTATGGTTCGAGCAACTTCTCTGGCTGGAGCCAGGGCACGGCCATCGACGGCGGCACCGTGGTGCGTCATGGCACTCTGAGCATCTTCGATGACTCGGCACTTTCCACGACCGTCGTGGAACTTGGTGATGCACGCACCGGCCTCACCGCAGCGGCTCTGGCCACCACCAGTTCGCTGATCACCTCGACCACCACCACCTTTGACCCTGCCAGCGATGGCGCGGGTGGTGCTGGCAACGGCGCCTTCCTCAATGTCAGTTCCATCATCGACGGTGTGACGCTGGGCGCCGGTGATGTGGGCAAGCGCATCCTCGTCAAGGATGAGGGCCTGCATTCGGAACGCAACGGCGTGTATGTCGTCGTGAGCGTGGACCCCACCTGCAACCAGATGAACCTCGTGCGCGCGGCCGACTTTGATGAAGCCGGGGAAATGAACTATGGCAGCAGCATCGCCATCACAGGAGGCACCCAGGCCGGCACCAGCTTCTTCTTGGGCTCCGAAAGCATCATCACGGTGAACAACGACAGCACTGCGGAAGACCCGGTGCATTGGGTGGTTGACCATGCCAACGCCGATGTGGCGTTGATTGCCGCCGTCGGCGGCCTCACGATCACCAACGGTATCGATGTGAACGACACGAATGGCACTGGCAGCACGATCGTCGGGGGATCGTTTACAACTGGAGTGACATACTTCACCTCCGACATCACCTTGCAGCACGTGGCCGGCGTGGACAACGTGCGTGAGTTGACCCTCACTTCCGCTTCCTCGGACAACTCCGGCACCATCGGCGAGGACGGTGTGATCTTCTCCGGCATCATCGGCGAGGCCCAGCCCGGTGACACGCTCAGCGTGAACAAGACGGGCGCTGGCATCGTGACCTTCACCGGTGCCAACATCTATACTGGCAAGACCACGGTGACGCAGGGCACGCTGGCACTGACAGGCAGCGGCACGACCGGCAACACCAACTGGATCGAAATCAACAGCGGCGCCAAGCTGGACTTCACCAACAGCTCAAGCGGCGATTTCACGTTCGATGGAACGTTAAGCGGCTCCGGCACCGTGGTCACCGGTGTCAGCAGCATGATTGTGGGCACGGATGGCGGTGCGGGCGTGTTGCGCCCCGGCATGTCTTCAGATCCCGCGAGCATCGGCACTGCGGGCTCCACCGTTGCCACCTTCACTGTGGACGGCAATCTCGTGCTCACGGGTGATACCACGGGCGCTGATCGTCTGACCCTCCAGATGGGTGCCACCGCTGGCGCGGACTACAACGATGCCGCGAACTTTACGGCGCACCTTGGCGGCGGGGATTTCGCCACATGGATCACCACGCAGGGCACGTTCTATGATACGAAGACGGGCGGCAGTCATGATCGTGTCGCCGTCACCGGTTCCTTCAGCATGGACAGCGGCGGTTACATCCGTTTCACCAACAACAGCGGTGCCGACTACCAGCCGGTGTTTGGTGATGTGTTCAATCTCATCGACTGGTCTTCAGTGACTGCCAACGGCTTTGACGTGGGCAACTCCGGTTCCTTCCGTGGATCGGGACTCATCGGTGATCTTGAACTGCCGAGCCTTTTCTCCCTCGATCTGCTTTTCGACACGAGCTTGTTCAACACCTATGGCATTGTTGTTGTGGTGCCTGAGCCGGGCCGGGCGGTGATGATGTTGCTGGGCTTTATGCTTCTGATGTTCCGACGTCGTCGTCCGTGAGATGTCGTTACGAGGTAAAAGCGTCACACGGGCTGCTCGTGTGGCGCTTTTCTTCACACGGTGGTGGCGCTGAACGAAGACTCGTGACGAGTGGCCGCTTCTCCTGTTTTGCGGGTTCTTTACGCATGTTGTGTGACAAGGCAGGCTCCGCGACGCCTCGTTCCCACGAGGTGGCGTGTGTCTAAGCAAAAGCTTTGCTTCAAATTGCGCCAAAGCCCGCTTTGCGGATTTACCCAGACTGCACGCAAGCCCAAGCCGCGCGCGCATAGGCAAAGACGGCCTGCTCCGGCAGAATGGATGCAAACAGGAGGACGGACTGGCAGCCGGACTCCCACCAAGCAGCGAACGCCATGAATACATCATCCGTACAAAGTATGTCTCCTCAGACCACGAAACAGACGGTCAGCAAAGTGTTGGGCCGGCGGCGTCGTCGGCAGGCGGTGGCACTCATCACTGTTCTCAGTGTGCTGGCGTTGACCTTGGTGCTGCTCACCGCGCTGCTCAGCGCCACGCGTCTTGAGTACAATTCCACCGTGGCGCATGTGGAGGGGGCCAAGGCGCGGTTCAATGCGGACTCGGTCATTAATCTTGCCATCGGCCAGATCCAGCGCGCATCACACCAGGACAAGGATGCCAACGGCATCGAAATCTGGGCCTCCCAGCCCGGCATGGTGCGCCAGTACAAGGAGGACGGAACATTGCTGCGCGCCTGCAAGCTGTATTCCGACAGCAAAATGACCGCCACCACCGAGTCGGAGATAGCCGCCGACACTCCGCCTGCGGACTGGGACAAAAAGCCGGTGCAGTATGTGGACCTGAACGAGCCCGTCGTGCGCGCAAACACGAGCCAGCCCGGAGGCAAGCCGAGGCTCTATTTCCCGATCATTGATCCGCGCGCGTATTCCACCAGCGCATCCGCTTCGGTTGAAGGCTTCAATTACACAACTTACGCCAATGGTGTTTCCGGACAGGCGCTGGATGGCGTTGTCATGCCCTCGGGAGATGGCACGACACAACGGCTGCCGATGCCGGTGGAGTGGCTCTACATGCTCAAGGACGGCACGCTGGGCTTCGTGGACGAAACTGGCAAGTTCATCGGACCTTCCAAGGTGCAGGCTTCGAGGGAAAACCCGATTGTCTCACGCATCGCTTTTTGGACCGACGACGAGTCATCCAAGATCAACATCAACACTGCAGGCGAGGGGACTCCGTGGGACACACCGCGGCTTTTTCATGAACGCGACGGCGAGTGGGCGCGGTTCCAACCCATGGCCTACGAGTACCAGCGCTATCCGGGCCATCCTGCCACTGTGTGCATGAGCACCGTGCTGTTTCCGAACCAGAACATGAACCCGCTCACCTCGGACTCGAGTGGTTTCGCCAAGGCGCTGAAGTTCAAGGAGGCGATTTACGATCTGATGCCCAAGATTCTGCCCGGTGGTTCCAAGGCGGGTTCCGTGCTCGTGCCCGTGGACCGCAATTTTACTCCCACAGACTTCAAGGAAGTGCGGACGGCACTTGGTGAACGCCTGTTCGCCAGTTCGGATGAGTTTCTTCTTCGCGCCACCGGCCAGGCAGGCAAGGGCCGCGACGAAATCGATCTCGGTGTCGGCCAGTTGTGGCCGGGCCTGCAGACTTACGAGATTGTGGAGCGCCTGCGGCCGTTCCTGACGCCGCGCAGCCGCTCACCGGAGACGAATCCATTTGGCCTTCCGAAGATCTGCATGTGGCCGCTGCACCGCATCAACTCACAGCAGTACCGCACCGTGTTTGACCGCGCCATCGCCTACAGTTCGCAGTTGGCTGGCAAGGATTACTTCTTCACCCGCCAGACCAGCAACAGCCAGACGGAGCTTTCCGGCATTCCGCGCAACAAGCAGCTCTTCGACTACCTGATGGCGCTGACAAACGTCCCCATTCCTGGATTTGGCGCGCAAAGCGCGTCGTTCGTGAAAAAGTATGGGGACAACCGACAGCAGATTCTCGTCGAGATATTCGACTACATCCGCTGCACCAATCTGTACGACGACAACATCGCGGAACAAAACGTCGGCTCCAATCCCGGCATCACCGGCCTGCCCAACGCGCGCCTTACCACTTATTCCTCCGGCATGGCGGCGAAAACCTTCACGCCGATGCGCAACTCCACCGGCAGCAGCTTTCCGGGTCATGGTGAGGTTCTTCCCACGGTGCTGCCGAAGGGCAAGGATGAGGTGTACCGCGGCATGGGCCGCTTCCTCACCATCAGCGAGGTCGGCCTGCACTTCATCTGCTGCGCGCAGGGAAACGACCGGGCTGGTGGTTTGTCTGCTCCGAAGATCACGCCGAAAGGACCTGCTCCGAATGGTTACGTTCCGCCGAACTGGCGTGGCGGAGGCTGGGGTAACTCAGGCGCGTGGTATTCCAATTTCCCGCCGCTGACCGGAGCCAACCAGGATCCCAAAAACGGGTTCTACAAGTCACGCTATCCGACCACCCATCAGTTGGAAGGTCTTCCGGGTGATAATCCAAACCATCCGGGCTACAACCCGATGAACTGGAACTGGACGCTCGACAAGGACACGCCGCTTGAGAACAACGTGAAGCGCGTCCAGGCCACCTTCCTGCTCGAATGGTTCTGTCCTTCGACGGGCTGGACACTGATCAACCCGAACATTGCCATCGAGGTGGACGCCAGTTCGCTGAAGATCGGCGGCAAGTCGATGTTTCCTGTCAACAACGGCAAAACGCTCATCCGGCCTTTCAAGCACATGAGCAATGCCAACGGTGTGTATCAACGTGGTGGCACCATTTCCTATCGGGCCTTCCTGCAGGAGCGCAAGCTGCCCGCTGTGGCCAAGGGTGTGAATGGCAACACCTCCGGCAGCATCCTGTTTGCTGACACCCGCATTCCCGGCAATGACAGCACACACTACGGCACCTATGCAACCCGCTCTGATGCACTCAAAGGCTGCAACCAGTACAATCTGGTCAGCGACTTCCTCGATGTGCCAGGTGGCGACACCGGCACCATCCCGTTCTCAGGCGGCACCGTGGTGGTGAAGATCCTGACCAACGACTCCACCCCCAAGCTGCTGCAGACCTTCAATTTCAAATTCCCTGCTTCCCAGTTCCCGTCGCCTCTTCTGGCGCAGAAGAACGAGGACACCAGTTGGGGGCAGAATTCCGACGGCACTTGGTGGGTGCATCAGCCGGTGCCCGCGCCCTACTGGTGGTCTTTCCATTCCGACGGTGCCCTTGGTCGTGACAAGAATGGCGCGATCACCACCACGGCCGCTGATCCCGCCACTCGCATGGGCGGTCGCTTCCGCTACGTCGGCAACGAAATTGGCAGCTACGGGGACTTGCCCAACACCGGCACCTACAACCGCGGCAACCTCGTGGTTCCCGACGACACGTTGCAATCGCTTGTGCTGCGCCATGGTGATCCACGCCTCACCATGGGGCAGTATGTCGTGCCTGACACGGAGTTCGAGCAGCACCGTTATTACGGCAAGCAGCGTCTCGCGCACAACATCGTGCTGCGCAACTGGAGCGAGGGCCCTGGCCTCGACCGTGGGGATGACAAAAAGGGCTGGCGTCTCGTGAAGGACGCCAACTACCACAGCGCCTTCGTGCCTGATCATCCATACTCGCCAGCTACTGGCGCTGGTCTGCAGAAGTATGGTGACTTTGACCGTGGCATCTCCAACCAGACTGACGGCGCCTACATTAACAAACCTGATGAAGGCAACACGTACAGCAAGAGCAACATCAACACCGGGGAACAATTGGTGCCTTACTTCACCGATCCGTGGGTCACCTGGGTGGGCGGGTCGACCTACTTTTCACCCAATCGCCAGGTGGCGTCTCCAGGCATGTTTGGTTCGCTACCCACCGGCGTGCACCAAGCGGGAGGATCGGGTGGAATGAAACGTGAGCCGTGGCGCACGCTGCTTTTCCGTCCGCAGACGTGGAGTTCCAAGCAGGGCCAGCAGTTCCACATCGGCGCGCCGAAGGTGCTCAAAGGTTACGGCACCAGCGGGCTGCCCATTCAGGGCATCGATCCACCCGATTACCTGTTCATGGACTTCTTCTGGATGCCCGTCGTTGAACCCTATGCCATCAGCGAACCCGGCTCCACTGCAGGCAAGATCAATATGAACTACCAGATGGCGCCGTTCCGTCACATCCGCCGCGCCACGGGGCTTGCCGCTGTCATGAAAAATGAATTGCTGACTGCGGTGGCTCATTCAGACGCCAATTTCTACCTGCGCCGTCCCGGTGGTGCTCCCACGAACAAGGGACAGACCTGGTTCTGGAAGGATGACACCAGTTCTTCAGGAAAAAAATACTGGCACCGTCAGATTGATGTCGAAGCGACGCTGAAGTTGTTCGACGAGCGTTTCCGAGCCGGTTTTGCGTTCATCTCCCCGGCGCAGATTTGCGAGATGTACCTCCTGCCGAAACAGGCGAACAGCTCCGACACGCTCGTGCCCGCCAAATGGCCGGACAACATCAAAGGCCTGCTCAAAAACGGCGGCAGCGACAGCATCCTGAAGTTCTGGGAAAACCACGCGGTCACCGCGGAGAATCTCAAGGAGCGTCCTTACACGAACATGTATCCGCGCCTCACCACGCGCTCCAACACCTTCCAGATCCACATGCGTGTCCAAACGCTCAAAAAGGCGCGCTCCACGGATCCCACGATGTTCGTCGATGGCAAGGACACTGTCACTGCCGAGTACCGTGGTTCGGCCGTGCTGGAGCGCTATCTCGACCTCAACGATCCGGCCTTGGATGCGTCATCCAAAGCCATCGACTACGCAGTCGGCAATCCGCTTTCCAAGGGCACTCTCGATGACCTGCATCGCTTCCGCATCATCGGACAAAAGCGCTTCGATCCTTGAACGATCATCTGTTGAACACCATGAAAACGAACTCACGCAAACCGCTCGTCAGGGCATCACCAGCACATGCCGCCGCATTCTCGCTCGTGGAGGTGACTATCGCAGTGGCCATTGCCGCGCTTGGGTTCATCACCCTGCTCGGTTTGCTGCCGCAGAGCATCACCATGGCCCGGAACTCAGCGGAGATGTCGGTGGGCTCCAAGATCATTCAGAAGCTCAGCGGCGAGATGCAGTCCATTTCGTGGGACCGCATCACCTGGCAGGGTTACAGTCCATTGCGCTACTTCACCTCTGAAGGGACGGAGCTGACCGCCGCGGACTCCGCCGACCAGGAAGAACTGGCGCTTTCCATTGCCTACGTCGCCTCCGTGTATGTGCCGGAACAACCGCTGGATGTGATCTTGCCCGCGGGAAGCTCCGGCAGTTCGTCCACGAAGGCGGAAACTTGGCTGCGGCGTGTGAAAATTTGCGTCGCCACCTCGAACAACACCAGTTTCGACTTCGCCGCGGCTTCGCCGCTGCGTGTCACTTCCGCCTATGCCCTCGTCGCGAAGATGGGGGACTGAGGCTTCAACCTTCAACCAACCAGCAAGGACATGAAACACCGCAATCCAAGCCGCAAATCCAGCGCGTTCACGCTTGTTGAGGTCACCCTGTCGATGGTGATTCTGTCCATCATCCTGCTCGTTTCGGTGCAGGTGCTCAACCAGACCCAGCGTACCTGGAAGCAGGGAGTGGCGCGTGTGGAGCAGTTCCGCGAGGCACGCATGGCTTTTGAAAGCATCACCCAGGATGTGCGCCAGGCGATCTTGAACACCTACCACGCCTACCAGTACAACACGGGTGACACTCCCACCGTGCCAGACTCCAAAACGCAAGCCCCCACCCGCTACATCCGCCATTCGGAGCTTCAGTTCGTCACCGGCCAGGCAACCAAGCTTCTGGCTGGCGACCAGGCCGCCAGCCTGGTGACACACGCCATGTTCTTCCAGGCGCGGCTTGGTCTGAGCGAGCGCGATGGCTACGAGGGGCTCAACCGCCTGCTGTGCGGCAGGGGTTTCTTCATCATGCATGGCGGCGACGATGCCTTCCGTCCGGCGCATGTACCGGAGATGCGTTCCCGCTTCCGTCTTTGGGAATACCGCCCGCCGGCGGAGCAAAATTCCATTTACTTCTCCAAGCCGGGCAAGTGGTTTCAAAACGCTGCAAGCAGCATCATCACCTCTGCCGAAACCATCGACAAACCATCGTATACCCGGCCCATCGCCGAGAATATCATCGCTCTCATCATTTCCCCGCAGGTCACGACCGATGACGCCGCGAAAAAAAGCGTCAAGCCCTGGTGGATCGCGCCGCAGTACGCCTACGACTCCACCGAGCTGACCAATGAGTCTTCCGACAATCCGCAGGGCACCCAGCACATGCTTCCGCCGCGCGTTGTGGTCACTCTCGTGGCCATCGACGAGACATCCGCGCGTTCTCTTGCGGAGAGAACTCCTGATGGCGTGCCGAAGCTCGTGCCTGATGGAGCATTCGCCAAGCGGGATGATTATCGCAAGGATCTCGACGCCTTGGAAACCCAGCTTCGCACCGAACGGCTCAATTACCGCGTCTTTTCCTCCGCCATCACACTTCGCAACTCCAAATGGGGACTGCTCCGATGAAAACCACCTCTTCTCCATCCTCCCGCCACCCGTGCGGCGGTTTCACTCTGCTGGAACTCGTCGTCGTCATAGCCATCGCCGTCCTGATCTTCGCCATGGCCACGCCTTACACGCTCTCTGCCATCCAGGCGGCCAGCCTCACAGCGGCGGGTGACTCGCTCGTGCAGAAAATCTCGCTGGCCCAGCAACGTGCAGTGACTGAAAACCATCCTGTCGGCGTGGATTTGTACTTCTATGTCAAGGACGGCATGAAAGCCTGTCACGCCATGCAGCTCATCTCCTACGACCCGGCCACCGGCGAGACGAAGACACTCGAACCGCCTGCGTTCTGGAGCGAAGGCCGAGCGGTGCTCCTTGATGGCACCCTCTCCCCGATGTTCACCAGCACTCAATCCCCGTCTGACGCAGGCGAGGTGAAAACACAGCCCTTCACGGATCTCGAGGCCACGTACAAGCGCATTTTGTTTTATCCCAACGGCACCACCAATCTGCATGTGCCGTTGCGCAATGCCTATGTGACACTGGTCTCCATCCGGAACTTCCAGGAAGACCTGACGACACCACCGCCCAACTACTACACTGTGCAGGTCGATCCTGTCACGGGCCGCACGCGGAGTTACCGGCCCTGAGCCGCGTCCGTTGGGGCAGGTTTGAGCTTTTGGAGCAAAAACTGCACGGCGTCCGGCTTTGGCTCAGGCGCGTCCTGCGTCACGATGCAAGGCACGCCGGCGCTGGCGCAGAGTTTTCCGACCTCACGCGCATGATGGATGCAGTGCAGCCACTCGCCGCGGTTGCGCGGTGCCTCGACCACCTGCGGATTGCTGACGAACAGCGGCGGATCGTCCTTGCTGATCCAGCCCAGCATGTCGCATTCCCTGAGAATGCCTTTGCCTTTTTCCGTGGCGAAATCGGCGATGGATGACAGACCGTAAAACAACGCGCCCTCCGCCTCGCTGGTGTTGAATTCCGGTTTCACGGGCCCAAGGAATGATTCCCAGCGTGTGAGGTCATAGGTGGCCTGCGTGGAATTGCACACCGCGCACACGAGTCGCGTGGATTCGCGCAGGATGGGATCGCTCGCATTTGGGTCTGCCATGTCGTCATGCGTGGCCAGCCACAGCGAGGTGCCTGCGCCCGCCGAGCCGCCCATCGAGGCAAAGCGTGCCTTGTCCAGCTTCCATTCTCCCGACTTCGAGCGCAGAAACTGCACCGCGCGTGCGCAGTGTCGCAGGATGTCCTGGATCGGCATGGAATCGAGGAATGGATAATTCAGCGCGGCGCACGACACACCGCTGGCGAGAAGCTGGCTTGTGTTCTTGTCCGAGGCCCAGCGGCTTTTGTCGCCATTGCGAAATCCGCCGCCGTGGATCAAAAACACCACGGGCGTCGGCTGCTCCGACTTCGCGAGGTAGAGATCCAGGCGATCGCGTTCATGCGTGCCGTAAACGAGATCCACCACATCCGGCTTCAGCGCGTTCGCCGACGGTTTGGCGTCGTCCTTGGATTTCTTGCGCATCTTCGCCAGAAAAGCGCGCCCTTCCTCCATCGTGAGGATGCCGTCCTTGTTTGTGTCCGCCTCCGGGTAACGCTTCAGCCCTTCGCGCAGCATCTCGTTGTTCTCAGAGGTGACCTGGGCGGAGACTGTGACGGTGAGGGCGAGGAGGAGAGACAGCGCGCGTTGCATGATGACAATGAGTGACCTGAAACGCGGCTTTTGACACAAGGTAGCGGCGAAAACATGAATTTTGTGATCTCCGGCATCCTCGTGAGCCGGGTCAGGTTTTCGCATGAGTTTGACGGGCGGTGTGCTACTTCGGCCAATGCGTCCATTCGTGTTTCTTGCCCTGCTTCTGCCGCCCGCGGCCCTTTCGGCGGACCTGCCGCTCGTCATCGACCTTCATGGCAAACCGGGCATCTACACGAAGAAACAATGGAAGATCGACTGGCCCGGCTGTGAGTTTGAAGGCGGTGTGAGCGAAGGAAGATGCGCTGTGATCGAACGCGATTCGTTCAAATGGCTGCGCGTGAATTTCGCCATCGGCAAGATCGGACCGGAGGAAGGCGGCGCAGGCTGGCGAATGCCGTTTGGGAAGCATGAAGCGGCAGAGTTGAGCTACACACTGCGTTTCAGCAAGGACTTCGACTTCGTCAAAGGCGGCAAGCTGCCCGGACTCTGCGGCGGACCGGAGAATGTGAGCGGCGGTCATCGCGCCAACGGCACGAACGGATTCTCCGCGCGTCTCATGTGGCGCAAGGAGGGCCGCGGGGAGGCCTACGTGTATCACAAGAACCAAAAGGGCGATTATGGCGACAGCTTCGCGTTTCCCTCCGATTTCCGTTTTCCCACCAACGAACCGGTCAAAGTAAGAATCGCCGTGATGATGAACTCCATCGGCGGGCGTACGGGGAGTCTGCGTGTGTGGATCACGCTGCAAGGCCGGGAGGAGCGTCTCATGGTGGAGCGCCCGAACATGGAATGGCGCAGCGTGGACAGCTTCGGCGTGGACGGCCTCTATTTTGAAACTTTCCACGGCGGCGGCGACTCATCATGGGCGCCAACGAGGCCATGCTGGGTGGAGTTTGCGGAGATGAGAGTCGGCAGGTAGCGCGGTGGGTGTCTTTCAACGCGCCTTAAATCGAGCATTGACCTTTAGATCTTAAATCAAGACACTCCCCGCAATTCCAACCTGGGAGTTCGTCATGAACCAACCGCAATCCCGCCGCGAGTTCCTTGCTGATGTCGGCAAAGGCACACTGCTCGCCACCATTGGCCCCGCGCTGGCCGCTGAACTCGGCATCACCACCCACGCTGCCGCCGGTGAGGCGGCGGCCCTCAACTTTGGCGACATGGAGTCGCTCGTCTGCTTCATGCAGGAGACGCCCGTGTCGAAACTGCAGCCTGCGCTCGCTGCGAAGCTCAAGGACGGCACGCCTTTGAAGAAACTCGTGGCCGCGGGTGTGCTGGCAAACGCGCGCAATTTCGGCGGCGAGGACTACATCGGCTTCCACACGCTCATGGCGTTGCATCCCGCGCTGAAAATGGCCGCGTCGATGCCGGACAAGCAGGCCGCGCTGCCGGTGTTCAAGGTGTTGTATCGCAACACCAACCGCATCCAGGAATTCGGCGGTCGTGGCGACGAGGTGCTGCATCCCGTGGCTGCGGGCGACGACAAGCCGTCCGCAGCGGACCTTCACAACGCCGTGAAACGCAAGGACACCGATGGCGCGGAGAAAATCTTCGCCACGATGATGAAGAACAGCGCGGACGACGGCTTTAACGCGCTGCTGGAATGCGTGCAGGACAATCCCGAGGTGCATCGCACCGTGCTGCCGTATCGCGCGTGGGATTTGCTCGATCTCGTGGGCCGGGAGAATGCCACCACGATGCTGCGCATGTCGCTGCGCTACTGCTTGAACGCCGAGAAGTATCGTCGGCCCGAGTGGGATGAGAATGCGAACGCGTTGTCGAAGCTGATCGACGAGCACAAGCTCATGAGCCGCGACCCCGGCACGCGTTCGATGGAGGACAGCGTGGTGGAGAAGCTCAGCATGACCATCTTCAGCGGCACGCCGGAGGATGCCGCCGGTGCGGTCGCCGCGGCGCTCGCTGAAGGATTCGACCCGCATGAAATCGGTGAGGCGATCTCGCTCGCGGCGAACCAGCTCGTGCTGCGTGATCACGGGCGTCCTCCGGAGTGGGAATCACCCGGCAAACCGCCCGGCAGCGTGCATGGCGACTCCGTCGGCGTGCATGCGAGCGATTCGGTGCATGCGTGGCGGAACCTCTCGCAGGTCAGCAAAGGCCGGAATGTCTTCGCCTGTCTCATTCTCGGCGCATGGCAGGTCGCGCGGGATCGTGGCGGCAACAGCGTCCAGCATTTCCTCGAATGGGAGCCGATGCCGTCGAAGCGCTGGATCAGCCAGGCCACCGATCAGGCGAAGCTGCTCGCTGAACTCGATGAAAACATCCGTCTGAACCTCCAGGGTCATGCCGCCGGTGTGGTGCATCGTTGCGGCATGCAGGGCATTGCTCCAGAAGACGTCCTGCAGGTGCTGCTGCGCTACGCGGTGAGTGAGGATGGCGCGTTGCACGCGGAAAAATACTTCCAGACCACCTGGGATGAGTTTCGCCGCACACGTCCCGCCTTCCGCTGGCGTCATCTCGTCTCGCTCGCCCGCGTCACCGCGAGCGAGTTCGGTCGTCCGGCTCCCGGGCAGGCCGAGGCGCGTGAACTGCTTGGTGTTTGAACGAGCGCCAAAACCGCGTGGCGGAGATGGATCGTCTCCGCCACGCGAGGAAGGATGCAGTCGTGGGTCAAAGCCCCAGATGGACATTGGTGTTGGCGTTGAGCAAGCCGCCGGATGAACGCTTGGGAGGTGGCTGCCTGTAGTGGTAGTGCTCGTTCGTGTGGGAATAGTAATGCCCCGGTCGGTAGCCCTGGGCATGCACATGACCCTGGCCTTCAACGACGCAACTGGACAGGGGCAGCACCGATAGAGAGACGCTCAGTAGTAGAAGTGTGGATTTCATAACGATGGTGGGTTGAGTTGACTTCTCGTTGGAAGTACGAACACCCCTGTTTGTTCGACGAAGTTTTCCGCCAGCAAAATTTGAGAGTTTATGGCGAACGAACAAAAATGCGTCCATGCCGTGCGGGCCGGCGTTGTGCCGGCAACCCGGCGGAAAATCACCTCGCCTCGATCAACTGCACCGCAGCAGCGCAGACAATGCCGTCGGTGCCCTCGTTGCTGACGGCGATGATTCCCGCGCTCAATCGAGCTGGCGTGCCGCCGTAGGTGACGACGTCATGAGCCGCGGCATGGAGGAAACTGGCAAGAACGAAAAGCGAAAGCAGGCGGCAAAGTGACATGACGCGAACAAAGGCGATGCGGTGTCGCAACGCACGTGTTTTTCATCCTGCCAGCACTCCCCGTGGTGCTTATTCCTTCGCAAACGCCTCGTAAGCCTCGGCGACCTTGCCCTCTTTCTCGTCGCCTTTGTGGAAGAAGAAAAGATGACGCAGCAGGGTGTATTCACCCTTCTTGAGTTCGTAGGCGCCTTCGGGGGCGTTTTTGTCGAGCGAATGAGTGCCGAAGGGATTCGCGGTGAACAGGCCGTAGGTGCGCACATGCCACGGTGTGGGGAAGCGGAAGCTGGAAGGATGGTTCAGCATCGCGACGCCGACGTGTTCACCACCGACAGTGCCATGGTAGTCGCACCACTTCGCACGCTTGCCCCAGGCGTCGGCGTCGGTCTGACCCTCGCTGTTGATGATGTGGCCTGTGCCCTTCTTGTTCTTCTCGATCTCGACCGCCATCTCGGTCGGAACGCGAATGCTGAGTCCGGCATCTTTTTTGTCTTCAAAATTCGCCGGGCCTTCGGTGGCGAGCAAAACTTGCTTCAGCTCGATGCTGCGTGTGCCTTCGCTCGCGCGGAAGATCATCGCGCGCTCCTCTTCGAGGTATTTTTTTCCATTCGGGTCGAGGTAGTCGATGATGGAGACGATGATCGCGGAATCAGGTTTGGCTTCGAGGGTCTTGAACTCGCGGTGCTTTTCGCTGCCGAGGTGTGTGGTGCGCTCCGCAGACTTGGGTGAATCCCCAAAAGTGGAGCGTTCGGCCCAGGATTCCCAGCCGTTGATGCCCTCATGGCCAAAGCAGATGCCGCGGTGATGCGGATGGTCGTGCTGCTCGCCCTCGACGGTCTTCATCGGGTAATTGCGCGTCATCTGTTTGCCCGTCGGACCAAAAACTGGCGCGAGGTAAGGCTTGTTCGCCTGATCGACGACATATTCAGCAAACACCTCGCCATCGACCTTCACGATGGCACCGCCACTGGCAGTTTTTTCGACAGTGAACTGGGCGGCGCTGGCAAACGAGGCCAGGGCGAGCGTGGAGGCGAGGAGGGCGGTTAGTTTCATGGTGGTTGCAGTGAACGTGGGAGAGGTTGGAATGCTTTCGCTGGAGGTCAATCCCAGCCGCGGAAGAATGCGAGCGCGTTGCGTGTCGTGTCAGCCGCGACTTTTTCGGCCGTCTCGCCTCGCAGCGTGGCGATGGCGCGCGTGGTGTCGGCGACGTAGGCCGGTTCGCAGCGTTTTCCGCGATGCGGCATCGGCGCGAGGTAAGGTGCGTCCGTTTCAATCATGTAGCCATCGGCGGGCACCACACGCGCGGTTTCGGCGATGATGCCGGCATTCTTGAAGCTGACGATGCCGGTGAAGGAAATCAGGTGTCCGCGCTCCAACAGCGGTTCCGCCTGCTCCATGCTGCCAGTGAAGCAGTGGAAGACGCCGCGGAGCTTGTCGCTGAACGGAAGCACTAGCGCCGTCAGATCATCCCAGCTCTCGCGGTTGTGCAAAATCACGTTCAGCTTCAAATCAGCCGCGAGTTCGAGCTGCGCGTTGAGGACTTTCGCTTGGTGGGCCTTCCAATCCGCGAGCGCAAAACCCTCCGGCGGCGCGTGGAAGTAATCGAGGCCGATTTCGCCAATGGCGCAGACTTTGGGATGTTTCGCGAGTTCTCGCAGCTCATCGATCCACGACAACCCGCTCACCGAATCCGCATCGCAAGGATGAATTCCGACCGCCACACGCACATCCGGCTCGTTTTCGGCGATGGCGAGCAGCTTGCGCGCGTTTTTGAGATCGGTGGCCGGTGCGACCATGCGCGTGACACTGGCGGCGCGGGCACGCTCCAACACAGCGGGCAGGTCGTTGTCGAACTGCTTGCTGCCGAGATGCGTGTGCGTGTCGAAAAACATCGGCTGCGTGTTCGCATCTCTGTTTCGGGAGTCAAGTGTCAGGCGTGAAACAGGCTGCCAGCCGGTGGATTGGGAAGAACAGGCAGGCTGCCTGTCGCACGGGCCGAATTTGTCCTTTCCTTGCCGCCACGGTTGGTGATAAACCGGACTCATGTCCGTCTGCCGTCTGCTTTTGACCTGGATGATGATCCTTCCGACGCTGCTCGCCGCCGCGCCGGAAGATTATTTTGGGATTCATGTCATCGATGAGGCGACGGGACGTGGTGTGCCGCTGATCACGTTGAAGACGACGAACCAAATCACGCTGACAACAGACAGCGCGGGATGGATTGCCTTCAATGAGCCGGGATTGATGAAACGCGTGGTGTATTTCGGCGTCGAAGGGCCGGGATATGCGCTGCCGAAGGACGGATTTGGTTTTGCGGGTGTGAGACTGACACCCGCGGGCGGCAAGACCGCGGAGGTGAAAATCCTGCGCACGAACATCGCCGAGCGGCTGTGCCGGCTGACAGGGCAGGGGATTTATCGCGACAGCACGCTGCTGGGACACGAGGCGCCGCTGCCACGGCCGAATTTGTATGCGGATGTGATGGGACAGGACTCGGTGCAGGTGGTGCCGTGGAAGGGACGCTACTTTTGGATTTTTGGTGACACGCAACGACCGAACTATCCGCTGGGCAATTTCCATTCGACCGCCGCGTGGAGCGATCCGCCGGACAAGGGCGGCCTTGATCCCGAGCACGGCATCCATTTTGAGTACGTGACCGATGACAAGGACGCGGTGGCGAAAATGCTGCCGGTGGAGGAGCCGGGCGTGGTCTGGATTTTTGGCATGCTGACGGTGCCGGACGCGGAGAACAAGGAGCACCTCGTGGCGCATTACTCGCGCTGGCGTGATCTCGGCAAACGCCTGGAGCATGGCCTGGCGGAGTATGACGAGGCGGACGAGCGTTTTCGCCGCGTCGCGGTGCTGGGCGATGAGTTTGAGTGGCAGCATCCGCAGGGCAACGCGGTCCGGGTCAAGGGAACGGACGGAGACTGGATTTACTTTGCCACGCCGTTCTGCCAGACGCGGGTGAAGGCGGCTTATGATTCGGTGCAGAACACCTCCGCGTATGAATCACTGCTCTGGTCGCCTCAGCATGGCGACTACGTGTGGCAGAGTTCGCTGAAGCCCACATCCCAGAAGGATGAGGAGAAGCTCATCGCGGCGAAAAAGATGCCAAAGAACAAGGCGCGCATGCAGGTCACCGACGCGCAGACGGGCAAGCCGGTGAAACTGCACGCTGGAAGCGTGCACTGGAACAAGCATCGCGAGCGCTGGATCATGATCGCCGTGCAGGAGGGCGGCGGCGAGTCGTATCTGGGCGAGGTGTGGTATCTGGAGGCGAAGCAGATCGAGGGGCCGTGGCACAAGGCGGTGAAAATCGCCTCGCATCCGAAGTACAGCTTCTACAATCCGAGCCATCACGCTTTCTTTGACCAGCTCGACGGACGGGTGATTTTTTTCCAGGGCACGTATGCGGAGACGTTCTCCGGCAATCCGGTGGCAACGCCGCGTTACGACTACAATCAGGTGATGTATCGCCTGGATGTCGATGACGAGCGTCTGAAGGCGGCGAGGGAGGAGTAGCGCGGGCAGGATTGCCCGCGCTGCTGAATGCAGCCTTGCCCTTTTCCGGGCGTCCCGATAGCCTGCGCGGAAATTCAACCAACCACCGCCATGTCCGCCACTCTCGCAGAACTTCTCGGCACGATGATCCTCATTCTTCTCGGCGACGGCGTTGTCGCCAACGTGGTGCTCAAACAGACGAAGGGGAACAACGCGGGCTGGATCGTCATCACCGCAGGCTGGGCTTTTGCGGTGACGATTGGCGTTTATTGCACAAACGCGATCAGCGGCGCGCATTTGAACCCCGCGGTGACGATTGGCCTCGCGACGATCGGAAAATTCGAGTGGGCGCTTGTGCCGGGCTACATCGCGGCGCAGATGGCGGGCGCGTTTCTTGGCGGTGTGCTCGTGTGGCTCGCTTACCTGCCGCATTGGAAGGCAACCGATGACCAGGGAGCCAAACTGGCGGTCTTTTGCACCGGTCCGGCCATTCGTCACACGACGAGCAACTTGATCTGCGAGATCATTGGCACCGCGGTGCTCGTGCTCGGTGTGCTGGCCATCCTTTCACCTGCGAATCTCGTGCCCAACTCCGGTTTCGACAAAGGTCTCGCTCCTGCGCTCGTCGGCGTGCTGGTGTGGTCGATTGGTTTGTCCTTGGGCGGTCCGACTGGCTACGCGATCAATCCCGCGCGCGATCTCGGTCCGCGTCTCGCGCATTTCGTGCTGCCGATTCCCGGCAAAGGTGGACCCGACTGGGGCTACGCGTGGATTCCGGTCGCCGGTCCGATCATCGGCGGAATTGTTGGCGCGATGATGTACAAGGCGCTTTGGCCGGTGGTGTGAAGACGTGCGGGTGAACTGTTACGGAGACTCGCCCGCAGCTTGCAATGCAGCTGCAATCACTTTGTCATCGAGCCACATGCCGCGCTGCTGGAGATCGTTGATGGCATCGCTGACGGAGGGCAGTCGCCCGGCCACTTTGGCCTGAATCAGAATTCCCAGCGTTCCGGTGACGGCG
This sequence comes from Verrucomicrobiaceae bacterium, assembly GCA_046346695.1. GTDB lineage: Bacteria > Verrucomicrobiota > Verrucomicrobiia > Verrucomicrobiales > Verrucomicrobiaceae > Prosthecobacter. The sequence goes on along the minus strand of JAXMHS010000003.1, from coordinate 388,175 downwards.
AGACCGAGTCGACGGGCAATACGGCGGGCTTTCAGGTCATCGAGAATCACCGTGCCGATGCCTTCATCAAGAGCTGTTTGAATCACCGACGCCTCGCCGAGATCCATCTCGGTCTTCAGCCAGGCATCGAGTTGGACGGGAACCTGCCGCACAATCAAACCCGGCGTGGTTTGCGCTTGGATGCCTGTGTCATCCCTGGCTATCCCGGCGGTCAGTTCCTGCATGACCTCCTGCGGCATGATGACATCACCGATGAGCTGTGTCAGCAGCCCCAGGCCGCCCGGCAGCACCGCATGCAGGTGAATGGCCGGACTAGTGTTGATGACTGTCATACAAGCGGCGCGCGACACGGGCATCCAGCTCCACCTCATCTTCAGCCGTCTGCAAGGCGCTCACGCCCCAGCGTCCGAGTTCATAGATGAAATGCACTCGCGGCACACCCGCCAGCTCGGCGGCCTGGCCGGAGGTGAGCCTGCCGACATCGAACAGCTTGACCGCCATCGCCATCTTCGCCTCGCGTTCAAACTCGCCGCTCGTCAGATGCAGCGTGTCCGGCAGCGTGTCCGCATACTCGATGGTCAGGGTCTTCATGGCCTGAGATTAAACCAACCGCATCGCGTGAGCAAGGGCGTTGGCGGAGGGCGAGGCCACTGTGCTTCATTGTGTGCTGCCGCCCCCCCGGCAAGGGCGGCCCGGATTGGAACTACGCCTGGATTCCCGTCGGCGGCCCAATCATCGGCGGCATCATTGGTGCGATGGTTTACAAAGCACTGTGGCCGGTGGTTTGAATGCAGACACCATGATTTTATTGTTGCCGCAAGAGTGCGGATTTGATAAACCCACAACACAATCTCATCCGCCATGCATCGTTATATCCGCACTTTCATTGTCGTCACATGTGGAATGTTCGCAGCATTTGGTTGGTCTGCCGACGCACAAAACAAAGAGCTTGAAGCAGCCCGCGAAAGATATGACTCAGCATTGGCCGTCGCCACCAAGCCAGTGCGTGATCGTTATGTCCAGGAGCTTGAGCAGATGAAAAACCGCGCCCTCAGCCTGAAAGACCTCAAACTGGCCGTGGAAATCGACAAGGAGATCGCCTTGGTGGCGCTCGCACCCAAGTCTGCGGCTGTCAAAACTGCGGACGACCTTCAGCGCTATCTTGGAGACACGACGTGGACCTGGGGGGCGAGTGAAAAGTCCGCAGGCAGCGTCCTGACTTTTCGCAAGGACGGCATGTGCTCCGTGAACAAAGACACGCCCGTGCGCTGGGCTGCCGTGGATGACTCGACGGTCAAATTGGAAAATGGCACGGTCATCAAGTTCACGAACAACAACAAGAGTTACACTGCCACCACGGCCTCGGGGATCAGAGTGGGCAGGAAACAATGACCACGCCGGAAGTCACTTCGGCGTGTGCGGCACGAGCACGTCGGGTGACTCATTCGCCTGACGGGCGCGTTTGGTCATTTCCTTGGCGAATTGTTCCTGGGATCGGACGGCCTTGGCGGCGGTGACGTGGGCGAGGTGCCAGGTGCCGTCGGATTTGAGGGCGCGGCCGCGGGCGGTGTCGGCGAAGTGGACTTCAAGGATGTGCTGCAGGCGTTTGCGCGCCTCCTTGTCTTCGACGGGCGTGAGCAATTCGACGCGCTTCGACAAGTTGCGGTTCATGAAGTCGGCGCTGGCGATGAAGACGGCCGGTTTGCCGCCCTGACGGAACCAGAAGATGCGGGCGTGCTCCAAGTTGCGGTCGATGATGCTGACGACGCTGATGTTGTCGCTGATGCCTTTTATGCCGGGGCGCAGGCAGCAGATGCCGCGCACGTTGAGGCGGATCTTCACACCGGCCTGAGAGGCCTCGTAGAGCGCCTCGATCATCTGGCGGTCCTCGAGCGCGTTCATCTTGAGCATCATATCGGCGTTTCCAGGCAAAGGCGGACCTGATTGGGGCTACGCGTGGATTCCGGTCGCCGGTCCGATCATCGGCGGAATTGTGGGTGCGATGATGTACAAGGTGTTTTGGCCGGCCGCGTGACATTGCCCCTTGGCTTTTGTGATGAACCTGCCAGCATCGGCGGCCATGAAATGGCTGAAGATCCTTTATGTGCAGGTGCTGATCGGAATCGTGCTCGGCGTGACGCTGGGGCTGTTCTATCCGGACGTCGGCATCAAGATGCAGCCGCTGGCCGCCACCTTCATCAAGGCGATCAAAATGCTGATCGCACCGATCATTTTCTGCACCGTGGTCAGCGGCATCGCGAGCATGGGCGATCTGAAACGCGTGGGACGCGTGGGGCTGAAGGCGCTGATCTATTTTGAGGTTCTCACGACGCTGGCGCTTGTCATCGGTCTGCTGGTGGCGAACGTCGCCGAGCCAGGCTCAGGCATGCATTCCGAGGTGACCACCAAGGAAACGGCCAAGATCGGCGAGTTCGCGGAGAAGGCGCACGACAGCAGCACGGTCACATTCTTGATGAACATCGTGCCGAAGTCGTTTGTCGGCGCGTTCACGGATGAATCGGTGCTGCCGGCGCTTTTTCTCGCTGTCCTGGTCGCCATCGCGATGTGTCAGATGCAGGAGCGCGGACAGGTCGTGCTGGAGCTTCTGCACGCTGTGGGCGAAGTGTTTTTCAAGCTCGTGGCGATGATCACGAAGGTGGCGCCCGTGGCCGCGTTTGGCGCGATGGCCTTCACGGTCGGCTCCGAAGGTCCGGGCACATTGTTGAAGCTGGCGAAGGTGCTCGGCTGTGTGTACGTGACCTGCGGGTTGTTCGTCTTCGTGGTGCTGGGTCTGGTCTGCCGCGGGTTCGGGTTCAGCCTTTGGAAGGTGCTTGTGTTTATCAAGGACGAGCTGCTGCTCGTGCTGGGCACGTCTTCTTCGGAGACGGCGCTGCCGCAGCTCATGCAGAAACTCGAGAAGCATGGTTGCGACAAGTCGGTGGTCGGCGTGGTGATTCCGTCCGGTTACTCCTTCAATCTGGACGGCACCTGCATCTATCTGACCCTGGCGGCCCTGTTTGTCGCCCAGGCCACGAACACATCCCTCACGCTCTGGCAGCAGCTCGGCCTGCTCGTGGTGCTGCTGTTGACCTCCAAGGGCGCGGCGGGGGTCACGGGCGCGGGATTCATCACACTGGTGGCCACCTTGACGACGATCGACACGGGGATTCCTGTCTCCGGGCTGGCGATGCTGATCGGCATCGACCGTTTCATGTCAGAAGCACGTGCATTGACGAATCTGGTGGGCAACACGGTGGCCACGCTCGTGGTGGCGAAGTGGGAGGACAGCTTCGATGCGGAGAAGGGCGGCTTGCTGCTGCGATGAGGTGGCATTTCACCTGTAAACGTGACGTTTTTGCCCCTTTGGGAGGGGGCGGCTGGTGCCCAAAGGTTCTGATTGCGATTTCCCGGCCAGAAAGCACCTTAAAGAACGCCTCGCCTCCCGGGAGGGCGTTTGCCGGAACTTTTTGAAATCGCACCCCAAATCATCCTCGCCACTGCGTTCAGGGGATCATCGCCGCGGATCGGTCCTGCTGGCGGTGCTCTGCTTGGTGGCGACATTGTCGTTGATCATCGTGACCGGGCTGGCGGTGGCGGTGCGTGATGGTGAAATGCAAAGCCAGCGTGCAGGCAGTCTGCGGGCACGGCAACTGGCGGAGATGGGAGTGGCCGTGGCCGCCCATCCGCTGATCAAGGCCGGTGATCCGCTGCTTCAGCGCAGGGTGTCGGCCTTGGAGTCCTTCAACGCCGTGCTCAGCACGGAGGAAGGCCGTTTGAACATCAACATGCTGCTGACCGAGGAGCGGTTGCCGGTGCTGGAAAACATTTTCAACCGCTGGGGCATGTCTCCGGCTGACGCGCAGGGCCTGGCGGCGGCGCTCATGGACTGGCGTGATCCTGATGATCTGAAACGACGCCCCGACAGCGCCGAAAAACTCGACTACGAGCAGGAAGGATTCAGCGACCGTCCGTTCAACCGTGCGTTTGCCTCGCTCGACGATCTGGAGCTGGTGAAGAACTTCGAGAAAGTGTACGAGGTGAAGCCTGACTGGCGCGATTGTTTCACGCTGAAAGGCAGCGGCCAACTCGACATCAATGCAGCCTCAGCGAGTGTGATTGCCTCGCTCACCGGTGCTTCAGTTGGCAATGCGGAACAGCTCGTGGAAACGCGCTCCGGGCCGGATGGCGTGCCATTCACGCAGGACGACACGCCGCTGACCAACCTGGAGCAGGCGCTGGTGATTCTGGGGCTTTCTGGAGATCAGGCGGCGCAGATCACGCCGTTGCTCACGCTGCAAGGGCAGACGCGGCGCATTGAGAGCGTTGGTCGCGCGGGAGATGATTTTTGTGGCATCGCAGTGCTCGTCAGTCAGAGTGGCGGTTCGGCCCGTATTTCCGAATGGAGCGAGTTTCCTGTGAGCCGGAACAACGCACTCTGAAACAACTCATTTTTCATGTCCTTCAACCGTCAGTCCCCAAACGTGCTCAGTTTTCCTGGAGAGGAAAACCGGGAGACGTGGACGTGTGGTGCCAACGGCATCTGCCGCCGGACGGAGCACAGCTCGCATGCGCCGGGAGTGCTGGGCATTGAGACGCTGGCTCTGGACAGCGCGCCGTTTTGGTTCTTGAAGCGGGAAGGCCCGGATCAGGATGTCGCTGGAGCGGTGGCCTTGCGCTGGGAGGCGCTCGGCATTGATCATGTTGACGGCTCCACGCCCTGGGCCTTCTGGCCCGTGAAGGAGACTGAGAAGCAGTTGTTGATCGCATCCGTGGCGATCGCGGAAGAGGTGCCCGGGCTGCAATGGGACCGCGCGGCCTTGTTTCAACGCTTCGAGGCATCCGCCAGGCTGCTGCCGCTGCCATCCGATGGAATGGCGGTGTGGAAGGAGCTCGGACGTTTTGTGGTGGCCTTCACGCATCGCAAAACCCTGCTGCACACGGCGGTGCTGACCGCGCGTGTGCTGGATGCGGATGCGGCGCTGGAAATTCGCGATGTGTTCCAGGCGCTGCTGGCGCATGAGTTTCCGGTGAACCTGCAGCAGGTGGAGGTGTGGACGGCGTGCGAGACGGATTTCGTGCCGCAGATGGCCTGCTTGTTTGATGAGGCGGTGTTCGACAAATGCGCGCGACCCGATCCGGTGCTTCCGGCCGAGGCCAGCAGCCTGCTGCCGGTGCAGGTGGCGGCAGCTCGACGTGAGCAGCAGGCGCGGCGGCAGCGAATGATGATGATCGCGGCAGCCGCGGCGGTGTATGTGTGCTTTTTCGCCGCCTGGTGGTTGCGGCTGCAATGGCGTGAATCGCAGATCAATTCGGCCTCTGCCGCCATTGCCGCACGCCAGCCGGAAATCGAGACGGTGCGCGAGGCGCAGACTAACTGGTTCGAGATGGAGGGAGCCATCGACCCCAATCTCTATCCTGTGGAGATTTTTCATCAGATCGTCTCGCTGCTTCCGGATGAAGGCATTCGTCTCAAGGAGTTTCAAATGGACGGTGGCAAGCTCGTCGTCGGTGGCGAGGCCACCACGGTGAATCACGCGCTCGGCTTCAAGGACAAGCTGGCCGCGTGCAAGCCGTTGCAGCGCTACGCTTGGAATTTCCCGGTGCCGCGCATCCGGGACGAGGACAACCGTGCTGAATTCCGCGCTGTGGGAACAATCAACGGGGAGGCCGCCAATGAAGGCCAGTGAGCGCAGGCTGATTGCCATCCTCGGCGTGCTGGCCGCTGTTTGCGGCGGTGCGATCATGACGCAGATGCTGCTGCGCCGCCAGGGTGCCCTGGACCGGCGGGCGGAAACGCTGGAACTTCAGCAGCGGGAGGCAACCGCAATGCTGGCCGAGGCTGGATTGTGGAATGCACGTCTGGCGTGGCTGAAAGCCCATCAGCCGGCGATGAGCAGCGAGAACCAGGCCAGCCAGTCGCTGCTGGATGAGTTGCTCGCGTCGGCGTCGGAAAATCATCTCACCGTGCAGAAGAAGCAGCTCCACGAGGCCGTGCATGAGGTGTACTATCACGAGGTGGGTGTGACGCTCACCGTGTTGGGTGAGCTGCCCGATGTGTTCCGGTGGCTGCATGGCCAGCTCTCGCCGGAGTCGTTCCGACTGGTGTCGCAGTTGAAAATCACACCGGACACGCAGGACAAGTCCAAGGTCGTGGCCACGGTGCGCGTCAACCGTCGTCATGCGCCCGTTGTCACCGCCACTGAAGCACCACAAACAGGCAAGGAGGCGGGGTCATGAAAGGCGTGCTTGTCATCCTTGTTCTGTCGGCCTGTGGCGTGGCTTGCGCACAGGAAGCTGCTGAATTCACACCGCCGAAGGTGTATCCGGTGGAGCGTTATGAGGCTGGCTGGCAGAAGAATCCGTTCACCTTGAAGACTGCTCCCGCCGTCATTGAAAACGCCTCGTTTGCCAAGGATCTGGCCATCGGCGCCGTGTATGGCGACACTGCCAATCCCACCGTGGTGGTCGTCAATGTGAAGACCCACGAGCGCACCCGTCTGAAGCAGGGACAGCCTGCGGAGAATGGCATGAAGCTGGTCAGTGTGAAGGTCGGTGACAGCCGCAAGGAAACCACCGCCCAAGTGGTGCTCGGTTCGGAAACCACCGAACTGCACTACGATAACAGCTATCTGATGCAGGTGGCCGCTGCTGGCAATGCCAGGGGAGCGGTTCCCCAGGGCGGCATCACACCACAGATGCTGCAGCAACGCCAAGTGCCCATGCCGGGTCAGGCACCAGGTGTGCAGCAGCGCATCCAGCCACAGCTACCCGGCCAGCCTGTTCGTGTGACATTGCCAGCCGCTCCGCCGCCAACCATGCCTCGGGTTGGAAGTGTGAATCCGGCGGTTCCTTCGGGTGCTGGTGGTGTGTTGAGTGCTCCGGCGGTTGCTGCCGTGACCTCGCCTTCCCAGTCGGGCTCAGTTGCAGGCACGTTGACTTTGACCGCCCCGATTTCGAATGGTGGCAGTAATGTCAACCTTACCGTCTCGTCCGGTTCTCAGCAGCAGGCTCCGGCAAGTCCCACGCAACTCGTTTCTCAGGCGGGCAGTTCCAACATTCCGCCGGTGCCCGTGCGCCGACGTCTTGTCGCGCCGGTGACCAATGCCCCGGTCACGCAGTGAATTTCTCCGCCGCCCTCATGAACTCATCACGCCTTCTTGCTTTGCTTTGCGTGGCCGTTGCCGGCCTCGCTCCCGTGTTTGTGACGGCCCAGACAGCTCCAGTGCCGCCACCGCCGCGCATCCGGCCTGGCGCTCCGAATCAGCCTGCCCAGCCCCCGGCTGTTGCCCCTGCAGCGGCGGCGGCTCCCACGGTGCCAAAGCCGCCGGCACCCCAACCCCAGCAGCCCGCGACACCGCAACCCGCCGCTTCCGGGAAAAACACCATTGGTTTTCCTGCCACGCCCCTGACCGAGGTGCTGGACGAATACTATCGTGTCACGAAACGCCGTGTGCTCAAGGACCGTGGCCTCGAAAACGCCACTGTCACCATCGAGGTGCCGGGTGAGTTCACCAACGACGAGTACCAGAGCATTATCGAAAAAGGCCTGCTCATGCACGGTTACGCTCTGGTACCGAGCGGTCCTGATCTCTTCAAGCTTGTGGCCGCCGAGCAGGGCACCATGCCTTCCACGCAGGGGGTTCCGGTAATTCTGCGTTCCGAGGACCTCCCGAACACCGACCAGGTCGTCTCCCACGTCATCCAGCTCAACTATCTCCAGGCCGAGGAGGCATCCACCGCGCTGCAGCAGCTCATTCCGCTGCACCCTTATGGCAAAATACTCGCCATGGCCAATGCGCGGGCGCTCGTCATCACCGAGGCATCCCAGACCATCCGTGCGTACCTGGATCTCACCAAGCAGGTGGATGTCCCCCCCATGGACACCATCCAGAAGACCTTTGTCCTTCAGCGTTCCAGCCCTTCCGAGGTTGTTGAGCAACTCAACGCGTTGTTGGGGCTCGGCGGAGGTTCAGGCGGCGCTGGAGTTAAAACCAGTGCGCCGGTCAATCGTCCTGTGGGGCAGCCCGCAGGCGTGGCTCCTGCCGTCCCCGGTGGCGTGACCACAGGTGGTTCCGCATCGCTCGGCGGTGTGAGCCCCGAGGCATCCAAGCCCATCATCCAGGCTGTCGAGCGGACCAACAGCCTTCTCGTGATCGCGCGCCCCGTGGACATGCAGCGCATCGAAAACCTCATCAAGGAACTCGACGCAGAGTCCACCACACGCCGGTATTTCTCACGCCGCCTGAACTACCTCGACCTCACGGTTTTTCTCAGCATCGCGGAAAAGGCGCTGCAACGAAACTCCAAGAGCTCCCAGAGCGGTGTGCCGCAGCAGCAGGACAACACCAACCGGACCACAACCCAGCCCACCAACACCGGCTTTGGCAACACCGGCAACTCCATGTTCGGCAACAACACGAACGGTCTCGGCGGCATGGGTGGCCTCGGAGGTTCATCTTCCTTCGGTTCAGGTTCCACCCCGCAGTTGGACATCACCAAAAAACCTCTCAGCGTCCTCATCGCGAACACCCTCGTCATCGCCGATCCCGCCAGCTCGAAGTTTTTCGCCAGCGGCCCGCCGGATCAGATCCAGGCATTGGAGGAGCTTGCCGACGAACTCGATGTCCGCCCGCGTCAGATATTCATCTCCGCCATCATCGGCGAGTTCACACTCGGCAACGATTTCAATTTCGGCCTCGACTGGATTCAGACGCTCAAAAAGGTGGGTGAGGATGGCTTGGTGGGTGGTGTCCTCAATACCCAGGGCACCGCCTTCGCCAATCCTGCCAACCTTCGGGACATCGCAGGCTTCCTCGCCGCCAACGGCCCTGCCACGCTCAGCGGGCTCACCGCCTACGGCCAGATCAACAGAAGTCTCAATGTCTTCCTTCAAACCTTGGAGAGCTCCAAACGCTTCCACGTCCTGCAGAAGCCCACGGTCACCGCCCTCAACCATCAGCCCGCCAGCATCTACATCGGCCAGCAGATTGCCATTGCCGGCCAGACTTACACGAACGGCGGTGTCGTTGGTGGCGGCCTCGGCTTCACCTCCACCACCCAGTACATTCCCGTCCGTCTCCAGCTCGACATCACACCGCACATCTTCAACGACAACGAGGTGATGCTCGAGTTCAAGCAGCAGAACAACGACGTCTCCGGCTTCAGCACCATCAGCGGCAACAAGGTGCCAAACATCTCCGAGCAGGGCATGATCAACAGCCTCATCGTGGCCAATCAGGCCACCGTCATGCTCGGCGGCCTCATCACCGAGCGCGATACCAACAACAACAGCGGCCTGCCGTTCCTCGTCCGCATCCCGATCATCAAGCATCTCTTTGGCAGCACCAACAAAAGCAAGGAACGTCGAGAGATGATGATCTTCGTCCAGCCACGCATTCTCCCCGATGGTCCCGCTCATTTTCTGGAACAGGCACGCGTGGGAGATACTACCACCACCTTCGATATCACCGCTGGCTTTGAGGGCATGCCCGAAACACCTGTGCCCCGCGCCATGCCTGCGGGTGAAAGGCCCAACGACCTTTTACCTCCAGCCGGAGGAGTTGCTCCGCGCTCCGCAACTCAATCGACTCCCGAGCCGACGAAAGCCAGGAAAAAGGGACTGCTCGACAAATGGTTCAAGCGTGATGAGCCGCAGTGATCGCTGAGGCTCGATGATTCCGCTTTCCGCCGACGCTTTAAACGATCCTGCGCTCCCTTGGCGTGTCAGCGTGCTCGACGAGGTCGGCTCCACCAGCGACTGGCTCAAAACGAACGCCGCGGAACTGCCCGTCGGCACCGTCGTCTTCACCGAATCGCAAACCGCCGGTCGTGGACGCCGCGACAACCGCTGGATCGCGCCGCGTGGCAAGGATCTGATGTTCTCGCTGCTGTTGAAACCCGCGGCACCGCTCGAAAAATGGCCGCGCATCACCACCCTGGCCGCTCTCGCCATCTGCAAGGCCATCGAGGCCGAACTGCCGCTGCAGCCACGCATCAAGTGGCCCAATGACGTGTATTTGCACGACCTCAAGGTCAGCGGCTTGCTCGCCGAGACCGTTTCGATCCAAAACGGCATGCGCCTCGTCCTAGGCATCGGTTTGAACGTCAATGCATCCGAATTTCCGTCTGATCTGCCCGCCACATCGCTGCTGAAACGGCTTTCGTCACCACTCATCCACGAGATCGACCGCAACGCGCTCGCATCCCGCGTGTTGGAAGCCTTGCACACCGAATTTCAACGTCTCGACGACTTCAGCACCGCTGTGGCCGAAGTCCGCGAACGGAGCTGGCTTCTCGGCAAACAAATCCGCGCCAACGCACCTCAGGGAGAAGTTTTTGGCCGCGTCCTCGATTTGAATGAGGAAGGCCACCTCATCCTCGAACTCGCCAATGGTTCCAACCACACGCTCACGAGTGCCGACGAGGTGCGTTGGATATAAAAGCACCATAACAAAACTTCCCTCGTCGCCGTTTACAAAAACGACCCTGCACCCTTGTTGAGTTTTAAGATCAAGGTTGCAAGGGTGCCGATACGTAGGCGTTTTAATGGACTAATCGCGTTTTCTCACTTGTTTACTGGTTGAGTAATTCACCTCAGGTCATCTAAGATTCACCCAAATCCAGAACCCCTTCCTCTTATGAGTGACGAATCCGAAGCCCCGATCTCTCCCACGGAAGAGCCAGCGGAATCCGAAGTGCCAATGGAAGCAGCCACCTTCCCGACATTGGAGGAGATGGGCACCCTGCTGCCTCAATACGAGTTTCACGATATTCTCGGCATCGGCGGCATGGGCGCGGTTTACCTTGCCAGACAAACTGCGCTTGACCGCTGGGTGGCCATCAAGCTGCTGCCCGCCTCAGCCTCTCTCAATGAGGAGGACGCTGCCCGTTTCATCACCGAGGCACGTTCCATGGCCCGGCTCACACATGCCCACATCGCCGCAGTGCATGATTTCGGCCAGACCAGCCAGGGCCAACTCTACCTCGTGATGGAGCACGTCAACGGCCTTGACCTGCATCGCGTCATTCAAAGCGGTGAACTCACACAGCCGCAGATACGCAGCCTCGTCACCCAGCTTTGTGACGCGCTTCAATACGCGCACCAGCATGGTGTCGTCCATCGTGACATCAAACCTGCCAACATCCTCATCGCCGAGAACTGGCAGGCAAAAATTGTCGATTTTGGGCTCGCCCGCGACAGGAATGCTGATGCCTCGGGTGGAGACGAGTATGGCACTCCAGATTATGTGGCCCCGGAACGGCTCCAAACCGGCGCACAAGTGGATCATCGTGCGGACATCTACGCGCTGGGCATTGTGATCCACGAGATGTTCACCGGGCTCACACCCCAGGCAGCGGGGGCCGCGGCAGGACAGAATCTGCCGCCTGAATTCGCCAGCGTGGTGAGCCGCTGCATGATGGTGGACCCGGCGCGTCGCTTTCAGCAGTGCAGCGAGATCAAAGCCTTTCTCAACGCTGTTGCCATCCAACCCGCCGTCACGACGGCACCAGTGCATCGTCCTCCCCCTCCTCATCTTCAAGCCCGCGTCAGACCGCAGGTGCGTCATCAGCCCGAGCAAACGGGCGGGGCTGGAAAGTGGGTGTGGGCGGCCGCATGCATCGCTTTGTTGGTGGTTGGCGGCTGGTTTGTCCAAAAGCAACGCACTGGTGGGACCACGTCCGCCCCAGGCGAAACACAAGCGAAAGCCAAATCCGAGCCCCAGTCTCCCGAATCCAAGGCAGAGGTGCCGCGGAACAAGCCCCAAACTCCGGAGGTGGCAGCCCCAACAGTTGTCAGCAGCAGCCCAGGTGAACCCTTCAAACCCGAGGCCGGGGATTTTGCCGTTCTCAAACGCCTCAAAGGCCACACTGAGCTTGTTTACGCCAACGCCATTCTCCCTGATCAAAGTCGCGCCATTTCTGGCGGCCACGATGACACCCTTCAGGTCTGGGATCTCGCCTCCGGCACGCGCCTTCGCAGCTACCCCTCTCCGGTCGGCGATGTACACGGCATCGCGGCCAATCCCGAGAACCATCAGGTGCTCGTGTGGTCCTACCGCACGGATCAGGTTGCCATTTTGGACGTGGACAGCGGGCAATCCAAAGCCCTTATCAAATCTCCGACCACCACATTGACCAATGTGGTGTGGTCTGGTGATTTCAAATCGGCCTACCTGCTTTGCGGCGATGCCAATGGCGGTGTGTATCACTGGGATCCTGCCAAAGGGGCCGTCCTGCAGCAGTTCAGTGAGTGGCCCCGCGCTGCCTTCCATGTCTTTCCGCTGCCTGTAAACACTTCAGGCTCTCCTTCCCAGCTCCTCGTGATAGGCAGTTCGATGAAACCGGGCACCAACCAGGCGGCAGGAACTTCGCCGCCGCCGATGGTGCCGGACAAGGCTTATGCCGCCCTGTTCTCCGTCCCCGATCATCATCTCATCCGCCCGCTGCCCGACTACACCAACATTCGCAACAGACTGTCCCTCTCGCCTGATGGCTCCACCATCCTCGGAGGGCTTGGGACACTTTATCTGCTGGATGTCCCTGATCTGAAAACGCGTCATAACATCAATCCGCCGCCGCAGGCTTCCACACAAGCCTCCGCATGGACCGCGGCGGGCCGGCTGATCGTTGCAGGTTACAGCAATGGCTCTTTGCATCTCTTTGAGGCAGACACCGGCACCAAGCTGGCGGAAACAAACATCGGCGTCCGTGCCAATCAGATCAGCGTCTCCAAAGACAGCCAGTGGCTGACGGTGACCGGTTTCCCCCTGGATATGAACCATGCCAGGCCGGAGGACTTCGATGTCTTCGTCGTCCGTTTGCCGGATCTGGGCAAACTCGGCACCGACCAGGGCATCCAGGCCTTCGCTGCGCGTCAAATTGCGAAACTCAACAGCGTTGACCCCGAACTCGCCGAGCTTCGCAGCAAGGCCGTTCCGCCCGGCTCGATCATCGATGATGACCAGCTACGCACCCAGGTGCTCGATCTCACCACCAAGTATGGCGCCGCGTTGAAGCGTTCCGTCCCGGCGGGTTCACCAAAAGAGCAGATCGACATGAACGCCGAGGCAGACGCCATCGCCAAAGGCATGCCTGTGCCTGATGCTTCCACCGATCCCGCCACTTCGGGCGAGCACAAGCGCCTGCGTGGCATCTACCGGCAGCAACTCGCCCAACTCGAGACCAAACGCCAGGAAACAGCCGCCACCGCGCGCCAGACCCTTGAGGTTTCCGTGAAGAGCCTCGCCGCGCAACGTCAGCAGGCGGGAAATCGTGTTGGCGAGGCCATGTGCAACGCGTTGCTCACAAGTCTCGGTGATCCAAAGCCCTTCGCGACAGTCGTGGCATCTGCTTTTTCCTCATCTGGCAATGCCGCTGCCCCGTCACCGGCGCCCGCAGTCGCGGCTGCCGCTCCACCGAGGGCGTCAACTCCTCCAGCACCCATCACACCGCTCGTGATGCCTCCTCCCGCCGCCACGACACCGACTGCTTCATCAAGCTCCCCCAAGATCGCCTTCTCCAAAGGAGTGCGGACAGACGTGACCATTGGACGTCCGTCGCGTGTCAAGGGAGGTGATTTTGATGATGTGACGCAGGTCATCACACCAAAGATCAAGCTGACCAACACCACCACGCAACAGGTCTACTCTGACTGCAAGGCCATGTTCTTTCTGATCGGCGAAAGCGCCGCGCAACGCGGAATCTACAAAGTCATGCTCCGCCATGATTTTGACGTCGTGCTTTCACCGGCCCAGGCATTGGAGAGCGAGGCGAAATCAATCATGACCCAGTATGACACCACCGGGGCCACATTCGGCTACAAGTACGACGGCTGGGCCCTTCAGGTCACCGATTCTTCAGGTGTGGTCGTGCTGACCAAATCCACTTCTCCCACGCTTGAAAAAATGGCCGAGAGCATCAAGTCGCTTCAAGTGGATCAATGCTACGACAGACGATGGAAGCCTGTCGCGAACGCGCCATACTGATCGACCTGTCATGTGGCCGCAGCCCGGCTTTGTCGTTGAATTAGACCCACACGCTGACCAGCGCCGACGAGGTCCGCCGGGTGTAATTCCGCGTTCGACATTCGCCATTCGGCATTCAAAATGCGCGCCCCATGTTTCGCGCCCTGCTCACGTCCCGTCTCCAAGCCGCCTTCACCGCGGCAGGCATCAGCCTGCCGGAAGGTTTCACGCCGAGTGTCGTCATCGCGTCCGATACGCGTTATGGCGACTACCAGAGCAATGCGGCGATGACATTGGCGAAACAGCTCAAGACGAACCCGGTTGCGTTGGCCAATCAGATCAAGTCGACGCTTCAGGTGGACGATCTGTGCGAGAAAACCACGGTGGACGGCCCGGGCTTCCTCAATTTCACCCTTAGCCCCGGCGCACTCGCGCAACGCCTCGCTTTGATCACAAAGGACGACCACATGGGTGTTCCACAGGTGGAGAAGGCGAAGACCATCGTCATCGATTTCTCTGCACCGAACATCGCCAAACCGATGCACGTCGGCCACATCCGCAGTACGTTCATTGGTGACTCGCTGGCACGCGTGGCGCGCTTCATCGGCCACAAGGTCATCACCGACAATCACGTCGGCGACTGGGGCACTCAGTTCGGCATGATCATCCACGGCTGGAAGACACAGCTCGATCACGAGGCGCTGAAGAAAGACCCGATTCACGAACTCGTGCGCGTTTACAAAGCCGTGAACGCCGCCACGAAGGCCGATGAGGCTGTGCTCGAAGTCTGTAAAGGTGAACTGGTGAAACTGCAGCAGGGAGACGCCGAAAATCTCGGAATCTGGAAGGAATGCGTGCGCCTCACGCTCGAACAGCTCGAAAAAGTTTACGGCGCGCTCGACATCAAATTCGACCACTACCTCGGCGAAAGCTTCTACAACGACGCGCTCGCGCCACTGGTGGCCGACATGCTCGAGAAAGGCATCGCCACCATCAGCGATGGCGCCACGGTCATCTTCAGCGATGGCAGCGTTAAGCCGGAGAACGATCCCTTCCTCATCAAAGAGAAGGACGAGTGGAAGGCCGCGCCCTGCATTATCCGCAAAGGCGATGGCGGCTTCCTTTATGCCACCACAGACCTCGCCACGATCGATCATCGCGTGAAGGAATGGAAAGCCGACGAGATCTGGTATGTCGTCGGCGCGCCGCAGCAGCTTCACTTCCGCCAGCTCTTCGCCGCCGCTCAGCGTCGCGGGGTGACAACGAAAATGATTCACATCGCCTTCGGCAGCATTTTGGGGCCGGACGGGAAGATGTTCAAAACCCGCAGCGGCGAGACCGTGGGCCTGCTCGAAGTCATCGACGAGGCCATCGAACGCGCACGCGCAGCCACCGACGAAAAAGACCAGGGCCTCAGCGATGCTGAAAAAGACGAGATCGCCCGCATCATCGGCGCTGGCGCGGTGAAATACGCCGAACTCAGTCAGAACCGCCTCACGGACTACAAGTTCAGTTGGGACAAGATGCTGTCGATGCAAGGCAACACCGCGCCCTACCTGCTCAACGCCTACGTCCGCACCCGTTCCATCTTCCGCAAGCTCGATGGCGCGGTCACGCTCACCGACGAACTCACCATCACCGAGCCAGCTGAACGTGCGCTCGCGATGAAGCTCGCGCAATTCGCCGAGAGCGCGCACGACATCCTCGACGATCATCGTCCGAACCTGCTCGCCAATTATCTCTACGAACTCGCATCGGCTTACCACGCCTTCTTCGAAGCCTGCAACGTGCTGCGGGCCGAAGGCTCGGTGAAAAACACGCGCCTTACCCTCTGCGAAGCCACCAGCCGCGTTCTGAAAACCGGCCTCGGCCTTCTGGGCATTCAGACGACAGAGCGGATGTGAGAAGAGCCGCCTGGCTCTTCATCAAGCTCTGTGTCGCTTCGCTGCTTCAACGGCCTGCGCCACCTGTCCGGCTCTGCTCATGGTGCAGCCGGGGCTGGAAGGTGGTGGAGAAGGCTGGTCAGGTCTCGGTCTGGGGCCGGGGCCTGGCGGAATGTCGGCGATCAGGATGAGTGCACCGACCAAGGGAAAAAGATGGCGTTTGATGCTCATGACGGACAAAATCATGACGGTCGGCGAAACGAGCGTCAATCCTCATCTCATGAATCGTGATCCACAACTCATCGCCGCCGCGACGACGGTGCTGGGGCCGTTGGATCGATTGCGCTGGGGCTTTTTGAAGCTGTTGGGACCACTGGCGCGACCTCTCGTACGAAGGCGCGATCTGCGAGTACTCGCCGCCGGCTGCGGCATGGTCGTTTTCTCCGCCATGGCCACGCTGATCTCGCCGTTCTGGCTGCTGGCGCTTGGCCCGGTGCTGCTCGGTGTGCCGCATCTCGTGGCAGATGTGCGTTACTTGGTGCTGCGACCGGGATTGCATCGCCGCCGCGGTGGTTGGTTGCTCGTCGGCACGCTGTTGCTGCTTGCGGGACTGGGCTTTCACAGTGTCGCGTGCGGATTAGCGGCAACTGGCATCGCTGCGTTGATTTCACATGGCCCATGGACGCGCAGATTGGCGGCACTTGGATTCACGGGGCTGCTCGTGGCAGGTGCGTGTGCCGCTGGAGACGCCGCCGGCATCATCTTCGCGCATCTGCACAATTTCATCGCCGTTATGTTGTGGTGGTACTGGAGACCGCGATGTGTGCCCGGTCAAATGACCGTTCCGCTGCTGTTTCTCGCCGTTTCCGCATTGCTATTGACCGGATGGCTCACGCCTTGGGCGCAGGGCTTTGTCTGGCAGCCGGAAGGACTGGGACCGGGCTATCACGTGTCCTTTCTGGCTCCTGGCATGGCGGAACCTTGGGCGACACGACTGGTGCTGCTCTTCGCCTTTGCCCAATCTGTTCACTATGGCGTGTGGTTGCGATTGATTCCGGAAGATGACCGCCCCCAAGCAACGCCGCGCACTTTCCGCGCAAGCGCGCGTGCGTTAACCGCCGACCTCGGCACACCTTTGATGATCGTTTCGGTGCTGATCGCGTTTGGCATCGCCGTGTGGGCCGTGGCGGATCTGGCCGCCGCGCGGGAGAATTATCTGCGCATGGCGCTGTTTCACGGCTATCTGGAGCTCATCGCCGCCACGTGGTTGTTTGTGGAGCGGCCTGTCATCGGGAGGACGGCTGATGAGCGTGAATGACTGGCTCACCGCCTTTCTGCTCACGCAGGTCATCGAAGCGCCCTTGTATTGGATTGCGGCGCACACTTTGTCCGCTCCCAAACGCGCGACGTATGCCTTCGGCGCGAGCACGCTCACGCATCCGGTCATTTGGTTCTGCCTGCCGTGGCAAACCAGCCCCTATGTGCCGCTGTTGATCGTCGCGGAGACCTTTGTGATCACGGTGGAAGGTTTATGGGGCCGTCTTTGGAATGTCCCGCGTTATTGGAAGGCTTCTATGGTGGCGAATGTAGCCAGCTTGTGCGTGGGAAGCATGATTCGCTGGCTGTTGCTTTACCCGAAGCTGGCGGAGTGAGGAATCACTGGCGCATTCGGCATTCGTCATTCATTCATTCGTCATTCCCCATGGTCCCGCTCCTCGACGTCAACGCCCAGAATCTCCCCCTCGAATCCGAACTCCAGGCCGCCTTCACGAAGGTGCTGCATCACGGACGGTTCATCATGGGACCGGAAATGGAGACGTTTGAAAAGGAAGTGGCGGCGATGACGGGCGCGAAGCATGCGCTGTCGGTTTCCTCCGGCACGGATGCGCTGCTGCTGGCGCTCATGGCGCTGGACATCAAGCCGGGTGACGAGGTGCTGTGCCCGGCGTTCACGTTTTTCGCCACGGCGGGCGCGGTTTCGCGTCTCGGAGCGATTCCAGTGTTCACCGATGTCTGTCCGATCTGCTTCAACATGGATGTGAACGACGCGCGGGCGAAAATCACCGCGAAAACGAAGGTGATCATGCCGGTGCATCTGTTCGGCCAATGCGCGGACATGGATCCGATCCTCGCCTTGGCGAAGGAACACGGCCTCAAAGTGATCGAGGACACGGCGCAGTCCATCGGCGCGCAATACAAGGGCCGTCAGGCCGGCACGATGAGCGAATTCGGTACCTACAGCTTCTTCCCGAGCAAGAACCTCGGCGGCTTCGGCGACGGCGGCATGCTCGTGACCAATGACGACAACTTCGCCGAGTATGCCCGCGTGCTGCGTGTGCACGGCGGCAAACCAAAGTATTACCATCACTACGTCGGCGGCAATTTCCGCATGGACACGCTGCAGTGCGCGCTGCTGAGCGTGAAGTTGAAGCGCTACGCGCAATACACCGCCGACCGCCAGCGCAACGCAGCGCATTACATCGCCGAGATGTCCAAGCTCCCCGGTGTCGTGCAGGCCAATCCGGCGCACTGCAAGTGCGTGAATTCGCAGGACGAGTGGCTCGTCACGCAAAACGCCAAGATCGTGCTGCCTGTTGCTTACGCGCACAACTCGCACATCTGGAACCAGTTCACGCTGCGCGTGCTCGGCGGCAAACGTGACTCGCTGCGTGATCATCTGGTGGCGAAAAAGATCGGGTGCGACATCTACTATCCGGTCACGCTCGACCAGCAGCAGTGCTTCGCGAACCTGCCCGCCAGCTCACGCGCCGGCTGCGATGTGTCGCACCGAGTCGCGGGTGAAGTGCTGAGCATTCCGATCTACGGCGAACTGACCGAGGCGCAACGCAACGAGGTCATCGCGGTGATCGGCGAGTGGCTGTGATACATTCCTGCCGTGAAAGCCATTGGGTGCTTGATCGTTCGCCACTCCTCCACAGAACCCAGCACCTGCTTATGAAAACATGGAATCACCTGATTGCGATCTCACTCCTCTCGATGGCCTGCCATGGTGCCGCGGAAGAAATCGTTGACGAAAAGTTTGGATTTTGATTTGTCGTTCCCGAGGGTTTTGCAAAGGCTCCCATCGCTCAGGAGGACAAAAACACCCTTTACCGATACACCAAGTCAGGGGAAACCGAGGCGGACGGCATGATGGTCCTGCAAATTCAGCGACTGCGTGGTGTCATCGATCCGGCGAAAAGCATGGGAGAGGCCGATCCCGCTGAGTTCAAGGGAGCCACACCGACGGTGCAGAATTTTGTCTGGCGCGGTTCCAAACTCGAGACCCTGCGCCTCTCCCAACCTCTGCCGGATGGCAGAAAGTTTATAGTGGAGTCCATTCAATATCCTCTGAGTGGCGAGGCGGTGCAGTTGCAAGTGGGAGCGCTGGAGCAGCGTGAACGCGAGGTTCGATCTCTGTTTGAAGACGTGGCCTACAAATTCATCAACACCCGTCCATTGTATGACCCGTCACCGAAAGTTGAGTTGCGAACGGAGCCCTTGTCAGAACGAGAGAGTACAGTGCGTCTGATTGAAGGGCTGGAACGACTGGTGGGCGTCGGTGTGGCGATTGGAGCCCTGATCTACTTTGGGATCAAGAGCCGGAGGAACAAGGGTGCGAAGTCCGCATGATTTGAAAAGCCTCGGCACTTGCCGAGTTTGTCACGACAGAACCGAGGGAGGTTCGATTGAGGCCCGCACTGCCTTTCCCGGAGCGCGGACGCACGAAGTCAGTCCGTGCACAGATCACTTCGGCGCAGGAGCGGGTGATGCTGGTGCAGGCGTCGCAGCAGCGGGCTTTGGCGCTGGCGGAGTTGCTGGAGCGGGTGCTGGGACTGCTGGTGTGGTCACCGCAGGCGGAGTGGTTGGTTTCGGAGCCGCAGGAGAGGGACCGGGAGCAGGCGCGGGTTTTGGAGCGGGGACAGTTGGCGCCGGATTCACAGGTGTCGGGATGGCAGGCACTGGAGCAGGAGGTTTGAGCATGGCTGGCGCGCCGGGAGTGCCGGGAGGAGCGATGGTGGCGCCGAGACCGCCACCAGGCGCCAGATTGATTTTGGGCATGCCGGGAATGGCGGGAACGCCAGGAGCAGGCGGGGGCGGCTCGACCTTTGGCGCAGGCGGAGGGTCGACCTCCTTGGTGGGAAGCCCGGCGGTGATCCAGTTCAGGCGTGTTTCACCCAACGATTGGAATTCGGGCGCGTCGGGGAATTTCACGGCGAGGTCTTCGTAAGCCTTTTTGGCTTCATCCTGCTTGCCTTCGGCCCAGAGAAGATCGCCGAGGCGGATTTGGGCGAGAGGAGCGGTTTCGCTGGTGGAAAACTCGTTGGTCAGGCGCTCAAAGAGATCACGCGCTTCCTTGCGGTCGCCCATCGAGTCGAGCTTGGAGGCGAGGCTCAGCAGGACATGCGGCAGCAGGGGATGGTTCGCATTTTTCGCCACGAAGGCGCGCAGCACGTCCACCGAGGAACTCTTTTTGTTTTGGTCCCACAGCAGGCTGGCTTTCAACAGCAGCGCATTCGCAGCGGCTTCAGTTCCGGGATGCCGGGCGATGACAAGATCACAGTCCTCGACGGTCTTGGCTCCGGTGAACGCCTCCGCCGCGGCCTGGGCCTTCAGTTTGTTTTGATGATGAATGACCGCGTAGGCGATCAGGCCGACGACCACGATGACGAAGAGCCAGACGAGCTTGCGGAAGTTGTCCTCCAGAAACTTTTCCACCCCGGTGGCGGGGACTTCCTGGGAAATTGAGTCGAGCTGGGACATAAGGGGCGGCTTTCGGAGAATGGAAGCTGTGGGCTTGAAGAAATGACGAATGGCGATTCAGAATGACGAATGAATGCCGAGGCTCAGATGACGAAGCGGATGAAGCAGGTCATGTGCTCAGGCATTCGTCATTCGCCATTCGGGTTTCGTCATTGCGCTGTTACGCGCCGACTTTCGCACGGGCCTCGTCAGCAAGCGCGGTGGAGAGGTAACGCTCGCCTGTGGAGCAGGCGACGGTGACGATGAGCTTGCCGGCGTTTTCCGGGCGCGAGGCGACCAGGATGGCGGCGCAGACGTTCGCTCCGGTGCTGATGCCGACGAGGATGCCTTCTTCCTTCGCGATGCGGCGGGCCATGGCAAAGGCGTCGTCGTTGCTGACCTTGATGCACTCGGTGATCTGCGGACTTCCGGCGCTGTCCTTCAGGTGAAGGTTGGCAGGCACGAATCCGGCGCCGGTGCCCTGGATCTTGTGCGGGCCGGGCTGCACGGGCTGGCCGGCGAGTGTCTGATTGATGACCGGAGAGGCTTCAGGCTCGACAGCGATGGCAGTGAAGGAAGGCTTGCGCGGTTTGATGACTTCGACGCAGCCGGTGATGGTGCCACCCGTGCCGACGGCGGCGACGAGGATGTCGATCTTGCCATCGGTGTCGGCCCACAGCTCTTCAGCGGTGGTCTTGGCGTGGATGGCGGGGTTGGCCGGGTTTTCGAACTGCTGCGGCATCCAGGCGTTCGGCGTGGACTTGACGATTTCCTCGGCCTTGGCGATGGCGCCTTTCATGCCCTTCGGTCCTTCGGTCAGCACCAATTCGGCGCCAAGCAGCGCGAGCAGCGTGCGGCGCTCCAAGGACATGGTTTCAGGCATCGTGAGGATGAGCTTGTAACCTTTTGCGGCGGCGACAAAGGCCAGCGCGATACCGGTGTTGCCGCTGGTGGGCTCCACGATCACGGTGTCAGGCTTCAAGATGCCGCGTTTCTCTGCGTCCTCGATCATGGCCATGCCGATACGGTCCTTCACGCTGCCGAGCGGATTGAAGAACTCGCACTTGAGCGCGATGGTGGCGTTGAGGCCGGCGGTGACCTTGTTCAATTTCACCAGGGGAGTGCGGCCGACGGTTTCGACGATGTTGTTGTAGATGCCCATGATCGTGTGCGGTTGACGGTTGTGTGCGGTTGTGGCGTTTGGTCCAGAAATCAATGCTGCGCGCAGAATTCCTCGAAGCGGTCCATGCCTGCGTTGATCACATCGAGGCCGGTGGCGTAGCTGAAGCGGACGGTGTACTCGGCACCGAAGGCCACACCGGGAACGATGGCGACCTTCTGCTTGCTGAGCAGCTTCTCGCAGAAGTTCACGCTCTTGATCTGAGTCTGCTCAATGTCCACGAGGAAATAGAACGCGCCCATTGGCTCGACGACACGGACGTTCTTGATGTTGGAAAGGCGGCCGAGCATGTACTGGCGGCGCACGTCGAACTCGTCACGCATGTCGCTCACGATCTGCTGGTCCATCTGGAGCGCGGCGAGGGCACCGTATTGGGCAAAGCTCGTCGGATTGCTGGTGGTGTGGCTCTGGATGGTGTCGATCGCGTCGGCGATCTTCTTCGGAGCGGCGGTGTAGCCGAGACGCCAGCCAGTCATCGCGTAAGCCTTCGAGAAGCCGTTGATGGTGATCGTGTGGTCGTAGATCTCCTTGCTCAGGGAGGCGATGCTGACGTGCTCGTTGCCGCCATAGACGAGTTTCTCGTAGATTTCGTCGGAGAGGATCACGATGTCCTCGCCCACGGCGACTTCGGCGAGCGCCTTCAGCTCGTCTTTGGTATAGACGGAACCAGTCGGATTGCCGGGCGTGTTGAGGATGATCATCTTCGTCATCGGGGACATGGCGTCCTCGAACTCGTCCGTTGTAATCTTCCAGCCGTTCTCGCGCTTCGTTTCGACGATCACCGGGATGCCGCCGACCATGCGCACCATTTCCGGATAGCTGGTCCAGTAAGGCGCGGGAATGATGACCTCGTCGCCCGGATTCACGACGGCGAGGATGGCGTTGTAGCAGGAATGCTTTGCACCGCAGTTCACGCTGATCTGGGAGGGCTCGTACTGCACGTTGTTGTCCACCATGAGCTTCGCGGCGATGGATTCGCGGAGTTCGAGGATGCCGGCGCTCTCGGTGTAGCGGGTTTTGCCGGAATTCAGCGCCTCGACGGCGGCGGCGATGATCGGGGCGGGTGTGTTGAAGTCAGGCTCGCCAGCACCGAAGTTCAAAACGTCCACCCCCTGCTTTTTCAACGCCTTCGCCTGGCTGGTGATGGACAGGGTCATGGAAGGGGCGACTTCGGCGATGTTTTTGGCGATGAAATCCATAGTTCGGGCGTGGTTGGGCGATAAAAATACAGGGGGGCGCCTATAAAGGAGGGGGCGGGGGCTTTGTCAAACAATCGTCCCGCCTCGGGAAAAGGGCGGCTTGTGCGTGGCAAAACGCCGTCCTAGTCATGCCCTGCATGCCACACCGCCAGCCGCATTCCCCGCAGCGTCACCCGCCCGCCCCGATCCGTGGCCTGGCGCTCGACGTTTTGGGTGAATGGGCGGCTGGGGACCGTTTTGCCGCCGAATTGCTCGACCGCGCCCAGCGCGAATGCGATGTCACGGGTTCCGACGCCGCTTTCCTCCGCGACATCGTGCTCACCACGCTGCGGAATCTCTCGCTTCTCGACCACTGGGTCGGAGTGCTCACCGACAACAAGCACCTCGACCACCGCAGCCGCTGGGGCCTGCGCATCGGCCTCTGCCAGCTTTTGATCCTGAAGGTTTCCGAGCATGCCGCCGTGAACGAAACCGTCGCCGCCACCGGTCGCGCCCGTAGCCTGATCAATGCCGTGCTGCGCCGCGCCTGCCGTGAATCCAGCGAGTTGCAGGCCCGGATCGTTGCTTTGCCGCTCGAAACACGCACTTCGCATCCGAAATGGCTCATCGAGCACTGGCTGGCGATTTTCGGCGCGGAAAAAACCACCGCGCTTTGCGAGTGGAACCAGCAACCCGCGCCGATTTGCGCCCGCGTGAATCGCCTGCATCCCGGGATGACCGCCGCGCCCGAGGATTTCATGGTCTGCGAGTCGCTGCCGCGAGAGGAACTCGCCGCGGGCAAGGTTTACATGCAGGATCCGAGCACCGCGCTCGCTCCGCGTCTGCTCGCACCGCAGCACGGCCAGCGCGTGCTCGATGCCTGCGCGGCTCCCGGCGGTAAAACCGCGTTCCTCGCCCAGCTCATGGACAACACGGGCGAAATCATCGCCTGCGACTTCTCGCCGGGCCGTTTGCGTCGTCTCGACGAAAATTTGAAACGTCTCCGCGTCACCAACGCCCGCATCGAACAACACGACTGGTCACAGGAAACGATGCCTGCTTTCGCGCAGGACGGGTTCGACCGCGTTCTGCTCGACGTGCCTTGCTCGAACACTGGAGTCATGCGCCGCCGCGTCGATGTGCGCTGGCGTTTGAAGCTGGAGGACATCCAGGCACAGACGCAAGCCCAGGAGTGCCTGCTGCGAAACGGTCTGCGCGTCCTGAAGCCTGGCGGCATCCTCGTTTACAGCACCTGCAGCATCGAACCTGCCGAGAACGAACGGCTCGTCGCCAGCGTCCTCGAATCCATGAGCGGCTACGAACCCATCAAGGTGCGACAGAGCTTCCCGCCCGACGATCAAATGGATGGTGCTTTCGCCGCCGCGATCCGGCGTCAATAGATTTCCGGCGTGACATTCGCCGTCTCATTTTCAAAACTCCATTCCACCATGAAACTCGCTCCGATCCTTCTCGCTCTCAGCATCGCCTTTCAGACCCAGGCCGCCGACGCGCCAAATGCCGCCGGTTTGCAGCTCTACAGCCTGCGCAGCCAGTTCACCCTGCGCGGCGTGCCGTGGACGCTCGATCAGGTGAAAAACTTCGGCATCAAGGAGGTCGAACTCGCCGGCACCTACAATCTCACTGCCGAGCAATTCAAAGCAGAACTCGAGCAGCGCGGCCTGAAGGCCGTGAGCAGCCACTTTCCGTACGCGCGTTACAAGAACGACCTCGACAACGTGGTGAAGGAAGCGAAGACCCTCGGCCTCAAATACGCCGGCTGCGCCTGGATCGACCACAAGGACAGCTTTGACGAAGCCGAGTGCCGCGACGCCATTGCTGTCTTCAACAAAGCGGGCGAGGCGCTCGCCAAGGAAGGCATCACCATGTTCTACCATGCCCACGGCTTCGAGTTCGAGCCGTTTGGCGACGGCACGCTGCTCGATCTCTTTCTGAAGGAGACCAAACCTGAGTTCGTCTCCATGCAGATGGACGTGCTGTGGATCGTCTTCCCAGGCCAGGATCCAGTGAAGTTGCTCGAAAAATACAGTGGTCGCTGGAAGCTCATGCACCTCAAGGATTTGAAGAAGGGCGTCGCCACTGGCTTCCTCACCGGCAAGACCGACGTCGCCAACGACGTCACGCTCGGCACTGGCCAGATGGACTGGACCGCAATCCTCGCTGCCGCGCGCAAGAACGGCGTACAGCATTATTTCATCGAGGATGAGTCGCCCACCTCGATGGACCAGATTCCTGAGAGCCTGAAGTTCCTGCGCGCGAACGGCTTCGAGTGAGTCAACAGCGGGTACGGATCGTTCCGCGGTTTCCTTTGCTGCGCGGTTCAGCGGGAAAGAATCTGCTGGAGCATGGCCACTGAAACCGCGCCGTAGAACACGGCGGTCAATACGAGCGCGATCTTGCGCCACAAGGGCGGTTGCAGCTCGCGCGGCAGCAGAGTGGTGTTCACGCGCAGGATTTGCAGCGCGGAGAAGGCCGTGAGCGGCGCGGCGGTGGCACCGAGGATGGAGAGCAGCAGTTTCGCATCGCCAACGAATGCGCCGAAGCAGGCGAACACGGTGAAGCCGAGCAGCAGCAATCCGTAGAGCCGGCCCACGGGCATCTTTCTGGGCACCGCGCCGCCCGCCCATGCCATGTCGGCGATCACGCGCGCCAGCACATCGACATTCGTCAGTGTCGTGGAAAACAGAATCCAAAATCCGTTCATCAGCGCGAGGAACCAGAAGCCGTCCCACAGCTTGCGCATCTCCGCCGCCTGGAACACGCCTGCGGCCACGCCGGAGACCTGCATGCCGGGCTGGAACAGCGACGCGGCGAGGTTCGTCATCAAAAACATGCCCACGATGCAGCCGAGCATCCACAGGCCCGACTGGTCGATCATCGCGTAGCGCCACCAGTCACGCCAGCGGCGGAGGTTTTCCGCGTTGATCGGAAACACGCTGCCCACCGGCGCGAGCGTCTGCTCCACGCTCCACACGCCGCCCATGTTGCCCGTTTTCGAGCCCATGCCGAAGCCTTTGTCACGAAACCAGTTGGCGATGGCGAGATTACCGATGCCGCCGCTGCCTGCGAGCGCGGCAAACACGGCCAGCATGACGAAATCGACCTTCTCCGGGATCGCGCCGAAGGAGAAAAAGCCCGCTAGCGTGCTGCTCCAGTCCTTCATCGGCACAAAGGTGAAATTGACCCACAAAAGGAAGCCGAAGATGAACACGATCATCATCCACGACAATCGCTCCAGCAGGCGCTCAACTTTTTTCCCCGACGCGAGCACGACCGCCGACACCAAGGTGATGACGACCGTGATCCACGTCACCATCGAGGCATCGCCATCCACCGGCGCCCGACCGTGCAGCAGCGCAAACGTCACGCCCGCACACCCTGCGGCCGCTGCGGGCATCCCAAGCTGGGCAAAACCGGCGAGCGCATAAAACACGCCCCACACTCGCGCGCCGGGTTTAAGCCGCATGAAGCCGGTGAGCACCGGTTCGCCTGTGTAGAGCGTGTAGCGTACGGCTTCGAGATTGAGCAGCGATTGCAGCACAAAGGCCAGCGTGGCGATCCACAGCACGCTGCGACCGTGCTGCACAACAAACAACGGCCCCGCGATCCACTCGCCCATGCCAATCGCCCCGACGAGCAGGATCGCGCCCGGGCCGATGGTGCGCAGCGCATTGCGCAGGCTGAAGGGCAGCGGAGCGGGCAGGTCGTCTGTTTTCCATGGAGGAAGGCAGCCGTGAGATGGTGATGGAGATGCTTCAGGCTTCATGGAAAGATGGAATGACGAAACCAGAATGATGAATGACGAATCAATGCCCAAGCCACAATAACCAAGCCTTTCGTCATTCGGACTTCATTCGTCATTCTGAATTCTGGTTTCGTCATTGTTGCGTCGCTTGCATGAGCCCGCGCATGTAACCGTAGGCGAAAAGGCGGCCCATCATCGTGTAGCCGGGCTCGCCATCCTCCTCGCCATCGAGCTGCGGGACGTGATCGGGACGCATGGGGCCGGTGAATCCGATGTCGCGATAGGCGTGCATCGCGGCGGCCATGTCGGTGGGTCCGTTGTCGTGGAAGGTCTCGGCGAACGCCTCCGCCGTGCCGCGCACATCACGAAAATGCACGTAGCGAATGTGCTCTCCGAGGCGTCGGATCGTCGCGGGAATGTCCACGCCCATCGCGGCGAAGGTGCCTTGGCAGAAACAGATCGCGTTGTGCCTGTTGGGCGCGATGCGCACCAGCCGCTCGAAGTTTTCGACGCTGTTCATGATGCGCGCCTTGCCCGCGAACACTGGCAGCGGCGGATCATCCGGATGCATGACGAATGTGACGCCATACTTTTCGGCCTCGGGTACCAGTTCGGTGAGCATGCGCTCCAGATTCGTCCACAAGGCAGCGGCTGAGATGGTTTCGCTGCCGATCTGACTCGCCGTCGCACTCAGCGACATCGCCTTTTCGGCCTCGCGGAGGTCAAACGCGGTCACCAGCGCCCCGCCGCGCTCCTTGGCATCGAGTTTCGTGCGCACCCAGTCCGTGCCAGCCATGAAGTTGTAGCAAAGCAGCGGAATCTCCGCCTCGCTCATGTGCTGCAGCAATGTTTTCATCGCCGCCATGTCGCTGCCGTCATCACAGCCGAGTTTGAGCTTCTCAATCGGCAGGTAGCCCTCGACGATGCCGAGCTTCATGCCATGGCGTTCAATCTGCACCTTCGTTTGCAGCAGCGGCGCGAGCTCAGATCCCGGATACCGCACGGTGATCTCCTCCACGCCACATTGTGCCGCGAGCGCCAGGTGATGATCGTTGAGCGGCGTGAGAACGGAAGCGAGGCGCATGTTGGTTGGAGATTACTTTTGGGGCTGTTTGGAGGCCAGCACCTGGATTTCGGTCTCGCTGAGCACGCGACGATGAATCTGCAGATCACGCAACTGGCCGTTGAAGGGGCCGTTCATGCCGGTGCCGAGGCGCAGGGGTGCATCGCTGTCGAGATTCCACGTCGAGGCATCGAAACCAGTGCTCTCGGCCACTTGTTTGCCATCCACATGCAGCGTGAGGCGGCCGGCGGTCTTTACGGCTGTGATGTGATGCCAGCCGGAGGGAAGTGCGTGATCCCACGAGACCTGCCGCCCATGCCGTGCGGCCCAGATTTTGCCGGAGGGCAGCGTGGAGCAGAAGACCTCTCCGGCATGCTCGGCCATCGTCCAGGCGCGGCGATACTCCACATCCGGCGTGAGGTCGAGACGCTGCCACAGCGACCACTTGCCATCGCCGTCGTAGGCATAGGCCTGCGCGAGCGGCAGCGTGCCGGCGATGAAGCGGCCGTTGTGCACCATCATGCCCATCACCTCCAGTTCCTCGCCGAGACGACCGATGTCCGTCCAGCGGCCCACGTCGTCGAAACGAAACACACGCCCGCTGCGCCAGGTGGCGACATGGAGAGCGCCTTCGTAATTTGTGAAGGCATAAGTTTGGGTGTTGTCGCCGATCTGGCCGCAATCGGTCCACGTCTTGCCATCAAACCGATACACCCGGCCGCCATCATAGCTCGAGGCGTAGAGAAAACCGTCATGCACCGTGAGCGACACCACGCGACGAGGTCCCGGCTCGCCGGTTTTATAGTCCGGTCCGATGGCATCCGGCAAGCGCGTCCAGTTCGTGCCGCCTTCGTAGCGGAAAAAGCCTGCCGGTTTGTAGAGCGACGAGGCAAACAGCCGCCCCTGATACACAACGAGTCCGCCCACCGCCTCCGTCTCTGGCAACTGTCCGCAATCCACCCACTTTGTGCCGCCTTCATGACGATACACGCGGCCTCCGAGCTTTGTGTTGGGCGACTCCGGCAGGTGCGAGCCCGCCACGCGATACTTGCCCGTGCCGGCATACAACGCGCCTTCATGCGCAGCGAGAGCAGTGACCGAGTTGCTGCCATCGAGAATGCCGCAGTCCGTCCAGCGCTCGCCTCCTTCATAACGATACACACGACCGCTTTCGCCTGCGCCCGGCTCGCAGGTGCCTGCGTAGAGAGCGCCCTCGTGAGACGCCATCGTGAAGGCGAACAGCGCCTTCCCTGGACGCCCGTAATCACGCCACGCACTTGGTTTGTCGTCGTCGATGCCAAACTGTAAATGCCGCCAGTTGGCCTGGCTCGCCGTGGCGCCCGGATTGCACTTCAGCGTGAGATGAAAGCCGCGCTTTTGTTTCGGATCGTATTGGCTCACCAGATCGCCAGTCACGCGATCGGTCGCATCCGCCCGCGCCCACACGGAGATCGAAAAATCTCTCGTGCCGAGCTTTGGTGCGCGGTCAGCAGGGATGACGAGCGGTCGATCCACCTGTGGCCATGATTGCCCGGCGGCTTGGTGGCTGGCGAGCAGTGGGAAAAGAAGCGCGATGACGGTTTTCATGCCGTGGAGGACATACGGAGTAGAAAATGCTTCCGTTCATGGGAGCATTCTCCTCACCACATGCCCGCGTCCGCCGGTAGCGGACGATCATCCAGATGCATGACGAGTAATTCCGCGCTTTTCGGCCTCCGGCACGAGTTCGGCGAGCATGCGCTCCAGATCCGTCCACAAGGCGTCGGCGAGATGTATGCGGGGCACGACAGTGATCAAACCATGGGTTGAGAACCGTAGTGTGCGCATGTCGTTCCGACCTTTCTTCCTCTCTGCGCTTTTCGTTGCCTCCTCGTTCGCCGCTCCTCCCGGAGCCACGCCGGAATCACCGCCGCAGCCGCCGAAGTCGGTCGCGCCGCACGTTCCGGCGAACTGGAAGGCCGGAACGGCGACGCTGAAGGTGACGCCGCAGAAGATGCTGTGGATGGCGGGCTACGCGTCGCGCAAAAAGCCCGCGGAGGGCAAGGTGCAGGAGCTTTTCGCCAAGGCGCTGGCCTTGCAGGACGAGCAGGGCAACAAGCTCGTGTTTGTCACGCTCGACCTCATTGGCGTGCCGCAGTTGATGCGCCGCGCGATCGCGGAGCGCGCGGAGAAGGAGTTCAAGCTGCCGCAGGCCAATCTGGTGATGAACGCCTCGCACACGCACAGCGGCCCGTCATTGCGCACTGCTCCGCTGACGGAGAAGGACGACCAGCGGGCGAAAGATTCGTGGGACTACACGCAGAAACTGCAGAGCGACCTGGGCGATCTCATTGGCAAGGCGCTCGCCGGCATGCAGCCGGCGCGCCTCACCTGGAACAAGGCGCGCTGCGGCTTCGCGATGAATCGTCGTCGCGATTACACATTGCCGCCCGATCATCCGAACGCGAACAAGGCGCCGAACCCGAACGGCCCGGTCGATCACGAGGTGCCAGCGCTGCGTGTCGAGGCACCGGACGGCGCGCTGAAGGCCACGCTGTTCGGCTACGCGTGCCACAACACCTCGCTCGGCTTTTACAACTGGTGCGGCGACTACGCGGGCTTCGCGCAGGAGTTCCTGCAGGAGCACCGCCCTGGTTTTACGGCGCTGTTTTTGATGGGCTGCGGCGGCGATCAGAATCCGTATCCGCGCCGCACGGATGTCGTTCCGGGCGTCACTGATCTTGAATTGTCGATGCAGCATGGACGTTCACTGTCCAACGCCGTCGAGATGGCGCTCACGGTGAATCCTCGGCCCGTGGGCGGGCCGATTCGCGCCGCGTATGAGGAGATCAAGCTCAGCTACGCGAACAACAAGCGCGAGGATCACGATTATCCCGTGCAGGTGATCAAACTCGGCAGCGATCTCACCTTCATCACGCTCGGCAGCGAGGTGGTGGTGG
Source organism: Verrucomicrobiaceae bacterium (assembly GCA_046346695.1). Taxonomy (GTDB): domain Bacteria; phylum Verrucomicrobiota; class Verrucomicrobiia; order Verrucomicrobiales; family Verrucomicrobiaceae; genus Prosthecobacter. The sequence goes on along the minus strand of JAXMHS010000003.1, from coordinate 357,462 downwards.
ATTACTCGCTGCGCTTCAAGCGCGAGTTTGCCGGCGATGCGGGCGTGTGGGTGGCGGGTTACTCCAACGACTACACCGGCTACGTGCCAAGCCTGCGCGTGCTCAAGGAAGGCGGCTACGAGGCCGCGGCGGGCTGGGCGGACGATGTGGAGGACCGCATCGCGAAGAAGGTGCACGAGCTGCACGCCAAAGTTTCCAAATAGTCTGCACATGCACACCATGAAATCGACCGCCCTCCTGATTGTTCTCGCTGTTTCCGGCCTTGCCGCCGAGACTCCGCTCTCACTCACGCTTCAGTCCCGCGGTTCCACAAACCGTGTCACACTGGTGAAAGAGCAATGGCTGCCCTCACGCACCGCGATCATTGTCTGCGACATGTGGGATCTGCATCACTGCAAGAACGCCGTGATCCGTGAGGGCGAGATGGCGCCGCGTTTCAATGAGGTGCTCGAAAAGGCCCGCAAGGAGGGCGCGCTCATCATCCACGCGCCGAGTTCTTGCATGAAGCCATACGAGGGCACGCCCGCGCGCGAACGCGCGAAGTCCGCACCGACCGCGGCTCGTGTGCCGGACAAGATCGGCGAATGGTGCAAAGTCATCCCCAGTGAGGAGTTGAACGTTTATCCGCTGGATCAAACCGACGGCGGTGAAGACGATGATCCCGACGAGCACGCGAAGTGGGCCGCCGAACTGACCGCGAAAGGGCTCAACCCACGTGCCCCATGGACGAAGCAGATCGACGTGCTGCGCATCGACCAGGAGAAGGATGCCATCAGCGACAACGGCGTGGAGATCTGGAACCTGCTGGAGTCGCGCCACATCGACAACGTCATCCTCATGGGAGTGCACCTCAACATGTGCGTCAGCGGTCGTCCCTTTGGCCTGCGGCAGATGGCGAAGAACGGCAAACATGTCGTGCTCATGCGCGACATGACCGACACAATGTACAATCCCGCACGCTGGCCTTTCGTGAGCCACGTGCAGGGCACCGCACGTTTCGTCGAACACGTCGAGCGTCTCATCTGCCCCTCGATCACCTCCGACCAACTCATCGGTGGCCAGCCGTTCGCGTTCAGCGACGCCACCGCAGGCAAAAAGCGCCTGCAAATCATCCTGCTCGGCGACAGCACCACCGAGGCGAGCATTCCGAAGAAGATGGCACCCTCCGAGCCACAGTTCGAGGACACTGTGCGCATCCAACTCGCACGCCAGACGGATTTGCCGCCGTGCGATGTTTACAACGAGGGCGTCAGCGGCGAGTTCATCCGCCGTCTGCTCGACACGCGCTATGACAAGGCGGTGAAAACCAAGCCGCAGGCCGACTACATCTTCATCCGCTACGGACTCAACGACGCGTCAAAGGTGAAGGACTTCAAAACCCAGTTCCCGAAGGATTTTCATGAGCTGCTGGAGCGTCTGCGCAAAGATCATCCGAAGGCCATGCTCATCCCGATGACGGCCATTCCCTACGCGCTGAATAACCTGCACGAGGACATCAACGCATTGATCAAAGAGATCGCTGCGAACGAGAAGCTCACGCTGTTTGACATCGCGCCGCGCTACCTGGAGGAGCTGAAGAAGAATCCGGACGGGCTCAACTACCGCCGTTTCTCGCTCTCGAAGATCCCGGAAGAACTGCGCGCGTTCGCCACACCCTACATCGTGCCTGAGCCCAACGACCCGAAGGTCGTCGTGCTCGACAACCGTCTCGACGGCATCTTCGGTCATCTGTCCGGCTGGGCCGGCGACCGGCATCCGAATCTCGCCGGCTACAACGTCATCGCCGACGAAACCGCGAAGTGGCTCGCACCGGTGATTCGTTCGAGCCTTGGAAAAACGAAATGAGGCCGCATCCGCATCGTTCACATCCGGCATAGATGAAAACGTCCCCCAGCTTCTCGCGTCGTTCCATTCTCAAGTCCGGTCTCGGTGGCATACTCGCCGCCGGTGTCGCGCCGCAGTTCATCCCCGCGCGTTTGCTTGGTGCGGATGCGCCTTCGAACAAGATCACACTCGGGTGCATCGGCGTGGGCAAGCACGGCTTCGGAGTGAACTTGCAGTCCTTCCTGCAGGAGGATGACTGCCGCGTCATCGCCATCTGCGACACCTTCAAAAGCCGTCGTGCGCACGCCATCGACGCGGTGAACAAAAAATATGGCGACACAGGCTGCGCCGACATTGCCGACTTCCGCGAAGTGCTCGCACGGAAGGACATCGACGCTGCCGTCATCTCCACGCCCGACCACTGGCACATTCCGATGGCCACGATGGCGGTCGAGGCAGGGAAGTATGTGTTCTGCGAGAAGCCCACGCTCACCATCGCGGAGGGTCGTGCCTTTGCCGATCTCGTGACACGGAAGAAGGCGGTGTTCGCCACCGGGCTCGAGGACCGCTCGCTCATCAAGTATCACAAGCTCTGCGAGGTCGTGCGCAACGGCGGCATTGGCAAAGTGCAGCACATGGTCATCACGCTGCCGAAGAAGCCCGTGTTTCCCAAGGAGGCGACGGCGCCTGTTCCTGAGGATTTGAACTTCGATCTCTGGCTCGGACCCGCACCGCAGCGCGATTACTTCCCCAGCCTCACGAATGACCAGGTGTGGCGGCAGATTCGTGATTTCTCAGGAGGCTCGCTCACCGACTGGGGCGCGCATCTCATCGACAGCGCGCAGGTGGCCAACGGCTGCGAAAACACCAGTCCGGTGAAAGTGGAAGGGAAGGGCGAGATTCCGCCGGACTCGGTCAACACCGTGCCGCAGACCTATCACCTGACCTACACCTATGAAAACGGCGCCGTGATGGAAGTCAGCGCCGACAAACCGTCGATCCGCATCGAAGGCAGCGACGGCTGGGTGGGTGTCTCCGGCTGGGACGGCGTGCTGCAGGCCAGCGACATGGAAATCTTCAAGCGTCCGATTGATCCTGCGACAAACAAGATCTGGCCACGCCCGCAGCGCGAGCATCCCAACTTCCTCGAAGCCATCCGCACCGGCAAAGCGCCCACCTACACCGCCGAGGCGTTGCATCGCCTCAGCACGACCATGCACCTCGGCCTCATTGCGATGGAACTCGGCCGCCCGCTGCGCTGGGATCCGAAAACCGAAGCTTTCGACGATGAGCAAGCCAACGCCCTGCGCAGTCGTGTGAGCCGCGATGACTGGAAGCGCGCGAGTTGAGGTGTGAAGCTCCGGCTTCAGGGCGTATTTCTGCAATGAGCCGCCTCTCACTTCTTCCTTTTGTCATTTGTCTGGGTTCCGCCATCGCTGTTGATCCGCCTCTGCCGCAGATCGAGGACATCTACAAAACCGATGTCGCTCTGGATGCAATCACACTCAGCGATGGCAAAAGCGCGTTCTACATCCGTCAGCGGGTTGATCAGGGTTCACGCAGCTTAAAGCAGTCGTTGTGGAAAGTGGATGTTGAAGGGAAAGCCAGCGCTGTCGAAGCAGGCGAGCCGGACGCTTCCGGTCTCATGCTCTCGCCGGATGGCAAATGGCTGCTGTTTCTCTCCACGCGTCCTTTTGCCGATGGTTCGCCCGCATTTCAACCCGTGCCGCCTTACACCGATCCAGCGGCCGACATCTGGCTGATGCCTGTGGCAGGCGGCAAAGCGGTTCCTCTTGGCGGCAAAGGCAAAGCCTACGGTCGTGTGATCACGGACAAATTCTACGGACGTGTGTCCTTCTCTCCTGATGGCAAAAAACTGCTGTTCGTCGCCGATGAGGGTCTCGATTTGCGCACTGAGACTGAAAAGAAAAACAATGTCCTCATCGTGCGCGAGGATCAGGGCGAGGGTTACGAGGGCTATGGCCCCACGCAGGTGTGGGTGGCCGATTTGCAAGATGCGCCGGGTGAAATTGCTGCCACGAATATCACGAAACTCACCCCTGGAGATTTTTGGTATGGCGACCCGCAGTGGTCGCCCGATGGCACGTTCATCGTCTGTCATGCCAATCGCAACGCCGAGCAGGAATCCGCGCGCTACAGCGTCAATCACAACTACGATCTGTGGAAGATCAGCATCCGGGACAAGCACATTGAACAGCTAACGTTTGGCCCTGGCCCGGAGTTCTCGCCGCGCATCGCGCCTGATGGCAGGCGCTTGCTGTGCCTGAGTTCACCACGTTTCAAAGGACCACACATGGATGTCTTCAATCTCATGGTCGTGGATCTCACTTCGCAGGCAGCAGCATCACATCTGGTCTTCGATCATCACGGTAAGGGCGCTGACAAGCCTCCGCACCTTTCTCCCACGACGCCGCTGCCCGACAACTGCTGGCGGGACAATCAGCGTGTGTGGTTCAATGCCATCAGCGGCGTGAAAAACCTGACGCAGGCAGTGAATCTCGATGCCGGACCGCAGGCGATCGAAGACCGGGCTCCACCAGCGCCGGCACGCAGCCATTTGATCCCCGCAAGCAATCCTGAGATCGGCAAACGTCTCCACGCTGAAGATGAAATCATTCATTGGAAAAGCTTCGACGGCCAGGAGATCGAGGGCGTGCTGACCAAGCCGCCCGCCTCTGTGGCGAAACCGCCGTTCAAGCTCCTTGTCATGCCGCACGGTGGCCCGCATCATCGCGCCACAGGCGGGGGTGGTCTGGATGTGCAGATCTTTGCCACGCGTGGCTATGCCGTCTTCCAACCGAACTTTCGCGGCTCCACGGGCTATGGTTTAAAATTTCTCGATGCCGATCACAACGATTTCGGGGGTGGCGACATGAAGGACATCCTCACCGGCATCGATTTCCTCGTGAAAGCAGGCATCGCCGATCGTGACCGGCAGTTCGTGTATGGCGTCAGCTACGGTGGCTACATGACCTCATGGTTGGTTGGCCAGACCACTCAATTCCGGGCTGCTGCCGCGCAAAACGCCGTCACCGATCTCCATGTCATGTGGCATCTCAGCGACCTGCAAAGCTGGACCGAGCACGACATGAGCGGCATGCCGTGGGAGGTTCATGAACGCATGCGTAAACACAGCCCGCTGACGTATGCGAACAAAGTCCGCACGCCCACGCTCATCCTCCATGCCACCAACGACCGCCGTTGCCCCGTGGCGATGGGGAAGATGTTCCATCGTGCTCTCAAAGAAAACGGTGTCGACACCCAGCTGGTGCTCTATCCCGACGAAGGCCACCCCATCAAACAACTGCCACACCGTGAGGATGTGCTGACGCGCGTGCTCGACTGGTTTGAGAAGCACGACAAGAAGTAGATCGGCAAGGGTTGGATCTACTTCTCCCGCGTCTTGAAGGTGCGGCGGTGTCCGGTGGAAGGGACCTCCACGGTGTAGCTCAGCGCATCTGCACTCACGCTGCAGTGGATGTGATGCGCGGCGCATCCTTCGGCCAAATCACCGTGGTTGGCGATCATGGTCATGTCTGCTGTGTTTTCTTTGTCGTCGCGAACGTTCTCGTGCACCTGATACATCGCCTGAATCGTCGGCGTGGATTTGAGCGCGTCCATGGCGCTCTTGCTGGTGCCTTTCTTCGGGCCGTTGTTCATCACGGAAACGGTGGGCTTGATGCTGTGGATCAGGATGGGATTGTTGCTCACGTCGAGGCCGTGGTGATCCACCTGATAGAGATCGACGGTGCCGACGAGATTGACGGGCGAGACGAGTTTCTCCTCCACGTTCCAGCTCAGGTCACCGCCGTCGAAGAAACGGAAGCCGCCGAAATCGAGCACCATCACGACGCTGTTCGCGTTGTCAGTCGGATCGGGTGCCTTCGGCGGCACGGTGCCGTTCAACGGATTCTGCGGTGCTCCGGCGGGTGGGGCGATGAACTTCTGGTTCGCACCCAGGCAGCGCAGCGTGAGCTTCGGGCTGCCATCGGCGTGTTTCAGCGCCACTTGATCGCCCGCGGCGATGGTGGCGCGTTTTTCGACCTTCGCGTCGAGATACGGGCGGCGCATCAACGCCCAGCGCGTGTCCTGCGGTCTGCCATCCGGGCTTCCTTCAGGCGCGCCCTTGTCATGCAGTGTGCCGACGGGCATGAGTTCGGCCAGTTCGGCCAGACCGCCGAAGTGATCGGCATGGAAATGTGTGATGATGACGTGGTCGATGCGCTGCAAACCTGCGATCTCTGTGGCGACTTTCTTGATGCGTTGCGGATCGCGTCCACCAGGATTTCCCGTGTCGATCAGCACCGACTCGCCCGCCGGAGTCACGATCAACGTCGATCCACCGCCTTCGGAGTCGATCCAGTAGATGTCGAGGGTCTTGTCACGCGCGGTGGCGGTGAGGGCGAAGGTGAGGAGGGCAACGAGGATGGATTTCATGGTTGGCAAAGCGATTGAGGCAAAAAATGCGATGGATGGCAAGGCTTCAGGCGGTCGCATTCGCTTTCAGCACGCGCAGCATGTTCCCGCCGATGATTTGACGGATCGTGTCGTCGCTGTGGTCGCGCATGATCATGCCGAGGGTGAAAAGTGGCCAGTTGGACCACGCGACACTCTGCTCGGCCTCGATGGTCGTTTTGTAGTCGTCCTTCGGCCACAAGTGCTCCCAGCGATCCGCCGGACCGCCAGGGGCTTTGAGGAGCTTGGCGCGCTCTTCTTTGTCAAAGCGGCTGGTGTAGGCCACGTCGCAGCCGATGGCGGCATGCTTCGAGCCGAATTTTCTGATGACGTGATCGAGGTGATCCATCAGCGCGGTGATGTCGCCCTTGCCGCCGAGGAAACGCGGGATGCAGCACATGCCGACGAGACCTTCGGTGTCGCAGATGGCCTTGATGGTGTCGTCCGGTTTGCCGCGGAAGTGTTCGTAAACGCCGCAGCAGGTCGTGTGACTGGCCACCATCGGTTTCGCTGACGCTTTGGCCGCGTCGAAAGCCGTTTTCCAGCCGCTGTGCGCCACATCAGCGATGACACCGATCTTGTTCATCTCGGCGATGGCGGCTTTGCCGAAATCACTCAGTCCGCCATCGTGCGGCTCGCCCGCGCCGTCGCCGAGCGGATTCCGGCGGTTGTAGGTGACGTGCATCATGCGTGTGCCGAGTTCGTGGAAGATGCGGATGAAGCGCAGCTCATCGCGCACGCTCTCCCAGTCCTGCATGAGCGGCACGCCGTTGGTTGTGAAGCAGAGGCCCACATTCCCGGCTTTCTTGAGCGCGATGATTTCATCCGCCGTGGTCACTTTCGAGAGCGCAGGCTTCATCGCATCGGTCGCCTTGGTAAAATGCGCGAGGCGCTTGATCAATCGCATCGGATCGCTGCCTTCCTCGCCGGTGTTTTGGAAAATGCAGGTCACCCCCGCCGTGTGAAAAGCGTCGAGAAACTCCTTCCGCTCGCGTTCGTTCGTCGCATTGCGATTCATCGACATGGATTCGCGCAGGTCGGCGATTTCACCCGCTGAAGCACCCGCCTTGATCGCTTCATTCATGGCCTCCGCGTCGATGGCGCAGCGTGGTGCGAAGCCATAGCTCTCAAACACGACGCTGCCGAAATGCAGCTCCCACGCGTGCTCGATCTGGGCCTCGGTGGGCTTCAGCAGGTTCAGCGCGATTTCGCGTGGCTTGTCGATGGCCGGATTGCCGGTGCGCCAAGGCTGTTTTGACTCCTGTGACCGTACATGAATGTGAAAGCCGCTGGCGAGCGTGGCGAGAGGAAGGGTTTGCAGCAGGCGACGACGGGAGAGTGTGTTCATGGAGGAAACAAACGTGACTGGCAGGCGGTTTCGTGAGGGTTAGTGGATGATTTGGCTGTTGTCTTGACATACCCCGGCCTAACATCTCATCAATCAGCCCGCCTCCATGCACCAGTCTCGTTTCACCATCGATCTCTGGGACAATGAAAGTCCCGGGCTGATCATCGCCTGCAAGAGCGGCGTGACCTACACCAATCAGGTCGGCGGCTATGCGTGCAGACATCCCGAGCTCGAAGGCGTGTTCGTTCCGCTACCAGGAAGCATCAGCGAAAAGCTCGATGCGCACTTCACCGGCCCTAAGTGGGGCGGACATTGTTACGACGCCATTGATGACGAAACCGCCGACACCGTGGACGAAATACTGGCCGGACTTGCTTTTGTGAGCACAACCGTTCGCGTGAACCGGCAAAAGTTTGCGGAATCCTGTGAGGCTTGGATTTGGGTCACCATCAGCTCGAACGGCTATCTTTGGCCTGGACTATTGGAGGAAACTGGCGTCTTGACCTGGGAGAACAGCGACTGAATTGATTCGTCCGATGATGTCCTTCGCACGCCTTCTGATGCTCGTCGGCCCGCTTGTCATGCTGGCATCAGGCCTCGTGTGGCTTGCATCCAGGTTCGGCTGGTTTGTCGAAGCGTCCCGCTGGGCGCCGCATGCGGCGGGCACCGGACTGCTCCTGCTCATGGTGGGCTCCAACATTTTCGTCCGCCGCAGCTCCGGTGTGCGCACTCTCAGCCCCGAACAGGCCCGTGAAATCGAAGCATTCCGAAAGCGAAAACGAGGACGGCATTCTCTTTGAATGCCAGGCCTGCCGCGAGCAGCCGTGTGCTCCAAGCCTCGACGACCTGTCGGCGTGGGCTAAACTGTGCGGCTACGACAGTTCCTGCATCCGGCTGCTGGAGGAATGGGATGAACATGAATGGGGGGAAGTGACGGAAATCTCCGGGTGGCTTGCAAAGTTTGGGGGGCTCAACTCCCTGTGGAGCGCACGCAGACTACGTGTTGCCGCTGTGCAGCCTCCGTTTTTCAATGCCACGCCCGAAGCTGGGAAAAGTTATGTTGCGTGTGTGCACCATCCATTCATCGCCAAAGAGACCGATCATTTTTGGTTTCTCTTCCAGCCATCCTTCAGTTTGATTTACGGCTGGGACAACTGCCCGGAGGAGATCTACAGCAGCCATCTCCTCCATGTCGCGTTCAATCACGTGCTGCACCGCGGAGAAAAATTTGCACTTATTGTCGTGACCGTGCAGGAGATGATCTCAGTGCCTGCCATTCACAAAGTCTTGCCCGAAACGTCCGGTGAGAAGCCATTCGGCATGTTCGACAATGACTTCGCCCGACGCTCGTGGTGGGAGCGCTGGCTGAGCTACATCTTCGTCTATTGGGACCCCGACAGTGACGAGGGTGCCTGGTGGTTGTTCCGTCAGGATGATTTTTATGTGGAGGAACCACGGTTTCGCCTTGTTTTGCTGGGCCACCGTGGGTGGCACGACGCGCTTGTGTGGGGCGGCAACCACCGTCTTTCCGCCACCGAGGCCGAACAGCTGAACTCCTTCATGCGGCGGTGAGAAATCAGCGGCACAGACGCCAGGCCAGATCAGTCCGCGACATCCGGTGATGATTTACCGCCGGATTGCTGCTCGAGCTCACGCTTCCACTTTTGCAGTGTTTCTCGCAAGGGCTCCAGTCCCTCCCACCCGAGAGCCATGTCCAGATAGACCCGTTCATATTTGCCCTCCTCCAAAGTGAACAGGATCACCAGAGTCCACTCTGCCCGCTCAAACTCCTTCAACATGCACAAGGTCACCGCCAGCTTGAAAAGCAGCGCCGGATGATTCGGGTGGGTCTTGAGATCCTCCACGATACGCTTGTATGCTTCGTCGAAGCGTCCCAGAACCAGTAACATGGCGTTCAAGCGCAGCCTGTGACCCACCTCGTCGGGTTCATAGAGAATCAGCACCTCCAGGTAGCGGACCATTGCCTCTCGATTCTCCGAGGCCTCCCACACCTCCAGGTAGGCTTTCAGCACGTCGGGATGAGCACGGGTTTTCTCGTCGGTGATCTTGTCCAGCTCCGCCTTCGCCTCCTGCCAGTTGCGCAAAGAGAGCCACCCTTCTGCGGCTTGGATGCGCAGGGTGTCCGGCCATTCAGGTGCTTTGCTCATGGGACATCGTCAGGCGGCGGAACAATGGCGGCATAGTGCCGTCAAAGCAATCGTTCAACACAGCACAACAGGCTGCGCGCGGACAACGATGTTCAGACCGTCATGCCGGCGCGCCCCGTTCAAGAATTCGGGTGATGCCGCGCACAGGAATGAAAAGCCAGTCCGGGCGGTTGTTGATTTCGTAGCACACCTCGTAAACGGCCTTTTCGAGAAGATAGACCTCCAGCATCATGTTCAAGGCTTCGGAGCCAGCCGGGATGAAGGATGCACCATTTGCGGTTTCCAGGTAGGCGTGGAGGAAATTCTGGCTGACGAGGTCCACCCAGATGCCCGCCCATGCGCCCAGCCGTCTCATTTCTTCGCCGGGCAATCCGGCCTGGCGTGCGAGCGCGGTGTGCGCGGCATAGTGAAACGAGCGCAGCATGCCCGCGACATCGCGCAGCGGCGAGCGCTTGATGCGGCGTTCGCTGATGGGACGCGCCGGCTCGCCTTCGAAATCGATGATGACAAAGTCGCGGCCCGTGTTCAGCACCTGGCCGAGATGGTAATCTCCGTGGTGACGGATGCGCGTGGCGGTGATTTTTTGGTTCAGCATGCCCGCCTGGCGGGCGAGGATTTCCTGTTCGCATCGCAGCAACGTCGCCACCTCGTCACGGCATGATTCAGGAACAGAATTGAGCTTGCGCTCCAAAATCTGGCGCATGCGGCGCGTGCTGGCACGCATCGACTGGTAGAGCGAGCGCTGGTAGTGCGTGGTGAACTCCTCCGGCGCGAAATTGGGGTCTTCGTTGTCGGCAGACAGCGCCAGATGCATGCGCGCTGTCAGCGCGCCGAGCTGCCGCGCGCGTTCCGGATAAACACCGCCCACCACCTCGTCGATGAGCGCAGGGGTCATTGCGTTGCTGTCGATCTGCTGGGAAAGCACGCGTTCAAAGAAGCGGCCCAGCGCGTCGAGCGTGTAGGTCCATGCATCACCTTCGTTGGGCACGTTCATCACCAGCAGCGCCAGCACGCGCGGCTCGACACCTGCGGCGCGATGCTCGATCATCCCGCAATAGCGTGGCACATTTTCAAACTGCTGCCGTTCGCTGAGAAAGCGCAGCACCTCGGCGTCGGGATTCTCACCCGGCTCGGGCCGGCGGTAGAGTTTCAAAAAGAAACGTCCGTCATAAATGGCGGCTGAGTTGCTCTGCTCGGCTTTTAGCGCACGCGAAGGCACGGGCGGCGTGATCTCTCCAGCCAGCGCCTTGAGTGCGTCACCCGAGTGTCCGGCGAGCTCCCCGGACTGGCTGCGCACTCGTTTTTCCTCCAGGATGATTTCAAACAGCGCCGCGCGGAAATTTTCGTCATCGAGAGCGTCGAACAGCACGCCTTCGCCTTCGTTTGTGCTGAACCGGGCGATGACAGACTCGGAGCCTTGCGCAGCCGCTGTGATCTGGAGAGGCAGGATGTAGATCTCCGGCGAGACTTCGTAATAGTTTGCCTCCAGGAAGGCGAGGCGGCCCGCGTCGGCACAAGTGGAGGCGGCCCCGAGCGGGATGGCATCGAGCAAATGCACTCCGCGGAGCGCGTGCGCTTTGCCACCAAACCAACGGCAGTGCTGGAGGCACTCCGGCAGCGTGTGCTGCTCGAACGAGGTGCTGCGCAGTGTCTGGAGTGCGTTCTCCCAAGTGGGCGCCTCCGGGACTGTCGGTGGAGCGAAGTTGGTGCCGATGCGCAGCGGTTCCTGCTCCGGTTCCAAGGTCAGCCACAGGTAATCGTGCGGCCCCATTGTGTAGAAGCACGGCGTGGCGGTGATGACCGGAAAGCGATTGTGACTGAACACCTCCACCGGACGCAGCCCCTGCCAGCGTGAGAGGTCCAGCTCCAAGGGTTGTGCAAACCGTGACAGGTTGGCGATGACGAGAATCTTCTCCTCCTCGTATTCCTTCACGAAGGTGAGGACACGCGGGTTGTCGGATGGCAGAAACTCCATGCTGCCGCGTCCAAATGCCTTGAACCGCTGCCGTATGGCCACGATGCGACGAGTCCACCACAGCAGCGATGATGGATTGCGTTCCTGTGTCTCCACATTCACCGCCTCGTAGTGGTATTCGGAGTCGATGATGACAGGAAAGTAGAGCTGCTGCGCGTTTGCCCGCGAAAAGCCTGCGTTGCGATCCATGCTCCATTGCATTGGTGTGCGCACACCGTTGCGGTCACCGAGGTAGATGTTGTCTCCCATGCCGATTTCGTCGCCGTAGTAGATGATTGGCGTGCCGGTGAGCGAGAGCAGCAGCACGTTGAGCAACTCGATCTTGCGTCGGCTGTTGCGCAGCAGCGGCGCCAGACGGCGACGGATGCCCAGATTGATCCGCGCACGTTGGTCGGACGCATAGACGCGATACATGTAGTCGCGCTCCTCGTCGGTGACCATTTCGAGCGTCAGCTCGTCATGGTTGCGCAGGAACATGGCCCATTGCGAGTTGGCGGGGATTGCCGGTGTTTGCTCCAGAATGTCGATGATGGGGAAACGATCCTCCATTTGCAGCGCCATGAACAGTCGAGGCATCACCGGGAAATGGAAGGCCATGGAGCATTCGTCGCCGTCCTTGCCAAAATAGGCCGCTGCTTGCTCAGGCCATTGATTCGCCTCCGCCAGCAGCATGCGATTGGTGAACTTGCTGTCGATATGGGCGCGCAAACGGCTCAGGATCGCGTGAGTTTCGGGAAGATTTTCGCAGTTCGTGCCTTCGCGTTCGATGAGATAAGGCACGGCGTCGAGACGCAGACCGTCCACACCCATGCCAAGCCAGAAGTCGATGGTCTCGAACATGGCGCGTTCCACCTCCGGGTTGTCCCAGTTCAAATCCGGCTGGTGTGAGTAGAAGCGGTGCCAGAAATACGCATTGGCCACCGGATCCCAGGCCCAGTTCGAGTGTTCGAAGTCTTTGAAGATGATGCGTGCCTCGCGGTAGCGCCCGGGTGTGTCGCTCCAGACGTAGAAATCGCGCTCCGGCGATCCGGGTTTCGCCCTGCGCGCACGCTGAAACCATTTGTGCTGGTCGCTCGTGTGGTTGAGCACCAGTTCGGTGATCACACGGATGCCGCGTGAATGCGCCTCGTTGAGGAACTCTTGAAAGTCCGCCAGCGTGCCATAGGTCGGGTTCACGGCCATGTAGTCGGCCGTGTCGTAGCCGTCATCTCGCAGCGGTGATGGATAGAAGGGGAGCAGCCAGACCGCGGTGATGCCGAGCTGCTTCAGGTAGTCGAGCTTCGTGATCAATCCGCGGAAATCACCGATTCCGTCCCCATCGCCATCGCAATAAGCACGGACGTGAAGCTGATAAATGACGGCATCTTTGAACCAGAGCGGATCATTCATGCAAACCGATGCCGCACATCATCTGGCGATGCAAGCAGGCGTGTCACACGTCATCAAAGTTTGTCATGCGTGTGGCGTCAGGCGCGACCTGTGATTGAAGATGCGTGGCGATGCTTCGATCAGTCGGACTTGTGTTGCAGCAGTCCCAATGCCGCGCTCGTCATCGCCTTCACACCGGTTTCAATGCTGGGCTCGGGAACGGGTTTGAAATAAGGTGAGTGCAGCGAGGGCAGGGTGGTGCCCTTGGCTTTCGCCTCGGCGATGACCTCCGGTGGCTGCGTGCCGAGCCAGAACATGCACAACGGCACTTTCTCCTTCGTGAGGCCGTATTCGGAGAAATCTTCCGCGCCCATCACCGGCTCGCGCGTCAGAACATTGTCCGCGCCGATCGTCGCGCCGATGTGTTTCCGCACATCCGCGCACAGTTCAGGCTGGTTGTAGAGCGCGTTGGCACTGTCGTCGGAGACAATGACTTCGGGCATCTTTTCAGCGGGCATATTGGCAGACTCGGCCTGCGCCTCGACGATGCGCTTGATGGAATCGATCAAATGCTTGCGCGTTTCGGTCTTGTAGCTGCGCAGCGTGAGCTGAAGGCGCACTTCGTCGGGAATGATGTTGCTCTTCGTGCCGCCGTGGATGCTGCCGACCGTCACAACCGCAGGATCACCCGGTTTCACTTCACGACTGACAATGGTTTGCAACGCCAGCACGATCTGCGAGGCGAGGACAATCGGATCCTTGCTCAAATGCGGCATCGATCCGTGCCCGCCGACACCTTTCACGACGATCTCGACACTGTCCACATTCGCCAGCGCAAAGCCTTCGACGATTCCGACCTGGCCGTGCGCCATGTCGGACGAACAGTGCAATGCGATGGCCTTCTGTGGCGTCGGAAACTTGGAAAACAGTCCCGCACGCAGCATGAACCGCGCTCCAAGCACACGCTCCTCAGCCGGTTGGCCGATCATCACCACCGTGCCATGCCATTGATCCTTCAACTTCGCCAAAACACGCGCGGTGCCGACGAAACTGGTCATGTGAATGTCATGTCCGCAAGCGTGCATCACATTCACCTCACGGCCCAGATCATCCTTCACCACCTTCGTGCTCGCATAAGGGGCGCCAGTCTGCTCCTTGACCGGCAGAGCATCCAGATCGGTCCGCACAAGGATCACGGGCCCTTCGCCATTCTTCAAGACGCCGACGATGCCGTGCCCGCCAACCTTCTCCGTGACCTCCAATCCGGCCTCACGCAATTCCTTGGCCACGCGGGCGGCCGTTTCGACTTCGTTCAACGAAAGCTCCGGATTCGCGTGCAACTCCTTGTAAAGCGCCAAGAGCGAAGACAGCTCGGATTTCGTGAGTGAGGCCACGTCGGCGGCAAAAAGTGACGAGGTGACGAGAAGAGAGACGAAGAGCGATTTCATAAAATGACGAATGGTGAAACCAGAATGACGAATGAATGCCGAAACTCGAATGACCGAACGATTACGAACAAGCACGCCAGACTTCGACATTCGGTCTTCATTCGCCATTCGTCATTCTGATTTCGTCATTACTCCACGGTCTTCCTTGCCCGGACCAGCGGAAATCACGATGGCCGATTGCTTCAGCAAGCCTTTTTCGAGCACATTGATGCCGTGGCAGCGCGTCTGGCAGAGGCCACAGCCGATGCATTTGTCGTCGAGGACGACTGGGGCGACGTAGCCGGTGCCTTCGACCGGATTTCCGTTTGCGTCGGTCTTCGTGTGCACTTGGATGAACTCGATGGCGTTGTAGCCAGCTGCGGTGCAATCATCGACGCAGAGCTGGCAGGCTTCTTTGCCAGCGTGCGGCAGGCAGGTTTGCAGATTCACCTCCGCCAAGGCCATGCGTGTTTTCTTTTTCACCTCAAGGGGCAACGGCTGAATGGCGCCCGTGGGGCAGACCTGGCCGCAGGCGTTGCAACTCGACTCGCAACCGGCCCAGTCGGCCTTCACCATCGGCGTCCACAGGCCCTCGAAGCCTTGTTCGAATCCTTCCGCGTGCAGCACGTTGTTTGGGCAGGCTTTGAAGCACTCGCCGCAGCGGATGCACATTTGGAGGAATTCTTTTTCCGGCACACTGCCCGGCGGGCGCACCGGGCGAAACGCCTGAGGATTGTCCAAATCGGCTCCCCACAGGCTCGTGGCCGCTTTGGCAGCCACGCCACCCGTCACCGCGAGCGCACTGCCGGTGGCGAGCGACACAAAGCCGCGTCTTCCAAGCGGTGTCTCATGCGTGGGCGGTTCGTTTTCCTTTTTCAGGTTCATCACGTCCCAGCGATCCACGAACTTGATCGAGAGCGTCGGACACACGCCGCCGCAGGTCTGGCAGAGTGTGCAATCCGTCGTGCGCGTGGTGAAGTCCGGCTTGATGGCGTCGAAGGGGCAGATGTCCACGCATTTGCGGCATTTGATGCACGAGTCCTCGACCTTGCGCTCGCTGACGCGGAACAGATTCGCCACGGAAAACACCGCGCCGCTCGGGCAGACGTATTTGCACCAAAAACGCGGTCGCAGCAGCCCGAGGCAAAGCACACCGACGAACAGCAGCAGCGAAATGACATGGCCGATGTGAAACGGCACGACGAGATGCCAGCCACGCAGCAAACCCGTCTGCACCGGCTCGCCAAGAAACAGCAGACCACGCGTGATCACTGGAATCGCGGAGAAAAAGCCGCTGATGAGCACGCCGAACGCCGCGGCGATCAGCGTGCCGAGCAGAATGTAGTATTTGATGTGAACCCACCAGCCATCGCCTTTGACGCGGAAACGCTTCACGCGTCGCCCGATCACCCAGTCGAACAAATCAATCAGCGTTCCCAGCGGACAAAGGTAGCCGCAAAAGCCGCGCGGAATGAAAATGCACACCAGCAGGATGATTCCGGCACTCACCAGCGAGTAAACCCAGCTCCGCGATGCGATCGAGGTACTCAAACTCACCAGCGGGTCGATGCGCAGGAACAAATCCGCAGGAACGACCTCCTTCTTCACCAAATCGTCGGCGTAGTGCGACGGCCACGGCTTTTCTCCGGCCAGCAGCGCATCCAGCGCCGCCTCCGTGGCCGGTGTTTCTGCAGTCGAGGCCGGCCTGGCGGTGTAAGGCCAGCAGATGTAGAAGAACGACACCAGAAAGGCGATGAAGCACACGGTCTGGATCACGCGCCGCACCGGCGCTGATGCCATCGTTGGCCCGATGTGTTCCAACACTCGTCGAATCCTCCCCGGCGGCTTGCGGTCCGCCTTGTTCGCCCGTTTGAGCGTGGGGAGGTAGTGGTCGAGCCTCATTTGGCGCCTTGGGCGAGTGCTTTCGCCGTCGCGTTGATGATCGCCTCACCCGTGATCGTGGCACGACTGGTGGCGTCCACACCTTTCACGCTCTGTTTGGCGATGATCTGCGCCGGGACGTCCGTGATCGAGGAATAGTACTGCTTCTCGCGGTGCTTCGTGACCTTCACGTCCTCGATCTTGTGGCTGCGCACGTTGACGCTGACCTCCACCTGAGCCTCGTAGCCGAGACTGCTGTCTTTGTAGGTGCCGTCGGCCACTTTCGACACGTCGGCGAGCTCAAACAGCTTGATGGCATCCAAGTTGGCCTGTGCGCGGCCTTGGGTGCGCTTGAGGCGGTTGGCATTCTGGCCGTCGCCGGGCGTGTTGACGACCTTTTCATAAAACGCCTGCGCCTCCGTCAACCGACCCGCGAGACGGCACGCATCGCCACCGAGGAGCCAGGCGTCGTGGTCGTCGTAATACTCCGCCATTTTCACGGCGCGGTCGGTTTCGCCCATGTCGCCGAGCAGCTTGATGGCATCGAGATAGACGAGTTCCGTCTGGTTCATGAAGTCGAGCGCCATCTGCTTGCTGCCGAGCCGCCAGTAACATTCGGCAAGGTGAAAACCCGGTCCGTCGTCGATGGTGGTGCCCGCCTGCTGCCACCACCATGCGGCGCGTGCGTAGTCCTGGAAGAAACGGAAGTGCATGTTCGCGATCTCGTTCGTCGCGCGCTTTCGGACTCCGTCGTCGTCCTTGTTCAACTCCATGAGATGGGAGACGAACTTGACGCCCTCGCGCCAGCGGGTGGAGTTCGGATTGATGATGTCCCAGATGAACTGGCCCACATTCTTCTGATTGCTCCAGCCCTGGGTGGGTTTCGAGGGCCAGGTGAGCTCGAGCGTGTTCGGATAATTGAGCTTGGTTGATTTGAACCAGTCGGGCTCCGTGGGGCCGACTTTCGCAATGAGCGCCTGTACTTCTGTCGGTGTGAGCGTGGTGGACTTTTGCTCAGCGAGCACGGTGCGTGTGCCGTTGACCGTGATGGCCTTCACGCTGGCATAGGGAACGGTGCGCTTCGTCACCGCGCCGCCGAGGTTGAACTCCACCGTGAGCGTCTTGGCCTCAGTATTGTTTTCGAGAACCTTGCCATCGACCTTGTTGCCGTTGGCCAGTTCAATGGTGTCCGCGTGCACCCAGGTGGCGATGAGCGCGAGAGCGATCGTGGCCATCTTGCTCCGCAAGATGAGCTGTGCGCCTGCATGAATCCTGGCGAATGAACGAAAAGAAAGCTGTGTGCTCATCTCGCGGATCGAGATGGCTACCTTGCTGGCGCGGTGCGCGGAAGTCGCCTTCATAATAAGTCATGCGGCGAAGGGAAATCCTGCGGTGGCAAGACGGCGGCCGTCTTTGAGAATGAGGAGCGCGTCCGTGCTGTGGAAGTCGCGCAGGAATTCCATCCCGCGTTTCGCACCCAGCACGAACAACGCGGTGGAAAGCGCATCTGCCGCCATCGCGGTCGGCGCGAGCACGGAGACGCTCGCCAGTTCAGCCGGCGACTCTCCGGAGTGCGGATCGAGGATGTGGTGGCGGCTGAAATCGTCGCTGAAAGCCGTCTCGTAATCGCCCGAGGTGGCGAGGCAGCGGTTTTCGAGTTGTGCGAGCGCTGCAAAGGCATCGCGTTCGCGCGGATGCTGGATGCCGATGCGCCACCGGGCGTTTTCCGCGTTATTTCCATGCGCGCTGAACTCGCCCGCGTCGATCAGTGCATGCTCCACACCATGCGCGCGCATCACACGCATCGCCGCGTCTGCCGCGAAGCCTTGTGCGATGCCATTGAGCGTGATCGCCATGCCGGGTGCGAGTTTGAGACGCTTCTCGGCCAACTCGACCTTCCGCCAGTCCACGAGCGCGAGCGTGGCCGCGTCCGGCGTCACTCCTTTCAGCGCCCACAACGGCTGCACCGTCACATCGAAGGCCCCGCCGGACTTTTCCGCAACTTCCGCCGCATAACGCAGCACCTCGACGAGCGAGGCGTCCGGCTTTTCAAGCACGCCATCACGGTTCAACCGCGAAATCTGGCTCTCAGGCCGGTAGAGGCTCATCACGTTCTCAACGTGCTCCAACTCTGCGAAGGCCGCGTCGAGCGCGGTGTTGGCAGCATGTTCATCCGCATGGAGTGCCGTCATCGTCACCTTCGCGCCAAGCGCGCTGGAGGACTGGGAAAACTTCCGCCTGCCGCTCTGGCGGGAACAACTTGTGATCAGCGCCCCGCACGTCCCGGCGGCGAGAGCGAAGAAGCGGCGGCGACTGTGTGGGGAGGGTGTCTGAGGTTTCATGCAGAAGTTCGGAAGATTTCGGGAGTAACGCACACCACCTTCAACAGCTTATGCGAAAGCGTCGCTGAGATGTCATCTCATCAGGGGGCTTTGTTTTCAGAGCCTTGCTGAAGGAGACGGTCACGCTCGGCCTCAAGCTCGAGTTTCTCTTTTTTCAAGCGCTCCAAATCTATGACGAAAGCCTCGATGTTTTTTACCGGCGGGTGGTCTTTGTCTCTTTGATTGACCAACCTTTGGATCTCATCACGCTTCTGCTCGAGCCGTGTAACTTTGGCCAAGTCGCCGTGCTGTCGGGCAGACTCGATCTGAGTCTTTAGCTCATACAAGTCTTTGGCTTCCATACCGCAATCAGTCCATTCCAGCGACTTTGATGCCGCCTGAAGTTTTTCGTCTATCAATTTGATTGCCTGGTCCAATCCCTTCGCGCTCCAAAAGAATTTCATTCCTTCCATCCACTCCGCGCAGCGCTGCGGCCAGGCATTGATGGGCTGTTTGTTGTCACGCATGCCGAAGCCGTGCCCCCCCTTGGTGAAGAGATGAAGTTCGCAGGGGATGTTTTGCTTTTTGTATTCGAGATAGAGGACGGTGGCGGCGGTCGGATTCTGGCCGTCATCGTGGGCGCAGGCGAGGAACATGGGCGGAGCGTCAGCAGGCACGGTGAAACCGTCTTTGAACTTCGTGGGTTCCTTGAAATCCACGAAGCCGCCGCCGTAGATCATGATGCCGAAGTCCGGCCTGAGCATTTCGCCAAACAAGCCACCTGCCTGAGGCGGAGCTTTCAGATCGCGATCACAGGCGATGTGCGCGAGCAGATTCCCTCCAGCGCTGAAGCCCAGCAGACCGACGCGTTTGGGGTCCAGGTTCCATTCCTTCGCATGCTCGCGCACCATCGCGATGGCTTTGGCGGCGTCTTGAACGGGTTTTTCGTGCGGGGCGGCCTCGTCACGGGTGGGCGTGCGGTATTTGAGCAGGATGCCGGTGACGCCGATGGTGTTGAGCCATTCGCAGACCTGTGATCCTTCGTGAACGGCGGAAAGGAAGACGTAACCACCGCCGGGAGCGACGATGACGCTGGTGCCGTTGGGTTTCTCCGGTCGATACACCGTGATCGTGGGCTCGTGGATGTCGGTGATCGTGCTTTTGCCGGCCTTGGTGCGGATGAAGTCGTCGGTGGCCTTGGAATGCGGCTGCATCTGGCCGGGAGCGCCGTCGGGCCAGAGTTTCAACTCGATGGGTTCGGCTGCACACAGCCAACAGGGTGCGGTGAGCAGGAGGAAGAGCTGTTTCATGGACCCATCTAAGCCGAGACCGGCCATCCCTGGCAAGTCTCAAGGCCATTGGCTGTCAGCCAGAACTTTCAAAATCCGTTCGCGTTCGAACTCAAGCTTCTGAATCTCCTTGGCGGCGTTCTCGGCTTCTTCATGGATTTGTCCCACCGCCCGCTTGCTTTCCTCGATCAACTTGAGGTACCGCTCGCATTCAGCCATCTGCATCTTGAGCCCGGCTGCTTTGGTCTTGTCATTCGCCAGCTCCGCTTTCAGGAGTTCAGGCTTGGTGATCTCGAGTTTTTTGACCAACTCCTCCCGGCCATCGTTGCCGCAGAACCTTTGATTCAGGGCCGGCTGGAGTTCCTTCAATCTCTCCCGAAGCTTTGCAATCTGATCATCCACCTTCTTCACAGAGGGCAGCCAGCCCATGTCATCCATCCACTGCACGCAGAGCTGCGTCCAGGTGTTCACCGGCACGCCCTGCTTGCTCATGCCGAAGTCCTGGCTGCCTTGCTCGAAGATGTGCAACCGGGCGGGAATCTGATGCTGCACGTGTGCCTGATGCAGTTCCGTCAAAGCGATGAAAGCCTTTTCGTTGCCATGCGCGCAGGCCATGAAGACCGGTGGAGCATCCGCAGGCACGCTGAAACTTTCGTTCAGCCTCGGTGGCGTCACGTCCTCAAGCACTGCGCCAAAAACCATGATGCCAAAATCTGGCCTCTGATTCTGCCAGGCGCGATCGCAGGCCACATGCGCCAGCAGGTTGCCGCCTGCGCCGAAACCCAGCAGGCCCACTCGTTTTGGATCCAGCTTCCACGCCTTCTCATTGTCCCTCACCATGGCGACGGCCCGCAGCGCGTCCTGCACCGGCTTGTCATGCGGCGCATGCGGTGCGGGCTCGTCCCGTGTGGGCGTGCGGTACTTCAGCAGGATGGCGGTGACGCCCAGGCTGGTCAGCCATTCGCATGCTTGTGTTGCTTCGTGAATGGCGGACAGAAAGGCGTAGCCGCCGCCGGGAACGACGATGACGCTGGTGCCATTCGGTTTTTCCGGACGATGGATCGTCAGCGTTGGCTCGTGGACGTTTGTGAGCACGTCCTTGCCCGCCTGGGTGCGAATGAACTCCTCCGTGGCCTTTGAAGGCGGCAGCATGCGGCCGGGAACAATACGCCACAGCCTGACTTCCACAG
The DNA here is from genome assembly GCA_046346695.1 of Verrucomicrobiaceae bacterium. Taxonomy (GTDB): domain Bacteria; phylum Verrucomicrobiota; class Verrucomicrobiia; order Verrucomicrobiales; family Verrucomicrobiaceae; genus Prosthecobacter. The sequence goes on along the minus strand of JAXMHS010000003.1, from coordinate 336,195 downwards.
GCTCGGCCGCCCGCATGGAAACGCCTGCGGCCAGAAGAATCAGCATCAGCAAAGGTTTCATGCGCAGATTGTGCCGATGATACCGTTGTTTGCTCACATGATGAAAGCCTTTTCTCTCCTCCTGCTCGGCGCGGTCGTCTGCCATGCCGAGATTCGGGTCGTGACCGAATTTGAAGGTGGCAATGCGGAGGTGGTGAGTTTGAATCAAGCGACAGCCACCTTGCGCATCATGCCGGCGTTGCACGAGGGGCGCGGCTGGCCGTGCTGGTGGTCGCTGCGGCTGGAGGGTGTGAATGCGGGGCAGGAGATCACCTTGGAGGTGCAGGCGCAGACAAAAGAATTCCGCCCCGGCCTGGTGCTGGACAAGTCGTGGTGCCAGCCGGACTTCGCGGCGGTGAGCGACGACGGGAAAAGCTGGCATCATTCGGCGAAGGCGGCACGCACGGCGGAGAAAATCGCGGTTTACAAGATCAAGGCGGAAGGAACGAGTCTCTGGCTGGCCTGGGGGCCGCCGTATGTGCCTGCGACCGCGGAGGCGGTGCTCTCTGAGATCAAAGCAAAGCTCGGTGATGAGGCAGAGCGATTTGAACTGGCCAAAACACGTGGCGGCAGGCCGGTGAACGGCATTCGCATTGGCAGGCCGGATGCCGCGCATCAGGTGTGGGTGAACGCACGCCAGCACGCATGGGAGGCGGGCGGTGCGTGGGTGGGACGCGGATTCATCGAGTGGATCGCCAGTGACGAGGCGAAGGAACTGCGAGCGAATACGTGCCTGCATTTCATTCCGATCATGGACGTGGACAACGTGAGCATGGGCGCGGGCGGCAAGGAGGCGATCCCGCAGGATCACAACCGCGACTGGTCGGCCACGCCGCATTATCCGGAAGTGGCGGTGGCGCAGAAGCGCATTGCGGAGATTCATGCGAAGCATGGACTGGATGTGTTCATCGACCTGCACAATCCGGGCGCGGGTGATCGTGTGCCGTTTTTCTTCGGACCGTTCGGGTTTGAGCGGCTGACGGGCGTGCAGAGGGAAAACTACCAGCGCTGGATCGAACTCGCAGCGGCGCACATCATCGGCCCGCTGAAGGTGGAGCCCAAATACCGCTTCGCCACGTATGTGAAGACCGACGAGGAACGCGGACGCATGAGCAGCGGCTGGGTGCGGGCCAACACCGGCGAGAGCACGATCTCAGTGACGCTCGAAACGGCCTGGAACACGCCAAACAGCACGACAGAGGGCTACATGAAAGTGGGGGCGCAGTTGGGGCAGGCTTTGGCGGAATATCTGAAAAAGCTGCCCTGATCACGACGATTCGTCGCCATCACATGAGTCCGCTCGAAGCCAGCCACCTGCATCTGACCCGCCGAACCCTGTTTGGGAAAACGGCGCTGGGTCTTGGCGGAGCGGCGTTGGGATCGCTGCTGACGCGCGAAGGTTTCGCAGCGCAGATGCCGGATGCGATGGCTCCAGCGCTGCCCCATTTCGCGGCGAAGGCGAAACGGGTGATCTACCTGCTGCAAAACGGCGCGCCGTCGCATGTCGATCTGTTCGACTGGAAGCCGATGCTGAAAAAAATGCACGGCACGCAGATTCCGGACAGCGTGGTGGGCGGGAAGCGCTTCAGCACGATGACGGGCGGCCAGACGGCACGTCCGGTGCTGGGCGAGATCACCAGGTTTTCACGTCACGGTCACAGCGGTGCGACGGTGAGCGATTTCATGCCTCACACGGCGGCAATCGCGGACGAACTGTGCTTCATCAAGTCGATGCATACGACGCAGGTGAATCATGCGCCGGCGATCACGTTCTTCATGACGGGCAGCGAGCAGGCGGGGCGGCCGGCCATCGGTTCGTGGCTCAGCTACGGTCTGGGCAGCGAATCGGATGATCTCCCTGCTTTCGTGGTGATGACGTCGCGCGACAAGGAGGCGAGCTGCGGCCAGATTTTTTATGACTTCTACTGGGGCAGCGGCTTTCTGCCATCGAAGTATCAAGGCGTGAAGTTTCGTGGCAGTGGCGATCCCGTTTTGTATCTGAGCAATCCCGACGGCATGAGCCGCGAGGTGAAGCGCACGATTCTCGACGGCATCGCGGGCCTGAACGAGATGAAGCTGAAGGACTATGGCGATCCGGAGATCGCCACGCGCATCGCGCAGTATGAGATGGCCTACAAGATGCAGACCAGCGTGCCGGAGTTGACGGATTTCTCCAACGAGCCGAAGCACATCCTCGACATGTATGGGCCGGATGTGATGCGGCAGGGCAGCTACGCCTACAACTGCCTCATGGCGCGTCGTCTCGCCGAGCGTGGCGTGCGTTTCGTGCAGCTCATGCACGCTGGCTGGGACCAGCATCGCAATCTGAACACGCAGCTCAAGATCCAGGCCACCGACACGGACGCGCCAAGCGCGGCGCTGGTGAAGGACTTGAAGCAACGCGGCCTGCTGGAGGACACGCTGGTCATCTGGGGCGGCGAATTTGGCCGCACACCATTTTTGCAGGGCAAGATCGAGGACACGAAGCAATGGGGCCGCGATCATCATCCGTATGTGTTCACCATCTGGATGGCAGGCGGCGGCGTGAAACCGGGAATTACTTACGGCGAGAGCGATGAGTTCGGCTTCAACGTCGGGAAGGACGGCGTCCATGTTCACGATTTCCAGGCCACGCTGATGCACCTGCTCGGCATCGACCACGAACGCTTCACCTTCCGTTTCCAAGGCCGCCAGTTCCGGCTGACGGATGTGCATGGCACTGTGGTGAAGCCGGTGCTGGCTTGAGTTGGTGGTTGCATCCCGACCGTGCCGCGTGTTTGGATCACCAATGCTGTTTCTCCGCTTTGTTTTGGTCCTCGCGCTCGTCGTGTGCGCAAGCGCGTGCAAGCGTGAGGCGGAGAAAGCGGCTCCCAAAACGGAATCATCCGCCTTTGTACCGGATGGCGATGGTGACGGCAGCGTGTGGGTGGTGGACGGACCAAATGGCGGACGGTTGTTCCTATGCGGCACGATTCACATTTTGCGCGAGAAGGATTACCCGCTGGCGCCGGCTTATGAGGCGGCGTACACGAATTCAAACAAGCTGGTGTTGGAGTTGCCGCCGGGCGCGGCCTCGGGTCCGGAACTGACCAGCCGCATGGCGCAGCTCGGGATGTATTCGGCGGACACGTCTTTGCAGGCGAATGTGAGCAAGGAGACATGGGAGAAGGCCAGGCAATGGGGACAGAAGCGTGGACTGGATGCTTCTTCGCTGAATCGTTATCGTCCGTGGTTCGTGGCGCTGCTGATCACCTCGATGGAATACGCGGCGCTGGGCGCGAAGCCGGACCAGGGTGTTGACATGCACTTCGAACACCGTGCCAGGAAGGATGGCAAACCGGCGGAGGGGCTCGAAACGGTGGAATTCCAAATCCAGCTCTTCGCCTCGTTGAGCGATCAGCAGCAGCGCGAACTGCTGGACCAGACGTTGGGGGAGATCAGCAGTGTGGGGGAAGAATTTGAAAAAATGATCCACGCATGGCGCCACGGTGACCTGCCGGCGCTGCAAGAAATGCTCTTCCGCGAGGCGGAGAAGTATCCCGATTTGATGAATCTCTTCCTCATCGGCCGAAACATGGCCTGGATGGACAAACTGGAGGCGATGCTCAAGAAAGGCGAGAAAGTGATGGTGCTCGTCGGCACCGGTCATTTCACCGGCGACACCGGTTTGATCGAAATGATGCGCAAGCGCGGCTACCGCGTGCGGCATTATCGCGAGGTGAGGGATTTCTGAAACAGTTCCAAGTTTCAGGTTTAAAGTTGTCCCGAAGCTCAGCTTGAAACCTGAAACTTCAAACTTGGAACTTAAATCAACCTCAGTCGCGTGAGGTCTTGCGTGTCCACCATGCCGACGGGCCTGCCTGCATCGTCGATGACGACGAGATCGTCCACGCGGCATTTTTCGAGCGTGGCGAGGACTTCGGCGGCGAGTTTGTCGGCCTGAATGCTGATCGGACGCGGCGTCATGAACTCACGCACCGCTTTGTCGGCAATGGCGTTGTCCTTCTGGAAGGCGCGTACGAAGTCGCCGTGCGTGAAGACGCCGGCGAGCGTGCCATCGGGATTGGTGACCACGGCGGCGCCGCTGCGTGCCTTGGTCATGGCCTGCAATGCTTCGCGCACCGGTGTTTCCGGTTTGATCGTCGCGAGCTGTTCGCCGCTGCGCATGACATCGCTCACGCGCGTGAGCAAGGCGCGGCCCAGTGAGCCGCCGGGATGCAGTTTGGCGAAATCCTCGGCTTGAAAGCCTCGTGCTTCGAGAAGCGCCATCGCCAGCGCATCGCAGAGCACGAGCATCGTCGTGGTGCTTGAGGTCGGAGCGAGATTCAGCGGACAGGCTTCCTGGGTGACATGCGCATCGAGCACAACATCAGCATTCTTTGCCAACGTGGACTGCAAGCCGCCGGTGATGGCGATGATCGGAATGCCGAAGCGTTTCAAATGCGGCAGCAGGTCGAGCAGTTCGGATGTTTCGCCGCTGTAGCTGAGCATGATGGCCAGATCTCCCGGATCGACGACGCCGAGGTCGCCATGCAGTGCGTCGCCGACATTCAGCAGCACGGTGGTGGCGCCGGTGCTGTTGAGCGTGGCGGCGAGTTTGCGGCCGATGTTGCCGCTTTTGCCCACGCCGCAGACCACCAGCTTTCCTTTGCCGCGCAGGCAGGAGAGCAGCAATTCGATGGCTTGGGTGAAGCCGCCGTCGATGCGTGCATGCAGCCGTTGCAGTTCCTCGATTTCAAGTTGGATGACGCGGCGGGCTTTTTCCGGGTAGTTCATGGAGGGCGGGAGTGTAGGCGGAGGGCGGGATGGCATCAACCAAGTGCTTGAGCCGGAGGGAAATAGCCGCCAATATCACCTCGTCGTCCCGTCCAACCCAACCCATGACTTCCGGCTCCATCGGTTCCCATCGCGCCTTCATGGGTGTCTGCATTACCGCCTGTGTGTGCCTGATGCTGACGCTTTACGTGGGGTGGCGGTGGTATTTTGAGAGCCTTAAAGGCCGCGGCACTTTGATCGCGTTGGACAAGAGGGCTGAGGACAAGGAGCGGGAACTGGCGAGCCTGGGACTTTCCCTGGATGCTGGCAAATCGGATGCCGGTGTTCCTCCCCCGGCCCAGCCGAAGGTCACCATCAACGAAGTCGCGCCCGCAGGCACTGGCATGACGAATCCGCCCGCCAGCAAGGATTCAGGAGTTCAACCCCCGGTGTCCGTGATCAAAGAACTGCCCCTGCAAGAAAGCAGTGACGAGGTGGTCCAGGCGGAGGCGCTTCTGAAAACGTACTGGGAAACCCCGTCCTGGCAGGAGCGTGTGCCCATGGTGGCGGACTCGGAGCGTGTGGCCGCGGAGATGAAGGATTTCTATGTCACGCAGCAGGGCTCCGATCCCGTGCCGGGCGAGCTGATCAGCAAGGCACGCTACGAGATCGACGGCACGGAGATTCTCTACTTCAGCTACAACAGCAGCCGTCCCACGGGCAGCCTGGAGATCGCCATGCGCCGCGGTCCGGAGGGCAAATTCCTGATCGACTGGGAGAGCCTCACCGGCTACGGCGAGATGTCCTTCGAGGACTTCCGGTCCAAACGTGTGGACAAGCCGGTGTTCCTGCGCGCTTACGTGCGGCTGTTTGAGTACTACAATTTTGAGTTCTCCGACTCATCACAGTTCATCTGTGTGAAGCTGACCTCGCAGAACGGGGAAAGCTCCATTTATGCTTATGCCAGGAAGAGCACGGAGCTGGCGCGCTGGCTGGAGAGAGACCTCGCCTCGACCGGTCCCTCCGGGTTCAAAGGTTACACGCTCAAGGTGTCCTTTCCGCCCAATGCCCAGTCGAACCAGTGCGTGAATCTGGACAGCATCGTCGCCACGCGCTGGCTCATCCTGCCATAAAAAATCCGCCTGACCCTGAGGGCAGGCGGATCGTGAGCCCGAAGGCAAAGTGTCCTTATTCGCCGTCGCGGCCAATGGCTTCGACAGGGCAGCCGGTCAGCGCTTCCTCACAGAGCTTCTGCTCGTCGTCGTTCTCGGGCTGCTTGTAGACGTAGGAATGACCGCCGTCGTCGTCGCGCTTGAAGTTCGCCGGGGCTGTTTCACGGCAAAGGTCGCAGTCGATGCACTGGTCATCGACATAGTAGGCTCCGGGGGCGTTGTGGGCGTATTTGTTTGCAGCGTCGGCCATGAGATCAGGATGTTGAGGGCGCGGATAGTAGTGCCCCACCCCCTCCTTTCAAACGCTTTTTTGTGCCTCCGTCGTCCCCTGTCGGCAGCGTGGCCTGCTCCAATTGACAGCCTCTTTACAATAAAAGCTCGCCTCCGCCGTGATGCTCGCCGCATCATTCCTCCAACCCCTGCCAACGGCCATGAAAACACACGCTTTTGCCTTCTTCCTGCCCCTTGCGGCCCTTGTCCTGCCCTCCGTAGCCTTGGCGCAGGCAGGTGAAAACGAAATCGGCTTCATCGAGCGCTTCGCCCTCGCGGCGGACCGCGAAAAGGCCCTCAGCGAACTCGTCCCCGGCTCGGAGGAATACTACTTCTTCCACGCGCTCCATTATCAAAACACCCGCGACACCGCGAAGCTCAACGACATCCTCAACCAGTGGCGCGAGCGTGTGCCGGACGAAAACGAGGCCCGCCGCGTCATCCTGAACCGCGAGGCGATCCTCAACTACGAGCGCGATCCGCAAGGCACGCTGAAATATCTCATCGAGCGCCTCGGCATCCGCCACGACCACCAGCGCCAGGTGCCGGATGCGAAGCCCAACCTGCCCACCAGCCTTGATCCGGCCAAAATCAGTCGAGAGGTCTTCCTGCGCGATGCACTCAACAACGACCGCGGCCTTCAATCGCTCTCGCAGGACGCCCTGGCAGCGTTGATTCGCAATCAGGTGCCCCTCACGCCCGATCAACGCCGCAGCGTCCTGCAAAAGCTCCAGCGCCCCGACGTGCCGAATCTTGTCGCAGCCGTCACAGCGGACCTCCAGGCCGGTCAGGGCCGCGCCTTTGGCTATCTACCGATCCATCGCGCTCTTCTGCCTGAACAACTCGACGAACTTCTCCGCGCTGACCCGCGCCTGCTGCAAAACGCAGCATTCGTGTACACCAAGATGCGCAAGCTGGCGCCCAGCGCTGATGTGAACCTCGAATACGACGACGCGGAGCGCGAAGCGTGGCTCGACCGCGTGTGGGCCTTCGCGCAGGGCCTTCCACCAGTTCAAAACACTCTGAAAGCCCGCATCCTCTACCTCCGCCTCGATCATGACCGCAAGAAGGGCGTCTATGACCGCGCCCGCTTCCTCGAATACATCAAGCTCCCTCGCCAGATCGGCTACATCAACCACACCTTCGTTCAGAACGTCAAGCCGGGAGAGTTCTGCGACCTCAATGCCGATCTCAGCGAGCCGCTGCTCATCTCCCCGCCCATTGGCAACGATGAACCACTCGTGCGCGAATACTTCCTCCATCTGTTCGCCGCGGAGGTGAAGCCTGATGCCAATCCCAATGACGTTCTCGCCAAGTGGACCGAGTTCATCGCCGAAGAATGGCTCACACCAGTGCTCGCCGAGGCGCTCATCACGAATGGCATCGGCAATCCCGAGCGCTGGGCCTCGCTGCTCGATCCCACGGCCTTCCAAAAGCTCAAAGAGCGCGTGGACATCGAATTCCCCGCCACGAATGCGCCGCAGTTCCTGCCCGGAGACGACATCGCGTTCGAGGTGATCGTCAAAAACACGCCGAAGCTCATCGTGAAGATTTTCGAACTCAACACGCTCAACTTCTTCCAGACGCAGCAACGCCAGCTCAACACCGACCTCAATCTCGACGGCCTCGTCGCCAACAGCGAGCAGACGCACAGCTTCGACGGCGGCCCGTTCACGCGCACACGGCAGAAATTCGCGTTCCCCGACCTCAAAGGCAAACGCGGGGCCTGGATCATCGAATTCATCGGCGGCGGCCGCAGCAGCCGCGCCCTCATCCGCACCGGTCAGTGGCATGTTTTGCAGCAAACCGGCCCCGCGGGCGATTTGATCCTCGTGCTCGATGAAAAGAACCAGCCCGTCAAAGGCGCCGTCGCGTGGTTTGAAGGCCGCAAACTCACCGTCGATGAAAAGCTCGGCCGTATCGCCATTCCATTCACGAACCAGCCCGGCACGAAGAACCTCATCATCGGCGATGCCGCCGGCACCTTCGCCACGCTCACGCAGTTCAACCACCACACCGAGGAATACCGTCTCGACGCCCAATTCCACATCGAGCGCGAGCAGCTTCTCGCGCGTCGCGAAGCCACGCTGGCCGTGCGCACCGCCTTGATGCTCGGCGAGACCCATCTCGCTCCTGAACTGCTCACTGAGCCGAAGTTGACCATCACCAGCACCACGCACGACGGCATTTCGACGACTCGCGAGGTGAAAGACCTCAAACTCAGCGCCGGCAGCGTCCTCACGCACACGCTCACCGTTCCTGAGCGTCTCGCCAGCCTCAGCGTGACACTCAGCGGCAAAGTCGAAGTCCTCAGCGCTGGCGGCGAAAAGCGTGATCTCAACGCCAGCCACACCTGGACGCTCAACGGCATCGACAAAACCGAAGCCACGAACGACGGCCACCTCAGCACCTTCGACGGCAGCCGCGTCTTTGAGCTCCTCGGCAAAAACGGCGAACCCGTCGCCGACCAGCAGGTCATCTTCACCTTCAAGAATCGCGACTTCACCCGCGTGCAAACCCACGCCCTCAAAACCGACGACAAAGGCCGCGTTGCCCTCGGCAATCTCGACGGCATTGAGCAACTCACCGCCAAAATCCCGAATGGCCGCAGCAGCTCATGGATACTTGAGGAGACCGACAGCACGCTCACGACGACGATTCATGCGATGGAGGGCGAGTTGATCCAAGTGCCTGTTTCGGGCGGAATGGATTTGTTGGGCTATTCGCTGCTGGAAATGCGGTCTGGCACATTCACAGCGGATCGAACCGGAAATATCGATCCCACGCTTCGCGGACAGAATGGATTCATCGCGATCCGCGATCTCAAACCCGGCGACTACTCGCTTCACTATCGAGACTACCCAATCATCACCATCAAAGTCACGAAAGGTGATGTCATCGGAGGTTGGGCACTCGGAAAGCATCGCCAGCTCGAATTGAAAGGCAACTCACCGCTGCACATCACCGAGACCACCACCGACAAAGACTTCATCACCGTCAAACTCGCTCACAGCAGCCCGTTTGCCCGCGTGCATGTTGCTGCGTCACGATTTGATCCCGGCAGCGGCATTTTCGGTGGCCTTGGCGGCTTCACGCGCTTCGGCGCGGCCTCCGGCACACCTGCACGCAATCCAAATCTCTACTCCGCCGGTCGCGAGATCGGCGATGAATACCGCTACATCCTCGAACGCCGTTACGCGAAGCTCTTCCCCGGCAACATGCTCACCCGTCCCGGGCTGCTGCTCAATCCATGGGAGATTCGCAGCACCGATCTCGATGTATTGAAGCAATTGGGCGGCGAAAGTGCCGCGATGACTCGTGGAGGCGCAGCTCCAGCCACGACCACCGCCATGCCGATGGAGGCGAAAAAGAAAAACGGTCGTGACGCTGGCCCGCAAGGCGGCACGAACCTCGACTTCCTCGCCAGCGCCGCGCCGGTCATCTATAACCTCGTTCCTGACAAAGAAGGTATCGTGCGCATCGAGCGCAAAGCGCTCGGCGACCGCCAGCACATCCAAATCTACGCCGAGGACCTGCAAAACGCCTCGTGGCGCACGCTCACACTGCCGGAGGTGCCGACGAAGTTCGCCGACCAGCGCCTCGCGCGGAATCTCGATCCCGTGAAGCCCTTCACGCAAAAAAAAGAGATCACCGTGCTCGACACCGGCAAGTCGCTAACCCTCGCCGACATCCTTACCAGCGATTTAGAGACGTATGATACGCTCGGTGGCATTCATTCGCTGTTCACCACGCTCAGTGGCAGTGAGAACCTTGCCGAGTTCGCCTTCGTGCTGAACTGGCCGAAGCTCAAAGACGACGAGAAGCTGGTCAAATACGGCGAGTTCGCCTGTCACGAGTTGAACTTCTTCATCTTCCACAAAGACAAGCCTTTCTTCGACAAGATCATCAAGCCCTACCTCGCCCACAAGAAGGACAAGACCTTCATGGACGAGTATCTGCTAGGCATCGACCTCACGGAGCACCTCGAACCCTGGGCCTACGCCCGCCTGAACATTGTCGAGCGCATCCTGCTGGCCCAGCGCCTCGAAAACGAGGCGCCCAATGCGGCGCGGCATGTCCGCGAACTTTGGGAAATGATTCCGCCCAATCCCGAGGAGGCAGATCGCCTGTTTGAAACGGCGTTGCGGGGTCGGGCGATGGAGGATGTCAGTGCCGCGACGGCTGGCCTTGCATTGGACAAAGCGAAGGAACAAGCTGCCGCGGCTGCGCCTGCTGCACCTCCCATGCTGCCTGCACCATCGCCCGCAGTCGCCTTCGACAGCTTCGGCGCTGGAGGTGGCTTGTCCAAAGGCATGGGCGTCGGCGCTGCTCCTGGTGACCTCCGTCGCTCGGCGACTGTGGAAGAACTCCAACGCATGCGCGCTGACAAGGATGGGGATGGCACAGCCGACCGCAAGGAACTGGAGAGACTCGCTGAGAAGCGCGAGATGGCCTTGGGGCAGACGCTGGCATTCAACGGTTCCGTGAACTTTGGTGCGCCGATCGTCGGCAGGCTCGCCTATTTTGGTTTTGATGACACGAAGAACAATCGCGCACTCGTCCGCGCCTTCTATCGCGCCCTTGGCCCGACGAAGGAGTGGGCGGAGAACAACTACTACAAGCTGCGCATCACCGAGCAGAACGCCGATCTTGTCACCGTGAACGCCTTCTGGCGCGATTATGCGGCCTGGGTGGCAGCAGGATCGAAGGGCGGCTTTGTTTCGGCGAACGTAGCGGAGGCACATCGCAACTTCACGGAGATGATGCTGGCGCTGGCGGTGCTCGATCTGCCGTTTGAGGCACCGAAGCACACGACGAAGGCGGAGAACGGCCAGTTCACCTTCACCGCGGGCGGGCCGTGCATCCTTTTCCACAAGGAGATCAAACCCGCCTCCAATGAAAACAACGCGCAGGGCCAGCTTCTCGTATCGCAGAGCTTCTTCCGCCAAAACGACCGTTATCGCATGGAGGGCAATGAGAAGTTCGAGAAGTATGTCACCGCTGAATTCCTCACCGGCGTGACCTACGGCGCGAACGTCGTCGTCACGAACCCGACGAGCAGCCCGGTGAAGGCCGCTGTGCTGCTGCAAATCCCGCAAGGCGCGCTGCCCGTGCTCGGCAGCAAGGCCACGAACTCGAAGCAGGTGCGCCTGGAGCCTTACACGACGCAGACCTTCGAGTATCACTTCTACTTCCCCGCCATCTCCGCGAAGCCCGGTGTGAAGTTTGCGCATTTCCCCGTCAACGTCGCCACCAGCACCAGTGCGGCGGGCGCGAAGCCGTTTGAGTTCAACGTCGTGGCCAAGCTCACGCAGGTGGACAAGGCCTCGTGGGATTATGTCTCGCAAAACAGCACCGAGGCCGAGGTCTTCGCCTTCCTGGAGCAGAACAACCTCGAAGCGCTCGACTTCGAACGTGTGGCCTGGCGCTGCAAGCAGCCGGACTTCTACAAGAAGCTCACCGCCTTCATGAACCAGCATCACGTGACCAATGGTGATGTCTTCACCTATGCCTTCCTGCACAACGACGCCGCGATGCTGCGGCAGGGCTTGAAGGAGGAAGATGGCCTCGACCTTGGCCCCTACTTCGCCAGCAAACTCGTCACACGTGAACCCATCGAGCTGCGCAGCTACGAGCACCTCGAATACTCCCCGCTCGTCAATCAACGCGCCCACCGCCTCGGCAGCGAGTGGCGTATCGCGAGCCCCGCGGTGCTGCAGCAATACACGCAGCTCCTCACCGCCCTCGCGCACAAACCCCAGCTTGATGCGATGGACAGCATGAGCGTGGTTTATTACCTCTTCCTGCAAGACCGCGTCGAGGAAGCACTCGCGCGCTTCAAGGCCATCGATGCCACCAAACTGCCCACGCGGCTCCAGCACGACTACTTCCAGTGCTACGCGGCCTTTTACGAAGGCGAAACGGCTGCCGCACGCGGCATTGCAGCGAAATATGCCGATCATCCGGCGCCGCGCTGGAAGACGCTCTTCACCGAGGTTTTGAGCCAGCTCGATGAGATCGAAGGCAAAGCGCCGAAAGGCGAGAAGTCCGGCCAACCCGACCGCGAAGCGCAGCAGAGCGAACTCGCGGCCACGGAGCCCGGTTTTGACTTCAAGGTCGAAAAGCAGACGATCTCACTCAACTGGAAAAACCTCACCGAGGTCACGCTGAACTACTACCTGATGGATCCGGAGTTCAGCTTCAGCAGCAATCCCTTCGTCAGCCAGGACGCCGGCCGATTCAGCATCATCAAGCCGAACAAAACCGCCACGCAGTCTCTTCCCCAAGACGCCACGAAGCTCGACATCCCGCTGCCGGGCGAATTCACGAAGGCGAACGTGCTCGTCGAGGTCATCGGAGCCGGAAAACGCCAGACGCAGGCCTACCACGCGAACACGCTGAAGCTCACCCTCACCGAAAACTACGGCCGCCTCGAAACGCGTGACAGCAACACCGACAAGCCGCTGCCGAAGGCCTATGTGAAGGTCTATGCGAAGCTCAACAACGGCACCGTCCGCTTCTTCAAAGACGGTTACACCGACCTGCGCGGCCGCTTTGACTACGCCAGTCTCAACGCGCCCGAAAACACCCCGCCGCAACCCGTGCCGTATGAAGGCGCGCCGGCGAACGGCCTCGATTATCAGATGCTCAAGCCCGTGGAACTGAACAATGTCTCCAAGCTTTCAATCCTCGTCCTCAGCGACACCCACGGCGCGATGGTGAAGGAAGTTGATCCGCCTTCTCCTCCACAAACACCTGCGCCGTGACTTCGGTGAGTGTGTGTGCTTTGGCAAACGTACCGGAACTTGGCACTCCGGTATCATCATCGTGCCTTGCGCGGCGATGAGGTCCGCCTTCCATGCGTGCACCATGGAACCCACCATCAAGATCGCCCTCGTCGGCGCCGGCATGTTCGGCGGAGATGTGCATGCGCGTGCGTATGCGGACTTGCAGCGTTTTGGCATCGCCGGACAGCTCGCACGAGTCGGGCTCGACAAATACTCACGCGAACTGGCGCCGGTGAAGTTTGATCTCGTGGCTGTAGCCACGCGCAGCGAGAAATCGGCGAAGAAAGCCGCCGCGGCCTTCAAGGACATTACCGGACACGAGCCGCGGGCGTTTTTTGGCGACGAACCGTGGAATGACATTCTCGCCGCCTTTCCCGATCTCGACGTGATGGCCGTTGCCACGCCGGATCACCTGCACACGCAGCCCATTCTCGCCGCGCTGGCCAAAGGCGTGCACGTTTTGACGGAGAAACCCATGTGTCTCTCGATCCAGGAGGCGGATCAGATCATCGACGCCGCCAAGGCGAAGAACCTCATCGTCGCCGTGGACATGCACAAGCGCTACGACCCAGATCACCTGCGCATTCGCGATGATATTCAAAACCGCATCGGTGCGCCGCTCTATGGCACGGCTTATCTCGAGGAGCCGCTCGAAGTGAGCACCAGCACCTTCAAGTGGGTGGAGGACAGCGATCCCTTCAGCTATGTCGGCCCGCATTGGACCGATTTGATCTGGAGTTACTACAAGTCAAAGCCTGTGAGTCTGACCGCAGTCGGACAGAAGAAACGTCTCGTGCGCGACGGCATCAATGCCTTCGACGCGGTGCAGGTGCGCGTGGATTTCGACAACGGCATGTCGATCAACTTCCACAACAACTGGATCACGCCCGCGGATTTTGAAGGTCCGGTGAACCAAGGTCATGAAATCGTCGGCGCTGACGGCAAGGTGGAAAGCGACCAGCAATACCGCGGCTTCCGCTGGTGGAATGCCGGAGGCGGCTCACGCACGAGCAACAATCACTTCACCCGCGAAGTCGCGCGTCCTGATGGCAGCAAAGGTTACATCGGCTACGGTGTGGACAGTCTCACTGTCGGTCTTGTGGCCGTTTGCCGGGTGAAGTTTGCCAAAGAAAGTCGTGATGCCGTCGCTGAACTCTATCCCACGGCGGAAGAAGCCCGCATTACTTGTGCGATTGTCGATGCCGCCGCGCGTGTGCGCGATCTGAACTGGAAATACATGCAGGAAGGCAAAGGAGCCACTGTGACGGCCCGCTTTGGCAAGGATGGCATCACCATCATTGATCCGAACTCTTCTGAAGTCTTCCAGTCCATCTACAACAAACCTGTATGAGTGCCGGCCCGGCAAGCTCGGAGTAATTCGCGGATTGACAGGGTTATGTGATGCATAGACAGAGTAACTCACCACTCCACCCAACTTATCATGAGCCTATCCGCCGTCCAACTGCGCCGCGCCGCAGCCCTTCAAGAAAAAATCGAAGCCATGCAGAGCGAGCTTGCCTCGTTGCTTGGCGAGTCCTCCTCCGGCAAGCCGGCGAAAAAGAAACGCAAGATGTCCGCCGCCGCGCGCAAGCGCATCGCCGATGCCCAACGCGCCCGCTGGGCCAAACAGAAGGCCGCTGAGAAGAAGGGCAAGTAAGCCGCTTCCTCAAAGTTAACTCAATTAAAGCTCCGAGGTCATCATGCCTTCGGAGCTTTCTTCTTTTTGCCTGCCTTCTCCTTTTTCTTGGGCTGGGAGTCGCCTTCACCCCCGAATGCCTGGCCTTGCTTCGCAATACCTTCGGGACGGGCAGTGGCAAACTCAGCGATGGCTGTGGCGAGCTTCTCCCTGGCTGCCCTGGCATTCGCATCGAGCGCATCCGCTGCCAACGGGGACCTTTCCTTGGGGTCGGCCTGCGTGTCAAAGAACTGGCCGTCTGCGTAGAGCTTGTAGCGATTGTTTTGCGCCCACTCGGCCTTCGCCTTCGGACCTCCGCTCGGATTGTACCATGTGTAGCGCCATTCACGTGGATGCCCCTGCTCACCGCGGATCTGCGGCAGGAAGCTGCGGCCATCAATCGTCAGGGATTCTGGAATCGTCACGCCTGCAGCGGCGCAGATCGTGGGGAAGAAGTCCGTCACATCGATGATATCGCCGCAGACATGGCCTGCCTTCGTCTGGCCTGGCCAGCTCACGATGAGAGGAACGTGCGTGCCATACTGATGCGTGTGGGATTTGCCACCCTCCACGACGCCACCGCGGAATTTCATCGGCGTGCCGTTGCCGGTGCCGTTGTCGCCGAGGAAGATGAGCAGCGTGTTGTCGCGCACTCCCGTTTCCGTGAGCTTCGCATCCAGTTTGCCGATGATTTTGTCCGTGTAGGCCACCATGTCGGCGAAACGGCGTTCTGAGTCCTGTTTGCCCTTGCCCTGCGGCCCCGTCGCGTAATCCGCGCTGTCGGGCGTGGGATCATACGGGCTGTGAGTCAGCATCATCGGGTAATAAAGGAAGAACGCCTTCTCCTTGTTCTTCGCGATGAATTCGCAGGCGTAGTCGCTCACGATGTCCGGCCCGTACTCACCGTTGGTGTAATCGACCTCCTTGCCGTTGATTTCGAGGCCGGGGTTCTTGTAGCGGTTGGGCCGCCGTGTGAGCTGCCACAGGCAGTATTCATCAAAGCCCCACTTTGCCGGCAACGCCATGTCATGGCCGAGCTGCCACTTGCCCGCGATGCAGGTGGTGTAGCCGGCCTGCTTGAAGATATTGCCAAACGTCACCTGCGCCGGGTCCATGTGGCCGAAGTGCGTGTAGTTCCGCGCGTTCACCATGCCGGTCATAAGAGCCGTGCGTGTCGGCGTGCAAAGAGGCTGCACGTGGCAGTTTTCAAAACGCACACCTTCCTTCGCCAGGCGGTCGAGATGGGGCGTCTTCGCGCCTTCACCGCCATTCGCACCGATGGCCTCGTAGCCGAGGTCATCGGCCATGATGAGGATGACGTTGGGCTGTCTGGCGTGAGACAGAGATGAGAAGAGAAAGCACAGGGCAATGAGAAGTGATGGTCGGTTCATCATGCGCTGCAAACGAACCGGGCACGCCGATTCACACGCCCATTTGAGCCCCTCACCAGCAGTCTTGCGCAAACAGGGACACGCGTTAACAGTCTCCCATGATTGGCCGCTGGCTCCATCTGCGTCGTGTGCGATTCACACTCGGATCAAAGGATCCGGCGACACGCAAAGCAGGACTCGCGATGCTGTCCGACCTCACCGATCCGAAGACAGCGGCGCTGGTTACCCACATGGCGGTGCTAGACTCCGATCTGGACTGCCGCCGAGGGGCGGCAGCGGTTCTTCTCCAGCATCGACCGTCGGTTGCTGTGAACCTTTTGAGAACGCATCTGCTCACTGCGGGTGACGAGTTCACCCGATGCAACGCAGCCGAGTTGCTTGGGCAAATCGGTGGCCAGCAGGCATTTGAGGCCCTGGCGCGCGCTTTCACAGATTTCACCTTTCGCCGGGTGCAGGAGTGCAGCGCGCGTGCCCTGGGACTCTCGCGTGATCCTGCGGTCATCCCGCTGCTCAAGCAGATTGCCGACGACTCGTTCTGGCGTCCCAACCGCAAACAACGAGCTGGAGGATCAGGCATCGACATCGGCCAGCATGAGCAAGTCGAGCGCGATGACGTGCGCGTGCGATGCGCCGCGCTGGAAGGTCTGGCCTGCATCGGCGGCGATGAAGCACGCGCCATCATCCGACGCCACACCAAGGACGCCGATATCACCGTGCGAATGGCTGCGGAGCGCTTGCTCAGACAAGCTGAAACGCCATCGAAGTGAGCTCAGGCTCACTTAGCGAACATCGGGTCGTCCGGATTGCCCTTGCTGAGCAGGTAGGCCATGAGGTCGAGGATGTCGTCTTCCTTGAGCATGAAGAGCAGGCCGGGCGGCATCATGCTGATCTTGCTCTCCTCGGTCTTCACCACGTTCTTCACATCGACATTGGTGAAGTTGTTTGGGTCCATCATGTTGGTGCACACCATCATGGTGTCCTCCTTCATGTTGGCGATGCGGCCGATCACAGTGCTGCCGTCCTTCAACGTGAATACCGTGCTGCCATACTGGTCGCTGATCTCCTTGCTCGGTTCCAAGATGTGTTCCAGCAGGTCGCGCGGGCTGTATTTGCCGGAAACGCTGGTCAGATCGGGGCCGACAGCACCGCCTTCGTTGTTGAAGCGATGGCAGGCAAAGCAGGTGGCCGCGCCGAACATGTTGCGGCCGTTTTGGAAGTTGCGGTTGCCTTCCAGGCCGACGCCGAGGGATTTTTCGAGATCGGTCATCGTCCACGCTTTGACGAACTGCATCGGTTTCACGGTGAAACTCGGCGCCTTGGCTTCGGGTTTGGCATCGAGCACGTCCTTGATCGCGAGTTTCTCCTCCTCGGTCATCGTGGTGAGGGCGTTCTGCTTGATCTCGCCGATGAAGAGGTCGAATGACGCGCCGCCCTTGTAGTTCGCGGCACGCAGGAACCAGCGGAAGTAGTCGGCGCGCAGTTCCTTCGTCCAGCCCGTCTTCGCAAAGCGCAGAATGCGCGCGTAATCGATCTGTTCCTCCTGCGTGGGCGAGTCATTCACCAGCGGCGCGGCCTTGGCGACGATTCCGGCATCGCCGAGATACACGAGCACTTCCGCGAGATCACGATTGAGCCCGGTGTCGTTGGTGGGGAAGAGTGGATTCAGTCTCGCGATCAATTCAGCCTTCGTGGCCGCATCCGGCTCACCGAGGCGGGTGAAGGCGAGCATGTAATCGCGAATCAATGTGACACGATCGATGCCCTTGAGTGATTTGAAGTCGATCTTGCCCAGCGCATCCAGAATGGGCTTCTGCAGCGCCTTGTCACCGCCGCTGCAACGTGCCAGCGCCATGAGCGCGGTCAACGCGGCACGCGGATTGGTTTCGCTGAGCGCCTTATCCTTCCACGAAGCCACGGGCTGATGCTCAACAACAATTCGAGCTCCAAAACGCAGGAATCTGTCAGGCGAACCGAGGAACTGCCAAGCATAGTCGAGATACTCTTGGCTTTGCTGGCCCTGCATGTTGTTCAACAACCGTAGGTCACCTGAGTTCGGTTCCGACTTGTCGAAAAAGTTTTTTAGATCGGCAACCTTTTCGTCAGTGGTTTTCGGTTCTTTTGGAACGTCCGTGCCCGTGTAAATCACCCGATACAATCCCGACTGCACCTTGCGGCCACCGACGCTCACGTACATCGCACCATCCTTTTTCGAGATTTCGAGATCCGTGAGCGGCAGCGGCGAGGCGCTCATGAATTCTTCGGCGGTGCCGGTATAGCCACCGCCATTCGGCATGAGATGCACGGCATACATTTTGCCGTAGCTCCAGTCGCAGATGTAGAGCGCGTCTTGATACTTGGCGGGGAACTTCGCTCCATAACCAAAGGCGACGCCGGTGGGTGAGCCGGGGCCGATGTCCACGGCAGACGGCAGGCTGTCTTCCCAGCGTGAAGGGAATTTCTTGCTGCAGGTGCGCCAGCCGAAGTCGCCGCCGCTTTGCATGAAGCAGACGCGCGTCGGTCGATACCAGGGCATGCCGGTGTCCCACTCCATGTCGGCGTCGAAGCCGAAGATGTCGCCGTTGCGATTGATGGCGATGTCGTAGGTGTTGCGGGTGCCGATGTTGATGAGCTCCCATTTCTTGCCGTCGAGATCGGTTTTTGCGAGCCAGCCGCCGGGCGCGAGTTTGTCACGCATGAAGCCGCGACCGAGCAGCATTGGGAAAAGCTGGTCTTCGGCCCAGTTGCGTGGCACACGGCTCGTTTCGCAGCTCGGTTCCTCCAACTGGTTGCCGCACTGCACGTAGAGGCTTTTGCCATCGGGTGAGGCAATGACGCCATGCGGCCCATGTTCGCCGGATTTGCCAGGAAAACCGCGCAGAAGCTCGACGGTGTCGAATTGATCGTCACCGTTCGTGTCTTTGCAGCGGTAGAGACCTCGGCCCTGATAAACCTCGTCGTTCACAACGCCGTAGAGAGCGCCTGCATGGTAAAGCAGGCCCTGGCAGTGGCCGAAGTCGATGCTGAGCTTCTCGATCTTCGTTTCGCCCGGACTTCCGCCGATGGCAGGCGGCGTGATGCGATAGAGCGCGCCATATTGGTCGCTGCAGATCATGCGCCCCTTGTCATCCTGCGTCATCGCCACCCAAGAGCCTTCTGTTTCCTTTGGCACGGAGTAGAGCAGCTCCACTTTGAAGCCTTTGGCGATCTTGATCTTGTCCACCGGCGTGGCCTGGCCGGCGAGTTGGGCGAAGCTTGCGGTGGAAACGAGCAGAATCGGAAAGAGAAGGGATTTCATGGCTGGAATGACGATGAATGACAACGAGATGCGGTGCGGAGGCGGAAAGTTCCCGCTCGCTGGTTACTTCATGAGTTCCTTGACCTTGCCTTCGATGGCGTCGGCCCACATCTGGTAGCCTTGCGCGTTGAGGTGCAGCAGGTCGGGCATGATCTCCTTCGGCAGCGTGCCGTCGGGCTGAAGGAACGTGTTGCCGATGTCCATGTAATAGATGCGTTTGTTGTCGGCGAAGCCGGAAATGATGTTGTTGGTGGCGACGTTCTGCTTGCGCATTGCGTCGTCCTTGGTGGCCCCACGAGGGAAGATGCCAAGCAACAGCACCTTCGTTTCCGGCATCTTCTTGCCGAGGATGTCGAGGATCGTCTTCACGCCCTCGGCGGTCTGTTCGGCCGTGCTGGTGTAAACGACGTTGCCATGCTCTTTGGACGGACGGCCCTGATGGCCAGTATTGTTCGTGCCGATCATGAGGACGACGAGCTTGGGCTTGAGGCCGTCGAAGTTGCCATTCTGCAAGCGCCAGATGACGTGCTCGGTACGGTCACCGCCGATGCCGAAGTTCGCAGCCTTGAGCGGTGCCCAAGTTTTGGCCCACACGTCCTTGCCGTTGCCTTCCCAGCCCTGCGTGATGGAGTCGCCGAGGAAAACCAACTGCGCCTCGCCTTTCTTCGAGATTTCGTTGAAGGACTCGTGGCGCGTCACCCAGCCGCCTTCACGCGGTTGCGGGGCAATGGCGAGGTTCTTGGGAGTTTCAGCGAGACTGAGCGCGGCGACGCAAAGCGAGGCGAGAGTGAGGGTGAATGTTTTCATGGTTGGAGAGGCGGCCAAGGTGAATGGCGAATGCAGAATGTCGAACGACGAATGCACTGCGACGGCTGGCGCTCCAACCCGCCACAATCACGCCTTCAGCGCCCAGTCGAGCAACGACTCCGCATCCTTCCACACGCCCGTGCTGGTGTCGTTGAGAACGACGACAATGCGACGGCGGCCATTGCGCGTACCCGTGGCCACGAGGCAATAGCCGGCGGCCTCGGTGAAGCCTGTCTTCATGCCATCGCAGTAACTCGTGGTGCGAAGAACGCGGTTGGTGTTGGCGAGGTCGATGAATTTGCCGTCCGGTTTGGCGAACTTGTAGCTCTGCAGCTTCACAATCTTGCGGATCTCCGGCTGTTTGTCGGCCGCCTGGGCGATCGCAGCGAGATCGCGTGCGGTGCTGAAGGGATTTTCTTCAGTGGTCGAGGGAAGGCCATGCGGATTGACGAAGAACGTGTTTTGCAGGCCGAGCGACTTCGCCCGCTCATTCATCTTTGCAGCGAACGCGGCCACGCTGCCGGCATTGTCGCGTGCGAGTGCCTGGGCGATGTCGTTGGAGCTTTTCACCATCATGGCGGTGAGAAGCTGGCGGCGGGTATAGGTTTCGCCGACCTTGAGGCCGATGCGAACCGGCGCGCACTGCGTGTCCACGAGTTCGACGGTGACGATCTTGTCCAGATCCCCGGCCTCGACGACGAGCAGCGCGGTCATGATCTTCGTGGTGCTGGCGATGGCGCCTTTGACGTCCGCGTTTTTCTCGAACAACACGTCATTCGTCTCGGGATCGATGATGATGCAGCGCTCGGCGCTGATCTGGGGGATCGCGCCGCGCAGGTTCTTGATTTCGATCTCGCGGCGGACTTTCCTCAGTTTCTCGGTCTCATCGGCAAGCTCGGTTTCCAGACGCTTCTTCAATTCCTGAAGCGCGGCCTCACGAGCTGCGAACTGCGCCTTTTCTTGATCAATGCGCTGGCGTTCGGCGGTGACTTCACGCTGAATCTTGGCGGCGGCGGCGATCTTGGCCTCCGCCTCCTCCTCGCGCCATTGCAGCTCTTTTTCGCGCTTTTCGTCCATGCAGCCGGGCAGGAACAGGGAGCAAAGGGCCGCCGTCAGAGCAGTTCGGTGCAGATAGGTAGGCAGGCGCGTGATCATCATCAGAGTTCGGCGAGGAGTTCTTTCAGTCGGGCAACAGGCCACTGGCCGGGTGCGTTCGAGGTGCCAATGAAGCCGTAATTCAACAGACTGCCACCTTTTGCCAGCACCAATCGCGAGACTCGTCCGAGCGGGCCCATGCCCATCGCAGAAAGCCGCAGACGATGCGTGCCCCCGACCAGTTTCATGAGGCGGATCAGGTCGTCCTGAGTGTTCAGGTAGGTGGCGATCTTCACTCCATCCAGCCCGGCCTGCTGGCCAAAATTCACCGCACCGAGGAGCACGTCATCCGAGGGCGTGGCTTGGAAATCGTGAAATGAGCCGACCACTGGCACACCAACGGCACGCGCTTTTTGCACCGTGCTCTGCATCGGCATCGCACTGCGAAGCTCGATGTCGATCAATGCAGCGAGATCGAGCACAGGCTCGATCATGGCCGCTCGAGCTGCGGGGTCTTCAGGAGCCTGGCCACCTTCCGCAGGATGGCGGGCTGTGAAAAGCAGCGGAAGCGTGTTTCCGACCAGCCTGGCCCGCAAATCTGCTGTTGGGAGCTTGAGCAGGTCCAGTCGCACCTCGGCCAGATCGCAGAGCGCTGCACGGGCGGTCGTATCGAGGCTGACGAAGTGATCCAACGCGGCTTCGTCCGAAATGACCCCGACGGCGAGCGGTCGGGAGGACAAGAGCAAGTTTTTGGAGGAAACAAGTTGAGCCATTGACTAGGTTGACTATAATTTTAACAACTTTAAACAAAAATTAAGCATCGGAGCACCACCACTATGCTGGGCCGGAAGCAGGAAATCAATTTGCAGCTTACCGAGCTGTTCGACAGCGCCTTGCTGGCGTTCTGTCTGTGGTTTGGTCATTTCCTTCGCTCGCGCTTGGTGCCGGTGTTCATGCCGGAAGCGGTGGAGATTCCACCGCTGGAGAAGTTTTACTGGGTGATTGCGGTCGTGGCCCCTTTCACGCCGATCGCTCTCGAAGCGCGTGGCTTTTACTCAAACCTCGCGAACAAGACCCTGGCGCGCTCCGTCCGGCAGCTCATCGAGGCACAAGTGATCATCGGCATGTTTGTGGCCTTCTGCATGGTGTTCTTCAAATGGTCGGTGGAAAGCCGCGCCGTGGTCATCTTCTCCGTCTCTCTGGGTGCCCTGGCACTCCTGCTGCGTGAGGCGTGGCAGCGCGAGATGATCCGCCGTCAGATGGTCTCGGGCAAGGGGCGTGAACGCGTGATCATCGCGGGCGAGCAGAATGACATCGACACCTTCCTGGCGAACATGACCGCTGAACAACGTGCCGAGGTCGAGGTACTTGACCGCATTGACATCATGCGTCGTCCGGTTGCCGATTTGGTGACGGCGCTGCATGATCACTCGATCAGCCGCGTGCTGTTTGCCGCGCAGCACGTGCACTTCAGCAAGATCGAGGAAGCGGTGCAGGCGTGTGAAACCGAGGGTGTCGAGGCATGGATCGCCGCGGATTTCTTCCAAACCGCCATTGCGAGGCCGACGTTCGATGTGCTCGGCGGTCGCTTGATGCTCGTGTTTCACAGCACGCCGCAGGCATCGTGGGAGCTGTTGTTCAAAGGCATTGTTGATCGTGTGGGGGCGTTCATCCTGCTTGTGGTCTCACTGCCGTTGTGGCTCGTCGCCATCATCGGCATCCGTCTCGGCTCACGTGGACCGATTTTCTTCAAGCAGGAGCGTGCAGGACACTATGGCAAGCCGTTCGTCATGTGGAAGTTCCGGACCATGCACACGGACGCTGAGGCGCAGAGGGAGGAACTTGAGGCGCACAACGAGATGGACGGTCCTGTTTTCAAGATCACCAACGATCCCCGCATTTTCGCCTTCGGCCGCTGGTTGCGCCGTAATAGCATCGACGAGCTGCCGCAGCTCATCAACGTGCTGCGTGGCGAGATGAGCCTCGTGGGTCCGCGTCCGCTGCCAGTCTATGAAATTCAGCGCATCGAAAAACATGCGCAACGCCGCAGGCTCAGCGTGAAGCCCGGCCTCACATGTCTGTGGCAGGTGACGGGACGCAATGGCATCAAGAACTTCGAGGAATGGGTCGCGCTGGACCTCAAGTACATCGACAACTGGTCTTTCTGGCTCGATTTGAAAATCCTCGTGCAGACGCTGCCGGCTGTTTTGCGGGGCAGCGGGGCGCATTGAGGGTAATCACTCGCCTTGCCACCAAGAATGCCAGTTCCTGCGGGCACGTTGCTCCATGGGCGAGCGAACGGGTGCCGGGGGCAAGGGAGCGGGGGGCTCGCCGGTTGCTTCGCCTGGAGGAGGGGATGTTGGTGTGGCGTTTATGACAGGTCGAGGAGGCTGCGGCGGGGGTCTGGCGACGACCGTTGGCTGTGTTGGCGCGCGAGGGCGGAGGACAATCTCTGCCTCCACGACGGGACTGGCGACTGGCAGTGGAGCTGGCGGCGATTCCACGAATGGTGATGGTTGCCCTGCCAGCCACGGATTCGGAGGGAGAACAGGCCAGGGTTGATCGAAGGAAGCTTCGCCCTCCACCGCGAGTTCCACTGGAATATCCCTGGCTGGCGGACTTGATGCTCGTTCAGGTTCCACAGGAGGAGGTGCCGCCACGGGAGCTGTTGGTAGCTGAGGTGGTTCAGCCATCGCGACAACGTTGATCTCATCCGGCAGGGAACCACCACCAAAAACGGATGCGGTGTAGGCCGGCATGGGAAACAGGACGGGCATCATGATTGGATCTGCTTCCGTGGCAGGTGCAAGTGGCTCCAGCCAGCCGGGCAATGGCTCTACATCAAGCATGGTTGCTGCGGTTGCCGCTGGAGGAGGAGTTGTGGGTGCGACGGCGGGCTGCTGGAAGGAAGGCTCGGCAACGATCGCAGCCTCAGTCTGAGCACGAACGACAGGTCGGGTCAGGTCGGCAAAGTCGTCACGCCTTGCAGGAGTGGAAGCGGCGGGCTCGTGTTCGTCGAGCAACAAGGACGCGGGGGAGTAATCGTCTTCCGGGGCTTTGTTTTGCTGAGGGTCCAGGATCACGTGCACTGGAGCAGCCGCTGCTTCGCGTTCCAACTGGCGTTGCAGCCATTCTTGCACCGGCTCTTGCGGAGCAGTGGCGGCTGTCGTCGGGATTGATTCAGAAGTGGGAACGGGCCGGACCGCGCCGGGACCAGGCTTGCGTTTGTTGCTGTTGAGCAGGGCGAGCGCCGTGGCCCCTGCGGCGAGAACGAGGGGGGCGTTGTCCATGCGGGAACCGATGACTCCGCCGAGCGCAGTGGCAGTCAACAATGCCAGCGTGCTAGGTGCGCTGGCAGATGGTGGCGGATTTTGGGTGGTAAGTGCCTCTGGTGCCGTGCTCATCCGGAAATCTGCACGTGATGATAGTTCACCACGGGAATCGCGGCAAGAAGCATCTCGAGGGACTGGGAACGAGGTGCAAACCCGTCACTTGGTTGAATCACCGCCGCTGGCGACACCCACATCAGCCTCTTCAGGTGGAAGGAAGGCTTTGAAGCGGTTTTTGTCGATGGCCTTCATGTAGGCTTCCATCGGGCTGACGTAGCCGTCGCGAAGTTTCTGCCAGATGGCCTCGTCCATGAACTGCATGCCCTGTGCCTTGCCACCGATGATGACGTCGTAGAGCTTCTGAGTGGCGCCTTCACGGATGATGGCGCCCACGGCAGCATTGGAGACCATGATCTCGTTCACGGCGGCGCGGCCCTTGCCGTCGGCCTTTTTCATGAGGAGCTGGGCGACGACGCCCTTGAGCGAGGCGGCGAGCATGGTGCGCACCTGGCTTTGCTGGTCGGAGGGGAACACGTCGATGATACGGTCAACGGTCTTACGCGCGTTGTTAGTGTGCAGTGTGCCGAAAACAAGCAAGCCGGTCTCTGCTGCGGTGAGAGCAAGGGAAATGGTCTCAAGGTCACGCATTTCGCCCACGAGCACGATGTCGGCATCCTCACGCAGCGCGGCGCGGAGACCGTCGGCGAAAGAAGGCGTCTGGATTGGAACCTCACGCTGGGTGATGATGCTCTTCTTGTTGCGGTGCACGAATTCGATTGGCTCCTCGATCGTGATGATGTGGCGGCGGAAATTGATGTTGATGTAATCCAGCAGCGCTGCGAGCGTCGTTGACTTGCCGGAGCCGGTGGGGCCGGTGACGAGCACGAGGCCGCTGCGCATGTGGCCGAACTCCCTTACCACGGGCGGGATGCCGAGTTGCTCAAGGCTGGCGATTTTGGTGGGGATGATACGGAAGACGCAGCCGTAGCCGTGCTGCTGGCGCAGGTAGTTGCAGCGGAAGCGGTTGTCGGCGTCCATCTCGTAGGCGAAGTCGAGGTCGCCCTTTTCGACATACCGATCCCATGCACGAGTCTCGCAAATCTCGCGCATCATGGTCTCCATGGTGTGCTTGTCGAGAATGCCCTCGGCGATGGGCCTGATGCTGCCGTGGACGCGCACCTTCGGCGGCTGGCCCTGGCTGAGATGAAGGTCTGAGCCGCCGAGTTCGATGAGCTTGTGGAAATACTGGTCGATGATTGGCATGTGAAATGTGCGGTTCTCGGTTCGCGATTGCGGCAGAGGGATCAGGATTCGAAGTATTTCTTCATGAGCACCTTGTCCTCGGCGCGGGATTCGCATTCCTCACGGCTGATCAGCCCCGAGGAGTAAAGATGACGCAGAGCATCATCCATGGTGACCATGCCCACGCTCTTGCCGGTCTGCATGACACCGGCGAGCATGAAAGTCTTGCCCTCGCGGATGCAGTTGCCGACAGCGGGCGTGTTGACGAGCACTTCCAAGGCCATGACGCGGCCGTTGCCGTCGATTTTTGGCACCAGTTGCTGGGATAGAATCCCACGAAGCGATTCAGACACCATGATGCGGATCTGATCCCGCTGGTCGATGGGGAACACGTCGAGCACACGGTCGAGCGTGCGTGCGGCACTCCCGGTGTGCAGCGTGCCGAGCACCAGGTGGCCCGTTTCAGCGGCGGTGATTGCGAGCTGGATCGTCTCCAGGTCACGCATTTCACCGACCATGATGACATCCGGGTCTTCACGCAGGGCTCCGCGGAGGGCGGCGGCAAAGGAGGCGGTGTGAGTGTGGACCTCGCGTTGGTTCACATGGCAGCCTTTCGGTTCGATGATGTACTCGATCGGATCCTCCAGTGTGATGATGTGGTCCTGCCGCTCGGAGTTGATGGAATCAACCAGCGCCGCCAGTGTTGTCGATTTGCCGCAGCCGACGGGGCCTGTGACGAGGATGAGGCCGTTGTGGAAGCGGGTGAGCGTCTTCACGGTGTCAGGCAGCCCGAGCTGCTCCACGGACTGGATCTGCGTTTTAATAACGCGGAAGACCATGTCGATGCCCAGACGCTGTTGAACGACGGAGGCACGGAAGCGGCCGTAGCCAGGCGAATACGCGAAGTCAACGTCACCGCGTGAGTCAAGCTGCTTGGTCTGGGCCTCAGAGAGGAATCCGTGGGCCAGGCGACGTGCGTCCTCGGGTGTGAGGATGGCTGCGTTGTTCCAGATGGGCTGCAGGTTCCCGTAACGCCGCCACGTGGGCTGCGCGCCGGTGGCCAGATGCAGGTCGGACGCGTCATACTGCATGCAAAAGCGCAGGTAGTCGTCCACAGAGCCCAAGACGGGGATGATATCTTGCGGGGTTTGGTTGGGGTCAGACATGAAAGGATGTCGCTAGACTGTTCCGGGATCGGATGTGTTCGGAGAAATCTTCCGGCTCAGGATGGATTCAAGCAAGTGCGCACCGTAATCCAGGACGGTCTGGCGACCGAGGGCGATGAGCGGGTTGAAAAGCAACGTGAACAAGCCGCGATTCTTAGATGACTGCGAAGGGTTGTCACGCGAGTTGTTGGGGATGGCGCCGGGGCGGAGTAACTGCATCAGGGCAACACCCGCAATCACGGCGCCACCAATCCAGAACGCGCGGTGTTTCTCAATGCTGCGCGCAATCATGGTGCGCGGATGCCAGTCTTCCACCGCAAGGCTGGCATGATGCGCCAAGGAGGCCCGTGCGGCCTCCAGATCACGCAAAGCCTGCTGCTTCGGCGTCAGTCGTTCTTGTTGCTGGCGAGCCATTCGCGATCGCGGCGGAATTGATTGAATGTTTCCTCGAACAGGCGCAGGCCACGCAGCCTGGATTTCAACCCGGCGAGAAACAGCAGTCCGAGGAAGAGATGAATGCCGGCGCCGACGAGCGCCACGCGCGTCCAGGGCCAGCCATTGGATTCGGCGATGATCCAGACAAGCGCCGGAGCGGCCAGCATCCAGCCAATGGTCAGCGCCGTCAGTGCCAGCATGAACAGACCCGTCAGACCCGCGAGAAGTCCACCTGCCTCCTGGCCTTCGAGATGCAGCAGCCTTCCACGCGCCTCCACATACAGCGCGAGGGCACGCAGCAGGCCGGACACGCTGGCGCGTTCCCCGGTTGCATGCGGCGGACCTGGATTCATGTGGAGCGGACGCGCGAATTAGGCTCAACGGCGCAGAATGCTGCCGATCACGAAACCGATGCCAAACGCGGTCAACAGTGCCTGCAGCGGCTTTTCACGGGCAAATTTTTCCGCTTCCGCACGCAGGTCGGCGTAGCGTTCACGGGCGTCATGAATGGTCTGGTCCGCGTAGTGGCGGAACTCTCCGGCCTTTTCCTCGGCGGAGGCGCGGAACTGCTGGGCGCGCGCCTCGGCGGCGTTGCGCAGTTCCGTTGCCTTTTGGGCGGCGGCGTTGCGCAATTCTTCAGCGGCTTTGAGCGCGCTGGCCTTGGCAGCTTGAAATGGATCGTGAGGCGAACTGGTGCCAAAGGCGGACTCTGCGGTGGGATTCTCAGTCATGTGGCGAAAAAGGGGATGTGGAACGCCACGAAATAACAGCAGTCCCGCCGCCTTGGCGAGAGGAAAAAGCAGCGCCTGCCACTCAGCGTCCGCGAGGGCTGTTTTTCCTGCGGTTGTCCGGCTGGCGCCGTCTTGCCAGCAAAAGGGAGCGCTGCAGCGTTGCATTTTGCTGCTGACTGGTGGCCAGCTCCGCCTTCGTCGTGTCCAGTTCGGTCTCCAGCGCCTGCACATGCAACGTTTCCATGGTTGGCAGTGCGGGCAGGGTGGAGGGAGGAGGTGGCTGTGGCGGCGGGGGGGCGGAAACTGGGGCTGTGGTGCTTGCAACGGCACGAGCGAGGGCTGCGGCGAAAAAACTTTCCAAGGCGGCATCGAGTTGTTTTTGCGCGTGTTCGTTGCTCCGTTCTGACTGCTGCATGCGGGTGGAAAAGTCGGAGCGCACAGCGTCGAACTGTCTCTGCGTCTTTTCCCGCCACGACTGGGCGTCGTGATGGATGGAGATCGTTTCCTGGAACAATTCAGCGGATTGTTTCTCCATCTGGGCCTGCAGCCTGCGCATCTGCCGGTTGTCACGGGACAGCAGCACGATGCGCACTATCGAGATGAGAAAGAGCGACACGATGATCCAGAGCAGAATTTGCAGGCTGGGCGCGTCCAGGGGGATACTGTCGAGCATCCCGCTTTATGCAGCAAAGATCGTTCCAAATCAATCAACCACGCGGTTCTTCGTCTTGGCTGATTTTCAAGCGCTGCGCCCCCGGTCACGACAGTGACAATGCCGGAACCGGTGTGAGCCCGCTTTCAGCCGCGGCTTCGGGTGCCGCAGTACCAGATTCGGGGGGCGGCGGCACTGATGCAATGCGCCGCTGGATTTCCTGGTAGCGTTGTTCTGATTCCACCAGCCGGTTGGAAAATTCTGCGCGAAATGCGTCAAAAACCCGCTGCATGTCTCCACGCCAGGCATTCGAGTCCTTGCGCACGGTCATGATTTCATTGTGCTGTGCCACCACCTGCTTCTCCATCTTCTCCGTGCTCTCACGAAGCCTGTTGTTGGTGCGCAAGAGGAAGGTGATCCGCACCATGGAGATCACAAGCAGGCTGGTGACGATGAGAAGGATCAACTTCAACGTCGGTGGGTCGAGAACGATCTGGGGCAGGGACATGAAGGATTCTGAGCACTTCCCGTTCCAGAAATCAATCCTGCTTTGTCCCTTTGCCGACCGCCTTCTTTTTCCCGGCTTTTCCCTTTGCAGGACCTTTCCATGCACCGAGCGGCAGGACGCTGGCCCGCGCAGCCCATGTGTTCCACCGGGCGATCATCTCGTTCATGCGATTCGGTTCAGTGGCGGACAAGTCGTGCTGCTCGGCGCGGTCGGTGTCGATGTTGTAGAGCTCCCATGGCTTGTTTTCCTTCGCGACGATCTTCCACGGGCCGAAGCGGAAGGCGCGGTTGCTCTCGTGTTCCCAGAAGATGGAGCGCACGCCGTTGTCCTTGCCTTGAAAGGCGGGGATGAGGCTGACGCCTTCCATCGCTTGGATGGCGCTGCCCTTCAACTCGGCGGGGTACTTCGCTCCTGCCACATCCACGCAGGTGGCCATGATGTCGATGAGATGGCCGCACTGCTGCTCGATTTTCCCATTTTGCGAGGCGGGAATGCCTGCGGGCCAGCAGGCGATGAGCGGTGTGGAGATGCCGCCTTCGTGCACATAGTGCTTGTACTCGCGATGCGGAGTGTTGGAGACATTTGCCCACGCCTCGCCGTAGGCGATGTAATCATTCGGACCGCCGGGCATGATTCCCTGGCCTTGCCGCACCGCTTTGCCATCACGTGTCTGCTTCGGAATGATGTCGGTGCGGATCGCGTCCAGCGCGATGGCAGGATGGGTCGTGTTGTTCGCATCCGGCAGCTTCGGCTGGCGGCCGATGGTTTCCTGACAACCTCCGTTGTCCTGGAGGAAGAAAATCAGTGTGTTCTCCAGCAGCTTGGTCTTCTCCAAGGTGCCGACCACACGACCGATGCCCTGGTCCATGCGGTCAATCATCGCGGCAAAGACCTCCATGCAGCGCGCTTCCCACGCCTTGTCCTTCACGTTGCTCCAATCTCCCACCGTCGGCGACATTTCCGCATTTTCGGGGATCAAGCCCATCTGCTTCATTCGCAGAAACCGCGCCTGGCGAGTCGATTCGTAGCCTGCGTCGTATTTGCCTCGATATTTCGCCACATCCTCCTCAATGGCGTGCATGGGCCAGTGCGCGGCAGTGTAAGCCATGTAGAGGAAGAAGGGCTTGTCCTTCTGATCACGCACGTGCTCGGTGATGAAGCGAATCGCGTGGTCGGTGATCGCGTCTGTGTAGTAGTAGCGTCCGGGTTTGTATTCCTCGTCGGCGAAAGGCGAGATCATCGTGTCGTCACGTGTCAGCGTTCCCGGATCGTAAAAACTGCCCGCACCGGTGATCGTGCCGTAAAAGCGGTCAAAGCCGCGATGCAGCGGCCAGTTGAACTTCGGGCCTTCCGGATTGGCATGTTTGGTCACATGCCATTTGCCGACGGCGTAGGCGCGATAGCCTGCCGGTTTCAGCGCCTCGGCGATGGTGACACAGCGATTGTTCAAGTCACCGCGATAGCCGTCGAAGCCGCGATCCTCCATCATGTGTCCGATCCCGGCCTGATGCGGATACAATCCCGTCAGCAAAGATGCGCGCGTGGGGCAGCAGCGTCCCGTGTTGTAGAAATGGCTCAGCCGCACGCCACGCTCCGCGAGTTTGTTGAGGTTTGGGGTCTGGATCTCGCCTCCATAGCATCCGAGGTCCGAGAAACCCATGTCATCTGACATGATGAGGATGATGTTCGGCTGCGCACCATGTGATGCATGGAATGAGATGAAGAATGACAGAAAAAAGCCGATGAACGGAATGGAGCGCATGGCCGGGAAACGAATGCCCCGGCGGTTTTCCATCTTCGGGATTTGATGAAATCATTGGTGCATGGCACTGAAGAGTTTTAGCTGTCACCGTGATGAACCAGCCTCCCATTGTGCATTACTCGCTTGGCGTGACCAACGACGTGATGTTTGATTTGATCACCGCCCGGCTTTCAAAGGAGTCGCGCGTGGTGGACTTCGGCGCGGGACATGGCCACATGAGCCAGCGGATCGGTGGCTTCTTTGAACGACAGGGCTGTGATCCTGCCGGACGGCTCACGCCATGCGACATCACACCGGAGATTTTTCAGTATCAAGCTGTGTCCTGCCGCAAGACTGGCATGAATTCCGGGATTCCCGTCGAAGATGGCTCGCAGGACCTGATTTATGCCATCGAGGTGATCGAACACCTTGCCCGCCCATATGACTTCTTTCTTGAAGCATCGGCCAAACTCAAGCCGGGCGGGAATCTCATTTTTTCCACGCCCAATCTGTTAAACATGAAGTCGCGGTTTCAGTATTTCTTCACGGGCTACCAGGAAATGTTCGGGCCGCCGTCGGTTGAGGACAGGAATGCGGGCCGCCTCTGCGGGCACATCATGCCGCTGAGCTATCCCTACTTCGTGTATGGCCTGCGCCGTGCCGGTTTTGACGGGATGGAGTTTCACTCCGATCGCCTGAAGCGCAGCGCGATGTTCATGGCCTTGCTGCTGTATCCGCTGTTGCTGTTGGGTTCGTGGGTGATCAGCCGGCGTCTGAAAAAAGCTGACGAGGAGGTGTGGCATGAGATCAAGTCGCTCATCTGGCGCGTGAACCGCCTGGATGTCTTGGCCTCGCGCAGTTGCATTGTCGTGGCCCGGAAGCTGGCATGAGCGTGATTCTTTGCAGAAGAGTTCAAAACGACCGCAGTTGTCGATCTCAAACCCGGATTACAATCTTGCCGAAGTGTTTGCCGCTTTCGATGCGACGAAACGCATCTGGCGCCTGCTTAAATTCAAACATCGAGTCGATCACCGGGCGCATCTTCTTACGTTCCATCGTCGTGAGCATCTGCGCGAACATTTCCCGTGACCCGACATAGATGCCGTCGAGCCGGATGCCTTTGCGCAGTATCTGCACGGTCTGAATCTCAGCACTGGTGCCGGTCAGGACGCCAATGAGCGCAATATGACCGCCGAAACGCGTTGCCTTGAGGGATCGGTTCAGCGTTTCAGCGCCTCCGATCTCGATCACCTTGTCCACGCCGCGTTTTTCTGTTTGTGTCAGCGCCCAGTCTTCCCAAGCGGGATCAGTCTTGTAGTTGTGGACCGCGTCGGCTCCGAGTTCGAGCAGATGCCGGGCTTTTTCATCGCTGCTCGTGGTCGCCAGCACACGCGCTCCGGCGAGTTTGGCAAACTGAAGCGCAAAGATCGACACACCACCTGTGCCGAGAATGAGCACCGTCTCACCGGCCTTCAAACCGCCTCGCACATGCAGCGCGTCCCAGGCTGTGACGGCTGCGCATGGCAGGGTGGCAGCCTCCTCGACCGACAGATAATCGGGGATCCTCAGCAGACTTTCCGCCCGCACGACGGCAAACTCACGCAGCATGCCATCCACAGCGCCACCGAGCGCTTTGGATGCATGTGCCTGGCTGAACTCGCCTTCCAGCCACGTCGGCATGAAGGGGCACACCACCCGGTCTCCCGGCTTGAATGACGCCACGCCTTCTCCCACGGCAGCAATCTCGCCCGCACCATCGGAACACGGAATCCGCGGAATCGGGCCGGTGACACCCTTGATGCCCATCACATTCATGTAATCCCGGTAGTTGAGGCATGTCGCCTGCACACGCATCAGCGCCTCGCCGGGACCTAGAGCGGGATCCTGCAGCGTCACGGCTTTCAATGAACTCAAACCATCCGTTCCTGTGATTAGCCAGGCTTTCATCTTTCCGAGGCTAGCGACTCACCTGATAACCAACAAGGGCGAAGTAGAGGAAGGATTCAGTGGCATGCATCCGGGGGTTATTTCGTTCTTGCACATGCTTTTGGCGGTGGTTGTGAACAAATCCGACTTTTGGCCCGGGTGTTTTCTGAATGTCACAGCTGGTACGCGCTTTGTGTCAAAAATGCAACTGCTGGCGCATGGATGATCAAAGCGAGGCCGCAACGTTGGATGATAGGGCTTCTTCCGGGATTGGAAAAGGTGAATTGTAGTGAATCTGGAATTCAATCGGGCCAACAGGGCTCCAATCGCAGGCCTTGTGATTTAAATGCACACACAACATGCTCAAATCGCCCTTTAGTTGTGTAATATGCTGAAAAAGAGAATGTTATGTTGAGGTTGATGTATGTGTAAAGCTACCCAAACTGAAAAAGGAAGTAGGGGTGCTTCGCCAATGAGTGTCGGAATTGCCTCGGAAGCTAATTCACAATCATTGTTCCACGATTCAAAAACAAGCGTTCCACATTCAGCACTTCCACCTGAATCGAGCGCAGGCATAAAATGCAGATTCTCACACCACTGAGGCGTGCAAAACGCAAACCTGAGAATTCCCAAACGGATGTGAACAACTTGTCAAAAAGTGCTTTTTACGAAGGGAGAAACTGCGAAAAACCTGTTTGGGCCTTCCAAGTCGATGGGGATCGGTGACGCCTCATTCAGAACGCTTTTTTAAAGTGCCAGTCGCTCTTTATGATTGTCATCCGAAACGCAAAATGATAAAAGCTAACTCTTCGTGAAATTCCCCGTCTCTCGAATCGCCACCCTCACATTGCTGGCCGCCGCTGGACTGCGTGCGGATGAGCCTGTGCTGCCGCAGGCGCTTGGGCCCGGAGTTGGCTTCAATGTCGTGGGTGGTTCCGGGGGTTTCTTGAAACCGTCGAAGTCGATCAAGCCCCCTGCAAGCACCGCGGCTCCAGTTGCCAGCCCGTCCATTGTACAAGCCCCGACCGCCGAGACGCGTCTGCGCCGTCTGGTCGTGGTGTCAGGGGATATGACGCCGGAAGCGATTCGCGAGGCCATCATCGCTTGTGGCCAGTCCCGCACGCCCGTGACCACGGTTGGCGGAGTGAATGCTCCTGCGCCTGTGTTGACCGATCTTGCGGGTTTGTTTGGCTCCACGGTGACCGAGGACACTCAGAAAAAGGTGTTGGAGACGGTACGCAAAGGCATGGGTGCTTCCTCAAAGCCGCTGAAGCGTGCCGAAGTCGTTGGCTGGCTGCCCAGCGAGGGTGTCATGGCCGTGGTGGTGTATCCCGAAAGCTGAAAATGCTTTCCATGAAGCCCAAACCGGCCCCTACCACTGTCCCGCGTGTGCTTCTCGCCGAGGAAAGCCTGCCTTTCCGGCGTGTCATTCGAGAAGCGTTGACGGCTTTTCGAGAGTGCGAAGTCGATGACGCTCCCAATGCCGAGCGTGCCTTTGAAATGGCCTTGCGGCGCCAGTATTCGCTCTTTCTGTTTTCGCTGTCACTTCCTGATTTTGCAGGTGACTTGCTGGACCGTTTGCTGAGCATTGCGTGTCCGCTGGCGCATCCCGGTTCACACACGGCTCCTCCGGTCATCTTCCTGTGCCGCCCCGCTGATGCGATGCGCGTCCAGGATCTCCAGCGTGATGTGCGCGTGCGGGGCAGTCTCTTGCTGCCACCCAAGCTCGACGCACTGCTCGCCCTGACCGCCAATCTGCTTCCGCAACGCGCCAATCCAGCCATGCCGGCTTATGTTCCCTGATCCGGCCAGGCACAGCGTGAAAATTTGCGGTATCACGCAGCCAAAGCAGGCGGAAGAGATCTTTGCGCTTGGTGCAGATGCCGTGGGAGTCAATCTTTGGCCGAAATCGAAGCGCCACATGCCGCTGGCGACCGCGGAGGCAGCTCTGCGCCATATTGCGTCGAAAAACGTACTCGTTGCGGTCTTGGTTAATGCCGATGACATGCTTCTCGATTCCGTCATCAACAGCGGATTGTTTCAAGTGCTCCAACTTCACGGTGATGAAATGCCTCGTGATGTCGAACGCCTGATGAATCGCGGTGTGGACGTGATCAAGGCGTTGCAAGTGCGCGATGCTGCCTCGTTGTCGCAGATTGGCGAGTTTCCCTGCGCGGCGATTCTGCTCGATGCCTACAATCCCGGCACCTATGGCGGTGGCGGTCATGCATTCCCCTGGGCACTCGCGGTGCGGGCGAAGGACATGTTTCCCGACAAACACATCCTGCTTTCCGGCGGTCTCAATGCCGACAACGTGCGACAGGCCGTGCAGCAAACGCATCCGGTGGCTGTCGATGTCGCCAGTGGCGTCGAATCACAGCCCGGGGTGAAGGATTTGGCCTTGGTGGCCCGCTTCATCGCTGAAGCGCGGGCAGGCTGGGCTTGTTAGTTCGGCGTGATCCGTTGCGTTACTTCAACATGCATCCGGTCGAGCAGCAGATTCTTCTCAAACGTCGCGAATTCCTCGCCACGAGCGCGAATGGCATCGGCGCGCTCGCTTTGGGTGCGTTGCTGACGGAAGAAGGGCTCATCTCGCGTGCGTCAGCGATGGAGGCCGATCCCCTGCTGCCGAAGGCCCCGCATTTTCCGGCGAAAGCAAAAAACTGCATCTTCATCTTCTTCGAAGGCGGACCGAGCCAGATGGATTTGTTCGATCCAAAGCCGAAGCTGAATGAACTCAATGGCCAGTCGCTGCCGGACAGCATGACGAAGAACGTGCGCTTCGCCTTCATCCGAAAGGAAACTGCAAAGTTGATGGGCAGCCCGCGCAAATTCGCCAAACACGGCCAGTGCGGCATGGATTTCAGCGATCTGCTGCCGCACATGGCGAAGCAGGCCGACGACTGGCTCATGATCCGCAGCCTGCATACGGATCAGTTCAATCATCATCCCGGCCAGCTTGTGCTGCATTGCGGCCGCGCGCAGTTTGGACTGCCCACCATCGGTTCGTGGCTCAATTATGGCCTCGGCAGCATGTCGCGGAATCTTCCTGGCTACGTCGTGCTCAGTGCTGGACGCGGCACCAGTGGCGGCGCGTCACTGTGGCAAAGCGGGTTTTTGCCAAGCACGTATGCTGGTGTGCTTTTCCGAAACCAAGGCGAGCCAGTGCTCAATTTGAAGAATCCGCCCGGTATTCCGATGAGCCTTCAGCGCAAGGGGCTCGACACGCTCATGGAGCTGAATCAAAGCCGCTATGAGCATCTGCGCGATCCGGAGATCGCAAGTCGCATCTCCGCGTATGAACTGGCCTTCCGCATGCAGTCCGCCGCGCCTGAATTGATCGACCTGAGCGGCGAGGACGCGAAGACGCTCGAAATGTATGGCGTGAATCGCAAGGATCCGCCGATCAAAGCCTCGCGTGGTGGTGGTCCGGGGCAATATCAGGCTTTTGCGAAGAACTGCCTGCTCGCACGTCGCCTCGTGGAGCGTGGCGTGCGTTTCGTGAGCCTCATGCATGCGAGTTGGGATCATCACAGCAATCTCAATGATGAACTCAGCTACAACGCGGGCATGGCGGACCAGCCCATCGCCGCGCTCATCAAGGATTTGAAGCAGCGTGGCATGCTCGAGGACACCATGGTCGTCTGGGGCAGCGAATTTGGCCGCACACCGCTCGGTGAAAATCGTGGTGGCAACCCGAACGCGACCGGTCGCGATCATCATCCATTTGCGTTTACAATGCTTGCTGCCGGTGGTGGCATCAAAGGTGGCCAGATTTATGGCGAGACCGACGAAATCGGCTGGAGCATCGTTCGTGATCCCGTCGATTTGCATGATTTCCACGCCACACTGCTCAATCAGTTCGGCTTCGACCACCTGCGCCTCACGCATCGCTTCCAAGGCCGTGATTTCCGCCTCACCGACGTGTCAGGTCGCGTGATCAAAGAGTGGATTTGATTCACAAGGCAAAGCTCCTGCTTTGCCGAATGAGAGGAGCGCGTTAACATCAGCCATCATGCAACCCGACGTCCGCCGCCTTCGTCTTTCCGCCGTCACCGGTTTTCTCGCCATCCTTCTCGGTGCCTTGGGTGCGCATGGCCCGTTGCACGAGAAACTGAAGGCCGCCGGTCAGCTTGAGCATTGGGAGACCGGGTTGCGCTATCATTTGCCGCATGCCGTGCTGCTTCTGGTCATCGCGTTGCTGGCGGGCGAGAGCAAGGCGTTGCGTCGTGCGTGGTGTCCCCTTTTCGCCGGGATCATCCTTTTCAGCGGATCGCTTTATGTGCTCGCTTACACTGGAGTGAAGTGGCTTGGAGCCATCACGCCTTTTGGGGGTGTCAGCTTCATGATCGGCTGGCTCCTGCTGGCCTTCGCAGCGAAGGGGAAATGACACTGGCAGCCAATCTTGGCACCGCATGAAAAACCCGTTGCGCCCCGATTGAAGCATGCTCCTATACCGGCCCTTCAAGTCAGAGGCTCGGTAGCTCAGTCGGTAGAGCAGGGGATTGAAAATCCCCGTGTCGGCGGTTCGATTCCGTCCCGAGCCACCTCTGCTCAAATATGACAACACAGAGCAGGCTTCGCATGCCAGCGGTGTTTGTCTCCGCGCTTCACTTGATGCCAAGCTTGGCGAAAAATTCGGTCCACTGCTGGCGGATTTTGGCCTTTCCCCAGCGGTCAATGGCAGTTTGACGTCCTGCCTGGCCGATCTGCCGGGCGCAATCCCAGTCCGACATGAGTTTGCCAATGCAGTCGATCAACTCGTTCTCATCATCAGAACAGAACCCGTTCACGCCGTGGTCGATGATATGTGGCAGCTCGTACAGGTCGTAGTTGGGCAGGTTGCCGAGTTTTTTGCCAAGCGCGACGACTGGCATGCCCATCATCATCATTTCCATCAGGAACAAGGTGTAGCTGGCGGGCTTGGTGCCGGCATAGACGGAACACCGGTTGGCACGGATCTGTTCCTTGAGTTCGAGATAGTTAAGATCCCTGCCAATCCAGTCCGCGAGAGCCGCGTTGTCCCGGCCGATGATCACCCGCTTGAACGGCTTGGTGATACGGTCGAGAACCGGAAAACTGACGAATTCTGGACGGCGGAGGAAGGACTGGCCGCACATCATCACGCGGTTCTCATGCCCGGTCCAGCCATGGTACTCTTCGGGATCCTTGTGGAAATGAATCACAGCATCATCACCGATGTAGTTTGGAATGTTGCGCTCCATTTTCGAGCAGCGGACGATCAGAGCACCATCGCGGCGGAATTTTTTCATCCGCCTTTCGTTTCCTTTGGTGGACTGGCCGATGGTTCTCCAAACGACCTTTTTGTGGCGGATGGAACGCCAGTTGTTGTGGAAGGTGTCATCGTTGTGGTAGGCGATGATGACGTCGGCCCATTCGATCAGCTCTTGCGGGATCCTGTCTTTAGACTCACGCCCGATTCGTTTCCACATGCTATGCTTGAGACGCTCCCCAAAGGTGGTGGGGACCACTTTTTTTGAGGGGCGATTATTCCAAGCCGATCGCAACTCAGGCATGTCTTCAGCCGCAAGAGGAGGCCGGATCGGATCATGTGGCGCAGTGGGGTTGAAGTAAGAGCCGATGGAGAACACCTGATGTCCCATCTCATGAAACAACTTGTACTCGTCATACTCCAGGATCGCGTGACAGGAAAACAGCAGGATGTTCATGAGAAGTGCTTCAATGTTCAGCCAATGGTTGTCAGCACAACCTGTCAGTGGGGCGGGCCTGCAATGTGGAAACGTGTTGGGTTTGAAAAACGACCGCGCTCATCATTCTACGATGCTCAAAGAGTGGCGGTGCTGGCGACAATATCTTCTCCGAGGCCGGGAATGGCGGCGAGTGTTTTGGCAGGTGATTCGCGCATTGCGGGCACACGCAGGCCATCGGTGCCGAGGGAATGGAGCAGTTGGTCCAAGGCTCGGCCGAAGGCGGTGACAGCGGCGGTTTCTTCCTCGATGTCGTGGCGCAGCCCGTTGAGCAACGCCACGTGCTCGTAGCGTTGCAGCCATTCAGCGGCACGCGGGCGGTAGCGTTCGATGATGCGAGCCATCAGGTTTTGTGCGGAACGCGGTTCCGACTCCCGGAGCACCTGCCACGCGAGGCAGCGTGCCACATCAGCGGCGGCGGTGATGAGGCCGGGCTCGTTCACGCCCACCTGCTCATGTGTGAGGTTGCGGTGGCGATGCTCGAAATGGAAGCCGAGATCGACCTGGCACTGACGTTCGGCGGGCAGATGACGAAATGCCTCGCACAGCACGGCGATCTCCAGTCCCCACCCGCCGGGGAGGTGGAATTGCGTGAGGGCCTTCATGTCCGCGGCGAACTCACCGGAGAGCGGATAGCGGAAGCTTTCGAGATGTTCGAGCAACGGCTTTGTTCCGAGCACGTCGCGGCAGGCCTGCACGAGCGGGAAGATGAGCAAACGGGTGACGCGGCCATACAAACGGTCAGCCACGCGGCTGTAGTAGCCCTTGGCAAGGCGATAGCCCATGCGCGGGTGCAGCAATGGATAGCAGAGACGCCACAGCAGGTCGCGGCTGTAGTTGAGGATGTCCGTGTCGTGGCTGACGACGATGCCGTCGAAACCCCGTGCGTGGAGATAGGCGATGCCCATCCAGATGTTCGAGCCTTTGCCTGCATGCGAACCGGTCAGACCGGCCTCCTCCATGCGCTGATACACGCCGGTGAGCCGCGGGCCATCATTCCACAACACGTGCGTCTTCTTGCCGCGGAGATGCTGGCGGCAGATGCGCAGTGCGCGCTCATGTTCAGCGGCGGCCATGCCGTTCATGCTCAGGATGACTTCGCTGACATGTCCGGCCTGCGAGACTTCCTCCAAGATGCGCGGCAACGCCGGGCGCTCGCATTCGGCATAAAGCGCGGGCAACAGCAAGGCCACGGGCTTGTCAGCCGCCCATGCCTGCATCTCCACCTCACGCTCGGAACTGTCCGCGTGCGCGAGATGGTGGAGCGTGGGCACGCGTGCGTGCTGATAAAAATCGGCCATGAGGGTGAGGGCCGCTCAATTACCCATCCAGGGAATCATGGAAACACTTTTGTTCAAATCTGGGCGGCATGATCCGACGTGCCGCCTGCCGGCGGTTCTTCCACCTCTCCCGTCAAAAGCCGGGTTTCTGTCTCAGGATCCACTTCGAGCGACTCTGGTTCGATCTCGATCTCCTGCCGCCACTGGCGCGAGATCCAGGGCCGCACCAGCCCGTAAAGCAGGTAGGTGACAAAGATCACGGAGGGCATCCAATGCCAGTTCAGCACTGTGAAAGCGATGACCACGATGCTGATGAGCACCCAGTGAAACGAGCGCTTCGTGCGCCAGTTCACCGCCTTGAAGCTCGGGTACTCCAAGCTGCTGACCATCAGGTAGGACAGCAGCGCCATCAGGCCCGCCAGCGCGTATTTCCAGTTGCCGATTTCCTTCTCATTGCTGTCCAGCCAGAGGATCAACAGCGTCAGCGATGAGATCACGCCAGCTGCCGCCGGAATCGGGCAGCCGCGGAAACTCTTGCTGCTGCACTTCACATCCGCGGCGGCGAGGCAGTTGAAACGCGCGAGCCGCATCGCTCCGCAAACAAGATACACACACGAAATCAGCCAGCCGAGCCCCTTGGGCGTGTCGATCTCCTTCAACACGATGTCGTGAACCAGCAGGGCAGGGGCCACGCCGAAGCTCACAATGTCCGCCAGCGAGTCCAGTTCGCGGCCAAACGGGCTTTCGGTGCCACCCATCCGTGCCACACGGCCATCCAGCGCGTCGAAAAGGCAGGCCATGAGGATGAAGACGATCGCATAGTGGTAATGCGAGGTCATCTCGTAGTATTTGCCGTCAAAGATGTGCAGGATGGCGACAAATCCGCAGAGAATGTTGCCCGCCGTCATCAACGTCGGCAGCACCGGGATGCGAGGTTCTTGGGCCTGGGACATGGGCCGGTAAAGTGGATGCAGAATGGCGGATGTCGAGCCGAGAGAATCGAGACGGATCACCAAGCGGTCCTAGGGAAAGCGATGCGTATCGATGATTGCTGTTCGTGCGGGCGATTGTCCCGTCGTGCCCGCGGCTTGCATTGGGTGGTTTTGCCGTTATGTGGCTGGACATGCCCAACGCGCTTCCACCCCTGACCGGCGACATGACCATGAGCCAGGTGCTCCAGGCCTATCCTGGTGCACAGCGGGCCCTGTTTGCGCGTTACCACATCGGCGGCTGCCGGAGTTGTGGGTTCCAGCCTGGAGAGACGCTCTCCCAGGTGTGCGCGCGGAATGAAAGCATTCCCGTCGCCGAGGCCATCGCACACATTCAGGAGAGCCATCAGGGCGATGCCTCGCTGCAAATCTCCCCGCATGACTTCGAGCAGCTTCGTCGTGCGTTGCCGGATCTGACGCTGCTCGATGTGCGCACACGGGAGGAACATGAAGCTGTGAAGCTTCCAGGTGCGCGGCTGCTCACCCAGGAGCTTGTGCAGGAAATCTTCACCCACGGCGACAAGGCGAAACCCGTCGTGCTCTACGATCACACCGGTTCGCGTTCATTGGATGCCGCCGCGTATTTCATCGGTCACGGCTTTGCCGAAACGAAATGCCTCGCCGGCGGAATTGATGCGTACAGCCAGGAGATTGATCCGACATTGCCGCGCTATCGTATCGAAATCGAAGCCTGATCCATCATGGACGAAGCCGCCCTCCAGCAAGCCCTCGCCAACACGCAAAACCTCGGTGAAATGCCCGACGCCGATGCCGTCGGTACCGTTGGCAGCCCGGATTGCGGCGACATGGTGCGCATGTGGATCAAATACAAGGAAAAGGACGGCCGGAAGGTCATCGACAAGGCCAGCTTCCAGAGTTTCGGCTGCCAGACTGCGATTGCCGTCGCCAGCATCGCCACCGAGCTGATTCGTGGCAAAACGAAGGACGAGGCGCTCGCCATGTCCGCCGAGGAACTCAGCAAACCTCTCGGCGCCCTGCCGCCGATGAAGATCCACTGTGGCCAGATGGTGGAAGGCGCCCTGCGTGCCGCGCTTGAAGCAGAGAGCAAGGATGGCGGAGGGCAAAGGGCGAAGGGCGAAGAGCCCCAAGCCCAGGCCGATCAGTCCGGCACGCTCGCTGATGCGCTCAACTTGGCCGGCAAAACGCAGGGCAAGGTCAAGATCGTCCTCACTTCGTAAATTGTGCCTCTTTTTGTTTGTCTCTTCGCCCTCTGCTCTTAGCCCTTAGCTTTCCTCCATGCATTCCTCCCTCGAACTCAAACGCGAAGTCGATGCCATCCAGATTCCCAGTGGCGACACGGTCAAATTGCCGCTGGGCATGAAGATCATCATCACGCAGTCCCTCGGCGGCACCTAC
Source organism: Verrucomicrobiaceae bacterium (assembly GCA_046346695.1). Classification (GTDB taxonomy): domain Bacteria; phylum Verrucomicrobiota; class Verrucomicrobiia; order Verrucomicrobiales; family Verrucomicrobiaceae; genus Prosthecobacter. The sequence goes on along the minus strand of JAXMHS010000003.1, from coordinate 293,803 downwards.
ACGGTGGCGACCGACTTCGGACTCGCGCGCATCCAGGCGAAGGATGCTGACGCGCTCGGCATCGATCCGAATGCTGACAAGAAGGACGATCACGGCAGCTCATCGAACATTCCCGCCGAGATCAGTGATCTGGAAGGCCAGGTCTGGAACCAGCTCCGCAACGTCTATGACCCGGAAATCCCCGTGAACATCGTCGATCTTGGCCTCGTGTACGACTGCCACGTCGAAGCTGATGCCGAGGGCAAGAACAGGGCCACGGTGAAAATGACTCTCACCGCCCCCGGTTGCGGCATGGGCCCCACCATCGCCGCCGATGCACAGAGCCGCATCATGACCATTGAAGACATGGATGACGCTGCTGTCGAACTCGTCTGGGATCCGCCTTGGAACCAGGGCATGATCAGCGTCGAGGGCAAAATGAAGCTCGGGATGATCTGACGCGGTGGTCAGAGCATGTGGAGCAAACGTTCGGCGCTGCGCTGCGTGGCGCCTTGATGAGCTTGAAGGGCGCGATGACCCGCCTGGCCCATCTGCACGGCTTTCGTTGAGTCCTGAAGCAATGCGAGGCAGGCGGTGCCGAGTTCGTCGAAGTTCTCGACTTGTTGCGCGCCTTTCTTTTTGAGCAGCAGTTCAACGAGCGGCGTGAAGTTCTCCATGTGCGGGCCGAAGAGGACGGGTTTTTGGGCCAGACCGGCTTCAGCGGGATTTTGACCGCCTTCGGCGAGGAAACTTTTGCCGACGACGACGAGCGTGGCGAGGTGCTGCCAGGCGGCGAGTTCGCCGGTGGTGTCGATGACGAAGACGGGCGCGTTGGGATCGACGCGTGAAGCAGGATCGCTGCGCAGCGCAGGCGCGAGGCCGATGCTGTTGAGCGCATTGGTGATTTCGGCGCGGCGTTCGACGTGACGCGGCACGATGAGCAGGGCGAGATCGCGGATTTTTTCGCGCAGACGTTGGAAGACGCGCGCGAGTTCGATTTCTTCTCCCGCATGCGTGCTGGCGGCGAGAATGGCGGGCTGTGACGGCGCAATGCCGGTGCGGGTGAGAACTTCGCGCAGCTCTTCGATCTTCGCTGGCGCGACGCTGGCGCCTTCGGGATCGTATTTGATGCTGCCGGTGAGGTGGATGCGGTCGCGATCCACGCCGAGACCTTCCCAGCGGGCGATGTCGTCCTCCTCCTGCACGAGCACCTGCTTGAGCATGCGGAAGAGCGGTTCGGTGAGCCAGCGGAACTTGCGATAGCGGCCTTCACTGCGCGGTGAAAGGCGTGCGTTGACGAGTGACACCGGAATGCCGAGGCGTTCGGCGGAGTGAGTCAGATTCGGCCACACTTCGGCCTCCACGAGCACGAGTTGCGTCGGTTGAATGCGCTCCAGCATGAGACGGCCGACGCCGGGAAGATCGACCGGGCTGAAAATGGCGACAAGGCGGTCCGCATGCTGCGCAGCGAGTTCAGCGGCGAGCGCGTGACCGGTGGGCGTGGTGGTGCTGAGGACGATGCCGAGATCGGTGTGCGTTTTGAGCAGGCGGGTGATGAGCTTTTTCGCGACGTTGACCTCGCCGACGCTCACGGCGTGCACCCAGAGGCGCTCGCGTTGCGGCAGCGCGTTGATGGCTTTTTGCGTTGCCTTGTCGAAACAACCCACACGCTGCGTGAGATCACGCCAGCGGCCGTTGCGACGGCGCATCTTCACGATCGCGCCGGGAAGCATGCAGACGAGGCCGAAGGGCAGCAGCAGGTTGTAGAGAGTGAGGCTAAGCGCTTTCGATGCCATGTTAGTCTGCGCTTGTGATCGCTTGAATGATGTTCGAGCAACCCCTCACCCTAGCCCTCTCCCCAGAGGGGCGAGGGGACCAGAGCTGCTCCCTCGCCCCGCTTGCGGGGAGAGGGTCGGGGGTGAGGGGATGTTGCGGCATGATGCAGATCAAAGCGATGAAGGTTGGTGCAGCCAGACGATGCGGGTGGAGCCATAGGTGCGGTCAGTCAGCACCTGCCAGCCGGGCCAGCTTGCGGTTTGTCGTTTGGAAAAGAGGCTTTCGAGGATGAGGTGGCCGTTGTCGGTCAAAAGTGCGGGCAGCGCCTCCTGCGCGAGGAGTTTCGCGGTCAGATCCTCGTCGTCGGGACGATGCGCGTAAGGCGGATCGGCGAAGATGAGGTCAAAACGGCGGCCTTCATCGCGCAGGTGCGGCAGAACACGAAACACATCGCCCTGACGCACGGTGCCGCCGCTGAGGCGGGCTTTGGTCGTATTGCGGCGGATGACTTCGCAGGCGTTGCGGTTTTCATCGACCATCACGACCGACTTCGCGCCGCGGCTGAGGCATTCGAGACCGAACGCGCCGGTGCCGGCGAAGAGATCGAGCACGTTCGCGTCGATCACGAGATCACCGATCATCGAGAACACAGCCTGCCGCACACGATCCTGCGTGGGTCGCGTGACGGTCTTGGGAACTTCGAGCGGAATGCCGCCTGCTGTGCCGGAGATGATGCGCACGCGCTGTCTTTAGCGGTGCGGGCAGGGGATGCAAGGCGTGCGTTGGTGCGCAGAGCATTAGATGTCCCGCTCCTTGCTACCTTGGCACGAATGATTCAGAAAAGCGCTGCGAGAGACTTGCATCAGGAACATAGACTCCTTTATCATGCTCATAGGCCAACCAACGGCCAGTCTTTTGGCTTTTCCCTGCGTGAATGATACGGCGTGGAATGCTGCTACCCAAGTCGATCGACCCTCGCCAGTCAATCCGGGACCGGTCACGTGGGTCTCTTGTGCTGCTGGGCGGATCTTCAGATGCCTTCCAATAATCCGCATAATAGGCCGCTCGTTCCTGAAGCCTGAAGTCCTTTCCATGTCGCTTGCACCAGAAGGTTTCTAGAATCGTCCCGGACATGTCGTCTGGATGAGTGAATCCAAGCTTGTTCATGTGCTTTGCCAATGGTCCACCGCCCCAAAGACCCCACTGATTGCGCATCCACATGCCAGGTCCGAAGTGATACTTGATCATCTCTTTCTCCGACTTCATGGCGTCAATCTTTGCCAACTCGGTCTTCGGGAGCTTGTGCTCCAATTCATGGTGCGCTTCTTCGAGCGTAGTGGGTGTTGGGTCAGGAGGATCGGTGTGTTTTGCCGGTCGGTCAGCTTCCGCGCATGAAAATAGAAGCAGCGACAGAAGAATCGCGAGGCTGTGAGTTTTCATGACAAAATTTACTTCCCATTCCTGAACACATACAGCACGCCGTCGTCCGCGCCGAAGAGGATGTAGTCGCCTGCAATCGCAGGGTTGGTTTTGACGGGAGCGCCGATTTGGTAGGAGAAGACTTCTTTTCCGGTGGTGATGTCGAGGGCGTAGATGTAGCCGTCGTCGCAGCCGAAGAGGGCGGTTTTGCCGGCGCAGATGACGGCGCTGCTGTCGATGCGGTCGCGGGCGCGGAATTCCCAGAGCTGCTTGCCGGTGACGCGGTCAATGGCGTGGAAGCGTTTGTCGCGGCCGCCGACATAGACGGCTTTCTCCCAGATGGCGGGGGCGGCGTAGTATTCGAACTCGCGCTCGCCGTATTCCCAGACCTGCATGCCGTCGGCGATGCTGTAAGCGCCGACGCGGTTGCCGTAGTGGCTGACGTAGATGACGCCGTCGGCGATGGCGACGTTGTTGCCGATGTAGGCGCCGACTTCGATCTGCTTCTCCTCTTTGCCGGTTTTCACGTCGTGCACATGCAGGACACTGTCGCAGCCGCCGAAGACGACTTTGCCTTCGCCAATGGCGGCGCCGCCGTTGATGTAGTAGCCGGTTTCGGCGGCCCAGTCCTGCTTGCCGGTCTTGGCATCGAGGCAATAGACCTTGTAGTCGTAGGAGCCGATGACGACCTTTTGCGCTTTCGTGTCGGGATCGGTCCAGACGTTGGCGGCGGCGTGGATTTCAGCCTCGGTTTCGAACTTCCAGGCCTCTTTGCCGGTGTCAGCGTTCCAGGCGTAAACAAAGCCGTCCTGGCAGCCTGCGACGACAAGATCGCCTGCGAAAGCGGCGGCACCATCGAAAGCGCCTTTCGCCTCGGTTTTCCAGATCTCCTTGCCAGTGGCGAGGTCGAGGCAGAAGAATTTGCCATCCTTGCAGCCGACATAGACTTTGCCGGAGCGCACAATGGCGCTGGAGACGAGCATCTCGGCCTGGCCCTTGGGTTTTTCCATGAGCTTGAACTGCCAGGCGAGTTCGAGGGGGAATTTGAGTTCGACGGGCGAGGTGCCGGTCATGGCCTCGTTGCCTCGGGAATGAATCCAGTCGGCGCTTTGCGCGTGGAGACCGCTGAGCGAGGCGAGGAGCAGGAAAATCGTGAGGCGCATGAGTTTGGACTGTGAAACTGGCCTGAGTTGGGCTTTGTTGCAAACAAGCCGATGCCTGATCACGATCTCCAGCAGCCTCCGCCGATTCCACCTGACCTGCGGTGCGAGTATGAGGAGCGTCCGTTTCAGCATTGTACGCGCTGTGGTGAGTCGCTGCCGGATTTTCCGGGCGGCTTTCAAATCTCGAAGGCCTACAAACGTGGCGAGTGTGTGATGGAATATGCGCTGTGCGATCATTGCCGCGCGAAGATGATGGAGGAGTTTTCGCAGGAGTCGAAGCAGCGGCTGGCGCAGTTTCAGGATCAAGAGGTCAAGCTTGATAGAGGTCTCGACTCGTGTGCGGTATGCAATGCGCGGCGTGATGCGCCGGGAATGGAGGATTTTGTGATCACCGGCGTGTGCGAGGGCATCTCGCTGCTGCATAGCGTGATGATCTGCGGAAAATGCGGCGACACGGTGCAGGGGATGATCTCGCAGAAGACACGCGACACATGGCGTCGCTTCGTGGACGACAACTTTCCCGGTCCGCCGCCAGTGGACTCGCTGCCGGAGCCGGACGAGACGATCACGCGTACGCCGATGCCGGTGCTGACGAAGATGTAGTCGAACCGTTCTTGGTTCTTGGTTCTTGGTTTGCAGGAGGCGGTGCCGTGGAGTTTGGGCATAAAAAAGCCGGGCTGATTTCTCAGCCCGGCCTTGGAGTTAACAGGGAGACTAGATCCTGTGAGAATTAATGTTCATAGCCAGCTTCGCCATGGTCGGAGAGGTCGAGACCGACGGCCTCTTCCTCAGCGGTCGGACGCAGGCCGACGAGCACCTTCACGATGATGGTGATGACCACGGTAGCGACGATGGAAAGCACGATGGTGATGGCGCAAGCCTTGAGCTGGGCCATCAAAATGCCACCCTGACCACCAGCATCCGCCACGAGCTTGGCGAGACCGTTGTCCTTGGCAAAGACATTGGCCGCGGTGAGGTTGCCGTTGACGGAGCTGTTGCAAAGGAGGCCGGTGACGATGGCACCCAGCGTTCCACCGATGCCGTGGACGCCGAAGGTGTCGAGGGCGTCATCATACTTGAAGAGCGGCTTCAGGACCATCACGCCGATGTAGGGAACCACAGCGGCGAGCACGCCAATGATCATCGCGCCCTTCGCGGTGACGAAACCGGCGGCCGGAGTGATCACAACCAGACCGGCGACGGCGCCCGAGCAGAAGCCAAGGATCGATGGCTTGCCCTTGTGGATTTTTTCGATCAGAGCCCAGACAAAACTGGCGGTGGCGGGAGCGAGCGTGGTTGTCATGAACGCGCTGGAGGCGATGCCATCCGCAGCGAGGGCGGAACCGGCGTTGAAACCATACCAACCAACCCAGAGCATGCCCGTGCCGACCATGCAGAGCACCATGCTGTGCGGAGCCATCTTTTCCTTGCCGAAGCCGGCGCGTTTGCCCACCAGAATGCAGAGGATGAGCGCACTCCAGCCGGAGGACATGTGGACCACGGTTCCGCCAGCGAAGTCGATGGCGGGAATCTTGGCACCGCCGTTCCAGACGCCGTTCATCAGGCCGTCGAAACCCCAAATCATGTGGGCGAGCGGGAAGTAAACAACAAACATCCACAGTGCGACAAACAGCATGACTGCGGAGAATTTCATACGCTCGGCAATGGCACCCACGATGAGGGCGGGGGTGATGATGGCGAACATGAGCTGATACATGCTGAACGTGGCCTGGGAAGGCCATGCTGTGTAATTCGTGTTCGGAGCACCGCCGACACCTTCAAGGAAGAAGTATTTGAAGCTGCCAAGGTAAGGAGCCCAAGATGGAGCGCCCTCAGCAGGGTGCTCGCCGAAAATCAGGGAGTAACCGACGAAGTACCACAGGATCGAAACCAGGCCGGCAATGCCAAGGCACTGGGCAAGCACGGAAAGCACGTTCTTGGAACGTACCAACCCACCGTAGAACAGGGCGAGGCCTGGAAGAGTCATGAAGAGCACCAAGGCAGCACAAATCATGAGGAAGGCGTTGTGGCCCGGACCCGCGAGACCCGATAGGCTGCCTGCCGGAGCGAGGTTGTTGAAATACTGCTTCACATCAGCCACATCCTTCGCGACAGCCTCCAAAGAAGGAGCATCTGCGGCAGGGGGGGCTGCCGGCGCGGGTGTTGGTGCAGCAGGAGCGGCAGCGGGTGCCGGGGCCGCAGTCTGCCCCCAAGCATTGCCGGGGTTGAATGCGAGTGGGGTGAGGGCGACAACCGCAGCAGTTGCCATGCTGCGCCAGGTTCGAGTGTGGTTGAGTTTCAGCATAATTCAGGGTGTGGATTAACTCCGGGAACACAGCATTAGCATGCTGCGTGCCAAGTTCGTTTTTGATTTTCGGGCGGTGCAGATGAGTTTCCGGCCTTGGAAGAAGATGCCTGCGCACCAAACTCCGATCTGGCGGGGATAAAAAAACACGGCAGGTGGGACGCACCTGCCGTGTGTGAATCAATGGACTTTGCAGTTATTTCGCAAACGGGCTGCCGGCCATTTTTTTGAACCCTTCCACCAGTTTGGCGATCGCGTCCTTGGGCCCGGCGAGTTTGATGAAGATGTTGGAGTCCGCCGCAGGGACAATGGCTGCCAGCAGCGTGTAGTTTTCACGAGGCGTCTTCGCCCCCATCGGCGGGCCATCATTGTACGTGCCAGTGGCGGTCACGAGGGTGATTTTTTTGCCGCCAGCATCGATCTCCTCACGCTTGGACTCTGGCGTGCCTTGGAACTGGCCGAGCCAGCGCTGCACATTGGCATCGACACCACCTCCCCCGCCGGGGCCGGGGAAGTGGTAGAAGATGGCCTCCAGCGGCTTGTCCACGCCATCCACCTTGGCATTGAGCGTGCCCGCACGGAACATCCCGGTGCTTTCGACAGCGACCCACGGACTTTCAAACTTGAAGGTGAGGCCGGCGACCTCAAGCTTTCCTTCCTCCGCGTGAACTGCGGAGGACAATGTGACAATGGTGAGGAGCGTGGCGGCAAGACGTTTCATGTTGGTGCGCTTGGTTGGATTTCCTGGCAGATTACTTCGTGACGTGCATCACTCCGCGCATGAGCAGCCAGTGGCCGGGGAAGGTGCAGAGGTAGGGATAGTCACCGGCTTCAGCAGGAGCGGAGAACTCGATGGTTTCCGTCTGGTTTGGCTGCACGAGCTTGGTGTTGACGATGATGTCGGGCTTGGCGGCTTCCGGAATGTAATTCTTGGCCATGCCTTGGGGGTCGGTGAGCATCGCATTGGCGAGCGCACCCACGGCATCCAGTTTGCCAGGCTTCACCAGCAGGAAGTTGTGCGGCTGAGGGGCGATGCTGCCGGTGTTGTTGAGCGTGAGCTTCACCTTCTGGCCTGCTTTGACGCTAAGTTCGGTTTTTTCATAACCGAGCGGGTTTTGCGGATGAGGTTTGAGTTCGATGACAGCGACATCGGCGTCCTGGCCGATGACGGGGAGAGTGAGTGCTGCGATGGTGGTGAGGAGAAGGCAGGTGTGCTTCATGTGGGTGTGTGTGGGGGGGGTGGGGCAAGGGGCGCTAATCGGGCCATGATGAGGACGAATTTCAACTGTTTTCATGCCATGGTTGCCGGAGCGCGTTCCTTGGCACGAAAGTTTCTCCCTCCCCAGTCGTAAACCATCCTGATGAACGACATTACCCCCGCAACCCAGGCCACTCATTCTCTCAGCCGTCGTCATGTGCTGCGCGGTTTCGGCAGTGTGATCACACTGCCGTTTCTGGAGTCGTTCCGGACGCATGCGTTTGCCGCTGAGGTCAAAAAAGCAGTGGCCAGGCCGCTGCGTGCCGCGTGGCTCTACATTCCCAACGGCGTGAACGTCGCGGATTGGTTCCCTGCTGGCGAGGGCACGAGCTACACGTTGTCCCCATCACTCAAGGAGATCGAAAAACACCGCGCTGACTTTTCCGTGATCTCAGGCTTGATGCAGGACTGGGCCCATGCTCACGGCAACGGCGGCGGTGATCATGCGCGTGCGGTGGCGACATTCCTCACGGGATGCCAGCCAAAGAAGACGGCGGGCGCGGACATCCATCTGGGCATTTCGGTGGACCAGATCGCTGCGCAAAAAATCGGACATCTGACCCGGCTTGCTTCGCTCGAACTGAGCACCGACGGCCAGCGCAGTTCCGGACGCTGCGATTCCGGCTACTCATGCGCGTATCAATTCAATCTGGCATGGAAGAACGAAACGATGCCGATGGCGCCGGAAATGGATCCGCGGCTCGTGTTTGAGCGCATGTTCGGCATCGGAGCGGCGGCGGGCAAGGGCGAGGATGCCCAGCGCCAGCGCCGTCTGCAGAAGAGCGTTCTCGACTCCGTGCTGGGCGAGGCAAAATCTCTGCAAAACAAGCTCAACGCGGCCGACCGGCGCAAGATTGACGAGTATTTCACCTCCTTGCGTGACATTGAGCAGCGCATCGAGCGTGCTGAGAAATTCCAGGCGGAAATGCCTGATGTGAAGGTGCCGGAAGGCATTCCTGATTCATACGAGCAGCACATTCGTGTGATGTTTGACCTCCTGGCGCTAGCATTCCAGACAGACACGACGCGCATCGCCACCTTCATGCTGGCGCACGATGGCAGCAATCGCAGCTTCCCCGAACTGGGCGTGCCGGATGCACATCACTATCTCTCCCATCATCAGAGCGACCCGCAGAAGCTGGCGAAGATCGCCACCATTGACCGCTTTTATATCCGTCAGTTTGGATACTTCCTCGACAAGATGAAGTCGATCAAGGAAGGGGACGGAACGCTGCTCGACAATTCGATGATTGTCTTTGGCGGGGCGATCTCAGATGGAAACCGGCACAACCACAACAACCTGCCCATCCTGTTTGCGGGTGGTGGTGGTGGCACGCTCACGCATGGCAAGCGCACGGTACTGAAGAGCGACACGCCGATGACGAACCTCTACCTGAGCATGCTGGAGCGCATGGGAGTGCCTGCGGAACGAATTGGAGACAGCACCGGACTGCTCGAGTTGACTTGAGCCCGGTTCCCATGACCGACAGCGGCATCTGCGGGCTCTTGACGCGTGCCAGCTCCGGATCACCGGCCAGCCGGCAGGGGACGTTTGATCGTTGAAGGCAGTCCCGGCGACGATTTGGAGATGCCGGGTGGTGGCATGTTGGAACTGGTGGCACTCTGGGTGCTGGAGACACCGTTTTTGGAGATGCCGGGCGGCATGTCCTCCTTCACAGTCTTTTGCTGTGATGTGGTGTCGGAACGAGGAGAAACTGATGGAAGCGAATACCAGTGCATCTGCGGCACGGCGCAAAGCTCCACCCATTGCTGGGAGCCGAGTTTTTTCCACTCCAGTTCCACCACGGCCCAGACGTGAGTTTCCCAAGGCAGGCGGCTGCGCAATTGCTGCGCGAGAGCCGAGTCTTTATCGAGAAACACGGATGCCTGGAAAGTGTTGGGCGGGGCCGGACTGACACGGAAGGCATCCTTGTGGTCGCTGTTGGGCACATTGTCCTCGAAGTAATGATGCCGGATGATGCCGACATGGAATCCAGCCTTTCCTTCTTGGTAGGTTTGGAAAAACTTTTCCAACAAACGGTCTTTGAATTCCACAAAAGCCAGCCAGTCCACTTTGAATCCATCAGTTTGTTCTTCCAGCATGACTGGCACTGGGAACTCCCAGGCTTTGTTTTCCAGGCTGAAGATGCAGTGCTTTCCAGATCCGAGTTCAGGGTTAGGATCGAGACGGACGAACTCAATGCGGTCCACGATCACGGGGCCGTCGGGACTGCGCGAGTAGTAACGCTCCATCAGGGGTTTCATAAACTCAGCGCCCAAGGTGTGCTTCAGGCGCTCCTCCACGTTGCTAGCGCCGAGGAATTGCTTGAGCGCTGCCAGCGCGGGAGCGGCTGTCGGCGGGATGTCCTCCTCCGGCACAGGGATGGCAGCAGGCGGTGACTGAGGCACCGAAGCTGACTCAGGAGGGATCGTTGTTTTGGCGACCACTGGACGAGAGCGGGAGTCGGCAGGCGTGTCCTCCGCAGGGGAAGCGGGCATGACCACTGCTTTTTGAGGCGTTGTGACGGTGCTTGAGGAGCGCACCCCGGCGATTTCCGACGGAGTCGCAGGTTCCGCTTTTGGGGGCGCTGGTTCTATCGGATCAAATTTGCTTCCGGTTGAGTGTGGTGGTTCGCTGGTGGATACCGCCGCCGACTTGGTGGGACTAGATTGGGGCGGGTTATCGATGGGGCGGGTACCAAGGGAGTCAGGTGTTGCTGGGGAAGGGACGGACAATGGTGCGGCCTTGTCAGATGTGGTGAGGACATTATCGGCCGATTCTTCGTGAATACCTGCGAGACTTGGCAGCAGGGCGATGACCTGGTCTTTCAGCAAATACCCCGCAAGACCAAAAAAGCCGAGCAGAAACAGCGCGGCAAACGCCAGTCGCAGATAATTGGTCCCACGCGGCGTACGCAGGCTGGTGATGCTACGTCCTGTAGTAACTGATGTGCCAGATGAGACATCTACTCCTGCAACTCCACCCAGACTGAGCACTGGCGTCATGCCTGTGTTTATGGGTTGTGTCATTGGGGAGACAGGTGCTGGAGGCACTTCCCGTCCGAGCAAGGAAGGACTGGACATCGGAAAGGCCATGCCTGGCAGTCCAGCAGTGGCATGGTTCCCGGCGGCAAAGCCGCCTGGAAGCGCCGGTGAACCCGGGATCAGGCGTGAGTGGTTTAATTGTGTTGAGGGTGCTTCTGGCGGCGGGGGAGGTGCCATGCCTGCGGCGGGTGTCGAGGACCATGGCGAAGGCGAGCCAACTCCCGAGAGTGATGCAGTCAATGGTGGCTGGCCTGGCGGACGCTTCGGAGGAAGGCCCGTCGTCAGTGTTGATGGATTCATGCCTGCCATCACACCACCGGATGGTGGCGGAGACCAAGCTGACGAGGGCGGACTCTGGGGTGGCGCGAGCGGCTGATGGAATGATAACGCAGCCTGTAATGTTGGCGCAACCACATTGGGCGTGGGGGATGTCACGATCTGCCCACATTGGGGGCAAGGGCCCGACACCCCTGCCATGGCTGCTGGCACGGTCAGCGTTGTGTGACAGTGGCCACATTGGAACTGAATGACATCGGGGTTCATCCCTCGTGAATATTATGGGCTATTTAGACAATTATCATTCAAATCATTGGTTTTGACAAATTGAACTTCTAAAACGGGGCTAATGTGCCACTTGGCACGCTTCGGCAGCATCAATATCAATATTGCAGTGTCCCGCCGCCCCCACCCGTAAAGGCACCTCCCAAGCGGGGGATGGTCTCCAATTCGGGTAGAATCCAAACAAAGTTTTGCTGTCTGCGTTTGAACTGGTGCCTCCAATGGCGAAGACCAAGCAAGATCATGCCCACAATGATCGCGGTAATTCCTGTTCCCAGAACAAAAGCCACCTGACGTAATTCATCGTATCGATTCGACGCTGGCGCTGAATCTAGCGCCACTTCTTCGAGATCTCCTCCCTTGCTCGCTTCTGGCTTTGGACCGAGTGCCTTTTGCAGCCAGAACAGCCGTGTGGAGAGATGAACCAGATAACGGTGAAGCTGGTCGTGCATGTCGCTGGTTTGCGATGCTTCTTCCAAACATGCCTGCACGGTTTCCACCAGGAAAGCGTTGGATGCGCGTTCGCTGACCGACTGGCTGACAAACAAGCGTGCGCGCCAAGGTTCTCCCAGCGGGTAGACCAGGAGGCATGTCTCCGTTTTTAGCAGGCTGCCGGAGGCGGTTTTCTCAAGTTGAGCACCACCGGGCAACTGGCTGTCACGAGCAAGGATCATCACGTGCAATTTGATGCGTGCGTCCCTCGCATGAAACTCGAGAAAACTCCTGATGGAGTGACTTTGCATCTCGGGCACCAGCAAGTCGGGATCGATTAAATATTCTTCAGGCGGCGTTTGTGCACAGGCGGAGAGGAACTCTCCAGTCACTTCCTTGAGCGCGATGGGTGGAGTGGGACGATGAGGGGGCATCGCTTGCTCATGAACTGGGTGACCAAGAATCGAATCTGGCAGAAACAACCGCATGTCCTCGGGGCGCAACCGCGGAGAGATTCCGCCGTTTTCGTCCGGTTTCAGTGGATCCAACATGCCGCCAAGCGCGGGTCCGCGCATCAATTCAGTCATGTCCATGATTGCCACACCACCTTCGGTTGGCAGAACCCCGGTGGTCTGTGCATTGGGCAGTTGCTCACGAAATGCTCGCAACTCTTCAGGACTCCAGCGCGGCAATGGCAGTTGCTCATCTTCAGGGCCGCCATTTCCAGCAGCCGTCTCAGCCACCCCTGCCGGGGCAGGCAATAGCGTGACCGCCAGCATCAGGCAGATCACCTTCTGCCAGTTGGCTCCAGGAAAAATGGCCGATGACGAGATCATGAGGTTTGATGAACCATGCCGGCACGCGGACGGGTTCCGGGACGATGGCCGCTCCGCAGGGGTTGCAAGCCCATGTCCGGACTGGCGTCCAGATTTCCTGCGGCTCCTGGATGCCACGGGGCACGCTGTCCATGTTTTTGCAGAATTTGGGCGGACTGCTGGCAGACGATCTCAATGGCACTGCCGAATCCTCGTTTGCGCAGATGAATGGCGGCATCCGCTAGAATGCGCTGGACGATCTTTGTCGGGAACCAATGCTCGATCGTGTATCCCAGAGTGATTCCGACGCTCTGCGTCGCCGGATCCACCACGAGGATGATGCCGAAGTCGTTGCGCCGGGACACGGAGTGCGTGTTGAATGCTCCTTGATTAAGCAGCCAGAAACCAAGTTCCGCCACACTCAAGCCAATCGGCAAAACACCTAAGTAGGCCGCAAAAAACGCTTGTGGGAAGTTGCGTTCGAAATCATCTAGAACGACTTCGATCCGGCGCAAATCTTCCAGACGCAGGCAGTGAGCGGCGTCCGTCACGCGCTCCAGTCTAACCCATTGATTTCCAAGATACCGATGCAGTCGCATGGCGGAGAAGCCGCAGGAGGCACAGACATTCTGTGGCGGGCTGACCGGTGACTTGCAATGCGGACAGTTCATTTTTACAGAATATATGGCAATCACAATGAATCAAGCGCTATTTCTTCGGTCCCGACACAGAAAAAGTGTTTACAGCGCCAAGCGTTTATGGTGTAACTGGTTGTGATTCGTTGAAAAACGAACGTTGCTTCTCACAGGCTATCCAACCTCCATCTCCTGCCACATCCATATCTGTCCTAGATCATGAAGCTCGCTCCATCTTTTGTTATGCTCGTCAGTCTGCTGACGACTGCGTCACTCCATGCCAAGTGGTCGCGTATTCCGATCTTGCAGGAAAAGCCTGTGAACGTGGCTGTCAATACCTTGGTCTCGGCGGCCGCTATCGACAGTTCTTCAGGCATCGGACAGGTGGACAATCTTGTCAATGACACCGACATGACGCTCTCTTCCAAAGTGGGCGCGGGCAAGTCCTTCGTCATCATCACTTTCGGCAAACCACTCATGGTTTCCTCCTCAGCCATGGTGAGCGATGGCATCGAAGGGAAAATCGTTCTTTCGGCCAGTGCGGACAAACAGGGCTGGGCCGTGTTGGAGGAGAAAGTGGTTTCCGCTGCTGATCGGTCGATCGAATTCAAGTTTGCGGGCATTCAGGCCAAGTTTTTGAAGTATGAGTTCATCCTGTCCAAGGGTGGAAATGTCCGTGCGTTGCGTGTGATGGGTGGGACGACCGACCGTGGCTATGCTCTCAAACAGGATGCCAAGGGCGAAAAAGGCAGGGCGATGAATTTCATCGGCGGCTTGGGTGGTGCGCGTCTGATTTATGCGGCTCCTAAGCCTGTGGGAGGCTTCGACACCGCCGCCACCTACAACAAGTTTGAGTTCCCGGAATCGGATGAAAAGTACCGCACGCTCATCTACGACATGGGGCAGTTGCGCATCTTGAACGAGTTCTCATCGGTACACTCGCCGACGCCGGTGCGATTTGAGGTTTTCGCCTTTGAAAAGCTTCCGGAAAAGGAAGACTGGCGTGGAAGGCTCACCTTCAATCCCGCCGACTTCAATGTCGCCAACCCCGTCGCGGCCGCTGAGGACAACCTTGGTGTCGGTTACATCAAGGCCAAGCCGGCTCAGTCAGTCAAAACACGATATCTGGCACTTCGTTGGGAGCCGGATTTCAACCCGCCTTCCTTCATCGTCGATAACGTCAGTGGTCTTGGCAATATGCTAAATATCCAGGCTCCGACAACACGGATTGTCACCATCAACGGGCAGCAGTATAAAGTCACTGTTGATCCCGGCAATGCGTATGGCGCAGGCACTAGCCAAGGTAACGGCACGACTACCATCACGCCTGTCGATGCCAATGGCACTCCAACGGGGCCGCCTATGGTATTCAACGGAACTGACGTGACGATCAACCCTACCGGAATCGTCGTGCAAACCACCGATGCCAATGGCAACCCTCAAAATGTGGGATCAATGGATGCAAACGGTACTCCGACCGGTAACACGCAAGGCCAGCAAGGAGCCACCAATGGCAGCGGCACCAGTTCCGAGGGCGTTAACGGGCAGGGTAATAACGGTTCATCAAACCCGGCCGGCAATACCACCACCCAAGGCAACAACGCCGTGAACACAGGCAACACATCGGGTAACCCAATGTGATCTTGGGAATCAATTACCCTCTTTGGTTCAACTTTGAGGCCTGTGTCGGCATCGTCCGCCACAGGCCTTTTTGTGACCAGCCCATCTCCTGATCAGGCACAGGCTGGACACAGCCCGTAGAACTCCAGCTCGTGGTAGAGCTTTTTGAAGCCTGACTGCTGTTCGATTTGCTTCTCCAAGGCCTCCACCGGGCAGGAGATGTCGAGGCGCTGGATGCGCCCGCACTGGGTGCAGATCAGGTAGTCATCGTGATGGCCGGCCTGCAGCAGCGTGTAGTAAGTGCTGCGGTCATGCAGACCCAGGCGGCGGATGAAGCCCAGTTCCTCCAGCTTGATCAGCACGCGATACACCGTCGCCTTGTCAGCACCGCTGGTCAGATCTCGCGATTCGGCAATATCTGCCAGTGACAGCGGCTGATGTGCCGAGACGAGGATGGAAAGGATGTTCTCCAGTGCCTTCGTGCGTCTCAAGCCAGCCGCACGCGCACGATCCATCAGCGTCACGGCGAGCTTTTGCGCCGAATCCGCATCGTGATGGTGACAGGTGGAGGAATGATGGTGGTGCAGCATCGCTTGATGGCCTTTGCACGGTTCTCAATTCGCCGCCACGGGCGCCTTCCGCTGTTTGAACAACCATTCGTGCAAATCGCTGCGCGGATAAACGATCCCCGTGATGCCATGACCTGCGCCTTCGAGTTCCGTGTAGTTCATCAACTCACCACCGGCTTTCTTCACCGCTTCCACGATCGCACGTGAGCGCTCCACCGGCACCATGTCATCCTTGTCACCGTGGAAGACCCAGAACGGGATGTTCTTCAAAATTTCCGCGTTTTTGACATCGCCACCACCGCAGAGAGGCACACATGCGGCAAAGACCTGAGGATACTTCGTCGCGATGCCAAAGGTACCGAAGCCTCCCATCGATGAACCGGTAAGATAAATGCGATTCTCATCGATTGGCAGATGATCTGTGAGGTCGGCGATCAGCGCCAGCAGCTTGTCCGCCACCTCGTTCTTCCAGCCGATGTCAGCGGAAGGACACTGCGGTGCGAGGAGAAAGCATGGACTCCCGGCTTGATTGTCCTCGGTGGTCCAGACTTTCGGCGCACCGCCGAGCTGTGCTTCGTTGTCATTGCCGCTCTGGCCCGAGCCATGCAGCCAGATGACAATGGGATAACGTTGCGTGCCCTCCAGCTTCGGATTGCCCCAAAGCTGGTAGTTTAGCCCCTGCTTCGACACGCCTTTGACGAACTGGCCCGTCACCTTCTCGGCATACGCGCCTTCCTTCATCCCGGCGTCCCTTCGCTGCTCGCGTAACAGGCCGCGGACATACGCCTGGTCTTCCTTCGACAGGCGCTCCAGCGGCACACGGAATTGGTTGAAGTCGCTGCTGCGCCGGATTTTTACCTCTTTCTCGGAAAACTCGACCAGATCGCCTTTGAACTTCGATTTTCCATCGCTGGCGGTCCATTCGCGCGGCGGGTTGGCGGCCAGGGCTGCTCCAAGGAGCATCAGGCTGAGGGCAGGAAGAAGTGAGGTCGTTCTCATGCCGCATGCTACGCCGCACGCGCCATCACGGGCAAGCGTTTTGACAGCCCCGGCGGCAGGTTACGGCGTGATCCGTGCGCCCGCCTTTTTCATCTCGTCCACCAGCTTCTTCGAGTTTTCGTCGAGCGTGTTGCCATCGATGAAGATCTGGCAATAAGGCGCCCACTCACGTGCGCCGTCGTTGTCCTTCTTCCACATGCGGTGCAGCGGTGTCAGGTCGGTGATCTTGTTGTTTTCCAGGAAAAGAAACTGCAGCTCCGTCAGCGGCTCCAGCGGCGCCAGATCCGTCACGCCGTTGCCCTTGAGCGAAAGCATGGACAGCCACTTCATCCCTCCGATGCCGGTGATATTGGTCACCTGGTTCCCTTCCAAGTAGAGCGTCCACACCTTCGGCAGCTTGAACAATGGCGAAGCATCCTTGATCTGGTTCCCCGCCAGATAAAGCGAGGTCAGCGATGCGATGTCGGCAAGCGGAGCGACGCTCGTCACCTTGTTGCCCGTCAGCTCGACGTATTGCAGCGCCTTGCACGCGGCCAGCGGTGTGATGTCGCTGATCTGGTTGTGCGAAACATCGAGAAACTGCAAGCGTTCGAGCCCCTTGATGGGCGCCAGGTTCGTGATCTGGTTCTCGGGCAAGGTCAGCGATGCCAGCGCGGTGCATTTTTCGAGGCCCGTGAGGTCTTTGATGCCCGCCTTTTTGCCTTCGATGATCGAGACGGTGGCCACATCCTCCGCAGTCAGCACCTCCTGGTTGTCACGCTTCGCGAAGACCTGCTTCCGCACCGCGGCTTCGAGAGCCTTGTCAGGAAAAACTGCCACCGGCTTGGGTGGTGGCGGTTTGGCGGCTGCTGCAGGCGCCGGCGTTGCCGGTTTGGCTGGAGGTGTGGCAGGCTTGGCGGGTGGTGTTGGTGCGGGTTTGGTCTCCGTCTTCGCCGTTGTGGGTGCTGGCTTGGCTTCTGCCTTCACTGGGGTGGCAGGCGGTGAAGGTTTTGCTTCTGGTTTGGCAGGCGTCGCGGCAGCAGGCGGAGTGGCCGCCGGTTTGTTTTCGGGCTTCGCTGCCGCCGGTGCGGGCGCTGGTGGTGGCGTGGCTGGTTTCGCGGGCGGTGCGGCGGGTTTCGTGTCCTGGGCATGGAGCCCAAGGGCCAGCGAAACGAAAATGGCTGCAAGATGGGATTTCATGGCTTCTCTCTTGATGATACGCAGAAGGCCGGTTGCATGTTAAGCCAAAATCGCCTCTGTCACGCCCCCATGGTCAATGTCATCGTCATTCTCGAGATCGATCCGCAGAAGATCGACGAGTTCCTCTCCGTCGCCCTCGAAAACGCGGCCGCGTCCCGGCTGGAGCCCGGCTGCCTGCGTTTTGAGGTCAGCCGCGACTCGACCCAGCCGAATTTTTTCGCGCTGAGCGAAAGCTATCGCGACCAGGCCGCCATGGATGCCCATTACACCACGCCGCATGTCGCCAAGTGGCGGGAAAAATCTCCCGCCTTCGTGCTCAAGCGCTGGGCGGTGAAGGGTCCGGTGCTTTGACCTCCCTCCCCACTGGGATGGCTGGAGATTATTTTGCCTTGGCCGCCTTGAGTTCGGCGTCGTAGTTCGGGTTTTTCCATTTCATCGGAAGTGCGCCGTATTCTTTGAATTTGGGGTTTGTCTTCTCATAAAGCGCATCTTTGAGGAAAAACTGGCCGCTGACCGCCTTGTCGTTGGAACTCATGATCTGGAGTTCGATTTGTGCTCCCGGCGCGATTGGCGAGAGATCCGAGTATCCAGCGTCCTGGACCGTGTCCGGCAGCGCCTTTCCATTCTCGTCGAAGAAAACGACAGTTCCATTGATGAGCGAAACCGGCATGTCAGAGACGTTGCTCACGGTCATTGTGAAGGTGGGCATGACCGGGCTCATACCGCGCGATAACCGCCCCGTTTCGACGGGCGGCTTGCCAGCCTGGATCAACTGGTCGATGGGAGTTGTGCCAACGACAGGTTCATCAGCTTTTTCGCCACATCCGCTGACTACGGCAGCCATGCATGCGAAGAACAGAAGGTTGAATGTGCGTTTCATAAAGAACTCCTTTTCACTTCGGAACATTCGCGTGAACTGCCAGGACACCACAGCATTTCCAATGCTGATCTGGCGATTCCTGGGCATTTTTTGCTCTGTGCCACCGAGTGAAAGAAGACAGGCGGATGAGAGCCTTGCCACACTTCGTCAATAGTGCTGCATGACCAGTCGTTGTGCGGAGCGGCAGTTGCCTCTAGTTCTTCCTCGGAATGAAGACATCCACCTGCTGGCCGACATAGAACCGATGGCCGGCAGGCTGCGCGAGTTCGTAAATGACCTGCAGCACTCGCGTGTCCACACGTTCCGTGCTGGCGCCAGTCAAGGAAACCTTGGGAATGACATAGGGGTCGATGCGAACGAATCGTGCAGGAAACGTCTTTGACGAGTCGCCCTTCAACGAGAGCGTGGCGTCGGCGTCGGCGGCAACGAGAATGGCGTTCTGCTCATCCACATCAGCACGCACATGCAGCGTCTGAATATCCCCCAGCACAAGGGCCGGCAGCTTGTTTTGAGGAGAGGCGTATTCTCCAGTGCGGATGTTCATCTGTAGAATCGTTCCATCCCTCGGCGCCTTCACCGTGAGGCGTTCGATGAGCAGCCCGGTCTGGCTCACATCGGCCTTGGCGGCGGCCAGTTGTGCTTCCGCAGCCTGATCCTGGGCTTTCGCCACGAGCACATCGTTGGTGCGATTACGCAGATCGTCCTGGCTGATGGCCCGCTGGTCCGGCACCGACTTGAGGCGGTCCAGCATGTCCTGCACCTTGGCCAGTTGGGCACGGGAGACGATCAGGTTGGCCTCGGCGACACCGACGGCCGCGTTTTGCGTCAAGAGCGCCGCTTTTAGTTCCCGGTCATCCAGCAAAAGAAGCGGATCATCCTTTTTCACGGCCTGGTTGACCGCCACTCTGACTTCTTTCACAAGGCCGGGCACAGGCACGCCAATGGCCACGTTCTCGCCGCGTGCTTCGAGAATCCCCGTGGCCGCGATGTCATCGGATGCCTTCTTGGTTGGTGGAGCGACCGGTGGCGGCGGGATGGCGGTTTCCTGGCTGCGAATCTTTTGCAGCACCAAGGCCATCGCCAGCACTCCGGCAATAGCGAAGGCGAAAGAAGTGTGGCGAAGTGTGGTGGAGACGACGGGCATGAGGAAGGGTAGATGACGAATGCTGATTGGCGAATGGCGAATGCGTTGGATTTTGCACTCGACGGTCCGCGGCCGACGGTTTCAAATCCATCGCATGAACGACGAATCCAGCATCAAGGGACAAATCATCCGTCAGGGCGGCGAAGTGGCGGCCATCATCGTGGCGGCAGTCCTCTTGCAGTGGCAGTGGTCCAGCGGCTGGATGAGTCCACATGCGTTCTGCCTGGTGGTGCTGGCGGTGGCGTTCGGAAAAACGGTCTTTTTCTTCGTGGAGAACCTCACGCACATCCTCATGGCCACGCGGGACAACATGGCCTACCACAAGGTGCTTGGCCTCATGGGCGTGAACATGGCGCAGATCACGTTGAGCTTCGCGCTCGACTACTGGTGCCTCGAAGTGGCGGAACCGGCGAGTTTCAGCTCCATTGAGACATCCTGGAGCCAGCCGGAGCTGGTCTTTGAGTTTTTCTTTTTCAGCGTGCTAAACTTCTCCTTCTTCGGATTTGGTGATGTGACACCGCTGACCGTTCCCGCGAAGCTCGTGACAATGATGGAGGTGCTGCTGGCATTCTTCACGGTGATCTTCCTGCTCTCCGACTTTGTGAGCCTGAAGGACTCGCTGCGTGTTCGGAAACGGCACGAGGATTGATCGTGTCTTGCACGCACGGCTGCTCGCTCTACGCTGCGCGCATGGACCGACCCGCTGCCATCGCCCAGATTCGTGAAGCTTGCAAAAACATCGCCCTTCAGTTCATGAAGATCCATCCCGCCGTGCCCGGTCTGGCGGATGAGGAGGTTCAGAAGGAATGTTTTCGCTGCGTGCATGAAATGACCGTGCTGCTGGAGACGATCAAAAAGAAGATCGGACGTCTCGAGCGCGCTGATGACAGCACGCTGCTCTGACATTTTTCGCGTCACATGTCCGATCCCTTGCTTAACCGACATCCCCTCATGAAACGCCTTCTACTCTGTCTCCTGGCCGCCACGACAGCACGCGCCGAGATCAAGCTGCCCGCGATCTTTTCCGACGGCATGGTGCTCCAGCAACTCCAACTCGTCCGTGTCTGGGGCACCGGAGCCGTGGGCGAGGACGTCAGAGTGTCGTTCAGCAGCCAGTCATATAGTACGGTGACCGATCCAAGTGGCCGCTGGTCAGTCACGCTGAATCCAATGAACGCGAGTGACCAGCCCGCCGATCTTGTCGTCGCCGGGACCAATACGGTCACCATCAAAAATGTGCTCGTGGGGGAGGTGTGGATCTGCTCCGGCCAGTCGAACATGCAGTGGACGGTGAAGCAGGCGGGTAATGCCGATGCCGAGATCGCCGCGGCGAATCACCCGCAAATTCGCATGTTCAATGTCGGGCGCATTCCGAGCATGACACCGCAGGCCGATTGCAAGGGCGCCTGGAAAGAGGCGTTGAGCGCGAATGTCGGCGACTTTTCTGCCGTGGGTTACTTCTTCGGCCGCCATCTGCATCAGGAGCTCAAAGTGCCCGTCGGCCTGATCAACACGTCGTGGGGTGGTACGCGCATCGAGGCATGGACGAGCAGCGAAGCGCTCGAAGAACGTCCCTGTGCGCAAGAAATGCTCGCTGACTGGAAGGATTATGTCCGCAAGTGGGACGCCGCGGCGGAAAAGGCTGCGTTCGAAAAGCGCAAAGCGGACTGGCAGGCGCAGGTGAAGAAGATTGACGAGGAAAACACGAAGCTGCCCGCCGACAAGAAGAAAGCCAAGCCACCAGCTCCACGTCCTTCGGATGACCCGGCCGCAACACCGCATCGCCCCAGTGTTCTCTTCAATGGCATGGTGGCCCCGCTCGTTCCGTATGGCATCAAGGGCGCGATCTGGTATCAAGGAGAGTCGAATCAGAAGCGTGCCTTCCAATATCAGGAACTTCTGCCCACGATGATCAACGACTGGCGCAAGCAATGGGTGGATGCGTTTTCGTTTTACATCGTTCAACTCGCCAATTTCGGGAATGGCAAACCCGTGACAAAAGATGCGGGCGTTGCCGACACTTGGGCAGAACTTCAAGAGGCGCAGTCGCTCACAGCACAGACCCTCGACAAGTGCGGCATCGCCATCATCAACGACATCGGCGAGCAGAACGACATCCATCCGAAGAACAAACAGGAAGTCGGCCGTCGTCTCGCGCTCTGGGCGCTGGCAAAAGATTACGGCAAAGGCGGCGGCGAATACTGTGGCCCGCTGTATCTCTCCTCCATCGTGCAGGGTGACAAGGTGCGCGTACAGTTCACCCACACCGGCAGCGGTTTGAAAACCCGCGATGGCGGCGAGCCGAAACACTTTCAAATCACTGGCACCGATCAGAAATGGGTGTGGGCCAAAGCGAAGATTGAAGGCAATGAAGTCGTCGTCTGGAGTGACGCCGTTCCGCAGCCTGTGGGCGTGCGTTACGCGTGGGCGAGCTGGCCTGAAGGCGCGAACCTCATGAATGACGAAGGATTGCCCGCGTCCTGTTTCCGCACGGATGATTTTCTGCCGTCCACGCTCGGTGTCGTCTCGCCCTTCAAGGAGAACGTGCCCGCAAAGCCAGCCCAACCATGATCGTTCGAGTCACACGTGCATCTTTTCCTCGCCGATCCTGACTCCCTCCCGTTCCTGGCGGATGAACTGCGCCGCAGTGCACCGGAATCGACGCAGAAGGAGATCGCTGGCATCGGCATCGTCTCGGATGCGAAGCTCGAAGGACTGCATCTGGCCTTTGCACGACAGACGTTGCCTGATGTGATCGAAACGAGTGCTGTCTCAATCAATGCATGGGCGGATCGCATCATCGATGCCGTTGTCGGTCACTTTCCCGATGATCAGCCGTGGCGGCTGCACCTCTGGCCGCAGTATGGCGAAGGAAAGGCCGGCATGAATCGATGCGAGTTGATCCGTGCGAGCTTGATCGAGCGGTTGAAGAAACGCCGGCGGCATTTGCTGCGGTCGTTGGCGAAAGATGTCCCCTCACCTGACCTCTCCCCAAAGCAAACAGCGGGAGACAACAAAGCTCTGGATGGGGAGAGGGATCGGAGTTCGCAGATCGCAGGACCTTCGAAGCACGCACAACACCATTCCTCTCCCCGTCGAGATCATGCTGAACATTCAAGACTGCACTTCGGGGAGAGGTCAGGTGAGGGGCCGCCCAATATCATCGCTCCGTTCACTTCCGAAACCTCCCTCGTTCAGTGCTTTCTCACGTCTCCTGATTCCGGCTGGCTTTCCACCAGTCTCGCGCCGCAGGCTTATGTCCTTCGCGATTTGATTTCGTCTTTTCCACGCGGTGAAGTGCCTGTGGCAGAGGACAAAAGCGCGCCATCACGTGCCTTCACGAAGCTGGTAGAGTCCGAGCAGCGACTCGGGCAGTTCATCGAACATGGACAGACCTGCGTCGATCTTGGAGCATCGCCCGGAAGCTGGAGCTATGTTGCGATCCAGCGCGGAGCGCACGTCATCGCCGTGGATCGATCTGAGTTGCGTGGAGATTTGATGTGCAGCCGGCGTTTGCGCTTTGAAACGGCCGATGCCTTCAGATACAAGCCGCCGCAGACCGTGGACTGGCTCGTCTGTGATGTCATTGCCGCGCCGCAGCGCAGCATCGACCTGCTGCTCGAATGGCTGCGGGAGCAACGCATGAGGAACTTCATCGTGACGATCAAATTCAAGGGCCACGACGAGTATCCTCTGCTCGAAAAGCTCAAACGTGAAGCACCGCCACTCTGCGCCGAGTTCCGCCTGAAACGCCTCACCGCGAACAAGAATGAGGTGTGCGCTTTTGGCGTGGCAAAGTAGCCTTGTCGCTTCGCAACTAGTTTGGGCGCCAGTTGCGAGGCAACTGGACTGCTTTACAGCAGCGCCTCGTGCGCCCTGCCATCCTTCGCCTCGCAATAGAGGATGAACGAGTTGTTCACGACAGCGTAGCCGCCGGGTGTTGGGTAGTCGCCGCTGAAGTACCAGTCGCCGAACTCGCTTCCGAGGGCCTGGTGGAGATTGGGGATGTTTTGGTAGATCACTTCCACAGCACCGTGCCAGGAGGTTTCCTCCGGGCGCACCATTTGGGCGACCTTGGCGGAGATTTCCTCATCGGTGAACGGCGCGTAGATGGCCTTCACGGCATTGCACATCTCTTCCTTGGGCTTTTTGAGCTCCGCTTTGCAGGCGTTGTAGGTCTGTCGCACGATGTGTGACAGGCCGCGCTCACGCAGCAGGGAGATGGCGGCCTGGAAGGCGATGAATTTGCCCAGCTCGGCCATGTCGATGCCGTAGCAGTCGGGATATCGAATTTGCGGCGCGGTGGAGCAGACAATGATGCGCTTTGGATTCGTGCGGGCAAGGATGCGCAGCAGGCTTTTCTTCAGCGTGGTGCCGCGGACGATGGAGTCGTCAATGACAACAAGGTTGTCCTGCGGCGTGACGACGCCATAGGTGATGTCGTAGCTGCCGGAGACGAGCTGGTCACGCCCGGTTTCTTGCGCGATGAAGGTGCGCATCTTGATGTCCTTGAGCGCTATCTTTTCCGCACGCGGCCAGTTACGCAGCACGAGGTCATCGAGCTTCGCCTCGTCAAGCTCGCCCTTCTTGAGCATTTCCATCAGCGCTTCCTTCACAACGACACGGCGGCTTTTGCGCAGGCCGTCGAGGAAGCCGAAATAGGCGGTCTCAGCAGTGTTCGGAATGAAGCTGAGCACCGTGTGCTCGAAGTCATTCTGGATGGCCTTCACGACCTGCGGCACGAGTTGCTCGCCGAGTGCCTTGCGCTGCCGGTAAATGGTGGAGTCGTTTCCGCGGGAGAAGTAAATGCGCTCGAAAGAGCAGGGCTTGAACTCACGCGGTTCGGTGAAGGGCTGGATCGTCATGCTGCCATCAGCTTTGATGACGGCGACGTGCGCGGGCGGCAGTTTCTGGACCTGGTCCTCGCTGATGCCGAAGACGGACATGAGAGCGACACGTTCGGAGGCGATGGTGAAAAGCTCGTCGTTCTCGTAATAGTAGCACGGGCGGATGCCGTTCGGGTCTCGCATGGCGAAGAGGTCGCCATTCCCAATCACACCAATGATGGTATAGCCGCCGTCCCAGCGTTTTGCGGATTCGCGGACGACGTTGGTCACGTCCAGTTGCTGGCTGATGTGCGTGGGAATTTCGACACCGGGAACGCCGGAGTCGCGGATCATGTGGTAGAGCCGCGTGTGTGCCTCGTCGAGCTGGAAGCCCATTTCCTCGAGAACGCTCTGCGTGTCCGTGCCGAAGACGGGATGCTGCCCGCGCTTCATCATGATCTCGTTAAGCTCGCGCGTGTTGGTGAGGTTGAAATTGCCCATCACCATGAGCGTGCGTGTGGGCCAGGTGGTGCGGCGCAGGTAGGGATGCAGCGCGCCTTTGCCGAAGTCACCGCTGGTGCCGTAGCGCAGGTGGCCGATGTAAATCTCCCCGGCCATGTCGAACTCGCGTTTGATCGCCTCCGGATCCTCCTCGAATGGCACGAACTCCTTGCCCTCCTGGTCACGCTCATCCTTGCGCTGCTTGTCGATGCGGCGGGCGATGCGCTTCATGTCCTTGCGCATCTCGTCGAACACCTGGCCGATGCGCTCGACGCTTTCCGTGCTGCGGTCACGGAACATATAAGGCAGGCCGGGCGGCATGCCGAGCTTGCAACAGCCGATGCCAAAGCCGTCCTGGCCGCGGTTTCGCTGCTTCGTCATGAGCGCCTGCAGGGCGTCGAAACCGTAGAGGGCATTGCCGTATTTTTGGTAGTAGTAGCCAAGCGGCTTTTTCAGCCGCACGACGGCTATGCCGCACTCGTGCCGGATTGGGTCGCTCATTCAGGAAGGGAGCGCTCATACATGGCTAGTGACGCGGCGAGTGCAACCTATGGAATGAGTTTATCTGGGACGATTTTTTGCGTCCGTTGTTATTCACAATGCGTTAGCGCCTCCCGCGTTGCCAGAAGCTGAGCGCAAAGCCGATCCCCGCGCCGAACCCGAGGCCATGAAAGAGTCCCCAGCCCAGTTTGGCCACGATGGCGATCTGCGGTTTGGTCCAGCCCTCGATCCCGTTGCCGAGGATGCCATACATCCACTTTCCACCGACGAAGTAGCCTGCCGTGTGCAGCGCGAAGAGTACGAGAGCCGCGATCCAGAAGCCCGCGGGCTTTTTCAGCGAGTTCCAGCATGCCCATGAGAAAAACAACGTGCCAGCCGCTGCTCCGAGCCACTCGCGCAGCTTGATACCCGGTGGATCCTTGATCAAAAACCACGCCAGACTCCAGATCAGCGCGTAGCCGAAGAATGCTGGCAAAAACATGTCGTAAAAGCGGCTGACCTTGCTTTCGCCATTTAACAAACCGCTAAGCACCAAGCCCGCTCCACCGAGATAGACGAGGGCGATCAGCACATACATGCCGATCTCACCTCCAGCGATGCGTGGCACGAAAGCCCAGATCGAATAAGCGGCGACACTGACGAGGCCGAAACCGAAGCAGCCATGCAAAGTGGAACGAACAAGCGCATTCATGCTGGCTTGAAACGCCGTGAAACGAGGGATGTAGCGGAACTCGTGAGAGTCCCGGCGCCTCCATCAGGGAATCTCACATGCGGCGAAAATGTTTTGAGTGATTCGACGCACTACGCAGTCTGCATGGCATGCTCCCTGCGGCTCGCAGGAGTCACCCCCAATGAAAAATCTCCCCTCCCCACGTTCGTGGCTGGTTGCGCTTGCCCTCGCGGCCGGCCTCGCGAAAACGCCGTGCGTTTTCGCTGTTCCCGAGTCCGCAGTGCCTGAGATCGTCTCCACGGTTCCGGCCATTCCGCCTCCTGAGATTCCCGAGGAACCCGTTGCTGGCGTGGTTTTGCGCCAGCTTGCCTTTGATCGCGAGTTCGACTCGCCGGTGATGCTCGCGACGATGCCGGACGGCGGTGGCGAGCAGGTGATCGCCATGCAACGCGGCGAATTCTGCGCCGTGCGGCTCGATGGCAGCGGCCAGTGGCGGCCGTTTCTCGATTTCCGCGGGAAGATGAAGGGTGTCGTGCTCTTTGAAGAAGGTGTGCACGGCATCGCCTTTCATCCGCGCTTTGCGGAAAACCGGCTGTTTTACCTCAGCTACTCGCAGAACGAGCCGCGCCGCACGGTGATCAGCGAGATGAAGGCGAGCGATGGGAACGCGCCCGTCGCTCTTCCAGCCACGGAACGTGTGCTGTTGGAGGTCCCACAGCCGCTCGCGGATCACTGGGGCGGTCACATTGCCTTTGGGCCGGATGGCATGCTCTACATCGCGCTCGGTGATGGTGGGCTGCGTGATGACCCATATCGCCTCGCACAGAATCCGTGGATGCTGCATGGCAAAATGCTGCGCATCGACGTGAATGGCCGCACAGGCTCGCTTCCGTATGCGATTCCTGCCGACAATCCCTTCGTGAAGGAGCAGACGGTGCGCGGCGAAATCTTTGCGCTTGGCTTCCGCAATCCGTGGGGACTCTCGTTTGACGCGCATTCGGGCCAGCTTTGGTGCGCCGACGTCGGCCAGGACTTGTGGGAGGAGATCAACCGTGTCGAACGCGGTACGAATCACGGTTGGAGTGATCGCGATGGTCCCACGAAGAGTGCCTTCCATGTGAACAGCTTCCTTCCCAACCTCGTGACCACCGATCCGGTGCATGCCTACACGCGCATGCGTGGCGAAGGCATCTGCATCGTTGGTGGACTGCTCTATCGCGGCCAGAAGCTGCCAAAGCTCGACGGTTCCTTCGTGTTCGCCGACTGGGGTTATGGAACCGTGTGGGCGTTGATGATGGATCCTGCCACGGGCATGCCGCAGAAGCGCGGCGTGCTGCATCGCAAAGATCCCGAGCACAAATTCAATCCCACACTCGTGACCGCTGATACTGAAGGTGAGCCGGTGATCCTGTCACAGGAAGGCACGCTGTATCGCCTGGAATTGGAAGACAATCCGTAGCGGAACTCTCAAGGAGCCGGGGTGGCCCGCCCTGCTCCTTGGGTGAGAGCCCGGCACCTACCGGCGGAACAGGCCGCGGAAGAAGTCGAAGAAGCCGCGTCGCGGCTGCTGCATGTGTTGGGGCGGCGGAGCGGCGTAGCCTTGGTGCTCCATGCAGAAGTTTTGCGGCACGAGGTCGTAGGGCAGGGAGTCCTCATAGGCAGTTCCAGCGCGGCCACAGCCATCGGTGGCGAGCTGGCTGGTCGAGCGGCAGAGGGTGACGCGTGAGAGCGGCAGCAGCACTTTGGGCACCTCGGTTTTGTAGCCGAGCGCGATGGCCTTTTTCATCACATCGGCCCAGATCGGCAGGGCGAGTTTTCCACCGTAACCTTCCTCGACAATGGTCTGAGGTTTGTCGAGGCCCACCCACACGCCGCAGGTCACGCGGTCGGTGTAACCGGCGAACCACGCGTCCTTGTAGTCGTTGGTGGTTCCCGTTTTGCCGCCGCCGGCTTCTTTGAACCCGTATTCGCTGCGCAATGCGGCTGCCGTGCCGCGGTCGAGCACTTGTGCGAGGATGTTGCGCATCAAAAGGGCCACGCTGGGCGTGATGACATCGGACTCGAGCACGGGCGTCTGGTAGATGACGTTGCCCGCCTTGTCGATGATGCGGTCGATGAGGAACGGGCGGCGGCGGATGCCCTGGTTGGGGAAGATGCTCATCGCGCTGGTGAGCTGGCGGGGATTTCCGGCGAGATTGCCGATGAAAATCTGCGGCGTGCGCTGCGGTGCGGGAAAGCCCGCGGTGGTGAGCAGGTTGATCACCCGGTCGAGACCGGCGTAATTCCCCAGGCGCAAGGTCATGGTATTGCGGCTGCGCACGAGGCCTTCGGTGACGGTGGACATGCCGAGAAATTTGCCGTCGGAGTTCTGCGGGCTCCAGCCGGGATCCGCCTCGTCGATTTCGCCGGGTTGAATGGGCGCGTCGTTGAGGTAGGTGCCGGGCAGGAAGCCGGAGGCGATGCCCGCGGCATACACAAAGGGCTTCACGGTGGAGCCGATCTGTCGCTCGCCCTGTGTGGCGCGGTTGTACTTGCTCTGGCGGTAGTCGCGTCCGCCGACGAGCGCGAGGATGCCGCCGGTTTCGTTGTCGAGCACCATGAGCGCACCTTGCAGGTAAGGCGTGGAGGAGATTTCCTGCGTTCCATCCCAGGTCTTGTCGAAGTCGGCCTTCTTCGGATGTGCATAGCCGCGCAGTTTTTCCACGGCGGCGAGGCGCTTCTCCACGGTGGCCTCGGCGGAGTCCTGCAGGTCCTTGCTCAAGGTCGTGAACACCTGCAGGCCGCCATCCTCGATCTCCTGCTGCTCCAAAATGAGATCGAGGTCACGGCGCACGGCATCGAGCGCGTAACCACCCTGGCTTTGAAACGCGGGCTGCGCATGCAGGGCGATGTCAGCGTAGCGCGCGGCGAGTTCTTCCTCGGGAGAGATGGCCTTGGTCTCCAGCATGCGCTTGAGCACGACGTCACGCTCCTTCAACGCGCCCTCGTAATTGCGAAAGGGCGAGAAACGCACCGGGCTGCGGATGATGCCCGCGATCATCGCCGCCTCGCTCAGGCTGAGCTGGCTCGCATGCTTGCCGAAATACACCTGGCTGGCGCGCTGCACGCCGTAGATGCCGGGGCCGTAGAAAATGCGGTTCACATAATGCTCGATGATCTGCTCCTTGGAGCATGCCTTCTCGATTCGGCGGGCCAGCATCATCTCCACGAGCTTCCGGTGAATGCTCCGGTCATCGAGATCGGGGAAGCTGTTGCGGGCCAGTTGCATCGTCAGCGTGCTGCCGCCCTGCACGATGCGCATTTCCTTCACGTTGCGCACCATGGCGCGCGCCATGCCATACCAGTCCACGCCGTGGTGCTTGTAAAAGCGCGAGTCCTCACGCGCCAGCAGCGCCTTGATGAACCAGGGCGACACCTCGCTCAGCGGCACGATGATGCGGTTCTCCCCGTGCATGCGGCCGAGCACCTCCCCTTTGAAATCAAACACGATGGTCCGCTCCGGCATCTCGCCGAGCTTGTTGAGGTCATAATCCTTCGCCAGATGGCTGTAGATGCCGATCACCACCGCCGCGGTGACCGTGCACAGCAGCGAGCCGCCCATGACGGTGACGAGCACGAGCCGCTTGAACGACTGCCAGCGCGTGAGCGTGCGCTTCGCCGGTTTGCGGGCTTCGGGGGGCTTCTTTTTCATGAGGCAGACATGGGGTCGCCGGTTTTCGGCCAAAGATCAAGCCTCAGACGATGAACTCTGTGTGAACTTCGATTTCACGGTTCACCTGACCGCCGAACCTGTCTGCATGAAGTCCGGAGGCACACGGTAAATGCGCGTGGCCAGTTCATCTGCCCGTGAAGAAGATATCAAAACCACCGCATGGGCTTCCACGCGAACTTTCAAGCCCACCGTGTTGGCGATATGCTCGAATGCGCTCAGCAGCGAAATCTCACCAACATCGAGGCTGATCTTCTTTCTTTTCTGCTCCGCACTCGCCCCAATGACGACAACATTGATGTTCTCGCTGGCAAACAATCCGAGTTTTTTCACGGCTTGTTTCAGATAAGCCACGGCTTCCTCCAAGGTGGCATCTTTAAATCTCACTTCGGGAAGAATGATCGGTCTAGGACCGCAGCTGATCCATGCATTGCATGTGGTTGATCCCACCAGAAACAACCAAGCGGAGAGAAGCACGATTGCAGTTCGGGACAGCGCCAGTCGGGTCATTTTCATTGAGATGCGTCCGATCATATTAAAACACCCATCGGATGGCAATTCTACTTTCTTCGTGACATTCGCCCGCCGGTTCCCGTACCATGCGGCGAACTCCAACCCACAGCGCTCATGAAAGCCATCTGTCTCGTTCTTTGCCTTGCTGCCGCTTGCGCCGCCATCTCTGCTCCGGTGGCTGCTTCATCTGAACTCCTCGCCGAACCACAGACGGGCGGTTTGGAGTTAAAATCGCTCTCCTCGCTCAGTTTTGGGCCCAACGGGCTGCTGCTCGTCGCTGAACCGGGCACGGCGAGTGTTGTGGCGATTCAAACGGGCGATATCGGCCCAGAGAAGAAGGTGCTGGCGAAGCCGGTGGCCGACATCGGCAGTGTGATCGCGGGCGGACTCGGCGCGAAGAAGGAAGACATCACAATCAAGGACCTTGCGGCGAACCCAGCCAGTGGTCGTGTGTATATCGCCGTGCAGCGTCGGCCGGACAACGCGGTGCTCATCGTCACCGTCGATGCGGCGGGCAAAGTGGCGCCGTTTGACACCGCGAAGTTGCCCTGGGCACGCATCACGCTGCCCGGCGGCACCGCGAGCAAGGTGACGAACATCACCGATGTGGCCTTCGACGGCACGCGCGTCTTCGCCACCGGCACGTGCAACGAAGAGTTCGCCTCGCGCATCTTCACGATCCCGGTGCCGATCAAGCACGGCAGCACCGCGAATGTGTTCAGCGCCGAGACGTATCACGTGGCGCATCGCAAGTGGGAGACGAAGGCGCCGATTCAGAGCTTCATCCCGTATTCCGAAAACGGCGAGACCTTCGTCGTCGGCGCCTTCGCCTGCACGCCCGTCGCCAAATTCAAAGTCGATGACCTGCAAAGCGGCGCACAGGTCAAAGGCGTGAGCATGGTGGAACTCGGCAGCGGCAACCGTCCCATCGACCTTTTCAGCTACACCGACAAGAGCGGCAAGGACTGGCTCGTCGTCCACACGCAGCGCTTCAAGCAGAACGCCTTCGGCCCGAGCAAGATGTGGGGTGCGCGCATCAGCATGGACTACCTCGACGCCAAAGCGCCCGACAAGACGAACGAAAACGCCACCCGCCGCGATGAAAAGGAACACGCCGGCCCCGCAGGCATCGAAATCGTCGATTCGCTCTTCGGTGCCGTGCAGGCCGACAAGCTCGACAACACCCAGGCGATCGTGCTGAAGGACAACGAAGGCACGCTGAGTCTGGAAGTGGCGGCGCTGCCGTGAAGAATGCGATGGCCGTGAGTTTTTAAACCGCTGATGAGACGCTGATGACTTGTTTGGATCAGCGTTCCATTGGCGTCGTGTCAGCGGTGTTACTCTTCATCTGGTCTTGGTCTGGCGCTGAAGAGGCTCGCATCAACAAAACCGGGCAGATCGAGGCCCGGGGCAGCGACATGCGTGTGTTTCGTGGTGATGCCGCCGCACCGTTGTTTGGCAGCGTCTCAAAGGATCACGACGTCGTTCGTTTCGCGCCCGCGCTGCCCTTTGTGCCGGGAGAAAGTTATCGTATTGAGTGCCTGCAAGCCGACGGCACCTGGAGCACACAACGCCTGCACTTTGAGTTACCGAAGGCCGCGGCTCCCGCCGTGAGCATCGCACCTTCTCCAACGGTCCTGCCGGCGAACGCGCTCAAGGTTTATCTGCATTTCACCCAACCGATGGAGCAGGGCGTGTTTCTCGAACGCATCACACTGCAACGTGAGGACGGAAGCATCGTGGCAGGCGCATTCCGCGAGACCGAGTTGTGGTCGCCCGATGGGAAACGTCTCACGGTCTGGTTGCATCCGGGGCGGCAGAAGACCGGGGTGAACTTGAACCGTGATGAAGGCCCGGTATTGCGGGAAGGGGAGAAGTACTTCCTCAAGATCGCAGGAAACTGGCGTTCCGCTGCCGGAGTGCCAATCGGGAAAGATGTTTTGTTCGTCATCACTGCTGGTGCAGTCGATCATGCCTGTCCTGATCCGCAGCGCTGGCAGATCTTCGCACCCAAGGCCGGAACGCGTGATGTTTTGCATGTGGTGTTCGATGAACCACTCGATCCTGCCATGCTTGCCACCGCCTTGGTGGTGAAACGGGGCGGAACGGGGCTTGATGGCGTTGTTCGAGTCGCTCCGGACGCGCGTTCGTGGTCATTCACTCCGATTGGCGCATGGCTTTCCGGTTCGTTCGCGCTGGAGATCGACCCACTGCTGGAAGATCTCACTGGCAACAATCTCCAGCATCCATTCGAAGTCGATCGCGAGCAGATTGTGAAACCAGCCAAGAAAGTGAGCTTCCTGTCCTTCGAAGCGCAATAAGAAGTTCGATCGACAGGAGATGCATGTATGTGGGTGAATGCAGGTCAACGAGGGTGCCCGCGTCTGGTAATTGCCTTCGTTGTATGTTTCCAGCGTTCGTCGGAGTGGGCAGTCAGTCTGTTGCAGACTCAAAGTGTCAGGCTTGATGGCATTAGTTTTGCTTTAGCTACGTTTGGCTTCGAGTTTTGCGGGCCAAGCTGTTTAAATAGCTTTTGGCTCACTCCGGGAAAATAATGCAATTTGTCGTTGTATTACACGCCCGGATTGCAGAGCATTCCTCTGTAATTCTCAAACCAAACATACCATGAACAAGCGCTCACTTATAACACTTCGCCTGCTTCTCTTGGTAGGGGTGGTCATCATATCAAAAGATGCATCGGCTGGAATGGATGATCCTGAGTGGACCACCGTCCCGGAAGGTGTCACGGAACTCGCCTTTAAAGAGCCGTTGAACATCAGCGGCAACGGGCAGGTTGTGCTGGGTGAAAAGCGTGGCAGAGGAGTGATTGCCAATCTTGAGGACATGCAAAACGGTGATTACACGAGCCTCAAGAGCTTGTTGTCGGACGGTTTTTCTGGCTTGCCCGATGGGTGTGTTCACATCAAGAGGGTGAACGCCTACGGGATTTCGTATGACGGTCAGTTCATTTCGGGCAGCATGTGCCTGAAGGATGGATGTGACACCGTGACGAGGGCTTTCGTGGCTGATCTCTTCGAGGGGAATATCCGTCTGCTGGCAGGCTCAGACTATTTCGAGGAGATCCCCGACTACATTTCCGCAAATGATGTGAGCGACAATGGCTTGGTCGCAGTGGGTGAGGAGGTGTACGACGGTGATTCGGTGGCGCTGTGGTGGACCGACACGACGAATGGTGAACTGTCCCCGGTGGTGTTGAATCCGTTGGCAGGCGTCGATGGCGAGGGGCCGTGGACTGACGATGGATCGTGGGCCAATGCGATTAATGCAGCAGGAACGCGAGCGGTAGGTGCGTCCTACTTTCAAGAGGAGTCCTTTGACGGTGACGGCGAGTTCAGTCAGGCGGTGTACTGGGATCTGTCGGGCGAATCACCGGTCGCCCACTTCATCGGTTCGCTGATGGCCAACGGTGGTTTGGATAGCGGCGAGAGCGAGGCCAACGACATCAGCCGCAATGGTAACTATATCGTTGGCTGGGCTCAAACGGGCGAACACAGCGTGGCACCCTTTATTTCCTATCAGGGACAGGGCATGATGGCCCTCGTTTCGCCAGATGCCAGCTACACCCAATGGGGCGAGGCGCTTGGTGTCAGCAACAATGGCACCGCCGTGGGTTATTTTGAGAGTGACGAGGTCGTAGAGCTTCGTCTGGCAGAGTCTTCCTACAGCTCGATCGCGTTCGTTGCCAATCCTGCATGGGGCAGCAAAACGGTTGGTGATTGGCTGACGTCCACGGGGGCACCAGCACCTGGGGCAAACTATCATTACCTCAAAGCCACGGCCATCAGCGAAGACGGCAAGATCGTTGTTGGCATCGCCGATCAGGAGGGTTGCGAGGTGGGATTCATCGCACGTGCGGGCAGTGGCTCCATCGAACCAACCTCTTACTATCAAACACTGGCCGCTTCAGGGGCGATCGGTCCCCAGGCGACACAAGTGATGAACAACATCTTTAACGGAGCGCATCACATTCCGCTGCAATTGATGAAGGGACCGAGCCGTCATGTCTGGTTCACGACCGATGGCGGCCGCTGGGATCGTTACAATTCCAACAGCCTGCTGACTGAAGTTGGTGGGGCGGTGGACCTTTTCGACAAGCAACTGCTGGTTGGTTTTGGTTTTGGCCTGAACTGGATCGAGCAAAACAAGGGGGCAATCAACGCAGATTTGAATGGCCAGTATTACCTGACCGAATTGAGCTACAAGCCGACAGATCTGCCCTTCATCTTTACGTTGACCGGCTCTTTGGGTCATTGGGATGTGTCGTCGACGCGTAATTACTTGAACGCTGGTGTGCCGGATGCCTCTTATGGAGACACCGATGTGAACTCCGAGATGCTGCGTCTCAGCATCCATTGGCTGGACGCCATCAAAGTGGCAGGCTTTGGAATCACCCCAAAGATTCAATACAGTGTCAACCACACTTCGGTCAACGGCTACACAGAATCGGGCGGTGGATTCCCTGCGGCGTACAACAAACAGGGCAGCACGGCACAGGAAATACGCTATGGCTTGTGGGCCGCGCGTAATTTCTTTAACGACAAGATGCTCTTTAGATTGCGTGCGGAGGCTGTGCAACGGCTGGATCGCAGCGGTCCTGGAACTTCAGGCACGGTCATTGGTTTGTTTAACTTCAATCTGCCTGGGCAGCAGGTCAAACAGGCATGGGTGCAGTTCGGCACCGACTTTGTGTACTCTCTCACACAGAAGGTCAATCTGACTGCCAGCGTTAACACGGCCACCTATGGTGAAGATCCGGTGATCCTCGGCAGCGCTGGCGTTCAGGTGAAGTTCTGATCTTTTTGGCAGCAGAACAGCTGCCATCTGACTTGTTGGTTCAAATAAATGGCAGGTGGTTCGTTCCACCTGCCATTTCATTTCTTTCAGGACACGGGTTTGTGCCGTTCCTTGTCCTCAAGCCTCCAGAGCTGAAACGCGTCGAGTGGCGGTTCACTCCCGAGCAGCCATGGAACTCGGGCAGGCAGAAGATATTCATTGATCCCGAACTCGAAGACCTTGCCGGGAACACCTCACAGAAGCCTTTTGAAGTCGACCGCGACCTGCCGCCGCCTGTGGCAAACCCGGACAGGGGCGGGTTTACCCCAAGGTCGTGACAAGGCTGGCATTCTGGATGGTTGGGGCTGAGTTGTACTCAGCTGAGGGTTGCCATGCTTCAGCCGCGAAACATCACCAATAATGATGAAGCAGGTGGTCGGTGTGAACGATGCGATGACCACAGTCCTACAATGATTGGCAACCTCTCAATTACCTCCGGGCAGTGGGGCGCCTTTGGCTGCAGAGGGCCGGCTGGCCGCTTCGCGGTCGAGCACGAGGAGGCTGGCGGGGTCGTTGCCTGCGAGTTTGAGGCGGTCGAGCATCTCGCGCACGATCTTTTCCTCCTCCATCTGCTCGTTGAGGAACCAGAGGAGCAGGTTCTTCGAGGCGTGGTCTTTCACCTGCTCGGCCACTTCAAAGAGGTCGTTGATCTGCTGCGTAACCTTCTCCTCCTGCTTCAGGCTGTGTTGAAACACATCGAGCGGTGACTTGAAATCGGCCTTTGGCTTGGCCACGGGCTGCAATTCCACTTTGGCCTGGCGGTCAATCACGTACTGATAAAAGCGCAGGGCGTGCATGGTTTCCTCGCGGCTCTGGGTGAACATCCACTGGGCGAAGCCACGGTAGGGTGTCTGCTCGAACCACGCCGCCATCGCGAGGTAGGTGTAGCTGGAGGACATTTCGTTGTTGATCTGCTCGTTGAGGAGCTTGGTGAGCTTGGAATGGAGTGTCATGGCGCGCTTCGGGTGGTGGTTGCGAAATGATTGAATCAGCAAGGGAAACGCAGCGCAAGGCCGGCTGGATGTTTTTTTGCGGCACGGAGGCGGCCGGTGGGACGAATATCTTTTCTTTGGACAGGACTGCGCCACGATGTGTGGTCAACGATGCTTCCGGATGCAGCCAGCCAACCCCATCCGCATCACCCGCAGGTGGTGCGGAGGAATTTTGTCTGCCACTGTCTTGAAGGCGGGTTGTACATGGGTGGCGCGGCGTTTTTGCAGCCGGAAACGGTGATGCCGAAGATGGTGGAGCAACTTGGCGGCCGGCCGGCCATCATTGCGCTCATGCCGGCGTTGCTTCCCGCGGCCTTTGCAGTGGCGGGCTTGTTCGTGTCACCCTTGGTGGAGAGGCTGACTCGTTTCAAGCCGTGGGTGATGGTGTTTGGCTTGCTTCAACGCCTGCCGTACTTGGTGACCGGGCTGCTTCTGTGGCATGCGCGTGACGCGGGCGGATGGTTGTTGCCTGTGGTGGTGCTGACACCGGTGGTCTCCGGTCTGGTTGGCGGTGTGGGTGTGGTGGCGTGGATGGAAATGGTCACGCGCATGGTGCCGGAGCGCATTCGTGCGGCGGGCTGGGCCACGCGCTACATCATTCAAGCATGTATCGGCATGGCCGCGGGTGCGGTGATCCACCAAGTGCTCACGCATGTGCCGGGACAGCGTGGTTACGCTGTGCTGCATCTCATCGCGTTCGGGTTCCTGTTCTTGTCCTGGATTTCGCAGTCATTTATGCGCGAGTTGCCTGCTGCGCATCATTTTCATCCGCCCGCTGGTTCGTATTGGAGTTATGTGCGCGGGCTTCCGGGGCTGCTTGCAGCGCATCCGCGCCTCCTGCGGCTGGTGGCGGCGCGGTTCACTGGGATGGGCTATCTCATGATGGTTTCATTCCTCACGATTCATGCGCTGCAGACCACGGGAAGACCCGAGGCTGACGAGGGCCATTTTGTTTCCTTCCAGAACATCGGCACCGTTTTGGGCAGCGTGCTGGCTGGCTGGCTGGGCTATCATAGCGGCGGCAAGGTGCTGGTCATCCTTTCCCGTGTGTCTTGCATCCTGCTGTGCGTCTGGGCTTGTGTGACTCATTCGTTCGGCGGGTTCACCGGAGCGTATTTCATGCTCGGGTTTGGCTTGTTTCTCGACCGCGTGGGAGATCTGACGCTCACCGCTGAACTTTGCCCCCTGGAGCGCCGCTCCGCCCTGCAGGCCATGCTTGGTTTCTGCAATGTGTGGTCTCTGCTGCTGGCCACAAGTCTGAGCGGAATGATGTATTCATTGAGCGGATCGTTTTATCCCGTGGCCATCCTCGCCGCGGTGTTTTCAGTTATCTCGATCCTCATTCTTCGCGGTGTTCCAGAGCCGCGCAGCCAGGTGTGACCTCACTCCGCAGGTTCGATCATCGCGCACATGGAACCCTGGCATTCGGCGACACGCCTGTCTGGTCCATACTCCTCGATCTGCTGCTGACGCAGCTCCGCCAGCTCCTTGTGCACGGTGGCCACGATGACACGTCCGGTGGCATGCACCTCCTTGGCCATTTTCAACGCTAGTTCATGTGAATGGCCGAAAATGGCGCCCAGCATCTCGACGACGTAGTCGTGTGTGTGAATGTCATCATCGAGCAGGATCACATGCCATGGAGGCTCCAGTTCCGGCGGTGCTGTCTGCGGCTGCACACGCGGCTGGCCCGGGGCCGTGAGCGGCCGCTTCGGGGCCACGGGAGCAGTGGTGCAGCGGGTGTCAGCAGGGGGAGACATGCTCCACCATTATGCCTCACCGTCACCTTACCTCAAGCTTCACAAGCCACGCCCGTCACTGCGATTTGCTCCTCATGGCTTGCGACGTTGCAAATACGCGCTTGCCGTCGGGCGCTGGATCGTGGCAGTCTGCCGGGTCATGAATCCTTCCATCTGCCGCACTCTCAGCACGATTTGTTTCCAGGCCGGCATTCTCTCGATCCTGCTCTCCATCTGGATTTGGTGGTTCCTCAATGGAGATGCCCCGGAGGAACAGGCGCATGCCGAGCGCTTTGGCATTTTCATCGGACTGTGGGCGCCCACGCTGCTGATTCTCTCCAACCGCTTCGACCGCTACGCGGACAAGGCCAGGGAAGTTCCCGGATTGAGGGACAATGACACGGAGTCGTGATCCCGCCTTCTCATAACGGCTCCTGTCCGGTCCTCTCCAGGAACTGCTGTCGCAGGCTGTGATAGGCATGCTGCCACTCATCGACCACGCGTTGCAGCTCCATCACCTGACGTTCAAGAAGGGCGATGCGCGATTGCTGGGTGGCGTCTGCTGCGCCCCGTTTGTCATCCGGCCACTGCGTGCCCAGTAGCGTCGTGGCGGCGCTGCGCACATGGTGCGGGCTGGCTTGGAACCATGACAGGTCTGCAAGCCGTGACTCCGAGTTGTCCAGGCAGTTGATGATCGTCACGTTTTCGTCGATCTCGCCTGTGGCCAGGAATTCCTGGATCGTCGCCACGTTCGTCGGGCCGTAGAGGTAATTGTCCGGCATTTGTACCAGCAGATCCATCTGCAGATCGGGAATCATCGGCGCACGCTGCCAGCTCATGCGGTCATCGCTCGAAATCTTGTCCAGCGGCGAGATCTTCGCGTCAGCGGCCCAGCCCCGCAGGATTTCGAGGGTCGTGGGGCCGAAGATTTCCTTGTCCGAGGCCTTGAGCAGGTGCCAGGTGCGGTGGTTCATGGCATCACATAATCAAATTCGTGTCACGTAGCCAAGCCCAAAGTGGACAGGACGGTGCAAACCGGCCATTTCCCCGCAAGACCACGCAACTCGCCCTCGTAAACCGCGCCCCCTGATGATCCGTCCCTTCCTCGCCTGCCTCTTTGTCGCTGTCAGTCTTCAAGCTGCCGACTCCGCCGTGTTCACCATCAAAACGATGACGGCGCAAATGCGGTACGACACCGCCGAATTGCTGGTGCAGCCTGGCCAGCCGGTGAAGATCTTTTTCGAGAATGGCGACGACCTCCCGCACAATCTCGTCTTCTGCCAGCCTGGCACCGACACCGCCGCCATGGCCCTCAAGCAGATGGAAAAGCCCGAGGAGGCGTTGAAACGCAACTGGCTGCCGGACGATCCGCGCATCTGGGCGCACTCGAAGATGCTCAATCCGCACGAGAAGGAGGAACTCAGCCTCACCGCTCCATCGAAGCCCGGAATCTATCCCTATGTCTGCACCTTTCCCGGCCATGCGCTCACCATGCGCGGCGAGATGAAGGTCGCGCCCGCGGGTGACATCCTGCACGATCTGAAATTCGCCCTCTATCTCGGCAGATGGAAGCAACTGCCCGACTTCTCGAAGCTCAAGCCGCATCGCGAAGGCCCCGTCGATGGCAATCTCATCGCCGTGAAGCTCGACGACTACAAAAACGAGTTTGGCGTCGTCTTTGTCGGCAAACTGATCGCGCCGAGGACGGGATCGTATCGTTTCTTTCTCTCCAGCGATGACGGCTCACGCATCCTGATCGACGGCAAGGAAATCGTGTCCTACGACGGCATCCATCCCGCGGGTGACATCAAGGAAAAAGGCATCCCGCTCACGAAAGGCGAGCACGAATTCCGCCTCGAATACTTCCAAGGCGGTGGCCAGATCGAACTCTACGCTGCTTGGAAAGGCGCCGACTTCCAGATCACCCCGCTGTCGAAGTGGTTGCACCCGAATTGGAAAGGCGGGGCCAAAAAGCAGAAGGAATACGACCCCATCCCGCTCGTGGTAAAGGACGAGCCCGTCATCTATCGCAACTTCATTCAGGGCGCGGGCAACCGCGGCATCGGCGTCGGTTATCCTGGAGGCATCAACATCGCATGGAGTGCCGAGAGCATGAACCTCGCGCTCGTCTGGCGCGGTGCGTTCATCGACGCGGCACGACATTGGAACTCGCGTGGTGGCGGTTACGAGAAACCTCTCGGCTACGATGTCTTCATGCCCACTGGCGAAGTCACACCTGCCTTCTTTGTCACCGACAGACCGGAGTCCGAGTGGCCCAGGTGGGACAAGGCGAGGCGCTACGAAGGCTTCGCGTGGAAAGGTTACTCGCTCGATGCGAAACGCTTCCCCACCTTCCGCTACACCTGGCGCGACGCGGAAATGGAGGAAAGCTTCGCCGTCGAAGGCAATGGCAACAAGCCCGACGGCAGCGCGAAGCTCGTCCGCACCGTGAAAATCACCGGCAGTCTGCCTGCGAACGCGTGGTATCGCATCGGCCGCGGGCCTTTTGAAAGCAACGACGGCACCTTCACCTTCAAAGGCCCGCAAAAATATCGCATCACTGCCGCCGATGCCCGCCTTGCCGGCATGAATCTCGTCATCCCTGCCAAACCCGGCACGATGATCATCACTTACCAGTGGGCGCAGTAAAACTCCATCGCGACGACTTCATGAAACGCCTTTTCTCCTTTCTCTTCGCCCTCTGCCCTTTGCTGTTCCTGCCCTCCGTAGCCTTGGCGAAGGAGGGGGATGCCGCTGATCCCGTCGAAGCCGACTACTACAAGATCACCACCTTCCAGACGCCCAAAGAAACCGCGCTGGAGGTCGGTTCGATCGACTTGATGCCCGATGGCAAACTCGCGCTCGGCACGCGTCGTGGTGAGATCTGGATCGTCAGCGGTGCCGGCAGCAGCGATCCTTCCAACGTCAGCTACAAGCTCTTCGCCTCCGGTTTGCACGAGGTGCTCGGCATCGCCTACAACCCGAAGGACAAAAACCTCTACGCCACCACGCGCTACGAGATCACGCGGCTCAAGGATGTCGATGGCGACGGACGCGCCGATGTCTTTGAAAACGTCAACGACAGTTGGGGGGTCTCTGGCGACTACCATGAATACGCCATCGGCAGCCGCTTTGACAAAAACGGCGATCTGTGGGTCACGCTCTGTCTCACCGGCTCGTTCAGCAGCCAGGTGCCGTTCCGCGGCTGGGCGCTGCGCATCAAGCCGGACGGCACCATGGTGCCCACTTGCTCCGGCATCCGCAGCCCCGGCGGCATCGGCTTCGATGCCGATGGCGAGGCTTACTACTGCGACAACCAGGGTCCGTGGCACGGCGCGTGCACGCTGCAGCATCTCGTTCCCGGCACCTTCCAAGGTCATCCCGGCGGCAACATCTGGTATGACCTCGCGCCAAACATGGGGCCACGCCCGATCGATCCAATCCCCGAGGCCTTCCAAGGTGATCGTGGCCGCAAAGAAGACCGTCCCGGCGGCGATCCCGACCGCATGGTGATGGAGCGTGAACGCATCAAGCAACTCATCCCGCCTGCGGTGTATCTCGTGCACGGAAAAATCGGCAACAGTGCCAGCGCGATCATCTGTGACACGAGCGGCGGCAAATTCGGCCCGTTTGCGCAGCAGCTTTTCGTCGCCGATCAATCCCACAGCAATCTGAGCCGTGTCTATCTCGAAACGATCAACGGCATCAAGCAGGGCGTGGTGATTCCCTTCCACAGCGGCTTCGCCAGCGGTGTCATCGGCGGACGCATGGATGAGGAGGGACGAGTCTTTGTTGGCGGCAGCGACCGTGGCTGGGGCGCGCGCGGCGGGAAGCCGTATTGCTTCGAAAAGTGCGAATGGACCGGCAAGGTGCCTTTTGAAGTTCACGAGATGCACGCCAAGCCGGACGGCTTTGAACTCACCTTCACGCAACCCGTCGATCCCGCCACCGCAGGCGATGTGAAGAGCTACACGATGCGCGAGTTCACCTACGCCTACCGCGAGCAATACGGCGGTGATGAGATCGACGAGGTCATTCCGAAGATCACGAGCGCGAAAGTGACTGAAGACGGCAAATCCGTGCGCCTCACTATCGCCCCGCTCACCAAGGGCCACATCCACGAACTCCATCTCGACGGCGTGAAAAACACCGAGGGCCTGCCGCTGCTGCACAAGGTCGGCTACTACACGCTCAACGAGATTCCGGCGAAGTAGAGGTCAAGGCTTCAGGAATTCGCCCGCCACCTACTTCATCGGCTTCGCCTTCGGCACGTTCATCAACTCGATCGCAGGAACTGCCGTCAGTTTCATCTCCACCATGTCCGGCAGTTGCGCGCGGCGGATTTCCTCGCCGGAATGAGCTTTGGCCACCACGACATCCGGCAGCTCTGCGCGC
This sequence comes from Verrucomicrobiaceae bacterium, assembly GCA_046346695.1. Classification (GTDB taxonomy): domain Bacteria; phylum Verrucomicrobiota; class Verrucomicrobiia; order Verrucomicrobiales; family Verrucomicrobiaceae; genus Prosthecobacter. The sequence goes on along the minus strand of JAXMHS010000003.1, from coordinate 251,327 downwards.
CGGATTTCCTCCACAACCACCGGTACGGCGACCTTGACGACTTCGGCCTTGTAGCTCTGCACGGCCGCAAGGATGCTCGCGCGGCGGGAAGGGGCGATCTCCAAGGCTGTTTCCTGGATTTTGCGCACCATCTCAGGCTCGTTGTTCACTGCGGTGATCGCCGTCTTTACCAGTTCAGCGGCGCAGGATTCCTTGATGACCAAAGCCTCCTCGAGCCGCATCACCATCTTGTCAGGCGTGGCGCGGATGGCCGCAAACAATTCGTCGCAGAGCATCTCGCAGGTGATTTGCTGCTTGTCCGCCGTTAGCGCCGGGGTGCTGGCGAGGAGCAGCAGGAGCGGGCAGATGAGGCGGAACTGGCTCATGGCGATGGTCTGACAGACGGCTTCGAATCTGTTTACTTCAAATGGTCTTTTGTCTCCCTCAGTCTTTTTGTGGCGCGGGATTCAGCATCTCCGCATCTGCGCCCCGTCGTGCCCGGACGAATTGCTCGGGCGGAACGCGGTTCAAGGCGGTGTCCGCATAGCCCTGGCCGGGATTCACATAGGGACCGATGCGCACCTCGAAATGCAGGTGGGCAAACTTTGCACTGGGCGCGGTTCCCACCGTTCCAATCACATCACCACGCTGCACAGTCTGCCCCGTGCGCGCCTGAATCGATTCCAGATGCGCATACACCGTCTGCACCACCGGTCCGAGTTCATCACTTTCGGGCAGACGATGTGCGATGAGGATCATCTTCCCCCAATCTTCGCTCGGAACACCGGCATAAACGACCCGTCCGGCTCCTGCCGCGTAAACAGGATCTCCCAAGTCCGAGTTCTCGCCGCCGATGCCGTTCAGATCATCACCGAGATGGCGTTCGATGCGAAACCCGCGCGCATTGTAGGTGAATGCGCCGTCCTCCGAACCCAGCGGCATGTCAAAACGAGTCGCCAGCGGCAGCGTGGCCGTTTCACGCGGTGTCAGCCGCACAAACGCCGGATCGAGGGGCTTCGGTGTCAGCGCTGACGCAGGCAAATCCTCCAGACGCGGCCCGATGCGCTGCCAGATCACGCCAACCACCGCCGCCGCGAGGGCGAAGGTCAAAATCAGTCGCATGATCCGCACTGCTTTCTTCATGCCTGAGATTCGGCAGATGCCGCGGCGTTGCAAAGAGAACATGCCGCCCTTAAATAGCCTCCTCCTCGTGAACACGCTCGATCCCACCCAATTCGGCTCCCCTAAAGTCGCCATCATGCACGGCAAGGCATCGTATGACGACACGAACGTCGTGCGTCAGCAGATCGAGGATGCCATCATGGCTCTCGAACTACCCAACGATTTCATCAAGCCGGGCGACCGTGTCGTCATCAAGCCAAACTGGGTCAAGGAGCACAACGCCAGCAAGCCCGAGGACGAAGGCGGCTGGCTCACCATCATCACGCATCCTGTCGTCGTTCATGAAGTCGCCCGCTGGGCCGCGAAGAAGCTGCAAGGCCGCGGCTCCGTCACGCTGTGCGATGCACCGCAGAGTGATTCGTCCTTCGACACCATCCGCCGCTTGCATCAACTCGATCAACTCGTCACCGATCTCACGCTTGAATTCCCCGGCATCGCCTTCCTGCTCTTTGACATGCGTTGCGAGGAATGGACAATCGACGACGGTGTCACCATCGCCAAGCGCCAGCTTCCCAGCGATCCCTCCGGCGCGGTGGACATCCATCTCGATGAAGACAGCGAATTCATCGGCCATCCCGGCCTCGGCAAGCTCTACGGAGCGTCGTATGACTTCGCCACGACGAACCGCCAGCACACCGATCCGCATCACGAATACCGCATCTGCCGCACGCCAATGAACGCGGACGTGCTCATCAATGTGCCGAAGCTCAAGACGCACAAAAAGGTCGGCCTCACGGTCGCGTTGAAAAATCTCGTCGGCACCACGCCGCGCACGAACTGGCTTCCTCGACACACCGAAGGCACACCTGCCGAAGGGGGGGATCAATTCGCCGAATCCACCGCCAAACGCGCGCTTGAAGGCTCGCTCATGCGCACCGCAAAAAAGATTCTCTTCGGTCGCTTTTTCCTCTCGAAGCTGTTCGTCCCGCTGAAAAAGCTTGGTCGCGTCGTGTTCGGTGACACCAAAGAAGTCGTCCGCTCCGGCAACTGGCACGGCAACAACACCGCCTGGCGCATGATCCTCGATCTGCACAAGTGCTTCTTCTACTTCGACGGCGCCGGCAAACGTCGCGAGAAGCCGCTGCGCTACCTCACCATCGTCGATGGCATCATCGGTGGCGATGGCGACGGCCCCATGTCCTGCGATCCCGTCGAAAGCGGCGTCATCATGGCCGGAACACATCCGGTGGCCGTTGATTGCGTTGCTGCGCAACTCATGGGCTTCAACTGGAGGAAAACCCGCCTCCTCAACGACGCCTTCACGTTGAAACGCCTTCCCATCACGGGGTTCGCTCCTTCAGACATCACCGTGTCATCCAACAAACCCGAATGGACCGGCCCCTTCGAGCAAATGCACGACTGCTACGAGTTTCGCTGCCACTTCGGCTGGGCCGGGCATCTGGAAAGCGATGAGCGGCTGGCGAGGATGAAGCAGGGCTGATGCCGTCGAGCCACTGTGGATCATGATCCCGAAGGGATCCAAGAAGGTAGCCGGGGGTAAGCTCGCGAAGCGAGCGCCACCCCCGGATCACGCGACACCCGCGCCCCTCTCAAGGTCGCATCCCGGCAGGGATGCAAGCGGCGCACTTAGACTCCTCGTGTCCTTCTCGCATACCTCCGGCATGCGACCTTGGTTGAAGATGATTCCTTTTCCACACCAGGGGTCTGTGACCCCTGGCTACCTTCTTCGATCCCTTCTGGATCGTTCAATCACTCGAAGTGCATCTTCCCGACGTCCGAGCAACGCCATATGCCATCAGAGATGATCTTCGAACTCTTGTGCATACGCCTTCCCACGCGCCTAGACGTGCGTCATTGCAAAACCATTACTACAACTTGTCCGAACCGGACTCCTTGCACTCTTTGACAAACTTCGCGCCTCTGCGGGTCTCGACCTCAGCGAGACACTCATTGTCGCTTTCGGAAGCCACCCATCGTCGCAGTTCTTCATTCGATTCGTCACTGTCCAAGGAACTCAGGATGACCAGCGCGTCACGACGTGTTGACCATTTGCCAAGCTGATACAACTGGCGCGCCACGCGGGTGGCCTTCTTCTCACTCACCGTCACGTACTGCCTCGCTTCGAGCCGGGCGTCGCTCGAATTGCCAACCAGCAAATGCTGCGCGGCAAGGTTGGCAAGACGCACAGGATCACGTCGGGCGAGAAACGGCGTGTAAACACTGGCCTTGCCAGCAGCCCACTCACCTTCGATCCACGAAGCCAGCAGGTCATCCAACGTGGGATATTCCGTCAGCTCCAACAATTCCGCGGCTTCCTTTTTCCAGTCGATGTCCTTGCCCAAGGCTTCGCGCAGGCAGTTCCACAACTTGGTGCGGTCTCCGGCACGAACGAGCCGCAGCAACTCGGCCGCGCGCGGCTTGTCCGCTGCCTGCCGCACCATGGCGACAAGTCTGTTCAGCTTTGGCGTGCCCGGATCACGGGGAGGCCACGAGAAGTATTTGGTGAACAGATCGTAAACGGGCTGCTCCAAACAAAGCGTCGCGTATGTCTGGAGGTCTTCCGGAGTCCCTTCACTCAGAAGAACGGGAAACACGTTCTCGCGATGCCGGCGGACATCTTCTGCCTTCTCGTACTGCGAACGCGCGTGGGAGGTTTCCTCCTGGTCGCCTTGTTCTTCGAGACCGGGCGGCTGGCCCAGTTCGCTGGTGAAGCAGGACTCGTCGAACCATTCGTAACGGGCGGCCGGCGAATCATCGTCGGACACATCGTGGCAGACAGCTTTGACGACGCGTCTAGACGGCGTGCGCAGGAACTCCGCCACCACTCGCTCCGCCGCCGGAGTGGCCGCTTTCCGCAGCCACTCGAGGGAGCTTTCAATCTCGCCGAATCGTCCGCTGGTCATGACGACCTGACGGTGATGCTGCAGTTGTGATTCTTGAAGCTCGACCCGTGCGGTCATGCCTTTGGGAAGCTGGCATTGATCGAAAAACCGCTCGGCCCATGCCGGGCGTGCCTTGTCGAGCGGTTCCTCGTGGAGTTGCCGGTGCGCGCTTTCCAACACCAAAGGAACCAGTTCTTCGAACAAGGGCTGGCTTTGCACCGGATCGATGGCCAGCATGAGGTCGATCACACGGCCGAGACGCCAGCCTTCGCCATATTCACGGCACCATGGACGGGCCATGGCCGCCAAGGCTGGCAAAGCTCCGACGTGATGTGGCTTCGCGAGAGCCGAGGCCACATCATTATCCCACCAGCCGTCCTTGTCCTGCAGCAAGCTCATGAGATGCTCGGTGACCCGGCGATCGTGAATCATCCCCAACGCCTTCACCGCCTCTCTACCTGTCGCGCTGTGACGTTCGCGCGTGTGCTGGATCAGGCAGCGGATGGATTCATCACACGGAGGCAGCCGTCCAAGCTCGGCAATGCTGGTGTATTGGTCCATTCGCGAGTCATCCCATGACCGCTGCACCAAACTCGCGATTTTGCGCTTGAGGAAGAATTCGGTGAGCATGGCCGGCGACGTTGGGCGTAAGTTTCAGGCTCACACTGCACGATGCGGATAGGTTTGGCAAAGCAGTGTGAGCTGAATGTGGGACGATGCCGCTGCGGCGTGCGCGTTACGCGCACGGTTTTCACGGCTTCGCCTTCATTTCCACCGGCAGCGACGACTTCGGCACGATGGCGATGACCCACGGATGGGTGATCACCTGTGTGACGAAAGAGTCGGGCGAAGGGGCGCCGTCGGTATAGACGATCACGAATTTGCCGTCGCTTTCGCTGGCGCTGATCACCTGCGGCTTGAAACCACCGGTGCGGCGTTCCCCGACGGCGATGTAAACAGCCATTTCCTTCGTCTCATCGAGTCCTTGCGGCATGGCACGTCCGACGCTTCCCCAAGAGGCGGCCCATTGATCCTTGGTTTTGATCAGTTGCGTGGAAAGATTCGGCGAGCCTTCGTATTGGCCGCGCCACTGCGGAATTGCGGCACGGGCGGTTTCAAAGCTGTGTCCTCGGGCAGCCAGTTGATAGATGCCCGGCGTGTCGCTCTGGCTCAGATAGGCCTGATAGCTTTTGCCCTTCTCCAAGACGGGGGCCTCGCTGGGGCCGGGTTTGGTCTGCTTTTCTGAATGGTATTCGATCTGAATCGTGGCCCCGGGCTTCAAACCAGACCGCGAGCGCTCGACAGCGGAGACTTTCGCGCTGACAGAAACCGCGGAATCGCTGACTTTGACTGAAAGCGCCTCGATGGTGAGGGACTCCGGGCTGTTGTGTTTGAGTTCGTCATAAACCGCAGGCGGCAGCTCCGCTTGTAAACGAGACGTCGTGACGACAAAAGGCAATGCGAGGCATGCCAGGGAATGAAGAAGATGAATGGAGCGCATGGTGGGATGAGGATGGAATGACTTTGTGTTGGTGAAGAAAACCCAGGACACGTGAAAATCTTGGGCTTGTTCTGCATAAAGAGGGTTGTCATGCATTTTTCCGGACGGGGAATGTCTGCCATGCCAGCGAGGGCTGTGGGTGATGGAGAGCTATTTGGCCCAACGGGGGAATAATGTTCTCGCGTTCATTGTTCAAAGGTTCTGATTCAATGATTCAGTCGATCGCTCTCGAGAGGTATTGGCGCATGACGCTGCCATCATGAGCCGAGACCTCCAGATTGTAGGAATGCATCCCCCCTATGCGCGGAGCGGGATCAAAAGGGAAGAATTCGTCACCGGCCACCGGCCGGCTGAAGCGCCAGAACAAGGAGTCGCTCGGACGGTCGTAGCCCATGGAGATTTCAAAAGGCGCCCTGGCAAACCCATGCTGTTTTGCCACTTCCTTCGCTTTCTTCAACGGAACCAGGGGAAGCCCTCCCTTTTTCGTCGCAAACGCCGGCAGATCGATCTCCTCAAACACCGATCCATCCTCGCGCAATCCGATCTGTGCCACGTAGGAATCGATGCCGGAATCCGGCAGGCTCCAGGTGAACTGAACGTCATACATTCTGAAGTCCGAGGCGTTCTTTGACGAATTCGTGCGGCGCATCTCCTCGGCATCCGCCTGCCTGCCGGAGCTGAATTTGAGAAGCGGATAAAACTCCGGCCCAAGGCGGGTTTTGAGATGAGCTTGCAGCTTTTCCAGGATTCCTGCCGGCAGAGCCTTGAGCGAAGCCAAGGGCCTGGTCTTGTCTCCCATGAAATACCAGCCCGCACTTTTGGTGACACCCGCCTTTTCACCATCGGATGTTTTGGACTCCTTGTCTGCTTCCACCCGCACGCCCGGACCGCAGATCGACAGCAGAAGGATCAGAAAGAAGGGCCGGTGGTTCGTCTTCATCTTTCTCGATGGTGTGTTTCGGCTGCTGCCTACGTCGGAAGACCGGAACCTCGAACATCCCGCCGCTTCCCAGCCAAGCATGCTGGCGCCGCCACTGAACGTCAATGGCGTTCTGGAATTCTGATCGCCCTCGGAACACCGCAACGCGGTGCCCTACTCAAAGTGCATCTTCCCGATGTCCGAGCGCCGCTGCAGGCCGTCGAACGTGATCTTCGCGCTCTCGGCATAGGCCTTCTCACGAGCTTCAACCCGCGTCGCACCTTGAGCCACGACAGCGAGCACGCGACCACCATTCGTCTCGAACTGGCCCGCCGTATTCTTCTTGGTGCCGCAGTGATACACACGTGCACCGCTCACAGCTTCCAACCCCGAGATCACATCGCCGCTATGCGATGAGGCAGGATAACCAGTGCTCGCCGAAATCAGGCAGATGCTCCAACCGGGCGCGAATTGAATCAGATCCGGCCTCAGGTTGCCTTTTGCTGCTTCAAACACATAGCTGGCAAAATCCCCGCGCACCATTGGCAGCACAGCTTCCGCCTCTGGATCGCCAAAACGGCAGTTGTACTCGATTACCTGCGGCCCAGTCGGCGTGAGCATGAGACCGAAGTAGAGGAAGCCGCGGTATCGCAGGCCGTCCTTGCGGATGCCTTCGACCGTTGGCTTCACGATTTCGCGCTCGATGCGTTGCATCAGTGCCGGTTCTGCGAGCTCCAGCGACGCCACAGCGCCCATGCCGCCGGTGTTTGGTCCCTGGTCGTTGTCTCGGATGCGCTTGTAATCACGCGCAGGCATGAGGATCTGATACGATTCATCGCATACCGACGCGAAGACCGAAATCTCCGGTCCCGTGAGGCATTTTTCGACGAGCAGATCGCCCGCGCCAAAGCAGCGTTTCTCCATCACTTCATCGACAAATTGCTCCGCTTCAGCTTTCGACGTGCAAACGGCCACGCCCTTGCCGGCGGCCAGCCCGTCAAACTTCAGCACGATGGGCGTCTCCGTCAGCGCAGCCTTCGCCTCGGCGGCGTTGGTGCAGATGGTGAAATCTGCCGTCGGAATGCCGTGGCGCTTTAAAAACTTCTTCGCAAAGCCCTTCGACGCTTCCAACTGCGCGATCTCCTTCAGCGGACCCCAGCACGGAATGCCCGCCTCGGCGCATAGGTTAGACAGCCCACGATCTTTCACCAGCAGTGCCTCCTCGCCCGCCATGCACAGATCGATTTCGTTTTGCTTCATCCACGTGATGAGCTCTGGCAATCCGGCCACATCCACACGCGTCGCCAGCGTCGAAATCGCATCACTGCCGGGATATGCAAAGATCTCATGCTTCTGCGGCGACTCGCTCAAAGCCGTGATGAGTGCATGTTCGCGTCCGCCTTTGCCTGTAACGAGGATTTTCATGGGACGCGTTCCTTAGCGCGCCGGATCGCGGGCGCAAGCCTGCGAAAGTTGCCCTGTTCCTGTGGAACAGGACGCCCCTGGTTGCGCAGCAACAAGGCAACTCTAACGAAACATGCCGTCCACTCGTTGAAGCCGCGTGAAACGCTGTCTTTTGATCTGCATCGCCCTTGCCGCCTGCACTCCTGACCCGGAAACATCAAAGACAACGGCAGCACCCGTGCCGCCCGACAGCACGCCGCAAGCCTCGGCTCGCATTGATGTGGCGCTCACGCATGATTACGAACTCATTAATGAGCAGCGGCAGTGGCGGAACCGCGCTGCGAGCACTCTTCCGACCAAGGGCGGTGATCCCTTCAGGGGTCAGCCGGCCACTGTGCCGCTTCTCCCTGCGCTACCGGAAATTGCTGACGACTCGGTTTTTCTGCGCCGGGCCTGCATCGATCTGGCTGGACGATTGCCAAAGCCTGATGAGGCACGCGCTTTTCTGGCGGACAAATCGTCTGCGAAGCGCGCCAAACTCACGGAAGCATTGGTGCGCGAACCCGGAGCCGCCGATGTGCGTTTCCGCATGCTGGCGGAGGCATTCCGCGTCAAAGATGGCGATGAGACGATCGGATGGTTGCGCACAGCAGCGGCGGAAGACCGGCCCTATGCGGACATTGTGGCCTACATGATCGGCGGCGGCCACATGCGTCAGCGCGATCAGGACAACGCCATCCGCACCAGCGTGGAAACGGCCTATACCGTGCTCGGCGAGGATCTTTACTGCGCCATGTGCCACGATCATCCGTTCAATGATCACACACAGCGCGAGTGCTATGAGTTTGCAGCGTGTTTTGCCGGCAAAAACGACGTGCGGCTTCCAGCTGACTACCGCTACACCAACGGCGAACCCGGAAGCGTCGTGCCGGCAGTGGCGCTTCGCCTTCGCGGAGGATGGTGGACACACCTGCGGGACGACGAGGACCAGCTCACGCAAATCTCGCACTGGATGGTGGAGGATGAGCAAAGCCGTCGGTTCGCCTTGGTGGCCTCGCTACGTGTGTGGAACAGCCTCTTCGGCATGCCGGGCCAGATGGTGGACAAGACCATCGGTGGTGTGGACGAGGCGCCGCCCTGGCACGGCATTCATCGCAAACCAATTCTCAACAACATCAGCAATGACTGCTTCAGCGCGTCTCCACGAGGCCAGTCCACTTGGGTCGGCTTGGAGATCAATTCGCCCGCCGACTTCACGCAAGGCACCAAGGTGCTGATCGAAGAATTTCTACGCTGCGGCGGCCGCTTGGGCGAATTCCAACGTATCTTGGCACGCACCGAAGCCTATCAACGATCCGGCATCGACTACAACACGGATTGGAATGGTTGCTACCTCGCTCCTGCTCCGCAAATCCGTCGCCTGCCCTCCGAAGTCATATGGAAGGTGGTTTCCGGTGAATTCGATCTGCAAATCCCGCAGGTTCCAAATACGGGCCATCCATTGCGCATGCTGGGACGCGGAACGCGTGAATGGACGGATGAAAGCCTGACGCCCGTTTCGCACGAACTCGTTCGCTTTATGATGAATGACAAACTCGTCGCTCAGGCAACGGTGAAAGCCAGAAATTCTGACGAGATGTTTCTCGAGTTTCTCGGACGCAATCCGACCCAAGATGAATCTGCGGCGATCTCTCGCAGAACCGCGTCAAAAGAAGACGTCACATGGGCCTTGCTGAACACGCGGGAGTTCATGTTCCGACCGTGATCAGTCTCGCGATCCAGGCATGATCTTCATCTCCACATTTTTGCCTTCGCGCTGTACCGTGATCGTTGTTTCCTTGCCGATCTTCAGATCGCCCATGACGTAGGTGTAGTCGTAGATGTTGGTGATCTCCTTGCCCGCTAGTTTGATGATGACGTCGCCAGCTTTGACGCCGGCTTTGGCCGCGGGACCGATGGGAGAGACGCCGCTGAGCTTCACGCCCTTGATGTCACCCTGCGCGTAGTCGGGAATGGTGCCGAGGTAGGCGCGCAGGCCGGTGCGCGCGCCCTGGTTTTTCGGCGCTTCCATGGCGATGTAATCAGGTGCGGGATCGGTGGTGGCAATGCCACGGGCGATGAGGCCCATGAGCTTCGCAATCTTCGCTGCGTTGTCGTAGTCGATTTTGTCCGCGGTGTCGCTGGGCATGTGATAGTCGGCATGCGATCCAGTGAAGGCGTTAAGCGTTGGAATGCCCTTCAAATAAAACGCGGTGCTGTCGGTCGGCAGATGAGCGTCGTTTTGTGTGGTGATCGGCAGACCGATGGGCGCGTTGCGTTTTTCAATTTCCTTGGCCCACAGCGAACTGCTGCCGAGGCCCTGCAGCACGAGCGTCTTCTGAAAGCGGCCAATCATGTCCATGTTCAGGCAGGCGGCGAACATGCCGGTGAGCTTCGCATTGGGATCACCCTTGATCATCTTGGCATAGACTTCGACGAAGTGATTGCTGCCGAGCAATCCGAGCTCCTCACCGCTCCACGCCGCGAAGATAATGTCACGTTTCAGTGTCAGTTTGCCCTGCTTCTTCAAATCGGCCAGCCACTGGGCGATTTCGAGCACGCCGGAGGTTCCCGAGGCATTGTCATCAGCGCCGTGGTGGATTTTGTTCACTTCATCGCCCTTCGCCCGTGAGTTCGACCCGCCGCTGCTGCCGAGATGATCGACATGCGCGCACACGATGAGCGGCGCGACATGCGGATCAGGCTTGTCGCCGTAAGGCAGCACGCCGAGCACGTTGCGCCCTTTCTTCTTCTCCTGCTGGATGACGATGTTCGCACCGAGCGTTAGTCCGGTGCATTCGATGCCGCCCATGAGGTCGCCCGTATCGAGCTTGTCCTGAAGCTCCTTGAGTTTTTTTCCCGCGCTGGCGAGCAGCTTGTCCGCGGTGGCATCGGTTACGCTGATTACCGCAATGCCGCTGGTGGCGAGAGACGCGTCAAACGTGAGCGGCGCGAGCTGCTGCACGACTTTGGAGTTCGGTCCGCTTACCACAATCAATCCACGTGCACCCTTCTGGCGTGCGGTGAGCGCCTTGTAGCGGAGGCTGGAGTAGCGGCTGAGTTCGTTGCGGCGGTCCTGGCTGATGCCTTCCGGCAGGTAACGCAGCACGAGCACCCATTTGTCCTTCACGTCGAGATGCGCGTAGCTGGAATACGTTTCGATCTTCTTGCCATCATTGCCGGTGGCTTCATCCGGCGTTTCGATGCCGTAACCGGCAAACACAATGCCTGCTGCCTTCACTTCGCCGTTTTGCGAGAAGGAGAGCGGTTTCCAGTCCACATCGACCTTCAAGTCGGCGCCGTTGAGCTTCAATTCATTGCCTGCACCGAGAGCCACACCGGCGGTGAAGTCGAAGTTGTCGAAATAGGTGTCATCATCGCCCATCGCTGCGAGGCCGATCTTCTGAAAAACGTCCGCGACATACTGCGTGGCCAGCTTTTCACCCTCCGTACCGGTCAAACGTCCACCCAGCGCATCGCTGGCAAGGTAGGTGATCTGCTGCTTCATGTCTTCGGGACGAATCTCCGCGGCCGTGGCGGCGAAATCGGGCTCCGCGATTTTCGGTTCCTGGCTGGCAGCCAGAGGATCCTTCTTGAGCCCTAGAGCGACCAGCGCGTGGTCGTGATTCCAGTCGCCGATGTAAATCTGCGAAGCGCCTCCCGTCCCACGCCCGCTGGTCCATGACAGTTTCTTGCCGTCTGGCGAGAAGACTGGCAGGCCGTCGAAGCCATCGGTTTGCGTGACACGAACGGGATCGTGCTTTCCAGCGGCATCCACGAGGTAGAGCTCGAAGTTCGCGAAGCCGTTCAGGTTCGTCGTGAAGATCAGATACTCGCCGCTCGGATGGAAATACGGCGCCCAGCTCATCGCGCCGAGCTTCGTGATGGCGTGTTGATCGCTGCCGTCGGCGTTCATCATCCACACCTCGGCCACATCGCCCTTCGGCGTGAAGCGACGCCAGCAGATGCGCTTGCCATCGGCACTAAAAAACGGCCCACCGTCGTAGCCGGGCGCATCGGTGAGCCGCTTCACGTTGGAACCATCGGCGTCGGCGGTGTAGATCTCCATGAAATACTGCTTGTCGATCTTCAGCCTCTCCTCGTCCTCCTTGCTGAGCTTGGTTTCATAAGCCTGACGGTTCGACGCAAAGACGATCTTCGTGCCATCCGGCGAATAGTCTCCCTCCGCATCGTAGCCAAGGGTGTGCGTGAGGTTTTTCAGCGACTTGTCCGCGAGCGAGTATTCGAAGATGTCGTAGTGCTCGTCGTAGTCCCACGAGTAGCGACGCACCTTGGCGTTCTTGCGCTCCTCATACTCGGCCTGCTGGAGTTTTTTCGACTCCGGATCGGTGTGAGTGGAGGCGAACAGCACGTGCTTGCCGTCTGGATGAATCCACGCGCAGGTCGTCTTGCCCATGCCGGGCGAAATGCGCTCCTGATCGCCCGTCTCGAGGTCCATCAGGTAGATTTGATAAAACGGATTCCCCTCCTCGCGCTCCGACTGGAAGATCATCTTCGATCCATCCGCCGAAAAGTAGCCTTCTCCAGAACGCTTGCCCTCGAACGTGAGCTGGCGGGTATTCGTGATGAAATCGGCTTCCGTTTGGGCAAAAACGGCGGCAGCAGCGAGGCAAAGGGAAACGATAAGGCGCATGGTGGGGAAAGAACATACGTCCGCCGGGGATGTTTGCAGAAACTTTGCGCGTGCACTCGTTCGCCAGCCGCGTTTGATCCGGCCCCAGCTTTTTCCCTGCCATGCGTTCCCTCACCCTCTTTACTTTTTTCGCTCTTTTGCTCTCCGCTGCCGCCGCGCCAGTGTCATTGTTTGATGGCAAGACGCTCAATGGCTGGGATGGCGAAAAAACCAAAGTCTGGCGCGTGCAGGATGGCATGATCGTCGGTGGTTCGCTGGAGGGCAATCCGCAGAACGAGTTCCTGACATCGAAAAAGGTGTATCGGAACTTCATTCTCCAGCTCGAATACAAGCTCGAAGGCACCGAAGGCTTCGTGAACGGCGGCGTGCAGTTCCGCAGCGTGCGCATTCCGCAACCGCCGAACGAGATGAGCGGTTTCCAGGCGGACATCGGTGCCGGTTACTCAGGCTGCCTTTACGATGAATCGCGACGGAAGAAGATGCTGTCCCAACCGGCGAAGGAACTGATCGAAAAAGCGGAGAAGCCGGGTGAATGGAACCAGTACATGATCCGCGCCGAGGAGCAGCGCATCCAGCTTTTCGTGAATGGCGTGCGCACGGTCGATTACACCGAACGCGAGCCGAACATCGACCTGAAGGGTCTCATCGCGCTGCAGATTCACGGCAAGTGCAAGGCGCAGATTTCCTTCCGCAACATCACCATCGAGGTGCTGCCGGATGCGATGGTGCCGGAGGAGAAGGATGTGCTCAATCGCTTTGGCGATCCGGGCGCGAATGTGGCGAAACACGCGCCATTTCAGGACGGCAAGTTCACATTGGAACCAAACGAGGTCATTGTGATGGCGGGGCAGGAGAACTTGGTGCGCGATCAGAAGTCGGGTGATTTGGAAGCCGTGCTCGGCACCGCCCTTGCGGCGCAGCAGCCGCGTTTTCGTTCCATGGCCTGGGAAGGTGACACGGTATATGAGCAGTGGCGTGACTTGAACTTCGGCGACTGGAAGGCGCAGCTCGACGCCGCAGGCGCGGGCATCGTGATCGCTCAATTTGGGCAGGTGGAGTCATTCGACGGCGTGAAACGCATTGCAGAGTTCAAATCGGCCTATCATCGGCTGCTGGACCAATTCACCGCGCAGACCCCGCGTCTCGTGCTCGTGTCGCCGATGCCGTTTGAGAAGCCGCTGGCATCTCATGCGCCGGAGTTGAGGCTGAGGAATGCGGATGTGAAGGCATATGCGGATGCCGTGAAGGAAGTGGCGAAGCAGCGCGGCGCGATCTTTGTCGATCTGTTCACACCGCTTTCTGGTCGAGGGACCAATCAACCGCGCCTGACAGACGACGGCCTGCATCTGAATGCGGAGGGCCTGAGTGTGGTGGCGCGTGAAATCGCGCAGCAGCTTGGTGCTTCGACGAGCGATGCGGACGATCTGACGGCTCTTAAAGCAGCCATCGTGGAGAAAAATCACCTTTGGTTCGACTGCTGGCGTCCGGCGAACTGGTCCTTTGTATATGGCGATCGTGTGACTCAGATGTTTGGCAAGCCGGCGCAGGATGCACCATCGCTTCGTGAAAGCTTTGAGGCTCGCAAGCCGCTGATAGCAAAGCTGGATGCGCGCATTCACGCGCTGGCGAAAGGCGAAGTGGTGAAGGACGAGCCGAAACCCGAATCGAAGGTGGTGACGGAAACCGTGCTCACACCCGAGCAGCAGATGGCGGCCTTCACCGTGGCAGAAGGATATGAGATGAATCTCTTCGCATCTGAGACGGAGGGTGTGGCGAAGCCGACTCAGTTCTCATGGGATGAGCGAGGACGCCTGTATGTGGCCTGCTCGCCCACGTATCCGCAAACGATGCCAGGCGTGAAGCCGTCGGATTTCATCCTGGTGCTCGAAGACACGAACGGCGACGGCAAGGCGGACAAATCGACGCGCTTTGCGGAAGGTCTGACGATGGTGCAAGGCGTGGAGCCGGGGGCGGGTGGCGTTTATGTCTGCGACTTCGACCAGATCGTGCATTTGAAGGACACAAACGGCGACGGCAAGGCGGATGAGAAGAGCGTGCTGTTCTCTGGTTTCGGCATCGGTGACACACATCAGCTCGCGAACTCGATCTGCCATGGTCCCGATGGCGCGTTGTGGTTCTCTCAAGGCCTGCATGCGTTTTCTCGCGTGGAAACGGCCCACGGCCTCGCACGACTTGAGAAGGCAGGTGTGTGGCGGCTTGATCCGCGCACGCAGAAGATGGAAGGCTACTTCAACGGCGGCAAAGCGGGCCATAACTGCTGGGGCGTGGCGTTTGATGACTACTTGCAGGTCTTCCACAAAAGCGGCGACCGCCCCGTGGGCTACTACAGCGTGCCGGGACTCGTCGCGCTGCCTGATCCTGATGAATATCACCCAACGGGTGCGCTGTTTGACACGAATCCGAAGACCAACAGCCTCGAATTCATCGGAACAAAGGCGTTGCCGGATGACATTCAAGGCTGTGCATTGATTGGCGGCTACTTTGGCAGCGTGGTGGAGTTGCATCGCCTTGAAGATGATGGTTCCGGTTTTAAGAGCACGCAGTTGCCGAAGCTGGTAAAATCGAGCGATCCGTCGTTCCGACCCGTGGATGTGAGCATTGGCCCCGATGGCGCGATGTATCTCTGCGACTGGTTCAATCCCGTCATCGGCCACTATCAGGCCAGCTACGCTGATCCGCGCCGCGACCGCACACATGGCCGCATCTGGCGCATCACGGCGAAAGGCCGTCCTTTGGTGAAACAGCCGGCGCTCGCGGAGCTGAAACCAGTCGAGTTGCTCGAACAGCTCAAGTCGCCTGAACGCTGGACGCGCTTTCAGGCCAAGCGTCTGCTGTTCGATATGCCTGAGGATGATGTTTTGAAGGCGGCGGAGGCATTCATCGCGAAAACTGAAGACGAACACCTGCTCATGGAAGTCAGTGGCGTGTTTGAATCGCACGAGGCGACGAATGTCGGCCTCGTGAAGCGCCTTCTCGCCGCCAAGGATGCCCGCGTGCGTGCCTATGGTGCTCGTGCGGCTGGAAAACTCCCGAACGCGCTCGAACTCCTCGCGCCAGCGGTGCGTGACGAGCATCCACGCGTACGTCTTGAGGCGGTGGTTGCGTGCGCGCATGTTTTGAAGCCAGAGGCCGTCGAACTGGCTGTGCAAGTGCTCGACAAGCCAACGGACCGATTCATCGACTACGCGCTGAAGCAGGTGGTGAAGAGTCTGAAGCCACAATTTGTTCCCGTGTTGGCGAATCTGACCTTCGGCGGCAATGCGAAGCACGCGGCTTATGTGAAGCAGATCGCCAGCGCCACGGCGGTCGTCGAGCATCCCGGCAAACTCGTGTACGACGCGCTCTGTTTGAACTGCCACCAGCCCGAAGGCAAGGGCCTGACGGGCATCTATCCTTCCATCGTCGGCAGCGATTGGGCAGGCGGCGATTCCCAGCGTCTCATCAAGATGCTGCTTCACGGCCTTAGCGGCCCGATTCGCGTGAACGGTGAGGAATTCAAACAACTCGCGCCGTTGCCGATGCCGCCGATGGGCCTCGACGACCAGCAGATCGCCAACGTGCTCAGCTATGTGCGTGCTAACTTCGGCAACAAGGCCGCCGCTGTGACGCCGGAGCAGGTGAGGGCCGTGCGTGCCGCCACGGCAGACCGCGCCGGATTCTGGACGGCGGAAGATTTGGCGAAGTAGCGAGGCTCAGGCGGCCTTTTTCATACGACCGCCCGCGACCGTCTGAAAACTGCCCCACAGCACGAGCACGGCGCCGATGGCCTGTGGCGTGCTGAATGGCTCGGCGAACAGGCTGATGCTGCTCAGCGTGATGATGACCGGAACGAGCACTTGGAATGCGCCGCCCGCGGCGACGGAGAGAAATCGAAAACCTTCCGTCATTGCAAGCTGGCCAAACGTTGCGCACACCGCGGCGGCGGCGAGCAGACCCACATCGATCCATCCCAGCGAGGTGAAATTCGCGAGCGCGATCGGAACACCGAGCAGCAGGCCATACACACATTGCGATGCAAAAATCGTCGCGCTTGTCTCCGTTCGCGTGAGTTGGCGGATCACGACCACGACCGTCGCCGCGAGCACCGCGCCCGTGAGCGCGATCGTCTCATGCTTGCCAAAAACGGCGAGTGTGCCCGGCGTCATGCCCGTGAGCAATGCCAGCCCGGCGATCGCGAGCGCGATGCCGCCGAGCTTCACCCAGCCGAGACGTTCATGCAGGACAAACGCCGCCATGATCGCGGCAAACACGGTCCACGTGTTGCCAATCAAGGTGGCCTTGCCCGCGCCGAGCGGGCCGATGGTAATGTAATACGCCGCTGTGCCCAGCGCACCCAGCACGCCACGCGATGCGAGCAGCCAGCTTTGAAACGAGCGGCGCAGCTTCAGTGATCCCGCCGGCGCAAACAGCACGATGGTGATCAGCAGCCCCAGCGCCGCGCGAAACGACAGCGCCATCCACGGGTCCGCGTGACGGATGGACGCGAGCACCTTGAGCAAAAGCGCGTTGCCGGTGAAACAGGTCAGTGAGACAAGCATCCACAGCGTGCCACGTCGCGGATGATGTTGGAGTTCGGAGGTTGGGGTGCTCATGGAGGCGCCGGTCTGAGGGCTACCTTCTGGCATCATGTCTGATTGATCTTTGATATGATGATCGCGTCAGCGAGGTTCCTCAAACCGTTGGATTAGGCACGCCAAATGGCACGTACCGCTTTTACAGCGGCCACGAGTGCAATTCGGCTGGCAGGTTTGAGGTTCATCAGACGTGCGGAGGATGGAGAGAACCCATCATGGTGCAAATTGCATTTTTGTTTGTGAAGCATCTAGTTTTCGGCGCACGTCTTGGGTTTTAAAGCTCCGGAGGCTTTGGAAACACAGTGGAGGACGCGATGGGGGATGGTGGCGATTTGATCGCGGGCGATAGTTTGCGTTTTGCCATCGTGTGAACGGGGCTGGATTTGCGTGGCGTCTTCCTTGTCGAGCACAAAATCGGACGCTGGTCTGGTTTTTTTCTCAGCAGCAACACAGGGCAGGGTCATCAGCGCCGCGAGCGCTATGAATGCGAGATTTTTATGAAGTCGGGAGATCAAGAGAACAGCTCGGAAGCGTTTGTTCTTGCCGCTGCGAAGCGGACTCGCCAAAGTCCGCCTCGTTCGTCAAGGCGAACCCAATTCACGAAACTCCAACCCACATCCAACCATGGCTCAGATCGTTCCTCTCATCAGTTCCGGCATCGCTGGTCCTCTCGGCGTGCTTCATCTTCCCCGCCTTTGGCAGAAGGCATCCCTCGCCGCCGCCGGCAAACTGCATCCTGAATATCCCGGCATCGGTTGCGGTTACGATCAGATGACACTTGATGCGCTGGGCATCAAGATTGACGACTTCAAGGCTTTCATCGCCACGAAGCCGAGCTACCCGCAGACGGAGGCATGGATCAAGAAGCAGCCAGGCGTGAAACTGACGAAAGCGGACATTTACAAGCACAACCAGTCGATCACGGGCTACATCCATGGTGATGACGTGCGCAAAGGCATTCTTGCTGCTGATGGTCTGGCCGATGACGGCAGCGTGAATCCGGGGGCGGTCGATCTGAACAACCTGGACGACTGGCACATCTTCTGGGCGCAGGAGATCAAGTAATCAAAACGAAGAGCAAAGGGCGCAGGACGAAGAGTCCTGCGCTTTCTTTTTTGGCGCGATGGGAGAGATGTTAGGAATGACGCCAGAGTTTCTGGCTCTTTGCTCTCTGCGTCAGATGCCCGCTTCCATCACCTTCATCCAGCGCGTGCGGAAGGAGCGGTTTTCCTCCATGAGCTGGGCGGCGATGGTGGCGGAGAGCTGGGTGAGGCCGTTCAACCGGGCGAAGGAGGCCAGAATTTCCTGCCGGCGGTAGTAGTCGGTGGAGTCGGTGGTTTGCGCGCAAAATGCCTGGGCAATCTCGACCAAGGACTCCGGTGTGATGCTTTCAAACGGGATGGACAGGCTTCCGCGTTCGAGAGCGACGCTCACCATGTCACCGTTCGTGGTGGTATTGATGCGTCCGGTCATCGGACCGCCTTCCCGTCGCGAAATGGTGCCGGTCCAGCCTTTGGAGGCAAGGTCGGCGATGATCTGGCGGATGAAGTCTCGCGACTGCGTGTAGAGATACACGCGGCCATCAAGCGCGGAGCGCACATCCTCGGTTTCAAGGCGGGTGCTGGAGAGCATTTCGATGGCGCGCGAGTAATCGTAGCCCTGGACGAGGGAAGGGACGAGCGCGTTGACCTCGGTCAGCAATTCCAGATCAGCCTGGCGGCGTTTTTTGTCTTCCTCCATCTGGCGCTGCTGTTCGGCGAGCGTCAGTCGCTTGATTTCGCGCTTCAAATCAGTTTGCCACGTTTCGATCTTTGTCCGTAGGGCGCTGTTGGTCTTGAGATCCTTCCTGGTTTGCTCGACTGCGGCGAGGCTTGCGCGCAGCTCGGCCACGCTGCCGGTCATGGCTGGTTCCGACGCGGCCTTCACGACCGCGAAGTCGGTCTGGTAGTAGGCCACCAAGGATTTATAGCCCGACAACCAGTCGAGTGAATTGGTGCTGCTGGCGGAAGGTTTGATGTTGTCGAGCTTGGTGACAAATTCCTCCAGTGCATGAGCACCAATCTTAGAGTCGCCAAAATGCCATTCGGCGAGCGCGTGGGCCAGATAGCCGAGGATTTCCTCGTTGTTGGTGCCGTAACTGAGCGAGTCGGACGACACGCCAAGAGCGAGGTTTCTCGACATGCGATCCTTGATCCTGTCGAAGAAGGGCGCGAGGCCGTTCAGCTCCGCCGGGGAGGTGGAGAGCTTCTTGAACTGCTCCCTGGCGGCGGTCTTGCGGTCGCGTAGTGTGTTGTTGTCGCACATCTCGCACAGGGCCGCGTTGAAGCGCGCCCAGTTCCGGGTCGGCTGTGGTGTTTCGCTTGAATCGGCGAGCTTGATGAACTTCTCGCGTGCTTCGCTGAACTGCTTGTCCAGCATCGCCTGTTTCGCGTCAGTGAAGCGTCGGAAGACGGTGTCTTTGTCGTTATCAGCATTCAGGGTCACGCCGCCACCATCTAGGTCACGTCCGCTGGCCGGCACCAACTGAACGACTTTGCGGACGGCACGGCGTTCACCGCCTTCCCGCAGCAGCCAGCCAACTCCATAAGCGAGCGCAATGGCCGCGGCGATGGAGCCAAACAGTTTTGCCCGGCGCGAGAACAAACGACGGCGCACGCCGCTGCTGTCGAGCAGGCCCTCGGCGAGTCGCAGTTCATCCACCACCTCGTCGTAGTTGGAGAAACGCTCCTCCGGACGGAAACAAAGCATGCCGTTGATCACATGCTCGGTGCGCGGGGAGAAGCGCAGGCCGGAGTCTCCCAGCGTGACGCGCCGGGATTTGATGCGGCGGAGATCTTCGATGGAGTTTGTGTCCGCCTTGTGCGGCGGATTGCCCGTCATCGCATGGTAGAGCGTGGCACCGAGGCTGAAGATGTCGCTGCGGAAGTCCTCCTTGTTCTCGATGACCTTCTCCGGCGCCACGTAATATGGCGTGGCCCAGATCTCGCCGGACTGGTCGTTGCCGCGGTTGGCGAAGAGCGCGAGGCCGAAGTCCACCACCTTGGCGGTGCCGGTTTCGGTGAAGAGGATGTTCGCCGGCTTCACATCGCGATGGATCAGGCTGAGCTGTTGCGCTGCACGCAAGCCCTCCGCGACCTCACGGCCGATGCGCATCGCATCTTCTTCCTTCAGATGACCTTCGCGCCGGATGCGCTGCTCCAGGCTGCCGCCGCCGACGAGTTCCATGGCGATGTAGAAATAGCCCTGGTCGTAGCCCACGGAGTAGAGCTTGATGACGTTCGGGTGTGTCACGTTCGCCGTGATGTGTGCCTCCTGGCGGAATTGTTCCAGCCGCACGGAATCGCGTGAGTACTGCCGGTTGAGGATTTTCAGCGCCACACGGCGGCCCAGCGTTTCATCCTCGGCCTCGAACACCCGGCTCATGCCACCTTCGCCGATCTGGCGCACAATCATGAAATGTTCGAAACGGCGGCGCACACGCACCATCTGGCCACAGAAGGGGCACTTGAGCTTCGTAAACGGCTCCAAGGACGTCACATCGATCTGTTGCTGACAGACCGGGCACGTGCTCAGGTAGGTTTGTTCTGGGGGGGCGAGGATCAACGGAGAGGGTGATTTTTTGCGAAGTCAGGGACGCATTCCATATGCCAGAAATTACAGATTGCCTTATTAATTCGAAAATTGAGTTTGTGTCATGGACTGGAGCATCACTGAAACCACCGACGTCGGCGAGCGTTTCGACAAGCACCTCGCCCGGCGCTTGCCCGAGATGTCGCGCTCGCGGTTGCAGGATCTCATCAAGGACGGCCACGCCACCTTGAATGGCAAACCGGCCAAGCCGGGGGTCGCATTGAGGGCAGGGGATGAGGTCAGTGTCACGGTGCCTGAAGTGGCACCGGTCGAGATCAAGGCCCAGGACATTCCTTTGACGATTTTGTATGAGGATTCCGACATCGCAGTGCTGGACAAGCCGCCCGGCCTTGTCGTTCATCCGGCGGAAGGAAATCCTGACGGCACGCTCGTAAACGCTTTGCTTCACCACATCGACGATCTCAGCGGCATCGGGGGCGAGATGCGCCCCGGCATCGTCCATCGCCTCGACAAGGACACCAGCGGCTGCATGGTCATCGCGAAAAACGACATCGCTCACCGCCGCCTCACCGAGGCATTCTCCGAACGTCGCATCGTGAAGATCTACCTTGCCGTCGTCAATGGCGTGCCGAAGGAGGAAAGCGGCCGCATTCAGAACTACATTGGCCGCCACGCGGTCGATCGCAAACGCATGTCCATCCTGCTCGACGGGGCAGGGAAGGAGGCCGTCACCGAGTGGAAACGCCTCGCCACGCACCAAGGCTGCGCCCTCATCCAATGCCGCCTCCTCACTGGCCGCACGCACCAGATCCGCGTTCACATGAAGGAAGCGTTGCAATGCCCCATTCTCGGCGATCCGATCTACGGCCATCCGTCACGGCAACGCGTCCACACGCCGCGTCTCATGCTTCACGCATGGAAACTCTCCTTTAACCATCCCATTCACGACCAGCCGATGGCCTTCGAGGCGAAATTGCCGCCTGAGTTTGAGCCGTGGATGAAAATGACGAAACCAGAATGAGGAATTCAGAATGGATGACGAAGCCCAATGACCGAAATCACCCCATAGCGGGAACGCACTTCGTCATTGGACATTCGACCTTGATTCGTCATTCATCATTCTGGTTTCGTCATTCATTTCTCCCATCGCATCAAGATGCTCAAAGTTTACCAATACTCCGGCTGCTCCACCTGCAAAAACGCCCTCAAGTGGCTCAAAGCGCACGCCATTCCCTTCGAGGGAATCGCCATTCGCGAAACGCCGCCATCGTTCGCCGAGTTGAAAGCCATGCTGGCCGCTTATGCAGGCGATCTGCGTCGTCTCTTCAACGTTTCCGGCCAGGACTATCGATCCCTAGGTCTCAAGGACAAGTTGCCCGGCATGAGCACCGATGCCGCGCTCAAACTTCTCTCCGAAAACGGCAATCTCGTGAAACGCCCCTTCGCCATTGACTCGAAAAACAAGGTTCACCTCGTTGGCTTCAAAGAAGACGAGTGGAAGGCAGCGTTGCAGTAGTCCCAGCGTTATCAAAAAACGCGCCAGCGTCCTGGAGTGCGCGGTCCTCAGCCGCTTTCGAGTGTCTCTCAGTCTGCGCAAAGCTCCAGAGGGCTGGAGCACTCCAAAACGCTGGCGCGCTTTTCGTCACCCATCGCTCACAATGCAAAACCCGGCTGCTTTACACTCTGGCCAAATTTATTTTGCCAGACACGTCAGTGGTACGTTGTTCACGCTGTTACCCGTTCCGAAGTTGTTCATCAAGCGGCGGGGAAAGCGTCACGTTCAAAACGCCAGCCGCCGCCGGTTGTGAACAACTTCGCCGCGGTGCAAGCCGTGGTGGTGGATAAGCTCCCGAAGTCCTCCTCCCGGAGGATCCGAGAGCGCCTGCCGCGCGACACGGTCCGTTCACGCTCGCCTCGCGAAGGCTCGCTGAAGAACACCGGTCCGCGTGCAGGCTCCCGCCCAAGGTCTGATAGAACTCCAGCTCATGAAGCTCCTGTAACAGCACGACCCCGCGCGGGGGCTGCGGCAGCCTCCCGGCCCACGCAACCCGCACCACCCATGACACATCCACAACACACCCACTTCGCCGGTTTTGACTGGGCCGGCGACCACCACGACGTCATCATCGTGGACTCGGTCGGCCAGCTCGTGGCGGACTTCCGCTTCGAGCACAACGCCGCTGGCTGGCAGCACTGGCGCGATCAAATCGCCGCATGGCCTCATCTCGGCGTCGCCATCGAGACGAGCTTCGGAGCCGTCGTCGAGCAGCTCATCGACTCCGGCGTCACCGTGTATCCGGTGGCACCCAGCAGCGCCAAAGGTTACCGTCAGCGGAAGTATCCCGGCGGCACCAAGACCGACCGTCACGATGCGTGGGCGCTGGCCGACGCGCTGCGCACCGACGGCCATGCCTGGCGTGCGCTCAGCGCGAAAGACCCCGTCATTGAGGAACTGCGCATGCTTTGCCGTGACGAGGTCGCGCTCATCGAGGAACGCACCGCGCTGGTCAACCAGGCGCGTCAGGCCGCGCGCGAGTACTACCCCGTGGTGCTCGAAGCCTTCGAGGACTGGACGCTCCCGGGCACCTGGGCCTTCATCGAGCGCTTCCCCGACACGCAGGCCATGCTCAAGGCAGGTAGACGTGCATGGGAGAAGTTCTTCCACACCCACAAGCTTTGCCGCCCTGAGACCGCCGCGCGCCGCATCGCCGTGCTGGAGGCCGCCGGGCAATGGCACATCGCCGCACACATGATCAATGCCAAGCGGCTCTACCTGCTCACCAAGATCAGACAGTTGCGAGCCTTGCAAATGCAGCTCGAGGAATATCGCCGCCGCATTGAGGCCGTCTTTGCCAGTCACCCTGACAGCGGCATGTTCGGCTCGCTGCCTGGAGCTGGTGTCAAGCTCGCTCCGCGCCTGCTCGGTGAGATCGGCAGCGACCGCGCCCTGTATGCCGACGCGCAAAGCCTGCAAAGCGTCAGCGGCACCGCGCCAGTGAGCTACCAGAGCGGCAAGCTGCACAAGGTGCAGATGCGCCGGACCTGCAACCGGCACCTGCGTCACACCATGCACCTCTTCAGCGACCTAAGCCGGGCACGGTGCGCCTGGGCCAAAGTGTATTACGACGGGCTCAAAAGCCGTGGCAAGACGCACGCGCAGGCCTTGCGCAGCCTGGGGCAGCGCTGGCTCAACATCATCTTCCGCATGTGGCAGAATCGCACCGCTTACGACGCGGAATTGCACACGCGCAACCAGCTCCAGCACGGCTCCTGGGTGCTTCAACACACACCCGCCTGATCTTGTCCCAACACCTCCACACCATGCCAACAACTCTCTCCAAATCTCCACTTGCGACAGATAGAACTTCTTCAGCGTGTCTCAGCGGTTCGCCACGCTGAAGCGTGAACAACGTACAAACACGTCACTTCACCGCCGCGGCCTGCTCCTTGAAGAACTTTGCGATCAGTGCCGGTGCTTCGTCCGGGAACTTGTGTGTGCCTTGATGAATGAAAGCCACAAACGGCGCGCCCACCTTCGATGGGAACAGTGTGCAGTCTTTCGCCCACACTTTTCCTTCCGCCTCGCATTGGTTGATCTGCTTCACCTTCGCCATCGACAGCTCCTGCCACGCATATTTCACCAGCGGGTCCTGCGTTCCGGCGATGTGCATGCATGGTTTCGGCTTCCACGTGCCCGCATCCGCCAGTCGGGCCGATGCCGCGGCTGATGGCGCGAACGCGCAAAACACCTCCGGACGCGTTTCCCAAAGCAGATACGTGAATCCACCGCCGTTCGAGTGCCCGGTCGAGAAGATGCGCTTGGCATCCACCTTGTAATTCTCCTTCAAGTGCGCCAGCACCGCGTCGAACAGCTTCAAATCACGATCTCCCTCCGCGCCCGCGCCGTGCTGCCAGCCCGGCTTCTTGCCCTCGGGATCGGTCAGCTTGCCCGGCGTGTTCAAGCCTTGCAGATAAACCGAGATCGCCTCCGGCCAGTGCTTGAACATCGCAAACGAACGTCCAGCCGCCATCGCCGTGCCGCCGTGACCGTGCCACACGAACACCACCGGCGTCGGAGTTTCTTTGGCCTTCGCTGGCGCATACACAAATCCACTCCGCGCCACGCCATCCACCATGATTTCCAGTTTGGTGGCACCTTCGGGAAGCTGAACCTGCGCACGGCAGGCCATCGGAGCGGTCAAAACAGCCACAACAGCGAGGGAGAAGCGGACAAAGCGGTGTTTCATGAGGGTGTGGCCTCAAACGCCGCTGCTTCGCCAAAGTTGCGGCGGCAACTCTTGCGATCACGCCTCGTGGCGCTATATCGCCATCATGTTCAAAACCGGCCAGCAGGTTGTCTGCATCGACGATCAATTCGATCCTTGGGTCTATGACCTCTACAAGTCATTGCCAAAAAAGGATCAGATCTACACGGTGCGTGCGCTGCGCGCCGGGCGCTCGAATCCGAAATTCACCCTCAATGACGACGCCGAGATCAAGCTCGCCGACGCGCAGTTCGACATTCTGATCCTGCTCAAAGAACTCCACAATCCCGACGATCCGCACTCCAGCGTGAAGCAGGAACTCGGCTTCCGCTCCGAACGCTTCGCCCCGCTCCTCGAACAAACCGAGGAAGAGGAGGAGGCCGAACTCATCGGCGTCGGCCACGGCGAAAAGACCTGGGAACCCGAGCCTGCGTGGTCCAAGTAGTTCATCCCGTCAGCAGACTTTGGGCGGCTCGATTTTTGCCGCAGAGAGGCAAAGGAGCAGAGAATGCAGAGAACGGATGTATTCAATCTCTGCGTCCTCCGCCTCTCTGCCCCTCTGCGGTAAAAGCATTCAGACTCAAAAGCCCGACCAATCGCGCCTTCCCGCTCTGAGGATGAAAACTTGGCACCCTCGCCGCTGTTTGATACACCACACATCACATGAGCGCTCCGCCCGACCTCCCGCCGTCTTCCGCCCCTCTCTCCGAACGCCAGGTCGTCGAACTCCTCTCCACCGCACGCGAGCGCCTCTTCGCCGAAGTCGGCAAGGTAATCGTCGGTCAGCAGCACGTCATTGATGAAATGCTCATCGCCCTCCTCGCCGGCGGCCACTGCCTCATCACCGGGGCACCGGGCCTTGCGAAGACACTGCTCATCAAAACGGTCGCCGATGTGTGCCACCTGAGCTTCCAGCGCATCCAGTTCACACCGGATTTGATGCCCTCCGACATCACCGGCACGGAAATCCTCGAAGACAAGGCCGACGGCGGTCGTGCGCTCGTGTTCACCCAAGGCCCCGTCTTTGCGAACATGATCCTCGCGGACGAAATCAACCGCACGCCGCCCAAGACGCAGGCCGCCTTGCTCGAAGCCATGCAGGAGCACCAGGTCACCGTGAATGGCAAGACGCTCCATCTGCCCGAGCCCTTCTTCGTCCTCGCCACGCAGAATCCCATCGAGCAGGAAGGCACCTACCCTCTGCCGGAAGCGCAGCTCGACCGCTTCATGTTCAACATCGTCATCGACTACCTCAGCGAGGACGATGAAGTCGCCGTCGTCACCCGCACCACCAGCGGCAAAGGCGAGCCCGTGCAGCGTCTCTTCACCGGCGAGCAACTCCTCGCCTTCCAGCAAGTTGTCCGCAAAGTCCCCATCGCCGAGGACGTCGCCCGCTACGCTGTCCGTCTCTCCGCCGCCAGTCGTCCTGGGCGCGAAGGCGTGCCTGATTTCATCAACCAATGGATCAGTTGGGGTGCCGGCACCCGCGCCAGCCAAAACCTCGTCCTCGGCGCGAAAACCCGCTGCCTCCTCCACAACCGCACCCACGTCACCCACGACGACATCCGCGCCATGGCCCTGCCCGTGCTGCGTCACCGCATCCTCGTGAACTACAAAGCCGAAGCCGAGGGCGTCACAGTGGAGAAGGTGATCGCGAAGCTGCTGGAACACGTTAAGGCATAGCAATCATGCAGAGGCATCATCCAGCTCTTGGGATCGCATGCTTGTTGCTCGGGCTGGTGCTATTTGCAGGCATTGTTTTTGGAAGTAGTTCGCCCGGTACGTCTGAATGGCCCATCTATCTCGCCATTTTTTGTCTGAGCGCTGCATCTTTAATCATGAGCAAAGGCATTGTTAGATTTTTGGCCGCGTTTGCTTGGCTGTTGTCTGGGGTGGCGGCCGTTAATTCCTATTCCCAAACGTTTCGACTCTGGCGCATGCAAGTCGAAGTGAACGAGTTCTATGACTCTGATGGCGTCAAGAAATCGCCTTAGTTGTTGTTCATTCACATATTCCTGTCCGATGTCTCAAACCACCTTCCTCGATCCAGCGGCGCTCATGCGCATCAAATCGCTCGAACTTCGGGCGAAGGTAGTCGTCGAGGGGTTGTGGAAAGGCATGCACCGAAGCCCGTATCATGGTTTCTCGGTCGAGTTCAGCGAATACCGCGCCTACGTGCAGGGCGATGACCCGCGCTACATTGATTGGAAGGTGCTGGCACGCAGCGACCGCACCTACATCAAGAAATTCGAGGACGAGACGAACCTGCGTTGCCAGCTCGTCATCGATCATAGCAAGTCGATGAAGTTCGGCTCGCAGAGCTTCACCAAGGCCGATTATGCGGCGACACTGGCTGCCACGCTCGCGTCTTTTCTCATGAAGCAGGGCGATGCGGCCGGACTGACCACCTTTGCGGATGGCATTGAGGAACATCTGCCTCCGCGCAATCGTCCCGGTCATCTGCGTCGCATCATCACCGAATTAGAGCGTCCGGCGAAAGCTGCGGGTACTTCGCTCGACCTCTCCGTCGGCCAATTGGCCGATCTGCTGCGCAAACGTGGCATGATCTGCCTCATCACCGATCTTCTCGCGCCCATCGAGCACCTGGAGAAGCAACTCGCGCTGCTCGGCGCGATGGGACACGACCTCGTGCTCTTCCACCTCATGGATCGCGCCGAGATCGACTTCACCTTCGACAAGTCCGCGCACTTCCGCGACCTCGAAAGTGGCACGGAGCGTTTCATCGATCCGCAATTCGCACGCGACACTTACCTTCAGCGTCTCAAAGCGCATCGCGACGCCATCCAGGCAGCCTGCGACCGCAACAATGTTGAATACCATTTCTGTCCCACGGACCGGCCTCTCGAAGAAGTCCTCTTCGACTTCCTCAGCGCCCGTCAGCGCAAGAAGGCATCCAAGTCCTCCGCTCGCCTCGCCGCATGAACTCTTCCTCGTCCTCCTACTCTTACTCCTCCTCCCTTTGCGATCGTCCTCTGGCCTGCGATTCAAGGGAGGAAGAGTAGGAGTAAGAGAAGGAGAAGGATTCAATCCAATTTCACTTCATGTCCTGGCTCTTCCCGCTCTACCTCGCCGGTGCTGCCGCGGTCATCGCACCGATCCTGCTGCATCTGCGTCGCCGGCCGCCGCAAGACCGCGTGGAGTTCAGTTCGCTGCTTTTCCTCGATGCGCAGACGCCGGTGCCGGTGTCGAAGCGCCGGCTGGAGAACTGGTTGCTGCTCCTGCTGCGCTGCCTCGCGCTCATCTTGCTCGCGCTCATGTTCGCGCGGCCCTTTGTGCAGAGTGAATCGACCACCGCCGCGTCGCCGAACCGCGCCACGCTCATCCTGATCGACCGCAGCGCGTCGATGCGCCGCGAGGACCTGTGGAAGCGCGCCGTCGCCGAGGCCGAGAAACTCGTCCAAGGGGCCAAGCTGACCGACCGCGTGGCCATGGCGGCTTTTGATCGCGATTTTCAGCCGCTGTGGACCTTTGAGGAAGATCGCAACACACCCGCACAGCGCATCGCCGCTTTCCAAAGCCGCGTCGCCGCGCTCACGCCAGGCTGGAATGCCACGAATCTCGACCGCGCGCTCATCGCCGCCGTGCCGGGCTTCGATTCCACCACCACCGGCCTGCAAAAGAGCATCCACCTCGTCACCGACCTCCAGGAAGGCACGCACCTCGACGCGCTGCGCACCATCGCGTGGCCCGCAGAGGTCACCTTGAGTGTCCACCGGCTCGAACCGGCCACGCGAGACAATTTCAGCATCGCCGTGGCCGCCTCCGAAAGCACGACGGACACTCCTGTTCGTCGTGAAAGCGCCGCTGCATCACCCACTCCGTCTGTGCGAGTCCGTCTGAGCAACACGCGCGACTCCGCCCTGCGCGACTTCACGCTCGCCTGGCAGAACGCACTCAAAGCCGACGCGATCAATGCACAAATCCCGCCCGGTGCCTCGCGCATCCTCACCGCGCCGCCGAATGCCACCAACGCCACGCTGCTCGCGCTCACCGGCGACAAGCATGACTTTGACGACCGCATCTTCATCGCCCCGCCGCAGCCGCGCACCGTGCGCCTGCATTTCCTCGGCAAAGACGCCACGCGCGACGAGGCCTCCGCGCCGCTCTACTACCTCGCCCGCGCCTTGCAGCCGACCGCCACGCTCGCGCCGGTGCTCACGGCGGATGAAAAACTGCCCGCGCAGCTTCCGGACATCCTTTTCATCGTCGGCAGCGCCCCCGCTGATGGTTTGCGCGACTACCTCGAGCGCGGCGGGTTCATCGTCACCGTGCCTTCCGACGCCACGCTGCTCAAAACGCTCACCGGCCTCGACCTTAGCGTCGCGGCTGACGCGAGCGACGAGTATCGCATGCTCGCCGAGGTCAAAACCGACCACCCGCTGCTCAAGCCCTTCGCCGATCCCAAACTGCGCGACTTCACCAAACTGCGCTTCTGGAAGCACCGCGTCATCGAAACGAAGACCGCCACTGCATCGCTCGAAACGCTCGCCAGCTTCGACAACGGCAAACCGGCGATCCTTGCGGCCCGCATCGGCAAAGGCACGCTCATCGTGCTGGCCTCCGGCTGGCAGCCGGGCGACAGCCAGCTCGCGCTGAGCACGAAATTCGTCCCGCTGCTCTACGGCTGGCTCGCCGCCGCCGGTTTCAGTCACGATCCCGCCGCCACGCTGCTCGTAGGCGATGATCTGCCTCTCGATGCCGCACAGGCGCACACCATCACCGATCCCGACGGCAAGACGCACAGCCTCAAACCGGGCCAAAGCTTCACCACATCGCAAATCGGCCTCCATCAGGTCCAAAACGGCACGCCCTCCATCGCCGAGGCTAAGGAGGGCACGCGCACGCAAACCATCGCCGTGAACCTCCCGCCCGACGAAGGCCGCGTCCTGCCGCTCGATCCGCCGAAACTCGCCGAATACGGCCTCAAGCTCGCCAGCAGCGCCGAAAGCACCGCCGCAGCCGCCACCACCGACCAGCGCCTCACCGCCTCCGACACCGAGCAGCGCCAGCACCTCTGGTGGTGGTTTTTGGTCAGCCTTTTGGCCGTCCTTTTGCTCGAAACAGCCATCGCAGGGCGCGCAAAGTGGTCCGCACAGTCCCCTGTGCGGGGTTCCGCAACGTGACAAAGCTCAATGCCTCCAAACAGCTTTCCATCATGAGTGAACGTCATCGGCAAAGCCAATCACCCGACTCCATCGCACCGCACAGAGGACTGTGCGGACCACGCTGATGAACGGCACCTTCCAGTTCTTCAATCCGGCTGCGAAGGTCACCATCACCCACGGCCACCTGCCACATTGGGATCAGGCGGAGTCCACTTACTTCATCACCTGGCGCACCGCCGACTCGATCCCGCGAGACATCTGGTTGCGCTGGCGGGAAGAACGTGACGCCTGGCTGCTCGCGCACGACATCCACCCCGGCTCCAAAGACTGGCGTTTCGATCTCGAAATGCTCGACGAAGCAGCACGGGATGACTTTCGCCGTTTCGCTCGTACGTTGGAAAAAGAGCTGGATGCCTGCCACGGCGACTGCGTGCTCCGTGATCCCCGCATGGCACGACTGATTACCGATGCGCTGAATCACTTCGACGGCGACCGTTACGTGCTGGGAGACTATGTGATCATGCCCAACCACGTCCACGTGCTGGTGGGCGGTTTGCACCGCGGTGCGATGCTCAAGCAGGTTGAGTCGTGGAAAAAGTGGACCGCGCTTCAAATCAATCGAGCACTCAACCGTCACGGACGCCTCTGGCAGGACGAGAGTTTCGATCACTTGGTCCGCAACGAAGCTTCGTTTCAGAAGTTCCGGACTTACATCGCGAAAAACCCTGTCTCCGCCCGTCTGAAACCGTCCGAATACCTCCTCTGGCAACGCCCGCCCTCATAGTGGTCCGCACAGTCCCTGTGCGGCGCTCCGCAATGCCCCCAGATCCGAAAATCGCCTCAAACTTCCTCCACTTCGTCCACAATGCGACAAAACCCGCCAGGAGCCTTCCCCACCCCGCACAGGGGACTGTGCGGACCACTTTGCTGCCGCCTCTTTCGCACGAATCCTGCTGAACCCATCGTTTAAGCCCCGTCATGATCGCACGCACCATTCTCGAAGCCCGCATCTCGGAAGTCCGCGAGGCCTTGCGCAAGGCGCGGCTGCTGCGGCACATGGCGGCCGCGTTTCTCATCGGCATCGTCGTGCGCGGTGCGTTGCTGCTGGCGACGTTGCAGGGCGTCAAGATTCCGAAGACGCTCGACCGCTGGTCGATGCTGGCGCTTCTCGCTCTCGGCCTCATCGCGTATCTGAAGGGCCGGCGGAACATCTGGAGCGACCGCGAAATCGCACGCATCATCGAGCAAAAGCATCCCTCGCTCGACTCGCTGCTGCTCACCGCCATCGAGCACGAGCCACAGGCCGACAAGCCGACCGGTTTCATGCACGAGCGTCTGATCGATCACGCGCTCGCGCGTGCCGCGACGCAGAACTGGCCCATCTCCGTCGCTGACAAGCCGTATCGCCGTGCGCTGGTGGCCGCGTGGGTCGTGGTGATCGTGTTTTTTGCCACTGACATCGCGTTGCGCCTCAACGCGCCGAAGTCGAAGGCATCCAGCATCGCGCAGAAGACCAAATCACCGGACAAGGCCACCGAATTCAACGCCACGCTCACGCCCGGCGACGCAGAGGTCGAGCGCGGCTCGCGCATGATCATCGAGGCGCGTTTTGACGGCGCGGTGCCGGCCGAGGCGATGCTCATCGTCAGCGAACTCGACGGCAAGGAGCGCGAACGCCAGCCGATGCGCCTCACGGTCGATGGCCAGGTCTTCGGCGGCCTCATTTCCAAAGTGGACCGCGACGCGCACTACCGCGTCGAGTTCGCCGGACAGCAGAGCCAGACACACACGCTGACCGTGTTTGATTATCCCGCGCTCGTCCGCAGCGATGTCATCGTGACGCCACCGGAATACACGAAGCTGCCGGTGAAGGAGACAAAGAACACACAGAAGGTTACCGCGCTCGAGGGCTCGAAGATCACGTGGAAGATCAAGGTGAACAAACCGCTGATCACCGAGATCAATGCGAAGACAGATCCCTTTGCGCCACATTTGACCGCCGCGGAATTGTTTGGAGAGGACAAGACCGCCATCCCGCTCACACCTTCCGCCGCCGATGCCACGCAGCTCGAGGGCGTGATCATGGCCGAGAAGTCGCAGAAGTATCGTCTGCATCTCGTCGATGAGGCCGAGCGCGGAAACAAAAACCCGCCGTGGTTCACGGTCACTGTGCAGAGCAACCAGCTCGCGAAGATCGAGGTCGTCTTCCCGAAGCGCGACATCCAGGTGTCATCAATCCAGGAGCTTCCTGTCGAGGCGAAGGTGTCGGACGATCTCAGCGTGTTGAAATCCGGCGCGGTCTTCAGCATCAACGGCAACACGAAGGAGGTCATGTTCAAGCATGCGCCCACCGCCGCGCTGAAGAAGGAGGACGTGAAGACGGAGCTTGCGCTGGAGAAGGAAGGCATGCAGCCGCGCCAGCTCGTGAGTTATTATTTTTGGGCGGAGGACACCGGGCCGAAGGGTGAGGTGCGCCGCAGCATGAGCGACATGTTCTTTGCCGACATTCGCCACTTCGAGGACATCTTCCGCGAGGCCGAGGCACCGCCGAGCGAGCCCGGCAAGCCGCAGGAGAAGGCACAGAGCGACAAGCTGGTTGAATTGCAAAAGCAGGTCGTGAACGCCACCTGGCGCCTCATTCGCGACACGAACGCCGGCCGCACCATGGAGGCCGCTTCGAGTGATGTCGGCGTTGTGCATCAGTCTCAGGGCATCGCTTTGGAGCAGACGAAGGAGGCGATGGAGGAGGTCGAGGACGCGGAGATGAAGCACGCGCTCACCGAGGCTTGGAAAAGCATGAAGGACGCGCTCGATCCGCTCAATCAGGCCGCGGAGGAGAAGAAGCGCTCGCCTTTGAACCAGGCGCTCACGTATGAGCAGAGCGCGTTGGAGTGGTTGCATCGCGCGCAGAGCCGCGAGCATCAGGTCATGCGCCAGAACCAGCCGCAGATGGCCATGTCCGGCAGCGAGAGCCAGAAGCAGAACCAGCTCATGGACCTCGAGATGAAGCAGCAGGACAAGCGTTACGAGGAGGAGAAGGCCGCCAGCGAGGAACAAAGCGCCGAGCAGCAGGAGAATCTGCAAGTCTTGAACCGTCTCAAGGAACTCGCGCGTCGTCAGGAGGCGCTGGCCGAGAAGATGAAAGAACTGCAAAACCAGCTCGCCAAGGCGAAGACCGAGGAGGAGAAGCAGGAACTCGAAAACCAGCTCAAGCGCCTTCAGGCCGAGCAGGAGCAGTTGTTGCGCGACCTCGATGACCTCAAGGATCGCATGGAGAAGCCGGAAAATGCCCAGCAGATGGCCGAGGCGAAGGAGCAGCTCGAAAAAACACGAGAGCAGGTCAATGACGCCGTCGAGCAGCTCAAAGACCAGAAGCTGACCGACGCCACGAACTCCGCCACACGCGCTCAACGCGAACTGGAGCAGATGCAGGAGGATTTCCGCCAGAAGACGAGCAAGAAATTCGCCGATGAGATGAAGCAGCTCCGCCAGCAGGCGCAGCAGGCCGCCGACGCGCAGAAGAAGATCAGCGAGTCACTCGAAAACCAAAAGCAGGGCGGTTCTGAGATCGAGCAGCGCATGCAAGGCCAGGCACAGGCCCGCCAGGTGGCGGAGCAGCAGGAGAACGTGGAGAAGCTGCTCAACAACATGCGCGAACTCAGCGAACAGGCCGAGCAGAGCGAGCCGTTGCTGCACAAGAACCTCTACGATGCCGTGCGCAAAGCGCAGACAGCGGGATTGGAGGAGAACCTCAAGGAAACGCAGGATCAACTTCGTTACGGTTCACAGGCCGAGGCGAAGGACGCCGAGCGCAAAGCCGCGAATGCCGTCGAGGAATTGAAGAAAGGCGTCGAGAAAGCGGCGGAAAGCGTGCTCGGCAGCGAGAGCGAGGCGCTGCGCGTGGCGAAGAACGAGTTGGATAAGCTGATCAAGGAAGCGCAGGAGCAGGAAGGCGGACAGGACGGCCAGAAGGGGCAAGACAGTCAAAAAGGTCAAGATAGTGGCCAGCAGGCGTCAGACTCGTCTGACAAGTCTGACACGTCGGACAAAAAGGCTGCCGCGAAGGGCCAGCAGACAGCCGAGAAAGGCGAAAACGGTGAAAAGCCCGATCCGAACGGCAAAGGCCAAGGAGAACCCCAAGACAGCAAGACCGCGCAAAACGGCCAGAAGCCCGGAGAAGGTCAACAACCTGGCAAACAAGGTGAAAAACCCGGCGAGAACGGCCAAGGCCAAGGACAGCCACAAGATCCCAAGATGGCGCAGAACGGGGAAAAACCCGGCGAAGGCCAGCAAGGTGAGAAGCCGGGCGAAAAAGGCCAGGGACAGGCTCAGGAAGGCCAAAAGCCTGGCGAGAAAGGCCAGGGCAAAGGCGAGGGCCAGGAACCGAAGATGGCCGAAAACAGCCAGCAGCCCGGCGAAGGCAAGCAAGGTCAACAACCCGGCGAGCAAGGCGAAGGCAAAGGCCAGCAGCAAGGGCAAGGCTCGCAACAGCAGGCCAACAACGGCAATCCTCAGCAAGGTGAAGGCCAGGGACAACAGCCCGGCGGACAACCGCAACGCGGACAAGGTCGAGGTGAAGGACAGCAGCAGACGGCGGATGCGAATAATCCCAATCAGCGCGGACAAGGTGGAATGCGCTCCACGAATGACAGGCGCGACGACAACAATTTTGACCCCGGTGGTCGCACGACAGATCGAGATTCCGACAACGACCGCACGCGTCCACAAATCGTCGGGGGTGCGGTACCGGAGGCGTTGTTTTTCGAGGATTCCAAAGAGCAGCCAGACACGAATGTGTTCACGGGCGACGGCTATGAACGCTGGAGCGACCGCCTGCGCAACGTGGAGGAGCTTCTCAACAATCCTGAACTGCGCAACGAAGCCGCCAAGATCCTCGACCGTGCCCGCGAACTGCGCATCAACCTCAAGCGCAGCAACGAAGCCCCGCAGGTTTCTTATTTGAACCAGCGCATCACCGAGCCGCTCATCGAGTTGCGTGACCGTGTCGTTGAAGAACTTTCGAAGAAGGACGCAGGCAAGAATCTCGCTCCAGTGGACCGCGATCCGGTGCCCGCGGAATTCCGTGATCTCGTGAAGCGCTACTACAAAGAACTCGGCGCGGGCAAGTGAGGGCAGCCATCACGTTTTCTGTCCGAATGAAGGCTCGACGCTTTCAGGCAGATAGTCATAATCCGGGCCGATGTCCCGCACGGTCCTGAGATTGCTCACCGCCGACAGCCTGCACGAGCTGGCCTGTCCGCTGGATGTGTTGATCACGGTTGGCAGCGGCCTGGAGTGCGAGATTGTTCTCGATGGAGCGACCATCCTGCCCCGCCACTGCGAGTTCCGGCGCGTGGGTGACCAGCGTTTCCGGATCAAACGGGCGGTGCCAGAGGCATGGTTCACGGTGAATGGTGTGTGCGCGCCGGATCTTGAGGTCGATGTGCCGTTTCGTTTTGGAATTGGCACCGAGGTGATCACCTTCGATCTCGCGGTGGAAGGAGAAGCGAAACTGGAGCAGAGCGGGCCGGACACAGCAGCCGCAGACGTGATGAACGTTGCCGGAGCAGCCCAGCCGCCAGCCCATTCCGGACGTCGTGATTATCTTCTGCAACCCGCGACTTTGCGTCGTCGCGCGGGAGATCGATCCGGCGTGGTGGTTGAGTCAACACCCGCAGCCACGCTGCCAGTGCAGGTGGTTTCTGAATCTGCGACGGCGGTGAGTGGTGGCGGGTTGCGATCCGTGACAAGGAAGGAAGCTCCAGCTCCGGCCAGCAAACCTGAGTTGAACGACATGAAGTGCCTGGATGAGGACAAGGCTCAGGAAGAGTCGTCGGGGCTCGTGTGGGCGGGGCTTTGTGTCTGCGGCCTGATGATCGGAGCAATCATCTACTGGCAGCACCATCTCGATGCCGCACCGCCTGCCGAGGATCCGGTGATGGAGGCAGTGGAAGTGCCGACGACGCGCGAGTTTTCGACGGACGAGATGGTTGCCATTGCCAGTGAATTGCGTCGTGCGCACATGCCGATGCTGTCGGCTCATCTGTTGATGCCGCTGGCGGAGTCAGGGCGTGTGGACGCGATGCATGAGCTGGCGCTTGCGCTGATGGGGGCGGGTGAGTTCAGCGACGAGGCTGTGTATTTGCTGCGGCAGTCGGCAGAGGGTGGATCGCGTGCGGCGCTGGCGGACCTGGTCGAGTCAGTGGAGAACCCATCGCACATGGAGCGTTACAGCGCGGAGTCGTTCAAGCACCTGGAGTTCGCCGCCAGACTCGGGGAACGCACGGCCTGGATACCACTGGGGGAACGGCTGGAGCAGGGACATGGTGTGGCCAAGGACCTCGATCTGGCGCTTGCCGCATATCAGCAGGCAGGACAAGCAGGTGAGCGACGGGCCGCGATCAAACTGGCGGCGACGCATGATGCGATGGAGTGCGTGGCCGCGTTTGTGCGCTCGTGGAACGAGGTTTCCGTGGCGACGGTGCTCGATCATGTCGCGTTGAGCCCGGAACAGTATTTCGGGCAGAAAAAGCCGGCGATGGAGGCGCTGCTGCGTGCGGAGGAGCAGTTTCGCGTCTTGTGGCCGCTGCGGCGGATCAACGTGGCTGAAGGCGCCAGGGCGCACCTGCGCAGCTTTGATCTCATCCAGGTCGAGCAACCGTTCCAATTCGAAGTGCAGCGCGGGGAACGGATCGCCCGTGGCAGCGGTGTGGTGACATGCGAGGTGCAGAACGAGGAGGGCGGCTGGCGTGTTGTCGCGGCGCAGGATGAGATCGCGCTCAAAGAGCTGCTGCCGTCGGGAGATCAGTTTGTGACCGCGGGAACGTTGCGCGGGCTGAAGCCGGCGTTCAGCCACGAGGAGGAAGTGGAGGAGGCGCGGCTGGAGATCCTGGAGATGATGCGCGGCATCGAGGAGACGCAGGATTTCAAACCCGCGCTCACACTCCTGCTGAACAAGGCGATGACGTTTCCACAGGAGGATTTTTGGCGTCCCTTTGCCGACAAGCTGTGCGACCGCATGGCGCGGGAGTTTTTCGCACAAGGCCGGTGGCTGGATGCCGCGTGGTCCGCGCCGGTGCACCAGCTCGCGGAAATCGGCTCCGTTTCCGCCATGCTGCTGGAAGGGCACCTGCTGATGGCAGGCTACGGTTATGCACGGGATGAAAAACGCGGCATCGCGCTGTATCAAAAGGCATTCGAGGCAGGTGGCCGCCGGGACGCGCGGTTTTACTATGCCGAGGCGCTGTTTCAGGGGCGCGGCGTGCCGCAGGATTTGGACAAGGCATCGATTCTCGTGCTGTCCTACATGGCCCGGTCGAAGCATCCATTGGAGGCATACCTTGCCGCGCATCTGCTGTGGCGGAAGGCGGAGATCGATCCCTCGCTCTGGCAGGATGTGTATGACACGCTCTCCCGTGTGGCAGACAAGCTCCCGCCCGCGAAGCATCTCGCCGCGATGGTGCTGCTCAACCACGGCAACACCACACGCGAGCGCAAGACCGGTTTCGCCGCGCTCAAGGCCGCCGCCGAGGCCGGTGTCACCGAGGCGATGAAGAACCTGTCGAAGTGCTATCTGGACGGCGTCGGCTGCGAGAAAGACCTGCATCAGGCCACGCTGTGGAAGCAAAAAGCGCTCGTGACCGAGCCACCGCGGCGAAGGCACTACACGGAGTTTGAAGGGTAGAATCGGCAACGATGATGCGGAAGCACATCAAGCCGCGGCATTCTCCGCGATTTCCAAGCGCGGGAACAACGGCACGGGCGCGCCGAGTTGGTGACCGCTTTTCAGCAGGCCCCATTTCAAATCACCGACCTTGAAGCCCGCCGGCAACGTCCAGCCGATTTGTGAGCGTGCGGTGGTCATCGCGGTGGGCATGATCGGATTCAGCAGCACGCTGACATGCGTGAGCGCCTCCGCCAGGTGATACAGCACGCTGTCGAGCCGTGCGGCCTGCGCAGGATCCTTGGCGAGCGAGAAAGGCTTCGTGCTATCGACGAAGGCATTCGCGTGCGTGACGATCTTCCACGCAGCGGCGATGCCTTCGTGGATGTCCCAGCCGTTCATCTTCTCGATGTAGAGCGGCGTGGCTTCGGCGACGGTTTGACGCAGTGCTTGATTCAGCTCGTCATCGTAATCGCCGGGCGTGAGCACTCCGTTGCGATATTTTTGCGCCATGTTGATCGAGCGGTTGAGCAGATTGCCCAATCCGCCGGCCAGCTCCTTGTTGTAGCTCATGATGATGCGTTCATCGCTGAAATCGGCGTCGTAGCCGGTGGCGATGTCGCGCATGAGGTAATAACGCAGCCCGTCGGGCGTGAAGGTGCCGGAGAGCACGTTCGGATCGATGACGTTGCCGAGGCTCTTGCTCATCTTTGCGCCTTTCACGTTCCACCAGCCGTGGACAATCAGGCGCGGGATCTGATCGTCGCTGAAACCGAGCGCGTGCAGCATGATCGGCCAGTAAACGGCATGCGCGGGCACCAGGATGTCCTTGCCGATCACATGCGCGTCAGCGGGCCAGAGTTTTTCAAACTGTGTCAGGCCGGTGTTACCGACTTCATCGGCCAGATAACCGGCGAAGCTGACATAATTCACCAGCGCGTCGAACCAGACATAGTTCACGAATTTTTCGTCGAAGGGCAGGGGAATGCCCCAGCTCAAACGCTCGATCGGACGTGAGATGCAAAGATCCTGCGCAGCTCCTTCGAGCGAGTTGAGCACATCGTTCGCACGATGCGGCGGGAAAATGAAGTCGGGATTGCCGCGGATGTGATTCTTCAGCCACTCCACATGCTCGCTGAGGCGGAAATACCAGTTCTCCTCCTGCAACTCGACGACCTCGCCCCACTCCTCACCATACTGGCCGTCGGGGCCGCGTTCCTTGTCGGTGAGGAACTGCTCCTGGCGCACGGAGTAGAAGCCGGCGTAGCTCTTTTTGTAGAGCTGGCCGCAGTCGTGCAGCTTTTGCAGGATGGCCTGCACCACGCGCTTGTGCGTTGGATCGGTGGTGGCGGCCCAGCCGTCGTAACGCACGTTGAGCTTGTCCCACAACGCGGTGAAATGCTGCGTAATGCCATCCACGAACGCCTGCGGCGTCTGCCCGGCCTTTTCCGCGCTCTTCTGCACCTTCTGGCCGTGCTGGTCCACGCCGGTGAGGAAGTACACCTCGCGGCCGTTCAGCCGCTGAAAACGAGCCATCACATCCGCCAGCACCTTTTCATACGCGTGGCCGATGTGCGGCGGCGCGTTGGTGTAGTCGATGGCGGTGGTGATGTAGTAGGGTTTCACGGTGGTAAGAGGGCGCGAATGATGTCGCGGAATGCCACAGGAGCAAGGTGAAGGCTGAAGACAAAAATGGGGGCCGTCTGGCCCCCATTCGTGGTTTGAGATGAATTCGAAGGCGAACCGGTCACTTCGGCAGCATCGTGAGATACTGATCGGTCATCTGCTTTACCTTGGTGCGCAGAGGATCGAGCTGGGGCTGGAGTTTGGCGAGTTCGGCGGTGGCTTCGGCGATGATCTTGTCCTTCTCGGGAATTTCCTTGGTCGCGGCGGCGATGGTTGCCTCGGCATCAGATTTCCTCTTCTTCGCGCCTTCGAAATCGGCGTTCGCTTTGGCGACCTCGGCTTTCTTGGCGTCGAGAACCTTCTGCTCGGCATCAAGCTTGCCATGCGCGGCGGCGTAGGCCTGCTCCAGCGATGGAAGCGCGGTCTTGGCGGCAGCAATGGCTGCGTTGAGCGGAGCGATCTTCGCAGCGGAGTCTTTTTCGATGTTCGCAGGCGCGGCTTGCTTTTCAGCGAGGGCTTTGGACTGCGCGTCGATCTCCTTTTGAATGCTGTCGCGCTGACCACGGATCGGTGCGGCGGCCTTTTCCGCGGCAGCGAGTTCGTTCTTCGCGTTGTTGAGCTGTTGTTCCGCCGATTTCACAGCGGCGTCAGCCTTGGCGACAAGTTGCGGGTTGTTGGCAGCGTGTGCTGCATCCTTGGCCTTGGCGGCGGCGGTCCTGGCATTCTTTTTCGTCTGCACGTCGCCTTCAGCGGCTTTGATCGCGTTGGCAATGTCGGCGGCGGCCTTTTCGGCCTCGGCCACTTTGGCGGTGAGAGCGGCATCGCCTGCTTTGGCTGCGAGTTCCTTCTTGGCGGCGGCCACCGCATCAACCGCTGGCTTTTGTTTGGCACGGGTGTCGTTCAGTGCCTTCTCTGCGGCAGCTTGAGCCGCAGATGCAGCGGTCAACGCGGCTTCAGCGTCCTTATCGGCCTTCGCCTTGTTGGCGAGGTCAGCAGTGGCATCGGCTTGCGCCTTCTTGGCGGCGGCAAGCGCGGCTTCCTTCGGTGCGACAGCATCCTGCCTGGCTTTGACATTCTTCTCGGGGTTGGCGAGCTTCGCGTTGACCTCGGCGAGGCTCTTCTTCCGAGCTTCGATCAGCTTGGCAATGTCCTCGGCGGCTTTTTTAGCAGCGGCGATGGCTTCGTCCTTCGCTTTGTTGGCGGCGGCGATTTCGGCTTCCTTGGTGGTGATGATCTGCTTCTGCTCATTCACCTTGGCCGCTGCCGCAGCATCGGCATCACGGATGGGCTTGATGGAAGTTTCGAGAGCAGCTTGCTCACCCTGAACTTTCTTCAAAGCGGCTTCCAATCCGGGCTGCGCGGCCGTGGATTCGGCGATGGCCTTCTTGCTGTCCTCGATGCGTTGGGCGGCGGCGACCTTGGCTGCCTCGGCGTCCTTTTTGGCTTCGGTGAAGTCGGTGAAGTCTTCTTCGAGCTTTGCGAGCTTTTCCTTCTCAGCGAGCACGCCGGTGTTGAACTGGGCTGCTTTGAGCGCGGTGGGCACTTTTTGCAGCACGCCGATTTCATCGCTGGCGGCTTTGGCGGCGGTTTGCGCGGCAGCGAGGGCGGTTTTGCCTGCGGCAGCATTGCCTTCGGCTCCCTTGATGCGATCCGGGCCGCTCTTGACGAGCGCAGGCAGTTTCGGCAGCTCGGCCTTCTTGGCGGCGATGCCATCGGCAGTGGCTTTGATCTTGGCGTCGGTTTCGGCGATCAATTTGTCGAGATCGGCGACAGGTGCGGGTGCGGCGCCGAGTTCCGATTTGGCCTTGGCAATGGCGGCAGCGAGCTGATCGGCCTTCGCTTTGTTTGGCGCGATTTTTTGCTGTGCAGCCTTCGCGGCGGCGAGTTTGCCTTCGAGATCCTTCACCTTGGCGGTGAGAGCGGCGTCGCCTGCCTTGGCGGCGAGTTCCTTCTTCGCGGCTTCGAGCGCGGCGGTGGCATCGGCGACGGCTTTATCGGCCGCAGGAAGTTTGGCGGCCTCCGCGGCGACAGGAGCGAGTTCCTTTTCCTGCGCGGCGATCTTCGCGGATTTTTCGCCATAAGCTTTGATCGCGGCGTTGCGGGCCGCCTTGTCTTGATCGGCCTTCGTGCGGGCAGCTTTGAGCGCGGCGAGTGATTTTTCGTCGTTGGCGATCTCGCCGGGCAGACTCTTGCTGCGCGCCTCGGTGGCGGCGACTTCGGCGCGAGTTTTGTTGAGCGCTTCATCGCGGGCCTTGGCATCCGCCTCGGCCTTTTTCACGGCTTCCTGAAGCGAAGGCAGTTTCGCGGTGAGCTCGGCCATGCGCTGCTCGGCCTGCACGATGCGCTGGGCGATTTGTGATGGATTGCTGGTGATCTGGCCGGTTTCAGCAAGCTGGGCACCGCTGATGTTCCACATCTTGATTTCGCCACGCCAGTTGGCGGAGACGGCGGTCTTTGAATCGTAAAGCGCGACGACTTTCGTCACGAGATCACCCTGGCTTGGGGCTTCGCCCAGTTTGTTGCCGTTGATGTCCCAGACGCGGACGAGGCCGTCGTTGCCACAAGAAACGAGTTTGCCATCGGGCGTGAAGGCGACGGACTGCACACCGCCGCCATGAGCGGCCCAGTTTTTGACCTGCTTGCCCTCGTTCATCTCCCAGACGCTGATCGTGCCGTCCACGGAGCAGGAGGCGAGGAGATTCGAGTCGGCGCGCCAGGAGAGATCGACGCAGGAGCCCTTGTGCTGGCCGAGGATGTAGAACTCGCCGCCGTTGTCGGCCTCCCAGACCATGACGTTGCCATTGCGGTCGCTCGTGGCGAGCAGGACGCCATCGGGGCTGAAGGCGGTGCTCATGATCCACTCGGTGTGCTTGCTGATCATGTACTCCTCGTTGCCGGTGGCGGTCTCGTACACCTTGACCTTCTTCGACGGGCTGCCGATGGCGATGAGCTTGTGGTCGGGGCTGATGTCTGCGGACATGAGCTGGTCGAATTCCTTGCCGACTTCGATGATGCGTTTGCCGGTTTTCACGTCCCAAACGATGGCGTGGCCGATTTTGCCACCACGACCGCCGCCTGCGATGAGGAGGGAGCCGTTGCGGCTGAAACGCAGGCTATGCGCGTAGCCCTCGGTGTAAGGGAAGATGCCGACGAGCTGCTTCGTCTCGGTGTCGTAAAGCAGGATCTGTTTCGGCGCGGCGAGTGCGACGAGCGAGGTCCACGGGCTGGCGGCCATCGCGGTGATCGCAGTCGTGCGAGGAGCCACGAAGACCGGCTCCAGCAGCACATGCTCGGGTTTCGCAATGGGGCCCTCAGGCTTGCCACCGGTGACGGCGACGGCCATATCCACCTTCGGTTTGGCGGACTTTTTGGCGATGGAGGACTTCGTTTCCAGAATGCCGCCTTTGATCCACGTGGCGATGAGATCGAGGTCCTTGGTGCTGAGCGGAGCACCTTCCGGTGGCATGAAGGGCTCTTCCTTCTTCGCGCAGGTCGTCCAAATGCGGCTGCCATCAACATTGCCAGGATCAACGATGGTGCCGCCACCGCCGCCGGTCATGAGGCCACCGAAGCTCGTGAGATCGAGGTCGCCCTTCTTCTTGTCCGGGTTGTGGCAGGAGAAGCATTTGTTCTCCAGCAGCGGGCGGATGTGATCGTTGTAGGTGATTTTTTCGCCGCCTTCCTGGGCATGAAGGGACACTGCGGCCAGAGCCGCGCAGGTCAGCGAGATAAGGGGGGATTTGGGCATCATAGATGGGAACGCGGGGACTACGCCGGATACAGGCGCGGACTTTCGAGCAGATTGTGGGGATGAAAGACCCGCGGTT
Organism: Verrucomicrobiaceae bacterium; assembly: GCA_046346695.1. Taxonomy (GTDB): domain Bacteria; phylum Verrucomicrobiota; class Verrucomicrobiia; order Verrucomicrobiales; family Verrucomicrobiaceae; genus Prosthecobacter. The sequence goes on along the minus strand of JAXMHS010000003.1, from coordinate 208,113 downwards.
GCGCCATTTTCAAGCCAGCGGGTGTTATTGTGCCAATGCGAATTTGGGCGCCTTTGCTGCAGCAGGTTTCCCAGCAGAACAAAGGAGCAGAACCTCCTCGTAGCCGACGGATCAAGTCAGGAACTCCAGCGCTGGCAGCGTGGTTACTTCAGCGCCTCTTCAATCGCGGCCATCAACTCTGGCGAGTTCGGCTCCACATCCGATCCAAAGCGTTTCAGCACCTTGCCATCCTTGCCGACGAGAAACTTTTCAAAATTCCAGCCGACATCACCTGCGGCCGACTGCAGGGCGGCGTAAAGCGGGTGTTTGGCGTCACCTTGGATCGAGACCTTGGAGAACATGGGAAAGGTGACCTTGTAGTTCTCGGTGCAGAAGGTCTTGATGGCGGCTTCGCTGCCGGGTTCCTGTCCGCCAAAGTCGTTGCAGGGGAAACCGAGGACCACGAGGCCCTTGCCGCTCATCTTTTCATGCAAAGCCTGCAAACCGGCATACTGCGGCGTGTAACCGCACTCAGAGGCGACATTGACGATGAGCAGCACCTTGCCGGCATAGGCCTTGAGCGTGGTGTCCTTGCCGTCGATATCCTTGACCGCGATGTCACGCACGTTGGTGTCGGCGGCGATGGCGAGTGAGGTCATGAGGAGGGAGAGGAGGAGGGTTTTCATGGTGGTGGGAGATACGTTTGAAAAGAGGCAAAATGACGAAACCAGAATGAGGAATGACGAATGAAGCCCGAATACCCAAATCTTGGCTCAATCGGGCTTCGTCATTGATTCGACATTCGCCATTCGGGTTTCGTTATTTTTCATCTTCCACCATGCTCAGGAAAATATCCTCCAACCGCTGGCCGCGCTCTTCGTGTTGGGCGCGCAATTCGGCCAGGGTGCCGAGCGCGATGAGCTTGCCGTGATGGATGATGCCGATGCGGTCGGCGAGTTCCTCGGCGATGTTAAGCAGGTGCGTGCTCATGAGGACGGTGGTGCCGCGCTGGCTGCGCTCCTTGATCTCGCGCTTCACGGTGCGGGCGTGGATGGGATCGAGGCCGACCATCGGCTCGTCGATGACGAAGACTTTCGGGTCATGCAGCAAGGCGCTGGCGATGGCGAGGCGCTGCCGGGTGCCGTGGCTGAGATTTTCGATGCGTTGCCGCGTGTACTCGTGCAGTGCGAATTTGGTGAACAACTCGTTCGTCTGCTCAGCGGCGCGATCACGGTCCATCTCGAACAGCTCGGCGATGAACTCCATGAACTCGACCGGCGTGAGTTTTTCGTAAAACACGGCCACATCCGGCACATAACCGAGAAGTGCCTTTGCCTTGAGTGAGTCTTGCTGGATGTCGTGGCCGCAAAGACGCACACGACCGGCGTCGGGCTTCATGAGGCCGGTGAGAAGCTTCATCGCCGTCGTTTTACCAGCTCCGTTCGGGCCCAGAAACGCAAATAGTTCGCCAGACTGGATGGTGAGGTTCAATCCATCGAGCGCCCGCAGGTCGCCGTAGTTCATGGTGAGGTTTTCGATCTCGATCATGCGCGTGAAACTAGTGTCTATGGGTGTCCGCCCTCCTGCAGGCCGTGAATGGTCGGCTCCAGCAGCGAGTAGCCATCGGGAAGGTCGATGCGAGCCAGCTCGCCAGCCTCGGTGAAAAGCATTTTCACCTCGTGTTGTCCGAAGATGGGCAGCGTGAGCACATAGCACTTCCGTTCACGGCCTGCGAGCGTCATCATGCCCTCGCGCGCGTGCAGTTTCATCGTATCTGCATCGTCCCCGGACCTCGGCATGCCGCCTCCAAGCATGGGCAGCAGGGCCAGCATGCCATTCTGGCCGCCTCCGAACAGCATTTTCACATCCTGCGAGTTCATGATGACACGCTGGCCCTGTTTCACCAGGAGGTCGGGCGTCGTCTGGTTTTCATTCCAGGACATTTTCAGGCTGGCATCACGTCTCGGAAAATCCGCGGAGATGGTCAGGTGCTGCCAGCGTTCCGCTTCTGCGAGAATGCAGCCCACGCTCCATGTCGCCTCGACGAGACGGCGGTCTTTCTCATCCGGCTGCTCCACCACCCCGCGGGCGAGGACGTCATAAACCAACTGATGATTCGGCTTGATGCGATGATTGATCTGGAAGCTCGCGTGACCGATTTTTTCTCGATGATGGTAGAGATGCAGGTTGCTGCCGAACGACTCCGACTGGCGCAAGAACAGGTCGATCACGACTTTGGGCGGCACAACGGCGAAGCGTGATGCCTCGGGGAAATAGACATCACGCACGAGCAATCCGGACATCACCGCCCAGAAAAGCACCGTCAAAACTGCCGCCGCACGCCAGATCATTTTGGCCTGTTTTGGCAGGAAATGCAGGCGGTGGCAAGCATGACAACATTCGGACGAAAACTTTCTCGCCATCGTCCCCCGGTTTTGCCACGTTGCACTCATGCGCCTCCTGCTTGCCTGCCTCCTTGCCACTTCCGCGATTTCTGCTGCTGAAACGCGTCCACCGAATGTTGTGATCATTCTCGTGGATGATCTCGGCTGGTCCGATGTGGGCTGTTTCGGCAACACTCAGATCAAAACACCGCGCATCGACCGCATGGCGGCAGAAGGGATGAAGTTCACGAGTTTTTATGTGGCGCAGGCGGTGTGCAGCGCGTCGAGGGCAGCGCTGATGACCGGCTGCTACGCGAACCGCGTGGGCATGCAGGGCGCGCTGAATCACACGAGCAAGGAAGGCATTCATCCCGACGAACTGCTCATCTCGGAGATGTGCAAGACGGCCGGCTACGCGACCGCAGCCTTCGGCAAGTGGCATCTGGGCACCTGCCCGATGTTCAATCCGCTGCACAACGGCTTCGATGAGTTTCTCGGCATTCCGTATTCGAACGACAACAGCAAGTATCATCCCTCGCTGGCAAAGGAGATGCCGCCACTGCCCTTCTACGACGGCCTGAAGATCATCGAGACCGATCCGGATCAAAGCCTCTTCACACGCCGTTTCACGGAGCGGGCGGTAAGTTTCATCGAGCGAAACAAGGAACAGCCGTTCTTTCTCTATGTGCCGCACGTGATGCCGCATGTGCCGATTTTCGCCTCTGATGCGTTTCGTGGAAAATCATCCACCGGGCTCTACGGCGATGTGGTGGAGGAGATCGACTGGTCGGTGGGCCAGATTCTCGATGCGATCCAGCGCTCCGGCATCGACCAGAACACGCTGGTGATTCTTTTCTCCGACAACGGTCCGTTTCTCAGCTACGGCAATCATGCGGGAAGCGCAAAGCCGCTGCGTGAAGGCAAGCTGACCACTTTCGAAGGCGGAGTGCGCAGTCCTTTCATTGCACGCTGGCCGGGCCGTGTGCCTGCTGGCCAGGTTTGCGACGAACCGGCGATGGAAATCGATTTGCTGCCGACCATCGCAGCCTTGATCGGCGGAAAGCTGTCGGAGCGCAAAATCGACGGCCTTAACATCCTTCCGCTCCTCGAAGGCAAACCAGGCGCGAGATCACCGCATGAGGCGCTGATCTTCTACGGCGGCAGCGAATTGCAAGCCGTGCGCAGTGGCGAGTGGAAGCTGCATTTCCCACATCCTTACATCACCGTCGATGGCGAACCGGGGCGCGATGGCAAACCGGCGAAGTTTGGCCAGATGCAACCGAAGTCGATCACGCAAAGTGGCATCGCGGGCATTGCTTCGCGGCATGGTTACCGCGTGGAGAATATCGGCCTGTCGTTGTTCAACTTGAAGGATGATCCCGGTGAGTTGCGCGATGTGTCAAAGGAACACCCTGAGATCGTTGAGAGATTGACGAAGCTGGCTGAGCCTGCACGCAAGGAGCTGGGAGACGACCTGCGGAAGGTCAAAGGCACGGAGAACCGTCCACTGGGCGTGGCGCCGTGATTAGCGTCGCGCACGCTCCTTCGCGATCACCTCGCGGATGTGCTCCATGCGATTCGCGGGATTGGGGTGGGAGCTCATGAAGTCGGAGCGATTCGCGCCGCCACTGACCTGCGCGAGGATTTCCATCACGCCGATGAGCGCCTCGGGATCGTAGCCCGCTTGAATCATGAAGCGCACGCCAAGCGCGTCGGATTCCGACTCGTCCTCGCGGCTGAACTTCATCACGCGCCACTGCGCCACCATCTGCGCTATTTGCATGCCGGAGTTGTTATGACCGTCAGAAAGAAGCACCCCCAGACCTTGTGCAAGGCCGCTCCACAAGTTCGAATTGGCCATCTGCTCGTTCGAGTGACGGCCCACGACGTGGCCCATCTCATGGCCGAGCACACCGGCGAGCTGGTCTTCCGATTTAAGACGGCGAAACAACGCCTCGGTGATGAATATCTGGCCGCCGGGCAATGCGAAGGCATTCACCGTCTGGTTGTCGGCCAGCAGATGGAATTTGAACTGATATGGCGTCTGCCTGGCCGCGGAAGATGCGATCAAACGCGCGCCAACTTGCTCAACGAGCGCACGGCCCGCCGCGTCACGCGACAAGCCGCCGCTCTCGCGGATCATCTCCGGCGCGGATTGCAGGCCGAGCGCGATCTCCTCCTGCGGCGAGGCAAGCGCGAGCGTTTGCTCACGCCCGGTGAACTCGTTTTGATATTTCGTCGTGCCAAGCCAGTGGAAGAGGAGAGTGCCGGCGATGATGAGAATTCCGAGGACAATGCGTGGATTGCATCCCATGCCTGCGCGCCGGCGGTCATCACCATACGCGGCGGGCTGGATGGCGTTCATCAAGCGGCGGATCAATGCAGGCATGAACCGCTTATACCTCACGGAAAAGCCTTGAGCCAGTGTCGTTTTTGCGGCATGGCGCGGCATGTCGTTGTTTCAGGAGGCTGATAATCGTGTGGACTGGGGCCGCAAAGGCTCGCAGGCGATTGTCACGCTGGCCTGCTTGTACATCGTGCTCACCGGCATGCAGGTGGCCGCGAATGTGCTGGTGCCCATTGCTTATGCGTTTTTTCTCGCGGTGTTGAGTTATCCGCTGGTGCGCTGGCTGCGCCAGCACAGGCTCCCCGCATGGCTGGCCCTCGGAATCACCATGCTGGTGAATCTCGCCCTGCTTGCCGGCTTGATTACTGTGGGAGTGCGGCTGCTCATCAGCTTCTGGCGCGATCTGCCGCGCTATCTCCGCGGACTGGAGCAGTATGCCAACGACCTGGCGGTCTGGCTGGAAGCCAGAGGGGTGGAAGGTGCCAAGGAAACGCTCGCGGGCATCTTCGACTGGAACACGCTGGTCGGCTACGCGACGAAGCAGGACGTGATGAACAACATCGGAGGACTGCTGGGCTCCACCTTTGGCACGCTCGCGACCATGCTGGCCAGCTTCATCATGACGCTCATCGTGATGATGTTCATCCTCATGGAGGCGCATGGAACGCAAAGCCGCCTGCAGGCCGTGCATCTCTCCGGCGGACCGGATTTCAGCGGCCTGATGCGCAGCGCGGATGACATTCAAAAGTATCTCGGCGTGAAAACGCTCATCAGCGCGCTCACGGGCATTCTCGCAGGCTTCTGGTGCTGGTTCTTCGATCTGCATTACCCTTTGCTGTGGGCGTTGCTGGCCTTCCTGTTCAACTTCATTCCAGCGGTGGGCAGCACGGCGGCCTCCCTGCCCGCCATTGCCGAGGCGCTTGTTCAGCATGGACCGGCGCACGCGGTGTTCGTTGCCATCGGTTACGGGGGCATCAATTTCTGCCTCGATAACTTCGTGCAGCCCACGATGCTCGGGAACCGCTTCGGCATCTCGCCGCTGGTGGTGATTCTTTCCGTCATCTTCTGGGGCTGGTTGTGGGGCCCGCTGGGCATGTTCCTGGCCGTGCCGCTGACGATGGTGCTCAAGGTGTTGCTCGACAACAGCGCCGAGTTTCACTGGATCTCGGTTGCCATGGCCAAAAAGAAAGTGCGCCGCGGTGAAGTCGAGGTGGCAGGCTACGATCTCCATCTCAACGAGGGCGAAACAATTGGCAGTGGCGCGAGCACGGAGATGCCGGGGCAGAAGTGACGCTCTTGCCCAAAGCGGCAGCACATTTGTGCCATCGGGCCTCTTTGCTTTGAGCGGCCCAAGTCGGCAAAACATGCGGCTACGCAGGCAAATCAGGGTTGGCAGCCACATGGGCACCTGTGGCATGGTTTGAGCATATAATCAGGGTAAACAACCCGCTGACTCACCAACCATGTCTCCCGAAAAATTCACCGTCAAACTCCAGGAAGCCTTCAACGCCTCCCAATCCGTCGCCACGCGGCACGGGCATCAGGAATTGAAAGCCGCGCATCTGCTCCTCGCCCTGCTCGAACAGGACGGCGGCATCGCCACACCACTGTTTGAAAAGGCGGCGGTCAATCCGACAGCGGCTTCAGGTTTGAAGTCTCAAGTTTCAAATTTGCTCGCGAAACAGCCGAAGGTCAGCGGTGGCTCCGGCGGCTTATATCTCTCCAACGAGTTCCGCGAGCTGATGACCAAGGCCGAGGACGAGCAGAACAAGCTCAAGGATGAGTATCTGAGCGTCGAGCACATCATCCTGGCTCTCTTCAAGACAAAGACGGAACTTTCTGACGTGCTGAAGCAGGCCGGGCTGACCTACGACACCGTTTCCAAGGCGCTCACCGCCGTGCGCGGCTCGCAGCGCGTCGTGGATCAGGATCCCGAGGGCAAATATCAGACCTTGGAGAAATACGGCACCGACCTCACCGCCCGTGCGAAGCAGGGGAAGATTGATCCGGTGATCGGACGTGACGAAGAAATTCGCCGCGTCATGCAGGTGCTGAGCCGCCGCACAAAAAACAACCCCGTGCTCATCGGTGAGCCCGGCGTGGGCAAGACCGCCATCGCCGAAGGTCTCGCACGGCGCATCGTCGCGGGTGACGTGCCCGACTCGCTCAAAGGCAAACGCCTCATCAGCATGGACCTCGGTGGCATGATGGCTGGCGCGAAGTTCCGCGGCGAGTTCGAGGAGCGCCTGAAGGCGTTCTTGAAGGAAGTCACCAGCAGCGAAGGCGAGATCATTCTCTTCATCGACGAACTGCACACCATCGTAGGCGCTGGCAAAGCCGAAGGCGCGATGGACGCGGGTAATTTGCTCAAGCCGCAGCTCGCGCGCGGCGAGCTGCGTTGCGTCGGCGCGACCACGCTCGACGAGTATCGCAAGCACATCGAGAAGGACCCCGCGTTGGAACGCCGCTTCCAGCCGGTGATGGTCGGTGAACCGACGGTCGAGGACACCATCGCCATCCTGCGTGGTTTGAAGGAACGCTACGAGGTTCACCATGGTGTGCGCATTCAAGACGGCGCGATCATTGCCGCCGCCACACTCTCGAATCGCTACATCACCGACCGTTTCCTGCCGGACAAGGCCATCGACCTCGTCGATGAGGCCGCCAGTCGCATCAAAATCGAACTCGACTCCATGCCCACGGAGATCGACGTCATCGAGCGCGAGATCATGCAGGACGAAATGGAGCGGCAGGTGCTCAAGAAGGAAAAGGACGCCGCCTCCAAGGCTCGTCTCGAAAAGCTCGAAAAGCAGATCGCCGACCTCAAGGAAAAGTCTTCCGCGCTGAAAGCACAATGGATGAAGGAAAAAGAAGCCGTGCAGGCCGGACGCAAGGTGAAGGAGGAGATTGACCGTCTCCGCACCGAACTCGAACAAGCCCAGCGTCGCGGCGATTTCGGTCGTGCCGGTGAGATTCAATATGGCCTCATCCCGGACCTTGAGAAAAAACTCAGCGCCGCTCCCGTGGAAGGCAGTGCTCCACGCACAGCCCACACGTTGCTACGCGAAGAAGTCACTGAGGAGGACATCGCCAAAGTCGTTGCCAACTGGACCGGCATTCCCGTTTCACGCCTGCAGGAAGGTGAACGCTCCAAGCTCGTGAAGATGGAGGATCGCCTCAGCGCCCGCGTCATCGGTCAGAAGGCTGCGATTGTCGCCGTCAGCAATGCCGTTCGTCGTGCGCGTGCGGGCATCCAGGATGAAAACCGCCCCATCGGCAGCTTCCTCTTCCTCGGCCCCACCGGTGTCGGCAAGACCGAATTGTGCAAGGCACTCGCCGAGTTTCTCTTCGACGATGACAGTGCCATGACGCGCATCGACATGAGCGAATACATGGAGAAGCACAGCGTCAGCCGTTTGATCGGCGCGCCTCCCGGTTATGTCGGCTACGAGGAAGGCGGACAGCTCAGCGAGGCCGTGCGCCGCCGGCCTTACAGCGTCGTGCTGTTCGATGAAGTCGAGAAAGCGCATCCAGATGTGTTCAACACGTTGCTCCAGGTGCTTGATGACGGCCGCATCACCGATGGACAAGGCCGCACGGTCGATTTCAAAAACACGGTCATCATCATGACCAGTAACATCGGCAGCAACGCCATTCAGGACGTCACCAACGCCGAGCAGCGCGATGCGCTCGTGCGCGACAGCCTGAAGCAGTTCTTCCGTCCCGAGTTCCTCAACCGCATCGACGAGATTGTCATCTTCGACCGCCTCGACGCCGCGCAGCTCGACAAGATCGTCAAGATTCAGCTCCAGCGCGTCATCGACCGCCTCGCGAAGCAGAACATCCACCTCACCGTCACCGACGACACCACCCGCTACCTCGCCGACGCCGGCTTCGATCCCGTCTTCGGCGCGAGACCCCTCAAACGCGCCATCCAGAAGCACCTCCTCGATCCGCTCAGCCTCGCGGTCCTCGAAGGCGGCTTCAAAGAAGGCGATCACATCACCGCGACGATGAAGAGCGGGAAGGTGGTGTTTGAGAAGAGGTGATGAAGGAGATGGCTGATCAAACGCAATTGCCACTTCTTACATCGACGTTTTGGGTTGCCTCAAATGCCTGTGAGTCACCCAAAACTTCAAAATTACTCGGTTCGAGAACCAGTGCTGCAACACCTCCGGGTCTAGCCCTAAATCTTTTGTATCAGGGACCAACCCCTTGTCGAATGCAGCGATGATTCGATCCTGCACTTCGTCTGGCAGCGAATGAAACTGTGGCTTCGAGTCTACAAATCCCCACGGCATGTTTTGATCGGTTAAGTCTGTGCAGATACGTCAGACGGTTTCACAAAATAGCACTGCTTGTGCCCGCCTTGCGCGAGTTCAGCGGCTTTGGCCTCCGCTTGGGCAAGAGTGGCGAAGCGGGCGACGAAAAAACGCGCGCCGTTGTCGTCTTCGCGATAGAGGGCGTGGGGAAATTCGATCGGTGGTACTGATGCAGTGGCGAAAACGGAATGCGGTTCATTTGGCACCACCGCCCAGGCTCCGAGATCATCCCGGCCCCACACGACGCCGAGGCCGGAGGCCACGGTGCGAAGGAGTTCGAGTTCAGTCGCTGTTTCACCCGCATCCAGCAGGCTCGCCTCGATCACGCGTTCACTGTCGGAGGCTCGGCCCGAGATGGGCAGGATCGAAACCTCCGCCCCCGATCCACCCGGAGCACCGCGTCGATGAAAAGGACCGTAGGAGGACATGCAATTGCGCTCCGACGTTTTCAACCAATCCGATCCCGCTCCTCCGGCTCCACCTTCGGAGCCATCTCCAAGATGTCGAGCATCTGCCGGGCACTGCCTTGGGAAGCGCGGCGACGAACGTAGGAGTCGGCCTCGGCCACCGCGATGCGCTGGGAGAGCACAGTTGCGATAAACGCATCCACTTCCACGCCGTCTTCGCGGGCAAGGACTTCGACGCGCTGACGGATGGAGTCAGGAAGCTGGATGCTCAAGGTGCTCATGGCGGCGGGAGAATACTCAGAAATTGGTTCGGAGTCACGACGGAAATGCCCAAGTGCCAGGCAGTATCTGAAAACCTCTGCCGCTGCTGGACTGCCGCAGAGCGGCAACCGTTTCGTAGCCCGGCCTTTTTGAAGGCCGGGATGCCATTCACGGCATTTCGTCGCCACTGGCCTGCGTCGCAGAGCGACGCCCGAACTGGCTCTGTAGCATTGGCAGGTTCGCGTGTCGCTCTGCGACACCGATCTCGCGTTGTAAACTCAACCACCGGCGTTCCCGGCCTTGAAAGGCCGGGCTACGTCAACGTTCGTCGCTCCGCGACTTCCAACACATGCCTCCGTGCTTCCATACTCGGCTACACCAACTCCTCCAGCACCTTGGGCAGCGGGAGCTTGAAGGTCATTTTTTCGTCGGTGGATGGATGGGTGAAGGTCAGTTCACCGGCGTGGAGGGCGAGGCGCCGGGCGGGGTCGGTCTGGGCTCCGTAAGGGGCGTCGCCTACGATGGGATGGCCCATGTCGGAGAGATGGACGCGGATCTGATGACGGCGGCCGGTTTCGAGCCTCAACTCGACGAGCGTGCGGTCGGCGGTGCGTTTGAGCACTTTGAAATGGGTGACGGCCTCGCGCGTGTCGTCGCCGGGCGGGACGCTGCGGACACGGAGGGAAAAGGCCTCGTTCACGTGGCAGCGGAGCGTGCCGGAGTCGCGCTTGATGACGCCTTCGGTGACGGCGAGGTATTTTTTCTCGAAGAGATGCCAGTTGCGCTGGAGGATGCGCTTGAAGGGCTCGGTTTTGGCGAAGACGACGAGGCCGGAAGTGTCGCGGTCGAGGCGGTGGACGATCCAGACGCGGTTGCGCGGATCCGCGGCGCGGACGTGGTCCGTGAGGGCGGAGTAGGCAGTGCGGCCCTTGCCGGAGTCGAGCGCGATGGTGAGCCAGCCCGCGCCTTTGTTGAGGACAATGATGGCATCGTCCTCGTGGATGATTTCGAGGCCCTTTGGCATTGGCGGCGCGGCATGGCGTGCAGCGCGCTCGACCTTGATCTCCACCTTGTCGCCGGGGCTTAGCGCGTGGTCGTGGCGGGTGATGGACTGGCCGTTCACGCGGACGCTTCCAAACTTCAGCCACTGCTTCACGCGGGTGCGTTTCACCTCCGGCCAGTTCGCGAGCAGGAACGGCAGCAATGCGGAAGTTTCTTTGACGGTGCGCTGGGGGGGCATGGGACGTTCATGCCACGGGAAAAAGATGCTGGCTAAGGAAAAGCGGGATGGCACGTTTTGCACCGCCCTCCCCAACGCGCCCATGCCCATCACGCCCTGCCGTCTCCTGCCCGTCTTGCTGCTTTCCGCCACCATCGCGGCCGCTGCCGACTTCCAGAAGGACATCCAGCCGATCCTGGAGAAAAACTGCTACGAGTGCCACAGCGAAAAGGCGAAGAAGAAGAAGGGCGGGTTTGTGTTCGACGATCTGGAGACCTTCAAACTGGACATCGCCGACAACGACGTGGCGCAGATTCGGCCGGGCAAGCCTGCGGAGAGCCACTTCTTGGAAGTGATCGTCGATGAGGGCCACGAGCGCCACATGCCGCCGAAAGGCCAGCTTTCCTCCAGTGAGATCAAAAAGATCACCGAATGGATCACAGAGGGTGCGAGCTTTGAAAAGGTGGTCCCAGGATCGAAACCCGCAGTCGTGGTGACCGCGAAGAAATCCCTGCCGCCGATCCTGAGCTGGACGAACTCGGAGGGGAAGACGATCAAGGCCGGTTTTGTGCGGCTGGAGGGCGAAAATGTCGTCCTGCGCCTGCCTGCCAATGCCCAGGAGGTGGCCTACCCTCTGGCAAAGCTCTCCGCCGACAGCCAGAAGCTGGCGCGGGACTGTGCGGCACCGTGAACGGGTTGAATGGCCGCAAAAAGACGCAAAAACGTCCCATCAAACTCCAACCCGGCAAAACCGGAACCCAACGGAGGCTGACAAAAAAAGGCACTTGTTTCTGCCCCTTTGTTTCTGTCAGCTCAGAATCGCCGCAAACATGTTCACTTGTGACAAGCGGGTCCAGGAACTCCGGGCATCTTCTGATGCCGTTTTGCGCCTCTTTGTGGCCATTCCCTCACAACTCCGCCAGCGCCGCGCTGACCGCCGCTTCCAGCGGGCGTGAGCCGTCACCACCCAGGCGTTCGTCCAGGGCCTCCAGCCGCTGGATGAGGTCGGCGACGTGTTTTCTCGGATACATGCCCCCGGCCTCGGCGCAGAAGTGCGTGCGGCAGCCGAAGGGCCGGTGCGCATAGATCGTGCAGCGCCCGTCGCGGCCCAGCAGCGGGCAGGCACCGTCAGGGTGGGGTTTGAGAACCTTGCGGCCACTGCGGCGCACGCCTTCGGCGGCGTAAAGGGCCTCGCCACGTGTGAGCAGCGGAGTGCGGCCCGTGAGGCGAAAGTGGCAGCAGCCGGTGCGCATTTCGCACTGGCGGGGCAGCGGACGGCGCACGAGTTCGGCGTAAATGGCCTCGATTTCAGCCCGATGTCCGTCTGACGTGGGGTCTTTCATGCGGTGTGGAGCCAGAATGGACGTGCTGGCAGTTGTAGCATGCGATTTTTGCAAAGCATCATTTGAGATTTGAGATTTCGATTTCCGCCACCATCGTATCCCTCCGTGAAGCCACGCCAGCCAACCCTGGAAGTGACCGCGGGAGATTCCACCATTGAGAGACAAACGAAGCACGCATGAGTCTGCCTGAAATCGCCGGACACGAATTGCAAGACCTGGTTGGCAGCGGGAGGTGTGGGGCGGTGTATCGAGCAGTGTCCACCCACGGCAGGGCCTGCGCGGTGAAGGTGTTCAGTTCGATGGCGATCAACCGCAAGGCGCTGGCCACCGCCTTCCGCGCCCTGCAGCAGATGCCACATCACCGCGGCGTGCTGCCAGTGGAAAGCTTCAGCTTCGAAAGAACGCCCTATTTCTGTGTCATGCCGCTCGTTGGCGTGATGACAAAGGACAGCCACGGACGCCGCCAGTGGCAGACTCCCACCCTCGAGTCTGCTTGCAATGGCCTGCCGCCGGAACAGGCATGGCGGCACATTTACGAGGTGGCGGATGCGCTCGCCTGGTTGCACAAGCACGGCATTCCGCACGGCAACCTGCGTCCCTGCAACGTGCTGCTGGAGGACGACGCCGAGTCCTCCATCCGCCTCACCGACATCGCACAGGGATGGGTGGGCGGAATTCATCATCTGGAACTGACCGATCACTTCGTTCATCTCTGCCCGGAGCAGGCGGAAAATCCGGACGGCGTGTTCGCCGGCTACGGTCCGTCGTGGGACGTGTACAGCTTTGGCGTGCTTGCCTACCGCCTTCTCAACGGTGCCCTGCCCCGCGGCGCGGAAATGTGGGAAAGCGAGCTTGAACGTTCGCGCCAGTCCGCTGCCTCCGGTCTTGCGGGGCACATAAACAGCCAGGAACTGCTGGCGGCGGTGAAATCCCAGCCAAAGATCATCTGGCCGCACCTGCCGCAGTCGAAGTGGGACGAGAGGCGTCGCAACATCATCGAACGTGCGCTCGATCTGAATCCCGCTGCGCGCTGGGCGGACATGCGAGAGGTCGAACGTGAGTTCGAGCTGCTTGAAAGCGATTATCTCCTCGAAGAAGCACGCGAGCAGACCGTGCGCGAGCGGCAGAAGCAGGCGCGGAAAGTTCTCACGCTGCAGACCACCGCCATCTCGCTGCTGACCATCTTTGTCCTGTGCTTCATCTACGCATTCATCACCCTGCGCCGTGCCCAGCGCGCCGAGTCAACGGTCGAAAACATCAACGCCAGCCACAAGATCGAGGTGGACGCGCGTGAGAGCCGCATCGCCTCGTTGACGAGCGAGCGCGACATCGCGCGCAGCGCCAAAACCGTGGCAGACCAGAACCTGCAAAACTCGCAGAACGCGGTGGACCAGTTCCTCACCCAGCTTCTGCAAACCCCGACCGGCAACGAGATGGAGGCGGGTTTCCAGAAGGAGCAGCTCAACGACGCCCTCACCTTCTGCATGCGCGGACTGCCGGCGCTGGAGCAGAATCCCGCGCTCGGCGTCGAGCGCCTGCGCTCCTACGGCAACATCGGCCAGCTTCACTTGAAGCTGCGCAACACCGTCCAGGCGGTCGAGTATCTTTCCAAGGCCCGTGACCAGGCCGCCGCGTTGATCGCCAAAGGCGATGCCACGCCGGAACATCAGGCGCTTTATCAGCAGTGGCTGGGCCGTTACAGCCTCCTGCTCTCCGACATCCGCGGACGCGAGGGCCGTCACACCGAGTCCCTGGCGCTGCTGAAAGACGCCACCGTCAATCTCGACAAAGGTCTCGCCGCCGATCCGAAAAACCGCCTCGCCCGCAACGAATGCGCCCGCGCCTGGCTCGAGTACGGACTCCGCACGCTGCGCAACGGTGATGTGGCCGACTCCGAGCAGGCAATGGCCCGCGTGCCGGCGATCCTCGATCCAAAACTCATCGGTCATGACCTGATCAATGATGAAAAATTCATCCTCGCCCGCGCCAAGTTCGCCAAGGGCATCAGCCAGCGCGACGCTGGCAAGATCGAAGACGCGCTCAACACGCTCATCGATTCGGTGAAGGACATGGGCGAACTGGTGCTCGGCAGCAGTCCGCGCAACCAGGACCAGGCGCTGCTTCTCGCCGAGGCTTACACAGAGCTGGCGGAGCTGATCGGACGTCATTTCAGCGGTGCCGATGCCAAGGAAGCACACAACCAGGCGCTGCCCATCCTTCTCGAACTCAACCGCCTCATGCCTGAGTGGGCGGAGGTGAAGTATCTTCTCGCCCGCAATTACGGGGCGCTCTCGTCCCTCGCGCGAGACTCTGGCAGCCAGTCCGAGGCAGTGAAGAAAAAACAGGACGCCATCGAGCTGCTCAATGAAATCCTCGCCGACGACAAGGACAACGTGCGCTACGGCTTCCTGCTCGCCAAGCTGCGTGGTGAGTATGCCGAGCTGATGGCTGACGGTGGGAAGACCAGCGCCGCCATCCCGGTTGCCAAGCAGGCCGTGGAATCCATGGAAACACTCATCAAGGCGCTGCCGGAGTCGGACAAGCTCACACCCGAGCGTCGCATGTGGGCCGGCCAGCTCGCGCAGCTTTACGGCTCCCTCGGCCACACGAGCGAAAGCGCTGGCAAGAAAACCGACGCCAAGGCCGCCTTCTCCAACGCGGTGGCCATCTGGGAGAAGCTCGCAGCCGCCACGGCCAACGACGAGGCCGTCCAGACCGGCCTGACGTGGAGCAAGGGCCGCCTCGCGAAGTTGAAATGAGCCTGGCGGAGAAACAGCAGTCGTTGATCGACGACCTGAACATCATCCACGATCCACACGAGCGCCTGAACGCCGTCGTTTCACGCGCAGGGGCAATGAAACTGGCCGCGGAGCACAAAATCGATGCCAATCTCGTCCCCGGTTGTGTTTCGCGCGTGTGGCTGCATGGCGAACTCGTCGATGGCCGCACGCGCTTCATCTGCGACGCCGATTCACCCATGGTAAAGGGCCTCGCCGCGCTGCTGTGCGAGATCTACACCGATTCCGATCCCCAAGAGGTCATCACCATCGAGCCGAAAGTCTGGGAGGGCTGTGGATTCACCAAGATGCTGTCGCCTACACGTTTGAACGGCCTTGCGAACGTGCGGAGGAAGATTCGCGAGATGGCGGAGGGCTTCGCCAAATGACGAAACCAGAATGGCGAATGAAATCCGAAGCCCGAAAAACTGCCGTTGCGCCTTGATTGGAACTTGATTCGTCATTCTCAGCATGCTCCGCCTCCAAAACTTCCACGGCCCCGAACTCGAACCGCATCTCGACGCGCTGGGTGCGCTGCGCATCACGGTGTTTCGCGAATACCCGTACCTCTACGACGGCAGTCTTGAATACGAACGCGACTATTTGCGCGTTTACCTGCGATCCACCGGCAGCCTTGTCGTCCTCGCTTTCGATGGTGATCGCGTTGTCGGCGCGACGACGTGTCTGCCGATGCTGGATGAGGGCCCGGAGTTCCAAGAGGCATTTGTAAAGGCTGGATACGACCTCTCAACGATCTGCTATTTCGGCGAGTCCATCCTGCTGCCCGAATATCGCGGCCACGGAATTGGAAAGCAGTTCTTCACGCGGCGCGAGGCACATGTGCGCAAGCTGGGGCTCAAACTGAGCACCTTCTGCGCCGTGGACCGTCCCGCAAATCATCCGCTTCGGCCCGCGAATTACCGCCCTCTCGATGACTTCTGGCGCAGTCAGGGCTACGCGAAGCATCCGGAACTCCAGGCGACGTTTGTGTGGAAGGAGATCGGCGAGGAAATCGAGTCACCGAAGACGCTGACGTTTTGGACGAAGGAATGGAGATGATCGCCACGTGTATTGCCACCGGACCGATTCTCAGCACTCACCACGGATAATCACTTGTTAATCCTGGCCCAGTTTCCAAACTCGAGGTTGCCATCCCCTTCCCATGAGCAGCTTCCTCTCCTCGTTGACCGCCGAACGCCGACAGCAGATCATTGTTCGTTCGTGCTGGTTTTGGATGAGCGTCATCTGCATCGTGCTCGCGCTTTGCTGCCAGACTGCCAGGCACGGCGGGACGACAGGCGACTTTCCCGTTTTCTACTGGGCTGGCGTTCGTCTTCCGCTTGGCGAGAACATCTATGAGTGGATTCCGCAGTCCGGCGCCTACATCTACCCGCCTCTGCTCGCGGCGATCTTCGCGCCGCTGTCAAAGCTCGACCAGGGCAGCGCGGCGTGGCTTTGGGCGGGGATCAATATCGCGCTTTTCGTGGTGTGCATTCTCCTCGGCGCCCGTCATGTCGTCCGGAGGTTTGGCATCCCTGGCGGGCAGAGTGCTGAGATGGGCATCGCCTTGCTGGCCATGCTGCTCTCGGTGGGAAAGGTGTATGTGGTGGTCAGCGGCGGGCAAACGGACATGCTCCTGGTGCTCGGCTTCACGCTTGGACTGATCTACCATGACCGCCGCCCGTGGCTGGCAGGCGCTGCGCTTGCCCTGGCGGCGAACATCAAGTACACCCCGCTGCTTTTCCTTCCCTATCTCCTGCTCCGCCGAAAGTGGAGTGCCGCGGCCTGGACGGTGGTGTTCTTCGTCGTGTTTGGCATGGCGCCGGCCCTCGTCTGTGGCTGGGACCACAACCTCAAGCTCTGGGGAATCGCGCTGGGTGGTGTGGCCCGTCTCTTTGGTTATCAGGGCGCGGACTTGTTCAAGTTGAGCATCGGCGACGCGCAGTCCTCGGGCTCGATCTCGATCACCAGCGCGCTTTCGCGTGCGATGCAGCCGGGCGTCGGAATGGCTGTCTCCTCCGCGATCGCACTTTGCATTGGAGCGGTTTTCTGGCGCATGTATGCGCGACGCTCGATCCCGCTCCTTCGTCCGCCTCCTGCCACCGAATCCGTCCTCATCCCGGTGGAATGGTCGTGCATGCTCATCGGCATGCTCGCGTTTTCACCCCAGACCCAGGGTCGTCACCTGGTCATGCTGCTGCCCGCCTGGATCGTGATTGCCGCCATGCTGCTGGCGCCGGTCTCCGGTGTGTCGCGTCGATGGCTCATCGTGGGCGTGGTGGCTGCGCAGGCTGCCATCAACCTCCCGCCTGGCAGCCGGATGTTCGCAGCCGCCGTGAATGCGTGGCGTTCCGTCGGTGGAGCAAGCTGGGGCCTGCTCGTCCTCTGGTTTGGACTGCTGTGGACGGGATTGAAGACGGCAGAAGTGCTCCGTTCGTCAGATGTGGGTGCTGCCAAGGCAACGTGAAACGTCTCGAGCTTCAGGCCACGTTTGTGTGGAAGGAAATCGGCGAGGAGACCGAATCACCGAAGACGCTGACGTTTTGAATGAACGAGTAGGTGTGATCTTTGAGCAGCACCCAGTTTCAATCAGTTTCCAATCGACTTATGCATCAGAGAACTGATCCACGATGTTTTTCTTGTCGTGGGCCAGACAACCGGTCGTTCTGGAGAGGCTCCATACCGATTCACAGACTCCAGCTCTGACAATGGCACAGCGACCTCGTAGCCTCCTGGCAGCATGATTGCATAAGGATGCCCGATACAGCATGTGCAGTCACTATAACGGTAGGAAACCACTTTGGACGGCTGGTTTGGAAAACCGGCGCATTTGACCCGGAGTCTGCGCAGTTGCGTTTGGGTGAACTCAAAGGAGCCTGTGGTGTGGTAGCATGTCATCTGGCGTTCCGAGAGCATCATTCGTATGGCAGGCTCGGTCAGAGTGCCTTTCACACGATTCCATGGAATTCCGTCGGCATGCACAGCTCCGGTCGCACCGAATGTCAGCGTCGTGATGGCGGCCAAGATCTTCATGGTTTGCAGATTGTCGTGTTGGTCGGTTCGATCAACTGAAGCTTCAGTTGGTCTGCGTCAGGTCAGACCGGTGGAACGTCGGCTAGAATGGGGACCGAAATCGGCGAAGAGGCCGAATCGCCAAAGACGCCGAGGTTTTTGGGTGAATGAGCGGGTGTGATGGTTTCGCCAACGGAAATCCGAGTCCCGATTCAGCATGAAACTATGCAATCGGATCGGGGCAAACGTCGCGGCGCTGGCACTTGAGGCAGTGGTCACCGAGGAAGTAGGCGTCGAGGAACTCCATGAGCGTGCGGATGGTGGTCCGGTCCTTGGTGACGATGCCGGCTTCGAAGTTGCGGCGGTGGTCGCTCTTGGCGCCCAGGCCGGCGCCGGTCAGGTTGGCGGAGCCGATGTAGGCGATACGTTCGTCGGCGATCACGCATTTCATGTGCATGCGCGGGCAGAGGATGCGCGTGAAGAGATCGCTGCCGATGAGTTCTGGAAAGCGGTCGAAGTCCTTGCGGAAACGCGGTCCGGGCTCCTTGGCATGCACGAGCCGCACCTCGACACCTTCGCGGATCAATCCCGCGAGCACCTCCAGAAACGGCACGAACTTTTTCCGCCCGCCTTCGACATGGAGGTCCTTGATGTCTGCCGTCACCAGCCAGAGAAGCCGTTTGGCAGAAGGCACGATCTCACGCAGCACCGCTGTGTAAATGTCTTGGTTGAGGACCAGTTTCACGGCGGAAGTCATTGTGCCTGTTCTACGGCCATGCCGGGGCCGAGTCTAGCGATGCCAATTCAGGCTGCCTTTGTGTCGAAGGAGATCGGCGAGGAGACCGAATCACCGGAGGCGCTGATGTTCTAGCGAGGAGGCACAAGCTGGTTTGATATGGCATTAATCAAATCACTGGTCGACTGCCTCAAAAACATCTTGGTTGTCGGCTTGGCCCAAGCCCGCAGCCGCAGCAAGTGCAAGGCAGGCGGAGATGAAAGGCTCTGGATCGAGCTGCCGATACGCTTTCGAGCCCTCGTTCAAGAGCATCTTCTTGGTTCCTGGCAGTGATCGGGCACTCCAGACAAAAGTACAATGGAACTTGTCATTCGTACGACGCTCCAAAAACCAGCTCGAACCATCAAGTCCCCACAGATACTCCACATGTTCCTGTGAGAGACTGCCATACGGGCTGTGAGCCCGAGGTTCACGGAGCTTTTTCAAAAGCTTTTCCAATGTTTCACCGGACAAGTTGCGTGAGAAAGAGTGCTCCACCTTTCCCAGATCATAGCCGCCTTTCCCGGAGAGTCTTTTCACGCTGAGGGTGGCGTGTGCCTCGTCGATTACTTCCAGACGGAACGTCATGGGTTTGTGAAACGTCGGGAAATGAGTGAACCGATAAATCTCCTTTCCTTGGAGCTCAGGGCTTGCCAGTAAAGGCTCTTTGAAAACTTTGGTGAGGGTCTCGACTGGCACCTCAGCCTCGTAGGGCTTGCCGCTGTGCTTTTCGAGTGCCTGCCGATATTCATTTCCCGTGCTGAAGGGATCAGGGAGGTCTTTTAGAGAACGGGGTTCATCCGCCAGAAGCAGACTTCCAGCGGATGCAAGTAGCACCATAATGTGCTTGTTCATAGCGCCTACAATTTGTCACCACCTGAATGCCGGTCCAGCTCATACTTCCCGAGCGCCAGGGCACCGAGCAAACCGGAACGTGCGCCGAGGCCGGGGGCGACGATGAAGTCGTCGAGGCTGCGGCCGAGTTCGGGGACGCGGAGGTAGTGGTTGTTGAGTTTCTGAAGCCGGCCGCGGATGAGGGGCAGGATGTGCTCCTGGCTCATGACGCCGCCGCCGAGGATGATGCGCTTCGGGCAGAGGCTGAGGGTGAGATTCATCAAGGCGTGCGCCATGACATCGGCCACTTCCTCCCAGGCGGGATGATCGGGCGGCAGCGCATCCGCTTTGACGCCCCAACGGGTGGCGAGGGCGGTGCCGCTGACGTAGCCTTCGACGCAGCTTTTGTGAAACGGGCAATGGCAGGCCTGCTGGATGGCAGTGGAGTTCTGCGGCGGCGGAACGAGCAGGTGTCCGATCTCTGGATGCAGCAATCCATGCAGGAGTTGTCGATTCACGAGCACGCCGCCGCCAACGCCGGTACCGACGGTGATGTAGATGAGCGGATCGGTGTTTTGTCCCGCGCCCCAGAGGTATTCGCCAAGCACCGCGGCGTTCACATCGGTGTCCCAGGCGATGGGAACATGATAACGCTCCCTCAGTTTCGGAACGATGTTGGTGAACTGCCAGCCGGGCTTTGGTGTGGAGGTGATGAAGCCATAGGTCTCGCTTTCTCTGTCGAGATCAATCGGTCCAAAGGAACCGACACCGATGGCGGCGAAGGAGCCGTGCTTCGACCGGGCCATCGACAGGAAACGGGTCACACCGGCGAGCGTCTCCTCCGGCGTGGTGGTGGGAATGCGTGTGACATCACGCACGTCGTGCGGGCCGGTGCCAACAGCGCAGACAAATTTCGTGCCGCCAGCCTCGATGGCGGCGATAAGGGGAAGTTTTTCACTCATGGTTGCGGACGCACGGCGGCGGAGTCGCGGATGCCGAGGCTGGAGTAAATCTCGCGTGTGGCGTGGGATTTGTTCAAGGTGTAAAAATGAATTCCATCGACGCCGTGGTCGAGCAGGTCGCGACATTGCTCGGAGGCGTAGTGGATGCCGACCTTCTGCACCGCGGCCTCGTCCGTGCCACAGCGCTGGATGGCGCGTAGCAGCTTCGCCGGATAGCGTGCCCCGGCGGCCAGTTCGGCCATGCGGCGCATGCCGGAGGCGCTGGTGATGGGCATGATGCCGGCGATGATGGGCACATTGATCCCGGCGAGGTGGCAGCGCTCGCGAAAGTCGTAGAAGTCATGGTTGTCGAAGAACAACTGCGTGCAGATGTAGTCCGCGCCTGCATCGACCTTGGCCTTCAGATAATCCATTTCGAGCACGCGGTTCGGCGTGGCGGGATGACCTTCAGGAAATCCGGCGACGCCGATGCCGAAGCCGCGTGGATCAGGATGTGCGCCCGTGTCGATGAACTTGCGGATGAAAGCGACGAGATCGGCAGCGTGCTGGAACGCATCCTTGGCGCGATCGTAACCGGCGAGACCCTTCGGCGGATCCCCACCGAGGGCGAGGATGTTGCTCACGCCCGCTTTCGCGTAGCGTTCGAGGATGGCTGCGATGTCGGCCTCGCTGTGGCAGACGCAGGTCAGATGCGGGATGGGATCAAGCGAGGTCGTGGTCTTGATCCGAACGACGAGATCGTGCGTGAGTTCGCGCGTGGAACCGCCCGCGCCGTAGGTGACGCTGACAAACGAGGGCTTGTAGGCCTCGAGTTCGCCAATGGTCCGATACAACGCCTCTGACGCCTCGACAGTCTTCGGCGGGAAGAACTCGAAGGAGAGCGTGGGGCGCTGGGCTTTGAGGATGTCGGCGATGTGCATCGAATTCGGTTCTCTGTTCGCTGTTCGCGGTTTTCGAGACAGTTTCAAGTTTCAGGTCCCAAGTTTCAAGTTGGTCGCGCCAGGGCAGCCAGCTTGAAACTTTAAACTTGGAACCAGAAACTCATGGCAAAAAACATTCGTGGTTTCAAAAACGTGTTTCACGCGATGTGCTCGCCTTTGAGCACGTCGTCGAGGGTCTGGCGCTCGCGGACGACGGTGGCCTTGTCACCATCGACGAGGATTTCGGCGGGCATCGGACGCGTGTTGTAATTCGACGCCATGGTGAAGCCATACGCGCCAGCGCTGAGCACGGCGAGGTATTCGCCCTCTTTGACGAGCGGAATTTCGCGGTTCTGCGCGAGGAAGTCGCCCGATTCGCAGATGGGGCCGACAACATCAACTTTTTCGGTGGCGCTGGTCGAGGGCTGTTTGAGCGGCACGATCTGATGCCAGCCCTCATAAAGCGTCGGGCGGATGAGGTCGTTCATGCCGGCATCGACGATTTTGAAGGTCTTGGCAGAGCCGCGCTTCTCGTAAAGCACCTTGGTGAGCAGCGTGCCCGCGTTGCCGACCATGAAGCGGCCGGGCTCGCACAGGATGCGCAAACCAAGCGGCTCGAGATGCGGCACGACGGCGTCGGCGTAGGCCTGCACGGTGAGCGGATGCGTCTCGACATTCTCCTGCCACCACGCAACATCGCCAGAGTCGAGGCTCTGCTTGTAATTGATGCCGATGCCGCCGCCGATGCTGAAGAATTCGATGCCGTGGCGCTCTTTGACCTGTGTCACAAGCGGGATGACCTTCTGCACCGCTTCGAGGAACGGATCGACGTTCGTGAGCTGCGAGCCGATGTGCATCTGCAGGCCCTTGATGACGATATGCGGGCACTCATCCGCCACCCGGTCATAGACAGCGAGGATATGATCAAAATCGATGCCGAACTTGTTCTCACTCTTGCCGGTGGTGATCTTGGCGTGCGTTTTCGCATCGACGTTCGGATTCACGCGCACGGCCACGGGAGCTTTTTTGCCGAGTTCACCAGCGACTTGATTGATGTAACGGAGTTCGGCCTCAGACTCCGCATTGAAGCAGTAGATGCCGGATTTGAGCGCAAAGGCGATTTCGTCATGCGTCTTGCCGACTCCAGCGAAGGTGCACTTGCCAGGATCGCCACCGGCCTTGATGACGCGGTAAAGCTCGCCCGCGGAGACGATGTCGAAGCCGCCGCCGAGTTTGGCGATGGTGTTGAGCACGGCGAGGTTCGAGTTCGCCTTCACCGCGTAGCAGATCAGGTGGTCCAGCTTTCCCAGCGCCGCGTCCAGGCGGGTGAAATGGTCCGTGATCGTCGCCTTGGAATAAACATAGAGCGGCGTGCCGTGTTTTTCGGCGAGGGACTGCAGCGGGACGTTTTCGGCGAACAATTCGCCCTGATGATAGCGGAAGCTGTGCATAAGCGGGCCGCGTAGATAGGCGGGATTCAAGCCTGCGCAACCGCGCGAGATACGGCTACTGCGCAAGCGCCTGCGTGATCGATTCGGCGACTTTCTTCGCAAGATGCTCGCTGCCCGCGGCAGAGTAGTGCACATCACGTGGATTCTGCATCTTCGCGAGGTACGGCGTGATGTGGGTGTTGAGGTCGTCGATGGCGACTCCGTTTTCCTTCATCACTCGTTCGGCGATGTCGTTGTATTCCTTCACCTGGCCGAATTTGCGCGGCGGATTGAGTTCACCGTCGGGAATCGGCGTGGTGGTGGCCCAGATGAGTTTCGCGCCGGTGGCCTTCATGCGGGTGACGAGCTTGCGCAGATTGGCCTCGTAGTCGGCCGGTTCCACCTGGCGCTTGCCGTCGGGCATGTATTTGAGGTCATGAATGCCCCAGTTGAAGTGAATCACGTCCCATTTGCCGTCGCCGAGCCACTTTTCGATGTTGGCGACGCCGTTTTTCGTCGGACCGCCGTTGGTGGGGATGCGATGGACGTTCACCTTGCCCTCCAGAAGCTTCCGAACCGGCATGGTGTAGCCGATGGAGATCGAGTCGCCGATCAGGAGCACCCGGGGCAGCCCGGCGACGTCCTGAATGGGGGCCATCACGGGATTCGAGGCCTTTTGTCGAGGCTCGGTTGGTTTGACGGGAGCCTGAGCAACCACGTTGGGCGCGAGGCAAAGCAGCAGGGCAAGGCAGATCATGGAAGAGGCAGGATGCATGGCTGTAAAAAGGCGCCTTGGAGACTGTGAACCCACTGGGATTCTATCGTGAAGTTACTGGAAGATTAAGACTTATTGACAATATTTATAAATTTTATATTATTTTCGGGTAAAGCTTTCTTTACCCATTTCGCCCACCATGTCTCCGCTCAAGAGAGTCTTCTTCCTGACCGTCCTCGGCTGCTCCAGTCTTCGGGGCGATGTGATCACAGAGTGGAATACCCTCATGCGGCAGACCTTTGCCGCCGAATCCAGCTCCGCCACGCCTCCCACGAATTCACGCACCATGGG
Organism: Verrucomicrobiaceae bacterium; assembly: GCA_046346695.1. Classification (GTDB taxonomy): domain Bacteria; phylum Verrucomicrobiota; class Verrucomicrobiia; order Verrucomicrobiales; family Verrucomicrobiaceae; genus Prosthecobacter. Next base: position 184,075 of record JAXMHS010000003.1, on the reverse strand, counting down.
CATGATGGGCAGCGCGATGTTTGACGCGGTGAACTCGGTCAACCGCACCTATTCGGGTTACAATGGGTATTTTGACCCCACAACTGCTGGCACCGACATCGACACGACGGCCGCCGCCGCGACGGCTGCCTACAACGTCCTCGTTTCCAATTACAACGACCTCTATGGGTCGGGAAACAGTTATGTCTCCAGCTTTACCAGCCTGTACAATTCCCAGATGAGCAGCATCGCCGACGGAGCGGCCAAAACACGCGGCATGGAGGTCGGGCTGGCATCAGCGCAGGCCATGATCGCTGCCCGCACCAATGACGGCTGGAACGCAGCTTCCACCTACACAACACAGCCGCTGGGAACGATCGGAGCCTGGCAGCCGGGCACGAGTTCCGGAGCTTGGGGCTCCTCCACAGGCACCTTCGTGAAATCGGAGTGGGGATACGTCACCCCATTTACAATGAGCAGCACCAGCCAGTTCCGTCCGACCAGCATTGCCGGCTATCAGGCGAATGATCTCGCCGCCTTCGTTGCGAGCCAGACCTACACCGACGGCTTCAATCAGGTGAAAAGCCTCGGTGCCGCCACGGGTTCCACCCGCACGACGGATCAGACTAATATCGCCTATTTTTGGGTCGATGGTCCGGGCACCGCGTCGCCTCCTGGCCACTGGAACCGCATCGCTCAAACCGTCTCAGCCAGCATGGGATTGAGTGTGGAGGACAATGCGCGCTTGTTTGCCCTTCTAAATATTGCCGAGGCGGACGCCGCGATCGCCACCTGGGACTCCAAGCGCTTCTACGACTTCTGGCGTCCGATGATGGCCATTAACATCGCCAGCACGGATGGCAATCCCGACACCATCGAGGATGTCTCGTGGTCGCCGCTGATCCCCACTCCGTCATTTCCAGCATTCGTCAGCGGTCACAGCACCTTCAGCATGACGGCGGCGGTGATGCTGGCGAACTTCTTCGGCACGGACAACATCGCCTTCACCGCCGACTCGGAATCACCGTTTCTGCCGCTCGGCTACACGCGTGATTTCACCAGTTTCAGCCAGGCGGCTCAAGAAGCCGGCATGAGCCGCATCTATGGCGGTATTCACTGGGCCTGGGACAACACCCAAGGGCAGGAGCTTGCCACTGATCTCGCCAACAGCGTCTTCAATAGCTATTTCCAACCGGTTCCAGAACCTGGGAGTGCCATCTTTCTGTTCTGCGCGGGACTCGTTCTCATACTGCGCCGTCGCTCACGAATGGCGTGAAGTCGGAAGGAGGGTGATCAATATCTCCCCGTCCTGTCTCAGACGATCTCCACGCTCACCTGGGCGCTGGTGTCCATCTCGCCGATGAGTTTCGCCCCTGTGCCGCACTTCACAGCGGTGCCGGCTTGATCTGGCGACACGATCGCGACCCAGCCGAGGCCCATGTTGAAAGTGTCAATGGCATCGGCCTTGTCAGCGTGACGCAGCACCTTCTGCACCACGTCGTTTTGCCAGAACGGAATGCGCAGGTTCGCACCGAGACCGCGCTTCAGGAACATTCGGCCGAGGTTTTCCGGCAGACCACCGCCCGTGATGTGCGCCATGGCCTTGGGCTTGATGCCGGCGGCTTTGAGGGCCTTCGGCTGCTCGTGATAGAGCAGCGTCGGGCTCAGAAGCGTGCGCATTTCGTCCTCACTGAACTTGAGGTTCTCCTTCTCGATGATGCGGCGCACGAGGCTGAATCCATTCGCATGGAAGCCTGCGCTCGGCCAGCCGATGAGCACGTCGCCCGCGGCGATGGTGCCGGGATCAAGCAGGTCCTCCTTTTCGCAAGCGCCAATGGCAAAGCCGCTCAGCTCGACCATGCCCTCGGGCACCATGCCCGGCATCTCGGCCGTCTCACCGCCGGCGAGAATGCAGTCACAGGCTTCGAGGTATTCGGTCATGCCGGCGATGATGCGGGTGATCTGCGCCTTCTGAATCTTCGGGATGCCCACGTAATCGAGGAACATGATGGGATCGGCCCCGGTGGTGAGCACATCGTTCACGTTCATCGCGACGAGGTCTTTGCCGGCGGCTTCGAGCTGGTCGTGCTTCAGCAGAAGCTCGATCTTCGTGCCGACACCATCGCAGCCCGTGAGGATGATGGGATGCTTGTAACCGCTGAGGTCGTAGGCGGCGGCAAACAAGCCGAAGGGATTCGCCAGCTTCCGGTTGCGCTGCGTGCGCTTCACCAGCACTCCGATGTCATCGACCAGCGACGCCGCCTCGTGAATATCGACGCCAGCTTGTTTGTAGGTGTGTGCGGAGGGGCTGCTCATGGGAAAGGATGGCCGCTGGTTAGCGCGGAAGCCGGGACGGCTCAAACGGAAACTAAGCCCTCGTCAGGCGGGGTTGAAAGTTCACTGGAAAATTTCCTTCGCGGCCGGGCCGCGGCCCGCCATTTTCCGTGCATCCCACCCTGATCATGAAAACGCTCCTTCTCTTTCTTGCTGCCGCCGTCCCATTCCTTCAAGCCGCTGACTGGCCGGTTTGGCGCGGGCCGAAGCACGATGGCATTTCGTCAGAAAAACTCGCTGGAACCGACGTGAAGAAGCTCTGGGAAGCGAAACTCGGCATCGGATTTGCATCCTTCACCGTCGCGGATGGTCGCGTTTGCTCGACCGGGCACGCGGATGGCAAGGACACCGTGTTTTGCCTCGATGCAGCGAGCGGAAAGGAAATCTGGAAGCACGCCTATGCCGCCGATCTCGGAGACAAGTATTACGAAGGCGGCACTTCGGCCACGCCGACGATCGAAAACGGCAAGGCATACCATCTGAGCCGCTGGGGCGATGTGTTTTGCTTCGACGCGGCGACAGGAAAAGTGATCTGGCAGAAAAACATCCAGAAGGAAACCGGCGCGGACATTCCCGACTGGGGTTATGCGGGCTCGCCTCTCATTGATGGCGACAAAATCATCCTGAATGTCGGCAAAGCGGGCACCGCGCTCGACAAGGCCACTGGAAAGACCGTGTGGACCTCTGACAAGGCCAGTTCCGGTTACTGCACGCCGTATCCGATCACGGTGAATGGCAAGGCACAGGTCGTTTTGAGTTCTTCTCGCGCCTACAAGGGTGTCGATCCCACGAATGGCAGCGTCTTGTGGGAACACACCTGGAGCACCAGCTATGGCGTGAACGCGGCGGATCCGATTCTCAACGGCACGAAGCTTTTCATCTCCTCAGGCTACAACAAGGGCTGTGCGCTGCTCGATCTCGCCTCCGCCACGCCGACCGAGGTCTGGCGCAGCCGCGTGATGAAAAACCAGTTCAACTCCAGCGTGCTCATCGAAGGTCATCTCTACGGCAGCGATGGTGACGAAAGCAAAAACAACGCCCTGAAGTGCATCGACTTCGCCACTGGCAATGAGAAGTGGAGTGACGCGAGCGTGGGCTTCTGCTCGCTCATGGCATCGGATGGCAAACTCATCATCATGACCGCGAAGGGCGAGTTGATCATCGCGAAGGCGAATCCAGCCAAGTTTGAGCCGATCTCCCGCACGCCACTGCTGTCAGGCCGCTGCTGGAGCACGCCGGTGCTCGCCAACGGACGCATCTACGCGCGCAATGCGGCCGGGGACACGGTGTGTGTGAGCGTGAAGTGAACAGGTGATTCCGGCACGAAGATTGCGCTCTTGCCAATCCGGCGAAATCCGCGATGGATAGCGCCCTCATACCCCCGCCCCCCCATGCCCAAGCAGACCATTCGTGACATCGACCTCGCCGGAAAACGCGTCTTTGTGCGCGTGGACTTCAATGTGCCGTTGGAGGAAAAAGACGGCCAGATGGTCATCACCGATGCCACCCGCATCCAGGAGACCCTGCCGACCCTCAAGTTCCTGATCGAAAAAGGCGCGCGCATCATTTTGGCGAGCCATCTTGGCCGCCCGAAAGGGCAGCGTGACCCGAAGCAGTCGCTCGCGCCTGTCGCTCCTGCTTTGAGTGCCCTGATTGGCAAGCCGGTCGCGTTTGCCAACGATTGCGTCGGCGACGAGGCGAAGGCCAAGGCGCTCGCGCTCGGCAATGGCGATGTGCTTTTGCTCGAAAACACCCGTTTCCACGCCGGTGAGGAGAAAAACGACCCCGCGCTCGCAAAAGGCATGGCCGAACTGGCCGAAGTCTTCGTGAACGACGCCTTCGGTTCCGCGCATCGCGCTCACAGCTCCACCGCGGGCATCGCAGACTATCTCCCGGCCGTTTCCGGTCTGCTGATGGAAAAGGAACTCACCTGGCTGCACGACGAGCTGGAAAATCCTGAGCGCCCGTTCGTGGTGATCCTTGGCGGCGCGAAGGTGAACGACAAGATTGGAGTCATCAATCGCCTGCTCGAAAAGGCCGACACCATCATCATCGGCGGCGGCATGGCCTTCACTTTCCGCAAGATCGTTCAGGGCGTGAGCATCGGCAAAAGCCTCTACAAGCCCGAGTGGGAGCCCATTGCGCAGGCTGCCCTCGACAAGGCGAAGGAGCGCGGCGTGAAGCTGCTCATCCCAGTCGATGCCATGATCACCGACGCCTTCGATTTTGACGCGAAGAAGCTCGGCAATATCAAGTTCACCGCCGCGGGCGAAAGCATTCCTGATGGATGGGAAGGCGTCGATATCGGCCCTGAGTCCGTGAAGCTCTTCAGCGAAGAAATTTCCAAGGCGAAGACCGTGATCTGGAACGGCCCGATGGGCGTTTTCGAGATCAAGGACAGCGCCAAGGGCACCTTCGATGTCGCCGCTGCCGTCGCGGCCAATTCCACCGCCAAGACCATCATAGGCGGTGGCGACAGCGTGAAGGCCGTGAAGAAGGCCAAGCTCGCCGACAAGATGACCTTCATCTCCACCGGCGGCGGTGCCAGCCTAGAACTCCTCGAAGGCAAGGATCTCCCTGGCGTCACCTGCTTGAAGGACAAATGACCGAGCCGTTGACGGTGGTTTACGGTTGTTGACGATGGTTGACAATTGTTTGCCAAATTCCGGAGTCCCTCTGGAAACGACCGTCAACCACTGTAAACAACTGCAAACCACCGCAAACTCCCCCTCCCCCATGCCCATCGCTCACTTCCGCAAACCCATCATCGCCGCCAACTGGAAAATGCACATGACTCCGCAGGAGGCTGATGATTTCCTCCGCGCCTTCGCCCGTCTCGTGCCTGACAAATGCCCTGTTCACATCGTTGTCGCGCCTCCCTTCGTGAGCCTGGAACGTTCCATGAACGTCCTGCAGCAGGCACGCGAGCAGAGTGTCGAGCTGGCCGCGCAAAACATGAGCGCGCAGCCTGCCGGAGCCTTCACGGGCGAAATCAGCGCGCGCATGATCAAGGAGTGCGGCTGCAGACACGTCATCCTCGGCCACAGCGAACGCCGTAGCCTCTATGGCGAGACAAACGCCATCGTGAATGCGAAGGTGCTTGCCGCGCTCGAGGCGCGCCTGCATCCCATCCTTTGCATCGGTGAAACCCTCGCCGAGCGCGATGCTGGTCAGATTGAGCAGGTGCTCGAGAGCCAGCTTCGAGAGTCACTCGCCGAAGTCGGCCCTCGCCGCATCACCGAGTGCGTGATCGCTTATGAGCCCGTCTGGGCCATCGGCACAGGTCGCACCGCGTCCCCGGAGCAGGCGCAGGAAGCGCACGCCTTCACGCGCAAGGTCCTCGGTGACCTGTTTGGCGAGGACGTTGCCGCAAAGATCCGCATTCAATACGGTGGCAGCGTGAAACCTGGCAACATGGCCGAACTCATCGCGCAGAAGGATGTCGATGGGGCGCTCGTTGGTGGAGCGAGCCTTGAAAGCGGTTCGTTCTGGGAAATCTGCCGTGCAGCCATCGACTGGGCACACGCGAACGCGTAGCGCCTAACGCCACATTTATAACTTGGAAACCTCCAGTCTTGTCAGGCTGGAGGTTTTTTGTGCATGATGCCATAAATGCACAAGATCCTTCTCCCGATCCTCTTGTTCATGCTCGCCTCCGCCTCGTTGCAGGCGCAGAAAAGTTCCGGCTGGAAGGCCGGTGCCGCCGACATTGACATCACCCCTGATTATCCCGTCCGGCTGAGTGGCTATGGCAGCCGCACGTCTGAGTTTGAAAAGGTGTCTCAACGCATTCATGCAAACGCGCTCGTGCTTCAGTGGCAGGATGAGGAGCCGGCGGTCATTGTGACTGTGGACAATTGCGGCGTACCCGCCGCGCTGCGGATGGAGGTGCTGAAGCGCCTTGCCAACGCAGGCCGGAAGATTACCAGCGAACGGTTCGCGCTCCATTCCTCGCACACCCATTGCGCGCCGATGCTCAAAGGGGTACTGCCTTTCCTCTTCGGAGAGGACCTTCCCGCCGAACAGATGGAGCGGGTCGAGCGCTACACCGAGGATCTGACGGCAAACATCGTGAAGGTCGTGCTCAAGGCGGTCGAAGCCATGGAGCCCGCCTTGCTCGACTGGGGCAGCGGAAAGGTCTATTTCGCCTTCAACCGCCGCCTCAAAACGGACACCGGGTTCCAGAATGCGCAGAACTTCAGCGGACCCACCGACCGCGCCCTGCCGGTGATGCGCGTGAGAAGCGCCGACGGCAAAAAGTTGATCGCCACGCATGCCAGCTATGCCTGCCACTGCACGACACTCGGCATCAACGAGATTCATGGTGACTGGGCTGGTCTTGCCCATGCGGAGATGGAATTGCGCTTTCCCGGCTCCGTGTGTCTCATCGCGATCGGATGCGGAGCGGACCAGAATCCTTACCCCCGGCGTGAGATGCGTTTTGTCATGGAGCACGGCGTGAGTGTGGCCAAGGAGATCGTTCGTCTGATCAACGCGCCCATGCGGCCCATCTCCGGCCCGCTGCGCTGCGCGGTCAGCGAGGTCATGCTGCCCTTCGACAAGCTTCCAACCGAGGAGGCGTGGAAGGCCCGGACGGCGGACAAAAACAAGCACGTGGCCTACCACGCGCGGAAACACCTCGAAATCCTGGCGGGTGGCGGGAAGATCGCGCCCGCCCTGCCTTACATGATCCAGGTCTGGCATTACAACGACGACCTGCTCACCATCAATCTTCCTGGCGAGGTTGTGGTCGATTACAGCCTGCGGTTCAAACGCGAATTCGATGTCAGCCGCACCTGGGTGAACAGCTACACAAACGACGTGCCCTGTTACATCCCGTCTCAACGTGTCTGGGAGGAAGGCGGTTACGAAGGCGGAGGCGCGATGATCTATTACGGGCGGCCCACGCGTTTCGCCTCCGGCATCGAGGGCATCATCGCAAGCACCGTGGCGAAGCTTGCTCCCGCGGGCTTCAAAGCGAAGTGAGTTTCAAGGTTCAGGTTCCAAGCCTTCAAGCAGTCACGTGGCGAGGCACAAACTTGAAACCTGAAACTTCAAACCTGGAACCTCTTGAGCACCCGCAGCAGTTCGCGGCCTTCGCGGCCCGGGTAGGCAGTTTGAGGTGTGTAGCTTTCAATCGTGTCGAAGTTGGGCGCGAACAATGCGGTCAATTCATCCGGTGAAATGCCAAACGGCGGTCCCGTTTCACCCGGATCAAGGTCGGGATTGATGTAAAAGACGCCAACGAGCAGCCCTCCTGGCTTCAACAGCGAAGCCACGGCCTTGCGATACTGAGCGCGCCACTCCGGCTGCAACGCGCAGAGGCAGGTGTGCTCCACCACCGCGTCAAACTGGCCGGTGAACGCAAACAAATCACCGGGCACAAAACGATCCGCGTGTTGCGGATAACATTGCCTGGCACGCTCGATCGCCGTTGGTGCAATGTCGAGACCGATGGCGTCAACGCCGAGCGAAACGAGATGCGCCACATCGTGTCCCACGCCGCAGCCGGGCACCAACACGCGGCCGGACAGCTTGTTTTGTGACAACCACTGCACCAGCGGCGGTGACGGCCTGCCTTTGTCCCAAGGCGTGTTGCTCTCGCGATAGTTCTGATCCCAGTCGTCGGTGTTGATGTTCACGGTGCCTTCTGCCTCTCATGCTTGATCGTGCCTGCCAGTGTCGTCTGCCCCGTGTCTCCGGTGAAAGTGACTTTGCTTTCGATCACGTCCTTCGTTCCTTCAGCAAACCCGTCCACCACGGTGATGCTGCTCTCGCCGTTGCCGGTGACCGCCTTGAGTTCCAGCGTCAAGGTCACTTCGGAGACATGTCCCTCGAACCGAATCGTCTGCGAGGCATCGGCACCGCTGAGCACCGCCTCGTAGCTGTCCGCGCCCTCGTTGTAGGTGATGCTCCACTTGAACGCCTGCGTGTCGCCGTTGAGGGTGCGCGTTCCCTCAATGAGGAAGGCGTTGTCGCCATCGGTCTTGCCCGTCCACTCCTCCTTGATGGTCACGACGTTGTCATTCTCGCCCTTCAACTCGCCTTCGGCTTTCCACGAGCCGATGTAGTGCTTGAAGATGGGATGCGAGCCAAGATCCTTGGCTTGGAGACCGGTGCAGACCAGCGTGCAGATGAGGAAGACGATGGTTTTCATGAGATAATGCTTGGGCCATTTTACCGCAACTGACCGGCACGTCACGACCAATGATGCCCATCACCCTCATTTCAGGCTGGATGCCGGGCAGATGATGCCTCGTGGCGGCGAAATCGTCTGGCCGGGAAGGCACTGATGAAGTCGGAACACCTGGAGCCACCCGCATGATCGGTTCTATCAATGCGATCATCGGAAGAATCTCATTGGCACTCACGCGACGGCCCCACTAGCATGAACCATCAAACCCGGCACACCCATGAACTCTGAGCGGCTGCAATTCACCACTGATGACGGACTCTCGCTCCACTACAAGACCTGGAATGTCCAGGGTGCCTCGAAGGCGCTCGTGCTGCTGCATCGCGGCCATGAGCACGCGGACCGCTGGGACACGGTGATTCCAAGCCTGACAATGCCCGACACGGCGATCTACGCCTGGGAGGCGCGAGGCCACGGACAATCGCCCGGACGACGCGGGCATGCGGCGGGCTTCATGGAGTATGTGCGCGATCTCGACACGTTTTTTCATCATCTGCAAAAGGTGCACGGCTTGGTGCCCGAGCGCACGGTGGTGGTGGCGCACAGCGTCGGCGCAGTCATCGGTGCCACGTGGGTGCATGATTTTGCACCACGCATCGCCGGCCTCGTGCTCGCCACGCCGGCGCTTGAGGTGAACCTCATCGTCCCCGGTGCCCTCACGAGCATCCGGCTCATGCAGAAGGTCAAAACCGACGCCACGATCAAAAGCTACGTGCGTGGATCGTGGCTCACCCGCGATGCCAGCGCCGCCGCTGTGTATGACGCGGACAAGCTGATCTCGAAGGACATCTCGGCGAAAATCCTTGTCGATCTCTTCGACACCGCACAACGCGTGATCAGCGACGCCGAGGTGATGGACCGCCCGTTGCTGCTTTTCTCCGCTGGAGCAGACAAGGTCGTCAAAAAGCATGCCATCGACGCGCTCTACACGAACTACGGTTCCGAGCAGAAAACGCATCTCACGCTCAAAGGCGCTCGCCATGCCATTTTTCACGACCTTTGCCGCGACGAGGCCTGCGGCGCCATCAAACGCTTCACCGAACGTTGCATCGCAAACTTCACGCCGCCGCGGCTTGAGGCCGATCTGAGTCATCCGGCCACGAATGCGGAGTTTGCGGATTTAAAGAAGCCCCTGCCCTCGCCTTCGCTCAAAGGCCTTTCATTCATCGTGCAACGCGCCAGCCTCGGCACCCTTGGAAAACTCAGCCAGGGCATTCGTATCGGTCATGCCACGGGTTTCGACTCCGGCGAGTCGCTCGACTACGTCTATGAGAACAAGGCTCGCGGCGATCTCCTGATCGGCAAGGTCATCGACTACTTTTACATCAATGCCATCGGCTGGCGCGGCATCCGCCAACGCCGTGCATGCATGGGCCAGGCACTGCGGTGGGCCCTGAAGCAGGTGCGTGAGGCAAACATGCCACTTCAACTCATGGACATCGCCGGTGGCGCGGGCCGCTATTTGCTCGATGCGATGGCTGATGCGGAGGTCGGGAGCGATTTGAAAGTGCTGTGTCGCGACTGGAGCGAGTCCGCGCTCGCCACTGGCCGTGCCACTGCGCAGCAGATGGGTTTGACAGATCGCATCACGCATCTGCGTGGCGATGCGTTTGACGAGCAATCGCTCGCCTCGGTCGATCCCAAACCGTCCATCGCCGTCGTCTCGGGGCTCTACGAGCTGTTTCCGGACAATGATCGCCTTCAGCGTTCGTTGCGCGGTTTGTTCACTGCGGTGAATGCAGGCGGCTGGCTCATCTACACCGGCCAGCCGTGGCATCCGCAGGTCGAAATGATCGCCCGCACGCTCACCAACCGCGATGGTCAGTATTGGGTCATGCGCCGTCGGCCACAGGGCGAAATGGACGCGCTGGTTGAAGCAGCCGGATTCAAAAAAGAGAAGCAGTGGATCGATGACTTTGGCATTTTCACCGTGAGCATCGCACGCAAACCGGCCGCATGAACCGCGCACCCCGCGAGCCCGGCCTGTTCTGGCCCGCGATCTGGCGCCTCGCCCTGGCGGGAGCGACTTTTGTGATCGTGTACAGCGGTTGCAACCACATCACCTCGACGCGTGCCGATGTCGGCACCTTCATGTTTGAATGGGAGCGGCACATCCCCTTCGTGAAGGAGATGGTGCTGCCATACTGGTCGCTCGATCTGTTCTTTTGTGGCGCGTTTTTCATCTGTGGCAGCAAGGTCGAACTGAATCTGCTCACAAAGCGTCTCATCGCCGTGACCGTGGCAAGCGGTGCCTTTTTCCTGCTCGTCCCGCTCAAGCTCGGTCTGCCGCGTCCCGTGCCGGAAGGCTGGACGGCGCCGTTTTTTCACGCGCTCTACTTCAACGACCAGCCCTACAACCTGGCGCCGTCGCTGCACATCAGCCTGCGCTCGCTCGTGTGGGTGTTTTACGGCGCGCATCTCACCGGCAAGGTGCGCGTGGCGGTGAAGGTGTGGTTCATCCTCATCGGCGCATCGACGTTGCTCGTGTGGCAGCATCACCTCGTCGATGTCGCGAGTGGATTTGTCATGGGCTGGGTGATCGCTGCGCTGATTCCCGACCCTCGTCAGCTTGGCACCCGCAATCCCTCACAACCTCTTGCCATGCGCTACGGAATCGGTGCAGCGATATGTGCGGCGTTGAGTTTTGTCTCGATCGTGTTCGTCTGGCCTGCCGTGGCATGCGGTATCATGGCATTGGCGTATGCCACGGGCCTGTCGCGATTGCTCGGCAAGGAAAACGGCACGCTCTCGCCTTCAGCGGAGTGGTGCTTGCTGCCAGTGCTCATCGCCACGGCGCAAATCCAGCGCAAATGGCTGCAAAGAACACCCGGCTGGCACGAAGTGACTTCGGGCGTCTTTTTCAGCCGCAAGGTGACGAAGAAAGAAGCCGCTGAACTCGCGCAGGGCGGCGACCTTGCAGTGATCGACTTAACTGCCGAATCGAACGCCCCCATGGCCTTCCGCGAGCACGCGCATTACCACAATCTGCCGCTGCTTGATCTCGTTCCATTGCAGCCGCATCACATCGCCGCCGCACTCGATCTGATCCGTCAGGAACGCAATACCGGTCGCCGCGTGTTTCTTCACTGCCAGCTCGGTCTTCAACGTTCCGCCCTCATTGCGGCTCACTGGCTCGTTGAAACGGGCAAGGCAAGCGATCTGGATGATGCGAAGCGCAAGGTGAGAGCCTTGGAACCGCAGGTGGTGATTTGAGGTTGAAGCCCCTTCACCCGGCCTCTCCCTGAAGTGAATCAAGGAGCAGCGGAATCAGTGTCGGGGAGGGGAGATTCGCGTTGTCGCGCTTTGAAAATGATTCTCCCTCGCCCCGTCGGGGATTTGCTTCTCGAAATGCGTTGTCTTCGGGGAGAGGGTTGGGGTGAGGGGACATCCATCACCTGCTTCCCGAGCGATTTGATCCGCGGATCTTGTGCATCATTCACACCGCCCCTTGCTCTCTCCATCCGTCCGGCTAATCACCAAACATGCCCCAACTCCCCGCCCCCACCGGTTTCAAAGAATGGTCCTTCGTCTGCGACGCGCTCACGCAGGGCCGTTTGAGCATCATTTTGCGCAAGGGTGGCATTCATGAGGGCCGCAGCGGTTTTCAGTGGAAGCATCGCGAGTTCTTTCTGTTCCCGACGTGGTTCCACAATCAGGCCGAAAAGCTGAGTTGGACGCCCGAGAACACGCAACGTGCCTTCCCGCCCGAAGAAGAGCGCCAAACGGTCGATATCGATGGCTGCGCGACGCTCGAGCAGGTGTGGAAGGTCACGGATTGGGACAAGGTGGCCGCGCTGGCCCCGCTACACATCTGGAACGAGGATGTCGTGCGCGAGCGCTTCATCTATGACGACGAAAGCTGCCTTCACGTGGCCCTCGTGCGAGCCTACAAGCTCCCGCAGCGCTGGCACTTTCCCTATTCGAAGAGCTACGGCGGCTGCCGTTCCTGGATCACGCTGCCAGAAGAGGGCTTGCCCCTCGCCGCCGCCGCGATTCCGGCGCTGAGTGACGAGGAGTTTGCCGAAATCGCGGAGAAGTTGAAAGCCCTCTTGGATTGATGTGGAGAGCCAACGATTCGTCGGCATAGAATGTTTGGCGACAAATCGTCGCCACTCCATGTCAGCCATCAGCCTTTCGCTCATTGTTCTTCGGGCGGCCAATCCAGCCACCTTGGCTGCCTTCTATGCACATCTCGGTCTGAATTTCGTGAAGCATCGGCACGGCAACGGACCGGAGCATTTCTCCGCCGAACTGGATCATGGCGTTGTCTTTGAAGTTTATCCGCTGCAAGAAAGACAGTCTGGCACCGAGACGACTCGGATCGGGTTTGCTGTGGAATCTGTGGACCTGGCGTTTGCCACGTTGATCCAGGCGGGAGCCCGGGCTGTCAGCCCACCTGCTTCGAGCGAGTGGGGGCGAAGAGCGGTAATTGATGACCCAAGCGGACATCGGTGTGAGTTGACCGAGTTCAAATGAGGGTGTGCTGCTTTGTGCTTGGCAACCGCAAGGTGCCTTAGCTATAACCTCGTCTCATGGCTCTCTCCCGCCGCACCTTTGTCGCCGCCATGGCGTCCATGCCGATGGTGTCCCGCGGGGCCGCAGTGGATGTCACGACCGAGCTCGAACGCATTCGCACGAAGTACAAGCTGCCAGCGCTCGGCGGTGCGTATGTCACAGTGGACGGAGCCAAATTGACCGCCGTCACGGGCGTGCGAAAGGCGGGCACCCAGATTGCCGCAACGAAGGACGACCTGTGGCATCTGGGATCGAACACGAAGGCAATGACTTCGACGCTCGCAGGCATTGCGGTCGAAGCCGGGAAGCTGCGCTGGGATTCGACGCTGGGCGATGTTTTTCCCAAAGCGAAGGGACTCAAAAAATCGTCCCTGGCGACGGCGACCCTGACGCATTTGCTCACGCATTGGTCGGGTCTTCCCACGAATGCATCTTGGAATCCCACGCCGCTCAACGCCCGCGCTTTGATGAAGGAACGTGACGCCGTTTTGGAGGCCGCCGCTGGTTTGAAGAACCTGCCAGCGCCGGGAAGCATGCATTTGTACTCCAACTTTGGATACGTCCTCGCCGGTCACATGTTGGAAGAGGTTTACGACCAATCGTGTGAGGACCTGATGCAGGTGCACATCTTCAAGCCGCTGGGCATGACGCAGGCTGGCTTCGGAGGCACGGGCACGCCGGGAAAGATTGATCAACCCTGGCCTCACTTGGCCGACGGTGCTCCCACGCCGCAGAACGGCCCCAGCGTGGACAATCCACCCGTATTGGGCCCGGCGGGAACCGTGCATGCCATCCTGACCGACTGGGCGCGCTTCATCGCCGAGCATCTTGCCGGACCGAACGGCAAAGGGAGGCTGCTCAAGGCTGAAACCTATCGCCATCTACACACGCCCGTGCTCAGTGGCGGCTACGCCTTCGGTTGGAAAGTTTTGGATCGTAGCTGGGGCGGCAGGGTGATCACCCACAATGGCAGCAACACGATGAACTACTGCGTCGCCTGGCTGAGTCCGGAAAAGGGCTTCGCCATGATCGCCTGCACAAATCAGGGGGGCGACATCCCCCCCAAGGCACTCGACGAAACGGTGGGCCTGCTCATGCAATCTGGTTTTGCGGAAGCAAAGTGACCGCAGGCTTCTTGCACTTCGGCTTCATGCAGCGATGTCTTCCGGTCGAATGACCCACGCCACCAGCCAGCCACACGAATTGGACGCCATCCGCCCAACCCACGTCGAGGTGAACCTCGGCCACATTGCGCAGAACTATGACGCGATTCGGGCACACGTCGGAAGCGCAACGGTGATGCCGGTGGTGAAGGCGAATGCGTATGGGCATGGCATTGTCGAGGTGGCAAAGCATCTCGCGCTCCATGGAGCGACCTGCTTTGGCGTCGCACTGCTCGAAGAGGCGGTTGTGTTGCGGCGGGCGGGCATCACACAACCGATTCTTGTCTTTGGCGGTGTGGCCACGCGGCAGATTCCGCAGTTCATCGCGCATGATTTGATGATGACGGCCTCGTCCATCGACAAACTGCGGCAGATTGATGACGCCGCGTCTGCCGCGAAGACAAAGGCGCGAGTTCACCTAAAGATCGACACCGGCATGGAGCGCATCGGCGTGCATTGGTACAGCGCGGAGAAGCTGTTGGAGGCCAGTTTGGGCTTCGCGAACGTCGAAGTGGCCGGGATTTACTCGCACTTCGCGAATGCGGACGCAGGAGACCTCACGCATGCGCGGTTGCAGCTCGAGCATTTCCAGGAAGTGCTGTCGTTTTATGAGAAACGCAGCTTGAAGCCACCGCAGCGCCACATTGCGAATTCCAGCGGCATTTTACAGCTCCCAGAGAGCCATCTCGACCTCGTGCGGCCCGGAATCATGCTTTACGGTGTTTATCCGTCGCGTGAGGCGAGGCAGACAGTCGTGGTGAAGCCAGCGCTGAGCTGGAAATCGCAGGTGGTGTATTTCAAGGTCGTGCAGCCGGAGCATCCAGTGAGCTACGGCTCAACATGGCGGAGCGATCATCCCGTGCGCGTCGTCACGGTGCCCGTTGGTTATGGTGATGGCTACTTCCGTGCGCTGTCGAATCGCGGTCAGGTCATCATCCGCGGCCAACGGCATCCGATTGCGGGACGCGTGTGCATGGACCAGTTCATGGTAAATCTCGAATGGGGCACGGCGTACAATGGTGACGCTGTGACGATCATCGGTCGCGATGGCGATGAGGTCATCACGGCGCAGGAAGTGGCCGACTGGGCGGGCACGATCCCGTATGAGGTGCTGACGAACATCAATGCGCGTGTGCCGAGGGTGTTTGTATAGAGTGGTCCGCCCAGTCCCCGGTGCGGGGGGCCGATGATACTTCGCGCTTCACAATTGAAGTGAAGGTGATTCGGAGCTTCTGCTGGTTGCGGATCGCCGCACAGAGGACTGTGCGGACCACTTTGCTCAAGCCGCGCGCTCGAGCTTCTCGTCGATGCGCGCTACGAGAGTGTCGAGGACTTCGCTGTTGCCGAAGCGGGCGAGCACGTCGGCGAGGAAGCCTTCGATGATGAGCTTGCGGCTTTCGGCGTCGTTGATGCCGCGGGACTTGAGGTAAAAGAGCTCCTCATCGCTGATAGGGCCACTGGTGGCGCCGTGGCTGCATTTGACCTGGTCGGCGTTGATTTCGAGGCCGGGCAGTGAATTGGCCTCGGCCTCGGCGCTGTTGAGCAGGTTGCGGCACTTCTGATAAGCGTCGGTGTAGTGCGCGCCTTCATCGACGGTGATGAGGCCGCTGAACACAGTGCGTGCTTTGCCATAGAGCGCGTTTTTGTAGAGCAAATCGCTGCTGGCACGAGGTGCCCTGTGGTTTTGCAGAGTGCGCTGATCAACGACCTGGTCCCCAATGGGCATGGATACGCTGAGCATGTCGCTGCGCGAGCCTTCACCGACGAGATCGCTCACGCTTTCGCTGCGGCTGAAGCTGGCGCCGAGCTGCACCTGAAAGCTCTTCACGCTGGCGTCGCGTCCGGCGACGATGCTGGAGAGATGCAGCGCCTGCGCGTCGTCCGCGAGCTCCTGACAGGCGGCGTAGGTGATCTTGCTGCCGTTTCCACCGACGAGGTCGGCGATGGCGATGCTGAGGCCTCCCTCACCTTCGAGACTGCGATAGTGATCGACGACGCTGACCTGCGCGTTGTCCTCCGCGACGACGAGCGTGTGCGGGAAGATGGCGGCGTGGTCGCCGACGACCCAGTGGAAGATTTCGACGGGCTTCTCGATGACGACATTCTTTGGCACGATGACAACGATGCCGGCTTTGACGTGCGCCAGATGCAACGCGGCGAACTTTGCGGAGCCAAGCGTCATCTCGCGCTTCATGAAATGCTCCTTCAACACGTCGCCATGCGATTTGAGCGCTTCGTTGAAGCTCACGCAAACCACGCCGGCGGGCAGCGAGGCGGTGTCGGACTCGACGAGCGTGTCATTCACGAAAACAAAACGAGCGGCGCGTTCTTTGAGCCCCTGCGTCACGGCGAGAGCTGCTTGCGATTGTGCGGAAGTTGGTGCAGCGGCTGGTTTGTGGTCGGCGAGCTCGATTTTCTTCGCGTTGGAGTAACGCCAGTGCTCGTCCTTGACGCCGGGCAGAGGAAGATTTTGGAATTCAGCCCATGCGGCCTCGCTACGTGCGTGGAACCAGCCGGGCGCGGAAGATTCGTCACGTGTGGGCATGATCGCGAGAAGGCCGGAGGGAGCGGAAGTGGTGGGAGCGTCAGGCACGGAAGCTGTTTGGGGGTCGGGAGAGAAAGTGGAGGTCATGGGCGAGAACAGAATGTCGAATGACGAATCAATGACGAAAAGCAGAGCAAATAATGGGAGTTGAGACGGTCTTGGAGAAAGAGCGCAAAAAGAGAAATCTGAGCGGTGATTGGGCATTCATTCGTCATTCCTCATTCTGGTTTCGTCATTGTTGGCGCTAGCCGACGCTGCCCTCCATTTCCAGATCGATGAGGCGCTTCAGTTCGACGCTGTATTCCATGGGGAATTCCTTGGCGAGATCGTTGATGAAGCCGTTCACGCTGAGACTCATCGCCTCGGCTTCGCTAAGGCCGCGCTGCATGAGGTAGAAGATCTGGTCGGCGCTGACCTGGCTGACGCTCGCCTCGTGCTGCGTGGCGTGTTGATTTCCGCGGACGCTGATGGCGGGATAGGTGTCGGTGCGGCTGTTGGTGTTGATGAGCAACGCGTCGCACTCGGTGTTGTTTTTGCAGCCTTTGAGGTGCTTCGGGATGTGAACGAGGCCGCGATAGGTCGCGCGGCCTTCGCCGATGGAGATGGATTTGGAAATGACGTTGCTCGTCGTTTCGTCGGCAGCGTGAACCATCTTCGCCCCAGTGTCCTGATGCTGACCGCTGTTGGCGAGGGCGATACTGATGACCTCGCCACGTGCGCGGCGCCCTTTCATTACGACGCCCGGGTACTTCATGGTGAGGCGGCTGCCGATGTTGCAGTCGATCCACTTCACGACGGCGTCTTCGTGGGCGATGCCGCGCTTGGTGACGAGGTTGAAGACGTTGCTGCTCCAGTTCTGCACGGTGACGTATTGAATCTTCGCGCCTTTGAGGGCGACGAGTTCGACGACGGCGCTGTGCAGCGTTGCGGTTTCAAATTTCGGCGCGGTGCAGCCTTCCATGTACATCACTTCAGAGCCTTCGTCGGCGATGATGAGCGTGCGCTCAAACTGGCCGAACTGCTCGCTGTTGATGCGGAAGTAGGCCTGCAACGGATGCTTCACTTTCACGCCTTTCGGCACGTAGATGAAGGAACCGCCGGAGAACACGGCGCTGTTGAGCGCTGAGAATTTGTTGTCGCCGGTGGGGATGACCTTGCCGAACCACGGTTTGAAGATCTCGGGGTATTTGTGCAGGCCTTCGGTGCTGTTGACGAAGATGACACCCTGCTCCTCGACGGCGGCCTTGATGTTCGAATAGGCGGCCTCGGAGTCGTATTGCGCCTCGACGCCGGCGAGGAATTTGCGTTCCTGCTCGGGAATGCCGAGACGGTCGAAAGTCTTCTTCACGTCCTCGGGCACTTCATCCCACGATCGCTTCGGCTTCTGGCCGTCGCTGAGGTAGTAGCGGAATTCGTCGAACTTGATGTTCTCGAGGTCTTTCGTGGCCCAATGCGTGGGCATGGGCTTCGAGTTGAAAGTGGCGAGCGCCTTCTTGCGAAACTCGCGAATCCAGTCGGGATCGCCTTTCACATCGCAAATGTAATCAATCGTCTTCTCGGTGAGACCAAAGCCTGAGTCATACTTGTTGCGCTCAGGGAAGAAGAAATCCCCCACGCTGTCGACCTTGATGTCGGAGATGTCGTTTTCGACGGGTTCTGGGGCGGTGACCATAAAGTTGAAGAGTTACAGGTTTAAAGTTTCAGGTTGGATGTGACCGGGGTGCTTCAATCTTTGCGAAGGGTTCGGTCCAATGACGCTTGTTGTGAGAAAACAGCACAGACGAGTCCGTCACGCCTTCGATTCCAGCGAAAGAGCCGTAAGGATTGACGACAGGCGTCTTGGTTGTGTCCGTTCGAAAGTGTGGTGGAATCAGCTTTGATGACTCCCACTTCCCGTCAGCCTTTTGTCGCATGAGACGGAGTTCAATGTGTGGGTAACACGGCGAACGATCTTCAATGATTAATACTGTGCGTCCTGTTTTGCTGACGAATATTGTCAGATCATCATATTGTCGATTGTAGGACTCAAACTCCCCGCAGAACTTGGGATCGCTCAAGCTTGAACCACAGCTTGCCAGCATTTGGCCATCACCATTCGTCAGATGATAGGTTGAAGTTGTTCTCGCTTTAACCTCTGCATCATCTGCTTGGACATCCTCGTCCCCGATTTCACCGGCGTGGTGAGTTAGAGCCAGGCCGTGGGGGAGAGCAATCCGTGTTTCAGGATAGGTGAGCTTTCCTGCATAACTCTGTTTTGGAGCGGACTCATGAGCACAAGAACTGATCAGCATGACGATTACACTCGCCAGAACAGCGAAGCTTCTCGTTAGCTTTGGTTGTCGTGTCTGAATGCTCATAACTTAAATGCTGCTTACGCCGCTGCGGCCATCTCCTCATGGACCCAGTCGTAGCCTTTGGCCTCGAGCTCGAGAGCGAGCTCCTTGCCGCCGGTTTTGACGATGCGACCGTCTTTGAGGACGTGGACGATGTCGGGCTGGATGTAATTGAGCAGACGCTGGTAGTGCGTGATGACGAGGAAGCCGCGGTTCTCGCTGCGCATGGCGTTCACACCCCGGGAGACGATCTTCAGCGCGTCGATGTCGAGGCCGGAGTCGGTTTCGTCGAGGATGGCGTATTTCGGCTCCAGCATCATGAGCTGGAGGATCTCGTTGCGCTTCTTTTCGCCGCCGGAGAAGCCTTCATTCACGCTGCGGCTGGTGAAGCTGCGGTCCATCTCCAGCGCGTCCATGCGAGCGTAGAGTTGCTTGTAGAACTTCACGGCGTCGATGTCCTCGCCCTGCGGCAAGCGTGCCTTCAAGGCTGCACGAAGGAAGTTGGCGTTGCTCACGCCGGGAATTTCATGCGGATACTGGAAGGCGAGAAACAGGCCGGCGCGGCTGCGGGCATCGACTTCCATGTCGAGAATGTTCTGTCCATCGAGCAGCACCTCGCCGCTGGTGACCTCGTAGTCTTCGTGGCCGCAAAGCACCTTGCTCAGCGTGCTTTTGCCGGAGCCGTTCGGGCCCATGATCGCGTGGACTTCACCGGGATTGATCGTGAGGGTGAGGCCTTTGAGGATTTCGCGGCCGGGGATCTGGGCGTGGAGGTTGTTGATGACTAGGGACATGTGGGGGAAAAAGGAAAAGTGACGAATTCAGGATGAGGATTGACGAATTACTCGGCGGTGCAGTCTTCGCAGACGCCGTGGATGGCGAGGTCGGTACGGGTGATTCTGGTGCCCTTCGGCAGGTTCCAGAACTTCGCCGGGTCGAAGTCGGCGGCAGGATGCGCGTCGATGACCTTGCCGCACTTTTCGCAGTGGAAATGGACGTGCTCGTGCAGGTTGGCGCAGTAACGGGACTGTCCGCGCTCGAGGTGGACAAGCTTGATGAGCCCGGCCGAGGTGAGGTGCTCAAGACAATTATAAACCGTGGCAAGGGACATGCCGGGAGATCGCGCCTTCACTCGGTCGAGAATCTCGTAGGCCGTGGGGTGATCCGTGGAGGCGGCAAGGACATCGAAGACCTCCCGACGGTGCGGCGTCAGACGCACATCGGTTCCGAGCACAGCCATCCGGCACTCAAGGCCGGTGGGCTTGGCAGAAGGGCGATTGGAGGAGGGGGGCATGATTTAGAATTAGAATGATTCTAACTGCATGGGAAACGCCCCTTTGGCAAGCTCGGATGCCCGGGAAATCCAAAAAAGTCGCTCCCGCAGGCGGCAGACCGTCTTCGTTCGTGCTAAGAGGCGGCCCATGACCCGCACCCACGCCGATGACCTCCCCTGGACCACGCAAAACTCCCCGAAGGGCAAGTATGGCCTCGCCCGCCGGGCGCTTTCCATCGCTGCTGGCGGGCAGAAGGACGTCGGTACCTGGGGCGGTGGGCATCCCTTCGACCTCGAAATCCACCGCATCCCGCCGGGGCAAATCAATTTCCCGCTCCACGAGCACTCGGCCCAATGGGAGGCCTATTACATCCTCTCCGGCAGCGGCCAAGTCCGGACACCGAAGGACAAGGAGGCGATCAAAGCCGGCGACTACCTCGTCTTTCCGCCCGGCGAGGCACATCAGATCATCAACACCGGCACCGAGGACCTCACGTTCCTGGTCATCGCCGACCAGCCGCAGGCGGATGTGATCCACTACCCCGACTCCGGCAAATGGATGACCAAGCCTCAGCGCAAGTGCTTCGAGATGTCCGAGATCGATTACTTCAAAGGCGAGGAGTGAGCCAATGGGCGCGCAGCATTCTCATTTCCTCTGGACGAAATGCACGCATGCTGGGTCATGAAGCCGTCCACCCTCGTCACCAGCGTTCTTGCCGCCGTGCTCGCCAGTTGCACCATTCCGCCCCCAAACCCGGCGGAGGGAAAAGACTTCGCCGAGGTCCGCGCCGTTCTCGAGACGAACTGCGTTCATTGCCACGGTGACAACCGCCTCTCCACCATGCCGCCGATCAACGACACGCACGCGCTGTCGAAGCTCGTCGGCTCACAGTGGATCGTGCCCGGCAAACCGGAGGCGAGCCGCTTTTTCCAAGTGGTGACCTTCCCGGATGAAGTTCCCGGAGCAATGCCACCCAGCGGCCACGCTATCAGCCAGCACGAGGCCCGCACTCTGCGCGAATGGATCAAGGCGGGAGCGAAGGTGCCCGCGCACAACATCACACTCCGTCCGAAAGGCCCGCTGCCACGCTCGATCTGACTTACGTTGGAGAGCGTCCTCGTCCGTGCGCCAGTTCGCGCAGCAGTTCGATCTGAATCTGCTGCACCTCCATCAGCCGCGTCGCCTGCTGATGCAGCAGGTAGTCCACCTTTTCGTGCAGGTGACGGATTTCGAGCTCGGCCTTCAGGTTCACCTTGTAGTCGCCCTCCGCGTGCTGGCGGTCGCGCGCCTCCTGCCGGTTCTGGCTCATCATGATCACCGGCGCCTGCAGCGATGCCAGGAACGACAGCATCAGGTTCAGCAGGATGAAGGGATACGGATCAAAGGGCCGCGCCAGCAGCACACCCGCATTGATCACGATCCACAGTCCCAGGAACACGCAGAACAGGATGATGAACGTCCAGCTCCCGCCGAAATCCGCGATCTTGTCCGCCAGTCGCTGGCCAAACGTGAGCTGCTGCACCTCCTCTGTTTCCGAGAGCGGACGTTCACTCAACACCTCGTGTTTGTGCAGACTTTCCACCACCTCCTCGTCCAGTTTGCTCAGATCGCCCATCTGGGTCTCCAGCAGACCACGCACATATTCCAGTCGCGCTGCATTCACGGCATTGGCGCTCAAGAGGGACTCCTCCGTCAGGTTTGGGTGATGCCCGCGCAGCGTTTCCACGATGTTGGGCCGCAATTCCCGCAGCAGGATGAGCTTGGACAAGGGATACGACTTGCCCGTGATGGCGCACACGCCTTGAGGTGATGCCTTCGTTCGTGAGGATTCCATCCCCGACAATACGCATTCGCGGCATTCCTCACTCGCGATTTTCGATTCCTGATTACACTCGCCTCCCCCATGTTCCGAATCCGTTATCCTGAAGATCTGCCCATCACGGCCCGCCGTGACGAGATCGTCGCAACGATTCGGAACCATCAGGTCGTCATCCTCGCGGGTGAAACCGGCTCTGGAAAGACCACGCAGCTTCCCAAGATGTGCCTGGAGGCGTTTCCTGACGCACGTGGCATGATCGGCTGCACGCAGCCGCGCCGCGTCGCTGCCATGAGCGTGTCCAAACGTGTCGCGGAAGAGCTGGCGGTACCCTGGGGCCGCGAGGTCGGCTGCAAGATGCGCTTCAACGATGACACCACGCGCGAGACGCGTGTCAAGTTCATGACAGACGGCATCCTGCTCGCCGAAATCCAGAGCGACCCGATGCTGCGCTCCTACTCCGTGCTCATTCTCGATGAAGCACATGAACGCTCGCTCAACATCGACTTCCTGCTCGGCTATCTCGTTGGGCTGTTGAAAAAACGGCCCGATCTCAAGTTGATCGTCACCTCCGCCACCATCGACACCGAGGCCTTTTCGCAGGCGTTCGGCGGCGCACCCATCATCGAAGTCTCCGGCCGCACCTACCCGGTCGAAATCCGCTACGCTCCACTCGCGACCGATGAAGACGACCTCGGTTTCATCGACGGTGCTGTGGCCGCGGTCGAAAACGCGCTCATCGAAACGAACGACGGCGACGTGCTCGTCTTCATGCCCACCGAGCGCGACATCCGCGACACACGCGATTTGCTCGATGGCCGTCTTGGGCGCGGCTTCGAAGTCTTGGCGCTCTACGGCCGCATGCCAGCGGCGGAGCAGCAGCGCATCTTTTCGCCGGGGCCGAAACGACGCGTCGTGATCGCCACGAACGTAGCCGAAACTTCCATCACCATCCCGCGCATCGCCGTCGTTGTCGATACCGGCCTCGCGCGCATGAGCCGCTACAATCCGCGCACGCGCACGAAGCGCCTGCCTGTCGAGCCCGTCTCGCAAAGCAGCGCCAATCAACGCGCCGGTCGCGCCGGTCGTGTGCGCGAAGGCTTGTGCATCCGCCTCTACGATCTCGAGGATTTCGCCAAGCGCGACCGTTTCACCACGCCGGAAATCCAGCGTGCAAACCTCGCCGAGGTCATCCTGCGCATGAAGGCCTTCGGGCTTGGCGAGATCGAGACCTTCCCCTTCATCAATCCGCCCGTCAGCGCCGCGATCCGTGCCGGCTACGAACTGCTGCACGAACTCGGCAGCCTCAACGACATGCACGAGCTCACACCACTCGGCCGCGATCTCGCCAAACTGCCGCTCGATCCCACGCTCGGCCGCATGCTGTTGCAGGCGCGTGTTGAAAAAGCATTGCCGGAGATGCTCATCATCGCCGCCGGTCTCAGCGTGCCCGATCCGCGCGAACGTCCCGAGGAGAAACGCGAACTCGCCAACGCCGCGCACAAAGCCTTCGCCGCACCCGACTCCGACTTCCTTTCGCTGCTCAAGATCTGGAACGCATCGCCCGAACCCACCGGCAACTCACGCAACGCCCTGCGCAAGTTCTGCAAGCAGAACTTCCTCTCCTTCACCCGCATGCAGGAGTGGCGCGACATCTGGAAGCAGCTCTGCGACGTCTTCAGCGATGGTTTAAAAAATCAAAACTCTGCCCCCTCTGCCTCGCCGCCTCTTTGCGGCCAAACCGAACGTCCAGGCATCTCGAATTTGCCGCAGAGAGGCCGAGGTGCAGAGATCGCAGAGAAGAGCCTGAGTTCACAGAAATCAGGCCAAACCTCTGCGTCCTCTGCCTCTTTGCCCCTCTGCGGTGAAGCCGAACGCCTCTACGCCGCCATTCACCGTTGCGTCCTCGTCGCGCAACTCGGCCACATCGCGCTCAAGGAAGAACGCAACACCTACAAGGCCGGCGGCAACCGCCTCGTCACCATCTTCCCCGGCTCGAATCTCTACGAGCGCCGCGAGAAGAACGCCAAACCGAAGCCCGGTCAGGAAAAATCGAAACAGCCCGCCTGGATCGTCGCGGGCGAAATCGTGCACACCTCGCAGCTTTTTGCGCGCACCGTCGCCAAAGTGCTGCCGGAGTGGATTGCGGAGCTCGGCGCGCATTTGTGCACCTTCAAGCACAGCGAACCGCATTGGAATGAGAAGGCCGGACGCGTCACCTGCATCGAACGCGTCATGCTGCACGGCCTGGAAATCACGCGGCGTTCCATCGACTTCCTGAAGGTCGATCCCGTCGCGGCCACGCAGCTTTTCATCCGCGGTGCTCTCATCGATCATCAGGACAGCCCCATCACGTTGCGCTTCTACGCCCAGAACAACGCTTTGCGCCAGAAGATCGAGACGATGCTCACCCGCGTGCGCAGCAACCGCGTTTACGCCGTCGAGGAACGTCTGTTCCGCTTCTACGACACGCGATTGAAGAACGTCTCGTCGATCCATGACCTCAATCGTGTCGTCAAAGAACGCAGCGAGACCGATCCGAAGTTCCTCTGCGCCACCGAGCATGATCTCACCGCCGGTGAGGACTTTGAGGCCGACTTGCAGCAGTTTCCGGATCAGGTCGCTCTCGCCAACACCGTCCTGCCAGTCGCCTACCACTACAAGCCGGGCGAAGAGCATGACGGCGTCACCGTGAAGGTACCGCTGCAGCTCGCATCGCATCTCACCAGCGGCCAGGTGCAGTGGATGGTGCCCGGCATGCGCGAGGAAATCGCCAACACCCTGCTGCGTGCGCTGCCGAAGGTCATCCGCCGCGATCTGATGCCCATTGATCCCAAGGCGCGCGAAATCGCCACCGAGTTCGATCCCGGACGCGAAGACTTCTTCACCGCGCTCGCCGATTTCATCACGCGCCGCTATCGCATTCATGTCAAAGCCGAGGACTGGCCGCCGCAAAGCCTTCCCACGCACCTTCAGCCGCGTGTGGAGGTGCTCGATCCGAAAAAGAACACCGTTCTCACATCCGGCCGCGATCTTGATGCCATTCGCAGCACTGTCGAAAAGCAGCAGCATCTCAATTCGAACGCGTGGGAGAAAATGCTGCCGCGCATCGAACGCTACGCGCTTAAATCCTGGAGCTTCGGCGATCTGCCCGAAACCATCATCGTCGAACACATCGGCACCGCGCCCGTTCTCGGTCATCTTGGTCTCGCCCTGCGTGATAGCGAAGTCGATGTGCGCATGTTCCGCACGCCCCACGAAGCTGTCCGCGAAACCCCCGCCGCGGTGCGCAAGCTCGCTGAGAACGTGCTGAGCAAGGACATTGCATGGCTGTGGAAGGAACTCCGTTCCATCGGCTCGACCTCCGCCAAGCCGCAACAGCCCGCGTCCTTTCAAGCCGCGCTCACGCAACTCACCACTGCTGCGTCGAAAGGCAGCGCCGATCAACTCCAGCAACACGCGCGAGAACACATCCTCGCACATCTGCTGCGCCTGCAGCCGCTGTTCCCGCTCACCGAAAAACGTTTTAACGCACTCTGCGAAACCTTCCGCCGCGATCTCCCCGCCGTCACGCATCGCGTCAAGACGCTCTTCACCCAGATCCACGATCTGCGTTCCAAGCTTCTCGCTCTGCCGAAACGTTATCCCGGTCTCGAAGCGGACCTCAAACGCCTCATCCCCGACGATCTCCTCGCGCAAACGCCGCACGATCAACTTCAGCACCTGCCGCGCTTTTTGAAAGCGGTTCAAATCCGCAACGAACGCTGGCAGAACAACCCCGCCAAAGACGCCGACAAGGCGCTGCTCATCTCCGACTTCGACGGCTGGCAGTCCCACGTCCCCAAATCCCAGCACGAAACCTTCCGTTGGATGATGGAAGAATACCGCGTCCAAGTCTTCGCCCAGGAGCTGGGAACCGCGCAGCCAGTGAGCGTGAAGCGGCTGGAGGCGCTGTGGGTGCAAATCACGCCACCAGCTTGATCTCGCTCATTCCTCCCGGTTTACGAATCACTTGAACCTGTGTCGTCAGCCGCTCTTTGAGCAGGTCAACATGGGAGATAAGGCCGATCATTTTCCCTTGGGATCGCAGATTCTCCAAGGTCGACAAGACTGTCTCCAGTGTCTCCGAATCCAAAGTGCTGAAGCCCTCGTCGATGAAGAGTGAGTCAATGGGATGATGTCGGCTCGACATCGCGCTCAAGCCGAGTGCCAGGGAAAGGCTCGCAAGAAAAGTTTCACCACCCGAAAGGCTTTCGATTGGTCGATGAGTGTTTGCTTGATAGAGATCGACGATTTTGAGATCCAGTTCGTCTCCCGGAGCCGCCATGAGGCGATAACGTTCGGCCAGCACCTGCAAATGTTCGTTCGCCAGTCCGATGAGCTGTCGCAACGTGAGCGACTGCGCGAAGCGTGAAAACTTCGCGCCATCCGCCGAGCCGATCAGCTCTCTCAACCTGCCCCAGCGCAGCGCCTCGGCCTCCGCGGCCTGCAGTTCGGCTCCGCCGGCTTCACGACGCTTGCGAGCATCGTCATCGCTTTTGACCTGCTGTTCCAGCGAGCCCACTTCTGTGCGCTTCTCCGCAAACTCCTCAGTCAAGCGCTTCGCCTTCGCCTCCAGTTCACTCAATGCCTCCGGACTCAGCACCGCTTGGCCTTCGAAGGGCTTCCGGCGTTGTTCGAGCTGCTCCTGCTTCGCTTTCGTGGCGGCGATCTGCGTTTGCAGCGCATTCAGTTGCGCCTCCGCGTCACGCCAAATCTTCTCGGCAGTCGAAACACGAGATTCATGCTGCTGACGATCGTCGGCGAGCGTTTTGCCGCCGAGCAGTTCGTTCAGCTTCGCCTTCAACTCGTCCGACTTGCCGCGTAGCGTCACGCCTTCGGTCTTCAACTCATCGAGTCGCTTCGTCTTCGCCACTTCTTCCTGCTTCGCGAGCTGGATCTCGCCTTCGAGCTTCTGGCGCTCGCTGAGCTTCTGCGCGGCCTCCTGCTGCTTCTTCGTAAAGGTGGTGGCGCGTTTGTCCAATGCATCGAGTTCACGTTCGGCATTGAGTGGCGAAGCAAAGTTGCCCAGTTGCTGCGCAACTGGAGCCTGACCTTGTTGCACAGCAACAAGGCAACTATCCAGCACGTTTCGCTTCTCCGGCTCCTCAGCCTCCAGCGCAGTCAAATCCGGCACGTCGATCTCACCCAACGCCTTCCTCACCTCCTCCGCCCGGTTCTTCTCCGAGCTAAGTTCCGCTTCCATCTTCGCCAAGTCACGTTCCAGCAGCGTCAGCATCCGCTGGGCCTGCTCGTGCTGCTTTTCCAAACTCGTCAGCAGCTTCCGCGCGGCTTGCAGTTGCGATTCGAAGCTCGTTTCGTCACTCGCGAATGGATGCTCCGTCGCGCCACATAACGGACAAGGCTCGCCGTTCTTCAAATCGTGACGATGTTCGTCGAATCCGGCCACCAGCTCCGCCTGCCGTGTCACCTCGCGTTGCGCTTCGAGGGCTTTTGTGAGTTTTTCCAACTCGGTGCGATCTGCTTTTGCCTTCGCGGTGCTTTCCGCGGCCTTTTTCATCAACGCGGCGGCCTGTGCTTCCGCTCCGGTGATCTTCTGGTTCAGCGTTTGTGCTTCCGCATGACGCTTCCGGCCTTCGGCGAGTCTTTCGAAGGCCGTGCGCCATTCGCGAACGGCGATGCGCAGTTTCGGCAAGGTATCGGCGAGTTCCGCATCGGCCGCGTTTTGCTTCAGCCAGGCTTCGAGTGCCTGCGCGGCTTCGTTGTGTACCGCGAGCGCTTTCTCGGCGGCTTCGCGTCGTGATGCGGCCTCCTTCTGCTCCTTGGCCCAGGTTTGATAGGTCGTGCGACTCTCCGCGAGCTGTTTTTCGAGCTGATCGCTCTGCGCGGCCATGCCGGCGGCCTGTTCCCACACGGGTTCGCGCTTCGTGCGCTGCTGCTTGGTGTCATCGGCGGCGGCTTTGGTCTTCGCAACCTCTGCGGCAGCCTCGACCTGCGAGGTTTGCAACACGCGACCGGATTCGGCGAGCTTCGTGAGTTCGGCGGCGATAGAGGAGTGCTCACGTTGATCGTGCCATTGCTTCGTGGCGGCCTGGCTTTCGAGGGTGAGGCGTTCGGCGATTGTGCGGGCCTCGGTGAGGCCGGTTTCGAGTTTCGTGCGGGCTTCGTCATCGAGCACCGTCACTGCGCCGAGGCTGGCCTTGAGGCGCTGCACCTGCTCGTCCTTCTCGCGATGCGTTTCATGCGCGAGAATGGAGAGATCGCGGTAGATCTCGGTGCCGGTGATCTTTTCGAGCAGTTCGGCGCGCTCGTTCGGCTTCGCCTTCAAAAACGCCGCGAATTGACCCTGCGCGAGCAGCACGGAGCGCAGGAAGCGATCGACATCGAGACCGGTGAGCGATTCGATCATCGGGTCCATCTCGCGGCCTTTGTCGGCGAGAATCTCGAGCGTCGTGGCATCGGCCAGCGTGCGCTGCACGGGCCGCAGGTTGCCCGACTTCGTTTTCCCCAGACGCCACGTCGCGCGGAGTTTGCGACCGCCCGTTTCGAAGTCCACCTCGGCAAAACACTCCGCCGTGTGCCGGCTCATCATCTCATCCGCCTTGTCGTTGCCGTAACGCGCCGCGCGGCCATAAAGCGCCAGCGTCATCGCATCCAGCAACGTCGATTTCCCCGCGCCCGTCGGCCCCGTGATCAAGAACACGCCCGCCGCGCTCAACGGCGCCACATCAAGCCGCACCTCATGCGCCCCGCTGAGCGAGTTGAGGTTTTGGAGTCGGACGGCGAGGAGGCGCATGAGAGATTCGTGATATGGCGCAACTCAATCGTGCGAGCGAGGAAACTTGCTGTGTTTGGCGATCCAACCTTCCTCAGAAAAGATTTCTCCATGCAGGCCATCAGACAAGGACGCGATATTCGATCCATCCACTTGGACTTCGAAACCTTGGTTGGCATCTGAAGCCTCTTGAAGCGCAAATAGGAAATCATGCATGCCGGTGGTGATGATTCGATCAGCAACCTCGCGGAAGAGCTGCCTTTGCTCATCGGTGAGCGAACCAAGTCGGCGTTGCATGTCTTGCGTCGCCGGTGATTTCCAAGCACCACGAAGAAGCATTTCCAAGTCATCCAGAGCCTGATCACGAAGGTTCTTCACGATAAATGATCCAAACTTGCTCAATGGGTCGCTCATAGGTTGTGGTTGAGTTTCTGGAGTAAAATGCGGATGTGAAACATCGAGATGGAGGAGATGGTGCTGCAAACCTCTTTTCCTTAAACGATTCGACAAGACATGTCGTCGAGATCGACTCTGCCAAATAGCTTATCTAAAGGCACACCTTTCTGCTGACTATAGTAGTGTTCAGGAACTGGCTTGAATGGTCCTCGGAAGTAAGGGATAGAACTCTCATCGACCGCGACCACATAAATGTAAGCCTTTCCAGACTCAGGACTCTTCTCGTGGTCTCTTGTGATTAACAACTCTCCAACTGCAGTGACATCACCCTCGACTGCTTTCGGGTCCAGATACCCCGAGATGAAACAATCCTGCATTTGAGTCGGAAAGCCGTGAGCCACCTGTGTTGGCAATGCTTCCACAGGATAAGGCCACAAATGACCTGGATCTCCGGTTATAGCCGTTAGCTGAGCTACGCTATCCCCATTAGCTTGGGTCCAATCGAAATAGATGGGCGAATGTGACATTGTTAGAATGAATGCTCCAAATTAAGTGCTTGCGATACTTATCCAATCACCTTCGCCTCCCGGATCGCCAGCAACTCGTCAAACACGGCGCTGAGTTCGTCGCCTTCGATCTGCTTTTCCTTCATGAGTTCGCGGAAGACGTCGCGGGGCTGGAGGTCGTGGAGGGCGGGGCCGGTTTGCTGCCAGGCGGTAGATTCGGCGGCGGGAAGATCGGCGAGGACTTTCAAAACATCGAAACGACCAGCGGCGGCTTCGCGGATCTGGCGGTCGAGGTCGGGCTCGGGGACGTCGAGCTTCACGGTGACTTCGGCCCAGGCTGCGCCGGGCACTTTTTCGAGATCGGCGGCGAGGGTGGCGCGGTTTGCGGTGATGCGGATGAGCTGGCGGGTGACGGGGATTTCGAGGGTCTGAATTTTTACACCGCAGAGATTGGATAACCGCAGAGATGAGTTCTGAGATGGATTTCTCTGCGGTTTTCTCGTCTCTGCGGTGTTTCCATCCGGCTGGGTTTCAATGAGGACCACGGATTTGGCATCGGCGGCCTCGGAGAAGCTGAGGGGGATGGGTGAGCCGCTGTAGCGCACGGTTTCGTTGCCAGCGACGCGTTGCGGACGATGCAGGTGGCCGAGGGCGGTGTAGTCGAATCCGGTGAAGATGTCCGCGCCGACGGCGCCGAGGTTGCCGATGTGGATGTCGCGTTCGCTGTCGCTGGTGGTGGCGCCGAGGACGGTGAGGTGGCCCATGGCGATGACGGGGCGCTTTTTCGCCAGCGCACGAGCGGCCTCAAGCTGCGCGGTGTAATGCGCGCGGATCGCACCCGTGACCTGCTGGTGGACTTCGCCCATTGTTTCGCCCGCGGTGGCCTGGCGCAGATCGCGCTCGCGCAGGAACGGCACGGCGGCGACGACCGCGCCGCCGAGATCGACGATGTTTTCACCGGCGTGGCCGAAGACATGCACGTCGAAGCGGCGCAGCAGCTCGCGTGGCGCGTTGAGATGCGAGGCGGAGTCGTGATTGCCACCGGTGATGACGGCCTTCACCGTTTTCAGATCGGCGAGGCGCTTCAGGAAGTCGAAGTAGAGCGCCACGGCATCCTGCGGCGGGTTCGCGGCGTCGAAGACATCGCCACTGAGCAGCAGCGCGTCGATTTTTTCGCTGCGCAGCGTGTCGATGAGCCAGTCTGCAAACGCGGCATGCTCCGGCAGGCGGTCGCGCTCGACGAGGCGGGCGCCGAGATGCCAGTCTGCGGTGTGGAGGATGCGCATGGGGTGTCTTAAGCCGGGGAGTGAGTGGTGAGAAGTGGTGGGAGGGCAGAGAACTGGTGTGATGTAAGGCCGGCTGCTGGTTCTCGATTCATTTTCTTCGAAGCAACCACGGCAGCAGGGTGCCGGCCAGCAAGATGACAGCTTGCGCGCCAATCAGGCCATAAACGACCCTGGATGGTGACATGAACCAATTCGGTGGCGTGTTGTCATCGTATATGAACCAGGCTATGGGAAAACCGAGATTCCAGACCGACTCGTCAGGGTTTGATCCCGTGTAACGGAAGAATGGCGTGCCGTATGTCGGCCAGAAATCAATGACGATGAACACAGCCGTCAAAAACAGCAGCAGGATCAACTGCCCCGTCACCAAGACGGAGAAGTCCAAGCAGCCCGAGCGGTCTTTCGGTGCAGATTTCATGGAGATCGTTGGTGTCCGGTCATCCAATCAAAAACCTGGCGCCGTTGCACAGGCAGTTTGCGATGAAAACTGTCCTCAATCGCGGCGGCGGCCATGGTGGTGTCGCCTTCGGGGATGATGCCGAGGATTTCGGCGAGGCGTTGTTCGAAACGTGTGATGAGCGCTGGCACGGGATCTTTTGCGGCGAGGTAATTGAGTGCTTTGACGAGCAACTCGTGAATCTCGGGAATCGGCGAGCCGGTTTCGGCGACGAGGGCGATCAATTTGACGAGATAGGTGGCGGCGAGCACGCGGCCGTAGCTTTCGCGCAGGCCGAGACGTGGATTCGTCCATCTCGCCTCGGCCAGCGTGTGCAGATCGCCGGTTTTGCTGCGCACGAAACGCAGTTCGGCGGAGATGAAGAGGTCGAGCACGCCATTGAGCGGCGATTTGGGCCGCAGCGCACCCTTGGCCATCGTTTTGAAAAGGCCAAGGTCTGCCGAGCACCATTGCACGATGAGGCTGCTCTCCGCGTAACGCGTGCGTCCGATGAGAATGGCCTCCGTTTTCTCCATGATGACAAAGGCGTTGAACTCACGCGCCCAGCCGCTATCTACGATGCATGGAAACCTCCAGCAAGACCATCCTCACTGACCTCCAAGCTCTCGACACCGCGGCCCTGAAAGCCCGGCTCGGCGAACTCCGGAGGTATCTTTGACGTCCCAAAATTGAAGGACGAGCTGGCGATGCTGGAGGACCGCATGGGCGCCCCCGGCTTTTGGGATGACGCGAACGCGGCACGGAAGATCATCGACCGCAGCAATGTCATCAAAAAGAAGGTCGGCCCCCTGACCGACCTCGAATCACGCGTCAACGACTTCGACGGCCTGATCGAGTTGGGCAAGGAAGCCGGTGACATGGAGACGTGGCGCGAGGTCGAGCAGGAGTATAAAAAGCTCACCACTGACATCTCGGCTTACGAGCTGGAGCTGCTGCTCGCGGGGCCGTTTGATCGCGGCAACGCCTTCATCACCATCCACTCCGGCGCTGGTGGTACGGAGGCTTGCGACTGGGCGGACATGCTCATGCGCATGTATCAGCGCTGGTGCCAGCGCAAGGGCTACAAGGTCGAATTGATCGACCACGAGGCCGGCGACGATGTCGGCACACGCTCAGCGACGCTCGAAGTCATTGGCGAGAACGCCTTCGGTTTCCTGCAAACCGAGCGCGGCGTGCATCGTCTCGTGCGCATCTCGCCTTTCGATGCGGCGAAGAAGCGCCACACGTCCTTTGCCTCCATTGATGTCACGCCCGACTCCGAAGAGGACATTGACATTCAGATTCGTGACGAGGACCTCAAGGTGGACACTTATCGTGCTGGCGGCAAAGGTGGCCAGAACGTGAACAAGGTCGAAACCGCCGTGCGACTCACGCACATTCCCAGCGGCGTCATCGTCGCGTGCCAGGTGGAGCGCAGCCAGCCAAAGAACCGCGCCAAGGCGATGGCGATGCTCAAGGCGAAGCTCTACCAGATCGAGGACGACAAGCGCAAAGCCGAACTCAGCAAGCAATACGGCGAGAAGAGCGACATTGGCTGGGGCAGCCAGATCCGCAGTTACGTCTTCCAGCCCTACCAGATGGTCAAAGACCTCCGCACCGGCGAAAAGACCAGCAACATCTCCGATGTCATGGACGGCGACCTCGACGCCTTCATGGAAGCCATGCTTCGTGGCAAGAAGGCCGGGGAAGGGGACAAGGATGAGGAGTAGCCAGAAGTTGACGGTTGTTTACAGTTGTTGACGGTGGTTGGCCGTTGTTGGCGTTGGTTGAAACAACCGTAAACTATCGTCAACCACCGCAAAACACTGTAAACCTCTTCGCATGAAGCCCGTCTTCGAAAAAGTCCCCAAGCGCCAATGGGAGTCGTTCCATTGCGAGGTAGTGCATGGTCCGGACTACGGCACGCGCTGGCACTTCCATCCGGAGTATCAGCTCACGCTGGCAATCGAGAGTAGCGGGCATCGAGTGGTCGGGGATAACATTGGCACGCTGACCGATGGCGACATCGTGCTGCTCGGATCGAATCTGCCACACGTCTGGCATCAGGACACCGGCGGCAAAGCGCGGCAGGTGAACGCGATCATCGTGCGCTTCGACGATACCTTCCTCGGGCGTGATTTCTTCGCGTTGCCCGAGGTCGAGCCGGTGAAGCGGCTGCTACAACGTGCCGCACGCGGATTGGAAGTGCGCGGAGCCACACGCGTGGCCGTGGCCGCGCACATGAAGCGCCTCGCGCAGAGCGAGGGGCTTGCGCGCGTGATCGAACTGCTTGCCATCCTCAACACGCTGGCGAATTCGAGCGAACTCAAACAGCTCGCGAGCGCGAGTTACGAGCCGAAGCTCGAATCCGCCGACCAGGGACGCATGGAGCGCGTCGTGGACTTCATTCACACACATCTGACGGAGGAGATCGATCGCGAACGGCTCGCGAAGCTCGCGCACCTCAGCCTCGGGGCCTTCAGCCGCTTCTTCCACTCGCGCACGGGCAAAACGGTGCCGGAATACGTCAATGAAGTGCGCATCGGCCGCGCCTGCCGCATGCTGGCGGAGGACGCCGGGAACATCACCGACATCGCGATGGACTGCGGCTATCGCAACCTCGCCAACTTCAACCGCCGTTTCCGCGAGGTCATGGGCACCACGCCCAGTGCCTACCGTCAGAAGTTCCGCGGCGTGGCCGGGAGGTGAGTGGGGCGGGCAATCCTGCCCGCGATGGAAGCGATCTTCGCTGGCAGGAATGTCCGCGCTACTTGCAACCTTCTTCATCCGATGAGATAACAAATCATGAGTCAGATGCTCGAACCGGAACTCTCCGTGGTGGAACTCCGCTCCTACTTCGTGCGGAAGCGCAACGCGCTGCTCGTGCGCGGGCGCTTCAGCCCGTTGTATCTCGATTATTACCTGCATCTCATGCAGCACGGAATCCAGCATGCGGAACCGCTCGACCAGATGCTGAAGGACGCGCTAGCGGCGCTGGCGCTGCATCTGTGCTCGCGACCGCACGATGAGACGACGGCGTGGACGATCCACATTAAAGAGCCGCAGCGGGCGAACCTGTTTGTCACCGGCGGCACACATCCCGGACGTGTGGCGGGCCGCATTTTCACCGAGGATGTGAAGCAGGAGGGCGAGGCGCTCTTCATCGCGCAAACAACACGTCCAAATCACCCGGCGCGGCAAAGCATGATCGAATTTCACGGCGAGGACATCTTCAGCGCCGTCGAGACATTCTACACGACGAGCGAGCAGCGCCGCACGCGTCTGTTCCGCCTCCCCGATGAAGAATTCGTCCAAGTGTCCGCCGAACCTGACTGCGATGAAATCTGGCTGACCGAACTCGCGCTCGAAAATGTGCTCGAACTCGAGCAAACCGAGCATCTCACGCTGCTGGAGACACGCGGCTACGTTTTCGAATGCGGCTGCTCGGTGGAGCGGCTCATGCCAATCATCATGCGCCTGCCACAGGACGATTTGGATCACATTTTCGCCGACGGGATGGCCGAGATCACCTGCCCGCGCTGTGGCGCGGTGTTTCGCACACCCAAGGCCAGCTTCGACGAGTGGAAGCAGAAGCATCCGTAGCGCAAGCGTCCCGCTTGCATTCTCCAATTGCAAGCGGGACGCTTGCGTTACTCCCATGAAGCTCGCCCTCATTCGCCGCCAGTTTTCCGCCACCGGAGGAGCGGAGCTGTATTTGCAGCGGTTGCTGGCCGCGCTTGTGGCCGCAGGGCATCAGACGCACCTTTTTGCGGAAAAGTGGCAGGGGCAGGCGAAGGACGTGCAGTTTCACGCGGTGCCTGTCGATGGCTCGCGTGCCGAGCGTCCGCTACGCTTCGCTGAAGAGGTGAGCAGGGCGCTTCAAATGACGGGCTTTGACTGTGTCTTCAGCCTGGAGCGCACATTGAGCCAGGATGTGTATCGTGCTGGGGATGGCCTGCATCGCGTCTGGCTGGAGCGTCGCAGGCAGTTCGCGCCGTGGTGGAAGCGTGCGCTTGTTGGCTTTGGCGCGTTTCATCGCAACATGCTGGCCCTGGAAGAGCGGACGTTCGATCCGGAGAACACGAAGCATGTCATTGTGAACTCCGAAATGGTGCGTGATGAGATCGCGCGTCATTTTCCGGCCTTCCCGCAGGAGCGCATTCATCTCGTGCGCAACGGCGTCGATGTGAAACGCTTTCAAAACGCCGACCGCAAGGCTGCCCGCAAGCGATTTGGCCTCAAGGAAGATGATTTCGTGCTCGTCTTCGTCGGCTCCGGCTGGGAACGCAAAGGGCTGCCCTGGCTGCTGCAGTTCATGGCCGCACGAAGCGATGATCCGTCGCTCAAACTGCTCGTCGTCACCCGTGACCGCATGCGTGGCAAGATTCCGCCAAACGTGGTGCTCACCGGTCCGCTTTCCGATGTCGAAACTGCCTACGCCGCGGCGGACGTGCTCACGTTTTTGCCGATTTACGAGCCCTGCTCGAATGTGGTGACCGAAGCGCTCGCCGCTGGCATTCCTGCCATCACCACCAGCTTCAACGGTGCCTCCGAATTGATCGACTCTGGCATCAACGGCCACGTTCTCGACGATCCGACCGACTTCGCCACCCTCGGCCAGTGCCTCAACCACTGGCGCGCTCGTGGTAGGAATGCCGGCCCTGTGAAAACCCGGATGCCGCTCGATCTTGAAGCCAATGTGCGGCAGACGATCCAGGTGTTGGAACTGGCGGTGCAAAAAACGTGACCAGCCATGTCCCCGGATGATTTTGCCTCTGCCGCCACGCGTCTTTGCACCTCGTGCGGAATGTGTTGTGACGGAACGATGTTTCAGATCGTGAAGATGCAGCCGGGCGATTGTGCGGCGGAGCTGGCGAAATTGGGCATGCGGATTCGCAGCAAGGATGGCGGGTATCACATGGAGCAGCCGTGTCCGGCATTGAAGGAGCTGAAGTGTGAGATCTATGAGAAGCGGCCGACACGCTGCCGGTTGTTTCATTGTCAGCAGTTGCGTCTGTTGGAGGCGGATAAGAAGAACGAGGACGAGGTGATGATGTTGATCGCCGAAACACGTGCGCAGGCGGCGCAGGTGCGTGATTTGATCGAGCAATGTGGATTGCGTGAGGACGGGCAGCCGTTGCTGGAGCGATTTGATCGTTTGATGAGCACGCCGGTGGATGAAAAACTGGAACCTGAACTCGCGGCGATGCGTGAGGATTTGGACAACGCGATGCGCAGGTTGCGACTCGTCATCAATCGCGAGTTCAGACCGCCGCCGGGGTCGAGATGAATGAAAAACTCGTTTTCTTTCCGAATGATGGCATAGTGGCGAATGGATAAGAGAATATTGGGGCTGCTTGGCAGTGAGGATTATGTGCCCTCGAATGTGCCGGAGCTGCTCTCCCAACTGGGCCTGAAGCCCAATCAACAGCAGGTGCTGCAAAGCCTGCTCAAAAGCCTGGAGAAACAGGGAAAAATCATCCGCACGAAGGGCAATCGCTACATCGTGGCCAAGGAGGCGGACTTGATTCCGGGCGTGATTCAAATCACGCGCGGAGGACGCGGTTTTGTGCAGCCGGACGAGGCGGGCATCGGCGAAATCAGCATTCCGGAAAGTGCCACAGACACCGCGATGCATGGCGACCGTGTGCTCGTACGTCTTGACGTGCGGCCGCAGGGATTTCGCAAACCCGGACCGCAGGAGCAGAGCGGCAGCGTGGTGCGCGTTCTGGAACGCAAGCGCACGCGCTTCGTCGGCACATTGCAGTGCTCGAAGAAGTTCCTGCACGTGACGCCGGACGATCCGCGCCTGCCGGGTGCGGTGTATGTTCCCGAACCGCGTGATGTGGGACGAAAAGCCAATTCGGGCGACAAAGTAGTCGTGGAGATCACCGCTTGGGAATCGCGGCAGACTTCACCAGAAGGAGAGATCGTCGAGGTGCTTGGCGCGCCGGACGCGGAAGGTGTGGACATGCTCTCCGTGCTGCGTCATTACGATTTGCCGCTGAGTTTTCCGAAGAGTGTGCTGCATGAGGCGCACACCATCGCCAAATCGCGTTCTGACAACCAGCCAAGCGCCGAGGAATGCGCCGGGCGGGTCGATTGCCGCCCGCACAACGTCATCACCATTGATCCTGACGACGCGAAGGACTTCGACGACGCGATCTGCATCGAAAAGCACGGTCACGATCAGTGGCGGCTGTGGGTTCACATCGCCGATGTGTCGCACTACGTGCGTCCGGGCGGCGCGTTGGACGTGGAGGCGAAGAAGCGCGGCAACTCGACCTATCTCGTGGATCGCGTGATCCCGATGCTGCCGGAAGTATTGAGCAATGAACTCTGTTCGTTGAAACCGAACATAGATCGTCTCACGAAGTGTGTGGAATTCGTGCTGTCAAAGGATGGCCACGTCGTCAGCTCGAAGTTTTATGCCGCCGTGATCCACTCGAAGCGTCGTTTCACTTATCAGGAGGCGTTTGCGACGTTGCAACGGCCGCCGGCGGGCGAGATCGAGCAGATGCTGCATGATGCGCACGCCGTGGCGCAGAAGGTTCGTCACCTGCGCTTTCGCAACGGTTCTCTCGACATGGATTTTCCGGAGAACAAGATCCGGCTCGACGAGCGCGGGCGCGTGCTGCGCATCGACCGCATGGAAAATGATGCCTCGCATCAGTTGATCGAGGAATTCATGCTCCTGGCCAATGAGGCGGTCGCGGGTCGTTTGATGGCACTGAACCGGCCAAGCGTGTATCGCATTCACGAATCGCCGAAGGAGAAGAAGCTGAACGATTATCGCGAGGACGTCCTCAGCCATCGCGTGCCGTGCGGAAACCTGAATCACCGTCCGGAGGTGCAGAAGCTGCTCGCAAAGCTGGGCACTCTGCCGATCGGCCCCGCGTTGAAGATCGGTTTCCTGCGCTCGCTCATGCGTGCGCGATACGCCGTGGAGCCGCTTGGGCACTATGGACTCGCGAAGACGAAGTACACGCACTTCACCTCGCCGATCCGCCGTTACGCCGACCTCGTCGTGCATCGCTCGTTGTTTGACAAAGTGGAGATGCAGACGGGCGTGGCGAAGCAGATCGCCGATCACATCACCGCCACGGAAAAGAACTCCGCCGACGCTGAGCGTGACAGCAAGGACGTGAAGCTCTATGCCTTCCTCAAGGCACAAATTGCCTCCAAGAAGCCGCAGCAGTATGCCGCGCTGGTCACCGACGTGCGGAACTTTGGTTTCTTTGTCGATGTGCCTGAGCTCGGGATGAGCGGCGGTGTGCCGCTGTCTGCAATTCCCGACGACTTCTACATGTTCGACCCCGCCAGCAGCCAGCTCATCGGCCGCCACACACGCCGCGTGATCCGTCTCGGCGACAACGTCGTCGTGCAGATCTACAAGGTGGACAGCGTGAAAAAGCAGGTCGATTTCCAACTCATTGTCCAACCGGGCAAGGGTGCTCGTTCACACAGACCGGAGCGGCAGGACCATCGCAAACAACCCGAACGGGAAATCAAAAGCGCACCACCTCGGAAGCCGGGGCATGGCCACAAACATGCAAGGAAGAATAAGCGTTAACCCAAACCGACCGCATCGCGCACGCGGCTGAGCGTCTTGCGGGCGACGGCACGGGCTTTTTCGGCTCCTTCAGCAAGGACTTTGTCCACGTAGCCTTTGTCGGCGAGGATCTCGTCGCGGCGGGCGCGGTAAGGCGCGAAGTAGTCGGTGACGGCTTGCAGGAGGCGCTTTTTGAACTCGCCGTAACCGACGCCGCCTTTGAGGTGATCGTTGACCATGGCGTCATAGTCGGACTGCGAAGCGACGAGCTTGTAGAGGGCGAGGATGCTGCTGCCTTCGATGGGCTTCGGAGCTTCGACGGGCGTGGAGTCGGTCTTGATGCCCATGATTTTCTTTTTGAGCGGACCGGGCTCTTCAAACAGCGGGATGGTGTTGTCGTAGCTTTTGCTCATCTTCTGACCGTCGAGGCCGGGGACGACGGCCGTCTCCTCCTTGATGCGCGGATTGGGCAGCTTGAAGAGTCCGTGGCCGAAAATTTCGTTCATCTTGATGGCGATGTCGCGCGTGACCTCAACATGCTGCTTCTGATCCTTGCCGACGGGGACGACGTCGCTGTCATACATCAGGATGTCCGCGGCCATGAGCACAGGATAAGCGAACAGGCCATGGGAGGGCTTGACGCCGTTGGCGATTTTGTCCTTGTAGCTGTGGCAACGCTCCAGCAGACCCATCGGAGTGACGGTGCTGAGAATCCAGGCGAGTTCGCAGTGCTCCGGGACGTCGCTCTGGCGAAAAAACACGCATTTCTCCGGATCGAGGCCGCAGGCGAGGAAATCGACGGCGAGTTCGCGGACGTATTCGCGCAGCGCCTTGCCGTCATGCACGGAGGTGAGCGAATGGTAGTCGGCGATGAAGTAGTAGGCGTCGCCTTCGTGCTGCAGTTTGAGGGCCGGCTCCATCATGCCAAAGAAATTGCCGATGTGGAGACGTCCGCTGGGTTGGAGGCCGGAAAGGATGCGCATAGGGCCGCTGATATGGCGGCGTGCGCTGGAGTCGTCAAGCCAGCCGTTTGCGGGCAGCGAGCAGGCCGTGCTTCGGGCCGAAGACGAAGGCGAGCGTGAACAAGGCGGCCTGGGCGAGCACGATGCAGGCTCCGGTGGCGCCGTTGATGAAGAAACTCACGTAAACGCCGAGGCAACTGGCGAGGACGGAGGAGCCGGTGGCAATCATGAGCATGTGGTCGAAGCGATCGGTGAGGAGGCGTGCGGTGCAGCCGGGGGTGACGAGCATTGCCACGACAAGGATGATGCCGACGGCCTGCAGCGAGGCGACGATGGTGCCCGCGAGCAAGGCAAGCAGCACATAATAAAGCATGCTCGTGTTCAGGCCGATGGCGCGGGCATGGGCGGAGTCGAAGCAGAAGAGCAGCAGGTCTTTACGCATGAACAGAATGACCGAAAGCGTGAGCACGGCGGCGACGAGGGTTTCGATCATGTCGTCCCGTTCGATGCCGAGGATGTTGCCGAACAGGATGTGGTTCAGGTGCGCCTCGGTCTCCACCTTGGTGAAGAGCACGAGCCCGAAGGCGAACAGGCCGGTGAAGACGATGCCCATGACGGTGTCCTCCTTGATGCGCGTGTTGGATTTGATCCAGCCGGTGGCCACGGCGCAGAGCAAACCAGATGCGAAGGCGCCCACCGCGAGCGGCCAGCCGAGCAGATACGCGACGACAACGCCCGGCAGCACAGCGTGGGAGATGGCATCGCCCATGAGCGACCAGCCTTTGAGCACGAGATAACACGACAGCACCGCACACACGGCTCCGACGAGAGCGCCGACAAGCAGTGCCTCGATCATGAAGCTGTATTGAAACGGGGCGAGAAGACTCATGATGTGGCAGCGGCTGCGCGACGTTGCGTGCGTGATGCCAGCAGTCCGTGTTTGG
The DNA here is from genome assembly GCA_046346695.1 of Verrucomicrobiaceae bacterium. Taxonomy (GTDB): domain Bacteria; phylum Verrucomicrobiota; class Verrucomicrobiia; order Verrucomicrobiales; family Verrucomicrobiaceae; genus Prosthecobacter. Next base: position 143,066 of record JAXMHS010000003.1, on the reverse strand, counting down.
GCGCAAGCACGAGAGCGATGATGAAGATGATCGTCTGCAACACGACGATGCAGCCGCCGGTGGAGCCGTTGAGGAAGTAGCTGGCATAGGCGCCGACCACGCCGCAGGTCACGCCGGTGATCGTGGCGATGACGAGCATTTTGCCGAAGCGATCCGTCAGCAGATACGCCGTGGCCCCCGGAGTGACGAGCATGGCGACAACGAGACACGCGCCGACGGTTTGCAAGGCGGCGACGGCGGTGGCGGAGAGCAGTGCGAGCAGCAGAAAGTGCAGAAAACGCGTGTTCAGGCCAAGGCTGCGCGCGTGGTTCTCATCAAAGCAGTAGAGCAGCAGGTCGCGCCACTTCACGCTCAGCACCAGGATGGACAGTGCGGAGATGATGAGCACCTGCTGGATGTCGGGATCGGAGATGGCAAGGATGTTGCCGAAGATGATCGTGCGCAGGTTGAGATTGCTCGGATAGAGCGACAGCAGCAGCAGACCGGTGGCGAAGAAGGTGGTGAAGACCACGCCGATCACCGCGTCCTCACGCAGACGCGAGTGGTTCTTCATCCAGCCCATGCCCAGCGCGGCCAGAACTCCGGCGACGAATGCGCCCACGGAAAACGGCAGCCCCAGCAGCCAGGCGAGCGACACACCGGGCACGACCGCATGCGAAAGCGCGTCTCCCATCAGCGACCAGCCCTTCAGCGTGATGAAGCATGACAAAAACGCGCACACGCCGCCAATCAGGCCGCTCACGAGGATCGCCTTGAGCATGTACTCATACTCGAAGGGAGTCAGGAGGCTGGACATGGAAACCTCCTTGGAATGACGAATGGCGAATGACGAATGACAAATGAATGACAAAACTCGAATGACGAACCGGCGAGCCATTCGTTATTGATTCGCTTCGCTTCCCCGCGGGCCGCCTTTGGCGGTCTGTCTCGCTCCGCTCGGCTCCTCATGCTGGTTTCGTCATTTCTCACTCTCCCACCTCCTTCTCGCGCTCCTTGACGAGTTTTTCGCGTCCCTGGCGGTCCGTGTATTCCAGATGTCCATCCTTGCCGAAGACCAGCGGGCGTTCGTCGTCGGTGAGCAGTTTCACGGTGCGTCCATCGTGCTCCTGGATGGTGGACTGCTCGAAACGGAACTGCCGCAGCGCACCGCCGAAGGCGTTGGACAGGTTGTCCTCCGTGAAGACCTGCTCGGTGGGACCGAAGGCGAGGACGGTGCGGTTCACGAGCACGACCTGGTCGCAGAACTCGGGAACGCTGCCGAGGTTGTGCGTGGAGACGAGGATGATGTGGCCTTCGTCGCGCAAGTCGCGCAGCAGTGCGATGATGGCAGACTCGGTCTGCACATCCACACCGGTGAACGGCTCGTCCAGCAGCATGATACGGCCGCGTTGTGCCAGCGCACGGGCGAGGAACACGCGCTTCTTCTGCCCGCCGGACAGTTCGCCGATCTGGCGCTCTTTGAAGTCGGTCATGCCCACGCGCTCCAGGCATTCCAGCACCACCCGTTTGTCTTCCGCACCCGGGATGCGCAGGAAGTTCATGTAGCCGTAGCGGCCCATCATCACCACGTCCCACACGCTGACTGGAAAAGTCCAGTCCACCTCCTCGCTCTGCGGCACATAGGCCACGAGCTTGCGTTTCCGCGAAGCCTCCACTGTAAGACCCGCGATGCTTACGCTGCCTTTTACCGGGCGCAGGAAGCCCATGATCGCCTTGAACAGCGTGCTCTTGCCGCTGCCGTTGATGCCGACCAGCGCGCAAATTGTGCCGGCACCGAGTGTAAACGAAGCGTCCCGCAGCGCGATGTGGCCGTTGTTGTAGGCCACGGTGACGTCGTTGACGTCGATGGAAAGCGGCGGGGCGGTGTCGTGCATGTCAGGGCTGGGTAAACGCCTTCACGATGCTGTCGGCGTTGTATTGCAGCAGCTTCAGATACGTCGGAGCGGGGCCGTCGTCGCTGGTGAGCGAGTCCACATACAACACACCGCCGTAGCGCGCACCCGTTTCCTTCGCGACCTGCAGCATCGCCTTGTCGCTGATGGTGCTTTCCGAAAACACGACCGGGATTTGGTTCGCGCGCACTGTGTCCACCACCTTCTGCACCTGCTGCGGCGTGCCTTCCTGGTCGGCATTGATGGGCCAGAGGTAGAGTTCCTTCATGCCGTAGTTGCGGGTGAGGTAGGAAAACGCGCCTTCGCAGCTCACGAGCCAGCGCTGGTCCGCAGGAATGGCCTCCAGCTTTTTGCGCACCGGTTCGTCCACGGCGCGCAGTTGCTCCGTGTAAGCGGCGGCGTTTTTCGTGTAGGCAGCTTCGTTCGCAGGGTCCAGCCTCACCAGCGCCTTGCGGATGTTTTCCACGTAGATGATCGCGTTCGCAGGCGACATCCATGAATGCGGGTTTGGTTTGCCGGTGTACGGCCCTTCGCTGATGCCCATGGGTTCGATGCCTTCGGTGAGCACCACGCTGGGCACGTCCTTCACCTGCTGCAGGAATTTTTCAAACCAGCGCTCCAGCCCGAGGCCGTTCCACAGCACAAGGTCGGCGTCCTGCGCCTTCACCAGGTCGAGCGGCGTCGGCTCGTAGTCATGGATCTCCGCGCCGGGCTTGGTGATGGACTCCACGATGGCCGCGGTGCCAGCCACGTTCTGCGCGATGTCCTGAATGATCGTGAACGTGGTCAGGATGCGCTTTGGCCCCGAGCGGGACTTTTCAGGCGCCTTGCCACAGGAGACAAGCAGACCGCACAGAATGGAAAGGAGGAGGGTCGATGATTTCATGAAGATTAGAAGCGAAAGCTCACGCCGCTGAACACGCCGAAGTCCGGTGCCGGGCGGTTCATGCCAATACGGACACCCGCATCGAAAATGAGCGTGTTCGTGACGGCGAAGGTCAACCCGGCGTCAAAGATGCCCAGATAGTCGGTGTCCTGCCCGGCAATGCCAACGAGTTCCACATACATTCCCAGCTTTTCGGTGAGGGCGAGGCCGAGCGTGGCGGAGTGCAGCCATTCCACATCGTAACCGTTCGTCTCGGTGTCGTGGACGATGTCCGTTTCGATCATCAGTCCGAGCGACACACGATCGGAGAGCGTCACTGACAGTGGTGCGATGAGCCCGCCGGCCCAGGACTCGTCGCTGACCTGGGTATGGGAGGGAATGGTTATGTAAGGCATGAGGGCCAGCGCTGCGGGACCGGAATCGTTGCCAAAGAGGTTCTGCTTCAGCCGCACGGTGACGTCTCCAAAGCCGGTGGTGCGGGTGCTGTCGCCGCGTTCGGACTCACCCGCGACTGCATGGCTGTTCACGATCACCTGCAGGTCCGTGCTGCGGGTCAGGCCGGCCTTGAAGTTCACCTGGCCGTAGAGCCAGAAATCCGATGACACTCCCTGGCTCGTGTCAGCATCGCGGCTGTAGTCGAAGAAGCTCATTTCCACCTGGAACATCCCCGCGGGGACGGTGTAGCCGGACTCGGTCGTGTCCGGGCGGTCGGTGCTCATTTCGCGCACGGGCTCGGCGCCGTGCAGCACACGGCAGACGAAGGCCAGACAGGATGGCAGAAGCATATTGGTTTGCATGACAAAATTAGGCTGGGCTAAAAACATCAAGCGGGACTGTTATGCAAGTCACAAGTTTAGCCTGGACTAACTTTCTTTAAGCGCGGGAGATTGTGCTTGGCCCCGCGGCGGGTCCTCGCTACTGCTCAGGCGATGCCCGCCAAGCGCCAGGAAACCACCGCCCACGTCCATTCGCCCGCCATCGAGGATTATCTGGAGCAGATTCACAATCTGATCGCGTCGAAGGGTTATGCACGTGTGGTGGACATCGCGAAGAACCTCGACATCTCCCAGGCCAGCGTGACGAACATGATCCAGCGCCTCGATGCCGAGGAGTTCGTCGTCTATGAGCGCTATCGGGGCGTGGTTTTGACCGACAAAGGGCGCAAGGTGGGTTCTGAAATCGCCCGTCGCCACGAAGTGCTCACCCGTTTGCTCTCAGGGTTTGGGCTCGATCCCAAAACCGTGCACGAGGATGTCGAGGGAATGGAACATCACATCAGCAGGCAGACCTTGGAGGTCATGACTCTGCTGATGGAAGAACTCGAGGGTAATCCGGAGCTCATGCGCAAGCTGAAACGCAAACTTGCGCAGCGAACGTGACAAGATACGCGGCATCAATCCCCGCCAGCCGAAGATAGATGGGTGATGTTTCCACCGTTTTTCGGCAACCGTGAAGAGTTCTTGGAACACAGTTCTCCTGCTGCTCGCTCTCCTGCTGGCTCTGCCGGTGGGGGCGGAGGCATGTGCTGCGCCGGGAACGCTGGATGATTCGGACCAGCCTCACGCGCTCATGGGTGTGGATGACACTCATTGCGAATCGTGGCTGGTTTTCGCTTCTTCTGCCGACGAAGCAGGCTGGGCGTGCCTTCCAGCCTGCTGGACGGAAACTCTGCCTCAATCCGGCTGGGCACTGGTTCTCGCGAGCGCGGGGAATGACCGGGTCGCAGCTCCGACGCGTCTGCACCGATGGCTCTGCAGGGAGCTTTGCTGAGAGCAGGGTGCTGACATCCCAAACCATGACCGCGGAGGCATGATCTTCCCCTGCGTACGGTCGTGTGTGATTGCTTCCCGGAAGATCCATGTCCTCACCCCTGCCTAATTTATGAAACCCATTTTTTTCTTTGTCTGTGTCTTGCTTCTTTCCACTGCCGCTTCCGCCGGTCCCTCCCAAGTTTTCCTCCAAGTCCGTGTCGAAAGTGAATCTGGCCCCAAAAAGGACGATCCAAAGTCTTCCGATGAAAGCCGCGCCCGATGGCTCGTCGTGAAGGTTGCCAATCCCGCTCCGCTCGCACGGGAAGGGTTGACGCTGAAGTGGACGTTTTATGCCGACGATCTGAAACGCGGCACGGATGACATCGTGGTCGAGAAATCCGGGAGCGAAAGCTTCGGGTTCGGAGCATCCGGCAACAGCATCGAGATCACCACGCCCAAGGTGGTCTTCCAGTGGACGCCTCAACATTCCGTGCGGAGCGGGAGTGGTCGCCGGGCATCCTACAAACGAGTCGATGAAACCGGGCATCGTTACCATGGGTATTCCGTGCAGATCCTCCAGGATGGAGTGGTCATCGGGGAGGCGAGCAACGATCCCAAGCTGCTCAAGCTGCGCACTGACTGATTTGTGCTGGTGCCAGCCATTCCTCCGCCTATGTTCAAACACCGTTGCCAGATGAAGCCTTCCCGTCGCATCCATTTGCAAACACCGTTCTTGCGGTGGGTGCAGGCGCTGCTTTTGGCCGGGTGGCTGTTGTCCACCCAGGGGATCATTCCAGCCATCTGCATGCTGGCTGCCATGGTGGATGGAGATCATGCCGTGACGGTGCGGGCTTCGCAGGCGGGTGATGTCAGTGTGATATTGTCCCACGAAGGAGGGGATGGTGCGGGCACACCTCACCAGCATGATGTGTTGTGCAGGATGATCGTGGCCTTCGCGCAGAAGACCTCGACAGGCGGGGACGACCACGTTCTGTCCTTCAAGTCGGTGGAAGATGGCGCGCGTACTTTGAGAAGGATGTCCTCGGAGCCGGACGCATCACCGTTGGTCGAAGGCTTCCGGGTTGTTCACTTCGAGCATGTTCGGGAGTGGCCTTGTTTCCGGGTCGTCACCGGCAGCTTGGCGCCTGCGTGGTCGCCAGGGCTTCAAGTCAGGGCTGGCAGGACGATTCTGCGTTGTTGAGGGGCCTCCAAACTTCCGTTCAGCGGATTATTCCCGCATCAGCCGCCTGAGCGGCGGTGCATGCCCCAATTCCATCAACACCCTGCCCAACGCGCCATGAAATCATCCACCTGTTTCCTTTCCTTACTGTCTGTCAGTTACCTGTTCGCTGTCTCCAGCTTCGCCGAGCCCGTTTCGGTCAACTCCCTCGTCCAGCAAGTCCTCGCCACGCATCCGGAGCTTCGCTTTTACGAAGCACAAGTCGATCTTGCCGGCGCGGGCAAAACCAAGGCGGGCGAGATCAAAAACCCCGATCTCATGACCGGCGTTGGCAACTGGCGTCTTCGTGAACTCGACACCGGCTACCTGGCGAACGGCCCCACCTGGGCGGTGCAGCTCACGCAGCAGTTTGAGTGGCCCGGACGCCTCTCGCTGCGCAAGGCCATTGCGCAAAAGGACATTGAGCTTGCGCAGCTCGGTATGGAGCAGTTTCGCGTCGCGCTCGCGGCGAAGGTGCGCACGCTCTCGTGGAAAATGCTCGCCGCCCAGGAAAAGACCCAGGCTGCCGCGGAGGTTGCGAAACGCTTCCAAACGCTCGCCGAGGTGCTGTTGCAGCGTGATCCCGCCGGCGCGGCGCCACGTCTCGAAGCGCGTATCATTCAGGCCAGCGCGCTCACGCTCGGCGCAGAGGCCACGCTGGCCCGCAATGAACTCGCCGCGGCCCGTTTTGAGCTGAATCAGCTCCTCGGTGAAAAGGCCGAGCATCCGCTGGAACTGAAGATGGAAAACCTCACGCTCAATCCGCCGCCCGCGCTCGAATCCCTGCTCACGAACGCCCGCAAAATGAACTTCGACCTTCGCGCCCGCATGCTCGATGTGCAGCAGCAGGGTTACGAGGTGAAACTCGCCAAAAACGAGCGCTGGCCCACCATCACCGTGCAGCCCTACATCCAGCGCCAGCAAAACGAAACGCGCGAAACGCAGGTCGGCATCGGCATCTCCATTCCGCTGCCGCTTTGGAACCGCAATAAAGGCGCCATCGACGCTGCGAAGGCCAAGGAAGTGCAGGCAGAGGTCATGCTCACCGCGCAAATGCGCCAGCTCGAGCGCGATGTCGCCGCCCAGGCCAGTCACTACAAAATCCACGTCGAAGAACTCGCCAAATGGCCCGCCGACACGCTCGCCAGCTTCCGCAAAGCCGCAGCCGAGGCCGATGAGCACTACCGCCTCGGTGCACTGCCGCTTTCCACCTACACCGAGCTTCAGCGCCAGTACATCGACAGCGTCAAAGCCGTCCTTGAATCCCAGCTCGGCGCCGTGGATGCACGCCTCCAGCTTGAGCAGCTCACCGGAACAAAACTTCAGTAATCCACCACGCTCATGCTGAATTTCCTTCTGGAGTTTTCTGTCCGGCAGCGCGCGCTCGTGCTGCTCGGTGCCTTCTGCCTTCTCGGCGGCGGGCTTTACTCGCTCATGCATCTGCCCATCGACGCCGTGCCGGATCTCACCGGCCCGCAGGTGCAGGTGAACGTCGCCGTGCCCGCTCTCGCGCCCGAGGAATCGGAGCGCGCGATCACGCGACCCATTGAAATGGCACTCAGCGGCATGCCGGGCGTGCTCGACTCGCGTTCCATCACCAAATTCGGTCTCAGCCAGGTCACGGTCGAGTTTGAGGACGGCACGGACATCTTCCGCGCCCGCCAGCTCGTCACCGAGCGTCTCACCGCCGTCATGCAGGACCTGCCGCCCGGCAGCGAGCTTAGCCTCGCGCCGATCAGCACCGGCCTCGGCGAAATCTTCTACTACACGCTGCATTGGAAAAAAGACGCCAAGGAGAAGCCCGCCGATGAACGCGAAGGTTTGATGCGCTTGTGGGAAACGCACGAGTACATCGTCAAACCGATGCTGCGCACCGTGCAGGGCGTCGCCGAGATCAACAGCAACGGCGGCCATCAGCGCCAGGTCACCGTCGAGCCCATGCTCGACAAGCTCAAGGCCGCCAACATGACCGTCGGCGAACTTGCCGACATCATCCGTGGCAACGTCGAGAATGCCGGTGGCGGCATCATCAACCGCGATGGCGAGCAGCTCACCATCCGCAGCGTCGGCCGCGTGGGCACCGCGGAGGAAATCGCCAGGCTGCCGATCAAATTCGGTGCCGCCGTGCAGCCGATGAAGGTCGAAGACGTCGCCAAAGTGCAGTGGGGAGCCGGATTCCGCGGCGGCGCGGCCACGATGGATGGCGAGGAGGTCGTGCTCGGCACCGTCATGATGCTCATGGGTCAAAACGCCCGCATCGTCTGCCATCGCGTGGCACCGCGACTCGAGGAAGTGCGGGAAAAACTCCCGCCCGGCATGGATGTGACCATCGTCTATGAACGCAGTGATCTCGTTGAGGCCACCGTGAGCACCGTGGAGAAAAATCTCGTCGAAGGTGCCATCCTCGTCGTGGTCGTGCTGCTCGTGCTGCTCGGCAACTGGCGTGCGGCGCTCATCGTCGCGCTCGCCATTCCGCTTTCCTTCCTCTTTGCCATCAGCGGCATGGTGCAGGGAGGCTGGTCCGGCAATTTGATGAGCTTGGGCGCGGTGGACTTCGGCCTCATCATCGACGGCGCGGTCGTCATGGTCGAAAACATCGTACGCAGACTCGGCATCAAGCAACACCACCTCGGACGCGTTTTGACACGCGAGGAGCGTTCGCGCGAAGTTTTGGCCGCGAGCAAGCAAATGGCCTCGCCGATGTTTTTCGGCGTTTTGATCATCACCATCGTCTATCTGCCGATTCTGACGCTCACCGGCATCGAAGGAAAAATGTTCCGCCCGATGGCGGTGACGGTCATTTTTGCCCTCGCAGGCGCTTTGCTGCTCGCGCTGACCTTGATGCCCGCTTTGTGCTCGTTCGCGCTCGGCGGAAACATCGCGGAGAAGGAGAATTTCATCATCAAAGGCCTCAACGCCGTCTTCCAGCCGCTGCTGCGTGCCTCCATGAAGCTGCGCTGGCTCGTGGTGCTTTGTGCCGTCGGCTTCTTCGCCTTCTGTGGCTGGCGATTCACCACGCTCGGTGCCGAGTTCGTGCCGAAACTCGATGAAGGCAGCATCGCGGCCATGATTTACCGCAAGGTCGGCATGAACCTCAAGGAGTCGCTCCACGAGGACCTCGAACTCGGCAAAATGGTGCGCGAGAAGTTCCCGATGGTGACACGCTTCTTCACCCGCAGCGGCACCAGCGAAGTCGCCACCGATCCGATGCCGCCGAACGAGACCGACTTCTACGTCTTCTACAAACCGCTCAGCGAATGGCCCAAAGGCCCCGGCCTGCCGACGACGAAAGAGGAACTCTGCGCCGCCATCGAAGAAGAAGCCCTGCGCGAGCATGAAGGCCAAAGCATCAAATTCGGCCAGCCCATCGAAACCCGCTTCAACGAGATGATGGAAGGCACGAAAGCTGAGCTTTCTGTGCGTATCTACGGCACCGACTTCGACACGCTCGACAAACTGGCCAAACAGGTCAATGACATCATCAACGATACGCCCGGCGGTGAATCCGAACTCGAAACAGATGGCCGGCCCAATAGCATTGTGATGCAGGTGAAGCGCGATGTGCTCACCAAATACAACGTGCCGCTCTCCGAAGTGAACCGCGCCGTCTCCGCCGGTCTCGGTGGCGAGGTCGCCGGTCAGGTCGTCGAAGGCAACCGCAAGCGCGACATCGTCGTGCGCCTTCCGGAAGAAGATCGCTCCAAGGAAGAGATGATGAAATCACTGCCGCTCCGCGTCGGAGACTTCGGCATGATCGCACTTGGCGACGCGGTGGACATCCATACCGAAAAAACCGTCGAACCCATCCGCCACAGCCGCACACAGCGTCGTGCCGCCTTGATGGTCAGCGTCAAAGAGCGCGACATGGAAGGCTTCGTGAATGAAGCCACCGCACGCATCAAAAAGGAGGTCACATTCCCCGAAGGCTACGACTTCGAGTTCGGCGGCACCTTTGAGAACCTGCAAGAAGCCCGCGCCCGCCTCGCCATCGTCGTGCCGACGGCGCTGGTGCTCATCTTGATGCTCATCTTCTTCGCCTTTGGCAGCGTGCGGCAGACGCTGCTCGTCGCCACCGGCATCCCGCTGGCCCTGACCGGCGGCATCATTGCCCTCGGCCTGCGCGGCATGCCCTTCAGCATCACCGCCGCGGTTGGATTCATCGCCTTGAGCGGTGTCGCCGTGCTCAACGGTCTCGTGCTCGTGAATTACTTCAACGAGCTGCGCGAGGAAGGCATGAATGTGCGTGATGCCGTGCTCAACGGCGTCGCGACACGATTGCGCCCCGTCATGATGACCGCCCTCGTCGCCGCACTTGGCTTCGTGCCCATGGCGCTTGCGCATGGTGCCGGAGCCGAAGTCCAGCGCCCTCTGGCCACGGTCGTCATCGGTGGCATCATCAGCTCCACGATCCTCACTTTGCTGCTGCTTCCGGTGCTTTATGACTGGATCGAACGGCGGTTCAAATCCGACGGATGATCACCTGGAGGGATATCCAGGTGGTGGCGGCGGCAGGCCGCCGGGAGGTGCGGTCGTGCCGTAGCCAGCAGGCGGAGCGCCGTAGTTTGCCGGCGGTGGCGAGCCATAGCCAGGAGGCGTGCCGTAGCTTGCAGGCGGCGGTGATCCGTAGCCTGCGGGAGCCGGTGCGGCCGCGTTCTGGCTGAAGCCGCTGCTCTGCTGCGATTGCTGGCCGGGAATCGTTTTCGCAGTCACCGTCACGTCGGCCATCTGCATGTAGGGGATCTGGATGTATTCCGCGGCGGCGTGGGAGAGATTGATGACGCGGTTGGGATAGTTGGGGAAGCGGTCGTTGACGATCACCTTCACCGAACGGCCATTGTAGTTGTTTTTGACCTTCACCTCGGTGCCGAAGGGCAGGGTGTTGTGCGCGGCGGTCCAGCTTTGAGGATAATAAGGCTGGCCGGAACTCGTCATGTGGCCGGCATAATGATCCGCAATGTAAGAAGCGTAACCACGCATCTCATAGGCAGGTTTGGCGCAACTGGCCAGCATGGCGATGACGAGGATTCGGAGAAGGTGGTTCATGATCGCTGGCGGGAGCATAACCGGAATTGGCATCAGGCACAATCGCGGGCATGCTGCGGTAGTGAAAAGACTGTTTGTCATGCTCGCCGCCATCGTAGCGCTGGGACCGTTGGTCGCAGGGTGGTGGGCGGCGGACGAACTTGCGCATCCGTCGCGACGGCCGTTGCAGGATTATCATCGCGAATTCCTCGCGGATCCAGCGGCGCATGGCGTGGTGGTGAAGACGTTCACCTGTGGCGATGGAACACCGTGTCTGGTGTGCGAGCCGGAGGTGCAGGGCGGCGTGGGAAAGCGCGGCCTGCTCATTCGCGAGCAACTGGTGAAGAAGCAGATCGTCCTGCAGCCGCCGGGGAAAATCGTGGGCAATCTCGTGCTCGTGCATGGCCGGCGTGGGCGGAAGGAGGATTACCTGCTGATCGCGGAGCGTTTTTGCGCGGCGGGATTTCGCTGCATCCTGCCTGATCTGCCTGCGCATGGCGATCATCCGGCCTTGGTGGCGTGCTATGGCGTGAAGGAGTCGCAGATTCCGCTGATGGCGTTGAACGAAGCCGCCGCGAATTTTCATTTTGATGCGAAACCGGCGGGAATCATGGGCATTTCGATGGGTGGCGCGGTGAGCATGCGCTCCGCGACGGAAAACGACGCGCCCTGGCGTGCGGCGGTTTTTCTCTCGACCTTCGACACGCTGGAAAATGTCGTGACGCATCAATCCGAGGACATCGCCGGTCGATGGGCCGGAGGTTTGTGGGAGAGCATCACCGCGACGTTGTTTGGTTGGGAGACGGGCGTGAAATTGCAGGAGGCGAACTCCGCCGCGCTGGCTCCGAAGCTGCATTGCCCGGTGATGGTCGCGCATGGGACGGGGGATCGCGTGATTCCGCCGGAGTGCGGGCGCAGATTGTATGATTCCCTGCCAGCCACGCTTGAAAAACGCTGGGTCGAAATCCCCGGTGCCGATCACGACAATGTTTTGATCACCGGCTTTCCAATCTACGCGGAGATGGCGGAGTGGTTTCTGAAGCACGTTCCATGACAGGATGGAACGAGCAAGGTCAGTGGCGCTCATTCATCCACCACTTCTCCCGCCAAGAGCAGGAAGCAGAATGCGGGAACCAGGCATCAGGAATGATGACTTACCTCCGCAGCGCATTGATGAGTTCGTTGATCTTGTTGATGATGGCCTCCTGCTGATAGACGTCGTAGGTGCCGTTGGCGGTGAAGGGAATGAGGTCCACGGCGTTGGAGTTGCTGCTGGTGCCGTTGATGGCGGCGGCGAGCGCGGCGTTGGTCACCTCGCCGGGCGGACCTTGGATGCCATCGCTGCCGGTGAGGCCGCGGGGCAGGTTGAAGACGAGGTGCACCGCGCCACCATCGAAGGTGGCGTTCGCGCTGGGCGGATCGTCCGGGGGCAGCATGTTCACCGCATCGACGATGAAGGTGGTGATGGGCGCGGCGCTGGCGCCGTCGATGCCGCGCGGGATGGCGAAGGTGAAGTGAACGCGGGAGCCATCAAAGCTGGCGGTGGCTCCGGCGGGTTCAGCGGGAGTGAGCGTGGTGACGGCATCGACCACCGCGTCAGTCACGGCAGGCACGGCGTCGATGAGTTCTTTGAGGCCATTCAACTGCGCGCGCATCTGCGCGGCGTCGGCCGGGGTGTGTTCTTGGGGAAGGGTGGGGTCGAAGGGCATGAGTAGTCCGCGAGTCCCTCGCGGTGGGGTGTTTTGTTCTTGGTTCTTGGTTCTTGGTTCCTAGTTCCTAGTTCCTAGTTTCAGGTTCCAAGGTGGCGGGTGCTTTTTTGGGGGAGGGATGAGCTTGGAGTTGGAGGGAGCCAGGGAGCAGGGTCGGCCCGGCCCCTGCCTGTGGTTGAAGACCGGGGCGGGCCGCCCCGGGTCTTTGCTTGTCGCTTCCGGCTCTTGGGAGGTCGGCGTCCACTCTTTTCGTGTGGGCGCTGCTGCTTCAGGAGCCGGGGCCGGGGCTTTGAGGGCCGGTGTCGGGTTGGAAAGCCCCGGCCTTCTGCCTGGAGGAGCCGGCGGCGGCTCCCGGAGTGTGGGCACCGGGCTGGGGAGAGCCGGCTTGGATTGAAAAAGAACCGGCGGGGATTCCCGGTGTGTCGGTGCCGGCTCCTGAGGAGTCGGCGTCGATTCCCGAAGAGTCGGAGGGGGTGCAAAAAGAGCCGGCGTGGATTCTTTGAGCGACCCCTCCGATGCTTTCAGGCGGTTCGTTTTCAGTGCTTTACGGTGCCGGTGGTGTTGGCGGGGTCTTGGGCGGACGGCTGCCGGGGAAGCGGGGGTTGAGGTCGCCGTAGATGGTGTCGGCGCCGCCGAGTCCGCGTTTGGCTCCCTCGCGGACATTTTGATAGTAGGCGAGGTCGGCCATCCAGATTTCGCTGTTGATGACCATGAGGGTGTCGTCCACCTCCTCACAGAGGGTGGAGAGCTGGGTGAAGAACTGGAGGATGTCGGTGCGCAGGGTGCGGTCCTTGGCGACCTCGGCGGGATCGACGAAGCCGGGGATGAACTCGGGATTGCTGGTCATGTAGGCGGTGCATTTGTCATCGAAGCCGACGGATTTGTCGCCGAGCTTGGGCAGGAGGCGGCGCTCGTCATTGGAGAGGCTGACGAGGAAGGGGAGCTTGGTGCGGATGGTGGTGATGGCGGCGAGGATGTCGGTGACATCCTGGGCACTGAGGGTGGCGGAGATGCGGTTGAGGTCTGACATGGCGTGAGGTGGCTTGATTAGGACCGCGCCTGCCCATGAGACTCCCGGCGTGTTCCACGCCATGTTTGAATTCCATACAAGCAATTGCGGCATGGGGTTGAGGAAAACAACCAGCCATTTCAAGAAACCACTAAATTATTCTTCATTTGATCGGCTATTGACCGGCTTGTTTTTGCTTGATCACTTGGAGGGGAATCCGGTAAACCGTCGGGGAAATTCTGGAAAATCATTTTCCCGTCTTCCGGCCCACGAACTGCCTCCTGCCATGAATCGCTTCCGCTGCTGGTCCCGCCATGCCTACATCCTGCATGGGTATTTGATCGCCACGCTGATTTTGCTGCCGGTGCCATTGACCCGGGTGGTGGCGGAGGACCCGCCGCCCGACCCACCGCCGCCGGAGGAGGTGTGGAGCTTTGACCATTCCGAATCGCTGGTGAACGCGTCGTTGCAGTCCTCCGGGCAGGTGCATGCGGGAGAGCAGATGACACTGCAGCTTTATGCGGAGACGGTGACGTGGGAGGTGTGGACGAGCAGCTATGGGAACATGCGCACGGAGAACTATGTCACCAGCCCGGCGTCGTCGGCATGGCTGTCGTGGTCGCAGGTGAGCGGGGATGGTTATTTGACGGGCTCGTCGTCGTGGACGGACGGGGCGGGCTTTGGCTCGGCGGGGTTTGTGATGGGGAACTCCCAGGCGGTGGTGCGGGTGGATGTTTCCACCGGCAGCAGCGATGTCGCCAGCGCGACGCTGACGCTGGATCCGCTGGTGGAGACGGAGACGTGGAGCTGGGGCTACTCGGGCAGCACCGTGACTTCCGTGCAGTGGCTGCCGGTGGAAGGCGGCACCACGGAGCTGACGGACGGACAGCAGCGGACGCTGACAGTGGAGGTGACGCAGGACACCTGGGATCAGTGGAACGGCTCGTGGGGAAACACCCAGACCAACACGATTTCCACCGGGGTGGCGGCGGTGAATGTGCCGGTGACGTTTTACATCGTGTCGGGAAACGGCTCGTTTTCTGCTTCCAGCAGCTTCACGACTTCGACGGACTGGCAGGGGCGGGCGTCGGCGACCTTGACCATGGGGGCTGGCGACACGGTGGTCGGCGTCGTGGCGGGGGATGCGGGGCAGACGCAGGTGTGGGGAACGAATCTGGGGTTCACTGCGGCGGCAACGAATCCTGGCAATGGCGGCGGGCCGGAGACGGAGACCTGGAGCTTTTCGGGGATTGACAGCGGAACTGCGGTGGTGCTGGAGTCCGAGGGCGGCATCACCGAGCTGCAATCTGGCGAAACGCACAACTTCACCGCGACGGTGACGACATGGAGCCGGGAGGTGTGGGTGAGCAACTGGGGCAACACCGCGTATGCGGGCGAGACCTCGGCGCCTGCCAGCGGGGCCACAGTGAGGTTAAGTATTGAGGGCGATTCCGGTGTCAGTATTTGCAGCACCGACGGAAACGGCCAGTGCATGACAGCCTACCAGATGGGAGAGAGTGCCATCCGCCTGCTGGCGGATGTGCTGGACGGCAGCCAGACTGTGGTGCTGGCCACTACCACCCTGGAGGTGGGGCTGGCGCAGGAGCAGTGGTGGTACACAGGCACGGACGAGGCCACCATCGGCCTGAACCTGGCCGCAGATCGTGAACTGACCGAGGTGCCGGAGGGCACGGCCTGCACAGTGACGGCGACGGTGACCTTCACGAGCTGGGAGGTGTGGGAGAGCAGCCTGGGCAACCGGGAGCTGCGCAACTACCAGGAAGGTGTGGCGATGGGTGCGGGCGTGTGGTTTGGCATGGACAGCGGGGACGGCAGCCTGGACAATGGCTACCTGATGACCAATGAAGCTGGCCAGGCGACGGTGACCTTCACGATGGGGCAGCAGGCGGCGCGGCTGCACGCGGACGCGTGGTTCAACGCGGCGTATTCCGGTGCGGCGCTGGACTTCACCCCGGCGGTGGTGGAGCCGGTGTGGGTGTATGACCACAGCGATGGCATGCTGGATGTGGAGATGCTGCATGCGGCGGGCAGTGGCCTGGTCACGGCGCGGGTGTCGTATGCGACCTGGGATGTGTACCACCTCTCGTCGGACCCCACCCAGACGCAGACGCGCAACCCGGCCTCCAGCCCGGCCATCGGCGCGCAGGTGAGCTTCAGCTTTAGCAGCGGCAGCGGCACGCTGGGCAGCAGCCTGGCGTATGGAAATGCCAACGGGGATGCGAGCACGACCTACAGCACGGCGGCGGCGGCGGAAGTCACGGCCTATGTGTCCTTTGCGACTCTGGCGCAGAATGCGAGCGTGGCGGTGGAGGCATACGCACCGCCTTTGAGCATCACCACCGACACGCTGCCCCATGGCACTGTGGGCATCGACTACACTGCCAGCATCACCGCCGCAGGCGGCAGCGCGCCGTACAGCTTCAGCGTGTTGTCTGTGCAAACCGAGACGGGGCTGCCGTTTGGCTACCAGTTGCAGGGCGGCACGCTCACGGGCACCGGGGACAACAGCACCGGCTCGCAGACGGCGGGCACGTACACCTTCAGCGTGGAGGTGACGGACAACGCGGGCAGCACAGCGCAGAAGCAGTTCACGCTCGTGCTCGATCCGGTTGCAGTGCCGCCGTTGGAATTCGTCACCACGGTGCTGCCGCAGGCGGCGCTGGGCACGCCGTATCAGGCGCGGATCTTTGCCAGCGGGATGGGCACGCTGACATTCTCCGCCAGCAACCTGCCCGATGGCCTGACACTCAGCCCGCAGGGAGTGCTTGAGGGGACGCTTGGCGCGCTGGCCGGTCAGACGGCGACGATCAGCGTGACGGTGCAGGATGAATATTTTGACCCGGCCATGGCGCTGTATCGCCGGGCCTCGCGTGACTTCGTGCTCGACACGCGGGACTATGTGGTGCTGGAGATCGTCAAGGCCGGCGGGGACCGCCAGAATGTGCTGCCCGGCCAGATGCTGCCGGTGCCGCTGACGGTGCGCATCGAGCTCGACGGGGTGCCGCAGGCGGGGGTGCCGGTGGCGTTCGGGCCGCTGCTCGCCGTCACCGACGCCGCCGGGCTGGCGGTGGTGAACTGGCTGAGCCCGCCGCAGGCGGGAGGCTTCAAGATCCCGGTCACCGCCGGGGGCAGCAGCACGGAGTTCCAGGCCTGGGCGGTGACACCGCCCGCGCCGCCGGTCAGCGGTGCGGATCCCATCGCCGGAGCCTCGCCGCCAGCGGCCACCACCCACGCGGTGGCGGATGCGGAGGTGGTGGTGGAAAGCCGCTACGTGAAGGAGGTGGGCGGGGAGGTGAGCGCCACTTTTTCCGAGCATGTTTACCAACTGGCGGAGGAGGGCCAGGGGATGATGATGGTCCATGAGTTCGGCGGGGCGCCACCTTGGGGCAACAGCAAGAAGAACTGGGACACCAGCGACGGCACCAGCGGCACCGAGCCGCCGGACAATGCCCCGGCGGTGACGGACCTGGAGGAATGGGTTCTGGGTGCCACGGAGGGCTTCCACTTCCTGGGTCCGGATACTTCATATGGGCGAATCTCAGGGATCGATGATCCGTTTGGCAGCGGCATTCCCCAGCAGTTCCTGGAGAACGGCCAGCTCAAGGACGGTTATGTTTATGACGGCGGCTGGTTCGGGATGGCCAGCGGGTTTTACAAGCGCGTCACCGCGGAGGTGCGCATCCGCCGCGCCACGCCGCTGGCGCAGCAGTCCGCGGACCCGCCGCCGCAGGTGGTCAAACGGCAGTTCGTGCTGGTGACCTACGAGACCGATGCCCAGGGGGTGGAGACCGTCAAGACGGTGGAGTCGAAGACGCTCGAAATCCCCGACGACGAGGACGAGTCCGCCCTGACCATCACCCTGAGCCCCCAGGCCACCGGTCCCAACACCTCCCAACGGCAGCGCCTCCTCCCGGTGGAGTTTGAGGTCACTGAGTGGGTGCCTGTCGTCAAAGATGGAGCCGATGTTATTTTCTCTCTAGACGCGAACAATCCGTCGCAGCCTGCGCTTCTTGACCAAGTGTTTGTAAGCGGTGCGCCATCAGGAACCCCTGATGAGATTTTTAGCGTTAAAACAAAAGTGAAATTCAAGATTCCAGGAGCCCCTGCCGATGTAGCTGACAACGAGGCCAAGAATTGGGAAGTCAAAATGCTCCAGAATATCGTGGAGATGCCCACTGCTGACACAATGGAGTACCTTTTGGGAGTGCGAACACAAAAACTGCCACAAGGCGTGAGCCTGCCAGTTATGGATGGCGCAACCTTTGCGTCGAAAGCCTTTACCAGTGCTGGAGAAGTCGTGACAATTACCGAGTCCGGTAGTTCTTACGCCCACACCGACACTCCATTCAGCTTTGCCTTTTTGTATTTCAGCAACTTTCCTGCTGGAAACCACCCTGGTATCGGTGCTTCCTTAGATTTACTGCTCAATGCTCGCCGTGACGCTACATTCGTCACCTGGGTGTACGCTGAACACAAGCAGACCAAGGCTAAACAGTTCCTCAAATGGGTGAGATGGAAAGTGAATTGGGATGTCGATTTCTCTCATGGAAACACGCATCCTCCAGGCGTGACCAAGAAAAAGTATCAATTCATCAAAATTGATGAAGGCGATGGCGTCGGCCCGGTTCAAACACCTTCATTCAATAAAGCAACTTGGGAGTGGAAGTGGACTCCCAAAAACACTCTATGAACAAGCTCGCCTTACTGATCACATCGCTGCTAATCTTTTTGCCGCAGACCCAAGGAGAGGAGCCTATTATTCCAGGCCGCCCAAAAGTTGGTGCCGCAAATCGTGATCTTGTGCCAAACACACTTGGTAAACTCGCTGCTGTGCAGTTTGGAGTTGGAAACGAAGATGCTCACATAGGGTTAATTCGCGACGGCAAAGTTACCAGTTTCTCTGGTTCCACTTTGAGAGAAGCTATGAATCTGGCGCTAAGGCCCGGCGACATAGTTGTAGCAAATGAGTATGCAGACTCACTGGTAAAATGGCGAAATGAGAATCCAGGAGTGCCAATTTCGTCGAGCATTGCGACCAATATCATTGGAGGCCATTTTTTTGAAGTTCCGGCAACAAATTTGAGCCAGCAAAAAGCTGAGGCTCATTCTCCAACTTCTTTGGAAGGTAAAGCCAACTTACCCCTGCCCACTATTGTAGCGCCAAAACTAACAGAGCCAAAGACGAGAAATGAGGACTCAGTTTCGGCTACTGGCAAGGAACCAGCCTCATCAACACCGTGGAGCATCATGGTCGTGTTGATCGTGGCAGCGATGGGACTGCTGTGGTTGTTACTCAAGCGGCGTTCGTGAGCGTGGGGCGGGTGGCAATGCTTCTGTGGCCTGCCTTTCGCCTTGTCATTGGCCGCACGTCCTGACACCCTCCGCCGCAGCATGCACCCTTGTTTTTCATCCGCACCGGTTCAGATGCAGGTGACGCTGATGAGTTGGGAGGTGTACCACCTCTCCACGAACCCACTGCAGACGCAGAATCTCAACCCGGCCTCCAGCCCGGCCATCGGCGCGCAGGTGAGCTTCAGCTTTAGCAGCGGCAGCGGCACGCTGGGCAGCAGCCTGGCGTATGGAAATGCCAACGGGGATGCGAGCACGACCTACAGCACGGCGGCGGCGGCGGAAGTCACGGCCTATGTGTCCTTTGCGACTCTGGCGCAGAATGCGAGCGTGGCGGTGGAGGCATACGCACCGCCTTTGAGCATCACCACCGACACGCTGCCCCATGGCGAGAACTATTTGCCAGGCATTATGCAGCCATCAACATGTGGCAAATCCCTGTCGTTCAGTGTTTGATCTGAGATTTCACGCCGCTCTGAAATGGCGCGTGGAAGTGGGGGCTTCTGTTCCCTACTCCTGAAACTCCTCGCGGTCGGGGATGCGGGTGAAGGCAATCTTGGTGCCTGAAAAGGTGCGCACGGTGTCCGGGGTGAAGCCGATCACCACGGAGTCACGTCCGCGCTTCTGGTTGATCTCATCCAGCGTGCGGCTGAGTGTTTCACGGCGTGTGCGCGATGCTTCATCGGCTTTGGAGGCGAAGAGTTCCATCTGGCATGGCGAGGTGTCGGCCTCCAGTCCGAACAACGTGACGGAAACCTTCTTCACGCGCTGCCAGCGTGCCTGCTTCATCACGTGCTGCCAAAGTCCGGTGAGCACCTGTGCCAGCGCGATGCTGTCGCACACCGGGTCGAATTTCGCCTGCGATTCGAAGCGCGGTCCTTCCTCGGTGCGCACGCTCAGATGCAGGTGTGTGGCGCGGTAGTGCATGCGACGCAGCCGGCTGGCAGCCTTTAGCAACAAACGTCGTGCGACCACACCCGCCTCCGGTGGTGTGCGCAGCTCCGGCGCGAGCACATGACTGTGGCCCACGGTGCGGCGTTCCGGCGGCTGATCTTCCTCGGTGGGACCACCATGCAGCGCGTGCCAGAAACGATCGCCGCACACGCCGCCCCAGGCGTGATGCAAGGCCTCGCGCTCCGCGTCCCACAGTTCCTTCATCGTGCGGATGCCGCAGGCATGCAGTCTCGGCTCCATGCGCCGTCCAATGCCCGGCAGGTCGCGCAATTCGAGTTCCAGCAGGCGTCCTGGAAGCTCATCCGCGCGCAAAACCACCAGGCCGTCCGGCTTCTGCATGTCGGAGGCGACTTTTCCGAGAAAGCGGTTCGGCGCGAGGCCGATGGAGCAGGTGAGGCATTCGCCCACGCGGTCGCGCAGGCCGCGTTTGATGCGCTTTGCCAGATCCAGCGCAACTTCGAGCTGCTGGCGCGGCGCATCGAGCTTGCAGGCCATTTCGTCGATGGAGCAGATGGACTGCACCGGAAAGTGCCGCTCCACCTCGGCGATCACCTTGTGATGGAACTCGACGTACTTGTCGTGACTGGCGAGCACGGTGATGAGATCGGGGCAGCGCCGTCGCGCCTCGCCAATTCCAGTGCCAGTCTTGATGCCAAACTTCTTGGCCTCATGACTCGCCGCGATGGCGCAGGTGCCGTCTGTCTCCACGGGCACGACTGCCACGGGCTTGCCACGCAGTTCCGGGTGCAACTGCTGCTCCACGCTGGCGAAAAAGCTGTTCAGGTCGAGGAACAGCCATTCCACAAGCGGAGGCGGCGGACTGGCGGCGGAGGCTGGCATGATTTCAGCGAAATCATGCTTCGATGCGCGGCCTGTTCAACAGAACATGTTGCTGAATGGGAGGGCAAGGGAGCGTGCAGGCACGTGGAGCAGGCTGATCTCCGCCGAGAATCAGTTCAGCCCCGCGGGTGAAAGCGCAGGTTGTTCAGCCAGTTGAGCTTCTGGCTGGACGTGTCGTAAAACTCGATATCGACGAGGCAGTCGGTGTCGGGGAAGAGATCGAAGGGGATCACGATGGGCACGCCGTCGAGGATGGTGTTGTAGGCGGGCATCTGAAAGCGGTAGCCCACCGAGAGCAGGCCGTGGCCTGAGTATTGCGGATCATTGCAGGGGATGAACTCGCGGGTGTCGGCACGTTTGAAGCGTAAAAGGAAGGAACCCATCTGGCCGGTGAGCGGCGTGGCGGTGATGTCGAAGGTCAGATGCACCATCCGGCGGCCGGATGGGTCGATGCTGTTATCGACCTGCAGGCGGTCGGGATGACAGGCCATCATGCGGAATAAGAAGTCAGCCGCCGCTGGCTGTGACAACACGCCACCGTTTGCTGCCTG
This sequence comes from Verrucomicrobiaceae bacterium, assembly GCA_046346695.1. Classification (GTDB taxonomy): domain Bacteria; phylum Verrucomicrobiota; class Verrucomicrobiia; order Verrucomicrobiales; family Verrucomicrobiaceae; genus Prosthecobacter. The sequence goes on along the minus strand of JAXMHS010000003.1, from coordinate 121,863 downwards.
GACTTCGACGCGCAACGCGTGGTCGCCAGGAGGGAGCCCGATGGCACGCGCGGGAATGAAGCCGCTGAGAACGCCGTTGGCAGCGGGAGCTTGGAACCCGAGCCCGCCATCGGGGGAACGTTGATCGCGGTCGAGCGTGGCGATGGCATTGCCATTGCTGTCCTTGACCCAGCCGTTGAAACGCGTCCCGTCATTCCCCGGCAGGCCGACGGGAGTGGCGGTGACGCTGATGCCCAGCCTGCCGTCAGGTGACTGAGCCCAGGGGATCACGGCCAGATCAGTGATGGAGGGGGAGAGAGACAGTGGCGGCGGAGTGATGTCGCCTGTCTTGCCGTAGGGAACCGGAATGCCGGTGTTCTTTGATGGAGGAGACTGAGGTGCGATTTCCGATCGCGCTGAACGTTTCCATTGTGTGAACAGCCAGATGCCTCCGCCTGCCACCGCGACAATGCCGAGGATGCTGAGCAAAATGACGCCCAAGGCACTTTTTGGGGGAGGATGTGCTGGTGTGACCGGCGGGGCCGCAGCTTGCGCCGCACCGCAATGCTCGCAGAATTTATCACCAACCACGATGGGTTGTCCGCACTGGATGCAAGACGTGTTCGACATGGTGTGATGGGGACGCGTGTGAAATTAAATCGTCAGGCTGTGCATGCCAATGCCAAACATGAGCCGCCGCGAACGCCGGTTTATCGCGGCCGGTAGTCGCCGTTGCTTTGAACCGAGATGAAAATGCTGCGCCAGGGTCTGCCGGGAGCGAGCAGTTGATGAATGCCGCTGTCTTGCAAGCGCAGTGGATGCGTGCCTTGCGTTTCAAGCAGGATTTCATCGACGGCAACCGCACGTTTTCCCGGCCGCCGGTGGATGAGTTTGACGGGTTCAGGGGCCTCGTTTCGCAGCATCACGATGGAGCCTGCGTTGAGATCCAAAATTCCCGGACGGATCGCGTCGGGACCAACGGCCACTTCGCCAGGCTTGTTCGTGTGGTTGGGTGCCGATGGCTGCCACGCGAACGGGAACCAGAGGGCCAGGGCGAGCATTCCAAGCCCGGTCATCCAGGCGCCACCTCTCCTCGCCAGCGGTTGGAACCATGCGAGGGCCTGTTCCGGTCTTCTGCAGGCCCAACCCAGGGGGGCTCCATAAAACAGGTGGGCCGCATACGCGACGGTCAGCACATCGTAGGCGGTGCGAATCGCGAACACCTCGCCGAAAACGCAGAACACCGCGAGGGTTTCGAGCACCAGCGCCCAAACGACCGCCCACGCGCCGTGACGACGGCAGGCGGCGAGCGCGTACATCCAGGCAAAGGTGATGCCGTTGGAGAAATGATAGGCCAGGCCAGCGAGATCTGTCAGCCAGGTGCTGTGGTCACCACCCGTGATCCACACGCCATAATGCCGGATGGGTGTGAGCGGGTTCAGTCCCATGCAATGCAACGGAATGCGCACCAGGTCGTAGCCCAGCGTGCCGAGCAAGCCGCCAACAAGACCCGCTTTCAGGCGAAGGAGAAACTCCGTGTCACCGGCCTTCACACCGCGCCACCACGAGCATGCCATGATTACGATGCAGGGCAGGCCAACGACCCAGAACAACCGGTTCATGCTGCCGCAGCGATAGAGCTGGCCGAGCAGCAGGGCGATGGAACCAAAACTCGCGAACCCAAACGCGCAGACGTGCCATGAAGAGGGAAGGAAGACTGCGCCTTGCGACCAGGATGGACACGAGCGGGTGTTCATTTCAACGACTTGCCGCAAAGGGTGCAGAATTTCGCCTGGGGCCTGAGGGGGCCGCCACACTGCGGGCAGGTGGCCGGTGCCGGCAGCGGTGGCGGCGAGGAGGCCGCCTTGCTGGAAGATTTGGCAGGTGGTGGCTCCTCCTTGTGGTCGCGCGATCCGCGGCGGTCGATCACCTTGACCGGGGATGGTTTGACGGGCGCTGGTTTTGAGGACTGTGCGGCCGGGGCATCCTTGTGCTGCCCGGCAGTCCCAGGCTGCAAACGGAGCGCGAGGGCGAGTTCCACATCGAGATGGCTTGCATCACGCAGCAGCACCGTGTCGTCGTCAGGAAATTCGATGAGCCACAGTGTGCCGGCACCGCGCAGCACCACGAGATGCTGAGTGCCTGCCGCAGGTGACAGCAGATCCGTGCGCGAAATGCCCGCACAGGCGAGCGGCGCCGCGAGCGCATGCGCGAGGATGAGCAGGCCCTGGGTGGGTTTCCAAGTTTCTTTGCCCGCAGGCAGCAGCAGGCGTGCCTCCACCAGTTCGTTCATGCCTTTGAAAAACGTGGCCGGGTCGGTGGGCAGGGTGATGGTGCAGAGACGCGCAACCATCGCCGACAGCCAGCGCAGATCTTCGCGTGCCAGCGTTTCAGCAAAACGGCGGCCCACGTCGGCCAGCTTGAACTCGATCTCCGGCGGCGGCAGCAAGTGCTCCAGCAGCGAGCACAACGCCGCACGGCGTACTGCATCGATCACTGCCAGCAGCGCCGCGAGCCCGCCTGGAGTCGTGCGCAGCCGCAGCATGCCATCCGGCGTGGGTGCGTCGAGCGCGAGGCATTGCGACAGGAAATGTGCATGATCGCTCCACGGGACGAGCTTCAGTTCGCGTGCCACGCCGTCGTTCTTCTCCCACTCCACCGTCATTTCAGCGTCGCCCTCGGCGGCGTAGAACCAGCGCGGCTCGTCGCCCCACGGCTGGTCATGAATGATGCCGAGTTCCCAGCGTGGCTGCGCCAGGATGGAAAGGGCGCGCTGACTGGCCGCCGACGGTTTTTTGGGAAAGCCGCCGCCTTTTTTCGGCGCGGCACCCAGCCCGTGAAGGGGTGAGTGTGGCGCGGGAGTGAGGCCGGAGGCGGCGAGTGCGGAGGCGATGTCGTGATCGGTCATGATGCTCGTCAATTGATGGGCTGCTTGCCGGGGTCTGACGGACCCAGCGGCACCTTCGGGCCAGAGTAGTCAGAGATGCCGATGGGAGTGCCATCGACGACGGCTGGCGCGTGCTGGTTGTCAGGATGATAATCAGACGGTTTGAAGGTGAGGCTTTCGCGGATTGGCACCACACGACCGTCAGGATAAGTGGCTGTTCCATGGTAATCCATGGAGGCGGCGAGCACCTGGCTGCCCGGCAGTGTGGTGGCGGTGACTTTCACATCCACCACCGCGCCGGATTCCAGATGCGCCTGGATCTGTTTCTCCACCAGGGAGTTCGCGGAAACATTGGCGGTGCTGGGGATGATGACCAGATTGTCGGTGCCGCCAGGACCGCCGAACTGGTTCGATCCCAGATGTGCGGCGTGGGTTTGCTTGGGCACTGGCTCCTTGCCAAACATGTTGCGGATTTCCTCCTTCGCCCGGTCCTGCATTTGTTTTTGGGATGCCGGGTCGCGATGTTGATCGCCGTCATGCGGGCCGGTGAGCGTCATGCTCGCGCTCTTCGTGGTGCTGCCATCGGTATTGGCGACCGGCGGTGCCACGGCGACCTGAGACTTCGGCGGCGCAGCAGGCTGGCTGTCAGAAGTGGGTGGCTTGTCGTCCTTGGGACCTCCGTCGTCATCAGGCTTCGGTGGTGGTGGCGGTGGTTTGCGGTCGCCACCATCGCCGCCATCATCACCTCCGCCGCCGGAGGCAGGGGGCTTGGCTGGCGGAGTTGGCTCATCACCCGAAGGTGGTGGCGGTGGCTTCACCGGTTCGGAGGCACCGGGTTTCGGCGGCGGTGAGCTGCCATCATCAGGCACGTCATGCACCAGCGAGGCGCTTTGGTCTTTGATGCGCTGCTGACGGTCATGATAGTCATCAGTGGCCTTGTTGATGGTGCCATCCAGATCACGGTTCAGTCGCGCAGCGATGCCGGCTTTCTGGCTGTCGGGCACGTCAGGACCGTGGATGACGGTGCGTTTGCCTGTGATCGGATCGACCTGGATGATCGATTCACGCCTGCCGAGCCGGTCCAACGGGTTGTTGGCCCCTGACTCCACAGTACCATCGGCGCGCACGACAAATTCCGGACGGCGTGCTTCCTCGGCTGACATGTTGGTGCCTTGATCCGGCCCCTTGTCCTTGCCCCACACGGGCAGATTGGGCGCGGCATCGGGATCGACCACCTGGACGGTGGGCGGCTTTTCGCCAGATGCCTGTCGGATGCGTTCATCCAGGGCTTTGACGTTTGGATGATCCGGTCCGAGCCGCTCAACAAGATCGGCACGTTGCTCCCGCAGCCAGGTGAGCCTGTCTTTGGTGCCACCATCGTCATCAGCGCCCCCGGTGGGCGGTTTGGTGGTGGTGTCATCGCCAGCGTCGGTGCTTGCGGGAGGTTTGGTGGTGGTGTCGTCACCAGCGTCGGTGCTCGCGGGCGGCTTGGTGGTGGTGTCATCGCCAGCGTCGGTACTCGCGGGCGGCTTGGTGGTGGTGTCATCACCAGCGTCGGTACTCGCGGGCGGCTTGGTGGTGGTGTCATCGCCAGCGTCGGTGCTTGCGGGCGGTTTGGTAGTTGTGTCGTCACCAGCATCGGTGCTCGCGGGAGGTTTGGTGGTGGTGTCGTCACCAGCATCGGTGCTCGCGTGCGGCTTGGTGGTGGTGTCATCACCAGCATCGGTGCTCGCGGGCGGTTTGGTGGTGTCATCGCCAGCGTCGGTGCTCGCGGGAGGTTTGGTGGTTTTGTCATCACCAGCATCGGTGCTCGCGGGCGGTTTGGTGGTGGTGTCGTCACCAGCATCGGTGCTCGCGGGCGGCTTGGTGGTGGTGTCATCGCCAGCGTCGGTGCTTGCGGGTGGTTTGGTGGTTTTGTCATCACCAGCATCGGTGCTCGCGGGCGGTTTGGTGGTGGTGTCATCACCAGCGTCGGTGCTTGCGGGAGGTTTGGTGCCGCCGTCTCCGCTGTCGCCACCACGGATGCGATTGGACACTTGCTTCACGTCATCGCGTGCGTCCGCGGCATCAAGGCCGGTGTCGAGCACATTGCGAACGGCATCGAGCGGATTGTCGGGCCACTGGGCGCTCGCCTGGTTGATGCGGTTGACGTAGCTGGCCGGGTTGTATTGATCAGACCACTGGCTTGCTGAGCGCGAGAGGTCACCGTTGTTGTTATAGATCGTGGAAACGATGCCGCCCGTCGGAATGCCGAGGCGGTTGGAGATCGCTGTGTCGGCCAGTTGCGCCAGCGTGCTGCCAGCGGCATTGCCCGCTCCGCCCTGGTCGTAAGCGTTGATTGCGCCGGTGACGAGGCCCTGTATTTGCACCACCTTGCCGCCTCCGGGAACAACTCTCGCCAGGCCGCGGTTGATGGTCATGCTCCAGTCGCGCACGTCTGCGGCGGTGTCCTCCCAGCCGCCCCAAAACGCGGCGTCGGCCTGGGCGTTGAAGCCAGCGGCTTCCATCTGGGTGCGTACCGCATTGATGGCCGTGCGAAATTCTTCCGGATTACCACGGTGCCGGTCGAGGAAGTTCTGCCAGAAGGCCCGCCGGTTGGGATCTTCCACGCCTTCAAGCATGTTGTTGCTGAATGTCTGCAGGCGGTTGATCAGCTCCTGCGGATCCGGGGGCGGTTTGTTGTCGGTGGAGTTGTTGTCCGGCGGCTTGTCGCCCGTGCCTTTGTCATCGGGCTTCTGGTCATCATCCGGTTTGTTGCCGGTGTCCTTGCCATCATCATCCGGCTTGGTGCCGGATTGATCATCCTGCGGCGGCTTGTCACTCTTGTCGTCTTTGCCGGGCTTGTCATCTTGAGGTGATTGGGCGCTCTTGTCGTCTGGGGCTGGTTTGTCACCTTTGTCCTGCGTGCCTGGCGCGCGTCCGCTCTTGTCGCCTGGCTTGTCGGCATCCGGCGGAGGAGAAACACGCCTGCTTCCTCCACGGTCGGCAGGTGGCTGTGGCGGGCGCGGCGTTTGGAACTGGCTGGCGATGTCCGGCGGCAGTTGTGCCAGGGCATTGAGAAACGCGCCCGTTCCGCCGCCCATCAGCGCTGTGAACAAAGAGTGCAGCAATGCGAGATCACGCACGTTTCCCGCCTGTCCAGTTTCGCGCAGCCAGTCCAGGAATCCGGCAAAGGTCTGCGGTTTGCCCGACTCCACAAAGCCGCCGTCATCCGCCAGCAGGCATGGCACAAACGCCAGGCTGACAACCACCATCAGAAAGGTGATCAGAGGCGACTGGCGGTTGAACATCCCGCCCTTCCCCCAGTAAAGCGCCGCCGCCAGCAGTCCGAGACCGGCGAAAAATGCCAGGCTGGTGGGAAATGCCTGCCGCACGATCAAGCCCGCGATGCCGCCCAGCAAACCCAGCGTGCCGCTGGCCGGACTCGGCGTTGAGAGACCCGGGCCGCGCACGGTCGAGTACGCGGCACTCCACATCGATGACACCAGCAGCGACACGATTCTGCTCCCCTGGCTGCCGAGAAACACTCCCAGCCCCGCTGCGAGCGCCCAGGACGAGTAACCGAACGCGAACGCGCCGACCACCAACCCGGCGCCAGCCCCGGCACAAAGCTCCGACACGGCCTGATTCCCCGCCTGGCGAAAGTACTGCTGCACCACGACCGGTGCCTTCAGCCAGTGCATGAACGTTCCCGCCGGTCCCTGCCGCATGAATTGCATGAACAAGGTGGGCACGATGAACCACAGCACGCCGGTGGTGATCGCCGCGCCGGTGCCGCCGAAGAGAAATCCCAGCGGACGGATGCCACCCGTGCTTGTTTCGGTCATGCCGGGGTAATAGCCCAGCCACTTGAGGATGGCGGCGGTCCAGCCGGTGCCATTGCTGTAAAAACGCCAGCCGTCATTGAGCCAGCCGAGCAGGTACAAGTTGTAAACGTACAACGCGGCGAAGAAGACGGCCATCATCCCCAGCGTGCGTGGCAGACCCTTGAGAAACTGCGTTTTGGTTTCCCGGAGGATGAGCCACAGCAGGCTCCGCCAGTCGGTTGTAGTGGCAGACTTTTTTGGACTTGGTGCCGCGGCGGCGGCCAGCAGCGGGCCCTGCTCCTGTGCTGTGGCACCACATAGATGGCAGAACTTTGTTCCTGCTTTAAGAACGGAACCGCATTGGTGGCAGTGACCCATAAGACAGTCCTCCCAGACGACGGTCAGGTGCAGACCGCGACGGCAAGTAGAGAGTGTGTGATCAGCGAGTCAATGCGAATCTCATCGCTCGCCAGACCACAAACCATTTTGTCCGGGATCAGATGAAATCAGCCGGGCAACTCAAGGCACCAGCGCCATGTCCCACGGCCACAGCGGTGTGCAGGTGGCGGATTCGATCCAGCCGCGCACGTGGTCGGTGCCACTCGGAATCTCAACGTAGCTCCAGGCACCGCGTTTTTCGAGCAGGCGAACCTGGCTGCCGGGCGGCAGATCGACGACGCTGCCGGAGGTGACGGTGGCGGCGGTGTAGGCACTGACTTGCGGCACGGTGATCACCATCACGTCCTTCACGCGCGTTTCCGGTCCGGGGCGCACTGCGGCGAAGGTGGCGGCGGGAATAAGAAGAAGAAATCCAGCGGTGATCAGCACCGGCGCGCAGGGGCCGGATCTCCGGCGAACGGAAAGGATGCACCAAAGAACGGCCAGCAGGATGAGCCACACGCCGGCTGATGCGGCGATGATCCACGTGTTCTTTCCCAGCAGCAGGCTCCACTCCGCCAGCGGCGATGTCTTTTCCATCTGGAAGAAGCGCAGTTTTTCGTCGAGGTGGCGGAGATTCTGCCTCACCTCGGCGTTGGCCGGGTCAAGCAGTTGCGCGCGCTGATACCACAATGCGGCGCGGCCCGGATCCTCCTGCCGGTAACGCGCATGGCCGATCAATTCGAACACCGCCGCGCTCAATGCGGGCGGCTGCCTGCGTGTCAGCGATTCACCGAGATACTGCGCCTTGGTGAACTGGCCTTTTTCCAAGGCTTCGCGTGCCTGGCGATAGACGTCATCAGGCGAGTCGTCCGCGGATGCTATTCCAACTGTGAGCACGAACATCGTGGCCGCAATGACAGCAGCGCCGCGCAGCAGCGGTGCGAGCGTGCTCAAAATGCGGCTGCGTTCACCGCTGTCGAGCGCGGTGGCCACGGCGGGGGCTGCGGTGAAGCTTTGCGTCTCGTAGCGCTCCAAAATTCGGCGCAGCTCCTCCTCCTTCACTTCCCCCGGGTGGCTGCGATGGATGAAATGGGCGGCACGTTGCAGGAAATCACGTTCTGCGAGACCGGGCTCCTCCAGCCCGTGCCACAACTGCTTCAACTCGCCGCGGAGACCGCTGGATGCCTCCTGCTGATGGCGGCGGAACCACGAGAACAGCACCGCCAGAATCACCAATGCGGCAGGAGCGGACTGGATGGCCCAAAAGCGTGGACTGCTCGTCAAAGGCGTGCTGGCGGCGACTGTGGCATTCAGCCATTGGGGCTTCGCCGGCAGTTCCATGAGGATGTCGGAGATGTTGGGCTTCGGTTGCTGGACGGCAGGCGGCTTCGGCGCGTTGCTGCCAACGCCTGTGGTGGTGTCGCCGGCGGTCAACGCGGCGGCACCCGGCTTGATGCGCAGAGGGATCGGCGCGGTGCGCGCGGCGACGTATTTTTTCTGCGAGGGACTGAAGTAGCTCAGCTCAAACGGCGGCAGCTCGGCATGCACTTTTTCCGGCACGAACACCATGGAGTAACCGATGCGGCGCTGCGCGGTGGGCGTGAGGTTGGGATCAACCGGTCCATCCACATTGTAGCGGCGTGGCGGATAGGACTTCCAGCCGTCCGGCGGCATGAGGGAGGGCGCATTGAGTGCGTCGAAGTTGCCGCTTCCGTCGATGGTGATGTCCACCGCCAGGGGATCGCCCACGGCGAGTTCATTCGGCGTGGCAGTGGCATGAATGCTGAAGTCGCCCACGGCGCCGCTGAAGTGCGCGGGTTTGTCCTGGGCTGGAAGCGGCAGCACCTTCACCTTCACGTCCTGGCTTTTGACCACCTGCTTGCGCGTTTCAGCGCTGCCCATGATCATGCCAAAGGGCAGGCTGCGGCGCATCTGGCGCTCATTTTCGTCATATACCTCGAACAACAGCTCGCAAGAGGCCGGGCCCACCTTCAAATCCCCGGCGTGCAGCGCTGAAAGCACACTGCGATAGGTGACGACAATGTAATCAATATCGTTGATGCGCTGTTCCGACTGATCGGCCTGCTGCGGGAAACGTGCGATGGCAAAGTCACTCTTGTTCACCTCAATGAGTCCCACGCGCCGCAGCAGCACGCTGCGTGGCACAAACAGGCTCGCTGAAATCGGAACAATCTCCCCTTGATAGACCTCCGTCTTGCCCACCTCGATCTGGAACAAAGGTGTGCTGGGATCCTCTCCGTTGGCGGCACCGGGCGCGGTGGGCGGCTCGGTCACGGTGAGACGCACCTCATTTGTCTTCATGACCTGCCTGCCTGAAGAACTTTGCAGGAATGACAAACTCGCCGGGCTCCGTGCCTGCAACACCCCAGGCGAGTTGCGTGGAGAAAACACGCTGGCTGCCGCGGATCTCGATGTTCTGCGAGGTCAGGGGGCTGACCAACCTCACCTGCGACGGCAGCCGCAACAGGCACGCCTGGTCGGTGCCGTTTTGCACGGTGATGACATAAGTGACCACCTGGCCCGCCTGCGCACGCCCAGCTGGATGTAGCGCGCACCGTCGCAGTGTGAGGCTGATTGATGAAGAAAATTAGTGAGCAGAAGGTAGGTGCTCTCAGCAGCGGGAAAGATGAAAGCCAGCGGATACAATGAAATTGAGCAGCGACGCGGGCTGAAGGCTTTTAGTTTTGATCTTTCATTTTTTAGTTTTTCCTGCCTGCTCAGTCTTTTGTTCACGGAGGTGTGGTAAACACAGGTCAGCGGTGCGCACCGTCCATGTATTGCCGGATGATGCCCTCGGCCTCGCCGGGCGTGTAACCGGTGCGAGACGGTGCTGGTCGGCGGTGTTGCCCTGTCCTTTTTTCATCGCCACCGTCTCCACCGGTCAGCGCCCTGCCGCCTTCTTCGTCCTCTTTCTCGCTTTCCGCGCACGCTGCTGGCAGCCTGATAAGTACGTTTGGGAGTTCTCGAGGCCTTGCGCCACTGATGCTGTCACGCCTCTTTTTCACCTTTGCTGTCGGTTTCCTTTTTTTCGCCGCCGTTGGGATCGCTGCCTTCCTGGCCGTTTTTTTGAGATTCGCCTTCCTGTCCTTGTCCAGGTTCTCCCTGCTGGCCCTGCTGCCCTTTTTGTCCTTTCTGCCCCTTTTGCCCCTTCTGGCCTTGCTGCTGCTGTTCCATCTGCTCCATGATCTTGCGCAGTTCATCGAGCATTTTTGCCACGTGATCGCGGTTTTCACGCAGTTCCTTGTTGTCGGGGTCGATCTCCAGCGCGGCGTCGAGATGACGCAACGCGTCCGTCCAGCGCTGAATGGTGATCTTCGGCTGCTGTTGCAGTCCGCGGGCACCCTGGTCGTAGAGCGTGTGGCCCAGCCCGCGATGGGCGCGGGCACGCAAGGACTTGTCCTGCGTGTGCAGTACCTCGCTGAAATTCTTCACGCTGCCGTCGTAGTTGGTCAGCCCGTGCTCTGTGGAGGCGAGGCCATAGAGCAGTTCCTCGCGTGCGTGCGTGTCGTAGCCCTTCTGCTCCAGCAGCTTTTCATATAGCTCGCGCGCCTTGCGCAAGTCCTGCTGCTCCAGCGCCTCGCGTGCATCCTCGGGCGTGGGGCCTTTGGGCTGGAAAATGGAGGCCAGCATGTCTGCGGGCCACATCGCCTGCGCGGAGGGCTGCGGTGCGAAGGCGGCAACCAGCAGCGCCAGCACGACGGGACGTGCCGCGGGGCGTGGAAGCGAACTGATGATCCAGGCGAGCATGAGACAGAACATACCCAGACCCAGCGGCCATGCAAAACGCTCAATCGGCCGCGAGGTCTGGCGGTTGGCGGACTGCTGCTCGGTGAGACGGTCCAGCACGGGCTGGATGGTGTTCCGGTTCAACGGTTGCGTACCCAGCTTCAAAAACCGTCCTCCGGTGGCGGAGGCGATCTGCTGCAGCACACCGCTTTCAAGGCGGGAACGCACCACGTTACCCGCTTCATCGCGGACATAGTCTCCGTCAATCTCGGGATTGGGGATCAAGGTGCCGCCCTCGGTGCCGATGCCGACGGTGACCACGATCACGCCCGCGTTGGTGAGACGCTGGATGTAGGGCACGAGATTCTGGTCCGCGTCGCCACCGTCGCTGAAAATGACGAGCGCGTAATTGCTCTTCGGCAGGTTTTTGATCGCCCGCAGTGTCACATCGAGAAGATCGCCGATGTTGCTGCCGCCCCACTCGATGATCGTGTGGTCGAAGGCAAGCAATGACTCGATGATGGCGTCGTGATCGGTGGTGAGCGGCGCCTGCAGATAAGCGCGCCCTGCGAAGGCCAGCAGGCCCACGCGCTCGCCGGACAGTTCCATCACGAGGTCATGCGCGGCGAGTCGTGCGCGTGTGAGCCGGTCCGGCGCGACGTCACGCGCGAGCATCGAGCGCGAGGTGTCGATGGCGATGAACACGTTGCGGCCCTTGTCCGGGATTTCGAGCTGTTCCTCTCCCCAGCGCGGTTGTGCCACCGCGAGCACAAGGCAGACCATCGCAAGCGTGTAGAGCACATAGATCAGCCACGAACGCCAAAGCGATCTGCCCGACACCAGCATGGAACGCAGCCGGGCGGCGGTGAACATCCGCTCCGCGCGCGAGCCGTGCGCGTCCACCCACAGCTTCAATCCCAGCAGCAAGGGGGCGATCAGCAGCAACCACAGCAGATGTTTGTGGGCAAAATTCATCAAAGAATCAGGTGGCGACGGGTTCGGGGGCTGAGTGCAGCAGGGTCAGTGACAGCAACAGCGCGAGGAACAGCGCGATGGCGGAAACGCCGAGCGGCCAGGGGAACAACTCCTCCGTCTCCGTGTACTTGCGTCGTTCGATCTTGGTCTTTTCGAGTTTGTCGATCGTTTCAAACACATCGCTGAGCGAGCTGAGGTTCTGTGCCATGTAAAACTGGCCGCTGCCGATGCTCGCGACTTCCTTGAGCGTCTTTTCATCAAACAGTTGCTGTCCCACCGGCGTGAACGTGCCGCGCCGCGGGTCGGGAATGCTGTGAACGCCTGGAGTGCCGATGGCGATCGTATAAATCTTGATGCCGAGCGTCGCGGCAAGCTTCGCGGCATCCTGCGGGCTGAGACGCCCGGAGTTGTTGGCGCCGTCAGTCAGCAGCACGATGACTTTGCTGTTGGTTTTTTCACGCCGCATGCGGTTCGCGGCGGACGCGATGCCGGATCCGATGGCGGTGCCATCACCGACGCGCTGGGTCTGCACGCGGTCGAGGTTGTTGATGAGCCAGTCACGGTCCAGTGTGAGAGGGCAGGGGAGATACGTCTCGCCTGCGAAGGCCACGATGCCGATGCGGTCGCTCTTGCGGCCTTTGATGAAATCTGACATCACCCGTTTTGCGGCGGTGAGGCGGTTCACCGGCTGTCCGCCGATGTAGAAGTCCTCAATGAGCATCGAGAGCGACACATCGACCGTCAGCATGATGGAGATGCCCTCCGCCTTCTCTTCATCGAAGGAAAGCACCTTCTGCGGACGCGCCAGCGCCAGGATGCCGAAGACAAAACTCACGAGCACCAATCCGAAGATAAAGCCGCCGGCACCACTGCGCGCAGGGCGGCCCAGATCCCGCAGCAATGGGGCCGTGGGAAACTGGATGGAGGCGCGTTTTCCGCGCGCGCCACGCAGCATGGCGAACACCGGCGCCAGCAGCAAAAGGAAGAGCCACAGTGGGTGAAGGAATTGAAAGGCGGGAATGCCGGGCAGGGTCATGTTTTTTCCTCCTGCAATCGTGCGAGGGCCTGGTCGATCAACGCCACCGATTCCTCCGGCGTATGCGGAGCGGGCATGAAGGAAATATCATCGCAAAGTCTTGCCACAGGCTCGAATCGCTCACGCCACATGCCTTGGGCGCGTGGAACCGGAACACCGGGCAGCCGTTCTTGCGTGCCGTCGAAGATTTCGTGCGTCGTGCGCGCCGGCGCGGGCACCGCATAGCGTTCCAGCAGGTAGCGCCGCAGCACCTGCGAAACGCGATGGCTCATCTCGTGCGGTGGGATGCTCTGAATGCGCGCCTTGAGATCATTCAAGGCGCGGAGTGCTGAACTCCATGGCTGTCGCATCGGAGCTGGAGGCACGGCCTTGGGTCGCAGCAGCAGCCAGACGACAAGCCCGATCAGCAGCGCGAGCAACAGCCCCGCGGCCCACGGCACCCACCACGGCGGCGGCACATCGATCTTGTCCGGCGAAGGCAGTTCCGGATGCGGCAGCGGCGGTGCGCCAGGAAACTGCGCGAGCAGCGCGCCCACAATGAGAAAGGACGCATTCATCCGCGCCTCCTTCGTTTGCGGGAGCGAAAATACGCCTTCAACGCGGGCACATAATCCTCGTTGGTGCGCACGGCGATGCGCTCCACACCGCTGCGCCGCAGCAGACCCACCAGCGCCGCCTGCCGCTCGGTGACGCGGCGCTCGTACTGTTCGCGCACCGCGGGGCTGGAGGTGTTCACAAGGTATTGTTCGCCGGTTTCCGGATCTTCAAGACACACGCGGCCCGCGTCCGGCAAGGTCAGTTCGCGCGGGTCCATGATCTGCGCCGCCACCACGTCATGTTTGGCCGCCACGGCCCGCAGACTTTTTTCCCATGCGCGGTCGTGTGTCAAAAAATCCGACACCACGATCACCAGCGCCCGATGCGCGATGCGTTCGAGAGCGAGATCGAGCGGGGGCTTCAGATCGGTGCCGCGCTGGCGCGGCTCGTTGTTCAAAATGTCGCGCAGGATGCGCAGCGCATGCGGCGCGCCCTTGCGCGCGGGAAGGTACTGCTCCACGCCGCTGGAAAAGAGCGTGAGGCCCACCTTGTCCTGGTTCTGCACCGCGCTGAAGGCGAACACCGCCGCGATTTCCGCCGCACGCTCGCGTTTCGAGTCCTCCTCGCTGCCGTAGTCACCGGAGCCGCTCACATCGACGCACAGCATCACCGTCAGCTCGCGTTCCTCGACGTACTTGCGCACGAAGGGCTCGTTCATGCGCGCGGTGACGTTCCAGTCGAGGAAGCGCACGTCGTCGCCGGGCTGGTATTCGCGAAAGTCATCGAACTCGATGCCCTGGCCCTTGAAGCGCGAATGATACTGCCCTCCGAGCATCTCCTTCACCATGCCGCGGGTGAGCAGCTCGATGCGCCGCACACGCTTCAAAATGCGCGTGAGGCGGGCGTCGTTGTCGTTCTGCGCAGTTTCCCGGTTCACGGTGGGGAGGTTTAAGGAACTGGCAGCTTGTCCAGCAGTGCCTTGACCACGTCCTCGCTGGTCACGCCCTCGGCCTCGGCTTCGTAGGACAGCAGGATGCGGTGGCGCAGGATGTCCGGCGCGAGGTCCTTGATGTCCTGCGGGATGACGTAGTTGCGGCCGTGCAGGAAGGCCAGCGCCTTGGCCGCGAGCGCGAGATTGATCGTGCCACGCGGCGAGGCACCGCAGCGGATGAGCAGCTTCAGGTGCGGCGCCAGTGTCTCGGGGTGACGCGTGGCGTTGATGAGCGTGACGATGTAGTCGCGGATCTTCTCATCCATGAAGAGCTGGTTCACCACGGTGCGGCTGCCAATGATCGTGGCCACGTCGGTCACCTGGTTCACATCGAGCTTCGGCGCGGAGGTGGCCATGGCATCGAGAACCTGGCGTTCCTCGACCGGCGTCGGATAAGTCACGCGCACCTTGAGCAGGAAGCGGTCAAGCTGGGCCTCTGGAAGCGTGTACGTGCCCTCCTGGTCGATTGGATTCTGCGTGGCGAGCACCATGAAGGGATCGGGCAGCCGGTGGGTGTGCTCTCCGATGGTGACCTGGCGCTCCTGCATGGCCTCAAGCAGTGCGCTTTGCACTTTGGCAGGAGCACGGTTGATTTCGTCTGCCAGCACGAGGTTGGCGAACACCGGGCCGAGGCGCGGCGTGAAGCTGCCGTCCTTCGGATGATACACCATTGTGCCGATCACATCCGCAGGCAGCAGGTCGGGCGTGAACTGGATGCGTTGGAACTTCGCATGCAGCGTTCCTGCCAGAGTGCGCACGGCGAGCGTCTTCGCGATGCCGGGCACGCCTTCGAGCAACACGTGGCCGTTGGTCAGCAGCGCCACCAGCAGGCGGTCCACCAGCGAGGTCTGGCCGATGAGCACACGGGCGATTTCGGTTCGGAGCGGAGCCACCCAGGCGGAGGCTTTGACGATGGCTTCCTGATCAGGAACGGCGGGGGAGGCGGTGGCAGCAGGCATGTGTGGGTCGGTACTGGTCAACGGGACGGCATTCCCCGTCAACTCTCAAGGCTTTGAGGTTAAACGCCGCGCGAGGCTCGTTATGTTGCTGGAATTTGGCCTGTTTCCGCCTTTGATCGCTGCGATGACCCTGAACGACCTTCGTGAACAAGTGTGTGAGGCCAACCGCGCCCTCGAACCGAGCGGCCTCGTCCGGCTGACCTGGGGAAACGTGAGCGGCATCGACCGCGCGTCCGGTCTGTGGGCCATCAAACCGAGCGGAGTCGATTACACCGCGCTCAAGCCCGGCGACATCGTCGTGCTCGATCTCGAAGGAAAAGTCGTCGAGGGCAAACTGCGGCCGTCGAGCGACACGAAGACGCATCTCGTGCTCTACCGCGAGTTTCCGAACATCGGCGGCATCACCCACACGCACAGCCTGCATGCCACCATGTTCGCGCAGGCCGGACGCGAACTGCCGTGCTACGGCACCACGCATGCCGATCATTTCCACGGCACCGTTCCCATCGTTCGTGCGCTCACGCCCGAGGAGGTGACGCAGGATTACGAGCATTTCACCGGCGTCGCCATCGTGGAACGTCTGCGCGAGCTGAAGCTCGATCCGCTCGAAATGCCCGCCGTGCTGCAACTGCACCATGCGCCATTCACTTTTGGCAAAAGCGCCATGGATTCGCTCAACAACAGCATCGCGCTGGAAATGTGTGCTCAGATGGCCCTTGGCTCGCTGTCACTAAATCCCGGCATGCAGTCGATTCCGCCACACATTTTGGAAAAACATCATCTTCGCAAACACGGTCCGGGCGCGTATTACGGACAGAAATGAATTCACTCACGTCCCGGTTCATGAACAAGCACCATCCAGCACAATCAGCTCATCTTCGTGCTTCCATTGGGCTGCTATGTCTGGCGCTTTTGACGGGTTGCTCCGTCGAAAGCCGGGACAAGTGGTGGCGCACCCTGGATCCCGCCGGCTACAAGCACTCCCACAGCATCGTATTCAATCCAAAGAAGTATCAGCGTGAGAACCCGCCCGAGAAGTCTTCTGACGCGGATGTCATGGCGTTGGAGATGGAACGGTGATGAATGGGTGTTGTTGCCCCTTTTCAGTGCTCACAGCTTCATAGCGAAGTGATGGCAGGTGATGTCCATCCGCTTGTGAAGGTAGAAACGATGCGCCCCGAAGCGCTGCACACCGGAATCGAGGTGAAGCTGGTCGCAGCCGTGCAGTTTTGCCTCCTCGACGAGCCAGTCGAACAAAGCGCTGCCGAATCCGCCGCCGTGATCGTCGCTTTTTGTCACCAGATCATCCACATAGAGAATGCGGCCCCAGGCGAGGTTCTCCATGAGGCGATAACCGGTCACAGATCGAATGATTCCTTTGCATTCGAGGAAGGCGAGATGCCAGCCCTGGGCGTGCTGGCGTTTTGCCTGGGCGAGAAATGACTCCAATGTGAGATGAGGTCGAAGTTCATGCATCACCTCGAAGCAGCGGGCGATGTCATCTGAGCTTTGCGCGATTTGAATGTGATTCTGCATGTCGTCACTTCGATTTGAAATAACCGCGCTGCTTCTCGCTGACTGGCAGGCCGAGCTTTTCCATCACCTTGAGCATGTCCTCCCACACCTGGCGCTTCGCACGAATGCCGTCGCCCATCTTCTCCTCGCGAAGAAGATAGGATGGATGGTAAGTAACCATCGTGGGAATGCCGCTCGTGTTGTGAAAGCGGCCGCGCAGGCTGCCCACGCTGCCAGGGATGCCCAGTCCTTCCGCTGCCGTGGCTCCGAGCGCGACGATGACCTGCGGCTTGATCAAATCGATCTCGGTCAGCACGAAGGGCAGGCATGCACGCATCTCCTCGGCGGTCGGTTTGCGGTTGCCGCTGCCCTGATTGTCCATCGCGGGGCGGAATTTGCAGATGTTGCTGATATAGACCTGCGAACGCTCCAAACCCATTGCCTTGATGATGGCGGTGAGCTTCTGTCCGGCGGGTCCGACGAAGGGTTCGCGCAGCTTTTCTTCTTCCGCGCCCGGCGCTTCGCCCACAAACATCAAACGGGCATGCGGATCGCCCACGGCGAAGACCATCGTCTTGCGCAGGCTGTTCATCGTACGCGCTGGCTCCCACGTTTCCGCCATCGCACGCAGCGCGGCGAGTTTTTCCTCAAGCGTGCTTCCAGCAGGTTCGAGAAGACCGGCTGTTTGCGTTTCCGGCGGAGGATTGTCGAGAATGGCGCGAGTTTCCGGCGCAGGTCCGACCGCGATGGGTTTCGGCGGCTCCGGGATTTCACGTGCGGCAGGCTTGCGGCCGAGCCCGCTCAGCTTCTGCAATGCACCAGGCCGCAGCGGGATGTGCGTCACGCCTTGAAGCTGGCGCTGTTCAAGGTGTTGTTTGAGCAATTGCGTGGCGGACATGGGGGCAAAGAGTGGCGAAGGATGCCTGAATGTCGAATGCGAGATGTCAGAAGGACACGGCTGCTGGTGCTTCCAGATTATCCTCGCCATCGGCGCGGCAGTTGCGCTAGCGTGTCCTGATTTGCCTTCACGCGCCATGCCTGACGATTCCTCCACTCCGCAGCCGACGCCGACGAACTACGAACGCACCACCGGCGGTCATCTGCGCTGGCAGCCGCCGACGCCGGAGCATTTGCAGGAAATGCTGCCTGCGTATGAAATCCTCGCCATTCTCGGCCAGGGCGGCATGGGCGCGGTTTACAAAGGCCGCCAGAAGTCGCTGGACCGCATCGTGGCCATCAAAATCCTGCCTCCGGAGGCCGCGGAGAACGACATGCAGTTCGTGGAGCGTTTCAAGAACGAGGCGCGTACGATGGCGAAGATGAATCATCCCTCCATCGTGCACGTGTATGACTTCGGCGAGACGAGCGAAGGACAGCTCTATATCGTGATGGAGTTCATCGACGGCACCGACGTGGCGCAGATGATTCAATCGCAGGGCAAGCTGTCGGAGGACTACGCGCTGAGCATCACCGCGCACGTTTGCGATGCGCTGCAATACGCGCACACGCACGGCGTCGTGCATCGCGACATCAAGCCGGCCAACGTGCTGATCAATCGCGAAGGCCAGGTCAAAGTGGCCGACTTCGGCCTCGCGAAGGTCACAGATCCCGGACAACTCAGCCTGACGAAGACGAACATGGCGATGGGCACGCCAGATTTCGTCTCACCGGAGGCGTTGATGCCCGGCATTCCACTGGATGGTCGCGCGGACCTCTACGCGGTGGGTGTGATGCTCTATAACATGCTCACCGGCACGATCCCGCGCGGTGCTTTCCGCATGCCGAGCATCACCCTGAACACCGACGCACGTTTCGACAAGATCATCGGCAAGGCCATGGAGATGGATCGTGAGCTGCGCTACCAAACCGCGCTCGATCTGCGCCGTGATCTCGACGTGATCCTCACCACACCAGCAGCGAAAACCGGTGTGCAAAGCGTTCCCGCGGCGCAGGTGGCGGCGCAACCATCGTTGCCACAAAAACCGATGGGCCGAGGTCCCGGTTCACCGCAGCAGCAACCTGCGCGCTCTACTCCGGCAGCGGACAAGAGTGTCCGCGCTCCCGTCCAGCCGCCGAAAAAATCGAGTGCTGGGATGATTTACGGCATCGCTGCGGCGGTCGTGGTCGTCGCGGTGGCGGCTTTCATGTTGATGGGTGGCGGGAAGCCGCCGTCCCAAGCCAAACCAGTTGCAGAGTCGAAGCCAGAGCCGGTGAAACCCGCCCCGAAGCCTGTCACTCCCTCCCCCAGCACTTCAGCCACCGCTCCAGTTCCTGATGCCGGATGGCAGCCCCTGTTCACTGTCACGGAATGGCGGCAATCCGAACCGGGAAAACGCGAGTGGGTGGATGGCCAGCAGCATCTGCTAAAGATGAGCAAGACAAAGCCGTGGCCCGCCGCTGATGGAGCCATCCGCGCCCGCATTCACTTCAAGGAAGGCTCGAAAAACATCAGCCTTACGGCCCGCGGGATGAACAGGGATGAGCTGTACAAGCTCAATGTGGGCAACGGCAGCACGCTCACTTTGGGTTCTGTCGGTCCCGGTGGCAGAACCCTGGACACACTTGGCAAGCATACCATGTCCAAAACCCTCCAGCCCGGCGACTCATTGCTTCTAGAATTGCGGGTGCAAGGCGACCGCCTGACCGCTCTCGTGAACGGGGTTGCAGTCATTGACGCTCGCGACACCCGATACAGCGCTCCCGGCAATTGGGGCATCCTTGCGGACGACGGCTGGTTTGAGTCCGTGGAAATGCAGACCTCCGCCGCGCTGAACAGCAGCACCACCTTGCCCACCACCCAGCCCAGCAGTGTGCTCACCTTCGGCGGCCATCGCTATCAACATGTACGGCACAGCAAGATCGCCTGGGCCGAAGCGAAGGCGCAGGCCGAGCGCCTTGGCGGTCACCTCGCCACGATTACGAGCAAGGAGGAGCATGATTTCATCGCCGCAAAGATCTATGATGAACTCCCCCCTGGTTATCACCTCATTTTTGGCCTCCTACGTGAAGCGGACGTCAAGGACTGGCGCTGGGTGACAGGCGAATCCTTTGCTTTCGGCGCTTGGACCAAGGGACAGCCCGATGCACAGACGAAATTTGCAGCCGTCGGCACCTACTGGCGCACAGGTCCGGGGGCGGCGAGTCTGGTGGTGGGATGGGATGACATGCCGGGCATCGACACCACGACGAGCGGCTACCTCGTTGAATGGGATGACGATGGCAAAGGAAGTTCTGCGTCTCCAAAGCCGTCCTCGGCAACGCTTGCCGCAGCCCCTGCGCCATCTCCGGCTCCTGCAATGCCTGTTGTGGCGCCGAAATTAGAAACGCCAGTTCCAGCCGCTGATCCGCGTCTCACGCAGCTCGAAACTGGCTATCAGGCGCGTTACGACAGCGATGCGCAGAAGCCCTACCTCGCCGCTGTGGCCGCGCTGAATCAGAGCTATGTCGCCAACGGCATCGGCAAAGCCCGTTCCGCCGCGCAGGCGAAAGGCGGTCTGGACGAAGTCACTGCGCTCGACGTGGAAAAAACGCTCATTGAGAAAGGCGGCAGCGTTCCCGCCGAGGATGCCGCAGGCACGCCCGAGTCACTCAAAACGTTGCGCGGCACTTACCGCGCCGCCCTGGGCAAACTCATCGCCGAACGCGATGCCAAGGCCGCACCGCTGCGCGATCTCTACCTCAAGGCGCTCGATGCTTATGTCGCCGAACTCACGAAGGCGGGCAAAATCGACGAGGCGAAGAAGGTGCAGGTTTTGCGTGACGAGAAGGCGGCGGAGAAGTTCGCCTTGAATATTGCGCGAACACCCGACAGTGGAAGCGGCGCGCCGTTGTTTGACGGCCAGTCCTTGCAGGGCTGGACCATGGCGGGGGATGGCAGGGCGTTTGTTGTGGAAGACGGCGCCATCAAGGCAACCGGATTGCCGGGCAATCTGGTTTTCACCGGCGCAGGCAAGCTTTCCCCGCCGTGGAAGAACTTCGATCTCACGCTGAAAGCCAAAACAGGTGAATGGGGGCAATTCTGGCGTCTGGGTTCACTGCCCCGTTAAGCCGTCAGCAGAAAGGGCCTTTGCGCTGGAAGTGCAGGTATTCAACAGTGGCGCGGACACCCGGAAGACGGGCAGCATCTACAACATCAAGGACACTGCCGAAACGTTTGCCAGTGACAATGAATGGTTTGATCTGCGCATCACTGTCCGTGACAAGACGATCACCACTTACGTCAATGGGAAGAAGGCGGCGGAGTGGGAGCAACCTGCATCCTGGCAACCGTCAAGCAAAGTGCCCAACGCGCGCCTCAACGAAGGCAGCGTCGGCTTTCAGAGCATGGCCGGAGAGGTCTGGTTCAAGGACATCCACATCGTGGTGCCCTGACGCGGCGAATCACCAATCTCGTGACAAACTTCACGAGGCACGTCGCGACAGCCGCATATCCATCCAGACGGCGAGGATCAACACAACGCCGCGGGCGATGAATTTACGCTCCGGCGGTACGGACATGAGCGTCATTCCATTCAAAAGACACGCAATGATCAAAGCGCCGAGCAGCACGCCCAAAACGGTGCCGCGGCCGCCGCGCAGGCTGACGCCACCGATCACACACGCGGCCACGGCGTCGAGTTCCATCAAGTCGCCAACGGTGGTCGTTGAAGAACCGGCATATGCGGTCTGCATGAAGCCGGTGATGGCCACGATGGCTCCCATCCCGCTGTAAGCAGCGATCACAGTGCGTTTCATCGGCACGCCGGAGACAAACGCCGCTTCCGTGTTGCCGCCGATGGCATACAAATGACGTCCGAGGCTTGTGTGCTGCGTGACGGCATACACGATCATTGTCACGCCACCGAGAATGAGGGACGGCAGCGGGATGCCGCGGAACTGTCCGGTGACGAGCACGAAAAGTGCGATGGCCTGCGCGGTGATGAAAAGCCGCATGAAGGCCATTTCCTTGTCTTCGACGGCGAATCCATGCTGCAGACGGCGTTTACGGGCACTGATGGTCGTGAAGATAAGTGCGAGCACGAGCACAGCGGCCAGCATCCAGCCAAACTGCGTCGGCAGATAGTAGGTGGTGAGCAGTGAGTAGAGATTGCTTTGCCCGCCAGGAGCGACGGGAACCGTGGCGTTGTCGATCACAAGCCAGAACAGCCCTTTGAAGATCAACAACGCTCCGAGCGTGACGATGAAGGCCGGCATGCGCTCGCACACGATGAACGCGCCCATCGCCATCCAGATCAACACACCGCAAACCAATCCGAGTCCGAGCGCGGCCGGTGCCGGGAGGTGATGATGAAACACCAGCACGCTCGCGATGCCGCCGAGCAGGCCCACGCCGCTGCCAGCCGACAAATCGATATGACCAGGCAGAAGAATGAGCAACATGCCCATCGCCAGCGTGGCGGTGATCGAAAGCTCCGTTGCCAGCATCGAAAGGTTTCGTGCACCGAGGAACGCAGGCTCCTTCACCGCGAAGAACGCGCAGATCGCGAGCAACGCGATGGCAATGGGCAGTTCTCGGAACTTGAAGCTCACAGGAGGTCAGTTTTGCGCGGCGAGGAAGATGCCGATGATGATCAGGGCGATCACGACGGCGATGGTGATCTTCACCCAGCTCAGCGGATACTGGCCGGTGATCTTGCCGGTGGCCCCGTTCACGGCGACTTGGTAGTTTTTCGTGCCGTAGGTGTAGCTCAGCAGCCAGACGGGCAGCAGGACATGTTTGAAGGTGAGCTTGCTGTAGTCGGGGGCAATCTGGAGATTGCGATACGTGTCACCAGGAATTTGCGAGGCGCATTGCTGACGCAGAAGATTGTCCATGCGGTTACGTGAGTCCTGCGCGGCGTTGATGAGGTCGATCTGGTACTGCTCGACGACCCAGCCGGAGAGATAACCGGGGTCGTAAGGCAGCATGTCGGTCGTGGTGGGAAACGGCTGGAGTTTTTCGAGCAGATTTGAATCCACCCCCTTCGATGCAGGCACGAGCACATCATCAAAGTCGCTGCTCACATGGCCGGAGGCGTACTCCCAGCGTGTGTGGCGAGTGCGGTTCCCTTTGCTGTCGGTGGTGTAATAATAATAGCCGGCCTCCGCCTCCCACGGGCACTCCGCGTGCGCGTCGAAGGTCCAGTAGGGCAGATAAAGGCCATGCAGCGTGTCCGTGAGCGCTTTTTGCCCGAGGGCATTCGGCGCCCAGAAATGGCTGCCATACCAGCGGCGGATGTCTTCACGCACCTGGCTTTCGGCGACTTTGAATGGAAGCTGGCTGCCCGGGCGAATCGGGGCGCTGACGTCCTCCACCGCCATGATCGATGGCGATCCGCAGAAATCGCAGTTCTGCGCGACACGTTTTTCATCGAAGACCGAGATCGCGTGGCAGCTCTGGCATTTCACCGTCTTGCGTTTTGCAGCCCAGCCGCGCTGGTCGTCGGGAATCGCACGCAACGCGGTCACGAGATCGTTTTCCTCGACGAGCGTGCCGTCGCTCTTCAACTCTGCGGGCGACTCCGTGCCGCAATATGGGCAGACGAGGGCGTGTTTTGATGGCGTCCAGACCGCCTCGGCACCACAGGCCGGGCAGGCGAATTTTGAAATGGCGGTGACTTCGGACATGGAAGTATGGGAGGCAAAGACCGGGCACGATTAACCGGAGAAATGCGAAGCCTGTCCATTCCAAAAACCGGCACGGAACATTTTGCCTTGTCACGTGTTCGACGGCCTGACCAAAATTCCGCATCATGAAGACCAGCCACCTTCTCCCCGTCGTCCTGTTCGCAGCAGCCGCGTTTGCACATGCCGCCACCGTCAAGGACCGCGAAGGAGCGGTACGCGGCGAGAAGGCGAAGATGGAAAACGACGCCCGTTGGAACTGGAGCGACATCGACGGCGGCTTTCGTCTCGCGAAGACGACCGGCAAACCACTGCTCGTGGTGTTGCGCTGTGTTCCATGCCTTTCCTGCGCCGGCATCGACGCGAGTGTGCTGCAAGAGCCGGAACTGGTGCCGCTGCTCGATCAGTTTGTCTGTGTGCGCGTCATCAACGCGAATGCCCTCGACCTCTCGTTGTTCCAGTATGACTACGACTTGTCCCTTTCCGCGATCATGTTCAACGGCGACGGCACGATCTACGGCCGTTACGGATCGTGGCTGCATCAGAAGGACCCGCTGGACAAGACCACCACCAGCTTCAAAAAGGCACTCGAAGCCACGCTGGCCGTTCACAAAGGCTATCCGGCGAACAAAGCCAGTCTGGCGGGCAAGCAAGGCGGTCCCACGCCCTACAAAACTCCCATCGAGTTTCCTTCGCTCTCGTCCAAATACCCGAGCAAGCTCGACTGGGACGGAAAGGTCATGATGAGTTGTGTCCACTGCCACATGGTAGGTGACGCCTTCCGCGCCTACTACCGCAGCCAGAACAAGCCGGTGCCTGTGGAGTGGATCTATCCGCAGCCGTCGATTGAGACGCTCGGTGTCACGCTGGCGACCGATGACATCGCGAAAGTCGAGCTCGTCGCGCCCGATTCGCCCGCGGCGAAGGCAGGTGTGCAAGCTGGAGACAGCTTCGTTTCATTGAACCAGCAGCCGCTCGTTTCCATCGCCGACGTGAGCTGGGTGCTGCATCGTTCACCGGAGTCCGGTTCGATCGCGGCCAAGGTTCTCCGTGGCGGCAAGGAAACCGACCTCTCCCTCGATCTCCCCGCCGGCTGGCGCCTGAATTCCGACATTGGCAAACGCGTCGGCACCTGGCCTATGCGCGCCATGGCCTTCGGCGGCATGAAAATGGACGACATTCCCGACGAGGAACGCGCCACGCTTGGCCTGACCAAGGATCAGATGGCGCTGCGCATCGCCCACGTCGGCCAATATGGCGAGCATGCGAAGGCCAAGCAGGCCGGTTTTCAGAAAGACGACATCCTGATCGAGGTTGGCGATCTGAAACAGCGCATCACCGAAAGTGGGATCATCGGCCATCTCCTTCTGCACCACCTGCCGGGCGAACAACTGCCCACCGTCGTGCTGCGCGGTGGAAAACGGGTCGAATTGAAGCTGCCGCAGCAGTGAACTGGAGCGCACGCGTCCTCGCGGGAAACCGTCCGAGGACAAGCGCCTGCCAGTTTGATGATCTGCGGGAAAACGCATTTCGGGACGGCCTTCAGCGGGACGCTGAAGGCTTCACACGAGACGAGTGCGCTCCTGTAAAATCCCGGTTGCATTCCCGGGCGCGGTCGGCATTATCCCCGCCCCTCGCGAGTTCCCCCTCAATTCGCCGTTGGTCTCCGTGCCTGCCTCCCCTTGGGATGTGCAGGATTCTCGCCCGGAGGTAACCCGGCCACATCACACATCCCATGTCAGTACGTCTTGCTCGTTTCGAGATGCCGAACCGCCTTGTTAAAAATGAGGCAACGGCCACCGACACCTACGCCCAGTTCGTCGCCGAGCCCTTCGACAAAGGTTACGGCCACACCCTTGGAAACTCCATCCGCCGCGTTCTCCTTTCCTCCCTTGAGGGCGCCGCCATCACCTCCGTGAAAATTCGCGGAGCGGAACACGAGTTCACCACGCTTCCAGGCGTGCTTGAGGACGTGGTTCAGATCATCCTGAACCTCAAAAAGGTCCGTTTCAAACACAACAGCGACGCCAAGGAGCCCCGCCTGCTCTCCATCTTCGCCGACAAGGAAGGCCCCGTCACCGCCGGTGACATCAAGGAGGACAACCATTACGAAGTCATCAACAAGGACCTCGTCATCTGCACGCTCGACCGCAAGACGAAGTTCGAGTGCGAGTTCGAAGTCCGCGTCGGCCGCGGTTTCTCCACCTGGGAGGAAAACAAGCGCGTGGACACTCCCATTGGCGTCATTCCGACCGACTCCATTTACAGCCCGGTCACCCGTGTGAAGTACGCGGTCGAAAACACCCGTGTCGGCCAGAACACCGACTATGACAAGCTGGTGCTCGACATCTGGACTGACGGTCGCATCACTCCGCAGGACGCCCTCCTGCAGTCCGCCGCCATCCTGCGCCACCACCTCGACGTGTTCGTCAACTACGACGACAAGGCCGTCGAGTTCGAGGCCGCTCCGGAAGCCCAGAGCGAGGAAAACAGCGAGCTGCGCAAGCTCCTGAACATGAGCGTCAACGAAATCGAGCTTTCCGTCCGTGCCGCCAACTGCCTCAACAACGCCAACATCACCACTGTCGGCCAGCTGGCGATGAAGACCGAGGGCGAGATGCTTCGCTACCGCAACTTCGGCAAGAAGTCCCTCACCGAGATCAAGGAAAAGCTCGCCGAGCTGGGTCTGTCTCTCGGCATGAAGTTCGATCCTGCGCTGCTTGAGCCCACCCCTGGTGGTGTCTCCCTGCTGGCCCGCAGCACCATGATCAGCGACGACGACGAGGAGGCCGATGCCCTCGACTTCTCCAAGCTGGTGGACAGCCACCTGCCTGACGTTGACGACGAGGACGAATAACCCCCCACAGGAAGGAAAACCCGCTTTAGGACATGAAACACGGAAGAAAAATCGTCAAACTTCAGCGCAAGCAGGATCACCGCGACGCGCTGCTCATGAATCTCACATGCTCGCTTATCGAGCACCGCCGCATTCGCACCACGCTCGCCAAGGCCAAGGCCCTCCGCCCCTACGCGGAGAAGCTCGTCACCCTCGGCAAACGCGGCACGCTGCACGCCCGCCGCACGGCCCTCTCCTCGCTGCGTCACAAAGACATGGTGAAGAAGCTCTTTGAGGAAATCGCCGTTGCCTCCAAGGATCGCGCCGGCGGTTACACCCGCATCACGAAGCTCGGCCAGCGCCGCACGGACTCTGCCCCGATGGCCTACATCGAGTGGGTGGATGCCTTTGTGCCCCAGGCTGTGGAAACCGCTGCTGCGGCCCCTGCCGCTGAAGCCGCCGAAGAACCGGCCGCCAAGCCCGCAAAGAAGAAGGCTGCCGCGAAAGCGCCAGCCAAGAAGACAGCCAAAAAGAAGGCGGCGGCAGAGTGATTTGCTCCGCAGCGTGACAATCATCCGCAAAACGCGGGAGCCTGAAGGCTCCCGCGTTTTTTTTGCCATGCTGGACTCAAAATGGTCCGCCGTTCATGCAATCCATGGCGTGAGATTGGTGGCATGATGCTTTCAGCCGTTGAGCCGCCGGATTTTCAGCGTATGTGCATGCTTCACACCGCCACCGCTTAGCTCATGCTCATTCCGACTTCGTTCCCCACCTCCAACGGTCCCTCTGAATCGAAACCGCTCATCTCCCAGGAAGGCTGGACCGTGCAGCACCTGTTTTTCACCATCGACCACGGCTACTGGGCGGCTTTGACGCCGGAGGAACGCCAGGAGCGGCGTGAGAATTTTTCCCGCACAGTCGGGGCGATCCGCAAGCATCCGGGTACGCAGTTGCTCTGCTTCGCGATGGTGTCGCCGAAGTCGGAGCTGGGCTTCATGCTGCTGACGCCGGATCTGCACGATTCGCAGAAGTTTGAGAAGCAGATCAGCCTCGCACTGGGGCCGGACGTGCTCACACCGAGCTACAGCTATCTCTCGATGACGGAATGGACCGAGTACTCGCAGAGCGAGGACGAGTTCAAGGCGCAGCTTGAGAAGGCGGAGAATCTCACGCCCGGCAGCGAAGCCTTCGAGAAGCGCCTCGCCGAGTGGAAGGGCCACATGTCGAAGTATTACAACGACCGTCTCTATCCGAACATGCCCGACTGGCAGGTGATGTGCTTCTACCCGATGAGCAAGCGCCGCAACGTGGGAGCGAACTGGTATGCGAACGATTTTGCGAAGCGCCGCGAACTCATGGGTGGCCACGCCAAGACCGGCCGCAAATACGCCGGCAAGGTGCGGCAGCTCATCACCGGTTCCACCGGTCTCGACAGCCACGAGTGGGGCGTGACGCTCTTCGCGCACGACATGTTCCAGATCAAAAGCATCGTTTATGAGATGCGCTTTGATGAGGTGACGACGCAATACGGCGAGTTTGGAGACTTCTACATCGGCATCCAGACGCCGACGGCGGAGCTGCTGCAGCGGGTGATGCTTGCGTGAGGCGGGATTTCGTTCATTGCTCACACTCCGTGCCGAATCAGCCCCTCACCATCGCCAATCGTCAGTTCAACTCCCGCCTCATGCTGGGGACGGGGAAGTTCGCGAGCGGCGAACTGATGCGCGACGCGATCATCGCGTCCGAGACGGAAATCGTGACCGTGGCGCTGCGACGGGCCGATTTGACGGGGAAGGGTGATCCTTTCGCGAACATTCTCGACTTCATCCCGAAAAACGTCCTGCTGCTGCCCAACACGAGCGGTGCGATGAATGCCGAGGAGGCCGTACGCCTCGCCAAGCTCGCTGTCGCCGCCGGACTGCCGAACTGGGTGAAGCTCGAAATCCATCCCGACCCCCGCTACCTGTTGCCCGACCCGATTGAGACGCTCAAAGCGGCTGAAATCCTCGTGAAGGAAGGATTCACCGTGCTGCCTTACATCAATGCAGACCCAGTTCTGGCCCGTCGCCTTCAAGACGTCGGCACGGCGACAGTCATGCCGCTCGGCTCGCCCATTGGATCGCATCAGGGCATCACCACGCGGCGGCAGATCGAAATTATCATCACCCAGGCCACGGTTCCAGTGGTGGTGGATGCGGGCATCGGTGCGCCGAGCCATGCGGCGGAGGCTTTCGAGATGGGAGCCGATGCCGTCCTCGTGAACACAGCCATTGCCGTGGCATCCGACCCGGTGCGCATGGCGCAGGCCTTCAAAATGGCCGTGGAGGCCGGGCGTACGGCATTCGAGACGGGGCTTGGCACGGGCACACTGGAGGCTTCAGCCACCAGCCCGCTGACGACCTTCCTGTATCAGTAAAAACTCGCGAAACCGCGGGATTCAGCCCTTCACCAGGTAGGTGAAAGCGAGGACGCCGAGAAAAAGGAGGGTGGCGGCAAGAACCATTCCAGAAAAGATGACCATAGAGCCCCGTTTTTAGCGTGAAACACCCCGTCTGCCAGCGGAAAATTAACTTGCCAACGGAAAGCTTTGGGGCAGACTCCGCGCCCCTATGGCAAAAACATGCTGGCTCGAGCGCGAAAAGCGCAAACGTAAGACCGTCGAAAAGTACGCAAAGCTTCGCGCTGAACTCAAGGCGAAGGGCGACTACGTCGGCCTCTCCCTTCTTCCCCGTGACGCAAGCCCGACGCGCCTCACCAACCGCTGCCGTGTCTCCGGCCGCCGTCGCGCCTTCATCCGTCGCTTCCAGATGTCCCGTATGACTTTCCGCGAACTCGCCTCCCAGGGCATGATTCCTGGTGTGACGAAGTCGAGCTGGTAAACCCCTTGTCCGAACTGGCGGCCCGGTTTCAAGTTGCCGGCCGCCTGGAGAGGCGGAGCATAGATCATCTTCCATGCCTACCTACTCCTACATCGCGGAAGATCCCGAGAAGGGCTGTCCTGCCTGCCGCAGAGGTTTCGACCTGCGGCGTCCCCTGAGCAGGCCCGCGCTGGAAGTCTGCCCGCTGTGCAAGCAGCCGGTGAAAAAACTCATCTCCAGCTTCAACACACCGAAGCTGACCAAGCCGCTCTCTGTCTCCGATGCCAAGGCCGCCGGGTTCACCATCCTCGAAAAACGCAGCGATGGGAACTACGAGAAGCTGTGAGGCCCGCCGCATCCCCGCATGACCCTTTTGCTCGCCAACATCTCCACTGAACTTGTCCGTGAATGGAATTTCACTCCGGGCGAGCTGTTCTGGCAGTCGGTTATCGTGCTGGCCATCGTTTTGCTCAACGCCTTCTTTGTCGCCGCCGAGTTTGCCATCGTCAAAGTGCGCGACAGCCAGCTCAACGCCGCCATCGACGACGGTGTGAGTGGTGCGAAGTTCGCCCAGCACGTCACGCGGAATCTCGATGCCTATCTCTCAGCCGGACAGCTCGGCATCACGCTTACCAGCATCGCGCTGGGCATTTTCGGCGAGCCTTTTGTCTCCATCGTCATCCAGCCGATATTGTTCAAAGTCGGCATCGTCAGTGAAACTGTCGTGCGCTGGACTTCGATTGGCATCGCATATGCCATCGTCACCTATCTGCACGTCGTCCTTGGCGAGCAAACGCCCAAGGTGCTCGCCATTCGCAAGTCGATGTCCATGACACTGCTCATCGCCCGGCCGCTGCATCTCTTCTACGTCGTGCTGAAGCCCGCCATCTGGATTCTGAGCGCCAGCACGAATCTGGTGCTCAAAATGCTCGGCATCACCTCTGTCTCCGAGCACGAGATCGCGCATTCCGAAGAGGAACTCCGCCACATCGTCGCCGAGAGCCAGAAGAGCAAGGAGGTGACCGAAACCGAGAAGGACATCCTGCTCAACGCCCTCGCCCTCAACGACCGTTGCGTGCGCGATGTCATGACGCCGCGCAACACGGTGGTCTCCCTGGATGCTGATGATGGCTTTGAGGCCAATCTCAAGGTGGCCATCGACACCAAGCACACGCGTTATCCGCTTGTCGAAGGCCACTTGGATCACTCCATCGGCCTCATTCATATCAAGGACCTGCTCGCCCTCGTCGGCAAGCCGCAGCCCGATCTCCGCAAGATCAAACGCGAGATGCACATGGTGCCGGAGTTGATGCCCATCGACAAGCTTCTGCGCTTTCTCCTCGACAAGCACGTCCACCTCGTCCTTGCCGTTGATGAGTTCGGCGGCGCCGTCGGTGTCGTCACACTCGACAACGTGATCGAAGAAATCGTCGGTGACATCCAGGACGAGTTCGATCACGAGGTCAGCGAATTCAAACGCATCAACGACAACGAATTCACCGTCGAGGGCACCTTCAACCTCTACGAGCTTGCTGAGCAAGCCGGTATCG
The DNA here is from genome assembly GCA_046346695.1 of Verrucomicrobiaceae bacterium. Classification (GTDB taxonomy): domain Bacteria; phylum Verrucomicrobiota; class Verrucomicrobiia; order Verrucomicrobiales; family Verrucomicrobiaceae; genus Prosthecobacter. The sequence continues at coordinate 91,203 of JAXMHS010000003.1, read as the reverse complement.
AGCTGGAAAGCGACGAAGTCACCACCATCGGCGGCTACGTGACCCATTTGCTGGGCCATCTGCCGAAGGTCGGCGAGAAAGTCACCATTGAGGACTACGAGGTCACCACCACCAAGGCCGACCTGCGCCGCGTGCAGCAGTTGCTTTTCAAGCGCGTCTGCAAAGAAGCGGAGAGTGATGCTGATGCCGGCTGAGGAGTGATCCCTCTCACTTCCTCGCAAGTTTCGCCTTGTGCTCTTTCCACGCCGGGTTCGGCGCTGCCTCCCACACACGGAAATTCCGCACGCGGCTCTGCACACCGGCCACAAACATGATGCTGCATTTCGCGGAGGTGATGAGCGGATGGCTGCCGGTGAGCGTCTGGCCGTCCACGGTCACGCACATTTCATCGCCGAGGATTTCAAACAGCACGGTGTGCCATGCATCGAGCTTCAGCGGCGTTTTCACCTCGCCGAGCGGCACAGCCTTGTCGGGCCCGGCGTGGTCATTGTCGTCCTTTTGGATGCGGAAGCCGCCCTGGTTCAGCATCACGCTGCACACGTAGTCCTTCGTGTCTGTCGTGCGCACGCTGACGGAACGGTATTTGCGGTCCTCCAACGGCACATCGTCCATGCGCACCTCGCATTGGATCACGACGTTTTGGAAATCGAAGCCATGGCTCGCCGTCGCAGGATGATTCACCTTCGGATTCTCGCGGCCCACGAACGAGCCGTCCTCCACCGCCCAGCGTCCACCACGCTCGACCGCGTTGTAGCGCCAGCCCTTGAAGCCGCTGGCGAATCCGTTGCTCTTGCCATCAAACGGCGGCAGCGGTTCCGCAAACTGCTGGTCCACGAGCAGTTTGCCGCGCGTCGTCATCAACGTGGGCAGTTCTTCTGCGTGAATGACGCAGGCAGCGAAGAAAAAAGCGAGGAGGGATTTCATGGTCGCGGCGAGTGAGGGCGATGCAAACGCCTGCCAATGCAAAGTCTTGCCCAAAGCTTGCCCCTTGGCGACGTAACCAAAGGCGGTTATGATCGACAGGAGTTCTATGCTAGGTAAAGCAGGCCAGTTTTTGAGAATAGGGTGTCTTTTGGGGGCGCTGGCCGCTGCATTGGAGTTGCAGGCGCAGGCCCAAAATGCGGACAAGCCGTGGTCGGAGCGCGAGACGAAGCTGGCGAACGAGTACCTGTCTCTCCTCGTGCAGCAGCCAGAGTATGGACGTGTGCTGGACCTGCTGTGGGACCTCTACGACAAGCACGACGCGACGAAGCTGCTGGTCGAAAATGTGACGCAACAGGCGGCACAGTCGAAATTTCTCTCCGTGAAGATGGTGGAGGCGCACCTGATCCGGAAGAGCGGCGATCTGAAACGCGCGGCGCAGTTGTATGACGAGTTGCTGAAGCTGGATGCGAAGAATCTCACGTTGCTGCAATCGCGCGCGGCGGTGGCACGTGAGCTGTCCGATCCCGCGACGGCGTTCACGTTGATCAAAAAAGCCGCGGAATTGGTGCCGGCGGACGATCCGCTGGGGCCGCAGATGTGGATTGAGCTTGGTGGACTTGCGCTCGCAGGAGGAAAGAACGCGGAGGCTGCGGATGCTTATGAACGTGCGGCTAAGTTGAAGCCACAGGACATCGATCTGGCGCGGCAGGTGGCGCAGCTTCTGTTGCAAGCCGGATTTCCTGAGCGTGCGGCGAATTTCTTCTCCAGACTGGCCGATCAGAAGGATCCACAGCGCAAGCTAGACGCGCTCTACGACCTGGCGCGCATCTACGAGCACGCGGATCAATTCGCGAAGGCGGACCAGGCGTTGAAGGACGGGCTTGCCTTGCTGCACTTCCGCGATGGCCGTTATCTCGACTTCTTTCGTCGTCGAGTGCGGCTGCACGAGAGGTTCGGCATGCTGGAGGATTTGCAGAAGGCGCTTCTTACAGCGGCGAAGGCGACGCCGCCGTCAGAACATGCACTTTTGGATGTTGTGCGCTATTTTGAGATCACCGTCGAGGTGGACGAGCAGGTGAAATGGCTGCGCGAACTGGTGAAAACCGTGCCGCAGGTCGAGGATTATCGCTGGGAACTCGTGCGTGCCTTGCTGGATCATGAAGGCGCGGTGGAGGCGGCGAAGCTGCTCGATGAACGGCTCAAGAACGACGGCAACGACCTGCCGGCCATCGTACTGCTGCGTTGCGAGGCGGATTTGCGCGGTGGAGATGCGGACAGCGCATCAAAACGGCTGCTCCAACTGCTCGAAACGCAGACCAGCACCGATGTGGAGAAACAGGTACTCGTTTTCGCCCAAACGAAGTCGCTCGATGCAGTGATCGAGAAGATCCTGCGTGCACGGGTGGCACGTGATCCGCAAAAGGCGGAGACGGTGTTCGATCTGGCGTCTTTTTTTCGCGCACGACGTGATGTGGCAGCGGAAGACAAGTTGCTGCGTGAGTTTACCAACAGCGCGACGACGGAGGAGGAGCGGCAGAAGCGCTTGAGCGACGCGTCATCGTTCCTCGCGGCGAGCAACAACATCGACAGCGCGATCATCCTCGCCCGCGAGGGGGTGGCGAAACCGGGCTCGGGACGCGAGGCATGGATTCGTCTGGCGGAACTTCTCGCGGAGCAGGGCGAAAATGAGGAGGCCGCCCAGTGGATCGAGAAGGCATGGCACGCGAGCCAGACAGACGAGGAACGCGCCGATGTGGACGAACGGCTGTTTTCGATCCTGATGGGGGACGCGAAGGTGACGCCAAAGAGCCAGGGCCTTGCGGCGGAGTTCAAGCTGCCGGATGCGTTCACGGGAAACGGATTTGGCAGCAGTGATGAAAACGAAGGCCCGAAACGTGGAAAATTGCCGGAGCGGGTGCTGGAGTTCGCCGCGAAGACGATCACCGCCGCGAAGAAAAGCAATGATGAGGCGACTGAAGCTTCGGCGGACGTGTTTCGCGGTTTCTGGTGGGCGCTGCGGACGAACCAGCTCAACGAGGCGTACGAACTGCTGCACAAAGTGGAGTTTGATCCGGTGACACATGCGGGCCGGCCCGTGTCGCTGACGGTGGAGCAGTTGAAGCTCGATCTGGCACAGGAAGATGAGAATGTGGTGCTGCTGGAGCGGCAGTTGCGGCGCTTGTCGGAACTTGATCCGCCGGGACGCGTCCGCTACACGCTGCGGTTGGCGGAATCGCTGATGGAGTCGGAGCGCCGCGCGGATGCCGAGCGCAGCAGCCCCGGCTGGAAGACTGACATGCCGTTTCCTCCGCCCGGAGTCGAGGCGGCGAGGCTGCTGGAGAAAGTTTACCGCGACTTTCCAGATTCCGGCCAGCTTCTCTCCGCGCTGACGAAGATTTACTTTCTGCAACGCCGCGTCGAGGACGCGCTCGCGTTGTGGCGGAATGCCGTGAAGCGCGTGGACGGCCCCTCCGCGGTGCCGCTGCTCGAAAGTTACGCGGACATCCTGCTTCAGCAGCACCGCATTCAGGAGCATGTGGAGGTGCAGGCGCAGATCCTGGAGCGCGAGACAGATGTGAAGCGCCGTCGTGAAGTGCTGCGGCGTTGCATCGACCGCCTGACCTTTTCGGACGCGAACGGTGGTGAGCTGGCGCCGAGCGTGGCGCGTGACCGTCTCAAACTCCTCGAGCGCGCGCTGCTGGAGCGTGTGCAGCGCCATCCGTTCGACGGATTTTACCATGAGGCGCTGGCGCAGGTGTTTGAGCGCGGCGGCGATCATGTGAAGGCGTTTGCGAGCATGAAGCAGGCGTATTACACCGCGCCGGACACGCCGTTCTCGCTGGACCAGTTGCGCGACGCGGCGCTGAGGGTGGCAGATTTGAAGTCGGCGATCTATTTCCAAAAGCAGATCGCCGCATCGGTGCCGCCGAAGGACGTCGCCGCGGAGACACGGCGGCTGGTGGAGCTGCTGGAGCAGACGTTTCAAATCACCGAGGCGGATCGTGTGCGGCGCCGGTTGGAGAGCCGCTTCGCGCAAGATGCATCGGCGTTGGAGGAGTTGGCGAAGTATTATCAAACAACCGGGCAGGACGAGGCGGAGCGTCGTGTGTATGAGCAGATGGCGCGGGTGCGGTCGTGGGACGGGCGCGCGCACCTGCGGCTGGCGCTGAAGTGCCTGCGCTTTGCGGACGAGGAGGAGGCGGAGAAGCATCTGCTGGCCGTGCTGTCCGCGTCAGTGAAGGCGGGAGCGTATGCGATGAGTGGCATCCGCACCCCGCTGCCGTTGACGGACACGCGGCGTGCCAGCAGCGGCGTGACGACAGGTGACCTCGTGCCTCTGCTGGATTTTGCACCGGGCCTGGAACGTGCCCAGATGGACAAGCTGCGCGCGTTTCTGGGCCAGCCGAGGTCGGAATTCGCCGAACTCCCGGAGGAGGCGGCGCTGGTGCGGCTGCGTGCCATTGAAGAACTGGCGAAGCTGCGCCGTGGACGCGTTGGTGATGCATGGAACGCGTGGATCCGGCGCTGGAACGATGATGCGAAGGCAAACGCGGTGGAAAAGTTCTGGGCGCTTTATTATGCAGGCGCTGGTGACGAGTGCCGCGCGATCCTGCCGAAACTGCTGCCCGACCTGGGCACGCTGGAGGCGCAATTCTCCTTCCTGTGGCTGACCTTGCGCAGCCAGGGCATGGCGGATGCGGCGCGGTGGGCGGGAGAGAAAGGCTGGGCGCCTGAGGTGATGAAGTCGCGCGCGGATCTGTTGCATGCCTGCGTGTCGATGCTGGTGGATGTGACGGATTTTCGTTTCCGGGAGGAGGATCTGCGTCTGTTGGGAGATTCGCGCGTGCTGCGCAACGCGGCGCTCATCGACCTGACGCGCAAGCTGCAGGACAAGCAGCGCTACGACGAGGCGCTGGCGCTGGGCGACTGCCTGCCGCGTCATGCGCCGGAGATGACGCTGGAGTTTTCGCAGTTTCTGGCCCGTATCGCGGAGAGCGCGGAGCGCTGGGATCTGGCGCGGCATTACCTGGAAGCCGCGGTGCGTGCCCCGGTGGCGGCGGAGAATTATCGCAGCGCCTACGATCCGTTTTTGTTGAGTGTCGTCGCGTTGAGCCGCGTGGCCTCCTCAGCACAGCAGCGCGAGGAATCGATGAACCTTGTGTGGCGCAGACTGCAGCAACTCCGTCCTTCCGCCATGACGACAATCCGGCAGGCGGTTGTGGCAGGACTGGTGGGTGCGGAGCAGCGCGGAGGCGAAATGCTGGGGCGCTATCTCACCGGCCCTTTCCTGGCGCAGCGTGAGATGACCGAGACGCGCAGTTTGCTGCCGCAGGGCTCATCACGCTACGAGGAGCCGATGCACCTGCGCAGCCTGTGGGAGGAAACACGGGAGATCGAGGCTCTTCTGCAGCAGCAGGGGCTCGAGGGCGTGGTCAGCGGTGCGAACGACCGCCTTGCCACACGTTTTGGCAATTCGATGCTGGGACCGCGCTCGGATTCGGAATTTGGCGAGTGGCGCATCAACGCGCTGCTGGGACGGTTGCGCAAAGTGGACTATCCAACGCGTCTGCGGCTCATCCGCGAGCATCTGGCGGCCGTTGACCTGCGCACGGAGCATTCGGTGGACACGCTGGGCAATCTTGGCAGCCGGCTGGAGACCGCGGGCATGGCGCGCGAGGCGATCATTGTTTACAGCATGCTGCCTGATCGTGCTCCGTCGAATCCTGACTACGCGTTGTGGCTTCTGCGTGTGTGCGAGACATCGCGTGAGATCGAGCCCGGGCTCAGTTTTGCGCTCAAGCTGCTGCTCGCCGAGCCGCCGTTGAAACCACCGCAGCCCGGCGATGACACGCTGCGGGAGAAGCATGCGATGTTTCTGGCCTGGGACTACAATGTCGAGGAGCTGCGGCGTCATGGCTTCAGGGAAAAATTCTCCCAGGTGCTGGAGCGCCGTCGTCCGCATGAGGTCTCCTATCTGCGTGAGCTTGGGCTTCTGCAGGAGCGTCTGCGGGATGATCGCGCCGCGCTTTCTGCGTGGGATCGTTTGCATTCCGCTTACGTGGCGAATGATCAGGCCGGCACCGATCTCGACATCGAGGCTGGATTGCATCGCGGCCAGATACTGCAACGCCTCGGCCAGTCGCAGGCCGCGCTCAAGGTGCTGCGTGAGATGCCGCTCGCGGAGCCGCTGGATCCGGTGGCGCAGGACGTGTTGAAGCTGCGCTGCCAGATCGCCACCAGTGCCGGGGACTGGGATGAGGCGCGTGCTTTGATGACATTGTGTGTCGAACGCAAAACGCTGCCCTGCGTGCTGGCGCTGGCGTCGGGCCTGCGCACACGCGGGCACGCGGTGGATGCCCTCAATCTGCTCACGCAGGCCGACCGCACGCTCAAGGGCGACCATGAGCGCTTCACGCTGCGCCTGGAGCAGCTCAAGGTGCTCGCGGATGACGCCGCATGGACGCCGGAGCGTGGCCGGGCGATGATCGCCGCGCTGTTCCGTGCCACAACACGTGACCGCGACACGCTCAAGGACATGCTGCAATGGCTCCAAACCCAGGCCGTGGGCCGGCATGCGGCGGCCTGGATGACAACGCTGCGCACCGAGGTGCGTGCGGGCGCGGATCGTCCGCTCGCAGCGCTGGCCTTGAGCGCCTTCACCAAGGCATTGCCGCAGGAAGCGCATGCGGACTTCATCGCCGCCTGGCGGCAGGTGCAGGAAAAGGACCGCTTTTGCATCGAGCTGGCTGCGGAGGTGATGCTGAAGGATGGCCGGGCCGCGTGGGCTTGGGACGCCTGCCAGCTCGTCGCGGGCATTCCCACCTTGCGTGAGCAGGGACGGAAGCTGCCGCTCGCCGTGCGTGCCGCCCACGCCATGGGGGATGAGGCTGCCGTGCGTGAGTTGTTCAGCGACACGCTGCGCCTTGCCTTCCCCGGCGGTGCCCAGACCGTTGAGTGGGCGCGTGCCTTCGAGGACACCGGTCACACCGGGCTTGCACGCGAGTTGCTGGACGCCGCCCTTCGCCGTCTCGATGACACCGCGATCTTGCAACCGGAGTTGTTCGCCGAGCAGGCGCGTTTCCTCATTCGTCAGCGCGAGTTCGAGGCCGCGGAGACCTGGCTCATGCGCATGGGCTGGGCCATGCCGGATGAACTGGCCAAACTCGTCTTTGAACTCCATCAAAGCTGGGGCAGACTGGCGGGCCTCGAAGGCGAGCTTGGCAAGTTCCGTCTGCCAGGCGCCGTCCGCAAAGAGGTGCTCTTCCTTGCCCGTCCGGCCGTTTCCCAACCTGCCCAGCCATGACCCAGTCCGTGCGAATGCTGCTTTGCGCCGTCACAGGCATTGCCCTGTGCCAGTGCTCCTTTTTCAAAGACAAGGAGAAGACGGCAAAGAAGAAGGACACCTCCAGCATGCCGCTCGCCCAGCGTTCGATGTTGAAGCCGGATGAGAACCAGCGCAGCCAGTTCGAGAAGTTCATCACCAATCCGAAGTCGAAAGGCAACTCGGGCTCCTATTATCAAAAGCAGATGCACCACTCAAAAAGCTTCAATGGCGGTGACTCGTATGCCGGCCAGAAGCAGTTCAAGACCGACCAGAGCTGGTTCGGCAAGTCGAAGGCCAGCGGCACGGACATGACTTACTCGCTTGGTGGAAAAAGCGCCAAGGGGATGGACGGCACCTTCAAGACCGATTCGTCACGCCTCGGCTCCCAGAAGGCACGCGAGGCGACCTCCACCTTCAGCGGTGCCGACAACATGTTCAAAACCAGCAACGCCCTGACGCGTTCCGAGCGCGTCGGCAAGGCTCCGAACATCATTGAGAACTACAACGATATGGGCGGCAAAAAGAGCGCCTATTCCGAGGACGAGGTGAAGAAGTTGCTGAACCGCAACTAATCCGCCGATGGATGCGCGCTGCTGAACGCGTATTCGCTGGATGAAATCCATCCTGCTTGTCCTTCTCGCGTTTGTCCCGGCTTCCTTCGCACAACAGCCGCCGAAGCTCGATGTTCCCGGTGTTCGCGAGGAGCATGTAATGATTCCGATGCGGGATGGCATTCATCTTTCGGCCTATCTCTATCTTCCCGAAGGTGATGGCAAATGGCCCGCGATTTTTGAGCAACGTTACGCCGACATCAGCGGCCTCAGCACGCGCAAGCGCGCCGCGGAAATGGCCCAGCACGGCTATGCGGTGGCGATGGTGAACTTTCGCGGCTCGCAGAAGAGCGAGGGCAAATACGTCGGCTATCGCGCGCTGGCCTGGGGCGAGCAGAAGGACGGCTACGACACCTGCGAATGGCTTGCGAAACAAGCGTGGAGCACCGGCAAGGTCGGCACCTTTGGCAGTTCGCAGGGCGGATTTGCGCAGAACTTCCTCGCAGTGACGCAGCCGCCGCATCTCACCTGCCAGTACATGGTTGATACGGGTTTGAGTTTGTTTCAGGAAGGCTATCGCATCGGCGGCGTCACGCGTCCCGGGCGTTTCGCCGATTTCGGCGCGAACTGCCGCGTTCCTTCCGACAATGCCGACCTGCTCCGCGAGTGGGACCAGCATCCCGACTATGACGACTACTGGCGCGCTGAGGACTGCACGCTGCATTTCGACAAGATGAACGTCCCGTGTTTCACCATCGGCAGTTGGTATGATTTCATGGTGCAGGGCAGCGTGCAGAGCTTCATCGGCCGCAAACCGAATGCGCCGCAGCAACTCCTGCTCGGCCCGTGGCTGCATGGCCGCCTCAACAAAGGCAGCAAGGTCGGCGAACTCGTCTATCCCGACAACGCCACGTGGCCTGAAGTCGAGCACATGGTGCGCTGGTTTGATCACTGGCTCAAAGGCATCGACAACGGCATCGAAAAAGAACCCACGGTTCGGTACTACGTCATGGGCGCTCTCGGTGAGCAGAACGCACCCGGCAATGTCTGGCGTGAAGCCAAAGACTGGCCGCCACACGCGAAGGAAACCAGCTTTTACCTCCACGAGGGCGCTGCTTTGAAAACCGACTCACCTTCTGCGGCAAACAGTGGCACCAGCTACGACTGTGATCCGCTCAAGCCGATGGAAATGCCCGGCCGAGCCTTCCTCGGCGCGAAAGATGGTCAAACATTCGAGAAGCAGAAAGACGTGCGCACCTGGACCACCGCACCGCTCGCAAAGCCGCTCGAAATCACCGGTGAGGTCAAAGCCGAGCTGTGGGTGAAATCCACCGTCACCGACACCGACTTCATCCTCCGTGTCTCGGATGTGTATCCCGACGGTCGCAGCATCGTGCTCATGGATTATCCCATGCGCGCCCGTTACCGCGACGGCTTCGATCATCAGGTGCTGCTCACGCCCGGCGAGCCCGCGAAGCTCCAATGGCACATCGGCTGGACCAGCATCATCCTCAACGCCGGCCATCGCCTCCGCGTCACCGTCTCCAGCACCGGTGCACCGTTGTATGAGCCGAACAACCAGACAGGCGGCCCGCAGACGGTCGATTGGATGAAGGAAACCAAACCCGCTACGCACACCATCCTGCATGATAAAGAGCATCCTTCGTGCGTCTTGTTGCCGGTGGTGATACCCTGAGATGCTTGACACTTGGGTGCGGGTTCAGGTCGCTTTCGAAGCAGGGAGAATGGCATGTGGAAGAAGCGCAGCAGATGCCAGATCATGCGGTGAAAAGTGCAGGATTTGCGCTACGCGGTGAGCCAGTGGGCGTCGTTGTTCCAATGACGGTAGAGCCGGACCTGCTGAAACAGATTGCCGATCACAACCATCAACAGGACGATGCTGAGCATGATGCCCTGAAATGAGGCCAACAGGTTGAACCATTGCGCGAATATATCCTGATCATCTGCATGCATGGTCCGCATGATGAGCCAAGCTTTGCATACACTGCCAACCAGGCCGAGCCCAATCAGGATTTCCAAAGTCCACAACAACGGCCCGAACGGAGGGCCTTCTTGGGGCAAATCACGCCGCTTACGGCTGAGATGGCGCAGTTCCCGCAGGCAAAAGAATGGCATGAACAGGTTGGCAATCGGAGTGATCCACCAAAATCCTGATGCGGGTCCATGTCGCAGCATGGCGTCACCATACAAACGTCGGATCGAAGCAAAGGCACAGCCCTGCCAGATCACCAAGAGTAATAGCTTGCCAAGCGTGGCTGCTATCTGGGGGATGGGCGACAGATGTTCTGCCAGAATATTGCCCAGTTCGTACAACCAGTCCGGCCACTTTTCCGGGGAGATTATGTGAGACAGATGAATGAGAGCCTTGGAGATCCAAACAAAGATGTAGAACACCAAAAAGATGGAAGTAATGGCCATAGCGGTCCACAACGAAGTCGGCGGCCCTGGTTCGGGCATGATGGGAGCGGATTTCGGCGGCGCATAGACCACGGCCGCGCCCGGAAGATTCGAAGCAAAGCTATCTTGTTCTTGCGAAAGACCATGCGGTGCGGGCGTGGGAGGCACGTTCAATGTGACCTGCGAGAGCGGTGTCCAATCTTCGCAACCGTCGCGACGAACGAGGGTGCTGCCCATCAGCTTGTTTCGTTGCATGAGACCAGCCAGCAAGGTACTGCTGACCGGACCGAAGGTTGATTCACCCCGCTTGTAAAACCATTCGTCGCTCATGAGAGATGCATGGAGGCCATGAAGGCTCCCTGTCGTGACTCGGCACTACTTCCCCAGCTTGTAAAGCGCCCCGTTCCAGTCGAGCACGAGCAGTTCTCCGGCAGCATTGGCGCAGAAGGCGGTGGGCTTGACGAGGACGGCGGGCTTTTTCTTCGGGTCGTTGGCCGGCGTCTGAGGGCTGGTGTAGAGCAGGTCGTTTGACTTCACTTTGCCAGCGTCGTCGGTCTTGAGCGCCCAGATTTTGCCAAGCACGAAGTCACCGTAGACGTAGGCGCCCTGGAGTTCGGGCAGCGACTTGCCTTTGTAGATGATGCCGCCAGTGATGCTGAGGCCGTCGGCGTGTGTGTAGGCGTGGATGGGTTCGATGAGTTTCGCGTCAGCGGGCGGCGCATCGGTGCGCAGCGGGAACTGGGCGGGACCTTCGCGGAAACTCCAGCCGTAGTTGCCGCCGTTGGTGACCCAGTTGATCTCCTCCCAGATGTCCTGGCCGACATCGGCGACCCACAAGTGGCCTTTGTCGTCGAAATGCATGCCCCAAGGATTGCGAATGCCATAGGCATAGACCTGCGGCAGCGCATTCACGCCGGAGGCGAAGGGATTGTCGGCGGGAATGCCGTAGGCGTTGTGATACTCGCGGCTGTTGACGTCGATGCGGAGAATCTTGCCGACAAGGACTGCGTTGAGCTGCGCCATGCGCTGCTCGTCGTTGCGCTTCGAGGTGTCGCCGACGCCGATGTAAAGATAGCCGTCGGGGCCGAAGAGGATGTTGCCGCCGTGGTGGTTCCAGTTGATGAGCGGGACTTCGAGCAGCACGCGCTCGGTTGATTCGTCGGCCTTGTCGCCGTTCGCCTTCATCTCGGAGATGACGAGGCGTTTTGGCTTCTGCATCGTGTAGCAGAGGTAGAACAGGCCGTTGTCCTTGAATTTCGGATGGAAGGCGAGGCCGTTGAGACCTTCTTCAAACAGGCCGTCTTTTGCCTCCATGCCGCGAGGAGAGAGATCGAGGAAGGTTTTCGCTTCGCCACTTTGCTCGTCCTTCGGCAGGATCAGAATCTGCCCGCGTTGCAGCGCGAGGAACTCGCGCCCACTGCCATCGTCCGGGATCACGACGGCGATGGGACGCTCGGTGGCGATCTTTTCATAAACGCGGGTCAGTTTGTGGGTGTCGGCCGCGAGGGCGGAGGTGGCGATGAGAGCGAGGCTGAGGAGCGGGCGCATAGGAGTGAATTAGAAAGCGTAAGCCGGACGCGTCTTGCAGGACAAGGATGATTTTTGTGGCGATCCCAAGTCAGCAAAGTTTTGCCAGACAACCCGGACGAAGTAAGATGAGGTGCTTTGCCATGAAACCTGCTGGTTCACTTCAATTCATGTGGCTTGTTACCTTGGGCTTTACGTCATGTGCGTCACCAGCGCTTCTTCAAAAGCACCACACTTCCGCGCCCGCATCTGATCGCCCTGACTATTCCGCCCGTCGCATTGGCGGCAGGCAGACGCTTCAACTGCCGGAAATTGGAACTCTGCATGCCGACCGGATTGAGAATGTGCCAGGAGGCGAGGTGAACCTGACCGGTCATGTGTTCCTGGAGATTTCAAACACGGAAAGCATGATGATGATCGGTCGATTGCGATTTGCGTATGCAGACCAGGCTGTTTGGAATCCCATTTCGGGAGAGTTGAGCCTGCAAGGAGACTGCGTGGTGGAATCCACGCATGCGACAACCAAGGGCAAAACTGCGGACACGCGCTTCATTTTCAGCCGGGATGGTCGCATGACGACTATCGGGGCGCACGAAACGCTGCTGCTGACAACAGCGAACTGAGAACCGCGAACTTCGTCGTGCGCCTTGCACTCTGCATTCCGCGTCCTACTCTGCGTGCCCCGATTCTCCATGAGCAACGCCACCGCCATTTCCCCCACACGCGACAAAGATTTCCCTGAATGGTATCAGCAGGTCGTCCGCGCCGCTGATCTCGCCGAAAACTCGGAGGTGCGCGGCTGCATGGTGATCAAGCCCTGGGGCTACGGCCTGTGGGAAAACATCCAGCGCCAGCTCGACGCGAAGTTCAAGGCCACCGGCCACGTGAATGCCTATTTCCCGCTGTTGATCCCGCTCAGCTACCTCGAAAAGGAGGCTCAGCATGCCGAAGGATTCGCCACCGAGTGCGCCGTGGTCACGCATCATCGCCTTGAAGTGCAGAAGCAGCCCGACGGCACGACCAAGATGGTCCCCACCGGTGAACTCGCCGAGCCTTTCGTCATTCGCCCGACGTCCGAGACCATCATCGGCGCGGCCTTTGCCCGCTGGGTGGAGAGCTATCGTGATCTGCCGCTGCTGATCAACCAGTGGGCCAACGTGATGCGCTGGGAGATGCGTCCGCGCCTGTTTCTGCGCACGGCGGAGTTCCTCTGGCAGGAAGGCCACACTGCACACGAAACCGCCGAGGAGGCCATCGCAGAGACCGAGCTCATGCACCGCGTGTATGAAGAATTCATGCGGGACCACCTGGCCCTGCCGGTGATTCCGGGCGAGAAAACCGAGCGCGAGCGCTTTCCTGGCGCTGTGCGCACTTTGACCGTCGAGGCGATGGTGCAGGACCGGAAGGCCATCCAGGCAGGCACGTCGCACTATCTCGGCCAAAACTTCGCCAAGGCCGCGAACATCCAGTTCCTCGGCCGCGACAACACACGTCAGCTCGTCCATACGACGAGCTGGGGTGTCAGCACACGCATGATCGGCACACTCATCATGGCCCATGGGGATGACGATGGCGTGATCCTGCCACCACGTGTGGCTCCGAACCAGATCGTCATTCTTCCCGTCACCCCGAAGCCCGACACACGGCAGGAGATTATTGACGCTTGCGAGGCGCTGGCGAAAACGCTGCGTGCGCAGACTTTTGGTGGCGAGCCGGTCCGCGTGCACGTGGACAAGCGTGATCTGCCCGGCGGCCAGAAGAATTGGGAGTGGATCAAGAAGGGCGTGCCGCTGCGTGTCGAAATGGGGCCGCGCGACATCGCCAACCGCAGTGTCGCTGTCGCACGTCGCGACAAAGGGCCGAAGGAGAAGGAATTCATTCCGAAGGAAGATTTCATCCAAAACGTGACCGAGCGTCTCGATGAAATTCAGGACGCGCTGCTCGCCCGCGCCACTGCGTTGCGCGACGCGAACATGAAGAAGCTCGACACGCTGGACGAGTTCAAAGCCTTCTTTGCCGACGACGCTCCCGGCGGTTTCGCACTCATGCACTGGGCCGGCAGCACGGAGGAGGAGGAAACTCTCGCGAAGGAGAACAAGATCACCATCCGCTGCATTCCGCTGGGCGACCAGTATGCCGAGGAGGGCAAATGCTTCCACACCGGCAAGCCGAGCTCACGCCGCGTGGTGTTTGCGCGGAGCTACTGATCTGCATCAGCGCCAGATCCCGCCTTTTGTCACGTCGCCCGGCACGTCCAGCAGCATGATCTGGTTGATGGTCTTGAACTGCGTGTGATCGGCGACCTCCCAGACGACCTTCTTGTCACGCGTCACTTCGATCACCTGGGGCTGCTCGCCGATGTGGCCGTGACCGAGATAGACGCAGAAGACCGTGTTGCCGTTCGGCAGGCGCTGGCAGCCCGCCATGAGGCGCAGCGTGTTGCCGGGAAGATCATTCTCCTTCAACTCCCACACGATTTTTTCCTGCGCATCAAACTCCAGCACCTGATGACCATCCCCGCAGGTGACGAGCAGGTGTCCGTCCGGCAGCGGCACGACTTCATGCGGATCACCGGGCACTTTGATCTCGCGCAGCACTTTGCCGTTGCCGTCGAGTTCGACGATTTTGCCATCGCCTTTGAAGCAGACAAGATAATGGCCGTTGGCGAGTTTGCGCGTGCCGCGGAACTGGTTGTGCAGCTTGATCTCGGGTGAGGCGCTCAACTGGACCTCCTTCGCGACTTTTCCAGCACGATCGACCTCGATGATCCGGCTCGTGCCGCACTCCACGATCATCACGTTGCCCTCCGGCAACGGCTGGCAGGCATGCACCTCGACCTTCACATCCGTGGGGGCCTTGTATTCCCACACGACTTTCTTGTCCGGTGTCACTTCCAGCGCGCCGCTGACGAAACAGAAGAGGTAATTCCCATTCGGAAGCTTCCAGCAGTCCTGCGGATTTTTGCAATCCCATTGCCACTCGATTTTGCCCTCGGCGGAAACAACGCAGACCTTCCCGCCGCCGTAATCGCAGCAAAGAAACGGATGCGCAGCATGGGATGTGACGACGAGGGCGAGCAGGACGGCGTAAAGACGAAGCATGGCGGTGAAGGAGATCATCGGAATCCCATCAACGCACACCATGTGGCGATTGCATCACCGCTTTCCCGGAATCGGTCGTTCAGCGGATGAAATAGCTCAGGTTCTCCAACTCCACGGCGAGATCGACGCTGTTGATGACGACGTGCTCGGGTACATCGAGCACGGTCGGGGAGAAATTCAAAATCGCCTGGATGCCGTGGTGTACCATGTCATTGACCACGGACTGCGCTCCGCTGGCGGGAACGGTGAGAATGGCCATTTTCACGTTGTTGCGGCGGATGAAGGACTCCATGTCCGTCATCGGCAGGATGGGCACGTTCACCTGTGGAATCCTCCGCGGCGAAACATCGAATGCCGCGGCGACTTCGAAGCCCTCTTTGCGGAAACCGCCGTAGCGCAGCAAGGCCGAGCCCAGGTTGCCGACGCCGACGAGGATCACCGGCTGCAGCCGGTTTTGACCCAGGACATCGCCAATCGTGCTGCTCAAGGCGTCCACATTGTAGCCGAGACCGCGGGTCCCGAGCTGGCCGAAGTAGGCCAGATCCTTGCGCAACTGGGTGGATTTCACCCCCGCAGCCTTCGCCAATGCGGCGGACGACACGGTGTCCACCTGGTTTTCACGCAACCGTTGGAGGCAGCGCTGGTAGATGGACAGGCGGTAGATGGACTTGCGGGGAATGTCGATTTTCGCAGGCATTGGTTGGGGCATGTGAAATTTCACCCAGATGCGACAGAAGTCAATGCGCCCCACCCTGACATCCTTGTCACCTCTGCGGCATGGGTTGTCCCGGTGTTCCCTGGCCGCCTGGTGCGGGGTCGGGGATGCGCCGTTCCGCGGGCACATGGAGGTTTTGCTCCAACAGCTTCAGGTACTCGATCAGGCCGGGAGTGGCTTTTTTCTCGTCATAAAGCCGTTTCAATACCGCATAGCCCTTTTTCCACGACTCCGGGTCACTGCTTTGAGCCCACGCATAGGCGGCGAAGCGCTCCGAGAAGTTGAGACCGCCATGCTGGAAGGAGTTCCAGTACGCGTCGCCCGCGAGCTTGAAGTCCTTCGTGCGCCCCCAATGCGTGTCGCCCAGTTTCTGCCAGAGGCGCGGGTTATCCGGTAAAAACTGCAATCCCTCCTCCAGGATCGCGATGCCGCGCTTCACGTGGTCGTGGTAAAGCTGGCCGCGAAGCGCCGGCTTCAACTCCTGGTTGTAGAGGTAGTAGGACGCCGCGTTGTAGGCCATGTGCCACGACGCCTCCTCCCAGTAGCGTGGATTGCGCGGTTGGAGCCGCGTCACCAGCTTGTAAAGGCTGTCCACCTTCGCCCAGTTCACATTGGTGAACTCGACATGCGCCCGCAGTTGGAAAATACACGCCGCCAGCCCGCGCAGACCACCAAGCGATGCTGCCAGCCCCGCCTGGCCGAGATCCTCACCCACCCCGAGCCGCAACGGCTCCTCCAGCATCTGCATCTGCCGCAGATCGCGAGTGACCCTTTCCTCCAGCGGCAGTTTGGCCGCGCCGAAGATCACCAGCACCGCGATCGCCTGGAGTTTGCGTTTCATGAGTGGATTGGCCGCAAAAAGACGCAAAAAATTAGAGTTCGCACAGACTTTCAGAGAGGATGAATTTGCGGATGTAAAAGCGACTGGTTCCGAAATTGAGCAACAGGCCATGCTCCATTCCAGCGCTTCTCAGATATCCGAGAATCTGTGCCACGTGCTCGTTTACGATGGCTCGCACGGCCTTCAGTTCCAGAATCAGCACGTCATCCACCACGAGGTCGGCGAAAAAATCTCCCAGGACCGTGCCATCTTCATCACAGACTTGCAGCGGTTTTTGCTGCTCCACCTTGTGGCCCAGCTTTCGCAGACGGTTTGCCATGGCGTTTTCATAAATCTTTTCCAGGTGTCCTGGCCCATGGTAGCGATGCACCGCATATGCTGTTTCCCGTACGACATCACAAAGCTCAAACACCGGATCTTTTTGTGGCAGATTCATAATCAGTTTTTGCTCTTTTTTGCGTCTCTTTGCGGCCAATCCTACAGCTCCTTTTCCACAAACAGCAGGTGGGCGACAAACAGGTAAACGGTCAGGTAAAGCACCGCGATGCCTGTCATGTCGTAGATGGCTGCCCAAGGCACCAGATCACCGTTCACCACGCTGTCCACGATGTCGAACTGCGCGAGGTCGGGGCAAATCGTTGCCAGAATGAACGCTGCCGCCCGGTTCATCGTGCTCGACAGATGCGGGCGGAAGAAAAAGTCGCGGATCAACGCCTCGCCATGACCGATGATCGTGATGCAGAACGTCATCACGATGGTGAACAGCGTCGAACTGGCGACGCACGACAGCAGCAACGCCACCGTGGTGACGACCGCGGCCTTCAAAAAGATCGCCCACACCGCCCAATGCAGATTCCACGTCAGGCCCTGCCGTGCCACAATCTCGCGCACTTGTGCGACAGCTTCCGGCGTGTCCGCCCTCTCCAGCCGCATGCGGGCCACGACGTCCTCGAACACCATCGACTGCCGCATCCACAGGATCACGCTCAGCACGGCATCCATCACAATCAAGCCACAGCCGATGAGCATCAGCACTCCGGCCAGCTTGCCCAGAAGATAATCGAACCGCGGCACCGGCTTCGACAGGATGGTGTAGAGCGTGCGATCCTCCATGTCCTTGGGCAGCAGCAGTGCGGTGGAAACGACGCCGATCACAATGCTGAACACCTGCAATGCGCCCAGGGAGACCGTCTTCAGCAGGTTCAACTGCTGTTCCGCGTTGATCACCGAAAACATGAATCCAGCGCCAACCGCCAGCGCGCAAAAGATCACCAGAAACGCGAGGATCTTCATGCGGATGAGTTGCGTCATCGTCGCAAGCGCCAGGATCCACACACGGTGTGGCGAGAAACGCACCGTTCCTCCTTTGATGGCAGCAGAGCTGGTCGTCGTGTCGCTCATCGTTTCTTCGCTTCGTTCGTGGCTTCGAGGAACAGCCGTTCCAACGTCGTGCGGGGATGCCCGCTGCGCAGAATGCTTGTTCCGCCGCCTTCCTTGGTGACAAGATCACGAATCCTCGCCAGCAACTCGGGCGAGGCGTTCTCCAGGATCATCTCGGTTTGATTCTCCACCGCGATCAAGTCATCCAGGCGTCCTTCACGCACCATGCGCCCGTGCGCCATGATCCCAACGCGGTCGCAGACCTCCTGCATCTGCTCCAGCAAATGTGAGGTGACGAGCACCGTGATGCCGCGTGAGCGAAACTCGATGATCAGATCGCGAATCTTCCGTGATCCCGCCGGATCAACGCCTGCGGTCGGTTCATCGAGCACCAGCAGACGCGGCTCATGAATGAGCGCCTGCGCAAGGCCGAGCCGTTGCAGCATGCCTTTGGAATAACCGCCCACCCGGCGTGTCGCGGCATCTTCGAGGCCGGTCAGCGCCAGCATCTCATCTGCACGCGATTTCAATTTCTCACCACGCATGCCGCACAGGCTGCCGTAGAAGCGCAGCGTCTCGCGTCCGTTGAGATGCTTGTAGAAATACGGATTCTCCGGCAGGAAGCCCACGCTGTGACGGCTGCTCACCTCCGTGCTTGGCACACCAAAGATGCTTGTGCTTCCCTCGGTGGCCTTCAACAGGCCGAGGATGACCTTCATCGTCGTCGATTTGCCCGAGCCGTTCGGGCCGATCAGCCCATAGACTTCGCCCGCCTTCACTTCGAGAGAAAGATCATGCACCGCACGGAACGCGCCTTTGCCCAAGGTGCCTTTGAAGACCTTGGTCAGGTGGTTCACGGAAACAGCTAGCGTGTCGGACATGGTTGGTGGGGCGCCTCAATCAACGCTCGATGCTGAATCCGCGCAAGTTTGGGTCGGCAGGAACCACCTTCACCTCGTGTTTCTTGATATGCGATCCGAGGCTGCTGCGCTGGATGTCCTCCAGAAACGCGTCGAGTTCCTCCGCCTCCAACGCCTGCACAAACAGCTCCACGCGGCCATCCGGCAGGTTTTTCACCCATCCGGTCACATCGTAGCCGGAGGCGATGCGTTTGGTGCTGTAACGAAAACCCACGCCCTGGACGTGGCCAGTGTAAAAGACATGCTTCGCGGTCATCATTTCATCAAAAGCTTCAGCGCGGCACGCGCATCATCACTCGCCGCATCGATCAAAACCACGCCCGCCGCGCCGCGATTTCGCGTCAGGCTCACAAAACGGCCCTGCGCGGCGAATTCGGCCTCATCCTTGCTGCCGTAGCGTTGCTGGAGCGTGTTGAGCATCGCGTTGTAAAACGCGTCGGCGCTCGACTTGTCCATGAACACCGTCTGCCACGCGGCGTGATCGCGTTTCGCGCCGCCATCGGCCGCCCAGACGAGCAGACGATCTGCCACGAGGCCGCGCGTGGCTTCCGCGGCCTTTTCGTCCTCATTGTGCATGCGTAGCGCGGTCACGCAGACGAATTTGCCGAGCCGGTCGTCGAGAAACGGCAGCACGCCGCCGAGCTTCACGTCATCCAGCTTGATCTCCACCGGCGCGGGGCGTTCGGGATTCAAATACACCTCGGGTTCGATCACTTCTGCCGTGCTGATCGGCGGACGGCTGTAAGCCGCGTTGAGCTGCGCGAAATTCCCCGCGCTGTGCAACGTCTGCGCGAAATCGAATCCGCGGCTGAAGGGGAACGATGCCATATCGCGGATGAACATGGGTGCTGGCACTTGATTGAGCGGATGATCGGGATCCTCTGGAGGAAGATCGTCCTTCGGAGCCGACGCAGGATTTTGCACCGAATGCAAAAAGCGCGTGAGTGCTGCATCTCCGGCAATGAGTGACTCACGAGCGAGTCGCATGTCCGTCGTCAGCGGTCCGTGCTGCGGCTGGAACAACGTGTCGCCATACTCGCGCAGCAATTGCCCGAAGGCGATGCCCAGCGGCTCATTGTCCGACA
The DNA here is from genome assembly GCA_046346695.1 of Verrucomicrobiaceae bacterium. Lineage (GTDB taxonomy): Bacteria > Verrucomicrobiota > Verrucomicrobiia > Verrucomicrobiales > Verrucomicrobiaceae > Prosthecobacter. The sequence goes on along the minus strand of JAXMHS010000003.1, from coordinate 71,416 downwards.
CTGAGGATCCCGAGGCCGTGGACGGATCAATCGTCAGCATCGTCTCCGACTCCGCGTCATACCAGCCGCCGAGCTGGCGTACGAGCAATCCCGCGCGCAGCGGCAGCGGATCGATCACCTCAGGAATCCAGCCCAGCGCTGCGAGTCCACGCGCGAGCTTCTGCGCCTCGCCGTTCGGCTGCTGGCGCTTCAACCACGTGAGGATCACCTTTTCCACCTCCTCCTGGCTCACAGTCGTCGTTACCATCGGCAGCGCCTGCAGTTTGCGCACCTTCATCATCTCCAGGCCCATGCCCACGAAATCCGGCGCCACGCCATCGTCCTTCATCACGACTGCCGGCACGTTCTTCATGCCCAGCGTGCCCAGCTTGTGCAGCAGTTCGGCGTTTTCGTCCTTCAACGCATCGTTCTGGCCTTGCAGGTACTCGATCTGCCCTTGCAGCAGCACGATCTGCTTCTTCAAATCATCCGCCGTGCCATTTGCCACGTCGATCGGCATGCTGCCGGGCTTCAACTCCATCACGGCCGGCATTTCCGGCTTTGTGCCCGTCAGAAACACCGCCGCCACGCCTCCAAGGGCGAGAAGCACGATCAGCAGCACGGCGGGGTTGGGTTTCATGCGCACTTCATAGAGCAGCCCTCGTGGCATCTCCAGTTTTCTCGTTGGACGAATGCAAATTCACGCCACGGTGCGGCATGCTCCGCTGGCGATTCGGCAACCACGACCTCGATCTCACCCATCGCGGCCTCATCATGGGCATCGTCAACGTCACGCCCGACAGTTTTTCCGACGGCGGACGCTTCAACGACCACGGACGTGCCGTCGAACACGCCTTGACGCTTCTCACGGAAGGAGCCGACATCCTGGACATTGGTGGCGAATCGACCCGGCCCGGTGCCGAGCCTGTTGAAGAAGCCGAGGAGCTGCGCCGCGTGCTGCCGGTGATTCGTGCCGTGCGCTCGCAAACCAAGGCGCTCATCTCCATCGACACGATGAAAGCCGCCGTCGCCCGTGCCGCGCTCGATGCCGGGGCCGACATCATCAACGACGTCACCGGATTGCGTGCCGATGCCGCCATGCTGCGCGTCGCCGCTGAATCGCAGGCCGGCATTGTCGTCATGCACATGATCGGCACGCCGCAGACCATGCAGGCGAATCCGCATTACGACGACGTCGTTGCCGAGGTGGGCGGCTATTTTGAAAACCGCCTGCGCCTGATGCAGCACGAAGGCATCGACCTCGACCGCATCGTGCTCGATCCCGGCTTCGGCTTCGGCAAGGCGCTCGATCACAACCTCGCCCTCATGCGCGCGTTGCCGCAGCTTTCGGCACAACGTCCGCTTCTCATCGGCGTCTCGCGCAAATCCATGATCGCGAAGGTGATTCACTCCGACGCCATGGAAGACCGCTACTGGCCCACCATCGCCCTCACCTCCTACGCCCGCGAACACGGCGCCCGCATCGTCCGCGTGCATGACGTGAAACCCAACCGCGAAGCGCTACGCATGATGGAGGCCATATTGGGCGGCATATAAACTTCTCTTTTCAATAATCAAATGATCACAATCGACGTCAGCCTCATCCGGAAAACGATCATAGAAGCGGTTGATGCTGCGGTGAGTCGGATTACGCGTGAAAAGCGAAAAAACGCGACATCACTCGGAGTCGATCTTGATTTCCGATTTGGGAGATTACGGATCGCTATCAATGATGACGATGATGAATCGTTTCGCTGCCCCTACTTTGAGCATTTCAAGGATAGAGAATGGGGACTTGCGACATTTGATGAAAGCACCGTTTTAGCGGACCGATTGGATGGTCTGGATTCAGATGATGAGGATGATCCGCAAATTCGAGTCGTAGATGGAGATGAAGAGAAAATGCTTCAGATACTCGAGGATGTCTGCCGCTGGCTATTCCCGAAATGCATTGAGTGGATTACCTCTTGGTTTAAAGAGCAGCCGGCCTCAAGATGGAGACCCATCTGGCTGAGGGTTGATGAGGAAACCGTGGGGGAGGGGGAGTCTGTGCGAATTGCGCAGAACAGGAAAATACCTCGAGCCAAAAAGGTGGAAAAAGAGCCGCTGCGCTTGATTGGATTCACTCCACCCAAGAGTGGAATTAAAATCTTCAAGCTGGGGATGCGTGAACGAGAATATGTTGATCTTTGGTCCGACAATTTCGATGCTGCCCCCCGATTTGTGGGCCAGCCATTGGCGGACGATTACGACGAACCAATTCCTGTAAAAACCAACCCTCCACTTGTTCGTTTCGGCGATTTGGCATGTTATGAGTGTGGTCTGGTGTATCTAAATTCTGGAAGACACGCAGCTGCGTTAATTGACTATTTTAATGACCCAAACTTTGAGCGTATTCCATTGTTCGACGGTGAGCGGGAATGGACTGCGGTGCATCCATTAAAACCAGTCTCCGTTCTTGATCAATGTAGGACGGAGTTTGACTGGAGCCCCGTGAAGAAAGCTTTCGACGGCGTTCGTGTGTGCGAGTTTGATGCAGATGCCCTGCGCAGGATGGGGCGATCTATTTTCAAAATCCAGGAATCGCCTTTTCTGGGTCCTTTTTTCCTGGAGGATGAACGCAGCCCTGGCTTTCTTGGTTTATGCGAAAAAATGGGGCTGCGCGGGGTGAAGTTCGAGCTGATCTGGTGCGAAGACTTGAGTGAGATCCTGCCCAAGTTCGAAGAGTTCATGGACCGCATCAAGGCCTTCGTGAAGCGACTAACTGGAGGCTGCTCCATCAAAAAGATGGAAAGCACGCCGCGCCTCTCCGGCATTCATAAAACCTTTTGGCGCCTCGGGGCATTCCGGGAACTGCTAAAGGAGTCAGGCGCAGAAAAGGCTCTGACCACGTTTCCTGAAATAGCTTCGGTCATTCGCTCCCTGTCCTCTGTGGTACCATCCCGCTACTCTGCGTCAGATGATCCCTTCAGCAAAAAGGTGATCTCGGAAGTGGAGCAACGCTTCAATGGAAAGGAAATATTAGAGGAAGTCAGGGGACGCCTCTGTCTCCATCTGCCAAAGGCTCTTGCCTTGCTCAAGGACCTGGAGACATCTCGCAACTGACATGCGGCATATCTCCTGCCTTCATGCGTGAAAACCCGCAGCACAGGAGGCCTGTCTCACAGTCACGCCCCGAAAAACGGAACTCCCAGCTTCTTCGCGAGGCGCTTTGGCCGGCGCATGGCTTCTTCCATGCGTTTGGCTTCATCCGAGCCGCGGAGGTCTTTGCAGCCGGGATGGGCTTCCGGAGCGTCGATGAGGCCGAGGTGATGCAACACGTGCGCGGTGCTGTGCTTGTAGGGCGAGGCGCTCAAGCGTTCGTCGAGTCGGAAGACGAGGTCTTCGAAGGACTGGAATGCCTCGAAGAGCTTGTAAACGCGCGTGTCGAAGCGGCCGGTGCCGGTTTTGAATTTCTTGTCGGCCACGCTGTCGAGCAGCCACATGTCGCGTGCGGCGCAGATCAGCGGGCAGGCGCTGACGCCCGCGCCGATGAGCAGTGGCAGGCCGAGCTTGATCGCGGTGGCGATGCCGTAGTCGTCGCCGCTGTGCGGTGAGAAGGGCAGGTTCAGGCCTTTGCACATCGCGGCCCAGTAATGGAAGTGCGGTTCGTCGAGCGTGCTGACCTTGCCACCGACATACTTCGGGTGCAGCGCGATCTCATGGAACAGCCATGGATCAAACGGCGTGGCCCACGGCACGAAGGACGGCTCCAGCGCATGCGCGATGCCGGGACGGATGAGATGCTCGGCGATTTGGAAATAGGCGTCGCGTCGCGGCTCATTCTCCAGCGTGTTGAGCAGCTTGCTGGTCATGATCATCATCTCGCAGTTGTCATGCTCCTGCGCGATGTCGAGCAGCGGCCAGTAGCGCTCCGCTTTGAACGCGGTGTCGTTCTCCGCGCCGCGTGCGGTAACACCGGCGATGAATCGCTGCTCGGGAAACTCCGCACGGAAGCGCTTCAGCACCTCGGCATACAAATCATTGCTCAGATCGAAGATGTAACCGGTGTCCGCATTGAGCACGAAGACCATTTCGACGCCGTAATGCGCGCCGCACTGCTGCATCCAGCGCACGCTCTTGTTGAAGCCGTCCCAGTCGGGCTTCCTGTCCTTGAACGGCAGCAGCGTGGCCACGCAGAGACGTGCCTTCGTGGTGTGATCGACGAGTTCCTCCTCGCTCGTGTAGGCCCAGACCGTCTCGTTCCAGGCGGTGGAGGGCTTCAGGTCGGCGGGATTCGAAATGAGGGTGCGGTTGTCGGGCATTCGGCATGTAGAGCATGCGCGGTGCGACAGGCCAAGACGAAATCTGAATGCCTTCGATCTGAAAAACTGATCAACGGATGATCTTCAGCGTGCCGGCGCTGCCCGAAGGCCAGTTCGCGCCTTCCTTCACCCATTTCGTGAGGATCGCATATTCGTCCTTCGTCAGCCGTTCGCCCACGGCAGGCATGACGCTGACGTTTTTATGGGTGGAAGCCGTGTTGGCGACCAGCAGGCTCGTTTCCGGATGTCCGGGCACGATGTAGGTGCCCAGGGTCTTCGTGCGCACCGCTTCACTTCGGCTTTCCAAACTCATGTGGCCCTTCAACGCCTTGCGGTTGTGGCACATCACGCACTTCGTCTCCAGCACCGGCTTCACATGCGCCACGAAGTCGACCGGGCCGGTCTTCGCGGCTTTGATCGCATCTTTGCTCAAAACATTCTCGCCCATCGGCTTTGTTTCCGATTCAGGCATCGGAGCGCAGCAGGAGGCGATGATGACGACACAAAGCAGGCTGGAGAGGCGGCGGGTGTTCATGGCCCCATGAGAACGTGAAATTCGGGCGAGTGCAATGCGGCTGTTGTGTCATTTTTTGAGGGAAAGGCGAAAAGCCTGTCCGAAAGCAGGCAGGTTCGGACTTGTGCTTCACTCACGATCTATCGCACTCTGCTTTGCAACCATGAACCGCCGTCACTTCATCCGTTCCGCCGCCGCATTGCCCTTCATCTCCGCCATCGCCGCGGAAAAGCCGAGGCGTCTGATCCTGCGTTCGTCATGGCAGACGGTGAACATCGGTGACATCGCGCACACGCCGGGCGTGCTGGCATTGCTGGAAAAACATCTGCCGGAGGTCGAGGTGCGGTTGTGGCCGAGCAATCTGGAAAACGGTGTGGCCGAAATGCTCGCGGCACGTTTTCCGAAGGTCACGGTGATCCGTGGCGAGGACGTGAAGAAGTCCTTCGAGGAATGCGATTTCCTGCTGCACGGCTCCGGGCCGTCGCTCGTCGCGCAAAAGGACGTGGTGAAGTGGAAGGAGGCCACGGGCAAGTCCTACGGCGTGTATGGCATCACGTTTTCGTCGCAGGGTTCCACCTCGACGAAACCGGCATCGGACAAATCGATCGTCTCGACGATTGATGTGCTGAGCGGCGCAAAGTTCGCCTACTTCCGCGATTCCGTGTCGCTCGAACTGGCGAAGACGAAGGGCTGCACCTGCCCGCTGATGGAATTCGGGCCCGATGGTGCCTTTGCAGTCGATTTGAAGGACGATGCGAAGGCGGAGGCGTTCCTGAAGGCGCACAACCTCGAAGAGGGCAAGTTCCTCTGCTGCATTCCGCGGCTGCGCTACACCCCGTATTGGACGCTTCCCGAGAAGAAAGCCAAGCGGGACGAGACCAAACATGCGCGCAACGAGGCGATGAAGGAGCACGACTGCAAACCGCTGCGCGATGCGATCGTGAGCGTGATCCAGCAGACCGATTTGAAAATCTTGCTGTGTCCCGAGGACAAGACGCAGATGGCGGTGAACAAGGAGATGCTTTACGACAAGCTGCCGGACGATGTGAAGGCACGCGTGGTGTGGCGCGAGAATTACTGGCTCACCGACGAGGCGATCAGCACTTACCGCCGTAGCGCAGGCCTGTTCGGCCACGAAATGCACAGCCCGATCATGTGCATCGGCAACGGCATCCCGGCCATCGTGTGCCGCTGGGCCGAGCAAACGAGCAAAGGTTACATGTGGCGCGACATCGGCCTGAGCGAGTGGCTGTTCGACCTCGACAAGGAGGACGAACTTGCCCGCGTGGCCGACACGGTGCTGGCGATGGCGAAGGATCCCGCTGGATCGAAGGCGAAGGCCGCAAAGGCGCGTGATTTCGTCATGGGCAAGTTCGCCGCCAGCATGCAGGTGGTGAAAAGCCATCTGCCGGCCTGAGTTCCCTAATGACACAAGGCGGCCTGTCGTTCTAAGCTTCGACCATGAAGCTGACGCGCACGCTTGGGGTGCTGATTGTAGCCGTTCACGCGAACGGAGACGATGGCGTCGCGTTTTTTGAGGCGAAGATTCGTCCGGTGCTCGTGAAGCACTGCTACGAATGCCATTCGACTGAGTCGGGGAAATCGAAGGGTGGACTCATGCTGGACACGAAAGCGGCGATTCGTGCCGGAGGTGACACAGGACCGGCCGTTGTGCCGGGTGACGTGGCGAAGAGCCTGCTGCTCACTGCGATCAAGCACAGCGATCCCGATCTCGAGATGCCGCCGAAGAAGGTGAAACTGCCGGATGCGGTCATCGCGGACTTTGAAAAGTGGATCAAGGCAGGAGCGGCTGATCCGCGCGAATCTGCGGTGAAAGTGGCGGAACGACCGCCGGTCGATGTGAAGTCGGGAAGGGAGTTTTGGAGTTACAAGCGGCCGCAGATGCCGAAATCGGCAGCGGATGGCATCGATGGCTTCATTCGGGCGAAGTTGAAGGAGAACGGCTTGGAACCGGCGCTTGCGGCAGAACCTGTGGTGCTGCTGCGGAGGCTGTATTTTGATCTTATCGGTCTGCCGCCGACGCCGAGGCAGGTGCAGGACTTCTCGATGGAAAAGTGGGAGTCCACCGTGGACGAACTGCTCGCTTCGCCACGCTTCGGCGAACGCTGGGGGCGTCACTGGCTGGATGTGGCGCGGTTTGCGGAGTCGAACGGACGCGAGTCGAACCTGGCCTTTCCGCATGCGTGGCGCTATCGCGACTATGTGATCGACGCGGTGAACGCGGATGTGCCGTTTGATCGCTTTATCATCGAGCAGATCGCCGGTGACCTTTTGCCCGCCAAAGACGATGCGGAGCGCGCGCGACTCCTCATCGCGACCGGTTTTCTCGCCATCGGGCCGAAGGGATTGAATGAACAGAACAAGGCGCAGTTCGCCGCGGATGTGGCGGATGAGCAACTCGATGCGGTGACGCGTGCAGTGATGGGAAGCTCGGTGGCCTGCGCACGCTGTCACGATCACAAGACCGATCCGTTCAGCATGGAGGACTACTACGCTCTCGCGGGCATCTTCAAAAGCACGCAGACGTTCTACGGCAACTGGATCGACTCCGAGAACAACAACCACGGGCATCTCATCCGCCTGCCGGATCTGCCAGGGCAGGTGATTCCGAACAAGCCGGTCGCCGCGGAACGCGTGAAGCAGTTGAAGGCTGACTTGGCGAAGCTCAATCAGGAGGAGAAGGACCAGCAGGCGTATGCGGAGAAAGCGCGGAAGGAAGGGCGCGACATCAGCGGTGAATTTTACAAGATGCTGCAGACCGCCATCCGCATCTTGTGGACACGCGGCGGCATCCAAGGGCAGTTGGAACGCGTGGATGAAGAAGGGCGTGCGCTGCCGCTGTGCATGGGCGTTCAAGATGCGAAGCGCATTCTGGATTCGCAGCTTTATGATCGCGGCGAGCTTGCGCATCCGGTGAAGGCGGTTTCGCGCGGTTTTCCGCAGGTGTTTGAGACGAAGCAGACGGTTGCGAAGGAGCAAAGTGGCCGGCTGGAACTGGCGAAGTGGCTCACATGCCGCGAGCATCCGCTCACCGCACGTGTGATGGCGAACCGTGTCTGGCGGCACCTGTTTGGCGTGGGCCTGGTGCGCACCGTGGACAACTTCGGTTTCAGCGGCGAGCGGCCGAGTCATCCTGAGCTGCTCGATTACCTCGCGATTCGATTCATGGACGGCGGATGGTCGGTGAAGAAGCTGATCAAGGAGATCGTGATGTCGGAGACGTACAGGCAAAGCTCTGGGTTCGTAGTCCGGCCTTCAGGCCGTTCGGACGGGCTGAAGCCCGAACTACAAACAGATCCTGACAACCGGTTGCTTTCGCATGCGAACAAACGCCGCCTCGATGCGGAAGTGATTCGCGACTCGATGCTCGCAGTTTCCGGAATGCTCGACACGTCACGCCGACCGGGATCGCTGGTGGCCGAGTTGGACGGACAGTCGGTGTCGCTCATCGGCTTCGACACGAAGCTGCCGTCCGATCTCGACGGCTCGCATCGCCGCTCGGTTTATCTGCCGGTGATCCGCGATCATTTGCCGGACGTGCTGGAGCAGTTTGATGTGGCGAACCCGAATCTTGTCACAGGCGATCGTGATGTGACCAATGTGCCCCTGCAGGCGCTCTATCTTCTCAACGGCCCGTTTGTGCAGGAGCAGGCTGCTGCACTCGCGAAACGCCTCCAGTCCGGGCCAGATCGTGTGCAACGCGCATTCGGGCTGTGCTTCAACCGTCCGCCGGATGCGAAGGAAGTGGCGCTAGCGCAGAAGTTTTTTCAATCCGGCTCAGCGGATGATTTCAAGCTGCTCACCTCGTTCTGCCAGTCGTTGCTGTGCAGCGCGGAGTTTCGCTTTGCCGACTAATCTCATGAATACAATTTTTTCACGACGCGAGATGCTCACGACGATGTCCTCCGGCATCGGCTGGCTGGCTTTTTCAGCGCTGGCGCATGGGAAGGGCGGCCTGGCGGCGAAGCAACCGCATTTTGCCGCCAGGACGAAGCGGGTGATTTTCCTCACGATGCGCGGCGGGCCGTCACATGTCGATTTGTTCGACTACAAGCCGGAGTTGATCAAACGCGATGGCCAGACGGCGAGCCTGGGCCGCGATTCGGCTGGCGCGAAGCTGTTCGGGCCGGTGCATCCGCTGAAACAGTTCGGAAAGTCGGGACAGTGGATGACGACGTTGTATCCGAAGCTGGCGCAGCATGCGGACGACCTCTGCATCATCAACTCGATGCACACCGACCTGCCGAATCATGCGCAGGCATTCGGGCAGATGCACACGGGCAGTTTTCAGTTTGTGCGGCCTTCGCTCGGCGCGTGGACGCTGTATGGTCTCGGCACGGAGAATGAGAACCTGCCTGGTTTCATCACGCTGAATCCACCGGCTGACAACGGCGGCGCGCAAAATTACGGCAGCGCGTTTTTGCCGGCGATCTGCCAGGGCACGAAGATCGGTGGGTCGCAGTTGCCGGAATTGTATGCGGCGTTGCTGAAGAAGGACGTGGCACCCGGGCCGCCGATGAAGAACATCGAGAACAAAAATATGCCGCGTGACCTTCAGCGTGCGCAGATCGATCTCATCCGCGGTTTGAACGAGCGGAAGATGGAGCGTGATGGTTTTCATCCGGAGATCGAAGGCATGATCGAATCCTTTGAACTCGCGTTTCGCATGCAGAGCGAGGTTCCGGATGTTTTGGACCTGCGCGGCGAGCCGGAGCACATTCTGAAGCTCTACGGCATCGGTGCTGGCAAGGATCAGTTCGCACGGCAGTGCCTGCTGGCGCGACGACTTGCCGAAGCAGGAGTGCGTTTCATCGAAATCGCCTCGCCGGGCAACTGGGATCATCACAACCGCCTGCGCGAGCTGCTGGCGACGAATTGCGCCGCCACCGACCAGCCCATCGCGGCGCTGCTCACCGATTTGAAAACACGCGGCATGCTCAAGGACACGCTCGTCGTGTGGGCGGGCGAGTTTGGCCGCACGCCGTATGCGCAGAGCGGCGACGGACGTGATCACAATCATCGGGGTTATTCGATCTGGATGGCGGGTGGTGGCGTGAAAGGCGGTCTGACCTACGGCGCGACCGATGAAGTGGGTCACAAGGCTGAGCTGAATCCGATGCACATCCACGACTGGCACGCGACGATCCTGCATCTGCTCGGCCTCGATCACACAAAGCTCACGTTCAATTATGGCGGGCGAAATTTCCGCCTTACGAATGTCAGCGGCGAAGTGGCGCACAAGATTCTGGCCTGAGATTGGGATTGCAGGGGCGCGGAACGGCGACCTATTATCGAGCAGATTCAACGCGGGCTGGTCTGCGTGGATGCTGGTGAACGAACAACCTCTGACTCCCATGAGCGCCGGTTTCCCTGATGATTCAGCCCTGCCCACCAAGCCGCCATCGGGATGGGGCAAACTTTTCCTCGGCCTGCTGTTCGGCGGTGCCATCGGTGCGGGCGCTTTGTATGTGACAAAGGTGGATCCATCGTTGCTGGCGAAGGTGACCTCAAAACCTGCCGCGGATGTGAATGTGACCACCGGTGGCGAGGCTTTGGAACCGAGCGAGGAGCCGGTGAAGCACGAGGGGCTGCCGCGAGCGCCGTTTGAAATGGGAACACTGCCGCCGGATGAGTTGGTGGAGTCGATCAAGATCACGCTGGGTGTCGGAACGGACGGCGCGCCGCTGACAGAGCCGGTGGATGTGCATCTGGGGCTCGGCTTTCCGCTGCGGCTGTACCCGCTGGGTGGCGTGAAGCGTGAGCCGTCGTTTGCCGCGTTCCCGTTCAAGTCGTCGCTCAATGAAATGGCCACGGACATTCTGCCGGGAAAGATGGCGACGTTTGAGTTTTCCGCCAAGGAGGGCGACGTGGGGTTCGACGTGCTGCGCACGTCGCAGCAGCTTCTCACCGGTGTGAAGTGCGGCGATCTGCAAAGCATCGGATTTGCCTCGCAGGGGCGCACGGACTGGGTGCTGGCGGGCTATCGCATCGAGGTGAACGGGAAGCTGTTCGCCGCGAACGGCCTGGTGGATGTGCGTGCGCAGCAGAAACTGGCCTCCAGCCGCGAGAGCCTGATGAAGATGCTGCCTGAATATGAGGCGAAGTCGAAGAAAACGACGCTGACTGACGAGGAGAAGACGGAGCTGAAGGTGGAGCATGCGCTGGTGCGCGCGTTGAGCGGACGCGTCGTGGGCGCGGCGCCATGGTTTGAGGAATCCGATGAGAAATTCAAGCCGGCAGCGCTCACCGGCTCGAAGGTGGACAACCTGCGCGTCACGTTGACCGGCGGCAAAGGCCCGCAGCAAGGCACGCGGAATCCGGTCTATCTGGTGGTGGGGTCGCGGAAGTTCCTGCTGTCATCGGAAATGGATCCGCTGGGAGATGAGAGCGATCCGCGCCTGTTTGATCTGGCGGCGTTCGAACTGGCGATGAATCCGCTTTCAAAGGAGGCGCTTGCGGCGCCAGGCGTTGGTGTCGTCGGCAGCGGTGCGCCGATGAACAAGATTCCCGACCGTGCGCAGTTCCAGCGCGTGCAACTGGAGGTGGACGGGCAGGTGGTGTATGACAGCGAGAAGCAGCCTGATGATCAGAAGACGCTGCCAGAGTTGTGGCTTTCGCCCGCGGCGCATTTTGATGAAGGTGGTGATGTGGTGCGTGCAACACCGACACCGGGCGAAGTGCCCGTGTGGAACTCTGGCATGAAGCTGGCGGGTGCTGCTGCCACGCTGCCGCCGGAGCCACAGGTGCCGGTGCTGCCGCCGATTGTGGGGCCGCCCATTGGTCTGCCGCCGCCGCCATTGCTGCCGCCAGATCGCACGGTTTTGCCGGGAGGATTGCCGCCGCCTGGCGGAGGGCTGCTGCCGCTCATCAATGCGCTGGCGCAGCTACTCTTCCCGCTGCCGCCTCCAGCGGCGCCACTGATCAGTGGCGTGCGCATTGCGCCGACGACGCCCATCGTGCGTGACACGGATCTGGTGACAGTGAACTGGACGGTGGGAGGGAACACCTCGCAGATCACCTCATGGCGTGTCGATTTGTTCGCGGTGCTGCCCCACAAACCCGCGCCTGTGTTGAACATACCGATGGCGACGTTGATCGGTATTCCCGCAGGTGCCACGAGCACGATCATGCCGGCGATCAATCGTGCGGCCGTCGCCGGGTTGCTGGCACCGGGATCGGCAGAGGCGCTGTATCTGTATGTGCAGCCGCGTGTCACTGCTCTCGGGCCGCTGGGCAATGTGCTGACAGCGGCAAACGGCTCGCTGCTGCCATTGTTTCCTGCTGGAACGACGACAGCGATGGTGGGCCTGAAACGCGGTGGTGTTTTGCGCCCGCCGCCAATCCTGGCAAATGCTCCCGCGCCGAGTTTCCAGGTCACTCCTGCGGTGACGCCGCCGTTTTTGAACTGGCAGGCGATGCCGCTGGCTGATCCGCTGGCGATTCGCAATGCCTGGAGCCTCACCGCGGAACATGGCAGTCATTTTGGACTTCTATTCGCCAGCCATGAGAACATTCCCGGCGCGGTCACGCTGCCGGCGTGGAGCACGGCATCACGACCCACGGGTGATGGTGCGGAGACCATCACGATTCGCATCGAAGGCTTCGTGCCGTGGCCGCCTGCTGGCGCCAATGGGTTGCGCGCCATCTCGCATGTGGGTTTTGTCGGCGGCTCGTCACCGGCCACCACAGGGCAGATGCTTGCGCGTGCGGAACTCAGCAGCGGTCCGTTGCGTCGGAATTTGTCCGGCTCGGCGGTCATCGGGCTGGTTCATCCCTTCTTCAGCATGCAGACCACCGCGCCGATCCCGGCCGTGCCGCTGGCGAAATCGCAGCCGCTGATGCTCATCGACATGCCGCTGCGCTCGGATCGCCTCGGTGCGAACAATCTCGTCGGTTATCCGCTCGATCCGGTGAACGGCGCGTCGTTCAGTTTCGTGCCGCCTGCGGTGCCCGCCTTCAACTTTCCCGCGTACACCGCCCAGGCCGCCACCGGCACGATGTACGTCACGCTCACTTACATGATCACGCTGACCACTGCTGATGCCACGGACTCCGTCGGTGTCATCGGTGCGCGGCTCGTCCCTGACAACACGCCATGAAAACGCCGCTGCTTCTTCTGCTTCCGCTGTGCGTTGCTGTTTCGTCTGCCGCCGATGGCGGTGTGCACGGCCGTGTTTACGGCCAGAATGAGAAAGGTGACAACCTCGGCCCGCTTCCCGGTGCGAAGATCGAACTGAGGAGCGAGGCCGGCGCGCCGGTCGCGACCGTCACCGCAAACAACTACGGTTACTACCAGATTGCCACGCTCGCGGCGGGCGCGTATCGCTACAAGGTGACCGCTGCGGGATTCCGCGACGAGGATGAGATGCGCGGCTTTGCCATGCCGAAGGATACGCGTGAATATGTTCACGATTTCCTGCTCACCAAGGAGTCGAAAGGCGGCAGCGGTCCGGCGCAGACGAATATCGTGCAGCCCGCCGTGCATGGCCGTGTTTACGGTCAGGATGAGAAGGGGGAGAATCTCGGGCCGCTTCCCGGTGCAAGGATCGAACTGCTCTCCGGCCCCGGAGGCCCGGTGGTGGCGACAGCAACGGCCAACTCGCCCGGTGCTTATTATGAGATCAAGAGCCTGTCGCCTGCCGATTATGCGTATCGCGTTTCCGCGGCCGGATTCCAGACTGAAGATGCCGGGCGCGGCTTCAAGGTTCCCGCAGGCACGCTGGAATACGTCCATGACTTCCTTCTGAGCAAGACTCCGCCGAAGCGTGACCGCTGCGATCTCGCCATTCTGGTCGTGAAACGCATCAGCAGCGGAAATGATCGTTCCACAGATGCACGTCTGCCGGTTGCGAATGCGAAACTCGTGCTGCAGCCGCAAGGAAGCCAGCAAGCGCCGATGAACCAGCCCTTCGTGACCGATGCGAGGGGGGAATATGTTGCGAAGCTGATCGGAGAGGGAAATTACACCGTCGCCATCGACGCGCCGGACTGCGATCCATTCACCGGGCCGCTCACGGTGAAGTGCGACAAGGACGGCCAGGTCATCTTTGAACTCCAGCCATGCAATGAACTGTTGCACGGCTATGTGCGTGCGATGCTGACCGATGGCTGGGGAAGTTCGAACACAGCAAAAGCGGCGGCAGACCGCGCATGGCAGCGCGCTTTGAAAGCGGGGCCGGTAGACTGTGGATTGAATTATGCCCAGGCGCTCGTCCGCCTCAGTGCTGGAGATTACAGCGACGCGCAGCAAAGCCTCGCCGCCGCCATCGGGAAAAAAACGGACGATGCGGTGTGGGACCGTGCCTGCGAGGCACGCTTGTGGATGAACCTTTGCCTGCACCAGCCAGCACAGGCGTTGAAGGAGATCCGCTCGCTGGTGCAGAATCATTACGCGAACCGCGCGGTCAGCCCGGCCTCGAAGGACACCGCGCATGTCTGTGGCGTCGCATTGGGTTTGATCAAGGGCCCGTGGAAGAATCAGGTCGGAGGCGGCGAGGCTGTGTTGCTGGAGAGCGAGCTGCTTTCGAGCCTCAAAGGCGAGTTGCAGACCGAGTGCGCGAAAGGGCGCGACCACGTGACCCTGGAGTACGGCAAATTGAAGTCAGCCGAGGACGCCGCGCGCAACAAGCTGCTGGCGGAAGTGACCGCGAAGCGCAACGCCGAGGTGGCACGCTTCGCTGAGCGTCAGACAGCCATCAGCAAAGATGTGGCCGCGCTCGATGCTGAACTCCAGACGCTGCAGGCCACGGTGAACGCGGCAGACCAAAAGTATCGCGTGCAGATTCTCGGCTTCATGCAGCAGCGTCAGCAGCTTGCCGCCCAGATCGCGCCGCTGCAGGCACGCCTGCAGCAGATCTCCGCCTGCATGGCGCAGGACCAGGTGAATTTGCAGGCCGCGCAGCAGCAGCGGCCGATGACCACGGAAAATCCAAACATGCAGCCAGGCATGAAGCCGGGGATGGTTCCCGGGATGCAGCCGGGCATGGGGAACGCGCAGGCGATCCTGGCGGAGATCCAGCAGCACCAGGCGGAGATTCAGCAGATTCAGGCGCAGATGGTTGCCATACGGAATCAGGACGCTCAAATGGGCGCCCAGATCGTGAATCTGCAGAATCAGTTCAACCGTGAGGCCGGCACCGCGCAGGCAAGCCTGAACACCAAATTGCAGCAACGTGAGAGGATGGCGAACGAGTTCGACACGCTCGACCGTCAGCGCACCGCTCCATTTGATCCCAATGCGTTCTCCACGCCGGAGATTGACGATCTCGTGCGCCGTGAGAATTCGCTCAAGACCTATTGCGATTTGCCGCTGGAGCCGCGTCGCGAGGAATTGCTCGATCAATTCGACTGTGGTGCCACCAAGGATCCAAAACGGCCCGCGAACACGATGACACCGGCTTCCATCAACGAGCCAGCCTTCACCGCAAAGTCTCCGGCATCCGTGCTTCCGGCCGCCACGCCGACGCCATCGCGAAATCTGCCCACTTTGGCACCGCTCACGCCTGCACCGGTGTCCACGATGCCGCAAACAGCTCCGGCGCCGGTAAATTCTGGTTCCACACCTCCGAAACCACTGTCTGCTGCCGCCACCGCGGCCAAACCGCCGCCGAATCTGGGCGATCCTGCCGAGATCGTCGTCTCCAATAACCACACCGGCGCTGTCCGCATCTTCGGAGTCAGTGTCGGTTCGGACAATGAGCTGTTTGTCCGTTCCCTTCAATCCGGTGAGGAGGCGACCATTCAGGCGAAAGTCGGCCAGACCCTCATCATTCGTGCCACCACCGGTGGTCAGGAATTGCAGCGTCGCAAAGTGGCCAAAAAACTCGAGGTGCTGAAGGTCTCCGGCCAGCGGACGGAATGACGGCCGCGCACGGAATGATGAAGCCAGAATGAGGAATGACGAATTCCCGGACTTTTGTCATTTCTCAGGCATACCGCTCCTCACTTCCGCTCAAAGGCGGACATCAGGTGCGCGATCTCGTCCTCGATCTCCGCCTTGTCCTCCACGGTCTGCGCCACCTCTTCCCGCAGCATCTGGCGAAAATCATCCAGCATGCGGCTCAGCGCCACGCGCAGTGATCCGGGCGTCATCTGGAGCTCTGCGGCCATTGCTTCGTGATCGTGACCTCGGAGGCTGCCACCATCCAGCAGCACGGGTTTTAGCGCGGTGAAGAGCGCCTCCTTGTCCCGGGCAATGTGATTGCGGTGCATGCGGCGCAGCACGTGGCGGATGAGTTCGTGCGCCCACTTGCGCTCGAACAGGCGCTCCGGTGTCTCCATGTCGCTGAAACGTTCGCGCTGGAAGCGCTGCTCCGCCGCGGCGAGGTCCATTTCCTCGTCGATGCTCACATCATGTGCGCGTTTGTTCTGGGAGGTGTGCCAGGTCGCCAGATAGCGCGAGAGCGAGGTGGCCAGGAATCCACGCAACCGGCCTTTGTCTTCACACGCCGTCTTGAAGGACTCCAGCCGGATAAGTTTCGCCAGAAAATCATGCAGCACGTCCTGCGCATCGTAGTGCTCCAGCCCGCGACGACGGATGTAGCAGTAGAGCGGATAGTGATACTGCGCGCACAACTCATCCAACGCCCGGCTGGCGACACCATCATCCGAACTGTGCAGACGCGAGATGAGCGTCCACTGCGTGGTGGGGAAATGGTCGTTTCCAGGCGTGCGCATGAAGCCAGCAAAGCAGGAAACCAAAGCGCGGGCAAGCCGTCCTTCGTTCGCTCAGCGATAGGCAGCCGGCTGTGTCACGCGTGTCTGCCTTTGAACGTCAGCTCGGCGATACCGGATTTATCGAGATTGCCGAGGCCCAGCGTGACCATCTTGTCATATTGAGCTTTCGTGGCGTCGTTGAGCGGCAGATTCAGGCCCACGCTCTTCGCCACATCGGCGGCGATGCCGCTGTCCTTGGCGGCGTGCTCGGCGGAGAACCAGCAATCGTGCTCGCGGGCGACCATGTCGGCACTGTCGGTCTCCAGCACGCGGGAGTTGGCGCCGGTCTGGCTGAACACCTCGCGGATCATGTTCAAATCGTGTCCGAGGGCGGCAGCAAGACCGAGACCTTCGGCGAGACCGGCGGTGTTGATGTTCATGACCATGTTCACGAGCGCTTTCACTTCCGCGGCACGGCCCGGACCACCGATGAAGCGGCGGTTCACGCTCATCTGCTCGATCATCGGACTCACTCTGGCGTACACCGCCTCGTCACCGGCCAGCATGAGGTAGAGCTTGCCGTCACGTGCGTGGCTGATGCTCGATGCCATGCAGGCTTCAAGGCTGTGCGCGCCGGCTTTCTGCGCGGCGGCATACACCTCGCGATGGATCGCTGGCGAGAGCGTGGCGCAGTTGATGAAGATTTTGTCCGAGGCGTTTGTGAGAAGATTATCGCCGCTGCCGAAGAAGATTCCGCGCATGGCGGCATCGTTGGTCACGACGGTGAAAATGACATCCGCGGCGGCGGTGACGTCGGCGAGCTTCGTGCAGGCCTTGCAGCCGAGTTCCTTGGCGAGATCAGCGGCGGCTTGTGTGTTCACATCAAGCACGGCGGTGACATTGTAGCCACAATCTTTGAGGCGACGGGCCATGTTGGCCCCCATTTTGCCGACTCCGACGAAAGCAACGGTTTGAGACATGTTTGGTAGGGTGTGGGTTGGTTATTTGAACTCGGGATAAAACGGATTGTGCGCCTTTTCTTCTCCGATCGTCGTCAGCGGACCGTGGCCGGGACAGATGACGGTGTTGTCAGGCAACGTGAAGATTTCTTTGCGGTTCGTGGCGAGCGCATCGGTGTACGAAACCATGCCGCCGCCCATGCTGGAGGCGAACAGTGCGTCGCCCACGACGGCAACGGGACGTTCGAGCCCGCCCACGACATAGGTTATGCCACCCTTCGAGTGCCCCCAGGTGCTACGTGGCTCGATTTTAAGTCCACCGGTTTCCCAGCACTCGGTTTCACCAAGCTTGAACGGTCTGGCGCCCTCGCACGATTCGCGCTCATGCACGAAAGCGGTCACGGTGCCGTCAGCGGAGAGCTTCTTGAGGTCGAGGATGTGATCTGGATGCGTGTGCGTGAGGAAGATGAGGCTGAGGTTGAGGCCGTTCTTCTCGATGAAATCGATCATCGGCGATGCATCGGCCCCCGTGTCGAAAGCGACAGCATTCTTCGTCTCCTGATCCCACACGAGATAGGCGTTCACCGTCATGTCGTGATACGGCGTGTTGAATTGCGCGAGACCGGGCAGGCTGATGGCCGCCGGACGCCAGGCGTTGTGAGCCATGGTCACGAGCGAAGGCCCATGCAGTTGGAGGTGCGGAGCGATCGCCAGCAGGATTGCGTCATCCACCTGGCCAGATTTGGCCGCCGCAATGGCCTCGGCGCCGACGCCGGCTTTCGCGGCCAGATTGGAATCGCTGAGGCCGAGTCCGCGCATGGACTTGGCGATGACATCATTGAAAAGATCTTCGAGAGGAATCGACATGTGCGGCGATTCAATGCGTTCTCGCCGCAATGGCAAGACTTTATGTGCCTATGCGCAGAAACCTCCCCGTCACGCTCTTCTCATTCGCCGCGATCTGCTTGGGCGTTCCAGTGGCGATGATATGTCCGCCTTCGCTGCCGCCGCCGGGGCCGAGGTCGATGACCCAGTCGGCGCAGCGGATGACATCGAGGTGATGCTCGATCACGATGAGCGTGTTGCCCGCGTCGCGCAGACGGAGCAGGACGCCGAGCAAGGTCTGGATGTCGGCGCTGTGCAGGCCGGTGGTGGGTTCGTCAAGGACGTAGAGCGTGCGGCCGGTGCTGCGTTTGGCGAGTTCGGTGGAGAGCTTGATGCGCTGGGCCTCGCCGCCGGAGAGCGAGGCGCCGCTCTGGCCGAGTTTGACGTAACCGAGCCCGGTGTCCTCCAGCGTGCGCAGTTTGGGTGCGATGGCGTTGTTCTTGTCAAAGAATCGCGCGGCCTCGCTGACGGTCATTTCGAGCACATCGGCGATGTTTTTGCCTTTGAAGGTAACTTCGAGCGTTTCCGCGCCGTAGCGGCGGCCCTTGCAGGCTTCACAGGTCACATAAACATCGGCCAGGAAGTGCATGTCGATCTTGATCGAGCCGTCGCCTTCGCACTTTTCGCAGCGCCCGCCGGGAGTATTGAAGCTGAAACGTCCCGCGTCGTAACCGCGCACTCGCGCGAGCGGAAGCTGTGCGAATAGCTCGCGGATCGGGCCGAAGGCACCGGTGTAAGTCGCAGGATTCGAACGCGGGCTGCGTCCGATCGGCGACTGGTCGATGACGACGACTTTGTCGAGGTGTTCCAGGCCCGTGATGCGGTCGTGCGCTCCCGGAATATCCTTCGCATCGTAAAAATGCCGCCGCAGAGCGCGCATGAGGATGTCATCGACCAAAGTCGATTTGCCGCTGCCGGAAGGCCCGGTGACACAGGTGAAGCTGCCGAGTGGGAAAGCCGCGGTGACATTCTTCAAGTTGTGCGCGATGGCGTTGTGGATCGTCAGTGAGTTTTCAGTTCGCGGTTCGCAGTTCGCGGTTAAAAGCGTTTGTGGCAATGCGGTGGCCTGAATGCGCACTTTGCCGCTCAAGTAGCCGCCGGTGATCGAGTTGACATCAGCCGCGATTTGACCGGGTGTGCCTTGGGCGATGATTTTTCCGCCGTGCGGGCCGGCGGCGGGCCCGAGTTCGATGATGTGATCGGCCGCGCGCATCGTGGCTTCGTCGTGTTCGACGACAAGCACGGTGTTGCCGAGGTCGCGGAGGCGCAGGAGCGTTTTGATGAGGCGCTCGTTGTCAGCGGGATGCAAGCCGATGCTGGGTTCGTCCAAAACATACAGGACACCGGCCAGTCCGGCGCCGATCTGCGAAGCGAGACGAATGCGCTGCATCTCTCCGCCCGAAAGTGTGCCGCTTTCACGATTGAGCGCGAGGTAACCGAGCCCGACCTGCTCCAAGAACTCGATTCTCTTCACGATCTCCCGCTGCAACTCGCCGACATAAGCTTTCTGCTGCTCGGTGACTTCCAGTCCGCGCATCCAATCGAGCGCATCGCGGATTTGCAGCGCGGTGAACTCGTGGATGTTGAGGTCGAAGCCGGGTTTAAAGTTCAAAGTTTCAAGTTTCAAGTTGGGATCACGAGCGTCATCCAACTTGAAACTTGAAACCTGAAACTTGGAACTTAGCCTCACAGCCAGCGATTGTGGTTTGAGGCGTTTGCCTTCGCATTTCACGCAAGGCTGCGGATTCATCAGGCGCGTGAGATTGGCACGTAGCATCTCGCTCTCGGCATTGTCATAGAGACGGCGCACTTCGTGGAGCAGGCCCTCAAAGGGCTTGGCGACACTGCGCTTCGTGTCGGACTTCTTCCAGCCGGTGTTGATCAAAACGTCGCCCGTGCCGTTGAACAGCGCATCTTTGAACGCCTGTGGCAGCGATTTGAACGGCGTGTCCATCGACACCTCGAAATGCTGTGCCAGCGCCTCGATGCCGCGGTTGAAGACGACGCGCAGCTTCGGATGCCGCGCCCACCACGCCTTGATCGCGCCTTTGGCGAGCGATTTGGACTCATCTGGCACCAGCAGCGTCGCATCTGGTGTCAAAGTCGTGCCCGTGCCTTCGCAGGCGGGACAGGCACCGAGATGCGTGTTGAAGGAGAAATGCTGCGGCGTGAGGCGCTCGATCACGTAACCGGTGCGCGGATTCGCGAACTCCGTTGTGTAGCTGAGGATTTCATCGCTGCCATCGAGGTTCACGAGGAACTGCACCTCGCGTTCGTTCCAGTGCAGCGAGCTTTCGATGGCCTCCATCAGCCGCTGACGTGAATCCGCACGCACGACGAGGCGGTCGATGACGATCTCCACGCGATGCTGGCTGCTTGCCGCTGGTTTGAGCGAGTCTTCGATTTCCACGATCTCGCCGTTCAAACGCACGCGCACGAAGCCCTGGCGTTTCAGCTTTTCAAAGAGCGCCCGCACCGCGGTGCCGTTCGCCTTGGCTTGTGGCGACAAAACGACGACGCGCGTGCCTTCCCCCAGCGCGAGCACTTTGTCCGCGATCTCTGGCGGAGTGCTGCGCATGAGTTTTTCACCGGTCTTCGGGTCGTGCGGCTGTCCGGCCACAGCGTAGAGCACGCGGAGGTAGTCGTAGATCTCCGTCACCGTGGCGATCGTGCTGCGCGGGTTCGGATTCGAGTGGACCTGCTCGATCGCGACCGCGGGCGACAGCCCCTCGATGAAATCCACCTCCGGCTTCTGCATTTGATCCAGAAACTGCCGCGCATAGGCCGACAGGCTCTGGACATAGCGCCGCTGGCCCTCAGCGAACAGCGTGTCGAACGCCAGCGACGACTTCCCGCTACCGCTCACCCCTGTGAGCACCACAAGCTGGTGACGCGGGATGTCCACGTCGATGTTCTGGAGGTTGTGCTGCCGTGCGCCACGCACTCGGATCACGTCTTCGGCCATGCGGCGTAGTTGCCGCGTGGGGCAGGGGACTGCAAGCCCAAGAAAAGAGAGGTCCGCGCCGTTGCATGATCAGAGGTGCCACTCAGGTTGCATTTCACCGCCGCCCCCTTACACTCCACCCACCATGAAAGCCCTCATCGTCATCATCCTGGCCGTCGCCGTCGGTTACGTCGCCTACGAGTATGTGTATCCGCCCTTCGCCGAGGCCATGAAATTCACCCGGCACGTGCCGCCACCACCGCCGAAGAAAGAAGTCGCTGTAGCACCGGTGCCGAAGCCCGTCGTCAAAGAGGAGCCCAAACCCGAGCCCAAGCCCGAGCCCAAAGTCGTGATGGAGGCGCCCAAGCCCGAGCCGAAGCCCGAGATGCCGAAGCTGCCGGAGCCGCCTCCGCCTGACCCGAATGCCTTCGTGGCGCCGACTTTCCCGCCGGTGGAGGAACTCACCCAGAACTGGGCTGCGGTGCCGAAAGGCTTCTTCGCCAAGCCGAAGCAGGTGACGATGAAGAAAGACTTCGAACTCAAGATGACGATGGGAAAGGCCACCGCCGCCACCACCTTCAAAGCCGGTGCCAAAATCTTCGTCATGGACCAGCAGGGACCGAATTTGGTCGTCGGCGCCTCTGAAAGCTCCCCCATGCGCGGTGAGGTGCCCATGGACGACACCGACTTCAAGGAAGTCTTCGCCAAAGCCTACGAGGACATCAAGGTCGTCCGCATCGAGCAGGCCCGCAAAGCCCACGAGTACAAGCTTGCAGCGGCTGAACGTGCCAAGAACGCCCCGGCTCCCACCGCCGGTGGCGGTGGTGGCAGCAGCAACGACAAACCCGTCAAAGACGCCGACGGCACCTATCCGCTGTTGGTCGCCAGCATGAAGGCGGGCGAAGTCACCGAAATCAAAATGGACAACATCAAGTCCTGGGGTGAGCCGCAGAAGGAAAAAATCGACGGCGCCGACTACTGGACGGTGAACGTGAAATACGAGACGCAGACCATGTTCGGCAAGTTCGAGACCGAGGCCCAGGCCCGCATCAAGAACGGCCGCGTCGAAAAGTGGGTGTACACCGGCTCCGGCGAAGTCGTTCCGTGATGCGACATCAATGGCAGCCGCGGCGAGCAATGGACTGCCCGGCTGCTTTGGTGAAACGCAAATTTTGATCTCCGGCGGGCGCGATGAGCGCCCGCTTTCTTTTCCCGCACACCTCTTGACTCCTCGACCTCTTGACCCATTGACTGCCTGCCCCGCATGAAAGTCCTCCGTCCCAACGACCCCGGTTACGCCAACGCCATCGCCGCCCTCAACCGCCGCGCCGAGGCCAGCGATGCCGTGCGCGAAGTCGTGGCCGGAGTGATCAAGGCTGTGCGTGAGCGTGGCGATGCCGCCGTGCTCGAACTCGTCGAAAAATTCGACGGTGCCAAGCTCACACCGCAGCAGATGCGTGTGCCACAGACCGAGATCGACGCTGCTTGGAACAACGCCGACGCCACGCTGCGCTCAGCGCTCGAAGCTTCGCATCGCAACGTCACCGCCTTCGCCAAACGCAGCCTGCGCCAGGGCTGGAGTGGTCAAAACGAGCAGGGCGCCGAAGTCGGCGAGGTGTTTCATCCCTTTGAACGCGTCGGTTGCTATGTGCCCGGTGGCACCGCACCACTTGTTTCCACCGCGATCATGACCGTCGCCATCGCTTCCGCAGCGGGCGTGCCGGAAATCGTCGTCTGCACGCCCTGCGGCCGCGACGGCACCGTCAATCCCGGCCTGCTCGCCGCGTTGAAAATCGCCGGAGCCACCGAGGTCTATAAAATCGGCGGATCGCAGGCCATCGCCGCGCTTGCGTTCGGCACGGAGACGATCCGTCCTGTCGTGAAACTCTTCGGCCCTGGCAACAGCTATGTCGTCGAGGCCAAGCGTCAGTGCTTCGGCGTGGTCTCCATCGATTTGCTGCCCGGACCGAGTGAGGTGCTCATTCTCGCTGACCAATCCGGCAACGCCGCCTTCATCGCCGCCGACATCCTCGCGCAGGCCGAGCACGGCAAGGACAGCATGGCCGGATTCCTCACCGATGACGCCGCATTGCTTGATGCCGTTGTCGCCGAAGTCGAAGCACAATCGAAAACGCTCAGCCGTCAGGCGCAGCTCGCGCCCGTGCTCGAAAAAGGCGTGTTCTGCATGCTCGTGAGGAGTTTGGAAGAAGGTGCGCGCCTCGTGAATGATTTCGCGCCGGAGCATCTTTCGCTCATCACCACGCGTGAGGACTCCATCCTGCCGCTCATCCGCACTGCGGGCGCGATTTTCCTCGGCAATCATTCGCCGGTCGCGGTTGGCGATTTTCTCGCAGGGCCAAGTCACACGCTGCCCACCGGTGGTTCCGGCAAATCTTTCCCTGGCATCACCGCCGACATGTTCCAGCGCCGCACCAGCATCATTCGCCTCGACGCTGCGAGTTGCGCCAAATCCGAGCCTGTCGTTCGCGCCTTCAGCCAGGTCGAAGGACTCGATGCTCATGGCCGTTCTGTCTCCATCCGCAGTTCGTAGTTCGGGCTTTAGCCCGCTTTCTGTGCCATTTTACGTCATGAAACACACCTTCATCACTGTCCTCGCTGCCAGTTTGTTTCTTGTGTCATGCGGCAAAGAAGAGCCTCAATCGCAGTCCAACGCCGCCGTTCCAGCTCCCAAGAAGGCGACACCCGAGAAGAAAATGCCGCCCGTTCCTCAAGGCGAACTGCCGAAGATGGACCCGGAGAAGGCCAGGTTCATCGCCGTGCCCAGCACGCCGAAAGATCCTGAGCCGAAGAAGGACGAGAAGCCCAAGGAAGAGGTCAAAAAGGCCGGCAAACCTGCAGAGGAAGCGAAGAAGTAATCAGATCGGCCTCTCACCCCAGCCCTCTCCCCGAAGAGGATCGCGGGAAGAAGATTATTTGAGGCGGAGAGAGGGAGGCCGGCTTCAAGCCGCCGCGATGCGAATCTCCTCTCCCCGCCGCAGGTATGCATTAGCTCCTTCAATTCTCTTCGGGGAGAGGCCGGGTGAGGGGGTGTACTGAAAAACTCCGTCTGCTCACGCCGGAATCCAAATCTCCAGCCACTGGCTTCGCTCATTCGCAGGCTTTACCTCGCGCGCTTCCGCAGCCAGGCACGCCGGTATCAGCGCAAAGTCACCGGCTTTCAGTGCCACGCCTCCAACACTGACTTCACCGCGTGTCACCGCCAGCGTCACACATTCGCCAGCCTTGCCAGCAGCACCGGCACGATCCTTCAGCTTCACGTCAAAGAACTCACATTTCACCAGCGTGCCATCGTCCGTGATTGTTTGCACGCCGGGCGCGAAGTCGTCGAAGTCGATGCTCTCCAGCGACTCCCGCACGTGCAACGCACGCGGTTTGCCATCCAGCCCGACGCGATTCCAGTCGAACACACGATACGTCGTGTCGCTGTTCTGCTGGATTTCGTAGATCAGCAATCCAGCGCCGATCGCATGCACACGACCGCTGGGAATGAAAAGGCAGTCACCCGTGCGGGGCTCGATGACATGCACGACTTCCGCCACGGTGCCGTTGGCCAGCGCTCTGTCGAAATCCGCGCGTGTGACGCCCGTTTTGAGGCCCGCATAAATTTTCGCGCCCGGATCGGCATGCGCGATGAACCACATCTCCGTCTTCGGCTCGCCGTTCAACGCTGCCGCCTTCTCCGCCGGCGGATGCACCTGGATCGACAGATCATCGCACGCATCGAGAATTTTCATCAGCAGCGGGAATCGCTCTGATGACGGCGCTTTGGTGCCAAACACCTCGGCGCGATGCTTGGTCCACAAGTCATGCAACGTCAGGCCGTCCGCGGTCACGCTTTGGGCTTCTGGACGATCGGAGACAGCCCACGCCTCACCAAACGGGGTTGTTTGATCTGGCAGCGTTTGTCCGAGCAGCGTTTCCATGCGCCTGCCACCCCAAACGCGGCTTTGGTGGATGGGGATGAAGCGAAAAAGCTGGTGAAGATTCATGGCAAAAGTCATGCCCTCGTTGACGCTTGAAGTGTGCGCTTCAAATTGTGCCCCGTGAACACCGCCGACGCCAGCTTTATCGAATCACTGAGGGAAACTCTGGCGCCGGAGCGTGTGCTGACGTCGGATGAGGACCTGGTGCCTTACAGCTTCGACGGCACCGCCGCGCTCAAGCAGCGTCCTGGCGTGGTGGTGTTTCCGCTCACGACGATGGAAGTCGCCGCATGCGTGAAGCTTGCACGGGATCGGAGCATTCCGGTCGTCACGCGAGGTTCAGGCACCGGGCTGAGCGGTGGCAGCGTGCCGCTGGCGGGATGTCTCGTCATTTGTCTCGTGAAGATGGACAAGCTCATCGAACTCGATGAGAAAAACCTCACACTCCGTGCGCAGAGCGGTGTGATCACGAAGGAGATCGATGACGCATGCGCGAAGGTCGGGCTGTTTTATCCGCCTGACCCCGGTTCGATGAAAATCTCCACCATCGGCGGCAATGTGGCTGAAAACTCCGGTGGTCTGCGCGGTCTGAAATATGGAGTGACGCGCGATTACGTGATGGGTCTCGAAGTCGTGCTGCCGGACGGCACCCAGACCTTCCTGGGCAACAAATGCGTGAAGGATGTGGCGGGTTATTCGATGAAGGACCTCTTCATCGGTAGCGAAGGCACACTCGGCATCATCACCGAGGTCATCCTCAAAGTGCTGCCGCGGCCGAAGGCGCGCAAAACGATGCTCGCGCTCTACGACTCGATGGAAAAGGCCGCTGAGACGATCTCCGCCATCATCGCGGCGAAGATCATTCCCTGCACGCTGGAGTTCCTCGACCGCATGACAGTCCAATGCGTCGAGGATTACGCCAAAATCGGCCTGCCGACCGATGTGGAGGCGCTTGTTCTGATGGAGACTGATGGTCATCCAGCCGTCGTCGAAGAAGAAGCCGCGCAGATGATGACGCTCGCCAAAGCCAACGGTGCACGCGATGTCCGTGCCGCTGCTGATGAAGCCGAGGGTGCGAAACTCGCCGCCGCGCGCCGCAACGCCTTCTCTGCGCTCGCGCGGATTCGTCCGACGACGATTCTCGAAGACGTCACTGTGCCGCGCAGCGAACTGGCGCGTATGGTTTCCTTTATTGATGGCGTGGCGAAGCGTCATCTCCTGCAAATCGGCACGTTCGGTCATCTCGGCGACGGCAACCTGCATCCGACCTTCCTCACCAACGAGCGTGATCATGAGGAGATGCACCGAGTCGAGGTCGCGCTGGAGGAGATCGTCAATGAAACCATCCGCATTGGTGGCACGGTGACTGGCGAACACGGCGTTGGACTCGCCAAAAAAGGCTTCCTGGAGCGCCAGCTCGGTGAAGGCAGCTACGAACTCATGCGCAGCATCAAACGCGCCCTCGATCCACAGGGTTTGCTGAATCCAGGGAAGATTTTCGATTGAGGTCATCGTCATGCCGCAAGCCAAGCTTCTCAAAGACCTCGACTACTCCGTGCTCCAGCAGTGCATGCACTGCGGCATGTGCCTGCCGACGTGTCCGACGTATGTGGAGACGAAACTGGAGCGGAACAGCCCGCGTGGGCGCATCTCGCTGATGCGGGCGGTCGCGGATGGCGAGCTGGAGGTGTCGCGGGCGCTGTCGGACGAGATGTATTACTGTCTCGGCTGCCTGGCGTGTCAGACGGCCTGTCCGGCGGGTGTGAAGTATGCGGAGTTGTTTGAAACAGCGCGCGCCGAGGTGGAACTGGCAAACGTGAACGATGGCATGCAGCGCAGTTTATGGCGCTGGCTGACACTGAACGTGATTTTCATGAAGCCGTGGCTGCTGCGGCTGATTGGACGTGCGCTGCGGCTCTATCAGAGCACGAAACTCGATGTATTGATGCGCAAGCTGCACTTCTTCGGGTTGATGCCGCGTTCTTTGGCGGCGCTTGAGCCGCAAACACCCCGGATTGCGGAAAAGTTCTCGAACGAGCTGATCTGGCCGGAGGAATCGCCCAAAGGGAAGGCGGCATATCGCGTGGCCTTGCTCACGGGTTGTGTGCAGGACCTTGCCTTCTCGAACATCAATCGCGACACGGCGGATGTGCTGCTGGCAAACGGCTGCGAGGTGGTCACACTGCCTTCGCAGCACTGCTGCGGGTCATTGCACGCACACAATGGCGAGATCGAGCTGGCGCGTGAACTGGCACGCAAGCAGATTGACTGTCTCGATCTCGATGCACTCGACGCGATCATCACGAATGCCGGCGGCTGTGGCTCGCATTTGAAGGCTTACGGCCATCTGCTGCATGACGATCCGTTCTATGCGGCCAAGGCGAAGATCTGGGATAAAAAGGTGAAGGACATTCACGAATGGCTGGTGCAGATCGGCTTCCGCAAGCCGGCGGCGGGCGCTGGTGTGGGCGAAGTGACCTATCACGAGAGCTGTCATCTCTGTCACGGCCAGAAAGTCGTCAGCCAGCCGAGGCAGGTGCTTGCCAGCATTCCCGGGCTCACCGTGAAGGAAATGCCGGAGTCGAACTGGTGTTGTGGCAGCGCGGGCATCTACAACATCACGCAGCCGGAGCAGAGCCAGAAACTCATCAAACGCAAACTGGCGAACTTGGAGCAGACGAAGGCCGCTGTGGTGGCGACGAGCAATCCGGGCTGCCATTTGCAGCTCGCCAACGGACTGCGGGCCTGCGGTGATCGTTCCTGCCACGAAGTCACGCAGCCGGTCACATTGCTGGCACGGGCCTATCGGGCGGAGACCTCTTCGTAATTTTCATGACCACTCTTTTTTTTGCCGCAGAGAGGCAGAGGAGCAGAGATCGCAAAGTTTTTGAATTCATTGCCTCAGCCATCTCTGCCTCTTTGCCCCTCTGCGGTAAACCTGAACATCCCTCAGCTTTCTTTATCACCATGGAACTCGATCTCACAGGCCCGCATCGCGACGATGCCTACATGATCCTCGCCGGGCTCGTCACGCCGAGGCCGATTGCGCTGACGACCACGGTTGATCCCGAAGGACGTGTGAATGCGGCGCCGTTCAGCTTTTTCAACGTGCTGGGCGATTCGCCGCCCATCGTCGGCCTTTGCCCGGGTGATCGCGAACCAGGCGTGCCGAAGGACACGGCGCGGAACATCCGGCTGACGCATGAGTTTGTCGTGAATCTGGTCGATGAGGCGATTGCGGAGAAAATGAACCTGTGCGCGGCATCATTGCCGCCGGGAGAGAACGAACTGCTTCATGCCGGGCTCACTGCCGTGGCGAGCAGCGTGGTCAAACCGCCGCGCATCGCAGAATCGCCTGCCAGCCTCGAGTGCCGCAGCCACAGCATCATCGAGATCGGCGACAACCGGCTCATCATCGGCGAAGTGCTGCGTGTGCATGTGCGCGATGGCATCTTTGATCCCGAAACATGGCTGGTGAACGTGGCGAACTATCACCCCATCGGCCGCATGCAGAGTCCGCACTGGTATTCCAGGACGCGGGAGATGTTCGAGATGAAGCGGCCGCGTTAAACGGCATGATTCAAGCAGATTCTGATGTCCGCTTGCAGCCGGTGGCTTTGTGATTATTGAGCGTGACAGAAAGGAGTTTGGCTTCGTATTTGCTCTCGTTGCCTTGTGTCTCCATGAAGCATCCGATCTTCACATCTGCTTGTTGTTGCGTTTTGAGTTTTGCCACGGTGTCCGCCGTGATCCCTGATCCGCTGCCACCCGCGCCGGAACCGGTGGAGGATCTCCTGCGGCTGCAGATTTTTCTGGATTCCAAGCTCTTCGGTCCCGGAAAAATTGACGGTCGCCCGGGGGAATTCACCGTGAAGGCGCTGAAGCGTTACCAGCGTTCACTGGGTTTGCCGGAGACGGAGGTGGGGGATCACGCGCTCGACCTCAGCGGCATCACGGAGTCGTACACGACATACACCATCAAGCCGGAGGATTTGAAATTCGTGGGTGACCTGCCGCGGCAGCCTTCAGCTCAGAGCCGGAAGAAGTACCTGCCCTACGATTCACTGCTCGAGTTTCTGACGGAGCGCTATCATTGTTCGCCAGACCTGCTGGAGTTCATCAACCGTCCGGTCAAAATGGGCGCGCTCAAGCCCGGTGATGTGGTGAAGGTGCCAGCAGTGACGCCGTTCCTCATCGAGGAGCTGACCGAAGTGCCAAAACTGCCGGAAGTCCCTGAACTTCAGTCACGTGTCATCAAAATCGACACACGGGAGAAAATCCTCGATCTGCTGGAGGGTGAAAAGTTGCTGGCCAGCCTGCCGATAACGCCTGGAAGCGGTCATCTGGCCACGCCACCGGGCACGTGGCGGATTGTCGGCATCACACAGATGCCCACCTTCCGCTGGGACAGAAGCGTGCTCGAGTATGGTGTGCGCAGCGACAATGCCTACGAGCTGCCGATCGGTCCGAACAATCCCGTCGGCGTCATGTGGATTGGATTGAACCGGGCTGGCATCGGCATCCACGGCACAAACATGCCGCAGACCATCGGCCGCAGTTCCAGCCACGGCTGCATGCGCACGGCGAACTGGGATGTCGTGCGTCTGGTGCCGATGATCACGCAAGGCATGACTGTTGTCATAGAGGGACCGCCACCTGATCCGCGTCCGGTCGTGGTCAAGAAAGTGGAGCCGCCACCCCCGCCGCCTGAGCCGCCGAAGCGTGGCTTTTTTCAACGCTTGTTCGGGCTGGGGAAGAAGTAGCGATTAAACAACAAAAGCTGGCAGCCTGTGTCACTTTACTGGCAGCCACTGGGCGGCGTCGATGATGACGTGGCCGGTGGTGCCATCGTTGCGGATTTCAAGCCAGCCGCTTTTGCCAGCTTCGAAGCGAAAGGTGCCAAGCGGGAGCAGCACATCCTTCTCCGGCGCTTTCTTTTTCTGGTTCACGATGACGGTTTTCTCACCATCGGCGTGGTGAACGATGACGGGCACGTTGTCCGCGCGATTGGCGAGTGCTCCGTAGGTAATGGCGACGCGATATTTGCCTGCGGTTGGCAAGCTCGGAACGAAACGTGCCTTTTGCCGGCCTTTCGTGGTGTCGCCATCGTGGCGATAACCTTCGCCGACGAAACCCGGCGTCGTGTGACCTTCATCCGTGAAGCCGGTGAGTTCGGCCTCACTGTCATCGACGACGATGCCACCGAGCTGCTCCTTGGTGAAATGCGCGCGTTCTGGGATGGGGGGCGATTCGAAATCGAGCACCTGGCCGTCGGCGAGGAGGCGTTCTTTGAGCTTCGCGTAGTCGATCTGCTGCACCTTTTTGCCCGAATCGATCGCAATGACGGCCGCAGTGGCCGCGCTCTGGCCCATGACCATGAAGACGGGCTCCATGCGGATGCTGCCATACGCGATGTGGCTGGCACTGAGGCAGACGGGGACGAGGAGATTGGTGCATTCCTCAGCTTTTGGCGTGATGCTGCGATAGCTGATGGGATAGGGCCGCGTGCCGATCTGGATGTCGCCTTCGTTGCGCGCGAAGCCGTCCTTGGTGACGTAGCGCTGCGTGTTGTGGCTGTCCATGTTGTATGCCCCCATGCCGACGCTGTCTTCGACGATCTCGCGGCGCTTGCAGTTCTTCTCGCTCATGACGTAACCGCCGATCATGCGACGTGCCTCACGCACGTAAAGCTGGCGCGGCCAGTTGCCGTTGTCTGTGAACTCGTCCTTCGCGAGGCCCCATTTCGAGTAATAGTCACGAATGGCTGATGGCACACGGGGGTGATTGGCGAGTGTCCACATGAGGCCCTTCTGGCAGTCTTCGTGAGCCTTCCAAATCTTCGCACGCAGGGCGTAGCCGGCGTCCGGGTAATCGTAGTTCGCGCCGATCATGTCGGTGCTGAAGGCGAAGTTGTTGTTCGTATCCGTCTTGTGATTTGGCATCGGCGTGGGAGCCCAGGGCTTGCGCTCGTCGCCGGCCTCGAAGTTGCGCAGCAGCAGTTCAAACTGCTTTTCGTCATAGTTTTCCGGCTTGGGGAAGGGCACGCGGATGGATTCGTCGTCCGTGTTGCACATGCGGAAGTTGTAGGCCTGGATGCGTTTGTCACCGCTGCCGTCCTCGCCTTCGGGCATCGGTGTCACACCCCAGAGCAGTCCGCTCGAAGGATCGCCGGGCTTCACGTAGGGGTCGATGTTTTTGACGAACTGATGATGCTTTGCTCCCGCGATTTGGAGGCCGTTGATCGTCTCGCCATATTGCGCGTTTGGTTCGCGGCCGACATGGTAGCTGACTCCGGCCTTCGCCATCAAATCGCCCTCGTAGGTGGCGTCGATGAACATCTGGCCCTCAAACTCGCGGCCGCTTTCCATGATGATCTTGGTGATGCGCTCGCCGGTTTTGACGACGCCTTTCTTCAAATCGAGGCGCTCGCCGAAGATGACTGGCACCTTGGCCTCCTTGATCATGTCATCGTAAACCTTTGTCGCCACATGAGGTTCGAAGGTCCACATCGTCTCCTCGTCGGCGGTGTTGCCATGCGGCTTCTTTTTGTAGTAGTCCTCGCGCGTTTGCAGCGTCCAGGAGGCGGGATCGGAGTAGTGTTTCCAGATTCGGTGGTAAAACTCGCGGGACATGCCGCCGATGGCCTTTTTGTTGCCGATGTCCGTCGCGCCGAGGCCGCCGGTGGTCAGACCGCCGAGGAACTTTGTCGGCTCGATCAAAACAACTGTTTTGCCCATGCGGGTGGCCTGGATGGCCGCAGTAACGCCGCCAGAGGTGCCTCCATATACGACGACGTCATAGGAATCGGCGGCGGTGGCGGTGGAGCCGGCAAGCAGGAGCGAAAGGGTGGCTGGGAGGAATTTCATGGTGGTGCATCCCAGCGCAGATGGGTTGTGAATGCAACAGCGGGGATGGTTTGGGGGTTCTGTGAAAAAAAGATCGAATAGACTGTCAGGGGGAGCGTCAGACGGCAGGACAACATCTCCATCCCATGAAGACATCCCTTGCTCGCCTGCTGACAGTCGGAACTGTTTTGGTCACTTTCTCTCTCTCGTCATGTGTTGACCCCTACTATGGAGGTTTCGGCCCCGGTTTCGGTCCTGGCGGCTATGGAGGCGGATACGGTGGTTATGGACGTCCGCCAGCCCAAGGTGCGGTCACTGGCGCCCTGCTTGGCGCAGCGGCCGGCGGCATCATCGGCAATCAAAGCCGCCGCGGCCTGGAAGGTGCAGCCATCGGCGGTCTGCTTGGGGCGCTGGCTGGCAGTGCCATTCAAAACAGCCGTCAGCAGGGCTACTATGGCCGGCAGAACTGCAATTCCGGCTACAGCCGGAACTGCAGCCCTAACTACAACTCGGGCTATGGCTACGGCCAGCCGAACTATGGTTACGGCTACCAGTCGGGCTACAATCCCTATGCCTTCGGCAACTGGCAGTAAAATACTTCACATGACGGGCGTTTGAATCGCGGTGGTTGTTTCCACCGCGATTTCTTTTTCTCCCGACCATGTCCGCCAACACTCACGCCTCCGACTCTGCCTATCCATCGCCCACGCCAGCAACCGCTCCTTGGTGGAAGAATGAAGACTGGATGGCCGTGCTTGCCGCGCTGCCGGTGTTGATTGCGGCTGCAAAGGGCATCTTTCCTTCCGAAACGATGCTGCCAGTGTGGTTCCTTGTGATCTCCAGTGCGGCGCTGCTCGCCTCGCTGGGGAAAAAGATTGTGCCGTTCATTGCTGGTGCCATGATCGTATATGCGCTGGGCTGGGGATCACAGTGGATCGCCGCGCAGTCGGCGGTGAAGGCCTATGGGCTGGAGTATGTCATCTTCGCACTCGCGATCGGATTGATCTGGAGCCACACGCTTCCGGTGCCTGAGTGGCTGCGTGAGGCGGTGCGCACGGAGTTTTTCATCAAAGTGGGCATTGTGTTGCTCGGCGCGACAATTTTGCTTCCCGAGATGTTGAAGGCGGGCATGCCAGGCCTGATTCAAGCCGCGCTTGTCATTCCAGTGGTGTGGTATGCCTGCTACTTCATCGCCAAGAAACTCAAGGTGGACGACGAGTTCGGGGTGATGCTCTCGACCGCTGTCTCGATCTGTGGTGTGTCAGCCGCCATTGCTGCCTGCGGCGCGATCCAGGGGGACCGCAAGAAACTCAGCTACGTGACTTCCATCGTGCTGCTGTGCGCGGTGCCGATGATGATCCTCATGCCCCTCGCCATCAAATCCATGGGCCTCAGCGAGGCGGTGGGGGGGGCGTGGCTCGGTGGTACCCTTGACACGAGCGGTTCGGTCGCTGCGGCCACGGAGCAGGTGGGCAAGGACGCGACCAAGGTCGGTGTGATCGTCAAACTCAGCCAGAATGTGCTTATCGGTGTCGCTGCATTCATTTTGTCCGTTTGGTGGAGCATGCGCGGCGGTGCGAATGGAGAACGCAGCAAGGTGTCCGCAAAGGTGATTTGGGAGCGATTCCCGAAGTTCGTCATCGGTTTCGTGCTTGCCTCGGTGATTTTTTCTTATCTGGTGCCGGCAGATGTTGCCATCGCGGCCAGCAAGCCGCTCAAAGCGGTGCGCGAGGCGTGGTTCGCCGCTGCGTTTGTCTGCATCGGACTGGAGACGCGGCTGGGAGAGCTCTTCTCTCTTGGCGGCGGGCGTCCGGCACTTGCCTTCCTTGGCGGGCAGCTTTTCAACATCGCATGGACGCTGATGCTGGCGCTTTGGCTGTTCGGGAAGTGATCAGATGTCGAACGACACCGATTCACGCGAACGCTCCTTCTCGATGATTTTGGCGATTGTGTGATCGCCGAACCACTGGTTCACCTGCTGGCGCAATTCACCGAAGACTTCGCCCAATGCGGCATGCTCCGTGCCAGGCAGAGGATCGAAGGGACCGTCGAAAAGAGCAATGACCTCACCCAGTGTGATGCGATCCGGGCGGGCGACGAGTTGATAGCCGCCACCGACGCCGCGCTTGCTTCGCAACAGACCGCCGTTTTTGAGCGTGAGAAGGATTTGCTCGAGGAATTTGAGCGGGATGTGTTCGCTGCGGGAGATATCCTGGATGGAGAAATTCGTGCCCTCGTGCTCACGTCCCATCGCCACGAGGGCACGGAGGGCGTATTCGGCTTTTTTCGAGAGCTTCATGCAGGAGGAACGGAGCTATCCGAACACCAAACCCGGCGCTGGTGCAAACTGCGATTTGCCGCCGGGGCGATTCCGCGTCATTCATCGACTGAACTTGCATGAGCGACGACTTTTTTGCCCAGAAGCCTCCCGAGCCGCCACGTGTGGCCGGAGTGGTGCATCATGCGGGCGCACCGCTCGCCTCGCGCATGCGTCCGCGCACGTTGGATGAGTATGTGGGGCAGCAGCACATCCTGGCGGAGGGCAAACTGCTGCGCCGGGCAGTGCAGGCGGACCGTTTTTCGTCATTGATCCTCTACGGGCCGCCAGGCGTGGGAAAAACCACGCTGGCGCACATCATCTCACAGGAGACGAAGTCGCGCTTCATCACGCTCAGCGGAGTCGAGAGCAGCGTGGCGGACATTCGCAAGGAGGCGGAGCATGCCGGTCAGCATCTGCGGCTCTACAACAAGACGACGATTCTTTTCGTGGACGAGATTCACCGCTTCAACAAGGCGCAGCAGGACGTGCTGCTGCCTCATTTGGAGCGCGGCACGCTGCGGTTCATCGGTGCGACGACGCACAATCCGTTTTTCTATGTGAACAGTCCGTTGGTGAGCCGCTCTCAGGTGTTCACGCTGGAGCCGCTGGGTATCGAGGATCTCGAAGCCTTGATGGATCGTGCCTTGCGTGACACGGAGCGTGGTCTCGGCGGCATGAACGCGCGTTTGGAGCCTGAGGCGCGGCGTCATCTGGCGACAATTGCTGATGGTGACGCGAGGCGCTGCCTGAATGCGCTCGAACTGGCTGTCCTGACCACCCCGAAGAACGACGCTGGCGAGATTGTGGTCACGCTGGCCGCTGCGGAAGAGTCCGTGCAGCAAAAGACGGTGGTTTATGATGGAGATGGCGACGCGCATTACGACACGGCCAGCGCCTTCATCAAAAGCATGCGCGCCTCCGATCCCGATGCGGCGATCTACTGGCTGGCGAAGATGCTGCACGCCGGCGAGGACATCCGGTTTATCGCCCGTCGCATCGTGATCGCCGCGAGCGAGGATGTGGGCATGGCGGACAGCAATGCGTTGCGTGTCGCAGTCGCCGCTCAGCAGGCAGTCGAATCCATCGGCATGCCGGAAGCGAGGATCATTTTGGCGCATGCGGTGGTTTATCTTGCCACAGCGCCGAAGAGCAATCGTGCCTACCTCGCTGTGGACGCCGCTTTGGAAGACATCCGCCAGGGCCGCACGTTGCCCGTGCCCAAACACCTGCGGGACTCGCACTACAAGGGTGCCAAGCAGTTCGGGCATGGCGAAGGCTATTTGTACCCTCATGATTTCGAGGGCGGATTCGTGCCTCAGCGTTGTCTGGAAGGTGGCCGGCAGTATTATGAACCGTCCACGAACGGCTTGGAGGCCCGGATCAAGGAACGCCTCGATCACTGGCGCCAGTTGTGGGAGGAGCAAGCCGGGCAGCAGGCATAGTGGATGAGGGTTGGGGGGGCCTGTAGTCCTGTGGAGGAACGGGGCGTCAAAGCCTTTTAGCTATGTTAAACTCTAAAGATATATAAATTATGTTTTTTATATTGAGGATATATGAAATTTACGTTAAATTTGTCGTAATTTCAAAAGTATCCAGCCATGTACAACTCACATTTGATTGCCACTGGCCTAAGCCTCGCAGTCGCGGCACTGCTTTCCGCTTGTGCGCTACCCCAGCAACCACTCCTGTCGCATTGGCTCGAGAAGCATCGTCAGAAGGCTGCGCCGTTGGAATCTGGCAAGACCTATGAGGTGCGGAAGGCGTTGGCGACAAATGTTCCGTTCCGGCCTGCGGAGATCGAACGGTACACTTTTGTCTTCCAAGAGGCGCGACCACCGCTGCTCTCGGCATCGAATTTGCATCGCAATTCTCAGATGCGAGTGCGCACCACCGCATACACCCACAGCGAGAGTGACCACGTTGTTTATGGGGTAAAGAACGCCCTTGGCACGAATCTGAAGTTTGGCAATGTCCGTAGCGCGGCCGCGGATTGGTCGCGTTTTCCGGTCGGCACGCGATTCCGCATCGCCGGCCAGCCAGACGTGATCTACGAAGTCGATGACTACGGTAGCGCGCTCGTCGGCACTGGTACCATCGACCTTTACAAGCCCAGCCGCTCACTGATGAACGACTGGGGTGTGCGCCATGTTGACATTGAAATCATCCAGTGGGGTTCATTCGAGCGCAGCATGGAGCTCATGCGTGACCGTACGAAGTGGAAGCATGTGCGTGCCATGCTGGAGGGGATTGAGATGCGTCTGCACACCGCGGGATTGACCGACGGCAGGACACACTTCACCGCGGCGCTGTAAAAGCGTTGGCACAGGCAAAACAGCCGATATTCCACGGCAGAGGGTGCCGTTAGAAACGCACTCATGCGTGCTGCCATCTTTCTGTTGTTCCTGACCGTCGCCAGTTTCCTCCATGCCCAGAACAAGGCGGCATGGCAGCCCCCCATCACCCCGCGACAGCTCAAGGAGGCGTTGAGCACGACGTTGCAGCCCGAAGCGCAGAAAGCACTGCATGACAAGGTGGTGAGGTGGTTTGGGGTGAACAACCTCACGCAAGGCCGTGCTGGCGCGAAGATCGAAGCCACTTCGGTGGCCTGGGCGATCATTGATCCCAAGCCCGCCAGGGTAGTGCATCTGGACGGATCACTCATCGGCGACATGACCATCTTGGGGGATGACGGACTTCAGGTGCTCGTGGCTGACATGCCGAACTTCTCCGAATTCGGTTACCGCGTCGAATCCGAGGGCATGCCGCGACTCGCCGGCACCGTTCACGTGGAGCACTACGAATACACAGCCGACAGCATGCCGCAGAAAGACGCACCGCAGGGCAGGCTGGAGAAGTTTGAATGGAAAACCAGCAAGGTCTTCCCCGACACCCTGCGTGATGTCACCGTTTATCTGCCTGCGGGCTTCACTCCGGGCGAGGAAACTTGCCTCATGGTCTGGCAGGATGGCTCGCGCCACGTCGATCCCACAGGCTCCATGCGTGCGTCCGTCGTCTTTGACAATCTCATCCACAAGAAGGAGATGCCGCGCACCGTCGGTGTGTTCATCGATCCCGGCCGCAGGCCGAATCAGAAGTCCGGTGACAAAGCGGCGAACCGCGGCTTCGAATACGATTCCCTTGGCGATGCCTACGCGCGTTTCCTCATCGAGGAGATCTTGCCCGAGGTCGAAAAGCGTTATCAAACGAAGTTCCGCGCCGATCCGGAGTCGTGGGCCATCGCTGGTGGTTCCTCCGGTGGCATCTGCTCATTCACCGTCGCGTGGGAAAGGCCCGACAAGTTCCGCAAGGTGCTCTCCTGGGTCGGTTCGTTTGTCGATCTCAAAGGCGGGCACGTCTATCCCTCGCTCATCCGCATCACCGAGCGCAAACCCATCCGCATCTACCTGCTCGATGGCGAGAACGACCTCGACAACAAGTTTGGCAACTGGCCCATCGCCAACAAGCAGATGGCCGCCGCGCTCGAATACATGAAGTATGATTACCGCATCGACTGGACGAAATGCTTTCACGGCAGCAAAGGCATGTCCCCCATGCTGCCCGACGCGCTTCGCTGGCTGTGGCGCGATGTGAAGTAAGTCACTTCACCTCGAAGGGCTTGCTGTCGATCACCTTGCCGTCCTGCACCAGGTCGATG
This sequence comes from Verrucomicrobiaceae bacterium, assembly GCA_046346695.1. Lineage (GTDB taxonomy): Bacteria > Verrucomicrobiota > Verrucomicrobiia > Verrucomicrobiales > Verrucomicrobiaceae > Prosthecobacter. The sequence continues at coordinate 33,391 of JAXMHS010000003.1, read as the reverse complement.
CGATACTTTCCTGGCGGCAGCCCTTTCCTGGTGGTGAGTGATGTGCTGATTTGATCGTTCACCTCGGGCTCCACATCCGCCGTCGCCAGCGTTTGGGGCTTTTCGCCCTCCACCTCCACCAGCACCCAGGCAAACTGGATTCCCTTGATCAGCGCCTTCTTCTTCAGGCTCCATCGCGCATGCAGGGCGGTGTCGCCCGTGCCAAACGACTTCACCTCCTCGCCTGCATCTCCTTTGCCGTTGTCCTGGAACAACTGCGCCGAGTCGATCTCCAATTTCGTCGCGCCAGCCATCGGGGCGCCCACTTTCACGGAAAACTTTTCGCGAGCCACCTCCTCCCCGTCGAGTTGCAAGACCACCTCATGCGTGCCCGCGGGCCAGCCGCCCGCAGGAATGAAGGAAAACGAAAACGGCACCTTCGCCTTGTTCTCCTCCATGGTGATGCTGCGCGTACCCTGCTCGTCCACCTTGCCGCCCACCTTCCAGGTCACCTCCAGCCACGACGCCAGCCCGAGATCCGCCGTTCCCGCCAGCACAACCTTCTCCTCGCCGCCGAAATCACGCGTCTCATCCACCGGCCGTTGCTCGTCGTCCGCGCCCTTCGCCAGCGTGACACCGTGCAGCTTGCTCGGCAGCGCTCCCTTCGGCGGCGCGACGCGGAAGGGGAAGCGGCCCAGCGGCTTTCCGTCGAACGTCGCCTCCGCCGCATAGCAATTTCCCACCGGCAGAGGCTTCTTGTGAGTCACATCAAAACCGACAAAGGTGTTCTGCCCGATGGAGAACGCCACGCCTCCGTTGGCCTCCGCCACATCCACCTTCGCTTCCGCGATCAGCGAGTCGCGGAACCAAAACTTCGCGGCCACCACCCCGGACTTCGGACGTCCCTTCAGTTCCAGCGAGAGGAAGATGGGATCGTCCTGGTTGAAAAACTCCGCCGTGCCCTTCGGCGAGCGGTTCTCCTCCAGGCCGTGGCAGAACGTGGCTTTTTTCAGCAGTTCCTCCCCGGCAAATGTTGGGACGATGAATGCCAGGTTCAAACCCAGCGCCAGCATGGAGGCGAGACGAGGTTTCATGAGGCGGAGCAAACCACAGGTCACTCCAATCGCAACACGCCCGACAGACAAAGTGGGGCGATCACGCTGCCCGCTGGCCGATGAGCGCGATGTGAAGGGAATCACCTCAGCGCGTGATGGCGTGCGGTGCGAGCGGCAGCACTGTGTCCAGTTGCTCCGCCTTTGCCAGGTCACGCGGCGTGATCATTTCACGATTCAACGGAACGGGATCGCCTGCGATGGCGCGGATGACCTGCTCGTGCGGTTGCCAGTCCAGCTCGCCAAGCTTCACCGTGTTTCCCAATCTCTGTCCGCTGGCCGCCTTGAAGCCTTTGTAGATCAGCTCTGAGCAGTAAATCTTCCCGTCGTCCATCTCGTATTGGATGTCATACGGCAGTCCGATGAACTTTTCCGCCGCGGCGATCATCCCCGGCACATGCGGTTGGAATGCGGGCTTCAAGCGGCACACCGCGAACGCGTTCCCGCGTCCCTGCCTGGTCCACCGCTGCAATTCCGTCACTTTGACCGGTCCAATCGCTTCCAGCACGTGCCAGCCGTCGTCGCGCATGACGACGATGCCGCAATGCGAGTAAGGCGAGTGCGTGCAGCCCTCGATCGCGTCGATGATCGGGATGTGCAGCAGCGATTGGAAGACAAGGTCACCCTCCTTCGGTGTGTAAGCCGCGCCCATGTCGCGCGTGGTGCAGCCGGCGAGGAAAAGGGCGGCGAAAGGAAGCAGAAGGCGGTGCATGACTTGCAAACAGAGATTGGAAAACAGACCGCGCATCATCCGTCACGGACCCGTTATTGTCCCAGCGTTTTCTTCAGCCATGCGATCATCTGCGCGGCGTAATCGCTGTTCAGCTTCGCCCAGCCACCCATGCCGTGCCCGCCGCCTGGGATGGTGATCGTCTCGCAGGTGTTGCCCGCGGCCTTCATCTTCTTCTCAAACTCCACGCTCTGCGAGTGTGGCACCTTGTCATCCTTGTCGCCGTGGATTTGCAGGAAGGGTGGCAGGCCGGGCTTGATGTGATTGATCGGCGACATGTCAGCGAGCTTTTTCATGGTCGCCTCATTCATCTCCTCGCTGCCCACGAGACCTGCGAGTCCGCCCAGCGCGTTGCGCATCTTCACCTGCACCACCAGATCATGCGGCGCATAAAAAGGCACCACCGCCGCCACTCGCGTCTCGCCCTCGCCCGTCACACCGGCCCACGACACGAGATGCCCGCCCGCCGACTCGCCGATGATCGCGATGCGCTTCACGTCCACCTTGTAGTCCGCCGCATGCGCCTTCACCCACCGGATCGCCGAGGCCACATCCTCCGCGCACGCCGGCCAGTGATGCTGCGGCGCGAGCCGGTAATTGATCGTGAACCACGTGAAGCCCGCCTTCGACAGCGGCTCAAACAGCGGCGTGATGAACGAATGCTTGTCCCCCTTCGTGAATCCCCCGCCATGCACCAGGATGCACGTCGCAAACGGCCCCGCGCCCTCCGGCACAAAGGCATCGAGCGTGAGGGACACGTCACCTTCTTTCGCGAACTCGACATCGTGCTTCATGCCCGGCAGATCGAACGGGGCGTCGGCAGCAGGGAGAGAGGGGACGAGGAGGAGATGGGCGAGCAGGAAAAGAGTTTTCTTCATTGAAGGCTAAACGGTTTCATTTCCTCAAATTGCTGCTGACCAAAAGGCTTCACACCCTAGCCGTTGCTTCGAGCCAGATACCAATGAGCTTTGACCAATCCACAAACGAAATCTCCGCTTCCTTGAGCTGGAGTTCCTTCAGCATGACGGGCAGTTGTTTTTGGAAGCGGCGATATTGCGTCACAAGCGCTGCTTTGCCGGGAAGAACCTTGTTTGCCTTGCTGTGAGTGTTCAGCCAGTTGCGAACGGCTCCAATCGCCTGGCTTGGATCGTTGCCGTGGGCACGGATGTCCTGTCCGGCGATGTCGGAGAGGAACGCTTGATAGCGATACGGCTTCACATCCAGGATGAGAGCTCCTTTCTCTTTTTTTTGGCGCTTGTGGCCCAGCTTTGCCGCCCCCAGAAACAGCCCCAGTTCAAACGGCATGTTGAAGCGCGGCAGCTTCGACTTGGTGTCCAGTTGTGTGCGGGAGATGTCGTGAATGCTCAGCCCACATTCGTTGATGATGCGGAGAATCTTTTCGACCCGCACTTCCGTGGCGCTGTCGGCCTCCAGGGCGCAACGAGGCACATAATCACACGTCTTCAGCACGAAGACGATGGCACGCAGCATTGGCAGGTATTTGCCGTCGAACGGACAGTTGATGAAGACCTGCCGTTGATAGTGACTGCCACGCTCCGTTTTCACCTCAGCTTTTCTTCACAGGGTGTTCCGAGGCGACTGCCTTCATGACAGCCCTGCGGAGGAGATTCTCTGGAATGGAGCCTTTCTGCGGCTGAGGGCGCAGCACGATCTCGACTCCGCCGATCTTGATGCGGGTGGGTGGAGGAACGGGGTGTCTGGCCATGGGGCAAGATTCAACGAAGAGGCCAGAATGCAAACGTGAAACAAGATTCCTTTTGCCAAGTTTGCAGAAGCCCTCCTATGCTGGAATCGCCAATGCCTGATTTGAAGATTCACCTGCAACGCACGGACGGAGGAACGGTGCGGACCACCCTGGTCACAACGCATAGCAGTCACGAGTTTCATGCGGGACAGGCATCCGTCGATCTTTTGCTCAAGAAGGCTTTGGAACTCACCGGGTCATTCGAGAGCGGCAAACGTCCCTTGGCTGATCCAGTGTCGCTGAGTGATTTCGGTCACCAGATCAAGGACACGCTTCTTGGACCTCTTTGGGCTCAGATGGAAGGAGTCATTGGCAGTGGCGAAGGGACGTTGATCATCGCCTCCGCCGAAGCAGACATCCTTAATCTGCCATGGGAGCTCCTGCCATCTCCCAGCAGTGGCTTCCTGGTGGCTGACGGACGGTGGGCCATTCGACGGACGATGCGGGACAGCCTGCCGCAACCGAAGCTTGGCCAGGCAGCGCTGCCTTTGAGGATTCTCTTTGTGGCATGTGCCCCCACAGATCAGGCCGGGCTCGACTACGAACGTGAAGAAGAGGCCATGCTGCGGCTCGCCGCCAAGCTGGGGAACAAAGTCCACCTCAGCATCGCTGAAGCAGCCACCTATGAAGAGCTTCGGAATCTCATCTCCGAGTTGAAACCGCACGTGGTTCATCTTTCTGGTCATGGCACCGTGCAGGATGGAGTGGGTTACTTCACGTTTGAAGATGAACGCGGCCGATCTGATCTGCGCGACGCGCGCAGCATGGCAGAGGAGTTGTTTGCGAATCGCGGCGTGCGCGTGGTGTTCGTCAGCGGCTGCCAGTCCGCCCAGGCGGCTTCGGCAGGTGTGTGCCAGGCACTCACGGCTGCCGGGCACGTTCCTGTAGCGTTGGGCTGGGGTGCCAGCATCGCCGATGGCCTCGCGACTGACTTTGCGAGCGTGTTTTACCATGAGCTGGCAGCCGGTCGTCCTGTCGATGCCTCGGCAGCCACGGCGCGTCGTGACATGTTCGGAAAGTCGCAGTTCACCGTGGACGACAAGGTCTTTTTCGACGCCTCCTTTGCCCTGCCGCAGGTGTTCGTCTCCGATGCCACCGATGACTTCATCGATCAGTCCCGCCCCTCGGAAAAGGTTCACTACCCCGGCGTGCGCTACGAACTGCTGGGGGATGGCATCATCGGGCTGAAGGAGGGATTCGTGGGCCGCCGACGCCTCCTGCAACGGTTGCGTCCAGGTTTGCGCGATGGCGACATTCAGGTGCTCTTGCTCACGGGCATCGGTGGAGCGGGGAAAAGCACGCTTGCCACGCGCCTCGCCAATCGTTGTGGACTGGAAGGCTTTCATGTCGTGCCGGTCAAGGCGGGCAGGAAAAGCAGCGGTCAATCCTTCGGTTTGAAGCTGGTGCAGGAACTTGGCATCGCCTGCCAGCGCCTCGGCAGAAAAGGGGACTGCGACACACTCACGGATGGCAATCAACCCCTGTCGTTCCGACTGCGGCTGGCCGTCGAGATTCTGAAAGAGACGCGGATGCTTCTGGTGCTCGACAACCTCGAAGACCTGATGCCGCAGCCTCCTGCCGCACCACGATGGCTGGAGGAGGAGCTGGGGGCCTTCTTCGAAGCGTTGTTTACCCGGCTCACAGGCGAAGGACGCTGCATCATGACCTGCCGTTATGTGCCGGAGGGATTCGATTCCACGTTGCCCGGCTTGTTGCACGAATTACTTCCGGACTTCTCGGAAGCAGAGTTCATCAAGTGCCTCACCCGCAACGAGCGGGTGGTGCAGCGCATGGCGGCTGGCGAGATCTCACGGGAGTTTCTGTCACTGCTCCATCGCAAGATTGGCGGCACACCTCGCTTCATCAAGCAGGCGGCAGATGTGCTCGCTCAAGGAGACATCACGAAGCTGCAAGGCCAGTTGAAAGCCGCGCCGGATGCTGATGGCGGTGATGCCTTGGGCGAATTGCGTGAGAAGTATCTGGAGGACATCTTCGTGCCACAGCTCTATCAGGCGCTGTCCCCCTCGCATCGGCTGGCTCTCAGCCGCCTGGCCTTGGTGGAGCCTCCGGTGCCCTTGGACGGCATTGCCTGCATCGGAGGACTCGACAAGAGTGAGGCAGCGGGAGCCGCCGAAGGCATGCTGGCTCGCGGTCTCCTTCAAAAGCTGGGTGAGGACCACGAAACGACGCTTTTCGCCATCTATCCGCTCCAGCGGGACTTTCTTGCTCATCCTGACCGGCTCTCCACGGAGCAAGCCGTTGAGGCGCATCGGTCTGCCGCAGCCTACTTTGAGGCTTGCTTCAAAGCTGACCGGGAAGGGGAACTCCGGCTGCACTTCATGGCAGAATTGCTCGCATGCCGGCACCATTCCGAGGCTGGCGGTGACCGGCAGCGGCTGGAGTGGTCCACCAGATTCCTTGCTCAGCATCTCCATCGGTCAGCAGAGTACCGTGCTTCGGTTGCGTTGTTGGAACCGTTGGCAGACGACGATGCGGCTCCCGAGACACTGCGCCTGCTGGCAGACAGCCTGGAATCTTTGAGCGAGTGGCTGCGTGCCAAGCCCCTTTACCATCGAGCCCTCGCGAGATTCGAAGCCATCGGCGACCGGGCCGGTGAGGCGGCGACGTGGCATCAGCTTGCCACCATCGATTTGAATGAAGGCAACTACGCCGCGGCGCGGGAGAAGTTTGGCCGCTCGCTGGAAATGCGGCAAGCCATCGGCGACCGGGCCGGTGAGGCGGCGACGTGGCATCAGCTTGCCAGCATCGATGTGAATGAAGGCAACTACGCCGCGGCGCGGGAGAAGTTTGGCCGCTCGCTGGAAATGCGGCAAGCCATCGGCGACCGGGCCGGTGAGGCGGCGACACTGGCACAGATCAGTTTCGTCGCGTGGGAGAACGGACGGCATGAAACGGGAGCCCGGCTCCAGGCGGTTGCCTGTCTCCTGCTCAAAGCCATCGGCGCAGCGGAGCAAAAGGTGACATGGGAGAATGTCACCGGCATGGCCTCGGATCTGGAACTCGATCAAGAGGGCTTCAATGCCCTGCTCCAAGATGCGATGACGGCGTATCAGCAGGATCGGGCCACTGGATTGGTGCGGCAGGCGTTGGAAAGGTTGTGAATGAAAAAGGCGGCTGAGTTCGCCTCAGCCGCCTTCAAAGTAGTCCAGTTGCTGCGCAACTGGGGTTGGAGCGCGAGTTGCACAGCAACTCGGCAACTTTAGCCGATAACCTCCGGCCACTCGGTGTGGAAGAACTGGCCTTCGGGTTTGTCCACGCGTTCGTAGGTGTGAGCACCGAAGAAGTCACGCTGGGCTTGGAGGAGGTTGGCGGGGAGGCGGGCGGCGCGGTAGCTGTCGTAGTAGCCGAGGGACGCGGAGAACGCTGGAACCGGGATGCCGTTGAGCGTGGCGAGGGCAACGACTTCGCGCCAGCTCTGCTGGGTCTTGCTGAGCACGTCCTTGAAGAACGGGTCGAGCATGAGGTTCGCGAGCTGCGGATTGGTGCGGTAGGCGTCGGTGATGCGGTTGAGGAAGCGGGCACGGATGATGCAGCCGCCGCGCCAGATGGCGGCGATGCGACCGAGATCGAGGCCCCAGTTTTTCTTCGCACCCGTCGTCTGGATGAGGTCGAGACCCTGGGCGTAGCTGATGATCTTGGAGGCGTAGAGGGCGTCGTGGACTTTCTTCACGAGCTCTGCTTTAGCCATGCTATTGGTGATAATATTAACCTTCGGGCCGGTGAGCTGCGTGCTGGCGGCGACGCGTTGCTTCTTCTGGCTGGAAAGGATGCGGGCCTCGACGGCGGCGTTGATGGTGCTGATGACGACGGCGTTTTCGGCGGCGTTGAGCAACGTCCACTGGCCGGTGCCTTTCTGGCCGGCTTTATCGACGATGAGTTCGACGACGGGCTTGCCGGTTTCGGGGTCTTTCTGCTCCAGGGCCTTGCCGGAGATCTGGATGAGGTAGCTGAGGAGGTCGCCCTCGTTCCACTCGTTGAAGATGGCGGCCATCTCGTCGGTGGTGAAGCCGGCGTGCTTGAAGATGTTGTAGGCTTCGCAGATGAGCTGCATGTCGCCGTATTCGATGCCGTTGTGGATCATCTTTACGTAGTGACCGGCGCCGCCGGGGCCGATGTGGATGACGCAGGGTTCGCCATCGACCTTCGCGGCGATGGATTCAAAGATGGGCTTCATGACTTCCCAAGTGGAAGCAGGGCCGCCGGGCATGATGGAGGGGCCTTTGCGGGCACCTTCTTCACCGCCGGAGACGCCGGCGCCGATGAAGCGGAGGCCCTTGCTCGCGAGGTAGGCGTCGCGACGTTCGGTGGTCTGGTAGAAGCTGTTGCCGCCGTCGATGACGATGTCGTCTTTGTCGAGGAGGGGGATCAATTGCTCGATCACGGCGTCCACGGCGTCACGGTCGGTGTCCTTCACGGCGGTGGACTTGACCATGATGTGAATCTTGCGCGGCGTGGCGAGGCTCTGGACGAATTCTTCCAGCGTGTGCGCTCCGACGAGGGCCTTGCCGGGGTGCTTGGCGACGAATTCGTCGGTGACGCTGGTGGTGCGGTTATAGACGCTGACCTGGAAGCCGCGGCTTTCGACGTTGAGAACGAGGTTTTGGCCCATCACGGCGAGGCCGATGAGTCCGAAGTCACTTTTTTTGCTCATAATTTGGGGCCGTGTCCATACCTGCCCGCCCGGCCTTGGCAAAGGGGATTTTGCTCATAGGCGGCATGAGCGGGATTGATAGACCGGAACGTCATTTCAGGATACACACGCGCGACGGGTCTGGATGACATGGCCGCGAAGAGCGAGGCATTGCGCCGGGATGTGGGCACGATCCGGCAGTTGGAGGCCGGGCAGGTGGATGACGAAACGTGGAAGATGTTCAAGAAGCGCCACGGCTGGATCGCATCGCTCGCACGGGCGAAAAGTGAAGCGGAGAAGCAGGACATCACACGACAGGCGACGGGCACGGCGATGGTTTTGATCGGCGGCACGATGCTGGGGATGTGTGTGGTGCTGGGTGGAATGGTGATGCTGATCCTCGCCATCCTGCGCTGGCGCGGAGGCAAGTTGCGGCTGGCGTTGCGCAGGAACTCCGGTGGGGATGGCGGTGTGTTGCTGGAGGGCTTCGCGCTCTATCTCGCGCTGTTTCTGGTGGTGCCGTCACTGATGCACCACTTGTGGGCAGGATTGCCGTCATGGGTGATCTATGCTGTTCTGTCATCCACGTTGCTGGTGGGAATGGCGTGGCCGCGCTGGCGTGGAATGCCAGGAGAAACATGGCGCGAAGCCTTGGGGCTGCATCGCGGGCAGGGATGGTTGCGTGAGATTGGAGCGGGGTTGGGCGGCTGGCTTGCATCCACGCCGCTGCTGGTCGCGGGTATGATGGCGGCCTCGTGGATCACGAAGATGACCGGGCAGTTTCCATATCATCCGATCATCGACGTGTTTGCGGGAGACATATGGGCAAAGCTGGGAGCGATTCTGCTCGCCGCCGTGTGGGCGCCGGTGTCGGAGGAGCTGATGTTCCGCGGCCTGTTGTTTCCAGGATTGTCCGCCTGGGTGCGGTGGATTCCAGGCACGCTGGCAGGTGCATTTGTGTTTGCGGCGATTCACCCGCAAGGCTGGGCCGGCGTGCCGGCGATCATGGCGCTGGCAATCACGTTTTCAGTGCTGCGGATGTGGCGGCGCAGCGTGATCGCCCCGATGGCCGCGCATGCGCTGAACAACGGCCTCATGTGTGTGCTGATGCTGCTGCTGTGGTGAGCGCGGGCACAAGGACATCACGTGCGTCATGCACACCTTTGTAGCGGGCGATGTCCGCGGACATCGTGGCGAGCGCGTGTGCCAGGCGTGACGCCACTTCAGGCAACGAAGCGAGGTGGTCGAGACGATGATTGGAGACGCGGATGCCGAACAGGATGGCGTTCGTGGAGGCAAGACGCGCGAGGAATTGATGTTCGAGGCGCAGCCACGTGGTGGCGAGTGTGGTGCTGGCATCGAGATGGCGGAATGGAACAGCGGGATGATGATTGAGCGTGGGATCGGCGCTGAGGCCCCAGTTTTCACGCTCCCAAGCAAAGCCAGGCTCGAGACGGCAGAGAAACGTGTTGATCTGGCCGCCCAGGCTGCTTTGCAGGCCAGGAACAGGCGCATGCACCTCATGAAGTGGCCTGCCGATCTTGTCTTCAAGAGCCCAACGCGACGGAAAAATGACCGCGCCACCGACCACCGGGTAGGAACGCTCCGCATCACCAGAAAGCACGATCCAATCAGGCTCGAGTTCGATGGCGGCGTGTTCGGGATTGCAGACTGGCCGTCCGAGCCAGCTCATGATGGTGGTGATGGCTTCATCCACCGCGTCCAATCCCTCGGGCAAGATCCGCAGATAACGAGTTGGTGTTTCCTCCAGCCAGTGGCGGCGTTCGGCGAGCACGGTTTCAGCCTCCGGGGAGCGTTGCCAGAATTGCGCGGCATCACCACGGCGCAGGTTCATTTGCAGACGGTGATCCGCGTCGGGAAAGAGGCGCAACTAGTCGGGAGCCATCATCTCAGGAAACTTCGCAGGCATCGCTTGAAGTTCGGACGCCTTGCGAGGCGCGAAGAACCAGCCTTTGATGTCCTCGACGGCGATGTAGCACAACGGCACGAGGAACAGAGTGATGATGGTGGCAAAGAGGCTGCCGTATCCCATCGCGACAGACACCGGCGTGAGGAACTGCGCGTGGGTGCTCTGTGCGCCGTTGCTGAAGAAGAACGGCGCCAGCCGGGCAAGCCAGGTGCCGTCGAAAATGAGCGGGACAAGGCCGAAGAAGGTGGTGATCTGGGTGAGGAAGATGGCGCGGAAACGCAGGAGGCCGCCCCGTTGCACGGCTTCGCGGATGGGGACGCCTTCGTCCTTGAGATGATTGATCTCATCGACCAGCACGAGCGTGTCATTCACCACGACACCACAGACCGCCAGCATGCCAAAGGAACTCATGATGCTGAGCGGCAGGCCATGAAACAAGTGGCCGATGACCGCCCCCACGACGCCGAAGGGAATGACGAGCAACACGATGAAGGGCTGGGTGTAGCTGCGAAACGGGATGGCCATGAGGGCATACATGGCGGCAAGCACCAGGCCGACGGAGACGAGCATGTTCCAGACGCTTTCTTTCTGCACCCTGGCCTCGCCTTCAAAGCTCCAGCGGATGTGGCTGTGGCCGGCGAGCAGTTCGTTCATGAAGGCGGCAAGCCCGGTGCGGAGGATTTCCATGTCCGTGTTTTTCTTGTCCACGTCGGCGGTGACATTGATGGCACGGCGGCGGTCCACGCGTTTGATGCTGGTGAAGGATTTGACCACGCTGGCCTCGGCGACGCGGTTGAACGGCATCTCGAGTCCATCGGGTAGACGCACGCGCATGGAGTCGAGCGTGGCGAGGCTCTTGCGATCCTCACGCGGGAGCCGCAGCATGACTTTGACCTCATTGCGTCCGCGCTGGATGCGCTGCACTTCATCGCCATAAAAAGACTGGCGCACCTGGCGGGCGAGATCGTTCACGGTGACGCCGTGCTGGCGGGCCTCGGGCTTGAGGCGGAGCTGGATTTCGCTGCGTCCCGAGTCGAGCGTATCGTTGACGTCGAAGACGTTGGGGATCTGCAGGAGGTGCTGTTTGATCTTGTCGGAAAAGGCGAGCATCTCCACCGGATCGGTGCCGGTGAGCTGGATGTTCACCGGATCGCTGCTGCGCATGATCTCGGCACGGAAGGTGAGCTCCTCGGCGCCGACGATCTGGCCGATGCGCTTGCGCCATTCGTTGGCGATCTCGACGGTGTCGGCGGCCATGGGGCGCTCTTCGGGGCCAAAGGTCTCGATGATCACCGTGCCCACATGTGACTGACCGCTCTTGGAACCGCTGCCGCGAAACGAAAACGTGCCGCCGGTCATGGCGACGATTTGATTGACCACGGAGCGGCCGTCCGGCGTGCTGTATTCCTTCTGCAGGTCGGTGGCGATGTCGTAGATGCGGGAGATCTGCTCCTCGGTGACCTCCAGCGGCGTGCCTTCGAGCATGGTGAGACGGCATTCGACACGCTCGCTCTGAATGCGCGGGAAGAAGGCGGTGGGGATGCGCCCGCTCCAGTAGAACCCAAACATCAGAAACAGGCCGCCGAAGAGCAGCGCGAGCATGGTGTAGCAGTTGGCGACGGCGAAGCGGATGCTCGGGCGATAAACGGTGTCGATAAACCACTGCAGCGCGCGCCCTGACATGTGATGCACCGGCTCCAGCAGGTCACCGGCGCGGCCGAGAAACGGATGCGCGAGATGGCTGGGAAGAATGAGCTTGGTTTCCACCAGGGCGATGAGCATCACGCTGATGAAGACGATGCCGATGGGCTTGAACATCGAACCCCAGTCGCTGCCGTCCAGGGCCATGGGCAGGAAGGCGATGACGGTGGTCAGCACACCGAAGGTGATGGGCACGGCCATGCGCCGCGTGCCGGTGATGGCGGCATCCAACGGCGTCATGCCGCTGCGCCTCAACTGGTCGCAGTACTCGCTGATGACGATGGCGTCATCGACCACGATGCCCAGCACGAGGATGAACCCCATGAGCGAGGACAGATTGATGGTGATGTCGAGATACGGCATCAGCGCAAAGGCGCCGAGGAAGCTCATGATCATGCCCACGGCGACCCAGATGACGGCTTCGAGCCGCAAAAACAGACCGACGCAGATGAACACGAGGATGAGACAGCTCTGCGCGTTCTGCATCAGCAGGTCAATGCGGCCTTTGACGATCTTGGAGCGGTCATTCCAGTAGTCGAGGCGCACGCCGCCGGGCAGGCTCTTGTTGGTCTCCTTGATGTAGGCTTTGACGCGTTCACCGATGGTGATGGCGTTTTGATTGCCCTCGCGCATCACGGTGATGAAGACGCAGCGGCGGCCGTTGAGTTTCGCAGCGAGCGGGTTTTCGTTAAAGCCGTCCACGATCTTCGCGATCTCGCCCAGCGTGATTTTAGTGCCGTCAGGACGTGAGACAACGGGGATGCGCGCGTAGTCCTCCCCGGAGTAGGCGCGGCCGCGCGTGCGGATAGAGACATCTCCCGCCTCGGTCTGCACGACGCCTGCCGGAAGATCGACGGCGCTGCTGCGGATGGCGCTGCCGAGCGCTTCGAGGGTGAGGCCGTATTTGCGCAGGGTCTCCTCCTCGATCTCGATGGCGATCTCATCGGGCCGCACGCCGGCAAGTTCGGCATGCGACGCGCCGGGCAGGGCGGAGAGGTCGTCACGAATCTGCTCGCCGAGGCGTTTCAGGTCGCGCTCGGCCATGTCGGCGCTGAGAATGACGGAGATGACGGAGTGGAAGGAGTCATCGACCTGGATGACAGGCTTTTCCGCGAGGGCGGGAAAATTCGAGATGGCATCGACGCGGATCTTCACGTCTTCGAGCACCGAGCGGGGATCGAGCCCTTCCTGAACCTCGATGAACACACTGCCGCCGCCGGAGCTGGCGGTGGAATTGATGTGCTTGATGCCGCCGACCTGCTGAATGGCCTCCTCAATCTTCAGCACGATCGTTTCCTCGACCTCCTCTGGAGACGAGGCGGGGTAGGGCACGTTGATGGAGATGAACCGGGAAGGAACATCCTGAAACACCTCCAGCGGGATCTTGTCCTGCCACAGCGTCCAGGCGCCGGTGATCATGACGGCGAGCATGAGGATGTTGGCAGCGACGCCGTTGCGGGCGAACCAGGCAATCATGAGGGCAGGGTGTTAAGGCGGATCAGCGGGATGCGGAAAGGGCATTAACTGCCATGAAACGCGGGAGATGCGCGCAAAAAGCAGATTGCAGCACTTGTGCACACAGAATGACGAAACGCATGTCCGCGAACGACTTTGCAGCGTCAGTGGCCGCAGTTGCTGGATTCCTCCGGCGGGTCGGTGTCCTCGATTTTGGCGGCGGACTTGAGTTCGGCGAGGAAGGCGTTGAATTTTTTATCACGGTGCTCCTCGAGAAAGCGTTCTTTGACGGCGTCCCGGACTTCCTCAAAGGGACGTGGCACCGACGCCTTGCGTCCGGTGACGGTGCAGAGATGAAAACCGAGCTGTGTCGTGAAGACCGGGCTGATTTCGCCCTCGTTCATGGAGAAGGCGATGGTTTCAAACTCCTCCATGAATTCGCCACGCTTGAACCAGCCGAGGTCGATCTGCTGCTGCTCGTCAGCACGGTGTTCCTCGGCGAGCTTGGCGAAATCGGCACCAGCGAGGAGCTGGGTGCGCAGATCACGCATGGTTTGGTACACTTCCTGCCGGCTTTTGGCACCCTGGAGGCTCTTGGTGATGTGGGAGGCGCGGATTTCCTCCTCGGTCATGTAGTGCTTGAGGTTGGTTTCGTAGCAGGCCTTCAGTTCCGCGTCGGAAGGCACCGGTTCCGGCGTGTACACCTCCTGGAGCGTCTTGTCGAGGCGGACACCACCGGCGACGTTGTCGCGAACGGCGGCCTCATTTTTGACGGGCATGCCGATGTTCAGGTAGAACTGGCTTTCACCACCGGCTTCTTCGATGAGCTTGCTCAAACGGGCGCTGATGTCAGCGTCGTCCACGGTTGGGAAACGGCGGCGGCTTTCCTGGTTGAGCAGGGCGCGGGAGACAATGTTGTCCTTGGCCATGCCGCGGAACTCGGTGTCGCGCTCACAGCAGGCGACCTGGAGTGTGCGCTCGAAGTGGCCTTTGATGTGGCGGAACTCCGCCTCGATGATTTCGTCGTCGATGTGTTCGCCATTGATGATGAGAGCCATGGTGGAGGCGATGATGGCGCGGGAGGACGTGCCTGCAAGGTTTGACAACGCATGGCAGGGCGGCTAGATGCCAAGTCGGTTTGACCAAACGGCATGAAAACTGCGGTTGGTTGCCACGTTGCTGACCTCGATGATGAAGTTGATCCAGTTTTTGACGGCCGCAGGCGCGGTCTGCTTGCTGTCCGCTTGTGCGGACGGGCCGGTGGCGCGTGCGATCCCGGTTTCGCCGGGCACCACGCAATTCCTGAAGTCCGACCCACAGGGTGACGGGGAGGGGCAGGCGATGCAAGTGATGCTGCCTGAGCGTCCGATGCTGGTGGTGTCCTCAGGACCTCCCATCCGCGCGTCTTCCTACCTGCTGCTGGATGCAAACACCGGACAGCATCTGGCGGGGCGCAGTTTTGAAACGGCACGAGCGGTGGCGAGCACCCAGAAGCTGGTGACAGCGATGGTGGTGCTGGATGCGGGCAATCTGGACAAGATGGTGCGCGTTTCCGCGGCGGACATTGCAGTGGAGCCGACACGCCTGGGATTGAAGCCCGGTGAGACTTATTCACGTCGCACGCTGCTGTATGCGTTTCTGGTGAAGAGCGCCAACGATGTGGCAAACGTGCTGGCGCGTGACAATGCGGGCAGCATCAGTGCCTTTGCGGTGAAGATGAATGCGAAAGCCCGTTCGTTGGGGTGCACCAACTCGAGTTTTCGCAATCCGCATGGACTGACAGTCCCCGGCCAGCATTCCACGGCGCGTGACATGGCTCGTGTGGCGATGGCGGCGTATCGCAACCACACGATTCGTGATGCGGTGCGACGGAAATACTACAGCTTCCGGCGCGCTGACGGGCGCGTGGTCACACTCGAGAACACCAATGAGTTGCTGGGCGTGATGCCGGAGTGCAACGGAATGAAAACCGGCTACACCGTGGCCAGCGGACGCTGTTTGATCTCCAGCGCAGCGAGTGGTGGCCGGGAGGTCATCCTGGTGCAACTCGGCACCAAGACGAAGTACATCTGGGAAGACGCACGCATCATGATGAGCTGGGGCCTGCAGCGGCTGCGCTCGCGTGGCGGGCTGGCGTTGTCCTGGTGAGGAAAATAGCAACTTTGAATTGAACCGCGGGTTGCGGCATCGCCTTTCAGAAGTCAGTATCCCCGTTTCCCCAACGCCTCCAGCCTGAATGCCGTCCACCACCCTTGTCTGTCCTCATTGTGAAAAAACCGTCGAGATCCAGGTCTCCTCGGTGACGCGTTCACGTCCGTGCCCTGCGTGTGGTCAGATCGTGATGCTTCAGATGGCGGAAAAGAGCACCCGGCAGAAGCGCCGTGCCCTCTTGATGGGCCAGGCCGGGGAACAGCCTGCGGAACCGCAGGAAGAGAAAGAGGAGACGCCGACCACATCGAGCATGCGCAGGATGGAGCCTGCTCACGAGCCGCAACCGCTGCAGGGCGATGCGTTTGAGCGCATGCGCATGGACCCGGAGGTGAAGGAGTTTCGGCGCAGGCTCATCATCGGCGCCAGCGTGGTGGGTGCCGTCGTGGTCCTGCTGATCATCTTCAATCTCATCCAGTCGTCCAAGGAGAGTGACGCGCGGGAAAAGCTGCTGGGTCCGGGCGGGCGGGAACCGGGAGCGCCAGCCACAGCAGGCACGCCGATGATCACTCCCGAGGAAAGCCAGTTGCCTGTGGCTCCCGGCAGCCTCGTGTTCCGCCCCCAAGGCAAAAGCGACCTGAAGACCGCCTCCAGCGCTTCGAAAAAGCCCGAGGATATCAATCTGGCGAGGCTGGCCGCGGGCGAGGACATGCTGCGTAAATTTCTTCAAGCGATCGATTGGAAGCAGCGCCTGCCATTGGTGCGCAATCCGTCGCGTGCGGAGCCGTTGATGCATGTCTACTACCAAAAGAATGGTGACGGGCCTGTGCCGTTTGACTCCCTGGTGGAGGCTGCGGAAGGGGCTCCGGGGTTCACGGAACATGTGGTGGTGCTGGAAGGCGGCGGACGCCGTATCGCCACGGTGGAGCATACTCCACAGGGGCCGCGGGTGGACTGGGAATCCTTCGTTGGCGCAGGAGAGACTTCGTGGTCGGATTTCCTGGATTCCAAGTCCGTGACGCCGACGCTGTTCCGCGTGCTCGTGTCTCCTGCAGGACACTTTGAACACCAGTTTGGCGATCCTCAGATGCTCAAGTGCTACAGCTTGCGCAACGTCTCTGAACCGGGCGCCAAGGTGGTCTATGGTTATCTGGACCGAAAAGGGGAACTGGCCAAGGAACTCGACTATTGGCTGGACAAGAGCGTCGATGAAACCGCTCCCATGATGTTGCGGCTGAAATTCCCCCCGGATGCGGTGGCGGACTTCCAGGTTTGGATTCACCAAGTTGTGCAGGCCGGGTGGGTGCGCAGATAGGGGCCAGGATTCAGGCACGGAACCAGCTTCATCAGCAGAATCCCGCCAGGATTTGCAAATATTTTCGCAAGATCTGCAAGATGGCCGGGCACGCCCCGTAACTCCCCACGATTCCAGTAACAACACCCCTTCTTCCCATGAAAATGCACCCCCTCTGCCAAGGCAATCACCTTGACCTTCGTTCTGGCGCCAGCCGTCGCGATTTCCTCTACGTCGGCATGCTCGGTGGTCTTGGCCTCACGCTTCCCGACCTGCTGCGTCTGCAAGCGGCTCCGCTGATGCCGGACGTGGAGACCTTCAAGCCGATCGCCGACTCTGTGATTCACATTTACCTGCCCGGCGGCATGGCCCAGCACGAATCTTGGGATCCCAAGCCCTTTGCATCGCCTGAATACCGCGGCCCCTTCACGCCGATCAAGACCTCGATCCCCGGCGAGTACGTCGGCGAGAGGTTCCAGAACATCGCCAAGATCATGAACAAGCTCACCGTCATCCGCTCGATGACGCATGGTGAGGCAGCCCACGAACGTGGCACGCACAACATGTTCACCGGTTATCGCCCGAGTCCGGCCATCAAGTTCCCGAGCTTCGGTTCGATCATCTCGCACGAGCAGGGCAGCCGCAACAACCTGCCTCCTTATGTCGCGGTGCCGAGCGTCTTCGCACCTGAGCAGGGCACCGGCTACATGAGCAGCGCCTACGGTCCGTTCGCGCTGGGCAGCGATCCGGCAGACAAGGGTTTCAGTGTGCGCGACCTGCTCACGCCGAAGGACGTGGACGAGAAGCGTTTCGATCGTCGTCGCAACCTGTTGGGTGCCGTGGACGAGCACTTCAAGGCCGTTGAGAAAGCCGACTCCATCAGCGCCATGGACAGCTTCTATCAGGCAGCCTATGGCCTCATCAGCAGCCAGAAGGCGCGCGAGGCCTTCGACATCTCGAAGGAAAGCGACAAGCTGCGTGACGAATACGGCCGCAACCAGGCCGGTCAGCGTTTCCTGCTTGCTCGTCGCTTGGTTGAAGCCGGTGTGCGCATGGTGTCCGTCAACTACGGAGGCTGGGACCACCACTCCAACATCAAAGGTGCGTTTGAGGGCCAGGCTCCGAACTTCGACCAGGCGTTTGCCCGCCTCATCACCGACCTCGAAGAGCGTGGCATGCTCAAGCGCACGCTCGTCATGGTCAGTTCCGAGTTCGGCCGCACGCCGAAGATCAATGGCACCAACGGTCGTGACCACTGGCCGCGCGTGTTCTCCGTCGCCCTCGCCGGTGGTGGTGTCAAAGAAGGCTACATTCACGGTGCTTCTGACGCCCTTGGCGGCGAGCCTGATCGTGACCCGGTGGGTCCGGAAGACCTTGCCAAGACCATGTATCGTCTCCTCGGCATCAATGGTGAGAAGCGCATCGTGGCCGACGGCGTCCGTCCGATCGACATCGTCAACGGCGGTCGCATCCTCACGGAAGCTCTCGCCTGATAGGCAACACCAACGATTTGCTCACGGAACCCGGACAGCAATGTCCGGGTTCTTTGTTTTCACAGGCTCAGATGTCCCAACGCTAGCAAGCCGTAATAGGTGTACTCGCAATCGAGCACATCGTCAGTCCAGTTGCCGTGAAAACCGCCCGTGGCATCCCATAGCGAATCGACAAAGTCCAGGCACGGCTCTTTCAATCGCGAAAAATCCGCCTGCACAGCATCCAGCGCATGCAAGGCCACGGCCGTGGACAGCAGATCGGGCAGGGGAGCCGCAGGCAGGGCGAGGAAGCCTCCTTGTGGCAGGCATTGATTCATCAACCACTCCACAGCTTCCGGTGGAGGTGGCATTTCAAGATGGCGATGCAGCGCCACCATGGCCGCTGTGGCTGTCGTGGAGCCGACAGGAATGCCGGGCTCGTTGGACCATGCTCCATCCTTCGTGCGCAGGCCACCCATGCACTCCGCAAGGCGCCATGGCTCTGGAGGCAAACCGCCGAGATCCTGATACGCTCCCCACGCCAGCAGACAACCATAGGCGCTGCCTTTGTCGCGCTTCGGAGCTTGGTGATAACCGCCGTCCGCACAGCGAAATGCTTCGATACGTGACGCCAATGCCTCACGGGATGCTGTTGGAAACTCATGCAAGCCTGCATTCGCCCAGCAGCGCGCAAGGCAGCACAGATGCACGAAATCCTGCCCTTTGCCGTCGCCGAAACCCGAGAGCCACGGCCTCACATCAGGAAGCTTTGACGTGTCCAGCGACAACGCCTGCAAGCCTTCCAGCCCGAACACGGTGTAGTAGAGATCGGGCTTGTCATCGCGATCCAGAAAACCTCCTGAAGGTGAAATCCGCGAGCGCAAAAAGCCTTTCACCAGTTCCGCCGACTCGCCCAAAAGTTTCGGCGCGAGGCGTGCCACTTGGAGCATTTCGAGACGGAAGGACATAAGCTGCGACTAGCCTCAACGTTGCCGCGTCGCCAGAAGAAACTCATTTTCCCGCTTGAGAAATCCTCGCCTTGGTCAAGACTCGCCTCCCGGTCACCCCGACCCTCTACGTGCTCACGTGGCGGAATTGGTAGACGCGCTAGATTCAGGTTCTAGTGAGTAACATCGTGAAGGTTCGAGTCCTTTCGTGAGCACCATCTCCCCTGGCATCGTCCGGGGGGACCGGAGTTGTTCATCATGCAAGACGCAGGATATGTGAGGCAGGCATTCGCGGGAATCGCGTCGCGTTACGTGCTCGCCAACCACGTCCTCAGTCTCGGCATCGACTGCCTTTGGCGGCGCACCACTGCGAAACGCATCCAGCAGATCAAGCCGCAACGCGTCCTCGATCTCGCCACTGGCAGCGGCGATCTCGCGCAAGCCATCCAATTGGCTTGTCAGGACGCCAGAGTGCTCGGCGCGGACTTTTCGGTGCCCATGATGCGCGAAGCTCAGGCGCGGCACTTTCACCGGTTGATCGCCGCGGATGGCCTCGCGTTGCCATTTCAAGACGGCGCCTTCGACGTCGTCACCGTCGCCTTCGGCTTGCGCAACATGGCCTCATGGCCGGCCGCGTTGCAGGAAATGAGCCGCGTTTTGCGTCCGGGAGGCACGCTGTTCGTCCTCGACTTCTCGATTCCGAAGTTTCCCGGCATCCGTCATGCCTATCTTTTTTATCTGAAGCAGATCATGCCCCGCATCGCTGGCTGGATCACCGGCAAACGCGAGGCGTATGAGTATCTGTGTGGCTCCATCGAGCGCTTTCCGTCCGGGAAAGACATGCAGGCATTGATCACCGCGAATGGGTTCGCCTCCGCCATCGCTTCGCCGCTTACCTTCGGCATTGCGTCGCTCTACGAGGCGAAAAAAGCGTGATCTTCGGATTCGAGATCGCGCACCACCTTCCTGGTGGTGGCAGAGGGGAGATTTGAACTCCCGACCAAAGGCTTATGAGTCCTCTGCTCTACCCCTGAGCTACTCTGCCGTCGTTGTTTTCGTGATGGCTCCTGAGGTAGGGATCGAACCTACGACCTAGTGGTTAACAGCCACCCGCTCTACCGCTGAGCTACTCAGGAATCACGTTCCCCTCCCGAAGAAGGGGCGGGATTGATAAACGTTTCCGCTTCAGGCGCAAGCATTTTGTCAGACCGCTGGTGGCCGGATTTTCAGCCCACGCCGTTCATCTTCAAAAGCTCGGCCAACAGGCCTTTCCCACGGTAGAAATCGACCTCAGCCTCGCCCGTGGCCTTCAAGTCGGCACTGATGGCGGCTGCTTCGCGCTGGGCGAGTACGTGCTCGCGAATCAGCGCCGTCTTGCGCGACTGCAATGCAAGAAATCCGGCATCGACAACCGGTGTGGCGGGCCACTTTCCAGCGGCCTGCCCCTCGCGCAGCACTTGCTTGAATGGCACGCCGATCTTCTGCGCGTGCAGTTTGGCATCGTTGATGCCCGCATACCATTCCGGATGCACCAGGCGGTAGTAATCGCGCATGGCCTGCTTGTTGAAGTGGATGACGAGCTTCTTGCACTCCACGTCGATGAAACTGGTGCCGCGGAAGGAGTCGGCATCGATCGTGTCCACGAAGAGCAGTTCTTCACGATCCACGGCGAACTCCCACTTTAGATCCCACAGCAATAATCCGGCGCTCTCCAGCAGCTCGCGCACCGCCCAGCCGCCGAGGATGGCCATCTTGATCGTACTGAGGAAATCCTGGCCGCTGAGGCCGGACATCAACAGTGCCTCCTGCTTGCTCACGGCACGATCTTCCGGCTCGTACTTGCTCGTGAGGTCGTAAATCGGCCTCTCTAGCATCTCCCACACGCCCATCGGCTCTGAGAGACCGAGTTCCTGCTCGTAGGCGCGCTTGGCGCTGTCGCTCAGACTTTGATACTTCTTCAAGATCGACGAACCGCTCGTCACACCGAAGCGCACGATGTACTCCAGCGGCACCACATACGTCGCGCTCTGGTGAAACTGCGCGTAGTCAAAGACGTGCGTGCCCAGCAGCGTACGCTGCGGTGGATGCATCACGGGGAAGCGGCGAACGACGTTGTGGCAGCTCGGATTCGCTGGCATGCCCTCGCGCACGATTTCTCCCGTCTTCGCATCCACCATGCCGATGTGGTGCGTCGCCGCGCCGCGTTCCAGCATGGATTCCATCGGGCCGGAAAGCAGCTCCTTGCGCCATGCCTCGTCCATCGGTTTGGACTCGATGGCCTTTTTCACGCGCTGCCACGTTTCCGGCTTCCCAAGGCGGGAATACATCGCGTGGCGGAAGATGGCGCGGTTGAGGTCATTGCCTTCGATGTTGAAAATCGACCCCACGTCGAAGACCGAACCCGCCGGCGTTGTCTCGCACACCACGAAGCCCGGATGATCCGGCACCGCGTAGAGATTCTGCACGGAGCCGCGATAAACGGGCTCACCGAGTTTCGAAAGGTCGAGGTGCTTGGGCGCAGGAGCGGGATGGGACATGGTTCACCGGAAAAACAACGGTTTCCGCCCGCATGCAACCGCGAACCGCGGACAGAGAACCGCGGACTTTAAACTTTGAACTTTGAACTTTAGACTTTCGGCCCAAACTCCGCCCCTCCATGTCCGAAGCCGCCCCCAATGCCCCCGCCCCTGTCGATTTCATCCGCGAAATGATCGCCGCCGATGTCGCGGCCGGACGCAACGGCGGCCAGGTGGTCACTCGTTTCCCGCCGGAGCCGAACGGCTATCTCCACATCGGCCACGCCAAGAGCATCTGCCTCAACTTCGGCCTCGCCCAGGAATACGCGCCGAATTCGCGCTGCCACTTGCGTTTTGACGACACGAATCCAACGAAGGAGGAGGTCGAATACGTCGAAAGCATCATGGCGGACGTGAAGTGGCTCGGTTTCGACTGGGGCCAGCATCTCTATTACGCCAGCGACTACTTCGAAAAGCTCTACCAGTTTGCCGAGCAACTCATCACCAAAGGCCTCGCCTACGTCGATGACCAGACGCAGGAGGAGATGCGTCTCACGCGCGGCACGCTCACCACGCCGGGAACGCGCAGCAAGTTCGCTGAGCGCAGCGTGGAGGGAAACCTCGACCTCTTCCGCCGCATGCGTGCGGGCGAATTCAAGGACGGCGAGCGTGTTCTGCGCGCGAAAATTGACATGGCCTCGCAGAACATGCACATGCGCGATCCGGTCATCTACCGCATCCTGCATGCGCACCATCACCGCACAGGTGACGCGTGGTGCATCTACCCGATGTATGACTATGCGCATCCGCTGAGCGACGCGCTGGAAAGCATCACGCACAGTCTCTGCACGCTGGAGTTCGAGATTCACCGTCCGCTCTACGAGTGGCTGATCAACAACGTGGACGGCCTGCCAGGTCAGCCTTACCAGCGTGAATTCGCCCGCCTGAACGTGACCTACACTGTCATGAGCAAGCGCAAGCTGCTCCGCCTCGTCAAGGAAGGCCATGTCAGCGGCTGGGACGATCCGCGCATGCCCACCATCAGCGGCATGCGCCGCCGCGGTATCACACCCGCTGCTTTGCGGGCGTTCTGCAAAACGGTCGGCCTCACCAAATTCAACTCTCTCACCGAAGTCGCCCTGCTGGAGCATGCGATCCGTGAAGACCTCAACAAAGTCGCCCGTCGCGCCTACGCCGTTCTGCGTCCGATCAAGGTCGTGATCGAAAACTATCCGGAGGATCTGGTGGAGCACTTGGAGACCGCGAATCATCCCGAGGATCCCTCCGCGGGCTCACGCCCGGTGCCCCTCTGCCGCGAGCTTTATATCGAAGCCGAAGACTTCATGGAATTCCCCTCTGAGGGCTTCCACCGTCTCAAGCCCGGTGGTGAAGTGCGTTTGAAGTTCGCCTTCTGCATCATCTGCCAGGAAGTCATCAAAGACGCCGAAGGCAACGTCGTCGAACTGCGCTGCACCTACGACGAAGCCACCCGTCACGGCAAGAAGCCCGAGGGCCGACCGAAGCCGAAAGGCATCATCCACTGGGTCAGCGCGCGTCATGCCATCGATGCCGAGGTACGTGTTTACGACCGCCTTTTTACCGTCGAAACACCCGATGCCGACGCTGGCGAAGACGGTGACTTCACCCAGTTCCTCAACCCGCAGTCGCTCGAAGTCATCCCCAACGCCAAACTCGAGCCCTCCCTCCGCGCCGCCGAAGCCGGCAGCCTCTGGCAGTTTGAGCGCGTCGGTTACTTCTTTGCCGACCCCATTGATTCCAAGCCCGACGCACCGGTTTTCAACCGCACTGTCACGTTGAAGGATGGCTGGGTGAAAAAGTAGGCTTGTTGCGCCATAACAAGCAATGCCATCTGTGCTGATTTGCGGGTGGATTGGGCCGACATTTGAAGCGGCGCTCGTTTGCGCTATCAACGACTTGGAAACGGAGGCGGACATTCTTCGCTGCGATGGCTTGAAGCACAAAAAGCGGCCCGGAAGGTGATTCCGGGCCGTTTGAGTGTTGAACGATGACACCGCACACGGGGTGCGGACCACTTTACTTGCTCGCTTCGGCGAACTGGGCGTCGAAGATGATCTTGCTCGGCGGGAAGTCGATCTTCTTGCAGAAGGCGGCGGATTCGGTGGCGCCGAACTCGCGGTCCATGGCGCCGTCTTCCCATTCGACGGAGAGCGGGCCGCCGTACTCGATGTCGTTGAGGGCGCGGATGATGAGTTCGAAGTTGATCTTGCCGCGACCGACGGACTTGAAGTCCCAGTAACGGCTGGGCTTGTGGAAATCGACATGACCGCCGAAGACGCCGACGGTGCCGTCACCGATGCCCCAGGAGACGTCCTTCATGTGGACGTGGAAAATGCGGTCGCTGAATTTGTAGAGAAACTTCACGTAATCGACGCCCTGGTAACCGAAGTGGCTGGGGTCGTAGTTGAAGCCGAAGGCGGGATGGTAGTCGATGGCCTGGAGGGCGCGCTCGGCGGAGGCGATGTCGAAGGCGATCTCGGTGGGATGGACTTCGAGCGCGTAGCGGATGCCGAGTTTCTGGTATTCATCGAGGATGGGCTTGAAGCGCTTGGCGAAGTCGGCGTAACCAGCGTCGATCTGGCCGGGAAGATTCGGCGGGAAGGAATAGACGAGGTGCCAGATGCTGCTGCCGGTGAAGCCGTTGACGACGCTGACGCCGAAACGCTTCGCGGCGTGCGCGGTCTTGATGAGTTCCTCGGCGGCACGTTGACGGACGCCTTCCGGATTGCCGTCGCCATAGATCGCGGGCGAGAGAATCTGCGCGTGACGGGCGTCGATGTTGTCGCACACGGCCTGGCCGACTAGGTGGGTGGAGATGGCGTGGCACTGCATGCCCGCGGCTTTCAGCTTCGCACGCTTGGCGTCGCAGTAAGCCTGGTCGGCCTTGTCCACTTCAAAGTGGTCGCCCCAGCAGGCGAGTTCGACGCCGTCGTAACCGAAGGCCTTGGCCTTCTGGATCATGGTGTCGCAGGAAAGATCGGCCCACTGGCCGGTGAAGAGAGTGACGGGACGTGGCATGACGTGTGTAGGTTTGGTTGAAGGCCGGGAAGAAGGAGAAAGAATCCCGAATGTCGAAGGGAGAATGACGATTTTTTGCGCTGTGGCGGCTATTTGTCCTCGATCTTCAGGGTGCGGACGAGGGTGTAAGGGTAGTTGAAGTCGAGCTGGGTTTTGCCGACGCCGGCGATGTTCGCCTCGCCTTTGAGGGTGTAGGTGCCTTTGATTTTCGTGTCGACGTCGAGCATGTCGCCGAGGCGGCGGACGAGAGTGGCGTCAAAGGTGATCTCGACATGCGAGTTGTAGCCCATGGGCCTCTCCAGACTGATGCCGCCGGTGATGTTCACAGTGACGAGAGCGCCGTCAGGCTTGTCTTCCAAGCTCACAAAGGTGCAGGAGATGTCCTTCGGCACGATGAAACCGGCGGCCTTGCCCCGCGGCGACGGGATGTCTGTTTTCCAGGTGTCGCTTGGTTTGTGGGGCTCGTTGCCGATGCAAAGTGAGAGCACATCAAGCAAACCCGCCGTGAATGCGAGATTGTCGAGCGTCTGGCGCTCGTCAGGCGTGGGCTTGCCCTGGGCGAGGTCGTAGTCCCAACGCGCCCCGCTTTTGCGCGTGCGGAGGGTTTTGGACATGAGCGAGGAAGGCTGCTCGTTCGGTGGCGGGACCAGTCCCATCACCGGCACGAAGTGCGCCAGCTCGCACATGAACTCGCTCACACGCACCTCCTCCGTGCCCGCGCCCGCGATGCGCCGCACGAAATTCACGCGTTGCACATAGCGCGTGGTGACCTCGGTGGTTTCCTTCGCGTTCACCTGCTTTGAGCGGCCGTTGTCCACGCGGATCTCGCGTTTTTCGCGCAGGATGGTGCCGCTGCGGAGCGGCAGATTCTTGTTCAGGACCACGGGCCGCGATGGAGCATCGGCGGCGGAGGCCACGCCCAGACATGCGATCATCGACAAAGACGTGGAAATGCGGGTGGCGGCATTCATACGGGGAGCCTACCAAACGGTCAGGTTCTTTCACAAGCGCCATTTGAACGGCGTGAAAAACGGGCTTGGAGGCGGCCACACCGTCAGAATAATATGTCCGTGGCCGTTACATCACGGTTCTGCATGAGCCCAGTCTGGAAAAACCGATCCTGCATCCCTGCAGCCGCGTTCACGCTGCTGGAACTGCTGGTTGTCATCGTGATCATCACCATCGCTCTGTCGATCCTGGGCATGTCGACGGCACAGCCGGATGTGGGCCGCCGCTTGAACTGGGGCGCGCAGTTTCTTTCCGGAAAAATGCGCGAGACACGCGGCGTGGCGGCGATGCGCCTGAGCAATGCACGCCTGCTGGTGCATGCGAATCCGATGCAGCCGGAGCTGATGTGGCAGTCGTTTGTCATCGTCGCTGAAACGGAGATCGGCAGCGGTGTGTGGGAGCCGGTGGGTGATCCACAAAGACTTCCTGCGGGCATCTGCTGGGTGCCGCCCACGGGCGCGGCGGGCTGGAGCGGACCGCTTTCCGCAGGCGGCAAGCCTGTGCAAATCTCCACGCGCATCGGTCCATGGCTGGAAGGCTCGGCCTGCTGGGCGTATGAGTTCACGCCTTCATCACGCATCGAAAACCGGCGCTATGATTTGATCCTTGCGGAGGGCAGCACGATGGACGGCGTCGGTGTGCTGCGAAATCCGCAGAGTTTCCGCGGCATGCATGTGAATGCCTACGGCCACGTGTCCGAGATTGCCGACATGGCGCAGATACGCTGATCTTTTTGCCATGAACATCCGACGTTCACCTTTCCGAATTCGAGGCGGTTTCACGCTGGCGGAGGTTGCCATCGCCACCGGCATTGCTGCCGGAGTGCTGGCGATTCTGACGATGCTGATGGGCGCCCTGTCCCGTGATGTGAGGCGTTTGAAGCCTTATGAAGCATGGCGAAGACCTGCTTTCGACGGCAAGGCGGGTTCATCCAGCAGCTCTTCGACAACCCCAGGCAACACCAACGATCCAAACACCAACGGCGACAGCACCAGCAGCACCTCCACCACGCAACCCACCCACACGCTGCCTGATGCCAATCTGAACCCCACCAGCCGTCCTGACGAAAACAGCGTGCCGCCTGATCCGGACGACCCCGGCGTCAAGAAACCGGAAGACGGCAGCAACAACGACGGCAACAGCAGCACCAACACGTCTTCCCCTTGATTCGCTCCGATGCGCAATCCCCGCCGAATGCAGCCAAATGCCTTCACGCTGGTGGAGGTGAGTGTTTCCACAGCTCTGGCTCTGCTGCTGCTGCTTTCGCTTTCGATGGCCGTGATGGATGTGACACATCAGGGGCGCCGTCTGTCGGATCACCTCGACCGCGGCGCACGTGTACGCCTGATGACCAGCCTGCTCGTCAGTGATCTGCAATCCGCCATTGTCCGTCAGGACGGCAACACCTGGCTGGCCATCGACATCCTCGCCAAAACGGACAACTCCGGCTCCTGGGTGAATGCCGCCGGCCAGAAGCCCGCGGAAGCCTCGCTTCAGCTCGATCCGCGTGAGAAGGATGAAAAGGGAAGGGAATGGGCCAATCCGGAGGACTATCGTTTCGGCGTCGGCGGCATGTGGCTGCGTTTCATCACCACCGCGGCGGATCGTGATGTGTTCACCGATGGCAAACCGGTGTCCGGCGATGTGAACGCGGTCTCCTACCAGTTGATCCGCCGGGCGATGCCATCGGCGGGATTCATCAACGACGACGCCAATGCCAGCTACCAGCTTTTCCGCAGCATCGTGCGCTCTGACCACACGTTTGAAAACGGTTATGTGGTCGATGCCTATGATTCCGGCAGCGCGCAACAGGGAGAGCCGGGCGAGATGAAATCTCCGTCGCCCGACAGCATGCTGTGCGACAACATCATCGACTTCGGGATCATCATCCACGAATGGTCGGACGATGGGAGGATCGTGCAGGGCTTTCCCATGCGGCACGAGAGCCTGCCGCCGTTGAAGGATAAAAATCGCTACCGCGTGCCGCAGGACGGTGTGCCGGCCATGATCGAGGTGATGGTGCGCGTGCTCAGCGCCAGTGGCGCGCGTGAGCTGCGCGGCCTGGAGACACAGGGCATCAGTCCTGAGCAATGGTGGCAGATCGCGCGGCGTGAGAGCCGTGTGTATAGCAGGAGTGTTTCGCTGCCGAGGTCCTTGTAGGCGGGAATGACGAAATCCGAAAACAGAATGACGAATGAATGACCGAGAACGAATGACGGAAAGGAGCAGCCTGTTCGCAGGCGTGCGCATTCGTCATTCCCGCCACCGGCGGGCCGGTTTCGCGCTCGTTGCCACGTTGCTGCTGTCTTTTCTCGTCATAAGTCTGCTTGTGGCCCTTCTGTCGATTGTGCTGGTGGAATCGCGTGTGGTCACCAACCAGATGAAGCTCAGCCGTGCACGCGCTTACGCGATGAACGGGGCTTACGCCGCGCTCAGCCGCCTGCATGACTACAATGGCCTCGACTGGCGGGCCACCGCCACCGCAGGCATGCTCGATTCCGATCCCACCACGCCTGAACTGGAAGGAATCGAAAATCCCTGGCTCGCCGGTGTCTGGACGGGGCGTGGCAAAACTTCCGCCGAACAGCATGACAAGCCGATCCTCTGGCTGACCAGCGGCGCCAAATCGTATCCAACCCGCGCACCCGAACTCCAGGCCACGCAGGACAGCTCCACACCGGATGAGAAGGCCGTCACCCCGATGACGAAACTGCCCGATCCCGGACCGGGCACGGACACTGTCTGGTTGCTGCGCAAACCCGTGGGCAGTGATCCCAAGCTCAGCGTGAAGGCGCGCAAGCAGGAGTTCGTCACCCATCGGCCGTTTCGTTCCGCCGACCCGAAGCAGCCTTACGTGATCGGACATTATGCGTGGTGGGCCGCGGACGAAGGTGTGAAGGCCCGCGTGAATCTGCCACTGCCTGAAAACGATCCCGCGCAGCCGTCGCCGAAGGATGATGCGCAAACGATCGCCCAATGGCGCCTCGCCGCTCCTCAACGCGGCATGTCGTTGATGGACGGCTTCGACAGCATGCCAAAGGATCAAAAGAACCTGCACAAGGTGCTCACCTTCGCGCAGATTCCGCTGCTCGCGGGTGGTTCCGGCAGTTCGCTCAACACCGCACTGCAAAAACGCTGGCACGATGTCACCGCCGACTCGAACAGCCTCATCACCAACTCACGCGATGGCGGCGTGAAGCTCGATCTCTCGATGCTGATGGAGATGACTGAGGAAGATCGCAGGCAGTTCGGCGGAGAGATATTTGCAGAGGGTCTGATTGATTATTACCACACCTGGAAACGTGTCAGAAATCGCACCACCGCTCCGGCGCTCGATGCGCAACCGTTCGCGATCAAACCCGCTGACGATTCGAAGCAAGCTCTCGCCATCGCCGCCAACACCTGGCTCAACAAGGCTTCTTCTGGGGAGAACAGCCTCGTGCAGAAGTGCCTGTTCAGCCCGGTCGTCATCCGCATGAGCCACGCCTTCAGCGTGCAGGCACAGAGCGTCGCTCCACGCGAGATCGACGGGCCGGATCGCAAGCTCGTCCTCGTGCTCGATCCGCTCGTCACGCTCTGGAACCCCTACAACGTCATCCTCGAACTCGACGCCTTTCGCATCGACGCCTGGCTGCCTTCCGTGCATCTCGTTGTCGAAAAACGCGATCCGTGGAAACAGCAAAAACTCTATCAGACTGGCGATGAAGTCTGGCACAACGCCCAGCTCTATCGTGCGAGCCAGCCGACGATCGGTTTCGAACCGGGCAATGAACCGAATGCCGATACTCCACCGAAGTGGGAGCCGCTCGCACGCGACTGGTCGCTCGCCAGCGACATCCAGCCGGCGGAAATGCTGCTCAATTACAGCAGTGATTCGCGCCCGCGTCTGCTCCTGCTGAAGAACAAGACCAATCCGCAAACTCGGCTGTCATTGAGACCCGGCGAGATTGTCACCTTCTCGCTCAACAGCGGCCAGGTCACACCGCATGAGCAGGGAAGCGTGCATCTCACGCTGGAACCCGGCTGGAATGCAAGTGGCGGCATCAGCTTTGATCGTCTTGCCGACGACCGTCATCCGTTGCGCACGCCCGACCAGCTTCTGCGCCTCCATGCAGGCTCCGAGGTGCGCATCACACTCGATCCCGCGCGTGATTCCGGCTACGCTGGTGCGGATCCTTTTGGTTTCGTGGCCAATTATGCCAATGACCGTCTCGCCACGCAGGACAACATCACGCCGCAGGCATGGCGTGAATCCATCGGCTATCGCAACGGCGGGGGAGGGGATCTGGACGATTATGCGTGGGCGGGCGTTCGCACCGGGCGCGGTCCTGAGTTCAGCCACCGTATTCGCTTTTACAGTGGCGAAGAAGGAGGCAAGCCGCTGCCCGGCATGAGCGGCACGCTCAAGCTGGGCACCGACATCACGGACAGCTCGAAGACATTTCTTGGCGTCATCGACTGGCGCATGAAGAGCGAGGCGGATGTGAGCGGCTTCCCCGCCGCGTCGCCCGCTCTGGTCGATCCTCGCTGCGTCATCGTGCGTCACCCCGGTGCAGGCTATCCAGCCACGCTGCCACAATACCAGGTCAAGGCCCGCCGCATCTTCAGTGGTGACGAAATCCCTGGCAACGAGCCTCCGCTTGTCACCGGCGGAAGGAATTTCGTGGCCTTGTTTGAAGTGCCCACCGCACCGCTGCTTTCCATGGGCCAGTTGCAGCATTTTCCCGTTCAATGCGAGGCCCCCTCGCTCATCGGCATGCCCGGCCACATCATCGGAAACTCCTGGGCCAGTCCGTGGACACCGCGCACGAGCATCAACGCGAATGACCGCTTCGACGTGTGTTATCAGGCCAATCTGCTGTTCGATCAGTTCTTCTTCTCATCCATCACGCCGCGACCGGAGGAGGACACGGTGAATGGCCGTCTTGCCGACTTTCTTGACTCCAAGCTCGCCAAACCTCTTCCAAACCCACGCATCAAATTCCTGCTCGATTATGGCGACCGTCGCAAAGATCTGCTCACCGCGCTCACACGGCTTCTGGACGAGAAAAACAACCCGGTGGCACCTTATCGCCGTGTGGCGGCGAATCTGCTGATCGAGGGTGGCTTCAACGTCAATTCCACCTCCGTCGAGGCTTGGCAGGCGGTGCTCGGCAGCTTGAGCAGCGTGAAGATTCCCACCTTCGATGCCGAGGGCCTCTCCATCAGCATGGCGGCATCCACCAGCAATCCGTTGCCGCGGTTCACCTTGGTCAATGGCGACAGCAACGCCGCCACCACCTGGCGTGGCTACCGCGGTCTCTCCACGCAGGAGGTCGAATCACTCGCGACCGAGATCGTGCGCGAGGTCAAGACCCGTGGTCCCTTTGTGAGCCTCTCCGACTTCATCAACCGCCGCCTCGCCGATGATGACACGGGCAAAAAAGGCGCGTTGCAGGCCGCGATTGATCGCACAGGCATCAACAAGCAGTTCACCGCCCAGGTCACACGCCAGCAGCTCGACAACGCCACGGCGCTTGGCACCGCCGCGGGCATGGACTGGAGCTTTCCGTATCCGGATCACATGACCCTGCCCATCGCCGCCGGCTCGCCTGGGTATCTCACGCAGGCGGACATTTTGCAGGCGCTCGCGCCGCATCTCGTCACCCGCAGCGACACCTACAAGATCCGTTCGTATGGTGATGTCGTGAATCCGGTCACCGGCCGGCTGGAGGCGCGTGCGTGGGTCGAGGTCATCGTGCAACGCACACCCGACTACGTGAACTATCCGAACAAGGACGAACCGCCCGAGGAACGGCAGTTGGATCCCAACTGGCTTCCGACTCACTCGCTGCACAACGTCTCCAACCGCGTCTATGGCCGGCGCTGGCGTGTGGTGCGTGTGCGCTGGCTGTCTGCGGAGGAGGTGTGATGCATTTAGGGCTTGGCGAACGCGCCGCGTTCATTCCATGATGCGCGCATGCCTCGCGTTTTCTTTTTTCTCCTTCTCCTGACCTCCGCTCACGCGCAGTGGACCACCTCGCGCATCCATGGCACGCCCGAGCCACCGAAGCCGTATGTCGCGGAACAGGTGTTCACGCAGATCGCGATGAACGACGGGCTGGAGATGATCGCCGTGCCGGGAGCACATCGTTTCGTCGCCGTCGAGAAGAGCGGCAAAATCTGGAGCTTCAAGGACACGCCCGACACGGCGCAGAAAGATCTGCTCATCGACCTCAAGCCGGATCATCCACCGCTGCAGTATGCCTATGGCATCGCATTTCATCCGAAGTGGAAGGAAAACGGCCTCGTCTTCCTCGCCTATGTGTATGGGGACAAGGTTCCCGATGGCACGAAGCTCTCACGCTTCAAGCTCACGCAGCAGGAGCCGCCGGTGCTTGATCCGAAATCGGAAACCGTGCTGCTCACCTGGCGCAGCGGCGGCCACAACGGTGCTTCGCTGCAATTCGGCCCCGATGGCATGCTCTACATCTCCACCGGCGACGCCGAGGTGCCTTCGCCGCCCGATCCGTTGAACACGGGGCAGGATTTGAGCGATCTGCTTTCCTCCATCCTGCGCATCGACGTGGATCACGAGGGAAATGGCAAAGCCTACGCGATCCCGAAGGACAATCCGTTTCTGAAAACATCCAACGCGATGCCGGAGATCTGGGCCTTCGGTTTCCGCAATCCGTGGAAGATCAGCTTCGATGACCAGGGCCGTCTTTGGTGCGGAGATGTCGGCTGGGAGCAGTGGGAGATGATCCACCTCGTCCAGCGCGGCGGCAATCATGGCTGGAGCGCGATGGAGGCATCGCAGCCGATCAAACCCGAGACGAAAGGCCCTGGCGATATCATCCCGCCTGTCGCCGCGCATCCCCATACCGAAGCTGCGAGCATCACCGGCGGCTACGTGTATCATGGCAGCCGCTTTCCTGAACTGCGTGGCGCGTACGTCTATGGCGACTACGAGACGGGCAAAATCTGGGCGCTGTGGCACGACGGCAAACAGGTGACGCGGCGCGATGAAATTGCCGACACACCGCACAAGATCGTCACCTTCGGCCTCAGCGACGATGGCGAGCTGTATTGGATGAATTGGGAGAACGACACGCGCATCTACCGGCTCGCAAAAAATCCCGCCGTTGGCAAACCGAGCCAGTTTCCGCGCAAACTCAGCGAAACCGGCCTCTTTGCCGACACCGCGGCGCAAAAACCCGCCGCAGGTGTTCTGCCCTTCGAAATTGCCGAGCCGATGTGGCAGGACGGCGCCACCGCGCAACGTTTCGTGGCGCTTCCGAACGGTGAAAGCATCAAGACGACCGTTAGCGGCCCGCCTGACAAACAAAACTACAAAGTCGAATGGCCTGTCAATGCCGTGCTGGCACGCACGGTGACGTTGAAGCAAAAGCGCGTCGAAACGCAGGTGCTTCAATTCGATGGTGAGACATGGAACGGCTACTCGTATCGCTGGAATGACCAGGGCACCGATGCGCAGCTCGTCGGCAACGATGGCGAGGAGTTCACCATCAACCAACAGCCCTGGCGCATTCACAGCCGCGGCGAGTGCGCCCGCTGCCACACGAACTGGAGCGGCTTCGCGCTCGGCTTCCAACCGGATCAACTCACGCGCATCGACGGCAAACA
>JAXMHS010000002.1:0-1642755 GCA_046346695.1 Verrucomicrobiaceae bacterium | reverse complement strand
AACCGCCGCGTCCGGCCTGATGAAGGCGTAACGCTGCCCGCCGATCACGGAAGGCGGCAACGGCTTGCCTTCATACTTCGTCAGCATCGGCTTGTGATCGAACATCTCGAGCTGCGACGGCGCGCCGGCCATGAACAGGTGAATCACGGCCTTCGCCTTCGGCTGGAAATGCGACGACGCGGCCACATTCGGGCTCTTCGCCGCTCCATAAGCCGATTCCGCCAGCAACGAAGCCAGCGCGATCTTGCCCGTGCCGATGGCGCAATCCTGGAAGAAGTGTCTGCGGGTGATGTTGGGGGTGTTCATGGTCAAAGAGGTGAAAAGTTGGAGCGCGAGTGTGTCGATAGACCACTCGCCACTTTGGGACCTTGCGAGCACGCAAACACGAGATCGAGGCGAGCAGGCTTCGCCATACTCGCGCTCCGTGTTGCGGCTCTTGCTGATGATTTGTGCATCATGGGTGAGTGATTGCCTCGTCGAGGTTCAAGGTCGCTCGACACACGGAGGTCCACAGCACCTCGCCTTCGAGTTTGTTGGCGCGTTCTTTGGCGAGGAAAGATTTAAGCATGGCGACCTCATCCGCTGCCGCTGGCCGTGTGGCGCAGCGGCGGAAGAGGTTTTGGAGGCGGTCTTCATCGGTGGAAGACTCGGCGATGACCTTTTTCGCCATCGCTTGCGCGGCTTCCATGAACATCTGGTCATTGAGCAGCGTGAGGGCTTGCAGCGGGCTATTGGAGACATCGCGACGGGCGAGACAGGCTTCGCCGGTGGGCGCGTCGAAGGTGGTGGCCATGGCGAAGGGCGCGGTGCGCTTCGTGAAGGTGTAGAGGCTGCGGCGGAAGTGATCGTCGCCCTCGCTGACCTTCCACTCCACTTTGCCGTAGGTACCCTCAGAGGTGACGCTGGCAGGCTGTGGTGGATAGACACCGGGGCCGCCCATCTTTGCGGACAGCACGCCTGCGGCCTTCAACGCGGAGTCGCGGATGATCTCGGCATCGAGGCGGAAGCGCGCGCCGCGTGCGAGCAGGATGTTCTCCGGATCCTTCCGCGCGAGTTCCGGCGTGATGCGGCTGCTCTGCTTGTAGGTGGCGCTGGTGACGATCAGGCGATGCAGCTTCTTCATCGACCAGCCCTGCTTCACGAACTCGACCGCGAGCCAGTCGAGCAACTCGGGATGTGACGGCGGATTGCTCTGATAACCGAAGTCCTCCAGCGACTTCACGATGCCGCGACCGAAGAACGCCTGCCACTGGCGGTTCACGGTGACACGTGAGGTGAGCGGATTGTCCGGTGAGAACAGCCACTTCGCGAAGGTGAGGCGGTTCGCAGGCGCATCCTTTGGCAACTGCGGCAAAAACGCAGGCACCGCAGGCGAAACCTCCTCCTTCGGCGAGAGATACTCACCGCGATGATAACGATGCGTGATGCGTGGATTGCCCGCAGGACGTTCCTTCATTGCCAGCGTGGCCTGACCACGCGGCGGACTCCGACGCGCGGCGAGAAGCGGCGCGGCAACCTGCTTCATCTCTGGCGCAGTTTCGAGGAAATGCCGCAGCAGCAGGTCGTGCTTTGATTTGTCACCGCTCGCGAGCGCTTCCTCGACTTCCGCCGGATGCCCGGTGGCGACGGCGTGATCGCTCGTGGTTACGGAGACTCGGAAATGACCCACAGGGCAGGCGAAGTGCTTCTCAAAGAGCATCTTCAAGTCGAAGCCGTTGGTGAGATCAACTGGCTGGTCGAAATAGAACACCGCGGCGTGTTGCACTCCATAACCACCGAGCACCTGCCAGCCGCTGGACATCTCGCCATCGAGCGCAGCGGTGGCGTTGTTCGTCTTCTTCGGTTTTGCCCTGGCCTTGGCATTCGCCTTCGGGTTGGTCGCGGCCTGATCGTTGATGCGATCCTCTTCCTGATCGTTCGTGGCATCCGCGCCGCTGAATTTGACGCGCTGGCCGTTTTGGAAGCCTTGCAGCTCACTGAGAAAGAAGCCGCCGATCGGGCCTTCATAATAGGTGAGGCCGGGACCGTCGTTGGGCAAGCTGGGATGGCTTGTAACTTCGATGCACAGGGCGCGCACGCCTTGGATCGGCGCTTTGAAGCTCAAATCATACACATCGCTCTTCGAGATGTCGCCACTGCCGAGGATGAAGCCGTCCGGCTGCTGCTCCAGATGCGGCATGGTGGTCTCCATCTTCATCGGGCGGACCACCTCCCACTTCGACGCGCGATGTGACTCGCCTTCGATCCATCCGGCGAAGCGGCTTTCCATCGCCGCCTTGCCACCGGGGAACTTCGATGGCAGTTCCGCCTCCAGCTTCGCGATTTTTTCGGCGTGCGCCTTGCGCTGCGCAACGATCTCCGGCGTGTCGATGTAATACGTCGGCTCGTTCGCGTTGTTCAGCAGCGCCATGAGCTTGTAGAACTCGCCGTGCTCGATGGGATCGTATTTATGCGTGTGGCACTGCACGCAGTTCAGCGTGAGGCCGAACCACGCCGTGCCGGTGACGCTCACGCGATCCACCATCGCGTAGAAGCGGTATTCGTTCGGATCGATGCCTCCTTCCTCATTGAGCATCGTGTTGCGGTGGAAGCCGGTGGCGATGAGATCATCGGCCGTGGCATTCGGCAGCATGTCTCCAGCGAGCTGCTTGATGCTGAACTGGTCGAAGGGCATGTCAGCGTTCAAGGAGCGCACGACCCAGTCGCGATACGGCCAGATGGTGCGCGGGCGGTCCTTCTCAAAGCCGTTCGTGTCCGCATAACGCGCGAGATCGAGCCAGCGCCGCGCCCAGCGCTCGCCGTATTGTTCCGAGGCGAGCAGCGAATCGACAAGCTTGTCGTAAGCATCGGGCGACTTGTCATTCACAAAGGCATCCGCCTCTTTCGGAGTCGGTGGCAGGCCTGTGAGGTCGAGATACACGCGACGCACGAGCGTGTAGCGATCCGCTTCGGGTGACGGCTTCAGACCTTCCTTTTCGAGACGCGCGTGGATGAAAGCATCAATGGGATGCACATTTTCCTTCGGCGGCACCGGCTGCTTCGGCGGCGAGTAAGCCCAATGCGCCTCATACTTCGCTCCTTCGGCGATCCATTGTTTCAAAATGCCCTTCTCCTTGTCTGACAGCACCTTCTTCGTGTGTGGCGGCGGCATCACCTCATCCTCGTCGGTGGAGAGGATGCGTTTGATGACCTCGCTGACATCAGGCTTGCCCGGAACGATGGCGATCTCGCCGGATTTGCCCTCGCCATAAGCGCTGTCCTGATGATCCAGCCGCAGCTTCCCTTTGCGTGCCTTTTCATCCATGCCGTGGCAGGTGAAGCACTGCTGCGCGAGCACGGGGCGCACGTCACGGTTGAAGTCGAGCGCGCTGGCGGTGGAGGCAAGCAACAGGAGGACGAGGGGGAATTTCATCACGAGGAGAAAACGGGGGATGTAACTCAATTTGACCGCAAATCCGCCCGGAAGACAAATCAAGACAAGCAGTCAGCACGATCTGACAATGCGACAGGCAGGATCGCTTTTGATAGAGGTGGGTTGCGCCCCCGTTTTGCCTCGCATGAGCATGCGCTGCAGGCTTTTTGTCATCCTAGCGGGCGGAGCATTGTCATCTTACGGACAGGATGTGGCGCGTGCCTTCCTCGACCAGCATTGCGTAAAATGCCACAACGAGGACAAGGCGAAGGGCGATCTGCGGCTCGACAACCTGAAGCCCGCGTTCGACCAGCGGTCCTCACTGACAATCTGGCAGCATGTGCTGGAGAAGATTGAGAACGGCGAGATGCCACCGAAGTCGAAGCCGCGCCCGCCGGAGAAAGAGCTACGCATGGCGGCGGACTGGATCGCGGACAAGGTGAAGCTGGCGACCGCCAAACTGCGCGAGACCGAAGGGCGCGTGGTGCTGCGTCGCCTCAACCGCAACGAATATGAGAACACGGTGCGCGACCTGCTCGGTGTCGAGGTGAAGCTACGCGAGATGCTGCCGCAGGATGCCAGCGCGGCCGGTTTCGACAACGTGGGCGACGCGCTCCACACCTCGTCGTTTCTGCTGGCGAAGTATCTCGAAGCCGCGGAGGAGGCGCTGAACCAGGCCATCGTGAACCGGCCGGAAGCCAAGGCCACCCAGAAGCGCGTGACGCTGAACGACGCGTATCAAGTGAGGGGGTCGAAGGAACGCGTCTTCCGCAAGAACCCCGACAACAGTGTGGTCATGTTCTCCTCGTCGAAGTGGGTTGGCGCGACGCTGTTTTACATGGAGCAACGTGGACTGTATCGCTTTCGCATGCAGGTGGCCGGCGTGCAGAGCGCGGGCAAGCCGGTGACCTTCGAGGTGCAGAGTGGTGGCGGTGGCATGGGCGGGCCGAAGGCGCGATTGGTCGGCTACTTTGACGCGCCAGCGGACAAGGAGCGTGTGATCGAGTTTGAGGACAGACTGGAGCCACGCACGTCGGTCTTCATCCTGCCCTACGCGCTGCCAAATGCGCAGACGGTGAGCAAGATCGGCCAGGAGGCATGGACGGGGCCGGGGCTGCGGGTCGATTGGGTGGAAATGGAAGGGCCGCTGCATGAATCGTGGCCGCCACCGAGTCACAAACGTCTGTTTGGCGATCTGAAGCAGGCGTCGTTTCCCGGCTACAACCAGCGTGATCGTGTCGAAGTCGTCTCCGACCAACCGGAGGCGGATGCGCGTCGTCTGCTCGGGCAGTTTGCGAGGCGTGCATTCCGTCGTGTGGTTCCAGCGGATGAACTCGAACCGTTTGTGACGCTTGTGATGAAGCGTATCGGTGAAGGATCTACATTTGAGCAAGGAATGCGTGCAGGGTTCGCCGGAATCATGACATCGCCCGACTTTTTGTTTCTTCGTGAAGAGCCGGGCAAACTCGACGACTTCGCACTCGCCAGCCGCCTCTCGTATTTCTTTTGGAGTTCGATGCCGGACGACGAGCTTCTCGATCTCGCCGGAAAAAAGAAGCTGGACGATGCCGCGACGCTGCATGCGCAGGTCGAGCGAATGCTGAAGGACAAGAAAGCGAAGGCGTTTACCGAGAATTTCACCGGCCAGTGGCTCGCCATGCGCGACATCGACTTCACCGAGCCGAGCGGCCGTCTGTATCCCGAGTTCGACGACATGCTGAAGGCGTCGATGCTGCGCGAGGTGCACTTGTTTTTCGACGAATTGCTGCACAACGACCTCAGCGTCGTGAATTTCCTCTCGTCCGACTTCACGATGCTCAACGGACGCCTCGCCAGGCATTACGGCATCGCGGATGTCGATGGCTGGGATTTTCAAAAGGTGAAGCTGCCGCCAGGCTGCCACCGAGGAGGCCTGCTGACGATGGCCGCTGTTTTGAAAGTGACCGCGAACGGCACGAATACCTCACCAGTGACTCGCGGAGCCTGGGTTCTGGATCGAATTCTCGGTACTCCGCCAAAACCGCCGCCTCCGAGCGCTGGCACCATCGAGCCCGACATTCGCGGCGCGACGACGATCCGAGAACAGCTTGCCAAGCATCGCACGGTTGAGTCCTGCGCGACATGTCACGTCAGCATCGACCCGCCGGGCTTCGCCCTGGAGAACTTCGACGTCATCGGCGGCTGGCGCGATGCGTATCGCACGACCGGCAGCGGCAAAACGGTGACGGTGAATGGCCAGCGCATGTCCTATCACGAAGGCAAAGCCGTCGATGCGGGCGACGTGACGCCCGATGGCCGCCGCTTTTCCAACATCGACGAATACAAGGTCCTGCTGCTCGATGACAAAGACCAGTTCACCCGCGGCCTCACCACGAAACTCGCCACTTATGCGACTGGCGGCCTCGTCGAGGCAGCGGACCTCCGCGTGATCAAGGACATCGCCGAACGCACCAAGGCCAAGGGATATGGTTTCCGCACGCTCATTCACGAACTCGTGCAAAGCGAACTCTTCCAAACCAAGTGAACCTATGAACCGCCGCCACTTTCTCCGCTCCGCGGGCGTCACACTGACGCTGCCCGTGCTCGAATCGCTCGCCGGTGAAGTGAAGCCGGTGCGCCGCATGGTGTGCATCTGCGCGCCGCTCGGCATGCACGCAGAGTTTTTCTTCCCAGAGAAAAGCGGACGCGATTTCGCACTATCACCCTATCTGGAACCACTGAAGGACATGCGAAATGACTTCACCGTCATCTCGGGGCTGTGTCATCCGGGTGTGGGTTCGTCGCACGATTCAATCTACAGCTTCCTCACTGCCGCACGACATCCGGAAAACCGCTCAGGCTTCCGCAACAGCATCTCACTCGATCAATTCGCGGCGGAGAAGATCGGCACACTCACGCGTTTTCCGAGCCTTTCGCTCACCAGCGAAGGCTTCAGCCTCTCATGGACGAGCAGCGGGGCGATGGTTCCCGCCGAGAACTGGCCCGCCACAGTGTTTGCACGCATGTTTCTCGAAGGACGCCCCGATGAGGTGCAGGCACAGGCGCGACGTCTCAGCGATGGCCTCAGCATTCTCGACACCGTGCGCGAGCAGGCGAAACACTTGCAACCGAAGCTCGGTGCGCGTGATCGCGAAAAAATGGACGAGTACTTCACCAGCGTGCGCGACCTGGAGCAGCGCATGACCGCCGCAAACGAGTGGTCGAAGAAGCCGAAGCCGCACATCGATGTGAAGCCGTTGCAGAACAACATGAACAGCGCCGATCTCATCGGCAAAGCACGGCTCATGTTCGACCTCTCGCATCTCGCATTGCAGACCGACTCCACGCGTCTCGTCACCATGATGCTGCTGGGCACCAGTTCCGTGCCGCCGATTCAAGGCGTGACGATGGGCCATCACGATCTTTCCCATCACGGCCAGGATCCGACAAAGATCGCGCAACTGCGCACCGTGGAGCTGGAGTTGATGAAAGTCGTCGCCGAGTTCCTGACCAAGCTCAAGACCACCCATGAGCAAGGCGGCACCCTGCTTGATGGCACGCAGGTCTTTTTTAGCAGCAATCTCGGCAACGCCTCCAATCACTCGACGAAGAACATGCCCGTGCTGCTCACCGGCGGCGGTTTCAAACATGGCCAGCATCTTGCCTTCGCCGGCGATGACGCCCCGCCGCTCTCCAACCTCTACGTGTCAATGCTGCAACGTCTCGGCATCGAAACCGACAAGTTTGGCAGCAGCATCGGAACGCTAACGGGATTGGAAATGGTCTGAATCAATATCCGCCCGCGCCGATCTTGCCGCCCGATGAGGCAAGCGTGCCTGCGGCTTCGCGTTTGCGATACTCATCCATCATCACCGCCGTGGCTGTTGCGCCGCAGCGGCTTCCGCCGAGAT
Source organism: Verrucomicrobiaceae bacterium (assembly GCA_046346695.1). Taxonomy (GTDB): domain Bacteria; phylum Verrucomicrobiota; class Verrucomicrobiia; order Verrucomicrobiales; family Verrucomicrobiaceae; genus Prosthecobacter. The sequence continues at coordinate 1,635,453 of JAXMHS010000002.1, read as the reverse complement.
CGCGCACTTTGATGAGTCCATCAAGATCACGCACGCCGCCCGCGGCTTTGACCTGCACCTTCGGTGACACGGCGGCCCGCATGAGAGCGAGATCGTGCTCGGTGGCACCTTTGTAGTTGTAGCTGCCATCAGCCTGCTTCACGAAACCGTAGCCGGTGCTCGTCTTTACCCAGTCGGCTCCGGCACGTTCGCAGATCTCGCAAAGCTTGCGCTTGAAGGCGTCGCTGCTGAGTCCCGCGCCGCCATTCGTGAGATAGTCGTTCTCAAAGATCACCTTCACCTTCGCGCCGTGCTTGTGCGCTTCGTCGCAGACGGCTTTCACATCGGCTTCGACGTAGTCCCAGTCGCCGCCAAGAGCCTTGCCGATGTTGATGACCATGTCGATCTCCACCGCGCCGTCCTTGCAGGCCAGCTCGGTCTCATAACGCTTCGATTCTGTCGTGCTGTTGCCATGCGGAAAGCCAATCACCGCGCCTACGAGCACACCGGAGCCGCGCAGCCATTCAACGGCCTGCTTCACGGCGTAAGGCTTGATGCAAACCGAGGCCACCTGGTATTTGGCGGCCACTTTGCATCCTTCTTCGAGGTCTTTGTCGGTCATCGTCGGGTGCAGCAACGAATGATCGATCATCTTGGCGAGGTCGGAGTAGCTGTATTTCATGGGGGATGCCCCCACATCATGTCCTAAACCCCTGCAAAGACAACGCGCGTGTTTTCCACACTCTGCTGATGCGCCGTCACCGCGTCCATCGTGTGCGGCGTGCCATTTTCGACGGCTTGTTCGAGGACGAGATGTGGTTTGATGCTGTGTTGCTTCAACCACGCGGCGAGACGGGCGTAGTCGATGTCGCCCTGGCCGGTGAAGACCTCCGTCCACACGCCGCCCGTGGACTGGCGCAGGTGCAGCCCGGCGATGCGGGTGCCGTGGAGCTCCAGCGTATCAAAGAGCGCCACCTGCGAATCGCCGCAGCCGCGGAAGACCCAATGCGCGTCGAGCCAGAATTTCACGTGCTCGGGATTGGTGGCGGTGAGCATGTGATGAAATTCGCGCGCACCGTGGCGCAGCTCGATGTCGTGATTGTGATAGGCGAGGGTGATGCCGAGCTTGCGCAGTTCGCCGCCGAGTTGGTCGAGCGCTTTGGCCTGCGTGATGAGCTGCGCGTCGGTCTTGTTCTCCGCGCCGCCCCATTTGAGCGGTGAGGGATTCGTGACGATGATCTTGCAGCCGGTCTCGGCGGCTTTACGTGCGATGGCGAGGATGTTGGTGATGTTTGCGGCCACTTGAGCCTCGTCGTGCAGCAAACTGCCGACGTAAAGCGAACGCATCTCGAGGCCATGAGACTTCAGACGCACGCCGAGGCCGTCGAACTCATCCGGTGAGCTGACCGCGGGCTCGTAGCCCGTGATGCCGCTCGATGCGATGGCGGCGAGCGCTTCATCGGTGTGCAGCTTGAAGGTCTGGCCCTCGCGTTTGGCAAACGTGCCCCACGGATACGTGTTGGTGGCGATGTGCATGGCGGAAGAAGTGGTCGCGCGCGCGCTGGCGGCTGCGGCGGCGCTCATGGTGATGAAATGACGGCGGTTCATGCTAGTCGAGACGGATTTCGGGACTGGACACAGTCAGCGTGGACCCGTTTTCGCTCTGCGCGTGTACGGTGATGACATCGAGCGTTTTCACATCGCCTTCGAGGGTTGTTTCGCCGGTGAAGGTGGCGGTGCCGATCTTCTGCATCGGCGCCGAACTCCATGGATCGAACTCCATCTGGATGCTGTAGTCCGGATGCCGGTTCACCGACCACCACAGCGTGTTTGCCTGTGGTTCGCTGCCATCGGGAAAGACGACCTTCACGGAGAGCCGATGCGCAGCCTTGTCCCACTGCGTCGTGACTTTCGGCGGCGCAACCATGCGACGCGCCCCGAAGAAGTGATGTGTGGCGAAGGCGTAGAGGTTTTCATCGACCTCGGGCAGACCGCCGACGGATTTAACGAAGCCGGCCTCCTTCGCGCCGCCGTGCTGGCCGCCGGGCACGATGTAAACGGGCAGTTGCGGGAACAGGCGGCCGAGTTCGACGAGTCCGGGGCTCACGTTGTCGTTCGAACCCTGATTGTAGAAGACCTCGGTGCCGCGCTTTGCCAACACATCGAGGTAGTTGGTGGTGCGGCAGGCTTCCCATGCGGCATTGCAGGCGGTTTTCATCTCCGCGTCGGTCCAGCCGGCATCGCGGGCCATCTTCACGGTGATGCGTTCATCGGAACGTGCCTTTTGACGAATGAGCAGCTTCTCCTTGCCGACAGGATCGGTCATCGCGGCGATGAACGCGTCGTTCATCTTCGTGATCTCCGGTTTCATCAGGCCTTCCACATACGGCCCGCCGGGACTTTCGATCACCGGCGCGACGACGGGCATGATGGCGGTGAAACGATCATCAGCGATGCCTGCGCCCGCGGTGGCGACACCTCGCTTAGAACCACCGGTGGCAATCACCTTCTTCGGGTGAAACACGTCCTTCTCAGCGATGGCTGCGGTGAGCGCGCGCATGTCACTGACGCCCCAGATCCACGCAGGTGTGTAGCGTGTGTTTTTCGTCTGGATGAAGTGCTCCTCCATCATGAGGTGAAGCTTTCCGACGGGCTCCATCGCGTCGATCGGCACCATGCCGATGAAGACGAGGCCGACGCCGTGCTCCTTGAGCAGGCGCAGCTTCGCGCCGGTCGCGGCGGCTGGTTTGGGCTGCAAGCCGGTGTTTTCGATGAGCACGTTCGTGCACACGCCGGTCGCGGGTGCGAGCAGCGTCACCGGCAGACGCACCTTCATGCCGGGCCACCATTCGCAGACGGCGATCTCGACGAGCTTTTGACGGATCGATGCATCCTTCGGGTTCGCATGCCAGTCCATGATCACCTTTGTCTCCAGCGTCGAGGTGTCACGGATCGACGCCATGTCGAACTTGCCAATGGTGATGTCCGCGTGTGCGGAAACGATGAAGAAGGCGACGGCGGCAAGAACGGAGGCTGGTTTCATGCCTCACAGAACGAATCACGGTGCCATCTTCTGCCATGATTGATGTGCAAAGGCGTCACCGGGAACACGTTTGAGGATCACCATGCGTTTCTGTCTCCTTCTCCTGCTCGCCCCGGCGTTTTTGCGCGCCGACGAATTGAAACCCTTCACCGCGGACGAGACGCGTGCGTTCATTCGCGAACTGAGCGACTTCGCGGTGGAGCATCACCTGAAGCGCGATGACTCACCACAACGCGGGATGATGTATGAATACCTGTGGTGGAAGAAGCGCGGGCAGCCGGACCAGTTCATCCAGGGCGAGGCGCTGGACACGATGCACGACGGCGCATGGTTCGCGAATGCGATGGTCAACGCGCACCGCGCCACTGGCGACGCGCATTACAAGCAGGTGCTCGACGAATGGCAGTTGCCGTTTTATCTGAAGATGCTGAACCACGGAGCCGAGCTGTTCTCCGACGAGAAGGTTGATGTGCGCGACGACGTACGCGACACGTGGAAGAACAGCAAGGAATGGCTGCTGCAAGGCCGCGAGAACGGGTTCGTGCCCTACTGGTGGGACAATGGTGGATCCGTGAGCCTGGAAATGCTCAACAAGAAGACCGAGCGGCCCGCCTTCCCATGCACGAACGACTTCGCAGGCAAACCGAACCCCGAATATCGCCTCAGTGGCTGGTCGCATGGCAGTTCCAATCATCTCGCGCAGGACCTGGCGATCCTCGTGCAGCAGGCGTGGGTGATGTTGTGTCACTCGAAGGATGCAAACGAGCAGAAGCTTGCTGCCGAATGCGCACTGGCAGCGAAGAATCTGCAGGAATGCCGCGCACGCCATGGTAGCGGCAATATCTTCGATGTGATGGCTGCCTGCGCTTTCTCCAATGACGATGCGGAGCTGATGAAGCACGTGAACTCGTTCGAAAAAGAGTCAGCAACCACCTTTCAGAATCATTTCACCCGTGCGGTACGTGATTTCAAACCCGGTCAGAAAAACAGCACACCCGGATTCGCCGATGACGACATGTATCTCTACTACGGCGGCGTGGCGAAGCACGGCACGCTGCCACGACCGCTCGCGTTGAAGCTCGCGTTCGACGCCTTCACGCATCCGTTGCTCTGGCAGATGTATCGCGATGACGGCCCCGTCCCACCGGGGCTGAATCGCTTCGATCTCACGACGCTGAACTTCATCGATGGCAAGCCCGAGCATTGCGCATCTCAAGGCAAAGGCCCGCATGGCAAACCGCTTCCCATCGGATCACGCATGGGACCACAGAACATGGCTGTGTGCGGCTGGGCGCTTCAGGCGATGAGTCAGGGCGGCGATTTCGCGGGCATCGCGAATCAGGTGAAGACAAAAGTCGAAGAGATCACCGGCAAACCGTGCCCGCACAGCAATGTGAAAGCGTGGCTCGAACGTGAACTCGGCTGCGGACTTCGCACCTGGCAGAACATTTTCAAAGAACACGGTTACATTCCCACCGGCATCGGCTGCCAGAGCACCCTGCCAGGAGTCGCTTGGGACGAATTCTCCGACAACGGCGGCTACGCGCATCTCATCACCGCCGCGTCGATGTGGCTGATGGTTCTCGAAGGAAAGCGCGACTGGGAGATGTGGTGAGTTCAGGAATCGTCAAAAGTCAAAAGTCAAAATGGTCAAGAAGCCGCCTTCTTGACCACCTTGACGATGATTGACGTTTTCTTGACTCGATCCGCTCAGTTCGCGAGCACGGAGGCAACGTTGCCGACGATGTCTTTGCCGGGCTTGAGCGTCTTCGCGCCGGGCGTCCACTTCGCCGGGCAGGCCTCGGCGGGGTTCTCGATCAGATGTATGTTTGCCTCCATCTTGCGCACGAGTTCCGCAGCATCGCGACCGACGTTGTAGAAGTTCACCTCGGAGGAGACAAGCTTGCCATCGGGATTGATGATGAAGGTGCCGCGCAGCGCAAGACCGGTGCCGGCGTCATACACGCCGAACAGGCGGCTCACGGCGCCGGTGGGATCGGCGGCGAGGGTGTACTTCACGTTCTTGAGCAGGCCCTCGGTGTTGCGCCAGACCATGTGCGCGAACTTCGTGTCGGTGGACACGGCGATCACATGAGCGCCGAGTTCGGCGAGCTTGTCCTGCTGCGCCGCGAGGTCGGCGAGTTCGGTGGGGCACACGAAGGTGAAATCGGCCGGATAGAAGACGAGGACAGTCCACTTGCCGTCCTTCTTGAGGTCGGCGAGCGCGACCTTGCCGAAGTCGCCCTTGGCAGGCTCATAAGTTTCCATTTCAAAGTCGGGCACGATCGCGCCGACGGAGACGGTGGGGGTGTTTTCCATGTGTATTGCGTGAATGATGAGGGGTTGTGATGGCGCAATTCCCGCGCCAAGGGGCGCGTTCTTTGCCGCTCAAACAACCGCCGGTCAATCGCAAAGGCTGTGCCTCACTTGTCCTTGGAAAGCGCATCCCGAATCTTGACGTCGTAGTCTTCGGCGCCTTGATCACCTTGTGCTTGAGAACTTGTCCGGCGATTGAGCCTGAAATAACTCGTCGAGAAAATATCGCACACGTAGCTGTAGGAAGCGCGGAGGGATTTATCGGGAGTTCGATAAATATAACCATATCCGTTGTCCATAACGGCGCTGAACTCGTTCTCGCCATTCCCACCGTAGAATTCCAGCAGGTCGATCAGCTTGCGCATTCGTCGGTGGGGCTTGTCGCGGTATCTGTCGGTGTCGTGAATGCAGCCGACCATCACACTGTTCTCGACGTGGGCTGTAAGCTTGTAGTCTGCCTCTTTGAGGACGTAATCGGTGCAACCTTCCCAGTCGCTCGGTTCGTCTGCCGGCCTCATGTCCGGAAAGCGGCCGAGAAGTTCCTCCAGCGTGATGCCAAGCGGAACCTTGTGAATAGGGGCATCGTTGGCAAGCGCTGCTCGCAACATGTTGATTCGACGGATCAGGCTGGAAAACATGACTTTTACTTGCTCCGGAAAACCTCGCTCTGCACCACCGCGTGAATCAAATCACGCATCGCATGACCTTTCGCCTTTGAGGCGGCGAGGATGCGGTCGATTTCGGCGCGGTCGGAGAAGCCCATGGGGCGACCGGTGGCAAAAACGAGGAGCTTTTCGATGATGCAGCGCGTGATGCGGTCCTGATCAGCGAGGAGGAGCTTTTGCAGGTCGGCGAAGCTGGCGAACTTTCGACCATCGGGCAGTTCGCCGGCGGCATCCACCGGCGGGCCGAGGCGATAGCGCACACGGCGGCCCTCGATCTTGAGGTTCACCTGGTCGCCCTTGTCGATGCTGCGGAAGCGGTCGCGCCAGCCGCCGATGACGTCGTAGCTTTCGAGCGCGAAGCCGGGCGCGTCGATGACCTTGTGGCAGCCGTTGCAGCTTTCCATGGTGCGATGCTTGTCGAGCAGCTCGCGCAGTGTCGTGGCGCCGCGAATATCCGGCTCGACGCCGGGCACGCCCGGCGGTGGTGGCGGCGGTTCCATGCCGAGGATGCGATCCATCACGTAAACGCCGCGGAGGACTGGCGATGTGTTCGTGCCGTTCGCGCTGACCTTCATCACGCTGGCCTGCGTCAAAACGCCGCCGCGATGGCTGTCGGGCGGCAGTTTGACCTTCCGCAGCTCAAGTCCGCTCACATCTGGGAGACCGTAGTGACGGGCGAGGCGATTGTTGAGCATCGCGAAGTCACTTTGGATGATGTTCGCGGCACTGAGATTGCTTTGAATGAGTTCCGTGATGAAACCGCGTGTCTCACGCAGCATCGAGTCGAGCAGCAGTTCGTCGTATTCGGGATAGAGCTGCTTGTCCGGCGTGGTGAACTCGATCTCGCGCAGATTGAGCCAGCCGTCGGTGAAATCGACCACGAAGCGCTCCAGCGTGTCCGCCTTGAGCAAGCGCTCCGTTTGCACGCGAAGCACTTCCGGCTGCGTCAACTTCGCGGCGAGCAATTCCGCGTCCGGAGTGCTGCGCGTGAGGAAGTAGCCGAGGCGCGAGGCGATTTGCAGATCATTCAATTTGCCCACAGGCTCCTTCAAATAGAGAAACTCCGGCGAACACAGCACGGCAATGACCGCGGTGCGCATGGCGGCGAGGAAATCCTTCCCTTCGGTGAATTCGGCATCAAAGAGCTTCACATACGGCTCCACTTCCTCCGCTGCGGCGGGACGACGAAACGCGGCGGAGACGAACGCGGACAGTTGTTTGCGTGCGTCACCGGCGGGATCGGTGCTGTCGGCCGTGTATTTGTGTTTGTAGCCCGGCTGGTTTGCCTTCCACGCTTGCGACGGCGGAAGGCCATGGGGAAGTTGTCGCAGCTTCGCATCGCCAAGCAGCAGCTTCTGCCCGCGTGGCGGCCATTCGTCGATGAACGGGCCTTCCAGCTCGACGGACATGAGTGCGAGACCTTCGCCCGGATAGTTGGCAGGGCCGTCTTTGACTGGCGAGTGTCCATCCGGACCGTTCAGACCCTGGGCGCTGATCCAGATGCCCTTACCCTGGTCGAGATGCAGCGTGATCTCGACCGTGCCGGGTTTCTCCACGGGAAGCTCGTGAAAGCTGCGCGTCACATTGTCCGCGTTACGGAAATTGAAGCTGCCAGTGATGAGGGCAAAGACGACCGGCTCCTCGATTTGATAACCGTAGCCGGTGACGCGCAACTTGTAAGTGCCCGTGGCTTTCGCACGCAGATTTGGAATGACCGTGCTGGGAAAGCCGCCGTTGTTGAAAACGACGACCGCACCATCGTCTCGCCTCAGCCAGTGCTTGCCGATGTTGTCCTTGTTACGGTCGCTTTCGAGCGTGGCAGTCTGCGTGGTTTTCTCCGGACGTGCATCAGCGTAAAGCGTCTCGTTCAGCGCGGTCTCCGCCGCCTCCATGTAGCGCTGCATCTGGATGCCGGAGATTGACAGCGCCTCACCGATGTTGTCAAAGCCGAGTGCACGTCCGTCTTCCGGCAGCGAATCGATGATGTTCACCTTCACACCGAGGAGATCGTTGATCGTGTTTTGATACTCGCGGCGGTTCAGACGACGCAGCACGGTGCCTTTCTGCGCGTTGGACTTTTTCACGAGGTCACCTCCCAGTGCGGCCATGAAATCCTGCACCGCGTCCTGCGACGGCTGCTTCTTCTTTTTCGGCGGCGGCATCTCACCCGCGGCCACACGGTCAAACACGCGCACCCATTTCTTCAATGCCGCCGCATCGGAGCCGTCGGTCGAAAGCGCCGCGAGATCGAGCCCGCCCTTCTTCATCTCCGCGTCGTGGCAGTCCATGCAGTTCTGGTCGAGAAACGGCTGGATGCCGGGAATGGCGGCAGACAGGGGCTGGCAAAGGAATACAAGAGGCCAAAGGCGCTTCATAGGCAGGGCTTCAACGGACAGGTGCAGGATGGTGTTTCGACCGGAATGGCGCATCAAGCACTCGACTACAGGTTAACAGGCTTGCTTATGCAAGGCGTACTGAGCATTGATAAACTCCACCGTGTTGATGTACTTGTTTGCATCGGATTCGCGCAGCATTGAGAAAGGTCCGAAATATTCCTCAAATATCTGGAATAGCTGTTGCGGAGTCAGTGGGGGCTCTTTTTTAAAGTTCGCCTTAAACGCAATGGGCCAATTGGCAACTGACGCCTTAACCGTACCATTCTTCGTAGGCACGTCCCAAGTAACCACCATGTTTGTGGTTCCGCTTCGCAAGTTCTGTGCCATTGCGTCCTGCGCTACGGACTCTGAGAGTACAATTCCCAACCATTGAGATGTCTCCCCAATATCGTAGGCATCGATTAGTGCGGGACCCGCATACATTGACCGTTGTTCATCAGAGTAGAAGATGCCCTTGCTTATTCCTATCCTGATCGGCACACGAAGATGTAGGGCCTCACCAAATAAACTGACCACCGCCGTAAAGATGGCGTGGAAATCTCTTGGCGTATCAGCTTCGGAGTACAGGACGATTGTGTCAGAAAAGACGATCGTCCTGACCAGCTCCGGAACATGTATGGGATCATCGAAACTCGAAGACTCGATGGTTATCCAAATTGATTTTGTGAGTGCGATCTCCAGTGCAGAAAGCATTTCCCAGGCCTCGCGATGATTTCTGGCCGTGAGCGCACGCATGCCCAGAATGTCCAAGTGAGCTACGTAACGTTGAGGCGCATTTTCCATAAATCCCAAGGCAAGGGTTAGTCTCCACTTTTATGGCATACCGGATTGGATCTGTTTCAGCAAGGACAACGTGCTTTCTCCGCGTCAGAACACGCACCACGCCTTTTCATCGAGCTCCTGCTTGAGCGCGCCGTCGTTCACGCGGCGCAGGAGGTCGTAGTAGCTGTAAGGATACTTGAACGCGTGGCCGATATCGACCTGCTTGTCACCGCGCTTTTGCCAGTATTCGGCGCTGTTCGGGCGGAGCTTCGACGGCTTGTGCTCGGCATAGACCTTGTCGTCTGGCGACGGGCCTTTGCGTGTGATCGTGACGTACTTGCGGAACGCCTCGCGGCAGCTTTCCGCCCAATCCGCGTCGCCCATCTCGGCGAGTTCGACAAGCGCCTGGCCGAAGGTGAGCATGTGGCCGGTGAACCCCTGGCCGTGGCCGTTCCACGTGTCGATCGCGGCGCTGGCTTCATGCAGCACGAAGGTCGATGCGGCCACGGTGTCCTTGAAGGGCGGCGGATTGACGGCCTCGTCGATCGTCACGTCATCGCGCCAGGGTTTGATCGCGCGAATCAACGCACAGACGCCATCAATGCGCTGCGGCGTGGCCAGCTCCGGCATCAGGCGGAAACCGCGGATGGCGTGCATGGCAAAGATCGCATTGTGCCCCACCTCGCGCAGCGATCCACGCGCCTCCATCAGCGCCTCGCCGATCTTTTTCACCTGTGACGGGTCCGCGTCATCCTCGGGAAAGGGCGCGCATAGCGGCGTCTTCGCCCAGTTCAGGTCAAACAACTGCTCGATGCGCGCGTGAGCGGCCTCAGGCAGATGATTCTCCTCGCACATCAGGTGTGCGGCGATCAAGGCGGCCGCGCGATGGCCGTCGGTGAAGTAATTCATCGTGTGCGCCCGGGCCAGTCCGTTGAGTCCGAGCACGACGAGACGCTTCGCCGCCGGGTCGTGTTCAGGCGTGTCGATTTTGTCCGCACCGGGCAGACCGCCTGCCATCAGGCCGCAGAGACCCGAGGATGCCTTCCAGGCGAATTCTCTGCGATTGATCTGGGTGGTCATGGAATGAGGTCCTCTGCTGAATGATTCGTAAACGTGCCAAGGCGTCTCTGCCTGTCGCTTCTCATAGCAGTGCGAGCAGCACGCCGATACTGGCCACGCCTGCACCGATGGTGATCCAGCCCCAGGTGCGCGACACGCGAACCTTCCACCAGAGATAGAGCCCCGTGATGATCCAGATCAGCATGGTGACGCAGAACACATCGACAATAAAAGGCCAGACATTGGCGAGCAGGCCGGTGCCGTTGTATCCGGCGCGGAAATGCAGGCGGATGAGGACCTCCATCCACGAGAACTTCTTCTTCTCGGCGCGCAGCTTCTTTTGATCGAGGTCGTAAACCAGGCGCTTGGGTTCGAGGAAGTTCTGCACGTTGATGTTCAGGCGCCGGCCCTGAAGGTTGGCCCCGAAGGCGCCGCGGAGGTTGTTGTCGGCAAGAACGCGCCCCGCCACCTCGCGGAGATTGTCATCGCGCAAGGGCTCAGGGAGCGCGTAGTCCTTTTCCCAGAGCGGAACGAACTGCGGATCAGGAGGCCTGAACGATCTGAAGTAGTCCTGGTGGTTGAACATCGCCGTGGAGAGTCCGTAAACCAGCAGCCATGGAATGAGCAGCATGCCGAGATAGAGATGCGTGCGCCGGAAGATGAGGTTCATGCTTTTCATGCGCGGGAGGATCAAACGGTTGCCAGCAGCAGTGCGAAGACACCGACCCCGACGAGGCCGAAGAAGGCTCCCCAGGCACGGGCGGGCTTGATCTCCCACCACATCCACAGCCCCGAGAGCACCCAGAACAGCAGCGCCACCACCACGAGGTCCACGATCACCGCCCACGCCGTCGATGGCAGGAATCCATGCTCGTAACCGTGGCGGAAGTGCGCACGATTGAGAAACGCGGGCGCCTTGTATTCCTGGCGCTCGACCAGCACACGGTTTGCATCGCGAAAATAGGTGACGCGATGCGTGGCGAAGGCGCCGTTGCGATTGATCACGAGTTTCGGCTGGCTGGCCTGTCCCTGCACAAAGAATGCTCCCGGCATGCCCAAGTCCTCCAGGACCTGCGCTCCGATCATCCGCACATCCGCATCCGGCGAGAACGCTGCGCGGTATTCGCGTTCCTCCACCTTTTCGAATGGCTGCGCGGCACCTTCATGCCCCATGCCAAACAAACGCCCGTGATTCAGCACCAGCCCGCTCAACGCATAGATGATCAGCCACGGTGTGAGGAACAGGGCCAGATACATGTGCGTCCGGCGGATGAGCAAAGATGGTTTCATGAAAAGTCGAAAAACGAGAGACGGCGTCTCGTCGGCGCACGATCAACCTGCAAACGACGCCAAGGTTGCGCCCCTTGGAAGACTTTGCGGCGGGCTCGTTCCCTTCAACGCAGCAGGCTCCTTCACTGTCTCACTAACGCCTCCTCGCTCACCTTGCCGCCGCCGGATGTGCCAGACTTTTTTGGCATACTGCGGGAGCCGCTTGACGATCCCGAGCCGGGAATGGCATCTTTCCAACCATGCATCGCCCCATAGCTCTCAGCGCTGTCCTATTATGGATGGGCGGCGGGCATGTCCGCGCCCACGGTGATTTGCACGAGTCCATCACAGCAGCTGATGCCGCGATCAGCAATTCACCGGGCGATGCCGCGCTTTTTCTGCGCCGGGCGGAACTCTATCGCATACATGGCGAATGGGACAGGGCCGAAGCCGACTACCTGCACGCAACCGTCCTGCATCCCGGCTTGAGCACGGCGACCTTCGGTCTCGCACAACTGCGGGTGGCGCAGCAGCGGGACCGTGACGCCATGCCACTGCTGGATGCGTTTCTTGCCACCAATCCGGGGCATGCCGAGGGACGCGCCCTGAGGGCGGCCTTGCTCGAGAAGAAGGGACAGTGGCAAAAGGCAGTGGCTGACCTCGATGTGGCATGCGCTTCATCGGTTGAATCATGCCACGCCCGGGAACGCGCGAAGATGCTGGAGCGCCACGGCCAGATCGATGCCGCGGTGCGCAGCCTTGACGAAATGAACCGTCTTCATGGTCGTGTGCCTGCTCTGGAGCAGCAGGCGCTGGACATCGAAGAACGCGCTGGTCGATACGACGCCGCCCTGAAGCGCGTGCAACATCTCTTGCAAACCGGGCCGCGGCCCGAATTCTGGCTGGCACGCAAGGCCACGCTTCTCGGCAAAGCCAGCCGCCACGCGGAGGCCCGGACCGTGTGGGCCGAGGCCATGGCGGCGTTTCAGAAAATGCCGGAACGACGCCGTGCGCTGGCATCCAACGCGGATTTGGCCGCGCAAATCGCCGCGGGGCTGGTGCAGGCAAACCACCGCACCCCAACCCCATGAACTTGAAGCCTGGCATTGGGTTGGTGGCATTCCTTCTGTGCATCGGCACGGCGGGAACGAGTCGTGCGGAAAGCACCGTCATCCTGCCTTACGGCGCCACCTGGCGTTATCTGGACGACGGCAGCGACCAAGGCACTGCGTGGCGTGATACTGCCTTCAACGACTCCACCTGGACCGCGGGGCCGGCACAGCTCGGCTATGGCGATGGTGATGAAGCAACCGTGGTTGGCTACATTGATGCCGACCCTGGCACCAGCGGGACGCAAAAGAACGCCACCACCTACTTCCGCACCACGTTCACAGTGGCCTCCCCTTCTCAATTCATCGCGCTCAGCCTTTCGCTGACCTACGATGATGCGGGAGCCATCTATATCAATGGGACCGAAGTCGCCCGCACGTCCAATCTGGCCGCTGGTGCCGGTTTCAACACGTATGCGACATCGGCGTCCTCCGACAATGCGTCGCAGACGTGGACCGTGCCCACATCGGCTCTGGTCGCTGGCACAAACACCATCGCCGTGGAGATTCATCAGTCGGGTTCCACCAGCTCGGATGTGAGTTTTGACCTGCAACTCTTGGGACTCACCGAGGTCACACGCGGCCCCTACCTTCAAATGAACAACCATGCTGCGATCACGCTGCGGTGGCGCACAGCAACGGCGACGGACAGTATCGTTTGGACAGGTTCCGCGCCGGGCGCACTGTCAGTCAATGTCAGCGATGCGACCGTCACGACCGAGCACGAGGTGCGTCTGACGGGCCTGCAGGCGGACACCGTTTACTATTATGCCATCGGCTCCAGCAGCGGCCAGATGTCGGGCAATGCGGCCAGTTACTTCTTCCGCACCGCTCCCACACCCGGCACCGACAAAGCGACGCGCCTGTGGGTGCTGGGCGACGCAGGAACGGCCAATTCCAGCCAGCAAGCTGTGCGCGACGCGTATTACAACAGCGCTCTCCACCAGTTCAACGACCTGGTGCTCCTGCTGGGTGACAACGCCTACAACACCGGCACCGATGCCGAATACCAAACCGCTCTTTTCGACATGTACCCGACCGTGTTGCGCCAGAGCCCGGTGTGGTCCTGTCTGGGCAATCACGAAACCGCGCAGGCCACCAGCGGCAGCTACAGCGGCGTGCCGTACTTTGACCTCTTCAGCTTTCCCACCACCGCCCAGTGCGGTGGCCAGGCATCAGGCACCGAGCGTTACTTTTCCTGGGACTTTGGCAACGTGCATTTTGTCAGCCTCGATGCGCAGACCACGAATGCCACGCTGCGAACAGACATGCTCGCATGGCTCGACAACGACCTCGCCGCCAACACACGTCGATGGACCATCGCCATCTGGCATCATCCTCCCTACACCAAGGGCAGCCACGACTCCGACACGGAATCGCAATTGATCTGGGCGCGCGAAAACCTCGTGCCGCTCATGGAGGCCGGAGGAGTCGATCTCGTGCTCTGCGGACACAGCCACAGCTACGAACGCTCGAAGTTCATCGACGGTTTTCACGCCACACCCACGCTGGCAGACAGTGGCACGGTCATCGACGCAGGTGACGGACGCGAGACCGGTGGTGGAGTGTATGGGAAGGACTATGGCCCGCACCTCGGTGCGGTCTTCGCCGTGGCGGGCAGCTCCGGACAGATCTCTGGCGGAACTTTGAACCATCCGGTGATGCTCACGTCACTCAACATGCTCGGCTCCATGATCATCGACATCACCGGCAATCGCCTCGATGCCAGATTCATCAGCAGCACCGGCACCGTCGCCGATTCCTTCAGCATCGAAAAAGGCCCGGTGGTGACGGTGGCGACACCCACGCCCAACGCAGCGGAGTACGGGCCGGTGAACGGCCAGTTCACCGTCACGCGCAGTGGATCGACGGCGGCTCCGCTCGTAGTGCAAGCCACCATCGGCGGATCAGCGGCGGGCTCGCGTTACCAGCCGATTGTCGTGCCCGTCACGATTCCCGTTGGATCGGGTACGCAAACCGTGACTGTGACACCGGTCCCCGACGCAACCTTCCAAGGATCGCAGAACGTGACTCTGACGAGCGCACCGAATGTCTCCTACCGGCTGGGGGGCGCCGTGAACGGCTCCGTGACCATCACCGACACGCCTGCTGGCGCTCCACCCATCGCATCGTGGCATCTGGCAAAATTCGGCACTGCTGCCAACAATGCTGCTCTGACCGCCGACACAGCGGACCCGGACTTCGATGGCAGCACCAACCTGATCGAATACGCCCTCGGTCTGGAGCCGCTCGCCCCATCACTCATCGGCCTGCCCGCGAACGACACCTCATCCGGCTACCTCAAGCTCATCATTCCGAAAAACCCGCTCGCCACGGATGTGAGCTTCGAGGTTCAATCCAATGATGATCCTGCCAATCCGCTGGGCTGGAGCAGTTCCACCACCACCATCCTGCAGAACACGCCCACGCTCCTCGAAGTGCGCGACAATGTTCCAATCAGCATCGCTCCACGCCGTTTCATGCGTTTGCAGGTCTCTCGCCCGTGATTTGGCAGCTCACCGTTTCACAAACTCCTCCTCGCTCACCTTGCCATCGCTGTTCTTGTCGAAGTTCTTGAAGCGCTGCGGGGCGTTTTCCTTTTTGGCGAGGCCGTTGGTGTATTCCTCCAGCGAGAGGAAACCGTCGTTGTTCTTGTCCCAGCGCTTGAAGGCGGCGGTATAGTCGGTTCCAGGCTTCGCAGGCGTTTTGGGAGCAGGTTGTTGAGGACGACGGGCCGTGGGCGCGGGAGGATCGCTTTGTTCGGGCAGCGTGGCTCTCCAGGCTTTGATGGCGGCGACCATCTTCGTGGTGCGATCGAGGTCGCTGGTGGCGAGATCGTGCTGCTGACTGCGGTCCTTCATCAGATCATAGAGTTCGATCTGCTTTTCATCGCGCGACATCACGAGCGTGTGGAAGCCGTCGCGCATGGCGAGCTGCGGCCAGTCATGATCGTGGGAGTTCGGGCCGCGCCATTCCCAGAAGAGCGGTTGTGGACGCGTAAACGCCTCGCCTTGGAATGCAGCGAGCACGTTGATGCCATCGGATTGATAGTTCGCAGGCATCGGCACGCCGGTCGCGGCCAGCAACGTGGGCAGCATGTCCACACCGGCGATGACGCTGGTCTTGTCCACGCGTCCCGCAGGCACATGACCGGGCCAGCGTACGAGGAACGGCACGTTCACGCCGCCCATGTAGAGGCTGCGTTTGCGTCCACGCAATCCACCGGTGTCGCCGACGCTGAAATAAAGCTTCTGCCCCGGTTCCGGCATCGAGTTCTCCGGACCGTTGTCGCTGGAAAAGATCACGAGGGTATTGTCGGCGATTTTCAACTCGTCCAGCAACGCCAGCATGCGGCCCACCTGCTTGTCGGCGCGAGTCACGGCGGAATAGTAAGTGCGCTGCGGCTCGGCGGTGTCGGGATACTCCTTCTTGTCCTCATCGGTGGCCGAAACGAGATGATGCGTCTCATGCAGCCACAGGTTCACGTAGAAAGGCTTGTCCTTGGCATTGCGGATGAATTTCAACGCGTGATCCGTGGCCGCGATGGTCATGAACGACGCGGCCTGCTTGTCATGCGCATCACCGGAGATGCTCGCGACACTGCTGCCTTCAAAAACTCCAGTGCCAGGTCCCGTCCACACCCGGGCCTCGTCGTAACCATATTCCGCGGGCAGCGGCGCATCAATGTCCTTGCCGCCGCCGGAGAGATGCCATTTTCCGAAGTGTCCCGTCGCATAACCGGCCTCATGGAAGATGCGCGGCAGCAGCGTCGCCTTCGGATCAAGCCAGTCGGGCATCTGCCGCGCCTCGTTCTCCGCATGACTGGCAAAATGTTGATGAACGCGATGCCGTGCCGGATACTGCCCGGTCACGATCGCCGTGCGACTTGGCGAACACACCGGATTGCACACGACGAAGTGATGGAAATCGGTGCCCTCCTTCGCCATGCGGTCAAGATTCGGCGTTTTCAAATGCGGATGCCCGTGACACGCCAGATCACCCCATCCCCAGTCGTCAGCGTAGATGAAGAGGATGTTCGGCTGCTTCGCAGCCAATGATGAAACCAGAATGACGAATGACGAAAGGAGAATGACAACGAGGCGAAGCATCGTGCCGTAAACGCTGGGACCACACGAGCCTTACGCCTGATTGATGTCCAGCACGCCGGTGCTGAAGCCGAACTTGTCGGTCTCGACGCCCATGCGCTGGGCGAGGCTGACGAAGAGATTCGAGAAGACGTGCTTTTCCTTGTCGATGGCGATGTGACGGCCGTGCTTGTAGCCGCCGCCGGCGAGGACGAGCGGAATGTTCGCGGTGCTGTGGGAGCTGGCGTTGCCAAGATTGGAGCCGAAGATGACCCTGGTGGTGTCGAGCAGCGACGCGGCTTTCAGTTTCGTGAGGAAACCGGCAAAGGCGGTGAACTCGGCCTTTTCGATGATCTCCAGCTCCTCGATCTTCGCGGGATCCTGGCCGTGGTGGGAGAGGTTGTGCCAGTCGTTCTTCACGCCTTCGATCTCCGGGACAGCGTTCATGCCGCTGAGACGCAAGGTCACGGTGCGGGTGCTGTCCGTTTGCAGAGCGAGGACAATGAGCTCCTGCATGAGGTTCATTTTGCCGATGGCATCCGTGCGGCTCTGGATGTCGGTGGGCGGCTTCGCGTCGACCTTCGGTTTTGGCCTCTGCGCCCATTCCTCGTTCTGCACGAGACGGCCTTCGAGATCGCGCACGGCACTCAGGTATTCATCGAGCTTCTCCTGATCGCGTTTGCCGAGGTCATCGTGCAGTTTTTTCGCCTGGCCCATCACGGTGTCGAGAATGCTGCGACCGCGTTTGAGATTGCGCACCTGCGCGGCCACTTCCGTCGGCGTCCCGTCGATGAAAAGCTGCGTGAACGCCTTCGAGGGCGAACTTTCCGCCGGCAGTGGCACGCCGCTGGACGACCACGAGAGCGATTCACTGCCCGTGCCAAGAATCAGGCTCGGAAAACGCGTTTGCGAGCCGATGTGCTCGGCAATGAGCTGGTCGATGCTGATCGTGTTCTTGAATCCGGCGAGTCCCGGATGCTTCGACGAGGTGAGCCATGTCATTTCTGACGTGTGGCCGTTCGCGCCGTTCTGCTCCATGTGCTGCAACCCGGAGATGACGGAAAAATCCTTCCGCAGGTCCTTCAGCGGCTCCAGATAAGGCGTCAGCGTGTAGTCCGCGCCGGTCTCCTTCGGAAACAGGAACGGCGTGTGAAAGCCAAGCGTCGCGCACATCGCGAGGAAGCGCGGCGGCGGATTCCCAACCGCCGCCTGCGCCTTCGTGGCAAACGCGGGCACCATCGCCTCCAGGAACGGCAGTGCGAGCACGGTTCCAGTGCCGCGCAGGAAGGCACGGCGGTCGAGGTGGCGTTTGGTGGCTGTGTACATGAGGCGTGAGGCTGAAACGTGTGAACAAGGAAAAGTCTGACATAAAGCCTACGCCACGGCACGCCTGAACTTCTGTTCGTAACCGACGCTGCCATCGACGCCGCGAAGCTGGAATACGATTTCGCTTTCCTTGCCGTCCGGACGCAACTCGACACAGAGGAAGCCGCCCTTCACTCGATGGAACTTGTGATACGTCTTGTCCTCGCCGGGCGAGCCGCTGGCGTGCGAGTTGCTCGCGGGGCCGACGCTGAACTCCTGCACACCGCTCGTCGGATGCACCGAGTGATATTGCCAGTGACGGTCGCCGCAGACGACGAAGAAATTGTCCGGCACGTTCGCCTGGAGCCAGGAACGGATTTCATCGCCCTCGTGAGTGAAGCCGGCGTTGCTGTGGTTGTCGTTCTTGTTGCCGCGGTCGGGACCGACGAGCGGCGTGGGGCTGACGAGCACCTTCCAGGTGGCAGTGCTCTCCTTCGCCGTGCGTTTGAACCACGCCTTCTGCTCCGCACCCCAAATCGTCTTCTCCGGCCCGTCAGGCATCTTGTTCGGGGAGCGATAATCGCGCCCGTCGGTGAACCACACCTGCAAATCGCGGCCCCAGAGCACCGTGCGGAAATCGCGCTCGCCCAGCGGCGCCTGCTGGCGGAAAATCTGCACGCCCTCGTCAAAGGTCAGCTCGCCCGCGTTCATGCCGGGCCAGCAGTCGTTCGTCACCGTGTCGTGATCGTCCTTCAGCCAGTAGGTCGAGGTGCTGCGCATCGCCGCCATCAGACGCGGCAGGCTGAACATGCGCTCCCAGTGCAGACGCGCGAGCGCAGGCGACACGGCGCGCGGCATGTTGCTGTCGTAATACACAAGGTCGCCAGTCATCACGATGAAGCGCGGATCGAGCGCGGTCATCGACGGATAAATCGGATGCCCGTCCTCATGATCGCGATCGTGATAGCCCTGGCAGGTCATCACACAAAAACGCAGCGCCGATGGCGACGCATGATCTGGCGCGGTGTGGAAGGTGCCCGTGAAACCCGCCTGATTCTTGCCATCCGCGTCCTTGCTCTCGCTCACATAATGATACGTGCTGCCCGGCTTGAGGCCGGAGATCTTGAAGTGATGAATGCCGTCCTTCTCCGCACTCACCTCCGTCCACGGTGTCTCGAACGCGTCGCTCAAATCTGCCTTCAGGCCGTAGCGCACACGCATCTGGCCGGACGCCGCCGGGCATGCGCCTTCGATCTCCGCCACGGGCGGCACTTTCAGTTGCTTTTGCTGCTCACCTTTCACCTTCTTCTTGGCCGGCCCGAACTTAACGCCGTCGTTGTTGCGCACCGTGTTCTGCGTCAGACGCGTCCAGACAATGGCCGTCGTGTCGGTCACCTCGCCCACCCGCGTGCCGGTTGCTTGAAATGCATCTGATTCCGCGGCTTTCGCGAAAAGCGGTGCGGCGAGCGCCGCGGCGGTGGTGTTCTGGATAAAACGGCGACGGTTGATGGCTGGGCGTGGGCTCATGGTTCCGCCATGAACGCCACAACCCGCCGTTTCTGGCACGCGCCGCTCACAAACGCAGCTTCTTCACCAGCGTGGCCTCTTTCTCGGCGTCGGTCATCGGTTTGAAATCGACTTTGCAGTTCGGCAGCGCGGCCTTGATCGCCTCCACATCGGCCTCGGAGATGTCCACGGTCTCGATCTTGAGTTTGGTGAGCTTTGGCAATGCCTTGAGCTGAGGAATGATCTTCGCGCTGAGCCTCGCCTCGGTGAGTTCGAGCGATTCGAGCGTCTTGATCTGCGCAATCACGCTCATGGTCGATTCGTCGAAGCTGATCGGCGAGTCTTTGCCATTCGGCAGCCGCTGGCCCATGCGGAGCGACGTCAGCGAAAGCCTGGCGAGATGCGTGTTGCCGGCCTGCGTTTGCGCCGTGTGCCACGTACGGAACCCTTTCAACTGGGTGAGCTGCCCGATGGCCTCCAGCGCGACATCGCCTGCGGTCGATCCGGCAAAGGTCAGGCTCTCCAGCTTTGGTAGCGCCTTCAATTCAATCAATCCGCTGCCGGTGAAATCCTTTGAGCGAAACGCCGGATGGAAAAATGCGATGGTCTTCAGCTTCTGAAACGCGGCGAAGTGTTTGTAGCCCGCGTCGGTGAGCTGGATGCCGTCGGTGCTGAGCCGTTCGAGCTCGGTGAGTCCGGTGAGCAGTGCGATGGTGCTGTCGGTGATCGTCTTGCCGCTGATCGAGAGATCCTTGATCGTGGTAAAGCTTCCGAGCGTTTTGAAATCCGCCTCGGTGAACGCATCGCACTTCACCTGCACCTGTGTGACGACTCCGCCGGTTTCCGTGACCTTCGCGCCGAGTTTTGCCAAGGCCGTTGCGTCTGGCCCCACGATACTCGCAGTGACTACCGCAGATGACACCGCGGTGAGAAGAAGAATGCAGAGAAGAGATTTCATGGCTGGCGGGCGGGACGAAGGATGATGTTGCGATATTGCACGCTGGTGTGGTCGCCTTGCAAGTAAATGGGGCCCGGCTGGGTGACATCGCTTTTCAGCGCACCGCCGGTGCAGCCAAGGACAGGCTGGTTGTCGATGACCTTGTCGCCATTGAGCACGACGGTGACGTGACGATTCACAAGCGTGATGTTGAGCACATCCCACTCACCGGCCGGTTTGCCCGCGTTGTGCGTCGGTGTGATGCGACCAAAGACCGCGCCGGGGCCGTTGATGCCCTGCATCTTGCTGTCGCGGTGCGTCACCTGCACCTCATACATGCCACGCAGGTAGATGCCGCTGTTTCCGCCCGTCTCAGGAGGCAGTCGATACTCGATGTGAAGCTGGAAGTCCTCGAATTCGGCATCGGTGCGCAGATTCGTGTGTTCACCGTAGGCGCCGAAATCGGTCTTCGGCGTGTCGTTGCACAGAAGACCGTCGCGCACGTTCCAGCCGTTCTTCTTGACCGAGTTGCTCATGCTCCATCCCGTGAGATCGCGTCCGTTGAAGAGCATGACCGGCTCGCCGAACACGACCTTCGATAAATCCGGAGCCGCAGGCATCGGCGGCTGCTTTTTGCCGGAAAAGACGACCTCAGGGCCGTTTGCGGGCTGCATCGATCCGCGCAGCGTTTCGCCGTCCGCAGTCATCGAGATGCGATACTTCACCGCAGGCTCCTCTTTCGGCGCGAGCGGTCGTTTGATGCCCTTGTCGAAGCTCAGCGTGCCGTTTTGCCGCTCGAACTTCTCCAGCGGCCTCGCCGAACCAACACCCCACATGAGTTGGGCCACGTCATTCTCGACAGAGAGCCAGCCTTTCTCGTCATTCGGCAGATTGAGCGACCATTGGCCAGTGAGCGGGTCCTGGGCGGACAGCGAGGTGACGAGGAATGTGAGAGACAGAAAAGAGATAAGTTTCAATGCCATGATCGCCGGAGATAAGCTTTAGTTTGTCATCCAGCCCGCCGCTTCTCGATTCGCCTTGGTGATCGCAGTGATGGCTTCCGTGTCCGCTTTCTCCGAAGCATCGCGTAGTGCGCGTTTTCTCGCTTCATTGCGCAGATACGCGCCGCAGAGGTGGTAGCCAATGCAACCGGGCGTTTCACGCAGTGCGGCGAGTGTTTGAGCATAGCCTTCGCCGTTGTGGCGGCCGTTGCCGTCCGCATCGCGGAACTGCATGGCATGGTCGGCCAGCAGCACCGGTTTGCCGGTCTTTTGATGCCAGTGGTTGAGATTCGCCGTCACCTGCGCGGGCGGAGCGAAGTGCTGGAAGCTGAGCACGTCCACATAAGGCAGCGCTGCTTCGACAACCTCGGCAGCGATGGGTTGTTTCGCCTCGTAACGATCCCCGAAGATGAGGTGGTTTTTGTCATAGCGGCGGATGGCGTCGTGGGTGATGCGATACCACTGCGTGGCGAGCTCGCGCAACTCCTTGCGTCCCGCCTCGGTTTTGAGCTTCTCCGGATCGAAGATGGGGCCTTTCCACTGCATGTATTGCGTGGTGTGAATCCAGGTGGGGCAGTCGATGTAGAAGTAGCCGATGAGTTTCGGATCGTCCTTCATGCGCGCGCAGTGCTCACGCGCGACGTAGTCACACCACTCGGCGAATTCGGGGCTCTTGAAGTCAGGGTAGCGCGTCTCGGCCTCCCACTGATGAAAATCAGCGAACGGAAGCTGATGGCAGTAGGGTATGTCGAGCCACTGGTATTCCTCGAACGTGAATGCGCGCGAATGACGGTGATTCGTGTTCCCTCGCGTCACGACCTCCTGTGTCCAGCCGATGGAGTTGAAGCCCCATGCTTTCAAATCGGGCGCGACCGACTCTTTGAGCCATTTTTCCATCGAGTTGCCATACTTGCGTTCCCACAGATCGCCATTCGATGTGAAGCGCAGCGGCGAAGGATCGATATGATTGAGCCCGATGGAGAAAAAGCGCCTGCCTTCCGGTGTGACCAGCCACCAGCGACCCTCGCGCTGAGCGACGGTGAAAAACCGCGTTGGGCGCTCCGCCGCGCGACAAAACGTCGTGGCGGCGAGCGAGAGCAGGAGCGAGCGGCGGCGCATGAAACGGAGGGAGTCAGAAAAGTCGGACTGTCATCAACGCATCAGCACATCTCATCCCACCTCGAACTGCTGCACTTCGAGGCCATTTTTGCCCGCCTTCGCCATCGGGCGCGGTTCCGGCTGGGCAAAGCCGTTGAGGTCCACGGCACGGGCGCGGAACTCGTAATGCCCGGGTTTCAAATCGCGCAGCGCGACGGACCACGAGACCATGCTGTAAGGCAGCGGCCATGAAAGCGGCCTGCCCGTGGCCGGGTCAAAACCAAGCACATCCTTAGATGACACGCCTGCGGGCAAAATGCCGCGCCAGTCACCGGGAGCGGATTCGAGTTCGCACGGCTGCCAGCGTGCCGACGCCCATGCCGGATCGTCATCCCGCAACGCAGGCGCGCCTGCTGCCGCCGGACGCAGCCAGTACTCGACACGTCGCAAACCGGACAGGCCGGAGATGACACGACCGGTCATGAACACCGGCCCGCCCGCGGGAAACTTCGCGGCGCTGGTGTCGATGTAGGCGGCGGTCTTGAGATGCGACTCCGGATCGTTGTTCTGCTCCGCGTAGGTGTCGTTGGCACGGTAGTCATTCGTCACGGCGATGTGCCGGAGCCACTTGATGGATTTGAAGCCATGCGCCCACGGAATGACCATGCGAACC
This sequence comes from Verrucomicrobiaceae bacterium, assembly GCA_046346695.1. Lineage (GTDB taxonomy): Bacteria > Verrucomicrobiota > Verrucomicrobiia > Verrucomicrobiales > Verrucomicrobiaceae > Prosthecobacter. Next base: position 1,612,250 of record JAXMHS010000002.1, on the reverse strand, counting down.
GGTCCTCCACGCAAGAGCGAGAGCTGCTCGCCATTGAGCCGCCAGGCGAGGAATGCAGGCAGCCCGCCCGGCGGCGTCTCCATCGCCTCCGTGTAGCTGAGGGAGGACTGGAAGAGCTGTTTCGGATCATCGTTGTGAAAACCCCAGAAGTAGATGCGGCGGACGTTCGTCATGCGTCCGCAGAGCCGCAGCACCTCGCGCAGCGGCACACCCTCCCACAATCCCTGGCCGAGCGGCTCGGCGATGTTCAGACACTGCATCGCCTTGATGAAACGGACGCGATGTTTCTCGCCCAGCTTCATCAACATCGGCAGGTCGAGCGCCGTACCGTCCGCGATCGTGAGCTGTTTTGCGAGTGACGCGGGCTGCTTGACGAACTCGCCGGTGAATGGATCGGCCACCACTTCGCAACGCCACGTTTCCGGCGTCAGCTTCGCTTTCACGAGCGCCTCGCCCTGGAGTGTTTGAGGCTTGGGGTTGCCGCGTGAGACATCGTAAAAGTCCCCTGCCTGCGTGAGGAGCGGATGCGGCGCCGGACACACGGCTGGCGCCGCCCCGACAGCACGGCCACCCAGACCTGCGGCCAGCGCGACCGCCGTGGAACCGCCCACAAAACTGCGACGAGTAAGGGAAGGAGTCATGACACGAGGCCAAACGTCATCCGTCACTCCAAACCTGCGACAAATCTTTCTGCCAGCACGCTACTGGAAACCGCCGGGAGTGAGACACGATTCGACATGCCGTTCTCACGGGGCTTTCCAGCCGCCAACGAAGTATTCCTTCTCCATGCCGGCATAGAAACCTTGGATTTGTTCCAGCGAGTCGCTGACGCGTATTTCACGCTGGAGTGGTTCTTTGCGACCGGGGCTGAAGTCGGTGAGATGGAGGACGTAGGCGGGGTATTCGCCGGTGAGGGCGGTTTCCTTGTTGGTCTTCCACATCATGAGCTTGCGGACCATCTTTTTGCCTTTGAGCTCTTTGACACGCACTTCGCGTTTGAGCACTTCGCTGGTGGGAAGAGCGAGATCGGCGGCGGTGGCGTCGAGTTGCAGGATTTCGACGAACTCGGCGAGCTGATCGACGCGGCAGTCGTGCGTATTGGGCGTTTTGTCTTCGCGACGACGCACAAACTGCGGGCTGATGGGGCTGCACAGCGGCAGGCGGCGTGTCACGCGCCACGTCGCGGCCGCTTCGTCCCAATTCAGCACCATGCGGTCGATGCTGGCGCCGCGCGTGGTTTGCGTGATGAGGTCGAGGCAGGAAATCTCGACGACCCACTCGGGTTTGACCATCTCGTAGGCCACGCGGTCACTGTTCACCTCGGCGTATTCGCTGTGCGTGACGATGTCGCGCAGATCGCTCAAAAACGCGCGGCGTTCATCTTCGGAGAAGCCGCCGCCGACACGGCCGAGCACCTGCCAGCTCCCATCGGCGCGGGCGATGCCGAGCAGCATGTCGTGAAGCATGCCGGCCCGGTCGTCCGTACCTTCGGCGAAGCCGATCACGGCGCAGTCAATGGTGTGACGAGGTTTCACTTTGAACCAGCCGCCTTCATCGCTGCGTGCGACGACGCCTTCGCCGCCCTCGGCATCGACCCATTTCTCAAAAGCCTCCAGCACGCCCTTCGCGCCGCTGGTGGTGATGGTTTCGACGGGTGCGATGCGTTCGCCGGCTTGGAAGAGCTCCTGGATCTTTTTCCACGTCGTGGCGAAGGCTCCGCCGATTTCCTCGCCATTGAGTTCGATCAAATCGAATGCGGCGAAAGCCAGTTGAGCGACCTCGGTGGCATTCGCGGGCTTGCGGGCAATGCGCGAGACGTCGTGCACGCGGGCGCGTTTGCCATCGCTGTGCCGCACGTGCAGTTCACCGGCGACGATGGCGTTTTTGACGCCGGCCTTCTTTAATAGAGCCGCGGCTTCATCGAGCAGCGGCAGTCCCACGCGCACGGTGCCGCCGGGATTGACGAGGAGGGCGTCGCTGCCGTCGAAAACGAGCACGTTGAACTCACCGTCGATCTTCTTGCTGACGAGGAAGTCACCTGTGGGGATCTTGTCCTTCGCGCCTTTGGAATCGAGCGCGATCATGCGGTTGCCGAGGCCTCGGCGATAGGCCTGCACGCGAGGAAGCAGCAGCGTGTCAGCCAGCGCCACGCCCGGAGCGGTGGCGTAGGTGCCGAGTTTGATTTCGAGGCGCGATTTGTCGATCATGGTAAGATTGGGTTGGATTTCAGAGTCCGCGGAAAGTGCTTTTGGATTGGTGGCAGGAGCAATCAGTGGTCCAAGCACAAGGAGGTTGGCCGTGTGCGGCTACGTGTATCGGTTCTCCGCAGCTAACGCAGCACTGATCAACCTCGAATCCGTTCTGGAATTCTCGAAGTGCGATCATCACTGAATTGCAGCGCTCATCCCATGACTCATCTGGGATTTTGATTCGCCGCAACAATTCTTCGCGTGCGGCAATGGCTTGATCAGTAGCTGGCATGTTGCGGAAGCTTGGGGGTCATCCCTGCGCAGGCTTTTTGAGTTCTTGATTCGAGAGATGCAGGATGAGCGCGTATTTCGCGCCATCGACGCGGCCTTCGAGGAAGCCGCGGTAGGCGAGGCCGCCGCGACGGAAGGTGAGAGGCTCGCTACCTTTGGTACCCGCGCCGAGGAGCAGGAGGCTTTCGCTGGTGGCGAGATCCTTGGCCATGCTGTGGAGGAAGTCGTAGGTGAGGCCGTTGACGTGCTGGATCTGCATTTTCCCGCTGAAGACGAAGCGCTTCATCGCATCCGCCTTCTTCATGAGCTTGCCGGTCCATTTCAGCGGGATCTCGGTGGCGACGTTTTGCTCGCTGACCTTCTGCGGGCGGCGCTCCTTCTCATTGCCCTCGGGATCGCGCACGATCTCCCAGTGCGAGATGTGATGCACGATGGCGTTCTCCGGATTCACATAGACGCGGGAAGTTTCGCTCAAAAAGCGGCCGAACTGTTCCACATCGACCTCAGGATCGCCGCTGATGAGCAGATCGGAGAGCGCATCGAGCCCGCCGGCCTTTGCGGCGAGCGTGGACTCGTCCTGCTGGATGGTGGAGCGCAGGATTTTGCGGTTTTCGGCCTGCGTGCCGTCCACATCGATCCAACGATAGCCCGGCGGGCTGCTGACGCTTTGCGTGGAGACGACGGCGTCGCGACCTCTGTTGTCCGTTAGGTTGATCTGGGGCATTGGGGTGAAAAGTGAGGTTGAGGTGTTGAAGAAAGTTTTGCGTCAAATGACGAATGAGGAATGTCGAATGACGAACGAAGTCCGAAGCACGAATGTCGAAGGACTCGCGTGATGGTTCGTCATTGGGGTTTCGTCATTCATTCGGCATTCCTCATTCGGGTTTCGTCATTCCGCGCAGCGGTCACATCATGCCGAAATCGATTTCTTCGCTCTCGGCGTCCTCTTCAGCACCCGCTTCATCCGCCAGCGCGGCTTGTTGCTCGAAGCTGATGAGCTGGATGTTGGTTTTTTTGCCGACGAGGAGCCAGGTGCTGCCGTCGTGGCCTTGCATGAGGAAGGCGGTGTCGGCAGTGAGACCGCCGCGGTAGCTGAAGGGGAAGGTGTAGATCTTTCCCGCGGCGAGTTCGCTCAGGAGCGCAGCTGGGAATGCCGCGCCATCGCCCTCGGGCGTGAGGAGGTAGGACATGCGGATGTTGTGATCGAGCACGTCCTCTGCGCTGGCGGTTTGCGTGAGATCGACGGGCGCTTTGAAGGTGGAGATGACGGGCTCGATGGGCTGGCCTTCGAGATTCACGGCCTTGAGATCGCCTTTGTCACGCCAGAGGCCGTTCGGCGAGAGATAGGCGAGCGCGACACCGCCGGAGGGCATGAGCGTGCGTCCATCCGAGGCGAGCGTGGCGAGGCGGCAGGGCCGCTGCTGCTCATCGAGCACCTCGGAGTCGATGTAGCCGTAAAGTTTCGAGCGGTCGATCTTGTCGAGGCCGCAGGCGACGGAAGTGCCTTGGAATTGAAGCTGAAGCGCGGGCATGGTGGTGCGGATTCTGAACAGAAAGCCACGCGCTGGCAAGAATGACGCGAAAGGAAATCCTGAGGCCGAATTCGTCCTTCGACATTCATTCGTCATTCGCCATTGATGCGCTTCGCTTCCCTTCGGGCTGCCTCCGGCAGTCTGTCTCGCTCCGCTCGGCTCTGAATTCGTCATTTCCCCTTCATGGCACGCAGGCCCAAAAACAGTGTTTCCGACGATCAACCCGATCTTTTCGATCTGGCGGCCGTTCCTGTGCCCACGCTGGAAAAGGCCGCATCAGGGCCTGTGCTGAGCCTAGAGCCTGAACCAGAGCTGCGGCGGCATTTTCTGGGCTGGGATCGCTCACTGGTACGGGCGGCGGCAAAGCATGTGGCGGCGGGTTGGGATAGCACCGGCGCGCTCGATTTGAGCGGGATGCTCATCATCGTGCCGACGCGAAACGCGGGCCGCAGGCTGCGTGAGGTACTGGCGATGCATGCGGCGGAAAAGAACGCCGCGGTGCTGCCGCCGCGCGTGGTGACGCCGGATTTTCTCACGTCGCCGGAACGCATCGCGGAGGTGCAGGCCGCGGATCGCGTGCAGACGCTGCTCATCTGGGCCGCGGAGATGATGCGGCTGGACTTCGCGGCGCATCGTCATCTGTTTCCCATCGATCCGGTGGAGCGTGGCTTCACCTGGGCGCTGAAAACCGCGGGCGATCTGCTGGAACTGCGCGAGACGCTGAATGAAAAGGGTCTCTCCATCGCGGATGTCGCGCGTGAGTTTGCCGATTCCGACCGCGAGCCGGAACGTTGGGCAGATCTGGCAAAAATCGAACGCCAATGTGTTCGAGTGACCGAGCAGGCAGGCCTTGCCGACTGGCAGGCCACGCGTCGTCGTTCTGCGTGGCAGGGAATGCCTCCGCTGGACATTTCCCGAGTGGTGATGGCGGGCGTGCTCGATCCATCCGCGCTGGCAATCGAAGCATTGAAACGCTGGTCACGGACGCTGCCGGTGGAGATTCTCATTCACGCGCCGGAGCGCTCGCACGCGGATTTTTTCGACGCGTTCGGCCGTCCGCTGGCGGAGGCCTGGCTCACGCAACCCATCGATATTCCCGCGCCGGAGGCAACGATCCACGTTGCAGGCACACCGGCGGAGCAGGCGGAAGCCGCGGTGGAGTTGCTCGCGGTTCATGACGATCCCGGCAGCATCGCGGCGCTCGGCGTGGCAGATGCTGAAATCACCGCGCCGCTGGAGAAAACGCTCGCGGCGCGTGGCATCGATGCCTTTGACCCGGCTGGCCGCCGCATGAGCACTCATGGTGTGTTTTATCTGCTGCGCGTGCTCTCGCAGCTCGCGGCGACGCGTTCCTTTCGCGCGGTGATGGAACTCGTGCGCTGTCCCGACGTGACGGACACCATCCAGCGCCTCGTCACGGGTCAAAAACCCTCGATGAAGTCGCTCCTCGATGATTTCGACCAGCTCGCCATCGAATCGCTGCCGGACACGCTCGATGATGCGCTCGAACTCGCGCCGCGGGTCTTCAGCAGTGAAAAACGTCGCGCCAGCGCCGTGCCCGCCGCGCTCGCGTGGATGAATGACGTGCTCACCTTGCTCTCCGGCGCGGATTTCGCCACGGGGCTCACCACCTTCCTCTCGACGGTGTTTGAGGAACGCGAGTTCCGCGCGAACCGACCACAGGACGCGGTCTTCGCGGAGATCGCCAAACAGATCACCGAGGTGCTCGACACGCTCGAAGGCCCCGCGGTGGCACGTTTTCCCGCACCGCTCGATGCAGCGAACAAACTCGAGCTGCTGCTGCTCGTGCTTGATGAACAGGTTTTTTATCCCGACCGCAAAGCGCGCGATATCGACCTGCAAGGCTGGCTCGAACTGCTCTGGGAGGACGCGCCGCATCTCGTCATCACCGGCATGAATGACGGCAAAGCCCCCGAGGCCATCCTCGGCCACGCCTTCCTGCCGGACAGCGCACGCCGCGCGCTCGGCCTGCGGCACAATGACACGCGTTTCGCACGAGATGCCTCACTAATGACCGCGCTCATCGAAAGCCGCCGGCAGGGCGGACGCGTCGATTTCATCTTTGGCCGTACCGGCACCGCGGAGGAGCCGCTGCGGCCCTCACGCCTGCTTTTTCAGTGTCCGGACGCGGAGCTGCCCGCACGCACGCTGCACTTCTTCAAAAAGCCGCCGCGTCATGTCGATCCGATGCCGTGGCAGCTCGCATGGCGTCTGCAGCCGGAGCCGCTGCCGGATGACGCGACCATTTTTCACAAGCTCAGCGTCACGCAGTTCCGCAGCTATTTGATGTGCCCGTTCCGCTTTTACCTGCGGCACGGCCTGCGCATGGAGGAGATCGACACCAACTGCGGTGAGATGGATCACATGGAGTTCGGCAGCCTCATGCACGCGGTGCTGGAGGAGTTTGCGAACGAACCGGATGCCAGCGCCGCCACCGATCCGTATGTCATCCGCGCCGCCTTTCACGCCATCCTCGACCGCAAGCTGCACGGCCTCTACGGCCCGCGTCTCACCGTGCCGGTGACCATCCAGCGCGAGTCCGCGCGGCAGCGTCTCGGCTGGTGGGCGGAGTTTGAGGCCCAAGAGCGGCGCAAAGGCTGGCGCATCGAGGCCGCGGAGACGCGCATCAGCCCCGACGATGATCCGTGGACCTTCGCCGGCATGACCATCAGCGGCATCGTGGACCGCGTGGAGCGCCACGCGCAGTTCGGCGTGCGCTTGATCGACTTCAAAACGTCCTCGCCTTACGATTCGCTGCGTCGCGCCCGCCACACTGTTGAGGAATACCACATCGCCAAGCTCAAACGCAGCGAAGATCCCGCCACACTGCCCGCGTGGCTCCTCACGCATCGCAGCAACGGCGACGCCGCCCGCTGGACCGATCTGCAACTTCCGCTCTACCGACTCGCGATGGAGCGGCGCTTCCCCGGCGTGCCGATCACGACTGCGCATGTCACGCTCGGCAAAACGAAGGCCGACATCGGCCTCGATCCCTGGCCGGAACTCGAAGGCCGCCTGCTCGATAGTGCCCGCGCCTGCACCGAAGGCGTCATCGCCGCGATCCGCGAACGCGTTTTCTGGCCTCCCGCCGAAAAACTGGCCTTCAGCGATGAATTTGGTCGCCTATTCTTCGGCGAGCCGCTGGAGGCTGTCGATGCGAGCCTGCTCACACGAAAGGAGGCCGCATGACGATCCCGAACGAAATGATCCTCGCCTCCGCGGGCTCGGGAAAGACGTGGCAGCTCACGAATCGCTTCATCGCGCTCATGGGGCAGCAGTTGCTCGCGGGCAAAGAGGTCACGCCGGAGCGCATCGTGGCCGTCACCTTCACGCGGAAGGCCGCGGGCGAGTTCTTCGACTCCATTCTCGTCAAACTCGCCAAAGCCGCCTCCATCGCGGATTTCGCCGCGAAGCTTGCGGGCGATGAAAAGATCGATCCCGAGGCCAAGGATGACCCGCTGCGGCCGATCTTGCGTGAGATGAGCAGCTTGGATCATCGCCAGTTGCTGCGCGTCTTCATCTCACGCATGCCGCGGCTGTTTCTTGGCACGCTCGACAGCTTCTTCTCGTCCATCCTGCGCAGTTTTCCGGCGGAGTTCGGCCTCGCGGGTGATTTCGAGATTCTCAACGAGCATCTCGGCTCTGTGGAGCGTGAACGTGTCTATCGGCAGGTGTTTCAGAGATCGCTGCCGGGCCTCAAGTCGCGCGCGGAGAGCCTTGCGGCACAGCAGGAGTTTCTGGAGGCGTTTCGACGTGCCACCTTTGGAAAAGAGGAGTCCAGCATTCGCGCGGTGCTTGATCAGTTCGTTGAGAACCAGCACGAGATCCTGCTCCACGCCGCGCGCGAGGAGCTGTGGGGCAATCCACGCGCCATCTGGCCGAAAGGCAGCCGCTGGCTCGGCGCGGACATAGATTTGAAGGCGGAGTTCGAGCGCTTTTTCGAGATCTTCAGCGTCGAAGGCATCAGCGATGAGCAGTGGGAGTTTTGGGAACAGTTTCGCGATCAAGCGCTCGAACATGTGCCCGGAAATCCGCTGCCGAAGCGCGTGAAATTCTTCCTCGACAAGCTGCTGCCCGTATGGAGCCAGGTCGAGGCCGAGGAGTGCGAGATCATGGTGAACCGCCAGAAGCAGCAGCTCGGCGCCGAGGCCTGCGAGGTGCTCATTCCCATCGTCACGCACATCGTCGGCGCGGAGCTGCGCGTGCGGCTGGAGCGCACGCACGGCGTGTGGGAGGTGCTCAGCCTCTATGAAGAAGCGTGGTCACGTCAGGTGCGGCGTCGCGGACGGCTCACCTTTCAGGACATGGAGCTCATCCTCGCCGGGCATGAGTTCGCCGCCGACATGCCGCGCCCGCTGCTCACGCAGGCCCTCGATGATGAAACGAAGCTGCGCATCGACTACCGACTCGACGCCCGCTACGACCACTGGCTGCTCGATGAGTTTCAGGACACGAATTACGTCCAGTGGTCCGTCATCGAAAACCTCATCGACGAGGCCGTGCAGGACAACAGCGACGAGCGCACGCTTTTCCAAGTCGGCGATGTCAAACAAGCCATCTACGCCTGGCGCGGCGGCGACACGCGCCTGTTTCACGACATCTACTCCAGATACAACGCCGGCACCGAGAACCGCATCCACGCGCGTCCGCTGAATGTCTCCTGGCGAAGCGGCCATGACGTCATCGACCTCGTGAACCGCGTCTTCGGCAGCGAGTCCGCGCTCGTCGCGCTCGAGATCGGTAAAGAAGCCCGCCAGCGCTGGCAGTGGCGGCCGCACACCGTCGCACGCATCCACGATTCGCTCCCCGGTCACTCCATGCTGCTCCATCCGCAGCCCTCCGATGGCGAAAAAGTCAGCGAGGACGACCGCTTTGCCCTCACCGTCGGCCTTTTGGAGGAAATCCAGCCTGTCGCCCGCGGACTGAGCTGCGCGATCCTCGTGCAGGACAACAAAACCGGCCGCGCCCTCGTCGATCACATCCGCTCGCACTCGCCGAGCCGCATTCCCGTCATGTGCGAGTCGGAGGTCAGCATCGCCACGGACAATGCGCTCACGCTGGCGCTGCTCAGTCTGCTCAAAGTGGCCGCGCATCCCGGCGATACGCTCGCGTGGGAGCACCTGCGCATGACGCCCTTCCGCGCCTTGCTCGAAAACCACTCGCCCGGCCGTCTCGCCGATGAAGTGCTGCGTCATCTCTTCGAGCACGGCTTTGAAAGCGTGCTGCGTGACTGGCTCGACAAGCTCGCCGCCGCCCGCGTGCCGCTCGATGCCTTCAGCCAGCGCCGCGCGGAGGACTTCGCGCTCGCCGCGCGGCTTTTTGACGAAGGCGGCAGCCGCGATGTCGATGAATTCCTCGCCTACGCCGCCGGCTACACCGTGCGCGAGCCGGACACGCGCAACGCCGTGCAGGTCATGACGATTCACAAATCGAAGGGCCTCACCTTCGACTGCGTCATCCTGCCCGATGTGCAGGGCGGCAAGCTCACCGAAGTGCGCCGCGGAATCGGCGTGAAGCGTGACCGCAAACGGCATGTCGAGTGGGTTTTCGACCTCCCGCCCTCCGAAATCGTGAAGGCTGATCCCGTGCTCGCCCGCTACCGCGAGGAACGCGAGGCCGAGGCTGCCTACGAGGAGCTGTGCAAATTCTACGTCGCCCTCACCCGCGCCAAGCACGCCAACTACATCATCGCCGAGCCGCGCTCCGAAAGCTCCACCTCGAACAACTTCGTCAAGCTGCTGGAGCTCACCCTGGCCGGTGGACGCCAAAAACCCGCCGTGCGCTTCGGAGGCGTGAGTGCCGAAATCGGTTACGAATCCAAAACCAGCTCCACCGACCGCCGCTGGTTCGAACACGTCATCCGCGAAAACCCGCCCGAGCAGCCCACGACGCAAATCGCGCCCGAAATCACCTCCGTCGCCCGCCAACGTCCCGTGCGTCGCACACCGAGCGGCAGTGAAACGAGTGTGGTGACCGGAAAGACGCTTTTCTCACGCGGCGGCCGTTTTGCGCGTGCTTACGGCACGTTGGTCCACGCGCTGTTTGAGCAGATCGAATGGCTCGATGAGGCCAATGACGATCAACTCGCCCAAAAATGGGCCGCCGTGCCCTGCGGCGACGAAAACGCCCGCGTGCGAGCCGAAGACGAAGTGCGCCGCAGCCTTCAATCACCCGACATCCGCGCCATTTTGAGCCGTCCCTCGCCCGAGGCCATCTGCTGGCGCGAAAAGCGCTTCGAAATCCTCCTCAACGGCGAATGGCTCAGCGGCACCTTCGACCGAGTCATGCTCGAAAAGGACCGCGCGACCATTTTGGACTTCAAAACGGACAAAACCGATTCGGATGAGGCTCTGGCGGCTCGTGTGGACGGTTATCGCCCGCAGCTTGAGACGTATCGTGAAGTACTTTCGCGAATGCTGAACCTTGCGACTGACAAGATCGCTTGCCGTCTCCTGTTCACCCATCGTTGTGCGGTGGTGGAGTTGTGACGTGCGACTCAATATCGCTCAATCGTCCCCGCCTTTTTTCTTCTTCGTCTCGCCGGGCAGTTTGCGGCCAGTGGCCTTGGCCCACTTTGTGTAGGCGTCCGTGAGTTCCTTCACGAGCTCGGGTTTCTCTGCTGCGAGGTCATGCATCTCGGTACGGTCGGCTTCGAGGTCGTAAAGCTCCCACTTCACCGGCTTCGCCGCGGTGTCCCACACGAGCTTCCACTTTCCGTGACGCACAGCGCAATTGCCGCTCCATTCCCAGCACAGCTCGGCGGGCGGTGTGCGTGGTTCGCCGCGGAAAACAGAAAGCAGGCTGCTGCCTTCGAGCGATGCGGTCTTTTCGCCATGGCTTTCGGTCACCGGCTTCGCGCCGGCGGCTTCGAGGCACGTCGGCACGATGTCGATGATGTGGCCAATTTGATTCGTCTTCGTGTTTGCCTTCACCTGTCCGGGCCAGCGCACGATGAAGGGCGTGCTGATGCCGCCTTCGTTCACCCAACTCTTGTAGCGGCGGAACGGCGTGTTCTGCGCCCAGCCCCATGACGGGCCGACGGCGGTGTAGGTGCTCACGATGCCGGGCTGCTGCGTGTCATCACGTCCACCGGGTTCTTCGGTGCAGCCGCCGTTGTCTGAAAGGAACATGATCAGCGTGTTGTCGGCGATGCCGAGTTCATCGAGCGCCTTCAGCAGGCGGCCGATGTTTTGATCCATGCGATCGACCATCGCCGCATACGTGGCCATGCGAAGGTCTTCCCAGTCCTGATTGGAGCCTTCCCATTTGTAGGCTTTCGAGTCGGTTTCGGACAGCGCGGGCATCGTGTCCCACAAATTCATCGACTTCTGCCGTGCGTAACGCGCCTCACGCATCGCCTCCCAACCCGCCTTGTATTTGCCGCGATACTTCGCGATGTCCTCCGGCGGCGCATGCAGCGGGTAATGCGGGCAGGTGAAGGCGAGATGCAGGAAGAACGGTTTCTCCTCCGCATGGAAGCGCTTGATCGTCTTGATTGCGTGATCGGTGAACGCGTCCGTCGTGTAGTAGCCGGGCGAAAATTCGGTGATCAGTTCGTCGTTGTGGCCGAAGGGACGCACGCGGCCGCCTTTGAACGGTGGATCGGCCTGGGCCGGGTTGAAGAAATTGCAGCAGCCATCCATGAGGCCGTAATACTCGTCGAATCCGCGGTCGAAGGGCCGCTGCGGTGCCTTGCTGCCGAGATGCCATTTTCCGCACAACGCGGTGCGATAGCCTGCTGCGCGCATCTGCTCGCCCACCGTCGCGATGTTCGGCGGAATCGCATTGCCGCTGTTGCGCGGATACATGCCGGAGAGCAGCGACGCGCGCGTGGTGGTGCACTTGGCGTTGTTGTAGAACTGCGTGAAGCGCAGCCCCTCGTCCGCGAGCTTCTGCAAGTTCGGCGTGTGGATCTCGCCTCCATACGGGCTGATGCACGAGAAGCCCATGTCATCCGCCATCATGAGGATGATGTTTGGCTGCTTCGCAGCCAATGACGAAGCCAGAGCAGGGCAGAACGAGACAGCCAGCACCGCGAAGCGTGTGCTGCTCCGAAGTAGCGAACGAAGTGAGGCAATGACGAATGACGAAATCGCGAGCAGCAGTGTTTTCATGGCAATGAGCCGCGAAAACGATGCGGAAGGGCAAATCGTGCAGCTTTATCGTGGCGCGGAGACTGACACACCGCTTGAGCTTGACGTGAAGCACGCTAGGAGATGCACTGAAATCCGGCCATGAATACCACCCACCACGCCAGCGCGTCGCCAGACGAAGCCTTCAGAGCCCAGGTTCTCGCGCAGCTTGAGGCCGCCGGCGCGGCGGGTGTTTCCCAAAGCAAGCTGATCGGCACGACGAAAGCCAGCATGAAGCAGCAGCGCCTGAGACAGCTCGTGGACATGAGCGTCGCAGGTGAGGTGCAGATGGTGCAAAAAGGCAAGGTCACACGTTGCTGGCTGCCCGGCCAGATGCCCGTCGAAGTGACGCCGGAGGAAAAGGCGGATGAGGTGCTCCGGCGCGTGCTCCCGGAGCAACGACGCGGGCGCGTGTTCACGTTGGCAAAAATCCGCACCGTGCTGCTCAAGGGCATGGGCATCAAAGAACCTGCCATCAAGACCTGTGTGCGCGTGCTTGAGCAACAACGATTGCTCGTGCGTCTGACCGAGGGTGCGCGTGTGCTTTACACCTATGCGCCGGCTCTCCGGACACTGCTCGATGAGGAGACCGGGGAAACGCCTGCGGAGGCGACCGCAACCACCACTCCGACCGCAGTTCAATCCACGGCAAGCACCGAGCCGCCCAAAAGCATCACGCATCAGATGGTGATCGACACCTACCGCGCCGTGCGCGCACGGAGGCGGCTGCCGGATGTGGAGATCGCCAGCCTGCAAGCAGCGCTGGGTTGCACGGCGGAGGAGATCAAGCGGCCGGTGCAGCAGTTGTGCGAACAGGGCATTTTCATTCCGGGCAAGGGCGACTGGTCATTCGCCAGCACGGCCGCGCGCGCGGCGGCGGTGCTGATCCAAAAGGAGCCTTATCTGTTTGTGCGCATGAAGGAGTGAGGACGCAACGCCATGCCCAACCCCTTTCTCGACGACATCACCACGGATCCGCGGCGTGAGGCCGAGTCCGTGGCAGGACTGAATGACCGGGCGCTTGATGCGCTGGTGGAGGCTTTTGAAACGCTCGTGGCCCAGCCTCTGCCGCGCACGCAGGAGCATCCGGTGAAGGCGCAGCTCGTGCTCTCCGTGGAGCCGGGTTATGGCAAAAGCCATCTGATCGCCCGTTTGTTCAAACGGCTGCACAAACGGGGCACGCTGGTGTATCTGCGGCCCTTCGTCTCCCCGGAGGCGTGCTGGCGCTCTCTGTTGCACCGCACCGTGCAGGAGCTGAACTATCCAGAAGGCGGCAAGGCGGGCGCGCCCTCGCAACTGGACGCCTTTGCCTGTGGCGTGCTCACTCATCTGGTGGCCAGCTTGATCGAACGCGGCACGCTGCCCGCCAAGGATGTGAACGCTGCAGTCACTTACCTGCGCCGCCATCCACTGGATGCCTTCGGCCTGCTGGCACGCGAGCACACGTGGAGCGACTGGCTGCGCGTGGTCATCCCTCAAAGCTATGATGCGCTGGCCGGCATGCTTGAACTCACAGGATTGCCGACGCGCGAACGTCTGGCGTGGCTGCGCATCCTGTTCACGCTCGTGCTCAAACGCGACCACCTCGACCTGCGCAACGCCTGCATGGACTGGATCGCGGCCATGCCCATCGACGACGACATGCGGCAGGCCATTGGTCTGAGCGCGGGCGATGTGGCCCAGCAGGAAGACGACAACGAAGCCTGTCGCCGTCGGCTTGTGGCCCTGGGCTGTCTGGCGGGCTACTACCGTCCCTTCGTGTTCTGTTTTGATCAAACCGACGCGTATGCGGACAACCCGGCGCTGGCCAAAGCCTTTTCCAATGTGGCGGAGTTTCTCCTCGCCGAGGTGCCGCATCAGATCACCGTTGTCACATCGAACAGCGAACCGTGGGAGAAAGGCATCGAGCCGCATTTCCAGGACGCGCAGAAGCAGCGCTTCCGCAGTCCGCCGCTCAGCCTCGAAGGCATCGACCTCAAGCAGGCACGCGGTCTCATCCAACTGCGCCTCACCGCCAGCGAGACGGGCCATTTCCCACAGGCACGCGGACTCGACGACGCGTGGCTGGAGCGCACCTTTCAAGGCCGCCCGGAAATGGCCGTGCGCAAATTACTCCGCGAAGCCGCGAGGCGTTGGGAGGATGAGGACACGGGTGCCGAGCAGAGCCTGCAGGAGCGTTTTCATTCGCTCGTGCAGCGCCATCTCGATCCCTCGTCCGATCTTTGCCGTTTCAATGCCGAAATGCTCTGGTGGTTTGTGCATGAGGCCGCGCACGGCCAGTGTGGTCTCACAGTGTCACGGCATGAGGAGTCCAGCTACTTCACCGTGCGCTGGCAATGGGAGACGAAGGTGCGTCTGTTCGGCTTCGAGGGTGGCGCAAATGCACGCCGCTGGAGCGCCATCGCCAACCACGCATGGGAACTCGATCATCGCAATCTCGGCATCCGCGTCATCATGCTGCGCACGCCGGAGCTGCCCGTGGTTCCCGCCCGCACCTGGACCGCCACGCGCCAGCAGCTCGAGGCCGCCCGCGGGAAGTTCCTCGACATTTACGTCTTCGGCGTGGAGGAGATCGCGCAGATCCATGCCGCGCGCACGCTGCTGGAGGAGGCGGTTGCGGGTGACATCCCCTTCCCCAAGAAAAAGGCGCTCGATTTCATCCACGGCAAGCTGCGTCCCGTCTGGGAGAAGCTCAAATCCTTCCCGGCTCCGGAATCCGCGACTGACAGCAAACCAGCCGCCTCCTCGCGCATCGTCTCCGTTTCCAAAAGTGAAGATGGTGATGGCGCCGGCATCGCCACGCGCATCGAGCAAGCCTTTGCCAGCTTCAATCTCAGCGTCGAGGTCATCGACTGCATCTCCGCGCCGCAGCTTCTGCGTTACCGCCTGCAACCGGCGGATGGCGTGCGGGTGGTGGCGCTCGCCGCACGTGCAAAAGATCTGCAGGTCGCGCTCGGCTTGCAGGAACCGCCGATCATCGACGCCGCGCCCGGACATGTGACGGTGGACATTCCGCGTCCGCGTCCAACGCTGGTGATGTGGGCGGACATGATGAGCATGCCCGGCCTGCGCGACGCGGCCACCGCCAGCCCCCTGGCTTTCCCCGTCGGCCTTTCGGTCACGGGCGAGGCATTGATCGCCGACCTCGCCAGTCCAAACACCTGCCACATGCTCGTGGGCGGTACATCCGGCAGTGGCAAAAGCGAGTTTCTAAAGTCCGCCGTCGCCTCCCTGGCCTCACGCAACACGTCCTCCGCGCTGAAGTTCTCCATCGTGGATCCCAAGGTGCTCACCTTCGGCGGCATTTCAGCCTCACCCTGGCTCGCGAACCCGGTCCTCACCACGCTCGATGACGCGCTCATCCTCTTGCGGCAGACCGTGGAGGAAATGGAGCAGCGCTACCAGCAGCTCGCCGCGGAAAATCTCATGAGCCTGCGTGAACGTTTCGACAAAGGCCGCGCCGACCTGCCTTTCCGCGTCATCATCTTCGACGAGTACGCCGACCTCATTCTCAGCGGCAAGGCGGAAAAGAAGGAATTCGAGAGCCTCGTCGCGCGCATCGCCGCCAAGGGCCGCGCCGCCGGCATTCATCTCATCCTCGCCACGCAGCGCCCGGACCGCACAATCGTCACCGGCCTCATCAGCGCCAATCTGCCGATGAAGGTCTGTCTCCGTGTCACCAAGGACACCAATTCGCGCATCATTCTCGGCGAAGGTGGCGGCGAGGCATTGCTGGGACGCGGAGACATGCTCTGCGACCTCGGACGCGGCATCATCCGCTGCCAGTCACCGATCATCAGCCAGGACGACTTCCTCACGCTCATGCGAAAAGGAAGCTGAGGCAGCGAAAGCCGTGCGGTGCAGCAGGCCAAAGCCTCACACTGCCGCCAATCCGCTCATCTCGCCCGAACTCGTCGCGAATGACTCGTCCTGCATGCCGAGGCGGTGCAGCATGCTCAAATAGAGATTCGGCAGCGGGTAGTTGTCCTTTTGGTCGAAGGCGAGGTGCTGGCCGTGTTTGAAGCCGCCGCCGGCGAAGAGCACGGGCATGTTTTTGTTGTCGTGGCTGCTGGCGTTGCCGAGGTTCGAGGTGAGCAGCACCATCGTGTCGTCGAGCAGTTTGTCGGTCTTCAGTTTGCGCAGGAAGGCGGCCCATTCGTGGATGACGCCTTGCTCGACGAGGGCGAGCTGCGCGAGCTTTTCCTCGTCCATGCCGTGGTGGCTGAGGTTGTGGTAGCTTTCATCGACGCCTTCGATGCCCTGCACGTTGTTGCCGGTGACGTGCAGCGTGATGAAACGCGTGCTGTCGGTGGCCAGCGCCATGTGCACGATGTCGAGATAGATGCGCTCGACGGCCACTTCGTTGTCTCGCGGGATCTGACGCGGCGGCGCGAGCTTCACCTTCGGCTTCGGTTTGTGCGTCCAGGCCTCGTTCGCGGCGAGTCGCTGCTCCAGCTCGCGCACGCTGGTGAACCACGCGTCGAGCTTGTCACGATCACCGGAGCCGAGCTCGCGCTGGAGCGATTTCGCCTCTGCGCCGACCACATCCATCACGCTGCGGCCCTGGCGGATCAATTCGGCCTGCCGCTCCTGCTCCGCAGGCGTGTCATCGACAAAAAGTCGCGTGAAGAGCTTCATCGCGCTGTTTTCCGCCGGAATCATCGAGCCGTTCTCCGTGTAGCTCGGGCTCGTCTGCGAGTTCGTGTTCAAAACGAGCGATGGAAACCGCGTCTCATGCCCCAGATGCTTCGCCATGAGCTGGTCGAGCGAGATCGTGTTTCGCGTCGTCGAGCCCCGCGCATTCGGGCAAGCCGAAAAGATGCTTCCTTCGGCCGTGTGACCTCCCGTGACGCCTGGATGCGATGAACCCGACACCACGGTGAAATCTTCACGAAGATCCTGAATGCCCGCGAGATAGCGCGAGGGCTTGTAAGCGCGTCCCGAGCCTTCCGGCACCAAATTCGGATTGTGCAGCCCCAACGCCAAACTCATGCCGACAAAGCGCTTCGCCCGCTTTGTCTCCTTCACCGCCGCAATGGCCGGCGTCATCGCCTCCAGCAGCGGAAGGCCGAGCGTGATGCCCGCGCCACGCAGTATGGCACGACGGGAGAGGTGTTTTTGGAACGTGAAAGTGCTCATAGTGCGGTGAAACGTTACTTGGCGCGGAAAATGTCGCTCAAAACCACTTCGCGGATGATGGAGCGGAGGTTCGTGGTCTTCTTCGCGATGTCGTCGAGCGCGGCTTCATCGCTAAAGCGCGGAGGAGCACCGGAAGCATACGTGAGGAAGTGGGTGGCGAAGCCGCGGGCGAGTTGCTGGGGCTGTTGCGTGTAGATTTGCTGCCACGTGGCGAGGTCGCTGAAGGTCGCGCCTTCGGGTGTGCGGCCGGAGGGATCGATCTTCGCGCCTTTGTCGTCCTTGCCGTAGCCTTTGCGCCAGATGCCGACGGGGTCGTAGTTTTCGAGCGCGAAACCGGGCGGGTCGATGGTTTGATGGCAACTGGCGCAGCTTTCGTTGTTGCGATGCTTGTCGAGTTGGTCGCGGATGCTCGTCGCGCCGCGGATGTCCGGTTCGATGGCCGGAATGCCCGGCGGTGGCGGCGGGATGTGATTGCCGAGAATGCGCTCGTTGACGAACACGCCTCGCACCACGGGCGAGGTGCTGGTGCCATCGGCGGTCACTTTGAGGATCGCGCCCTGCGTAACGAGGCCGCCGCGCTTTGAATGCGAAGCCAGCGTCACTTTTTGAAGGCCATCACCGGGTTTTGGAGCAGAGACAATGAGACTTTCAGACCATGCGACAGGGAGAGTCTCGCTCTGGCGCTTCTTCTCCTTGTCGGATGGTCTCATTGTCTGATTGTCTCCCAAGTAGTGCCTTGCGAGACGGCCGTTCAGGAAGGCGAAGTCGGAGTCGATGAGGCTGGTGATGCTCAAATCGCGACGCAGCAACTCGGTGAAGTAGGCGCGGGTTTCTTGCAGCATGGACTCCTGCACGACGGGATCGAAGTCGCGGAACAAACGCGTGTCAGGCGTGGTGAAGTCGATTTGATTGAGCTTGAGCCACTGATCGGTGAACGAGGCGATGAAGCGTTTGGCTTTGGAGTGCGAAAGCAGCCGCTCGACCTGCTGCGCGAGCGTTTGCGGGTCGCGGAGTTTGTTTTGACTCGTGAGTTCGAGCAGCTCTTGATCGGGCATGGAGCACCACAGAGCGAAACTGAGGCGCGAAGCGATGGCGTGGTCGTCCAGAGGGCCGGGAGCCTCGATGAAGGTCAAAAAGCGCGGCGAGCACAAAATAGCGCGATAGGCCGCGCGGAGGGCTTCGAGCACGGAATCGCCATCCTTGAGTGATTTGGCCGCGATTTCGCGATACGGAGCACTTTGAGCCTCGGTGACCGGGCGGCGAAACGCACGAGTTGCGAAGCGATTGACGAGTTTGTCGATGTTTTCGGCCTTCAGCGCCTCCAGGCCGTCGCCGCCGAAGAGTTTCTTCCTCACACCATCGGCATTCGCGATGGGATAGATGCGTTCGATGTCGATGCCTCGATGCGCGATGCCGGGATAGCCTTTTTTTTCAAGATTGCGGCCCACAAAGCTCACATTGCCGCCTTTCGCACCAGTGGGCGCGCGTTTGTGCGTGCCGTCGTTCGGCCGCAGCTCCAGGCGATGGTCTTTTTCGATCCAGGCCTCGAAGGTCATGTCGCGCGGCGTTGCCGTGGCTTCGACGAGGCCGATCATGTAGAGCAGTGGCGCGTTCGATTCGCAGTAGCCGGAACGCAGCGTGCCCCAAACCGCGCCATCGTCAGTGGGATTGATGCCGCGCACGCCGCGCAGCGTGATGCGATACCAGCCGCTCGCCGGAGCCCACGTTGGCGTGCGGCCAAAGAATTGCAGCCCGATGGGCCACGTGATGCTCTCACCCTTCTTCAAATCGGGGCCGCGATAATTACCCCCGCGGTTTTTGATCAGCATCTCAGGCGTGTGATGCTTCGCGTAAGTCGCATCGCCTTTCGTGGCGCGGTCGAACGCATCGTCGAGAGCCAGATCGGCCACGTCGAGGTAGCGCGCGAGCTGGTGATGCGAGAGCTGCTGGCCATCCGCGACCGTTTCAAAGCCATGCGAGGCCCGATCCTCCGGCAGCAACGTCTTCAGCGGAATGTCGATACCGAGCAGATCGTGCATGGTGTGCTCATACTCGACCCGCGTGAGCCTGCGGCTGCGCACGCGGCCATTCGCAGCGATGTCGGCCTTGTCCGCTTCGAGCAGCGGTTCCTTCAAGGCGGCGAGAAACAGCTCCTTTTCCTTCGTCTCCGGCTGCGGCTTCTTCTTCGGCGGCATCTCTCCGTCGCGCACACGCTCAAAGATGCGCTGCCACGGCTTGAAGCTGGCAGGATCGAGCTTGTCCATGTTCAGCGCGGTCAAATCGAGCCCGCCTTTCTTCACATCCGCGTCATGACACTCGACGCAGTGCCCTTCCAAAAAGGCAGCGACCGGCACCGCGGCGAAAGAAGAACCACTGAAGAACGCGAAAAGAGACAGAAAACGAAACATGAGGGTAGCGCGACAACGTGGGGGATGGCGCGGTCTATCGCGGGTCATGCCATCTCCAGCCCGCGCATGGTGGTGGTGCCGCTGCCGAAGCGGTCGGTCTCGATGCCGAGGCGTTGGAGCATGCTGACGTAGAGGGTGGCGAGCGGGTGGTTGTTGCCCTGGTCGAAGGCGAGGTGCTGGCCGTGTTTGAAGCCGCCGCCGGCGAGGATGACGGGGAGGTTGCGATTGTCGTGGCTGCTGGCGTTGCCCATGTTGCTGCCGTAGAGCACCATGGTGCGGTCGAGCACGCTCTGGCCGCCTTCCTGCGTTTGTTTGAGCTTGCGCAGCAGGTCGCCAAAGGCGCGCATGTGCTCGTCTTCGATCAAGGCGAGCTGTTCGAGCTTCTTGGCGTTCTGGCCGTGATGCGAGAGCGTGTGGTAGCCTTCTTCGACGCCTTCGATGGGCGGTGTGATGAAAAAGCCTTCCATCATGATCGTCACGAGGCGCGTGCTGTCGGTTTGCAGCGATAGGTGCGTGAGATCGAACATCAATTTGGCCCGGCCGATCACATCGCCCTGGTCACGGATGTCTTTGGGAACTTTCGCCTTCACTTTGGGCTTCGGCTTCTTCTCCCACTCCTGCTGGCGGAGCATCTGCTGCTCCACCTCGCGCACGGAGGTGAGGTATTCGTCGAACTTCACCTTGTCCTCATGGCTGAGGCTGCGCGTGAGCGCCCTCGCCTGATCATGCACGGTGTCCATGATGCTCTGGCCCATGCGCAGACGCAGCACCTGCTCGTCGATCTCGCTGGAGGAGCCGTTGAGGAAGAGCTTCGCAAAGACTTGCGCGGGTGAGGTCGCGCCCGGGATCGGCACTCCGGCACGTGTCCACGAGAGCGATTGCTGACCGTTTGCCGTGAGCACGAGTGAGGGAAAACGCGTCTCGCGTCCGATGTAGTCGGCGGCGAGTTGATCGAGCGAGATGGTGTTTTTGAAACTGGAGCCGCTGGGATGTGGCGAGGCGGTGAGGAAGCTCTTTTCCGCCGCGTGACCGCCATCCACCTCGGGATGGGACACGCCGCTGAAGACGGTGAGTTGCTCGCGCAGATCCTCGATGACCTTCAAGTAGCGCGAGGGCTTGTAGTCACGTCCGCTGCCCTGCGGGATGAAGTTCGGCAAATGCAGACCCAGGTTGTTGCAGATGCAAACCATGCGGCGCGGAACGCCATCCGATTTGAAACCGGGCATGCCACCTTCCGCTGCACGGAGGCCGCGAGGCGCAAGCGATTCGAGCAAAGGCAACCCAAGCGTGATGCCGGAGGCGCGGAGGAATTGACGGCGGGTGGTGATTATGACGATTTCTCAGCGGGTTTTGAAAAGGGCGCTCTGCACAACAGCATTGATCAATGAGCGGAAGCCGTGACCGGATTTGCGAGTCTTGGCGATGATGCGCTCGATCTCCTGGCGATCCGCGATGCTGATGGGAGCACCGGTGGCATAGACGATTAGATTGGACGCGACGGTGCGGGCGATCTGATCGGGATCGGCGAGGAGGAGTTGTTTAAAGTCGCGGATGTTTTGAAAAGCGCGGCCGTCGTGCAGCTTGTCGGAGGAGTTCACGGGAAGGCCTTCGCTGTAGAGAATGGGAGGCGGTGCGTCCGGCAGATAGCGGATGCGATTGGAGTCGCGGTCTTGCTTCAAGGCGCGGTAGGTGGTGCGCCAGCCGCCGATGACATCAAAGCTCTCCAGCGCGACGCCGGGCGGATCGATCTTCACATGGCAGGTGGCGCAGCTCGCGCTGCTGCGATGTTTCTCGAGCTGCTGCTGCACGGTGACCGCGCCGCGGATGTCGGGCTCGATGGCGGGCACGCCGGGCGGTGGTGGATCTGGCGGGATGCCCATGATGCGCTCCAGCACCCATTTGCCACGGATGACCGGCGAGGTGCTGGTGCCGTTCGCGGTGACCTTGAGCACGCTCGCCTGAGTCAAAACACCACCGCGCACGCTGTCGCCAGGTAGCGAGACTTTTTGGAAGTGGGTGCCGATCACTCCATCGATGCCGTAATGCCTCGCGAGCAGATCGTTGAGCATCGCGAAGTCGGAATGAACGATGTTTTGCACGCTGAGGTTGTTTTGCAGCAGCTCGTGGAAGAAGGCACGTGTCTCCTCGCCGATGGACCACTGCATGAGCTCGCTGTGCTCCGGATAGAGATCGGAATCCGGCGCGGTGAAATCGAGCAGGCGCTGATCCAGCCATTCACCGAGGAAATGATCGAGAAACCGTGCCGAACGCGCATCGCTCAGCATGCGCTCGGTTTGCGCATGAAGTGCCTTGGAATCGCTGAGATCGGTCTGGAGCAGTTTTTCATCGGGGGATGAGTTCCATAGGAAAAACGCGAGCCGCTCGGCGATCTCGTGATTCGCGAGCTGGGGCTCGGAGGAGCCGCCTTGATGATAAAGAAAGCCCGGCGAGGTCAAAATGGCCTTGTAGCCGCTGCGCATGGCCTGCTCGAATGGCACGCCTTCATCCAGCCAGCGGTGCACGAGCGTGATGAACGGCTGCGGACGATTCTCCGCGCCACGAAAAGCCGCGGCGGCAAAGGAGGTGAGTAGACGCGTGGCATCCTCTTTTGGTTTTGCGGACGCGAGCCGCAACGTCGCATGAAGTGGCTCATTCACCCGCGTGCGCTTGTAGAGCATCTCGCCGCCGATGCCTTGCTTCGGGTCGTAGATGTTGCGGTTGCCGCTTTCTTTGTTGCGCTTCGACTTCGGGAGCTGTGTGAGGCGCGGGCGAGCGATGTCGCTGGGCGGCGAGTCGAGGTGGGCGTTCACGTCTTTGTTCGGCTCCACATCGGGAATCGGTTCGACTGGCACGCCCGCCCACAGCCGCTGATGTGAGGCTGGTGGCCAGGCATCGTAAATCGGCCCCTCTACCTCCACCCATTGCACGACCACGGCCGGCCCTTGGTAATCCTTCTGCTTCAAATACCACTGCGGCCCCTCAAAGCGCATCTTCCGGAGCGATGACGGATAGATGCGAAACATCTGCCCTCGCTCGAGATGCGCATCGAACTCAAACACCTGTCCTTTTCCCTCAGGTGCTTCGTTCACGCTCACATGCCCGAGCACCTGCCGCGGCACCTCATCGCTCTCCTTGTGCCCCGGTCCGCCCATGCGAACCGTGAGCGTGACCGGCTCCTTCGAGCGCAACGCCCGCGCCGCGACCTTCACACGATACCGCGCTGAATGCGGCACGACCCAGGTGTCGAGCAGCGAGTTCATGTGCGAGAAAAAATCAGGCGCAAACATCGCGATGCCATCCGGCATCGGTGTGTGCGGCCCACCGCGGCGATACTCCTCCATCATCCCATGAGTCTGGAGGTAGCTAAGCCGCCACTTTTTCACCGGCGGCTGCTCGATGAGCTTCGTCGCCTCATCCATCGCCACATCGATGGCCTGCAAATACGACTCCATCTGCACCGCCGACACATTCAGCGCCGCCCCCACCGTGTCGAAGCCCGCCGCCTTAGCATCCGGCGGAAGAAGATCGCGAATGCGCAACGGCACGTGCAGCAGATCGCTGAGCGCGGTCTCAAACTCGATGCGATTCAGCCTGCGCACCACTCCGCGCCCATTCGCAGCCTGTTTCGCGAGATCCGCCTCCACCAGCGGCTTCGCCAACTCGGCAAGGAAAGCCTGCCGCGCATCCGCCGAAGGTTGATCCGCCTTCTTCGGAGGCATGTCGCCGTTCTGGACCTTGTCATGAACCTTCACCCAGCGCGGCGACAGCGGATCAAACGCAAGCGAACTGAGATCCAGCCCGCCTTTCTTCGCATCGGCATCATGGCACTCGACACAGTGCTGCTCCAAAAAAACAGCCATCGGTACTGCAGCACCTGAAAGACTGCTGGAGATGGCCAGAAGAGCGAAAAGAGTCGTGCGCATTCGGCGGAGGCTCATGCTTTCCACAAATCTTCGCCGTAACTCCAGCCGTCGCGAACGGGTTCCTTGATCCATGCGTCGAATTCGGCACCGTTCTTCACTTTCATGTTCACCGTGTCCCATTCGAGGGATTTTCCACCGCGGATGGCGAGCACGCCAACGTTCACGAGTTCGGTCAACGGGCAGGCGTAGTCGAAGTGCGAGCCAGCATGCGGAATCTCGCCACGGATCGCGGCAAACAACTCGCCAATCGGATCGCCCGTGACGGATCGCGGCAGCGGTTTGCGGCGCAGCACGTCGATGATCGGCGTCATGCGCTCGCGTGGCCAGAGCTGCGGGCTTTGCACACGCATGCCTTCGGAGAAGAGCGTTTCCTTGCTGCCCTTCATGATCATGCCGTTGTCTGGAAGTCCTTTTGCCATTCCTGGCAGCGCCTCGGGCAGCAGGCCGCCTTCATACCAGTGAATCTGCACCGGCGGCATTTCGCCGCGTGCGGCGAAATGGAAAATGATGTGCGACTTCGGAGAGGTGTAGGCTTTCAAGCTGCCCGGCGTCTGCTCCACGACCTCGACCTTCTCCGGCATGCCGAGCTGCAGCGCCCAGAACGGCGCGTCGAGGCAGTGGCAGCCGATGTCACCAAGACCGCCGCAGCCGTAGTTCCACCAGCCGCGCCAGAACTGCGGCAAATACTGCGCGCTGTATTCGGCATCAGCCACCGGTCCCTGCCACTGCTTCCAGTCGAGACCTTCGGGAATGACCTCGCCCTTGGGAATCTGGGTCGGAAACGTCTGCGCGAAACCCACTTTGCTCACGGGCCGGTCCGTCCAGCAGTGCACTTCCTTCACCTCGCCGAGCACGCCGGCCTCGAACCACTCCTTCACGAGGCGGATGCCTTCCCAGCAGTGGCCCTGGTTGCCCATCACCGTTTGCACACCGTGCTTCTTCGCGGCCTTTTGCAGCGTGCGCACCTGCCAGATGTTATGCGCGAGCGGCTTCTGCACAAAGATGTGCTTCTTCGCCTCCATCGCGGCCATTGCCGCTGCGAAATGCATGTGGTCCGGTGTCGAGATGAGCACCGCGTCGATATCCTTGCCCTTCTTGTCGAGCATCTCGCGGAAATCGGTGAACTTCGGCACGTTCGGATGCTTCTTCGCGATCTCAGCCGCACTGCGCCCGCCCAATTCCCGCCAGTCCACATCGCAAAACGCCACGATCTCCTCGTCGCGAGCGCCGCTGACCGCGCCGTTGCCCATCTGGCCGATGCCGACACAGGCCACGCGGATCTTCTGCTTCGCGTTTTGCGCACTCAGGATGTTCGGCGCGGCGATGGCGCCCAAGGCGGCGGTTTGGAGGAAATGACGGCGGGTGGACATGGGATGCCTTGAACGTCCCAAAAGGACGTGGATTGCCTCAAAATGTCGTTTCGGGGCAGTTTCCCAGAGAAACGGTCGTCACTGCTTCTTCAGCGTGAGATTGCGAAAGGCCACCGGGCCGTGGTCGCCCTGGATTTTGAGCGGGCCGAGCGGCTTTTCGTCGTTGAAGGCGGCGGAGCGCGTCGGCGCGTTCACCTCGACGTTTTCGTGAATGACGTGGCCGTTGTGGACGACTTTGATGAACTTCGCGTTCCCGATCTTTTTGCCCTCCGCATCGAACCGCGGCGCGCGGAAGGTGATGTCGAAGCTCTGCCACTCGCCAGGCGCCTTGCTGGCGTTCACCGCAGGTGGTTTGCCGGTGAAGGCGGGCGGTGGCAGGTGGCTTTGGTAAAGACCGCCGCAATCGCTGTACTTCAGTTCCGTTTTGCCGAAGCTGTCGAGAATCTGCACTTCGTAGCGCCCCATGAGATACACGCCGGAGTTCGAGCCCTGCGGCACGCAGAACTCGACATGCAGCTCGCAGTCGCCGTGCTCCGCCTCGCTGACAAGGTCCTTGGTCTTGCCTGCGGCGCTGTTGACAAAAACTCCGGTGCCCGGCGTGATCTGGAACGCCTTCGGATTCGCCGGATCGAGCGCCACGGCCTGCGCCGTCTGCCAGGTGCCGTGGGGCTCCTTGAATCCAGTGAGTGTTTCACCGGTGAAAAGCGTGATGTCTTCGGCCAGGGCGCAAACGGTCAGCAACGTGAGGATGAGCAGCGGTTTCATGACCACCATCGTGGTTTGAAACCTCGCGTCAGGCAACACCGACCTTAACGCATCGTATCTGTGGCTGCCATGAAGACCGCCGCCTGCCTGCTCACGCTCGCCATTCCAGTATTCGCCACGGACAGCTTTCATCTCGCGGAAAACGGCAAAGCGCTCGCTCCCATCGTGATCTCGCCGAAGGCATCGGATCAAACCAAGGCCGTTGCGGCAGAACTCGCCGGCTACTTGAAGCAGATCACCGGTGCCGAATTCGAATTGAAAACCGGCGATGGCACGCAAGGCATCGTTTTGGGCACAAAAGAAGAGTTTGGTGTCTTCAAAGATGCTCTTCGGTTGAATGGTGCCTACGACGGGAAGGAGGCGTTTGTCGTCAACAACGACGGTGAGAGGCTGTGGCTTGTTGGAGCGACCGATTTGGGTGCTTCCCATGCTGCATTCGCCTTTTTGGAAGAATTGGGCTGCCGTTGGTTCTTCCCAGCCAAGGAGTGGCAAGTCGTGCCGACGAAAAAGAGCCTTTACCATATCGGACACAGCCGCGAACCAGGCAATGATTCCCGCCCGAAGCTCCTCGCACGGCGCATCTGGTATGGCTACGGGCCGTTCCCGGATGACAAGAAGCATCCGCACGGCTCGTCGTGCGCGAAGGACTACGACGACTGGGCGCGGCACAATCGCATGGCGTCGTCGTTCAAGGTGTATGCCGGGCATGCTTACGAGGCGATGGTGGCGAACAACAAGGCGATGTTCGAGGCGCATCCCGAGTATCTCGCGCTCGTGAAGGGCGAACGCAAAAGGCCTCAGCTCTGCGTCAGCAATCCAGCGGTGAAGGAACTCGCGCTGAAGTGGTGCGTGGACTTTTTCGCCAAGAATCCGGACCGCGAGATGGTCTCGCTCGATTGCGCCGACGGCGACGGCCACTGCGAGTGCGCGGAGTGCATGAAGCTGGGCAGCATCAGCAATCGAGTCTTTGGATTGGCGAATCATGCGGCGAAAAACATCGCCAAATCGCACCCAGGTAAAATGATCGGCCTGCTGGCCTACAACGAGCACAGCGAGCCGCCGGACTTCGAGTTGGAGCCGAATGTGTACGTGCAGCTCACGATGGGCTTCATTCGCGGACGCTACAGTTTCGACGAGTTGCGCGAGTTGTGGCCGAAGAAGTGCAAGTCGATGGGCTTCTACGATTACTACAGCGTCTGGCTGTGGGACTTCGACAAGCTGCCCGGTGGCAAAGGCGCGATGCTCGACCACATCCAGGAAAGCATCCGCAAAAACGCCAGCCTCGGCGCCACGAGCATGGACATGGAGAGCGGCAACAACTGGGGCGTGCACGGCCTCGGTTACTACGTGGCCAACAAGCTGATGTGGAACCCGGACGCCAATGTGAAGGCGATCACCGCCGACTTTTACGACAAGGCTTTCGGTCCCGCGTCGGCCACCATGCGCCGCTACTACGAGCGCTGGATGCCGAAGGTGCAATCGCCACCGATCATCAGCCGCCAGCTCGTCGGGTTGCTCTTCCGCGATCTCGACGAGGCTTCCAAACAAGCCGCGGATCGTCCCGATGTGCTCGCACGCATCGACCACCTGAAGCACTACCTCCGCTACAACCACCTGCGCTGGCTCCTTGACCACGAGAAGGACAAAGCGAAGCAGAAGCAACTCTCGCTCGACATTCTCACCTTCGCGTATCGCACGCGTTACGAATACATGAACCACTGGAACGCCATCCAGACGACCTTCGCGGGTGATGCAGCGAAGAAATTCGACGAGCCGACGTGGTCGCGGAACGACAAGTCGCCGAAACCGTGGGCGGATGCCGATTTTGTAACCAAAGCCGAAACAGAGCAGTGGTTTCGCGAAGGACTCGACTACTTCCAGCCGGTCGAAGTGAAGGAGATCACCTTCGACTATGCGAAGCTGACGCAGAGCAAGCTCACGAGCGACAAACCGAAGGCGCATCAGCAGGCGATGCAGCGTGTCGAGCGATTCGCGATCCACACGAACGGCGAACCGATCACACTCGACATCACCGTCGGCACCATCGCGTGGTATCGTGACCGGGCCGACGCGAAGTGGACGCTCGAAGATGCGAACGGCAAAACCATTGCCAAAGGCGTGCAGAAACTCGACGGCGAGGTTCACAAACTCACACTGAAGGTGCCGCAACCCGGCGTCTATTTCATCGAGTGCAACGACAGCGCTTCTGGATGGCGCATCACGCGCAAACCTGGTGAGTCACTCACGTGGTTGCCCAAACGTGGCAAGAAAGTGATCACTCTCGGGCAATTTGGTGAGCTGTTCTTCCATGTGCCCGCAGGCACGAAGGAGCTGCAGCTTTTCGCCAGCGGCCCGAAGTTTCCGATCCGCGGGCCGGACCACAAGGTGATCACGGAGGTGAATGTGAGTGACGAAGTGGTGACGATTCCTGTGCCCGCAGGCACGGACGGCAAAGTCTGGAGCTTCGGACCGACCTCGCCGTCGCATATCTGGCTCTTCAACGCACCGAATTGCTTCGCCGCATCGCCAGACGCGCTGCTGGTGGCGCCCAAGAAGCCGTGACGCTGTTCACGCGGCCATTTTCGCCGCAAGACGCACGGCTTCCACGAGGCTGGTGCCGCTGGCCTTGCCCTGCCAGGCGATGTCGCACGCAGTGCCGTGATCGACACTCGTGCGCGGGACGGGCAGGCCGAGGGTGGTGTTCACGGCGGTGTCGAAAGCGAGCGCCTTGAGCGGAATGAGCGCCTGATCGTGATACATGCACACATAAGCATCCACAGCACGACGACGCGCGGCGATAAAGGCCGTGTCTGGAGGCAGTGGTCCTTCGATCTGAATGCCGGCGGCTTTAGCGGATGCAATCGCAGGCGCGATGATGGATTCCTCCTCACCACGGCCAAAGAGGCCACGTTCACCCGCATGCGGATTCAGACCGCAGACGGCGATTTTGGGTGCTTTGCCTTTCACGCGGCGCACCGCCTCGGCGGTGAGCTCGATCACATCGAGAATGCGCCGGGTGGTGAGGGCGGAAACCACATCCTGATAGCCGATGTGGACGGTGACGAGGCTGCAGATCATCTCCTCGGAGAAGAAGGTCATGCATGAGCGCGGCGCGGCCATCTTTTCGGCAAACATCTCGGTGTGGCCGGGATACGTGATGCCCGCGGCGTGCAGCGCCTCCTTGTTCAGCGGCGCGGTGGCGACGGCGGCGACCTGCTTCGCCAACGCGGCCTCGATGCTCTTATCGACGTAGCGGTAACCCGCCGCGCCCGTTTTCGCGCTGACGACACCCGGCGTGAATCCTTCCGCATCGAAGCCAAAGACATCCAGCACGGCCGGTTCATCCAGCGAACCGCATTTTTCAGCCCACTCGATCTCGCTAATGATGCGTCTCGGAGGCGGAAGGCCGGTCTGACGGGCACAGCGCGCCAGCAGCCGCGCATCGCCAAAAATCACCGGCGTGGCGAACTCGCGCACCTGATCGTTGGCGAGCAATTGGAGGCAGACTTCGGGACCAACCCCGGCGGGGTCGCCCATGGTGACGGCGATGAGTGGTTGGGGCATGGGTGCGGCCCATTCGTGGAGCAGGAACGGCTGCGCGCCAAATGCAAAACGCAGCCACCAGCGCTGCCAATGCCTGCCATGCTCAACCGCCGCCGAGCACCGGACCCGAAGGCAGGCGGATGCTGAAAATGTAGGCGATGATGTCCCAGCGTTGCGCGGGTGTGAGCGTGGGCTCGAAGCTGACCATCGGCGTGCCGTTCAATCCGGTGGCGAGCACACGGTAGATGTCCGCGGCGTTGTCACCGCAGCGCAGATGCGGCTGGCGCAGATCCGAGGGCGCGGCGGGAATGCCCCAGATGTCCTTCAGGACGATGGCGGCGGCGCCTTTGCCATCCGCCTTCTCGCCGTGACAGGCGGCGCAGTTGGCGGCGAAGAGTTTTTGACCTGATTGCGCATGCGTTTTGGCCGCGGCGGCATCTTTGAGCCATGCGGGCTCGGACGGGAACTCCAGCGAGGGTGCATAGTTCTCCGGCTTGCGCCAGCGACGGGAGAAGGACTTCACGTACGTGATGACGGCGTTCACCTCCTCGTCGGTGAACTGTGTGAACATGCCCATGGCGGTGCCGCTGAGGCCGTGACGAATCGTGTGACGCAGGTCGTCATCGGTTGGCAGTGTTCCAAGAGGCGTGGTACGGAACTTGAACATGCCTTCGCGGAACGAGCGCGGCTTGGGCTTGAGCGTGGGGCTGAGTTCGCCGTTGCCATCGCCGCGCTGGCCGTGGCAGACGATGCAATTGCGCTCATACACATACTTGCCCTGCATGTAGAGATTGAAGTCCAGCGGCGCGACAGAATCCGCCGCCGCCAGCGATGTGGCGAGGAATGGCAGAAGCAGGGCGCGTTGGGAGAGGAGTCTCACGCCTCATCTATCGTGCCAGAATGCACCCAAGACCATGCGGTTCTTGCCAAAGGATGCGTCGTAAATGGCGTGCAGTCAGCGCGGCGTGATCTGGAGCCGCGGAAGTTGGTCCGGGGAAAAGAAATCGTCCGGACTGCTGCCGGTCTTGATCGCGCTCAATGTGATTTCCTCGACCTCACCGCGGCTCTCCACGCGCAGGCGGGTGGTGCGTTCCGCACCAAGCACCGTCTCGTATTTTTCAAAGAGCACGCTGCGGAAAACCTTCCGGCTCGCCGTGTAATACTCGGTTTTCCACGGGTGTCCCTGGCTGTCGATCCAGCAGCGCACCAGTGGCGGCCGGTTTTTCATGCCAGCCTTCGGCGTGAAATCGAGCACGCTGCAGGCGTGTGATTCTCCGGCGCTGACCACGGGTTCCTGGCCCGCCTTGGTGTGATCGAAGTCATCGACGAAGCGCCAGTTCATCAGATCGGCGACAAACGCCTGCGAGGCGACCTGTTGCGCGGGCATGCGGGTCGCGCGTTTCGCGCGCGGATCGAAGAACCAGCACGCATCTCCGACAAAGAGGATCATCTTCCCAGCATCGCGCTTCGGCTCATCGCAGACGATGAGCGTGTCGAGCGCCACGCGGCCATCCGCCCCGGCACGACGGCGCGAGTACTGGCGGAAGTTCGCATCCTCGCCCGCGGCCGCCCCGGCCTTCGTCTTGCGAACCATCACACGGGCGGTGAAATCCTCCGGTGGCAGGCGCATGGCATCCATTTTGCGCACGAGCGGCAGGTGGGTGTTGATTTCCTGCGCCACGACGGGCGCAAGCCACAAACAACCACCGAGCAGGAGCAGGGTCTTCATGATTTTCAATGACGCAGCGCCTCGGCGATCTCCATGCGGCTGGCGCGGCGCGCGGGGAAGAACGCGCCGATAAGCGCAATGAGGAAGCAACTGAAAAAGCTGCCGATGACGATCACCGGCGGGCGCAGGCAGAAGACTTCGAGCTTGGCCTTGATGTTTATATACGGTGGCGAGTAAAGGATCATGGCGCTGTTGACGCACCAGGCGGCCAGCAGACCGAGCAGGACGCCCGCGACACCGCCGATGGCGCCGAGCACGATGCCTTCCCGGAGAAACATCGCGACGATGCCGCCGCGCGTGACACCCATCGCCCGCAGAGCGCCGATCTCACGTGTGCGTTCGACGATGCCCATCATCATCGTGTTGTAGATGGTGAACACGAGCACGACCGCGACGATGCAGAAGGCGAAGGAGAAAAAGATGTCCAGCATCTCCAGCGAGTGAACGTGGTTGGGGTTCAGCTCGGCGCTGTTGCGCTGCTCGATGCCGAGGTGGTGCTGCTCGTCGAGTTCGGCGATGCGCCGCTGCACCGCGGGCAGGTCAGACGAGTGCTTGAGCAGGATTTGCACCGAGGTGACATGCAGAGGTTCGCCGGGAAACATCAGCTCGTTCGCCAGCTTGATGGGCATGACCACGAGGTGATTGTCGAGCTGTTCCATCGCACGCATGGTGACATGCCGCACTGTGCCTGAGACCATGTTTGGCAGCCCGCCGGAAGGTGGCAGCGTCAAAAGCTCCAGCGAGGGCCGGACACCGCCACGCAGGTCCTCCGCCGTGACCTCCAGCACCTGCGCCAGCCCTTTGCCGATCGCAATGCCATCGGGGTCGGCATCATCGATCTCCGGCTCGTCGGGAAACAAACCCGCATTGGCCGGGATGTCGCGTCCATTGGTGAGGCCATACGGATTCCAATGCACGATGCGCTCGATGTCGCCCGCGAAACAGCCATAACCGACGAAAGTGCCGGAAGCCTGCTTCGCGGAGTTGTTGATGATGCCCTGCACCAGCAACTGGCCGGTGACGAGTTCGATCATCGGCGCCAGCTCCGGATCCGCGGCCAGCAGGTCGTGCAGATCATTGTAGTTTGCCAGGGCGTAGGCGGCGGGGTTGCCGGAGCCCTTTTCGAGATAGCCCTGCTTGAAGATCTGCACGTGGCTGGAAAGCACCACCATGTGCACATCACTCGCCAGGTGTGCCCAGGAGATGTAGCCGCCGAAGAGCATCAGCCCCGCGCAGGAGAGCGCGACCGCCATGACGGTGGCGATGGTGCGCCGCGCGTTGCGCCAGACGTTTCTCAAGGCGAGGATCCAGGCGTTCATGCGTCGCTGAGCAGGCCGTCGCGCAAATGCCAGCATTGCTCCGCATGGGCGGCAACGTCGGGATCGTGCGTGGAGATGAGGAAGGTGGTGCCAAAACGGTCCCGCATGTCGTGCATGACCGTGATGATCATTTCACCAGTGCGGGAGTCGAGATTGGCCGTGGGCTCGTCCGCCACCACCAGTTCCGGCTGCGTGACGAGCGCGCGACCGATGGCCACCCGCTGGCACTGGCCGCCGGAAAGCTCAGCAGGGCGCTGAAACGCCTCATCACGCAAGTCCATGGCCTCCAGCATCGCCAGCGCCCGCGTGCGGGCTTCGTCGGCAGGGATGCCGTTGAGGCGCAGCGGATATTCGACGTTTTCCACGGCAGACAGCACGGGGATGAGGTTGAAATTTTGAAACACAAAGCCGAGCTTGCGTGCGCGGAACTGCGAGAGTTCGCGATCCCCGAGCCTGCCAACATCCTGCCCCGCCACAACGACCCGGCCCGACGTGGGATGATCAATGCAGCCGATCAGATTGAGCAACGTTGTCTTGCCGGAACCCGAAGGCCCCTGCATCACCACGAAACCTCCGCGTGGGATCTCCAGCGTCAATCCACGCAACGCCCGGACCGTGCGGTGGCCCAGCACGTATTCCTTTTGCACGTCCATGACCTGGACCAGCGGTGGCGGGCTCGTTGGCATTGAGCGAGCCTAGACTCAATGTCTGCCTTTGCAATCAGGCGCTGATCTGCGGGCGCTTATGCGTTGCGGTGAGCGGCGCAGCGATGCGATGAGAAGACTTCATCGTCATCTGGTGACGGCACGGTGACGCCTCCCGCGTCTGCCAGCGCATCGAGACAGGGATAAAGCAGGCGGGGATGTTGCTGGATCAGTTGAGCGGCCCGCGCAGCGCGGCGGCTGACTGCCTGCGCCACCGCTGCCCGCGCCGCCTGCGTGGGGGCCGCCTGCAATGCCTTTGCGGAGATCCAGGCATGATGGCGCGCAACCATGAAACTGCGCATGGTGTGGCGGTCGATCCCGGCGCCCATCAGCGCACCGGCGAGACTGCCAGCAGGAGCATGCAGATGCGATACACGCCGGCGCACGCGCGGCGCGGCAGCCCGCAAAGCATCGTTGATGCATGAATGGTCGAATGCGCAGCAGTCACAACGCGTGTCGAGCCCCGCTTTCAACGCGGAGAACGCCAGATCGTGATTGATGTGCGCATTGATGCCGAGCATGAGATTTTCGATCACCGTGCTTTCCGGCAGATGCGCGGTGGCGAAGGCCATGCGCCATGCCTCGGGCGGGCGGCCGTGATGCTCTTCCTCCTCCAGCGCATCCCGCCAGGCATTGGAGAATGCCACCACATATCTGAGGGCCACATCCTTGGATCGAAAGTGTCCCGCCTGGATCCATTCTGCCACGGTCTGGGTCGTGACCAGATAAGCGGAGGCAAACACAGCCCTGCGGTCACCCGCACGGATGAACTGCCGCTCCAATTCTTCGATTCCTGACATTGTCCCTTCCAAGGTTCGAAAAGCCGCGGGGATCCCGACACCTGCGCAACGGCCGGTTTTGGCCGCCTTGCGAATGGCCGGGTAGTTCCCGCACGAAGACGCCACGAAACAGCCCGCGCCGGCTGACGCGATGCGGAGCAACGCGGTTCTGCGGGTCGTGTGGCATCCGGTTTTCACAGCGTCTTCAAAAACTCGATCAAGTCGGCTTTCTGTGCCTCGCCGAGGTCTGTGCCAAACTCGTGACCTTGGTTCGACTGTCCGTCACGCCGTGTGTCATACACCGTGCGATCACCCCCGGCGCCTCGTTGCCACAAACGCCCGCGTTCGCGCTGCGAGGGCAGTCTCAATCCCAGCAGCGACGCATCGAAGCGATGGCGCTCGCCGGCGTCCTTCAGAGAAAAGACCGCAGGCCGTTCTGCCGGCGGTGTGAGCAATGCGGCGATGTTTGGCACAGAACCGTTGTGCAGATAAGGAAAGCGGCTCCAGATGCCCTCAAGACGCGGCGCAAGGTAGCCGAGGGGCACGGAACGATGCTGGATGAGATCAGGCAGCGGATTGCCTGCCACGTGTCGATCCAGTGACGAAGTACGCACCCGCAGACGATCGGCGTCAGTGCGCACGCGATGGATTTCGATCAAGCGCGGTTCCTTGAAAACGGGCAGACCCTCGCGGTCTCGTTCATAAGTTCCGTGACAGCGTTTGCAATTCTCCGCAAAAACCTGCGCACCTTTCCGCGCCGCGTGTTGATCGATTCCAAAGGGATAGGCTGGCGGCAAAAAGGCGGCGATGAGTTGCTCGGTGGCCTCGATCTTCGGCAAATACTTCCGCACAGTCTGGGGCTTTTGACCGGCGGCGAGTTCTGTCAGCACGGTCCAGCCGGGACTCTGCCCATCACCATAGCCATCGCAGAATTGCGCGGCGTAACGCTTCGTCCCATAGCCCCAGAGCGCGGGAATTTTCACCGCCCCACGTGGCATTTCCATGGGAAGTTCCTCACCGGCTGCGTGGCAGAACCAGGCGAGAATCAGCGACACAGGCACCAGGCCTTGGGTTAGATTACCGTGCTCACGATCGGAGATCCGGCGCAGGAATGCCAGCGCCGCATCCGTCACCTCACGCTCTTCCGCGTCACGCGGTCGATGCAGCCTGGCAAAGACACGTTCGCGACGCCCCAGTTCCTCGCCGAGCTGCGTGGTGTCAAAGCGCTTGTTGCCAAGACCGACAATCGTTTGTCCGGCCGCTCTGCCGGTGTGGCACATCGCACAGCCGATCGCGCCGATCCTCATGCCGTGATAGTTCACCTCCTTCAAACCGACCGGCTCCCTGCCTTCCATCACCACTCCAAAACGCTCGCGCAGCATCGAGTCGTAGATGCCTGTCCAGCGCAATGATTTGTAGGCCCCGATCACACCGGGTGCCATCGCCATGCCGCGACCTTCAGAGAAGAATGTGACACCCCGAAAGGCATCCTTCGCCATCTTGTCCGCCCTATGCCGGTCGGCGGGCAGATGAACTGCAGCGCGCTCGGCCGGTCGTGATGAGGTGCCTGTGCACGAGGCCAGGGTCACACACACGGCGACGCAACAAACGAGCTTCATCACGGCGATGCTAGACACGGCTTTTGGCAATGCAAAGCAAAGTGTGTGCAAGCAACAGCCGCTTCCCCAACGGATGTTCGGTTGCGCGATTCTGTATTCGATCTCCTTTACCCGGCAGATGGACGCCGACACGCCGCTGACGCCCGATGAAGAACTGCCATCCAAAGAATGGCCGCGCGGCAGATTGTTCATGGGGCTGTCGATGACGCTCTCCCTGATCATGGGCGTGCCATATGTGTGGCAGGCCGAGATCGGCTCCTCAACATGGATCAGCGGCGAAGGCTTTCTTGCCGCCACGCTTCTGCTCGCCGCCACAAGTTTTTGGTATGCCTCGCTGGAGGTGTCGTGCCTGGATGCGCTGCGTTTCTTTGCCCTCGCCACCGGCATAGGCTGGCTTGCTGAGTTCTCCGGTGTGCACACCGGTTTCCCTTTCGGCTTTCGATATGTTTATCACCCTGTGCTTCAGCCGCAGTTGCCAGGCTCGGTGCCGCTGGCGATTCCTCTGTCCTGGTATGTCCTGCTGCGTTTGCCTGTCTTGCTAATGAGGTGCTGGATCGTCTCCAACCTCCGGCAGGCGCTGCTCAAGGCCCTGACTTGCGGCATCTTCATGGCCGGTTGCGCGCTGCTGCTCGATCCGCTGGGGCAGTCCAGCGGCCTGTGGCAGTTTGCCAGGGCAAATGACCATATCGTGCAGATTTACAATGCCGCAGGGTGGAGCCTCGTGGCCTTCATAGCGACGATGTTTTATTTTGGCTCTGAAATGCGCGCCACACAGCGGGCAAGGGCGCTCCCCATCGAGAACTTGGTGCTCATGATGTCTCTCGCCTTTCACGCTCTGGCTCTGGCGGCCTGCGCGCACCGGTTGGGCGATCTGCCTCCCCTTTTGATCTCCACGCTGCTCGTTCTGCCCTGCTGGGTGTGCTGGTGGCGGAAACGACCGTGCTTCATCGCCTGAGAATTATGGTGCAAACATGCCGGTTCGCTTGCGTCCGCTCATGTTGACGCCATTTTCCGCCTCCCATCCAACATCAGCCACCATGCCCAAGAAACCCGCCGCCAGGTCCGATCTCCACCGCAAACACAGCGCCGCCGTCGTGGACGGAGTCGAGCGCGCTGCCAGCCGTGCGATGCTGCATGCCGTGGGCTTCAAGCGCGAGGACTTCAAGAAGAACAAGATCGGCATCGCCTCGACATGGAGCATGGTCACGCCGTGCAACATGCACATCGACCGCCTCGCCAAAGAAGCCGCGAAGGGAGTCGATGCCGCGGGCGGCAAAAGCGTGATCTTCAACACCATCACCATCTCCGATGGCATCTCGATGGGCACGGAAGGAATGAAATACTCTCTCGTCTCGCGCGAAGTCATCGCGGACTCGATTGAGACCGTGGTCGGTTGCGAAGGCATGGACGGCTACGTCGCCATCGGTGGTTGCGACAAGAACATGCCCGGCTGCATCATGGCCATGGGTCGCATGAACCGCCCGAGTGTGTTCGTCTATGGCGGCACGATTCTTCCCGGTTGCGTGGGACCGGAGAAGAAGGATGCGGACATCGTCACTGTCTTCGAAGCCATCGGCAAGCACGCGAACTGCCAGATCACGGACAAGGAACTCGTCGATATCGAAGAGCACTCGATCCCCGGCGAAGGAAGCTGCGGCGGCATGTATACCGCCAACACCATGGCCAGCGCCATCGAAGCGCTCGGCATGAGTTTGCCCAACAGCGGCGCGCAATCCGCCGTTTCGAACGAGAAGATGATGGACTGCTTCGACGCCGGTGCCGCGGTGATGAACATGATCAAGCGCGGCATCCGGCCTCGCGACATCATGACGAAGGAAGCCTTCGAGAACGCCATCACGCTCATCATCACGCTCGGTGGTTCCACCAACGCCGTGCTGCATTTGATTGCTGCCGCACACAGCACCGGCATCAAGCTCGGCATCGAGGACTTCGTGCGCATCGGCAAGAAGACGCCCGTGCTCGCGGACCTTCGCCCGAGCGGCAAGTATTTCATGAACGACCTCGTGAAGATCGGCGGCACCGTGCCGCTGATGCGCATGCTGGTCGAGGAAGGTCTCATGCACGGCGACTGCCTCACCGTCACCGGCAAGACGATGAAGGAAAACATGAAGAACTCCAAGATCGTGTGGCCGAAGAGCCAGACGATCGTGCGCCCGCTCAGCGAGCCGATCAAGAAGGACAGCCACCTCGTCATCTTCAAAGGCAACCTTTGCCCCGGCGGCGCCGTCGGCAAGATCACGGGCAAGGAAGGCACCAAGTTCAGCGGCAAGGCCATCGTGTTCGAGTCCGAGGAGACCGCGCTACAGGCCATCCTCAATGACAAGGTCAAGAAGGGCCACGTGATCGTCGTGCGCATGGAAGGCCCGAAAGGCGGCCCCGGCATGCGCGAGATGCTCTCGCCCACCTCAGCGATTATGGGCAAGGGACTCGGCAAAGACGTCGCCTTCATCACGGACGGCCGCTTCAGCGGCGGCAGCCACGGCTTCGTCGTCGGTCACGTCACGCCGGAAGCGTATGTCGGCGGTCCCATCGCCGTCATCAAGAACGGCGACCCCATCACCATCGACGCCGAGAAGCGTGCGATCACACTGGGCATCCCGGCAACGGAATTGAAGTCACGCCTCGCCAAATGGAAGCAGCCCAAGCCCCGCTACACGCGTGGAGTGCTCGCGAAGTATGCGAAGCTCACTTCCGATGCGAGCCACGGGGCGGTGACTGATCTGGGGCTGTGATTTCATGGACCGCGTAGCGGTCAGGGACGGTAGCCGTGGGTTTCAACCCACGGTTTCGTCGTGTCATGACATGCTTATTACCCGAGGGTTTCGTCGCGTAGCGACGAAGGAACCTGTCCCTTCACATGACATGGGCGGAATGATTGTCGCGGGCCAGGTTCCGGTGTCGCTACGCGACACCGCTTTGGCTCTGGGTGATGGATCGCGGTGATCCGTGGGTTGAAACCCACGGCTACCGTCCTTTGTCGCTATGCGACAGTGTGGGGTGAAATGTGGTTCGTTGGCGGGGTTGGGGCTTCGCCTTCTCATCCAAAGAATCTCTCCTCCGCCTCGATGTCGTGAAACTTCAGGAACTTGCGATACTCATCCTGAAAGGTGACGACACGGTGATGCTCGCGCTGGCCTTGGATGTAATGAATCGTGTCCTTGATCTGCGATTTGCCGACGCTGAATGCTCCAAAACCGTCCTGCCATGCGAAGCCCTTCATGCCGCTGACTTCGGCAGACAGCCACTTGGATGACTCGCCCTTGAGGCGCTTCAACACGTCGCTCAAGGCCAGCGTCGGCGGGAGGCCGAGCAGGAGGTGGACATGGTCCTCGACGCCGCCGATTTGCAGCGCCTTGATGTCGTGGGCGCGACAGATGCCACCAAGATAGCGCCACACATCCTCCTCGATTTCTGATCGCAGCCAATGCTCCCGGCTTTTCGTCGAGAAGACCACATGGCAATGAAGAGATGTGAAGGTGTTGGCCATGGTGGGAAGGTTGTACTCCATCGTGACCCGGTGGTCACTCGCCAGCAACCCGCTTCACCTCGAAATGCACCGTCACCGGCGCGGCGATCTTGCGTTGCAGGGTTTCGAGGCGTTCAAGTGTCGCCTTGGTTTCGGCCCGCACGGCGTCCATGCCAGGGTGGTTGGCGAGGAACAGGTCGGTGTAGCTCTGTGAGCCGACGATCTCCATGCGCGCGTCGGTCACCATCTTGAGCGCGGCGGCTTGCGCATCCCATGGGCCGCCGGGTTCCCAGCCGTTGGCGGTCATCGATGAAATATTCAAGCCTCCGGCAAGCTGTTGCGCGGTGAACTTGCCAAGCTCGCGGCCGCCAGCGCGCAGCTCGTATTTGCCGACGGCGAGTCCGCGCACGGTGAGCATGTAGCGGTTCAGTTGCTCGGGCACGGGCACGGCGAAGAATTGCAGCGCGCCAAAGGTGCCGAAGTTGAGCGGCAGACCCTCATCAAGGCGATCAAACGCGATGCCACCTGCGTCTGCATGCACGTTCGAGACGGTGCAGCCAACGGCGCTGCTGACTTTCGATGAGGAAGCATCGATCTCCGCGGATGACACATCGGATGGGGCGCCGAGACCCTTCAAGATCGCCACCGCCATCGCGAGCTGGCCGAGGTCGTTCAAGTGCACGCCGTCCTCGACATGCAGCCTGGTTTGCCTGGCCGGGTCTTTTTCGTTCTTGTTCAGCACGAGCACGCGTCGCTGCACCTCACGCATTGAGCGCTGGATGTCGATGGTGTCCGCGCCCAGGCTTTTCGCGAGTGCGAGTCCCTCATCGCACATCTGCTGAAGAAAACCTCTCTCCGCGCGATCTGGAGCTTCATTGGTGATGGCAGGCGAGCAGATGAAGACGCGAACTTTATGCTCCTTGCAGCGCTCGACGAGTGTACGCAGCGAGTTCAGATACGCGGTCTTGTGCTCTGCATCGGCTTTCATGCCCCAGCCGATGTCGTTCACGCCGAAGGCGACAGTGAGCACGGTCGCGTGGCGATCAAAAACCTCTCGCTGCAAGCGCTCCAGAGCCCCGGTCATCGTGTCGCCGCCTTTGCCAGCATTGAAGAACTTCACATGCCGCTCTGGATAGCGCAGCAACGTGTAGTTTTCGATGATGCGGTCGTAGCGGCGTGCCGCAGTGATGCTGTCGCCAAGGAAAACGACGGTGTCACCATCTTGCAGCGCGAAATCTGCCCTACATGGCAAAACGACGATGGTCTGCAGCAGAACAAGCAGCAAGGTCTTCATGCTGCATAAACGTGCAGCTACAAACTCACCCTTCAATCAGTGGAAGCAATGCGCAGAACTCATTCCGGCACGATGATCTGGTCTTCGGGCTGGAGGGGGATGTCGCGGGATGGATTGGCGCTGATGTCCTTGAGATTGACCTCGGTGGTGACGCCGTTGCGGATGAGTTTGGTCTTGCTTGGCTTGGCAAAGGGCGTGAACCCACCCGCAGAACCCACAGCCTTCAGGATCGTCATGCCGTTGTTGTAGGGAATGGGGCCGTTCTTGGCGCAGCCGCTGATGACATAGACCATGCGGGCGGTGGCGGCGTCACCGTCGATGGAAACGGTGACGGTGGGACGCGTGTAGATTTCACGCGCGATGTAGGTCTGTTCGATGCTGCGCTGGAGCATGGAGGGCTTCAGCCCGGCCGCGCGCACCTCGCCGATGTAGAGGAGGTTGATCGTGCCGGCGTCGCTGACGGTGTAGATGCCCTTGATCTGGGCGACCTCGCTGTCAGGAATGCCGCCGATGGAGAGGGTGACACGGTCGTTGGCCTTGAGGGCGAGCTCGCCATTCTGGGCATGCGCGGCGGCCAGCAGAAGGCCGAAGATGGCAAGGGCGAAAAGGATTTTGCGCAGGTTCATAAGCGTGATCTGGTTCTTTGTTCCTGGTTCTTGGTTAAAAGACATCGTCGCCTTCAGAGCGTGCTGAAGTTCGCGCGCCTGCGAGCGCAGGCGCGGTTGTCTCGGCCTTCACCTTGCGACGACGTGACTTGCCGGCGGTTCCAGGAGAATTCGTGGGCGAGTAGTAGGTGTAGTAGCTGGTGTAGTACTGGTATTGCGCGTCGCTGCGGAGATCCACGTTGTTGAGGACGACACCGATGACCTTGCCGCCGACATTTTCGACGGTCTGCTTCACGCGCATGAGCATGTGGCGTGGCAGTTTGCGATGCTGGACAACGATCATGGTCATGTCGGCCTCGTTGGCGAGCACGGAGGCATCGCTGACACCGAGGATGGGCGGAGAATCGATCAAGACGAGATCGAAGCGGCTTTTCACGTCAGCGATGAGATCGACCATGCGCTGTGAGTTGAGCAGGCCCGCGCTGTCGGCTGGAAGCAGTCCACTGGGCAGGAAGAAGAGGTTTTCCACCTGGGTTCGGATGACGACATCTTCCAAACGGATGTCGGTGGTGAGGTAGTTGGTGAGGCCGGTGGCGTGGCTGACATCGAAATGCGTGTGCATGCTGGGACGGCGGAGGTCGGCGTCAATGAGCAGGACGTTGTAGCCACCCTGAGCGCAAACGTAGGCGAGATTCACCATCGTGGTGGACTTGCCCTCACCAGCACCACCACTGACCACGGTGAGGCAATTCGCGTCCGGAGACTTGCGATTGAACTCAATGTTGGTGCGCAGAATGCGATATGCCTCGGCGTCAGGACTGAAGCCGCTGGAGCGGTGGAGCACTCCCACGCCCTTTGGAACGACCGCGAGCACAGGCACGCCGAGGAACTGCTCCACGTCATCGAGGTTCTTCACGGTGGTGTCCATGTATTCGAGAAAGAAGGCGAGGCCGAGGCCGAACATGAGACCGAGGACACCACCAAGCGCGAGATGCAGCGGCACATTGGGCTTGGCTGGCTTCCCTTCGGGCTCAGCCTCCGCGTAGATGGTGGCTGGAGATTTCACCAGCTCGATACCGGCCTTTTCCTCGAAGAAGCGCGAGCGCATCTTCACGAGGAGATCCTCCAGATAGGTGACCTCATCCTTGGCGCTCTTGTACTCGTTGTAGAGCGACTGCATGCCCATGATTTCCTTCTTGGCATCGTCGTTGTAGGTCTGGAGCGAATCGCGCTTGCGTTTCGCGGCATCAAGGCGGTTTTGCAGCCCCTTCACATGCGCCTCGGCATCGGCGTCGATGAGGTTCTTCAAGGTATCAATCTGGCTGGAGACGCTCATCACGTTGGGATGCTTCTTGCCCATGCCAGAGTTCATCAGGCCCTCGCGCTGCACGAGCAGTTCCTGGTATTTGCCGATGTTTGCGATGAGAGACGGGTTTTCCAGCTTCAAGCCGGAGGCACGTGCAATGGTCTCCTCCACTGTGAGCTTGCTGATCTGGTCGATCTCCGCCTGGAGAGTGAGGATGTCCTGGTCGGCCTGCATGAGCAACTGCTCACGAGACATCTGCATGCTCTCCTCAGACGTGCGAAGGTCGCTGCCGGGATTCAACGAGTTGCCGCCACCGGGGAACCACTCACCCACGATGCCAGCCTTGCGCTTCGCCTCCTGGGCGCGGACCTGCGCCTGACGACGCAGTTCCTCCTGATCTGAAATCTGCTGCTGGAGCACATTGAGCGCTTTTTGCTTCTTTTCAGTCTCGATGTTGTTGCGCTGAGTCATGTAACTCCTGGCGATCTCGTTGGCTATGGTGGCTGCGAGTTGCGGATCCTGATCGAAGTAGTCGATGCTGACGAAATCCGAACGCAGCATCGACTGGGTGTCGAGATTGGCGCGGAGTTTGGCCATCGCGGCCTGGCGGGAGGGGAGTTCCCAGCGTTTGGAGAGCTCGAGTTTTTCGATGACCGGATACAGCGTCGTAGGCTTCGTGATGGTCTCGAACTGAGTCTTGATGTACTCCTGCGTGAAGGCAAGGCTGTCACCGCGATTGCGATCGAAGACGTTGATGTCCTGCGTGATGCGCTCAATGGTCATCTCCACGTGACCACGATATTTGCGGGGCATGATGTAGGTGAGAATGGCGGCGGCGGCGAAGATAAGGATGAAACACAGCGTGATCAGGCCAAGGCGGTTTTTGACCACCTGCCAGGTGTCCATGGCGTGCTTTTGCAGTTCTGCGCTCTTCTCGTTCATGCCAGCTTGGGAGATTGATTCGGAAACGTTAAGAAAGAGGTCTGGAAATGCCACCAGCGGGAGATTCGAAGTCGAAACTGCCCGCCGGCGGATTGGGTGTTTGGCTGTTGGGGAGAGATCAAAAACTGGCCGTGGCACCGAGCGAGACGCGATGGCGGTCAAACTCGCGCAACGCATTGGTGGATTGAAGCATTGAGAAAGAGTAGCCGGCGTTGAGGTTTAGATTTTCGAGGAGCTGGTAGCCGATGCCGGCGGATATCAATGCCGAGTGCTCGGTCACATCAGGCGCTCCAACGCTTTCAAACTGGCTGTAGGCGTATGAACCACCGGCATTGACGCTGAACCGTTTGGTGAAGTAGTGGTTCAACTGGATTCCTGTGTTCACACCATAACGGCTGTTGAAGGCGGCCAGTTCGGCGCCGTTGAAACCAAGTGCGGCAAACCAGCGCACCATCGTCTCACGCGCAACGGCATAGTTGAGAGCGGCTTCCGCATACGGAGCGGTCTTGGTGAGACGGTCGGAATCATAAAACTCCGCACCAGCGCGCACGGACCCGGACATGCGCTCGCTCCACGCATGATCGACGCCGAGCAGGGCGAACTGGGAGTTGTAGTTCTTGTCCGCACGCGTGACGTAAGTGGCCATGCGGTAGCGGTATTCGGCGGTCAGGCTTGTGCGCTTGGAGAGTGCATAGGCAAACTGCTGCGCGAAAAGATGCGTGTAACGGTCCTCTGGAATGGCAATCAGGTCGTCCTGATATCCGATGCCGTCGAAGGTGTATGACGTCGTGGTGGAAAAGCGGGGTGACCACGCGTAGCTGACGTTGAAGTTGTTGTATCCGTACAAGTACTGTCCGTTCCAGAGCGTGGTGGACGCTCCGTAGCCAAAGGCAGTGTTGGGATCCACGCCGTAGGTCAGGTAAAAGTTGTTGCTGAGCTTGAGACGCTCGGAGAACCGGTGTTCAAAATTCACCGCGGCGCGGGCATTGTAGAAGGTACCGCCAAACCGCGGCACACCGTCGATGTAGTGAATGACACTGGTGTCCAGATTGAAGCTGAACGGAGTGGTCCGGTCAGGACGTGTGTAAGCCGCTCCAAAACCGCCCTGCACGTACCAAGACTCGATATTTTGCACCAGCGGCGACGTCACCTTGTAGTTGAGGACGTCATAACCACCCTGCCCTGTGACTGAGAACGTCAGTGGCTGCTCGTTCCTGAAGTCCGCCGAATAATTCTGAATGGCCACCAAGCCTTGGGCGTGTGAAACACCCTGGCTGATCAACACAGCCGCCAGTGTC
The DNA here is from genome assembly GCA_046346695.1 of Verrucomicrobiaceae bacterium. Classification (GTDB taxonomy): domain Bacteria; phylum Verrucomicrobiota; class Verrucomicrobiia; order Verrucomicrobiales; family Verrucomicrobiaceae; genus Prosthecobacter. The sequence continues at coordinate 1,567,855 of JAXMHS010000002.1, read as the reverse complement.
AGCATTGCAAGTCTCAAGCGCATGATGGGAGGGGCTGGTGATAATCAGAATTGTGAATCAAACCGGAATTGAGCCAGGAATTAAGGCTTGGCGGTGGACGGAGAACACGGCAGGGGGCCCGAGGATGGCGGCTGGATCAGGAACACTCCACGGATGGCGGAAGGAACAAAGAAATCCGGCTCTGCCTCCACAGGCACCACCGGGTTCTTGACCGGATTTTTGCCAGCAACAATGACTGGACGCTCGGAAACACCCACAGCCGGTGCAACAGTAGCCAACCCGGGAACGGCAGTCGCGGCTGCATCATTGATCACCGTCGTCATTTTCGGAGCCACGGCGACGGCCGTCTGTACAATCTGACCGGCCAGCGTTGCGTCAGCCTTCGATGCGATGATGGCCGCCGTAACAATGTCACCAGCGCAACCCTCGTTAATGACGAGTGCGTCTTCGATCACCATCAAGACCTTGGAAGGATCTTTGGAGACCGCGTCACTAACGTCCTTGGAGATTTCTGCACAGTTACCTGCAGTTTGTGCGGAACTCACGGATGCCAACGCCAAAGTGCACACGCAGGCAATGCCCGCGACGCGAGAAAAGAATACAGCTTTCATAAGCGGCAGTAGAATTATAGATTTTCAGGAATGATCGCGTTCTCAAAGCGGGTAGTGGGAATCGAACCCACATGGCCAGCGTGGAAGGCTGGAACTTTACCATTAAGCTATACCCGCAATTAATGTTATAGTAACACGAAACATCCTACTGCCGCAAGATATTTTTAGAATTTAAAGGAAGTTTTTGAAATTTCAGAATGACTAAAGGATTTAGTCTTCCGAATTTTCAGAACCTTGGCCTTCCAACTCTGGAGAGGTAATTAGCACTCTTGGCCATTCAAGCAAGCAGGTAGTGGATAGAACACAAACCCAGAACTGATTTGTCATCTGCTTCCAGTTACTTTGAACTGGCCTTCGCCTTATAATCCTCCCCATTTAGACTGCGGGCCACGCTTTCGAGCCAGTCTTCGAGGTTTTTTTGCATTTCCGGCACTCGCTCCGGCTGTTCGGCGAGCAACACCGTGCTTTCGTCGGGATCTCTCGCCAGATTGTACAGCTCCCAAGTGACGTCATGGGTCTTCTTGTCCTCAATGCGGTGCAGTTTCCATGGCCAGTCCAGCCACGCGGCGTGACCAGGAAAACCGGTGGTTGAAACAGGTTCTCCGATCTGCCCGGCATCTGGTCTCAGCCGTGTTGTATCGCTGGGTTCCTCACCAGATGATTGCGCCGCGAGCAAGTCGTCCATCCATTGTTTTGAAGGTGTTCCGATGCCCTTGATGCCAGCATCCCAAAAGCCGACCGGCCGGGACCGCCGCTGCACTTCTCCGGTGAGCAGTGGCATGAGATCAATCCCATCCAGTACCGGTTGGTTGTCCACAGTAACCCCGGTGATGGCCAGAACCGTGGGGTAAATGTCGGAGGTCACACAAGGCGCCTTGATGATTTTCGGTGCGGGAAAAGCGGCTGGCCACTCCAGCAAGGCCGGCACCACAAGGCCGCCTTCGTAGATTTGACCTTTGAATCCACGCCTCCCGCCGGTGGAGCCCACCTTGGGCAGCGCTCCGTTGTCACTGCAGTACCACAGCAACGTGTTCTCGCGCAGGTCGAGATCCTTCAACTCCTGCCGCAGGCGCCCGAACGCCCGGTCCATTGCGCTGATCTCGCCATAAAAGTTCTGCTGTTTCTCCGGCAGCCCGGCATACAACGCCTTGTCAGCCTCCAATGCTTGATGAGGATCGTGGGGCGACCCAAACCACACCACGGTCAGGAAGCGCTGCTTTTTCTCCGCGCAACGGCGGATGAACTTCAACGCCTCATCGACCGTGATGTCCGAGCTGTCCCCTTTGAACTGAACTGCACGGCCTTGCACGCTCAGAACAGGATCGAGGTCGAAGAAATTAGGTGAGGAAACCCATTCGTCGAAGCCACTGGCACCCGGGCACACCGGACTGGCCTTTTGCACCGAACCCAGGTGCCACTTGCCGAAATGACCCGTGGCATAGCCTGCGGTTTTGAGCGCCTCGGCAATCGTGATCTCCTGAGGCCGCAACGAATGTCCCCACGAGAAGCAGGCATAACGATTGGGCGTTCTTCCCGTCATCACACTGCCGCGAGTCGGCGAGCACACCGGTGCGGCGGAATGAAACTCATCGAAACGCACCCCTTCCCGCGCCAAGGCGTCGAAATTCGGCGTCTTGAGGTGCGGATGACCGTTGTAGCCCATGTCTCCCCATCCCTGGTCGTCCGCCATCACGAGCACGATGTTCGGCGGATCGGCCGGAACACCGGATGCAATCAACCGAACAATGAAGAAGCTCAGGAGCAGCGGAATCAATTTCATATTCTCTCTTTAAACACGATTCGAGCCGGGCGTGAATTCAAAAATCGCCTCAACACCATTCCACCCGGTGCCAGAGCATCGTGTCGTCGTCGAAGAGGAATCTTCCGACAAAGCGATGGCGCTCCATCAGCGTCCTGGCCAGCCAGTGCTCATCGTCGGCCCACATCTGGTCAAATGGCAGCGCGTCGAGCGATGTCCACAGCGGCACCGCCTCGGCAGTCTCGACTGCCCCGCCCTCATGTTCGGTCGCAATCCACACATCGACGTGCATGCGCAGTCCATCGACGAATTGGAACCACAATTCACCGTGATGAACTGGATTCAGCGCCGTGACACCGAGTTCTTCCTGCGTTTCACGCACCGCGCATTCCATCGAGGTCTCACCCGGATCGATTTTGCCGCCCGGACCGTTGATCTTGCCGGCGCCAAGACCGCGCTTCTTGCGTATCAACAACACCTCACGCCTGCTTTCGTCGATGATGAACATCAGCGTCGCACGAACGCCTGGCTGCCAGTTCTGCCAGTCCACGCTCAACATCTTAGTCGGGGATTTCAGCGCTTCTTCCATGGCAGGGCTCGCAACCAACGTCTGCCGCTCCTGATGTTCATCGATTCAGCGAGGATCTCCGTGTCTCCGGCATCAAAGTCCTCCGCGCGCGGCAGCCCTGCGGGCAGTTCCGGCTGTGGTTCGGGCATGGGCAGCGACTCCGGCAGCGGCGGCACCGTGGGTTTTTGATTCAGCGGCGGCACCGTGTTCACTGGCACTACCAAACCACCGGAAATGATCATCTTCATCGCCTCCTCGATGGTGATGGGCGCATCCGACACCCTGTCTGAGTCCGCGACGATTAAAATTCCGGTCATGGGACTTGGTGCGGTGGGCAGCAGCACACAAGTCTGCGCCTTGCCGTTTTGCGGATCACAAAACTGGCCGGTGGCAAAGCCGATCATGCGCATGCCGGTCAGAGGATAGTCCACAAACACCACGCGCTTGAAGTTTTGCTTCGTGGCGCCGAGTCCGCGGAATGCATCGATCACCTGTTTGAGCGGCCGGTAGATCACTGCCACGAGCGGAATGCGCAGCAGCAGCTTGTCCACAGCCGTCACGACATGCACCCCGATCACGTTTGTGGCCATGAAACCGAGCCCCAGAATGGCAATCACTGAGAAGAGGAAGCCGATGAAGTTCGTCAGGCTTCCCAGCTTCGGATCGTCGATGTCGAGAACCGTTTCCTCCGACAGTTCGTTCACCAGGTTCACGATCTGCGCCAGCACCGGCTTGCTCCAGCCATGCAGCAAGTCGTAGATCGAAAAGAGAATCCAGAATGTGAGGATCAGCGGCAGCGCAAGCGCCAGGCCCGCCAGGAACTTATTGCGCAGCCAGACACCCCACCCCTTCGGCGCGTGCGCCTCGTGCGGCTGGCTCGTGCTGGCGGATTCCGGAGTCATGACCATGAGTTCAGTGCGTGATTGAGAACACACTGCAACCGCTTTGTTCAGCAATGTTGCAGCCAGGGCCGATGTTTTTTGCTCAGGCCAGCAGTTGGGAGATCGCCTGCCATAGACCGGTCACGCTCAACGCGCTGATCAACCAGTAAACCGCCTCCATCACCGGCTGCTTCAGGAAGGGCATGAAGGCACCGTGCGACAGGGAGGAAATCTGACCAGCAAGCTGCTGCGCGGCCTCGTCCGCGGGGAGGGCGTTCAAATCCCGCAGCGTTTTTCGCCGCAACCGTTCCGCCGCCGCATGTGCCCGGTAGGCCGCCACGATCACCAACAGCACCAGGAAACCAAATGTCACGCCAAGATGCACGGGCCAGTGCCAGGCATCGAAGTAATTCAGCCTGGCCACCAGCAGCAACGCGAGAATGAAAAACGGCAGCGCCGTGAGCCGGCCCATGTCGCGCGTCCAGTCCGCGATGAGCCGCAGATCGATGAAGTCGCAGACATGTTTCGCCCCGGCGCCCGCCTGCGCATGCCGGGCCACGGCTTCTTGCCGCCAGTTGCTCGCGCCACGCCCGAACCAGTCGATGAAAATGCGGTTGAGCCACAGCGAGTCGAAGATGAGCACGCTCAACCAGACAAAGGCAATGAGGGACAGCTTTTCCGCCCACCAAAACAGCGTGCGCGCCATCTCACCGCGCACCGGCATGTTTGGCTGCGGAGAAAGGTCCGAAACCAGCCAGAAGGCGATGATGATAAAGAAAGTGACCAGTCCTGAACGCGCCAGGCGAACTTCAGCAGCACTGCTCCCGCGGAATGCGTGCCACAGCTTGGTGATCTTCAGCATCGGTTCCTGACTGCCTTTCTCTGTCATGACCAACTGCGACTTGTCCCAGTTCAACAGCAGCCGTGAAAGCCACGCGTCGTTTCCGCTTCCTGCCTCCTTTTCACCTTCAAAATATTGCTTGTCGAGGTTTTCCCGCCCCTGATGCAGGATCACCAACGCGCGCACCATCAGCAGCACCGCCACCAATACAGCCACCAGGTTGATGACAAAAAACGGCCACGAACTGACACCCGCCTGGAGCAGAAACACCTCTCCAGAACCTTTCTGGCGCTGGAGCAGCCAGCAGATGTAGGCCACCAGTTGCGCCACCAGCACCGCAATCACGATCCACGCTGGATACTTCGCCAGGCTGTTTGTGCACTCTCGCAGCCCCACTGGCAATTTTGCACGCGCAAAGCCCTTCAGGTGCTGCGCCGGCCGCGACGCGCCACCCATCCACACATCCGGCATGTTGCTGATCACATACCATGCTCCGAAACACAATGCACTGAGCGCCATCAGCAGCGTGGCACGCCACAACCGTGCAAACTTGGTCCAGAACGGCTGCTGCGTCTCGGGTTCGGGGTGAAGCCGGTCCTCGCGTTTCACGCCGTTCTCCGGTGTTTCCAACGACATGTCCACCGGCAGTTGCCGGCCGATTTCAAACAGGCGCGCCTCGTGCTTTCGCTCTCCGGTGCCGTGCAGTTGGCTGGCCAGCTCAGGTGCGTTCGGCCCGGCCGCAAGAGCCAGCGCCGCCGCATACGCGGAGGTTTGGTAGCTGTCGCGAAAAGGCGGCTTTCCCGCCTGCCAGCGTTCGCCAAGCCGCAGACCGAACGGCGATGCGACGATGACATTGCGCGTCGTGCGCAGCTCCTGCGCGTCCCACAGCCACGCTTCAAGGTCGTTGGTGAAAAACAACGTGTTTTCGAGCAGCGGACGCAGCGCGCGGAACATCAGCAGCTTGTCATAAACATCACCACCCAGCACTCCCAGGGCCACGATGCCAGGTTTGCCGGCGCGTTGACGGCTTTCATGCAACTCCAAAAGTTGTTCCGCCAGACGACGTAGCGAATCAGTCTGGTTGGTGCCGCGCGGCTCATCACCCACGGCCGCTTTTCGTCCATCCGGAGCATCTCCACGGCCGGAGGAATCATTTGCCACGGCGCCGTACCGTCCGTCCAGCCCGCGTGCAAACGTGATCCAATGCCACCGGCTCCCGGGCTGGTTCAGCACCTCAGTGGCGTCCTCCACTCCCGCTGCGTCGAGAAATCCCAGCGGCAGCTCGCGGCCGTAACTCGTGTCAAACTCCGAGACGAGCACGATGTCGCCCTGCTCCGTCTCGTCGTTTCCTGCTGACGTGGCAAAACGTACACCCCGGCGTTTCAACTCGTCCACCAGCGCCTCCGCCACATGATCGTCTGTCAGCGGCGTGCGCAGAAAGAGATCCTTGGCTGCGCTGTCACGCCCGCGCAGCGCCGCGTTCATCCAGGACTCCAGTTCTTCCTCGCGCGCGCGTCGTTCCCCTTCGCGGCCGTCACTTGCAGTGGACTTGTGCAGCTTCCCCGCGGTGCGCATCAACGCCTCGGCGGAAGATGTCGCATAAGGGCTGGCCATCACCAACGGCTGTTCCCAACGCCCTGCGGCAGGCGGCCTGCCCTCCAATGCTGTTTGCGCCTCACCCGCCATCACCGCCAGCGTGCCACTGTCGTGCGGACCCAGCACAGTGGCCTCCACCAGCGCGGGATCGATTTCTCCGTCCTTGCGAATCGCCTCGGCAACAGGCCGCGGATGACCTGTCAGCAACGCGTTCAAGATGCGCCGAAGCCGGTCCAGCGGTTTGGGACTCCCGGTGCGCCCTGTGACGGCCTCCATGTCGAACCACAGCACACATACACGGCTGAATCGTTTTTTCACCACGCCCGGCAGCGCTCCCGTGGGCTGGAACCACTCAAAGGGCACATCCATGCTGTCTTTGCCCAGGTTCCATTCGGTTGTGAAACCTTCCTTGTTCGCGCCAACGACATCCTTCAGCCGGCACACTTCCATGCGCCGAGATGAGACCGGCACATAGCCCGCCGTGGCCAGCGCCGACACCACCGCCAGACGCTCGCGATGCCGCTGCTCCCGCGCCGCCATATCTGTCCCCGGGCGCATCAGCACACACATCACCTGCACACGACGACGCCAGGATGTCTGCTCCTCCACCTGCTGGTAGAATCCCCAATGCGACGATGCCTGCACCTGCTTCGATGGATCAAAGTCGGTCGCACTCGGATCCACCACCTTCTGCGCCTTCAAGGCCATCAGCGGGTCCTCAATGTGTGAGGCGAAGAATTTGTGGTCATCTCCCACAGCCGAGGCTTTGTCGGCCACTTCCCACTCACGCCGTGACTGCAGCGGCTGGATCTGCATCAGCACCGCGCTGCTCACGAGAGTGAGCACCGCCAGCACTTGCTGTGGTGTGATCGAGCCAAAAAACGAGCCTTTGATGTCGTCTGCCATGTCCGTTCACCGGGTTGAACGGACGCAGACTCTCAAATTCTCCGACGGCTTGCTACAAAAAAGTTTTCAAGCCCCCACCAGCATGCGCGCCGGATTCTCGATGCATTCCTTCACGCGGATGAGGAACGTCACCGCCTCCTTGCCATCGACCACGCGGTGGTCGTAGCTGAGTGCGAGGTTCATCATCGGACGAATCACCACCTGGCCATCGACCGCCACCGGACGCTGCTGGATGCTGTGCATGCCGAGAATGCCGCTCTGCGGCGGATTGATGATCGGCGTGCTCAAAAGCGAGCCGTAAACGCCGCCATTGCTGATGGTGAACACGCCGCCAGTGAGGTCGCTCACCTGCAGCTTGCCTTCCTTGGCCTTCGCGGCGTAACCGAGAATGTCCTTTTCGAGTTCGGCAAAGCTCTTCTGATCCGCATCACGCAGCACCGGCACGATCAAACCGCGCTCGGTGCCGACGGCGACGCCGATGTCGTAGTAGTGCTGCTGCACGATCTCATCGCCCTCAACGCGCACGTTGATCTGCGGCACCGCTTTGAGTGCTTCGACGACGGCTTTGATGAAGAAGCTCATAAAACCGAGTTTGATGCCGTTTTTGGCAACAAAGCTGTCCTGAAGCCGTGAACGCAGCGCCATGACATTGCTCATGTCACATTCGTTGAATGTCGTGAGAATCGCCGCCGTGCGCTGGGCGCTGACGAGCTGGTCGGCGATCTTTTTGCGCAGCGGCGTCATCTTCTTGCGCGTGATGCGCTGCCCTTCGGGCATTTGAGATTTCAAATTTGAAATTTCAAATGCCTGTGGAGCCGGATCAGGCTTCGGCACGACCTTGAATTCAGTGATGTTGCTCGGCTTTGGCTCAGGTTTGGGCTCTGGAGCAGCCGCTGGTGCTGCAGCAGGCTTCGGAGCTTCAGCTTTCGGCTCGGGCGCTGCAGCAGGTGCAGTTCCTTCAGCGATCTGGCCGACGACATCGCCGATCACGACATCGTCGCCGGGTTGCTTGGAAATGGTGAGCACACCGCTGGCCTCGGCGGTGACTTCGGCGGCGACCTTGTCAGTTTCGAGTGTGAGCAGAATGTCGCCAGTTTTGACGAAATCGCCATTCTTGAAGTGCCATTTGGCGATCTGGCCTCCGGTGACGGATTCGCCAAGTGCGGGGATTTTGATATCGAGGGGCATTGTCGGGGAAAAACAAAAGATAACGAGTCAGATCACACGCTGAAGGCATCCTCGACCAGTTTGTCCTGTTCGAGGCTGTGGATCGCCTTGGAACCAGCGGCGGGACTGGAGGAGCGCTCGCGTCCGGCGTAGCGCAGCTTGTGATTGGAGAGTTCTTCGAGGCGCGGGCGGATGTAGTAGTGCGCGCCCATGTTGCGCGGCTCCTCCTGGCACCAGATCCACTTCTTCTGCGCCCGCGGATACTTGGCGACGATTTCCTTCAGCATCTCGTAGTTGAGCGGATAGAGCTGCTCGATGCGGATGATGGCGGCGTTCTTGATCTTGTGCTCCTCGCGGAATTCGAGGAGGTCATAGTACACCTTGCCACTGCACAAAATGAGGCGCGTGATGCGCTCCGGCGGGGCGAGCAGATGCTCGTCATCGAGCACTTCCTTGAAGGTGGTGCCCTCGGCCATGTCGCTGAGTTTCGAAACGCACTTCGGATGACGCAGCAGGCTCTTCGGCGTCATGACGACGAGCGGCTTGCGGGTGCTGCGTTTGATCTGGCGGCGCAGCGCGTGGAAATATTGCGCAGGGGTGGTGAAATTGCACACCTGCATGTTTCCGCCGGCACAAAGTTGCAGGAAGCGTTCCAGACGCGCGCTGGAGTGCTCGGGCCCCTGGCCTTCGTAACCATGCGGCAGCAGCAAAGTGATGTGGCTCGGGCGCTGCCACTTGCTCTCGGCGCTCGCGATGAACTGGTCGATGATCACCTGCGCGCCGTTCACGAAGTCGCCAAACTGCGCCTCCCAGCAGACGAGCAGATTGCTGGCGAGCAGCGAGTAGCCATAATCGAATCCGAGCACGGCGGCTTCGGAGAGAAGACTGTTGTAAACGCAGTAGCGGCCCTGTTCGGGCTGCAGGTTGTTCAGCGGGATGTGGCGCTCACGCGTCTGCGAATCGTAAAACACGCTGTGGCGTTGGCTGAAGGTGCCGCGGCGCACATCCTGGCCGCTGAGGCGCACGCCGTGGCCTTCGGTGAGCAGCGTTCCAAACGCGAGTGACTCGGCGTAGGCCCAGTCGATGCCTTCTCCAGCTTCCAACGCCTTCTTGCGGGCGGCGAGGAAGCGTTTCGCGATGGTGGGATGCAGATTGAAGCCCTCCGGCACTTCGAGCAGACGCTCACCGATTTTCTTGAGCTTCTTCATCTCCACTCCGGTCTTCACCGGCGCATAGTCGTAGGCAGGCTGCGGCTCGGCCATGCTGCCCTCGAAGGGATTGCCGCCGTTCGCGTGCTTGTCCTTGTCCGCAAGCGTCTTGATGCCTTGCTCCAACTCATCCTCAAGCTCACGCTGAAGCGCGGCGGAAGCTGCTTCATCGAGCACCCCCTGTGATGCGAGGTCGAGGCGGAACAAGGTCGCGGTGGACGGATGCTGTGCGATGGAACGCGCCATGTTCGGCTGCGTGAAGCCGGGCTCGTCGGTTTCGTTGTGACCGTGACGACGGTAGCAGACGATGTCGATGATGACATCGCGTCCGAAGGTCTGGCGGAACTCAAGGGCGAGCTTCGCGGCACGCACGACTTCCATCGGGCAGTCACCGTTCACGTGGAAAACCGGCGCCTCGATCATCTTCGCCACGTCCGTGCAGTAATCGGAGGAACGCGCGTCCTCCGGCTGTGTGGTGAAGCCAATCTGGTTGTTGACGATGATATGGATCGTGCCGCCGGTCTGGTAGCCGGGAAGTTGCGAGAGATTGAGCACCTCGGCGACCAATCCCTGGCCGGCGAAGGCCGCGTCGCCGTGAATGAGCATCGGAATGACCTTCTTGCGGTCTTTCGTGTCGCCCAGCGCACGCTGGCGCGCACGCGCCATGCCTTCGACGACAGGATCCACCGCTTCAAGGTGACTCGGATTTGGCGCGAGCATCACACCCACGGAATTTCCGCTGCTGGTCTGGCGCACGGTTTCGAAACCAAGGTGGTATTTCACGTCACCGTCACCCGCCACCATGTTCGGCACGTAGTTCTCGCTGAACTCGTAGAAAAGGTATTCCAACGGTTTGCGCAGGAAATTCGCCAGCACGCTCAGGCGGCCACGATGCGCCATGCCAAGCACGATTTCACGACCACCAGAGGCCGGCAGGCCTTCGAGAATGGTCTCCAGTGCCACCAGCATCGACTCGCCGCCTTCCACGGAGAAGCGCTTCTGGCCAACGAAGCGGCGATGCAGGAAGCGCTCGAAGCTTTCCGCCTCCAGCAGCCAGCGCAATGCGTCAATCTGCTCCTTCGCCGCCGGTTTGGCGTCAAGATGGCGGCCTTCGATGCGGTCCAGCAGCCACGTGCGCACCTCCGGATTGTGGATGTGCATGAATTCAAAGCCCGTCGTCGCGCAATAGATGCGGCGCAGCTCGGCGAGCATTGTCTTGAGTTTCATCGGCTGGCCGCCGCGGAACATGTGCGTCTGCACCTCCTCCTCCAGATCGTCGTCAGTGAAACCGAGTCCCGCGAGCGAGAGCGACGCGATCTCCGGCCCCTGGGTGCTCAACGGATCGAGATGCGCGGCGGTGTGGCCCACGGCGCGGAAGTGCTGCAGCGCGTTCGTCACGCGCATGCGGAAGTTCAGCATCTTTTCAGAGAGCGGTGCGGCGTCCGCAGTCCCGGCCTTGGCGGCAATGGCAGGCAGCCTGGCCATGCCCAGCTCAAAACCTTCAAAGAAAGACGACCACAGTGGTTCGACAGAACCAGGGTCTTTTTTCCAGTCGATATATTTCGACTCGAGAAAGTCCGCATTGGCGCGGTAGGGGAGCGAGGCACTCATTGGACGTTTTTTGGGGGGGCGGAGAGATGGCGCTCTTTCACTGTGAGTGCAAATGCGGAAAGGCAGGTTTTTGCCGCCTTTTTCACAGGAGAAACCACCTCCCCTTCCCGGGCTATTTTGCGCCTGCTTGCGCCACTCACCCGCGGACTTGGCACCGCCTCCTTTTGGCTTCAAAAATGACCGGGATGTGCTGTCATCCACACCTTTCTCACCTTATTGTCTTTGTCCATGCGCTCCCGCTTCAAGCACTCTGGCATCCTGTTCTCCTGGATAATCCGCATCGTCTGCAGGACGCTGTGGGTGGACCTCACGGATCATGCGGGGGTTGCCAGGCCGGATCGACGGGAGCCGGTGATCTGCGCCTTCTGGCACGACCGCATCTTCATGCTGCCATGGATCAGGAAGACCTGGTGCGAGAACATGCCTTGTATCGTCCTCAGCAGCGCGAGCCGCGACGGCCAGATCATCACTGACGTATGCAGCCAGTTCGGTCTGGAGGCGGCACGCGGTTCCAGTTCCAAACCGGAGAAGGGACTGAATGCCGTGATTGAACTCGCCACGAAAATGAAGGCTGGTTTTGACGTGGGCATCACTCCCGACGGCCCGCGCGGTCCGCGCCACACGATCAATCCAGGCTTGCTCAAGCTCGCCCAGATCACCGGCAAGGGCATCCTGCCCGTCCACATCCAGTTCGAGAAGTACTGGCAGTTGAAGACTTGGGACCGCTTCATCGTGCCGAAGCCTTTCAGTCACGTGCATGTGACGCTGGACAAGCTGATCACGATCCCGCGCGGACTGGACAAGGCCGAATTCGAGGAGCACCGGCAAAACCTGGAGGATCAAATGCGTGCCGCGGCAGAGCCAGCGTAGCGAAGTGCCGCCACACGGTCACAAGCCAACCTTGTCTCTCTGGAGGATGCTCATTATGGTGATCATCCTCCCTCCATGCCTATCGCACCCTCCACCGTCCTCGGAGAACGAGTCCATATCCCCCATCCGGAGCTTGTGAACCTCTATGGGTGCGTCATTGGCGACGACACCAAAATCGGAACCTTCGTGGAGGTCCAGAAGGGGGCGCGGATCGGCCAGCGATGCAAAGTCTCCTCCCATTCCTTCATTTGCGAAGGAGTGACGATTGAAGACGAGGTCTTCATCGGTCACGGAGTCATGTTCACCAACGACAAGCGCCCCCAGGCCGCCACGAACGGTGCTTTGCAGACGGAGGCCGACTGGAAAGTCATCCCCACACGCGTCTGCCAGGGTGCATCCATCGGCAGCGGCGCGATCATTCTCTGTGGCGTGACCATCGGGGCAAACGCGATGATCGGCGCCGGAGCGGTGGTCACCAACGATGTCCCTGCCAAGACCACCGTGGCTGGAGTTCCGGCACGTTTGCTCGAAAGACGATGACATCGCCTTCATCCGACCATGGAAATCTCAGCCATCCTCCCCTCTCTGAATCCTGCGTCAGCCACCCGTCCGGTCAGCAGCTTGCGCCCTGTCCGTGTCGCAGTGATTGGCTGCGGCTACTGGGGACCCAACTTGATCCGCAACTTCGCTGCCGCGCCTGATGCGCGTCTCGTTGCCGTGTGCGACTTGCAGCCCGCACGGTTCGCTCATTTGCAAGCCCACCATCCCACCGTCGAGTTCACCAGCGACTACGAAGCGCTGCTCGCCGGCGACGATGTGGACGCCGTCGCCATCGCCACGCCGCTGTCCACGCATTTTCCCCTGGCAAGCAGGGCGCTCGCGGCCGGAAAGCATGTCCTGGTTGAAAAGCCGATGACAGCCACCGTGGCCGAAGCCCAGGAACTGGTGGCCTTGGCCGAAACACACCGTCGTGTGCTCATGGTGAACCACATCTTCGCCTACAATGGCGCGGTTCGGACGATCCGGGAGCTGGCGGCCAGCGGTCAGTTGGGAGAGTTGCTCTACTACGACAGTGTGCGCATCAACCTGGGCTTGTTTCAGAGCGACGTAAACGTGCTGTGGGATCTCGCCGTGCACGATCTGGCGATCATGGACTTCGCGCTCGGGCAGGAACCCGTTGCTGTCTCCGCCACTGGACACGCCCACTTGCGAGGCCAGCACGAGGACGTCGCCTACCTCACCTGTTTTTTCGACACCAACCTCATCGCGCACCTGCACGTGAACTGGCTCGCCCCAGTGAAAATCCGCCGCACCATCATTGGTGGAGACCGCCAGATGATCGTTTACGACGACTTGGAGCCGAGCGAAAAGGTGAAGGTGTATGATCGTGGTGCCAGTCTGCAGGATCACGAAGAGGAGAGCCTCCGCAGGCAAAAAATCGACTATCGCATGGGCGACATGCGGGCGCCGCACATTCCACCCAGCGAAGCGCTGCAGGTGAGCACCGCCCACTTCATCGACTGCATCCAAAATGGCACCGTTCCCCTGACCTGCGGCCAGACCGGCCTGCGGATGGTGCGCATCCTCGAGGCGGCCAGCGAGTCCCTGAAACGCCGTGGTGAACTCATCCCCGTGAGGCGGTCATGAATTTATCAGGCAGGACTTTCGTGGTCACCGGCGGCGCAGGCTTCATCGGCTCCGAACTTTGCCGTCAAATCCGTGCCAGGGGCGCGACCGTGCGCATCGTGGACAATCTGACCAATGGCAAACGCGACAACATCGCCGGAATTCTCGACGATGCCTGCCATCTCCATGTCGCAGACATCCGCGAGCTTGAGGTCATGAAGACGTTGCTGCAGGGATGCGACGCGGTGTTCCATCTCGCCTGTCTGGGCGTCCGGCATTCGATTCACTCGCCGGTGGAGAATCACGAAGTGAACGCCACGGCCACTTTGCATCTGTTGCGTCTGGCCCGTGATCTTGACGTGCCACGATTCATCCACGTGTCGAGTTCAGAGGTTTACGGCACCGCACAATGCGTGCCGCAGCCGGAGACCCATCCCACTTCTCCGACGACGGTGTACGGCGCTGCCAAGCTGGCCGGCGAATGTTACGCACGCGCTTTTCACCACACCTACGGCTACTCCACGACCATCATGCGCCCCTTCAACAGCTACGGCCCGCGCAGCCATCATGAAGGCGACAGCGGCGAAGTGATCCCCAAATTCCTTCTCCGCGCTCTCGCAGGCAAACCGATGGTCATCTTTGGTGACGGCACGCAAACACGCGACTTCACCTTCGTGAGCGACACGGCCAGGGGAATTCTGGAGGCCGGTCTGGCCGGCAACACGATCGGAGAGACGATCAACATCGGCAGCGGCATCGAGACCAGCATCAGCGAACTCGCCAACGAAGTGCGCATGGTGACCAAACTCCCGCAGGCATCCATCATTCATGAGGCAAACCGGCCCGGCGACGTGCTGCGTCTCTGCGCCGACACCTCGCAGGCGCGCCGCCTTCTGGGGTTCGAGCCACGCGTGCGCTTGCGTGACGGGCTCGCACAACTGCTCGCGTGGTATCAGGCACAGGATCGCCCGGCTGAAGAGTTGCTGCAGTCCGAAGTCGTCAAGAATTGGGAGGCCAGGTCGTGAGCGTGACGATCCCGGTGGCAAAACCCGTTTTGGGCGAGGAGGAGGCCGCGGCCGCACGACGCGTCATCCTTTCCGGCTGGGTCACGCAAGGTCCGGAGGTGGAAGCCTTCGAACGCGAATGGGCCGCGGTGGTTGGCGCGCCGCATGCATGCGCGGTATCGAGTTGCACCACCGCATTGCACCTCGCGCTGCTCGTTGTCGGCGTGAAGCCGGACGATGAAGTCATCACGGTGAGTCACTCGTTCATCGCCACGACAAACGCTGTTCGTCACTGCGGCGCGGTGCCGGTGTTCGTGGATATCGAGCCGGAGACATTCAACATCGATCCGCGCTTGATTGAAGAAGCCATCACGCAACGCACCAAGGCGATCCTCTGTGTTCACCAACTGGGCATGCCGTGCGACTTGAATGCAATCACCGCCATCGGGCAGCGCCACGGAATTCCGGTCGTGGAAGACGCCGCATGCGCCATCGGCAGCGAGATCGAATGGAATGGAGAGTGGCAGACCATCGGACGGCCGCACGGGCACATCGCGTGCTTTTCGCTGCATCCACGGAAGGTCATCACCACCGGCGACGGAGGCATGATCACCACCGCAAATGCGGATTGGGACGCCCGGCTGCGTCTCCTGCGCCAGCAGGGCATGAGCATCCCGGATCAAACCCGTCACAACGCACGAACAGTGATGTTTGAGTCTTATCCGGTTCAAGGCTTCAATTACCGCATGACTGATGTGCAAGCCGCCATGGGGCGCGAGCAGTTGAAGCGCCTGCCACATATTTTGGAGCGCCGCCGCGCCCTGGCCGCTCGTTACGCTGCGCTTTTGCAAGGCGTCACACCGCCGCATCAGCCGGAGTGGGCACGCAGCAACTGGCAAAGCTACGCCGTCCGGCTTCCGCCCGATGTCAGCCAGCAGGAGGTCATGCAGCACATGCTCGATGATGGCATCGCCACACGCCGCGGAGTCATGTGTGCCCATCGGGAGGCCGCCTGCGCCGGTCTGCCATCTCGCCATCCCCTCGCAGCCTCTGAACATGCGCAGGATCACACAGTCATCCTGCCGCTGTATCCGCAGATGACCGAGGCCGAGCAGGACCAGGTCATCGCCAGCCTTCACCACGTGCTCCAACGCCGTCCATCATGACCCGTTCCCCGGAATCTCCGCACGATGCCAAAAAGGCGACCGGCATTCCCGAGCGCATTCCATTCGTGGATCTGCGTGCGCAATATCATGCCATCCGGGACGAGGCACGCGCAGCATTCGACCAGATCGCCGAGTCCGCCGCCTACTCCAACGGTCCTGCCGTGGCGCAGTTCGAGCAGGAGTTCGCGGCGGCGTGTGGCGTCAGCGAATGCGTCGGTGTGAACACTGGCACAAGTGCCCTGCATCTGGCCCTGCGCTGCCTCGACATCGGCCCCGGTGATGAGGTGATCACGGTGCCAATGACCTTCATCGCCACTGTCTGGGCCATCTGCTACACTGGAGCGCGCCCGGTGTTCATCGACATCGATCCTGTTCGCCGGACCATGGACCCTGCGTTGTTGGAAGCAGCCATCACTCCGCGCACGAAGGCGATCATTCCGGTGCATCTCCATGGCCAGATGTCCGACATGCAGCCGATCCTCGCCATCGCGAAAAAACATGGCATCGCCGTGGTCGAAGATGCCTGCCAGGCCCATGGGGCCACCGATCATGGCCGCAAAGCCGGAAGCGTCGGTCTCATGGGCTGCTTCAGCTTTTATCCCAGCAAAAACCTCGGCGCTTTTGGCGAAGGTGGCGCGCTCGTCACCCATGACTCGCGCCTGGCGGGCCGCGCGCGTCAGCTCCGCAACCACGCGCAACACGAACGCCATCTCCACGGCGAATTGGGCTACAACTACCGCATGGACAGCCTCCAGGCGGCCATGCTCAGCCTGAAATTGAAACATCTCGATCGCTGGAACCTCGCGCGTTCCGATCATGCCGGCCGTTTTGCAGAGCTGCTGGCCGGTCTGCCCATCACGCTGCCAGCAAATTTTGCGGACTCGCCGTCCGTCTTTCACTGCTACGTGATCGAAAGCGACCGCCGCGACGAATTGTGTGCGGCTTTGGACGCCGCGCAGATCGACAGCGGTCTGCATTATCCGGTGCCTCTGCACCTGCAGCAGGCCTGTCGTGACCTCGGCCACATCCATGGCGATTTTCCGCACAGCGAGGCATTCGCCCGCCGCTGCCTGTCCCTGCCCATTTTCCCGGAGTTGACCGACGCGCAGATGCAGCGCATCGCCACCGCCCTGCGTGCCGAACTCACTTGAACCGTCATGTCCGCACAGCCCGTCATCATTCTCGGCGTCAATGGCAACTGCATTGACATTGCCGAGGCCATCGAGGCCGTTGATGACCTCGAGGTCGCAGGTTTTCTCGACGACGATCCCAAACTCGACGTGGGAACCTTGATCGCCGGATACCCGGTGCTCGGCCGCATCACCGATGCAGCACAGTTCACCGATGCCAAATTCGTCTGCGGCATCGGCAGCCCGCGCAGCTACCGGGCAAAGCCAGAAATCATCCGGCGCACCGGCATTCCACGCGAACAATGGGCCACTGTGATCCATCCCTCCTGCTCCGTTTCCCGTCTTGCGCAGATCGGCCCGGGCACGGTGCTGCTCGCCCATGTCGCCGTCGGTGCGCGTGCCCAAGTAGGCGCCTTTTGCACCATCCTCCAAGGCAGCGTCGTCTCCCACGACAGCATCATTGGCGAGCATAGCATCCTCGCCACGGGCGTCTGCGTGTCCGGTGGCTGCATTGTCGGCACCGGTGCCTATCTCGGCTGCCGTTCCTGCCTGCGCGAGGGAACCCACATCGGCGACCGTGCCCTGGTCGGCATGGGCGCGGTGGTGGTGGATGACATCCCTGCCGATGCCGTGGCCTTCGGCAATCCAGCACGTCTGCGCCCATGAAACTCAGCCTGCTCATCCCCGTCCTCAATGAGGAGGAAAACATCCCGCATCTCATCCGCGCAGTGGACTCAGCCTTCACCACCGCGCCCGAGGTCGGGTTGGAATTCGTTTTTGTCGATGACGGATCACAAGACGGCACCTACGCGCTGCTTGCCCGCACTGCGGAAACCGATCCGCGTGTACGCGTTGTCCGTTTTTCCCGGAACTTTGGCAGCCATGCCGCGCTGCTGGCCGCCTTCGAGCACTGCAGCGGAGATGCCGCTGCCTATGTTGCCGCCGACCTTCAAGATCCGCCACAGATGCTGCCGGTCATGCTCCAAAAGTGGCGGGAAGGTTCCTCGATCGTCTGGGGCATGCGCGAACAGCGTGACGACCCGCTCAGCGCACGCCTCTTCTCCTGGATTTACAGCTCGCTCATGCGGCGACTGGCCCTGCGCGACATGCCCCGCAGCGGCCTGGATCTTTGCCTCGTTGATCGCAAGGTCATCGATGTCGTGGTCGAGATGCGGGAGAAAAACACCTCCATCTTCGGCCTCATCCTCTGGTCCGGCTTTCAGCAGACCTTTGTGCCTTACCAGCGGCAATCGCGGCGTCACGGCAAGTCACGCTGGACGCTGGGACGGAAGATCAAGCTCGTGGTGGACAGCCTCGTCTCCTTTTCCTGTTTCCCCATCCGGCTGGTCACCTGCCTCGGACTTTGTCTCTCCATCCTCGGATTCGGTTGCGGCTTGTTGGCCATGGTGCGCACTTCGACGGGATCGTCGCCACTGCTGGGATGGGCCTCCCTGGTGGCCCTGCTGCTCTTTCTCTCCGGAGTGCAGTTGCTCATGCTCGGCATCGTTGCCGAGTACCTGTGGCGAACCTTCGACGAATCACGCAAGCGTCCGCCCTTCATCATCCGCGAAACCACCGGTTTCCCAATGCAGTAAACCAAAGACGGATGAATGCGTCAAATTTGCGGGAGTCAGGACTTCGCTGCCGTCATGTAGCGCAACACCCGCGCCAGGGTGGAGCGCATGTCCTTGCGATCGACGATCATGTCCACCAGACCGTGCTGCATCATGAACTCGGCGGTCTGGAAGCCGGGAGGCAGGTCGGCGTGGGTGGTTTCCTTCACCACGCGGGGACCGGCGAAGCCGATCATGCACTTCGGCTCGGCGATGATGATGTCACCCAGCGTCGCGAAGCTGGCGGTGACGCCGCCGGTGGTCGGATGGGTGAGCACGGAGATGTAAGGCAGACGCGCCTCGGCGTGGCGGGCCAGGGCGCCACTGGTTTTCGCCATCTGCATGAGGCTGAGGATGCCCTCGTGCATGCGGGCGCCGCCGGAGGCGGAAAAAACGATGACGGGCTTTTTCTCCGCGGTGGCAGCCTCAATGGACCGGGTGATCTTTTCACCGACGACACTGCCCATGCTCGCGCCGAGGAAACGAAAGTCCATGATCGCCAGCAAAACCGGCACGCCTTCAATCGTCGCACGTCCGGTGACGACAGCCTCGGTCAGCCCGGTCTTGTTTTGATAGGCCTTCACCTTGTCGAGATAGCCTTTGAAGCCGAGGGCGTTCACGGAATCGAGTTCCTTGTCCATCTCGGCGAAGCTGCCTTCGTCCACGAGACTGGCAATGCGCTCGCCGGAACCGATGGTGAAATGATAGGAGCAGTGCGTGCAAACGCGGAGGTTCTTCGTCAGGGCGTCCTCGAAGAGGCTTTCATTGCACGAAGGGCACTTCGTCCAGAGGCCCTCCGGCATGTCGCGCTTCTTCTCGCCAAGTTCGTCAACGGAGCGTTTTTTGAAAAATCCCATGGTAGGTCAGTCGGTTGGGCATCCTGCGGTGGCGGACCTGAGGGAGCGTCTCCCCGGGTGGCATGCCGCAGGAGTTGCCGGGGCAAGGACGGCCCGGCGTTCGCTCTGTCAGGCCCGGCCAGGGCCGGACGTGGCGGCGAGACTAGCCGCGTGCAACGGTGATGACCACTACTTTTTCTGCCCTGCCCTCCGTCCGCAGCACCCGGGCACACTCACTGGTGGTCGCTCCAGTGGTGAAAACATCGTCCACGAGCAGGATGCGGCGGCCTTCGAGAACGAGCTTTTCCTCCCAACTCCACGTCTTCCTCAGAGCGAAGGCCCCGCGCAGGTTTTTCAGCCGCTCGTCGCGGTCCAGGCTGGCCTGCGTCTCCGTCTCGCGCACGCGGGCGAGAGCGTTCACGGCTCGAATGCCCGTCAGACTGCTCAACCTCACGCAAAGCTCCCAGCTTTGGTTGAACTCACGATCCTGTTCCCGGCTGCGATGCAACGGCACCGGCACCAACAGCCAGTCGGCGAGATTTTCGTCCGCCAGACGCGGTTCCGCGAAGGTGCGCAGCATGAGCGTCGCGAGCGGACCACGGAGTTGGAGCCGCCGCTCGTATTTGAACTGATGCACCAGTTCACGGATCGCTCCTTCCGCACGACACGCAGCGACCGCGAACTCAAACTGCAAGCGGCGTCCATCGCAGTTCATGCAGCGGAATTCATTGGTGAACGAGCCATCATAAACCTCGCCACACACCATGCAGTAAGGCGGTTCCACCAATGGCAGTTCCTCCTCGCACACCTTGCAAAACCATGCACGGCTGCCCTCACGCGGTGCGTCGAGCGCCAGCGGCACTTTGCACACGCAACAAAGACGCGGGTAAATGAGGTCCGCCGCAGCCTGCAACGCCGGATTCACCATGCGGCGGAAGCGGGACGGAACTTGAGGGCCGGGAAAGGGCATGAGGGAATGCTAAATGCGATTTGAAGCCTGCCAACAGCCGTCCTAAATGCGCGCATGGCACGCATCGGCACTCCTCTTTCCTCCACGGCAACCAAAGTCATGCTCCTCGGCTCCGGCGAGCTCGGCAAGGAGGTCGTCATCGAACTTCAACGCCTTGGCTGCGAGGTCATCGCGGTGGACCGCTATGCAAACGCGCCCGCCATGCAGGTCGCGCATCGCAGCCACGTCATCTCCATGCTCGACAGCGCGGCTTTGCGCCGAATCATCGAAGTTGAGAAGCCCAACTGCATCGTCCCGGAGATCGAGGCCATCGCCACCGATACGCTCGTAGAACTCGAAAAGGAAGGCTATCACGTGGTGCCCACCGCGCGCGCCGCGCACCTCACGATGAACCGCGAGGGCATCCGCCGCCTCGCCGCCGAGGAACTCGGCCTGAAGACCTCGCCGTATGTCTTTGCCAGCACCGAGGAGGAGTTCCGCGCCGCGATTGAAAAAATCGGCATTCCCTGCGTTGTGAAGCCCATCATGAGCAGCTCCGGCAAAGGCCAGAGCGTTGTGAAAAAGAAGGGCGACATCGCCAAGGCCTGGCAATACGCGCAGGAAGGCGGCCGCGCCGGCAAGGGCAAGGTCATCGTCGAAGGCTTCATCGAGTTCGACTACGAGATCACCATGCTCACGGTGCGGCACATCAGCGGCACGTCATTCTGCGCACCCGTCGGCCACACACAGATCAAGGGCGACTACCGCGAGTCCTGGCAGCCGCATCCGATGTCGAAAAAGGCGCTCAAAGCCGCCGAAAAGATGGCTGGCGCCATCACCAAGGCCCTTGGCGGCCGCGGACTCTTCGGCGTCGAAATGTTCATCAAAGGCGACGAGGTCATCTTCAGCGAAGTTTCGCCCCGCCCACACGACACCGGCCTCGTCACGCTGATCTCGCAGGATTTGAGCGAGTTCGCGTTGCATGTGCGCGCCATCCTCGGACTGCCGATCCCCAACATCCATCAGCACGGACCCAGCGCGAGCTGCGCCGTGCTCGTCGCGGGCGAATCATCGCAGGTGCAGTTCGGCAGGCTCGACAAAGTCCTCGCCGAGCCCGACACGCAAATCCGGCTCTTCGGCAAACCCAACGTCAGCGGCCAGCGCCGCATGGCCGTCACCCTCGCCCGCGCCAAAAACATCAACGAAGCCCGCGCCAAGGCCCACCGCGCCGCGAAGGCGATGCAGATCAGGCTGTGACGCAAAACAGGATTGCATCCGGGGTGCATGTCGTGATAACAAATCCGCCATGTCAGCGCTGCCGCACCTGAGCCACCTTTTGAAGCTGCTCGACGACGACTCCGAAGTCGTGCGTCAGGCGGTGCGCAAGGAGCTGACCGGGATGCGCCGTGAGCTGCCGCAGCAGATTGATGCCTTGGAGACGCCGCTCACCGCCGAGGAAGAACGTCTGGTGGCTGAATTGCTCGAACCCGCGCTCCGACAGGAGCTTGAGGACAACTGGATGCGCTGGCGCTGGCTGCCGGATGACGACTCGCAGCTTGAGGAGGGGCTGAGCCAGCTCTCGGCTTTTCTAAACGGCTGGAAGACCCAGCCCGCCGACCTGACAAAGCGGCTCGATGCGCTGGCGGAGGAGGCTTTCGCTGAAAAAGGCCGGATGGACGTGCATGAGCTGGCGCAGTGGCTCTTTGCCTCGCATGGCGGCATCACGCGCTTCCGTGGCAACAGCAAGGACTATTACTCCCCGTCGAACAGCAACGTCTTCTGGGTGCTGGACACGGGCCTGGGCAATCCCATCAGTCTCTGCTGCCTCTACCGCCTGCTGGGAAGACGTTTCGGCCTCCAGATCGAAGGCTGCAATTTCCCCGGCCACTTCCTCTCACGCGTGCGTTACCGCGAGGAAACCTGGCTGGTCGATTGCTTCAACCGCGGGCGTTTCATGCCGGCGGGTGATGTGGCAAAGCATCATCCTGCCGCCAATCCGGGCATGGAAGACCTCATCCGCGAGACTGCCACCGCCGAGGCCACCCTGCTGCGCACCCTGCGCAATCTCGACGACGCCTACGAGCGCCTCGGCCTCCTGCATGACCGCCAGTTCATGCGTCGTCTGGCAGTGAAGCTGATGGAAGGGTAAAGTTCCCCTTCCGTTCACCACACGAATCACCATTGCCTCCCTCGGGCGTTCCGTGGTAGCCTGAGGCCATGAAGGCGGCCCTGATCTTCTTTTTCGCCGCGGTCGTGCCGCTGGGCGCGCAGGTGGTACTTCCTGCCACTGGCAAAAAATTTGAAACACGCACCATCAATGGCAGCGGCGGCAACAACGGTGTCAGCATCAACGGCAGCACGGCACCCGCGCCGCCACCGAAGGCAAGGCTGGTGTCCTACTTCTCCCTCAGTGAAGTGCGGCAGTGGAAGAGCAGCGACGGCAAATCCCTTCTTGGCAGCATCATCGCCTATGAGGAGTCCGTGACCGAGATCGATGCCGCAAACCCCGCCGCGGCCAGGGAAGCCGCGCAAAAGGCGCCGCCGCCGAAACTGCCCGAAAAACCCACTCTCATCCGCGATGGCAAGGTACGCCTCCTCGTGAACAACAAGCCCTACGAGGTCGCGCTCGAACGCCTCAGTGACGACGACCGCAAGTTTGTCGAAGATTTGAACGCCAGGCTGCCGAAGTGACTCCATTCCTGCCTTGACCGCCGGGGCCGTGGCACATCGTCCAGCTCAAACCGGCCAGGATTTCATCCAACCACCGCCATGAACTTGATCCTCACCTGCTCAGCGTTGTTCCTCGCCTCCGTCATGTTCGCCGGATGCACCACACAGAACGAGGAACCGCCCAAAACTCACACCGAAACCGATTCGGAGCTCCGCTCCGGCAAGGTGCCAGACAATCTGCGTGATCCACGCCCTGACATGCCGCCGGTGGGTCCGCTGGGCATACCGATGAGGTGATCGCTGCAAATATCACGATCCGCCCAGCGCATACCCCACACCGCGCACGGTGCGGATGAGCTTCTTGTCGTGGTCCTTGTCAATCTTCGAGCGCAGGCGCTGGATGTACACCTCCACGAGGTTCGTCTCCGGATCCATGTTGTAGCCCCAGACGTGCTCATAAATCTGCATGCGGCCAAACACCCGCCCCGGGCTGCGCATCAGATGCTCCAGCAGTTCGAACTCGCGTGTGCTGAGATCGAGTTCCTCGCCAGCACGGCTGACTTTTCGCTCCAGCAGGTTCATGCAGAGGTCATCGACCCGCAGCAGGTGGCTGGAGTCGCCCGCCTTGCGGCGCACGACCGTCCGCAGACGCGCGGCCAGTTCCTCCACGAAAAACGGCTTCGTCATGTAATCATCCGCGCCAAGGTTCAGCCCTTCGATTTTCTCCGGCAGCGTGGAGCGTGCGGTGAGCAGGATGACCGGCACGCTGTTTCGTTTCTCGCGCAGGCCGCGCAGAATGCTCAGCCCGTCGCGCCCCGGTACCATGATGTCGAGCACGAGCGCGTCGTAAGGCACCGTGGTGGCCATCTCCCATGCCTCGTCGCCGTCACTCACGGCATCCACCTGGATGCCCTGCTCTTCGAGTCCCTTTTTGGCAAAGGACAGCAGTTTGGCCTGGTCTTCGACGAGAAGGATGCGCATGCGGCGGACGATGGGGCGCAAAGGTAAATTGTCCAATGGCACGTGGCGGGCTATGCTTGGCGCGTGATGCGAATCCTGGCCTTCCTTTCGTTCTTCACGACTTCACACACCGCCGAACCGCTTCCACCGGAGCGGATGCAGGCGGCGGCGGCGTTTTCCGCGGCGCACGGCGGGCATGCACTGCTCATCAAGCAGAATGGGAAGACCATTCACGAGTCCTACGCCAACGGCCACACGAGGAACGAACCGCACCGCATCTACAGCGGCACAAAGGCCTTCTGGTGCCTCACCGCCTTCGCTGCGGTCAAAGACGGCCTGCTTTCGCTCGATGACCCGGTCAGCGATACGATCACCGAATGGCAGGGCGACAAACGCCGCGGCAAAATCACCGTCCGGCAGCTTCTCGACTTCAGCAGCGGCATGGAGCCGCTCTTTGGCCTGCATGAGAACGACTACAAGGACCGCACAACTTCCGCACTGAAGGCCTCGTTCGTCGGTACAACGGGAAAATCCTTCATCTACGGTCCGGCGGCGTTGCAGGTGTATCACGAGCTGCTCGCCCGCAAACTTCGCGAGAAGAGGCAGACGCCCACGCGCTACCTCGAGCGCAAGGTGCTCTCACCGCTGGATCTCGGCTCCCAACGCTACCTGCCCGACCAGCACGGCGCGCCGCTTCTCGCTTCCGGATTCATGCAAACGGCACGCCAGTGGTCCGAACTCGGCTCCTGGCTGCTCAAACATCCGGACACCGTCGCCTCCCTCCACTCCAGCACCGCCAACCGTGCCTACGGTTTCGGTTTCTGGAACAACCACGCGGCGGAGGGCAAATCCGCGCGCGAGGTCGATGTCGAGTCGATGCTCGACAAAAAATGGCACCAGCAGTCGTGGCGCAACGCCTGCCTCTGCCGCGCCGCGCCTGCCGATCTCATCGCCTGCATCGGCTCCTACGGCCAGCGCCTCTATATCGTGCCGTCGCTGAATCTCGTCATCGTGCGCCTGGCGAAGGATTCCAAACCCAATGATGCGCAGATGCTGAAGTTGTTGTTCTCATCCCCCTGATGGGCGGCGCCACTTGACGCGCATCTGCAAGAATTCGTTCATTTCTTCTGTTCCCAATCATCTCCATGACCAAACTGCTCATTCCAACTCTACTGCTCGCGCTGCCTTTGTGCGCCGCGGATGTGAAATTCAAAAAGCTCACGCTCTCCAATGAATTCTGGTGCGAAGGCGCGCACTTCGCCGACTTCGACCAGGACGGAAACAACGACATCTGTGCCGGGCCGTTTGTGTGGTGGGGGCCTGACTTCAAAGAACGCAGCGCCTACAACGCGCCGAAGCCGGATCGCAACAAGCCGCTCACCGACGAGGACTATGTGCCGAACCACGCGAAGTTCATCGAGGCCGCGCCCGACTACAAAGGCAAGGCATGCGATCCACTGGGCTACTCGGATTACTTCCTCACCAACACCCACGACTTCAACAGCGACGGCAAGATGGACATCCTCGTCTTCTCCTGGCCGGGCGACATCACCGCGTGGTATGAGAATCCAGGCAAGCGCACGAAGGAAGCATGGAAGCGCCACATCGTCTTCGACGTGACCGACAACGAGTCTCCGCAACTCGGCGACATGGATGGCGATGGCAAACCAGAACTGATTTGCCACACCGGAGGTCGACTTGGCTATGCATCACTCGATTGGTCCAATCCGGGAGCCAAGGGAACCTATCACGCGATCGCGAAGCCGGACATCAAGCGCTATTTCCGCTACACACACGGCTATGGCTTCGGCGACATCAACGGCGACAAACGCCCCGACATTCTCGACAAGGACGGCTGGCGCGAACAACCCGCCACGCCATCCGAGGAATGGGTGTTTCATGAGGTGCCATTTGCGCCTGCCGGTGCCCGCGGCGGCTCCCAGATGCAGGTCTATGATGTGAACGGCGACGGCCGCAACGACGTGCTCACGAGCTGGGATGCGCATGGCTACGGTTTCGCCTATTACGAGCAGAAGCCGGATGGCAGCTTCGCCACGCATCAAATCCTCGGCGAGAAGCCGGAGGACAGCCCGCACGGTGTGAAATTCACGCAAACACACGCCACCACGATGGCGGATATCGATGGCGACGGCGTGCTCGATCTCGTCACCGGCAAACGCTTCTGGGCGCACGGTCCGAACAAGGATGCCGAACCCGGTGCTCCAGCGGTATTGTACTGGTTCCAGATCAAACGAGACGGCAAAGGCGGCGCGGAGTTCATCCCGCATCAAATCGACGACAACAGCGGCGTCGGCACCCAGGTGACCGCCGGTGACGTGAACAAGGACGGCAAGCAGGACGTCGTCATCGGCAACAAGAAGGGCGTGTTTGTGTTCCTGCAGGAGTAGCAGCCCCTAAAGCACGAATACTTGAAGCAGCGCGAGTGTGTCGAAAGACCACTCGCCTCTTTTTTGCCGCGATGAAGCGCTTTGAACCAGAATGGCGGGTAGGCTGCGCCCTACTCGCGCTCCGTGAGCTCAACCCAGCGCATCCCCCGCCTGCAACGGGTGCCCGCGCAAGAAGTCGGCGGCAAACAAACGTCTGCCGCCTTCGATTTGGACTTCGAGGAGATTAAGCAGGCCGCTGCCACAACTGACAATGATGCCATTCGCGTCAGCACCCACGATCGTGCCGGGCGAGGGGCAGGCGTCGGCGTTCGGAATGATTTGAGCGCGATGAATCTTCATCTGCATGTCTTTCAGCATGCAGAACGTGCCCGGCCACGGCGTGAAGGCACGAATGAGACGGTCGAGTTCGATGACGGGACGCGTCCAGTCAATACGACCGTCCTGGCGCGTGAGTTTGCGCACGTGTGTGGCCTTGCTGTTGTCCTGCTTCTCACGAGGCGGATGGCCAGTGGCGAGGAGATCGAGCGCCTCTTCGAGCGCAGCGGGTGCTTGCAGCGCGAGTTTGTCGTGCAGACTGCCGCCGGTGTCGTCATCGGCGATGGGCAGGCGTTTCATCAGCAAGATGTCGCCGGTGTCGAGACCTTCATCCATGAACATGATGGTGACGCCGGTTTCGGCATCGCCATCGCGAATCGCGGCCTGGATCGGCGCGGCGCCGCGATGACGCGGCAGAAGCGACGCGTGGATGTTCAGGCAGCCGAGTTTCGGCACGTCGAGCACAGCGCGCGACAAAATCTGGCCGTAGGCCACGATGACGGCGACATCGGCGTTAAAAGCCTTCAATTCCTCGACGGCGTGACGGATTTTCGGCGGTTGGATGACCTCTTTGCCCGCGGCGAGCACACGCACCTTGATCTGCGGCGGTGTGAGCACCTGCTTGCGACCCACCGGCTTGTCCGGCTGCGTCACGACGCCGACGACCTCGTGCTTGGGCGTGTTGAGCAGCCATTCCAGCGAAGGAAGGCCGATGTCGCCGGTGCCGATGAAGAGAACGCGCATATGGGCTGAGAGCTAAGGGCAAAGAGCAAGGAGTCCAATCCAACGTGTAAAGCATGCAGCTTGGCCTCTTCGCCCTCTGCTCTTTGCCCTCCGCGTCTAAATCTTCATCTTCTCGAGTTCCTTCCACGCATCCAGCGTCATCACGCCGGCGAGGATGTCGTAGAGCACCTTCGCGGGCGCCTGGCTGGCATCGATCTGCACTATACGATCACCGGCATAGTAGTCGAGGATTGGCTTCGTCTCGGCCTCGTAGGTGGCGAAACGGTTTTGGATGACGGACTCGTTCGCGTCATCGAAGCGGTTGTCCTTCAGCGCACGTTTGCGCAAGCGGCGGGCCAGTTCGGTGCGGTCGGGACACGAAAGGTGAAACACTCGCAGCACCTCGATGTCCTCCTCCATGTACTTGGCCTGCTCCACATTGCGCGGAATGCCGTCAAGCACGAGGAAGTCGATCTCCGGCTTGAAGTTGTGCGAATCAACGCGCTGCTTGATGTTCGCACGCCAGAGCTGGACGGTCACATCATCCGGCACGAGTTCACCGCGGCTGGAGTATTCGACGAATTTCTGCCCGAGCGTTGTGCGCGTGTCGAGGGAGCGAAACACATCCCCGCAGGCGAGGTGATGAAAACGCGGGATGGAGCCGAGCACCTTGCCCTGGGTGCCCTTGCCGCTACCAGGAGCGCCAAGGATGAGAAGGGTGCGGAAACGTGCGGGTTTTTTGTCGTCGGACATGGTCTGGAAGAGGGCAGACTAGCACGTTACGAATTCGCAACAACTTGCGCGGCGGCCAATTTCACGCGCTCAAAGTCCAGAGCGGCCAGATCACCGCTTTCGTCGCGCAAAACGGTCACCCAGGGCTGCGGTGGTGCCCATACCGCAGGATTCGTCGGCCCGAAAAGAAGCAGCGACGGCACACCGCACGCAGCGGCGAGATGGGAGATGCCGCTGTCGTGGCCGAGGAAGGCGGAGCACGTGGCAAGGCGTGATGCGAGTTCGGGGAGCGGTAGCGAATGCCAATGCGTGATCGACGGGCCGAAGCCCGAACCTCGAACACCGCGGGCTTCCTCGGCCTCACCGGTGATAAAAACGATCTCGTGATCGGGAAATGCGTCCGCAAGCCGCAGCCAGTTCTCCAGCGGCCAGTTTTTCTTCTCCGACCCGCTGCCGACGTGAATGGCGATGCGTTTGTTCGCATCCTCGCGGCGCTCAAAGTGGGCACAGCACAGATGCTCGTCCTCCAAGAACATGGCGAGCTTCTCCAGGCCCTTTGCAAGCTGCTTCGAGGCATGTTCGCCCTCGTTTTGCACACGCGGGGAGCATTCGATGAGCGTCTTGACACCGACGCGCTCCAGGCTGGCGCGAAAAAGGCCGTCGGGGTCGTAGAGAAAGCTGACGACGAGATTGAAGCTGCGCAGGTGCTCAGTGAGCGCCTCGTCGATGGGCGCGTTTTTCGCGAAAAGCGGCGCCATTGTTCGATGTTCGAGGCTGCGGATGGAATCCGCGAGGCCCGCACCACGAGCAAGCTCGGCGATGGCAGGATAGCCGATCACTTCGAGATGGCATCCGGCGATGGTTTGACGCAGCAACCGGATCGCAGGCAGCGTGAGGATGAAATCGCCAATCGCTCCGCCACGAATGACGAGGACGCGGGGCGGCGGCTTCATCAGTAGAACAGGATCGCCGCGAGGAGCAGCACCGCGCCGTAGCCGATGCCGGACCACACCGCTAGATTCCAGCGCTGCGGCTTCGCGAGCAGCCAGTTCACCCAGTCACGCATGAGGAAGGGCATGCCGATGAAGTACATGCCGGCAATGATCCACACGTAGGCAAGGACCGGCAGCAGCAGGCGGCTCATCTGCGGCTGGAGAAACGCGGCGGTCAGTACCGGGCCGGAGGCGAGCAGCATCAGCACGCCAAGAGCACGCACGGCGAGAAATTCCTTCACAAACATCACCACGGCAAAATAGCCGCCGATGGTGATCATGATGAAAACGCGGCGCATGTTGAAGAACTCGCCCATGTCCATGTTTGCCAGCGCAAAGACGCTCCACAGCACGTCGATGGTTAGCAGGATGACACCCCACTGGAGACTGCGCGGGAATGCTTTGAAGAAAGCCTGGGTCTTCGCGCTGTTCTTCAGCGCCCAGAGGTGCGAGCCGAGCAAGGCCACCGCCACGACAATGCCTGTGCCCTTCAGCGGGATGCCGCCGGTCGGGCTTTGGTGGTAGAGATAGTCGTAGAGATCGGCAAACATGCGATGGGGGCCGGAAAAACGGGCGCACAGGTGGCGCAAACCGTCCCAAAGCGCAAACACGATGTTCCACAAGGCGTTTGGAGGTTGCCGTGACGGTCACAAGCGGCAGTTTGCGCCACCCCCGATGAAAAACCAAGACTCCACGCCGGCCTGGTATGTCGTCCACACGCGGCCGAAGTGCGAGCACATCGCCGCCGCCCTCATGGGGGGGCTGGAGGATGTGGAGGTCTATTGCCCGCGCATCCGGTTCCAGAAGAGCACGCGACGAGGCAAGGTGTGGTTCGTTGAGGCGCTGTTTCCGAGTTACTTCTTCGCCCGCTTCATTCCAATCGAATCCCTGCGCGCGGTGAAGCACTCCCAAAGCGTGCTCAAGGTGGTTGATTTCGGCGGCCATCTCACCCCGGTGCCTGACAGAGTGATCGCGGAACTGAGGACCGAGATGCACAACGAGGAGGTCCGCGAGGTGCAGGCCGGCGTGAAGGTGGGTGACATCGTGGAACTGACCGAAGGCCCGATGCGTGGTCTGAAGGGAGTCGTCAACGCGATGCTGACCGGCGCGGAGCGCGTGCGCGTGCTGCTGGAATTCCTCGGCCGCGAGAACGCCGTCGAGGTGCCGGTGTCCAAGATTCTCAGCGAACACAAGCCACGCGCCACGGTGGCGGGACGATAAAACGCCTTCTCACGGGCTTCCGGGAAACGGATCGGCGTTCAGGCGAATCAACGCCTCGGACTTCAAATCAGAACCCACGGGCATTGCTGGTGACAGAACATGAACCGAACCCGCCAGCACCCCGGCTGTCGCAACCAGCAGCACCGCGCCAAACCATCGCGCTGAAACGGCCCAATGCGAAGAGGTGGGCACCAGCAGCAACCGCTCTATCCGGTGACGCAGACCCCTACGACGCGCAAACGCCGGCGAGCACGCGTTCCACTGGTTTCCGCAAACGTGGGCGAGCAGCATCTCCCCATACTCACGACGGCTCACATTCGAACCAGAGGCCGCCAGATCACAACAAACCTCCGTCTCCGCCTCATACACACCACGGAGCAGGTGGATCACCGGATTCCACCAGAAGACCACGCCAAGCAACGCGGCACACGCGCGGTGCAGGCCGTCCCGCTGCAACGCGTGCTGCCGTTCATGGCGCAATGCCGCCTCCAATGTCGCTTCAGGCCACATGGCCGCCCCTGGCGGCAGCAGCACGCAAGGATGCCACCAGCCAGCCATGCAGGGGCCCTCAACCTGCGTGGAAAACCGCACATCCAGACCCGGCATGAGTTTCAAGTGACTCACGACCGATCCACGGACGAGTCGCAGAACGCCTGCAAACTCGCGCAACAACCGCAACAGAAGCAACACACTGCCAGCCAGCCAGATGGCTGCCAGAATCGTCCAAAGCTTCGTCGGGTCCGCGATGCTGAATTCAACCTGCGGAAGCGTGGCATCAAACGTCCAGGGCAGTTCCAACCAGGGCACCACCCACAGTCCCCAGAGGCCCACCAACGACAACACGCGCCGTGGCCGGGCAAACTGCGCGGGAAGAACCAGCACAGCCATGGTCGTCACCGAAGCCCAGACTGTGGCCTTGAGCGCAAGAATGATCCAGAAGGCGGTCATGATGATGCGGTGATTGAATCAGGAGCGGGCCTGCTCGTCGAGCAGTTTGCGAATCGCCGCCACTTCTTCAGGTGGCAGCCGGCGGTCGTTCTTGTCGAGCAGTGCGGCCATCAGCTTGCCCGGTGACCCGTCGAAAAACGTGCGCAGGAGCCGCTTCAAGGCGGTGTCACGCGCCTTCTCCGGCGCGACCGCCGGTTCATAGACATAGCGACGTGACTCCCGTGTGTACTTGAGCAGCTTCTTCTCCACGAGAATACTCAGCAGCGCGCGCACCGCCGAGTAGGACGGCTGGTCCGGCATTTCATCCTGGATCTCCTCCGCCGTGGCTTTTCCCAGCCGGAAGACAATGTCCATCGCCTGCCGCTCGCGTTTGGAAAGATGCTCATGCCTGGCTGCCATGTGCTGAAAATGCTGCACTTGATGGTGGATGCAAGTTTTGATTTCCTTCTTGTGCAACAAGCACACCTCCACTTAAATGCAGTTTTTTCAGCATTTAATCTTGCCATCGGATCAAATGCTGATATTTCTGCACTTATGAATCCGACCACCATGCTCCGCTGCCTTGCCTGCGTCACAATCACCGCCTGCCTCATGCTGCTTTCGTCTTGTGGCACCATGGACACCACGCCGTCAGGCTCTTTTGCAGCCGGGGCAGGACCAATCACCTCCGGCCTCCGATCCGGGAATTACTTCATCAGCCCGAAAACTATCGACAGCATGCTGGGCGACCGTGCCCCAGCCACCGCTAGAGTCGAAAGTCGCCCCGGTCTCGGCACGACCGCAGGTCAGGAACAGTATTCACGGCTCGAACGTGCCCGGCTCATCCGCAAGTCCTCCGCGCCCGACGCGGTGGATTCCTTCCACTACAACGACGAACCCGGTGCCAGGGCGATGGTCGGCATTCTCGGCGGCAGCACGACGAAGCACGGCGGACTTTTCGACTTGGCGGGTGAACGCCTGAAGGCCGGGCTTGTTCGCTATGGCCACGCCTATCCTCATTACGAGGCGAGCGGCAAACGCATCGTCATCGGCGACGCAGGCAGCCATTACGAGGTGCGGCTGGAAAACCGCACGAAGAAGCGTCTGGAGATCGTGCTGAGCGTGGATGGCCTGAATGTGCTCACCGGCAATTCTGCCAGCCCATCCCAGCATGGTTTCGTGCTCGAACCCAGGCAGACCTATGACGTGGATGGTTTCCGCAAGGACAGCACCACGGTTCGCAGCTTTCAGTTTGGCAGTGTGGCCGCCTCCAAGGCCGCCGCAAAAGGCGGAGCGGGCAATGTGGGTGTCATCGGCCTCGCAGTTTTCGAAGAAGACGAGGCACGTGCCAAGGCAGAACTGCAGCACGAGCAACTCGTGCGTGAAAACGCGAATGCGTTTCCAGCGCGTTGATGCAGACGGTTCGCAACGATACGAGTTGCGATGATTTCAGGCAAGGATGTCCGTCACGACGTCGCCATACACATCCGTGAGGCGGAAATCGCGGCCGGCGTAGCGGTAGGTGAGTTTTTCGTGATCGAGACCGAGCAGATGCAGAATGGTGGCATGCAGGTCGTGCACGTGGACTTTCTTCTCGACGGCGTTCATGCCGACTTCGTCCGACGCGCCGTATGCAAGCCCGCCTTTCACCCCGCCACCGGCCAGCAGCGTGCTGAACGCGGTGTGATGATGATCGCGGCCGCGCTTCATGGGGTCTGTCTGCTTGTTCTTGTCCTGATTCTCCTGCGAATAAGGCGTGCGGCCAAATTCACCCGTCCACACGATGAGCGTGTCCTCCAGCATGCCGCGCTGCTTGAGATCGCTGATGAGCGCGGCGGAGGCGCGGTCGCTGTCGGCGCACAATTCGGGATGGCGCTTGTAGTGGTCGCTGTGCGTGTCCCAAGGCTGGTTGTTGCTGCTGGTGTAATAGACGCTGGTGTAACGGACACCAGACTCTGCAAGGCGACGCGCCAGCAGGCACGAGCGGCCAAAGGGCGTGTCGCCATACAGCTCGCGCACCTTGGGCGGCTCCTTGCTGATGTCGAAGGCGTCACTCGCAGCGCTTTGCATGCGATAGGCGGTCTCCATTGACTTGATCTGCGCCTCCAGCGCGGAGTCGTGCTCACGCTTTGCCGCATGAATGCCATTGAGGCGCTGGATGAAGTCGATCTGCCTGCGCTGCGTGGCCGCGGAGAGCACAGGATTGCGCACGTTCGCGACGAGCTTGTCCACGCTCATGTCGGAGGTGATGACACCCGTGGCCTGATACTCGGCGGGCAGGAACGAATTGCTCCACAGGGCCGGTCCCACAACGATGTTTGGCGTGGGGCGCAGCACGACGAAGCCGGGCAGGTTTTCATTTTCACTGCCGAGCCCGTAAAGCACCCATGAGCCGAGCGACGGACGGATCGGCTGGATGTTGCCCGTGTTCATCATGAGCAACGCGGGCTCGTGATTCGGCACGTTCGTGTGCATGGAGCGGATCACGCAGCAATCGTCGATGATGCTGCCAAGCCGCGGCAAACTCTCGCTCACCTCGATGCCGCTCTGTCCGCATTTTTCAAAACGTAGCGGCGAAGGCATGAAGCCGCTGGTCTTCGGCGCCTTGTAGAGCTTCCCGCTTGGCTGCTGGCCTTCATGTTTCTTCAGCGCAGGCTTCGGATCGAAAGTGTCCACGTGCGATGGCCCGCCGTTCATGAAGAGGAAGATCACGCGCTTTGCCTTCGGCGTGACCTGCTGCTTCACCGCCGCCTTGGCCTGCGATCCCAGCATGCCCGCGAGCCCGATCGCTCCAAAGCCCGCGGAGAGGCGCTGCAAGGCGTCACGGCGAGAGAGCTGGAATGACGGATCAGTCCACATAGATCATCTCGTTGGTGGCCAGCAGCGCCTGGGCGAATTGTTCCCACGTGGTGAAGTCGCCATCGGCAGGTTGTTTGAGGAACTGCTGCGCGAGTTCGAGTTCCTCAGCTTGCGGTTCACGGGCAAAGAGCAGTTCGTAGGCAAAGCGGATGCGCGTGGCGTCATCGCTGCTGTGTTGCTGAATACGATGTGCCAGGTTCTTGGACTGTTCGATGATGAAGGGGCTGTTCATCACGAAAAGTTTCTGAGTCGGCGTGGTGCTCGTGCCGCGGCGTGCGGCGTGAACGTTCGCATCCGGATAATCGAAGAGCATGAGCGTCTTGTTCAGCTCCTTGCGGCTGATTTGCGAGTAAAGCGTGCGTTTGTGATGGTCAGCGCTGTCAAGATTCTGAGAAAGGCCGCCTTCGAGGCTCAGCGTGCCCGCGGCAGCAAGCACAGCATCGCGGAACGACTCAATGTCGAGCCTGCGGCGTTCTCGTCCGGCGTGGAGCGAAGAGCGAAGGGCGGAGAGTTCAGACGCTTCGCGCGTGGCAGACGCCGGATCGGACTCTTCGCTCTTCGCCCTCTGCCCTTCACTGTCCTGGCGGTAGGTGGCGGACAAGACCAGCTCGCGAACTAGCCGCTTCATCGACCAGCCGTTCTGCATGAAACGCATGGCGAGATCATCGAGCAGTTCGGGATGCGTGGGCTTGTCACCCGTCGCGCCGAAGTTGCTCGTCGTGCGTGCGAGCGGCTTGCCAAACAACACGCCCCACACACGGTTCACGAGGACGCGTGCCGTGAGCGGATTGGCTTCATCCGCGATCATGCGCGCCAGTTCGGCGCGGCCGCTTCCCTGCTGGAACTTCACCGGCTCGCCCTTGCTGAGGACCTGCAACCACCCGCGTGCCGCCGCAGCGCCGGGCGACTCGACATCGCCACGATCGTAGATGGGAAGATCGTGCGGATTGTCATCACGCACGATGTGGATCGTCGCGGGATCCATTTTCTCGGCCAAGGTCTTCTCCTCCTCATCCTTGCCATCGGGCCGCAGGCTCACCTTTTTCATCGAGGCAAAGACACCAGCCATCGCATAGTAATCACGCATCGTGATGGGATCGAATTTGTGATCGTGGCAGCGTGCGCAGGCCACGGTGAGGCCGAGCATGGCCTGCGAAACCGTGTCCACCTGCTCCGACCACTCCTCCGCCTGCACGTCGAGACGCGAGCGCGCATACAGCTTGTGCCCGAGGCCGAGAAATCCGAGCGCGGGCAGGTCGGCGCGGTTCTTTGGCTCGATCACATCCACCGCGAGCTGTTTCTCGATGAACTGGTCGTAAGGGACATCGGAGTTGAATGCCGTCACAACCCAGTCGCGATAACGCCATGCATTCGGAAGGTTGAGCGCAGTGTTGTTGCCGACCTGATGCGCCTGATCCTCGCCATAACGCGCCAGATTGAGCCACAGCGATGCCATACGCTCGCCAAACGCACGACGGCTGAGCAAATCATCCACCAGCCGCGCATACGCGTCCGGCTTGGTGTCGGCGAGAAAGGCGCGAACTTCCTCCGGCGTCGGCGGCAGGCCGGTGAGATCAAAATACACCCGTCGCAGCAACACCCGCGCCTCCGCCTCGGGCGATGGAGTGAGATCATTCTTCTCCAGTCGCGCCAGAATGAAGTGATCCACGCGTTCACGCGGCCACGCCGCATCCTTCACCCCCGGCAAGGCCTGCGCCTTCGGCGGCACAAACGACCAATGCTGACGCGCCTTGGCCCAGTCAATCGGTGCCTGATCAGCGGCATGCGCCAGCGATCCTGCAATCACAAACACGACAACGCCTGCGTATGACCGCAGGCAGAAGTAATGGCGTTGGATCGATGCATCGGGCACTCGCAAAGAACGCCGCGAATCCACAGGTTTATCCGCGCCAACGCCCGCACATCATCACGTCAGAACAGCTTCTCCCCGCGCGTGTATTTCGCGACCACGTCGGGATCGAGTTCAAGCCCGAGGCCGGGCTTCGTCGGGATCTCCAGCATGCCATCGGCGTCCAGCTTCCATCCGCCGACGGTGATCTCGTCGATGAACGGCGATCCGGTGAGATACTCGACCAGGTTCGTGGCTGGAAACGCCGACGCGAGGTGCAAATCAGCAGCGAGACCCACCGCGGTGTTCCAGCCGTGTGGAATGAACTGCACGCCGTGCTCCTGCGCCATCCACGCGATGCGCCGCTCCTCGCTGATGCCACCCACCTTCGTCACGTCGGGCTGGATGATGTCGAACGCACGCGCTTCGAGGAAGGGCTGGAACGCCTGACGCCGTGTCAGCACCTCGCCGCCGCTGATCGGCACAGGCGAGTGCTCACGCAGCTTCGCGAAGTCCTCGAGCGCGTCGGGCACGAGCGCTTCTTCAAACCAGTGCACCTCGTAATCCGCCAGCATCTTCGCCGTGTTCAGCGCCCATTTGTAGCCGTTCGTCCAATGCGCGTCACTGCCGCCCGCATCGACCATGAGTTTGTTCTCCGCACCCACCGCCTCACGCGCGGCTTTGACAATGGCTTCGTCGGTCTTTGCATTGCGCCGCCCAAACGGCCCCCAGCCGATCTTGAAAGCGCGAAAGCCCTGCGCCTTCACTGCGAGCAGATGATCCTTCAACTTTTCCGGTTCATCCATCAGCAGTGACGCATATGGCTGCACACGCTCGCGATAGCGACCACCCAGCAGCCGCCCCACGGGCTGTCCCGTCGCCTTGCCGAGCAAATCCCACAATGCGATGTCGATGCCGCTGATCGCATGCGTGATCGAGCCGCCGCGGCCGAGCCAGAACATGTGCTGATGCAGCTTCTCGCTGACGCGTTCCGGCTCCAACGCGTTCTCGCCGCGATAAAGCGGCTCCAGCACCGCCAGCGCCGCCTTCACCAACGCATCGTTCGTGAACACACTGCCGAGCCCGACGAGCCCTTCATCCGTATGCACGGTGACGAGCGTGTGAACGCAATCTTCAGGCCGGAGCTCATTGCTCCAGCCACCTTCGGGAGTGGCGCCGCGCAGACCTGCGCAGCGGATTTCAGTGATCTTCATGAGTGTCGTTGGAAAAGTTTGGCTTGAGGTTGAAAAGGCACATCCGTATCCAGCGGGAACATCGGCCGTGCGCAGCGTGTGTGACCGAGATAAGGCAGATTGGCACTGGAGGAACCGGGCGCATCGACATGCACCATCTGTGCGCACCAGTCGGCATACATGTGCGGCTGGCAATGGGGCGATTTGATCACCACGGCATCGAATCGTGCCGGATTCTGCCCGTGGGCGTAAAAGAACGAGCGGTCATAAAGGTTCACCGCACGGCTGCTGACCACGAGCGTGAAGTTTCCGGCCTCCAGCACCGCCGTGGGGCCGGCATACCATTCCTCGCCAAAGGATTCGCTGCGAAAACGACCATCCGCGAGCAATCGCACCTGCGCGGTGATTTCAATCGGTGTGAAACGCTGCGGATCGAGCGTGCCGCCGATCTGGGTCGTGATCGTCGCGCCGATTCCAGCCGCAAAGGCCCTCTTCACCGCCGGCTCATCGACGATCGGCATCAGCGTGCGCACCGTACAGCCGGTCTCGATGAGTTTGCGCAGGATCGCATTGCTGTCGCCGGACGCGCCGGAGCTGGTCGCGTCCGCAGCATCGACCAGACCCAGCGTGCCGCTTGTATGTGCTTTCACGATGGCCGCCATCTCGTCGAGGCTCTTCAACGGCACGCGCATCTTCTCATGATGCTCCCAAAACAGCCCGGCGATGCGCAACGCCTCGCGTTCGGCCATCGCCGGATCGTTGTCCGTCACCACAAAAGCCCACGAAGCGAGTTCCGGCACATCGGTGAACGGATTGCCCCACATCATCGCCGCCGAGAGGCCGCGTGGGCTTTGCTCGATCTCCTTCGCCGCATTCACCGCATGCCGGATCGATCCGCTGGCAGTGATGAGCTCATCGCCGCGCACGAGCGCGGGAACCGTGACCTTGGCCGTCACCGGCTTCACCTCGCCACGCATGATGCGCAGCAGCAGTTTGGCGGCGCGCCGACCGGTTTCGAAGAAATCGACGTGCGGGTAGGTGTGGTAGGCCACGACCGCATCACTCTGCTCGATCATGCGATCCGTCAGAATGCCATGCAGATCGAGGGAAACGACGATGGGCACTTTGTCGCCGACGATCTTGCGCGTTTCGGCCAGCAGCCAGCCTTCGGGATCGAGTTCCGTTTCGCTCGCCATCGCGCCGTGCATGCAGAAATACACACCATCGACCGCAGGAGCCGATTTGATGCTCTCCAGCAGTTCGCGCGAGATTTGCTCCCAGGCCGCTTTTGCCAGCGTGCCGCCCGAAGTGATGAAAAACGCGCTGTAGGCCGGAACGGGTTCTACATCAGAAACCGAGTCAAACACACTCAGCGCTCCTCCGACCTCGTTTCGCACCGTGCGATGGTAATCGAGCAATTCCTTGCCACGACGGATGCCAAAGTCGTCATACCCGCTCAGGTGCGGGTTGAAGGTGGAGACCTCCTGTTTGCATTCGGCGATGAGGATGCGTGGCATGAGCACTCTTCTACGGACGAACCGGCGCGGCCTTCCGCCAATCCTCATCAAAATATCCCGCCTCCACGGGTTCGTCGCCGGTGACCTTCATCACCGCCCAATCACCGAGCCGCGGGAAAAGCAGGTAATTGAAAGCGGCGAACTCCTTCTCGTGAAAAGTGTGGCCGCTGTTGATGACTACGTAGCGATTCGGCGCGAGCGGGCTGGCGCAGATGAAAACGGGGGCGTAATCGGCAGCTGGCTGCTTTTGATCACCCAACTGCACTTCCTCGTGTGTCCATGTCACCGGCAACTTCGGCAGCATCTTGGCGATCCATGAATTGCTTCCGGGATCGCCAAAGAGAATGAGATGCTTGTCGCGAACGTCGGCCTCGGTCACATCGGTGTCATTTTTCACCGGCAAGTCGCCGCGCATGTAGCGCGCCCACTCGTATTCGAAGCGTTTGAGGTTCTCCTGCGCCCAAGCATCGACTTTGGCGTTCCATGGCTTCCCGGTGCCGCGCACGCAGAGGAAGGAAGTGGCGAAAGCATCATCAATCGGGCCTTGCAGGCCAGGTTGCTTGCCGGTGAGCGTGATTTCGTCGCGCAGACCATCGCAGCGCCATGTGTCGCCGCTTTTGGAGAACAGGAGGGCTTTACCGCCGGATTGCTTTGGCAGGGCGATCTCGATTCCGCCGACTCGCAGCTTGGAAACGGGCCGATGCAGAGCAAAGCGAGTGATGTTTCGCGTCTCGCTCACTTCGATCACGTCGCCATCGCTCACAGTGGCTCGAAACTCGGCACGCTCGTAGTGCTTGCCGAGCGCGAGCAGTTCCAGCCAATGGCAGCGGTTGTATTTGAGCGTCCACGTCACGAAGCGCATCTGTTTCGGATCGTGGTCGATGCCCTTGGCC
Source organism: Verrucomicrobiaceae bacterium (assembly GCA_046346695.1). Classification (GTDB taxonomy): domain Bacteria; phylum Verrucomicrobiota; class Verrucomicrobiia; order Verrucomicrobiales; family Verrucomicrobiaceae; genus Prosthecobacter. Next base: position 1,528,254 of record JAXMHS010000002.1, on the reverse strand, counting down.
GCGTACTCGCCGATGCGGCGCATCTGCTCGGCGTGGGTCTTGGGATCGATAACGTGGCCGGTGCCGGGTGAGATGAGGTTCACGAAGGGAATGCCTTCCTTCGCGAAGACCGCGCCCATGTGGACGTGCGATTGGAAGAAGGTGTCCTTGTCGCCGATGCAGGCGATCTCCGGCACCATGCTGGCATTCGCCGCGTAGTCGATGGAGTCGAGCATGTGCAACCCGATCTCCTGATGCGGCGGCAGCGGGCCGACCTTGATGAAATTCGGGATCGGCGTCTCGGAGAAGCGATGCGTGTCCACGTAGCCGCAATACGGCCCGATGGCGACGAAACGGTCCGGATGCTTCAAGCCGAGATGCCACGTGCCCGACGCCCCCATGCTCATGCCACGCAGCACAATGCGGTCGCGGTCGATCTTGTAGTTCCGGCACACCGCCTCGATGGCCTCGAACACATCCGTCTCGCCGGCCCAGCGGTAGCAGTTCTCCACGCGACCGAGCGGATGCAGTTCGATGTAGTCCACGTCCGGTGCGTTGCCTTTGTCGTCATCGCCTTCATCGAATCGGCTGATGAACTTCAGCTCGCTCATGCCGACTGGCTTCGAACTGCCATGCAGCACCACGTCGAGACGCATCGGCTTGGAGCCGTCGTAGCTCTTCGGAATGATGACTCCGTAGGGCTGCACCGAGCCGTCGATGGCTGACACAAAGCCGCGTGCGACTTTGCCCTTCTTCGTCGCCCATGGTTTCTGATTCGAAGCCAGGTTACTCGTTCGCTGCGTGAGCCGCTCCTGTGCTCGCTTGATCACCGCGAGATCGCCGGCTTGAAGCATCGTGTCGTAGCGCAGCGCCCAGGTGATGCCCTTGGCAAAGACCTGTGCGTCGGCGCGCAGGTCTGCGTTGTCGGACGATACTTTGGTTGTTGCGGCCTTCGTCAACGAATCGCGGTTTGCCGCGGTGATGCTGCCAGCCTCCTTCAACACAAACTCCATCGCCGCCATCGTGTCATCGTAGTTCGTCGAGTGCCCGCCGTCCTCGCGATGGATGCCGAGCACCCTGCGTTTCGCTTGCTTCAGCTTCTCGACAAGCCGCAGAACGCTTTGCGGCGGCACCACGGTATCTTTTCCGCCCGTCGTGACCGCCACCGGCATGGTGAATTTCTCCGGCCAAAACTCGGCGCTGCGCTTCTTGTATTCATCCGGCACCTCCGCCTTCGTTCCGCCATACGAAGCCGTGCGTGCCTCCTGGAACTTCTCATACTCGACCAGATTCGCCATGCCATTGAGGCTGCACACGCCAGCGATGAGTTCAGGATGCAGCGCCGTGAACGTCAGCGCTCCCGTGCCGCCCATCGAACCACCGGCGATGAACACGCGGTTCACATGATGGCGCTTCTTCACCTCGACGATGATCTGCACGACATCCGCATCCGCCTTCGGGCCCATCCAGGAAGTTTTGGCGCGATAGTCGGGCGACACGACAATGAGACCGTATTTCGCCGCAGCATCGCGCACTCCTTTGCACTCGCCACGATTGTCCTTGATGAACTGCCAGCGATCTGAACCATGACCGTGCAGCGCGATCACGACGTCGTGCGGCATCCGATCATCAAACTCGGGAGGCAGGAGCTCGACATAGTGCTCCGTGGAACCGTCGATGTCCGCCGTGAACACAATATCCGCAGGATCCGCCGCATGGCCGGTGGCGAGCGCGGCGAGCAGGCCCAGAGATGAGATGAATCCACAAATACTCATTGTTTGGCAAAGGGGGTGGCAAAGACCGGAGCGGCTCCGGTGCGCTTCAATTCAGCCTTCAGTTTGTCGCGATACTCCTCCAGCGTGGCGCGAAACGAGGCATCCAGTGCGAGATTCTTCAGTTCCTGCGGATCCGACTCCAGATCGTAAAGTTCCTCCATCTCGTCCGGCACCAGCGTGTTGATGTACTTGTATCGCCCCTGCCGGAGAAATTGCCACCACGGCACATGGTTCCGCGGTGTGACCGCCTTGCTGAGTACATCTTCAGGGAGGGCATCGCCGAACCGAAATCCGATGTGCTCCATCATCACCGGACGGTCGGAAGCCGAGGAAGGATCGCGCAGCAGCGGGCGCAGGTCGTGACCGTGCATATCCCACGGCAGCGGTACCTTCGCGAAACCGAGAAGCGTCGGGATGACATCGACGATGGTCGCTGGTTGCTTGCACACGCCGCCTTTCGCAACCGGTCCGGGAAGGCGAAACAGCAGCGGCATGCGCAGACAGGCGTCGTAAGGACCGACCTTCCATGCGAAGCCGTGCTCGCCCCACGCAAAGCCCTGATCGGAGGTATAAATGATCAGCGTGTTGTCGAGCTGGCCGGATTCCTCCAGCGCACGTCGAAGCTCGCCAACACCTTCGTCCACCGCACTGACGAGCCGGTTGTAGGCACGCACCACATCAGGCAACGGCTTGCCACCATAGCGCGGCGAACCATCCTCGGCCGTTTTGAACATCGTGTATTCATGCATGTAGGCCGGCTTGCGCGGGCGCGGGCCGAAGATGTCGGCAGGAATCTCCACTGGCGCATCGGTGTAGAGGTCCTTGTGGCGAGGATGCGTCGTGTTCGGCAGGTGCGGTGCGTTGTAGCACAGCCAGAGCATCCATGGCTTGTCGTGCTTCTGGCGGATGAAGTCGGAGGCGAACCGCGTGAACACATCGGTGGTGTAGCCGGGCACCGTTTTCGGCGGCGCACCGTCGATGGCGAGATCCTGGTTGTTGTACCAGTCGCCTTTGATGACGTTTTGATCCCACACAACCGAGTGATCCCACCAAACACCGTGCCCGGCGTTCTGTCCGATGTGCCATTTACCAATGTGCGCCGTCGTGTAGCCGCTCTTGCGGAGTTCCGATGGCCAGAAGCGCACGGTCTGTGGATTGTAGGCTTCCCCTTTGGCCGTAACGCCTCTCAAATGAACGCCGTGAATGCCATGCGGTAGCAGGCCCGTCATCACGCAGGCACGGCTGGGAGAGCACCAGGACGCGCCATACGCGGTGGCGAAACGCACGCCTTCCGCGGCGATGCGATCGATATTCGGCGTGTGCACCCACGGCCACGCACCTTCATCGCGATAACAGCCGAGCGTGCGCTGGCTCTGGTCGTCGGTGTAGATGAACAGTATGTTCGGTCGTGACGTCTCCGCCGCCACCACGCGCGCAGCCGAGAGGATCAAAACGAAAACGGCGAGTGTCTTCATGGTTTCGTTGTAGCGGGTAAGCGAGTGACCTTGGCGCCTTTCGCGGCATTGAGTTCCTGCTTCCAGCCTTCCACTTCGTTCGAGCCGAGAGTCAAATCGGCTCCATCGTGCGCCCAGATCGCGTGGTTGGCGGGCGGCTTGGTGCCGGGGCCTCTGCCAAAGAAGTGATTATCGCGAATCTCAGCCTTGCCCTTGATCAGAATGCCCGCGATGCCGCCACCGCGAATCGTGTTGCCGGTGATCGTGGCCGAGCATCCTCCCAGTACCACAATCATGGGAGGCAGTCCACCCTCGCGGGAAAGCTCGTTGCCTTGAATGACCGCCTCCGAGCCGCCCGTGACACCGATGGCGACGAGCTTGTTGTTGATGATTTTATTGTTCAGCAAAATGGGACGCGCGCCTTCCTCGACACCGATGCCGGCCATCGCATTGTCGCGACACTCGTTGTTCTCCACCACAGGCCGCGTGTCTGCTCCCGTTCGGATGCCAATGCCGGCGCGCCGGTTGTGGAAGCAACGATTACCGGCGACCTTTGGCGATGAACCTTCGCTGACACCGATGCCGGCGCGGATGTTGTCATGGCAGACGTTGTTACGAATGACGGGACTCGCTGCATCGCAACCGATGCCGGCGTAGAAGTTCTCGTAGCAGGTGTTGTCCTCGATCACAGCCGTGGAGCCCTTCATCGATCCGATCCCGCCGCCCATGTTTCGATAGCAAACATTTCCAGCGATCCGCGGCGTGATCTTCTCGCCCGCGATTGCGATGCCGGTGTAGCCGATGTGATGAACGATGTTGTTCAATACACTGCAATCTGTGTTGACCGCGATGCCGGGCTTGCCTGCCTCTCCGATGTGCTCGTGCGGCTGTTCGTTGCCCTGCGTGTCGAAATGATGCTGCCAGACCTTTTCATCATACTTCCCGACGCCTGTGACCGTGAATCCGTCCAACACCGCCTTCTCCGCCATTTCGACACCGCCTTCGAGGATGGTTGCCTCGGCCCGCTTGAGACCGGTTTTGCCTTTCTCGTCGCCTCCAGCGCTCTTCAAGGTCACGCCCGGCTTGAGCGTTAAATTCTCGCGATACGTGCCTGGCTGCACGAACACCGTGTCGCCCGATTTGGCCACGTCAATGGCACTTTGGACGGTTTTGTAGGCCTCGGGCACGCGCAAATCGGTCGCATGCGACATGGTGGTGATCGCGAGAGCCAGCAGAAGGATGCGTGGTGTCATGAGAGTGGCTATTTGGATGAAACTGCCTCAACGTGACGACCAAGACAGACCCGGAAGCCATCGCGGGAGTCGGAATAGGTCACGTTCTTGATTCCGAGCCGGACGGCACAACGTGCGTTGCCGGGCACATCAAAGTAGTTGCCGCCTTTGCACACGGGGCGGGTGACAGTGCGCTTCGCCGTGTCTTCGAAATAGACCTCCTCGTGCCCACCTTTTGGATCGAAGTGGTCGATGACGAACTCCCATACGCCGCCGCACATGTCGGCCAGGCCGAAGCCATTGCGGCCTTTGGCGCCGTAGTGATCCACCGGCGAAACGAGCGCGAACCCATCGCTCCACGGCACCTTGGCCAGCGGCCACGCTTTCGTGCGGCCTGGCAACAGGTCCATGCTGGAGATGTTCAGCCTGCCCTGGCCTTCTTCGATTTCATTCCCCCACCAGAAGGCGAGGCTCTCCTTGCTGCCGCCGCGACAGCCGTATTCCCATTCCGCCTCCGTCGGCAGACGGTATTCCATGCCATCCGGCACACGACCCGCTTTGCGTTCCCGTTCAGTCAGCCAGGCGCAAAAGGCCCGCATGTCATTGTAGCTGACGCACACGACGGGGAAGCTGTCTTGATTCGGGAGTCCCCAGTTCGGATCGCGCCAACTCTTGCCCTTCATCGACTTCCACGGATGCACGACGCTGGTGGTGAGATGGTAGCCGTCCCATGCGGGATCAAAGACCTGCGTCTCGCCGCCAGGTTTCTCCGCATCGGTCACAAAGCCGGTCTCTTCGGCGAATCGCTTGAACTGTCCGACGCTGACCTCCGTGCGTCCCATCCAGAAGCCAGCCTGCACACGGGTCAGTCGCGCCTTTTCACCCTCGAATGACTCGCGCGTCGTGCCTGGAGTCGCGCCGCCTTCGATGCCAGTCGCCCACGCCTTCTCCTCCGGCGAGCTGCCCATCATGAACTCCCCCGGCGGGATGAAGACGATCTCCAAAGTGACACCGTCGCCAAGATCGAGTCTGCGGGCATCGCCTTGAACGGGCGTGTCTTTGGCAAACACGGGAAACAGTCCGCAAAGGGACAGGCAGGTCAGGAAGCGGGTGATGAGTTTTTTCATACGCATCCTTTCATACGCCCACGAGATGCGGCTTTCGCTCACCAAATCTTCTCCTCTGCGCGGCTTACTGCGTGGGCAGGGCAAAGCTGGCGGCGGCGACATGCGGTCGGGCCCAGTCTTTGTGTGCGTGATCAGAACCGCTGTAGTAAAGCGCCAGGATGCGGCCATCGGGCAAAATCACGCCGCTGGGATAGCCACTGTCGCGCGAGGCGAGCGTGTCAGTGATCGTGAAGCGCTTCGCGTAATCAAACTCGCCCAAGGCGCTGCCGACGATGCAAATGATGCCAAAGGGACCGATGCGGTTGCCGGCGAGAAGAAGCACTCCGCCGGGCACCTCGATCAAATCCGCCGGATGCACCCAGGCCGGGGCAATCTTTTTCGGCTCGGTCCACGTCGCGCCCTGATCATCGCTCACGCTCGTCCACAATTCATAAGCACGGCTGCGAACCGCCGCGATGAGGCGGCCGGAGCGCGTGAGGAGCAGCGCTGTTTCGTTGAGCTGCGTTTTGCCGGAGCCGATCTGCGAGAGCCGCCTCCAGGTGCGGCCATCATCGGTCGAGCGATACACGTGGCTCGTTTCCCGGCGCGCTTTCATGTCCCCTTTCGAGCCGATGACGTCGCCATAAATCGCCATGAGCATGGTGCCGTCTGAAAGAGTGACCATGCGGCCATAAGGCGAGCCAAAACCGTGCGCGGCGCAGTCGATGGGCGCGGCCGGTTGCCATGTCCTGCCGCCATCCTCGGAACGGGTCACCCAGGTGGACGCTTCCTTGCCGAGATAAGGGTTGTATTTGCCCTGCTCATCGTAATTGGCCGTGCGGTAGAAGCTGACGACGAGCGCGCCGGACTTCGCGACACCGAATGCGGGATTGCGGTCATCGAGAGGCGAGTCGTTCACGACCACCTGCCCGCCCCAGGTCTTGCCGTTGTCCGATGAGAAAACCATGTCCAGCCTGCCTGCGAGACCGAGATGAGCCGCTCCTCCGCGAATCACCGCGGCCAGGCGTCCATCCGGCAGCCGGTGCATGACAGGGAACATGGCCTTCGGCGCGGCCTGCCACACGTCAGAGGGAATCTTCGGCGGAGCCTGCTCCTGCGCACGAATGAAAGCGACGGATAGCAACAGTAAGACGGGGATGATTTTCATGGCGGCTCTTTTAATGCGCTGCGTTGACAGAAATCTATCCGCTGACCGAACAGACAGGAGTGTCTGCTTCACTTTGCTCGGCGGGCCTCATTCCATTTGGCAAACTCCGCGAGGATCTCATCACGCGAGCACTTCGGTCGCAGCATGGTGCGCACTTTGAAAGTGTAGTCCTTCAACACCTCCGGCTTCTGGATGAGAAACTGGAAGTCCCACGCGGGATTCGTGGTCTTCAGCTCCGCATTCGCGCCGCCGCCGCTCGGCGAGTGCGTGAAGCGGATGCCTTCGCTGCGATCAAACATCACGATCCACACGAGGTCGTCGAAGTGTCCGTAGAAGAACGGCAGATCATAACGGAAGCGCGAGAGGCTCTTGAAGAGCGTGTCGCGTCCGCCTTCGGGGAAGGTCATCTCGAAGTTGTCATCGCGATGCCGCACGGTGCTCTGGTCGTTGTGCCACTGCGTGCAGAACTGCGTCCACATCTCCTTCTGCGCGTCGAGGCCGCCGAGGAAATACATGCTCTTGTCGACCGGCGCGTTCATGTAGCTGGCCCAGAACAGCGACAGATAGCCGCGCGGAAACACATCGCGATGAGCCCGGCAGCGGAACTCCATATTGAGGTAATGCGGTGCGCTGAGTTTGAAGCGTGTCCAACTTTCCACGTGAAACGTCGGTGTCGGCGGCTGGTGCAATTCGGCCTCCGAGTCGCTCAATCGCGTGAGCGACATCGGCGCCTGGCGCGGCTCAAAGAAGGTTTTCGAATCCTCCAGATGCTCTCCCGTGACGATGTGCTCCAGATTCAAGCCAGCGATGGGCGGCGCGAAGAGACTGCGTGTGCCCTTCGCGTGCTGAAGGCTCCACAGGCCGTTGTAGCCCGCGCGATGCTGCTCGTGCGCGGAGTTGTCGCCGACCACAGCCGTCAAATCGCCAGCACGGAGAGTCGTGTGAGATGCGGCAGCCTGCTGCGCGGTGGCGCTTGATGCAAGAGCGGCGGCCATCGAGGTGTGGATGAATCGTCGGCGGCTGGTGTTGGCTGCGGAGTGCCGTGGTTGGTCCGAGTTCATCGTTGGTGAGCGGTGATCCATTGGGCGAGCAAATCGGGCAAGAGTGACTGGTCCCCGGGCAATCGCTCGATCAGGCTCAAGTCCTGCGCACGCACCAAACGCCGCGCGAGGGCTTCGTTGGCTTGTTCGGTCGCATCCAACGCCGTTTTGGCGGCCGAGGGCAAGGCAACGACCACATCCCACTCCTGCGGCCCGAAGCTGAGCGACCAGTTCATGATCCACGAATAACGCTGGTGGAAGGTTTGCGGCGTTTTTTCGCTGAGGTGACCGGGAACGGCAATGAGCACCAAATCCGGCTTCATCGTGCGCACGGCTTTGGCGGCGGTTTCGAGTTCAGCGAGCGTTTTGCTCTCTGTGGGCCATGGTTTCACGGTGATCTGCGCGCTCGGATGCAGCTTCTTCAATGCGGTCTCGATGTGCTGATCGTAGGGCGGCATGGCGAAGACGGTGACCGGCTTGCCTTCGTTGAGGAGTTTTAGCGTGTGTGCCAGTGGGTGCGGTGGCGGAGGTTCATCGCGCAGCGACACGTCTTTGCCCGTGATGGTCTTCGCGAGGGTCTCGGCGAAAAGCTTGTGACCGTCCATGTTTGGATGAATGGCGTCGCTGAGCAGCAAATTCCATTCGAGCTGGTTTTTGACTCGCACGGCCTCATAAGCCTCGAAGCAATCCGCGAGGCCAAGCGACTCGGTCTTCGCGAGTTCACGGATCGCATTCGAATACTCGGCGAGTTTCGTCACCGGACGCTGCGGCGAGTCCACGATGCTATTCTGCGTGCACAGCACGACCTCCGCACCCGCATCGCGACAGCGCTGGATGATCTGCTTCATGTTGGCGAAAAATCGGCCACCGGCACGCGAACAAGGTCGTTCATGCCGAACATGATCGTCACCAGATGCGGCTTGTGGGCCAACACATCGTGCTCCAGCCGCGCGAGACCGCCCTTGCTCGTGTCACCACTGATGCCCGCGTTTCGCACCGTGATGTTCGCCTTGGGATGAAGCTTCTGCAGGGCGATCTGCAGCATCTCGGGATACGCGCGCACACTGCCACTGTGATAATAGACGCCGGTGATGCTGTCGCCGATGCAGACAATGCGAACAGGCTCTTTGGCTTCAGCGAGCAACTGGCGGGTCTTTTCGGGGACTGCGCCCACCAGACGGAAGGCAGCCAGCAAAATGCTGGCGATGACAAAGAAGCGGCGTGAATTCATGGCGTGCTCAAAGAGATTTCAAATACGCGAGCACATCCGCGATCTGTTGCGCGCCGAGGCCGAGTTGCCCGGCGGAGAGCATGAGGGATCGGCGCAGAGGTTTGTTGCTCTGGATCTGGCTGGCGGGAACCATTTGGGTGATGCCACCTTGAGAGCGAACGATGACCGGATCGCTCTGCGAGAGCAGCAGGCCATTGATAATCTTGCCATCGGTGGTGAGGATTTCGGCCCCTTCGAATCCATGGGAAATGTCGGACGAGGGATCGATAATCGCGCGGAGCACGACCTCGGCGGGCTGCATCCTGGCGTAAGCGGTGATGTCGGGACCATAATCAACACCTTGATCCTTGATGTGATGACACATCAGGCACACCACGGCAGTTTGCTGGCCGCGTTTGGCATCGCCGGGCAGTTTGAGGATTTCCTCAACGGGAGGCAGTTTGCCTGGCGGTTGTGGCGGCACAGCAGCGGCGACGATTTGCACCTTGTCGGGATCGTAGATGCCATCGCGCTTCAAGCGGTCGGCGAGTCCCGCGTTTTTCCACTGATCGTCTTTGCGGTTGAGAAGCCACCACACGGCTTCGGACTTGAGCGGTTCGGTGGTTTGCGTGGCGAGATCGGCCATGGCCAGCGCGGCTTCGTCGGTGGCAATGTAACCGAGTGCGACGAGCGCAGCGCGGCGGTCCTCGATGGCGAGTGTGCCAGCCAGAGCTCGTGCCTTCATCGCCGCGGCGACCTGCGGCGGATGCAGACGCCACGCAAGCCGCGCAAACGCGGGCGACCACTTCAGCGGATCACTGTTGCCCATCTTCGTGGCGATGGCGTCGAAAACCTCAGCTTCCTTCCCCGTGCTGCCGATGCCGATGGCCTCGACCTCGGTGCGATCCCTGGCATTACAGGCTTGGGCGAGCGTGACGAGGATGTCGCGGGCTTTTTCAAAGGGCACATCGCGCAAGGATGCAGCCACTTCGCGACGCACCGCAGGTGATGCGTCGGCAGCGAGTCGTTGAGCGAGTGTGAGCACGTTTCCAGTTTCTTGTTTCAGCGCACGGAAAGCGGTCACGCGCAGTTGCGGGTTCTTGTCGGCGAGCAACTGCTCTGCTTTTTCACGACCAGCTTTGCCGAGCGCGGCGAGAATCCAAACGGCACGGGCACGGACGAAGTCGGATGTGTCGTTGAGCAGTTCGGACACGGCTGGCAGGGCGCTTTCTCCCTGCGCACGAAGTCTGGCCGCGGCGGCGGCGCGCACATGGATCGCAGGACTGCGCAGCGCGGCGATTTGATCCGCGGCCTTGTCGAGATCGAGCTTCGGCACCGAGGGCTTGAAGCCTTTCGGCGCGATGCGGTAGATGGCACCGGCGGCCGCTTCATCGAGGTATTTGTGACCACCGCCGACCACGGGATCGAACCAATCGCTCACGTAGATCGCGCCATCGGCGCCGATGACGACATCCGAAGGACGAAACAGGAACTTGTCCTCCAGATGCACATCCTTCTTCGAGCCAAAGTCCGAACTGTTGAAGGCGTAGCCCGGATTGCTGGCGAGAAAGTGGAAGTGCTCCAGTTTGAAGCCCGCACCATCCGGTTTCGGCAGGTAGCCGAAGACTTCGTTGCGCCCCGCTTCACAGCTCAGCAGCAGGCCCGCATACTTCTCGCCGAGCGCACCATTTTCATAAAAGGCGATGCCGGTAGGCGCGCCACCGCCATAGACATCACCCGCGGGCATGGTGCCGGGATCATCCTGCCGCCACTCCGCCACTGGCACGGGCTGACCGGGGCGGCGATCCGCCTGCCAGGTGCGTTTGCCATCAAAGGACGCGTAACCCGCATTGCCATGCGTCATCACGTAGGACGTGCGGCAGGCGGGCGGGTCATCGTTGTCGTTTTGAAACACATCGCCGAACGAGGTGACGGTGTGCTCGTAGCTGTTGCGGAAGTTATGCGCGATGATCTCCACGTGCGAACCATCCGGCCGCATGCGCGCCGCGAAGCCGCCGAGATACACATGCCCGTCATCACTGCGCTGACCGGCGAAGTCGCGCGGATCCATGTCAAGCGTCATGCCGTAGCGGATGTCGTAAGGGCTGCCGATGCGGAAGGCGCGGCCCGACTTGTCGGTGAAGACCGCGCCGCAGTTCCCCATGCTCCAATACCACAACCCGTCCGGCCCCACGGTGAGCGAATGCAGGCCGTGATCGTGGTTGTGCCCGTTGAAGCCGGTGAGCAGCACCTCGCGCCGGTCCACCGCCACGTCGAATTTCCGATCGCGGTTCACGTCCGTGTAAACGATCAGGTTCGGCGCCATCGAGACGACGACCTGGTTGTCGATCACCGCGATTCCCAGCGGCGCACGCAAGGCCGGGTCCTGCACAAAAGTCGAGGCCGTGTCCGCAGTGCCGTCGCCATCCGTGTCCTCAATCACGACGATGCGATCCCCGCCCGGCTGCGTCTGGTAATGCTTCGCGCCATAGTCCACGCCCTCCGCCACCCAGATGCGACCGTCCTTGTCCGTGTCGATGCTCGAAGGATTGTGCAGCATCGGTGACGCGGCCCAAAGCGTAACCTCCAGCCCCTCCGGCACCTGGAAGAGCTTCAGCGGCACCACGTCGGCGGCGAGCGCAGCGCTAATTGAAAGCATCACCGCCGCAGCCAGATGATGAATAGAGATCAGCTTCATAAAAGAGACGAGCGTTTTACTTCTTCGGGATCACCGGCAGCACCACATGCGAGGGACGCTTTGCGTCGTGGTAGATTGTTTGTTTCGCGATCACGCTCTTCGTTTCGAGGCCGATGTTGTCCGCGCCGGTGTTGAGATTGCGCAGATAATACGGAAACCAACTGCTGCTGATCTCGATGCGGATGCGATGGCCTTTGCCGAAGACGTTCGCGGTCGCGCGCCAGAAGTCGATCGTGTATTCGAGCACCTCGTTCGGCTCGATGGTGCTCAGTTTGGCGGGATTGAACGCGCCGTTGTGCTCCGGATCACGATGGCGGGCGCGCATCACGCCTTCGCACAGCATCGCGGAGAAGCCGTCGGGCTGTACGTCGATAAGACGCACCATCCAGTCGGTGTCGCGTGCTGAAGTGGCGGCGTAGAGCTTCGCCGTGATGGGGCCAATGACCTCCACCTCTTCTTCGAGCGGTGGCGTGGTGTAAACAAGCACGTCTTCACCTTTGGATGACTTGCGCGTGTCCGCCGCGCCATCTTCCAGATGTCCGCCGGTGAAACACGAGCGCGTGGGCTTCGCGGGATCGTAGGTGTAGGTGTCAGACGGGGCGGCTTGATCCGCGCTCGTGCTCAGTGTGCCATCACCTCCAATGCCGTTCGCGTGGCCGTTGCTGTGGAAGTAAAACTTCGTCCACTGCGTCTCCGGAAGCGGCCAATCCGGCGAAGTACGCCATTGATTGCGCCCCATCACGAAGAGTTGCACCGGTGCGTCGTTCTCCACGCCGTTGTCGATGCCTTTGAGCCAGTGATCGAACCACCGGCACACGTAGCCGTCCCAGTCGATCACGCCTTCCTCGCCGTAGTCGAAAGCACCGAGCTTGCGGCTGGTGTTGATGATGTGCTGCCACGGTCCGATGACCATGCGAGGGCGACGCGCCTCCGCAGTCGCGCCATGCTGCTTCATCGCGAGGTAGTTCATCGGCGCGCCGGGAAAGTCGGCGTCAAACCAGCCCGTGGCCGCGAGCGATGGCACGCTGATCTTTGCATACGACTCCGGCGTCTGATAGGCGATGTCCTGCCAATACTTGTCCGACGAAGTGTTGCCGAGAATCCATTTCTCATACCACGGCGCGTCGAGCGCACCGCGCACCTCCTGCAGCTTCACATACGGCAGCTGCATGTAGTCTTTGAGTCTTCGTTCCTCCAAGGCGAAACCGCCATACGGCCCGGGCCCCATGTTCTGCGCCACGCGACCGCCATTCGCTCCAGCCCAGTCCACCATCCACGACACGAGCAAGCCGTTCTGGTAGGGCGTGTTGAACATCGCATCCGGCGGCGCGACCTCGGGAACGATGCACTTCAGCGACGGCGGCGCCTGAGACGCCGTCCACCACTGCGTCCAGCCCATGTACGACAGTCCCATCATTCCCACCCGTCCATCGCACCATGGTTGGTGCGCGAGCCATTCGACGAGTTCATAGCCATCTGTCTTATGCTTGGGGTCAAACGGATCCCACGTCCCTTCCGAATCAAAACGCCCGCGCGAATCCGCCACGGCGACGACATACCCGCGCTGCGCGAACCACGTCCCGCGCTTCGTGAAGCCAGGGTTGTTGCTGTAAGGCGTGATGATCAGGATTGCGGGGAATCTCCCCCCGGCCTTCGGTTGGAACACATCTACGGAAAGTCGCACACCGTCACGCATCGCCGCCTTGTGTCCGCGCGTCGCTTTCACTTCGAACTGCTCAACCGAATATTTGCCGGGATCGGGTGCCTGAGAGCCGGCATGAAGAGCGGCGGGCAGAGCCAGCAGCAAGGATGTGAGGAGAGTGAGGGGCTGTTTCATAAACTTAGATTTCCGACTTCATCACTTGTGCTTCGATGTCCAGGCCGACGCGCCCGCTCCACGCTTGCTGCATGGCTTTGAACCAGAGGCCGGGCTTGCCATCGCCGATGGGGATGTTGTTGATCTTCGTGCAGGGCGCGAGGCAGTAAGGGGTGGTGGTGAGCCAGGCTTCGTCGGCGTTGATCACGTCGTAGGGTTGGAAGTCTTTTTCGACGAACTCCATGCCGATCTGCGGCGCGAGTTCCTTCACCGTTTGCAGGCTGATGCCCCAGAGGATGTTGCGCGTGGTGGGCGTGATGATCGTGCGGCCCTTGACGATGACGAAGTTCGAGCCGGCGCACTCCGTCACGTTGCCATCGAGATCGAGCAGCAGCGTGATTGCGCGCGGGTCCACGGCTTGCGACTGCTTGTCGGCGAGGAACCAGTGCAGGCGGCTGCGGTTCTTCATTTTCGGCTCGACGCATTGCGGCGGGATGTGCCGGATCGATGGCGTGACGACATGCGCACCATCGACAAATAAGTGCCGCCACATGCTGAAGCGCAGCGGAAACGAGTGGATGCAGATCGTTGGCGTCATCGCCCCCGAAGCCCCCGCACTGCCGGCGTAGAGCGCATTCTCTCCGGGCGTGACGAAATGCACGATCCCAATGTCCTCGTCGGGCCGCAGCAGTTTGCAGTTCGCATCGGCAAGCTCGTGCGTCCTCGCCAACATCTCGTCCTGCGACAATGGCACCGTGATCCCCGAATACTTCAGCGAGCGATATAGCCGCACCACATGGTCTTCAGCGCGATACGGCTGGTGATGGAACGTGCGCGTCATCTCGGTGAGTGTCGCGCCGAGCACGATGCCGAGATCGTAGATGTTCAGCTTTGCCTGCGAGGCTGGCACGAAGCCGTTGTTCAAATAGACGATGGGTTCGCTCATGGTGTTCTACGGAGTGAGTTCTTCGAGGGCAAACCGATGGGCAGCAGGCTGGCGAGACTTCCGCACAGCACGCCAGCGGTAAACGATCCTGGCATGATCCACATGATGCTAATGGGAGGCAGACCCAACGGTATGGAATAGGCGATGCACACCGCCGTGGCGACGCCTGCCAGCGCGGCCACGAGCGCGCCGAAGGTCGTCGCCCAGCGGACGAACATGGCCAGGAAGAAAAGCACGAACAGCGGTGCGGTCAGCAGGTTCACGGCGCGGTAGCAGACATCGAGCAGGTTCCCTTCGATCCGGCTGACCAGCAGACTGATGAGAATCACGGCGACGCCGATGCCAGCCGAAACCCAGCGCGCGATCCGCATGCAGTTGGCATCACTCAGCGGCGACGACCGAAATCGAACGATGAAATCATCCGTGATCACCAAGGACGACGAGTTCATGCCGGACGACAGGCTGGACATCGCGGCGGCGAGCACCGCGGCGATGATCACACCCGTCATGCCCGCAGGCAGGCCCACCATGACGAAGCGCGGAAACAGCCGGTCCGCTCCGGTGACGAGGCTGGCGGATTCCGTGAACAGTTCTGGATGCACGGTGAAATAGCCCACCAATGCGAGACCGACCAGCCCCAGCAAGACGCCCACCATCGCTTCGGTGCCAAGCGTGGTGAACAGCGACCTGCGGGCCGCAGGCGCATCGCGCGTGGAAAGCCAGCGCTGAATCGCCATCTGGTCCGATCCGAAGGTGCAGATAAACCATGCGAAGGAAGACGTGATCATGCCGAGAAAAGTCATGCGTGATGTGGAGTCGAAACCAAAGCGTGGCTCGTCCCACTGCGCCGCCCAGTGCTGCGGCCACCAGGCCGAGACACCGCCGAGATTCACCGTGACGATCACGATCACCACCACCGCACCGCCGAGCATGATCAACGACTGCACGGCATCGGTGAGGACGACGGCACGCAGACCGCCTTCCGCCGTGTAGGTGAGCGTGATGACACACATCACCACGCTGGCGAGAATCGTGGCCTGCGGACTCAACCCGAGCATGGGGGCCAGCACTTTGTCGGAGGTGGCAAACAAGATCGTCGCCATCCATACCAGGCGCATCGTCAGGAACATCGTCGCACCCACCAGCCGCACACTGAGGCCGAAGCGTTGCTCCAGCATCTCATACGCGCTGGTGGCTTGTTGCCGCATGATGAAGGGAATCAGACCCCAGCCCACCACGATGCCGATCAACGGAAACACCGCATACTGCACGAGTTGCATCGGGCCGTGTTTGATCATCTCGCCAGGCACGGCGAGGTAGGAGAGCGCACTGGTCAGCGTGGCAAACAGCGACAGCCCCACCGCAAATGGACTCATGTGCCGGCCACCCAGCAGATAGTCGTCGGTCGTCTTGTTCCGTCGCGCATAATACTGCCCGATGGCCAACATGCCGACGGCGTAGCCTGCAAGCACCAGCCAATCTGGCGTCCTCATGCGGGCAAGCTTCCTCTCACTGGTGTTAGATTGATCATGGCTGATGTGCCCGTTGGTTCTTCAACTCAAGCCAGCTCATACTTCACATGAGCCTCCACTTTTTCGATCTGCACCGCGGATTTCGTTGAGGACGTGCGGACGGAGACGCGGACTTCCACTTCGTTCCGCCCGAGATTCCAGGCATTGACCGGCACGAGGCAATCGAGCCGCAGCAAGCGCTGCCGAGGATTGATCTTGTAATCACCTTTGCCGCCGGAGGTGGGCTGCGGCTTGGGAGAGAAGATCTGCGCGTCCTTCCACTCGGGGTCGCGCGTGGTGATGGACAGCGGCGTGCCATTGAATCGAAGCTCGAACACGTCTGCCTCATCCGACTGAAAGAGAATGCAACGCAGTGTGAGGCTGGCCTTCACGCCAGTCGCTGGCGGTGGGTCGCTGAGGTGCAGGATGAACCTCGCGGCATCGCCAGCAGTGGCGAGTTGCTTCGGCAGCGGCGCGGTGTCGTTGCGGTTGAAGAAACCATCGGCCCACGGATAACCGCCGCGTCGTTCGACGGCGAAGAACTTGTCCTTGCCTGCCACCGTCTTCGGATCACCGACCTCCTTGTAGGCGACTTGATGTGACTGTGGCCCGATGTCAGAGCCGACGCTGCGGCAGACTTCGGGAGTGCCGATGGACCAGTTGAAGGTCACCACGCTGTTGGCTCCGCGCTGGAAATGATTCGCGAAGACGCCGCGCAAAAACTCGATGGAGCCATAGCGATAGCCATCGGTGGTGTGGTGATCGTCGAAGCAGGGTTGAAGTTGAACATCGTTGCCGACGGCTGCTCGAATGCCTTCCACATCCACGTCCATCGTGCGCGATCCGAGGGTGAGAACATCGACGAGATGCTGATAGGCCCAGGCTTTCACATCAAAGCCGTCCGCATGGCAGCCTTCGAGAGTCTGCGGCACTTTTGCGGCCAGCAGCAATGGACGTCCGCGCTGCTGGGCGACTTCCAACAACATCAGCCGGACCATGCGCATGAACTCCGTGACCTGCTCGCGAAGCTCCCACTGATGTCCGACAGCCAGACACGGGATATGACGCGAGAAGTCGATCTGAATGCCATCCAAGTCGTAGCGCGTCGCCAGTTCGCGCAGGATCGCAACCTTGTGCTCGCGCAGTCCGGCAGCGGCGAGATTCCACATGCCCTGCGGCCACCACGATGCAGCCACGGCCCAGTCGGGATGCTCTACTTTGAGTGGATGAGGCTGCTTCGACAAGCCACCCTCGGGCAGGCATTCGACTTCACTGATGCGATGGTTCCAGAACACCTCGAGCTTGCGGCGGTGCGTTTCGTTCACCAGTTGCTCGACCCAATCCACGCCTTCACTGAGCCATTGCTTGAGCAGCGGATGATCCACCGGAGGTTCGATTTTGCTCGGATACGAACATCCCAGCGGACTGCCGCCGATGTCCCACCAGATCGCGTCGATCTGGCTGCCCAGCTCATCCTCATACGAGAACACCGCATCGCGGAAGCGCTCGAACTTCGCTTCACCATTCCGGTGAAGCTTCCAATAACTCCACATCGTGTCATTCGCATCGTATTGCACGATGATGCGCCGCTTCCGCCGCTGCATCACGTCGCGATGAGCCGCCGGTAACTCGACAGGCTGCGTGTTTGCGGTTGCCGCTTGAAGCAGCGTCGTGCTCAGCGCCGCGCATGCGCTTGTGTAAAGGAACTGCCGGCGATGCATCGCGAGTGAAGGCCATTCCGAAACTGCGAAGGTGCGGTTGTCATTGGGCGTGTTCATGGGGAATTCGCGTTGGGTATCGTCGGTGGTGTTTGTCTCTCCCGGGAACCTCCGGAAAAGGATTGTCGGAGTGGAAATATTGGCAGTGCTCTACTTGCCTAGGATGGGGTTCCCGTGGCACGACAGATCGCCGTAGCCGATGTCATCAGCGAGGATGAAGATGATGTTCGGTTGTGGCGCGGCGTGCAGGTTCAACGCCGCGAGCACGAATGCGCCGCAGACGATCAAGAAAAACAGGAGCTTGTGCTTTATGGTGATTAACACTTCACCGCCCCCTGCGCGGAATGCAGACAGGCGATCAAGCCCGCGATAACCGCCAGCATCGGCCAATCTCGGCTCCTGATTGCCTCCCGCTTGGAAAGCATCTGTGCGTCCTCGTCTTCTCATAGTTTTATTTCTGCACATTGGGACTGGTCGATTCCTCAATGAATTTCAGCATGGCCTCCGCAATCGCCGTGTTCGCTTCCGCCGTGAGATGGACGCCATCCTTGAGGAGGTAGCGTTCCTTCCCATTTTCTGCGATGAGTTTCCGGAGGACTTGGTCCAGATCAAAGAGCCGGGAGCCGAGCGTCTTTGCCACGTCGCGGGTTCGTTGACGGTATTGCTCGATGCATTGATCCAGGCCGCCCCACTTGTCGTAGCCGGGATCCCGGCCCAAATGATGCCACTCATTGATCACCGGTGGAAAGGTGAGGAAGGCAACCTCTCCGCCCTGCTGCTTGACCCGTTCGGTGATGGTCAGGAGATTGCGCTCGAAATCATCCACGCTGACTGCACGAGGGCCGAGTTTGGCGTCGTTGCCGCCGAATTCCACCAGGACGAGGCCCGGCAGGTGCGCCAGCACGTCAGCCTGGAGTCGTTTCAAACCTTCAGCCGATGTGTTGCCATTCCCACCTGCATTGAAGACGGCAAAGGCATGCTTGCCGTGTTTTTTCCCCAGCAGATCAGCAAGGCGCTCCACCCATCCAGAGCCAGCCGGGACGGCATAGCCCCGGGTGATGGAGTCGCCGAACGCGACCAGGGTTGTTGGTTTTTGAATTGTGGCGCTGCGTAGGGTGGGTGGCTCCGCCGCTGTGACATAGCTCAGGGCGAGGAAGGCGGGAACCAGCCAGGGCGACAGGAGCTTGTGTTTCATGAGCAGGATCGTGGGCTTCATCGGGTTAGTTCGCTTTTTCAAAACGGGTTTCGCTTGGTGACGGTTCTGGTCGCTGCTTCGACACATCGGTCTCGCGCATCCAGGTGCGGAGGCGTGTGTCGAGTTGTTGCTGTGTGGCCGCGGCGGACGGTTTGCCGTGGAGATTCGTCAATTCCTCGGGATCGCTCTTGAGGTCGAAGAGTTCATGTCGGCGGCCGTTGGCGAGCGGCTGGCCGTCTGAGTCGAGATAGAGGATCAGCTTCCAACGATCGGTGCGGATCATGCGCATATGCGCCTCGGCAAGGTAGGTCATGTCGTAAGTGTCGCTGTAGGCGTCGCGCCACTTCACGTCGCGCTCGCTCTTCAACAGCGGCAGCAGGCTGCGTCCGTCGAGTGGCAGCTTTTGCTTGATGCCAGTCGCGTCCATCAGCGTCGGCAGGATGTCGATCGTGGACACGAGCGCGTCGCTGGTCGTGCCGGCTTTCACCACGGGGGGCCAGCGGACGATAAAGGGCACGAGCGCGGAACGATCGAACATATTGGGCCGGTAGATCGGTGGCTTCGAGCCAAGGATGCTGGCATTGCCTTTTCCGATCAGCGCGAGCTGGCCGAGGTTCATTCCGTTGTCGGCCATGAAGATGAAGATCGTGTTTTTGGTGAGCTTCAACTCATCCAGCGTCGCCAGGAGCCGGCCGAGGTTCCGGTCGGCGCAGGTGATGGAGCCGTAGTAGATGCGCATCAGCTTGCGCAGTCCTGCTTCGTCCATCTTCGCCTCGGGAAACCGCGAGAGGTCGGGGACGGTCAGCGGCTTGTCGTGGTAGAGCGCGAGATCCTCGTCCGGCACCGTGTCCCAATAGCCCTGGTGTGTGACGAACGGGTTGAAGAACAGGAAGAACGGCCGCTCGCGATTCTCCCGCACGAAGTGGATCGCACGCTCCGTGAGCGTGTCCGTCTGCTGCTTGTTTTTGAAGCCGAAGACTTCCTTTCCATCCACGATGGACGGCATCGCGTGGATGTTGTCGTATTGCCTGCCTGGCAGGGCACAAGGATGCCCCTCGGCCACGTCGAAGCCGAACAACTCAGGGTAATACTTCTCACCGTAGCCGAGGTGCCATTTGCCAATGGACGCGCTGGTATAGCCGGCGCCTTTGAGCACGGACGCGATGGTGGGAGTTCCCGCAGGGAGGCCGTTCGTGGCGATGACGGGATTGCCATACGGGATGTAATCAGGA
This sequence comes from Verrucomicrobiaceae bacterium, assembly GCA_046346695.1. Lineage (GTDB taxonomy): Bacteria > Verrucomicrobiota > Verrucomicrobiia > Verrucomicrobiales > Verrucomicrobiaceae > Prosthecobacter. The sequence goes on along the minus strand of JAXMHS010000002.1, from coordinate 1,508,174 downwards.
ATGCCGGCCCGGTGGCTGTATTGGCCCGTGAGCGTCATCGCACGCGACGGCGAACAGACCGGCTTGCTGAAGGCGCGCGTGAATTTCATTCCCTCGCGCGCAAGCCGGCCCATGTTCGGCGTGTGAACCTCCTTGTTGCCGTAAGCGCCGACGGCCCACTGCGCGTGGTCGTCGGTATTGAAGATGATGATGTTCGGGGGAGACGCCGTGGCTGCCGCGAACGCGGCGACGGCCAGCCAAAGGAAAAGCAATCGAGTTTTCATCGCGCGTTCGGCGGAATCACCTTTTGAGTCGCGAGCCACACGAGCGACTTCGCCTTCCACTCCTCCCACAGTGGCCCCTTGCAGCCGTTGAGCCCGTGGCCGCCGTTGGGAAGTTCGAGGAGTTCGACAGGTCGATGGTGTTTCTGCATCGCGGCGACGAACTGACGGCTGTTTTCGATCGGCACAGGCTTGTCGTCGATCGCGTGGGCGAGGAAGACGGGCGGTGTGTCGTCGGTGACTTGCAGTTCGTTCGAGTAAAAACGCAAGAGTTCGGCGGGCGGGTTCTCGCCGATCAGTTCTTTCTTCGAACCGGTGTGCGTGAATTCGCCCATGGTGACGACGGGATACACGAGCCAGCCAAAATCAGGGCGGCAGCTCAGTCGTTCGATGGGATCGGCGTTGGTGGCATCGCCTGCATTGAAATGCGTGAGGGCAGTCGAAGCGACGTGACCACCGGCGGAAAAGCCGAGAATGCCGATGCGCTGCGGATCGATCTTCCAAGCGGCGGCATTCGCGCGGGTGAGTCGGATGGCGCGTTGCGCATCGAGCAGCGGAACCTGATGGCGGAGCGCCGGCAGCCGATATTCGAGAATGATGCAGGCGATGCCGTGCTCGTTAAGCCATTGTGCGATGGGATAGCCTTCCCTTTCGGTGACGTGGCGGATGTAACCGCCGCCCGGGCAGAGCACGATGGCGGCACCGTTCGCCTTGCTGGCAGGCGGGAGGAAGACCTCGAGTTCCTTCGAGCATTCCTCGAATTTGCCATCGCCGACCGGCGCTTTGCCGGGCCAGAGAGCGACACGCTCGGAGGGCGTGGGTTTGATGGGCAATTGGGCAAACGCGGCGGCTGCGACGAGCAGGGATGCGGTTTTGAGGAGAAAAGCGAGTCGTTTCATGATGCTTGGGCAGGAGAAAGGTGGTCGCGTGGAAAGAGCGCCTTGATGCCGATGATCAAGGCCACTCCTGCTACGATGTAGGCCAGCGCGGTGATCGAGAGCAGCCGGTCGATGCCCAACGATTGTTTCCACATGCCGCCAAAGAGCGTGGCGAAGCCGGACATGATGGCGCCGAAGAAATTGAGCACGCCGACGGCGGTGGCGCGTGCTTCGGCTGCAACGACATCGAAGGCGGCGGGGAAGATATTCGCGATGAAGAGGCCGCTGAACAATCCGAAGCCCGTGGCGGCGATGCGCGTGACGAGCAGCGTGTCGCTGTTTCCCAGTGCATGAATGCACGGCGCGGAAAGCGCGAGGCCGGTCACCATGAGCCAGAAACGCGCGGCCTTGATTCGCAAGGACAGAGCATCGGCGATGATTCCTCCGCTGATCACGCCGACGAAGGTGGCCGTCTGCAGGAAGGCGGTGGCGTTGAACGCGGCATCGGCCTGGTTGAGCGCAAACTTGTCGTGCAGGAAGGCTGGAAGCCAGCCGTAGAGCAGCCAGATGCCGAACACGAAGACGGGAAACACGACGCAGAGCAGCAGGAAGGTGCGCGAGCGGATGAGCGAGGTGAAGGAGACCGGCCTCGAAGCATCTGGCAACGGTTCCTCGACACGTCGCAGGAAGGCAAAGTAGGGCAGCGCATACAGCACACCCACGGCACCAAGCGCGAAGAACGCCCCACGCCACTCGCCGCGATCTGCCATCCAGCCGCCGAACCAACTGCCCACGACCGTTCCGGCGATCTGGCCCGTCATCAAGACCGAAACGGCGCGCGAACGTCGCTCAGCAGGATACGCGCTGGCGGTGAGCGCGACGGCGCTGGACATGTAGAGCGACTCGGACACGCCCATGGCCGCGCGCATGACGAGCAGCATCGTTCCGGAGACGACGATGCCTGTGCCAATGGTGACAACACTCCACACGACGAGGCTGAGCACGACGAGCAAGCGCTTTGAAAAACGATCACCGAGATAGCCAGAGATCGGACAGCCGAAGGCATAGATCCAAAGAAACAGCGCACCGACGAGACCGAGCTGCTGGTCCGTCATTTTTAAATCGACCTTCAGCGATGGAAACATCGAGAAGACAGCCTGGCGGTCGCAGTAGTTCAGAAAGTAGGCGAACCACATGAAGGCGACGAGTGCGCCGGCTGTCTTAGCGACCCTCATGCGGTCAGAACCTCGCGTTCGCTGACCTGTTTGGCGATGACCGCCACGCAATCGCCCTGCTGCGTCAAACAAGGTGCGCGAATGGTGATGAGGTGACCGTTGCTCGCGGCCACGATCTGCTCGGGCGCACGATCGGGACGCTCAAGGTGATGTATCCAGCCGACCGTCTGCCCTTTCTTCACCTTGGCACCGAGATCGAGCGCGATCTCGAAGATACCGGACTCAGGCGCGAGGATGTAGTCCTCGCGATTGAGGGCCTGCGTGAGGATCGGCGGCTTCGCTCGCGGTGCGAGACGGCCTTTGAGCACACCGAGATGCACGAGCACGTTGCGCAGGCCGCTCTGTGCGATGCGATGCACGCTGGCGGGAATGCACTCACCGCCGCCGAGTTCGGTGGTGACGACCGTTTTGCCCTGATTCTCGGCTTCGACCGGCAAAAGACCCGTGCCGGCGATGTCGGCGTAGATGAAGCAGAACTCGGTGCCCCACGCGAGCATTGCATCATACATGCGACGGCGCTGCTCGCGATCCGGCACGAGGTGCATGTGCGAGCACGGCACGAACTCCATGCTGCGCCCGCCGCTGTGGATGTCGATCACCGCGTCGCTGATCGGAAACAGCACCGTGCGCAGGTAGTGCGCGATCTGGCTTGTCACAGGGCCTTCCGCCTCGCCAGGGAACGAACGGTTCATGTTCATGCCATCGATCGGAGAGAGCCGCGTGCTCGTGCGTGCTGCCGGAAAATTCAGCGATGGGATCAAAATGATCCTGCCACTCACTTTCCCCGCCTCCAACTCATGCGCGAGCTTCATGATGGCGATCTGGCCCTGATACTCGTCGCCGTGATTGCCGCCGAGCACGAGCACTGTCGGGCCTTTGCCGCGCGCGACGACAGTGATCGGGATCATCACATTCGCCCAGCCGCCGAGGTTGTGGGAATAGGGCACCTGCAGGAAGCCCTGCTGCCTGCCCGGTTTGTCGAAGTCGAGAGAGGTAATGACCATATTGGGAAATTGCGCGCACAAACTTGTTCTGAACCAAGCAATGAAGGGCCGATGACCAGGCCAATCAATAACGTGGATGGACAGGACCTCCATGCATGTGTCATCACTCCTGCCAAAATGTGGATTCCTTCGGAGCGGTGTAGCGGACTTCCATCTCGGGTGTCTCGAAGACTTTGCCGTTGCGATACAAGGACTCGACGGCACCGATGACCATGCCGGAGGTGAGCAGCGTTCGTTCGACGGGATACGGAACGCGGTTGTCGAGGACCATGCGCTCGATGTGATGGACGAGGGGATTGAAAAAGTCGGCGGTCGTGGCGACGGAGGTCGGCATCGGCAGGAACATCTGGCAGGAGGTGATTTCACCGGTCTCGCTGTTGAGCCCCGCGTAGTTGAAATCGCGGATGCCGAGCATGAAGAGCGTCGTTCGGAAACCGTCGCGGTGCTCGATGAAGTAGGCGTATGCGTCCGGGAAGTTCCGTCGCGCCCACTCGAAGCTCGGGGCCTCGGTGGGATAGCCTTCCTTCACCGGCAGCGTGTGGCTGCGGCTCAGGGCGGCGAGGAGGAGCCGCTGCGTTTGTTTCAAACCGGCGGCGTGCTGCCACATCGCATCGCCACGGAGCGCGAGGACGTTCTTGATGCCGACTTCGCCGCCTTTGCGACGCTCGGACATGCACTGCGCGGTTTCGAGGCCGTGGAAGTCGTATTTCTCGACGCCACCGTAGCCGACGGCGACGCTTTCGCTCAGCGGCGTGCCCCATGGCAGATCGATGGCAGGCAGACGACGCGTCACGGGCAAGGATGAGCCGGCGAAAAAGGGAAAGTTCAGACGCCTCGCGTCGGCGACCATCTCGACGCAGTGTTTCCAGTCGGTGGAGAGATGCTTGTCGTTGAAGACGGGAACGCTGCGTCCGCTGGATTCGAACACTTTGACGACTTCTTTGAAGAACTCGTAGCGCGGGTAAAGCGTCTGGCCTTTCTCGTTCTCGGGATAGTTGCCGTGCTCGCCGATGAGCACGACGCCATCGACCGCGAGCTTGCCGGTGCCGAGCGTGAGCGCGTCGGCGATGCTTTTGTGAATCGGAATGCCGTAACGCTCCGAGCGACCTCGGGCGAGATCGTTGTCCGGGAATTGATCAACGTAGAGCGAGACGAGATCGACCTCCGGCTTCCGCCATCCGCCTGCCCAGGCGTAGCCGAGCGCGAAACGGTCGATGAAATGCTGCGCGTGCGATTTCTCGAACACGATGGTGGCGATGAGCGCGATCTTTTTGCGAGGAGACGCTGGCGCAGCGCCCGCGACGACCGCGGCGGTGGAACTGAGCAGGAAGGAACGGCGGGTGATCGAACTCATGGCGTGGTGGGTGGATTCGATTTCTTTTCCCAGAACAGCCACAGCGGCAGCGTGGCGATCAGCGGAAGAAAGGAGGCAAGAATGAGCCCTTGGTCGAAGGAATGCGTGAGATCGGCGAGCTTGCCGAAGAACTTCTGCGCCTGCGCCGGCAGCACCCACGCGACGACGCCCGCGATTCCAGTGATCTTGCCCTGATGCCGGCCCGAGAGATCCTGCGTGAAGGCGTGATACAACGGAAACACGCCGAGCGCACCCGCGCCGGACACGAGCAGCATGGCGAGCAGCGCCCAGCCTTTGTCGAGATACGGCGTGATCGCACAGGTGGCGCTCAGCACGCCGCAGACGGCAAAGACACTCACGCGCGCCGCATGAACCGACAGCTTGCGCTTTCCAAGCCACACCGCGAGCGCACCGGCGCCGAGACAGCCGATGTCCGTGGCGACATACCAGACCGATGTGAAGTAGAGCGTTTGCGATTCCGTGTAACCGAGCCCTTCCTGCAGGATTTTTGGAAGCCAAGCACGCAGGATCTGCCAGGTGGTGTTGATGCTGGCGATGACGAAAAAGATCACGAGCATGCGCCGGCTGAAGATGAGGCTCCACAGGCTGGCGTCATCTCCCTTGTCCGACGTTTCAGTCAGTCGAACGGGCGCTGGCAGATCGGACTTCCGCACGAAGGCGAACCACAAAATGAGCCACGCGAACCCGGTGACGCCAACAATTTGAAACGCATGGCGCCAGCTTCCGAGTTCCGCGGTCATGATGGCGCTCATGATCAGCGGCGTGATGATCGCGCCGATGGAGGTTCCGCTTTGCAACACGCCGTTGCCGAGCGAACGCTCACGCGCATCGAGCAACGCACGCGTGACGCGCACGCCGCAGGGCCAGTGGCCCGCCTCAAAAAAGCCGAGCGCCATGCGACACCAGAGAAGCTCCTGCTCGTTGTGAACAAAGCCCGTCGCGAGTCCCGCGAGCGACCACATCGTCAGCACGACCGCGTAGAGCCAGCGCACGGAGAACCGGTCCGCCAGCCAGCCGAAGACAATGGAGCCCGCGGCGAAAGCGTAAGCGAAGACGGCTTCGATGTTGCCATACTGCTCCTGCGAAAGCTGAAACTCCTTCGTGATGCGCACTGCGGCATTCGCCAGCGTCTGGCGGTCCATGTAGTTGATCGCCGAAGCGAGCAGCAGCAGGCCGCAGATGGTCCATTTCCACGAGGAGGAGCGATTTCTGGCGCTCGAATCAACGTGGGAGGTCATGATGGATTCGAGCGGGAATGGAGGCGTAGTTTATGCCAGCAGTTCGTCCACGACCTTCGCGCCTTGATTGTCGGTGAGGCTCGCGGCGAGGCCGTTGCGCTTGTAGGTGAGCCGTGTGTGGTCGAGGCCGAAGACCTTCAGCAGCGTGGCGTGGTAGTCGTAGTGTTTCACTTCGTCGATGACGGCCTTGTGGCCGAACTCGTCGGTCTCGCCATGCACGTGGCCTTTTTTGAAACCACCGCCGGCGAGCCACATGCTGAATCCGTAGGTGTTGTGATCGCGGCCCCATTTCTCGCGGCCAGCGTCGTTTTGCAACACAGGCAGACGGCCCATTTCGCCGCCCCAGTGAACGACGGTGGTGTCGAGCAGGCCGCGTTGCTTGAGATCGATGAGCAGCGCCGCGCTGGGTTGATCGGTGGCTTCGCAGTTTTTCGGCAGCGCGGTGATGAGCGAGCCGTGCTGATCCCACGACTGGCCCGCATTCAGCACCTGCACGTAACGCACGCCACGCTCGACAAGACGACGCGCGATGATGCAACGCGTGGCGTAATCCTTCGTGACCGGATTATCGACGCCATAGAGCTTTTTGACGTGTTCGGGCTCCTTCGAGATGTCCAGTGCCTCCTTGGCGGCGGTCTGCATCTTCGCCGCGAGTTCGTAGCTGGAAATGCGCGCCTGCAGATCGAGTTCGCCGCGGTGCTGCGCGAGATGATCTTCATTGAAGGCCTTCAACAACGCAAGCTGACGTGCCTGCGGATCACCGGCGAGCGACGGCGGCGGGTCGAGATTCAAAATGCGCGGCTCGGTGGGTCGGACGAGCGTGCCTTGGAACAAGGCCGGCAGCCAGCCATTCGTGTAATGCTCGCCGCTGAAGGTGGGCAGGCCGTTCGGATGCGAGAGCACCATGTAGGCGGGCAGCTCGTCCGTTTCGCTGCCCAGACCATACGTCAGCCACGAGCCGATCGCCGGACGTCCGGCGGTGATGCGGCCCGCATTCATCGCGTAGAGGCCCTGCGCGTGATTGCTCACGCCGGAGGTCATCGAGCGCACCAAGGTGATCTCATCGACAACTTTGGCAAGGTTCGGCAAGAGTTCGCTCAGCTCCATGCCGCACTCGCCATGCTTCTGGAACTTCCACGGCGAGCCGAAGCACTTCGACGACGCCTGCGCCAGGTTGTCATACTTCACCTCGCCAGGGAACTTCTGGCCGTGATACTTCGTCAGCATCGGTTTCGGATCGAACAAGTCCATCTGCGACGGCCCGCCCATCATGAAGAGCGAGATCATCGCCTTCGCCCGCGGCTCGAAGTGCGGTTTCTTCGGCGTGAGGTCGTAACGCATCTCGCCAAAGCTTTCCGGCTTCACCGGTGCGGCGAGCAGGCCGTCTTTTTCGAGCAGCGAGGCGAGCGCCAGCGTGCCGAGGCCGTAGCCGTTGGCGTGCAGGAAGTGACGACGGGAACAGAGACGGGTGGGTTTCATTCGACGTAAAGGAAGCGGTTCGAGGAGCACAGGATCTGGCAAAGGCTGGCCATGGCCTCCTGCGGCGGATTCGGGACGACGCCCTTCGGGTGCTGGATGTCGTGATGGTATTGGGTGAGCGCCTTCGTCTGCTCTTCGAGGTAGGCGAGGCACTTCGTGATGTCCGCATCAGCGGCGGGTTTGCTGTAGAGCAGCTCCCACACGTGTCGAAGCTGCTTCGCACGGTCGTTCGGCGCCTGTTTCTCGACGAGATCGGCAAGACGGCGCGAGCTGTCGAGCACGAAGGTGTCGTTCATGAGCAGCAACGACTGCGGAGCGACGGTGGTCTGCGCGCGCAGCTCGCAGTTTGGCTGCATGACCGGCGCGTCGAAGGTGTCGAGCACGGTGAGCGGCTTGCTGCGGCGCATCTGCACGTAGATCGAGCGGCGGAAGTCGTCCGCACCTGCGGGATCGACCTTGTTCACGGTGATGGTGCTCTTGTCGATGCCGGTGATCACGCGGCCCTGCGGATCGCGGCCGATGCCGCTTGGCGGGCCGTAGCTGGTCTGTACAAGCGCACCAGTGACGCCGAGCATCGAATCGCGCAACGTCTCCGCATCGAGACGGCGGAGCTTGAAGCGGGCGTAGAAGCGGTTCTCGGGATCAGCATGCAATGACACGTCGTTCACCGAGGACTGGCGATACGTGCTGCTCAGAACGATCAAGCGATGCAGCGGCTTCAACTTCCAACCGCCCTTCATGAATTCATCGGCGAGGTAATCGAGCAGCTCCGGATGCGTGGGCAGTTCACCGAGACGGCCGAAGTCGCCGGGCGTGTTCACGATGCCGCGGCCCATGTGATTGAGCCAGAAACGGTTCACCAGCACGCGTGCGGTCAGCGGATGCTTGCCGCTCGTGAGCCATTGTGCGTAGGCTAGACGACGCCCGCTCGACCCGCTGCTGACCGGCACCGGTTTGAACGGCTCGATCTGCGGGCTGGCGAGAATGCTCAGCTCGCCGGGCTGCACCACCTGCTTCGGCTGGTCATGGTCGCCACGGTTGAAGAACTTCGACACAGGCACCTGGCCTTTGACCTCGGTGAGTGCCATGACAAAGCCTTCCACCGGCTTTGTGGCGCGCAGCTTCGTCGCTTCGGCCACCTTCGCGTCCACGAGGTCCTGCTTCTTCTTGTCGTAAAGGTCGAGCGAGTACGTGGCGAGCGCGGAGGGATATTTTTTGATGAGCGCCTTCTGCTCCGGCGTCTGCTTGGCCGTGGGCGTGTCACGCGCGACGCGGAACGCGGCCTGCTCCGCCTCCGGCACCTTCTTGATCTCGACTTCAAAGATCCCGTCGAGGAATTTTTTGCTCATCGCCTGCGCTTCGCGGTTGATCTCAGCAGCCTGCTTTTCGATCTCGGCAGCCTTGGCACGTTCCTCCGGCGAGTAGAGAGAGTACAAACGGTTCGCCGGCGCACGCCACGCCTCCCAGTTGTAAGCCGGGTCAAAGATCGCACGCAGGCGGTAGTAATCGACCTGCGTGATCGGATCGTAGCGATGGTCGTGGCATTGTGCGCAGGCGACGGTCATGCCCATGAGCGAGGAGCCGAGAATCTTCATCTGCTCGGCGATCACCTGGTTCCGCGCGAGCTTTGCATCATCCACCGTGTCGCCTGTGCCATCGGGCGCCATGCGCAGATAAGCAGTGGCGATGAGCTGGTCGGTGCGCTTCGGATCGAGCACCGCCTGCTGATAGTCCGCATGCGTCGCGCTGGCGAGTTCATCGCCCGCGATCTGTTCCTGGATGAATTGATCCCACGGTTTGTCCTCGTTCATCGCGCGGATCACGTAGTCGCGATAACGCCACGCCTGCGGCCGCACGCTGTCCGCCTCCGTGTAACCATTGGAGTCCGCGTAACCCACCACATCCAGCCAGTGCCGCGCCCAGCGTTCGCCGTAGTTCTTTGAGGCCAGCAGACGCTCCACGAGCTGCTCGTAGGCGAGCGGGGACTTGTCATTCACAAACGCATCCACTTCCTCCGGTGTCGGCAGCAATCCGGTAAGATCGAGCGTCACGCGACGGATCAAGGTGCGACGATCCGCCTCAGGAGCCATCGACAGGCCCTTTTCCGCTGCTTTGGCGATGATGAAGGCATCGACGGCATTCTTGATCTTTGACTGCTGACCTTTCACCTCAGGCACCACCGGCCGTTTCACCGGCTGAAAGGCCCAATACTCGCGATCTTCGTCCGAAATGATCGGCCCCGGTGCCAGGGCGAGAGGTTCGGGCTTCGCTGTCTTCGCACCTTGCGTGATCCACTTCTCAATCGTTGCCATCTCCGCTGCAGCGAGCGGCTTCCCCTTCTCCGGCATCTCGCCGCTGCGGATCATCTCGACCAGCTTGCTCTTCGCCGGATCGCCCGCGACCACGACCTTGTCCATGAAGCGACGCAAGCGCAGGTCCAGCTTGCCCTTCGGCTTTTCCTCCTCGCCATGGCAATGCGTGCAATGCGTTTTCAAAATCGGCCGCACGTCCTTCTCAAACGTGAGCACGACCTCGCCTCCGCGTGCGGTCACGGCGAACGAAAACAAAAACAGAGTGTGAGCGAACTTCATCAGGGGACGCAAACCTACGCCCCGAAACTGCCGGATTTTGCGGTCACTCCACCGCAACCTTCACGACCACCTTCATCACCTGCTCCGGCTTGTCCCACTCGATGCATGGCGCATGGGCGTCCTGCGGCCAAAGAATCGCGAAATGACCGCCACTGACATGCAACGGCGTGAAATCCGGCGTCAGCTTCCACAGCGCGGCCTCCTTTTCCTCCGAGTAGGCCATCGTCTCCTCCTTCATCGACGCCAGCGGCGCCCACAGGATCGTTTCACGGCCGCTGAGAATGAACTGCACGTCGATGTATTTGCGGTGCGCCTCAAACTTGGCCTTCTCCATCGGCTTCGTCTCGTAGATCTGCACCAATGCGAAACAACGGTCGCCATCGATGTCGTGACGCCCGAGTTCCTGTGTACCATCGAAGTTCCGCAGCCACGCGAAGGCCTTTGCAAAACGCGAGTTCAGCGATTCATAACGGGCGGAGTTGGCGAGAGTATCGAGGATCATAGGTTGGCTTTAGCTTGGATACGCGCAATCACACAAGCACAAACTTGCTTCATGATGTTTCTGCTCAGCGTAGAACAGAATGCCCTAGAGCCCATGCCAGCGAACACACCGCTGCAATGGGAACCGTCAACATGACCCACGTAAATCCCCTCCTCACCACAGACTGCTGTGGAGCCGCTGGATTGTAGTAGATCGTCACATCGCCAGTCACCTCCAGGCTGGGCTGGCTTCCTCTCAGATCGCCCTCGTATGAATAGCGTTTCGACTCGTAGGTGACGCCCTCGACTGCATATCGAAACGTGTAAAACCTGGTCGTGTGCCGTGCGACATAGCCTCCGCTATGCGGATCAACCGCATCCAGTTCGAATTCTTCATCTTGAATGTCGGTTACCAACGCCTTGACCGGCTTCCACTGTCTGGACCGCCAGGCATCGAAAAAACGACGCCTGTCGCAGTAGATCATCCAGCTCAGAAAACAGAACACGGCATATCCGGCGATGGCATGCATGGTCCAAACATAGCTTGCATCATTTTACGTCAATAGACCCCGCGACAATCTCTCCCCGCGCCTCCCGTTTCCTAAATCACATTGCCCAGCGCTGCATCCTCGCGCATAACTCGCGGCCAATGGCAGGCGCACTTCGCAGACTCTCCCTTGGATTCATCCTCATGGCCGCGGCGGCGGCGGTGCTGCTGCTTTCGGACCTGGGATCGCGTGTCTCGACTGCCCCGAAGGCGAATGCGGACCGCGTGATGCGCGTGGCGATGCTGCAGCATGCATCGCAGGCGATTCTCGACCAGGGACGCGAAGGCATGATCGCCGGATTGAAGGAAAAAGGCTGGGAGCAGGGCAAAAACCTCGAATTGAAGCTCTACAATGCTGAAGGCGACAACGCGGTGTCGCAAACCATCGCGAAGGAGATGGCGGGCGGCGGCTACGATTTGCTCATGACGATCAGCACCGTGTCGCTCCAGGCCGTGGCGAACGCGAACAAGGCCGGCGGCACGAAGCACGTCTTCGCGCTGGTGAGTGATCCTTCGGTGGCTGGTGTGGGCATCAGCAAAGAAAACCCGCTCGAGCACCCGGCGCATCTCGCGGGCTTCGGCACGATGCAGCCGATCCCGCAGGCTTTCCAAATCGCGCGCGAGATGAATCCGGCGCTCGCCAGGGTCGGCGTCGTCTGGAACGCCGCGGAGGCGAATTCCGAGGCGCAGGTGAAGGTGGCGCGCAAGGTGTGCGCGGAGATGGGCATCGAGTTGATGGAATCGACCGTCGATAACTCCTCTGGCGTCGCCGAGGCCGCGGGCGCGCTCGTGGCACGCGGCGCGGACGCGATGTGGATGGGCGGCGATGTCACGGTGATGACCGCGGCGGACAGTTTGATCGCCACGGCGAAAAAAGGCCGCATTCCCGTCTTCACCGTCATCCCACCGAACGTGAAGAAGGGCTCGCTCTTCGATCTCGGCGCGGATTATCCCGAAGTGGGCCGCCTCGCAGGCAATCTCGCGGGCGAAGTCCTCAACGGCCGCAGTCCCGCCACGGTGCCAATCACCAACGTGATGCCGGAGATGCTCGCGCTGAATGAACAGGCCGCGAAGGACCTCAAGGTGCCGTGGAAAATCACCGACGCCATGCGCCAGCGCGCGCGCCTCACCATCGACTCGGGCGGCGTGGAGCAAACGAAGGCATCGGCGAACGCGTCGCCGAATCCCTCCGGCAAAAAATGGCGCATCTCGATTGTGGATTACGTCGAGTCCGGTCCGTCAGAGGAAACATTGGCGGGAATGAAGAGCGCGCTGAAGCACGGCCCGCTCGTCGAGGGCAAGGACTACGAATTGAAGTTCCGCAGCGCCCAGGGCGACATGGCCGCGCTCAATGGCATCTTCGACGCCGTGCTCACGGAAGGCGCGGACATCATTGTGCCGATGTCCACACCGACGCTGCAAGCCGCCATCCACAAGGTCCGCAACACGCCGGTGGTCTTCTCCGTCGTCGCCAATCCGGTCGCTGCGGGCGCGGGCAAAAGCTTCACCGATCACATCCCGAACATCACCGGCGTCTCCGTGCTTGCGCCTATCAGCGAGTCGTTGACGATGATCCAGACGCACTTCCCGCAGTATCGCCGCCTCGGCACCTTGTTCTGTCCGGCGGAGGTCAACTCGACCAGCCTCAAGGAGATGTTCGAAGTGCTGTGCAAAGAACGCGGCCTCACCCTTGAATGCGTCGCCGTGAACACGTCGAGCGATCTATCCGACGCCGCGCTGTCGCTCATGTCGCGCCCCATCGACGCCGTCGTGCAGATCTCCGACAACCTCACCAACACGGGCTTCAACGCGATCACCAAGGCCGCGCGTCAGGCCCGCAAGCCGCTCATCAGCCTCAACAGCACCACGATCAAACTCGGCGCACCCATCTCGCTCGGCCGCGACTACCACAACACCGGCGAGGTCACGGCTTCCGTCATCGAACGCGTCATCTGTGGCGAGGACGTGTCCAAAATGCCCTTCATCCTGCCGCCCAAACTCTTCTACAGCGCCAGTCCCGCCAATGCAGCCGCCGTGGGCATGACGCTGCCGGAAGCGCTGCTCAAAGAGGTGAACAAGGTTGCGAAGTGATTATGAACAGACTGCCAATCATCCTCTTACTGCTTTTTGTCTCAGCTTGTCACGCCAAAGACCCGTCTACAGAAGTGCTCGCTATTTTGCGGCAGTCACCACGCATAGCACTCGATGCCTACAAAGTTTATGCCGAGAAGTATGGTGACAAAACCGCTGTGGGAGCAGCTGCTCAGAGTGACAGCAAAGAACTATGGGCGACTTTCTCACGCTATGCGAAGGCCCTTTGGGAAGTCTATGATTGCATCGAAGTCGGCGATTCAGTTTTCAAATATCCTGGGCTGTTATCGCATGGCACCATTCGTTGGGATGACGAAAAGAAGGAGTACTGGCTGTCATTTGGCTTTCGCCCGTTTGGTCCAAGAGACGGGCTCGGTGCCGCATCAATTTCTTTCGACCTCAGCGGCAAAGTGTTGGGCAAGAGCAAAGCCAAATACCCTTGGTGAACTGACTCATGGAAATCTCCCGCCAATCCTCCGGTGATCTGATCGTCCTGCAGCTCGCGGGACGGTTGGATGCGAACTGGTGCTCGCATGTCGAAACCGCGCTCTCGAATGCCGTTCGCGAGGGCGAGCATCGGCTGCATCTCGACATGAACGCAGTGAGCTACATCAGCTCCGCGGGCATCCGCGTGCTGCTGGCCTGCTACAAGCAATTGCGTGCGATCAACGGCCTCTTCGGCGTCATCCGGCCCTCCGAGGCTGTGCGCTCGGTGCTGGAGCTTTCCGGTTTGCAGATGCTCATCGCCTCCGAAACGGCCGCGAGCACAACGAACGACGATGCGGGCAAAAAACTCGCCTCAGCGAGTGCTGCGTATGAACTCTTCGCGCTCGGCAGCGGCGGCATGAAAATCGAAGTCGTGGGCGATCCTGCGATGCTGGAGCGCGGCATCGGCAGTGCGCAGCCTTCCGCACGACGTTTTGACTCCAGCAGCGTCGCGCTCGGCATCGGCGCACTCGGCGCGAACTTCGCGGAGAACGCCTCGCGCTGCGGAGAAATGCTCGCCGTGGCGGGTGTGGCCGCGTTTCAACCTGCCGACGGCGCCAGCCAGCCCGACTTCATGCTCAGCGAGGGCGCGCTCGTGCCGGAAGGCCATCTCGTGCTCGGCCTGGCCGCGCAGGGCACGTTTTCATCGCTGCTGCGCTTTGAGGCGAACGACGAGGATCGCCGCATCGGCATCACGGAGCTGATGCACATGGCTTTGGAGTCCAGTGGCGCGAACGCAGCCGTCATCGCCGCCGTCACCGAGACCGCAGGCCTCGTCGGCGCGACGCTGCGCCAGTCACCGACGGCCAACGCCACCGACGAGCGCTTCGGCTTCCCGCAGATCCGCGACTGGCTCTCCTTCACCAGCGAGCGCTCGTTCCGCGACACGACATCGCTCATCGTTGGCGTCATCGCGAAGCCTGGCTCGTCGTGCGACGCGCTGCTGCGTCCGCTCGCCAAAGGCAGCGACCTCCTCGGCCACCTGCACGCCGCCGTGTTCCCCTACCGACCGCTGCGGAAAGGCCGCATCGAATTGAAAAGCACTGTGAGCAGCCTGTTCGACGGCCAGTCTTTGCAGGACGTGCTGCATCTCATCTGCGACCCGCGCGGCTTCAGCGGCGCTGGCGAAAGCGAACTGTATCGCGGCGCTGTCTGGATCGCACCCATTCTCACCTGACGCATGACTCTTCTCATCGGCGCATTGATCATCGGCCTCATCCTGTCGCTCCTCGCGCTGGGCGTGCTGGTGTCGTTCCGCATCTTCTCGATGCCGGACATCACCACCGACGGCTCGATCACGCTCGGCGCGTCCATCGCGGCCGTGCTGCTCGTGCAGGGCGTGAATCCCATCTTTGCCACGGCTGCCGGTGCGCTCGGTGGCGCGCTCGCAGGCGCTGTCACGGGCATCATCCACACGAAATTCAAAATCAACTCGCTGCTCTCCGGCATCCTCGTGATGACGGCGCTTTATTCCGTCAATCTGCACGTCATGGGCCGCAGCAACGTGCCGCTCATGCAGGCCACCACGGTCGCCAGCTTCGGTGAAAAACTCGGCGAAGGGCTCGTGGGTGGCAAAACGATCCACATCCTCGGCTGGCCCGTCGCTTCGGCCGATGCGGCGGTGCTCGTCCTCGCGCTCGGCTTCACCGCGGCGGCTGGCGCGACGATGTTCGCCTTCTTCCGCACGCAACTCGGCACCGCGATGCGTGCCACTGGCGACAATCCGCAGATGATCCGCGCGCTCGGCTCCAATGTGGAGCGCAACATCATCCTCGGCCTCGCGCTCTCGAACGGCTTCGTCGCACTCAGCGGTGCGTTGCTCGCGCAATACCAAGGCTTCGCCGATGCGCAGATGGGCATCGGCATGGTCGTGTGGGGACTCGCCAGCGTCATCATCGGCGAGGCTCTCACCGGCACGCGCAGCCTCGGGCTCACCATCGTCGGCACGATCATGGGCTCCGTGCTGTTCCGCCTGCTCGTCGCCATCGCCCTGCGCTGGGGTTTGAACCCGAACGACCTCAAACTCATCACCGCGCTCTTCGTCTTCGCCGCGCTCGTGCTGCCGGGATTCATCGAGAAACTCAAGCGCCGCGCTCCATCCGCCACCTGATCCGCCATGCTCACGATTCGCGGCATCCGCAAAACCTTCAACCCCGGCACGGTCAACAAAGTCCGTGCACTGCAGGGTGTCGATCTCACCATCGAGCCCGGATCGTTCGTCATCGTGCTCGGCATGAATGGCTCCGGCAAATCCACACTGCTCAATGCCGTCGCCGGCTCGTTCTACGTGGATGAAGGCACGCTCACGCTCGCCGGACACGACGTGACGAAGTGGCCGGAGCACAAGCGCGCGAAACTCATCGGCCGCGTGTTCCAGAATCCCTTCAGCGGCACCGCGCCGACGATGTCCATCGCGGAGAACTTCGCGCTCGCGAGCAAGCGCGGCCACGCCCGCGGTCTCGGCTGGGCTTTGGCGCCGAACTTGATGAAATCGCTGCGCGATCGTGTCGCCACGCTGAAGATGGGACTCGAAGACCGCCTCGACAACGCCATCGGATCGCTCTCCGGTGGCCAGCGTCAGGCGCTCACGCTGCTGATGGCCACTTGGCTCAAACCCGAGCTGCTGCTGCTCGACGAACACACCGCCGCGCTCGATCCAAAGAGCGCCGATCAGGTCATTCAGCTCAGCGACGAAGTCATCCAGCGCGACAAGCTGACCACGCTCATGGTCACGCACTCCATGCAGCAGGCCGTCAGCCTCGGTGACCGCATCATCATGATGAACCGCGGCCGCGTGCTGCACGACATCCGCGGCGCGGAAAAGAAACGCCTGCGCCCCGAAGACCTCATCGACCGCTTTGAACAAGTGCGCCGCCGCGAACTGCTCGACGAAAGCGCCGCAGCGATGCTCCACGAGCTCTACATCTGATCCACCGTGAGCACGAACGCCCCAACCCTCACCCTGCGCAGCGATCTCGCCGAGCTGTCGCGGGTGAAGGCCCTTGTGGATGCGATTTGCGATCAAACACACGCCTCCGAGGCCGATGCGACTGCTTTGCACCTCGCCATCGAGGAAATCGTCACCAACGTCATCACGCACGGCTATCCCGACGGTCCGAATCACACCTTCACGCTCACGATTGACCTTCCAGCCGATGATCGCGTGCGCGCCATCGTCACGGACGACGCGCCCGCCTTCAATCCACTCGCACGTCCCGATGTGAACACCACGCTGCCGCTCGAAGAACGCCCCGTCGGCGGTCTCGGCGTGCATCTCGTGCGCCAGCTCATGGACGCGTGCCGCTACGAGCACCGCGACGGCCACAACGTCTTCACGATGGAGCGGCAATTGCGGAGCGGCGGCAGCTCCAGCATTCGCTTCACCACCACGAAGCTCGAATCGACCGCCACGCTCGCGCTTAACGGCCGCCTTGATGGACTTTCGAGTCCCGAACTCGAAGAGCAGGTGCTCGCGCTGCTCGATTCCGGCGTGCTCACACTCGTGTTCGATCTCGCCGCGCTTGAATACGTCAGCAGCGCAGGGCTGCGAGTGTTCCTCGTCGCAGCGAAGAAGATGAAGGGGCTCGGTGGCAAGGTGGAGTTCGCCTCGCTCACACCGACGGTAAGAAACATCTTCCACGTCACCGGCCTGCTCACCGCTCTGCACGTAGCGCCAACAGCGTGAGGTCATCCGCCTGCGGCGCGTCTCCTTGATGCGTTTGAACCGAAGCAACGATCCGCTTCACCACATTGTCACTGCTGACAACCGGCGCTCCTTGCAGGCAACGTTCGATGCCTTCGCTACCGAAAAGCATCGACTGTGTATTCATCGACTCTGACACACCGTCCGAATACACCAGCAGCGTCTCCGAGGCGGTGAGCACCCGACGCTGCGTGTGATAGATCGACTCTTCAAACACACCGAGCGGCGCCGCACGCGGTCCTTCGAGCCACACAAGACTTCCATCAGCCGCAATCACCGCAGGGAGTGGATGCCCTGCGTTCGCCCACATCATTTCACCGCCCACTGGGTCAAACATGACTGCGCACGCAGTGACGAATTGCATCGTCTCGTTGCGTTCGCACAGCAGACGGTTCACCTGCGCCAGCAGCTCACCCGGATCGCCGACTTTGCGCGCCAGCGTGCGCACCGCCATCGCCGCGAGCGCCATGAAGACGGCGGCGGACACACCTTTGCCCGACACATCGCCCACCAGTGCGAAGAAACGACCATCGGGCAGGAAAAAGCCGTCATAGAGATCACCGCCTGCCTCTTTCGCTGGATCAATATGTGCTGCGAAATCGACGCATCGCCGCTCCAGTGCATTCAAGGGCGGCGGCAGCAGGCTGAGCTGAATCTGGCCCGCGATGCGCAATTCGCTCTCGATCGCCTCACGGGCAGTTGTTTCCAGTCGCAACGCCGCGATGTGTTCCTGCAATCGCGCCACGAGAAATTCCATCGCCTGCGCCACCGCGCCGACTTCGTCGTCACGTTCGGCAGCTTCCGTCACGCCAGGCCGATCCCAGCCTTCCTCAGAGAAATCACTCGCCGCCAATCCACGCAATGCATGCGCCAGACGAGCGAGCGGCTCCTTCAGCTCCACATTGCTGAAGGACACGCGCTCCGCCAGCAGCGAGGCCACATGACGATGAAACGCCAGCGCCAGTGCCGGATGGTTCTGTTCCAATCGTTCCAGATTCGCCGCTGTCAGCCGCCACAACACGGCAGGACCAACGGCTTCCACCGTCGCCGTGCGGATCAGATGCCGGTAAAACGCGATCTCGCCCAAACACTGCCCCGCACCGAACTTTCGCACGTGCGAACGGCTTGCACCTTCGACTTCGAGCACCACTGCGACCTCGCCCGACTCGATGAAGAACATCGAATCCGCCGGTTCATCCTGGCGGAACAGCACTTCTCCGTTTGAAAGCGTGACGCCCTCCAGATGATCCGCCCAGACGCACAAGCTCGCCTTCTCTGGCGCAAATGGGGCAAGCGCCGTGGCGAATGAGTGGGTTTTGCGGGTTTCGTCGGACATGCCGACTGTTTTCCACACCCAGGCCCCGCAGGCAATCCCGGTTCGCAGGGCAGGTCATTTCGTCATTCACCGGGTTGAGTTGTGGCGGGATGTGAGGAAGTCTGCTCCAAACCATGTCTGAGCAACTTTTCTTGACCGGAATGCCCGAGCAATCCTCGAAGAAGGAGCGGCTTTTCTTTGCGATCTTCCCTGATGCTGATGCGTGCGCTCAAATGACCCGGCTGGCAGAGCAATTGTGCGCCAGGCACGGTTTGAAAGGCAAGCCGCGTGCCGCGGCATTGCTTCATGTCACGATGCATTTCGTCGGCGATTTTCATGAAGTCTCCGACTCGGTGGTTCAGGCCGCCGGCATGGCCGCATCGCAGGCTGTCGCGACCATGCGCCCTTTTGAAGTGACCTTGGATCACGTGAAAAGCTTCGCCAACCGCTCGCGCCATCGTCCATGCGTCCTGGTCGGAAACAACGACAATACCGCGCTTGTGTCATTGCATTGCCGGTTGATCACAGCATTCGGAAAACGTGACGATCACTTCACTCCCCACGTCACGCTGCTTTACGACGATGTACTTGTCCCCGAGGAGTCTGTCGATCCCGTGCGCTGGTCGGTGAGAGAACTGGGCTCGTTCACAACGTCATCGGCAAAGGATGCTACCAGGCTCTCGGACGCTGGGCTCTCCAAGGATGATTCGGCCGTCAGCCGAGCTTCAGCTCACCAAATCACGGATCACATGCCCGTGCACATCCGTGAGTCTGCGGTCGAGACCATTGTGCCGCCAGGTGAGCTGCGTGTGGTCGATGCCGAGGAGGTGCAGCATCGTGGCGTGGATGTCGTAGCAGGTCGTCGGATTGGCGCGGTCGAGCGGGCTCCTGATGTTGTCTCACACCGGGATGCTTGGCGGTGACTCGACATCGGAATGTCCAGCTATCGGCCGCCAGGCACACCTCACCAGCGTCGACGACGCATCATCACGCCCATCAGCCCTCCCAGCAGGAGCAGGATGCGGGATGGTTCAGGGACGGAGGATGAAAACGCTTCGATATTATCCACGCCATGCCAAGCGTCTGTTTCAGCCGTGGTGATCACATAGCTGGTAAACGGGGTGTCCGATACGAACCCCACGAAGCCATTCCCTTCAAATGCGGGAAGAATGTAGCTGGAGATTGGACTTCCGTCGAGGGTGACCAACACCGTCCGACCATAAGCTTGGGGCGCGTTCGGCCCTTGCGGATTGAGGTCGTATCCCAAGGCGGTAATAGGGAGGTTGAACGTCAGGCTGCCGTTATTCGTATTGCTCAGCAAGAATCTGGCATAACCGCTGCCGTCAATCGAAGTTTGAACGTTGCTGTTGGGAAAGGCATTCAGGGACGTGCCGCCTATGACATAGCTGCCCCTGTTGGTGGTTCCCGAATTCAAATCGTCAAGAATATCGCCTATGCCTCCGCCGGCAGCGGCTTCCCAAGTCGCTCGGTCTGTATATAGAACCACTGCACCTTGGGCGCAGAAGGTTCCAGCAGCTAGCAGGAACAGTCCCGATAGCAGCCCGCGAAGGGCGTTGGTGATTTTCAGTCTGGTTTTCATGGGACGTGTGTTTGATGTGGTGCAATGGTGATGGAAGAAGGTGGAATCACAGCGAGGTCAGGCCCTGCGAAGTATCAAAGCAACAGCTTTGCTTGCTTGATGAAATGCGCTGCATCGTGCATGGGCAGCCCCCCAGAACGTCGTTACCCCGGATTTCACAAGATTACACACATGGTCTGCTGGCTCGGTCATAGGCGTATTGATTCTTGCAAGGTTGCCGCAACGACCTTCGATTGACCCCGCTTTACCGTTGATATGGCGAGGTAAAGGAAACCCAGAACGACATTAATTAGTGAATTAATGAGAGCCTACCTGGGGGGGGACGTGACTGTCAAAAAAAATAGGCATCACGCCTGTGTTTAATGGGGAAGGACAGTTGCACACCGACTTCAGACGAACGACTGAATACACGTACCGCCCCATCTTCACCCCATACCCCCCGAAACTGCGGACCGACGGTGATGACGCTCAGCGATTCCAAGTTGGCCTGAGCGATGAGCATCTGGTCGAACGGAATACATAATGGTGATACGCTAGCGCGGGCGACTGCACGCGGAAAGTGGGCGGTTCTGCTCCTGCGAGCCCCGTCGATTCCTCACACACAGGTCTCACGGCGCAACGGCTAAGCCCGGAGGAGCTGAATCCGTCATTCTACCGCCACTTTCACCACGACCTTGAACACCTGCTCCGCTTTCTGCCACTCCACACACGGCGTTTGCGTGTCCTAGGGAAACAGGGTGGAGAAGATGGACGGCGCTTCACGCAATCAAATCACGGATCACATGCCCATGCACGTCGGTGAGACGGCGGTCGAGACCATTGTGCCGCCAGGTGAGCTGCGTGTGGTCGATGCCGAGGAGGTGCAGCATCGTGGCGTGGATGTCGTAACAGGTCGTCGGATTGGCGCGATCAAGCGGCTTGTAGCCCCACTGGTCGCTTTCACCGGCAGTGACGCCGCCCTGAATGCCGCCGCCGCAGAGCCAGTTGGTGAAGACATACGGATTGTGGTCACGCCCTTTGCCGCCCTGCGTGCTGGGCATGCGGCCGAACTCGGTGGTCCAGAGAATGATCGTCTCGTCGAGCAGGCCGCGCTGTTTCAAATCGAGGATGAGCGCCGAAACGGCCTTCGCCATGCCCCAGGCGAGCGGGCCGTGATCACGCTCGACGTCTTCGTGGCTGTCCCAGTTGCGGCGCGGGAAGCCATTGTCGTTGCCGCTCCAGATTTGCACGAAACGCACTCCACGCTCGAGCAGACGGCGCGCGGCGAGGCACTTGCGGCCCATGTAGTCGGCCTCTTCCTCAGGATTGATCTCCGTGGGCCAGACTTTGCGATGTTCTTGAATGCCATACATCGCCTTCATCGCATCGGACTCCTGGCTGATGTCGAGCGCCTCCGGCGCGGCGAGCTGCATCTTCGCGGCGAGTTCGTAGCTTTTGATGCGCGAATCGAGGCGGCTGTCCTCCTCGCGCTGCTGCAGGTGTTTGCGGTTCAACTGCTCCAGCAGCGCAAAGCCTTCGCGATCCGCCTTCGCACTGATGTAGCGGCCGGACTTGTGCGGAAACAGATCGCTGATCGGCGTCTCTGCGCCGGGATAAATGATCGTGCCCGCATGCTGCGATGGCAAAAAGGCACTGTCCCAGTTCTTCGGTCCGTTCGACGCAAACCCGCGGTGATCCGGCAGCACGACGAAGGTCGGCAGATTGTCGCTGAGCGATCCGAGCGCGTAACTTACCCAGCAGCCCATGCCGGGAAAGCCGGGCAGATTGAAGCCCGTGGCCTGCAACAGCGTGCCCTGCGAGTGCACGCCGGTTTTGCCGACCATGTTGTGCACAAAGGCCATGTCATCCGCACACGCGCCGAGCGGCGCGACGGCATCGCTGAGCATCCTGCCGCTCTGGCCGTAGGGCTTGAAGTCCCACACCGGCTTCTTCCACGGCCCGAGTCCATTTTGAAATGCCTCCACCGCCTCGCCGAAGTCCGAAGCCTCGCCGTGATGCTTCACCAGTGCCGGTTTGAAGTCGAAAAGATCGACATGGCTCGCCGCGCCGCCCATGAAGAGCTGCACGACACGTTTTGCCTTCGGCACGATGACCTGCGAGCGGTGCTGCGTCTCCGCCGCCTGCATCGAGGCAAACGCGAGCGCACCAAAACCTTGTCCGGTGGTCTGCAAAAGCTGGCGGCGGGTGAGCATGATGAAGTGTGCATGATCCATACGCGGGTTGCGAGTCGCGCTTTGTCACGCAATCGCGGATCATTTCACCACCATCCACGGCAGCCAATACGCCTGCGCCATCACCAGCACGCCCATGAGCAACGCGAGCGCCACGCTGTGCCAGAACACACTGCGCAGCACGGTGCCGGCATCGGGACTGTCCGGATGACCGCCCGTCGCCACGGCGGCGACGACGATGCTTTGCGCGTCGATCATCTTGCCCATCACGCCGCCGGAACTGTTCGAGGCCGCCATGTGAATCGGCGAGAGATGCAGTTGGTTCGCGGTGACCTGCTGCAGATTGCCAAACAGCACATTCGACGCCGTGTCGCTGCCTGTGAGCGCCACGCCAAGCCAGCCGATGATCGGCGAGAAAAATGGGAACAGCGCACCTGTGGAAGCCATCATGAGGCCCATCGTCGTGTCCGTGCCGCTGTATCGCGTCACATAGCCGAGCGCGAGCATGAGTGAGATCGTCAGCAACGGCACGCGCAGCTTCCAAATCGTCGTCGCATACAGTTGCGCGATGCGCACCGGCCCCAAGCCGAGACAGAAACCCGCAAGCACGCCCGCCAGCATCGCCGCCGTGCCGGTGGCGGAGAGCGCGTTGAATTTGAACACCGCTTTCTCGAGTTCCGGATGCACCACGACCGGAGGCACTCGCTCGACCGCCTTGTGCAGCACCGGCACCTCGATCTCCCGATTGAAGGTGGCGTTCAGACCGCTTTTCACCGCCGGCATGCCCCACGCAAAGACGAACGCGGTGAGGAAAATCCACGGCAACCAGGCCTTCCATGCACTGTGAGACAGGCTGCCAGCCTGTCCTTCTGTCACGCCCTCATTCGTTTCTTTCGGCTTCCAAACCTTCATGAACAGCACGAGCGCCAACATCGCCACCACCGCGCTCACGATGTCCACCAGCCACGGCCCGTGGAAGTTGCTCATCACAAACTGCATCACGCCGAAGCTCAATCCCGTCACCAAGCACGCCGGCCACACGCCGAGCATGCCGCGCCATCCCACCTGCGCCGCGACCAGCCAGAACGGCACGATCAATGAGAACAACGGCAACTGCCTTCCCACCATCGCGCTGAGCAAATGCAGATCGAGATGCGTGATGTCCGCCAAGGTCGTCAGCGGCGTGCCGAGCGATCCAAACGCGACCGGCGCCGTGTTGCCGATGAGCGCGAGCTTCGCGGCTTCGAGTGGTTTGAATCCAAGGCCGATCATCAACGCCCCTGTGATCGCCACCGGCGCACCGAAGCCTGCCGCGCCTTCGATGAATGCACCGAAGCTGAACGCGATCAGCAGCGCCTGGATGCGTCGATCACCCGAGACACCTGCGATCTGCTTTTGCAGCACGGCAAACTGGCCTGTTTCCACGCTCAGATTGTACACAAACATCGCGTTCAGCACGATCCAGCCGATGGGAAACAGCCCGAACACCGCGCCATTCACCGCCGCCATGCCCGCAAGCTGCGCCGGCATGTGATACACAAAGATCGCGATCCCCGCCGCGACAAGAAGACCCGCCAGCGCCGCCAGATGCGCCCGCACATGCCAGAATGCCAGCAATCCCAGCAGCACCACCACCGGCAGTGCCGCGACGAGCGAGGAAAGAATGAGACTGCCGAGAGGATCGTAGTTTTGGGACCAGGTCATGAGAGTAGTCCGCGAGTCCTCTCGCGGCGAGCTGCCGCCGATGCTGCAACCACCCCAGCCCCACTTCAAGCTCGTCTTCCGCATGAGAGTAGTCCGCGAGTCCTCTCGCGGCGAGCTACCGCCGATGCTGCAACCACCCCGGCCGCCCTCAAAGTCATCTTGACCCTTCGTTCCCCTCCCTACCGTTGCACATGGCCGATAAGGACATCCAACGTAACCTGCCGCGAGAG
Source organism: Verrucomicrobiaceae bacterium (assembly GCA_046346695.1). Lineage (GTDB taxonomy): Bacteria > Verrucomicrobiota > Verrucomicrobiia > Verrucomicrobiales > Verrucomicrobiaceae > Prosthecobacter. Next base: position 1,483,787 of record JAXMHS010000002.1, on the reverse strand, counting down.
GACTCGCGGACTACGTGGCGCTTCTTCAATCCAAACTCCAAGATCGACATCACTCACCGCCGTCTTCCACACTGGGAACAGCCCGGAGTCTGCTACTTCCTCACCTTCCGCATAGCAGACTCCCTGCCATCGGAGGTTTCCGCGGACTTCCGCAAGCGTCAGCACGACTGGCTGTTACCTCATGGCATCGACACCTCCCGCGAAGACTGGCATGCGCTCATCGGCGAACTCCCCATCGAGGTGCAACGCGAATACCACCAGAAATGGTCACGCGAGTTTCACCGTCTCCTCGATGAAGGTCACGGCGCATGCGATCTCGCCAGACCGGAGATCGCACAGATCGTTGTGGAAACGCTGACCCACTTCGACGGCGAACGCTACGATCTCGGCGATCTCGTCATCATGCCCAACCATGTGCATCTGCTGGTCCAGTTCCGGGAGTATTTCGGCATGAAGAAGCAGTGCTTCTCATGGAAACACTACAGCTCCCGCATCATCAACCTCGCCCTGAACCGCGAAGGCCATTTCTGGCAGGGCGAGACCTATGATCACATCGTCCGCGATGAGGCCGAGTTTGCGCACTACCGAAAGTACATCGCCGAGAATCCTGCCAAAGCGGGTCTGCGGAGCGGCTTCGTAGTCCGCGAGTCCTCTCGCGGCGAACCGCCCATAACGTGATTTGCCCGAAGGCCGTCGAACAATTCGCATCAGGGGTTACCCGCCGCGAGGGGACTCGCGGACTACGTCCCGCAACACCTGCATCATGTGTTTCACCTGAATCGGTGATCCGAGTTTCTTCAGATGCAGTTTCACCTGCGTCATGCAGCCGATGTTGCCGGTGACCACGACCTGCGCGCCGGTGGTGATGATGTTCCTCGCCTTCTCCTCGCCGAGCGAGGCCGCGATTTCCGGCTGGTCCATATTGTAACTGCCCGCGCTGCCGCAGCAGAGATGCGCGTCGGTGATTTCGAGCAGTTGCAGGCCCGGAATGGCCTTCAAGAGGTCACGCGGCTGCTTGCGGACGTTTTGCGCATTCGAGAGGTGGCAGGCGTCGTGGTAGGCGGCTTTGAGTTTCGTTTCACGCAAAGGTTCGCGCAGACCGAGCTTCGCCAAAAACACGCTCACATCCATCACGCGATGCCTGAATGATTCCGCCCGTGCCTCATCCGGCGTGCCACGCAAAACGAGATGGTATTCATGCATCGCCGAACCGCAGCCCGCGGCGTTCGTGAGGATCGCGTCCACATCGTCCGGAAACGCATCGAGGTTCCGCCGCGCAAACGATCGCGCCGCGTCTAAATCGCCCGTGTGCCACGCCAAACCGCCGCAGCATCCCTGCGAACGTGGAATGACCACCTCGACGCCATTTCGCGTCAGCACCTCAATCGTCGCCGTGTTGATGTCCGGATCGAGCACCTGCTGCGCACAACCCAGCAGCAAGGCCACACGCGCCCGCTTCTCTCCCTGCGCCGCATAGCGCGCTTCCCACGTCTGCGCGGGCGGCAACTCATCTGGAATCAGCTCCAGCATCGGCCGCATCGCCTTTGGCATTGGCAACCAGCGTCCCATTCGTCCCAGCCAGGCCGCAAAACGAAACCGCCCCGGAAACGGCACCGTCTGCGCCGCGAGAAAACGTCTCAACCTCTCCAGCAGCCCGCGATTCGTCTTCTGCGCCGCCAGCGCCCGAAACGGACTGATCAAATCGCGATACGGCACGCCACTCGGACACGCAGGCTCGCATGCGAGACAGCCGAGACAGCGATCCACATGCGGCTGCGCGGCCTCGAAGCTCATCTTGCCCTCCAGCACCTCCTTCATGAGGACAATGCGACCACGCGGCGTGTCCATCTCCTGACCCAGCTCGCGATACGTCGGGCACGCCGCCAGACAGAACCCGCAATGCACGCAGGCGGAGACCGCCTTCGCCATCGGTTCGCCCAGCGGGCCGAGTTGGTCGGTTGGAATGGAGTGAAGCATCGGTCGTTAGTTCTTTTGTCTCGGATCCATAGCTTCAACTTCACCAATCTTGTTCACGACAAGATCTCGCCATTTTATGAAGGCCTTCCCCATCGGCTTTCCAGAAGCCTGCATTGTCATTCCTGCTCGTGACAGGCCTTTTACTTTCCATGTGTAATAGAATGAGATGCCGTCGCCCATAGGATACGACCTCTTCGCGGATTCGATAGCAAACAGGGTTCCTAGACGCCCTTGGACAACAAACAAAGCATGTCTCCCCAACTCACCGTGTTCTTGAAGCGCAACAACGGACAGGTTTGTGGCGGACACTGGAGATACGCCATAATAATCGCGTTGCTTCACACCATCGACTCCGAGCTTTCCTGGCGCATACCCAAGACTTCGAACCTTCCATTGAAGACCTGAAGGCGAACACACCATGTAACTCGCGGTCCCGTCGGGGTGCTCCGACAAACTCACCGAAAGCGTCTCCTCTGCAGCTTTGTCGATCGCGCGCTGCAAGATATTTTTTGGACCAACCCACGCGCAAGAAGAGCTGATGCCGATGACAAACAGCAAGAGCAGACGGATCAGATTCATGCGTGGAAAGAGCATCAGTCGTCGAGAGTTGGAAAGCGGTTCTGCGGATCGAGCGCCTGCTTCACTGCGGCTTCAATCGCAAATCGCGGCCTGCCGCCGATCCACAGCGGCGAGTCACCGCGCAGCGTGAGTCCACGAACGGGAGGAATCTGAGAAAAGGCCACATTGCCACCACAGCTCACGTGTGCGGTTTTGAAATCACCGATTTGATCCGGCGTGAGGTCCGATTTGAAACTCCACGGCGTCTCGCGGATCGCATGCCAGACCGAATGGTCGATGAGCTCACCGCCGATCTCCTTCGCGATCGCTTCGAGCGCCTTGGCAGGTCCGGCAAGCCTCGCGAGCATCGTTTCGCCGCCGGGCGGCACATCGAGCGCATCGATCTCAAAACGCGAATTGGCGAGTCTGGCCATCTTTTCGGCCGAGAAGGGCATTTGGAGCGTGATCGTCGATTCCGGCTTCGGGAACACCTTGAAGGTCACCTCGCCAATCGCGCCGAATCGTCCGAGGCTGCCGATGAGAAACTTCGGCACATCAAATCCCGCAGCATTTTTCACCACCTTGCCGCCGAGCCTCAGCAAGCGGCCCATGCCATCGACAAAGCGCACGCCGAGGATGAAATCGCGCACGCCGCCGTAGCGGAAGCGCCCCGGTCCACTCAAACCGCTCGCCACCACGCCGCCGATGGTGCTGCCGGCCTCGACGAGCATCGGATCGAAGGGCAGATACTGCCCTTTCTCATCCAGCGCCGTGACAATCTCGCGCACCGGCGTGCCTGCGAGCGCGGAAAAGGTGAACTCGCTCGGCTCATACTCCGTGATGCCGTTCAACTGCCGCGTGGAGATTTTTACCGCCTCGACCGCCGAAAGCCGCGGCTTCGTCTCCGCGCCCACGGCGATCACGCGCGGTGCGGAGAGCACGGCGTCGCGAAGTTCGGGGAGTGAGGAAGGCGTGATCATTCGCGTGAAATGACGCCGGCCTTCTCCAGCGGATGCAAACCAACATGTGACAAGGCGGGCGCTTCTTTGCCGGGAAACATTTTACCGGGGTTCGCGATGCCGAGCGGATCGAAGGCGGCGCGGAGGCGCTGCATGCAGTCGATCTCATCGGCGGTGAACATGTCGGGCAGGAACTCGCGCTTCTCGACACCGATGCCGTGCTCGCCGGTGATGGAGCCACCCATTTCGACGCACATCTTCAGGATGCGACCGGCGAGGTCCTCAGCGCGATGCAGCGCGCCTTCTTCGCGGCCGTCGAAGAGGATGAGCGGATGCAGATTGCCATCGCCCGCGTGGAAGACATTCGCCACACGGAGGCCGGTCTCCTGCGACATCTCGGCGATACGGCGCAGCGCCTCGCCCAAGCGACGTCGCGGCACGACACCATCCTGCACGATGAAATCCGGCGAGAGTCTGCCAACAGCACTGAAGGCACTCTTGCGACCTTTCCAGATGGCGAGGCGCTCCTCGGCATCGCGTGCAGGGCGCATCTCGACGGGCTGGCTCGCCGCGAGGATCGCATCAAGGCGCTCGCGTTCGATGGCGACGACTTCGCGCGGCCCTTCGAGCTCGACGATGAGCACGGCCTCGCATCCCGGCGGGTATTCGGCATGAACCGCAGCGACTGCGGCCTCCAGCGCGAGCGCATCCATGATCTCGATGGCACCGGGCAGCAAACCGCTCGCGATGACGGCGGAGACCGCATCACCGGCCTGTTCGAGCGTGCGATAGCCCGCGAGCACGGTGTGAAAGCATTCCGCCTTCGGCAAAAGCTGCAGCGTGATCTCCAGCGCGATGCCGAAGAGGCCTTCATTGCCGGTAAAAAGCCCGCACCAGTCCGGCCCTAGCCGTTCGCGGCTGCCACCGCCCCATTCCACGACCTCGCCGGTGGCCAACACGGCTTTGATGCCGAGGATGTGGTTGGCCGTCATGCCGTACTTGAGGCAGTGCGCGCCGCCGGAGTTGAAGGCGACGTTTCCGCCGATGGTGCAGATGCTTTGCGACGATGGATCGGGCGCGTAATGCAATCCGAACGGCGCGGCAGCCGTCGTGACCTGCGTGTTCACCACCCCCGGCTCCACCACGGCGATGCGTTGCTCCGGATCGAGCTTCAGGATGCGATTCAGCCGGTTCAGAGCAATCACAATGCCCTCCGCGATGGGCAGTGAGCCACCCGAGAGGCTCGTGCCGCTGCCGCGGGCCACAAACGGCAGCTTCAGTTCATGACACAGCCGCACAATGGCGATGACCTCGTCCGTCGTCTCCGGCACGACCACAGCAAGCGGCCGCGTGCGAAACGCGGTGAGGCCATCGCTTTCGTAGGCGGCGAGTTCCACCGGGCGCATGAGGATGCGATCTGATGGAAGAATTGCAGCGAAGCGATCAAGAGGAGCGCGGGCACTCCTGCCCGCTGCATCGGAACTGCGAACAAGAGTGTCCGCGCTCCCTTCCTGTGCCGCATGCGACATGGTTGTTATTACTTCAGCACGTTCTGCAGCGCCGTGAGCACGAGATCGACGTTCCGCACGGTCGAGCCGTGGCCCATGAGGCCGATGCGCCAGGCTTTGCCGGCCATGACGCCGAGTCCGGCGCCGATTTCGATGCCGTATTCTTCGAGCAGGCGCTTGCGCGTGCCCGCGTCATCGGTGCCGGTGGGAATGTGGATGCAGTTGAGCGTGTGCAGCGAGTGCTTCGGCACGTAGCTGATGCCCATCTCCTCCAGTCCGGCACGCAGGCGCTGATGCATCTGCGCGTGGCGTGCGATGCGGGCTTCGAGCCCTTCCTCCAGCACGATGGCGAGCGCCTCGCGCAAGGCGTAGGTCATGTTGATCGGCGCGGTGTGGTGATACACGCGGCCGCCACCGCCGGAGGTGTAGTATTTGCGCAACATCGAGACGTCGAGATACCAAGACTGCACCTTGGTCTTGCGAGCATCCATAATGGCGAGCGCTCGATCGCCAAAGCTGACAGGCGCGAGGCCGGGCGGGCAGCTCAGGCACTTCTGCGTGCCGCTGTAGATCGCGTCGATGCCCCAGTCATCGACCTTCAATTCGTGACCGCCGAGGCTGGTGACGGCATCGACAACGAGCAGCGCACCTTTGCTGTGCACGAGTTCGGCAAGGCCTACGAGCGGTTGCAGCGCGCCGGTGCTCGTCTCGGCATGCACGATGCCGACGAGCTTCGATTTCGGATGCTGCTCAAGAGCGGCGGCGATTTGATCGAACTGGATGACATCTCCCCACGCCGCCTCAACTGCATGCACTGTGGCACCGCAGCGCTCCATGACATCCTTCATGCGACCGCCGAAAACGCCGTTCACGCAGACGATCACTTCGTCGCCGGGTTCGATGAGATTGACGGCGATGCACTCCATTCCGGCCATGCCGGTGCCACTGACGGGAAAAGTGAGCGCGTTCTTCGTGCGAAACACCTGCCGCAGCATCTCGCAGACCTCGTCCATGATGGCGACGTATTGCGGATCGAGATGTCCGAGCGTCGGCGCGCCGAGCGCACGCAGCACGCGCGAAGGGACAGGACTGGGGCCGGGGCCGAGAAGGATGCGTTCAGCGGGGAATTGGGTGTTCATGGAGAGTGGCGAGTATGACCAACGGCCCCACCCCCGGCAAACTTTGTTTCAATCCACAAAGCTGAATTCGTTCAGGTTCAAGATCACCCGGCAGACGTTTTCGAGGCCGTCGCGCTTCGCATAACCGACCAACGGGGCCAGTTCGTCCGCCGTCGGCTCGCGGGCGAGCGCGAGGGCAAAGGCGCGTTTTGTCTGCGCCTCGATGCTGCCGGCTTCTTTTGTCACGCGTTCGGCAAAGTGCTTCGCCATGGCGACCGTCAGGCCGTTGTTCATCATGGCAAGGGCCTGCAGCGGGCTGAGGGATTCGTTGCGCTTGTCCACACGCATGGATGGGTCGGCGCAGTCCATCACGGTCATGAAGGGCTGCTGCTGAGAACGCACGATGAAGCGGTAGATGCTGCGCCGCCACGACTTCGGATCCTCGGGATCGTGCAGCTCATACTCGTAGTGCGGGCTGTGCTGCGGCTTCTCAATGACGAAGTCCTGGAAGCTCGGCCCGCCCATCGTGAGGTCGAGCTTGCCGCTCACGGCGAGAATGCTGTCGCGAATCGACTCGGCGTCGAGTTTGCGGCGGTTTTGGTGGGAGAGGTATTGGTTGGAGGCGTCGGACGTGACCGACAGGTCGGACGAGTCAGACGTTTGGCGGTAGGTTTCTGACATCACGATCAGCTTGTGCAGCTTTTTCAAACTGCCGCCGAGATCATCACGGAAAGTCACCGCCAGCGAGTCGAGCAGCTCAGGATGGCTCGGCTTCGCGCCCATGCGGCCAAAGTCGTTCGCCGTCTCGACCATACCACGGCCGAAATGGTGCTGCCACACGCGGTTAACGATGCTGCGCCAGGTGAGCGCGTTATTTTTGTCCGTGATCCACTTCGCCAGCGCGGTGCGACGTGCTGATTCGTCGCTTCCGCGCAACTCAAACGGATCATGAAACACGACCGAGAGCGCCTTGATGCTGCTCGCGCCGACCTCCTGCGCTGGCTGCTTGATGTCGCCGCGTTTCAACACGTGAATCTCGCGTGGCTTGCCTCCTTCCGAGCCGGTGCCTTTGAAGGAGCCGCTGCCCGTGTGAACCGCACCGGCATACACTTTCTGCGGAGCAGGCATCGCAGGCAGCCCGTCGCGTTTCTTGCGTGCGGCGACGAGGCGCTTCTTCGTTTCGGCATCCGCCTGCGCAAGCATCAGCGCGTCGCGTGCGCGGATGAGTTGCTGTTTGTCTTCGTCGGTGCGGCTTTCGGGGGCGATGCCGTCGGTGAGGTTCGTTTTGCGCCAACGCGGCGGGGCTTCGATGCTGTCGAGAGATGTCACGGGACGTCCTGCAGCGAGATTTGGGCCGGTCTTGCTGTCATAGACCTCCATCTCGGCCAGTGCGAAGATGTAGTCGTCCTTGCGTGGCGCGAGCTTCACGGCGGTGACGCGCACGTAGCGGCCCGTGACGCCATCATCGCCCGCCGTGCCACTCTCGAAGGGCTTGAGGCCCGGATTCGGAAAATCGTTCATGAAGGTGGCGTCATGTTTCCGCCAGACGAGTGTGACGCCAGTTTTGAACTCCGGATCGTCGCTCACTTCGATCTTGAAGCGCACCGGGAAGCCGAATCCGCCGCCGATCTTGCCGTAGTCATCATAGCAGGGCTTCAACACGATGCGCTCGACCTGCACGCTCCTGCCCAGATCAACCTGCACCCACTTCACGACATCCTGCGTCGGCGAAATGGCGCTGTGCCAGCCGAAGTCGGGCTTTACGTTCGGATTTGCACCTTTCTCAGCCGCGCCGTCGATACGCTTGCTGAGCGCAACATAGGCCTCGCCTGCTTTATTCTTCAAAGGCTCCTCCAGCGCCGCGATCTCGCTGGCGAGCTGCGACTTCTGTTTCTGAAGCGCCGCGAACTTCTGCATCGACTCGTCATCCGGATAATAATCAACGTCCGTGCGGTCGATGGCGGCGAACACAGCCTGCAACGAGTAATAGTCCTCCTGCGAGATCGGGTCGAACTTGTGATTGTGGCACTGCGCACACTGTACGGTGAGGCTGCAGAAGCTGCCGATGGCGTTCTGCACCATGTCATCGCGGTCGAGGTGTCGCGCGATCTTGCCATCGAGCTTCGTCTCCGGCACCTCGGCATGCCCGATGTAGTCCCACGGTCCCGCTGCGATGAATCCGAGCGCTGTGATGCCGTCGGTCGTGCCCGGATAGAGCACATCACCCGCGATCTGCTCCTCGACGAAACGCGCGTAAGGCTTGTCGCTGTTGAACGCGCGGATCACGTAGTCGCGATATGGCCAGGCGTTCATGCGTGGCTTGTCTTTGTCATAGCCGTGCGTTTCGCCGTAATGCACGAGATCGAGCCAGTGGCGCGCCCAACGCTCGCCGTAGCGTGGCGAGGCGAGCAGGTCGTCCACCAGCTTCTCATACGGCAGCGACGCATACTTCGCGACTTCCTCCGGCGTGGGCGGCAGTCCGATGAGATCGAAGTAAAGCCGGCGAATGAGCGTGTGCGATTCGGCAAGTGGCGCGGGTTTGAGGCCTTTTTCCGTGAGCTTTGCGCGGATGAAGTCGTCGATGGAGGGAGTTCCAGGTTTCAAGTTTAAAGTTTCAAGTCGGCCCTGCGCGTTCGTCCTGGAAGAACTTGAAACCTGAGACTTGAAACTTGAAACTTGGATTGGCTTGAAGCTCCACCAGTCGAGGCGGTCTTCGACCTTCGCCACATCCACGCCATCCGGCCACACGGCGCCTTCATCGATCCAGCGTTTCAGCACATCGATCTCCGCGCTGCTGAGCTTTGACTTCGGCGGCATCGCGATTTTCTCATCCGCACCACTCACAAAGCGGAACAGCGGACTTTCTGTGCTTTTGCCTGCGATGATGTTCGGCGCGTGATCTTCGCCACCGGTCAGCGCGATGGATTTGATGTCGAGGCGATACTCGTTCTTCTGCTTTTTGACCCCGTGGCACTCGTAGCAGTGCTTCTCGAAGATCAACCGAACATCGCGCACGAAATCCACCGCATGGGAGGACGTGGCGGCGAAGGCGATGAAACTGAAGAGGCGCATGAGGCAAGCAATACGGCCTGGGAGCGGCGTTTTCATGCCACGCGAGCGCGGGACAGTCACACGAGCCCCTCCTTCAGAGCCTTGGCCACCGCGCCGGTGCGGGTGTTCACCTCCAGCTTCTCGTAGATGCGGCGCAGGTAGGTATCGACGGTGTGAATGCTGAGCGTGAGCCTGTCGGCGATCTCCTTTTTGATGAGGCCAGTGGTCATAAGCTGGAGAATCTCCTTTTCGCGGTCGCTGAGGCCGTAGTCGCTTTGTTTCGGAGCGAGTTTGGAAAACATCTCCAGCACTCGCCGTGCGATGCGCGGGTTCATCGGCGAACCGCCGGCAAGCGCATCGCGCACGGCTTGCGTGATGTCAGCAGCGCCGCTGGTCTTCAACAGATAGCCCGCCGCGCCAGCGCAGACCGCCTGGAAGACTTTGTCGTCGTCCTCGAAAACGGTCAGGATCACGACCGTCGTTTTGGGCGAGCGTTCCTTGAGCAATCGAATGCCTTCGAGGCCGCTCATGCCAGGCAGACCAACGTCGAGCAGGATCAAATCAGGCGCATCATCACGAGCGAGCGCGGCGAGGGCCTTTTCGCAAGAATCGAAGTCCCGCGTGCATTGCAGGCCGCTTTCCGCGTTCAAGACGCGCACGAGCGTGCGGCGGAACGCGGCGTGGTCTTCGATGATCCAGATCGTTTTCATGACAAAGCGGCTTCCAGGGTGATACGCGTGCCTTTTCCGACTGCGCTGTCGATTTGCATCGTGCCGCCAAGCGTTTCGGCACGATGACGCAAATTCGCGAGACCATTGCCAGCGGTGACAGAACCCACGTCGAAGCCGCAACCATCATCTTCAACCACCAATCGCAGTTTTTTGGCCTGCCAGGTGATTTGAAGAGTCACATGCGATGCCCTGGCATGGCGGGCGATGTTGTGGACGGCCTCGCGGAAGAACAGAAACACCTGACGGTGGAATTCGAGCGAGGCGGTGGTCGAATCATCGGCCTCCGGCGATTGAAGCGTCCACTCGATTCCCTTGAGCAGCGCGGCGGCGCTCTGGCGCATGGCCTCGACGAGGCTCGTGAGTTTAGGCGCATCCCCCTCGCGGACGAGCCAGATGATGCCGCGCATGGATTCGGCGGCCTCACCGGCAAGACGGTGGATTTCCTGGAGGGATTCGCTGCCGCCGTTTTCGCGCAAGGCCAGTTCAGACATCAAGCGGATGCTGCCGAGGTGGCTGCCGATCTCATCGTGCAGATCACGTGAAATGCGGTGGCGCAATGATTCGATTTCAAGACGACGGGAACGTCGGAAATGCACGGGCAGGCCTAGTGCGGACACGATCATCACCACGACGAGAACAATGGCCAAATAAGCAGCGCGTCCTCGTGCCTTGAGCGTGGCCAGACGGGTGTCGGCGTCGAGAAGTGCCAGCCGCGAATCGATCTCACGTCGTTTCGACAAATCCGCAAGCCATGCCATCTCATCCAGCAACACACCCGCGCTGCTGCGGCCATCCACGAGCTGATCACGCGTCCACGATGTTGTGATCGTGTCATCATAGCCCGTCACCGTGGTCCCCAATGCGATGTTTTTGCCTCCGGCGAAAGCCTGCAGCTCCGCGAGCGCGAAAACGAAATCACCGCTGCGTTCCCACAGACGCGTTGCCGTGACACGAATGGTCCTGGCACGAAGACCTTGTGCCTGGAAGGCCACAGGAGTGTCACCAGGATTGGCGAAGTCTTCGTGTGTGCTGTCGAAGACGACGCTGGCATCGGCTTCGATCTTGAACCGGCGTGGAAACCCGAAACCGAAGCGGTCTGGATAATCACGCGGATGCGCCGGGATCAGGCGGATTTCATCGATCTCACGTGACGAACCGAAATCGACCTGCACCCATTTCGTGACATCGGCACTGCTGGAGATGGCGCTGTGCCAGCCGTTGCCATTGATCTCGTCTGTCTTCACCGGCAGGCCCAGTGCGTGGCTGCCATCCACCAGATGCTTTGGCGACCAGGTGGGCAGCGTCTCGACCGAATTCGGTGCAAACACCTCGCAACGCAGCGCGATGTTGCGCCCGCCGCTGAAAACCATCAGCTCCCCGAGGCAAAAAATGAAGCGCTGCTCCATGCGCGGTTGGGTCACGAGACGCGTGGCGGTGAATCGCACATATCGCGCTTTGATGCCGGTGACAGGCTTATGCCACGGCGCGGTGGAAGCATCGACATTCGCGGCGCTTTGATCAAGCAGGGTTGTGGACTCTCCAAACAGCGGATCGTTCGATGCGTCGATGCGGAACCGTTTCGGAAAGCCATACGCCTGCACGCTGCCGAGCATGGCAGGCACCACGACCACGGCGTCGATTGCGTGTTCGGCACCCAGGTCCACCTGCACCCACCGCACCGAATCAGCCTTCGGCGCGAAGCCGCTGTGAAATCCCGCGTGCTCCAGCGGTTGCGGCACGGGCATGGTGGGAAGCGCTTCGAGCGCGGCCTGCATCTGGCTCCGCCGGACCTCCAGGGCCGCGATGTCTCCATTCAGCCATGACCACGGCGCACCACCGTGCGCGGTGGTGCCCAGGAAGAGGAAACTGAGGAGCCAGGGCTTCAATCGGCGCACCTTTCCCGCCTCCACCCAAAGCGCAACCCACGCGTGCACGGGACAGCGCCGAACTCGCCGGTTGAACACAAGCCCGAACGCGGTCACATCTGGCTGGATGAAGCCGCTTCCACTGCTGTTTGCTGCTGCCATGCTCCTCGCCTCCTCCCACGCCGTCGAAATCATCGCCCACCGCGGTTTTTCCGCACGTGCGCCGGAAAACACGCTCGCGGCGTTCAAGCTGGGTTGGGAAAATCAAACCGACGCCTGCGAACTGGATGTGTATCTCACCGCCGATGGCAAAACGGCCGTCATTCATGACAAGGACACGAAACGCACATCAGGCGTGAACTTGGATGTGGCCAAATCGAAGCAGTCAGAGCTGACCGCGCTCGATGCCGGATCGTGGAAGGGCAAGGAGTGGGCGAATGAAAAAATTCCGACGCTGGAGCAGGCGCTGGCAACGATGCCGAAGGGGAAACAGCGTTTCTTCATCGAGATCAAATGCGGCGCGGAGATCGTGCCGGAGTTGAAGCGCATCCTGGAGCCGATGAAGGATCGTGCGGCACAGCTCGCGATCATCGCGTTCAACCGTGGCGCGGCGGCCGAATCGAAGAAGGCAATGCCGTGGATCCAGGTTTACCGCCTCGCCTCCGGCAAGACAAAGGACAAGAAGCCCACCGATCTGACACAGCTTATCGCCGACACGAAAGCAGACCAGCTCGACGGTCTCGACCTCGGCACAGCGGATTTTCCGTGGGATGAGGCGATGGTGAAACAGATTCGCGACGCGGGCCTCGGCCTCTACGTCTGGACGGTCAACAAACCGGAAGATGTGCAACGCTTTGTGAAACTCGGCGTCGATGGCATCACCACGGACGATCCGGTGATGGTGCGTGAGACGCTGGCAAAGCCTTGATTGCAGGCGGTTCGTGTGGTCTGTGCGCGGCCCCACATGTCTCCCATCACTCCAGCCGTCGTTTCCGCCAAAGACCTGCGCCTGCAATTCGGCCTGCAGCAGGTCTTCAATGACGCGACGATGAGCGTGCATGAGGGAGAGAAGCTCGGCCTCGTGGGCCGCAACGGCAGCGGAAAGACCAGTCTCATGCGCATTCTCGCCGGCACGGAGAAACCGGACAGCGGCACCGTTTCGCGGCGCAACGGCATGATCACCGGCCACCTCGCGCAGGAGTTCACGCTCGATGAGGACGCCAGCGTGATCGACAACATCCGCGCTGGAGCCCAAACGTTGATCGACATGGTCACGCGTTACGAATCCGGCGACTACAAGCCGGATCAGGAGACAGAGCTGCTGCATCAGATTCAACTTCACGATGGCTGGGGCGTCGAAACGCGCATCGCCACGGCGATGAATGAACTCGGCGTGCCCGCGGCGGATCGCATCGTGCGCGGATTGTCCGGTGGTGAGAAGCGCCGCGTCGCACTCGCACGCACGCTCGTCGCGCAGCCGGACCTGCTGCTGCTCGACGAGCCGACGAACCATCTCGACGCCGAATCCATCGAGTGGCTGGAAAAATTCCTGCGCGATTTCACCGGCGCAGTACTGTTCGTCACGCACGACCGCTATTTCCTCGATCGCATCGCAACGCGCATCATCGAGATCGATGACGCGCGCATCTACAGCCATCCAGGCAATTACAGCGCGTATCTGGAGAGCAAGGCGCTGCGTGAATCCGTCGAAGCGAACTCCGAGCGCCGCCGCCAGGCTTACCTTCGGCACGAACTCGAATTCGTCCGCGCCGGCGTGAAGGCGCAGCGCAGCAAGGCACGCACGCGCCTGGACGAGTTCGACCGTGTGGCCGCTCTCGACGCACCAGAGGAGAACTTGGTGATGGATTTGATCATCCCACCTGCCCCCCCACTGGCGAACACCGTCGTCGAGGCCAGAAACATCGGCGCGCACATCGGCAACCGCTGGTTGTTCAGCCATCTCGATCTCAGTTTCGAGCCCGGCGCCTGCACCGGCATCATCGGCCGCAACGGTCTGGGCAAAACAACACTGCTCCGCATTCTGATGGGTGAGCAACAACCGAACGAAGGCAATGTCGTCATCGGCAAGCGTACTTTGTTCAACTACGTCGATCAGCAGCGCCTGCTGCTCGATCCTGAAAAGAGCGTGATGGAGGAGGTCGCGGGACCGAACAGCGACTTCGTGCAGTTTGGCGACGAGAAGCTGCACGTGCGCACTTATTTGAGGCGCTTCCTCTTCACTGACGAACGCGTGACGATGCGCGTGAAGGAACTCAGCGGCGGTGAGCAGAGCCGCGTGCTGCTGGCGAAGATCCTGCGCCGCGGCGGCAACTTCCTCATCCTCGACGAACCGACGAACGACCTCGATTTGCAGACCATGCGCGTGCTGGAGGAGGCGATCCTCGCGTTCCAAGGCTGCGTGCTCGTCGTCAGCCATGATCGTTATTTCCTCGACCGTGTGTGCGACCGGATCATCGCGTTCGAGGGTCACGGCCGCATCCACGAGTGCGCCGGGAACTACAGCTACTACCAGGAAAAACGCGCCCAGCAGGCCGCGGCGGAGATTTCCATCGTCAACGTGGCCGTGAAGAAGGAAAAGCCCGCCGCCACGACCAAGCCGCGCAAGATGACCAATCGCGAACTGCGTGAGCTTTCAGAACTGGAAGGCCAGATCGCCATGCTGGAGACCGAAATCGCCAGCATGGAGGCCGAACTGAACAATCCCGAGCTGTTCGTGAAACTCGGCGCCGGCACGAACGACTACCTGGCGAAGATCGAGGTGAAAAAGCACGAGTTGGAGACCAAGTTCACCCGATGGGCGGAATTGGAGGAGCTCAAGGCGACGACTACTCCAGTACCTTGATCTTCAAATTCCGATACCACACGGGAGCTTGGGCTTTACCGTGGAGACCTTGGAGGCCGATGGGGCCGGTGCGGGCGAAGTCTTTGAGGGCCTTCTTGAACTTGTTGGGCGTGCCGTCGGGGTTTTTGCCGACTTCGGGCCAGTTGTCGAGGTTCGCGTCGATCACGGTCTCGCCGTTGAAGACGACGGTGACCTGCGGGCCTTTGCAGGTGATGGTGTAGTGGTTCCATTCGCCGACGGGCTTCGCCGCACTCTTGCTGGGCGGCATGGCGTCATAAATGGCGCCGACCATGCCGTATTTGCTGCCGTCGGCGCTGTCGTGAACCTGGATTTCGAGGGCGGCGAGGACATTCTTGATGTCGCCGGAACGGAGGAAGACGCCGCTGTTGGATTCCGCGATCACTTTGAACTCGAGGTCGAGGATGAAGTCGCCATACGAGTCCTTGGTCCAGAGCGTGTCATGGGTCTTGGCGACGAGTTCCTTGCCCTCAAACACCCAGCCGGCAGGATCGACGGCATTGGAGAGGTCGCCGACGAATAGATCCTTCCAACCGGTGGTGTCGGGGTGTTCGGCAGCGAAGGCGAGGCTGGAAATGAAGGCGAGCAGGGTGACGAGGTGTTTCATGGTGGTTGGAATCAGGTGCGACCTTGGGCGGGATGCCACCGGTTTTCCAGGGTAAAAGTGCGCCGGAACAGAAGGGAAAAGCAGTGCCGGAATGATTTTATCGCATTGCTTTTTTTCCGTTCGCGGCCCATCATTTCAAAAATTCCAAAAAAACTGCTTCCGAACCACATCATCGCACCTCAATGAAACTCGCCCGTTGCCTGCTCCTGCTCCCGGCCATCGCCACCCTGTTCCTGAGTTCTTGCACCAGTGACGGCCGCTTTCTCGCTGGCCATCGCAACAACTCGGCCTCCGGCAGGATCTATGGCCGCGATGTTTGTGACGACGCCTATTACATCTGGCCGTCGCCGCCGTGGAATTACTTCGAGCACTGCTGGTATGACCCGGCCTTCGCCTCCGGCTCGTCCGACACGACCAACTTTTCCTACTATTGAGTTGGTGTGACAGCCTCCCGGATGAAGGGCTTTCGCTCGCGGGAGAGGTATTGTCGTGGTGCTTTCGTGTGAGATGCGCTTGATCCTGCATCCTGTCCGGATGCTCATGGATGAAGCGCCTCCCCTTGCGCGGCCGAAGCGAAGTGGATCGTGCGTGACATGGGCGGTGGTTTCGGATTAAACCATCAGACCCACCAGCCACCTGCAACACGTTCCCGTCCTGGTTGATGAAAGCCGACATCCCCGCGCCCCAACCCGCGCCGAGCCATTGGAGCGCGATCCTTCGCTGCATCGGCCCCGGGCTGATCATCACTGCATCCATCGTGGGTTCGGGCGAGGTCATCGCGACGCCGAAGGTCGCGGGCGAGGCCGGATTCACGCTGCTGTGGTTTGTGGTGCTGGGCTGCTTCATCAAGGTCTTCGTGCAGGTGGAGTTGGGCCGTTACGCGGTGACGACCGGACAGACCACGCTGGAGGCGATGAACACCATCCCCGGCCCGCGATTCGTGGTGAGCTGGCTGCTGTGGTTGTGGCTGGGCATGTATGTGGCGCTCGTGTTCCAGGTGGCGGGCATCGTCGGTGGTGTGGCGGATGTTTTTGCCGCGGCAGGCGTGATGCTGGACAAAAAACTGCTCGCGCTGGGTGTCGCCGGCTTCACGGCGATCCTGCTGGTGATGGGACGCTATCGGCTGGTGGAGAATCTCTCCACGGCAATGGTCGCGCTGTTCACGCTGGCAACGGTCGTGGCCGTCGGCTCGCTGCAATGGTCGCCGTATGCGATCACGTGGGCGAATCTCGCGGAGGGTTTCGCGTTCAAACTGCCTGCGGACACAGGAACGGCCTTTGGCGCGTTCGGGATCATCGGCGTGGGCGCGTCGGAGCTGATCTACTATCCATACTGGTGCCTGGAGAAGGGCTACGCGCTGAATGTGGGGCCGCATGACGGCACGCCCGGCTGGCTGGATCGTGCCCGTGGCTGGATGCGCGTGATGCGCATCGACGCCTGGCTCTCCTTTGTCATCTACACGCTGGCGACACTCGCCTTCTACCTGCTCGGCGCCGCCGTGCTGCACGCGAAAGGTCTTCAAGTGAACGACAAGGGCATGATCGACACGCTCGCGCACATGTATGCCGAAAGCTTCGGCGAATGGAGCCTCTACGTGTTCCTGCTCGGCGCGTTCTTTGCGCTCTACTCGACGGTCTTTGTGTCCACGGCCTCGAATGCGCGGCTGCTCGTCGATGCGACCGAGCTGTTCAAGGTGCGGCACTATCCCACGGCGGAGCATCGGGTGCGTGCGGTGAAAATCTGTGTCGTGCTGCTGCCCGCGCTCTCGCTGCTGCTTTATCTGATCTGGGAAAAGCCGGTGACGCTCGTGCTTGTGGGCGCGGTGAGCCAGGGGGTGATGCTTCCCTTCCTCGCCGGTGCGGCACTCTATTTCCGCCACTGCCGGATCGAGAGAACCTTGCAGCCGGGCCTGCTGTGGACGATCTGCCTGTGGATCGCCGCGCTCGCGATGACTGCCATCGGCATCTACCAGGCCGTGCAGGAAATCTCCCGCGCGCTGGCCCCCTGAACTCAAGCCGTCTCCATGAATCTGAATCTCACCGGTCAAACTGTTGCCATCATCGGTTGTGCACGCGGCATTGGCCGCGCGATCGCCGACGGATTCATCGCCGAAGGCTGTCATGTGCGTGGCCTGGATCGTGAAAAGAGCGCTGAGTTCATCACTGCAGGTGATGTGACGAATTACGCTGGCGTGAAGGCCTTCGCCGCGGAGTTTGAGCGCGTGGATCATGTCGTTTTCTGCGCGGGCATCGGCTCGGGGAAATTTGGCTTCCCGTTTTGGAATCTCGAACCCACCGACTGGGCCCGCGTGCTGGAGGTGAATCTGGTCGGCGCGGTGAATGTGGCGCATGCCTTCGCGCCGCGACTGATCGAGCGCGGCGCAGGCTCGATGCTTTTCCTCGTCTCCGTCGCCGGGCAGATGGGATCGCAGACCGATCCGCCTTACAGCGCGTCGAAGGCCGGATTGATCAATTTCACGCAATGCGCCGCGAAGGACCTCGGCCCGCACAACATCCGCGTGAACGCGCTCGCACCTGGCATGGTGAAAACCGAGCTGAACCAGTCCATCTGGGCCGCCGGACAGCAAAAACTGCCCGAGTCCCAACGCCAGAGCTTCGACGACTGGGCTGCGGAGAAGATCAAAAAGGTCTCCCACCTCGGTCGCTGGCAGATGCCGGACGAATATGCGGCGATGGCATGCTTTCTGGCTTCGGATCACGCGAAGAACATCGCCGGCCAGACGATCAATATCGACGGCGGCCAGGTGATGCATGCGTGATTTTCTGCGCCGCGTTCCATCACACAGTAGCGTCGGCGTTTCGGCTGCCTCACCTCCAATCACTTGCGTTCCCGATGCCAAGTGGCATCCCTCCGCCGGGACGAGATGCCCAATGCAGTGCCGAAGGACAGGCAGTGCGATCAGTCCTCCAAAAACATGAATCTTGTCTATTGTCTCGTCAGCCTGCTCGGTGCGTTTCTACTGTTTCAAATCCAGCCGGTCATCAGCAAATTCATTCTGCCATGGTTCGGTGGCAGCCCCGGTGTCTGGACGACTGCCATGCTGTTCTTCCAAGTCCTGCTGTTCGGAGGCTACAGCTATGCTCACTTCCTGACGAAGTGGAGGCCGAGGCAGCAGGCCTGGGTTCATGGCGCGGCGCTTCTGGCAGCTCTCCTTCTGCTGCCCATCGTGCCGGGCGACACTCTCAAACCGACGGGTGACGAAGAACCGGTCAGCCGGATTCTGCTCCTGCTGCTGCGGACCGTGGGACTGCCCTACCTCGTGCTTTCGGCGACAAGTCCGCTGATTCAGGTGTGGTTTTCGCACCAGTATCCGAATCGAAGCCCGTGGCGCCTCTACTCGCTGTCGAACATCGGTTCGCTCACGGCGTTGTTGAGTTATCCCGTGCTCTTTGAGTCACGCTGGGATGTGCTGACGCAGGCGAAGGTCTGGTCAGGCGCGTTTGCGGTCTTTGTGGTGCTGATGCTGGTCTGCGCCATCGCCAACCGCATGCGTGGAAACGACATCACCCCGGAAGGCGATCTGCATCCGCAGGCTGCCACACATGGAGTGCGCCCCACCTGGAAACAGCGTGCCATCTGGCTGGCGCTGCCCGGCTTTGCCTCCCTCATGCTGCTGGCGACGACGAATCACGTGTGCATGGACGTGGCCGTCATTCCCTTTCTGTGGATTCTGCCGCTGAGCCTTTACCTGCTCTCATTTATCATCTGCTTTGACCATCCACGCTGGTATCGCCGTGCCGTGTGGGCCGTGCCGGCGATGGCGGTGATTTTCCTTTCGTCCGCTTTGTATGAACTTGATTGGGAGTGGGAGCCCACCTTTGTCACCGAGCTGGCGATCTACATCGGCAGCATGTTTCTCGTGTGCATGGTCTGCCATGGCGAACTCGCACGCACGAAGCCATCCACGCGTTATCTCACCGAGTATTATTTGCTGATCTCGGCGGGAGGCGCGCTCGGGGGACTCGCGGTCAGCGTCATCGCCCCGCTGGTTTTTGTGACATTCGTCGAATGGTCCCTGGCTCTGCTGGCGGGTTTCGCGTTGGTCACCTGGGTTTCGTATCGCGCCCTGACACCCGATTGGAGCGGAATCAAACTGGCCCTCTGGCGCACCGGTTGGATCGCAATCGCGCTGGCTGCCTTGGTGCCGATGTCCACGTGGGAGCTGACTTTTTCGGAGTGTCTGGCCCGCACGCGCAATTTTTACGGCGTGCTCTCGGTCTCCGAGTATGAGGACGAGGACAACGGTGAGACATTCCGCTCTTTTTGGTGCAACGGCATCCTGCACGGTCGTCAAAACATGATGCCGGGACACCGCCGCGAACCGTTGACCTATTTTGGCAAGGACACCGGCATCGGAATGGTCTTGGACAGCCTCAAGACGCGGCCAGATGCCAGGGTGGGCATCATCGGTCTCGGAGTCGGCGCTGTCGCCTGCTATGCCGAACCCGGGCACACGTTTCGCTTTTACGAGATCAATCCTGAAGCTGTGGATCTGGCCTTGAACTTCTTCACCTTCATCGCCGACATGAAGGCCCGGGGTGCTCACTACGAGCTCGCCCTGGGCGACGCAAGACTCAGGCTGGAGCATGAAGAAGCGCAACATTTCGACGTGATCCACCTCGATGCCTTCAGCGGCGACTCCGTTCCGATTCACCTGCTGACCCGCGAAGCCTTTGATCTCTACCTGCGCCATCTCAAGCCGGACGGCGTCATCGTGGTCAACATCACCAATCACTACATCAACCTCGCTCCCGTCATCGAGCGTGTCGCGCAGGAGTTTGGCATGGCCACAACGCGCATCGCCCGGGAAGCGGACGACTTTGGAGCCTTCCACTCGGACTACATGGTGCTCAGTCGCGATGAGCAGTTCATCAAGGCGCATCCGCCGGTCATTCCCGACTACGCCAGGCAAATTGAAGTGCCTTTGTGGACCGATCATCGCCACAATCTCTTTCAGATCATGCGTCACGACTGAGTGTGGAAGCTAGCTTCACGGTCAAGGCGGCTTCGCCGGTCAAGTTGTGGTCAAGTGTCGTGCGGGCGGCCTTCTTGACGTCTTGACCAACCTTGACGGCTCGGATGCTTTCTCACTCATACAAACGGAACAACCCGCTGTGATCGAGATCACCGAAGCCTTTCTCGTGCACAAACTTCTCCCACTGCGCGAGGGAGTTCTTCAACGTGGGTGAATCGAGGCCGACGGAATCGGCGAGCTGGCACATGAGGCGCACGTCCTTGAGCTGCAGCTCAGCACGACCGCCGGGTACGAAGTCGCGCTTCACCATGCGGTTGCCATGAAGATCAAGAATGCGGCTTTCGGCGAAACCACCGAGCAGCGCCTTGCGCACGAGCGCTGAATCGACGCCGGAGAGCTCAGCCATGCGCAGCGCCTGCGCGACAGCATCGATCGTCTGCGCGACGATGAGCTGGTTCGCGAGCTTCGTGACCTGACCGCTGCCACTTGCGCCCATGTGGGTGATGTTTTTGCCGCACGCCTGGAAGATCGGCAGCGCACGCTGGAAATTCGTCTCAGTGCCGCCGGCCATGATGGTGAGCGTCGCGGCCTCCGCGCCAACCTGACCGCCGGAGACGGGTGCATCGACCCAGTTCACGCGTTCGGCCCATTTTTTCGTTTCGGGAACACCTGTGGTGCCGAAGTCGATGATCAGCGCGTCTTTGTGCAGGCCTTCGATCAGACCGCCGGGTCCGAAGACGACCTTTTCGACGACATCGGTCATCGTGAGGTTGATGCAGATGACACCGGGACCGATTTCGCGGGCGAGTTCGGGCAAGCTGGCAGCGCGACGCATGCCGAGCTTCACCGCGGCCTCGGCGGGCGCATCACTGCGGTTCCAGACGACCACATCGGCTCCGGCCTCATGGAGATGACGTGCGTTGGCCCGGCCCATGTTGCCGAGGCCGACGAATCCGATCTTGTGTCCTGTGAGTGGCTTGCTCATGCGTGTGAAGCGCAGCATGCCGAGTTGAATGCATGAATCAACGGCATGCGCAGGCGCCTCCGATTCGATGCTTCCCATGAGGAATCAAACCTGCAAAGATGCGTCCATGAGTGATCCCGCCTCCCCGGAATCCACCCCGAAGCGCCGGGCGGAGGAGATGCTGCCGTCCATGTATGAGGAGCTGCGGAAGCTCGCGGCGCAGAAGATGGCCGGCGAGCAGCCGGGGCAGACGATCAATGCCACCGCCCTCGTGCATGAGGCCTACATGCGCCTTGCGCGCACGGAGGAAGACGCGCGCTGGGAGAATCGCGGCCACTTCTACATCGCCGCGGCCGAGGCGATGCGCCGCATCCTGATTGATCGTGCCCGCCGGAAGAAGGCGGAGCGACATGGCGGCGGCTGGCAGCGCACCGAGCTCGACAGCATCCACGTGCCCGCCGCACCGCCGGACAAGTCGGACGAACTTCTCGCGCTCGACGAAGCGTTGCAGGAACTCGCTGCCCAGGACGAGCGCAAGGCGCAACTCGTCCAGCTCCGCTATTTCGTGGGGCTGGAGAGCCAGGAGGCCGCGGACGTGCTCGGCATCTCGAAGGCCACCGCCGACCGCGACTGGGCCTACGCCCGCGCCTGGCTGCATTCGAGGGTTCGCGAAGAAAAATGAAATTCGATGAGTCATGGGGCTCCGGAATCTCGCCTTGGATAGCTGAACCCATTCTCTCATGACCGACGAAGCCATCTTCACCCACGCCATCGGGCTGCCGCCGGAGCAGCGCGCGGCTTACCTCGACGAGGTCTGTGCGGGAGATGCGGAACTGCGGGCGCGGGTGGAGCGGTTGCTGCGCTCACATGAGATGGAGGACAGTTTTCTCATGACACCGGTGGCAGACTTCGGTCTCGATGTGACGATCAAGACGGCTCCCGGTGCACAGACCACGATGGGCACTTCTGCTGCGAACCCCGCCGCCGACGTGCCTTTCATCTTTGGCAGACGCATCGCCCAGGGCGGCATGGGGGCGATCCTCGAGGCCGACGACTGCAAGCTGGGGCGCAAGATCGCGGCGAAGGTCATGCTGCTGGAGCAGGACGCCAGCGAGGACATGCGCCAGCGCTTCATTCAAGAGGCCGCCGTGCTCGCGAAGCTCGCGCATCCCAACATCGTGCCGGTCTATGACCTCGGTCACGACACAGAGGGCCAGCTCTACTACACCATGAAGCTGGTGAAAGGCCGCACCCTGCAAAACATCCTCGACGAGCTGCGCCGCGAGCATCCCGAGGACCTGCGCGAGTTCACGCTGGAACGCCTGCTCACCATCTTTCGCAAGGTGGCCGACGCCCTCGCCTTCGCCCACAGCAAGGGCATCATCCATCGTGATCTCAAGCCGGAGAACGTGATGGTCGGCGAGTTCGGCGAAGTGCTCTTGATGGACTGGGGACTCGCTAAAATGCTGAATGTGGAGTGCGGAATGTCGAATGACGGAGCACAGGCGGCAGAGGATCCCCATTCGTCATTCGGAATTCCTCATTCGGCATTCACCGCGCCCAGCGGTGCCTCCCCCACCGCCACCCTCCAGGGCGCGGTGATGGGCACGCCAAGATACATGAGCCCCGAGCAGGCGATGGGGCAGATCGGCGAACTCGACGAGCGCTCGGACATCTTTTCGCTCGGCGGCATTCTTTACGCCATCCTCACGCTGCGGCCACCGGTGGACGGGAAGGACCTGCATGAGATTTTGGAAAAGGTGAAGGCGGGAGGCATCACACCGCCGACGGAATTCGGCGTCACCACCGGCGCAAATGCCAGACACGTGAAGGGCGAGGTGCTGGAGGCGAAAAAGATCAAGCCGCTGCCACACATCGAAAGTGGTCGCGTGCCCGCCGCGCTCTCCGCGGTGGCGATGAAGGCGCTGACGCTCGACAAGGCACAGCGTTATCAAAGCGTGGCCGCATTCAGCGCCGACATCGAACGCTACCAGACCGGCTTTGCGACGAGTGCGGAGAACGCAGGCTTCGCCAAGCAGGCGGCGCTGCTCATCAAGCGCAACAAAGGCATCTTCACCACGGCGTTTGCCGCGTGGCTCATCATCACCGCGCTGGCGGTGTGGTTTGTTTTCAATTTGAAGGCGAAGGAGCAGCGTGCGACGAAGGCCGAAGCCATCGCCGTGCAGAAGGGAGCCGAAACGAGCAAGGCCCTCGCCCGCTCCTCGCTCTCGCTCGCCGAGGCGGCGCTGCGCGAGGGCAATGGCCCGGCGATCCAGGCCGCGCTGGGAGACGTGCCGGAGGACTTGCGCGACTCCACCTGGCGCTACCTGCTCGGCCAGGCGGACACCTCCTTCACCCGCATCGACGTTGGGCAGACTATTTGGAGCGTGGTGGCCCATCCGCGGCTGCCCAGTGTCTTCGTGGTGGTGGATGCATGGGGCAGGGTCACGATCCTGAACGTGCGCACCGGGGAGCGGTTGTTGGAGTTCGCCGCAGAATTGCCACGAAAGGGTTACCAATTCAAAGTCGCCATCTCGCCGGATGGGGAGCGCATTGCCATCGGGCATATCAGGCATGATGGGCCGGCAGGCGGCATCGTCATCCACGACGCACGGACCGGGGCGAAACTTCTCGGTTGGGAATCCACCGACACCGGGGACTTGGAATTCAGTCCCGACGGTCTCCTGCTGCTTCAGAGAGGAAAAGTAAAGAGCGAGGTCAACCTGTGGAATGCCACGAACGGCCGGCTCCGCTGGACCCATGACATCAATCGGACTTTGACGGCGGCAAGTTTCACCCCGGACGGGAGGCATGTATTCGCCAGATACTCGGGTGGATTATGCAAATGGTTGACGGTGGAGGAGGGGAAGGTGGCGCGCACGTTGGTGATTGATTTCCAATACAACTCGGCGCTCCACCCGGACGCCAAGACCGTCGTCGCGGCAGAGCGAGACGGGACCATCAAGGGCTTCGACCTCGAGAAGGATCGCGAGATTTTCAAGTTTCGGACCGATGGCCAGGAGATCCGTCGCCTCGCCTTCACCGCCACCCGCACGCGATTTGTCAGTATCGCCGTGCTGAGCGACGGCAGGCAGGCCATCCGCCTCTGGGATACGCAGACCGGCGCGCCCGTGCAATCGCTGCTGGGCGGCAGCGGGGAGGTGTGGGGTGCCAGCGTGCATCCGCTCTCCGGCGAACTGGTGGTGTGCGGTCCGGAGACCCGTGCCTGGAGCCTCGGCGGCGCCCGCTGGACCCTGCGCCGGGGTGGCGGTGTCGAAAAATGTTCCATCGCCTTCTGCGGGGCGGACGACGTGATTTTTGGCCCCTCTGAGAGAGAATCCGTCGCCCTTCTCCGCCTGGAGGGTCGTTCTTCCACCGCGCTTTGGACACCGCCACCCGGGAGTTGGTATGACATGGCATCGGTCAGCGCGGATGGGCGCTGTGCCGCAGTGGGACACTTTTTGCAAAAGTCTCCGATTCTCCTGCTGCGTCGAAATGGTGAAGGGCTGGAGCAGGTCGGAACTTTCACCCCCACATATCACCTTGGTGATCTGCGCGTGAGCCCCTCAGGAGGGCGGCTGGTGGCTGTGCAGAACCGGCCGGCACAGTTCTTCGAGCTGTTCGACACCGCCACTGGCGCTCAACCTGTCCCACTGATGGTCGCGGAGTTCAAAGCCTTCGCCGATTTCGCCTGGCTCAGTGAGGAACATCTGCTCGGACTGGCAACGGCCGGGGCGACCCGGGGCAGGTCCGGCACCCAGGAGCAGCTCGTCGTCTGGGATGTCACCACCCGCGAGATCCTCCGCCGTGCGACCCACCCAAGCGCGATGGACGTGCTCGCCGTCGCGCCCGATGGCCGCCGCTTCGCCGAAGCCGGGGCCGATAAGAAAGTGCGCATCCGCGACGCCGCCACGCTGGCCGTGCTGAAGGAGTTCCGGGTCCACGATGCCCCCGTCACCGCGCTGGCGTGGCATCCGAAAAAGCCCATCCTCGCCACCGGCTCCGCCGACCTGACCATCCGCCTGTGGAATCTGGAGACTGGCGAACGAATCGACGAATTGCGCGGCCCGCTCGCCGCACCGCATTCCCTCGCCTTTTCCCCCAGCGGCCAGCGCCTCGGCTGTGCATCCGCCGATGTCACCACCCGCATCTGGGACCCGCCTTCGCTGCGCGACCCGACCGCGCCGCCGCTGGATGCGGACGGGGAAGCGCAGGACGAGCACGTCTGGTTCAAAGACCTAGTGTCTGACCCGTCTGCCGCCCCGAAGGTCGGTGCCGACGGCTGGGCGGATGTGCTGCGCGCGCTCACGCCTGCTGCCGTCGAGAAATCCGGGCATGGGTGGAGCCTGAAAGACGGCGAGCTTCTCAGCCCAGACACGAGATTCGCGACGCTGCCGCTGCCCGCCAGAGTGGCCGGCATCAGCTATCAGGTGCACGTGAGGCTGCGGCGGCTCGCCGAGTGGCAAGCTTTCCACGTCGTCCTCCCCGTCGCAGACCGGATGTGCGGGTTTGATTTGGATGGACGTCCTCACGGCGGCATCTACACCGGCCTGATTGTAGTGAATGGCAAGTGGGGCAAAAACCTGCCCGGAGTCGTGGAAGGCAAACAGGTGAACGACACCGAGCCGCACGATCTGGAAGTGACCGTGCGCCTCGATGCCGCAAGCGCGACCATCACGGCCACGCTCGATGCGCGCCCACTCTACGAATGGACGGGTGCCAATGCCGCACTGAGCCAAGCGGCAGATTGGGCAAAAACTAGCAAGACCGGCGCCCTCGCCTTCGGCACCATCACCGGCGGCTGGGCGGTGTCCGAGGTGAAGGTGAAGCGGCTGGAGGCGGAGAAGAAGTGAACCCGTTGCCGAAGCACGGCATTCCTGTTCGAGGCTTTCCATCAGGAAAAGAAAATAGAAATCCATGAGTCATGGGGTTCCGGAATCCCGCCTTTTAGGATAGAACCACTCGTAGCGACGAACTGCCATGACTGACGAAACCATCTTCACCCACGCCATCGAGCTGCCGCCGGAGCAGCGCGCGGCTTACCTCGGCGAGGCTTGTGCGGGCGATGCGGAACTGCGGGCGCGCATTGACAAGCTGCTGCGTTCGCATGAAGGCGCGGGCAGTTTTCTCGACGCCCCTGTGACGCTTGATTCTGATGCGACGCTTCCCCTGTCCGAGGCTGAACGGAAATTGATCGCGGGGCGGGCATCCGAGCAGGAAGGCGACATTCTTGGTCC
The DNA here is from genome assembly GCA_046346695.1 of Verrucomicrobiaceae bacterium. Lineage (GTDB taxonomy): Bacteria > Verrucomicrobiota > Verrucomicrobiia > Verrucomicrobiales > Verrucomicrobiaceae > Prosthecobacter. The sequence goes on along the minus strand of JAXMHS010000002.1, from coordinate 1,457,335 downwards.
CTACAAGCTGCGTGAACAGATCGGCGAGGGCGGCTTTGGCACGGTGTGGGTGGCGGATCAGGAGAAGCCGGTGAAGCGGCGCGTGGCGCTGAAGATCATCAAGCTGGGCATGGACACGAAGGAAGTGATCGCACGCTTTGAGCAGGAACGGCAGGCGCTGGCGGTGATGGATCACCCGAACATCGCGAAGGTGCTGGATGCGGGCACGACGCAGTTTGGGCGCCCGTTTTTTGTGATGGAACTCGTGCGTGGGATCCCGATCACGGATTACTGCGATCAAAACAACCTCACGACCGTGGAGCGTCTGGAATTGTTCGCGAAGGTCTGCCATGCGGTGCAGCACGCGCATCAGAAGGGCATCATTCATCGCGACATCAAACCGTCGAACATCCTCGTCACGCTGTATGACGGCGTGCCGGTGCCGAAGGTGATCGACTTCGGCATCGCGAAGGCGACGGAGGGCAGCCTGACCGATGCGACGATCTACACGCAGCTTCATCAACTGGTGGGAACACCCGCCTACATGAGTCCGGAACAGGCGGAGATGAGCGGTCTGGACATGGACACGCGCAGCGACATCTACAGCCTCGGCGTGCTGCTTTACGAACTGCTCGCAGGACGCACACCGTTCGATGCGCGGGAGTTGATGGCATCCGGGATTGATGCGATGCGCAAAACGATTCGCGAGCAGGATCCGCCGCCCCCGAGCAACCGGCTGGCGACGCTCAATGACCAGGAGTTGACCACCACGGCAAAGCGGCGCTCAACCGACAAGTCGCATCTGCTCCATCAGTGCCGTGGTGATCTCGACTGGATCGTGATGAAGTGCCTCGAGAAGGACCGCAGACGCCGCTACGAAACGGCCAACGGCCTCGCCGCGGACATCACACGCCACCTCGCCAACGAACCCGTGACAGCACGTCCGCCGAGCGCGGCGTATCGTCTCCAGAAATCGTGGCGGCGGAACAAAGTCGCTTATGCAGCCGCCACGGCCGTAACGCTTACGCTGGTCGCGGGAATCGTGGTCAGCACATGGCAGGCGGTGCGGGCGAGCCGTGCCCGCTCCATTGCTGAAAGCCAACAACAGGTGGCGCAGGCCGAGGCCGCACGTGCCAACGAGGCGGAGCAACGTGAAACGCAGCAGCGTCTCAAAGTGCAAGATCAGAGAGCCGATGAGAGACGGCGGGCCTACGCCGCGGACATGCTGCTCTGCCGTCGGGCACTGAGCTCGAACAATCTCCGCGAAGCCCGTCAACTGCTCAACCTGCAACTGCCCGAGAATGGCGAGGAAGATCTTCGCGGCTGGGAATGGCGCTGGCTCAAGGAGCGGTGCAAAACGGGGGCGCTTTTCGAACTTGGAGAACAGAAGGTCCGGGTGACCCAGGCGTTCTTTGTGGACGGCGGAAAGGCGATCGTGAGCTACGAACACGGCGGCGCGGTGAGGCGCATCATGCTCGACAGCCACCGCACCGAGACACTGCAGGAGCAGAGTGACCCATCCGCTTTCACACTGGGCAGCAACTCCGGACTCCTCTGCGCTTCGCAGGATCGGAGATGGATTGGAGCCGAGGAAATGGAAAATGACGGATTTTTCGTTCGGATTTGGGATCTGTCCTCAAAGTCGTCGCCACGGAAGGTTGCCATCGGAAGGGAGCAGGCCACAGCCATCGCCATTTCGCCGGATGGGGGCACTCTGGCAGCCTACATCGTGAAGAAGAACACGGCATTCGTCTGGGACATCGCCTCAGGGGAAAGAAAGCCCGTGACGATCAAGCTGGACGCCGAACCAAAGCTGCTCCCCAGCTTTGGAGCAGTTCAGTTCTCACCGGATGGCAGAACCCTGGCCGTGGCTGGATTCGGAGGCCAGGTTCTGTTCATGAACGTCGAGACTTGGACGTTGAAGGGAGATGTCAAACTGGCAGCCGTCCGTGGGCAGGGCATCTCTTCGCTGGCTTTCTCGCCCGACGGCCGCCGGGTTGCCTGCGGATGCGTGTTCATCGATCCTCAAGTCAAGATTCTGGACGTCGAGAATTGCACAACCGAGCGGGTTCTGTCCGGCCACACGGGCTTCGTCGCAGGGTTGGCGTTTTCACCCGACGGCAAGACCCTGGCGTCCGCCAGCGCCGATCAGACGGTGAAGATCTGGGACGTTGAGACGTGGACAGAGCGCGGCACGCACCTGGGTCACACGGACGAGGTCTGGTCCGTGGATTTTTCCCCCGACGGCGCAAAAGTCGTCAGCAGCGGCAAGGACAAGCGGATCGAAGTCTGGTCCGCGACAAACTTCGCGGAGCGTGATGCCTCGACCCTTGTCGTCGCGCGTCCGCTCATGAAGGGGAGTCCGCAGGTCGCACCAAACGGCGAGAGGATTGTTTCCACCGTGGATGGCGTTGTCGCGCTCGCCGGCGGCGCGGTTCCTGCGGTGCCCTCGGAACTCGGCACGAACAACGTCAAGGCATTCTGGGTGGCGCCCGACCAGATTGCGGCAGTGTCGAAAGCGCCGGTTGAAATCAAAGTGTGGAACCTGGTCTCCGATAAGGTCGAGAGCTTCCCCATGGATGTCGGCACTGCCGAGTGGGTGATAAGTGAACATCTCGAGCTCTCCCATCTCCTCGTCCTGTTGGTGCCGGGCGAGAAGAGCGGGGAGGCAACTGTCATTCGCTGGGATGTCACCGGCCATCGAAAGCTGTCGTCCTGCGCGCTGGCCATCCGCGAGTCACTCGAGCGGCACGTCCCGTGCTTCTCGCAGGACGGCAAGCGAATGGCGGTGTCGAGGTGGAATTCGGTGACCGTCTGCGACATCGCGAACGGAAACGAGGAGACTTCCATCCCGGTGCCAAGCGTGGCGGGAATCCAAGGCATGGCGCTGTCTCCGGACGGCAGGCAACTGGCGGTCGCCGAGAGGGACAAGCCTGCGATCATGATCCATGACGTGGACACCGGTCACCTCGTGACTACTCTCCGTGGGCACAATCTCGTGATCACGAAGCTGGAATACTCCTTCGATGGCACGCGGCTGCTGAGCAACACCATCGGAAGCGAGCCTGTGAAACTGTGGAGCACCCGGAGTTGGAAGGAAGTCGCCCGGCTCGAACCTCCGCCGGGCTTCTATTACGGACACCCCCGGTTCACGTCCGACGGTCACGGCATCCTCGTGTTTCCCTACAACTTCGGAAGCGGATGGGACGGAGCCCGGCTCTTCCACGCGCCGCCATGGGAGGAGATTGCCGGAATTGAAAGCAACGATCCAGAATGATGAACAGGGATGCCTGAGTCCGTGATCGGACACGGTGCCATCGTTCTCCCCGGACTGGTTTCCGGTAAGAGCAGCATCTTGTGCCGGCACCCACACCCTTTCATCATCCAGCCGTTCGCAGAAGACACGAAGTGCGAACATCGTTGCCGGGAGGCGGCGTCATTCTATCATAACGTCACCTTACCAAGACTCACTCACACATGAAAATCATCATCACCGGCGGCGGCGGCTTTCTTGGCTCCCAACTCGCACAGAAAATCCTCGAACGCGGCACGCTGTGCGGCAAACCGGTGACCGAGATGGTCCTGCTCGACGCGTTTTTCCGCAGTGAGCCGACGGACGCGCGGGTGAAGCACTTCAAGGGCGACATTGGCGACCGTGCGACGGTGTTCGCTGCCACGGGCTCCAAGTTCGACGTGATTTTCCATCTCGCCTCCATGGTGAGTGGTGAATGCGAAGAGCGCTTCGACGATGCGATGCGCGTGAATCTCGACGGCGGGCGCAACGTGTTCGAAGCCGCGCGTGCGGCGGAAGGCCGGCCGCGTGTTGTCTTCGCCAGCAGCGTGGCCTGCTACGGCGGGCTCGACATGTCGCAGATGATGTCCGACTTCACGAAGCAGCTCCCGCAGACGACCTACGGCATGACGAAGGCGATGTGCGAGATGATGGTGAACGATCACTCGCGCAAAGGCCACTTCGACGGTCGCAGCGTGCGCCTTCCGACCGTCATCGTACGTCCAGGCAAACCAAACGCCGCCGCATCGAGCTGGGCCAGCGGCATGTTCCGCGAACCGCTCAATGGCGAGCCCTGCATGCTGCCGATCCGCCGCGATCAGCCGCATCCGATGACGGGTTATCGCACCGTGATCGATTCGTTCATTGCGCTGGCGGAGGTGGATGAGTCGAAACTGGGCAAGGATCGCGCCTACGTGCTGCCTGCGCATCGTGTGACGCCGCAGATCGCGGAGAAGGTCATCACCGAGGTCGCTGCTGAGCGTGGGATCAAGCTGGGACCGATCGTGGATGCCTTCGATGCGCGCATTCAGGGCATCGTCGATAACTGGCCGCAGCAGGTCGATGGCTCACGCGCTGAAGCGATCGGCATTCCGCGCCCGCCGGAGCTGAAGGTGATCGTGGAGCAGTATGTGGAGGATTTTCTCGCACCCAGGTGATGTGGCTGGAAATTTTTTGGTGCTCATTGCCAGCCCTCTGGATTCAGCCGCAGATTTTCGACTTGCCGCGCTCTCGGCGTTCATCGCATTCTGCGGAATCCTGCTCCGCCATGAATACTCCTGAAATCAATCCGTATGCACCTCCTGCCGCGAGTCTTCAACCCATTGAGGACGACTTCGTCTATCCGCCGGCGTCCAACGGGAAGCGCTTTCTCAATCTCATTCTCGACCGCTTCATGATTGTCGGCTTCGCAATGGCGATTGGCGCCGTGCTTGGTGTCCTGGAATCTCTTGGGTTGATTCATGGCGTTGTGGACAGCTTCGCGAAGCTGTCCAGACTTGAGGACTATCTGATCACCGGCATGCTCTCGATCATCTACTACACGGGGATGGAGTTTCTCTTTGGACGCTCGATGGGCAAGCTCATCACCGGAACCAAGGTGCTCACCGAGGCGGGTGGCAGGCCGTCCTTCATTGCGGTGCTTGGCCGCACTCTGGTCCGCTTCGTGCCCTTTGAGCCGTTTTCATTTCTCGGCACCAACAGCGGCTGGCACGACCGCTGGTCAGGCACCCAGGTGGTGGACGTCCGCGTCGGCAAACAAGCGCCGATCTCGCCCAATCTGCGCCGCTTCTACCGCTGACAGCGGAGTGAAGCTCGCTCACACCCCCGCCGCCCGCACCGTTGCGTAGCTCTTCTTACCTTTGCGGAGAATGCAGAGCTTGCCGCCGAGGAAGTTTTCGGCGGTGAGGGTGGGGATGGTGTTGGCGGCGAACTTGGAAGTTCACGCTTCCGGCGGAAACAGCCCGAACAGGGCCTCCGCCTCCCGCACGCGCAGACGACGGTAGTGATTCAGATCCAGTGCTTGAATCGTGGCGCGCCCTGTTGCCGTGATGCCCACCATGCGCGTGCCTTCCCAGGCAAACTCGTCCGTCCAGCGTTGCCTGCGTGGATGGAAGAGGGCTGTCATCTCCTGTGTGTTCGGATCCAACACATGCGACCGGTCCGATTTGTGCAGATTGCAGCTCGGGCAGGCCATGGCGAGGTTGTCTTCAGAGGTGCCGCCGCCGCAGGTGACGGGAATGATGTGCTCCACATGAAACGTCGCCCCCTGAAGCGACTGGCTCATGCGGCAATATTCGCAGCGATGTTCCGCACGTTGTTTTACCAGCGCGGCCAAGGCGGCGGGAACGTTCATGCCGGATGCTTGCCGAGAAGTTGCAATGCCTGGGCGCGAAGCAATGAAATCTCCTCGCTCAGTGCGGCGAGGGCGGAAAGCTCCTCTTTCTCCGCAGGCTGCAAGAGCCCTTCAGTATTACGATCCATCAGGCTTTGAAGCTGCCTGTCCGTCTCTGGAGGCAGCCGGAAGTCACCGATGGACTCAATCCAGGATTTGGGCGCTTCAATCGTGGCAGGCATGTCAGAAAGGTGCGGGTAACACGCCATTTGTCAACGCGTGCTCCATCACACTCCCGCCACCCGCACCGTCGCGTAGCTCTTCTTGCCCTTGCGCAGAATGCAGAGCTTGCCGCCGAGGAAGTTTTCGGCGGTGAGGGTGGGGATGGTGTTGGCGGCGACCTGGACGTTGTTGATGTAGAAGCCGCCGCCTTTCATCAAACGGCCTGCATCGCCTTTGGAGGTGGCGAGGCCAAGGGTGACGAGGAGTTCGGCGACCTGCGGAATGTTGGCGAGATCGACTTCAGTCGAGGGAGCAGAGGCTGTGGCTTCGATGAGCGTGTTCACGTCCACGGTGGCGAGGTCGGCACCGCCGAAGAGGGCATTGGAGGCATTGATGACTTTTTGCAGCTCTTCCTCGCCGTGCACCAGGCGCGTGACTTCGGCGGCGAGGCGCTTGTGGCCGTTGCGCTGTCCGGGATTGGCGTTGTGCTCGGCCTCGATGGCTTCGATCTCCGCGTGCGAGAGCAGCGTGAACTGGCGCAGGAAGCGCGGCACGTCGGGGTCTTCGGAGTTCACCCAGAACTGGTAGAAGGCATACGGGCTGGTCTTCTTCGGATCCATCCAGATGGCACCGGCCTCGGACTTGCCGAATTTTTTGCCGGAACTCGTGGTGATGAGCGGGAAGGTGACGACGTGCGTGTGCTGGCCGCGCAATTTGCGCACGAGGTCGATGCCGGCGGTCATGTTTCCCCACTGGTCGCTGCCGCCGATCTGCACGGTGCAGCCGTGGCGCTCGTTGAGCACGACGAAGTCATACGACTGCAGAATCATGTAGGTGAACTCGGTGAACGAGATGCCGCTCTCCAGACGCGCGGCGACGGATTCCTTCGCGATCATCCACGCGATGGTGAAGTGCTTGCCCACGTCGCGCAGCAGCTCGACAGCACTGAGTTTGCAGATCCAGTCGGCGTTGTTTTCGATGATGGTCTTGTCGGGAACGAGGATGCTTCTGATCTGCACCTCGATGCGTTTCACGAATTCAGCCACGGTCTCTGGCGTGTTGAGCGTGCGCTCGTTCGCCTTGCCGCTGGGGTCGCCGATCAAACCGGTGCCGCCGCCGACGATGGCGATGGCCTTGTGCCCATGCTCCTGCACTCGGCGCAGCGCCATGAGCGGAAGCAGGTTGCCGATGTGCAGGCTGTCCGCGGTGGGGTCGAAGCCGCAATAGAAGGTCTGCGGCGTCTTGAGGGATTCCTTGAGGGCTTCGAGGTCGCTGCACTGCTTCAGCAGTCCGCGCCATTCGAGGTCGGCGATCAGGTCGGTGGTCATGAAAAAATGACGAATGATGAATTAAGAATGACGAATTAAATCCGAAACCTGAATGACGAAGAAGGAGCTTGGTTAAAGTTCGTCATTCGCCATTCTGGTTTCGTCATTCCCCGTTCACGGGGTCGATCCCGGTTCGGCACGCATGAGCTGGGAGCCGTTGAAACGCTCGTTGGGCTTGAAGAGCCAGCCGGGGCTTTCATTGGCGACCTCCCAACGGCGCAGTTCGAACTCCGGCAGCACCATGTTGCTGTTCGGGTCGAACACGCGGCGGCCGGTGTAGCGGCCCCAGATGCGGTACTCCACGTTGTGATCGTCGCCATAGGCATAACCGCCATCGGTGGGCATTTCAGGCAGGCGGTTCGGGATTTTCTGGTAGCGCTCGTTCATGATGACGAGTCGAGAGCTGTTCCAGTCCTGGCCTGGCTGGCGCAAGTAACCCCAGAAGTGGGTGTGATCGATAAAGAAGCGCCTGCCGATGTAGTAGTCGCCACGCGGCTCCATCGCGATCTGGCGGTTACGTGACTCAAGCAGCATGGCCTGCTGCGGCGTGAGGCCGGTGGTTTCACAACCGGTGATGAACAGGCTGACGAGGCAGAAAAGGAAAAGGACGGCGCGGGCGGTCATGGCGGCGCGCATTGTGCCCCGTGGGGCCGCAGCCGCAATGGGAAAGGCGCAAGTCGATGAAAGTCATTCGCTCCCGCCTTCGTCAACAGCGGGCCATGCGCCCCCTGTTTGCCTTCCTCGTTCTCAGTTCTGCTCTCTTTGCTGCCGACACGCCGAACATCGTCATCATCCTGTCCGACGACTATGGTTACGGCAGTGCGAACTGCTACGGGGCGGACGGCAAGCTCGTCCAGACGCCGAACATCGACCGCCTCGCGAAGGAGGGGCGCCGTTTCACGGATGCGAACACGACCTCGTCGGTATGCTCGCCCACGCGCTATTCGGTGCTGACGGGCCGCTACTGCTGGCGCACGTCGCTCACGCATGAGGTGCTGGGCACGTTCTCGCCGCTGCACATCGAAACGACGCGGCTGAACATGGCCTCGCTGCTCAAAAAACACGGCTATCGCAACGCAGCGATCGGCAAATGGCATCTCGGTTACGGCGCCGACGATGGTTCGCTCACCTGGCGCACCGATTACACTGCCGAGCTGTCACCTGGGCCACTGGACATTGGATTTGATTATCACTTCGCCGTTCCTGCAAATCACGGCGATCTCACCGGCGTCTTCGTCGAAAACCGTTTCGTGTATGGTCTGCGCAGTGGAAAAATTCCGGAAGGGATGAAGCTACATGCGCCGGATTCGGACGATCCGAATTTCAAAGCCACTTACGGACCTGAAGACACCGAGAACGGCAAGAGCAAAATCCTTGAACTCGATGCGCCACGTCGTGTGAACGAGCGCGTGATGCCGCTGCTCACGACGAAGGCCGCGGAGTGGATTTCCCAGCAGAAGAAAGGCGCGCCGTTCTTCCTCTACTACACGCCTGTCGCCGTGCACAATCCGGTGACGCCGGACAAGGACATCGCCGGGAAAAGCGCCGCTGGTCCCTACGGCGACTGGATTCACGAACTCGACCGCAGCGTCGGCGGCGTTTTGAAAGCGCTCGATGACGGCGGCTTTGCCGCCAACACACTTGTCATCTTCAGCAGCGACAACGGCGGTGTGTTGCATCCCGAACGCGAAATGCCGCAGACCACCGCCTACAAAGCCGGGCTAAAGGTGAACGGCAGCCTGCGCGGCGGCAAACACGACGTTTGGGAAGGCGGATTCAAAGTGCCCTTTCTCGTGCGCTGGCCAGGCAGGGTTTCTGCAGGCTCGGTGTGTGACGACATGATCAGCGTGGTCGATATCCTGGCTACCACGGCGGCGATTGTTGGCGAAAAGCTCCCTGCTGCTGAAACCGCCGCAGAAGACAGCTGCAACGCGTTGCCCGCCTTCCTCGGAACGCCTGGCGCGCCGCCAACGCGCGATCACATGTTCATTCACAGCGCGGACGGCGTGTTCGCCATTCGCAAAGGGCCGTGGAAGTGGATCGAGGGCGTTCCGGTGAGCGAGATCAAGCCCGCCGTGCGTAAATCACGCGCCAGCCAGTTCAAACCAATGCTTTACAATGTGAAGGATGATCCCGCCGAAACAACGGACGTGAGCGCGCAGCATCCGGAGGTGGTGAAGGAACTCAGTGCGCTGGTGAATCGCTATCGTGACGGTGGCTACAGCCGCGAGTTGCCGCCTGTGAACGTGAAACCCAAGCCCACGTTTGCTGAACTGCCGCCGCTTCAGAACGCCGAGCCGATCGATTTGAAAACCTATCACGGCAAAGGCTGGGTGGCGCGTGACGGCGCGATGTTTGCCAAGGCGGGAGACAAAGGCGCGCCGCTTACCGGCCCGCTGAAGATGCAAAACGGCGTGCTGGAGTTCCAGGTGCTCATCGGTGACGCAGATCGTCACTCGCTGCGCATTCACACTGCCGGCAACGCGCACAGTTTCCGCGTCGTGTTGTCACGCGCTTTCGTCGATGTCGCCAAAAACCCGGAGAAGGGCGAGACTCAGGACAAAACTCTGCCGCTGGCCAAAACCCGCGTGAAATTCAAGCCCTCCGAGTGGCAAACCATGCGTCTCACCTTCCAAGGCGACGAACTCACCATCGAATGCTGCAGCACCATGACGAAGGCCAGGCACGCCGTCTTCGCCGAGGCGAAGGAACAGGCCAACTTCATCGCTTTTGAAGGCGAAGTGGGCATCCGCAAGGTTCAGGTGGCGGCGAAGTGATGCCGAAGCGCGATCGTGGCCGCCAGGGAATTCATGCCAGAAGAAGCCGCCCGACAAGAGCAAGGAGGAGCACCGCGCACATGGCAGCACCTGTCGCTGAACCCTGCCAGGGCATGGGCTGGACCACGGACTGGGCTGGATTGTGCGGATGATAATACACCGGCACCTCGGCACCCTTTTGAATGCGGCTGATGAACTGGGCGGCGAGGTTGGCGGCGTTGTTCACGGCGCGATGCGTGAAGTTGCTGCTTTCAAAGGTGCGATCGCCGACGGCGTAGGAGTAACGCAGCACTGGATCGTAGAGCCAACAGCCGTCGGAGTTCTTTTTTCTGCCGCGGCGCATCTCAGCCGTGATGACACGGCCCTGCGTGCGACACCATTTTTTCATCGACCAGGCCGCGCCGAAGCGGCGCAGGAAGTAGAGCAACCCAATCAAGGCGACGGCCGTGCCGATGAGGACGACCTGCAGGAGAGGGCTGGTGCTGACGGTGGCAAACCAAGTGGTGGAGAAGATGATGCTGCTTGTCATGGTGAGCTGGTTGCTGACGCATACAAGATATGGGTTATTAACAAACCTTCATGAAACAGAATCGCCACATTCAGGACTGTTTCCTGCCGAGGTAGAAGCCGTAGTTCCAAAGGCCGCCGTAGGCCGCACACCGTTCATCGAGCAGCGTGGTGAAACGCTGATCGAGACAAGGCCAGAGATGACCATCCATGCGGACATGATTGACCCCCATCCAGCGGCGGAACCAAACGAGGGCGGTGTCCGAAAAATCGATCACGGCAATGCAGCCGCCTGGCATGAGATCAGCCCGCGCGGCGTCGATGGCCTGCTCCCAGCCGGGGTTGAACATGGAGAGCGCGTATGAAAAGAGCACCAAGTCAAAGCCCTCGCCTGGCTCACTCACGGGAGCCGAGTACGGACGACGCAGCAGGGTGACGCCGTCCCCCGTTTTTTTAGCCGCGATGGCGAGCATCTCCCCGGACAGATCGACACCGGTGATTCGCGCGGCGGGGAAATGCCGGCGCAGAGAGGCGAGATTCCTTCCCGTGCCGCAACCCACTTCAAGAATGCGCCGGGGAAAAACCACGCGCGCGGCACGGCGGATCATCTCCTCGCGGCCAAACAAGAAGCTCCAACGCGTGGCGTCGTAGATGCGGGAGTGAAACTGGTAATAGCGCTCCAGGGCCCTGCCCGGTACCGCGGTGGGATCGTTTGTCATCACACTCACGAAAGGATTTCGGCAAAATGCAGGCTGCCGTAGGTGCCGACGCGGTCCATTTGATGCAGCGGTCCGGTTTGCTCCGGGAAGAATCTCAGCCTGGCACGAACAGAGTCCGGCACAAAGCCGAGGTCGAGACCTGCGGAGCGCATGAGCACCTTTGCGCCAGGAGCGCTGTTGGCCAGGATCATCTCCCACTCCTCCAGCAGGGCCTCAGGCGCATGCCAGGCAAGCCAGTCCTGGTGGTCCAGCAGCACGAAGTGCGTGTAGAGGCCGGGATGCTCGCGCAAGAAGTTGGAGACGGTCGTGGTGTAGGTCTTCACGCGATCCACGCGTGATTGCAGTGTACTGAGATTGTCCTGCTTCAGATAATTCGGACAACAACCGAGTGTGTAGGAGCCGGTCATGTACACGCGCCAGAAGTAATTGTCGGCGATGGGCAGCTCGGTGAACACATGACGCAGCTTGTCCTTTATGTAGCCAGTGAGTCCGCCGGGATACGAATCCTGGATCAGTTTGATCTGTGGACGCGGCACGCCGAGCAAGGTCATGAGCGTGGGCTGGCGCAGCAGCCAGTTGCTGAACGGCCCCCAAACCTCGCGTTCGAACAGCGCGTAAGCTTCGCGTTGCTCCTGCAACGAACGGGCGTCGAGCAGGCAGGTCGCGAAGTTTTTGACGTTCGGCCGCGCTTTGAACAAGGCGTTACCCATCACCCACGCGGCGATGCCGGAGGTGCCGTGGTAGTAGAAGGACTTTTTGAGGCTCGCGGGATTGAAGAAGCCGATGCGCTTGTCCCAGAATTTTTTCGCCGACGTGGAGAGCGTGGCGCGCACGCTGCGATACACGGTGGTGAATGCGGGATGCGAGCCGAGGCCTAGCATCTCGAACAGCTCGTCAAAATTGCCTTTGCGAATGAGTGCCTGCTTGAACTCCAGCAGCGCATTCTGTCGGTAATTCATGTCCACCGCGTGGATCTCCGCCGGATCATCGAGGAGATAGTCGAGCGCATTGCAGCCGGCGCTGGTGATCATCACCACTCGGCTGCTGCGATTCAGCTTCATGAGCTGCCGGTCGAGCCGCGGGTCCTCCCACGCAGTGTTGTAGATGAGGTTGGAGTTGTGGACATGGCGGAAGACCATGTCATGGGCCGATTTCAATATGGGCGTCGGCCTGTGTCGCGCGCGTTCATTCAGCGTGGGCATGAATCGCATGTGTTCCATGCGCCACGCATGTGGCGAGCGAAGGATTGTGCATGTTTCGTCACGTTGATCGAAACGAGATCGTTTCAATTCATGGGTGTAGAAGGGGCGCGCGCGCCACTACGCATGCCCAACACATGAACGAAAACGATGGCACACTGCCGCCCCCATCACCCTGGACTGAGTTCTCCACAGGAGAGCGGGCTGCACGTCCGACATCTGAGTGGCTTGCAAAGACACTCGCAATGCTGGCATGCTGGCGCGCCGACGTTTGGTTCTTGTTTCGCAACGCCATCAGGATCGCATCTGCCAATCGATGGAAGACAGGTTGCTGCATGATGGCCGGCCTGGTCGTCATCTTTGGTTTGATGCCGGTGGACCTGATTTTGCTCGAGCACATCAGGATCGTTGGAGGAGCGAATGATGACGGGCACATAAATGCGATTGCGCGATGGTTGAGTTATTGGGGTGACTTCGCCGGCCTCAATCTCTTCGTTTTCGCGACGCTTGCCGTCTTTGCCTTTGTGCGCCGTTCCCCTTTCTTTCGCCGTCTGACCATCGCCGCAGTGCTGGGAACGGTGCTCACCGGTGGTGTGGCAAACGTTCTCCGTGTTTCCGCGGGACGTGCACGGCCGGGCAGCAAGCTGGCCGCGGGATTTTACGGACCCACTTTGAGCGCCCGCAAGCAGTCCTTCCCCAGCGCCCACACAGCAAGTTCGTTCGGCGCTTGCGTACCTCTGGCGATCGCGTTTCCGCCCGTAGGTGTTCCCTTGCTGGCGGTTTCAGGCGGCGTGGCGTGGTCGCGCATGCAGAACAACTGCCATCATCCGAGCGACGTGCTGGCCTCGGTGATGATCTCGTTGTTGTTTGGGATTCCTCTCGGACTCACCGTGCGCCGGATGCGCCATGGCGGCACCGAGATGCGCTGAACGGTCTCGGTGTAAACCAATTCTTGTGTCACTTTACCGTGACACCCGCCCAGATTGAGGCAGCTTCGCTCATCCATGATGAACGAGAAAGACACCCTGCCATTGTCATCTGCGCCTGAGCAGCCGGCGCCTCAGAAACGGTGGGCGGCACTCGCACCGTGGCGGGAGGACGCCATTCTACTTTGTCGAAGCTCTTGGGAGATCACTCGCGCGAACTACAAGTTGATCCTCTGGATTGGTCTGGGTGTGGCGGCGTTGATCGCGGTCTTGATGCCCAGGGACCAAGCGCTGCTCACGGCAATCCTGCAGGACTCTGAGCAAGCGCACACGCTTGCGTGGCATCTGAGCCACTGGGGCAACATCACGTACTTCAATCTCATCCTTGCCATCCTCCTCGCGAGCCTTTCGTACCTGCGCCGGTCCATTTTTCTTCGACGACTGGCCATTGCCGTGGTGCTGAGTTCGCTGCTCAGCGGTGTCGTTGCCTGCCTGATTCGAGGTGCGGCTGGGCGTGCGAGGCCTGGCAACGGCCTAGCGCCGGGATTTTACGGACCCACGCTGGACAAGCGTAAGCAGTCATTCCCAAGCGGGCACACTGCGTCGGCATTTGGCGCCAGCATCCCTTTGGCGGTGGCTTGTCCGCCTGCGGGTGTGCCTCTCATTTTGTTTTCAGGCGGAGTGGCATGGTCGAGGATGGAAAAATCCTGCCACTACCCGGGCGACATTCTGGCCTCCATCGCACTGGCGTCCTTCTTTGGCATCCCGCTCGGCCTTGCAGCGCGGCGCATGCGTCGTGACTCAACCACTACGGCCGCACCAGCAGCACCAGTTCCACCCAGCTCGTCCGCGCAGTGTTGAAGCCTTCGATCACGTGGCTCTGAACTCCCGGCGCAGAACGCAGTTCATCAGCGATCTTGGGATCATAGCGTGCGGGCTGCCGTTTGAACACGCGGTCCAAGGTCCACTCCTGCCGAATGACCACGACGGCCACGGTCCCAGGTTGTTGCAGATGTGTTTTCGCATCTGCGGGTTCACCCGTGAACAACCACTGGCGGTCCGTGTGAAACACCAGGCTGGGTTCCGTGTATCCACAAGAGACCAGCCGCATTTCCGGTGATGCAGAGCCAAGCAACCCCGCCACGCGCAACGGCACCGAGGTTTCACGCAAAGCATGCGCCAGCGGAACAAGACTGGCTCCCGTCAGCAGCACAGCAGCGGCGGCGAGCCATGCGGTTTTACCGGACAGACCATTCTTCCATGCCAGACATGCCGCTGCTCCACCGATGACCAAAACACACGTCAGCACCAGCAATGCGCTGTCCGCCATTTGACGGATGGCTGGATGATCCATTGGCATCAAGCTCACGAGCAACCATGCCGCGGCCACAAACACCACGCATCCCAGCGTCAGACGCTTCGCCACTTTGGGAATCAGGGCATCCTCCTCACGATTTCGCTGCCGCCATGCGAGCGCCAGCAGGATGAGGTAGCCTGGATACCCCGGCATGACGTAGTGGGGCAGTTGTGTGGCGTAAAAAAAGAAGATGATCTGCGGCGCGATGAACCACGCGGCGAAAAAGGTGGTCTGCGCCGTCCAATTCGACCGCAAATGCCTCCACGCCGGCACCGCAAAACCAGCCCACGGAAACAAGCTCATCCAAGTGGTCACCAAGTAGAAGCCGGGAATGAATTTCCGGCCGTTGAAGACATCCGTGCCGCGCTTCAACACGTGTTCTCCGATCCCGATCTGCCAAAAGGCCCCTTTCGTCTCGATCAACGCAGGAATCCCCCACGCGGCCACCATCAGCAGCACGATGATCGTTCCAGGGAAACAGCGCAAGCGGCCCCAAGGCAGCGGTTTTCTCCACAACACCCAGCGCCACAACACCAACGTCAGCGCAGGCACCAGCCACGCAACCGGGCCCTTCGCCAAAAACCCGGCGCCCAACGACAGCCACAGACACCAGAACCATCGGCTGGATGGTTTTGCGGACTCCTCCGACAAATCGATCGCCAGCAATTCCACCAATGCACGACACGCCAGTACCACGAACAAGATCATGGGCATGTCCGCCACGCACTGACGTCCATGCACGATCGTCTGCACGCTGGTGAGCCAGAAAAGTCCGGCAAGCAGGCCGGTGGCAGCGCTTCGCGCAAGTCTCCTCGCCATTCCGGCAACAACCAGCGCGGTCAGAAATGACGCGGTGATGCTGTGCAAGCGTGCTGAGAACTCGTTCACACCCAGCAGCGCATAGTTCATCCGCATCCACCAGTAAGTCAGCGGCGGCTTGTCGAACCGGTACTCACCGTTGAAGTACGGAATCGCCCAGCTTCCGCGCTCGATCATCTCCACCGTGGCATGCGCAAACCGTGGCTCATCACGGTCCAGCAGCGGAGTCGTGGCTGTTCCCGGCAGATACAGCACCAGCGTCACCGCCAGCAGCAGCCACCAGCCATGTTTGTGACAACGACTTTCGGTCCAGAACGGCTCTTCGATTGCTTCCATGCGGCTTCCTTGCACGCGATCATGGTCCGTCCGCCACAGGAACGCAAAGGTTCCGTCACACCGGCCGCGATTTTGCGCGTGTTAGTAGAGCAGGAAGCCGATCTCGCTGTCGGTGAACTGCGACGTGTCGTCCACAGCCAGCAGCGCCTCGGTCTGATAGGCGGCTTCCCACGGCATCTCTGCTGCTGGAAGCAGCGGCACTTCGACCGCGGGCACAGGTTGCACGGCCACCGGCGATGTGGTTTCCGGCTGCGTGTGCAGCACGGCAAAGGTCAGCGCAATGGCAGCCGCAGCCCCGGCGGCGAGTGCCCAACGTCCCGCGACAGGAGCACAGATGAGATCCTCCCACCACGCGCGCAATGAAGCCAGCCAGCCACGATCCTGCGGGGTCTGGCGGGCGGCACGAACGACGTTCTGCGTGAAATTGGAACGCGCCTCAATCCTGCGGGCCTGGGCCAGCAGCTTGGTGAGAGGGTCTTGGGGCGAAAGCGGTTCCATGATGCCAAAAAAACAACCCGGAAGGGCGGAAGTTGCAAAAAATTTCAGCCCGGAGGCCATTCGAGGCTGCGTCCAGCCAAAAGATGCACATGAAGGTGCGGAACGGACTCGCCCGCGTCCCTGCCATGATTGATCACGAGGCGGAACCCCTTGCTGCGGTCCTTGATGCCGAGTTTGTCGGCGATTTTTCCTGCCGCGAGCAGCAGTGCTCCCAGCGTCGCCTGATCTTCGGCCACGGCCTCTCCCACGCGTGGAATGAGCTTCTTCGGCACGATCAAAACGTGTGTCGGTGCCTGCGGATTGACGTCGTTGAACGCGGCCACCAGTTCGTCCTCATACACGAGCGGGGCGGGGATTTCGCGGTCGATGATCTTCTGGAAGATGGTCTTCTCACTCATGATGCGAATGCTAGACAGAGCTGGGGACGACGCAAAGGGCAAAGAGCGAAGAGCATGGAGTCATTGAATCGTATGCGAAGGCTTTGAAGTGACTCTCTGCTCTTCGCCCTACGCTCTTTGCTATCTGAACAGCTCGGGCTGCCGGCCGTCGCGCGGACGGCGTTCGCCGAGGCTCTTGATCTCGTCGATGAACTCGCCCACATCCTCAAACTGGCGATACACCGAGGCGTAGCGCACGTAGGCGACGTGGTCGATCGCCTCCAGGCGGCGCATCACCTTCGCGCCGATCACCGTGCTGGGGATTTCGCGGTAGCCCTCCTCCTCCAGTTCGTTGGCGATGTCATCCACGAGCTGTTCGAGCTGCTCCATCTTCACCGGGCGCTTCTCGCAGGATTTCCGCACGCCGCCCAGCAGCTTGTCGCGGTTGAAGTTCTCGCGGGCGCCGTTGCGCTTCACCACGCGCAGTTCCTCGCGCTCGACGATCTCGTAGGTCGTGAAGCGGAAGTCGCACTTCATGCATTCCCGGCGACGGCGGATGGCGTAGCCCTCCCTCGCCTCGCGAGAGTCGATCACTTTGTCCTGGGAACTGCCACATTTGGGGCAACGCATGGCCTTGGGGGAGGGGAATGTGCTTTCTCGCGGGCACGATGGCAAGCTGTTCGTAGTTCGGTTCAGCCTTCGGAGCCTTTCATCCTTCGCAGTCTTGCTACAGAGAATGGATGGCGAAGAAGGAGCTTTGCGGGCAGGTTTTCGCGTTTATCGTCGCACTCACATGTCCCGCATCATCCTCGGCGTCACCGGTTCCATCGCGGCCTACAAGGCGGCGGACCTCGCCAGCCAGCTCACCAAAGCCGGCCACTCGGTGACGTGCGTCATGACCAAGGAAGCCTTGGAATTCATCACCCCGCTGACGCTGCGCACCCTGTCAAAAAACCCGGTCATCACCGACCTTTTCGCCGAAAAGGAAGCCTGGCAGCCCGGGCACATCCAGCTCGCCGATGAGGCTGACCTGCTCCTCATCGCCCCTGCCAGTGCCAACATCCTGGCCGCCATGGCCAACGGCTTCGCCAACGATGCCCTCACCGCCATCGCCCTTGCCACCCGCGCCCCGATCCTGATCGCCCCCGCCATGAACGGCAAGATGTGGCAGCATCCAGCCACGCAGAAGAATGTCGAAACGCTGCGCGGCTTCGGTGCCCAGTTCGTCGAACCGGCGGAAGGCATGCTCGCCTGTGGTTACGAGGGCGTGGGACGGCTGGCGGAGGTCGAAACAATTCTGCAGGCCGTCGATGCCATGCTCAGCGCGAAGAAGTAACCCTCTTCAGCCACTCACGCGCTTTTTCACGTGCCGGATTCGGTCGCAGTGTCCACGCGTCGTTGTGATTGCGAAAGCCTGTGCTCAGAAAGGTTAGATCGGCGTTCGGCAGGAGCGGGCGGAGGTATTGTTCAGTCATTTGAGCGTTCGTGCCCTCGCCGCAGATGAATTGCGGGCGGTTGCCGAGGCGTTTGAGGCGGACGAGAGCGGATTCGCGGTCTGAATTCGGATACGGCCACGTCTTCACACCGTCGTAGTGGCTGTAGGCAAAGAAAGCGCACCAGAGCTTCGCGGTTTCGTCGTCGTAAAGGCCGAGGTAGTTGCACGCGATCGCACCGCGTGAGAATCCGGCGAGCATGAGCTTCGTTTCATCGCCGTTGAAATCACGGCAGACGGCTTTGACGGTTTCGCGAAGGTTTTTCAACGTCGGCTGCGGATCATAAGCCGGCGCGTCTCCCCACCACTTGATGGCGATTTGATCGCCCTTCGCGTTCAAATACGGAACGCACAGCCAGATGAAACCGCGACCGGCAGACAAGCCGTAGCCAAGATTGCTGCCTTCTGGAAGTCCGGTGCTCACATCGCCAAATGCGTTTGTGTAGCCGCCGTTTCCGGCGAGTTCGACGATCACCGGCCATTTCGCGTCCGGTTTCCAATCGGTGGGCAGGTAGAGCACACTCAGGCCGTGTGTGACGCGTTTTCCAGCGGCGGGTGGGCCGTCACTCAACATGGGCACGACGAGATCCGGCGGCACGCTGCGGATGTCTGGCAGTTCGGCGGCGAGTAACGTCGGAAGAAGGGCGAGGATGAGAAAGGGTTTCATAAAGTAGTCCGCGAGTCCTCTCGCGGTGGTTTGGGAGAATGAGAGGCATCAAGGGCAGTTCGCCGCGAACGGAGTCGCGGACTACTTCAGCGGCAAGCTCCACAAATGGCTGCCGGAGGTGATGAAGAGGGTTTTGCCGTCTTTGCCGCCGAAGGCGCAGTTGCAGCACTCATCGGGCGCGACGGGGATGAAGTCGAGAAGCTTGCCCGAGGGCGAAAGGATGTAGCAGCCAGCCTTGAAGCGGGTTGTTTCGTATTCGGTGGGCTGGTTCGTGCCTGCCGCGACGTAAATGCGGCCTGCGGCATCCATCTTCATGCCATCGGGGCCGCGACCGTCCTTCCAGTCGAAGAGGACTTTCCGCGTGCCGGGCTTCACATCACCGTTCTTGTCGAGCGTGTAGCGCAGCAGCTTCCGTGAGCCGCCGTGGTTGTTGTTATTGTTGTCGGCGATGTAGAGATAGCGGCCATCCGGTGAGATGAGGATGCCGTTGGGACGATGGAGTTGGAATACACCCGTCAGAACCACCGGTGCCGGGGATAAGGTTGTGCCGCCTGGGAGTTCCAAACGAAACAAATCAGAACCTCCAGACAATACTTGCGTCACTTTGCCGGGCACGTCGATGCGATAAACGCCTTCGATTGAAGTAGGTTTTGATTTTGGATCCAGAAGCAAATCGATCGAAGACAACGGCATCTCGATCTCCATCCCATCCCGTGATCCATACCGTGGATCGGTGAAGTAAATCCGGCCCTTTGAGTCCATGCAGAGGTCGTTGGGCGAGTTGAAGCGTTTCCCTTCGAAGCGATCAGCGAGCACGGTGATGGAGCCGTCTTTCTCCGTGCGGGTCACGCGGCGATTTTTGGTTTCGCAGGCGATCAGGCGGCCTTCGCGGTCAAAGAGAAGGCCGTTGGAGGCGTTGTGGCGGAAGACGGTCGTTTTGCCATCGGGGCCCATGCGGTTGATGTGCTTGCCGTCGGTGAAGTAGAGCGAGCCGTCGTGCCACGCCGGGCCTTCGGTCGCGCCGATGGCGCCGTGGTCCTTCGGTGCTGCGCCGGGCACGATGGGTGAGCGCAGGGATGAGCAGGAGGCCAGAACGAGGACGGCGGCGAGGCCGGAAAGGGATCGGAGGTGCATGGAGCGCATGAATACGACATGACATGGAAAATTTCAGCGACACATCGGCCTCGCGGCGTTTTCTTCCGGTCACATGCGTCTGAAACCCCTGCTTTCGATCTTCCTGCTATCCGTCGCCACGCTGCACGCCCAAACGAGCGTGCCGCTGCCGTCGCGTGAACTGCGCGGATCGTGGATCGCGACGGTGCGGAACATCAACTGGCCGACGGAGCCGGGCCTGCCGGTGGCAAAGCAGAAGCAGCAGTTGCTCACGCTGATCGAATCCGCGGCCGATGTGGGATTGAACGCGCTGATTTTCCAAGTGCGTCCGGCGGGCGATGCGATGTATGCGTCGAAACTGGAGCCATGGTCGCCGTTTTTGACGGGCGAGATGGGCGTGGGTCCGTCGCCATTGTGGGATCCGCTGGAGTTCGCGGTGACGGAGGCGCACAAACGCGGGATGGAACTGCATGCGTGGTTCAATCCTTTCCGTGCGCTCGCAGGCGAAAAGCATGCGCCGAGCGCGGATCACATCCGCCGCCGCCATCCCGAGTGGACGATGAAATACGGCATCGACTGGTGGATGGACCCCGGTGTGCCGGAAGTACGCGCGCAAGCGATCGCAGTGATGCTGGATGTCACGCGTCGCTACGATGTGGATGGCATTCACATCGACGACTACTTCTATCCGTATCCGATCACCGACGCGAAGAAGCAGAAGATCGAATTCCCCGACAGCGAGACCTTTGCACGCTACAAGGCCGCCGGTGGGCCGCTGGAACTCACCGCATGGCGACGTCAGAACGTGGATGAGACGGTGCGCATCGTTTACGAGGGCATCAAGGCGGAGAAACGTTATGTGAAGTTCGGCATCAGCCCGTTTGGCCTGTGGCGGCCGAATTTTCCCGAAGGCACCGGCGGCGGGCTCGACCCGTATGAGGATCTCGGCGCAGATTCGCTGAAGTGGCTGCAAAGCGGCTGGGTGGACTACTTCACGCCGCAGCTCTACTGGACGATTGATCGTCCGAAGCTCGGCTTCATCACCTACTACGACTGGTGGTTGGAGCAGAACACGCAGGGCCGTCACATCTGGCCGGGAATGAACACGTCAAAAATCGGCGACGACCGCAACGCGGGCGAGATTCTGCATCAGATGAGCGTGCTGCGTGAGCGCGGGCTCAAAATGACGCCGGGGCACTTCCATTGGAACTTCGGCGCGTTGCACAAGGACATCGGCAAGATCGCCACCTACACGAAGGAACGCGCCTACACCACGCATGCGATTCCGCCAGCGTCACCATGGCTGAGCCAGACGCCGCTTCCCGCGCCCGTTGTCGGAAAAATCACGCCGGGAGGCAAACTCACCGTCGCATGGCAGCACAGTGACGTCCGCTGGATGAGCGTCACACGCTGGTGGGTGATGCAGGCGCTCATCAACGGCAAGTGGATCACGGTGGAGACTTACTTCAAAGACCAGCTCAGCGACGAATGGCCGGACAACGCGACCGCGGTGGCGATTCGTGCCGGCGGCTTCGGCTGGGAGGTTGGTGAAGCGGGCGTGGTTGCGAAGTGATTTCTCAATCCGCGAGGGCGACCTCCCTCTTTGCAAGCGTGTGGGCGAAGGGGCTGGTGGAGGCTAGGTTGTACTGGCGGATGGCGGTGGCCCAAAACGGGGCGAGTTCGTGGTCGGCAGCACTCCACAGGCGGTAGTGCAGATTTGTGACCGTGTCGGTGTCGTGCATCATGGCCTTCAACTCCTGCGCGTTGAGCGCCTGCGGACCCTGCGTGATGAGACGGTGGCCGATTTCATCGAGATAACCCCGCGACACGTCGATGGTGCGGCGGCGGCGCAGGAGGCTGACATGCAGGCCGTTCACATACGGATCGAGGCAGACCTGCATGAGACCGTAATGACGTTCCAGCTCCGGCGGGAGCTGGATGCGGTCTTTGATCTCCTCCAGGTTCTGCTGCATCATTTTGAGCACGGTGGGCGGCTCGTACTCCTCGGGCGTGAGGAAGAAGCCGAGGCGCTTCCCGCTGCTCCCGCTGGAAACCAAAGCGGCCACGAGGATGGAGATGATGAGCGAAAAAAGAATCGGGCTGATCCAGATGAGGAATGCCTTCGAAACAAACCAGCCCACCACGGCCCACGCAACGCCGAGCAAAGTGACGCTGGCAAAGGTGAGGATGATCTCGGCCCAGTTGATGCCGCCATCGATCTTGCGCCGCTGCGTGACCCAGCTCACGCTTTTGCCGATGAGCGTGTAGATGACAAAGCGCGAATGGAAGACCATCAGCACCGGAGCCATGAGGGTGAACACGACAGTGTCGAGCAAACTGCTGAAAAACGTGAGCAGTCTGAGGCGCAGCGGCTTGAACATGCGGCCGGTGATGACCTCATCGAGAAGAATGACCGACTTCGGCAGGAAGATGAGCATCGCGGTGAGGCCCAGCAGGATTCTCTGCGCCAGAATGGCCTGCGGCGCCTCATGCGGTGTCGGCGTGGCCGCCAGATAGGTGGCGAGGAAGAGAAATAGAAACCACAGCAGCGAACTCACATAGCTGAGGATGCCATGAAGGAAATTCACGCGGCTCATCGGATGCCAGCCCTTGGCAAACAGCAGCCAGAAGTGCTGGATGTTGCCCTGGCACCAGCGGCGGTCGCGCTTGAGCATGTCCACGAGCGTGGGCGGACCTTCCTCGTAACTTCCGCGTGTGGTGGGCAGCAGGCGCACGGCGTAGCCTGCTTTGCGCATGAGCGCTGCCTCGACGAAGTCGTGGCTCAGGATATGGCCGCCGAACGGTGCGTTCGCGGGCAGCGGTGGCAATGCGCAGTGTTCGATGAACGGCGCGAGACGAAGGATGGCGTTGTGGCCCCAGAAATTCGCCTCACCGCACTGCCAGTAGTCGAGCCCGGCCATGAACGGCGGTCCATAAAGCGCCTGGGCGAACTGCATCACGCGTCCCAACAGCGTGTCGGCGGCGATCTGCTTCGGAAAGGTCTGAAGAATCCCGATGCCAGGATTTTTTTCCATGATGCGCACCATGCTGGTGAGCAAGGAGCCGGACATGAGGCTGTCCGCGTCGAGAACGACCATGTAGCGATAGCGTTTGCCCCAGCGGCGGCAGAAGTCGCTCACGTTGCCGCTCTTGCGGTTGATGGGCTTGCGGCGCTTGCGGTAGAAGATGCGGCCGAAGGCGTTGAGCTGGCGGCAGAGTTCCAGCCACGCGGTTTCCTCCTCGATCCACTGGCTGGACTTGTCGGAGTCGCTGAGGATGAAGAAGTCGAAGTTCTGCGACTGGCCGGTGGCCTCCAGCGAGAGGTAGATCGAGCGCAGGCCCTCATAAACACGCGTCACGTCCTCGTTGAAGACGGGCATGATGATGGCCGTGCTGGCCGAGATGGGCTGCTCGTAGTCGTCGGCGGTGAGCGTTTGCCAGAGGTTGAGCGCGTCGGGCTTCGGCCGGTTCATCAGCCACACGCCGAAGAGCGCGGTCCAGAAGCCGACATTGAGCTGGTAGTATAGCGGGACAAACACCAGCAGCAGCGCCCATTCGCCCATGCGCATGCCGCTTTCCGAAAGGAAGATGTACGACAGCCACGCGCCGACGATCGTGCCAAGGCCGACCAGCGAGAAAAACGTGGCGCGGCGTGTGCGCGAAATCCGCTTCGGCGGCATGCCGGCCGTCATCGCGAGATTCACAGTCTGGCTGCCAGCGGGTGCGCTCATCCGAAGAGGGAATAGAGATAGCCCAGCACGCCAACCACGATCACCACCAGCACTGAATAGCGCAGAAAGGGATGACGGCCCAGCCGGTCGAAGGTGTCATCCGCCACATCGGTGAACATGCCGAGATCAATGTCACGCGGGGTCATCTTGCTGACCTGCATGCCCGGACCGGAGGTGCGCAAGACGGAGCGCATGGCCTCGGTCATGTCCTCAGGCATGTTTTCCTCGTCGAGGAAGAACTGCGGCCAGCGCGAAGGGCCGCCGGAAAGGTGAAATCCCAGCCTCCCCGTGGCCTCAAGCTGCGCCTCGCTCAGGTTGAAGTCGCTGTAGATCACACCAAGCCACTCGCGGAGCATCAGACGCGCCTGCTCGATGGCGTGAGCAGTGGGAGTGCGGGTGGGATCCTTGGCATGCCCCTCGGCCGCCTTGCGCAGTGTTTCCAGGATGAGCTGCGTGCGCCGGATGCGGTTATGAAGCTGGTAGGAGCGGAAATAGTCGGCGAGACGGGCATATGCCTCGTTCCATTCTTCCTCAGTGCCCGTGGCGGGCGCAAACTGGATGTTGACTGCTTCCATGGTGGCTCAAGCTCAGAGCCAGCACGAGAATGCGCAGATTTGGTGGTTGGAAAAGTGGATTCCTGCGCGTTTGCGTCGATTCAGAATCCCACCACGTAGAACCGGCCCTGCGAAACCAGCTCGGCTTCTTGAATCGTGATCCAGCGCTCTTTGTAGCGCTCGCCCCAACTGTCACTGAAGGCAATTTCATTGGTGTCCTTGTTGTAACCGATGATGAGCACAACATGGGCGGATGATTTGTCTTTGCGCAACGCGTTGGCAGCGGCTTCGGCGGTGACCTTGGTCTTCCACGCGGCCCAGTCGGCGACTTCCGCACGCTCCTTGGTGCGCTTGTTCGCAGTGTCGTTGAACTCGTCGGTGCTGTAGAGCGCCCAGATGACCGGCACGCCTTTGTCGATGTATTTCACGAGATCGCGCAGCTTCATCTCCCCGTCCCACGAGTCAAACGAACGGCCCTTGTTGCGGATGTGCCGGCCCACGCCCTGGAGCAGCAGATCCACGCTGGTGCCACCGCCGAAACCGGTTTCTCCCGCGTTGGCAAGAATGTACATGTCCGCAGGCACGCCGAGGTAGCGCATGGCACGCTCGGCGGTGGCGGGCACGCAATAGCCTTTCGGCCCCTGGTCCACCATCGGGATGTCCCCGATCACGACATCGCCGCTCTTCTCGCGTTTCTCGACATTGGCGAGTGCCTGGGTGCGGATGATGGCGTCGCCGGTGCGGGCCGACTTGCCTCCTGCATCAGCAAACTCGCTGGTGACGACCTGGACGCCGACATACTCTCCTTCTGCCTCCGCCAGCAGGATGGCATGACCGCGCCAGTCCCAGCGCTGCATGTTCATGCGGCCTACCTTGCCCTCGCCAAAGCGTTCCTTTTTCGGCGGACCGAGTTTTTTGGACAGCGTGGCGGTGATCGCCTCCAGATCCTTGTCCATGGCCGTTTTGACGATCTGCGCGGCCTGTGCTGGCGGCGTGTCCTTGTCGAAATGCAACTCACCGCCGCCTTTGGCGCTGAAGAGATCACCCTTGTTGGCGAAGACGAGGGAAAGATTCGTCACCTTGTCGTCTTCCGCGTACAACGCCACGGAGAAAGGGTGGGCGCCAAACAACTGGTAGTCGTCCTTGGTGTAAGCGCGGAAGCTGCTGGACTTCTTGGTCTTGGATTCGGGCTTGAGTCCCAGTTTCTGCGCCACCTCCTCCGCGGACGCATCCCATATGGGGGTGTCGGCAAACAAAGGCTGGCCGACCACCTCGTTTACTTCCTGTGGAGCAAGCTTGTCATAAGGCCCGGGAGAAAACTTCGGCGCCGAGGAGGCGGGCTTGGCAGCCACCGGAGCCGGAGCTTTTTTCAAGTATTCCTGATCGGCCGCGGAAAGCGAGGCGACCGGTAGGGTGAACTGCTGGCCGCTGGCCATCTGGATCGTCACGTTCGCCCCGGAAACGGCGATGACCTTCGCCTGGATCGTCTTGCCGGCGCTGTTGGTAAAGGTGCGGAACTCGGAGGACTGCGCGGCCAGTTGTGAAGCAACGGCCAGGATGAGGACAGCGGATGTGAGCTTCATGGTGGGTGGTGCGGCATCTAAACGTACAGTCCTCGCAGATGGTTAGCACATTTTCCAGCCCCCAGCGGCATCAAATCCACGTGCCAGCCGGAATGATCGCATCCTTCGGAAGGCACACGATGCCGTCACGGATGTAGAAGTTCGGTCCGTCCATGTTGTCCGCCTTGCCTTCGGGAGTGATGACCACGTTGTCGCCGATATGGACGTTCTTGTCGATGATCGCACGTTCGATGCGGCAGTTGCGGCCGATGCCGGGCGGCGGACGGTCTGGATCGGTGCCGACGGCACCAGCGTAATAATCCGCACCCATGATGATGCAGTCGCGAATCGTGGTGCCGGGCTCGATCTTGGCACGCACGCCGATGACGGCGGTCTCGATGTATGCATCAGTGATGATGCCACCATCGGCGATGAGCGCGCCGCGAATCGTGGCGCCGTTGATCTTCGTGGCCGGCAGGAAACGGGCGTGGGTGAAGATGGGCGCGGAACTCTCGAAGAAATCAAACTGCGGCACCACGCGGCAGAGATCGAGGTTGGCGTCGAAGAAGTTGCGGATCGTCCCGATGTCCTCCCAGTAGCCCTGGAAGTTGTAGTTGTGCACCTGCCTGTTCTTGATGGCGTCGGGAATGATGTGCTTCCCGAAGTCGTTGTGCATGTTGTCGAGGCAGTTGATGAGCACCTCGCGGTTGAAAAGGTAAATGCCCATCGAGGCCTGGAAACGCGCGGCATCCGGTGCGATGCCCAGCGACTCCAGCGTGGAGGGCGGCATGCGGAGCGTCTCCAGCACGGCGGGATCCTTCGGCTTTTCGACGAACTCGTAGATGCGCCCGCTTTCGTCGGAGTGCATGATGCCAAACGCGGTGGCAGCCTGCGCATCCACCGGAATCGTGGCGATGGTGATCTCCGCGTCCGTGGCGACATGCTGGCGCATCAGCATGCGGTAATCCATCCGGTACAGTTGGTCGCCGCTGAGGATGAGAAAGTAGTCGTAGTCACCCTCGAGGAAGTAACGCAGGTTCTGCCGCACCGCATCGGCAGTGCCTTGGTACCAGCGCTCGCCCTCGGGCGTCTGCTGGGCGGCGAGCACCTCGACGAAACCGCGGGTGAACTGGTCGAAGCGATAGGTGCGCGCGAGGTGCCGGTTCAGAGATGCGCTGTTGTACTGCGTGAGCACATACACCTGACGCAGGCCGGAGTTGATGCAGTTGCTGATGGGAATATCGACGATGCGGTACTTGCCAGCGAGCGGAACGGCGGGTTTCGCCCGGTTCTCCGTCAGCGGGAAAAGGCGCGTGCCCGCCCCGCCTCCCATGACGATGGCCAGAGTGTTGCGGCGCAGCAGCGAGTCGGCTTCAATTTTTTGCTTCGGAGGCGTGCTCATGGTTGGCGTGGGTTAGTGGGCTATTTCCATGAAACAAGATCATCAAGCAAGCGTTATCCCTGCCCCAAATTTGGCGGGTGACGCGCCCCGTCAGCGCCGAAATCCTACCATCCCTCACCAGCCTATGTCTCCAGCAGTGTCTCGTAGTTCTTTGTTTGTCCTCGGTTTCGCCCTCCTTGCCGTGTCCACCGCCCCGGCTGCTGTGAGCTTCGAAAAGGAGGTGCTCCCCTTCATCACCAAAAAATGCGTGGACTGCCACAAGGCGCCTTACACGGAAAACGGCCAGAAAAAGGAACCCAAGGCGGGCCTGCGCCTCGATGCCTCCTGGGCCATCCTCAAGGGCAGTGAAAACGGTCCCGTTCTCACTCCGGGCGCTCCTGACAAAAGCGGCATCTATGAGTCCGTCACACTGCCGAAGGACGACGACGGCCACATGCCCTCCAAAGGCGATGATTTGACGAAGGAGGAAATCGCCCTGTTGAAGAAGTGGATCGAGGAAGGCGCTGACTTCGGTGGCTGGGTCGGCAGTACCGAGGGCATGCCCGTCGGCGCGCAGACCGAAACGACCAAGCCCTACAAGCCGCGTCCGCACGACATCTTCTACGCTGCGCTCGAAAAGGAAGTGAAGCCGCTCGCCGAAGCCGATCTCGCCAAGGCGAAGGCCGCTGGCGCGCAGGTGTCGCCGGTGAAGGTGGAAAGCCCGCTCGTTCGCGTCGATTTCCTCACAGGCGTCTCCAAGTGCGATGACGCGAAGGTGGAGGGCATCCTGGCCATCAAGGAAAACGTCGTGCAACTCGATCTGGGCCGCACGGTGATCACTGATGCTGCGTTGAAGACCGTCGCGCAGCTTCCGCGCCTCGTTTCGCTCGACCTGCGTCAGACAAAAATCACCGACGCCGGACTCGAGGCGCTCACCGGCCTCAAGAAACTCGACACGCTCAATCTCTACGGCACCGAGATCACCGACGCCGGCCTGAAGCACCTCGCCAAAATCAAGAGCCTCAAAAATGTTTATCTCTGGCAGTCCAAGGCCACCAAGGCCGGCGTAAAACAACTCGCCAGTGCCGTGCCCGGTCTCAAGGCCACCATTGAATAATCTCCCCAACCTCCGTCCCACATGAAAACCCGTCTCCTCATGCTCACCGCACTCTTCAACGCCCTCTTCGGCACCGCCAGCGCAGGCGAAGGCGAAAAGGTCAGCTACGACGCCCCCGCCGTCTCCGGCATCAACCAGGACGGAGCCACCGTGAACTTCGCCGACGTTTACAAGAAAGGCCCCACCGTGGTCTTCTTCTATCCCAAGGCCGACACTCCCGGCTGCACGAAGCAGGCATGCTCCCTGCGCGACGCCTTCGCCGACCTGTCCAAGCAGGGCGTGCAGGTGCTCGGTGTCAGCTTTGACAAGGCCGACGCGCAGAAGGCCTTCAAAGACAAGTTCACCCTGCCCTACGACCTCATCGCCGATCCGGAAGGCAAAATCGTCGCCGCCTTCAAGGTGGAGAAGATGGCCAAAGGCATCCTCAACCTCGCCAAGCGCAGTTGCTTCCTCATCAAGGACGGCAAAGTCGTGTGGCAGGACTACGCCGCGGCCACCGACAAGCAGGCCGAGGACATCAAGCGCGTGCTTGCTGAGGTGAAGTAAATCGCCAGACGTGCTCATCCGCTGAACTCACCCAACCGGAGGCTGGAAACGGCCTCCGGTTGTTTTTTGGTGCTCACACAATGGCGTATCCTCGAGCCCGGTTCCGCGCCATCCACAGCCTTGGATGACAGCAACAACTAAATGGCATATGCTTTCCACAGAGCCGCCACGCTCTCCCGACCGCGTGAGGTTTGCAGTTCCTCGCCGATGGACAAGTCCTTCACCGGCACCCAGTCCTGCGCCGTGGCGCTGAACATGCGGTGATTCCCCGTGACGAACAGCGTCTCCCCGCTGCTCAGCGTCAGCGTGCGCACGTCGTCATTGGCATGCGTGATCGTCGCCGTCACCACCCGGCCACCGCCCTCCGCGATGGGCGGGCAGGGCGCTTCCTCGATCACCTCCGCCCAGCCGCGGGCGTGCAGCTCCTCGAAGTCCACCCACACCTCGGCGTGGCCTTCGACATGACGGCTGTGCTCCGCCATCCAGCCCGCCGGACGCAGCAGCGTGATGTCGAAGATGTTCCAGCCCGTGCGCGCATCCCGCAGGCGCACGCTGTAGCTGCGCCATGTGGCGGGATCGACGGCAGAAGACTACTTTCGTAGTTTAGCCAATTCTTTGTCAAAGATTGTCATGTCCGTGATTGGTTTACCACGGTCGTGGCTTTTGAGCCATTTGTCATAACATGCGCCCATCAGTTCCAATCCAACCTCAGTTAGGTCAGAGCTCATGATTTTTGTTTTCTCATCTGTTGTCTCACCAGGTTTCAAAAGAATTCGAGCGGTTAAACCGTTCGACTGTAGATAGTTGATAATGCAGTCAAAAAAGAGCCGCACTTGTTCGTGGTAAGCACGACTTTTGGTCGTAGCAAAATGGCCTGAGGCTTCATCTATTAGATAGTCTTTCATCTGTTATCGTCGTCTGCTGATTCGAGTACGGGTCTTTTTCCCTGAAACATCCACAAGTTTACCAGTGGTTCGATCCCTTATGAACGTTCCTCCGGCTGCACGGATTCGGTTTTCTTTGGCTATCTGATCTTTTTTGTTGGCCGTCTTACTTGTCGTTTCAACGCAAAAAAACATGCCGGGCATTATGCAGCCTAACTTGGCTTCATAATCTTGGGCATCAATACCTCTGATTTGAGTTCAGGACGGTTGTGCTCGCGCGTGAAGGCGGATTTGACTGGAGCGCAAGCAACCTCGTTTTTTGCCGGCGCTTGGAAACAGGGAGCCAGAGAAGCGTTCCGGCAGAAAGTGCGTTGGGTGCGGCCACGAGCGGGTCCCGGTTCGTTGTGTACCATGAACGTTCCTTGTTGTGATGAACACACGCCTTGAAACAGACAGCATGGGCCAGATGACCGTGCCGGCGGATTCGTTGTATGGAGCCAGCACGCAGCGGGCGGTGTTGAATTTTCCGATCAGCGGACGTCTTGTGCCGCCGCCGGTCATCCATGCCTTCGGGCTCATCAAGTGGGCCGTGACGAGGACGCATGCGGAACTTGGCATCCTCGCACAAGACAAGGCCGCGCTCATCGAGCAGGCCGCGCTGGAAGTCGCCGCAGGCAAACTGGACGCGCATTTCGTGCTCGACATCTACCAGACCGGCTCGGGCACGAGCACGAACATGAACGTGAACGAGGTGATCGCGAACCGCGTCTGCCAGATCGCCGGAACGCCCCTGGGCTCGAAGGAACCCGTGCATCCGAACGACCATGTGAATCTGGGGCAGTCGAGCAACGACACCTTTCCCACGGCGATGCACGTCGCCGTGGCGCAGGAGCTGAACCGGCGGCTGCTTCCTGCGCTGGAAGCGCTTCAAGCGTCGCTGGAGAAGAAGAGCGTGGAGTTTTGGGACGTGGCCATCACACCTGTCATCTCGGTTTCCGGCCGGGTTTGTGGCACCGCTGCCTTCACAGGCTGCTTCTGCGGCACCGGCACGCTCGGAACCACCAGCACCGGCGTGCAAGAATGGTTTTCATGACGTGAGAAGGGTTGGGTTCGTCCGAACACGGTGTTTCTTGTGAAGATACGTTTCCCATCGCTGTTCCGGCGGGTTAAACAGGCGCTTTTGGATCAACGTTTTACACGTCAAAGGTGTCATTTCCGCACCCGCTTCATGCCCCGCCCTTCTCCAGCCTGTGTTTTCCCACGACTGTCACCGCAGAGCGTGGGTGTGGTGCTGTGGCTGGGCTTCGCCGCAGTGCTGCATGCCACCTGGCAGGATGATATTGGATATACGCAGCTTGCCAGCGAGCTGGGAGCCTCCATGCCGACCGGCGCGGGCATCATCCTGCTGCAGTCGGAGGCCGACTCAGGTGCCTCGCCGCCGGATTATCTGCCCCAGGCGGGAGGACCTGGTGCCTTCAGCGGCACGGGCATTCACACCGGCAAGACGTTTTATCCCGAAACCGGACAAGGGACCTACCGGAGCCATGCGTTCTCCGTCTCGTCCTACTTTTACGCCAACGACCTCAGTGTGGCACGTGGCGCCACGGAAGTTCATTTTTACACGGCGAACGACTTTTTCAACCGCCTCAACAGCGGAGTGGCGCCGCCAACCTTCCCTGGTCGCGTGCAGAACCACAGTTGGATCGGAGACGCAGGCACTGCCAACGACACCACGCTCCGCCGCTTCGATTTCATGATCGACCGTGATGGTTGCAGCGCGGCGACGCCGCTGAACAACAACACCGGCGCCATGCCCGCTCTGATGTGCAACAATTATCACGCCATCACCGCCGGTCTGCTCTCGGGCGTCCACAGCCAGGGTGGCACCAACACCGACGGCAGCGGTCGCATGAAGCCCGACCTCGTGGTGAACGAAGGCCAGACCAGCTACGCTTCTCCCATCATCGCTGGTTGTGCTGCCGTGCTGCTCCAGACCGCCACCGCCTCCGGCAATGCGAGCGCACAGAAGCCGCAGGTCATCAAAGCGCAGCTTCTGGCTGGAGCGACGAAGAAAAACCTGCCCCAATGGCAGCGCGATGTGGACGCTGAGCCTTATGACGATGTCTTCGGCGCGGGCGAGTTGAACCTGCGCAGCACCTACTACATCCAGCAAGGCGGCCAGTTTACTTTCTCGACAACCGTCGAGCGGCCATCACGCGGATGGGACTTCGCCACCACCACAACCAGCGCAAACGGGCGTCGTTACTTTTTCAGCATCCCTGCGGGACGATTTGCCCGCACCTTCTCCGCCGCGCTGACGTGGCATCGTGCCTTCCCCAACTATCCGCTGAACTACAACCCCACGCTCGCCAATCTCACGCTGCGCCTCTACGCGTCGTCGGGTTTCGTCACAGTCGGTGGCGCCGTCAGCACCTCCAGCAGCAGCGTGGACAATGTGGAGCACCTTTTCCTCTACAATCTGCCGCCGGGGCAGTATGCGCTCGAAATCACCTCCGACACCAACAGCCGTTCTTACGGACTCGCGTGGGATGCGCAGCTTGGGGATGGCCCGCTGCTGGCTCCGCGCTTCACCGACGGGCAGCTTTTTCTGGACGCGGTCAATCTCGACCCACAGATGACTTACACGATCGAAAGCTCACCCAACCTCGCTGATCCGTGGACCACGGAACACACGTTCCGCACAGCGGACGGCACGCCTGCCTTCACCCACACGTGGCAGCCCTCGCCTTCACCCGCAGGGCCGTATTTCTATCGCATGCGCTGGACGGCGGTGCGTTGACGACAACCTGCTTCCTCGCTCCCTTGCCCCCATGCCGGCTGTCATTCCACTTTGGAAAAAGCTGTTGCGCCTCACGGCCATCATCATCCTCACGCCCGTGATCTTTCTGCTCGGCTGCCAGTCCAGCCTCATCTACCACCCGAACCCGTATCGTGCCGAGTATGAGACCATGCTCCGCAACGCCAACGGTGCGCGGATCACTTTCACCACTTCGCAGGGTACTCAGACAGCCTTCTACATCCCGCCGCGCAATCCTGCCGCAGGTCCGCCACAGACACTGTGGCTGTGCTTCGCTGGAAACGGCTCCCTGGCGCTCGACTGGCTGCATTTCACCAGCGGATGGGACGGTCGCTTCGCCTATCTGCTTGTCGATTATCCAGGCTATGGCGACTGCGCCGGCAAACCGACGCCAGGACGCATCCGGGACAGCGGCAAGGCCGCCTTCTCGGCGCTGGCGCGGCACTTGGGCACCACCGATGCGGAATTAAAACCCAAAACAGCAGTGCTGGGCCATTCACTCGGCTGCGCGGCGGCCTTGATGGCCGCGGATGACCTCAATCTCACACGCGCGGTGCTCATTTCGCCCTTCACGACGATGACGGACATGGGCCGCATCGTGCTCGGCTGGCCATTGTGTTACTTAAACCTGCACCGGTTCGACAACCGAAGAACACTTCGTCATGTCGCCTCGCGCACAGGTGCGCGTGTCGTGATTTTTCACGGCAGCGACGATGAGGTCATCCCCGTTCACCTGGGCCGGGAGCTCGCGGCCGCACATTCCGGCGTGGTGGTTTTCCACGAAATTCCCGGAGCGCATCACAACGACATCCTGCGCCTGATCGAAGGCCGCGTCGGCCGGGCGATGGAGGAAACCACCGTGGCTCCCTGAGCGGCAGAACGACGGTTGCTTTCACGCCCGCCTGTGCTCTCATGCGCGCTCAATCTTCCCCAAAGCCATGTCCGCACCCTCGTCCTCCACTGATAGTCCCACGTCCTTCTGGTCCATCGTCAACACCGTCATTGGCGTCAGTTCCGCCGGTGTCTTGCTGCTCTGGGTGCTGGCTTTTGTGTGTGAAGGTCTCGGCTCGCTGGTTCCCAAGCCAAAGGCTGCGAATCCGCCTGTGGCCGCCGCTGCGCCTGCCGCAGCACCTGCGGCTGCTCCCGCCGCCACAGCACCAGCCGCAACCACTGCTGCTCCGGCTGCCGCTGCACCTGCTGCGAGCGGCCCGGTTCTCGAAGTCACCATCAAGCCTGATCCGGCCAATCCGCTCGCCTACGACACGAAGAGCATCTCTGCCAAGGCCGGCCAGAAGGTGAAGATCACCTTCACCAACATGCATCCCACCCTGCCGCAGCCGCACAATGTCGTGGTCGGCAAGCTCGGCACGAAGGCCAACATGATGGCCATCGCCATGAGCGCGATGACGCTCGTGGACAAAGGCTACATCCCGGATTCCCCCGACATCATGGCGCACACGAAGCTCCTGCAGCCGGGCCAGAGCGAGTCCATCGAGTTCACACTGCCCGCCGCGGGTGAATACCCCTACTTCTGCACGTTCCCGGGCCACGTGGCGATCATGAACGGCATCATCACGGCGCAGTAAACCAGCGCGGTTCGTCATTCTGATTTCGTCATTCCCTTATGGCCGTCTCCATCAGCGTTAATTACGAAGGCGGCCTGCGCTGCAAGGCAACCCACGGCCCGTCGAAAAACCATCTCGTCACCGACGCGCCCGTGGACAACCACGGTAAAGGCGAATCCTTCAGCCCCACCGACCTCGTTGCCACCGCGCTTGCCACCTGCATGGCCACCGTCATCGGCATCAAGGCGCAGCAAAAAGGTTACGACCTGCCCGGCATGAAGGTCAGTGTGGAAAAACACATGAGTGAGGACAGCCCGCGCCGCATCGTGCGCCTGCCCGTCACCATCGAAATCCCGCTGCCAGCCGGCCATCCCGACCGCAAGTTGCTGGAAGCCACCGCCCTCGGCTGTCCCGTGCATCACAGCGTGCATCCCGACATCGAAAAGCCGGTGACCTTCGTCTGGAGCGGCTCCTGAGCCCGCGGTTTCGTTTTGTGGCTTGCTTCGGCTTTGTTGCCGTTAGTAGTTCGGACTTCAGCCCGTTCTTCCTGACACTCTTCACGGGCTGAAGCCCGAACTACAAACCATGAAACCAGCCATCCTTCTCGCCTTCCTCGTCAGCACCTCACTGCTTGCCCAAACCGCCGCCCCCAAGGCGCCGGCGAAACCCAAAGGGCCGACGATTCCGGCGGATGCGCAATGGAATGACGTGACGAAGTGGGGCGTGGAAGGCCGCGGCTGGGCGGATCAGGAGCGCAAACGTTGGTTTGATCGCTTCCCGGCAAAAGCAGACGGCAAGGTGACGCCCACCGTATGGAGCCTCAGCCGCGACAGCGCAGGCATGATGGTGCGCTTCAAAACCGACGCGAAGGCGATCTACTGCCGCTACGATCTCTCCAAGTCGAATCTGGCCATGCCCGCAATGCCGGCCACCGGTGTGAGCGGACTCGATCTCTATGCCCGCGATTCTGAGGGCAAATGGCGCTGGGTCGCCTGCCCGAAGCCGGACAAGCAGCACATGGAAACCGTCATGATCAGCGACCTCGCGCCGGGCGAGCATGAATTCGCCGCCTACCTGCCGCTCTACAACGGCATCGAAAAACTCGAGATCGGCGTGCCTGCGGGTGCGAAATTCGAGGGACTGGCTCCGCGTGAGAAACCCATCGTGTTTTACGGCACCTCAATCACGCACGGCGCGAACGCTTCGCGCCCCGGCATGGTGCACACGGCGATTTTGGGCCGCCGCCTCGACCGTCCGGTGATCAATCTCGGCTTTTCCGGAAACGGCCGCATGGACGCCGCAGTGGGCGACCTGATCAACGAACTCGATCCAGCCGCCATCGTCATCGACTGCCTGCCAAACATGGGCCCCGCTGATGTGACGGCGAAATGCGTGCCGTTGGTGAAGCAACTGCGCTCCAAACATGCCACCACGCCGATCGTCCTCGTCGAGGACCGCCGTTTCACCAATTCATGGATCACGCCCGCCAAGGCGAAATTCCACGACGACAATCACGCAGCCCTCAAAGCCGCGTATGAGCAACTCATCAAGGAAAACGTCGCCAACCTCCACTACATCAGCGGTGACGCGCTCTACGGCACCGATGCTGAAGGCTCCAACGACGCCTCCCACGGCACTGACCTCGGCTTCATGCGCCAGGCCGACATCTTCGAGCCCGTGCTGCGTGCGGCACTGAAGTAGCGGAGCGCGAGTATTCTACTCGCCTCACATTCCTGACGTGACGCACCATGATTCGGCAACGCGAAGCCGGATCGTCCACTGAAACCGCTCAACAGGCGGGCAGGCTTCGCGATGCTCGCGCTCCTGTTTCACTTCCCGATCTTATACAACGCCTTGTCCGTGCGAATGAACAGGCTGCTGCCATCTGCGATTGGGCTGGCCATGATCGGGCCATCGAGCGTGTTCTGGGCGAGGATTTTGAATTCCTTCGCCGCGGGCACGATGCTGACGACACCTTCGCGGCTGCAGAAGTAGAGTTTGCCATCGGCAAGGATCGGCGAGGCGCTGAACTTGCCGCCGATGCGTTCGCGGTAGAAGGCCTCGCCGGTCTTGGCGTCCACACAGCTCACAATACCGCCGTCATCGACGTAAAACAGCAGTCCGTCATGCAACACGGGCGAACACATCTTGGGCGCATTCTTGTTGTTCCGCCAAGTGACCTCGGGTGTCTTCAATCCGGCGTATTTCAGGGCAACCATGGCTGATTTGCCGAACGCGGTGCTGAAGTAAATCTGCTGGTCGTCAGCCACGGGCACGGTGGACATCGAGAAGCCCAGCTCGCCGTAATGGATCTTCCACAGCTCTTTGCCAGTCTGCGGATCGTAGCCATAGATGTTGTTGGCAGCGGAGCTGACGACGGTGGGCTGGCCGTTCATGGTGACGATCAGCGGCGTGCCGTAGGCTTTGCGTTGTTGCGCACGTGGGTCCATCTCGCCGCTGCGCGATGTTTTCCACGCGACCTTGCCGGTGTTCTTGTCAAACGCGGCGATGAACTGCTGGTCACTGCCGTCGAAGTGCGCGATCAGGCGGTCGCCAAACAGCACGGCGGTCGATCCGGGGCCGTTTTCGTGCATGACGTGCAGTTCCTCGTTTTTCCACAGCACCTTCAGTGTCTTTGTGTCGAGCGCCACCGTGCCGAAGGCACCAAAATGCGCGTAGAGGCGACCATCTTCGAGCACGGGTGTCGGAGAAGCGTAACTGTTGAGCTGGTGCGCCCACTGCGGCTCCTTCACGTTCAGCAACTCGATGTCGTGCAGGATTTTGCCGCTGCTCCGATCCAGGCACAACGCATGCAGGCTCACCGATGACAGCACGACAACCGGCTGGTCGCCGGTGTTCGACTCCAGACGACGTTTCGTCTCCTCCGGCGTCGCAGCTTTCTCAAAAGCCGTCGTGAGCCAGATTTGATCACCCCACATCAGCGGCGTGGAGTGCCCGCGACCGGGCAGCGGCGTCTTCCAGGCGACGTTGCTCGTCTCGCTCCAGGTTTCCGGCAGGCCGGAGGCGTTCGCGTGGCCTTGGGCGGACGGGCCACGCCACTCAGGCCAGTTGCCGGCGCGGGAGATCGAGGTGACAAACAGCAGCGGGAGAAGAAGACGATGGATCATGAGCGAGAAAAAACGTGGCAAGGTGCACCGAACTCTCTTTCACTGCCGCCAATCATGCGCATCTCGATTTTTCTCCTTTTTTCCGCCGCGAGCCTGCACGCGCAGACGGCCGAACTCGACAAATTCATCGAGGTGCGTTCCGGCACGCTGCCCATCGTTCTCACTGTGCCACATGGCGGCGCTCTGAAGCCCGACAACATCCTGGCGCGACGTTATGGCGTCTCTGGCATGGACTCCAACACAATCCCGCTGGCCGAGGCGCTCATCGAGGAGCTGCAGTTGCGTTATGGAGGCAAACCGCATGCCATCATCTCGCACCTGCACCGTTCCAAACTCGATCCGAATCGAGAGATCAAGGAGGCCGCCCAGGGCGATCCGACCTCGGAGGCGGCGTGGCATCGTTTTCACGACGGCGCACAAAAGGCGTGTGATTCCATCAGGAAGAAACACGGTTACGGCCTGCTGCTCGACATCCATGGCCACCGACATCTCGACCAGCGTGTGGAACTCGGCTACCTCATCAAAGGAGACCAGCTCAAGCAGAGCGACGCTGAATTGAACGCCAATGCTGCCTTGATCGCCGCGACGTGCATCCGCGAGCTCGACAAACGCTCGCCCCAGACCTTCGCGGAACTTGTTCGCGGCCCGCAGAGCCTCGGTGGCCTTTTGGAATTTCGCGGATTCCGCTGTCTGCCAAGCCCAACCAAGTACCACCCGGCGTTGATGGCTGGATATTTCAGCGGCGTGTACGATGTCGCCGCGCATGGTTCACGCGATGGCGGTACGGTGAGCGCGATCCAGGTGGAGTGCCCTTGGCACAATGTGCGCGAACGACCAGAGGACCGGCGCCGTTTTGCCGTGGCTCTGGCGGATGCACTCGGCGTGTACTTTGAGATCCATTTCGGCCGGAAGTTGAAGTGACCTCTGAGCCAGTCCTCTGACTCACAGCAGCTCCCCGGCGGAAGCGAACGGGTGTCAGCCGGCTGCCTCCGCCGTGGCGCTTTGCTTACTTGTCGAGCTCAGGCAGGTCATGGCGGATCAAGAGTTCACACGCACGTTGCCGCTGCTGATGCCAGACATCGTCTGGATCGGTGGAATCCTTCCACGGATCATGCGGCCGACGCAGTTTGTGAACAAACTCGATGGAGTTTTCCGAGGGAACGAACGGCTTGGAGATTGCTTCCGGCCGCACGAGTTCCTTCTTCAACTCCGCAATGACCTTGTCTTGCACTGGATCGGGCTCCGAACGCTGACCGACCCTCCACGCCTGCGACAGCGCCAGCAGGGCGACCGCGATGACCACCCCCCTGATTAAATGTGAGGATGTCGTTTTCATGGGAAAAACAAAAGCCCGTTTTTGGGCTCTGCAAGCCCGGTATTTGTCCATACCAACCCGGCCTGGACCCGGGGTTGACGCCCTGCGAAGGAGCGCTTAGCCATCGCCCAGATGAGCACCGCACGCGCGCAGGGCATTTCGTTGGTGACCGCCACGGCGGTGGTGGTGGCCAACATGATCGGCACCGGCGTCTTCACCTCACTGGGTTTTCAGGTGGGCGACCTGCCGTCTGGTTTCACCATTTTGGTGCTCTGGCTCGTCGGCGGCGTGTGCGCCTTCTGTGGCGCGATGTGTTACGGGGAGCTGGCCGCGGCGCTGCCGCGCTCCGGCGGCGAGTATCACTTTCTCTCGAAGATTTTTCACCCGGCGCTGGGCTTTCTCTCCGGCTGGTTGTCCGTGACGGTCGGATTCGCAGCACCCATCGCCCTCGCGGCGATGGCTTTCGGCGAATACTTTTCCACGATCTTCCCGCACGCGCCGGCGACAACGTGGTCGCTTGTCATGGTGTGGCTCATCACGCTCGTGCATGTCGGTGGTGTGAAAATGGCCGCGCGTTTCCAAAATCTGGCGACGTGGCTGAAAGTGACGCTCATCTGCATCTTCATCGTCACCGCCTGGATCATGGCCGAGGGTGTGCCGGTGCGTTTCACACCGGCGGCGGCTGACGCGGGCCTCATTACAAGCAAGCCATTCGCGGTGAGCCTGGTTTACGTCATGTACTCGTATGCGGGCTGGAACGCGGCCGCCTACATCGTCGGCGACATCCGCGAGCCCCAGCGCAACGTGCCGAAAGCCATCGCGTTCGGAACACTGCTCGTCACCGTGCTGTACCTGGCGCTCAACGCCTCCTTCCTGCACGCCGCGCCCATCAGCTCGCTCGCGGGGAAGCTCGACGTGGGCCACGTGGCGGCGGAGCACATCTTCGGTGTCACCGGTGGCAAGATCATGTCCGGCCTGATTTGTCTTGGTCTCGCTTCCAGCATCAGCGCGATGACCTGGCTCGGCCCGCGGGTGCTTCACACGATGGGCGAGGACATGCGCATCCTCAAACCACTCGCGGCTTGCGACGAGCACGGCGTGCCGGTCACCGGCTTGTTCGTACAACTTTCCATCGTCATCACGCTGCTGCTCACCGCCAGCTTCAAAACAGTGCTCACCGCGGTGCAGTTCAGCATTCAGCTTGCCTCCTTTGCGACGGTGGTGGGGCTGTTTGTCCTGCGCTGGAAGCAACCGGACCTGCCGCGTCCCTACCGCTGCTGGGGCTATCCCATCACACCGCTGCTTTTCCTCGCCATCAGCCTGTGGATGATGGTGTTCCTCATGATTGACGCGGTTTCGCGCAATGCCTCGCTCTATGGCCTCGGCTTGATCGCACTGGGTTTGATCGTCTTTTTCATTTCGCCGCGTACAGATCGCACCTCATGAACAAATCTGCCGTTCTCCTGCTTGTCCTGGCTCAATGGACCTTTGCGCTTGAACCCACGCCGAACGACCAGGCACGATTCCTCGCGGGACTGTCGCAAGAAGGCTCCCCGCTGGCGAAATTGGCCGAACGCGGTGATTTCCGTTCTCATGCGAAGGAACTCGACGCCGCCTGGGCTGACGCCGAGGAGCGCCAGTTCCATTCGATCCGCGAATGGGCTCCGCTGGGCCTGCCGGAGGCCGTGAACAGCACCGAGCCGCTGCTCTACGTGTTCAGCGGCCCCGATTTTCTGCACGCCCACACCTTCTTCCCGAACGCCTCCACGTATGTGCTGGCCGCTGTCGAGCCGGTGGGTTCGCTGCCGGATGTGACGAAGCTCAGCGAAGGCGAGCTCGGAGCTTCCTTGCGTAATCTGCGCACCACGCTCAATGCGTCGCTCAGTTTCAGCTTCTTCATCACTGCCGACATGAAGAAGGACCTCAAGGCCACAAAGCTCAGCGGCACGCTGCCGGTGCTGTACGTCTTTCTTGCCCGTTGTGGTTGTTTCATCCAAAACGTCGAAAAAGTCTGGATTGCTGCAGATGGCAAGGTCATCACCGACAAGGAAACCAAAACGCCCGGAGCACGCATCACCTTCACCGGCACGAAAGGTCAGACGCAGACACTCTACTACTTCGCCACTGACATTGCCAACTGGGCGCTCAAGCTGAATCCATCCTTCCTGCGCTTCTGCGACACGCTGGGAGTCATGAATGGCTTCACCAAGTCCGCCTCGTATCTCATGCATCTCAGCGAGTTCACCAACATCCGGGATTATCTCCTGATGCATTGCCACACCATGACGCAGGACGACTCCGGC
This sequence comes from Verrucomicrobiaceae bacterium, assembly GCA_046346695.1. Classification (GTDB taxonomy): domain Bacteria; phylum Verrucomicrobiota; class Verrucomicrobiia; order Verrucomicrobiales; family Verrucomicrobiaceae; genus Prosthecobacter. The sequence continues at coordinate 1,416,491 of JAXMHS010000002.1, read as the reverse complement.
ATCCCCTGGCGTGATTTTCCGCGTGACATGTGGGACGTGAGGGCCTTTGGCTGGTATCCGGGCCCGATCAACCTGTTCAAACAGCACTATCAGTCCGATCTCGCCGAGTATTACCGGAAGAACGAAGTGCCCGCGATTCCATTTGGCATCGGTTATCAATGGCAGCCCGGACGCAGCACGCTCATCTACGGCGTGTCGAAGATGGTCATTCGCAAGGCGCTGCCCGTGCCTGAAACAGAACCGGCCTCGAAGAAGTAAGCATTTCGAGAGATCGCCATCCGAGTGATGGCGGATGCATCCGCCGCATCAGCCCACAATGATGCCCTTCGTCTTGCGTTCCTTCTCGCGCTCGAGGAGCGGGATCTTCTCGGCGGTTTCGAGCACCTGGATGCCTTGATCGCCGATCTTGGAGAAGGTGAGGCCGCTGAGGGCGGGGACTTCGGCGGCGAGGCGCTTGAAGACATCCTCGATGGTGTGGATGCCGTTGCCGCCACCACAGGCGACGATGAGGTCGTGCAGGATCTCCCACGTGTCGCGGGCGTTGCCAGGCGCCTTGACGGCCTTGTTGAGGCGTTGCAGGCGGCCGGTGACGTTGATCATGCTGCCGCGCTTTTCCGCGTAAGCGGTTCCAGGAAGGACAACATCGCTGAGTTCGGCGCTCGCGTTGGCAAGAGTGTGCAAAGAGGCGATGAACGGCACTTTTTCGAAATCGCGCTGTGAGAAGCCGAGCTTGAGCAAGTTCTCGCCGAGGACCAGAACGCCGCGCAGCAGACCGCGGGACATTTTTTCCTGAATGTCGGCCAGTTTGGCGCCCGGTTCGATGCCGAGGATGAGTTTCGCGCCGTTGGTGTTCGGATTGAGATCGTCGGAGCGCAGGTAGTTGTCGCCGCCGCCGGTGCGCGGGACGACATCGAGGTTCGGTGTGCCGAGCAAGGCGGCGAGATGCTTCACGAAGAACAATTCCTCGTTCGTCATGCGGGCGCTGGCGATGATGGCGATCTCGTCACCTTTCTTGCCGACCAAAGCGGTGGCGACGGCGTTAAGCGCCTGTTTCCACGAGGTGATGCTGTGTTTGCCACCGGTCTTGAGCATCGGATCGGTGAGGCGGAACTCGCTGTTCACGAAATGGAAGTCGAGGCGGCCGCTGTCACACATCCAGGTGGAGTTGACGTCGTTGTTGTCGCGCGGTGTCTGGCGGTAAACGGTGTCGCCACGGGCGCTGATCTCCATGTTGCAACCACGGCCGCAGCCGGTGCAGATGCTCGGCGTCTCGGTGAGGAACCACACGCGCTGCTGGAAGCGGAAATCCGTGCTGGTGAGCGCGCCGACGGGGCAGATATCGACTGTGTTGAGCGAGTAGTTGTGCTCAAGGCGCTTGCCGGGATGCACAGCGAGCGTGGTGTGGCTGCCGCGTTCGGTGAAGCCGAGCACCGGCTCGTCAGCGATCTCGGCGGTGAAGCGGATGCAGCGGCTGCACATGATGCAGCGTTCATCATCAAGTCGCACACGCGGGCCGATATCGACATTCTTCGGCTTCTTGACCTTGTCCTCGCGGAAGCGGCTCTCGCCTTTGCCGTGCTCGACGCTGAACTCCTGCAGGCGGCACTCGCCAGCCTGGTCGCAGATCGGGCAGTCGAGCGGATGATTGATGAGCAGGAACTCCATCACACCTTTGCGGCATTCCTGCGTCAGGATGCTTTCGGTGCGAATGCCCATGCCTTCGGCGACGGTGTTGGCGCACGCGATGACAGGACGCGGCATCCAGCCGATCTTCGGCATGCCGTGCTCGTCTTTTTCCGGCTCCTGACCGGGCGCTGGACGCGGCGGCATGCCCATTTCGACGAGGCACATGCGGCAGTTGCCGGGGGAGGAAAGCTTCGGGTGGTAGCAGTAGTGCGGGACTTCTTTTTTAACCTGCTTGCATGCCTCAATCATGCGCGTGCCTTTGGGGAACTTATGCCAGACGCCGTCGATCTGCACATTCACCGTATCAACAGGCGGAGGTGCGGCGGGCGTGGCAGCGGGGGCTTCAGCAGGAGCGGGCATGAGCGAAGAGGAAAAGGGGCGTTTGGCCGATTATCGGAGCGGGGAGGGGAGCGGCAACCCGATTTTGTGAAAAGTTTCACAAGCTCGGCTGATGGCGCTTGGCGAACGGCCCGCAGCGTGCCAGAAATGCGCCCCTCCATGCCCATCCCGGTCATTTTGAATCCTGCCGCACGCAGCACCAAGGCTGCGGCGCTCGAACACGCGATCCGCAAGCTCTCGCCGGAGCCGGAGGTTCATCTGACCAAAGGCCCCGCAGACGCAGCGGTCATCGCTGAATGGCTGGCGACCGAAGGTCATGAACTCGTCGTGGCTGCTGGCGGCGACGGCACGATGAACGAAGTTCTGCAAGGCATCTGCCGTGCGAATGCGCGTCGCAAGCCGGGTGAAAAACACACGGCGCTGGCCGTTTTGCCGCTCGGCACGATGAACGTCTTCTCGGTCGAGTTGAAGTTGCCGGGCAAGGATATCGCCGAATGCTGGAAACGCATCAGCAACGGCAAACGCGACGAGATCGACCTGTGGATGGCGAATGATCGCTACTTCGCGCAGCTCGCTGGTATGGGACTCGATGCGCAGATCGTGCAGGAGACCTCATGGGAGCAGAAGAAAAAATATGGGCCGCTGAGCTACGTGATTAGCGCCGTGAACGTGCTGATGCGCCCGGCTCCGACATTAAGCGTGCAGATTGATGGCAAAGCACCGCTGCTGGGCACCGTTGTCTTGATCGGCAACGGCAGGCACTACGGCGGCCCGTTCCCGCTCTTCCGTGATGCCTCAAACACCGACGGCAAACTCGACCTGATCATTTTCCGCGGTCTCGGCGGCATGGAGTTCCTGCAACTGCTGCGCGGCATGCTGCTCGATGGTTATACCGAGTGCGATTACCTCGACTACATCCAGGCGAGCGAATTCAGCGTGACGGCGGACCGCGGCGAGGTCCCCGTGGAGCTGGACGGCGAGCTGGCGGGCCAGAGCGCCCGCTGGGACGTTCGTCCCGCCCCGTTCCGCCTGAGCGTGGTCGCGAGCTGAAGGAGCCGCGCTTCGGTTTGAAGCGAGAAGGTTTCTCGTCAGAAAATTCGTCGGAAAACCGGCCCTGAGGACCACTGCGTTTGCCACGCGAAGGTTTGAAACGCTTTTCGCCTGCCCCGGACTCACGCGCTGGACGTGGCGGGCGGCGGTCGTTGCCGCCTTCACCTTCAGCCGCAGGCTTGCGCCCGAGCTTGGGCTTGGTGGACTCCTCTTTGAAGAAACGTTCGACCTCGACGGGGGTGATCTCTTTGTAGGAGCCTTTGGCCAGCCCATGCAGCTTCAACCAGCCGATGCGGGTGCGGGTGAGGCGCACCACCTCGTAGCCGAGGTAATAGAGCATCATGCGGATCTGGCGCTTGAGGCCCATTTTCAGCACGATGTGCGCCCGGTAGGCGGTGTCGAGCCACGCGCGTTCAGCACGGGCGAAACCTTCCTCGGTCATCATGCCTTTGACCAGTTTCGCCATCACTTCGGCAGTCATCGCCTGATCGACGACGACTTCGTATTCCTTCTCGGCCCCCTGGCTCGGATGAATCAGCCGGTGCGAGAGATCCCCACGGTTGGTGAGGAGGATGAGGCCTTCGCTTTCTTTGTCGAGACGGCCGACGTGATGCAGGTTCTGATACTTCAGCGGCAGCAGGTCGTAAATCGTCATCCGCTCATGCGTGTCGCCACGGGAACAGAGGTAGCCCTTCGGCTTGTTCAAGGCGAGGACAACCGGCGTTTCGGCACGCACAGGAGAACCATCGACGACCACTTTGTCGTCCGGTTGCACCTGGGTGGCCAGTTCGGTGACGACATGACCATTGATCGACACACGTCCACCGAGGATGATTTCCTCCGCCCCACGCCGTGAGGCCACGCCGCACTGGCTGAGATAACGATTGAGGCGCACGGGGAAGCCTTATTCCGGCTTGGTCTTCGGCAGGTTCGTCGGCAGACGGCCTTCCTTCCACTGACCACGGGACTTGAGCAGCTTGATGCGCTCACCGCGCTTCAGAACACTGCGCTTGGTGCCGACGGAACCGGCGGTCTTGAGGCTGCTATGCTGGGACATGGTGAAAAGAAGGGGCTGGGGGTGGTCTGAAAAAGGGCGCGGAGAATAACTGACCCGGCGGAGGGCGCAAGGGGTTTGTACGCCTTGGTGTGGGCGGGGCGGAGGGTGGGAAAATGACGAAATCAGAATGGCGAATGACGAATCAATGCCCCAAATCGTGGATTCCGTGTCCCTGGGTCATTCGGCCTTCATTCGACATTCCTCATTCTGGTTTCGTCATTGCCGCGCAGCGGCTACCCCAAAACCTTCTTCCGCACGATCTCCGTGACCATCTTCGGGTTTGCCTTGCCTTGGCTGGCCTTCATGGCCTGGCCGGTGAACCAGTTCATGGCCTTGTCGTTGCCACCTTTGACTTCGGCCACTTTGTCCGGGTTGGCGGCGAGGATTTGTTCCACGATGGCTTCTAGAGCGCCGGTATCGCTGACCTGCTCGAATCCCTTGGCCTTGATGATGTCGGCGGCGGGTTTGCCGGTCTCAAACATCTCGGCGAAGACCTCCTTGGCCTGATTGTTGGAAATTTTCCCGGCCTCGATGGTGGAAACGAGCGCGCTGAGTGCTTCCGGCTTCAACGGGCAATCGTGGATGGTGAGCGAACGATCGTTCAGAACGCCGAGCAGGTCGTTGATGACCCAGTTGGCGATCTTTTTGGCCGGAACGCCTTTGTCGGCGGCCACGGCGGCCTCATACCACGCGGCGAGCTCCTTCTCACTCGCCAGCACACCGGCGTCGTAAGCGCTGCAGCCGTAGTCCTTCTCAAATCGCGCCCGTTTTTCATGCGGCAGCTCGGGAACATGCTGTTTCACCTTCGCCACGAGATCAGGCGTGCGAACTGGGAGCAAATCGGGATCGGGGAAGTAGCGGTAGTCATGCGCATCTTCCTTGGAGCGCATGAGCGTCGTCTCGCCGAGGTCATCGTCCCAGCGGCGTGTGCTCTGCACCAGTTTCTCGGGATTGCGGCCTTCCAGGATGTCGATCTGGCGCTCCGTCTCGGCCTTGATGGCCCGGCGCACGGCGGACATCGAATTGATGTTCTTCAACTCGATCTTCACGCCCAGCTCCTTCTGCCCTTCGGGACGCACGGAGATGTTCACGTCGCAGCGGAGGTTGCCCTTCTCCATATCGGCATCGCTCACTCCGCCGTAGATCAGTATCTGCCGCAGGCTGGTAAGATACGCGAACGCCTCCTCCGCGCTGTCGATGTCCGGTTCGCTGACGATTTCCATCAGCGGCGTGCCGGCACGATTGAAGTCGAGCGTTGTGAACTTCTCGTGGTGCGTCGATTTGCCCACGTCCTCCTCCAGATGGATGCGCGTGAGCTTCACCACCTTGCCTGGATTCGCGATGTTCTTCTGCGCGTCCTTTGGATAGGCCAGATCATACAGCGGCACGCCGCCACCAAGGCACAGCGGCAGGTCGAACTGCGTGATCTGGTAGTTCTTCGGCATGTCCGGGTAGAAGTAGTTTTTGCGGTCCCACTTCACCACTGGCGGCGTTTCACAGCCGAGCATCAGCCCTGTGAGGATCGTCTTTTCAATCGCCGCAGCATTCAGCACCGGCAGCGCTCCCGGCAAACCGAGGCAGGTCGGGCACGTGTGCGTGTTCGGTTCCGCGCCGTACTCCACCGGGCACGAGCAAAACATCTTGCTGCGCGTGGTGAGCTGCGCGTGAACTTCGAGACCGATGGTGACGATGTACTTGGGCATGAGCGGGTGTGAAACTGAAGCCTCCGGGCATCAATTCAAACGCACCGGCTGCGGGCGCTGATAAACGATGGAATCCATCGCTTGTTCAAGCGCCAATCCGCTCAACAGAGGTGCCAGATCCGGATGATTGGCGGCCTCCTCGACCTTTTTCATCTGCATGAGGCCGGCGAAGTCCTGGTGCTCGATGGCTTTCCGCACATCTGGATCATAGCCAAGCTCGACAATCCGAGGATGATTGAGCGCCTGCGCGGTCGTGGGACTTTGTGCTGCGAGGCGCTGCCACATGCTGCCTTCCGGCCAGAGAATGAGCAGACGCGCGAGGTTCGCGGTGGCCTTGAGATCGTAGGGATCGAGCCGCGTGGCCAGCTTGCCGATGGGCGTGCCGTCCATGCGCTGGCTGAGGCTGTGCAACCACGATTTCGCCTGGCTCTCAATCGCACCGCCTTTCTTCACGACCTCCGCGGCACTCTCCATCCCTTCCAAGTTGCCCACCAGGCGCAGCACCATGGTGGCGATCCACAGCAGCATTCCCGACGGCAGAAAGCTCATGAACATGCCTTTCCAGCCATCCACGCCTCCCGTGAGCTTCATGAAACCAAATCCGGCCAGCAGATACAGCCCGCCCTTGCACAAAAAATACGTCAGCAGCCCCGCCGCGGCACAGAGCATCAGGAGATGATCCGTGCTCATGGCAGAGGCGCCGAAAAGCAGCACGCGATGCCGGAACACATAGTAGGCAGCGCCCACGGACACAGCCAGCGCCAGCACACCCGTGATCTGCTTCATCACGCCGCGCACGAATGCCATCCCGGCCGCGAAGAACATGAAGCCGATGGTGCCCCAGGTCACCCAGGTGCTGGATGGCACTTTTTGAACGGTGTCGATGACTTCGCTGGTGGACGGCAGTGGCACGGTGAAAACGATGTGCGCATCGTAACACCTCCCGCCGCGCTGTCTCGCACGAAAATGCTCAACACAGATCCTGCATCGCCCGCAGCTTCACATGCGCCGCGCCGCGATTGAGCAGATCCTCCGCCAGCGCCTTGCCTGCGGCGAGATCAGCCACCTTGCCGGTGATCACAAAACCCGCCGCTGCATTCAGCACGGCGATGTCACGCTTCGCGCCCTTGATCGTGCCCGCGAGGACACCCTCGAGAATCGCCGCGTTCTCCGCCGCATCGCCACCGACAAGCTCTTCGAGCTTCGCCTTGCCAAAACCGAGCGCCTTTGGATCAAGCTTCGTCTCGCGCAGTTTTCCATCGGCAACCTCGCAAATTTCATTCACGCCGAGGGTGGAAAGCTCATCCATCCCCTGTCCCGCTCCAGCGCTGCCATGCACAACCCATGCGCCCTTGCGGCTGAGCTGCACGAGAATCTCGCCAAAGGCACGCGTCAGCTTCGGGTCGAACACACCGATGAGCTGGTAGTCCGGCCGTCCAGGATTCAACAACGGCCCAAGCACATTGAAAATTGAGCGCTGCCCCTCGGCGGCGAGCATCTTCCGCGCCTCGGCCACCGCCTTGAACGCCGGATGATACAGCGGCGCGAAGAAAAATCCGAGCCCGATGCTCTCAATGCCCGCGACGACACGCTCCTTCGGCAGATCAATCTTGATGCCCAGCGCCTCCAGCACATCCGCGCCGCCCGCCTTCGAGGTGATGCCGCGGTTGCCATGCTTTGTCACACAAACGCCTCCCGCTGCGAGGATGAACATCGCCGTGCTCGACACGTTGAACAAATTCAGCTTGTCCCCGCCCGTGCCGACGACATCGAGCATCGGCCCCGGCAGCTTCGTGCGATCCAGGCCTGGATCGACCGCCAGCTTCAAAAACTCCCGCACAAACGCCGCGATCTCCGCCGGCGTCTCGCCCTTCTTCGCCAGGGCACGCAGAAAATCAGCCTTTGCCTTTGATTCCATCGCAGGATTGACCAACGCCGCCGCCGCCCCGGCGATCTGGGCGTCATTGAGGTTCTTTTTGGAGAGGAGCTGGTTGGTGGGCAATTCCATGATTTGATTTTGAACGCCGCCCCGTGTTTAAGCAACCCTCGAACTTGAAACCTGAAACTTTGAACTCGGAACTGATCCTCGGCATCGACCTCGGCACGACGAACTCGCTCGTCGGTGTCGTGGACAGCGGATTCCCCATCCTGCTCGCCGATGAACACGGCAGCCGCAGCACGCCGAGTGCCGTGTGCATCGCCGAGGATGGCAAAGTCACCGTCGGTGCCCCCGCGTTGCGACAACGCGCATTGCATCCCACGCGTACGGTCACCTCGGTCAAGCGCCTGATTGGCCGCCGTGCCGGAGAATCCGGATGGGCGCCGCCTTATGTTCTGAACGAATTGAAAACGACACCCGTCGATGTTTCGGCGGAAATCTTGAAGCATCTGAAGGCCGTCGCTGAACGCGCATTGGAGCAAAGCGTGTCAAAGGCCGTCATCACCGTGCCCGCGTTCTTCAACGACGCGCAACGTGCAGCGACCAAACGTGCTGGAGAACTCGCCGGGCTCGAAGTCGTGCGCATCTTGAGCGAGCCGACCGCCGCCGCGCTCGCCTACGGCCTCGACAAGCTCGGCGAGCATCAAAAGGTGGCCGTCTATGACCTCGGTGGCGGTACGTTCGACATTTCCGTGCTCGAAATGCGTGATGGTGTCTTCCAAGTGCTCGCGACGGCTGGAGACACGCAGCTCGGCGGTGATGATCTCGACCGGCTGCTCGCCGAATTCATCGCGGAACGCCTCAATCTCGCGCCAAACGACATCCGCGTCATCGAAGGCGCAGAATCCGTCAAAAAACGCCTCTCCTCCGAGGAAACGGCTCATTTCCACGGATTGGACATCACCCGAGCTGAACTCGAAAAAATCGCGAGGCCCTGGATCGAACGCACACGCATCCACTGCCTGCGTGCGTTGAGCGATGCGGGTGTCAAAGCGGAGGAACTCGACGAAGTCATCCTCGTCGGCGGCAGCACGCGCATGCCGCTCGTGCGTGAATACGTGCGCGAAATCTTCCATCGCGAGCCTAACACCACGCAAAACCCCGACGAGGCCATCGCCCTCGGCGCGACGATCCAGGCGGGCGTTCTCAGTGGCAGTCTGCGGCAAGTTTTGCTGCTCGATGTCACGCCGCTCTCACTCGGCATCGAAACCTTCGGCGGATTGATGAACATCATCATTCCACGCAACACGACGATTCCAGCCAAAGCTGGCGAGATGTTCACCAATGCCGTCGCGAACCAGGACAGCATGCTCATTCGCATCCTGCAAGGCGAACGCGAATTGGCGAAAGACAACTGGGAACTCGGCCGCATCGAAGTCCCCTTCCCGCCCGGCCCGAAAGGCAGCGCGCGCGTCGGCGTGCAGTTCAGCCTTGATGCGAACGGCATCCTCCACGTCCTCGCACGCGACACGGCCACCAACACGGACATCACGCTCGAAATTCGCGGCACTGCCATCGATGTCGAAGACGAACGCGTGGAGCAAATGATCGCCGAGAGTGTCGATTTCGCCCTCGAGGACATGAACGAGCGCATTTGGACCGAGGCGAAGCTCAAAGCGGAGGAACTGCTGCCCGCCGTCGATGCCGCGCTCGCACAACTCGGTGACGTAATCAGCCAGGATGAGTCCCTAAACGTGCGCGACCAGGCAGCCCAGGTCAAAAAGCTGCTCGAATCAGCCAATCACGACGCCAAAGCCCTCAAAGCCGCCACGCAGCAACTTGACGATGCCACGCAGTCTCTCGCAGTGATGCTCATCGACCGCGCGATGGAAGAATCACTCGCCCGTCGCGGGCTGGTGTGATCAACGCATCGCGCCCGTGCCGTTTTGTTTGAAGTACTCGTCACGCATGCGGCGGAGTTCCTCAAGACGGGAGGCGATGGCACTTTGCTCGCGCTCCTTGTCGATCTTCTGCTGGCGGACGAAGTGGTTGTTGGTGCCCAGGTTGCGCCAAGGGCCGGCGGGCACTTCGGTGACATCGACGAACCGCCAGTCGCAGCGGGACATGCTTTTGATGCCCAGGTAATCGCGGACCGCGGGGGAGATGTCGATGCCGGCGCCATTGTTGCTGGTGTTCTTCGGGCGGGAGCTGCCGAAAACATATTCGAAGTCGTCGGTGACAAACGGACCGCAGTCCTCCCACTGGGCATAGCAGACGCGGTTGCCGTAGCGGATGGCGATCCACTGGCCCTTGAGCACGGTTCTGCCGGAACGAACGTAGCGTTGCTTGAACCACGGAATGACCTTCGACGCCTCGGGCTTGTGCGAGTTGTAGTCGATGCAGTCATTGTAGGGCAGCGCGACGTAGAATGGGTTCTGCTTTGGCGTGAAAGTGGCGGGGGTGAAGTAATCGGTGCGCTTGGTCGGATCAGGATCGTCGTAACCACCGAAGCTCTCCATCCACTTTGTGTCCCAGGAGCTTTTGTCATTCGGCGTGGGATTGTTTTCTGTCGGCTCCTCGCCCACCCAGAACACGGTGGCCACGATGTCGAGCTTCCAAGGGTAGCGTGCATATCCAAGACGCGGAACCAGCGAGGTCGTCAGTGAAGGCGGGGAGGAGGCGATGTTGCTCGGGGGTGGGGCGGGCTTTCCCTTCTCCAACACCGCCACCGTTTTGCGATCCTTGAGCGCCGCCACCGCACCCGTCGCGGAAACGGACGACGCTCCCTGCCCCAAAGCTTGCACCGCCACCACTAGGGACGCGGCGGCTACGAGACAAATGGGATGTCTGGCGATCATGGTTGAAGTGGCAGCGAAAAGAAGCTTAACAGGTTCTGCCTGCACTCTGCAATCTGTAATTCGCAGGGCGAGGGTGGGCAGAGTCACTGAATTGTCACGCATGAAACTGGACATGGTGCACCCGCCGGCGTTCAAAATCGTGCCGCGCCTGCGCTGTGCGAGCCGAGCCGCGGTCAGCCTCAATAATCTCAATACCGCCGTAAGGTGGTGTCCTGAGGCTGCCGGGAGTCATCGGTCTTCGGATAATCGAGTGTGTAATGCAATCCGCGGCTTTCGTGGCGGCGGATGGCGCACTCGACAATCAGGGACGCGGTTTCGACGAGGTTGCGCAGTTCCAGGATTTCGCCGGTGACGCGGTTGTTCCAGTAAAACTCCTGCACCTCGCGCTTGAGGTTGCGGAGGCGGGCCGCGGCCCGCTGGAGGCGCTTGTTGGTGCGCACGATGGAGACGTAGTCCCACATCAGGCGGCGGATTTCGTCCCAGTTGTGGTAGATGACGACGAGTTCATCATTTTCGACGACTCCGCTGACCTGCCAGGGGCGCAGTTCGTAGCCTTGCTCGGCTGTCTTCCCAAGCGGCATTTTTTTGAGCAAGTGGTTCACTGCGCGATACGCGGTGACACAGCACTCGAGCAGCGAGTTGCTCGCGAGACGGTTCGCACCGTGCAATCCGGTGCAGCCGACCTCGCCCACGGCACACAGGCCGCGAACGTTCGTCGCGCCGTTCACATCGGTCAAAACGCCGCCGCATTGATAATGCGCGGCGGGAACGACCGGGATGGGTTCCTTCGTGATGTCGATACCGACTTCGAGGCAGGCCTTCTGGATGTTCGGGAAATGCTGTGTGATGAAATCTGCCGGCTTGTGGCTGATGTCGAGATACACGCAAGGGCCGCCGGTGCGCTTGATCTCGTGGTCGATGGCGCGGGCGACGACGTCACGCGGTGCGAGCGATCCGCGCTTGTCGTAGCGATGCATGAACTCCTGCCCGTCCTTGCCGATCAACCGCGCTCCTTCGCCACGCATGGCCTCGGTGATCAAGAACGAACGCTTTTGTGGATGATAGAGACAGGTTGGATGGAACTGGATGAACTCCATGTCGGAGATCGTCGCTCCGGCACGCCAGGCCATCGCCACGCCGTCACCCGTCGCAACACGCGGGTTCGTCGTGTACAGATACACTCGCCCACAGCCGCCAGTGGCGAGGATCACGCGATCCGAGCGGAAGGTGTGCACGTCGCCGCTGGTTTCATCGAGCACATACAAACCGAGCACGCGGTCCTCGGAGACAAGGCCGAGTTTCGCCGTCGTGATGAGGTCGATCGCGTAATGATTCTCGTAGATCTTGATGTTGGACTTCGCGCGCACGGCGGCGAGCAGCTTTTCGGTGATCTCGCGGCCCGTGGCATCCGCAGCGTGCAAAACACGGCGCGCCGTGTGGCCGCCTTCCTTCGTGAGATCGAACTCCAGATGGCCGTTTTGTGACTCGCGCTGGTCGAAATGCACGCCCCACTTCACAAGTTCCGCGATGCGTGCCGGCCCTTCGCTCACAATCGTGCGCACGGCCTGCTCTTTGCACAAACCGGCACCTGCGATGAGCGTGTCGCTCACGTGCTTCTCGATGGAGTCGTTCTCCGCCGTCACACAGGCAATGCCGCCCTGCGCCCAGTTTGAGTTCGAGTCGAGCGCACCCTTCTTCGTGATCATCACCACATTCCCATGCTCCGAAGCATGCAACGCCGCGCTGAGGCCACCCGCGCCGGTTCCGACGATGATGAAATCGGATTCGATCATGAAGCGTCTCTTTCGTCGCGGAAGAAGGCGGATGCAACCGTCGCCTCACCACGCCCACTGTACGCCGAAGCGTCCGGCGAGCGCCATGAGGTCGTCACGCATCGCCCATTCATCGGCACGGGGTTCCATGTCGGCAGGATGGCGCTGGCTGGCGCCTTTGAGGGCCATGCAGCCGGTGTTGTCGCCGATTTGACGGATGGTTTCGATCTCCTCCTTGCTGAGGCATTGCTCAGGCAGCGCGGCAAGCTCGTCGAGCTTGCTCTCGATGCTGCGCGCGCCTTCACCGTGCTCCTGGATGAGCGTGGGGACGACGCTTTTCACGGCGGTGTTACCCAACGTCCAAAGACAAGCGAGTTGGAGCATCGTGAGGCCGTGCTTCTGCGCGATGGGGCGCACTTTTTCGAGGCGCTCGACACCGTGCTCGATCCACTCGCCGGGGCGGTGGGTGCGGTGGTCGCCATCGCGGAACTTGTGGCCGGGCTTCACGTCATCGTGGAAGAGACCGCCGTAGTCCACCACACGGGCGAGGATATCGACCTTGTTCTTCTCCGCCGCGGCAAGCACGTGCTGGCCGGGCCAGGGCTCGAAGGGATTCAAAATGATCATCGCCCAGTCCATGCGGTCGCCGTAGCGCTCGAAGCACTCGATCATGTCGAGCGTGAAGCCGTTCGCCGGTCCAGGCGCGATGCCTAGACGCTCGGTGAGGCCCTCGTCGCGGATTTTCGTGAAGGCGTCCCACACCTTTTCGCTGGTGTAGCTGATGCTGTCCGGGTTGTGCAGCATGAGCAGGTCGAACTTCGAGGTCTGGCAGCGCTCGAGGCTCTTCTCCGTGGCCATTTTCAGGTAATCATAATACTTCTCCGGCCCGCGCAGCGTGGGATCGGTGAAGCGCGGGTAGCCGCGGGAGCCCTGGCGGATGCCTTCGTAGATGTCGTGGCCGACGATGCCGACGAGGCAGTATTCCTCACGCGGGATGCCTTTGAGCGCCTCGCCCAGGAGGGCATCGGCTCGGCCCACGCCATACACATCCGCAGTGACGAAGGTGCGCACGCCCTTGGCAAACGAATCGCGCATGAGCTGCATGTAGTGTTCCTCGGTGAGCTGTTCGCCGTAGTGCATGAAGCGGCCGCCACTCCAGGTGCCGTAAGCCGTGCGTGTGAGGTTCATAGATGGTCAGATGGGTATTTGAGGGGCCTGATACATAGCGGTTCCGCCCTGTGTTTCAAACAAGGATGATTCCCGTCATACGGATAGCACAGGAAATGGCAAAATCGGCAGGCTTCACTGCTCCCCGGCCTTGGCGGCTTCCTTGACGATCAAGTCGGCGATCTTCTCTGCGGAATTCTTCACCGCGAGCTTCTGCGCGGCCCTCTTCATCTCACCGGCCTTGCGTGCATCGTTGACGATGCTGCGCACGGCGTCGGCGAGTGACTCGGCGTTCAAATCGCTCTCGCGGATCATTTTCCCAGCGCCTGCGTTGTCGAAAATCTCCGCGTTGCGCGTCTGATGATCCTCCGCGGCATATGGATATGGCACCAGCAAGCTCGGCACACCAAAATAGGCCAGTTCCGACATCGACGATGCGCCTGAACGCGCGATGGCGAGATCGGCAGCGCGATACGCAAGGTCCATGCGATGGCAGAACGCGGCCACATGCTGCTTCAGCATCGGGTTCTTGGCATAAACATCACGCACCTCCTCATAATCGGTCGGTCCGGCGATGTGCAGCACCTGGATTCCCATCTTTTCAAACTGGTCGAGTGCCATGCCCACCGCGCGGTTCACACCGCGCGCACCCTGGCTGCCACCCATGACGAGCAGCGTCCGCTTGTCCTTGTCGAGCTTGAAGAATGCACGCGGGTCGGTGCCGTTCTGCTGCTTCATGCTGCCACGGATCGGTGTGCCGACGACGCGTACATCGCCATGCTTGGGGAAGTGCTCTTTACATGCTTCGAGCCCACAGAGCACGATGTCGCTGAAGCGGGCATTGAGTTTGTTGGCCTTGCCGGGGATCGCGTTGCTCTCGTGAATCAGTGTGCGGCAGCCTTCTTTGCGACCGGCATAAAGCGGCGCGAAGGAAGTGAATCCGCCCATGCCGAGCACCACTTTGACATCGTGATCGCGGATGATCTTCCGGCAGGCCTTCGTGCCCTGCCACAGGCCCTTGAGGAAGCCGATCATCTTCGGCGACCACGGTTTCGGCATGGCAAGAAACGGCATTTTCTCGAAACGCAGCTCCTTGTGCCCGGAGGCGGCCAGGGCATCGATTTTTTTTTCGCTGATAAGCAGGGTGACGTCGTGACCGCGGGAGGCAAGCACCTCACCCACGGCGATTCCGGGGAACAAATGGCCCCCGGTGCCGCCACACGCGATGAGCACGTGGACGGACTTCGGTTTTTTCTGTTTCACTGATGTTCAAAAGGCTAAAGATGGTTGTGTCGGGCACTTCGCGGATCCCGTTAGATCCTGGCAAAGACGCTCCTGTCATCCAGAGCAAAGCAGCGAAGTGCCCATGTTCAAGGTCTTACCGCTCTGCTGGAGGTTTTCCTCGGCTGGTGCCGTAACGTTTGATCGCACCTGAAATGAAGTCGTAACTCCAGAAGAAAATGCATATGTCTATAAGCATTAGCGGGAAGACCCAAAAATTAATTCCTGAATCGATCCAAATGCGCACGATCCAATAGTTTGCGAGGCTAACGAGCCAGGTAACGAAAAGTGCGCCAACTACTGACGCGGTTCTTCTAAATGCAGTTCGGACAACAACATTCATTTAAACATCCTCCATCTTGGCAGGGGGGAGATCACCGCTGCACAGGCATTTGTATGCAGGTTGTTGTAAGTTCGGCGCTTACAACTGCGGTGTCCAGCGGCGCTTGCGGCGGATCACCGGGAGTTGATCCCACGTCAGATGCACGCCCTGGCGATGGATGTTGACCAGGACCCCCACCGCGACCATCGCGGCCACGAGGCTGGAACCGCCGTAGCTCACGAAGGGCAGGGGGAGCCCCTTGTTCGGCAGCAAAGCAGTGGTCACGCCCATGTTCAAGAGCGCTTCCATTCCAAGCAAAAAAGTCAGCCCGGCCCCCAGCAGCTTCCCAAACCGGTTCGGAGCATAGGCGGAAACCATCATCCCGGCCATCACCAGCACCGCAAAGGCCAGCACCACGCCCGCCGTGCCGCGCAGCCCCAGTTCCTCGCCCACCATCGGGAAAATGAAGTCCGTGTGTGCCTCCGGCAGGTAGGACAGCTTCATCCGCCCCTCACCCAGGCCGCGGCCCTCGACGCCGCCAGACCCGAGGGCCAGCTTGGACACCCACTGCTGCAAACCCAGACCCTCCTTGTGCTTTTCGAGGTCAAACAGCACCATCACGCGCTCGAAGCGGTTGGGCAGGAACTTGATCCCCGCCCACAAGCCGCCGCCGCACATCAGGACAATCAGGATCAGGTAACGCATCTTCGTCCCGGCCACAAACATCACGCCCAGTCCCACAGCCGCGGCCAGCAGGGCGCTGCCGAGATCGAATTCACAGCCGATGAGGGCGACGATTCCCATGAGAATGACGCCCGGCAGGAAGAACCCTCGCCAAAAAGTGCGGGCCACCGCCTCATGCATGGCAAACCAGCCCGCCAGCGCGACGATGAGCGCGATTTTCGCGAACTCCGAAGGCTGCACCCGCAGCGTCTCCCAGCCGATCCAGCGCCGCGAACCGTTGATCTTGATGCCAATCATCGGCGCATAACAAAGCGCGAGCAGGATCGTGGCCGCGATCAGCACATGCCAGCGCCAACGCATCCAGGCGTTGTAGTCGATCAAGGCGGCAAACACGCATGCGGCCATCGCCACGCCGAGCCAGACAAGCTGGCGCCAGAGCGTCACATACTCCTCACCACCCTCCCGTGCGATCTCGAATGTCGTGCTCGCCAGCATGGTGATGCCCAGCGCGATCAACGACAGCACCGCAAGGATCAGCAGGATGATGGAGTGTTTGGCCATGAAAGCGTAGAGCCAAGAGCGAAGGGCGGAGAGATTGAGATCAGGATAGTTCGTGAATGGTCTGGAGTCGCGAAGGCCCAGGCATGTCTCTCTGCCCTTCGCTCTACGCCCTCCGCTACTTCGCCGGAATCACCAGTTTCGTCCCGTCGCGCAAGGCGTTGGGATTTTTGATGTTGTTGGCCTTCTGGAGGGCGGATACGGAGACACCGTACTTCGCGGAGAGGCGATACAGCGTCTCTCCGGGCTGCAGGGTGTGGGTGCGCACTGCGGCGGCCTTCGGCGCCGACTTGGCAGGCTCGGTTTTTTTCGAGGCAGGTGGCGTCTCCGCGACCGATTTCTTCGCGGGTTCAGTTTTTTTCGGCGCCGGTGGAGCTTCGGCGATCTTCTTGAGCATCTGCGTCGGAGGCAGGACAGGATTGGGCTTCGCGAGCGGTTTCGGCTCTGGTTTCGCCGCCGGCTTGGGTTGCTCCTTCGGTGCGGCAGCGGCAGGAGAATTCTCCTGCAGCAATGAAACGACCTTTGGATTGGTCGGCACGGGCAGGGCAGGCACGTCTTCCGGAGGCGGGGGCGCCGTGGCCGGGGTGTTGGCTGCGGCGGCGAGCGTTCCCGTGGTCGGGCGCGGCTCACCAGGAGCGAGCAACGACATCTCGGTGGTGGCGGAAAGACTCGCGGGCGCGTCTGCGGGCTTCACGGCTTCGCTTGGCACCTTCGTCGCCGGTGGCTGTTCCTGCACGGTGGCAGGCTCGGGAGTGTCCACGACTGCGGCCTTGGGCTTGAGCGTTTTCGGATCGATGGGGATCGCGTTGGGCACGGCCTGCTTGGGCACGCGTAACATGGTGCCAGGGCCGATTTGCAGACCCTTGTCGATCATGTTGAGCTTCGTGATCTCCTCCTCCGTCGCACCAAACTTCGCCGCGATCGTCTTGAGCGAGTCGCCCGAACGCATCTCGTAGTTGTCGTACTGCTCGGTGTCCGCCGCGGCCAGTGCCTGCGCGCTGACCACGTCGGGTGCGGTCTGCGGCAGTCCGGACGTGCCGGTCATGGCACGGGCAGCCTGGGTGACGGTTTGCTGCGGCGTTTTCTCGTCGCCCATGAAATCATAAATGATGATGCCGCCGATGAGGGCGACATGCACCAGAAGCATGACGACGAACATTCGCGCCATGCCGGAATTGGGCTCGTGCTGGTTCCATTCTCCCTCCTCAGTCACGAGAGCCACGCGGTGGCGGTGCCGCTCCCCGTCAATGAGGTTGAGCAGCAGTTTCTTTTCTTTCTTCGGTTGTGATGTCGTCTTCATTTTCATGGGACGTGTCGGTTGGGTTAAGTGAATTCAGTTCAGGGCGAGCACGGCGTCGCGGAACACATCGCCGCGTTGTCCGTAGCCGGTGTACATGTCGAAGCTGCTCGTGCCGGGGCTCAGGATGATGGCGTCGCCGGGTTGGGAGAGCTGGGTGGCGAGTGACACGGCTTCTGCCATGTCCCTGCCACGCTTGCATGGAAGCAGGTCGCCAAACGTCTGCTCCAATTGCCGTGCAATCTCGCCGATAAAGACCATCGCACGCACCTGCCCCTTCAATTCGGCACGCAATGGCGTGTAGTCGAGCTGCTTGTCCTTTCCGCCGGCGATGAGCACGATGGGGCGCTCCTGCGAACGCAGGCAAGCCTCCAGCGCGTGGAGATTCGTGGCCTTCGAGTCGTTGATGTACTCGCGGTCGTGCAGCGTGCGGACGAGTTCGCAGCGATGACGCGGTACTTCGTAACTTTCGAGCGCGCGCAGCATCGCGTCGAATTCCAGTCCGAAGACCTTTCCAGCCATCAGCGCGGCCAGAACATTCTCCATGTTGTGTTTGCCACGCACTTTCAGATTCGCGGCGGAGCCGATTTCGCGGCCGGCGTGGTAGAACTTCCCGCCATCGTAGTTGTAGTCGGCTTCTTCTCCATAGGCGGAGAAAGTCCAACGCTGTGCTTTGCCGGTGGAAACAGTTTCACCGGCCCGCACGATGGCGACATCGCTTTCGGTGACATTTTCAAAGATGCGGGCCTTCGCGGCGAAGTACGCCTCCATGTTTGGATAACGGTCCAGGTGATCCGGCGCGAAGTTGAGCCACAGGCTGGCCTTCGCGCGGAAGTTGCGAATCGTTTCGAGCTGGAAGCTGCTGATCTCCAGCGACAGCACATCGTAACGCACGCCGCTGGCGACGACTTCGCTCAACGACATGCCATGATTGCCGCAGGCCAGTGATTTCATGCCACAGCCGTTGAAAAGCGCGGCGATGAGTTCGGTGCAGGTGCTTTTGCCATTCGTGCCGGTGATCGCCACCATCGGCATGTCAGTGAGGGTGAAACCAAACTCGGTCTCTCCGACCAGCGGAACGCCCGCAGCGGTGAATTTGGCCGGAAGCGGCCAGTGTTCGTCAAGGCCGGGGCTGATAACGACGAGGTCAAAGTCACCCGGCTTGACCACAAGATCACGCGCAGGCTGCCCAAGCACGGACTTGAAGTCCTCGACAGGCTTCGCCTTGTCACCCTCGTCGAAAACCGTCACCGCCGCGCCATGCAAACGCGCCAGGCGCGCGGCACCGAGACCGCTGCGGCCGGCGCCGAGAATGGCAATGCGTTGTGAGGCGAGTTTCATGAATCAACGAATCTTGAGCGTGGCCAGGCCGAGCATGGCGAAGATGAGCGAGAGCACCCAGAAGCGGACGATCACCTGGTTCTCATGCCAGCCGCCGAGTTCGAAATGGTGATGAATCGGCGCCATGCGGAAGATGCGCTTGCCGCGCTTCTTGAAGCTCCAGACCTGCAGAATGACGCTGGTGGCCTCCATCACGAACACGCCACCGACGAGTGCGAGCACGATTTCCTGTTTGCAGCCGATCGCGAGTGTCGCAATGCACCCACCGAGCGCGAGCGAGCCTGTGTCGCCCATGAACATCTTCGCCGGATGCGCATTGAACCAAAGAAAGCCCAGGCACGCGCCCGCCAGCGCCATGGCGACGATGGGCAGTTCGTTGGCGAGGCTGTTGTGCGCGACGCCGAGGTAATCCGAATAACGCGCGTTGCCGCAGATGTAACCAAACGCGGCATACGCGATCGCCGTGGTGAGCGAGCATCCGGTCGCCAGACCGTCGAGGCCATCTGTGAGATTCACCGCGTTCGACGCGCCGACGATGATGAGCGCGAAAAACGCCACCGCGAACAGATGCATGTCCGCGATGACCGCGTCTTTGACGAATGGAACATAGAGAGCGCGCAAGGTCAGGCCGTCGTCAGCCGGAACCGCGTAGGAGAAGAGCAACCCGGCGCAAACCGCCACCGAAGTCTGCCAGACGAGTTTCGTGCGCGCGCTGACACCTTTGGAGTTCTTCTTGCTGATCTTGAGATAGTCGTCGCGAAAACCGAGCGCGCCGAGGCCGATGGTGGTGAACAAAACAATCCACACCATGACGTTGTCCCACTTCGCCCACAGCAGGGTCGAGATCACAATCGCACCGAGGATCAGGATGCCTCCCATCGTCGGCGTGCCGGCCTTCTTGCCATGCAGCTCGTAGAGTTTGTGAACTTCGTCCGCCGTCCGGATCGGCTGGCCGATCTTCAGGGAGATCAGCTTGCGGATCAGCCGCTCGCCATTCAGCAGCGACAGCAAAAAGGCCGTGACCGCGGCACCACCCGCCCGGAAGGTGTGGTATTTGAAGATATTGAGAAGTTTGTACAGGGCGGCGTCTTCGCTGACCCACTGGTGAGCGAGGAGCCATTCCCGGAGTTCATAAAGCCAGTACATCATGATGCGGAGAAATGCGTGAGGACCTGTTCCATGCGCGCGGACCGGCTGCCTTTCAACAACACGACATCGCCTTCACGCAGCCACTCGCGCAGACGGCCTGCGCAGGTGGCATGATCGGAAAAATGCTCGGACGGGACGGCTTTGGACGCCTCAGTGATCCACGCGGCCTCGCTGCCACCGACGCTGAACACAGCGTCGAGCTTGAGTGTTCCGGCGAATTCCCCAACACGGCGATGCTCCGCTTCCGCAACCGACCCCAACTCGCCCATGCGGCCCAGCACGGCCACGCGACGGCTCTTGTCATCGCCCAAGGTGCTCAGCGTGCGCAATCCGGCGATCATGCTGTCCGGATTCGCATTGTAGGAGTCATCGATGAAACGAATTCCCTTCACCACCTTGGGCTCCACACGCCCGCCGGTGAGTTTTCCGTGATTCAAAGCGTCTGCAATGTCTGCGGGCGCGATGCCCTGCCGCCAGCCCATGCATGCGGCGAGCGCGGCGTTGCCAACCATGTGCTCGCCAAGAATCGGCAGACGCGTTTCAACCCTCTCTCCGCCGAAATCGAGCGTGAACGTCGTGCCAGTGGCATCAGCACGGAGATGGGAGGCGGAAACATCACCGCAGCCAACGCCGGCCGTCGAAACGGTGGCCTGGCAGTGGCGGGCGATGACCGGAGTGTATTTGTCGTTCGCGTTGAGCACGACGACACCACCGCGCTTCACCTGCGCTGGCAGCGTCGCCTTTTCCCACGCGATGGCATCCTGCGTGCCCATGTATTCGATGTGCGCCATGCCGACGTTGGTCAGGATGCCGGCATCGGGAGTGGAGATGTCGGTGAGCACCTTGATCTCGCCCGGATGATTCATGCCCATTTCGGTGACGCAGCACTGATCGCCTTCGCGCAGCGAAAGCAACGTGAGCGGCAGGCCGATGTGATTGTTCAAATTGCCGAGTGTGGCGCGAGTCTGGAACTTCTTCGCCATCACGATGGCGGCGAGGTCCTTCGTCGAAGTTTTGCCGTTGCTGCCAGTCAGGCCGATGATCAGCGGATGGTGATGCTGGCGGTAGCCGCCCGCCATGTTCTGAAGCGCAACCAAAGTGTCGCCAACTTCAATCACCGCGCATGGAAGCGTGCCCCAGGCCGGATTGATCTTGCTGACAATCACCGCGGCTGCTCCAGCAGCGGCGACTTGTGGAATGAAATCGTGCGCGTCGAACTTGTCGCCGACGAGAGCGACGAACACATCGCCCGCGGCGATTTTGCGTGAGTCCGTGTTCACATTCGTGACCAGACGCGATCCATCGCCCCGCAGCGAACCTGCGGTGAAATTGGCGAGCGTTTGGATCGAAATGGGAATCATCGGTGATCGGGACGATTGAATCCGCCGCGCTGGGCTTCACGCTCGGCGGCTTTTTCCTCGCGTTCCTGTGCGCGAGTGGCCTTGAGTTCGTGGAGGAGCTGGCGGGCGACCTTGCGGTCGTCGAAAGGGTGCTTCTTGCCTTTGATGTCCTGGTAATCCTCATGGCCTTTGCCGGCGATGAGGACGATGTCGCCTTCCCAAGCGCCTTCGAGCGCGACGCGGATGGCTTCACGACGGTCGGCAATGATCGCGTGATTCTTCGGACGGGTGAAACCGGTCTTCGCGTCGTTGAGGATCTGCTCGGGATCCTCGGTGCGTGGATTGTCGGAGGTCAGCACGCAGATGTCGCTGCCTTCTTCTGCTGCCGCGGCCATCTTCGGGCGTTTGCCGCGGTCACGATCGCCACCGCAGCCGAACACAGTGATGATGCGGCGCGGACGCAGCGCACGAACGGTTTTCAGCGCGTTGACGATGCCGTCGGGCGTGTGTGCGTAATCGACGAAGACATGGAAGCGGCTGTTTTCGGAGACGCGTTCGAGCCTGCCGGGCACCTGCGGCGCTTTCTGCATGTTCTGGACCGCCTCACGCAGATTCAACCCAACGCCGTGAGCGGCAGCGAGTGCGCCGAGGGTGTTGTACACGTTGAAATCGCCGATCAATGGCAGGCGCACGAGGAAACTGCGGCCGCGGGCCTCCAGCTCGAATGTCGTGCCGGTGAGATCGTAGCGGACATTGATGGCACGAAACTCGTTTTGCACGCCGAAGCCGAAACGCGTGACACGTCCGGTGTGCTGGAAGCGCTCGATGAGTTTGCGGCCCCAGGCGTCGTCACCATTGATGACAAGCGCCGAACGCGGTTCGGCGGCAGCCATTTCAAACAGGCGCACCTTGGCCTCGAAGTACTTCTCCATCGTGCCATGATAGTCGAGATGGTCCTGCGTGAGGTTGGTGAAGATCGCGGCGGCGAAAGGCAGTCCGTAAACACGATCCTGGTCGAGCGCGTGCGAGGAAACCTCCATCGCGCAGGCGCGGCAGCCGTTGTCGCGCATCTGGGCGAGCAAACCCTGGATTTCGAGCGACTCGGGCGTGGTGTGCGTGGCAGGAACATGCTGGCCGCCGAGATCGTAGAACACCGTGCCAAGCAGGCCGCTGCGAAGCTGCGCCGTGTTGAAAAGATGATGCACGAGGAAGGCCGTGGTTGTCTTCCCATTGGTTCCCGTCACGCCGGCGATGGTGAGTGACTTGGCTGGATGACCGTTCAAGGCCGCCGCCGCCTGCGCGAGCGCGATGCGCGAATGACGCACATGAATCCACGGCGTGGTGCAGTCTTCCGGCGGTGCCTGCTCGGCAATGATCGTGGCCGCGCCCAGCTCGATGGCTTTCGGTATGTAGGCATGACCATCCGCATGCGTGCCACGAATGGCGACAAAGGCGATGCCAGGGCCAGCCTTGCGCGAATCATAAGCGAGGCCTGTGATCTCGGTGTCGAGACTGCCGGAAACGGCGGGCTTGTCGAGATGCGGAATGAGATCACGCAATTTCATTGCGCACCTCCTTTCGCGACAACCTTGAGCGGGCGCTGGTTGCGAATGGCGAGATGATCGAGGGTCTCACGCACGACTTCAGCGAAGATTGGCGCGGCAACCCGGCCGCCACGGACCATTTTCGAGCTTTCAGCCTGTGGATCGTCGAGCATGACGAGACACACAAGCTCCGGATTCTCGACGGGAGCCATGCCGACGAACGACGTGAGGTACGCACCGTCGATGTAGCGCTTCTTTTCAGGATCATAGCGGCGTGTGGTGCCAGTTTTGCCGCCGACACGCACGTCGGGCAACGCTGCACGGCTGCCAGTGCCTTCAAGCACGACGCCTTCGAGGAAATCACGCAACGATGCGGCGGTCTTCGCAGTGCATGCCTGCCAGACCGGCTGCGGCGGGATGATTTCCGTTTCGCCGTTCGGTTTCACAATGCGGTCGATGAGACGCGGCTTCATCAGGATACCGCCGTTCGCAATGGCGCCATAGGCCATGCACATTTGCAGCGGTGTGACGGAGACCTCGTAGCCGATGGGCATGCGCGAGTAAGTGGTGTTGCTCCACTTGCCATTGTTCACGTAGCCGGGCTTTTCTCCCAGCAATCCGATGCCGGTGGGCGAACCGAAGCCAAAACGAGCGGCGTAGTCGAGCATGAGATCCTGGCCGACACGCTTGCTGATTTTGTACATGCCGATGTTGCTGGAGTGCACGAGCACGCCTTTGACGGTCTGGATGCCGAGCGGTTCGTCGTCGCTGAGCTTCACTTTGCGGACGGGATCTTCGTAAAACATGTTCCCGCAGTCGATCTTCTCGCCGGGAGTGACTTTGTTGTTGTCCAGCGCGGCGGCGAGCGTGACGACCTTGAAGATGGAACCCGGTTCATAAGGTTCCGCGATGACGAAATTCGTCCACGTGCTGACATCGGGGTTGCTCGTGTCACGATGTGGACGCGCGGCCATCGCCAGCACCGTGCCAGTGGCAGGCTCGGTGACGACAATGACGACGCGGCGTGCGTCGTTCACCTTCCATGCACGCTCGCAGATGGCCTCGACGTTGTCCTGCAAATGCATGTCGATGGTGAGATGTGCATCACTGCCGTGCTGTGGTTCGACCACATGCCCGCGGTATGCGGGAAGCTCGTGACCAAATTTGTCGCGCTCGATGGTTTGTTCACCGGGCCTGCCGGTGAGTTTCGCGTCCATCATTTTTTCCACGCCCCATCGTCCCTTGTTGTCGGTGTCCGTGTCACCAAGCACGAGGGAAAGGCGGTCCTTTGCAGGGAAGCGACGCGCCACGGCAGGACGCATGTGAATGCCGAAGATGTGCTCCGCCTTGAACAGCACTGCCCATTTCTTCGAGGTTTCCTCATCGACCTGCTTCGCGAGGACGACCTCCGGCTTGTCGGAGGCTAGCTGGGCACGGATGTCCTTTTCAGACACAGGAAGAATGGTGGAGAGCACTCTGGCGACATGATCGTGATAGGCCGAGATGGTCTCCTCCTCGCCGAGTTGCTCGCGCAGATCGACAGCCTTCACGCCGCGCAACGTGGCGAGATGATGACGGATGGTGATTACTTCACGCAGGTGGGTGCGGTCGGTATAAAGCTCGCTCACGTCCTCATCATGCGCGAGGTACTCGCCGTTGTAGTCCTTGATGGCACCACGGTGCGCGGGCAGGACGATGTGGCGCTGGTATTTCTTCGCCGCGAGCGCCGACAGGCGCGGGGATTCCTTGATCTGGATGACGGCAAGACGCCACGTCACCAGCGAAAAACCCGCCATCAGCACAAACAGCAGCATGAGCATGCGGCGGCAGACCGGACGATCACGGCGGAGCTGGGTTTGATTCGGGAGAGGCAGACTCACGGATGCTGGGACGAGATTTGGGCGATGGATGGAGATGCTTGCGACATCGATGCGGACGCCGGCAGGGGCTTCAGGGAAAGCAGCGTACGTTTGGTGATCGGGCGCAGAAGCGTGCCTGCGGCGGTGAGGCGTGGCTGCACACGGTCGCGCGTCAGCAAGGTCTCGATCTTGTTGTTCAGCGCGAGGATCTCGGCGTTCAGCAGGCGCATTTCCGTCTCGACCTTGCGCTGCTCATCGCCGATGGCTCGCACGCGGTTTTTGCTGACCACGATGCCGAGCCCCACGATGGCAAGCGAGGCGACAACAATGAGAATCGCCGTGATCACGGACAGTCCGAGACGATTGCGATAGCGATTGCGCGGCCGGGGTTTCATGCGGGCAGTCGTTCAGCGACACGCAGCACGGCGCTGCGGGCACGCGGGTTGAGTTCGATCTCGTGAGGCGTCGCCTGCACAGGCTTGCGCGTGATAAGTTTCAACACGCAGTCAGGATTCTTTTTCGGCTCAGGCCATTCCGGGCGGTCGATGAACGGAGCTGAAAGGTGCTGCAGCGTTTGTTTGACGATGCGGTCCTCAAGCGAATGAAAGGAGATCACCGCCAGCCTTCCGCCAGGCTTCAACCAGCGCGGAGCGGCCGCTAGGAAGTCGTGCAAGGCTGCCAGTTCGTCATTCACCGCGATCCGCAACGCCTGGAACACCAGCGTCGCCGGATGTCGCTTGCCACGCTTCGGCGCAACAGACGTGACGATTTCAGCGAGCTGATGTGTCGTCTCGATGCGACGAGCCATGCGCGATTTGATGATCGCACGGGCGATGCGGCGGGCGTTCGGCTCCTCGCCGTACTCAAAGAAGATGCGTGTCAACTCGGCTTCGTCGGCGATGTTGACGACATCTGCCGCTGTGCGCGGCGAATCGGTGTCCATGCGCATGTCGAGCGGTGCCTCTTTGGAGAAAGAGAAGCCACGGGAGGCATCATCGAGCTGATGGCTCGAAACACCGATGTCCACGAGCATGCCGTCAAAACCGGAGACACCTGTCTCCTCGACGATCTGCGGGAAGTTGCGGAAGTTGCCACGAAGGGCGCAAAACTGAGCGGCGTAGGGCTTCAACCGTTCGGCAGCGTGCTTCAGTGCATTGGGATCCTGATCCATCGCAACGACGCGTGCACCATGTTGCAGCAATGCCTCGGAATGGCCGCCTCCACCGAGCGTGCCGTCGAAAAACAGCTTTCCAGGTGCAGGTTGCAACAGTTCGATCACCTGGGTGAGCAACACCGGGACATGATAAAAAGGCAGATTGCGGGATGTCTGCTCTTCCGGATCGGGCTCAGGGAGTTCACCTCCTCCACCCGCACCGGACCGCGGCACGAGTTTCGCTCGCCCCCAAGGCATCAATTCATCCATGGAATCCGCTGTACCGAACCAAGGCCAGCTACCTACCTGAAAAAGTCCAATGACTCTGGAAATCCTGACAAGCTCCTTCCACACAACCGAACGTTCCTCTCGGTCTTGCCGAAGAAACGAGCGTGGCAAATGGCAGCCGACGGCGGAAATCGTGTTCATAAATGACTGGCCCAGCAGAGCTGTTTCGAGGCGACGCAGGCTCTGATAGCTTAAAGACCCAAAATTCTAACTAATCTTTATAATCTAGAGCCAACCCTCTTGGCAATCGCCTATTTTCAGAATTTTTGCTGTCAGAGAGAATTTCTCCAACACTGTTCATTCGATCAATAGTGATTTTGAGAGTTACCCGCAAAACCGACCCTCTAAGGCGTGTGAAAACGGATTCGCCCAGCCGCTTTGGGTGCGCTCCCTGACACTTTGGCAAGGCGCTAAACGGCTTTGTAACCCCGATTAGTGCAGTGGCAAAATCTCTGACATTTGCGCCTGCATCCCAAGAGGATTCTCGACAGATGACCCAGAGTATTGCTAGCCTCGCGGAAATTGAAACAATTCTGACCCGACAACCACCATGGCCAAGAAACCAGCTCCCAAAAAGGCACCCGCCAAAAAGCCAGTTGCTGCCAAAAAGAAGCCAGTGCCCGCCAAGAAGAAAGCGGCACCAGCCAAAAAGCCGGGATCAGTGAAAAAGCCTGAGGCAAAGTCGAAAGCTCCCACCAAGGCTGTTCCTGTGGCTCCTCCTCCCAAGAAGCCTGAACCGGCACCGGTGATGAAACCTGTGTTTGAGACGCCGCCGCCGAAGCCCGTGGTGCCAGTCGCCCCTAAAGTCGTCATGAAGAACGGGGCTGGTGGAGCGCCTCCACTCACCATTGCTGCACAAGCATCAGCAGGCGCCGCCGCCAATGGCAACACGCATCCCGCCAACATTCTCGTGCTCGTCAGCAGCACTGGCTGGCCGGTCACGGACCTCACCAAGGATCATTTCACATTGATGGAGTACTTCGAGGTGCCGGGACAACAGGCCCCGTTTAGCAACAACGTCACCTCCTTCCGCAATGTCGGCACCGGCGCTTATCTGCTTCAGGTGAAGCCGATCAACGGCGCCCCTTGGCGCAGCGGTCATCACCTCGCCCAAATCCTCGTGTCATCAGCCGATGATCGTCAGGGCCAGGGCGCGGTGAAACTCATCATCCGTTGAATCCCGCCCGCGTCGATTCTTGATCGACAGGCCATGTGGCTCCGCTAGCATGCGCGCCATGAACCGCCGCACCTTTCTCGAGCGCTCCCTCGCCGCCGCTGCTTTTCCGTCGTTTGCCAATGCCGCCATTCAGGGAGGCAAGCTCCCCATCGGCCTCGACCACTTCTCCATTCGCGCCACGGGGTGGAAGGCCACGCAATACATCGACTACGCCGCGGCGCTGAAGCTCGAAACGATCTTCCTCTCCGAACTCGTCGTTTTTGAAAATTTCGAGGACGTCTATTTGAAGAGCCTGAAAGAGCAGGCCGACCGCGCAGGAGTGAAAATATACGTGGGCACCGGCAGCGTGTGCGAAAGCTCGAACACTTGGAAGCCCGCGAACGGCACCGGCGCAGAACACCTCGCCCTCACCATTCGCATCGCCAAGGCACTCGGCTCGCCCGTGGCCCGCTGTTATCTCGGCAACCAGAAGGACCGCTTCAGCGATGGCGGCATCGACAAGCATATCGAAAACACGATCAAATCGATCAAAGCGAATCAAACCCGAGCTGAGGCAGAGGGCATCAAGATCGCCATCGAGAATCATGCGGGTGACATGCAGTCGCACGAACTCAAAAGACTCATCGAAGCCGCCGGCAAAGGCTACGTCGGTGCCAACATCGACCCCGGCAACGCCGTCTGGGCCCTCGAAGAACCGCTGAAGCACCTCGAAGTTCTCGGGCCTCTCACGGTTTGCAGCAGCGTGCGCGACAGCATGCTCTGGGAGGACGAAAGCGGTGCCGTCATGGTGCAATGGACCGCCATCGGCGAGGGCCTTGTCGATTACAAAGCCTACGCCAAACGGTTCGCCGAACTTGCCCCCGGTGTCCCGCTTCAGGTCGAGACCATCTCCGGCTTTGCCCGTCCATTCGAATATCAAAAGGACGAGTTCTGGAAGATCTTCCCGAACCACCGCGACAGCGACATGTTCAAGGCCTGGTTAGGCATGGCCAAACGCGGTCACAAGATCGACAGCTTCAAAGCACCCGATGGCCCCGGCAAAAAAGACGCCGAGATCGCCTACCAAAAGGGCGAATGCGAACGCAGCTTCACCTGGCTGCGCACGAATGCGTGATTGCACATCGGCATTTCCGCGATACATCGCGTCCCGTCACGAACGCGTGGATAGCTCAGTGGTAGAGCGGCTCGTTTACACCGAGTTGGTCGGGGGTTCGAATCCCTCTCCGCGCACCATCTTCGTCTGCCTCCCATCATGAAGCAGCCATCTCAACCGACGGCGGATCGATCGTTGCATTGGATCATCTTCGGTTTGGTCGCGATTCTCTGTGGTTTTGTGTTCATGATGTCCCGCATCTGGCTGGTGTGTTACGGCAGCACCAAGGTGGATGCAGCATTGAAACAGATCGGGGCAGATCTCCCGAAGACCACAGAAGACTCGGGCGAGGACAGTGTGGAGGTGATCCTGAACATCGCCGCGAACGGCACCATCACCATCGACGAAGGAGACCCGGTGACAGATCTCTCCGCATCCTTGAAGCAACTGGTTGCCTCCAGCCAGGGACACAAGCTGATTGTCACCATCTCCGCTCACGAGAAGACGACCTATGAGCAGGTCTTGCAGGTGATGAACGCTCTCAGTGCAGCGGACATCAAGAATGTCACCTTCACGGTCGGCATCGAGGAATTCTGAGCCTTCGTCATTCCTCATTCGGATTTCGTCATTTCCCCACCCGCATCCACCTCACGGCCTGCATGCCGCTCGCGAGTTCCTTCACGCGAATCTCCCACGTGCCGGGGTCTTCGTTCGGGGCGATGTTCAGTTTCAATTCCACGATACCATTCTCTGCCGCGTAAAAGCCGCTGCCTTCGGCTGTTTTGCCGTTCGCATCGCGGACGTCCACGCGCACGGGAATCACCGCCTTCGTCGGTGTGTCTTGCGTGGTGGTGATGCTGGCGCCGATCTTCACCTCGTTGCCGGTCGTTGCCGTCTCAGGAGCATCAAGCTTGATGCCGAGCAGCGGTTTGGGCATCACGAGGAAGATTTTGCCATCGCAGGGGCCGAGTTCGACCGGCCAGCTCATCACACCGTCGTCGCCACGTTTGGGCACGATGAAGCTCGTGCCGGTGAGTTCATACACATTGGCCGATTCGGCCTTCAAACTCACAATTCCCTTCGATGGCAGCCCGTTCTCCATCACCAGACCGTGCTGACCCACATAGGTGCCGTATTCGCGATGGTCGTTCACGACGAAAACATACGTCGCGTCGCCAAATTTCCGCGTGCGCACAATGATCTCAGGATTGTCGCACATCGCCTTCTGTGGCAGCGCGAAGCCGCCGAGCGTCTTCGCCAGCTCCAGCACCTTGTTTTTGTCCTCCGCAGCCTTCTTCTCACGCTTGAAGCTCTGGATCGTGAAATCGGCCTTCAAACCCGGACACAGGAACTCGTCCGCCACGATCTTGCCGCCCTTCTTCTGCCAGTCGGCGATGCGCGTGACGACGGACTTCGTCAGCACGTCGCAAAATGGCATCACGAGCACTTTCCGACCGCTGAGACCGTTTTTGAGTAATGTTTCCTCGAAGAGGATGTCCGTCTGCACATGCGCGTGTTGCAACGCAAGCCACACATCGGCCTCCCAGCCGTTGTTTGAGCCATAGCCGCCACGCCGGGCGAACATCTGAGAGGTGAAGCTCTCCAGAAACGCGACTTCGCTCCTTTCGTCAGGAATCGCCATCAGCGTCGGCCCCAGTGGCTCGATCACGTCGTGAATGAGCTGCTTCAACACCGGTGCGGTGTGCGGATTGGTGAAACGATAACCGCCGGGGCTGTTCGTCTGCACCAACGACTGCCAGCCGTGGTACATGATGCCCTGGATTGGCCGAGCGATCTTCGTCCACAGCGCCTCCTTCAAATGCATCGGCGCGATCGTGATGTAAGCCGCCTCCGGATCGTGATCCTCCCACGCCACGACCTCACCCGGTGCCTTGCTGCCGATGGGCGCGGTCTGCGAGCGATACCAGATGAGCTGTGTCATCTTCATCACACGCTGGTTTTTGCCGCTCGCCGCGCTCATCGCGAAGAGCTGGTCCGCGCACATGCCGATCTTCTGCGGATCGGGATAAGTGTAGGTCCAGTGCGAGAGCACATCCACGCTCCCGCCTGCGCCGCTGATGCTTGGCTGCCGCACCGCCGGATCGAAAAACGTCCACACGCGACTCGCCGTGCTTTTGATGCCGCGATTCAGCGAAGTGTGCAGGTTGTTCCAGCCGTCACCCACCGTCCAGAACCAGCGCAGGTATTTCAAAATGGGATCGTCATCCGCGATCACACGATCCGATGGAAAATTCTTCAACTTCGTCCAGTCCACGCCGCCCTTCGTCGTGATCTCGGCGGGAATGTCCGTGCCGGCGAACTTCTTGTAAGCCTCCACATCCACCGTGTTGAAGCTCACCTGGCTGTTGTCGCGCACCTCCGTGTCGATCAGCGTTGTGGTGAAGGCTGGATGATCGCCATACGCTTTCCCGACGCTCATGCCCACCACTTGGAAAAACGACGCGAAGTCCGGCAGCGACGCGCAGATGTCCTGACGCGCGTACGGTTTTCCATTTCGATCCACGCGCAGATTCTTCTCCTCCGACTCCAAGGCGCGGGCTGGCGACAGGCTGGCGACGACTTCGAGCCCGCTCGCTAGCGCTTCATCGAGCATCGCGCGGCTTTTCGCGATCTCCTCCGGCTTCGCGGGCGGCGACACCTTCTTTTGATGCCACATCTCGGTGTAATCCGCGCCGAGGCCGATGAAATGCGTGAAGCCGATGTCCTTCAGCCGTGTGATCTCGCTGCCGTTCGCGCCCCACATGATCACCGGCATGCGCCCCGGCATGCGCGGCACGATTTGCAGCGCGGTGCTCTGCTCCGTCGCATAGCCGCCGTTTTCAAAACGCGCGCGCAGATCGTAGTCGCCCGCCTTCAACGCTGTGTTGAGCGTGTATCGCGCCGTGAAGGCCTTCCCCGCCGTGAGATCCGGCACGATGAAGTCCTCCGTCTTGCCGCCGAGGCTCACCTTCAGCGCCGCGCCCTTCATCGTTTCGCGCTTCAAGTTCGTCACAACGATGTCGATCGGCTTCGCCGTCTCCATGCGCCGCCACACCGAGCGCGTCGCCGCGATCTGCATCGCCACACGCTCAAAGCTCAGCACGCCCTCGCAGATGCGCACCTCGTCAATGAAGCCCGGGAAACCGCCGTAGTTGCTGCCCAGGCGATCACCGATGCTCAGCGCCTTTACGCCGGGTGTCACCGCGCCAAAGCCCGCCAGCTTTCCGCCGCCGAGCGACACGCCGTTGCGGTAAAACTTCCCCTCGCCCGCGCCATCATACGTGAAGGCCACATGCTGCCACACATCGTTATCGAGCTTGAACGGCAGCGAGTAAATCTGCTTCGACTCCGCGCCGAAGCCCAGCGTCACAAACATCCGCCGCATCCCGCCTTTGTCCGCATCGCCGATCTGCCACTGATAGTCCGTGTGATCGACATACTTCTTGTCGAGCAGGAAGCAGCGCAGCTCCGGTTTGAACTCCGCCTTCGCCTTGATCCACATCTCCAGCGTGAACGCGCCCGTAGGCGACAGCTTCGGCTTCGCCGCCGTCACCGCGCCATGTCGCTTGTCCTGCACCGGAAAACCCGGAAAAGACTCCAGCCCGCCATCAAACTTCCCTTTCGCGCTCACCACCGCGCCTTGCAGCGTCAGATCGTTCCCCTTGCCCGAAACATCCTTCAGCGCTGCATCGCCATCGAACTTCCAATACCCCAGCACATGCGCACCCACGGCATCTTCCTTCGTGTAACCACTCTCCCAGGTTTCTTGGAGCGCGATGGCTAGACACGGAGTTAAAAACAGGAGTGCGAAAAGACTAAACGACTTGAACATGAGTGCTGAGATACGCATCTCGTTCGCCGATTTGCTCGTCGAACATTGCACCAGCCGCGATCAACCTCAGGACGGCACCGAAGGTTCAACGCGAAAATAATGAAAGTAGGCTTCCAGCCCTGCTTTGCCCAAGTCATAGGCATCCGGTTGGAAAACATCTCTTGAGACGATCAAATCATGCAGAGCGGGACGAGTGTCGGCCGGGCAGGCTCTTTCCAGTGCCGGGTAGATTTTCTGCGATGGCGCATCACGGATGGCCGACATTTCGGCAGGCAACGCCAGATCCAGCGCAACAAGCTTGGCCATGTGATAAACGCTGAGTTTCCCTGGAGCCACTGGACTCATCGGTTCCACATCTTGCTTGTCGGCATCGTGTTCCGGCAAATCCAGAAAGTTCATAGCTGCAGCTAGATACAGCCGCAGACGGAAGAGATTCACGAACTGTTTTAGCTTGCGCGGGTTGTTCTCCAGCGCTGCAGCCACGTCTTTCGCACACTGCAGAGCTAGGCTGCCGTCACCAAGGTCTTCGCTTACCCGTTCGATGCGCTCCACCGTTTCTTTCCGCTCCTGACGCTCGCGCACTTCCTGAATCTTTGCATCAGAGGTCACGGGTGCCATCACTTTTTCAGTGCCAGATACTGCGGGGCTGGCTGCTGCAGGAGGCAGCGGCTCCGTCTTTGATTCGGCTTTGTTCGTCTGCGTGATTTGCTTCGCGCCGGTGATCGACTGTAGATACTCGTTCAAATCATTTCCCTGCATGGCAGGCAGATGGAGCGTGAGCTGGATGAACTTCTCCAAAAATTCGTGGCCGAAGACCATGGCGTCCGCCCGGCTCACCTTGCCATTCGCGTCGGTCTCCTTCAGCAGCGGCAGCAGCTTCTCATGTTTCGCGGCGACAGCGGCGGCCACTTTCTCGCGATCCATGCCGAGCACGCAGATCACTCCGGGCGCGTTCTTGTCGCCGTCAGTGCGGCTGCGTTCCTGCACGTTGAGCATCTGGTGCAGGCTTTGCAACAACTCGGCCGCCTTCGGTGCCTCGCAGCGGTCCAGATCGTCGATGAACACGACCGCCTTGCCCGGTTTGCCGTTCTTCCGTTTCGGAATGTAGGCACGCATCAGACGGCGGAAGTCCTCATGGAAGCGATGCAGATCGTCCACCTGGTCCGCGTGGTCGTTGTGCGTCAGCAGACGGCTCACATCCAGCTTCAACGGACTGCCAAACTCTTTGTTCCAAGTAGAGATCAGTTGCCACAGCAGGAGCGGAAATCCGATCCAAGGGGCACCTTGCAGCAGCAGCATCACAACATCGGCTTTAGGCGCATCCTTTTCCCCGGATGGTTTCACCAAGTCCGGGTGCTGCCACAGCCAGTACAACACCCATCCCACACCGAGCCACACCAGCAAACGTGCTGCGAGCATGAACCAGTCACCAAACGTGAGGCGGCGAAATGCGAGTCCCCGCCTCACACATACTCGCCAGGGCCAGATCAAACGTCCAGCGAGTTGCCGCTCAAACGCCACGGCGAAGGCCGCCCACAGGGTTTTGCCAGCCTCGTGCTTCCACGGGTTGAACCACACGGTTGGAATGGGTTCTTCCTTGTACGGACGCTGTTTCGTTGTCGCATCGCTGTCGTTCGTCAGCGCATCCTGCAGATGCCGCATCAGCGAGGACTTGCCGCCGCCCCACGGTGCTTCCACGGCCACGGTCAGCGGCGGAAGCGTCTCATCGCTGACCAGAAACTCCCGCAGTGCCAGCATGCAATTCCGGGCCGTCGGCGTCAGCTTCTCCGCTTCGCCATCGGTGGTGACACTCGTGGTCGAGACGAGGCGCTGCTGGATGATGCGGCGCAGCTTGGGCTCAGGTGGCGTCTCTTGGGAGAAAGTTTCCTCAGCAGCCGATGCGGATTTCGGACGCGCAGCTTTGGCAGACTTCTTTTGGGAAGAGGACGATTTCTCTTCCGGCTCACGCTCTGGATTCTTGAGATGCTGCGCCCACCAGGCATCGAAGGCGCGTTGTAATCGCTCCCAATCGGGACTGCCACGATGAATCCCCTGCATCAAGTCCAAGAACTCACCTGCGGCGGGAATCGTCGAAACCACCTCCTGCCACTCCGCCCAGAGATCGTCCATTTCCGAGGGCGACGTATGCCAGAGAGGCATTTGTAGGACGCGCTCAATATTGCCAGGCTCCACCAACCAAGAAATATCCGTCTCGATTGATTCCCTGAATAGGGTCTTTGCTCTTGAACCCACGGCGTACAATGCGGCGTTCGCAGCCGCAACAGCCAGTTTCTCAGCTTCGATCTTTGTAGCGGCAAGTGCAACGCTGACAGCCGCAGAAGCCGAATCCGCCACCATAGATTTGTGGGGTTCGTAAAGAACCACATCACTATAAATGGCTATAAAACGTTCCTCTCGTGCATGCAACATCGCAAAGACGAGTGCAGTTTGCACACTGGGCAGATTTGTAGACATCCATTTCTGCCGACCTTGCTTGGAGTGCCAATTAGCTGCCAGCCAAGGTGCCGCCCGCCACGCACAACGTGCAGCGAAGACCACAATGGCCTGATGATCCAGCCCCTCTAGTTTGTGCCGGACCTCTTCCTGTTCGCTATCAAAAAGCGCTTCTGCTGACATGATAGATCATTTCAGATCATCCGGATCGAATCACAATCGCAAAATACGACAACCTGATGCTCGTTGTGTTATCGAGCGAGGGTTGTGCCGCGCTTCTTCACGCTGCATCGCCCGCCTCAGTTTCTCCGGCGGAGCATGGGAGAGAAAGGCAGCCATGAGCCCTGCCGCTTTCAGCGAAGTCGTCGCGTTTGCTGCTTCTTCCACGCCTCAAACTCGCCCGGCCGCAGACGGTAGCGCATGATGCTGCCGGGGTGCAGGGCGGAGAGTTCTTTTTGCACGACGGTGATGAATTGTGCGCGTTCCGCGGCGGGAAGCGCGGCGGCGTGCTTCGAAAGCGCACGCTTCGTGGCTGCCGAATTCATTTTGCCCTGCACGATGGCGCGGACGGCATCGCCGATGACGGTGCGGTGCTTCAGCCGGAAGGGATCAGGATCGCCGAGGGACTGGCGCACGGCGGCGTAGCGTGCGCAGGAGCGCTGGTAGGCCCACACAAACACATCGCGCAGGCACTCGACGCGGTTCTGCTCATACACGACGAGCGTGCCGTCCACATAGTCCGCCTGCTCGACCTCGATGAAGGAGAGCGGGCACAGGTTGTGCCGGATGAGCGGGATGTTCGCGGCGAGGCGGGAGACGCGTTTGTTCACGTCCTCGAAGGGCTGCAAGTACGGCAGATGCACCATGATGAAGAACGCCTGCTCAAAGGGGTCTCGAATGGCCTCCGCCTTGGCGAGGAGCTGATCAAAGCGCTGCTCGATGAGCTGCGGGACCTCCAGCGGATGAAACACGGTGCCGCTGATGCCGACGGCGCGGCCGCGCAGGCGTCCGCAGGCCTCCGGCTCGCTCATGAGGTTGTCGGAGAGCATGGCGTGCAGGTTGCAGATGGTGTGGCGGTTGAAGCCGATGCCTTCCGCCTCCTCGGCGAGCATTTCGATGGCCTGCTTGTGATTGAGGATCATCTGGGCCTCGCGAGCGCTGTGGCCTTCGGCCGTGGTGCCGAGTTCGAGCAGACGCTGTGTTTCGAGAAGCGAGTAGGTGTTGCCTTCGAGCCGGCTGGAGTTCCACGAAAGGTCCACCAGCAGGCGCTGGAGCACCTGGCGCAGGTAAGTGCCCGCCGGCAGGTCCGAGAGACCGACCTGGCCCAACGCGAGGAGCTGCTTCCGCGTGGTGGCGGGCAGGTAAAAAGTCTTGTTCGGCTGATACGCATCCAAAAAACGGCCCTGATAGCCCACCGGCGTGCGCTGCGTGATCGGGCGACGGATGGCGGCGCGGAGCTTCTCCGACTCCGCTGAGAAAACGGAGGTCGAGGCTTTTTGGCGAGCCAAAGCTGTCGTCGCAGGCCGCACCGTGGCTGATGAAGGCAGACGGTAACGGCGTGCTTTGGTGGTGCCTTCTGCAATGAGGCGCTTTTCCGCCACCAGCCGCTCCAGGCGGCGCTGGAGCGTCCGCGTGCTCAGGCGCAGCTTCCGGTTTCGCGCCAGATCACTCAAGGAGACGCCTTCAGGCCGCCCCTCCACCATCTGAAGGATGGCGGTGAGATCAGGCCCTTCTGTGGCGGAGTGTGGCATAATAAATTTATTATCTCCTTTCACCCTTTACCAAGGTGAATGGCGAAATAGTGGCGCAATCGTGGCATAATTATGGCGCAATTAATGGCATAATTAACGAGGTTCCGCCAGCGCCAATTTCAACCCCGGCTCACGCCTTGACCGCCCACCGCAGCTTCGCCGGGGCTGCGCGTGGGTTGTCGCGGGTTTCTTGAGGAGATGGACGGATGACTTCGTCGTTGGTGGCGCTGAAAATGCCGCCACGCAGACCGTCGCGGAAAAGATGCTTCACGCGGCGGTCTTCGCCGGAGTGGAAGGTCAAAATGGCCACGCGAGCACCCGAACGCAGGCAATTTGGCAGTTGATGCAGAAACGTGTCGAGCGCGGTGAATTCCTCGTTCACGGCGATGCGCAGGGCCTGGAACACGCGGCGCACGGTGGCCTCGCGTTCTTCGTCATCGACACGATGCGGCAGAGCGCGGCGCACCGCCTCGGCGAGCGAGCGCGTCGTGGCATGATCCGTTCCCGCGAGTGCCTCCGCGAGCAAGGGCGCATGACGTTCATCAGCGTTTTCC
Organism: Verrucomicrobiaceae bacterium; assembly: GCA_046346695.1. Lineage (GTDB taxonomy): Bacteria > Verrucomicrobiota > Verrucomicrobiia > Verrucomicrobiales > Verrucomicrobiaceae > Prosthecobacter. The sequence goes on along the minus strand of JAXMHS010000002.1, from coordinate 1,379,303 downwards.
TCGAGAATCGTCTTCAGCTTGGCGGCGGAGAGCTTTTGCAGCAGATCGCGGGCGGACGTGCCGCGCTGCGGATTCATGCGCATGTCGAGCGGGCCGTCGTGCTTGAAACTGAAGCCGCGGGCAGGGTTGTCGAACTGCATCGAGGAGCAGCCGAGATCGGCCAGCAGCACGTCAACGCCATCGCTCCAGCCGAGTTCGGCGAGCGCACGCGGCAATCCGGCGAAGTTCATGCGTTTGACGACGAGCGCGGCCTCCTCGCAACCACCTGCACGCAGCCGCGCCTCGGTGCGCACGATCTCGATGGGGTCCTGATCGAGCGCGAGCAGCGTTCCGCCCGGCTGCACGGCCTTCAGCAGCGCAGTGGCATGACCGCCGTAGCCGAGCGTGCAATCCACCGCACGTTCGCCGGACTGCGGAGCGAGGATTTGCATGATCTCGTTCAACAGGATCGGCACATGCTGTCCGGCGGGCGTTTTGCCGGACGCGCGCACCTTCGCGACGGTTTCGGCGTAGCGTTCGGGGTTCAGCTCCTTGTATTTGTCCTCAAAACGACGCGGGTTCTTGCCCGAGTAGCGCGGACGACGGCGATGCGGCGTTGGAGCTTCCGATTCGCTCACAGCTCGTTGTATTTCGCGTTCGACCCACGCGCCTTTGCCACGGGATAGCGCTTCTCATTGCGCTCGACCTTGTCGAGCATCGCCTGGCCGAGATCGACGCCGAGGTTGTGGGCCAGTTCGAAGAGCAGGATGCCCACATCGGCCATCTCGTCCTTCAGCTCCGGCATCTTGTCCTTCACACGCTGCTCGATCTGTCCCGGCTGCTGCCAGACGAAGTGCTGCAACAGCTCTCCCGCCTCGGCAGTGATGGCGACGGCGAGTTCCTTGGGATTGTGAAACTGCATCCAGTCCCGGGCGTCGCGAAACGCGCAGATGCGCGCGGTGATTTGCTCGATGGTCATGCCGCATGATGCGGTGTCACGGGTCTTGAGCAAATGATTGCAGCAGCGTTCGAGCTTGAGCGGGTTGAACGGCGTGACTTTCCGAGTTCGCGACTTGACAATAAAAAACACCCCGGCCCATCCTTCGAGCTGCATGGAACAGAGCACTTATCACATCTTTCTCCACGGGCAGCAGGCGGGACCGTTCACGATGGAGCAGTTGCAGCAGATGCTCGCCGCCGGGGAGATCACGCCAGATGACATGGTGTGGAAACCGGGTCTGCCTGACTGGCAGCCGTTGCAGCAGTTCCTTCCGCCTCCGCTCCCGCTGTTCTCCACGCCGGCCGTCCCGCCGATGCTGCCCGCACGTGCACCGGTGATGATGATCCAGCCACAGGCGAAACCGCAGAAGAAATCGAAGGCCTGGCTGTGGATCACGCTCATCGTGCTGCTGGGGCTCGGCGGGATCGCGATGCTGATCGGCTACGCGGTGAACGAGGTGATGAAGGAAGGCACTAATGAGATGGCCTTCCGCCCGCTGTTTGAGGAACGCGCAAAACATCAGCCGCAGTGGCGAAAGTCGAGCTATGAGCCCGCCGGACCTGCCGACGAGCCGGACGGCAAGGTGTTTGAGCTGATCCGCTACCGCTCGCCCGCGGGAGAACTGGCGGCGTATCTCACACCCGACCCAAAGGACGGAAAGAAACATCCCGCCATTGTGTGGGCGCATGGTGGATTCGGCGGCATCGGCAGTTATTTCTGGGAACCGGCGGGCAAGCGCAACGACCAGTCGGCGCGTGCCTTCCGCGAGAAAGGCATCGTGATGATGTGCCCGTCGTGGCGCGGCGAGAATGACAATCCCGGACGCTTCGAGCTTTTCTATGGCGAGGTGGAGGATTTCCTGGCGGCGATCGAGCACGTGAAAAAGCTGCCGTATGTCGATCCACAGCGGATTTACATTGGTGGACACAGCACAGGCGGCACGATGACGCTGCTGGCGGCCGTTTCGTCGGACCAGTTCCGCGCGGCGTTCTCCTTTGGAGGCATGATTGATGGCGTGCAGACGCTGGGTGATGGCGAGGGCTACGGCAACACACCCTACAACCCGAAGTCGAACATCGACCACCGTCTGCGCAGCCCGATGCGCTACGCCAGCTTCATCCGCAGGCCGACCTTCTACTTTGAAGGCGGCGAGTATTTCGACGAAGGCTCCGCGGGATTGATGCAACTGCGTGCGCTGAAGCACTTCGAGTCCTTCCAACTGCCCGGTGACCACTTCGACATCCTGCATCCGATCACACACCTGATCGCGGAGAAGATTCTGCAGGACACGGGCGCGCAATCCAGCATTCACTTCACGGAATCGGAATTGCGGCAGCGCTACAACGCCGCCTTCTCGACGAGCCTGGCCACGCAGCTCGAAGTCTGGAGCCGGGCCGGCGGAAGCCTGGCGGATGCCTTGAAGAAAGCCGATCCCGACGACGCCGTGCCGCACACCGAGGCGGATGTGAAGGCGCTCGTGCGCACGGTGGAACAGATCGCGGCGAAAAACGCCTTCACCGCTGAAATCACCGCCAGCATCGCCACGCTGGCCGGCATGCGCGATGAGATTGAGGACGAGGACCTGCTCGATGATTTCGATTCCAAAGCACTCACGCCGCTGGTCGCATGGGCGCAAGCGCGGCTGAAACGTTCCGACGCCTTCAGCAAAGAGGAGGCGGAGTCGTTTTTCGATTTGCTGGCCGCGCTGGCCTCCACCGAGCATCGCGGAGCGGCCGATCTGGTCATCGCGGCGGTCCGGCGCGGCACGCTTCCGGACACGTATCAATGGAACCGCATCTTCCGCACCTTCGACGACGAGCATGCACACACGGAGCATGTGATGGAGGTGTTCGCGGAAAATCCGCCGCCGAATTTCACCGGCGTGCTGCTGCTCGACGCGGCGAACCAGCTTTGCCTCGACGGCTGGGAGGGTCCGCATCCGTTTGATTCCGCGAAGGGTGCCGCGCAGCTCAAAACCTGGCTGCAAAACAAGAATCCAGACGAGTTCGGCCACGCGCACAGCGCCGCTCTCGGCGCGGCTTTCGTCGAGCCACCATATCGCGGTGATCTCATCACGCTCGCCCTTCAGCATCCGGACACCGGCGTGCGGATGGAAGGCGCGTGGTCGGATGTGAAGAATGGCGGCGTCCAGGGTCTCACGGTGCTCAAACAGGCCAGCCTCGAACTGCATCAGTCCGAACGGGCGCAGGATTACCTCAAGGAACTCAAGCACGAGAAGGACATCCCGAAGGAGGCGCTGGAGCCTGCCTTCGCGGCGCAGGCCGCCCTGTCGCGCTGGTTGCAGCATCCGAACGAACTCGGCGACCCACCGAAAAGCATCGAGGTGTATGACCACCGGAAGCTTTTCTGGCCGCCGACGAACGACCAGCGTGAGATCTGGCTCATCAAGTTCACCTACCAGTTCAAGGACGACGCCGCGCCGAAGACCGGCTACGGCTGCACGGGCAGCATGACGTGGTCGTCGTTTGAGGAATACGCCACGCCACCAAAGCCTGAGGAGCTTTACCTGCACCACTGTGCGCTGGAGATGGAGCGCGATGAAAAACGCACCGAAAAGGCCGCCAAGGAGGATGATGCGAAGGCGCAGGCACTGGCTGCCTTGAAGAAGGGCAATCCCGGCATGTTTGACACGCTCACGTTGCCGCCAAAGCCTTGAATCCACGGCCAAAATCCGCCCAGCCTCACGCAAGGTGTGCAAAGACGCATCAAGCTTCCACGTTGACCATTCACCATGAAACGCACCGCCATCCTCCTCGCCAGCCTCGGACTTGCCTCCACCATTCTTCGCGCCGCTGATGAGCCGCCGGTGGATTTCGTGAAGCAGATCAAACCGATCCTCGCCGACCGCTGCGTCGAGTGCCACAATTCAGAGACGATCTTCGGTGAGTTGAACCTGCAGAACCGCGAGCACGCGTTTCACAAGCGCAAGGCCGGGCCAGCCATTGTTCCGGGATCACCCGAGAAGAGCATGCTCTACCTCGCGCTCACGCTGCCACCGAAGGACAAGAAGGCCATGCCCGCCACCGGCCACCGCATTCCGAAGGACGAGGTGAACACCATCCGCCAGTGGATCAAGGAAGGCGCGAAGTGGCCGGAGGGCAAAGAAGGTGCAATCACCGTGCAGCGAAAGAAGGCGGCGGATCAGTGATCCAAACCAAGTAAGCAAAGCGGAGTAACGATTCGCGCAGCGCGGGATTTTGGGTCTGAACGCATCTTTCTGACAGTGTCGGTGTTGGATGCGAATCCACCCCCGCATGTCATGACTCCGTTTCACATTCCTCAAAGCCGCCGCGCCCTTCTGCGCAGCCTGCTGCTGACCACCGGCGGCATCATCACGAGCGACATTTACGCCGAAGCGCTCACGCTCACACCCCGTGCGACGGAAGGACCATATTACCCGGACCATCTGCCGCTCGATCAGGACAATGATCTGCTAAAGATCAAAGACGGCGCCACGGCAGAGGGCGTGATCGCGAACTTCGGCGGTCGTTTGCTCAATGTGGACGGCAAGCCGATCTCCGGTGCGGTGATCGAGCTCTGGCAGGCCGACAACAACGGCTGCTACATCCACAGCAACGGCACGCAGCGCGGCAAGGAGCGTGACGCGAAGTTCCAAGGCTATGGCAAGATCGAGACGAATGCGAAGGGCGAGTATCGCTTCCGCACGATCAAGCCGGGCCTCTACACCGGCCGCACGATCCACTGGCACGTCCGAGTGAAGCAGAACGACAAGAGCATGCTCACCACGCAGCTTTTCATCGCCGGCGTGCCACAGAACGACCGCGATGGCATTCTGCGCGGCATGGGCACCGAACAGCAGCGGCTTTCGGTGATTCGCGAGTTCAAGCCGATGAGCAAGGACAGCCAGGAACTCGTCGGCACATGGGACATCGTGCTCGGCAACACACCGGAGGATCCTGAACGTCGTGGTGGCCCGGGAGGTGGTCCTGGTGGCCCGCCGTCCCGCGGTCGTCGTGACAACGATCGGGACATCAAAGACCTGCTGTTTGGGCCATCGCCGTTTTGATGACGGTCACTTCTTCGTCATTCGTTGCCTCACGCACTCGAACAAACACACGCCGGTTGCCACGGACACGTTCAAGCACTCGACTTTCCCGGCCATGGGAATCTTCGCGAGGAAATCGCAGTGCTCGCCGGTAAGGCGGCGCATGCCGGGGCCTTCCGCACCCATGACGATGCCAATGGGGCCTTTCAAATCGAGTTCGTAAAGAGTCTGGGTGGCTTCATCGGCGGTGCCAACCAGCCACACGCCAAGTTCCTTCAGCTTGTCCATCGAGCGTGCGAGATTGGTCACGCGCACGAGCGGAATGTTCTCCGCGCCACCGCAGGCCACGCGGATGACGGTCTCGCTGATCGGCGCGGATTTGTCCTTCGGCATCACCACCATCGCCACGCCGGCGGCGTCGGCAGTGCGCAGGCACGCGCCGAGATTGTGCGGGTCCTGCACGCAATCGAGGATGAGCACGAGCGGGTCTTTTTTGTCCTCCAGCAGCGTGGCGAGATCGCCCTCGTCGTAGGTGTGAATGGAAGCGTCGCCGCGGGAGTGGCGGTTCTGGCGGGCGACAGGCTGGTCTGGACGGTTCGGGCGCATGAATGAGCCCTGACATTGGCCGTGGAACTGCGTTTGGCAAAATCTTCGCGCAGCCGGCTTGCGATCTATGTGAACTGACGGGAGACGTTTCCCATGAAAGCTGTTTTGAAACGTTGGTGGCTGAGAATCGTTGTCACATTAGGCGCAGTTGCGCTCATGGTGATCTTTGGAAGCGAATGGTGGATTGCCAGCACGGCGAAGCAAAGATGCTTTGATGACGTGAACGCGCTTCCGGAAGCACCTGTGGCTGTTGTTCTGGGCACTTCGCCGAGGCTGGCAGGAGGCGGGGGCAATCCGTTCTTTCTCCCACGCCTGGAGGCCGCGGCGGCTCTGTTCAAAGCAGGCAAGGTAAAGGCGCTCATCGTCAGCGGTGACAACGGCACGCGGGAATACGACGAACCCACCGAGATGAAGCGCGTGCTGGTGCAGTTGGGCGTGCCAGAAGCGAAGATCCTGTGTGATTACGCGGGTTTTCGCACGCTCGACTCGGTGGTGCGAGCAAAGGAAGTCTTCGGTCAGTCACGCTTCATCATCGTTTCACAGCGATTTCACAATGAGCGTGCCATCTACCTCGCGAAAGCGTTCGGAATCGACGCCTGGGGCCTCAACGCGAAGGATGTGCCCGTGGCGTTGTCGGTGAAGACATTCCTGCGCGAGAAACTCGCCTGCGTGAAGGCGGTGCTCGACGTGACCGTGCTGCACAAGCAGCCGAAGTTTCTCGGAGAAAAAGTTTCGGTGCCGCTGGAGTGAAGCCTCACTTCTGCCGCCAGGAGGCGACGTCGTCCGCGGTCTGCGGCGTCATGTCCTTGCCGCTGCTGTAAACGATCACACGTGCCGCGAGATGCGAAGGCTGGTTCTGCGAGATCTTCGGATCGGCATTGGTGGCGTCCGGGTTTTTCACCTGGTTGTCGCCGTTGGTGTCGAGGCGGATGTGGAAAGGCTGGCCCCACATGTCATTCAACCGGTAAGGACGCGCGGTGCCCGCGATGCCGTGGCGGTCCTTGTTTCCAGGCGTGAACGGCGCAAACGGCGTGCGCTTCGGATTGAGGTCTGTGGCACCCGGTGCTGGTGGAATGCCCATCAATGCTTCGACGAGCGGGTTGCTGCCATCGGTGAGGATTTCGGGAACATCCTCGCCATTCGCAGCCTGCGTGTTCGTGTCGATGGGGAAGTGGTTGTAGTCGGTGAGGTAGGCATCGATGCCAGTTTTGAGTTCGTTTGCGAGCGTCTGTGTTTTCAGGCGGTTGGCCTGTTCGATGGCCTTGATGACCTGGCCGGCGGCCAGACTGCCGAGAATGGCGATGATGGTGATCACCACGAGGAGTTCGAGCAAGGTGAAGGCGCGCGTGTGACGGGCGCCGGGAGCGAACATCGTTTTCATGCCCGCATTTTACCAGATGCCGACTTGTCAGTGCAATCCCGCAGACGCCGCATTTTCAATGCGAACAATCGCAGCCGCAGCACTCGATGCCATCCCCATCGCAGGGGTTGCAGTCGCACATGGAGCCGCCGTGGCCTGGTTTGCAGCAGTGGAGTGCATCGCAGCACGAGCCGCAGTCGTGGCCGCAGCAGTCCCAGTGGTTGCAGCAGGAATTCTTCTTCCGCCCCGCCGGTTCGACGGGTGACTGCAAGTGTCTGCCACGCTTCTTTTTGTCCTCGTTTTCGCCAGCCACCTGCGCCAGACGACGTCCGGCGCCTTCGATCAGCACGGAGTGAAGCAGATCGCGATTGCGATGCAGCGGGAGGCTGGCGAAAGCGGCGCGGAGGTTTTGCAGTGCTTCCGTGAGTGACGGCAAAAGCATTTCGCGCCGGCCGCTGAGATCAGGAAAGGCATGCAGCGGATTGAACTGGCCGCGCTGGCGGTCCTTCGCCCAATCATCCCACGCGTCCTGCGCGTAGATGAGGAAGCCGAGGCTTTCGCCGAGTTGATGCAGCGTTGTTCTGGCCTGCGGAGCATTCGCGACCTCGGCGAGGTGCGCCACGATCTCGCCGTAAGCGGCGCTGGTGGGCTGCGCACAAGTGTGCAGGTCGGCGGATTCGCTTTCGATCTGATTCTGGCCCGCCATCCACGCACGCACGGCTTGCACCGGAAAACGCAGATGGTGCAGCAGGCCCAGCGCCTCGCTGATTGGTGTGTCGAGCACGCGCGATCCTGTTCGTGCCGCAAGACCTCGCCAGCCGCGTTCATCCTGCGCGTCGTCGTCGAGTTTGGCGCTCAGGCCGCAGATGGTCACCGCAGCGGTGTAGTGCAGCACAGGACTGTCAGCGACAAGATCACGCGGCGCGGCAAAGCGATTGCAGCAGGTCGTGTGACAAAGCGCCGGTGGTTCCGGCGCCAGCGCGGAACCGAGAAGCGCGAGGAAAGTGCTGTCCCGGTTCACCAACCAGCGCGCCCACGCACCGTAGTGCCGATGCAAGCCGGAGCCCAGGCCGCAGAAATGCGCACGATACAGCGCCTCCGCTTTTTGACAGCACATGGCAGGACCAGGAAGATAACCGAACATGCGCGGAGGTTAGCGAGGTGATGCTGGTGGGGCAATGGGGCACCTGCAAAGTCAACCATCATCCAAAGGACGATGCGATCCGTGAGTGGCTGCCCCCAACTGTTACCGACCTGCGTCGAATTCAATTCCCACTCCATGGCGCTGCTGGTGGGAACGTTCGGGTGACGGAAACCCGGTGGGGTTCGTGATCGGGCGGAGATCGGGGATTATGCAGGGTCCAGGAGAGCGCTCGCTATCGCTCGACACTCCTGGGCTGCATGATGCAAGCCCGTTGGGCTTGGCTTACTTGTTTCCTTCGATCCAATGAACAATCTCCTCGACTTCGGCTGGATTAGTTAAGAACCATTCAGTCCCAGGCGAGTCCACTCGCTTACCTTTGAGTGCCAAAATGTAATGAAGAGCCTTCTCCATCATGAACGCCTGATCTGTTTTGATTATCAGTCCGATTCTAGGAGCCTCCGGCATTGCCGTCGCGCCTTGGGATAAAATTCGGAGCAGCGGGTCACGCTCGCTCATACCGATTTTGCACGGCCACACTTTGTCACCTTTGTTTTCAGCGACCTCTCGATAAGTCGGGTAATAGTAAAGATAAACAGAGTCTCCGCCCGTTCCGAAAACGCGCTCCGCTGAAGGGGTGGGAACAGCCTCTGAGGGTTCGTCTTCCTTGGCGGAAGAATCCTCCAATTCTGCATCTGTCGAAGAGTGAAGATCGATCTCCTCATTGGGTTCTCCAGTTACATTCCAATAACCTTGCTGAGGGTTCGAAGCCAAACCAGCCTCCTTCAAAAGTTGAAGAGCTTTTTTGATTGTGGCTGTGGGATTGCTCGATGCGCCTGCATCACCTCCACGAGCGCGATGCACCTGAACAATTCGATCAACTATGTCCTGACGATGTGAAGTCTTGCCTCCAAAGATTTCCAAAATTAGCCTGCGAGCTATCGCAGGCGTTAATGGAAGACCTTGAAACAAGAGATCGCTCATGGCGTGTTGCAGTTAGGATCTGAATCACTTCACCAGCCTCACCAGCAGATCCTTGCTCTCGACGCTTTCGCTGATCTTGCAGCAGATCTCGGTGACGGTGCCGGCGATGGGTGAGGCGACGGCGGCGAACATTTTCATGGCCTCCAGCGTGAGCAGGGTTTCGCCTTCCTTCACCTTCTGACCGACGCTGACCGCAATGCTGGCGACCATGCCGGGCATCGGGGCGCCGACTTGCGTCGGATCGGCAGGATCGGCCTTCGTTTTCGTGACGGCGTTTTTCGCGAGGGCCTTGTTGGTGACGGTGGTGTGGCGCGGGTAGCCGTTGAGCTCGAAGATGGCGGTCTGCTGGCCGGCGGCGTCGGGCTCGGTCATGTTGAGGAGGCGGACGAAGAGCGTTTTGCCTTCCTCGAGGCTGATGTGGATCTCCTCCTTGTCGCGAAGGCCGTAGTAGTAGGCGGGCGTGGGGAGCACGGAGACATCGCCGTGGGCCTTGCGGAAGTCGGCGAACTTCAGGAAGACATCGGGATACATGAGGTAGCTCCAGACATCGTCCTCGGTGGGGTCTTTCTTCAATTTGCCCTTCAGCTCGGCGCGGACGTCGGCGAGGTTGATCTTCGCGGCGTGGGTGCCGGGGCGGCCTTTGATGCGTTTGCCGTCCTTGCCGACGATGGCGTCGGCGAGCTTGTTCCACTTCTTGCGGCTGTCGGCGGCCTTGCTGGCCTCCATGCCGTAGAAAGGTTCACCGAGCCAGCCTTCGAACATGCTGGTGACGTCCTTGCTCCACTTCGTGCCGGTGAGGTTGAAGATGTCCGCGGGCTTCACGCCACGCGCGACGCACTCGATGGCGAGGTCGCCGACGACTTTGCTGGAGGGCGTGACTTTCACGATGTCGCCGCAGAGCTGGTTCACCTCGGCGTAAGCGTGGGCGATCTCCGGCCAGCGCGGGCCGAGGCCCATGCCGATGGCTTGCTCTTTGAGATTCGTGTACTGGCCGCCGGGCATCTCGTGGAGATAGACCTCGGCGGTGCCGTAGGGCTCGGCGGTGTCGAAGGGCTTGTAGAAAGCGCGGACGGCAGCCCAGTAGTCGCTGAACTCCTGCAGAGCCTCGGGATCGAGGCCGGTATCGCGCGGCGTGTGCTGCATGGCGGCGACGAGCGAGTTCAAATTCGGCTGCGAGGTGCCGCCGGAGAGCGAGGAGATGGCCGCATCGACGACATCGACGCCGGCGAGCGAGGCCTCGAGGTAGCTCGATGCATTCAGGCCGCTGGTGTCATGCGTGTGGAAGTGAATCGGCAGGCCGACTTCATCCTTCAGCGCCTTCACGAGCTTCTTCGCGGCAAAGGGACGCACGAGTCCGGCCATGTCCTTGATGCAAAGCATGTGAGCGCCCATCTTTTCGAGCTCCTTGGCGAGACGGACGTAGTATTTGAGGTCGTACTTGTCGCGCTTCGGATCGAGGATGTCGCCGGTGTAGCAGAGCGTGCCTTCGCAGATCGACTTCGTGTCCTCGCGCACGGCCTGCATGGCGGCGGTGAGGTTGGGCAGGTAGTTCAGCGAGTCAAAGATGCGGAAGATGTCCATGCCGTTCTGCGCGGCATGTTTGATGAAGCCTTTGACGACATTGTCCGGGTAATTCGTGTAGCCGACGGCGTTTGAACCGCGGAAGAGCATCTGCAAAAGGATGTTCGGCACCTTGGCGCGGATCTGGCGCAGGCGCTCCCACGGATCTTCGCGCAGGAAGCGCATGGACACGTCAAAGGTCGCGCCGCCCCACATTTCGAGCGAGAACAGGTTCGGCGTGCGACGCGCCACGGCATCAGCCACGGCAAGCATGTCGAAAGTCCGCATGCGCGTGGCGAGCAGCGACTGGTGCGCATCGCGCATCGTGGTGTCGGTGAGCAGGAGGCGCTTCTGTTTCGCGACCCAGTCTTTGCAGAACTTCTCCGGCCCCATCTCGGCGAGCAGGTCCTTCGTGCCCTTCGCCGGCGCGACGCGGTGATCGTACTTCGGAATCGGCGGAACGATGAAAGCGCCACCCGGCTTGTGGCCCTTCGCGAAGGGATTGCCGTTCACAATCGTGTCCGCGAGATAGCTCAGCAGCTTCGTGGCGCGGTCTTTGCGCGCGGCGAACTTGAGCAAATCGGGATTGTTGTCGATGAAACGCGTCGTGGCCTGCCCTGCCATGAACTCAGGGTGATGCACCACGTTCATGAGGAACGGGATGTTTGTTTTCACGCCGCGAATGCGGAACTCGCGCAGGCCGCGGTCCATGCGGTCAAGCGCCTGCTGGTAGGTGCGGGCGAAAACAGTCATCTTCACCAGCATCGAGTCATAGTAAGGCGTGACGACCGCGTTCGTGGCACCGAGCGCGCCATCGAGACGGATGCCGAAGCCACCGGCGCTGCGGTAGGTCAAAATTTTGCCAAAGTCCGGCGTGAAGCCGTTCTCCGGATCTTCCGTGGTGATACGGCACTGAATGGCATAGCCACTTTTCTCGATCTTGTCCTGCGCGGGCAGCGCGAGCGGCTCCTCGTGCATCTGGTGGCCCTGTGCGATGAGGATCTGGCTGCGCACGATGTCGATGCCGGTGATCTCCTCCGTCACGGTGTGCTCCACCTGGATGCGCGGATTCATCTCGATGAAATACCACTCGCCCGTCTCGTGATCGACGAGGAACTCGACCGTGCCGGCATGCGTGTACTTCACCTCGCGGGCCAGTTTCACCGCCGCATCGCACAGACCGTCGATGATCTCCTGTTTCACGCCATAGCTCGGCGCCTGCTCGATCACCTTCTGATGGCGACGCTGCACGGAGCAGTCGCGCTCATGCAAATGCAGCACCGTGCCGTGTTTGTCGGCCAAAATCTGCACCTCGATGTGCTTCGCCTTGCCGACGAATTTTTCGAGGAACACCGCGCCATTGCCGAAAGCGCGTTCCGCCTCGGTTTGGGCCTCATCGAGCAGCTTTTCGAGATCCTTGGCCTCACGCACGATGCGCATGCCGCGCCCGCCACCGCCAAAGGCCGCCTTGATGATCAGCGGGAAGCCGATCTTCCTCGCCACGGCAATCGCCTCCTTGCGATCGCTCACCGGCTCGTCGGTGCCTTCGAGGATCGGCACCTTCAATTTGCGCGCCACGTTGCGGGCGGCTGTCTTGTCACCCATCATCGTCAGAATCTTCGGATCCGGCCCGATGAAGATGATGCCCGCTTTTTCGCAGGCCTTCGAGAAGTCCGGATTCTCCGAGAGGAAGCCGTAACCAGGATGAATCGCGTCCACGCCCTTCTCCTTCGCCAAGGTCACAATGCCTTCGATGTCGAGGTAAGCACCAAGCGGGCCCTTGTCCTTGTTCAATTCATAGGCTTCGTCCGCCTTGAAGCGATGCGGGCAAAAGCGGTCCTCCTGCGCGTAGATGCCCACCGTTCGGATGCCCAGCTCCGTCGCCGCGCGCATCACGCGGATGGCAATTTCAGAGCGGTTCGCGACCATCAGCTTGCGGATGGGGCGAATGGCGGAAGCTGCGGCGATTTCAGCTTGGGCGGAGGCGGTTTTCTTTGACATGGCAGAGATTGGAGAAAGGGCCGCGCATAGTCTCGCGGAAACGCGGGGAGGCAAGAGTGGTGCGGCGGATTTTCGATGCCAGAAATCAAGATTGGCAGCGAAACTGCTTTTAGGAGGTTCCGGCAGCCAGACTGTCACGCATGCCCATCCACGTCGCCCTCCACCATCGCACCAGCTATCGCTACGAACGTCCCATTTCACTCGGCCCCCAGGTGATTCGTCTGCGACCGGCGCCGCATTCACGCACGCGCATCCTGGGCTACTCGCTGAACATCACGCCGGAGCAGCATTTCCTGAACTGGCAGCAGGATCCGCAGTCAAACTACCTCGCGCGGCTCGTTTTTCCCGAGAAGACGAAGGAATTCACAGTCGAGGTCGAGGTGGTGGCGGAAATGGCGGTGTTCAATCCCTTCGACTTCTTCCTGGAGCCGGACGCGGAGCAGTTTCCATTCAAATACGACAAGTCGCTCGACAAGGAGCTTGCTCCTTTCCTGAAGCGCTGCCGTCTGACGAAGAAGTTCAAAAAGTATCTCACGGCGATCAAGAAGGACATCCTCGGCAACAAATCACTGCCACACGCGCCGGGAACACATTCCGAGGAAGGCGAGAGCACGCACGCGCATGGCGTCCTGCCAGAATCAGGCCAGCTCAAAAAGGACGCCGGTAAAAAGCTGCGCACGATCGACCTGCTCGTCGCACTCAACCAACGCCTGTGGAAGGACATCAAGTACACCATCCGCATGGAACCCGGTGTGCAGACGCCGGAGCAGACGCTCAAACTGCTCAGCGGCTCCTGCCGTGATTCCGGGTGGCTGCTCGTTCAGTTGCTGCGGCATCTCGGCCTCGCGGCGCGATTTGTGAGCGGCTATCTGATTCAGCTCAAAGCGGACGTGAAATCACTCGATGGTCCGAGCGGAACGGAGGTCGATTTCACCGACCTGCATGCGTGGTGTGAGGTGTATCTGCCCGGCGCGGGCTGGGTGGGTCTCGATCCTACTTCGGGGCTGCTTGCTGGTGAAGGCCACATTCCGCTCGCGGCGACACCGGAGCCATCGAGTGCGGCACCGATCAGCGGCATGGTGGAACCGTGCGAGACGAAATTCGACTTCGCGATGAAGGTCGAGCGCATTTACGAGTCGCCACGCGTCACAAAGCCCTACACCGAGGAGCAATGGGCGGAGATCGAGGCGCTCGGCCATGCTTTGGACAAGGAACTGAAGGCAGGCGACGTGCGCCTCACGATGGGTGGCGAGCCGACCTTTGTCTCCATCGACGACATGGACGGTCCTGAGTGGAACACGCAGGCCGTGGGGCCGATGAAGATGCGTTTGTCAGACGAACTCATCAAACGCCTGAAGGATCGTTTCAGCGAAGGCGCCTTCCTGCACTATGGCCAGGGGAAATGGTATCCGGGCGAGTCACTGCCACGCTGGGCCTATGGCTGCCATTGGCGCAAAGACGGAAAGCCGATCTGGGCGCACCCGCATCTGTTCGCCGACATGCAGACGAACTACGGCGCGGATGAAACCGTCTCCGCGCGCTTCATCCACGCACTGGCCGAGCGTCTCGGCTGCGGCGGCAAGTGGGTCATGCCTGCGTATGAGGACGCGTTTTACTACCTGTGGCGCGAGCGCAAGCTGCCCTCGAACGTCGATCCGCTTAAATCGAACCTGAAGGACAAGGAGGAGCGCACACGCCTTGCCAAGGTGTTTGAGCAAGGACTCGACAAGATCATCGGCCACGTGCTGCCGGTGAAGTCGGTGCGGAATGGCAGCGACATCGGCTGGGAGACGGGCCCATGGTTCCTGCGCACCGAGCGCTGCTACCTCATCCCCGGCGACTCGCCCATCGGTTATCGCCTGCCACTCGACTCACAGCCATGGGTGAAAACGACGAGTTATCCCTACATCAACGAGCAAGATCCGATGGAGGAGCGTCCGCCGCTGCCGGAGCGCCAGCAATTCGTGCGTGGCATCGCCGGCGTGCCGCCATCCTTCTGGCGCAGGCTCGCGCAACGTCGCGGCCCGCTCGGTTTGGAGGAGCTGCCGCCGGAGGAACGCGAGAAATTCATCGACCCCGCATTCACGCCGCCCGGCGTCCAGCAATCTGCCGACTGGATCGTGCGCACCGCGCTCTGCGCGGAGCCGCGCGATGGCAAGCTGTTCATCTTCATGCCGCCGACGGAGAGCCTGGAGGAATACCTGCATTGCCTTGGCGCCATCGAAGATGTCGCGCTCGCGCTCGACCAGCCGATCGTGCTCGAAGGCTATCCGCCGCCCTACGATCCGCGCATCAACACGCTCAAGGTCACGCCCGACCCCGGCGTGATCGAGGTGAATGTGCATCCCGCGAAGACCTGGGACGAGATGGTGAACGTCACCGAAGGTCTCTACGAGGAAGCACGGCTCACTCGGCTCGGCACGGAGAAATTCATGGTCGATGGCCGCCACACCGGCACCGGCGGAGGCAATCACATCGTCATCGGAGCGGAGGCGCCGAAGGACAGCCCGTTTTTGCGCCGTCCCGACTTACTGCGCAGCCTCGTGAGCTACTGGCAGAATCATCCGTCGCTCTCATTCCTCTTCAGCGGCCTGTTCATCGGCCCCACGAGCCAGAGCCCGCGCATCGACGAAGCGCGCAACGATTCGCTCTATGAACTCGAGGTCGCGTTCAAAGCCGCTGCGAAGACCGGACACGCTCCGCCGTGGCTCGTGGACCGCCTGTATCGCAACCTGCTCATCGACGCGACTGGCAACACGCACCGCGCCGAGTTCTGCATCGACAAGTTGTACTCGCCCGACAGCAGCAGCGGACGACTCGGCCTCGTCGAAATGCGCGCGTTTGAAATGCCGCCGCATCCGCACATGAGCCTCGCGCAAGCCTTGATGCTGCGCACGCTCATCGCCCGCTTCTGGAAGGAGCCGTATGAGGCACCGCTCGTTCGCTGGGGCACGGACATTCACGACCGCTGGATGCTGCCGCATTTCGTGTGGAGTGACCTTGAAGACGTCTGCCATGACACGAAGCAGTGTGGCTACGAGTTGAAACCGGAGTGGTTCGCGCCGCATCACGAGTTCCGTTTCCCCATCGCAGGCGATTGGGCCGCGCGAAACGTGAATGTCGAGATCCGCCAGGCCTTGGAACCGTGGCATGTGCTCGGCGAGGAAGGAGCCGCCGGTGGCGCGGTGCGCTTTGTCGATTCCTCGCTCGAACGCGTGCAGATCAAGGCGCAAGGCCTCGTCGAAGGCCGTTACGCCATCACCTGCAATGGCCGCACCGTCCCGCTGCATCCCACCGGCACGCACGGCGAGTACATTGCCGGTGTGCGTTATCGCGCATGGCAGCCGTCGAGCTGTTTGCAGCCGACGATCGGTGTGCATTCGCCGCTCACCATCGATCTCGTCGATCTGTGGAACCAGCGTTCGCTTGGTGGCTGCACCTATCACGTTGCCCATCCCGGCGGCCGCAGCTACGACACCTTCCCGGTGAACTCGTATGAGGCCGAGAGCCGCCGCCTCGCCCGCTTCTTCCGTCACGGCCACACGCCCGGCAAAATGAAGCCTCCGCCCGCCGTGCCGAATCCTGAGTTTCCGTTCACGCTCGATTTGCGAAACGGGTAAATGTGAAGAAACGGCGTGCAGGTGGCGGACAGAATCGGTACAATGACGATCATCCTCTTTTTGTCTCCTCCCAACACGCATTGATCCTCCCAACGCAAAACTCCGGCCTCTCCTCCCCTGCCGCCACCGCACGGGCCGCGCCCCCGCGTGTGGACGTTCCGGAACCGGCGGGTCATTATGACGAGTTGCGCGATGACGCGGGCAAAGTGCGGGCGCATTACGAGGCGTTGATCGCCGACCTGAGGAAGCGCGATGTTGCGGGCGTGAAGCGGCTCGTTGACACCTCGCGTCGATTGCTGGCCGAGCGCGGCGTGACCTTCAACGTGTACGACGACAAGGGCATGGACACGCCGTGGACGATGGACCCGGTGCCGTTTGTGATTTCCGCCAGCGAGTGGGCGGGCATCGAGAAGGCGCTCATCCAGCGAGCGACGCTGCTCAACGCGATCATCGTGGACAGCTACGGTCCTCAGCAACTCATCCGCAAAGGCGACCTGCCCGCGGCGCTTGTGCTGGCGCAGCCAGGTTATCTGCGGCCCTGTCACGGCATTCAGGTGCCGAATGGCAAACCGCTTCAAGTGTATGGCGCGGACATCGCACGTTCACCGGACGGACAATGGTGGGTCATTTCCGACCGCACGCAGATTCCGACGGGCGCGGGTTACGCGCTTGAGAACCGCCTCATCACCTCGCGTCTGCTGCCGGAGGTGTTTCGCGATGCGCGTGTGCGCCGTCTCGCCGGTTTCTTCCGCCAGATGCAGCAATCGCTTGCCGCGCTGGCCCCGCGTCGTGTGGAGGAACCGCGTGTCGTGCTGCTGACGCCGGGACCGTATAACGAGACGTACTTCGAACAGGCGTATCTGGCGCGTTATCTCGGCTACACACTCGTGGAGGGAGAGGATCTCACGGTGCGCGACGACCGTGTGTATTTGAAGACACTCAGCGGTTTGGAGGCGGTGGATGTCATCCTGCGCCGCGTGGACGATGATTTCTGCGATCCGCTGGAACTGCGCAACGACTCCATGCTCGGTGTTCCGGGCCTCGTGCGTGCCGTGCGTGCTGGAAATGTGGCGCTGGCGAATGCGCTCGGCTCCGGCCTGGCCGAAGCGCCGGCGCTGATGGCCTTTTTGCCCGGTCTTTGCCGCAAACTGCTCAACGAAGAACTGCTCATGCCTTCCGTGGCCACCTGGTGGTGCGGGCAGGAGGTACCGCGGCAGGAGGTGGAGAAAAGCTTGCAACGCCTCGTCATCAAAAGCGCCTTCCGCTCCCGCGGACGGCAGGTCTGTTTCGGTGAGCAGCTCAGCACGGCGGAACGCGCGGCCTTGATCGAGCGCATTCGTTTTGCGCCGGACCGCTGGGCCGCGCAGGAGCATGTGGCCTTTTCCACCACGCCGACTTGGGAGGATGGTCATCTGGTACCGAAGCCGTTGAGCGTGCGTGTGTATCTCGTGGCCACGCAGGATGGCTACATGGTGATGCCGGGCGCGCTGACGCGCGTGGCAAATCGTCCCGATGCGCCACTGGTCTCGATGCAGAACGGCGGCAGCAGCAAGGACACCTGGGTGCTGAGCGATGGTCCGGTGGAAAACGTCACGCTGCTCTCCTCCACGCGCACGCCGGTCGAGCTGCGCCGCGTGGGCCATAATCTCGGCAGCCGCGTGGCGAATCACTTGTTCTGGCTGGGCCGGTATGCGGAACGCGCGGAATCCACGTCGCGTCTGCTGCGCTCCACGCTGCTGCGTTGTTCGCCAGAAAGCGGGATGAGCGAGACGCCGTTGCTGCTGCCGCTCCTGGAAACGCTGCGCAGCCTGGGCATCATCGAGGAGGTGCCGATGCCCGCGTTTCTCGCCGCGCAGCAGGAGCAGATCGAGGCGCGGCTGCTGCAGGCGATTTTTGACTCAAAACATCCCTCCAGCATCTGCTCCAGCGTCACACACATCCAGCGGATCGGCGTGCTGCTGCGTGACCGCATCTCCGTGGACACCTGGCGCGTGATCAGCCAGATGTCCGATCCGCTGAGCAACTTCGATGCATCGCACAGCGTCACACCGATGTCGGATGCGCTCAACGTGGTCACACGTGTCATTCTTGACCTCGCCTCCTTCCACGGCCTGGCGAAGGAAAACATGACGCGCGCGCAAGGCTGGATGTTCCTGGACATGGGGCACCGCATCGAGCGCATCCTTTACATATGCGAGCTGCTACGTGCTGGATTGAGAAGCGCGGACGCGGAGAACCCAAGCCTGCTCGAAGCGATTCTTGAAGTCGGCGACAGCACGATCACCTACCGCAACCGCTACAGCCTGCTGCCACAGCTCGCGGCGGTGTATGACCTGCTGATGTTGGATGAATTGAATCCGCGCGGTCTGCGCTACCAGTTTCAGCGCATCGAGGGCCATTTCAAATATCTGCCACGTGAGCAAAACTCCGCCCTGCTCACCCCGGCGATGCGGGTGCTGCTGGAAAACAGTACGAGGCTCCAGTTGTGCGATCCCACCGAGCTGGCGCGTGTCGAGCCGGGCCAGTGGGCGCAGACACAGGTGGCAAATCTGCTCACCCAGCTCATTGATTCGATGCCGCAGCTCAATGACGCGCTCACCGCCGGATATTTCGCGCATTCCACCATCAGCAGCAGCGACACGAACTCTGCTGTCACGCTGCCGACGTGATGAACTACCGCATCACCCATCGCACAACGTATGTGTATGCCGAGTCGGTGGCGGTGTCACATCACGCAGCCCGGCTGCGTCCACGCGACACGGATACGCAGCGCTGCAAGGAGTTCCGGCTGGAGTTTGATCCGGAGCCGGACTTGAAGACCGAGCACATCGACTCGTTCGGCAATCTCGTCTCCTGCTTCTCAATTCAAAAGCTGCACACCCGTTTCGAGGTCACTTCTCGCAGCCTCGTGTCGCTCGCGCCCGTCTTGCAGCCCGATCCGGCACAGACCCCACCGTGGGAGGAGGTGGCCGCGTTGTTCCGCGATCCCGTGGCGGTCGATCTGCTCGATCCCTGCCAGTTTGTGTTCCGCAGTCCGCTGCTGACTCATGAGGCGCCGCAGCGTGAGTTTGCGCTGCCGGTTTTCAAAAAGGGGCGGCCTGTGCTCGCTGCCGTGGCCGATCTGTGCCAGCGCATCCATCGCGAATTTGTTTTCGACCCGCGTGCGACGACGGTCAGCACGCCGTTGAGCGAGGTTTTCGAGAACAAACGCGGCGTCTGCCAGGACTTCGCGCACCTGGCCATCGCCAGCCTTCGTGCGATGGGACTTCCAGCCCGCTATGTGAGCGGCTACCTGCGCACACGGCCGCCGCCTGGAAAAACCCGGCTGGTCGGCGTCGATGCGTCACACGCCTGGGTGTCGTGCTTTGTGCCCGGCTTTGGTTGGGTCGATATCGATCCGACAAACGACTGCTTCGTCTCGCTGGACCACATCACCGTGGCGCTGGGCCGGGATTTCTCCGATGTGAGCCCCGTGCGCGGTATCATCACCGGCGGTGGGAAGCACAATGTGATCGTGGGCGTGGACGTGGAGCCGGTGGAGTGACGATTGCAATCCGCCGGGCAGTTCTTGGCTTCCGAACCTTCGCTTGCAATGGAAGCCAAACTCTGGCACGACCCGTGCTTTGATGAGTAAGCCCATGTCGTCCCTGTTCAACGACTACCAACCCGGCAAGTTCTTCGACGAGGTTTTTTCCGCGCCCGGAGCTGTGCGTTCTCATTATGATGCGTTGCTCGCCAATGTGGGCAGCCTGACCCCTGGTGACTATTCGTCACTGCAAAAGGCAGTGGACGCCGCCTTCCTCCGGATGGGTGTGACCTTCACAGTCTATGGGGATGACCAGGGCACGGAGCGCATCTTCCCCTTCGACCTCATGCCGCGCATCATTCCGCAGCGCGAGTGGGAGAGAGTCGAGGCCGGCCTGATCCAGCGCATCACGGCGCTCAATCTTTTCCTCAATGACATTTATCACGGCCAGAAAATCCTCACGGACAAGGCCGTGCCGGAGGAACTCGTGCTCAGCGCGTCGCATTACCGGCCCGAGTTCAAGGGCGTGAAAGTGCCGCATGGCATCTACATCCACATCTGCGGCACGGACCTCGTGCGCGATGACAAGGGCGAGTATTTCGTGCTGGAAGATAACGGGCGCTGTCCGTCCGGTGCCTCCTACATGCTGGAGAACCGTCATGCGATGAAGCGTGCTTTCCCCGGTCTTCTGCAATCGCTTCCC
Organism: Verrucomicrobiaceae bacterium; assembly: GCA_046346695.1. Lineage (GTDB taxonomy): Bacteria > Verrucomicrobiota > Verrucomicrobiia > Verrucomicrobiales > Verrucomicrobiaceae > Prosthecobacter. Next base: position 1,358,796 of record JAXMHS010000002.1, on the reverse strand, counting down.
GTCCGTCCCGTCGATGCGTACGGCACGATGCTGCGTGAGACGCTCGCCCATCTCGCGCCGAAGGGCGTGCTGGATCCGGCGATCGTCGTTCTGACGCCGGGCATCTACAACAGCGCCTACTTCGAGCATTGTTATCTCGCCAAGCAGATGGGCGTGCCGATTGTCGAGGGCCGCGATCTCATCGTACGCAACGACCGCGTGTTCATGCGCACGACGAAAGGCCTGGAACAAGTGCATGTGATCTACCGCCGCATTGACGACGACTTCCTCGACCCGCTTGTCTTCCGCAAAGACTCGCTGCTCGGCGTGCCGGGTGTCATCAGTTCGTATCGCAAGGGCCACGTGGCGCTGGCGAACTCGATCGGCACCGGCGTGGCCGACGACAAGGCCGTTTATGCGCTCGTGCCGAAGATGATCGAGTACTACCTCGACCAGGAGCCGATCCTGCCGAACGTGAAAACCTATCTGGGCGTCAAGAAAAAGGAGTGCGCCTACATTCTGGAGAACCTCGACAAGCTCGTGGTGAAGGCGGTGAACGAGTCCGGCGGCTACGGCATGCTGATGGGACCGAGCGCCTCGAAAAAAGAGCGCGCCGACTTCGCCGACCGCATCAAGGCGAACCCGCGCAACTACATCGCCCAGCCGGTGCTGCAGCTCTCGCGTCATCCGGTGTTTGTGGACGATCATTTCGAAGGACGTCACATCGACCTGCGGCCCTACGTGCTCTACGGCGACCGCGTGCGTGTCGTTCCAGGCGGCCTGACGCGTGTGGCTTTGAGAAAAGGCTCGCTGGTGGTCAATTCCTCGCAAGGCGGCGGCAGCAAGGACACCTGGGTGCTCTGGGATGAGTGCTCTGACAAAGCCGCATCAACCCAACTCGCCGCCTGAACGCCATGTTAAGCCGAGTCGCAGACAGCATTTACTGGATGGCGCGTTATGTTGAACGCGCTGAAAACCTCTCCCGTCTCCTGCTTTCCACGCAGGACCTTCTGCTCGATGCAGGAGCCGAGGGATTGGACGAAGAACAGTTCTGGCGGCCCATCCTCGCCACCACGGGCGATGAAGAAGCCTACGCCACCGTTCACAAGAAAATCAAAGGCCGTGACGTGGCCGCGTTTGTCGCGCTGCGTCCCGAGAATCCAAATTCGATCCTCAACAGCATCCGTGCTGCACGTGAGAACGCCCGCACGGTGCGCGATCAGATTTCCGACGAGATTTGGGAGTGCCTGAACGGCCTGCGCCTCTTCGTGGAATCCGGCGAGGGCCGCAGCACCTACCGCAATCAGAACGCCGCCTTCTACGAGCGCGTGCTGCGCCGGTCTTATCAGTTCCAGGGCATCGCCGATTCCACCACGCCGCGTGGCGAGGTGTGGCATTTCCTGCGTCTGGGCACCTGCCTGGAACGTGCGGACCAGATGTCGCGTCTGCTCGACACCTGCTCGGCCATTTCGATTGAAATGCCGCCGCATCCGCAATCCCGTCCGTTGCGCTGGGCCGCGCTGCTGCGTTCATGCTCCGCATGGCATGCATTCCAGGCGCAGCACAGCAAGCTCGATCCAAAAAAGATCATCGAGTACCTCCTGCTCGATGAAACCTTCCCGCGTTCCGTCGCGTGCTGCGTTGTGGAACTTCATCAAACACTGCAACGCCTGTGTGGCATCGGCTCGTTGCATCGAATGCCCGCACCCGTGCGGTGCGCGGGCCGCCTGCGCTCGGATCTTGCCTACACCACCGTTGATGAGGTGCTCGCGACCGGCCTTCATGAGTACATCGACACTTTGCAGACGCGGTTGAATGACATCGGCACCGCCATCTTCCAGACCTTCGTGCTTTACGCCGATCTCACGCCCGTGGCGGACGAGACACCAGTGGAACAGACGCCCGCTCATGCGCTGGGGGCCTTTCATGCGCATCACGACGAGGATGTGCAAATGCAGCAGCAGCAACAACAGCAGTAAATCCATCGTAAGGAGCTGACGCCGCCGTCCATGCGATTCCGAGTCTTCCACCGCACACGCTATGTTTATCGTGCGCCGGTGCGCGATAGTTACAACGAGCTGCGGCTTCGCCCCGTCACCGACGACAAGTCACGCCTGGAGTTTTTCCTGCTGAACATCCATCCGCCCGCGCGGCTGCAGCACTTCCGTGACAACTGGCTCAACTACGTCCATTACTTCGACCTTTCCGAGCCGCACAGCGACCTCACCATCGAGGCGCAATCGACCATCAACACCACGAACCCTTACAAGGACGGGAGGCCTGTGGGAGCGAAGTTTACGACGCTGAAGACCGATCTCGACGACATGGTGGTGCCGTTTCTCGGCGACAGTCATTACATCGAGATGTCACCCGAAGTCTGGCGCCTTGGCATCGACATCCGCAACGAACGTGAGGATGTTTTCGAAACCGCCGAGGCGGTGATGCATCACATCTTCCAAAACTGGACCTACGCGCCGAACACCACCAGCGTCACCACGCACATGAACGAGGTGCTCGCGTCCAGACAGGGTGTCTGCCAGGACTTCGCGCACATTATGATCGGCATCTGCCGCAGCCTTGGCATTCCGGCGCGTTACGTGAGCGGCTATCTCTACAATGGCCCCAACTCTCATCTCCGGGGCGCGCAAGCCTCCCACGCATGGTGTGAGGTCCACGTGCCCGGCAAAGGCTGGTTCGGGCTCGATCCCACCAACGACACCCTCGCCGACGAACGCCACATCAAAATCGCCACCGGCCGCGATTATTACGACGCCGCCCCGATCTCCGGCCACTTCGACGGCCCGCCTGGAGCAACGACGGCGCTGCAGGTGGAGCTGGAAGTGAGGCGCACCGACGGATAAATCATTCCCAAGAATCTCCCGTTGTCATGTCCGGGGCGCGGGCTAAACTTTGAACAGCGGCTTGAAAACCGGGGTTGGCAGCTCAAAAACCGATCCTGGCGGAGGGCCGGATCAATCAATTCAGCAAAGCATGGGCGCGTTCTCTCTTCCGGTGGTGAAAATTGGGTCAGTGTCGATGGATGGCACGGAACCGGTGTTTATTTTGGGGCCGTGCGTGATCGAGAGCGAGGACTTCATCTGGAGCGTGGCCGAAAAACTCGGCGCGATGGCGAAGCAGCACGGCTGGCGCTGGATATTCAAGGCGTCCTATGACAAGGCCAACCGCAGCGCGATCTCGTCGTATCGTGGACTCGGCTGTGAAGCAGGCTGCAAGCTCCTCGCACAGGTCGGCGCGAAGCTCGGTGTGCCAGTGACGACGGACATCCACACCGCTGAGGAAGCCAAAGTAGCCGCGGAGCACATCGATCTGCTGCAAATCCCGGCTTTTTTGTGCCGTCAGACCGATTTGATCGTCGCTGCCGGGGAGACGGGACGTACTGTCAATGTGAAGAAGGGGCAGTTTCTCGCGCCATGGGATGTGAAGAACATCGCAGACAAGCTTGTCAGCGCTGGATGCCGGAATTTCATGTTCACGGAGCGCGGCACGACCTTCGGCTACAACAACCTCGTCGCCGACATGCGCTCGCTCTACTGGATGCGCGAACTCGGCTACCGCGCCGTGATGGATGCGACGCACAGCGTGCAGCGCCCAGGCGGCCTCGGCACCGCGACCGGTGGTGATGGCAAACTGGCCCCTGTTCTGGCCCGAGCCGCGGTGGCCACAGGCTGTGATGGCGTTTTCATGGAAACGCACCCCGATCCGGCCAAGGCTCTTTCGGACGGCCCCAATCAAATCCCGCTTTCGCAAATCACGGAAGTGGTCGAAACCTTGCGGAAGATACATGCCCTCGTTCGCGACATCGCTTGAACTGCTCCACCGCCGCCGGTGGGTGATTTCCAGCATGCTCGGCGTGCTGGCGGGCCTCGCCATGTTCGCGGCGCACGCGCAGCAGGCGGGCGCAAACTCCAGCATCACATCGTTCATGAAAATGGTGCCGCAGGGCGCGGAGTGCAAAGGCGCGGCCATTCCATCGTTTGATGCCGGCGGCCGCCGTTCATCGCTCATCACCGCGGATGTGGTCCGCCGCATCGACGACAAACGCCTCTACACGGAGAAGCTGACCATCCAGATGTTCAACCCGGACCCGGGGAGCAACCTGCGCATCGACCTGATCACCGCATTCTACCACATGACTGACGGCATTTTGCGCAGCACGGAGCGTAGCAAGGTCATCCGTTCGGATTTTGAAATCGAGGGTGACAGCCTGATCTTCGACACCAACACCAACCAGGGCCGCATGACCGGAAACATCCGCACGGTGATCTTTGACACCGGGGCTCTGGCGAAGTAAAGCCCCCCTTCCCCATCCCAACCCGGAAAGTGATATGAAGCCTCTTCCCATCCTCTGCATTGCACTGCTTGTGAGCAGTGCCGGCATGTGGGCGCAAGGCCCCGGCACCAAGCCTTTGTTCGACTTCCGCAAGAAGAAGGTGGACGACGAAACCAAGACCAAGGCTCTTGAAGCCGCCAAGTCCGCCGTCAAACAAGTGCCTGACTCAGTCAAAGAGCAGGCGCGCGAGTTGCTCACCGCGCCCGAATCTGCCGAAATGCGTACCAAGGCCATGCAGGCAGTGCAGGCCGTCGTGCAGAGCTCCGCCAGCCCATCTCCACCAGTTGCCAAACCGGCCGTGGCCGAAGCGCCTCCGCCGCCACCCGCCGGCCCCCAGCCCAAGCCGCTGCAACCGCTCAACTTGGATGAAGCTCCGAAAACCACCAAGGGCCAGATTGTCATCACCGCGCAAAAGAGCGCCTTTTTCGACGTCAACCGCGGCTACGGCCTCTACACTGGTGATGTGAAGGCACGCCATCCACAAATGTTCATCGAGTGTGAGGAACTGGAACTCTTCATGGTCAGGCAGGAGAACAACGCCGCGGACGGTGCCAAACCACCGAAACCCACGCCATCCGTGGCCAAGGATGCCGACATCCTTGCGCCTCCACCCAAACCCGCCTCCGACCCGGGCAGCGCCATCGAAAAGGCCGATGCCCGCGGACCCATGGTGACTGTCGAGAAAATTACCGAGAGCGGCGAACTGCAAATCGGTCACTGCAAGCATCTCATTTACGACGGCAAGACCGGCAACTCGACACTCCTGGAATGGCCGCAGGTGCAGGCTGGCAACAAGCTCCACAAGGCCACCGAGCCCGGCTGCGTCATGGTGATCGACGAAAAAGGCATGCTCACCACGACTGGCGGTCACGAGACCATCATTCTCCAGGGCGAAGAAGCCACCCCGAAGAGCCGTGGTGGTGTGGCTCCTGCAGCCCCGGCGCCCTCCCAGCAATGACCATGTCCGTGCGAAAGAAGAAAGTGAAGCCCGCGACCGACCAGGAACCCACTCTCTCTTGGGAGGCCAAGGCCGCTGCGGAGCCTCACGCCGACGCCAATGGGGCCACGCTCTTGAGCACCCAAGGCCTGAAAAAAGTCTATGACGGCCGTGCTGTGGTCAACGGCGTCGACATTGAAGTCAAATCCGGTGAGATTGTCGGTCTCCTCGGCCCGAACGGCGCAGGCAAGACCACCACCTTTTACATGATCGTCGGCCTCGTGCGGCCAAACGACGGCCAGGTGATCTTCGACGGCAAGGAGGTCACCCAAGAACCCATGTTCATGCGCGCCAGACTCGGCATGGGCTACCTCCCGCAGGAGGAGTCCATCTTCCGCCGGCTTACAGTGCGCGAGAACATCATGGCGGTGATGGAAACGCAGCCCTTCAGCGCGGAAGAACGCACCGGCCAGACCCAGGCTCTGATGGAAAAATTCGGCATCGACCACGTCGCCGACAACCTCGCCATCACACTCTCCGGCGGCGAGAAGCGCCGCCTCACCATCGCACGCTCGCTCGTCACCTCGCCAAAGCTTCTCATGCTTGATGAGCCCTTCAGCGGCGTCGATCCCATCGCCGTGAGCGAAATCCAGGAAATCATCCGCATGCTCCGCCGTGCCGGCCTGGCCATCCTTATCACCGACCACAACGTGCGTGAGACACTCAACATCGTGGACCGCGCCTACCTCATCTTCGAGGGCAAGGTGCGCCGCCATGGCAGCAAGGACTTTCTCGTCAACGATCCCGAAGCCCGCCGCCTTTACCTCGGCGAAGGCTTCACCATGTGATCCATTTCAACCAACCCCAACAGGAGCCAACACCATGCAAAAACACAACGTCAACCTCCCCATCGTCGTCACCGCGCGTCATATGGATGTCACCGACGCCATTCGTGACTACGCCCACAAGAAAATTGAGGGGCTTCATCTCGACTATCCGCGCATCATTGAGGCAAAGGTCGTTCTCGACGTGCAGAACCACCACCGTCACATCGCGGAAATCATCTTGTTCTGCGCCAACCACATCGTGATCGAAGTGAAGTCTGTCACGGAGGACATCTACGCCTCCATCGACGAAAGCACCGCCAAGATCGCCCGCCGCATGCGCAAGTTCAAAACACGCCTGCTCCGGAATCACCGCCCGCGTCGCGACGGCTCCATCCGTCATCTTGAAGAGCATGTCTTCCACGAGGAGTCCCTCCACACCGAGGACGAGCATGTCCAGCCCTCCTACGTCCATCAGGAATCCTACAAGATCCGCCCGCTCTATGCGGACGAAGCCATCATGGACCTGGAGATCAGCGAGCGTCCCTTCGTTCTCTTCCACAACCAGCAGACCCACCGCCTCGCCATTCTCTTCCGCCGCAAAGATGGCGACTACGGCCTCATCGAGCCCGAACTCACCGCTCCTGCCAACGGCACGGCGAAGTGAGCCAGCGCACTGCCTGACAGTCCTTGATTGACCAATCGCGGCCTCCTGCTTCGTCCTATGACGATGGGAGGCCGCTTCCTTGCTGCCAGAAGCATGCGGCTCACAAAAGGGCCTCCATGAAAGCCACGAACACGGCCCGGTTCTTGCAGAGTGATGAGAACAGTGCGCCCCAAGTATTCGGGATTTGTTCAATCTTTGCCAAAAAGAATCTTCTGGCCCGGACTTGAGCCGCGGAATCAGTCCCTCTAGAATCGCCCCCGTGAAACTCCGCTCCCTCCTTCTCGTGACCCGCACCTCGCTGATGACCGGCGTGGTGTTTCTGGCGTCCTGCCAGCTCTTCCGCAAACCGGCGCCGCCGCCCGAACCGGTGAAGCAGGAATGGAAATACCCCGGTGAGTGGACCGGCGGTGACAAGCCCATCACCAAGATTGTCATCAATGTGGACACCCAGCGCGCCACGCTGTACCACAACAACGAAATCGTCGGCTGGACCTACGTCGCCACCGGCATCACCAGCTACCCCTCTCCCATCGGTGACTTCAAGATTCTGGAGAAGGTCAAGGACAAGGTCTCCAACCTCTACGGCAAGGGCTACGACGCCAACGGCAAGCTGGTGAACTCCGACTTCAAACAAGGCCGCGACCTCCTGCCCGCAGGTGGCAGGTTTGAGGCTGCCAAGATGACGTACTTCATGCGTCTCACTGGAGACGGTGTCGGCATGCATATCGGGCCCATTCCGCGCCCGGGTCGCCGCGCCTCCCATGGCTGCATCCGGCTTCCTTCCAAGATGGCGCCCATCCTTTTCACTCACACCGTGGTCGGCACGCCGGTCTCCATCACCGGCACTGGGCCGGACTACGGGAGCTACCTCGCCATGTCGAACCGCAGGGCGGCGGAAAACGCCGCCAAGTATGCAGCCGCCAAAAAGAAAGCCGACGACGCTGCAGCACTTGCTGCCGCCGCTGCGCTCGCCCCCGATGATCCCAACGGGCCAACACCGCCCGCACCTGGCACAACAACACCCACCGCCAATCCGCCCGGCACCGCGCCCAAGATCGGAGAAGCACCTGCGCCTCCCGGAACTCCCGGCAGCACGCCGCAACCATCCCCGGCGCCGAAGGAAGAAATCAAACCCGCTGTTCCTGCCAATCCGACGCAACCCCCGTCCATCGGGCAGCAGTAAACGCTCGAGCCACCCTCTTCAGCGCCACACACCCGCCGCGCGCAGCACCGTCTCGTGCACGGCGATGTCATGGGCCGCGTCCCACGCGAGCTTCTTCTCTCCGCGCACGATCTTCGCCAGATCCGTGAATTCTCCGGCATAGCGGTCCTTGGGCACGTCGAGTTGGATCGATTGCGTGCCCTTCTTGTAGCTTCCGCGAGCCTTCGTGAGCGACAGGTTCACCTTTCCGCTCTCCAGCGGCAGGATTTCGAAAGTTCCTTCGGTTCCCGTCACGTTGAAGCGGCGACGCGGTCCTCCAAAGGGATCGGTGTGGTTGCAGCGGATCACCGCTGTGGCCTTCGGATACTGCAGCACGGCCATTTGATTGTCCTTCACGTCATCGTCGTGCGTCGGCGTTGAAAAACCGGTCACGGCGGTCGGTTTGCCCATGATCGTCAGCGTCGCGTCAATGATGTGGCAGGCCAGTTCAAACATCCCGCCGCCTTCGAGCTTCCGGATGACACCGCGCTGGCTTTTGTCGGCCAGCTTGCCCATCGCCGCGTCGATTTCAGTGATCTCACCGAGCCAGCCTTCACGCACGGCCTGGAACAGCAGTTCGAACGCCGGATTGTAGCGCAGCATGTAGCCCATCTGCACCGTGAGGCCGCGCTTCTCGGCCCCCAGCCGCATCGCCTTGAATTCGTCGTGCTTCAACGCGCCCGGTTTGTCGAGATGCACATGCTTTCCGTCCTGAATGCAGCGCATCGCCATCGCACAGGAATCTTCCACGCGCGTCTCCACTGCCACCGCCTTCAAATCGGGCGTGTTGAGCAGTTCTTCGACCGTCATCGTCTTCACACCATCATAGCCCTTCGCCGCCGCAACACCTACGACTTCCCAGAGATCCGTCAGCGAACGCATCGCTGCCATCTTCCCCGCCGCATGTGCATGCTCGGTGCCGATCTGGCCGATGCGCAGTTTGGAACTGCTGTCGGCAGCGAAAGCTGCGGTGCCGCAGGCGAGAAGGAAGGAGCGTCTTTTCATGTGAGTTGACATGAAACGACGCTGGAGGCCATTCCTCACTCCGAAAGCTTCATTGCGGCAATCACAGGCAGTTGAATCGGCAGCGTGACGAGATCGACGGCTCCAGCGGCCACTCGTTCACCTGGGGTGACATTACCGGTGAATGAGTTCCGGAATTCCAGCCCAGTGCTGACACAACTGGACAGGCACAGGCTGGCCAGAATCAGCGGAAGCACGGCGAGTTTTGTTTTCATAATGAGCGTGCGGGTTGACGCACATCGGATCATGCCAGACCCCTTGTCCCATGCCGCATCGATGCTCTGAATGATGTCATCAGGGCAATGAATGCTACTTCCGCCGCTTTCCGCCCCGCTTCGGTTTGCCGTAGCTGACCTCCTGGCGCGGCGGGATGGTGCCGCTGTCGTCGGTGTTGAGGCCGGCGCGTTTTTTGAGTTCGCGGATCTGGTCGCGCAGGAGGGCGGCGCGTTCGTATTCGAGCTTCATGGCGGCCTCGGCCATTTCTTCTTCGAGTTCGCGGATCGTTTCGGTGATGGCGTAGTCGCCGCCGCCTTCGCGGACGATGCCTTCTTCGATTTCCTTGGCCTTGCCGAGGATGTGGAGGCTTTCCTGCACGGCGCGGCGCACGGTCTGCGGCGTGATGCCGTGCTTCTCGTTGTGCTCGGTCTGCACACGCCGTCGATAGGTGCTGATGTTGGTGAGCGCCTGGATGCTCTGCGTTTGAATGTCGGCGAACAGCACGACCTCGCCTGCCACATGACGCGCGGCACGGCCTGCGGTCTGGATGAGCGAGGTTTCGCTGCGCAGGAAGCCTTCTTTGTCGGCATCGAGGATGCAAACAAGGCTTACCTCGGGCAGATCGAGGCCTTCGCGGAGCAGGTTGATGCCGACGAGCACATCGCAATCGCCCGCACGCAGGCTGCGCAGGATTTCGACGCGTTCGATGGCATCGATGTCGCTGTGCAGGTAGCGGACTTTGAACTCGAGATTGCGCAGGTAATCCGTCAAATCCTCCGCGGTGCGTTTGGTGAGGGTGGTGACGAGCACGCGCTCACCTTTTTCAATGCGCTGGCGGCAAAGCTCGATCGTTTCGTCGATCTGACCCTTCAAAGGCTTGATCGTGATGATCGGATCGAGCAGACCCGTCGGGCGAATGATCTGCTCGACGACGAGCGCCTTGCCTTTGGTCGTGACATCGAATTTTTCGATCGATTCGCTGCTTCCACTGACGCGCACGGCCTTTCCGGGCAATGCGGCGGGCACAGTCTCCTCCATGCCGATGCGTTCGCGCTGATGCGGGATGTAGTTCGTGTTGCCGACGACGCTGTTCTCCATCTCGAAGCGGGCCGGCGTGGCGCTGACGTAAACGAGCTGTCCGACCTTGCCCATGAACTCCTCGAAGCGCAGTGGACGGTTGTCGAGGGCGCTGGGAAGGCGGAAACCGTGCTCGACGAGCACCGTTTTGCGTGATTTGTCGCCTTCATACATACCGCCGATCTGCGGGATGGTGGCGTGGCTTTCGTCGATGAAGACGAGCGGCGGCTCAGGGAAGAAATCAAGCAGCGTTCCCGGCGTCGCGCCTGGTGCGCGGCCGGTGAGATGGCGGCTGTAGTTTTCGATGCCCTGGCAGAAGCCCATCTCCTGCATCATCTCGATGTCATATTGCGTGCGCATCTTGATGCGTTGCGCTTCGAGCAGTTTTCCTTCCTTCTCGAACCACGCCACACGCTCCTCCATCTCGGCACGGATGGCGACGATGGCCTTGCGCAGCTTGTCGCCGGGCGTGACGAATTGCTTGGCAGGGAAAATCGTATAACTGGGCAGTTTGAGCGTCACATTGCCCGTCAGCACGTCCACGGCGCTGATGCGGTCGATCTCGTCGCCGAAGAACTCGATGCGGATGGCCTCGTTTTCGAGATAGGCGGGCACGACCTCGATCACATCGCCACGGGCGCGGAATTTGCCGCGCTGGAGCTGGTAGTCGTTGCGCTCGTAGAGCATGTCCACCAGCTTTGTGAGCAACGTCTCACGCGTGATCTGCATGCCGGTGTGCAGCGGCACCATCATGCCTTCGTAGTCCTCCGGTGAGCCCAAGCCGTAGATGCAGCTCACACTTGCGACCACAATGGTGTCCCGCCGCGTGAGCAATGCGCCCATGCTGGAGAGACGGAGGCGCTCGATCTCGTCGTTCACGGACGAATCCTTCTCGATGTAGGTGTCCGTGCGGGCGATGTAGGCCTCGGGCTGGTAGTAGTCGAAGTAGCTGACGAAGTACTCGACTGCATTGTCGGGAAAGAAGTTTTTGAACTCCGAGTAAAGCTGCGCGGCGAGCGTCTTGTTGTGCGAAAAGACGAGCGCGGGCCGGTTCATTTCCGCGATGACATTCGCCATCGTGAAGGTCTTGCCCGAGCCAGTGACACCCAGCAGCGTCTGATGCCGGTTTCCGGCACGCACGGACTTCACCAGCTTCGCAATCGCCTGCGCCTGGTCGCCACGCGGGTGGAATTCGGGGTTGAGCTGGAAAGTCGCGGATGACACGCGACCAGATTACGCCGCGAGTCCGATTTCGGCATCCATTTGCTGGCGCAGCTTTTTCGCGTCGCGGAAGCTGACGAGCTTGCGGTTCTTCTCGTCCCAGAGGCGGAGATTGACGCACTTCAGGCTGGAGAGCAGCGTGAGCGGCTTCACGGTGTGGAACATCGGGTGCGAGAAGTGGCAGCGCTCGAGGTGGTAGTTCGGAATGCGCGAACTGAGATGATGGATGTGGTGGAAACCGATGTTGCCCGTGAACCACTGGAGGATCTTCGGCAGCTTGTAGAAAGAACTGCCCTCGATGGCGGCGGTGGTGTAATCCCAGCCTTCGCGATTCTCCCAGTAGGTGTCCTCATACTGGTGCTGCACATAGAACATCCAGATGCCCGCGGCTCCGGCGACAAACGTGACCGGAAGCTGGATCATGAGATAAGCCTTCCAACCCATGAGCCAGCACAGTCCGGCGACCATGAGCGTGACGGCGACATTCATCCACATTACCGAGGAACGATCCTTGCCCTTGGCGCGGGGAGACGGAAAGCGTTGGTAGAGCAGGAACAGGACAAGCGGCCCGAGCACAAAGAGCACGAAGGGATTGCGCACGATGCGGTAGAAGATCTTCTGCGTGCGGGAGGCTTGGTGGTATTCCTGTACTGTCATCGTCCAGATGTCACCGTCGCCGCGGCGGTCGAGGTCACCGGAGGTGGCGTGATGGACGTTGTGCTGCCAGCGCCAGTGGCCGTAGGGCGTGAAAGTGAGCATGCCCGTGATGAATCCGAGGATGTCATTGGCTCGCTTCGATTTGAAGTAGGAGCCGTGGCAGCAGTCGTGAAAGATGATGAACACACGCACCAGCAGAAGACCGGCGACGGCAGCAAGGCCGAGTGTGAGCCAGTAGGACACCGGGAGGCTGAGCCACATCAGGTACCAGAGCCCGATATAAGGAACGAGAGTGTTCACGATCTGCCAGGCAGCTCGCGAAACGGAAGGCACCTGAAAAGGTGCGATGATCTGTTTCCATTCGGTGATGGAGGCCTGGATACGGTCGGTGGCGGGCATGGTCGGGCTGGAAAGCCCGCCAACTAGCAGAGATTCAGCACTTTGCCCGTTTTTTTTTCAGTCATTTCGGTTTCAGCCAAGGGATGTGAAAGATTGGCCAAAATGTGAAAAGTCCGGGCCGGACCGCTCAGTAGTCCCTAAACGGCCCCCGCGGCTCGCTGGCATCCATCTCAGCCCGCCACTTGGCAAAGCGCTCGCGCATCATCTTCGCGACCTCCGGCTTCTCGGCGGTCAGATCGTGTTGTTCGCCGAGATCGGTGCTCACATTGTAGAGGCCGTTGCCTTTGGCCGACTCCAGCCACTTCCAGTTTTCGAAGCGGGCTGCCTTGTCCCCCCGGCGCTGCCAGAACATCTCCTGGCGGGGTGATTTCGCCTTGCCGCGCAGGATTGGCAGCATGTCGAAACCATCGAGTTTCACGCCTTCAGGTCCATTGGCACCAGCGGCAGCCAGCAGGGTCGGTACGAACTCCAGCGAGGTGAGGAATTCGTCCGTCACCTTGCCTGCCGGCAGTTTGCCGGGCCAGCAGGCGATGAAGGGCACACGCAGGCCACCCTCCCACATGGTGCCCTTGCCACCCTTCAACGGCGCATTGCCGCCATTGCCACTGCCGCCGTTGTCGGAGACGAAAATGACCAGCGTGTTGTCTTTCTGGCCGGATTTTTCGACCGCGTTCATCAAGGCGCCGATCGCCTCATCCATGCACGTCACAGCACCACAATAGCGGGCCAGGCGCTCGTCCTTCACCTTGCCGCGATACAGCGCGACGTATTTCTCCGGTGCCTGCACCCCCTCCGCCATTTTCTTCGCACCTTCTGTCGTGCCTTCGCCAAAGCTGGAGGCGCCATGCGGCGCGTTGAACGGCAGGTAGAGGAAGAAGGGCTTGTGGCCCGCGTGCTCGTTCACGAAATACAACGCCTCGCGGCGAAACACGTCGGTCACGTATTTCCCCTTGTCCTCCTCGGTGCGCGTGTTGCCGCGGAACAGCGACGGCACGCCGTAACGCTCGTGCGTGTAGTAGTCGATGCCGTTGTTGCCATGGCCGTAGAAGAAATCGAAACCGCGTTGCAGCGGAAGGAAGCGCTTTGCCTGCCCCATGTCCCATTTGCCGACGCAGCCGGTCACGTAGCCAGCCTTCTTCAGCATGTCACCGATGGTGATCTCCCGCACATCAAGACCGAGCGTCATCTCCGGCGACACCGCATACTCCTCCGCATCGAAATGGTGGCCGTAGTTGACCATGTCGTTGCGTACCATGTCGTAAAGACCGTTGCGCTGCGGATAGCGCCCGGTCAGGATGCTGCCACGCGACGGTGTGCACGCCGGCCACGTGACATAAAAATTCGTCCCGCGCACACCTTCCGCCGCCAGTTTGTCCAGATTCGGCGTGATCAACGGCTTCGTGCCGATGCAGCCGAGGTCGGGGTAACCCTGGTCATCGCTGACGATGAGAATGATGTTCGGCTGCGCGGCAAAGCAGGTGGCCGCGAGGAGGATAAGAAGCAAAGCTCGCATGCCCGTCTCAACGACGGCAGGCGGCGGTTTACTTCACCTTGAACAGCTCCACGTCAAAAATCAGCGCCTCGTTCGGGCCGATGTCGCGACCTGCGCCGCGGGAGCCATAGGCGAGGCGGCTGGGGATGTAGAAGCGGAACTTGGAGCCTTCCTTCATGAGCTGCACGCCCTCGGTCCAGCCGGCGATGACGCGGTTGAGCGGGAATTCGATCGTTTCACCGCGCTTGTAGCTGCTGTCGAAGACCTTGCCATCGATCAACGTGCCTTCGTAGTGAACTTCGACCGTGTCGGTGGCCTTCGGGCTCTTGCCAGTGCCTTCGGTGATGACTTTGTATTGGAGGCCGCTGGCGGTGACCTTCACGCCTTCCTTCTTGGCGTTGTCTTCGAGAAATTTTTCTCCTTTGGCGAGTGCGATGTCGGACATGGGATGTGTGGGTTGGGTTTGGAGCCGCAGATGCTAGCGCGGAGGGGCGGTGTGGCAAGCGGCGGGAGCAATGACGAAACCAGAATGGCGAATGACGAATGATTGGCCGTGGCTACACTCACGTCATGAATCGCGATCACATGCTTTCGCAACTCGCCGCGCAAAGCGGTCCCTTTGACATCGCGATCATCGGTGGCGGCGCCACGGGACTCGGCGCGGCGGTGGATGCGGCGTCGCGCGGACATTCGGTGGTACTGGTGGAGCAGAGTGACTTTGCCAAAGGCACATCGAGCCGCAGCACGAAGCTGGTGCATGGTGGCGTGCGCTATTTGAAGCAGGGCAATGTTTCGCTCGTGCTGGAGGCATTGCGTGAGCGCGGGCTGCTCGTGCGCAATGCGCCGCATCTCGTGCACAGCCTCGCGTTTGTGATTCCGAGCTACCATTGGTGGGAGGGGCCGTTCTACGGCATCGGATTGAAAATGTACGACGCGCTCGCAGGCCAGCTCGGCCTGGAGCCGTCGCGCTGGCTCACGCGGGACGACATCATCGAGCAATTGCCCACGTTGGAGACCGACGGACTCGAAGGCGGCATCGTGTATCACGACGGGCAGTTTGACGATGCCCGTCTCGCCATCCACCTGGCACGCACGGCGGCAAATCACGGTGCAATCCTGCTCAATCACACGCGCTGCCGTGGTTTGATGAAGGAAAACGGGCACATCATCGGCATGAAGGCCGAATGCGTCGAAAGCGGCGCGCAGCATGAGATTCGTGCGAAGTGCGTGATCAACGCCACGGGCGTCTTTGTCGATGACGTGCGGCACATGGACGAGCCGAAGGCCGACAAAATCGTCGCGCCAAGCCAGGGCGTGCATCTGGTGCTGCCGCGTGAGTTTCTGCCCGGCGACTCGGCGATCATGATTCCGAAGACGGACGACGGGCGGGTGCTCTTCGCCGTGCCGTGGCATGGTCGCGTTATCATCGGCACCACCGACACGCCGGTGGATCACGCAACGGTCGAACCACGTGCGCTGCCGGACGAGATCGAGTTCCTGATGACGCATGCGGCGCGTTATCTCACGCGCGATCCGCGTCCGCGAGACGTGCTGAGCATCTACGCTGGTCTGCGCCCGCTCGTGGCGATGAAGAATGCCGAAACAACCGCGGCGCTCTCGCGTGACCACACGATTCTCGTGTCTGATTCCGGCCTCATCACGATCACGGGTGGCAAATGGACGACGTATCGCCGCATGGGCGAGGATGTCATCGATCACGCCGAGATGATCGGCGGCATCGGTGTGAAACACTGTGTGACGCACGATCTCATGATCCACGGCGGTGCCACCGTGCTCGATCCACATGATCCGCTGGCCGTGTATGGCAGCGATGCGGCGGAAATCCGAGCTCTGGCCGCCAAAGAGCCCGAGTGGGCCGGCAAAGTGCATCCGCACCTCGATCTGACCTGCGCCGAGGTCGTCTTCCACACACGCCACGAGATGGCACGCACCGTGGAGGACGTTCTCGCCCGCCGCAGTCGCAGTCTGCTGCTCGATGCGCAGGCCAGCATGTCCGCCGCGCCGCGTGTCGGTGCGCTCATGGCCGCCGAACTCGGTTGGGACGCCGAAACGACCGCGCATCAGGTGGGGCGCTTTCAGACACTGGCCTGCGGATACATTTTGGAAGGCTGATCTTGACCATCCATCACGCCGCATCTTCGCTGCGTGATCATGACACCCCTCCACCACCTTCGCGCAGGCATCATCGGCACCGGATTCATCGGTCCCGTTCACATCGAGGCTCTCAAACGGCTCGGCGTCACCGTGAACGGCATCTGCGGCTCATCGAAGAGCGCACGCAAAACCGGCGAGCTGTGGGGCATTCCCGAGGTGTATGGCGACTACGACTTCGAGGCGATGTATGCGAGTCCGAACATCGACGTCGTGCACATCACCTCGCCGAACCGCGTCCACGTGGAGCAATGCTTGAAGGCACTGGAGATGGGCAAGCATGTCATCTGCGAGAAGCCGTTGGGCATGACCGCGAAGGACACGCAGCTCGTGGTCGATGCGGTGCGCAAGGGCGGCAAAAAGGGGCCTGTCTTCGCGGTGAACTACATGTGCCGCTTCTTCCCCGCCATCCTGCAAATGCGCGCGATGGTGGCGCGTGGCGATCTCGGCAAGATCATCCACGTGCAGGGTCATTTCTTCCAGGACTGGCTGCTGTTTGACACGGATTACAACTGGCGCGTGCTCTCCAGCGAGGGGGGCAAGCTGCGCGCGGTGGGCGATGTCGGCACGCACTGGATCGACGCGGTCAGTTTTGTTCTCGGAACGAAGCCGCAGAGTGTTTTTGCGCATGTGGAGACCTTCCACAAGACGCGTAAACGTCCGAAGGGCGAGGTGCAGACCTTTGCGAAGATCGATCCGAAGAAGATGATCGACTACAAGGTCGATACTGAGGACTTCGGCAGCGTGCTGTTGAAGTTCGGCAAGGCGAAGCATGGTTTCGCCGACGGCGTGCATGCAAACGCGTTTATCTCGCAGGTGGCCGCCGGATGGAAATGCAGCCTCAGCTTCGGCATCTACGGCACGAAGGGCAGCGTGCGCTGGGATTTGCAGCAGCCGAACGAGCTTTACGTCGGCCGCCGCGACGAGCCGAATCAAATCCTCAATCGCGGCACGCCCGGCTTCATCGAGGATGTCGCCAACTTCACCGACTATCCGCCCGGACACCCCGAAGGCTTCAGCGACGGCCACAAAATGCATTACCGCGCCGTCTATGAGCACATCGCCAGCGGCAAGAAAACCGAACCCCTCTTCGCCACCGCCGCCGACGGCCACCACGAAGTCAAACTCTGTGAAGCGATCCTGCAAAGCAGCCGGGCGAAGACGTGGGTGAAGGTGTGATCAGTCTTTCGAGGAAATCTCAACGCAAGCGTGTTATGCAATTGCCTTACACATTCCGAAACGTGAGCCGCCAGCTCACAGAACAGGATATTCGTGCATTCGAGGAGGAACGAGGCATCAGCCTGCCTCAGAGCTATCGAGCACTTCTGTTGAGCGTTAACGGAGGATACCCAAAGAATGAAGGCTATTACTATGGAGATGGCAAAAGCTTCATGCTTCAGCGTCTTTATCCTCTCACAGATGAAGTCGAGTCATACTTCAACCTTCGTTCGAAGAATCACCCGACATGTGATGCACCCAAAGGATTCCTGATAATTGGGGCAAGTAGTTTTGGAGATTCAGTTTGTTTGGGCGTTGATCCACCATATGCCGGGAAAGTCATCTACCTCGACCACGAAGAACGTGATCCAGACGAGATCGAAGAAAACGACTGGCTTGGGGTCTATGTCCTAGCAGACAGTTTCGAGCTCTTCATGTCATCCCTTCAGGATGAGTGGGCAAAACTGAAATCCTAGCCAATCCCCAACGCCTTCCGAATCGCGAGCGCATCCTTGAGCGCCAGATCTATCGTTTCACCGAGGACGGTGAAGTGGCCCATTTTGCGGCGGGCGCGGGCTTCGCGTTTGCCGTAGAGGTGGAGCTTGGTGCGTGGATGATTCAACACGGGCGACCAGTCGGGATGGACGAGTGGGGCGGGCCAGATGTCACCGAGGAGATTGATCATGACGGCGGGCGTGTGCTGTGAGGCATCGCCGAGCGGCAGGCTGCAGACGGCGCGCTGCTGCTGCTGGAACTGGTTCGTGCGGCAGGCGTCGATGGTGTAGTGGCCGCTATTGTGCGGTCGCGGGGCGATCTCGTTGACAATCACTTTGCCGTCGGTGGTGACGAACATCTCGACGGCCATGGTGCCGACGTAATCAAGGCCTTCGGCGACTGCTTTCCACAGTTCGACCGCTTGCGCGATGATCTGCGGCTCCACGCGGGCGGGAGCGATGGTGACATCGAGGATGTGATGCGTGTGCTGGTTCTCGACGCAGCCATGCGTGGCCATGCTGCCGTCGATGCCGCGGGCACCGACGACGGAAACCTCGCAAACAAAGCTGACCCATTGCTCGACGACAGCGCGATGGCCTTCGAAGCCTTTCCAGGCCTCGGCGAGGTCGGTGTCGGCAATGACTTTGCACTGGCCTTTGCCGTCGTAGCCGAAGGCGGCGGTTTTGATGACGCAGGGGCGGCCGAGTTCGGCCACGGCGGCTTCGAGGCTCTTCAAATCATCGACGACGCGGAACGGCGCGCAGGCGATGCCTTGATCGCGGAGGAAATTCTTTTCGCGTTCGCGATGCTGGGTGGTGAACAACGCTTTGGAACTCGGGCGCAGCGGTTTGACGGCCTCGACGGCCTGCAAGCACGCGGCGGGGATGTTTTCAAACTCGGCGGTGACGACATCGACCTGCTGCAAAAAGCGGTTCAGGGCCGCGGTGTCATCGTAGGCGGCGTTGATCTCGATGTCGGCGAACTGGCCGGCGGGGCAGCCCTGCGGTTCATCGGTGAAGATGGCGATGCGATGGCCGGCACGACGTACCTCGAGGGCGAGCATGCGCCCAAGCTGGCCGCCGCCGAGGACTCCGATCGTCGAAGGAGGCGGAAACATCATGCCTTCGGTTCAGCTTCGAGGTCCTTCTGGCTTTCGAGCACCTTTTGCGTCTGCCGTTCGCGGAAGGTCTTCAATTTGGCGGCGAGATCGGAATTTTCGTTGGCGAGCATCGAAACGGCGAAGAGTCCGGCGTTGAGCGCGCCCGCGTTGCCGATGGCGAAGGTGGCGACGGGTACGCCGCCGGGCATCTGCACGATGGAATAGAGGCTGTCCATGCCGCTGAGGGCGCGGCTTTGCACCGGGACGCCGAGAACGGGGATGGTGGTCATGCTGGCGGTCATGCCGGGCAGATGCGCGGCACCACCGGCACCGGCGATGATGCACTTCAGGCCGCGCTTCGACGCGGTGGTGGCGTAATCGTAAAGGAGCTGCGGCGTGCGGTGCGCGCTGACGACTTTCTTTTCAAAGGGCACGCCAAAGTCCTGCAGCACCTGGGCGGCGTTTTGAAGCGTGGGCCAGTCGGAACTGGAGCCCATGATGATGCCCACGAGGGGCTTGATGGCGGGGTCTTTGCTCATCGGGAAGGGAGGATGGACGGCATGGAGGCAGCGTCAAATCTCGATTTGGTTCTTGCCCGCAGGAGGCCGCCCATTAGCGTCGGGTCATGAAACTCGCTCTCGCACTGCTTTGCGCCCTGGCCGCCACTTTGTCCGCCGCCGATCAAACCGGGGCGGAATCCGCCAAGAAGCCCGTCGCCGCCTCGATTGAGACCAAAGGTCCCAAGGATGACGCCGACCCAATCGGCAATGTGAAGGTGACCTATGAAGACGGCACCACGGACTCGTGGACGACGAAAGGCAACTGCGGCCAGGCTCATGTGTCCTCCGATGGCACGGTCGGCTGGGTGATTTATGAGCCAGAGCAGAAGATCCGGGCCAGTTACACGGTGCGTCCTTGCCGCGAGATCGTGCTCTGCCGGAAGGGGAAGATCGTCGCCCGCCTGAAATCGGCGCAGCCGTTCATCGAGGAGTGGCAGTTTCAGAAAAACGGCACGCAGGTGGCCGCCTCCGCGATGTTTGCCCACGGGCCGAGCTTCTACACCCTGTACGATGCGGCCACGGGCAAGGTGCTGGCCGAGGCCAAGTCCCTGGACGAAACGATCCCGGCGTGGGCGAAGCCGCTGCACAAGGACAACTGAGCGCAGGCCGCGCCTTGCACCACGCGCCCGGATGTGCCATGCACGCGGGCATGTCCTTCACCGAAAAACTCCGCGCCCGCATCGCAGCCACTGGTTCCAATCTCTGCGTGGGGCTCGATGTGCGGGCGGAAAACGCGGAGGACGCGACGAAACGCTGGATTCTGGATGTGATCGAGCAAACCGCGCCGTTTGCGGCGGCATTCAAGCCGAACTCGGCCTACTTCGAGGCGCTGGGCTGGCGCGGCGTGCGGATGCTGGAGGAGATTTTGAAGGAGATCCCGAAGGACATCCCAGTCGTGCTCGATGTGAAGCGTGGCGACATCGGCGAGACGCAGGGCTACTATGCGAAAGCCTGCTTTGATGTGATGAACGTGGACGCCGTGACGCTGAACCCCTACATGGGCCGCGACACACTGGAGCCGTTCCTCAAATACACTGACAAGGGCCTGTATCTGCTCGGCGTGACCTCCAATCCGGGAGCGAAGGACATTGAGCTGCAAAAGACGGGGGATCGTCAGGTTTATGAACTCGTGGCTGAAATGACAAAAGGCCACCCGCAGGCTGGATTGGTGGTCGGATTGACGAATGCCGCGCCAGATGTGCTGGATCACATTCCCGACGTGCCGCTGCTGATTCCGGGCCTCGGAGCCCAAGGTGGTGATCTGGCGGCATTGAAAGGCAGCGGGCGGAAGGCGCCGCTGCTGGTGAATGTCTCGCGAGGTGTTCTGTATCAAAATGATGACAAGACCTTCGCGCAGCGTGCTGAGCACTGGATGGGGCAAATCCAGCAGGCGCTTGGCTGAGTTTTCATTTTTAAGAATGACAGATTTGGCACGCTGAACGTGCTTGCCTCGAACGTATTCGTGCGGATGGATGGCGCTGGCCGCCATCCCCCCAACCCTCTGGCCGCTCCCATGCTCTTCGATTTTAGCGAGCACCTCAAAACTCCCCTCCAACGCAAGCTTTACCGCATGCTCGGCCCCGCCGTGGAAAGTGCGCTGGGTCTGCGCGGCTTCGACGAATGCTACGTGGAGTCTGCCCGGCGTTATCGGGAACATCCGCAGCATCCGAATGCGTTCGCGTGGTTCGACTCGGTGGTGCAGACCGCGAAGCTTCAGGAAGAGGTGGAACTGCCGGCTGAATTCGATTTTCCTGAAGAAGGGCCGCTTGTCATCGTGGCAAACCATCCTTTTGGCGTGATCGATCCCGTGATGCTCGCACGCTGGGCGGCGCAGTTCCGTCCGGATCTGAAGGTGATGACGAACTCCCTCATGCTGATGATGAAGGAACTCGAGAGCCACATCATCCCCGTGGATCCCTTCGGCGGCGAGTCAGCGGCGAAGAAAAACCTGGCTCCGATGAAGGAGGCGATCCGCCTGCTGCGTGGCGGTGGCACGCTGGTGATCTTCCCGGCGGGCGAGGTGGCCTCCTACAAGCCTGGTCGCGGCGTGGATGAGCCGAAATGGAGCAACCATGTGGGCTCCCTCGTGCGCCGCACACAGGCCACGGTGCTGCCAGTTTACTTTCCGGGATCAAACAGCACGCTGTTTCACGCCGCCGGGCTGATTCATCCGCGTCTGCGCACGAGCCTCCTGCTCCGTGAGTTCTGCAATCGCTCCAACACGCCGGTGCCAATGCGCGTGGGACACCCGATCCCATATTCGCGGCTGAAGAAGTTCGAGGACGACGAATCACTCACACGCTATCTGCGTATTCACACGTTTGTGCTGCACCAGCGTGGCAAAGAATCGGCCGCCAAGCTCACCGTTGAGGGCCAGAACATCACCATCACGGCGCCGACGGAAATCCAGCACGCGCGCATGGTGGATGAGATCGACCGCCTCCGCGCCCGCGGTGGGAAGCTGGTGGGCCAGGGCAATCTTTCCGTCTATCAGGCGCACTCGCATGAAATCCCGGTCCTGCTGCCGGAGATCGGACGACTGCGTGAGATCACCTTCCGCGAGGTGGGTGAGGGCAGCGGCAATGACATCGACCTGGACAAATACGACCGCTATTACGAGCATCTCATTCTGTGGGATGAGGAGAAGGAACAGGTGGCGGGCGCCTATCGTCTCGGCCGCGCCGATGTGATCCTGCGCGAATACGGGCCGAAGGGTCTCTACACGAACACGCTGTTCCGCTTCGAGAAGCCATTCCTGGCGAATCTCGAACACGCGGTGGAGATGGGCCGCAGCTTCATCATCAAGGCCTATCAACGCAATCTCGCCAGCCTGCCGCTGCTGTGGAAGGGCATCGCGCACTGGATCGCGCGCAATCCGCGCTACAAGAAGCTTTTCGGCCCGGTGAGCATCAGCAAGGACTACAGCAGCCTGTCACGGAAAATGATCGTGGAGTTCCTGCAGGACAACCGCATGCACCCGCACCTGGCCAGCTTTGTGAAGGCGCGGAATCCCTTCCGCTACATGCGCACGCGGAAGATGATGCGCGAGTTCATCAGCGCCGACCTGCAAAATGTGGACGACTGCTCCGCACTGGTCTCCAGCCTGGAGACGGATGGCAAAGGCATCCCCACGTTGCTAAAACACTACCTGCGACTGAACGCCACGCTGCTGAGCTTCAACGTGGACAAGGATTTCTCCTCGGTGGTCGATGGTCTGATCATGGTCGATTTTACGGAGACAGATTCGCGCCTGCTGGCGAAGTACATGGGTGAGGAGAACTGCCGCAAGTATCTGGCCCTGCACGCTGGCGAGTCCGGCCGTCCGGCCTGACGTTTTCAGCCGAACGCCATCAAGTCCGACGCCGAGGAAATGAGCACATCTGCTCCGTTCTCGCGCAACTCCGCCTCGCTTCGAAAACCCCAGCGCACACCGATGGCCCGCATGCCGCTGGCCTTCGCAAAGGCCATGTCGATGCCCGAATCGCCCACGTAGGCCATCTCGCCGGTCTTCAGGCCCAAAAACGCCGCCATCTCATGCGCGCCATCGGGCGCGGGCTTGCGCGGCACCTCATTGCGCTGGCCGAGGATGTGATCGAAGCAGCTTTTGCCAAAGAAGTGTTCCGTCATCGGCACCGTGAAGCGATGCGCCTTGTTCGAGATCACTCCAAGCTTCACTCCCCTGCCCCTCAACTCCGCCAGCGTCTCCACGATGCCTGGATACGGCCGCGTCTGCACGTTCCACAGCTTGTCGTAGTTCGCGCGATACTCCTCCACGCAGATTTTGATCAGCTCCTCGCTGCGCACGTTGGGTGGCAATGCCCGTTCGACCAGCTTCTCCATGCCATCGCCCACCATCTGCTTGAACACCTCCTGCTCGCAGCGTGGATACCCACGAGCATCGAGCATGCGGTTGATCGATTCCGCGATGTCCGCGAGCGAGTCGATCAAGGTGCCGTCGAGGTCGAAGATGAAGGCTTTGAGAGTGGGCATGCCGCCCTGTGGCCTCAAATCTGCGCGGAATCAACACTGCCGGCCCTCCGACGGTGGCGTTGGGTGATGACTCCTCCCAGTCCAAGCATCAACAGCACCGTGCGCGAAGGCTCCGGGACGGCCTGTGTGCCTTCAAGGGAGTACAATGGAGTGTCAAAATTCCCGGCATTGAGAAATGTGGCACCAAAATCCACGCTGACTTTGGCCTCTGTCGCGCTGACTTGGGAAAAGACACTGCCGGCGTCAAGCAAGTTTCCTGGCTGTGCGCTCAACCACCCAAGCGCATCAACATTGCCCTCGTCGGTGTGAAGGTACACCCAGTAGTTGGTGTTCGCTGCAAGGTTGATGCCGGAAGTTGTCGCGTGGACAGCGGCCCCCGCCACCTGCCCGAACGGCGCGGGGGAATTGAAGTTTGCAGGCACAATGAATGGATCGAAATCACCCACCAGTGTTCCCACGGTGCCTCCATTGTCCGAATAAATGCTGGCAAGAAAAGTTTTGGAGTCAGTCGGGCTTCCATTGATCAATCCAAACCAAGCACCGGTGATGGTGCTGGCACCGGCCCCTGTCCGGAAGTCCGTGGCCTCGGATTGATTTTGGTGGAGATCAGAATCGTCATTGGTAATTGTCCCATAGCCATTCACAGTCTGTCCCAAGGTGCTGAACAAAGTGGAAGTGGCATGGGACACGCCTGTCAGGAACAAGCACACCAGAGCAGCCATGGGCACTCTGAGATTCCGGGTGATTCGAGAGGAGAGGAGAATGGATGCACACTTCATGGTATTCCTGTTCTCATGGCATTCCTGTTCTTCCGGTTCCCGCAGCGGCAGAGACGCGGAAAATGAAGAAGCCTTCGTGACCGTCCTCCGCCTTCTCATCAGCAACCCCGCCATCCCAGCCATGAGCAAAAGCGCACGCGAAGGCTCCGGAGCGCCTGTGATCACCAGCGAGTTGGGATCAAAGATGCTGCCCGCGCCATACCACACATCAAAGCTGATGTGCGTGTTGGTCCAGACCCGGCTGCCGCTGGCCACGTTACCGAATGCTCCCAAGATGGGCGAGTTCGCCGTCGCCAATGTGAACACATCACTGGACTGCACCAGGTTCTCAAAGCTGTTGAGCATGTCCAGGTCCAGCAAACCCGCCAGCGTGAGCGTTCCATTCACGTCGAGGAAATCGTAGTCCGTGCCCTGGCCCAGACCGCCGATCTCCATCGCCAGCGTGCTGCCTGCGCTCAGTGTGAGGTTTCCTTCAATGGTCAGCGTGCCCGGTGACAGTCCGGGAGCGATGGTCTGCGTTCCGCTCGTGATGACGGAACTGGCCACCGTGCCAGTGCCTTTGAGTACACCGCCGTTGAGATTGAACACGGAGGCGTCGATGAGCGCTCCACCCACCAACACCGTTTCCCCGCCGGTCTGGGTGTAAGCCGCGCTGCCGCCCGCGCCGATGGTCATCACGGTTTGATCTATGATGGTGCTGCTCTCGACGCGGGTGGTGCCGCTGTTGGTGTAGGCACCGGCGGTGGTGAGGTCGCGGTCGTTTTTGATCGTGAAGCTGCCCTGATTGTTGTTCAGCGCGGTGGTGACTTTGGCAAACGAGGAGCCTGCGCCGTCGAGCAGCACGGTGGCCGCGCTGCCGATGGTGGTGATGTTGCTGCCAGCCGTGCGGGTGATGGCGGCACCGTTGGTCACGTTCCAAGTGCCGCCGGTGAGCGTGGTGCCGCTATGCTGGGTGAGGGTGGTGCTGTTCAGCGCCAGCGTGCCGCTGCTGGCGTTCACCGTGCCGGTGTTGCTGAAGCTGGCCACGCTGAACGTGGTGGTCCCTGTGCCGATGCTCTTGGTGAAGGTGCCTTGGTTCGTGAAGGTGCCGCTGCTGGTGAAGGAACCGTCGTGCGTGTTGGCCAGCGTGGCGTCCGAACGGATGATCAGCGCCGACCCCACATCCACGCGGAAGGAACCGCCCGACCACTCGGCGCTGACCGTGCCGTCGAGACTGTTGCCATTTCCCAGGACGAGCTGGCGCGCTCCGCCGCTGAGCTGCTTTTGGGCCGTGCCCCCGAAAGTGGCCGTGCTGCCGAGGACGTTGGACGTGCCAGCGCCGTTCATGATCGTGGGGCTGACGCCGTTTAGCGTCCAAGTGAACGTGCCGGTGAAGCTGGAATTGCCCGGGCCGGTGAGATTGCCGTTGAGCGTGGTGGTGTTCGTGAAATTGACGCCCGCATTGTCGGTGGTCGTGCCGGTGAGAATGACGCTGCCTGCACCGGTGAAAGTGGTGCCGGCGTTGAACGCATGCACGCCCGCGAAGTTCAGCGTGGCCCCGCTGCTGATGT
Organism: Verrucomicrobiaceae bacterium; assembly: GCA_046346695.1. Taxonomy (GTDB): domain Bacteria; phylum Verrucomicrobiota; class Verrucomicrobiia; order Verrucomicrobiales; family Verrucomicrobiaceae; genus Prosthecobacter. The sequence continues at coordinate 1,332,889 of JAXMHS010000002.1, read as the reverse complement.
TGAAAAGACCAGTGTGCGTACCGCCTGTGCCCGTGCTGCCAGGACTGCCGACGCCGATTTGCAAAGTGCCGCTCTGGACGTTGACGGTGCCGTTGTTGTTGAAGGCGAAAAGATTGCCGTTGGCGGCGATGCTCGTGAGACCCGAGGTGCCGCTCTTGGTGAAGCTGCCGCCGGCCTCGACATTGATCGTGCCCAGCGTGCCGCCGCCGTTGTTGATCGTGCCGTCGAAATTCGTCGTGAATGCGGTGTCCGCCTTGATGTTCACCGTGCTGCTGCGGATGTCGAGCGTGCCGCCCGTCCAGTTCGCCGCCACCGAGCCGGGTGCTCCAATCCCGTCACCGAGGTTGACCGTCACGTTCCCGGTCGTCTGCTTGCTGCCACTGCCGCTGAACGTCGTCGTCCCCTGCAGCGTCAGCGTGCCGCCACCGCTGATGGCCCCGGCGGTGAAGTTGACGGGATGGGAAATCTCTGCTGTTCCCGCGCTGCTCAATGTGCCGGCGCTGATGTTGATGGCCCCGGAGCCGCTGAGCGCCACGCCCGTGGCCAACTGCACCGTGGCGCCATTCACATTCAGGCTGCCTGCCCCCGTGTGCGTGGCCGTAGTGGCAATGGTCTGCGTGCCCGCGTCGAAATTGACCGCGCCGCCCGCCGCTTGCGCAAAATTTCCCGTATGCGTGCCATTACCGCGCAGAACCAGTGTGGCACCGGCGTCAACGATGGCCGTGGCGGAGTGGTCGTGGGGCAGATCAAGCGTCGTGGTACCGCTGGCAATATGGAGTGTGGCCGTGGAAGCCACAGAGACGGAGCCGACAGAAGCAGCCTGCGAAAAACCGTGCGTGCCAGCGAGCGTGAGGACCGAATCGTTGATCACGCTGGTGAAGCCCTGATGACTGCCGCCGCCGAGCAGTTGCAGCTCGCCGGCGTTCACATTGAGCGTGCCCGTGCTGCTTTGGTTGAACACCGGCTCGATGGTCAGCGTGGCGGCGCTGAGTTTGTTGAACGTGCCGTTGTTGCTGAAGCTGTTGCTGCCCGACACGCTGTCGTAGAGGCCGGAGCTGGCGTTCCACGTTGCGTTGGCCCGGTTGTCCACGCTGGAGCCGACGAATGACAGCGTGCCGCTTCCCCACGTCGCGGTCGCCGCAGCCGTCCCGTCTCCGTTGACGATGCCGTTATTGCTGAGATTGGCGCTGCCCTGAAAAGTGAGGCCGCCATACGCACGAAGCTGGCTGTTTCCCACCGTGGCCCCGTCGCCGATAGTGCTCAATCCCGCCACCGTCAGTGCCGAGCCGGTGAGAGCGCCGCTGATGAGATTGAAGTCGTTGATCGTGATGTTGACGAACGGCATGTTCACCGTTCCGCCGTTGTTGATCGTGGCATTAAAAGCGGTGGTGGTCGGCGCCACTCCGCCGGACCAGTTGGACCCGAGTGTCCACGAGTTATCCCCGGCCGTGGGGCCGATGTAGATGACACCCGTTTGCGCGCGGAGCATACCGCAAAGCAGGAGCAGAAACCCAGCGAGGGTGGTGAGGAGGCGAGTGTGGTGTGTTTTCATGACAAGCGTGGCGGTGTGCGAAGGGCCTTTCGTGCAATTGGCGGCGATGCTACCGGGCGCGTCGCTTTTGCGGAATTACCCGTTCGGGTAGGGGGCCGTTGTGATTGACGTGACGGATATGGGCGCGGTAGGCGCAGGCGGTGGCGGCGGTGCGGCTGTGGATGCCAAGGCGTTGGAAGATGTCCTTCAAATGCATCTTCACGGTGTTGATGGAGCAGCCGAGGATGGTGGCGATCTCGCCATTGCTCTTGCCCTCCGCCACCCAGTGCAGCACCTGGGCCTGGCGCTGCGTGAGGTTGAGCTCCGCTTCCAGCACGTGCGCCGCCTCGCGGTCGTTCAGCGCGGAATGATCGGTGATGTGCTCCATCTGTGCCCATAGGCTGCCGGGAAGCAGGCCGCCATTACCCGAACGGGTGGGATGTGGCGGCGGCAAATGAGCTGTGGTGCCGTTGCTGTGCGGGCGCGATGACATGGGTTCACCGCGGCTTTTCGGGATGCCTGTGATGCGATTACAGGCGGAGAGAAGTTTTTTTCATTTGGGCTGCGGCTGCCTGTAGCAGTCCATGGAATCACTCCCGGCCCAGCACCACGCGGAAACCGGTGGCGGCGTCGCGCAGCTTGGGGTTTGCTCCCGGTCGCGCGGCAGACATGGCGTATTGCGCGTCATTGAGCGTGTGATCGCCGCCGCGAACCATTCTTTGAAAGCGCTGCTCGCTGTCCTGCCACTCCTCAATCCATTCGCGCACATTGCCGGAAAAATCATGGAGGCCGGATGGGCCGGGAGGAAAGGAGCCGACCGGCGCGGTGTGCATGTAGGGATCGCGATAGCCTTTGATGACCCAGTTGGTGGTGGCATCGGAGGTCGGCGGACATTCCTCGCCGCGAAAGTTGGCGGTTCCAGCAGGCGGTGGCCAGACCGTTCCCCACGAGAAGACATCCGGCAGGCCGCCGTTCTTCCTGCTCGGAGAATCGGACGGCTTTTCCATCCCGCCGATGCCGATGGCGCAACTCCACTCGTGATCGAGCGGCAGGCGGTAGTGCTCCTGCTCGGAGATCGCGCCCGCTTTGCGCTCGTGGTCGGTGAGCCAGCGGCAGAAGGCCTGCGCGTCCTCCCAGCTCACATTCACGGCGGGATGCGTGGCACTCTGCTCAAAAGGCGCGCGCGGCCACTCGCGCCCGGTGGCTTTGACAAATGCCTCGTAGTCCTGCACGCGCGTCTCCCACACACTGAAGAGCACGCGCTGCCCGTCGGTGGCGCCACCGGTGATCGGCACCGGGACGAATCTCATGCCGAGCGTGTTCGCAAACGGCGTCTGCACGGTGGCAAGCGCGGGCTGTGGCGTGGTGACCGGCTGGTCCTTCGGCACGCGCCGCATCTGCCAGAGATCGAGTGCGCCGGAGCCGGAAGGCCCCTTCCACGCGAAGAGCAGCGTGCGCGCGTCGTGCGAGAGGCACGGGTCCATCATCATGCCCTGAAAGGGAACATCGAGCGCCTGCACATGATAGCCGCCACGCTCATCAGGCACGGCCATGTGCAGCACGCTGGTGGAGACGGTACCCTCATTGTGCTGCCGCACAAAGAGCAGCGTGCGGTCGTCCGAGCACAGGTGCATGTCGCGCTCCTGGATGTAGGTGTTGATGGTGGGGCCAAGATTGGTGATGCCGCCGAATGGCTCGTTCACGCTCTTCCGTGTCGCGCGCCACATGTCGTGGCCGCCGTAGCCGCCACCGCGAAGCGAGCCAAAGTAAAGCGTGAGGCCGTCGCTGGTGAGGCAGGGAGATTGATCATGGCCCTGGTGGTTCACGGTGTCGAGATTCACCGCCGGTCCCCAGGGCGCGTTCGCATCACGGCGCTGGCGCATGTAGAGATCCTGGCTCGAACCCATGTTGCCGGGGCCGCCGGGATTCATATACACCAGCGTCCGACGATCCGGCGTGATCCATGGTGTGTAGGGCCAGCCATCCACTGAGGAGATCAACTGCGGCGGACCAAAGGCTGCATCAGAGCTCTCACGCTTGCACTCATAAAGGCGGCGCAAGTTTTTGCGCTTGGATGCAAAGTTCAGGATCAGCGAATCCGGCGAAAGGTGCGGCGAAACATCATCGCCTTCCGCATTGATGCCGGGCCCAAGATTCTCAGGCGCGGTCCACTTAAACTCCGGCGAGGTCAACACATCCGCGATGCTGCCCGGTGCTGGCTTGAATTCGGAACGCTGCGGCGGCTCCGGCTGCGGAGCGCTGCCGAGCGCGGCATACTCCAGTCGCAGAATGCGCGCCGGCAGTTGCGGATTCGGACTCACATTTCCCCGCAGGTAGAGCCGGCCGCGCGCGAGGATGGTGTCCTTGAACGACAACACCTCATGCCCGTCGAGCCACAGGCGCATGGTGTCGCCCTGCGCGGCAAAGACCAGTTCGTGCTCCTTCGCCGCATCGTAGGATTTGCCGAGGGAAAACTTCACCGGCTGCACATCAGGATGCTCGACCACGTTGGTGGTGCCGAGGGCGATGATCGCGTCGCCATCCGGGCGCACCTCGCCGATGTAATACTCGTCCATCGTGCCGCGCAGCCCGAGTCGCACCCAGCCAGAGTAAGTCACGCGCATCGCCACGTCGCTGAACTCGCGGCTGTCGGCGAGATCGAAATGCGCGTCCTCGCGAATCTGCAACCATCGCTCGCTCATCTGGCCGAAGTGGTAACGCTCCGCCGTGGCGCGCAGCTCGGGTGTGGCCTCCGCCCACGTCTTCGGTGTCGGATAATTTTTGTCGCGCCGCGAGCCGTCGAAGAGGATCCACAAAACCACCGCGAGCACAACGAGCGACGTTACGAGCAGGATCGGGCGCGTTCTGCGACGGCGAATCTGCTCATCCTTCAGCGGCGAGATGCGCGAGAGCATCTCCTGCATCGCATCTGCCGCGCTCAGACGATCCTGCGGCAGTGGTTGCAGCGCCTGCGAGACGATCTTGTCCCACGCCGGATCGATCGCGACCGCTTGCGAAGGCGGCTTCCAATCGCCGCGCGGCAGTTCGCCCGTGAGCATCTGGTAGATCATCACGCCCAGCGAGTAGAGGTCCGCGCGCTGGTCCACCGTGCCATCCGCGCGCATCTGCTCAGGCGCGGCGTAGGCTGGCGTGCCACCAACTTGATTCGCATCGCCCTCCTCACCTTCCTCCGGCTCCATCTGCGCCGCCAGGCCAAAGTCCGCCAGCTTGATCCGCCCATCGCGCATCAGGATGATGTTCGAAGGCTTGATGTCGCGATGCACGATGCCGTGCGCATGCGCGAACTGCAGCGCCTCGCACACCTGCTTCATGATCGTCAGCGCGCGCGCCTCCGACACGCCACCGCCGCGGATCACATCCATCAAGTTCGCGCCATCCACGAACTCCATCACGATGAAGAGAAAATCCGGCCCCGCCTCGCCGCAGTCGATCACATTCACGATCCCCGGATGACTCAGCCGTGCGAGCATTTGCGCCTCGCGCAGAAAGCGCAGCCGAAACTCCGCATCCAGCGCTTGATCCTGCCGCATGATCTTGATCGCCACCGGACGCTTCAGCACCGTTTGCGTCCCTTTGTAAACCGCGCCCATGCCGCCGCGACCGATGAAGCTCTCCACGCTGTAAAATCCCTTCGGCAGCAGCGCCGCCACCTCCTCCACAGAGGGCGGTGACCATGCCGCATGTCGCCGTGTCATGCGCGATTGCGCCACCGAGTCTCCAGGCAGTGTCGGCTCCGCCAGCGCCACTTTTTTCAGACACGCCGGACACTTCCCGCCGAGCATCTGGCCCGGCAACGGCGTGCCGCAGGTGATGCAGGTGGTGGTGTCGGCGTTCATGAAATCACAACCCAAACAAATGTTTCATCTCCGCAGCCGCCTCAGCGGGATCGATCACCGTCATCTCCACTTGTTGACGCACACAATGACGGAAACGCCGCCGCACCCGATGCACGGCGACGGCGAATGCTTGCGCGGTCAGGCCGATCTGATCGCAAACACCCGCATAGCCATCGGCTCCTGAGTCGGCCGTGAGAAACGGCTCAACGGCAGCGAACACCTTCTCGCGACGCGTGACGCGATACTCATCACGCAACGCCTCCAGCGCACGGTCCATCAGCATCACCGCCCAGTTTTGATCAAACACCTCCGCCGGAGTCGAACCATAAGCAGGCTGCTCCTGGAACCAGCGCTCGCCATCACCATCGATGAACGGCAGCATCACCGCGCCACCACCACGCTTCAATGCCTGCTTTCCACGAAGCACATCGACGAGGAAGTAGTCCAATGCCCCAAGCAGGTAAGTACGAAAACGCCCTTTCTCCCGATCCGCCCTCCCAAACGCATCGCGTCGCAGCATCCGAGCGAAGAACTCCTGCGTCAGATCCTGCGCATCCACAGCCTGATGACCACGTCGGCGCATCTCCGCATAGATCGGACGCCAATAAGCACGGCACAGCTCATTGAGCGCGTCTTTCACCTCTTGTGACTGCTCACCACCCGCCTTGGCGACCAAACTCCAGCGCGTGGTGTCAAACCGAACGCGCGAAGCACGGACCGAAGAATCATTCGCCACAGCCATCGCCTGCCTTTTACAGAGTCACGACGCGAATTTCAACCAAAGCCCGGCAGTATCGATCCCAGAACCTCAATTTGAAGACCAAAACGGCTTTGCGCCACCGCCCGCCCCGTGCTTCAGAACGCCATGTTCACCGATTACCACACGCACACGTCGCTCTCCGACCTGCAGCGCTATGTTTGAACTGGTGAACGAAGCCCGCGGGGCACTGCCGGTGAAACGGTCTCTGGAGTAATCAAGGCCGGATCACGGTCAGTCGAACGAAGCGTCGGCCAGCGATCCCAGCCGGGATGGTGGCCTGCACTTGCTGCATCGTGCCGGTGTCGCTGGTAATCTCCTCCGTCACATCGTCCGTGTGCCAGCCGCCGACGGCGAGCGCGTCGCTCCATTCGACTTGGAACACCAGCTCGGCGAGGGAGAGTTTGTTCCGGGTGTAAACGAAGTGGATCAGATTGCTGTTCGGCGATGTCAGGGATGCCGGAACGGTGCTGTTGGTGTTCGGGCCGCCGCCCGTGCCGAATTCCATGAGGTTGGTAATGCCGTCGTGATCGGGGTCGGCGTCATCGGCAGCGTCGCCGCTGTTGCTGCTGGTGCCGAAGTTTTGCTGCCGCCAGTCGGTGATGGGCACGCCGCCGGCGCCGGTGAGCTTGATGTCGAAAGGCTCCTCGTCGGGATCATTGCTGTGGATGTGGAGCCATGCCTCGTGATAGCCCTGGCCTTGCGGGTAGAAGTAGATGGTGATGGGAACGGATGCGCCCGTGGCGAGCGATGTGGTGCCAGCTCCCGAGAGGGTGAAGGCCGCGGCATTGGTACCATCAATGGTGATGCCGCCGGCTCCTGAAAATCCAGTGAGCGGAGCCGCGCCGACATTCTGGATGGTGAAGATGACCGGCCCCATCGCGTTGCCGACGAACGCGGTGCCGAAGTCGCGAGTGCCGCCGTCAGTGTGGATGATGGCACCAGTGGAGACGACGTGGATGTCGGGCACAGGCGGGGCGACGCGCGCGAGGTTGTTCCGTGGCAGGCCGCCCATGGTGCTGAAGCTGCCGCCGACGATGACACTGAGACCGTAGCTGTCGTATTGCTCCGCGAGGGCAAAGACACCGTAGTCCGAGGCTCCGGCCTGGGCGGGAAATGACCAGTCAAGCGAGCCGTTCGCGTCGAGGCGCGCGATGCGACGCCACGGCTGCCAGCCCGCGCCTTGCGACCACACTTGATCGATAAAGCCACCGATGACGATCTTGCCGTCTATCTGCCACAGGATGTCGCTCACGGCTCCGCTGGTGGAGCCGACGAACGATGGGTCGAGCGTTCCGCCGGGATTGAGCCGGGCGATGTGGCTGAATGTCCACCCGTCCGCCGTGCTGAATGAGCCGCCGATGAAAATCTTGCCGGTGAAAAAATCGATCGCGATGGCTTTGACCTCACCGTCGAGCACCGGAGGGGAGAAAGTGCTGTCGGCGGTGCCGTTCGCATTCAGGCGCGCGAAGTAGGGCGGCGAGGCTCCGCCGATGGTGGTGAAGGTGCCGCCGACAAGAATCTTGCCGTCATAGGTCACGATCTTGGTTACCGAGCCATCGTATCCTGGCGTGAAATTGGTATGCACGCCGCCAGTGTCATTGAGATTCAGACGCGCGAGCCTCGGCACGAGATTTGGGCCGTTGATGTAGTTGAACGAACCGCCGATCAACAGCTTGTCTCCACCCTCGATGGCAAGCGACAGGACTGCACCATCGATCCCCGGATACCAGCCCGTGTCCACGGTGCCGTCGGCATTCAGACGCGCAACGTGCTCGCGCGCAAAGGTGCCGTTGGTGCCGGTGACGCTGGTGAAGTAGCCGCCGATGATGATCTTGCCGTCGCTCTGAATGACGGCTGCGATCACGCTGTCGCTCGCGCCGGCTTGGAAGGCGGAGTCGATGCTGCCGTCGGCATTCATGCGCGCGATGCGATTGTGCGGCTGGCCGCCGATGGTGGTGAAATTGCCGGTGACTATGTATTTCCCGCTGCCATCAGACAAGGCAACCACATCGAGGACTGCTCCGTCCGAGGCATTTGGATTGAACCCATCGACGCGCTCGCCGGTGCCTGGAGTAATGCCGACGCCGGTGAGGTTGACGTAAAAATCGGGCTGGTCCGGATCATTGGTGGCGAAGTGCAGCGCGGCGGAGCGAGTACCGACGGCGGCGGGATGGAAGCCGACGTAAATGATCGAGCTTTCTCCGGCACCAAGCGTGCCGAGTGCCTGAAGCGGCGTGAGACCGAAATCCGCGGCATTGACTCCCGTTACCCTCACGCCAAGTCCCGGTCCCGTGTCCCCGAGTCCCGTCAGCGGCGCGGTGCCGGTGTTCGTGATCGTGAAATAGATGTAGGATGTGTAGCCGGTGACCGGGGCGATGCCGAAGTCAGTCAGATGGCCGAGCGCGTATGAATTGATTCCATACGTTGGAGAGACCTGGATGTTGGGCGCCGAGTCCGGCCCGACCTCGACGACGGACGCCGCGAGGCCCGTGCTGTCGGAGTTGTAACCGTTGCCGCCCGGACCGACGAGGAAATCCACCGTGTCGTTCGCGGCGACGGTGATGATTTGCGTGTGGGAGACGCCATCACCGCGATACGAGTTCACCGTGCGTTTGTCGGTTCCGGTGAGCTGCGTGGCATTGTGGAAGATGTGGACATCGGTCGATGTCGGCGAGGTGTCCGTGCCGTAAAAGGTGCCCGAGACGGCGAACTGTCCCGCGTGCGGCGCCGTCCAGCGCGCGACGGCCAGTTCGTTCGAAGGGCCGGGGTGCATCCCAAACTGGTGCGGCGTGAAATCGAACGTGCCGCCGACGAAAACATCCGTGGTGTTGTAGGAGACCTTAGGGTTGGAGCCCCAGAGGTTGACTCCGTCGCCGCCCGTTGGATTCGGTCCGCTGAGGAGATTGGCATTCGCGGCGGCCGGATCGTACGCGGTGTTTACGTCGGTGCTGGGAATCCAGCGGTAGCTCCACACAGGACCGTTGTTGCTCGTGGTCGAGTAATCGCGCGCCACATCGTCGCGCGCCTTTCCTTGCGAGCCGGCGAGGTGGATGGCGTTGATCTCTGAGAGCGTCAGCGCGCGGCTATAGAGGCTGAGTTCGTCGATGCTGCCAGGGAAAGCCGCAGCGGGAGTAGCCGACGGGAAATCATCCTGAACGCTCGCGCCAATGGTGGCGGGTTCACTCACAGCTGGACGCGTAGCATTCCACGCAACCGAAACCTGCAAGCTGCCATCGACATACAGGCGTAATTGTCCGCCCGTGAGCGTCGCGGCCACATGATGCCAGACGTTGGTGGTGATGGGCGCGGGGCTGTTTACCCATGTCGGAAGAAAGCCTGCGGCTGCTGATGCGAATGCAAGCCGTCCGTTGAAGAGATACAATTGATACGGGATGTCGCTGGCGTCGGCAGAGCGTTTGCCGATGATCGTCGGCTGCCCGGAGGCACTGGTGACATTGATCCAACCTTCAATCGTGAAATCACCCGCGAGATTCAGAGCCGAGGAGTTGGGCACTTCGAGGTAGTCATTCACGCCATCGAATACAAATCCTCGTCCAACTTTGCCCGCACCATACGTCGCGCCGTTTTTCAGCGAGCCGTGATAGCCGCCAATGATGTCGCCCACCGCGCCCTCGCCCGGCCACCAGTCGGTGAGCGCGGATGGAACGGAGACGGTGTTCTCAATGACGACGGTGAACGTGCGATCCGACGATGCGCCGAGGGAATCGACGACGTGCAGCGTGAAGGTGTAGGTACCATTGGCCGCCGTGCCCGAGACGAGACCGGTGGAGGAAATCGTGATGCCGGGCGGCAGCGATCCCGAAAGCAGCGTGACGCTGTAAGGCCCGGTGCCGCCGAAGATTTCGAGCTGTCCGCCCGTGATCGGAAACTGCGCACTCGTGATCGTCGGCGTGACGCTCGGTGTGACGACAGCACGCAAGCTGACCGAGCCGCTGTTGTCGGAATAGGCTGTCGGCGCGCCGTGGTACAGCGTGCCGTCGTAACCATCCGGCACACCGAAGAAAAGCCGCGTCGCTCCGGCGGGAACGATGAACTGCTGCGCGATGCCTCCACTCGTGAGGCCATCGCCGATGAAGAACACCTGGCCGAGCGCGGGAGTGAGCGTGGTGAAGTTCTCTCCCAGCGCCGGCGCACCGGCTGAGAAATCAAGCCGCTCGGGAGCCGAGGCGGGTTGCGACTCGTCCAGAAACACACCGACGAGCGCGGGCGTGTTGTTGCCGTTCAGATAACCGGAGATGCCGCCCACGCTGGTCAGATCACACGACCGCCCCGCCGTGTGTGCGCCGTCGGGGCCATGCACATCCGCAAATGTGTTGATGACACCGGCGATCTGCGGGAACGTCACCTTCGAGCCATCCAGACCCGTGACATTGATCGACGGTGGCAGAGATCCACCCTGCGTCGGAGAGTTGAGGCCGGCGTCGAAGATGTTCGATGTCGCCGGAATGCCCGCGATGAAAAAGTTCTGCGCGCCTGAGCCAGCCGTGGGCAGCTCGATGATGCCACAATAATCACCTGTCTCCGGATGCCCTTTGACGCCCATGTTCGACCACAAGCCAGCGCCACCGTAGTTCATCTGCACATAGTCGTCCTTGCCCTGAAACGAATCCGGTTGACCGGGCAGCCAGTTCTGATAAGCCCCGAGCGGCGTGCTCGTGGCGGCACCCGTCGTCCATTTGTATGAAGCAGGTGTGACCGGATCGGAGGGACTCTTGTAGAGGCCGATGAAGAGGGTTTCGGTGCCGCCAAAGGTAGCCACCATGAGCTGATTTTCGGTGGCATCGTCGACCTGTACCAGATTCGCGCCGTAGCTCAGCGCGTCCGATTTCACCTGCTCCCAATCGCCGCGCACAACGGAGCGCGCATAGCGATGGCCGCCTGCTGAAACGTAGAACGGCTGCGGCGCGATCACGGCGGAATCCGCCACGCGCGCCGCCACCGCCGAAATCTCTGAAACTGCGATGGTACCGCCCGATCCCACACTCGCGCCGACCACCGCGAATCCATAGCCGGTGCGCTCCGCGGCGGCGAGTCCCGTGAGGTCAAAGGTATAGTAGGGCTGGCCTGCTGTGTTCGCCGCATTGCGCACCGGCACGACAGGCAGCCGCGCATAACGATCATCCAGCGCCGGATTGCTCGATGCAGGATCGGAATTGTGCCGCAACACATACAAGCGCGGCGTGTCGGCGAAGTCCCCGCTCGTCAACACGTCGATGCGCACCGAATCAAAGATCGTTGCCATGCCGCTGCCGGAGGCCTCCAGATAAATCAAACCCGCGAACTGATAGGGAAAGCCGTTGTTCGATCCCGTGTCGAAGCTCGTCTCATCGGTGGAGCCGGCCGTGCCGTCCGTTGCCAGCGTGAAGCATTGAGCACGATCAGCGGGCGAGTTGTAGGCATTGGCGACGACGTTGGTGGCCAGCGGCGTGTCTCCATTGACGATCCAGGCCTGCACGCCCGTCATATCCGAGAAGGCATTCGCGCCGGCGGCGACACCGATGTCGATCATCGAGCCGGGAGTGACATTCGCCGTCAGGTCAAAAGAGTGCTCACCCGTGGACTCAGGCGTTGTGAACACCGGCACACCATCCACCGTGACGAACCGAATCGTAGGGCCCGAGTCCATGGAATAGAACCTGCCGACAATGCGCACCGCCCCCGAATACGTTGGCTCGCCACCGCTGCCCACCGTGTAGCGCCGAACAACGGAGGTCGTCCCGTCAACGCCAGGGTGAAGTTTGTAAACGCCATGCACTGGGGTCGAGTAGCTCCCCGTGCCCTGCCATTCAGACCCGGCCACGACCATGTTTGCCGTCGAGAATGTTCCCGCCGTCGAGTTCGCCTCGGTGTAGTAGCCGTATTGAAAACCCGCCGTGCCCTGCGCCGCCGTGGAGAAATCCAGGTGCGTGGCAGCGAGGATGTCAGCGCATGCATCGGCGAAGCTGGCGAGAGTGAGAAGTGGAAGCAGCAGGACGATGCGTGACGGAGTTTTCATGGAGGGCAAAGCTGGTCGTTTCCCGTTCCATACCGGCCGCCGGGGAATTGTTTCCGTGTGACCCGAATATTCTCGCTATAGTCCGTCCAGGCATGAGCAAGCCCCCCAAACACAGCGGTTTGTCACCGTTTCCCGTCACGAGCTGGACGCTGATCCAGAGAGTCCAGCACGGGAGCGAACTGGATGCTGCAAAGGCGATGGAGGAAATCTGCCGGCAGTATTGGTATCCGCTGTATGCTTTCTCGCGTCACCGCGGCCTGTCCCCCCATGATGCGGAGGATATGACGCAGGTCTTCTTTCAGAATCTCCTCACCTACGAGGCAATCCAGACCTTGCGTGTGGATAAAGGGCGGATGCGCACTTTCATGCTGGCGATGCTCAAGAACCTCCTCAACAAGCAGCACCGGCACGACACGGCCGAGAAGCGCGGAGGGCCGCAGGCCGCGGTCGTGTCGTTTGACGAGATGTCGGCCGAGGAGAGGTATCTTCGCGAGCCGGCAGACAAGCAGGATTCCGACGCGCTCTACGATCGCGCCTGGGCCGCCGGTGTGTTGTCAGCCGCCGAGCACAAGCTGGGCGTCGAATACGCACTGGCCGCCAACTCGGAAACCTTCGAGCACCTGCGCGAGTTTCTACCCCTCGGCGACAATGCCACGCCGTATGCCGCCGCCTCAGCCAGGCTCAACGTCACTGAAGCCACGCTGCGCCTGCGCATCCACCGCATGAGAAAACGCTACGGCAAGCTCATCGAGAATGAGATCTCACAAACCGTGGACGATCCCCGCGAGATCAGGGCTGAGCTGGAGCATCTGATGACCGTGGTGGGAGGATAGGTGCCCTCCCGCTTTCGACGCGGGCAGACCTCGGGATCCCTCGATCACCATGAACCGGGGCCCCGGAGATACGCGCTCCATGCCTCCTTGAGTTCCGCGCGGAGCTTCACCGCTTCCGCCTTGCGCCCGGTCTTGTCGTAGAATTCCGCCAGATTTTTCAGAGCAACTGAAAAGACAAGCTCACTCGGCGCAAGCACGTGGCGCATGGTGGCGAGTGATTCCTCCTGGAGGGTGACGGCTTCGGACAGACGCCCCGCGGCGGCATACGAAACTGCAAGATTGCTCATCGCATCGAGCGTCCTGACGTGCTCGGCCCCGAGCACCTGACGGTAAAGCGGGAGCACCTCGGTGCGCAGCTTGAGCGCGTCGTCCTCGCGGCCCGCCGCGGCGCAGGAAATGGCGAGGTTGTTCATCGCCAGCAGCGTGTCGGGGTGCAGCAGGCCGAGCGCCTTGCGGCGGAGCCGCAGCAGTTCCTCGCGCCATTGGAGTGTCTCCTCCTTGCGGCCAGCGTCTTCACAGGAGATTGCCAGGTCAGCCATCGCTTTGAGTGTCAGAGGATGTTCGGGGCCGAGCACCTGCCGGCAAAGCGGCAGGGCCTCCTCAAGCAACTTCAGCGCTTCTTCGTTGCGGCGGGAATCACTCGGTGAAAGGCGGACTCCCCGCCGGGTGTGCAGGGCGATAGCCATGTTGACCATTGCCAGAAGCGTGCCCGGATGCTTCGGGCCGTAAGCCTTTCGATAGAGCGAGATCTCTTTTTCGAACAGCTTGAGCGCGTCATCCTGGCGGCCCAGAGCCTTGAAATCGTTCGCCACGTTGTTCATCGCATCGAGCGTGTCGGTGTGTTCGGGACCGAGCGCCTTCTGGCGCAAGGCGAGCACTTCCTCGCTCAGCTCAAGCGCTGCATCAGAACGACCTACCTGAAGATATGAAGCGCCCAGGTTGTTCATCGCGGCGACAGTATCGGGATGTTTCGGACCGCTGATCTGGCGCCGAAGCCGCAGCACCTCTTCGCGCAATCGAAGCGCTTCAACGAACCGCGCTGCGTCAAAGTAGGAACTTGCCAGCATGTCCATCGCCCTGAGCGTGTCCGGATGTTCGGGGCCGTTGTTGCTGAGAGAAAAATCGCGCGCTTTCTCCTGCAAGGGGATGGCTTCGCGTGCGAGGCCGAGGACGCGGTAGGTCCTGCCGAGCGCGCCCTGCAGCTTCGCGCGCTGGGCAGGCTGCGTGGCGAGATCGGACTCCAGTTGCTTGGCCGCATGGTCCAGCGTTTCAGCGACCGTGATGGTGCGGCCGTCGCGCGCAGGGTCGGGGCTTTGGAAGGCATCCACGAGAAAGGTGGTGATGGCCTCCGCGTCCTTGCGCGCGAGGTCCTTCTCATCACGCTCGCGCGTCGCGCGCACGGCCTGCCAGATGCTGATCGCGGTCGCTCCCACCAGCACGAGGATGAACGCGGCAGCAACCCGCAGCGCCGCCTTGTGACGACGCGCGAACTTGCGGAACTGATAACCCGCGCTCGGGGGCGTGGCGTTCACCGGCTCGTCAGCGAGAAAATGCGCGATGTCCTGCGCGAAGGCACTGGCAGTGTCATAGCGACGCGAGCGTTCCTTGTCGATGGCCTTCATCACAATCCAGTCGAGATCGGATTCGACCAGTCGATGCAGTTTCCCCGGCTCAATGCGACGGGATCTCGCGAGTTGCGTGCGCTCCTCGCCAGAGACGGTGCTCAGGCGCGAGGACGGCCTCGGCGGCTCGACCTCGCGGATGATGCGGCGGATTTCCTCAACGCCCGCCGAGGCGAGTGACTTCGCATCAAATGGCGGCCTTCCCACGAGCAACTCGTAAAGCAGGATGCCCAGCGCGTAGATATCGCAGCGCGTGTCCACATCGAGCACACACGGGTCCGCCTGTTCGGGACTCATGTAAACCGGCGTGCCGATGAACTGCTCAAAGCGGGTGAACAGCGTTTTGTCCGTGAGCTTGCCCTCGGTCGCCTTGGCGATGCCAAAGTCGATGACCTTCACCACCGGCTTGTCTCCGAGCAACGTGACCATGATGTTCGAGGGCTTGATGTCGCGATGAATGACCCCCTTCTGATGCGCGTGATTGATCGCCGCGCATACGTCGGCGAACAACGCCAGCCTCTCTCGCGTTCCCAGCTGGCGGTCATCGCAGAAAGTGGTGATGGGCAGACCTTTGACCAGCTCCATGACGAAGAAAGGGCGCCCGCTGTCGGTCATTCCGGCATCGAACACCTTCGCGATGTTTGGGTGATCCATCATCGCCAGCGCCCGCCGCTCCACTTCAAAGCGCGCGATGACTTCGCGCGTGTCCATGCCCAACTTGACGATCTTCAAGGCCACGCTCCGGGAGACAGGCTCCAACTGCTCCGCCATCCACACCGATCCGAAACCGCCTTCGCCAATCTCCTGCAGCAGCTTGTAATTCGCGATGCGATCGCCTTCGCGTTCCATCGCCATCCAGGCCGGCCTGGATGAACTAACCGCTGCTTCAGATTTGATTTCCGCCGCCTGCGGGAGCCGTTGCGCAGAGAGCAGCACTCGCACTTCGGTGAGCAGCGCAGCGTCTTCACCACAAGCGGCGATGATGAATGCCTCGCGCTCGACGGCAGGACGCTCCTGAACATCAAGGACGATGCCCTCGGCCCGGCTGGATGACAGTGCGTCGGTCATGGAAACGTCCTCGACACTGAGCTTCGCCACACGCGAAGCCGAAGGCAAGCATATCGTGCCGTTCTCGACCGGACGTCGCGTGAGAACAAAAAGGCACATGGCGAAATGAGGCGGCAACCGCCACCGCATCCCAACCCCTCAACAGCCCCTCAATCTCACTGTTCTTTCAGTTGCCTTCGGCTGCTTCGGTAACTGCCGATGCTGCAGCGCCCGCGCATCCAGCATACAGTTGATCGATTCCGCGATTTCCGCGGGCGAGTCAATTCAAGCGCCTTCATGGCCCAAAATGAAAGCCTTGACGAAGAACATGCATGCTTCATGTCGCGAATTGCGGCGCGATCAGCTTGCCAGACGCCTCAATGCGGCGAAAAAGCCCCATGCTCACCGATTACCACACACACACGCCGCTCTGCCTGCATGCGGAGGGCAATCCGGTCGATTATGCGCGCCATGCGCAGAAGATCGGTCTCGCGGAGATCGGTCTGTCGGACCACAACCCGATGCCGGAGCATTTTGATGACTGGCGCATGCCGCTCTCGGATCTGCCGCGTTATTTTGAGCTGGTGAACGAGGCCCGCGAGGCGTTGCCTGACTTCCCCATCCGCCTCGCGCTCGAATGCGACCACATCAATGGTTATCAAAGGTGGATCGATGAGACAGCGGGCATGGCGGACTGGGATTACTTGATCGGCAGCGTGCACTACATTCACGATGGCATCGCCGTGGATGATCCGAAGCATGTCTCACGCTGGAGAACTGCCGCCGACATCGAGCACATGTGGGGCATGTATTGGAAACTCTACGAGCAGATGATCCGCACGAAGCAATTCGACTTCCACGCGCATCCCGATCTCGCCAAACGCTTCGGTCTGCGCCCCGCGGGTGATCTGAGGCACTACTACGAGCCCGTGATCCAGGCGCTTGTGGACACGAACGGCATCCTCGAAGTCAGCACCGCCGGTTTGCGCAAGGACGTGCGCGAAATCTATCCTGCACGCGAGATGCTGGAGATGGCCTTCGCCGCGAAGGTGCCCATCGTCATCAATTCCGACGCTCATATGCCCACCGACGTCGGCGCGGACTTCGACAAGGCCCTCGATCTCGTCCGCAGCGTCGGCTACACGACCACCGTGAGATTCGAAAAGCGCCAGCGCAAAGTCGTGCCGCTGCCGTGATCGTTGTTGTGGCGTACTAGCTGCAAGGCAGTCCGGTTGTCCGACGTTCCAGCGCGACCATGAAGCCCTTCCTGCTTTCGTTTTTTCTCGCTACGGCCGCTTTGTCCGCCGAGGCACCGCGGCCCAATGTCGTGTTCCTGCTCGTCGATGACTTGGGACGCGCTGATTGCGGCTTCATGGGCGGCAAAGACATCCAGACGCCTCACATCGACAAACTGGCGAAGCAGGGCGCGATTCTCGATCAGTTCTACGTGCAACCGGTGTGCTCGCCGACGCGTGCGGCGTTGATGACCGGGCGTTATCCGATGCGTCATGGTCTCCAGGTTGGCGTGATTCGTCCGTGGGCCCTGTATGGACTGCCGTTGGAGGAGCGCACGCTGCCGCAGGCGCTGAAGGAGGCCGGCTACGAGACCGCCATCGTCGGCAAATGGCATCTTGGCGATTTCCGGCCAGCCTATCTGCCAACGAAGCGTGGGTTCGATCATCAATACGGCCACTACAACGGCGCGATCGATTACTTCACCCACATTCGCGATGGCGGCTTCGACTGGCATCGTGATGACAAGGAGAATCGCGATGAAGGTTACTCGACCCATCTGGTCGCGAAGGAGTCCGTGCGATTGATTCGCGGACGCGACATAGCGAAGCCGTTGTTTCTCTACGTGCCGTTCAACGGCGTTCACAGTCCGTGGCAGGTGCCGGAGGAATACACGAAGCCGTACGGGCATCTCAAAGGCAATCGGCAGAAGTACGCCGGCATGCTCGCCGCCGTGGACGAGGCCGTGGGACAAATCGTGGCAGCCGTAGACGAAGCAGGCATGCGCAAGAGCACGCTTTTCATCTTCTCCAGTGACAATGGCGGACCCAGCCCAGGAACGATCACCGACAACGGGCCGCTGCGCGCCGGAAAAGGCACGCTTTATGAAGGCGGCACACGCGTGGCCGCGTTCGCGACGTGGGACGGCGTCATCAAGCCCGGCAGCACCGTGAACGCCGCGCTGCACATGGTCGATTGGTATCCCACGCTGCTCAAACTCGCCGGTGCATCCCTGGAACAAAAGCTTCCGCTCGACGGACGCGATGCCTGGCCCGCCATCACCGAAGGCGCACCCTCACCGAACGAATTCATCCTGCTCAACACCACGCCGAACAACGGCGCCATCCGAATGGGTGATTGGAAGCTCGTGATTGGCGGCAACATCGCCGACAGCGAGGAAGGCGAGGGGCCAAAGGCCAAGAAGAAAGGCCATAAGAAGGCCGGGGACAAATCCGCCACCGTCGAACTCTTCAACATCATCAGCGATCCCAACGAGAAGACCAATCTCGCCAGCAACTATCCTGAGAAGGTCGCCGAACTCCGCGCCAGGCTCGATGAACTCGCAGCGCAAGCCGTTCCTCCGAAAATCGCACCGAAGGCAGCCGACTTCAAAACTCCTCGCGTCTGGGGTCAGGCAGACTGAGCAGGAGCGCGAGTTTTCAACTCACCAGGTTTTCCTGCGGCTCACGTGAAACGCCAAAGTGGCGAGTGGTCTTCGACACACACGCGCTTCTGGTTAAAATGCCGCATGGACCTGCCCGATGTCATCGCCCACTGCCTGAGTCTGCCCGGCGCTGAAGAAACGCAGCCATTCGGCCCCGAGGCGTTGGTTTACAAGGTCGGCGGCAAGATGTTCGCCGTCACCGTGCCGGAGGATTTTCCAGCGCGCATCAACCTGAAGTGCGATCCGCAGCGAGCAGTCGAGCTGCGTGACGAGTACAAGGGCATCAAGCCCGGCTGGCACATGAACAAGAAGCATTGGAACACCATCATGCTCGACGGCAGCGTGCCACCGAAGCTCGTGCGCGAACTCGTCGAGCACTCGTATCAGCTCGTGGTGGATGCGCTGCCGAAGAAGGCGCGTGTCCGCCTGAAAAAGTGATTCGCACGATCAAAGTCGGCCCAAAGATCGGGCAAACGAACTCATTGGAGAAGCCTCTCCACCTCCTCCACCGTCGTCACTGGTGCCTGGCAGGTGAAGTTTTGGCAGATGTAGGCTGCGGGCTGGCCGTTCACGGGTTTCATGCCGGCGAGGGCTTCGTTGTGTTCGGCGAGCCATGATTGCGCTGCACCGCCGTCGGCGTGGAGGAGAGCGGCGTTGGGGAGGAAGCTCTGGCGCAGGTGGGTGGCGAGTTTTTGGAAGTCGGTACTCGTTTGGTCGCCGGCAAGAACGATCTGCTGTTTGCCGCGATGCGCGAGATCGAAGGCCATCGCCATGACGGGGACGGCGGAGGCGCTTTTTTCGAGCGTGGAGCCGAAGAGGACGAAGATCTTCTCCGCCTGCGCCTTGTGGCTGTCCTTCGCGAGCATGGCGCTGAGGCGCACAAGATTCAGCGCGGCGAGGGAGTTTGGCGAAGGTTCGGCGCCGTCGTAGTCCTCCTTGATGCGCAGCACGCTGTTCGGCATGTCGGTGTGGACGCTGTAGTAGCCGCCGTTTTTCGTGTCGAGGAACTGCGTGTCCATCTCACCCTGCAAGGCGACGGCCCACTGGAGCCACTTCACGTCGAAGGAGGCCTCGTAGAGATCAAGCAGGCCGTGAATGAGACAGGCGTAGTCGATGGCAAAAGCCTTCGGGCCGCGTGCGCCTTCGCGCCAGGAGCGATGCAGTTCCTTGCCAGGCGTGGTGCAAAGCTGGTCGTGGATGAACTGCGCGGCCTGAGCGCCAAGCACGACGATCTCGGCATCCCCGAGCGCGGCACCAGCGCGCGCGAGGCCGGAAACCATGAGTCCATTCCATGCGGCGATGATTTTGTCATCGCGATGCGGGCGCGGGCGCTTCTCGCGGGCTTCGAAGAGCTTCACGAGTGACTCGTCGATGATGGCGCGGATTTCCTCGGGGCTCTTTTTGAAGTACTCGCCGGTCTTCTTGAAGGAAACGGCGCGGTAGAGGGTGTTGAGGCCCTTCAATTCTCCATGCGGGTCGCTCTCGGGTCGTGCGTTGCCATCGCGACGGGCACCATAGGAGTAGCGGAAGATGCTACCGTTCTCCTTGCCGAGGATCTCGTCGATCTCAGCGGCCTTCCAGACATAGAAGGCACCTTCCGTTTTGTGCGCGGCATCAGTGGTGGCGAGGCTGTCGGCATCCTCGGCGGAGAAGAAACCGCCCTCTGGATGACGCAGATCGCGCTTCGCATACGCGACGGTGCTGCGCAGAATGGTTTCAAAGAGCGGATTGTGATCGGTGAGCTTCCACGCCTCGGCATAGGCGCTGAGGAGCTGCCCCTGGTCGTAGAGCATCTTCTCGTAGTGCGGGACATGCCAGTAGGCATCGACGCTGTAACGATGGAATCCGCCGCCGATGTGATCGCGCATGCCGCCATTGGCCATGCCGCGCAGGGTTTTCACGGTCATCTCCATCGCCCAATCGCCCTCGTGGTTGCGTTCCTTGTCCTCGCGCTTCGCGAAGGCACGATGGATGCGCATGAGCAGGTTCAGCGTGGAAGGGCGCGGGAATTTCGGCGCGCCGCCGAAGCCGCCTTCGTGGTAATCAAAGCTGCCGCTGAGGTCGTCGTAGGCCTTTTGCAAAACCGCGTTCGGATCGATGCCGGTGACCTCCTTGTTCTCCTCGTCGAGATGCTCTTGAAGCTTTTCCACCGAGCGCGCAGCGCGTTCATCGATGCCCTTGCGATCTTCCTTCCACACCTTCGCGAGTTCGGTGAGCAGGTTTTTGAAACCGATGCGTCCCGGCGTGTTTTCCGGCGGATAATAAGTGCCGCCGTAGAAGGGCTTCAATTCAGGCGTGAGGAAGACACTCATCGGCCAGCCGCCACTGCCGCTCGCGGCCTGCACGTAGGTCATGTAGGTGAGATCGACGTCGGGCCGCTCCTCGCGATCGACTTTGATGGGAATGAAGCTGTCGTTGAGCAGCTTCGCGGTCTCCTCGTTTTCGAAGGACTCGCGCTCCATGACATGGCACCAGTGGCAGGTGGAGTAGCCGGAGGAGAGAAAGATGGGCTTGTCCTGTTCCTTCGCGAGCTTGAACGCCTCCTCGCCCCACGGCAGCCAGTTCACAGGATTGTGGGCATGCTGCAACAGGTAGGGCGAGCGCTCTTTCGCGAGGGCGTTGGTGAACTTGGGGGGCTGGACGGACGTTTCGCTCATGGTGGAGGTACAGAGCTAACGTCCGCACCCGGGGCGGGGTTGCAAGAGGGGCTTCGCGGTTTGGGTGACGGCGTCGTCAAGTGTTGCGCGTCAAAGGTCAAGGGATGGTCAAGACGGTAGCTGATACGAATCTCGACGATTCTGCGAATTTGATCCTCCGAGTCGGGTCTGAAAGACCCACGGATTCAGCCCAGGGCGAAGACGCAAAGCGACAAGCCCTGGGTTGCGTGATGCCCGCCCGCATCGTTGATTCAGGGAGCGCCCTGAAGGGGCGCGGGAAAACGTCCTTCCATCGCCATGCCGCAGTCCTTGTCGAAGATTTACGTCCATCTCATCTTCTCCACGAAGAATCGTGAACGGGTGATCCCGCTTCACCTGCAACCCGATTTGCACGCCTACATGGGTGGCATCTTGCGCGATCTCGGCTGCACAGCGGTTGAAATCAACACGGAGCCTGATCACGCGCATCTGCTGTTCCTGCTGTCACGCACCGAGCCGCTCAGCACGATCGTCGGACAGGTTAAAACAGGTTCCACCGGATGGCTGCAGCGGCAGTTGCCGGTTTTGCAGAACTTCCATTGGCAGAACGGCTACGGCGCTTTTTCCGTGAGCCAGTCCAATGTCGAGGAAGTGCGTGAATACATTCGTGCACAGCAGGAACATCATCGGACCATCACGTTTCAGGAGGAGTTTCGACGGTTCTTGAAACGTTATGAGGTCGAGTATGACGAAAGGTATGTCTGGGATTGAAGAGCGTTCTCCTGCGCCCCTTCAGGGCGCGACCTTGGGAAGAAGACGTCGCATGGAGAGAACCCAGGGCTTGCTGCGCTGCGCCCTGGGCTGAGTCCGGCGGCCCTGCGGGCCTGATGTGTTCAAGGCGCGAGAGCACCATCACACTTCGCCTGCTGCGATTAGGGCATGCGAGTCCTCACTGCGCCTGCTGCTTCGGCAGCATCTTCGCCACGACCCAGAGCAGGGCTCCCACCACGAGGGCGAGCGCGGCCCACAGCCAGGGGGAGCCTTTGCCACTGGTGAGGGGATCGGCTTCGTAACCAGGGAGGTTTTCTTCATCGCCGAGGGTGGCTTCGACTTTGGTCGAGGTTTCGAATTCGCGGCGGACGAGATCGAGATCGTAGCGCGTGTGGGTGGCGCGGCGGTTGCCGTAGCAGATGACGAGGGGCTTGGTGTCAGGCACGCGCAACAGAAGACGCACGACGGGATACACGATGCGGACGGAGGTCAGCGTCAGCGGTGCATTGTCGCCGTTGTCAGTGGCGAGGCGGATCGTTTCGGCGCGAGGTGCGGTGTGGAGCGGGAAATGGAAGGTGTTGGGGGTCTGCCCCGGCGTGCGCTGCCAGTTGGCGGTACCAAGGATGCGTTCGAAGTGGCCCTGCTCCGTGTGGATCTGCTCGGTGACGCTGAGGGTGCGCTTGAACAACGGGGTGGCCGAGTCAAGCAGCAGGGTGTTGCCCGGAAAGTTGGCGAAAGGCATCGTGATGTCCCATTTCGACCACGACTTGGCCTTCGGATCGGCGACTTCGACAAAGGAGACGGCCCGTTCACGCTCCAGTCCCGGTTTGATGGCAAGGAAGGGAACTTGATGACCGTCGCGGACGATGCGCACATCGTGAAGATCATTCGCGCAGCGGGCGAGCACGGCGGGGTCGAGATCGAGTTCGATGACACCGGCTTCACTAAACCGAATGGCGCGCTGAAACGACCACGGAGAGACATCGATCGCCGCTCCGGTCTCGCCGACTTCGGGCGCGGTGGCGGTCTTGCGGAACTCCGCGTTCGCTTTGACCGCGCTGGCGGTGGCGGAGTTGGCGGTCGCATCGCGCAGCTTGTCGGTGAGGGCGGCGATGTCGTAGCGCGGCTCGGCGGCCTGGGCGTTGCCGATGTAGAGCTGCCACTCGCCTGCGGTGTCGGCTTGAAACACGAGGGGCACCATGTGACGCGTGACTTCGACGCGGTCGATGCGCAGCGGCGGACTGTCACCGTTGTGAATGACGAGCTCGACTTCCCGTTTGGCGGCGAGTTGGTGCGCGGGGATTTCGAGGTCCTCGGCGGTGAAGCCCTCGTGCTGGATGCGAAACAGCGTGTGCGTGGTGTTCAAGAGCGTGCACACGCGCTGGAACACCAGGTCGGGCGTGTGAATGCGCACGGTTCCGAGCAGCACATTTGAAGTGCCAAGATCGAGCGTGAGGTGCGTGGCACCCTTTTCTTCGGTGCGGGATCGAATCGTCACCGAATTCGGAACGGTGCGCAGCTCCGGCAGCTCGCGCACGATTTGTGCGCCGGTGAAAGCGACGGGGCCGCGGCGTGCATCGTCGATGGTGATGCGAAATTGCTTCCACGCCGCCGGTGAGATGGGCAGGCGCAGGCGCTCGGTGCCATTTTGACGACAAAGCACTTCGCCCGTGCTCAGCGTCTGCCACGTGGTGCCGTCGTTGCTGGCTTCCAGCGTGGCGGCTTTGATGAAGTTCTGCGCGTTGGTTTGCAGCACCACTTCCTGGATTGTGTTGCCATCAGGCGACAGAAACTCGAGCACGGTCGTGCTGGGATTCAGCGTGGCCTTGAAGCCTTCGGCCTTGACGCTCGTCGGACGCATGGTGCGTGGCAAGGCGATGATATAGGGCGTTTCAACACCAGCCGGACTGATCACGCGCAGGTCGTGAAACGGCGCGCCGCCCGTCGTGCGCGAGGCATCGAGCAACGCGGGCTCGAGTTCGATGCGCGTGAGACCGGGCTGGGCGATGCGCACGGTTTGACGATGCGTCCACGCGGCGAAGTCGGCGGCGCCTGCGACCGAGGACAGGCACAATGCGAGGAGGAGGGGATGCGGTTTCATGGCTTGTCGTCACTAAGGAAGCGTTGATACAGGAACGAGGCGGCGAGGGCGATGATGGCGACGCCAATCAGTGCGCCGATGCGATAGCCGCTGTCGATGTTGGCGAGGTCGTGCAGGAAAAGCTTCAGCAACGTCACACCGAGCAGGCCGATGGCAGCATAACGTGTCGGCGGATTGCGTTTCCAGATGCCGAGCACGAGCAGCGTGAGCGCGAACAGCGCCCAGGCAATGGTGTAGGTCATGTCACGGGCGAGATTGCCGCTGAAGTCGAAGGTGATGGAACGTTCACCAGCAGGTGTGAAGACATCGGCAATCTCGATGTTGAGCAGCAGGAACAGCAAAATGCCGCCGAGCGAGCAGAACAGGCCGCGCAGGTTCACTTTGTTCCAGCAATGATGCGGCGGCATGAGCCAGTACGCCGCGAAGAACATCGCAATCGCCGTCACACTGTAAGCATAGAGCTGCCAATTGAGGATCGGCGTGTCGCCACGGATTTGATACTCCAGCACGGCGGGATTGAGCGCGAGGCGCACAAACGAGATCACCAGCAGCGCCGCGCCCGTGCGTAGAAGCCCCACGTGCGGCACGCGGCGGAAGAGCCAGCAGATGGCCGCGCCTTCCAAGGCCCAGCCGATGGTGATCCACTGTTTCTCGAACTGAATCGGGAAGATGAGCGTGATGAAAAACATCGCCACGCCGGCAAACCATGCGAGCTGTGTAAGGCGCGCGGGATTGTCCGCGCTGTGCTGTTTCAAAACAAAGACGAGACAGAGCAGTGGCGCGACGGCAAAGGCAATGGGAAGCAGGCCCATCATGTCATTGGGCCATGTTTGACCGACGAGGCGATAAACGAGGCTGAAGGTGCCGACACCCGCGGCGGCCGAGGTGATCCATGGAAGTTTGCGTGTGGCGAGATGCGAGCGAAACACGAACGGGAAGGCCGCGAAGATTGCGTAGAAGCCGAGATACCAAAGCAGCGGCGTTGTGGCGTTCGTGATCTGAAAACTCTGCTGGTGCCAGGCCCATTCGAGCGCGAGCACACATCCCAACGCCGTCGGCGCGAACACGGTGACGCCGCTGATGCGCACGAGGCCGAGCAGGAACAGCGCAAGCAGCAGCGCGAGGCCGAACACGGGTGATGGATTCGCGATTTGCAGCCGCAGTGTGGCGAGAATGAGCAGCAGGAACGGCAGCACGGCTGAACTCACCGGCAGCAGCGGGGCAAGCTGTGCCTTGGGCGCTTTGCGGAAGAGAAAACTGCTCGCGATGCCAAACAGGATGGTGAAGCCGCCAAGCACGACCAGGAAAGGCGTCAATGCGAGTCCAAGCTCGCGCGGCCAGCGGAAGAGCCAGGCGGCGGCGGTGACCAGTGTGAGCACGAGCGCGGCCAGCACGGGCAGCAGGCGGCCATTGATGACGGCAAGGGCAATGATGAGCAGATCGACGATCAGGATTGCCGGCCAGATCATGAGGCTCATGGCTTCAAGACTCAGCACCGGCATGAGCAGCAGCACGAGCGTGATGAGCGGCACCCAGCCGGCGAAGGGCAGTTGATTCGGCGCCTTGCGCTCCATCAGCACCGCGACCGCCGTGTGCAGCAGTCCAAAGGCCAGATAAATGCCCAGCGCATACGGCAGCAGCTCAGTGGTCAGCATCTGCGTCGTCCAGATGGAAAGGTGGATGAACGTGAGCGTGCCGATGATGCCCTGTGCGATGGCTACTCGCGATTGATGCCACACAACATGCAAAGCGACGGCGTTGATGCCGAGCACGAAGGTGTAAAGCAGCAGCGGACGCTCGGTGATCGCGCCGAAATCGAGAAACACAAATGCGGTGAACATCGCGCTGGCGCAGAGTGCGAGCGCAGAAGCGGCGGGGAAGACATCCTGATCTTCACGCTGGCGTGTCCACCATGCCGCGAGCGCAAACAGCGCCGCAAAACCGAGAAACACGCTCACCGGCACCCAGGTGGCGGAGCCGATGGCGTATTGCGACACGCGGAAGAACTTCGCCATCCAGCCCGCCTGCATGAAGATCGTGCCTGCGGCCGCGAGTGCGGTCAGATGCAGCCAGCGCTTGTTTTTCGCGACGGCGAGAACGCCGATGTCGAGCAGCGCGATGTAGCTGAACAGGCCGAAAGGATTGTCCTGGCCCGTGGAGCAGAGAATCGGCGTCAAAAAGCCGCCAAGCATGCCGAGCACAGCCACGACTTGCGCATTCAACCGCACGGCGAGCAGGAACGCAGCCGCAGTGATGAGTGTCATCATCGCAAAGGCGACAAGAGACTGGTCCAGCGGCGGAATTCGCCACAGCGCGTGCGCGGCGAAGGTAACACCATACAGCACGACAACACCGGTGGCGCAGAGCGTGTGCGCAAGCGTGGCATAGCGTTCGCGGCGATGCATGACCACTCCGCATCCGACCAAGCCCACGCCAATCACAAAACCGATCGCTGTACGCAACTCGGGTGAAATCCAGCCACGCTCGATGCTGAGCTTCACGAAGAAGATGATGCCGAGGAACAGCGCGAGGCCGCCGACCCACGCGAAGAGCTTGGCGCCCATGAACTGTTCGAGATTGATGGTCGGCCGCGGTTTGGCGATGGGTTTGGGTTTTTCTGACGGGCTAAAGCCCGAACTACGAACGGGCTCGGGAGCTTTCGTGGCCGGCGAAGGAGGCGGAATCGGTGGTGGAGCAGCTTTTTCCACCGCAGGCGGCGTGACCGGGTCCACGGGCTTCGTGCTGATAAATTCGCGTGGCGGGACGGGCGGGGCGAATTTGGCGGGAGTGGCTTCAGAGACGGGCAGTGGCCTGTCTCCGGCTTCGAGACGGTCGAGACGTTCTTTGAGGTGCGCGTTCGCCGCACGAAGGGCGCCGATGTCGCGGTCGAGCTGGTCTGCCTTCTCGCGAGCACGGCTTGCTTTGACGATGGCGGTGATCGGCAGCACCAGGACGAGACCGCCGATCACGAGGAGGATGAGAATGATGAGTCCTTCCATAATGCCGCGAAGTGTCTCAGGATTACCGGGCAAAGGAAATTGATATTTCCGGGTGGCATCATTGATATTCCGTATAGCCTTTCGCAGGGCCATGAACGTCCATCACCTTGAACTTTTCTACCATGTCGCCAAAAACGGCGGTGTGAGCGCGGCAGCGCGGGCGATGCCGTATGGCATTCAGCAGCCGGCGATCAGCGCGCAGATTTTGCAGCTTGAGGATGCACTCGGCGTCACACTGTATCAACGGCGGCCATTCCAGCTCACCCGTGAGGGCCAGGCGCTCTATGATTTCATCGCACCGTTCTTTGGCGGCCTCTCCGAAATGGGGGATCGTCTGCGCGGTGGCGGTGAAAACCGCCTGCGCATCGCGGCCGCGGAGGTTGTGCAGCGCGATTACCTGCCGGAGCTGCTCGCGCGCATGCGCCGTCGTGTGAAGGGCTTTCATTTCACGCTCACGCACGGGCGCCAACAGGAGATCGAAGCGTTGCTGGCCGCGCAGGAGATTGACGTCGGTCTGAGCACGCTCATGGACAAGACCGCTGCAAACATCGAGGCGCGCGAACTGCTGCGCCTTCCCATGGTGCTGCTGGTACCGAAGCAAAGCGGCTTCACGAAGGCCGCGCAGATCTTTGAGAAGGATCGCATCGACCTGCCGCTGGTGACGCTGGAGGCCAAAGATGTGCTTTCACGCTCATTTCAAGTGGCGCTGCGCCAGCGCGGGATCGAATGGCTGCCGAGTCTCGAAGTCGGCAGCCTTGATCTCGTCGTTCGCTACGTGGTGGAGGGCTTCGGCGCGGGCCTGGCATTACGCCACCCGCGCATCGAACTGCCCGTTGGCGTCAAAGCTCTCGCGCTCGACGATTTCCCGCCGCTGAGCTTCGGCATGCTGTGGACCGGAAGATTGTCCTCCCTCGGAGAGACCTTTCTCGCGGAGGCGACGGCGGTGGCTGGGGAGCTGGCGGGGTAGCGGGATATGCCCCGAGTCCATTCCTTTTTCTCTCCTTCTCTCCATGAGCACCATGGCACGCCTGTCGCTGATTGAAGCACTGCGGCAATACTGGATTCGACAGTAGTTGCACTCCACGTAGGCAGAAAAGTTGCCGTTCGACTAAAAGGTCAGCATCGGTTGCATCGTGGCAGCAAAGAGCCTCATCACCGCCCATCTTGACACCCGCCGTCCCAGCGTGGACACTCAACAGCATGGTTACAGGACCGGACAATCTCCGCAAAGTGCGCTTCAATCAGCGCAGGCTTTCCTATCTGGAGCTGCTCGCCCAGATGGAGCGGAATCATCCGCAGAACGCGCTGAGGTATGCCGAGTTCAGGCGCAGGCACTTGCGCGATCCGCAGGAGACGCCGGGATCCATTTCCCTCGCGGAGTTGATTGCGTCTGGACTGCCGTCCTGAAGCTGGCCCAGTTCGCGGAAGGCCGGGAGCATCGCACCTGGCATGACCAGACCGCGGGCCGCATGATCAAATTCACCTATCCAGGCGAGTTTGGGCGGTCGCCATTCTACGGCAGCGGCGGCCTTGGAAACACACATGCTCTTCCTTTCGAATATTTGCAGCGGCTGCAGCTCCAAAACGACCTGTTTGGTGACGACATTCTCGTCGAGGCGGTCCTCGATCATTTGGATGGACTGCTTGTGGTCACCTCCCAGCCCTTCATCACCGGAGACCACCCCACGTTGGACCAGATTGCCGTTTACATGATCGCCGAAGGTTTCGCTGCCACACGTTCGGATGACTGGTATCGCGCCGCTGATGACGTCGCGATTTTCGACAGCCATCCTGGCAATTACATTCGGACGCCGGAGGACATCATTGTGCCGATCGACTTGTTTCCACTGCGTCATCCGTCTCGTGAGCATTTGCGGATGATGGGTGTGACTTCAGCCACATGATGGTCTGACTACTTCAGCGGCCAGAACCAGGGCACCATGATGAGGATGACGGCGAGTGCGATGGCACTGAGACCGCCGCCGACTTTGAGAAAGTCGCTGAAGCGATATTTGCCGGGGCCATAGACGAGGATGCAGCTCGGCTCGAAGGGTGTGAGCACGGAAACGGATGCGCTGAGCATGACACCGATGGCGAATGAACGCGCGCTGGCGCCCATCGTTGTGGCTGCCTGCATGGCGACGGGGAGAACAACCAGCGCAGCCGCGGCATTCGACATGGGCTGTGTGAGGATGACCGTCAGCACGCAGAATCCGGCGAAGACGGGAAAGACTCCCCATGACTGCAAGCCAGTGGTGATGGCATTGGCGACCATGAGGGCGGCGCCGGAGCTTTTCATGGCCTCGCCAAAGGCCATCATGCCGCCGATGAGGATGAGCAGACGCCAGTCGATGTTTTGATAGGCATTTTCGAGGCTGATGCAGCGCATGAAGACCGCGAGCATGGCGACGAGGACGAAAGAAATGGTGTCCGGCAGCCAGCCGAGGCTGCTGGCGCACACGGCAGCGGCAAAAGCGCCCAGAAGCATGAAACCACGTCGTTGCGCCTCGGCGCTGAATTGATGCTGGGTGATGACGACCATCTCTCCAGCAGCCTCAAAGTCGTGGAAGCGTTCCTTCGGCCCTTGCAGCAGGAGAACGTCGCCAGCGTGAAGTTTTTCGTCCGCCATGTGGCGCATGAGGGAACGTTCCCCGCGCATGAGAGCGAGGACGGAGAGGCCGCTGCGTTGGCGGAAATGGCTCTCGCGCAGCGTCCAGCCGACAAAACCGCAGCGCTGGGTGAGGACGACCTCGGCCACGAGCACCTCGCGCGTGTCGATGCCGGAATCGCGCAGGTGGACATCTTCGAGGATGTCGATGCCCTCGATTTTTTTCACCTTCATGAGGTTCTCCACCTTGCCGGCGACGAGGACGACATCCCCTTCCTCGAAACGCAGATGGCGCTCGGCGGGGAGTTGCTGGTGGCCGCGGCGGATTTGCAGCACCTGAAACTCCATGACCGAGAAATCCGACTCGAATGCCTCCTGACCAATAAGCGGGGAACCGGCAAGCACGACGACCTCGGCGAGGTATTCGCGCATGGTGTCATCCTGCTCCGCGGAGGTGCGGCCACGACCGGAGAGCAGGCGGGTTCCAACGAGGGCCATGTAAATGATTCCGGTCGCCAGGATGACAATGCCCACGTGGGCGAACTCGAACATGCGCAGCGCCTCCATGCCCATGCGCTTGATCACGCCACTGACAGCCACGTTCGTGGAAGTACCGATCAGAGTGCAGGTGCCGCCGAGGATCGAGGCAAAGGCCAGCGGCATGAGCAGGCGGGACGGAGGGAGCCGCAACCGCCGCGCCAGGCCGATCACTGGTCCCACAAACACAGCGGTGACGGTGGTGTTGTTCATGAATGCAGAAATCAAGCCCACCGCCACCATCAGCACAGTGGTCAGCAAGGTGGGCTGACCGCCCAGCCGCCGCGCCAGAAATCCGCACAGAGCATCGAGCACACCGGATTCACGCAAAGCCGCGCCGATGATGAAAATGGCTGCCAGCATGACGATCACACGATCCCCGAAACCGGCAAAGGCGCGATCCACCGGCAGAATGCCGGTCAGCACCAGCAGGCACAGCATCGACAGTGCCACGAGGTCCACGGAGATTTTCTCCGTGGCGTAGGCGATGACGACAGCAACGAGCAGTCCGATGACGATCCAGGCTTCCATGAACGGCGCATTCTTGGCGCAGGGTGGCGGATCGCTCAAGGCACAAGCGCTTTATCCCATCCGACTGCAAAGTTTTGGAAGCAAAGCCGCCCGGAGTGCGTTATTTCGCGCCTTTCCACCATGCGTTTTCTCGTCCTTCTCTCCTTTTCCATTCTCCTGGGACACCGTTCGTTTGCCGCCCCGAGGGCCGAGCACGTTTTCATCGTCAGCATCGATGGTGGCAAGCCGGCGGTCATCGCCGAGAGCGAGGCGCCCACGCTGAAAAAAATAGCTGCTGAAGGCGCGGTGACGTGGCAGGCGAGCACGATTTTCCCGTCCATCACATTGCCATCACACACATCCATGCTCACCGGCGTGGGCCCGGCCAAGCATCACATCGATTGGAACAACTACACGCCGATCAAAGGCTTCGTGAAGGTGCCCACCGTGTTCTCGCTGCTCAAGGCCGCCGATCCGCAAGCGGTGACAGCCATGTTTGTCGGCAAGGTGAAGTTTCGTCATCTGTGGCTGAAGGACTCGCTCGACCTCTTCGACTTCGGCGGCCCGCAAGACCCGGCACCCGTGGCAGGAACGCAGGAGATCGAGAAGGACAAGAAGCCCTCGCAAACCGTCGCGAAGCAGGCGGCGGCGTGGCTGAAGGAGCACAAGCCGAAGCTCGCATTCATCCATCTCCCGGACGTGGACACCGCCGGTCACAAGGACGGTTGGGGTTCACCTCAGCAGAAAGAGGCCATCAAAGTGACCGACCAGGCGCTCTGGCAGGTGTGGAGGGCGATCAAAGACGCCGGCATCGCCGACAGCAGCGTACTGCTCATCACCGCTGACCACGGCGGACATGACAAGACGCACGGTCTCGACATTCCCGACGACATGATCATTCCATGGGTCGCCTGGGGCAAAGGTGTGAAGAAAAACTTCACCATCACCGACAAGGTCACCACCTACGACACCGCCGCCACCGCCTTGTGGCTGCTGGATGTGCCGCTGCCTGAAGATTTCGACGGCAAGCCGGTCACGAGCGCGTTCGAGTGATCACCTCATGCGAAGAAAAACTCTCCCTTCGGACGCTTGGCCTTGCCAAACGGCAACTGGTTTCCTAACCTCGCGCCCACTATGAGCCAAAAATCACCTGTGAACTGGGAACAAATCGAGGCGAAGCCGGAATTTCGAGCGCTGCTCGCCCGCAAGGCAAAGTTCATCATCAGCGCCACGATTTTCTTTGTGGCCTACTACTTCGCGCTGCCGGTGCTTGTCGGCTACTTCCCGGCGCTGATGAAGAAAGAGGTGCTTGGCAGGCTCAACATTGCCTACCTCTTCGCTCTTTCGCAGTTCTTCATGGCCTGGGCCCTTGCATTCATTTACACCCGCAAGGCTGCCAGGTGGGACAAAGAAGCCGCCGCCGTTGTCCACGGCCATTGATGACCTTCCTGGCCACTCCCTGACCCTTTGACCTGATCTCACGCTTATGACCATCGCCGTTTGGATGTTCCTCGCCTTCGTGGTTGCCACGCTCGGCATCACTGTTTGGGCCGCGAAGAAAAACACCAGCGCGGGCGCCTACTTCGCCGCCGGGCGCAGCATCACCGGCTGGCAGAACGGCCTCGCCGTCGCGGGTGACTACATGAGCGCGGCGAGTTTTCTCGGCATCTCAGGAATGATCGCGCTCTTCGGCTACGACGGCTTCATGTATTCCGTCGGCTGGCTCGTGGCTTATCTGACCGTGCTCATTGTCGTGGCCGAGCCGCTGCGCAACGCGGGCAAATACACGATGGCGGACCTGCTCGCCTATCGTCTCACACCGCGCCCGGTGCGCGCGATGGCCTCACTGAGCACAATCACGGTTTCCACGTTTTACATGGTCGCGCAGATGATCGGTGCGGGCACGCTGGTGAAGCTGTTGCTGCAAGACCTGCCGTGGATCAGCACCGAGGCCGCCATCATCGGCGTGGGCGTGCTGATGGTCGTTTACGTCGTCTTCGGCGGCATGCTGGCCACCACGTGGGTGCAGATCATCAAAGCGATCCTTTTGATGACCGGCACGATCTTCCTCAGCGTGCTTGTGATGAAAAACTTTGGCTACAGCTTCACCAAGTTCTTCGACGCCATCGCCAACCTGACCTATGTCGATGCCAAAACAAAGCTGGAGGTCACGCGCAACTTCCTGGAGCCCGGCATGAAGTTCGGCACGGAAGTGACAAAGGGCTGGGGGCCGCTGGATCTGATCTCGCTCGGTCTTGCGCTCGTGTTTGGCACCGCCGGACTGCCGCACATCCTCGTGCGTTTCTACACCGTGCCGGATGCGAAGACCGCCCGTGTCTCCGTCGTGTGGGCGATGGTCATCATCGGCACGTTTTACATCCTGACTACCTTCCTCGGCTTCGGCGCGGCGACGATCTTGAAGCCCGACCACATTGTCACCGACAACATGGCCGCGCCGCAGCTCGCATCCGCGCTCGGCGGGCCGATTTTCTTCGCCTTCATCAGCGCGGTGGCCTTTGCGACGATTCTCGCCGTCGTGGCCGGTCTCACGATCAGTGCCAGCGCCAGCTTTGCGCACGATTTCTACACGAACGTGCTCCACCACGGCAAAGAACACCGTCCGGGTGAGGAAGTCCGCGTCGCCCGCATCACTGCATTCGTGGTGGGCGCGATTTCGATCTTCCTCGCGATCAAACTGCAAAACGTGAACGTCGCCTTCCTGGTTGGTCTCGCGTTTGCCGTCGCGGCGAGCGCAAACCTGCCTGTGATCGTGCTCAGCATCTTCTGGAAGAAATTCAGCACAACCGGAGCCGTGCTCGGCCTGGCCGTCGGCCTGGTCAGCAGCATTGTTCTGATCATTCTCAGCCCCAGCATCATGGGGATCGATGCTCCCGATGTTGTTGCAGCGAAACGGCACTTCATCCAGGCGGATGCGATCTTCCCGCTCACCAATCCCGGCATCCTCAGCATCCCGCTTGGCTTCCTTGCGGCCATCATCGGTTCGCTGATCAAACGTGAGCCTGAGGCTGAGGCCAAGTTCACCGAGCTCAAAGTCCGTGCCCACACCGGCCTCGGATCCGAAAAGGCTGTGGCGCATTGAGTCTTGCCACCGCATGACGGGATCACACGGCACGCAGGTTGGAGAAAAATAAACGCGAATTCATCCGGGCGCTTCGCCGCGGTTCATGGGCAGGGGTTCAATACAGGCACAGACCCAGCCCTGCCATGAAAACGCGTCACCTCCTCCCGCTGCTGCTGCCTTTGACGTCGCTGCACGCCGATCCACAGCTCTCCTCCTGGTACACGGCGGATTCCGGCCAGTACGCCCGCCTTTACCAATCCACCGCCGATGAGACAGCAGGCACCAAATCCATCACCTGGAGCCGCGGCACCGGCATCCAGTCGAACCCGACCTACGCGACCGTCAGCGAAATCAGCTATTCGGCCAGTTGGATCTACATCCGCACCACCGGACTGGCCAGCCACGTCATGGGCCCGTGGTACATCGATGCCAACAAGACACAGAACTTCCCGAACTTCCCTTCCAACACGGCCACGATCTACCGCATCCCGCGCACGCCGGTGATTCCAGTTTCAAAAACACTCACGGGTCTCGGCTCCACCGGGCGCGCGGCCAACGGCGTGTCCTTCTTCGACAGCCGCGATGCTTTCTCTTACTCGACTTCCAACGCCACCGATGCCACACCCACCAACGGCATCACTGGCGACGGCATCTGGAATCGTGACGGTTATCACAACGAGGGCGTCACCTTCGATCCCGCGCTGGCCCATCAGGCAGGCAACAACTACCACTACCACGCCCATCCCATCGGCCTGCGTTATCAACTCGGCGACCACGTTGATTACAACGCGACCACGAATCGCTACACTGAGAGCGCCGCGTCTCCGACGAAACATTCGCCCATTCTCGGCTGGGCGGCTGATGGCCTGCCGATTTACGGCCCGTACGGCTATTCGAGCCCGCTGGATTCCAACAGCGGCGTGCGGCGCATGGTCAGCGGATTTGTGAAGCGCGATGGCAGCAATGGCACCACCAACCTCAGCAGCACCGGACGCACGACTCTTCCCGCGTGGGCTGCCCGCGTGCAGAGCCGCTCTGCCACGCTCGCCTCGAATCAATACGGCCCGGTGATCAGCACCAATTACGCGCTGGGGCATTACATCGAGGACTTCGACTACCTCGGCGACCTCGGTTACACGCAGGGCGTGGCGTTTGACCTCAATGAGCAGAACGTCCGCTACTGCGTGACGCCCGAATATCCGTCCGGCACCTGGGCCTACTTCGTCACGATCAATAGCGATGGCACACCCACCTATCCTTACACCACCGGCCGCGCCTACTACGGCACACCGAGCGGCGGTGCGGTGACCAGCATCACCGAAACGGTGACCACCTGGTTCAGTGGCGGACCGAACAAGACGGAGACCATGAGCGCACCCACGGTCAGCGGCAGTGATGTGACCTTGAGCTGGAGCGGTGTGGAAGGCGGTACCTACACCGTGGAGGCCAGTTCCAATCTCTCGAGCTGGACTGCTCTCACGCCCACGGTCACCACCACAGGTGACGATGCCGCCCAGGCAGTGGAAACCAGCGGCGCAGCGAACGGCAGCCGCTTCTACCGCGTCACACGCGCCTCGCTGGCCACGTTCGACAGCAACGGCTTTAATTACACCCAAAGCGGCGGCGGTGGTGGCACCAGCACCACGAATGTGCCCGGTGGCACCGCCACTCGTGGCACCACCGTGACCGCGACCATCACGCTGCCCACCTCCCCGCCGCAACCTCCGGCGAATCTCGTTCCCACCAGCGTCACCATCGGCGGAACCATCGCGGGCACCAGCATCTCGCGTCCCTCGCAGGGCACCGTGATCGCCACCTTCACCATTCCAGCCAATGCGACGACCGGGGCGCAGAATGTCGTTGTCACGTTCAACCCCGCGCCGACGTACACCTTGACCGGCGGCATCACGATCCAGTAGAACGGAGTTCGTGGCCTCCACACGCCATGCTCTCCCCGCGCCTTCTCGGATCTCTGCTGCTCATGCACGCGACCGCACATGCGGTCACGCTGCATGGTGTAGTGCGGCATGAGGCGGAGGGACAGCCGCTGCTGATGGATTCGCTGCGCTATCGGACCATGGCAGGCGAGACGTTCTCCATCACCCGCGCAAGCTGGCTCGCCAGCGGATTCGCGCTGCGAAAATCGGATGGCACCTGGATCGAGCTGCCAGGCAACGTCGCTTGGATGGACGCGGCGAAGAAGCGCACCCAGTTCGCGCTGCCGGACGTGCCCGCAGGGCGTTACACGGCATTGCGCTTCCATGTCGGCCTCGATGCGAACACGAATGCGGCGAATCCCGCGCAATACCCGCCCGATCATCCGCTGAATCCCAACGTGAACGGCCTGCACTGGAGCTGGCAGGGTGGCTACATCTTTCTCGCGCTCGAAGGAAGCTGGCGTGGTGCTGACGGCGCTCCGGGCGGCTTCTCCTATCATCTCGCGCGTGATCCGAATCGCACTGCGGTGGAGCTGGCGGGTGATTTGGATCTCACTGGAGATGCGACAGCGGAGATCGCCTTCGATCTCACGAAGGTGCTGAATGGCGCAAAGCCGCTGTCGTTCGCGAAGGATGGCGTTTCGACGCATTCACAGCCGAAAGATCCCGTCGCGATCGCAATGGTGGCCAATCTGCCCGCCGCCTTCGCGTTATCATCGGTGGCGAGCCACGTGCCGGAAATCGCGCGGCCATCGCCAGTCAGGCCGATCGATCTGCCGCCGAAGCACACGCCGTTCCCCTTCAAAATGGCGCGCACCTTCCCGATTCCGCCACTGCCGCGTGACAATCCGCTGCTCGTTGAACGCGTGGAACTCGGCGAGAAGCTTTTCAACGACACCGCGCTCTCGCGCGATGGCACGCTCTCATGCGCGATGTGTCATCCAGCATCGAACGCGTTCTCCGATCCGCGCCGCTTCAGCCTCGGTGTGGAAGGACGCGTGGGCACGCGGCAGAGCATGCCGTTGTTCAATCTGGCATGGAAGACGAGCTTCTTCTGGGACGGGCGGGCACCTTCGTTGCGTGCGCAGGCCATGATGCCCATCCAGGATCATCTGGAGATGGATGAGACGCTGCCAAACGTCGTCGCCAAGCTGCAGAAGACCCGTGCCGCCGAGTTCGAGCGCGCCTTTGGCACGCCGCAGGTCACGCCGGAGCGCATCGGGCTCGCGGTCGAAAACTTCGTGCTCACGCTCACCTCCTACGACTCGAAGTTTGACCGCGCGATGCGTGGCGAGGGCAAACTCAGCGCCGAGGAGCAACGCGGCTTCGAATTGTTCATGATGGAGCGCGAGCCGCGCATGGGCAGCATGGGCGCGGACTGCTTTCACTGCCACGGCGGCGCGTTGTTCACCGACCATCAGTTCCGCAACAACGGCCTCGCCATCGACGAAAAAGACCTCGGCCGCTTCAAGGTCACTCGCAGCGCGCTCGACCGCGGCACCTTCGCCACGCCAAGCCTGCGCAACATCGCCGTCACCGCGCCCTACATGCACGACGGCCGCTTCCAGACACTCGAACAGGTGCTCGATCACTACAGCGAGGGCGTGCAACGCACCGGCACACTCGACCCCAACCTCGCCAAACATCCCGATGGCGGCCTGCACCTCACCGCCGAGGAAAAAAACGCCGTGATCGCCTTCTTGAAGACACTCACCGACCGCCGCTTTGAAGCTGCGGATCAACCCAAGTGATCCGCAGGCCGGCACACGTCGCATGAATCCAGAGTCAGGTAGAATGATGGCGGGTAAAATGATCCCGATCCCATTCAACCATCATTTTACCCTTCATCATTTTACCAGCAAAACCTCGCTTACCGGCCTTTTGCAACCGTCACAAGCCAATGATCCGCCACGGCTCACTTCTTCATAAGATACGCGAAGAAGTCCTTCAAGTCAGCGTCGCTCATGCCGGTGGTGAGGCCTTCGGGCATCAGGGAGATCGGTGACGCCTCCATCTTCTCGATGTCGGCCTGTTTGATCGCGGTCTTGTTGTTGGCGATGTCCTTGATGACGATGCCGCTGGCGTCCTGCGCGTCCATGAGGCCGGTGAGGATCTGGCCGCCTTTGGTCTTCACGATGTAAGCGCCGAAGCCTTCGCGAATTTCAAGGCTGGGGGTGAACAAATTGTCGAGCCAGAAGTCGGCGTTGGTGCGGTCGTAACCCGTGAGTTCAGGACCGATCGCTCCACCTTCATTGAAGAGCTTGTGGCAGATGGCGCAGCGCGCGGTGAACTGCAGCTTGCCTTTGTCCGCGTTGCCGAGTCCGGTTTTGAGCACAGCCTTGATGCGCTCGGCTTCCTTTTTCTTCTCGGGCGTGGGGCCGGTGAAGAGCAGGCCCTTCCAATGCTTGTCGATGGCGGCATCGATCTCCGGATCCTTGTGCAGGCTGAGCTGGCGCACGATGTCGATGGTGAAATGCTTCACCGGCACCTTCCATTCGTTGACGAAGCTCACGAGAATCTTCGCCCACTCTTTGCGTCCGGCCATCACGCGCAACGCGTCTTCGCGCAGCGCCTTGTCACCGGCGATCTGACCTTCCCAGCCGAGCAGCAGTGCCTCAGGGATGCGCTTGTCGTCAAACTTGGCCGCGGCTTGAAGAATGCCGCGCTTGAGGCTCGCAGGATTGGTGCTCTTCAAAATGTTCACCATCGGCATCACTGCCTCCTGCTTGCCGAGTTCGGCGAGCGTCTTCGCGACTGCAATGCGCGCAGTGTTGCTGGCTTTCTTGTCTTCGAGCAGTTGGATCGCTTTTTTCAACGCATCGGCATTGCCGCTTCGCAATGCGAGCGTGAGATCACCACCGCTTTGCTTCGAAATGTAGTCGTTGAGCGCCTTGCTGAGTGCATCCGGCAGTTTGGGCATCTCCGCGCCTTCAAACGCCGAAGCGATGCCTGCGATGAACTTGCCGCGCAAAGTCTCATCTTTCGTCAGCGCGAGCAAATCCGCGCAAGATTGCAGATTTTCTTCGCCACCGGCCAGCGCATAACGTTTGGCGAGTTTTTCGGCGAGATCGTCTTTGAAAAGCTTCGTCTTCAGGAAAGCAGTATCGGACTTGAGGAAGGAGAAGACAGCCTCGCGTTCCTTCTCCGCTTTCGATTCGAGCGTCCACCACGCGAGCAGCGGCAGATGACCGCTCACATCTTCGGATTCGCCCGCCCAGAGCAACGGCAACGCTGACGCAGCAGGCAGTCGTTTCGCACTGGCGAGGATTTGTGCGCGAAC
The DNA here is from genome assembly GCA_046346695.1 of Verrucomicrobiaceae bacterium. GTDB lineage: Bacteria > Verrucomicrobiota > Verrucomicrobiia > Verrucomicrobiales > Verrucomicrobiaceae > Prosthecobacter. Next base: position 1,294,085 of record JAXMHS010000002.1, on the reverse strand, counting down.
TTCGATGTGTTTCTCTTCTTTGGCGAGGCGTGCGAGTATGTCCGCGCTTCCTTCACGACGTTCACCGATGATTTTCACGCACCAGCGGCGGACATACGGATCAGCGTGATTGAACGGCAGTTCGTCGGCCGCACCCAGTTCATCCAACGCCCACAATGCTTCGAGCGCATGCGCTCCGTTCAGCATTTCCTTGAGCTTCGGTGTGAGTTCCTTGAGTTCGCGCCATGCGATTTCCTGAATCGCCTGTTTGCGGAACCATTCGTTCGCGTGGCTCATGTATCCAAGCAGTTCCTCGCCACTCGCTTTGCTCAAATCAAACGGCTTCAACTTCGGCGCACCTGCCGCAGGACGCACGCGGTAGATGCGGCCGCTGGTCTTGTGCCAGTCATCGACCGGGCTGACGTGGCTGAGGCGCGTGTCATACCAGTCGGCCATGTAGAAGCCGCCATCAGGGCCGACACCGGCCCACACCGGACGGAACCAGCGATCAGGTGATGTGACGAGCGGTTCTTCGTCCTTCGTGCGGAAGGTGGAGCCGTCTGGAATGCGCTCGCTGACATAGACGAGGTTCTGCAGTGAGTTGGGCGAGATGATTTTGCCTTCGTAAGCACTGCCAAGCAGTCCGCCCTCATAGATCGTGTAAGCTTGCGAGAAGCGGCGGTTGTCGCCCTCGTGCTTGAGGTGTTCGAACCAGCCGAACGCATACGGATTCGTCAGCGGGCCGTGTTTGCCCCAGCCTTTGATGCCGTAGCTGCCTTGTTCGTAGTGCATGCCGCGGTTGCCGGCGTTGGTGCCGGAGAAGACGCGGCCCTTGCTGTCGATGTCGAGGCTGAAGGTGTTGCCGCCGCCTTCGGCGTAGATTTCAAAAGTCTTCTTCTTCGGATGGTAGCGCCAGATGCACTGGCCTTCCCATTTCACGTTCTTCGTGTTCGCGCTGCTGACATTGCCCGTCGTCGTGCTGCCGTTCGCGCCGTAAAGCCAGCCGTCCATGCCCCATTGCAGGCTGGTGGCCACGCTGTGCGTGTCCTCAAGGCCAAAGCCGCTCAATTCGACCTCCGGCGTGTCGCTGTCGGGCTTCGCATCGAAATCAGCGTCGGGATAACTCAGCAAGTAAGGCGGATTCAGCACCCAGATGCGGCCCATGCCGTGCAGCGCGGCGCTGGCGATGTTCAGACCGGTGATGACGTCCTCGTGCTTGTCGAAAAAGCCGTCGCCATCGGTGTCTTCGAACACGGTGATCTTGTCCGCGCCTTTTTCACCGCGTGGCGGCGGCAGCGGCACCTTGTCGAACTTCGCGCGCAGATGCTGGTCGTAGCTGATGATTTTCAAACCGGCGGGAAACTGATACTGACGATACTGCGTGACCCACATGCGGCCTTTCGAGTCCCAGCTCGCATAAAGCGGCTGCTCCACCACCGGTTCATACGCCATGAGGTCGATGACGACATCGCTGCGCGTCTTGAATTTCTTCACCGCTTCCAGCGGCGGCGTGGGCGGCGTGTCATCGCGCATCACACCGCGGCCCGGACGCGTCTCCATGATTTTTTTGACCGCCTCGTTGCCCGCCACGTCGTCAGGTTTGACATTGGGATCAGCGGCGAGCGCAGATGTGCCCAGCGCGAGGAGAAGAAGACGCATTTTCATGGTAGGGGAGACTAACAAACGAGGCCGCCGGGGTTTCTTGCCGACTTGTCACGGGTTCCGGTATTTTCGTGCAACGAATGACGCAATGGCGAGGAAAAGATCGACTTCCGCCACACTTTCGGCTTTAAACCCGGAACACAACCCACCCGCACGCCATGTCCGACTCCTACACTGAAGTGACCTCGCAAGGCTGGTTCAGCCGCATCGGTGAATCGATCAAAGGCATCCTCTTCGGCATCATTGCCATTCCCCTCTGCATCGTCCTCCTCTGGTGGAATGAGGGCCGCGCGGTGACCACGGCCAAGAGCCTCAAGGAAGGCGCCGCTGCCGTGGTCGATGTCAGCGCTGACAAGATCGACGCCGCAAACGACAAGAAGCTCGTGCATGTGACCGGCGACATCCAGACAACGAACGGGGTGCTTGACGACGAATTCGGCATCAAGCTGCCCGCCTTGAGGCTGGAACGCAGCGTGGAGATTTACCAGTGGGACGAGGACAAGAAGACCGAAAAGCGCCAGAAGGTCGGCGGCAGCGAGGAGACGATCACCACCTACACCTACTCAAAGAAATGGGTGAACAAGCCCATCGACTCCTCCAGCTTCAAAAAGCCCGAGGATCACCAGAACAAGGGCGGGATGATCGGCAGCGACAAGACCTTTGCCGCCAACGACGCAACGCTGGGCGCCTTCAAGGTGCCGCAGTCGATGATCTATTCGCTGCCCGGCTCCGCGACCTATGCGTTGAAGGACTCGGATCTTCGCGACGAGATCAAAACGAAGGCCCGTCTGAGCGAGGGCAGGCTTTACTATGGCAACGATCCCGCCAAGCCGCAGATCGGTGACCAGCGCGTGGCATTCGAGGTCGTGAATCCCGGTACCTTCAGTGTTCTGGCGGCACAACAGGGCGACACCTTCGGCCCCTACCAGACGAAGGCGGGTGATGCGATCCACATGATCGATGCCGGTGCCGTCAGTGCCGAAGTGATGTTCAAGGAGGCGGAGAAAGCGAACACCATCATCACCTGGCTGGTGCGCTTCCTGGGCTTCCTGTTCATGAGCTTCGGCTTCATGGCCATCATGCGCCCGCTCAGCGTGCTGGGCAGCGTGGTGCCGTTCATCGGCGATCTCATCGGCGCGGGCACGGGTTTGGTTTCCTTTGTCCTGGCGGGGACGATCTCGCTGGTGGTCATCGCCATCGCGTGGCTGGCAGCCCGGCCGCTGCTGGGCATCGTATTGCTGGTGCTGGCGGTGGGCGGCCTCCTATACATGCGCAAGCTGGCGGCTGGTGCCAAACCCGCCCCAGCCCCGGCCCCGGCATCGTGAAATGACAATCTAAAGCGTGTGGTGGTTGCTCCCTTCAACGGGTGTGCCACAGTACTTGATTAATGCGACTCACCGGCAGTTCCAGTTCCGCACCGCCCGCTGTGGCACGTTCAACACCACCTTTACCGGCGGAGTTGTCCGCCATGATGCCATTTGGACGCTATTCGGTGCAGGCCCAGGTGGGAGTGGGCGGAATGGGCACGGTGTACCGCGGCACGCAACTCAGCCTGGGACGTCCCGTCGCGATCAAGGTGCTGCGTGTGAGCGACGGCTACGACTTCGCCTTCGAGGACCGGTTCCGCCGCGAGGCAAGGGCGATGGCCACGCTGAACCACCCGAACATCGTCGCGATTTACGATTACGGCCATCTCGGCAGCGAGTTCCTGTTCTTTGTCATGGAGTTCGTCGATGGCACTGACCTTGGCGAGATCATGCTGATGAACCGCATGACACCGGAGCTTGCGCTGCAATTGCTGCCGCAAATCTGTGCCGGGCTCGAATACGCGCACTCGAAGGGCATCGTCCATCGCGACATCAAGCCCGCGAACATCATGCTCACGCGACAGGGGGAGGTAAAGATCACCGACTTCGGCCTCGCCAAGGACGTGGCGCGTGAGGCTTCCATGGCCACCGAGACGCACATGGTCATGGGCACGCCGGAATACGCCGCGCCGGAGCAGTTCCATGCCCACCGCGAGGTGGACCACCGTGCTGACATCTACGCGCTGGGTGTGGTGATGTACCAGTTGCTCACCGGGGCGCTTCCACGCGGCACCTGGCAGCCGCCGTCCATGCTAAGGCCAGGGCTGGACCCTCGTCTCGACGCCGTCGTGATACGAGCCTTGATGCCGGACCGACAACATCGTTATCAATCCATCGGCGACATGCGCCGCGCCATTGAGGCAGCGCTCGTTCCCGCGACACCGACACCCAGCAAGCTGTTGGTGCAGCCCGTCGGCAGGGCAGGACGCATTTTGCTGCTCGAAGACGACCTCATGGTGCGTGACCTGATGCGTCGTGCGCTCGAAAAAGCACGGTTTGAGGTCGTCGAAACGGGCGATGGCCGGGACACGATACGTCTTTATCAGGAGGCCATGCATGAAGGCCGCCCCTTCGACCTTGCCATCCTTGATCTCACGATTCCCGATGGCATGTGCGGACGCGAGACGATGCTTCACTTGCGCCGCATCGATCCACACATCCTTGCCATCGTCTCATCCGGTTACCGTGACGATCCGGTGATGAAGGACTTCGCTCCCTACGGCTTTGCCGCCGCGCTGCCAAAACCATATCAGGTCGAAGGACTGCTGCAGATCGTGAACGGTGCGCTTGCGGTTGGACGCCAGCGGGCTGCGTGATTCACGCCACGCGTGCCGCCGCATTTGTCTCCATCGCCTCCCACACGGCGTGCACGACGCGCATGTAGATCATGCCTTCATTGAAATCGGGCTTCGGCCGTGGCACGGAGGAATCCCGCACGGCGGCGATGAAATCACGCTCCACCGTCCAACTGCGCTGCATCTCGGTGGGAATCGCGAGCGACTCCATCTTGCCACCGCGTTTGCCGAGTTGAAGCTCGTCGGTGTTGAAATCGTAGCTCAGCGTGCCGTCGGAGCCGAAGATCCACAGCTTGTCCGTCGGCGCATGCGCGGCCACGCCGCTGAAGAGCATCGTCGCCTCCGCGCCGCCGCGGAATTTCGCCAGCACGTGGACGAAATCGGGAATGTCCACCTCCACGCCGCCGCGTTCGGGAATGACGACGTTTCCGCGTGCCTCCACTTCGACGATGTGTCCGAGCCAGCGCTGCAAAACCTCGGCATAAATGCCCAGCGTGAGGATTTGGATGCCGCTCAGTTCGGATTGCTGCCGCCAGTGCGCCGGAGCGTCCGGATCAAGCCACGCGTCATTGAAGCTGTGCAGCATCACCTGGTGCGGTGTGCCGATCGCGCCTTCCGCGAGCAGCTTTTTCACGAGCTCACCGCCTTTCATGCCATGCGGAGCCGGACAGATCGCGGTGACGAGTTCGGAATGACGAATCGATGCCTCCCACATCTGATTCGCCTCCGGCAACGAGGCCGCCATGCGCGCCTGGGTGAAGACATGCTTGCCATGTTGTAGCGCGTAGCACGTCATCTCCGCATGCATGTAAGGGTGCGTGCCGATCCACACGACATCCACTTCGGGCGATGATGCCAGTTCCTCCCACCGCTCCACGGCCTTCGCCTCAGGCGCAAATTCACGGCAAAACGCCTCCGAACTCGCCAGTGAACGGTTTGTCACCTGCGTGATCTGCACGCCCGGAATCGCCCGCAGGCCGGGAATGTGGCGTTGCTTGACGATGCCGCCGGCTCCGATGATGCCGACGCGGATGGGTTGCTCAGTGGAGGTCATGATCGTATATGAATCGTGACACGTTGGAGCGAACATCCAAGCCCTGCATGCAAATCCTGCACATCTACATCTCGCCCGAGCACAATTTTGTCGGCCATCACGGCCTGCCGCCCGGCACCGCGCCCGTGACGGAGGTGCCGCAGGTCGAGTGCGTGGCTGGCAAGGGCCTCGTGGGCGATCGCTTTTTTGGCTGGAAGGAAGACTTCAAGGGCCAGGTCACCTTCTTCGAGCATGAGCAGTATGAGCGTCTCTGTGAAAAGCTCGGCGTCATGGGCGTGCCGCCTTCCGCCTTCCGCCGCAACGTCATCACCAAGGGCGTGGACCTCAACACGCTCATCGGCGCCGAGTTTGAAGTGCAGGGCGTACGATTTCTCGGCACGCAGGAATGCAGCCCCTGCCATTGGATGAACCAGGCCTTCGCCGAAGGCGCGGAACAAGCCCTCAAAGGCCATGGCGGCCTCCGCGCCAAGATTTTGAGCGACGGCATCCTTCACAGCGCATCTGGTGGAGCGCGAGTTTCCAACTCGCCTGACTTTCCTGCCGCTCACGGGCCATGACAGAATGGCGAGCAGCTTCGCCATGCTCGCGCTCCATCTAACCCATCCTTTCCTCATACGATCATGATTCCTTTTTCAGCAGCGCTTCTCGCCGGCGGGCGTTCCACGCGCATGAAACAGGACAAGGCCCTGATTCACTGGCATGGGCAGGATTTGTGGCAGGCGCAGTTGCACAAGCTGCAGTCCCTCGGCGCCGAGCGCGTGCTGCTCTCCTGCCGGAGCGAGCAACCGTTGTTCGCCAGCCCCAGTGACGGCGTGGAAACACTGCATGATCCCGAAGACGCCGATGACGGCCCGCTTGGCGCCATCACACGTTGTCTGGAGCACGTGCAGATGCCATTGCTGGTGCTCGCCGTGGACATGCCTTGGATGACCGCCGCGTTTTTGCGCGAGCAGCTCGGCAAGCATGACAATCCGCAGCAGGGCTGGTTCTTCCGCGGCCCGCATGGTGATGAAGCCCTTGCCGGCATGTATGTCCCTGCGATGTTGCCACAGATGCGGCAGGCGCTGAGTGAAAAGAATTTCAAACTCCAGCACGTGATCGAAGCCTGCGTGCACTCCGGCTCAGCCATCACCAACCAGATGGAAGACGGCCAGGCCGCCTACTTCCACAATGTGAACACACCGGCGGATTTGAAGTAGATCGGGCAATCTTGCCCGACCGCTATCAAATCGGGCAGGATTGCCCGAACTACCTCAGCTCATGCCCCAGAATCGCCAGAATCGCGATGGCGGCGGTTTCGGCGCGAAGGACGAGCGGACCGAGCGTGATCGGCATGAAGCCAGCCTTGAATGCTTGGGCTTCTTCTTCGGGGGTGAAATCGCCTTCGGGCCCGATGAGCACGGCGACACTGGATGGCTTTGTCGCCGGCAGCACTTGTTTGAGCGTATGGGTGTGCTCGCTGAGCGCGGGAATGAGTTTGAAGTCGGCGGCGACCTTCAAACTGTCTGCGAAAACGACGGGAGCCTTCAATTCGGGCACAAACGGCGTGTGGCACTGCTTGGCGCTCTCGATCATGTGCCGCCGCCATTTGGCGAGTTTCTTTTCCGTCTGCGCTGCATCGAGGTGAATGACCGTGCGCTCGGTGACGACGGGCTGGATGCTTGCAGCGCCGAGTTCGACGGCTTTTTCGAGCAACCACTCGAAGGGCTCGGCTTTGATGAGCGCAGGAAGCAGATGAATCGCGGTTTGAAACGGCTCGACTCGAGTTTCTGAGGAGATTCGAGCCTGAACTTCCGATTTGGAGACGTGCACAATGTCGCAGACAGCGACACGGCCTGCGCCGTCGAAGATTTCGATCGTGTCGCCGGGCTGCTTGCGCATCACCCGGCTACAATGCTGGGCTTCATCGCCGGAGAGCGTGAGATGCGGCTCGCACCATTCGGTCGCGGGAAGATGGAAGCGCGGCAGCGACATGTCAGCGTTTCATCAGCGCCTCGATGTCATCCGCCTCGATCGGAATGTGCGCCATGAGGTCAGTGTTGCCGTTTTCGCCGATGACGATGTTGTTTTCGAGGCGGACGCCGAGTTTTTCTTCACGGATGTAGATGCCAGGCTCAACGGTGAAGACCATGCCGGGCTGGATGGGCTTCCACATGTGGCCGACATCATGCACGTCGATGCCCAGCGGATGGCTGGTGCCGTGCGGGAAGTATTTTTTATACGCGGGCTTGTCGGGATCCTGTTTGTCGATGTCTTCCTGCGTGATGAGACCGAGGCCAAGAAGTTCCTCCTGCATCAGCAGGCCGACCTGCTCCTGATATTCACGTATGATGACGCCGGGCTTGAGCATCTGGCAGCATTTTTTGAAGACACGCAGCACGGCGTCATACACCTGACGCTGGCGCTGGGTGAATTTGCCGTTCACGGGGATCGTGCGCGTGAGATCGGCGTTGTAGTTGCCGTAGTTCGCGGCCACATCGAGCAGCAGCAGCTCGCCATCCTGGCACTCGCAGTGATTCGTGATGTAGTGCAGCACGCAAGCGTTGGCGCCTGTGGCGATGATCGGTGTGTAAGCAAAACCGCGGGCGCGCTGACGGATGAACTCGTGCGAGAGTTCCGCCTCAATCTCAAACTCGTGCACGCCGGGCTTCACGAACTTCAGCAGGCGGTTGAAACCGTCGCTGGTGATGCGGATGGCCTCGTTGAGCGCGGTGAGCTCGTGCGCACTCTTGATCACACGCAGTTCATGCATGAGCGGCGCGAGGCGCTGGTAGTCATGCAGCGGATACTCGTGCATGCAGCGGTGTGTGAAGCGTGTCTCGCGTGTTTCCGTCGGGATCGTGGCGCGGATGTGCTCGTTGGAGTTGAGAAACACATGCTCCGCCTGGCACATGACACTGCGGAACTGGGTCTCGAAGTCCTGCAGCCAGTGCACGCGCTGGATGCCGCTGCGTTGCGTGGCCTGCTCCTTGGTGAGCTTTTCGCCCTCCCACACGGCAATCACCTCATTCGTCTCGCGCACGAAGAGCATCTCGCGCTGCTTTGGATCGGCGGCGTCGGGAAAAAGCACGAGGATGGTCTCCTCCTGATCGACGCCGCTGAGGTAGAACTGGTCGCTGTTTTGAATGAAGGGCAGCGAGCCGTCGGCATTAGTCGGCAGCACGTCATTGGCGTGCACGATGACGAGGGAGTTTGGCGGGAGCTTCGCGTAAAGACGCTGGCGGTTTTCGGTGAAGAGCTCGGCGGGCAGGGGTTGGTAGCGCATGACGCGACGAAGCTGAGATGGGATGGCAAAATGGGAAGCGGTTTTTGCCGCGAAGGCCCGCCTTGATGAAAATTGACAGCACGCGGCTGAAAAACCGCCAAAAACGGCAGCGCCCGGGGACGGGCGCTCATTCACACCCTTACTCCGCCAGCACGGCCTTCGGCGGATGCCGGTCGGCTTTGATCCACTGCTGCGCCTCGGTCCAGAACACCTCGACGGGCAGTGCAAACGTGGTCACGCGATCGACGCGGGCGATGTTGATGCCGACAACCTTGCCTTCGAGCGTGGCGACGGGGCCGCCCATGTCTGCAGGAAAGAGCGGGATGTCGTGCTGGAGGACTTCGGGGAAGTTGTCGTTGCGCAACGAGACACCGCCATTGGCGAAGTCCTCCCCTTCCCAGTTTTGCAGCACCTTCGTTCGACTGGCGAGGCGGACACGACAGGTCTCCTCCTTGTCCTTGCGCAGATACTTCACGTCGATGACCTCGCCGGGCTGGCGCCGGTTCACGAGATCATGCACGCGGCGAAACTGGGTGACTGATTCACCAGCGATGGTGAGCAGCACGTCGTTTTCCTGCAATCCGGCGACTTCCGCAGGACTTTCGCTGGCGATGCCGATGATGCGCACGCCCTTGGCGCCTGCCGGCGGCTTTTCATCCATGCGGATGCCCAGCGCGGCCCCGGTTCCGGGAATGCGCCGGATGCGGGCGCTGACGATGCCGATGCGTGGTTCACTGCCACCATCTGCGGTGCTGCACAGCCATTGGCCGAGAGAAAGCGGCTTGGCAGCACCAAAGGACACCCCCCGCAGACCGGTGACGCCCACGGCCTGGGCCAGGACGAGGTCGAGCGAGACTTCGCGATGAACCTCGCGCAACGCGGTAGTGCGATCGTTGGCAAACCGGATGCGTGCCTTGCTGAGATCGGGCACTTCGCTGGCCTTGGTCAGGATGTAGCCGTCCTCGCCAACGATGGTGGCGGTGCAAATCGTGTGGCCTGACTTGTTCTCAATGCGCGCGGCGCAGTCGAGCGTGAGCGGCCTCAACTTGCTGACGGCGGCCAGTGTGTGTTTGCCATTCGTGCGCTGCTCGGCCGGCAAGGTCGGACGCGGAGACTCCGCGAAGGCAAGAAGCGGGCTGAGCAGGAGAAGAACCGCGGAATGACGAATGACGAAATAATGACGAAGATCGGATGACGAAGCAGCATGCGCGGCATGCTCTGCGTCATGTTCATCATTCAGGTTTCGGGCTTCATTCGTCATTCGGAATTCCTCATTCGTCATTTCCCCCTCATTGGCTTTCCTCCGGCGGCCTTTGGGCGAGTTTGACCGGCACCACGCGCTCCTTGCCACCGCTGCGGAGCTTCAGTGTGACGGTGTCACCCGCTGCCTTGGCGCGCACGGCGCTGGTGAACTGCTGCTGGTCGGTCATCGCGTCGCCATTGACGCTGAGGATGATGTCCCCGGCACGCACCCCGGCTTTCTGCGCGGGAGAACTCTCGATCACATCGGCGACCTCAAGCTCCACACTGTCATTCATGACAGTGGCGACGCCGAGATAGCCTCCGGCACCGATGCCCCACACCTTGATGACCTGCGACTTCTGCATCGCGTCCCATGAGCGGAGGAAAGGCGCCATCGAAACATGCACGTTTTGATCGCGTCCCTCCCAGATCTGGCTGTGGATGCCGATGACCTCGCCGCTGAAGTTGAACAGCGGGCCGCCGGAGTCGCCGCCCATCAGCACACAATCGGTGTGCAGGCTGTTGGCGGTCTGCTTGATGATCCTGCCCACGCGCAGCACAGGGCCGCGGGCCTTGTCAAACCCGCCCGGATGACCGAGCGCGAAGCACCACTCGCCCGGCTGTGCTTTGATCACCTCGCGGCTCAAGTTCACGAACGGCCAGGGTTTGTCGCGCTTCTTGAGCTGCGCCAGCGCCGCGTCGGTGGTCTTGTCGAGTCCCAGTGCCTTCGCGGTCGTGACACTGCCATCGTCCAAAACGACCCGCATGTCCTTCCCCGGTGCTCCCGGCACATGCGCTGCGGTCAAAATCAACCCGTCGGGCGAGATGATCACGCCGCTGGCCGTGCCGCCACCGCTTTGGATCGCCACCAAGGCCGGCCGCACCTTGGGCAGCAGCTTTTGCACGTCGTTCTGGATGCGCAGCAGCGTGGCAATGTCGGTTTTGGCGTCACCCGATGCCTCATGACGCTGCTCCGCCCGGCCCGACAGGCCGAAGGAAACGAGCAGGGGCAGCAGCAGAATTGAACAGGACAGACGCATCGGAAAGAACCAACGGTATGACAGCAGGAAAATTGCCAGCCAACCGCGGCTTGTTCAAGCCCGGACTCGGGTTTTGTCCCCTGCCAGGGAGAGCTATCAAGCAGTCAGCCCCCGCACCACCCTGCCATGCACATCCGTCAGCCGGTAATCACGACCTTGGAAGCGGAAAGTAAGGCGCTCGTGATCAAGGCCGAGTTGGTGCAGCAGCGTGGCGTTCAAATCATGCACATGGACCGGATCGCGGGCGATGTTGAAGCAAAAGTCGTCCGTCTCGCCGAATTGAATGCCCGGTTGGATGCCGCCTCCGGCCAGCCACATCGTGAAGCAACGCCCATGATGATCGCGACCATGATTCGTCGGTTCCAGTTTACCCTGGGAGTAGGTCGTGCGGCCAAACTCACCACCCCAGATCACGAGCGTCTCGTCGAGCAAGCCGCGTTGTTTCAGATCGCGGATCAGCGCGGCGGCCGGCTGGTCCACGTCGCCGCATTGCAGGCGTAGATCGCTCGGCAGGTTGTAGTGCTGGTCCCAGCCGCGGTGGTAGAGCTGGATGAAACGCACGCCGCGCTCCGCCATCCGCCGCGCCAACAGGCAATTCGCCGCAAAACTCCCCGGCTGTCGTGCCTGAGGGCCATAGGCATCCAGTGTCGCGGCGCTTTCACCGCCAAGGTCAGTCAGCTCCGGCACGCTGCTCTGCATGCGGAAGGCCATCTCATACTGCGAAATACGCGTGGCGATCTCCGGATCGCGATGCAACGCGAGCTGCTTCTTGTTCAACGCCGCGATCACATCCAGCTCATCGCGGCGTGTGGCGCTGTCGATGCCCGCAGGATTCGAGAGATACAACACCGGATCACCGCTGCTGCGAAGCGCGACACCTTGATGATTCGATGGCAAAAAGCCCGAGCCCCACAGCCGCGCATACAGCGGATCAGCCGGACGCGCCGCGCTTCCGCGAGAAACCATCACCACAAAAGCCGGCAGATCGCGGCTTTCGCAGCCGAGGCCGTAGCTCAGCCACGCACCAAAGCTTGGCCTGCCCGGCTGCTGGTGACCAGTTTGCAGATACGTCACCGCCGGATCGTGATTGATCGCCTCGGTGTGCATGGAGCGGATGATGCACAGCTCATCGACGATCGTCGCCGTGTGCGGCAACAACTCACTCACCCAAGCGCCGCTTTGACCATGCCGCGCAAAGTTGAACAACGATGCAGTGACCGGTTTTGATTTTTGACCGCTCGTCATGCCTGTCAGCCGCTGATCGCCGACGACGGACGCCGGAATCTCCTGCCCGTGCAGCTTCTTCAATCCGGGCTTGTGATCGAACAGATCAAGCTGCGACGGCCCGCCGTGCATGAACAGGTAAATCACCCGCTTCGCCTTCGGCGCGAAATGCGTCAGCGCCTTCGCATCACTCATCAAGGAGGCCAGCGCCATGCCGCCAAGACTCAAACCTGAGTCGCGGATGAACTGACGGCGCTGGAGGAACGCATTCATCGTTTCGTGATCACTTCATCGAGGTTCAGAATCGCGTGCGCGACCAGGGGTAGCGATTTACGGCGCTGGAACAGACCGCGCAGCAGCTCCAGCTCATCCACTTTTGGCTCGCGGCAGGTCGCGGCGTGAAACATCCACGCGATGCGATCCTTCTTGCTTTCAGAACGTTTCGCGAGCGCCTCCGCTGCCCTGGTGAACGTTTCGTCGTTGAGCAGCAACAGCGCCTGCAGCGGTGTGTTCGTGCTGGCGCGGCGCACGGTGCATTTTTCACGCGTGGGGCCGTCAAAGGTCAGCAGCATCGGATGCGGCGCCTGCCGTTTCACATAGGTGTAGAGGCTGCGCCGCCACAAACCATCGCCCGCGTCGGGCACATACGTTTCCTCGCCGTTGTAGCTCACTGCTTCCCACAAACCCGGCGGTTGGAATGGCTTCGCACTCGGCCCGCCGATCTTCGGCACAAGCAAACCGGAGATCGCGAGCGCCTGATCGCGCAGCGTTTCCGCCGACAACCGCCCGCTGGGGCCACGAGCAAGCAACCGGTTCTCCGGATCATCGTCACGCGTGATACGCGAGTCCTGACGATAGGTGCGCGACATTACGATCTGCTTCAGCAGCGCCTTCACATTCCAGCCACTGTCGCGAAACGAGGCCGCAAGCCAGTCGAGTAACTCAGGATGCGTTGGCGCTTCGCCCTGCGATCCGAAGTCATTCGGCGTGCGCACAAGTCCTTCGCCAAAACACTGCGCCCAGAAGCGATTCACGGCCACGCGGGCGGTCAGCGGATTTTCCGGCGAAAAAAGCCACTTCGCGAGGCCAAGGCGGTTTGCAGGCAGATCACTTCGCCACGGCGCAACGGTCGTCGGAACACCAGGAACCACGGCATTGAGCGGTTTGTCATACTGGCCGCGTTCCAGCACATGTGCGGTGCGCGGCTTCGGCATTTCCTGCATGACCAGTGTCGTCGGAATCGAATCGCGCAGCGCTTGTTCGGTCTTTTGAGCTGACAAGACAGCCTCGCGTGCCTTCTGCGCCGGCACATCGGCGAAATGTGCGATGTAGTAGTCGAGCAGCACTTCCACATCCGCCGCACGACGTTTGGCAGGCGTGGTTTCGACAATGCCACGGATGCGTTCGTTCCAGAACCACTCATCCACCGCGTGTGCATCGAGAACAGCGGGCACGAGGCGCACTTCGTCAATCAAACCGTAAAAGCCGAGGCCCGAATCACGACGACCGATGCGCAGCGGCTCCTTGTTTGCGATGCTGCCATCGAGCGAGTCACGCCGCACCTCCAGCGTCGTCGGCTTCGCATCGAAGAACACCCGCAATCCCGCGGCTTTCTTCGATCCGTCATAGCTCACGACGACATGATGCCATTTCTTCGCACTGAGAGCCTCGACGGTGGACACCTCGATGGCGCTGGCACCCCAGCGATGCACGAGATTCACCTGCAGGCGTCCCTTCTGCCAGATCAGTTCCAAACCGCGGCGTTCGCCCTCCGGCTCGATCAGTGAAAGCGGACAGCTCAGCGAGCCATCGGCATTCACCCACAGGCCAATCGTCCACGGTATGTCCGAGTTGAAATCCTTCACACGTGCTTCGACATGCTGAGTGGCGTCAAACTTCGCCGCCATTCCGCGCACACCAGCCTCCGGCTCGGATTGGTTGCCCACCATGGTGACGGGGCCGTCGAAAGGCTGGTGCAGCAAAAAATTGCGAGGCGGCTGCGGCAACGTGTTCTCCACACTCTTCTCCCACGCGGCGATTTGCGGCTGCAACGCCTCGTGAACCGGTGCGAAGACCGCTTTCGCGGTTTTCATCATCGCTTGGGCCTTGGCGAGTTCACTATTCTGCTCGTCGGAGGGCACTTCGATCAACGGCGGTGGGTTTTCGTCTTTGATGAGGCCGTTTTCCGGCACGTTGTTGAAGAAGGCAAAGAGCTGGTAGAACTCGCGCTGCGAGATGGGATCGAACTTGTGATCGTGGCATTGCGCGCAACCCACCGTGAGGCCGAGCCACGTCGTCATCGTGGTGTCCACGCGGTCCACGACGTATTCGGTGCGAAACTCCTCGTCGATGCTGCCACTTTCATTGTTCGCCATGTGATTGCGATTGAAGCCGGTGGCGATACGCTGTTTCACCGTGGCGTTTGGCAGCAGATCACCCGCGAGTTGCTCGATCGTGAACTGGTCGAACGGCATGTTCGCGTTGAACGCGTCGATCACCCAGTCGCGCCACAGCCACATCTGGCGCGGCTTGTCGCCGAAGTAGCCGTTCGTGTCCGCATAGCGTGCCGCATCGAGCCATGCGACGGCCAGATGCTCGCCGAAGTGCTTCGACGCGAGCAATTCATCGACCACGGCCTTGTAAGGCTTCGCCAGCATCGCCTCCGTGGGTGGCAGACCGGTCAAATCGAGCGAAACACGACGGATCAGCGTGTGTGAATCAGCTTGAGGTGCGAAATCGAGTCCGTGCTTCCTCAGATTCGCCTCGACGAGGGTGTCGATACTGCTTCGGGCATCGTGCACCAACGGCTCGAAGGCCCAGTGCTTCTGATACTTCGCTCCTTCGGCGATCCACTGCCGCAGCGTGGCCACTTGCACGGCAGAGAGCGGCTTCTTGTGCGAATCCGGCGGCGGCATCTGCTCATCGGGATCAGATGACGTCACGCGTGCGATGACCTCCTTCCAGTCCGCGCCGCTCACATCGAGCCGCAGGTCCGCCTTGCGCGCCTTCACGTCCGGTCCGTGGCAGGCGAAGCAGTGGTCTGACAAAACCGGCCGGATGTCGCGATTGAAGCCCAATTCACCAGCCACCAGCACAGGCTGGATCAAAGCGGCGGCGATGAAGGCGGCAGATTTCACAAGGAGCACCTACGGCGCGAGCGCCCACGCGATTGCATTCAGCATCAAACGGCGGAAGGCAGGTTCCTTGAAGTCATCGGCATGGCCGAGCGAGGTGTAGAAGATCTTCGCCTGCTTCGGGCCGTAACGATGCGTCCACGCGATGGGTTCGGGTGGCTGATTTGGAATGGTGCCGATGAGCAGCGGCGTGGCAGTCTTTGCGAGCGGCGTGTTCTTGTAGAGCGTGCCGTTGCCCATCAGCTCGCTGAGCATGATGTCCTTCAGGATCGGATGCCCCTCGGCATCGGGTGCGAGCGTGAGAATCGTTTTGTCCTCACCGCGATGGTGGTTGCTGTAATTGCCGCCAAGCACCTCAGGATCGAACTCCTGCCAGTTCGCATGCTTGTCATCCACAAGCGTTTCCTTCGGACGCAAGGCAAACGCGTGGCTCGCGGTGCGGATGCCGACGAGCGGCTTGCCCGCGGCGAGATAAGCGCGCACGGCGTCGAGTTGCTCCTTCAGCGGCGTACGACGACGCACGCTTACAAGCAGCAGATCGGCGTCCTTCAGCGCCTCGACGAGACCGGGGAAGTTGTTTTTGTCCGCCGCGTCGGCGTGGATGATCGTGACATGATGTCCGAGCGGCTCGACATCCGTCTTCGCGATCTCAGGCAGCGTTTCCCAGGTGAGATACTCGTCCTCGCCGATCATGAAGACAAGATTCGCGGCCTGCGCGGGCAGCGCGATGAGTGCGAAGGCAAGGAGGAGATAGCGGAGCATATTCATGGTTTCGGCCAGTTCAGATGTTGGTGCAGAAAATCAAACGTGCCTTCGGCGCGCATCGAGTGTCCACCTTGGAAGAATTCGATCTGCGTTCGGTCAGGAATGCCGAGTTGCGAGTAGAGCCAGCGCACCTTGGCATATTCGTGCGCGACCCACTGGTCGCGTCCCACGCGGTCGAGGTGGCCGCGTTCGACCATGAACGGCCGTGGCAGCATGAGATACGTCATCTCGGCGTAATCGAAGGTGTGGCCGAGATTCCAGTACGACATCTCCCATTCGATGGTGCGCATGAAGCTGAACGGCTCCGTGGTGGAGGCGACCTTGCGAGTCCATTGATTGAAATCGCCGGAGCAGATCGAGAGACAGTAGCCTTCGAGGATCGTCGGGATGCGCACCGCGGATTCGCCGCCGTAGCTCAGACCGTAGAAGGCGATGCGTTTGGGATCGACAAACGGCTGCTCGCCGAGCCATCGCAAGATTTGATCATGTGAAGGAATGATGAAGGAGAACAGCGTGGCCTTCACCGTGTTCGCCTTCCGACACAGCCAGCGGTAGCGGTCCTCGCCGCGATACAAATTGTGCGGCGCGAAGGCGATGAAGCCGCGTTCGGCGAGTTTCGCGGCGACGTTGCCGTAGGCGGTCGAGTTGGTGTCGAGCATGTCACGCGGCAGGCCGTTGCGCCCGTGCTGGCAGACGACGACGGGCCTACGCTCGTCTTCTTTGAGATTCTTCGGCAGCACCAGCACGCCCCAGGCGAACAACTCGGGATACACATCGAGCACCACGTCATACGCGGTCCATTTGTCCGTCTCCTTGAGCTTGCGTGTGCGCGCGTTGGGCGGCAGCAGCGCTTCTTCGAAGCGACCCATGCCCTCGATGGCAAACTGCTCGCGAAACGGCTTCGCACCGGCGACAAACTTCTCCATCGATTGAGTCGGATGCTGCGGATCGGTGCTCCACTTGTTGTTTGCAAGCTCCGGCATGACTTTGAAAAGAAATGCGTCGTCGCGCACATGCTCCGATTGCTGCACGAGGCGCTGCACGTGCTGCTCCATCTCGCGGAAATAGCGTTCATGACGCGTGGCCGGGTCGAAACCGGTGCGCTTGTCCTTCGGCAACTCTTTGGACACCGGCGCGAGCGTCCCGATGCCGAGCTGTTTGGCGAACGCGAGCAACGCATTCTCCGAAAACGGCGCGACAGGAATGCTGTCGGTGCCTTCAATCAACACCGGCTTTGGCTCACCCTTGATGCGCGCGACCTCGGCCTTCACATCGGCGAGCGCAGGCTGGCGCACAGCGCCCTTCTGCGCGGTGAACATGGTCACGCGCGTCGTCTTGCTGTGCTCGATGACGAGCCCGCGAGGCTGGATGAGCGAGGCGATCTCCGCGTCGCCAAAATCATGCAGCAGGCCGAAGAGATTGCGGTAGAGCGGCTCGGCCCAGGTGTGCTGCCGGTTATCGAAGTGACCGCTCACCAGCGAGGCGTTCACACGTGTGTCACAGGCGGCGGTGTAAAACGCCACCAAGCCGCCCTCGGTGTGGCCGCAGACACCGATCTTCGCCTTGTCGCCATGTTTTTGATGCAGCCAGTCGATGGCGGCCATCGCGGTCTGCACTTCATAGCCAATGACGTGCCGTCCCATGTGATACGCCTGCCGGTAGATCCATTCGCGATGCGTCTGGTCCACATCCTTCATCTTCTCGCGGCTGATGGTGACGGGGATGATGACCATGCAGCCGTTTTCCGCGAGCCGGCGCACACCTTCATGCGCCATCATCTTTTCCGGCGTCGTGTCGGCGTCCGGAATCCACACCACATGCGCCACGGCATTCGCCACCGGCTCGATGAGCAGGCCGCAGCCCCACAAGCCCTCGAACACCGGCCAGCGCACCTGATGCACGTGATACTTCGCCGTCTCCGCCACGAGTGCGGGCGCCTTGTCATCGCCATAGCGTTCCATCGCCGCAGGAAGCCGCGCATCCACCGCGCCAATCATCGTTTTGAACCGTTCACGGTCGGGCACACCGCGTTTGGCGACAGATTCGTCGATCTTCCTTTCCACAAACACATGCGCGCCGTCCATCAGCCGCGCGGAAAGATCCGCCTCGGGCCACTCCAGCGGCTTCGTCCCTGCCAGCGGCTCGCCTTTCACCGCAAGCTCGGGCGAGAGGATGTACTTCTGCACGCGCTGGTTCGATGAATCGACGACATACACGTCGCCCTTGCTGTCCTCCGCCATTGCATGCGGAAGATGGAAACGTCCAGGCTCCGGGCCTTCCTTGTCGTTGAGCGCGAACAGGAATTTCCCATCGAGCGAGAACACCTGCACGAGGCTGTTCGTCGCGCTCACCCAGATGCGGTCTTTGCGATCCACGAGCACACCGATGGGGCCGATGAGCGCGTTGCCGATGTCCGTCCGACGTCCGCCGAATCCGCCCGGCTCAACCTGGTTGCTGCCAAAGGCCATCAGCGGCTTGCCATCGGGCGTGAGCTTCTGCACGCGGCCATCGTTCGATTCGGTGGTGAACAGATTCCCCGCGTGATCGAACGCGATGAAGTGCGGCCCGCCAAAACGGCTGCCAAACTTGACGCCGCCGCCGAATTTGCCCGGCTCCTTGCCGTGGCCGCCCCACGCCGAGAGAAACTTCCCGTCGAGCGTGAAACGCTGCACGCGATGATTTCCCTGATCTGCGATGTAGAGCACGCCATCGGGTCCGATGACGAGGCCGCCGGGCTGGTCGATCTGTCCTTCGCCCGCGCCCTTCGTGCCGATCTTCCGCAACTCCTTCCCGCCGCTGTCATACACGCACACCTCATGCGCCGTCATCGAGCTGACATAGAGGTGCTCGTCCGTGTCCACCGCGATGCCGCTCGCATTCTTCACGCAGGCGAAATGCCCGAGCACCTTTCCTTCCGTGCTGAACTTGTGCACGCGGCTGTTGTTGAACTCCGCGATGTAAACCACATCCCGCTTGCTGATCGCGATGCCAATGGGCGACTTGA
Organism: Verrucomicrobiaceae bacterium; assembly: GCA_046346695.1. Classification (GTDB taxonomy): domain Bacteria; phylum Verrucomicrobiota; class Verrucomicrobiia; order Verrucomicrobiales; family Verrucomicrobiaceae; genus Prosthecobacter. Next base: position 1,275,054 of record JAXMHS010000002.1, on the reverse strand, counting down.
GCTGGCCCGGCCCGTCGCCCGGCGAACCAAACGTGAGCGCCACGCGCGGCTTGTCCTCCGCCTGGCACAAACCGGTGATGCCGATCAACAGAATGACCCAGATGCGGTGGCGAGATTTCATGAAGTCTAAAACGCGGCCTACTTCAGCGATTTGATGTAAAGAACCAGCGATTCGAGCTGGGACTCCGTGACGACACCCGCGTAGCTGGGCATGGCGTATTCGCTTCGAGTGTAGTCGATGTGGCGTTTTGCGGACGGGTTCAGAATAGACTCGCGAATGTAGGCCTCGTCGGCGGCGCAATCGCCCTTCTTTTTCTTGTCGTCGAGGTAGTCGCGTCGGGAACCAAACAAACCCTTCCACTTCGGACCGATGTGAAACAGGTCCTTGTCCTTCACGCTGTGACAGGCCACGCAGCCGAGCATCTGCGACAATCGCAGCCCTTCCTCGACAGTAACCGGCCCAGCGACCTGTGCGGCGGCGGCGCGTGGCGTGAGATCGACGGTGATGTCGCCAAATCCTTCCTTCTTCGCGTCGAAGGCGACAAGTTCATACGGCGTGGTGTAGGCATTCTGCGCCATCGCCGTGCCATCCTTGCTGGCGATGGACCACCCAATGCGAAGTTGCATCACCGTCTTCATGCCGGGCACGCCGACAAAGACCGCCTTGCCATCGCTGCTGACATACGCGCTGCTCGGTGTGAGCCAGTCGATGCCGGTGGTGCCGTCGGCCTTGTATTGGGCGCTGCCATACGTGTAGGCACGCTTGTAACCCCACGTGCCGAGCGAATAGCTCGCGGGATCGGCGCCTTTCTTTGGATCTACTGCCACGTCGAAGCGCAGCAGCACGCCTTTGTCCATCGGCACGATCTCGCGTGGCAAAGTGCTCGGCGCACCGGTGTAGCGCACGCGGCAGAGTCCGGCGAGCGTGTCGAGCGTATTCCCCCAGCCGATGACCTGGAAGCCGGCGAGGTAAAGCTGGCCGTCCTTTGGATTCACGCTGCCATTGAGCGGTGGGAAGTCGAAATCGTCGGTGATGCTCACCACGGCGGCCTGCGGACGTTTGCCACGCTCGTTCATGATCACGCTGAGCAACTCCGGCTTGTTGAAGCAGATCTGCACCATCGTGTCGTTCAGCGGGCCCATCTTCGCGTCGAACAACCACACCTGAGACATCGCGGAGGAATTCACCGCGTGCGGCATCCACGTCAGCGGATCAGCAATCGGAGCGGGATATTTTTCCTTGGGCAACTTGTCGCTGAGGAAGCCATAAAACTGATGATCTCGCACGATGTGTAGCGGCGTGCTCGGGATGTACTGTCCTTCCTGATCGCTCGAAGTGACGAGACCGGTGCGCAAATTGACGCCGATGCTCGGCTGGCGGAACCCGTATCCGAGTACGGTCGCCTTTTTGCCATCAGCGGAGATGCGCAGCACGCTGCCATTGTGCTTGCCGATGGTGGTGGCCTCCTGACCGCCCTTGGCGATGACGAATTCGCCATTGGGCGCGAGACGCAGCGTGCTGGGGAACTCGCGCATGTCCGCCGTCTGCGCGAAGCAGTTGCTAAACAGTTCATGCACATCGGCTTCGCCGTCGTTGTTCGTGTCGCGCAGACGCCAGATGCCGTTGCGGTCGAAGACAAACAATTCGCCGTCACGAATCGCGCAGGTCATCGGCTCATGCAGACCGGAGGTGAAGCGCTTCCACGTCACCGGACCATTCGTCGTGTCGAGGCCGCGGATCATCCACACGTCCCCATCCAACGTGACGCCGACGCCTGTGCCGTCCTTGAGGAATTGAATATCGCCGATGCGCACCGCACGCTTCCATGGATTGTCATCGGGCAGGTCGATGTGATCGAGCACATACGGCTCCTTCGACGTGGAAGGCTTGGTTTTCGAGACCGCCTGCTGCGGCCAGCGGACGGCAGAGGCTTCGGAGGAAATCTCACTCGGCTGAATCGCGGGCGCGGAATGTTCATCGCATAGCGAAACGCAAAAAGTCGCTGTCTTCTCGTGCGCGGGCACCTTCACGATCCAAAGCTCGTCATCGTGCATCAACTCCGCACCACCCGTCACCGTCACGCCTGCTTCGACTTCCTGTGACGGGCCGTTCATCTTCGCACCGACGATGAGCAGCAGCGGCTTCTTCGAAGCACTCACGCTGATGTGACGCTCCACCACCGGCCTGCCATCATGTTCGCTCGCCTGCCACCACTCGCGCACGTCGGCTCCGGCGGCAGTGTATTCAAGCAAGACACTGTTTCTCACCAGGCGCACGGCATTGAAACGACCGATGGACTCAGCCACGGGACCACGCCCGACTTCCTCGACACTCGGCGCAGATTCGCGCGGGTCTTTCATCGACACTTTGTCCCCGCTCTGCCAGCCGGGGAAGATGCCGTTGCCGATCCACAGCTTGCCATCCAGTTGCGGTGCGGGGAACTGGCCGCCGGGTGTCTTGCGGCCGGCGTCTAGATACGATCCCGGCGCGAGCGCCTTGTCCGTGATGCCTTTGCCACGCCAGATGGCGGACACGCGCAGCAGATCGGTGTCAAAGCAGGCCCAGCAATTGTGATCGAGCTTCAGGATGAGGCCGCGTGGCGTAAGATTGTGCTCGCCCACGCCTTCGCGTCGTGCGTCGAGGATTGAGGAAAAGAACGGAAAGTCCGGCTCCACCCACGTGGCCCACGGCTGCGGCGGATAGACATTCTTCTTCGACGGATCGGCCGCGAAAACGGTGAGTGAAGTCAGAAGAAGCAGGAGGAGGGGTTTCATGGAAGGAAATCAGGATTGCACAGCACCGAGGCCGAGGCCGTTCAGACAACTCGTGTCCATGGAACCATCACGCACGTTGAAGATGCCAGGAAAACGATCACGCCAGCCATCGTTCGCGACGGGGCAGTATTGCCGTGAGTTCGACTCGATGGCGGCCACGCCCGGAACGTGTGCGGCGATCCCTGCCGAATGAATCAGCGATGCACCCGGGCAGCTCAAATCCTGCACACAGAGGAACAGGCCCATTTTCTGCGCCGCCGCAGCCATCAGCAGGGACTGCGACTGGCCTTTGCATGCTTTCAATGCCGCGCCGGTGTAGCCGAGTTCGCGTGCGAGCAGCAGGGATTCGAGATCGGTGAGCGATTCGTCGATCACCACTGGCTTCAGCTTCGCCGCCTCGTGCATCTTGTTCTCAGGATGCGCCTTCAAATCACGCGCTGTCGGCTGCTCGATGTATTGCACGCGGTCAAAGCCCTGCGGCGTGCGTTCGCGCAACTTCCGCATCATTTCGACGAGATATTCGACGCTCTGGCAACGCTCGTTGAAATCGAGCGAGTAATGCCACGCCTTCACGCCGCGTTCGCGTTGTGTTTCTGCAGTCACACGATCCACCTTGATGATGCGTTCGAGGTCCCAATTCAGGTCATCACCGTTGAGCTTGATCTTGAGATGCGTGAGGCCGTTGTAGTGAATCCATCGCGGCAGCGTCTCGGGCAGGCCATCGCCAACAGGCTGTGTAAGTTCACCATCATCGAGCGGATCGAGCGCGCCGACGAGATGATACAACGGCATGCGCTGCCGCGGTTCACGGCGCACATACGCATCCGGATATTCACCAACGAAATCACGGCCAAGCCATGTGCTCAGATCGTGGCTCATCAGCTCGCGCGAGTAGGTGTGGTAGCAATTCAGCCCGAGCATCTTCCCAAACGCATCATGCAACGCCGCATCAAAGGAGCTGCCACACACAAGCGTGCAGAGCTTCGGAATCGGCTGTGTGAGCTGCAGTTCGCGGCTCACCTCGGAGGCTGCTTTGAGAAAGCACTCCTCCAATTCGATTCCCAGCTCGATCGGATGCCCAAACTCATCAAACCCACGGCAAACTGCCGCCAGCCGCTCCGAAAGCACACGCATCGCATCCTGCGTCTGGTGAAAGGTCATCTCACGCGAGGGAAACGCCCACGTGTTCGCCAGCGGCATCGAGCCAAAGCCGTGCGCCACGCGTCCATCGCGGGTGATCACGTCGCACTCCACATCCAAGACGATGGCGGAGCTCACCGCCACGCCGCCGAACTTGATCGGTGTACGGAATTCGTAATTCGTGTAGCGCGTGCGGCAGTCGGTGATGCGGATGTCGGTGGGTTTGCTCATGGGCAGGAGATCAACTGGCGTGCTTTCATCCAGTTCAGGTAGGTCGTGGCGCAGGCATCGAGGTTCTCGATCGAGCCTCCGCCGCGCAGAGGCGAGCACATCTCGAACGTTGCGATGCCATTGAAGCCGCCATCCTTGAGGCCGTTGAAAAACGCGGCGTAGTCGATGAACCCAGTGCCAAAAGGCACGGCGCGAACCCAATCGACCGGCTGGCGCTCGTAGTTCACGAGTTCGGGGCGATAGCGATGCCGCGGGACCTTGATGTAGTCCGCGTTTGTCGTGATGACGGTGTGCGGCGCGGCCAATTTGGCGGCTTCATAGAGTTTTTCGCCTCGCAATGCGGGCGACCATGCGTCGAAGCCGAGCTTGCAGTTCGGTCGGCCGATGTCGGCTAGCATTTCGAGCAGCGCCTCGGTATGCAGACCGACATCGTGATGGTTCTGAATCGCGATGGTCACACCATGCTCTGCAGCACGGTCACACATCTCACGAACCGCGTTCACACAGCGGTTCCACTGCGTCTGCGGATCCTGGCCGTCGATCTCATAAGCGCCGAAGATGCGGATGACCTTGGTGCCGAGCTGCGCGGCGATGCGGGCCAGTGATTCGACATACGCGATCTGAAACTCGATCTGCGGCACTTCGCAGCCCACGCCGACAGGCTGCGCGAGGTTCGTGTAGGCGCCAAGCACGTCGCAGCGGATCTTCGCGGCAACCAGCGCGGCTTTGAGCGGCTCAATTTGCTCCGCAGCATCCAGTGGCGAGAGATGCGGGCGTTTGCCCGCGATCATCACCGACTCGTAGCCGAGTTTTGCGGCATGAGGGATGAATTCGGCCAGCTTGAGCACAGACTGGCCCCAGAAACCGGCGTAGCTGATGGAGAATAGGCAGGGCGTCATGGTTGGCGGATGCTAGATTTCGATCTTGGTCGGCAAAACAGGCTTGGCAGAGGTGTTCGGAAGAGCGGGCTAGAATACTCCGCCTCCAGCGTCGAAATCATTCCGACTTCATCCAAAAAAATGCCACTTTTTGAGCGTTTGACTTCCTCCGATGAAAACCCCTCGCGTAGCGCTGCTGGTCGAGACCTCCCGTGAATACGGGCGCGGCTTGCTGCGCGGCATCATCCGCTACCAGCGGAAGCACGGGCCGTGGTCGATCACCTTCCAGCCGCACGGCCTTGGCGAGCCTCCCCCTCCCTGGCTCAGCACGTGGAAAGGCGACGGCATCATCGCGCGCATCAACGACATGGCCACAGCGAGGGCTCTGATGCGCCTGAAGGTGCCGCTGATCGATTTACGCGCCTCGCTGCCCGGACTGAACCTGCCCATCGTCGGCATCGACAACAGTCAGGTCGTGCGCATGGCCGTCGAGCACTTTCTGGAACGCGGATTCCGTCATTTTGCCTTCTGTGGCACGCCATACGGCCAGCATGTGTATCAGGACGAGCGCTCCGATCGCTTCCGTGCCGAACTGAAAGCTCGTGGCTTTGATTGCGACGTGTATCAGCATCCCAAGGTCAAACTCAGCGCCGAGCGCGAACTGAATCATCTCACGCGGTGGCTGGCGAAGCTGCCGCGGCCCTGCGCACTGATGACCTGTCATGATGACCGTGGCCAGCAGGTGCTTGATGCGTGCCTGCGTGCCGGATTGGCCGTGCCGGACGAGATCGCGGTGCTCGGCGTCGATAACGACGAGTTTCTTTGCCATCTTACCACGCCGCCGATGAGCAGCATCGATGTCGATCCCGCACAGATCGGTCATGAAGCCGCCGCACTTCTCGACCAGCTCATGCGCGGCCAGAAACCACCACGCCAGCCGCGCTTTTTCCCGCCACGTCGCATCATCGAACGCCAGTCCACCAGCATCATCGCCGTGGATGACCATCACGTCGCCAGCACAGCAAGGCGCATTCGCGATGGCGCCTGCACGCCGATGAGCGTGGATGAAGTGCTGCGCGATGTTCCGCTGAGCCGCAGCGCCGCGTATCGTCGCTTTCGCCAGCAACTTGGGCGTTCACCGAAGCAGGAGCAGATGCGGCTGCGCCTCGCCCGTGCGCGCGAGCTGCTCGAAGACACCGACCTCGGTATTGCCGAAATCGGCCAGCGTGTCGGCTACGAAGAGGCGAAGTACTTCATCCACGTCTTCAAGCAGCAGACCGGCACCACGCCGCTGAAGTATCGCAAGGCGAAGCAGGCGAAACGCTAGTGTGGTGATTGATTAATTCATTGCGAAAAGATGCTGTGCCTGATGTGCAATTCACTCCTCTTTGCCGTTTTGCAGTTTTTCAAACACGGCCTAGTATGTCATGATGAAACTGCGCCGCTTCCTTCTTCTTTGCACAGCTTTGATCGCCGCCTGTGGCAAGACCTCGGACAAACCGGCCGACGGCGCGAAAGGAACGATCGGAGTGTCGCTGCTGACGTTGCAGAATCCGTTTTTCAAAGTGATCGGCGACAACATCACGGCGGAGGCGGCGAAAAATGGTTACAACACGCTTGTAGTGAGCGCGGACAGTGACGTGGCTCGGCAGAGCAACCAGGTGAAGGACTTCATCGTGAAGAAAGCCGCGGCGATCGTGCTGAGTCCGGCCGATTCAAAGGCGATCGTGCCGGTGATCCAGGAGGCGAACGCGGCAGGCATTCCGGTATTCACCGTCGATGTACCGTGCAACGAGCCGGGCGTGAAGATCGTGACGCAGGTGGCCACGGACAACTTCGGTGGCGGCAAGGAGGCCGCAAAAGCGATGATCGAGGCTCTGAAGGGGCAAGGTGGCAAGATTGGTGTGCTCGATCTGAAGGCGGTCGAGTCGTGCATCCTGCGCGTGAAAGGTTTCAAGGAAGTGCTCGATGCACACAACGCGACCGCAGCGCAGAAGATAGAGATCGTGAGCGAACTCGACGGCGGCGGCGCGAAGGACAAGGGCTACAAGGCTGCGGAGGACATGCTGCAGGCGAATCCCGATCTCGTCGGCATCTTCGCGATCAACGATCCCTCCGCGCTCGGTGCGCGTGGAGCCCTCGAAAAGGCCGGAAAGGCCGACAAGGTCATGATCATCGGCTTTGACGGACAACCGGAGGGCAAGCAAGCGATCAAGGACGGCAAGATTTACGCGGACCCGATCCAATTTCCTGATAAAATGGGCATCGAAGTCGTGCGCGCATTCATTCGCCACTCCAAAGGCGAGGAACTGCCGCCGCAGATGCTCATTCCGACAAGTTTGTATCGCCAAAGCGATGGCGCGGCCGATGCTTCACTGAAATGAATTCACACTGATGCTTATGAAAACACTCCCCTGCCTCACCTTGCTCGCGTTTGGAGCCGCCATCGTTTCGGCGGCAGATCCGAAGCCTGAGTCCGAATTCACCACCACCGATCCGAAGAAGGTCAAAATCCTGGAGGACTCCGCCTTGGAGAAGGAGCCGGAGATCGACCACTTCAAACACCTCTGCCCCGGCCTTGGTGGCTACAAGGTGATCCACGAAGGCGGCGACCTGCGGAGCTGGATCAATCTTGTTTATGACGGCAAGAAGACTGATTTGATGAATGACACGATCATGGCGTGCAGCCCTGGCCAGTTTCCGTCGAAGGCGAACCATGTGGTGCAATGGCGTGGTTTCCGCAAAGGCGACACGTTCGTCCCTTATGCGATCATCTTCCGCATGCTGTCCACGAGCGACGATGAGAAGCAGGCAATCCTCGAGACATTGATCATCATTAAACTCGACAAGGAGAAGTCGCGGATCGTCGGCCACGTGCCGGCGAAGGAAGGAAACACAAAAGCGGAGGAGCTGGCCGACCGGTTGTGCAAGCCATGAGGCAGCACTTCACACACTTCCGGCCCGGCAATACTTGTGTCAGATCTGCGAGAACTTCGCCGGGACGAGCACGAGGTTCGTGATGCGTGACACGATCTCCTTGTCGGTGAAGCCGGGCGTTGTTTTGAGCTTCGCCCACTCGGGATCGCCGCGGAAGGTGTTCCAGGCGGCGTCCTTTGCGGCGGTGTCGCTGAACGCGAGCATGTAGGTCAGGTTCGGCATCAGCGGGCCGATGATCGTCTCGCCGAAGAAGACAGCGTTCAGTCCACAGCGCTGGAAGATCGCCAGCTCGCCGATGTTGAACATTTCGATCTTCTTCTTCGCCGCCTTTTCGCTGTGACTCTCGTAAATGCGCAGTTGGTAGAGGCTGCTGCCTTTCGCGGGCAGCTTCATCGCGGGCATGCCTTCGATGCCGCGTGTGAGCCAGCTCTCGATGCGCTCATACACGGGTTCCTCAGCCTTCGCGCCGAGGTAAGCCGCACCTGCCTGCTGCACTGCGGCCTCACCGAGCAAATCCGCACTCTTCGCCACGCTGTCGAGTGTCGCATGGCGAAGCACGACATACACAACGGGAACGCCTTCCGGCTTCTCAGGCAGAAACACGCCCACCTGGCCCACTCCGAGCTTGTTCAGCGCAGGGATCGCCGCATCACGCAGATAGTTTTCCAGCTGCGACTGCTTCTCCGGGCTCTTGAGCGTGTACTTGCGGATTTCAAAGTACTCGCGTTCCGCCGCATCGGCAGCATGGGCGATTCCGGCGATGCCAGTGGCCACCACGGTGGTTTTGAGGAAGGTGCTGCGTGTCATGGTGGAAGATGAAGGTTGTGTAGCGATGCTGACGAGCGAGCCGAGGATGGTCAATGCCATTTCTGCCGGCATCGTTCATGATTGTCGGGCCTGCGAGGAGTTCGAAGGAGCAGAGCCTGAGTGGCTCGACTTCATCCGACGCCCCGCTTGCGTGATCGAATACCGTTTCGACAAGGAACCGGTCATATAATATTCCCGCGCTGATGCTGTCGCCTGCGTGCGACGCTTGCGCGATCTCGCCGCTCCAACGCCAGCCTCCCGAGTCACGCATCCACGCGGTGGAGCAGCATGGGTGAAGGCGAGTCGAGATTCGGAGGCCAGCGTGATGGTTTTGTCGCACTCCTGCCGTAATTCACGGCATGCATTCCCTGCCGCATTGCATTTGGAGAAAGGCCATGACCCTGGCGCAATGCGCCGTGTTTGCGGTCTTGTGCGGCATTGGGATGGAAAACGCAGCGGAGGCCATGCCGGAGACTCCGCCACCGGCCGATGACGGGGCGATCCCGCAACCACTGAAGGACGACAACTTCGATGCGCTGGTGACGAATCCGCCGTTCACGCGTTCGCTGGGCATTTCCGACTCGCTCATTCTCACCGGCATCGCGCATTTCGAGCAGGATGTCGTGGCCACGCTTCTCGACACGAAGACGATGGAGTCCCAAGTCGTTTCCAAATCGCCCAACTTCCAAGGCTGGCAGCTCGTCGGCGTTGGCGGAGATCCGGAGCGAATGCAAACCTGGACTGCACGGATTCAGATTCCCGGCGGCGAGGTCGTCTCCATCCGCTATCAAAAACCGCCACCAATCCCCTCGAAGAAATCGTCCGGCAAAAGCGGAAGCTCCAGCAGCGGCAGCGGTGGTCCGGGTGGAAATTCGCCGCCCCTGAGCACCGCCCAGCTCGACGAGGCGAAAAATGCGGCGGTGAACTACAAGCAAGGCTTCAACGCGGACGGCTATCCGAAGGAGCCGCCACGCGAGATGGTGGAAAAACTCTCGCGCCTGAACACCTCGCAGCGGGAAGACATCAACCGCACGATGTTCGGCTATCGCAACCAGGGCCTCGGCCTCGATGAACGTCGCAAAATCTACGAAGGCCTCGTGGAGCGTGCGTTGCAACAAAGGTGATGCTTCACCTGCTCATTTCGGAGCAGGTGAGGGCTGTTGGGTGAGCATGGACACCGCTGCCTCGATCACTGTCGGGTCATTTTCAGCCGGACATAACGGTTTGTAGTGTTGCCAGCGGGAACGGTGGCTTGCACCTGCTGGATGCCGTCGATCTCACCCTGCACTTGCTCCGTGACGCCATCGCTGTGCCAGTCATTCGGTGCGAGCGTGTCGCTCCATTCGACTTGGAAGGTCACATCCGCCAGGGAGAGCCTGCTGCGCGTGTAGTTGTAGAGAATCACCGGGGCCGGGGGTGCCTCGGAAGCACCACCGCCATCAGAAAGCGTGAACGTGTCCTGCCGTGTCGTCGAAACATTCGGATCGAGGCCGCGGGCGTATTTTTCGAGATTCGTGATGCCATCACCGGTGGGCGCGGCGGTATCGGCGGCACTGCCAGTGTTCTCGGTCTGGCCGAAATTCTGCTGCCGCCAAGTGGGCACAGGCAGGCTTCCCGTTCCAGAAAGCAGAATGTCAAACAACGGCAGATCCGGATCATTGCTTGGAAGGTGCAGAATGGCGGAATGAATGCCGACCGTCCTTGGCTGGAAGAGAACGGTGATCGTTGTGCTTCCTCCCGCTGGCACCGTGCCACCCGCCGGGCCGACGATGGAGAAATGCGATGATCCCGAAAGCGAGCGGTTCGACAAACCCGTCAGCGGGCCGCCGCCGTTGTTCTGGATGGTGAAGATCACACCGCCTGAGGCACTGCCCGTGCCGACAACTCCAAACTCATGCGAGTAACCAAAGGAGACTGGAATCGAATCCTTCAACACGAGCATGTCAGGCGGCTCACCGAAGACCGTGATCTTTTCCACAATGCTCGAGGAGCCGTTGAAACCTCCGCTGGATATTCGGGCGCGGGCACGAATGTGTCCGGTGGCGGGAAGGGAGATGCCCGTTTGCTGCCAGCCCGAGGGCGAACGGCTCACAGTACCAGTCAAGGTTGTCCAGGTGCTGCCACTGTCAGTGGAAAGATCAAACCACACGTCCGAAGTTTCCGGTGTGCCTCCGCCACGTTCCCAAGTGAGGTAGCTGAGGCTGGGAACGGTGAGCACGCTGGTCACCTTGTTGCCGTCAAGACGCGCAAGATGATTGAGCGGCTGGCCGCCAACGTTCGAAAACTGGCCGCCGATGATGATCTTGCCATCGGGTTGAATCACCACGCCATTCACCGTATTGCCCGTGACATTCGGGTCGAAGGAGAAGTCCAACGAACCGCCTGGAAACAAGCGTGCAACGTGATTCCGTGTGGTGGGAGCCGGTTCGCCCGAAGGCTGGAGCGCGGTGAAAATTCCGCAGGCGATGATGCTGCCGTCGGCCTGCACACCCAATCCATACACGCGCTCGTTTGGAGCAGGCATGAAATCCGTGTCCATGGTGTCGTCAGGTTTGATGCGTGCCAGATTCGGGGCCGACACCCCTCCCACCGAGGCGAAATTGCCACCAACGAGCACCGCTCCGTTTTTCTCCACTGCCAGCGCATGCACATCGCCGTTTACCGGCAGATTCAGGTCGCCATCCAGCGCTCCCTGCATGTCCACCCGAGCCAGCCGGTATCTCGTGGCTCCGCCCGCTGCGGTGAAGTAGCCGCCTAACAGGATCTTGTTCTCCGCATCGACAGCCATCGTGAACACCTCGCCGTTGGTGCCCGGATTGAAGTCGGTGTCGAGGGAACCGTCACTGTTCAGCCTCGCGATGAAATTCCTCGTCACGGCGCCGCTGCCGTCATTGATCTGGGTGAAATTGCCGCCAATCAGGATCTTCCCGTCGGGCAGCGGCAGGATGCAGCGGATGACACCATTGTTCGGATCTTGATCATTGATTGCGGTGTTGAAGCTCTCATCGACGGTGCCGTCGGCATTGAGCCGCGCCAGACGCTTCCGGGTAAAGGTCGGATTCGCTCCACCTCCGGGCTGCAGGGACATGAACTCGCCGCCAACGAGGATCTTCCCGTCCCGCTGCACTGCGATGGCATGGACCCAACTGCTCGCATTCGGATTGAATGCGGGGTCGAGTGTGCCGTCGGCGTTCAACCGCAAGATGCGGAAGCGCGGAACTGGCGATGGCGAGCCGGTCGGCTGGGCGTTCCAGAAGCTGCCGCCGAGCAGGATCTTGCCATCCGGCTGCAGGGCCGTGGCGATGACATGACCGTCCAGGCCCGCATTGAATCCGCTTTCGGGCTTTCCGGCAGGATAGCCCGTGCCCGTGAGCGCGATGTCGAAGGTGTTTTCGTCCGCGTCATTGCTCGCGATGTGCAGAACCGCGTTGTGCGTGGTCGGGGCGGGATTGGCGTTCCCAAAAGGCTGGAAGAAAATATAGAATCCTGTGGTGTTGCCAGGGTCCGTGGATCCAAGCGGTGGCGAGGTGAAGATGGTCCAGTAGTCGATCCCATCCGGGCCGTCCACCCAGGCCTCGAGATCGGTCAGATCGCTGTGCCCGACGTTGCGCACCGTCACCCAAACCGGCACCGAGTTGCCATAAGACTGCGCACCGAAATTGATGCCTGGTCCACTGCCGTCCACCAGCGCCACTCCTTGCGCCTCGACTTCAATTTCAGGATCGGGATTGGGCGTGAAGCCGGTGAGCATCTCCACGTGATAATCCCCCGCCGACAGGCCAAGAATAACCCGGCCACCGGAGAGCGCGGCGGTCAGCACGGCTTCCTGCGGCGTGTGGGAAAAATCATCTGGCGCGGTAGAGCGTGCGAGCTGTCCTGAGTCGTTGCCGCCCCAAGTGAAGACTTTGTTGTCGTGGGTCTGTGCGAAGCTGTGCTCGGCACCGGCCTCGACACGATGAATGTCCTGCCCGACGAGCACGCCGGTCACCTGCACGGGGGTGAGGCGCTGAGCCAGGTCTCCCAAGCCGAGCTGGCCTTTGATATTCTCACCCCAGGCATAGACCTTGCCATCCTCGTCCACCGCGAGGCTGTGCGCGGCACCGGCGGACACGGCAATGATTTTTCTTGTGCCCCACGGGCCGCTGATCAGGAGGGGGACATTGGAGTCTGCGGTGCCGCCATTGCCCAGCCGTCCGTTGGCTCCAGCACCCCAGGCGTAGAGCTTGCCGTCGTTCGTCACGGCGAGGTTATGCGTATAGCCGCAATCGACTGCGGTGATCACAATGCCGCTCAATCCGGTCACCGCCACGGGCGTGGTTCTTTCCACTGCTGACGTGCCATCACCCAGTTGCCCGCTGGAGTTATGCCCCCAGGCGAACAACTCGCCGGTGTCCGTCAACGCGACGGAATGGGAGAGTCCGGCCGAAACGGCTTTGACATGTTTGCCCACAAGCAATCCGCTCACTGCCACCGGCAGATCGGAATGAACACCCACGCCCGACGTGCCCCGGCCGAGCTGCCCATGTTGGTCGTCTCCCCAGGCAAACACCAGGCCGTTGGAGCTGACGGCGAGGCTGTGCTGGTCACCTGCCGCCATGGAGGCCATCTCTTTGCCTGACAGCACGCCCGTGTCGTCCACCTTCACGGGAGTGCCTGTGAAGGGGAGCAGGCTGCCGAAGTTGTCCAATGGATCGGACGATCCCAACTGGCCGGAGTCGTCGTTTCCCCATGAATAAAGGCGCCCCTCACTGCTGAGTGCCAGAGTGTGGCTGCCACCGGCCGCCATGCCGGTGACGATCTTGCCTTCGAGCGCACCACGCATGAAGACGGGAATCGGGGTGCTGCCTCCCGGCAGGTTTCCCACACCAAGCCGGCCATCTCCGTTGCTCCCCCAAGCCCAAGGAGACGGAAGCACGGGAGGCGCAGGCACCCCCACCGTGAACATCACATTGTGAGTGCTCGGCTCGAGAGTGAAGTCCGCGTAGGCTTCAATCAGGTAATAGTCAGGCTGCAAATCGGCCCCCGAAGGAAGATTCGTTCCCGGAGCGATGCTCCAGGTGCCCGAGCCCACTGTCGTCGGCAGATCAAACGAATTGCCCCACGAGGTTCCATTCCAGAACTTGTTGTCGGAGCTGCGCATGAGCGTCAGCTTCACGGCGGTGAGAGATCCCTCTTCGCTACCACTGTCCCAGGAACCTGAAATGTCCGTAAGCGTGGTCAGATTCGCAAAACTCCCCGGAGTGTCGATGGTGAAGCTCCCAGGATCGTGCTGACACGCGGTGAACACAGCCGCCAGCAGAGAGAGGCTGAACAAGGAGAGAGCGAGGTCTGTGAGCCGAGACTGAAGGCGTGTTTTCATGGCGGCAAAAGTGCATTTCCACCTTCCATTCACGGCATGGCGCGGATTGTTACCTCCAATCGAAAAAATCTTCGGTGCCCTCCGCAATCGACAGCTTGCCGGCCATGACCACGCTGGCTAGCCTCGCAGGCTGATGCCCGCGCTTCCTGGTTCAGCAGCCGCAGTTCCCCGCAAACCCGGCGTGTTGCGGCGGCGGGCCGTGTCGTTTGTCGTGCTTTGGTCGGTGATGCTGGCTGTGATGCTGCCGGGAGGAGAAGCCGTGGCCGATTTGATTTTGCTGGTGCTTTTGCTGATCGTCGCACTGGCAGGGCAGGCCGAGTTTCACACACTGTGGGAGAAACGCGGATGGGCATGCTGGAAGGCGGGCGGAATGACCGCTGGGGCGTTGCTGATCGCGGGCGGCTTTTTCCTCCTGACCGGCGGGCATGATTCCCGTCAGGGCTTTGCCACGCATGGCGAATTCGAGACCGGCCTTCTTGCCTTGTTCGTGCTGGTGTCCGGCACGCGATGTCTCTTCCTCGCAAGTGGCAATTCTGCCATTCACTCTCTCTCACTCACGCTCCTCGGCGTGCTGTATGTGCCTTGGCTGCTGAACTTCATGCAGAAGATTTACTTTCTCCAAGGCATCCACCCGCATGGCAGGGCCTGGCTGCTTTATCTCATGGCGGTGACCAAGCTCGGCGACACGGGGGGTTATGTTGCCGGTTCTCTGGCCGGCCGTCACAAAATCGCCCCGCACATCAGTCCGGGCAAAACATGGGAAGGTCTTTGCGGCGCGCTCCTGACGGCCGTCGCCACGAGCATGATCATCGCGCACTTCGCGAATGACGGACTCGCGCACATGAGGTCTCTCGAGGCCGCGCTGCTCGGTCTCGTGCTGGGTCTGGCGGCAGTGGCGGGAGATTTGGTCGAGTCAGCCTTCAAGCGTGAGGCTGGCGTGAAGGACTCCGGTGCGCTTTTGCCCGGGATCGGAGGCGTCCTCGATTTGATCGACAGCCTGCTGTTCACGGCGCCGGTCCTGTATTTGTATCTTTGCTGGTTCCCAGCCCTCACACCCCGCGCGTGAACATCGCCATCCCGCTTTTGAGTTATCTCGCCGGTTGTGTGTGCACCGGCTATTACCTTGTCCGGCTTTGCACCGGCAAGGACATTCGCGCGCTTGGCAGCGGAAGCGTCGGTGCAAAAAACGCCGGGCGCATTCTGGGAAAGTGGGCCTTTGTGGTCACGATGGCGGGTGATGCGCTGAAAGGCGCGGTCGTCGTCTGGCTGGCAAGATACTTCACCGGTGACGCACGGCTGGAGCTGCTCGCCGGAGCCGGAGCGATCATCGGTCATGTCTGGCCGGTGCAACTCCGCTTCCAAGGAGGCAAAGGCCTGTCCACGGTGCTGGGAGCACTCCTGGTTTTCGACATCATCGGCGCCATGGCGTATGGCGTGCTGGCTGCCATCGCGTGTGCGGCACTGCGGAACGTGGTTCTCGGCGGCTTGCTCGCAGTCGCCGTGATGCCTGCTGTCTTCATCGTGCGAGGTTCCGATGCCTTCATCATCGTCGGTGCTGCTGTCGTCGTTACGCTGATTCTTTTCGCCCATCGAAAAAACATCGCTGCTGAGCTTGCCGTCCTGCGCGGGCGCTGCCAGCATCGTGACACGAAAAAACCAGACTGTGATGATGAATGACCTGCCTGCATTGGAATTCAAAATCGCCACGGAAGACTGGGAATTCGAGCGCATTCATGAGCTGAACTACCGGACCTTTGTTGAGGAGATCCCGCAGCACCAGCCGTCTGCTGCATGTCGTCTGGTGGACAAGTTTCACGCGGAGAACACCTACCTCATCGCCCTTCACGGCCGTCAGCTCGCGGGGATGATGGCCGTGCGTGACAAGCGCCCGTTTTCCTTGGATCAAAAGCTGCCGGATCTCGACTCCTACCTCCCTCCATGCCGCTCCGTCTGTGAAATCCGCCTTCTCGCCATCGAACCCGAGTTCCGCAACGGCCCGGTGTTTCACGGCCTGTCCACACTGCTCTGGCAGCATGCGCAATCGAAGGGCTACGACCTCGCGGTGATCTCTGGCACCACGCGTCAGACGAGGCTCTATCGCCGCGGGGGGTTCACGCCCTTCGGTCCGCTGGTGGGCACGGCGGAGGCTCCGTATCAGCCGATGTTCCTGACGCTTGAAACCATTGCGCCGAAAGTGAACGATCTGTTGCGCCTGCGCCCATCACAGACATGAACCGCGACGGCTGACCATGTATCCGAAGCTCTTCAACCAGCCGTATTTGAACACGAACGGCATTTGCATCGGCATCGGCCTGATCCTGTGCTTCGCGGTCGGCCGGCATTTCGTACGTGTGAAAAAGATGAATCGTGACTTCGCCCGCGCTTTGGAACGGAACGCCTATTTTGCCATCGCGTTCGGCTTCTTTTCCGCCGCGGTTTTTCAGGCGTGGTATGACTACATCGAGCATCCCGCCGCCGGATTTCACATCACAGGGTCCGTCACCTTCCTTGGCGGCCTGATCGGCGGCGTTGCCACGTTTCTTGCCGGCTACTTTGCCTTCGTGCGGCCAAAGCACGGACCGCGCATGGTCGAGGTCGGCGCGATCGCCGCGCTGTGCATCAGCATTGCACAGGCGTGCGGACGTGTCGGCTGTTTCTTCGGCGGCTGCTGTTACGGCAAGCCCACCAGCTCATGGCTCGGCGTGCGCTTCCCCAAGCTGAACCACCCAGCGATGCCGACGCAGCTCTTCGAGGCGGCGTTTCTGTTTTTCCTGTTCGCCGTCATGTTTCATCTCGTGAAGCGGGGCTTCACCCAAAGCTTCGCGCTCTACATGGCCGCCTACGGCGTGTTCAGATTCTTCATCGAGTTCATTCGTGACGATCCGCGTGGCAGGCTCATTGATCCGCTCTCCCCCTCGCAAACCATCTCCTTGCTCATGATCGCCGGCGCCATGCCCGTGTATTTCGTCATGAAAAAGCAACTGTCCGTCTATCGTGGCAACTCCAGGCTCACGAACAAAATCTTTTGAATCCCCATGCAAACAACTGAGGAACGGGTCATTCGCGCGATCAGCAAGATCGCCAAAGGCAAGGACGTGCGCGTTGACTGCACATTTGACGAATTGGAGATCGACTCGCTCTCCGCCAACGAAATCCTCTTCGAGATCGAGGACGAGTTTGACATCGACATCCCGGACGAGGGCATCCGCAACATCCGGGGGGTGCGCGACGTGGTGCGCGGTGTCGAGCGCCTGCTCGCCGGGGAAACCGCCGACTTTGGGGGCAACAAGGAGGAGACCGCATCGTGATCGAACGCCGCCGCATCGTCGTCACCGGCATCGGGGTCGTCTCGGCGATTGGCAGCAGCCGTGACGAGTTCTGGCGCGCCCTCGCGTCCGGCACGACCGGCATCGCGCCGCTCGATCCTCCCGAGCCTGACATTGGATTCACACAGGTGGCGGCCGTGCGCGGTTTCGATCCCGAGCGTCTGTTTGAATCGCGCATTCATCAAGGGATGGATCGTTCCGCGCAGTTCGCGCTCGCAGCGGCCAATGAGGCCATCGCGGACTCCGGCCTTGTCTTTGATGATGAAGCAAAGAGCCGGGCTGGCGTCATCACCGGCTGCGGCATCGGTGGAGCAATCACGCAGGATGTGTTTTACGAGCGGCTCTACCGCCAGGACAAAAAGCGTTTCCCTCCAACGATCGTGCCCAACGTCATGCCCAACGCCGGCGCCAGCCACATCTCCATGCACCACGGCCTGCGCGGCCCCGCCTTCACCATCAGCAGCGCTTGCGCGTCATCGGCCCATGCGCTCGGCATGGCGCTGTGGCTGCTGCGCATGGGTGCGATGGATGCGGCCGTCGCTGGCGGCAGCGAGGCCATGCTCAACACCGGATGTCTCCGTGCGTGGGATGCACTCCGGGTCGTTTCTCCGACCACTTGCAAACCGTTCAGCGCCGAGCGCAATGGCATGATCCTCGGCGAAGGCGGCGCGATGCTCGTGCTGGAGCCGCTCGATGCCGCGCAAGCACGTGGAACGCGCATCTACGCCGAACTGGCCGGTTTCGGAATGACGGCGGACGCGCATCATCTCACGGCTCCGTCACTTGATGGGCCCGCATCGGCCATGCGCGCGGCGCTTGCCGACGCGTGCCTCGATCCCCTCGAAATCGACTACATCAACGCCCATGGCACAGGCACTCCCGGCAACGACGCCAATGAAGTCCGCGCCATTTGTGAGGTGTTCGGCGATCACGCAAATCATCTCGCTATCAGCTCGACCAAATCGATGCACGGCCACACCATCGGCGCAGCAGGCGCCATCGAGGCCGTCGCCACCGTTCTCTCGATCCATCACGGCATCCTGCCCCCCACACTGAACTGCACCCCGCTCGACCCCGATTGCGCCATCGACGTCGTCGCCGATCACGCGAGGCCGGCTGTGATCAGGTCCGCGTTGTCGAATTCGTTCGCTTTCGGCGGCTTGAATGCCGTGCTCGCCTTTCGTGGCACGGCACCTTGATGACGAAGAGAACACAGGACGGTCCTGCAACTCATGACGAAAGTTTGTTGCAGCGTTCATGGAAGTTCGTTGTCTGTCATGCCGATGCCCCAGGTCGATCCCGACAAACTCACACCCTTCCCCGCCACGCGCTGGACGCTGATTCGTCGCGTGCAAAAGGGTGGCGAGGCCGAGGCGGCGCGGGCGATGGACGAGATCTGCCGGCAGTATTGGTATCCGATCTATGCCTTCGCACGGCGGGGCGGTTTCAATGCCATGGACGCGGAGGATCTGACGCAGACTTTCTTCCAACGTCTGATCGCCAGCGAGACGATCCAGGCGGCGCGGGAAGAGAAGGGTCTGATGCGCTCCTTCATGCTTTCCCTGCTCAAGCGCGTCATCAGCAATCACGTCCGCCATGCCAGCGCGGAGAAGCGCGGCGGCCCGGCCGGGGTCACGGTTTCATTCGATGATGTGGCCGCAGAGGAGCGCTACACACATGAACCCGCTGACATCCACGATCCCGATACGCTCTTTGACCGCGCGTGGGCGCAGGGCGTGCTCGAAGCCGCCGAGAAGAAACTGCGCGCGGAATTTGCCAGCGCGGACAATCTCGACGGCTACGAGCAACTCCGCGAGTTCCTCCCGCTCGGAGACAATGTGACGCCATACGCAGCCGTGGCAAAAAAACTTGGCGTTGCCGAAGGCACGCTGCGCCTGCAAGTCCACCGCATGAGAAAGCGCTACGGCAAGCTCATCGAGGAAGAAATCGCCCAGACGGTGAACAGCCGGGACGAGGTGAAAAACGAGCTGGCGCACCTCATGGCGGTGATCGGACGCGGAGCATAGCCTCCAGCGGCTTCGAGTTCGTTTTACTTTGTGACCTCGCACTTCGGCAGCGCCTGTTTCAGTTGAGCCAGACCTTTGTCCGTGATCGCCGTGCCTGTGAGCCCAAGCTCCTGCAAACCTCGCAATTCCATCAAGGAAGGCACGCAAGCGTCGGTGAGCTTCAGATTGGACAGGTCCAGGCGTGTGAGGCCAGTCATCGGCCGCAAGTGGTCGATGCCGGCATCCGTGACATCCGAACCTGCGATTTCCAATTCCTTCAGCATGGCCAGTCGGGAGATCGGCGTCATGTCCTCGTCGTTGAATCGATACCGAAAACTGGCCTTGGTCAGCTTGCCGGCCCGCAACAACGTTTCCACCATCGCAGCCGTGGAAAAGGTGGGGTGGTTTCGCGAGATTGTCAGCGAATGGAGATTCGGGAACGCTTTGATCGCGAGGCGCAGGCCATCATCGCTGATCGGGCAGTCTTCGATGTTCAATTCTTCGAGTTCGTCGAAGCCGGTGAATCCTGCAAATCCAGCACCGGTGATGTCGGTGTCGTCGAGGAGGAGGATGCGGAGGTGGTTGAGGGGCTTGAGCAAGGCGAGTTGCTCGTCTTTGACACTGCTGTTGCGGCTGCATTGCAGGCGATGCAACTGCGTGACGCTGGAAACACCTTCGAACCAATTGCCTGGAACCGAACTGCCCAATGTAAGCGTGCGTAGCTGGGGGGCTCCAGCCAGAGTTTTGAAAGCAGCCGATGACAGCTTTGTGTCTGGCGAACTCTCAATGCCAAGAGACATGAGACCCTTCAGGATGGAGAGTTTCGCGATTCCTGCATCCGTGATGCTGCCGCCATCGTGAATCGCCAGCGACAGCAGCTTTGAAAACCTCGCGATCTCAGCAAGGCCCGCGTCGTCCAGCGCAGGGCAGGCGGTGAGCGTCAGCGATTCGAGCCTGCGCTTTTCCGTGAGATGGGACAGGCCGCTTCCCGTCAGTCCAGCCCAGCCTTCCAATCGAAGGCTCTTCAAGCCCTTGAGTTTGGCGAGGAACTGCAAATCCTCGTCTGCGAGAGCCGGGGCCGGTGACTTCGTCGGATCGGCTTTGACGATGAGCGTGCCCAAATGCACAAGCGGCTCCAGATACGGCAGGATGCGGGAGTCGGAGACGGCATACAGGCGCAGGTCATAGAGACGGTCGAATCTGGAGAGCGTCTTCAACTGTTCCTGCGCCTCTGCGTTCATCTCCAGCGGACCGATGCGCACGCGCGTGACCTGGAACGGCCGGGGAGGAAGCTCCGACACCTTGCGGAGATTCCGATTCGATCCCTCGATCATGAAATCAGGCACCTTGTGCTCGATGTGTGTGGGCTCGGTGGACTGCGGCAGCGTCGCAAGCCAGGCAATGAACTGGAGCGTTTCCAAATCAACATCAGGCGCGGGTGCTTCTGGTTTCTTCACATCAGCACCGGGATCTGTTTCCCTCCACTCAATGGAATGAATGGCGATTCTGCCGGTATGGCAGCCGATGCCGGTTGCGGGCTTCCTGCCGAATCCTGTGAGAACGCCGGGCCCATCTTGTGAGAGTCGTGACCATCCACCCTTCCAACTGACGATTGTAGTGCCATCAGAATCCACCACCAAACCCTGTTCGTTTACGGACACCACCAGTTCACGTGACCCGCCGATCGGGAGAAAAGGCGTCCTGCCTTTCACACCCGTGCCGTTGAGCGACGGCGGCTTGTCGTCAATCGAAGCAATTCCCACGAAAGGATAGGGAGTATCGTCAAAGACGATCGAAGTGGAGTGGTCCCGGAACCGCACCGCGAGAACAACATAGCCTCCGGAGTCAGACAGCCGCGTCAGCCGTAAACGCAGCGCGTAGCTCTCGTCCGTCTGCACAGGAAGGCGGATCAGCGAGTTGCTCGCCTCGACCAGGTTTGTAAGCGAGCCGCCCTCCATCCGCCACTTCCCGCCGACGATGTCCTTCTTCAGGTCGAGTTGTGCCAGCACGTTCTGCCAGTCGCCCGTCACCGTGGACACACTTTTGGAAGCATTGGCGTCCGGCTCAGGGCGCGGCCAGTTGAGCCACCCGCCGGCCGTGGCAATCGCACCGACTGTCAGCCCCGCCAGCGCCACACGCCGCCAGTTCAGGCGGCGCGTCGAAGCACGAATCGTGACCTCTTCCCGCCCGGCTGTGTTCTTTTCGACCATCGGAACGAGCGCGCCAGCCGGAGCGTCTGACAGCCTCGCCAGCTCCGTCCTCAGTTCCTCCACGCTCTGAAAGCGCTCCGCGCGATCTTCCTCCATCGCTGTGCAGACGATGGCATCCCAGCGCGGATCGAGTCCGGCCACCTTTTCCGACGGCAGCTTGAACATGCCGCGCGGCACGTCACCCGTGAGCATTTCATAAAGCACCACTCCGAGCGAGTAGATGTCCGCGCGATGATCGGCGTCACGTGCTTTGGAAAACACCTCCGGCGCCGCGTAACCCTGGCTTCCCATCGACGTGCCGGACATCGTCAGCGAAATCGTCGCCGGATCGTCGATCTTCGCGAGGCCAAAATCCGCCACCTTCACCGCACCACGCTCTGTCAGCAGGATGTTCGATGGTTTGATGTCGCGATGCACCACACCCTGCTCGTGGGCAAACGCCAGCGCGTCACAGACAGCGAGCCCGATGCGCGCCACCTCGTCCGGCGGCAGCCTTCCCGAGCCTTCGAGGCGTTTCGCCAGATCCAGGCCATCAACAAGTTCCATCACATAATACAAGCGCCTGCCACCCGTCTCGCCGAAGTCATGCACCGGCACGATGTTCGGATGCGAAAGCCGTGCCATCGCCTGCGCCTCGATCTTGAACCGCGCCGCGAAATCCAGCCCGCCGGCCAACGAGTGAGCCGCAAGCAACTTCACCGCCACCACTCGGTTCAGTGACACCTGCCGCGCCTTGTACACCGCCCCCATCCCACCGCGGCCGATGAAGTCGGTCACTTCAAAGCCCGGCAAAATGTCATGAAGATCGTCTGGAGGATCGGTCGCGGACATCGTGAGGCAAGAGAAAGGCAAAGAACGCGAGACGCAACAACAAGCGTCCCATACTCGCAGCCCCCTTCCCCAGACAGGCAAACAACAGCCATTTGGCGTGGTTGAAACCGCGTTGTTGTCGTCCAAGGATCATCCCCGCACATACGTGCCGTCGACAAACTCCATCGCGAGGCAGAACAACCCGTCCACGGTGTGGACGTCTGATCGTGGTCAGCCATCACAAATCAAAACAATTAAAGCCTGGGAACCAACAGGTGACAAAGTTTTGATCTGATGCTCTACATGCCATGACGATGACACGTGAACCGAACCAGCCGCCCAGGGCATCTGAGCACGCAACGACATGATCTGGCAGGCAAGGCAACAACGCATCGAGTTCCCCCGCCGCCCTCTGGTGATGGGAATCGTGAACATCAATGACGACTCGTTCTGCGGTGATGGCACGCTCGATCCCGCTGCGGCGCTCGCGCAGGCGGAGCAGCAGCTTCATGACGGCGCCGATATCATCGACATCGGCGCGGAGAGCGCGCGCACGAATCGCGAGGCGATCAGCGCGGACGAGGAAATCGACCGTCTGCGGCCTTTCCTCGCGAAGTGGCCGGAATTGAAGGCGCGCTTCAATGCGCCGCTGCTTTCCATCAACACCTGGCGTTCTGATGTCATCGCGGCGGTGCTGCCGCTCGGCGGTGAACTCATCAACGACATCAGCGGCCTGCCGGACGCCTTCAACGCGAAGCTTTGCGCCGAGCATAACGCGGGACTGCTCATCATGCACAGCGTCGGAGAGCCGAAGGTGCCGCACACGCATGTGCAGTATGAGAGCATCATGGACACGCTCGACCGTTTCTTCGAGCAACGCCTCGTCATGGCCGAAAGCGTCGGCCTGCCGCGCGAAAACATCATCCTTGATCCCGGCATCGACTTCGCGAAGCAGCGCGATGACAATCTGACGATCTGCCGCGAGCTGGAAAAACTCCAGCGCTTCGGGCGGCCCATCCTGCTGCCCGTTTCACGCAAAACGGTCATCGGAGATGTCCTCGGCGTGCCTGCGCTCGAACGCGATCCGGGAACGGTGGCCTGCATCGCCGCAGGCATGAGCCGCGGCGCGCACATCTTCCGCGTGCACAACGTCAGAGCGGCTGCTCAGTCGGTTCGGATGCTGTGGTCCCTTCGCTGACGGCTTCGACACTGGCCTCTGGAGCCACCTCGGAGGTTTCAGGAGAGGCTTCTGTGGCTTCCGGTGCGGATTCTGCTTCGGAAGCCGGCTCGGCAGGCGATTCTACCACAGGTTCTTCAGCCGCCACCTCATCGCTGGCAGGCGCAGTGGCTTCCTTCTTCGCGGCAGGCTGGGGTTCACCTTGGACGCCGAGGAAGACCATGCCGTCGCTGTATTCGATGACGTAGCCTTCATTCGCGAGCCAGCGGATGTCTTTGATGACTCCGATCTGCGCCTCGGTAGGATGCTTCGGCGCATTGGGATCGGCGCCATCCATCGGCGGTGGCGAGGGCATGATGGCCTCGACGAGCGCCTGCATCGTCATGCCGTGGTTCTTCTTCAAGATCTCCACAATGTCGGCCAGACGGTCGGAGAAGACCATGCCGTTCTCGACGGCGCGCGGCTTCACGCGGCAGACATACTGCTTGCCGGCGCGGCGCTTGAAGAGCTTGAGCCCACGACGCTCCAGACCGGCGCCAAGTTTCTGCGAAATCTCAAAGAGGTGCTTCCGCGCCGCATCGACGGCCTGGCGCAGCATCATAAACAGCGCGGGCGCGAGCTTCTGCTTGTCAATGTTGCCATGCACATTGACCTCGCGCACTTCGATGACGGCATCGTTGCCGAAGGTGCGGCGGAAATGCGCCTCCACGTCGGCACGTGAGCTGAACGAGAGCGGCTCGCCGCCTTCGGGAGTCTCAACCTTCAGGCAGACCCAGCGCTGGCCCTTGCTCATCTTTTCCTTCCACTTCGCGACGAGCTCAGGATTCGCCTCGACCTTCACGCGGCGCTTGAAGTCCTCGAACGGCATGTTCGCAAAGCGCTCGCGATGCAGGCGGATGAGGCCGGTTTGATAACTGTGATGACTCGGCGGGCCGATGATCTCCCCGCTCATGCCGCACACGGCCACGGATTGAAACTCGCCTTTCGGGGCTTCCAGCTCAATGTCCTCGGCGCGGTAAAACTCATCCAGCGCCGCGCTGTGCAGCACATGTGCCAGCGCCTCATCTCGCGTGAGGAAGAGGCTGCCGTCGCCCGGCACGTTGAAGAGACCCGTGGGGCGTTCTTCGGCGCAGCGATAGCGCACCACGAAGCGTTCCCCGCCCGCGAGCACGAGGCGCGACGCATCAAACATGCTGAACGCATGACCGCTTTGCCGCACATGCGCGGCGAGCGCGTCCACGGCCTTGTCATCGGGATAAATCGTGACCTGCACGTCCTTAGGCAGCTCGATCCACTCGCGTTGTGGCGGACCGCCGCGATCACGATCGCCAAATCGACGCGGGCCACGGCGATCATCGCCATCGCGACGCGGACCACCTTCGCCACGCGGACGAAACCCACCACCTGGAGGTCCATCACGGCGAGGACCACCACCGGGACCATCACGACGCGGCGGGGGCCCGCCACGACGATCACGATCTCCGAAGCCGCCACGGCGTTCACCGCGGCCACCGCCATCACGACGCGGACGATCACTGTCGTCACGATCTGCGTAGCGCTGCTTGATCTTGTCTTCTTTTCCCATGTCACCGACCCACGCGGGCATCAGTTTGAGATCGGAAAGGTCCACCCAGCCGGGTTGGGTCTCCGGCTGGTTGTCGTTGCTGGCTTCGGGTTCGGTCATGGGATCAGTCAGGGGGCGCGACTATGCGCGGAATCGGCTTTGTCGCCAGCTTTGTTCGTGTGGCGTTTTCTTGGCATGGCGCTATGTGAACAAGTCCCATGCCAGCCGGGCCCATCACTTTTTTCAACCGCCTCACACAGCGCCTCGAGACCGAGCATGTGTATGGCGAGGGCTTCCTGCGCTTCACGTATGAAAACCCGCTCGGTGCCCTGCCGCTGCACGCGCTGGTGAAACGCTCCGCCTTTTCGAGCTGGTATGGCCGCCGCATGGACGCGCCCGCCAGCCGCTCCAAAATCATGCCCTTCCTCGCCACCTATGGCGTGGACACGAGCGAGTTCGCCGACTCGCCGGACTCCTTCCGCACCTTCAACGAGTTCTTTTATCGCAAACTCAAGCCGCAGGCCCGGCCCATTGCCATAGGTGAAAAGGAGATCGTTTTCCCCGCCGACGGCAGGCATCTGGTGCTGCCGGACATCACCGCGTGTGGCGATTTCTTCGTCAAAGGCGTCCGGTTTGACCTCACGGCACTGCTTGGAGACGCCGCCATCGCAGAGCGCTTCGCACATGGCTGCCTGCTCATCTCACGCCTTTGCCCGGTTGATTACCACCGCTTCCATTTCCCATTTTCAGGTGTTCCGAGTGCCGTGAAGCTCATCAACGGCCCGCTCTACTCCGTCAGTCCCATCGCACTGCGCAAACGCCCGTCCATCCTCTGGGAAAACAAACGCGAGATCACCACGCTGCACACATCGCAGCTCGGCGATGTGCTCCTGCTCGAAATCGGCGCCACCTGCGTCGGCTCCATCGTGCAAACCTACACGCCAGGCGTTCCGATCACGAAAGGCGATGAGAAAGGCTATTTCCGCTTCGGCGGCTCCTGCTTCATCACGATCTTCGAGCCCGGCAAAATCCGCTTCTCCGATGATCTCATCGAGCACAGCCGTGCCGGACGCGAAGTTTATGCCCGCATGGGCGATGTGTGTGCTCACGCCCTCGGGTGAAACCGCCGGTGCACGTCCTTCAGCCGCGCCTGATCGACGTGGGTGTAGATCTGCGTCGTCGAGATGTCCGCATGGCCGAGCATTTCCTGGATCACGCGCAGGTCGGCACCGTTGTTCAGCAGATGCGTGGCGAAGCTGTGCCGCAGCAGGTGCGGATGGATGCGCGCGGGATCGAGGCCGCACACCGCGGCGCGTTCCTTCACGATCTGCTGGATGCGCGCAGTCGTGAGCCGCGTGCCGAGCTTGGAGATGAAGATATGGCTCTGTGTTTTCGCCTTCACCAAGGCCGGCCGGCCATGCTCCAGCCATGCGGCGATCGCCTCGCGTGCCGCGCCACCCACAGGTGAGAGGCGCGTCTTCGATCCCTTCCCAGTGACGCGGATCCAGCCTTCCTCCAAGCTCAGGTTTTCCAGCTTCGCATTCGCGAGTTCGGACAAACGCACGCCACTGGCATAAAACAGCTCCAGGATCGCCCGATCACGACGATCCAGCGGTTTGATTCCATTCACGGATTCGACCAGCTTCTGCACCTCGGCCTCGTTCAGTGAATCTGGCAGCCGCTTCTCCTGCCGCGGCGGCAGAATCGCATCCGCAGGATCAGCAATGAGGTGTTTTCGTGCCACCAGCCAGCGGAAGAAGATCTTCAGCGCGATCAATTCGATCCGCGCCGATGACGCGGCGATGCCATCCTTCTTCCGTTGTGCCAAGAACCCGGCGATGTGATCGGTCGTCACATCCGCAGGCTTTTCGGACTGATGCCTTTCCTTGAACCACGACGCGAAGGACTCCAGAAATCCACGCACGAGCACCTGATAGTTCACGGACAGGCCGCGCTCGGTCGCCAGATGGAGGATGAAGCCGTCGATGAGTTCCAGCACGTCTCAGCATGCCATGGTCCGTCTTGAAGACAAAAAATACATTGCCGGACGGGGTGTCGGGCTTCAAAGATGGCCCATTATGGCCTCCTACAACAAAGTCATGCTCATCGGCAACCTCACCCGCGACCCGGAGGTGCGCTACACGCCCAAGGGCAGCGCCGTCTGCGACCTCGGTCTCGCGGTGAACCGCGTGTACACCTCGGACAGCGGCGAGAAGGTGGAAGAAGTGACCTTCGTCGATGTCGTGCTTTGGTCAAAAATGGCCGAGCTGGCCGGCAAATACCTGCACAAAGGGCGACCAGTCTTCATCGAAGGCCGTTTGCAAATGGACTCGTGGGAGGACAAGCAGACCGGCCAGAAGCGCACGCGCCTACGCGTCGTCGGCGAGCAGATGCAGTTCCTCGGCAGCCCGCAGGGCGGCGGTGAACGCTCCGGCGGTGGCGGCGATGAAGAAGGTGGATCGCATCGCCCGGCATCCCGTCCCGCGCAGCGCCCTGCTCCCCAGCAACGCCCGCAGCAGCGTCCCGCTCCCGCCCAGCAGAACGACGATTTCGGCGAGGGTCCGATCACGGATGGCATGGAGGATGACGACATCCCGTTTTGATCGGT
The DNA here is from genome assembly GCA_046346695.1 of Verrucomicrobiaceae bacterium. Classification (GTDB taxonomy): domain Bacteria; phylum Verrucomicrobiota; class Verrucomicrobiia; order Verrucomicrobiales; family Verrucomicrobiaceae; genus Prosthecobacter. Next base: position 1,247,226 of record JAXMHS010000002.1, on the reverse strand, counting down.
GATGAGGTGAACATCGAATGACGAACAAGGAATGATGAACGTCTAAGGCCGGAAGGTAGCCTGCGTTCATCACTCCACCGTTCGATATCCTTGTTTGCCATCCGGTTTTCCAATCTTCCGTGCAGCGTGCCCTCGCATCCACCTCTGACTCGTCATCACTGCCCTGCTACCACTAGTTAGTGGTCATACGCGGCACGGGTTGCCTTCATGGGTGACGTCGACGTGCCTCCCGCTCAGCGTCCCACCCAGCGTGCTCCATTGGAAAGCCCGACGTGCCAGTCGCGAAGATGCATGTCGGAATAGTCTGTCTTGCCGATGGCGCCGACCATTTTGGAACCGGTGGCGCGTTTCCACACCTTGCTGAAGCTTTCCGCCGTGTGGCAGCCCCAGCTCTGGCAGTAGGCGCTGTTCAGGATGGCGCTGCCGCTGATCTTGTGCAGGTCGTTCTGGTGCAGCCAGGCGGTGGAGGTGGCATATGTGTCCGAACTGTAGTCGAACATGAAGCTGAACTTGTTCGAGTGGCCGAAGTATTCGAAGCCGGAGATCTTCATGCTGCCACGCCTCGGGCCGTGGTTGATGTAATGAATCAGTTCTTCCGTGCTGCGGAACCACACGAGGTTGATGTAGGGGTAGGCTTTGGGCACGGACTCGATGTTCTGCGTCAGCGGCTGGTGCTCCTCGGCGGAGCGGCGCACATAGCCATCGCGATACACGAGCCACGTGATGTGCGTGCCGGCGGGAGCCGTTTCGTGAATCTCCTGCATGCGCACACGTGCGGTGCGGATGAAATTTCCCCACCAGCGGTCGTGCTGCTCGCCCGGCTTGCGCAGGTCTTCAAACTTCCTCACCGCCGGCCCGCCGCTGACGACGAGGTACTCGGTGTCGGCGGCGGCTTTCGAAACAAAGCCGCAGGTGAGCAGAAGGATCGCGGAAAAAATCGGGCGGGTCATGACAGCGTGAAGAATGCCATTGGTTACTTCAATTCAACCAGCTTCAAGTCCTTGAACTGGACGGTCATCGGGCCGCCGACGTGGATTTGCAGTGCGAGCAGGCCTTCCTTCGCGCCCACCGCGGTCTCATCGGTCACATCGACCGTTTGCACGCCGTTGATGAAGTGCTGCAGGTGGCCGCCCTTGGCGACGATCTTGTACTCGTTCCAGTCCTCGTTCTTGATCGCGGCCTGAATGGCATCGGACTCGCCCACACTGCCGGTGACTTCGATATTCGGGCCTTTCTTGACGTTGCCCTTCTTGTCGGTCGTTTCCTTCTCACCCTCGTGAATCACGACCTTCTGCCCGCGCAGCGCCAGGATGCCACGGGCTCTTTCTTCGTAAAGAATGCCGCTGTAGGTCTTGCCCGCTTCGAAGTCGGCCTGGTAGCCGCTGATGATGGGTCCCTGAGCGCCTTTTTCCAGTTCCTTGCTGCGATATTGGATGCCCGAGTTGCCGCCGATCATCTTGTACTTCAGCGTTAGCTCGAAGTCCTTCACCGTGCCGGCGCGCCAGACGAGGAAGGTGTTGTGCTTGAGGATGGACTTGCCGGGATTCGCCGGATCTTCAGGCGTCTTGCCGGTGATCGCGCCGTCCTGCACGCTCCACAACTCCATGTTGCCATCCCAGCCGGTGAGGTCTTTGCCATTGAAGAGTTCTTTTTCTTCGGCGCTGGCAAACGAGACGGCGGCGAACAGGGCGGCGAGCGTGAGATGCAGTTTCATGGTGGTGAGATTGGGCGGGCGACGAGTAACGCGAGGCCGCGCGATTGTCTATCGCTTTGCGGGCGGCGAGATGGACCTCGAACGACACGAATGGAACGGATGGAATGCACACACCGCAAACCCTGGCTCCGTCTGTGAAATCCGTGTGAACTGTGCATCCGTGGTTGCGGTTCACCGCGCCGATGGTAGTCCCCCGCCGATGAAATTTCCGCGCTTCCTGTCCAAATCCACATTCTGGCGTGTGCTCGTCATCGTCTGGGCTGCGGTGCTCTACTGGCTCTCGGAGCAGAGCAATCTGCCTTCGCCCGCGGACCTGGAGGGCATCGACAAGCTGGAACACGCGGCCTATTTCGCCGCGGGCGGCACGTGTTTTCTTCTGGGCCTGCGTCTTGCCGGTTTCGCCCGAAAAACCGGCCTCGCGATCCTTTTAACAATGCTCTTCTGCTCCGTCGTCGGCGGGCTCGACGAGTGGCATCAAACGTTCACCCCCGGCCGCAGCGGTGGCGACGTGGAAGACTGGATCGCCGACACACTCGGCGGGCTCCTGGGCGCGCTGACCGCGATGGTGGTGGCGCGCTGGCTGCGGAGAAGCCAACTTGAAGCGTGACAGCAGCACAGCTTTTGGAATAAAAGGGCTTCATGCGCAGGACGCTGTATGTGATGCTGTCATTGGTTATTGTGCAGTCGTTGGCGGCACAGGCTGATGGAAATGGGGGTTCTTCGCCTAATGGGTCTGTTTCTGTAACCAAGTCAGACCTGAGCGAAGATGAGCAGAAGCGACTGTCGAAGGACAAAGTGCTCGTGTCGCGTCAGGAGGTGAAACAATGTTTCACGGCTTACATGGACGGCAGCTACCCGCGTTTTGTGACGAGCGATGCGGTGTTAAACGCTTATCATGTCCTCTTTGAGGAGACACTGAAGCAGCAGGAGGAGTTTCAGTCCCGGCATCTGCGGACATTATGCCAGGACATGTGGAGGCTCCTGGCAACAGCGGAACGCATGTATCGAGGCGATGCAGAAAAAATAGCCGCAGCCAAGAAACAGGCACAATTTGTGATCGGCGTGGCGCTGTGTTTGCAGGGGAATGAATTTGGGGCGTGTGAGACGGATTTGAAGGAGGCCATCAAAACCGAGGCGGCTGCTGTCGAGAAAGCAGAAGGCCGCCACAAGCCGTCGTGGCTCGGCGAACCAGAACCGGACTTTGTGGCGCTGGATTACACGTTGTTCCGGCCGGTGGGCTTTTATGCGGACTCCACATCTCTGCAACGCTACTTCCGCGCCCTGCGCTGGCTGCAGGTGGTCCCGTTCCGGCTGAAGCGCGATGAGGAACTGCTGACCTTCCACATGATGGGAATGGTGATGCAGTCCCCGTGGGCATACGGCCAGGGGATGAAAGACGCGAAACTGCTGCCTGAAGGGCTCGACATGGCCACGCATGAGCGGCTTTATCAGGCGCTCAATCATCGGAAGCGATTTGCCATGTCATTCGGCCTGGCCATCGACGAAAGCGATCTCTGCGAGCCCGTTCTCTCCCGGCCCGATGAGGTTCCCGTGACCGTGGATGCCGCCTTTTTTACGAAGCACGTCGAAGATCTCACCCGCCGGCAAAATGCCGCCCGTGTCATTGGCAGCGACCGCATTCGCACAACTTTGCCTGAAAAAGCCGAACGCGAGTTCCGTGTGTTGAGCGCCTTCCGGCTGCCCGAGGATGAGGCAATGACGTTCTTGGGGCGATCACAACGGGTGTCGTGGCCGCAAAAGTCTCCCGGCTTGGAGTTCGCGGCATGGCTGGGCCTGCCTTTGGCGGAAAAGCTGCTTGGAAAGGAGACGGTCGCTGATCTTGTACCGCTGAGACCCGAGGTGGAAATTTACAGCAACACCAAGCTGGAACCTCTGGCGTGGTGGCAGCGTGTGGTGGAGGGATACGGAGACATGGGCCTCATGTATCGGGCGGCGCTCCGCGTGCTCGCGGAGGTGGACAAACGGGCTCCAGAATTCATGCACGGCGATGCCTGGCAAATGAAGACCCTGCAGACCGTGGCAGCAAGCTGGGCGCAGGAACGACACGCGTGGATGCTTCAAACCAAGCCCGAGGCGCATGTTTTAAGTGCCGCACCATATGAAAAGGGCTTTGTGGAACCGGTGCCGGAGTTTTTCCGGCTTCTTGGCGATGTCGCTGGCAGGATGGGCAATCTCGCCTTTGAGGCGGAGGTGAACAACGATCCTGTGACACCAGTGATCGAAGATTTGCAGGCGGAAAGTCGCTGGTTGCGAGACAACGCTTCCAAGAATCCCTCCAAGAACGACATCTTCGACGGTATTTGGAGTGCCAATGAAAGTCTGGCTGACTATCACGGATTCGGAAGTGGGATCGATCCCGAATCGGCCAAGCCAGAGGATTTGATCAAAGTGGCGGACTTGATTGATGCACTTCGCACCGAAATGGAGCGGGATGCGCGGCCCGGAACACCGCTTTGGGAAAGAATCCAGAACAAGCGCATCCACACGGTCCGACTTTGGCACCAGTTGGAGATTCTCTGCATGCGCCTGTCGATGTTGGCGGAAAAGCAACTTCAAAAAGTGCCTCTGTCCGAGGAGGACGGACGATTGATCGAGAGCATCGGGTATATTCTGTCCGAGATCATGATGTATCGCGGCCAGGCAATGATTTTCCCGGTGGACGACGCGCCACGCGTTGCTCGAATTTGCAGTGATCCGCGCACGGGGGAGATCCTTCACGCGGCTATTGGCAGACCGCGGCTGATGTTTGTGCTTTATCCGTGGGAAGGCCGCGAAGTTCTTTGCCGTGGGGTGGTGATGCCCTACCACGAAATACGAGATGGCAAGACGCTCACCGACGATGAGTGGCGAAAACGTCAGGATGGTAATTCACGCATCGGAATTCCCGAATGGCTGCGCAGCATGGTTCCGACCGGCAACATCACGGTCAAAGCGCGCCATTGATGCCTCACTTCAGCGGAAACCACCACAGCAGCAACGCGGTGAGAAAGACGTTCGCCAGGGCGAGTTCGAAGAACACCTTCCATCCCAGCGCCATGAGCTGGTCGAAGCGGAAACGCGGCAGCGTCCAGCGGATGATGATGAAGAAGACGATGAAGCAGAACACCTTCGCAAAAAACGTGGCGATGTGCAGCAGGCCCAGCCACCACGGCGTGTGGCCGGGCTGATAATCGAGGCCCAGATACGGTGCGAACGGGATGCTCCAGCCGCCGAGGAAGAGCGTCACCGCAAGTCCGGAGCCGATGATCATCGCCGCATACTCGCCGAGGAAGAACAGCGCGAACTTCATCGAGCTGTATTCGGTGTGATAGCCTGCCACGAGCTCGGTTTCGCACTCGGCGAGGTCAAACGGCAGACGATTGGTCTCGGCGAACATGGAAACCGTGAAAATGCAGAACGAAATGGCGATCGGGATCAACAGCACCCAGCGCGCGAGGCTCCAGCCTTCACCCCACATCGGCAACAGCAGCCAGCCGTTGGCGTCCTGGAACGCGGACATCTTGGTGAGGTTCAGCTCGCCGAAGATCATCAGTACCGGGATGATCGAGAGGCCCAGCGAGATTTCATAGGAGATCATCTGCGCGCTGGAACGCACGCCGCCGAGGAACGGGTATTTCGAATTCGACGACCACCCGGCCAGCACGATGCCGTAAACGCCGAGTGAGGCGATGGCGAAGGTAAACAGCGGTCCGACGCTCAGATCGGCGATCACCAGCTTGATCGGCTGTGCGATGCCAAGGAAGGACAGGTTCAATTCGCTGCCGAAGGGAATCACGCAGCAGGTCAGCAGCGCGGGCACCATCGTGAGGCACGGGGCGAGCCAGTAGTAGAACTTGCGCACATGCGCAGGCACGAAGTCTTCCTTCAGGATGAATTTCAATCCATCCGCCGCCGCCTGCATCAGGCCGCCGATGCCGAAGGGCTGCCAGTCCTTCTTGAAACCGAAGAGCGTGAGCGGCACGCCGACGCGGTTCGGCCCCACGCGGTCCTGGATCACCGCGGAGATGCGCCGCTCGAAGTAAACGGAGATCGAGACCAGCGGCAGGATGACGATGAAGGTCAGGAACACGATCTTCCCCACCGAGGCGGTGAGCGCAATGAGATCGAGATTGGCAAGCAGGGGCGTGAACATCAGCGCGGCGATTATCCGGCCCTCAAGAAGGGCGGCAACCCGATTTTGTGAAAAATTTCACAAAGTCCTGCTTAACCAGTCACTTTTTGACCGGTAAAACGCAGCGCATGTGAATGATCACCAAAAATATCACACCCCGTTTACACCTGTGAATTCTGGGAACAACGGTTTGGCATTCCGGACGGCGTCGAGAATTACCATTGCTACGCCTAAACGAGTATCTCGACGACTTTTCGTTGATGCCGTCCACCCGTGTCGTGTTAGGAGACTGGGAGTATGAGTCGGCCTGCTGTTGGCAAAGGTCGGTAAAAAACTCAAGGAGCCAGCTTCACTTGGCGAGTCTGCGCAGCACTTCGATTGCCTTCGTCTCGAATAGCTTCTGCCACTCGGGCGCAACAAGCACATCGCAATCTTCCTGTGCGTAGCCGGTGTTGCGGCGCTGCTGTTCGGTGGCGGTGTACCAGATGTAGCCGTTCGTGTAGCCGGAGACGTGCGCGTTCGCATCCTGCGCGGCCTTTTTGATGTTGAGGCCGACTTGCACGGTGATCTCGCCCGGAAAGGTGACGAGCTTGAAGGCTCCGACGCGGAGGCCACAGACCTCGGCGTCGAGCGTGGGGCTTTTCGCGGCCTGGGTGTCGGCGAGATGCTTTTTGAGCAAGGCGAGGTTCGCATTGAGCCGCGTGAGCTTTTCCATGATGGCGAGATTGCCGAGGTAGGCTTCGACGAGGGCTTTGTTGTCAGCGTCGAACTGCTGGAGCAGCTTCGCGTTGTCGAGATAACCCTGCGCGTAGTGCGAGGGCACGTCGGGGAAGATTTTGTGCTGCATGAGCAGCGGCAGGAAGGTCTTGAAATTGATGTTCGTGGGCTTCAGGGCCGCCACGAGGGCTTTTTGCTCGGTTTCGATGTTGGAGATGCGTTTTTCGAAATCGGCGGCGCGGGGCAGTTGGAGCACTTCGCGGCTAATTTTCAGCGTGGCGTCGTTTTGCGGCTCAAATCGACGAATCGCCGCCAAAACGCTGGCGCCGAGCATGGTGCCGAGCGGCTCGGCATCGGCGGGACGGCTCACTTCCTTGTAATGCACCGGATTGATGTCGCCGCCGCAGCCTTGAACGAAGAACGCCATCGCGCCGGTGGCCTCCTCGATGACTTTGGAGGCAAAGCCGGGGTAGTCGGCCGAGTTGCCCTTGCTCGGCGGGTTCATGATCGGATGGCAGGCGAACTGATACACGATGGCGAGCGGCGCGCCGTCCGCGCGGTCGAGCTTTAGCAGACCGATTTGCGGATCAATCGGCCCGGTGCTCACCACCTCCTCATCACGCGGCATCGAATAGGCGCGACGCATGTCGATCTGCGTGCCGTCTTTGAGGAACATGCGGCGGTTTTCGCTGATGCGGCTCTCGCTGCCGGTGCCTGCGCTCACTTTGACGGGCACGAGGTTCTTAGCCGCGTCTTTGACGGCCTGTACAACGAGCTGCTGCAAATCTGTGCGCACGATCCCGTGGCAGTGGCTGGCATTGATGATGACCTCGTCGGCGAGATCACCGAGTTCCTGGCGCACGTTCGCGAGGAAGCCATTTCCGATGCGTCCGATGCCGCCAATCGCCACCGCATCGATTGTCACAAGCACCGCAGTGGTCCCTCCGCTCTTCAAGACGAGCGCTTTGGCAAAGCACGGATCATTCACCGGTCCCGTGCGGTCGGTGATGTCCACCTTCGCAATACCGGCAAGGATTTCGGCGTGCAGCGGGAGGCCGATGAGGAGAGGGGCAAGGAGAAACCATTTCATGAGGCGTTTGAGAAGGGCCGGCAACACTCAAAGAACGCCTCAAGTTCCAGTTCCCTGTCTGGATTTGGCCTCGTGGTGATTCAAGCATCTGCGGTATCGCCGGGACCGCGCAGCAGGAGTCCGACGGCCATGCAGCCGCCTGCGGCGCTGCTCGTCCACCACCATGGCAGGGGACACTGGATGCCGATCGAAATCCAGAGGAGGCCGGTGATGAGGAAACCCCAGCCGAGCAAACTCACCAGCAGTTGGTAGCGGGCGGGATCGCGGGCGAGGAACCACAGCACGAGACCGAGGATCACCGAGCCACAGGCAGCATCTGCCGCCATGAACACGGAGAGAGGGTCGAGCCGCGGCTGGCCGTAGCCCATGAACCAGGAGAATTTTTCCAAAGCCTGGGCAGGCAGCAGGATGCCGGGTAATCCGGTGAAGAGGACCAGGGCGGCGGCACGCAAAACAAAGCTTTGGCGCGCGGAGGATGAAGTGGTGGCGGCGGGTTTCATGGGTGTTTGGAGGGGCGGTTGGGGTTGGAGAGTTTCTGGAAGAGCAGGACGATCAGCACCAGCAGGATGAGCATCGTCCAGGTGCCGTAGCGGCGGTAGGTGCCGGTGGCCTCCATGAGCGCATACACCGCCCACACACCGAGGCACAAAGCCACCAGGAATGGCACCGCCCACGGGTGCGCGAAGTTCAGCGTCCAGCCGAGGCCGGGGATGCGTGTGGGCACGGTGATGCGACTGTCTTCGCGGCAGTGGTAGATGAACCAGAGATACCAATTCTTGGGATCATCGGTGAAGCGGGAAAGATCGGTTTTGACCGGTTGATCCTGACCCGCCGCGGCCTGCACCTGCGTGCGAAACTCCGCCGCAGTGGCAAAGCGCAGCTCAGGTGTCTTTTCCAATGCTCTCAGCACGATCTCGTCGATGCGCATGTCCACCTGCACCCGCTTCGAGGGCGGCTCGGCCTGCTCGCGCGGCCTTTCACCGGTCAGCATTTCATACAGCACCACTCCCAGCGAGTAGATGTCCGCGCGGTGATCGGACTGGCCGTCCGCCTGCTCCGGCGCGGCGTAGTCCGGCGTGCCAAACGGCAGCGAGGCCAGCGGCATGTTTGCAGGCGGCGGGGCACCGGCACCGAAGTCCGGCGCGCTGTGCAGCATCTTGGCAATGCCGAAGTCTGCGATCTTCACGCCGCCTGATCTGTCGAGAAGGAGATTTTCCGGCTTGATGTCGCGATGCACGATGCCGCGGCTGTGCGCGCATTGCAGCGCCTCGCAGACAGGCGGGATGATGCTCAGCGCTTCCTGGGGTGATAAACGGCGTTCATGGAGCACCTGGCGGAGATTCAGTCCGTCCACATACTCCATCAGCAGAAAGTAAAAACCTCCCGCCAGGCCGAAGTCATGCACACCGACGATGTTAGGATGGTTCAAGGCGGCGAGTGCCTGCGCCTCCTTTTCAAAACGATCCGCGAAAAAGGGATCGCCCGCACGCTCCGGGGCGAGCAGCTTCAGCGCGACGAGCCGGTTCAGCGATTTTTGCCGGGCTTTGTAAACCACGCCCATTCCGCCACGGCCCAGGCATTCGAGTATCTCCAGTTGAGGAAAGAAGGGAGCCAGTGCTTCCGGAGCAAGCGGTTCCGGCGAGCCCTCGACTGCTGGCATTGTTTCGGCAGAAAGGTTCAAGGCACCAAGACGGCGGGCGCTCAAGCCGTCCACAAGAGTGTCAGCTTTGGCAAGGCTGGATGGCGGGGAGGGTTTCATTCGTCTGAGGATGAATTAAGCGACCGCTCTTCTTTGTGGCAAAAAAGGCGAAAAAAACTTCAGCCCGCTCCCAGGGCGACGATCACCGCCCGCATTTCATCCTCAATGTCGGCATCCTTTTCCACAGTCGCGGCGACTTCATCACGGAAGATTTCGCGGAAGCGTTTGCGCAGGCGGTGGACGGCGCTGCGGGCGGAGACGGCGCTCATCTTCAGCGCGACGGCGAGCGCCTCATAGTCCGTCTCGCCACGCTCGGCGACGAGGCAGGGCTTCAAATTCTCATACTCTGCCGCACGGCCCGCCTCCATGTGCTCGCCGCGCAGGCGCTGCATGACCTTTTGCAGCAGTGCCAGCGCCCATTGCCGGTCAAAGAGCGCATCCGCATCGGCCGATGTGCTCTCCGGTGCGGGAATCTCCGCCAGCTCCTGTGGGTCCAACTCGAAGCGAGGAGTGCCGCCGCCGCGTTTCTGGGCGCGAAAATGATCCCATTCGTTCGCCAGAAAACGCTTCAGGGCCATCAGCAGGAACGACCGGAAGCGTCCCCGCGCGGGATCAGCGGCGGAGAGCCAGTGTTTTGCCAGCAGCCGGGAAAAGAACTCCTGCGTCAGATCCTGCGCATCGTGCGGTGAGTGCCCACGACCGCGCACATAGGCATAAAGTGGCGGCCAGTACTGCCGGCAGAGCATTTCCAACGAGGCACCGGCGTCATCCGGCGAGCCGGCCCGCGCCTGCAGCACGATGGACCATCGCGTGGTGTGAAACGTCGACCGGCGTGTCAAAGAGGGGTCTGGGGCGGGAACATCAGCCATCGTCCTCATCATAAGCAGCGCCGCTGTGATGTGGCAGGAAATCGTGTTTTCTCCATCTTCGCGCTCCACGCACAAACACGCTGCGCATCAAAATGACGAGAGAATCGCATACGAAGACGTCCGCGGCGGGACCTCCACGCGCAGCAGGCGGCCGCTGGCAGACTCGGAGAGGTGCGTCTTGAGGGAGGATCCCGCTGCATCCTTGATCGTGACCTTCGCCGCATCCCATGCCGCCGGTGGCGTGATCTCGATGGTCAAGGGATGGTCGTAGAGCGTGGCATCGGTGCCGCAGTCCAATTGAAAGGCGAGGCTGTTCGCATCGGATTTCACGAGCGTGAGCTTCGCGCTGCTGCGCGACGTTTGATATTTGAAAATGTCTGCCATGCCGGCGATCCAGAGCTTGTCCTGATGCTGTTTGGCGATGTCGAGCGCGGCGCGGAAGTTCGCCTCGCTGCTGCTGAGGCCCTCGCCGATGTAGTGGTAATGCACGCGGCACCACAGGCCGCGTTCGAGGTGGGTTTGCAGCGCCTTGCGGAAGGCCTCCACACGCCCGCCGTAGCCGTCATCCATGCCGAGCGAGCCGCTGGAGGCATCAAACTGATGATACTTGTCGAGGTAGTAGCGCAGCGTGCGCGTGGTCTCCCACATCGTGCCACCGCCGAGATTCAGTGCCGTGAGTTTGCTTTTGCCTGGTGTGAGTTTCCAAATCGCCTTCGCCGCGCCGCCAATCTCGCGCTCCATGTCCTCGTCGCCCTTTGCGCCGCGATGATGCGCGGAGTGGTTCGCCAGCTCCATGTCGCCCTGCTTCATCACGACCTCCCATTCGGCGTGCTGCGTCTCAAACGAGTAGTTTTGTCGGCTGCCGGGCTCCTTCGGCCCGGGATTGACCATGAAGGTGCCCTTAAAGCCATATTCGCGCAGGATGGGAATGGCCTTGCTCAGATGTGTGGGATGCGAGTCATCAAAACGAATGCTCAGAGCTGCAGCGCGCCCCTGCGGCAAGTTCGCAATGCGCACCTGCGCACCACTCGTGACATCCTGAATCACGCGTTCCTTGTCCGAAGTGATGTGCGGCAGCGGCACCGAAGGCTCCACGGCCTGCACGATGAATGCGCTCACCTTCTCGTCGATCGGCACGACCAGATTCTCCCACTCGATGCCGGAGCGTCTCACCAACATCGCTGTGCCTGTTTCATCGCGCACCTCCACATCATTCGCAGGCCACACGTTGCGCCCGGACTTTGGCAGCTCCACGCGCACGCTCAGAGGCTGTGATCCACCCATGCGATCCACCTGCACCCGCAGCTTGAACTTTTCCAAGCTCGTCGCGCTGACCGTGGCAGGTCCTTGATAGCGATCGAACGACACCTTCACACCGCCAAGCCCTGTTGTTTGAGCATTGGCCTGGGCAATCAACCAGATGAGAAAACAGACGCAGAGCTTCTTGGTCATGGTTTTGAAGAGAGAGACCACTTCACCGCATTGACCAGCAAACGACGCACATCGGCGATCCGCATGTCCTCCGGTGCACCGAGGCTGGTGTAGAAGATGCGGGCTTTGTTTGTGCCATAGTTGCGAGTCCAGGCAACCGGCTGTGGTGGAGTCGTGGCACCGGCTTGAGGCGTGCCCATAAGGATCGGCGTGGCGTCCGTGGCGAGGGGCAGGACTTTGTAGAGCGATTGATGGCCACGGATGTTCGTGGGATTCACACCGGCGAGCAAAGGCGTTTTGACACCATCGATGGCGCTGACGCTGTAAGGCAGGCCCTTGGTCTCGTAGCCAGTATTCTCGCCGCCAAGCACGTCATGAGTAAATGTCGGCCAGGTGGCGAGGCTCGGATCGACGACATCCGTGGGCTTCGGAATGAATGCGTGGTTCGCAGTGCGGATGCCGAGCAGCGGCTTGCCCGCGTCAAGATGCGCACGCACGGCATCGAGCTGCTCCTTGAGCGGAAAACGGCGGCGTGTGAAGAGGATGAGCAGATCGGCGTCCTTCAATGCCTCGACGAGGCCGGTGAAGTGATGCTTCTGAGGCTTGTCGCCCAGCACGATTGTCACACGATGCCCGAGGGGCTTGAGTTCTTTTTCGGCGAAATCACGCATCGTGTTCGGCGCGTCGTAGTTGTCCGGATCCTCGACGGTCATGATGACAATGTTCGCGGCCGGCGCGGTCATGATCATGCCAACGAGGAGTGCGAGAGGGAGGAAGAGGCGTTTCATGGGATGATGTGTCACTTGAGTTGTGCAAACAGCTCCTCCAGTCCCGCGACAATCTTCGTCGAGGCATCGACTTCGAGGCAGCTTGATCTTGCGCGCCAGGTTTCGTAGCCACCGAGCGCGTGCTGCTCCGGCGTGGGCAGGTAGCCGTGGTAGGCGTTGGCCAAAGAGACGGTGAAGGTCGGTTGATGGCGTTTTTTGAGCCCGAGGCCGATTTCGACGAAGACCTCGGCGGGTATCGCGGAGACACGCAGATCGCCGATCTTCATGATTTGCAGCGGCGCTGAGACTTTCGCGGGGAAATCGGCCAGCAGCATGGTTTCGCGCGCATAGACCTGCTCCAGCGTTTCCATGCGTGGGAAGAGCTTCGACTGCTTGGTGACCTCGCGGGCCTTTTCGACCTCGTTTTTCGTCGGAATGCGCAAGCCCAGCTCGATTTCCTTCTGCGCGACACCCAGCGGCACCCAGTCGTGATATTTGAGTGTCTTGCACGCTCCGGCGACGGCCTGCGCGACATCGTTCCCGACGAGCTGAATCTGTCCGTAAGGCGGTTGCTTCGCTTGTCCGCCTCGGAAATCGATGTTGTTGATGTCGCCACTCGTGCCGTTAGACATGGCGCCGACGAACGGCGGCTCCTGATGCTCCGCGCCGAGCAGTTCGCCGATCTTGTTCGAGAACACGCCGTAGTAGTCCGCGGAGATGTGCCCTGGCCCGACGCCGCCGACGTAATGCAGCGAGTAGTTCGCGTAGAGCGCCATCGGTTTGCCATCCGCGGACTGCACGCTGATGAAACTCACCTGCGGATCGGTGGGGCCGGCCGGTTCGAGCAGGTTGGGATTGTTGATGCCGGGGTTGGTCTTCACCTGGTCCGTCGTGACCCCCAGCGGGGTCGGAGGAATGCCGCCGGGCTTCATTTTCCAACGGCGATTGAAAACATGCTGTGGCACATCGACAGTGCCCCACGCGATCTTCGCAGGTGCGAGGTTGGTCATCGCGCGCCGCACACCATCCGCGATGCGCCGGGCGACGAAACGCTGATACATCGGGTTCGGCTCGCTCTGCCCGACAGCCTGCAAGGTGCCGCAGGAGTGCGAATGCGTGGCGGACATCAGCATGTTCTCCACCGGAACGCCCGTGGCCTCGCTGATCATCTTCTTTGCCTCGTCGTAGATGTCGCGCCCGATGACGCAACTGTCCGCGATGACGAGCACGAGCTTCGTTGCGCCATCATCAAGCACGAGGCAGCGCGCATGCAATTCGTCGTGGATGAACGCGGCCTTGCCGTCCTGAAAGCCGCCATTGATCGAGCTGCCGAGCTCCGGCGTGATGTTGCTGGTGGCGGCGCCCGCACGGAACTCGGCGGCATGAAGAGTGGAGGCGGCGAGAACGATGCTGATGATGGCAGGCAGTTTCATGCGAGTCTTACGGCACGAAACACCCGAACTTGATCAAATCAGTTCGCGGATCGGCTGCGCCCCGTTCTCGACGAGGTAGTGGGGGCGGCCTTTCGTATCCGTGATCGTCGTGGTGTTCACGTCGATGCCAAGATTGCGATACAGCGTGGCAAAGACTTCGGGGAACGTGACCGGGCGGCTGTCGGCTTCGCCACCGAGGCGATCCGTCGAGCCGATGACCTGTCCGTTGGGCATGCCACCACCTGCGAGCAGCGCCATCGCCACACGCGGCCAGTGATCACGGCCGACTTGTTTGCTGATGATCGGTGTGCGGCCGAATTCACCCCACACAAGCACGGTGACGTCCTTGTCGAGGCCGCGCTGATGCAGGTCTTCGACGAGAGCAGTGATGCCTTTGTCGAAGATGGGGAAGTCTTCGCGCTCTCGGGAGAAAATGTCGTTGTTCGGTCCGCCGTGCCAGTCCCACTTGCTGTAGTTCACTGTGACGACACGTGCACCGGCCTCGACGAGGCGTCGGGCGGTGAGGAAACTCTGTGGCACGCGCGGCGCGCCGTTTTCATCAATGCGCTTCACCGTGTCACCTGTGCCGTAGCGTTCGACAATGCGCGGATCCTCCTTGGAAAGATCGAGCGCATCCGCGAGCTTCGACGAAGTGAGCACTCCCATGGCCTGCTGCGTGAAGGTGTCCATCGCGTCCATCCTGCCGCTCGAATCGACATCTCGGCGGAAGTTGTCGAAACTCTTCAGCAGCCTCGCGCGGTCCGAAAGCCGGTCGTAGGTGATCCCTTGCAGTGTGAGATCACCGCGGCTCGGGCCCGTGTGGCGGAAGGCGTCGCTGGCGGAGCCGAGCATGCCGGGTCCGGGTTCGTTATAAGGTCCGTGCGTGCACTCGTAGCACATGCTGACGAAAGGCGGTACGGCGGGATCAAAAGCGCCCTGCAACTTGCCCACCACGCTGCCAAACTGCGGCCATCCGCCCGGCGGCACGGTGCCTGCGCGATTGGGGAAGCCGGTGTAGCACTGAATCGCGTCGTGACCGGCCTGCGCGCCGACGAGAGAGCGGATGATGGTGAACTTGTCCATCATCTTCGCCATGCGCGGGAAGAGCTCGCAGATCTGAATGCCGTCCACATTGGTGCCGATGGGCTTGTGCGGCCCGGCGATCTCGCGGGGTGCGTCCGGTTTCAGGTCAAACATGTCCTGATGTGGCGGTCCGCCGACGAGGTAGATCAGAATGACCGACTTTTGCGAAGTGCGAATGCCCGCCTGGTTTTCCAACGCCAGCAGCTTCGGCAAGGAGAGTCCGATCGATCCCAGCCCGCCCACCTTGATGAAATTGCGACGCGACACACCATCACAGAAGGCGCTGCGTTTTTCGGCGGGAGCGAGAATCTTGAGCATGGCGTGCCAGCGGTTGCGACTCACCAATATCGGACTCGTGTCCGGATTCTTTCGATATGCACTCGATCAGGGCCTCAGGTCTCTTCCATTTTCGTATCCGGTGCCCACCAGATGACGATGAAGCCGAGGGCATAAACTGAGGCGCAGATCGTGCCGACGCGCGGATAATCACCACCAAGCGCGGAGAAGAGAAACCCGGCGGCAAGAACGCCGAATGCAGTCGCGAAACGTCCGGAATTGTAGGCGAGGCCGCTGCCGGTGGCGCGAACGCGGGTGGGAAACAACTCGGGCAGATAAAGCGCGAGCCAGCCGAAAAACAACGTGGCCACGAAGCCCTGCGCGAAGACGATGGGATGAAACGACGGTTGCAACGGCGCGGTGAGCTGGAACATCGCGAAGGTGATCGTGACGGTGGCAACGCTGATGAGGCCGTAGCTGAGCCGCCGACCGAGCCAGCTCGCGAGTTGGGCGCCGGCGATGCTGCCGAGCACCGCGCCGAGCGCCCACCAGCCCTGTGTGGCGGCCTTGTAGCCGACGTTGGCGGCGCCGGCGATCTTGTCCGACCACGGAATCATCCATTTGCTGGCCGACCACGCGCCGATCATCGGGACCGAGCTCAACAACACGCCCAGGATGGTGAAGCGAATGAGCTGCGGCTGAAACAACTCGCGCAATGGCGCGACCGGTCCCTTCGCCGTGTGGCGTGCGGCGAGCCATTTCGGTGACTCAGGCAGCGCGACGAGCACAAACACACCCAGCAGCGCCGGTGCCCCCGCGAATTGAAACACCCAGCGCCACGATTCCGGCGTGATCGACCAGTGGCGCACAATTTGGGAGAGCAGCAGGATGCCGACATTCAACCCGGCCATCATCAAGCCAGAAACAAACGGTTTCGACGCCCCTGACCAGCACTCAGACACCAGCGCGATGCCGTTCGGCCACAAACCACCGACACCGAGTCCAACGAGGAAGCGCAACGCGAGCATCTGCTCCTGCGTTTGTGCATATGCGCCCGTTGCTGCGAAGATGGAGTAAAACAGAATGCACACGCCCATCGCCCGCGTGCGTCCGATGCGATCCCCGAGGCTGCCGAGCGCGATGCCACCAATCGCCGCGCCGAGCATGAGAGCGGCGGTGAAACGCGCAAACCACTCGCCGCCGAGTTCGGGCGTGAATGCGGGGCCGAGCAGGCTTTTCGACACCGAGAGCGATGCGACGGGCATCAAGCCGAGTTCGACGCCGTCGAAGACGAGCGCGAGGAAAGCAGTGATAAGGACGAGGTAGCGTTGGGAGAGGGTCACGGGTCGGGAACGGGTCTAACCGCTGATGAGACGCTGATTTGACGCTAATCAATGCATTTCCATATCAGCGTCTGATTAGCGTCATGTCAGCGGTTAAAATGCTTTGATGACGGCGCTGTTGTCCGCGTCGCCAAATCCGAGTGCGACGGCTTTTTCGAGAAGCTGGCGATGCGTTTCGCTCAACGGCAGCGGGATCGGGCTGGCAGCGAGCATGAGACGCACGTCCTTGAGATGCTGCGAGAGTTTCGCCTGCGGCGTGAAGTCGTGGGCGATCATTTTTTCGCCCTTCGTGTCCATGATGCGCGAGTAGGCCATGCTGCGGCGCATGACATCGAGCGTCTGTGTGAGATCGAGGTCGAGTTGCTGCGCAAACGCGAGTCCTTCGGCCAGCGCGGCGCGATTGAGTCCGAGCACGAGGTTCGTGACGAGCTTCATCTTCGCGCCACTGCCGCAGGGGCCGACGTGAGCGGTTTCACGGGCAAACTTGGCGAACAATTCGCGGCAACGCTCGAAAGTGGCCGCATCACCACCGACCATGACGAGCACGTCGCGTTGCAACAGTTGCGCGCTGCTGCCGGAAACGGTCGCGTCGAGGTAATTCACGCCTTTTTCAGCGAGTTCGGCTCCCAGCGCTGCCATTTCGCGTGGATCGCCGGTGGTGGTGTCGATGATGATCTGTCCGGAACACAGCCTCGCATCACGAAGGACATCTCGGACGATGGTGGAGTTTGGCAGGCAGAGGACAATGATGTCGCAGTGATCGAAAACGTCCGCCGCTGTGACTGCGTTCACGCAACGCGCCGCATCCACATCCCAGCCGCGGAGCGCGCCGGTCATCTTCATCACTGCCGAGCCCATCAGGCCCATGCCGATGATGCCGGTGGTTGGTGAGGCGGAATTCATGAGCAGAGCTAAACGCAGCCAAGGACGAATTCCAACGTTCGTCTGCATCGCTGGCGCGAAATCACGCATCGAATGCAAAGCAATGCTCTCGTCGCCCGTTTCGCTTGGCCCATGCGTCACCTCGTTTTTCTCCTTCCAGCACTCGCAGCCTCGGTTTTCGCGCAAAACGCGCCTTATGATGTGTTTCCACCCGCGGACCCGCCTTGGTATCGTGTGCGCTATGAAGCACCGCTGCCGAAAATTCCACCGGGAGAACTGATCTTCCCGGTGAACTACACCGTGTGGATTCCGCCGGGCGTGAAGTCGTTGCGCGGGGTGATCGTGCATCAGCACGGTTGTGGTGAAGGATCGTGCAAATCCGGTCTCACAGGCGCCTTTGACCTGCACTGGCAGGCTTTGGCAAAGAAGCACGACTGCGCGCTGCTGTCACCGAGTTATGAGCAGCCGGAGAAGGCGGACTGCCAGATGTGGTGCGATCCGCGCAATGGATCGAGCGCGGCGTTTCAAAAGTGCCTCGTCGACCTCGGCGCGAAGAGCGGTCATCCAGAGCTGGCGAAGGTGCCGTGGGCCTTGTGGGGTCACAGCGGCGGCGGGCATTGGGCCGGCGGCATGGTTTTGATGCATCCGGACCGTGTGGCGTGCGCGTGGCTGCGCAGCGGCGTGCCATTGCTCACGCCCGATGAGAAACGCACGACGATCAAGGCGCACACGGTGCCGGACGCAGCACTGAAAGTGCCGATGATGTGCAATCCGGGCACGAAGGAAGGCGTGACGGTCAAGGAAGGCCGCTTCGCCGGCGTGTGGCCCGCGAACGAGGCATTCTTCACGGAGGTGCGCGGCAAAGGCGGGCTGGTCGGCGTCGCAGTCGATCCGCTGACGGCGCACGAGTGCGGCAACTCACGCTACATGGCGATTCCGTGGCTCGACGCATGCCTCACCGCGCGTCTGCCGAAAAACAGTGGCGATCCGCTCCAACCGATGCCCACGAAGGGCGCATGGCTCGCGCCTTTGCTCGGCACGGAAGCCGTTGCGGCAGCGAAATACGAAGGCGACGCGAAGAAAGCCGTCTGGCTTCCGAATGAAGCGACGGCGAAGAAGTGGATGCAGTTTGTCAAAGACACGCAGATTCCCGACACCACGCCGCCTCCCGCGCCGACGAATGTGCGCGTGAACGGCAACGAACTCACCTGGAATGCTGAGGCCGACCTCGAAAGCGGCATCGGTCACTTCATCATCGAACGCGACGGCGAGGTGATCGGCAATGTGCCCGAGCAGCCGAAGAATCCCTTCGGTCGTCCGATCTTCCAAGGCCTGCAATACAGCGACACGCCGACGAATCCGCTCGTGAAGATGACCTTCGCCGACACGACCGCCGAGGCAGGCAAGAAGCACGTCTATCGCGTGATCGCGGTGAACACGGCGGGGGTGAAGTCAGAATAAAAAAATGGAGCGGCCAAAAACTCAGCCGCTCCATTTTGTCTGGTAGAAGTTTAGCCGTCGATGTTCCAACCCGGGCGATACTCCTTCGTCATGAAGGCGTTCGCCTCAGGGGTGTCGGGGCTGGTGCCGGTCTTGCCATCGTATTGGATCTTTTTGCCAGTGCGATAGGCGACGAGGCCGAGGAGCATCATCTCGATCATGTCCGCGCTGTAGCCGAAGTTGCAGGCGGTGGGCTTGCTGGGGTCCTTGCAGGCGTCGAACCACTGTTTCTGGAAGTGTCCAATGTCCGGAAGCAGCGTTTCCTTCGTGCGCGGCTTGTAGTAGCTGAGGTCGGCGTCGTCGCCGAAGGGGATGATCTGACGCGAGGTGAAGTCGGCGATGAGATAGCCCTTGGTGCCCTTGAACATCGCGCCGTGGCCGATCTTGGTGAGATCGACGGCCGGGTTGGGCGAGCGCGGCATGGCACCGCCTTGATACCAGCTCACCTGGATCGGGCCGCGCCAGTCGTTGGCGGGCAGCTCGAAGTGCGATTCGCACTTCACCGGAGTGACGTCAGAGTTGTACGCATCGCCTTTGGCCTCGGCGGAGGTGGGCAGGCCACCATCCACTGCATTCCAGAGCAGATCCATCGTGTGGCTGCCCATGTCGCCGATCTGTCCGGCGCCGAAGTCCCAAAACATGTTCCAGGAGAGGCAGTTCGCACCGGCGCCACCGGAGAAGTAAGCCGGATTGTACGGATGGAAGGGCGCAGGGCCGAGCCACAGGTCGTAGTGGAAACCCTCCGGCGGCGTGCCTTCCTCGGGGAAGTAGCCGGGCTTCGGAATCTGGCGGTTGCCCCAGGCGTAGGCGGCTTTGAGTTCGCCAATGGCGCCATCGCGGATGAGTTCCTTCACGCGATTGAAGTTCGGATTCGCATGACGCTGCATGCCTACCTGTGTGGCAAGTTTGTCCTTCTTCGTCTGCCACGTGGCACGCACGGTGCGCGCTTCATTGACCGTGATGGCGAGCGGCTTCTCGCAATAGCAGTGCAGATTGCGCTTGAGCGTCCAGTTCGCGATGAAGGCATGTGTGTGGTCGGCGGTGCAGATCACGACGGCGTCGAGGCCTTTGTGGTCAAGGCACTTGCGCCAGTCCACATAGGTCGTGGCACCGGGGAAGCGCTTCAAAGCGTCCGGGAAACGGCTTTCGCGCACATCACAAAGCGCGACGACATTTTCCTCCGCGATGGAGTCGTAATGCGCGAGTCCACGCCCCCACACGCCAATGAGGGCGACGTTGAGTTTGTTGCTCGGTGCATTCTGACCAAAGAGCGGGCGGGTGATCATGCTGCCGGCGACGAGACCGGCGGCACCGACGAAACGACGGCGTGAGAGAGGCGTGGGTTGGGTATTCATGGCGGCGGCATGAAACGACTGCTGCCGCGATTCTCAAGCACCAAGAGTGGAGACGGGTTCTTTCCCTGTGCCACCGCGCGCAAGGAAGATGGTGGAAGATGCGGCTTGATTTACTGTGCTGAGCGTGTGTTTTCCCGGCGAAAACCAGACCATCATGGAAATCGCCACCGCTGCCAGAACTCTGCTTGAGCACAAGGGGAGGGACCTTTGGACCATTGCTCCGGACGTCACCGTTTTTGAGGCCATCAAGCTCATGTCAGAGAAGAACGTCGGCGCGCTGCCCGTGGTCGATGGCGGCCGGCTCATCGGCATCATTTCGGAGCGCGATTACATGAGCAAGGTCGCCATCAAGGGCAAATCCTCCAAGGAGACGCCCGTGCGTGACATCATGACGCAGAACGTGGTGACGGTCTCGCCGGATCAAAGTGTTTCGGAGTGCATGAGCATCATCACCCAGCAACGCGTGCGTCATCTGCCGGTGGTCGAGAATGCCACACTGGTGGGAGTTGTCTCCATCGGGGATCTGGTGCGCTGGATCATTGCCACGCAGAAGATGACCATCGAGCAGCTTGAGAAGTACATCGCCGGTGGTTATCCGGGCTAAGCGTCGCGGGAGGACACGGGCAGTCTCGCGGCATCATCTTGTCTCTTCGTTCTCTCCTCCAGCCACACATGCGTGCGGCGGAAGATGAAATCGAGCAGTAACGCCACCAGTGCTCCTGCGAACGCACCGGCGATGCCGCCATAAACAGCGATCATCCAGCTCTGATCGACCTTTTCGAAAATGGCGCGGCCGATCCATGCCGTCACCGCACCTGCTGGAATACCCGCCAGCACGCCGCATTGCAGCAACAACGCGCGCACCGCGGTCGCCGGACGCTTGGTGCAGAATCCCAGCGCCACCGAACTCGAAACGACTCCCAACGCCACCAGTCCCGCCGCGATCGCGCAGGCAAACAAACCGATGCCGATGCCAATTCCGATCAGCACAATCATTACCAGCAGAAAGATCAGGCCGGGAACTCCCATGCTTGAGCATCAAACTCAAATCTCGAATTTCAAATCGCAAATTCACAGGCACTATCGTCCGCATGAGCACCGCAAACGCACCCCAGGCACTCCTCGGCATGAAGCCGGAGGAGATCGCCGCCGTGTTTGCAGAACTCGGCCAGCCCGCGTTTCGTGCGAAGCAGCTCGTGGAGTGGGTGTTTGCCAAACGCGCCGCCAGTTTTGACGAGATGACGAATCTGCCGAAGGCCACGCGCGAGGCCTTGGCGACACGATTTGTCACGCGCACGATGCAGATCGCCAAAGTGACCGGTTCGGCCGACACCACGCGCAAATTCCTGCTCAAGCTGCACGACGGCCGCTACGTTGAAACGGTGCTCATTCCGGCCAATCCCGCGCTTTACGGCGGCAAATCCGACCGCCGCACGCTTTGCGTCTCCAGCCAGGTCGGCTGCGCCTATGACTGCAAATTCTGCGCCAGCGGCCTCGCCGGATTCACGCGCAATCTCACCGCGGGCGAGATCGTCGAGCAGATCGTGCAGGTGGAGGCGCATGCGGGTGAGCGCGTGGACAATCTCGTCTTCATGGGCATGGGCGAACCGCTCGCGAACTACTCGAACGTCACCAAGGCCATCGAAATCCTCAACGCCGACTGGGGCATCGGCATCGGCGCGCGCCACATGACCATCAGCACCAGCGGTCTGGCTCCGCAGATCAAAAAACTCGCCGACTTCCCGCTGCAAATCCGCCTCGCCATCTCGCTGCACGGCGCCACCGACGAAGTGCGTGAGAAAATCATGCCGGTGAACCGCAAGCACAACCTCGCCGAGCTGTTCGAGGCGCTCGAATACTGGAATGCGCATCGGAAGCAGTTCCTCACCTTCGAGTTCATCCTCATCGAAAACATCAACGACAGTCTCGA
Organism: Verrucomicrobiaceae bacterium; assembly: GCA_046346695.1. Classification (GTDB taxonomy): domain Bacteria; phylum Verrucomicrobiota; class Verrucomicrobiia; order Verrucomicrobiales; family Verrucomicrobiaceae; genus Prosthecobacter. Next base: position 1,225,005 of record JAXMHS010000002.1, on the reverse strand, counting down.
TCAGGCCCGCGTGCTGGCGAAACGCGCGCGCAGCGTGAATGCCAAGGTCAATCTCATCCCCTACAACACCGTCGAGGGCCTGCCGTGGGTGCGACCGAGCGAAGCGCAGCAGGACGCCTTCCTCGATGTGCTCACGAGAGCCGGTGTCACCGCCACGCTACGCCGTGAAAAAGGGCACGACATCTCCGCCGCCTGCGGGCAGCTTCGTTTGAAGCAGGAAACCGAGCTCGGCATCATCGAGTCGCCGATTCCGACGAAGCGCATCACCATCGGAGCGGGCGCATGACTGTGAACGGCCAGCACTTTCGCACCGTTTGGATGCCGGAGCCCGGCATCGTTCGCATCATCGACCAGCGCCGGCTGCCGTGGGCGTTTGAAGTGATCGATTTGAAGTCGGTGGGCGAGGTCGCGCATGCGATTCGTGACATGGCGGTGCGCGGCGCGGGCTGCATTGGTGCCACGGCGGGTTATGGCATGACGTTGGCCGCAGTTGAGGCACAAAATGAAGCTCAACTGACTGCTTTGGCCCGGTCATTGATCGAAACGCGTCCCACAGCGGTGAATCTGGCCTGGGCGGTGAGCCGCCAGCTCGCTGTACTCCGTGATCAGCCGGTGGAAACGTGGCCAAACATCGCGAAACGCGAAGCGGAGGCGATTGCGGATGAAGATGCCGCCGCCTGCGCGCAAATCGGCGTTCACGGGTTCGAACTCATCCGTAAGATCGCGGCAAAAAAGCCCGGTGAAGTCGTGAATGTGCTCACGCATTGCAACGCGGGCTGGCTGGCGTTTGTGGATCACGGTTCAGCCACGGCGCCGATCTATGCCGCGCATGATGCCGGCATCCAAATCCATGTCTGGGTGGATGAAACGCGTCCGCGCAACCAAGGTGCGCGTCTCACCGCATGGGAACTCGCCCAGCATGGCGTGCCGCACACGGTGATTGCCGACAACACCGGCGGGCATCTCATGCAGCATGGTCAGGTCGATCTCGTCATCACCGGCGCGGACCGTGTGACGCGCAACGGCGATGTGGCTAACAAGATCGGCACTTACCTCAAAGCACTGGCCGCCAAGGACAACGGCGTGCCGTTTTACGTCGCGCTGCCGTCATCCACCTTCGACTGGAACCTCGCCGATGGTGTGAAGAACATCCCCATCGAGCAGCGCGGTGGCGAGGAAGTGACCTGGATGGAAGGAACCGACGCCAGCGGCACACTGCACACCGTGCGTGTCGTTCCGGTAGCCTCATCAGCAGCGAATTACGCGTTTGATGTCACGCCTGCGCGTCTCGTGAGCGGTTTGATCACCGAGCGGGGTGTGTTCGCGGCAGACGCACAGGCGTTGTACGCTGCGTTCAGCGACTGCGCACCGGCTTCCGTGCCGTGCTGACGCGTTTCACCGGACGCTTGAGCTTCGGGGCGGGCGCAGGCGCGGGTTGGGCTTCGCGCAGCAGGCGGAGTTCCTTTTCCACCTCGGCAAGGCGCCTGGAGGTGGCTTCCAGCTTCCGCACGACCAGCCGGGCGACGAATTCGTAAAGCGCGGCGTGGAAATCCGGGTCCTGCTCGCGCGGATGGATGTCCTGGAGGAATTTCTGGTCCACCGCGAGGCAGACGGCCTTGGTGGAGGCGATCACGGAGGCCAGACGCTTGTCCTGATTGACCAAAGCCAGCTCGCCGAACACCTCCCCGATGCGGGTGATGGCGGCGACCTTCTTGCCGCCGACGCGCACCTCCAGCTCACCGTTGAGCAGGACATAGATGCGGGAGTCGATGCTCCCCTCCTGGATGATGCAATCGCCCGGCTCGCACTGGAGCAGGCTGCTGGAGTTCAAAACGTCATCGAGCTGGTCATCACTGAAACTTGCCAGCGCCGGCACCACGCGCAGGGGCGACGGGTTTTGCCGCTCGTCGTGGATATAAGCGAATTCTTTCATGAAAATCTGCGATGATTCTGGCAGGGCCGGGGAGGCCGCTACAAGACATTTTTTCGCAGATTTGCTACGGCTTGGCTGCCTTCACTGCCGCGTCGTAGGCAGGCCAAAAGCTGTCCGGCGGCTGCAAATCCTTGTTTTCCTCGTCAAAACGGGTGCCTACCTCGCGCAAAGGCAGCGATTTGGCCACCTCGATGCCCGCTGTGATGTTCGCCGGGGTGAAAACCAGCCGGGTGAGCTGCATGCCTTTAAGCGGTGACAGGTCCGTCACCGGCGTTTCGGCGATGTGCAGGCGCTGGAGGGCCGTGCCGCTGAGCGGGGAGAGATCCTTCACCTTGGTGCGATGCAGCGTCACGCTCACCAGCGGCACCGTTTTGAGGGCGCGGATGTCTTCCACCGGGCAGCCGGTCAGCCAGAGCATCTGGATCGGGCAGTTGGCGATGCCTGAGATGTCGCCGATCGGGCAATCGACCGCGTTCAGCTCCACCAGCGGCATGTTTTCCAGCGCGCCGAGGTTGTTCACCGGCGTGCGGCTCAGATACAGCTTCTCCAGCGGCATTCCGCGCAGGGGCGAGAGGTCCTGCACCTTCGTGTCTTCAAGATACAGCTCCACGAGCTTCTTTCCCTGCAACGGCCGCAGGTCGGCGATGGGCGTCTCGCTCAAATCGAGCGCCAGCGGCTCGATGTGCTGCACGAACTTCACGTTGTCGATCTTCGCGCCGCGCAGGCTCAGTGCGATCACATTGCCGCCCTCGATGTTGAACTGGGCGTTCCCCTCGTAGCCAGGATTGTGATACTTGATCTCCGTGTGCATCATCTCCTGCGTCCAGTAGATCTTCTTTGGCTCCGGTTTGGCGGGCACGGCAGGTGTCGCGGGTTTCTCGACGACGGCGGGTTTTGGAGCCGGAGCAGGTGCCTCAGGTTTTTTGGATTCATCGCCGCATTGGGTCAAAAGCAGCGGCAGGAGGAGAAAACAACGCTTCATGCCATGGGCATGACGGAATCGGGGCTGGGATGCAAGCTTGAAGTGAAACATGAACGGCAGGCGGACGTTTTGGGGGCGCTCTTATCACCACCATGCGCCCCATTCTTTCGTTTCTTTTTGTCGTGCTGTTCACCACCGCTTCCTGGGCGGCCAAGCCAAATGTGCTCATCATCGTGGCCGACGATCTCGGTTACAACGACGTCTCCTTTCAGGGCTCGCCAGAGATTCCAACACCAAATCTCGACAAGCTCGCCGCACGCAGCCTGCGTTGCACGAACGGCTATGTCTCGCACTCGTTTTGCAGCCCCACGCGTGCCGGCATCATGACCGGACGCTACCAGCATCGCTTCGGCCACGAGAACAATCCCGCATGGCTGCCGAATGACACCGTCGCCGGTCTTCCGCTGACGGAAACAACCTATCCACAGCTCATGAAACAGGCGGGTTACACGACCGGCGCGATTGGGAAATGGCATCTCGGCGCGCATCTACAGTTTCATCCGAACAAGCGCGGCTTTGACGAATATTTCGGCGTCCTCGGCGGCGGGCACCAGTATTTCCCGAAGGACAAGGGCGGCGCGGAATACACCATCCCGCTCAACCGCAACGGCAAGGACGAGGAGCAGACGAAGTACCTCACCGAGCAGTTCGGCGACGAGGCCGTGGCCTTCGTGGGTCGTCATGCGGGCGAAGCGAAACCGTGGATGCTCTACTTCGCCTTCAACGCTCCTCACACGCCCTTGCAGGCGCCGCAGGCCTGGATCGACAAATTCTCCCAGATCGGCGACAAAAACCGCCGCACTTATGCCGCGATGATCGCGGCCCTCGATGAAGCTGTCGGTGGCGTGATGAAGAAGCTCGACGAGACGAAGCAGACGGACAACACGCTCGTCTTCTTTGTCAGCGACAATGGCGGCCCGCATCTTGCGAAGCGCGGCCTCACCGACTTCACCGACAACACTCCGCTTCGCGGCGCGAAGGGCGATGTCTATGAAGGCGGCATGCGCGTGCCCTTCCTCGTGAGCTGGCCTGCGAAGATCAAGCCCGGCACCTATGACCATCCCGTCATCGCGCTCGATTTCCTGCCCACCTCGCTCGCCGCCGCCGACTCCGCCGATCTCACGCCGAAGAACCTCGATGGCGTGAACCTCCTGCCCTTTCTGAGCGGCGAAAACACCAGCGCACCGCATGAAATGCTCTTCTGGCGCACCGGCGGCCCCGGCGGCAACAACGCCGTGCGTCGCGGCAACATGAAACTCGTCCGCCTCGGCAAAAATGAGCCCGAGCTCTACGATCTCGCCGCTGATGTCGGTGAAACGAAAAACCTTGCTGCCGACAAGCCCGAGGTCGTGAAGGAACTCGTCTCTGCCATCGCCGAATGGGAAAAGGGCACCATCGCTCCGATCTTCGGAAGTCCTAAAGCGGGCAAGCCAGCACCGAAGAAGAACAAGGTAAAATGATGAAGGGTAAAATAATGGATGATGGAATTCCGATCTTTTGATCTGATCCCGTCTGTCATGCCTTTCTCCCGCATCATTTTACCCGTCATCATTCTACCCCTGTTTGGCAGCCTTGTTCGCGCCGAGGACTTCCAGCAAGCTCGCGAAGTCGTTCGCAAGGCAGTCGCGAAGGGTAATCCGCCTGGTGCGGTTTTGTGGATCGAGAGCAGCGAAAAGAAAACGACGCTCGTTGAAGGCCAGCGCGCGTTCGTTCCTGCCAAGGAAGCGATGACGGAGGACACGATCTTCGATGCCGCTTCGCTTACAAAAGTGGTCGCCACGCTGCCGAGCGTGATGCTGCTGATGGAACAGGGCAAAATCGAGTTGGAGGCCGAGGCGCGGCGTTACTTGCCGGAAATGCGGCCGGGAATCACGATCCGGCACCTTTTGACGCACACGTCAGGTTTGAAGCCCGGCATTCCGAAGGAGCCGGCGTGGAGCGGCTACGACACCGGCATCAAGCTCGCCATCGAACTGGAGCCCGAAGGCCCGCCGGACCGCTTTTTTCGTTACTCGGACATCAACTTCATCCTGCTCGGCGAAATCGTGAGGCGAGTCAGCAGCATGAAACTCGATCAATTCGCCGCGAAACACGTCTTCGCGCCCCTGAAGATGGATTCCACGCGCTTCCTGCCTCCCGACGATTGGAAACCGCGCATCGCGCCGACCGAGAAGGACGAAAACGGAGAGATGCTGCGCGGTGTGGTGCACGATCCAACCTCGCGCAAGATGGGCGGCGTCACCGGACACGCGGGTTTGTTCACAACTGCAGGTGATCTCGCCAAATATGCGCACATGATCCTCAACAACGGCGCCGGTGTGCTCAAACCCGACACCGTGAAGCTCATGACCACACCGCACACGATTGCGACCGTGTTCGAGCGTCGCGGGCTCGGCTGGGACATCGATTCCGCCTTCAGCCGTCCTCGTGGAAAAAACTTCCCCATTGGCTCCTTCGGTCACACGGGCTTCACCGGCACGAGTTTGTGGATTGAGCCGCAGACGAAGACCTTCGTCATCTTCATGAGCTCGCGCCTCCATGCGGACGGCGGAGGCAGCGTGCGCGATTTGTATGAGGAGATCGGCACTGCTGCGGCACAGGGCATGACTTTTGCCCCTGTGACTGCTCCACCGTGGCCGCGTGATGAAAAAGAGGTGCCGACGGTGCTGAACGGCATCGACGTGCTTGTGCGGCGCAAGTTTGCCGATCTGAAGGGATTGCGTGTGGGTTTGATCACCAACCAGACCGGCATCGACGCGCAACGCCGCAGCACGATCGATCTGCTGGCCGAAGCGCCGGAGGTGAAGTTGAAAAAGCTCTTCAGCCCGGAACACGGCATCCGTGGCGAACTCGATCAGGAGAAGATCGGCGATTCGAAGGACAAGAAGACCGGCCTGCCCATCTTCAGTCTCTACGGAGAGCGTCGTGCGCCTTCACCGGAACAACTTGCCGATCTCGACGCACTCGTGTTCGACATCCAGGACATCGGTTGCCGCTTTTACACCTACATTGGCACCATGCGCGTGTGCATGGAGGCTGCAGCGAAGGCAAAGAAGACCTTTTTCGTTCTGGACCGCGTCAATCCCATCGGCGGCATCGCCGTGGAAGGCCCCGCGGTCGTCGATGAGGAAAAACCAACTGCCACGCACACAATTCCGCTGCGTCACGGCATGACCGCTGGTGAGCTCGCTGCGATGATGAATGCCGAGCGGCAGATGAACTGCGATTTGAAGGTCATTCCCGCCGAAGGCTGGCAGCGCGGCATGCTGTTCGATCAAACCGGCCTGCCGTGGATCAATCCATCGCCCAACATGCGCTCCTTGAACGCCGCGCTGCTCTATCCCGGCATCGGCCTGCTCGAATTCAGCGTCAGCGTCGGCCGCGGCACCGACACGCCCTTCGAAGTGCTCGGTGCGCCGTACGTGAACGACCTGCGCCTGTCCTACGAACTCAACAAACTCGGCCTCCCCGGCGTGCAGTTCACGCCCATCCGCTTCACACCGACGGCGAGCGTCTTCAAAAACGAAGCCAGTGGCGGCGTGCGCATTGTCATCACGGATCGCAATGCCCTGAAACCCGTCGAAACCGGCATCGCCATCATCTGCACACTCCAGCGGTTGCATCCGAAGTCCTTCGACCTCGAAAAGGTGAACACGCTGCTCAATCACAAGACCAGCCTCAAACCCATCCGCGAAGGAGATTCGTGGAAGAAGGTGCTGGAGGCGTGGAGCGGCGAGACGGGCCAGTTTGAAATGCGGCGCAGCACCTTCTTGAGATATTGAGAAAAGCCACGACTTGCGGACAAGTCACCTTGATCCTCCAATACGTTTACTTTGAACCTGGTTGCACACTGGGGGCTGGTGGCACTGTGCTTGATGCTGGAGGAGGCTGGGCGAAATAACCCTGTAGAAAATTCTGACATTCAGTGTCACCATTGATGTCGGCGAGGCGGAGAGATGCCGGATTTTCAGGACTGCCTAGACGGCCAGAGATCACGCGATCATACATAAGTGCACCGCGAAAGCCCACCGCGACGCTCTGAAGGCCAAGTTGACGTGGTTCGGTGATCGCAAGAGCTGTGCGCCACGCGGCGTCTGCCAAGAACGTCTTTGCCTCTGGCGCGAAGTTCCTCAAATCCGGCACATGAACCATGAAAACACAACTGTTCCGCGTGAGAAGACAGTAGGTGAGAAATTCGCCTCCGGTGAGGGAACCGATTGACGGGGAACCCCGGCTTTCGATGCCTGATTTGCGAGCCTCCTTTAATCGCAGAGAAAACTCGTTTGCCAACCCCTGGGCATCGGGAGTGTTACCATGTGCGACACCTTGGCTCCTGCTCATCAAAAGGTCGTCGGCGGCTTGGAAGGCAGCATATCCTGGCTGCTGTTTCCGTGCGCCATCCTCCAACGATCCTTTGAACATGATGAAGATAAAAACTCCTCCGGTCAAAATAACGAGCATCGGGATAACCCCGGTGCTACGAGACATTTCAGATCTGCGAGCGGGATCCGGTCTTGCCGGGCGCGAATCAGTTTTCTTCCAACTGAGCACAAACAACAGCACTGCGATCGCCGCCATGACCCAGAACGAGATGCGGGAATAATAATCCCATTTGCTGTAATGAACGCCAAGTTTTGGCATCAAAAAGAAGTGCGTTATTAATAAGCCGAACGAGCCGCCAAAAAAGGCCACGAACGGAATAAGAAGAATGCGCGGAAGCCAGATTTTCATTCCTTTTTCTATTCGAGAAGCACGTTTTTTGTCAACAAGGTTGAACCGCAAGAACAAACAATCCAGGCCATCTGAGGAAATGAAGGCTTGCTCTGAGTGCCAGCGTTTGTGCTAGGCCGTGTTTGAAAACCCTCAACAGCCATATCGGAGCCAGTCGATGACAGCGGCGAATTGGACGAGGGCGAGGAAGTGCGCCGCGAGTTTGTCACGTCGGGTGCTCGTCGAGGCCCAGCGTTTGAGCCGGCAGAAGTAGTTCTCCACCTTGTAGCGCTGACGGTAGAGTTTTCTATTGAGGCGGCGCTTCTTTTTGCGCTTGGCCTTGCTGGGGAAGCAGTGGCTGGCTCCAAGCTCTTCGAGTTCCAACCGCAGTTTGTCGCTGTCAAAACCCTTGTCACCGACGACCTTCAATCCCGCTGGAGCTTCCAGCAGCGTGATGACGTGACTGCCCTCGTATGCCTGACCTTCGGTGAGCAGCAGTTTGACCGGCAAGCCCTGGGCATTGGTCAACGCCATGATCTTGGTGTTGCGGCCACCGTGCGTCCTGCCCATGGCCTGCCGAGCCGCGCCTCCCACAGGATTGGCGGCGCATTGATGCACGACGACATGCGTGCCATCGACGAGTCGTATCCTGCTTTTGGACTTCTTGGCCAATGCGCACAACAGCTTCTCCCAAATCCTCTGGCGCGCCTGCCGCTGATACCAGCCATAGATCGTGCGCCAAGGACCAAAGCCCTCCGGCAGATCGCGCCAAGGTCCCGCATTTCGCAGGCGGTAAAACAAAGCATCAAACACCATGTCCAATCCTGCTGCGGGCCTGCCGCCCGGCTTCAGCACACCATTTTTTTGAGCCGCTCTTTGAGCGGCCCCCACCATGCGAAGCGTTGTGTTTTCATCGGCATGTCTCTCCACCTCAACACCCGCCTTTTGCCAATTGGCAGGTTTTCAAACACGGCCTAGGCTCCCTGGCAGCAGAGGCTACGGGGAGACGACTGGCCGCAGGCCAGCCCGCAGGGCGAGACGAGCGGGAGCGAGCGACCTACTTCCAAGCCAAAAACACAAATTCAACCGTGACCGTTCGTCCTGGGATTCTGCACCACCTTTTGTGCCTCCTCCTCCGACAGCGGCGCGATCTTGTCGGCGATGCGAAAGATGGCGAGGATCAACTCCACCGTCACGCGGGCGAAGATCAGGTAGAGCAGGAATGCCACCGGGGCCGTCACCAGCGTGAACAAGCCGGACAGCGTGCCCAGTTTGAAGCCGCTGAACATCCACGATGCTGCGTAAAACACCGCCGCCAGCAGGCTCAGCACATAAAGCATGCGCACGAGACGCGGTGTGACGAAGCGCTTGAACGACAGGTCCAGCACGAGGTCGAGCACGGCACGGACCTGCTGCCACAGACCGGACAACACAGAGGTGGGGGAGGGTTCGGTACTCATGGAGACAGGCTAGGGGCGTCCGCCGCTGTTTCAACCAACCAAAATAGTCCGTGGAATAGTGGTTGCGTCTTCTGACAACCACAGGCAGAATCCGCCCCTCTTTTTCCGCCCCCTTGCTGGGCCGGTCACAAAAAGCTCCATCGACAACCCAACCCCGCCAAAAGCCATGCCTGCGAAAACCAAGAAGACCGCAGCCAAAAAGCCTGCCGCCAAACCCGCGAAAAAAGCTCCTGCCAAGGCGGCCAAGTCGAAGAGCAAGCCTGCTCCCAAGAAACCCATTTCCAAAAAGCCTGCTCCTAAAAAAGCGGCTCCGAAGAAACCCTCCCCAAAACCTGTGAAGAAAGCCGCTCCCAAAAAAGCCCCCGTCAAGAAAGCTCCCGCCCCCGCCAAAAAAGCCGCTGTCACCGCAACGAAGCCCGCCGCCAAGCCTGCTCCTGCTCCCGCCAAAAAGCCTGAGGTTCCCGTCAAGCCCGCGGCCAAACCCGCTGGAACGTCCGGCACCAAGTCCTCCAAAGCTTCCCTCGTCCCCCTGACTGCCAAGGGCCGCACGTCCATCTCCACTGCCGGCACACCCCGCGCGCGGACCGGCCGTGAAGACGAAGGCGTCACGATCGAGATCGCCAAGGGCCCGGTGAAGATGACCCCCTTCCTCAAAAAGCAGAAGCAGCGCCTCATTGAGTTGCGTGATGCTTATCTCAACTCGATCGAAGGCGTCGCCAACGAGACGATCCGCAGTGAAAACGGCACCGCCGCCGCATTCGGCATGCATCAGGCCGACGCCGGCAGCGACGCTTACGACCGCGATTTCGCCCTCAGCCTCCTCGGCAAGGAGCAGGACGCTCTTTATGAGATCAACGAGGCGCTCAAACGCATCGAAACCGGCACCTATGGCCTTTGTGAGGGCACTGGAGCCAAAATCCCCGAGGAGCGTCTTGAGGCCATGCCCTTCGCCCGTTACTCCGTGGCCTACCAGGAAAAGATCGAGCGCAACCAGATCAGCGGCCGCTGGAGCCGCCCCGTCCACTCCCTCTTCGGTCTCGACAACGTCGATGACGCCGCTGACGACGAAAAGGATGACGACGAGGCCCCTGCCTCCTCCAGTAACAACAACTCCGGCGAATCGCTTGACTTCTCCAAGGAGTGACCTAGCCTCCGCGCCCCAAAATTTATGCCGCGAGAAATCATCATCCTCGAATGCACCGAAGCGAAGGCCGCAGGAATGCCGACCTCCCGCTACGTGACCACGCGCAACAAGAAGAGCGTTCGCACCCCGAACCGTCTTGAGAAGGTGAAGTTCAATCCTTTCATGAAGAAGCGCACCCTCCACCGCGAAATCCGCTAACCCCAGAGACCGACCGTTATGCAGCCGAAGACCAAAGAACGCATGTCCAACTTCCGCCGCGCGAATCGCAAGATGCCGCGCCGTCGTGTGGACATCCCGGTGGAGAAGATCGCCTACACCAACCCGGAACTGCTTGCCCGTTTCACCACCGAGTCCGGCAAGCTCATCCCCCGCCGCATCACTGGTCTTCCCGCCTGGCTGCACCGCAAGGTCATCCGCGAGATCAAGCGCGCGCGTGCCGTCAACCTGCTGCCCTGATCCGGTCTGGCGCTGATTTTCCCCGCGATCCCACTGTTGCACTCCGCGGCAGTGGGATTTTTGTTTCTTTGAACCTCTCTCATGCCCGCCCTCAAAGACACGCAAAGTGAACGCGACGACCGCCGCCTGCCCATCGACCGCGTCGGCGTGCGCAGCCTGCGTTTTCCACTGAGCATCCGCGACCGTGACGCAGCTGTGCAGCACACCGTCGCCACCGTCTCGCTCGCCGTCGATCTGCCGCATCAGTTCAAAGGCACGCACATGAGTCGCTTCGTCGAGGTTCTGCACTCGCACGGCAAGGAACTCACCGTCTCCAACATCGTCGCCATGCCGCGTGAGCTCATGAAAAAGCTCCACGCCGACAAAGCGCACGTCGAGATCCGCTTTCCCTACTTCCGGGCAAAAAAAGCGCCCGTCTCCGGTGCTGAAGGTCTCCTCGACTACGGAGTCGTTTTCGAAGTGAATGCCGACAAGAAGAAGACCGACTTCGTTCTCACCGTCGAAGTCCCCGTCACCACGCTCTGCCCGTGCTCGAAGGCCATCAGCGCACGCGGCGCGCACAATCAGCGCGGCAACGTCACGCTCTCCATCCGCTTCTCGAAGCCGGTGTGGATCGAGGATCTCATCGAACTCGTCGAATCGAGCGCCAGCAGCGAACTTTTCAGCATTCTGAAGCGCCCGGATGAAAAACACGTCACGGAGGTCGCCTACGACAATCCTGTTTTCGTCGAAGACCTCGTGCGCAACGTAGCCGTGAAGGCCAAGGCCCACAAAAAGATCACCTGGTTCCGCGTTGAGGCCGAGAACTACGAATCCATCCACAATCACAACGCCTGGGCGGTGATTGAAAGCCACTCACTGCCCGCATGAATTACGTGACTGCTGTTCTCCGCACCGACGAGCCACACCTGATGCATCAGGCGGTCGATGAGGCCGTACGCTTGCTGCGTGAAGGCGAGGTCGTCGCCCTGCCGACCGAAACGGTCTATGGACTCGCCGCCAACACGCTCGACCCGGCCGCGGTGACGAAGATCTTCGAAGCAAAGGAACGTCCGGCCTTTGATCCACTCATCGTGCATCTGCCGCGCAAGGATCAGCTCGAACTCGTCGCCGATGTGCCGCAGGAGATCGCGCACACGGTCAAACAGCTCACCGAACGCTTCTGGCCCGGCCCGCTCACGATCCTGCTGCCGAAAAAGCCGATTGTCCCCGACATTGTCACCGCCGGCCTGCCCACGGTTGCCGTGCGTGTCAGTTCGAACCCCATTTTCAAGCGTGTCATCAGCGCGCTCGACAAACCGCTCGCCGCTCCGAGTGCGAATCGCTTCGGTTCCATCAGCCCCACTTCGGCCAGCGCCGTACTTTCGGAACTCGATGGCCGCATCCATCTCATCGTCGATGCGGGTGCCAGTCTCTACGGCCTGGAATCGACCATCATCAAGATCGAACCCGGCTCACCAAAGCCGTTCATCACCATCGTGCGGCCCGGACCGCTCACGCCGGACGATTTGAAGCCCTTTGGAAAAGTCAAAGTTGCCATTCGCAGCGTCATTGATGGTCCCGCCGACTCGCCCGGCCAGCTCGCCTCGCACTACGCGCCGCGCACACCGCTGCGCCTGCTTTCGCGCCCTTCTGACTTCATTCCCGAACCCGGCAAACGCTACGCGCTCATGAGTTATCGTGGCGAGGAAAAGGACGGTTACCTCAATCTCTGCGATTGGGAGGAAGTCATGATGCTCAGCCCGGGCAATGGCAAGCTGCCCGAGGCCGCCGTACGCTTCTTCCACGTGCTGCGCCGCCTCGACGAGCTCGGCGTCGATGAAATCATTGCAGAACCGTTGCATGAACACGGCATGGGAATCGCCATGATGGACAAACTGCGGCGCGCCAGCGTTCGCTATGCAGCATGAGCGACGAAAAGAAAGACTCCGCCTCGCAAGCCCGGTCCACCGGGATCGTTTCCATCGCCATTCTCTGCAGCCGGGTGCTTGGTCTCGTTCGCGATCAGATGCTGAATGGTTTCTTCGGCTCGGCCTTCACCGGCATCTTCACCGCCGCCTTCCGCACGCCAAACATGCTGCGTGATCTTTTCGCCGAAGGAGCGCTTTCGACAGCCTTTGTCACCACGTTCTCGAAAAAGATGAAAACGGAGGGCGACGAGGCCGCCTGGGTGCTCGGACGGAAGATGATCTCGCTGTCGATCTGGTTCATGAGCATCGTTGCCCTCGCTGGTGTTCTGCTGGCACCGGTTCTCTTCCGCATTCTCACGCCAGGTCTCAGTGAAGAAGCCAAGGTGCTCGGCACCTGGCTCGCGCAGATCATGTATCCCTTCATCGCACTCGTGTCCGTCACCGCACTGGTGATGGGCATGCTGAATTCGAAGAAGGTGTTCTTCATTCCCGCCGTCGCCTCCGCATTTTTCAATCTCGGCTGCATCGTCGGTGGTGTGATCCTCGCGTGGATCATTGATCCTGGCTTCAGGAACGGCCACGTCAGCGAAAAAGGCCTCACCGGCTTCGCCATCGGCACTCTCATTGGCGGCGTGCTGCAACTCGCCGTGCAGTTGCCCTCGCTGCGTCGCGTCGGTTTCCGTTTCCGCTTCGACTTCGGCTGCAAAGATCCCGCCGTGAAGGAAGTCCTGCATCTCATGTGGCCCTCAATGCTCGCCGCCAGCGGCACCCAGGTCACCGTGCTGCTCAATTCCATCTTCGCCTCCTTCACCGAAGGCCACGAGAAGTCGCTTGCCTGGCTGGCAAATGCGCAACGTCTCCAGCAACTCCCGCTGGGCCTCTTCGGTGTCGCCGTTGCCACGGTCACGCTGCCCATGCTCTCGCGTCTGGCCACCGAAGGCATGACGCCCGCGTTCCGCGGTGCGCTTGCGAAAGGATTGCGCCTCGTGCTGTTTCTCACACTGCCATGCGCCGTCGGCCTGTCACTGCTCGCGAAGGAAATCATCTCCGTGATCTTCGAGCACGGAAAATTCACCGCCTACGACGTGGCCAACACCGCCGCGCCGCTTCAGGCTTATGCTTTTGGTTTGATCTTCTACTCGGCTGTCAAAGTGCTGCAGCCCGCCTTCTACACCATCAACCGCCGCTTCATCCCCATGCTCATCAGCATCGGGATCATCGTCTTCAACCTTGCCGCGAACTCCACCACCGTTTTCATCCTGAAGTGGGACCACACCGCGCTCGCATGGGCCACCGCGCTGGGACTGTTGCTGAATTTCCTCACGCTCTACCTGTGCATGCGCAAGTTCGCCTCAGGCCTGGAAACTCGCTCGCTCATTCAGGCACTCGTGCGGCTTGGCATCGCGATCGTCGTTATGTCCGCCATCTGTCTGGTCGCCAAGTTCACGCTCATGTCGGATTGGGAGCATCTGCGTTTCATTCCGCGCTGTGCGGTGCTGGGCGTGGCCATCAGCGCCGCCGCCGCTGCCTACTTTGCCGTCACGAAGATGCTCAAAGTCGAAGAATCTGGCGAGTTTCTGTCGTTGTTGGGCCGCCGCTTCGGCAAACGCTAGCCTTCCCATGAACCTTCAGCGCTTCTGGCTTCAGATCGCCGCCTTTCTGATCCTCGTCTGGGGCGCGGTAGCCGTGGTGATGTGGATGACGGAGGATTCGGTGTTCACGCCGGAGAAAACACTCGCGCTGATGGAGGAGGCGCCATGGCTCGACAACGAGGACCTCGGTCACGAACAGCGCCAGCAATACCTCGACAAGGTCATCACGAATGTCATCAAACTCGATTACTCGCAGCGCAACACCATGCGCGAGGACGGCCAGGAGACGGTCGATCGCTTCATGAAATCACTCACCGAAGAGGAGAAAGGCGAGTACATCAGCCGCGTCGTCGAGGAACACTTCAAAGCGGTGATGAAAGGCATCGAAAAACTTCCCGCCGAGGACCGCCGCCGCATCATCGGCGGCATTCATCGCGACATGAAGAAGCGGACGGCACAAAATCCTGAGCTGCAGATGCTCGTCGGCGAGGATCCGGTCGCATTTGAAAAGAACTTCACCAAGGACATGGGGCTCTTCTTCAAGGAAGCCCCGCTCAGCGCCAAACTTGAGATGGCTCCCATGCTCGAAGCCATGCACGCCCGCATGCAAGGGCTGCGCATGCGATAAAGTTGTCCAGTTGCTGTGCAACTGGAGTCTGGAACCTTGTTGCGAAGCAACAAGGCAACTTTGCAGCAAAGCTACTTTTCCCAGCCCATCGGCTGTGTCCACGCCATCTGGGTCTGGCCTTCGAAGGAAGGCTTGTCGTATGGCTTCGATGAGGTGATCACAGCGCGGAAGTAGAGTTCCTTGCCCGAAGGCTTCCAGGCGATGTCGGTGCCTTCGATCGTGGCGAGTGTCTTGCCCATGTCGTCGGAATACAGCAGTCGCGGCGGATGCAGATCCCCTTTCACCACCGGCGATTCACGTGTCGTCGCATCATAGCCCTGCAAGGTGCCTCGAATCTGCGTGGAGTAGGTCACTCCGGGCTCGGCGTGGATACGGATGCGCAGCGTACCATCCTTGAAGCTGATGTTATCGAGCGTGACACCCGAGGATGCATAAAAGTCACCGGCCTTCATTGCTTTGACGATCTCAGCAGGGTCGAGTTTCGAAGCGCGCACCATCACCCAGCCGCGACCGGGGCCATTGTCCTCACCGTGATAACGGTGGGAGTCGTCCGTACCGACTCCATAGAGCGGCGGCGCCTTGAACTCGGTGATGCGCAGCGTGTTGGCGATGTCCCACATCTTCTCGTGGCCGATGCGCGTCCCGTCGCCTTCCCAGTTGATGCCGGGGTGGCCGTTGTAGATCTCCCAAAAATTTTCCTCCAGCACCGCGGCCAGATCCTCGGCGGAAAGCGCCCATTTGAAGTTTGGATGATTGATGTGCGTGAGCATCGGCACGCCGAGGCGTTTGGACTGCTCGTTCACGAGGCGAAGGTTGGCCCGCATCACCTCCTGGATGCTGGTGAGGTCTTTGACCGGCTTGATCTCCTCCCGCAGGTTCACCGCGTTCATGTGAATCGGCACACTGCCGATGCCCGCGCTGATCTCCTCGGCCTGGATGATGAGGAACTTGCCAGGCTCCTCGAACTTGGGCCGGTATTCCTCCAGCTTCTTCAAGCGCACCTCGGTCACGCCGTCTTTTTCGCGCGTGGTCACCCATTCATCGCCAAAGCGGGCGCGATACTTCTCCATCGTCGTCTTGCCCAGCGCCTTGCGCCGCTTTTCGAGGGCGGGAACACTCATCCAAACTTCCTTCGCCTGAAGCACGTTGTGGTCGGAGATGGCGAGGAAATCGTAGCCGTGCTGCTTGTACCAGTCCGTGATCATCTCCGGGAAATCATTCCCATCGCTCCACAGCGAATGCGTGTGCGTGTTGCCCTTGAACCACTTCAACTCCTGGGCGCGGGAAGTGTGGAGCGAGGCGAGGACAAGAAGGCAGAGGAAGGTTGGGCGCATTCTCCCCGAACGTGACAGATGGGCTGCATCTCACTTGGAATCACGAGGGACTACAACAATCGCGTTCCGCACGGCCCAGCCCGGTTTTTCGAAATGTTCGCGTCCATCCTGGCTTCGGCACCACAGGCCGGTCGAAGGACCACCGTCGAGGTTCAGGGCTCGCTGCACCTTCATCTCGGTGATGATGCCGGGGGTGACGAGAATGTGCGCCAGTTCGAGCCAGCCGGTGCGCTTGCAAACGCCGACGGCCCAACGTCCGTTGCCATCCGTCATGATGAAAGTGCGGTGATTGCGCTGTTCAGGCTCCTTCGAGAGTGGAACGGGAGCCACACGTCCATCGCTGACGATCCACGGACTGCATTGAACGAATTCCGTGATGTCTGATGAGTCACGAAACTCGTTCTCCCACACCAGTGACGCCTTGTTTTGCCGAACCATCAGAGCACCGACCCATTCGCCACCCGTGAATTTGTCACTGCGCATGCCTCCCGCGATTTCGAGACCGGCGCTGCCGAAATCGCCACCTGCATGAAAGTAGCCACCATTGCAGACGGCGAGTGCTTTCTCCGCACGACCCAATTCATCGAGCGGCTTCGCGGTGTTTCGATCTGCATTGGCCGCCACACGGATGCGACAGTCCTTTTCGTCGAAGATCACCAGCTTCAGCTCCACCTTGGCGGGGCCATTGACGGTTTTGATGACAAAGACCGCTCCATGTCCAAGCGGTGCCGCGTCAGTCGATGACTCCAGCCGCCACTGCGCCTGCGCGAGGCAGGTGAGCAGGAGCCAGAGCAATGACACGAGTTTCATCGTGCATCACTGCTCCACCTTGAAGATGTGCATCGAGACACCGTTCGGATTGAGGGCGACGTAGTTGTTCGCGCCACGCCATTCGTAGCTCTGGTTGTGCACGAGGTCGGTGACCTTGTAGGGGCGGCTGCTGTCGAGTCCGAGCGCGGCGAGGTGGAGTTGCACCATGCCCATGACTCCATTTTGCGCGTCGTGGCTGACGATGCAGAGGATGCGGTTGCTGAAATCAGGCGTGCACTTGCTGTAGCAAAGCACGGCTTCCATGTCAGAGCCGTGGAAGCGCAGATTGTCGTAGAGATGCAGCGCGGGGTTGTCGCGGCGGACTTGATTCAGGATGCGGATGAACGCGGTGATGTTGCCAGGCTGGTTGTAGTCGCGCTGCTTGAGCTCGTATTTCTCGTTGTTGTTGTACTCCTCCTTGCCGGGATACGGATCGTTCTCGCACAGCTCGTAACCGGAGTACATGCCCCAGCTCGATGAAAGTGTGGCGGCCAGCGCGGCGCGGATGCGGAACATCTGCGGGCCTGCATGCTGGAGATGGCCGGGCAGGATGTCCGGCGTGTTCGGCCAGAAATTGGCGCGATAAAACCAGCGCATCTCGCCCTGTGTGAGTTCGAGCGCGTACTCGGTGAGCTCGTGGCGGTTTTCACGCCAGGTGAAGTAGGTGTAGCTCTGGGTGAAGCCGATTTTTCCAAGCACCTGCATCATCTTTGGCTTGGTGAAGGCCTCGGCGAGGAAGAGCACGTCGGGGTCCTTGCGCTGGATGGTGGCGATGAGCTCCTCCCAGAACGCGACGGGCTTCGTGTGTGGATTGTCGACGCGGAAAATCTTCACGCCGCGATCCACCCAGAACTGCACGACATCGATGAGCTCGTTCCAGAGGTTGCGCCAGTCGTCGCAGTGGAAATTGAGCGGATAAATGTCCTGATATTTTTTCGGCGGATTCTCGGCGTAGCGGATGCTGCCGTCAGGACGCTGGTAAAACCATTCCGGATGCTCTTTGACGTAGGGATGATCGGGCGAGCAGTTGAGGGCAAAGTCGAGCGCGATCTCAAGGCCGCGCTTCTTCGCCTCCTTCACCAGCCACACGAAATCCTTCTCCGTGCCAAGCGCCGGCTCAATGGCGCGATGCCCGCCGGCGGGACCGCCGATGGCCCACGGGCTGCCGACATCACCGGGCTGCGCGGTGAGCGTGTTGTTCTTTCCTTTGCGCGCTGTGATGCCGATGGGATGGATCGGCGGGAAGTAGATGACATCGAAGCCCATGCTCGCCGCGTGATCGAGGCGGCCCAGGCAATCGCGAAAGGTGGAGTGCTTGTCGCTGCGGGCCTCGGCGCCACGCGGGAAGAATTCATACCACGCGGAGAAGCGCGCACGTTCGCGCTCGACAATGACACGCAGCGGCTCGGAACTCGTGGACTGAGAGCGGTCCGGATACTGGTCCATCAAGTTCTGCATTTCCTCGGATTGCAGCACGTCCATGATGTCCTGCGGTTTCACGGTCGTGAGCAGATCGGCGCAATCCTCGAGCTGCGTCGCCGCTGCGGCCACACCGGCTTTCCGCGCGCGTTTGCCGGCCTCGCGAAGCAAGCGCGCGCCTTCCTGCGCTTCGATGGGCGCGTCAGGGTCTTTCGCCTGCACACGCACGGCGAAGGTCTTTTTCCACGAGCGGAACGTGTCTCCCCATGCCTCGACGACATATTCCCAGCGGCCGGCCTTGGGAAAACTGCACCGGCCCTGCCAGCGATCATTTTCCAGCGCCTTCATCGGTGACTCAAACCAGCGACGCGCTCCTGGCTGACGCCAGCGCAACACTGCACACATCACGTCGTGGCCGTCTTTAAAAACGTCGCACCAAATGTCGAGCGGTTCATCAACGATGCGCTTGATGGGGTGCCGCCCGCCTTCGATGCAGGGGTAGAAGTTTTCAATGACGACGGTGGGAGCGTGGGACATGGGAGACGGGTTTACGTAGTTGACCGTTGTTTACAGTTGTTGGCGGTGGTTTTCAAAGGGCTTCCGAGCGGCGCAGTTGGGAATCGCGCAAGTTGTGGATGCGCACGGCGAAATCGTAAGCCTGATCGAGGAGCGGATCAGTCTCCTGCGCAGATGAAAAGCCAAGATCGGTGGCGATGATGAGATCAGAGGCCGTTTCCATGAGCGAACCGTGCGCCTGGTTCGAGAAATGGGCCTGATCCTTGAAGCTGGATCGTCCACAGCCTTCCGCGAGATTATTGGCCACCGATACAGCGGCACGCGTCATCTGGCTGGTCAGGCCAAAGCGTTCATCCTTCGGAAAGCCGCGCGAACATTGATACACTCCAACGACCAGCTTGCGCGCATCCTGCCAGACCTCGAGCTTTTCGAAGGGAAACTGTTTTCTCATCGGGTTTACGGTGGTTGACGGTTGTTTACAATTGTTGACGATAGATTCCACATCCACGACTTTGCCGCCTCATCGGCTTGGAAACCACTGTCAACCATCGTCAACGACCGTAAACAACCGTCAACCTAAGAGAGGCCGCAGCATGTCGCAGATCTTCGGAACCTCGACGAAGGGATCGTCTGACTTCTCGTATTCGAGCGTGAACCAGCCTTGGTAATTGGCGTCGCGCAGGATTTGGAGGACACGCTTCACGTCACTCGGCTCGCTCTCGCCCTTTTTGGAGCCTTTGCGGCTGATTTCCATTTTGAGCTGCACGTTCACCGCGTAGGGCGCGATCTTGGCAAGGTCAGCGTAAGGATCCTCAGTGTGGAAGTTGCCGCTGTCGAAGTTGATGCCAGCCCACGGGCTTTTCGCGGCCTGCACCATCTTAACAAGGTTTTCCGGCTCAGCGACGATGCCGCCGTGGTTTTCGAGGCCGAGGAAGACGCCCTTCTTGCCGGCGTAGTCGAGGCACTCCTGATACGCTTCGAGGCAGTTTGCCACTGCTTGCTCCTCGCTGAGGTCTTTGGGCTGCGGGCCAGCGAAGACGCGGATATGCGGCGCTCCCATGATCACGGAGTAGTCGATCCACTTCTTCGTGTAGGCGATCTGCTCGTTGAGCTTGTCGCCCTTCGGCAAGGCGAAGTTGTTGCCCACCGCCGTGCCCGCGATCTGCACGCCACGAAGATACGCGCGACGCTTCAATTCGAGCAGGTAGGCTTCATCCACATCGGGCGGGAAGAAGTAGCTCGTCACCTCGGCACCGGGCACGTTGTTGTCACCGCACCAGTCCACGAAATCGAGGATGCTCCACGGTTTGCGGTCCCCCTTCGGCTTCTGCTCCTTGTCGCGCATCCACTGGAAGTATTCGCGGAACGAATAAGCCGCGACGCCGAGCTGCATGCGGCTTTTGCCGGGACGAGTGATTGGCTCGATGGCGGGCAGTGTGGAGACGCTGAGGGCGCCGAGGCTGGTGGAAAGAAAATGACGGCGGGAGATCATGGCGGATTCAGAAACGGGTTGGAGCAGGAGGATTAACAAACTCAGCGGGGTATGAACAACTTTCTTTTTGCCGGCAAGAACACGGCATCGCCTGTTCTGCCCGCAACCGCTCCCCGATCACTTCGCACGGCCTTCCTCGACATCCATCAAGTCGAAGAAGGTCACGATGTCATCGCGATGGGCGAATCCAGCCTCGGCGCGCTGTTCGATGAGGCCTTTCGTGGCGGCGTCATTCCAGCCGCGTTTCGACATGAAGCCGTTCCAGATTTCAATTTGTTCGGGTGACGGGCGTTTGCCGTTCTGGCAGCACCACTCGAAGATTTCCTCGTCCGTGCCGCCTTCGAGCGTGCGCTTCGTCAGCGCGTTGAAGTCCACTCCGAGAAACTTGCACACGCGTTCGTCGAACGTGCGGTTGCCGGGCGTGTAGCCGAGGTGGTAGCCGTCCGGCAACTTTCCCTCCTTGGCGAAAAGACGGATTTTGTCGAGGATGCGGCCGAAGACGTAAACGCCGCCGACCATGTCACGAGGAGAACGAATGGGGAAGGACATGTGGTTGTTTAGCGAGGCGGCGTGAGGGAGTCAAACAGGCGAAAATGACGAAACCAGAATGTTGAATGAGGAATGAATGACCAAGCCCAAAGCTCGTTTGGGGCTTCATTCGTCATTCCTCATTCGGATTTCGTCATTTTTATTCCGCCTTCTTTTTCGCTGCTGCCTTGCCTTTGACAGTGCCTTTGCCACGAGCAGCCGCTGGAGCGACTTTTTCGCCGGGTTTCGGCAGCTTGGCCTTCACGTCGTCCCAGGCGGGATTCAGCGTGGCCTCGTACATCGAGAAATTGCGGAAATCGACAGACTGGCCGCTGACGGTGAAGCCGGGAGACGCTTTTTCCTGGAGGAACAACTCATCCGCACCCCAGGCGACGAGGTCATCGACCTTGCCGAGCATCTTGTCGCCCACCATCTCGATGCGCACTTTGTGCCAGCCGTCGGAAAGCTCTGCGGGAAAACGGGCGAAGACGACGGCCTTGTCCGGACCTTCGTGGTCGTTGTCGTCGCGCTGCACGGTCACGGATTTGGGCGTGATCATGATGCGCGCCATGTGATCCTTGACGGCATTGATGGAAAGGCTGGTGCTCTTGGCGCCAGCGAATTTGAACTCATACTCGATGACGAAGTCCTTCATCTTGTTGGGCAGGCGGGTCACCGCGCCGTGGTTGTCCGACTCGAGTTCCGAGCCACGCAGGACACCATCGACGGCCTCCCACTTGCCCTTCGCGGCCTTCCACGGAGCACCGGCACCGCTGGCGAGGTTGTTTTCATAAATGACCTTGCTGGCGACGGCGAGGAGCGGCTTGTCGTCGGCACGAACGCCGAACGCGGTCAGGGCGATGCCAAGAATGAGAAGGCTGGAGTGTTTCATGGGGCGATGAAAACGGCAGGCATGCATCCATGTTGCGTGAAATTTCGGATCCTGATACAACCTGCGCATGCGCAAAGTTCTGGTCTGCTCCATTCTTCTCCTCATCCGCATGCAAGCCGCCGAACCTCAGGCCGAATCCTGGCTCACCCACACGAAAATCGCTCCTCCCATAAAAGTCCCGGCTTCGCTTGAAGCATGGCGTCAGCAACGTGCGCAGACTCGCACGAAGCTGAACGAGCTGCTCGGCGATCTGCCGCCGCGTCCACCCGTGTCCGCGTTTCAAGTCATCGCGAAGGAGGACAAGGGCGCCCACGTGCAGGAAACCGTGCAGTTCGACAACGGTGCGGGCGAAATCGTGAAGGGCTTTCTGTTTGTGCCGAAGTCAGCCACGCCGCAAAGCAAGGCGCCGGCGATTCTCTACTGCCACTGGCACGGCGGACAGTATGACGTCGGCAAGCAAGAGCTGCTGCAAACGAACGCCACGCCTGTGGCCGCAGGTCCGGCGTTGGCGGAGGCCGGTTATGTCGTGCTCGGCATCGATGCGCCGTGTTTCGGTGAACGCAATGGCAAGGGGCCCGATGGTCCGCAGCAGAAAGGCAGCGCAGGCGAGATGACCGCCGCGAAATTCAATCTCTGGGCCGGTCACACGCTCTGGGGCATGATCATCCGTGATGATCTTACCGCACTCGATTATCTCTGCTCACGCCCCGAGGTCGATGCGCAGCGCATCGGCGTCACCGGCATCAGCATGGGGTCGACGCGGAGCTGGTGGATCATGGCACTCGATGATCGTCCGCGTGCTGCCGTGTGCGTCGCCTGCATGACACGCTACGAGGAACTCATCCGCGCAGGCATGCTCAAAGCGCACGGCATTTACTACTTCGTGCCCGGTATGCTCAAACACTTCGACACGGAGGCGGTCATCGCCCTCGCCGCGCCACGACCGATGCTCTTCATGACCGGCGATCAGGACGGCGGTTCACCGATTGAAGGCGTGAGGCATCTCGGTGAAATCGTGGAGCGAGTCTATGCGTTGCATGGCGCTGACGCGAAGCAGCGCTTCGAGAACGCCATCTATCCCGACGTTGGCCACGTCTATCTGCCGGAGATGTGGGAGAAGACGCTGAAGTGGATGAACCAGTGGGTGAAAAATCTGTAAAATTATCAGACTGCATGAATTTCCCGCCGAAAGCCATCAGCGTGTGCGGTTTGGTGCAGTGCTTGTTCCTCTGGATGGGGTTGGCACTTGCACGGAAAGGGCTTCGCATGATGGAGCAGTCTGAGCTATGGCGCGGACACATCATTAAGGAGTATCTGCCTGCGTGCGCCAGCTTTGTGCTCAGCGTAGGCATTTGGGCATTCTCGATTCCTCTCCTCTGGACCGCTTGGATGACCGTACGTGCCGAGACCGCGAATGGCATTGTCAGCGCACGATCGTTGGACACTTGGATCACCATGGGGCTGACCTTGGTGATTGTGTGTGTTTGGTCCTATGCGGCCATGCAGATGATTGGCTACGCTTTTTGTTTCGACGGGCCAATGAAGCCCTGGTGACTCACCACGAGCTCAGATCATCATGCAACTGGTCCATCTCGCGTGAGAACTCCGCGCGTTCCGGCATGTCCGGCGTTCCGTAGGGGACGATCTCGACGACGTTCTTGCGCAGCGCGGTGATGCCGCTGCCGCCGCCCGGATTCTGGATGCACTTCCACGCGCAATCAGCGAAGCGTGCGGCGAGGATGCAATCCTGCGGTGTGGTGTGGCCGCCACGTTGAAGATGGCCGAGCACGGACGGACGCACCTCGAGATCGGGGAATGGAGCACCACTGCGCTGGAAGTATTCCTGGAAGGCATCCATCAGCACGTAAGCCCGATTGCGCTTCTGCGGCGGATCAAACTGCACGCCCTCGGCCACCAGCACGATGGCGTGGCCGCGGCCGCGGGTCATCGCGCCTTCGATCTTCGCGGCAAGACGTTTCATGTCCGCGGATTTGAGCGGTCCCGGCTCGGGCGTGATGATCATTTCCGCGCCGGACGCGAGACCTGCCATGCGCGCGAGGTCACCGCTCTCGCGGCCCATCGTTTCCAGCACCATCACGCGACGATGGCTGCGGGCGGTGTCGATGAAATGATCCACGGCCCAGACGAGCGTATTCACCGCAGTATCGACGCCGAGCGCCATGTCGGTGAACTGCAAATCGTTGTCGATCGTGGCCGGAACGCCGATGACGCGCAGATCGCTTTCCTCTGCCAGCAATCTGGCACCGGTGAGCGAGCCATCACCGCCCACGACGACGAGCGCACGCACGTTGAGGCCCTTGAGCAGCCTGATCACCTTCGCACGCACTTCTTTCTCGTGGAATTCGAGGCAGCGAGCCGAACCAAGAATAGTGCCGCCCTTGCCCATGATGCCGCTCACGGCGGCGTGGTCCATCTGGATGATGTGGAGCTGCTCGGAGATCAAACCGGCGCGGCCGGTGTGGCTGGCAATGTCCTTCTTCAAACGCACGAGCGCCTCGGCGTCGCCGTTCACGGTGCGTGCGGTGCGCACGAGGCCGCGGTAACCATCGCGGATGCCGAGCACGGCGATCTTTTCACGGTTCAGGCCGAGGCGCACGATGGCGCGCAGGAAGGCGTTCATGCCCGGCGCGTCGCCGCCGCTGAAGAGCACGGCCACAGATTGTTCAGGAAAGGTTGGGATCATTGAAAGTGGTTGGGGGCCGTTGCCATAGCGAGCGTGCCACGCGAGGCAAGCGGCGGCTGCTCCGAAACAATGACGAAATCAGAATGAGGAATGACGAAGGGCCGCGTGTCCGTGCACTCATCATTCGACATTCTGATTTCGTCATTTCTCTCCTCTTGCCAGCCATCGTTCGCGTGTTAATGCCCCGCGTGCCCCCCGCCCTCGCCACCACGCTGTTTCCGCTCCTTGCCGCCCTTCTCTACGCCTTCGGGGCACTCGTGCTGAAGCGCTCCAGCGACCTCGGTGTCGGCCTCTGGCGCACCACGTTTGTCGCGAATCTCATCGTCGCCGCGTTGTTTTCGCTGCTGTGGCTGCTCGGCGGGCCGCCGGTGCAGAAAGAGCTGCTCTGGCAGCCTGGGGTGATCGCGCTGTGCCTCTTCATCGGCCAGCTATCGCAATTCCTGGCCTTGGAAAAGGGTGATGTGTCCGTCGCCGTGCCGGTGTTCGGCCTGAAGGTCATCCTCGTGGCCTTTTTCACGCCGATCCTGATTGGTGAATCCGTGAGCCTGAAACTATGGATTGCCGCGTTTCTCAGTGTTCTCGGCATCACCTTCCTGAATCGCAAAGACGCCAGCCAGCCGCCGCAGCATCTGCTCATCACGTTTGTTGCCGGTGGTATTGGCGCGGCGGTGTTCGCAGTATTTGATGTGCTCGTGCAGAAATGGGGGCCGGCGTGGGGTGTGGGCCGCCTGCTGCCGTGCATCTTCTGGATCAACGCGCTGCTCTCCTTTGGTCTTGTTTTCCGCTTCTCCGCCCCGCTCGGCGCCGTGCCTGCAAGGGCATGGCCCTGGCTCATCGGCGGCTCCGCACTGTTCGGCGTTCAGAGCATCACCTTCGTCAGCACGATCGCCCTCTTTGGCAAAGCCACCTCCACCAATATCGTCTATGCCTCGCGCGGCCTGCTCAGTGTCGTGCTCGTGTGGATGATCGGCCACTGGTTCAAGAACGCCGAGCAGCATCTCGGCCCCAAGGTCATGCGCTGGCGTCTCGCCGGAGCACTCATGATGATGAGCGCGATTGTGATGGTGGTTGTGTGACCGGGGTCACTGTGATAAGTTCTGCTTATGAACGAGCGCAGCCTGCTTTCCCGTATCACGTCCTCGCCAGACGTCTGTCATGGCAAGCCGTGCATTCGTGGGTTGCGTTATCCGGTCGAGTTTCTGCTGGAATTATTGAGCAGTGGGATGACCAACGAAGAAATCCTTGCTGACTACGAAGATCTGGAAGCCGATGACCTCATGGCCGCCATCGCCTGGGCGGCACGTCTCACGCGCACCAAGCGCATCGAGCCTGCCTTCGCATGAAATTCATTGTCGATGCGCAATTGCCTCGACGGTTGGCACGGGAGATCGTGATGTTGGGAGAAGATGCCATTCACACCCTGGATCTTCCTGCTCGTAATCTGACCACGGATCGTGAGATCTGCCAGCTTGCTTTGACCGACCAGCGTGTGGTTGTCACCAAGGACAGCGACTTCGTGGACAGCTTTCTCATGCGTGCCGAGCCACAGAAGCTTCTGTTCATCAGCACTGGCAACATTCCCAACGACCAGTTGGTGCAACTATTGCGGGCGAACTGGAATGGCATTCTTCAGATGTTCAGCCAGGGTGACTTTGTGGAGCTGAGCCGTACTTCCTTGGTGCTTCATGTCTGACGACGGCAAGCCGCGTCCATCATCGCACGTTTGATTGTGCATGAAGACGTCACCAGCCTTCCTCGCGTGTTTTCTCCTCGCCCGTCTCACGTTTGCCGCTGAAGTCGAGCCCCAGCCCTTCCTCGCTGCCACGCAGCGATTGATCGATGCGACAAACTTTCTCGGCACGCCGTTCAGCAATGACGAACTCGCGACACTGAAGGCCGCCATCGCGCAAAATGACGCGACGGCTGTCGCTAAGGCGCAGACCGTGCTCGATGCCCACACGCTCTTCCGTGTGAACATCACGCCGGAGCAACGCGTGAAAGTCGAGCGCGGCGCGGCGACGGCCGTTCTCGATGAATCTGGCTGGCGGCAGTATTTCGT
This sequence comes from Verrucomicrobiaceae bacterium, assembly GCA_046346695.1. GTDB lineage: Bacteria > Verrucomicrobiota > Verrucomicrobiia > Verrucomicrobiales > Verrucomicrobiaceae > Prosthecobacter. The sequence continues at coordinate 1,198,436 of JAXMHS010000002.1, read as the reverse complement.
GCGCGTCGATAACGAGGCCGGTGTCACTGCGAAGCTCGCAGCGAGCAGTCCGCAGGCGAAGGTGGTCTATGTGCCCGGCTCGCCGCCGGTGGTGCCGAATGTGAAGCCAAAGGATCCCGGCGAGCCTGCGCTCTCCACACGCTGGCTCGATCTGCAGATGTTTGAGGCGGCGCCGTTGCAGCCGAACTTGAGCGGACTCGGCGTCGAGTACCGCATCATCCAGCTCTACAGCCGCGATGCGGGCAAGCGCGAGGCCACGTTCAGCTTCGACACCGGCCAGGGCACGCAGGATCTCGGCTTTCGCAACGAAACCAGCGTGCTGTTCGACTGCCAGCCCGCTCGCGCAGTCACGCTGGCCATCACCGATGAGAATGGCAAACCATGCATCGCCGAACTGCTCATCAAGGATCAAGCCGGACGCATCTATCCTTCGCAGTTCAAACGCCAGGCGCCCGATTTCTTCTTCCATCCGCAGATCTATCGCGGCGATGGCGAGGTGCTGAAACTTCCGGACGGTGAATACGACATCACCTTTCGTCGCGGCCCTGAATCTGTGCCGGATGAGCGCAAAGTCACCATCGCTGGCAAGGACGCGACGCTGAAGTTTCAGGTGAAACGCTGGATCGATCCGAGCAAGCTCGGCTGGTGGAGCGGCGATCATCACATCCACGCCGCCGGCTGCGCGCATTACTCCGTGCCCACACAGGGCGTGCATGCGCCCGACATGGCGCGCCATTGCATGGGCGAGGATTTGAAAATCGGCGCGAACCTGACCTGGGGTCCGTGCTTTGATTATCAAAAGCAGTTCTTCACCGGGCACGAGGACAAGGAGTCGCGCTATCCTTTCCTGCTGCGCTACGATGTCGAGGTCAGCGGCTTCGGTTCGCACAAAAGCGGTCACCTCTGCCTGCTGAAGCTCAAGGAGCAGATGTATCCCGGCGGCGACTCGACCGCGCACTGGCCCACTCTTTGCCTCAACACCCTGAAGTGGGCGAAGAAGCAGGGCGCGCTGTGCGGCCCTGCACACAGCGGCTGGGGCCTGCAACCGCTCGCGCCGAACGATCCCGCCCGCGACAAGCAGTACAAACTCGGCCTGCAAAGCGCCACCGATGAGCTGCCGAACTACATCATCCCGCCCTTCAACGGCATCGGCGCGAACGAATACATCGTCGATGTGACACACATGGTCGAAGGCTCCAACGGCAAACCGGTGCCGGCCGTCGATTTCCTCAGCATGGTGGACACACCGCACACCTGGGAGCTGAACATCTGGTATCACACGCTCAACGCCGGCTTCCGCACGCGCATCAGCGGCGAGACCGACTTTCCCTGCATCTACGGCGAGCGTGTCGGCCTCGGCCGCGCCTACGTGAAGCTCGACGACAAGCTCAGCTACGATGCGTGGTGCGAAGGCGTGCGCGCCGGCCGCGCTTACGTGAGCGACGGCAAGAGCCACCTCATCGATTTCAAAGCCGACGGCCTCGAACTCGGCACTCATGACAGCGAACTGAAGCTCGCGAAACCCGCGAGTGTGAAAGTCACCGTCAAAGCCGCCGCCCTCCTCGGCGACCAGCCTCGTCCGGACATTAAAAACGCTCCTGCCGGTCAAAAGCCCTTCTGGGACATCGAACGCGCACGCATCGGCACCTCGAGCAACGTTCCTGTCGAACTGCTCGTCAACGGCGTCTCCGTACAGAAGCAAGACATCACTGCCGACGGCACCATGCGCGATCTTACCTTCGATGTTCCTGTCGAAAAAAGCTGCTGGCTCGCCCTTCGCATCCGTGCCAGCTCGCACACCAATCCCATCTTCGTCATCGTGAACGACAAGCCCATCCGCGAAAAACGCAGCCTCGAATGGTGCCTCAAAGGCGTCGATCAATGCTGGTCGCAGAAGGAGGCGCTCATCGATCCGAAAGAACACGCCGATGCCGTGGCAGCTTATGAGCACGCACGGAAGGTGTATCAGGAGCGGCTGGCGGAGTGATGATTCCTAGTCCCAGCTCACTTTGCAGGCCAAATACTCAGCAATCATGATCTGCACAGAGATGCCCGAGCCTGCGGCAGCATGATAGCGGTACAACCCATCCTGGATGACAACCCAAGGTGATGCCAGGGACGCCTCCTCCACGATCAACATCCTTTGCATGGCTCTACTTCCTACTTCAGGCCAACCAACAGGTGCATCAGGAAGTTCGAAGTTCTGTCGCTCTTCTTGTGTCATGAGTTCAACAGGGACAATCTGAATCAGATCGGGTTCGCCCAAACATGATTCGTTTAGCTCAAACAGAGCATGCCCCTTTGCCAGCTTTGTCACCACCGATTCAACTCTTGGCATTTCGGGTTGGAAAACTATTCCATTCGCTGACTCGTTTCTTTGCTGATCGATCCTGGCGCGAAGTGCTGGCGATGAGCTTAGAATTCGTCGAATCTTTGGGCGCGTGATGTTATCAGGGGCGGTTGAGCCCGCGAGCACGCAGGCGACAAGGCAACCGAGATACTCTTCGTCCAAGGAGAAGCTGTTGTTGCACGGCTGGCAAGCGGGAACGGTGGGCAATTGCTCTGGATATGGTTCATCTAACAGAATTTTAGATGGGCAGTGATCCACTGTTTGTGTTGGTCCACCACAGAATACGCATTGGAGTAATTGCCGTTCGTCACCGTAGTTCTGAGGATGCTTCATGGGCAAGGGCAGGGTAAATTTTGAGCGTGCCACATTAACATGATCCCGGAGGGATCAAAGAGAGTAGCCAGGGGCAAGGCTGCGAAGCAGACGCCGCCCCTGGAATGTTCACATGGCCTCGTTTTCCCAAGGGTACATGCCGGAGGTATGCGAGAAGCGTTCGTGAATCCGGCGTGAACGAGGGACCGCTCAACGCTTCTGGCATCACTTCGGGATGCGACCTTGAGACATGCGGGGTCGTTCATGGGTCCAGGGGTGGCGCTCGCTTCGCGAGCTGACCCCTGGCTAACTTCTGCGATCCCTTCGGGATCGAGCTTTCAAAAGAGTTGCTCCTCCTGCGCAATCCCAAATGTCTTCGCGCTCAAACCACTCGCTTCATCGCGCAGTTAGATCTCGCGGCGACCGGGTTTGAGGCTTGCCGAACGTGAATCCAACTTCTCATCCGTGTCACTCCGGCAGCTTGTCGAAGTGAAACTGGCAGCAGCCGAGGTCGAGCGTTTTGGCGTTGTTGGAGAGCTTCTGGCGGAACGCGGCGGCGAGCGCGTAGATGCGCTGCTGGCCTTGTTTTTCGACTTCTAGAAGCCCCGCCTCCTTCAGCACGCGAAGATGCTTGGACACGTTGTAGGGTGTGACGCCGAGTGCTCCACACAGATCGGTGACAGGTTTCGCCCCGGCGATGAGCTGGCGCACGAGGCGCAGCCGCGTCGGCTCGCCCAGCGCACGCATGGCGGTGAGGCAGTCGAAGGAGCGGTTCACAGTGCGCGACGGCATGCGCAACGGAATACAGTGCCGGGCATTTTGCGCAAGAACGGCGGTTGCCGCTTGCGTATTTGCCGCTTCTGGCAAATAAACCGCACCCGCATGTCCACCAAAGCGCGCTACATCATGATCGGAGGCTTCCTCGGAGCCGGCAAGACGACCACCGTCGGACGGCTGGCGCGTCATTTGAGCGATCAAGGACTCAAGGTGGGACTCATCACGAACGACCAGGCGGGCGGACTCGTCGATACGAAGCTGCTGCGCGGCCAGGGTTTCGCCACGGAGGAGATCGCGGGCGGATGCTTCTGCTGCCGCTTCAACACGCTTGTCGATGCCGCGCACAAGTTGAATGACGCCACGAAGCCGGATGTGTTCATTGCCGAGCCCGTCGGAAGCTGCACCGACCTCGTCGCCACCGTGACGTATCCGCTGCGCCGCATGTATGGCGACGCGTTCACCATCGCGCCGCTTGCGGTGCTCGTCGATCCGGTGCGTGCGCGGCGTGTGTTCGGACTCGATCAAGGTGGCACCTTTTCGTCGAAGGTGGCCTACATCTTCAAAAAGCAGCTCGAAGAAGCCGACATCATCGTCATCAGCAAAAGCGATCTGCTCGATGAAGTGCAGCGCGAGGAGCTGCGCGAGGTCTTGAGCAAAGAGTTTCCGCTGTCGAAGGTCATCACCGCCTCACCACGCAACGAAACCGGTCTCGATGAGCTTTTCGGCACGCTGATGAGCCATGAGCAGGCGCGGCGCAATCCGATGGCTGTCGATTACGAAGTGTATGCCGAGGGCGAGGCGCTGCTTGGCTGGCTGAATGCGACGGTAACGCTGAAAGCCGACGACGAGTTCGATGCGAACGCGTTTCTCAAAAAGCTCGCCGCGAACGTGCAGGGCCGCTTGCAACTCGCCGGCGCGGAGATCGCGCACTTCAAGATGACCTTCAGCCCGGACGACGGCATCGCTGGTGAACTAGCCAGCATCAATCTCGTGCGCAGCGACTACGTGCCGGAACTCGGCATGGAACTCGACGAACCGACGACCGGCGGCCAGTTGATCGTCAATCTGCGTGCGGAGGCTGATCCAGCGTCCTTGATGGAATCGGTGAACGCCGCGCTCGACGAAGTCAAAACGGGCTTTTTTGGCCTGAATGCCACGTTGGAGCACGAAGAACACTTCCGCCCCGGCAAACCGGTACCGACGCATCGCGACCAGTGATGTGAAACAGGGGGCTGGTGAGTCAAGGCCGCCAGGCTTTGCTCCACAGCACATAGATCTCGTGCATGGCCTGGCGCTCCAGCGGTGTCCACTCCGCGGTGCGTTCGTTGAGCGACTTGTATTCACCCAGGCGCGGATCCTTCTCCACGGCGAGCTGGTAGTTCTCCAATGCGCGTTTCTTGTCTCCCGTGCCCCAGTAGCCGAGCACCAGCGAGTAGTAGTCGTAATGAGCGCCAAAGTTGCTGAGCTTGGATGAGACTTCGAACTCCCGCACCGCGTCGGCGTAGTCGCCCATGTTGAAGTAGGCCCAGCCCGCACGGTTGTGCATCGGCGCGTCATCCTTCAGCTCGACCGCCTTCTTCAAATCCTTACGCGCCTCCTCCTTGCGGCCGAGCAGCGCCAGCACGTAGCCACGGTTGGAATAAGCCTTGGCATCACTGTTGTTGTGCTCAATCTGCTTGTTCAGAATTTCGAGTTTCGGCGTGGTCGTGACGGGTTCCGCGGCAAACGCGGGTGTCATCAGAAAGAGTGCGAAGAAGAAATGACGAGTGCAGTTCATGGTCGGTGGATGGTTGCCAAGGAAACGTCACGTCATGCCGTCATCCTGCGTGGACAGAGAAGGCAGGCAGGCTGCCTGCCGGTTTTCACGCCACCCAATTCAAAAACGCAACGTGCCTGCGACCTGCATGAAGTTGCCGGGAGGCGAGGTGCCGGTGTTTTGCACGAAGGAGCCGGGGAAGAAGTGCGCGCAGGCGAGGTCGATCTCGAAGAAGGAGCTGAGCTGCCAGACAAAGCGCAGATCGAGTTCCTGGCCGACGTAGCTGCCGCTGTTGCCCGTGGCGTCAAGGCGCCCGGCCTTGACCCACGAGTCGGTCGCGGAGGCCAGCCAGATGCCGCGATAAATGATCTCGCACTTGAGGTTCTTCGCGGGCTGGAGGCTGAGGCGAAGGGCGGGATTGATGATGTTCTGCCACGTGAAGTAGCTGCTGAAGCCGTAGAACGAATACGTGGCACCGAAGAGTGGATCGAAACGCTGGTTGCTGCCGTCGCCGGGATTGTGGTCGCCGCTGGCGTAGTTGAGCCAGAGACCGAGGCGTGGCTTCCATGCCATGTTCCAGGTGTAACCTGCCTCGACATGGCCTGCGCAGGCACGGTGCGTGAGTCCGCCTGTCGAGCCCCACTGGCCGGCGAGGCTAAAATCGTAGTCCCAGGCGCTTGCCCTGCCCCACTGGCCGAAGGCATGCAGGCCGAAGGTGTGCAGATTCCTGCGTTGTGTGACGGTGTTGGCCTCACGTTGATCAAGCCAGAGCCAGTAAGGCTCCAGCACGACGTGTGGCGACCAGCCGCGCCAGTAACCGGCAAGGCCGTAGAGCATGAGGTCGTCGCTGGACTGGTCGCGATCCTGAATGCTGCGGTTCACCGGACGCACGGCGATGGCGTCGATCTCCCACGGCGCGTTTTCATTCCCGATGCGCAGCCGGATGCCGTCGAAGGCGCTGATCGTGTTGCGGTTGCGGTTGCGGGAGATGAGGCGGCGGTCAGCCCAGTCGAAGGCCATGCGGCCAAAGCTGATGCTCAGCGGCGCTTCGCCGATCGCGTTTTCAAAATACAACTGCGCATAAGCCTGCAACGGTTCCAGCGTGTCGGACACGTTGGGACTGGCGGGCAGATCACTGAAGAAGCGCCGTGAATCCTGAAGCTCGAACATGATGCGCAGCGGATCGATCGTCTTCTTCACGCCGAGGTAAAGCAGGTTGCGCGTGACGAGCGCATCATCGGAAAGCAGGCCGGAGGCGTAGTCATTGCCGCGTGCCTCATAACGCGTGCGTGATTCGAGACCGACTTCCAGCCAGCTCACGTCGTTGCTGAACACATGCGCATACTCCGGCTTCTCCGCGACGCGATTTGCCGCGACACTGCGCGTAACGACGGGCTTGAAGGAGGTTTCTGCGCCGATGAGGCCGCCACCGCCGGAGACGCACAGAAGCGTCGTTCCGAGCAACGAGTGAAGCCAAAGCGCTGGTTTTCGCATTTAAAGGCGAGAAGACTGAACCATGCGCGGAAGATTTCCAGCGCAGGGACAACGGCTTGCGATTTTTCCGGGAGGATTTCACTTGGAGCGCAGAACGCGGTGCTCTTCCATGCGGGCATGCCTCGTACTCCTGCCATCTCCGTCCTCATGCCCGTGCGCGATGCACGTGAGACAGTGATGACGGCGGTGGAGAGTGTGCAGGGGCAAAGTTTTACGGATTGGGAGCTGGTGATCGTGGATGATGGGTCGCGTGACGGCACGACGGAACTGCTGACGCAACTGGCAAAGGCAGATGTGCGGGTCGTTTTGATTCAGCAGCAGCCGAAGGGCATCGCAGAGGCGTTGCAGCGCGGGTGCGATGCGTGCCGTGGAGAATTCATCGCCCGGATGGATGCGGATGACGTGATGGATGCGCGGCGGCTGGAGTTGCAGCGGGCTTTTTTGGCAGGGAATGATGGCTGCGGGCTGGTTTCGTGCCGCGTGAAGTTCGGCGGCACGGAGGCGGGCTATGCGGCGCACGTCGATTGGGTCAATTCGTTGATGACGCGTGACGATATGAGCCTGCGACGCTTCGTGGAGGCGCCGGTGGCGCATCCGAGCGTGATGTTCCGGCGTGAATTGATCGCGAAGCATGGCGGCTATCGCGCTGGTGACTTTCCAGAGGACTACGAGCTGTGGCTGCGCTGGCTGGAGGCTGGCGTGCGTTTCGGGAAGGTAGATGTGGAACTGCTCACCTGGAATGATCCGCCGCAGCGTCTTTCACGTATGGATGCGCGATACTCGGTGGAGGCGTTTTATGCGATGAAGTGTGTTTATATAAGGCACTGGCTCGAAACGCACGCCGCAGAGCGCACGATCTGGCTGTGGGGAGCAGGACGCATCACGCGGAGGCGGTTTGATGTCCTGGCGGACCGGATCACCGGATTCATTGATGTGGATGAGGCGAAGAGCGGGCAGCATCGCGACGGGCGCATGGTGCGGATGGCGAATGACCTGCCTGAACGTGACGGGAGTTTCATTCTCGCCGGAGTGGGAGCCCGCGGGGCGCGGGAAAGGATTCACACGCATCTGACCGAGCGCGGCTGGGTCGAGGGCCGCGATTTCCTGCTGGTGGCGTGACGAGCCTCAAGGCGCACCGGTCGGCTTCATGGACATCAGTCGCGTGGTGACCTGCTGGCGGACGGGCATGAGCTTGCCTTCCACCTTGAGCTGAATCGTGGCGGAGAAGACGGCGAGGGAGATGGTTCTGCGCTCGAGATCGAAGAAGACGTGGCCGTTGACCTTGGAATCGTCGCCAAAGGTGACGGGGCGCTCGGTGTCGAGTTCGCGGCCGGTGCTGTCCTTGTCGCGCTTCGACTTCATCGTGCCCTCGAAGGAAATCTGCGCCTGCCGGCGGCCTTCACGATCAACAACGCCTTCAAACTTGGCGTTGAGTTTCACCTGGACGGTGCCGGCCTGGGGGAAGGAAACGATTTCGTCGGAGATCCACTTGTCGCCGGGACGGACGGGAATTTTCGGCAGTCCCATTTCGAGGGAGCGGCGGAAGAGCGTGGCGAGCTGGCGTGCGTTGGCGATGGAAACGAGGTCGGGCTCCACATCGCCGGTCACCATGGAGCCGGTGTCCTTGGCATCGATGAATTGGTCTTTGTCGTCATAGACGAGGGTGAAGCCGCGACCCGCCGAGCCCCCGAAGGTCTTCTGAAGAAGAGGGTGAGAGTCAGCGGGGGTGTCCGAGTCGTACGAATGGGTCTGGCCCTCGTATGTCATCTCGCCATGGAGGCGTTCGATCAGGACTCTGGCCTCAGTTTTGCCCTGCGGGGTCTTTGCGACCTTGATGCTCGTGGTCTGGAGAAGTCGCAGGTTCTGGTCGCTGGGTTTGCCGAGGGCCGTGAGGAAGTTCGTGGTGTCCGTGTCGGATTCCTGCAGGTAGGTCTGGCCCGGCTCCCAGTGGAGCTTCAACGCCACCGGAACCTCCTGATCCTGGGCGGTGACAAAGGAGCAGACCAGGAGACATGGAGCCAGGAAGGCGGCGGGATGAAGCATGGGGCCGAGGAAAGCCAGCCGGAGCGGCTTTGCAACGTGCTCTCCCACCAGACTGACTGGCGAATGGTCCGCCGATCAAAATCGGCAGAAAACTTGGCACGCTTCCGGCTTGATTGGTTTTTTGCAAAAGGTTGGGCCGGGAAAATCATCTTCCCACGGTTCTGATCGTTGCAATTCGTGAACCACACTCCTAATTGCTGTTAACCATGAAAAAAGTCGAAGCGATCATCAAACCGTTCAAGCTCGAGGACGTGAAAGAAGCCCTCTCCGAAGTCGGAGTCGAAGGCATGACCGTCGTTGAGGTCAAAGGCTTTGGCCGTCAGAAAGGCCACACCGAAATTTACCGCGGCAGTGAATACACCGTCGATTTCCTGCCCAAGGTGAAGATCGAGGTCGTCGTGGACGACAGCCGTGCAGACGCCGTGGTCGATGCCATCGTGAAGGCCGCCAACACCGGCAAGATCGGGGACGGCAAAGTTTTCGTGAGCGCTGTGCTGGACGCCATCCGCATCCGCACTGGCGAACGTGGTTCCGACGCTGTCGCCAGCAACTAGTTTCCCCCCCCCCGGAACCTGATACTGTTCTCATCAAAGCCCGTCCCCCTTCCGCTGGGGGACGGGTTTTTTGTTGGAGGCATGTACCGGTGGCGTGACGATTTCGTCACAATAACCCTTTCAAAACGTGACGATTCCGTCACAAATGGAGGGTGTGGCGGTCTGCGCCACTAACACCAACTTAATTCGCCACATGCTCCGTTACAGCCACACCCTTAAAACCGTCACATTCGTGCTGCTGGCGGCAACTGCTCTGCACCTCTCTCCGGCCGCTGAAACCGCCATCGTGCAAGAAGAACCGGTCACACTCGGGGAACAACTCGAAAACCTGGGGCGGGTTTACCAGAACAAAAGCAACCCTGTGGTGCAGGAGTTCTGGTTTTTGGGCCGCTATCACGTCCAGCAACACTGGATCGATGGCAACAACGGCCAGTATGAGGAAAGTCTCGAAAACCGCCGTCTGCGCATGGGTTTCCAAGGGAAGTTCTTCAACAAGCTTACCCTGCACGCTCAGATGGTCAGCGGCACAGACTTGGAACCCTTTTACAATGGCTTCACCGAACTGTGGGCCCAATGGTCCTTCAACGACGCACTGAACCTGACGGTGGGCCAGCAAAAACACCGCTTCACCCATGACCGCAATGTTTCCAGCCGCTACATCAACTACCTGGAGCGCTCCATGCTCACGAACATGTTCGCGCTGGACTACACTCCCGCCGTCACGCTGAGCGGCAAATTCGGCCGATGGAACTACTACACAGGCCTGTTTTCCAACGCCACCGGGCCGAGCATGGGCAACGCCTTCACCAAATTCAACTCAGGCTGGAGCTACCTGACCTCGGTGACTTGCGATCTCGGCAAATCCTTCGGTACGGACACTGCTCACTTGAACGTGAGTTATCTGTAAAGTGACTTCAACGCCCGTGCCACGAACATGAACCGCTTTTACAACGGGTTCTCAACCGCTCTGATTCTCACGGAGGGACCTGCCTCCCTCGTCACCGAAGTGACCACCGGCCTCGGTGGCACGGGAGGGGCGGCCCACGGCATCAATTTCCAGCCCGGACTCTTTCTCACGGACACGCTTCAACTCGTCGGCCGCTACCAGTTCGCCTTTTCTGAGCGTGAAACCGGTCTGCGCGCCCAGCGCCGCTACGAACGCAATGTGGGTCTCGGCTCGGGAGACCGCTACCACGCTGGTTATGTTGGCCTCAATTACCACATTGCCCGGCACCGTATCAAGCTCATGACGGGGATCGAATACTCCAAAATGAACGAACGTGACTGCTGGACTGGATCGGTGGCCTTCCGCTTCTTCTTTGGCCCCCACTCCAAGGGCCCGTTCCCCATGGCCCAAACCCTCGACGGCCTATGGTGACATTTGTGTCACCAAACCTTCCGCCCGTTGTCTTGACAGCAGATCGCCCCTTCGCTCTATCTGTTCCCGCCAGTCTCCTCTTATGATCTCGTTCCAAAAACTCTTCGGCAAAACAGATGTCTTCTATGATCTGCTCGAGGCCAGCGCGACCCAGGCCCGGCAAAGCGTGCAGGCGTTGAACAAGCTGCTCTCCCAGCCCGCCGACCCCGCCATGAACATTGATTCCTTTGCCGCGACCCGCCGCGAGGACAAAAAAATCACCCGGCAGATCGACGAAGCCCTGTGCAAAACTTTCGTGACCGAACTGGAGCGCGAGGACATCGAAGCGCTGGCCAACGCCCTCTACAAAATCCCCAAGACCGTCGAAAAAATCGCCGAGCGTGTGCTGATCTGTCGCGACCGTCTGGTAGGCGTGGATTTCTCCCGCCAGATCAAGTTCATGGACACGGCTGCCGAGATCGTCGTGACCGTCGTCACCGAACTGCGCCGGAAGCTGCATCTGGAGCGGGTGAAGAGCCTCAATGAACAAATCCAGCAGATCGAAGGCGACGCCGACAAGCTCATGCTAGAGTGCTTGCGTGACCTCTACAGCGGCAGCAAGGACGCGGTGCTTGTTGTGATTCTCAAGGATCTCTACGACCTGATCGAGAAGGTCGTGGACCGCTGCCGTGACGCCGGAAACGTAGTCGCCCACATCGTGCTGAAGAACTCCTGATCCGCAGCGCCCGCGCCCCATGACCACCGCGTTGCTCCTGCTCTTCATCGTGCTGTTTGTTGTGCTCGCCTTCGAGTACATCAACGGCTTTCATGACACGGCGAACGCCATCGCCACGGTTGTTTCCACGAAAGTGCTCACCCCGCGTCAGGCGCTGGTGCTGGCCGCCGGGATGAACCTCGTCGGGGCCTTCTTCGGCCAGGCCGTGGCGAAGACCATCCACAGCGGCATCGTCGATGACAAGGTGGTGGCCGTGACCACCATCACGATCCTGTGCGCCATGCTCGGCGGCATCGTCTGGAACCTCATCACCTGGTGGTTCGGCATGCCCTCCAGTTCCACCCACGCGCTGGTCGGCGGCCTCATCGGTGCCAGCATCGCCTCGGCCAAGGGGAACTGGCACGTGCTGATCTGGTCGCGCGAAAAAATCGACAAAGTGACCGGCAAGGTCAGCATGGAGGGTATCTACCACAAGGTCGTCATTCCCATGATCACCTCCCCGATGCTCGGGCTCATCGTGGGCTTTTTTATCATGGGTTTCCTCTTCTGGCTGATCCGGAACTGGCGCCCACGCACGGTGAACTCGACCTTCGGCAACCTGCAGATCTTCAGCGCCGCCTACATGGGGTTCGGCCACGGCCTGGCCGATGCACAGAAGACCATGGGCATCGTCATGCTCACGCTTTACGGGGCCACCCAGGCTGGCGACCTCAACGGCCTGCCCTCCTGGCTCGGCTTCCTCAAAATCTCCGACAAAAGCGCGAGCATCCCGATGTGGATCATCATGACCTGTGCTTTCGTCATGGCCGCAGGCACCTACGCAGGCGGCTGGCGCATCATCAAGACCTTGGGCCACAAGATGGTGAAGATGAAGCCTGTTCACGGTTTCGCCGCTGAGACGACCGCCGCCACCATCCTGGCCACCACCGGCTACATGGGCATGCCCGTCTCCACCACGCACACCATCACCACCTCGATCATGGGTGTCGGCGCTGCCAAACGCTGGGGCTCCATCCGCTGGACGCTCGTCGAAAGCATCGTCTGGGCCTGGGTCATGACCATTCCGGCCACGGCGCTGCTCGGCTGGTTGTTCTTCAAGCTGATCGGCTCGTAACCTCATCCAACGCCGCCCGCAACGCGCCTACCATGCGCCCGATCTCGTCGAGCGTGATGCACAGAGGCGGCATCAGCACGATGGTGTTGCTGATCGGACGCGTCAGCAGGCCGTGCTTGCGTGCGGCGAGGCACACTTTCGTCCCCATGCTCAAATCGGGTGAGTTCACCGTCATCGCGGCGATCATGCCGCATTGTCGCGACTCACTCAAATCGTCGATCAACTCACCCAGGCGCGCGATTTTGGCCGGAAGCTGCTCCAGCACGCGTTCGTCGCGGAAAACACGCAGACTCGCCAGCGCCGCAGCGCATCCGAGCTGGCTGCCGGCATAACTGTGGCCGTAGAAAAACGTGCGACCTTCACTCGGATCACCGAGGAAGCCTTCAAACACACGTTCCGTCGTCAACGTGGCTGCAAACGGCAGGTAACCACCAGTGATGCCCTTCGCGAGGCAGAGGAAGTCAGGAACGACGCCTTCATGCTCGCACGCGAACATCTTGCCGGTGCGGCCAAAGCCGGTCATGACCTCATCGAGGATCAAAAACACGTCCTGCGACTGACACCACCCATCCAAAGCCTTCAACATGCCCTGCGGCCACAAACGCATGCCGGCGGCGCCTTGAATCAACGGCTCGATCACCACGGCGGCGATGCGTGATGCATCCAGACCAGCAAGCTCCTCAATGCGCGACACAGTCACCACGCGATAACCAAAATCATTGCCGCTGCCTTTGAACAACGGAATGCCGCCGAGACTCGCCGCGCCGAGCGTGTCGCCGTGATAGGCGCGATCAAAGGCGACCAATGTGTCGCGCTGCGGCCGGCCGTTCTGCTTCCAATACTGCAAGGCCATGCGCACGGCCGATTCGATGGCGGTGGAGCCGTTGTCAGTGAAAAACGCCCGCGTCAGCTTCCCGCCCGGCACCAGATCAACGAGTTCCTTCGCCAGCCGGATCGCCGGTTCATGTGTGAAGCCGAGAAACGACGTGTGCGCGACTTTGCCAAGCTGCTCCGTGATCGCCGCATTGATCACCGGATGATTGTGGCCGTGGATGTTCGTCCAGATCGATGCATTTCCGTCGATGTATTCGTTGCCGAACTGATCCCGCAGCATGCAACCACGCCCTTCCACGAGCATCAACGGCGTGTGATCTTCCGCACACCACTGCCGCATCGGCGTGAAAGGGTGCCAGAGGTGGCGTTTGTCCAATTGGAGGAGAGAGTCGATCACAGGCCGGGAGACTGCTCACGTTTTCGCATCTCTGCCAGTAAACAGTGACCCCGCGACCGCGATGAACGTGTTCAGCACGAGCGCGTAGAGGCCGGGATGGAAGCCGGAGTTCTTCAACATCGTCATGAAGCCGTCGCCTTTGGCCGGAACCCAGAAGAACGAGAGCGCGAAGACGAGGCCGACGAGCATGCCGGCGAAAACCGGCCCGGCGCGCATGCCTTTCCAGTGAATCGCGATCATGAAGGCCGGCGCGAGTTGAAGCAGCATGTCGAATTTCATTTCCAGCAGCTCCACCAGCGTCAGTTTCACGCCGGAATTGTTAAGCCACACCGCCAGCGCCGCCAGGGTGATCATGAAGAACGTCGAAATCCGCTTGCCCAGCAGGGTCAGCGCCTCCTGCCCCGCATTCGGACGAATAAAACCAGCATAAAGGTCTTTCGTCACCATGCTGGAGATGGACAGCAGCGCGGAATCCGCCGTGGACATGATCGCCCCGAGCACGGCGGCGAAAATGAGCACCACCACCGCATGGCCGAACACGGTCTGCTCCTGAATGTGGCGCAGCATCACACCCAGCACCGCGTCTGTGTTCGCGCCCTGCAGTTCGCCCGCAAGATGCGCCGCCGCCGTCACGCCCACCATCACTGCGATCAGTGCGGTGCCGAGCGGCATGAAGGCCATCACCGCCAGGCTTTTGCGCAATGCCATGGCGCTGCGTGCCGCGTAGATCCGCTGGATCGCCTGCGGATACAGCGCCGCGCCCACCCCAAGCAAAAAAATGTAGCTGATCCAGCTCCGAACCTCGGATGCCTTGGGCGGCAGCACCTTCTCCGGCGCGGTGACCAGCAGCTTGCGTGTCGTCTCCGCCATCGAACCATATTGCGTGAAGATCAGCATCAGCAACACCGCAAAGCCCAGCGCCATGACACCGCCCTGGATCACATCCGTCCACGCCACGGCGCGGAAGCCGCCCATCGTCTCATACACCAGCATGATCGCCGCCAGCACCACGACGCCCCACAGGAAGGCCGTCTCCGGGTGCACGGTCGTCAATCCTTCCACCACCCGGCCCATCGCCGTGAGTTGCGCCAGGAAAAAGTTCGCCAGCCCCGCCACCATGATCAGCGTCGCCAGCAAGTTTAGTCCGCGATGATTGAACCGATGATTCAAATAGTCCGTCGGCGTGACGAACGCATGCTGCTTCGCCAGCTTGAACAACTTCGGCGCGAACAGCAGGTACGTCACCACGATCGCCGTCATGAAATGCACGCTGGTCAGCCAGGCAAAGCCGATGCGATAGGCCTTTCCCGTGTATCCCAGGATCGTGTTGCCGCTGTACTGCGTCGCGAACAAGGTCAGCAGCAGCACAAAGAAGCCCACGCCTTGTCCGCCGATGAAATGATCTCGCAGCGTGTTCTCCTGCCGCGCACGCATTCCCAGCCACCCGATCCAGACCATCGACAGCAAGTAAAGACCAATAAACACCAGCGCCACCGGCCCGAACGGAATCACATCTGCCGCCAAAATCAGCGTCATGCCGCATCCTCCTCATCGGATGGCCAGCGCCGCATGAACAACCACGCCGTGAAACAGGAGATCGCAGCCGATCCCAGCACCGACACCACGACCCACAGCGGAAAACCCGCGACCATCCGCGCATCCTCCGCCGGCCAGTACCAGGGGATCGAAATGCCAAACAAGACCAAATACACGGCCCATATTTTCCAAGAGAGATAATGTCGCGCCTGTTTCATGTGGGGGCAGGCGATTGATGATGGAAACAGAACGACTTGTCGAGGGCGAAGACAACCCTGTCATGCAACGCGGGACATCACTTCTCCAGCAGCTTCTTCACCGTCTCGGCAATCTTCTTGGCGCCGTCCGGTTCGTAGCCGGTTTTGATGTAGGCGACCTTGCCGTCGGGACCGATGACGACGGTGTGCGGGATGCCTTCGACACCGAAGGACTGGCCGATGCGTTGATCCGCGTCGAGCGCGACCTCAAGCTTCCAGCCACGCGTTTCGAGGAAGGTTTTCACCTGCTCCTTGGGCTCGGCCTGGTTCACACCGATGAAGCGCACCTTCTTCGGATCCAAGACGGCCATTTCATCGATCAGGCCCGGCAGCGACTTCACACAAGGCCCGCACCACGTGGCCCAGAAGTCGAGGACGACGACCTTGCCCTTCTCCTTGGCCAGATCAAAATCACCACCGGCCAGCAGCGGCAGTTTGAAGGTCTTGGCGTCCTGGTTGAGCAGCGGTGAGCTTTCGCCACCGGTCTCCGGCAGCACGGGTTCGGGCGCGAACTTCAGTTTCCAGTCGCGCAGCGCCAGCATGGCGGTGCTCTCCGGTGGTGCGTTGCTGCGGATGACATGAATCTGCCCCAGCGGCACACGACAGGCACCCAGCGTCGCGCTTTGACCGATGACCGCATCCTTGGCGAACTGCTCCACCTTCAAACCGAGCCGCCCGCCGTTGTTGAGCAGCAGCCAATGGGTGACCGGCGACGGCTCCCCTTCCCTCGCATGTGCCTCAAATGCGGCGCTGACATCATCCGCCGGTTTCACGAGCCACACGGCGGCCTTCACGCGATCGCGTGGCACCTGGATGGTCTCCAGGCCGGAGCGGATGGCAAAATGCTTCGACGTGGCGGCCTCGATCACGCCACGCAGCAGGTCGCCGTTCGCGGCCACCAGCGCATGACGCGGCGGGTCTTCTTTGCGAAAACGTGGCACCGTCAGCGCATGCTCACGAGACTTTGCATCGACGGTGGGCGCGGCCACGCGTCCCGGAGCGATGCGTGCGCTGAAGGCGTCGATCTTCACGTCGCGCTCGCCATTTCCCCACAGGCTGAAGGGCTCGATGATGATGCCGCTGCCGGAGCGCATCTTCGGATCGAGTGTGATCTTGCGGGCGGAGACGCCGTTGAGGAAAACTTCAAGGTTGCTCTCCTGCACCTCGATGCGCACGGGCATGGGACCGCTGGTGTGCAGGCGGAACTGGCGGTCCATCTGGTCGCCGCTGGATTCGAGGCCAAAGCACACCTCGCTGCCCATGTGACCAAAGAGCAGGTTCGTGCTGGGTGCGGAAGGATTGACGCCGTCGCAGAACAAACGCATGCGCAGGGCACTGAAACCGTTGCTGTGCAGCGTGAAGTTGATCTCGCTCACCTGCATGAAGGATGGATGCCCCCACGAGCCGCCGGGATCGAATTCGAGCCCCGCCTTGCCGCTGCGCTTCGCCATCGCATCCGTGCCGCGCACGCGACGCCAGCCGGTGTCCTCAAATCCATCCAGGTTCAGCATCTCACCGCCGAACTGGATGGCCTGCAGCTTTTCCGCAGGCAGTTGTTTCACTGCCGCCACGTCGGAATCGAGATCCACCCGGCGCTCGTCGATGGCGCGCAGACTTCCGGGCACGACATCACCACCCTTCAAATAAAACAACGCCTCGCTGTGCAGTCCCTCCGGCGTCGCGACCGGTGCCCTGACGATCTCCAGCTCGCCTGCGCTGGCCATCGCGACCGCCGCCAGCCCGCCCACGGGTTTCCAACGCGGCTGCGTCTCACCACCGGCATCGAGCGTGCCATGCAGCACCTTCTTGCCGAGCGTCAGTGTGTCGAACGCGGCGAGATCCTGGTCCGCTGATGAACCATCTGAACTTTTCAGCTCCAGATGATGCATCCGTGTGATCTTGAATGCCACCGGCGCTTGTGACCAGGCGACTTTCAGGGTGGCTGTGTCCTTTCTCACATGCTGCAGTTCACCCTGCAGCCATTCGCCATCCGTGAACCACAACTCGGCGCCCTCGGCAGTTTTGAAAAATGGTGAAGGCTCATCGGTCATCTCCACCGCAAGCACTTGGTCCCACGAGAGCGTGGTCTCCTTCCCTTTCGCATCACGCACCGTCAGAACGGTCTCGCTGGCACGCACGGGAGACGCGGCAAGACTTCGGCCGTCGGTCAAATCGACACGTGGCGCGGTGCTGACAATGCTTTCTGGCAGGACGCCGTTCCACGCACGAATGCGCAGCGCCTCCAGAGTGAGATCGGGGCCCTTGTTCAACAAGGTCAGCCCAACGGGTGACTCAGGCACAGTGGAGACGCGACGCGCCTGGTTCTGCGCCTCCACCACCGCCTCGACTTTGGCCTGTGCGGCACCCTGCACCACGCCAAGCAGCGCGCCGAACAACCCGCCGCCTTTGCCACCACCACCTCCCTTTTTCTCCCCGGCTTTCGGCTCATCCTCCGCCTCCTTGCTCTTCACGGCCGGCTTGCTCGTTTCCGCGATCTTTTTCCCGTCCGCGCCGTAGATCGCGCACAGGCCGGTCTTGCGGTTCCAAAACACCGTCAGCGTCACACGCCGGTCGTCGTCCGATAGTTTCTTCACGCTCTGAAACACACGCCCCTGCAGCACGACATCATCCACCCAGGTTTCCACGATGACCTGCTGGTCATCCTTGGCCTTGAGACCGATCTTGAACTCCGGCCTCACACTCGAGCTGAGCGTGAACTCCATCTCCACCTGCTCGGGCGCCTCCAACGGCAGGGTGGCGCCGCGGTTCCATCCCACTTGCTGCAACGCCGCAAAGGGAACCACGCGCCAGAAGCTGTTCCGCGTGTTTGTGTTTCCTCCGCCTGTGATGGGTTTGTCCTCGATCCAGCCGCTTGTGCTCGTTGGTGCGGCAAAGAGAACGCCCTCGGCCTTCAACCGCTGCCAGCCCACCACCGCATCCCGTGCGACATGCAGCGTCCCCGCGCGCGCTGACTTCAATTCGAACGTTTCTCCGTGCAATCCGGTAATTTTCCCATAGAGCCGGCTCCCGTCGGCGAGACGAATGCTGAAAGGCTCCTCTGTTTTCTCGGCGGTTTTGTGCCGGATGACGCGTTGGATCACCTCGGGACGCACCTGGAAGGCATCGACGAACATCGGATCGCGCCACGTCAGCCGGTCCTTCTCCGCTCCGACAAAATCCCCGCCGATCCACTCGCCATTGCGCCAGTGAAGCTCCGAAGCATCAACGGAGGCCGGGGTGAGAAGAAATGACGAAACCAGAATGAGGAATGAGGAATGAATGATGAAGCACGAATGATGAATCGCCGCGCTTCCGCGGCCATCATTCGTCATTGGAGTTTTCTTCGTCATTCGGATTTCGGATTTCGTCATTCCGCGCTTCGCGCGGTCATCGCTCATAAATCGGCAGAAACCGGTAGTTCAGTCCCAGCGCCAGAAGCGACATGCCGGTTTCATACGGGCCGTTGTTGAAGCTGCCGTCCGGGGCCTGTGTCTCGCTCAGCGCGCGCGCGGTGGCGGCGTTCCATTTCTGCCATGCGGCGTAGTCACCCTGAAACAAAGCCTGCGCCATGTAATAGCGGAAGTACTCCTTGTAGTTGCCCTCGCTGTGTTCCAGGCGGTCGGTGATGTGCTTCAGCGTGGCTTTGAACTCCTCGCTGTCCTTGTGTTTCGACACCGCTGCCACCAGCGTGGCGATCGCGCTGCGGTTCATCGACTCGCCAAATCCCCCGAAACCGCCGCTGTAGGCCACGCTGCCATCTCTTCCCGTGCTGCGACGCATGTACTCCAGCGCGGCGTCGATCACCTCGTCCGAGACCTCCATGCCTGCATTGCGCGCGGCCAGCAGGCCCATGAGCATCGCGCCGGTCACGGACGTGTCCGCGTCCGTCGAGTTCGGCATGTAACGCCATCCACCCCAACGATTGTTTTTCTGCGACGTCCCGGCGCAGCGAATCGCGAGATCAAGCGCCTGGCTGATCGAGCGAATGGGCTTTTCACCTTCCCACAACAGCGACTCGTCAACCGCGCCATAGGCCTCCGACAACGCGAGCATCGCAAAACCGTGGTGATACATGCTGTTGGGCAGATAACCCGTGCCCGCGTCCTGGCTGCGAATGATCGCACGCACGGCACGGCGGATGTTCGGCGCATAACGTCCGAAGTTCGGATCCTCGCCGCCCGCCAGGAAGGCCATGAGGCAGATGCCATCAACGCCCGCACCATCATTTCCGCCCTGCCAGCCGCCGTTCTCGCTTTGTTTGGCCGCCAGCCAGGCCAGCCCGCGCTCATACACCGTCTCCACCTCCTGCGGAATCGCACCGCCGAAGCGCAACGCTGGATCCTGAGCGCGAAGAGCGAAGGGCAGAGAGCAAAGAGACACCCACAAGACGATGATCGTTCCTCGACGTTTTGCTCGCCTCAAGTTCCGCGTTCCGAGCCCTTCAGACTCTTCGCTCTTCGCTCTTCGCTCCATGCTCATATCACTCATCAATGAGCATCCCTCCGTTGAAGAACAGTTGGTTCACGGCGCCGCCTGCGCCCCGCTTGAGCCGGCTTTTGTGGTTGTTCTCGATGCCTTCCCAGTACTGCATCGCGTCCGGCAGATCACGGTCTTTGCACAGCTTCCACTGCTGCGGTGTCAGAATTGACTGCATCTCTTTTTCCGGAATGCCGGCCAGCGGCACGAGCGCGTAGTAGTACTGCAAATACCAGTTTGAGGACATGTAACGCTCAATGTCCGGCTGGTACTCGGTGAGGAGCTTCTGCACCTGTGTCTCCAGTTTCACGCACTGCGTGTCGGTGAGGCGACGACGGCGGTCCACCTCCGTCACAGCCATCGCAGCCATTGCATCCAGGCGATATTGATGGCGGGCCTGCGCCACGGCCTCGAGCTTGTCCAACTGCTCCTTTGTGAGGACCGCTTTAAGTGCATCCCGCCAGACTTCCGTCGATTGCGGGCTGTTTTCATCACCGCGGCTGAAGCTTACCCGTTCCGTCCCCGCCAGTGCCTGCAGGATATTTTTTGAGGTGGCGGTCTGCACGCTCTGGCGCACATAACGTTCCGTGTTCTGGCGCCAGTAGGCCATGCTTTGCTCCACCGCGCCTTTCGCAGCCGTGGTGAGCCTCTCCACTGTTTCCTCCGGCAGTGACAGCACCCGCTGTGCGTCCTCGACACGTGGCAGCATCACCGCCAGCACCCTTTTGCGCTCTGTCACGAACATCTTGTACAAGTGCGTGGAGATCGCGGCCTCGATGTCCGGCACTTCCGGCTGCGTTCCGTTCATCGGAGGCATGGAACGCGGTGATGACCCGGTGGAGTTGACCAGTTCCTGCCAGTGCCGCCACTGCACATCATCAAGGATCGCACGCACAGCCTCCTCCTTCGCCTTGCCCGCGTTTTGAAACAATTGCTGCGGACTGTGGCTCCAGTACTGCTGCCGGCGCTGCTCCATCATCGGTCGCATCAGTTCAAGCAGCAGTGGCTGGAGCTTTGCACGCTGGTCATCGTTCAACATCAGCGTCCGGTCCATCTCCGCCACGCAAGTACGGGCGATCGCGGAGAGCGCCCGGCGCTCGCGGCCCTCGCTCTCGCTTTGCATGCGCGTGCGCTCCTCCTCTGTCAGCACGTTCTTCAGCCCGTCCTTCCACACCGGCAGGGTCTGCGCCTGCTGCTCCTCGTTGAGGCCGAAGTAGGTGTTCGTGCGCATGCGCTTGCGCTCCGTCATGGAGTAGTTTCGCGCCTGTTGCAGCCACTGCGGGCGCGCCAGTTTCAATGATTCCTCGACGGCTGCGTCCGAGAGCTGCTTCAACCGCTCCTTCCGCTGTTCGTCCAGGCCCAGTTCCGCGATGATGTTGTCCACCTCGGCGATCATCGTCGTCTCCATCTGCTGGCGGGCGTAGATTTCCGAGGGCTTGATCATTTCTGCCAGCTCCTTCTCATCCTTCCGGCTCTCCTCCTCCGCGATCTTGCGCCAGCGTGCGATCATTTCGGCGGGCAACCCCTTCGCAGCGGCATCCACCCACAGCTTTTCCCACTCCGCGCCTCTGGGACGGTCAAAACGCACATAAAAATAACTGCGCCCCATGATGTTCCGCCGTGCCTCCGTTGGCATCGTCCGCAGCATGCCCGCCGCGCGCTCTCTCTCCGCGCCGGTGAGGCTGTCCAACAACGCCTCCGCTGCTTTTTTCAACGAAGCAACACGGTCATCGGGCAGCTCCAGCTTGCTCTTCATCAGATCAATCTTCGCCTGCAAATCCTCGTTCATCGGGCCGCGTGACTCGGTCACCCAGCGTTCGAGATAGTCGTCGATTTCCTTGTCAGTCTTTTTGCGTGCGCTCGTGTCCGCCGCGCTCCACGCCTTGAACCGCTCCTCACCGAGCGTCTGGCGCAAAGCAGCAATCCATTTCGCATCCTCCTGCGGTGGCGTCCAGTTTTCCACGGGTTCGTTTGGCCCCGCCACGTCCGGCTTCCACATGGCAATGTGACGCGTCGCAGCCAAGTCCGACGTGCGGGAGAGGTAGGTGCGCATCGCCACGATGGCGGGCTCCCGCCAGGCCTTCGCCGCGGCCTCCACCGCCTGTTTCGTCGCCGGCGCCATCGCGGTCTTCTCCTCTTCCGTGAGCTTCACCGCCTCATCGACGGCCTTCATCACCTCCTCCATGTGCGCGGTGAGCTGCTTCTCCTTTTCAGGCAGGCACTTGTCCACGAATTCGACCAGCGGCTTCTCCACCGCCTCCGAAAGCGGCTTCTTGCGCTCCGCGAGCGTGAGATACGTCTGCGCCCGCGCGGAGACGAAGCCCAGCAACAACACTGTCAGCACCAGCCGTGTCATTTGCCCGCGCCTCCCGACTCCAGCTTGTTGAAATAAGCATCCAGTCCCGTCTTGAACTCCTCCGGCAGTTCGCGGCCTGCTTTGCCGGTCGATTGTCCGACCGGACGCGCGTCCACGTTTGCGTTTGCATCCGAGCCATCGCCGAGATCGGCCAGCGCGGCTTCCGAAGCCGACGCCGCGGTGCCACCACCGCCGGGATTGCTTCCGCCACCTCCACCACCCTTCGGGCTCTGCCGTTTGGCTTGAAGCAGCAGTTCGATGGCTTCGGTTTCGGCCGCGATGGCAGGATCACCTGTCTCTGGTTTGTCCAAAATGCCCGCAGCTTCCATCATCACACCCTGCACGGCGTTCAACAGCTTCAATTCGCGGCCAAACTTCTCCTTTCCTTGCGGCAGACGCAGGATGTCATCGAACGCGCCACGCACCGCGGCCTCGATGCCATACTGCTTCGAGGCGAGGGTGGAGGACTTCTTCGCGTGCTCACCGTCCGCGAGCGCCAGCTTCGCATTTTCCAGCTCGCGTGTCTCATCGCGCAACTGCATTTCATCCCGCAGCGCCTTCATCACTTTCAACACGATCTCCGGTGGCAGGCTGTCCGCGCTGCAGGAGCTGCATGACTTGCACTCGCTCGCCGCGACCATCTCCTCGGCCCAGCGATCAAGCGTGTCCGCCCAGAACTCCGCGCCTGCCATGCTGCTGCCGCTCAGATTGTATGCCGCCTGGTCGCCGAGATACGACAGCATCTTCACCACCTGTGTGTCCTTCATCTGGCCGATGACGTTCTTGAAGTGCATCTCCGGCTTGCGCGCATAGTAGGCCTCCAGGTCGCTTTGAATCACGCGAACCACCTCGCTCTGCTTCTTTTCGTGCTCGGCGATGTTCGCGGCCTCCTTCACCGGCTTCTTGTCCAGACCGAAAGCACTGAGCGTCTTTGTGTTCAGGTCCTTCGCGGCGACAAGCTGGTCGCGTGAGGCCTTCTTCAAGCGCTTCACAAACGTGCTCGCCTCCAAGCTTGCCAGCACAGCGGCCAGTTCGTCAGAAACGCGTGCAAACTCGGCCAGCAGCAGCTTCTGCTCGTTGATCGCCTCGTCCATCTTTTGCTGCGCGGGCGATTGCGCCTGCTGCGGCTTCTCTTCCTCGCCATCCTTCTTCTTCGACGGTGCGGCCGCCATCTGCGTGGTCGGTAACTTCATCGAACTCGGCTTCGGAGGCGATGGCTTCGCGTTCGGATCCACCGGTTTCTGCTCCGCCTTGCTCATCGAGCCTTCCTTGTCGGCGATGCTCGGCATGTTCTCCTTCTTCTGCTCCTCCGTCGAAGCCTTGCCGCTCTGCGGTCCTTTCGGCAAATCAGCTCCGTTCGCGAGCTGCGGCGCGGAGGGTTTGCTCTGCGCTCCCTTGCCCTGGTTTTCCCCTTCGCCCTTCGCTTTTTGCCCTTGGCTGCTCTGCGAACCCTCCGCCCTTTGCCCTTCGCTCTTCGCTCCTGCCTTCGCGCTCGAACTCTGCTTCAACAGGTCCGCCACGCTCGGCATGCGTTTCTTCGCGATGTCCTGCAGCGATTTGAGCATCGTCGCCCACGATTCGAGACGTTTGGCATCGAATTCATCATTCCGCGTCGCCTGCTCGACCAAATTGCGTCCGCTTTGGTTCAGTGTGCCCAGTCGCATCGAGTTCGCGTTCTCCGCGCTCGCCTGCTGCGCGATGCGGCGGCGGTTTTCGGGACGATCCAGCTCCGCGGCGTTCAATTGACGCAGTTCCTTGTTCGTCGCGTGCAACTGCTGCTCGCGCTCATAAGTCTCGCGCGCCGCCTCCAGCCACTTGCCGAACTGCTCCGTGAGCCACAGCGCGTGATCCGTCTTGTTCAGCACGTGCAGCACGAACGCGGCGGAATACGCACGCTTCCGGTCTGGCAGATAATCCTCCGCCCAGGCGCGGATTTCGAGCGTCTGCGGTTCCACGCCATCACGCGTGGCGCAAAACGTCGCCTTCGCAGCCAGCGTCTTCTTTTCCGGCTCGCCCGCCGCGGCGATCTTGTCACCCTTCGTCTTGTCATCGTTCACGCTGCGCCATTCGAGGCCCGTGCGGCGGATGCCGAAGTCGTCTTCGATGTTCACGTCAAACGCGACCACTTCCGAGTCCAAAACCACCTGCTCCGGCGTCTCGCGCCGTGCGGCGAGACGCGGCGCCTCATCCGCGATCGCGTTGATGCGCAACACGAGCGGCTCACGCGGCGTCAAGCCATCGCGATCCTCCCACATCATGCGTTTTTCCGTGTCCGCGTCGATCTTGTGCAACGGCGTGATGATTTTCGCGCCGGAAACTTTTTCCGCCTCGCCATCCAATTCCGCTTTCGCCAACTCACGCGACGCCGTGGCCTCCAGCGCGGCCTCCGCGCCCTTCAACACGCTCACCGAGCCGCCATGCACCTCTGTCACCGGCTCGGTCTTGTATTGCAGATACGCTGGCAGGCGCGTGTGCAAGGACAGCGTCGTCAGCTCCGGCCGCGTGCGCGGCAAAACACTCACCGTCTTGCGCACGTCGCCGAGCGACAGCTTCAGCTCCGCGTCCGACTTCTGCGGCGGGAAGGCCAGCGGATACGTCCCATCCTTCAAACCGCTCATCACCACCGGTTGGTCGCTGATGCGCGCCTTTGCGGTGGAAGGCGACCAGCGCGTGTCCTTTTGCAAATGCACCTTCAGATCAAACGGCTCCGCATACGGCACCACGAGGCGCTCCGGCAGCTTCTCGATCTTCGCAAACGTGAAGCGTTCGATGTTCCGCCACGGCATCAACCAGCGCGCCAATGCGTTCATTGAAGCCTCTGGCATGGCGTAATCTAACGTTAAGAAAACCACAAACAGCGTGACCATTGCCCATGTCCATCTCTTCAACAGCCGATCCGGCATGGCTTCACGAAGATCCCGATCTTTTACGGCTTCCGTTGTTTGTGCCATGGCCGCCTGAACCAGTCGCTCACTGCGGCCTGCTTCGCCTGACTCTAGTCGTGCTAGTTCCACGATGCCCAGCAACTGATCTCCAAGTCGCGGAAACTTCCATCGCAGAAGCCGCGCTGCATCTTCCAGCCGTCGTTGGCGCCAAACCCACTTGTGCCATTTCAGCGGCAACCCAACAGCTAGCACCGCGGTTCCAGCTAGCATGAGGGTGCCTCGGATCCACATGGGCGTTTCCATGACACGATCCAGGCAGAACAGTGCTAGGTAAGACAAATACACCCCAACAATGCCTGCCAGCACCCCTTCGGTCAGCTTCACGACCCACACGCGCTTGCGAAAATCCGCGAGCTTCGATTCAAGAATCGGCGGCAGCTTCGTTGTCATAATAGAAGGATGTTACTGTGATTAAACGCTGGTGACGAGCTTTTGATTGGGGCCTTAGAACGCTCCGGCGGCCTTTCTTCCCACCCAGAACACGCCCATCAGCACCACGAGCAGCCCCGCCCAGGCGGGATGGGCCCAGATCGGCAGGCGGCGTTCTTGATAAGCGGCCTCAGGGATGGCGGCGATGGCATCGACGATGCTTTGCGGCTTCGTGGCGTCCAAAACGCTGCCTTTGGTGAATTGGGCGATTTCCTTCAACACGTCGATTCGGGCTGGTTGGCCGCGTTTTTCGCGGCTGGTGCCTTGAATGGAGATTTTCGTCTCCAGACTCGATCCAGCCTCGGCGCAGCTGAGTTCGACGACGTGCTCGCCGGGTTCGTTGGGCGTGAAGGTGCCGTTGAAGAGGCCCCAAGCTTCCTCGCCGGCGGGGAGAAGGCGCACGCTGCTCACTTTGCCGCTTGGCGCGGCGATTTGGGCGATGACCGCGCCTTCGCGCAGCGGCTCGCCGGTCACGCTCATGACGTTCGCGTTCAGCGTCAGCACATCGCCGGTGCGGGGACGGTCGGGCGAGTAGAAGAGACGCATTTTGTCGCCGCTGCTCATGTTGCGTTGATAGGCCATCCAGCGCACGACCTGACCCCAGAAACGGTAGTGATACTTGTCCTCGACGCCCTTGCGCCAGCGCCACGCGCCGTCGGTGCCCATGAAGAGGATTTTTCCCGCGCCGTAAGTCTTCGTCACGATGAGCGGCACGCGGCCGAATTGATTCGACTCGCTGCCATGGATGGCGAGCACCTCGCTGCCTGCTTTGGCTCGCAAGGCGGGCGCATACCATTGAAAGCCCGGCAGCGCGCTCCACACGCGGGCGCTTGCTTCGTCAGTGTCTTCGAGCTTGGTCAAAAGGCTGCGCATGCCGGCCTCGGTGAGCGCGAACTTGCCCGGAGCACTCGAGCCCCAACCGCGAGGCTGTGCGGCGTCCCAAATCACGGGCAACAAGTCAGCGAGCGGCGTTTCTTGCAGCGAGGCCTGGAAGCCGTGGAAGCCGGGCATGAAGACGAGGCCGCCTGCTTGATCGCGCACGATTTTTTGCAAAGCGGTGCATTGCTCCGCGGTGAGCTGGCCTTTCTGCGTGCCGACATCGCCGAGAAATATCACATCGAATTTCGTCAGCTCCTCGTCCTTCGGAAATTTGTCGAGGTAGCCACGTCCCGCGCCCATTTTGCCGAGGCCGGGATGCAGCAGCAGGCAGTTTACCTCGACGCCGGGATCGCGTTCGAGCGCGTTCCGCAGGTAGCGATATTCCCAGCGTGGGAAGCTTTCGATCACGAGCACTTTAAGCTGCTCTTTGCGCACGCTGAGCGGCGCTTCCTGCGTGTTGTTTTCGGGATAGCGCTCGTTGGGCGTCTTTGGAATCGTCAGCGTGAGCTTAACCTCGCCCGGTTTCTCCGGCTTCCACGCGATGGCGTCCTGATAGCGGCTCATCGCCGGCAGCGTGACCTCTTTGGTGAGGATCTCGCCGCTCGTCGATTTCATTTCGAGCACCACGACCTCGTCACGCGGCAGCGAGCTGTCGATCACAAACGGAATGCGCAGCGGCTTGCCCGCCACGGCGAAGGTGGGCACGTCAAAGCTACTCAACTCGACATCCGGCAGCCGCGTCTCCGATCCGACGGGCACGGCGAACACTGGCACCTCACGCATGCGCAACCGCGTCGCGGCTTGGGAAGGCGGCTGGCCCAGGTTCCAATCGCCATCACTGATCAAAACGACCGATTTGAGATTCGGCTGCTTCTCCAGCACACCGAGCAGCGCCGCATGAATGTCCGTGCCATCCGCCGTGGCAGGCGAAAACGGCTCGATGACTACGTCCATGCGCTCCCTGAGCTTCGCCCAGAGTTTTTCGTCGATCAGCGGTTTCACGAGTTCCTCGCGTGCGATGGCCTCCTGACCGCGAATCACATCCTTCGTGCTCATCGAACCCGAAACATCCGCCAGCACGGCCAAAACGGGTCGCGTCTGCGGTTTGAAGGTCTCCAGCCACTCCGGCTGCAATAGCGTGATCGCGATGCCGACCGCGATGATCACCCGCAGCAATTCCAGCCAGCCCATCAAGGGCCGCCAACCGCTGCGTCGCCAAGCCATGAAGGAGAGTCCCATGATCGCTGCGACAAACGCCACGCCGACGGCGAAGGCCTCGGGAGTGGGATTGAAGACGAGCTGGGATGTCGTTGGCTGCATCAAGGATTCACGGGTTGGATTTCACGCTTCGCCGGCATGCAGAGCAAGGCTTCACCGAGTAGCGCAATCGCCATCAGGAAGAGGAAGGTGCGCCAGATCTCGCTGGCGAGGCTGGTTTCGTTTTCGACTTGGTCTTCGATGATGTGATGGTCGAGACCGGCAAAGAGCTCGCCGAGGGCTGTTTTGCCGAGGAAGTCGGGCGCGTCTTCGCGGAGCGGACGATTCAGCGCGACGAGCTTTTCGCCGCTTTCGGCGATTCCGGCTCGCAGAGGCAGTTCGGTGCTCAAAACGGCTTCGCCGCGTCTTTTCCACTCACTACCACCCAGCGCATTTACTCCGGCTTCACGCTGCTGAGCTTTGCCGAGGCCTTTGGAGCCATCTTGAAGCGCACGATGCAGCATGGCGAACATCACCACGCCATCGCGGGCCAAAGTCGATGATCCAGAGCCGGGGAGCGTGCCGAGGAACCAGACTTGGTTTTCGCCGGTGGTGTTCGCACGCATGAGCAGCGGCTGGTTTTCGCCGAGACGGGCGAGCGGCGTGCCTTCGCCGAGAATGTCGCAGCGGCGCAGCACTTCGAGATCGCCGAGCGGCAGCGCGGTGCCGCTGCGCGTGTTCGCGAGCAGACCGGCGTCGTTGCGCCACCAGCTCACGGTGGCCGGTTTGCTGTCGCCGCTCCAGGCGCCCCATTGCAGACCAGCGAAGGCGTTCGTGTTCGGCGTCTCGGGCGGCAAAAAGAGCACGCAGCGGGCATTCGCGAGCTGTTTGGCGATGAGGTCGCCCTCCTTCGGCAGCGGTGCGTGCCAGACGATCAGCGCGGTGTCGTCCCACGCGATCTCGGCGGCACGTGAGGGAGGCAAAACGCTGCACGCATACTTCCGCGTCGGGTCTGCGGCGGCTTCGAGCGCGGCTTGCAGCGGCGTGAAGGTGGCTTCGTCATCGCTGACGATCACGCTGCGCAGCACGGGCGGCTCGGCGAAGACGAAGTGGAAGACGTTGTCGCTCGGCGCGGCATCGGCGGGCAATTCGACGCGGCCGTGGCCTTGCTTCATCGTTTTGGCGATGGGGATGGCGTGCGCCTGCAACACGAGCTGCGAGTCCTTCATCTCGGCTTTGAAAGTCGTGCTGACATCGCCCACGACGAAGCGCAGCGGCAGTTCGAGTGGTTCCTTGGCCGAATCGGCCCGCGTGACGCGCACATCGAGCAGCAACTCGGCTTTTTCGGCCGTTTCGCGTCGGGTGACGCGCTCGACGGCGATGCTCAAATTCTGCGCGGCGGGCTGCGCGTAGGTTAAGAGATGAAAGCGCACGCCTTTGAGGCTCGCGAAACCGCTGCGCAGTGCCTGCCAGCGTCCGCCGCCGGCATCCCAGTCGCTTTGACGCAGGTCGCTGAGCACCCACACGTCGGTGCGGCCGGTTTGATTCGTAGCGATGTAGTCGAGCGCGCTTTGCAGCAGCGCGGGCACATCCGCGCTCGTGTCGGTGGGGCCGGTGATCGGCAGATCGGTCAGCGACTCCGGCTTTTCGAGCGCCTGCGGCTGGAGATGCGCGTTTTCGATGAGCACGAGCTTCGAGCGCGTGCCCACGGTGTCGCGCAGCGCCTGCGAGAGCTTGGCGAGACCCGCGCTGCGCTTGCTGGTGCCTGTGGCGAGGTTTTGCTGCTCCATGCTCGCTGAGCGGTCGAGCAACACGATCACCGTGTCCGGCACGCCACCGGTGAGTCCGAGCAAACCGCCCGCCATCGGCCGCGTGATGACAAACAGGATCGCCGCCACCGCCAGCACGCGAAACGCGAGGATCAAAATCTGCCGCAGCCGAGACAGGCCCTTGTTCATGCGCTGCGCCATGCGCAGAAACATCATCGCCGCCCACTTCACCTGCCGCCGCCGATACAGATGGATCAAATGAATGACCACCGGCAACGCCGCGAGCGGCAGGGCAAAGAGCAGCGCTGGGACGAGGAAGGTCATGCAGGGCTTATCGCAACGGAGGCTTCACGCCGAGACCAAGCTGCTTGCATAGCGCTGCCAGCTTCGCGAAACTCTCGTTAACATTAAGATTGTTCTTGGGCCAAGCTCTCGATTGCAGGCACTGGAAGCAGATCTCAAAGGCACCAATTGGTTGGTCCTTGGCAAAGAATATGAAGATGTGATGTGGCTGGTAACACATCGCGGCGTCCGACTTGGGATGAGCACCGAAAATAGCATCCATGAGTTGCTCAGTTTCCGGCCCGGACAAGATCGCCTCGTTACGTTTGCCCCTTTGAAGGCTTTCTATGTCCAATTCATTGGACTGATACCGAATTAAACTTGTCCATTCAAAGTCGACAAACCGGTAGCCCACGACGCGATCGAAATCGCGGCCTTCCCAACGATGGCCGACTCCTCGAGTCGGAGGTATTTTGGAGGCATCCAAAGGCGGGGGCTTCGAAGAGCAACTGCACAACACAGCCCCTGCAATCAAACAAAACAGGCGGATGTGTTGCTTCATCACCGGCCTCCTTTCTTCTGAATTCGCGCCAGCAGGAACCGCGCGAGCACGTCGTCGTACTTCTCGTGCAGTTTGACGCGGTGGTAGTCGATGGCGGTGGTGCGGACGAGGTCGTCGATGTCGTGCATGTATTGCTTCACGGCCTCGCGGTAGTTGCGGGCGATGAGGCTGGGGTCGGCGAGGACCGCTTCGCCGCCTTCCATGTCGATGAAGCGGGCGGGGCGGTCGAAGTCGAAGTCGAGTTCCTTCTGATCGAGCAGGTGGAAGAGGACGACATCGTGTTTGCGAAAGCGCAGGTGCTGGATGGCGGACTTCAATTCGGCGGGTGGCACGAACAGGTCGCTGAAGATGATGACGAGCGCGCGCTGGCGGATTTTTTCAGCAGCATCGTGCAGCGCGGTGAGCAGCGTGGTGTCGCCCACCGGCTGGATGGCGGCCATTTGATCGAGCACGATGCCGAGATGCGAGGCGCCGCGCTTCGCGGGGATTTCGACGGACTTTTCCGCGAGCGAGTGCAGACCGACGGCATCGCCCTGCTGCGCGGCGATGTAGGCGAGCGTGCCGGCGAGTTTCTTCGCATAGTCGAAGCGCGTGCTGCCCGCGGGGCCGAAGTTCATGCTGCCGCTGGTGTCGATGAGCAGGCAGAGGCGCAGGTTCGTGTCGGCCTCGAATTCCTTGATGTAAAAGCGGTCGCTGCGGCCCCACGTGCGCCAGTCGAGGCGACGTGTGTCATCGCCGGGAACGTACTTGCGGTATTGCGCGAATTCGAGCGATGAACCGCGCACCGGACTGCGATGCTTGCCGGAGACGCTGCCGAGCATCGCCTGACGCGCGTTCAGCGGCAGCGCGATGAGGCGCGAAAGGACCGTTGGGTCGAGGAAGGAGCGAGAAGACTCAGCCATGATCGCCACCTCCCCATTTCGTTCTCGTGCTCGTTCTCCTGCTCGTTCTCGATTCTACCGGCACCGAATTCGCAGCACCGATATCGAATCTCTCCACGAGTTTGCAGAGAATAGACACCACTCGCAGCAATAGTGCTTTGCCTTCGGCGATTCTCTGCTTCGTCGTGGCTCGCTTGGCTACCAACGCATCCAGACAGGCCGCACATTCCATCGCTGAGCCACGGGCATCATCGAAGTAGCGTGCTCGCTGCTGGGTGGCACGCTTGCCGTTGCCCTCGGCAGTATTGAGCAGTGCGGAGAGGCTGGCGCGGTCGAACTGGTCGAAGGTTTCGCGGAGGTGAGGGCGTTGTGTGGCACGGATTTCGATCATCAAGTCGGTAACCCAGGTGAGGAACTCGAGTTCGAGTTGATAGACTTCGAGCTTCTCATGATCGAATTGAACGATGGTGGGCATGGCGGAGCGATTTGATCGAGGACGAGTAGGAGAACGAGGACGAGCCTGAAAAGAACGAGTTCACGCCCTCGCCAATTCCTCCACCAACCGCTTCGCCACATCCCGGCTGCTCACACCATCGCTTTCGGCAGTGAAGGTGGTCATCACGCGATGACGCAGCACGGGATCGGCGACTTCGATGATGTCTTCGAGGCGCACCATGTAGCTGCCATTCAAGGCGGCTCGCGCTTTGGCACCGAGGATCAAATACTGCACGGCGCGCGGGCCGGCGCCCCAACTGACGAGAGGTTTGAGCCACGCAGGAGCTTCCGTGCTGGCAGGACGTGTCTTTCTCGCCAGATCGACGGCGAATTCGTAGATGTGATCCGGCACGGGCACGCGCCGGACGAGATCTTGAAACGCGAGCACCTTCGGACCGTCGAGCACGTGCTCGAGTTTCGGCAGGCTCTGGCCGGTGGTGGTGCGGGCGATGGCGATCTCCTCATCGCGGCTCGGATAATCGACGCCGATCATGAACATGAAGCGGTCGAGCTGCGCCTCGGGCAGCGGATAGGTGCCCTCCTGCTCGATGGGATTCTGCGTGGCGAGCACAAAGAACGGCGAGTCGAGCGGATAGGTGCGTCCGGCGACAGTGACCTTGTGCTCCTGCATCGCCTCAAGCATGGCGGCCTGCGTTTTGGCCGGAGCACGGTTGATTTCGTCGGCGAGGACGATGTTTGCGAAGACAGGGCCTTTGGCGAACTCGAAGGCGCGTTTGCCGCCGGGCAGTTCTTGAAGAATGTCGGTGCCGGTGATGTCCATCGGCATCAAATCCGGCGTGAACTGGATGCGGCTGAAGCTGAGCGACATCGTCTCGGCGAGGCGCGAGATGAGCAGCGTCTTCGCGAGACCAGGCACGCCCATGAGCAATGCGTGACCTCGCGCAAAAAGGCAGATGGCGAGATGCTCGACGACCTTGTCCTGGCCGACGATGATCTTTTTCAATTCAGCACCGAGCCGGACGTAGGCGGCGCGGAGTTCATCAATGGCGGCGACATCATCTTTCGGAAGCGTGGCGTTGGACATGGTGTTTTTTGGAGGTGTTCGAGCATGCCACCAGAAAACCAACGTTCTGACAAGCGCGTGCTCTGTAAATAAACCGTCAACGTCGACAAAACTTGGGGCGATCAGCCCAAAAGCGTCTGAACGTGCGCGGTGACGGCGCTGGCGAGGCCGCGGAGGTTGTAGCCGCCCTCCAAAATGGAGACGAGCCGGCCCTGGCAGTGCGTTTTGGCGGATTCGAGCAGCAATTTGGTCAGCGCGACGAAATCGTCGTCGGTGAGGCGGAACTGGCCGAGCGGATCCTCAATGCGCGAATCAAATCCGGCGGAGATGAGAATGAGGTCGGGCTTGAACCGGTCGATGGCAGGCAGGATACGGTCGGTGAAGGCGGCGCCGATGTCCTGCATGCCGGTGCGGGCGGGAAAGGGAAGGTTCAGCGTGCAGTTCTTGCCTTTGCCAGCACCTGTTTCATCGACGTGGCCGGTGAAAGGATAAAGCGGACTCTGGTGCGTGCTGACGAACAACACGCTGCCGTCCTCATAGAAGATGTCCTGCGTGCCGTTGCCGTGATGCACGTCCCAATCGATGATGGCGACCTTTTGCGCGCCGTGCTGCTTCTGCGCGTGACGTGCGGCGATGGCGATGTTGTTGAAGAGGCAGAAGCCCATGCCCTGCGCGGGCCGTGCATGATGTCCGGGCGGGCGCACAGCGCAGAAGGTGTTCTTCGCCTTGCCGGCGAACACGGCATCGACCGCGTTCAACACGCCGCCGACGGCTTGAAGCGCCACGTCGTAGGACCTCGCACAGATGGCCGTGTCGCCGGTGCTGAGATCGTCGAGACCGGATTCGACATCTTCTTTCGCCGTTTGGATGTAACCGCGAGCGTGGCAGAGGGCGAGTTCATCGAGCGTGGCGGCACGCGGAGCGATGGATTGAGTTTTTGCGACAATTCCTGCCTCAGTGAGCGCTTTCGTGATGGCGATGTGACGCTGAACGCTTTCAGGATGACCCGGACCGGGATCATGCTGCTGGTAGATGGGATCGAGGAGCAGAGCCGTCATGACCGGAAGTTTACGATGGTTTACGGTGGTTTTGCCAAACCATTGTCAACCACGGTCAACAACCGTAAACGACTGTAAACTCTTCCACTCAGCGTTTGCCAAAGAAATCGGCCAGCTTTTGCAGATCTTTGCTCTCAGCGGGCTTCATGGCGCCGTTGATGGCTTCATCCTGGATGGCGATAAGCTCTTTGATGCCTT
Source organism: Verrucomicrobiaceae bacterium (assembly GCA_046346695.1). GTDB lineage: Bacteria > Verrucomicrobiota > Verrucomicrobiia > Verrucomicrobiales > Verrucomicrobiaceae > Prosthecobacter. Next base: position 1,164,368 of record JAXMHS010000002.1, on the reverse strand, counting down.
TGCGACCGTATTCGAGCATGGAGTGAAGTTGTGCCTCGCTGAAGGTGGCCTCCTCACCACTACCCTGGATCTCGACGAAGTCGCCGTGCTCAGTGAGGACGATGTTGCTGTCCACATCGGCGGCGGCGTCTTCCTCATAGCAGAGATCGAGCAGCGTTTCGCCTTTGACGATGCCGGCGCTGATGGCGGCGACTTTTTTCTTCAACGGCTGGCGGGTGATCCTGCCTTTTTCGAGCAGGCGGTTGAAGGCGATGGCGGTGGCGATGCACGCGCCGGTGATGGACGCGGTGCGCGTGCCGCCGTCGGCCTGAAGCACGTCGCAGTCGATGCAAAGCGTGCGCGGGCCGAGGAGTTCGAGATCAACAACCGCGCGCAAACTGCGGCCGATGAGACGCTGGATTTCGGTGCTGCGGCCGTCGGGCTTGCCGCGGGAGCTTTCACGTTCTTTGCGATCGAGCGTGGAATAAGGGAGCATGGAGTACTCCGCGGTGAGCCAGCCGCCTTTGACGTTTTGCACCTTCATCCAGCGCGGCACTTCCTCGTTGATGCACGCGGCGCAGATGACGCGGGTGTTGCCAAAGGCGATAAGGACGGAGCCCGCGGCGTGCGGGGCAACGTCGAGAACGTACTCAATTTTGCGAAGCTGGTCAGGGGCGCGGCCGTCGGTTCTGGGCATGGGCGTGATTAGCACGGGGCGCGTGGGCGCCAAAGGGTTTTATGCAGGTCCTTACAAAGCCGGGCAAAGATGAATTGAACACTGCCAGCCAGCGTCTTTTCCAAATGACAAACCAATCTGGCATTTGATATGCTTTTGGCAAATGACAGCACCCAATTGATCACCATGACGCGCTTCCCACGCCCTGGCTGCTGGTTCCGTTTCACCCCAACGGACTGGAACTTCATCCGCGACACTCTGGCCCTGGATGAACGTGGACGACAGGGATTCAACGCGATGATGGACGATCCGGAGGCGGTGCCGATCATCCTCGACAACGACAAGCTCTTTGACGCGGTGGTGATGTCGCGAAAGGCGGCCATGCTGTCGCCGGAGCTGTTCTTCTTCATCGTCGTGCGTCATTCGCTGAAGGAGGTCGGTGTCACCGAGGTCGAAGTCGCGGACTACATGGCCGTGGTATGCGCGGACTTCGGCTGCACGCCGACGAAGGGACCTGATGAGATCAACCACAGTGTGGACAGCCTGTACAGCGTCGATTACCTGGAGGCGATCGAAAACGCGAGCCGGCATCACAAGTTCTTCCTGCATGTGCAGTGCGCGAACCAGTTCCTCGTGCTGACGTGCCTGTATCCGGACTTTCTGCATCGGCGTGCAGCACGCCGTGGCGCTCCGGATGTGGACTATTATGAAAATGTGGTGGTGAGCCATCTCGACGCGGCGAGAAAGCATGTGCTGGCGGAGGAGTTCGCGCTTGAGGAGACTTTTGAAAAAGTTGCCGAGCGGTTTCCTCCGGCGCGGCGTGCGATGAATCACACGGTGCGCGAGTATTTGAGCTTGGGGCAGTGATCTTGTCAGGAAGGCAGGGCGGGCTGTCCTCAGCCCGCCGCTGTTAGGCACATCGTCAGCGAAAGACCACGGCGCTTGGCGGAGCAAGCGCCCTACCCCGTGGTGAGCAATCGTTCGACCAGTTTGGGAAGTTCCACCGCCACGGGACCGATGATGTGCTCGTCGAACTGTCGCGAAATGGCTGTTGATTCGATGTTCATCTCAATGAGATGGCAGCTTGATCGTTCCGCCGCGATTTGGGCGAAGCCGGCGGCGGGATAGACGACGCCGGAGGTGCCGATGCAAAGAAACAGGTCGGCACGTTTCAGTGCGGCGAGAATCGCATCCATCTCGAAGGGAAACTCGCCGAACCACACGATGTGCGGGCGCATGCCGCCAATTTCACCGCAGGCGCGGCAGCGGGTGCCGGAGGCAAGGTCCTGGCTCCATGAAAACACCGCGCCACAGCCCTCGCAGCGGACTTTGCGCAGTTCGCCGTGCATGTGGATGAGCTTTTCGCTGCCGGCACGTTCGTGAAGGTCATCGACGTTCTGCGTGATGAGAAGGAAACGGCCGCGCCACTCGCGTTCGAGCTTCGCGAGGGCGTGATGACCGGCGTTTGGCTGCACGTTGTTCAAGGCAGCACGACGCAGGTTGTAGAAGCGATGCACGAGTTCGGGATCGCGGGCAAAACCCTCCGGCGAGGCGACATCCTCGATGCGATGGCCTTCCCACAACCCGTCCACTCCGCGAAAGGTGGGCACGCCCGATTCTGCGGACATGCCCGCGCCGGTGAGCACGACGATGCTGGCGTCCGGTTTGAGCGCGTGAGTCATGCGGGCGGACGCGCGGTGATCTTCTCGCGAGCACCGTCGAGTTTGGCGCGCAACTCAGCCAGTTGCTCTTCGAGGTCGGTGATCTTTTTCTCCAAGGCAGCGCAGTATTTGGCGGGATCACGCTGCTGGAGGCGCTCGAAGAGATTGAAGAGCAGTGCGAGGCGCCAGAGGCGTGTCCACAGCCCGCGCAGGCGGTAGGCGCGGAGGAGTTTGCCGGCGCGGATCATGCGGGCAAAGCGGAACGCGGTCAGCACGCGCAGGAAGGCCACCAGCGGCAGGAGGATGATGACGAGGTTGATCCAGTTCTTGAGGCAGTAATGGAGTTTGTTCGGCGCGGCGGCCACCATGCAGAGAAACTCCACCGTGAAGCCGATCCAGATGACGCAGGTGGCCAGATGCGTCGCCAGCGCGAGGCGCGGATGGGCGTCCAGCGTGTCGCCTCCGGCCAGTTCGGCACCAAGCACCGGCAGCACGAGCAGGGTGAGGATCACCATCGGCAGCGCGAGCTTCTGCTCGAGTTTTTCGGACGTTTCCTCGCCGGTGGCCATCCAGCCGGCCCCGGGCAGCCAGAGCCAGCCACGCGGCTTGCTGCTGGAGGTGACCATGCGCAGCGGCGGTATGAGCGTCGTGAGCAGGAAACGCCGCAGCCTCGCGCGCCCGTCATCCGCCTGGGTGAAAAGACCCAGCAACCCTTCGAGCACGATGCCAGCCCACAGCCCTCCGACCAAAAACAAAAACAGCCGGTGCTGCAGCAGCCACTCTCGAAACGCGTCGCCACTGTCGCCATGCGGCAGCACGAGGCTGAAGGCGGTGAGGAAAACCAGCGCGATCACGAACATCATGCCGTGACGAAAGCCGCCTTGGGGCGCCGGGCCTGGGATGCTTGGAGTGCTCATGCGAGAGCATGTTAGAGATGCCTCCGCATTTGCAAAGCGTCCGCTTTCCCCCATCTTCGCGGCCCCCATGCCCGAACTCGACAAAACCTACACGCCAGCCGAGGTCGAAGCCCGCTGGTATCAGCGCTGGCTCGACGACAAGTGCTTTGAAGCCGATCCCGCCCGCGTCAGCGAGAAGCGCCCGGCTTATTCCATCGTCATCCCGCCGCCGAACGTCACGGGCATCCTCACGCTCGGCCATGTGCTGAACAACACCATCCAGGACATCCTCGCCCGTCGTGCCCGCATGCTCGGGAAAGAAGTGCTCTGGCTTCCCGGCACCGACCACGCAGGCATCGCCACCCAAAACGTGGTCGAAAAGACGCTGAAAAAGCAGGGCGTCATCAAGCACCGCGACGATCTGGGCCGCGAGGGCCTCGTGGCAAAGATCTGGGAGTGGAAGGAGAAGCACGGCGGCATCATCATCGAACAGCTGAAGAAACTCGGCGCCTCCTGCGACTGGAGCCGCGAGCGCTTCACCTTTGACGACGACTACAACGCCTGCGTCATGCGCGTGTTCGTCGATCTCTACAAAAAAGGCCTCATCTACCGTGGCAAGCGCATGGTGAACTGGTGCCCATCCTCCCTCACCGCGCTCAGCGATGAGGAGGTCGTCATGAAGGCGCAAAACGCCATCATGTATCACTTCAAAGTCGAGGTCGTCGAAGAGCCCGGCACGTGGCTCACCATCGCCACCACGCGTCCGGAGGTCATCCCGGGCGACCAGGCCATCGCCGTGAATCCGAAGGACGAGCGCTATGCGCATCTCATCGGCAAACACGTGCGTCGTCCGCTGCCGGTCGAAAATCAAGAGCTGCTGCCGATCATCGCCGACGAGCATGTCGATTTCACTTTCGGCACCGGCGTGCTGAAAGTCACGCCCGCGCATGACAAGGCCGACTTTGAGATCGCGCAGCGTCACAACCTGCCTGCGGTCGATGTCATGCATCCGAATGGCGTGCTCAACGAACTCGCTGGCAAAGACCTCGCCGGCATGGAGCGCTTCGCCGCCCGCAAACGCGCCGCCGAACTGCTCGCGGAAATTGGGAGCCTCGTCAAAGAGGAGCCGTATCAGAACAACCTCGGCTACTCCGAGCGTGCCGACGTGCCGATCGAGAGCCGCTTGAGCGAGCAGTGGTTCCTCAAATACCCGAGCGTGAAGGAAAGCCAGGCCGTCGTGGCCAATGGCGAGATGAAATTTCACCCCGACCGCTGGGCGAAGGTCTATGACCACTGGATGACCGGCCTGCAGGATTGGTGCATCAGCCGCCAGGTCTGGTGGGGGCATCGGATTCCGGTGTGGTATCGCAAAGGGTCCGACAAGTCCGACGCGTCTGACTCGTCCGACATCTACTGCGGCGTCGAACCTCCCGCCGATCCCGAAAACTGGGAACAAGACCCCGACGTCCTCGACACCTGGTTCAGCTCCTGGCTGTGGCCCTTCGCCACGATGGGATGGCCGGAGAAGACTTCCACGTTGAAGGCCTTCTACCCGACGACCGATCTCGTCACGGGGCCGGACATCATCTTCTTCTGGGTCGCGCGCATGATCATGGCGGGCTTCGAGTGGATGGGCGAGCTGCCGTTCAAGAACGTCTATTTCACCGGCATCATCCGTGACAAGCAGGGCCGCAAGATGTCCAAGTCGCTCGGCAATTCGCCTGATCCGCTGGAGCTCATCGCGAACTACAGCGCCGATGCGTTGCGCTTTGGCATCATGCGCAGCGCCCCGCTCGGCCAGGACATCTGCTTCGACGAAAAGAACGTCGAGCTCGGCCGCAACTTCTGCACCAAGCTCTGGAACGCCGCGCGCTTCCGCCAGATGCAAAGTAGTCCGCCAGTCCCTGGCGGCTCATCGGACCGCGACGGAGTCGCGGACTACTTCGAAGCCGAGATCGATCCCGCGCTGCTCAGCAGCGACGACAAGTGGATCCTCCTGCGCCTCAACGCCGCCATCGCCGAGGTCAGCACCGCTTTGGAAGAATACCGCTTCAGCGACGCCACCGCCACGCTCTACCGCTTCTTCTGGAGCGAGTACTGCGACTGGTACATCGAAGCCAGCAAAGCCGTGCTACAAGGCAGCGATGAGAAGCGCAAGGCGAACACCCTCGCCGTCATCGACTTCGTCCTCGGGCACACGCTGCGTCTGTTCCATCCGTTCCTGCCCTTCATCACCGAGGAGCTGTGGCACGGCATGGGTTTCAACGCCGACATGCCGGAAAACCAAGGCGGGAAGAGCATCATGTTCGCCCCGTGGCCGAAACCGCTCGATGCGGACGAACTCGCCCACTTCGGCATCCTTCCCGAGGACGAAAAGACCGCGAACGACAAGTATGAAGCCGTCAATTTGGGCCGCGGCCTCAAGAGCACCTTCAACATCAACAAGCGCGTCCGTTTCGTGCTCAAACCGAACCAGGAGCTGCCCGCGCATGAAATCGAAGTCGTGCGCATCCTGCTCAACGCCGAGCCGCTCGATGTCGATGCGACCTTCGCGCCGACCAAAGGCACACCGAGCGCCCTCACACCGCTGGGCACCATCTTCCTGCCGCTCGATGGTTTGATCGACATCGAAGCCGAACGCGCGCGCATCGGCAAGGAACTCGCCAAGGTGGGCAGCGAACTCGAAAAAGTCCGCGCCAAGCTGGCCGACACCAACTTCACCTCCAAGGTTCCGCAAAAGGTGCTCGACGAGCACAAGCAGCGTGAGAACGACTGGCTGGAGAAGAAGGCGAAGCTCGACGAGATGATGAAGGCGCTGAGCTGATGTTTAAGTTTGTAGTTCGGGCTTTAGCCCGTTCTTCGATGTGCCATTCCCCAGAGCGGGCTGAAGCCCGAACTACGAACCATGATGGCTGGAAGCCATCACTCCCTGGATTTTAGGCTTGTCGGCGAGGCCGCGGACGAATCATGCTTGGGGCGAAATCCCCGCCCAACCCGAACCCACTCCAACCATGCTCAAGCTCCTGAAGCTCTCGTTCCTGCCGAAGTCCACCGACTATGGTCTGCTCATGCTGCGCGTCGCGCTCGGCTTTTCCATGCTGCTGCTTCACGGCCGCGGCAAGATGCTGAACTTCACCGCCACCGTGGAGAAGTTCCCTGCCTTGTTCGGTCTCCCTTCGAACGTGAACGCCGGTCTGGCCGTGTTTGCGGAGGTGATCTGCTCCGCTTTGCTGATCGCGGGCCTGTTCACCCGTTTCGCGGCGCTGATGCTGGCCTGCACGATGGGGACTGCCTTCTTTGTCGTCCACAAGGCCAGCCTCGTTGCTGGGCCGGGGTCCGGAGAGCTGGCGATGGTGTATCTGATTGGCTATGTGACGCTGCTGCTGGCCGGTGGCGGGAAGATCTCCGTGGACCGCGAGTAACATGGGATGATTTCCAAATCACGAAGGCCCGGTGGTGAGAGCCGCCGGGCCTGTTGTTTTGGAACAAACGGACTCACCAGGTTCGAAGATGCGTGGGAGTCCGCAGGATGGAGCGCGAGTGTGTCGCAGACCACTCGCCACTTTGGCTGCCGGCGCGCCCTTCCATCCAAACAGGCGAGTAGGCTTCGCCATACTCGCGCTCCAGCTATCGCGGTTTTGCGGCTGCTCAGTCTGCCTGTACCTTCCCTTGCATTCCTCCGCATGCGGTGAACCATCCGCGCCCTATGTCGAAAGTCACTCTCGGCCTGGTGCAGAGCCGGGCCTTTTCCAGCAAGGACGAAAGCCTGCGCGAGCACATCCGCCTCATTCGAGACGCGGCGGCTCGTGGCGCGCAGATCGTGTGCCTGCAGGAATTGTTCAACACGCCCTACTTCTGCATCACGCAGAACACGGAGCTGTTCAACCTCGCGGAGAGCGTTCCCGGCCCGACGACGGACGCGTTGGCTCCGCTGGCGAAGGAACTGGGCGTGGTGATCATCGTGCCGTTGTTTGAGAAGCGCGGCCCCGGCCTCTACCACAACACGGCCGCTGTGATCGACGCCGATGGCACCGTGCTCGGCAAATACCGGAAGATGCACATCCCGCAGGATCCGGGCTTCGAGGAGAAGTTTTACTTCACGCCGGGGGATCTTGGCTACCGCGTGTGGGACACGAAGTTCGGCCGCATCGGTGTGCTGATTTGCTGGGACCAGTGGTATCCGGAAGCCGCACGGCTCACGGCGCTGATGGGAGCGCAGATTCTGTTCTATCCGACGGCGATCGGCTGGCTGCCCAGCGAAAAAGCAGAGCTCGGCAAGGCCCAGCACTGCGCTTGGGAAACCGTGCAGCGTGGCCATGCGGTGGCGAATGGCTGTTTCGTGGCCGCGGTGAACCGCGTGGGCACCGAACAGCAGAGCGAGTTCTGGGGACAGACCTTTGTGGCGAATCCGTATGGAGAAATCGTTGCGAAAGCTTCTGTCACGGATGAGGAAATCCTCGTCACGGAATGCGATTTGCAGGCGGTGGAGGATTTCCGCCGCATCTGGCCGTTTTTCCGTGATCGCCGCATTGACACCTACGCTCCCCTGACCAAACGCTACATCGATGAGCAAAGCTAATTACCCGCAGAACTACCGTCTTCCCGCCGAATTTGAGCCGCAGGAGGCGATCTGGCTTTCGTGGCCTTCCAACAAGGAAAGCTGCCCGAAGACCTTCCACAAGCTGCAGGACAAGTTTGGCGAGATCGCCAGCGTCATCAGCCGCTACGAGCGCGTGCGCATCAACGCCCCGATGCTCAGCCACATGAACATCCGCCTCTCCATCGCCGACAACGAAGGCGACCTGAGCCAGGTGGACATTTACGAGCACAACACCAACGACGTGTGGTGCCGCGACCACGGCCCGATCTTCATCAAGCACAACGAGACCGGCAAAGTCGCCATCACCGACTGGGAATTCAACGCCTGGGGCGGCAAGTTCCCGCCCTTCGACCTCGACAACGCCATTCCTGAAAAAGCAGCCAAGGTGCTGAACATGGAACGCTTCAAATCGAAGATGATCCTCGAGGGCGGTGCCATCGAAACGAACGGCAAGGGCACGCTGCTGACCACCGAGTCCGTTTTGCTCAACCCGAACCGCCATGGCGGCAAACCCGGCAACAAGGCCGAGGTGGAGAAGGAGCTGAAGGCCATGCTCGGTGTGAAAGACATCGTCTGGTTCAAGAAGGGCATCGAAGGCGATGACACCGACGGTCACATCGATGACATCGTCCGCTTCATCCGCGAAGATGCTGTGATCTGCATGGTCGAGCCGCGTGATTCCGACCCGAACCACAAAGTGTTGAAGGACATTCGCGAACGTCTCGACGACGTGAAAGCTCCCGATGGCGGCAAGCTCGAGATCATCGAGATCGAAATGCCCCAGGCCATTGAAATGAAGGACTGGCGTCTTTCCCGCCTGCCTGCCAGCTACGCAAACTTCCTGATCCTGAACAACGCCGTGCTCGTCCCGCTCTTCGGCAACAAGAAGAAGGATGCCGCTGCCGAAGACAAGATCGCCGAGTGTTTCCCGGGGCGTGAAATCATCTCCATGATGGCCAAGGATCTCGTCACTGAAGGCGGAGCCCTGCATTGCATTGCGATGCATCAGCCCAAGTGAGCTTGAGTTCCTGCATGGCTTGAATGTTTGGCGGTCCTCAAAAGTACCGTTGAATTTTCAGAATGAGTGAAGCGAGTCGGAAATAAACCCGCCGACCTTAGAAATCCCTTACTTGGAGCACCAAGGCCAGCTGGTACTATCGAGGTTTCTATGATGGTTTGGAAAAATCACGTCTTCTTCACTCAATGCCGAATCTTTGGCGGCTTGTTGGCGTGTTGTATGGTCGCCGCTTGTGCGCTGCCGGACGAGGCCTTCCAAAAGTACGCTGGTGCCAGCCGGTTGAGCCAGTGGAACAACGTCCTGGATGCCGTGAGCGCAGGCAGTGTGCGGCGTGCGGAGGGAGCCGGCAACCGCCAGCTCTACAACGGCGCGGCGTCAATGAACGTCCCGGCGCAATCGAACTCGATCAACGACATCGCACGGCTCTTCGCAGGCATGGACGGCGGTGGCTTTGGCAACGTGCGGGGCTCGTCTGCCTGGGTCGCACACAAGCAGCGGATGGACAACCTGTGGGCCACGCACCTTTCGCTGCATCGCGAACCGCTGCAAAGCTGGGCGGCCAGCGAGATCGGTGATGTGCAGCAGGCCAACGCGCTGTTTTACCCGTTCAGCGGGCCAGACTTCCTGTTTGCGAGCGTGATCTGCCCGTCCGCTGAAACTTACGTGCTCGGCGGACTTGAGCCCGCCGAGCCGCTGCCGCGACTGGACAGTCTTTCAGGGTCGGAAATCGAGCACGGCCTCACGGGGCTGCACAACTCGGTTTCCACCATCATGACCAGCAGTTACTTCATCACCACGGAGATGCGCAACACGCTGCAGGCCACGAGTTTTCGCGGCGTGCTGCCAGTGATCCTGGCGTTCATGGCCCGCACGGGTTACTTGGTGGACTCAGTGGACACCGTGAGGATCGACGGCAATGGAAACGTGACGTTGTCCGGTTCCTCTGGCAACACCGGTCTCATGATCCGCTTCCACAGCCCGTTCGGCGGCCAGAAGCGCTTGTTTTACTTCCGCCAGGACCTGGCGAATGGCGGCGGCGGCGGCCCGCTGCTGACCTACATCTCTCGCATGGGCCGGATTCCAACCTTCCTCAAAAGCGCCTCGTACCTCATGCATGAAGACGGATTCTCCAACATCCGCGACTTTCTCCTGCGCCACAGCAGCGCCATCGTGCAGGATCCTTCTGGAGTGCCGTTTCGTGACTTCAGCCGGTTCGGCTGGGACTTGTGGCTCTACGGCAACTATCGCGGCACGCTGAGCATCTTCTCAGGCTGCCAGCAGCCAGATTTGGTGGCGGCTTACTCATCGCGGCGCTATTCGGTGAAACCGCTGAATTTCGGGATCGGTTACCTCATGAATCCAGAAACAACCTGCCTCATGGTGGGGCGTCCCCGGCGCGGCTGACGAAAGCGGGACTTTTGGTTGACGCCCCAAAGTCCTCGGCTAGTATCGCGGCCCCTTTCCCCCGAACCCCCTTTTCTTATGGCAAAAGTTTGTGATATCACCGGCGTTGGCGTCACCCGCGGTCACCGCATTCATCGTAGCGGCAAGGCCAAGAAAGAAGGCGGTATCGGCCGTCACATCACCAAGCGTGTGAAGCGCGTGATCCTGCCAAATCTTCGCTCCAAGCGCATCTTCGTGCCGGAACTCGGCAAATACGTCGAAGTGAAGCTCACCGCCCGTGCGCTCAAGACGCTCGACAAAAACGGCGCGTACGCCACGCTGAAGAAGGCCGGCGTGATCTGATTGTTTTTCCCAACCAACCCAAACCCCCTGAAGGCGGATCTGCATGCAGATCCGCCTTTTTTGTCCTCAGTGATGTGCTGGAACTGACACGCCGCCGGGCCTGCCCACAGCAGGCACGACTCCAGTGTTTTGCATCCCGAAGAACGACGGACCTGTGCTGTTGATCAACGAGTTCGTGTACCCAAGCGTCGGGCTGTAATGGGCGCCCGGAATGCCGGTGAACACAAATCCGCCGCTCTGCGGCACGTAAATGCCGCCAGTGCCTGCACCGATGGAGGCAATGCCCACATTCTCCCAACCAAAGGGGCGCATGAATCCGTGACCATGGTGGAAGCCACCGCAATACGGCAACGCGGGAACTCCGATCTGCCCCAATCCCAGCACCGGAGCCAGGCTGGTCATCCCGCTGCCCCACGAAGGCTGCATGATCACCAGCGGCTGCTGCGCACGCCAGCGCGCCTCCGCCGCAATGAGTGCCTCGACGATCTTGGTCCGCCTTTCGCGACGTGCCGCTTCCGCGGCTTTGCGCGCATCAGCACGCTCCTTGTCATACGCCTCCGCCTTCACTGGATCGAAACCCAGCGTCGTTCGCAGCGGTTCCTCAAGGTCGGTGTACAAGACCTTCGCCACGCCGTGGCTGTGGGAAAATGAAACGCCGTCTGGATCACGCTTCAAAATCCGGCATTGCAGGTAGGTCCTTCCCTGAACCGTCTCGATGACTGTGGTGTCAACTGCATGCCCTGTGGCAGCCAGACCCAAGTGAAATACGAGAGTCAAAATCAGCTTCGTTTTCATGATTGCGGTGATTTGACCTCCCGAGCGCACGGAAAGCCAGCATTTATTGCTTCGTAAAAGCGAAGCAACGCCTCACGGATGCCACCACACTGGGTTGCAGAATGGCGTCACTCCCAATCCGACGCGGAAACCACCGCCCAAGTTCCAGGAGCGAAAGAACGTCGGACTGTAGGCGCCCACTGGCGAGTAGTACCCGTAGCCGTAGCCTCCATACGGATAACCGCCGTAGTAGGACGGGTAGTAGCCACCGCCATAAGGGTAGAATCCTCTGCTGTAGCCGCCCCAGTACGGAAAATAGCCCGAGAAACCACTGCGCCGGTAACCACTGCCTCCCAACGGCGTGCCGGTGATCGGTGCTCCCACCCAGGATGGTGTTTGGTAAGACACGGTGGTGGCCTGCTCGCCTGGCATGGCGGTGGACATGGGGGCGGGACGACGCGCCGCCTCACTTGCAGCCACGAGATAACTGGCCTCCGCCATCTGTGCCTCCGCCAGCTTCTCCTCCATCACAATCTCCTGCAGCTTCGCACGCTTTTTCTCCTCTTCACGGCGGGCCGCCTGTTCGCGTTGGTATTCTCGTTCCTGCTTTGGATCGTAGCGATATTCCTGCCGCAGATTTTCCGGCAGATCCTTGAAGGCCACCTTAGCCGCGCCATCGCGATGGGTGAAACCGATGCCATCCGGATAAATCCGGGTGACTTTGCAGTCAAAGTACGTCTTGCCGGCCTTCGTGGTGATGCTGCTTTGGTTCTTCGGGCCAGCGACAGCAGACACAGTGGCAGCCAGCCAAAAGGCAATGAACAGGGCGGATCGTTTCATGGGAACCTCCGGAGGTTGATGCTGATAGTGACAACGATGGACGGGCCGTCGTTGCACAGAATTCAGGAGCAAAAACTCAAAAAAGGCGCCCGGAAGCCCTGATCAGGCCGTGGGGCAGCTCAGCCAGAAGGTCGTCGTGTTGTTTTCGGAGGCCACGCCGAGCTGGATGCTCATCTGATGGCTCAACATCGCAGCGATGGTCAGCCCGAGGCCGAGGTGGTTGCTGTTCTTCGAACCATGGAACGGGCGGAAAACCTCCTGGATCTTCTCCGCGGCGATCTGGGAGCCGGTGTTGCTCACGAGGATGTCCACGCGACGCTGCTCGGCAGGTGTGATCGCGCCCGGGCCGCAGATTTTCAGCGCGCAACGTCCACCGCCCTTCGCCGCGGCTTCCGCGGCGTTTTTGAGCAGCTCCACAAGGATGTCCTTGAACTTCGTCGGATCGACCAGAATGGGCGGCAGGCCGGGCTGCACATCCGCCTCGAGTTGCACACCTTCCTTTTGAAACGGCTCCATCACCGCGCCTTCGATCACGGTAAGATATTCGTTCAAGTTCAGCGCCTGGGGGCTGAGCTTGGCACAGCCGCCGGCGGCACGAATGCGCTCGCTCAGGTTCGTCACACCCACAGACGCCTCGCGAATGTGCTGCATGTTCTCGTTCACCGCCGGGTCCAGATCCTCCGTCATCAAAATGAGGCTGCTGAAGCCCTGGATCACGGCGAGCAGGTTGTTCAGCTTGTGAGTCAGACCCCGGAGCAATTCCTGGTGAAAGCCTTCGCTGTGTTCGTGGCCGAGATTCAGGGACGTGGGAAAGTGAAACTGCATGGCGGGAGCGGGGACAGGCCGGAGTAATGCAGTCAGGCAGCGGAGACGCAATCCCGATTTTGGTGACTTGTGGCCGCAATGTGACAAAAAATTGGCAACACCATCCTCCTCGGCGAAAGTCCGCCCCGCATGCCCCTCCTCGAAGTCCGTCACCTCACCAAACGCTGGCCCACAGGCCGTCTCGCGCTCGATGATGTGAGCTTCGAGGTCAAAGAAGGCGAGATTCTCGGCCTGCTCGGCCACAACGGCGCGGGCAAGAGCACCATCATGGGCATCACGCTCGGCATGGTGCGGCCGGATCAGGGCGAGGTGCGCATCGGCGGGCGCAGCGTGCAAAAAAGCCGTGATGCAGCGCTGCGGCAGATCGGCGCGATCTATGAAGCCGCCGTGTTTTACGATTATCTCAGCGGCTGGCAGAACCTGCGCGTGCTCTGCTCCCTCTCCGGCTGGTGGGACGAGGCGGAGACCAGGCGCATCGTGCAAATGGTGAATCTCAACCGCTCCATTCACCTGAAAGCCTCCACCTACAGCCACGGCATGCGCCAGCGCCTCGCGCTCGCCCAGGCGATGCTGCCGCAGCCCAAAATCCTCCTGCTCGACGAACCGACCGACGGCCTCGATCCCGAGGGCATCCGCGAATTCCGCGAACTCATCCTGCACCTGCGCAAGCACCACGGCATGACCATCATGCTCAACTCGCACCTCCTCGCCGAGGTGGAGCAGATGTGCGACCGCTGCGTCATCATCAAGGACGGCAAAAAAGTCTTTGAAGGTCCGGTTCCCTCGCAGGAAAAAGCGCGTCGCATGTTTCACCTCGACACCAGCGACATCGGCCTCGCACGCGAGATCCTGGATCGTGCCGGGGCCACGATGGACAAGCACGGCATTGTTGAAGTGCCGGCCAACATGGAACCGCACGAACTCGTCGCCGCGCTCGTGCGCGGTAACGTGCAGGTGAACGCCTGGCAGCCACACCGGCGCACACTGGAGGAACTTTACATGGGGCTTTCGTCAAGATCATGATGCTCTTCTTCCAGCAATGGTATGGCGAGCTTCTGAAGCTCTTCGCGCGACGCCGCACTTACATCGGCTTCGGCGCGTTTGTGCTGCTGGAGATCGTGATCCTGCTGCTCATCAAAAAATTCGGCATGGGGCCCATTCAACGGGCGGTCGTTGGCTCCGGTGAGAACTTTGATCATTACTTCTCCGCCATCACCGTGGGCCAGACCGTCATGGGATTCTCCTCATTCCTGCTTGGCGCGTTGTTCCTGACCCTCGTGGCCGGCGACATCGTTGCGAAGGAAGGCGAGGACGGGCATATGCGCCTGCTCCTCGCGCGACCCGTGAGTCGTTTCCGCCTGCTTTTGCTCAAATACCTCACCTGCACCGGCTACGCCGTGTTTCTCGTCGAGTTTCTCGCGTGGAGTTCCTTTGTGCTGGGTTTGGTGCTGCGTGGGTGGGGCGGCGGTTACTTCGCCATTGTGCCGGAGATTTCCGTCATCGCGTTTTATGAATGGGGCGAAGGATTGCAACGCTACGCGGCAGGCACCCTGGCCCTTGGTCTCAGCATGACGGTGATCAGCAGCATCGCGTTTTTCTTGTCCTGTTTCCGCATCAAACCCGCCGCGGCTACCATCGGTGCGCTCACTTATACACTGGTTGACTTCATCCTCCGCACCAGCGGCTTCATGGAGCATTACCAACACCTGTTGATTACTAAGCACATGGCCGCCTGGGGCCGTGTGCTGGCTGAAAATATCGACTGGCCGCTCATCTGGCGTTCGTATGCCATTCTGTTTGCCGTAAACATCAGTCTTTTCACTTTGGGATATGCTGTGTTTGAATCCAGGGACTTAAAATCATGAACGTCATCTCCAACTCCCGCCAGCTTCGCTCCTGGTCCACCGTGAACAAAGGCGTGCGTTGCGCCTTCGTGCCCACGATGGGTGCCCTGCATGAGGGCCATGCAGCGCTCGTGCGTGCCGCACGCGAGATCGTCGGCCAGAGCGGCAATGTGCTTGTCAGCATCTTCGTCAATCCTCTCCAATTCGGCCCGGGCGAGGACTTTGCCAAGTACCCGCGCTCCCTCGTCGAGGACCTCGCCCTCTGCCGCGACAACGGCGCCGATGCCATCTTCGCCCCGAAGGCCCAGGAGTTCTATCAGCCTGATCACAGCATCAAGCTCCACGAAACCAGCCTCTCGGAAGCGCTCTGTGGCAACAGCCGCCCCGGCCACTTCGACGGCGTGTGCACCGTGGTCGCCAAGCTCTTCAACCTCGTGCAGCCCGACGATGCCATCTTCGGCAAAAAAGACTGGCAGCAGCTCGCCATCATCCGCCGGCTTGTGCGCGATCTCGACTTCAACGTCATCCTCCATGCCATCGACACCGTGCGTGAGGCCGACGGCCTCGCCATGAGCAGCCGCAATCGTTACCTCAAGCCCGAGGAACGCGCCCAGGCACCCGCGCTTCGCGCCGCCCTCGGCCGCGGCCGCGACGCGTGGAAAAATGGCGAGCACAATCCCGCCGCAGTGCAAAAAATCGTCACCGACCACATTCAACAAAACGCCCCGCTGGCCCGCATCGACTACGTCGCCGTCGTCGATGCCGCCACCCTTCAGCCTGTGACGCCTTCGACCGAAAATGCCGTCATTGCTGTCGCCGCCCATTTCGGTGACGCCCGCCTCATCGACAACATCGAGCTCAAATGAAGCACGGCGGGCTCCCCTGCCCGCCAGCGCAGTGATTTTGTCTCGTTCCTTCAATGTCCGAGCCACCCCATGTCCCCGACACCGTCGAAGGCTACGATGCCGAGATCATCCGCCGCGTCTGGTCGCTCGCCCAGACCATTCCCGGCAACGATCCTGAAGTGTGGCGCAAGGACGAGTTCGGCGCGTGGATTCACCGCACTGACTACCGGAACCGCCACTCCGAATACGGCTGGGAGATCGCTGACTACGGCTTCAGCCGCCGCACCACCGGGCTTGCCTCGTTGCGGCCCATGCAGTGGCAGAACCACCTCGACTTCATGGTCGCCGCCCGCAACCGTGCTGTCATCACCGCCGACGGCCTGCGCAATGCGCGCAGGCTCGTGTAAGATGCTGCTTGTCCCGGAGCCTGGCGAAAGTCGGCCTCATGGCACACCGTTCCCACGCCGCATGCCACGCTTCGCGTCCATCCTTCTGCTCACCGCCACGGCCGTTCACGCCGCACCCGCCGATTTCGCGAAGGACATCTATCCCGTCCTCCAGCGGGCCTGCTTTGAGTGCCACGGCAGCGAAAAACAAAAAGGTGACCTCCGCCTCGACATCGCATCCAAAAAACACACCGAGATTGGCGAAGAACTGCTCCGCCGCGTCGCATTGCCCAAGGAAGACAAGGACGCCATGCCCAAACGCGGCGACCGCCTCACCGCCGCCGAAATCAACCATCTGCGTGACTGGATCAAAACCGGCGCGAAATGGCCCGACAAACTCGAAGCCCTCAAACACTGGAGCTACATCCCGCCCACGCGCCCCGCGCTTCCCGAAGTTCAAAACAAGGTGTGGCCCAAGACGGAGATCGACCGCTTCATCCTCGCCAAACTCGAAGAAAACAAACTCACGCCCTCACCCGAAGCCGCGCCCGAAATCCTCATCCGCCGCCTCTCCTTCGATCTCACCGGCCTGCCGCCCAGCATCGCCGACTTGTCAGAGACATCCGACTGGTCCGACAAAAAATACGAGCAGCATGTGGATCGCCTGCTCGCCTCCAAACAATTCGGCGTCCGTTGGGCGCGTCCCTGGCTCGATCTCGCCCGCTACGCCGACTCGCACGGCTTTCAGCGCGACGACCTGCGCGAGATCTGGGCCTGGCGCGACTGGGTTGTGAACGCGCTCAACGCGAACATGCCGTTCAATCAGTTCACACTCGAGCAAATCGCCGGCGACCTGCTGCCGAACGCCACACCCGAGCAAATCATCGCCACCGGCTTCCATCGCTGCACACCCACGAATGTTGAAGCCGGCACCGAGCCCGAGGAAAGCCGCATCAATCAGGTCATCGACCGCGTGAACACCACGGGCGCAGTCTGGCTCGGCACCACGCTCGAGTGCGCCCAGTGCCACAATCATAAATACGATCCCTTCTCGCAGCGCGACTTCTATTCGCTCCTCGCCTTCTACAACAACACAGAGAAAGAAGCCGAGCGCACCAATCCCAAGGTACCTGGCTCCATCCAGTTCAAAGGCAGCCCGTATCAAATCAAGGACAGCAGCCGCGAAGAGCAGCGCCAGCAGCTCGCCGAACAGATGAAGGCACTCGATGCCCAGATCACCGCGCGACAAAAGCAGATCGCCAGCTCCGGCGGTGCGCAACGCGGAAACCCGGCTGCTTTACGTTCTGGCCAAATTGACGCCGCCAAACCCATCCAGGCGCTCAAACCGACTTCGTTCATCACCGAGAGTGACGCTGAATCCGAGCTTCAAGCCGATGGCAGCGTGCTTCTCACCGGTCCCGTGCCCGAAACAGATACCTACACCTTCGAAACCGACCTCAACGCGGGCGAATTGACCGGTATCATGCTCGAAGCGCTCACGCATCCCTCCATTCCTGGCGACGGACCAGGCCGCGGCGGCGCCAATCGTCCGAATTTCGTTCTCCACACCTTTGATTGCACACTCACCACGCCCGACGGCAAAAAACAGCCGCTGGCCTTCAAAACCGCCTATGCCGACTACTCGCAAGGCAACTACGCGGTCACCAGCCTCATCACCAAGGGCGAAAAGAAAGGCTGGGCCATCGGCCGTCGCTTTGGCGAACCACATTGGGCCGCGTTTGAACTCGCCAAACCGCTCACCGTTCCCGCCGGATCGAAGCTCAGCATCCACATGGAGCAGAATTACGGCAACGGGCTCGTCATGGGCTGTCTGCGCATCTCCAGCATCACCGGCGATGTCGCCTCCTGCCTGCCTGAAGTCGATGACATCGATGGCAAAACCGCCGCCAAGCCCAAGGACAAGCAGCTCGCACAATTGGAGAAGCAAAAGACCGCGTTGCAGAAGCAGATCACCGCGCTCGCCAATCCCACCACCGAGGTGATGCACGAACTTTCCGAGCCGCGCATGTCCTCCATCTTCAAACGCGGCGTTTACACCGATCCGACCGACAAAGTCACGCCTGCCGTTCCCGCCGTCTTCAATTCCAAGCTCAACGGCCCGCTCAATCGCATCACGCTCGGCAAATGGCTCGCCAGTCGTGACAATCCGCTCGCCGCACGTGTCACCGTGAACCGTTGGTGGGCGGAAATCTTCGGCCAGGGCATTGTCACCACGCTTGAAGACTTCGGCATCAAAGGCGCGGCTCCTTCTCATCCCGAGTTGCTCGACTGGCTTGCAGTCGAGTTCATGGACAGCGGCTGGGACATGAAGCACGTGCTCAAGGCGATCGTCATGAGCGCGGCCTACCGGCAAAGCGCAGAGCAAAGAGCAAAGGGCGAAGAGTTCCAAGCCAGTCCCGAATTGCGCGAAGCGTCTGGCTCTACGCCCTATGCCCTTGGCTCTCAGCTTGATCCAGAAAACCATCTCCTCTGGCATGGCCCGCGATTCCGCCTCGACGCCGAGTCGATCCGCGACAACGCGCTCGCCATCTCCGGTCTTCTCAGTTTGAAGCAAGGCGGCGCACCGATTCGTCCGCCGCAGCCAGATGGCCTCTGGCAAAAAGTCGGCGGCCAGCAGTACAACTATGTCGTCAGTCCTGGCGACGAAAAATACCGCCGCGGCCTCTACGTCGTGCTCAAGCGCGGCTCGCCCTATCCGAGCTTCGTCAATTTCGACGCCAGCGCCCGCATGGCCTGCGTCGTGCGCCGCTCGCGCAGCAACACGCCGCTCCAGGCGCTCACACTGCTCAACGATCCCGTCTATGTCGAGGCTGCGAAGGCTTTTGCGCGTCGCATTGTGAACGAATCACCCAGCAACAACCTCGATTCGCGCCTGCAACACGCCTTCCGCATCGCTTTGGCGCGCAAACCGCGGCCGAAGGAGCTTGCCGTGCTCAAATCACTCTGGGAAACGCAGTTTGAATCCGCCAAATCGGACTCGAAGGACGCCAGGGAACTCGCCAACGGCTTCGCGCTCCCGAAAAACCTCCCCGTGCCCGAATTCGCCGCCTGGTATGCCGTGGCGAGCGCGATCCTGAATCTCGACGAGTGCATCACGAAAGGTTGAACTCAATGCCGTGGGCGCATTCACCAAGAATCGACTGGTGACGACGTCGGTTGTCCGGCTATTCTAAGCCGCGATGCAACCCATTGCGCCGACATCCTGCCCGAACTGCCCGCCTGGCGAGCAGAAGCCGACGGCTGCCTCGAAACGCGAGGCGGCGCGGGCACCCGCGCCCTATGTCTGCCCGATGTGCGAGGGCGTGCGCTCTGACAAACCCGGCGCGTGCCCCCAATGCGGCATGGCCCTTGAAAAGAACCGGCTCGCCAAATCCAAGGAACCCGAGTGCTGCGGTGACAGCGGCGACGAGGAGGTGCGCGACCTGTGGTGGCGTGTGCGCTGGAGCGCGGCCATGGCCGTGCCGGTCGTTTTACTCTCGATGGGCATGGATCTGCCCGTCATCCGCAGCATTCCGCACACAGCCTCTGCATGGATGCAATTGATCTGGGCCACACCCGTGGTGTTCTGGGTCGGCCTGCCGTTGCTCGCACGGTTTGCCCGTTCGTTCCTCACGCTGCGCTTCAACATGTTCACGCTCATCGGCCTCGGCGTTCTCACAGCCTGGAGTTACAGCACGCTGGTGGTCGTCGCCCCGCAGTTATTGCCGTATGACGCCCATGGCGGTCTGGCGCTTTATTTTGAGAGCGCCGCCGTCATCACCGTGCTGGTGCTGGTGGGCCAGCTTCTTGAACTGCGTGCGCGCAAGGCCACCGGATCGGCCATTCGCGCGCTGCTGAATCTCGCACCGAAAACTGCACTGGTGTTTCGCGGTGGCATGGAAATCGAAACACCGCTCGACGAAGTCAAGGTCGGCGACGTCCTGCGCGTCAAGCCTGGCGCGCGCATCCCGGTGGACGGTGTCGTCACCGAGGGCAGCTCCACGGTTGATGAGTCCATGTTCACCGGTGAGTCGATGCCGCAGAAGAAGGAGCCGAAGTCCCTGGTGACGGGCGGCACGATCAATGGCAGCGGTTCCTTTCTCATGCGTGCTGAACGTGTGGGCTCACAGACCATGCTGAGCCAGATCGTCGAATTGACGGCGAAGGCGCAGGCCAGCCGTGCTCCGGTGCAGCGCCTCGCGGACAAAGTTTCGGCCTGGTTTGTGCCGACGGTGGTGCTGCTGGCCGTGCTCACTTTCCTGCTGTGGTGGAAGTTTGGGCCGCAACCCTCGCTGTCGTTCGCCGTGGTGAACGCCGTCGCCGTTTTGATCATCGCCTGTCCGTGCGCGCTCGGGCTTGCCACGCCAATGGCCGTGACAGTCGGCCTCGGTCGCGGGGCGCAGCTCGGCGTGCTGATCAAGAATGCCGAAGTCCTCGAACGCCTGCACGAGATCGACACCGTCATGCTCGACAAGACCGGCACGCTGACCGAAGGCAGACCGGTGGTGACGGAAATCTATCCGCTGCCCGGCCTCTCCGCGCGTGACCTGCTCGCCTGCGCCGCGGCCGTCGAGGCGCTCAGTGAACATCCGCTTGCCTCGGCCATCGTGAGAGCGGCAAAGGAGCGCAACATCCCGCTCGCTGCCGTCACAGATTTCCAGGCGCTTCACGGTGGTGGTGTCATCGGCACCGTCGGTTCGAACGAGGTCTTTGTCGGACAGGCGGCGTTTTTGAAAAAGAAGGGCGTGTTCATCGATGCGGACTGCCACGCGCGCTCCGTGCAGATGCAGGTCGCCGGAGCCACTGTGGTCATGGTGGTGCTCAACGGGAAACCGCTGGGACTCATCGCCATCAAGGACAAGGTCAAGGACACCACACCCAAGGCAATCGAGGCCCTGCATGCATTCGGCTTGAAGCTGCGGATGATCACTGGCGACACACAGGTCACTGCGGAGCGCGTGGCGCACGACCTCGGCATCGACGAGGTGGCCGCCGAGGTCTCGCCGAAGGACAAATTGGTGCACGTCTACAAGCTGAAGGAGCAAGGACGCCGCGTGGCCTTCGCCGGTGACGGCGTCAATGACGCGCCTGCCCTCGCGGCCGCCGATGTCGGCATCGCGATGGGCACGGGCACCGAGGTGGCGATCGAAAGCGCGCCCGTCACACTGGTGAAGGGCGATCTCAGCGTGCTGAAGCAAGCCTTTGCCCTCAGCCGTGCCACGATGAGGATCATCCGGCAGAACCTGTGGTTTGCGTTTTTGTACAACGGTCTCGGCATCCCGCTGGCCGCCGGCCTGCTTTATCCGTTCACCGGCTGGCTGCTCAATCCGATGATTGCCAGCGCGGCGATGTCCCTCAGCAGCGTGTCTGTCATCCTCAACAGCCTGCGGCTGCGCTGGTTCAAGTAGCGCTTCTCTTCGACGGCAGATCGTTTGCGATGCAATGCGGATGCGACAGCTCCCGTTTTGCACGGGGACATCCAACCTGTTCCCGCCATGAAACTGCTCTCCTTCCTGGTCCTCCTCTCGCTCACCGCGCACGCCGCTGACTGGCCGCAGTTTCGCGGTCCCACCGCTGATGGCGTCACCACAGACACGAATTTGCCGCTGACGTGGAGTGAGAAGGAAAACCTCGTCTGGCGCACCGAGCTGCCTGGTCCCGGTTCATCAAGCCCCGTCATCAGCGGTGATAAAATATTCCTCACGAGTTACAGCGGCTACGGCATCGACATCAAGGATCCGGGCGACATGTCGAAGCTCAAACGCCACGCGATCTGCCTCGACAAAAAGACCGGCAAGATCCTGTGGAATCACGAAATCAAAACCGATCTGCCCAACACGCCTTACACAGGCACCTACATCACCACGCATGGTTACGCGTCGAGTTCGGCGGTCACGGATGGCAAGGGCGTGTTCTTTTTCATGGCCAACGCGGGTGTGTTTGCCTACACCGTCGATGGAAAGCCTGTCTGGGACGTGAGCGTCGGTGAAAAGGCGCATGACTGGGGCGTGGGCTCATCGCCCATCTTGTACGGCGATCTGCTCATCGTGAACGCCGCGCTCGAAAGCAACCAGCTCCTCGCGCTCGACCGCAAGACGGGCAAGACCGTGTGGAGCGCCACCGGTTTCCCCGCGTCCTGGAACACGCCCACCATTGTGAAGGTCGATGGACATGACGAACTCGTCGTCAACTCCAGCGGCAAACTTCGCGCCTTCGATCCGAAGGACGGCAAGGAGCTGTGGAACTGCAACAGCATCCGCGCAGCCGAGCTTTGCCCCTCCATCGTCGCGAACGAGGGAATCATCTACCTCATCGGCAGTCCCGGCGGCCAGTCGATGGCCGTGAAAGCAGGCGGAAAAGGCGATGTCAGCGCCACGCACATCGTCTGGCAGGCGCAGAAGGGCAGCAACGTCGGCTCGCCCGTTTACAAGGACGGTCATCTCTACTTCATCAACGACTCACGCGGCGTCGCCACCTGCCTCGATGCTAAGACGGGCGCTGTGGTGTACGAACAACCTCTCGCCTCGCGCCAGAAGCGCGACCGCTGGTATTCCACACCGCTGCTCGCCGGTGACAAGATGTACTGCGTGGGCCGCGAAACCGGCACCTACGTCATCGCTGCAAAGCCGCAGTTCGAATTGCTCGCCACCAACGTCATCTCCAACGACGACAGCATCAGCAACGCCAGCCCCGCCGTGTCCGACGGCCAGATTTTCCTGCGCTCGAACAAGTACGCCTACTGCTTCGGCAAGAAGTGACCCTTGAAACAATGAAACACCTCCTGCTACTCCCACTGTTCCTCGCCGCCTCCGCGTTCTCCCAAACACCCGCCAAACCAAAGGCACCCGATGCCGTGGACACGATGGCGAAGGACTTGAAGCCCTCGCGCATCGTCGTTTACAAGAAGATCGCCGACCGTGAACTGCAGATGCATGTCTTCGAGCCGGAAGGCTTCAAGGCGGGCGATCAGCGTGCGTGCTTCCTCACCATTCACGGTGGTGGCTGGACCGGCGGTGCGCCGCCGCGCATGTATCCCTTCGCCGCGCATTACGCGAAGCTCGGTCTCATTGGCATCAGCCTGCAGTATCGCCTGAACAGCACGAAGACCGGCGTGAGCGTGTTTGACTGCGTCAAAGATGTGCGTTCGGCGATGCGCTACCTGCACGCTCACGCGAGCGAACTCGGCATCGATCCGAAGAAAATCGTCGTCAGCGGTGGTTCTGCAGGCGGGCATCTCGCCGCGGCGACCGCGATGTTCGACAAGGTGAATGAAGACACCGATGATCTGTCCATCACCGTCACACCCGCCGCGCTGGTGCTGCTTTTTCCAGTCATCGACACCTCCAAAGAAGGCTACGGCCAGGCGAAGATTGGTGAGCGCTGGCAGGAACTGTCACCCGCGCACAACGTTCGTGCCGGACTTCCGCCCACGATTGTCTTCCACGGCACCGGTGACACCGTGACGCCATTCGCCGGGGCCAAAGCCTTCCACGAGGCCATGCTCAAGGCCGGCAACCGCTGCGAACTCGACATCAACGAAGGCGGTGCCCACGGCTACCTCATGCGCGACAAGGCACTCTTCGACGACACGATGACGAAGACGGACGCGTTTCTGAAGTCGCTCGGGCTGCTCCATTGAGTTTCAAGTTTCAGGTTCAAAGTTTCAAGTTGGTGAGAGCGCCGGCCAAACTTGAAACCTGAAACATTCAACTTGGAACCTATTCCTCAATCCACACCGGTGTGCCTTCCGGCACGAGGTCGAACAACTCGATGACCTCGCGGTTCCGCATCCGCACGCACCCATGGCTGGCGGGCCGTCCGATGCTCTGCTCGTCGTTCGTGCCGTGGATGTAAATGTAGCGCTGAAACGTGTTCGCGTTCCGCGCTTCGAGGCCGTGCAGCCAGAGGATGCGTGTGAGCACGAAGTCGGACTTCGCGTCCATGCCCGGCGTCCACACGCCCACGGGCTTTCGCGATTTGAAAATCGTGCCGCACTCCGCGCCATCACCGTGCTTTTCCTTCACCACGAAGCATCCCAGCGGCGTCTTGTTGCTTCCCTCGACGCTGCCGATGCCAAATTTCGACGTGGAGCACGGCCACTCACGCACGAGACGCATGCCATCGAACAAACGCAGCCGCTGCGTGCCGATGCTGACTTCGATGCATGGTGCGTTGAGGTTCATGGGAGAACTGTAATCATTCTGATTCACACCACCAGCCTCCCTTTCCGCTTCGAAATCGTGATCGTGGCCCGCGTGCCCGAGTTGAACTCCAGAAAGTCATGCTCGATGCCGTCGCTGAAGATCACGCCGTTCTCGCCCATCTGCGACTCGATCACGAGCGGCTGTTGCGGCGTCACTTTGCCAAACACGAGTTCCGCTCCCGTCGTGTTGCTCGGAAACGGCTCGCGCACGGTGAAGAAGAGGTGGTTCGACTCCCACGGGAACGTCATGTCCTGCGCCTGCTTCGCCTCCGCACGGCCTGCGGCCACCGCCACGCCCGCTGCACCGGCCATCAGGCTCTTGAACCAGCCGGTGGAGCCGAGGCCGGTCGAGACGATCACGCCGCTGGAGGAATGATTCTCCGCCGCTTTGCCAAGAGTGATGCGATAACGCGCCGATCCGTGTGACTTCACACCAATGAAGAGGTCGTTCACCGCGCAGAGGCTCAATCCCGTGTTCAAGCTCGCCTCGGCCATCGTCACCTCGCGTTTCGAGCGGCCGCCGCGCAGCACCTCGCGCATGATTTTGTCGAGCTGCGGCACCTGGAAGGGCAAAAGCTGCCCATCGTAGCGTTTCGGGTCCGGATTCACGCCGACAAGCGGCTGACCGTTCAGATACTTCAGCGTGTTCGCCACGAGCCCGTCCTGTCCCAGCGCCACGACGATGTCCTGCTCGCCAAAAACGAAGTTCGGCAGAAACGCCCGCTGCACCACCTGCACGCGACCGAGATCGCCCAGCAGGCGATGCGCCTCGGAAATCGCGGTCTGGTAGTTCGCGTCCTCGCGCTCGTAGTCGCTGAAATCACCACCGAGCCGGCTCACATAGAATCGCGCCTGCGATTTCGTCGCGAACTTCGCCTTCAAGTCAGCCAGCCGCGTCGCGCGCACGACGAGGATGATCTTCGTTTCAGTGAGGCGGTTCATACAAGCTCAGATGGCACACCGCAGAGTTTGGGAAACCGCAGAGATGAGTTCAGAAATGGCTTTCTCTGCGGTTTTCTCATCTCTAGCGGAACAAATCTCATTTCTTCGTTCCGGGATTCGCCAGCAGCTCGCTGAGCAATTCGGGCGAGATGTTCAGGTTGCCGATCTTGTCCGCCTTCGCGGCGAGTTCCTGGAAGGCGAAAGCGATGAGCTGCTGCGGCTTCATGCCCGAGGTCGCCAGCGCCTGCAACACGCTCGCATCCGCGCTCGCGAGCGCCTGCATCGTGGTCGAGATGCCGTAGGCACGCGTGTCGGATTCCGACTTCGCGTTTTCCGCGGCCAGCGCCACGAGTTTCTTGCGCTCGTCTTCAAGGCTGATGCTCGACTCCAGCTTCGCACGCTCCAGTTGGGCTTCTTTTTCCTGCACCGCCTTCTCCGCCTCCATCTGCGTCTCGCGGATCTGCCGCTTCTTGTTCTCCACGGCGATCTCCGTGTTCAGCTCGTTCTCCTTGATCGCACGTTCCTGCTCCACCGCCGCGTTGCGGCGCATGAAGATCGCCTCATCCGCGCCCTTGAGCAGTTGCTCGCGCGTTTCCGCCTCCAGCGCCCGCGCCGTCTCCGGTGTCGGTTTGATCGCGAGCAGCGACAAACCCAGCACCTCCAATCCGAGCGCGCCCAGTTCCGGCAATGCGGTCAGTTGCGCGCGAATCGCTGTCACCAGTGGCTCCGAGGCACGCAACGCCTGGCGCAGCGGCAGTTTTTCGATCTCCGCACGCGCCAGCACATGCACGAGATTGATCACGCGCTGCGGCAGCTTCTCGGGATCTTCGGAAGCATAGCCGCGGCCCGTCGGCGCCAGCGTGAAGTCCATCAGCGCCGCCAGCTTCTTCGGTTCCGCGATGCGGTAGGTGATCTGGCCCTGGAGGCTCACACTTTGATAATCCGCCGTCTGCTCCTCAAAGATGAACGGCACATCCGTGCTCCCCACCGGCACCGCCACCAGCGACGTCGTCGGCGAGTAGTAAAAGAACGAAATCCCCGCGCCCTCGCGGACGATCTTGCCGCCGCTGTATTGAATGACATGCGTCGTGGGAGGAATCTTGATGAATCGAAGTCCGAACATAAGCGTGAATGGGGTGGAGGGTTGGAGTTTGAGCTTGGATGATGGGAAATCAATAAGGCGGCAACATCCGCCTGAAACCGTGCAGAATCACCACGGCGAGAAAAAACACGTTTCGCAGCAAAACAAACGGCCAGAAAACCTTGGGAGGTGCTTTGGAATCATCCGCCAACGCTTCGGCCACATGACGAATGTGCGCCACCGACCGCGGCCAGTCACAGATGCCGTCGATCCATTCACGTGGGATGCCCGCTTCACCGGCTTCGGCTCCGCAAATGCCTCCGGTGATCGCTGCAACCGTGTCGGTGTCACCACCGCACAGGATTACCGCGCGCACCGCCGTCTCAAACTCACCGCGATGTCGCAGCCACGCATACAGTGCCACTGCGACCGTGTTCGGCGCGAATCCGCTCACACCACGCGCACAACCGATCTGCGCTGCAAATTCCAACACACTCGCTTCTGCGGCCAGACTGCTTTTCAGCACCTCAAACCGGCTTCTCATCTCCTCGCTGATGATCAGCGTTTCCAAAGCCGTGATCGTGTTGGCGTTCGCGATGCCATTCGATGCCAGCGCCGCTGCTTCCGCCACCAGGAGCGCCGATTCTTCGGCCCTGGGGTCTGTGTGCGTCACGCAGCACGCCGCCAGCGTGAATTCTCTTCGCTTGTCAGCATCGTCACGCCAAAACACGCCCAGCACTGCGCTGCGCATCGCCGCGCCGTTTCCGGCAGAGCGCACACCGGCCTTCGTGATTGGAAATCCGATCCAAAGCCGCAGAATCGATGTGGCAGTGCTCAGTCCCACGCCTGCGGGCAGACCGAGGAACCACCATTTCAGCTTCCAGGCAAAACAACGCTGAAATCGCTGTACATCGTCGCAATTTGAGGCCAATGCCGCCGCGAGCATCAGCATGTGCTCCGTGTCGTCGCTGAACATGCCGTGTCCCATCACCAACCGGTGCCGGACTTCACCCAAAGCTGCCACACGCCTCCGCGACAGCCCCTCATAGGGCAATCCCAACGCATCACCAACCGCTGTGCCCAACAGGCAGCCAAGGATGGAGTCTGGGAAGGTCGGATTCATGGCTCAAGCCAGCAGAGCTTCATATCGCTCCCGGTCCGCGTTGCTGAAGCAGCAGAAGATCACGGTCTGCACCGAACCCGGCGAGTTCATGAACTCCCGCACCGTCTGCACCGCGATCTTCGCGGCTTCATCGGCTGGAAAGCGATACACACCTGTCGAGATGCACGGAAATGCGATGCTTTGCAGGCGGTGCTCCGCCGCGAGTTTGAGCGAGTTCGCGTAGCACGAGCGCAGCAACTCCGGCTCGCCATGGGCGCCCCCATGCCACACCGGACCGACGGTGTGGATGACATGCCGGGCTTTGAGCTTGTAGCCCTTGGTGATCTTGGCTTCTCCGGTGCGGCAGCCGTTCAGCGTCATGCACTCGCGGACGAGATCCGGCCCCGCCGCGCGATGAATCGCCCCATCCACCCCACCGCCACCCATCAGCGAGGTGTTGGCCGCGTTCACAATGGCATCGACATCGAGTTTGGTGATGTCGCCTTGGAGGACTTGGAGTTCAGCTTTCATGTGAATCGAATGTGTTGAGGTGGAACATGCTCGACGAGCCAGACGCCATTCGTGCTTCGGTAGAAGACATGCCCTTCGCCGTGCATCTGGCCGGCAAGAACGGTGAGCAGCGCCGGTGTTCCATGACGCGCGCCCACGTCCAAGGTGATTCGGGTCTCGGCGGAAAGATGGACATGATGCCGCTGCATCTTGAGCAGGCCCTTTTCGCGAATGGAATCGAGGAACCGTGTCGCGGTGCCATGATAGAGCAGTTCGGGCGGCGCTTGTGGTGCATACTCCAGTTCAACTTCAACCGAATGCCCCTGGCTTGCCCGGATACGCAGGCCATCGGCACTGAACTCAAAGCGCTTCTTCGCATTCGTCGCGACGATGTGTTCCAGGTCTGTTCGTGATAGCGGGCGGCCCACACGCGCACACCCGGCCAGGAGCGCGTCCACCACTGCCCAACCGGCGGAATCGAGCGTGACATGCGCGGCATCGGGCTGATGTCGTAGAACGAGGCTGAGAAACTTGCTCGCACTGGTGGTTTGGGCGGGAGTCATTGTGATGAAGGTTAATGATTCGTGAAGCTGACGTTGAGAGGTTCGCGCGATTCCAACCATTCTGACGGAATGCCTTGACGACCTGTGGCTAGGGCGACCAGACTGCCAACGATGGCGCAGTTGGTATCCATGTCCCCGTAGACGCTCACTGCCTGCCATAGTGCTTCGGCATAGTCGTTAAGGTGACGGCATGTGCACCAAAGACAGAAAGGCACGGTGTCCGAAGACACGACTCCGGAACCATTGCCAAGGATAAGGGCCACTGTCTTTGGAGATAGCTCTAGAGGAAGTGTGAGTGCCTTTTTCAACCGCCAGTAGGTTTCGGTTTGCGGAAGATGTGCAAGAACGAACTCGATCATCCTCATGCCCGAAGGCTTGGAGGTGTCGAACTGATCCACGATCCACGCTGCGGCCAAGGCAACTGCGATAGCACCGGTCTGACCGTCGTCATGAGCGTGAGTCACTGCGGCGGACTTCCGAGCTTCAGCAATTACGCGCTGAATATCGTTGGCGAAGTACGCACCGATGGGAGCGGCACGCATCGCGCCGCCGTTCCCGCAAGAGCCGTCACCATCAAAGGCACGACCCGCTGCTTCCTGCCAGAGCACGCCTTCGCCGATGGCCTGAAGAATGCCCCGCGCCGTGCCACCGTAGCCCCTGTCAGGCTCACGCCGATACTCTGCGGCAAAGGCACTCGCGAGCCAGTCTGGATCGATCTTCTTGTTCTCTGCCAGACTTCGAACGATCGAAACACTCATCACAGTATCATCAGTGAAGAACCATGGTGGAGGCGGGATGAAACGCCCTTCCAGGCGACTGTCAGCAGTCACCGGTGTCACAAAGAAGAAGCTTTGACCGAATCCATCCCCAACGCTCAATCCGTCAAGGGAGAGCAGAGCGCGGTCGAGTGGGCGATGTAAATCAAGTTTCATGAGTCGTCTTGGTGACAAAGGCTTGAAATAGGCTTTTCAGGTCGTTTTGCCTCGGTAGCGCTGCCTTCCATTCTGCCGGGATACTTTCTAAACCATAAACCAAACCTGCGAGGCCGCCCGCGACACAACCAGTGGTGTCGGTGTCATCGCCGAGGTTCACGGCTTTGAGGACGCACTCGGAAAAGCTGCTCGTGGTGAGAAGACACCAGATGGAGGCTTTGAGTGTGTGAAGCACATAACCGCTGGATTGAATCGCGGACTCGTGCTGGGAGCCTAGACCTGGACTCAGCAGCGCTGAGAAGTGCGAAAACTCTGGATGACTGGCATAACAGGTTCTGAATTCTTCCACGGCTCTGGCGTGCGCGGTGGCGGGACTGTCACCTTGCATAACCGAGCGCACGAACAGCCCGTGCAGCACACAGGCCAGCTTCGAGCGTTCGTGTGCGTGCGTGATGGCCGAAGCGCGGGCGATGCGATCGCAGAACTGATCCAAATCACACTCCAGTGAGGCGAGCGGCACGGGCAGGATGCGCATGAGCGAGCCATTGCCGTTGTCGTATTGATCGCGGCCTCCTGCTTCCACGGCGGGCGTACCGAGGCTGATGCGATCAAGAGCGACACGCGTGGCATTGCCAATGTCAAACACCAAGCCGTGTGCCCCCCAGTGACCCAAGTCGAACCAACGAAGAAAGCGTTCTCCCATGTCCTGCGGATCAAATCCCTTCTCCACCAAGCTTTCAATCGAACACAGAAGTAGAGAACCGTCGTCGGACCAGGTGCCTGCGGGTTGATGGTGCATGCCATAAGCACGCATGCCAGCTACTGGATCAGCGTCTCGTGCCTTACGTGTGGAAAACTCCACCGGTACGCCGAGAGCGTCACCAATGAGCGAACCGTAGAGGCCGCCGAGAATGTGAGATGAAAAGTTCATGTGTCGATGCCAGCTACAAGCCTTGTCTCGGCCGTTGAAGGTTGATAGACCCGCTCCGTCGGCGTTTGGAGGTTGGTGAAGCCGTTCGACAGATGGTCACGCTGCTCGATCACGAAGGACGTGATGTCTTCGATGCCGAGCAAGGCGTCCTGGCCATAGTGACGGAGCATTTCGCCACGAAGACCAAGCTGAACGGCACGGCGCTCGACGCAGTGGCCGAGTGGATCGTGATCGGGATCCCATTGGAGACGCACGTCGGACTTTGCCACGGCGGACTGCCAGTCTTCGTGTGTGGATAGGCCGCTGGCTGCGAATGTGGACGCGACGGCAGAGGCGAGCACTTCGTCGAAGAAACGCCGCTGGAGTCGGACGGCAAGAATGTGCTCCTGGCCTTCCTTGGCGGCCCAGCCGGAGCGAAACATCATCCAGAGGAAATTCGGCTTGATCCAGCTCATGCGACTGTAGCTGAACTCTCCACCAAACTGCTGGTGCTCGACCGCAAATCGCGCAATCGAGGGCCGGTAGGCCTGATAGACGATGATCGACTCCTCATCGAACTGCGCAAGGATGTGGCAGCCGCTCTGCGGCCAATGCGGCAGTTGTTCGAGATAAGGCTGAATTGAAATAGTCATGGAAATCGTTGGGTGACCTCGATGAGGCCGATGATGTGCCGGTTGAATTCCTCCAGCTCCTCCGCAGGCACCCAGAGTTCGCGGTGCACGCTGCCGCCCACGACTTGCTCGGCATAGCGGCTGATGAACTCAGCATCGACGCAGAAACGGGTGACGAAGCCGGAGCCCGAGGCAGGAACATTCCAATCGCGCGCGATCTGGGCGGCGTACTCCTCGTTCATCACGGGATAGAAGATCGGCTGGTCGGGCAAACGCGGCGGAAAGGCTTTCCATCCACTCTGCTCGATCAAAGTGAGTTCCTTCGGTCCGACGGGACGATAGAGGGTGATGGTTTTCATATCTCAAACAGAAAGCCCTTCTTCTTCAGCCGCTCGTACTTCACCGGATCGAAGCGGAAGAGCTGGGCGGGGCGGTGGGCGCCTTCCTGATGCTTTTCTTTGAGGGGGATGAGGAGGTCGTGGCTGAGGGCTTTTTTGCGGAAGTTCCGTTTGTCGAGCTCCTCGCCGAGGACGGCCTCGTAGAGGCGCTGGAGCTGGGTGAGGGTGAATTTCAGCGGCAGCAGCTCGAAGCCGACGGGCTGGTAGGTGAGCTTCCCACGAAGACGGGTGAGCGCGGTGGCGAGGATGTCGGCGTGATCGAAGGCGAGCGGCGGCACGTCGCTGACGGGAAACCATTTCGCCTCGGCGGCGTCGGTGTCGCCGGTGACGGCGGAGGGTTTCACGAGCGCAAACCAGGCGACGCTGACGACGCGCTCGCGCGGATCGCGCTTCACGCTGCCGAAGGTGTAGAGTTGCTCCAGAAAGACGTCCCGCAGGCCGGTTTCCTCCTCCAACTCGCGACGCGCGGCCTCGTCGAGCGTTTCCTCGACCCGCACGAAGCCGCCGGGCAGCGCCCAGCGGTTTTTGAAAGGCTCCAGGGCACGGCGGATGAGCAGGACCTGAAGCTCGCTGCCGTCGAAGCCGAAAACGACGCAGTCCACGGTCAACGCAGCGCGGGGATACTGGTAAGTGTGAGACATACACGATCAGTGGTGTGACTTTGACACTAAGTCAACGCCGGAGACAGAAATTTCTCGACCAGGCATGGAGAAGACGCGCTTCGGCCATGGGCTGAGGCGCGCCACGGAGTTTCATTGTGCGCTTCACCACGCGGGAGCAGCGATGCGATTGGATCGAGAACGATCAGCCGAGACCCCCCTGGGCTCCATGTCATTTGCTCTTGGCTCCGCCTTTCCCGCCCTTGCATCCCGACGGACTGCCCTTACTATCGCGGCCCTTTTTCAACCACCCCCTAACCTGATACCATGAGCACCCTCAAGAACGTCGCCATCGTCGGAGCCACGGGCGCTGTGGGCGCGGAGATGATCCGCTGCCTCGAACAGCGCCAGTTCCCCGTCGGCCAGCTTACCCTCCTCGCCTCCGCACGCAGCGCCGGGAAGAAGCTGAAGTTCAAGGGCCAGGACATCACCATCCAGGAGCTGACGCCGGATTCATTCCAAGGCATCGACATCGCGTTGTTCAGCGCCGGCGGAGGCATCTCGCGTGACTTTGCCCCGCATGCCGTGAAAGCGGGCGCGGTGGTCGTGGACAACTCCTCCTACTTCCGTCAGGACCCGAACACGCCGCTGGTCGTGCCGGAGATCAACGCCGCCGATGTGAAGTCGCATAAAGGCATCATCGCGAACCCGAACTGCACCACGGCGATCTCGTTGATGGCGCTGTATCCGCTGCATCAGGCCTTCGGCGTGAAGCGCATCTTTGCCTCCAGCTATCAGGCCGTTTCCGGCACCGGAGCGCAGGCGATTGAAGAACTGGCGAACCAGTCCCGCGAGTGGGCCAGCCAGAACCGCGCCTGGGACGCCGCGAAGCTCGACAGCAAGCCGCACGTCTATCCGCATCAGATCGCCTTCAATGCGATCCCACACGTCGATTCGTTTCTTGAGAGCGGTTACACGAAGGAAGAAATGAAGATGGAGAACGAAGGCCGGAAGATCATGCATCACCCGGACTTCCGCGCTTCGGTCACCTGCGTGCGCATCCCGGTCTTCCGCGCCCACAGCATCGCCATCAGCGCCGAGTTTGAAAAGCCGGTCACGGTCGAAGCCGCGCGTGAAGTGCTGTCGAAGGCTCCTGGCCTCGACGTGCTCGACGATGTGGCGAACAAGGTCTATCCGCTCGCCCTCGACATCGCAGGCCGCGACAACTGCGCCGTCGGCCGCATTCGCAAAGACTGCGCGCTCGACAACGGCCTGGCCTTCTGGGTCGTCGGCGACCAGCTCCTCAAAGGCGCGGCGCTGAACGCGGTGCAGATCGCGGAGTGTTTGCTGTAAATAGTTTCAGTCCAAACAGACAAGGCTATTGCCACGATGTTGGCAAAACCTGTCAGTTCATTTGGGTAAAACAACCAAGCGGAAGTCCCACATCTCCAGCTCACAAGTTGCGCCAGGCTGGAGTATTGCAGGCAGGTCAACCGTTGCAGTGAAGTTCAAGTCCGAAAGCTTTTCCAACTGCCGATTGCCGACTCGTAAAGGTAGTTTAGGCAAGTAATACAAGACTTTCTGCACACGAGGAGTGTCGGTGTCAGTAATAATACTGCGGCGATAGATTGAGGAGTCGGAACCAAAGAAGCTTACGGAGGTGACGGCCGCGCCAGTGTTGTTGAGATTGCCCCAATCAGGCCGCTTCAATAGGAATGAAATTGCCAAAGGCGGTGTCTTATCATCATAGATACGCGCCTCACCTCGAAACTGCAGATCGGCTGTCATCTCGTGGTAGTGCTTCTCATCTGATTGAGGGGATTGAAAATTCTGCATCGAATAGCGCAAGACACCATCACGCTCCATTACGAGGTCAGCCTTTTCGCCAGTTGGCGTGGGAGGGAGGTATCCCAGTGTTCTCCCCTTGAAACTCTTGGCATTTCCTTGGGCTTTCTTTTGCAGATAAGCCTTCGAATCACTCCAGATCACGAATGCGCCATCAGTTGCAGAGTTACGTTGATTGGCCGGTAGAATGATCAATGGCACGGTGGCCAACTCGGCCTTTCCATAATTGGCATCCAGCTTGATCTCATCCGCTGTCATGACGCGTGGCTGTGACGCGCCAGAGATTGTGATCTCTACGAGCGTGCCTGCCTTCACCTGACCGCCTTGCTTACCTTGGTTGAGCGACAACGCTACCGTTCCCTCATGAGCGCCAACAAGCTCACTTTGACCGATGAGGGCAAAAAACTTGGTGCCTTTGACTGCTAGCAAGGCAGCGGGAGTTTTGAGGCGGAACTCGCCCTTACCCCGCTTTTGAAGCAGTTCGCCATTAATATTGAGGAATAACTGCCCCTTTAAGAGTTCCAGGCTATGCACTGTGTCTTTCTGATCTGGAATTTTGACCTCGGTATCCGGCCCGAGCCGGGCGGTTCCCATGATGACTTCTTCCCCTAGTGCCACCGAAACCCCCGCGCCACTGCCTGTGCTGATGGTTTGACCCGGTTTGGCTGCGGAGAGGACATCCGCTTGGGAATCCTTTTTCTTGGAAATCTTGGCCTCAGCCACACGGTTGGTAGAACCTGAGGTCACCTCACCTGAAGCCGCAAACGGATGAGCATAGCTTACTTTCGCGACCACTGTCTGGCCAAAACAGTTAATTCCAAAAACCAAACTGCATCCCAAAAGACAGCAACAAACGCAATTTTGCATGATTGAACGTGGCGAGTCTCCTAGGAGCGTCAACATGCCATCTCCGGCGCGGCGTTGAACGCAGTGCAGATCGCGGAGTGTTTGCTGTGAGAAGTATTAAGGCGGCAGGGTCAGGAAACGAAAGTCGGACATCTCAATCCGACATTCCAAGCCCTGCTGTTTTGATTTGACGTTGTTCGGATGAATCTCAACGTGAAGCTTCAATTCTGGAACCTTGCTTGCGGTTGAAATAGGGATCACGACGGTTTTAGTTTGGGCTTGCGCGTCACCAAATCGTACAGTCACGGAATTGTTGGCGGCCTTCATCCAAGAGAAATCTGCAGATCTAATCCCGGGCGATGCAGTGACAACAAAAGCAAGAGACACAGGCGGGGCTTGCTCCAATTCCCGCGAACTCCCTTGCCAGGAAAAGTCGGCATAGCCTTCGAAGTAGGGCCTGTTTTGATTGGGAGCGGGCGGAGTAAAAAAATATGCAACTTCCCCACCTTTCGTTGAGGTGGGGGCAAAACTTCCAGTCATATGAGGTTGGCTGTTTGCAAAATTAAGGTCATAGCCTTTGAATACCGCCCATCTCATAAACGCAGAACTCTCGGCAGATGGCTGTTGTCCCTTGATGAGCGATTCAACGTTGATCGCGGCAAGGTTTGCAAGATCATAAACTTTGGCCAACTCCCGCTCTTCTTGAGTCAATGGACGGGGCTTCGCCATTGCGTCGTTGCTTATTTCAACAGCTTCTCCTGCGCCAAAATAGGTCTGGCGGCCAAGCCCCCCAGCCTGCACCGAGGCGCTCCCTTCATGCACCCCCAGGATGTCTTTGCCATCCTGGGTGAAAGCGAAGAACTTCGTGCCTTTAACGGCCAGCAAAGCGGCGGGTGTCTTTAATTTGAACACCCCTTTGTCACGTTGCTTCAATTGTTCAGCGCTGATGTTGAGAAATAATTTGCCCCTCAGCAGCTCCAAGCTTTGCGATTTCTCGATGTCGTCCGGAACTTTGATTTCCGAATTCACGTCCAGCCTTCCCGTGCCAATGTCAGCACCATCCCCAAGCGCAAGGGAGGCCGAGCCATCGGCCCCAGTGCTGATTTTCTCGCCACCTATTGCAGCTCCAAGACGAATCAAATCCGCCGGCTTCTTGCCGGCACTTTTCTTGATGGAAACTTCTCCCGTCTGAGATGTGGAACCAGAGGAAACACTTCCAGAAACCGCGAAAGGCTGGATTTTCCCGACCCTTGTCACTTCTTGGGCCAAAACCTGAAAACTGCCAGCCAGCACCGCCAGACTGCCAATAATCTTCGAAATCCGCGTTTTCATAAACAGGAGTGTGTGATGGCGAACGATATCGTCAAGGAGACAAAGGCTGCCGGCACCACGCCAGGTCGCAAGGCTCTCTTTCCTATGAATCGGAAGATGCTGAATTGTGCCAACACATGGCAGGCAGAAGCACAAATCTCATGAGTATATCACGGGCATCAGTGATATAGAGACCACGCCTCCGACACATCAGCAACACTGTCGAAACGGCTTGGTCTGCTGGGGCGTGGGAGACGATCTCCTCAACGCGGAAGCGCCAAGAAGCAGAAGTCAGACAACTCAATCTCGAGCTTCCGCCGGTTTTCTTTGGGCGTCTTGTCCAGGTCGAATAGAACCAACAGCCTCAACGAGGAAGTTTTTTTGCCCTTGGACAGAGGCAAAGGCACCACCAAGCTTGCGGGTTGATCGTCAGCCAGAGCGGCCTCGGCTGCCAATGGACTGGACCACAATGCATAAGTATCGCTTTTGAAGTCCCAGGACCACGCCATGCGCACCGACCGCAGCCCTGAAGCCTTGCAGGTGGCCTCAAGACCCATGATTCCTGCCTCGAACACTTCTTTGGAAGTACCAGGCAGGACCAAATCAACCGTTCCTTGCAGCCAGCCCCTGCGGTCCTGGGGGATGTCCGCTTTGTAGCGAATGACGCCTGCGCTTGCACCGTCCGGCAGCACTGAGCCTGAAGAGGTCGTGAAGGAGCCGGCAAACATCTTGAGAGGCGCCCACTTCAACAGTGCCTGATTCGCAAAGGAAGGCTTCTGCCCGGTGATCAGCAACTCCACCGGATGAGCCACAAGCGCCGCCTGATATCTGGAGTCAAGGCCGCGCTCGTCGGCATCAAGCTCCCTGACGGTCGAGATCTCGCCATCCTTGACCGTCAACACGTGTCCTGCGCTCACGGTGGCGGACTTGCCTGGAGCGACAGCCGACACACCTATCTCTCCTTCATGCACACCAACCACGTCAGCGCCATCCTTGCTGATGGCGAAGAATTTCGTGCCTTTCACCGCCAGCAATGACGTTGGTGTTTTCAACCGGAACTCTCCGGCAGCCCGTTTCCGCAGCTCGTCGCCGCTGATGTTCATGAACAGGCGGCCTTTGAGAAGTTCCAGGCTGTGGCCTTTCTCGGATGCATCAGGAAGCCGCGCTGATGAGTCCGCGTCCATGTTGATGATTCCGGCTCGTCCCATGCTCAGCGACACAGCGGCATCCGGCCCGGTCTCAATCCTGGAACCTGCCGGGACCAGCACAGGCTCCTTGAGCACGACGATTTTTCCGGTGCTGGTGACCCCCGTCGAAATGAGCGTGACCTTGCCCTTCGTGTTCACCGCCGTCACCTGGCCCGTGCCCGACAAGGCCATTACTTGCGAGACTGCAGTGGCCTCCTGAGCCCGTGTTGGCTGAAAACAGGCCAGCGTGAGCAACACAAGAAGGCACCTGTGCAATCGAACGAGTTTCATGGGAGGTGCTTGCAGTTCATTCTTCCTCGGTGATCAGGGTGAGGCCTGTGATCTCGATCACAGGCTGGTTGTCCGGCTCCGCGTTAAACTGCCTTTGGGTGAAGAATAACGCACACTGAAGCACCAAGGAGTCAGGAAGTTGATCCGCCTGGTCGCTATTGATTGGAACGACCAGCACCCACTCCGACGTCAGCTTTGTACGAGGCGCACCGTTCCGGGTGCCTTGGAAGGGCAGGTTTTCATCGCCTCTCCGCGCATCCGCGTCAAAAAGGGTCAATGGCGGGAAAATAGCAGGAACGCTGGAGATTGTGGGTCCGACCTGCCGCAGATTCCAAGCACGAACGACCATTTCCAAAGCCACTGCCTTTCGTTTGATGTTCCGCGTGTCGATTTTCAGCTCAGGCACAGGCTCTGGTTCTACTCTGGGGTCATGCTTTTGATTGTAGGTCGCCACGTCAAGGGCGAACTGATACTCGGTCCCCAGCGTGTTGTCGGGATGGAAACTCTTGGTTCCTTTGCCATAAGGATGCTGCGGCTGCTTCCAGTCCGCCTTGAGCGGCTCGCGCCGGAGGCTGGTTTCCGTATAGTTTACGTCGAGTTTTTTCTCCGCCGTGTTCAAGGCACGCGGCTTGGAGATTTCCGTGGTGCTGACGGTCACTGCTTGACCTGAGACGAGCGTCACTGAGTCGCCCGTGACCGGATGGTAAACAACGACCGATCCTTCATGCACTCCCACCAAATCCCCCTGATTGGTTGTTTCGGAGAAAAAGCGCGTTCCTTTGACGGCCAGAAGGGCGGAAGGCGTTCTGAGGCGAAACGTGGCAGGCCCGCGTTGCTTCACCTGCTCAGGGTCGATGTTGAGAAACAAGCGGCCTTTGAGCAACTCCAGATTAGGGCTTGTGGCTTCTTCCTTGGCCTGCTCCAAGGGCTTCAGTTTGGGATCAGCCCTCGCAGGCAGTCGAACTTCGGTCTCAGCATCGAGCTTGGCAATGCCCGCGGCCGGAATGACGGCGAGAGCCGAGGACGCGGGTCCGGTGCCCACAGTCGCCAGACTGCCGGCCACCACCACTCCAGTGCGCTCTTTCGCCTCGCCAAGGTCTGGATTGATGACGCTGCCTTTGCCTGCCTTCGTGTCAGCATTGACGATTCCTTTGGGAGAAAGGAGAAGTATTTGATCCGTGGGAACTGCTCCCCGTGTCAGCCAAGGAGGGCCTTTGACCTGGGCTTGCGTCTCCGCCAGGCAAACGGACAAGATGAAGATCTGGGTGGCAGCGAACTTGAAAAGCTTCATGGCGACGAGTGTGATGTAGCGTGCAAACTATTATCAATAAAGTGCCAGATGGCTGGTCTCGTTATCTGTGGAGATAGTACAGTATCTGCATCTCGAGCAGGCGTTTGCCGTCTCCGGCGGGTTTGGCGGTGGCTTCTGTTGGTACAGGACGGATCGTCAGGTTGCCATCCGGGTATACAGGCAACACCAAGGGCACCCATTCTTTCATGGCGAGATTGAGACGAACAGGGACACGTTTCCATGCCTGCGTGCCGTTTCTGGCGGTTGGATCGAATTCATACCACTCCAATGCCGCGACATTCTGCCCCCGGACAAGCACCTCCACAGCAAATGTGGCAGAAAGGACGCTGCCGGGACCGCCAGCATCCAGAAAATGGACGTTCCCAAGGCTCTCCCAATCGAAGCCAGGCTCACCCGTTTCCGTAAACGAGGCCACGGGACTCAGCTCATAGCGCAAAATGGTTTGTGAACCAGACTTGGACATGCTGACAGTTCCCAACTTCTCGTT
The DNA here is from genome assembly GCA_046346695.1 of Verrucomicrobiaceae bacterium. GTDB lineage: Bacteria > Verrucomicrobiota > Verrucomicrobiia > Verrucomicrobiales > Verrucomicrobiaceae > Prosthecobacter. The sequence continues at coordinate 1,125,127 of JAXMHS010000002.1, read as the reverse complement.
CATGGTCTTGATCTTGGGGTCGTTTGGCGGGCTGGCAGTGGTTGTCATTCCCCATTCGGCTCCCTTTGGCTCGCTTCTTTTGCAGCTGGCATCCTCATAGTGAATGTCGAAGCCCTTTTCCTCGCTGTTCAAAGTTCTGGCAGCCGCCGTCGCGCCGGATTTGACAGCAACCGCCTGGCCTGAGCGCAAAGGTGTGATTTTCTTTTCCACCGGCTCAAACACGGCCACCTCTCCTTTGGTGACTCCCGCAGTGTCAAAGTTCTCGTCGGCGATTGCAAAGAAACGCGTGCCCTTCACTGCGAGCAAGGCTGCCGGGGTCTTCAGGCGGAACTCGGCGCCTCCACGTTTTTTTAATTCACCGGCCTGGATGTCCATGAACAATCTGCCGCGTAGCAACTCCAGACTGCACGTGGTATCTGCTTCAGCAGGCAGTTTGATCTCCGTGTCTGATCCCATGCGCAGTGTGCCCGCCTGAGGCAGGACAATCACCGCGCTGCTGCTTTTGTTGGTGACGATGCGGGTTGAGCCTCCGCCTGCCAGGAGACCGCCGGCCAGCAAGGGGGTCCTGGCACTGGCAAGATCGCTGATGGACTGCTCCGTGGTGCGTGGCACTTTTGCCGCGTCAGGAATCTCCACCGCAGGCGTGTTCTCGCCTGCCACCTGTACCTTGCCGGAAGTCCCGAAGACAAAGACCATCTTCGTCGGCACCACCATCTGGGCTGCACACCCACCAGCTAGCAAAAGGAATCCAAAGGTGACAATGTGTTGTGGCAGTTGTGATGACATGCGCCCACCTAACGTTCAAGGTTATCGTGGTCAATCTCACTGAGCGTGGCGGGCCTCCTGGCGTGGAACGATCCTGACAACGTTCGACGATGATTGGGTGCGTTCGCACCATCTGCGCCCCTCGTCATTGCGGCAGGATCAGAAAGCGAGATTCAGACAAGCCCGGCATTGAATTACGGTTTGGGAGAGGATGCAGGTTGCCCGGCCTGCGCGTTCCAATGCAGCTTGAGCAGCTTGGTGACGTCACTGCTCAAAGCAGCGGGAGGGATATGCTGGTAACAGAATGAGATGAGTTTCACGTCGAGCGGGGAAAGCTGCTGGTCGTAGGCGGTGTTGGAACCGAAGGTCGAATCGGGAAACTGCGAGCTGTTTTTCATGAAACCAAAGGCGGCGAGCAAATTGCGGAACAGCAGGTGGCGGCGGAACTCGTCCGTTTTGCCGGGCACATCTTTGACGAAGACAAACACCTCCTTGAGACTTTGGTCCTTGTTCTGCCAGTAGGAGATCCCTTCCGTCCCCACCACTTTCAAACCCCTGCGTTTCACGACCTCGAGCTTGGGCAGGTCACGACCGCTGCCGAAGAAGACATGCACCACTCCGTCGCCAGAGGTGGTCAGCCCGGTGGCCTGGGAAATGGTGGCAAAGCTCCGTTCCGCGAAGTCCTTCAACTCAGGAGAGCTGGAGGTCACCGACAGTGTCGGGAGTGCCAGCCAGCGCGTGGTCCTGGCCTGATGACCGCAGAGGATGATGTCGCGCACGAATTTGTCGATCTGCGGGGTGACGGCGTTGGTCGCAGGAGCCTGGGCAGATGAAAACGTGGCGAGAATGAGCGAGACGGCGACCCCAAGGGCAGCGGTTTTCATGAGATTGTGTGCGGCGATGGTGACAAAAGCGAATGCTGCCATTCAGGGTGGCATGTTGAGCAGAGTGAAGTCGGAGAATTCCACCGTGATGCTTTTGGCGGTCGGAACGGCCTGCTTGAAATACGCGCCAACGAACAGGATATGCGAGTAGGGCAGCATGAATTCGCCATCACGGCTTTCCAAAGCAGGCACGAGCACTTCTGTCCACCCAGCAGTGCTGGCAAGTATTGTGGAAAGGTTGACGCGGAAACCAGGATTGAATCCTGCGGCGAGGCTCGGGACGAGATAAGCGCTGCTGACGTTTGTGGAGCGCACGCGGAACTGCAGGGCCACCAGCCTGCCTTTTGGCTGCGTGGAACTCGCGGGGGGTTTGACCAGCCGGTTGAGCCGGCTGTAATTCTCGTCGGCATAATTGAGCCCGCTGTGACCGCCGTAATCGAAGTAGCACTGGTAACCCGCGCCGGGCTCGCGTGCCGTCCATTGATACCGCACCACGCCATCCTGCGTGAGCTGGGGCGAAACGGGGATGCTGTTGCGGCCGGCCTTTAAAACGCGCCAGTCGAGGCATGGTCCGAGCTTCGGGTCGAGGCTGGCGCCGTACTGGACACGATCAGAACTTTCCTCTCCCATGATGGCCGCCTTGCCGTTTTGAAACAACAACACCTGAAGACGCTTGGTGTTCGGCACGGGACTCTTGATGGAGAATGGAACGGAGGAGCGCACGAGATCAGCGGCAGCGTATTCGACCGCCAGATTTTTTTCCGCATCGTTCATCTCCCGCGTCTCTCCCAGCGAGCCAGGACTCGCGCTGACCACACTTCGAGCTTCCAAGACGGCCGACTTGCCGCTGACGGGCTCCGTGACCATCACGCTTCCCTCATGCACGCCGATGGTGTCCGTTCCATTTTCAGAAAGGGTGAAGAAGCGGGTGCCCTTCACCGCGAGGAGAGCGGCGGGGGTTTTGAGACGAAACTCGGCCGCGCCGCGCTTTTTGAGTTCCTCGCCACGGATGTTGAGAAACAGGTTTCCCTTCAACAGTTCGAGACTGTGGCCCTTTTCCGTCGTGTCCGGCACCTTCACTTCCGAACTGGAGCCCATGCGTGCGGTGCCGGCGGAGCCAAGCACCAAGGAGGAGGTTCCATCGGCACCGGTGACGACTTTGCTGCCCGCAGCCACGATCTTCGGTGCCGTTGCGGTTGATGCGCTGGTGATTTTCGCCTCTGCCGTACCGGAAGAAGATGATGAGATCGCAGGCGGCACCGCCTCACCGCTGCCAAGCGACACCACCGTGCCCTTGTTCGCAAACGGCAGCACCTGCGTCACCTGCACCACTTCTTGAGCGACGGCAGGCAGGCTGGCCAGCGCCAGCACAGCCCATGGGTAAAACAAAGAAGGAGGCACAGCGCGCATCATGGGGGTTTGTTGGAAGAATTCAGTCTGCCGTCAGAATGGAGACTCCGGTGACCTCAATGCCTCCGGCGATGTTGTCCACCCGATGCCCCATGAAGATCTGCGTCACCTCGCGCAAACTCGCGAACTTCTGTGACTTGCAGTAGTCGATGGCCTTCTGCAGTTCAGCCGCGGCATCCTTGTTCGGCGTGAGCTCCAGACGAACCCGGCCCATTTTCGGCAGCGCAGCAGCCACGTCAGGAGGCAGCAGAAAATGCACAACCGACATGGACTGCAGGTAGCCGCCCGTGATGATTCCTTTACGATCGACACTCGCAACCACGAAAAATCCCGTCAGCGGCACCTGCTGACGTGAAGCCACATGTTCCTCCGGTCTGGCCGCAAAACTCAAGCTCGCCTGGAGAACGCCGGCGGTGGCCAGGGGCAGTCCACGCACAGCATCATCGATGGTTCGTGCGTAAGCGGACACGTTGCTGTTTTGACCGGCCACGCCACCGCCACGGACCAGCAGTTCGATGGCCAGCGGCGTGCCTTGCACGGAACTGAGATCCAGCAGCAAATCGCGCGTGCCGCCACTGCACCGGTGAATGGTGCCAAAAGGATGCGAGATGGAAAAATTCGTGCTCGTGTCCTTGGTCTGGACATCCCAACGCGACACCAGGGGTTGCTGGTGGACGTTGAGTGATCGCGTCGTGGCACTCGTCCGCCTTTCCGCAGGCGTGAGACGACGCGGCTGCCCGATGCCTGCGCCCGTCACCTCCACCGCCGAACCACGCTCGAGGATGATGAATTTGTCCGTGTTGGGCTCATAAACATAGATCTCCCCCTCATGCACGCCCGCGGTGTCCTTCGTGCCATCCGTCTCGGCGAAGAACTCGGTCCCCTTCACCGCCAGCAAGGCCGCTGGCGTTTTCAAACGGAAGGTGCCGTCACCACGCTTCTTGACCTCCGCCGGATTGATCTTCAAAAACAGGGTTCCCTTCAACAACTCAAGGCTTTGCTTGCCCATCTGGCTCTGCGTGACCGGGCTGGCGGGAGCGGTCCCTGCTGGTGGCGTGGGAGCAGGAGGCGGAATGGCAGGCAGCACCGGCAGCCGCACCTCGGAATCTGGAGCGACTCGCGCCTGACCCGATCCGGGCAGGACAATGGTGGCCTCGCTTTCAGGTCCGGTGCGCAATGTGGCTCCGAGCCCTGCAAGCATGACTGGCACCGACTTGCCGGGTTTGCCTTCCTGCATCTTCACCGGCTGCGCCCTGGCATCACCCGTGTCCACCGTGACGGTTCCTTTCGCGTCCACCACCAGGGCGCTGGAGACTTCGATGGTGGCAGTGGCGCCCCAAGGCGGTTCTGCCATGCTCGCGGTGCATGTGAAAACAAACACGATAACCGACATCCACCGGTGCCGGCATCGGGAGGAAAAGCTGCCGTCGTTCGAGTTCATGGCTTGCGTTGTCGTCATTCTGAAGGGGTTGCATTCGATGACAACCCTAAATGCATTCCGAGACGACCGCGCAATGGTTGCTTTGACAGTCGTGGCACACGAACGACGTTCGTCCAAAGTGCCCGATCAACGATCCACAGAACATTCGTCGCGTGCCGAAAACTCACACGACGACGTGACCCTGAAGCTGAGCCATACGCCGCGCGTGCAGGACAGCGGAGCTTATGTGCCGCCTCCAACACGATGGAAGCCACCGTTGCCTGCGGAACTGCAGGCCAGGCTGCCGCAGTTCGAAGTGACCCGGCTGCTTGGCCATGGCGGCATGGGTGCTGTTTATGAAGCCCGGCAGATCTCGCTGGATCGTCCGGTCGCGCTCAAAATCTTGCCTCCAGAACTGGGCGCTGACGACCATCAGTTCGTCGGACGGTTTCAGAACGAGGCGCGCGCGATGGCGAAGCTCAACCACCCTGGCATTGTGAATGTGCATGACTTTGGCGAAAGCACGGACGGACTGCTCTACATCATCATGGAGTTTGTCGAAGGAACGGACATGGCGCAGATGATCGCGGCAAAGGGTTGTCTTCCAGCGGCAGAGGCAGTACCACCGATCCTGCGCGTGTGCGAGGCGTTGCACTACGCCCATGAGCGCGGCGTCGTTCATCGCGACATCAAGCCTTCCAACATTCTCATCGACAAGAACGGCACGGTGAAGGTGGCGGACTTCGGACTTGCCAAGGTCCGCGCCGCCGACCAAAGCCAGTTTACAACGTCACAGGCCGCCATGGGCACGCTGCATTTCATCGCGCCTGAGGCGTTCGTTCCTGGCATGGCTGTGGACCGGCGCGCGGATGTGTTTGCTGTTGGCGTGATGCTTTATCAAATGCTCACAGGCCGGCTGCCGCAGGGCATGTTCGCCCTTCCTTCCTCGCTCGTGGCCGGCCTGGATGTCCGCTACGACGAAATCGTGTCCAAGGCCATGCAGGACGACCGCGCACAACGCCATCAGTCCGCCGAAGATCTGCGGCAGGAGCTCGAACAGGTGCTGACCCAGGCAGCTCCCGCGGACGCGGAGACGGGACACGGTGTGGGATGGTTTTTGTGATCAGGCGTCTGCCCTGCTGACCTCATGAATCTGCACCGGACCGGTGTTCCCCTTCATGTCGATCTTCTGGCAGGCCGTCGCCACCACGTGATCTGCCACCAGCACATGGGTTCTGGCAGAAATCCACACCCTGCCTGGCGGCGTGACGTTCTGAATGCGCGCTGCCACATGCACGCCCGGGCCGACAACCGTGTAATCCATGTAATTTGGCGAGCCAAAGTGCCCGACGGTGACAAACGCGGTGTTAATACCCATGCCGACATGAAAAGGCGCGTGTCCCCGGCGCTCCCACTCTTGATTGAGTTTCTTGAGCGCCGCCTGCATGTCGAGTGCCATCCGCACCGCGCGCAACGCATGATCCTCCTGCGCCACAGGCGCTCCGAAGAACGCCATGATGCAGTCGCCGATCAGCTTGTCCAAGGTCCCGCCATGCTGCTCGATCAGCGGGATCATGGCCGCAAAGTATTCGTTCAACCGCGCAGCCACCACGCCGGGCTCAGCATGTTCTTCCCAGGCGTTGAATCCGCGGATGTCGGAGAAAAAGATCGTCAACTCGCGGCGCTCGGTGCTTGCAGGCGTCTGCGAATCCGTGTCCACGAGACGTTCGAGCAACGGACGCGCGATGTAACGGCCCAAAACGCCTACCACACGCGAACGGTCCTGCTTCATCGTGGCAGCCTCAAATCCAAGAAACATGAGCGTGGCTGTGCCAAACGTCATCCATGCGGGCACCACGGGAAGAATGACGTTCGCCGAGGCCGCGGTCATGGCCACGATGCTCCACAAGGTCGTGATGACCAGGAACACCACGATGCCAAGCCACGCCCGTGAAGGCCACATGCCAAGCCCAAGCAGCACTCCGGCCATCACGATCAGCAGCGCCTGCAGCCAGCGTGGAAGAAACCGGAGATGATCGCCGGTGAGAATATTGCTCACCACCGTGGCCTGCACCGCCACGCCGGGTACACGTCCGATGGACGTGCTGACCACATCCGTGTTCCCTGTGCTGACAAGCCCTACCAGCACAATGCGGTTCTCCAACGCTGATTTGAGCTGCTGCTCCATTTCATTCGACTGTACAGCCTGATACAGGTCGAGGTATTCGAAGGCGGGCGTGAACACGCCAACGTCTCCGAGAAAGTTCACACGATACTGGCCATGTTCATCAATGGGAATGTGCAGCGTTCCCCGCGGCGTGTCCACCAGGGTGACTTCCTTGCCCGGCACTATGTCGATCTGGTCGTCCCTCAATTTCAAAGCGGCGATGACAGTCTGCATGGCGAGGCTTGGGTACAATCGTCCATCATGTGCGAAGAACAAAGGCACACGCCTGATCACGCTGTCAGCATCCGGCACCGCGTTCACCGCTCCATAACTGGCAGGCAAAGTCGCGAACGGGGCCACCGGCAGCCTGCCACGAACAAAGTCCATGTCATTCACGCGCAACCCAAAGCGGCTGCCGTTCGTCAGAAAATGCGGACGGTCCTCCGCCTGCGGCCCATGTTTGCCCAGCTCTGCCTGCTCAAAATGGTAGGCCATTGTCGCGTTCGACAGCTTTTCGATGACCGCCTTGAGGCGTGCATCCTGCTCAGCATCTGCGGAGGATTCGGCAAACAGCACATCAAAGGTGGTGTGCTTGACCCCCGTGGCATTCAGAATGCTCAGCACATCCCCGTGAACGGCCCGCGGGAACGGCCAGCGTCCCAACTGCGATCCCACATCGCGGTCCCCGATGCCGACAAGACGCACATCGTCCGATACCCGCTGCGGCTTCCGAAACCGCAGACGATAATCGACCGTCAGATCCTCCAGCGAGTCCAAGGCGCCATTCTCCAAGGCGCCATTCCAGGCCAGCAGAGCAAAACCCAGACCGACGAGGCCACCAAGAATCATGCGGGCTTTGATGAGGAGCAGGCCTTTCATGCGGGAGCAGATTGACGATACGCGTGCAACTCATCACCCTGCAAGACAATCAATCGTACCACACTCACAACCCCAGCATCTCGCGCATGCGTTCCTTTGGAATGCCGCCCACCTCGCGGCCCGTTTCGCGGCCTGACTTGTAGGCGATGAACGTGGGCACGCCTCGCACGCCGTGAGCACGGGCGAGTTTTGGGTCTTCATCGACGTTGATACGCACCACGAGCGCCTTGCCCTGCAGTTCGCGCGAGAGCTCCTCGACCATAGGGCCGACGACTTTGCACGGGCCGCACCAGTCGGCATAGAACTCGACGAGCACCGGCACCTTGGCGGTACGCACTGCGGCGATGGACGTGACGCTGCCAACACCGCCACCCGCCGTCGGCCGCAGCATGTCGAAGGCGATCCAGCCCATCAGGAGCAGGAACGCGCCCGCGATCCAGAGGCCGATGTTTCCCTTGTTCATGCGGAAACATCCGGGCTTCGCTGCCAGGACGCAAGCGGGCAATGCTTCACGACTTGCAAGCGATCTTCGTCATGCCCTTCGGCATCTTGAGGCAGATGAGCGTCGCGTCTCTCTCGCGGCACCATGTGCCGGGTTTCAATTGAAGCCTTGCATCGACCGCGGTGAGCGATTCAGGCGCTCCGATGTTCGCTGGCAGCGACAACGTGAATTCCTCGCAAGCGAATGGTGCTTTGAGCATCACCAAACGTTTCTCGGCGTCAAAGTCGATCTTCGTCAGCTCCTTCGCAGCCCAGTAGCGGGCGATCTCGCTGAGTTTCATCCAGTGCAGGTGATCGAACGTGGCATGCAGTCGTTTTACGACCTCGCGGAATATCTCGAAGCCAATTTCGAGGCCATTCCAATAAATGCCGGTCCAGTGGCAGACGATGATCGCGGGTTCGCCGCGTTGGATGACCTCGACCATGCGGCCGGATTTGCCGTCTTCGGTGATGAAGGCATCCGCACCTTTCGGCGTCACGCAATCCCAGCCACCGGTCCAGTCGCCGGTGCAGCCGATGATGTGGACGACGCAGCGCGGATCACCGGAATCGAGACCGCTCGCGTTTTGGACGATGGGCGCGACGCTTTGATCGCCGCTGGCAAACAGATCACGAAAGTAATGCGGGATCTCGGCTTTGAACACGCTGCGGCAGGATTCGAACGTCGCCTGCGCGAGCTGCGGACGCGCCTTGCTGCCGAATCCGCCGGGCGTGGTGATGCCTTCGCACGGTAGGCCGATGTTTTTCAAAATGGTGAGCGCGTAGCTCATGTAATCGGCGATTTCGTCGGCACTGCGGCCGTTGCACCAGTCCCAGTTCTCCATGAAGCGCGGGCTGATCTCGGGATATGGATGGCCGGTCTTCGTGTCGATGATGCGCGTGTGCGTGACCATCTCCGGATGGATGTCCCAGTTCGGCGTCATGCGCTCGCGCACGAGCTTGATGCTGTCCTGCAGCTCGCGCTGGTTCCATCCGGGAATCTCGCGATCAAGCCGCCCGACGCAGGCCGGAAACGGCACGATGCTGTATTTGCCTTTCACGCCGTTTTCGTCAGCCCAATCGGCGAATTTGCGCACGAAGCTGTCGGGAATCTCGTCCGGCCAGCTTTTCCACGGATAGTGATCGTATTTCCCCGGATTCACCGCCGCGAACTGCGGGATGGCGAACTTGTTCAAGTTCACGAGGCAGGTCGAGTCGTCGATGATGATGCTCACCGGCACCCGGCCGCGCGGATTGAGCATCTTCACCGCTGCATCCTGCTTCGGCCGGTCGCCCGGCACCTGACCAAGCACGTGAGAGCCAAGCGCTAGCGCGGACGCTTCGAGAAACCGGCGGCGGGAGGTCAGACTCTGAGCGTTCATGGGCCTGATACGTTGGATGTCGCAGATGTCCTCGTCGTGGCTCGCTGCCGGTCCACTGATTGAGATGCTGCAAAGGGATGGCCCCCGCTTTCTTTCCAATAGTCAGCCTTGGTTTCTTCAATTTGGCGACGGATGTCCTCCCACAAACGGGAAAACTCGGGAGGGAAGACGTTGCTGCAGGAAACCTCGTGGTCACGATTCCGGGCTTTCATCCACAGAAATGCCTGTCCACCGTCATTGAGGTCGTTCTGATACCGGCTCGCGAGTTTGCGGCATTTCTGGAGTGAGTGGCTGCTCAGGATGAAAGACGCCAGGGAAAGGTTTTCGGCACGAAAGGTCCGCCAGCGGCCTTTTCTTGCGGGTGTTTCCAAGATGACTTCGATATCACCGCCCGAGTCCACCGTCACTGAGTCATAGCCATGCATGCCGGAGCCGTACGCGATGACTATGTGTTCAATGGTCTCCCCATTCAATGGATCGCATGTCAGGCGCTCGTGCAAGTTTCCATGAGATGTGTCAGGAAAACCGAGCAGAGGAGGAGCGCGACCAATGTCGGGGCTTGTTCGCGGATGCGACGAGCAGGAGGCCAATACGCCAATGAAAGCTGCACAAAAGAAGCGGGAACAGGCCGGACTAAACATTCGACACTCTGCCACGAGCGAACCGCTTTTCGAGCCCAAGTTCTCCAAGACACGGGACGTCCGAATGGCACCACTTTTCGACCTTGAAACCGCCCCCCATGCCAGTAAGGAACACGCCCCCGCGCCTGGCCGCATCTGGCGCTTTCTTCAAACCCTACGCTCTCAGCCCTTCGCTCTCTGTTTATGAACAAAGCCCTCCTCGCCCAAGCCGCCAATGAAGCCCGTGGTCTCGCCATGGATGCGGTTCACAAATGCTCCTCCGGCCACCTCGGATTGCCGCTCGGTGCGGCGGAAGTTGGCGCCGTCCTTTTCGGCCACACCCTCCAGTGCGACCCCGCCGATCCGAAATGGCTGAACCGCGACCGTTTCATCCTCTCCGCCGGCCACGGTTCGATGTTCCTCTACGGCTGGCTGCATTTGAGCGGCTATGCGGTGAGCATCGACGATGTGTCGAAGTTCCGCGTGCTGCATTCCATCACACCGGGGCATCCGGAGTTTCACGAAACACCCGGCGTGGAATCCACCACCGGACCGCTGGGCCAGGGCGTGGGCAATGCGGTCGGCTATGCGCTCTCCGGCAAGATGGCCGCAGCAAAGTACAACACCGCCACACACAAGATCATCGACAACCACATCATCGCCCTCGCCGGCGACGGCTGCCTGCAGGAAGGCGTGGCGCGTGAGGCCGTGGCCTTCGCCGCACACAACAAGCTCGACAACCTGATCCTCATTTTCGACAGCAATGACGTGACGCTCGATGCGATGGCCAAGGTCACGCAGAGCGAGGACGTGCAGGCACTTTATACCGCGCTCGGCTGGGATGCCGTGACCATCGACGGCCACGACCTCGATGCGATCGTCGGCGCCATCGAAACGGCGAAGAAAAACGACAACGGCAAGCCGAAGATCATCATCGCGAAGACCATCATCGGCAAAGGCATCCCCGAAGTCGCCGGCACGGCCAAAGGTCACGGCGAAGGCGGCGCGAAGTTCGTCGATGCCGCGAAAAAGGGCCTTGGCCTGCCGGAAGGCACGCATTTTTATGTGAGTGACGCGGTGAAGGCCTACTTCGCCGATCTGAAGGCCAGGCGTGCCGCCGCGCATGCCGAATGGAACAAGACTTTCACCGCCTGGAGCGCCGCAAATCCTGAACTCGCAAAACAGCTCGACGCCGCCCGCAACGGCACGCTCAAAGCCGAAGACCTGCTCAAAGTCGTGCCGGAATATCCTGCCGAAGGCAAGGCCGCCACACGCAATAGCGGTGGTGAGATTCTCAATCACATCGCCAAAGCCGTGCCGCACCTCGTCACTGGCAGTGCCGACCTCTTTGGCTCCACGAAGAACTACATCAAGGACGGCGGCGACTTCTCCCCTGCGAACCCGACCGGCCGTAACATCTGGTTCGGCATTCGTGAGCACGCGATGGGCGCGATCTGCAACGGCATCGCCTACGACGGCCTCTTCCTTGCCAGCGGCGCGACCTTCCTCGTCTTCGCTGACTACTGCCGTCCGAGCATTCGCCTCGCGTCGCTCGCGAAACTGCCCGTGACCTACATTTTCACTCACGATTCTGTGGGCGTTGGCGAAGACGGTCCTACGCATCAGCCAGTCGAAACCGTGAGCGCACTGCGACTCATCCCGAATCTCGATGTGATCCGTCCCGGCGACGCTGAAGAGTGCGCTGCTGCCTTCGCCGCCGCTTTCAGCCGCAACGACGGTCCCACGCTGCTCGCCTTGAGCCGCCAGGATCTTCCGCATCAAGGCATCGCCAGCGCTGCCACGCGCCGCGAAGGCACGCTCAAAGGAGGCTACATCCTCGTGAAGGAAACAGCAAAACTCGAAGCCATTGTTATCGCCACTGGTTCGGAAGTTCAATGGGCCGTCGAAGGCGCCAAGGGCAAGCCCGGAGTCCGCGTCGTCAGTCTGCCCTGCTTCGAACGCTTTGACCGCCAGAGCGCCGAGTATCGCGAGAGCGTGCTCCCCGCAGCCTGCACCAAGCGCGTCGCCATCGAAGCCGGTGTCTCCGGTCTGTGGTGGAAATACGTCGGCACAAGCGGCCAGGTCATCGCCATCGACCGCTTCGGCATGAGCGCCCCAGGCAACACCGTCTTCAAGGAACTCGGCATCACCACAGAAGCAGTGGCGAAGGCTTTGGCCTGATGAGAGGAGCGCGGACACTCCTGTCCGCATCTGGATCAACACTCACGAAGGGAGGCTGGCGACAGCCTCCCTTTTTCATGGCGTCAAAGCGGCTGGAGTGTGGCATCCTTCGCCATGAAAACGATCTTCAGCCTGCTGGGGCTGCTGTCCACAGCCGTTGCACTCGCACAAACCACCAAAGACATGAGCAAGACGGACACCATGACCTTCAGTCGCGATACATCGGTGCTCGAAGAGCAACGCCGCGCCGGAAAGCCGCTGGAGGACTTCCAGGCGGCTTATCCAGCGATCAAAATCGATCCGCAGACCATGACCGCCGTGAAAGCGACAGCAGAGTTTCGTCTCGATAACCAGCCGCTGCTGTGGTTCGCCGCCGACAAATCGAAGGCAGTGCTCGATGAACGCGCGTTTGGCGATCTGACCATGGTGAATGTCACCACGCTCGGTGAAGGCAAGACTGCGTTAATCGGCCAGCTCAAGGAGCCCGGCCAAAAACTGGCTCCGCGGACTGTCGCGTGGTTCTTGATGCAGAGCGGTGTCATTCAAACCTTCGTGCACCTCGAATCCACCGTGAAGCTGGAGAGCGAAAAATCTGTCGAAGGCCGTTACGAGGCCACCTTTTCCGGCAAGCACGTCTTCTACACAAACAAACGCCACGAACCAGCCTTCCGCTTCCGTTTTGTCATCGAGGCAGATGGGACCATGAAGGCCGGGCCGCCATGAATGCGCCTCAAGAAACCCGGCGAAGGCCATCGGCACGATGATCAAGCCGCGGCTTCCGACCTGCGCAGCGAGGACGCGAGCGACTCATACACCACGCACCCGAGGGTGAGCAGCACAGCCAGCGGATGCAATCCAAGTGCGTGAACTTTTGTGACAAACGGCAGCCAGTTTGCGATCATGGTCACCAAAAGCAGGAAGCATGCGGCGGAGAGCACGGCCCGTTCCGCAGCAGGCCGGGCCGCGGTCCAAGCCTCGACAAGCAGCCACGCGAGCGCTGGCGCGAGCAGGATATAAGTGCTGGATTCCGATGACGGCCCCAACAACAGAATCCAGCACGCGACCAGCGCATAAACGAGGGCCGCAAGCCTTCGCGGCGGCATCGCCAGTCTCTTCATTCGGATGCATGCGACTGCCACCGCGGCCGCCCCGGCCATTTGCAGGATGAAATAGGCCAGATGTCCAGGGTAGAGGTGCATCACGTTCAGCAACAGGCGCAGGTCGCGATATGCGACATCAGCGGCCTGCTCCAGCCGCAGGTCTCCAATCAAATGCTCATACCACCCGGCATACTGCGCCGCCACATACTGGGGCGACTGCAACACGAAGCTGAGAGCGACGCTGCCTGCCAGCGCTGCCACAAAGCGCCAGCCAAGCTGGCGCGGCCAGAGCACGACCATCACCAGCGCCAGCGCCAGCGGATAAAGCTTCAGATGCACCGCCAGTGCGAGCAGCACCGCTGATGTCGTCCAGCGCTGCCATACTGCACACAGCAGCGCACCGAGCATCAGCACGGTCATCAACACGTTCGCCTGGCCGTTGTTCATGCTGCCCACTGAGAGTGGAATGAGGAGCAGGAGGAAAATGCCGCGCTGGTCCTCGCTCTCCGGTTTGCGAAGCACGCAGCGCATCCACCAGCCGAGCACCGCAAAGTACGCCGCAAAATTCATCCAGCGCCAGACGATGTTTCCAGAGCGGTCGGACAGCAGCGTGAACGGCGTGAATGATGCCGCAAACAACGGACTGTACCTGTAAAAGAGGCACGTGGGACCATACACGTCCTCACCGGCAACCCAGTGCCGCGCCGCGACAATGTACGGCGGATAGACCGAGTGCCGCTCGATGTTGTGCGCCGTGAGCAGCCGGATCGTGATGATGAGAACGACCAGCGTCCATGCCGCGATGGCGCGTTGCATCCACGGCGTGATGGTGATTCTGCGGTTGGGTGTGGCTGGCATCATATTGAAAAGACCTCGCTGAAGGTTGTCACACGCACGCGCTCCTGCTCAAGCAACCGCGGCAGATCAGGATCGCACAACGCGGCCAGTTCGTCCTCATGGCTGTATCCCCAGTCGTACGCCTCCTCGCCTGGCCGCGCCGCGCCGCGCGGGTGACAGCAAATCTCCGTCAGGCCGGGCCGCAATGCGCGGATGTGCCGTTGCAGGCTCTCGCGGTTCCATCGACCCGCTGCCATCACGCCAAGGAAATGATCCGAGGCAAAGAAATCGCTGCCGTACACGGCCCATCGTGAGCAGCGCCATGCTGATGAGAGTGCGAGGCGCTGCACCGAACGGAGCGGACGCCGCAGCGCGATTCCGCGCTCGTGAGGTTTGCGCATGACGCGCACGCCATTTTCCACGGCAAGCCGGGATACGATCTTCAAAACATCGGGCAGCGCGTGGAGATGCTGGTGGCTGTCCAGGTGCGTGATGCGCAAACCGGCCTCCCGCGCCTTTTTCATCTGCGCCCGCAGTTCCACGATCACCTCGTTCCACACGATGCCTCCGGATATCCAGCGCTTCACAAACGCCTTGTGATCTTTCAGAAAAGCTCCGTCCTCATCGATCAGCGACCGAATCTTCGCCGGATCGCTGACTGGCGTGCCGCCACAAAGCGCAAGGTGCAGCCCGGTGTTCAGCTCACGCCGGGTCCGCGCGTATTCCGCCGCTTCTTCGAAAGCCCCGCCGGTCGCGATCACACTCGCCGAACGCACGACTCCGCTTTCATGCGCGGCGATGACTCCTTCGTTGATGCTCCCGCACAGGCCGAAGTCATCCGCGTTGAAAATCACCTGCCTGTCGCCGCGCCACCGCGTGCGGCGGTAATCGCGCAGTTCGCGGATGATTCTCGGCACAACCCCTGGTCCGCCAATTGTGGAGACACCTGCCTGCCGCACATGATAATGCAGGCCGATCTGATCGATGCGCCAGCCACGCCTTGTCGCTTCGAGCAGCAGCTCCGCGTCGATGAAGGATCCCTCCGACCGTAACGGTTCCGCGACCAGCTCGCGACGAAACAGCTTGAAGGCAAAATTCACGTCGCGCACGCGCAGCCCGAAGAACAAACGCAGGATGCGGTTGTAGATCCACGACTGCACATGACGGTAGGCGCTTTCGTTTCTCCCCATGCGGTAGCCGACGACCATGGCCGGATCGCCGCGCAACTCGCGCAGGACACGTTCCACATCCTCAAAGGCCACTGGCAGGTCGGAATCCATGTAAAGCACATGGTCCATGCGGGCGGCGCCAAAGCCGGTCTTCAGCGCGCCGCCCAGCTTGCGGTTGCGATCATGGTGCAGCACGCGCAGCTCCGGAAACTCGGCGCGCAAACTCTCCGCCAGTTCGCCGCAGCCGTCGGTGCTCGCATCATTCACCACGATGATCTCGAACTCGTCGAGCGCCCGGCGCGCCACCGCGTGCGTCGAGCGGATGACGCGCTCGATGTTCCCGATTTCATTGAACATCGGATAGACGAAGGAGACCCTCATGCGGTGGCAGGCTGGTTGAGCGGTTCCGGCCCCTGCCGCCGCAAAAGTTCAAAAATGCCGGCGCCCCAGAGCAGGAACGTCGCGCCAAGCGTCACGCCAAAGTCCTTCCATCTTTCAAAGCCCGGCAGTGCTGCCAGCACATTCAGGATGATGTTTGTGGCAAACAAAAGGTTAAGACCCGGCGGGAGCCGCGGAAATGGCACACGCTCCCACGCCGCCGCGAGCAAGCCCATCACCAGCGGCATCGCGAAAATAAAGTAATGGATGTGGCAGACTGGCGAGACCGGCAGCATCACGACGATGAGCAGGCCGATGAAAAGCACCGCGCCAATGGCATCACGACGCCGCGCATAAAAACCGGCCGCGAGTGTCGCCAGCGTGAACAACGCGCCCAGCGCCCAGTGCGTCTGACGGACCCATGGCGCGAAGGTCTTGGGCCGGGTGAACGGATTGGGATTCGGGATGTTGTGCAGCAGCGCGGCAAACGACTGCGAGTCCGTCGCCGTCGCGCCCGTCAGTTCCTCATCGCGCATCGCGTCACTCTTCAAACCGAGCGCCGGACCGATGAGCACTTCGTTAAAGCGTTTGTAGGTCTCCGCCATTCGTTGCGGGCCCAACACCGCGAGCGGCACGACCATCAAGCCCAGCACCAGCCCGCACACAGCGCCCGCGAGGCAGCGCCAGTCACGCCGGATGACCGGCACAATGAGCAGAAACGCCGGGAAGAGCTTGATGCAAACCGGCAGCGCCAGGCACAGCCCCGCCAAAAACCGCCGCTCCGCGAGCAGCAACGCGATCATCCCGGCGAAGCAGAGCAACACCAGCGTGTTCACCTGGCCGCGGGAGAGCGTGCGTCCGAGCGCCATCAGGCAGATGATCATCGTGCCGGAACGCAGGCCCCACCATTGCCGGCTCCAGCGCGCTGCGGGAACGCGCCATTTTTTCCCAATGGCCGACGCCAGCCAGTGAACCGCGAGCACGAAGCAGCCAACACTGAACAGGTACCAGACCGCAACCGAGACCGGGTATGGAAGATAGCCTGCGTTGCTCACATCCGGTGGCGGATTGGCAAGCGGCACCATCAGAATCGCGAGGAGCGGCGGGTAGTTGTAATGCCAGCCGTTCGTTTCCACCACGGAGTAAATGTCCTGGCCGGTCCGCACGGCCCATGCGGCGCGGAAATAACAATCAGCGTCGGTCTTGCGGCTCTGCATGAATGCCGAGCGCATCTCGACTATGCCGCCAAACACCAGCACAAGGAGCAGCAGGAACCACAGTCCGGCGCGCTCCCAGCCGAGAAGCTGTTGCGCTTGGGGATGGGTGATTTCGCCGGACATTTCGCGCGGGATGCTTATGTGCCCATACCCTTCGTGCAAGGGTTTTGGTGGTCTGTCTCCCTCGGGAGCGACGATGCTGATGACACCATGCACGTCGGCCCGTGAGGATTGCGCTTTGAATCGCCGCATGATACAAGCGGGCCATGAACGACTCCATCGCCCCCGGCGCGCGCGAGTTCCACACCACGCGGTGGAGCCTCGTTCTCGCGGCGCAGCAGGGCAGCGATGCCACGCAGGCGCAGAAGGCGATGTCCGCGCTATGCCGCGACTACTGGTATCCGCTTTACGCCTTCGTGCGGCGGCGCGGTCATTCGCCGCATGACGCGCAGGATCTCACACAGGCATTTTTCACCTCACTGCTCGAAACAAATGCCACCGCGGCCGATCCAAAGCGGGGGCGCTTTCGCTCGTATCTGCTCGGCGCGCTGAAGCACTTCCTGGCGAATGACTTTCATCGTGCGAACGCGCAAAAACGCGGCGGCGGGCAACAGTTCGTCGAATGGGACGAGCTCGATCCGGAAGCCCGCTATGCGTTGGAGCCCACCAACGAAACCGACGCCGATCTGCTTTACGACCGCCGCTGGGCGCTCGATCTGCTTGACCGTGCGATGAAGCGGTTGCGCGCAGAGTTTGCCGCAAAAAACGATGAAGCCACGTTTGATGTGCTCAAAAACACGCTCAGCGGCACGGAAACCCCGCGCGAGGAGTTGGCGAAAAAATTAGGTCTGAGCGAAGGCGCGCTCAAAGTGGCCATTCATCGCCTGCGACAGCGTTATCGCGACGTTTTGCGTTCTGAGATCGCTGAGACAGTCGATTCACCCACTGATGTGGACGACGAGATGCGGCATCTGGTGACGGTGCTGCGAGCAGGATAAACATTTCCAATAACCGTATGAGACTCGTTCTCTCGATCGCGATCGCGTTGCTGGCGGTGAGCCCTTGGGTGTACGGGCAGGCTGATTTCACCAGCGGTCTGGCCGGACACTGGCAGGCGGAGGGAAATGGGAAGGACGCAGCGGCGCAATGGCATGGAAGGTTGCAGGATGTGACGTTCGGTCCGGGTGCGGTCGGGCAGCAGGCGTTTCGTTTTGCGAATCCAAATCGCTCGGCGGTGCTGATGGATGCGGCGGCACTTGATGAGGACTTCGATGCGTTGAGCGTGCTGGCGTGGGTGAATGCCGAGGGGCACGGTCACTCGAACTACGATGGTTTTGGCCGCACGATCATCTCGCGCACGGAGGGCGGCGGATTTGCGCTGCGGGTGATCGACGGGCAGGTGCAATTCGACCTGCGGACGGAGGGCGGGACGGTTCACAAGTTGCGGTTTTCGCAGGCCGTGGTGCCGTTGAAACGCTGGACGCATCTCGCGGCGGTTTACGATGGCCATGCTGCGCAGGTTTATGTGGACGGTGTGCCCGCAGGCGAGGCACAGTCGGTCTCCGGCCGCATCAAGCGAACGACGCTGCCCGGCGCGCTTCTTGTGATCGGCAACGAGCCCGGTGCCACGCCGCAACAGCCCGGGCCGGTGCAGTTTGGCAACTTTGGCTGGCAGGGATTGATCGATGACGTGCGGTGCTATCGCCGTGCCCTCGACGCGCAGGCGGTGCGAGCCTGCTATGAGTCCACACGGCCTGCCGTCGTCGAAACGCCGCTGCCGAAGGCGAAACAGGCTGCAACATCGAAAACCGCGCCGATTGCACATGCTCTTCGAGTCGTTTTCCAATGGCGTGATCCGGCGCTCTTCGCGTTGCTGCTGTGGACGGGTGCGTTGCTGATCGGGGCTCGCGTGTGGCGTTCGCTCGCGATCTGCGCGGGCATTTCGGCATCGTTTTGGTGCGTGGCGTCGGTTTCGGACCGGCCTTTCATTTTTCATCCGGGAGCGCCTGACTCGATCCTTTTCAGCTTTGGTCTGGTGGCAGTGGGCTACGTCGTCTGGCGGAAATGGGGGCATCGCATCGGGCTCAAATCCGCGGAGCAGCCTGTTTCGGCTGCTGTGTCCCATGCCGGGCGCCTGGGCACGATGCTGTTCGGCGCAGTGGCATGCTGCGTGGCGGCGTTTCCGGTGGCGTTTCTTGTCGCTCTCTTTTGGCGTCTGCCGATTCCTTTTGGCAAGTATGAGAGCGGCATCGAGGGCGCGGGGAAGAGTTGGTTCGCGGTGCTGTTCTATGGAGCCGTCGGCGGATTTGCGCTGTTGGGCATTTGGGGAGCCATCGGAGGTGCCATCGCGCATCAGCGACACACCCCCAACCGCGCGGCGGTGCTGCGTCTCACGCTGGTGCTTGCCTCTCTTGGCGCAGCCCTGGGCGTGGGCTTGCTCAGCGTTCTGGACAAGATCATCGGCCCATGGTGAACTTTTTCCGTAACCTGCCTTCAGTTTTCTTTCAGGAAGGAGTGAATCACGATGAATCCCGCCATGAGCACTCCCAGAACATGCCCCAAATGCAACGCCCCGCTGCCCGTCGATGCACCCGAAGGTCTGTGCCCGGCCTGCTTGATGGCAGGAGGCATCGCGACCGATGCGACGATCAAATTGACGCCCTCCCAAAAGCCTTCGCCAGCTTCCCAGCCTCCCGCCGCCCCGCCGCCAGAGGAACTGGCGCCGTTGTTTCCGCAGTTGGATATTCTCGAATTGCTCGGCCGCGGCGGCATGGGGGCGGTTTACAAGGCGCGGCAGCCGAAATTGAACCGCTTCGTCGCCTTGAAGATCATCGCGGGCGACGCGGCGGCCGATCCGCACTTCGCGGAGCGTTTTCAACGCGAGGCGCAGGCGCTCGCCAAGCTGAACCACCCGAACATCGTGAGCGTGTTCGACTTTGGCGAGACAGGCGGCCTGTTTTACTTCCTCATGGAGTTCGTCGATGGCGCGAACCTGCGCACGCTCATGCAGAGCGGCGAAATGAAGCCGGAGGCGGCGCTGGCGTTGATCCCGGCCTTCTGCGACGCGCTGCAATACGCGCATGACGAGGGAGTGGTGCATCGCGACATCAAGCCGGAGAACGTGCTCGTGGACAAGAAGGGCCGCCTCAAGATCGCCGACTTCGGCCTGGCAAAGCTGACCGGTGCCGATGCGCACGATCACACTCTCACGCGCACGGGCATGTATCTCGGTACGCCACGCTACATGGCGCCGGAGCAGGTGGAGAAGCCGGAGACGGTGGACCATCGCGCGGACATCTATTCGCTCGGCGTCGTCTTCTACGAAATGCTCACTGGCGAACTGCCGATGGGTCGCTTCGATCCTCCGTCGAAAAAGGTGCACGTGGATGTGAAGCTCGACGACATCGTGCTGCACGCGCTGGAAAAAGAACCCGCACGCCGCTACCAGCACGCGAGCGAAGTGAAGACAGATGTGGAGAGCGTGACGAGCGCGACGCCAATTCAGCATGACTCTTCGGGTCATCCGATCACCCCCGCCACCACAGACGACGAACTCGAACCCGGCTGGCTCGTCAGCTATGCTTTCATCGGAGCCGTGGCGGCCACAGGCGCGAGCTTGCTCGTCAAACTCGTGCAGACGGTCGATCCCGGGAAGTTCGCAAACGCCAGCACGGAAATCTGGGTGGTGAGCTTCGGCGTGTTGCTGGTGATAGCGACACGCGTTTACCGGCGGTTCTTCGCACCGAAGTCGCGCTCCGCCTCCGAAGTCGTGTCCAAGCCCCTCGATCATCGCGTTTCCGAAGCCGTCACCGTCGGCTTGCCCGGCTGGTTTCACGGACGTGCGCGCTGGGTGCAAATCGTCATCGAAGCCGCCCTTCTGCTGGTCTTCATATTCGGGCTCGTGTCGTTGCTCGGCTTTCAAGTCAGCCACAATTCGGAGTTCACCTCCGGGACGAAACTCCTGCGCAACATAACGACCGTCCGCATCGGCACGCCTTCGCCCTGGCTGACGGCGGAGTTCGGCGGGCTCAAGCACGGAATCACCCTTCACTGGGTCGCCTCGTCGCTTTGGATCGGCTTGATGGGCGCGGCAGCGGCGTGGGTCTACGAGATGCTGCGCCGCGCGCGGCCCGGCTTCGATGTGGAAGCGGACCGGCGCAAGCAGCGGAAGCAGTGGATCATCGCGGCGGCGGTTTGCGGCGTGACGCTGGCGCTTTTCATCACGATGTTCGCCATCGGCGCGCGGCGGATGGAAAACTCAGCTCGCGGCCTCACGGGACACACCGACGGCCCCGTGACTTATCTCGAAGGGCACACCTCGGCCGTGAAATCCGTCGCGGTATCGGCCGATGGCCGCACTCTTGTCTCCGCTGGCATGGATGGCCGCGTCCTCATTCGCGATCTTCCGGATGGAAAACTGCGCCGCACTGCGGTTGCCAGCTCGCATCCCGGTTCTGCGCCCTTGGAGCGGCTGCGCTGCGCGGCGATCCTGGCGGACAACGAGCATGTGCTGATCGGTGGAGACGGCGGATCGAATGGCCTGATGAAAATCCACCTGTTCAAAAACCAGATTGAACGGCTTGCAGTGCCCAACGAGTTCGGCGCATCGTTCACCCAATTAATGCCATGCGACTTTGGCGCGAAGCTCGCCTACATCACCCGTGGCACGGAACTGAACCTTTATGACATGGGCCTGAAGCGCCTGATTGCGCAGCCGGCGATTTTCCCCGGCAAAGGCTTCAGCAATGTGCATGCGATCGCGGTGAGTCCGGACGGCGCGTTCATCGCGGTGCCCTCGTCCAACATGGAGCCGATGCCTGGTGGCGGCGCGCAATCGGCCGAGCCGTGCAAGCTCACAATCTTCGACGTGAAGGGCGCCGAGTGGCTGTCGTGGCAGTTCGCCGACTACCCTGATTTCGCCCACGCACAGGTGGTCTTCACCGACACGCGCATGCTCGCCGTCTGCCTGCCTTCGGGAAAAATGCAGCGGTTCAAGCTCGAGGATGACTGGAAGTGGCACCCGCTCGCGGAGACCGTGCGCATCAAGCCCGGCAGCTACGCCACCAGTGCCGTCAGTCGCGACGGAAAAATCATCTGGCTCGCGGAAGGCAATCAGATCACCGGCATCGACTCCACCACGGGCAAAGGCATCGCCTTCATCGAGCTGAAGATCGGCGAGAAGAAGGAGAACTACTCCAGCTTTCCCATCGAGCAGATCGCGGTGACGAACGAGCCGCTCACAATCGCCGCCGCGCTGTGGGACGGACGTGTCGCGCTGGCGAAGTGCTGGTCGCTGGAGAATCAACTGCCGAAAAAGTGATCTTCATTTGCAACTCGGAACGCGTGCCGCCACCACCATGGCATCCAAACACGCCACTGGCTGCAAGAGACTTCCGTGCTACGCGTGGGGGTTCAAGTATCGCCCTCAGCCGTCCCATGAATTCCGCGAGCCCTTCCACCCCCAGCCTCCAGTCGCTCTACTGGAATGACGTCATCTTCAAGCGGATGGTGAACACCTGCGGGTTTGCGGTGATTGTGGCAGCGGGCATCACGTGGGCATCGCAGCCAATGCCGAATGCGCCTCCACCGGAGAGCATATCCTTTGATCCCGCCGCGCTGGACATCGTGCCGCCGATCGCACTCGGCGTGGCGGCGGTGGCGCTGATGATCGCAGTGTGGCGTTATCTCCAGGTGCAAAAGTTCTTCACCCAAGGAAAAGTCGTCCGCGGCACGGTGGAGGAGTTGAAGACGGAAACCTGGCGGACGACCGCCAACGTGGACCAAAGCCACGGCATCAAATACAAAACGATGCACTCGCACTACATCACCCTCCGCTACACCATGTACGGCAAGGAGCGCTCGGTGCGCCAGAAGCTGCCGAATTCGGGTTTCACCTTCGGCCTCCAGCAGGGCGGCGAGGTGGATTTGATGGTTCTGGACTCGATGCCCGACAAGCCGCTCATCCGCGCAGTGTATCTGGGGCGGTCATGAAACGAAGCCTGTGTGCCACTGTCTGGTATCTGCCCCTGCTTGTTGCAGTGGCGGATGAACGCGTTCTCGTGGAAAAGCCGGTGCGTATCATCACTTCGTCAGATGCAGCAATATTTCCTGAATCCTGGCAAAAGGCGCCTGTGCTGGCTTCGGGAGAGGCTCTGCGAGACAACCAACTCGATCGGGTGCGGACGATCCTTGATCGCGCGTTGAAGAAATATCCGGCGCAGGTGCTTAAGGACGAGCTGGAAACGGTGTATGTGCTTGCTGAACTACGTTACAGCAGTGTCATCACCAGCGGCACAAATTCACGGACCTGTGTGTATTTGAAAATCGGCGACGTGAAAAAAGGATTCACCGACGCGCACATAGAGGGTGTGTTTCACGCCGAGTTTTCCAGCATCCTGCTGCGGAATCACGCAGACTGCCTCGACAAGTCAGCATGGCGGGCGGTGAATCCAACGGGCTTCAAGTATCTCGGCAACGGGGTGGATGCGGTGAAACAAAAGGTGGCCAGCGCCGCGCTCCGCGATGAACTGCACGAACAAGGGTTTCTTGTCGAATACGCCCAATCCACGCTTGAGAACGACCTCAACGGCTTCGCCAAGATGCTCTTCAATGGCGAGCCTGCATTGTGGGAAACCGCGGCCAAGTTTCCCAAGATCCGGCGCAAACTCGACCTGACACTCGCCTTCTATAAGAAGATCGACGCTTCATTCACCGAGGCGTTTTTTCGCTCCTTGGTGCCATCCACCGATCCGAAACGGGGCAACTGATCGCTCACTTCCCTCCGATGCAGTAGAGCCATTTGTTCGAGCGCAGGTAAAGGCGGCCACCATCGGCCACGGGGCTGGCGTTGAACATGCCGCGGCCATTTTCCAGCGTGCATTCGCCGAGGACGTTGAGCTTCGGCGCAGCCTCGGTGATGCGCAGCTTGCCACCGCGGCACAGACTGTAGATTTTGCCCCCGGCGAGCAGCAACGAGGCATACACCGGGCCAGGCTGGGGCCAGTCCTCAGCGAAGACGAACTCGCCGGTCTTCAGATCCACGCAGTTCATCGTGCCACGGCCTTCATGGACGAAATACAAATGGCCGCCGTGCAGCACCGGCGAGGGCACGTTGGTGCCTTTGTTCAACACCCACAGGCGATGCGTATCCGTGACATCGCCGCTGCCGCCAAGCTTGATGGCGAGCCCGCCGTTGCCAGTGCGACCGCCGACACAGTAAACGACACCATCCTTCACGATCGGCAGCGGGCACATATACCAAGGAATGCTGGTCTTGCAGCGCCACAGCTCCGCGCCGTTTTTCACATCAAAGCCGCGCACTTCATTGAGCATGGCGAGAATGACCTCCTCGCGGCCATCGGGCGCTTTGCCGACAACGGGCGCGTGCCAGGAGTCTTTGATGCCGCTGGCGCGCCACACTTCCTTGCCTGTTTCAGCCTCGAGCGCGACGAGCGACTGGCTTTCCACACTGGCATTCACCAGCAGGTGGCTTCCATGCAAAGTGAGCGAAGCCGCGGAGCCCCAGCCATTGAGTTGCGAGCCCACCTTGGTGTTCCAGAGCTGCTTGCCACTGTGATCGAAGGCGAAGACACCCGATTTGCCGAAGAACACGAACAGCCGCGTCGGGGTGGCCACTGGCGTCGATGACGCATAACCATGTTCCTCGCGAATGCGATCTTGCTCGGGCAATTCGGACTCCACGGCGATGTCCCAGAGCTGTTTCCCCGTCGTCACGTCAAAGCAGAGCACGTGGCGCTTCACATCCGCCGCGCCGCCTTCACTGGCGGTGAGGAAGAGCTTGCCCGCGATGATCACCGGGCTCGAAGCGCCCACACCGGGCAGCGCGGCCTTCCAGGCGATGTTTTCCTCATCGTTCCACTGCGTCGGTGCCGGAGTGGCGGCGATGCCATCCCCCGCAGGACCGTGAAAGCGCGGCCAGTCGGCTTTCGAGGTGACGACACTGAGCAACGCGGCAAACGACATGGCTAAGGATGGACAAATCTTCATGGTGGCGAGACATACGAGCTTTCTGTCGGAACTTGGCGGGGAGGATGACAAAATGAAGCAGATGGCAGCTTTTCTGTAACCCGCCCCCACCGACCTTTCAGGAACTCATGGAAACCCAATCTCACACTCCATGAACACCACGGAATCCTGCCCTCAATGCGGCGCTGCACTGCCTGCCAACGCGCCCGAGTCCCTCTGCCCGCCTGCCTGATGAGCGCGACGCAGATCGTCGAGAAGCCAAAGTCGCGTGCGCTGCCGAATGTCGGCGAGGTTCCCGGCGGTTACCGCATCGGACGCGGCGGCATGGGCGCGGTGTATGCGGCGGAGCATCTGGAAAGTGGCCGGTGCCAGAATGATCACCCGCCGTTCACAAGGCGACGTTCCGAAAGCGCTCCGCGCAGACCTCGGGCCGCATGCTGTTGATGTAGCTGCCGGTTCGGAAGCCGCCGCCTCAGCGGCTGCGTTCAGCCGCAGTAATGACCCCACGCTTCCAGTTCTCGGCCGCCAAGGCCTTCCGCATCAAACCACGCCAGCGCTGCCGCCCTGTGCGATGGTGAATGCATTTAAAAATGCGTTGAGGCAGCTTCTGCATGCCGACTTGTCTGTGATTGATCTTGCTTCTGCCGGATCGACACAGAAATTGAAGCTCGATGCTTCCCGATGACCTGCCGACTTCGCCTGTGCGACCTCCTGATGGTTCGCGGACAGGTGCGATTGGAGGCTGGAATGTGCCGTCAGCGGTGGAAATTCAGGCGCTGCTGCCACAATACGAGGTGATCGAAGTGCTCGGACTTGGAGGCATGGGCGCGGTTTACAAGGCGCGGCAAAAGTCGCTGCGGCGTCTGGTGGCCATCAAGATTCTGCCACCGGGCATAGTGGACAATGAGTTGAAGTTCCGTGAACGCTTCCAGCACGAGGCGGAGACGATGGCAAAGCTGTCGCATCCCGGCATCGTTTCCGTGTACGACTTCGGCGAGGCAGGCGAGGGGTTGCTCTACATCGTGATGGAGTTCATCGATGGTGCAGACGTGGCGCGCCGTATCGCCAGCGAGGGAGCACTGCCGGTCGAAGACGCCGTTCACATCATCGGGGTCGTGTGTGACGCGCTCGTTTACGCTCACCGGCAAGGCGTGATCCATCGCGACATCAAGCCGGCGAATGTGCTCATCGATGGCGAGGTCCGGATCAAGGTCGCTGACTTCGGCCTGGCGAAGATCGCGGGTCACTCGATGCAGAGCGGGCTTACTCGCACAAACGTGGCCATGGGCACGCAGGAGTTTGCCGCGCCGGAGCAATTGATGCCGGGCGCGGTGGTCGACCATCGCGCGGACGTCTACTCGCTTGGCGTGACACTTTACCAGATGCTTACTGGTGAAGTGCCACGCGTGATGTTCAAGCTGCCCTCACGCTGCCGCCCGGAGCTGGGCACGCGATTCGACGCACTCATCTGCAAGGCGCTGGAGACAGATCCCGCGGACCGGTTTCAGACAGTGGATGAGTTCAAGCGCGCACTGGAGTCAGGCGTGAGCCAGGGCGTGAAGGCCAAGGCGGTTGTTCCGGTCGGTGGTGCTGGCGAACATCGCTCCGCACGCGTGATCTTTGCTTCTGCCACGGCGGCCTTACTCACGGTGGGGCTGGCTGGCTGGTTTATTTTCGGCCACAAGCACGGACACGCCTCGATTCCGAAGTCGGGCCACTATTCAACCACATCGACTTCATCACCGGGGAACGAGATGACTGCCGGTGCCCGGGTGATCAAACTCTGGGACACCGAATCAAAGGTGCCGAAGGAAACCGCCGTGCGCTGGGAGAACGGTGCCGTGGTGCTCGGAGACAGCCATGACAAGGGGCAGCTCTTTTATTCACAGCCACGCAGCCGCGACGCGATCATCCGTGCGGAGATCCGCGCGAATCCAGACGCCGGGAACGCGCAATTGCGTCTGCGCTACAACTGGACTGAGGGGCCGGGTGATTTTTATCGGCTGGAACTCAAGGACGGCGTGGTCGATCTCTCAGTATCGGAGCACGGCAAGGGCCGTGAGATCAAAACCTGGCCGCTGCCGCGCGCCTACGGGCCGGACGATTGGGCGCGGCTCGAACTGCGCGCTGTCGGCGACGAGCTGACGGCATCTCTGGACGGGAGTGTGCTTGGCACCGTGCATGACGCATCGCTTTCGCAGCCCGGCAGCGTGGTGATCGCCGCCAACAGGAACGGTTATTTTCGCAACATCGAGTATGTGCCATTGGATACGGCGAGTGCCGCAGCAAGCGCTCTTTCGCAGTCGGAGCCAAACGCGATGAAACTCTGGGATGCGCCGGAGACGCTTTCGAAGAAGGAAGGCGTGAGTTGGGAGAACAATTCCGTGAAGCTCGACAACGCGATGCTTGTGAGCCCCGACCCGCTTTTTTTCAATGCCTCGCTGCGCGCGCTCGTCAAAATGAACCCGGACTCGCGGGCGCCAGGGATTTCGCTGCGCGGCATGCGCGACGCGAACGGCGATCGGCGATACTCCCTGTCGCTCGAACCGATTCGACGCGTCATCCAGTTGCAACTCTTCTCCGACACAGGTCGCACGGTGCTCCGCGAATGGCCATATCTGCGCGACTATGGGAAGGAAGATTGGGCGCGGTTGGAACTGCGTGTCGTCGGCGATGAATTGACCGCTTCGATCGACGGCAAGGCGCTCGGCACTCTCCATGACAGCATGCTCGCTCAGGCTGGCAGGGCGCAGATTTACGCGAAGCAGGCCGGCTTCTTTCGCGACATCATTCTCGTGCCGCTGGACACTCCGGCCAGCGTTGCCGCCAAAACCGAGCCGATCGAACCCAGCGCGATCAGGCTGTGGGATGGGCTGGACAAGATTCCCAATCAAACTGGTGCCCGATGGGAGAAGGATGCCGTGCGGCTCGATCATTCGGCGTTGGTCTATCCAGGCCTTCGAGTTCGCGACGCGGCGGTGCGCGTGGAAATGCTGATGAACCCGGATCGTTCGTCTCCTCAAATTGCCATTCGTCATCGCGAACCAAAGAAAGGTGAGGTGTCTTGTTACGCGGTTGCGGCGCACGCAAAGGACGGCACCATCAAACTCCAATCCGTCACTACCGATTCGTGGACGGTACTGAAGGAGTGGCCGTTGCCCCGCTCCTACGGCCCGGATGAGTGGCTGAAACTGGAGTTGCGCGCGGTGGGGGACGAAGTGAGCGTTTTCGCCGGGGACAAACTACTCGGAACGGTGCATGACACTTCACAACCCGAGGGTGGTTCGGTAATGCTGTGGGCGGAGGCGGCGGGTTACTTCCGCAACATCGTCTTTGTGCCGCTGGACAAGCCCGGCGTAGCGCAGCCCGCGGACCGCGTCATCGACCTCCTTTCGCTCGTGGACGTGAAACGGGACGCAGTCGGTGGCGAGTGGGAAATGATGCCAGACAAAGCGCTGGTGCTGACGCGAGGCGACCGCCTGATGCGCCTTGAGTTCCCGTACTCTCCACCAGCATCCGGATATGATTTCGAGATCGAGTTCACGATCACTGATGGAGACAGCGGCGACGTTTCGCAGATCCTTCCCGTGCCGGGTTCCTACATTCAGTGGCGGATGCTGACCCCCATGGCATTCGGGCCGGACCTCGACGGCATGAAAGCCTCCGATCCGAAACGGGCTGATGCTGTAAACCGGCAGGCATTGCGACTCACGGCCGGGCAGCGTTATCGTTCCCTCGTGGAAGTACGGCCTAACTTCGCGCGCGCCTTGCTGGATGGCATGGAGGTTGCCCGCTTCAGCGGCGACTTCAAGCGACTCTCGGAGAAAGGCCAGTTCAAACTTCGCGACATCACCCACCCCGGTGTGAGTGGTTACAACACCGGTGTCATCTTCCACAAAGCCGAAGTGCGTGAGGTCCGCGGCGTGAGCACTCCCGACAAGCCCGCTGCTCAACCTGCCGCCCGCGTCGTTGATTTGATCCCGCTCGTCGATGTGAAGCGCGATGCGATCGAGAGCGTGTGGAGTGTCACGCCGGAGGGTGCCCTTCGTTCCGAGCGAGTGCGAGACAAGTCAGCCGGCCGTCTTGAATTTCCTTATGCTCCGCCTGCGGAATACGATTTCGAGATCGAGTTCACCGTCGAGGAAGGGGCATCCGGGCATGTTAGGCAAATTCTCGCCGTGCCCGGCCACTGGCTGGAATGGTCATTGCTGCCACCTCCCGCATTCGGCCCGGAATTTGATGGACTCGCAAACAGTGCCAAGGGACGCACTGAGGGAGTTGGCAAGTTTTTCAGGCTCAGGCCAGGAGACCGCCATCGCTCGGTGGTCGAGGTCCGCAGAAACTCCCTGCGTGCCTTGGTGGATGGCAAGGAGATTGCCCATTATTCGGGCGATTTTAAGCGGCTCGCGGAGCGGTTTGAGTTTTTCAAGCTGCGTGATACCACGCACATCGGGGTGGGAATCTTCGACGGCATTGCCCTCCTCATCCATAAGGCCACGGTGCGCGAAGTCAGCGGTGCGGACGCTTCGTCCGCAGCGAAGGAAGAGGACTTTCGTCCGCTCTTCGATGGAAAGTCGCTCGATGGATGGCTCGCGCTGAATGGCACATCTCCGCCTGACGGCTGGCGCATGGTCGATGGTGCGATGACGGGAATGGAGCACTCCGCAGTCATGACGCGGGACGAGTTTGGCGACTTCGAACTGACTCTCGATTGGCGCGTGAATCCGCAGGGCAATGGCGGCATTTTTTATCGCGTGGCCGAGGAGGGCATGGTGGAGCGTCCGATGAAGGCGGTCGAGTTCAACTTGATGGACGAGAACATCTCCGCGCCACCGGTGAAGCAGTGCGGCGCGGCCTTTGACGTGATAGCGCCGTCGCAGAAGGCCTCACGTCCTGCCGGCGAATGGAACACCGCGCGACTGCTCGTGCAGGGGACAAAGGTGGAGCAGTGGATCAACGACAAGCTCGTGTGCAGCTACAATCTAGCGGACGCATCGGTGCGCGACGCGCTGAAGCGGGGGGACATTGGCGAGGCGTTCGCTTCGGTGAAGAAAGGCCGCATCGCCTTGCAGGACTGGACCGGTGAGGCGTTCTACCGCAATATGCGCATTCGAGAACTGCCTCGCGAAGATCGGCACTGACGTGGACAGGGGGCCTTCCCATCGCCGCCATCAGGTCGTCCAGCTCCGCCGTTTGTTCGACGGGATCGCTGACGGTCTGCGCAACCTCGTCCTCGATTCGCTTCCGATAGCGCCTCCTCATCTGGTGGATTTGCAGCCCCGGCGGGCCTTCCTCAGTCTTCAGCCGCATGGCCGCTGTTGCAGATGCGGCGACTGCATGTTGATGGTGTGAATGCCGCTGCGACCAGGATCGTGACGGTCAACTTGTCCGGGATTGGTCTTGCGGCTCATTGTGATCGTCGCAGACTATCCACGCCATGCTGCCGGAGAGCCATTCAAACCCTCCCTTGCGATCTGCCGCAGGTCGGAACACGAGCACGCCCGGCATCTGGCAGGCGCCGGCTGCGGAGGAACTTCAGGCGATGCTGCCGCAGTATGAGGTGATCGGGATCATCGGTTGCGGCGGGATGGGAGCGGTTTACAAGGCACGGCAGAAGTCGCTGCGGCGGCTGGTGGCCATCAAAGTCCTGCCGCCGGGCGTGTCGGATGACGAACTCAAATTCCGTGAGCGATTCCAGCACGAGGCGGAGACGATGGCAAAGCTGTCGAGCCCCGGCATCGTGCCTGTGCATGACTTTGGCGAGACGGCCGGCGGACTGCTCTATTTTGTGATGGAGTTCATCGATGGCACGGACGTGGCGCGCCGTATCGCCAGCGAGGGAGCACTGCCGGTCGAAGACGCCGTTCGCATCATCGGGGTCGTGTGTGACGCGCTTGCGTACGCTCACCGGCAAGGCGTGATCCATCGCGACATCAAGCCGGCCAATGTGCTTGTAGACGGTGAGGGCCGGATCAAGGTCGCTGACTTCGGCCTGGCGAAGATCGCGGGTCACTCGATGCAGAGCGGCATCACCTGCACAAACCTGGCCATTGGCACTCAGGAGTCAGCCGCGCCGGAGCAATTGATGCCGGGCGCGGTGGTCGACCATCGTGCGGACATCTACTCGCTCGGCGTGATGCTTTACCAGATGCTCACCGGCGAGGTGCCACGTGTGATGTTCAAGCTGCCCTCACGCTGCCGCCCGGCTCTCGGCACGCGATTCGATGCTCTCATCTGCAAGGCACTCGAAACGGATCCCGCGGACCGGTTTCAGAGTGTGGAGGAGTTTCGGCGCGAACTGAACGTTGCGGGAGATTCCAAAGAAAAGGGATGTGAGCCGGCGAAGTCCGGAAAGCGCATGGGAGCAAGAAGAATCTCAGCGGTGGTGGCAGGAACGTTCATGGTGATTGCCATCGCCGCTGTCACGCACAGATCAATCCAAGCCACAAACGCCGCCCGGACCGATACCACGCGTGCGGCAGCCGCGGCCAGGTCTGGCCCCGCTTGGCAGGGTGACGGGTGGCTCAAGGTGCTCGACAACCGGGAGTCGGTGGTGAAATCGGACATCGCGGCTCTGGAGTGGAAGGATGGCTGGCTTGTCTTTGAGGACAGTTTTGATCTCTTCGAGGCGGCGACGAAAGACAAAAGCAGCATGCGAAATGCAGCAGTCCGCGCGGTCATTCGTCCTTCGATCAACGAGCACCAGGCCACGTTCCAAATGCGCGCCGGACCGAAAGGGCAGTACAACCTCGACATCTACAAGGACCGCCTGTCATTGCGCCGGCTGACGATCGATCCGAAGACATCGGCGCACCATTACTTTGTATTGAAGCAGGCGCCGTTGTCGCTCAAATCCGCGGACAGTTCGTTCCGTTTGGAATGCAGCATTCAGGACGCGCGGATCAAGGTCAGTGCCGATGGGCAGCGGGTGATGGACGTTACAGACACGGCAATCTCAGAGGCAGGCAGATTCATGCTCGGCGCTGCCAAGGGCGGCAAACGCAGCGCGATGGCAAGGGACATTGCCATCAAACGCCTGCCAGATGCCGCCGTGGCAGAACGCACGGACGCATCCAAAGCGGGCACAGTCATCGAGCTTCTGCCGCTCATCGAGGTGGAGCGAGATGCGGTCAAGGGTGACTGGTTGCGCAGGGTTGACGGACTCGCCGTGCGTCAGAGCGAGCTGGGAGTAAGCTCTTTGATCCAACTTCCCTACAAGCCACCGGCGGAGTTCGACTTTGAGATTGAGTTCACGCCTGAGGAGGGCACGGGCTTCGTCGGTCAGATGTTTCCGGCTCAAGGCCATCCTGTGACTTGGCTTGTGGACCTTCCGATGAGCAGTGGCAGAAAGGCAGGCTTCTTTGCCAGTGTCGAGGGCAGGCAACTGAAGGACAATCTGGACGCCTCCATCGTGCGCCCGAGGTTTCTGACCAACGGGAAACGCCATGCAGCGCGCGTTGAAGTTCGCGAAGGCGCAGTGACCGGCTGGCTGGATGGCAGCAAACTCGTCGAATGGAGCAGCGGGATCGGGGATTCCGCCCACGTCAGCCATGATTCCGGTGACGAAGCGCTCAACCCGGAGCGCCTTGCCCTGCGCGCGCCTCAGCGCGCGGTCGTATTTCACAGAATCACCGTTCGCGAAGTAAACGGCACCGGCGTGATTGAAGCGTCCGCGCTGCCGGCACGCCAATAGATCCGGCCGCCGCGTGGATCGCTGCGCACCCTGGCTTTCCAAGTCCTGGAAACGTTCGGTTCTCAGTGTGATCTCTGCAACGACTCGCAGACCAAGCACTCCTGATATTGCGAGGCGATGCTCATCGACGGTTTCAGCGGCCCATTGCCGTCATCAGATGCTCCAGTTCCGCCTTCTGCTCCGCAGGCTCGGCCACCGTCTGAGCGATCTCACCCTCGATGTGCTTCCGGTAGCGCTTCCTCATGCGGTGGATTTGCAGGCGCAGCGTGCCTTCCTCGATCTTCAGCCGTGCGGCCACCTTGCGATACGGCGTGGCGTTTTCGCCAAGCGGCAGGAACTCGCGCAGGGATTCAAATACCTCGCGGTCTCCCGCATCGCCACATTCCGCGCCAAGCTTTTCCTCGGCGGATTCCAGCACGCGCCGCGCCCAGGCGCGGTCGAATATCGCATCCGGGCTTTTCAGATCGGACGGTTCGAGCTTGTAACGCCCCTCGGCATCCTGATCCTCGAATGAAACCACCTGTGCTCTCCCGCCGCGCTTGGCCGCGTGCTGATGGTGAAAGTGGTCCGACAACGTGCGTTTGAGCACGCCAAGCAGGAAGGCGCGCAGCCGCCCGCGCTCCATCTGCGCGCGGTTGATCGAGCGGTCTTCGATCAGTTTCAAGAAAAACGCCTGCGTCAGATCCTCGGCATCGTGCTGTCCCTGACCGCTGCGGCGCAACCAGGAATAAACGGGATACCAGTAGCTGTGGCACACCTCTTCCAGTGCACGGTGAGCGTCCTCCGGCGTGCCGCGCTGGATGCGCTTCACCAGCGTCCAGCTCGTGGTGGGGAAGCCGGGCTTTTGCGGTTTCCCCGGTGATGGCTCTGGTGGCGGTTTGTCTGGCATCAACCCGGCCATTTTCGCGGGCAATCGGCCTTTTCCAAGTCGGATGAAACATTTTTCGGAGCATGCGGAGAGTAAAGTAAGGCCCCCTACCCCGGGATGATCGCCCTGCCCATTCACATCGTCCCAGCGTCCGCCATCTCTGCTTCTGCAGCGGCACCTCACCCCCCTTTGTAACGCCATGAAAATCAAACACACTTCTGTTTTGTTCATCCCTGTTCTCGCCGCGCTCGTGTTATTGGCATGCCTGCTGGTGCTCAGACGTCGTCCGACGGAGACGATGGAAACTCAAGCTGCCGCAAAGCCGTCCGTGGCAACGCCGGCACCGGCCAAGGTGCTCAAGGAAGCAACCGCCCGTGCGCTTGCGAACGGAGACAAACCCAACTTCGACAAACGAGACGGGAGCCGGATAGTCCGCCCGCTGACCGACCGGCAGAAGCTCGCGCTCGCCTCGCTGCGGAAGGAAGTGCCGGATGTGGCGGTGGAGTTTGATGCCATGACAGGCACGCCAAGCCGCATCGCCTCGACGACTCAGTTCCTCACCAACACACCGCCGCGGCTCGCGCATGGACAATTGAGCTACGACGAGGCAATGGCGAAGGTGAAGGCGTATCTGAACGCATACCGTGATCTCTTCCTGCACGGTGGCGAGTTGCTCGACGCGGCGAAGGTCTCGCGCCAGGACACGACAGAGCACAGTGGCCTGCAAACGGTGATCTGGACGCAGCGAGTGGAAGACGTGTCGGTTTTCGATTCGAGTTTCAAGGCGAACCTCAGCCGGTCGGGCGAAATTCTCTCGCTCTCCAGCACGGTGATGCCGGAGGCGGAGACTGCGGTGGAGACGTACCTCGCCACACACGCGACAGTGGTCAAAAATCCGCCGGTGGACGCGCCAAAGGCAGTGTCGCTCGCGGCGGCGAATATTGGTCTGACCGTCGATCCAGCGCAGATCACGAAGCTGCCGAAGACGAATCCCAATTTCTCCGCGGACCACTACACCGGGCCGGGCCTGAGCACCACATATCTGGAGAAAGCATGGCTGCCGATGGATGCGGCGTCGGTGCGTCTGGCGTGGGCGGTGACAGTCTCGAGCGCGGAGCATGGCGCTTACCTTGTGATGATCGATGCGGAGAGCGGCGAGCCGCAGTTTCGCGCGAGCCTGTCTGCGGCGGATGTGACGCCGCAATACAGAGTCTTCACCTCGGAAAGCCCCACGCCAATGTCACCGGGCTTTTGGAACTTGGCTGACGCTACTGCCCAGCCAGCCACCGTGGGACGCTCGACGGTGACGATCCAGGCGCTGAATGGCACGGCTTCGCCCAACGGCTGGATCAGCGACGGTAAATCGACGACCAAGGGAGACAACGTGACGGCCTATGCCGATCGTGATGGTGACGGTTTGGGCACGCCGGTGACGGGAACAGGAACAAACTCCCGCACGTTCAACTTCAATGTCGATCTCACACAGGATCCGAGCAACTACACCTCCGCGTCGGTGGTGAACCTGTTCTACTGGTGCAACTGGATGCACGACCAGCTCTACTCGTTAGGCTTTACGGCATCTGCTGGCAACTTTCAGGGAAATGACCCCGTCTATGCGCTGGCGCAGAGGGGTGCTGGCAACACAGCCACCACCACGAACCGGAACAATTCATCTTTCGCCACCCTGGCGGATGGCACCACTCCGAATGGCGGCTTGATGCAAATGTTTGTATCCAACACGACATCGCCGGCGCGTGATGCCGCGTTCGACATGCACGTCGTCCTGCACGAATACACCCACGGGCTGAGCAACCGCCTCGTGGGCCAGTTCACCGACGCCACCAAAGTGCCGATCTACCAACCTCAAACGCTGGGCATGGGGGAAGGATGGAGTGACTTCTATTCGCTTGCGCTGACTGCCAGTCCGCAGGCCGATCCGAATGCCGTGTACCCATGGGCGGCTTACTTCTTTCGGGGTCTTGGAACAGGGCAATCCAACTATTACTGGGGCGACCGTCGCTACCCTTACACGACTGACATGTCGATTGATCCACTTACATTCAAGGACATCGACGCCACCCAGGCAAGCCGACATTCCACAATACCGACCAATCCGCAATGGAGCGGAAGCTACATGGGTTATATTACTGACCCGCACATGCGTGGTGAGGTATGGTGCTCCATGCTCTGGGAGGCGCGCGCGCGGATGATTGACCGGTATGGCCACAGCACGGGCAACACCACCATCCTGCAACTGGTGACGGATGGCATGAAAAACCCGCCGAAAAACCCGAACTTCGTGCAGGCGCGCGACGCCATTCTGCAGGCCGATCTCAACGGCGGCAGCACTTACCGCTCAATCCTGTGGAATGCATTTGCCAAGCGCGGCCTGGGCAATGGCGCCTCCTCACCGGCGAGCAGCGACACCGCCGGCCTGGTCGAGGACTACACCGTGCCATCAGGAGTGGACGTCACGCCGCCTGTTGTCGACTTCGCACCGTTGCTGCCCGGCTCAAGCATTTACGAATTTGTGGCCACAGGTCCGCAGGCTGTGGGCGGCACGGTGAACGAGGCTGCGAGAGTTACGTTCCAGATCGAGGAGAAGAATCCGGGCGCCGTGCCGAGCCGCTACTGGGATGGCAGCACGTGGGTGAATGACCTTCACGCTCAAGGTGTGTGGCTGGCGGCGACGGTGACGGGAAACAACTGGTCCCCCGCCGCGGGAGTGACGCTGCCTTCGCACGCGATCACGCGCGACGGCGCCTACCTCATTTATGCCCGAGCCGTGGACAACGGCGGCAATGTCAGCGAGCACGCGATTGTGGTGAACCGAACCGTGACCGCGGAAACCACACCACCGGCGATTGCCATCACTTACCCGGGCACTGGCACGATTTCGGGACTGGATCACATCAGTGGCACGGCGAGCGACACGGGTGGCTCGGGTTTGAGTGGCGCGATTGATCTGGTGATCACTGGTCCGGATGGAAAATGGTGGGATGGAACAGCGTGGCAGACATCGCTGACGCACATCTTTGCCAATATGACGACCGCCAGCACCTGGGAATATCGTTCTTTGCCCTCAGGTGCCAATCTTCGCAACGGCACATGGCATGTGTCAGCGCAGGCGTTCGACTGGAACAACAACACCTCGCCCACGAACTCGGGAAACAATTTCTCCTTCACCGTGAATTCCGCGCTCGATACCAGCAATCCGACGGTGCAGATCACCTCTCCGGCAAACAACTCCAAGCGAAGCGCGCTCACTTCGATCACCGGCCTCGCTGCGGACACAGGCGCGGGCCTCGTACTGAAAGTATCACTCAGCATCAACGACGGCAGCAGTTGGTGGAGCGGCAGCGACTGGGTGGGTTCGCCTGTGTCCGTGCAGGCCGATGTCGGCACGGATGGCAAGTGGAGCTACACGCACCTGCCCACCGGTTTCGACGTGCACAGCGGCACGTGGTCCATCAGCGCGACAGCGTTTGACTATGCGGGCCATCAGTCGTCACCAGCGTCAGGAGTGACCAATGTCTTCTTCTACCTCGACGACTCGCCGCCGAACCTCACGATCACCGCTCCTGGGAACAACTCGAGCCAGACCACTTTCCCCGCCGTTCACTGCACGGCCAGCGACAGCCAGGGCCTGCAAACCGTCTCGGCCTTCCTCCAGCGCGCAAGCGACGGCTTTTTCTGGACTGGCAGCGTGTGGACGAATCAGGTGGCCGGCACGGAGCATGTGCTCGATTACGACTCCGGCACGCAGACTTATAACGGGAACTTCAGCTTGCCTCCTGTGAGTTCCGAAGGCTCCTACAGCTATCTGGTCGTGGCTGCGGATGTGGCGGGCAATGCTCAATACCAGAGTGCACAGTTCACCGTCGCCGCTGACACGACGCCGCCGACCGTGACGATCACCACGCCTGCAGACGGATCGACCATCACATCCAGTCCTGTCACCATTCAAGGCACGGCCACAGACACGAGCGGCGTGTATGCGGTAAACTGCTTCATCCGCCGGGCCGCTGACTACCTCTACTGGAACGGCTCGTCCTGGGGCGTGCCGGCGATCAACCTGCCGACCAATTACAACAGCTCCACCCACGTCTGGACCTGCACCGCGACGCTCCCGCAGCCGGGCGGTCAACTCGCGGATGGAAGCTACAACTTCATCGCCATCGCCACCGACAACCCGGGCAATCACCAGCAGTTGGATTCCGTCGTCACCGTCACGAACTTCACCGGCGCTGTCCCTGTGCTCTACCTTCGAGGTGACTCGCTCACCGATTTGAGCGGCCACGGCCACACTGCCACAAAATCGAGCGATGTGACCTTCACCCAAGGGCGTATCGGACAGGGCTTCGGCTTTCCAGGCGCCTTTCCGGACAATGACACGAGCCCAGGCAGGAACCTCGTGACCATTCCTGACAGCGCTGATTTCAAACCCACCAACCTGACCTTTTCCCTGTGGGTGAAATTCGACAGCCTCGATTCCAAAACCACCGGCGGAGGTGCCAACGGCGAGCAGGTGATCCTTCACAAGCAGAATGCCGTGCCATTCGCCCCGCCGGGCTACTTTGATTCCTACGCGCTCATCAAGCGCAACAACAGGTTCCAGTTCAATCTGAACTTCGCCGTGGGCGAAGAGAAGGCAGCCATCTCAACCACTTCCGTCGTCGTAGACCGATGGTATCACGTCGTCGGGACTTACGATCACCAGAACCTGAAGCTCTATGTGAACGGCAGGCTGGAGGCCTCCACGCCGGAAACGCGTGACCTGAGCTACGCAAACACGCCGCTGAATCTCGGCCGCGCCAACTCCGGCGGCTACTATGACGGTTTGTTCCACGGTGTGATCGATGAAGTGCAATTCTTCGACAGTGCACTGGAACCGGCGCAGATTCCCGCAGTCGATCCGGCAAATGCAGGCAATGGCCTGGTCTCATGGTGGCGCGGCGAAGGAAACGGGAAGGATTTCCAAGGAACCAACGATGGTGGTGCGTTTGGCGCGGGCAAAGTCGGGCGCGCATTTCAATTCGACGGCACTAACAACCAGAATGTCCTGATTGGCGATCCGGTTCCCGCTTCATTGCAGATTCAGAATGAAATCACACTCGACGCGTGGATCTACGTAACGGCGTATCCGGCCTCAGGCGACGCCCTGACACTTATTGTGGGCAGCCAATATGACGCCACACACTCGGGGGCGACCATTTTCCTGGACGGTCGATCCAACCCTGACGGACAACCCGCGCCGCCGGGCCATATCCATTTCCAGATCGGAGGAGAAGGCACCTGGCATGGCACCAATGTCAACGCTGCGGTTCCGCTGAACCAGTGGGTTCACATCGCGGCGACGCGAAAGGCGAATGAAGACGCGAAAGTGTATTACGACGGGGTGCTGCAGCCCTCGACCAGCGTGCCTTGGTCGGGCGCCATCTCCTATGATGGCGCATGGTTTACGATCGGCCGACAAAAGGACGCGGGGGGACGTCCGTTCAACGGTCTGATTGACGAAGTGGACGTATTCAACCGCGCGTTAACCCAGTCTGAAGTTCAAGCCATTCATGATGCTGGCGCAGCAGGCAAGAATCCCGCAGCGCTGCCAGCGGGTCTGGTTTCCTGGTGGCGCGGTGAGGACAACGCGACTGATGCGAAAGGCAATAACAATGGGACGCTCGTCACTCCCGAGGCGTATACCGCTGCAGGCAAGGTCGGGCAGGCGTTCAACATCAGCCCCGCGGCGGGCACCTACCTCAGCATTCCCAATTCATCGTCGCTGCGGGTGAGGACCTTCACCATTGATGCATGGGTGAATTTCAACGCTTTGCCTTCTGTGGCCGGTCACATTTTCGGCAAGGCGCTCGGCGGCGGCGATGCAGACTCCTACATCATGTGGTACCAAGGCGGCGCGTTGCACGGTTATTTGGAAGGCGGTCCGATTTTGGACTATCCATGGTCACCGGCATTCGGTCAGTGGTATCACGTGGCCTACAGCTTTGATGGCAGCACGCAAAAGCTCTATGTTGACGGCGCCGAGGTCGCGAGCGGTGCAAACACGGCAGTTCCCAGTTACGACGATCACCCCGCCTTGATCGGCGCTGATTACAGCAACGGGGGCATAGCGTATTTCTTCGACGGCAAAATCGATGAGGTGGACCTCTTTGACCACGCACTTTCGGGCAGCGAGATCAACGCGATCTACACCGCTGGCGCGACGGGCAAATCGACCGGCCCCTCGATCAGCATCGCCGATGCGTCTTGTGTCGCGGGCAGCAGCGGCACGACGAACATGGTTTTCAATGTCAGCGTTCTGCGGCCCAATGCGACCCCCATCAGCCTGAACTATGCAACCCTCGATGGCTTGGCCGTTGCGGGTAGCGATTACACGAAAACGTCAGGCACGCTGAACATACCGGCCAACACCGCGAGTGCGACGATCACCGTGCCGGTGACAGGCAATGCATCGGCATTCGCACGCTCGTTTTATCTCAACCTGAGCAATGCGACAAACGCTTCGATCAACAACGCGTATGCCTCCGGAAGCATTTTGACCGGCAGTGCAGTGGCGGATTTCGATCCCAACGCCAACAACCCGTCACAGACCTGGCAGTACGGCCATACTGAAACAAACGGAACTGGATTCACCCCCTACCCCGCTAAAGTTGCCGGTGTCCCTGGCAATGGTTTGATGGCTGGTTGGGGCGGTTACTTCGATGGCGGGGTGATCTTCAACCCGACCTTTCAGACTCAAAGTTACAACGGTTCAGGCACGAACCAGCCTGCGGATGAACTGGGGATGTTTCCCACCTCGAACGGTGCCAAAAGCGTCGTGCGCTGGACCGCACCGGCCAGCGGCAGCTACCAGGTCAGTGGTTTGTTTGAAGGCATCGAGCAGTATGGGGGCGGAACGACGAGCGACGCTTCCATCGTGAAAAACGGTGACACGGCGCATCCGCTTCACTTCGACTCAAGCGACAACTCCGGCATCAACTACGTCAATGGCTATCAGACGCAGAAGACCTTTTCGTTTTATGTCAGCGTCAACGCTGGTGACACTCTTGATTTCCGGGTCGGCTGGGGCAGCAACAACAATTACGGCTACGACGGCACAGGCTTCAAGGCAACGATCACGCAAATCGCGGCGCCGCTCATCACGAATGCCAGCTTCCCTTTCACGGGGGGTCAACTCGAGATCGTCGGCGGCACCGGCCCCTACACCGTCACGGTAACAAGCGGCTCACCTCCCGATGGAATCGCGATCTCCCCTTCTGGACTTGTCACCGGCACGGCGGCCAACGGCCCCTACGACTTCACGCTGCATGTCGTGGATGCGGCCGGCAAGTCATCGGACTTCACTTACACCGGCGGGCTGGCCAATCCAGTTGATGTGCCGTCAGGCATCATCGCCTGGTGGCCGGCGGAAGGTGCGGGCGGAGATGTGATTGGCGGTCATCACACGGGGATGATGAATGGTGCTGACTACGCCTCTGGAAGAGTGGGCCGCGCTTTCACCTTCGATGGCGTGAACGACTTCGTGCAGAGATTCGACGGCTCAGGGCTCGATCTTGCCGGTGACTTCACTATAGAGTGCTGGGTGCATCTCAACCAGTACCCTGCGAGCACGTGTGACATCATTGCCAAGCGCAGTGGTGATAACAACAACATCGCTTACGTGCTGTTCCTCAACAGCATCGGCCGGCCCTGCTTCACCTCCCGCTCTGGTGGCGGCTCATTCACGCAGGCGACCTCGACGAGTGCGATTCCCACGGATACGTGGACGCACCTGGCCGTCACGCTGACTGGTGGACAGATCACCTTCTATCTGAATGGAATCCAGACTTATGCCGCACCGTACACAGCATCGCGGCCCGGGGTCACGGCGCCTTTCACCATCGGCGCGTCAGTGACGGACACTTCCCCTGCATCGTCTCCCGCCAACCCGTTCGAAGGAATGATAGACGAACTCAGCCTCTACAACCGCGCACTCACTGCCAAGGAAATCAGCGACATTCATGCGGCTGCAACGAGCGGCAAGGCCCGCTATGACGGAGCGCGTGATTTTGCTCAGTTCCAGACGGCAGGTTCGCCATGGAGCTGCCGCTGGCTGCCGGGTTCGGCTTCCATGACCAGTTACGATCCGGCTGCCGCAAACAGCTCCCAGCTTCCGGGACCGAATGGTCCCGACGCCAACGGAATCCAGTATTTCGGCGGGCCGTCTTACGTGACCTTCAACCCCACCAGCACTTTTGTTAGCAGTAATGGCGGTGGGACGTGGGCTCCACGTCAGGTCGGAATGGAGCCAGGAGCAGGAAGCGAGTTTGCCGTGCTTCGCTGGAAGGCTCCGGCAGCGGGCATCTACGCCGTCAGCGGCACGTATTTCGGTTGTGACCCAGGGCCGACGACAGTCGATGTCCACATCTTCCACAATGCCAACCAGCTTACTCCTGTGGATAAACGCTATGTGGACAGTTATCGTGGTAATGGCGTTTCCCACACACAAGTGATCACGGTTGGCGCCAACGACACGGTGGACTTTGTCATCGGCGATGGCGGCAACGGAAACTCCTCCGACAGCTCCGGCCTCGCCGCCTCCATCGTGCCGCTCTCCGTGTCGCCAAGCGCTGTCATTGTCGTGGAGCAACCAGCGGGCAGCAGCCTCTCGTCGGACACGAGCACTGTGTCGTTTGGGAGTTCCAACATCGGCACTGAGGTTCAAAAGACATTTGTGATCAAGAACACCGGGGCATCGACCCTCCATTTGGAACCGACTCCGATCTCTCTCGATGGCGACAACACCGCCGACTTTTTCTTCGATCCCCCGCCCCTTCTGACGCTCGCACCTGGGGCCAGCACCACGTTCACGGCCAGTTTCTATCCACTTGCCACGGGGCCGCGCGAGGCCCACATCCACATCGGCAGTGACTCGGTCACCGGAAGTCCCTTCAACATCAGATTAACGGGCACTGGATTCTCAGGGTCGCCGCACATTGGCGTCGACCAGCCTTCTGGCAGTGCCATCGCAAACAATGCCTCCGTCGATTTCAGCGGTGGCATCGTGGGTGGCGGAGTGTTGCGTGAGTTCGTCGTCAAGAACACCGGCACGGCGGTGCTCAACGACGTGATTGCAACCATAGACGGCGCAAACGCAGCGGACTTCACATTCGCCTCCGCGCCCGCCACCGTGGTCTCGCCAAACGGTAGCACCACCTTTTTCGTCCGCTTCACCGCATCAGCCACCACCGCGCGCACGGCGACGCTCCACATCGCCAGCAACGACGCTGGCAGCAATCCTTTCAACGTCACGCTGACCGGCACCGCAAGCGGCACGACGCTGAACACAACCTTCAACTCCGCAAGCGACGTGCCGCTCACCATCGATGGTCTCAACGCCACCGGCCTCACGCTCGGGGTCACGCTGAATTTCGCTCCGCCCGTCGGCACGAATCTCACAATCGTGAACAACACGGGAACAACGCGTGTCATCGGTTCGTTCGCCGGAAGACCACCGGGATCCACCGTGTCGCTCACTTACGGAGGGCAGGTCTATGATTTCGTCATCACTTATGCAGGCGGCACCGGAAATGATGTCGTCTTGCTCTGGCCAGGCAGCAGTCCTGTCGCCTGGGGGGACAATGTGTACGGCAGAAGTGGCGACGGCACGTCCGGTGGCAACAAGCCCTCTCCCGTGGCCACGGTCGGCACCGGTGCGCTGGCCGGCAAAACGGTGATCGCGGTCGCCGCTGGCTATCAACACTCTCTCGCGCTCACGGCGGATGGGAAGGTTTATGCATGGGGCCGCAATGAGTCTGGTCAGTTGGGAGATGGAACCAACACCGACAGCAATGTGCCGGTGGCCGTGAATGCAAGCGGCGTGCTCGCTGGAAAAACCATCGTCGCCATCTCCGCGGGCACCGGTTTCAGTGTGGCCCTGAGTTCTGACGGCCAGCTCTTCTCGTGGGGCGCGGGCAGCAGCCTTGGCCGTGGAAACACCACCAGCAGCAACATCCCCGTGGCTGTGGACATGAGCGGCGTGCTCGCTGGAAAAGTCGTCACGGATATCTCGGCTGGCTGGTATCACGCGCTCGCACGCACAAGCGACGGACGAGTCTATGGCTGGGGCGTAAACGGCTTTGGCCAGCTCGGCAATGGCAACAAGACGAACGCGCTCTCACCAGTGGCGATGGATGTTTCCGCGATCATCGCCGGCGGCGAGACGGTGAAGTCGGTGTCCGCCGGCTATGTGAATTCAATGGTGCTCACCGCCCACAACATCATGTACATCTGCGGCGACAACTCTGTCGGCCAATTGGGTCTCGGTGCGTCCAACTCAGCGTACCCCACTGCCACCTCGCTCGTCGTGCCAAATATCGGACCACTCGCTCTTTCGCCTGGTTCTATCGCGCAAGTGATCGCAGGCGCGTTCCAGAATTACGCTCTCACCACCGATGGTCGCGTCATCGCATGGGGCTATGCCGGCGGAGGTGCTCTCGGCGTTGCAAATCCCGACGCGAACACTGGCCAGAGCCCCGTGTTTGTGAACACAACCGGAGTGCTGAGCGGCAAATTTATCTCCGCGCTCAGCGCCGGAGTGGAATGCGCCGTCGCTCTCAGTTCCGACGGCCAGCTTTTCTCGTGGGGTATCAATTCCAGCGGACAGCTCGGCAATGGCACCACAACTGACAGCAACGTGCCTGTCGCCGTCGACACGAGCGGAGTTCTTGCCAGCCGAAAAGTGTCGTTCGTTTCCGCGGCGCCTTACGGTTCGCTCGCCGTCGCATCCCGTCTGCCCACACCATCGATCGTCGTGAAGAAACCCGGGGGAGTCATTGTAAGCAGCGGTGCAACTCTCGATCTCGGCACCGCGCTGCCTGAGAATCCGACCACGCTCACCATCACCATCGTCAATGCCGGGCTCGGCACGCTCTCCGGTATCGTCATCACCACCACCGGCGATGATGCCGCCGACTTCACCATCGGCACCCCGGGTGACACGTCGCTCGTCACCAACGCGACCACCACCTTTGACATCACCTTCTCGCCCGCATTCCCCGGCCCGCGCAATGCCGCGCTCCACATCGCAAGCAATGATGCTGCCAAAACTCCGCTTGATCTCGTGCTTGTCGGCACTGGCGGCGTGCCCATCACCGCATGGCGTCAGGACAACTTCGGCATGACCTCCAACTCCGGCATCGCCGCCGACACTGCCGATCCAGACCACGATGGCTCACCCAATCTGATCGAGTTCGCCCTCGGTAATGATCCCCAGCAATCCAATACAACTCCAGGCATCATCGTTCCACCAGACAACACGGGCGCCATCATCTTCAATTACTCCCGCAGCAAAGAAGCAA
This sequence comes from Verrucomicrobiaceae bacterium, assembly GCA_046346695.1. Lineage (GTDB taxonomy): Bacteria > Verrucomicrobiota > Verrucomicrobiia > Verrucomicrobiales > Verrucomicrobiaceae > Prosthecobacter. The sequence continues at coordinate 1,080,337 of JAXMHS010000002.1, read as the reverse complement.
TGGCCAAACTCACTTACCAAGTCGAATGGACCGACGATCTGCTCACAGCCTGGCAAACCACCGGCGTCACTGAGAGCATCATGTCCGACGATGGCATCAAGCAACAAGTGCGCGCGACCGTGCCGTCTGGCACATCGGGTCATCGTTTTGTCAGGCTGAGGGTGACCAGTCCTTGACGAGTTCCTGCCTGACGCCGGCCAAAGTCAGGACAGTTTTTCTCCGGAACTCACAATGCGATGCTCCGCAAGCGCTCCGCGCAGACCTCAGGCCGCATGCTGTTGATGTAGCTGCCGCTGCCGAGCTCGAAGCCGGCGAGCTGGGTCATGCGCGGCACGAAGGCGAGATACCAGTGAAAGCAGCACGATGACACCTCACCCACAGGCGAGGAACGAATGGTGATATTGTAGTCCGGATCACCCGCGGCCGCTTTTAACCTGCGCAGCAGACGCGAGAGCGTGCCAGCGAGCTCGTCGATGTCCGCGTCGCTGATTTGGTCGAACGACGGTTCGTGCTTGCGCGGGAAGACCCAGGTGTGGAACGGCGACAGTGATGCGTAGGGCATGAAGGCGGCAAAGGAAGGGCCGGACTCGAGAACACGTTCTCCAGCAGCGAGTTCCTCATTCATCACAGCGCAGTAAAGGCAGCCGCCGTTGAGTTCGTGATAGCGCCGTGCCTCCTGCAAACGAACCCCCACCTGGGAGGAGATCACCGGCGCGGCGGTGATCTGTGAGTGTGAATGCTCAAGGGAGCTTCCGGCACCCCGGCCGTGGTTTTTGAAGATGACGATGCTCTCCACCACGGGATTCGCCCGCAGAGCGGCGTAACGCTCGCGATACATGCGCAGGACCGACGCGAAATGCGCAGGCTCCATTTCTCCCAGGTCGAGATCATGCCGCGGATGCTCAACAATCACCTCATGCGCGCCAGCAGCGATCATGGAACGGAACTGGCCCTGTGCTTGGCGCTGAACCTCATGCGAGGCGACAAAGGCGGGAAACTTGTTTGGAAACGCCCGGATGAGCCAGGAACCATCCGGCGCGGTCACACGTGAGATTTCGGGCGGAGTGAGATGCTCGTTGCCAGGGCAGAAGGGGCAGTCGCCGCGATGCTGCTGTCGTGCGGGCCGCGCTGCCGGCTTGCCATGAAAATCATCCGGACGCGCGGCTCTCTCCGGAGCCATGATGACCCAGTCGAGGGTGATGGGGTTGAAACGCATCTCGGACATGAACGCAAAAAGAAATAACGCAGCGTCTGGTGAACACCGCAAGTCCGGCCGGTGAAGAAAACGACACACAGCATCCAGGCTGCTGCTTCTTGTTCCTGCCCTTCTTCTTCACTCGCGGCGGAGTGTCGCAGTGGTCGTGTCCTGCGATTTCAAGTCATTGAGCACCGCCTGAAGCTTCGTACGGACCGCCTTGTGTTTCCCGGCATGCTCGTAACAACGCAACCGCTTCAGGTGTTTGACGCAAGAATTGCAGCAAAAAGCCGCGCAGGTTCCCCCGCGCGGCTTTTCGTGATTGTTCGGGCAAAGCAGCTTTGTTGCGCCGCAACAAAGGCAGGAGGCCAGTTGCAGCGCAACTGGACAACTTTACTTCGCAGCCTTCTTGAGCGCCTCGGCCTTGTTGGTGAGTTCCCAAGTGAGGTCGGTGTCGTTGATCTTGCCGAAGTGGCCGTAGTTGGTGGACTTCGAGTAGATCGGACGGAGCAGATTGAGCTGCTTGACGATGTCGGCGGGCTTGAAGGAGAAGACCTTCAGCACGGCGTCGAGGATCTTGTCGTCACCGATCGTGCCGGTGCCAAAGGTGTCGATGTGGACGCTGACCGGCTGCGGATGACCGATGGCGTAGGCGAACTGCACTTCGCACTTCGAGGCGAGGCCGGCGGCGACGACGTTCTTGGCGACCCAGCGGCCCATGTAGGCGGCGCTGCGGTCCACTTTGGACGGATCCTTGCCGGAGAAGGCACCACCGCCATGACGGCCCATGCCGCCGTAGCTGTCCACGATGATCTTGCGACCGGTGAGGCCGCTGTCGCCCTGCGGGCCACCAACGACGAATTTGCCGGTCGGGTTGATGAGATACTCGGTGTCCTTGGTGAGCATGTTCTTCGGCAGGACCTTCTTGATGACTTGCTCGATGCAGAACTTCTCGATCTCGGCGTGGCTCACGTCCGCCGCGTGCTGCGTGGAGATGACGACGTTCACGATGCGGGTGGGCTTGCCATCGACGTATTCAACGGAGACCTGGCTCTTCGCGTCCGGACGCAGCCACTTGGCGAGCTTGCCAGCCTTGCGGATGCGGGTCAGCTCACGACCGAGGCGGTGGGCGAACATGATCGGCGCGGGCATGAGCTCGGGCGTTTCATCGCAGGCATAACCAAACATGATGCCCTGGTCGCCAGCGCCCTGTTCCTGCGTCTTCTTGCCTTCCGCAGCGGCGGCATCGACGCCTTGGGCGATGTCCGGGCTCTGGATGGTGAGGTAGTTGTTGATGAAAAGTTTGTCGGCGTGGAAGACGTCGTCGTCATTGGTGTAGCCAATGCCGCGGACGGCCTCACGGATCACTTTGCCGATGTTGATGACCTCATCGATGGGTTTGGTGGTGCCGAGCTTCTTGTTCTGGAGCTTCGGGATGGTGATTTCACCGCCGACGACGACGATGTTGCTCTTCGCGAAGGTTTCGCAGGCCACGCGGCTCTTGGGGTCAATCGCGAGGCAGGCGTCGAGGATGGCATCAGAAATGGTGTCGCAAACTTTGTCAGGATGACCTTCGCCGACGGACTCGGACGAGAAGATGTAGCTACGGGACATGATGGTGGGCGTTTAGGATTACATGGACGAATCATGATTTGATGATGCGTCCTTGGAGGGCGGGCAGAGTATTCCCCAAAGCGGGGGCGTCAACCGGGCTTTTCGAGGTGGCAGTTCGGCGGCGAAACGGTCCCCCTGCTGCTTACGGATCGTGAACTGACAACTCTGGGAATGTCGAAGCAGTGGAAAAAACATCAGCACGTCCTCGGCGACCGGAAAAATCCACGGTGGGTCTCTTTTGGGGTTTGATGAAAACACACAATCTACTCTTCCTCGTCAGTTTAATTCTGATCACGCCTGCCTTGTCGCAGGACAAAGCCCAGGTGACGAAACTTCTCAAGCAACTGCAAAGCAAGGACGCTGGCGAATGCTACAGAGCGATGTCAGAACTGGAATACTCGCTCGATCCGCGCATTCCGGATGCCTGCCTGCCATTGTTGAAAATGAAGGATGATATGGTTCCTCTCCTTGCGGCGCGTGCCATCGGCAGCCGCTGGCGCCAGATCCCGCAGGCACGCGTGCCCGTTTTCGTCCAGGTGCTGAAGCCGCACTTGCAGGACCAGAATGAACAGCTCGTAAACATGGCCCGTCGTGGCATCGCATTGCTGACCCGCGATTATTCCGGACCGATGGTCAGCCGCAGCAAAAGCAAACGCTGGGTCATCTATGGGCGCCACGAGCTGCCCTGCCTGATCGACACCGAAAAGAACACCGAAGAACTTCTCAACCCCAAGGATGACTCCGGCATTTTCCTTCCTGCCGAGAGCAATGACGAGGTCGCCGGTTATACGTTCTGGCATCCGGAACAGGACATGGTGGCGCTCTCCACTCAGATTGGCCGTTTGTACTCCATGGCATGGGTTTGGAGACATGAGAAAGGCCTGCGAAGGTTCACGCCTGAGGAGATTGCGAAAACTCTCGGCCACAAAGAGGACGATCTCTTTCCTGATTCGGGTTACGAGCTGTCCTTCGACGGATGGAAAGGTGCTGCGCTGGATTTCAGGGTGCAATTTACAATCCAGAAGGGAAACGACACTGCCGCCGGAGAGGCCAAATTGCGTTGGGACTCCAATACCGACAAGATCACGGTGCTGTCAAAGAAAGTGACGAAGGATTGAAGCAAGGATAAGCAGCGAGGTGTTCAGCGTTTCCTAAACCGTGAGACACCTCGTTCTTATCATCTTCTCCTGTGTTCTAGCTGGTTGGAGTGCCGCGGCCAACCGACCCAATGTGCTCTTCATCTTCGTTGATGACCTCGGCTGGGCGGACGTGGGCTGTTTTGGCGGCAAAGTGCCGACGCCGCACATGGACCGGCTGGCGAAGGAGGGAATGCAGTTCCGGCAGTTTTATGTGGCCTCGCCAATCTGTTCGCCATCGCGTTGTGGTGTGATCACCGGCCAGTTTCCGGCACGCTGGCGCATCACGAGCTACTTGCAGACGAAGGCGGGCAATCGCGAGTGCGAACAGGCGGATTTCCTCGATCCGAAGGCACCTTCACTCCCACGTGCTTTCAAAGAAGCCGGTTACACGACGGCGCACGTCGGCAAATGGCATCTTGGCGGTGGGCGAGATGTGACGGAGGCGCCGAAGTTCGCCGCGTATGGCTATGATCTCGGCCTCGGCACTTATGAGAGCCCCGAACCTGCGGCGGCGCTGGGATTGAAGACGACGCCGTGGGAATTGAAGCGCGAACCGCAGCAGGTTGCACGTCACGAGCGGACGCGCTGGATGGTGGATCAGACGATCGAGTTTCTGCACAGCCACGCGGACAAACCATGCTTCATCAACCTGTGGTTCGACGATGTGCACACGCCCTATCGCCCGAAGGAGGGCAAGGATGACCGCGAACTGCCGCTGAAGTATCGCGATGTGCTGATCGCCATGGACCAGCAGATCGGCCGGCTCATTGACATCGTGCCGAGAAACACGATCACCATTCTGTGCGGCGACAACGGTCCGGAACCCAGCTTTGAACGCACACGAACGGGTGGGTTGCGGGGCATGAAGTGGAGCCTCTACGAAGGCGGCATCCGCACACCGCTGATCGTGCGCTGGCCTGATGTGGTTCCCGCAAATGCCGTGAACGACAGTAGCGTCGTGTGCAGTGTCGATTTCATGCCCACGCTCTGCGCTTTGGCACAAATCAAAGCACCAACCGCCGATTTTGACGGCGAGAACTTCAGCGCCGCCATGCGTGGTGAGAAACAGATGCGCACGAAGCCGCTGATGTGGGAATACGGCCGCAAACCGGGCGAAGCTGGGAAGGTGAAGAGTGGTTTCCCCTATCCAAAGGAACCTGACGCCAAGTCACCCAATGTCGCGATTCGCAATGGCGATTGGAAGCTGCTCATCAATGCCGACGGCACACAAACCGAGCTTTACAACCTCGCCACCGACCCCAACGAAACCACCAACCGCGCCGATGCCGAACCTGCGATCACTGCGAAGTTGAAGAAGACCGTGCTCGATTGGAGGCGCTCACTGCCATGAAGAATCTCATTCTCATCGCTTCGCCTTTCGTCATCTTGGTTTCGTCATTGGCTGCGAAGCAGCCCGACATCCTGGTTTTCCTCACGGATGATCAAAGCCAGCTCGATTGCTCGGCTTACGGCGAAAAAACCATCCGCACGCCGAACATGCAACGTCTTGCGGATGCGGGCATGACGTTTGAGCGGGCGTATGTCGCTTCACCGAGTTGTGCGCCGAGCCGTGCGGCGTTGCTGACGGGTTTGATGCCCGCGCGCAACGGCGCGGAGGCGAATCACAGCAAACCGCGGCCTGAGATCAAAAAGTGGCCCGCGTATTTTCAGGAGATCGGCTACGAGGTGGTCGCGTTCGGCAAGGTGTCGCACTACAAGCACACGAAGGACTACGGCTTCGACTACTTCGCCGACGACGGCTTTCATCAGCACGAGTGCATCGGTCATGCGGTCGAGTGGCTGAAAAGGCGGCCGAAGGAGAACGCGAAGCCGCTTTGTTTCATGGTCGGCACAAATTGGCCGCACGTTCCGTGGCCGGAGAAGGATCTCGGTTACGATGGCACGAAGCTCACGCTTCCAGCCGGCAGCATCGACACACCCAAGACGCGCGAGTGGCGTGCGAAGTATGCCGCGGCGGTGACAAAGGCCGATGACGACCTCGGCACGTTGCTCACGGCCTTCGGAACGGACGGCATCATCCTGTTCAGCGCGGATCACGGCGCACAATGGCCCTTCGGGAAGTGGAACTGCTACGAGAGCGGCATTTGCGTGCCGCTGATCGTCTCGTGGCCTGGAATCGTGAAACCGGGCAGCCGCAGCCGCGCGATGGTGCAGTGGACGGATTTTCTCCCGACACTGCTCGAAGCGGCGGGAGGCAAACCGCCCACCGACATCGACGGAAAATCGTTTCTTCCCGTTCTCCGCGGCGAAACCGAGGCGCATCGCGATTTGATCTTCTCCACGCACAGCAATGACAACCGCTTCAATGTGTATCCAACCCGCGCCGTGCGTGACGAACGCTGGAAATACATCCGCAACCTGCATCCTGAGTTCGCCTTCACGACGCACATCGACCTGCCGGTGAAGCTGGGACAGCGCGATTTCTTCGCCACGTGGGAGGAAAAGGCCAAAACCGACCCACAGGCTGCCGCGATTCTGAAACGTTATCACGAACGGCCTGCGGAGGAGCTTTACGACCTCGAAGCCGATCCGCACGAGCAGCACAATCTCGCCGCCGATCCCGCCAAGAGCGCCGAACTCGCCGACTTGCGGGCCGAATTGGACGCCTGGATCGAATCGCAGGGCGACAAGCTGTCTGTCTTCGAAAAACCGCGTCTTTTGAGCGATCCGGCCAGTTATGGGCCGGGAGCGCTGCCACCGGAAGAGCCTGCGAAGAAGGGAAAATGATGCTTCCAGGCGTGCGGCGGGATTCGAGACGAATTTCCTCTAGCCAGCCGGAAGAATGCCGCTAGGATGCGCGCCCCTTTCCCCCGAACATGTCAGAAACGAAGAACATTCTCCGCCTTGGCCTGCCCAAAGGCAGCCTGCAGGAGCCGACGCTTGAGTTGTTCAAGCGCGCGGGGTTCAACGTGGTCGTCTCCTCCCGTTCCTACCGCCCGGCGGTGGACGATCCGGAGCTGGAAATCCGCCTGCTGCGTGCGCAGGAGATCGGGCGTTACGTTGATCATGGCTTCCTCGACTGCGGCATCACCGGACGCGACTGGATCGTGGAAAACGGCGCGGATGTCGAAGTCATCACCGACCTGCGTTATAGCAAGGCCACCTCCTGGCCCACCCGCTGGGTGCTCGTGGTGCCGAATGACTCCCCCGTGAAAAGCGTGAAGGATTTGCAGGGCAAGCGCATCGCCACCGAGGCGGTCGAGATGACGAAGAAATACCTCGCCAAGCACGGAGTCGAGGCCGAGGTCGAATTCAGCTGGGGAGCCACCGAGGTGAAGGTGCCGGAGATGGTGGACGCCATCGTGGACATCACCGAAACGGGCTCGTCCCTGCGCGCGAACAAGCTGCGCATCGTGGACACGCTGATGGAAAGCTACCCCCAATTTGTCTCCAGCAAGCCGGCCGCCCGTGATGAATGGAAGCGGCAGAAGATGGAGACGCTCGTGCTGCTGCTCAAAGGCGCGCTGGAGGCCCGGCACAAGGTCGGCCTCAAAATGAATGTGCCGACCGCGAAGCTCGAGGAAGTCGTCGCCACGCTGCCGTCGCAGCGCTCGCCGACCGTCTCACAACTTGCCAGCCCGGAATGGGTGGCCGTGGAAACGGTCATTGACGAGGCCACCGTGCGCACCATCATCCCGCGGCTGAAGTCGCTGGGCGCCGAGGGCATCGTGGAGTACCCGTTGAACAAAGTCGTCCACTAACTCAAGCCAACACCACAGGAGAACCGAACCATGGGATCGCTCAAAAAGCGGAGAAAAACGAAGATCAACAAGCACAAGCGCAAGAAGCGCATGCGCGCGAACCGCCACAAGAAGCGTTTGCGCTACAAGGCGTAACGCATAGCCTCACAGGCATGGCTTGTCTCCGCAGTGCGAATCGATGGAATCGAGGCGCTGGATGTATCATCGCGCACCAGCGGCGGAGGCTTCTTTCCCTGGCAGGCGCGGTGCTGTGCCAGCTTCCGGGCGGTCACGCGGCCGCTCCACCCGCCGACCTGTCGCCTGGCACGCGTGCGACTGAGAAATCCGACCTTGCGCTCAAGCCGGGCGGAGTGATCACCGCGGATGTGCTGGCGCATTACAGCGCGGCGTTGCAGTTTGAATCCTCGGGAAAGCTGCGCCAGGCGCTGGAACATTATCTGGCCGTGGTGAAGGCTGATCCGACGAACGCCGAGCTGGCGTTTCACACCGCGGGGATCGCCCTGCAATACCAAGGACGTGCCGCCGCGGTGAAGCTCCTCGAAGACACCGTCCACACCGCTCCCGACTCCCCCGCTCCGCTGCTGAATCTGGCACGCTTCGCCAGCACTTATCCGCCAGAGGATCTTTTTGAAAAGGACGAGCGTCCCGCAAAGGCGCTGGCCGAGGCGCTGCGGCGGTTTCCCATGCACGCGGAGGTTTATGACGCGGCGGTGCTCGTTCACCTCACCCAAAACGAACGCGACAAGGCCATCGCGGTGATGGAGCAGGCGGAGAAGCAGCCCAGCCGCGATCCGCGGTTCTGGCTGGCCCTCGGCCGCACCGCCGGTCGCGTGTGGCCGCTCGGACAGGCCGAGTTTCAGGCGGAGTACCGCCAGCGCGTGATGCCCTGGTTTGAAACGGCGCTGCAACACGCCTCCAAACGCAACGCGGAGCAGGTCACGCTCGAGGTCGCCCAGCAGTGCCTGCTCACGAATGACCTGGACCGCGCGCGGCAGTTGTGTGAGAGGCTTGTCACCGAGCACAACAGCCTGGACGCGCGAAAGCTTCTCTACCGGCTTTATGAGGCCGCCGAGCAGAAGGACAAGGCGCTCGCCACACTGGAGGCCGTCGTCAAACAGTCCCCTGCGGATGCCGAGCAGCAGCGCTTGCTCGCCAACGAGTACGACAAGCGCAAGCAGCCCGAAAAGGCCATTCCGCATCTCGAGGCGGCGATTCAAAACAGCGGCGGAGAGATCGGCGACTACGTGAAGCTCGGCTGGCAGTTTTACCAGACGCGGCAGTTTGAGGACATGGTGCGCCTCGGCAGGCGCAGCGTGCGTCTGTTCCCGGATCATCCTTTGGTCCACTACCAGCTCGCCATCGCGTATCGTGCCCGCGAAGATTGGGCCTCCTCCGTGAAGCATTTCGCCGAGGCGGAGCGCCACGCCAGCAGCACGCAGACGGAACTGCTGGACCATCTCTTCTACTATCAATACGGCATCACGCTGGAGCGCATGGAGCGTTACGACGACGCTGCGCGCATGCTGGAGAAATCCATCACCCTCACCCCGCGTGAGGAATCCAAGGCCGCCGCCAACACGCTGAACTTCCTCGGCTACATGTGGCTCGAACTGGGCAAGAACCTCGACAAGGCGGGCGAGTTTATCGCGAAGGCCAACGAGATGCTGCCCGACCAGCCCGCCTACATCGACAGCCTCGGCTGGTTCCATTACAAGAAGGGTGACTACGCCGCCGCGCTCAAGGACCTGCAACGTGCCGAACAACTGCTTTCCGAACAGGACTCTGGCATCCAGCCCGAGGACGCCGAGATCCTCGAGCATGTCGGCCTCACCCATCAGGCCCTCGGCGACAAAGCCAAAGCCCTCGACTATCTCAGCCGCGCCAACGCTCTCCAGACCCCCGATTTGAAGGCCCGCAAACGCATTGAAGACGGGCTGAAAAAACTCACCGGCGGCAAAACGGACACGGAGAAGAAGTGAAGTGATGCGGGCACTCCTGCCCGCAAACGAACACTCTCTTTGCGGGCAGGAGTGCCCGCGCTACTCAATCATGCAGCCGTTCTTCGGAGTCGATGAAGAACCAGCACCCCGCTCCGAGGAAGTAAGCCACGGCAAACAGCGTGATGTTCACGCTCCAGTTGTTGTCTGTGGCCGCGAGCACCAGCGGCACCACCATCGGGGCGATCGCGCCGCCCGCGTTGCCCATCATGTTCATGCTGCCGGCAAGCGCTCCGGCGTGGCGTCCCCCAACATCCATGCACGCGCCCCAGGCACCGGGCATGGCCAGATCGTTGCTCAGCGCGGCCAGCCCGATCGCCAGCACCGAGGCGACCGGTGCATTCGTCTGCATCGAAATCAGCAGCATGATCCCGGCAACTGTCATGCCGCCCACGCCGAGCCAGCGCCGCGTTTTCGCGATGCTGCCCAACGCGAGATCCAGCCGCGCCGAGAGCATCCCGGCAGTCACACAACCAATGCCACCGAAGAACAGCGGCACGCAGGCCAGCAACGCACGCTCCATTTCGCCAAGCGTGGTGAACTGCTCCTTCAAATAGGTCGGAAACCACGTGATGTAGAAATACCACGCGTAGGACATGCAGAAGTACTGCGCCCAGAGCATCCAGACCGTGCGTGATGCCACCAGCCGTCCCCACGGCATCGCATGATCACCCGGAGGTTCCGTGTTGCCGATGTGCGCGAGTTCGGCAGCGTTCACGGCAGGGTGATCCTTCGGATGATCGCGGAACCAACGGAAAAACATCAACGCCCACACGACACCAAGCATTCCGAAGATCGCAAACACCCACTTGTAGTGCAGTCCGAGCCCAACCTTCCCATCGGTGCCACCCGCAAGCATCCAGCCGACCAGCAACGGCGTGAAGGCTCCTCCCCAGCGCGCACTGAGCCAGAGAATGCCCTGAGCTTTGACACGTTCCGCCTTTGGAAACCACAAGGTGAAGGCCTTGGTCAGATTCGGAAAGCAGCCCGCCTCCCCCACACCAAACAGAAACCGGGAAACGACCAACGACACCAGATTCCACGCCCAGCCCGTTGCGATAGTGAATAGCGACCACATCGACACCACCCGCATGAGCACCCGCCGCGGCCCGATGCGGTCCCCCAGCCAGCCGCCGGGGATTTCAAACAACGCATAGGCCCAGCCAAACGCCGCAAACGCATAGCCCATCTGCGTTTTCGACAGTCCCAACCCCTCCTGCATCATCGGCGCCGCCTGCGAGATGCAAACACGGTCGATGTAAGTGATAATCGCGAGCGCGACGGCAAAAACCAGCACCACTTGGCGTGCACGGGAGGGGCGGACATTGGATTCCATCGTGCGCATGCTGGCACGGTTTTCAACAGGCCGTCAATGCTCCTCTGCGCTTGCCGCGCGCAAAAACATCGCCTATTCCTCGCGCCCTATGTCCGCCATCCCCGCTGAATTCCCGAATGTCACCGCCGTCGCCAAAGCAAACGTCTATTTCGACGGCAAAGTCGTCAGCCACAGCATCCTGTTCCCCGATGGCAGCAAAAAGACCCTCGGCCTCATCTATCCCGGCGCGTTCCATTTCGGCACCGGCAAGGCCGAGCGCATGGAGATCGTCGCAGGTGAATGTGTCGTGAAACTCGATGGCAGCGAGGCGAAATCGACTTACTCCGCCGGTCAGTTCTTCGATGTTCCCGCCAACAGCGGTTTCGACATCACCGTCGCCTCCGGCATCTGCGAATACATCTGCTCCTTCCTCGACTAAGCCCGTTCCCGTCATGCCCGCGTCAAAACCGGGCATGAATTCAGGCTTTCCGCGCGTGCGTGATTGTGATTAATGGCCGGATGTCCACGACTCCGCCCCACGCCGCAAATGAAGCATCCGTCATGCGCCGCGCCTGGCTCATCGTGGGGCTGCTGTTCCCGGTGGCGCTGCTGAACTACCTGGACCGGCAGATGATCGCCTCGATGAAGGTATCCGTGATGGGTGACATCAAGGACATCGGCAGTGAGGAAAACTGGGGGCACATGCTCGCCTCGTTCAAATGGGTGTATGCCATCTTCAGCCCCATCGGCGGTTTCATCGCCGACCGTTTCAGTCGCAAGCTGACGATCTGCGGCAGTCTGTTCGTGTGGTCGTTCATCACGTGGCTCACCGGCCACGTGAGCAGTTTCAACGAGCTCTACTGGGCGCGCACGATGATGGGCATCAGCGAGGCATTCTACATCCCGGCGGCGCTGGCGATGATCGCGGACTATCACACGGGTTCCACGCGCTCGCGTGCGGTCGGCGTGCATCAGATGGGCATTTACTGCGGGGTGATGGTTGGTGGCTTCGCCGGCTTCGTGGCGGACTCTCCCGATCTCGGCTGGCGCTTCATGTTTGACTTTACCGGGCTCGCCGGCGTGCTCTACGCCGTTCCACTGCTGCTGCTGTTGCGGGATCTTCCACGGTCGTCCGACAAGCCGGTTGCTAGCGGCGTGACATCCATTGCCCATGCGCCGCAAGAAACCTTGTTGAGCCGCAATTTCATCCTGCTGGTGCTTTACTTCACGCTTCCAGCACTCGCTGCGTGGGTCGTGCGGGACTGGATGCCGGCGATTTTGCAAAAAGCCTTCAACATCAGCCAAGGAGTGGCCGGCGTGTCCGCATCGCTCTACTGGCAGGCGGCCGCGCTGCTCTCCGCGATTCTCGGCGGCTGGCTGGCGGACCGCTGGATGCAGCACAACATACGCGGACGCATCTACGTCAGCGCCATCGGCATGATGCTGATCATTCCGGCGATGTTCGGTGTCGGCAACGCGCCGGCGTTGAACTCCTTCGCGCTTGCCGTTGCCGCTTTGATCCTGTTCGGCGTCGGCTGGGGCTTCTTCGACTGCAACAACATGCCGATCCTGAGCCAGATCGTGCGTCCAGACATGCGCGCCACCGGTTATGGGATCATGAACTTCGTCAGCATGATGTGCGGCGGCATGGCAGACTGGGGCTTCGGAGCCATGACGGACCGCGGCGTGCCGTTGAACATGATCTTCGGCGTCTTCGCCCTCGTGTGTGTCGTTTCACTCGGGATCATCCTCATGATCCGGCCCAAACCGGGCACGTGATCAGCCGCCGCACACCTTGCACGGCTTGCCGTCCGTGGCCTGGCAGGGATTTGCCGCGTTGTAGAAGCGGCATTTGGAATTGTGCCGTGTGCCGGACGAACTCAGGCTCCAGCCCGTTTCGCCCGCCGCAGGTGGTGTTGTCGTGCCGGCGGCCGCTTTGGCAGGTGGAGGAGCCTTCATCTCCTCCCGCGTCGTCACAACGATCACGGAGGACTCCCGCAGCGCCGCCACCGCCGCCTGCAGTTCATCGCCATTCGTGCCCGGCTTCAGTGATGGCACGCCCGGCACCCGCTTCTCGCGGCCGTCCTTGTCCTTCTCCACATAGAGCTTCTCCAGCGTTTCGCTGCGCAGGCATTCAGCCAGGCCCTTCGCTGCCGGTTTGTCACCACTGCCTGCCGACTTCGACGAGCGTTTGCCCTGCACACGCGATTGTGCGGAGAAAAACACGCCCAGCACATCGCCCTTCTCCCCGATCACATAACCACCCACGGTTTTCTCATCGACCACGGCGTCGTGTTCAAAGCTGTCCGTGCCGGACACGCGGCTGACGATGCCCTTGGTCAGCGGCGGCGTTGAGAATGTCTTTCCCGTGGCGGTCGTCAGCGCCACGGCGAAAACGTTCTGGCCCAGCTCCACGGGCTTGCGCGGCAGAAACTTGCCCTGCTCCATCTCCACCTCGCTCGAAAGCAGCGCGAGGCCCAGCTTGTCATCCGTCTTCACCACCCTGGCCGGCACGTCCTTGCCATCATGATGCAGCGCGATCGTTTTGGCATCCGTCAGCAGTGCCGCCTCTGTGATGAAGAAGCCTTTGCCCAACGGCAGCCCGATGCCGCGCGTGACGATGTTCTGAATCACCGGCTCCGTCACCACCGGCGCCTGCTTCGCCGGATCACCGCCGCTGGCGATCTGAATCTGCAGCGTCGTGTTCACCGCCTCGTCCAGCGACGTGCTGTAGGCGTTGATCAGCGCGTTCGTGCCATCGAGCGCGCGAAACGTGCGCGTGCCCGCATGATAAAAAGTCCTCCCCATCACCTTCTCACCACGCTCTTCTGCGAATCCATCGCTGCGCAGCACGAGAAACGGCGATCCCGACGCCACCCAGGCGCCTTTCTGGTTCGGCATCTCCTGGATGATCCGGCAGATGAAACCCTCCGGCAGCAGATGATCGATCTGAACATTGAGCGGCCCGGTTTTCACCGCCGCATCCAGCGTCACCTGCGCCTGCTGCGCGAACTGCTGGTCCTCCTTCGAAAACGCCGCGGCTGGATACACCGTGGCCCGGCCGTCCTTGTCCTTCAGCAGCAGCCTGCCGTCCTTCAAGCCGCCAAATTGCGCTTCCAGCGTTCGCGAACCATCAGCGCTGCGCCACTCGCGTGCCGAAACAGACACGCACGCCATGACTGCGAGAAAAAAGAAGCTCCGCCAGCTCATGGTCGCGAGACTAGACACGAAGTCGCCACAGGCAACCGACTCCTGACCGAGAGAAAACATCCTCGACGGGGAGAGGGAGACCACACCACCAAGTCGTCCAGCACCAAACCCCTCTCCCCGTCGAGAACTTCCGAAGCACCGCGGTGAAATTCGGGGAGAGGCTGGGTGAGGGGCAACTCACTGCGGCCGTCCGCCGCGCTCAAGCTCGTCAAACACCTCACCAAACGCATCTGCGAGCGCCTGCCAGTCTTCAGAAGTGGTGTTCCACCCACCGCTGATGCGCACCACGCGCCTCAGTTCATCCACGCTTGCTCCGAGTGCCGTGACGACGACCGACGATCCTTCCCTGCCCGAGCTGCACGCCGAGCCGGTCGAAATGCTGAAGCCGCGGCGCGACAATGCGGTGAGCCACTTCAGGTTTTGATGCGCTGGCATCACCATCAAGATGGTATTCCAGAGGCGCGGCGCGGATTCGCTGATGATGCGGAGATTCTCAAAGCGCGAACGCATCGCAGCGATGAAATCATCGCGCCGCCGGTTTTGCTCGATTTCGATCTCACGAAGACGCGACGTGATCGTTTCCAACGCGGTCACCATCGCTTCGATCGCAGGATAGTTTTCTGTTCCGGCCCTGCGGCCACCTTCCTGCGGCCCGCCGCGCAGGAAAGACAAACGTGTGTCTTCCGCAGGCAGAACGAGAAACCCGCAGCCTTTCGGCCCGCCGAATTTGTGGGCGCTGCCGGTGATGAAGTCGCATTCGCCGAGGCTGGAGGCATCCCGCTTGCCAATCCACTGCACGGCATCGGTGTGAAACGGAACGCCCTGCTCACGACAGATCGCTGCGATCTCGCGCCACGGCTGCAACGCGCCGCTTTCGTTGTTTGCAGCCATCACGGAGACCAGAGCGGGTCGTTTCGTGCTGATGATCGACTTCACCGCATCCGGTTCGACCACGCCTTCGGCGTTCACAGGTACTTCCACCGCATTTCGCACTGCCATGCGCACACTGGGATGTTCGATCGATGAGATGGCGACGATTTGATCCGCAGACAACGAGGCAAACAAGGCGTTGTTCGACTCTGTGGCACCGCTCGTGAACACAACGCGCTCCGCGTCCACACCCAGAAGCGTTCCCAGCCGTTCACGGGCAGACTCGAGTTTCTGGCTGGCCACTCCGGCATCGCGATACAGGCTCGAAGGATTGTGCCAGTGCTTCTCGCTCGCCTGCAACCAGGCTTCGCGTGCCTCGGGAAGCAGCGGAGTCGTCGCGTTGTGATCGAAGTAGCCGTTCATATTCTGGTGAGTTGATCATTCGATGATACCCAGCGTTCTGGGCTCCATCCCCCGAAGCAGGTGAATGAGATCTTGCTGCCATGTTGAAGCACAATTCGGATTATCCCATGCCAGCATCATATAGTCAGCGAACCCGATCAACCTGCCACTGACAGTGAGCAACAATTCGATGTTGCCATCGGAGCAATCACCGACGGGCGCAAATTCCTCACCCAACCATTTGGAGACAATTTCATGCTGACCATGTTTTCTTCCGACCAAGATCAATTCAGTCACACAAAAACGCGCCAATACGGAATCGCCTGTTCTGAAATGGGGATACCACATTTCTCTACCGTCATTCTGACGACAAAAGTCTTCAAGGGCCTTGCTCCAAACAAAGCCGCTATCGGTGTACATTCGCCGTAGATCAGTCACACTCATGCCGCGTCAACGCTGATAACCATCCTGCCTCGGCTGAAACCGCGACGGCAGCGGGATGTGAAGCAGCATCAGGATGAACGCCAGGCCGATGTAAGGCAGCCAGGCGCCGCCTTTGCCATTTGAGCACAGACCGTTGACGAATCCCAGGGAGCCAACGCCTTCGCTGAGCGCAAACAAGACCACATTGCCCGCAATGAACCGTCCCCTGTTCGCCGGATCGTCCACACTGAGCGTCCCTGTGCTGAAACCACCCAGCAGCAGCTTGCGCAGCACAAAGCTCAACGCCGCCGCGCTGCCTGCTGCCAGTGCGATGACGGCGCCCGCTGACGATGCGTCGCCTTTCCCCGGCACAAACGTCATGGAACTGAGCATGGCGGCATAAACCAGCAGCGAGGAACACAACGCACCCCAGATGATGAAAACAACGAGATGGACGGGCTTCATGACGGGATCGCGAGGCGTTGCGGATGCGTGTAAACATTCATCGTTTCGCCGCGCAGGAAGCCAACGAGCGTCTGGTTCGCTTCTTGGGCGAAATCGACGGCAAGACTGCTCGGCGCGGAAATCGCTGCAACGAGTGGAATTCCGGCAGCGAGGGCCTTCTGGATGATCTCGAACGACACACGGCCGCTGACGAGCAGGATGTGACGGTCGAGCGGCAGCAGATCACGTTGCAAGGCGTGGCCGAGAATCTTGTCGAGCGCGTTGTGGCGGCCCACGTCCTCGCGCAGAACGACGAGATTGCCGTCGAGGTCGAACAAACCGCTCGCGTGCAGCCCGCCGGTTTGGGAAAACGTCTCCTGCGCGGCCCGCAGCTTGGCGGGCAGGCTTGCGATCAAGGCAGGCGTGACCTGCCAATCTCCTTTCACGGAGGGAAATCGCTGAAACACGCTCTCGATGCTCGTTTTGCCGCACAGGCCACAGCTCGACGCGCTGAAGACGTGCCGCGTGAGCGAGTCCCAGTTCACCACCGCACCGCCCAGCAGCACATCGACGACGTTTCCATGCTTGTTGCCCGTACTGGGGCACTGTGAGACCTCCAGAATGTCACGCGCGCTCTGCACCACACCTTCGCTGACGAGAAATCCAGCGGCGAGTTCCTCATCGTGACCCGGCGTGCGCATCACCACGGCGACGGAGCGGCCCTCGACACGGATTTCGAGCGGTTCTTCGCGTGCGGTGACATCGCTGACCTCGTTTTGTGCGCCGGCAATGTTCACCTTGCGCACCTGCACCGCGGCGATGGCTGGATTCTTTGCGTTCATCACGACACCTCCATGAAATCCGGCGGCAGCACGCCTTCCGGCACGCGACGCGGCTCGGCAATGAGGCGGATCATCTTCTCAAAGATTTCGCGCCCACGCAGGATCTCGATCTCGACACGCATGAAGTAGAACGGGATGTCCGCCACAGGCAGCTTTGGAAAACGCACGAAATCCTTCTCCGTCGTCACCATGCAATGCACGTCGCGACGCACACAGCGCTCGATGAACTGGTGGATCTCCGGTCCATGAAAGCGGTGATGATCAGCGAAGCGGGCGATGACCTCGACCTTCGCGCCGAGCTTGCGCAGGCCGTTTTCAAAACTCTCCGGCACGGCGATGCCGGACAGCGCGCCGACGAATTTGTCCTTCAGCCCGTCGATGGGAATGTGCTCGCCGGTGTGGATGTTTTCGAAGTGCATCGCACGGTGACGGCACTCGATGATCTCCGCGGCGCGATTATAGCGGCGGATTTGTTTGACGATGTCCTCGGTGTCGCCGTCGGACTTCGTGATGAAGATGTAGCTGGCGCGGCGCAGGCTGCGCGGCGGTTCGCGCAAGGTGCCGCGTGGCAGCATGAAGCCGTTGTTGCCGAATGGCGCCGTCCTGTCGATGAGCACGATGTCGTGGCGGTGCTTGAGGCGGAGGTATTGCAGCCCGTCGTCGAGCACGAGCACGTCAGCGCCAAACTGCTGGATCGCATGCGCGCCGGCCTTCACACGGTTTTTGTCCACCACGACGGGGATGCCCTTGCAGTTTTTCGCCAGCATGAAAGGCTCGTCGCCCGCATTGTGGGAGTCGAGCAGCACCTTCTCGCCATCGGAGACGACACGTGGCGGCAGTTCTTCAGGTTTGGGGATGAAGCCGAGCTTCGCGGCGAGCTTTTTCGTGAGGGGCAGCTTCTTCTGGCGCTTGCTCTTGTAGCCGCGGCTCAGGATGCACACCCGGCGCCCACGCTCGTGCAGCGCCTTCGCCAGCATCTCGACGACGGGTGTCTTGCCCGTCCCGCCGACCGTGAGATTGCCCACGCTGATGACCGGCACGCCGAGATGATGATCGTGAATGTAGCGATGACGGTAAAGATAAAGCCGCGTGCGCACAACGGCCGAGTAGATGCCCGAAAGGCCACGGAACACCAGCCGCAGCAGCGTGGCGCGGATGCCACGGCGGTTGTGGATCACCACGTCGATGACGAAGTTTTCGATGTCTTCCAGAGTGTCAATCACTGCGTGCCATAGGAGGCGGGGAACCGTGCCACGTCAAACGAGACGCCCGCATGTTTGGCCTTTGCTCTGTCAAAACGGCACGGCCAGCCACGCTTCATGCCCGATTTGAATTGCGCCCATCCTCCCTTTCCGCGACCGCGAGGATCGTCTGGAAGTGCGGGCTCTTGCTTTCGCGATGCACAACGCTGGTCTCGATCTTCTTGAAGCCGGCGCGGCCCAGCATGTCGTGAAGATCACTTTCGGAAAAGCCGAGCCACACGTCGGCATAGAGATCGCGCGCCTTCTCGAACTGATGTTTGAGCAGGTCGAGCACGACGATGCGCCCGCCGGGCTTCAAGATCGTAAACGCCGCCTTCAACGCCTTCTCAGGATTCTGCGCGTGATGCAACGCCTGGCTCAGAAAGACGAGATCGACGCTCAGCGGCGGGATCGGCGGCGATTCGATGTCGCCGAGGCGGTATTCGAGATTGGTGAAGCCGTGTTTTTGCGCGAGTTCGGAGCCGTAAGCGACCATCTTCTCGCTATTATCGACCGCGATCACCTTCTTCGCCCGCTGCGCGAGCAATTGCGACAGGGTACCCTCGCCCGCGCCGAGATCGGCGATGATCAGCGGCGGCATGAGTTTCAGCAACGTCTCGCCCAATCCCTTCCACGAGCGGCCCGGGATGTAATGACGGCCAAACTTGCCTGCCAGCGCGTCAAAATAGGCCTGCGCGGTCTGCGCGCGCTTTCGCAGTACCACCTTGAGCGCCTCCACATCTTTCTTCACCTCACGCAGTTCAGCGCCCGCGGCCTCCAGCAACGCGAGGAAATGCTCGCGTGCCGGCTGGTCCTTCGCGCTCGGTTCCTCAATCTGATAAAGGCGGTTCTTTCCGCTCCGTCGGTCGCTCACCAGCCCGGCGGCCTTCAATTTGGCGAGTTGCGCAGAAATGTTCGACTGTGGCAGCGACAGCACCTCCTGCAATTCCGCCACGCTCAACTCCTCCTGCTTCAGCAGCAACAGCAGCCGCACCCGCGTGGGATCGGCAATGAGACTGAGCGATTTGAGGACGGAGGCCAAGGTGGGATCATCGTATCAACCCATCATGATTCATCAATGCCTGAATTCTTGCCTGGCAAAATGAAGGCTTACAGCTTCGAGGCCGCCCAGATGCCCGCCTTGCGCTGCTCCGCCTGCTTGCGCAGCGCCTGAAGCTCGAGCGCGTAATCATTCAGTGATCGCGAGTCGGAGGGCAGTGGCGTTGTCACACCTGCCACGCGTGCGTAACCCTGCTGCACGAGCAGGTCGGCCAGATACACCCACTTCCCTGGATTCATCTCCACCATCACCAGCGCGTAGTAACGGCTGAGCCCCGGCACCTCCTCCCAGCGCGTCATCACGCTGATCGGATGCTCTTTCAGCAGTTTCGTCACGTACGCCGCCGCCTTCTGGCCTTCCTCCACCACGCGCTGGCTGCTCACGCCAAAGTAGCGCGCCTGCTCCTGCACACGCTGCGGATGCGTCGAGGACGCGTCCAGCGCATCGACGAAGTAGAGCACGAACACATGCTCGTCCTCCGTGTCGCTCACCTTGAAGCGCAGCGTGTCCGCCTCATTCGTGCGGCTTTCGATGAACTTTGCCTTTGGAAACACCTTGAACTCCGGCAACGGCGCGCGGCCGGGATCCGCATTCTGCCCCGGCGGCACCTGCGCCACGCCCACCGGCACCGCCGCCAACGGCGCCGGCCGGTTTTCCTTCAACAGGACCGCCACCAGCACGACAATCAGCACCAGCACGCAGGTGATGGCGAGGTTGAGCAAGGTGTCGCGCAGGGGCATGATTCAGGAAAACGAAACTCGGCGGCATTCTCCCGTGATCGTGCGCTGGCTCAAGCCGCAAGTGGCGTAAAGCAACACGCCACACCGGGAGAACTTTTTGGGTCGCATCACGAAAGAACACGGGGGCTCAAGGACGATTGGTATGACCTCCTACCAATCGCCCATGACTCTCTCCCCGCTCAAATCCACCCCGACGCTCGTCGATCAGGTCTGCTCGCGGCTGGCGCGCCAGTTGCGCGACGAACGCGAGTCCGGTGACGGCAAGCTCCCACCCGAACGCATCATGGCGGAGCGGCTCGGCGTGAGCCGCACGGTGCTGCGCGAAGCGACGAAGCGTCTCGAACTTCAGGGATTGATCGAAATCCGCCACGGCAGCGGCATTCGGGCCGTGAACCGCCTGCACAAGCCGCTCAGCGGCTCCTTGTCGCTGCTGCTGCCGGATGTTGGTGAGCGTTTGCGTCAGTTGAACGAGGCGCGTGCCGCCATCGAGCCCGAAATCGCCAAGCAGGCTGCTCTCAAAGCCAAAGCGGGCGATTTGAAGCAACTGCGCGCCATTCATGAGCGCCTGCAAAACGCGGAAAACCAGGATGAGGCCGTCGAGGCTGATATCGACTTCCATCGCACGCTCGCCCGCATCGCCGGAAACGAAATTCTCAAGCTCATGCTCGAATCCCTCGCCGATCTCGGCCGCGAAAGCCGCCGTGTGACGATTGGCAATGTCGGCCATCAGCGCGCTCTGGATCATCATGCAGCCGTTTTGAAGGCCGTGACGGCGCACGACGGCCCTGCGGCTGTGAAGGCGATGAAACACCACATGGACGAGGCCGCGCGCGATCTCGTCACCAAAGCAAAGGCCAGACGATGAAGCCGGCGTTTCTCCTTCTGTTCGTTTCCTCCACGCTCGCCGTCGATTTCGACCGCGAGGTCCGTCCGCTGTTGCAGGAGCGTTGCATCGAATGCCACGGTGAGAAGAAGCAGAAGGGCGAACTCCGCCTCGATGCCAAAGTCCACGCCTTCAAAGGCGGCCACGACGGCCCTGCGATTCTCGCGAACAAGGCAGGCGACTCGCCGCTCTTCCAGCGTATCACCAGCACCGATGACGACGAACGCATGCCGCCGAAAGGCGAGCCACTCTCGCCAGCGCAGATCGCGCTGATCCGCGAATGGATCGACTCTGGCGCGAAATGGCCGGAAAACGCCTCAGACAAGGCCGCGCTCGCGGACAAGCGTCTCCAGCATTGGTCGGTGCAGCCGCTGATGAAGTTTCAAGTTTCAGGTTCCACGTTGCAAGTCACCAAAGCTTCCGCGAGCAGCGCATCAGATGAACTTGAAACTTTAAACCTGAAACTCGAAACCCCGAACCCGATCGACTTCTTCATCGAGGCCAAGCTTCACGAAAAGGGCCTCACGATGTCGCCGGAAGCGGACGCACGTACGCTGACGCGCCGTCTCCATTTTGATCTCCTCGGCCTTCCGCCGTCAGACTCGTCCGACCAGGCCTACGAGTCTCTCGTGGACTCCCTGCTCGCCTCTCCGCAGTTCGGCGAACGTCAGGCGCGGCACTGGCTGGACATCGTTCATTACGCGGACACACACGGCTTCGAGCGCGACCAGCTCCGCCCCAACGCGTGGCGCTACCGCGACTACGTCATCGACGCCTTCAACACCGACAAACCCTACGACCAGTTCCTGCGCGAGCAGATCGCTGGAGATTTGATGCCGAAGCCGAACATCACCTCGCTCGGTTTCCTCGCCGCAGGGCCGTGGGACTTCGTCGGCCAGGTCGAAACCAAGTCAGACATGCTCAAACGCGCCGCCCGGGCGCTCGATCTCGACGACATGATCACGCAGACGATGACGGCCACGATGGGCATCACCATCAACTGCGCCCGCTGCCACGACCACAAGCTCGATCCCATCACGCAGGAGGAGTATTACCGTCTGTGGGCGGTGTTTGCCGGCGTGAAGCGTGGCGAACGCGAAATCGATCCCGCAGAGTCGAAACATATCGCCGATGAGAAAGCGCGGTTGAGCAAGGAACTCGCTCAAACTCGCGCCCAAATCGCCAAGCTGAGCGGTGAAGGCCTTTCTCTTGCCAAACTCATTCCCGAAAACTCCGGCATCGACCTGCGCAACGGCGCGATCATCAAGGACAAGCAGGCTTACCACCGCGACATCCAGACGAACCGCCTGCAAAAGGTCGATTCCATCCCCGGCGTGAAGTGGGTCTTCGTGCCGGATGGCAAAGGCAGCGTCACTGTGGACACCAATCAAGAGGTGAAAGGCGTCCCTGCCACCAGCGGCCACTTTTGGGACACCATCGCCAATCGCCCGCTCAACGCCCAGCGCAGCACCACGCTCGCCGGCATCGACTTTGCCAAGGACGGCCACAGCATGCTCGCCATGCACGCGAACAGCGGCATCACCTTCGACCTCGCGAAGTTGCGCGAGCAAAGCGGCCTCAAAGCCATGCACCTCAGCGGCCTTGTCGGCTTCGGTGCTTCGAAAGAGGCCGCGGCAAGCCGTGCGGACTTCACTGTCTTCGTAGATGCCGCGCTGAAATTCCAAAAGCTCAAGCTCCGCAAGGACGAAACGGCCCCGCTCGACATCCAGGTGCCCGCAACAGCCAAAACACTCACCTTGATCGCCACCGATGGCGGCGATGGCATCAGCAGCGATCTCCTTTTCATCGGCGATCCCAAACTCGTGCCCGAAATCAGCGAATCACGCCTTTCCGCCGCGGAAGAAGCTCGTTTGAAAAAACTCCACGCCGAGGCCCAAAAGCTCGAAAGCGATCTCAAAGCACTTCCCGAGCCCGCGAAGGTTTACGCCGTCACCAGCGACAAGCCGCCAGTCATCAAGGTGCAGCGTCGTGGCAATCCCGAGGACGAGGCCCAGGAAGTCACGCCCGGTGCCTTTGCCTGGGCGAAGCATTCATCTACGATTTTTGGCGACAACACCTCGCCTGAAGCGCAGCGTCGTCTCGCGCTCGCGAACTGGATCACACATCCCGACAATCCGCTCACCGCCCGCGTGATCGTGAATCGCCTCTGGCATCACCACTTTGGCCAGGGCCTCGTCACCACGCCGAGCGACTTCGGCATCGGTGGTGACAAGCCAAGTCATCCCGAGTTGCTCGACTTCCTCGCTCACGAACTGATCACGCACGGCTGGAGCTTGAAGCACGTGCACAAGCTCATCGTGATGTCGAAAGCGTATCGGCAGGCGAGCGTGGAACCACAAACCGGCTCCACCACCCGCGAAGTGTCTGACTCGTCGCCCTACGCCCTACGCTCCAAGCTCGACTCCACCAACCGCCTCCTCTGGCGCCAAAACCCACGTCGCCTCGATGCGGAGACGCTGCGCGACACCGTCCTCGCCGTCTCTGGCAAGCTCAACCTCACTCGTGGTGGCCCCGGCTATCGCGATTTCAATTACACCGAAGCTTACGCGCCCATCTACGACTACATCACGCCGGACAAACCCGAACTCTGGCGTCGCAGCATCTATCGTTTCATCGTGCGCACCACACCGCAGCAGTTCATGACCACGCTGGATTGCCCCGATCCCGCGAACCTCACGCCTGCACGAGCGCAAACCACGACCGCGCTGCAAGCACTCACGCTCTCCAACAACGAGTTCATGCTCCAGCAGGCGCGTTACCTCACCGAACGTGTGCAAAGCGAGGCCAAGACACCCGGATCCGCCATTACCCGGGCATTTCAACTCTGTTTCCAGCGTGAACCCACCCAAGGTGAACTCACCGCCGCAAAGTCGCTCGATCTCTTCGCGCTTTGCCGCATGCTGATGAATGCGAACGAGTTTGTGTATGTTGACTGATCGCCTCCTTGCGTTGCTGCTGCTCGTTCCCGGCGTGGTATCGGCTGCATCGCTCGAAGACTTCCGTCATCTCGTGACGCGAGGCACTTGGGAGGAAAAATGGCCTGATAAATCTGGAAAGCTTCAGGCCCGGGTCGTGACTGCTGAATTATGGACCCAGGCGATGCAAGCCGCGCTGGATCAAAACAGCGAGTTGCGCATTCCCGCTCGCGAAAAGCCTTATGACCTCGATGGACCACTGACTTTAAAGTCGGGACAAAAACTCATCGCCGATCCGAAAGCAGAGATCCGCCTCAAGCCCGGCACAAACACCTGCATGGTGCGCAACGAGCACGTCGTCGGCTTTCCAGACCGTCCGGTGCCTTCCGACACGCAGCCCGACACCGACATTCACATTGAAGGCGGCATCTGGACCACGCTCGGCAGCGCGAACGGCAACCAACGCGGCGCCTCCTCGAAGCAAAACGCCGTCTTTGGCACACATGGCGTCTTTTTGCTCCAGAACATCCGCCGCATGACGGTACGAAACATCACTGTGCGGCAAAGCCGGGCCTTCGCCGTTCATCTGGCGAACGTTCGCGACTTCACTATCGAAAATGTCACGCTTGAAGACCATGGACGCGATGGCGTGCATGTGAACGGACCGGCGAGCGACGGTCTCATCCGTGGCGTGCGCGGTGATCCGCATGACGACAACATCGCGCTCAACGCCTGGGATTGGAGGAACTACGCGCCAAGCTACGGCCCCATCGAACGCATCGTCGTCGAAGATGTCACCGGAGCGCCCGAAGGCACTCCAGCAGCCAATTCCATCCGACTGCTGCCCGGCGTGAAGCGTTTCGACGATGGCACGACGCTCGATTGCTCCCTCTCCGGCATTACCCTGCGCCGCATCACCGACATCCGCGAGTTCAAGCTCTACGACCAGCCAAATCTCGAAGTCGGTCGCGACAAGGACTTCAGCATCGGTGTTGGCTCGATGAAAAACATCCAGTTCGAAGAAATCACCTTCAACCATCCTGGCAAAATCGAGGTGCATGCGAACATCGACGGCCTTGTGATTCAAAACGTGAAGCTCAATCACGCGCTCACACCGGGCTGGCACTTGCTCGCCATCGGCCCGAAGTCGCAGACTTATCAGCATGGCCGTCCCGATCAGCCGGAGAGGTGGACGGAGATCTTTTCCCCCGATCTCGACTGCACCGTGCGGCATGTCCGCATCAGTGGTGTGCGCAAACAGGGCTCGCAGGATGATTTGAGCGTCGAACAGGTGGTGAAAGTCATCCAGCAACGGCCCAATCCTGACTACCCCAATTCCCTGCCGAAAGGCGGCATGGGCAAAGGCGTTTGGATTCGCTGACCATGAAGTTCACCTTTGCCCTCCTCTTTGCTCTCACGCTTGTCTCACTTACGGAGCTTCGTGCCGCCACGCCGATTCGTGTTCTCATTTGGGATGAGCAACAGCCGGAGCAAAAGAAGGCTTACGGTGAAAAATTTCTTGGCGAAACCATCGCGGCCCATCTGGCAACGCTGGAAGGAATGCAGGTAAAGACCACCCACCTTGACGCGCCGCAGCAGGGACTCGACGACGCGACGCTTGATGCCACGGACGTGCTCGTGTTCTGGAGTCATCGCCGGCAGAAGGAGCAGAATGATGAACGCGTGGAGGCTGTCATAAGGCGCGTGATGGATGGCAGGCTCGCGCTCGTCGCGCTGCATTCCGCACATTGGAGCAAGCCGTTTGTGCGGCTCATGCAGGAGCGGGCCAAGTCAGATGCGATGGCCGTAAACCCCAATGCAACCTGGGAATACACCAATGACCAGCCTTACGGTGTGCTCAGGCCCAAACCAGCGCGAATCACACCTTTTGTTGAACCCGGCGAGAGCGGGAAGCTGCGTCTGGTTCTCCCGCAGTGTGTGTTCCCCGCGTATCGTGCCGATGGCGCGCCCTCACATGTCACCACATCGCTGCCGCAACATCCGATCGCGAAAGGGCTGCCGCTGAAGTGGGACGTGGGCCAGACAGAGATGTACGGGGAGCCTTTTCACGTGCCGCCGCCAGACGAAGTCGTCTTCGAAGAGCGCTGGGACAAGGGCGAGTGGTTTCGCAGCGGTTGTGTGTGGCGCGTGGGCAAGGGCCGCGTGTTTTACTTTCGTCCCGGTCATGAGACCTATCCCGTCTTCAAACAAGCAGAGCCGCTTCAGGTGATTGAGAACGCGGTGCGCTGGCTTGGCGGCATGGTGTCAGCCGGAACGGCGGGCATCCACGAAAGCTTCGGCCCGGACTTCGATGCAAAACGATTTCTCACGCCGATCCCGAACAAGAACACAAGTGTGCGTGACGGCGTGCTGTGGACGCACGGCTCCAGTGGCGGAAAATATCCGCCGATGGTTTATCTGCCAGTTGAGGGCAAGGATCTCGCGATCTCGTTCCGCTACCGGCATCTCGCCGCAGGCGGATGGTTGTGGTTCTTTGTCGATGGCGAGGACGGATTCGGCAGCGAGGACCACATGCTGCGCGTGAAGCTGTTGCGCGAAGGCGTGCAGTTGGAGGTCGATGCACATTCGAAGGACGCGAATCATCCGTTGCGGCAAAACACCGGCCGACCGGCGGACCCCAAAAGCGGCGCCTATCGCCTGAACGAATTCCTTCCACTCGAAAAAGTCGATCTGAGTGCCAACACCTGGCGGGAGGTGAAACTTGTCTTCCGCGGCGAGGAGGTCGCCATAACCATCGACGGTCAGAAATGGGCAAAGACCCTCACACGACCGAATTTCAATGCGGGAAAACGCAAGCTGCTCTGGATGCAGAACGGTGGCGAAGCCGGTATCGAGATCGACGACATCCAGGTGACGAACCCGTCTGAATAGACGCCGTCAGTGACTTCACCGATGCCTCACAGCCTCGCCAGCGTCGTCGTGAGCAGCTTCCAGAACTTCTGCACGGAGGCGATGCGTGTGCGCTCGTTTTCAGAATGCGCTTCCTCGATGTCCGGGCCGAAGGAGATCATGTCGAGGCCGGGATAGGTCTGCGCGATGACGCCGCACTCCAAACCGGCGTGGCAGGCGCTGACGCCGACGTCGTGACCAAAGATTTCGCGGTAGATGCCTTTCATCTGATCGAGAATGACGGAACTCGCGCTCGGGCTCCAGCCCGGATAGCCGTCGTCATTGCGCACCTCGGCACCGAGCAGGCAAAACGGAGCCGCGAAGGCCGCGGCGACATCGCGCTTGCTCGACTCGACGCTGCTGCGTTGCAGACCGCTCCATTCGGCGCGGCCTTTGCCGAGGTCGAAGAGCGAGAGATTCGATGACGCCTCGACCAATCCAGGCACTTCCGGGCTCATGCGATACACGCCGTTCACCACGGCTTGCAGCGCCAAAACGAGCGCACGCTGCTTTTCGGCCGTCAGGGTCGAAACAGAGCCGTTTTCAAGCTTGGTCGTCGTGATCTGCAAATCGGGCTCGAGGCGTTTGAGCTCATTTCGGATCGCTTCGGCCTCTTCGGCGATGTTTTGAGCAAAAACAGCCTCATCGAGCACCGCGACGCGGGCGATGCATCGCGCCGGAATCGCGTTTCGAGCACTGCCGCCGCGCATCTCGATCAAAGCAGCCGCTTTTTCGCCGCACGCGGCCAACAATCGCGCCATGAGCTTGATGGCGTTGCCGCGGCCTTCGTGGATTTGCAGGCCGGAATGGCCTCCGCGCAGGCCCTCGACACGGATTTCGGCGATGCTGGCCGTCTTATGCTTCGTTTCAGGATAACTCCAGCTCACCAGCGTGTCGATGCCGCCTGCGCAGCCGATGGTGAACTCGTCATCCTCCTCCGAATCGAGGTTCAGCATCGTTTTGCCAGTGAGCAGGCCGCTTTGCAGCATGCGGGCACCGCTCATGCCCTGCTCCTCATCAATCGTGAGCAACGCCTCGATCGGCGGATGCGGCAGATCCTTCGACGCGAGCACCGCGAGGATCGCCGCCGCGCCGAGACCATTGTCCGCACCGAGCGTGGTGCCGCGCGCGCGCACCCAATCGCCGTCGATCCACATCTCGATGCCTTGGTTCGCGAAATCGAAGCTCACGCCGTCCGCCGCCTTGTGCACCATGTCGAGATGCGCCTGCAAAATGACCGGCGCATGCCCCGCACGATCCGCGGTGGCCGGTTTCTTCACGATCAAATTGCCGCCGCTGTCCTCGATGCACTCCAGCGCATGCCTCGCCGCAAACTCACGCACAAACGCCTTCACCTTCCCCTCCTTCTTCGACGGCCGCGGCACGGCATTGAGATCGGCGAAGCAGTTCCAGAGGGCGCGAGGTTCGAGGGAGCGGATGGCGTCGGACATGATCGGGGGCGCATGTATGCAGCGGAAAACCTTGGCAGAAAGCTGGGAGATGCCTTTTCTCGGACCGTTCTTCCCAAATCACCATGAAGTACCTCGCCCTGATCCTCTCCGCTCTCTGCCCTTTGCTCTCCGCCTTCTCCGCGGACAAGCCCGCGCATCTCTTCATCCTCACCGGGCAGTCAAACATGGCCGGGATGGACCCGAAGCTCGGTTTCGAGCCGGAGGCGAAGATCGCGTTTCCGGACGCGGACGTGGCTTACATCAAGGTCGCGGTTGGTGGCATGCCGATCCGCTACTGGGTGGACGAATGGAACGACATCGCGACGAAACACGGCGTCGATGTCGCGAAGGCGCGTGAGAAGGACAAGAGCAAAGGCACCATCTTTTACCCGCGCATCCTGGAGCAGTTCGCCACGATGCTAAAGGAACACCCCAACGTGAAGTCGGTCACGTTTTGCTGGATGCAGGGCGAGAATGACTCGAAAACCGGGCTGCAAGCGCCTTATGCCGACGCCTTGAAGCAGCTCATCGCCAACCTGCGTCGCGATTTGAAACGCCCGGACCTCAACGTCGTCATCGGCCGCATCAGCGATCACGAGCGCATCAACCCGCCCGCCTGGAAAACCGTCCGCGAAAGTCAGGTCGCTGTCGCCAAAGCCGATCCGCACGGCGCGTGGGTCGATTGCGACGACCTCAACAACAAGGAGGTCAAAGGTGTGATGACCAACGACCTCCACTACACCAAACCCGGCTACGAACTCCTCGGCCGCCGCTTTGTGCGTCAGGCGAAAGCGCTGATCGAAGGAAAGAAACCTGCGGAGAATGGGAAGCCAGAGTGATTCACCCCATCCACAGCCATGAACCG
The DNA here is from genome assembly GCA_046346695.1 of Verrucomicrobiaceae bacterium. Classification (GTDB taxonomy): domain Bacteria; phylum Verrucomicrobiota; class Verrucomicrobiia; order Verrucomicrobiales; family Verrucomicrobiaceae; genus Prosthecobacter. The sequence goes on along the minus strand of JAXMHS010000002.1, from coordinate 1,051,078 downwards.
CATCATCTCTCTCTTCTTCGCTGCTGCGCTGCTGCACACACCGCTTCAAGCTGCCTTCAATGAAGCCGCTCCCGGCGTTTTCGTCTGGCAGAGCACCTGCAACAGCCATGTGCTGCGCGATGGCGATAAGGCGCTCATGATCGATCTCGGCGATGGCAGCGTGCTGGAGCATCTCGGCGAGATCGGTGTGAAGAAGGTCGAATGGCTGCTGTTCACGGATCATCATCGCGAGTTGTCTCAAGGCGTGGAGAAGCTGGATCGCTCAATGACCCAAATCGCCGCACCGAAGGAGGAGCAGGCGTTCTTTGAGACACCGAACGCCTTTCGGAAGTGGTATCCGCTGCTGAGTGACAAATTCGCCGTACATGGCGCCAGCTACCTGCGTCCGCCTCAGCAACCGGTGAGGGTGGACCGCTGGCTCGCGGATGGCGACGTGATCGAATGGCATGGCAGGAAGATCATCTGTCATCTCACGCCCGGACACTCGCCCGGCGGAATGAGCTTCCAGCTCGACGACAAACTGTTCTTCGGCGGCGTGATGCACGATGGCTCGAAGATGACGAACTGGTTCGACACCGAGTGGGACTATGGATTCGCCAAGGGCCTCGATGCGCTCATCGCCAGCGTGGACAAACTGATCGCACTGGAGCCGAAGACGGCTTTTTCAGCCCAGGGGCCGGTGATTGCGAACGCCACGGCACAGCTCAAGGCTTACAAGGACAAGCTCGCGGATTTCCGGCCCGACTACGTGCGCGGTTATCCCTCTGATTCGTTCGGAAAACGTCCGGCGCATCCCGCCATGAAGCCGACGAAGGCGAATTACATCGTGCAGGTGACGCCGCATCTGTACATGTTCGGGCCGGAGATGGCGGGGAAGAACTTCGCCATCATCATCGCCGACAGCGGTCACGCGCTGCTCCTGGACTGTGGTTTGTTCCCGAAACTCGTGCTCGAACGGATCATCAGTGATATGAAGGAGTATCTCGGCCTGAAGCAGATCGACGCGTGCTGGATTTCGCATTCGCATGGCGACCACTTCACGCTCTTCCCCGCGCTGAAGGATCACGGCGTGAAGTTCTGGACGATGGACACCATCGCCGACAAGTGCGAGAACCCGCGCTACTACGATTACCCGGCGATGATCGAGAGTTACAACGCCGGATTCGAGAAAGCGAAGATCGACCGCGTCCTCAAGGCTGGAGATGTGATCGACTGGGAAGGCTACCAGCTCCACATCGACTGGATGCCGGGCCAGACGGAGTTCGGCAACGCGCTGTGGCTCGAACTCGATGGCAAGAAGGTCGTCTTCACTGGTGACAACCTGTTCGGTGACCCGAGTGATCCCGCGCAAAACGGCCACGAGTGCGTGAACGCACGCAACAGCGCCATCATCGAGGAAGGCTACCTCGTCGCGGCAAAGTATCTGCAAAAGCTCCAGCCCGACATCATCATGGGCGCGCATGGAGTGCTCATGACGGAGCCAGCGGCGTTCATCGAACGCTACCACGACTGGGCACTACGTGCGATCCGCAAATACAAGGAGCTGCTGCCGGACACAAATTATGAATACGGTTACGACCCTTACTGGGTCAGCGCGTATCCGTATCGCATCGACCTCACGAAGGAGGACACGCAAACCGTCCAGATCACGGTGCGCAACTTCCGCGAGAGTCCACAGGAGCATCGCATCGTGCTCAAATTGCCTCCCGGCATCGAGGCCGAGCCCAAGGTGCTCGAAGGCAGCGTCCCGGCAAAGAGCCGCCAGAGCTATCCTGTGAAACTCACCGTCAAAGATCGCGAGAAACAGCCTGCGGGCGTTCAGATCGCGCCGTTCGACATCACGCTCGACCAAACGCACCACGGCGAACTGTTCGACTTCATCCTGATGACGAAGGAGCCGCCCCCGCCGCCTGCCAAATAGCGCAAGGAAACCATCCCGGAGGCCGTTTGAGAATTGGTCTGACCAATTTCCATGACGAATTCCCGCCGCAATTTCCTTCAGAGCTTCAGCGGAGCCGCGCTGGCATCGATGCTGCATCGCGATGCCTCGGCAGCGGTGAATCCACTCGCCCCGAAGGGCGGGCATCATGCGGCGAAGGCACGCGCGGTGATCCAGATCTTTTGTCCCGGCGGCCTCTCGCATGTGGATACGTGGGACTACAAACCGGAGCTCGTGAAGCGGCAGGGCAAGCCCTTCGATCCAGATGGGAAGCTGCAGTTCTTCGCGTCGAAGCCCGGCAACTGCCAGCAGTCGTGGTGGAAATTCCGCCAGCATGGCGAGTGCGGCCGTTGGATGAGCGATCTGTTTCCGAAGCTCGCCGCGAAGGTGGATGACATGGCCTTCATCCACTCGATGCAGAGCAAAACCGCGCTGCACGGGCCCGCGATGTTCATGGCGAACAGCGGCTTTATTCTTCCCGGCTTTCCGAGCATGGGTGCGTGGGTCACGTATGGACTCGGCAGCCTCAGCGAGGACCTTCCCGCCTTCGTCGTGCTGCCTGATCCGCGCGGTTTGCCGCCCGGCGGCGTGTTGAACTGGGGCGCGGGCTTTTTGCCGGCGATTCATCAAGGCACCGTCATCGCCACTGATGCTGAAAAACCGCCCATCGCCGATCTTTTCCCGCCGAAGGGCTACATCGAAGGCTCCGAGCAAAAGAGTCGCGATTTTCTTCAAGTGCTGAATCGCACACACGCCGCCGGGCGACGAGCAAACACGGAACTGGAGGCGCGAATCGCCGCGTATGAGCTGGCGGCGCGTTTGCAACTCAGCGCGCCGGAAGCGACGAACGTGAGCGGCGAGAGCGAGGCGACGAAAAAGCTCTACCAGCTCGATCACGAGGACATCGGGCCGTTTGGACGGCAATGCCTGCTCGCGCGGCGCATGGTCGAGCGCGGCGTGCGCTTCGTGCAGATTTTCTGCGGTGCGGAAAACACCACCGCAAAGAAGATTCGTCCGAACTGGGACAGCCACGAAGACCTCGTGCGTGATCACGGTTACTGGGGCCCCATTCTCGACAGCGGTGCGGCAGCGCTGCTCACGGATTTGAAATCACGCGGCTTGCTCGACAGCACGCTGGTCATCTGCACCACCGAATTTGGCCGCCAGCCCGCCGCACAAGGTGCCGGCAAAGGCCGCGATCACAATCCAGGCGCTTTCACCGCCTGGATGGCCGGCGGTGGCATTCGCGGTGGCACCGCATATGGCACCACTGACGACCTCGGCTTCAAAGCCGCCGAGAATCCGGCCTACTGCTACGATCTCCACGCCACCGCGCTGCACCTGCTTGGGCTCAATCACGAAAAGCTCAGTTACTATAACAATGGCATTCAGCGCCGGTTGACGGATGTGCACGGGCACGTCATCAAGGAGATACTGGTTTGAATATCGAATTTCGAACAAGGAATCTTGAATGACGAAGGCTGGACGATTTGGCAGGTTAAGAGTCTTATGAAAACTGACTCGAAAGCAAAAACCTATGATTTGGAAGAGCGGCTCATCGACTTTGCTGTGCGTGTAATCACGGTGGTGGAGGCATTGCCAGATACGAAGGCTGGAAGGCACATTGCAGGGCAATTAGTGAGATCCGGGACTTCGCCAGCGCCAAACTATGGAGAGGCTCAAAGTGCGGAATCTGTCGATGACTTCGTCCACAAGCTGAAGGTTGCCCTCAAAGAGCTTCGCGAGACGAATATCTGGCTCAAGATCATCAAAAAGAAGCCTTTGTGTTCCCCAAAAAAGCTCGAATCACTGACAACCGAATGCAACGAGCTCATCTCCATCTTTGTGAAAAGCATCCAGACAGCCAAACACAACGCTGGGAAACGTTGAATCCATTCGACGCTCCATCACTTCATCATTCTGAAATCCTTGTTCAATATTCGATATTCCAATGCCTCTTCCCCACATCGCGATCATCGACTGGCTCACTGCCCCGCAGGGAGATGCCGAATCAACCATTGAGAAGAGCATCATCGGCTGCGCCGCGAAGGTCACGCGGCATCTTTGTGACACGGATGCTGATCTCGATGATGAGATCGCCAGCGCGAATGCGATCATCATCTGGCACAACATGCCGCTGACGACCTCAGGCATCGCAAAGCTCAAGAACTGTCGTGCGATCATCCGGAATGGTGTTGGATTCGACAGCGTGGATGTCGCGGCGGCGCGGGAGCGGGGTATCGCGGTGTGCAATGTGCCGGACTACGGCACTGAGGAAGTGGCGGATCATGCGATTGCACTCGCCATGGTTTTGTGTCGTCAGATCATGCCGCTAGATCAAGAAGCAAAACAGCTCGGATGGAACATCAAGATCGGACCGAAGCTCCGCCGGCTCAGCACGCTCACGTTTGGCATCGTCGGACTCGGCCGCATCGGCACGGCGACGGCGCTGCGAGCGAAGGCACTCGGTTTCCGTGTCGTGTTTCACGATCCGTATCTGCCGAACGGCGCGGACAAGGCCGTGGGCGTCACGCGCGTGCGCACGCTCGATGAATTGCTCGCACAGAGCGATGTGTTGTCTTTGCACTGCCCGCTGAATGCCGAAACGCGCCATCTGATCGCCGAACGCGAACTGGCGCTGCTCAAGCCGGGCGCCTTTGTGGTGAACACAGCACGTGGTGGTGTCATCAAGAAGACAGCGATTCTCGCCGCGCTACGCGAAGGCCGCATCGCAGGAGCAGGACTCGACGTGATCGAAGACGAGCCGCTGCGCACGCCTGAGGAAGCTGCGACGCCGAATCTGATCGCGACGTGCCATGCGGCGTTTTGCAGCGTGGAGTCGAAGATCGAGATGCGCAGCACCTCCGCGCGCATCGCGCTGGCCGCGGTGAGAGGTGAGAAGCTCGAAAATGTGGTGAATGGCGTCGCTTGACGCGGCTAAGGCTGCCGCTCCTGCTCACGAAATTGCGTGGGCGTGAGCTTGGTCATCTTCTTGAAGTCCTTGGAGAAGAAGAACTGGTCGTGATAGCCCACCTGGCGCGCGATTTCCTTCACGGGGTCGTCGGATTCGATGAGGCGGCGTTTCGCCTGGTTGATGCGTTCGCGGCGCAGCCAGTCGATGGGACTGGTGCCGATGGCGGCCTTGAACTGACGGCTGAAGTGGCTCTCACTCATGCCGCTGAGGCTGGCCAGTTCGGCGACACGCATCGGCAGATGAAAATAGAGGCGCATGCGTTCGAGTGCCTTGGCTACTGCAGACGGCAGCTCCGGTTGAATGAGACCCGGCTCCGAGAGGCGCACGTGGAAGGCGAGGCCGATCAAAGCGGCGACCGCGGCGCTGGCGAGCGCGGCATCGCTGGGGCGTGTGCCGCTCATGTATTGAAAGGCACGCTGGAACTCCTGCTTCACCGCCTGCTCATTGATTCCCTCCAGCACGGGCTGGGAACGGAGTTGCAACAACTCGGCAATGCGATCCAGCGAACGACCTTCAACCCGCATCCAGTAGAGTTCCCAAGGATCACGATTGTTAGCGCCATAGAGATGGGGGTGATGACAGTTGATCCACACAAGAGCACCTGCGCTGACCTCGTGACGTTTCCCCGCGACTTGCACCCAGCCACGGCCTTTGAGGCAGAAAATCAGCTCATGACCTGGATAAGTTTCGCGCTCGATGCGATGCTCAAAGCCAGCACGGAGATGGCCTGCGCGCACCACGGAATAAAACAAATCACGCTGCCAGTCCGCAGGCGTGGCATATAAGTTCGTCAGGAAGACGGTTTCCTGGAACAGGGTTGAGGGCATGACCGGATAATACATCCCCTTCCCGCAGCATGTCGAGTGACGATTTGAGGGCTACTGGGCGCTGCGCTCAAAAGCGCCCGCCTTGTTTTCAGCCAAGGCCAGCGCTTCGCCCGCGAGATAAAGCGAACCGGCGATGAGGACCGGCTCGTCGCGATTCACGGTATTGAGTGCGTCGGCAATGCTGGCGTGTGTGGTCACGGGACGTGGATCGAGACGGAGGCTCATCCATGTCTCCCGCAGTTTCTCCACTGGCAGTGACCGGGGCGAATCGATGGACGTGAAATGCAAGCGGGCGGCGATGGGAGCGAGTTCGCGGAGAACGGCGGTGACATCTTTGCCGGCGACAGCGCCGAAGATGAGCTGCGTCTTTTGCCGCGGGAACTGCTCGCGCCATGTCCGGGCCAGAACGCGTGCAGCGTCGAGGTTGTGCGCACCGTCGATGACGAGATTCGCGCCAACGCGTTGAAAGCGCGCAGGCCACTGCACCTCGCGCAGGCCACGAGTGATCACTTTGTCATCGTGATCGAAGCCTGCCGCACGCAAGGCAGCGACGGCCATCGCAGCGTTCCAGCGTTGATGCGAGCCAGCGAGGCCGAGTTCACCTTCCCAGGGCGTTTCAACGATCGTAAGCGGTGCCCGGTGTGCCTCTGCGGTGCGGGCGATCACATCGAGCGCCTCGGCATCCTGACGCATGGTGATGACAGGAACGCCGGGCTTGATGATGCCGGCTTTTTCAGCGGCGATCTTCGCGAGCGTGTCGCCGAGCATGTCCATGTGATCCCAGCCGATGGGCGTGATCACGCTGACCGCGGGCGTGATGGCATTCGTGGCGTCGAGACGGCCACCGAGGCCGGTTTCGAGCACGACCCACGGATTATTCCGCTGCGCGAACCATTCGAGAGCGAGGGCGAGGGTTAGCTCGAAAAAGGTCGGATGCGGATTCCAGTCAGAAACGCGTTCGCGCAATCGCGTGATGCCCATGGCGATTTCATCCGGCGTGATCATGCGCTGCGCATCGCGGATGCGTTCGCCGAAGTGGATAAGATGAGGCGAGGTGAACAGGCCCGCATTGATGCCCGCAGCCTGCAAAATCGAATGGATGAAGGCGCAGGTGGAGCCTTTGCCGTTCGTGCCGGCGACGTGAATAAATTTTTGCCCGGCGGCGGGCAGATTCAGTTCCTCCAGGAGCCGCTGCACGTTGTCGAGGCCCAGCTTGATGCCGAAGAGCTGCGTGCTGTAGAGCCAGTCGATTTCGCGTTGCGCCGTGTCGTTGATCATTCCAGTTGAGCACGGTGCCCGCGCCGCAGCCGGACGCAACTCTCGCCTTTCCCGACGGATGAGGCACGCTAGGATCACGCCACATGTCCGTTCCTCCCGACCCCGATTCCGCGCTCTGGCAAAAACGCTTCTGGCAGCTCCTCGCCGCCGTGTTCGTCGTCCGCATCGGCGTGATGCTCATTTTCGTGAATGGGGCGGACCTCGCGGGCGACGAAGCCTACTACTGGGATTGGGGGCGCCGGCCGGACTGGTGCTACTACAGCAAGCCACCGATGATCGGCTGGATGATGGGCGTGATCGGCTGGCTCACTGGGAACGCGGAGTGGGGCATCCGGTTCGCAGCGCTGCTGCTCGGCACGGTGACGTCGATTGTGATTCATCGCCTGGCGCTGGTGATGTTCGATGCGCGCACGGCCTTTCTCACGGTGGTGCTTGGGCTGCTGACAATCGCAAACGCAGGCCTGAACCTGCTGCTGACCATCGACGCACCGCTGCTGGTGTGCTGGGCGTTCGGATTGCTGCTGTTCTGGTTCGCGGCGCAAAAACCCACGTGCAATGTGCGCTGGATCGCGCTCGCGCTGGTGATCGGCCTCGGCACGCTGAGCAAGCAGATGATGCTGGCCTTCCCGGCGCTGATGCTGATGTTTGCGGCCATTTCACGAGAAGATCGCGGCCTGCTGCGCAATACGCGCATGTGGATCGCGATCGTGGTGGGCATGGCGTTCATCATTCCGGTGCTGAGGTGGAACCAGGAGCACGCGTGGATCACGCTGGAGCACACGAAACATCACTTCGACACGAAGGACCTGGGATTCGCCAAATGGATCGGCCGCACGCTGGAAAACGTGGGATTGCAGGCGCTGATCTACACTCCGGTGACGTTTGTGGCGATGGTGGCGGCCATGATTGTCGCGATCAAGCAGCGTGCGAAGCTCACACGGCCCGCGGTGTTCCTGCTGCTGGCATCCGTGCCTGCGCTGGCATGCTTCGCCGTGCTGGCGTTGCGGCAGCGCATCAATCCCAACTGGCCCGCGGTATTCTTCGTGCCTGCGTTTGTGCTAGCGGCGGCATGGATGCGCGGACTGCTGCCCACGGTGGCGCATCCAGCCTGGCAGCGCCAGGCCTTGCGTGTTGGCGGGTCGTTCGTGCTGGGCACGCACCTTCTGCTCGTGGTCGTGTTCGCCACCGATTTGAGGGATCTCGCCAAGCTGTCAGGCATCTGCGGCTGGCGTGAGGCGGGCATCGAGGCCCAGAAGTTTCTCGACCAGGTGCCACGCAAGGACCAGACCTTCGTCATGGCGCTCGGACATCGCTATTATGCGGCGCAGATGGCCTTCTACATGCCATCGCATCCACGTTTGTATCGTTGGGAAGCGAGTGACACCGTGCAATCGCAGTACGAAATCTGGCCGGGGCCGGAGGAGCGCATCGGTGATGACGCGCTCATCATCGATCCTTCAACGGAGGGAACGCTGCTGCAGAATCCGGTGTTCATCGGTGGATTTGAGAAGGTGGAACGCCTCGGGGACATCCGCATCCCGCTGGGAAAGGAGACGCGTGAGTTCAGCGTGTATCTGGGGCGCAACCTGAAATCATGGAAGGCAGTGGGTGCGAAATGACTTCCTGGGATCTCAGCCTGCTGCATCAAATCAACATTGAGTGGTCACACCCGCTGCTCGACTGGTTGATGCCGGCGCTCTCCGCCATCGATTCATGGCTGCCGCTGCTCATCATCATCGCCATCATCGTGGGATTGCGTGGCAGCAGGCGTGCCCGCCTCATGCTGCTGTGCCTCGGGATCGCCATCTTGCTCGGAGACGCGGTGTTTTCGCAAGTGCTGAAATGGACCGTCGGTCGTGTGCGGCCTCGTGATGCGCTGGAGAACGTCATGGTGCGTGATCTGGGCAGGGCTTCGCCTTCGTTCATGCGTTTGTTCAAAGTGCCGGAAGTCAAACCCAGCGAACCCAGCAGCCAGACCAACGGCAAGTCGTTTCCGTCGAGCCACACGGTCAACATGTTCGCCGCCGCCACCGTCATCGCCTGTTTTTACCGTCGTGCGGGCCTGATCATGTATTTCCTCGCCGCAGCTGTGGCGTATTCGCGTGTGTATTGCGGCGCACACTGGCCCAGCGACATCCCGCCATCGATGGGGTTGGGGGTTTTGGTGGGGCTGGGAGTCGTCGCGGTGGCAAAGCGTTGCTGTGGGCGAGTTGCGGCCTGAAGGGCCGCAGAAATCAGCCCAGGCCGCCAGGCCTGGGTTTCTCGCAAAATCCATGCGTTCATTGTGTGGCGCTCTGAAGGAGCGCAGGAGCCATGCGCAGGCTCTCCCGCGCCCATTCAGGGCGCGACCTTTTTCATCGCGATGTTTCCTCACGCGAAACCCAGGGCTGCCGCCCTGGGCTGAGTCCGACGGCCCTTTGGGCCTGTGATGTGGATCACGAGGCGTGCAATGTCGGTTACAACGGCCACTCGATCTCCGTCTCGCCGTGCATGATTTCGCCGAGCACGGGCACGTCGAGAAAATGTTCGAGCACCATGCGGTTGCTGATGCTCGCGGCGTCGCGCTCGTCGTGGACGTAGTTGAGCAAAACGCCAGCGCAGGCGAGGCCACGGGCCTGGATGTTGCGCACGGTGAGGATCGTGTGGTTGAGGCAGCCGAGCTTGTTGTTCACGACGACGATGACGGGCAGCGCAAGTCGCTGCGCGAAGTCGGCCATGGTGGAAAACTCGTTCAACGGCACCTCCCAGCCACCAGCGCCCTCGACGAGCACATGCTCGTGCTTTTGCGCGAGTTCGTGAAACTTGGCGATGACATCGTTCAGCTCAAAGCGACGGTTTTCCATCAGCGCAGCGGCGTACGGTGCCGCAGGAACCTTGAACCAGACCGGATTCACGTCTTCAACGGTCAAACCTTCGCTGCTCGCGTTGGCGAGATGAATCGCGTCATCGCGTGAGCCGCAGACGAAGGGTTTGAAGCCGGCGACGCGTTTGCCTTCACGTTTCAACGCCTCCAGCAACAGGCAGGTGACGTAGGTCTTGCCTGCGTCGGTGTCGGTGCCGGTGATGAAGTAATGGCTCACGTCACTGCTTTTTCGACATTTGCCAGGCTTTGTTAAGAAGCCGGAATCCAACGACAATGGCTACGGCACCTGCCACCAGTCCGGGCAGCGTACCAAATGCCATGCTAATCGTGCCGCAGCCAATGAGGATGCAGGAACCAATCGCCAGAGCGAATTCGAAGTGATCTTTCATCGGAGGGCGTGTTCTATCCGATCTGCGCGAGCACCGCTGACGCGATCTTGTCCGCCTGCGCTTCGAGATACTCGACATCGCGGCCTTCGACGAGAAGGCGGATGATCTGTTCGGTGCCGGAGTAACGGAGGAGGACGCGGCCGTAGTCGCCAAGCTTCTTCTCGGTCTCCTTCATAATTTTTTGCGCCTCGACGAGCTGGTCGATGGGAGGCTTGGCGCGCACGCGGAGGTTGCGGGCGCACTGCGGGAATTTTTTCAGGCACTTGCGGAGCTGGCTGAGCGGCTCGCCGGTTTCCTTCATGATGCGCAGGATTTGCAGGCCGGCGATGAGACCGTCGCCGGTGGTGGCCCAGTCGCCGAAGATGATGTGGCCGCTCTGCTCGCCACCGAAGTTGAGCCCGCGTGCACGCATTTCCTCCAGCACGTAACGATCGCCCACGCCGGTGCGGATGACGCGTCCGCCGAGGCGGGAGACGAGGTCATCCAGGCCGTAGTTGCTCATGATCGTGACGGCCAGCGTGTTTTGCTTGAGCGTTCCTTTGCGCAGCATGGCCTCGGCGGCGATGGCCATGAGCTCGTCGCCATCGAGGGCGATGGCCTCTTCATCGCAAAGCGCGATGCGATCCGCGTCGCCATCATGCGCGATGCCTGCCTGGGCCTGGGATTGACGCACGATGCGCTCAATCTCCTCCGAGTGCGTGCAGCCGCATTCCTCGTTGATGTTGAAACCATCCGGCTCGCTGTGAAACAGCGAAACGTCCGCGCCGAGCTGCTCCAGGGCGAGCGCACTGGTGTAGGAGGCCGCGCCGTGCGCGTTGTCGAGCGCGACGCGCATGCCGTCGAGCCGCACTCCTTCCATCGAGGAGACTGCATGTGCAACATAACGCTCCACACCATCCGCGAGCTTGGTGATGCGGCCAATGCCGCGGCCTTCCGGGCGGGGCGTGTCTTCATTGCCGAGGACGAGGCGCTCAATGGCGATCTCGGTCTTGTCGTTGAGCTTGTGGCCGTCGCCGTGGACGAATTTGACGCCGTTGTCGGTGAAGGGGTTGTGCGAGGCGGAGACGATGACGCCCATCTGCGCTCCGAGCTGCGCGCTGAGCATGGCGACGGCTGGCGTGGGCAATTGGCCTGCCATGATGACATCCACGCCCGCGGAATTGAGACCTGCGGCAAGGGCGCACTCCAGCATTTCTCCTGAAGCACGTGTGTCGCGGCCCAAAACAGCCTTCGGACGCTCTCCACTTTCCGGTTTGCCTCCGAGCACGACGGCTGCCGCCTGCGCGAGGCGCATGACGAACTCGGGGGTCATGGGATGGCGATTGGCCACGGCACGGACGCCGTCGGTGCCGAAGAACTGGCGCTTTTCAGACATAGGCCGCCGGTTCTAACTCAGAACGTCCGGGGTGTCAAAGCCCGGTGGACTTGCCGATTCCTGCGCCAGACGACGCTGGAGGCGTGGTTTCGACATCTGGAGGCGGAGGCAACGAGGGGGCAAGGTTCGGCTGGACGTCGGTGGAGGGATCGAGCGTCGGAGCGAGCTGAGGCGGCGCCGGGATGGCCGAGGGGGTCACCTTCATCTGCTGCGGGACGTAAGGCTGGGAATGCCGGGCATCCTGCGCCTTCATCATGAACCAGAACAGAAACGCGAGGAGAATCGAGATGATCTTCTCCCGCCAGTTGCGCGCGACGAGTTCTTTAAGCCGAAGTCCCCAGTTCATGACCGACCTCCGATGCGGGTTCAGACGTGGAGGCGGCAGCCCCTTCGTTCAAGATGGCATTGATGCGCTCACGCAGACGGGCAGGCTCAAGGTCGTGCTCCATCCTGCCCTCGAAGCACAGCGAGAGCGCGCCGGTTTCCTCGGAAACGACAAGCGCAATGGCGTCGGTTTCCTCGGTGATGCCCATGCCGGCACGATGGCGCAGGCCGATGGCGCGGTCCTGCACGTCGCGCTGGCTCACGGGAAACACGCAGCCCGCGGCGGAGATGCGCCCCTGGTCGATGATGGCACCGCCATCGTGCAGGTTCGTCTTGGGCTGGAAAATGGTGGTGATCAGCTCGGTGGAGATGACTGCATCCAGCTCCACACCGGATTCCGCGAAGGGCTTCAGATCGATGCCACGCTTCAAGGCGAACAAGGCGCCGCAGCGATGCGAGGAAAGCTGCTGCATGGCCTCGATCAGGACATCGAGCGCCTCGGGGTCAGGCCGGTTGAAGGAGAAAATGCGGCTGCTGCCCAGCTCTGCGAGCACGCGGCGCAGTTCCGGCTGGAAGATGACCACCAGCGCGATGGCGAGGAAAACAGAGAAGCGCTGCAGCAGGCTGCTGATGACCGAAAGCTCCAGCAGCAGCGAGATGAGCGCGAGTCCGAGCAGCAAAATGAGCAGGCCGGTCAGGATGCGCGCGCCACGCGTCGCACGGAAGAACAGATAGCCATGATATGCCAGCGCGGCGAGGATGAGAATCTCCACGCCGTCGCGCCAGTGATCTGTCAGAAAACGCCACATGCCGAATCGCGCCGTGCTGCTTGCGTGGAAACAATGGCACGGGCGCTTTTGTTTCTCAAAAGAAGAATCATTTGGGCGGAGGATTTGCGCCAGCTAGGATGACATCATGCCGCCCGCAGCCAGAAACACCACGAACCAGCCCCGGCAGAGCGATCTGTTTGGAGCGGAGATCGTCGAGCGCGCCGCCACGCGCATCGCCCGTGTGCAGCTCGAGGGCACGGCGGTGATGGAGCTGGATTATGCGATTCCAGAGGAGATGGCGGGCAAGGTGGTCGTGGGATCGCGGGTGATGGTGCCGTTGCAGAACCGCCGGGTGAACGCGGTGGTAATCGGCCTGCCCGGAGAGTCGCCGCATCGCGGCCGCTTGAAGCAAGTGGCCTCGATCATCGGTTCGCGACCGATGTTCACGCCGGGGCTGCTCGCGCTGGCAAAATGGATCGCGGAATACTACCTCGTGCCGCCACATCAGGTGCTGCGCACGATGCTGCCGCAGGCCGTGCGCGACAAACCGGGCAGTTTTGTGACGGACAGCCACCTGAAGCTCGTGAAGGAGCCGCCGCCGGAGGTTTTCGAGAAGCTGCGGCACAAGGCGCCGATGCAAGCCCGTGTGCTCGACCTCCTGCGCAGCTTCAAAGGCGAGGCGACGCTGAGCCAGATCCGCCAGGATGTGCCGCGTGCCGCCGCGGTTCTCAAACCTTTGCTCAAGGCGGGCTGGATCACGCGCAGCGAGGTGCGCGTGGAGCGTGATCCGTTTCACGATGAGGAATTTCTGCCCAACCAGGCGCTGACGCTGACCGAAGAACAGCAGACGGCTTATGCACGCATCGTGGCAGCACTCGAGTCCACGGACGACAAGAAGCCGATCCTGCTGCACGGGATCACGGGCAGCGGGAAGACGGAAGTGTATTTGCAGGCGATTGCCCGTGTGCTGGAGCGCGGTGGCACGGCGCTGGTGCTCGTACCGGAGATCAGCCTCACGCCGCAGACCATCGAGCGCTTCAAGGCGCGTTTTGCCGACCGGCGTGATCGAATCGCCGTGCTGCACAGCCATTTGAGCGAAGGCGAGCGCCACGACGAGTGGTTCAAAATTCACGAAGACCGCGCAGACATCGTGATCGGAGCGCGGAGCGCGATTTTTGCGCCGCTGGAGCGACTGGGCATCATCATCGTCGATGAGGAGCACGAGCCGTCGTTCAAGCAGGATGAGACGCCACGCTACCATGCGCGCGATGTCGCCGTGGTGCGCGGCAGCCTCGAAAAATGCGTCGTGTTGCTCGGCAGCGCGACACCAAGCCTCGAATCCTTCGAAAACGCCACGAGCGGCAAGTATGAGCTGCTCAAACTGACCCGCCGCACCGACGGGCGCACGCTGCCGCTGATCCGCATCATCGACATGCGGCTGGAGCGGCGCAAAGGCACGGGCACCACGGTGGCAAACGCCGGAATCCTCTCCGAAAAGCTGCGTGCGGCGATCACCACACGGCTGGAGAACAAGGAGCAGACGATCCTGTTTTTAAACCGGCGCGGTTTCAACACCACTCTGAGCTGCCTGGCCTGTGGCGAGACGGTGCATTGCCAGGATTGCAGCATTCCGATGACGCTGCACAAACACGAGAACCGGCTCGTCTGCCATGTCTGCGGATCGCGGCGTCTGCCGCCGTCCCGATGCCCGTCCTGCAACGAGCCGGGGCTGAAATTCGCCGGATTCGGGACGGAACGCGTGGAGGAGGTGGTGCGGGAGGTGTTTCCGCAGGCGCGCATCGCCCGTGTGGACACGGACACGATCCAGCGCAAAAACCAACTGCGCCATCTGCTGCGGGATTTCCGGGCGCAGAAGATCGATCTTCTCATCGGCACGCAGATGATCGCCAAAGGGCTCGATTTTCCAAATGTGACGCTGGTGGGCGTGCTGAACGCGGATCTGGCGCTGAACCTGCCGGATTTCCGCGCCGCCGAACGCACGCTGCAACTGCTGGTGCAGGTGGCGGGACGAGCAGGACGGGGCGAACTCAAGGGCGAGGTCGTGGTGCAAACGTACGCGCCGCACAGTCCGGCGGTGCAGTTTGCCCGCCACAACGACTTCGAGGGCTTCGCGCAGCAGGAGTTGGATCAGCGACGCGCGTTTCATTATCCGCCATTCACCCACGTGGTCATCCTCGCAAGCCGGGGCAAGCATCAGGCGCGTGCCGAGCTGGCGCTGCAAACGCTGCACCGCCGGCTGGCCGATGGTTTGCCGGAAGGCGTGATCATGGGTGAGCCAGCGCCGTGCGCAGTGGCCAAGGCACATGGTCAGTTCCGCTTCCAACTGCTGCTGCGCACGGCAAAAATCCGCCCGTTGTGCCGTCATCTGCGGCAGGTCATGGAGGCCACAACGCTGCCGGAGGACGTGATTGTGACCTGGGATGTGGACCCTGTCTCACTTTTGTGAATTTTACTTGGGCATTGTGAAGAATCGAAGGGAGCGTTGACATCATGCGTCCTGATTCCAATATTCAAGTCTTCATGACGAACGAGTCACGCTCCTCCTGCCTCCACCTCGGATGCCTTGCCATCCTGGTTTTCCTGCTTTCCGCGTGCTCAAGCGCCGTCAACGGGCCCGGGGGACGAATCGGCAAGGTGAAATACTACCACCTGATGCCCAACTACCAGGCACGAACCATTGATCCACCGATCGTTTTCGAACGACAGCACTTCATGTATGGTGCCGTGACCAAGAAGGAAATCATGGAGCGCTTCGGCCACTACTACGCGGTGTTTTGGAAGGTGAACGATCGCTCCGCCGGACCGGTGACCGTGCGCTTCGAGTACATGCAGGAGCATTCCGGCCTCAAGACGCGTGTGCAGGAGCAGATCGTCGAGGACATCCACCGCAACAATGTCTCCAAATTCCAGGTCACCGGCGAGGAGTATCAGAAGAGCGGCCGGGTGATCGCGTGGCGCGTAACCGTTCTGCGCGGCAAAGAGGAGCTGGTGAGCCAGCAGTCGGCGCTTTGGAACTAACCCCGCACTGCATGACTCCTCCCACGAACATTCTTGTTGGCGTCATCGGTCCGGTTTTTTGGATGAGGGTGGACGGCCGGGGTACTTTTCAAAATTCCGTGCAGGCAAAAAAGGCGCTGCACCGCATCCTTGACAAAGGCATCTCGAATCTCGTGGTGGACTTGGAGCGCTGCCCGATGATGGACTCGACATTCCTGGGCATGCTGACCGGCGCCGCCGTGGCGGCACGCGAGTCTGGCGGCGGAACGCTGAGCGTGCTCAATGCCAACCAGCGCAACCTTCATCTCATCACCAGCCTGGGCCTGGACCACATTTTGGAGCTGGACCAGGAAGGCAAGCTCTGGCAGAAGGAGCGCAAGGACGCCTGCAAGGCACTCCAGCAATGCGGTGAGACAGCTGCCGAGTGCAAGGAAACGCAGACACAGCATGTGCTGGACGCGCATCAAACCCTGGCGGGTGTGAGCCCTGCCAATGAATGCCGTTTCCATGACGTGATCGACTTTTTGGAAAAGGAGCTGGCGGCGCATGCGGCCCCAAGCAACGCCTGAGCGCAGACCGGAGGCACCGGCAGCGCCACCCCACCCATGACCACCTTATTTCTTGCTTTGCTGGTGCTGCTGCTGGCGGCGGGTGTGATGCTGCTGGTGCAACACCTGCGCTTGTTGAACCAGCAGTTGAAGACGACGCGGGAGGAAGGCGCGGCCATCGTGGCGGAAGAGCGGCGCATGTTTCACTTCCTGCATGACCTGGGGGAGGCGATCTGGCGCGATGACCAACGAGCCTCAATGTACCGGCTCGTCGTCGAAGGCGCCATCCGCGTGACCCAAAGTACGGGAGGGGCGCTGTATCTGCTCGACGAGGCCACGCAACAGCTCGTGCCGCGGCATTATTCTGACTTCTGCGCCCCGCTCATCGCGCTGCCAGAACGCGCCCGGCAGATGATGAAGGACAATCCAGCCACATTGCTGAGCACGCTGCGCATGCATGCTGTCGCGGTGGAGCAGGGCCTCCTCGGTGGCATTTTCGCCCAACACAAGGCCGAGTTGCTGGCGGACCTCGGCGCCGATCCGCGGCTCGGCCTGGAAATCGTCATGCAGCAGCAAAATGTCACCGCCATGATCGGGCCGTTGAGCTTTGGCACGCGGCATCTCGGCATTCTGGCCGTGACATCCCCGAAGTCGGGCCGCAATTACAACGCCAACGACTTTGAAGTCTTCAATTCACTCATTGAGCAGTCCGCCTTCGCGCTGGCCAACGCCATGTCGCACCAGGAGGCGGCCAAGCACCGCATGGACCAGCAGGAGCTGCAGAATGCCAGTCAGATCCAGCAGGTGCTCCTGCCCGATCACGATCCCGTGGTGCCCGGTTTCGTCATCGCCGGGAAAAACATCCCCGCACGCACGCTGAGCGGCGACTACTTTGATTACCTGACGCTGCCAGATGGACGGTTCGGTGCCGTGATCGCCGACGTGTCCGGCAAAGGCATCGGGGCCGCCATGATCACGGTGATGTGCCGCACACTCATGCGTGCGAAGTCGAACACCTCCTCCTCCCCCACCGCCGTCCTCGCCGCCGTGAACCGCCAGATCGCCCCGGACATCCGCGAGGACATGTTCATCACCATGTCCTACATCGTGGCCGAGCCGGACGGCTCCAAGCTCACACTCGCCCGCGCCGGCCACAACGCCGCCCTGCTCTGGCGCAAGGAATCCGGCAAGGTCGAGGCACTCCACCCGCCCGGACTCGGCGTCGGTCTCGACAAGGGAGCTGTCTTCGAGCGGGTCACCAAGGACCTGAGCTTCGAAATGCAGCCTGGCGACTGCCTCCTGCTCTACACCGACGGTGTGAACGAGGCCATGGACCCGAAGGGACACGAGTTCGGCGAGGAACGCGTACAGGACCGGCTGGCCAAATACGCCCCGCATGGCCCCAAGGCCGTCATCGGCGGTCTCATCGCCGATCTGGAGCACTTCCTGCAAGGACGGCGCTCGCATGATGACATCACCTTGATTGCCATGCAGAAGACGGCATAGTCGCGGCCCCCCAAACCCCGCGAACTTCCCTTCTATGACCGAGCCGAGTCCCGAAACGACCCAGCAGACCGATCCTGACGCTGATCCATCCCTTGCAGCCGCTGTAGCCAACGAGGAAGCACCCGCCGTTGAAGAAGCGCCTCCGCCCGATCCCATGACAGCGCTCACGCAGGAAATGCAGCGCTGGAAGGATCTCGCCTACCGCAGCCAGGCGGAACTCGACAATTTCCGCAAACGCTCCGCCCGTGAGGCTCAGGAAACCCGCGCCTATGCCAATGCGGACCTGCTGCGCGCGCTTTTCCCCATCCTCGACAATTTCGACATGGGCCTCGAAGCCGCCCGTGCCGAGTCGGAGAAATCCATGATCTTCATGGGCATGAGCATGGTGAACCGCCAGCTTCAAGATTTTCTGCGCGACTGCGGTGTGCAGGAAATCGAGGCGCAGGGCAAAGCCTTTGACCCCAACCTCCACGAAGCCGTCTCCCAGGAGGCCAGCACCACCATCGCCGAGGGCACTGTCATCCGTGTGACCCGCAAAGGTTACAAGCTCAAGGACCGCCTGCTGCGCGCCGCCAGCGTCATTGTTTCCAGCGGACCCGCAGCCGCGTAATCAGCTCTCCCATTTCCAATTCACCCGCATGGCCGAAAAACGCGACTACTACGAAGTGCTGGGCGTCTCCCGTGACGTCTCTGCCGACGATTTGAAAAAGGCCTACCGCAAGCTCGCGGTGAAATATCACCCGGACAAAAATCCGGGTGACAAGACCGCCGAGGAAAAATTCAAGGAAGTCGGCGAAGCCTACGATGTGCTCAGCGACGAACAAAAACGCGCTGCCTACGACCGCTATGGTCACGCCGCCTTCGCTGGTGGCATGGGCGGCCCGTCCGCTGGTGGCTTTGGCGGCGGTTTCCACGATCCCTTCGACATCTTCCGCGAAGTCTTTGGCGGTGGCGGCGGTGGCATCTTCGAGCAGTTCTTCGGTGGTGGCGGCGGAGGTGGTGGCCGTCGTCGCGATGGTCCGCAGCGTGGCAACGACTTGCGCTATGGCATGGAAATCACGCTGGAAGAAGCAGCTCACGGCTGCGAACGCGAGATCGAATACGAACGCAGCGCCTCGTGCAAAACGTGTTCCGGTTCCGGCTCCGCCTCCGGTGGTGGCAAAAAAACCTGCCGCACCTGTGGTGGTGTCGGTCAGGTGATCAGCTCACGCGGCTTTTTCCAAATTCAGCAGACCTGCCCGGATTGCAGCGGCAGTGGTGAGACGGTCAGCGATCCCTGCCGCACCTGCCATGGCACCGGTCGCTCGAAGGAACGCACGAAGGTTCGTGTGAAGGTCCCCGCCGGCATCGAAGATGGTTCGCGTCTGCGCTCCACTGGCAACGGTGACCTCGGCATCAAGAATGGCCCGCCCGGCGACCTCTACATCGTCATCCAGGTGAAGCAGCATGAGATTTTCGAACGTGAAGGCGACGACCTGCATTGCGACATGCCGCTCTCATTCGCTGTCGCCGCGCTTGGCGGTGAAATCACTGTTCCGACGATGGAAGCCCAGGCCGCGGTCAAAATCCCCGCAGGCACGCAAAACGGCACCACCTTCCGCCTGCGCGGCAAAGGCATGAAAACTCTCGGTTCCGATCATCACGGCGACCTTTATGTGCACGTCCAGATCGCCGTGCCGACCAAGCTCAACCCTGAGCAGCGTGAGAAGCTCGATGAATTCGCCAAATCTCTCGGTGAGCAGACATCGCCCATGGAAGAAAGCTTCTTCGAGAAGGCCAAAAAATTCTTCCGCTAGCCGATCATGACCGCCCGTGACCTGCTGACCCTGACGAAGTTCCGCCTCAGTGCGCTCGTCATCGTCACCACGTTTGTGGGTTTTTGGCTGCGGGCACCGCATGGTTTCGATCTCTGGTTGCTCACGCACACGATCATCGGCAGCACGCTGGCCGCCTTTGGCGCCGCCGTGTTCAACCAACTCATGGAGATCGAGCCCGACTCGCGCATGCAACGCACCGCGGACCGTCCCCTGCCCTCCGGTCGCGTGAGTCCTTCCGCCGCATTCGGCATCGGCTGGCTCCTCAGCGCCTGGGCGCTCATTCATCTCACCATTCGTGTGAACATGGAGGCCGCGGCACTCACGGCGCTCACTCTTGCCGTCTATTTGTTCATCTACACCCCACTGAAGCGTCAAAGCGCCACCAACACCCTCGTCGGTGCTGTCTCAGGTGCTCTGCCGCCGCTCATCGGCTGGGCGGGCGCGGCGGGACCGTTGCCTGCCGGCTCCATTCCACATTTCCGCTGGCAGCTCATGCTGGAACCCGGCGCCATCTATCTGTTTCTGCTGCTGTTCCTCTGGCAATTGCCGCACTTCCTCGCCATCAACTGGATGTATCGCGACGAGTATCGCAAAGGCGGCTTCGTCATGCTAGCCAACGACGACGAGGAAGGAGCGCGCACCTCGCGTCACGCGCTCGCGTATTCGGTCAGCACGGTGCTGCTCATGTTTTATCCAGTTTATGCTGGAGTCGCGCACGCGTGGTGGTTTCTGCCCCCGGCGTTGCTGCTCAGCGGCTGGCTTTGCCATCTCGCCTTGCGTTTCAATCGCCAGCCCGAGCGCGTCACCGCCCGCAAGCTCTTCTTCTGCACGCTGATGTATCTCCCGGCCATCCTCGTCGTATCCACCCTTGCCTGGAAACGCGCGTAACTCTGCCATGCCATGAACGAACCCTCTTCCTCCAACAGCGAACAGCGAACAGCGAGCCGCGAACCTTTGCACCCGCTCTCCATCTGGGCGCCGATCATCATCGCCGTGCTCGGCATCGTCGTCTTTTACAACTACCTCATCTACCGTTCACGCATCGACAAGCAGGACCGCCCGCCCGTGCTCGGCCGTCTTGAGAAGGATCTCGAACTCACCGAACGCAGCGGCAAAAAGGTCCATCTCGCGGAGTTGAAGGGCAAGGTGCTCGTAATCTCCTGGGTCTTCACCCGCTGCCCGCGTGGATGCGCCGCCGTGATCGCGAAGCTGATGAAATTGCATCAGGAGTTTGGCAACGAACCCAATCTGCAGTTTGTCAGCTTCACACTCGATGCCGACGACACGCCCGAGATGATGAAGAAATTCGCCAGCGGACTCGGCATCAAGGACGATGCCAACTGGTGGTTCGTGAACGGCGACAAAGACGCCGTGCGCAAGTTCATGACCAGCCAGGCACAGTTCCGCCCCGTGCAGGACATGCCGGAGAAGGATCGTCTCTCGCCGGAGGACAAATACATCCACGATCTGCGCGTCGCCGTCATTGATCATCTCGGCCACGTGCGTGGCTTGGAGGACATTTTGAATCCCGACCCCGAATTCGCGAAGTTCTGGGACGAAAAGTTGCGCAAAGATCTGCGCTACCTCCTCAACGAGCAGAAAAAGACACCTTACACGCCGGTTGGCACGAAGTAACCCATGGACGTCACCGAACTCCCGAAGCTCTACACGATTTTCAACGGCTGCGCGCTGTTTCACATCCTCCTCGGCCTCGCGATGATCAAGATCGGCCAGCGCAAGCCGCACATCGCGAGCATGGTAGTCGCGCTGCTCTTCTCCACCGCGTTTCTCGGCTGCTACCTGTATTACCACTACCATGCCGGCCACGTGAAGTTTGCCGGCACCGGCCTCACACGTCCGATCTACTTCACCATCCTGTTCACGCACATCCCGCTGGCCGTCTTGAACCTGCCGATGATCATCATGACCGTCGTTCCGGCGCTGCGTCAGCGTTTTGATAAACACAAACGCATGGCCAAATGGACCCTGCCCGTCTGGCTGTACGTCTCCGTCACCGGCATCATCGTGTATCTGATGTGCTACGTGTGGTATGGGCCGCCGATTCGTGGCTGATCCAGGAGCGCGGCATTCTTGGCCTTGTGAGCGGCCGATTGATTGGCAGTCTTGAGTGAATGCCCGGCTCATAATATTCTGGACACAACGCGCCGTCCTTGTGTAAACAATATTTTAAGGATTTAACACAAGTCTTGACCCTTTCCACTGAACTGACACACCTCCATTGGAGCGCTATCATCGAATCTTCCGATGATGCGATTTTTAGTAAGACCTTGGACGGCATCATCACGAGCTGGAATCCGGGTGCCGAGCGGCTGTTTGGCTACACGGCGATGGAAGCGGTAGGCATGCCGGTGACGAGGCTGTCTCTGCCCGACCGGCTGGGGGAGGAAGCGCAGCTTCTCGCGAGCATCTCTCGCGGGGAAAAGGTGAGCCACTGCGAGACGGTGCGCGTGACAAAGGATGGCCGCCAACTGCATGTCTCGGCGACGATTTCGCCGGTCAAGGACAGCTCCGGCCGGATCGTTGGGGCGTCGTCGATCATACGCGACATCACCGAGCGCTGGCGGGCGGATGAAGCTTTGCGGCTGAACAGAGAGAATCTTGACGTCACGCTCCGCTCGATCGGCGACGCCGTGCTGGCCACGGATGCCCAACGGCGCATCACCCGGATGAATTCGGTCGCGGAAAAGCTCACCGGCTGGCCGGAGGCGGAGGCGCTGGGCCGACCCGTCGACGAAGTCTTCCGCATCATCAACGAGGAGACACGCCAGCCAGCCGTCATCCCGGTGGACGACGTGCTGGCCACCGGTGAAACCCACGGACTGGCCAACCACACTGTGCTGCTGGCCCGCGATGGCCGGGAGATTTCGATTGAGGACAGCGCCGCACCGATCCGTGATACCGCGGGTGCCGTCCAAGGCGTGGTGCTGGTGTTCCGGAACGTGAGCGAGGAGCGCACGGCGGAGAAGCGTGCCGCCGTCCTTTTGCAGGAGCTTGAGGACATGAAGCGGACGCTGGACCAGCATTCCATCGTCGCCATCACGGACGCACGCGGAAGGATCACCTATGCGAATGACAAGTTCTGCGAGATTTCCCAGTATTCCCGCGAGGAGCTGCTGGGCCAGGATCATCGCATCCTGAACTCCGGCCATCATCCGAAGGAATTCTTCCACGATCTGTGGCGCACCATCAGCAATGGCGGTGTGTGGAAGGGGGAGATCAAAAACCGGGCGAAAAGCGGGTTACACTACTGGGTGGCCACCACGATCGTGCCGTTTTTGAGCGCGGATGGCAAGCCCTACCGGTTTGTGGCCATTCGCACGGAAATCACGGCGCAGAAGTGCGCGGTCGAGGCGCTGCGCACCAGTGAGGAGCGTCTGAGCCTGGCCATAGAGACGGCCAACTTGGGTCTGTGGGAAGTGGATCTTCGGACGGGATCAGCCCATTGGAGCGAGGCGACTTACCGGCAGTTGGGTCTCCCACCTGATCCAGAGGGCATGGCCACCGTCGATACGTGGCGTTCCCTCGTGCTCGCCGAAGACCTGCCGTCCGTTGATGCTGCCTTCAAACAAGCACTGGAGAAGAGTGCCTTTTTCAAGTCGGAGCACCGTCACCGCCGAGCTGACACCGACGAGGTTCGCTGGAATACGGTGTCCGCCCGCTTCGATCGCAATGCAGCGGGAGAGGCGGTGCGCATGCTGGGCATTTCATTCGACAGCACCGAGCAAAAGCACGCCGAGGACACCCTGCGCCGGTCCAACGAGGACCTGGAACTGCGGGTGCGGGAGCGCACCGCCGCGCTACGCGATAGCGAGGAGAGGCTGAGGCTGTTCATCGAGAATGCTCCGGCCGCCCTTGCGATGTGTGACAAGGACATGCGTTATCTCGTGGTGAGCCAGAACTGGCTCAGGGATTACGGCCTGGCCGGCAGGGACATCATCGGGCTGTCCCATTACACCGTTTTCCCCGAGATTCCCGAACGCTGGAAAGAGGTGCATCGACGTGCGCTGGCAGGAGAGGTCATTGATTCGAAAGAAGACCGCTTTGAACGTGCCGACGGCACCGTCCATTGGCTGCGCTGGCAGGTGCGCCCCTGGCATTCGCCCGAAGGGGCCGTCTCAGGCATCATCATGTTCTCCGAGGACATCACCAGGCGCAGGGAGGATGAGGAGGCGCTGCGTGAGAGTGAGATGATGCAGCGCAAAATCTTCTCCGGCATCGACGAGATCATCTACCGGGTGCGGACCACGGAGGAGACACCCTATGCCGGGGAGGTGCTGTTTGTCAGCCCGAAGGCGGAGCGCATCCTGGGCTATTCCTCCGAGGATTTCATCCACGACCAGAGCCTGTGGTTCCAGCTCGTACATCCTGAGGACCACGCGGCATTGCGGGAGTCCACGGAAAGAATCTACTCCAGCAAGCGACCTGGGGAGCGGGAGTACCGCATCCGCATCAAGTCCGGTGAATACCGCTGGATCGAGGACCGGGTGACGCCGGAGGTGGATGACCATGGAAACCTCACCGGGATTTTCGGCGTCGCGCGCGACATCACCGAACGCGTCCAGGCGGAGACGCGCATGGAGCAGTCCCTGCGGGAAAAGGAAACCCTGCTGAAGGAAATCCACCACCGCGTGAAGAACAACCTCCAGGTCATCTCCAGCCTGCTCGCCATGCGGGCGGACACGGTCAGGGACGAGAACGCCCGCACCCTGCTCCAGGAGAGCCAGCACCGCGTACGGGCCATGGGCATGATCCATGAGCGCCTCTACCAGACGGACACCCTGGCCAGGGTGGACTTCGGGGAATACGTCCGTCAGTTGACCGGATTCCTGCACCGCAACTATGCGGCCACCAGCGGCCACGTCCAACTGTCAGTGGAAGCTGACAAGGATGTCATGCTGAACATCGACACCTCCATTCCGGTCGGCCTCATTCTCAACGAGCTTGTCTCCAACGCCTTCAAGCACGCCTTCAAAGACGGTGCGCCGCACCGCTTGGAAGTGCGTCTGCACCGCGTAGCTGAGGGCTTTTCCCTCTCGGTCACCGATGACGGCCCGGGCCTGCCGGCGGGGTTTGACATCGCGCAGTCCCAATCTCTCGGCTTGGAGCTTGTGGACACGCTGGTCGCCCAGATCAAGGGGCATCTGACAATCTCCAGCCAGGGCGGCACGACCTTCCGCCTGGACTTCAACGAACTTGTCTATGCTGAGCGCAACTGACCCCGCCGCTCCCTTTGCCTGCAAACGCATCCTCATTGTCGAGGACGAGGGCATCGTGGCGCGTGATCTCAAACGCCGCCTGGAAAAGCAGGGTTTCGCGATCACCGGCATCGCAGACAACGCCGCCGCCGCGATGCAGCTCGCTGAGCAAGATCCTCCCGACCTCGTGCTCATGGACATCATCATCCAGGGAGACCGGGATGGCATCACCACAGCCCATGAGCTGCGTGTGCGGCTTGACGTGCCCGTGGTCTTCCTCACCGCCCATTCAGACACCGCCACCGTACAGCGGGCCAAGGCCGCGCTGCCCTATGGCTACCTCGTGAAGCCCTTCGAGGAGCGCGAGCTGCTGACCACCATCGAGATGGCAGCCTACCGGCATCAGATGGAGGGGACGCAGCGGCTTTACCAGCGCGCCATCAGCGCCGCCACCACCGGCATGATGATCACCGATGCACGCCAGCCGGACAATCCCATCATCGCCTGCAACGCCGCTTGTGAACACATCACCGGTTATGCGGAGGCTGAGCTGCTGGGCAAAAACCCGCGTCTCTTTCAGGGGAAGTGTACTGATCCAGCCACTGTCAAAATCATGAGCGATGCCGTCCGCTCTGGCTCCGGCTGCAAGGTGACCGTGCGCAACCACCGCAAGGACGGCACGCCGTTTTGGAACGAGGTGCACATCTCCCCACTGTGTGACGCCAGCGGCCGCCTGACGCACTTCATCGGCATCCAAAACGATGTCACCACGCAAAAAGAAGCCGAGGAGCGCATCCGCCAGCAGGCGCAGCTCATCGATCTGGCTACCGACGCCATCTTCGTCTGCGACACTGACAGGCGTGTCCAGTTGTGGAATGCTGGTGCCGAGCGACTTTACGGCTTCAGCCTGCAGGAGGTTCTGAACGGCCCCATCATTGAGAGAATTTGCCGGGAATCGGACCAGCATCGCGACCTCGTTCTGCGTACCGTCTTCGAGCAGGGCCAGTGGCACGGTGAAATGCGCCATAAAACACGGGATGGAAGAGATCTGGTCGTCCTGGCCAACTTCACCCTGCTCAAACAGCAGCAGGGCGACCCCTCCGGCATCCTGGCTGTCTGCCATGATCTGACGGAAACCAAGGCTCTCGAAGAGCGCCTGCTGCGCTCGCAACGCCAGGAAACCCTCGGTGCCCTGGCGGGAGGCATCGCCCATGACCTGAACAACGCGCTCGCCCCCATCCTCATGGGCTCCGATCTTCTCAAGGCAAAGTATCCTGGCGCCCCGGGCATCGTCGATCTGTTCGACTCGAGCGCCCGCCGCGCCGCCGACATGGTGCGCCAGCTTCTCACCTTCGCCAAAGGCGTCGGCGGCGAACGGGCTCCAGTTCCTGCCATCCACCTGCTGCGGGAGATGCAGGGCATGATCCAGAGCACCTTCCCCAAGAACATCAACATCGTACTCGACTACGAAAAAGAGCTGCCCCCGATCATTGGCGATGTCACCCAGATCCACCAAGTGCTGCTGAACTTCTGCATCAATGCCCGCGATGCGATGCCCGCCGGCGGCACCCTCACCCTGCGTGCCAAATACGCTGAAATCGGCCTCGTCCACGTCGGCATGCCGCCCAACGCCCGAACCGGCCATTTCGTGGCCCTCAGTGTGCAGGACACCGGCACCGGCATCCCGCCGGAAATCCGTGAGCGCATCTTCGACCCCTTCTTCACCACCAAGCCCACTGGCAAAGGCACCGGCCTCGGCCTCGCCACCGTGCTGGGTATCGTCAAAAGCCACGACGGCTTCATCGACGTCTCCTCCGAGCAGGAGAAAGGCACCGTGTTCACCGCCTTCCTGCCTGCGGATCCCGCCACGCCTCCACATGAAGCCCTCCACGCACGCTGGACCCCCCCCTTCCAAGCCAGAGGGCAGACCATCCTCTTCGTCGATGACGAGCCTGCGGTCAGGGAAGTCGCTCGTGAGGTGCTCCAGCGTCTCAACTTCCGCGTCGTGCTCGCCTCCGACGGCATCGACGCCCTCATGTGGCTCAACGAGCACCGCGACGCCCTGCATGCCGTCATCACCGATCTCCACATGCCCAACCAGGACGGCCTTGTCTTTGTGCAGGTGCTCAAGCGTGTGCTGCCGAGAGTTCCTGTTATCGTCAGCAGTGGCAAGCTCGAGGAAAGCACACGGGCTGAATTCGAAGCCCTCGGCATCTCTCATTTCCTCGACAAGCCCTCCAGCCATGAACAACTGGCCCGCATGCTCCAGGAAATCTTTTCCATCGCGGAAGACCGCGCTCCAGCTTAGCCCGAAACATCCCGCGAACGCGGTCGCTTCGCCCCCGGCGTCATTTGACCGTCACACACTCTGTTTCCGAAACGGCTCAAACACGATGTCCGAGCCATCCACCTTCATCTGGTAAACCATCTGAAGCAGCTCGCCGAGCCGTCCCTTCGGAAATCCGCCCTTCTTTGCGAACCAGCCGAGGTATTCCGCCGGAAGATCGTAAATCGGCACACCCTTCGGCGGAAAATGCGCGGGACCAAATTTTCCAAACGGCATGAACGTGCGCCCGATCTGCTCCAGATCGTCCTTCATGCGTTGGGCCAGCTCGTCCATGCGTCATGAATGGCCGCAAAGAGGCGCAAAAGACACGGAAAAGTTCTGATCTGGGTTTTTGCGTCTTTTTGCGGCCATCCTGGTCACTTCAACGCCGCATGCGCTTCACGCAGCAGCTTCTCGGTCGTATCCCAGTCAATGCACGCATCCGTGATCGACTGCCCGCGCACGAGTTGATCGAGCGGTTGCGGGAATTTCTGGCTGCCGCCGACAAGATTGCTCTCCAGCATCGCACCGATGATCTCCTTCCGGCCCGCCACGCGCTGACGCACGATTTCACGGAACACATCCGGCATGCGGCGGTGGTCCTTGGCGCAGTTGCCGTGGCTGGCGTCGATCATGATCGCAGGCTTCAGTTTCGCAGCTTCGAGGCCGTCAACGGTCTCCATGACGTTGTCCGCGCCAAAATTGGGGCCGTTCTCGCCACCACGCAGGATGATGTGACAGTCGGGATTGCCGCTTGTCGTCACCGCAGAGGCCACGCCGTCCTCGCTCACGCCGAGGAAGGTCTGCGGCTGCATGGCCGCCTTGATGGCATTGATGGCGGGCGTGATGTGCCCAAACGTGCCGTTCTTGAATCCGAGGGGCATGGAGAGGCCTGAGGCCATCTGGCGGTGCGTCTGCGACTCCGTCGTGCGCGCGCCGATGGCGCTCCACGAGATCAAATCGGCAATGTACTGCGGCGTGATGGGATCCAGCAGCTCTGTGGCCGTTGGCAGTCCGAGATCGAGCACATCGCGCAAAATCTTCCGCGCGAGACGCAGGCCGTCCGGGATGTTGCAGGTGCCATCGAGGTCAGGATCCATGATCAATCCCTTCCAGCCGACGGTGGTGCGCGGTTTTTCAAAATAGACACGCATCACGATGCAAAGCCGGTCTTTGAGTTCCTTCGCGAGCGCCCCGAGCTTCCGCGCATACTCCAGGCCCGCTTCCGGGTCGTGGATCGAACATGGACCCACCACGACAAGAAAACGCATGTCGCTGCCGAAGATGATTTCGCGAATTTCACGTCGCGATTCAGCGACAAAGGCCGTCTGCGCCTCCGTCGGCGCGATTTCCGTCATCAAACTGCGAGGAGATGGCAACGGGACGTTCGAGGCGATGTGAAGATTGGCGGTCTGGCTCATGCGCCTTTTACATAGAGCGTAAACCGCCCTGCATCAATCTTCCTGCACCACAGGATTCTTCGGCTTGAGCACGACGTAGAGCACCAGGCCGACCACGATGATGGCACCGGCGATCAACGGGGCGGTACGCTGTGCGGTGTCACTGCTGGTGATGGCGGTTTGAATGCGGGTGAGGATGAGCGAGGCGCACACGAGTGCTCCGAGCGCGGGAATGATCAGCGGCGGCTCAAATCCGCAGCGTGGCTCGTCAGGACGACGCTTGAGGATGACGAGCGCGATGTTCACGATGGTGAAAACCGTCAGCAGCAACAATACGGTGGACTCCGCGAGCTGCTTCACGCCGCCGCTGAGGATGAGTATCGCGACAATGCCGAACAGCACGTAGATCGCGATGTGCGGCGTGTGTCGTATGGGATGTACCTTGCCAAGGATGGACGGCAGCAGGCCCTGGTGGCTCATGCCATACAGCAGGCGTGAGCCCATGATGTAATTAAGCAGCGCGGTGTTGCCGATGGCGAAGATGGTGATGAAGGCATACACACCTTTGACGCCGGTGAACCATGGCGCGGCACGTTTCGCCACTTCCATGAGCGGTCCTTTCGCCTCCGCCAGTTCACGCCACGGCACGACGGACACAGCGGTGATGGCGACGGCCATGTAGATGCAGGTGGCGAGAACCATCGCGCCAATGAGGCCGAATGGCACGTTCTTGGCGGGGTTCTTCACTTCCTCGCTCACGTTGAGGATGTCCTCGAACCCGATGAACGAGTAGAACGTGAGCACCGCGCCCTGCATGATGAGCGCCAGCGTAATGCCTGAGCCGGCACCGCCCGCCACCGTGTCCCCGGGTGATTCGAGGTAGTTCACGTTGCCCCAGTAGCGCATGCCGATGGCAATGATGAAGATCAGCCCGCTGGCTTCGACGATGGTGCAGAGGACATTCAGCCACATGCTTTCGCGAATGCCGCGATAGATCACGCAGCCGACGAGAAACACGACACCAATGGAGGCGAGCTTTGTCGTGAAGGCATCTGGGTGCCAGTCCAGCATCGCGCTGATCTGATCGATGATGGCCTGCGAACCGGTGGCCATGCTGGTGAGTCCGCTCATCATCACAGCGATGCCGACAATGTAACTGAGCAGCGGTTTGCCGAGACCGCGCTGAGTGACATACGCCGCACCACCCGCTTTCGCATAACGTCCGCCCACGCAGGCATACGACAGGCCCGTGAGCATGGCACCGATCATCGCCATGAAGAAGGCCAGCCACACTGCGTTGCCGAGACCCGCAGCCGCTTTGCCGATCAGTGCATAGATGCCGGCTCCCAGCATCGAACCGAGGCCGTAGAACATGAGTTGCCAGCGGCCGATGGTTTGATCGAGCTTGGGTTGCAGAGGTGAGTTGTCGGACATGCCCCGCTACTAGCCGAGATCATACCGCGCGGGAAGATAAAAAGAATCCGCCCGCATCACCGCAATGGGCGATGCGGACGGAGAAGTATGCCGCGGACAGATTGGATATTACTGAATCTGAATCTGGCGAGGTTTCGCGGCCTGCTTGATCGGCAGGGTGATGGTGAGCACGCCGTCCTCGAGTTTCGCGGTCATCTTGTCATCTTCCACCGGCGTGTTGAGACGCAGGCGGAGAAGGTAGTTGAGCGGCGAAAGCTCGCGGTGGAGTGCTTTCATGCCTTCCGGCACGGTGGTGTTGCGATCACCACGCACGGTGAGGATGTTGTCCTCAAGGTCGAGCTTCACGCCGCTTTTCGGCACGCCGGGCAGTTCGACGCGCACTTCGTAAGCGTCGGCATTGCCGTTGACGTTGTAGAGCGGTTTACGGAGCGACTCGGTGACACCGGAGGGCGCGGATGGGGCAAACGTGGAGGGGGAGCAGGTGGCGTTCATGATGGTAATGGGATGGGTAAGTTTTTGCGTTTTGGGATCAGTCGAGCGTGATGTTGCGGGGTTTGCGATGCTCGGCCTTCGGCAGGGTCACTCGCAGGATGCCGTCCTCGAGCTTGGCGCCAATGGCTTCGACGTTCACACCTTCCGGCACGGATACCGAGCGGCTGAGGCTGTAGCTGCTCTCGTTGTCGCCGTTCTTCTCACGTTTTTCAGCGCTCACGGTGAGCATGCCGTTGTTCAGCTCGATTTTGACGTCGTCTTTCTTCACGCCGGGCACTTCGAAGCTGGCGTGGTAGGCGTCCTTGTCCTCATGGACATCGACAGCCAGTTTGTCGCCGGTCACGCCAGGGAAGATTTCGCCGAGGTTGCCGAAGAAATGGCTGAGCGAAGGAAGTCCGGCGAACGGATGACGAAACCACTCGTCAAAGTCAGAGACACGACCGAGGGCGGAGGGATTGGAGCGGATGAGTTTCATGATGTGGGTTGGTTTGGTTGCGTGTTTGATGTGGATTTGAAGTTCCGCCGATAACTTCTGCATCAGCCATGCCAGAGCGCTCCAAGTCGCCTCCAGAACCTTGATTTTACGAGGGAAAAGCCATGAAACGGGCCCTTCCTGCCCTCTGCTTCCCAACACCGGTTTGTGCCAAAAACTGGCACATCGCGTCACACCGCTGTGCCATTTTTGCCAGCTTGACCCGCGGAAGCCCGGCTCCTACATAGGCGCGCATGAAAGACCTCTTTGCCCCAAAAAATCTGCTCAACTGGCTGCTCATCTTCGTCCCGGTCGCGGCCGTGCTGGAACTCACGCATGCAAATCCGGTGGCGATCTTCATCACCTCGGCCATCGCCATCATCCCGCTCGCCGGATGGATGGGCCGTGCGACGGAGCATCTCGCCGAGCGGCTCGGCGAAGGCATCGGTGGTCTGTTGAATGCGACATTCGGCAACGCGGCGGAGTTGATCATCGCGTTGATGGCCATGAGCAAAGGTCTGCATGGCGTGGTGAAGGCATCGATCACCGGCTCCATCATCGGCAACATCCTCCTGGTGCTCGGTCTGAGCACGCTCTGCGGCGGATTGAAGTTCCCCACGCAGAAGTTCAACCAAACCGCCGCATCCATCGGTTCCACCATGCTTGCGCTCTCCGGCATCGCGCTGCTGCTGCCTGCCGTGTTTCATTTCATCGCCGGTCACAACGGCCAGTCTCACGAACAGGATCTGAGCTTCGAGATCGCGATCGTTCTCTTCATCGTTTATGTCCTGAGCCTGATTTTCAGCCTGAAGACGCACACACACCTGTATGTGGGCGAGGCGAGTGCCGATGAGGAAGAAGCCATGGGCACACACGGCTGGAGCAAAGGCAAGTCGATGCTCGTGCTGTTCGTCGCCACCGCGCTCGTTGCCGTGATGAGCGAATTCCTCGTCGGTGCCGTCGAAGCTGCGTCGCACACGCTTGGTCTCACCGAAGTCTTCGTCGGCGTCATCCTCGTCGCCATCATCGGCAACGCCGCCGAGCACTCCACCGCCGTGCTGATGGCGCTCAAGAACAAGATGAACCTCGCGCTGAACATCGCCGTCGGCTCCAGCCTGCAGGTCGCGCTGTTCGTCGCGCCCGTGCTCGTGTTCGCCAGCTATGCGTTCGGAAAGCCCATGGATCTCATCTTCACGCCGATGGAAGTCGTCGCCGTCGGCGTTGCCGTGGCCACTACGGCGCTCATTTCCCAAGATGGTGAATCGAACTGGATGGAGGGCGTGCTGCTGCTCGCAGTTTACGCGATTCTTGGCCTTACCTTCTTCTGGCTGCCGGCGTGATGACAATACAGCAGCGCTTTTCGCGTAATGCTGAACCACCATGAACCGCCGCCAGTTTCTCCAGACCGCCTCCGCCACCACACTCGCCTCTTGCACGACCTTCAGCGCGCCCGATGCGCTGATCATCGACACGCATCAGCATCTGTGGGACCGGCGCGTGTTGAACCTGCCGTGGCTCAAAGGTGCGCCGGAAGTGCTGCGGCATGATTTTCTCACCGCAGATTATCAAAAAGCCTTTGCCGGCCTCAACGTGAAGGCCATCTACATGGAGGTCGATGTGGCGACGAGTGACCACATCAAGGAAGCCGATGGCATCGTCGCGCAATGTCGTGCGAAAAACACGCCGACCGTCGCCGCGACGATCGGTGGACGACCTGCCTCGGCAGATTTCGAGAGTTACGTGAAGCGCTACGCGGGCAACGGCATCGTCAAAGGACTGCGCCAGGTGCTGCACGGTCCGTCCACGCCTCAGGGCTTCTGCTTGGGCAGCGATTTCGTACGCGGCATCCAGACACTCGGCAAACACGGCCTCAACTTCGAACTCACGATGCGCCCCATGGAGTTGCAGGACGGCGCGAAGCTCATCCAGCAGTGTCCCGACACGCCCTTCGTGCTCGACCACTGCGGCAACGGCGATCCGAAGGCCTTCAATCCGAAACTCGGCCCCGGCTTGAAGCGCACCTGCACCATCGACGGCTGGAAACGCGGCATCGATGCCGTCGCCGCCGCGCGTGCGGATGTCATGTGCAAGATCAGCGGCATCGTCGCCTTCGTCCCGCCGGGAAAATGGCACGCGGAGGACCTCGCGCCCGTTGTGAACCACTGTCTCGACGCCTTTGGTCCCGACCGCGTTTTCTTCGGCGGCGACTGGCCGGTGTGTCTTCTCGGCAGCCACGTGCGCGGCTGGGTGGACGCCTTGAAGCAAATCATCTCGTCACGTCCCGCCAACGAGCAGCGCAAGCTGTGGAGCGGCAATGCGATCCGGTTTTACGGACTGAAGGTCTGACAGCGCGTCAATCCAGCGTCTGGCGATAGCGGGCCGCGCCGATGGTGAGGGCGACGAGCGCGAACAGGGCAATCTGCCAGAGTTGCAGTGATATGTCGTTGAAGGTGTTGCCTTTGAGCAGGACGCCGCGGATGATGCGCAGGAAGTGCGTGAGAGGCAGCACCTCGCCGATGACCTGCGCCCATTGCGGCATGCCGCGGAAGGGGAACATGAAGCCGGAGAGCAACAACGAGGGCAGGAAGAAGAAAAACGAGCCCTGCACGGCCTGAAGCTGGTTCGTGGCGAGCGTGGAGAACATGATGCCCATGGCGAGATTCGCGACGATGAAGACGAAGGCGACGAGGAACAGCAGACCGATGTTCCCAACCATCGGCACGTGAAACAGGAAGTGCGCCGCGACGAGGATGAGCACGACCTGGACATAACCGACGAGGATGTAGGGCACGATTTTTCCCAGCAGCACTTCAAACGGACGCGTGGGCATGGAGAGCAGGTTTTCCATCGTGCCGCGTTCGCGTTCGCGCGTGATGGCGAGCGCGGTGATCATGACCATCGTCATCGTGAGCACCACGCCCATGAGGCCGGGCACGATGTTGTACTGCGTCACGGCTTCGGGATTGTAGAGCGCGTGAGTGCGCACATCGACAGGCAGGTCGACAGGCGCGAGGTAGGAAAGCGGTCCTTTGAGGTCGTTTTGCAGCGCGGTGGTGAGCAGCGGATGCAAGGCGTTGATGGCGTTGCTCGTGGCGGCGGGATCGGTGGCATCAGCCTCGACGAGCAGCCGCGGTTTGTCGCCGCGCAGGAGATCGCGGGAGAAATCCGTCGGAATGGTGATGACGAACTGTACATCACCATGCTCCAGTGCTTCACGTGCTGCGGTTTCGCTCTTCAACACGCCGGTGAACTCGAAGTAGCCCGTGTTGCGGATCGCGGCGAGCAACGTGCGCGCTTGCGGGCCGTGATCGTTCATCACCACAGCGGCGGGAAGGTGTTTCGGGTCCGAATTGATGGCGTAGCCGAAGAGCGTGAGCTGCAGCAACGGAATTCCGACCATCATGCCGAAGGTCACGCGATCGCGCCGCATCTGGATGAACTCCTTGATAATGATCGCGCAGAAGCGGGTGATGGAGAAGCGGCGGCTCATGACGCGAAATTGTCCTTCGACTGACCCATCAGATGGATGAACACATCCTCCAAACCTGAGCGCACGGGCTTCCACTCGTAGCCGTCTTTGCGAAATGGTGTGATGGCTTGCTCCAAGGCCGCCGCATCATCGCCGCTGACATGCAGCGCCGTGCCGAAGGCGACGGCCTGCTTCACCGCCGGTTCTTTGCGAAGTTTTTCCGCGAGCTGGATCAAATTAGGACCGCTGACCGACCATGTGGTGAGCTTTGCGCCCTCGATCACTTCCGCGACGGTGCCGTGCGTGAGAAGATCACCATACGACAGATAGGCCAGGCGATGACAGCGCTCCGCCTCGTCCATGTAATGCGTGGTGATGAGAAAGGTCAGCCCTTGCGCGGAAAGCAGATGGATGTGCTCCCAAAAGTCACGCCGCGCCTTCGGATCGACACCGGCGGTCGGTTCGTCGAGCAGCAGCAGCTTCGGCTGATGAATCAAACAGGCCGCGAGCGCGAGACGCTGCTTCCAACCACCGGAAAGCTGGCCCGCAAGCTGCCGATCACGTCCAGCGAGTCCGAGCTGCTGAATCGACTCCTGCACGACATCACCACGATTCTTGATGTCATACATGCGGGCGACGAAATCCAGATTCTCGCGGATGCTGAGA
The DNA here is from genome assembly GCA_046346695.1 of Verrucomicrobiaceae bacterium. Lineage (GTDB taxonomy): Bacteria > Verrucomicrobiota > Verrucomicrobiia > Verrucomicrobiales > Verrucomicrobiaceae > Prosthecobacter. The sequence goes on along the minus strand of JAXMHS010000002.1, from coordinate 1,015,975 downwards.
TCTTCCCAGAAACTGAAACGCTGCGTCATGTAGCCGACCTGTGTCTTGATCGTCTCGCTGTCCTTGATCACATCGAAGCCCAGGCAGGTGCCGCTGCCGCCGTCGGCCTTCAGCAATCCGCACAGCATGCGGATGAAGGTGGTCTTGCCGCTGCCGTTCGGACCGAGGAAGCCGTAGATCTCGCCCTTGCGCACCTGGAGGTCGATGCCGTTGACGACCGTACGCGTGCCGAAGCGCTTCGTCATGCCCTTCACGTCGATCGCAAGGTCGCCGTTCATGATTCAACGCGGGAATTCGACATCCACCGGCAGGCCCGGTTGCAATTTGGCCGCGACAGCATCGTCAAAGCGCAACTCCACCATGAAGACGAGCTTGCTGCGGTTCTCCTGGCTGTAGATGACCGGCGGCGTGTACTCCGCCTGCGGCGAAATGAAGCTCACTTTGCCGGTGATCGCTTCCGCGAGGCCATCCACGTGCACCTTCGCCGCATCGCCCCGTTTCAGCGTCGAAACACGATCCTCCGGCACAAACACACGCACCTTCATGTTTGTTGGCGGCAGAAGCACGACGACCGGCCGCGCCGCGGCGACGAACTCGCCCTCGCGATACAACGTGTCGTGCACGAGGCCTGCCTGCGGCGCCTTTTGCTGTTTTTGCGAGAGATCCCACTCTGCCTTCGCCAGCGCTTCGTTGCGCGCCTTCACCTCAAACTCCAGCGCCGTCACTGCATCGCTGCGCAGGCCGAGCCTCGCGGTTTTCAAATCGGCCTCGGCCTGTTCGATGCGTTGGAGGTTCTGGCGATTCAAGGCGCGCGTCTGGTCAGTGGTGTCCTCCGAAACCGCTCCGGTTCCAGCCAGGTTTTCCTGGCGCTTGAGCTCGCTTGCCGACAAAGCCGCGGCCTCACGCGCCTGCTTCAACTGCGCCTCCAACGACTCCATCTCCGAAGGACGGCGGCCTTTTCTCGCATCCTCCAGCGTGGCCTGTGCCTGCGCCAGCCGGTGCTCCGCCTCATCACGCACCGTCGTTTCCACCACGTTTTCGAGTTCAAACAGCGGATCGTCCTTCTTCACCTGCGCGCCACGCGTCACATGCAGCTTCGTCAGCTTTCCCGGCAGCGGCGAGGACACATAAACGAACTCGCCCTCAGCATAACCTTGCATCATTCCCGAAGACGCCCGTTTGCACCCGGACAATCCTGCGATCAGCAGGACGAAGCTGGCGAGTCGAAACAACGGCTGCGTGAGTCGTGGAAACACGGGAGCTGTTATCTCAATTCAGCGACAGATGCAAGGCGGCGTCCCTGACCCTGCGCTGGCGGCTGACAAGTCGTGGCAAGTTTCCAATCACGACCTAGCCTGCGGACATGCCCGCGCCACGCAACACTGCCAAAACCGAGGTCCTCCGCGGACTCGTCGATCGCGTGGTGTTTCACAATGAGGACAACGGCTACTGCATTCTCAAAGTCGTGCCGGAAGGCAAACGCGATGTCGCGAGCCTCATCGGACGCGCGCCACGAGTGGTCGCGGGGGAGGAATTCGAGGCACAGGGGGTGTGGGAGCCGAATCGCGACTTCGGGCCGCAGTTCAAAGCGGATGAACTCAAGCTGCGCAGGCCGGATTCACTCAACGGCATCGAGCGCTACCTCGGCAGCGGCTTGATCGAGGGCATCGGCGAGAAGTATGCAAAGCGCATCGTCGAAAAGTTCGGCCCGAAGATCTTCGACATCATCGAGAACGAGTCGAAGCGGCTGGAGGAGGTCGAGGGCGTCGGCAAAAAACGCCGCATCGAAATCCGCGAGTCGTGGATGAAGCAGAAGTCGATTCACAGCATCATGCTGTTCCTGCACCAGCATGGCATCAGTTCCTCGCGGGCGCTGCGCATCTACAAGACGTATGGCGACGAGGCGCAGACGGTGTTGAAGGAGAATCCGTATCGCCTGGCTCAGGACATTCGTGGCATCGGCTTCAAGACGGCGGACGACATCGCTTATCAACTCGGCGTGGCCGAGGATGCGCCGGAGCGCATCCGCGCCGGCATCTTGCACGTGCTCGAAACCGCGGCTGGAACTGGCCACTGCTGCTTTCCCGAGGCCAAGGTGATTGAGAAGGCGGTCGAATTGCTCGGTGTGGAGACACTGATCGCACCACAGGTCGAAGCACTCATCGCGAGCGAGCAGATCGAACGGGTAAGTGATGCGGGCACTCCTGCCCGCAATGAGAGCGCTGAAGATGCGGGCAAGAGTGTCCGCACCACTTTCCTGTATCTGCCTTACCTGCGCAAAGCGGAGCAGAGCATCGCTGCGAGTGTGAAATCGCTCGCCGCACTGCCGTCCGCGTATCCGAGCATCGACGAAGACGCGGCGTTGACCTGGGTGATGAAGAAAACGGGCAAGGAACTGGCCGAAAGCCAGCAGCGGGCCGTGCGCGAGGCGCTGCGGCATCGCATGCTCATCATCACCGGCGGTCCTGGCGTCGGCAAAACAACAATCCTGCGCAGCATTCTGCTCATTTTGCAAAGCAAGCAGGTCAAACTCGTGCTCGCGGCGCCCACGGGCCGTGCGGCGAAGCGTTTGAGCGAAAGCACCGGCCTGGAGGCCAAGACACTGCACCGGCTGCTCGAGTACCAAGGCGAAGGCCAGTGGGGACGGCACCGCGGCAAGCCGCTCGTCGGCGATTTGTTCGTGATCGACGAGGCTTCGATGATCGATGCGCCGCTGATGGCGCAGTTTCTCTCCGCGCTGCCACAAGGCGCGCATCTGCTCATTGTGGGCGATGCCGATCAGCTTCCGTCCGTCGGTCCCGGCATGGTGCTGCATGATTTTATTCAAAGCGGCGCCGTGGCCTGCGTGAAGCTCACGGAAATTTTCCGTCAGGCCGCGAGCAGCCGCATCATCACCAGTGCGCACGCGATCAATCGCGGCCAGGTGCCCGATTTGAAGCCGTCGAGCCGCAGCGACTTCTTTTTCCTCGAAGCCTCCGATCCGGAGGAGATTCGCGATTTGATCGTGCAACTCGCCCACACGCGGCTGCCGGCCAAATACGGCTTTGATCCCATCGCCGACATCCAGGTGCTCACGCCGATGAACCGCAACCTGCTGGGCACCGCATCGCTCAATCACTCGCTGCAACTCGCGCTGAACCCGCCGAATGAGGTGAAGTTCGAGATCGAGCGCTTCAACACGACCTTCCGCACCGGCGACAAGGTCATCCAGACGCACAACAACTACGACAAGGAGGTTTTCAACGGCGACATCGGCCACATCGTCGCGATTGATGCCGATCCCGTGAAAATCCATGTGCGTTACGATGCCGAACGACTCGTCGCCTACGAACCGGGTGAACTTGATGAACTACAGCCAGCCTACGCTCTGACGATTCACAAAAGCCAGGGCAGCGAATTTCCCTGCGTCATCATACCGGTGAGCACGCAGCATTACGTGCTGCTGGAGCGCAGTCTGATCTACACCGCGATCACGCGTGCGAAGAAGCTCTGCGTGCTGGTCGGCGATGAACGGGCGCTTTCGCTGGCGGTGAGCAAGCAGGAGAGCCGGAAACGATTCACGGGGCTGCGCGAGCTATTGTTTCCATCGTCGATCGTTTGACCCGATTTCACAAGAAGCAATCATCTTATCCTGTTCATATGCTCCTCCATCCCGGCAGTATCGTGAGTATTGATAAACACGTAGGATGCCCCACCACCGGCGAGCAAGACATGACTGCCATCAAAATGAAAAAACATTTTTGAGGGGATAGGCTGTTTGGCAACTCCGCTCCATTCTCCGCTGCCATTATATCTCCATGTAAAATCGACGGTGCCGACAAGATTCCGGAACACCCCTGTGCCATCAGACCTAATAAGAAGGGAAGTTCTATAACTACGCCCGCGACCGGCAGGAATTGCCGAATGCCAGATTCCAACAATTTCATGTCCTTTGCAGTCTGTGCGCGCATGAGCCAATCGCTGGGCGTATTCCGGGTCAGTAATGCAACCGGCGCTTTGGAACAGGAGCGCAAGCATCAGCCCCAAGGAGACGAGTCGCGTTCGTATTCGTATGATAGAGGGAAAAAGATGGCTCATGGCGAAGTTTTAACCAAAAACGTGGCGGCTGCCTTTTTTTTGTCACGCCCGCCTCCGTAAAAGCCTGGGCCAAAACGAAGGTCGTGGTCGCCTAGCCATCCGAGGCTGTCGCTCAGCATTGAGAACGTCTGAGGGTGGTGTCGTGTGAGAAGCCACACCAAGAAAATCAGAGCTTGGGACACTCTGCCTGCAGGGCGTCGGGGCCGTTTTCAGCGCGCCCAGAAACGTGGATGCAAATCCCGGCTCCCGGCGACGTAGGTTTGACTCTTCCAATCCAATCTACGCCACCATGCCCAACTCACGCCGCTCCTTCCTGAAGAACTCCACCTTCGCCTCCGCTGCCGTCACCTTTCCGGCGCTGGTGCGTGGTCAAAATCTGAACAGCAAACTGCAGGTGGCCTGCGTGGGCGTGAACGGCATGGGCTACAGCGACCTGCACAACGTCGGATCACATGCTGCGGTGAAGTTTGTCGGCTTCTGCGATGTGGACGCGAACCGCTTTGACAAGGCGGACGCGGAATTTCCAGGCGTGAAGCATTTCTCCGACTATCGCGAGATGTTCAACACGCTCGGCGAGGGTTTCGACGCGGTGACGGTGGGCATTCCGGATCACATGCACGCGCCGGTCGCTGTCGCGGCGATGCAGCGCGGCAAGCACGTCTATTGCCAGAAACCGCTGGCGCACACGGTGTGGGAGGCACGGCAGATGCGCCTCTGGGCCGAGAAGAAGGGTGTCACCACACAGATGGGCAATCAGATCCATTCCGCGCTCGAATATCGTCTGGGCACACGCCTCATCAAAGAAGGCGCGATCGGCAAAATCAAAGAAGTGTATTCATGGGTCGGTGTGACGGGCAACGAACGCACGCGCATGTTCCAGCCGCCGCCGTCCGCCCCGGTGCCGTCGAATTTGAACTGGGACCTGTGGATCGGTGCGGCACCGATGCGCGAGTATGCACACGCGTATCACCCATTCATCTGGCGTGACTGGCAGGACTTTGGCGGCGGCGGTCTCGGTGACTTCGGCTGCCACATCATGGATCCGGTGTTTACTGCGCTTGAATTGACCGCGCCGATCAGCGTCGTGGCCAAGAACAGCGGCATCAATCATCAGATCTGGCCCACGCACGAGACGATCAACTATGTCTTCCCCGGCACGCAATACACCGCGGGCAAGACAATGAAGCTGACGTGGATGGACGGCGGCCTGAAGCCGAGCCACAAGCTCGCACAGATGCCGGGCGACATCGACCTGCCGGGCAGCGGCTCGATCTTCATCGGCGAAGGCGGCACGATGGTGCTCGCACACGTCGCCGGACCACGCCTGTATCCGCTCGACAAGTTCACCGGCTTCCAATATCCGAAGGAGGAGGGTCGCAGCCACTGGCATACCTGGGTGGATGCCTGCCTCACCGGCAAAAAGACCAGTGACGGCTTCCACTACGCCGGACCGCTCGCCGAAACCGTGCAGCTTGGCAACGTGGCCACACGTCTCGCCATTCCGAAGATCGATCCTGTCACCGGTCGCATGGAGGAGGCGAACAAGGTACTGGAGTGGGACGCAGCGAATCTGCGCTTCACGAATGCACCGGAAGCCGACAAACTGCTGACGAAGACCTATCGCAAAGGCTTCGAGGTGGCTGCGGCGTAAGACGTCCGGGTTTCGTAATTTCAAAAAAACCACGCGCCGTGCCGGGAGGTCCGGCGCGCATTTTTTTCGATGCGCAATTGATCGTCTGGCGTAGTTATTGCGTCAGACATTGACATGAGTTCGGAAAACAAGAACGAATCATCGCCATCTCTCAGCGGCAATCTGTTGCTCGCCTCGCCTGCGATGCGCGATCCGAATTTCTCACGATCGGTGGTGCTGATGGCCGCGCACGACGCGAAGGATGGTGCGTTCGGCTACATCCTGAACCGTCCGTTGGAGCAACGCGTGGCTGATCTGCTGCCGGACCAGGATCTCGGCGCGCTCGGTGATGTGCCGGTGTTCATGGGCGGGCCGGTGTCCACGGACAAGCTCGCCTTTGCAGCACTGCACTGGAACAAGCAGCGCCGCACATTGCGCTGCAAGACGCATCTCTCGGTGGCCGATGCGCTGCACGCGCTGAGCCTGGGCCATGATGTTCGCGGATTTGTCGGCTACTCCGGCTGGAGTGGCGGACAGCTCGAAAACGAGATCGAACACCGTTCCTGGATCACGACCCAGGCGCGTTCTGTCGTCCTGACCGTGGACAAGCCCGCGCACCTGTGGCGCGTGATCCTGGAGGAACTGGGCCCCGTTTACAAAGTCATGGCCGGAACGCCGGAGAATGTGAGCCTCAACTAAGCTCAGCCCACCTCGCCCACCTTCTGATCCGCGAGTTTCGCGGCGCGTTCAGCGAGTTCGATGTGGAATTGTTCCGGCGTGGGTTCCGCGCCCTTGGTGCGAGTGCGCTCGAACCAGTCGGCAAAGATTTCGCCTTCTTTGCGACCAGCTTTAAACGCCTCCAAAATGGCGCGGACCTTGCCAGGAATCTCCTCGCCGGTGAGCGATTTGAACTCAAGACCGGCCAGACGATCACCTCGAATGCTGCCACCGACGAACATGGCGTACTTGTTCGGTGCGCGACCGACGAAGCCAAAGTCAGCGTTGTAGGGACGTCCACAGCCATTCGGGCAGCCAGTCATGCGGAAGAGAATGGGTTCGTTTTCGAGACCGAGTTCGCGGAGGAAGTCGTCGATCTTATCCATGAAGCCGGGCAGCACGCGCTCGGACTCGCTGAGGGCGAGACCGCATGTGGGCAACGCAACACAGGCATGCGCGACTTTGCGTGCGCGGGTGAAGCCTGCTTCATCAGCGTGAACGACGCCATATTTGGCCAGAATATCATTGACCCAGGCTTTCTGCTCGGGCGCGACATCGGCGATGATGAGATTCGTGTTCGGTGTGACGATGAAGGGCAGATCCAGCTTTGTGGCGATCTCAGCAAAGGCACTGCGATACTTCGGCCCGTCCTTGCGGTCCACCACGCGCCCCATGCTAACGTGAACGGCGCAGTAAAGCTTGCCATCACCCTGCTCGTGCCAGCCGAGATTATCCTCGACGGTGTCAAACTTGAGTTGCTTCGGCGGAAAAGTCTCGATGCCCGGCAGGCGACGCACGACCTCGGCGCGGAATCCGTCGAGGCCCATGGTCTGCACGGTGTATTTGAGGCGGGCGTTTTTGCGCTCGGTGCGATTGCCGTGATCACGCTGCGTGGTGACGATGGCCTCGACGGCATCGACGACGTTCGCACGCCTGACGTAAAGCAGCGGCTGGCCGAGGAATGGACGCGTGCTGAGCTGGCCGTGACTCATGCCGAAGCCGCCACCGACGGTGATGGTGTAGCCTTCGACCTGGCCGTTCACCACATGCGGCACGAGGCCGACATCCTGGGAAAACACATCCACATCGTTGCACGGCTGGATGGCGATGCCGATTTTGAATTTTCGGGGCAGGTAAACTTTGCCGTAGATGGGATCGTCGCCCTCCGGCGCTCTCGTCTTCTCACGAACAGCGGGGCTGGCCTCGGGGTCCTTGATCCAGTCTGGCTCGAGCTTCTCGCCATCGAGCCAGATGTCGGCGTAAGCGGAGCTGCGCCAGAGGAAACGATGGCTGATCTCCTCCGTGAGCTTTTGCGTGTCAGCATGAACGGCGTCCTTGATGGGGGCAGCAGGGCCCATGGTGTTGCGGACGACATCACCGCAGGCACCCATGGTGCTGAGACCGCTGTGGCACACGGTGCTGATCAGCTCCTTGAGGCCGCCTTTCAAGACGCCGTGCAGTTGGATGCCCTGACGATTGGTCAGGCGCAAGGTGCCGGAGGCCTTGGCACAGAGATTGTCGTGAATGAGCCATTGCTTTGCGCTGATGCGGCCGCCGGGCATCTTGCTGCGCACCATGAAACTCCACGCCTTGTCCTTCTTCTCCTTGGACAACTGGGCCCGCAGGTCACGGTCGTCCTGCTGGTAGGAGCCGTGGTGCTTGAGCAGGATGTTCGCATCCTCCGCGATGTGGGAGAGACTGGTGTCTGCGAGCTGCTCGGCGATCTGGCCGCGCAAACCATGGGACTCGAGCTTGATGTCTTCGACGGAGGCTTTGGACATTGGGGAAGGAAGTTTTTGGGGGCGGCCAGTGTCGGCCATGATGGACTGAATGCAAGCATCTGCAAAGCCGGTGGCCATACTAAAACTTGACAGGTCAAACGTAACAAGCTTGGTCCGCGCTGGTTAGTATTCGTCCCCATGAGAGATTCCAATCCATCTGTCGGCCTGCTGCCAGCCACCTGCTTGGTTGCGGTGCTGTTTGGAGGCTGTGTCAAGCAAAGTGACTACAACATGCTCCAGATTGAGAACACGCGGTTGCAGGCCCGGCTCAGTGAGGCGGACCAGCAATTACAACAGTCGGCGGCAGAACTGAACCAGGCGAGATTGCGACTGCAACAATTGTTCCAAGCACAAACGCAACTGGAAGGAGTCCGAAAGGAACTTGAACAGACCAAGGAGGAACTGGAGGCGCTGAAAGCGGAGTTTGACAAGTTCCGCACGCAACGCCGTGGTGCCATGCTTGGCAAGAAATACCCAGTTCTGACACTCGAAGACGGCAAAGTTCTGCATGCAGCGGAAATCACCGCGATCCGCGGCGATGAACTCGCCATCCAGCATGAAAGCGGCTTCGTCAAAGTTGCCCTCGCCAACAGCTGCGAAGAGTTGCGTTGGGAAGCTTGTTATGATCCGCAGGCTGCAAAGCTCTCCGCCCGTGACAGGCTGCTGGCAGAAGCACGCTTGATTGAAGGCAGGTTGAACCGGGAAAAGGAAATCCCCGCCTCCCCGGCAGAACCAGAACCGAAACGTGCCACCGAAAGTGCAGTCAACGCTTTGCGACAGCAACTCGGCGCGCAACGGCGGGCGATGAACACCGAATTTCACGCTCTTCAGGCGAAGAACCCTGGTGCTTTGCACGGGGCAGAGTGGAATTCCAGCCAGCCGGAAGCCAGTCCGCTGCTCAACAGCCTTTCCGGCAGCCGTGCTGTGCTCGGCCTCTCCCACCTTAAAGCACTGCGCGACGCCACCACCGCCACCTTGCAGCAGCTACGCGAACTGGATTCGACGGCCCGCTGAACATGGCGGCTTTGAAAATTCAGCTAGGCAAACCACACTTTTCATCGTTCCCTCCCGCCATGACCCAACGCCTCATCCTCGCCTTCGTTGTGCTGACCACCGGAGCCGCCTCCGCCGTGGATTACAAGAGCCAAGTCGCCCCGATCTTCCGCAACAAGTGCTTCGCCTGTCACAGCGAAGCCCGTAACAAGGTCAAAGGCAAGGTGGCCCTGGATGACAGTCGCATCGCGGAACAAATCGGCGCGGGAAAACACATCATTCCCGGCGAGGCCATGAAGAGCACGATGTACATCAATTGCACGCTGCCGAACGACGACGACGACGTGATGCCCCCGGATGGCAAGAACCGCCTCACCCAGGCCGAGCTCGATATGATCAAGGCATGGATCACCGAAGGTGCCAGCCTCACCGGCGGTGGCGCCGCTCCAGCTCCAGCACCCGCGCCAGCCGCAGCCGGTGGACTGCTGAAGTGGACCAGCACCGATGGGAAAGTCATCGAGGCATCCTTTGAGCGGTTGGAAGGTGATAATGTGGTGCTGACCATCCCGGGAAGAGGCAGCTTCAATGTGCCATTGAGCCGCCTCTCACCTGAAAGCCAGCAGCAGGCGAAGACCGCGACGAAGTAATCTCATCACGTTTTCTGGTTTCGATCCGCCACCGGTCATCCGGTGGCGGATTTTTTTGTGCCGGCCGGTAACACTATTTCGCGGCCCGTTCTTCTCCCCGGTGAAAAGCTCCTTCCAAAAACCCCGGAGCTGACATTCCCAGAGAAAAACCACCATGGGAACAAACCCCTTCCTTCTTTTTCCACGGCGCTGCTGGTCAGCAATGCCAGCCTCGTCGCCAATGACAATCTGTGCGGCGGTGCTAATGACGACCCGTTCTTCGGCACTCCTTCCCTGTGTGGCGGCGCAGACACGTCACTTCAGCACAAACGCCGACCCAGCCACCCGTTGCCCATTGATTTGAAGTTCGACGCGATGCCTCCCCGCATGATGTTTCCGTGTCGTGAAATCGCGAATTACCTGCGTCTTGGTGAGATCGAGCGACGCTTTCGCCGGAAGATCGACTTCCGTCCACTTGAAGACCTTCTCCGCCGTGCCGCCACCTGCTTTGACGTAATGCACGACGTAATCAACGACCAGCTGCTGAGTCTGCCGGCTGGTGGAAGTGATCTTCGCCTGCAAAGCCAGCTTCTCACCCAATCGAAGTTGTTTCGGTGACGTCACCAACGACGCGCTCACCTCCGCTCTTTTCCCAAACCCAAACAGTTTCAGCGCTCGCGGGTGTCCGCGCTTGATCAGCGTGCGGCACGCATGCTTCGCGATCCAGCGCAAATGCTCGCGGCTCAAATCCCAGCCTTCGAGCTGCTGCAAAACGAACTGGGGATGATCTTTCGTGATGTCATTCAGATGATTGGCCACCGAACGCCGCACAAAGAGCGACTCATCATCCTTCAACGCCTCAATGATCACCGCAGTCGGCCTTGGATCACGCACCAGCGCCTGCAAACGCAGGCCCCACGGCAACCGTGGGCGCGAGCCCTCGCTCGCCAGTCGGCGCACTTTCTCGTCCGCATCCCGAGCCCATCGTTCGATCACCTTCAAGGCACGTTTCTGATCCACCACGATGAACGGTCGCACTGCGAACTCCGCCGATCCAAACACCGTGAAAAACCGCAGTGCCTCCATGGAGAAGTCGAATTCATCGCGCCCGAACGTGGCGACGAAGTCACCAAGAAAGATGGTGACGAACTCATGGTCGATCTTGGGCGCCAGCTTTTGCAACACACGCACCTTCTGCTGAAACGATCCCGGCAGCGCCTCATCCGTCGCGATTGCACACTGATGCAGCCGTTGCATCAGCGTTCGTTGCTCCAGGCCATCGAGCACGAGCTTCAGAAATGTCTTCGCATCGAACTTTGGCGTGATTTGGGCCAGTTCGCGTGCGATGGTCCGGTAGCGGGCTTCGTCGAACCAGTTCTTGAGTTGGGCGGGGGAAGGCTCGTCGGGCATCGTCGGAATGGCTCACTTCAATTTCGCAAACGCAGTCCGAATCTCCTCCAGACGGCCAGGCGTGAGCACGACCTCGTATTCGAATACGAAGCCGGGCTTGAGCGCCATCGTTTGAATCGGCGCCAGATAGCTGCAATCGGCCTTGTTGCCGTTGCGCACGCGGTAGCAGGTGATCTGTGACGTGTGCGGCATGAACAGTCCGAAGCCGTGGTCGTTCGGATCGACCCATGCGCACCAGGGGCCGCCAAGCTTGAAATACTCATTCGGGAAGCCGGGCTGTTTGCGCACGAGCTTTCCGGCCCCATCTACAAACACCAGCGTGTCGAGTTTCGGCGTCACAAACAACGCTGGAAGCTCCTGATGATGCGCCTTGTGCTCCTTTTCGCCCTTCCAGGTCATCTTGAACTTCATCCGCGCCAGTTTGCCCTCCAGCCGCAGCCATTCCTCCATCACGCATTCGGGCGTGAAGGCCCCCGTAGCCCAATGACGCGGTTTCGTCTTCGCATAGAGACTCGTTGCATCCGATTTCGTCTCCATGACTTCGGCGGGTAGGTTCTTCCAGCTTCCGCCCTGCACGGGATTGTAGCGCCACGGCTTGCCGTTCCAATCACTTCCATCCTCATCGCCGTAATACGACTGCTGCACGTAGCGTCCGACGTCATAAGCATCGAGCAGGTTGTCCTGTGAGCCGGAGGCGGAGAACCAGCCGATGCAGGCACCCGCATTCAGATTCACGCCAAGGCGCACCTGGCCATTGTCGAGATAACGCCAGGATTCTTCAGCATGCAAAAGCGTGGCAGTCAGCAGCAGGCAGCAAATCCTCATTCGCGCACGTTGCCGCGCTCATGATCACAGGCAAGTCATCCACGCCGGATCAATCTCCGTAGTTGAAGGGATCGCCAAACTTCGGATCGGTGGTCACCGAGGTGTCCGTCAGCGTTTTCATGAAGGCCACGAGCGCGGCCTTTTGAGCTTCGGTGAGGTTCAGGCGGCGCGGCTGGCCGGCATTCGGAGTGCCGGGAGGATTGCGCAAGGGCGGCGAGAGATTGGGATGAGCCACGACACCGGAGTTGTAGTGCTCCACCACCTGCTCCAGCGTCGCAAAGCGTCCATCGTGCATGTATGGGGCGGTCAGTTCGATGTTGCGGAGTGATGGCACCTTGAAGCGGCCCTCATCCTGGGTGAGGCCGGTGATGCCGCCGATGCCTTTGTCGATGTACGGGTTCTCCAGGCCGTTGTTGTTTGGAGGGCCGCCGCCGGGGACGAAGTTGTCCGTGCCGTGACACGCTGCGCAATTTCCCTGCTGGCCGAAAAAGATCTGCCGCCCCTGGTTTTCTTCCGCGGTGAAGTTGGAGAACGGCGGATTGGCGGCCGCTCCGAGGTCATACTTGGACTGCGTGGAGATGATCGAGCGCACGAATTGCGCGAGCGCCTGCGAGATGCGCGTGGAGGTGACCTCCGGTGTGCCGAAGGTCTGGTTGAAGAGTTCCGTGTAAAACGGCTCCGCGCCGAGCCGGGCCTCCAGCGCGGTAAGCGTCATGCCCATCTCCACGGCGTTTTGGATCGGCTGCAGCACCTGGTCTTCGAGCGTGGCGGCACGTTCATCCCAGAAAAAAGCGCGGCGTTGATACCAACGCGCGTTGGACAGGCCCATTGAGTTGCGACCGGTCAGTCCGCCGGCAAATCCGGTGCTGAACTGCTGCGGATCAGAGAACCCGTGAGGCTGCTGATGGCAGGATGAGCAGGAGATCGTCTGGTTGAATGACAAACGCTTGTCGTAAAACAACACGCGGCCCAGTTTGGCGCCGAGATCCGTGGTGGGGTTGCCGGCGGGCGTGTTGTCCTGCGCCAGGATGGGATTGACGAGGAAGGACGCCGGCAGCGTGGGATTGGCGTAGTTGTAGGGCGTGGCGGGGAAGACGAGCGCCGTGGCGGTGGTGCTGGAGAGAGCGCTTTGCAGTGCCTCGGAATAGGCCATCCGGTAAAACAGCATCGTGCTCGACGGCGCATGGGCCAAAAGACGGTTGAGACGGCCATTGTGGACCTTGAGTGTCTCGACATCCGTCCAGCCGACGAGGTTCGACGAGCTTTGCAAGGTCCAGACATGATCGCCAGGGTCAGTGATGTTGACGAGCGAGCTGTTGGCAACAGAGCCCGGAGAAAGCTGGACAGCCGCGCCATCCGGCAGTTGGGCCGCGCTGATCGACGCCAATGCGACCACGGCGAGAGAAATCGGAAGGGTTTGCATGGCAAAGGGAGGTTCACCCATGCCAAGCCCTCTTTGGATAAACCGCCGATGCTCGCCAAGATGAACAATCAGTTATCTTGACGCTCGCTCCTTCACCGGCAGGGCACAGGGCTTCGCTTGCGCCTCCGTGCCTTCTCGCCAAATGCGCAAGCATGCCCGCCACCTCCCGCCGACTTCATGCGTTCACCGAATCCGTCATCCGCGCGATGACGCGGCTCTCGAACCAGCATGGCGCGATCAATTTGTCCCAGGGCTTCCCCGATTTCGATCCGCCGGAGGAGTTGCTCGCCGCGCTGGAGCGTGCGACACGCGGGCCGTTCCATCAATACGCGGTGACCTGGGGCGCGCCGCGTTTCCGGCAGGCGCTGGCGCGGAAGATCACGCACTTCTCCGGCACGCCGGTCGATCCGGATCAGAACCTCGTCGTCACCTGCGGCAGCACGGAGGCGATGATGTGCGCCATGATGACCTGCTGCGAGCCGGGCGACAAAGTGATCGTCTTCTCGCCCTTCTACGAGAACTACGGCGCGGACGCGATCCTCTCCGGCGCGCAACCGATCTACGTGCCGCTGCATCCGCCGCAGTTCGGCTTCGATCCCGATGAACTCGCCCGCGCCTTCGCCCAGGGCGCGAAGGCCATCATCGTCTGCAATCCGTCGAATCCGACCGGCAAGGTCTTCACGCGTGAGGAACTGCAGTTGATCCTCGATCTCGCGGAAAAACACGACGCCTTCGTCATCACCGACGAGCCCTACGAGCACATCGTCTATGCGCCGCATGAGCATGTTTACATGCATGCGCTGCCCGGAGCCGCGGAGCGCGTGATCGTGTGCAATTCGCTCTCCAAGACCTACTCCATCACCGGCTGGCGGCTTGGTTACGTTCAGGCCGCGCCGCACATCATCGCGCAGGCGCGCAAGGTGCATGACTTCCTCACCGTCGGCGCCGCCGCACCGTTGCAGGAGGCCGCGATCGCCGGACTGGAGCTGCCCGACAGCTACTACCACAGCCTGCGCGACCTCTACACGCGCAAGCGCGACGTCTTCCTCGCCCACCTCCGCGCCACCGGCCTTCCATTCACCGAACCGCACGGCGCGTATTACGTGCTCATGGACATCTCCTCACTCGGCTTCGCCACCGACACCGAGGCCGCCGAATGGTTCGTGCGCGAGATCGGCGTCGCCGGTGTCCCCGGCTCCAGCTTCTTTCGCGAACCCGAACACCGCTTCATCCGCTTCCACTTCGCGAAGAAGGAGGAGACGCTGGACGCGGCAGGAGTGAAGCTGGAAAGGGTGAAGCAAAGGCGCTGAACTTTTTGAACCGCTGATAAGACGCTAAAGAGACGCTGATTTCTGATTCTGTATCAGCGTCCGATTAGCGTCATATCAGCGGTAAGACTCTGCTTTCTTCGCCTCCGTTGGTCCGTGGTCATGGTTCAAGACCACCGGGTCTTCCAGTAGTCAGGGCGACGGGAATGGTGGGCAACAGCCACGATCAGGGCCACCTCCTCACGGATGATAAACGCGAGGTAATAGGGGAACCCGGGAGGTTCACCCGCCTCCAGCCCTCCTTCCGCAGCCTCCACAACAGCGGATGCTGCACGATGGCGGCGCAGGCATCCTCCACCTCGTGGCGAAACCGGGCGCCAAGACCGGGAACTTTGGCCTCGTAGTCGCCCGTGATGCACTGAACCTCGGCTTCCGCCTCGGGATGGAACTCGAGAACGAGGTTCATCGGTCAGGAGCGATCTCGCGGAGCTTGCGAAACACCTCGGCGGCGGGAACGCCTTTCACACTTCCTGAGTCGTAGTCCGCAATCCGCCGCGATACCTCGGCGGTCCAATCTTCTCCCGCCGTCACGGGATTGTCGGTCTCCACACTTTCCATCAAGGCGAGGGCCAGACGCATCCTCTCCTCCGCAGGAAGGACGAAAACCTGTTCGGAAATGGCATCAAGAGTGGCACTCATCCGGGCATTTTATCCTGTGGTCGCTTTTCGTCGAGCCTGGAGTTCCAGCTTCTTCCGCGAACCCGAACACCGCTTCATCCGCTTCCACTTCGCGAAGAAGGAGGAGACGCTGGATGCGGCAGGGGTGAAGCTGGAGAGGTTGAAGAAGGGGCGGTGAGGTGTGGCCCCGACTCGACGCTCCGGTTCGTCGCCGTCCGCCCGGCTCTTTCCCGCCTGTCTGTGACCAAGGGCCATGCTACGTTGCGAGACACCCTCCATCAACGACCAGCTCCGCACCTGTCATGTAGGATGCGTCGTCACTCGCGAGAAACAGAACGGCCCGGGCGATTTCAATGGGTCGGGCCAGCCGGCCCATGGGAATGGCGGCGATGGCGGCGGCTGCAAATGCCTCCGCTTCGTCTCCCAGCGTCGCCAGCGTCCTTCCCACCAATGCGGTGTTGGTGTAGCCCGGATGGATCGAATTGATTCGAATTCGATATCCCCGGCGTGCGCAATCCACAGCGGCGCATTTTGTCATCGCACGCACGCCGCCTTTGGCGGCTGAGTAGGCGGCAAGCTGCGGCTCACCGACAAATGCCGCGAGTGATGAATTGTTAACAATCACTCCTCCCGTTTCCTTCATGCATTCGATGGCGGCCTGCATCCCGAAGAAAACGCTGTCCAGATTGAGCGAATTCACGTGCCGCCACTGTTCCAGCGTCGTCTTGTCAATCAGCGCGAAAATGCTGCCGCCGGCATTGTTGAAGAGCACGTCGAGTTTGCCGTGGCGCTTCACAATGTCACCCACCGTCGTTCGCCAGGCCGCCTGATCGGTCACGTCCTGCTGCCGGGTCTCGATGACCATTCCCTGTTTCTTTGCTTCCGTGAACGCGGCTTCGAGCGCGGCGGCATCCACATCAGTGGCCACGACCGTTCCACCTTCACGGGCAAACTCCCGGGCCGATGCATAGCCGATGCCACTGGCTGCGCCGGTGACGAGAATGGTCCTTCCTTCAAATCGCGCTGGTCTGTTCATGCTGGCTCAGGCGATCATGCAAGACCACGCACAAAATGAAAGCCACAGTTCCACCGCCGCGCAGATTTTGAGCCGGACATCCATAACCAGCCACAGCGCCTGCTGCGTGCTCATGGACATCTCCTCACCCGGCTTCGCCACCGACACCGAGGCCGCCGAATGGTTCGTGCGCGAGATCGGCGTCGCCGGCGTCCCCGGCTCCAGCTTCTTCCGCGAACCCGAACACCGCTTCATCCGCTTCCACTTCGCGAAGAAGGAGGAGACACTGGATGCGGCGGGGGTGAAGTTGGAGAGGTTGAAGACGGGCGGTGAGCCACTGCACCAAATAGATACGGCCTTATACGAACATCGAAGCCTCCTACGCACTAGCGGAATGCAGTCCCAACTCCGGTTAAAAGGAGATGGCGCCTGGGATTAGAAAAAGCTTCGGATCGGAGCGAAGTTGAACTGTTTGCCAAATGCAGAGTAGCAGCGGTCCACTGCAACCTCGAAATCATCCATGGCTTTCGCTACTCTCTTGTCTGTTAGCTTTGCATCCATCCGCCCTGTATGGACAAATTCGTTCCTCAGTTCCACGTATCCGTCGATAGCCTCAAAAAGCGATTCCTTCCGTCTGCGGTATGGCTTCCGTAGCGGCGTGGAGAGATTGAATTGTGGATCGATGAGTTTGTAATTGTCGGCTACCACGCTTGGACGTTGGAACGAGAGTGACTCGGCCAATGCGACTTCAATCGTGCTTGTTCCAGCCGCAATCATCTCCAAATGATTGTGATTTAGACGTGCACGTTTTAGTGCGGCCTCCCGTTGGGGGGAGTAGCGTAGCATCGCAATAAAGGATGACTTCAGGAAGTCCTCCCAGATCGCAATCAAGTAGGGTATTAGCAGGTTGTTGGAGAAGAAACGCGGGTTCATGTCGTCAATCAACCAATGGCCGGTCGGATCCGACTTGGCGTTGGGTTGGTCCAATCCTCGCTGAGAGAGATACATGCGTGGCTTGATCAGGGCGTTGTGAAAACGCCACCGAGCAAGGTAGCATCCTGACGCTACGGGTTTCGGCGGTGGCTCATCTGGATGCCAGTATCGATTCTTCCCAGCATCAGTCGTGAATGATCCACCCAAGAGATCGCGGACAAGGCGGAGAGTCTTGTTCTGCTGTATCAAGTCCCAGTAGCTTCGGCCCGCCCTCGATCGTGTATAGACTACCACAGGTTCGCTCTTCGCCTTGAATAGTGTGAGTTCAACACCCACCCAGGATTGATAGTCTCTGGTCTCAGACCACATGTAGGAACCCTTGTGATCTTTGTAAATTCGATCATCGACGGGCACATAGCCAAGCAACTCAATGACTTCTTTTACCTTCTTCAAGGGTATGCTCGGATCGCAAACGCTGTGGGATTCGTAACTCATCGAGCAAGGCTATTTGGCAGAACTAGTTGATGAGAAATATCTCTGTGGGGAAGAATCGCGCCTTTATAAACGACACTTTAATCGAACACCAACGAGTTTCCGGTTTCGTGGTAGTCTATTTACAAGTTCGCCGCATACGCCTGCAGCTCGCGGTATTCCGCCAGGATGCGTTTCACGGCGGCGACGGTCGCTTTGACCTGCGCATCCATCGGCGCGAGCGCGGGTGTTTCGAAGACGATCTCCAGCGCATGCGGACGCTGTTCCGGCGGGGCGCTGAGAATGCCGAGGTAGCCTTCCTTGATGATGCCGCGTGAGGCGGGGAAGCCGTCGATGACGGGCGCTTCGTTGCGCGGCAGGAACGCGCTGGATGCCTGCAGCGCGGGCTCCAGCAAATGCTCGCTGAGCAGGGCGCCGCTGACGAAACCGTAGCAGCCGTCGGAGGTGTCGTCGGAGTGCAGGGAGACGATGCCGTCGTAGTGTTCGCGGCGCAGCTCGCCTTCGAGATAGACGACTTCGGGCTCGGTGGAGCCATGCCAGAACTCGCGGTTCAGATCGAGCCCGCTGTGGCTGTGCCGCGTGCCGAGCGCGAGGCCGGTGGGATTGCAGACCGGGTAGAAATGCAGTTCGTAGTCGTGCAGCGCCTCCGGCTTTTCCGCCGCCCAGCGGATGAGCTCCTGCGTGGCGAGCGTGCCCGCCTCCTCATCGCCATGAATGCCGGCGAAGATGCCGATCTTGATGCCGTGGCCGGGTCGAAGCGGCTTGCTGACGATCTTCGGAATGAAGTTGTCTGGCTGTGTGGGCGTGGTTTCAGGCATCAGGAATGGAAGGACGAATCAGAGATCATCTTTTTCCGGCGCTGGCAAGGGACGTGTCGTCGCCCGTTCGAGCGCACTTCTCACACTCGATTTTACCGCAGAGAGGCAGAGGAGCAGAGGTGGCAGAGATCTGTTCTGATCCAAAACTCTGCGTCCTCTGCCTCTTTGCCCCTCTGCGGTAAACCGGGTTTCCCAACGTGTGCACTGAACGAAGACGAAACTTCGATGGAAAAGCGACCCTGGCCCGTCGCGAAGTTTTCCGGTTCACGGAATGATCTTGCTCGTGCCGGAAAGGTCGGGGCGGGCAACGGGAGCGGCGGGGGTGCGGGACTCGGAAGCGGGGGGAAGAAGCTTCAATGCCTCGCCTGCCGCATGCTGGATGAGCAGGTCGGTGGAAGTGGAGGCCAGCGATGCGAGCAAGTTGGCGGACTCAGGATTGCGCACAGCGGCGATCTGCTGGATGACGGTCTCGCGCTCGACATTGCGTGATTCGGGAAGCTGGCCGAATGCCTCGACCAAGCTGGTGAGCGCGTCGGCCGTGCCGATCTTCGCCAGACTGAGCGCGCCCGCCTGGCTGATTTCGGCAACAGGCGATTGGGACACGACTGTACCCAATGCGGGAACGACCTGCGGATTGCGCAGAGAACCAAGGGCGGTGAGAACACTCTGACGTTGACCTGCGACGGCCTCGTTCTCCGCGTAGAGCTCGGTGAGGAACTGCACGGTGTCGGCATTGCCCATGCGTCCGATGGTGCGGTTCACCGCGCCGAGCACGGCAGGATCGTTGGTGATGCTGAGAAAGGAGGTGGCGAGTTCAAGAGCAGCGGTGGTGCTGGTGGTGTCGAGCGCGGCGGCCATGGCCTCACGCGCGGTGGGATCTTTTTCCGCGAGCACGGCATTGGCGAAAGCCTGCATGGCCTCATCGGTGCCGATCTGCACCAGGGCGTCGCAAAGCAGGGTCTTTTCCCCGACACTGGTCGCGCTGGCGAGACGACGGATGATCTCCGTGACACCCGACTGGCCGAGGGTGGTCAAACGGCGCACTTCATCGAAGCGGGAGGCGAGAGCCTGTGCATTGGCGTTCTCGGAACTGGATTTCGAAGCTTCATTCGCAGGCAGTTCCTGCTCGTGATTCGTGGCACGTTGTTTTGCAGCAGAGGTGACGGGCGCTGAAGCGGTGGGTTTCTGAAATGTCGCGTCACCACTCCCCGCCCGGAAGAGGACGAGGAGGGTGAAGATCGACAGCAATCCCGCCATGAGGCAGATGATTTGTTGTTTGCGATTCATGGCGGGAGAGACGGTTGATGTTTTAGCTTTAACGGGTTGCTGGAATCAACGGGAGAGGCTGAGCGTGTAGGCACCGGTGATGCTGCTGCTGTAGCCCGCCACTTTGACGTAGTAGGTGCCGGCGGCAAGGGTCGTCACGATGCGGAAGTTCGGATAGCCCGCACCGTCGTCGTTGAAGGCAAGCTGCGATCCGGAGGCGTTGTAGAGGTAGCCGACCACATCGGTGCTGCCAGCGGTGCTCAGCGTGACAGTGGTTCTGGAGGTGAGCGTGAAGCGGAAGTAGTCCACGTCTCCAGCATAGTTGAGGACACCCAAACGGCTGGCCGGCAGGCTGGCGACCACGGTGGCGGTGGCGGAAGTATTGCCATGATCGTCCGTGGGTGCCGCGGTTCCACTGCCGGACACCGCGAAGGTGTAGGGATTCTCATTGCTGTCGTTGTTGGCGATGTTGATCGTGGCGGTGAAGGTGCCAGCAGCCAGCGGGCGGAAGCGCACAATGAAGGTGCTGGAGCGAGCAGCGGTGATGGTGCTGACAGGCAGCGAAACAACGCTGAAGTGGGAGGCTCCGGTGCCGGTGATGTTCACGACCGGGACACCTGTGAGACGAAGGTCACCATTGCCCAGGTTGTCCACGCTGAAGGTGCGGTCAATGTAAGCACTGTTGCTGGCGGCGCTGCCAAAGCTGGTGCCGTCGGTGGTGGAGGGCGTGGTGTCGCCACTGACGATCTCGATCGCTCTGCCTGTGATGCGGATTTCGGGCTGGGCCACGGGAGCACTGCTGAGATTGAGCACGTAGCTGCCGCTGCTGGCCTTGTTGTAGGTGTGCATGCGGATGTAGTAAGTACCGGCATTGAGCGTGCTGACGATCTGGAAGTTCAGGCCATTGGTGTCGTCATTGTAGGCAATCTGTGTGCCGGCAGAGTTAAGCAGGTAACCATAGGTGTCGAGGCTGCTGGTGGTTTTCACGGTGATCTGAGCGCTGCTGGTGAGGACAAACTTGAACCAGTCCTCGTCCGCGTTGTTTTCGATCACGCCATTGGTGTTGCTCGGAACAGCGACGAGAGTCGCAGTGGCGGTGGTGTTGCCATGGTCATCACTAGGTGTCGGAGGAGGAGGGGGCACCGGGCTGGAGCCAATGTCCGCATAAGCACGGGCGGTGGAACCATCAGCGGCGCCGGGAATGCCGGTGCTGGAATTGGCGGAACCGATGGCGGTGCCGGAGGCATTGGTGAGGCGGAAGTCGGAGATGGTGACGGGCGAGCCTGTGAGATTGTCGGCGACATACAGGTAGTAGCGGTTGCCACCGGCAGGAGTGGTGTCCGTGAGATCGAAGACAAACGTGCCGCTGACCGCGGTGGTGGTGCCGAGGAAGCCAAAAGCTCCACCCTGGTTCTTCAGCGCTCCACTCTGCCAGAGTGTGCCGGGAGTCGTGGAAGTGGTCGCGGAACGGCCCACCTGCACATTGAGTTGGTTGCGTTTCGCGGTGCTCAGCGTGAACTGGCCGAGGACCGAGGGCGTGTAGGAGGCGCGGGCAGTCACATAATAAGCGGTGTTGTACCACCAGGCGGCCTCGCGGCTGGTGTTGTCCGCACCGTTGACAGCGGAGACTCTCTTGAGCGCGTCGTAGGACAGCCAGGCAAAGCCGGCCTCGCCCCAACTGGTGCCCCAGGAGTTGGCAATGCGGAACGCACCTTTCTCGCCAGCATCGACACGTCCGTTGCGGTTGAGATCAGCCCAAAGGTTGTCGTTGTAGCCGACCACGGTCATCGCGTGGCCGCTGGAGATGGATTTGACGAAGAAGCAGACCTGCTTGCCGGCCAGGGCGTCGTCCGCGGACGTGGACGGGTCGTTGCCTGCGGTGCGGAACTGCCAGCCGCTGATGTTGGTGGCATAGACACAGACGTAGCCGTTGTTGAGCAGCGCCTTGAGATTGTCGATGCCCGTGCTGGTGTCCATGCCAGTGACCTGGCCAGTGGTGTCAAAGCGGTTGCTGATGGCACGGCGCCACACAGCGGGGTCAGTGCACCATTCGAGGTAATTGGTGTTGTAGGGAAAGTCAGCCCAGGTGGCGCCGCCATTCTTGAGCAGGATGGCGAACGCGTCGGTGAACCACGAGCCGTTGTCGCCGCCACCGTTGATCATGTTGTAGCACCACTTTGGCGAGAGCTTGGTGGTGTTGTCGCTGTCATTCTTGCTGTTGATGCCGCGAACCAGGCCCATCATGTGGGTGCCCATGTAGTAGGCGCTGGCCCAGCAGGCGCAGGAGCCGATGCTGCCCTGGCTGCGAATCGGAGGGAAGGAAGGCAGCGTGCTGTTGTCCACCGAGGAAGGCAGCACCGAACCGACCGAGGCCGCGGTGTTCGCTGCTGCTGCCACCGTCATGGTGGATTGCGGCATGGCCTCAGCACCGTGCGCCACAGCACGGAGACCCATCGCAGCCAGCCCACGGGCGCGACGATGTTGGTTCACGCGCTGAATGCCCAGGTTGTTGAACTGGACCGCGCCAACACGCTGGACGTTGCGTTCCATCCAGGTGATCTGGTCCGCATTGGGCGGATTCAGGCCCTTGCCGACGCCCGGCATGCTGTTTTGGGCCGTTGTCGGCTGGACGAGGGACAGGGAAAGAGCGGCCAGAAGGGCTGCTCCGCGGAAAAGGCCGCCTGCACGCAGGGGCTGGTGGTCTTGCTGATTCTTCATGGAGTGGGTGAGGTTGAGATTGCTTTGGGTGCTCGTGGAATGGGTGTCTCGAAGCATGGGCCCATCATGCGCCCCCCCTCGGGAACCCGAAATGGGTAGAACTACCCGCTCTTTTGGTGATCCGGCCTCAACCGCCCCGGAATGCTGTGAAGTTCCGGTTTGCGGCCTGCGGGAGGCTGATTAGCCTCCGCCCACCATGGCAGCCTGGCTGGAATTTCAGGAGATCAAGCACACGATCGAGGCCGAGTTCTTCATCGGCCGCCACAAATCCAACCAGTTGTGTCTGGACATGGACGGAGTGTCCCGTCGCCACGCACTCGTTTACCCGCAAAACGGGGCGTATTACGTCTCCGATCTTGGCAGCACCAATGGCGTCCTCATCAACGGCGTCCGCATCCGCCAGCCCACCGAGCTGTCAGACAAGGACGATATTCAGCTTGGGAACGCAGCTTTGCTCTTTCGCTGGCCTGGACAGCGCGCCAGCCGCCGCGAACAGCAGCAAAGCAGCGGTTTCGTCCAGCAGACAGCCCTGGTGAAGCCCAGCCTTGGCGCAGGCAACCGCATGATCATGCAAGTGGACGAATCGTTGCGGCTGGTCAAACCCGAGCCCGCGTGGCACAACCTCATGCGGCAGTTCTTCCGCGAGCCATCCGATTCATTCACAGGCATGCCCCCCCGCATGCACGTCTGGCTGCGGGCCACCACCGCGGCGCTCACCAAAGACGCATCTGCAAAAACAGACGCCTTCATCGTCGAAGATCCCGGTGGCAGATTGGTAGTGCGCTGTGTCACCGCCCCCGCATCGGGCTGGTTTTTGCTCGTCACGCTCGAGGCCGCGGTGTTTGAGCCTGCGATGCTGCAATCCTTGGGTCTCTCCGACCGCGAGGCAGGCGTGATGAAATGGCTGGCCGAGGGAAAAACCAACGCCGAGATCGCCGACCTGCTCGGCATCACCACCTCCACCGTCAACAAGCACGTCGAAAGCATCCTCAAAAAACTCGGCGTCGAAAACCGCGCCCAGGCCATCCGCGAGGTGATTGAGCGCGTCGGGCGCGGATGAGCTGTTCGAATCGATTGTCCCTTGCGACGAATCTTTGCTGAAAAGCCGCCCGCAAATCACGTTTGTTCACGCCTCGTTTCCTCTCTCATGCTCACACGAACAACACTCCTCCTCGCCGCGCTGGCGCTCACCGCACGCGCTGAATTGAAACTCCCCGCCATCATCGGCGACAACATGGTGCTGCAACAGAAGCAGACGAACCCGATCTGGGGCTGGGACACGCCGGGCACCGAAGTGACGGTGAAGTTTGGTGATCAAACCAAGACCGCGAAGGCCGGTGACGATGGCAAATGGACGGTGAAGCTCGATCCCGTGCCCGCGAACGCGCAGCCAGCGACGATTGCCATCAAAGGCAGCAGCGCGAAGGAACTCAAAAACGTGCTCGTCGGCGAAGTGTGGATCTGCTCCGGCCAGTCGAACATGCAGTGGAACGTTGGTTCCTGCTGGGATGCCGATTTGGAAATCGCCACGGCCAAATATCCGAACATCCGCCTCATCTCCGTGCCGCAGGTCGGCACGCAGGAGCCACAGAAGGATTTCAAAGGCGAGTGGAAGGAATGCGCGCCCGGAACGGTCGGCGGTTTCAGCGCTGTCGGTTTCTTCTTCGGCCGTGTGCTGCACAAGACACTCGACATCCCCGTCGGCCTCATCAACAACGCCTGGGGTGGCAGCGCCGCCGAGGCCTGGGTGCGCCGCGATTTGCTGGAAAAAGATCCGCGCTTCCAACTGCTGATGACGAATGCCAGGAACAACGAAACGTTCCTTCAGTCCGATGCCGCGAAGAAGAAATTCGCAGACGACACCGCCGCCTGGCAGAAGCGCCAGCAAGAAGCCAAAGCAGCCGGCAAGCCCTTCAACGAACGCGCTCCACAACCGCCTGAAAACTGGCTGCGTGGCAATGCACGCCCCGGAAACATCTACAACGGCGTTCTGCTTCCCACCATCGGCTACGGCATCAAGGGTGCCATCTGGTATCAGGGCGAAAGCAACGCCGGCCGCGCTTATGAATACGCCAGCCTCTTCCCCTTCATGATCCAGGACTGGCGCGACGAATGGAAGCAGGGCGATTTCCCCTTCTACTGGGTGCAACTCGCCGACTTCATGGCGGAGAAACCTGACGCTGAACAAGCAACCAACAGCCAGTGGGCCGAACTGCGTGAAAGCCAGACGAAGACGCAGAACGCCATCAAAAACGGCGGCCAGGCTGTCATCATCGACCTCGGCGAGGCCAATGACATCCATCCGAAGAACAAGCGCGATGTCGCCGAGCGACTCGCCCGCTGGGCGCTGGTCAAAGATTACGGCATGAAGCTGCCGTATCGCAGCCCCGAGTTCAAATCCGCCGAGTTCAGCGGCAGCAAGGCCATCGTCACGCTCGACACCTTCGGCAGCACGCTGCGCACCGTCGATGTCAGCGAGGTCAAAGGCTTCGTCGTCTGCGGCGAAGACAAAAAATGGGCATGGGCCGAAGCGAAGATCATCGGCAAGGACAAGCTCGAAGTCAGCGCCAAGAGCGTCGCCAAACCCGTCGCCGTCCGCTACGCCTGGGCCGACAATCCGATCTGCAATCTCTACAGCACCGACGGCTTGCCCGTCACCCCGTTCCGCAGCGACGACTTCGAGATGCTCACGAAGCCGAAGCCGTAACCCGGCGGCTTACGTTGATTTCAAATCCGAAGGCACGACCACAAGGTCGTGCCTTTTTGTCTGTCACATTTCATCTCGACGCGGAATAAGCCTTCCAGATAGGATGCGCGCATGAAGCGTCTTTTGATGTTCTTG
Organism: Verrucomicrobiaceae bacterium; assembly: GCA_046346695.1. GTDB lineage: Bacteria > Verrucomicrobiota > Verrucomicrobiia > Verrucomicrobiales > Verrucomicrobiaceae > Prosthecobacter. The sequence goes on along the minus strand of JAXMHS010000002.1, from coordinate 990,463 downwards.
CTGGCTGTTGCCACGACCGGTGCACAAACAGCACCGCCTGCGAGCAAGGCAAAGCCCGAGGCGATGATCACCCGGGTATTTCCGATGGCCGGCGGATTCGTCCGTTTCTCCGACCCGGAACCGGCTATTCCTCCTCTCGATCCGTTCTCTCCATCGAATTCTGGTTCTGCAAAGATTGTTGAGACGAACGACAAACCTCTGCAAATCCAGTCATCCCGCGAAGTGCTCGAATCCTGCGGCATCGGCTTTCCAGCGGGAGCCAGGTCCCAATTCGATGCGTTCGACCAGACGCTGAAGGTCACCAATACACCGGCCAACATGGAACTCGTGGAGGCCCTGTTGGATTCGGGGCACAAAGGGTCGCCCCATGTTGTCTCATTCATGCTTACCGTCATCGAAGGCCCCGGTGAAACCATTCGAAGCGTCCACGCTGCATCAGCCGGTCATCGTGATCTTTCCAAGGAACTCGCCTCGCTGCTTCAACGATCACAAAACCCGAACAGTGGTGTGCGAGTGGCCGGAGACGCCTGGTTGGAGACGCGCTCTGGAGTTCGTGCGAGTACCAAGTCCGTGCAGGAACACCGCTATCTCATCAGTCCCGGCGTTGATGCTCAAGGCCATCTCGACGCGACGGAAATCGAGATGCAGACGATTGGCCTTCAACTCGAACTGGAACCAGTCGTGGAGGTGGATGATCGCACCATCCACATCCCGTTCTCTCTGGCGTTAACCCCTGCCAAACCGGAGGAACACGGCATGGCTCTCACGGAAGTGAAATCAGGTCAGAACATCCAGTTCCCACTGCTCGGCACTCCGATGCAGAAAATCGCCTCCAGCGTCAACATGCGAAGCGGTGAAACGCGACTGCTGGGAATGGCTGAGCCAAATGGTGTGGCATCCAGCAAGCCGTCCGATCGTCTGCAGGCCGCGTTTCTGACCACTCATCTTGTGAGAATGACACCGCCGCCTCGTCCGACGATGAAGGTCGCACCCAAGTCGATGAAAGTGCCCGCAGGCATGCAAGCGTTTGCTTTTCGTGTGCCAGAAGGACTGCTGGAAAACGTCCGGACTGATCTCGGGCAGACCTTGCTGCAGTACTTCGAACGACAGGGTGTTCCACCTGCGCCGGGAGCAGAAGCGACCGTGACTGACGGTGTTCTGACCGTCGTGAACACTCATGAGAATGTGGAGCGAATCGTGGCGCTGGTCCGGCGTCTCCAGTTCAAACAGCCCAAGAACGTCTCCATCACCGTTCATACTGTGCGTGGAACCGGCGCATATTTGCGAGAGATGGCCCGCAAGGCAGCATCACTCCAGGATCACGGTGCCCTCTGGAAACAGGTGCAGCAGGACATGGCCGCAGGCGGTCATGATCTCACCATGGTGAACACGCACCGGTTGGAGAGCATTCCCGACACGCGAGCGGAACTGAAATCGGTCCGGGAACACCATTACATCTCCACTTACGGGACCGATATGAAGGGAAATTCTGGGCCCACCTTTGAAACACGTGACGCCGGGTTCAGACTGGAATGCGAAACGAGTGTATCTTGGGATGAATCGATGCGGACCATGCTGACACTGGAGCAGCATCCATTGCCTCCTCTAACGCCGGAATTGATCTTGCAGGGTCCGGGTTCCGACAAGCCTTTCACCCTGCCGAACATCCATTTTCATTCGCAACAGACGACCACAGAGCTGAACTGGTGGAGCGGCAGCACACGGCTGCTCACTTTGCTCAGACCCGCGTCTTTCGACGAGGACGACCACCTGCTGGCCACCTTCATCCAATGCGATTTGGTGCCCATGATGGCGATCAAGAAGCCGGTGAAACCACGCGAGCGCAAACCGCTGCCCAAACTGACCGGGTCGGATAGCAAGGAGTTGTACACGCGCAGCTTTCGCGTACCTCCTGACTTTCTCGGCATCTATGACGAAGACGATCCTGACAATCCAGCGAAACAGCTCCGCCCGACAAAAACAGCCAAGGAAATCCTGATGGACGCCGGAATCGCTTTTCCTCCGGGCGCAATTGTATCCGCCGGAGGTGCCACGAGCCAGCTCGTTGTCAGGAACACGACAGAGAACCTCGACAAGGTCGAAAGATTTATGGAGGACATGGTCGCGAACGGGCCGCCGACCGTGGAACTGACCCTGCATGTTCTCGAAGCCCCCGGCGCATTCATTCGTCAGCTCATGGAGGACACAACGAAGCACTGCGACCATCGCCAGGAACTGGAGCAGATCCAGAAAGAGGTGTCTTCAGGCAAAGCACGCCATGTTGGCATCGCCTTCATCAACACGGGTGCGGGTTTGCGTTCCACCGCCGAGCAGGGCGTGTTCCATGAATTCATCACAGAGTCATATTACGACGCCAAGGGTGGCCACATCTCCACAGAACCTCGTTTGGTCGGCCTGCGTGCTGAAATGGAACCTGTTGTGCGCCGGGACGGCGTGAGTACCAAAGTGAACCTTGGGGTGGACTTTGATCCTGCCCCACCGCTGGAGCATCGGGAACACGTGGTGGATGGTGCGGGCCGTCGTCTCGAATGGCCGCTGATGGATTTCCATGCGATGAAGCTGGTGACATCCGTCGCCGTCCCGGACGGCACCGCGCGTTTGATTGCCGTGTGGAAGCCCAAAGGAAAGCCGGAATGGGAAACAAGCGACATCCTGCAGGCCGCCTTTCTCACCTGCGATTGGATCCGACCGCTGCCGAACTGAGGCATGACCATAACCCGGCTGCTTGCGCTGATTCCAAATTCAAAAGGCACGACCTCGCGGTCGTGCCTTTTCATTGTCGAAGATTGGTTCCCAAATCCATCACTTCGGCTGCGTCGCCGGAGCCGCAGGGGCTGGAGTGGTCGCAGGTGCGGGTGCCGGGGGCGGAGTGGAGGCCGGAGCGGCAGGTTTCGGAGCTTCCGGGGCCTTCGCAGGCTCGGATTTGGCAGGAGCGGGAGCCTTGGCAGGCGTCGTGGCGGCGGGCGCGGGAGGCGTGTCAGCCTTCTTGGGAGCCTCCGGGGCCTTCGCGGGCTCGGACTTCGCCGGTGCGGGCGCTTTGGCTGGTTCGGTGGCCTTCTTGGCGTCGGTTTTCGGTGCTTCCGGGGCCTTGGCCGACGTGGCCGCGGCCGGAGCGGGGGCGGCAGGGGCGGCTGGAGCGTCACCGAAGATCTTTGGCTGCTTGGTGCCGTTCTGATTGCGACTGACAAGCACCGCAAGCAAGAGGGTCAGTCCAAACAGGACGAGGGCCAGATAGACGGTGAACTTTTGCAGCACGTTGGTGGTCTGCGCTCCCCAGACCTGGCTGGCGGCGGCATCGCCAAAGGATGCGCCGAGACCTTCCTGCCGCGGGCGCTGCATGAGCACGACAAGGATGAGCAGGAGGCAGACGATGACTTCGACTGCGGTGAGAATGCCAATGAAGATGTCCATAAAATGGGGCGCGAATATGGGGGCACTTCCCGGCTTGGCAAGGAGGAGTTCGGGCTGTTCCCGGACCCTGGGCAGGCGGCATTCCCGGGCAGATTTGCAGTTGAAGCCGGGCCGGGCGGCTCCATCTGTCGCGCCACATGTCGGATCTCAAAGATTACCTCGCTGAACGCTGCCAGTTTGTGGACGATGCGCTCAATCGTTTCATCCCGGACGCCAAAACGCGGCCCACGACGCTGCACCAGGCCATGCGGCACAGCATTTTCGCAGGCGGAAAGCGCCTGCGGCCGGTCTTGTGCCTCGCAGCAGCGGAAGCCTGCGGCGGATCGATGCGTGACGCCATCTACAATGCCTGCGCGGTCGAATGCCTGCACACCTACTCACTCATCCACGACGATCTGCCGTGCATGGACGACGACGACATGCGCCGCGGCGTGCCGACCTGCCACAAGGTTTATGGCGAGGCGATCGCACTGCTGGCAGGAGATGCTCTGCAGGCGCTGGCCTTTGAACTGGTGACCAAAACACCGATGACGTCCAATCATCCCAGTGCCGTGATGGTGCTGGAACTGGCGCGCACCGCGGGCAGTCTGCATCTCGTCGGCGGCCAGGTGGCGGATCTGGAGGGTGAGGGGCAAAAGTTGCCTCTTGAGGATCTCCGCTTCATTCACGAAGGCAAAACAGCCGCGCTGCTCACCACCAGCGTGAAGCTCGGCGCCATGAGCGCCAACGCCAGCCGGGAACAAGTCGAGGCTCTGCGCGACTTCGGCATGGCCACTGGCCTCGCCTTTCAAATCATCGACGACATCCTCGATGTGACGCAGACGAGTGAAAAACTCGGCAAGAGCGCCGGGAAGGACATCGCCGCGGAAAAGAGCACGTATCCGGCGCTGATGGGCCTGGAGGCCTCGCGTGCCGAGGCGCATCAACTCACCGCGGCGGCGAACCGCGCGCTGGATGTGTTCGACGAAAAAGGCGAGCGCCTGCGGCAACTCGCAGATTATCTGCTGAACCGGGATTATTGACCACGGAGCCGCACGCCGAGCCCGCTACTTCGTCTTTTTCTTCTTCGGCATCTCCTCCGACTTGGTTTCGATCACTTCGCCACCGGAGGGAATGACCAGCTCATCGCGTACTTGTGCAAACGAACGGCCTTGCTGCGAAGCGTGGATGTAGAGCTTCTGTTTGCGGGTCTTGAGCTTCTTGAGCACCGCTTCCATCTGCTCGGAGTCCACCTTGTCCATGAAGTCGGCGAACCAGTAGATCGTGTCGGCCTCCATCACCTCCTTCGACATGAGCGCGGCCCAGGCGTAGGTGATGCCGTTGAACTCGACGAAGTAGGTGTTCCGGCGCTTCTCCATCTGGTTGAAGATGTCCTCCAAGGGCATCGGCAGCCCTGGATTGTATTTGAACTTTTTGCGCTCGTCAGCAGGCGTGTTGAGCGGTGTCTTGCCCTCCCACACCTGCCAGAAGGTGCGGAATTTCTCGCTGCTGGTCGGATTGATGTCGTCGTCGATCTTGCCCTTCGGCTTGGCCAGTCCGCAGCCAAAATACAGCACCAGCGTGCTGCCGTAGGCGACCTTGTCGAGTTCCTTGGCGACGAGCGGCAGGTATCTCGTCATGGAGCGTGAGACATCCATCACCACGGCGATTTTGCGGGTGTCCTTGAGTTCTTTGCCAAACATCATCAGCGGCTTGAAGGTCATGCCGGACATGCCGCCAAGGCCGTGACCGTTGCCAAAACCGCCGCCCGCACCGCCGGTGCCATAACCGCCGCTGCCGAGTTTGCCACCACCCGCGAGCGACGAGATGTCCGGCATGCCAAGCATGTCCGGCGGAGTCTCCGGCAGCGTGAGGCTGGCACTGATGCTCGTGGAGACGAGGCGCTGCATCGGAGGTGTCTTCTTGATCACCTGCTGGCGCTTCATCTGCACCTTGTGCGCGAGATCGGCTGACGCCTCCGCGCCCTGCTGTGTGCCGCCACCAGGGAGGAAATCGACCTGCTTGTCGAGCGCCTGCGTGGCAAACACGACAAAGCCCGCGAGCACCAGCAACCCCGCATGGATGATGATGCTCAATGTGAGCGATCCGCCGCCGATGGAGCGCCACATGCGCACCAGGCGATTGGGCTGGCGACGGATGGGATGTTCGGCAAGAACCACGGGCTCCGCGACGGCATTGTCTGCGGGCATGGCTGGATCGGTGGTTGAGTCCATGGCTGGCTGGCAGCGTAAACGCAGCCCATGGCGGCATCTTGGGACATATTTGTGCCCCGTGCCTCTTCAGGGAACGTGGAACAGCTCCGTGTGATCGCCCGTGATCTTCTCCGGCGGACCGAAGTGCATGAGGAGTGTCGAGCCATCACTCTGCACGATGCGGAAGCCGAGCAGCCGTTTGCCGCCGGGTTCGAGCTGCATGTCGAGCTGCGTGAGATACTTTTTGATCAGCAGCGCCCGTGGAACCATCGCAACAGTGACAAAATTCTTCTCCTGCTGTGTGATCTTGAGCGTGAAATTCTTCGTGAGTGAATCGGTGTCCATGTCACGCCCGCTGAGAAAGCGCATCCACATGCGCACGCGGCTGTCATCGGGTTTCAACGTCATCCACGCGGCCCCGGTGCTCTCTTTGAGCCGCACGGTCTCCTTGTCAAAAATGAGCATCGTCGTCGCCGGTGACCCCAGCTCCCAACGGAACCGTCCATCTGCCATGCGCCAGAAGCGCCCGCTGGCCTTCACCGGCTCCTTCAGCGCAGGCGTGGTGCGCATCTGCGTGAACGACACCTTGATGCTGCCGATGTCCTTTTGCGCCGCAATCCAGTCACGAAACACCGGCGGAATCACGGCTGCGCTTGTTTGAGCGCGGGCGGCAATCACGGAAAAAACGGCAAACACCAGGATGGCGGACAGACGTATCACATTGGGAGCCAAACACGGTATTTTGCAGCGCTCAAGCGGAGAGCCCCGGCCACCATCATTTCCCTTGCCCCACCCTGCAAACCGTGTTCTCTCAGCTTTCAGTCCAACCCTCAAAAAGACACACATGAGCGAGCGTCGCGTCGTCATCACCGGCATGGGAGTCGTCTCCCCGAACGGCAACACCAAGGAAGAGTTCTGGAAGAACCTTGTGGCCGGCAAGAGCGGCATCCGTCGCATCCAGTCGATGGACACCGAGAAGTACGACTGCAAAATCGCCGGTGAGGTGGTGGACTTCGACCCCACGCAGTACTTCAACAACCACAAGGACGCCCGGCGTGCCGACCGCTACTTCCAGCTCGCCATGGCCGCGTCCAAGATGGCGGCGAAGGACTCCGGCTTGAATCCCGACAGCCTCGATCCGCATCGAGTCGGCGTCATGGTCGGCAGCGGCATCGGTGGCCTGAGCACCATCGAAACACAGTACGAAATCCTGCTGAACAAAGGACCGGGCCGCGTGTCCCCTTTCCTCATCCCGATGATGATCACGAACATCGGCAGCGGCATGATCGCGGCGGAATACGGCTTCATGGGCCCGAACATGGTCATCGTGACCGCCTGCGCGACTTCCAACAACAACATCGGTGAAGCCTGGCGCATGATCAAATTCGGCGACGCCGACATGATGATTGCTGGTGGTGCTGAAGCCTCGATCCGTCCGTGCGGTCTCGCCGGTTTCGCCAACATGAAGGCTCTCAGCCTGCGAAATGATGCTCCCGAAAAAGCCTCCCGTCCGTGGGACAAGGATCGCGACGGTTTCGTCATGGGCGAAGGCGCCGGTGTCGTCGTGATCGAGGAACTCGAGCACGCCAAGAAGCGCGGCGCGACCATTTACGCGGAACTCGCGGGTTATGGTGCCACCGCTGACGCCTATCACCTCACCTCCCCGCATCCAGAAGGTCTCGGTGCCGCGAAGTGCATGGAGATGGCCCTGCGCCACGCCAAGCTGAACACCACCGACGTGCAATACATCAACGCGCACGCCACCTCGACTCCGGTCGGCGACTTGTGCGAACTGCGTGCCATCAAGCGCGTGTTTGGCGACTACGCGAAGAGCGGCAACGGCCTCCTCGTCTCCGGCACCAAGTCGATGACCGGTCACCTGCTCGGCGCTGCTGGCGGTATTGAGCTCGTCGCCTCAGTGTATGCCATCCAGGACCAGGTCATCCCGCCCACCATCAACGTCGAAAACCTTGACCCCGAGGTGGACGTGGACATCGTGCCGAACACCGCCCGTCCGGCAAAAGTGAACGCCGCGCTGAGCAACTCCTTCGGCTTCGGCGGCCACAACGCCGCGCTGCTGATCAAGAAGTTCGAGGGTTGAGATTGCCACGCTTCATGGCGGCAGGCGTTTGCCACCCTTTTCCTCAGCCTCATGCAATTTCGCATGCGTGCGCACGATCCACGCCTCGGTCATCGGCGTGTCGAACAGCCGTTTCGCCAGTACCTCGACATCAAGCAGCCCCTCGCGCATGAGATCAGCGAGGAGCGTGATGTCCTTCGGTCTCCCGGCAAAAAGCTTCGCCACCGCCATGTCGTGCGGCTCCAGACAGAACACACCCGCGCAACCTTCCAACGGACGCAATCACGCCTCCCAGCCCGGCGGGAAATTATCGAAGGCCATGGGGCGCACGATGTCGGCATGATAACCGAACTCACGCTCGAAGTCGGTGTCCACACCCAATGCATCTTGTGCTGTGCGGGCAATTTGATCGTCAAAGGGATCAAGAATAAAATCTGCGTCCAACGAACGACGGATCAGTTCGAAACGCTGGTCAGCATCTGGAACCGTCCCAAGCAGCGATGAGGATCCGAACACGATGATTCGTCCTCCGCGTGTGATGGCAAGCGCCACGCCCACCATGTGCTTTAATGCCTCGATGCGCATAAAAAGCCACGGCGTTCCTCTGTCGTGAGCACTCCTGCAAAGGGAGCGAATCCTTTCCACTCCCGCGCCTCCTCGCTGTCATCGCGCAGGAGGTCGAGCAGTCGCGTCATGCCCGCAGGAGATACCTGCGCGGCTTCGATCCACTGCCGCCACTGGTTCAGCTCACGTCCGGCCCAATGACCACGCCCCAGCCAGCGCTCGATGTTTTCGAGCGGAATGCGCAGCAAGGCCGGATCAGCCTCGATCTTGTCAGCGATGAGGCAGAACTGCTGATGCGCCAGCCGGTCGCCTTCAGGATCATGGTAGGGCATGGCCGGAGCTTAAACGCCGCCGACGGGCTTGCCAACCGCATCGTGGACTGATCACGACGGAGGATGGGCCTCCGGCCTGTCGTTGGATTGAGGCGTCCCGCCTTTGATCGGAAAAAGGCTGGAAGCCTCATGCCATTGTCAGGCTTGAAGCCTGACCTCCATTACCGTGTGACCTCCAACACGACATCCTTCGCGCCTTCGACGACCTCGAAGCTCCAATCGCCTGCGCCGGGCTTTTGCTCCTTCGTTGTGACCGTTCCATCGGCGGTTTCGAGACCGGGCACATCGGCGGCGCTGCTGATCAAAAAGTTCGAGGGCTGATCACTGGGTGCTGGGGGTCTTGAGCAGTTTCGGATGGTTGTCATAAAACCATGCGATAAGGGCCTGTGCTGCTGTCTTGAGGTTGTGCTTGGTCAGGCTGGCATCACCCTCTGACATTGACCAACCAGTTTTCTCAATCCGCACCTCCAGATCGATCAGTTGGCCACCTTTGCCGTCTGGCACCCGAATGTGACCGCCTGCGACAGCACGCAGGATTATCTCAGTCATCGTCGTCAGGCCGTTTGGAGTATCGCAATGCTCTAGCGCTGCTATTGCTTGTTTCAATGCCACCCTAAACCCTTCGGGGTGCCATTTTTCGAGGAGTGCTGCACTGCTGCCATCGATCAAGAGATCCTCTGTGAGGCGTTGCACCCGGCAGGTTCCTTCGTCAATGTTCGCGGCGAGCTGGTCGAAGAGCCTGTTGTCCGGGTTTCTGCGAATCGTGTTGATCGCTTTCGCATAGACCAGCAGGTCTGAATCATTCGGTGCTTCGCTTGCCTCCATCAAAGAACGCAAGGGTTCGGGATACTTGGAACGTCTCTTAGCTTTGGTGTTTTCAATCTCCGCCTGAATCTCTGTGGCGGTCTTGTACTTGGCTTTTTCTGCGAGCGATTTCGGATCAGCCGGCCTGAATACGCCATCATGTGCAATCAGAATGTCCACAATGGCTTCCTCATCGCTGGCTTTTGCGCCTGGTGCAGAAACATGCGCAAACACAGACAAATAGCGCAAAGTGCCATCCTGGCGTGTGGTGAACCAAACCCATCCTTCTGTCCAATGTATGCGTCCTGGACTGCCCCATCCGTCAGTCCATCCATGCTGCTTGCCAAACCATCGGCGCAGTTCCGTCAGCTTGGTGACTGTCTTGAGTTCCTCAATAGAAGGCAGGTTAGGTGCAAAAATCGGCATCTCCGAGCCGATGACGCTGCCACCATTGGATCGCGCAATGACAATATTGCCATTCCGATCAAGCCAGGTCTGGCTAAAACGTATGTCGCGGGATTTGTCATCTTTGTGTATGCCGTCTGGGTCTCTGAGCCGAAACAATTCCGCTGTGCCAACCCATTCAGGCGACAGGGAGAGTTGCCGATGGGATTCCCTTGTCGGAAACTTGCCGGGCTTTATCGCTTCCAAAATGTTGATCTCGGCGTTCAGCACGTCGGCAGCGCCGACAAGATGTGCCGCCAGCACACAACCGTGAAAAATGACGATCTGCTTTTTGTTCATATCGGGACCACTTCTCACCGCGTGACTTGCAGCTCCAGATTCTTCGCGCCTTCGACGACCTCGAAGCTCCAATCACCCGTGCCGGGCTTCTGCTCGTGTGTCGTCACGGTGCCATCGGCGGTTTCGAGTCCGGGCACGTCGGCGGCGCTGTAGCTGACGGTGAGCTTCACATTGCCGACCACAGGACCGGTCTTTTCGTCGAGCTTGAAGTTCCCGTGCATCACACGGGCGCAGGCGACGGCTGCGGAGGGATCTTCCGGCGTGAAGATCACGCTGCCCCAGCTCACAGGCGTGCCGTTGATGGAGACCTTGCCGTTGATGGCGGTGCGTTTCATCGGCTTGAGGAAGCCTTGATTGCGCAGCCAGTCGCGCAGATGGCCGCTCCAGGTGCCGAGCACCGGATCGCCGAGAAACAGACCGACGCCGTGTGGTCCGGGGCGGTAGATGTGCAGCTCCGCAGGCACTTTGTTTTTGCGGCAGGCGAGGTAAAAGCCCACCGCGTTCTCGGCGGGCACCACGGTGTCCTCATCAGTTTGGAAGATGAAGATCGGCGGCGTGTTCGCAGTCACGCGCCGCTCGGTGCTCACATGCTTCGCCATCTCGTCGTTGTCATTCGGGCCGAGGAGATTCTTGCGCGAACCTTTGTGACCGAAGTCCTCGATCATCGAGATCACCGGATATGTCGGCGCGGCGACATCAGGACGGGCGCTGACTTGATCCACGGCATCGTTCGTCATGCCTTCCGGCTTTTCATCAAACATCGTCGCCGCCATCGAGGTGAGATGGCCGCCAGCGGAGAAACCGATGATGCCGATGCGATTTGGATCGATGCCATACTGCTTCGCATTCGCCCGCACGTGCCGGATCGCGCGCTGCACGTCGATGAGCTGCGTGGGAAAATGGTACCCCTGGCTGCCGAGACGGTAGTGCAGCACAAACGCCGACACGCCGAGGCCGTTGAACCACTTCGCCACCTGCACGCCTTCATGATCGGCCGCGAGGCCACCGTAACCACCGCCCGGGCACACGACAAACGCCGCGCCATTCGCCTTCTCCTTCGCCACCGGCCACACATACACAAACGGCTGGTCCTTGTCCTCATTCCCCTTCGCTACAGGGGCGCCATCCGGCCACAAGCGCACCTTCGCGGGCTCGGCGTGGGCGATGGAAATCAAAACGAGGGCGACAACGGGAAGAAAGAGCTTGTTCATGATCGATCTGCAAGATGGATGCCACTCAACGGGCGCAAAAGCCAGCGCCTTGCCAGCCAGATTCCGCATCATCCCACAGCGAAGCCGTTTCCGCGGCCCTAAAGCCCGCGCGGCGCCATCGAGTACACGCCCATGGTGACATCGTAGGCGTCCAGCATGGCCATGCGCTTCAACTCATGGCCCGCGCCCCAGGAGTCGGTGAAGATCAGTTGGTTTTTGGCGGTGTTGTAACCGATGATCAGGCGCATGTGGCCGCCGCTGATCTGCCCACCTGACGGAAGCGGTGGTTCCTCCGGTTTCTGTCCCAGCGAAAGACCCCAGAGCAAAGGCACGCCCTTGTCGGTGTACTCTTTGACGATGGACATGAACTCCTTCTCCGAAACGCGGCGTTTGCGGCCATTGGAGTAAAACAACTCGGGATTCACCAGCGGCTTGAAGGTGACCTTGAACGCGCCGTCGATCTTCGCGAGGCTCTTCTGCATGGTGAAAATGTTCGCGCCCGTGTCCGCGTCGGCGCTCACCAGATTCGCCATCTCATGCTGGTCGCAGGGAATGCGCATGTATTCAAACAAGCGCTGGCAGCTCGCGGCGACGCAATAGCCTTTCTGCCCCTGGTCCACCATCGGCACGCCGGAGATGTAAACATCGCCCTCGGGCGTCTTCTTGACCCGCTGAAGCAACTCCATGCGCTGCACGCCCACCGCCAGCTTTCCCATGCTCCAGTCCGCCTGGTTCGGCGCCGCGAGCTTCAGGCGCAGGAACTCCGGCTTCGTCACCTTGCCGGGCGTATTGTACTCATTGTATTCGAGCAAGGCGATGCCGCTGGGCGAACGCCACATCCAGCTCGTGACCGGCAGCGCGGCATTGGCCGACATGATCTGCCGTTTCGGCGCCACCTTCATCACCTGGCCGAGATTCTGGCCGATGGTTTTGAAAAGCTTGTCAAACTCCGCGACCCCAATATCGCCAGAGTCACCGCGATTGTAGAAGGAAACAGTCGCGCGCGCCGCCTTGCCGTTCACAAACTCCAGGATCGCCTCCTCGACTTTGACGCTCTCGCCAAACATGGTCAGTTTGGTTTCCACATTCGAGAACATATGCCGCGAGAAGCGCGCACGATCCTTCGAGCTGCTCACCCACTCAAACTGCGGCGGCTTCTGCTGCTTCTCCTGATCTTCGAGCTTTAACACATAGTTCTGTTCCAATTCTTGGGGCGACCAGTTCCAAAGAGTCGAAAAGCTCAACAAGGCATCCATGTTGGTCTTGAGCACCGGTGCGTTCTTACGCGCTTCTGCGGCCGCCTTGTCTGAAGCGTAGATTCTATCGATATGCACGTAAACGGGATTGATTGATTGACTCTCATCCGGCTTGTTTGGAAACACACGGGCCATCCTTATCTTGTACTTCTCCAGAACCCACTGTACTCCGATGGTGCGCGAAGACACGCCTTGCGTGGAATATGCCTCGGGCTTCACTCCACCGGCCGCCTTGATCAATTCACCCTGCAAAAAATCTTCGTTCTTCTGATCAGAAGGAATGGAGAAACTCAGTTGTCGAAGTCCCTCGGAGCCGAAAATGAGGGTGAACGAACGCAGCGCGAGTTTGCCCGCGAACAACGTGAGGGCGTATTTTGGATTCACCCGCTCGCCCAACGAATAGTAATCCTGTCTCACTTGATCGCTGTGTTTTAGCTCGTAAATGGCAGAGGGCTCGCCCAAGGACATGGAATCGAGGATCTTTTTGGCGTTGTCCTGGGTGAGGTTCATCGGATCGGTCCAGTCGATCAGGACACCCATGTCTCCTTTGATCTGCTGTCCATGTGCTGGACCAACAATAACGCCAAGTGAGAGGAGCAAAAAAAGCTGCAGGCTTCGCATGAGGCAGGTGAATACCCGAAATGCAGGGCGGATGTCAACCATCACCTGGCGGCGGCATTTGGTTTGGGTGGCTTGCCCTACAATAGCTCGCCCCCCCCGCTCGGATGTCAGCACGGATCAGACAAACAAACACCTGTCTGGTTTGGCATGACTCAGTTGTCAGACAACCGAAGAATCCTGACATTGAAAACACCCGTTCCGCTTCGTTCGCCCGAGGCGCTGAACATGGGAACCTCGTTCATCCGCACCTTATAATTGCCAAGTGTCCATTGCAGTCCGGGAACCGGCGCGCGCCCGCCACCCACATCCTGGTCGTATGGTTTGGGTGCTGTGTCTCCAGTCCGCTTGCTCAGTTCTGCCTTGAGGAGCGCTATGTCAGACGACTTTGCTTTTTTGGCATTCAGGCCGGTGTCACCAATTCGGAAATAAATAACCGTGGCCTTGTCCGCCTCGAACGACGCCGAAATGGCAGCCAATGGGAGCCGGCCCTCAAACAATGACATCTTTCCACCTCCTGACTCGTTCCTGAAGCCTTTCCCAATGCTGTAGCCTACGCTGGTTCCTCCGCTCGACATTGCAGTGTACGCCCGCTCAGATTTTTTTCGCGGCAGTGCCTCGGCAATTTCTTTGAATTTTGATGGCGTCAAGCTCCACGGGTCTTTCCAGTCAATCATTCCATCCACACTGCCCTTGGCAACACCCGACTGCGCAAAGACCTCTGATGCGTTGAACACACAGGCGACAACGAGAAAAACAACAATCCATCTCATGGATGGTGAGATACATGATTCTCCAAACGCCTGTCAACACCATCGACATCGTTGTTGTTCAACTAGCCAGAAAGAAGGACGGTCATAAGCAACGTCGGCCATGAGTTGTGAAATTCCTGTCGGCCCGGGTCGGGATGGGATCAAAGCAAAGCCAGGGTATGCCAAGAATGGAGAAGTTTGTCGGGCTTCAGGCCGTAGGTTTCGCCACACCCACGACCGCCATGAAATTCTGCACCAAATGTGGAGCCCAGCTTCCGGACAACGCGCACTTTTGCACCAGTTGCGGTGAAACCCAGCAGGCGGCAGCCGCTGCCGCGCCTCAGTCGTCAGCTCCTGTGGCGAGCACTGCAACGCCACCCGTGTCGCCACCCACGTCTTCGGCGCCGACGAAGAAACGAATGTCCGGCTGCGCGCTGGCGGCCATCATCACGGGCGGGCTGGTGGTGCTGGGCCTGGTTTTCGTCACAGGTCTGTGGTTGCTGGTCTCCAGCATGACTGCCGATGTGGTGAAGGCCACGGAGGATTACCTCGCCGTGCTCAAACGAGGACAGACACGCGAAGCGTATGAAATGGCGGCCTCGGGACTGCGGAAGGAGACCAGTCTGGCGCAGTTCAACAAGGTGATGGCGCAATTCCCCATTCTCACGCAGCACACGAAGTTCAAAATCACCTCGCGCAACATGCAGAACGACATGGGAGCCGTCTCGGGCGAGCTGAGCGATGATGCGGGCAACCGTGCGGAAGTGGAGTTTGCACTGGTGAAGGAGGGAGGCGTGTGGCGCGTGCTGATGCTGCACGTGAAGGCGATCGCTTGTCATTGGCCTGAGACTTCGCCGGAACAGCGGCTCATGGCGATGTCCGCTCTCATCCACGCCATTCGCCCAACATGAATTCGAGGGCTCAAACGCGCGTCTTTCGGTTTATCGCGGCCGTTGTTGCCGCTTCGACGGTGCTGCCGTTGCTCGGCGGATGTGGAGGAGTGGCGCCGATGCGTTCCCTCGCGCTGTGGATGCTACCGGGAGCGGTGGCGGTCGTCTGGCTGTTGGTGTTTCTCATGCAACGCAGTGGTGATGACGAGGTGATGGATCGCGTCAGCCGTGGTGTGTGGGGCGGAATGGCCGGTGTGGCGGGTTATGACTGGATTCGCGTGCCGTTTCACGAAGGAGGCATGAATCCCTTCGCGGCGATCCGCTCCTACGGCATGTGGCTGACGGATGCGGCGCAGAGTTCCGCGCTCTCGGATGTCACCGGCATGCTGTATCACCTGCTCAACGGCATCGGTTTTGGCATCGCCTATGCATTGGTGGCACCGAAGGGACGGCAGATGGCGCTGGCAGGCGCGGTGGTCTGGGGCGTGGCGCTGGAGATGTTCGCCGTGCTCTCGCCGTTTGCGCAGGTTTACCATCTCAGCGGATGGACGACGCCCGTGCTGCTGGCGTTCTTCGCACATCTTTTCTATGGCTGGCCGCTCGGCGGCGTGCTCATCACACGATCGGTGACGCGTGTGATCAAGGCATTCATACTCGTGGCATTGGTCTCGGCGCTGGGCTGGTTGTTGTGGATCTTCCAAGCCTCGAACGGTTGGGAGCCGGTGACACGCAACACACTGGAAGTCACAGACCGCGTGATCCAGCCGGGATGGACACGCATAGAGAAAGGCACGCCGCTGACCCTGCATCATCGCGGCAAAGAAACACGCGTGCTGCGCCTGCCCGCCAACCCTCAGGAGAAAAGCGAAGTCACTCCTGGGGCCAGCGTGCCGCTGAACTTTGACAAGCCCGGCATCTACCAGGTGCTGGTGGAGCAGGAAGGCATGCGCAGCGCTTTCATCATAGTGGAGGAAGGAGGGCTGGTCCGTTTGCCATGAATGCCGCGCGCACAGTGATGCCATCTCTGCAATGGATCGGACGAGCGCTGCTCCAGTCGCTGAAGCCGCGCAATCTGCTGCGCGGCTTGTGGATGTGGATCAAGCAGAAGCTGGTGTTCTGGCTGCTGATCTCGCCCGTGGTGTTTGTCCTGGCGACGATATATCACGTCTATCTGCAAGGCTTCAAAATGGGTGGATGGAATGACGCGCCGGGACGCCTCATCCAACCGGATGTGTGGATGCAGGCCGCCATGCGCTGGACGGGTGTGCCAGCTTTTGTGACGGGCGCGTTGGCGTTCATGCGCAGCATCGGGCTGGGCTCGCTGAAGCAAATCTTCAAGAGTCTGCACACCGTGCCCGCAGGCGTCACCGCAGTGATTGCGTGTCTGCGTCAGCAGACGCCAACGCTGCGCACCTGGGAGCAAATCTTGATCGCCGCAGGAGCCGGAGCTTTGGGTGGCGACGTGCTGCTTCGTCTGCTTCCCACCACCGTGGTTCTTTCGGTCGCCGTGATGCTGTTGCTGCGCGGATTCGGGCTCGCCGGTGACATCAGCAGCCGCGCTCCGCTGAAGATCGATCTCTCTTGGGGCGGTTGGCTGGTTTCGGTGGCTGGAGGACTCGGTGGCATGCTCTCATGGCTCTATCTGGGCTTCTACGGCACGCTGGCGCTCATCGCAGGGGCGGTGCTGTGGTATCGTCGCACGCATCCCGCGCCGCCAACACCTCCGACCACGTTGATCTGCCTGCTCACCTTCGGGTTTGCCGTGATCGCGCTTGCCGATGACGGCAGTTGGGATGAGTTCAGCCCGCAACGCGGCCAGCCGAAGACGATCTCCGGCTATCTGGCCACCAAGGACGGACAGAAGATCGTGCAACTCGGATTAGTCGGCGGTACATTGGCGGCCTTTGGCTCCATGTTCGGCAGTTTGCTTGGCACGATGCTGGGGCAGGGCTTCAAGGAGCAATTGGGCGAGCTTCAAGGAGGCGCGCCTCCTCCGATGGATGCCACACCACCCACGATTCCCGGTGCGGTTCCAGACGCTGCCGCAGCCGAGGCGGAAAGAATTCGTCAGTCCATCTCCCAGCTTGAAAATGAGTTTTCCGAGAGCCGGAGGCAGGCGGACTACTACCGCGGCAAACTCGCCGAGGGCGACCCTCGACAGCGCGATTTTTACCAGAGTCAAATCCGGTTTCATGAGAGCAATGCCTCAAACTATCGGGACAACATCAACGCTCTCAAGAGCGACGGCATTCTTCATCATACCCGGACGGATCTCGACGAGTTCAACCTGCGGGCGGAGGATCCCGGAATCCGTGAAGCGCGTGAAAAATGGGAACGGTCTCGTGCGGAACTCGCCCAAACCCGGCGCGAGAACGCCGAGCGTGAACGACAGGAGTTGATCGACGAGATCAATGAAGGGCTGAACCGGGAGGTTACCGAGCGGGATGTCACCGTTGAAGCCTCCCGCGGAATAACGAAGGATCTCCTGTCTCTTTGGAAGAGTTTCACCAGTGCGGATTCGTGGCAATATGCGTGGGATTTGGGTGTAAAACCCACCTTGGACTCCTTGAGGGACACCGCTCACGACCTCACCCACGTCACTGATTCTATGAGGAAGGTCAAAGACTTCTACATAGGCGATATTGAACGCGACAAGCTCACCGGTGACTTGAAGAAGGGCGGGATCGTACCCGTGCTCGCAGAGTGGGCAGGCCGCACCACCGTGGATCCGTCACAAGGCGGCATCGAATTTGCGAAGTTCTGTTCCGACACGCTGGTCAAACCCATTCACGAGATCGTCGATCCAAAGCTGACCATTCAGGAACGGCTTCTCGCGCTCGGTAAAGTCGAGTTTGACCTGGCTTTGGGCGAGGCTGTCGGCGCCGTGGCCAAAGCAGGTGGGAGAGTCGCAAACCGTGCTCTCGGAATAGCTGACGAAGCCGCTGTGGCCAGCACTGCACTTGCAGACGAAGTCGCTGCAGGAGCAGCAAAACCCAGCAAATCACTCGGCACCTTGCGAAGGGAGGCCTTTGAAGAAACCCGAAGGCTTTTTGCCGAGCGTACTGAGATGATGGAAAAGATGAACAATATCGCCGACGAGTTGCAGAAGATCAATAAGTTGGATGATCTGGCCGCCCAACAACAAGCCTTGGCTGCTCAACAGCGGGCATTGGCCGAACTCAAGAGAGCCGATGCTTCCACCTTCAATCTCGTGAAGAAGGAAGTCCATCCCTCCACCTTGAAAAGCGTTGAAGCGGCCAGCGCAAAACTGAATCAGGACATTCTGAGCAAGGCCGCACAAGAGCTTGAGGCAAAGGGGTTCAAGGTGGAGGTGAAACTTGCCGGCAATCCCGGTGGAGCGGATTGCGATGCCTTCTGGTCAATCACGGACAAGAATGGTGTGGCGTTAACTGAGAGACAAGCAGGCAAACTCGCCGACAGCACCGTCAAGGGAGTGGTGGAGCGTGACTTCTCGCACTTGGGCGCCAGCGCGGACGATCTTGGATACAAGACGATGAACGGCAGTCCTGAAAAATTTGCCTTCAATCCCAATGAAGCGCGCGTGGCCACCTTTGATGGAAAACTCGGCCCGGATGGCAAAATCCAGTTCACTCCTGGCGAAAAAACCGGCCCTCAGTGGGGTCGTGACCCGTGGAAAATGCGTCCGGGCGAGCGCATCGGCCAAGGTGCAGTGACCCCGGAAGGGGTCAAATCATTGGGAACCGTGCTCGAAACCAAAACCGAGAAAATTGTCAAACTCGGCGCGGAGGCGAGACCTGCGGACATTCTCGATGCCGCGCGGGAGATTGTTAAAACTGATATTCGACTTACCACGCCGTTGGCGGACCGCGTCACTGCCATGCTGCCCGCCGAGTATTCCGAATTCCTGAGCAAGTGTCGTCAAGCATTGTCGGGCGATCTTGGCGCCACCACCCTGCCACCGGCCTCCGATTGGAATCGCATTCTTCAGGACGGAGTCCGGGCCATTGAAAGGAACCTTCCCAAATGAGCTCCTCGTCCCCTTCAGCCATGTTTCAGTTCAAGCTTCCTCGTGCGTATGTTGCGCACCTTCTGCACAAGGTCGGAGGTCCGCCCACCCCGCTCTCACCAGCGGTTCATTTGTGGACAAAGCTCCGTGGCGTCTCACCCAATTCGGATCCTGGGGCGGAGCTGCCTCTTTCAGAAGACGCTCTCGTTGCGGCCATGGACACGTTGCTCCGGCCAAAGAAACTGATCGGCACCCGGCTCGGAGGTCACCGCAATGTTCCTGAACAACGCCGTTTTGCCAGTATCGAAGATGATGGTGTACAGGTGGGCCTGCTGGAGTTGGTCTCCGGCGATGTTCTCCTTGAGGGCTTCAAGAGTGGAAACGATTTGATCGACTGGCTCACGACGGTCATCGCCCCTCTGCAATTTGCGCATCAGCCTGGCGCCCGTCTCATCCCCGAAAACCTCACCACCGGCCAGTACCTCCACACCCTCCATCTCATCGATTTTTACCGGCGCTGCCACTACCAGTCGATGCTCGACTACACTGCGGAGGACGAACTGTGTTTCAGTTCCCGCAGCTTCGAGCAGACACTCTTTGAATCGCTTCACTCAGGAGATTACCGCTGGCTGCTGCCGGCCTCGAACATTGTGGCGCCAACGTCGATCATCGGCCCAGGCGAAGATTCCTTCCAGTGGCTTGGTGGTCATGGCTTGGTGACCAGGGCAAAGGATGCCAAACACAATGGCCTTTGGACTTTCGACGAAGTCGGTGAAAGGCTCGGAGTCGAATTCTTTGCCGGCTGGCTCGGATCGGCCGGAATCGAAACAGGCTTGGTGACTGAGAAAGGACCAAGACGGGGGCGCGATGCGCTGGTCGTTCACACAACGATCAAAGGACTGCATGTCTTCCGCCTGGCACCTGATGGAACGGTTCGTTATGACCCGCTCGGAGCAGACGCTCTTCCCGAGTGTCTCAGGACTCTCATCGGCCAAGGCGCTGGAGAAATCGTTCCTCCATTCGAGACGCCTGTCGTCCAGCGAAGCACGGACCCACAACATGGGGCCATCTTTTGCCCGCAATGTGGCGCGTCCGTCCCGGCGGGAGCACGTTTCTGCGCCGCCTGCGGCAAGCCAGTGCAGCAGCCAGCCACACCGACGTGTCCGAAGTGCGGCAAGCCGGTGCATGCCGGCGAAAAATTCTGCGGCTCGTGCGGCCATCACCTTTCCTGAAGAACCAACCAGCCAGCCCACCACCATGAAAACCTGCGCATCCTGCCATCAAGCCGCGCCAGACCAAGCCTCGTTCTGCCCCGCCTGTGGAGCAGCCTTCCAAGCACCCGCCGCCGCGAAACAAGAATCCACACTGCTGAAATGGCTGCGCAAACTCGGCATCTACCGCTCCGGCGCCACTGCTGCCGTTTATCACAACGCCATCGAGCGCCCCATCGAACTCCAGATGGACGGTGTCTTTGACGCCTCGAAGGACCTGGTGACCAAGGAGGATTTTCGAAAACAACCGCCTCCTTTGCCGGATAAGAAACCGTGAAAGCAGGCTGCCAGAGCATGCACTCGGACAATCACTTCGTCGCAACAGCCGCAGGCTCGTGTGTCAGCACCTTCTGCAACGGCTTGGGATACACGCCGAGGATGAGGATGAGGATGGCGAGGGCACTGGCGACGACTTTGGTGACACCAGAGAACGACAAGGCGGGAGTGTCAGTGCCTTCGGTCGTGTACATCGCGAGGATGGTTCTGAAATAGTAATAGAAACCGGCGGCGGCGGCGATGACGGCGCAACTGAGAGCGCCCCAGTAGCCGTGGTCGGCGAGGCCGAGGAAGACGAAGAGCTTGCCGAGGAATCCGGCGGTGAGCGGCAGACCGGCGAGCGAGGCGAAGGACACGGTCATGAGCAGCGCGAGCAACGGATTGCGTTTGGCGAGGCCGGTGAAGTCCTTGATCTCCTCGCCAAGGCCGTTGGCGCGCATCAAACCGAGGCCGAGGAAGCCGAGAACGGTCATGGGCAGATAAGTCGCAAGGTAAAAGGCAACGATACCACCGGAGGAGAGATCAAAGCGTGCGCTGTCGCGGCAGGCGAGGGCGAGAATGAGATAACCGGCGTGCGAGATGCTCGAGTACGCGAGCAGACGCTTCACACTAGACTGGAACATGGCAGGCAGGCTTCCCAGCAAGACGGTGAGCGCACCGGTGACGAGCAGGACGGCCTGGATTTCGGTGGCGATGAGAGATCCTTTCACGAGGAAGGCATCCAGAGCACGGGTGAGGACGATGAAGCCTGCGGCTTTCGATCCGACGGAAAGGAAGGCGGTCACGGGCGTCGGCGCGCCTTGATACACATCCGGCACCCACATGTGGAAGGGCGCGGCGGCGACCTTGAAGCCGAGTCCGCAGAGAAGCATGGCAGCACCAAACAACGCGGTGGATTTGCTGGTGGCAGGATTGGCGAGCGCCCTGGCAATGCCATCAAAGCTCATCGAGCCGGTGGCACCGTAGATCCAGGCGATGCCATAGATGAGCACGCCGGTCGAAAGAGCACCGAGGATGAGATATTTGACACCGGCTTCGAGACTGAAGGCGCTTTTACGCGCATAGGCGACGAGGACGTAGAAGCTGACGGTGACGAGTTCGAGCGCGACAAAGACGGTCACCAAATCGCGCGCAGAAGCCATCCACATCATGCCAGCGCAGACAATGAGCGGCAGGCTGAACATTTCGGCGAGCTTGCCCTCCATCGTGAATCGCGTGAGGTAGGGCGAGCAGACGAGCGTGAGCCAGAGCACGAGCAACGTGATGACGAGCGCGAAGCCTTTGTAGAAGAGCGCGAGCGTGTCGAGCTGATGCCACGGCAGCATGAAAGCTGGCAACGCACCGCCGCAGAAAGGCAGCAACACGAGCGCGACGGCGGTGCCGGTGATGGCCGTGAGGCCGAGCGTGGTGCGGGAGATGTCAGGCTTGAAGGCCTCGATCATCAACAGAACGAGTCCAAGGATGGCGAGACCGGCTTCGAGGGTGAAAACACTCATGGCAGGGGCTTACAGCGCGGATTTCATGAGGTTGAGCAACAGCCAGGGGCAGCAGCCGGTGACAAGCAGCGTGGTGGCGAGCAGGATGAACGGCACGCGCTGCGAAAGGGCGGGATCGGTCATGAACAGACCCGTGTTCGCGCTGCCGTGGAAAATGCCGCGATAGGCACGCAGCATGTAAACAGCGCTCATCACCACGCCCCAGAGGGCAAAGATGACGGTCCAGTGCAGATGCGTCAGTGTGCCATGGAAACTGGCGAAGCTGCCCGCAAAAATCATGAGTTCGCCGGCGAAGTTGGTCAAACCTGGCAGACCAATGCTGGCGAAGGCTCCGAAGGCGAAGAGAACGGTGAACGCGGGCGCATGTGAGGCGAGACCGCCAAGCTTGCTGTATTCGAGGGTGCCGAGCTGGTTGCGCATGCGGCCGCAAAGGCCGAAGAGCAGCGCGATGGACACACCGTGCGCAAACATGAGCAGCACCGCGCCTTTGAGAGCGATGTCGCTTCCCGCGGCGAGAGCGAGGAAGATGTAGCCCATGTGCATGACGCTGGAGTTGGCGAGAGTCTCGTCGAGGCGGTTCGCGTAGATCGTGACGAGGCCCATGACGAGGATGTTGCCCAGCAGCATGAGCAGCAGCGCGTTTTGCACCCATTCGACCTGCGCTCCTTGCGGCAGCAGTGGCAAGGCGATGCGCAACAGGCCGTAGAGGCCGAATTTCTTCAACACGCCCGAGTGCAGCATCGCAACCGGTGTCGGCGCGGTGGCATACGCAGGAGCAGCCCAACTATGGAAGGGGAAGAGACTGACAAGTGTGCCGAAACCGAGCAGCAGCACGAAGTAAATCTGCGCCTGCTTGTCCACAGGAAGCGGCGTGAGTTTCGCCTGGCTGCGCAGCGCCTCGATGTCGAACGTGAGCTTCGCACCACCGCTGAATTCGAGCACCGCCCAGGCGAGACCGGCGAGCAACACCAAGCTGCCTGCACCAAGATAGATGGTGGCCTTCCAGGCAACGGCCTTGCGTTGCGCAGGCTCGGCACGGCCATGCAGCGCGATCATGAGGAAGGTCGGAATCAACGCGAGTTCATGGAACGCGTAGATGAAGAAGACATCCGTGGTGAGGAAGGCGCCAAGCGCACCGCCGCCGATGAGCAGCGAGGAAATGTAGAAGATGTCCGGGCGATCTTCGATCTGCCAGATCGCAGCCAGCATGACCAGCGTGGTGAGCAACGCGAGGATGAGCGAGGTGCCATCCGCGCCGACAGCAAAGCTCATCGCCGGATTCTCGAGGATGGGCACCGCATGGGTGAATTTCAGACCGGAGCCGCCAGAACCGGCATACTGGAAGCAAAGAAGCAGCGTGGCCCCGAGATTGAAGCTGGTCGCGGCGATGGAGATGGCACGCGCAGGCGCACCGGCCCAGACCGCCAGCGCGGCGATCAGTGGAAGTGCGATGATGATTTCAAGGATGCTCATTCAGTTATTTCATCAATGCCCCAGACGAGGCAGCACAAACACGACGAGATAGACCACGCCAATGACGCCGCCTCCCAGCAGGAAGGTGTAACCTTGCAGATGCCCCCCTTGCAGCATGCGCGTGGCGGCTCCGAGACGGGCGATGATCGCCGCCGGCAGACGCGCGACGATGCCATCGACAAACACACGCTCCAACGCGGTGACAATCCACGCCACGCGGTCCTGGCAGACGCGGACGATGACCTCGTAGATTTCATCGAAGTAGAATTTGTTGGCGAAGAGCTTGATGCTGACCGGATCGCTGTCCTTGCCACGGTAGAGACGAACGGCTGTTCCCGTGCCGAGCAGAAGCGCCAGGAGCGAGGCCCAGAACACGGTTTGATGACCTTCAACGTGTGGCGGCTTCATCGCCTGCAAAGGCGTGGCGAGAATGTCGTAAGCGGAGATCACCGAGAAGATGGCGAGGATCGCAAGCGGCAGGATCATGACCATCGGCGCCTCCGTGGCGTGATGGGCGGAATCCGTGCGCGGCTTGCCAAAGAAGGTCACGATCCACAAGCGCGTCATGTAAAACGCGGTGAGCGCGGCGGTGGCAGCGCCAGTGAGGAAGAGGACCCTGCAGCCACTGTCGAATGCGGCACCGAGAATGGCTTCCTTGCTCCAGAAACCGCTCAGAAGGGGCACGCCCATCAATGCGGCGGTGCCGATGGTGAAGGTCCAGAAAGTCACCGGCATGTGCTTGCGCAGGCCGCCCATCTTCCAGATGTCCTGCTCGTGATGGCAGGCATAGATGACCGCGCCGGAGCCGAGGAACAGCATCGCCTTGAAGAATGCGTGCGTGTAGAGATGAAACATCGCGGAATGGCCTGGTTCCGCGGCATGCGGCACGTGTCCGTGTTGCGCAGCCATCGCCACGGCGCCGACTGCCATGATCATGTAGCCAAGCTGCGACAGCGTGGAGTAGGCGAGCACGCGCTTGATGTCGTTCTGCTGCGTGGCCATCAGCGCGGCGAGCAATGCGGTGCCGCAACCGATGCCGGCGATGATTTCCGCGGCCAGCGGGGATGCGGTGACGATGAAGCTCATGCGCACCATCATGTACACACCCGCCGCCACCATCGTGGCAGCGTGGATGAGCGCGGACACGGGCGTGGGACCTTCCATGGCGTCTGGAAGCCAGACATGCAGCGGAAACTGGGCGGATTTGCCAACCGCGCCCATGAAGATGCACAGCGCCGCGGCAGTGATGAGGCCGGGATTCGACTTCTGCACGTCGAAGAGCGCTCCGCCTTGGACAAAGGCATCCTGAAGATTGTCGAAGGCGACATCGCCCTTGTTCAACCCAAACAGGATCAGAATCCCGATCATGAAGCCAAAGTCACCGATGCGATTGGTGAGAAAGGCTTTCTTGCAGGCTTCGGCGGCACTGGTCTTCTCATACCAGTGGCCGATGAGCAGGTAGGAACTCAGGCCGACAAGCTCCCAGAAGATGAACATCATGAACAGATTTCCGGCGAGCACGATGCCGGTCATCGAGAACATGAACAGCGACAGCGCGCCAAAGAAGCGCGGACGGGCCTCGTCGCCCTTCATGTAGCCGATCGAGAAGATGTGCACCAGCATGCCGATGAAGGTGACGATGAACATCATCCCCTGGCTCTGCTTGTCGCTCATCACATCAATGCCGGCCGTGAAGACGCCGGGCAGATCAATGAACGGCAGGAGCCTTGTGGTCCCCTCGTTGTCGTCGGCAGCCAGGAACACCAGGCTGGCCAGGAACGCGATGATGGAAGAACCGACTGAGATCAGGACAGCGGCCCCTTTGAGCTGGCGGTGGCCCAGCAGGATGAGAAGCGCCGAGAAAAAGGGCAGCAGGAGCAGGATGCCGGCATTCATGGTGACACGTCGTTATCCTTGAAGTTTGGTGACGGACTCGGCATCGACACTCTGCTTCGAACGGAAGAGCGCCACGATGATGGCGAGACCCACGGCCACCTCGGCGGCGGCCACGGTAATGGTGAAGAACACGAGCGACTGCGCGGTGTAGTCCGGCAGGCCGTTGACGAGATGGAAACGCGAGAAACCGACCAGCGCGAGGTTCCCGGCGCTGAGCATCATCTCCAGACACATATAGACGATCAGGATGTTGCGGCGGGCGATGACACCGGCGAGACCGAGTGCGAACAGCATGCCGCTCACGACGAGGTAATGACTCAGCGAGATCACGACGCGCCTCCTTTCTCACGCTTGCTCAACACCACCACGCCAACCGTGCCGACGAGCAGCAACAGGCCGACGACCTGGAGATGGAAGCCATATTGATCAAAGAGCGTGAAGCCGATCAGTTTCACATCTGGAAGAGTGCCTTCCTTCAAATCCTTCGTGATCGTGGGCAGCGCGGCCTTGCCGAGCTTTGTTGAAGCGGCGGCGAGCGACAGCGGCGTGTTCTGCACGTTCTTCGAGGCGATGCCCGTGCTGGCGACGACCGCGGCGATCTGCGCGACAAGCAACACGGCCACCAGAATACCGGAGACGATGGGCGCGAGGTTCAATGGCCTGCCTTCCTCCGCCTTGATGTCGAGCAACATGATGATAAAAAGGAAAAGCACCATCACCGCGCCGGCATAGACAAGAATCTGGATGATGCCGATGAAGTAGGCATCAAGGCTCAGGAACAAGGCCGCCAGCCCCGTGAAACTGGCCGCGAGCGAGAGGGCGCAGGTCACTGGATTGCGCCCCGTCACCACCAGGAAGCCGAATCCCAGCGTGATCAATGCGAGCAGGTAAAACAGCAGCGGGGGCATTTACTTCAGTTCGTTCCACTTGTTCACCAGCCCCACACGCTGGCCGCCGATCTCATACAGGCGCTTCTTGTTGTGAACCATCTCCTGGCGTGAGAGACCGGTGATGGCGTAGTCCTTGCGCAGGAAGATGGCCTGCTCCGGGCAGACCTCCTCGCACATGCCGCAGTAAATGCAGCGGATCATGTCGATGTCGAACTCCTTGGGCCGCTTCTCGACCTTCGCCCATGGATCGTCGCCCGGAATCTCGCCGGGGATGATCTTGATGGCCTTCGGAGGGCAGATGAACTCGCAGAGCTGGCAGCTCACGCACCGCTCGCGGCCATGCTCGTCGGTCACCAGTGTCGGAGCACCACGGTAGTAGTCAGGCAGATGGTCATCCCACTTCTGCTCCGGGTATTCCATCGTCACCTTCGGCTTCTTCCCCGCGATTTGCAGGAAGGTCTTGATGCCATGGCCGATGGTGATTTTCAGTCCCTTCAAGAGCGTGGAAATGAACCAGCGTTCATGCCAGGCGAGCTTGGGACGTTGTACGATGATGGTGGCCATTGCGCGGGGACCGCAGGGAAAAAGGGGTGAGCGATTATTCCGGGGGTCCCGCAGAGCGGCAACCGCTATTTGTGAAAAATTTCACAAGGCGCGGTCTGACCGCTCCCGAAACACCCGCATCTGCGATTCCCAACAGCAGCAAGCCCGCCAGGACGGGCTTCACGCCGTCATTTCGAATCCTTGCTTTCTTTCTTTTTCGGCGCCGCTTTGGATTTGGCCGGAGCTTTCTTTTTCTCGGTCTCACCTTCGGGTTTGGCCGCTTCTTTCTTGTCCGGGAAACCCGCCTTCGCATGGGCAACCATCTCCGCGAAGGTGGTTTCGCCGACACCTTCGACCTTCACCACACCCGTCACATCGGAAAAAGGCCGGGCCTTCTCGATGGCGACGGCACGAGTTTCGCCGATGCCGGGAATGTTCATCAGAGCCTTCTTGTCGCCCTCGTTGAGCACATTGAGAAGCTTCGTGCGCTGGGTGGCCGTCAGCGTCTTGGCAATCGCCTCAATCTTGGCCGAAGGTTTTGCCTCCTCGGCAGCGGGAGCCTTCTTTGGGGCGGCTTTCTTTTTGGCGGGTGCATCTGCGGCATTCAGCGAGAAACCAAGGGCAATGACGGAGAGGAATGTGATAAATGATTTCATGAGCGTGGTTTAATCCAATCTACGCGGTGAGGCTATTCTCGTCCTGCCCTGCAAGGCGAGCAAAAAGTGGTAGATCCCTGTGTTTTTCTGAAAACTTCGCCGCTAATAGTTCGATAGTGCCGCGCATTGCCTATGATACTTCGCCGCCAGTCATGAAATCATTCTTTCTCCCTGGCCAAGCCGCGCGCCAAACGAGCGGCATTCACATGAACAAGGCATCCGCGCCCCTCGCGAAATGAAAATACCAACACGCCACCGGCCCAGGCTGTTCCGTGCGTTGGGATCACACGAACCGCCAGCGACTGTCGAGATCGACGGCGCCACGTTCACCTTGATGGATTGTCTGAAACATGACTCATGGGCCGCGACTGGGTTGTACACCGGCCCCGCCGACAAGATCGTCTGCAAATTCAACCGTCAGCAGAGCATCTTCGGTTTTCCGATGCGCTGGCTTGGACGCATGCTCGCTGCGCGTGAGGAAGATTTGCTACGGCGGCTTGCAGACCTTCCCAATCTTCCGCGTGCCTGCGGTCCGGTCACCGTCGCTGGTGTCGTCCAGGCCCATGCGGCAGCGCATCGATACATCGAAGGCCACCCGCTCCGCACGGATGAAAGAGTCGACGATGATTTCTTCCCTCAACTTCGCGCCACTCTCGACGAAATGCACCGGCGCGGCATCGCCTACGGGGACTTGCACAAGCGCGAAAACATCATCGTCGGTGACGATCAACGGCCTTACCTGATCGACTTTCAGATCTGCTGGCGGGCCCGAAAGTGGTTTGGGTGGGGCTTGTTCCATATTTTGCGGCGTGGGGACGATTTTCATCTCCTCAAGCACATCATACGGCACCGGCCCGATCTGCTCCCGCCTGACCAGCGCGACATCACACAGCATCTGCCGTGGTTTATCCGGATGTATCGCCATGCCGTCGTGAACCCATTTCGCATGTTCCGCCGGCGGTTGCTGACCCTGATCGGGGTTCGCAGCGGTGAAGGCCAGGCCGCGAGCGAAGTCGCGCCCGAAGAAGCGGTTCGTCACGAACGCGAATCGCGACGGACGGATGCAATGTGAATTCGTGACACCGGACACCGACTTGCTCATCAACAGCATGCTGCCGCTCCGCCTCTCTCCAAAACGCCGTCGCTAATGTCTCGACAGCGCCGGGCGTTACCTGCCAGACTTTCCTCCACCAGCCATGAGATCATTCTTTGTTCCGGGAACCGCCTTTCTGCTGTTCACCCTCATCACGTCAGCACAAAGCACCCCGCCCACACGCACATGGACCAGCAGCGATGGCCGCAAGATCGAGGCCGCGTTTGTGGCCATGGAGGGTGACGGAGTGAAAATCCGGATGGCAAACGGCAGCACCTTCACCGTGCCGCTTGCACGTCTTTCCGCCGAGGATCAGGCTTATGCAAAAAGTCAGTCCAGCCCCCCCACCGCGGCTTCAAATTCCACCACAACACCCGGAACACCTTCAGCCAGCCCGACGTGGCCGCGCTCTATTTCGCTCGAAGACCGTCCCGAAGTCGCCGTGGTGAAGGAGGACACCGCCGCCAACGAGTATGTTTACCGTTCCCCGCACTACGAGTTCCAGTGCGACTCCAAGCTGGGCGCCAATGTCGTGCGCGAATTTGGCCGCATCTTCGAGTCCACCTGGCTCATCAACTGCATACTGCCTCTCGACTTGAATCCGCAACCTGAAAAGCTGCGGGAGATTTTCCTCGCCAGGCTGTTCACCAACAAAAGCGATTATATGGATGCAGGCGGCGTCGAGGGTTCCGCCGGGATTTACATGTCGGGCAAGAAGGCGCTCATGGTGCCGCTCTCCAGCCTCGGCGTGAAAATGGTCGGCAGCCGTGTCTCGCTGGAAAACAACAGCGACGACGACAACGCCACGCTGATTCATGAGATCACCCACCAGATGATGAACCACTGGCTGGGGCGCCTGCCCACATGGTACATCGAAGGCAGCGCCGAATACGTGGAGATGCTCGAGTACAAGCGCAATGGCGGCTTCAGCCTCATCGGCCTTCAGCGCCAGTTGAAAGACTATGCCCAGCGCATGAGCCGGGGTGGAGGCAAGAGCTTCGCCATGATCGACTTGGAGGAACTCATGACCATCGACGGCAGCCGCTGGGCCGCAGCCTTGGGCCAAGGTGGCCCGGCCACGGAAAACTACGGCTCCGCGGGACTGCTGACCTACTATTTCTATCACCTCGACGACAAAGGCGATGCCGCCAACATCATCGCCTACCTACGTGAGCTGGAGAATGTGAAGACCAACCAGGAGGAAGAGGCCGCCGTCAAAAAACACCTCCTCCGCGAACGTACCTACGCCCAACTGGCCGACGACGTGAAGAAAGCTCTGCGCAAGGAAGGTATCGACATCAGCTACTTCCCTCCGGGCAAAAACGCAGCAGCGTCCACATCAAACTAAGGAAGCGGAGGCCGCGGGCGACTGTAGCCAATGCAAGCAGGGAGCCGATATATGCGTTCGTATGCAATTCTTATGGCGTTTCTAGCTTGTGTCGGCTAGAATGGTTTACATTCTAGGAAATGACCAGTTCCGACCGCATCCGCATTCTAATTGTCGAAAACGAAGGCCTCGTGGGTTGTGACATGGCCACGTCCCTCGGCAAACTCGGTTACGTGATCACGGGCATTTGTGCCTCCGGCGAGGAAGCGCTGGAACGCTTTGATGAACTGCGACCGGACTTGGTGCTGCTGGATGTTCATCTCGCGGGTCAGCTTGATGGCATCGACACGGCACGTGAGCTGCAACGCCGCGGCCGGATTGCCATCGTGTACGTCACCGGCTGCGCCGACCTCGACACGGTCGCCCGCGCACGAGAAACACATCCGCACGGCTACTTGCTGAAACCTTTCAATCAAGACGAGCTGCGTCTGGCAGTTGAGGTCGCCGCCCAACGGCACTTCGAGGAGCATGAACGCCAGCGCCGGGAGCACAGTTACTTTGAAGCGTTCCAAAGCCTCGCCGACGGCGTGATCGCCGCCGACCTCGCCGGTGGGGTTGTTTTCATGAACCCCGCGGCTGCCCGCATCACCGGCTGGTCTGCCAAAGAGGTCGTCGGGCGTTCTTTGCATGAGGTCTTCCGCATCTTCCAAGCTGGCGGCGAGCCCGCGGAAATCCTTCCCGCCGAGCCCGACACCCAGGCCGTGGAGCGCACCGTTTTCCTCACCACGCGCGCAGGTGAGCGTGTCGAGGTGCAGGATCGTTCCGCCCCGCTGCGTGATGCACAGGGCGAGCTGACCGGCCTGATCATCCTGTTCCGCTCTGTTTCGCCCGCTCCGGTTCCCGCCGCAGAAGGAAGCCACAACACGGCACCGCTGGTTGATGTGGTGGAAAGCATCTCGGATCCGCTCCTGGCACTCGATGCGCGTTGGCGCGTCACGTATGCCAATGCGAGCGCCTTCAAGCTCCTCAACCGCAGCCTGCCTGACATGTTGGGCCTGTCCCTCTGGGATCTGCTGCCCGCCGCCACACGGGAAGCACACTACGAGGCGCTGGCTCGTGCCATGCTGCATCGCGAGACGGTAAATCGCGAGTTGTAC
Source organism: Verrucomicrobiaceae bacterium (assembly GCA_046346695.1). Lineage (GTDB taxonomy): Bacteria > Verrucomicrobiota > Verrucomicrobiia > Verrucomicrobiales > Verrucomicrobiaceae > Prosthecobacter. The sequence goes on along the minus strand of JAXMHS010000002.1, from coordinate 959,522 downwards.
CTCGACGAAAAGCAGATCTGGCTGGAAGTGCGCGGCTATCCTTTTGGCGACGGACTTCTGCTTCTCGTCCAGGACGTCACCGCAAGACGCGAGGAAGCAGAGCGCCGCAACCGCATCGACCGTCTCGAATCGCTCGGCCTGCTCGCCCGTGGTTTCGCGCATGATTTCAACAACCTGCTCACCGTGTTGCTCGGCAACATCTCCCTCGCTGAGATGCGCCTGCGCAGTGCGATCACGTTGCCGGAATTGCACACTGCGAAACAGGCCACGCTCCAGGCGCAGAACCTCGTGCAGCAACTCCTCACCTTTGCGCGCGGTGGCGCGCCGATCAAAACCCACATCAGTGCGGGAGACCTCATCGAAACCTTCTTCACGCACCACGCCAGGGCCACCCGCATCGAATACCGCATCGAGGTGCAGCCCGGGCTGCCGCAAGTCGCGATCGATGCGGCCCAGATCCGCCGCCTTCTGAGCAATCTCATCCGTAATGCCGAGCAGGCGCAGCCCAACGGTGGTGAAATCATCATCCGCTGCTTTGCTCCCGACCACGAGGAGATGTTCCCTGGTGAAATGGTCGCCGATCAGAACTTCCAACCCTCGGGTCTCGCCATTGAAGTCGAGGACAAGGGTGAAGGCATCCAGCCGGAACACCTGCCGCACATCTTCGAACCCTACTTCAGCACGCGCAAAGCGGACAATGCCACCGGACTCGGCCTCACCGTTTGCGAATCCATCGCCAAAGCGCACGGCGGTTCCTTGACGGTGCGTTCCGAGCCGGGACAAGGCACCACCGTGCGTTTCTACCTGCCGCTCGACGCCGACGCCGACGACACCGATGCCTTCGGCCTGAGCAAGGTCTTCGACTCCGCGCCGGGTGCCGGGGCCGCCGCGCCACGCATTCTGGTTCTCGAAGACGATCCGCTCGTGCGCTCGCTCATCGTGCGCAACCTCACCAGCAATGGGTTTGAGGTCAGCGAAAGTGCCGAGGGCAGCGAGACCGTGCGCCTTTACCAGGAAAGCATCAGCCAGGGCCGCGTGTTCGACCTCGTCATCCTCGATCTAAGCATTCCGAACGGCATGGGCGGCGTCCGCACCATCGAAAAACTCCGCGCCATCGATCCCGACGTTTTCGCCATCGTTTCCAGCGGTTATTCGGACGATCCGGTCATGGCCAAGCCCGCCACTTACGGTTTCGCCGCCGTGCTGCCGAAGCCCTACGAGCCCGCTGACATGCTCCGCCTCGTGCGCAACGTTCTCGCCGCCCGCGGAATGCGCCGCGCCTCCTGACACGCATGCGCGAACAGGATCTCCTCGACAAGCTGCGCAAAATCGAGCGCCTCTACTCCGGCGCGACCACGCCCGGCGAAAAAGAAGCCGCCGCGGATGCCATCGCCCGCATCAAACGTCGCATCGGTGACACCGCGAAGGTGGATCGTCCCATCGAATACAAGTTCACGCTCGTCGATGGCTGGTCGAAGAAGCTCTTCCTCGCCCTGCTTCGTCGTTACGGCCTCAGACCCTATCGTCGTGTCCGCCAGCGTCGCAACACCGTCATGGTCAAAGTGCCGCGCACCTTCGTCGAGCAAACGCTGTGGCCCGAGTTCCTCGAGCTCAGCGACGTTTTGCAATCCTACCTCGATGAAGTGACCGAGCGTGTCATCGCTCGCGGCATTTACTCCGATGTCGGTGACGAGGACATCGTCGAGGACGATTATCTGGCGTGATCCCGCTCACTTCCACAAAAGGCGTGCCGCATACACGCTGTTGTCCGCACCGAGCGCATTGTCGGGCTTGATCACGATGTCCGGGCCGTTCTTCTGCATCCACTCGGCCACAGTCACCCAGATCTCGTTCTCGCTGACTTCGCACACACCGAAATTCCCCAGCCGCGCGCCGCGTTGCGGCACGATCATACGCTCCGTCTCGCGTTTGACCGTCAGCGCGGCCTTGTCCACCTCCGCCATGAACAGCGGCGCGCGATGCCGGAACACGTGGTCGTTGTTCGCGCCCCTGCGTGTGTAAACGAGATACAAATCATCGCGATGCGTCACCCAGTGCTGCTGCGTGTTGTAGTTTCCCAGGTCGCTGCCGTCATTCCAGCACCACTGCTTCGGCTCGCTGAAGTGCAGCCCGTCATCGCTCACGCAAACGTAGCCCGCCGTGTCATTGCGCAGCGTGAGGTAAAACTTGCCCGCGCAGCGAATCAGCGACGGTTCATAAACACCACGTCCTGATTCGAGGCTCAAATCATTGCCCTGCTCGATGTAGCGCAACGTCCTGCCGTCAAAGCTGCAGCGCAGCACGGTGACGCGGTAATATTTGTCGCTCTTCGCCTTGAAGTAGATCGGCAGCAGAATGTCGCCGTTCTCCAAATCCACCCGTTGCACACAGCCAGCGCCCGCGTTGTAAAACTTCACGCCATCAGGCATCGGCATCGGAGTCCAGGGCGACCACGTCGATGTCTTCGGATCAAACACCGCGAAGCACGTCTCGCGCGGCCGTTCATGAATCACCTTGTTGTCGCTGTAGCGCACCGTGTGCCCGATCCCGAGCAGCTTGCCCGATTTCGCATGCCACTTCGGCGTGAAATCACACGCGGCCACGATCACACCGTCCGGTTCTTCGCGTCGGCCCAGCGTGTCGGCATGTTCGACCGGCTTCGTCCACGTTTTGCCGAAATCGGAGGTGCTCACATGATTCAGTGCATAAAACACATCGCTGCCCGTGAGCAGCAGCTTCTGCATCGTCAGCACCACCTGTGGCGGACTGCCCGGAATCGCACCCGCACGCGGATGCACCCAGCACATCTTGCCGTCATAACCCTTCGTGATCGTTTCGAGCCGCAGTTCATATGGTTCGCCGGCATGAAGCGTGGCCAGCAGACCGGCGGAGAGAATTGAAAATCGAAACATGCGTCTTCAACGTGCCGAATCCGCGCTTTGCTGCGGCTTTCCTCCATCCCACAGCAGCTTCATCGCGATCACACCCAGCCACGGGGCGAGTCCAGCGATCACCAGCCCGATGTCATACGACTTCGTCTTGTCCGCCACCATGCCGAAGAAGCTGTGCATCGGTGAAGTCACCGCCCACACCCACATGCTCAGCAATCCTGTGAGCTTGCCCACGTGGTGGTCGGACAATTCCTGCACGAAGCTGTAGTAGCACGGAAACAATGCCAGCGCCCCCGCGCCGATCGTGAGGATCACGCCGAGCAGCAGCCAGCCTTTGCCGAGCCATGGAATCATCAAGCTCAGAGACGTGAGCACACACGCGCCCGCATAGACGAAGCGCCGCGCCCCGTGCGGCGACACGCCACGTTTGCGGATCAACCACATCGACACCAGCCCCGCCGCAAAACAGCCCACATCGGTGAAGATGTAGTAGAGCGAGTTAAAATTGAGCGCCGCCGCTTCTTCGTAGCCGCGCCCGGTCTGCAAAAACTTCATCAACCACACGCGGTAGATGTGCCACACCGTCTGCGCGCCAAAGATCAGCAGCGCCACCGCCCAGAATCTTCTTCCAAGCAAAATCGTGCACAAATTCAAAGCTGGACTCGCCGACGTCGCTTCGACACGTGGGTTGAGTTCGACGTTCCGCATCATCACCAGCCACACGAGCACCCAAACAAGCCCCGCCGCACCCACGGCGACAAATGCCAGCCGCCAAGTGCCGAGTTCATCCGTCATCAGCAGCTTCATCACCTGCGGCGTGATCACCGCGCCGATCGACGCGCCGCTTTGCAGGATGCTGTTGCCCATCGTGCGGTCTTTTTCATTCAGCACTGCAAAGGTTGTCTTCAAAGCGCACGGCCAATGCCCTGCCTCAAAGAATCCCAGCAGCGTGCGACAGACGAGCAGTTCCGTGTAGCCATGCGTCCAGCCCGACACCATGCCCATCACCGACCATCCGGCCAACACCACCGGGTACAGCCAGTAAACTCGCAGCCGGTCCGCCAAAAAACCGAACACAAGCGATCCTGCCGCAAAGGCCCAGCCAAACGCCAGTTCCAGATTCCCATACTGTTGCTCCGACAGCCCAAACTCCTTCGTCACCCGCACCGACGCGTTCGCCAGCGTCACACGATCCATGTAATTGATCGTCGTCGCCAGCAGCAGCAAGCCGCAGAAGAACCATTTCCAGGAAGATCGGGAAGATGAATTCATGCGATCATTGTTGTTTTGAATTTTCTTCCATCGGCGGTCCGTGTTTCAGATGAAACCAGTAGAGATGACGCAGATTCTTGACAGGCAGCGGGCCCCAAAATCGAGAATCTGAACTATTGGCCGAATTGTCGCCCATCACGAAAAGATGATCCGCAGGCACCCTGAGACTGCCTTCTGAAAGCGATGCCAGCGGCGCGTATTTGATGTGGGAGCAATCAAAGCAATCACTCACGGGCTTGTCATTCACGTGGAGCATTCCGTTCTTAAATTCCAGCCGGTCGCCGGGCAGACCAACCACACGCTTCACATACATCTGCGGCTCCTTTGAGGCGGCCATGATACCCGCAATGCCCTCTGTCGTGAAGGTCACGACATCACCTCGCACGGGCAGCTTTCCATGCATCGTCAACGCCTGGACAATGATGATGTCACCCCGGCGAATGAAAGGAGCCATCGCATTGGTGGGAATGTTGAAGATGCCAAGCTGCCCCGTGACGCGGAGCAACACGAGTACACCGACCACGGAGGCCACGAAAATCGCGACGTTTCTGGCAACTGGTGAATGCGCGTGCTTCATGCTCATCCCTCCCAGCTCTCCCCATCCCACGCGATCACACGCTCCAGAAGCTTCACCACTTCCTCGGTGAAGCACGAAAACAGCACCTCGCCCTTTTCCGCCGTCGCACTTCGTGGATCGCCGACATGGCCGGGTTCGCTGCGGTCGGGCATGATCCAACCGCGGGAAGCGGGTTCAAACGGATTGCCGAAGGGCACGTCACTCGTTTTGGTGAGATCACCGACGAGTTCCGGGCGCAGGCGCAGCACCATGCTGGTTTCCCATTCGCAGGCGTGGCCCATGACGCGCTGTTTGATCGAAGGATCACGCATCCAAGGCTCCGCGCCGAGATTCCAGTAAGTGGCAAAGAGCAGCAGCAGGTCGCTGCGGTCGCGATACTTCTGCCGCGTCTCGAACACCGCCTGCTTGCCGGGGATATCGTTGCCGCCATGGCCGTTGAGGAAGACGAGGCGCTTGAAGCCGTGGGCAATGAAGTTGTCCATCAGCCCATTGAGCAGATCGAGGTAGAGCCGTGGCTCCGCCGAAAGCGTGCCCGGGAAATCCATGTGATGATGCGAATTGCCCAGCCAAGTCAGCGGCGCGAACAACACGCGATCGCCGAGAGCCGCCTCCGCACGCCGGATCAGCTCATTTGTGAGCATGCTGTCCGTGAAGACGGGCATGTGCCGCCCGTGCTGCTCCAGAGCGGCCACGGGGAAGATCACAGGAGTGTCGCGATTCAGCGTATCCACCTCGGTCCATTTCAAATCGGCGAGTTGCATGGCGTTTAGCGGAGTTCCTCGACCTTGATTGTGTGCGTGACCGGTTTGATCTGCTTGTGGATGTTGGCGTCCATCTTCGCGTGTTCGTCGGCGAGTTTTTTCTTCAGCTTCGTCAGCGCGGCGGCCACCTTGGGCTCCTCGGCGGCTTCAGCGGCCACGACGCGCATGTGTGTGACGAGATTCTTGATCAGCGTCGTCTCAAAGCTCTGCTTCATGCCTATGGCGTTGATCAAATTCGCAAATGCGGCATCAAACGGCGTCTGCGTGAACTCGGCGGCGAGATTGAGGCCTGCTTCGAGCTGCTCGCGGCTGAATTCCTTGCTCTGAGTTCCCCAGGTGACCTTTGCCTTCGCGGATCCGAGGTTCTTCACCTGAAGCGTGAGGCGGTTCAGATCCTGATTGAAGCTGGTGAACGGCAGAATGCTGCGATTGCTCCCCGCGCTCTTCGGATCGGCGTCGAAGACGAACGGCCACTTCGTGCTCTCCAGCGTCACGCTGCCGCCCTGGCCGCCTTTGACGACATGTCCGCTGCTTGCCGTGCTCGTGCCCTTCATGTCCACTGTGATCGTGCCGATCTCGCCATCGAAGCCCAGTGCCTTCAAGAACGCCTGCGCCATGAGAAGCTGGCCCGCAGGAGCGGGGTGGAAGCCGTCGCCACCAAAGGGGCCGTAGCCCTTGCCGAGCGCTGCTTTCGACTTCGTGAGAGCGCTCATCATCGTGTCATGCACGTTCGCGAACGGCTGCTTGTTCTCTTCTGCGAGCTTCTTCGCGATGTCGCGGAGCTGGGCGAGATTTTCGTTGTAGATCTCGCCCTTGATCGTCGGGCGTGTGAAGAAGTCCGGATCGACGCCGCCTGGCGAACCAATCGCCATGACCTTCACTCCGACCTTGCCAAACCCGGCGATGATGGCGCGCATGTTTTTCTCATATTCGGCGCCGATCTGCGGTGTGTAGGCGGTGTAGCTGCCATCGTTCATGCCGTAGCAGGTCGTGGCGACGTTCGGATTGAACACCGCGAGATCGTTTTCCAGACGTGCCGCAAATCCACCTGCGCGTTCACCGCTCCAGCCAAACTGGAATACCTTGATGTCGTTGCGGCCCGTGCAGGCGAGCAGGTAGGTCTCGATGTATTTGGAGTAAATCTTCTGCTCCGTGATGCTGTCTCCAATCACAGCGACACGGGCGTTCGGCGGCAGCAGGGATTCAGCACGCAGGCTGACGGCGGCAAGGAGGACAGAAAGAATCGGAAGAATGCGCATGGCGAATCACATACCGCCAAAAAGCAGGCGTTCTGGCAAGGATTTCTTACCGCAGCATCGTTTCCGCCTGCGCGAGCACATCGGCGAATGGAATGCGCTCCAGCAAGCCGAAGCTCGGATGCCTGCCGAGCCGGGCACGCGAGGTGGCGGGGCTGGTGAGGCCGCAGAGGAAGCGGGCGAGCTGACGCGAAGAACGAAGCGCTGCATGGCGCTCGCCGAGCAGTTCACGAATCGCCGCGACGTGTTCGGTGGTGATCGGCGGTGTGGAGCTTTGCGGAATTTGGCGCGGTGAATCGTCGGTGCTGCCTTTTTCTCGCTCTTTACAGCTCGTGCAGGTGCCGCAGTCGGTTTCCATCGCTTCACCGAAGTAGTTGAGCAGCCACTTGGTGAGGCAGCCGCGATGCTGGGCGAGTTCGAGCACCTGGCGGAGGCGCTGCACGTCGCGTGTTTCGCGATCGGCGAAGAGCTGCTGCATCTTTTTCGTGATCTCCTTGGGATCGCGGCGATGCGCGTCTTCTGCGAGACGATATTTTTGGCGGCCGCCGCTGGGTTTGAGTTCGATGTCGCCGCTTTCCTGAAGCCAGGTGAGCGCTTTGAGCACACGGTCACGCGGTTCGTTGAGTTCGGTGGCGGCTTCGTCGGGATTGAGCGTGATCCATTTCGTGCCGCGTTTGCCACATTGAAACAACTGGCGCAAAAACGTCTGCCGCTCGGGTTTGTGGCCGGAGAGAATGCGCTGCTCGGGTTGGAGGAAGCGGAACTGGTAGCTGGCGTAGAACGAGCCGAGCGGACGCAGGATGCCATCGAGCTCAAGGTGGGTGATGACGGTCTCGATGACCAGCGGACGAATGTCGGTGGCGTGCGCGAGGTCGTACATCGACACGTCGAACTCGCCGCCGCTAAGCAACAGGTGATCGAGAAGCTGGCGGATGGCCTGCGGTGTCGGCGTGTCGCCAAACGTGAAGTTTTCGAGCGCGATGCAGTCGTCGGCACACGCGAGCATTTCGCAGACGGAGGTTTTGCCATCGCGCCCGGCGCGGCCGGTTTCCTGCGAGTAGTTTTCGAGCGTCTTCGGCAGGTTGAAGTGATACACGGCGCGGATGTCGGCTTTGTCGATGCCCATGCCGAACGCGATGGTCGCGACGATGACATCCGTCTGTCCGTTCATGAACGCATCCTGCGCCGCATGGCGATGCTCGTCCGGCAAACCGGCGTGATAGGCGAGGGCGTTCACTCCGCTCTTCTGCAAATGCGTGGCGACATGCTCGGCGGTGTTTTGCAGTGTCACATAGACGATGCTCGGCACCTTGCGCTTGAGCAGCAGCTTCGTGAGCACGGGCAGGCGCTGCTGCGCGGTGCAGGGCGTGATGCGGAAGTGCAGGTTCGACCGCAGGAAGGTGGTCTGCACATGGTCCTCTTTGGCGATGCCGAAAGCCTTGCGAATGTCCGCCGCGACGGATGGCGTGGCCGTGGCGGTGAGTGCGAGCACCGGCTTGATGCCGAGTTCCTTCGCGACGAGCGCCAGGCGCAGGTATTCGGGCCGGAAGTTGTGCCCCCACTCGGAGATGCAGTGCGCTTCATCGACGGCCATCATGGCGATCTTCAGTTTCTTCAGCCGCTCGACGAAGTTTTCGTTCATGAGCCGCTCCGGGGCGATGTAGAGCAACTTCAGCGTGCCGTCGCGCATGTCGTCGAAGACCTGCATGGCCTCCTGCGCGGACAATGACGAATCCAGCCGTGCTGCGGCAATGCCGCGCGCCTTGAGCGCCTGCACCTGGTCCTTCATCAGCGCGATCAGCGGTGAGATGACCAGCGTCACGCCGTCCATGAGCAGCGCGGGCAGTTGATAACAGAGCGACTTGCCCGCGCTCGTCGGAAACAGCGCCAACGCGCTGCGTCCGGCCAGCAGCGCCTCCATCACCTGCTCCTGACCGGCACGAAAGGCCTTGTGGCCAAAGTGCTGTTTCAGTGCGGCGTGGAGGTCGTGGGGCATGCGGAGTGACTCTTGGCACATTCAGGCTTCCATCTGCAATGCAAACCTCGTCACTTTCGTTCTCTCACGACCATGAAGACCTGTCTCGCCGCCCTTCTCTGCCTCTCCACCGCTGCTTTCGCTGCCGATGATGGCTTTACCTCGCTGTTCAACGGCAAAGACCTCACAAACTGGACCATTCCCGAAGGCGACAATGGCCACTGGAAGGTGATCGACGGCGTCATCGACTACGATGCGTGTAGCGAAGCGCCGGGGAAGGACAAGAACCTGTGGACGACGAAGGAATACGGCGATTTCACGCTGAAGATCGACTGGCGGCTCAAACAGACGACCGGACTCTACGACATGCCCGTCGTTTTGCCGGACGGCACGCACAAGCTCGACGAAAACGGCAAGGAGATCAAAATCCCGACGCCAAACGCCGACTCCGGCATCTACCTGCGCGGCCAGGGCAAATCGCAGATCAACATCTGGTGCTGGCCGATCGGCAGCGGCGAGGTCTATGGCTACCGCATGGACAAAACGATGCCGCCCGAAGTGCGGGCTGGCGTCACGCCGAAGGTGAAGGCCGACAAGCCCGTCGGCGAATGGAACACCTTCGAGATCACGATGAAGGGCGACCGCCTCACCGTCGTGCTCAACGGCAAAACCGTGATCGAAAACGCGCAGCTTCCCGGCGTCCCCGCGAAGGGAAAACTCGGCCTGCAGCACCACGGCGGCAAAAACGCGAAGACCGGCGAGCTCTCACCGGCCTCAAGCCTGATTCAGTTCCGAAATATTTCGATCAAGGAGCTTTGATCGTCCCTGCCGTTCGCTCACTCATCTACTCTGTGTGAATGACGATGCATGATCCTTTCATACATGTTTTGGCAGGGACGCTTGTGTTGAGCGCGCTCATCTCATTGATTATAGCACGTCGGCGGCATAGACGCGACTACCGCGAGCACCTAGAGCCTGTGCTCCATGGCTTGGGGCTGAGGTTTGTCTCGTCCGTTCACCCTGGAATGTACAGAGTTGGCCCGTTCCCGAAGATTGAATGTGAGTTTGGGCGGCCACAGAGTCATGTAGGCGGCATACGCGGTGAATACAGCGAATATCGGATTGTCTCATTTGAGGACTCGGGAGGTCGAAGGCATCAGATATGGGCGAAGATTCAGTTTGAGTTGTTCAGGTTTCGCCGCGTCCGCTGGAGAGCAGAGTGTTTCGACGGACTGCCTTCTTGTCTTCTTCCAATTCTGGAGAATGCCAACACCTAACCGTCCGCTTGAGACAACGCGGCAACGTCGCGCACCCAAGCTTCAGCAAGGAATGGAGAACAATTATTCTAGAGCCGTCTCTGGCCACCTGAGATGCCTTCACCGCATCAATGCCCGTGCACGTCGCATTTCTCAGGCTCGGGCTCCGTCTCTTCGACGACGGCCTTGTCCTTGAGGAACTCGAGGGCTTCCTGCAGGAGCAGGTCACCTCGCACGTTGTCGATGAGGCCGTTCTTCTGCGCCTCGGCCATGAATTTCTTCGCGGGCATCCGCTGGCGCTCGGCGATCTGCGCGAGGGCCATGGCGATCTTCTGGCCGGGAACTTCGAGGGCCTCCTTCTTCGCGATCTGTTCGAGGATGAAGCTGACCTTGACGTTGCTGCGCGCCTGGTTGGTGGCGCTGTTGAGGATCTCGTCCTGCTGCTTCATCAGCTCCTCCTCGCCGATGCCCTGCTGCATGGCACGCATGGCGATCTCGTTGGTGCGGCGTTGGGCCTCGCGGTTGACGACTTCCTGCGGCAGCTCGAACTCGACCTTCTCAAACAGGTGGGCGATGACCTGGTTGGCCTTCGCGGCGTCGCGGGCCTGCTCGCGGCGGCGGCGAATGGCGTCGCGTACCTCCTCACGCAGCGTTTCGAGTGTCATTTCCTCACCGCCGACCTTCTTGATGAACTCCTCGGTGAGTTCCGGCACGGCCTTGTTCTTCACGCCGTGGCACTTCGCGGCAAGCGCGAGCGTTTTGCCACGCAGCGCCTCGTAGTTGAAGTCGTCGGCGATGGTGATGTTCAGCGTGCGCTCCTCGTCTTTCGTGATGCCGACGAGACCGGCGTAGAAACCCGGGAGGAAATCGTCCTCCTCGGCGAGCAGGAACCAGTTTTCCTTCATCTCCTTCAGATGCGCAGGAGCATCTTCAGGCAACGGCTGGCCGTCGAGGCTGCCGGTGGTGCTGAGGACGGCGACGTCACCAATCGCGGCGGCGCGGTCCACATCTTCATAAGTGGACTGGTTTTCGCGCAGGTGGAGCAGATCGTGATCGACATCAGCATCGGTGACCTCAATACGAGGCAGCTTGACCGGGATGCCAGTGTATTCGGGCAGCTCAAACTTCGGAGCGAGACTCATCTCGATGGTGAAGCTGAAGCTCTTGTCGGTGTCGTGATACATCTTGTCGTTCACGGCGAGGACGTTCAGCAGTTCGAGTCCTTCGTTTTTCACAGCGTTGCGCAGGCCCTCGCTGATGAGCTTCTTTTCCAACTCGTCCTTCACCTCGTTCTCGTAACGCTTGGCGACGATGCTCTTCGGCGTCTTGCCGGGGCGATAACCAGGCAGGCGCACCATGCTGGCGAAGTAGGTGATGATCGCGTCACGCTCCTTCGCGACCTCGTCGGCAGGAATGCGGACGTGGGCGACAGCGCGGCAGTTGGGCTGGTGTTCGACGTTGATGTTCATGGGGGAAAGGTTCATGGGAATGCGGCCGGCGCGGGGCTGCAAACCGGCCGGCCGGGGCTGGGGGGCGGGCATGCTAGGGCAACTTCCCGGTTTGACAACCCCGGAAAACCCGGTTCTTCCCCCCATGCACTTGTTCAAACGATTCGAGGTCTGGCTGCTGATCCTGGCGGGTGGAATCGCCGTGTGGTGGTCTTTTCAAACGAACAGCTCTCCTCGCGACGATCTGCCCGTGGCGGAGATGAAGGCCGATCTGCCCCTCCAGCTCCGGCGCTGCACGCTGGAGCGTGATTTCGGCAATGCCCGGCTCGACCTTGAAATCCGCTACAAAAACAACAGCCCGCGTCCGCTTTTCATGCAACCGCCGGACGTGCGCCTCATCAACGCCGCCGGAAAAGATGTGCCGCCGTTCATCCTTCCCATCGAGCGCCCCGCCAGCATCGAAGCCCAGACCACGTCCGACCTCCGCCTGCGTTTCTGGCTGGAGAAGGCCGATCTCGTCGGCCCGCTCACGCTCGACATCCGCGGTCAGAAGCTGGAGGTGAAAAACAGCGCGCCGCTCGACTTGGAGAAGCTGGAGAACAAGAAGCCGAAGGTGTGGACGAGCACGGGGTGGACGCCTTAGCTTTGCACGGAAGCTCCTGTCATGAAACTGCTCTCACCCAAGCTGGTCCTGTGGGCCATCCTGTTCGCCGTGGCGCTGAAGGCCGGCCCCGGCTGCATTCATTCTTTATACCGTGCGGTCACACCCGCGGCAGAGCTTGATGCACGAACTGAAGAGTACGAGGACCTCATCACCGCCGTGCGAACATTGGAGCCTGAGCAACGCGCGGAGAATCTTGAGCACCGGCAGCGGCTCGCGCTCTGGTTGCGCATGCGTGGCGTGGACGTTGATGGCAATGTCTCCAGCTCGATCTGGCAGGGCTGGTCGGAGCTGGTGGACTACTGGACACAGCCCACCGAATAACGCTCAGGGGCGGAGCACCACCCACGTCGCGCCCCAGGTGCCGCTCGTTTCATCGGCGGGCCAAATCCACTGTTGCACCTCCGGCAATTTCGCGAGCAACTGATGCACGCCGGTTCTCAACGTGCCGCTGCCTTTGCCATGAATGATGCGCACACGCAGGATGCCGCGCTTCCGGCATTCGGCAAAGTATTCGGGCAGGAGGCTGCTGATCTCGTCCGGGCGGAACGTGTGCAGATCGAGTTCCGGGCCGATGGGATGCTCCACCAGCTCCGGAATCGTGTCGTCATCAGATGAGGGCATGAGGGAATGTGGGAAGCGAGCGCATCACGTCCAGCGCCGCTGCTGCATGAGTGCTTGCCGTTTCGACAGGCGCTGCTGTAGCCTCGCGCCATGCATTCCTCCCGCCGCTCCTTCCTCAAACACGCTGGTCTCGCCGCCTTCAGCCTGTGGATTCCGAAATCGTTCGCCGAGGCGACGGCTTCGCAGCTCGCACGCAGCACACCGGAAGCAGAAGGTGTGTCATCGGCCGGCATCCTGGCGTTCATCGATGCCGTGGAGCGCGAGAAATTTGAGCTGCACAGCTTCATGATGCTGCGGCATGGCAAGGTGATCGCCGAAGGCTGGTGGGAGCCGTACGGACCGGAGTTCGTGCATACGATGTACTCGATGAGCAAGAGCTTCACCTCGACTGCGGTGGGTTTTGCCGTCGCCGAAGGCAAGATGAGCGTCGATGACAAAGTGATCTCGTTTTTCCCCGATGATCTGCCTGCGAAGATGAGCGACAACCTCGCGGCGATGCGTGTGAAGGATCTGCTCACGATGTCCACGGGCAATGAGAAGGAGCCGACGGGAACTGTGGTCAAAGAGGAGAACTGGGTGCGTACGTTTCTGGCGCAGAACATCGCGCACCAGCCCGGCACGCAGTTCATGTACAACAGCGCCGCCACCTACATGTGCAGCGCCATCGTGCAGAAGGTCACCGGCAAGACGGTGCTGGAGTATCTGACGCCTCGTTTGTTCGAGCCGCTCGGCATTTCCGGCATGCGCTGGGAGACCTGCCCGCGCGGCATCAACACGGGCGGCTGGGGATTGAGCATCCAGACCGAAGGCCTCGCGAAGTTCGGCCAGTTCCTGCTGCAAAAGGGGAAATGGAACGACAAGCAACTGCTGCCGGCCAAATGGATCGAAGAGGCCACGAGCTTCCATATTCAACAGCCCGGCGGCGACAAACCAGACCGCCCGAAGGCAAAGAACGACTGGCTGCAAGGCTACGGCTATCAGTTCTGGCGCTGCCAGGGCACCGCGTTCCGCGGTGATGGCGCGTTCGGCCAGTTTACCATCGTGCTGCCGGAGCAGGACGCGGTGATCGTGATGACGAGCGAAAACAAAAACATGCAGGGTCAGCTCGATCTCGTGTGGCAGCATCTGCTGCCGGCTTTTGATGCGAAATCGCCTCTGCCAGACAACAAGCTGGTGAGCCGATTGAAAACGCTCAAACTTTCCCCGCCAAAGGGTCGCAAAACATCGCCTTTGATCACAAGCAATGGCTTCACGCTCGAACCCAACGAACTCGGTCTCAAAATGATTTCGTTCGGGTTCGGTGGTGAAACGTGCATCGTCTGCACCGACGATCAGACGATCACCTGCGGTCTTGATTCCTGGCATCGCTGCGAAGCAACCTTCCCCGGCACACCACCACGTCTCATCTCCGGCGGCAAACCAAAGGACGGCACGCCTTCGAAAATCGCCGCCCACGCAACTTGGACGGACGACAACACGCTCGTCATGACATGGCGCTATTACGAAACGCCGCACAGCGACACCGTGACCTGCAAGTTCGACGGCAACAACGTCACCATCACCTTCCTCAGCAGCATCACAGCGATGAATCCGAAAGCGAAGGATGCGCGTGCGCCGCTGAAGGGCCGCGCGTCATCGATCCCGTGAGGCTGTCTCGTTCGAATCGCTTTCCACCTTGCGGTAGAGGAATGCGTCCGAAGTGACGAGCGAGGTGATGAGCGCCTTCATGCTGCCACCGTTGTCGCGATAGGCGCGGTGGGCGGCTTGGAGGACGGGGGCGTCGTTGAGGGTTTCGTTGCGGCCCATCCAGAAGCGGAAGGCGTGACGGACGAAGACCTGCTCCACGCGCTCGCTTTCGGCGAGCTTGGCGATCATCTCGAGAGCGTTGGCGACGGGTCCGTCCAACTTGGGATCGCCGGAGTCGGTGATCTCGCCGGTGGCGTCCACGGGTTTGTCGAGTTCGGTCGTGCGGAAGAGACCGGCGTGGTTGTACATTTCAAAGGGAAGACCGAGCGGGTCCATCTTCTGGTGGCAGGTCCAGCAGTAGGTCTCCTTGGTGACACGCATCCGCTCGCGAAGCGTGTTTTGCGGCTCGTCGGGCAGCATGGCATCGACGGTGATGGGCACGTCGGGAATGCCGCCACCGAGAAGCCGCTCACGGATCCAGCGACCACGGTGGATGGCGTGATTGTCCATCGCGTCGGAGTGCGAGACCAGCCACGCGGGGTGCGTGAGGATGCCGAGGCGCTGGCCCTCGGGCGCTGTCGCGAGGATGCGTTCGGGCTTCAATGATCCCGTGCCGAACGAACGATGGCCGACCCGCGCGAAGGTTTCCGGTCCAGTGAGATTGGCCTCGGTCACATTGACATTTATTCCTTCACCACGCTTGCGTTCGTTCCTCGCGGTCACGATCCGCTTTTCCGCGGCCGCAAGCGCCCGCTGCTGCCTATCCAGCGCTTTTTGCGTGTTCTTGTCGTCAGGCGTGGTCTTCAACTTGCCCTCCAGTTCGGCGACCTCGGCCTTCAATGCCGCCAGTTCGGCCTTTTCCTTTTGCGCCTGTTCTTCGTCAGCCTTGTTCTTCGCGGCGGTCGCGGCTTCCACTTCCTCCCGAGTGTTGCGCTTGCCAAAGTAAGTCCTGTCGGACGGTGCTGCGACCACCTTTTGAGTCGTCAGCAGTTGTTTGAGCACGTCCTTGTCATCTTCCAGAATCAATTCGATCAAGCGATCGGTGCTCGCCGTGGCGCTGAACATCGAGTGGTAATAATTGCCGCCTCGGTTGGAGACGCCCGTGCTGGCCAGCGCCTTCGTGTCTTTGCAAATGTAGCCTGCCAGATCGTGATCGAAGTATTCGCGGAAGAAGCGCAGCACACGCGGCTTGCGGATGCTTTCGTCATCGAGCATGCGGGTGACTTCGCGTCGCACGTCGTCGCGTGTCCGCATGTGGCCTTCGACAATCGCCTGGCGCAGTTTCTCGTCGGGCTTGAGGAAACACAGCGCGTGATTCACGGCGAGACCGAGTTCCCAGTCCTGCAGCATCACCCGGCCATGCGCGTCGGGTTTTCCTGTGGCGACCAGTTCCGGACGGAACAGCGCGTCGCGGTCGAGAAAGATGGATGACAACCCCATGAACACGCCGTCCTTCTTGCCGACCTTGGTGATGGAGTCTTTGACGATCTTCACGTAGTCGTCGGATTCCACGGTGGTGGGCGGACGGAATGTCAGGGCCTCAAAGAGAAAGTTCACCGCAGCCCTCAATCGCTCGTCAGTCACTTCGGGATTCTTCATCAGGTCATACACCGGCGTCAGCGGGCGCAGGAATTTGGTGCTGTAAACCAGAGCCGTGGGAAGGCCGCGGAGATCACCCTTCGGCCGCACCGCTTCGTAGGTGTTGGGATCGTCGGTGATCTGTTCCGGATTGGCGATGCTCAACGGTCCGTAGGCCATGTAGCGCAGGATGTCCTCCGCCATGCCGAGGATCTGCGTCGCCTCGGCGCTGTTGACGCTGTAGAAGTCGGGATAGTTCTCGAGTCCGTTCTTGCGTGCGGTGGACAGCACCTCGGGCACGCTTTTGACCGAGGTGGCGTAAGCCACGGTGCCTCCCTGCCATTTGAGGATGTTGTCGGTGCCAAAGTAGAGCTTCAACTCACCGCCGTGGTTGGTGGGCACCGCATCGCCGCGCGTGCGCAGGCCCGGCTTCGCAGGATCAAACGCCGGCTCGGTGTTGATCAGCTCGTTCAGCCGCGTGATGTGCTCCTCCGGCGTCACGCGCCAGAGACGCGCGGGCGAGGATGTCGGCGCGAGTTTGATGCCCTCGGGCAACGGGCCAAACAGCAGCGCATGGTCCACGTAATTGCCCTTCTGCGGATCGGCCGGGTCGTGGAAGCCGCCCTTGTCCTTCGTGACGCGCTGCATCTGACCGACGATCCAGTCGGAAAAACGCAGGCGTTCGACGACATCAGGCTGCGACTTCTTCTTTTTCGGCGGCATTTCCCGCAGCGTGACCTGCGCCCACACTGACTTCCAGACCGCGGCATTGGTTTCATCCACCGGCCCGAGCTTGAGCAGATTGAGATTGCCCTTCGTGGTCTCATCGTCGTGGCACTCGGTGCAGTTCTGTTCGAGAAAGCCTTGCGCGAAGTTCTTGAAGTTCCCGCGCACGGGTTCGCCCGGCGTGTACATTTCTGCGGCTGTGACAACAGTGCCGACCAGGGCAAAGACCGCAGTTGCGGGGATGAGACGATGATGACTCACGCCAGAATCTCCCGGAGCGGGCCGGTGCCGGAGTCGAATTTCGCGGCCATCTTCTCGCTCATGTTGTAGCGGTCGCACTCGACGCCGGCGGATTTCAGGATCGTCGCGTAGAGCGCATTGATCGGACGCGTGCCGTCCAGTTGGGTGAAGCATCCGGTTTTGAAAATGCCGTTGCAGTTGCCGAGCAGCATCACCGGCCAGGTGGCGCCGCTGGTGTGCTGCGCATCGGCGTTGTTGCTGGTATATACGATGAGCGTGTTGTCCATCATCGTGCCGCTGCCTTCGGGCACGCTTTCCAGCTCCTCCATCAGCTTCACCAGCATGCGGCTGTTGTACTGGCGGATCTTGATCCAGATCGGATTGTCCGGCTGCTTCATGTGGCCGAGGTTGTGGCCCTGCTCCGTGACGCCGAGGCCTTTCCACGCGCCGAAGATCTCGCCGCGACCCGAGCCGATGGTTAGCACGCTGGTGATGCCGGACTTGAGCGCCGATACACCCAGATCGAGCAGCACATCGTGCCAGTCGGTTTCGAATTCCGGCTTCGTGTAGCGGTCGTCCACCTTCGGCGCGAATTGGCGCAGGTGATCCGAGACGCCGTTGAGCCGACCCCGCAGGCCGTTGATGTCGTGGAAACCCTCCACGTATTGCCCGTAGCGCTGCTTGTCGGCGGCCGGGAGCGATCCGCCCTTGGCGGCGGCCAGTTGTTCGATGCGATCAAACATGCTGGAGCGCGCCTCGTGCTGCTTGCGAATGTCCCCCTGCGAGATGCCGCCGTAGAGCATCTGGTAGAGGTGATTCGGGTTGGAGTGCATGAAGATCGGGCTGCCAGCGCCGCTGGCCGACAGGTTCGCGACCGTGGGCTTGGCCTTCATGTTTTCCATGGAGTCCATGCCGATGCACAGATGAGGCATCAGCGTTTGAGGCAGCACCTTGCTCAATTCATAATCAATCGTGGGTCCGAGCGGCGGCGCGCCATCGTCGCCGCGATACCCACCGAGCGCGCCGAAAAAGGCGCTGTGGGACGGGCTGGTGTGGAGACCGTGCAGGCCATTGATGATGTGCAGACGCTCTTTGAAGGGCTCCAGCGCCTCGATGGGCTCGGGAAGCTTCGCCTTGGCCAGCGAGCCGCTGTTCTTCATGCCAGCGGGAATGCAGGTGGCCGGATCGAAGCCCTGATTCTGCAAGAAAAAGATCACCCGCTTCGGCCCGCCGCCCGAAGCCTTGGAAGCCGCCTGGGTGATCCCGGGAAACAACGACGACCCAAAGGTGGCGCCTGCGGTGGCCGCCATTTGTCGGAGGAGGTTTCTTCGATTGAGCATGGTCCGGCCTTATCGTCTCGAAGAGCGGCCATATTTCACCCAGTGTGGGGGAATTGAACGGGGCTGCCGCGACCGAAGTCGGGTCAGCTCTGGCCTGCTATGTGCTGCAACAATGGGGCCTCTGTTCTCGTTTCTACGTCCCCCAAATCCCCGCATGAATCGTCGTCATTTCCTTCTCAGTTCCTTCGGCACCACGCTCGCGTTGCCGGGCATGTCTTCCCTCATGGCGAAGTCCGTAGGCGGCTCGGTGCAGGCGGCGAAAGGCGCGGGCATGGGAGCCCGGCGCTTTGTGGCGATCGGCAACCTGCTTGGCTACCAGACGAAGAGCCTTTTCCCCACGACCACGGGCCGCAACTACGAGAAAACGGCGCTGCTGGAGCCGGTGTGGGACATTCGTGACAAGATAACCGTCCTCCGCGGACTCGATCACGGCGTGAAGGGCGGCCACTTCGCGGTGCATTCGTTCCTCTCTGGTGTCCTCAATTCCGAGGCACAGAACCGTCCGGATGGCAATGTGACGATCGACCAGTATCTCGCGGACGAGATCGGCTTTGAGACGCGTTTCCCGTCGCTCACGGTCGGTTCCGAAGGCGGCATCCATGGCGGCTGCCAGATTGCATGGACGAAGTCGGGTGTGCGTGTGCCGCCGGTGACGAATCCGGCGGAGCTGTTCGAGAAGCTGTTCGTCACCGACTCGAAGGAGCGTCAGGCGCGTCGCATGGAGGAGAACAAGGTGCAGGCGTCGATCCTCGATTCCGTGCTGGAGGAGGCGAACCGCCTCTCGAAGCAGGTGAACAAGGAGGACAAGGACAAGCTCGACGAATACCTGACTTCCGTGCGTGATGTGGAGAAGCGCCTCGAACTGCGCCAGCGCTGGACGAACCAGCCGAAGCCGAAAGCACCTTTTGAAAAGCCTGCGAACCGCAACGCGGTCGAAGATCTGCCTTTGCTTTATGAAATGATCGCGTTGGCCCTGCAGACCGACAGCACGCGCATCGCCACGCTGGAAATCGGCGGTGACTTCATGCCGCAGCATCTCGGCATCAAGAAGGACTGGCACGGTCTCTCGCATCACGGCAACGACCCGGAGGCGATTGCGAGCCTCATCACGCTGGAGAAGTATCAGATCGAGCACTTCGGCAAATTCGTCGCGCGGCTCTCGAAGATGAACGACGGCGAGCGCACGCTGCTCGACTCCACCACCGTGATGTTCGGCAGCGGCATGGGCGACGGCAACTCGCACAAGAACTCCGACCTGCCCATCCTCCTCGCCGGTGGCGGCTACAAGCACGGCGAATTCCGCCAGGTGCCTAACCAGGGCATCAACAAAGTGCCGCTGTGCAATCTCTTCGTGGATATCGCGCAGAAGATGGGCGTGGAAACGGATGCGTTTGGCAACAGCACGGGACGCTTTGCTTGAATGGAAGACATCTAACCGCTGATAGGACGCTAATCAGACGCTGATAACAGAATTCAGATCATTAGCGTCATGTCAGCGTCTCATTAGCGGTTCAAAAACGACCGCAACACGCTCAACCGCTTTCGATTTTGAACTCAAAGACGCTCATTAAAAACCTCCTCCTCCTCACGTCAGCGGTCTTCCCGATCTCACCCACCCACGCTGACGATGCGCCCAAGCTCGTGCAGCAGTTCCTCAGCAAATACTGCCTGGAATGCCACGACGCCGACACACAGAAGGGCGACCGCTCGTTTGAAAAGTTCGCGCTGCCGCTGAAGTCGGTGCCTGATCTGATCGAGGCACGCGACATCATCGATCAGATCACGTTGAAGGAGATGCCGCCGAAAAAAGCGGATCAACCGAAGGACGACGAACGTCTCGCGATGCTCGGTGCTCTGCGTGAAGGCACCGTGGCCGCGTACGGCAAATTCCAGAGCACCGGCAGCCGCACGGTGATGCGCCGCCTCTCCAGCCGCGAGTATGAAAACACGCTCGCCGTGCTGTTTGGCCGCCGCGTGGACACGCTGGGCCTCACGGCCGATTTTCCGAAGGAGAAAACGAGCGAGCACATGGACACGATCGGCAAGTCGCTCGTGACCTCAGGTTTCCTCGTCGATCAATACTTCCAGTCCGCGAACCGCCTCGTTGAAACACGTCTCGGCAAACCGGCGATGGAACCGAAGGACTGGCGCTTCAACAGCCACTTCGTCCAATACGAGGAGCTGCAAGGCTCGCACAAGGCGGTCTTCAACTTCCGTTACCTCAATCTCTACGAGCAGCCGAACACCGACACACGCCAGGGCGGCTACGGCCACATCGAGGACTTCAAGCAGGGCGTGCCCGTCTCCGGCCTCTACGATATCGAAGTCGAGGCGCAGGCGATGCATCGCGACACGCATTACGATCCAAAGATCTTCGGCATCGATTTCTCCGAGCCATTCATCCTCGGCGTCGTGCCCGGCGATGTCACGAAGGGCCACATCCACTATCCGCAGGCCATTGAACCGTTGCTCGGCAGCAGCACCGTGCCGGATGACAAGCCGACGTGGCTGAAATTCCGCGTGTGGCTCGAAGCGGGCCAAACACCGCGCTTCATCTTCCCGAACGGCCCGTATGAATCCCGCGCGTCTGTCCTTCAGTTGAACGAGCGTTATGCGAGCGAGTTCAAGGAGAAGGTCGAGAAAGGCGTGAGCCGCTCCACGCTGCTGCGCGAAGGCAAGCTGCCGCACATCCGCATCAGCGAGATCAAGATCCATGGTCCTGTGCCTGAAAAACCCGGCGCCGAAGAAGTCGCCGTTTTCGGCAAAGATGGCTTCCAAGAGGCCAAGGCGCTCGATCAGTTGAATGCCTTCGCCGAGAAGGCGTATCGCCGTCCGCTGACCGACGCGGATCGCAAGCCCATCCGCGCTCTCTATGACAAGCGCATCGCTGAGAAGGTCGCGCCGCGTCAGGCCGCGCTTGATGCGATCAAATTGATCCTTTGCTCGCCGTCCTTCCTCTACCTCAGCGAGATCACCGACGAATCCGCGAAGGCGCTGAAGCCCTACGACCTCGCCTCGCGCCTTTCGTATGCGTTGTGGGCCACGCCACCGGATGATGCGCTGCTTGCGTCCGCGAAGTCCGGCAAGCTCAAGCAGGACGCCGAGTTGAAGAAGCAGATTCAGCGCATGATCGGCGATGAACGCATCGAAGGCTTCGTGAACGGCTTCCTCGACAGTTGGCTTAACCTCCGCGACCTCGGCGGCATGCCGCCGCCACGCGAAGTCGTGCGTTCCTACTATGCCGAGGACCTGCCCACCTCGATGAAGACCGAGGCGCGTCTGTTTTTCCGCGATCTGCTCAAGAACAACGGCTACGTCACGCAGTTCATCGACTGCGAGCACACCTTCGTGGACAAGAAGCTCGCCAAACTCTACGAGCTGCCGGAGAAGGACAAACTGCGCCTCGCCGACGGCTTCCAAAAAGTCAGCCTGAAGGGCAACACGCATCGCGGTGGTCTGCTCGGGATGGCCGCGGTGCTCACCGTGAGTGCCAACGGTGTCGAGACCTCGCCCGTCACGCGTGGTGTGTGGGTCACGGAGAACATTCTCGGCGTCCCGCCGCCACCGCCGCCGGATGTCGTGCCTGCGATCGATCCCGATGTCAGCGGCGCCACCACGATCCGCGAACGCCTGGCCAAACACCGCACCGACGCCGCCTGCGCCGAGTGCCATCGCAAGATCGACCCGCTCGGCTTCAGTCTCGAAGCCTTCGATCCCGTCGGCCGCTGGCGCAAAACCTATCCGAAGCCGAAAAACGCCAAGGACGCTCCCAAGATCGACACCACCGGCGAATTCAACTCCGGCGAGACTTACGCCGACTTCGCCGGCTTCAAAAAAGTCATCCGTGACACACGCGCCGATCTCTTCAGCCGCCACCTCATCCGCCAGCTTCTCACCTACACCACCGGTCGCACCATGGAACTCAACGACGACCTCCTCATCGACCAGCTCCACGAAAAAGTGAAGAAGCAGGGCCTCGGCCTGAACACCCTCATGGTCGAATGCCTGATGAGCGAGATCTTCCGGTCGCGGTGAAGTGCTAAACGTAGCAGGATTTGCTTCGCGTTTGCCTCTTGGGTCTCACACGACTTCGTGACGGTCCCAGGATCTCAGCAAAGTAGGTTCCAGGGCGAAAAGCCGCTCAAACAAAGTGGAAGAACCGTGTTGGATAGCATGCTCACGTTCTCGTTCGCTTATCGGAATCATCCAGAGGATCGAGACTGGATCATTGCGGAACATTGGAAGAGTGGGAGTGATTACCGCTGGATGCAGATTGGACAAGAGGGCGAATGGCCTTCTGCCAGCCGAGTGGCGCTCGAAAACGTCTGCTGGCAGCGTCTGGCCGTGTCCCAGCCAGGTGTTTTGGCTCCATGGAAGACCGGATTGGCCGCTGATGTAAGCGGCCACCTCTTTGACCACTCCGTCGCCGACTGAATGATCAAGGCACGCGCCCAGTTCGATGCGCCGAACGGATGAAGGATTCTCTACAAAAAGCTCCACAGCAGGCTGAGAGCGCATCGAAACACCTATCGTGCACAGAATTGTTGACGCGCCGCAATTGAACCATGCCAATGCCTTCGGAGGCCAGTTTCCGCCGTCGATGGCAAAATACCGAGTTTGCGGACCAAGTGCATGCTGCCAGCGGTCGATCAGCCGGTCGCGATAGCTTGGCCACAGTTCGCTATCGTCCCAAGAGCGCCAATAATCTGCCGCTTTGGAATATCGATCATGACTGACGTTGGTATCCGATAACTCCCACGCGACAGGGCCGCTCCCTATGCAATCACGAGCAAAACCATCGCAGCCGTCCGCACCACTCCAGCTCGGAATGACTGCCAGCAACTCATCATACTCATAGAGAGCAACGGCATCACCTTCCTCTGCCCAAACGACTCTCAGGTTTCGTGAATCAAGAGGTGGCGAACCATTTGGATGATTGCAGTGTGCCTTGGGCATCATGGGAGGTACTCCTTCTCGCATGCTACTCACATCAAGCTGCTCTGGAGCCGTCAGAAGGTTCCGAACCCAGCAGGTCCGAATTCGCTTTTCACCACTGATCTCAGTCATGAAGTAGAAGCATGCCACACGGTCATCTTGCTCGACAACAGCCACACCGTTGCCGTTGGGGGAAGGATCTTCGAGCAGGACAATCGGTTCAGACATGTTAAGCGGTGAATATTGTTTGATAGCATTGAAGCACAACTCCAACTACCGCTGCCAAACCGCCGCCTGTTGGATTCGCCCCTGCGAGATCTTCCGCTCACGTTGAGTTTCGCAAGCACCATGGACAGCGCTCGTTTACGATCCCGTCATGATTCGCTTCCTGTTCTTCTTTGTCATCGTCTGCATCGCCACGCTCCGCGCCGAGGAGGCGGGTTTTGTTTCGATCTTCAATGGCAAGGATCTGAGTGGATGGACGACTCGTGAGGCGATGGAGGGCGACTGGAAAGTGGCGGATGGAGTCATCGACTGCGATCCTCAGGGCGAAGGGAAGGGCGACCGGAATCTGTGGACGCTCAAGGAATACGGCGACTTCGAATTGTTCATCGACTGGCGGATCAAGGAGACGCCGTTCACGAATCCGAAGGCGCGTGTCATTTTGCCGGACGGCAGCTATCAGAAGGATCCGTCGGGTGAACTGGCGACCATCGCCGTGCCGAACACGGATTCCGGGGTCTTTTTGCGCGGCCAGCACAAGTCGCAGGTGAACATCTGGTGCTGGCCCGTCGGCTCAGGCGAGGTCTGGGGCTACCGCACCGATGCCAAATTCTCCGCCGAAGTTCACGCGGGCGCGACGCCGAAGAAGAAGGCGGACCGGCCCGTCGGCGAATGGAACACGTTTCACATCGTGATGAAAGGCGACCGCCTCACGGTCACGCTCAACGGTGTGGAGATCATCACGCAGGCGCAACTGCCCGGCATTCCTGAGAAAGGACCGCTGGCGCTCCAGCTTCACCCCGAACGCAAAGACGGCGAGTGGGGCGCTTCGCTGGTGCAGTTTCGCAACATCCGGATCAAAGAGTTGAAGTAGCTTCGAATGGTAATTGCCAATCAAAGCTACGAAGCCAAAACGCGGCCGGCCTTTCGACCGTCCGCGCTTTGGGGTTTTGGGGGTGGTGATTGAGAACGAGGAGCGAACCAAAGTCCGCGCTCCCGCAGTTAATAGCGGTAGTGCTCGGCCTTGTAGGGGCCTTCGACGGGCACGCCGATGTAGTCGGCCTGCTCTTTGGTGAGCTTGGTGAGCTTCACGCCGATCTTGGCGAGATGCAGACGGGCGACTTCTTCGTCGAGCTGCTTCGGCAGGACCGTGACACCGATCTTGCGCTTGCCCTTGGTGGCCCAGAGTTCCATCTGCGCGAGGCACTGGTTGGTGAAGCTGTTGCTCATCACGAAGCTCGGGTGGCCGGTGGCGCAACCGAGGTTCACGAGGCGGCCTTCGGCCAGCATGTAGATGCTGTTTCCTTTTGGGAAGGTGTAGCGGTCCACCTGCGGCTTGATGTTGACGCGTTTCACGCCTTTGGCGGCGTTGAGCTTGTCCACCTGAATCTCGTTGTCGAAGTGGCCGATGTTGCAGACGATGGCCTGGTCCTTCATCTTCTCCATGTGCTTCAAGGTGATGATGTCCTTGTTGCCGGTGGTGGTGACATACACGTCGCCGAAGCCGAGGGTGTCCTCGACGGGCATGACGCGGTAGCCTTCCATCGCCGCCTGCAGAGCGCAGATCGGATCGATTTCGGTGATGATGACCTGGGCGCCCTGGCCTTTCAAAGCCTGCGCGCAGCCTTTGCCCACGTCGCCATAACCACAGACCACGGCTACTTTGCCGCTGAGCATGACGTCCATGGCGCGGAAGATGCCGTCCGTCAGCGAGTGGCGGCAGCCGTAGAGGTTGTCGAACTTCGACTTGGTGACGCTGTCGTTCACGTTGATGGCGGGGAAGAGCAGCTTGCCCGCTTTAGCCATTTCATAGAGGCGATGCACGCCGGTGGTGGTCTCTTCGGAAACGCCTTTGAGGTCTTTGACGATCTTGTGGAAGATGCCGGGCTGCTCTTTGCCAATCTTTTTGAGCAGGTCCTTGATGACCTTCACCTCGTGGTTGTCGGACTTGGTGTTGATCCACGTGTCGCCGTTTTCCATCTCGTAGCCCTTGTGGATGAGCAGGGTCACGTCACCACCGTCATCGACGATGAGCTGCGGACCTTTGCTCTTCGGAAACATGATGGCCTGCCAGGTGCACCACCAGTATTCTTCAAGCGTTTCGCCCTTCCAGGCAAACACCGGCGTGCCGGTGGCGGCGATCGCGGCGGCAGCGTGGTCCTGGGTGGAGAAGATGTTGCAGGAGGCCCAGCGCACGTCGGCACCGAGTTCCTTGAGCGTTTCGATCAAGACGGCAGTCTGGATCGTCATGTGGAGCGATCCGGTGACGCGCACGCCGGCGAGGGGCTTCTTCGGGCCGTATTTTTCACGGGTGGCCATCAGACCGGGCATTTCGTGCTCGGCGATCTCGATTTCCTTCCGGCCGAAGTCGGCGAGGGCGATGTCTTTGACTTTGTAGTCGCTCATGGGGTGGGCTGGTGGGTTCAGGTTTGGGGATTAGTTCAAATCAACGTATCAGGATGCGTTGATATGTGCCAAAGACCTGCCGGGTGTCAAACGGGGATTTATCCGCCTTCCAGCCCGCGTTTAAGACCGCCCAGCCATGAAACACACCCTGCTCCTGCTCTCGTCCCTCCTCGCTTTCGCCCTCCACGCCGAGGACCTCCATCCTGCCGCTGATGCGCCCGGTTTCGTGCCACTGTTCAATGGCAAAGATCTCTCCGGCTGGCAGACGACGGGAAACTGGGTGGTCGATGCCGACGGCAGCATCACGCTGCATCCACGTGAGGGCGAGAAGGGCTGGCAGCGCTACGACGCCTACCTTTCCACGGTGAAGCAGTATGGCGACTTCGTGCTCGACCTCGAATTCAAGATCAACCCCAAGGGCAACAGCGGCGTGTTCATGCGCGTCGGTGATCTCAAAGATCATGTCAAAAGCGGCTTCGAGGTGCAAATCCTCGACACCTACGGCCTCGAAAAACCCGGCCATCACGACTGCGGCGGCATCGTCCATGGCATCGGCCCGTCGAAGAACATGGTGAAACCCGCAGGCGAGTGGAATCGCTACACGATCACGGTCAAAGGCCGCAGCGTGAAGGTCGTGTTCAACGGCGAGCAGGTCATCGACACCATCCTCGACGACATCAAAATGGCCGACCGGCCGAACGAAGGTCACATCGCGTTTCAAGACGAGGCGTTGCCGATCTGGTATCGCAACGTGCGCATCAAGGAGCTGAAATAGCACAGGCATGTTCACGTTCTTGCGGCCATGAAGCGAATCCTGACGCCCTTATCGTCATTCATCATTCTGGTTTCGTCATTCGCCACGGAGCGGCCCAACGTGCTCTTCATCGCCAGCGATGACATGCGCCCGCAGCTCGGCTGCTACGGCGACACGACGGTGAAATCGCCAAATCTCGACGCGCTGGCGAAGCGCGGCATGGTGTTTCAGCGCAGCTACGTGCAGCAGGCGTTGTGCTCGCCGTCGCGCATCTCGATGCTCAGCGGGCGTTATCCAGCAACGACGGAGATCTTTGAAATCGGCCGCCCACTGCGCACGACGATGCCAGACATCACCACGCTGCCGCAGCATTTCAAAAACAACGGCTACCACACCCGCAGCCTCGGCAAGATCTACCATGTGGGCATCGACGACGATGCATCGTGGACCATACCCGCATGGCACAGCAAAAAGCCGCGCACCAGCCCCGTCACGCAGGAGGCGGTGAAGAAATACATCGAGGACGCGAAGAAAAACGGCACCACGATCCCGCAGAAGGGCAAAGGCAGCCGCAATGCTGCTGTTCCTGCATTTGAGTCTGTCGATTGCGCCGATGAGGATCTCTTGGATGGCGATTGTGCCACCAACGCCATCGCGCAGTTGCAGGAGCACGCCAAAAATCCGAAGCAGCCCTTCTTTCTCGCCGTCGGCTTTGCCAATCCACACGTGCCGTGGATTGCGCCAAAGAAATACTGGGATCTCTACGATCCCGCGAAGTTCACGCTCGCCACGAACGAATTCGTGCCCAAGGGCGCGCCTGATTTCGCCGCCACCTCGGGTGCCGATTTCTACTGGTACAAGGACGTGCCGCAGGTTCCGGGCGACCAGCTGCCTGAGGCGTTCAAGCGGCAATGCCTGCACGGCTACTATGCCGCCATCAGCTATGTCGATGCGCAGGTGGGCCGCTTGATGGCCGCGCTGGATGAAACCGGCCTCGCGAAGAACACCATCGTCGTGTTCTGGAGCGATCACGGCTACTACATGGGCGAGCACACGTGGTGGGGCGCGAAGCACAACAATTACGAAGGCGCCACGCGGAACTGCCTCATCATTTCCCAACCCGGCATGAAGCACGCGGGCGAAAAAACCGACTCGCTCGCGCAATCCGTCGATCTCGCACCGACTCTCACCGAATTGTGCGGCCTGCCGGAGCACACACCCTTTCAAGGACGCAGCCTGAAACCTATTTTGGATGATCCCAGCGCGAAGGTGAACGATGCCGCGTTCAGTTGGTATCCGAAAGGCCAGGGCTACCTCGGTGTCGCCATGCGCACCGATAAATGGCGCTATGTCGAATGGACCAAGCCCGGAGCTGAAACCCAACGCGAGCTCTACAACATGGTGAACGATCCGCAGAACAACCAAAACGTCGCTGACAAACCCGAGCACGCACAGGTCATCGAAGCCCTCGGCAAACGTCTGCGTGAAAAGTTCCCCGTGCAGGAGTTTGTGCCGCCACCTGATGCTGAGAAGCCGAAGAAAGGCAAAAAGAAACAGCCATGAGGTTTCCCGGCATCCTCCTTCTCCTCACGAGCCTTTCGTGTGCCACGCTCGGCGCAGAAGCGAAGC
Organism: Verrucomicrobiaceae bacterium; assembly: GCA_046346695.1. GTDB lineage: Bacteria > Verrucomicrobiota > Verrucomicrobiia > Verrucomicrobiales > Verrucomicrobiaceae > Prosthecobacter. The sequence goes on along the minus strand of JAXMHS010000002.1, from coordinate 931,285 downwards.
GCCCGAACGTGCTGCTGCTCATGGCGGATGATCTGGCGGCCACGCTGGGTTGTTACGGCTATCCGCAGGCGAAAACGCCAAATCTCGATGCGCTCGCGAAGCGTGGAGTCGTCTTCAACAAAGCCTACTGCCAGTTTCCGCACTGCAACCCGTCGCGTTCGTCGATGCTGAGCGGTTTGCGCCCCAACTCGACGCGAGTGACGAACAACGAGGACAATCTCTACACGAACATTCCGAACGTCCTCACGCTTCCGCATCATTTCCGCAGCAACGGTTACGTCACCGCACGCTGCGGGAAGATTTTCCACCTCGGCGTGCCGTCGGGACTCGAAAGCATGGACGATCCGCAGGGCTGGGATTTCGGCACGCCGTTCAAGAGCGAACTCCCCTTCCCGCCGAAGCGTGAAAGTGTCGTCACGGTGAAGACGGGCAAGAAGCAAGGCGTGAGCTGGCAGGAGATTCCGGGAAGCGACGATCAGCTCGTCGATGGCAACTTCGCGAAGACGGCGATCGAGTGGCTGGGCAAACGCGACAAAGACAAGCCCTTCTTCCTCGCGGTCGGATTTCATCGGCCACATCTGCCGCTCGTTGCTCCAGCAAAATACTTCGATCTCCATCCCTTCGAGGACATCACGCTGCCGGACGCTCCTGCTAATGATGAAGCAGACATGCCTCTGCCCGCACGCAATGGCGCGGTGCCGGGCTACGCGCTCACCGCAACGCCGGAACAACGGCGCGCAGCGATTCGCGCCTATCTCGCATGCGTGAGTTATGTGGATGCGCAGGCGGGTCGTCTGCTCGATGCGCTGAAGCAGGCCGGACTCGATAACAACACGATCATCATCTTCACCTCCGACCACGGCTGGCACCTCGGCGAGCACAGATTGTGGCACAAGCGCAGCCTGTTTGAAGAAAGCGCCCGCGTGCCCTTCATCCTTGCCATGCCCGGCATGAAAACCGCCGGCCAGCGCAGCGACAGCCTCATTGAGTTGCTCGATGTGTTTCCCACACTTTGCGATCTGACCGGCATTTCCGCGCCGAAGCAGCTTCAAGGCAAAAGCCTGCGCCCCTTCCTCGAAAACGCCGCTGCCGAAATTCATGATGCCGCTTTCACGCAGGCACGACGCGGCCCGAACGCCGAGTTCTGGGGCCGCACCATCCGCACCTCCCGCTGGCGCTGCACCGAATGGGACGAAGGCAAAAACGGCGTCGAGCTCTACGACCACGATACCGATCCGCACGAGTACACCAACCTCGCCAGCGACCCGAAGCATGCGGAGACGCTAAAGGAGTTGCGGGCCAGGCTGGCGGTGAGTCTGCCGCCGGTCACGTTGCCGTAATGTGACAACCATCTGCCGACGTCCTTGCCTTCGGACGCGTTGCCTGCTGTGTTGCGATCATGACCCGGGGCAACCGCTCGCTCATCATCCTCATTCTTGTCATTCTCGCCGGCATCATCGTGCCGTTTGCCATCTGGGGTGATCAATTCGATGCGGAACTGGACTTGAACGGCGTGCAACGCTGGATGGCAGGTTACGGGAACTGGGCATGGGCGGCTGGAGTCGCGCTTCTGGTCGCCGACATCGTGCTGCCGGTGCCTTCGACCGTGGTGATGTCGGCATTGGGTCTCATGTATGGCTGGTGGGTGGGTGGATTGATCGCCAGCGCCGGCTCCATGCTCGCCGGGATCGTGGCCTACGCGGCCTGCCGCTGGATGGGACGCGGCGCGGCACGTTGGATCGCAGGAGAGGAGGGTCTGCGGCGCGGCGAGGAGATTTTCGCCCAACGTGGTGGCTGGCTCGTGGCGTTGTCGCGATGGATGCCGGTGCTGCCCGAAGCGGTGGCATGCCTCGCAGGATTGTCGAACATGAAGTGGCGCGTGTTCCTGCCTGCGCTGGCCTGTGGATCGATTCCCACGGGATTTGCCTTCGCGGCGATCGGTCATCTCGGCCAGAATTCACCGGGCCAAGCGATGGTCTTGAGCTGCGTCGTTCCGGTGTTGCTGTGGCTCGGCGCGGCGAAGGTGCTAAAAAACTAGCGCATCTCGACCATGCCGGCGGCTTTCGCGGCATTGCGGGCGATTTTCTTCATCCCCAAGCGCATCATGCCGAGCCAGATCGGGATAAACAGCATGATGAAAATGATCGCAGCCGCCCCAAGAACCAACAAGCTGTGCAGTCCCGACGCCATGAGGATCGCCGTAACGACAAACCAGAGCAGCAAGTTCCAGCCCAGGCCACGCCGCACCCGCAAAATCAAGCGCACGCGCGTCAGCCTGCGGGACGCGTCGTGATACTCGGTGACCGAAAGGAACGCACGCGACACCGCGGCCCAGGGCCACATCTCGATGTCAAACCAGCGCCAGCCGTCGTCATCGCGATGGAGGATGTGCGCGGACTTGAGCGCCTTGCGCATCTCATGCAGCCACACATCGCGCGTGACGCCGCTCTCGCTCCAAAAGCGCAGCGTGCCGAGATTGAGCGCAATTTTGTGCGGTTTCTCCGGCGGGACGATCTCCGGCAACAGCGGATGCGTGCTCGGACGTGCTCCAGTGCGAATCATGCCACGCAGACGCGCCCATTCACGGATGATCGGTTGCAGCAGGCTCAGCCACCACAACAGCGGACGATCACCCGCGCAGGACAGAACACGTGAACTGACCTGCCATGCGGCCAAAACTGCCAGCGCCACAATGAGCAAGGCGGCCTCCCATTGTCGGGCGACCAACGCGGCGACCACCAACGCCGGCCAGATCACACCCGTGAATTGCTCCCACCAGCGAAAGGGTGATGACGCATAGATGAGTTGAAACGCGCCCAAGCCAAACTGGCCGTGAAAGATGCTGCCTTCGGCCGGATGATCCGCGAGAACTTGGTCGCCATAAATGCCGCCGCGCCATCGCGCCCCGCCCAGCGGACCAAAGCGGACGGGATGTGCCTTCATAAGCAAGGCCTCGGCATTTCCGTAACCGGTCTGCTGCCGCAAGTAAGCCTTCACGGAAACACGCCGGTGGTGCCAGACCATCGCGCCAGGCACATAAACGAGACGCCCGCCGTTGTCCCGCAGCCGCCAGCACACATCGACATCATCTCCCGCGACCATGAACTCGGCACGAAAGCCACCGATGCGCTCCAGCGCGTCTTTGCGGATGGCGAGATTGCAGCCGGGCAGATGCTCGGCCTCCGTGTCATTGAGAAGCACGTGGACGGGCGCACCGGGTGCCAGCGCGACAATGCGCTCGGTGCGATTGCGCGGAGGTGGTGGAATGTTCGGCCCACCTGCGGCCACGACGCCTTGTTCCGCGAACGCATGGCTCAGATGCAGCAGCCAGTCACGATGCGCCACACAGTCGTCGTCGGTGTAGGCCAGAATCGAGCCCGTGGCGAGCCTGGCGCCAAGATTGCGCGCCACACTCAGCCCGGCGTGGTCCTGCCGATGATAGCGCACAGACTCAAAGCTGGCCGCAATCTCCGCGGTGGTGTCGGTGGAGCCGTCATCAATCACCAGCACCTCGAAATCGGGATAATTCAAAGGGACAAGTGAAGCAAGGCAGGCGCGCAACGTGGCAGAGCCGTTGCGCGTGCACACGATCACCGAGATGCGTGGCGGGCTGGCTGGCGGTGACAATTCCGCGTTCAAACCACGCACCGCCGCGGATGCGGGACGTTCGTTGCGTTCGCGGTCCACGATTCCGAACTGCCATTCCATGATCTCGCGCCCGCCACGATGCCATTCATCCGTGTATGCAAACCAGACGCCACCGGCGGCTCCGCCACGCAGCAGGCAATCGTGCTGCCAGCGCATGGCCTCCACCTGCATTTCAGCACCACGGGCTGCCACATCGATTCCGAATTCGGTGATCACCAATGGCTTGTTGGCGGCGCGGTTCTGCAGACGAGCCAGACAGGCGGTGAACGCCTCCCTCGATTCGAGATACACATTCACCGCGAGAAAGTCCGAGTTGCGCGGCACGAGATATTCGGTGGACGGATAGGTTGCGTAGCTGATCAGCAGTTGCGGCGCTTCATCACGTGCAATGCAGATCAGCTTCTCAACGAAATCGCGCACCCGTTCGGGCCCCATCCAGCGCACGAGCGTCTTTTCGATCTCGTTGCCCACCAGCAACGCGACGATGCAGGCGTGATCGCGCAGCCGCGCGGCCGCGTCCCGGACACGCCGCTGGATTTCATGTTTCAGGCCGCGGTCCGACAAAAAATCGACATGCTCGGCCCACGGTATGCCGACGATCAAACGCAGCCCCAACGCCTCAACCTCACGCAGCATGGTGACGGTTGGCAGGTCGTAGATCCGCACCGTGTTGAAACCAAGCGCGGAGATGTGACGCAGATCAGCGCCCAGTTGCCCGTCTTCGGGAAAAGGCTCGTTTCGTGAGTTTGGCCTGAAAGGCCCGTAACTGACTCCGCGCATGAAGAACGGCGCCCCTCCGTCGTGCTGGAGGTATTTCCCCGCCACGACGACACGCGCACCGTGAATCACGGATGTCGGCTCGGAAGGCGGGAGGGCGGGGCTCATGCGGGCGTGGAAGTTGAATCAATGACGCGCCCGTGGCGAGCCGGATTCAATCTCCACGATCCATTTCAATCCGCGTTAGGCTGCGTTTCCGTGCCATTTTCAGCAGCATCTGGCTTTTTCACCTCCATGACCACCCATCCGTCCCCCTCACGCGCAATCCGACGGCTGTTGATGATCAAAACGATGCACAAGCCGACGAAGGCCGCCGACGTCTCCAGGACAAAGGGCGTGGCGAAGAAGGCGAACAGGTAGGCCACGCCTTGAAGCGCGATTTCGCGTGCCGTCTCATTCACACAGGCTGCGATAACGATGGCCACCACCATTCCCAAGCTCCAGAGCAGGGGCTCCAGCCATGCGCGATGATTCTCGGTGGGTGTGTTGGGGGCGGGCATAAAATCAGTCCACGGGAAGCCCGCGGCGAACCGAAACCGGGAAATCGACTCGCCGTGAGGTTGGGGAAGGTGCCTGCTTCAGCGTGGTTGGCTCTGCTTTCCGTCTGGATTCAGCCACATGCATGCCCCACATGCCAGTGCCGGCCAGAATGAGCACAAACACGGCAATTCCCGCCGGCAGCGGTGATTTGATATGATGAGGCCGGTTGACGGCAGTCGCGGTCAGACGTTCCGGATGCGCGGCACGTTCACGAACCCAAGGGCCGTGCGAATGAGTCAGGTAGCGATAGTCGCGCTCACCCCCCAGCACACCACCGCCCGGCAGCGAGTCCAGAATGTGCCCGGGATCCACATCGAGAAACTCGCTGTAGGCACGGATGAACGAGCGCGCATAGGTCAAGTTGCCAAACGCGGCCAGATTGCCCGACTCCAGCAGGCGCACCCGATGCACCGGAATGCGCGTCTCATGCGCCGCATCCTCCAAAGACAGCCCCCGGCTCTCGCGAGCTGCGGCAAGCATTTGTCCAAAGGCGGTCGGCATGGCGGAATTGTGACACCTTTGCCGCTGGATGCGATGAAATTCTTCCACCACTCCTGTTGGCGTGGTCTGCGTATTTCCCCACCCACGGAACGTGTGTTCTTGTAATCAAAGCAGGCAAAAACTAGAATGTCCGCATGAACCCGATCCACGAGACCCGTTTGAAAATTCGTCGTGAACTCGAGGCCCCACCTGCCTTGAGGAAGTTCGGCAGCGGCTGGATCAGCGGTGTGTTGGGCATGATGTTCGGTATCGCCTCGCTGGGGTTTGTGATCATGATGCGGTTCCCAGGCGTCTTCACGATGAAAGAAAACGCCGGGTTGATCGGCCATCCGGCCTTCCGCACAGGCCTGCTCGCGCTCATGGTGTTGGCGTTTGGCTTTTCGCTGCTGAACCTCATCCTGCGTCCGAGCAAAACGCTGGGAATGACCGGCATGATCACCACGCTGATCGCGGTGACCTTTGGCGGAACCTCCGCCTCCGCCGTGGCGCCCGATCTCACGCCGCTCTACTTCGGCCTAGATTTCTTTGTGCTGCGCCTGCTGTTCACCGGCTTCCTGTTCATTCCGCTGGAAACCCTCTTCCCGCATCGTGCGGAGCAGGGCATCTTCCGCTACGAATGGCGCGAGGACCTGTTCTACTACCTCGTCAGCAGCATGATGGTGCAGGTGCTGACGTGGCTGAGCTTCCTGCCTGCGCAGACGCTCTTCAAACTCACTTCTTGGACCGAGTTTCGAGCCTGGGTCGCTGCGCTGCCGTTCCTCGTGCAACTCGTCGCCATCATGTTCCTCACCGACTTGGTTCAATACTGGGTGCATCGCCTGTTTCATCGCATTCCGGCCTTGTGGCGCTTCCACGCGGTGCATCATTCCGCGCAAAACATGGACTGGATGGCTGGTGCGCGGATGCACTTCTTCGAAATCCTCGTCCTGCGTGGCACCACGGTGTTTCCGATGATTCTGCTCGGCTTCAGCCAGCCAGCGATCAACGCCTACATCCTTGTTGTGTATCTCTTCGCCACCTTCGCGCACTCGAATCTCGGCTGGCGGCTCGGCTTCATGGAAAAATATCTCGTCACGCCGCGCTTCCACCACTGGCATCACGGCATCGAGAAAGAGGCCATCGACGTCAACTTCGCCATCCACTTCCCGCTCTTTGACAAAGTCTTCGGCACCCATCACATGCCTGAAGACGGCCGCTGGCCTTCAGCTTACGGCATTGGTGGTCATCCTGTGCCGAAAGGCTATTGGCAGCAGTTCCTCCATCCGTTCCGGCGAAAGTAGTCCGCGAGTCCTCTCGCGGCGAGTTACCGATGACATTGTCTGCCCAGTGGACATTCGCCGCGAGGGACTCGCGGACTACGGTCACTCATACTTCAACTGAGCCGTCGCGCGGCAGTCTTGTTTGGAGCTCACCCGAATCCACCTCGCCTGCACAGCGGGCTCAAAAGTCAGGCTCGTTTCTTCGCCGGGTGAAACCTCGCGGTTCTGATACGTCACCCAAAGGCCGGTGCCGGTGAGGTCGAGCTCGATGTGGAAGCTCACGGGCTCATTTTGATCGTGGCTGAGCGTGAGCGTGCGCTGGTCGTAGGCCCACATGAGGTAAGGATCGCTCTTTTGACCGGCTTTGACCTTCGTGGCCTTCCACGGGCCGCCTTCGCCGCGGGGTTTGTCGAGTTTCCAGAGGTCGTCGATGGCTCCGGCCCAAAGGGCGGCTTTGCCATCGTCGCTGCGGAGGATGTGGTCGCTGGCTTTGGCATCCGGTTTGATGCCGCTCATGATGAAGAGGCCGCGGTAGCCGCCGAAGTCGGTGACGCGCAAATCGTGCGAGCAGATGGGGCGGATCTTCGCGAAGCCATCGGCGTTTTCGGCGGGCAGCTCGAAGAAGGTGCCGCAGGCGCTGAGCATGTCGCGCTCGGTGGCAACCTCGCGGCAGATGCGCAGCTCGCCGGCCTTTGTGGCGGCATCGTAGGCCTTGGAGGCACGTGGCAAGCGCCAGCGGCGGCCGCGATCATCGACGACGAGGACGCTGGCCTCATCGAGCGTGATGACGTTCTTCGGCAGCGCGATGGCTTTTTCGACAAAGGCCTTCGCTTTGGCGTCCTCGACGCGTTTGAGGGCCAAATCGGCTCCCATCTCGTAGTAGCCGTCTTTCGTCGCGAAACTCAGCGTGCGCTTGTTTTCGCCGCGCGGGCGGAAAAGGCCTGTTTGGACGTTTTCATCGCCGATTCGGGCGATGCCGTCGAAAATCGCGTCGGGCTCGGTGGTGCGAGATTCGCCATTCGAGAGCGTGATGAGCACGCTGAAGTCTTTGGAGTCTTTTTCGGCCTTCACGCGCAGCCATTCGTCGTCGCCAGTGATCGCGACGCGCTTCGATTCGCCAGTGGCGTGGTCGATGTGCCACACGCTGCGGTGCTTCCATCCGGCGACGAGGAAAGGATCGCTCACATCGCCTGCTTTGACGCTGTCGTGCAGCCACACCGCGCCGCTGGCGTGCGCGGGGCCGAGTTTGCCGGGCGTGTCGGGGCTGGTGAACCACAGATTGCTCTGCGACTGGCCGATGCTGTCGATGCCGCCTTTAACTTTGCGTTTGTTGAGGAACTCCGACTTCGCGGAATCATCGCAGCCGAAGACGAGGCAGTCGTTCCAGCGCGTGAAGTCGCCGATGACCTTCAAGTAGGCGCTGCGGGCGCGGATGCCGTTGGTGCTCGACGCGGAAAAGGTCTTCGGGAAGCTCCAGAACGCGCCGTGCATGGTCATGAGCAGGTTCTCTTCGCCAACGTCGCGAATGCGCGGCCATTCGGTGTTCCAACCGTGTGCGCCATCGTAGCTGTGGCTGACTTTCGGCAGGCGAAACGACTGCCACTTGCCGCCATCGAGCAGCATGAGGATGAGCGACTTCGCATCCCAACCGATGCTCCACACGGGCGCGTTCGCGTCGCTGCCATGAATGCCGCCGGGGCCGGTGACCTCGGTGAATTGATTGCGGCGCACGAGCTGCCAGTCGCCGCTGCCGGTCCATTCGCCGAGCGCTCCGCTGGGCGTGGTGGGATCGGTGAGCACGCGCTTGTCGCGGTCGCCGTTGTTCGCGTAGATGACGCGGCCTTGAGATGAATAAAGGCCTTTGCCGTGGTAGCCGGGCAGTTGGGAGTCGAGCTTGGACAGCGGCGTCTCGACCTTGAAGTCCTTTTTGATCGGGTTGCCGTCACGGATGAAGTTTTTCACGGCGAGCGACTTCACATCGACCTCGTAGAGGCCTTCTTCCATCGTGGCATAGTAGATCTTGCCCGCGGGATCGGTCAGGTGCCGCGCATTGCCGGTGAGCCGGCCCGGCATGATGTAGGGCGGGATGACGCGCACTTTGCGATCGGAGTCGATGACATACGGCCCGATGAAAAGCTGCCGCGACTCGTCGTGGATCATGCGGTTCGCCGGTGTGCCGCCGACGCTTTCGGGGCGCACGATTTGTTTTAGCCCCGGCGTGATCTCGTAGAGCTTGTCGCTCGATCCGAAGGGCAGATGCGGCCCATACGTGATGACCCACAGCCGATCCGCCCAGGGCACCACCGCGCCCGTCCCGCACTCGCCCTCGTTGTTGAACATGGCGAGCGAAGGATAGATGCCGCTGACGCTGCGCGGCTCCTGCGCGAGGGCAATGCCAGCAAAAAGGGACAGGGCGAGAAGGTTGGTCTTCATTTGCCCAGCAAAGCTGAAGTCAGCGACACCGACAACCGTCGTGTGTTATGCTAAACGGAAATCACTTACACATGCCCCGACCACCCGAATTCACTACCGATGCCTGGCGCAGCCTGCGCTGGGAGTGGCTGTGGGTGTATCGCGGGGCGGTGCCGGTGTGCGGGGTGTGGTCGGCGGCGATTCCGGTGCCGGCGGGCGTGTTTTTCATTGAGCAGGGCAGCGGACGGATTCGGGCGGATGGCCATGAGATCGTCGTAAAGCGTGGCGAGGCGTTTTTCTCGGCACCGGGGCCGCGGCAGCATTGGTTTGCGCCGGGGACGCGGCTGCTGTCGGTCGGTTTTCGCTGCCAGTGGCCGGATGAACGGCCGGTGTTTCGTCGCGGGCTCAATTTCGCCGCGAAATCGGCTCCGCTGCGTGCGGCGACGCTCGAACTCTTCAATCGCGTGCATCGGGGGCGCAAAGCGGTGACGTATCGCGAGGCGGTGAAGCCTTCGACGCAATCGCTGGCAACGTGGTCGGCGCGGGAGGCGGCGTTTTTGGAGTGGTTTGCGGTTTGGAGCGCGGTGCTGCATCAAAACGGCATCGAGCCGGAGCCGCGTGTGGCGACGAAAGGGCGTCGAGGTCGCGTGGAGCAACTCATCGCGTGGCTGGACACGCGTCCGCTCGATCAAACGACGCCAAGTTTGCCGCCGGGCTTCGGCTTGGGCCTGCGTCGTGCCGATCAACTGCTGCAACAGCACCGCGGCACAAGCTTGCGCCGCTATTTGGAGAAGCACCGGCTCGATGCAGCGCGAGAGCGAGTGCTCTCCGGGAGCGGCACGCTGAAGGAAATCGCGTTTGAGCTGGGGTTCCGGCACGCGTCGCACTTCACGGCGTGGTTTCGGCGGCAGGTGGGTGTCTCGCCATCTGCCTATCGAGCAGGCGGGATGGAGGCGGCGTGATTGTCGCTTGCCAATTGTCTTTATTTGGCTATTTCGCCAAATAGATGCCCACCCCGAAAAAAAAGCTCGAAGACCGTGCCGCCGTGATCAAGGCGCTGGGGCATCCGTCGCGCCTGCTCATCGCGGAGTCGCTCATGAAGGGCGAAATGTGCGTGTGCGACCTGAAGGACCTCGTCGGCGCGGACATGTCCACGGTTTCGAAGCACCTTACCCTCATGCGCGAGGCCGGCGTGCTGAACTGCGAGAAGCGCGGCCTGAACATCTACTACTCGCTCGCCTGCGACTGCCTCGGCGACTTCCTCCGCTGCGTGGACCGGCTGGCCTGCGGCGGCAAAAAAACCACCTGCTGCTGATTTCCCATGACCATCGCTGAATTCCTCACTCAACTCCGCTCGCACGCGGACAAGCCGCTCGCCTTTGTGCTGCCGGACGGCGGATTGATCCCCGCCCACTTTCACATCACCGAGGTCGGTCATGTCACGAAGCGCTTCATCGACTGCGGCGGCACGCGTCGCACGTTGGAGACTTGTTTGCTGCAAACCTGGGTGCACGACGACGTCGATCATCGCCTCTTCGCCGCCAAACTGGCCACCATCTTCGACAAAGCGGGCGATGTGCTGCCGCATCACGAACTGCCGGTCGAAATCGAATACGAAGACGGCGTCGTGGCGCAGTTCCCGGTCGAAAGCGCCGAGATCATCGACGGCGCGCTCGCCTTCCGCTGCGGCTGGAAGCACACCGACTGCCTCGCTCGCGGCATTTGCCTGCCCGGCGAGTGCTGCACGACACCCGAGCCGAAAAGCGTGCCGCAGACCTGCTGCACGCCCGGCTCCAAATGCTGCTGAACCATGAACAGGCTGCTCTCCGAATTCCTCGGCACCTTCACGCTCGTTTTCGCGGGCACCGGAGCCATCGTCATCAATGACGTGAGTGGCGGCGTCATCGGCCACGCGGGCATCGCACTCACTTTCGGTCTCGTCGTGATGGCGATGATCTACACGTTCGGCGATGTCAGCGGCGCGCATCTCAATCCGGCTGTCACGCTCGGTTTTGCCGTCGCTGGTCGTTTCGCGTGGAGAGACGTTCCCGGCTATGTTTTGACCCAGATCGCCGGTGCAATCTCTGCGAGCGGTGTTTTGCGACTTTTGTTCCCCACGCATGAAAAACTCGGCGCGACGCTTCCCAGCGGCTCCGCGACGCAGGGCTTTGTCTTGGAGTTCATCCTCACCACCATCCTGATGCTGGCCATCTTGCGTGTGTCGACCGGCGCGAAGGAAAAAGGCATCACGGCAGGTATCGCCATCGGTGGCATCATCGCGCTCGAGGCGATGTTTGCCGGCCCAATCTGCGGCGCGTCGATGAATCCCGCCCGCTCGCTGGCCCCTGCGCTCGTTTCCGGGCACCTTGAACATCTTTGGATCTATCTCACTGCCACCACGCTCGGCGCGTTGATTGCCGTGCCCCTCGCCAAAATGACGAAACCAGAATGATGAATGCCGAATGAATGCCCAAGCCCCAATGACCCAACGGCACGCTGACGTCGTCATTCCCTCCTTCGGACTTCATTCGTCATTCTAAATTCCTCATTCGTCATTTCGACAGCTCCAAGATTTCCTTTTCCCCATGACTCCTCCCAAACCCCTCGTCCTCATCCTCTGCACCGGCAACTCCTGCCGCTCTCATCTTGCCGAAGGCCTGCTGCGCCATGTCGCGGGTGATATTCTTGAAGTCGCCAGCGCCGGATCGAAGCCCGCGGGCTACGTGCATCCGCTCGGCATCAAGGCGATGGCCGAGATCGGCATCGACATCTCCGCACACACGAGCAAGCACATGAATGACTTCCTCGATCGCGATGTGGAGACCGTCATTACCGTCTGCGGTAATGCCGACCAGGCCTGCCCGATGTATCCCGGCCAGCTCAACCGCCACCACTGGCCCTTCGACGACCCCGCCCACGCCACCGGCAGCGAGGAAGAGATCCTCAACGTCTTCCGCCGCGTGCGCGATGAGATCAAAGCCGTCTTCACCGCGTATGCAGACGGTCGGCGCGATCAGATGAAGCGGAAGTAACTGGCGCCCAAGCTTGCAACACGTGCTGGATGGCGCTCATTCACCGCTGCCATGAAAGCCGCTGCCGCTGTTTGCTTCCTTGTCGTTCTGTCGTCACGGGTATTTGGACAATTCTACACGCCGGAGGTTTATTACCACGATGCAGCCCAGCGGCTCTTCGTGGTTGAGGCAGCACGAGTCCATGCGTGGATGGCAAATCAAAACGGTGCGGGCATCGCCGGGGTCTCCTGGGAAGCGAAAGGCGACTACAAAGGCGACACCACGTGGAAGATCGAATGGAAGAATGCCGCCGGTGCAGTGTTGCGGTCGCTGGAAATACACTATGGCATGAAGGAGTTGGACGCGGGCGCGGATTTCTACCGTCCCATCTGGCGTCAGATTCACGACATTGCCGCGAACAAGCCTTTGCCGGAGACGCCAGCAGCCGATGCCTCGATGCGCGCCTACTGGGATGCGACCACGAAGACCGGCACCAGCCGTATGAGCGGTGTGGCCGCGATGGACACATTTTTGCAGACGCATGCGCCGCAATCGAAACCCGAGGACGCGGCGGCACTCGCCAGCATGATGATCCACAGCGCGATGCCGATGCTGGCCGGCACCTGCACGCTGGATTATCAGTTGCTCGCGCGAGGCGCTGTGTGGCTTTGTCATGCGGAGGACATCACGAGTTCGCGTTTGCGCACGGCGTGGCCAGCCTTGTTTTACCTCGCCGGACGCGAGAAGGTCGCTGGTGATCGCTGGCAGGAATACTTCAAACCCGCGCCTTCTGATGTGCTGGCGGCCCAATGGTGGGAGTGCATTCTCCGTCATCGTCCGGCTCCGCTGCGCAGCGTGGTGTTGTTTGCGGCGGAACGAGGCAAATCCGCATGGGGGCTGCCGTTCATTGCGGCACATTTGCGGCTCGACGGAGCACACAATGATGAACTCGAAAACATCATCCCCATGGTCTATGGCAAAACTCTGGAAGCGTGGCCGGACATGGGGCCCCTGTTTGCACGTCGGATCGGACTGAGTCCGTTGCGGGGGTTCTGCGCCGTCACGCCGTTCACGGCGCGACGAAACTGGCTCAAATGCCTGGAGCAGGTGAGTGATCATGCCTCCGATGCGGCGTCGAAGGCACGTCTTCCCGCCATCCGGCAGGCCGCTTCGTTTTTGGAAACGGATCAATCACCCGACGTCGCTTCGCACGGACTGCAGGCGGCAGCGGATTTGATCAATGCAGGCTACGCGCTGCCTGCGGAAGGAACCCTGCTGCCGCCGGTAGCAGTCGTGACTGCTGCGGATCTGATTCTTCATGGCTGGGACCAGACAGTCGATCAGATGACCGCATGGCATCACTATCTGGATGACATCTGGGGTGTGCATGACATGGCGCTGCCAGTGCAGCAGGCATGTCACAAGGCGGTGCCCACACTCGACTACTGGATCAAGAAACCGGGCAGCAAGAAACAGCCGGAGGAAGTGACGATTCATCCGGTGCGGGTGGAGTTCTTCGACGACTACTACCTCTTCAAACCGGGATTCCCCGGCGATGGCGATCATCCGGAGCGTCCTTCGCTGCGAAACTGGCTGCAACGTGGCGGGATCGGCCAGACTCATCTTTGGGTGCTGTCGGCGAGAAATCCGGGCAACGACTTCAGCCTCTGGCCCCATTTGGATGCCTTGATCGCCCAAGGCGGGGAGGACGCCTGTTCGCGCGGCTACTACTTCCTCACCAAGGAACTCAAGGCGGAGGATCGTGAGCGCTACCAGAAGATCACACCGAAACGTTATGAGCGGCTGCGGGAGGGCTGTCCGAACGCGAACTCCCTCCACCGCGCGGTCGCCAATCTGGACAGCACCGATCCGAACCCGGATTACTTTGCCATCGGCCAGGAGCTGGAGCGGCTTTACTGGCAGGCGCCGGGCAGCACGACCATCGGTAACATCATGGACCGCTACATCGCGGCCAATGCGCTGGAATCGGTGAAACGTTTTTATGAGCAGGTGCTGCCAATCGCAGGCAACTCGGTGGGCTTCAGCAACAGCGTGCCGCAGCGCCGCTGGGTGATCGCGTGGCTCGAAGGGGACCGGGATGCCATGGATTCCGCGGCCCGTGATTCCGCAACGTTCAGCTACCGCGATCTCTCCAAGCGCATCACACATTCACTGGCCGTCGGTGACGACAAGGAGGCCGGAAAGTTGATTGATGCGCTGCTGGAGCGTTACCCTCCGGGCAATCCCGGCAAAGGGACGGAGATGACACGCCTCAGGGAATTTCTGCCGCTGCTTCCCGCGCTGGCCGATCCCAAGGACGCTCGTCATGATAAAGCGCTCACGTTCTTCCACGAAAGCAGCGACTATGTGCCGCCTGCACTGCGCTTCATACTCGCGCGTCGTTTCAACCTGTCAGTGGACGACGCGGTGAAGTTCATCGGACCTGAGAGGCCGTCACCCGCGCGACGTCTGCTCATCGCGTATCTGCGCAAGGATGAGAAAGACTTCATCGCGGCCTATGCTTTGGTGAAACGCAAGCTCGGCCCGTCGATCGATGAAACCTGTCGCACACTGATCGAGTGCCTGAACCACGAGGTGCAGAAGATCGCGCCGATTCCAACGCAACCGGATATCAAGCCGGCAAAAGTGGAGATGCTGGACGATCTCGTGCGTCAAAAACTGGAGCCATAGCGTCCGCCTATTTCTTCCCACCCTTGATGAATTCCTCGCGGCTCAGCGTGCCGTTGCCATCTTTGTCGAAGATGGGAAAGCGCTTCGGAGCTTCTTCGGGATCAGGTTGATTGAGGAGAAATTCTGCCTTGGTGAGCTGGCCATCTTTGTTCTTGTCGCGTTGATCGAACATCTTGCTGCGGTCTTGAGCAGGTTTCTTGGGGGCGGCTTTTTTCGGTTCGGGCTTGTTGCTGATCTGCGGTTTCGCTTCGGGATGAGTGGCGAGGAGCTTGCGCAGTTCGGCGACGACTTCGGGCTGTGACGCTGCGAGGTTCTTTGTCTCGGCGGGATCAGCTTCATAGTCGTAGAGTTCGAAGACGGCGGTGTCAGCGGGTTCACCGGGCTTTTTCCACTCGACGAGTCGATGACGCTGCGTGCGGATGGCGCGGCCGATCAGGCCCTGGCCACGCGGATACACGTGGATCGCGTGATCACGTACGCTGGTGGTTGGCCCCTTCAACACGGAGGCGAAGCTGCGGCCATCGCCTTGTTTTGGAGCGGGGAGACCGGTGAGTTCAACAAGCGTGGGATAGATGTCGCAGGATTCGATGAGTGCTTTCGTGCGCTGGCCGCCGGCGATGCCGGGAGCGGCGACGATGACCGGGATGCGCGCGGCTTGCTCGTAGTTCGTGTGTTTGCACCACATGCCATGGTCACCGAGATGCCAGCCGTGGTCGCCCCAGAGGACGATGATGGTGTTTTCGCCGAAGCCGTTCGCCTCCAGTGCGTCGATCACGCGACCAAGCTGCGCGTCCATGTAGCTCGTGGCTGCGTGATAGCCGTGGATGAGATGAATCGCCTGTTCCTTCGTCACGGGGCCCTTTTCCGGCATGTCTTTGTACTGACGCAACTCGCCCCAGGTCGTTGGCGCGAACTCGGGCGCGCCTTCGGGCGGTGATTGCAGTTCCGGCAGCTTGAAGACGGACGGATCGTAGAGATCCCAGTATTTTTTCGGTGCCACGAAGGGCAGATGCGGCTTCAAAAAGCCCACGGCGAGGAAGAACGGCTCGTCCGGCTTCGCTTTGGCTGCTTCAAGGCGTTTGATCGCTTCGTCAGCGATCATGCCATCGCCATACTTGTTGTCAGGAACATCTGCAGCTTCTGTGGGAGCGCCACGCGGCAGCGTCCAGGCTTCTTTTTTGTTCTCAAACAAGGCCTGCTCGCGTGTCGATTCGGGCGGATTGTTTTCCTTGAGCACGTAGCTGATCGTCTTCGGGCTGTAATGCGGCACGCTCCACGATGCTTCGTCATTCACGTTGCCATGGCCGACGTGGAAGATCTTGCCGAGGCCTTCGACGCGATAGCCGTTCATCTTGAAGTGCTGCGGCAGCGTGACGGCATCCGGCGCGCTTTTGCGGAAGTTCGTGGCGAGATCGTAGATGCCCAGCGTTTGCGAGCGCAGACCCGTAAGCAGCGCATTTCGAGACGGCGAACAGACGGCCTGGTTGCAGAACGCCTTCTCAAACAGCACACCACGCTGCGCGAGGCGGTCGATGTTGGGCGATTTGACGATCTTGTCGCCATAGCAGCCGAGCACCGGCTTCAAGTCATCCACGCAAATGAGCAGGACGTTGGGCTTCGCCGCATGGAGCGAAGAGCAGAGGGCGAAGAGAAACAGGACATGGCGTGGCATGGGCAATGGGTGCATGGAGATGCCTGAGAGGACAACCGACGAAAAAACGGGCAACAGCCGCTCAACGTCCGACTTCAAGCAGGGTAGGCAGGCGGGCGAGACCCGGGGGCAAATCTTGCTGCACGCCACCCACGTTCTCTGACGCGGCGGCGGCAGGGTTGGCTGACTTCAAAAAGCGGAACAACTCGCTGTCGGTCGTGAGAACCAGCGTGGTGTCGGTGGTGATGAGCTGCTTGTAGGTCTCCATCGTTTTGACAAACTCAAAGAGCCGGGCGGCCTCGGGTGTCTGATTGTAGGCCTTGGCGTAGATCTCCGTGGCCTTCGCGTCGGCGGCACCTTCGATTTCCTGCACCGTGCGGTAGGCTTCAGATTCGATCGTGGCCAGGTCGCGTTCGCGTTCGCCATTGATCTTCGCAGCCTCGCCCTCGCCATCGGCGCGGTGCAGCTTGGCGATCTGCTCGCGTTCGGAGATCATGCGCTGGTGGATGGACTGGGTCACGCTGGCATCGTAGTCGATGCGCTTGAAGCGCACATCGAGCAGCTTGATGCCGTAGCTCTCCACTTTGGGAGCGGCATTCTTGAGGATCTCGGCCTCGAGTTCGGCACGGCCCTTGGTGATGGGCGGCAGAACACCAATGCGCGAGTCCGCACTGGAAAGTCCGGAACCGCTGCTGGTGGTGGTGTTGGCCGTGTCACGCACCGCCTTGCGGTCCTTCGTGGTGCGCACAGCCTCAATGAAGTCGTGCCTGGCGATCACGATGCGCGTCTCGCTGCCGAGTATGTCGTCGAGTCGTGACAGGGCGCGGCGTTCATCTGTGAGCTGGAGGAAAAACACGAGCGGATCCTCGATCTTCCACCGGCCAAATACATCCACCACGATGATCACCTTGTCCTTGGTCGTCATGTTGGCGGCGGGCCCGTCCCATTCCAGCACGCGTTTGTCGATGCTGTTGGCGGTCTGGATGAACGGGGTCTTCCAGTGCAGCCCGGCGTCTTTCACCGGTTCTGCCACGGGTTTGCCAAACTGGGTGATCACGACCTGCTCGGTCTCGTTCACGGTGTAAAGGCCGGAGCCCAGCACCAGCGCCAGCACGAGCAGGATGACGAGAATGAGCTTGGATTTCATCGGGATGCAGGGGCGTTTTGTGGCGCCGGCTGGCGCAGGTTCATCAATGGCAGGAATGAGGACGCCTTGTCGTCGAGGATGATCTTGCCTGGCACATAAGGCAGGATCTCGCCCATCGTTTCGAGGTAAATGCGCTTCTTGGTCACCTCCGGTGCCTTCTTGTATTCGGCGAGGAGGGCATTGAAGCGCGTGGCATCACCTTCGGCCTCGTTGACGCGTTTCGCAGCGTAACCTTTGGCGGCCTCGATCTTTTGCGCCGCCTCACCTTTCGCGCGTGGAATGACCTGATAGTAATCACCACTCGCCTTGTTGATGGCAGACTCCTTTTCCTGCTTGGCACGGTTCACGTCGCTGAAGCTGGCCTGCACATCCACCGGCGCGTTGATGTTGCCGAGCTGGATCTGGTCGATGCGGATGCCCATGTTCAACGCATGCACAAGTTCGGTGAGGCGTTCGGCACACCGGGCCTCCATTTCCTGACGGCCGATGGTCAGCACCTCGTCCACCGTGCGATCACCCGCCACTTCCCGCATCACGGCCTGTGACAGATCGCGCAACGTGGCCTGCGGTTCTCTGAAATTAAAGACGTAGGCCACCGGGTCGTTGATGTGAAACTGCACCACCCACTCGACCAACGCGGTGTTCAGGTCGCCCGTAACCATCGTTTTCTCCTCTTCCTGGTCACGGTACTCCGTCGCGTATTGGTAGGGATTCGTGGCGCCGGGAGTGCCAAAACCAAACTCCAGCTTCTGCTGCCGCTGGATCTCCACCGCCGTGATCTGGTCGATGCCCCAAGGCAGCTTGAAGTGCAGCCCTGGCTCCGCGGTCCTCAAATACCTGCCGAAGCGCTGCACGACTGCCACCGACTCCGCCGGCACCTGGTAGATGCCGGAGAAAATGCCGATGACTACAAACAAAACGCCAATCCCGATGAGAATGAGCCTGGCGTTGACCCTGAGGTTGGATACCCCGGGCAGGGGAGGCGGACGCATCAATGTGGCCATGCGCTGAGGCTAGCGTGTGGCACGCCTGACGGCAAGCCCGCAAACTTAGCCCGCAGGCGTGAGCACGACCTTGTGCACATCCAACACCGCCGCGCCCGTCTTGCTGACAGGGTCCACCACCAGACGCTGCAGGCCTTTGTCCCCGATCTCCACCTCACCCACCTGCACTTCCTTCCAGTTTTGGAAGCCTCCCGTGTCCTGCACGGTGAATTTCAGCTCCTGCTTGCCAACCCGCACCGCCACTTCGCTGCCACCGCTGCCAGCGCCGCAGCCTTGGACGAGGGCCACCTTGTAGCGGCCCGGTTTGGCAACATCGAACTGCCATTCGGCGAAGTCATCCACGCTCGTCCAGAAACCGAGACAGTTTTTCTCCGGCTTCGGCTCGTAGCGCATGTTCTCCGACCACGTCGTGGCGCTGCTGGCATCGAGAACAATGCTGCCATCACCGTTCTGCGACGGTGTGGGGCCTTCTGGAGCCGGCACAAATGCCACGTCGTGAATCTCGATGCCTGACTCCGCACCTGATGAGGCAATGTACAACACGAAGGGGTAGGTGCCCGGCTTTTCAATGTAAACAGTGCCATAAGCCACACGCCGCGGCTGGCTGGAGGCCGTGAGTGTCTTTTTCATCGCCTGCTGGCCAAAGCGGAACTGGGTGCCAAGCGTGGCATGATTCAGTTTGTAGGTCAGACGCACCTCGTAGCGGCCCCAGCGCTTTGCCGTGAAGTTCGTGCAGTCAAACTGCTCCCAATGCGCGGCCGACATGCGCTGAAGGTCCTTCGGGGCCACATGAATGACGCCGCGCGTGGGCTCGTCCGCACGCTCCAGCGGCTCGTCGCTGCCAAATCCATTCAGTTCCACTGCCGGAGTGGCGAAGACCGCCTCATGACCGGCCGCTTTGGCGGGAGCAACCACCTTCTGCGGCACCTCAGCCGGCTTTTCGGCTGGTTTTGCCGGGGAAGCGGCCGCAGCCACAGGTTTAGCCGCCTCCGGTTCAGGTGCTTTTTCCGTGGCGGCTGGCGGCGTGTTTTTGCCACAGGTGGTCAGCACACAGGCGAGCGCCAGCATGCTGGCGGCGGAGGAGAGGGCGGGGCGTTTCATGAGCGGCGGACTCAAACGATGCAGGCGGCTGCATCTTCCAGCAACAACAGAAACGCACGGAGGCGGGAGCCCCCGTGCGTCACACCTGTACCCAAACGAAATCAGAAGCGGATGCACATGTCCATGGTCAGACGGTTGTTCGTCAAACCATAGGGACGGCACACCGCGATCTCATAGGAGAAGCCGAGGTCAACATTGTCGAGCACACGTGTGCGGAAGCCGGCACCGAACGTGCCCTGAGTCACACCTCTCCCATTGCCCGCGCCGAAGTTGATGACGTCATAACCGTTGCCGCGCAGGCCGGGGAAGTTGTTACCGTTGTTGAGGTTGGTCCAGAAGTTCACCGCCACGAAGGGGATGAACCAGCGGCAGGCATAGTAGTCTGCCATGAGGCTGTAATGCGCCACGGTGTTCTGCTCGTCGTTAGTGACGGGAATGCGCACGCCGAGGTTGCCGGTGAGGTGGAAGTCACCAAACCCTTTCGCAAAGGAGACAAAGGGGTTGAACTCGCCGCCGCCACGACCCTGGAAGACATCGCGACTTCCCGTAGGAATGTGGAAAGTAAGACCGGGGGTGAGGATGAACTGATTGGCCGCATCATCAATCAGCGCGTACTTGAAGCCGGCTGCGAGGTCCATCCAGCCATCCGGATTGCCGATGGCATCGTTGTTGACGTCAAAGTACCCGTCCTGCGTCGCAATAAAGGCGAGGCGGTCGGTGATGGCGTAGCGGAGCTGCAGCGCATAGAGCTGCGCGGTGCCGCCGCCAAGGAACTTGTTGTCGATCGTGTGATGCGCGAAAATCGGGCGGATTTCGGAGCGGATCACCGGATCCTCAAAAAAGATCGGGTTGGTCACCGGAGCGATCGTGTTGACCTTCCAGTCCGCCTCGGGCGTGGGTTTCGCAGGTGCCACGGCGGTTTGGGCATTGACATTCGACACAGACACGGCTGCCAGCACGCTGCAGCCCAGCGCGAGCAACCACCGATTGCGGGAGTGTGGTTTTTGTTCCATGCACCTATAAAGCATCGACTCAGGCGCAATGATCCGCGCATCTTGGCATCCATTAATCAAGTTATGCGCAGAGCATGAGACGCATTCTCTCGAAGGCGCCACAGGCTGCTGTACAGCATGCCGTGATCGTGTTCGACATGCTCTGCACACACACACCCAACGACGCGCAGCAGCGGCGCGGGATTGATGAGTGTGTGCCCGGGCAGAGCCGTCGTGAATCGAAAGAAAACATATAGCAGCCCCACAATCATCCGGCTGCGCAGGCGCCTCCAGCCAGAGGCCGCGATTTGGAAATCCGCCACCAGCCAGTTCGCGTCTGGTGTTGCCGCACCCGCGATTGTCGGGATCAACCGTTGAAGCTGGTCCTCCGTGAAGCAGTCGAGAAAGAAACACGTCACGATGAGATCAAAGGCCTCCGTTGGCGGCTGCCACTTCAATGCATCTGTCTCGACGAACGACACTCGCGTTTCGACAAAGCCTTCACGTGTCATGCGTTCACGCGCGAGCCTCACCATGACCGTGCTGGACTCTACAACGGTCACCTGCGCGGACGGAAAGCGCCACAGCAGTTCGACAAGAAAGCGCCCGTTGCCCTCGCCGTAGATCAGCACGTTTGCTGGCTCGGGAATCACGTCCAGCAACGCAACGCGGCAGCGTTGCAGCCGCTCCCTGGCGAACAACGCCTCGATCCAGCGATAATGCGGTGCCAGCAGATCGAAGCTCATGACGCAGCCAAAGCCGCGAAGTCACTGCAACGCAACCTTCTCCCACTCCATCCTTTCCCGCGTCGGGTTTCCGGCCTAATTCGTCACTCCGCATTCGACATTTTCACATGAAGCTCACCACCTGGAACGTCAACGGCATCCGTGCCTCCCTCAACAAAGGTCTCCGCGAGTACATGACCGCATGCGATGCCGACGTCATCTGCCTGCAGGAAACCAAAGCGCAGCCTGATCAGGTCGATCTGAACTGGTTCACCGGCTACAACGCCCTCTGGAACAGCGCGGAGAAGAAGGGCTACTCCGGCACGCTCATCCTCAGCCGGGTGCCTTTCAAAACGAGCACGCTCGGCCTCGGCGTTGATGAACACGATCGCGAGGGACGACTGATCACCGTCGAGTTTCCCGATTTCTTCGTCGTCAATGTGTACACGCCGAACTCTCAGGCCGAGCTCGCCCGCCTCGGCTACCGCATGCGCTGGGACGACGCCTACCGCGCCCACTTGAAGAAACTCGAAAAGAAAAAGCCCGTCATCGCCTGCGGAGATCTCAACTGCGCGCATCAGGAGATCGATCTCGCCAATCCAAAGTCCAACCGCATGAATCCCGGTTTCAGTGATGAAGAACGCGCCAGCTTCACCAAGCACCTCGATTCCGGTTTCCTCGATGTCTTCCGGCAGTTCGATCCCAGCCCAGGCCGCTACACCTGGTGGACACAGCGCACACCCGACGCCCGCACCAAGAACATCGGGTGGCGCCTCGACTACTGGCTTGCCTCCGAGAAGCTGCGGCCAGCACTCAAAGCGTGCGTCATCCGGGACGACGTGTTGGGCAGCGACCACTGTCCCGTGGAACTGGTCGTGCGGTGAGTTGTCAGCGCCCGATTGCCACGGCGGGGCGTATCGCTACTCTCGCGCTCCCCTCATGCCTCGTGTCGCCAAAAAATCCGCCGCCAAACATTCCGATGACGTCATCCGCATCCGCGGGGCGAAGCAAAACAATCTGAAGGGCATCGATCTCGACCTGCCGTTGGGCAAATTGAACGTCATCACGGGTCCGAGCGGCAGTGGGAAGTCATCGCTGGCGTTCGACACGATCTACGCGGAGGGACAGCGGCGCTACGTCGAGACGTTTTCGCCTTACACACGGCAGTTCTTCGAGCGCATGGACAAGCCGAAGGTGGATGCGATCGAAGGCATCCCGCCCGCCATCGCCATCGAGCAGGTGAACAACATGCGCAGCACGCGCTCGACCGTCGGCACGATCACGGAGATCAATGACTACCTCAAAATGATCTTCCCGCGGCTCGCCGAGGCCACGTGTCCCGGCTGCAAACGCCCCGTGCGGCCCGAAACGCCCGAAAGCATCGTGCGCGAGCTCTTGAGCGCTTACGCCGAAAAACAGGCGCTCATTCTGTTTCCCGTTCCCGTGCCGAAAAACGCCGTCACAGCCGATTTCGCCGCGTTTCTGCAATCGCAGGGCTTTGTGCGTGTGTGGCTCTACGGCAATGTCATTCGTCTCGACGACGCGGAGGCGCTCAAAGGCCGCAAACTGCCCGCGCAGGTGCTCGTGGTGCAGGATCGCGTTGCGCTCGATGCGAAGCAGCGCTCGCGACTCAGCGAAGCGCTGGAAGCCGCGTTGCGCTATGGCAAAGGCAAGGTCGCGGTGAACATCGATGCCGAGACGCGGCACTTCAGCACCGACTGGAGCTGCGCCGACTGCGGCATCACGCTGCCGACACCGACGCCGGGCCTTTTCAGCTTCAATTCACCCATCGGTGCATGCCCGACGTGCCGTGGCTTTGGCCGCACGCTCGGCATCGATATCGGCAAGGCGATCCCGGATGAGTCACTGAGCATCAATCTCGGCCTCGTGCGTCCGTTTCAAGGCAGCACGTATGGCGAATCGCAGCTCGATCTCGAACGCGCGGCGCGGAAGCGCGGCATCGACATCCACAAGGCCTTCGACGACTACACACCCGAAGAGCGCCACTGGCTCATCGAGGGCACCGACCCCGATCCCGAGGTCGCCTACAATCGCGGCGAGTGGTATGGTGTGCGCGGCTTCTTCAAGTGGATGGAATCGCGCAGCTACAAGATGCACGTGCGCGTCTTCCTCAGCCGCTACCGCGCCTACACCGAGTGCGGCGACTGCGGCGGCGGTCGCTTGAAAAAAGAAGCCTACGCCTTCCGCATCGGCCCGCACACCATTGCCGATCTGTGGCGCATGCCCGTGAGCGAACTGCATCCGCTCGTGCAAACCTGGTCGCTCAAAGAAGGCGATCACGCCGCGAAACTCCTGCGCGATGAAATCGCCAGCCGCGTCAGCTACATGGACCGCGCCGGGCTCGGCTACCTCAATCTCGACCGCCAAACGCGCACGCTCAGCGGCGGCGAGCTTCAACGCGTGAATCTCACGACCTGCCTCGGTGCGTCGCTCGTGAACACGCTCTTCGTTCTCGACGAGCCCAGCATCGGCCTCCACCCGCGCGACATCGGCCGCCTCATCGGCGTGATGGAAGGCCTGCGCGACAAAGGCAACACCCTCCTCGTGGTCGAACACGAAGAAGCCGTCATGCAAGCCGCCGACAACCTCATCGACATCGGCCCCGGCCGCGGTGAGAAAGGCGGCGAGCTCGTCTTCAACGGACCGCTGGAGAAGCTCTCGAAGACGAAGGGCTCGCTCACCGGTGACTACTTGTTCGGAAGAAAGTCGATCCCCGTGCCGCAAACGCGGCGACCCGTTTCAGGTTCCAAGTTTCAAGTTTCAAGTTCAGCACCCGCAAAGGCGAAAAGCGCCCGCAAAGGCCAACTTGAAACTTCAAACCTGAAACTTGGAACACTTTCCATCCGCTCCGCCCGCCAAAACAACCTCCGCAAACTCGACGCGGACATCCCGCTGAACGCGTTCGTCTGCATCACCGGCGTCAGCGGCAGCGGCAAATCCACGCTCGTCCACGACGTCCTCTACCGGAACCTCCAAAAGCTCCGTGGCGAAGTCTGCGAAGACGAGCCGGGCCGCGTGGGCAGCATCAGCGGCTGGGAGCAGCTCGGCAGCGTGGTCATGGTGGATCAATCGCCGCTCGCCCGCACGCCGCGCTCGACGCCGGCGGTGTTCACGGGCGCGTTTGATCACATCCGCACGCTCTTTGCCGCGTGCGACGACGCGGCCACGCAGGGCATCATGCCCGGCTTCTTCAGCTTTAACAGCGGCGAGGGCCGCTGCGAGCGCTGCATGGGCAACGGCTTCGAAAAGATCGAGATGCAGTTCCTCAGCGATCTCTTCGTCACCTGCCCCGAGTGCGAGGGGAAGCGCTACAAGCCGCACGCGCTCAAAATCCTGCTCAACGGCAAATCCATCCACGACGTGCTCAGCATGACCATCGACGATGCCGTGCCGTGGTTCGCCAGCATCGAGCATCGCGCCGTCGCGGCGATCAATCGCAGCCTGCAGCTCGTCATTGATGCCGGACTCGGCTACCTGCGCCTTGGTCAGCCGCTCAATACACTCAGCGGCGGCGAAGCGCAGCGCCTCAAACTCGTCGGCCACCTGCTGGAGCCGCAAACACCCGGCAAGAGCAGCCTGCTCCTCCTCGACGAACCCACCACCGGACTCCACTTCGACGACATCGCGCTGCTCATCAAACTCCTCCAGCGCCTCGTCGATGAAGGCAACAGCCTCGTCGTCATCGAACACAACCTGGAAGTGATCAAATGCGCCGACTGGGTGCTTGATCTTGGGCCTGAAGGCGGCGCGGGCGGCGGGACACTCGTGATCGCGGGGACGCCGGAGGACGTCGCGGATTGCAGCGCGTCGCATACCGGGCGGTATCTCAAGCCGGTTGTTTCAGGTTCCAAGTTACAGGTTTCAAGTTCCGTGGCCGAATCGCCTGCAAGCTATCGCACGGGCCATCTTGAAACTTCAAACCTGAAACTTGAAACGAAGAACGCGATCAGCATCCGCGGCGCCAGAGAGCACAACCTCAAAAACATCTCCCTCGACATCCCGCGCGACGAATTCGTCGTCGTCACGGGCCTCAGCGGCAGTGGCAAATCCTCCCTCGCCTTCGATCTCATCTTCGCGGAAGGCCAGCGCCGCTTCCTCGACTCGATGTCCGTCTATGCACGCACCTTCGTCGAGCAGATGGAGAAACCGGAGGTGGATCTCATCAGCGGCGTGCCACCGACAGTCGCCATCGAGCAGCGCATCTCACGAGGCGGCGGCAAATCGACTGTGGCGACTGTGACGGAGACCTACCACTTCCTGCGACTGCTGTTTGCGAAGCTCGGCACGCAGTTCTGCCCGAAATGCGCCGTGGCAGTGAAGAAGCAAAGCTCGGAGGCCATCCTCAAAACCATCCAGGGGCATCTGCGCACCAGCGGCGGCCATTTGCTCGCGCCGCTCATCAAGGCGCGAAAAGGCTTCCACACCGACGTGGCCGAAAACGCCGCGAAACATGGCATTGAGACGCTGTGGGTCGACGGCGAGTTCAAGCCGACGATGGGCTTCAAACGCCTCGAACGCTTCAAAGAGCACAGCATCGACGCCGTCATCGCGAAGGTCGGAAAAGGCGAAAACGCCGACGTTTTGCGCCCGCACATCGAAACCGCGCTCAAGATGGGCAAAGGCACCATCAAGCTGCGTCTCGCCGACAAGTCGATGCACGTGCTCAGCACCGAAATGAGCTGCCCGAGCTGCGGTTGGAGCTTTGAGGAGCTCGATCCGCGACTCTTCAGCTTCAACAGCCCGCACGGCTGGTGCAAAGACTGCCGCGGCTTTGGCTACACCGGCCATCAGCGCGACCTCAGCGACCGCAACGCCGACGTTTCCATGCTCGAAGCCGAGCTGGAGGAAGAACGCCGCTTCCAAAGCGATGACGATGAAGACGCCGCGCCACGCCAGGTGTGCCCAACGTGCCACGGCAGCCGCATCAACGAGATCGGCCGCGCCGTGCAGCTCCAGAAGAGCACGATTCAAGACTTCGCCTCACTCACCGCGGGCGAGGCCGGCAAACTCATCGCCAAGCTCAAATTCGAAGGAACGGAGGCCATCATCGCACGCGACATCGTGAAGGAGATCGAGCAGCGGCTCAAATTCATGCAGGAGGTCGGCCTCGGCTACTTGCAGCTCAATCGCAGCGCCGACACGCTCAGCGGCGGCGAGGCGCAGCGCATTCGTTTGTCCGCACAGCTCGGCAGCAACCTCCGCGGCGTGCTTTATGTGCTCGACGAGCCCACCATCGGCTTGCATCCGCGCGACAACGAGAAGCTCCTCAACACGCTCACCGCCCTGCGCGACAAAGGAAACAGCCTCCTCGTCGTCGAGCACGATGACGAGACGATGAAACGCGCCGACACCATCCTCGACCTCGGCCCCGGCGCGGGCAAGTTCGGCGGCGAAGTCGTCGCGCAAGGCACGCTGGCGCATCTTTTGAAGTCGAAGCAGAGCGTCACCGGCCAGAGCCTCAAACATCCGCTCAAACATCCCTCGCGCGGCACACGCAGGCCTTTGCCATCGGTGAAATCGAGGGACGGCTGGCTCCGCGTCACCGGCGCCACGGCGAACAACCTCAAAAACATCGACGTCAGCATTCCGCTCGGTCGTTTGACCGTGCTCACCGGCGTCAGCGGCAGCGGCAAGAGCAGCTTCATGCACGGCGCGCTGTCGCCAGCCGTGCGCGAAAAAATCAGCAAGGCCAAGATCAAGGTCACGAAGGCCTGGAAGACCGTTTCAGGCTTCGAGAACCTCCAAACCGTCCACGAGGTCGATCAAAGCCCCATCGGCAAAACCAGCCGCTCCTGCCCCGCGACCTACGTCGGCATCCTCGACGACATCCGCGCCCTTTTTGCTCAAGTGCCGCTCGCGAGAACGCGCGGCTACACCGCCAGCCGCTTCTCCTTCAACACCGAAGGCGGCCGCTGCGAAACCTGCGGCGGCAACGGCGAGATCAAAGTCGAGATGGCCTTCCTGCCCACCACGCGCGTGCATTGCGAAACCTGCCACGGCCTGCGCTTCAACGCCGCCACGCTCGAAATCGAATACAACGGCAAACACATCGGCGACGTGCTCCGCATGAGCATCACCGAGGCGGCCGAGTTCTTCTCCAGCATCCAAAAGATCGCGCGGCCGCTCAAACTCCTCGCCGACACCGGCCTCGGCTACCTGCAGCTCGGCCAGCCCAGCCCCACCCTCAGCGGCGGCGAGGCCCAGCGCATCAAGCTCGTCACCGAACTCCGCAGCGGCGACGGCAAAACGATCAAGGAGCAGCTCAAAGGCATTCAAAAGGCCGGGAAGCGCAATCTCTACCTCATCGAAGAGCCCACCATCGGCCTCCACATCCGCGATGTCGCCCGTCTCATCGACGTCCTCCACCGCCTCGTCGATGAAGGCCACACCGTCGTCGTCATCGAGCACCACCCCGACGTCTACGCCGAAGCCGACTACCTCATCGACATCGGCCCCGAAGCCGGAACGGATGGCGGCCAACTCGTCGCCGCCGGAACGCCGGAGGAAGTGAAGAAGAGCAAGGTGAGCCGCACGGCGCGGTTTTTGTGATCAGGGTGGAGTGACGGCTTGCGGAGAAAACGCCAGCCTGAAGCCTCCCAAATCGACAACAATGCCTGGTCTATTTGATCCAACAACGGATCGCGATCGATCGCTACGCACAGGCCCTGGTTTGCATGCGATGCCTGACACCTTGGATTTGGAGAATCTGACGTGTTTGTAGTCGTTGCCAGTAGGCCGATGGTTTTGCTGGGTTTTGGCTGCGCGAGGAGTGAGACTCTCCCTGACCGTCGTTTTTTGAAAGTTCAGAACGCCATTGTTAACCACAAACTTGGCAATCAATCTTTGTTTCAATTGCCCGCCGCCTTTAGCGGGTCTCTTGGATTTGAAAGCGCCACCGCCTCTGACGCCAAACAGATTAACAACGGCTGCGGCTTCCCCCGCTCCCGTTTTGACGAGCACGATTTGAATGGATTCTTTTCCTCGTCCAGTGTTAGCCCCAGATCCGTTTCTCTTGTATCTTGTTATTTCTTTCCAGCTGGGAGCGGTGCCATCAGCTCGAGCGTCAGACGCCGCAATCTCTTCCCAATCTGGAGCTGGATGCGGATCGTTAGGGTTAACAGGGTCCTTCCCTTTCGTAAATCTGAGGTTGTAGTTACTCGACTGCGCGAGGTGGATGTAAATTCTCTCAGCCATGGGAGTAGGTTTTTATGGTTGAATTACCCGCGAATACCAATGCTTGAATCGCAATCCGATCCTTCGTAAACAGGTTCATTGTCCTCGTCATAATACTGCTCGTAGTCGTCGAAGTAAGAGAGATCCACTTCGACCGATCCAGGGTCTGGGTCGGTTGCAATCCCCGTCCCGGTTGTGTCGTCACCCCCTGGATAGTTGTAATAATTGTCTTCGGGCAAAGTATCTGCTGTCGGTGTGGGCTCCTGATTGGGATCATAAACAATGATGTCCTCGATGACCGGGTCGCCATTCTCGGGAATCGCGTTCACAGAAAACGAATAGTCGGGGACCGGGCAGGACCCGACACCTTCAGGTAGCGGCGGCGCATTGGAACCAATGTTTCCGGAACCATCATCATAATAGGTTGGGTCCATCTGAATGATGTCCCCGTCCTGCAAGTAGTATGTGTAAATGTCAGCGTAGAACGTCTGACCCGTGAATTGATTGTAGACTGCCAGATACGTCGTATTTGGCGACGCCGTATTTGGCGTGATTTGATAAAGATTGCTCATGACGGCATGCTATGGACTGTCGAAGTCAAATGCGGACAGATGACGCACATTATGGACGATTACAGAAAATTGCGGGAGATCTGTCAATTAAAACTTCCGGAGTGCAGCCGTAAATGAGCTGCAAAACCACAATAGGCTTGCTCTAAGTCGGCTCCCAAGAAACCTCAAACACAGTCAGCGTTTCCGCAATGCCCTTCACCTGAACTTCAAATGACTTGGTTCCCTTGGATGCTGGGGATTGCGGAGAAACCCCTTTCACCGAAGACAACGTCGCCGCCGAGACGACAATTCTTTGGCTCCCAGCCGCAGACTCCAACCGTGCGGCGATGTTCACCTCGCGGCCAAACACAGTGTAGTTCGAAAGATGTTTGGACGAGCCCATGAAGCCGACCGTCATGGTGCCGGAGTTGATGCCGATGCCAATGGTGAGGAGCGGCAGAAGCGACAGCGGCAGTTCACCGCGCCGCTCGCGAACTTTGTTTTCAATGGTTATGCGCTCGTTCTCGTTCCCACGTTGTGCGTTGAACGCGGCAACGGCTCGCTGGGCATCAACAGCGGCCAATACTGCTGCTTCGGCGTGATGCGGATTGGACAAAGGGGCGCCCCAGAAGGCCATGACGCAGTCGCCGATGTATTTGTCGAGCGTGCCATCATGTTTCTTAACGGCGTCGACAATGATGGAAAGGTAGAGATTGACCGTTTCCATGGCCGCATTGGCGTAGCGGTCATGGCATGCGTCGGCTTCAGTTCCTAGAAGGCCATATTGCTGGATTTCACGCTCCGCATTGGCCCGCTGGCGGTCCGTGTAGTCGGTGAAACCGCGAATATCGGCGAACATCACGGTCATCTCACGCTTCTGAGTGCCGAAGGTCGGATCCGGCTGCTCAATGATCAAATCCATGATGTTGGGCGAGACAATATGCTGGAATAGAGAGCGTACGCGGCGGCGATGACCGCGTTCCAGCACCATGCGAAAGGCCACCATAGTTCCATGTGTCATCAGCAATGCGCCAGCCGCAGGCAGGACTACCGGCAGGACCAGGCGGAAGCACACGAAAATCCAGACCACAAGCGTCACATACAGTGCCGCCAAAACCGCCACTGCGAGTGTGGCAAACATGGCCCGCAGCCGCCAGCTAACGAAGCCCGACAAGGCGGTGAAGGCGGCTAGCAAGCTGACTTGCAGGGGGGTGGAAGATTCACGGATAAACTGCCCCGTAATCATGGAGTTGGCCACATTCCAAAAAGTGCTGGTGAGGAATGTTTCGCGCTCCAGTGGAGTTGCTCCCATATCACGGATATTGCTGCCTACGCCAGTGGAGCCTATGACGACGAGACGGTCTTTCCAAACATTGGGCACCTCACCGCCTTTGGCTCGACGCGCCGAGGTGCCCAGCATTGAGAGCAGATTGCGTGTGACCAGTCGCTTGTCCCGGTAGGGCAGGCTCCAGTTTACCAACATGTTGCCGTTGTGATCGAGAGGGATGGTTACCTGCCCCCCTTGTTCCTTGGGAATCGTAATGCTCTCCGATGTCACCAAGGCTTCGGTGAGTTTCAGGTTTAACTTGGTGGAGGCGAGCAAGATGCCGCCTTGCCATACACGACCGGAGACTGGATCGTCAACAAAGGGCCGAACTCGGCGCATGACCCCATCATCATCAATGCTTCTGACCGCGTGCCCCAGGGCGTGGGCATTCCTCCGGAACAAATCCGCTGGAAGAGCGAGATTGCGGCCTACGCCGGTTGGCGAGGTTAAAATGGCGCCGGGAGACTCCTGAAGCGTGCGTGCAAAAAAATCATCAGAGGTGATGGAGCCACCATTCACCAGTGGCACCCGAAGCTGCGTCTGCGGCTCATCCACATCGAGAAAAAAAACATCAAACATCACCCCTGCAGCTCCCTGTGCATTGAGCTCTCGCAGCACCTGGGCAAAAAGCATTCGCGGCAGCGGCCACTGGTAACCTCGAGTGCGATTCAGCTCAGCCAGTGACTTTTCGTCGATTTCCACCACACCAAAGTCGTTGGAAGTGCTTTGGTCATGTTCCAGAGCGAGCCGTACGCGCCAGTCATAGGAAATCCATTCCAGTCTCTCGATGAATTGAAAGCCGGGAAGCCATCGGCCGAACAAAAGCAGCAGCGAGAGCACGAGGATCAAAAGGCTCCCCAAGATGGCTGGCGCGTATTTCCAAAGACCGAGACGCACGTCCGCACTCTGATCGACGCCACTACGGTGGCAAGACAATTCCACCAGCGGAATACTCTTCCGGACAAAAAATTACAAGGTGAGCAACAGAGTCGGTTTTTGTAAGGTGGGCCTTGCACGTTGGCGGCTTTATCTGAAGAATCCGGTCATGAAGATGCTCCTGCTTGTTCTCACGTGCGTGACATTGTACGCGCAGGCTACCACACTCGGACTCATGACCGTGAAAATGCCGGTCTATCTCCACGGTTCGGATGGCGACTCCATGATCGACATCATCGACGTGCCCGTCATCAACGCCTTCGCATTGCCTGAGTCACTTTACACGTCGATCACGCATTCCTTCGTTCCCACCAGCGTTTCCGAGGGGGTGAAGCCGGAGAACGTCAACGTGGCCGCTGAGTACGGCATCAAGGCGTCCATGGAGGAAAAAGACGACAAGGACATTCCACACTGGATCATCACGGTGGACGCATCTGCCGCCAAAAGGCCCGAGGGTTATCCGTTCACCGTCGAACAGGTGACGGATGCCGTGGTGACCTGCGTGAAAATGATGACGCCGGTGGTTCCAGAAGATGAGCGCAAACTCACGATCAAGGTGGTCACGAAGAAAAGCGCTCATTGATCCCAAGGAGCACGTGGATGCCTCCGTGGCGTATGAACATGCGCGACAGGTGTATCGCGAGGCCTGGCGGAGTGAGTTGCGGCTGAAGCCGGGTGGATGATCCCGGAGGGATCCGGATTGTGTGCGCTATGACGGAGCGCGAGTTTTTAACTCGCCTGTCTTTCCTGCCGCCCTCGCCAGCCAGAATATGAGCGAGTGGTTTCGCTGCGTTCAACACACGCGCGCTCCGTTCCTGCTACTCCTCTTGCACGATCACAAACGTCTTCGCGCTCAATCCGCTCGACTCATCGCGCACTTCGATCTCATGTCGTCCGGGCTTGAGGATGGCGAAGATGTGGTTGGCTTCGGGGCGGAGTTCGAGGGTCTTGGAACTCCAATGGGGTTGGGTGGTGCCGACGGCTTGAAGGAGCAGGCGGTTGCCGTTGTTGCGGATGTCGGGATCGAGGATGACGACGGTGCCGGGAATGGGATTGGTGATGCGGAGCTGCGGGCGGGCGTCGGTTTCGGCGGTGGTGACGAGATCGCCGAGCCAGTTGGCGCTGCTTTGCACCCACTCGGCGTATTCACGCGGCAGGATGGCGCGGCCGCGTGAGTCGTAGTCGCTTGCTTGCGCGACGGGCGGGAAGTGATCGGCGATGAACCAGTCCTCGCGGCTCACACGCGCGGGCGGTGTCTGCGGCGTGAGGCGTTTGCCGGTGCGCGGGTCGATGCGCGCATGCGTGATGGCCGTGGGACGTTCAAACCACGTGGCGGGATGTTTTTCATGCACATGCAGCATCACATCGCGGAAGATCGGCCCCGCGCCGGTGACGCCGCTGACATCCTGCATCGGTGTGTTGTCAAAATTGCCGACCCAGACTCCGACGGTGAACTCGGGCGTGTAACCGACCGTCCAGTTGTCGCGAAAAGTCGAGCTGGTGCCCGTCTTGACCGCGCATTTGAACGGCAGACGCAAAACCGAATAACTGCCGAAGGACATCTCGCGCGCCTGGTTGTCGCTGAGGATGTCAGCGATGAGCCAGCTTTCGTTTTCGCCGAGCAGACGACGTTCTTCGACAGCGGGCGCATCGGCGCGCAGCGTCCACGGTTTGAAGCGACCGAGACGCGCGAGGCAGGCGTAGGCATTGGCGAGTTCGATGAGGCGCACGGAGGCGTTGCCAATCGTGAGGCCGAGGCCGTAGTGCGCGGCGTCCTCGGTGAGCGTGGTCAGTCCGAGCTCACGCAGACGCGGCAGCAGCGTTTCCGCGCCGCCTATGCTGTCGAGCACACGCACGGCGGAGATGTTGAGCGAGTTGCCGAGCGCGTAGCGATACGTCATCGGCCCGTAGCTGCGCAGCGAGTAGTTTTCAGGCCGGTAGGTGCCGCTGGCAGTGGTGAACTCGATCGGCAGATCAGCGACGATGCTCGCGGGCGTCGCGCCACGTTCGAAGGCGATCTCATACGTGAACGGCTTCATCGCCGAACCCGGTGAATGCGGCGCCCACGCGCCGTTGAGCTGACCGCCGTCGCTGGCGAAGAAATCACGCGAACCGGCGAGCGCGAGCACGGCGCCAGTCGCATTTTCGATCACAACGACCGCGCCATGACTCACATGACGGCCTTTGAGCGCGTCCAGTCGTTGCGCGATGATCGTTTCGACCTGCTGCTGCAACGTCGCATCGAGCGTGGTGCGGATCGTGGCCGCGTTCGAATCGCCGCGAAGCATCTCCACCGCATGCGGTGCTTCAAAACCACCGCTGAAACGTTGCAGCACGATGGGTTGATCCAACGCGACGCGATGCTGCTCGTCGCTGAGCCAGCCGAGCGCGTGCATTTGATCGAGAATGCGTCGCTGACGCGGCAAAACGGACTCCAGATTGCGAAACGGGTTTAGACGCGCTGGCGATTGCGGCAGCGCGGCCAGCAACGCGCATTCGGCCGGCGTGAGATCGCCGAGCGGTTTGTGGAAATAGCCTGACGCTGCCGTCGCGGCTCCGGTCATGAGATTGCCGAAGGAGATGTGGTTCGCATAAGCCGCGAAGACTTCCTCGCGGCTCCACGACATCGCGAGATGACGTGCTTGCAGTGCTTCGACGAGTTTGATCCACAGCGTGCGTTTGCCGGTGCGCGGCGTGGTGTTCTTGATGAGCTGCTGGTGGATCGTCGAGGCGCCGGAGACGACGTTCCCGCTGCGGGCGTTGTCCCTTGCAGCGCGGGCGATGGCGAGCAGGTCAATGCCGCTGTGCAAGAAGAAGCGTTTGTCCTCCGCGGCGAGCAGCGCGTGCACCAGCGGTTGCGGAATTTCCGCGAAGGTCACGGGAGGAGCCGAGCGGTTGCCGTTTTCATCGAGCAGATGCCGCAGCGGCGTGCCATCGCGGGCGAGATAGCGCGTGGAGGACGTCGCCGGCTTCAACAACGCCTCCGGCAGCGGCACCAGCCACGGAACGCCCCACCAGCCGCCCGCCGCGAGAGCGAGCAGAGTCACGGAGAGGGTTTTCCAGCGGCGGCGCATGCGGAAAGGAACGCGATGGCGTCGTGAAATCCAGCGCGGTGTTCTTGACCGTGGGCGTCAGCAGCGGAGCATGCACGGCCCATGAATCCACCGACCACCATCGCCTGCCTCGGGCCTGAGGGGAGTTTCTCGCATCTGATCACGCAGATGCGCTTTCCCGGCGTGGCGGTGAGCTTGCGGGACAATGTGGGCGATGTGTTTGACTTCCTCGCATCGAATCCCGACGCACAGGGCATCGTGCCGATCGAGAATTCGTCCGGCGGCTTCATCATCGACACGGTGGACCGTCTCGTGGATGCGCGGTGCGCGATGCACATCGTCGAGGAACTGACGCTGGACGTGAAACTGGCGCTGCTGGGACGGAAAGGGGAGAAAATCGTCTCCATCCACTCGCACGCAATGCCGTTCTACCACGGCGACGACTGGCTGAAGGCGCACTATCCCGAAGTGAAACGCGTCGTGGAACCGAGCACGGCCAAGGCGGCGGAAAAAGCCGCCGCCACGCCCGGCGCGGCGGCGATCGGTCCGCGCCAAAACGCGCAGCGGCATGCGTTGCAGATCCTGCATTTCCCCATCGCGGGCGAGGTGCCGAACATCACGCAGTTTTATCTCATCGGGCATGCAGCGAACACGCCGTCGCTCGAACACAACCGCACGGCGCTCATCGTCGAGCTGCCGGACCGTCCGGGTAGCCTGTGCCGTTTCCTGACGCCGTTGAGCGAGAACGAGATCAACATGAAGCGCCTCGAATCACGTCCGATCCGCGGCCAGCCGAACAAGTATCGCTTCTACATCGAGATCGAAGGCTCCGAGGCCGATCCACGCGTGCAGAAGGCGCTCGACCAAACGCGAGCCGATGGCGCGACGATCCGCAGTGTGGGATCGTACTCGGCGGAGCGGAGATTTGAATCCTGAAACGATTGAACGCGAATGGCCACGAATGAACTCGAATGTCCAAACCATCGCCTGCGTTGCTGAATTCGCGTCAATTCGCGGTCATTTCAAAACATTCGCGTCAAAACCAATGCCATCCATGAAACTCCTCCTCACCTTATACCTCGGCCTCGCGGCCAGTTCATTCGCCGTCGAAACGATCTCGAAGCGTGCGAGCGAAATCGATCCGCGGGCGAAGGAGCATCCGGAAATCGACTTTGTGTTCACGGACAAGAAGGGGAAACCGCAGGACATGCAAAACGCGAGCGTGGACCTGAGCGTGAAGCCGCAGGGCAAGCTGGTGATCTGGCTGATGGGACACAACGCGGCGCTGTTCGAGCGGCTGAACAGCTATGGGCTGCACGCGATCCAGGTGCATTACGCGAACAAGTGGTTCGGCATCATTCCGGCGGCGCGACGCGATGATGGCAAGACTTTGGGCGACATCCGTCTCGAAGCGGCGACGGGCGAGGATCACAGCGATCTCGTGAGCATTCCGCAGCCGGACGGGATGATGGAGCGCGCGTTTCAGTTCGTGAAATGGCTCGCAAAGGAGCATCCAGAGGGCAAGTGGAAGCAGTTCATCAGCGAGGACGGCAAAGGCTTGCGATGGGACAAGGTGATCGTGTCCGGCGCGTCGCACGGCGCGACGACGTCGGCGCGTTTCGCAAAGCATCAGAAGGTGGATCGCGTGGTGTGTTTCTGTGGACCGCGTGACAATTACGAGAGCTGGCAGTCGCTGCCCTCTGCGACGCCTGGGAACCGCATCTTTGGCTTCAGCCATGTGCTCGATGGCGGCTGGACGGGCGATCATTACTGCCGCTCGTGGGAGATGATGAAGCTGAACGAGTTTGGTCCCATCGTGGATGTGGACAAAAGCGCTCCACCTTATGAGAACACGCGCCGCCTCATCACGGACGCGGATGTGAAGAAGGATGCCGGCCGTGCGCACGGTTCGGTGACGCCCGGTGGATCGGCGGTGAAGGACAAGGACGGCAAATTCATCCACGAGGCGGTTTGGAAATATCTTTTCAATCATCCGGTCGATCAAACCGGCACGCCGACACCACCTGATCCGGATTGTGTGAAGGATCAGTGAATTCGAACATTGAACATCGAACAAGGAACGCTGAACATTGAATGAAGAGGCGGACCTTGCCCGTTTTCCCTCGCCCCACTCTCAAACTCCAACCTGCTAATTATGCTTTCCTCGATTCGACTTCTCTCTGTTTCCGCCGTGTTCAGTCTCGGTGCTGTTTTGAATGCCGCTGACAATCCTTTCATCGGCCGCTGGGCGCTGACGATTCCGGGCGGCGGCGCAGGCTGGTTGGGCGTGGAGTCCAAAGACGGCGCGCTCAGTTCCAGCGTCCTGTGGGGCGGCGGCAGCGTGGTGCCGACGACGAGCACGAAGGTCGATGGCGACACATTGATCGTCACACGCGAGCAGAAGAACAAGGAAGGCAAGCTGACTGCGGTCGAAACGATCACTGCGAAGGCCGAGGGTGATGTGCTCAAGCTGACGACTTCGAAGAAGAATGCCGCTGGCAAGGAAGTCGGCAAAGCGGAGGAATTCGCGGGCAAGCGCATCCCGGATGTGCCGCCGGCACCGGACCTCTCGAAGGTGAAGTTTGGCGAGCCGATCCAGCTTTTGAACGGCAAGGATCTTACCGGCTGGCGTTTGCTGAAGGAAGGCGTCGATAACGGCTGGAGCGTGGTCGATGGCGTGCTGCAAAACCGCGTGGTGAAAGCCAAGGACAAGCACTTCGGCAATCTGCGCACGGATGCGGAGTTCGAGGACTTCAACCTGAAGACCGAAGTCCGCACGCAGGAGGGCAGCAACAGCGGCATCTATCTGCGCGGCATTTACGAAGTGCAGATCATGGAAAGCTTCGGCAAGCCGCTCGACTCGCATCACATGGGTGCGCTCTACAGCCGCATCACGCCAAGCGTGGCTGCCGAGAAGCCGATCGGCGAATGGCAGACGCTCGACATCACGCTGGTGGACCGCCACCTGACCGTGATCTTGAATGGCAAAACGATCATCGACAACGCACCTGTGCTCGGCTGCACTGGCGGTGCGATGACGAGCGACGAGTTCAAGTCCGGCCCGATCTACCTCCAAGGCGACCACACGAACGTGGACTACCGCAACATGGTGCTGCGCCCGGTGATGAAATGACGCACCCGCTGGCTGAAGCATGCCAGCAGCGTCGCAGCCGCTCACACTCCCAGGCGTTCCATCGCCGCCATGATGGCTCGCTGACGGTTGTCCACACCGAGTTTGTTCAAGATGTGCTCGAGGTGCCGGTTCACCGTGTGGGTGGTCACGTTGAGGATTTTGGCGATTTCCGGATTGTTTCTGCCCTCACACACCCAGTGCATGACCTCGGCCTCGCGCTCGGTGAGTCCGATGGATTGCAGGCGCTCGATGGAGATTTGAGCCGATTCCTCGCGAAGAAGCAGGAAGTAACGATCCTCCTTGCAACGCGCGAGGGAAACGACCACGCGACGGTTTTCGCTTTCCAGTTCGAGGGGCGCGGAACCGGCGCGGGGGTCTTCCACCAGGCGCTGAATCCACTGGCACACGACGGGTGGCAGTTGGTAAAGCTCCGCACCCGGAGCACGCCGCAAGGTTTTGCCAAAAAACCAATGCGCGGCTTTCACGCCCTCGATGACTTCGCCCTTCGCCGAGGCAATCACGAGATCGCACAACACGGACGAGGGAGGAACCAGGCTGGCCGGCGCCTCGACGGCGACATGGGTGGTGCGGCCCGCGATGGTGCTTTGTGGCAGACCTCGCTGGTGACCACGAAACACCATGCGATGGCCACCGATGCGAATATCGTCCCGATCGCGCAACCGACGGGCGCTGTTCAGTCGCATGCCATTGACGATGATGCCATTGCGGCTGCCAAGGTCGTTCAACCACCATTCGTCGTTGATGCTCATCACCAACGCGTGACGACGTGATACCTGCATGTCACTGATGCTGATGTCATTGTCGGAACGCCGGCCAATCACACAGGGGCCGCGAAGCGGATGCTCGCCTCCGCTCCATTTCAAATAACTGGTGCCCGCGCCGCCGGCCTCGTTGGTTTCCGACATGGGGGTGAATCTGAGCGGTTCGGACTCCAGCGCAAGGTTCTCCTTTAGGGCTGGGCTATTGGCAGACCTGCCAATAGGCGTTTTGGGCACTCCACGCTTGGATATCGCCAGTTCAAACGCGTTCACGGCCATGAAAACTGCTGTCTTCAATGCCATCGAGGTGCTCTCCTCACGATCCTGCGCCATGCAGAACAGCCACTCCGCGGACCGGGCCTGCCACACCGGCGCCGCAAGCGCCAAACGCCGCTTCTGCATGCTCTGCATTCATTGCCCCAAGTGCATCAACAACCCTGGCGCCGTGACCTGTGACCTGTGCGCTGCCTGCAGGGCATGTGGGGCTGGAGACGGGTGCCGGGAACTGGAGTGACGCAGCCTCCCAATCCGGGCTGTTTGTCATTTATTGCCAAAATGGCCTCGCTTCATGCGTTTTATAGGCAACCCTTCACAACCATGAAAACGATGCCTGATTCTTTTTGGGGACAGGCGGCCTCGTTTCAACAGACCGCCACGGCGGACGCACCCGCCCGCTTCGTGAACCGCAACCTTCACCGCGTCTGGCAACTCCGCCGGATGAAGGCCTCCCTCCTCCACCCATTCCGCAAGGTGCTACGACCCTTGCTGCACTGGCTGCGACAGGAACACATCCATGTGCAAGCTGGAGGACATGGTGATCCACCCGTCGGGCTCAGCTTGAAGAACTTCGGATGGGGTTCGATCGCGTTGAGCGTCATCCTCGCTCCTCTGGCGTTCCTCATTCTTCTGCCCTTGCTGATCCTGATCTTCCCTGTCGTGGCGTGCATCGGCCTGGCTGGCGCCGCGCTGGCGACGATGCAGTCGGATGACGACTTGGATCATCATTCACTGGCCTGGTACGCCCTGCACTGAGAATACGGTGTTAATCCAGGATCACCCGCGAGGTTGGTTTTCAGCCTCTCGCTTCTGTTATGTGCAGGAGTGATGGTGGTCGCGAGTTCGGCGGTCGCTTCCAGCAGGTATGCTGCGGCTGGCTATTCTCCTCAGCAGCAGCCAATGCGTGGAGTTGCGGGCTTTTGAGCGTGGCAACCTACGCTCTCATGAGGGTATAAACACGCAGCACATCCTCGGCAACTGCTTGAGGAAAGTCGGCCCTCTCGAGCAAGGGACCGTCGCGCCTTGCGTCTGTGGAACGGGCCAAACGACCGAAAGCAAAAAATAGGTGTCAAACCTGCTACCTTCGCTATGTCTCCGACCCTCGCATCGCAAGTCCATGAACACCCCCCAGACCTTCACCACTGGCAACGGCTCCGCCGGCAAGTTTTACTCCCTCCCGGCTCTTGAGGCCGCGGGCATCGGCAAAGTCTCGAAGCTGCCGGTTTCGATCCGCATCGTGCTCGAGTCGCTGCTGCGTAATCTGGACGGCAAGAAGGTCACCGAGGCCGATGTGAAGAATTTGGCGAACTGGAACGCGAAAGCGCCCGGCGAGTATGAAATCCCGTTCACCGTCGCTCGCATCGTGCTACAGGACTTCACGGGTGTGCCGCTTCTCGTCGATCTGGCCGCGATGCGCTCGAAGGTGAAGCAGCTCGGCAAGAACCCGAAGATGGTCGAGCCGCTGGTGCCCGTCGATCTCGTGGTGGACCACTCGGTGCAGGTGGATTTTGCCGGAACACAGGACGCGTTGAACAAAAACCTCGACCTGGAGTTTGAGCGCAACAAGGAGCGCTACCAGTTCCTGAAATGGGGCGAGCAGGCCTTCGATACTTTCAAGGTCGTGCCTCCCGGCATCGGCATCGTGCATCAGGTGAACCTCGAATACCTCGCGAAGGGCGTGCTGGAGAAAGACGGCGTTTATTATCCGGATTCGCTCGTGGGTACCGACTCGCACACGACAATGATCAACGGCCTCGGCGTCGTCGGTTGGGGCGTGGGCGGCATCGAAGCCGAAGCGGGCATGCTCGGCCAGCCCGTGACCTTCCTTGTGCCGGAAGTCGTTGGCGTTTACCTCAGTGGTGCTCTCAAGGAAGGCGTCACCGCCACCGACCTCGTGCTCGAAGTCACGCAGAAGCTGCGCAAGCTCGGCGTCGTCGGTAAATTCGTCGAATTCTACGGCCCCGGCGCCGTCAGCCTGCCGGTCACCGATCGTGCGACCATCGCGAACATGGCTCCCGAATACGGCGCCACGATGGGCTTCTTCGGCGTCGATGAAGAAACCGTCGCCTATCTGCGCGGCACTGGCCGCAGCGAGGAACTCTGCAAAACCGTCGAGGCTTACTACAAGGCGCAGGGAATGTGGGGCATCCCCACGGAGAAAGGCGCGATCGAATTCACGACCGAGATGGAAATGGACCTCGGCGACGTCGTCCCATGCGTCTCCGGTCCGAAGCGTCCGCAGGACCGCATCACCGTGCCTGATTTGAAGAGCAAGTTCAACGACCTGCTCGTCGCCGACGTGAAGGCCGGCGGTTTCGGGAAGGCTCCTGCCTCGCAGGTCGTCGAGCACCTCGGTGAGTCGGCCGGCAGCGCCGTTTCGGCGGTGGGCGCCACTGCGGGCGTCGATGTCGTTTCCGACAAGACTTCCTACGAAGTCACCGTCGATTCCAAAGACGGCATCAAAGACACCATCACCGATGGCTCCGTGCTCATCGCCGCCATCACGAGCTGCACGAACACGTCCAACCCGAGCGTCATGCTCGCTGCGGGTCTGCTCGCGAAGAAAGCGAACGCGAAGGGCCTCACCGTGAAGCCTTCCGTCAAAACCAGCCTCGGCCCAGGATCACGCGTCGTGACCGATTACCTCACCAAGACCGGCCTCCAGGTCGAGCTCGACAAGCTCGGCTTCCAGACCGTCGGCTACGGCTGCACCACCTGCATCGGCAACTCCGGCCCGCTCGACGCCGGCATTGAAGATGTCGTCAAAGGCCAGGACGTCGTCGCCGCCTCCGTGCTCTCCGGCAACCGCAACTTCGAGGCCCGCGTGCATCAGAGCATCAAGGCGAACTTCCTCATGTCGCCCCCGCTCGTCGTCGCCTACGCCATCGCCGGCACCGTCGATATCGATTTGAGCAAAGACGAGCTCGTCGCCGGCAGCGGCGTCTATTTGAAGGACATCTGGCCCACGCTCAAAGAAGTGCGCGATGCCATGGAGTCCGCGCTTTCGCCCGACGTCTTCCGCAAGCTCTACACCGACTTCGCGTCGCAGAATCCGAAGTGGAACGAGATCCAGGGCAGCATCGGCGAGGTCTTCGAGTGGGACGGCAAATCCACCTACATCCAGCATCCGCCCTTCTTCGCCGATTTCAGCATGACCCCCGGCGACATCGTGGAGATCAAAGGCGCACGCCCGCTCGGCATCTTCGGCGACAGCGTCACGACCGACCACATCAGCCCCGCTGGTGCGATCAAGAAAGCCAGCCCCGCAGGTCGATTCCTCACCGAAAACGGCGTCACGCAGGCCGATTTCAACAGCTACGGCAGCCGTCGCGGCAATGACCTCGTCATGACCCGCGGCACCTTCGCCAACGTCCGCATCAAGAACCTCATGCTCGGCGGCAAAGAAGGCGGCGACACCTTGTATTTTGAGCGAGTTCCGAGTGGAACCTCGGTTCTGGCAGGAAATACAGCAGCGACGGCCACGAAGACTGAATTGATGAAGACTTCTTCTGGAACAGAAATGTCGATCTACGATGCCGCAGAACTCTACAAGGCCTCCGGCACCTCGAGCATCATCCTCGGTGGCGAAGACTATGGCATGGGCTCCAGCCGCGACTGGGCCGCCAAAGGCACCCGTTTGCTCGGCGTGAAGGCCGTCATCACCAAGAGCTTCGAGCGCATCCATCGCAGCAACCTCGTCGGCATGGGCGTCCTGCCCTGCAACTTCAAGAACAAGGCCGACTACGACAAGGTCAAGGACCTCGCCGATGCCACCTTCGACATCCTGGGCCTCAGCAACGACTTCAAGCCCATGAGCGAAGCCACCCTCCGCGTCCACAAGTCCGACGGCAGCACCTTCGACATCCCGCTGGTGGTCCGCATCGACACCCCCGTCGAAATCGACTACTACCGCGCCGGCGGCATCCTGCCCTACGTCCTCGCGCAGATCCTGCGGGCGAATGGGTGAGCGATCGTTCGAAAAGCAGCCCAAGGATTTGTCTCCACCGAGATGGACTCCCGGTGGGCATGGCGGGCACTTCGTCCTGATCGCAGCATCTGCTGCGAAGCTTGACAGCAGGTGCGCTGGGACTGGTAGGATATCACGATGAGAACACCGTTCCTTTTTCTGGGCGCGCCTGCCCGTTGGCTGACATTTGGTCTGTTGTTGTTTGCCTGCTCGAACGTGTTCGGCGGGTGGCGTGTCGGGTTCGCAGCCGCCAACATCACGCCCAAGGAGCCAGTGATGCTTTCAGGTTATGCAAGCCGCACGACACCGGCGGACGGAGTGCTGGATGAGTTGTATGCCAAAGCGATGGCGCTGGAGGACGAGAGCGGCGCGCAGGCGCTGGTGATCACGGCCGACCTCATCGGCTTTCGCGCGGAGTTTGCCGAAGGCATCTGTGAACGCATCACCGCCACGACCGGCATTCCGCGCGAACGCATCCTGCTCAATGCCTCGCACATTCACAGCGGGCCGTCGGTCATGCTCGACAAGGTGGCGCACGACACCGTCAACGAGGAGCAGGCCGTGAAGCTCATCGCCTACACGCGGAAGTTCCAGGACCAGTGCGTGGCGCTGGCCGGTGATGCTTTGAAGAAGCTGCAGCAGGCGCGTCTCTCGTGGGGCGGCGGCGTGGTGAACTTTCCGATGAACCGCCGTGAGTTTACGGAACGTGGCGTCATTCTGGGTGTGAATCCTCGCGGTCCGGTGGATCGCGGCGTGCCGGTGCTTCGAGTCGAGACATTGGAGGGCAAACTGCTCGGCGTGTTGTTCGGCGCGGCCTGTCACAACACCACGTTTGGATCGAAGGACAATCAGGTCAGCCCCGACTTCGCCGGCTACGCGCAGAAGCATGTCGAAACGGAGCACCCCGGCGTGCAGGCGATGTTTGT
This sequence comes from Verrucomicrobiaceae bacterium, assembly GCA_046346695.1. Lineage (GTDB taxonomy): Bacteria > Verrucomicrobiota > Verrucomicrobiia > Verrucomicrobiales > Verrucomicrobiaceae > Prosthecobacter. Next base: position 887,684 of record JAXMHS010000002.1, on the reverse strand, counting down.
CATCGGCCTCGCGGGAGATGCCAATCCGTATCCCAACAGCCACAACGATCCCGGCAAACGGCCTGCGGTGGAAATCGCCAGGCAGCATGGCGCGGAGCTCGGCCGCGAAGTGGTGCGCGTGCTGGCGACCACCACGCTGAAACCGGTGAACGGCCCGCTGCGCACCGTGTATGCGATGGCGGAGCTGCCGTTGCAGCCGCCGCCCGCGAAGGAAGAATTGGAGAAGTCCGTCGCGAAGGCCGGTTCATGGCAGAAATGGGTCGCCGCGAAGATGCTGGCGGAGCAGCAGGGCGGAAAGACGCCCGCGACGCATTTTTCCGCCCCGGTGGCCGTGTGGCAGTTCGGCGAGGGTTTAACCTGGGTCGGACTTTCCGGCGAAGTCGTTGTGGACTACGCCGCGCTCATCGAGCGTGCCATCGGCCCGCTGAACCTGTGGTTGTCCGGCTACTGCAACGACGCCTTCGGCTACGTGCCCTCTGCGCGTGTGCTGCAGGAAGGCGGCTATGAAACACGCGGCCTTTACAGCCGAGGCGTGGGCTATTTTGCGCCCGAGGCAGAACACGTGCTGGTGGAAAAAGTCGCCGAGCTCGCCAGACAAGTGGCCCGTCCACGTTGAACCATCAGTTCGCCTTTTCGCAAGGCATCCGGAGATCAAAATTCCCATCTGCTGGATCACTTCGCCGCGGACTAACTAAACAATCCCAGCACCGGCTTGCCGGTGGAGAAGGGCGGGCGTGAGAGGCCGGTGTTCATGCCGAGGTCGTTGAGCGGCACGCCCATCGCATGAAGCACGGTCGCGTGCAGGTCCTGGACGGTGACGGGATCGCTGATCGGAGCGGAGGCGGTTTTGTCGGACTCGCCGTACACCGCACCGCCACGGATGCCGCAGCCGGCGACGATCGCGGAGAAGCACTTCGGCCAGTGCTGGCGTCCGGGCGGCCCTTTCGTCAGGATGATCGGCGTGCGGCCGAATTCGCCGACGGCGACGACGAGCGTGTCATCGAGCAGGCCACGCTGTTTAAGATCGGTGAGGAGCGCGGAGAGCGCCTGATCGAGTCGCGGCAGACAGAAGTTCATGCCGTAGGAGCCGGAACCGAAGGCATTGCCCATGCCCATGTTTCCGCCGTGCATGTCCCAGCTCGAGCTGGGTGGACCGCCGCCTTTTTCATCCGGCGCGGCACCGACCCAACCGTTCACGGTGATGAAGCGCACGCCTGCCTCCACCATGCGCCGTGCGAGGAGGAGGTTCTGACCGAGCGGATGCATGCCGTAGCGTTCGCGCACGGCCACGGGTTCCTTCGTCAAATCAAACGCCTCGCGGCCTTCCGCACGTGTCATCGAGTCGTAGGCTTTCTCGCGCAGATCGTTCCAATCCTGGCCGAGCGGACTGTCGGCGAGGAACTTCGACTCCATCTCGGCCAGCAGCTTGCGCCGTTCCCACAAGCGCGCGGGATCGCCCATGTCATAGATCTCCGGCGGTTTGAAATTCGGCATCGCGGGATGGTTGTCCGCGGAGCCGATGAACACCGGCGCGTGCGCGGAACCGAGGTAGCCGCCGGAGCCGATGTTCGGCGCGCAGAAGACCGGCTGGCCGACGCATTTGATGATCCAGGCGTTGGAGACGAGGTTGTCCTCGCTCGGCAGATGCTTGGCCACCACGGAGCCGAGATACGGGAGGCCGTCGGGCTCGCCTTGCTTCACGCGCTCGATCAACTGTCCGCTGAGCAGGTTGTGCATCGCGTCGAAGTGATTGCTGATCGGCCCCGGATGCGTCATCGAGCGGATGAGGCAGAAGTGATCGGTCACCTTCGCGAGCATCGGATGCAGCTCGCTCAGGTGCATGCCCGGCACCTTGGTGCGGATGGGCTTGTAAGGGCCGCGGATCTCCGACGGCGCGTCGGGTTTCAGATCCCACGTGTCGATCTGGCTCGGCCCGCCGCACAGCAGCAGAAAGATGCAGCGCTTTTTCGAGGCCACCGCCTTGCCAGAGGCGTCCAGCTTGTCCTTCCCGACGACCAGTCCCGGAATGGCGAGGTTCAGAGCGCCGATGCCACCGGCTTGCAGAAACCTGCGTCGCGAACTCGGGAGGAGATTCATAAACAGTGGCGGTTGGAGATGAACAGGATGCCACCGCATGGCGGCATGCCCCGCGCAGACTCCGAGGCCGGAGAAGTACGGCGGCACCCGCCGGGATTTCTCATCACCGGCATGAAAGCCGGCGGAGTTGGAAAGACATCACTTCGCCAGCGCTTTGGCCGCGGCCTTTTGAAACGCCTCGCGCACCGGGCTGGCGTCGCGCAATTCGAGAAGGATGTGGTGGCCACGTTGCTCGATATCAAGACGATGGAATCCCAAGTCGTTTCCAGAAAGGCCAACTTCCAAGGCTGGCAGCTTGTCGGTGTCGGTGGTGATCCGGACCGGATGCAGACATGGACCGCGCGGATTCAGGTTACGGGAGGTGAAGTCGTCCCCATCCGCTATCAAAAGCCGCCGCCGATTCCGTCAAAGAAGGTCGCCGGCAAAAGCGGCGGTCCTGGCAGCAGTGGATCGGGCGGAAATCCGCCTCCACTGAATTCATCGCAAATGGATGCGGCGAAAAATGCTGCGGTGAACTACAAGGAAGGCTTCGATGCCGATGGCTATCCGAAAGCGCTCCGCCGGAGATGGTGGCCAAGCTTTCGCGCCTGAGCACCTCGCAGCGGGAGGACATCAACCGCACCATGTTCGGCTATCGCAATCAGGGCCTCGGCCTCGACGAACGTCGCAAGATCTATGAAGGGCTTGTCGATCGTGCGATGCAGCGAAGGTGAGGTGCAGACTGTGAGGCGAAAGCAACACGAGGATCAGGAGATGCTGCGGAGCTTGTCAGGAAGTTGGTAGCGGGCAACTTTGCTTGGATGCGCTCATTCCGCTGGCCGCGAGTGACACCAGCGGTAAAAGATTCACACTCACCCACACTCTCACCATGCCCAGCATTCCCGGACTCCGCAGTTGCTACGCCAAAGTCGGCCGCTTCATCTACTTCGGTCGCATGCTCGACAAAATCCGGCTTCATGCCGCGGGCAAATTACCGTCGGAGTATGTCGAGAAGCTCGGCGACGAGCAGTTTCTCACGCTCGACGGCCGCATTTGCCGCTTTCTCGGCGTGCCGTATGCCGAGATCAAAGCCCGCACTCTGGAAGGCGGCACGGATGAGGAGATTCTCGAATGGACGCATGCTCGCGGCACACCGCGCACCGATGAGGAATGCCACATGTGGAACCGTTTCATCGCCAAGCTCGGTTGGCGGGATGAGCGTTCACATGTTCTGCCGCAGCGCATCATCGACAGCGGTCTTCAGGGCAAAGTCGTCGAGACGGTCATCGACCACATCGAGTATGATGAAGGTCGTGATCCAGTGGCGGAACGGGCGTGGGACACGATTTGAGCACTTTCACGCCGCGGCGTAATGCGCCATGACACGACAGACGAGCCCGTTGTCATCGAATTCCATCACCTCCGCGGCCCGGAGCTGGTTCACGCTTTGATATTCGAGCACGCAGCTTCTCACACCCGGATAAACGCGGATGAACTCGAACTTCAGATCGGGATAGGCCCGGAGTCCCTTGGCAAAGTAGTCACGAAGGGCTGGCTTGCCGTGGATGCGGCCATCAGCGCTCCCCGTGAGCTTGGAGACAAAGGGAGAGCAGAAGTCGATGTCATCGCTGTAATGCTTTAGAATGCGCTCCAGGTCATGGGCGTTCCAGACGTCAATCCAGTCCTGGCAGTGTTGCTGAAAATCGATGGTACTCATGGTTCATTCCTTCGGCGGCCACTGCACGCCTTCGAGTTCCTTGGGCAACTGGGTTGGGTCCTGCGGATAGAACAGCGAGAGATCGACCTTCGATTTCGAGCCCTGCACGAACTCCAGTTCCTCCGGACCACCGATGATGAGCCACAGCACTTCCTCGTCCGTGTCATTGAAGACCTGCCGGAGCTGATCCGGACCCACCAGCACGCCGCCGTATCTGGGCACGGTGAGTGTCTCGCCGCCCACACGCAGACGGCCTGTGCCTTCGAGCACGAAGTAGAACTCTTCGGACACGATGTGCTTGTGCAGCGTGTTCGCGCTCTTCGGCGGCATGCGCCAGAGACGCGCGCCGAGGTTCTCGCTGCCCGTGCGCTCCAGGTAGTCCGCGTTCGGAATGCGCATCAGATTCGACGGACGCCAGTGAAGATCATCTGGCGTGATGAGCTGGTAGCCTTGGTAGCTTTTCATGAGCCCTCTCTATCGAAAAGCAGCTCCGTTTGCGATAGGATTTTGGCTCCAAGCGCTTCCTCAGGCGTCACTTCGCCAGCGCCTTCGCCGCGGCTTTTTGAAACGCCTCGCGCACCGGGCTGGCATCGCTGTTCGGGAAATTCGCACGCTGGACCATCAGCACGTAGATGACGTCCTTTTTCGGATCAATCCACGCCTGTGTGCCCCACGCGCCGCCGTGGCCGAAAGTGCCGGGCGAGAGCATTTCCGCGAGACCGGCATGCGGTTCCTTCAACACGCACACGCCGATGCCCCAGCCGTAGTTCTTGCCGTGATTGCCGAACTCCTCCTTCTGGAAAAAGCCGCACGGCAGATCGCCCGTGTGCACGGAGGAGAGAATCTTCACCGCCTCGGGAGTGAGGATGCGTTTGCCGTCGAGCGTGCCGCCATTGAGCAGCATCCGGCAGAAGCGCGTGTAATCCTTCGCGCAGGAATACAGGCCGCCGTTCCCCTGCGGAGGGCGTCCGCGCTTGCCGAAGTCGCCGCGCGGCGGCACGGCCTCGAGCTTGCCGGTGTCCTTGTTCTTCGCGTAACCCGTGGCCACCTGCGCCCACTGCGCATCGGTGGGATAGAAGGTCGTGTTCGTCATGCCGAGCGGATCAAAGAGCCGCTTCTGCAAAAACGCGTCAAAGGTCATGCCGCTGATCACCTCGACAATGCGCGCCGCCGTGTTGATGCCGGACTGGCAGTACTTCCATTGCGCGCCAGGCTCGAACTGCATCGGCGTCGCCAGCCAAATGGGCACCAAGTCGGCCAGCGTGTGCGCTTCGTCCGCCTTCGGACCCTTCGCTTCGCCGAGTCCCGAGGTGTGTGTGAGCACCTGCGTGATCGTGAGATTCGCCGGCTTGCCCGAGGGCGTCTTCAGCGCGGCAAACTCGGGGATGAACTTCGACACCGGGTCCGCGATGTTCAGCTTCCCCTCGTCCTGCAGCATCAGGATCGCCGCGCCGGTGATCGGCTTCGTCATCGACGCGATCCACGCCATCGCATCCACGCTCATCGGCGTCTGCTTGTCGATGTCCGCCAGGCCGTTCGCCTCGAGGTGCAGCACTCCGTCCTTGTTCGCCACCACCGTCACCGCCCCGGCGACTTCATGCTTCGCGATCATTTCCTGCATCGCCTCGCCAATGCCGGGCAGTGTCGGTGTGTCCGCGAAAGCGAGTGAGGAGACGACGAAAGGAAGTAGGAGTGTGCGCATGGTGGTGGAATCATTTAATTATACGGCCGCTCGATGCTGCTAGCTAGCGGACGAAGCTTAAAGTAAGTCCGCTTCAGCCATCTGCGTTTCTGAGGAGTGTAAAAGGGGTAGTGGGCTAGAGCCTCTCAGTCTGATTGCTTCTGGTCAGAGGCTATGAAAGAACTAAGTTTTGTTGCGCAATTTCATTCGCAGAGCAAAATTGATGCGTTTGCTCTGGGTGTCATGTTTGATGACGAGAGCTGACTCGATCGGCAAAATGTAACGAATAATAGTTATGGCCACGGCATCAGAAGACGGGTTCGGGATCGAACTGCGTGAGATTGGCAAGACTGACTTGCTGACTCCCGACCAGGAGGTCGAGCTTGCCGAACGCATCAAACGCGGTGATCCCGAGGCCCGTTCGCACATGATCCGGGCGAACCTCCGCCTCGTGGTGAAGATCGCCCAAGATTACGCCAATTATGGTCTGCCCCTGCTGGACCTGATTTCTGAAGGCAACATCGGTCTCATGAAGGCCGTGGAACGCTTCGACCCGAACAAGGGTGGCAAACTTTCAACCTACGCCGCCTGGTGGATCAAGCAGTCCATCAAGCGCGCGCTCGCCAACCAGTCCAAGACCATCCGGCTGCCCGTCCACATGGTGGACAAGATCGGCAAAATGCGCCGCGTGGCGATGGCCATGTTTGAGGAACTCGGCCGCGAACCGACCGACGACGAACTTTCCGAGGAAATCGGCATCGACCGCGCCAAGCTCAGCCAACTCAAGGCAGCCTCTATACGCCCGGCCTCGCTTGATGCGCCGATCAGCCATGACGACAGCACTACGTTTCGTAAAATCGTCGCCGACGAAAACGCCCAGAACCCCTTCGAACTTCTGTCGCAAAAGAACATGCACAGCCAGCTCGATGGCTTGCTGACGGTTCTCGACGAACGCGAACGCAAGATCATCGAAGCCCGCTTCGGCCTCGCCGGTCAGAAGCCGCGCACGCTGGAAGAAGTCGGCCAGGAGTTCGGCGTGACCCGCGAGCGTATCCGCCAGTTGCAAAACATCGCGCTGCGCAAGCTGCGCCGTGCGCTGCAGAAGAAGGAAGACCCGATTCCCAAAACGCTGCGAGTTTCGAAACCATTAGTCGATCTTGAGTTGGATATTGAACAGCAAGAGCGTTTTGCGTCACTTGCCTTGAAGCGTTCAGAGTCAGTATTGACTTTTGACGAAAAGTCAGAATTCGAGCGCCTTCGTCAAGCCATTAGGATACGGCGAAACCTGATCGCGCCATTGCCTCTTCATGAGCTGGAATTGCTAAAGATGAGTCTTCAGCAGGAGATTAATCAAAATGCCAACCAAGAACCTTTTTTCGAGCTTGTTCAATTACGAGAACGAACCCCGTCAACGGAAACACGGGCCGATCGGTTATAGTGCTTATTCGAGATTTAGGCCATGGCTTCGTGATGAGTTTGACTTTAGATGTGCCTATTGTCTGAACCGTGAACAATGGGGTGTCTTAAAAGGCAGTTTCGACTTAGACCACTTCATTCCCAGAGAAATCGACCCATCCCTAGAGTTGGTATATGACAATCTGGTCTATGCTTGCCACAGATGTAATCTAACGAAAAGCTCTGGTATAATCCCAGACCCTCACAAACACGCATTTGGGGAATGTCTCCAGTTTAATGACGATGGAATGCTTTCGGCCCTCAACAAGGAAGGGGAACTGTTATTAGATTTGATGGACCTAAATGATCCAGACTTGGTCAAATTCAGGGCCTTAATCGTTGAGATCGTCGCATTGGCCGAGCAAGCATCGCGCGATTTGATTCTCTCGCGTATGTTTGAAGTTCCAGCCGACAGTCCAAATCTGAAAAATCTGAGACCACCAGGGGGGAATACTCGCCCCAAAGGACTTCAAAGATGCTGGTATTTGCGAAGAGGCGAAATGATGTATGTCGCAAGCTCGCAGCGGTAAAATATTGATATCACCCAAACAAACTCATCTGCCCCGCGTCCTCATCGCTGCGCGGCTTCTTCCGGGTCTTCGCAGGCACGCTGGTCGCCACGGGGACTTCTTTGACGCTTTCGGCGGGCTGGTGGCCGGATTCGAGTTGCTGGAGGACTTCCTTGGCGCGGTCGATGACGTTTTCGGGGAGGCCGGCGAGTCTCGCGACCTGGATGCCGTAGCTTTTTTCGGCTGAGCCGGGGAGGATCTTGTGGAGGAAGATGATCTGATGGTTCCACTCCTTCACGGCGACGTTGTAGTTCTTCACGGCACTGCGGCTTTGCGCGAGCGCGGTGATCTCGTGGTAGTGCGTGGCGAAGAGGCAGCGGGCACCGATGTGGTCGTGCAGGTGCTCGGCGACGCTCCATGCGATGCTGAGGCCGTCGAAGGTTGACGTGCCGCGGCCGATCTCGTCGAGGATGACGAGGCTGCGCTCGGTGGCGTTGTTGAGGATGAGCGCGGTCTCGTTCATCTCGACCATGAAGGTGCTCTGGCCGCGCGCGATGTCGTCGCTGGCACCGATGCGGGTGAAGATGCGATCGACGAGCCCGATCTCCGCGCTGGCGACGGGCAGGAAGCTGCCGATCTGCGCCATGAGCGTGAGCAGCGCGGTCATGCGCAAATACGTGCTCTTACCGGCCATGTTCGGGCCGGTGATGAGGATGAGGCGGCTGTCCTCGGGCTCGAGCGTGATGTCATTCGGCACGAAGCGCTCGCCGCTGGTGAGATTCTGATCGAGCACGGGATGGCGGCCGTCGCGGATGAAGAGATTCCGCGTCTCATTGAGCACGGGGCGCGTGTAATTGAAAAGCCGCGCGGTCTCGGCGAGCGAGGCGAGTGAATCGAGCACGGCGATGGTCTCGGCGGTCTCCTGGATCTGCGCGAGATGCTGGAGCACGCGGCCGCGCAGCTCGATGAACTGCTCGTATTCGAGCGCCTTGCTGCGCTCCTCGCTGCCGAGGATCTTGTCCTCCATGCGCTTCAACTCGTCGGTGATGTAGCGCTCGCCGTTGACGGTGGTCTGCTTGCGGTGGTAGTCGGCGGGCACGCTGCCGACGTTCGCCTTCGTGATCTCGATGAAGTAGCCGAAGACGGCGTTGTATTTGATCTTGAGGCTCTTGATGCCCGTGCGCTCGATCTCCCGCGCCTGCAAATCCGCGATCCACTGGCGGCCGAGCGTGGAGGCATTGCGCAGTTCATCGAGCTCCGGCAGCCAGCCTTCGCGGAAGACGCCGCCTTCTTTGATCTGCATCGGCGGTTCATCGACGATGGCGCGTTGGATTTCGGAAGAGAGCGCGGTGAGGTCGTGGAGACGATGAATGAGATGGTCGGACACGTCGGACCGGTCCGACCAGTCGGACAGCAGCGCTTTCAAAGTAGGAACGACCTCCAACGACACCGCCAAAGCCTGCAAATCACGGCCATTGCCGCTGCCTTGGCTCAAACGGCTGCTGGTGCGTTCCAGATCACGCACTTCTTTGAGCAGCGTGCGCACCTGGCTGAGGAACATGGGCTCATCGAGGAAGGCGGCGATCATGTCCTGGCGTTGCGTGAGCGTGTCGAGATCGCGCAGCGGATGCAGCACCCAGTGGCGGAGCTTGCGCGCGCCCATGGGCGTGCAGGTGCGGTCGAGCGCGTTCAACAGCGTGTGCGCATTGCCGCCGCGGGCGCTGACGAGTTCAAGATGGCTCTGGCTGGCGGCGTCGATGAGCACCACGTCGCTCGTTTGCGCGACGCGGAGGCGCTGGATGTGATCGACACTGCGGCGGAGCTGGAATTGCAGGTATTGCAGGATGCAGCCCGCCGCACAAAGCGCCGCGCTGAGCCCCTGGCAGCCGAATCCATCGAGCGACTGCACTTTGAAATGCTGCGTGAGGCTGTGCTGCGCCTGATCGAGCAAAAACAGGTAACTCTCCACCGCCTGCGCACAGGCCGGGCTGCCGAGCGCCTCGATCACCTCACGCTGATCGTCGCTGTGGAGCAATTCGCTGGCCTGAAGGCGCTCCAGTTCATCGGCGAGCTCGGTGGTGTCCTTGAACTCGGCGACTTCAAACTCACCCGTCGTGTGATCGACATAAGCGAGGCCAAATTTCTTCCCATCGCGAAACACCGCGGCGAGGTAGTTCGGGCGGTTCGAGTCGAGCAGGTTGAGGTCATTGATCGTGCCCGCGCTGAGGATCTGCGACACGGCCCGCTCGACGATCTTCCCCGGCACCGGATCGGTGGTCTGCTCGGCGATGGCGACGCGTTTGCCGGCCTTGATCAGCTTCGCGATGTAGCCCTGCGACGAATGATGCGGCACGCCACACATCGGCACCGCGTTTCGTTTCGTCAGCGCCACATTCAGGATGGGCGAGGCGACCTTCGCGTCCTCAAAGAACAGCTCATAAAAGTCCCCCAGCCGGAAAAACAGCAATACATCCTCCGGAAGCTCCCGCCGGATGGCGAGGTATTGCTTCATCATGGGAGTGGTGGCGGCGTCGGACATGGAGGGCGTCAAGAGGTCAAGAGCGGCGGTAAATGGTCAAGGCAGGAGTCGTGTGAAGTAAGTCTTGATTACAGGCGGCGTTTTTTGACAAAATCAATTATGACCCAGAAGCAACGTGAGGCCCTGTTCGATCTGCTGACACTTTCCATGTATGCGGATGCACACATCTCGCTGCGCGAGGAACATCTGGCGGAGTCGGCATTCATCGCGGAAGGATGGGAGTCGGAATATCCGAAGAGCCTGTTCATCGACGAGTCGTTTGCGCGTGCGCGTGCGATGTCGGAGAGCGATGACACGATGATCGACTACATGAACGAGCGCGCGCAGGCATTCACGACCAAGGAGGCGCAGGCAGAGGTGCTTGGTGTGATCAAGAACATCCTCAAGAGCGACGGTGAGAAGCCGGCGGAGAATGAGTTTTACAGCCTGCTGGTGCAGGCGCTGCCCAAGACGACGAAGTGATCCTGTCTTGAATGTTTCGAAATACGTGTGTTGGAAGAACCTGGGCCAGTCGATAGGGGAGACGAACTGACGCATGCGACAAGAATCGATCTGGCTTTAGCTGATGTGGAATTGAAGTTTCGCACCACCAAAGAGAAACTGATGAGTGCAGGTGGCAATTCCGATTCCAGCGCATAGCCAAGCAAATCAGTTGGAGGAGGCGTGCGAAATTCGATTCTTGTTCAAAGTCAAACAGGCAAAGTGAAATGAAATTGCCTATGTCTGCGCGATGAATACAAACCTAGCGTGGGGCCAAATCCTCATTCTCATCCACGACTTTCAGATGGTCGAAATGGACAACAAAAAACGCAGCCGACCAAGCTATGTGAATCCAGAGTACAAGCGGGCTTGAATAGCAGGTGAGCAAAGATTATTTATCAAATATATGCCTAAGATATAACTAGACGAATCTGTAATATTTAATTGCTATAAATACCTCCGAAGACTGTCTGCCGACAAGTGTGTCGAAAGAACTGTGGCGGCAAGCAGAACACACAAACAGGCCGCGGTGTGTCCGGATCTCCCCTTCTTCCTAGAGCATCTGCACATGATCGTGCCAGCTTTTGGTGTGTGCCCTTTTATCTCTATATGTCAACCAGCTCTTGCATTTGCGGAATTATCCCTTTGACATACGGTAAGAAGCGGGCTAGTTTTGGCTCATGAAACAGAAAAACGTGCGCTTTCAGAAGAAGAACGAGGAGAGCCTTAACATCCGCGATTTCTTCCAGATGTTCCCCAGTGACGACGCCTGCCTTGAGCACGTTTTCAAGAATCGCTACGGTGAAAATCATATCTGCCCCAAGTGCGAGCGTGCGGCGAAGTGGTATCGCATTCAGGCCGAACAGGCGTTCTCCTGCCAGTGGTGCGGTCATCACATTCACCCGATGGTGGACACGCCGTTTGAAGCCACTCACACGCCTTTGCAGCTTTGGTTCTATGCCATCTACCTGTTTACCACTTCGCGCCACGGCGTTTCTGCGAAGGAGTTGGAACGCCAGCTTGGAGTCACTTACAAGACCGCGTGGCGCATGGGACATGAGATCCGCAAGCACATGGCTGCCGTGGATGGCGACAGGAAACTCAAGAACGTTGTCGAGATCGACGAAACTGTGATCGGCGGTTATATGGCCGGGAGCGTTCCGGGCCGATCTGGCGTGAATAAAACTCTGCTTCTGGGCATGCTGGAGCGGGACGGTGATGTGATCACCCAAGTTGTGCCAGATGCGAAGCGGGAGACATTGTTCCCCCATATTGAGGAGCACGTAGAATCTGGCGCCGAGATTCACACGGACGAGCACACCGCCTATAAGAAGCTGAACCGCCGATACTCCCACAAGACAGTCAATCACAGGCGCAAGGAATACGCCCGTGACGGAGTCCATGTGAACGGCATCGAATCCTTCTGGAAAATCTTCAAGGATTCCGTGCGTGGAACCCACATGCACGTCAGCCGCAAGCACCTGATGAAATACGCGAAGGAATTCGAGTTCCGGCACAACAACCGGAACATCGCCAAAACTATGTTCCCGCGCTTGGTTTCCGAGTTCCTTTCCGAGAAGGGCGTGAAGGCTTCTGCTCCATCCGCTCAAGCGTCTTGATCATCTGGCGCTTGTCGGCTGGTTCGTCGTTCTCATGCTCCTTGATGAATTCTTCAAGGTTCCCGTTCTGTCTGGCTTGGCGTAGGTTCATCTAGAATCTCTCTTCGAGTTTGATGAATTATAACATGCTCCCACAGGCTGCCACTCACAGTTTTCATGTTTTTGAAGACATCATCTTCGACGGTAAATTCCTTGCCGCATGATGTCTTTACCTGAAGCCGTGGCTTGAGGTTGATGAACTCGACAAATTTACCTGGGGGCAGTCGGTAATGGAAGGTGAAGGTTTTATTAGTTTCAAGGATCTGAGGCAACACGGCCCCACGTTCATGGTTCAAGAAAGCACGTCGGGCGTGATGACCGTCACAACTTACGCTGACTTCCTCAATGCTGACGCTGCCCCCGATGTTTGTTACGCCAACTGTAAAACAATGAGCCGTGGCCCAAGGTTTGAGTGCATTCGCACCCATCATGCTAAATCCGGTCAACTGATCGAATCTTATGTCGAACTTCAAATTTGGCGGATTTAATGGCGTCTTCTGGATGACTAACCCGCCATCTTCAAGTCCTTTGATTCTGCTTTCCAAAGCCAATCGAATGCGGCGCTCATCCTGAAAGGCTCTCCAACAAGCAAAAGTGATCAAGAGGCATCCACCAACTAAGGCGAGCCATTGAGGGGTTGCGATTTGAAACGCGCTTAAAATTGCACCCAAGATCACCATAACCCCACCCTCCAAGGCAACGACGTGCAAATAAACACACTTCGGGAATGACCGAAGATCGGCAGGTAAATTCTTGAGATCGTCCCCTGAAGACATGCGCGGAGAACAAACCTATGAATAGGAAACATGGGATGTCTATTCACTTCCGTATGTCAAAGGGATAATCCCGTGCATTTGATACGGATTTTATGATAATTATATTGAAGTTAATAAATCGACCCCTAATATACGGCGATACGCCTTTCCGCCCCCTAAGCTGCCATCCGCACTTCGCGGGTGGCGGCGTTTCTCCACGCTTTTTTGATCATGCCGCCCGCCCTTCACTCGCGTGCAATCAAAGCTGCCGCTCTCGTCGGCAGCGGACTGGCATCTTTTGCCCGGACGCAGCGCTCAGATGAAGCCACCATCCTCACGTTCCACGGTTTGTGTGAAGGGGCAGGTGATCCAGGAGTACTCGACTGGTCTCTACATCTGCCGGTGGAGGTGTTTCGCAGCGTGTGCGCCCTGCTGGTGGCTGATTATCGTGTCATCTCGCTGGCGGACTTGGTCGAGGCCGTATCCCGAAATCAAAGCCCGCCTGCCAATTCTGTCGTCATCACCTTCGACGACGGTTACGCCTCGAACTATGAGCTGGCATACCCTGTCCTGAAGGAATTCGACCTTCACGCCACCGTCTTCGTAACGACCGGCTTTTTGGATGGCGAGGATGTCATGTGGTTTCAGCGGCTCGATCTTGCTTTGGGCCGCACTCAAAGGCAGTTTCTAGACTGGCAAATCAACGGCAAAACGCTGCGTCTCTTCCTCGGCACGCGTGAACTGCGTCAGCAGTCGTTGATCCTGTTGATTCCCGAGTTCAAGAGGCTGCCGTTTGTCGAGGTGTGCGCCGAACTGACTTGCCTGGAGCATGCGCTGGAGGTGGCTTCACCTTCTTGCGCTGACCTCCCGAAGCCGATGCGCCCTCTCACATGGGACATGGCATGTGACATGTCCCTCAGCGGTCACATCGACATTGGTGGTCATACACACACACATCCCATCCTGTCACGCTGCGATATGATGATGGCGCGCTCCGAGATTGCCACGTGTCGCGACCGCATTTTTGCGGAAATCGGTGACTATCCCACTGCCTTCGCCTATCCCAATGGAAAAGAGGTCGATTACACCCGCGAAACGCTGCTGCTAGTGCGCGAAGCAGGCTTCAAATGCGCATGCACGACCATCAACGGACGTGTGGATGAGAATGCCTCGCCTTTCCAACTGCCACGCTATGGCACGCCAGAATCGCTCTGGGAGGCCGAGGCCACAGTCTCGGGCGCCTTCGAAACCCTGCAAGAATGGAGGCAAAGCTGCCTGCGGGCCATGTCGCTGATATGAAGACGATCACGCTCGCTGCAAATCAGACGATGGTGCTGCCGGCCTGGCAGCGTCAGCGTGTCTCCGCGCCAGCGCGTTTGCTTCCGGTGTTGGCGGGCGACAAGCGTCCGGTCGTGCTGCACTTTGCTTACACCATCGGCGGTGGTGGCGCGGAGGCGATGCTGATGAACCTTGCCACGTCGCTTGATCCGGCGCTGTTTCGCAGCGTCGTGGTCGCCGTCAACGCGCGCCCGTGGCCGCATCATCTCAAGCGCCTGCACGAGGCTGGAGTCGATGTTCACGATCTCGAAGGAACCGCGTTCTTGGATCGCGAAACGCTCGCGCGACTCCGGCGCATCCTTCGCAAGGAGCGTCCGGACATCGTGCAAACGTGGATGCATCATGCCGATCTGGTCGGCGGATGGTCCGCGCGGCTTGCCGGAGTGAAAAACATCGTCTGGAGTGTCCACTGTCGCGAGATTCATCGCAATCCGGGCGATGGTCCATACAAGACCGCGCTGTTCCGCCGTGCGCTTGCGTTCACCTCGCGCTTCATCCCCTCTCGCATCATCTCATGCTCGGCAGTGGCCATCGAAGACCACGTCAAGCTTGGCTATCCCCGCTCCAAAATGCGCTGGATCCCGAACGGGATCGACTCGGAGCGCTTCAAACCGGACACCGATGCCGCGCTCGACACACGTGCTGAACTGAAGCTGCCGCCCAACGCTCCGGTCATCGGCTATGTCGGTCGTTTTCATGAGATGAAGGATCTCGCGACCTTCCTGCGTGCCGCTGCGTTGCTGCAAACCTGCGTACCTGACGCGTACTTCGTTTTCTGCGGCGGCGTTGAGGTTGAAATGAGCGTCACGGAGCGCGAACTGCTCGCTCAACTGCCACGCCGTGACCAGGTGCGCTTCGAGTCCTTCCGCCCGGACCCGTGGCGCCTGTATCCGGCGCTAAACGTGTTTTCACTTTCCTCACGCACCGAGGCATGTCCCATGACCGTGCTGGAGGCCATGTCCTGCGGCGTGCCGTGCATCACGACGGATGTCGGTGATTGTGGCCGTCTGCTCGAAGGAGCCGGCCAGACGGTGCCGATGCACGATCCTGCGGCCCTTGCGAACGCGTGGGAACAAACGCTCCGGCTCGGCCCCATGGCACGCTTGGAAGTCGCGCAGCGCTCGCGCCAGCGGGTGTTGGAACACTTCACCAGCACACACGCCGCACGCAGGTATGCGGAGACCTATGAGCAACTCCTGGAGGTGCGGAAATGAAATCCTTGTTGCTTGTTCTTGCGCTCACGAGTGTCACCGCGGCGGAACCGGTGAAGATCGCGTTCGCTGATGGAATGACACGTGTTCTGCGTGATGACGAGCCACCTTCGGCTCAAACGCACACCATTCACGCGGCACGTGGTGAATGGGAGCCGCTGCAGATCATCGTCTCCGCCGCTCCAGTTCAACTCAAGAACCTCGAAGTAACCGCCACCGGCATCGCCAAGCACGATTCCGATGCTTTGCTGCCCGCACCGAAGGTGTTCCGCGAGCACTACGTCCGCGTTTCTAAATCCACGCCGATGGCACCGCTGCCGCCAGGAGACTATCCCGACGCGCTCGTGCCACCCGACATGCCGGTGCAGGAGCTTCAGGGCGACAAGATGGTGAACCAGCCTTTCTGGGTCGATGTCTTCGTGCCCTACACCGCCGCGCCGGGGGATTACACCGGCGAGGTGCGTTTCAAATTCAATGACGGAACCATCGGCATTGCCAGCTACACGCTCAAGGTGTGGGACTTCGATCTTCCCGTAGTGCCGAAGTTGCGCACCTCGATCATGACCACTGTACGCCGCATCGCCGAGGTTCATGGTCTTGAATACAAAGACAACCAGCCCTCGCTCACGCACGTCGGTCTGCTCAACGCCTACTACGATCTCCTCGCCGAGCACCGGCTGAGCGTGGATCAAATTCAAGGCAGCTACCCTGACGCTGCGACGGGCAAACTTGATGAGGACAAAGCCGAGCGCGCGTTGAGAAAGCATCTGCTGCATCGGCATTGCAGCACGATCGGCCTTCCCATCTGGCCGAAGTGGCCGTTTGACGATCCGCTCGGCAAGGACCGCGATGCGGCGATGAGCTACGTCGCGCAGTGGATGAAGCTGCTGGCGAAAATCCGCTGTGAGTCACGCGGTTACGTCATCATGGGTGATCTCGACGAGCCGAACGACGCTCCTGCTTATGAAAATGTGCGCCGCTGGGGCGGGTTCTTCCATGAGGTGGAAAAGAAGCATGGCGTTCGTGTGCCGCTGCTCATCACCGAGCAGCCCGCGCCTGAAAAGCGCGAGTGGGGCTCGCTCAGCGGCGCCGTTGACATCTGGGTGCCGCATTTCAGCGCGGTGTGGAAGGACATGGAATGGGCCGGTGGCAGACACGAGATCGCCACGCGGCGTCAGGCCGGAGATGAAGTCTGGGCCTATGCCGCGCTTGTGCAGATTCCAGATGAATGGGAAAAACTGCAAGGACGGCCCGCGGAATTGCACAGCAGCTTCCCGCCAGTCTGGGCGCTCGATTATCCGCCGATGGCGCATCGCATCGTCGGCTGGTTGATGCCCATTCATGGCATCACTGGCTTCACGTATTGGGACACGCTCTACGCGGCCGATGGTGTGGATGTGTGGACAGACGCAGGCACCTTCAAAACCGCCGACGGCTCCGTTTACAATGGCGACGGCTCCTACATCTATCCCGCGACGGAAAAACGCCACGGACGTCATTCGCCAGTCGCGTCGATACGTTTGAAGTGGCTGCGCGAGACAGTGGAAGACTACGATTACCTCATGCTGGCACGCCAGCTTGGGCTTGAGGACGATGTGCGTCGTCTCGCGTCGAGCTTTGCCCGTGGATTTGGCGACTGGGACAACAACATCGGCGTGCTCATGGATGCGCGTTTGCAACTCGGCCAGCTCATCGAGGCCGCGCAGCATCGCAAACAGACCGCCGCCACGGAGAAAGGAGGCGCGCCATGACAACCGTGCTTCCTTCATCACGTGTGGCACGGGATCGAGATGTGCTCACGCTCGATCTTGTGCGTGACGAGGCCGGATTCCTCGCACTGGCGCCGTATTGGGATGCGTTGGTGGATCAAATGGCCACGCGCTCGCCTTTCGTGCGCTGGGACTGGATGCGCCTGTGGTGTGAGGAGTGTGGCGCTGGTGCGCAACTCGCCATTGGCGTGCTGCGCGATGTTGAAGGCGTGCCCCGGGCCATCGCGCCGCTCATGCTGGCGCGTGAAAACGACAGCGCCCGCCGCCATCTGGTCACCCTCGCCTTTCTTGGCG
This sequence comes from Verrucomicrobiaceae bacterium, assembly GCA_046346695.1. Classification (GTDB taxonomy): domain Bacteria; phylum Verrucomicrobiota; class Verrucomicrobiia; order Verrucomicrobiales; family Verrucomicrobiaceae; genus Prosthecobacter. Next base: position 870,202 of record JAXMHS010000002.1, on the reverse strand, counting down.
GCTTTGGAGACGCGCATGGCGAGCGTCTGGACTTCATCGTTCCCGCAGGGTGTGAGGATGATCTCGCGCCGCGTTTGTGCGAGGTGTTCGCGCTGCTCTGCGACGAATGCGACATCGTGCGCTTGAGTTTTCTGCCGCAGGAGTCGGGGAACACGCCGCACATCCTTGCCGCGCTGGAAAGAACATTCATTCGCGCGGGCGTGCTCAACCGCCATCCGAGCCGTTTGATCACGCTGCCGTCCACGTGGGAGGAAATCGAGGCGCGTCACAGCGCGGGCTGGCGCAGCAATCTGCGTCGTCGCAGCAAGGCATTCACGTCCCGGCACATGCAGGGGTGGCCGGAGCGCGCGTTTGACGAGCTGTGCCGTTTGCACGCCTGTCATTTTCCGGCGGAAGTGAGCAGCTTTGCCACCGCTGCGTCGCTTCGCTTCCATCGTCGTCTGGCGGAGCTTTGGATGCCGCAGGATCGTGCCATCATTCCGATGCTGGAGCACGAAGGTGAGGTGGCGGCGGTGATGTATGGCTTCATCGAACGCGGCGAGTTTTTCCAATACCAGATGGGCTGGGACGATTCATTTTCGCGTCTTTCTCCAGGCCGGGTCATGTTGCGCGCGTGCATCCTGGAGGCGATCCACCGCGGCCTGCACACGTTCGACATGCTCGCCGGTGAGTACGAATACAAACGCCAGTGGAGTGACGCCACGCGCTGGCTGCTCGACCTTGAGGCGCACAGTCCCTCAAGCTGGCGTGCCACCACCTTCCATGCGCTGCGCTCCATGCGCCGGCGCTTTTCATTCAATCCTTTGCCGGAGACTCTCGCCGCATGAAAGTCCTCGTCCTTACTGCCGACGCGAACACGCTGGTTTATCATCGCGGCGATTTGATTCGTGATTTCGCCGCGCATGGCTGTGAGATCGTCACCTCCGCTGCGGAGGACTATCCGCATGTTCACGAGTTCGTCACGAAGCTCGGCGGGCATCATCGCGCCATCCGCATGGAGCGTTCGAAGATCAAACCGTTGAAGGATCTCGTCACCATGTGGGACATGTGGCGCCTGTTCCGCTCCGAAAAGCCGGACGCGCTCTTCGCTTACACGATCAAGTCGGTCGTCTATGGCTGCGTCATCGCACGGCTGGCTGGAATCCGCCGTGTGTATGCGCTGCTGCCGGGCCTGGGCTTCACCTTCGTCAAGCCGGTGACATGGAGGCAGAAGATCGTCAGCTTCATCTCCGAGGCGTTGCATCGCTTCGCATTGAAGCGCGCCGATGTGATTTTCATGCAGAATCATGATGACGTGAAGCTCTTCACTGACATGCACATGTTGCCCGCCGGCGCGCCTGTGCATGTCACTGCTGGTTCAGGCGTGAATATCGACGAATTCACCCATGCTCCGGTCGAAAATGACGAAAACATCGCGGCGGGCCGCATCCGATTCGTGCTCGTGAGCCGTCTGCTCATCAGCAAGGGCGTGCGTGTGTTCGCAGAGGCCGCGCGGCGCATCAAGCAACGCCATCCGCACGCCGAGTTTCATCTCGTGGGTCCGTTTGATCCGAATCCGAACCGCGTGGATGAGAGCGAGGTGCACCAGTGGGTGGCCGAAGGCACGCTCAAGCATCACGGCATGGTCAAGGATGTCGCGGCGCTGTTGCAGGCGATGCACGTGTTCGTGCTGCCCACGTGGTATCGTGAAGGCGTGCCGCATGCGACGCTGGAGGCGCTCGCAACCGGACGCCCGGTCATCACGACCAACTCCGTCGGTGCTCGCGAATGTGTCAAACTCACCGCGGAAGGTGAGAAGCAGCGTGAACACGGCGAGATGCTCATGCAAGGCGAAAACGGCTTCCTCTGCCAGCCGCAGAACGTTGCTGCTGTGAAGTGCGCGATGGAGTGGTACCTCGCGCATCCCGACCAGATCGCCGCGCAAGGTCGCGCCAGTCGCCAGCTTGCCGCGGAGGTCTTCGATGTGCGTTTGGTGAACGACACCATCATTCGTGCCATGCGCCTCAAATCACCGCCGCAGGAGGCTGTCGGCCTCTCCTCTCTTGTCATTCCCCAGTCGTCTTCTCTCTGATCGTCATGGCCATTCCGTACAGCATGCAGTCCGCTTCAGCCGAGCAATCGCCTGGCTTCGGAGCCATGCTTGCCCTGACGCCTTCGCATGGGCTGGTCCCGGTGGTGCCTTCCATTACCATGCCAGCGCATCCGGGAACCTCGCCATTGTTTGATCCACGGGCCTTCCTGCCGCCGGTTAATCCCCATGACTTCGAGGTGCAGCCACTGATCAGCATCGCCGATATCTTCGGGTATATCCGCAAGCGCTGGCTGCGGGGTCTGTTGATGGGGCTGGTCGTGGGTGCGTTCACGTTTTACTACCTCGGCATGGGCGTGAACATTTACGAGGCGGAGTCCCAGCTGCTGCTGCGCATCCAGGATGCGAACGTGTTCAACTTCGAGGCCATGTCCTCCCGCGGTGTCACGGAACTTAGTGCCCCGCAGCTCATCAACAATCACCGCACCGAGCTGCTTTCGCGGCGGTTCATCAACCATTTCTACGATCAATTCGATGCGCAGAAGCGGGACGCGTACCTGCTGCGAGAGGCGAATTCACTCAGCCGCAAGGATCAGTTGTTGAAACTGATGAATCTCTACAAACCCGGCAAACCCGGCGATCCGCGCGAGCGCTTCGTCGATCTCATGACCGCCAACGTGCGCGTCGAGCCGCTGAAGGAATCCCACGTGCTGCGCGTGCAGGTGCGCGACCGCGATCCAAAGCTCGCGGCGGACTTGGCCAATCGCTACGTCGAGGAATACATCCACTACGTTGCCGAGCAGGAGTCGAAACTCAGCGCCGATGCCTCCAGTTACCTTGAAAAGAAATCAGAGGAGCTGCAGAAGCGGCTTCGCGAGTCGGAGCAGAAACTGGCGGAGTATCGCAGGAGCCAGGGGCTCATGGACGACGCTGAGAAGCAGGATATCTCCAGTGATAAGGTGCGCCAGCTCAACGCCGCGATCACGGAGGCCGATCTGAAGCTGACCAAGGCCAAAAGTGATCTCGACAATCTCGGCACGGCTCAAAAGGCCGGCCGGGATCTCACCGAGTTGAAGGTCTTTGCCGACAATGCCGACATTGCCTACATCCGCAAGCAGCTCGACGCCAAGATGGCTGAGCGTGCTCCACTTGAGGCCACCTGCGGACGCAAGCATCCGAAGATGATCGGTCTTTCCAAAGAGATCGAGACGCTCAAGGGCGGGCTGGACCGTGCAGTCGCCGCGGTGGTGAGCATGGTGCAGTCCGAGGTCGAAACGCAACAGCGGCAGATCGCGGATTTCCGCCACCAGCTTGAGGAGGCGCGTGGCGAGGCACTCGACATCAACGGTAAAAACGTGCAGCAAAGCCTGCTGCAGGATCAGGTGCGCATGGATCGTGATTTGTATGAGAAAATCGAAATGCGCCGCAGCCAGGCAGCCCTGACCGGCCAGTTCCGTGACAGCGGACTGCTGCGCGTGGCGGATGTGGCGATGGTTCCCGAAAAACCGGTCAAGCCGAACAAGCCCATCGCCGCTGCCGCAGCGGTGATGCTGTTTGGTCTTTGCTTCATCGGCCTGCCGGTCGGCTGGGGGGTGTTGGACGACCAGGTGATGAAGCTCCTCCGCGGAAAGGCTGCGGAGCCACAGGATGCTGCGACGCGCTACTCTCCTTCTTATGCTTACAGCTATGCCGCTCCCCAGCCCACGGCGGCACCTGTCGTGACACCATTTGCCATCGCCGCGCCTGCGACTCCCCCGGCACCTGTGGATCACGCGCCATCTCCTCCTGCCAGCCGAAGTCACCCCGTCATGAAACCTGCGGGTGGAGGAACGACGGTCCTGGCGCGGCTGCCTTATGTGGGCGGCACGACGCCCGAGGCCATGCTCGCTGAACTGCTCAAACCGGAGCCGATTGGCGCCTCAAGTGCCCTGCATCATCTCACGGCAACACTCGAATGCGAGGCAGTGAACCGCAACACCGCAGGTGTGGTGCTCATCACCAGCGCCAATGCGAGCGAGGGCAAAACGCTCGTTTCCTCCGCGCTGGCGGCGGCGTTTTGCCATCAGGGCCGCCGCGTGTTCATGATGGAGTGCAATCCGTCCTCACCCACGCTGCACAAGTGGTTTCCGCGTGCCGCGCAGGGTTACGGCGTTTATGCGCAGCACATCGAAGCGTTGCGCTACGGTCACAGCAACCTCTTCCTGCTGCCCGGCTGTGACCTCCCCGCACATGCGACGAACGAGTTGCTCGATGGCTATCGCACGTGGATTGATCGGGCGAAGACGGAGGTGGATTGGATCATTTTGGACGCCTCGCCGCTGCTCAAGAGCTTCGCCAACGTCGCCCCGCTGGCTCCGCTGGTGACGGACGTGCTCATCGTGAACAATCCGTCCGTGAGCAGTGCCGCGCAGCTCCGTGCCGGACTTGCGTTGCTGCAGCCGATGATGTCATCGAGCGCCTTGCGCGGCATGGTGGTGAACGGCGGCTGATTTTGCCTTCACGGAGCGCTTTGCTGCTTCAAGGCATCAATTAACGCCGCAGGATCACTCACACTGAGCATCACAATGTAACCTTCCGTCGTCGGAATGCGTGCCACATGGGTGCGGTCGGTGACGTAAAGCAGTCCTTTCGTACCGTTGCGCAGTTTGAACCAACCTGCGGCATACCCCGGCAACCCAGTGCCCATCGTGCGCCATTTGGGCTGATGATCCTTGTCGGTGTTGAGGTCGGTGACGACGGCTTCGTGGAGCTTGAGTGACCTGAGCGGGATCAAACGGCCGTAGAGATCGCCTTGAAGTCGCAGACCCTCCTTCGAGACGGTGAACTGCGCGTGCTGCATCGACCACGCAACCCAGCCCATCATGAACATCACACCCACGAGGATGAGGCCGATGATGGCAAAGAACCACAGCGACTTGCTCGCGGCGGGGATCATGGGGAAGACAGTGAAAGCATTCATGGCGGCAGTTTGGTCCGTGCATTCTGGAATTCCAAGCAAACAAAGCCTGGCCATCTTGTGGTATGCAGACTTTGTCAGTTATAAAAGGGGCGAAGGTCCCACGTTGTGTTATTCAGCCGTTAACATTGGGGTGGTCATTGAAGACGACTGCCTCACTTTCCCAGATCGAGGTCTAAAAACATGCCTTGTTGAGTTTGTGGAGAAAGCGAGCAGGGATGACAGCCCATGAAGACACCGCGATATGAATGGAGGAGCGGCTCAACAAAGTATGGTGACAAAATCAGGAGACAGACTTCCAGCGACATGGATTTGGCACCGATGGCGTTACTCAGCCGGTCATGCAATTCGAGCACTGGCTGCCACTATCGCCGAACGGCCCATGTGTTCTCGTCGAACCCATTCAAACATGGCTCGGTTGTTCGCCGTTCTCAGTCGGCAGCTTTCTTTCCACCTCCTAGGTGCTGTCTGAAAAAGGTGGCGGCGATATCGACGGTTTCGGCGCACCAGGGGTCGCTCATCCAGAAGGGATGCGGAGCGTCCTTGAGCGTGTGAACGGCGGTTTCGATGCCGAGGGACTTCAATTTCTCCATCATCTCGGCGCGGCCGACTTTGAGCGTGTCCTTCTCACCTTCGATGAAGATCGTGGGCGGCACACCGGCACGAACGTGCGTGATGGGCGAGGCGGCCTTGTAGATCTCCGGTTTTTCCTGGGCACTGGCACCGAAGAAGAGAATCGCGCCTTCATTGGTCTTCGTGGCGTTGGCGGCGACGAGATCCTGCGTGGCGGCCATGACGATGCAGGCTTTCACGGCACTCGACTGGTCTTTGAACGGGCCGTCACCTTCAAACTCAGGCAAACCGCCCGTCATGCCGGTCAAACCGGAGAGATGACCGCCTGCGGAGCCACCCATGCAGCCGATGCGGTCGGGGTCGAGCTTCAACTCCTTCGCGTGGGCACGCAGACAGCGCAGCGCGGCTTTGCAGTCATGAATCGCGGCGGGGTATTTTGCCTCGGTGCTCAAACGGTAGCTGACGAGCGCCGTCACGAAGCCGCGTTGCGCGAGGCGTTCCATCATCGGCTTGTCGGCCTCGACCTGACGCGCTTTCCAGCCGCCGCCGTGGATGTCGAGAATGCAGGGCCACGTGCCTTCCGCATCCGGCACGTAAACGTAAAGCTCCACGTCGTGTTCGGGATGCTTCTCGACCACGATGGTCTTCAACGTGAAGCCAGCGGGGGTTTGCGGCTTGAGAGCCTTCCACTTCGGCGCGTCGGCGGCGTGGGAAGTGAGTGTGAAGGTGAGAAGAAGAGCAGCAACGAGGCGGAGTGACATGGGATGGGTTTAACGCGGTGAGCGCGCGGAACTTCGGGATGAAAATGAAAAAGCAGGGCCGGCCCGGCCCTGCTCCTTGCAAGTTCGATTCGTGCGTAAAGCCTGCTTATGCCTTGGAATCAGCAGGAGGCGGAGATTTCTTGCCGCCACCGCTTTCTGCCGGCTTGCCGAGATATGAAGGCAGCTCGATGCCGACATTCTTGGCGATGTCATGCAGCGGCGGCACGGAACCGACGAGACCGGAGAGGAAATCGGCGGTGCGGGTCTTGCCGTCTTCACCAGCGCGGCCTGAGTCCCAGACCGTGACCTTGTCGATCTTGACACCGGAGATGGCTTTGACCTGCTCGGCGACAAGATCGGGCAACTGTTCGGTGACCATGAGTTGCGCGGCCTTGTCGGCGCCGCCAGCGGCGGTGACGATGGACTGGAAACCTTTGGCGCGTGCTTCGAGCTGGGCCAGCGTGCCGGCGGCCTCGGCTTCCATGTAAGTTTTGAGACCGGCGGCCTCGCCTTCCTTGATGATGCGGATTTTTTCAGCATCAGCCTGGGCGACGAGTTCGATGCGACGTTTGTCTGCCTCGGCTTCGAGTTCGATGCGCAGCTTTTGCGCCTCGGCGCTGATGCGCACGCGGTTCTTCTCGGCCTCGGCGAGCACTTCGATCTTCCGTTTCTCGATTTCGGCCTGCACGATGATGGTGGCGAGCTGGGAGGCCTCCTCGCGTTTCGCACGCTGACGTTCGGCGGATTCTTCGGCAAGGTAGGATTCTTGAAGAGCTTTGGCGCTGGCCACTTTTTCAGCGGCGGTGCCGACGCGTTCGGCCTCGGCCTCACGTTCACGACGTGCGGCGATGGAGTTGGCGATTTCGACGGCGGAAAGGTTTTCACCAGTGACCGCGGCAGCCTGCGCCTGGGCGACGCTGATGCGTTTTTCTTTGTCGGCGAGCGCGGCACCGATGTCGCCATCGCGTTCCTGCTGGGAGACTTTGATCTTCGCATCGTTGATGGCACGAGCGGCAGCTTCCTTGCCGAGGGCCTCGATGTAGCCGGACTCGTCCGTGATGTCCTGCACGTTGACGTTAATCAGGCGAAGGCCGACTTTTTTGAGTTCGACTTCAACTCCGTTGGAGATGTTGGCGATGAGCTTGTCGCGGTCGGCGTTGATTTCCTCAATGGGCATCGTGGCGATGACGACGCGCATCTGGCCGAAAATGATGTCCTTGGCGAGTTCCTGAATTTGCGGCTGTGTTTGACCGAGAAGACGCTCGGCGGCGTTTTCCATCACGCCGGGCTCGGTGCTGATGCCGACGGTGAAGGTGGAGGGGGTGTTGACGCGGATGTTTTGCTGCGAGAGAGCGCCGCGAAGCTGGATGTCGATCGGCATCGGCGTGAGGCTCAGATAGGCGTAGTCCTGGATGACCGGCCACACGAACGACGCGCCACCATGCACACATTTGGCGGATTTGTTGCCGCCGACCTTGCCGTAAACGACAAGGATGCGGTCCGAAGGGCATCGTTTGTAGCGCGAGGCAAAGAACGCGAACGTCGCGAAGACAAGAACGGCGGCGATGCCGGCGAGAACGGGAATCATGGAAAAGTCAGGCATGGTTTAGGGGGTTGGTTTGACGACAAAAGTGTTCGGCGGCATGAGCTGTGTGATTTCGATGCCATGCTGAGGTGCGAGCGCGTGCTCCGCGTCAGTAACGGCGTTGGCGGTGATGAGGCGGCCTTGCAGCATGATCTCGATCTGGCCGATGCCTTCACGTTTCGGTGGAATGGTCACATAAACCTGTCCGCGGATGCCGATGGCATTTTCGTAATGCAGCGAGCCGTCATCCTTCATCGCCATGAGAAAACGCATGGTGGTAAACATGAGCAGCATGAAGGCGACGCCGGAGATGACGGCGGCAATCGCAGAGGCGCCCGCGGACATGCCCTGACGTTGCGCGAGCACGCCCGCCCAACCAAAACCGACGAAGAACGCGACGAGGATGCGCATCGAAAGAAGCTTCACGCTGTCGGTCGTGCTGCCGTCGTGCGAGTCAGCCCCGTGATCAAAGTCCGAGCCGTGGCCGAGAAAGGCGCCAATCAGCAGGAAGACTTGCAGCACCGAGGCAAAAACCGAAATGGCCCAGTAAAGCTGCGAGCCGGTGAAAAAATCGGTCCACGAGGGATTCATGATCCAAGCTAGTAGCGGGCGCGCCGCGCCGGGGCAAGCACGGACATGTTCCGCTTTCCGGCGGTGTTTGTAGTCACGAGCCGTGCGCGACTACAGACCTGGCGGACGTTCGGATGCCTTGCGCATCTTCTTGTTTTCCGGCGGAGGAGCGGCGGGGTCGAAATACATGCCGCCCACGACCTCAGCACCACCAGCGTTCATTGACAAGGTGGGGCGGTTGCCTTCGATGTCCTTGTAGTAGCTGCGTTTGTAGATTTTGCCGTCAGGATTGACGATGGCATGGCAGAAGATGTGGGGCTGTGCGAGGAAGAAGACATGCAGCTTGTTCTTGCTGTCGATGGTGATCTGCGGCTGGACCACCATGCTGGCCGGACCGAGAAGAAACGTGGCGATGTAGGCTCCGCTGCGATCATCCGTGATGCGGCAGTATAATTGCAGGGATTCCAGTTCACGGAACAGGATGACCTGGTAGCGTCGTGCGCGGCCCGCATTTGGAAATCCCTCCGGCACGCCGTAAGGCTGGTCGAACATGTTCGGCTTCGAGTCCGTGATGGTCATGTGCACGCGGTTGGAGATGTAGAACTGGCGGGTGAGCGGATGCAGCACGCTGACGACCATGGCGAACGTGCCGAGGTCGGCGGTGGAGTAACCGCCGGAGAGCTCCACTTTCTGCTCGGTGCTGCCGCCGGCCTTCACCGTGACTGGTTTTTCCGAACCGATGGTGATGGGCGAAAGCATGCGACCGGTGGATTCGGTGATCTCAAACTGCAGATAGTCGGGCGCGCCGTGTCCGCCGAGTTCCACATCGGCGCCGGAGCGGTTGATGATCGTGACGACCGCCACGACGGGTTCACCGGTGAGGAACTGGTTTTTGAGCAGCCGGAGATTGGTGACGTACTGGGCCTGCGCGGTGCCGGCGAGCCAGCAGGCGAGCAACAGCAGGATGATGCGGTTCATAAGCTTCATGGTTTTGGTTTGGATGAAGGATCAATGCTGGAGGCGGTGCGGAAACCGCGTGCCAGTGTGGCCTCGTTTGCAGATTCGGGAAAGCGCCGGTCGGTGAGAAGTTTGTCGTTGCTCTTCAGGCCAAAGTGCCCGCCGCGGACGACCGGGACTGTGATGTCGATGAAATCGGGATGCGTGGGCCATTCGTCGTTCCTGGCTTCACCATCGGTCCATTCGCTGACGTTGCCCGCCATGTCGCACACACCAAAGGGGCTGACATCCTGTGTGATTCGGGAAATGGGCGCCCAGAGGTTGAAGCCGTCGATCTTGCCGCCACCGCCGCCGGGCTTGGCGTCGTAATCGTCACCGAGGTTGGCGGCGCCTCTGCGCGGTTGAGTGCCCCAAGGATAGGTGTACGCCGGGTGCTCGTTGCCGCGTGCGGCCTTTTCCCATTCTTGCTCAGTGGGGAGACGCTGGCCCTTCCACCTGGCAAAAGCATACGCGTCCCACCAGTCCACCTGCGTGACCGGGGTGTTGAGCGTGATTACCTCGCCATTCACGGCGGCGCCCGCCTTCGCGGCGGTGAGCGTGGCGTTCCATTTGGGAGGCTCGTGGCTGGTTTTGGATGCTGGCTGTTTCTCGTGATCGACTGCGCCCGCCGTCCCGTGTTTCAATGCCGCGAGAAACTCCGCATACTGGCCGATGGTGACTTCGTGCTTGCTGATCCAGAACTGCGGAAGGTCGATCGTTCGGTTGGTTTGATATGTGAACGGCCCGGCGGGGATGGACACCATTTCCAGCGGCAGCACGGGCGCGCTGGCGGCGGAGGAAGAGTTGGATTCGTTCATGAAGGCGCCCAGCGCGGCCACGATGAGCAGGATGACCGCCACCATGACCCACACCCACCACGGCTTTTCACCACTGGCATCCACCGGGAGTGTCTCCGACTCGATTTTGCGCACCAGGCTGCGTTCGCGCATGTCATCGCGCAGGTCGTCCAGGGCATTGAGCAGGCCGTGCCAGCCGTGACCGGCATCGGCGAGCGATTGGAGCATCCCGCGTGCTTTGCCTTCTGCGGCCACCGGCCGCAGCAATTCGAGAAACGCGCGCACGTCCGCCCGTTCGTCGCGCTTTTCTCCAGTCGCGGGGCGGAAGATGTTCACGATGCTCGCCTGATGATCGGCGTCGATGTAAATGTCACGCGCGGCCAGATTGCGATGGTGGTAGCCGCGTTCGATGGCGTAGTGCATCGCCTCGGCGACACCGTAGAGCACTTCCGTCAGGCGGCGCTCGCTGAGCGTCTCGTCAGTCAGTTCGACCTCCTTCAAACTGCGTCCGCGGGGAAGCTCACGGGTGTAGAAAAGCCAGCCGTTCGCCTCACCGGCCTCATACAGTGGCGCGATGCGCGGATGGGTCAGCGAGGCCTTCAGCCGCTGGCGTTCCTTGAACTGCTCGACGATGTCCGGCTGCTTGATAAACTCCGGACGCAGCAGCACGAGCGCCACGGGGCGCTGCACTGCCACCTGCACGGCGCGGTACGTTTCCGCGACTTTCTCGACGTACAAACGCTCCAGCACCTGGTAATGGCCCAACACTGTGCCCGGAACCATCACTGGCGGCGGCCCGTCATCCTCGGTTGTCTTTGCCAGCACGGTGCGGACGCGCTCCAGCAGTTTTTCTGGCGTGTAAGGCGTGTCCTTGAGCACGAGGCCGTCCTCGATCTGGGACTCGAATCCCGTGAGGTCGTAACGCGTGGTAAACAGCACCCTCAACTGCGGGAATCGCGCCCGCGCCACATCGCGCAGGCTGAAACCAGTTTCCTGGTTGGTGAAGATCGCCTCGGTCACCAGCACATCGAGCGTGTCTGCCTTGGCGATCCAGGCAGCGGCGAGGGAGGGACCGGGAAAATCAACAATCGTGAAGGAAGGGAGGCTTTCCCTCAGGCGGGCGGCACGGATGCCGCGCAGCGCGGCGTTGGAATCAACAAACAAAAGAGTCATGCGGGTCTTCTTCGGGGGCGTGGGCGATCATCTCCCCACGGGCGGGAGCAGCGGATTGCCACCGGCAGATGCAGCGCCCGGCGGCGATCCGAACTCCAGGAGATCGCGGGGCTCTGCGGCCACATCCTGGAGCTTGTTGTTGTAGTAGAGGCGCAGCATGTATCCATGATACGAGCGCCGCCCATGCTGCTGAATTTCGGCGGCGGAAAGCGCAGGCAGGTGATAGACGACGTCCAGCATCTCCTCCCCGCTGCCAGTCCAGTCCACGGGTGCGGACTGCCAGCTTTCGAGCGGCTCCGGGGCGATGCTTTGCGCCACCCGGCTGCCGTTCACTTTGTCAAAAAAGAACACCTCCAGATTCACCGCGCGGCCATCCACCGGCTGGCTGCCCACACGCACGATGGGTACGCGCAGCGTGTAGCGTTCACCGGAACTCACAGTGAGATCACGCGAGGCATGGCATGCGCCGAGGCGCAACGTCTTGTCGCTCTCGATGCTTGGGGCGCTCGTCGCGGGAGCCATCGCTGCAGGACCAGCGCCGAGGCGGCGTGAGGCCAGCTCAAAATAGCTTCCTGCCTTCGTCTCGCCCAAAAGCTGGATGCGGCGCCAGTTGTCGATCGCCTTCGTGGACACGCCCATCTGCTCATAAGTCTGGGCGATCTCCGCGATGATGGCCGGATGGTCCGGTGTCAGCTCGTCAGCGCGCTTCAGCATTTCCAGCGCGCCGTTCATGTCCCCAACGCCACGGATTTCCTTGGCCGTGGTGACGACGTAATTCACATCCTTCAGCAACTGGGTGGCGGCATCCGGTTTCACCGGTTGCGGGGCCGGAATGAACAGGGACGATGATGCCGCGCCCGAAGGAGCAGACGAAGCCGGAGCCGAGGAGGAACCCAGAGTGGAAATCGATGCAACAGGCGGGATTGGAGGTAATCCGGTGGAAGATTGAGGACGCGTCGGAGGCGGAGCGGTGTTTGACGGCGTGGCGGACCACGGTGCGGGCGCTGGGGTCGCCGCGGGAGCCTGCTGGAATGAGCCGATCGGAGGAGGGGCGGTTAAAACCGGTGCCGGAGCCGCCGCAGGCGCCAGCATGAGGGAGCCCGGTTCTGGCGGCGCGGTCGGAGAACCGCCATGAATGGCGATCTGGCCGATTTCCGGCACCATTCCAGGCTGGGCCTGCAAAACAGAAGTCGCGTTTGCCCGGTCCAGCGGGTTTCGGGTGATCATCAGCTTCACAGCCAGGACAATTTGCACCACGGCCAGAATGCACAAAGTTCCCCACGCTGCGGCAGCGGCGCGTTCACGGTCGGGGGCAAGAATGGTTGAACGGGGGGGGGTCACGGGGGTTGCTGGAAAAAGGGCGTATGGTACGGTTCGGGCCTCCCAGTGTCAATGCTCCAGGGTTCTTCGTTCAAAATGTCGGAAGGTCACACCCTGCCGTTGTTCGTTCACGCCTTGGAAACGTCGCCGCATCATCACCGGTGTGACTTTTCCTTCACACCCGCCGAAGTCGCGGCGCAACTGTGCCAGCGCGAGGGCTTTGTCTGGATGGACTCCTCGCTGCCCACGCCCGGGGCTGTCTCCATCCTCACCGCCGATCCGGTGGAAGTTCTGCAGGGTCACATCGACCATGATTGGGAAAACGTGCGCGCCGCCCTGCGCCTCCCACGGGCCGCGGCGGGTGGATTGTATGGCTGGGTCGGTTACGACGGACGGTTCGTGTTCGGCGTCTATCCTCACGGCCTGATCTACGACCACGATGCGGCGCGCTGGTATCGATTTGGGGATTTCAAAATTCATGGCAACCACTCCATAGCAGCTTCGGTTCCCAAACTGCGCTTTGAGCCCCAGGTCAGCCGCGAAGATTTTGTTCAAATGGTGCGCCGTTCCCAGGAATACATCGCCGCCGGTGACATCTACCAGGTCAATCTCTCGCTCCCATGGAAGGCCGCATGGCCGCGCGATGCGGACGCGCTGGCGCTCTACCTGAGGCTGCGCGCGGTATCGCCCGCGCCGCACGCTGCGTTCATGCAGATGGCAGGCACCAAGGTGCTGTCCACTTCACCCGAGCTGTTTCTGCGCATGCACAGCTCGCGCATTGCCACGCGTCCGATCAAAGGCACGCGCCCGCGTTTCGTCCAGGATCCCGAGCGCGACGCAACCGCCAGGCGTGAACTGACCTCCTCCGCCAAAGAACGCGCCGAGTTGCTCATGATCACCGACCTCGAGCGCAACGACCTCGGCCAGGTGTGCGAGTTCGGCAGTGTTGCGGTGCCGGAGTTGTGGCGCGTGGAAAGCTTCGCGCAGGTGTTTCACCTCGTCTCCACCGTCACCGGCACACTCCGGCCGCATGTGGATCATGTGGATGCCTTCCGTGCCTGCTTTCCCGGCGGCAGCATCACCGGCGCGCCGAAAAAACGTGCCACCGAGATCATCGCCGAACTGGAACCGCATCCGCGCGGTCTCTACACCGGCGCCATCGGCTGGTTTGGCTTCGACGGGCGCAGCCAGTGGAACATTGCCATCCGCACCGCGGTGCAGACGGGCGACGAGATCACCTTCCACACCGGCGCCGGCATCGTCGCCGACTCCGTGCCGGAAAAAGAGCACGACGAAACCATGCACAAGGCCGCCGGCATCCTCGCAGCCGCGGAGTAATGGCGTGGCGTGTTACTTCTTCTCCAGCCTCACATAATCAATGCCGACCATGTTCGACGGCACGGCGTCAGGATTCGGCGGAGCCAGCGTGAAGGTGAGTTGGTGCTCACCCGCGCTGAGTTCGTGGGTGCCCCATTCTTTTTCGCCGGTGTGGATGACCTTCGGTGAGTTGTAGCCATCAAACGATGATGCGACGGGCTTCCCATCGAGGGTGATGCTCACCACGCCGTAGTCGCGGGCCATCGTGAGAGCGCCGTAGAGCGTGTATTTGCCGGCTTCTTTGACGGGAAGGGCGAGCGTGAGTTTTTGATCGGGCTTGCCGCCGGTCCACCAGAGCTGCGCGCCGCCGCTCCAGTCGCTGCCGAAGCCGCCCATGCCTTGCTTGCTCGTTTTGCCGCCGGTGATTTCAAGGACTTTGAGGGTTTCGCCTTCGAGGGCACCTTCGACGGTTTTCGCGGGGCCTTTGGCACCACCAGGCGCCGCACCGCTTTGCAGATACTTTACGAGATCGACGACCATCTCGGGCTGCAAGGCATCAAAGAGGCCCTCGGGCATGGTGCTGAGCTTCGAGACTTCGCGTTTGGCGATGTCGGCCTGCGGGAGCGTGAACTCGACGCCGCCCATCATGGCGATCTTCACGGCGGCGGGGTTTTCTTCTTTGATGACGCCGCTCATGACGCGGCCGTCCTTCATGGTGAAGAGGTTGAGCTGGTAGGCCTTGCCGATCACCGCGTTGGGATCGAGCACGTTTTCGAGCAGGTAGTTCAGGTCGGCGCGATTGCTGCCGGTGATGTCGGGGCCGACGTTTTGGCCTTCGCCAAAGAGTTTGTGGCATTGGCCGCAGGTGGCTGTGTAGAGCATCTTGCCCTTCGCGAGGTCGCCTTTGGCCAGTTTGGCGGGCGTGAGGAGGTCACGATACTTTTTCGTGCGCTCGGCGAGGTCGGCTTTGGGCGCGTTTACATCGCCCCAGGCGGATTTGATGAGCACGTTGATCTCCGCGTCATCGAAGGCGGTGAGCTGGCGCACCAAAAACGGCGAAAGAGCCGTTGCGGGCACGGTTTTGGTCTCGACGGCCTTCAGCAGCGCTTTTGCGCCTTCTTTGGTCGAGGCGAGCGTGTTCACCGCATCCGGCAATTCATTCGCGGAGAGCTTTGGCAGCGCCGCGCCGAGGATTTTCGGTGTTTCGGCATCTTTGAGCGAGGCGAGCGCCTGAATCGCCTTTCGACGCAGCGAGGCCGGTGCGTCGTTTTGGATGAGTTGGAGCAGGGTTTTGGCGGTGGAGGTGTCTTTGGCCTGGAGGAGGACGTTGAGGGCGTTTTCGCGTTCGCTGGTCCGAGCGCTCGCGGAGGCGAGAAGGTCGCGATAGGTCGCCAGAGCCGTTTCGATGCCCATGGAGGCTTCGAGTTCGAGCAAAGTGGCTGCGGCTTTAGCCGCATCTGGATGAGGTTCGGCTAAAGCCGAAGCCACTTTCTGGCGCAGAGCGCCCCAGCCATCCGGTTTCGTGATCTGGTGACCATTTCGCGCGGCCTGGACCAACGCATTCAGCAAATCGAGCTTCAAAACGGCATCCGGCGTCTCGGCGGCCAGCTTGAGCAGGCTCGTGCGTCCCGCGTCATCCGACGAAAGGCGTCGATAGATGAATCCGGTGACCTTCGGCATCTTCGACACCTTCGCGAGCTGCATCCCCACCGCCGGGTCCGCCGCCACCACCGGCTCGATGCCATACCAGATGAGCAACGGGATCATCGGATCGTCCTTGTCCTCGCCATGCTTCAGGAGCGCGGTGGCGAGGTCTTTGCGCTGGTCGATGGGAAGCCGCTGGAGCGCGGAGGCAAGTTCGCGGCGGACGATGGGGGATTGTTGTTTTTGAGCGGCTGAACTTAAAACACTCATATCCGTATCAGCAAAGTCACCGCCTGATGCTGCATGCCGAATAATCTGTCCGATGAGTCTTTCGTCTTGAGACGATTCAAAAACCTGGGGCCCAAGGTGCTGTGGTGGAGCAATAGCAGTGGATAGCCATAGCAGCCTTATTGTCTCCAGAGTGGTAAACTCACGGCCTGCAACGGATGTCGCAATAGCCAGCCGTGGCTCAGTTCCTGCATTGGATTTCTCCATCAGCACCCTCCTCGCCATCCGCGATTCCCACTCGTTCTCCGTCTGCACGGCGAGGTTCGCGAGTGCTTCATCGCTTTCCTTCGTGAGATCACCTTTCCACGGCTTCCAGCCGTCATAGCTGATGCGGTAGAGCCGCCCATTGCTGCGATCCCAGTGCTCCACGGCTCCGCTGCCGCGGTGGCAGATTTGCTGGTCGCTCCAGTCGCTGACGTAGAGGGCGCCATCCGGGCCGACCTTTTGCGTGACGGGGATGAAGTGCATGTCGTTCGCCCGGAGGAAGTCGGCGGCGTGTTTGCCGATGTAGGTGCTGGCGTGCGGGTCGGTGTAGTTCGCGACGAGGCGATGGCCGTGGAGGTTGCCGAAGAGGAGTTGGTTGCGATACGTCGGCGGGAAGAGGCTGCTCTGGTAGATGGCGAGGCCGCAGTGCGCGTGTCCGCCGCCGAGCGCGTTGGTGTCGTTGTTCATCACGCCTGCGCCGGTCGTTTTGTCGAAGGTGACATCGGGTCGCGGATTGCCGGCGTAGTGCGCGTGGTCGGCGATGGTCTTGATGTCTTCGTAAGTGTGCGCGTTGAAGTGCTGCCCGGCCTGCCGCTGATACCGTCCGCCGGGGACGATGTGGTAGAGATGCGGAATGACGCACGCGGTGACGAACCACTCGCCATGCTGGTCGTAATCGAGCCCCCACGGGTTGCTGGTGCCATGCGCGAAGACCTCGAACTCATGCCGCACGGGATGATAGCGCCACACGCCGGCATTGATGGGCTCGCGCTGGTCATCCGGCGTGCCCGGCTTGCCGACGCGACTGTGGGTGAAGACGCCGTGGCAGCCATACAGCCAGCCGTCCGGGCCCCAGATGAAACTATTGAGCGTTTCGTGGGTGTCTTGGGTGCCCCAGCCGTCGAGGAGGATGTGGGCTTTGAAGGAGAGGCCTGGAGCAAGCGGAAGGGACTGAAGGGACGCCTGCTGCGGAGTCCCTTTTGTCTTTTCTGTCCCTTTTGTCGTTTCGAAGGGTCTATCTCCGTCGCGTGGAATGAAGAGAAGATACGGCGCAGCGCCCACCCACACGCCGCCAAAGCCCAGCTCGATGCCGCTGACGAGATTCAGGCCTTCGCAGAAGATTTTCTTCGTCTCGAAGGTGCCGTCGCCGTCCTGGTCTTCGAGGATTTTGATGCGGTCCTGGCCTTTTCCGACTTCGCGAGGCTGCGGGTAGCTATTTCCTTCCACGACCCAGATGCGGCCGCGTTCGTCGAAGGTGAAGGCCATCGGCTGCACGAGGTCCGGCTCCGCGGCGATGAGCTCGGCTTTGAAGCCGCCGGGGAGTTGCATGGACTTCAACGCGTCGGCGGGAGACTGGCCTTTGGCGTATTCGGCCTGCGGTTTGAGCGCTGGGCCGTAGAGCTTCTTCGGCGTGAGGTCGGCGGTGGTGTCCTTCCGCTCCTGCGTGAGGATGAAGACGCCTGCTTTGTTGCCGACGACGATGTCGGGCAGCTGGTCGCCATTCACATCGCCGACCTGCACATCGACGCCGACGCCGGTGTTCGAATCGATGAGATGCGGCACGAAATCGACGCCGCCTTTGCCGTCGCGCTTCGTTTGATACCAGTAGATGACGCGGTGGCCGCGCTCGTCGGGGTCGTGGCCGTTGTGCGCCCAGTAGCGCTTGCCGGTGACGATGTCCTGGATGCCATCGCCATCGATGTCGGCGAGATACGCGGCGTGCGGCTGGGAGAAGACGATGCCGTAGTCGTTGTCCTGCGGCTGCTCGCTGGCGAGCATGACGCGGGTCCAGTTCGCGGTGCCTGGTTCTTTGTTCTTGGTTTGAAGGAAGACGGCGACGCCGTAGCGATGCGCCGCCAAGCTGGTGAAGACATCGTTGGTGCCGTTCGCATCGAAATCATACGCGAACATCTGCGCGCCACCGCCGACGCCAGCGGCGAAGTTGTGCTGCGTCCATTTATCGGTGCCGTTATTTTCCCACCAGCGCCGTGCTTCGAGCAAATCGAGCTTTCCATCGCCGTTCACATCACCGACGCCGAGGCCGTGGGTGAACTTCGCGACCTTCATGTCGTCCGTGACGGCGACGAAGGGCCATTTCTCGGTCGGTTTAGCCCAGTTCGGGGCGAACCAGCCGAATTGGCCACCGGTGCTGCACACAATCTCCGGTTTGCCGTCGCCCGTGATGTCGGTGAAGACGGGCGATTCGTTGTCCACCACGTCGGCGACGATGTGCATGGGCCACGGTTTGTCGTCATACACGCCAGTATTCAGGTAAAGCCGCGCCTCCTTGCCGGGGAAGCCGAGGATGAGGATGTCGTTCCGTTTGTCGGCATCGAAATCGCGGACGTAGGCGAAGAAGTTGTCCGAATAGCCATTGATGCTGAAAATCTTCGGCTCGTAGTAGGCGTGCTTCTTTTCAAAGGCCGGTCCTTCCCACCAAAACGGCCCCGCGACGACATCCGGTTTGCCATCGCCATTAATGTCGCCGATCGCGGCACCTTCGGAGTAAAAGTCACCGTGGAGCTGCTGGCGCTTCCAGGTGATCTGCGTGGCGGCGTGCAGGCTGGAGGCCGCGAGGAGGGCGAAGGCGAGCGTTTTCATGGCTGGGCAAAAACCAACGCTAACAGATTTGGCCCTTGGCGGACAAGTTTTATGCCGCATCGGCCATGAGGCTGATTATGCTGCGCCGATGCCGCCCGTTTTCATCCTCAGCGAAGATCCCATCGAGCCCGCCCAGACCGTGTTCAAATCGGGTGAGGGCGCGGAGGTGCAGTTTCTCGGCACGGTGCGCGATCAGGAGGAGGGTAAAACGATCCGCGGCATCGACTACACGGCGTATCTGCCGATGGCGGAAAAGATGCTACAGGAGCTCGTCGAACGCGGCGAGCGCGAGCACGGCCCGCATCGCGTGTTCATCCAGCATCGTCTCGGCTTCGTGGCCGCCGAGCATCCAAGCATCATCATCAAAGTGCGCACGAAACACAGCGCGGAGGCCTTCGACCTCTGCCGCTGGTATTTGAAGGAGATCAAAACCAGCGTGCCGATTTGGAAGCGGGCGGTGTTTGCGGATCAGGGGTGATTCGACTTCACCGCAGAGGGGCGGAGGAGCAGAGGTGGCAGAGATTTCCGATCATCTAAAAAACTCTGCGCCCTCTGCCTCTTTGCCCCTCTGCGGCAAAAACGAGCGTCCAAACCGCCTCCGAAGCGTTGCAGCCCTCCCAAACTGCTGCTAGCTCACGAAAGCCATGGCCACCCCCGCATTTCATTACCAAGAGCTCCTCGAACTCGGCACCGATGACACCGAATACCGCCTGCTGACGAAGGATCACGTCCGCGTCGAAAAACTCGGCGATAAGGAGATGCTCGTCGTCGATCCCGAGGCGCTCACGTTGCTGGCGAACCAGGCGTTTCATGACATCAATTTCTTCCTGCGGCCGAAGCACCTGAAGCAGGTCGCCGCCATCCTCGATGACAAGGAAGCGAGCGAAAACGACCGCATGGTCGCCCTCACGATGCTCAAGAATGCTGATGTGGCCTCCGCGGGCTTGCTGCCGTTTTGCCAGGACACCGGCACCGCCATCATCATGGGCAAAAAAGGCCAGCAGGTCTGGACCGGCGGCGGTGACGAGGCCGCGCTCTCGAAGGGCGTCTATCTCGCCTACACGGAGAACAACCTGCGCTACTCGCAAAACGCCGCGCTGAACATGTTCGACGAGAAGAACACCGGCACCAACCTGCCCGCGCAGCTCGATTTGTATGCCACCGATGGCGACGCCTATAAATTCCTTTTCATCGCCAAAGGCGGCGGCTCGGCGAACAAGGCCTTCCTGTATCAGGAAACCCGCGCCGTGCTCAATCCGAAGAGCATCGTGAAGTTTTTGACCGACAAAATGGTCACGCTCGGCACCGCCGCGTGCCCGCCTTACCATCTCACCTTCGTCATCGGTGGCACCTCGGCCGAATCGACGATGAAACACGTCAAACTCGCCTCCACGAAGTATTACGACAACCTCCCGACCACCGGCAATGAGCACGGTCGCGCCTTCCGCGATGTCGAACTGGAGGCGCAGATGCTCCAGGCCGCCCGTGAGTGCGGCATCGGGGCGCAATTTGGCGGAAAATACTTCGCGCTCGATGTGCGCATCATCCGCCTGCCGCGTCACGGCGCATCACTGCCCATCGGCATCGGCGTTTCATGCTCCGCCGACCGCCAGGCGAAAGGCAAGATCACCCGTGACGGCGTCTTCATCGAGAAGCTCGAAACCAATCCGCTACAATACATCCCCGAGGAGTTGCGCCACCGCAAAGACACCCACGCCGTGCGCATCGACACGAACCGCCCCATGGCCGAGATCCGCGCCGAGCTGAGCAAGTATCCCACCACCACGCGCCTCCTCATCAACGGTCCCATCATCGTCGCCCGCGACATCGCGCATGCGAAGCTGAAGGAGATGCTCGATGCCGGCAAGCCGCTGCCCGACTACTTCAAAAATCACCCCGTCTATTATGCCGGCCCCGCCAAAACACCCGCCGGCATGCCCAGCGGCAGCTTCGGCCCCACCACCGCCGGCCGCATGGACAGCTACGTCGATCTCTTCCAAAGCCACGGCGGCAGCATGATCATGATCGCCAAAGGAAATCGCGGCCAGCAGGTCACGGATGCCTGCAAGAAGCACGGCGGCTTTTACCTCGGCAGCATCGGCGGCCCTGCGGCCATCCTCGCTAAGGAAAACATCAAGAAGGTTGAAGTCGTCGAGTTCCCCGAACTCGGCATGGAAGCCATCTGGAAGATCGAGGTAGAAGATTTCCCGGCCTTCATCCTCATCGACGACAAGGGGAATGACTTCTTCCAAAGCGTCGGGCCGGGGTGCTCGGTGAAGCATTGAGCTGTTATGAATCCACCGCCTGCACAACTCGATGGTGCCAACGTATTAGAATGGGCTTGGTCGGGAGACTTCCCATTTGGAGAGGTTCCCGGCAGCACCAGTGGTCCCATTTTCGGTTTGGCGATCGCCAAATATGATAATGCCGAAGGCATTTACAGATTCTCATGCGATCATGATTGGCGCTGCGTGCAAGATGGCTTTTATGACTCAATCGCCGAGGCAAAAGAACAATTGCCGGACCAGTATCGGTTGGTGTCAGTTAACTGGCAAAAACTTGATTGAATATGCCTCCGAGCCGGAGGCTCGAAAGACATTAGCCGGTGGTGAAACCACCGGTTTCGAACCGCCCCAGATGCGTGCGCCCTAGAAGGGCGCGAGAAGCGTCCGAATGTCCCCCGGCGATGTTGCCCGCCAAACCTCGCGTGCCCCTCTCGCGCCCTATCAGGGCGCGGTTCGTGGTTCGTCGGCGTTGCCCGGTGGTTGCACCACCGGCTAATTTCTAACGTGCCTCCGGCACGGGTGTCGAATTCGCGATTGCCATCCTTCGCCCGATCTGAAACGATCCTGCATGGCTTCGACGCATCTCTCGTTGCACTACCATCTCGTGTTCAGCACGAAAAACCGGGAACCCTGGCTCTCGCCGACGCATCGGCAACGCGTTCACGAATACATCGGCGGCATGCTTCGCAACATGGACGGCATCGCGCATGCGGTGGGTGGCACGGGCGATCACATCCACATCGCCGCCGGTCTGCGGGCGACGCATTGTCTCGCCGATGTGATGCGGGAAGTGAAGAGTGAATCCTCCCGCTGGATTCACGAGGAGCTGCGGCTGGCGGGTTTTGCGTGGCAGGAGGGCTATGGCGCCTTCACCTTTGCCGCGCCGGATCTGGAGGCTGTGCGGGGCTATGTGCTGAACCAGGAGGAACATCATCGCGTGAAGACCTTTCAGGAGGAATACGTGGCGATGCTGAAACGCGGCATGGTGGCATATGAAGAGCGGTTTTTGTGGTAGCAAAGGCTTCTTGCGCCCTTTCAGGGCGCGGACGTGTGTGTTGCGGCGTTTTCCGGTGGTTGCACCACCGGCTAATGTCTTTCGAGCCTCCGGCTCGTGAGGCAGATCGCGGCGCGCGAGGACGAAACCTCAAATGCCCGTTTGATCGCCTCAGCGCGCACGTTTGAATGAAAATCATGCCCACACCCATCCGCGTCACCATCTGGAACGAATTCGTGCACGAGCGTCAAAACTCAGCGGTGGCGGCGATTTATCCGAAGGGCATTCATGGGCTGCTGGCGGAGGTTTTGGGGCAGAACGATGACTTCATCATTCGCACGGCGACGCTCGATGAGCCGGAGCAGGGTGTTTCGCAGGTGATTCTCGATGAAACGGACGTTTTGCTTTGGTGGGGGCATGCGGCGCACGATCAGGTGCTGGATGAAACGGTGACGCGGGTGCAGCAGCGCGTCTTGGCGGGCATGGGGCTCATTGTTTTGCATTCGGGGCACTGGTCGAAGCTCTTCAAGCGGCTCATGGGCACGAGTTGTGCGCTGTGCTGGCGCGAAGCGGGCGAGCGCGAGCGTGTGTGGGTGGTGAATCCAGGCCATCCGATCGCGGCGGGCATTGGCGACTGCATCGAGATCGAGCAATCGGAGATGTATGGCGAGCCGTTTGGCATCCCGACGCCGGACGAACTCATCTTTGTGTCGTGGTTTCAAGGCGGCGAGGTGTTCCGCAGCGGTGCGACGTGGACACGCGGGAGCGGTCGCATCTTTTATTTCAGCCCCGGGCATGAGGTGTATCCCATTTATCATCATCCCGATGTGCAGCGCGTGATCGCGAATGGCATCCGCTGGGCGCGACCGCAAGGCACGGCGGCGAACACGCCGCGTCACGTGCCGGTGGAGCAGGCGCGGGAGGAGATCGTGGCGCGGGGCGGGACGGTTCACGGGGCGGAAATCCGCCAAAAGGCTGATTGATTCCTCCAAAGGTTTGGTTTTGGTACGCGCTCTCCCGCCACAGAAACCCCGCACATGGCCAAACTGACATTCTTATTGGAGGACGGACAGGAAGTTGTGGTACCGCTTTCCGGGCTGGTTTCCATTGGCCGTGGCGACGAAAACAACGTGGTGGTGGATGATCTCCGCGTTTCGGCACGCCATGCAGTGCTGGATTGTGGTGTGGATGGCAACGTCGAGGTGCGTGATCTTGATTCGAGAGCCGGAACCTTCGTCAATGGTGAACGTGTGGAGGCGAGAAGTCTCCTTCATGGCGACAGGCTGTCATTCGGACCGTTGATCGCCGTGCTGGACATGGAGTATGCCAACGGCAACGAGGCCGGCGCAGCCCTTGCGGCCGAAGAACAGGATGCCACTTCCACGGTTGCCGAGGCCAAGGAAACCAAAGCTGGCAAGACGGGCACGAAAAAGAAGGGCCGGAGCGCCGCGCGGAAAACAACCGTGGCCGCTGCTACGAACACGCTTCCGTCCGAGGAGATCCTGGCGAAGCTCAATGCCGAGAACGCACGCCGCCAGGAGGAGATCGCCCGGATCAATGCGGAGAACATGCGGCGCCAGGAGGAGATCCTGGCACGCCTCGGTGAGGAAAACGCGCACCGTCAGGAGGAGATCACCCGGCTCAACGCGGAAAATGTGCGCCGCCAGGAGGAGATCACCCGGCTCAACGCGGAAAATGCACGCCGGCTGCAAGAGCTTGTCCAGATTAACGCCGAAAACTCGCGACGGCTGGAGGAGATTACGAAAGTCGAGGTCAGCAAGGAGAAGCAGCAGGGCGAACTGGCGCAGATCGAGGCCAGCAAGGAGAAACAGCAGGATGAACTGGCACAGATCGAGGCCAGCAAGGGCAAGCTGCGCGGGGAAGTCATCCAGCTCAACACCGACAAGGCCCGGCGGCTGGAGGAGATTTCCCAGTTCAACAACGACAAGGCCCGGCTGCAGGAGGAAATTGTTCAGCTCAACACGGACAAGGCGCAGCGACGTGATGAGCTGGCACAGTTGGAGGCAAAAAAGGCCCAGTTGCAGATGGACGTCGTCCAACTGGAGAGCAACCGGACGCATGGGCAGGAGGAGAAGGCGATGCTCGACGTGGAGAAGAAGCAGCGACAGGAAGAGATCGCTGTTCTCGACGCGGAGAAGAAGCAGAGGCAGGAGGAGATCGCCGTCTTTGACGTGGAGAAGAAGCAGCGTGAGGACGAGATCGCGGCGCTGGAATTGCAGAAGAAGCAGCGGCAGGAGGAGGTCGCTGTGCTCGACATCGAGAAGAAGCAGCGGCGGGAGGAGATTTTACTGATCAACGCCGAGGAAACGCAGCGGCAGGAGGAAGTCGCCCAGCTCGACGCGGACAAGGCCCGGTTGCAGCAGCAGGTAAAGTCCACCCAGGAGCAGTTGCGCACCTTGCAGGAGCGTATTGCGGAGCAGGAACGCACGCATGCCACCGCGCAGGAGGCGGTGAAGGCGACCGAGGAGCGGCAAAACATCATGAAGGCGGCGGTGCAGGACGCCGAGTCTTCCCACCGGCAGTGGCTCGAATCCATTCAAGCGCTTGCCGCCCAGCACTATCAGCTCACCAATGGCGTGGCACAGCTCAGCGCGAGTGTGCAGAGCACACGTGAGGAGCTGACCGGGCTGACCGCGAGCCATGAGCAGGAGCAGGCGCGCCTGAAGCAAATGCAGGAAGAGGCCGGACAGGCGGAAACACGGCTGGAAGTTTTGCGCCGGCAGGTCGCCGTGTTGGAAAAACACGGCCAGGAGACGCAGGCGATGGCGAGCGTGCGTGAAGACCAGGTGAAGCTCGCGGAGAAAAAGCTCGCGGACATTGCGCAGCAGCGCGGGAATCTGGAGGCGCGGCTGAAGGAACTTGCCGGGACGGACGAAAAGCTGGCGCAGGTCGTTGGAAGTCTCAAGGAGGCGGAGTCTTCCCATGCCACGCTGAAGGCCGCGGTCGCCACTCTCGACTCGGAACGGCAGCGTTCCGAGGAGACCGTCAAAGATTTGTCCGCTCGCATCACCACACTGACCGACGAGCATTCCCAGCTCACGAGCGCCACGGACGCCGCTCGCACGGCGGCACAGCAGACGCAGGAAACTTTGAGCGGACTCCAGGCGTCGCTCGCGACATGCCAGACCGATCTCGCCGCCGCGACGCAGCTTCTCGAAGAAACGAACACGCGCCGTGCCGAGATCGCGAAGCAGTGCGAGGAGCTGGCAGACACCGGCCGGAAGCTGGCTGAAACCAAAGAAGAACTGGCCAAAACGGAACAACAGCGTGATGAGACCAACGCCACGGTGGCGCAGAACAAAACGCTGATCTCCAAGCTCAATGCCTCGCTGGACGAACTGCAGACGAAGGAAAATGGCGCGAAGAAGCGCGTCGCAGATTTGGACGAGCGGGAGAAGAACCTGAACGCCTCCCTGGACGAACTGACCGCCGCGGAACAGCAGGGTCGTGCCCGGTTCGAGGAAATCCGCCAGCTCATTGCCGCGGTGGAAACGGAGCATCAAACGAAGAGTGCGGATCTCGAGGAGACCATCTCCACCGCCCGGCGTGAACTCGACGAGCTGGATTCCAAGCTTCTCCCGCTGCGCGATTGGAAGGAGACGATGGACGAGCTTTACGCACATCTTGCCGGATTGCCGGAGGATGCCGCTGAGGCCCGTGAACTGTGGCATGCCATCGAGAATCAGAAGACCGAGTTCAAAAAGCTGGTTGAGACAGCCCGCGGTCACCTGCCAGCGGCAGCGGGCAAGACGAAAGGGGTCACGCCTGCCCGCATCACGACCTCGGTTGCGATCGGCAAACGTCCGACAGGCATTACCTCCCGCGTGTCGCTGGCCGCCCCGGCCGGGGGTGGTTCCCCTGTGCGTGACGAACGCGGTCGTCTCGAGTCCCGCAATCGTTCCGCCCCCGGCGAAGCTCAGCAGCGTGAGCTTGAACGCATGCTGGACACCAAGATCCGCCATGACGAGGAGCATCTGGCCACGCTGCAACGCAATCTCGACCTCGTCAGGACCGAGGAAGAACGCCGCCGCGACAAGGTGGGTGAACTGGAACTCCGCCTCGCCGAGTTGCGTTCTGAAATCACCGCGGCGGAGCTTTTGCGCAGCGATCTGCGCCAGCAGGCATCCCTGGCCCAGACCGAGCTGAAGAACATCTCAGCAGCCCGCGACCGCGTGCTGCGCAAGGCTGGCGGCGGAACCTGAGCCGGAGCGCGAGTTTTTAACTCGCCTGGCTTTCCTGAGGCGATGAAGAGCGAAGACGCAGACGAATTCGCCGGTGATTTGGCGGATCGGTGACGCTGGGGCCAGCAATTGGCGAGTAGTCCCGCTTCGCGGAACATGCTCGCTCTCCACCTGCTCACTGCTTCGTGATGTTCGCGCGTCCGCCGCGAAGAACGAACTTCTGAATCTTCCCCGTCGCGGTCTTCGGCAGTTCGGTGATGAACTCGAAGCCGTGCGGTGTTTTGAAGCGCGCCAGATGTTCCCGGCAGAAATCCCGCAACTCCTCAGGCGTGGTTTTGGCACCCGGCTTGAGGACGATAAAGGCCTGCGGCGTCTCGCCCCATTTTTCGTGCGGCAGGCCGACGACGGCGACCTCCTGCACGGCGGGATGCCGCAGCAACACGCCTTCGACCTCGATGGAGGAGATGTTTTCGCCGCCGCTGATGATGATGTCCTTCCAACGGTCGCGGATTTCGATGTAACCGTCGGGATGCACGACGGCGGCGTCGCCGCTGTGGAACCAGCCGTTGCGGATGGCCTTGGCGGTGGCGGCGGGATCGTTGTAGTAGCCTTTCATGATGGCGTTTCCGCGCATGATGATCTCGCCCATCGTCGCGCCATCCGGGGCGACTTCGTTGCCGTCGTCATCAACGACTCGCACCTCGGCGTTGGCAAGGTATTCGACGCCCTGACGTGCTTTGATGACGGCACGGGCACGGGCGTCGAGCTGCGCGTGCTCGGGACGCGGTTCGCTGATGGTGACGATCGGCGAAACCTCGGTCAGACCGTAAACGTGCGTGATTTCCCAGCCGAACTCGCCTTCCACACGCTCGATCGTGGCCGCGGCGGGCGGTGCGCCGGCGGTGAAGACGCGAACGCCGCGCGGGGCCTGCTTGCGCAGTTCCTCGGGCGCGTTGGCGATGCTGATGAGCACGGTCGGCGCGGCGCAGAGCAGTGTGACGCCTTCGCGGATGATCGTTTCAAAAATCACCTTCGGATCGGCCTTCGGAATGCAGACGTGCTTGCCGCCGACGGCGGTAATGGTCCACACGAAGCACCAGCCGTTCGCATGAAACATCGGCAGCACCCACAGGTAACGATCCGCCGCGGTGATGCGCGTATGCATGAGGTGGCCCATGATGTTGAAGCCGGTGTTGCGATGCGTGACCATGACGCCCTTCGGGTTCGCCGTGGTGCCGCTGGTGTAGTTCAGCGCGATCATTTCCGTCTCGACGACCTCGGCAGGCGTGAATGCGGTTGTGCTGGCGGCCAGCAGCGCCTCGTAATCGAGCCAGCCAGGCTTGCTGCCGCTGAGGGCGACGAAATGCTCCACGCCGGGCACCTGGACGCGGATTTTGTCCACCGTGTCGAGGTAATCCGCATGCACGCACACCATGCGCGCGCCGCTGTGTTTCAGGATGTAGGCAAAATCGTCCGCCGTGAGCCGGAAATTGATCGGGACGATCACCGCTCCGGTCTGCGGCACGGCGTAAAACGCCTCCAGATGCGCATGCGTGTTCGGCGCGATGGTGGCGATGCGGTCGCCGGGCTTCACGCCGATCTTTTGCAACGCGGCGGACCAGCGGTCGCAGCGCTCAAAGAACTCGCGGTAGGTGAAGCGGCGGCTGCCATCGACCACGGCCTCGCGGTCGGCATAAAGTCGGCGGGCACGGCGGGCGAAGTCGAGCGGCGAAAGCGGTGTTTCCATGGGAAAACACGAAGGCTACCCGAAGGCCGCGGCGAAAGGCGAGAGAAAAGCGGGCGCGGTTAGAATCCCTTTACGTTGTCTGTCCTGTTCTTCTCCGACTTCTCTGCTATGGCCTTGGCCGCCGCTGCACAGTGGAGCACGATGTCAGGAACGTAGAGAGATAGAGTATTCCCACCATTTGAAACTGCCATTCGAGTTGCCTTCTTGGTGGTCGGATCGGCAACCTTCCAATTACGAATCAAAGAATCGGCGTTTGACTCGATCTCCTGCCATTGATTGCCGTCGGAATTCGCTGTCAGAAGGGTGTCCATTTCTTGTTCGGAAAGCGCCGCCACCCTGGAGTAGTTTTCAAAAACGGATTTGTTGTCTAACAGGATAACGTAAACGTTGAATTCGCCGAATCGATAGCCTCGAAAAGTGACTCGATCCCAATTCCAGCCCTTCAGAACATCCATCAATTTGGCCGTGTCCTCCCCAATACTATAATAGAGCGCTTGTCTGAATTCATAGACTGCCATACTAGCGTTGCTGAGGTTGGGATGAACTTTTACCTCTTTGCCGAATCGGTTGGCGACCTCCTCTCCGCTTTCGCCAAGACGAGCATGCAGAGTCATTGATGGCAACAGGACGAATAAAGCAAAGATGGCTTGGGCTACTGGCAAGATAGTTTTCATTGATCTGTGTATCGTTTCACGCGGTTGTGGCTTGAAGGAGGAGTGTGGCAGCTAGTCTTTGTTCATGTCATCGGTATGACCCAGGCGGTTGTCCTCGTCCATATCATCCCAGAATGAGTCTATCTCATTGAAAGAATCCCACGCGCCTTCGTCTTCGGGATCTTCTTGGTGCTCTTTGCACCAATCCAAAAAGCGCTCGCGTTTCGCTTGATTAGCTCGACGCATTTCACCTGACGTAGGCTCATTGTGTTGTTCGTTCATGGATCGATTTGCGGTCGTTTGAGTGGGACGTTGATCTAGTTGATGAGAAACAAAATGGTTATGTTCGTCAACAGCGTTGTGAGCTAGCTGACGAGAGCAACGACTGCTCGACACAGGCGTGCCGCTTTCAGCACGCCAACAAAAAGCCACGGAACCGACGCAGCGGCTCCGTGACTGACTTGGGGTCAGCTTTCACCGAGTTGCGGCATTCGAAGGTAGTAGATGTCCCATTCGTCCTCGGTGGTCTGCACGAAGCCGTGGCGCTGGTAGAAGCGGTTTGAAGGGCTGTCGCGCAAGGCACCGAGACAGACGGGCAACTGGCGGGCATCGGATCGAGCCAGAAGGTGGCTGAGCACATGGGAACCGATGCCGCGGGATTGATGGCCTGGATGGACGTAAAGATGATCGAGGTGAAAGGCATCGGCGGCGGGCCGGAAGGTGTGGAAACCGATGCGCTGGCCGTTGAGCAGGATGAACTGCGTGTGTTCCGGGTGGAACGACTTGCGGAGACGTTCGCGGGCGCGCTCCGGGTCGAAGCGGCCGACACGTTCCAGGCTGTCGCGCATCGCGGCGATGCGCAGGGCGACCAACTCGTCGAAATCGGCCGCGGTGACGGCAGAAAAGCCGATGCTGTCGGCCAGAGAGGCTGCTGCAGGCTGGTTCATGGGCTTTTTTCGTTCGCCGCCGGCTGGTCGAGTGTCTTGGTGCCGGAGATGAAGCGGGCGGTCGCGATTTTGCCGTCGCGCACTTCGTAGATCGCCACCAGCTCCAGTTTGCCCGTGCCTTCGGGGAAGGTGCGGGTGACTAATTCGTGGTCGATCACGATCTGCCCGACCACGATGCGGCTGATGAGCTTGGCGTGGAGATTGGGTTCGCGAAAGCGTGCTTCAAAACGCTCGCGCAACTGCGCCGCCCCGCTGACCAGCAACGTCGCCGGATACTCGAACTGCTGCACGTCATCGGCATACGTCGCCATCAAGGCATCGACATCGCGTGCGTTGTAGGCGTCGAGCTGGCGCTGGACGACGGATTCAGGGGTTGCGGAGGTCATTGGGATTTCGCCGCCGACCATTCACCTGTCTGGCGGTTTGTCAGTCGCTTTGGCCTCAAAACAAAAAGCCACGGAACCGACGCGGCGGCTCCGTGGCTGACCTGGAGTCAGGTTTGGGGGGAAGGGATCAGGCCGAGCGGCCTTCGATGCTGGCGACCATCCGGCGGACGTGGGACGCCTTGGCGGCCTTGGTGCGCGGCTTCAGGATGGCGAGGCTTTTCTCGAACGAGCCCCACTTGATGACGTTGATCGTCACGTTGCGGGTGCCCCAGCGGTTCATGGCGCTGAAGGAGGGCTTGTAGAGGTCGATCGTCTTGGTGCCGACGAGGGCGGAGCCGTAGTCATCCACGATGTAGAGCGAGGGGTCGCCCTGAATCTGGAACACGGTGCCCACGGGGTAGATGGACCAGTCGGCGGCGGCGCTGCGGACCTGGCCGTGCTTCAACTGAGTCCCGACGGCGGTGCGGGCACCATACTCGATGTGGTCACTCTCGTTGTGAGTGTAGGCGGTGGTACGAACGCCAGCGATCACCTGGCCCGGAGTGCCGGCTGTCGTTGTGGCTTTGGTTAGGGGTTGTTCCGCGCAGGAAACGTTGGCGCACAGGGCAGCGATGCACAGCAGGGTCTTCGTCAGGTTCAATCGATGGGTTGGGTTGTTGGGTCACGCCTGCCGGGATGGGGGTCCCGGCGAAGGGGCGCGCATGGTGTCCACTTCGGCCCCCCTGTCAAACCGGGGAATTGTAGGCTTGGGCCACCCCAAAACCCGGTTTTCCGGGTCTGAAGGCCGATTTTTGTGCCACGAGGTCACTTTAAACGCAGAACCGCCCCGTAGGCCTCGGCCCCGCCGGGGGAGGCCATGGTCTGGCCGCCGAATGTCGCAGGTGCGACACAAGCCCCCGAAAAAATTATCTTCCCGGAGGGGTGCCAGGCCATGGTGTAGGCGTTGTCGCCCTTGATTCCGCCGCTTTGGACCAGCCATTCGAGGCCACCTGCCGGGTCAAAAGCAGCGGTGTAGATGTCCGTGGCACCTTGCGACTTCAGCGTCTGCCCGGCGAAGGTGGCGGTCTCGGAAAACTCGCCGGTGACGAAGCAGCGACCGGTGTTGTCCGTGGCGACACCGAGGCAGTAATCGACGGCCGGACCTTGGATGACGTGGCTCCAGACGAGTTTGCCCTCGGGACTGAAGTGCGCGAGCACGCCATCGCTGTCTTTGTCGCCCGTCGTTTTGATCGGACCACCATTGAGTTCGCCTTTGAACATGCCCGCGCACCACGTGCGGCCAGCGGCATCAACGGTGATCTCGTGGAAACCCGCGCTCGGCGCGCCGGGCAAAGTGGCGGCCCACACACCCTCGCCTTCGGGCGTGAGCTTCAAGACGACGCCGGCCTGACCCTTGGCGATCGCGATCGGCACGGAACCGATGCTTCCCGCGCCACCGCCGCTGCCTCCGATATAGACAGCGTCTTTGCCATCGACACCGAGTCCATGTCCGCTGCCAGAGAACTTCCCGCCGGTAGTCCTCACCCACTTCAGCGTACCTGCGGCGTCGTATTTGGCGCAGAAAATCGGCCGGGTGGTGCTGCCCGCGTTCACGGTGACGTCACCGAACTTCGCCTCGCCTGCGACGGCGCCGGTGACGACAATGTCGCCCTTCGAGTCGACCACGATGCCGTGGCCGTAGTCGTAGCCCTTGCCGCCGGCGGTGCGAATCCACAGCAGCGTCCCGGCGGGATCGTATTTCGCGACGAAGACGTCGTAATCGCCCGCATTCGGCAGTGTCTGGCCATTCGCCTGCGCGTCAGTGCTTTGGTAATGACCGGTGACGTAGGCGTTGCCCGCCGCATCCGTCGCCACGCCGTAACCACGATCCACCAGAGAACCGCCAAGGCTGCGCACCCAGAGGAAATGTCCTTCCTTCGACACCTTCGCGACAAAGAAATCCATCCCGCCGAGCCCGGTGCGTTTCAGATCGCCGAAAGTGCCGTCATCGGTCGTTTCACCGGCGAGGAAGACATTTCCCTCACGATCGAAAGTCACCGCGCGCGTCTTGTCATTCTTCGCGCCGCCACCGGCAGCTACCCATTCAAATTCGGGAGTGGCCGCGTGAAGCGAAGTGACAGCGAGGGCGAAGCAAAGCGTGCGGACTGAAATCATGGCCCGCAGCATACGGGCGGATGTGGAGTGGTGTTGCGCCGGCGATGCTGTGGGTGACTCGATTTTGCCGCAGTGGGGCAGAGGAGCAGAGTTGGCAGAAGTTTTAATTATCTGCCAACTCTGCCTCTTTGCCCCCTTGTAAGGTTGACGACACACATCGGCTCACCCCGATGCCATCGTCAGGTGGAGAAAATTTTGGCCCCTGCCGGGGCACACTGGTTTGCCCCTGGGTTCGCAAAAACCGACGCAGAGACAAGCCCCGCGGGGTGCCAGACTTTCTACAACTCGGTCACTATCTCTGCGGCAAATCCGTTTCACTCCAGACTCACACTTCTCACTGCTGCGCTGCATAAAAAAGCCGGAGTCTTGCGACTCCGGCTTTGTGATCTTATTCGTCCTCGGGTTCGGCAGCAGCGGCTTTTTTCCTCTTCTTCTTGCCGCCGGCATTGCGCAGCGCCTTTGGAATCGGATCTTCTTTCTTCTGCAGCGCACGACGCAGCTTGCGCAGCGCGATGTTTTGCAACTGACGGATACGTTCGCGGGTGACGCCAAACTCCTGGCCGACTTCTTCCAACGTGCGCGGCTTCTGGCCGGCGAGGCCGAAGCGGGCGTCGATGATCTTGCGCTCGCGTTCGTCGAGAACGGTGAGCAGGCCGTCGAGCTGGCCGTGCATGTTCTTGTGCGAGAGCAGTTCGAACGGCGTCTGCGCGTTTTCATCGCCGACGATTTCACCGAACTCGGTACTGTCGTCATCGCTGATCGGCGCATCGAGCGAAGCCGGACGCATGGAGGCGACCTTGAGCTGGCTTAGTTTCGCGCGGTCGATGCCGATTTCCTCGGAAAGCTCGTCGTCGGTCGGTTCGCGTCCGAGTTCTTCGGACATCGCCATGGCGACGCGGCGCATCTTGCTGATCTTGTCCACCATGTGGACGGGCAGACGGATGGTCTTTGACTGATTGGCGAGAGCACGCTTGATGGACTGCTTGATCCACCAGGCAGCGTAGGTGGACAGCTTGCCACCCTTGTTCGGGTCGAAGCGCTCCACGGCCTTCATGAGACCGATGTTGCCTTCAGAAATGAGGTCGAGAAGCGGCAATCCGTAGTTGGCGTAATCTTGGGCGATCTTCACGACGAGGCGCAGGTTCGCACGAATCATGTGCGAACGGGCCTCGGGGTCGCCACGTTTGATACGTTCGGCAAGCTCGACCTCCTGGTCGGGAGTCAGCAAGTCAGTCTTGCCGATCTCTCGCAGGTAAATCTTGATGCCTCCGTCGAGTTCCATGTTGAGCATTCTATGAGGGTATTACGAAACAAAGAGCAAACTCTTTGCCCCCGGCGGGACGCAGGGGGTCGTCAGTATAAAAGAGGTTTCGCACTTCGCTCGTTTTTTTTGAGCAAGTTTACGGCCAGAAGGGAGGCTTGAACTGAGCGAAAGTGGCACAGGCGGTGAATTTGCAGCCTCCCTTCAACTAAACTTTGAGGTGCTCGTCAATATCATTTCCAAAAAATATCAAGATATTTTAATAAAACGGCCTCAAAGTCGGCTTTTGTGCGTGTTTTGGACTGTCGGCTGCGCTCTTGGAGCGCTCGTTGGGGGACTCACCCCCCGGCTTGACACCGCCCCCGGTCTCCCCGATTTACTGCCCCCTCAAAACCCGCCATGCCCCGCCGAATCACCTACCGCGACGCCATTCGTGAAGCCCTTGATGAAGAAATCGCCCGCGATCCCATGGTTGTGGTGATGGGTGAGGAAGTCGCCCAGTATAATGGAGCCTACAAAGTCACGCAGGGACTCTGGGACAAGTGGGGTGACAAGCGTCTCGTGGACACCCCTATCAGTGAAGCCGGTTTCATCGGCATGGGTATTGGTGCCAGCATGCTCGGCGTGCGTCCGGTGATGGAGCTCATGTTCTGGAGTTTTTATACGGTGGCTTGGGACCAGATCGTGAACAATGGCGCGATGGTCCGCTACATGTCCGGCGGCAAAATTAATTGCCCCATCGTCATCCGCGGTCCGGCAAACGGTGGCACCAGCGTCGGCGCGACGCATTCCCACACGCCGGAAAACATCATGGCGAACTTCCCAGGCATGAAGTGCGTGTGTCCCAGCAACGCCTACGACGCCAAGGGCCTCATGAAAGCCTCCATTCGCGACAATGACCCGGTCATGTTCATGGAGAGCACCAAGCTCTACGGCGAAGAATGGGACGTGCCCGCCAACGACGAAATCCCCGGCGGTGACCTCTTCATCCCGCTCGGCCTGGCCGACGTGAAGCGTGTGGGCACTGACATCAGCCTCATCGCGCACGGCAAGGCCGTCATCACCTGCCTCGAAGCCGCTCGCATTCTCGAAGAAGAGCACGGCATCAACGCCGAAGTCGTCGATCTCCGCACGATCCGCCCGCTCGACGAGGACACCATCCTCGAATCCGTCGCGAAAACGCACCGCGCCGTTTACGTCGAGGAAAACAAGCCCTACTGCGGCATCGGCGCCCAAATCGCCTACATGATCCAGGAGCGCATCTTCGACGAACTCGACGCCCCCGTGCAGCGCGTCTGCAGCCTCGACGCCCCTGCGATTTACAGCCCGCCGCTGGAGGCCATCCAGCTTCCGACCGCCGACGTCGTGGTGGCGAAGGCGCTTGGCATTTGCTGATCGCAGTCTCGTTTCAAGTTTCAGTTCACAAGTTTCGAGTCGGGGCGGCGTTTTGCCTCCACGCATGAAACTTGGAATTCTGGCTCTTCTCCTCTCCCTCTGCCCTTCGCTCTACGCGGCTTCGCAGAAGCCCAACGTCGTCGTCATCCTCTGCGACAATCTCGGCAACGGTGACATCGCCTGCTTCAATCCGCAGACGAAGCATCGCACACCGAACCTCGACCGCATGGCAGCGGAGGGGCGCAAGTTTACCAGCTTCTACTCCGCCAGCGGCGTGTGCACGCCAAGTCGGGCCGCTTTGATGACTGGCTGCTATCCACGTCGCGTCGGCCTGCACATCAGCGCCGTCGGGGCGTCTGTTTTACAGCCGGTCGCCACGCGTGGCATCAACCCCGCTGAAGAAACGATGGCAGAGCTGCTGAAGCAAAGTGGCTATGCCTCCGCGTGCATTGGCAAGTGGCACCTTGGTGACCAGCTCGAGTTCCTGCCCACCCGCAATGGATTCGACACCTTCCTCGGCATTCCCTACAGCGAGGACATGGTCCACGACAAATTCCCCGAGCGAAACTGGCCGCCGCTCCCGCTCCTGCGCGATGAAACCGTCATCGAAGCCCCCGTCCCAGCCGAAACGCTCACCAAACGCTTCACCGAAGCCGCGGTGAAATTCATCGCGGACCATCGCAAGAAGCCCTTCTTCCTCTACTTTCCCGAGGCCGGTCCCGGCAGCCGCGCCGAGTGCTATCCCGGCCCGGAGTTTCGTGGCAAATCCGCCAACGGTCTCTACGGCGACGCGATTGAAGAACTCGACTGGTCTGCCGGTGAAATCTTGAAGGCGATCAAAGACAACGGCCTCGACGACAACACGCTCGTCATCTGGACGAACGACAACGGTGCGGTGAACCGCAATCCACCGCAGGGCAGCAACGCGCCCTACAGAGGCATGGGTTACAGCACCACCGAAGGCGGCCAGCGCATGCCGTGCATCGCCCGCTGGCCCGGCAAAGTACCCGCAGGAACCACCTGCACTCAGCTTTGCACGATGATGGACCTCCTCCCGACACTCGCCGCCATTTCCGGGGCCAAACAGCCGCAAAAACCCATCGACGGCCGCGACATCCGCCCGCTGCTCTTCGGCGACAAAGACGCCCGTTCGCCCTACGACGGCGCCGGCTTCTATTACTACAACGTCACCCAGCTCCAGGCCGTCCGTGAAGGCGATTGGAAGCTCTACCTGCCCATCGCAGAAATGGGCGGCCACGGCGTGGCGAAAAACAAAAAGAAGCCCGTATCTCAAGCTCTCGCCCTTTACGACGTGCAGCACGATCTCGCCGAGCAAAACGAAGTCTCCGCCGCGCATCCTGAAATCGTCCAGCGTCTCCTCCGATTCGCCGACATCGCCCGCCAGACGATTGGAGACAATGAAACCCGCGGCACTGAGCAACGCGACGCCGGTCACGTCGAGAATCCGACTCCGAGGACGATGCCAAAGTGACAGCGAATCATTGAACGCATCCTATCCGGCGATGCGTCCGCTTTGATCGTACTCCGCCAGCTTGCGTTTCCACTTGGCGGTTTCTTCGGTGTTTTGCGCGGCTTCGCTGAACCGGGCAAGACGCGCAAGCGCGGATCGCACTTCGTCGCGGGAATCAGCCGGCAGGGTTCCCACGCGTGAGAGCAAGCCGTCGTAACCATTGCGCAACAACGGACCGGCCTCCTCCAGACGCTGTTGTTCCAGCAGAGCTTCCCCGAGCAGGCTTTCTGTGGCGAAACGCAGCCAGTGCTCAGCGTCGTGCTTCACGCGCAGGTCGAGACAGAAACGCAGGTCAATCTCGGCCTCGGCAAAGTGTTTGTTTTCCAGATGCAAGGCACCCAGGCTGGCTGCCACCGCCGCCATGGCATGAGGGTCAGCGTTGGCCTGCTGGCGCAACGTTTGCAATGCCTGCTGGCAAATGGCCTCGGCATCCTGGGACCGGCCCAGGCGTTGGTAAGTTTGTGCCAGGTTGTGCAGCGTTTCGAGTGTGTCGGCGTGGCCGGACTCCAGCGCGTGTTGCTGAATCTCCAGGATTTTTTCAAACATCTCCGCCGCGCGTTGGGGTTCATCATGGCGCAGGTGCATGTGCGCCACGGTGTTCATTTGGGTGAGCGTGTCCGGATCACCCGGACCGAATGCGGTCTTCATGGCGTCCAAGGTTTGCAGATGCAGCCGTTCTGCCTCGGTGTGGCGTCCTTCCGCCTCATAAGCCTCCGCCAGGCGGCGCATCGTCCGCAGCGTTTGAGGATGCTGTTCACCCAGCGTGTGCTGTCGTGCCTCCAGCACCTGTTCCTCCAGTTTTCTGGCCTCCACGGCACGGCCATGATGTCCGTAAACGGCGGCGAGTGAGTCCATCTCCGCCAGCGTGTCCGGATGGCCGGGGCCGCGGGCGTTGCGCAGCGTGTCCAGCACCTGCAGATGCGCCTCCTCCGCTTCCTTGCGTCGTCCGGCGGCCTCATTTTCCTCTGCGAGGAATTGCATGGAAAGAATGGTCTGCGGGTGCAGCTCTCCGAGAGTTCGTCGTTTGACGTCCAGGCTGCGTTGGTGCAGCGCCAGCGCCTGCGAACGCCGGCCATGACGGCTCTGGAACAACGCCAGCTTGTCGAGTTGCGCCAGCGTGTCCGGATGGTCTGTGCCGAGCGTTTGCTTCATGATCTCCAGCGCCCCGAAAAAAAGCTTCTCCGCTTCCGTGGGTTGCCCGTCTGCCTCGAATGCCTCCGCCGCGATGGTCATGGAGACAACCGTGCGCGGATCGCGCGGGCCAAACGCGCGCGTGCACCCCTCCAACCGCTCCTGGCACAACTTCGCCGCCTCGGTAAACCGGCCCTGATTCTGATACGATGAGGCCAGCCGGCCCATGGTGCCAAGTGTTTCGAGGTGATCAGGGCCCAGCAGCCGCTTCTGCACCTGCCAGAGGTGCAGATACAAGTTTTCCGCCTCCACGCGCTTCTCCTGGTCATCGCATACCGCGGCCAGCACGGTGATCGTCACAAAGGTGTCGTGATGCTCCGCGCCGAGCACGCGCTGCTGCGTCGTCAGAGTGTGGCGCAGCAGAACCTCGGCCTCGGTGGAGCGTCCTTGATCCTTCAACGCCACGGCCAGGTTCTTCATCGTGAGCAACGTCTCCGCATGGTCGGATCCCAAGGCCAGCCGGCGTTTCTCCAAAGCGCCTTCGAGTTGTTTCTCAGCGTCGGCCGGTTGCGACAATGCCAGGTATGTCAGGCCGATCGTCTCCTGCATCTTCGCCGCCGCAGCAGGATGTTCGGCGTAGGCACCGAGACGGTCCTCAGCCTCATGCAGCATGTGGTTGAGCAACGCGGTGTCGTGTTGTTTCACCGCTTCCGGAGACAGTCCGGTCAGCATGTGATGCAAAAAGTCGGCGGTCATCGCGGTCGCGTCTTCCTGCCGTTTCTTTTCCACTGCTTTCGTCTGCACCCTCTCCTGGTAGAGCAGCCAGCCCGCGACCCCCAATACACCGGCGATCAACATCACCAGCACCACCGCCGTGACAAACAACCCGCGGTGCTCCCGCAGGACGCTGCCCGGACGATTCTCCTCGCCCACGGCCCGCAGTTTCTCCTCCGCTTCTGCCGCGATGACGAAGCGCTGCAATTCGCCGGCCAGGGCGCTGGCGGTGGATGGCCGTTCCGCAGGGTCCGGTTCCAAGGCGCGCATCACCACCCAGTCGAAGTATTCCTCCAGCTTCGCAATGAGAGGCGCGGCTTCGGTCTGGCGGCTCAATGCGATGCCGTTGATCTGTGCTCTCGGCAATGCCGCCACGCAGGCGGAAGGTTTTGGCGGACGCGTCTCGCGGATCAGACGCAACACTTCCTCGCCCTCCGCGCCCTCCGGTACATCGAACGGCAGGCGTCCGGTCACCAGTTCATGCAGCAGCGTGCCCAGCGCATGAACGTCCGTGCGCGCGTCGATCGTCCCTCCCACGGTGTGCTCGGGGGCGAAGTAGGCGGGCGGTGCGCGCCAGCGTCCGCTGTCGGACGCGGCGCAGGCGTGGTTCAGGGCCGCCGCGACCCCGAAATCGGTGATGTGGAGCACGGGCTGTGCGTCCTCGCCCCAGCTCACCAGCAGGTTGGCAGGCTTGATGCCGCCATGCACCACGCCGCGCTGATGAGCATGATGGATGATCTCGCACGCCTGGATGAAGAGGCGTGTTCGCATCGGCAAGGGCAGCTTCTGGTCATCGCAAAACTGGGTGATGGGCACGCCGTGCTGCAGAGGGCTCACCAGACATGGCCTGCCTCCGGGCGATGTTCCGCATGCCTGCGAAGGGCATATGCCCGGATGATCCATCAAGGCCAGCGCATGCTTCCGCGCCTCAAACCGCTTCAAAAAACCTTCTGCATCCACATTCAAGACCTTGACCGCCACAAACTCCTGCAGCCGCTGGCTCCGTTCCGCGCGCCACACCATGCTGAGCGCTCCCTCGCCAATGATCTGCTTCAACTCATACGGCCCCACTATCGTTCCTGGGTGCTCCGTGGCTCCCGGGCTTTGCAACGGCGCGGTGTACCGCTTCACACCGCGAGTGCGTCCGGACGCGCACTCCGTGTTGCGCAGACGGTCCCAAACCTCATTCCACAACGTCGAGTCACCGTTGCAGGCCGCGGTGAGATACACGTGCCGCTCAATGTGATTGGCACGGTGGAGCGCTCCGGTGAGAATCTGTTCAACTTGGGCAGGATCGGCGGACATGTCGGGTGACAGCCGGAAACATCACCTCCTGCTTTTCAGCTCGGGGCTAAATAAAGGTTTGATATGCATCCCGTGACGAAGACATCCCCTTCACTTGATAATTTCGCCCACCAAAAGAATAGCACCTGCGTAGAACGCTGTTCCATTGAACCGCTCCGGCTTGTCGATCTTGTTGCCGTTCTTCTCGAGAATCTTCGCCTTGTCCGGCTGCTCGGGATGAATCTCGATCTTCACCGTGTGAACCGTGTCCTCAAGGTCGCTGCCGATCATGAGTGCGCTCAGGCGATGGTAGGTGCAGTAGGCATCAAAGCGCGGAACGATCTTCGCGGGCTGGTCGTCCAGCGTCACGATCACCTGGCCGCAATCGGGTCCGATGATGTCGTAGATCGAGCAGCGTGTGCCTTTGAACTTGAAGGTGATCGTCTCGCCCGGCTTCGAGCCTTTGTGCAGCGTCGTCATGCGGTTCGCCCAGCGTTTGCCGAACTCATCCGTCTTCGGATCGAGTAGTTTGAAACCATTTGAGAGTGTCGCGTCCGAGATCGGCAGCAGCTTGGCCTGTTCGTAGTTCGTGGCAATGAACGGCGCGCCCAGTGTGTGTGCTGCGGGTGCTTTCGATGCTGCCTTGATCGGTTCCATCGAGCGCACGATGGCGGCGAGATACAATTCGTGTCCCGTCTCCGGATGCGGATGCACGCTGTCGGGTGCAAAGACGAATTTGCCTTCAAGCGCCTTCTTCTCCTCGTCGGTCTTGGGCAGCTTCGCCTTCCACACCAGTTTGCCTTCCTTCGCCAGCTTCGCGACTTCCATCGCCATGTGGATCGTCGGGATGCCGTAGTGATCGGCGATCTTCTCCATCGCGCTCGCCGAGCGCTGGAACTTGCCCACGAGCATCGCGGGCGCGAGCGCCTCGGTCAGAGTATAGACAAAGCAGATATCGCATTCCGGCAACGCCTTCCAGGTCTGGCGCACGATGCCTTCCATGCAGCGGAAGATCTGCTCCGGTGCCGCACCGCCGTCATTCACGGCGAATTCGACGAACATGAGATCGGGCTTGTGATCCAGCACGTCCTGCTTCAGACGAAACACGCCGAGGTCCGATCCCGTGCCACCGATCGCCGCGTTGATCTCGCTGAACTTCGCCTGCGGATACGTCTTCTGAAAATACGCCAGCGTCTTCGGCCGCCATCCAGGCTGCGCCGTGATCGAGCCGCCGAGATAACCAATCTTCACTTCCGCGCCCGGTGTGTTCGCCTTCGCCAGAAAATTCGGCAGCCCGTTGCGCGGGCGGCATTCCTTGGCCTCGACGAGCGGGAATTCATCCGCGGCGAAGGATGCGGTGGTGAGCGAAACGAAGCAGAGCAGAGACGGGAGAAGCGATTTCATGGCAGGACGTTCATTGTGGGCCATGAGTGAACTTGGGCAATGACTTCGTTGATCCTTCCACCATGAAACGCCGTCGCTTTCTCCAGGCCCTGCCGCTCACGCTGGCCGCCGCGCCTGCGCCAGAGCTGAAACTCGAACTCGGCATCACCACCGGCTCATTCGTACGGCATCTCGTCGAAACCGCGCAGCCGGGCAAACTGCGCCTGCTCGACCTCCCGCGCATCATGCGTGACGAACTCGACATGCGTGTGATCGATTTGATGACCGCCACGCTCGTTTCGCTGGAGCCGAAGTATCTCGAACAACTGCGCCAGGCCGCGGCGCATGCCGGTTGTGTGCTCACGAACCTCAAGATGAACCAGAAGGGCCTCGATCTGGCCGCGGCGGATGAAAATCTACGTCGCGAATCCATCGCGGTGTATCGCAAAACGATCGATGCCGCTGCGTTGCTCGGCGTGCGCTGGGTGCGTCCGCTGCCGGGACCGAACGCGCCTGATTTGAAGCTGCTCGTGCCCTCGTATCGCGAATTGATCGACTACGCGGGTGAAAAGGGCATCGGTGTGCTCATTGAAAACTTCGGCTGGATGCAGGGCGATCCCGACGCGATTCCCAACGTCATCCAGGCCGTCGGCAACGATCTCAATTCGCAACCCGACACTGGCAACTGGACCGATGCAGCACGCTACGACGGCCTCACGAAAGCTTTTCCCTTCGCCGTGTCGTGCGATTTCAAAGCTCGTGACTTCGACGCTGATGGAACCCACAAGGCCTACGACCTGAAGCGCTGCTTCGACATCGGCTGGCAGTCCGCCTTCCGCGGCCCGTGGTGCTTCGAGCACTTTCACAACGACCTCGCCCAGCTTTTCCGTGAAATGGGCGTCTTGCGCGACATGCTCCGTGGCTGGATCAAAGCCAGCAAACCCTGATTCCGTGTCTTCCGTAGGCCATCATGGTTCGCCGGCGATGCTGTGGGTGACTCGATTTTGCCGCAGTGGGGCAGAGGAGCAGAGTTGGCAGAGGTTTTGATTATCTGCCTCTTTGCCCCCTTTGCGGTAAAACCGAACGATCCAGCGCTTACTGAATCGGCGAGAAGTCCGTCGCCTTCATGTAAACGCTCTTCACGCCCTCGGCCTGCGGCTGGATGGTCAGCGGGCCGTCTTTTTCACTCTCGGCCTTCGCTTTGACCCAGTCGGGATCTTTGCGGAAGGCATCGAAGGAGGCGAGGCCGGCTTCCTTGCTGTCGTGGGCGAGGATGTAGATGAGTTTCGTGCCCGCGCCCTTTTCCTTGTCCGTCGGCACCCAGTAGGCGACGTGGCTCATGCCGTGCTTGGTGAAGAGCTTGATCGTGTGGTCGCGGAAGCGGGAGTGCAATGCGTCGAGCTTGCCCTCCGGCGTGGTGTAGGTGCGCATTTCAAACACACGCGGCTTGTCTCCCTTCGCGATGGTCAGCGGCGGCGAATACTCCGTGGTCGTCATGAAGATCGACTCGGGTGCTTTGGCGAGGATTTTGCCGCCTTCCTCGCTCGCCTTGCGTGCCGCCTGCCACTCGGGATCGGCCCCGAAGGCTTTGAAGCTCTCTTTCGCCGCCTCACGGCTCTTGTGTTCGAGGATGTAGATCAGCGTGGTCTTCGAGCCGTTCTCCTCATCCATCGGCACCCAGTAGCCGACGTTCTTCATGCCGTGCTTTTCAAACAGCTTGCAGGTGTGATCGCGAAAACGCGCGAGCAACGCGTCGAGCTTGCCCTCGTTGCAGGTGTAGATGCGCAGTTCATAAACCGGCGAATCGGCGGCGTGAACCAGCGTGGAAAACAGACCGCAAACGGCGAGGGCGAGAAAAGTGAGGCGCTTCATGGTGGCTGAACAAACGACGGGCGAAGCGCGGCTTTTCACACCTTGGCCAGCGCCTCGTCAAATCGAGCGATCAGCTTCTGAGTGTCCTCCAGACCGGCGGACACACGGATGAGCCAGCGGCTGACGCCGACGCTCTCGACCCAGTCGAGTTCTTCGTAGTGCGCGAGCAGGGTGTAGGGGCACACGAGCGTGAAATTCGTGCCCAGGCTCGGCCCTTTGCAGATGCGCAGGGCGTCGTAGAACGTCGCGCTCGTCTTCTGTGGATTTTTGAGCGTGAAGGAAAACAGGCAGCCGTGGCCGCCGCTCTCACGGTGGATGAACTCGTAGCCGCGGCCTCCTTCCGTGCCCGCATGCCACACG
Source organism: Verrucomicrobiaceae bacterium (assembly GCA_046346695.1). Classification (GTDB taxonomy): domain Bacteria; phylum Verrucomicrobiota; class Verrucomicrobiia; order Verrucomicrobiales; family Verrucomicrobiaceae; genus Prosthecobacter. Next base: position 827,029 of record JAXMHS010000002.1, on the reverse strand, counting down.
CGGTCCACCTTCGGATGCGAGCGCAGATGATCGGCAAGTGCTTGGGCGTTGCGACTCATGGTGTCGGCGCGTTGCACGAAGTCGCGGCTGTTGAGTTCGAGCGCCACGGCGTCGCCACGCCAGAGTTCGTGGTCGGCGTGCGCGGACAAAAAGGCGGAGAAGGCGGCGTGATGCGGTGATTTGCGATTCAGCACCACACTTCCGGCAAGAACATCCCCCGCGCCGGAAAAGCTCTTCGTCAGGCTGGTGGTGACGACATCGGCCACGCGATGCGCATCCACATGCGCCACGGTGGAGATGGTGTCATCGACGACGACCGGCACGCCGGGCTGTGCGGCGGCACGAATCGCCAGCAGCCGCTCGAAATCGACGCAGCGCAGCAGTGGATTGCTCGGTGCTTCGCAGAAGAGGCCGGCGAGCGGCTCGTTTTGCAGGAGCGTGCGCAGATCGTCATACTCGCTGTCCTTGATGAGCGGCAGGAAATGCGCACCGCTGCCGAAGAACTGCTGCAGTTTCAGCACATCGACATACGGGAAGTCGAGCTGCGCTGTTTTGCGGTCAGGGAACAGATGTGTGAGCATGCGATGCACGGCGAAATTCGCCGCCATGCCGGAAGGAAAGAGAAACACGTCCTCCGGCTGCTGCCCTGCAAGCCGGGCAATGCGCTCGCGGATGGTTCGGTTGGCCGCGCGGCCTTCTTCGACGCTGGTGGCGCAGGTTTGCTCTCCCAGCGCATCCGCCGCCTGCCGTGTGCTCACGCATTCACCGCAGAAGCGCCAGAATTTGCGCGCCTTCACATAACTTTCGGCCGGAAACACCGCGACACCGAGCTGATGCGCCGTCCATTCGACCGCGCGACCGGCTTCAATGAACTTCACGCAACGCTCCGCATGCACGACACGCGGAAAGACGACGCAGCGCTCGCCTGCGGCGGCGAATTTCTTTTCAGCAGCCTCAAAGAGCCGCGTGATCGCAGGCGGGCAGCAGAAACGCGGATAACCGGATTTGAACTTCGACACAATCTCCTGGTCGCCTTCCTCATAGCCAACCACATGCTTCCACAGCGGCAGGCACACAGACACGCCGAACTCGTGGTCCGGGATCGCCTTGCCCAGGTCTTCGGCGTTGCACAGGGGGTGTTGGAGGAGGTCGGTCATCGACGGATGCGAAACAGCCTCCTTACTTCGCCGCCAACGCCCGGTCAATGTCCGGCGACAAATCCTCAACCGCCGAAGGTATTCCTGCCGCAACTCACCGCTTCACGTCATAGTCATAGACGGATCCTGGCGGAGGCGTGGACAAATAGGCCCCGCCTGAGGAGGTGCGCATGGTTTGAGCGTTTTCATACTGAGCCCTGGCCGCCTGCACGGTGCCGAGCCCCGCGGAGCCACTTTGACCCGCTGCTTGGGAGAAATTTTGATTCATAGGGCGGTAAAACGATCCCATGGAACCGCCTGCAGTTCCGGGATTCAAGGCCACTGGCGCATCCGGCGTCGGGATGCCGTTTGCCTTGCGTTCGGATTCGGCCAGGAAATGCTTTTGCCACGCTGCCTCGTTGACCTTTTCTGCGACCCAGGAGTCAAGCTGACGCTTGCGCTCGTCGTATTCCGCCTTGCTGATCGATCCGGACGCACGCTGCTTGTCCAGCTCGGTGTAATGGCTTTGGAAACGGGCGCGCAGCACGTGTTCATAAGAGTCCAGCTCCGCCGTGGTGGGTACGCTGTCCATCGTGGACGATGCACAGGAGGCAAGCCATGCTGCGAGCAGCGAGGAGGCAAAGAGGCGGAGGGTGAACTTCATCAAATGCATAGTATGACATCCAGGCCCGGCGTTCAATCCCACAAAGCACCGTCTTGCATCGGTCCCGACCCGTGGCCACACTGGTGGTCCTGATTCCCCCTGGTTTTGGACCCCATCGACACAGCACTGCAAGCCATCGAGCCACGCGGCAACTACCTGCCGTATCCAGTTTCACGTCTGGCCGCCAAGATCATCCCGCAGGACCTGACCACGTTCAAAACGCGGGGCATCACCCGCGTCGAGCGCCAGTTGCAGCAAGAGATGGTTGAAATCCAGGAGCGCTACATGGAGGTCATTGACGCGTTCAACTGGAACAAGCTCATTTACGAAAGCCACTTCGGTTTCGAGCCGGTCTGCGGCGAGATTTATCATCTCTACGACGTCGATGGGAAACGCCACCTCAGCATGATCGCACCCGAAGAATGGCACCAGCGCTGGATCGGCAGCTTTCGTCTCAATGCCGACGGCCGCTGGCAGGTGGAAAAGACCGCGAAGGATTTTGACATCCGCCAGTGGGTGCAGACCATCGTCACCAGTTGATGCAACCCACTTTTTCCGACCTCGGTCAGCGCCTCGCCGGCCCCAGTGGCATCCAGGAACTCATGGATGACTGCGGAGCCGCGCTCACCACCCATCCCGACATGCGCATGCTCGGCGGCGGCCAGCCTGCCGCGATTCCCGAAGTGCAGAAACTCTGGCGCACGCAAATGCAGGCCATGCTCGACGACGGCAGCATCGACAAAACGCTCCTCAATTACGACCCGCCCGGCGGCAATCCGCTCTTCCGTGAAACCTTCGCCGCTTTTTTGAAACGCGAATGCGGATGGGATGTCACCAGCGAAAACATCGCCGTGATGCCCAGTTCGCAAAGTGCGTGCTTCCTCCTCTTCAATCTTCTCGCAGGCGACACCGCGGGCAAAAAACGCCGCATCCTCTTCCCGCTGCTGCCCGACTACATCGGCTACGCGAATCAAGCGCTCACCGAGGGCCAGTTCACCGCCTGCCTGCCGCGCATCGTCGAAACCGCACCACACGAGATCAAATACCACGTCGATTTCGACCGCCTGCGCATCACACCCGACATCGCCGCGATGTGCGTTTCGTGCCCGACGAACCCCACCGGCAACGTCCTCACCCAAAACGAGTTCGACAGCCTCCACTCGCTTGCAGACGCGCACGGCATTCCGCTCATCATCGACAATGCCTACGGCCATCCATTTCCCGGCGTCATCCACAACGGCTTCCAGCCGAAATGGCGGCCTGGCATGATCTTCAGCATCAGCATGAGCAAGGTCGGCCTTCCCGGCGTGCGCACCGCCATGATCGTCGCTGATGCACCCATCGTGAAGGCCCTGTCGAACATGAACGCCATCGTCTCCCTCGCGAACGGCAACATCGGCCAGGCGCTGCTCCTGCCGCTGCTCAAAGACGACACGCTCATCAAGCTCGGTCCGCAGGTGATTCGTCCGTTTTACCGCGAGCGTTCCGACTTCGCCAAATCCGTTCTCGCCAACGCGCTGGGCGACAAAGTCCCGTGGGCGTTGCACAAACAGGAAGGCGCCTTCTTCCTCTGGCTTTGGATCAACGGTCTGCCGATCACCGCGAAGGAGCTCTACAGCCGTCTGAAGGAGCGCAAAGTCCTCGTCATCCCCGGCCATTACTTCGCCTTCGGCATCGACCACGAATGGCGTCATCCACACGAATGCCTGCGCCTCACCTACTCGCAGCCGCAGCACATCGTTCAGGAAGGGCTGGAGATCATCGCTGATGAAATCATCCGATGCTTCTAGCCGGGAGCGCGGCATTCCAATGCCGCCTGAGGCCGAGCCCTTCTCCCAATTCATGGCTCGTGCCCTGTTCGATCCCGAACGTGGCTACTACACACGTCACATCCGCACCGTTGGTTCGCGTGGCGATTTCAGCACCTCGGCGACGCTTTCGCCAAGCCTCCGGGGCGCTGCCGCGGCCTGGCTTAAATCGGAATCGGGCCTCCAGCCACGCGTGCGCCACATCATCGAAATCGGCGCAGGCGACGGATCGCTCATGCAAAGCGTACGCAAGGCTCTTGGCTGGTGGACGCGTCGCAAATTCACCTTCCACATCGTCGAAACCTCGCCTGTGCTTCGCGAGCAGCAGCAAAAGCGCCTCGGCAGCGCGGTCCACTGGCATACCGACATCGAATCTGCGCTCGCCCGCGCTCAGGGCCACGCCTTCATCTATCACAACGAGCTGCTCGATGCTTTTCCGGCCACGCTTGTGCAGTGGAACGCCGTCGAGCAGCGCTGGCTCGAAGTCTGGGTTCCCGAATCGCTGCATCCGCACGATTTCGATCCTGCTCACTTCAGCGTTCTTCGTCACACCGTTTTCAAAGACCATCAGCGCTGCGAAATTCATCCCAGCATCCACGATTGGCTGCGAAACTGGACGCCGCATTGGCAAGGCGGTGCCATGCTCACCATCGACTATGGCGACGAATTTCCGCAGCTCTACCATCGCCGGCCACACGGCACGCTGCGTGCTTATCTTTTGCATCAACGGCTCACTGGAGCCGACATCTATGCCAACCCCGGCCGCCAGGACATCACTGCTGACATCAATTTCACCGACTATCGCGCGTGGTTGCATGAACTCGGCCTTGAGGAGGTTTCATACCAGACACTCGCCGATTTTCTCCGTCCGCACGGTGCTCCGGCACAGCTTCTCGATGCCGACGGCGCTGGAAGCGCCTTCAAATGCCTCGTGCATCGCCGCACGGCATGCGCATCATGATTCACCCACATGAATTCCGTCAACGACCGCCCCGGCACGCTTGAGAAGGCTCTCAAGATCAATCTCGCCCACACCATCTACGGCACCTTCGCCGAGATCGGCGCCGGGCAGGAGATCGCGAACTGGTTCTTCCGCGCCGGCGGAGCATCCGGCACCGTGGCGAAGACCATGTCCGCCTATGACATGATCATCAGCGACGAGATTTACGGCAAGGCCACGCGCTACGTCTCGCGCCAGCGCATGTGCGCCATGCTGGAGCACGAATATCCGATGCTCATCCAGCGGTTGAATGCAAAGCGCGGCACCACCACGACCTTCTTCACGCTTGCCGACACCGTGCGCGCCAGATCGTATCGCGACACGAAGGAGGAATGCCACGGCTGGCTCGGCCTGCGGTTTCAAACCGAACCCTGCGGGCCCGGAAACGACATCCAGATGCACGTCCGTCTGCTGGATGACTCGAATGCGCGTCAGTCCGACGCTCTCGGCAAGCTCGGCGTGAACTTGCTCTACGCCGCCTTTCACCTGCGCGATGATCTGCCCACGTTCCTGCAGAGCCTGCTCGATGATCTCTCACGCAAACGCGTCGAGATCGACATGATCGACTTCAGCGGCCCGGCGTTCGCCTCTTCTGAGTTTCAAGACCGTCTCGTTGCCCTTCAGCTTGTGCGTCACGGTCTCGCCGATGCCGCATTGTTTGGTGCGAACGGCGAAATCTGGCAGGCATCCGATGTCTTCTACAAAAAGCCCGTCTTCCTCAAGCGCGGCAGCTTTGATCCGATCACAAAGCTGAACCTTGACATGATCGAGCGCGGGCAGGCAGCGTTTCAGACGGACTTTGGCGAAGCAGCGCAGAACAACGTCGAAATCCTTGAGATCACCATGCACAACCTCCTCGCCGGAGGCGCCGAGGTGCCGGACACCGAATTCCTCGCGCGTGCGGACATATTGCAGGCGCTCGGCAAAAACGTGCTCATCTCGAAGTATCCTGAGTTCCATCGCGTCAGCAGTTATCTCGCGCGTCACACGCAGTGCCCCATCGGCATCGTGCTTGGTTTGCCACTGTTCCAGGAGTTGTTCAATGAACGCTGGTGCACCGACCTCGAAGGCGGCCTGCTCGAAGCCTTTGGCCGCCTCTTCAAGAACCAGGTCCGCGTCTATGTCTATCCGATGGGCGATCCGATGAGCGGAAAAATCCGCGGCGTTAACGAAGCCCGCGTCACGCCCGAACAGAAGCACCTGTTGCGCTACCTCATCGAAACCAACTGCGTGCGTGCGTTGGAGGAGCCGAATCAGGAATTCCTCTTCCACACCAGCGCCGAGGTGCGGAACATGATCCATGCGCGTGATCCCAACTGGCAGTCGCTCGTGCCCGACATCGTGCTCAAGCAGGGACCGTGGAAGGAGATTGGTGGAGCGGCGTAGAGCGCTGGAAGTTCATTGCGTTTCCAACGCAAGTCCGCTTCAATCCGGCCGAATATGACTCCGGAGTTCAAATTTCAGATTTCTTTTTCCACGGGCGCGGTGATTGTCTTGGGTGTCTATTTTGTGGTTTACCTGATGGTGCTGGCCTATGTGCTGAATCGCCGCCGGTTCGCGACCAACGAGCGCATTCTGTGGTTTCTGGTCATCACGTTGGTTCCGGCGATGGGCATGGTCCTGCTGATGTTGATTGGGAAAGATGATCATGTGCGTGATCACGAGGCTGTTGGGAGGAAGCCACCGGGTTCGAACATCGAGGCTGGTCAAACCGAGGACGCCCAGTCATGAGCGAGTTGATGCCCGACGACCTCGATCTGATCACGATCACGCAACTGCGGCAGATCGCGAACCAGTCGCCGCAGCCGTATCGCCTGCATGTGCAGGTGGAGTCGCGACTGGAGAAGACGACGAGCACGGGAAGTCCATTTTTCGAGGTGAAACTCGTGGATGCGGGTGATTCGCTGCTGTGGCGTGTGTTTGACAACAATCCGCAGTTTCAGGAAGTGGCGAAGCTCGCGCGCAACGCGTTCCTTCAGCTCGCCGGGCAGTGGGTGGACGGCAAATACGGCCTGGAGCCGCGTCAGGTGCAGATGCGGGCGCTTTCCGAGGAGGAAACGAGCACTCTGCTGCTCGGTGATCCCGATCTCGCCGCACGTCAGCAGGCCGATTACGCCGACATGGTGGCTTTCATCGAGTCGATTCGCGATCCACGTCTGCTGAAGCTCTGCCTGGTGTTTTTGGAGCGTCATGGCGAGCGTTTTCGCCGGACGGGTGCGGCGCGGAAGAATCATCACGCGCGGCGCGGCGGCCTCGTGGAACACGTGGCGCAGATGATGCGCTGTGCGGTGGCGATCGCGGGTGTTTATCCGAACTTGAACCGTGATCTGATGATCGCGGGCGTGCTGTTTCACGACTGCGGCAAGCTCTGGGAGAATGTGTATGCCGAATCCGGCTTCACGATGCCCTACAACCTCACCGCGGAGATGCTCGGGCACATTCCGCTCGGCCTGGAACTGGTGAACAAGCTCTGGCGTGAGTTGATGGAGGCTCCTGATGCGGCGACATGGACCATGCTCGAACCCGCGTCGGAAACCGTGCGCCTGCATCTGCTGCATCTCATTGCCGCGCATCACGGCACGCATGAATTTGGATCGCCTGTGCTGCCCAAAACACCGGAGGCGATTGCGCTGCATCACGTCGATAACATCGACGCCAAGCTCGAAATGTTCCGCCGTGCCTATGAGACCGGCAAGGAACTTGGCCCTGGCATCATCGAGAAGTTTGTGCCGTGGCCGGTGAATATCGTCGCACCATTACCTGCGGTGAATCTGCCGAAAGCAGAGTAAATCCCGCGATCCCGGAGGGATCAAAGAAATTAGCCAGGGGCTAGTCTGCGCAGCAGACGCTGCCCCTGGATCACGCGATGATGTTTCAAATCTCAAGGACGCATGCCGGAGGCATGCGAGAGGTGTTCGCGATTCCGGCGTGAACGAAGAGCCAACGCTCGCTTCTCGCATCCCTGCCGGGATGCGCTCTTGAAACAAACGGTGTGTTTCGTCTTGTCTGGTGGTGTTCAGCCGCTTCGCGGCTTCGACCACCGGCTAATTTCTTTGATCCCTCCGGGATCAAGCTGCTGTACGCAGTTTCATCAGTGCCGCGCGCACCATGAGCGTCTCGCCGATGTTTTCGGCGGTGAGGAGGCCGACGAGCTCGCCGTTGAGCGGGTCGATGACCGGCAGCGCGGGGCATTCGCTGGCAGAGAGCGCGTCCATGGCTTGCGGCAGATCCGTGGCGGGGTGTGTGGCGGCGGGGCAGCTGCGCATGACTTCGACGACCGGGTGATCCGGACCTTTTTCCGCGAGAGCGGAGATCAGGTCGTGGCGCGTGAGCATCCCCTGCATGCTGCCCTGAGGATCGAGCACGGGAAAATCCTGCTGCGCACCCGCAAGCAACAACTCGACTCCATTTCGTAATACTGCATCAGGCGGCAGCGTGCGGAAGTCGGTGAGCATGGCATCGCGCACGCGCAGATTGCGGGTGGCTTCCTGTTGCGTGACGACCGCAGCCTCCTGTCCGGCTGCCATGAAAATGAAAAACGCGATCAGCAGCAGCATCGGGTGAAACGTGGCGGACAGCAGCATGGTGATGGCCACGAGCATGGCGATGCCTTGTCCGATCGACGCCGCCAGTCGTGTGGCCCGGCCGTAGTCGAGAAACATGGCGAACAGCGCGCGCAGCACACGACCACCGTCCATCGGGAAGGCGGGGACGAGGTTGAAGAAGACCATGAAGACATTCCACATCATGATCTTCTCAAAGAAGTGCCCCGTTTTGCCGAAGTCGTAGCCCGGATCGAAACCGCTTTGGCTGCCCAAGGCGAGATGTATGACCGCTGCGATGATCACATTGACCAGCGGGCCGCAGATGGCGACAACGAACTCCTGCGATGGCTTGCGCGGCATGCGCTCCAGACGCGCCACGCCGCCGATGGGCAGCAGCGTGATGTCCGGGGTGTTGATGCCGTAGCCACGTGCGGCGAGGACGTGTCCGAATTCATGCAGCACCACGCAGGCAAACATGACGACGATGAAAAGCATCATCTCGAGCGCGAGCGCCATGCCTTGTCCGCTCAGGAGGCCGTGACCTGCGACAAACAGCAGCAGCAGGAAGAAAGTGATGTGGATGCGCACCTCCGTGCCGGCGAAGGTGAAGATGCGGAAGGACCATTTCATAAAGAGACTACGTTTTTGGCTTCTTGGCCGGATCGTAATAGATGCGCACCTCGGCATCCTTGCTGCCGAGGATTTCCTGGGCGCGGCGCAGGGCGTTGCGGGTGGAGAGGTTTGGATTCGCTGGACTGGCGGGGAAGATGTTGTCCTTGCCGACCACTTCGACGAGGCCGGAGTCCTTCAACACACGATACAAATCTTTCACCACGCCGCTGATGATGAGATCGCGCGCATCCGACCGCAACACACTCACAAGTTCCTCGATGGCCAGGGCGCAGGTGGCGTCGAGGTGGCGCGCGTTTTTGAGCCGGAGGATGATGATGCGCAGATTTGGATCGACGCAGGAGCGCAGCACATGCGTGCGAAAAAGCTCGGAGGAGGCGAAGAACAGATCTCCTTCGACATGCACGATGGAGATGGCGGGATGCTGGCGTCCGCCTTGAGGAGCCTCGGCGAGGTTGCCTTCTTCATTGAATCCGTACTCCACGAGCGATGGCTGGCTGGCCTTGTGCAGGTACAGCATCACAGAGATGCCGATGCCCACGAAGATCGCCACATGCAGGGGAAGCATGAGCGTGGCGATGAGCGTGGCGATAAACACGGTGGCATCAGAGCGGGTGGCATTCAGTGCGATGAAGATGTGGCGCGCGTTGAACAGCGAGATCGCAACGCAGACAACGAGCGTGGCCAGCGTGGCGCGCGGGATGTAAGCGACCGCGCCGCCAAGCGTGAGGGCACCGATGAGACAGCACAGGCCGTTCCACATGCTGGCGAAGCCCGTGCGCGCTCCGGCGGCGTGATTCAGTGCGGAACGCGTCAGCGAACAAGATGATGACATGCCGCTGAAATAGGCGCAGGCGAGATTCGCCGCACCCAGCGCCAGCATGTCCTGGTTGGCGTTCACGTGCTGGTTGGTGCGGCTGGCCAGGGTCTTGGACATGGCGCTGTTTTCCAAAGTGGCCACGAATGCCAGTGCCAGCGCCAGACCGAACAAGCGGCTCGCATCCGAGAGGGCCGTGTCCGAGAGAAAATCCGGGAAAGGTGGAAGAAGAGCCTCCCACGTGAAGGTGGCGTTGCTGAATGTCGGCACATGATGGCCGAATGCCGCGGGAATCAGCCCAAGCAGGGAGACAAAGATCAGCGTGGTGGCAAATGTCGGCCAGCGTGGCAACCAGCGCCTGATGCCGAAGAAGCAGCCGAAAGTCAGCGCCGAAAACAAAATGCTCAGCCACCCGGCATGATCCAGATGCGTCAGGATGCGGTGGATGTGTCCCGGCAGTGTGATGACGACGCGCCCTGTCGCCTTGAGCACTTCGGAGGGGATGCCCAGCAGCACAGGAAGCTGGTTGAAGGTGATGAGAATGGACGCCCCGGTGACATATGCCACCACCACAGTACGGCTGATGAACTGCGTGAGATCCGCCACGCGCAAAAATGCTCCCGCGATGAGCAACGCGGCGGTCATGAACACCAGCAGCGGCATCATCGTCAGCCGGTCCATGTGCGGAGAGGCTGCAAAAAACGAGAACACCATGAACGCGGTTGCATTGGTCGGCCCGAAAATCGTGTGCCGCGATGACGCCAGCAGCGGGCCCACCAGCGCCGCCACCGCCGAGCAGGTGATGCCGTATTGCAGTGGCAGCCCGGCGATCAGGGCGTAGGCCATGCCCTGCGGGATGTCCAGCATCGCCACGGTCACACCGGCGCGCAGATCACTCCAGAAGGTTCGCCTGCCATAACCGTGGAAGGATCGCCGCAGCGGAAAGGGGTCCAGCGAACTCTGCGACACCACGTCACGTATCCACGTGGCTCCATCGCGTGTGAGATCACGCAGTCTCCCCATCCAGTCTCTAAAGGTCAGCAGCAAGAACGTACTCCTCCATCAATGGCTGGCGCATGCTAAGCACATCAGCGCTCCGCACAAGCGAAGCGCAGGAGAGTTTGCGGCTCGTGTGGCGTTCGACAGGATGCGCAAGTTCTGCCTTCATCCACCCTCGTCACAATCATGAACCCGCCCCCGCCCACCGGCCCGCTCCTCGTCCGCCACGAAGGCCACACCCCGCGCGAACGCAGCACCTGCGGCTGGCGTGACCGCCTCATCAGCCGCGAAGACGCCGGTCTGCATCCCGCCGCGTGGGCACATGCGGTGGACATTGACGGTGCGAAACTCCACTACCACAAGCGTTCCACCGAACTCTACTACGTTCTCGACGGCGGCGGCTCCGTCATGCTCGACGGCGTCGAACAACCCGTCAGCAAAGGCTCCCTCGTCCACATCCCGCCCGGCGTCGTCCATGGTGCCCGTGGAAAAATGCGCGTCCTCGTCGTCGGCATCCCTGACATCGCGGAGGATGATTATTTTGAGGTGGAGGGACAGTCGTGAAACGAAGAAGCCCGCGGTGTGACCACGGGCTTCTTGAGATTGGTTGCGGGAGGTGGATTTGAACCACCGACCTTCAGGTTATGAGCCTGACGAGCTACCGGGCTGCTCCATCCCGCGATTTGAAGGGCTGCCAAGGTCCGCGTTCTCGAGGAATTGGCAACCTCTTTTTGCCGGAAGTTCGCTGCTTGCGCTGCAACAACCTGCGTGGCGTCTCGTTTGCAGCATCCCGCATGAAAAACATCGCATTTCCCCTCGCCTTCGCCCTGCTGGGCAACGTCCTTTTGGCCGCCGACTCGAAACCGGCCGCTCCAGGTGCCGAAAAGCCCTCGCCCATCGGTTACTCGGACACTCCCATCATCCCGGGCACCCAGTGGAAGGTACATGACATCGACCGTCCGCGCCCGAGTGCCGTGGCACCCGGCGAGAAGCCCGGCGCACCGCCTTCGGATGCGATCATCATTTTCGACGGCACGAGTTCCGACGCCCTCCAAGGCAAGGAAAAGGACGCAAAAGGCAAGGAAACCGGGAACTTGACCCCCTGCCCGTGGAAGATCGACAGCGGCGTGCTCATGATCTCCGGGGGTGACTGCTGGACGAAGCAGGAGTTCGGGAGCTGCCAGCTTCACCTCGAGTGGATGAGCGAGCCGAACACGAAGGGCAATTCGCAGAAGAAGGGCAACGCCGGGGTGTTCTTCATGGATCGCTACGAATCCCAGATGCTCGACTGCTTCGAAAACCCGACCTATGCAGACGGCATGACCGGCGCGGTTTACGGCCAGACCCCGCCGCTGGTGAATGCGGTCCGCCCGCCGGGCCAGTGGCAGGTCTATGACATCGTCTTCACCGCTCCGAAGTTGGAGAATGGAAAGGTGGTCGAGCCCGCCTACATCACGACTTTCGTAAATGGCGTCTGCGTCCAGAACCACACGAAGATCATGGGACCGACGAAGCACAAGCAAGTCACCGATTACAGCGGCGAGTTCCCCGAAAAGGCGCCGATCCGCATCCAGGACCACAAGAACGAGCCGCCAGTACGCCTGCGGAACGTGTGGGTCCGCCCGCTCTGAACTGGCGCAAAGCAACCCAAGACCAGGCAAGGCCGGAGGCCGCCCTCCGGTCTAGAGGTAAGAATGGCTGGAAGCACTCAGGGGCGTCCAGATCAGGCACCAGGATAATCTTCTACCATGGCATTCGACCCTGCTTCGACTCAAGAGCCACCAACGTGCGACTGCCGCCGCCGAATAAATGCTGACCAACTGATGCCGTGCAGGCGCGAACTTCCCGAACAGCGAAGCAAGCCCGCGCACAAAGCGTTTCAAAAAAGCCGCGGCGAAGGCACTGGCGAAGCAGTGAAGCGGTGAGGCTGATTCGGAAATGAAAAACACGGCGCCCAACGATTTTGGGCTCGCCTTTTGTCCCTGCATCCGTCTTTAGTTGGATACCCCGTTGCGCATCATCGTGCCACACTAGCATCCTCAACTCAAGAACTACCATGTCCGCGAGTCAGCTCATCGACACCCCGGCCTCCGTCCAAGGCGGCGCCCAATACCAACAACTCGGCTACGTTGACGCCTACGATGCCGTGAACAACGACGACTACGCCTTTGTGGCTTACAAGGAGACTGATTCGTCCGGTTCGTGGCGCGTTCGCATCTCTGGAAAGCAAACCCCCGGGGCGGTCTTTGAGCCCGACGCGATGAAGAGCAACGCCCGTTCCACAGGTGCGCAGGGCAAGCCCTGGTTCCAGTGGGGCTGGAGCTTTGACCCGAGCGAAGGAGACCCGCGCTGTGTGCAGTTCCGGGTGCATGTGGCCGACGGCAAACCGCATGAGATCGAGATCTTTGTGCAGCTTCGCAAATTCGACGGCAGCGCGGACACGCCCAAGTCCGTCCGCTTTGCGTGGCCCGCCTGATTCCGGCCGTGAACGCCCTCCGCCGACACCAACTGGCCCACCCCAAGCCCGCCGAGACTGTTCTTGGCGAAAGTGCGATCGCATGCGGATGTGACGCGCGGCTGCATCGATCGGTGATGTTTGAACCCGCGGGCCCGCGCGGAATGCACGCCTGCATGAGCTGCGGCACCATCACCTGCTCCGAACTGCGTGGCGACGACGGCCGGCACACGGGCAGGTCGTGCAGCGTCTATTTTCTCGTCGAAATCAACCAGGACACGTTCCAATGGCTGGCTGCCTGGCCGCGCGCCAATGTGCTCAATAGCCATGCGCTTTGGTCCATGCCATCCTCCTGGATGCGCCGGGACACTGTTTACCTCCCGGTGAAGCTGCGTTGCAAAACCGTCGAAAAACTGGCCGCGAAGGAAGCGGAACTTTTTCAAGAACAGCGCACGCAAACCATGCGCCAGCGTCTTGAGGACTGCGGGTTTCCAGACAAGCCGCCGCCCGGCGATCTGATGCGTGAGTTTGTCCCGTTCGGTGAACTCTGGCAGGATTTGCAGCTCACTCCTGACTCTGATCTCCAGCACCTCATGGCGAGGGCCGACGCGGGCAGCATGGTCGCGGCAGAGCTTCTGGCACAGCGAGGTGATGCGGCTGATGTGCTCAAGCAATCATTGCTCGCTGGCAAGGCGGAAGTCGCGCTGCACATGTTGCGTGCATCGCTCAAGCCGCCTCCCGATCTTGGCGATGTTTTGATCGAAGTGATGAACGCCGTGCCCATGACACCACGAGCGGACATGCCGGACCGCATCGCCCAATGGCACCACGTCGAGATGCCGCTGATCATCCTCGCTGAGAACAGACTGAACTCGCCCGTTGTGTCCGCCGGGCTTCGCGCGTTGATGCGCAAAGTCGTGCGACACGATCTGACGCTCGCAGACCGTGTTCGCACGGCACTTCGCGAGGTTGAAACACCCTCTGCCTCATGAGCGTGACCAATCCCATTGGGCTGCTGCCTGCCTTCGTGATGTTCGCATCACCGATCTGCAAAATTCATCGTCCATGAATTCAGCCACCGTTTCCCTTGTGTCCATCTTGCGAGCCAACGCAGGCCTGATCGTTGCATTGGCGTTGTGCGTCATAATACCGCTGGTGCTCACGCTTGTGGGCCTGATCATGCGCGGAGCCGGTGTGTCGCTGCGACCGATTGTGTTCATCGCGGTGCTGATGCTTCCCATCGTGCTGACGTTTGTCATCGGCCAGCTGGTCATCGCTCGTATGCCATCCAAGCCGCAGCCGACTGGAAGTCTCCCGGTAAAAGATGGAAGGTTTGCGGATGGCGAAAAGCTCTTCGGCAGCGGCATTTCTCCGCAAATGATCCGCGATGCAAAGCCCGGACTGCCGGGCATCCTCGATGAAGCCGAAGTAGCCGAAGTCGGCATGACGATGGAGGGAGAATCAGCGCTCATCGCGCAGTTCCCCGATCACGAAGCCGCAGAACGTGCCGCCGCCGCCTACCATCGTGGTTTCCAACTCCACAACACCAGCGGCGATGAAGACCGAGGCTGGCGCGCGAAGCGCATGCAGGACGATTTCATCGAGATGCTGCGGATGGGCCGTCACCTTTTCATCTGGAGCGGACTCACCAAAGAGGCTGCCGCAAAGCGACGCGCCGCCACCGATGTCGCGGCTCATTTTCCATCGATCAAGCCGGCACCGAAGCTGCCTGCCTTTCCCGTGCTGCAACCGCTCGGAAATCTCTTCGCACCCGTTCCCATGAAGATTTTGGGCCTGCTGCTCGTCGGCGTCATCTACGTCGGCTGGTTCTTCAAAGGTGCTGGCTGGGCAGGATCGGCACAGCCTGTCGCGGGAGTGGCGATGACCAGCTCGCATGACTTGGAATCGCGCCTCATGGCCATCAACGACCTCGATGTGCCGTTCTCAATCACACGCGGCACACAACCGGGCGAATTCTTTGCTGACTGGCGTTACGCCGACGCGAAATGGATCGATCTGGCCCGCGCTCATGGCATGAGACGCACATTCCGCATCAAACTAAAGCTTGATGAGGCCAGTCACACCGTCCGCGCCACCGACTACTTCGCCGAATATGACTGGTCCGTGGGCCGCGGCGGTGCGGGCATTGCCTGGAAGGCCGGCGCGGGCATCGTCTTTTTCCAAAAAGAGCAGCAGACGGTGATTGGGCTCCAATTGGACGAAAACGGCCGGCTCAAGCCTTCGCTCGGCTACACTTACAAATTCGATGTCGATGAAATGAAGTCGCCCATCATCACGACAGTAACCCGCTCAGGCTGGACGTGGCTTCCCACCGTCTGGCAGGGGCCATCGTGGCTGCGCTGGCTGACTGAGTGACTTTTTTCGCCTCGCCCATGAACTGGATGATGTCATTCCTCGTCGCCCTCATCACCGGCATTGTCGGCCTGATCGGCGCTGGCTTCGCCGCAGGTGCGTTCGCGAGTTGGTATCACATGACCACCCGGGAGGGCGCCGCTGGCTTCTTCGTGCTCGGCATGGGCCTGCTCGGCGGCATGGCTTCATTCGTGATCGGATTGCTTGTCGCACGAATCGGCGCGAGCGGTGCCCCGCCAAGTTTTGTAAAAGCGATCGCAGCCTCCAACGGCATCGTCCTCGCCATCTGCGGACTCGTGTGTTATCTGCTCGCCGACTTTCCGCCAACCATCGATGGTGAAGAACTCCGACTCGAAGTGGAAATTCGCCTGCCTGCTGGTCATGCCAAGCCCGTGTCCGATGAAAAAAGCACAGCGGAATTCACCCTCGGCTCGGTCGTCAATCACACGCGACGTGCTTCGCAACCGGGCACACTCAAGGTCGCCGACGCACGCGAGGAGAACGGTCGCTGGATCATCCCGGCGGAGGTGTTCGTCTTCACCACTCGTGGTGACCGCAGCATCGACGCCAGACTCGGCGGAGAGAGCATCGCAGGCTTTGTGATTCCGCTGCCTGCCCGTCCTGGCAAAGAACACGAGCAGTGGAGCAAATGGATGCCGCAACCACCCACTGGCAGCCCCCCATGGCCTGACACGAAGTCTTCGTTTCGCTTCCGTGTACAACGCATTCCGCCGCCTCCCCCACCGCTCACGCAGGAGGAGATGGAAAAGCAGGAAGAGGCGCAAAAACAGGCGGAATTCGATGCCTTGCCCTCCAATTCGCCCCTGACCGCCTGGCTGCCTTACACGCAATATGGTGGGAGTGAGACGCGTCGCGACATGGCCATCCAACGCATGATGGCACAACCCAATTTCATCAAGGAGCTTGGCGGGTTGATGCTTGATGCTGATCCACGCCGTGCGGAATCTGCCATGCGCTTGATTCCGCAACTGCCGAACCCAACGGCCGATCATATTACCTCCGTCACCGCGGCAGGTCGCGACATCATCCAGCGGCTCAAGAGGGCCAATGCAACGACGGAGGAGCAGGACCCGCATTACGAGGCCGTCTCCGATGTGTCGATTCGCTTCAGCGCCTGGATGTCCGCTGTGCGCACACTGCGTGAAAAGGTGAAGGGAGACTTCACACCTGAGCTGCGCGAGATCCTGGACCTCTCCCGCATCCGCACAGACAGCTACGTGATGCAACAGGACATCCGCCGGGTGTCGAGCTTCTATCTGAAGGAATGGGCCGGTGTCGAGCCGCTTCCTGGTGATCCTCCACCCAAATGAACCTGACTGACTCGCAATCAAAGGCCATCGCCGAGTTTCCGCAGGTTCTTCAAGACCTCATTCACGCGGAACTGGCCGCAGGAAACAGCATCGTTGAGATCGGCAGCGGCTTCCCCGCGCCACCAGTCGGCGCGTGTCTGAAGCTGGCAAAAAACGTGAGCACAC
The DNA here is from genome assembly GCA_046346695.1 of Verrucomicrobiaceae bacterium. Classification (GTDB taxonomy): domain Bacteria; phylum Verrucomicrobiota; class Verrucomicrobiia; order Verrucomicrobiales; family Verrucomicrobiaceae; genus Prosthecobacter. The sequence goes on along the minus strand of JAXMHS010000002.1, from coordinate 810,106 downwards.
GCCCACGCGATTCTGACGACACCATCGACTTCTACGAACGCTGCGGCTCCAGCCACAACGGTGAATTCACCGATGAGAAACGGTTCTTCTTCGTGCTCGAACCTCCAGAGGAACCGGAGCCCTATCCCGACATGGACGCCATCCGTGCTGGCATCGAAGCACGGCAACGTGCCGCGGATGCCGACCGGTTTGCCACCGCTGAACGAGAAGCCCGCACACCCCGTGAGGTCGCGCAGTCGTTTTTCGATGAAATGACATCTCCTCGTTCCATCGCAAACGCGTCGCCAATCGTGAAGCGCTTCGTCGACAGCATGGAGATGAACTACGAGCGCTGGCATGACGGCATCGGCTACGATTTGGAGGCAATCGAAGCCGCTTCACCGAAGGAACGCTCACAGATCGAGGAGATGATGCTCACCAAACGAATCAGTGACTGGCGCGATGTCGAGGCGTTGATGGCGCTCGACACGCCTCGCACCCGGAAGCGGCTCCGGGGCGAATTCGCAAACGCCGAGCTTCCACAGAAGATCGACCTCATCTCACACGCGACGAGTTTGTTTACGAAGAAGCAACGCACGGCGGTTTTGATTTCGGCGCTTGAGGCTGGCGAACAATGTCCGTCGCTCACCCAGGTGATGCTCGAAATCGAGGACTTTCATCCCACGCCCATTGTAAAAGCCCTGATGAAAGGAGTCCGCTCACACGATGGTGCCACCGCAGGCCAGTATGCGATGATGCTGCTCTTCATCCACGGCAAGGCCACGTCACGCTACGACATGGATCAACGCCCGTTCATCCTGCGTTTTCAGTCTGATGATCGCGACACGATGTATCGCGAACTGTGTGAACGTTTAGGCGTGAAGGCCTGAGACCATCATGTTCGCGGTCGCGGCTTGATCACATAACTATGCTCCTCCGCGCCATTCGCGATGTTGTCGCGCGTGACGCCCGGAACGATGGAGCGCACGTAATCGACCTTCGCCTGCTGTGAGCTGACCGTGACGCGTAGGTGACCGGAGCTGCCGAGAATCGTGCCGGTGTAGCCATACTCTTCGGCGCTGCGAGTTCCGCCGCTCGGATGGCCGGGCTGGGGCACATCTTGATAGATGATGCCGTCGAGTTCCTCCTTCGCGAAGAGATGATCGTGGCCGTGGAAGATGGCGCTGACACCCGTTTTGACAAAGAGTTGATGCAGCGGCATCTCCCAGCCGGGCCTGTGCTGTTTAAAGCCCTCGCTGCCATCGGCGTTCTTGCCGCCCCATTCCATGTAGGGTGCGGCGTTGACACCGCCGCGCACATCCTTGCCCAAACCGCCGACGAGATGATGGATGAAGATGAACTTGAACGGCGCTTTGCTGGTTTCGAGCGTCTTCGTGAGCCAGCGATACTGCTCGTCACCGAGTGTCGCGCTCCAGTTGTCCTCGCCGCGTTGCTTCGTGGCCCAAAAGGGATCGAGACCGACAAACAACGCACTCCCCCACTCGAAGGCGAAGTAGCTGTTCTTGTCGTTTCCATCGGTGGGATTGGGAAAATACGTCTGCCGCATGTTCAACGACCACTCAGCCATCTCCAGACGATCTCCGCGCTCGCCGTCGTGATTGCCGAGCACCATGAAAATCGGCACGCTGTGCGCGATGCGGCCCATGTAGTAGCGCTGCGCCTTGTATTGCGATTCCGAACGTGTGTAAAAGTTGCCGAACTTGTCCACCATCGTCGTGTCACCGAGATCAATCATGAAGTCCGGCTTGTCGGCGAGCATGTTTGCGAGCGTTTGCTGATACACACGCACATCCGTGCTCACGTCGAGATGCGAGTCAGCCTGCATCGTGAAAGTGAAAGTTGATCCCAGTGCGCGCTGCGTGTGAAAAGTGCGCACTTCGTCGCGTGCTGCCTCGCCACCGCCCATCCGATAGTTGAGTTGATACGAGTAAGCACTGTCAGGCTTCAACTGGTCCAGCAGTATCGTCTGCGGCCCGCCCGCACTGAGTTTCACCACAGCGCTTCGTTGAGTCATCGATTCCGGACGTTCGCCGTATGCGATGAACGCCTCCATGTCCTGCCACGCCAGCACGCTAAGCGTGACGGAATCAGCGCCAGGCCTGCAAAGCCAGACGTTGAAGAGATACGGCGGCACCACGGCAGGCTCGACCTGGCCGCCTGGCCCGGCTCCCTGTCCCTGACCGCCTTTTCCACCGCCTTTTTTGCCTTTCCCTTTCTCCTCAGGTGCAGCGGCGATGACGAGCAGCGCAAGCAGGGCTGCTGAAATGGAAATGAATGCGGGTTTCATCGGTGTGAGTCTCAATTGGCATCAGGTTTCACTTCGGTCTCCTCTTTCATCATCGGCTTCTTTTTGCCGCCTTTGCCGCCGCCCTTTCCACCGCCGCCTCCACCTCCTTTGCCGCCTTTGCGGTCACCGGACTTCTCACCACCCTCGACGTAGTTGGGATTCGGCTTGGGCATGCCCGCGTTCACGGAGCGCAGATAGTCCATCATGCGGTTGTCGAGCGCGATGACGATGTTCGGATTGGCCTGCGCGAGATCGTTCTGCTCACCGATGTCCTTCGAGAGGTCAAAGAGCATGCGCTTCTCCGTCTCGAAGACGCGGATCATCTTCCAGTTCTGGTAGATGATGACCGAGGCAGGTCCAATCGGATCCTTGTCGTAGTGCGGGAAGTGAATCACCAGTTCCTCGCGCATGCGTTTTGGCGGGCTGTTTGGATCCTTTTTCAGGACATCCACCAAACTCACGCCCTCCACGTCCTGCGGCACCTGTTTGATGCCTGCGAGGTCGAGAATGGTCGGCATGACATCCACCGTGCTCGCCCGCACGTGGCTGAACTGCCGGGGCTTGATTCCAGGCCCGGCGACAAGCAGCGGCACGCGCAGGCCGCCTTCCCAAACCGTGCCTTTGCCATTCGTGAGAGCACCGTTGGCCTTGCCCCCCTGTGCCCCGTGGTCGGCGGTGTAGAGGATGTAGGTGTTCTCCAGTTGCCCGAGTTCCTTCAGCTTCGAAAAGACAAGACCGATGGTTTTGTCGATCTCCTCATTGCCAGCGGCCATGCCAATGCGGTTGCTGTCGATGCGGTTGTTCAGGCGCTGCTTCACCGCTTCGATCATTTCCGGTGTGGCGCTTTCCGGAGACTTGCCAGGATAATGGGAGATTTGCAGCAGGAACGGCCGCCGCGCCTTCACCTGCCGCGTCATGAAATCCATCCCAAGCTCTGCGGTAGCGTAGCATTGCGTCGGATTGGGTTCGCTGACGTTTTCCGGGCCACCATTGCTGTTGGGTCCGTCATTTTCGTCGAAACCATTCACCTTCGGATCCTCCCGGCCAGCGTGCCATTTGCCGAAATGCGCCGTGGCATAACCTGCACGCCTCAAAATGGTGGCATAGGTCTCCACATTGGCGGGCAGTTGTGTTGTGGTCTCGGGAGACACCACCTTGTCCCCTGGCATCGCGCCACCTTCCCCTTTCGTCTCCCCGACAAAGGTCATCTTGAGCATCGCCGGACTTCGACCGCTGAAAAGCGCGGCGCGGGTCGGCGTACAGCGTGGCGAGGCCGCGTAGAAATCGGAGAACCGAATGCCTCGCTCCGCCAGGGCGTCGAGATTCGGCGTGCGGATGTAGTCGCTCCTCGATCCTTCGGGATTCCGGTCATCCAGCGGAGCAGACATGGATGCCCAGCCTTGCGCCTCTCCCATGATGACGAGGAAATTCGGCTGCGATGGCCCAGCGGCGTGGACGGTGAGCGCCAAGGCAAACAATAACGAAGTGATGCAGGTTGGGTTCATGGCAGGAACGCAAGATTAGCCGTATGAACATCCGGCGAATGACAACGCTGTCGCCGATTCGATGACAAAGCTGTCATTCTTGATGATGCATCGTTTGGTGCCTGAAGCAGACGGGCCATTTCAACGACCATCGCGCTTGACCCAACTGCACAACGGCTGTCCCCGTCTCGCCATGTCAGACGCCTCGCCTGCCACTCCCTCGTTTCTGTCGCTCATCCTGCGGGGTGGCGTGCTCGCGTTGTTTTGCTGGGCGGTGGGTTGGATGGCGATGGTGAAACTGAGCCTCGGTGTCGTGGCGGGCTATGTCATCGGCGGCGCCACCTTTGGCATCGGGATTTATGCCATCGCGAATCTGAAAGACGCTCCTGCGGGACTCTGGGTGACGTTTGGACTGAAGCTGCTCAGCGTCACCGGTTACAAAATCATGATGGTGGTGATGGTGTCCTACCTCATGAAGGACTGCGGCATGAGCGATTCGGATGCGCAGTTTGGCTATCTGCTGCTGGGGCTTATGATGTCGGGCTGCACGTTGCTCGCAGGTTCCATCACGGATGCGATCGGTCTGCGCCGAACGCTGGCCATCGGCGTGACGCTGGCCGTCCTGGCGCGCATCGTCATGATTTCAGTTTCGCAGCCGTGGCTGGCTCTCACGGTGGGTCTTATCCCTGTCGCGGTGGGCGAGGCACTCTGCACGCCGGTGCTCGTCGCGGCGACGCGGAAATTCAGCACGGCAGAGCAGCGCAGCGTGGCCTTCTCGGTCTTTTATGCACTGCTGAATCTCGGCTTCATGGCCGGTTACTTCATCTTTGATGGGATCAAACAAGGCGGCGGTGGTGGCTCCACCGTGATGATCTTCGGCGGCGAATACAGCATCCAGCGCGTGCTCTTCGCCGTGAGTGGAGGCATCGAGCTTTTCATGCTGCCGACTTTGCTCCTGCTGCGTGAACGTGGTCTGGGCGCGGACGATGCCCCTGCGCGCTTCCTCACGGTGCGTTCGGCGGTGACCGAGTCGGCGCGGCTTTTCATGATGCTGCTGAGGCACCCGGGCTTTCATCGTCTGCTGATGTTCCTGGCCGTGATCGGGCTGCTCAAAATCGTGTTCAGCATCATGGACGGCGTTTTGCCCACGTTCCTCGAACGTGAACTCGGCGTCGAAGGCGGTAAACGCGCAGGCCGTGCCAATGCAGTGAACAGCGTGCTCATTCTGATCCTCGCCCCGATCGCGGGCATTCTCACGCGGAAGATCCCCGCATATCCGATGGTCATCTTCGGCGGCTTTATCACCGCTGCGTCGTTCATCTTCCTCGCGTTGCCGCAATCGATGTTCCAAGGCCTTGCGAATGGTCCTCTCGGCCAGTGGGTGATCCGCGGCTACTTCGACTGGCAGGGCGTGGCGCATCCGCTTTTCCTGACCGTGGTGCTGTGGCAGGTCGTCTTCTCCATCGGCGAGGCATTCTACTCACCGCGTGTCTATGAATACGCCGTCTCCATCGCGCCGAAAGGCCAGGAGGCGAGTTATGCGGCTCTCTCCGCCGTGCCGCTGCTGATGGGCAAGATCACCACCGGTGCTGTCTTTAGCTGGCTGCTCACCCGCTACTGTCCTGCGGAAGGACCGCGCGACACGGTGACGATGTGGAGCATCGTCGGTGGCCTCGTTCTGATGGCTCCGCTGCTGCTGCTCGTGCTGCGTCCCTTCATTCGCATGAAGGAAGAGGGCAAGGAGTAACCAGCACTTCTAAGCCTTGGGACGACCTTTACCCCTGCCCATGCCTTTTCCGGGGCCACGTGGCATCTCACCACGTTCCAACGCCGCGACTGCTGCTTCGCCGAGTCCGGCGCGCACGTGGGCCTTCAACTCGCTTTCGAGTTTTGCGGCGATCTCGGGCTGCTGCTTCGCCAGATCACGCGTTTCACCGAGATCGCTCTTCAAATCGAAGAGCATGCCTTCCTTGGTGTCCCAGAAATAAAGCAGCTTGTAGTCGCCTTTGCGGATGGCGGACTGCGGATGATCAATCTCGACTGCCTGATGCCACACGAAGCGATCAATCGGACGTTTCACCGGCTCCTTGCCGCCGCTGAGCAACAGCGGTTTCCAACTGCCACCTTCGACGCCTCTCGGCAAAACGAAGCCTGACGATGCGAAATCGAGCACGGTGGCCATGAGGTCATAGCTGATCACCGGTGTGTCACAGCGTGTGCCACCTTTGATGCCGGGACCACGCACGATCAAAGGTTCGCGGAGGCCGCCTTCGCCGAGATTGCCCTTGCCGCCGTTGAGGATTTCGGTGCGCCCGCCGTTGTCGGAGGTGTAGATGACCACGGTGTTGTCTGCGATGCCAAGTGTGTCGAGCTTCCTCAAGACCTCATCGACGCAGGTATCGAGGTCCTCGGTCATCGCAGCGATCACCGCCCGGTCTCCACGTCCGCCTTTCGCCGCGGCAGCCATGCCTTCGTATTTTTTCAGGGTGGAAGCGAGCGCCTGTGGCTTTTGATGCACTGCGTAATAGCTAAGCTGGAGGAAGAATGGATGTCCTCCCTTCGCTTGCGTTTCCATGAACGCGCCCGCCCTCTTTGTGATGCCAAAGGACTGCTTCGGATCATTCGGATCCGTTGTGTCGCCGTCCTCATTCATCGTGACGCCGTCACTCGCGTCGTAGCCCATCGACTCCGGCGTGTGAAACCACTGCCACTTCCCAAAATGCGCCGCGCGATAGCTGTCATTAGCCCTCTTGAGCATGTTCACCAGCGAATCACTCACCGGCGAGCTCCAGTTCCGCGCCGACTTGTCCGGCGCATTCAGCGTGGTGGTGGTGCGACCCATCTGGATCGAGGCACGCGAGCACTCACACTTGCAATGTGCCGCGTAGGCCTGCGAGAAGGTCATGCCCTGCGCCGCGAGCTTCTCAAGGTTCGGCGTGTGAAACTGTGCCGTCGAGCTGCGCGGCTCGTCAGCCTTCATCCGCACGGAGGTGCCTGACCACGACTGGTCATCGGCGAGGATGAAGACAAAATTCGGAGCGCTAGCAAAAGTGTTGCCCGCAACCAACGCCAGCGTCGTCAATGACAGCAGCAGCTTCATTGGAGCGGTGCTCCTTTCACATCGAGGTCGGGCTTCGTGTTCCACCGTGGCGCCCAACCGGGTTTTTCGACCTTCGTGCGGAAGATGACGGTGTTGTCGAGGGCGATGTCGTCGGTCCAGATGAACTTGGCACCTTCGAAGTCGTTCTCGAACCAGGGCTGTTTGGGATCGACTTCCTCGACGGTGTATTCTTTGGCGTTTTTCCAGGTGCTGTCATCGAAGTCCACGGCCCACCAGTTGGCGGGGAGTGGGTCTTGGATGACTTTGGGGTTGGCGGTGTCGCCATTCACGGGGCCGTGGAAGAAGTTCTTGGCCTTCCAGCTCGCGTTGGTGACGGTGCCATCGGCGAATTTGATGCACAGGCCGGCGTCGCCGATGCTGGTGCCGTATTCCATGCCGGTTTTCGGGTCGGCGTTGTCCTTGGCGAGCACGGCGATGGTCATGGGATACTCGGGGAGGAAATCGACGCTGACCACATTGTGCGGCGTGAACTGGATTGGATCGACAGCGACGAGGCGGCCGTTCACGTAGAGCATGAACCAGTTGTCGGCATAGACGTTGAGCTTCATCGTGTCGGCAATGCTGGGTTTGATGAGGCCGGGCGGGCCGCCTTTGCCCTTTCCTTTGCCGCCGCCTTTTTTGGGTTCTGCGGCAGCAGGTGGCGTTGGGGGCGCTTCGGCCGTTTGAGGTCCGACTTGTCCGACCGGTCGGACCTGTCCGACGGCTTCACCACTGGAGTGAACGACACGCAGCGAGGAGTTCGCGAGCACTTTGCCATTCATCGCGGTGATGAGCTCCTCGCGTCCTGGCTTGCCGGCGACCTTGAGCGGCTCGGACAAAGCATAAAGCGTGATGACATAGGTCTTCGCGCCGGGGCCTTTGGAGTGCGGTGGCTCGTAGCCGATTTCGCCTTTGAAGCCGGTGCCGAGCTTGCCGATGTCAGTGACGTTCTTTGGCAGGCTCGATGCACTGCCTGGAATGTCGTAAACGGTCCAATACCACTTCCTATCTCCATCCGGCGTGACGTGATCCATGATCAAGGCGTAGCTTTTTGTGCCTGCTGGAGCGCCAGTCCATGCGAGCGGCGGACTGATGCCATCGCCATCGCCGGTGAACTCGACGGGCAAGGCTTGCAGGTCTTCGACGACGGGGCTGTTGAGCATGAACTTGCCGTCGCTGCTGCGTGGTTGATCTGGAAGCGCGACAAAGGCCTGCCCTTTGCCTCCGCGTTCACCGCCGCCGCCTTTCTTCATCTCTTCGCGGGCAGGAGGTTCCTCGCGGCGTGGCTGAGGAGCGCCGGTGGCAGGCGCATTGCCGGCGAGTTCGTCGAGTTCGGGTGTGTCGAGCTTGCCATCGCGATTGTGATCGAAGGCATTGAACTGCTCTTTGGCCTTCGCCATCGCATCGGGAATCGCGATCCCTTTCTTCGCGGCGTTCGACTTCGCGTTGTCGGCAAACTCCTGCGCAGTGACAACGCCATCGCCATTCACATCGAGGATGCCTTCGATGGCGGCCTGCGAGCTCGGTGGTGGCGGATCATCACGGCGCATTTCGCCCTCGCGACCGCCTTTGCCTTTTCCTTTGCCCTTCATGCCCTCGGGGCCACCTCCAGGCGGACGACCACCGCCGCCACCACCTTGACGACGTGCGGTGTAAACTTCATCGGCCTGACCTTCGCGACCATTGTCAAAGTGGAAGGGATAGGTGCCATCGGCCTTGATCGAGTAGCTGACGCTGCGTTTGTCGCCATTCACTTCGTAGCTGAGCTTGTAGCTGTCTTTGCCGGTGCTCTCGAAGGCGGTGATCTCCGCGCCACGCAGGGCTGTCAGCGATTCACGCACCGGCTGCGCACGCGGTTGCGGATCGACCTGCTCCTCGTGTTCGACGACCTCGCCGTGGAAGCCGCCGAAGACATACGGGTACTTCATCGCAGCATGGTAGTGATACCCGATTTTTGCATCTTCGTGACCATGACACTCATCCAACTTGCCCACCGGCGAGCCATCGGGCTCCGTCAGGCCGTAAATCGGATAACCATCCAGCGCATACGCCACTGGCATGCCTTTGCCGACCTGCGCCTGCAGATGCAGCGGCGCGATATGGTAGTGATAATCATCCGCGCGTCCGCAATGGCCGCCCCACTGGTCGAGTTCGCCGATTTCATAGCTCACCTCGCCACGATTATTCTGCGGATTGAAGATCGGGATGCCGTTCACCGCCAAGGCGATCGCGCCGCGCAGGAAGCGGCCTTTGATCATCGCAGGTTCCTTCGCGGGCACCGGCTTCAGCGGGATGCGCCACGCGTTTTCGCCAAAATACGGCTGCGGCAGCGGCACCTGTTGCTGCCAAGCAGTGATGCCCACCATCATGTTGTGATCCGGCATTCCGTTCGAGCCGACATAGAGAAACTCACCATCCGCACGCAGATCGAGCTTCGTGAAGGGCAGGAAGGCCTTCGCCGTCTGTGGCGCGTTCGCAGCATTCGCAACCGCTGCGGCGGCGAGTTGGAGTGTGGAGGCCGTGGAGGCTACTTCGGTCATGCCGCGCTCGCGCTTCCATTCCTCGAGAATGTGCGCCCGCAGCGCCTCCCAGTCAGTGGTGGCCAAATCATGCGCGGCGAGGCTCGTCGCGAGCAGGAGAAGAAAGAAAATGGTTTTCATGACAAGGCATCCAACCTTCGCCACATGACGTGGCTGCGTGTGAATTGATGACAGAACTGTCATTCTTCACCCAGCGGGTTGTGCGGAGGCGGCTTCGCTGGCAGTTTTGGCCTGTGAAAGTGCTGCTTGTCGAAGACGACCGGAAGATTGCCTCCTTCGTGACCAAAGGGTTGCAGGAGCAGGGCTTCATCGTGGACGCGTGCGCAAACGGTGATGACGGCTACGAATTGGCGCTGGAGCGGCCCTACGATGTGATCCTGCTGGATGTGATGGTGCCGGGGCGCGATGGGCTGAGCATATTGCGCCAGCTTCGCGACAAACAGATGCGCGTGCCGGTGATCCTCATCACCGCGCGTGGTTCGCCGCAGGAGCGCGTGGAGGGGCTCAATCTCGGCGCGGATGATTATCTGCCAAAACCGTTCTACATGGATGAACTCGTCGCCCGCATCCACGCGGTGTTGCGTCGCACGGGCAACGAGCCGGCGAGTGTGCTGCGTGCCGGTGATGTCTCCGTGAATCTCCTGACTCGCGAGGTGAAGCGTGCGGGACAAATCGTCGATCTCTCCGCCCGTGAGTACGCGCTGCTGATCTGCCTCATGCGTTCGCCGGGACGTGTGTTCACGCGCACGCAATTGCAGGAGCGCGTGTGGAACTACCATCATGATCCGGGCACCAACCTCGTCGATGTCTATGTGCAGCGCGTGCGACGAAAGATCGGCGACAACCCTGATCAGCCGCTCATCGAGACGTTGCGTGGAGTCGGCTACCGTTTTCGCGCGTCATGAAATGTCTCGGATTACGCTTTCAAATCGCCTTGCTGTCCGCGCTGTTCACCAGCGGACTGGTGGCGGTCTGTGGCTACGGCTTCTGGCGCGTAAACGAGCACATCCAGCTCGACCGCCTGGATCGTGAGTTGCGCAATCTCGGCGCAGCAAATCTGGATCGCGTGTTCGGCAGGGATCACTGGGAGCGCTTTGAGAAAGCACTCGATTTCATGATCGGCCCGCAAGGAGGACGATTCATCCTGCTCGTGCGTGATGAGAACCATCACGTGGTGCATCGTTCGCAAGGCTGGCCTGCATCGTTGGACCCCGCACAACTGCCCGTATTGCCAAAGGAAGCCACCGAGCCTGCCGAAAAACTCGATCCCGCCAGCCAGTTGCATCGAGCGCCGCCGCCTCCACGACCGGGCGAGCCGCTTTCGCCACGCAATCCAGCGATGCCGCGGAAAAAACCGGCGTTCGTGACGGTGCGTGCAGAAGGCCGCACCTGGCGTGTCGGTGTGATGGGCAATCCTTACACGACACTCGCACTCGGAGCGGACATGGTCGCCGTCGAGACTGGAATGGCCGAACTGAAACGCGCCTTTCTCATCGGACTGCCGTTGGTCATCGTTTGTGTCGCAATCGGCAGTTGGTGGCTGGCAGGCCGCGCATGGCGCCCCGTGCAACAACTTACCAAGGCGGTCGAAAACGTGAACGCACACGGTCTCGACCAGCGGCTCGACTCATCCGGTCACGAAGGCGAGTTCCGACGCTTGATTGAAGTGTTCAATGCGATGCTCGCACGCTTGGAGAAGAGCTTTCATCAATCGAGCCGGTTCACCGCTGATGCCGCACACGAACTGCGCACGCCTCTGACCATTCTGCAAGGCGAGCTTGAACAGGCGCTTCAGGAAGCAGGTACGGGATCCGCCGAGCAAAAGCGTGTCGTTCCGTTGCTCGATGAGGTGCAGCACCTCAAAGCCATCGTCGAGAAGCTGCTGCTTCTCTCGCAAGCGGATGCCGGACGACTTCCGCTCGATCTTCAGGACGTGAATTTGAGCGAGATGCTGCACGAAGTGATCGATGATGCCGAGATTTTGGCGAACGGCCTTCGAATCGAGCATCAGATCGCTCCCAATGTCATCGTGAAGGCTGATCCAGTGCTGTTGCATCAGCTTGTGCAGAACCTTTCCGCCAATGCACTGCGCTACAATCGTCCCGGCGGCCACGTGCGCTTTGAATTGCAATGCGCGGACAAAGTCATCCAGCTTCGCGTTGCGAACTCAGGCCCGGGCATTCCCGAGCCAGACCGCGAGAAAATCTTCCAGCGCTTCCATCGCGCCGACACAGCACGCAATCGCAGCGAAGGTGTCGGACTGGGCCTCGCGATCGCACGCGAGATCGCGCAGGCACACGGCGGCGATTTGGAACTGCTTCATTCCAACGCCGAGGAAACCTGCTTTCAGCTCACGCTGCCGGTTTGATCGATCACACCAGCATCAGAGCCGGGTTTTCGAGCAGCTTGCGCATTTCGGCGAGGAAGGTGGCGGCGACGGCACCATCGACGACGCGGTGGTCGCCGCTGAGGCCGACCCACATGCGCTGACCGGCGACGATCTGCCCTTTGTCATTCACCACAGGCGTGTTGCGGATGCTGCCGATGGCAACAATCGCGGCCTGCGGCGGATTGATGATGGCGGCGAACTGGTCAATGCCATACGCGCCGAGGTTCGACACGGTGATGGTGCCACCGGCGAAGTCATCGGGGCTGAGCTTCTTGTTCTTGGCCTTGCCGGCGAGGTCTTTGACGCTCTGGCTGATTTCGAGCAGCGTCTTCTTCTCCGCCTGTTTGATGACGGGCGTGACGAGACCATCATCGATGGCGATGGCAACGCTGAGGCCAACGGATTTGAATTTCACGATGGCGTCACCATCCCAAGCGGCATTGATCGCAGGCTGGGCCTGTGCGGCGCGGATGACGGACTTCAGGATGAAATCATTGATGGTGTACTTGTTGCCGCCGGACTTTTCGGCGGTGGCGTTCAAGTGCGCACGGAATTCCATGAGCGGAGCAGCGTCCACTTCCATCTGGAGGTAGAAATGCGGGATCTGCGTTTTCGACGCGAGCAAGCGCTCGGCGATGATGTTGCGCATGCTGCTGGTGGTGACGCGCTCGTCCTCGGGACCGTAAGTCGGACGAATCGCAGGCGTGGCGGCCACGCGTGCGCCTACACCACCAACGGGCGCGTTTTCGACATCGAAACGAACAATGCGCCCCCCAGGGCCGGTGCCGACGAGCGCGGCGAGATCAACACCGCGTTCGGCGGCGATCTTTTTGGCAAGTGGCGAGGCTTTGACGCGGACGCCGTTGCCTCCGGCGGCGGCGCGACGCGTGTGTTGCGGCGCCTGTGGCAGACGCGGACCTGCACTGGCGGCTTTTGCCGTGGAAGTTTTCTTCTCCGCAGCCGGAGCGGGAGCTGCCGCGGCCTGGGCTTTCGCGATGAGTTCGTCGAGATTTGCGGGCGCGGCTTCATCTTCCTCAAGCATCACCGCGATGGGCGCGTTGAGTGGCACCTTTGATCCGGGTTGGATCACGATTTTGTGCAAAACGCCTTCAAACGGGCTGGCGTACTCCATCGTGGCCTTGTCGGTCTCGATGTCGGCGATGATTTTTCCAACGGCGATTTTGTCCCCTTCTTTGACGGTCCACTTCGCGAGGGTGCCCTCGGTCATGGTGTCGCTGAGCTTGGGCATTTCGATGATCTTGGGCATGAGAAAAGGGGGAGTTTGGAGACGGCATCTATGGGCGTGGACACAACGGAATCAACGGGGAATGCCGACTGAAAACAACGGAGGTGCATTTCGCGTGCCGCTGCAGAATTGGATCATCCTGCGACCTCTACATCCGGCTCCGGTGCCTCACCGCGGGTAAGACAATCGCCCCAGAAGGTGGCGAGGAGAAGACTGCTGCAGGCGAGGAGGGCCAGGCCGTTGAGGACGTGGAAATTGGTGACCCAAAAACTTTTGCCGGTGAGGATGACGAAGATGCCGAGCGCGACCTGGAGAGTGGGCATGATGAGCAGCAACGTGGCGGCAGGACGCATCTGCGGGAGCGTGGCGAGCCAGCCACGCGCACGCACGGCGACGAACAGGATCAACAAGGCCACGGCGAAGCCCCAGTACTTGTGCGCAAAGAGCAGAAACACGTCCGGCGGCGAGGGCGGCGGCATCCACTGGCCCTTGGTGGTGAGAATGTCCGAGGCGGCGAGATAATGACGCTGAGTGTGACGCAGCGTTGCACCCAGGACGAGCTGGATGAAGACCGCGAAGAACAAGACGAAGGACCAAAACCGCGCCCTGAATGCCTCCTTGGCTGGCAAAACCAGGCGTCCTTCCGTCCAAGTGCGCGAGGAGGCATAAGCGATGAAAACCAGCAGGCAGTAAAACACCTGGCCGAGCGTGCCGTGAGTGATGCCAAGCGTGTCCGACATCTGCAACACGCGCAGACCACCAAGCGCGGCCTGAAGCACGACGAGCAGGAGCGCGAGCGTGGAGAGCCCGCGCAGCAGCGGCCAGCGCTGGCTGTACCATGTCATGCCCAGCCAGGAGAAACCTAGCACCGCGATGATTCCGGCCATCACGAGCGATCCCATGTGAATGAGCACCAGGAAGCCGAGCGAGCAGAGGATGATACCCACACCTTCGACGAGTCCGGGACGGAACCTGGCAAACTGCCAGTAATACATTCCCAAAACGAGCCAGCCGATGGTCATGCCGAACCAACGATGGCCGTGCTCAAGCAGAAGCGCCGGAACCTTGTACCAGCCCTCGGGATTGATCTTCCCATAGCAAAGCGGCCAGTCGGGCACGGCGAGGCCGACATCCTCGGTTGTCACCGCCGCACCCCACCAGATCAGCACGACACCGACGGTGAGCGTGAGCAGTGAGTAGCGATGGAAGGCGCGGGACACGAAAGCAGAGGGCTAAGGGCGTAGGGCAGAGAGTGGCGCTCGAATAAAGCGAGAGCAAGATGGCGACAAACGCGCTGTCTCTTCGCTCTTTGCCCTTGGCTCTGCGCTTACTTTGCTTCAGCGGACTTCTTGGCGGCGGAGGCGGACTGTTCCTTGGCCCAGTCATCGAACTCCTTCGGTTCGACAACTTCAAGAATGGCACGCATCTGAGCGTGACCCGGGCCGCAAAGCTGGCCGCAGATGATGTCCCAGGTGCCGGGCTTGGTGGGCTTGAACCACAGGTGGGACTTCACGCCGGGTGTGGCATCCTGCGCGGCGCGCATGGGGACGATGGCGAGATTGTGAATCACATCCTTCGAAGCGACATCGACGATGACGGGGCGGCCAATGGGCAGTTTCATGGTGCCGGGATTGACGAAATCGTCTTTGCCGTTCGGATCGTGCAGATCCTTGCCGGTGGGATTGGTGGCGCCGTCCACATTGCGGAGGTCCCAAGTGCTCAGCATGCCATCAGCGCCGGGGTACTGGAAGTTCCAGAGGAACTTCTCACCGAGAGCGCGCATGCGAATGGTATCGGGAGAGGTGGGATATTCGTCGGCCTGACGGGACCAGAGCGGGAAGGCAAAACCAAGCAGAAGAATGGCCTCGACGATGACCACGCCGATTTCAATGTGGGTCGTGGCATGACCGCGGACGCCATGATAATCGGCCTGCGCGGTCTTCTTCTGGCGGAAGCGATAAATCGCAATGCAGAGGTAGATGGTCCAGCCGAGGCCAAGTACCAGCATGAACCAATGGACAAAGCCAAGCATGTGATCGACAAGGCCGCCATGTTCGGAGGCGACAGGAGTCTGGCCAATCCATTCGTTGATTTCAGAGACGCTCATGAGTTGAGGGGAGTTCCAAGTTTCAGGTTTGAAGTTTCAGATGCTTGTTTCAGGCGGCAGACGGCTCATCGAGCGGCCGCGATTTGCGCTGATGTCGCACGATGGAAAGGATGATGCCAGCGGCGCAGGTGAACATGAAGGCCAGCACGCCCAGCATGAAGAGAATGGCAAAACCCTGGGCCTGGCCGATGAGGCTGCCCTTGTCCGCCATGCAGGTGGCGCAGCCGAGGATCGTGGTGGGAAGCGCGGGAAACATGATCAGACGATGATGGTGCGCATTTTTTTGACGAGGTACCAGACCCCGTAGGCAAACAAGGCGAGGCAGAGCAGGCCGGCATATGGCTTGAGACCCATCGCCCCGGCGCGGGCGGCGTCCTCGGGCATGAATTGCATCCACAGCCAGAACCCGGCATCGCACAGAATGGCGAAGACCAGGAAAACGACGTGGAAGTGCTTCAAGGACATGACCGGAAGTGAGAATGCTTACTCAGACTTGCTGTAGAAGCCGTCGAAGACGAGCGGGTCGAGTTTGGTGAGGTAGAACAGGATGAACAGGGCGATGGCGAACACCGTGGTGAAGGCGAGCACCTTGTAGATCAGGCTGCGCTCATGATTGAGGTGCATGAAGATCAGAGCGACGAGCGCGGCCTTGAAGGTGGCCACGATCATGCCCACCAGAATGTTCAGGCCGTGTGTGGGAAGCTCCACGTACGAAAGCCACACCGTGATGACGGTGAAAACGATCAACGTGGCCCCGATGATGAGGTACTTTTTGAGTGACTTCTGGATTTCTTCGATGTTGTCGGCCATGGCGGGCTGGGGTCAAAAGTTGAAAGCAAGGCGGGAGACTGCCATCACAGGAGGTAAAGGAGCGGGAAGAGGAAGATCCACACGAGATCGACGAAGTGCCAGAAGAGGCCGCCGACTTCGACACGGTTGGCAAGGTGCTCGGGATCCTGCTTCAGACGCTTGCCGTCAAAGACAAGGAAGTAGAGCAGCACCAAAGCGCCGGCAACGACGTGCAGACCATGCAGGCCGGTGAGGGTGAAGTAGATGGCGTAGTAGGTGTTGAGCTTCGGTGTGAAGTTGGAGAAGAAGGTGATGTCCTTCTTCTCGAGGATGACAGTCGGGTGGTGGCCACCGTGGCCTTCGCCGCCATGCGCCTCGGCGGGCGCGTGGGCCTCGGCACCGTGGCCGTTGCCATGTGCCTCACCGGCGGCAGGAGGCGTGGCGGATTCGAGATGAAGGAAAAGAGCCTCCTTCTGCAGCGTGGCAGACTTGGAAGGATCACGGGTGGTGCCACCCTTGCCGTCACTGTACTCCTTGTTGAATTCCTCAAAGCGGTGGTCGCGTTTCTCGACGAAATGCTTCTGCCAGGCATCGCCGAGGTAACGGTGATCGAAGGCGAGGGATTTTTCACTCTGTGCGACACCACGCGTGTCCACGCCATCGACATCAAGCGTCATCTTGTCGTCGATGAGTTTGCCCATGGCGGTGGTGCCATCACGGAAAGTGATGGTGGTGTCGGTGTAGCCGAAAATCTCGGAGGGTTTGGCCGCCAGCTTGAACGGAGCAGCCGCAGTAAGCTTGATCGTGGCGCTGTCCTTCTTTTCCTCCTTCGCCTTGGCGAGGGCGGCGGCGCGCAACGAGTGGAAGGTGGCGTTGTCGAGAACGATCTCCTTGCCGTCCTCGGTTTTGAACTTCGGCACATCGCCCTCGGCGTGTGGAAGCACATAGGACACCGGGTCTGCGATCACCGCGCTCTTCTTGGACTGCACGGTGATGGCCAGCTCCTTCACCTCAGCAAACTGGATGTGATAACCATGCGGGAGATGGCCGGTGAGAATGGTGCCGTCAGTGAGCTTGACCGCGTAGTGCTCGAACTTGGCCTTGTACTCGAAGAATTTGTTCACCATGAAGGTGGCGGCGCACAGCACCGTGGCGAGCATGAGCACACGATAGAGACCGTACTTGCGCAACTTCAACGCCGCCCAGGCCGACACCACCGTCACCGAGGAAATGATGAGCACGAGGGTGTTGATAAAACCGAGCGTGACATTGAGTTCATGCACCGGCCAGGGATAGTCCGCGCCGATGCGCAGGAAGATGTAGGCGGAGAAAAGACCACCAAAGAGCATGACTTCCGAGGCAAGGAAGAGCCAGATGCCGATCTTCGCGTTGTAGAGACCCGTGTCGGGCCGGTTGTGGACGGTGTAAGGGATTTCCATGGAAAGTTCGCGGTTCTCGGTTCGCAGTTCTCGCTTCGCGGTGGATCAATGATGGGCGTGGGCTTCGGACTTGGAGGGCGGCACAGGCTTGCCGGGCTCCGATTCCCACTGCGGATAGAAGTCCGTGTTGTGGCCGGGGACGCTGTATTCATATGGGCCACGGTGGGCATTGACGTCGAAGAGGAAGTTGCCATGCGGAGGCGGCGTCGGCGTGGCCCACTCCAGTGTGGTGGCGTTCCACGGATTGTCGCTCCCGGCCTTCTTGCCGCCCTTGATGCTCAACCAGAAGTTGATGATGAAGGGCACCTGACCGAGCGCGAGGATGAAGGCGCCGATCGACATGACAACGTTGAGGGAGAGCATGTTGTCCGGAATATCGAGGCCGACGAACGCGCCGATCTTGTGTGTCAGCGTGGTGCTCCAGTGGGTGAAGCCGGAGGTGTTCTCGAAGTACTTGCCACCGTCATACCAGCGGCGGTGGAAACCGGCCATGCCCTGGATGAACATGGGGGCGAAGACGAGGTTCATGCCGACAAGCGAAGGCCAGAAGTGCAGCTTGCCGAGCTTGTCGTTCATGAAGCGGCCGGTGATCTTCGGGAACCAGTGGTACACGCCGGCGAAGAGGGCGAAGATGGTTCCCGGCGCCACGACATAGTGGAAGTGGCCGATGACATAATAAGTGTCATGCAGCGCGAGGTCGATGAAGGAGAAGGCCAGCGGCAGGCCCGTCAGACCACCGATGCCGAACATGGGCAGGAAGGCGGTGGCGAAGAGCATCTGCGTGTTGAAGCGGATGGAGCCGCCCCACAGCGAGATCATGAGGCAGGTCAGCAGGATCACCGAGGGCACCGAGATGAGCACCGTGGTGATCTGGAAGTAGGTGGACATCATGGTGCCCATGCCCGTGAGATACATGTGGTGCGCCCAGACCAGGAAGCTGAGGAAGCCGAGCGTGAGCATGGAGTACACCATCGGCTTGTAGCCCCAGAGCGGACGGCGGGCGTTGCAGGGGATGACATCGGTGAGGATGGCGAACGCCGGAAGGATGAGCACGTACACTTCCGGATGCGCCAGGAACCAGAACAGGTGCTGGTAGAGCAGCGGGCTGCCACCACCGGAGATGTCGAGGTGCTTGCCACCTTCCATGAGGCCGGTCGGCAGATAGAATGAGGAACCGAACAAACGGTCGGAGAGCTGCAGAAGGGCGGCGACTTCCAGCGGCGGGAAGGCCAGCAGCAGGAGGAAGGCAGTGACAAACATGGCCCAACTGAAGGCAGGCACACGCAGCCAGCTCATGCCTTTGGCGCGCAGATTGATCATCGTCGCGATCACGTTCACCGAACCCAGGAGCGAGGCGGAGATGTTGAACACCATCGCCGTCAGCCACCATGTGTGGCCGTGTTGCCAGATGCTCGTCACACCGATGGCAGTGGTGGAGGCCAGCGGCGAGTACATCGTCCAGCCCGTCTGCACCGGCCCGGTGCCGACAAAAAAGCTCCACACCATCAGCACACAGCTGATGAAGAAGAACCAGAAGCTCATCATGTTCAGGCGCGGGAACGCCATGTCGATGGTGCCGATCTGCAGCGGCATGACGAAGTTCACAAAACCCGCGAAGCCCAGCGGCACAATGCCGAAGAACACCATGATCGTGCCGTGCATGGCACCGAGCATGTTGTAGAGTTCGCCATTGAGGGAGCCATCTGCGTTCAGCCAGCGGCCGAACATTTCCTCAAACAGGCCGCCGGCCAGCGGAATGGCACGAATGGCCTCGACCGCGGGCACCGGTTCACCCGGATAAGCGATGCTCCAGCGCATGAGCAGCATGAGAAAGAAACCAAACAGCAAGAATATGAGCCCGCACAGGCCGTACTGGATGCCGATGACCTTGTGATCGGTGGACCAGATGTATTTGCGCAGGAAGCCCGGCTCGTGGTGATCGTGCGCATGGTCATGCGCGTGATCGTGGGCGTGGTCGTGGGTGATGGCAGCAGCGCTCATGGAAGAGAGTTCAGAGTTCCAGGTTCAAGGTTTATTTAAAGTTGGACGGCTTGCGCGAAGTCGAAGGTGAAGTCGGCGCTGGCCTTGCCGCCACGCACCGTGACGGTTTGGGAGAGAGGTTTGGGAAACTGCGGATGCCAGGCTTCGACGGTATATTCACCGTCAGCGAGGGCGCGGTTGATGGCGAAATGACCATCAGTGCCAGAAACCGCCGCATGAATTCCTTGGTGAACGAACACCCATGCATTCATCCAGCGATGCACGTCACACTCCAGGCGGTAAATGCCCGGAATATTGAAAGTCTCCACGTTTTCGTCCCCCTGCGAGGGCTGGCCGAGATTGACAATGTTTTCGCTGCCAGTGCTCGTGCGACGGGAGATGCGGATGTTGTGGAAGGTGAGATCGCTGTTGTGGAAGCGAACCTTCTGCCCGGCTTGAACCGCAAGGGTGTGAGGCACGAACTCGCACTTCGACTGGTCGATCAGCGGAACAGCGGAAACATTGCTCGCGCGCTGGCTGCCACGCACCGTGATCACCGTGTCGGCGAGGGCGCCATCCGCACTCACGCGCCAGGCGGGATCCATGATGTCGCCATGTCCAGTGCAGAAAGGATTGCCACCCACATCGACTACTTTGCGCAGTTGATCCGCATTGGCACCCTTGAGGCTCACTTTGCCGGTGATGCTTGTGGCCTCGGCGATTTCGAGCGCTGGAGCGAGTTTCAATTCGAGTGCAGCCTCAGGCGCCTTGCCACAACTCACGTTGGCGATCAGCATGACGGCTCCGAAGGCAACCAAAGGTGCCTTGCGGGAGACGTTCTGCTTCACATTCGACATGATGACGGCTGTCGGTCTATTTCTTTTCCGCGGCTGCAGGAGCAGCGGCGGCTCCGGGGCCCGCAGGAACATCTCCCGGAACATTTTTCTTGGCGAAAGGCTCAAGGTCGGCCGCAGTCCACTGGGCAGCACGTTTTTCTTCGTCGCGCACCTTCTGCACCATTTCCTTGGTGATCATGGTGCCTTCATTGCCCCAGGAGTTGCGGACGAAAGTCAGCACGTTCGCCATATCCTGGGAGGACATCGCGGCACCAAAGGGCAGCATGCCGCCCGGCGTGTTGAAGCTCTGGCCTTTCACGGTGACGGGGCCGGTCAGACCGTGCTGCACGATGCGGATGAGGCGCTCTGTGCCACCGGTGACGAACTCCGACCCGGCAAGGGGAGGAAACTGGCCCGGGAGACCCGCACCGTTGCCCTGATGGCAGCCGCCGCAGACGGCATAGCTGCTGCTGCCTTTTTTCATCGCGAGGGCAAAGGGGTCGAGCGCACTGCCTGCGCCACCACCACCCGGACGTGGATCGCCGGAGATCGTGGAGACGGCAAATGGATTGCTGACATCAAAACTCCAGCCGCCGGTCATCGGGCCGAGCTGGCCACCCGCGATGATCGCGACGATCATGAGCAGGAAAATGGCCCAAAGGGGCGCGGTCTGGCTTTCTGGGGCAAGATCAGCCTTTTCACGCTTCACGGCGGCATGAAGACGATCAAGATCGGTATTGTCAGGATGGGCGGGGACGCTCATGAGTGCGAAGAGCTGAGGACAAAGAGTTACTTTTTAGCCGGAGCAGGAGCGGCGGCGACGGCCGACTGGCCGGGAATGGGATGATCTTTCTTGAGGGAAAGCAGGTATTCGACAAGGCGGTCGGCTTCGGGAGTGGGAACCACCTCGTAGCCTGCGGGCGGAGCGAATTTCTTCGGCAGCTTCAAAGCACGCTCCGAAGCCGGGCCCTGGACTTTCTGCACCTTGTAGAGGTGGTGGTAGGACGGCATGGTGCTCCAATCCTGCACTGAACGCGGGGCGTAAAGGTGCTGGTGGAGGTCTGCCGCAGAAGGGGCACGCCAGCCGTAGTTCGCAAGGTCGGGGCCCACGCGTTGCACACCGAGCAGGGCATACTTTTCACCAAGGTAGTCACGCAGCACGGTCGGGCGCACTGGCGCGGCGGGGCGGCCTTCCTGGTCCTGTCCCCAGCCTTTATACCAGCCATCGAGGCCGAGCTGCACAGGGCGGATCATCTGGGTGTGGCACTGGTTGCAACCCTCGCGGATGTAAACGAGCTGGCCCTGGCCGTTGATCGGTGCCGGAGGATAGAAGCCCTCGACGCCATCCTTGTCCTTGTCATAGGCCACAGGCGCCAGCTTCTGATACTTCAACGTCGGAACGACGATGAGGCACAGCCAAGGCAGCCCGAAGGCGACGGCGATACCGAGAATGAAGGTGCGGAAGTTCGTCATGCGTGTGCGGTAAGTTCGTCATGCTCGCTGTACAACAGGGTGGGCGCCGAGCTGCGGCGGCCCAGGCCCGCGACCATGAGCAGGAGGTGAAGGAGGAACATGAGGTTCGAGAAGCTGATGAGCGCCCATGCCACCGCGCGCGAAACGACATACGGGCGGGAGTTGATGACGTGGTTCATGAAGCTCTGGTCCCAGTGCTCCGGATTGTTGAGATCCGCGCCCTGCTGCCAGCCGGCGATCAAGCTCATGATGACGATGGTGGCCACGCCATAGACGGAGAACCAGAAGTGGTTGCGGATCAGACGCACGCTGAGCCATTCACAGCCAGAAAGGCGGGGCACGATGTAGTAGATCGCGCCAAACACACACATGCTGAAGAAGCCGTAAACGCTCACCATCTGGAACGAATACCAAGATTGAGTGAACTGCAGGCCGGCGCCGGTGAAGAACGCCGAGTTCAAGGCAAGAACGAGACCGGAGACTGGATAAAACAGCGCGCCGAAGAACACGAAACGCAGCGTCGGGCTGCTGGCAGCGGTGCTATGTTTGCCGAGCGTCGTGAGATGGTGATTCAATCCCACCAGACCCACGGGAACCAGCAGCAGCACTCCAGTGGCGGCGCCAACGGAGGTCATCCAGGCAGGCAATGGACCACCCATGTATTTTTGCATTCCCGTCCAGCCACCAAGGATGGCCAGCGTCCAGAAGCCAGCACCAGCGAGCTGTGAGGAAGCGATGGGCTGGCCGGTGATCTTCGGGATGAAGTAGTAGGCTGCACCTACACCGACCGGAACGAAGAAGAGCAGAATCACTCCGTGGATGTACCAAGCGTCAATGCCAGCGCCGAGGGCGCCAAGGCCTGGCAAGCAATGCAGCGCCACATTGGCGGTGATGAATATCCACGGGAACCAGAAGCACGCGCCGAGGATGTACCACGTGCTGACCATGAAGCCCTCCGGACGGAAGGCACGGCCAAACATGCGTGCCATCGGCCAGGCGAAGCTCAGGAAGCACAGCAACATCACCGGCCAAGCGAACTTGGGCATCTCCAGCCACTCAATGGAGGTGTTCTTGCCCATCAGGATGGCCAGGATTCCGAACGTGATGGTGATGTTCCAAAAAATGCCGGCCGTGATCATCAGGCTCTTTCCGGTCTTCAGCTCCTGACCAGAACGCCGTGCCATGATCCACAGCATGACGCCCAGCGCGGCCTGCACGCCCCAGCCGTAAACGAGAGCGTTGATGTGCGCGGGCTGGAGGCGGCCATAGCTGATGTAGGGGCACCCTTCAAAGAGGGCGGGCTCAACCAGCTTCATCGCGGCGAGGACACCGAGCAGCGTGGAGAGCATGAGCCAGAAGGCACCGTTGGTGAACAGAAACAGCACCGGTCCTTTCACCGACTTGTCGATCGCCGCACGGCGAAGATTGTCGGCCTGGAGGTCCGTGTCAGGAGTAGCTGGAGTGGTCTGCATGACTTACTTGGGCGGGGCGGGTGCGGCAGGAGCGGGTGCAGGAGCGGCCGGAGCGGGAACTGCGGGCGACGGAGCAGGATTGGAGGTGGCAGGTGCCGGGGCGGGAGCGGCAGGCGCGGGTGTCGAAGGCGCCGGAGTGGGTGCAGGCGTAGAAGGCACTGGAGCTGGGGCAGGCGCTGGAGTTGGCGCTGCGGGAGCGGGAGTGGCGGCTGGCGCCGCAGGAGCCGGTGCCGGAGCCGGTGCAGCCGCTGGCGCCTGGGAGGCAGCGGTCGCAGCCTGCTTGAGTTGCGTCGGTGAGCCAGGGACAACTTGAGAGCTGACGGCCGGCTTTTTCGCCGCAAGCGCGGTCAGCGTCTTTTCAAACGCGGCCTTGCGCTTTGCGGCATCATTGAAGCCGATCTTCGCAAGGTTGTCCGCCTGAGCTTTGAGGATCTCGGCGGTGAAAGCGGCACGTTCTTCCGCACGGGGATCCTGGGCGGATTGCGAACCGCCCACGGCCTGCAGAATGCTGAAGAGCACGGCGAAGCCTGCAAAGGCTCCCAACACCCACAGGAAGGTGGTGCCGGCTTTTTTAGGTTGTTCGGGCTGCGACATGGAAAAGGAGGAGTGGCAGATCAGTTGACGACGTTCACGGACTCGACGAGGCGCGGATCACGCCATGGATAGAGGCTGTATTTGGAAAGACCACGCAGGTAAAGGAAGCCCATCGTGCCGAACACCGCGCACAAGGCGGCGATGTCCTGCACCCACGCACCATCCACCCAGACACCAATGCCCAAGGATGGACCACGCTCGGGAATGACATTCCAGTAAATGTCCACGAGGTGCATGAACAGAATCCAAATGCAGACGAGGCTGACGACCACCGGGTTCTTCTTCCGCGGCTGGGACAGCAACAGCAGGAACGGAGCAATGAAGTGGCCGACGACGATGAAGATGGAGACACCGCGCCATCCCTCGGTATTGCGCGTCAGGTAGAAGCGTGTTTCCTCGGTGATGTTGGCGTACCAAATCAGGAAATACTGGCTGAAGGCGATGTAGGCCCAGAACACCGTGAAGGCGAAGAGCAGCTTGCCCATCAGGTGGTAGTGCTCGTCGGTGACCACCTTCTGCAGGTAGCCCAAGCTGCGCAGCCAGGTGACCACGAGAATCGTCAGACCCATCGACGCCCAGGCGCAACCAGCGAAGATGTAAACGCCCCACATCGTGGAGAACCACGTGTAATCGAGGCCGACGAGCCAGTCGTAGGCTGCGAAGGTGACGGTCAGCGCGAAGAACAGCAGCCAGCGGCACGAGAAGAAACGCGCGGTGACGGTGTGCTTGATGTCACCATCCTGCTCCTGCTTCAGCGACTTGCCGCGCAGTGTGCGGGCGATGTGCCATAGAATGAGGAAGTAGAGTGCGAAGCGCGTGTACCACGAGAACCACGTGGTGAGGTTCATGTAGCCGAACTTGGAGACGAGCACATGGAGGTGCGGGTTCGGAGCGACGTTGTGCTCTGGATCACCCACGGTGACCATGTGATGCAGGGCCTCTTTGACGGAGGTGTGATGATGTTCCGCGATCTTGGCGGCGTCGCGGTGATGATTCATCCACTCGTAGAGCGGCTTCTGCACCTGCGGGCAAAGCAACGGCGCGGCGAAGATGCCGAGCGCGAGAATCATGTTCGCCAGATTCTCCCACAGGCGGCGCACGGCGACACCCCAGCTCGAGTTTGAGGCGCTATGGAGCAGAATCCAGAAGCAGCCGCCCACCACGAAGGTGAAGGTGAAGAAAACCGCGAACAGCCACGAGTAGGCGAAGGTGTCCGTGTTTTTGAAGAAGAACCAGGCGGAGGCAGCAATGCCGAGCAGGCCGAAGAGGCCCAGCGCGCCAATGACTTTGCCGCCCTTGGCAGGTTCGAATTTTTCTCCGCCCTGGGGCAGATCGTTGAAGGTGACGTGGTGACTCATGCCGTGATTCGCGTGATCGTGCCGTTACTGAAGGGTGACACCCGCCTCCTTGGCGGCGAGTTGCAGGGAGCGGATGTAGGCCACGATGGCCCAGCGGTCGCGCACGGTGATGTTGCCGCCGTAACCACCCATCAAGCCCTTGCCGTTGGTGATGACATCGAAGATCGCACCGTCCGCACGGTAAGCCGCGGCATTGGCCGGATCGCTGTTGCCAGCCTGCTGGAAGTTGAAGGCGGTGAGGATGCCATACTTGGAGGTCACCCCCTTGCCATTGCCAGAAGCGCCGTGACAAATCGCACAGTGAATGCCGTAACGCTGCTCACCGCGTTTCAAGAACGCTTCATTGAAGACGGTCGGATCGCTGGTGATTTCAGCAGGGAGGCCGTCGCCGTAAAAGTCGCCGATCTTGCCGGTGTCGTAGTATCCGATGCCGTTGGTGAAGCCAAAACGCGGTGGCTTGGCGCCATTGGCGGCGGGCTTGGCAGGAATCTCGAATCCCATCGGGACGGTGCCTTTGACGGGCATGCGCGCACCACGGCCATCGGCAAAGAATTCGCTGGCGGCCTGGTATTTCACCTTCGCCTGGTGGTCCATGTCCGGGAAGATCTCGAGCGGCGGCAGTTCTGACTTGTCACCACGGAAGCCGAACGCGCTGATGATGATCGCGGCGATGAAAAGGTAGCTGAGGAAGAAGTACTTCATGATGCGTGCGGCTTAGATTTCGTCCTCCACCAGTTCAATGTTCCGGCCGCCGGCTTTTTCGAGGAGCGCCTTGGTGGCTTCCTGGGAGAATTTGGGATCGCGGGCCTCGATGCAGACAAAGAAACCGTCGTCGGAGAACTTCGGGAAGTTCTTGGAGGCGAAGAGCGGGTGGTTCCACCTCGGCAGGCCGATGAGGGCGAGCAAACCGAAGAGCGAAGTGAATGCGCTGAAGAGAATCGTCAGCTCGAACATCACCGGGAAAAACGCCGGAATGGTCCAGATGTCCGTGGGCTTGGCCTGGACGACCGTGGGATAGGTTTCAACGATCTTTTCCAAGAAACCGAGGCCGATCTTGCCCCAGAAATTCGTCTGCGTGATCGTCTGGAGGATGAAGGCGATTGCCGTGCCGGTGATGCCACCACAGAACACGATGTAAGGCAGGCGGGAACGCGGATTGCCCATCGCGGCGTCCATGCCATGGATCGGAAAGGGAGAATGCACGTCCCAGCGGCTGTAACCGGCATCACGCACCTGCTCGGCGGCATGATACAGGTGCTGCACGCTGTCGAATTCAGCGAGGTATCCGTGGACTCGTTTGAGGGTGGTGCTCACGATGATGAATTTGAAATTAGGAATTTGAAATTTGAAATCCGATCAGGCGACAGCGGGTTTGGCGACGTGACGGTCAGCGTAGGCCATGAGGTCCTCCTCCTGGACGCCCTTCTCGGCGTGATCGTCGAGGTGCGGGTTCGACTGCGGCAGCACGCCCTTCACTTCACCGATGGCAATGACAGGCAGGAATCGCAGGAACAGCAGAAACAGCATCATGAAGAAGCCGAAGGTGCCAAAGAAGGTCCATTGATCCACCCAGGTGGCACTGTAGGTGCGCCAGGATCCCGGCGTCATGTGCACTTCCAGCGTGGTGGCGATGATGACGTAGCGCTCAAACCACATGCCGGCGTTCACGCACATGCAGACAAACATCACGACCCACATGTTGTGGCGGAACGGACGGTACCAGAAGAGCTGTGGTGCAAACACGTTGAAGCTGAACATGAAGTAGTAGGCCCACGTGGAAGGACCCGTCAGGCCGCGCAGCGTGAAGGCAGCACCTTCATAAGGATTGGCAGAGTAGTAGGCCACGAACAACTCCATGCAGTAGGCGTAACCGACAATCGTGCCCGTGAGCAGGATGATCTTCGCCATGTTGTCGATGTGCTTTGGCGTGATGAGGTCATCCAGGCCGTAAATGCGGCGGCAGGGGATCATCAGCGTCAACACCATCGCGAAACCACCGAAGATGGCGCCTGCGACGAAGTAGGGCGGGAAAATGGTCGTGTGCCAGCCGGGAACAACGGAGGTGGCGAAGTCGAAGGACACGACGGAGTGCACGGAAAGCACCAGCGGTGTCGAAAGGGCGGCCAGCAACATGTAGGCCGTTTCGTAGTGGCTCCAATGGCGGTTGCCGCCGCGCCAGCCGAGGGCGAACAGGCCGTAGAGGAACTTCTTCAAGCCGGGACGGCAGCGGTCGCGCAGCGTGGCAAGGTCGGGCACAAGACCGAGGAACCAGAACACGAGCGAAACGCTGAAATAGGTCGAAACCGCGAACACGTCCCACAGCAGCGGCGATTTGAAGTTCTGCCAGATGGAGTTCGCGTTCGGAATGGGAGCCAGGAACCACACCATCCACACACGACCGACGTGAAAGGCCGGGAAGAGGCCGGCGCACATCACGGCGAAGATCGTCATGGCTTCCGCGGCGCGGTTCACTGACGTACGCCACTTCTGGCGCGTGAGGAAGAGAATCGCGGAAATCAGCGTTCCGGCATGGCCGATACCGATCCAGAACACGAAGTTCGTGATGTCCCAAGCCCAGGCGACCGGCTGCTTCTGACCCCAGACACCGACACCGGTGGAAATGAGGTAGGTGAAGCAGAACACCATGATTCCCGTCAGGAGCACCGAAGGAATGAACAGCATCCACCAGAGGGCGGGCTGCTTGTTTTCCACGATGCCGCAGATGCGGTTCGTGATCCACGAGTAGGAGCGATGGTTGAGAACCAGCGGCTCGCGTTCGAGGATGCGCGGGGTGTTTGAAGCGGTGGCGGAAGCGTCCATGTGTCCGGATTAGAATTGGTTGTTGCTCCACACGGCGATGTTCTCCGCGCCGGGCATGTTCTTGTTCGGATTGCGCAGGCGGGCGAGGTAGCTCGTGCGCGGGCGTGTGCCGATGTATTTGAGCACCTGGTAATCACGCGGGGAGGCCTTGGCCTTGACCACGGCGGATTTTTCGTCGGCGAGATCGCCAAAGACGATGGCGTCGGCCGGGCAGCTCTGCTGGCAGGCGGTTTTGACGGTGTCGGTGGGCACGCGGAAGTTCTTGGAGTCGCGCTGAACCTGCTTCTGCAGGATCTTGGCGGTTTCGATGCGCTGCACGCAGTAGGTGCACTTCTCGATGACACCACGCATGCGAACCGTGACGTTCGGATTGCGCTGCAGGCGGAGGCTTTCGTCCTCCTTCTTCTCGCCGAGCGGGCCGAAGTAGAGGTTGTTGGCCTTGATGCCGAATTCCTTCTTCTCGATCAGCGGGTTGCGCTTGTTGTAGTCGAACCAGTTGAAGCGGCGGGCGGTGTAGGGGCAGTTGTTGGCGCAGTAACGCGTGCCGATGCAGCGGTTGTAGGCCATCGCGTTGAGGCCGTCGTCGGTGTGCACCGTGGCATTCACCGGACAGACCGTTTCGCATGGCGCGGCCTCGCACTGCTGGCAGGCCAGCGGCTGGTGAACCATCTCGGCGTTTTCAAGCTGCTCGGGAGTCGGAGCGTCCTCGGCCCAAGTGCTCTGCTGGTCGACATTGTTTTTGCCCCACTTCGGCACGGCGAAGTAGCGGTCCATGCGGATCCACTGCATGAGGCGGCCTTTGCGCACCTGGTTCTTGCCGATGACCGGGATGTTGTTCTCGCTCTGGCAGGCGACGATGCACGCAGTGCAGCCGATGCACTTGCTCAGGTCGATGACCATGCCCCACTGATGCTTCGTCTTGTAATCAAAGCCCTCGTCGCTCGGATCGTCGTAGTTCTTCTTCTCGCCGACCTGGCCTTTGTAGAAGGAAATGTTTTCCGGAATGTGGCTGTCCATGCCGGTCGTCTGCGCGAAGTGGACATCCTTGTTGAAGGTGTCGAGCGTGCCTTCGCGGTAGATCGCACGGCCTTCCATCGTGTTTTGGTCCTGCGTGATGGCGAGTTCGGCCACGGAGGACAGAACTTCCACTTTCGCACCGCTGAGGACGAACGCGCCGGGCTGCTTGCGCAACGCATAGGCATTCACGCCGCGGTCGCTGCCGACGACGCCGACGCCTTTCTGGCCGTAGCCCAGCGGCAGCGTGATGGAGTTGGAAACATGACCCGGAGCCTCGATGGCCGGGATTTCGATCTCGGTACCGCCAACTGAAATCTTGATGTTCTGGCCTTCCTTGAGTCCAAGTCGACGGAAGGTGACGGAACCCACCCATGCGGCGTTTTCCCACGTCAGCTTGGTGATCGGATCGGGA
Source organism: Verrucomicrobiaceae bacterium (assembly GCA_046346695.1). Lineage (GTDB taxonomy): Bacteria > Verrucomicrobiota > Verrucomicrobiia > Verrucomicrobiales > Verrucomicrobiaceae > Prosthecobacter. Next base: position 780,763 of record JAXMHS010000002.1, on the reverse strand, counting down.
GCTTCCTGCAGCCAGGCGTTGTTGATGCAGCGACCGTCAAAGACACTGGAACTCGGAACAAGTACCACTTCGAGCGCGTCATCGCTCGGAGCAACGGCGGGCTTGGTGCTGGCGACGATGCCGGCGACAGCAGCGACATTGGGAGTCGCAGCAGCCTTGGCATAGGCGGAACCTTTGAGGAAACCGTCGCGCAAGGTGAAGTTCCATTTGGATTCGTTCAATCCGCCGGCCACTGCGGCAAAAGTGTCACGCACAGCGACGTAGGCGGCGTCTTCCGCCGGGGCAGCCGGTGCTGCGGCAGGAGCCGCACCAGCGGCCGCAGGAGCAGCGGCTGCAACTTCCACAGGACCGAGCTTCTTGCGGCCCAGAAGAGCAAGGAGCACTTCAATCTTGCTCGCCCCATCAAAGAGCGGAGCGATCATCGGCTGAACGATCGAGTAGGTGCCGTCGGCGGCACGTGCATCGCCCCAGGACTCCAGATAGTGGGCGGCTGGAATGTGCAACGCGGCATGGCGCGCTGTCTTGTTCTTCAGCATGCCGACGTGAACGAGCCGCACCTTTTTCTCGGTGACGAGCTTGCCAAACGCCTCGGCGTCCGGCGCGTCGTAGTACAAGCTGGCCGGCGTCAGCGAGAGCAGCGTTTTGATCTGGCCGCCTGCGACTGCCGCCTGAAGCTCGGCGAATCCTCCAACCTCGGGCCGAGCAGCCTCTTGCAGCAGCTCGATCGTCGCGCCATAAGCGCCAAGGGCGTTGTTGATGGAGGCAACCAGCGCATGCACTTCTGCGCCCAGGCGGGAACCCGCGAGCACCAGCGCCTTGCCTTTGTGGTCGATCAAATCACGCACTGCAGGAGCGATCCAGTCCTTGAGAGCCTGCGGAGCCGAGTCAGCAAGCGCCTTGGCCGAGGTGTCGCCCAATTCAGACGCAATCACCGCGGCAGCAGCCGGGATCAGGCTGGCCGGAATCGCCTTGCGATGATCCGCCATGCCACCGGTGAGCGTGTAGCGGTTTTCGAGGACATAGAGACGATTCATGTCGTTCTCTGGCGTCTTCGTGTCCTTCGCACGCAACTTGGTAAACTGGGAGATCGGCTCGCCCGAAACGGGATCGAGGCCGAGGAAGTCGCAGTCGAGGGCGAAGATGCGCATCGCCGTGCTGAATTTCACAAACGGCTTCACACTGGCGCCAAACACGGTCTTGGCGACCACGGCCTGGCCTTCACCACCGACGGCTTCGTATTGGAACAACTTCGCCTGCGGGAAAGCAGCCTTCACCTCGCCGAGCAGGCGCAGATACGTGGGCGAAGTCGTGTTTCCGGTCACGATGCCAAGGCTGGCACCTCCAGATTTCTTGGCCTCTTCGACCGCTGCACCGAGCAGATCGTTGGCCTTGGCCCAAGAGATGGCCTTGCCCATGCCGAGCGGCTTTTGGGAGCGCTCTGGATCGTAAAGATCGAGCACGGAAGCTTGAGCAAACGTGTCGATGCCACTGCCGAGGGGATGCAGCGGATTGCCCGTGACATGCGTCGGGCGTCCTTCGTACGTCGTGACCACGAGCGGAGTGGCTCCACCGCTGCGCGGCATCGTGGTGGCATAAAGCAGGGGCTTGCCCGGCACCATCCACTCCACGTGCTGGGTATAGGGGAGGATGTTCGTCAACGGACGGCGGCAGCTTGCCAGGCCCATCAGGCCGACGCTGGCGCCCATGACTTTCAAAAAGTCACGCCGGCCATTTTCACGTTCTTCTTCCGTCAGCGTGTCGCCCGCGGGGAATTCACGGCCCAGATCCTTGAGGAATGTCTCGCGGCGCTCCAGTTCGGAGACGCTGCGCCAGTAGCGCTTCGTGTTCTGCGGCTCCTCGGGGTGCTTCCAAATACGTTTCATGTGTCGGGGAAAAGGGGCGCGGGTTTAGCGATGGCAGGCGGTGCAGTTTTCCGGCGGCTGAATCTGCCAGTGCTTCTTGATCTGGGTGCCCACTTCCGTCTGGGTCACTTCCTTGCCGTAAGTCTTTTCTGCTAGCGTCAGCAGTTGGTCGAGGCCGTCTGCTTTCGCACCTTTGCCACCGATGGCTTCGGCGATCTCCTTCGCAGGCACTTTCTTGTCGAGCAGCCCTTTATAGAAATCCGCACGCTTCAGGTCGGCGGCCTGGTAGTTCAGATTGGTCACGAACTCGAGCGGACGGAGGTTTTGCTCCGGGTTGCGGTGGCAGGCGAGGCACCAGCCCATGGACTGCGGCTGATCGTGGCGGACAACTTCCATCTCCGTGATCTTGCCGTGGCAGGAGACGCAGGAAATGCCGCGGTTCAGGTGGGCGCTGTGGTTGAAGTACACGTAGTCGGGCGCCTTGTGCACCTTCACCCATGGGATGGATTTGCCGGTCTCATTCGCCTTGATGACCATCTCCAGCTTCGGCGAGTTGCTGCGGATGTTGCCTTTGCCCGGACCGTGGCAGTTGAAGCAGGTCTGGTTGGTCGGCACGTTCGAGTGGCTGGAGGCCTCGCCAAAGCTGTGGCAGTAACGGCAGTCGAGCCCGAGCTGACCGGCGTGAATCTTGTGGGAAAAAGGCACTGGCTGGGTCGGCTCGTAGCCCACGCGCGTGTATTTGGGAGTGCAGTAGTAGGCGACGCCTGCACTCACGCCGAAGGCAATGAACACGACGGCAATGGCGAGCTTCAGAGGCAGCCAGTTGGTCCAACGCGGAAAAAAGTTACCCATAAAAATGTCGGCAGATCAGCTTGTGAAAAATTTCACAAGGGAATCCAGAATAGGAAGGTGCTGGCGGCTTTGCAACCCCCATGTTGATCTTTTTGAACTTTTGTGTGCAAGAATTGTCCTGTTGCGATTTTGTCGCAAAAAAAGCGCCTTCTCCGCAGGTTCGGAGGAATGCAATCACTGCCACGATGATCGTGCATCGAATGTGCGAACTCACCATTCTACAAAGAGCAATCCGTGCTCGAAATCCAGTGTCACGCGGTAGTCTTCCAGCAGATACGTCCCCAAGCGCGACGGCCCCGGCATCACATCCACTTCGGCAAACGGATAATAAGAACCGAAAAGGCCCAGCGCATTGAACTCCAGCACGCGCACCTTTGCCTGCTCGGGCGTTTGCGCGCCACCAACACCGGTGATGAGGTAGTTTCCCCCCACATGCCAGCCGCCGTCGCGGTAGCCGAGCATCCTGGCGATGTTTTGATCCAACTGCACGCCAAACACCGAGCCTGAGTCCACCACTGCGGCCCAGGCCATGCGGCCATATCTCAACGTCGTGGTCGGCACACCGCTCTTCATGCTGAGGTTCGTCTTGTGCATATGTTTTCGGGTCTTCCCCGCAAAGCTGCGCGTGAAACCGAACTCCACCTCCTCCTTCAGGAAATCCAGCGTCAGATACTTGCAGTTCGCCGCCGCCAGATGCACGCCCAGCACTGACACACCCAGATGTTCCTTCAGGATGCCCGAACCCCACGCCGTGCGCTGCATGCGCACGATGCAAGGCAGATTCTCCAGCCGCCACGAGCCGATCTGCACCGTGGGAATCAACGCCGCCATTCCAGGCTCATGCCCCAGCACACCTGACATCGTCGGCCTCACCTGCGGCACGGTGCGCATGCCGTATTCCACCGCCTGCTCGGCGTCGAACACGCTGAACGTCGCCCCCGTGTCCAGCATGAACTTCTTCGGCTTCCGCCCGTTCAGGCTCACTTTGATGTGCGGGGCGCGGTTCTCATAATACATCGGCACTTTCAGCACGCCCTCCGGCGGCGCCACGCTGACCGTTTTCACACGCAGCTCCCCTTTGCCAACCTTCAGCTCCGAAGCCGGCACCGCCTGCGCGTGCAATTGCTTTTCCAACTCCTGCGGCACCGCCTCGTTCTTGATCGCGAAAGTTTCCGCGCAGCCCGCCACTCCCAGCAAAACGAAACACATCCGCGCCACACACATGCAGGCATTCCAGGTCTGGTGATTCATGCGGCGAAGCCATCCATCCAGCGCCCTGTTCTGTCAACTTTCGCCACAATGCGCGTTAATCCTTGTGCGCGCGGACGTAATGTCGGAGATTTTCATTTTCTTCGACTCCAGCCACCTGATGACCGCCTATTTCATCCGCCGCCTGCTGCTCATTCCGCCGACGCTCGTCGGCATGACGCTGGTGGTGTTTTTCATCATTCGCTTCACACCGGGCGGGCCGATGGAACAGGCATTGCTGGAGGCACGCATGAAAAGCGACGGCCAGCGCGGTGGCAGCGCACGTCAGCAGTCGAGCGGACTCACGCCCGGACAGCTTCTGAAACTCCAGGAACAATACGGACACGACAAGCCCTTCCCCATTGCCTACATGGCCTGGCTCGGTGTGTGGCCCAAGGAAATCAACCGCTCCCGCGCCGATTTCCCCGAAGGCAAAATGGAAACCGAGGTGAAGCTGCCCGGCACTGCCCAGGTGCTGGTGGTGAAGCGCGATCCTAAAGACAACGCCACCATCGTGCCGCCAAAAGACGTGGACGTCTCCTCGTGGCGTGCCCGCATCATCACGCCGGAGAAACAGAAGGCCGAATGGGAAAAGGCCAATCCCGGCCAGAAGCTCGACAAGGTGCAGCCCTATGTCGCGCTCATCTACCAACCCAGATTCTCCGGTGTGCTCGAAGGCAGTCTCGGTGACTCCACACGTTACTCAGAACCGGTCTGGACGATGATGAAGCGACGTTTCCCCATCTCGCTCTTCTACGGCATCGTCTCGATCATCCTCACCTATCTTGTCTGCGTGCCGCTGGGCGTGCTCAAGGCCATCAAGCACCGCACTCCGACGGACACGGTCACTTCGGTGATCATTTTCTTTGGCTATGCCATCCCCGGTTTCGTTCTCGGCGTGTTCTTGATGGTCATCTTTGCCGCGCGTCTGCGTTGGTTCCCTCTGGAAGGCTTTGTGAGCCCGAACTTCTCCGAACTCGGCTTCTTTGGCAAAATCGGCGATCTGCTGAGTCATTCGTTCCTGCCGTTGTGCTGCTATCTCGTGGGCAGTTTCGCCAGTTTGACGATGCTGGTGAAGAACAACCTGCTCGACCAGCTTGCAAGCGATTACGTGCGCACCGCTGTGGCAAAGGGCGTGGAATACAAAGACGCCGTCATCGGCCACGCGCTGCGCAACTCCTTCATCCCCGTCGCTGCGACGATGGGCCAGGCGCTCACCGTTCTCGTCGCCGGCAGCTTTTTGATCGAGCGCATCTTCGACATCGATGGCTTCGGCCTGATGGGCTTCAACGCGTTGCTCGAAAAAGATTATCCCATCGTCATGGGCACCGTCACGGTTGGCGGACTGCTGCTCATGCTCGGCAACGTGCTCTCCGACATGATCACCGCGCGCCTCGACCCGCGCATTCGATTTGAGTGATGTACCGCAAGCTTTCCATCACCGCGATCACCATCGGAGCACTGGCCATCATCGGCCAGTTGGCCGGGCTGGCGCTGCCGACGGTGTCCTGGCTTTTCGGCAGCGGGCTCGTGTTTGGGTGGATTGCGTCGCTTCTGCTCGTCGCGGGCGGAGTGCTGGGGCTGCTTTATTTGCCGGCGGAGATTCGCTGGACGCCGGTCACGCTGCAACGTTTCCGCCGCTTCCGCAGCATCCGGCGCGGCTGGTGGTCCTTCTGCGCTTTGCTCGCGCTCGTCGCCATTGCGATGCTGGACCAAGTCATCGTCGGCAAACGTGCGTTGATCGTGCGTTGCGATGGCAAAACGTACTTCCCTGCCTTTGCCGCCAAACGCCATCAGGCGAAAGACTTCGGCCTCGATGGCGAACAGGAGGTCAATTATCGTGAACTGAAGCAAAAGCTCGCCGCTGACAAGCGTGGTTTCGTGCTCATGCCGCTCGTGCCGTGGGATCCCGTGCTCGATTCCGACACAGCACAATCGATGACGCTGGAACAACGCGATGGCAAATGGTTCAAGCCAGGCGACAACGAGCCATTCTCAGGCCGCGCGAAGAAGTATTACTCTGATGCACCGACACAAAAGCACACGGACACGCGTTTCCGCCACGGCGTGGCAGATGGAGAGTCGCTCGGCTACGCGAAAAGCGGGGGACTGGCCTTTTCAGCCTACTACAAGGCCGGCGTCAAGGAGCGTGAGAAATGGACCGGCGAGATGCCCCAGGCAGAGTTTGAGAACACGGCGGTGACAACTTATCAGGTGGCGCTCTACCCGCCGATTCCGCCGTTGTGGAAGGCCAGGCATTATCTAGGCACCGACAGCCGCGGCTGGGATGTGGCAGCGCAGATTTTCGGCGGCTGGCAGCTCAATTTGAAGGCCATCGTGCTCTACCTGCTCTTCACCTACAGCCTCGGCATCATCATTGGCGTGTTGATGGGCTTCTTCGGCGGCCTGTTCGACCTGGGCATGCAGCGCATCATCGAAATCGTCGAAGAACTGCCCTTCCTCTACATCGTGATGATCGTGGTGAGCATCGTCAGCGTGGCGGAGATGAATCTCGTCATTCTGCTCGGTGTCATCTGCCTCTTTTCGTGGACCGGACTGACCTACTCGCTGCGCGCGATGGCCTACAAGGAGAAGGAGCGCGACTACATCTCCGCCGCCCGCCTGCAAGGCGCGAGCACCTGGCGCATCCTCACACGCTATCTGCTGCCGAACATGCTCGCCACGCTGGTGACCTACATTCCCTTCAGCGTCGCAGGCATCATCGCATCGCTCACCGCGCTCGCCTTCCTGGGCTTCGGCCTGCCGGAGACCTATCCGCAATGGGGCTGGCTGTTTGACGACGGCACCAACCATCTCGGCGCGCTGTGGATCTCCGTCTCGATGTTCGCCGCCATGGTTTTCATCCTCCTGCTCGTCACCTTCGTCGGCGAGGCGCTGCGCGAGGCATTCGATCCGAAAAAGTTCACGACCTATCAATGAAGTTCGCTGTTTCCAGTTCGCTGTTCGCTGTTGTCGTTGCTCTTTTCAGCAACGCTGCGCTGCATGCGGCCGATTTCCCGCCCTACGACGGCACGAAGGAACGCGACGCTTTCTGGAGCTTCTACAACAAGAAGGTGCTCACCGCCCTCCAAAACCAGGAGAAGGATTTGTCCGCCCAAATCGCCAAGGAAACCGACACAGCAAAGAAAACCGAGTTGGAGACACAGCTCGCTCAAACCCGCGAGCGGCTGAAGAAGCCCGAGTACTTCACCTTCGCGACACCTGCCGATCTTCCAACGAATCTAAAATGGGAGAATGGCATGGACGAGCCGGAAATCGGCGATCCGAACGCGAAGAAGGGCGGCACGCTGCGTGATTACATCCTCTCCTTCCCGCCGACGCTCCGCGTGCTCGGCGAGAACAGCAACAGTTCGTTCCGTGGCTACCACTACGACGATGTGGAAATGGCGCTGACCAACCTGCATCCCGAGACGGGCCGCGTGATTCCATGCATCGCCAATGAGTGGGCCGTGTCGTCCGACAGCCGCACCGTTTACTTCCGCATCGACCCGGACGCGACTTTCTCCGACGGCACACCGATCGAAGCAGACGATTTCTTCAACCAGTTCTACATGCAGCTCAGCGAGTATCCGAAGAACCCCTTCGGCAACCAGTGGTACTCGGAGAACTACGCGAACATCACGCGCTACGACGCGCGCACGCTCTCCATCGCGCTCACGGAGCCGAAGCCGCTCGCGCCGTATTACGTGAACACCTCGCCCATGTCGGCCAGGTTCTACAACGAGTTCGGCCCCGACTTCGAGCAGCGCTATCAGTGGCGCTGCCGTCCGAGCAGCGGGCCTTATGTGATTCACGAGGAAGACATCCAGTTTGGCCGCAGCGTGACGCTGACCCGCGTGAAGAACTGGTGGGGCCGCAACAAGAAGTTCTACAAGTATCGTTACAACGTCGATCGCATCATTTATCGCGTGATCCGCCTGCAGGACAAGGTGCTGGAACTCTTCCGCCAGGGCGAGATCGACGTGGAGCAGCTCATGATGGGCATCCCCGAGTATTGGTATGAAAAGCTTGAGGTGCCCGAGGTTCACAAAGGCTACATTCACAAGGCCAAGTACTACAACGTGTGGCCCGGCAGCCACGCCGGCTTGTGGCTGAACTGCGCGGTGCCGCCGCTCAACAACAAGGAAGTCCGGCTCGGCCTCTGCTACGCGACCAACTTCCAAAAAGTCATCGACTTCGATCTTCGCGGCGACTTTGAACGCATGCGCTGCTTCAGCCAGGGCTTCCCGCTCATCGGCGATCCGCCGATCCGTCCGCGGCCGTTCGACGTGCAACAGGCACGCGACCATTTTGCCAAGGCGGGTTACACCAAACGCGGCAACGACGGCATCCTCGTGAATGACAACGGCGAGCGCCTCTCTTTGACGATCCTGCATCGCAAGACGGACACGATTCAGAAGGTGATGCAGCGTCTCAAGGAAGAGGCCGTCAAAGCCGGCGTCGAATACAAGCTCGAAGGGCTCGACAGCACCGCCTACTTCCAGAAAGCGACGCAAAAGAAACATCAGATCGCCTCCGTGGCCTTCAGCGTCACGCCGCCGATCCCCGATCACTATCAGGCCTGGCATTCAAAAGACGCCTTCATGGAGGATGGCAAAACTCCACGCCCCAACACCAACAACCTCTGCTCCTTTGCCGATCCGCGCATGGACAAGTTCTGTGAGGAAGAGCGACACGCCACCACCATCGAGGAGATTCGCAAAGCCTCGTGGGGCGCGGATCAGATCATCTACGAGGAGGCGCCCTGGATTCCCAGCTACGAGCAGAATTACTTCCGCGTCGCCTACTGGCGCTGGGTGAAGTGGCCGGAGAAAACCTTCAACGTCGCCGTGAGCGAGCTGCCGATGTCCAACCACGTGCATTGGATCGACGAAGATGTGAAACAGGAAACACTCGACGCCATTCGCAGTGGAAAAACCTTCCCGGAGACGGATCTCGTCTTCGACCAGAACCTCAAAGCGGGAGGAGAGAAGTGATGGCCGGTCCGCTGCTCGAAGTTCGCGATCTGCGCGTCGGTTTCCAAACCGACCACGGCCTGCTCACTGCCGTGGATGATGTCGATTTCACGCTGGAGCCCGGCAAAACACTCGGCCTCGTCGGTGAAAGCGGCTGTGGCAAGAGCGTGACCGCCATGAGTCTCATGCGCCTCCTGCCGCAGCCCGCCGGACGCATTCTCGGCGGCGAAGCGCTGCTCGAAGGCCGCGATTTGACGAAACTGCCCATCGAGGAAATGCGCAAGATTCGCGGCAATGACATCGCGATGATCTTCCAGGAACCGATGACTGCGCTGAACCCCGTTCATCCCGTCGGCAAGCAGATCATCGAGGCCATCCAGCTTCACGAGCCCACGTCGCCTGACAAAGCACTGCGCCGCGCTGTTGAACTCATGGAATGGGTCGGCATCCCTGCGCCGGATCAACGCGTGAACGAGTATCCGCATCAGCTCAGCGGTGGCATGCGCCAGCGCGTGATGATCGCCATCGCATTGTCTTGCCATCCAAAGGTGCTCATTGCCGACGAGCCCACGACTGCTCTCGATGTCACTGTGCAGGCGCAGATTCTCGACCTCATCAAACGCCTGCAAAAGGAGACCGGCATGGCTGTGATCCTCATCACGCACGACCTCGGCGTCGTCGCTGAAACCTGCGATGACGTGGCCGTCATGTACGCCGGCCGCATCGCCGAGCGCGGACCCGTGCAGGAGATTTTTGCCAGGCCGCTGCATCCTTACACGCAGGGACTCATCAACTGCCTGCCGAAGCTCGATCATCCGCCGAAGACGCCGCTGCCCGTGATTCCCGGCATGGTTCCCGGCCTCAAAGACATGCCCAGTGGCTGCCGTTTCGCCTCCCGCTGCCCGAACAAGCACAGCGCCGATGTTCTGACGCAACGCCAGCCATGGAAGGACTGTGGCCACGGTCACGGTGTCGAGGCCTGTGCCTGTTTTGCCCATCAATTGTCCGCCTCATGAGCCTGCTCACCGTCCAGAACCTCAAGATGCACTTTCCCGTGCGCGGCGGCGTGTTTTACACGACCAAGGCCACGTGCAAGGCGGTGGATGGCGTGAGCTTTGATCTCAAAGCAGGCGAGACACTTGGTCTCGTCGGCGAAAGCGGCTGTGGAAAGTCCACGGTGGCGAAATCCGTCGTGCGTCTGCTCAAGCCGACCGGTGGCAGCATCCAATTCAACGGCCACGACATCTCCACGCAGTCGCAGGGCGCGCTGCGCTCCATCCGCCGCGAGATGCAGATGGTTTTTCAGGATCCCGCCGAGTCACTCAACCCGCGTCACACCATCGGCCAGATTTTGGAGGAGCCGTTTATCATCCAAAAGATGGGCACACGTGCTGAACGTGGCGAATGGACTGCGGAATTGCTCAAACGTGTCGGTTTGTCCGCCGACGCTGTGCATCGCTATCCCTTCGAGTTCAGCGGCGGCCAGCGGCAGCGCATCGGCATCGCACGATCCCTCGCGCTCAAGCCCAAGCTCATCGTGTGCGACGAACCCGTCTCCGCGCTCGATGTCAGCGTGCAGGCGCAGGTCTTGAACCTGCTGCTCGAGCTTCAGCGTGATTTCCGTCTCACCTACCTCTTCATCGCGCATGACCTGAGCGTCGTCCAGCACATGAGCGATCGCGTGGCCGTGATGTATCTCGGCAAGATCGTCGAACTCGCGCCCGCCACCGAACTCTACAAGAATCCGCGCCACGCCTACACCAAAGCACTGCTCGATGCGATTCCCGTCGCCGATCCCACCAGGCGCCGCGAGCGCCAGCTTCTGCGCGGCGACGTTCCGTCCCCGATCAACCCACCCGCCGGCTGTGCCTTCGGCCACCGCATGAAGCATCCGAAGTGGCAGGACAGCGTGAACATGGATCTCACGCTCAAAGAAATCGCGCCCGGCCATTTTGTGCAGCCTTGTCCGTGCTGCACTTGAGCGGCCAACGATGCCAACCTCAAGAAGCTTCAGCTTCACCATCTTTCTGCATCACCCCGGCGTCTATTTGCTCGACGATGTGAAGATCGAGGAGCTCGGGAGCGTGAAGTAGCTGTCATGAAGCTTCGTGCCTTCCTCCTTTCGTCTGCATTTATCCTTCCCTGCCTCGCTGAATCCAACTGGCCGCAGTTTCGAGGTGATGGCGGGCTCGGAATCGGCAGCGGAAAACCGCCGGTGGAGTTTTCGGCGGAGAAGAATATGAAATGGCAGGTCGAGGTGCCGTTCGGGCATTCATCGCCCTGCGTCTGGGGCGACAAGATCGCGCTCACAGGACTCGCGGATGGCAAGCTGGTGACGTTTTGTCTGAACAAGGCCGACGGACGCGAGCTGTGGCGAGCAGTGGCTCCGGCGGAAAAGATCGAAGGCGCGCATCGCATCGGCAGCCCGGCCGCGCCGACGTGCTGCACGGATGGGGAGCACTTGATCGCATATTTCGGCAGCTATGGCGTGCTGGCATATGACTGGAGTGGCAAGGAGCTTTGGAAAAAGCCGCTGCCGGCTCCGATCGTCGAGTTCGGCACGAGTTCGTCGCCGATCATCGTGGATGGCAAGGTGATCATCGTCGCGGATCAGGATGTGGGTAGTTATATGCTTGCGCTCGATGTGAAAACCGGCGCGGAAGTGTGGCGCGTGGACCGCAGCGAGTTCCGCCGTGGATTCGCGACGCCGTTTGTGTGGAAGCATGACGGGATGCAGGAACTGGTCGTCTGCGGATCGCTCTGGGTGCGCAGCTACGACATCAAAGACGGCAAACAGCGCTGGTCCGCACGCGGCATGGCGCGCGTGGCCAATGCAAGCCCGATGGCGGCGGACGGCGTGTTGCTCGTCTCAAGCTGGAACGTCGGCGGCGATGAGGGTGATCGCATCGAGATGGAGCCATTCGAGGCTTTTGCCGCCGTGCAGGATGCGGACAAGGACGGACTGCTGACGCTGGACGAATTTCCCAACGGCCCGATCAAGGCCCGCTATTCGCAGATCGATGCCGACAAAGACGGCAAGGTCACGAAAGCGGAGTATGAAGTCATTCGCGGCATGTTCGCTGACGCCGTGAACCAGATCTTCGCCATCAAGCCCGGCGGCAGCGGCGACATCACCAACACACACATCGTCTGGCAGCAGAACAAGCATCTGCCGTATGTGTCATCGCCCATCGCGGTAAATGGCCGCGTGTTCACGATGAAGAGCGGCGGCCTCGCCTCGGCCTACGACGCGAAGAGCGGCAGTCCGATTTATCAGGCGGAGCGCGTCGATGCGTCCGGTGATTACTATGCGTCCGCGGTCGCCGCTGACGGTCGCGTCTACGTCATATCGCAGCGTGGCACTGTCGTGGTCCTCGATGCGACGAGCGACAAGCTCAACGTGATCGCACGCAACGACCTCAAGGCACCCGTCTTCGCATCGCCGGCCATTGTCGATGGCGTGATCTACATCCGCACGGACAAGCACCTGCTCGCGTTCGCTCAGTGAGCGTCGGTGTCGGGGGCGCCGTCGAACATGTTGGGCTTCGTTTTCATCAACAGCCAGAACAGCGCCGCGCCGGCATAAAGCGCCGTGAAGCAGATCAGCACCGCGTCCCATCCGCCGGCGTTGGCGAGCAGCCAGGGCACCACGACGGGAAACGCCGCCGCGCCGAGATTGCCGCACATGTTCATCACGCCGCTGATCGTCGCCACATGTGTGCCGCCGACGTGCATCATCACGGTGCTCACGCAGGGATTGCCCACCGCCGCGCAGAACATGCCGAGGCTGATGATCAGCACCGCCGTGAGCGCATGACTGACAAACCATGCCGAAAACACCAGGCACGCGCAGATGAACAACGCGATCGCCGCGAGGCCCTGGCGCGCGAGCCGCTGGCTGCCGGTCTTGCGCAGCACCGCATCCGACACAGCACCGCCGAGCAGTGATCCCGTCAGATCGCCGATGAGCGGCAGCGCCGTGAGCCAGCCAGAAGTGATCAGTTCCACGCCACGCGCCTCTTGCAGATACGTCGTGAACCAACTGCCGAAGAAGATGTAGCCTGCGGATCGAAACGCCTGCTGCACACAGATGCACCACATCGCCGGACTCGTGATGAGCAGCCGCCACGGCACGGCGGGCGGTTTTGAATGCGTCTTCGCGGGGCTCTTCGAGTCCGCGGCGATCAACTGACGCTCCGCCTCATTCACCGATGCGTGTTCGGCCGGATCGTTGCGATACCATTTTGTGAACCACACGGCCCACACGATGCCCGGCAGCGCATACCACAGGAACATCGGCCGCCAGCCGCAGACGATGATCAACCACGCAGTCAACGGCGCACCCACGATGCTGCCCGCCGACATGAATCCGCCGAACGCGCCCGAGGCGAGACCTTGTCCCGCACGTGGAAACCAGCGCGCCATCACCGCAATCGCGACCGGCACCAGCCCCGCCTGCGCCACGCCCATCAGTGCGCGCGAAACGACCATCGCCGCGAAGCCCCCCATGCCGAACAACGCCGTGGCCAGCGACCACAGCACCGCGAACAACGGCAGCGCGCGCCTTGCTCCGAGACGAAGCGAAAGCGCCGCTGCGGGAATCTGACACAGCGCATACGACCAGAAAAACGCACTGCTCAACCAGCCCGACTGCTCCTTCGTGAGCCCGAGATCATCGCGAATTGTGCTCTCCGCCGTCCCGACCGCGTTGCGCGTCAAATACGCCAGTGCCGCGGCCATGCACAGACCGGCGAGGACGATGAAGCGGGTGTTGGTGGGTTTCATGAGATCACCAGTCCGTCACTGCGCCATCGGGGCTGAATTCGCGCAGCACGATCTCCTGCTGGAAGGGATGCTTCTTCACCTCAGCTTCGTTGATCGTGATGCCGAGGCCGGGTTTGGTATTCGGGCGGACGATGCGGCCTTCCTTCTCGATGACAAAGCCTTCCTCGACCACGTCCTGTCGCCATGGCACGTCGTTGTGTACGGTTTCGCAGATGATGTAGCTCGGTTGTGAGAAGCCGAACTCGAGCGACGCGGCGGTGCTGACGGGACCTTGCGGATTGTGTGGAGCCAAGGCGATGCGATGAGCTTCGGCGAGTGCGGCGATACGTTTCGCGGCGCTGAGGCCGCCGCAATGCGTGATGTCGAGCTGGCAGATCTCGACCGCCCGCTTCTCAAACATGTCTTTGAATGCCTCCAGGTTCGTCACGCGCTCGCCGCTGGCCACCGGCGTGGTGAGAGCGGCGTTGATTTTCGCGAGGCCATCGACCGCCTCCGGCCAGCAGGGCTCCTCAAAGAAGTAGAGACCGAAATCATCGAGCGCCTTGCCAAATTTGAGTCCCATGGCCGGCGAGGGCCGCGCATGGCAATCGACCATGATGTCGATGTCCGGCCCCACGGCATCGCGCATCGCCGCGACGGCGGCTGCGGCCGCGCGGACAGGCTTCATGCCTTCGATCGGCATCGTGCTCGGCACGGCCATGCTTTTGAAGGCCGTGTAGCCATCCGCCACGGCCGCTTGAGCGAGCTCGGCGAAGCGTTTCGCGTTGTCGGCGGGCGTTTGATAAAAATCCTCCATCTTCCCGCCGCCGAGATGGCAGTAGGTGCGCACCCAATTCCGCACCGGACCGCCAAACACCTTCGAGAGCGGCATGTTCGCCACCTTGCCCACGATGTCCCACAGCGCGAGGTCGATGCCCGCGATGGCCGTGGCCCGCACGATGCCGTGCCCATGCCAGAAGTGCTGGCGATACATCACCTGCCACAGATACTCCACGCGCGTCGGGTCCTCGCCGATGAGCAGGTGCGACATGTCTTCAATGGCACCCACAATGCTCCGCGTGTGCCACTCCAGCGTCGCTTCTCCCCAGCCGATGAGGCCTGGCTGGTCGGTGACGACTTTGACAAACACCCAGTTTCGCATCCGGGCGTGGCAGACGAGGGTTTCGATGGCGGTGATTTTCATGATGACAATTTCAGAAGTGTGTCTTGGCAGACGGTTGGAGCCAGTGTTCGTAAGCCATCAGCATACTGGACACCGCATCCTTTGGGTCAACACCGCCGACTAAAGTGGTCAGCCCAGGACAGAAAACGTCATCTCCAAGATATGGCTCCTTATCAATTAGCCGCAATGCAGCTCGAAGTGCTCTACCTGCATGCGATGCCGAAACGGTTTCTGGAACCTCCATCGTTGGAGCGATGATCAAGTATGGAATTCGCGCGTGGTTTGTTGAAACTGCTAAGGCTGCTCCGACAGGAAGCAACCCTTCAGGTCGCCGCAAAATAGCTTCTTGCACTGTGTTCTGAATGGAGTGCCCGAAAAAACGGCAGTAGTCCGCGTCGATGCCACCATCCATGAATCCATAACTGTTGGCTGGCGAGATCACGCAGTGGGTAGCGACCGTGAGCATGTCTGCACAGCGAACCTCAACATCCGCATGAACGGCAAAAGCTGAAGCAAGAGCATCCACAACAGCTTGATTGGTGTCCACAAAGTGAAGCCTCATAAAACGAATCAAAAGCAAAGGATGCTACCAGCCACCGCCTCAATCAACTGCTCCAAACTCCCTGCCGCGACAACGGCGATGCTCTCCTGGTAGATTCCGGTGTCGTAAAGCTCACGCGGCGGCAGATACGAGGCACCCCAGTCGGCTGCGATGGAGGCGACGACGATGATCTTGTCGGGAAAACGGCGGCGAAGCTCGGTTTGGAGGATGTTGTAGCTTTCGCCTTGGACGCCGAGCCAGATGGCGTCGCCGAGATGCCAGAGGACGACTTGGAGGGGATAGGTTTCCCCAGGTGGGAGCTGGCGGAGGCGATGGAGGAGACGGGTTTTGCGTTCGGCCATCGCGCGGCAGCCGGCGGCGCGTGTTTTATCGCCTGCGGCACGAGCGGCGGCTTCGTCGGCTTGGAATTGATCGAGTTCGGTCTGGGTTTGTTCGATGGTCGGCTGGTCGGGGCGATACTTCAGCGGCTCGTGCCAACACTGGACCTTCCACGTGGCTTTTTCAGCGAGGTCGATGCTTTGATGCTTCCACGAGCCGAGCGTGGCACCGGAGACGACGGGGCCGGCATACACAAAGGTCGTCCCGGCGGCGGGAAGGGCTGTGAGGGCCGACAGCGCGGCGTAACCAAGCTCGCGGCCGTTTCGATCCGCGACGGCCGTGTCGCCGACGAAGCCTTCGCGCGGACCGAGTTCGCCGCTGGCACCTTGCAGGAACAAACAGGGAGCGCCAGTGTCGCGTTCGACGAGCTCGCGCATCGCGCCGATGTAGTCGGGGCTGATGAGCGTGTTCTCCCATGCGAGCGTGGTGGGATGGCAGGCGTAGTTCACGATGCTGGCGAGCCTTTTGCCCGCATCATCGGTCACGCGGGCGACGATGACGGTGTCGTCCGCCGGCACACCGGGATTGTGACCGCAGATGAACTGCTTTCCGTCCCAAAAATCGCGATGCGTGGCCAGCGAACATCTGCCCCGGCCATACACGATGCCCGCGGGCTGAATCGAAGCGATGGCATCGCGAATCAATGCGCCCGCTTTTTCGCCGAGTGACTGCAGATACGGCGGAATGAGGTCGCCACCGGGCAGATTCGCCCGATCCAGGCCCATCAAGCCCGCGCCATGCGTGTGCGAGAAGACGACGAGAATCTCCTCCTTCGCCACGCCGCCGATCTCCGCGGCCTGCGCGACGAGATTCGCATGCTCAGTGGCTCCCATCACGCAATGATCGAGCGCGAGCAGGATCTGCCTCTCGCTTCCTTCCATCGGCGCAAAGACGGTCACGGTGGCCCGCAGCGGCCGATGCACGCCCGTGGCGCGTTCATGTTTCGCCGCGCCCCACATGCGGTGGTAGATGTCGGCGGGCGGGGTGATGTCACACCACTTCAACGCGAAACGGCAGCGGCTCTGCGGCGTGGGGTCTTCGGTGCGGGACGGGGTCATCTTATTGATAGAATGATGAAGGGTAAAATGATGGGGAAGCCAGAATCCTTCAGAACATGATTTTACCCGCCATTATTTTACCACCCGGCTGTGTCGTCTTGCCATGAAGCTTTCCGCCCTGTCTTCAGGTCTGTTTACCTTACCAGCTGTTATTTGACCATCCAGATGCGTAGTTCTGCCATGAAGCAGTTTCTCTTCTCCTGTCTGGCTCTTTGCTCGCTCTCCGCATTCGCAGCAGATACGATCGACATCGGTTCGCGACGCGAGCTGTTTGTGGATGACTTCCTGATCGGCAAGCTCGGCGGCAAGGCAGAACAGTTGCTGCATCATCCGGAGATCCGCGAGATCGTGATCAAGCATGACATGCCGTGGGAAGGCAGCGGCAGCGGCTATCACAGCGTCTTCAAGGACGGCGACAAGTATCGCATGTATTACAAGTCGTGGCAGCTCACGGTCACGGATGGCAAGGTGAACACGGGTGAGCATCCGCTCTTCACCTGCTACGCGGAGAGCGACGATGGCATTCATTGGCGCAAACCGGAACTCGGCCTGCATGAGTTCAAAGGAACGAAGGCCAACAACATCGTCCTTGCTCCGGGAAAGATGGGCGAAGCGAATCCTGACCCCGGCCACATCGCCGTCTTCAAGGACGACAATCCCGCGGCGAAGCCCGAAGCGCGCTACAAGGCCATCGTGCGCTCGAACTCGCCGAAAGGTCTCCTCGCGCTGAAATCGCCAGATGGCCTTCGCTGGTCGCCGATGGCCGATGCGCCGGTGATCACTGATGGGGCGTTCGACTCGCAGAACCTCGCGTTTTGGGATGCGCAGGCCGGTTTGTATCGCGCCTACTGGCGCTACTTCACGGAAGGCACCACCGACGAGAAGAACTGGAAGCCGAGCGGCCTCCGCGCCATCCGCACGGCGACTTCGAAGGACTTCCTGCATTGGGAGAACCAGCACGATCTGACCTATGCCGATTCTCCCGGCGAGGCGCTCTACACGAATCAGGTGAAGCCGTATCATCGCGCGCCGCATCTGCTGATCGGCTTTCCGACGCGCTATGTGGAGCGTGGCTGGTCGGAGAGCATGCGTGCGCTGCCCGAGCGCGAGCATCGCGAGTGGCGCTCGAAGGCGAGCGATCGCTACGGCATGGCGATCACGGAAGGTCTCTTCATGGCCAGCCGCGACGGCGTGAAGTTCAAGCGCTGGAACGAGGCTTTCCTGCCGCCCGGCATCGAGCGTCCCGGCACCTGGAACTATGGCCATCAATACATCGCATGGCATCCGGTGGAGACGAAGTCCGCGCTCGAAGGTGCGCCGAACGAACTCAGCTTCTACGCCACCGAAAGCTACTGGACTGGCAAGAGCAGTGAACTGCGCCGCTACACCTTGCGTCTCGACGGTTTCGTATCGATTCACGCGCCGATGAGCGGTGGTGAACTGATCACGAAGCCGTTCACCTTCACGGGCAAATCACTCACGATGAACTTTGCGAGCTCTGTCGCCGGTGGCATTCGTGTCGAAATTCAGGATGCAAATGGCAAACCCGTGCCGGGATTCACACTCGATGATTCCGAAGAGCACTTCGGCGATTCGGTTCAACGCACGATCGTCTGGAAAAACAGCACCGATGTCAGCTCGCTCGCCGGGAAGACCGTGCGCCTGCGCTTTGCGCTCAAGGACGCAGATCTTTATGCGATCCAGTTTGAGTGAATCTGGCGAAGATGTGGCGCCTGCCGCCATCGTACATTGAACGAGATGCTCCTGGCATGTGATCAGCGGAGTGAATACACTTCGGTCAGCGATCAGGAACCTTCACCCGCGAGCTTGACCCACGGATCAAGTTTTCGCTCCACTGAACCATGAACTCTTCTTTCTCCATTGTCCGGAGTTCAAACGCCTGCCTTTGCGCGACCGCGCTTGGACTGTTTGTGATCACGCTGGCGGCTTCTGCGGTCGCACAGGGGCAACCTCAAAGCCCGGCTCCTTCGCCAAGGCTGCCCGACCTCGCGAAGCTCCCTGCGTTGAAGTTCAAAGAGGAGACGTTTGGCAATTACCAAAACGCCCTCGTCAAGGTCGAGGGCTTTGTGTCCGGCTCATCCTTCACGATCAACGAAGACTTCACGACCAAGTACGAGAACAAGCCGCCGAGCGCTCCCTTCAAGATCATCGTGCCCAAGAGCAAGAACGTGCTCGTGATTCCGGGCGGAAAAAAATCCGGCATTCCTGAATTCGTCAAAGTGATCCTCGCCACGGAGGACAAGAAGGCCGTGGAGATCGTGCGCTTTACCAACTTGAAGACCCCGAAGCTCGCCAGCCCCGAGGACCGTCTGAAACTCTGCGCCTATCTGATCCAGACGCAGGCACTCGACGGAATCGGCCGCGGCTATGAAAACCGCAAGGTGCATGAGATCTATGCCACCAAGATCCGGAAAAATGACGCGGTGGTGTTCAACGCCGAGATGACCGAACCGAAGAACTCGATTCGCTACTTTGTGAAAGTGATCGCCATCCCGGATCCGGAATCCGAGGGCGGTCTGATGGCCTTCAGCATGTCAGACGCAACGTTGAGCGATGTGAAAGACCCCGCCGACCTCGGCTCCAAGGGCTTCGCCCTGCAGGTGCTCCATTCCGTGGAGTTCGCACGGTAAATTGTTCACGATAGCGGACCACACAAAACCACAAGCCATCGCTCCAACGGCTGAATCTGTCGGCTGCGACCGATTTGATCATTCATCCGGCTGTGCGGCGTGTCGCTTGAGCTGAGGCAGGGCGAAATGCCGATGTGTCTAGGCCTCTCGCAATTGAAGTTATATTTACTGTGAATTTCATATATTTCATCAAATATGGGGCAATGATCAAAGGAATGAGTTTGGAAACATAAAACCTCCAAATGGAGCCCCGCCCTATGAAAACACACCTCTTTCTCACCAGCTTAATCGTCTCGCTATTAGCAAGTTATGACACCAGGGCAGACATCCTGCTTGGTGCGCCTGGCGTGCCCGCTGGCACGCGCATCGCGACCAAAGTGCCCTTCACGATCAACTTCACTCTGCCGAACTCCTATAAGTTCATTTTCTCGGGAATTGAGGCCAAAGGAGACACGCTCGGTGCTCCGGGAGCCTCTGGCATCAATGGCAACGGCGGCCTGTTTCATCTCAAGGCCACGGTTTCGGCGGGCAACGGCTGTTCCGAGCGGGCGGGTCTGCTCGAGTTCCGCGACATCCAAGACTACAATTCCTCTTCGCTACAGACCATTTTGATTGCACCCACCACCGTCTTCAAGGCGACATCCAGCCCCATCACCATCAACCTGCAATGGAAGGGCGAAGGGAATGCGCACAAGCCCAACGGGATATTCAACATTTTGGGCGAGTATCAGAAGGACCCGCCGATTCCCACAGGATCGCTGACTTTTGCCGCCGGCAACTGGATCCTCGAGGAAAGCCCCAATCCTGAGGGGACGGTCACCATTGTTCGCGAATGACACCGAGGGAACCCTCATGAAGCCCGGACATCTATTCCGACCTGCAGCACATCTCGGTGTGCTGCTTCTCGGGATCATCGCAGCTGTGGAAACGCTGCATGCCCAGCAGGCACGAGACGTGATTCATGAGGAAGCCCTGCGCAAGCAGATCGCCTCAACACCGACGCTGAAATCTCAACTGAGCGCCAAAGCCAAGCCGCTCAAGAATGATGCGCCTGCCATTCAGAGTTCCCTGTGGAGGAGTTCGATCATTCTCACCGATGGAGAAAAGTTCACCCTCGTTCCGGTTGGCTCCATCCTGCATCTTCCAGCCTCGTTGAGGACACACGTCATCGACAAACCGCAGGGTGACTTTACTTTTTGGCCGGGATTTTTGAAGCGCAATGCATCCTGGCTAGCCGCACATGAGGTCACGCTGAAACTTTCACGCGGAGATGCGCAGGAGGCGAATGCCCTGCTGAAACGACTCTCCAAAGATCCACATCTTGTCGTCGCAACCTATAAGGGCGGGCCGATCACGATCCTCGAACCTGCGCCCGCGAATTCGGACGCCAATCCTGCATCACCATGAATGCGAAAACAGTTGTCTTCTGTTTGTTCACCACCGGCGTGTTCAGTCAGACTCCGGAAGCCTGGATACGTCAGACAGATCTGGCCACCGGTCAAATCTATGACACCCCCATCACTGGAACCGGCGGCACGTACACGGCGCCTGAACACGTGAATGAGGGTGGGTCGCTCTTTGAACTTTTTGCACGCGGCACCGCTTGGGACAGCAACATTTACCTGCTCGACACCAAGCTCATCGGCACCTACAACCCCGAGGTGTCAATCAACATCACCTCGGAGGATGACTATGTGCGGGGTGACTCTACGGGAACCACTTTCGTCAAACGCACTCGTGCAGACCGTCCCTTCTCGGTGAACATCCAGGTGCAGGGACTTGTCGATGGCAGCGCCGTTGTGGCCGAGAATTCGGTCTATCTGGCGGTGCAGGGCAAAAACTACGATCCACTGACCTATTCATCCCTGAACCAGCCACAGTATCTGATCGAAGAATCGAATCTGCAGAATGGCACTTACACCTTTGGTCCGGTCTATCACCAACTAACCTCACCCACGGTGAGCTCAGGAAACGGGGAGCAGTCCTTCACCATCGTCCGCTACGCCTCCTACCAAGTGCCAGACACCATCCTGGTGCAGCCGAAAATCGAAATCTGGCCGGTGGCGTCCACAAGCGTCACCAACATCACTGCCGGACAGGTTTTCATCGATCGCATTCCTTCTCTCGTCGTTGCGCTCAACCATCTTTACCCGGACTCCCGCACCTACGTGCAGATCTACAAGGGAACCCAGGTGCTGGGCACTGAGGGTACGCTCGTCAAGGGAACCGAACTGCGCTTCGGAAATTACTACAATCCAGAACAGACGGCGGGCGCCACCAATGTACCGCAGAGCCTCTCGGTATCGATCGATGACCTGTCCAACTACGCCTCCGAAGACGGCACCTACACGCTGGAGGTCATCACCCACACCCCTTTCTTTGGGCGTGCGGCGGAGCGGTTGTATCACGTCACCTTTGAAGTGGACCGCGTCATCACATCACGCGGGCAAATCAGTACCATGGAGCTTTCCAGCCCCGCTTCGCCATGAATCTGCCACGCAGCCAGCGCCTTCGTGCGCAGGGAAGTCTGCTGATCGAGGTGTCGGCGGCGCTCGCGCTGACTTCAGCGCTCGCGCTGGTGCTCATGCGCGCCTCGTTGCTCGCCATATCAGGCAATCAATGGACCATCATGCAGACCCTGACAGACGCCTACCTCTCACGTGAAGCCGCGCTGTCAAACCGGCTCCCGTTTGCTGATCTCACCAGCGCTCAATCCGCCTGGCCTGAGCTGGGCAACGATCCCCTGCCCGAACAAACCGTCACACTGGGGAGAGTCGCCGGCGGCAAGGCAGTGCAAGGTACATTGAAGCGTTTCCGCACCGCCGAAGTTGCGTCCAATGCAGAGGCCCCGCTGACGGTGTGGCGGCTGCATTCGATCCTGAGCTATCGCATCGGAAGCCAGGAGTACGTGAAGAGCCGGTCCACCCTGCGTCTGCAATGAAAGGACCACTCCATCACACCCGCCGGAACCAGCATGGCTTCACGCTGATGGAGGTTTCCACAGCAATGGGACTGATGGTCATCCTCAGCGGAGCCCTGGTGGTCATGCTCCAGCAGCATCTCAGTTTCATGGGAATGGCCCGACGGCAGTCATTCCTCGCGCAGGAGGCTCCACAGATCGGGAACATCTTGGGCCGCATTTTTCAGCAGGCGGATCACTATTTCGTTTACAGCAGCCGTGAGAGCGCCCTGAACGGTGAAACACCAGTGATTGTGAATGGCGGCGCTGTGCGCCTGTTTTTCAAAACCGCCGTGCAGACCACACAGGAGCGCCTGATCGCCGCCGAGACAGGCAGCAACGGCACCTCGCTGCGTTTCTACACGCCGCAGCCCGACGGAACGGAGACGTCCTGGTTGATCTGCCAGGGACTCCAAGGTGCCGCCTTCAACGCCAATGAAGGCATTCTCACCGTCACACTTGACGGACCGAACGGCGAAGAGATCACCTACAGCGGAGGTGCCCGATGAAACCACGTGCTCCAAGATGTAATGCCGGTTTCGCCTCGCTCCCGATCGTCACCGGACTGGCCATCATGTTCACACTCAGCCTGACCATGCTCTTCAAGAGCACGCTGATGAATCGTGACCAGGCCTCGAAGACGCAACTGCGTGTGGATTACCGCCAGCGCGAGGAAGCCCTCCTGCGCGCTCTCGTCGCCACATTTCCGGCCAAGGCCATCGAGTGCATGAAGGCCAACCACACCACGGGAACAGCCTATTCTTGGAACACAATTTTTGCCGACGCTGTGGCGCTCTCTTCCTCGTCACAACGCCTTTCCCAGGAAATCCTGCACAGGCTCAATCTGAGCAGCAAACTCAGCGGCGACGTCGGCGATCACAACAGCAGCGAGGTGCGGAGCTGGATCACCTCGCTGACCGGCGTGGCCGGACAAGTCACTCCAGGCACCACCGCGTATGCCGAGATCTTTGCCCAGCCTGCCTTCGCTGGAAAAGTGCCGCCACTGCTGGATACGAGTGCCGAATTGCAAACCGCCGATGCCCAGCGCCCGATCGTCACGCCGCTGAAGCGCTACCTCACCCAGGTTCCAGGCCTTCTTGCGGACGTGGCCGTTCACCCAGTGTACAATTTGATCCCCTATCCCAACATCCGCTTCGGATACGCCGCACCGGGCAAACCTTTTGTGGCAAAACGAAACTGGTGGGCATTCACCGTGAACTATGGCAGCAGCAGCAGCACCGTGGCCCGTCATTATGTGCTCTCGCTGTATGAGATCCCCTCACAAATGCCGATCGAGGCCGCCACCTTCGCCGCCATCGGCACGCATGAGGACGGCACCGCATGGGATGCGAGCATGGTGAACATCGAAGGTTCCATCTATGCCTCGCGCATGAGTGTCGCAGGCGCTTTTGGTGCCGACCGGCTCGTAGGCCGCGGCGGTATCGAAATGACGGCTGACGTTGATGTCGGCGGTGTTGTTGTGGGTTCTGATTTTGATGCGCTGGGTGAACGCGAACGCTTGCAGGCCGAACAAGGTACCGATGTGCTTCCTGTCGCCTTGTCGGCCAATTCCGGGCGCCTGACCTTCCTTCCCCTGCCCACGGGCACCGGCTATCTCCATCGCAACCCGCCAGACAGTACGCTGAATGCGTTCGAGGAATACACCGCCGGAGCGCAGCGCTGCCGGATCACCGTCGAAGCCATAGCCATGGTCAGCTACGAGGATCAGACGCCAACCGCCATCCGCGTGCGTTTTCCAAACCCTGCCGGAGGCACAAGCGAGGTGATTCTTCAGCGCGGCAGCAACTGGCCAACCGTATTTGAACCTGGGGGCTCAGCCATCCCATTTCAGACGGAACTGACGAACAACAACCGCTCCTGTCTCACCTTTCATCCATCACTGCTGGAGGCATGGCTGCTGTCGCAGGGCGCCGCCAGCGTGGCGGTCAACAACAGCCTCTACTTCGATGTGGATCCAAGCCTTGACCCGCTGACTGTCCGTGTCATCAGCGATCCCCCCAGCATGGATGACATGTGCGTCATCATCCGCCGGGGAAAGGATCTCACCAATTATACCGCCGGGCTCAGCATCATCGCACCGCTGCGGGTTTATGTGGGTGATGACCTGAACGCCGTCCCTGTGGCGGCCATCCCCGCCGGGTCAGGTCTGGCAGACGGCACCGAGTTCTATCCGCCCCTTTCCATCTTCGCCGCCGAACTGCGGGTGGGCACCACTGGATTCAACCGTCCCATCGAACACCATGGGCAGCTCGGCAGCCTCGCCACAAGTGGTGTCAACACCTGGCAGCCGCTGGACATGAAATCCGGCAGTGACGATGCGGTGCATGCCGACAGCATTTCCGCCGACCTCAAGCCATTGCGCAGCCCCGCCGAACTGCCACCGGTTCACCCCATGAACTGGCTCGTCGTCATCGAAGAAATCCCTCAGGACTAAACACCTTCATGTGCACCGCCACCCCCACCAGCAACATCCTTGGAGATCTGGCCAATGCTTTTGCCGGGCGTGAAATCTCTGATGTGCAGGTGCGCACGGGCGGTCTGATCTACCTGCACACGAACCGTGGCCTGGAGATCGCCGAGAGCTTCGGCGTTCAGGATGCCGAGGCCGTGGGACGGCTGGCGGAGGCGCTCTTCATGCGCCAGTCCATTGAGATCTGGACCGAGATGAATGCCATCGGCAGCGCTGAGCGGATGTGGGAGATGGTGCGCAACCGCCGGGTCATTGACTTCAGTTGTGAGGAAGGTGCGCTCGGCTCCCCGGTGCGCATGCGCGTGCAGGTACATCTCAGCGAACATGGCCTCGGCGTGACCTGCCGCTGGCTGCGCGCAAAAGTCAACCAGCTTGAGACTCTCGGCATCGATCCGCAGATCTCCGACAGTCTGCGCGAACTCATGCAGCGCCGTTTTGGCCTGGGGCTCATCACCGGTCCCACCGGCTCCGGTAAATCGACCACGCTGGCAGCCATTCTCGACTGGGTGCGGCGTCATTTCCCCAAGCACATCGTCACCATCGAAGATCCCATCGAGTATCGCTACGACTCCATGATGGACGATCCCAACCAGCCCGGCGTGCGGCTGCCCGCCCCCTCCTTGGTCACACAGCAGGAAGTGGGACGCCATACATTGTCATATCAAAGCGGACTGAAGGAAGTGCTGCGCAAAACGCCCAACATCATCCTCATCGGTGAAATTCGTGATCGTGAAACGATGGAGACCTGCATCGAAGCCGCGCAGACAGGTCACTTCGTGCTGTCAACGCTGCACACTCGTGGCGCGGTGAAGACGATTGACCGCATTCTCGAGTTCTTCCCCAAAGATCAACAACCCGGCATTCTGCATCGTCTGAGCGAGACGCTGACCTTTGTGCTCTCCCAAGGGCTGCTCACGGGCTTCAATGGCCGGGTGCTTGTCACGGAATATCTGCAAAACACCAGCGAAGCCGTGGCTGCCGGAATGCGCGCTTACGATGGCAGCGCCACTTCGCTGGCTGACGCGCTGCGCTACAAAGGCAACCTGCGCTGGGATCAAAGCCTCATCAATCTCTACCGCGCCGGCCACATCTCCGAGGACATCTTCAACGCGAATCTGCTGGGTTAGGCGGAGCCACGCTCGATGCTGCGGCACCGGGCGGCAGCAAAGGACGAATCATTCCGCTGATCCGCGAGAGCAGCCGGGCATGTTCTTCAAGCTCCTGGCGACGCACCTCGGGAATCCCGTTCCACCAGCCTTCTGTTTGGGCAGTGTCGTGCAGGTTTCGGTAACGTTCCAAGCAGCGCACCAAAGCATTCCATTCGATGATGACCGCCTGGTCGTCGCGTCGAGTGTTGCCCGGCTGCAACTGGTCGTTGAGCAGGTTGATGGCAGCGCCCGCACCCGTCAGAGCATCGGACAAACTGCCGTTTTCGCGCAAACCATAGGCCATGGCGCTCTGCGCCAGCGAGCCGATGGCAACACGCGCGGCTTCAGGTGACTTCGCACGGGAGGCCATGTGAAAGTGCAGAATCTCGTATAGCACCGCATCACCGGGATCGAGTTGATAGGCGAAGCTCAACCGCACATCGGCCGCGGCGTTGAGATAATTCTGATGCGCCGCCGACAAAGGCACCGTGCTGGTGCGTTTCGTGCGGCTTTTTTCGAGCCGCGTGAGTTGATCCACACGACTCTGCAGCCAGGAGACATCCGCCTGCATCTGCGGAAGTGGCTGTGGTTTCGGCATGCCCTTGCGTGCAAAGCGGCCCGGTGGTGGCGGAGGTGGTGGCGCATCTTTTGCAGCCTGTGTTGCGGCAACTGGAGCCGCGCTCTCACCGCCGTGCCAGTAACTGTAAAGCGAGTCACGAATCAAACGCGCCGCCAAGCTGCCATACGCACTTCCACGCAGGGCAAAAGCCGGCGGGGACACCGACGCGTGCAAGGTCTTCTGGGAGCAGGACATGGCATGTCCAGCCCACCAGAGAACGCCCGCTGCGGTCAGCGTCAGGAACGTGTGCGGAAGAGACATAACCCAAAGATGGATAGCGCGGCGCCTTGCATACCCAGCGTGCCTGCAACGCCCACGAAGTCGGCGGCCGACAGCGGCCCCATTTTGAAAACCAGACGTGGTGTCAGATCCGCCAGATGATAATGCGGCAGTGCCAGCCAAAGCGATTGCAGGACACCCGAATCCGCCCCGCCCAGCAACGGCGCCAGCCATGCCGCGCCAAACAAACCGACAAACAGAAGTCCGGTGGGCACCATGAAGGCAATGACCTCCGCCGTGCGTGTGCCCAACGCCACTGCGAGCATCAACAGGGGTGCCGCACAAAGACTGAAGATGAAAGCATACTGCAGAACGAGCGACGCCCACATCTGCGCCTCCTCAGGCCGCTTTGGCAGCGTCCAGGTGAGGCAAAAGATCACCGCGATGAGCACCACGGCCAGCATCCACACCAGAATGGCCGCGCTGAGCTGCAAACACTGGCTGATCCGTCCTGTGCCGCCCGCATGCAGGTGCTCCAGCATGCCCTCACACCGCATTCGATGTCCCAACGCCGAGGCTTGAAACGGCAGCCAGGTGAAGAGCGCGATCCATGCATAAACCCATGCTGCCTGAGCACGTGCGGGCTGGAGAATCTGCGGATTTTCCTCCCACGGAGTCAGCAGCGGCGCGATCCAGACAAACAGGCCGGCTCCGAGAAGCAGCAGCCAGCAACTGCCGCGGCCCATGAGTCCGGCGAGGCTGAGTCGAAACAGAGGCCATGCACGCAAGGAGTTCATGATTGCAGGGCGCGATAAGTTTCCATCCAAGTAGCGCCGCTGCGCTCCCTGGCGTGCCGCAACTTCCCGCGAGCAATGGTCAGCAGCGAGTCCGCCTTACGCACGCACTCCAGTTCGTGCATGATGACAAGGCGCATCGTGCGCGTGCCTGCGGCGGCCCAGAGCTGCACCACCTGTTCACGTGTCTCGGCATCCAGGCCTGTGAGCGGCTCGTCCATGAGCAGCACGCTGGTTTCGCTTTGCGACGCCTTCACCTCGGCCAGAATCAACAGGACCTTCTGACGGTTGCCGCGTGAGAGCTTGCCGATGGGCGTGGTCAAATTCAGCCGCAGTGTCTCCGCCAGCTCTTCCGCGGCGGCAAGCGACTCACCGCTGAACCAGGCGCGGAAAAAGGTGCGCGATTTCATCTCGGGATCGACACGCAGTTCATCGGAGAAGTAATGCACCTGCGCGTTGGTTTTCACCTGTCCTTTCAGCGCGGGCGAGAGGCCTGCCAGCGTGCGCAGCAGCGTTGTTTTGCCTGAACCGTTCGGCGCCACCAGCAGATGCAGACCCGTGCCAGCATGGATGTCATCGACCACTTCGACGAGGCATTGCGCGGCGCGTTTCCATGGCAGACCGGCACGGTAGCCGAAGCGCGTGCCGCCTGGGATGTGCAGAAGAGTTTCAGAAGCCATGCCGGGAATGGAGTACCTTCACTGTCCAGCGTCCCAAAGTCCATCATTTCCCTTTGGCGATGGATCGTACACGGATGTTCCCAGCATGAGACGCGGAGGCATGACCGTGTGATCGACGGTGAGAGCGTCGTCATCCAGGCTGGTCACCACCGGCATCGTGCTCCAGCCCTGCGGCAGGTACACCTGCAACTGCGCGGTGCTCACTTCAGAAATGTCCACCGTGGGATGATCTGACAGATAAGCGCGCTGGGCGGCGAAGACGGCCTGGAGCGACACGGAGGCGTCCTTGCCACGCTGCCAGTTACGCACGGCTGAAATGTTCATGCCGACAAAGGTGGCCAATCCAAGCAGCAGGCCGATCACGAGGCTGATCTCGATGAGCGTGAAGCCCGCGGTGCGAACTGGTTTGTGAGAAGAGAATGTTTTCATACTTCAGGACTTTGGTGTGATGATCTGGGCCACCTGGGCCTTGGGGATGATTTTGACGGCCCCCTGCCGGACATTCAGCATGCTTGCCGACACTGACGACGGCTCCTGCGCCGCAGGCAGATTCTTGGTCAATTCCGCAGGCAAGGTGGCGCGACGATAGATGTACAAAATGCGCGCCCGGTCAGGACTGGCGGTGAGAGCCGGCGCAACCTGCTGGGTTGGCGCCAGCGTCATTGAAGCAACCGCCGCTTTGACGGGTGTGGGAGCAGACATGCCGGGAATCGGCCGCGGAACCAGCTTTGGCGGATCGGCTGCCAGAATCGCAGTTGAGGGAACCAGCAGGGTGAGAAGCAAGGATCGTGTTTTCATAAGTGCGTATGGGTTGGGATCACATGTTGCCTGACTGCATCATGCGCGGCCCCATCAGGAAGATGGGCAGCATGGATCCTGTGAAGACGAAGCCGATGAGCACGACGGCCATCGCCAGGGTGAGGAAATTGATGACCTGCGTGAAGTCTGCCATGACGGCCGCAGTGTCTTCCTCGTAGATGTCCCGCAGCAGCTCGAGCTGCTGCGGCAGCGAAGCCGAACGCTCACCGATGCCGATCATGTGAACGACCTGGGGGTCAAGCGTGGTGTTGCGCTTCAGCGCCTCGGCAAACGGCACACCAGATGACTCATAAACCTGCGAGGCCTTGATGAAGTCCCCATACATCGGCGTTCCCAGCAGCACCCGCGCCGACAGCGTGGACGCACGGGCGAGATTGATGCCATTGGCATACAGCATCTGCAGCGTGCCAATGTAAGCGCTCTGACGCAGACCCATGACCAGTTTCATCAGGAGCCGCCAGTACTTCATGAGAAACGCCAGCAGCTTCTGCCTGAAGTCGCCGGAGCGAAACAAGGCGGTGATGAAGGTCGCAATGCCGATGACAACGAAGGGCCAGGTCTTCTGCACCACATGACTGATCGAAAAGATCACGACTGAAATCTGGTCCGGCTCCTGACGAACACTTTTCAGCGTCTCCTCCACCTGGGACACCACAAACACCTGCGAATAGATGAAGAGGCCGATTTGAAACAGGATCACCAGCGATGGCACCAGCAAGGCACTGCGCAGCTTGCTGGCAAAGGTGAGCTCGATCTTGATGCGGCGTGCCAGTGACGCGAAGGCCTCGCCGAGTTGTCCTGCATCCGCGCCGGCCTCGATGATGGTGATGATGGTGCCGTCAAACTTCTGCTCCTTGGCAAAGGCGACGTGAACTGGCAGCCCGGATTCCAGGCGGCTGCGGATGTTCATCAGCGACGATTGCAGCGCCAGGTCCGGCAGGCCCTGCGCGTAATACAAGAGTGCGTCGGCAGTGTTGATGTTTGCCTTCAGCATGGAGGCGAGCCCCCGGAAGAGCTTGATGAGCTCCTTGCGTGAAACCGGCTTCTTCGCCTTCTCGCTCTTGGGTGTCCCGGACAGCGACTTGATCAAAGCCACGCGAAAGCCGGGCTTGCTGGCAAGCCGCGCGGCCTGCTCTCGGTTCGGCGCTTCGAACTCGAGCACCTTGGAGATGTCGGGCCGCTTGATGTTGCGGAGGGTGACTTGAAAGGCGTTCATGGCTCAAGATTCATAGGTGAGGTCCAGCACCTTTTTCAGCGCATCGAGGTCGGTCCTGCCCTCGGCCATCAGTTTCAAACCGTTGTCCCGCAGTGAGGGCAGCCCGGACTCCCGGCGCACTTCCGCTTCAAGCTCATAGGGCGTGATCTCGCCCTTCGCCAGCTTGTCGCCAAGCTTCGGAGTGATGGGCAGGATTTCCAGAATGGCCGTGCGTCCTGCGTAACCGCGTCCATGGCAGTCCGCACAGCCCTCCTTGTGATGTGTAAACAATGGACGCTTGGCCCAGGAAGGATCGAGATGGAAAAGCCGAATCTCGCGCTCCGAGATGCCTTCAATGCTTTCTTTGCAGGTGGGGCAGAGCAGTTTGACCAGTCGCTGTGCGCATGCGGCCTTCAGCGTCTGCGCAATCTTCCAGCGCTCCATGCCGAGCTGTTGAAAGCGTTCGATGATCTGCGAGGCGCGCGGCGTGTGAATGGTGGTGAGCACTTTGTGGCCCGTGATGGCGGCCTCGATGGCCAGTTCGGCGGATTCACGGTCGCGCACCTCGCCCATGAGGATGACGTCGGGATCGGAACGCATGAAGCTGGCGATCATCGGCTTGAACTCGGTTGAATCGCGCAGATCGCAATGCGTCACGCCCGGGATCTCATCCTCGACCGGATTCTCCAGCGTCAGAAGGTTGTCTTCGGGGTGGTTGAGCTCACGCAGCATGGCGTTGAGCGTGGTCGATTTGCCAGAACCGGTGGGACCTGACATGACAATGATGCCGGAGGGCACGGCCATGGCCTTTTCCAGTTCAAACAAGGTCTCGTCATCAAACGCCAGCGTGCCCATGCCGAGCCGCGCTTCGAGGTGCGTCTTGTCGAGCAGACGCATGGTGACGTGATAGCCCCGGTAGGTGCGATGCCTCTCGTAGCGCACGCCGACGGCGCGTCCGTAATAGCTCGCGGTAAAACGGCCCGAGATGCCAGGACGCTTGCTCCGCTCCTCGGGTGCGAGGCGCATCAGATTGAGCATGAATGCATCGACTCGATCACGCAGCTTCACCGGCATTTCGACTCGTACTCCCAGACTACCATCGACACGGAAGCAGTACTGAAAGCTGGTTTTCTCCGTCTTGATGTGAATGTCCGAGGCATGCTGCTTGATCGCATCGCTCACCATGCTGGCCACAAGCTGGGCAATGGGCTCTTCGTATTGACGCGTGACATCAAAGTCGGGCGTTTCGTTGGAGAACTCCTCCACCTCCACTGCCTCGAGTTCGGCACGGCTGGGCCCCGAGGAACTGGAGGATCCCTCGATCACCGCCGAGACTTCGGAGGCGAGCGTGACAACCTTGAGTACTTCGTCTTCCGGAAAGCGCGCAGCACAATAGTCCTCAGCGCGATAGTCCCACGGATTGGCGACAGCCAGCAGGACCTGCTGCGCGCTGCGGCGCAACGGCACGAACATGCCGCGTGACA
The DNA here is from genome assembly GCA_046346695.1 of Verrucomicrobiaceae bacterium. Lineage (GTDB taxonomy): Bacteria > Verrucomicrobiota > Verrucomicrobiia > Verrucomicrobiales > Verrucomicrobiaceae > Prosthecobacter. The sequence goes on along the minus strand of JAXMHS010000002.1, from coordinate 748,821 downwards.
TCACCACTGGATCACAGTAGCCGACGAACTCGGCATCCGCCATTTCGCGGACCTGGGGAAATGCCGGCAGCCCTGAGGCACGACCCACCGCGCCAAGCAGACGGGTCTTCGACGAACGGCGCACGATGGCTTCATCCGACAGCGTTTCCTGCCCGGCGGTGGCGTTCCGCAGCTGGCTGATGATCAGCCGCTGGATCGTATGATTGAACTCGATGCCGAGGTTCAGGTTCATGAGGCAAAGTGTCGCTGCATGAGCGTCTGCCAGGCGGGCAGGTCGGTGAAGAAGGTGAAGACATAGGGCGCATCGTCTTCGGACGTGCGGTGCAGTTCCTGGCTGATCCAAAAGGACGCCACGAGGGCCGAGACAGGATTGAGGGAGGTGACGTGAACAATGCTCGTCTCGCCTGCCAGGATCGCAGGACAACCGAGCGCCATGCAGACCGGCCGCAGACCTGGACAATGATCGTAAAGCGCCGATGCCCGGCCTGGCAGAGGACCGAAACTCCAGTAGTGCACGCGGCCCTTCAGACTGCTTCGCAGCACCTTTTGCATCCGGACCAGCTCCCCTTCCGCCGTAAGCGAATGCTTTTGCGCCTGGGACTCCGCAGCAAAGTTCAGGAAGTCGGGCATCAGTCCCGAGGCCGCGACTAGTTTCTCACCATAGGCGGCCAGCAAAGGAGCAGCCTCCCCTTCCGCCAGGTAACCACCCTGCTCGAGGTACGTCACCGTCGTTCCCGCGATACGGTCCAGCACCGGACGCATGCTGATGCGGTCCGTTTGAGGCGGAAGCGGAAGATTGGGAAGCGGGGCTGACATGAAAGTCTTCGTGTTCAATGGCTCTCACAGGTGCGGAGTCAGGTTCTGAACACCGGTCGCGATTTTACTGACTGGGAGCCTTCTTCGAGAACAGACGCTTGATCCATGACTGCTTCGTCGGTGCCGGGGGAGGAGCCGGTGCGGTTTCAGGCGTTTGGACGCTGGGAAGGTTTTGATACCAAGGGCCCTGCTGGAAACCGATGCCGGTGTCCTTGATGTCATCAGGCTGCATGCCGGAGAATTCACGCACGTGCCAGTTGACCTCAGGCAGGGCGCCCGAGTCCGATGCATCATAAACACGAGGTGTGATGACGAACACCAGGCTGACCTGCTCCAGCTTCTTCTTGTCCGAACTGAACAGCTTGCCGATGAGCGGGATGGTGCTGAGGACAGGCACTTTGTTGCTGCCGTTGCTGGAGTTGTAGTCGTAGAAGCCGCCGAGAAAGAGTGACTGTCCCGCAGGAATGCGGCTGATCGCCTCAACCGTGGATTCGCTCACACGAGGAAAGACGTTGTTCCCACGGCCTGCGATGAGTTCGACGATTTTGGCCACACGCGGGCGCAGTTTCATGCGCACGGTGCCGTCCGGCAGCAGCGTGGGCGTCACAGACAGGGTGACGCCAATTTCGCGGTTCTTTTCCGGCTCGGTGGTGGCACTTGGGTCTTCCGCATCGATCTTGTAACGCACGAGGTCGGTGACGTTCTGCCCCGCCGCGGTGTTGGTGATGTTGGAAGTGATGACGGGGAAGCGATCGACGATGGAAATGATTCCCTGCTCATTGTCTTCCGTGATGATGGTGGGACACGCTTCTTGGGTGACGAGGTCAGCATCCTCCAGGGCGCGCAGGATGACCTGCACCTGCATGTTGTCGAAAACGAGCCCGCCGCCGTCCGTGTTGATCTTGTTGATGGAAGTCAGCGGAGCATCGATGTTGCCGGTGCGGGTCAGGGTGCTGACATCCGGCAGGTTGAAAAGGGCGTTCAAGCTCTGCCTGGCCATGATGCTGGTGCCCGAGTCCCCCAACGAGCGGCTCCAGTCCACGCCGACCTGACGGCCTTGGTTGCGTTTGACGCGCAGAACCCGGACATTGACCATGATCTGCGGCCTGGCTTTGTCGATGCCTTCGAGCAGCTTGCGCACGCGCGCGATCTTGATGCTGTTGTCCGTGACCAGCAGCGTGTTGGTTTTCTCCTCGAACTCGATCTGCCCGACCCCGTTCGTGAGCATCGGGCGAATGATGGCCTTCAGCTTTTCGAAATCGGACTGGCTGGAGCCCGGTGCACTGCTGCTGGCGCCACCATCCGCGTTGTTGGACGGCCCGGCGGCGCCTGCCATGTTGCGGTTCAAAGGAGCGCCACGCAGATACTTCAGCGAGTAGCTCATCACCTCGACCGGCAGCTTTGCGAGCTGGGCATCATTCATGAGGCTGATGCTTGAGCGCTGCTGATGCAGCGTGAGGCCGTAATTCACCGCCAGGTCCTCCATTTGCTGGAGCGGGTTGTCGAGCCGGAGATGGCCGGTGACGTTGTATTGCGGACCGCTCAGCTCGTTGTTGTAAAAGAACTGCAGCCCGGCGCTGCGGGCGAGGTATTGGAATACTTCGTTGATCGGTGCGTTGTCGATCCAATAACCGTCTTCCGCTTGTTGAGGCAGCGAGGGGAGGCCGCCGAATCGTGCGGAAACATCCACCGCGGCGGCAGGAAGGTTTTGCAATGGCTGGACCTGGGATGAGGGCGCGGCGTCTTGCGCATGCGTGGTGAGATGCACGCCGAAGCTCAGCAGCAGCAGGATCTGACGAAGGGATGTGCTCATGGTTTGGCGGGAGGTGTGGGTTCCACGGGCGTCATCCGGCCCTCAATTTGAGAGACGATTTTTTGCAATGGCTCGATGGTGAGCTGCGGCAGGATGTCATGCTTGAGAACCCCCGTTTCATTGCGCTGAAGATCGCGAAAGTGGAGCTGCGTGGCATTCACCTCGACGACCTGGGCCAGAAATACCTCGCCTTTGAAGGCCAGCTCGATCACATCGCCTTCGGCAGCCTGACGACCGCCGATGAGGAACTCTTTGCGCGGCAAGTTCACTCCGTTGATCTTCAGAGTCTGCAGCGCCTGATTCAGCGTGATTTTCGGTGTGGCGCGGTAAACGTCTTCGGTGATCACAGGCGCATCGTCTTCACGAGGAAAGGTGGACAGACCAAAGGGGTCCATGTTGCGCTGACGCACGCCGAGCTTCGTCGCCTGCGCCTCGATGTTGTCTGCGGCCGGCAGCAGATGCTCGGTGCGCGGGAGCCAGCCTGCGGTCCCGTTGCCGACAAACAAAGGCACACGCTTGACCACCGGGCCTTTGGCAGCAGCAGGTTTGGTCTGCGCCTCTGCGGAAACCAGGGCGGCGCAAACGATCGCGAGGCTGAACAGAAGCCGTTTCATTTCTTCTCCTCCTCGGCCTTCCAGCACGTATGCGTCATTTCCATCACGAGGAACTCACGCTGGCTCATCAGCAGGTCGGCCTTGCGTGTGATCTTCAGCTCCTCCAGCACGGCTTGGGGCATGAGTGACTCCACCTGCAGCAGTGTTTCCTGCATGGGACCAAGACCACCTTGAAAACTGCTCTTCACACGTGCCGCCTCGGTTTTGACCTGACGTCCCAGCCGGCCGCGGTCCAAAGGAAAGACCAGGCCGCTGCGCTCCAGTTCGATCTCTTTGAACTTCGGCAGCAGCGAGTCCAGGATGCGGGTGAAGAGCTGGCCTGGATCCGATTTCAACAGCACCTTTTGATCCAGGAAATTCTTCCGCTTCGGAGCCAGTTCGGCTTCCAGCTTTTTCATCGCGGCGAGGCGCTGCGTCTGTTCTTTGTAGAGCTCCTCTTTCTCCGTGCGCATCGTTCCCAGCTTGCTCACGCCAGCGATCACACCGCCCAGCAGGACACAGTTGAACATCGCGGGCATGATCAGCCCGTAGCGAAGAATGGGGCTCGTGTAGGCGCTCATGGAGGCGATTTCAGAATGGTTTCTCCAGCGGGAGCGAAAGTGCGTCCTTGTCTGTCAGCGACTGGGTGATGGTGGCCTCGAAACTGAAAGGGAAAGCCAGCGCCGGATCACGCGCGAGGTCACCCGCTGATGCTTGCTGGTTGAAGCGCGCGTTGCGTCCCTGCGTAAGCGTGATTGTCATCTGCCGGGTGGATGCAGGCTGGTAGGCAGGATCTCCGGTGGCCTCGGCCACACGCTCAAAGAAGGTGCTCAGGCCGCGCTGGCTGTTCAACGCATTGAGAAGCTCCAGCGCCTTGGGTTTGGCCAGTCCCTTGAGCGTCCAGACACGATTGATGCCGGTGGACTCGGGCTTGGCCCCTTTCGCCACGGGAACAGCGGCACGCGCGGCCTCCGCGCTGTATGCGAAGCTGTCCAATCGCACGCCCGAGTCTTCTGGAAAGAGCTGGAGCAGGAACTCCAGCGTCACCCATCCGCGCGAGCGTGGCTGCAGCAGGCGCGAGGTGATGTCGATTTGCTTTTTCTCCTCCATCAGCTTCGTGTGCCTGTCCTGCGTCTGCTTCATCTGAGAAGGTGTCAGATCCCAGGATGGATGATTCATCGCAGCGAACAACGACCAGGTGCCATAGCCTCCCGTGCCAATCAGTGAGAAGACAAGCAGGTAGATGAACCACGACGAAAAACGCAGCACACGCAGATCACGCTGGGTGGGATACAACTGATCCAGCCGCGCCGTGTCCATGAAACTCTGCATCGCCCATCCGCCCCACAACTCACGGAACGTCTCGGCCTGCGCCAGCGGTGTGCTGCCGGCACGCACCTGCTCGACCGCCGTGGTGTCGTAGATCAAAAATTCAGGCCGATGACCAGGCAACTCGGAAAGCGCCGGCTGTTCCTCAAGGTTCAGCAGTTCAAACTGAATCGGCTGACGGCTGATGGAATACAATTCCAGCTCCTGCGCCGCCGATTGCAAGGCTTGGGCTTGCGCTGAGACAAGCAGCACCTTGGGGGTGGCCAGTTCCGCCCCGAGGGCCATGTTCCATAGGATGTCGCCAAAACCAACGGGGACCTGCGATCCTCCGCGATGGACCAGGCTGCGCGCGGTGCACAATTCACCTGCGGGGCTGATGGCAAAGACAGCAGTGAACTTGTAAAAACTGATGGCAACCAGACAGCCACCCTCCATCGGTGACTTCAACAGCGGCAGGGCCGCCAGTGTCTCCACGGCGGCGCAAGTCACAGCCACGCGCACGGGCATCCGCAGATCCTCCGCACTGGCCAGCAGTTTCTGCAAAAACGCCTCCCGCGACCGGGAGAGCATCACCGCCGTGCAGCGCGTCTGTCCCGCAGCCGAGCCCCAAAAGGGCAGCAGACGCCATGACATCGCCTCCACCGACACATCGCGGTCAGCCAGCACCTCTCGTGGATCATCAACGAGGTTGTAGCGCAGGATCTGGAAGTCATCCCCCGCTTCACTGGCAGCTTCACCAGCCTGCCTGATCTCGGCCAGGCCAAACTCGTCTGCCACATGCAGGATCACTCCCAACGCCTTCGGCTTCTCGGTGAAATGGCCTGTGCTCATCAATTCGCCCAGGATCTCGCTCACGCCCTCGCCTGTGGTCAGGTTTGCCAACGGCAGCGTGGGGCCGGGCTTCCAGCACTGCTGTTGTTTGGAGAAAGTGGCCGAGAAAACCTCACGTCCGCCATCAAACCACAGGTGCCACTGCCAGGGCATCTCCTCCGGCACCCGATACCAGTGACTGTCCGTGCCCCGGCTCGTCTTCGCGGCCACTGTGCGCGCCTGACGGTAAATGTCAGGCGCTTTGAGTTCACAGGGATCAGTGATGGTGAGCATGGGGTCAGCAGGCTGGTAATCGGATTCGGAAGTGGGGGGTGATTACCAGTCGGACGTGTCAGAAGCGGCCAGGACGTGTGTCGAGGTCGGTCCTGTACCTGCGAAGTCGCAGTTGCCATAAGGCGTGCCGACGGCCGGGACAGTGCCCACCCAGGTGTAAGCACCACCGGAAGGGCAGACCGGCTCATTCTCCAACAGGAGGCCAGCGCCGAAGACATCAGCTGCGACCAAGGCGCCCCCGATGTTGAGGTTTTGCATGTTTGCGCCGGAGCGGACAGCTTTCTGAACGGCGGCCAGTTGCATCTTGCATTTAGCCTTGTCTGCTCCCTGCCGGTAACTGCCAAGACCGAGGAAAACCACGGCGATCAATCCCAACAGCAGGGCGATCACGAGGCTGATTTCGATGAGGGTCATCCCGGAGCGATTGAAGCGTTGGGCGAGACGACGATTTAGGGTGGTGTGCGTATTGATTTTCATTTGTTTGAGTGGGATTGAGTCCACAAATTATAATCGCCATAGTTATTGCTAATTGCAAAACCAAAGGCTATGCGCTTTTCATTATATTACCCTAAATCAGTATTTAGTGAGTGAGCGCTGCAGCACCTTTAATTGTGCGCGTTTTTATCGGCCAGATGATGCGGGAGATGGCCAGTCGTTGGTCTCGCATCAAAGCCACCATCGCTCACAAATCTGCCATACTACCATCTCACCGTGAGAGCTTGATTTGTAACAAGCCGGGCTCTCCGACTGTAAATCTGAACCGTGAACCTCCGGCACAAGCAGCACTTAGTTTCATCGTGGGCTGTTGTGACTGTCGACATGCTGATGACATCGTCGGTTCTGGCGATCGATTACATCAAGGACATCAGACCGCTGCTCAAGGAACGCTGCGTGTCATGCCACGGTTCCGTGAAGCAGAAAGGCGATCTGCGGCTCGATGCGGGTTCGTTGATTTCGAAAGAAGTGCATCGCGAACTGCTGGCGCGGGTGAAATCGGATGACGAAGACGAGCGCATGCCGCCGGAAGGCGCACGACTCACGCCGGCGCAGCTTGAGGCATTGCAGCAATGGATTGAGGCCGGTGCACCATTTCCGAGTGATGAGGTGATTCCGAAGAAGCCTTCGGAGCACTGGTCCTTTCAGCCGGTGAAGCGTTCAACGTTGCCGAAGTCGGCGCATGCACATCCGATCGACGCTTTTGTGTTTGGAGAGAAGGCCGCCACACCTCGTGCTGCACCGAATGCATTGCTGCGGCGTGTGTTTCTCGATCTCATCGGACTGCCGCCGACATTGGATGAGCAGGCACGTTTGTCTGAATCCGGTGATCTGGCCGCGCTGATCGATGATTTGCTCACGCGCCCCGAATACGGCGAGCGCTGGGCGCGCCACTGGCTCGATGTGGTGCGCTACGCGGACAGCAATGGTTACGAGCGCGATGCGGAGAAGCCCTTCGTCTGGCGCTACCGCGACTACGTCATCGAAGCGCTGAACAAGGACAAACCCTTCGATCGATTCGTCATCGAGCAGATCGCGGGGGATGAGTTGCCGGAGAAATCGCTCGAGTCGCACATCGCCACCGGCTTTCTGCGGCTCGGGCATTGGGATGACGAACCCGCCGATCCGCCCACGGATCGCTACGACCAGCTCGATGACATCGTGAGCACCACCGGGCAGGCGTTTCTCGGCCTCACCATCGGCTGCGCACGCTGTCATGATCACAAATTCGAGCCGCTGAGCCAGCGCGACTACTACAGCCTCGTCGCGGTCTTCAATCCACTTCAGCGTCCAGCGAAAGGTCGCACGGAGCTGACGGTGAACGTCGGCGACACAGAAGTTTACACCTGGAAACAAACGGAAGGAGAGATTCCGCTCACGCATGTGCTGCTGCGTGGCTCGCCGTCGCGTTTGGGAGATCGTGTCGAGCCTGCCTCGCCGGCCATTTTGTCCGAAACAGCCGCCAATCTTGCGAAGAAGAGCCGACTCGGTCTCGCGCAGTGGATCGCGAGCGAAAAAAACCCGCTCACTGCGCGTGTGATCGTGAATCGCGTGTGGCAGCAGCACTTCGGTCAAGGCCTCGTGAGCACCTCGAACGACTTCGGCCTTATGGGCGCGGCTCCATCGCGTCCTGAGCTGCTCGACTGGCTTGCGCATTGGTTCGTGCATGACGCGAAGTGGTCGTTGAAGAAGCTGCACCGGCTCATTCTGACGAGTAGCGCATGGCAGAGCAGCAGCGAAGAGCAAAGAGCGAAGAGCGTGGAGTCCAAACCATCCAGCGCGACGCCCGGAGAAGATTCAGGCTCTTCGCCCTACGCCCTTAGCCCTCTGCTCTACCGCTATCGGCGGTTGGAGGCCGAGGCCATTCGTGATTCGATCCTCGCCGTCAGTGGCCAACTCAATCCGAAGCGCTTCGGTCCGGCGATGCGGCCCGCGATTCCCGCCGCGGCGCTGGAAGCAAACACCGACAAAGACAAAATCTGGAAGGCCTCCGACGCTCGCGAGGCCTCGCGTCGCAGCATCTACACCTTCATCAAGCGCGGCCTCGTCGTGCCGATGCTCGAAACACTCGACCTCGCCGACACCGTGAGCAGTTGCCCCCAACGTCAAGTCACCACCGTCGCCCCGCAGGCCCTCACGCTGTTCAACGGCGACTTCGTGAACGAACAGGCCAGGCACTTCACCGCCCGTCTGAAACGCGAGGCAGGCGCTGATGCCAGCAAACAGATCGCCCTCGCGTGGCGGCTCGCGTTGTGTCGCGAGCCATCGAGTGATGAGATCGCGAAGATGCGCGCCTTTTTGCAAAATGAGCCTCTGGAACAGCTCTGCCGCGTGATTCTCAATCTGAACGAGTTTGTTTATCCCGAATGAAAACCATAAAATCGGTTCAATCTCCGTCGCATCCTCTATGAGATTTTTCTTTGTCGTTTGCTTGAGCTTGCTGACATGCAACACCGTCCTGGCCCACCGGAACAACCTGGGGCCTATGGACTTTGATCCGCTGACGACCCTGCCATGGGTGGAGAAAAGGGAAGATACTTTGGAGCATGTGATCGAGCGGATCTTTCGTGAGCCCAACCTCCACATCCGATATCCCGTGCTCGGTGAATATCTGAGGCAGATTCCAACAAAGGATTTGGACCGAGCATTTGATCAGGCGGTCGCCTTGGAAGGAACCCAGACGCCTGACGAAATGGTGTCTTTTCTGTTATACATTTGGGCACAACGCGATCCCGTCTCCGCATGGAAAAAAACGCGACCGCTGTTCGATGTCGTTGGGATAGAACATGGATGGCTGGCGTTCGATTCGTGGGAGAATGATCCTATTCAGGTTCAAAACAGGTCCGCCATTGAAAAGTCACCCTTTTGGCTGCGACGCTCCACGCTGCTAGGTTTTGCGGAGGGTTTGGATGATTCCAAAGTGTCGGAGACAGAACGCGTTGGGATGATGAAAGCGTTCGCGGATCTCTGGTTTGAACGTTTCAAATGCTGGCCTAAGGGAGGTCCCACCACCTACCATGGACGCACTCCGCAGGATGCTTGCCGCGTTATCAGTGCCTTCAACACTGATTCCTCGACATTGAATCTGAGCATCGTATCCGGCGGCTCATGGGACTGTCGTGCCGGTTGTGAAGTGCTTTGGCGGCGATGGCTGGTCTCCCACCCAGATCGGATGAGTGACGTGATCGAGTCCATCCGGTCCACGTTCTGGCCATCAGAACGATGGCCAGAACCCACGCTTGAGACTGCGGCGAAGATTACGCCCGAACTGTTGCACGTGTGGCTTCGTATCAATGCGCTGGCCTTCAAAGTCTGGGCTTCGGAAGTCCACACAGACCCATTTTTGTTTGATGCGGCACAAATCGCACGCTGCATGATCATGACTGAAGTGCCGTCTGAGCAAAGAAGCAGATGGGTATCCCAGATGCTGCACGGAGAGGCAGGCACAAACAACATTGAACGACTGGCTGAGTGGCAACCTCAAATCGCTATGGAGTCAGCCATGCTTGTCGAAGGTGACTTGGAACTTCATCGGCTTGTTGACTCATGTGCTTACGGCCCGTGGGGCGGCGTAGTTTGGAACACAACGCATTCTGGTTTTGGCTATCTCAAGAAATATCGTTTGAAGCACCTGCCCGAGCCGCTGCGCAAGAAACTCGAACCAGGTTGGTTCGAATGCACCTTCATGGAGCAGTGGGGGGACCTGGATATTGGCGAAGCCGCACGGTTTGGTTTGAACTTGTTGCTGACCGATCTTCAGGCATCCAGAACAGATCTGCTTGCCACCTTGCGTGGGAGTGATCCGCCTCAGTCAGATGATGGAATATGGGATCGAACTTTTTGTGCCCTAAGAGTATGGGCTGTTGTTCGGCCAACCGAAATGAAGAAGTGGGCAGACATTCAAAAGAGCGAAGATCTGCGCTCGGCACTCACCTGGCTTCTTGAGCATCCTTGGGGAGGTCCCGAAGCCAAACCGTAGGATTGCTGCTGAGCCTTCACCTCATCTATCATGTCTCACCTCTCCACCAATCACACACCATGCAGCCTCGCGCGCCGGGAGTTTCTCCTGCGGGCCACAGGCGGCTTTGCGGGGCTGGCGTTGGCGGATTTGATGGCGGGACCGTTGACTGAGAGGAGGGGACATTTTCCGGCGAAGGCGAAGCATTGCGTGTTTCTGTTCATGAACGGCGGGCCGTCGCAGGTGGACACGTTTGATCCGAAACCGGCGCTGAAGAAGTTTCACGGCAAGCCCTACACGGGCGATGCGAAGGTGGGATCGAATGGACGCGCGGTGGGGCATCTGATGCAGTCGCCGTTTGAGTTCACGCGGCATGGAAAGAGCGGACTGCCGATCAGCAGCCTGTTTCCGCGCGTGGCGATGCATGCGGACGACTTGTGCGTCATCCGCTCGATGCATGCGGACACGGCGGCGCATGCATCGGGCTGTTTGCAGATGAACACGGGCAGCATCTTCATCGGCAAGCCGAGCCTCGGCTCGTGGCTCAGTTACGGGCTGGGCTCGACGAATCAAAACCTGCCGGGCTATGTCGTGATGACCGATCCGCGCGGCGGGCCGATCGGCAGCGCGTCGAACTGGTCGGCGGGCTACATGCCGGCCGCGTTTCAGGGCACGTTGTTCCGTAGTGGCGGCTCGCCCTTGCTCGATCTCGCCACGCCGACGGGCACGAGCGACCGTACGCAGCGGCGCAGCCTCGATCTGCTCAAAGCGTTGAATGAAGAGCACCTCGCGCGGCATCCGGAGGCCTCGGAACTCAGCGCGCGCATTGAATCCTACGAGCTGGCGTATCGCATGCAGACGGAGGCGATGGATGTGGTCGATCTCGACCGCGAATCCGCCGCGACGCGCGAGATGTATGGCCTGAATCATCCGCTCACGGCCGATTTTGGCCGGAAGTGCCTCATCACGCGGCGTCTCATCGAGAAAGGCGTGCGCTACATCCAGCTCTACTCCGGCGGCGGGCACATCGAGGACACTTGGGACGGTCACAACGACTGCATCACGAATCACACGTTGCACGCAGGCGAGACAGACCAGCCGATCGCGGCGCTGATCGCCGATCTGAAGCGCACAGGACTGTGGGACGAGACGCTGCTCGTGTGGGGCGGTGAATTCGGCCGCACGCCGACGAGCGAGGGCGTGGGCAAGCCGGGGCGTGACCACGACTGGCATGGCTTTTCGATGTGGATGGCCGGTGCGGGCGTGAAAGGCGGCCAGGCCATCGGCGCGACGGATGAACTCGGCTTCAAAGCGGTCGAGGATCGCGTGCATGTGAGCGATCTGCACGCGACGATCCTGCATCTAATGGGCGTGGATCACACGCGGCTGAGTTTTCATCATCAGGGCCTCGACCAGCGACTCACCGGCGTCGAGGAACGGCGCGTGGTGACGAAAGCGCTGGCGTGACAACGCCACGTCACAATCCGAGCAGCTTCAGGCTGTCGCGATGGATCATCGCTTCGATCTGATTCGCATCGAGACGCGGCAACTTCGTGCCTTCCAGCATGTCATTGAGTTTGCGGATGCCATCGATGCTCGCGTTCACCGTGGTGAATGGAAAATCCGTGCCGAAGAGCAGCTTGTGCCACACGCCGTATTCCTGGGCGAGCATGAGCGAGTTGTAGAGCTGCCACGGGCGGTAATGCAGCGCGCTGACGTCGGCGAAGACGTTCTCGTGCTTCCGGATCGTGACGATGCACTCGCCCTCATACGGATGACCGAGATGCGCAAGGATGATCTTCACGCCAGGATGCTTCACCACCACCGGCTCGATCAAACGCGGCAGCGTGAAAGCCAGCGGCGCTTGCGCGATGAAGGTCGTGCCCATGTGCAGCAGCACCGGCAGGCCGTTTTTCTCCGCATACTGCCACAGCGGCTCCAGCTTCGGATCGTCCGGACTGAAACCGGCGTACATCGGCAGCAGCTTGATGCCGCGCAGACCGAGCTCCTGATGCCCTGCCTGCATCTCGCGCTCCCAGCAGTCCTGTGTCGGATCCACGGACAAAAAGCCGACCAACCGTTTCGCATCTCGCGCCACGTAATCCGCCACCGTCTTGTCATCGATCCACAGACCGCTCAATTTCGCCTTTCCGCCGAAAACAATCGTCGTGGTATCTTCCGGTGCTGACGCACGATACGCCTCGTAGGTTGCGCTCATGTCCACCTTCACGCCGGGCCGCGCACGACCTGCCTGCAGGATGAAATCATCCGAGAAATCAGCGGGGAAATTCCAGGCGTGGGAGTGAACGTCGATGATCATGGCAGCGATTTGGCAGGTGCAGCAAGGTGGGAAAAGAGCATTGACGCCCGGCATATGCCCGGATTACAACACCCGCATGACACACAAACGTGTCACACCGAATCCCTTTCGCAGATCAGTTCTGTGGTTCGCCGCCGCGCTGGCGATCGTAATTTGTGCCGGCCTGATAACAGGTTGCCTGGACAAAAAGTCTGGAAGCATCTGGCGTCTGTCGCCGCCACTGGTGGGAGCCGAGGACTTCATTCCGCCTCTCAAGAAAGACCTGCCAGCCGAGGTGGCGAAGGAACTCAAGGCGTTGCTGGAAAAAGAATGGAACTGGCTGGTCAAGCCGCCTGCCGAATTTTCCCCGCCGCAGTTGGATCATGAATTTGCCGAGCTGCGTTGGGAAGTGGCCAGGAAGTTTGGCACCTATGATGTCGAGGGCGCGATCAGCTATGCGCGCGCATCACTCGCGCTTGATGAAGCACATCCAGAGCGCTGGGAACAGCTTGGTGATCTCTATAATTTGTCCGGCGATGTCACGGGAGCCCGAGATGCGGCCAATGCGTATGACAACGCTGTGTTCCTCGACCCTGGCGCGATCAGTCCGAGGCGGAAGCTGGCTGCCGCGCTCACGCTGTTGCAGCAGCCGAGAGAGGCGGCCATCCAACTCGAATACTGCCTGTGCAAAGTGGACAAGCAGGAGGAGCAGGAGCTCCTTCCCTTGTATGCCGCGGCCTGCGCGGCATCAGGCGAGTTTCAGCGCGGCATCGCGTTTTGTCGTGAGAGATCGAACACGGAACAGGGCCACACCTATCGCGTGATTTGGGCGATCTTCGAAAGGGCCGCAGGAAATCGCGATGAAGCACTCCGATTGCTGGGAGAAACAGCCAAGGATGGCCAAGCCTCCGCAGCCTTGGCCGAATACGCCAGGACGCTGAAGGCACGTTATGAAACGGAGGGTGCGAAATGAAGCGGCGCCTCACACCATTCTTTGTGATCGGGATCCTGTGGATGGCGCAAATGGTGCCTGTCTTCGCAGCGCTGGATGACTTTCAGCAGGCTTTGAATGAGGCGAAGGAGCGCGTCTTCCGCTATCGCGCCGCCACAAACACGAACGACGCCAAAGCAACGCGCGACGCCATGCTGCGCCTGCAGGAGGATCCTCTGGCGATGCGCCAGGTCAGCAGTTCCGCAGAGTCGTTTAAGACGGGCATCAGCAAAGACATCGCAGCGCTGCAGGATGAGGTGAAGAGTCTGATACTCACGCATCTCGAAGAAAGCGGTATCAAACGTGAGCGCGTCAGCTTTTTGGATGTCATCCAGCCGCCATGGGACATGGGTTTCCGCATTGATCTCCGCGTCGTGCCCACACGCATCTCGCAGCCTTTTGCGCGTGAGGCGTATTACGAACTGGCGACCGGCCAGACACCGCCGCCAACTTCAGACAAGGCCGCTCGTGCGGAGTATGTGGAGGCCGCCGGCAAGTACGGCGAGCAACTCATGCTGGCCTGGGCAGGTGCTGCTTATGATGAACAGCAAACCGAAGACAGTCTTGTCCTTGCGGGTGTGCGGGACGCACGATTGCGTGATCCCGGCCAAAGGATGGAATTCGCGAGCGCGGATGCACGCCAACTGGCGGCCGACTTGCAGGGCGAGGGTAAACTTGCGCCTGGAGTTGACCGGGACATCGAGGAGCTGCGCCAGTCCATGCGGCAATTCGACACGCAGGTGCGTCCTCAACTGGAAGCAGCGGGTGAACAGGTGCCGAAGGAAATCGCCGATGCGCGGGAGATCGTCAGGCAGGTGGATGCAGGCACCGTCACGCCAGCTCAAGCGCGTGACCGCATCATCGCCATGGGTCAGACACCGGCCGCGATCAATCGCCGGACCACTCAGTGGGTTGATGTAGTCCAGGCGCTGCTGCCGCTTGTCGTTTTGCGGCCCGCCGTGGGCGCTGCGCCTGCTCCAGTTTTTGTTTTCAATGGGAATGTGAACCGCCAGCTCGCCAACCGGCGGCTCGTGAGAATAATTCAGTGGGTGGACACAGGACTGCTGACTTTGGCACAGGCACGGGCACAGATCACTCAGATGAACGTCGGCGCGGTGGCTGCTGCGCCTCCTGCACAAAACGGCGCGATTCCACGCCAGCCACTGGTGGCGTTGCTGAGAGCCGCTGATGCGGGTCAAAACACAACGCCTCCACTGCCGGCCGGGACACCTGGGGATCCACAGCAGCTTCGTGTCGCCGGGGTTGCGTTGGCGGACGCGACTTTGCTTCCGGTTCGCGCAGGCGAACGTGGCAATGCAACCGACGCGGGAGACGCGAACAAAACCCGCCAACGCGATGCCGCCCCGGCAAACACACTGTCCGATGCCATCCGTCGCCGCAGCCAGAGTCCCGATGCTTGGAGCCTCGCCTCCCAGACCAGCCAAACGGAAGCAGCCGATGAGGAAGCCCGCGCCGCCGCGGAGAAACGCGTACCAGTTTACTCGAGAAGCGTGTTGAACGCCGCACTGATCGGTCCCGCCGAAGAACTGATGCTAAACGCCGTTGCGAGAGCCGATGCCGCTCCGAAGCAAGAGAATCGGATCACGCTCGGTCCTCGCGAGGAACTCATTCTGTCCTGGGTGCGCAGCAAGCTGGTCGAAAACATCAAAACGATCGCAGGACTCACACGCGATCTCCAATGGTACACTTGGCGCGCTGAAGTGGGCCAGCCCGATTTCACCCGCACGTTCGCGGCATTGACCGGGCACTACAACAACGCTCGTCTCGCCATGGCCGATCTGGCAGACCGCGCGGGCCAGCGCCTCGGCGACAAAGATCCACTCGTGCTCGCGCTGAGGAAAAAAGTCTCGCGGCTGGCAGATCCACCCAAAGCGGCAGACGTCATCAAGGTTCGTGAAACAGAACTGGCGGCGACGCCTGCGGGTGAAAGTGCCAAGAAACCAAACACAGACAGGCCCACGGTCGCCACCAGCCAGACTTCGAGCTCACAGCCCGTGCCGACACCGCCAGCGATGAAGTCACCGCCTCCGGTGCCGGTGAAAGCGACGATCAAGGTTCCTGACCTCACCAAGCTCACCAAGGCCGACGCCGAAAAGAAAATCAGCGAGCTGAAGCTCAAGCTCGTGGCAAGTGCAGGCAGCGACAAACCGCCGCGGACCGCGAAGAAAGGCGAGGTTTATCGGCAGTCCCCTTCAGCGGGCAGCGTAGTCGTCGAAGGAGACACCATAAAACTTGATTACTACACCGGCTTCCCTGTGGGCAAGTACGTCGGCCTCAACAAAGCCGAGGCCGAGGCCGCGATTCAACGCGACGGTCTGATAGCGAAGGTCAGCGAAGGCGACAGTGGCAAAACCGCTGCCGAAGGCCTTCAGGTGTATCAACAGCAGCCACCGCCGGGCTCGCAGGCCTGGTTCGATGATCAAGTCGTCATTGTGTATCACAAACCGATGGCCAGCGGTTTCCAGGATGGCGATGGTGCGAAGATCGACCCTCGTGTGGCTGCAGCAGCGGTGCATGACGGCGGCGCGGCTGAAGTGGCCTGCTACAAAGGAGCAAGCGGCAGCCACGGAGTGCTCGCAACGCCGATGCCGAAGAACCCCGGCCCAAACTCCTCATTTAATACCTTCGCACTGCTGCACTTCGATGACGCTGCCGGCGCCCAGGCATTCTACAACGAGACTGCCGGGCCGATGACAGCCAATCAAAACATTCCCGGCCACAAAGAGTCGATCACCCGCATTGATGGTGGAGTGGCCTACACACGCAACATGAACCTGGGTGGCTACAAACTGACCAATCACATCCGCATTGTCATCTACCGCGGCAATTTCGTCATCATGTATTCCATGCAGGAGCCCAATTCGGCGGCGGACGTGTCACACGGCGCTGGAATCGTGGAACGAAGCAAGGCGCTGATTGATCTGCGGTTTCCTGCCAAATAGCCGGTTCGGGACAGACGCAGCCAGTAGCGGCTGCTTATGGCCGCTATTCGCAAACTCAGCGGCGAGCAGTTGTGCCTTCTGCCGCATTGATCATGCGGTCAAACTGCCTATCCACCTCGCGTTTCGTCTCGTCGTCGAGTCTAAAGCCGACGGGGCCGCGCACGAGGGTGTTTTTGAAAATGCCCTGGCGGACAAGGAGATGCTTTTCGACGGCGAGGAAGCCGTCGAGGCTGGTCTGCATTGAAATGAGCGCGGAGAGCGGGCCGTGGATGCGGTCGGCTTTTTCGGCGTCGCCGGCTTCGAGCGCTTTCCACAGTGGCACGAGGCCGCGGATCAAGTCGGCGCCGGGCATGGTGCCGACGACACCGCGTTTGAAGGAATCGACGAGCGCGATGCCGCCTGTGCCTTCAAAGACACGGGCGCGGCCGTTCGTGGCGTCGCGGAGTTCGCTGAGCTTCGGGCCGATGGGCGAGGCTTCGGGTTTGTACTGCACGCGTTCGGGTCCGAATTCGTCGAGCAGCCGCGCCTGCATCGCGATGGGCATCGGTTTGCCGACGTAGCCGCTCGCGTCCTGCACGATGACGGGAATTTGGATCGCCTGAATGATGCGCGTGTAATACGCGAGCAGTTCGCTCTCGCCGATGCCGATGGACACGGGAGGAATGGCCATCACGGCATCTGCGCCGACGCTTTCGGCGTGCTTTGCATAGCGTTCGGCGACTTTGGATGACTCCGCGCCGACGCTAATGACGACGACTCCGCGATCCTTGCCGAATTGGCACGCAGCGGCAGCGAGTCGTTCGCGTTCCTCGCTGTCGAGCCGAAGCGTTTCGGAGACCATCGCCATCACGATGCCGTTCGCGCCGCAGTAGTAGAGCCATGCGATCTCGCGTTCGAGCGTGTCGAGATCGAGGGTTTCGTCTTCGTGCCACGGCGTTTGGAAGACAGGCAGCACGCCGCGGAGTTCGTGTTTGGGAGTCATGGGATTTGAAATTGATCTCGCAGTTCCTCAAGAGCCTTTGACCATCGATTCATGTGAGTTGGCTTGGTTCCCCGATCTAACCCGCGAAGCCAGCCATCAACGCACCTCTCGTATAAAACAAGGCCAAGCTCAGTGAAGTCAGATTTGCGAATCTCAAATTGGTACCAGTCTGCAACTGCTGTTCCAAGCATGGGATCGCGCAGCAATCGATGAGCACGGTAGAATTTCAGTAGAGCCTCATACCTCTCCTGAAACCGTTTCAATGAACGTTGTTTGTATTGATGTCCAATCTCCGCCTCAAACCAACGACGGCCACAATCCAGCAAGTCACGATCTTTGGAATCTGCCTCGAATTGCGCTTGGACCTTATCCCGTTGAGGCTTTTTAAAACATGGCATGCACAGGCCTCCCGTGTGACTTGCGGTCGTTGATAACACCCTCGCGCCGCATTGCTTGCACGGCACACGAACAGCTGTGTCACTCGTGTCACTCATCGGTCCGGATTACCAAAGGAGTTTGCCGCCATCAATCACGAGCACGCTGCCGGTCATGTAGCTGCTGGCATCGCTGGCGAGGTAGAGAGCGAGCGGGCCGATTTCTTCCGGGCGGCCCCAGCGGCCCATCGGGATGCTGTCGGCGACTTCGCCTTCGAACTCGGGCTTCTCGCCGATCCAGCGCTTGTTCGCGTCGGTCAAAAACGGGCCGGGAGCGATCGCGTTCACGGTGATGCCATGCACGGCCCAGTCGGCGGCGACGGCCTTCGTGAACATCGTCAGCGCGCCCTTGGAAGTTTCGTAGCTGCGGCCGCGCATCGCCTTGCCAGGCCAGAGGGCGTTGATGGAGGAGATGTTGATGACGCGGCCCCATTTCCGCGGGATCATCGCCGCGCCGATGCGTTTCGTGAGGATGAAGGCCTGCGTGAGATTCAGATCGAGGATGCGCTGCCAGTCTTCGAGCGTGAGATCCTCCGTCGGCGTGTTGATGCGGCGTCCGCCGACGTTGTTGATGAGGATGTCGATGGGCGCGTGCTCTTTGAGCACGACATCGCAAAGGCGCTCGGCTTCTTCGGGCTTCGAGAGATCGGCCTGCACCGAGGTGACGTGCAAATCCTCACTGCACAGCTCCTCGCAGGCTTTGTGAAGATGATCGGAATTTGATCCAGAGATCACCACCTCAGCTCCGGCTTCGCCAAGCGCGCGCGCCATCTCCAGGCCGAGGCCGCGTGAGCCGCCGGTGATCAAGGCGCGGCGTCCGGCGAGATTGAAACGGTCGAAGATGGGCATGGAACAAGGAATCGGCGGAGTGAAACGACTCTTTCATGCGTTTCATCGACACATGAAGCAATTCATCTCTCTGGCGCTGGTTTCTCTCCTGGTAAACGTCTCGCACGCGAAGCAGCCGAATATCCTCTGGCTCGTTGGCGAGAACATCTCGCATGATCTCGGCTGCTACGGCGCGAAGAACGTGCACACGCCGAATCTCGACCGGCTCGCGAAAGAGGGCGTGCGTTTTACGAATGTGTTTTCGACGAATCCCGCCTGCGCGCCGAGCCGCTCGGCCTTCCTCGTCGGCATGTATCAGACGACGACGGACACGCATCACATGCGCTCGCATCGCGACGACGATTTCAAACTGCCGCCGGGTGTGCGGCCAATGACGCACCGGCTGCAAGATGCGGGTTACACGACTGCGAACATCAAGATGATCGGCGAGCACAACGTCGGCACCGGCAAGCTTGATCTAAACTTCGTGAACGAAGGCCCGATCTACCAAACAGACGACTGGGCTTCGTTGAAATCGAAGCAGCCTTTCTTTGCGCAGATCAACTCGCACGAAGTCGAGTACGACATCTATGATCGCAAGAGCGCTGAGAAGCTACGCGTCGAGTGGGTGGGCGAACGTGAGCATGTGAAGCATGCGACGCCGGAAAACGTGACGCCGCCGCCCTACTACCCGGATCATCCGCTTGTGCGCGAGGAATGGGCACGCTACTTGAACTCGGTGTCCGGCATGGACGTGCGCATCGGTTGGGTGCTTGATCAATTACGCAAAGATGGCCTGGAGGACGACACGATCGTCATCTTCTTTGCCGACAACGGCCGTCTGGAACCGCGCGGCATTCACTGGTGCTACGACTGCGGCCTGCGTGTGCCGATGATCATCAAATGGCCAAAGAACTTTCCAGCGCCCGAAGGCTGCGCCGCCGGCAGCGTGAGCGATCAGATCGTGAGCTTGATCGATGTGACCGCGACGACGCTCGATTTCGCCGGCATCGCAAAGCCGCCGTTGATGCAGGGGCGCATCATCCTCGGCCCGCATGCAGAGACACCACGTCAGTTTGCCTTTGCCGCACGTGATCGCATCGATGAAACCGAGCAGCGCATTCGCTCGGTGCATGACGCACGCTATCATTACATCCGCACGTTCACGAAGGGGCCGACGTTTGCATCGCTGAACCGGTACAAGGAGAAATGTTTCCCGATTCTGCCGCTGATGCGCGAGATGCAAGCCGCGGGAACTCTCACAGGGCCGCCGTTGGAGCTCATGCAGCACACGGGGCCTTGCGAAGAGCTGTATGACACCCAAGACGACCGCGATGAAATCCACAACCTCGTCGATTCGACGAAACCGGAGCATCGCGAGGCGTTGATGCGACTGCGGGCCGTACTCGACACCTGGATCGTCGAAACGGGCGATCGCGGTGCCATTCAGGAACCTCCGGGCATCGTGGTTCCGTTTGCCAAGGAGATGGATGCGTGGTTCGGCACGCCAAAGTGGTTCAAGAAGTGAGTGCTGCGACCGTATTGGTCCCATGACCAACCGCCTGCTGCTCTGCTTCTTCCTGATCGCGCTCCAACTTCACGCCGGCGACTTCCGTGTCGGCGCCGCGCGCGTGGACATCACGCCAAAGGACGGCACGCCGTTGGGCGGCTATTATCATTTTCGTGGCTCGGCGGGCGTGCTTGATCCGCTCTATGCGAAGACAATTGTCATGGAGAAGGACGGCACGCATGCAGTCATCGTCGTGCTCGATCTTTCCGGCACGGTGCGGCCGATCGTGGAGGCGGCGCGGAAGCTGATCCAGGAGCAATGCGGCATCGAGGGCGATCACGTGCTCCTCTCCGGCACGCACACGCACACCGGCCCGCAGCAGCCGCGCGATTCGTTGATGGATGACATCACGAAGGTCAATTCGCCTCCCGGCGTGGCTTACACGAGTTCATTGCCCGGTTTGATCGCCGAGTCGGTGAAGCAGGCGAAGGCGAAACTCGCGCCGGTGAATGCGTCTGTCACCATCGGCAAAGCAGAGGGCATCAGCTTCAACCGCCGCATCCTGCGTGAAGGCCAGCAAGAGGCGATCTGGCAGCCGAAGACGCTCACGCCAAAGGATCGTCCCGCAGGTCCGGTCGATCCCGATGTCGGCGTGCTGTTGTTTCAAGGCTCGGGAGCCGATGCCACTCCGGTCGCGTCGTTGTTGAACTTCGCCATGCATCCCACCTCCGTCGGTGGCGGCGTGAAGATCTCCGCGGACTATCCCGGCGTGTTCACGAAGCTCGTCAGCGAGCGTCACGGCGCGGAGATGATCTCCGTCTTTGCCAACGGCACCTGTGGGAACATCAACCACACCGACTACATCACTGGCAAACGCCGCAGCACCCTCGAACTTGGCACCGCGCTCGCTGATGCGGCGGATGCTGCGTGGCCGAATCTCAAAACGGTGAGCACCTTCGCGCCACGCATCCGCTCCGAGCAAGTCACACTCACACGCAGAACGTTCTCAGAGGCACAAATCGCGAAGGCAAAGGACATGGTGGCGAACATGCTCACGAGCAAGTTCGGCACCGTGCCGATGGCGGAGACGGTGTGCATCCTCGAAACGCTGGACAAGAAGGACAAGCCGCTGCTCGCCGAAGTGCAGGTGATCGCCATCAGCGACGATGTCGCCATCGTCGCGTTGCCTGGAGAAATCTTCGTCGAACTCGGCCTCGCGCTCAAAAAGGCGTCGCCGTTCAAACACACGCTCATCGCCGAGCTCTCGAACGGCAGCATTGGCTATGTGCCGAACCGCGAAGCGTATCCGCAGGGCAACTATGAGATCGTGAGCGCCCGCGGTGAGGCCGGAAGCGGCGAAAAGCTCATCGAAGTCGCGCTGAAGCTGCTCAACGAGGCAAAGAAGGCGAAGTGATTGTGTTTACGCCTTCTGTGGCTCGCGGATGTGCGCCCAGCAGTGGACGTGGGGATCGCCGCGGAAGAACCAGACCATGTTCGGGCCCTCGATCTGCCAGACGTCCCAGACGCCGTCTTTGCCGACGTCCTGGTTCTTGAAGAAGGCCATGTGCAGATTGTCGAAGCCGCCGGCCTCGATGTACTTCATGGACTCCTCGCGTTCGGACTGACGGAAGGGTTTCAACAAATCGCCGATGACTTTTTTGACGAGATCCTTCTGGTCGGCGCTGAGGTCGGACACCGAGATGCCTTCGAGGTCCTTGGTCTTGCCGGTGAGCTTCACGGTGTCGTTGCCGTCTTCGTCACGGGATTCACCGAGCAGGGCAATCTCACGTTGTTTGCCGTCGAGCGCCTGGAAGACCTCATTCGCGCGCTTGGCCTGATACCAGTAGGCGTTGCCGGGGTGATCGGGCTTTTCGTTGAAGCCTTGCGCAGCGTGGCCGTAGAAGATCGGACCACCGAAGGCCGCGCCCTTCTCGCTGTCGCCATCGCAGCGACGCGTGCAGTGGCGGCCCGTGAGGACGAACTCGAACTGTTTCGTGCCTGGTTCGCCAAAGATGGCGATGGAAGCGCTGCCAAAGCCGCCGTCGCCTTTGTTGTCGTGATCGAACTGGCGCCAGACCTCGGACTTGTACTCGTCGCTGTGCAGTTTGTCGAAAATCTCGCGCACGAGGTCCTGCTGGTCGGGTTTGAGCACGTCGCGAATCTTCTGCGGCGTGATGTGCCAGTTGTTATCGACCTTCAAACGACGCGGATCGCTCCACGCGAAGCAGAGCGTCTTGCGCTGGGCCTCGTCCATGCTGCCGTAGAGCTGCTGGACGAGCGTTTCGGAACTGGCGGCCTTGGTTTCAGCGAAGGCCGGGGCGAGGAAGCCGGCGGTGACGGCCTGGACGCCGCGGGTGAGAATGTCACGACGGGAAAGCGAGGATGAGTGCGTGTTCATGGCTGGGTTGTATCAAACGCGGCCGGGGAAGGGAAGTTTTGTTTCCACGCGGCTTGATCACCATCCGGCATGGAAATGATGCTGAAATGGTATTGTGCGCATCGGTATCGGAGGACAGCTTTGCCGCGTAACAGCGTTGTCACCTTCATGAACAGCCATCACGACGTTCTCATCATCGGCGGCGGGCCTGCGGGCACGAGCACCGCGGCCATGCTCGCGGAATACGGGCACAAGGTGCTCGTCATCGAGCGCGAGAAGTTTCCACGCTATCACATCGGCGAGTCGTTGATCCCGTTCACCTTCGGCCCGCTGGAGCGGCTGGGACTCATCCCGACGATGAAGAAGAGTCACTTCACCAAGAAGTACAGTGTCAGCTTTGTGCAGCCGGATGGGAAGCGCTCGCAACCCTTCTATTTTTTCAACCGCTACGACCGCGAGACCATCGCGCAGACGTGGCAGGTGATGCGTTCGGAGTTTGACCTGATGCTCATGAATCATGCGCGCTCGAAAGGAGCCGAGGTGCGCGAGGAAACGACTGTGACGAAGCTGCTCAAGGACGACAACGGTCGCGTGATCGGTGTCGAGGTGCAGACGAAGGATGGGGAGAAGCAGCACTTGCTGGCAAAGCTGGTGATCGATGCCTCGGGCAAGGAAGCATTCTCCACGTTGCGCGAAGGCTGGCGCGTGAAGGACCCTTATCTGAACAAGGTGGCCGTGTGGACCTATTACAAGGGCTCCAAGCGCGAAACGGGCATCGACGAAGGTGCGACAACGATCGCGTTTGTGCCGGAAAGAGGCTGGTTCTGGCACATCCCGATGCATGATGACATGGTCAGTGTCGGCGTTGTGGGGGAAGGCAAATACTTGAGCCGCGACGGCGTCAAAGACCCCAAGAAAATGTTCGAGCGCGAGATTTCGCAGAACAAGTGGATCGAGGATCATCTCTCCCAGGGTGCTTCGACTGGCGAATATTGGATCACGAGCGAGTACAGCTTCCACTCGAAGTTCGGCGCCTCGCCCGGCCTGCTGCTCGTCGGTGATGCGTATGCCTTCCTTGATCCTGTTTTCAGCAGTGGCGTCATGCTGGCGTTGAAAAGCGGCGTTCTGGCCGCGGATGCCGTCCACGCGGCGCTGCAGGCGAACGATGTTTCTCCCGAGCGGTTCACCGAATACAGCCGTCTCATGCGCGAAGGTGTCGAAAACATGCGCAAGCTCGTCTACGCCTTCTACGATCCGAATTTCTCGTTCAAGGAGGTCGTGATGAAGTATCCCGATGCCGGCGGCGAAATCACCGACTGCCTCAGCGGTGACGTGAACAAGGACTACAGCTCGCTTTGGACCAAAATCCGCGAATTCGCACCCATCCCTGACGAACTGCCCTACGGAATGCCGATGGCAGCATGAGTTTTCCTCACCCAGCACACCACCAGCAGGAACAACACGATCAGGCTGGCACCGACGGCGTTTTCACGCAGTGAAGGCGGAAACACCAGCACGTAGCCTGCATCCTTCACCAACGCGGCGAAGCTGGAGACGCAGAATGGCATCAAGAAAAGCCGGAACACCACCCACGGGTCCATCTTCGCGCGCACTCCGGAGGAGGAGCGCGTGCTGAGAATGAGCGCCGCGCCGATGATGCCGCTGAGTCCCAGTGAAGTCAGCCAGATGCGTGGTGTGGCGTCGAAATGGTTCACGATGTTCACTGCCCACCAGATGAGATAGCACCAAAGAATCGTGCGGCCGGTGGACAGGTTTTGGAGGTAGCATATGAGCGCCATGGTGGTGTCGAGTCATCGAAAGCAGCAAGCATGCCCGGGCAGCATTGTCTGATGCGGCCTCAAATCCTGTTCAACCAGTTTCCAAGTAAGCAGGTCGTTCAGCGGCTCACGCGGCACTGCGGCATCAGCTTTTGAAACTCAGCAGCGGCTTCGGGGGTGACGGCAGTGCCGCCGAGGTTGAGGCTGGTGAGCTTTTTGAGCGTCTTGAGCTTCGAGAGGCCAGCGTCTGTGATCTTGGTGCCTCCGAGATCGAGCGCGGTGAGATTCGGCATGCTGGCGATGATTCCCGCAGCCTCGTCGTCGAAGACACCGCCGGAGACGTTGAGGGAGACGAGGGACTTCATATTGGCGAGCGCGGTGTAACCACCGGTGGTGATCTTGGGGGAGGTGAGGTGGATGACTTGGAGTTTTTTGCAACTGGCGATGGCCCGCAGGCCTTCGTCGGTGATTTCGGAGCCCATTAGCTCGACATTTGTGAGCGAGTTGATGCCAGCGATTTTGTCGAAGCCCCGGCCCGTGAAGTTTTTCGCATACTGCACGGCGAGGTAGTCGAGTTTTTTTAGCTGCGCAATGTGTGTCAACACGCCGTCCGTGAGATCGCTGACGCCTTCGAAATTGATTAAAGCCAGTTCGGGGTTGCTGGCGAGAAAGGCGAACGCAGCGTCGCTGAGGCCGCCGTTCATCGGGCGGAACCAAGCGCGGCGCAGATCCCGCAGGCCGTTGAAAGCAGCGAATTCCGCATCTTTGGCCGGCGGAAGCACGGAATTGAGACGGTCGAAGTTGAGTTCGAAGATGTCGAAACGTCCAGCGGGGATGTCCGCCGATTTGGTGATGGCAGCGGTGAGAACGCCATTCTTGAGTGCGACGAAAGTGCCACCGTTGTTGATGAGATACTCGGCTGCCGTACGCCAGGAGCTGCCACCGCCAGCAGGAGCTTTCGGGGCGGGAGTGAGTGCGGTCTTGGAGGCGGTGGATGTGGCTGCGACGGTGGCGGGCACGTCGGGTTTCTGCGCAGCGATTTCATCGCGCAGTGCCTGAATGCGGACGGCGGGGTCCGTTTTGCCTGCTTTGGTCAGTTCGGCGACGTAAGCGTCGATGGCTTTCAAATAAAGATCGTAGAGCGGAGCGGCCTTGGCGTCGCGTTCGGCGGTGATTTTGGCCAGCGCACCGCGATAGGTGGCACGCAGGTTTTTGAGGGATGCAGGCGTCTCCGCCGCATCCTCGGCGGGAACCGCGCCGCTTTTTTCGATGAGCGCCTTTTCCGCGTCGAACATCGTCACCTCGAAGAGGCTGCCTTTGGCTTGGGCGGCAGATCGAGCGCGGGCGAGGCCGTTGGCGACATAGCTCTGGTTGAGCTTGGCAAGGGCTGTGAGGAAAGGTTTCTCAGCATCGGCCTGGTAGCGTGTCTGGAAACCCGCCTCGAATTGGGCGAGGCGGGAGTCGGAGGCTATCAGTGTGTCCTTGTCCTTCTTGTCCATCCTCGAAGGATCGTGAGGACGGAAGCCGATGCGGTGAAAGGTGACGTCCGACTGGTGGCTGGCGATGCCGAGATTCGCGGTGTTGCGCAGGGCGAATTGTCCATCCGGCGTGAGTCGCTTGAGATCACCGTTGAAAACCAGCGTCTCTTTTTCATCCAGCACCAGACGCACGGAATCTTTGCGGACCTGCACGAGCGACCGGTATCGGCGGCCTTGGGCCAGCTTTGCTTCAGACGCATAGGCCTCTTTTCGGTCGATGGGTTGCTGACCGTCCAGTATGGGACCAAAGTGGCAGTTATTGAGCGTGAGCCGCGCGATGAACCAGTGACCACCGGGCAGGGGCAGGATGTGCGCCACATCGGGTTCGCTGCTGTGCACGGTGAAGTCCATCTCGAAGTCATATTGCTCCGAGGGGACTTGGTTCAGGTCGAACGGCATGACACCCGGCTGCGCCTTGACGACGAGTCCATCAGGCCCCTTCTGCCACTGGCCGGTGACGGCACCCTTGGCAGGGTCCGCCTTCGCCAGGAGGTCCGTCCAGCCGGGTGGCAGCGGGTCAGCCGGAGGAGGGGTGACTGGCGGCGCGGGCGAAGGTGTTGCAGGAATGGCTGCTGGCATCACGGGCGTCGGCGGTGCCGGAGTCATCCCAGATGTCGCCACAGGCACACCACCTGTTGCCGGCCGCACCATGGCCCTGTGGAAGGTGACTGCCGTGGCGTAGCAGGCAAGTCCGAGATGCGTGCCGTCCCTGACGGTGGGCGAGTTTTCATTCCTCAGGCGCTGGAGGTCGCCGCTCCATCGCAGCACCTCTTCGCCGTCGAGAAGGGCCCGCAGGGAGCCTTTGCGCACCTCCACCGTGCTGCGGTAGCGCTGGCCGATCTTCAAGTGCTTTCGTTTCACGATGGCCTCCGTGCGTTCGGGATCATCGGGTCTTTTGCCATCCAGCGTGGGGCCAAAGGAATAAAACTCGCCAATTCCCTGTGCCATCTTCCACCGCAAGGTCCGCCCCTCCACGGAGAGCAACTGGCTGACATCGCTATAGCCGTCAGTGACCGTGAACTCGATCTCGAAATCGTATTCCTCCGGCACATCGCGGTTGAATTCCAGCACCCTCACTCCGTGTTCCCGTTTCACCGTCAAGCCCTCCGGCTTCATCTCCCATCGACCGTTCACCGCGTCCCGCTTCACATCCACCCCAGCGAGGAGGTCCGTCCAGCCCGGCGGAATGGCGGGGTTCGCTGGAGGAGCGGTTGTCACGGGCGATGACTCTGGAGCCGCAGGAGATGGAGATTTCGCGACGGCGGGCTGCGGTTTCGCCATCGGCTCCTGAGTTGGAGAGGACGCGGGCGTGACGTTTGTGGTGGAAGCAGGGTTGGGTGCGGCCTCAGCAACTTTGGGAGCCGTCTCGTGGACGGTTTCATCCGCCGCAGGTTTCTTCAGCATGTAGGACAGCCCGGCGATGAGCACCACGGAACTCAGGATTCCGATTACCGGGCCCAGACTCGATTTCTTTTTGACCGGCGACTGCGCGGCATTGACCGGACTTCGCTGTGGTC
Organism: Verrucomicrobiaceae bacterium; assembly: GCA_046346695.1. Lineage (GTDB taxonomy): Bacteria > Verrucomicrobiota > Verrucomicrobiia > Verrucomicrobiales > Verrucomicrobiaceae > Prosthecobacter. The sequence goes on along the minus strand of JAXMHS010000002.1, from coordinate 721,496 downwards.
CGCTTGCTGCCTCCTGCATCTTCTGTGCCCGCGTAGCACGCGCGGCAGCCTCCGCAGCGGCTTGTTGCTGCGCGATGAGCGCAGCGCGTGGTAAAGTCAAAATCGTGTCGAGATCACGACGGATATCCGCAGCGGTTTGGTAGCGTGCATCGCGATCAGTCTGCATCGCCTTCGTGATGATCTCGTCGAAGCGCGGATCAGTGCCCAGTTTCTTGCCCGGCAGCGTCCAGATGCCGCGTGGAATCTCGCCGGTGAGCATCTGGTAAAGCATCACACCGATGGCATAGAGGTCGGCACGTCCATCCAGTGGCACGCCGGGTATGAACGCCTCCGGTGCCACGAAATCCGGCGTGCCCATCGCCATGTTCGTCTTGGTGATGCCGCTCTGGCTCGGATCGTTCGCCTTCGCCAGGCCGAAGTCGGCCACCTTCACCGCGCCGTCCATGTTGATGAGGATGTTCGCGGGCTTGATGTCGCGATGCACGATGCCGTTTCTGTGGGCGTAGGCCAGCGCGTCACAAACGTGCGCGGTGATGGAAAGCGCGTAGTCCTCCGGCAGCCTCCCCTGCGAGACGATCATCTGGTGGACGTCCGTGCCGTTGATGAACTCCATGACGAAATAGAGCAATCCGCTCCGCGTCTCGCCGAAATCATACACGTTGACGATGCTCGGGTGGTTCATCTTTGCCATCGTGCGCGCCTCGTTTTTGAAGCGCTCGACGAAGTTTGCATCCACGTTGTCGATGAGGTCCACAGGCAGCACCTTGATGGCGACCGGACGGTCCAGCGACATCTGCACCGCCTTGTAAACCGCCCCCATGCCGCCACGACCGACAAGGCACTCGAATTGGTACTGCGGCAGCATGGCCTGCATCTCCTCCAACGATGGAGGTTGCCAGCCGCTCGTGGGTTTGGAGCCTGTGGATCCGGTACTCATGCCTGGGGGGACCGATGAAAGCCTTCCAGCCTAACGCAGGCATCCCGCCATTGGCGATGCTTTTTTTGTCACGCGTGTCATACATCCGCCCGTCCCGCGTCACCCAGCGGAAAATGAATGGAACGCGCCATCGCCGACCAGCTCGAAGCCCTGCACGCCGACGCCTTTGGCTGGGCGCTGCATTGCTGTGGTGGCAACCATGCACGCGCGGAGGATGTGTTGCAGAACGCCTATCTCAAACTCGCCGGGGAGCGGACGCGGCACGATGGCATTTCGAGTTTCAAGACGTGGTGGTTCGGTGTGATCCGCCTCACCGCGCTGGAGGAGCATCGGCGGCAGCGCTATCGCGAGTCATTGGTGGGCAAGCTCCTCGCGTTTTTCGTCGAGGACCATCATCCGGCACCCTCGCGACAAGTGGAGGCGGAGGAACGCAAAACGGAGCTGCGGCGCTGCCTCAAACAACTTCCCGCGCGGCAGGCGGAGGTGCTGCATCTTGTGTTTTACCAGGATCTCACCATCAACGAGGCCGCGCATGTGATGCGCGTGAGCATCGGTTCGGCGCGCCAGCATTACGAACGTGGCAAGGCGCGTCTGCGCTCGCTGCTGCAACCCGGTTTGAACCATGAATGACGAACACAACAACGATTTGCGCGCCATCTTCGCGCAACAGCGCCACGAGGATCGTGGAGATGCGCCTGTGTGGCGGCCGGAGTGGCTGAATCGTTCCGTCGAACGTCCTCGCGTCTCGGTGCGCTGGATGCCTGTGTCGCTCGCCACGGCCTGCGTCGCAGTTGTCGCGGCTTGGTTCATGCACTCGTCCAACACAGCACCACAACTCAGTGATTTGCCGCCATTGTTCGACGCGCCGCCGGCGGAGTTGTTCACGAACCTCGATCCGCCGCTGTTCGCCTTCGAGGCACCTTCTGATTTCCTTCTTCCCAGCCATCTCAACCCCTGATCTCCATGAAAACCATCGTCTGTTCCCTTCTCCTGCTCTGCGTTGCCAGCCTGCGTGCCGCGAATGTCGAAGAATGGCTGCAAAGCGGCCTGCTTCATCCTGACCTCATTGCCTCAGTGCGCGACCAGCTCGCGCTGACGGAAGACCAGCAGACCAAGCTCACCTCCCAGCTCAACGAGGCGCGTCAGCAAGCCGAACCGCTCGAACAAGCAGTCAAGGAGCAGCAGAAGGCACTGAACCACCTGCTGCAAGACTCCGGCGCCACGGCAGACGCCGCGTCCGCGCAACTGACACAACTGCTCGAAGCCGAGGCAGCAGTGAAGCAATTGCAACTACGCACGCTCATCGGCATTCGCGATGTTTTGACGCCGGAACAATTGCAGAAAGCCAAGAAGCTCGGACCGCCCAACATGGCTTCGCGCGGCAGCGGTGACCTGGAATCAAAAGTGACCGAGAAGGCCCAGAAACTGCGCGCAGCGGTCGAATCACTCGGCATTCCGCCCACGGAGGCGATGAAGACACGCGGTGGCGAAATCGAGCAGCTCATCAAGAGCGGCCAATACGCGCAAGCCGATGCCGCGTTGGACAAACTCATCGAGGACTCGCATTTCAAGGAACTCGAAGCCGAACCAGACAAGGTGGATTTTTCGAAGTTCGAACCGGGCAACACCGATGTCGAAACGCTGAAGCAGCGTTTTGAGGATCTTCAGGTTGCAGGACAGGAGATCATCAATCTGCCGCTGCTTCGTGAGCTGCTGCAGGCGAAGGATGCCTTTGAAGAAGCCAAAGCCGCGCAGGATGCAGACAAAGTCGGCCGCATCCTCACCTATGCGGAAGGAAAGGTGAAGAAGTAAGGCGCATGCGCTTCCTCTTTCTGATCCCGATGACGGCGCTGGCGTCATCGCTCAGCGCCTTGACCTCTGATGAGGCTGAGGCGCGGCTGCGCATGGCACAGCAAATCGCCCGCGAGCGCAACGATCGCGACCTGGTGGCCCAGGTCGAGAAACTGGGCCGTGAGTTCAAAGAATCATTGCCTGCCGATGCGGACACACGTTTGCGTGAAATCGAAGCCAGCGTGGGCATCGATCCCGGCGGCTGGTCGATGGCCGGACAGCCGTTGTTTCATCCCACGGCGGCGATGAAAGCGAAGCAGCCGGAGTTGAACGCCAAACTCGCCGCCGCGATGCAAAGCGATGATGCGAGCGCCGTGCGTGCGGTGACGCAGGAAATGCTAGCCGTGCTCGGCGATCAAGCTGGCGTGCCAGATGGACGTCGTGCAGGCCGCAAAGCCGGGCCGCGCACGCTGAACGAAGCGGAGGCGACGAAGCTGTTTCTTGAAGCCTTGAAGAGCGAAGGACGAGCCGTGCAGCAGCTCAGTGAAGGCAAACCGCTGCCGGATCAAATGCTGCGGTTGTATGCGGATGTGTTGAACGGCACGACGATCATTCGCCCGTTTGTCGAAAAACATCAGCCAGATTCTCTGCGCGACCTCGACAAGCTGGCGAACGGCGTGGCGACGATTCTCACGACCTTGCAGCAACCGGACGGACATTTTCCGTTCCCCGACCTCCGAGGGAAGAACATCCGTTTCGGCGACATGATCGAGAAACAAATGCAAGCGGGCAAAGCCGAGGCCAAGGACGGTTGGATCGTCACGGCAGATCCCGATGGTGGCTCGCAGTTCGACACCGGCGTATGTGGCACAGCGCTGCTGCTCGCCGGACAACTGCATGGCAACGAAATGTGGAAGCAGGCCGGTTTGAAGGCCGCAAATTGGGCGCTGGAGCAGAAATGCTGTGCGAACTTTAATTACAACGCCTTTTCCGTCTCGCTGCTGGCGCATGCCTTTCGCGTGACGGGCGAATCCAAGCATCTCGACGGTGCATTGCGGAAGTTTCGCGTCGGTGTTGCCCCTGGGCAGGCTCCCAACGGCCGCTGGCTCGATGCGCACAATGCACGCACGGTTTATCACCTCATCATCCTGCGTGCGCTTGGTGATCTCGACGCCGCCCTGCCCGACGATCTTCGCAGTGAACGCGCCGAACTCGACGCGGTGATCAAACCTGCGCTCAAGGCACTACTGGACGAATTTGACGCCATGGGAATCACCGTGGAGGCGCTGCCGGAACTTCAAACGTTGGCGACATTGCATCCAGAGGACCAACGCCTCCGACAGGCGACGAAACTCATGACCGGCCTCGTGATCGGCAAATGTACCGACGGCTCACGGGTGAAAATGGGAACCAGCGTGGCCCAACTGGCGGCGACGGTCCGGGTAAAACCGTAGAAAAGATTCATTTGCCTTTGGCACAATTCCGGCGATAAACCGTCGCAGGTCACCTGTTAAGGGTCAGGCTCCGTGTTCATCAGGTGATTCAAGCGTTGGTGTTCATGAGTTTTGATCTGGCGCAGAAGACCAGACAACACCACCAAGCAATGAACACCAAGATGTATGTGGGCAATCTGCCCTTCGCCGCCCAGGAATCCGATATTCGTGAGCTGTTTTCCCAATATGGAACCGTTACTGACATTTTCCTGCCGATGGACCGTGAAAGCGGCCGTCCGCGCGGATTCGCGTTTGTGACGATGGACACCCCGGAGGCCATGCAGGCCGCGATCAGCAACCTCAACGGCCAGGAATTCCAAGGCCGCAAACTCGGCATCAACGAAGCGCGTCCTCGCGAGGAGCGCCCGGGTGGTTTCGGTGGCGGCGGCGGACGTGGTGGTTACGGCGGCGGTGGTGGCGGACGCGGCGGCTACGGCGGCGGTGGACGTGGAGGCGACCGCGGTGATCGCGGCGGCTATGGCGGCGGCGGTGGTGGCGGCGGCGGCAAACGCTTCGAACGTCGCGAACGTGGCGGCCAGCGCGAAGGTGGTGGCGAAGAAGAAGGCGGCTGGTAAGCCCCCGACTTGATTCTCTTTTTTAAACCCGTGGTTCGACGAGCAGCGCTCACGCGTTCTCCTGGACCACGGGTTTTTCTCCTGTCCCCCCCCCCCTGTCCCCCCAAAAAAAACGGCGGGCTGACTGCCCGCCGTAGTGGTGAATGATGAACGACCGCTGATGCCTCCTCCAATGCTCAGCGCCGACGGCGCAGCAGCAGGCCGGCGAGACCAAGGCCGAGCAGCATCACACGCGTCGGCTCAGGCACGGCGCCCGTGGTGACAAGGATGTTGTCCACCGCAAAGCCATTCCCATCCGCCGGGCCTTCAAAGTAGAGTGTGTTGAAGGTGGTGTAGATGCCTGCGGTGTCCAGGTTGCTCACATAGGTGATACTGTCCTGGGTGAGGTCCAGTTGGACGCCCGTCGCCGTGCGCGTCATGCGGAGAGTGGTGTTGTGGGCGGACGCGATGCCGTCGATCGTTGTTTTGAACGTCGAACCTCCGACCGTGCGAATATCGCCTGTTTCCGGGGTGGTCGGCGCCGAATAATCCGTGGAGCTTTTGTTGTCGAGCAGGATGGCTGAGAAGTTTTCCGGCGGTGGCGACCCACCGTTGTCGTACCAGTTGAACTCACGGCGCACCGAGTAGTCACCGAACTTCCCGCCGGTCGTGGTGTTGTCCCAATAACTGACATCCGCCAGATACCCCAGGTCGTCATTGTAAGTCGAGGCGGTGCTGTTGTTGTCGTACAATCCGTAGCGGAAGAAATTGAACGGCTGCGTGCCGCCACCGGTGCTGGGCGCGGCGTAATAGAGGTAGTCGAAGGACACCTGGATGTATTCTCCAACGGTGCCGAGGACATAGCTTCCGCCGATGCTCAGACCGACATTCTTCTGGTTGTCCGAAAGGGAGCCGCCCGCGTTGTAATACACGTTTTTGTTCACCGTGTTGTCCAGCAGTCCAGTCGCGTCAGCGGTCACGACCCATGGGTTGCCGGACTCGTGCGTCCAACCCGCAAACGAAAAACCAGTGGGCGCGGAATCAAAGTCCTCGCTGAAAACCACAGTCGCGGAAGCATGCGAAACAAAGCTCAGGCCAATGACTGTCAGGAAGGAGGATATCTTGCTCATAGGTTCAGGCATTATAGTCCGCTTCTATCACGCCAGCCTTGGCGAAGGCCAGAAAAAAACGTCTCACTCCTGCGTCACTGGTTTCCCGGCGTTCACAAACAGCGCCAGCAACCCGGCCAGAGCAAGCGCCCCCGCGCAGAGCCACACGCCCTCGTGGTAATCGTGATTGGTGTCGTAAGCCTTCAGCACGGCGGTAAACATCACAGGCATGAGTGCCGCGCCGAAGTTTCCCCACATGTTCCCCCAGCCGAACAACTGCGCCTGATAACGACCACTGATGTCCTGCATTGTCGTCCACATCGCCGGCAGGCCGAAGTCCACAAAGAAGGTCACCAGTCCGAAGGCAATCACCGCGAGCCAGAGGGACTGCGTTTGGATGGCGAGCAGGTAAAAGCCGGCGGCGATGAACTTCGTGAGCGCCATTGGCAGCATCTGGCCCAGGCGACGTCCCAAGCGGCGCGAGAGTGCATCCGTGACCATGCCTCCGAGCGGCAACGCGGCCACCCCCAGCGCGAGCGCAATGGTGGTGATGGTACCGCTGTCCTTGTCGCCCAAGTGCAGCACGTTCTTGAGATAATCGGGAAGTGACAGCACCAGAAAGGCCCAGCCGATGTTCGTGAAGAACTGCACCGCGTTGGCCAGCCAGAGATTCCCGCTGCGGCATGCGGCGAGCAGTGGAAACCGGCGCGGCGGCTCGCGTCGTGGAGCGAAGTCTCCCCGTCCCTCCGCCAGCAGGGCGATCTCCGCTTCATTGCAGCGCGGATGAACACGTGGATGCTCGCGGAAGACCACCCAAAAAATAACGGCGATCGCCATCCCGCCCGCTCCATAGGCCCAGCCCGCCCAGCGCCAGTCGCCGGACGAGGCAATGACGTAGGCGGTGAGCATCGGCGCGGCAACGCCGCCCACACGGCCTCCCCATGAGACAAGGCTGCTGGCAAAGCCACGCTTTGCGACATGCGCCCAGCGCGTCATCAAGCTGCTGCTGGCCGGATAGTATCCCGCCTCCGCCAGCCCGCAGCCAAGGCGTGCGAGCATCAATGTTGTGAAACTCCAAGCAAAGCTTGTGGCCGCAGTGAAGGCAGACCATGCCGCGATGTAGAGGCAGATGAGCACCCGCGCACCGAAACGATCACTCATCCATCCCGCGGGCACCTGAGCAAGAGCATAGGCCCAAAAGAACGCCCCCTTGACCAGATCCACCGGCTTGCTCTCGCCAAGGCCGTCCTGCCACGACTGTGGCAGCCAGAAAAACAACGCCTTCACCCAAGCCCGAACCTCATCTTGGGAAAGATGCACAGATTCTTTGAACGAAGACGATGAAACGATCTCCCCCAGGCAAATCCGGTCCAGATACATCAGGAAGGCCACCACCGTGGCCGTGGCGAGGATTTGATGGCGGACGGCAGTGGGGCGGGCGGAGGAACTCATCGTGGCAGATCAAGACGCTCGATTTCCACCAGCCCTAGCAGGATTCGGACTTGATGAACAGCCTGAAGACGTGCAAAAGCCATGCACGCGACCGCAATTGTGACGCAGTGAATGCTGTTGCGCACAAATCACGCCCCAAGAACCGTTTTCATCGCCATGAATGCCATCAAAAACCTCACCGCACTTCTCGTGCTCAGCTTCCTCGCCTCCGGCGTGCTGGGCTGGTTCCTCTTCCAGTCCCGCTCCGACCTCCAGGTGGCGCGCACCGAGCTGGAGCACATCAAGAGCGAACATGAAGAGGCCCTGAAGGCCAAGGAGTCCGAGTTCCAGCGCACGCTCGACGCGCAGGCCGCCCAGCACCAGAAGATGATCACCGCGCTCAACGACGAGCACGAGAAGAAAATCGACGATTTGCGCAAGGGTGAGCGCCAGCGCCTGGCCACCGCCGCGAAGGAGTTTGAAAACATCTTCGAAGGCAACAAGACCACGATTCAGTACATCGACCTGCTTGAGGACAAGGTGAAGGCGGGGCAGGCGCTCTCCAAGGCCGAGGTGGAAAAGCTGGCCATCATCACCACCGGCCTCGGTTATCTGAAAAAGCAGTACCAGAAGCCCATGCAGGAATTTCAGGAGCTGGTGAATTACTTCGAGGCCCAGGCCAACAAACAGCTCGAAAAGCCCAAGGGCGGTTTCTTCAAGCGCCTGTTCAGCAAGGAGTTCCGCGAGCAGGAAAAGGAATACCTGCGCCAGGAGGGCGCGAAGGACGCCTTCGAGCAGGCACAGGGGAAATTCACCACCGCCTATTCCTCCGCCCAGAAGGTCATGGCTGGAGTCAACCTGGACGCCGACGCGCAGATCCAGAAACTGCACGCCTACATCGACGACAAGCGCCAGATGAACAACGAGGATCTCACCTCGTTTTTCGACAAGGCCCGCAAGGCCCTGCGCACGCATCAGGACGTGCTCGATTTCGAGCCTGAAGCTCCGCCACTGCCCACGCCGAAACCGCAGCCGTGATGGTGTCACGCGCTGGGTTGGTGCAGGTCATATCGCGATTACTTCCTTGCCCCGGTCGGTGGTGAAGAAGTGAATGCGGGTCTGTTTTGGCACACGTCGCTTGCGCAGCACCTTTTGCACGATCTCCAGGCTGCGTGCGCCATCGTAGAGCGCGAGGTCGATGTAGCAGTTTGTGTATCCCGTCGCGCCGCCGATCGAAATGCCGGAGGCTTCGGCTTCGAGGGCGGCGATCAAGTCATCTTCGATCTCGCCACGCCCGGCGACCTCCGTACCTTTGGGAAAATGTGAGGTGGGGATCGCCACAAACACGAAATCCACACCCAGATCAGGCAGCGGATGCTCGCAGGGGCCCTCGGCATCAAAGTAGTCGCGAAGCAGCCGGAAGAAACGGCAGGAGCCGGCGACGGTGTCGCTGCGCAGCCACTCGCTGTCAGACTCCTTCAGGCTGTAGCCGGAGTAGGTTTCAGTGGGCGCGTACTTTTTCCAACCGTGCTCGCGTTGCGCGTCGCTGATCACATCGTGCAATTCGGCGATGGGGATGGCTTTGCGGAGCTGGTCCTCGCTGAACTTGATCTCGCCGATCCAGTTTTGCGTGCCGTGCTCGCCGAGAAGTTCATCAAGCATGAGGAACAGAGCCATGAAGCGTGCTTTTTCGGGCAGGCGTTGGATGCTCGGATGCCAGACGGAGATGTCGATCTTCTCCGACTGCTTGTTCACATACGGGACGATCCAGAACTCGATCGGCTTGAAGGTCTCGTTGTCTTTTTCGAGGTGCAGGGCGATGCCGTCGAAGCTGTCCGACGCCTGGCGCGAGGCGTAGAAGGTCCAGCCCTTGAGCTTCGGTGCCTGGCTGAGCCAGTACTCCGCCACGAATTGCTTCGCCAGGACGCCTTCACCGGAAAGCGTGAGCGAGTGGCCGGTTTTGTTTGCGCCCGGGCCATACACCCAGGCCATGCCGGGCAGCCAGCGGTCCACGGCCTGCGAGGTCTCGGGTTGCAGTTCGGCGCATCTTTTGTCCTCGATGGTCGCGTAGAAACGATCGGCACAGGAGCCGAACCAGTCCCAAAACCAGGCGACGCGTTCCTTCAAGGTGAGTGCCGGCGGGCTGGGGGACTTGGGAACGAGCATGCGGTGTCACTTTGGCTGCATGGTGTGACCGTTGCAACCCGCCTCCTCGCACATGGCTTGCATTCGCCGCTCTTCCACGTTGAATGGCGCCCACACTTTGAACTGAACAGACAATCTCATGGGCGCACAATGGAAACAGAAATGGCGGGAACTGGCGGCTGACCAGAAGGGCAAGATCACGGGCAAGCTGGTGCGTGAAATCCAGGTGTCGGCACGTCTCGGCGGGCCACATCCAGAGTACAATGCACGCCTCGCCGCCGCGGTGGCGAACGCGAAGAAGCAGAGCGTGACGCGCGACACGATCGAACGTGCCATCGCGAAAGGCAGCGGCACGGGCGCGGACGCGGTGCAGTACGAGACGGTGATTTACGAGGGCTTCACGCCGCACCGCGTGCCGGTGGTCGTCGAATGCCTCACGGACAACAACAACCGCACGTCTTCCGAGATCAAAGTGCTCTTCCGCGCCGGCAGCATGGGGAAGGTGATGTGGATGTTCGATCACGTGGGCCTGGTCGAGGCGCATCATCCTGACAAATCTCTCGACATTGAAATCGCAGCGCTTGAAGCCGAGGCGGAAAACGTGGAGCCGATGGAGATCGAGGATGAAGAAGCCGCCGGGCACATCGGCGCGCGGTTTTTCACGCAAACGACAACTCTCGATGCGGTGACGAAGGCGTTGAAGGCCGCAGGCTGGGTGATCACGACCTCCGAGCTGAGCTACGTGGCCAAGGAACATCCGGAGCTGAGCGACGCGCAGCGCGAGGAAGTAACGAAGTTCCTACAGGCTCTCGACGGCCATGACGATGTTCACCGGGTGTATGCGGCGATGAAGTAATGACGAAGGACGAAATCAGAATGTCGAATGAAGCCCGAAGCCCGAATGAAGAAGTGCCTCGTTGCCGGTCATTGAGGTTGCATTCGGGTTTCGTCATTCATTCGTCATTCGTCATTCTGGTTTCGTCATTCTCGCTGTTGCTGCTCTGCGGCTGCAAGAAGAAGGCCGCGGTGAAGCCCAAACAGGCCGCGCCGGTCATCGTGAAGCCGACGTTGCTGACAGAAGCAGCGCGGCTGGGCCTGGCGGGTCGTGTGCCGCAGGATGTGGAGTTTTGCGTGAGCAGTGTGAATTTCGTCAAGCACGCGGACGCGTTGAAGTCGTCGCGCTGGTGGCAGGAGATGATGACGCTGGTGGAAGACAAGACGCCGGCGGGCGAAGCGGCAGCCCTGCCGGTCGAGGAGGTGTTCGTGGCGTTCGGCAAAGGCAGCGCACGAGAAATCGCACTGCTGCGGCAGTTGAACGATCTCTACAACGAGACAGCCTACCGCGGGATGATGAGCGGCGGTGTGTTGAAGGGCCTGGGGACGCAGTTTGATGCAACGAAGATGGTTCAGGCTGCACTGAGCGACGCACAGGTGCTGGAAGCGCTGATTTTATGGCTGGAGCGTTTTGAGATGCCGCCGGTGATGATCGGAGTGGCGTCGCCAGAGCCGGAGAAGGTGCTGCAGAAGTTCAGCAACGACCTGCGCTTGTCGGAATGGCTGGGCGATGCGCCGCAGTCGCGCATCATCACAACGCAAGGCGAGCAACTCACCGTGCATGAGATCGCAATGGATCAGATTCTGACGACGGAACGGCGGCGGACGTGGCTGGAGTCGCTGATGAAGGCGGTGCCGATGCCTCCCGAGATCAAGGATCGCGTGGTGCGCGGAATTGACGTGCTGTCGCGCAAGAAATGGGTGCTGGCGCTGGGGCTCGGCAAGGGCCGCGCATATGCGGCGGTGGCCCATGCCAAGGACGAGGTGCGGCTGGCAAATGCGGTGGAGGATTCGATGCTGGCGCGTCCGGAAATGCGCCCGCTGGACGCGGATGCGTTGAAGAATCCCGGCATGATCACCTGCTGGGATGGCTCTTTCTTGAACGCGTTGCAGTCAGACGAGCCGTTTCAGCCGATGGTGCGTGGCTTGCTCGCAGGATTGCAGGGCGAGAAGATGTTTGCGGGTGTGGCGCGGTCGCTGGAGCCACTGGTGATCGAGCTGGCGGCAAAAGAGCGTGCTTGTTTCCGCGGTGATCACACCAACGGCGCGCTGGTGGCATGGTGGGATGGTGGTTTGCAAGTGGACTGGGCTGGCGGGATGACAGCGGTGAGCGTGGACGCGTGGTCGAAGCCATCGCCCTTCACGCGGCTGTTGGATGATGAGTCTGTCGTGCTGGGTGTGGCGGGTGTTGGCTCTTCAACCAGCACCGGACGTGCTTACTTTGAAGCGTGGATGAAAATGGCACACGCAACGGCCAGGGAACTGATCAAAGCGGGCATGGGCGGAGAACAGGCTGCAGCGATGCTGAAGCAGGTGGAGCCGCTGGTTTTGCCAGGTGTTGTGGAAGTTTATGAAGGCACGAAGACGATCTGGCAGAAGGGCCTGGGAAGCGATGGTGCGTTCTTGGTGGATTTGGGAGGAAAGATGCCCGTGCTGCCGGGTTTGCCCGCGGGAGGCGAGTCATTGCCGCTGCCACGCGTGGCGATGGTGCATGAATTGAAGAACCGTGACCTGATGAGCGTGTCGTGGCAGAACATGGAGGCGGCGTTGCAGAAGCTGGCGCAGGGGATTCCAGCGCCACAACCCATTGAGCTGCCGAAGGTGGTCACGAAGCATCGCGGTGAGGTGATGACGCATGCGTTTGCGCTGCCGGTTGAGTCGGAGGATTTGGCGCCGTGTGTGTCGCTGACGGATCACCTGTTCATGATCGGCACATCACGCGCGCAGCAGGGTCAAATCGCCGAGAACATCAAGCAGCAGGGTACCACCTTGTGGCCGGGGAAGCGGGTGAAGATGAGTTTCATGAAGCTGCGGGAGTTCTTGAAGATGTTTGCGACGATTCGCGGCCAGGGAGGAATGGATGTGACGGGTTTGAAGCAGATGGTGAAGTGGCTGGAGCCGTTTGAAGTGATGGAATGCCGGATGTGGGGCGAGAAAGGCATGGGACGCGGCACGGTGTCGTGGAAAATGCACGATGTGATGAGTTATGATTGAGGTTGGGCCTGGTTCGCTGTTCGTGATGCGTGATGCGTGATCTGCGAACCCTGCGCTGAATTGAGGAGGGCCTTTAGCCTTCGATCGTCGCGGAGGGAAACCCATGGCCGGGTCACTTCGGTGACACGGGAGCAGGCTCGGCTTGGGGCTGCCAGGTGAGAGTGCCGTTGTCGTCTTTGAGGTAGGTGACGGGGATGGACTGGCCTTTGGGTCCGTCGGGCTGGAGGCGGCCTTCAGCGTCGAAGTTGAAGATGCGGCCTTTGGCATAACGAATCCAGCCGAGGAGCTTGTCGGAGTCGGGATCGTAGCGGTAAACGTCGCGCCACTGCTTCGGCGTGGTGAGGCGCGGACTGACGTAAGCGGGCGCGGTGGAACGTTCGAGGACGTCGGGGAAGAGAACCTGGCTGAGCAAGGTGAGATTGAGACCGCGGAGCATGTGACGCTCGCCAAGGGAGAGTTTGTCGGCAGGCGTCATGGTAACGACCTGGCCAGAGGCTTGCTCGACGAGAACGCCCTGCATGATGAGGCGATGGAGTTCGGCACGCACATCGGCCACTGCGGAGGATTTGGAGGATTTGGCAGCGAGTTCGTCGATCTCGCGCTGGGCGCCGAGGTAGAGAGTGTGGAAGCTGGCGATGGTTTGAAGCACCTTTTCCACGGCGGCACGTGTGGTGAGTTCGCTTTTCTCATCCAAACGTGTCTTCAAAGCTGCGCTGATGGCTTCGCCAAGGCTGGAGCGGAGTTTTGCGGCCTCGTCCTTGCGTTTGTCGTTCCCCTCGGCGGCGGTGAATGCCTCGAACTGCGATCTGAGGCCGAGGTAGAGCTTCTGCAGGGCCGTGCGTTCAGCATTGGAGAGGATCTGTTCGAGCAGGCGGCTGCGGATGTTCGAATCCTTCAAACTGAAGCCGAGGAAGATTTTCACCCAGCGCGGATCCGTGTCGGTGACGGGAAGACCGAAGTCGGGATTGTGCGTTTGATAGTGGATTTCAGAGACGCGGCCCTGCTCGTCGTAGAAGTGCATCTCGTTGGGCAGCATGTAAAAACTGAGGATCGCCGGCGCGCTGACGTTGACGCCGTTGTCGGCGAAGATGCCGATGTCGATGCGATGGCTGCGGATCCCGGTGGGCGCGATCACCGGAGGCTGCCAGCGCACCCGCAGACGCATGTATGGCTTGCCGGGGCTGCTTTCGATGCGGACGAAACGCGGATCGCCCTGGAGGAGCACGGCGCGCATTTGAAGCATGCCTTTGACGGGATTGAGCGTTTTATCGAGGCTGATGAGCATGCCGTGCTCGGCTTCGTTGCCACGCAAGATGCGGGCAATGGAAACAGGTGTGTCAGCAAGCTGCCAGGGATAAGGATCGGAGGTCTCGAAGAAATGCCTGCCGGGCTCGATTTTGCTTTCTTCGATCACCTGCATCAGCACGACGGGAGGAACTTGCTCCGGTGTCATGTCGTGGGCGAGGCGGACCATTTTCTCTTCGTCAATTTGCGCGCCATCGAAGACGACAGGATGGGCCTTCCCGGAAAAGTAATCCTCGGGCGTGCGCACCATCTTGTTGGAACGACGAAAGATGGATTGCAGCACCGGCATGAGCATGCGCTTGCTGATGAGAAGCTTCTGCGTTTCGGGGCGAAAAGCCGCGATGGCGGAGAGCATGGCCTGAAGGAAAGGCTGGTCGGTGCCTGAGGAGCCTTGCGAGATGACCAAGCAGGGGCTGTTCAATGGCAGCATGTCACCGTAGCCGCCGATGCCGTTGGCACCGATGTCGTGATCCTGGTGCTCGGGATAGATGAAGAGGTTGTTGGAGAGATACTGCTGGGCAAGGAAGCGGTTGCCGCCCGGATCCATCATGTAGAGACGCGGCAGGCAGCCGAGCTGCGTGGCAGCGGAGGCCATGGAGCAGTTGCCGATCGTTGGCTCCGGGCGCACCTGGGTCGCGGCACCGATGTCGCTGGCGGCCGCCTTGCGCACCTGAAGCAACGGATAGGCCGAGGTGTTCAGTGGAGAGTGCTGGCCGTCGCGATTCTCATACGTGATGGCCTGAAGACCAGCGGCCGTGCCGTTGACGAACCATTCGTTGAGCAACTGGGCGACTTTGTCCGTGCGTGTGGTGATGGGTTCCGCGACGACAGCTCCGACACCCAGCGCGAGTGACGCAAGGATGCGCAGGGCAAACGCGGAAGCAGAAGACACACGGCATTGTCACGGCGAGGCGACCGTTGGTCAAGGAAAGGAGCCGCAGCGTCGCGAACGCAGAAAGAGATGCAATCACTCCACGGGCGCGGCGAGCGGGAAGCGCAACCGGATTTCGGTGCCCTGATCGGGAGTGCCCTTGACGAAAAGCTGTCCGCGCATCTGCTCGGCGAAGACAGCGAGAATCTTGAGGCCGAGACCCTGGCCTTCACCTGGATGAAAACCCACCGGAAGACCGACGCCGTCGTCATTGATGACCAGTTCGCCGCTCGACTGCGAGTAACTCAAGGCGGTGGTGATCTGTCCCTTGCGGCCGTGAGGGAAGGCGTGCTCGAAGGCGTTGGAAAGCGCCTCGTTGAGCGTGAGGGCGAGCGGCATGAGCCATTCGGCCTGAACCGGGCCTTCCTGGATCTCCAGTCGAACGGCCACCTGCTCCTGCGGCATTTCATAACAGTGCCGCAGATGCTCGACGAGGTTGCGCGTGAAGTCGCTGAACGTGTCGTCGCTGCCGAGCGCGATTTGATAGAGGTGCTGGTGAAGCGCGGCAATGGCGCGTACACGATTCTGGCTGGAACGCAGGGCGTCACGCGCATCCTGGTCACTCACGCCATTAATCTGCATGTTGAGCAAACTGGAGATGATCTGAAGATGATTCTTGATGCGATGATGCGTCTCGGTGAGCAGAAGCTTTTCGCGTTCCAAATCCACGACGGGCCAGCGCTGGCTGGAAGGAGAAACCACTTGGTAGGCGAGCGGCACCGCCGCCCGCAAAACAGGAGCCGGTGACGCAACGGGCGCTGCAGGGGCTGTGGCTTCGCGCGTGAGAAGTTCGAACCCGCCCTCATCCATGATGCGCACTCTGATGGCGATCTGTCCGCGCACCCCATCTCCGGTGAAATACGATCTCTCGACGAAACGACCAGAATCCGCAGCCTGCTGGGTGAGGTCAGCAAAAAAGCCGGTGGCATCGGAAGGGCGGAAAAACTGATGCAGCGAGCGACCGACGGCAAAAACATCGTCCACACCGAACAACTGCCTCGCCTGGGCGCTCCAGGTGCGGATGCGTCCATTCGTGTCGGTGGTGAGCAATGCCATTGGTTCCTGTGCGGCAGCAGTCGAGGCGGTCACCGCGGAGAACGAACCGACTTCTGGCTGCAAATAATGGATGGTGCAGTGAACCTCCCCCTGGGCATCGGGAACCGTGGCGACATGCAGAACCGCGTTAACCAAGCTGCCATCCATGCGTTTGACACGCACACCGAGGGCCTCCGCCTGCCGTCCGCTGGTTTTAAGATGCCGCAAAGCCTCGCGACGCGCGGCAGCGCTGTCCGGATCGAGCCATGCATCCAGCGGGTAACGACGCAATTCCGACTTTGCCTGACCGAGCAGCGTCTCGGCCTGTTGATTAACCTCAAAGATCACTCCAGCTTTGTCAGTGAAGATGACTGCAACGGGACTGCCTTGAAGCAGGGTACGGAGCTTTGCCTCCATGCCGCGGAGTTGTTCCTCGTGCCGGGTGTGCTCAGTGACGTCCTGAATGCTGAGCAAAAGGCCGCCGCCAGGCAACGCGACAGGATGGAATTCCAGCTCCTTCAGCAAGCCGTCCGCCGTGGCGAGCGAAACCGTGCGCGTGAGCTGACGACGCCAGATGCTTTCACGCCAGACTTGAACCACCTGGTTGCGGTGTTCTTGGGTAGGACAAGCGTGGGCAAGCCAGTCCTCCACCGTCTGATCGCTTGCGAACGGACGACCAAGAAGCCCTTCGAGATGCTCGTTCTGGAAGACCGGCGCGCCTCGTTCATCCAGCACAAAAACCCCACAGGGCACGGCTTCCAAATAGCCCCGAAGACGAGCCTCACGCCGGGAGAATGCCTGCTGCGCCTCTGAGAGGGTGCGGACTTCCTGACGGGCTCGCGCCAGTTCGTTTTCCATGCGCCGCCAATCCGCGTCGTTCTGCACAGTGGCAGGTTCCGGAGGCTGGGGCTGCACTGGCATCTGAAATGTCACGCGCGTCACCCTTTCCTGGGTGAGATCTTGCGGGAGACCAATGAGCACAAAACGAGGAGAAGACTCGCCCAAATGCTTGCGCTGGAGGGCTGACACCAGCCACCGAGATGGCATTGCCGAGTCTGGCGAAGCTTGTTCACGCGTTGTGATGGCCACGGGTTGACTGCTGTCGCCCGCCGACACCCTGGCCAGCATATCCAATGTCTGCTGCCGCAGTGCGGTAAAGTCACGGCTTTCATTGAAAACCTCCCAGAAGCAGGTGGTGCCTTCTTGAATGCCCCGATCAAGTGTCAGCCGCGTGGCAACAGCATTGGCGCTATGAATCGTTCCTTGCAGGTCCAGCACGATCATCGGGAGATCACAGTCGAGTGGATCCAGTCGTTTGCTTGGACGCGGAGCTTCTGGTGTGGTGGCCAACGAAGTCGGAGACTGATCCTGATCGCCCGCTGTGGCTTGAGGTGGTCCAAACTTCTCGCAAATGATCATCAACCCTCCGACAGAAGCGTCCCGCTTCTTGCGCCATGGTCGGACCTCCCAACGATAAACCAAATGGCGGCCATCGGAGCCTTGCAAAGCATCGTGCTCACTGCGCACAATATGGCCTTGCAGCGCCCTCTCATAAACCTGCCTCCAGCCAGGATGCAGGCCGGGAAAAATCTCATACTGGCTCTTTCCCACCAAGGGCTGCACATGTTGCAGGCCAAATTCATGGATCCATTGGCGATTTGCCAGCATATAGCGCATGCTGCGGTCAAACATGGCCATGGCCACCGGTGCGTTTTCCACGAGCACTCCGAGCACCAATTCCATGTCCTCCGGTTCGGCTGGAGAAGACTCGTGAGGCAGTGGAGCAAAGTATTGTGCGGCCCTTACCGCGGCAGATGGACGACGTGACTCATCTCCGGGCTCCAGAGGGGTGCTCTGTGCTTTCGGCTGAATGACATTTTTAAGCACCGACGACGCCACGTAGCAATTTGGTTAAGGAATTATAAAATTTAATCTTTCTCAAGCTCTCAGCAAGGCGAAAGTCATAAAAAATGAGACTCAATTCAGCGCCAAACGCACTGAAAGGCAAGCTTCATTAGCATCCAATTATGTGACGATCATTCACGGTGATACGGTGTTCCGCGCAGAATGCTGTAGGCACGGTACAACTGCTCTGCCACGACGATCAGTGCGATGTCATGCTGCAAGGTGAATGAGGACAAAGCCCAGCACTCCTCTGCTTTGGCCCGCAGTGCTGGTGAGTGGCCATCAGCCCCGCCCACGACAAAACACACCTGTCTTCGGCCACGCACTTCCTGATCTTCGATCCAACGCGCAAGCTCGACACTGCGTAGTTGCCGACCCCGCTCATCGAGTAGAATGCAAAGTGATCCCGAGCAGGCATGCATGATTTGATTCTCCAATGCAGAGACCGGAGCTTCCTTGATCACGACATGCTCAAGGCGGGTATGGTGCCGCAGCCTCTTCCAGTACATTTCAAGCGCTTCCTTCACCCAAGGGTGGCCGGGCTTTCCCACAGAGATGATGCGCCAGTGCATGGGAGAGGAAGAGCGCAAAGCTGAAACAAAGACAAATAAGATAGGGATGCGTGATTGTAAAAAGTATGAAAATAGTAGCCATGCACTAGGACCATCACCGTCCTTGTCGTTGCATAATTTAAAAAAATCATTAAAGTGCGTCTGCTAATCCAAAAATCAACCGCACGCCTCCTCCTATGCTTCAATCACCTCACTCCTTGGTTCGATTCACGGCCGGCCTGATGATTTTGATGCTGGCGTCCTGCGCAGTGCCTCCGCACCAAGCGTGGCGCGAAATTCAGACTCACGGCCTGATCAGTTACTACATGCATCGCGACGGTCGTCCGCTCGGAACCACACAGCGAACCTCTGCGTTAGCGACGAACAACCTTACGCCTACTTCGTCCACGCCCGTTGTCGGGCCCGATCGTCCGTCCACGCCACCACCATCGATGCTTAATGCCGCAATGATGCCAGTGGCGCAAGCCGTGGCAGATCTCCCGGGCTACGTCCGCACTCCGTTCACCAACCCTCCGCGCTTGGTAGATGTCCGTGGCATGGCTCCTGGCTCAAAGGTCGTTTGTCCTTATACTCAGCGTCCCTTTTTGGTGCCCGGTGGTGTTACGTCTTCCAGCAATGTGGCGTCAGCACCCACTACGCCGAAATCCAAGCCCCAAGCCGAGCCTGAACGGCCACGCACGACTCCTGTGACTCCCAATTCCAATGTGGCAGCTGTGCGCAACAACACACCCTCTGCTTCATCCTCCTCCCCCCAGCCTTCCACTGCCAGCGCGACCCCCGATCTGCCTTACGGGTCTCCCATTCCGGGCCGTCCGGGATTCGTGAACAGTCCCTTTGCTGCCAAGCATCAACTGGTAGATGTGACTGGTCTTCCTGTTGGAATGGAAGTGAAATGCCCCTACACCGGCAAACTCTTCCGCGTGCCTCCCCAATAATCGGCAGGCTTGGCCTTCTGAGACTTCATCGCCCCGCACGGACACGATTCCTGCGGGGCGTTTCATTGTCAGGCGGCGGTTACGTGATTTGCCTTCACGCCACAACATGTCATGATGGCAGGCGATGGATTCTCCCAATGGTCTGCTGACCCTGCCGGGTCGCATTTTCCTGCATTTCATGGTCTACCTTGGACAGCTCGCCGCACTAACGCGTGAACTGCTCATTGCCATACGCTCGCGGGTGTGGCGGCTCAGGCTGGTGGCGCAGCAAATTGTGGCCATCGGATATGGCTCACAAGGCGTGGTCATCGTCACGGGGGCGTTCACTGGCGCCGTTTTCACGTTTCAGAGCTACGCAAAATTCAAGGATTTCGGCTTTGAAACCACCGTAGGCGCGGTGGTTTCCGTGGCGCTGTGTCGTGAGCTTGGCCCGGTTCTGGCTGGCTTGATGGTCGCAGGGCGTGTGGGCGCTGCGATGGCGGCGGACATTGGAACCATGAAGGTCACTGAGCAGGTGGATGCATTACGCGTCATGGGTGTGCATCCAGTGGACTACCTCGTGCTGCCACGCTTTCTGGCGATGATGGTCTCCATGCCGTTTCTCGTGGCGGAAAGTGTTTCCTTCGGCCTGATCGCCTCTTATTTGGTAACCAGCATCGGCTATGACATGCCCTCCGCCTGGTACATTTCCCACATGGTGGATCACACGAACATGGAAGATCTCAGCATCGGCATGATCAAGGGCTTCGTCTTTGGCATGCTCATCACACTGATCTCCTGTCATCAAGGATTGTCGGCAGAAAACGGAGCTGTTGGCGTGGGTGCCGGCACCACCCGTGCGGTGGTGATCTCGTCACTTGTGCTGCTTATCGTGAACTTCTTTCTGTCCATCCTGCTGAACTACGTCTTCCCGATCGGAACTCTGTGATCATGGCCGCGCCCACCTCCAGCAACACCCTGTCAGCTCCACGGAACGGCTCCGGTGAAGCATTCATTGAGCTCCGCGGACTGGAAAAGCGTTTCGGCAAACAGGAGATCCTCTGCGGCATCGATCTGACACTTCAGCATGGCGAGACCCTGTGCCTCATCGGTCCCAGCGGCGAAGGCAAGACGGTGACGATGAAGCATGTCATCGGGCTCATCCAGCCAGACGCTGGAGACGTCTTCGTGGCAGGCATGCATGTAAATAAGCTCAAAGAGCGCGAGATGGCACCCATCCGGCAGAAGGTCAGCATGCTTTTCCAAGGCGCCGCCTTGTTTGACCGCATGACGGTTGAAGAAAACGTGGCATTCCCTCTCATAGAAAGCGGCGTGCGGGACAAGGCGGAGGTCAAACGCCGTGTGCTCGAGGCGCTGGAGGCCGTCGATCTGGCGGAGCATCTCGACAAATACCCAACCAGCCTTTCCGGCGGCATGCGCAAACGCACCGGCATCGCACGCGCCATGATCACCCGCAGCGAATGCATCCTCTACGATGAGCCAAACTCAGGCCTCGACCCCATCGGCTCCGACATCATCGACCAGATGGTTCTGCGCATGCAGAAGCGCTATGGTGTCACTTCCATCATCGTCACGCACGACATGCGCAGCATCTTCAAGATCGCCAATCGCGTCGCGATGCTCTATCGCGGCAAGATCCACTTCCTAGGCACTCCCGACGAATTGAAGGCCTCCACAGACCCCATCGTCCAAAACTTCATCAATGGCCGCTCAGACGTCACCGGCTGATCCGCGCACCCCAACCACACCATGATCGATAGCGACAAAAAAACCGAAATGCTCGTCGGACTCTTTGTGTTCGTCGGGCTTCTCCTGCTCGGCGGCCTCATCCTCCAGTTCGGACGCGTACGTGAGATTTTCAAGGACACCTATCATTTGCATGTGGCCTTCCCGAATGCCTCCGGAATCAAAGAGGGCTCACCTGTCTTCCTTGGAGGCTCTCGCGTGGGCAAGGTGGACAAGAAACCAAAGCTCAATGAAACCTTCACTGGCGTCATCATCGACCTGGAGTTGTTCAAGGACGTGATGATCCCCGCCGACGCCACCTTTGCCATTGGTTCCGCCGGTCTCATGGGTGACGCGCTTGTTGAAATCAAGCCCACCGGCAAGCAGACGGATGTCTTTCTGCCACACGACTATGACAAGATCATCGAGGGCGAAAAGGCAGGCAGTTTGAACGACCTTCAAAGCACTGCGAAATCGGTGGGGGAGAAGGTCGATGTCGTGCTTGATGATGTGCGGGTCGCGCTCAAGGAGATTCAAACCGCCATGACCAAGGTCAACAAGGAAGCGCTCTCCGACTCCACCATTCAGGACTTCAAGGAGGGCATGGAGCACCTCCACAGCACTCTCAAACGTGTCGATGACAAGGTTCTCGGTGAGGAAAACGCCCAAACACTCAAGCAGGCGCTTGCCGAGTTCAAGGAAGCCGCCACAAGTTTCAAGAACGCCTCGAAAAGCATCGAAGATGTCAGCAAGAAGCTCGACCCCATCATCACCAAGACGGACAAGGTGATGACCACTGCCGACGAGTCACTTCAGTCCATCAAAAAGGCCGCCGACAGCTTTGCGGCCGCGGCTGCCAACATCTCATCAAGCAAGGGTCTGCTCGGGGCGCTCATGAATGACCAGCGGCTCATGTCGGATTTTCGTGACCTGATCTACAATTTCAAAGTCAACGGCCCGCTTTGGTACAAGGACACTGCGGAAAAAGTGCGCGCCGGGGAGATGAAAAAACAACAGGAAGAAGCGACACCACCGAAGCGCGGCATTTTTCGCTGAACCACTCACCACGAGATTAACTCTCATCCAGCCTCACGGAGGAGCGCTGAAGGTCAGGCGGATGAACCGCCGCGCTGGATTGCCACTGGTCAGAGGATCACGCACGCGCACCGTCTGCACCGGCCCGTCGGTGATGACTTCAAGTGTCAGCGGCGTCCAGTTCACAAAAGAGTCGGAGGACTCGGCACCATAGATCACATCCTGCAAGTCCTTGGGTCGGGTGAAAGTGATCGTGAGGCCGTTGCCGTCGCGCACCGGAGCGATCGGAGGTGTGGGGCTGTTTGGATTCGTGCCAAGGGCGTATTCGGCACGATTTTTCAGTCCGTCTCCATCCGCGTCGGCATCAGGAGCCGCGAGTCCGGCGCTGACTTGTTCAGGAGTAAATACTTGGGAGCTCCACTCAGTGACCGACTGGCCGCGGATGGTCAGCGTGCCACTCTTGGTGCCCGTGTAGTTGGTATCATCGATGACCGCCTCCACCGCATACGTGCCAAACTCCGTCGGCGGCGTGGTAGCGCCATCATAAGTGATGTTTACCGGCAGGCTTGGAGGATTCGTGACTGGCGTCACGGGGCAGGGAGCGCCAGTATAAGCTTGGGACAGTCCATTCAGAGAAAGGCTGGCGCTGGCCTTGGCGATGACGAGCGTGTCGCTGGCGGAACCTTGATAAGTGGGGCTGTTGATCGTGGCGACGACTGTATAGCTTCCGGCATTCGTTGGCGGCGTGCTGGAGCCGTTGTAAGTGAAAGTTACGTTTAGCCCGGATGGATTTGTCGTCGCAGTGGCCTCATGCTCGGTGCCGTCATACGTGTGCGCGAGTCCTCCTGGCGTCACCGTGGCAGGAAGTTTCGGCACGATGATGTTCACCGTATGCGGCGTGCTGTTGCCATCCACATCCGTCGCCGTGATGACTAACGACGTGCTGCCAGGAGCCACGGCGGTGATTTGCAGTTGGGTGCCGTTGAGCGTGGCCGTCGCCACAGCACTGTTCGGTGAGGTCGTGATCGCGTGGCTCAGCACTGGCAGATTGGTGACGGCAGTCACCTTCATTAACTTGGTCTGATCAATGGTGCTGGGCACTGGTGTTTGATCAATCGGGATGTCCGTGAACGAATAATTCGCCGAAGATGGTGTGACTCCATTCTGACGCAGCTTCACGGCATAGTTGCCCGTCGGCACCGCTGCCAACGTGCTCAAAACACCCGTGGAAACCGATGCAACACGACCGAATACCGTGAAGCCGCCGTTTTGATTGTCGAGGTTGCTGGCGTTGTTCCCGAGATTGATGAAAAACTCGCTGGTGGCGCTGTTGGGGTCGTCTGCGACCTTTGCCATCGCAAGGGTGCCGAAACCATTGGTGACGCCGGGTTCGTTGGTGATGGATGCCTGCCGTGTAATCGATTCAAACACATCCGGCGACGCATAGCTCGTGTAACCGCCACCTTGCAGCACGAAACCAGTGGGCGCCCGGTGAAACAGCGTGTTTGCGTAGTTGTAGGCCAGGAAATTGGCCACCGTGCCCGGTGTGAGCGACGAGTAGAGCACCACGTCGATGTTGCCCTTCGTCGTGGACATTCTCACCACGGCGTCCGTGTCCAGATCACTGAAAGTAGACGCGATGTCGATCGTGGTGTTCGTGCCGGCCGCAAGTGTTTGGTCACCGATGGCGGAGGCGATCTGCGGTGCCGCGGGTGCGCGGAGAATGCGCAAGGCCAGGTTGAGCACATGCGAACTTCCACCGCTGAAATTGGCCGTCAGTGGCACATTGAACAAACCGGCCACCGTGGGCGTTCCTGAAATCACGCCGGTGCCGCTGTCAAAGCTCAGCCCTGCAGGCAGCGTGCCCACGCTCCAGTCCGTGCGGCTCTGCTGGCTCATCGTCGCAAGCTGGTAGCTGAATGGCGTGCCCTGCGTGATCGGCGCATAAGGCTTGCTGCTGAAGCCGTTTTTCGTCGTGGCTGTGGCAATCGGAGAATAGGCGGAACTCGCAATCAACGAGCCGTCGGAAAGTGTGAGATTGGCACGGATTTGGAACTCATAGACACTGCCTGGGTCGAATTCCGGCAGATCCGCCAGACTCATACTGTTGGGCGCGGTGCCAGTGTTGGCGGCAACGATCTTGCGGGTCGCAAAGCTGCCGCCTTGTTTGCGGTATTGCAGTTCGTACTCGGTTTCCACGCCCGAGTTGTCCGTCCAGGTGAAGCTGATGTGATAAGGATCAGAGCTGGAGGCAGTGGCGACGAGATTGGTCGGCGCATTGAACGCTGTCGTGATTTCTGCAGTGTTGGAGAAGCTGGAAGTGATCTCCGCCTGGGCGCCGCGGGTGGCCCGTACCCGGAACTCCAGTGTTTTGCCGGGGGCGATCAACTGATTCGTCACACTGGTGGTGTTGGCGGCATAATATTGGTATGATTGCCATTGGGTGGTGCCCTTCTCCCGTACCTGAACCTCGTAATTGCCTTCAACGGAAGAGTTGTCCGTCCAGTTCAGATTCACACGTCCTTCGCTCGGCGTCGTGGCAGTGAGAGCGGTTGGCGCGTTGAAGATCGCGGTGCCGGTCGCCGTGTTGGAGAATGCCGTGTACGCAACCGGTGGATCCGCGGCGTTGTTGGTGTTGCGGAGATAGGCGCGCGCCTGGAACTCATAAACGGTGTTGGGATTCAGCACGCCGCTGTTGATGGTGTTGAAGAAGGGCTGGTCCACCATGCCGAGATCCAGCCATGAGCCGGAGCCCTGCACGCGATATTGGAAGTGGTAGCCGGATTCAGCCGTGGAGTTGTTGTTAAAGGTCAGGTCGAAGGTGCTCTCTCCGACCCGCGTGGCCGTCAGACTTGTCGGCGCCTTGAACGCCTGGGTGGTGGCCGTGGCCGTGCCGGAGTAGCTGCCAAAATCGCTCGCGAATCCTGCGGCACGCAGACGAAAATTGTACGTCGTGTTCGGCTCCAGATACGGCAGATACATGTCGCTGGTGGCGGGGTTCTGGTACACTTTGGCGTAACTTGAAAAGGTGCCCGAGGTGAAGTTGAAATCGTTGAGAATACCCGGGGTGAATGTGCTGTAGGAGCCGGGCGTGCGCCAAGTGCTGTCCGTGGACTTCTTGAACTCGAGCTGGAAGTAGTATTCGCCGTTGGAGTTATCGTTCCATGTCACCTGAACGGCACCATCTCCAACTGCCGTCACCGCCAATGCGCCCGGCGCGTTCAGATTGGGTGTTTGGGGCCCTGGGTAAGGGTAGTATTGGGTAGCGTTCGAAATTCCGCTAAACTCCGTTGGCGTGCCACCCGCATTGTTTTTGTAGGCTGCCACGAACCATTCGACGGACCAGCCTGTGCCAAATGCATTGGAGGGAATCTGGATGTTGATCGAAAGCGGTCCCGTGGCCGTCTTGATGGCTGCAGAGACCGGCAGATCACCGTAAGTGGAGGTAGTGCCGCCCGATCCACCAATGCGGTAATACAGCCGGAAACCATCCTCGTCCGTCGAGTTGTCGGTCCAACTGAACCGCCAGTAATAGTACGAAGACGAGATGTTCGTGAACGTGCTGGCAAAATTCGTCGGCGCGGCTGGCGCCGTGGCCTGCGCGGTCGAAAAGGGGATCATGGCGAGCAAACCAACCAGAATACAAATTGTGGCCAGCAGGCGGGATGATGGGGGAACCATTTGGGCAGGCTGTTCGGCGGGAAAAAGGCGGCGAGAATAGCAGAAACCACCGCCACAGGCCAGTAGTTTCGCATGTGACAGGGGTTGCGATAGACAACCCGTTGACGGTTTCGTTCACGCCAGGACAGCGAGCCAGTGCGCCTCTTCCTCCTCGCCGTCAAATTGCGCCCGGATCAGGGTCCGCAGACGGTTTTTCGCCCGATGCAAGGCTACCCGCAGTGCACCGCTTTGCGGGCGCGCCCCGCGCCCTCCATCCGTCACACTCTGCTCCAGGCAGCCCCAAACCTCCCCCCGCCCCTGTGCACGCAGTTCGACACTTACCCGTTCCATGGCCACGTCGATGACGTTACGAGCCCAGGCACGGTCCAACTCACGGTCTGGGGTGGAGCGCGTGTCCGCCACGTCGATGTCCTGGCCCTCTTCATCGCTCAGGGACAGACAAGCCGCCCCGCCACCGCGGCGCAGGCGTGTGCGATGACGCCAGCGCTTGATCAAATGTGTGCGCAGACGCGCCACCAGAAACGCGGACTGCTCACCGGGACTGGCGATCGCGGCCGCACGCTCATGCTGACCTTGCGCGACCAGCTTCGCGAACAATTCCTGAACCGCATCCTCGGCATCGTGGCTTTCACAGCCTTTGGCCCGGGCAAATGCACACAGCGCATGCCAATGGCGGCGGTAGAGTGCCGCGGTGTCCGGTGGCGTGGCGGATTCTGAGGTCAGCAGGGCGGTGGGGTCGTCTCCGATGTGCATGGCGGTGTGGGTGGTTGTGAAATGAGAACCGCCGCGCATGACAAAAACCACCCCAGGCACATTAAAAGGCATTTATCTGCATGCGCCGCCGAGTGATGCGCACGAAAGTCACGTTGCCCTCGCCAGTTCATGAGCATTTCGTCCAACACGCGCAGTTTCCGCCTTCGCCTGGCGCTGCAGACCATGATCGTCGCCGGCATTCTGGTGGCCGCGCTCGGCGCCGCGGCCTGGTGGTATGCCAGCCGGACGCTCGAACGCAGCGTGGATGGTCGCATCATCGCCCCCGCACAGCGTGTGTGGAGCCGCATTGATCCCCGCACGAAGGATGAAGAGTTCAAAGCCATCGCCGATCTCGTTTTCGGCACTTCCCCCACGCAGCAATCCCCTGCAGTTCTGCTCGTGAAGGAGCACCGGCAGGGCCGCACGCTTTTTGCCACGCCCAATGCCCCCAAAGATATCGAATCCGAATTCCGCGCCCGCTTTCCCACCGAGGAGCAGATCCGCAACGCTCCGCCTGATGACACTCATCCGCCGCCTGGAACACGCAGGCATCCGCCGCCCGGCAACAATCCGGAATTCGGTGATATCCTCGGTCTGCCACCAGGCCTCGGTGGTCCCGCGGGCGGTCCGTCGCCGTTTCAAGAGCGCGGATTGCCATTCCGACCGCAAATGCCGCTCGTGCGCGAGCCCCTCCTGTTCACTGCACACTCCGGCGGAGCCGACTGGCGATTCGGCGCCTTCAGCAGCCCCGAATACACGCTCTTCATCGGCCTGTCCTTGACCGACTACTACTCCGAACTCAACCGCATGGCCCGTTGGTTTGTGTTCATGGGAATTCTCGGCCTCTCCTTCGCCGGACTGGGCGCTCTGTGGACCTCGAAACGCGCCATGCGCCCGCTGGAACGCGTCGTCTCCACCGCGCAAAGGCTCACCGCCAGTGATCTCGCAGAACGCATCCCGCTGCAGCGCGATGACGATCGCGAATTCGCCCAGCTTATCGACGTGCTCAACGGCATGATGGAACGTTTGCAAGGCAGCTTCCAGCAAGCCGTCCGTTTCACCGCCGACGCATCCCACGAATTGAAAACACCCCTCGCAGTGATGCTCGCCACGTTGGACGACGCAGTGCGCAACGCCACGCCCGGCAGTCCGGAGCACGAGCGAGCTGTCTCGCTCTTCGAGGAAGCGAACCGGCTCAAACAAATCACACAAAGCCTGCTCCTGCTTTCCCAAGCCGACGCCGGCCGTCTGCCCACGCATCCCGAGAATTACGACCTCAGCGCCGATCTATCCCGCCTCATCGAAGATGGTGAAATTCTCTGCGAGCAGGCTGAACTCAAGCTGGAACACCACATCGAGCCCGGCATCGTGGTGTATGCTGACCGCGCCCTCATGCGCCAGGTCTTCCAAAACCTCCTCAGCAACGCCATCAAATACAATCGTCCGCAGGGCCGCGTGACCTTGCAACTCTTCCGTCAAGATTCGGATGCCGTCTTTACCATCGCCAACACGGGTCCGGCCATCCCTGAAGAAAGTCAGGCACGCCTCTTCGAGCGCTTCTTCCGCGGTGACTCAGCCCACACAAGAAAAACCGACGGTTTCGGACTCGGCCTCAACATCGCCACCGAACTGGCCCGCGCGAATGGAGCGGATTTGCATTTGGTGAGTTCCAAAGCAGACGAAACCGTATTTGACGTGCGTCTCAAGCTCGTAAGCCAAACCTGACCGGAAGCAGCAAGTGCCTAAATCGTCGAGCCAGACGACCTCGAAAAAGAAACAAGCAATACAAATTTATGTGTAAAATTATTGTAATTATGTATAATTGTAGAATTACATGTTTTGCATTGTCCCGGATCCCGCTACAAGGCCCAAGCCGTTGGCCTTTAAATACTGGTGTTTCCCTCGTTGGGTAACGCTCTTCATGGGATTGGTTTGCCTTTCGGGAGACATTTCGTGCCGAGCAGCAGTCGTGGACAGCCCGAGCACCGGGTGGACCCCTCTTTCCTTTGGAGTCACCCTGCCCGATCCCATCCATGACCAGCAGACCGGCCAGCAGGAAGGGGACATCGTGGGTGACCTCCTGAATCCCGCGATTTACATGTATTTCGATAACAACAACACGCCGTCACTGCTGGACGGAGTTCTTTACTTTCGCGGGCGTCTGGGAGGTGAAGAGTCCCCCCCCGGTTATTCGCGAGCCTTCTTTGTGGGAGTCGAAGCCACGGGGGACAGTGCACTCGACGCCTTCATCGGCGTGGACAACTCGGGGTCCAATGACGTCATTGGCATCTGGGACGCGGGAAGTGGCGCAAACACATCGCCCTCCACCACGTCCATTGCATCCACCGCTTTCGCCACTTACACCGAAAACAGCACCAACTACAACTGGCGCGCTGTCAGTCTCGCGACAGATGGCATCGGTACTGCGGATGTCGATGGTGGCACCTCTGGCACGGACTATTTCCTCAGCTATGCAGTGCCCTTCGCAGATGTCGTGAGCTTCTTCAGCACAATCAAGGGGGTCTCCGTGAATGAAAACACCATCTTTCGGTATGTGTTTGCCACCGCCACCCAGGCCAACTCTCTCAACCAAGACTTGGGCGGCATCAGTGGCGGCGTGAATTCCTCTGCAAGTTGGGGCAGCCTCGGCATTCTAAGCGACCCAGTCGTGGTGCCAGAACCCGGCAGCGCTGTGTTGCTGATCGCCGGGTTGGGGGTCCTGCTGCGACGGAAGAAACATTGCAGCCTTGTTCGGTAGTTTTTTCCTGAAGGCACGATGCTGGACAGTGCTGGTTTGGAGAAGCCGGGGGCATCTTCATTGGTGGACGTCCCTTTTGCCCCTCACCACTTGACTCGGAATTGACCTTTCTTCCATAATTCCGTCATTCCACTCGGTGCAGCCAGCCATTCCCGCCCTCTCTATGCCATGAATCCTCCACCTTTCCCCAACGCTCCCCCGCCCATGCCAGCGCAGAAGAGCAGTACGGGGAAATGGGTTCTCGTCGGCTGCGGCGGCTGTCTCGGTCTCATCGTGATTGGAGTTGCTTTCAGCTTCGGCGTTTACTTCTTCGCGATGAGCGTCGTTCAGAAGACGGATGTGTACAAGGAGGCGCTCAAGCGGGCGCAGGACTCAGCCGAGGTGCAGACGGCCCTCGGCACTCCAATCACCACCGGCTGGGCGTTCACGGGCTCCGTGAATTACAACAACGGTTCAGGGACATCCAATTTCACCGCTCCTGTCACCGGCCCCAAAGGCGAAGGAACCCTGTCGGTTAAGGCGGACAAATCCCCCAGCACTGCCTGGCAGTATTCCGTGCTTGAAGTTCAACTGCCGGATGGGCGCAAAATAGACCTGCGCGACCACTGACCGGCCAAATAGCTGCATCTTCCCCCTTGCCAAACCGCGATCTTCCCCGACTATCCCGGCCCTCTTGTCCGGGTGCCTTCTGGTGCTGCTGGACGAAAGCCCGCCGTGCACCTCCGGAGCGGAAGTGCGCGAGCGGTTTTCACCCAACGCTCCCAACCCGTTAAGTTAAATGAGTGCTACAGCTACGCTCGCCGACCTGATCGCAGGTTCTTTCCGCGAGCTCTCCGAAGGATCCATTGTCAAAGGCAAGATCCTCGAAATCAAACCGCAGGTCGTCCTTGTCGACATCGGCTACAAATCCGAAGGAGCCATCCCCTCCAACGAGTTCGAAGACGAAGACATCCAGGTCGGCGATGAGGTCGAAGTCCTCCTCGAACGCCTCGAAAACGACGAAGGCATGGTCGTGCTCTCCAAGGAGAAGGCCGCCCATCGTCAGAACTGGGAGAAAATTTACGCCGTGTTCAAGGACGGCGGCCTCGTCAAAGGCAAGGTCAAGAGCGTCGTCAAAGGCGGCCTCATGGTCAATGTCGGCGTCGAAGCCTTCCTGCCTGGCTCACAGATCGACATCATCCCGCCGAAGGATCTCAACGAATACGTCGGCAAGGTGTTCGAGTTCAAGATCGTCAAGATCAACGACGAGCGCAAAAACATCGTCCTTTCCCGCCGCGAAGTCATCGAGGCCGAGCGCGCCGAACAGCGCCAGAAGTTCCTCGACGGCGTCACCCCTGGCGACAAGGTCATCGGTATCGTCAAGAACATCACCGACTTCGGTGCGTTCGTCGATCTCAACGGCATGGACGGTCTGCTCCACATCACAGACATGTCCTGGGGCCGCCTCAACCATCCTTCTGAGATGCTCGGCATCGGTCAGAAGATCGAAGTCCAGATCCTCGAGGTCAATCGCGAGAAGGAGCGTGTCTCCCTCGGGCTCAAGCAGCTTCAGAACAACCCGTGGGAAAACATCGAAGGCCGCTATCCTGTCGGTCACAAGGTGCGCGGCAAGGTCACCAAGCTCGTCGCTTACGGTGCGTTCGTGGAAGTGGAAGAAGGCGTCGAAGGCCTCATCCATGTCTCCGAACTCTCCTGGACGAAGCGCATTGCCCGTCCGTCCGATGTTCTCACCGTTGGCCAGGTCATCGACGCCGTCGTTCTTGGCATCAACAAGGAAGAGCGCAAGATCAGCCTCGGCGTGCGTCAGCTCGAGCCGAATCCGTGGGACGACATCGACACCCGTTATCCGATCGGCACGCAGATGAAGCGTCCGGTTCGCAATCTCACCGCCTACGGTGCGTTTGTGGAGCTGGAAGAAGGCATCGACGGCATGATCCACGTCTCCGACCTCAGCTGGACCCGCAAAATCAACCATCCGTCCGAACTGCTCAAGAAGGGCCAGGAAGTGGATGCCGTCGTTCTCGGCATCGACAAGGCCAACCAGCGCATCAGCCTGGGCATGAAGCAGCTCGACACCGACCCGTGGTCCATCATCGACACCCGCTTCAAGGTGGGTGACATCGTCAAGGGCCGCGTCGCCAAGATCGCCAGCTTCGGCGCCTTCGTGGAGCTCGAAGACGACATCGACGGCCTCGTGCACATCTCGCAGATCAGCGAGGAACGCATCGAGAAGGTCAAGGACAAGCTCAATGTCGGCGACGAAGTCGAAGCCCGCGTCATCAAGGTGGACAAGGTGGAGCGCCGCATCGGCCTTTCCATCAAGGCCATGAGCTACAACGAAGCCGAGATCCAGAAGGAAAGCCAGGCCTTCGAAGCCCTGCGCCCCAGCACCGACCTCGTCGGTTTGGAGCAGGCCTTCAAGTTCGCCACCGAAGAGTGGCGTCCGGGCGGCCAGTAATCCGCGACTCGCATCACGATCAACCACGAAGGGACGCCGCGAGGCGTCCCTTCTTTTTGTGCCGTGATCGTTTCGCCAGATTCAATGATCCAAGTGGACGCTTCGTGACAAAGCACCGTGGCCATCCTGCGCTCAGCACAACACAATTGAGGCGCAGTGAAGGCGCTCAGCTGCATTTGAGAGCAAGCTTTACCATGCGTATTTTTCATCATGCCCTCCGATGTAAAAAGCGAGGTCAAGATGGATGACGCCAAGTGCCGTGCCCGGTGTGACGCGACTCCTTCAACAGGCATGTCGTTGTTGAAGGCCGTGTTGTGGGTGGGGATTCCATTGATGATTCTCGGAGGAGTTTTGGGCGCGTGGCTTTTCAGCGCCACGGGAAAGGCCGGTGAGAAACAACGCCATGCCAGCATGACAACCGATGAAGGACACGAACTGCAGGCCATGGCGATGGGTGCTACTTTCAAAAGACTGGCCGGCGTGGATTTTCGCGCCGCGTTGGCAATGTCAGCCACGCCGCAATGCAGGCAAACTTGGAATCAAACGGCGGAAGGAATGTTCTCCGGGCAAATTGATGCCGCCGCCTTTTTCGACACCGCTTTCGTCCAGTTGCTGCAGAACCATGCCAGCGCGTTCTCCCTGATGATTTACAATCCGTGGATCGACGCCGCCGTTGTGGCGGTCTTCGAAACCGTCGGGACAACACCACAGATCACGCAGTTAAAAATCGTCGCCAAGGACGGGCCAGGCCGTCCCAGGCTGACGCAGGCAGGTTTGCTGCAGGAGGAGTTGCAAAGGAGATTGTCTGAAGCAGCAGAGACCGACTGGGCAAGCCTGCCATTCACCCGGGAAGCCTGCCGCCCCATTCAAATGGCACTCACCGAATACCGAAAGTCACTGCGGGACGCCCTTGCACCTGAGGCAGGGCCGGAAGGTCAGGCCCTCTCAGACACCATTGGTCTTTTGCTGGAGCAATGCCGGGCAGCGTCGCCGGACGCAGGGCTGCTGGCAGATCAGCCGCTAGCCTGGCGGGCGGCCTTGCACCCTGTCTATCTTCATCGGGATGGCGGAAAGAGCCTGCTGGCACTGACTGCCTCCACCCAGCCTGGCCGGTGGTTGCTGGTAGAAATCCTCCAACGTGGCCAGACCCTCATGATCTCCCGTATGACCGTCGGCTCGGTGAACAGCAGCCAAAAACAATCAACGCCATGAGAACGACCTTATGCCTCGCCGCATTATCCCTGCTCTGTCTGCCGGCGTTTCCGCAGGACAATGAACGGGAGGTCGAGCTTTCCAAACCCGGACAGGTGAGCATTTCTCCCAGAGAACCCAAAGCGCGCGGAGGCCTGCCCTTGATCAGTGAGGATGGCTTCATGGGATCCCGGGACCGCAACGTCATTGTCGGTGCCTGGACCGGGCATGAAAAAAACGAGGAACTGCTTCAATACGGCAATTGGTATGGACCGGGGTGGTGGGGTGGCTCCAAAGACCCGAAGAAAGCCGGTGACCGTCTGCCGGTTGATTCGTTGGACGCCGTGGCCATGCGGCATGATTTTGCTTATCAACTCGCGGAGCAGCAGGGAAAAATTCATGGCTTGAAGGAAGAGCAACGGCTCAAGGCCATGGCCGATGCCATTGCGGTCCGTGAAACGCTGAAACTGGATGCCGACCCGGCCCAATGGCCGCAGCCACCTTCCGATCCTGACAAGGCTGGCAGGTATCGTGACCGCATCATCTCTGGATTCGACTACACGTCAGCCATGAGGGACGGGACATCCACGCTGACCACCGTCACCGACTGGGCCACCAGCCCCATCATCAACTACGAGATGGATACCAGTAACCAACTCGATGAAGAGCAGCTTTCCCGCTCGGTGGAAATCCTGCAGAAGAACTGGACCAAATCCCATCCTGCCGCCTCCGCCGAAGACGCCACCGTCGAAATGCAGCAACAGCAGCAGGAAGAAGCAGCCAGACGGGCAGTCGCAGAGCAGAAAACCCAGGCCGCCTTGGAAACGGCAGACCGCAAACGCGATCCGACCGGCACCCAGGAATTCAGTTTGAAGAGCACCATGACCCTTCCCGAAGATCTACGCCCTTCGCCGCAAAACAAGACACCGCAGGCACCCATAACACCTCAAGCCGCAGACACACCGCCCGCCACACCCGCAGAAGACATGCGACCCGGCGCGGCTGGTGGAAAAACCACCGACATCGCGAACAAGCCTGCGGAAGCCGAACCGCCTGATGCCACCATCCCCGTCATTCCCAACGACTGCACGCTCAGCTTCACGAGTTGGACGCCCGAGCACCCGGAAATGAAGTTCGAGGAAACGCGCACCATCCTTGATGGCAAAGTGACCGGCACAAACACCTTCCGGATTGGCAACGAAGTTGTGGTTCACGCGATCTTTGAAGGCGCCATCAAGGACAACGTGATCACTGGACGCTGCACCTCGAAATTTGAGCCCATTCACGCTTCCACGCCCGACACAGAACAGATCATTCACAACACCACCATCACCGAGGAGACCCTCACGCTTCACATGGATGGCACTTTTTCGAACCGCGGCCCCTACAAGCACGAGTGGCGGCGCGAAGTCCTGCGTGGGAAGGATGGTGGACCCAATCAAAACACGCAGACATCCACATTCGAGACCACCGGGCGCTGGCACATTCTCACGCCAGCGGAAAAGAAGGCGGCCTCTCAAGCCAGGCCATAAAACGGCCCCATGAGATGCCGCATGGCGTCCCTTCTTTTTTATTATGAGCGCCCCCGCTCGGGCAGCACCTCCACCTCGATCTCGCGCACTTCGGTGATCGTGGTGACGGACTCTGGTGCTGCACTGGAAGCCGTCTGTTCTGGAGCGTATGCCAGTTTCCGACGCAATCCGTGCCACAAGGCCACGCCAGCGGACACAGCCAGACCGGCGACAACCACTGCCACACCGACAAACATCAGCAGTGCCAGCAAACCCAGCACGCCAAGTACTCCCAAGGCCAGCAGCAATGCTCCTGGCAGGCCACGCAAGCCTTGCAGACGGAATTCGAAGAACCTCGGCCTCATGCCGGCATCATGATTCCTGGGCGGCAGAAGACAACGCCCAACTGCCAGCACCCCAGCACAATCTTCTGACACTTTCCCTGTGGCAGCATGAATCCTCGATGAACACGTTGCGCGCCGATGCCCGAACGCCTCGCTTCGCCTGTGGAAACACGTCGTCATTGGTTGCGACGTGGTTTGTGCGCTTTGCCACCAATACTGGCCGGCTGTGCGGCTCCCGCGTCCTCAATGCTCAGCCATGCTGCACGCAAAAACCGCGCGCTGTGGGAGTATCACAACCGTTTCCTCGCCTCCGGTGCTCGTCTGCGCTTCCGTTCGCACAGTGCGCATGGCAGACCGTGGACCGCAGGCATGGAGTACGTCTATCGCACCCATCGCCGCGATCCGCGTGTCGGCTACGCCGTCAAGAATCTCGCCACCGGGCGCTATCTTGCCGAATTTCAGGCTGACCAGCTCTTTTTTGGCTGCTCGATGCCCAAGCCCGCCGTCGCCGCCGTGCTGCTGGAGAAACGCCGCGGCAATCTCACGCGGGAAGAGTTCCAAAACATCGTCTATGCCTGCGACCAGAGCATCAATGCCTCGTGGTTGTACCTCCTCGCCCGCATCAACCAAGCCGACGAACAAAGCTTCGAGAGGCGATACAACCTTCCCAATGTTCAAATCATCAACAACTGGCAGTCGCCACGCTTTTACGCCGAGTTTTATGATCGCTGCGTGAACTACCGCCTCGATCACGGCTGCGAACTGCTGCTTGAGGCGATGCGCCGCGATCAATACGGCCTCGGCCGCTGGGTCATGCCCGCCAGCATTACTTACATCGGTGGCAAGACGGGCAATTACGGCCAGTGGGATCACGAATCCCTCTTCTTCTATCATCGCGGCACGCCATATGCGATTGTGCTCTACACCCGCGGTAATTTCGCGCCCGGCAATGAGCTTGGCTGCATGATGGGTGGCTTGTTTCGCGAGTACTGCGCCTGACGGAGGCGTGGCCTGGCTTCCTTTCACGCATGTGGCTACGACAAGTCACATAGGCAGCACGGGTGGGTTTTGCGCAACCGGCTAATGATTTTGCTGTTTAGCAACTTGAATTGGTCGCGTTCCTGCTACAAGGAAATTGTTGATTGATCCTAGTGGTTAATGCCAAACTACCATTCTTTCCTTCAGTCGCCATGAATCCCCCCTGCCTTCGTTCGCGTGAGCATCGCCTGTCACATGTTCCGTCCCGTTGCGTGGCCATGCCATTGGCTTTTCCTGGGATTGTCCTCGCTGCCAGCAATGATCCGGTTGCCAAGGACCGCGTTCGCGAAATGGAACGCCTGATGCAGCCCGGCAGCGAACGAGGGGACTCGTCCGTTCCCGACGCCGCCTATTATCTCGTCGGCTTGGTGCTGCTGTTGGGAGTGATTGTGGTTCTGCGCCGGGCTTTGATCTCGTGATGCCCCTGACGCTTCCAAGCTGGCGACAATCAAATTTTGGGAGCTTTGTCCGCCACTTGGGCAAACTCTGCCGCGTCAAAGGCCCGCATCGTGGTGGTGTGGACATTGCCCAGCGAAGACAATCCCATCATGAGGCTGGCTGCAGTGGCGTCATCCTTGGCTTGGAACACGATCACGCCGTCGTGAGCGCCAAGAGTCCAGAGAAGTTGCAGAATCTTCGCGCCAGCTCTCCTGGCGGCCGCCTTGAACGCCGCCGCACGATGCGGCGACTCGTGGATGTTTTGCAATCCTTGTTGGGTGAATCGAACGAGCGCGACGTAGGTGGACATGACGTGCGGGTGGGTGGTTGCTACAAGCCTAAACCAGCGCATCGCAAGCGCTCCGCGTGGGTGGTGGGAAACCGTGCCGATCTTGTTCCTCCTCAACGCCCCCGCTCCAGCACCGGTTCCCGTCCCACAAACAGCCCCAGCACCGCCCCGCCGACGATCCAGGTGATCAAATGATCCGCGATGTTCACCACCGTATCGCGTCCGGGGTTTTCAAACCAAATCCACATGGGCAGATCACATGTCAGGCCCGCAAACAAACCCGCCGCCGCCACAAACGCGATGCGGGCGGGATAAAACAAGGCCGCCTGGCTCAACAATGCCGCGATCAAAAACGCGCAGATCAAACTGCGGATGAAGCTCAAGACCATGTTCGTGCCCATGCTGCTCCCGCCTTTGCCCGGGCGGATGATCGCATAGAGATAAGGGCCGTTCTCCATGGCCTTCATCTGTTTCTCCTCACGCGCCTTCCGCTCCTCGGCTGTGGCCAGTTTGGAGGGCTCTTCCATCGATGGCAGCATGTAGATGCCATGGCCCGAGGTCACATTGGCCTTGAGGACTTCCGCCACGGCCGCCTCATCACGAAACTCACGGAAACCGTTCTCATGCCAGCCCAGCGCTGTCCAGGACAGTGCCTCCCAGAGAAAGACAGCAATTGCGGTGAGAACGGTGCCGAGAACAAGTTTGACCATGCCAGCTAGTTACCGGCTTCGTCGCAAAGGGCAAGCGGCCAATCGGCCGAACACGCAGGCACTCAGCACACCGGCGTCACCAGGGGGCTTCCACTGAAATGCGCGGCAAGATTGTCCACCACCAGCTTCGCCATCGCACGCCGCGTTTCATCAGTGGCGCTGCCCAGATGCGGCAGCAGCACGGCATTCTCACATTGCAGCAGTGCTTCGGGCACATGCGGCTCGTTTTCAAACACATCCAGCCCCGCGCCGCGGATGACTCCGCTTTGCAATGCGGCAATCAACGCAGCCTCGTCCACCACCGAGCCACGCGAGATGTTGATCAGTGTGCCTTTCGCTCCCAGCGCCGCCAAAACAGACGCGTTGATCAGATGCTTCGTCGCCGCGCCCCCCGGGCAGGCGACCACCAGGAAGTCCGCAGCTTTCGCGAGTTCGACCAGCGACTCAAAGTACTGCAATATCACCTTCTGCTGTGTGCGTCCGTGATACGCCACGCGCATGCCATGCGCTTCGAGACGGTGGGCGATCGCCTTGCCGATGCGTCCGAGACCCACGATGCCCGCCAGCTTCCCATGCACCGCGTGAGCGAGCGGGAACTGCCCGTTCTGCCACTTTCCAGCATGCAGAAAACGGTTCGCGACGATCAGGTTGCGGCTCGTCATCAAAACGAGCGCACTCGCCGTGTCCGCGACATCCTCGGTGAGCACATCCGGCGTGTTTGTCACACGAACACCGTGTGCACGACACCAGTCCACCGGCACACCGTCATAGCCCACACCGTGCACGCTGATGATCTCCAGCTTCGGCAGCCGCTCCAGCAACGCCACCGGCGCCACAGTGCCACCTGCCATCACGATGCCGCGGATGTCCGCGGCAACTTCCATCAGCAGTGCGTCTTTGTCTCTGGCGGCAAAGTAATCATGACACACATACGCCGCCTGAAGCGGCTCCATCAGAAGACTTGGCAGCGGGGCAGGGATGAGAACGGGGGGTTTGCTCATGAAGTGTTACGCGCGTGGTTTCTTCCAGTCCTGCGGCGGCACCAGGCGCACATTCTCTGGCCAGCCGGCACCTTGTTGAATCCAGTCCCTGATGGCCCGCTGCTCCTCGAGTGAGAGCGGATCTGGCGATGGCGGCATCGAGATGGGGTTGTCGTGGCCCAGCAGCAGGACCTTGTAGAGAAGACTCTGCTGCGGTGCGCCTGGAACAATCACCGGCCCGGTCCTCCCGCCTTTCATGGCCAGCGTCTTTGTCTCCAAGTTCAATCCGGCGCACACATAACGGTGATGATGGCACTCCAGGCAACGCGCCTCCAGCACCGGCTTCACTTCGCTCACAAAGTCCACCGGCTCGTTCTTTTGCCACGGCAGAGTCACGCACGAGGTCAGACTGACCACGGCAATCAAGATAGAGATGATTCTTCGTTTCATGCTTTCACCATCCGTCGATCTCCTTGGCTGACAACCAGATCCGCCATCAATAGGCGTCAACCCTCGCGATTCCGCATCATGTCCGCCACTTGGGCGAAGAACGCGCCCACCAGGGTGCCTTCGGCCTGCGGAATCGTCACTTCCGCCATCGCCTCTCCCATCAGCTTCAGCCAGCGATCGCGTTCGGCTTCGCCAATCGGGAAGGGCAGGTGCCTGCCGCGCAGGCGCGGATGCCCACGCTCCTCGATATAAGTCTGCGGCCCGCCGAAGCGATACACGATGAAATCCGCCAGCCGCTTCTCCGATCCTGCCCAATCATCCGCCGGATACAGAATGCCAATCAGGTCATCCACCTTCACACGACGGTAAAACGCCGCCACCATGTCGCGCAGCTTCGTTTCACCCACCCGGGCGCAGAGAGTCGAGATTTCGTCCATGATTTCAGAGTAGCGTTGGCCGCAAAAAACCCAAGGACATAGCCTTTTTGCGTTTCTTGCGGCCATTAATCATCGATTCCCGGGAATTCTCCCGAAAGTTTCGCCTCTCATGACACGGATGATGAACTCGTCTGTCTGACACGTTCGTATGCTCACCATGAAAACCGCCCTCACCCTGCTCACCATCCTCCTCATGGCCTCTATTGCCCCCACTTCCTCCGCTGCCGATGCCAAAACCGAGATCGCCGTGATCGGCGGTGGCTGTTTCTGGTGCGTCGAAGCGCAGTATCTCCTCGTCAAAGGCGTCAAGAAGGTCACCAGTGGCTATGCGGGCGGCAAAACCGTGAACCCGACCTATGAGGACGTTTGCACCGGCGAAACCGGCCACGCCGAGGTCATCCAGATCGAGTTCGACCCCAGTGTCGTCAGTTACAAGGAGATCATCGACCTCTTCTGGGATGCCCACGACCCGACCAGCGTGACGAAGGAGGAAAGCTACAAGCACGGCAAGCTCCTGCCCAAAGGCACGCCTTATCAAGGCAACGACTACGGCACGCAGTACCGCTCTGCCATCTTCTACACCAGCGAGGAGCAGCACAAGGTCGCCGAGGCCTCCAAGGTGGAGGCGCAGAAGAAGTGGAAGGATCCCATCGCCACCGAGATCGCCCCGCTGAAGAAGTTCTACCCCGCCGAGGACTACCACCAGAACTTCCAGGCCCGCAATCCTGAGCAAGGCTACGTCCGCGCCGTGGTGACGCCGAAGACGGAGAAGTTCAAGCACACGCTTGAGGACAAGGGCAAGATCAAGCCCGAGGCCAAGTAGCCAGCCCTGCCAGCAAATCCGCGTTCCAGCGCAGCGTGACACCGACACACGCTCTCGCGGACAATTGTGCCAAGTGCCATGCGCAACTGTGCCATGAACCGCACTTTGGCAGGGTGGACGGCTCCGTGACCATTCACCGCCGAAATGGTGTTTCCCCTTCGTACGCAGACCATTTTCCGGTGCCGGACGCCTCTTGGCATAGCTCTAGCCAAGAAGGAACTGTTAAAACACTCAGTTCCACCTTCCTCCCCCAAAACCAACACTATGAGCAAAATCCTCGGCATTGACCTCGGCACCACGAACTCCTGCATGGCCGTCCTTGAAGGCGGCAAGGCCGTGGTCCTCGAAAACAGCGAAGGCGCGCGCACCACGCCTTCCGTCGTCGCGTTCACGAAGAGCGGCGAACGTGTCGTCGGCCAGGCTGCGAAACGCCAGGCCGTGACGAACCCGCGCAACACCGTTTTCTCCGTGAAGCGCCTCATGGGCCGCAAGTTCACCGAACTCACCGAAGCGGACAAGCGCCTCCCTTACAAGATCGTCGCCGCCGCGAATGGTGACGCCCACGTGCAGGTCGAAGTCGGCGGCGAAACGAAGACGTATTCCCCGCAGGAAGTCAGCGCGATGATCCTGTCGAAGCTGAAGGCCGACGCGGAAGCGAAGCTCGGCGAAACCATCACTGACGCCGTCATCACCGTCCCCGCCTACTTCAACGACTCGCAGCGCAACGCCACCAAGGCAGCCGGTGAAATCGCCGGCCTCAATGTACGCCGCATCATCAACGAACCGACCGCCGCGTCGCTCGCCTACGGCCTTGAATCAAAGTCCGACGAAAAAATCGCGGTGTATGACCTTGGCGGCGGCACCTTCGACATCAGCGTGCTTGAAATCGGCGATGGCGTCTTCGAAGTGCTCGCCACCGATGGTGACACGCACCTCGGCGGTGACGACTGGGACAACACCCTCATCACTTGGATCGTCAATGAGTTCAAAGCCGACAGCGGCATCGACCTCACGAACCAGCCCGACGCTATTCAGCGCATCAAGGAAGAAGCGGAGAAGGCCAAGATCGCCCTCAGTTCCAGCCAGAGCTACGATCTTAACCTGCCCTTCATCACCGCCGACGCCACCGGGCCGAAGCACATCATGAAGACGCTCTCCCGCGCCAAGATGGAGCAGCTCACCGACGCGCTCTTCGAACGCACCATCAAGCCCGTCAAAGACTGCCTCGCTGCTGCGAAGCTCGACGCGTCCAAGATCGACGAACTCGTGCTCGTCGGCGGCATGACCCGCATGCCAAAGGTCGTTGAGACCGCCCGCAAGCTCGCTGGCAAAGATCCGCATCAGGGCGTGAATCCGGACGAAGTCGTCGCCATCGGCGCGGCCATCCAGGGTGGTGTGCTTAAAGGTGACGTCAAGGACGTGCTCCTGCTCGACGTGACTCCGCTCACGCTCGCCATCGAGACCGCCGGCGGCGTCGCGACGCCGATGATTCCGCGCAACACCACGATCCCGAAGAAGCACTCGCAGATCTTCTCCACCTACAGCGACCAGCAGCCCGGCGTCGAAATCGTCGTGTTGCAGGGTGAGCGCCCGATGTCCCGCGACAACAAAACGCTTGGCACCTTCAAGCTCGACGGCATCCCGCCGATGCCGCGTGGCGTGCCGCAGATCGAAGTCACCTTTGACATCGACGCGAACGGCATCCTGCACGTCTCCGCGAAGGAAAAAACCACCGGCAAAGAGCAGCGCATCTCCATCCAGGGCAGCTCCGGTCTCAGCAACGAAGAGATCGAAAAAGCCAAGCGCGATGCCGAGGAGCACGCTGAGGAAGACCGCAAGCGCAAGGAAGGCGTCGAAGTGAAGAACAAGGCCGACAGCCTCAGCTACGAGATCGAAAAGACTCTCAAGGAATGGGAAGGCAAAGTCCCCGCCGATCAGCTCACGCCGATCAAGGACAAGCTCACCACCTTGAAGTCCGCCATCGAGTCCAACGACACCGACAAGATGAAGACGCAGACCGAGGAGATCGAAAAACTCTTCGCCGCCGCGTATCAAGCTGCCGCAGCCGCCGGAGCTGGTGCTCCTGGCGCAGGCGGCATGCCCGACATGGGCGCCGCCGCCGGCCCCGAAACCGCCTCCGCCGAACCCAAAGACAAGGGCAAGGTCGTCGATGCGGACTTCGAAGTCGTCGATAAGGACAAGTAACCCCAAATCAACCCACGGAGTGCCGGTGGCAGCATCGGCACTCCAGTATTTCTTCACTTCACGATCTCCAATGCGACTCTCTGAATCCCGATGAGTTTGGAAGCCCTCAAGGAACTGTCTGCGCTCGATGGGGAGGCGAAACGCCTCCTGCATCGATACGACGAGCTGCTGCTGGACCGCCGCCGTCGTTACCTCGCGCAGATCGTCGAGTGCTTTGCAGGACTCACGGAGGCCGAGGGTTTCCGCATCAAACGCGATCCCATGGGAGTCAGTGCACGATTGTCTGACACGGAGCTGGCCATCAGCGGCACCGATCCGTCCCACATCCTCGTCGAGGCGCAGGCGAAGTATGTGATCACCTGCTCCCTGGCGGCGAACCGGGCCTACGGCATCCTGCTGTGCCGCCAGCCGTTGGTGGAGTTCACCAACCAGAGTTCCGACACGAACGACCAGATCACGAACAAGAAGCTGGAGATCCAGTACCTGCAGTCGCTCATCGAAAACCAGGGCAACGACCAGTGGTATGTCATCGGCCGCCTGGAGACCATGGGGGACAACCTCGCCATGGTCGGCGTGCAGCCGCAGTTCGAATCCTTCCAAACCTTCGACCAGGCGGTGCGCACCGCCTTGCGCGAAATTTCCAACGCCGCACTCGCACCACGCGCCTCCGCATGAAGACGAACACGCTCCTCATCGTCGCGCTGGCGCTCGCCTCCTGCGGCAAAAAAACCGGGGAACCTGCGAAAGCCGCCGAAAAACCCGCGGCTCCGCAAGCCGCGCCCGTTTCCAACACACGCATCGAGTCTGAGATTACCAGCGCACTCAGTGGCACCGCACCTGCGCCCGTTACAGCCAGCGCAAGCGAGCTTCAGCGCGAAGCGGAGGGCATCATCGCCAAGTATCCCGGCAAAACCGCCGCTGATCTCCTCAACGTGCCCGAGGTGAACACGAAGCTGCGCAATCTCCTCGGCAAACTCGCGCAGGACAAGGCGCTGCAGCAGCGCATCAACAGCAGCGTCGATCTCGCCGCGCAGATCAAGGGTCTCGAAGGAGCGGCGAAGCTCGACCTCGACATCAAAGGCTACGACAAGGCCCGCACCAGCCGCATGCTCCAGGCCACGCTCTCCGAAGATCCGAACCAGCTCGTGGCCTTCCTCGTCGGCGAAATCGGCGAGGCCGCGCCCGACCTCAGCCTGGGTGGCTTGGAACGTGCCCCGAACGGCGTGTCCATTGTCCCAAATCCCGCGGCGCCACCCGCAGCAACAACGCCGAAGACGGATCAGCCTGATTGATCTTTGCAGAATGACGAATCCATTTCCAATGAACCCATGCGAACCGTTCCGAAACAGCCGGAGGGCTCCTGACAGGCGCTTCTGACTTCGGGCTTCATTCGGCATTCCAGCTTTCCCATCTCCCAAACCTCTCTTTCTTGATCACCCCTTTCCGCCCGGCCAGCCGACACACCCAACCCTGTGTGACAGCAGGCCGGGCAGACAACCCAAACCAAACAGAAACCACAAACCTCTAAGCACAAAACAGACCAACTATGGCTACCTCCATCACACCGCTCGGTCGTCGCGTACTCGTGAAGCGTTCCTCCAGCGAAGAAAAGACCGCTGGCGGCATCTTCCTGCCCGACACCGCCAAAGAAAAACCCCAGGAAGCTGAAGTCCTCGCGCTCGGCACCGGCAAGGACGACGAAGGCAACGATGTCTCCAAGCTCTTCACCGTGAAGAAGGGTGACAAAGTCCTCATCTCCAAGTACGGCGGCACCGAAGTGAAGCTCAACGGTGACGACGTCCTCATCATCAACGAAACCGACATCCTCGGCATCATCGCCTGATTCCAACCTGAAACTTGAACCCTTAAACTCAAAACTCCTCACTAGATTATGGCTAAACAACTCAACTTCGACGAAACCGCCCGTCAGGCCCTTCTTCGTGGCGTCACGAAGCTCGCCAAGGCCGTGAAGGCCACGCTCGGCCCCTCCGGCCGCAACGTCATCCTCGAAAAGAAATTCGGCTCCCCCACGATCACCAAGGACGGTGTCACCGTGGCCAAGGAAATCGAGCTTCCGGACGCTTATGAAAACATGGGCGCCCAGCTCATCAAGGAAGTCTCCTCCAAGACCTCCGACATCGCCGGTGACGGCACCACCACTGCGACCGTGCTCGCTGAAGCCATCTACTCCGAAGGCCTCCGCAACGTGACCGCCGGTGCGAACCCGACCTCCCTGCAGCGCGGCATCCTGAAGGCCACCGAGGCCATCGTCGCCAAGCTCAAGGAAATCTCCACTCCGGTGAAGGACAGCAAGGAAGTGGCCCAGGTCGCGACCGTGTCCGCCAACTGGGACGCCAGCATCGGCAACATCATCGCCGAAGCCATGGACAAAGTGGGCAAGGAAGGCACCATCACCGTCGAAGAAGCCAAGAGCATCGAAACGACCCTCGAAGTCGTGGAAGGCATGCAGTTCGACAAGGGCTACCTCTCCCCTTACTTCGTCACCAATCCTGAGTCCATGGAAGCGAACCTCGAGTCCGCCTACATCCTCATCAACGAGAAGAAGATCAGCAGCCTCAAGGACATGCTGCCTCTGCTTGAG
Source organism: Verrucomicrobiaceae bacterium (assembly GCA_046346695.1). GTDB lineage: Bacteria > Verrucomicrobiota > Verrucomicrobiia > Verrucomicrobiales > Verrucomicrobiaceae > Prosthecobacter. The sequence goes on along the minus strand of JAXMHS010000002.1, from coordinate 676,877 downwards.
AAGGTCGCCCGCTCCGGCAAGCCCCTCCTCATCATCGCGGAAGACGTCGAAGGCGAAGCTCTTGCCACCCTCGTGGTGAACAAGCTGCGCGGCACGCTCAACATCGTGGCCGTCAAGGCTCCTGGCTTCGGCGACCGCCGCAAGGCCATGCTCGAAGACATCGCCATCCTGACCGGCGGCCGCTGCATCACCGAAGACCTCGGCATCAAGCTCGAAAACATCGAGCTCACCGATCTCGGCCGTGCCAAGCGCATCACCATCGGCAAGGAAAACACCGTCATCGTGGAAGGTGAAGGCTCCTCCGACGCCATCGCCGGACGCGTGCAGCAGATCAAGAACCAGATCGCCGAAACCACCAGCGACTACGACCGTGAGAAGCTCCAGGAGCGCCTTGCGAAGCTCGCCGGCGGCGTGGCCGTCATCAACGTCGGTGCTGCCACCGAAACCGAGATGAAGGAAAAGAAAGCCCGCGTCGAAGACGCCCTGCACGCCACCCGTGCGGCCGTTGAAGAAGGCATCGTCCCTGGCGGCGGTGTTGCTCTGATCCGTGCGCAGGCCTCCATCGGCGACCTCGGTCTCACCGGAGACGAAAAAACCGGCGCCGACATCGTCGCCCGTGCCATCGAAGCTCCTCTCCGTCAGTTGGCCGCCAACGCCGGCGTCGAAGGCGCTCTGATCGTTGCCGAAGTCAAGAAAGGCAAAGGCAACCAGGGTTACAACGTCGCCACCGCCAAGTATGAAGACCTCATCAAGGCGGGTGTCGTTGATCCTGCCAAGGTGACCCGCAGCGCTCTCCAGAACGCCGCCTCCATCTCCGGCCTGCTGCTCACCACCGAATGCCTCATCGCGGACATTCCGAAGGAAGAGAAAGCCGACGCCGGCCACAGCCACGACCACGGCGGCATGATGTAATGCCATTTTGATCGCGAACGACCCAACCCGTCCCGCGATTCAAAACCCAAAACCCTCACGCGGCCCGGAAGCAATTCCGGGCCGCTTTTTTGGCAAGATTGATTGCGTCCCGACCTCTGACCCCGAATGATTGCCAGCCATCCGAAGCCGAGCATTATCCCATGAACACTCCTCACGCCCTCCGCCGTCTCAGCATCATCGTCGTTGCACTTGCAATGGCCGGCTGCGCCACCAGGACGCCGAACGCCGTTTACGTCACTCCCCTCACCGCTGTCGTTGCGCAAGGAGACAGCGTCAGCACTACCGTGAGCACCACGGACGGGCGCATGCCCGAGATGGAACGGCAGATGCTCGCCGACCGGATCACGCAGAATGTGCAGGCATTCGCACAACCCGGCTCAGGAACCGCCCAGCGCTATGTGCTCGAAGTGAATATCACGCGTTATGCCCGCGGAAACGGCTTGGTGCGCACAACGCTGCCCGGCATGGGACAAATTCAACTGCACGGCGTGGTGTCTGTTTATCACATGCCCAAGCGCGTGAAGGTCGGCGAATTCATCGTCAACAAGTCCTTCATAATGGGAGGTCTCTACGGTGTGTCCGTGGGCATGAACACCATCTCCAACACCTTTGCCCAAGCGGTCGCGAAAACGGTCTGTCAGGTTCGGTGAGCCGGAAAAATGCAGCGGCGTAGTTCGCCACCTGACGAGGGCGCCCGTCTGATCACTCTACCGCTTGCAGTTTGTGCCTTCTCCTGACCGCTTGTTGCAGTTATCCCCAACGCTTATGATTGGGAAGGTTAAGTTTGGCAGATCCTTCTTATCCGTCAGGGTTGTGAAGAAGCGCAACAACAGTGTTCCGCTCTGAAATCATGCGTGTTCCACAGGCGCGCGGCTTGTGAATCTATTCGTGGAAGATTGTGAGTCGTGTTGAGCAACTTCCGGTTGTGCCGGTTGCTCTCAGAGAGGGTCGTTTTGTTCACGCGTCTTTTCACAGATCGTTCGCAGTTGTTTTTGGAACTCGGGGTTGTCGAGCGCAGCCTGGGCGGCCTGGACTTCCGCCTCCTTTTTGCTCCGGCCGGTGCCGCGGCCAAGTTCCATGGCCAGCCAGGAGACGGTGGAGACGAAGTTCTTGGCGTGGTCGGGACCCTCGGCGCTGATGATTTGATACAGCAACGGCGTGGTGCTCACTGCCTGGACCAGTTCCTGCAGCTCACCCTTCGGATTGGGTTCGAGCGGACCTTGGCTCAGGGCGTGAAGATCCTCTGCAAACAGTCGTTCGGCAAATTGCCGCGCTGCTTGATTGCCGCCATCGAGGTAGATCGCCCCGGCGATGGCCTCCAACGCGTCGGCAAGTGACGAATCGCGGTCCCGTCCCCCGTGTGCTTCTTCACCGCGCCCCATGAGCAGATGAGGTCCCAGGTCAATGCGACGTGCGAGGCGTGCGAGTGCCTTGGTGGAGACAAGCTGGGCACGTGCTTTCGTCAGCATGCCTTCGTCAGCATGCGGCTGCCTTTGGTAGAGCAGCTCGGACAAGGCAAGTTGCAGCACGGCGTCCCCGAGAAACTCCAGGCGCTGGTTGTCAGCCTGTGGACGCTGGCTTTCGTATCCGACGCTGCCATGCGTGAGTGCCTGCTGGAGCAGCGCGGGCTCGCGAAAAGTGTGGCCGAGGATGGTTTCCAGCATGTCCATGCGTGACGGCGATTCAAGCCGCTGGAACACTGGCGCTCCAGTGAAAAGTGGGGTGACCGACGGGATTCGAACCCGCAACAACCAGAATCACAATCTGGGGCTCTACCTTTGAACTACGGTCACCATCTCGGGCGAGAGTGGGCGGATAGTAGTCGTCCGGGACGGTTGCGCCAGCGAAAATTCAGGGGGCTCACGAGGGGGTGAAACGGCCAGTGTGACAAAAAAGACAGTGCCCGAACCGTCACCGTGCATGCTTTGCGGGGCCCGGCGGTGTTTTCCAGATTGCAGCCATGGAAACGCTCATCTCCATCTTCACGGCAGTGCTGGAGTTTTTGACAGCTGCGAAGAAGTGTTGTGAGGAGGTGGGGGCCTCATTGAACCGCGCGGAAGTGGTGGGCGGGTTGATTTTCCTGGTGGTGGCAATAGCCGGCCTGGGGGCCTTTGGACGGCGAAGAAAACCAGGCGAACTGCCGTGGGACTAACACGCCGCGAATGCTGCCGGATTCAAAGGATCAAGTCCTCTGGAATGGATGCTTTGATGGCTTCGAGACGATGGCGTGTGAGGTGCGTATCACACCAGCGCTCGATATATGACCAGTCGAGAGTTTTGCCGCGCACGCTCATGATGCCACCTGCATCAGCGAGATCCTTGGGGCGGCCCCAGCGCACTTTTTGGATGACGATGTCCTCGGCTGTCGGGAGGAAGGTGTTCCGGTTCAGGAAAGCGATGAAGACATCCCGTCTGCGCTGCCATTGTTCCTGATGATGCGGGTCCGTGCTCTTGAGAAACAACTCCACCTCAAAAGGCTGTGCCCTAGCCTTTAAAATGTAGCGCCGGGTCCACGTGGTTGTCTCCAAATGTTGCTGCGGGTCGAGTTCAAAGAGCGGCTCCAACAGCTGGCTCACACGCGCGAGGCCTTCCGCGTTCATTTCCACCACGAAGTCCGCATCCTTCGTGGAGCGGGGTATGCTATACGCGTTTGTCGCGACAGAACCCGCCAGCAGATATGGCACCTCTGCCTGGTTCAGAGCATCGATGACAGCGACGATGAGGTCCGCCTGGGTCATGCAGCTTCAGCGGGGATGAAATGCCCCTGTTCTTCCACCCGCCGCAGGATGGCCAGCCGCTGGCGCAGGATGGTCAGGGCAGTGCGATCATCCGCTTCAGGGAAATCCATCTTCACACCGCTTAACATCATGCCTGTGGAAAAATCCCCCTGCTCCAGTCCGGCTTGGAGCCGCTCACCCTCTGTCATGCGACGGGCTTGCAGCACCTGATCACGAAAGATCGTGCTGTGCATGTCTTCGAGGCTGATGGCATCCGAAATCATTCCTTGGCAAGCATAACCTTGTTCTCTGCTTTGCCAACCAGCAGGTTGCCCGCCGCCGCAGAGGAGCCGCTTTTAGCCTCCTTTCATTGAACACCTTTGCGGAACCACAGCCATGGCAGCGCGAAGGCAGCGGCGACAAGAACCGTGAGCACGCCGATCATCGCGGTCATGCCGAGCGAGATCAGGCCACGATTGCTGCCGGTGGCGAGCGCGCCGAAGGCCAGGCCGGTGCTGAGACCGCAGTAGGCCAGCGCGCGCCCAAGGGATGCCGCGCTCTCACGTGTGGCACCGGGCTGACGAAGGGCATGCATGACATGAATGGTGAAATCGAGCCCCAGCCCAAGGCAGAGTGGCACGGCGCCCACGCTCATCAGATTCCACTGCAAATCGCAGGCGGACATGCCGCCGAGCAGAATCCAGCCGCTCGCCGCAAGCGTGACGAACGCAAACACTCGCTCGTGCCAGCCGTGAAACACGAGGAAGAACAGCACGACGGCGATAATCGCCGTGGGAACGCACACGCGGGTGATTTCGCGCTTCAAGAGCGGTTCCAGTGACGTGCGCAGAAAGGCCCAGCCGGCGGGATGCGCTCCCGGAACTTTTTCCACCGCATGCAGCACGGCCGCGTTCTCCAAGGTGCGGCCTTCCGCGAGGCGCACGGTGCCGATGGCCATCAAACCGTGCTTTGCATGCTGCGACACGATGCCGCCGAGGTTTTCAAGCACGACAGGCTTTGGCCAAAGCGGTGTCGTGGCCGCGGCAGACCACGCTCGCCATTGCTTGAGCACGTTTTTTGTGAGCGAGAAGGCGACTTCGGTGAATCCCGCGGCATCGACGGCCTGGCGGAACTCATTCTCGCGTTGAGCGAGTGTTTGCAGCGACTTCAAGTTGGCAGATTGCGCCGCAGCATCCGGAACGAGCGCGAGCGGCAGCATGCTGGCCTCCACTTCATCGCTTTGCAGCGTTTTCTGCGCCGCGACGATGCTTTCACGAAGGGAAACCGCATCTTTTGCGGCGAAGATGAGCGGCACGTTGCGTCCGGGCTCGGCATTCGTGTTCATCATGCGTTTCTCGATCTCCTCGAAGACATCGAAGGCCTCGCTCTTGTCCGGACGCAGCACGGCAGAGCCAAAATCCATGCGCGGCAGGCCTTTCCACGCGACGACGATGGAAGACGCGATCAACGCCAGCACAACGAGCCCCAGCATGACGCTCTGCATCTTCATCGCCACTCGCGTGGTGCCGTGATGTTCCGCCAGTTTGCCGGTTTTCATGCCGAGCGGCAGGAAGCCGAAGATCATCACCGCCGCGCCGATGAGCACACCGAGCGCGGAAAGGATGCCGAGCTGCGCCACACCGGGAAGCTGGCTGAGGCCGAGCATGGCAAAGATGCCCGCGATGCTCACCGCCGACCACGTGACACCGGGCAAAGCGCGACGGCAGATGTGTGCGAAGCCTTCCTGCGGATGTTCGCTGGCCACATGCAGGCCCACGACACCGAAGTCCTCGATCAAACCGGTGAGAATCGCCGCGAAGCCCATCGACATCACATTGAGCGAACCGTAGATCGCACCCGCGGTGCCGAGCGTGATCAGGTTTGCGCACAGGATCGCAAGCAGCAGCCAGAACAACGGCTTCACGCTGCGATGGAGCAGCCAGAACAGGAAGCCGACGATAAACGTGACCGCGCCGATCGACTGCCGCATGTCACCTTCCATGCCGGTGGCGATTTCTGCCTGAAACGCCGGATCGCCGGTGAAGCCGATTTTCACGCCAGTGAGTTCGCTCTGCTGTGGCAGCCACTTCTCGCGGATCTCGGTTTTGATCTGCGTGAGCCAGGTGTTCGCTGCGCGATAATCGGCGAGCGCCTTGCCCGGTGGTGTGACAAATAGCAAGCGCAGCGTGCCATCGGTGCTGCTGAACTCATCGCTGACGAGCTTGCTCATGTCGCCGCCGCTGCTCATGAGCTGCAAGGCGCCACCTGCGAGCCCAAGCGGATCGTAGCCGCTGAGGGTCGCGTTTTGCAGATCGAGAGAGGTGCCCGCGGTGTCCTTGGCCTTCTGTAAAACGGCCGGCAACGATGCGGGATCGAGCGATGCGACGAATTTCGTCACCTCCTGCGGTGGCGCGTTCAGCCACAGATAGGCCACGACCTCCGCGATGATCGCTGGGTCGGATTGAATGAGCGACTTGCTGCGCACGCTCGCACAAAGCTCCGGTTTTGAAGCGAGATGCTCCGCGAGCGCCTCCGCGGTGACCTCCACCAAGGCGGGATCATCTGCTTGCACAGCGATGAGCAGCAAGTCGCGCTTCTGCTCGCGCAACAACCGCGTGCCTTGTAGCCCGGGCAGCTTCTGCGGCAGCAGGCTGAGCGGATCGACATCGAAGTCCAGCCGCGAGATGCCAAACCAGCCGGCGAAGACGACGAGCAGCAGGAAAACAAGACGCGCGATGGGTGGTCTCATGCGTGGGGATACCTGCCGTTAGATGAATCCAAGGCAAGCTCAAGCGCTTTGGCCGGGGGTCCTGACAAAGGTGGCCGCTTGATGGTCAGGACCTGCTTTGAATTTTTATCGGGGCCATAATGAAAGTTAGTTTAAAAGCACCTTGAGCATGGATGGATGACATTGGTGCATGCGAATTGACACACTGCTCTCGTCGGTGCCACACACCTTGGACAATACTTCAGAGGCAGAGTGTGTACGGCAGATGTACGGTCGGCGTCGTTGGATCAACTTCGCCCTGTGGGGTGTTCTGGGCGCGATTGGAGGGGGGATGGAGTACCGCCGCAATTCCGGCGGGCCCGTGATCGTGCCATTGTATTTCAACGGTCTGTATGCTTTTGCCCACATGAGCCACCCGTGGATCATTCACACGATTGTGGCCCTGGCCAACCAGTTGGTGGACAAGCCCTACAAATGGGGCGGCGGGCATCGCTATCTATACGACGATGGTTTTGATTGCTCCGGCTCCATATCCCATGTGCTTTACCGTTCCCGCTTGCTGGATCGTCCTCTCAACTCAAATGCGTTTGCCAGTTATGCGCAGCCGGGAGTCGGTAATTACGTGACGGTGTATGTGAAGCCCGGGCATCATGTCTTCATGGAGGTATGCGGCCTGCGCTTTGACACCTCCGGCGTGCGGGCAGGAGAAGGACCGCGCTGGCGTGTCGCCAGCCGGTCTTACGAAGGCTTTCAACCCCGGCATCCTGCCTGGCTTTGATGGTGTTGAGCAGTGGAGAGCGCCAGCGGCCAGTCAGTGGCGTGGTTTCTTGACATGACTGGCGCGGGCATTCAGCATCGCGGGCATGTTCCTCCTTGCCGCAACCACGGTCAGCTACTGGCCCTTTGTCGTCCTCGCTGTCAGTGTCGCCTTCATCATCATTGGCATCAGCGTGCTGCGCATGCATGCGTTTGTGGCGTTGATCCTGGCGGCGATGCTTGCGGGATTGCTGACGAACAAGGACTCCTGGGACATCGTGCAGAAGGATGGCAAGACGAAGGCGATGTCCTCGATGGTCGGCGTGGTGGAAATGGTGTCCAAGGGTTTGGGCGACACGGCGCGTGACATCGCGATCTCGATCGCGCTCGCGGCGATCATTGGCATGTGCCTGATGGAAAGCGGCGGTGCGGACAAGGTGGTGCGGCGTTTCCTGGCGTTCTTCGGCGAAAAACGGGCCGGCTGGGCGCTGCTGTGGAGCACGTTCATTTTGAGCGCGCCTATCTTCTTCGACACGATGTTCATGCTCATGGCACCGCTGGCGATGGCGCTGCGCATGCGCACGGGGAAGGATTTCACGCTCTACATCCTAGCTGTGTGCTGCGGCGGAACCGTGACGCACTCCATGACGGTGCCGCATCCTGGCCCCGTCGCGGTGGTGGATGATCTGCATCTCAATGTGGGCGAGTCGATCATCGGCGGTCTGATCATCGGCGCGATCACCTGCACGTTTGGCTTCATGGTCAGCAAGTGGCTCAACGCGCGCACCGATGTGCCGCTGCGGGCCACGGGCGGTGTTTCGCTGGATGATCTGCAAGGCGTGAGCGCGAAGCCGGAGAGCGAGCTGCCAAGCTTTTTCTGGAGCATGACGCCGGTCATCCTGCCGATCGTGCTGATCAGCATGACGACGGTCTTTGAACTGGCGCACAAAGGCGCGGAAACTGGCGCAGGCTGGGGCGTGGCGATGGTCAGTGCGCTCGGCGGCAAGGGTGGATTCGACAACGTACGTGCCTGGGTGGACTTCATCGGGCACAAGAACATCGCGTTGCTCATCGGCGCGGCGATTTCGCTGTGGGTGCTGGCGAAGCAGCGCGGCATCGGCCTCAAGAAAGTCGAGGAACTCGTCGGCCCGCCGCTCGAAACAGCCGGAATGATCATCCTCATCACCAGTGCCGGTGGTGCCTTCGGTCTGGCACTGCGCAGCGCCGGTGTGGGTGATGCGGTGAAGGTGCTGGCACAGGGTTACAGCCTCAATCTCGTGCTGCTGGGCTGGATCGTCGCGGCCGTGGTGCGTGTGGCGCAAGGATCGGCCACGGTGGCGATGCTGACGACCTCCTCGATCATGGCTCCGATGCTCGCGGGTGGCGCACTCGGCTGCCATCCCGTGTACCTCTTCACCTCCATCGGCTTCGGCGCGATGTTCTGCTCTTGGATGAACGACAGCGGCTTCTGGGTCGTGAACCGCCTCAGCGGCATGACAGAGAAGGAAACGCTGCGCACCTGGTCTCTTCAACTCACCGCCGATTCGGTGATCGGATTGCTGGTGACGCTCGTGTTGAGCAAGGTGGTGCCGTTGGTGTGATTGGCGTGCTCTTAATGTTCGCCCTTGGTCTGTGCAATTCGGACGTGGACGTTGTTGAAGTCGGGGTCATCCAAGTGGCCAGCGTGATGGCACATCAATCCATCGGGCAGTGATTGCATGCGGACCTCCTGCCCTTCCGAAATGATCCCTCCAAACGCCTGCAATTCAATGAACCGGTTACACAGGTCGATAAACGCCTCCTTCTGAGAATTGGAAACTTTAGGAACACTCAGATCGGGTCGCCCAAATTTGCGGAGTCCTCTCGTATGGAGCCACTCAGTGCCCCCCGTGTCCTCCGAGACAAGGATCACGGTATGATGTCGGGGCACAGGGCCGGCGGGATTAAAAATTCGCTCTCGCCACTTCTCGGGTGACCACCACTCGAACATCTGAGGATCATAAACAGCAACCCCTCCGTTATCCAGAAAGTGGGTGATCAGTCCGATGGTGTCTCGAAGGTAGTTTAAGTTTCCCGGATCGGGAAAAGTACCCCTCAGCACCAGACAAGAATCCTGCGTGGCAATGGCATTTGCCAGCTTAGGATCTGAAGACTGAAGCCGTTCCCAAAGATATCCTTCCCTGAAGGAGCCAGGAACTTCCGGATTGGAATTCGGTCCATAGGTCATCACGTCCAGCCCATGAGGGATGCCATCTGATCGGTATTTCGATCGCGAAAGCGGAGCAGCCGTGTCAACCTGCCCGTAAACGACGTAGAAGAGAAAGGCATCTCCTCCGCCATGTTTGAAGTGCTTGCGGTCCCATGGCTCCAATTCCGGCCTTTGCTCTTCCATTGATTGGTCAGCTTTAGTTCTTTTATTGGATTTGTCGCACCCAGCGATGAGAAACGTCAGGACAACTAAGCCGATTGAGGTCGCGCTACGCATACCGTTCTTTTGGGTGCGTGTTTTAGCTCCTAATAACAGGATGAGCAACAAAACAGTCGCTCACGGGGCGCGGCGGCAGGTTGACAGTATGATTGGAAGGCCGCATGACTCGCGCGCATGGCCGACATCGCCACTCACGAACAAATCAGCGCGCTCATCCGGCACCGGCGTTCGATCAAGCCGGTGGACATGGATGCGTCGCGTGTGGTGGAGCGGGCGTTGCTGACGACGATCCTCGAAGACGCGACATGGGCGCCGACGCATGGATTGACGGAGCCGTGGAAGTTCATCGTGCATCAAGGCGCGGCGCGGCAGCGGCTCGCGGAGACGATGCAGCGCGTTTATCAGGCGACGACGCCCGCGAACGAGTTCCGAGAGGACAAGATGAAAAAGATGGGCGAGAACCCGCTGCTCGCGCCGGTGGTGATCGCGTGTGTGATGGAACGGCGCGGTGGAGCGAAGATTCCGGAGATCGAAGAGATCGAGGCGGTGGCTTGTGCGTTGCAAAACCTGCAACTTTCGGCCACGGCGGCCGGTTTGGGTTGCTACTGGTCATCGCCGCCGATTCTCGGCACACGCGAGTTTGCCGAGTGGCTGCAAATCGGCGCGGAAGATCGTTGCGTGGGGCTGATTTACCTCGGCTGGCCGCGTGAGGGCTTGAACTGGCCGCAAAGCAGGCGTGAGCCGGTGGAATCGAAAACCGTGTGGCGTGATGCGTGATGTCTGGCGTGAACAACATACTCAAACACGATCATGACTGAATGGTTCACTCACGCCTGGAATGCGACGGCGCATTTCTTCACCACGATGCCGTGGGACGTGCTCGGCATTTGGTCGCTGACGATCTGTCTGCTGATCGTGGGCATCATCGGCTCGGTGGTGCCGTTTCTGCCAGGGCCGTTTCTGATCTTCATCGCCGGCATCGTGCACACGCTGCTGCTGCCGGAGAAGGGAATGAGCATCTGGGGCTTTGTGGCGTTGTCTCTCGGGCTGGTGTTGTCCTACGTTGTCGATTTCGCCAGTGGTGCGATGGGCGCGCGATGGTTCGGCGCTAGCCGCTGGGGCATCGCGGGTGTGTTCATCGGCGGGATCGTGGGCATGTTCTTCGCGCCGTTTGGTTTGATCCTCGGTCCGCTCATTGGAGGCGTGTCGTTTGAGCTGATCTTTGCCAAGAAGCGGCTGCAACCAGCGGCAAAGTCGGCGTGGGGATCGCTGCTGGGCACGGGCGTGGGCCTGGTGCTGCGATTGATCGTTGCGCTTGGGATGGTCGCGGTGTTTTTGCTCGATGTGTTCGTATGGTGAGCGGGAGCGCGAGTATTTTACTCGCCTGATTTTCCGCTGCGAGGCCCCACCTCAAGGCAACTCCGTGGATCAGTGTGTGGCATCGAAAGCACCATAGGACAGGTGGCGAGCAGGCTGCGCCATACTCGTGCTCCTGCAGTTCACGCCTTCCCTGCCAACAGCATGCGGACGCCGAAAACAACGAGGATGACACCGAAGATGCGGGTGAGCGTTTCATTGCTCATCGTTTTCAACCAGCCTGCGCCGAAGTAGGCAAAGATCGACGCGGAGATCGCGGTGATGGCGGCGACTTTCCAATCGACGAAACCGGAGCGAGCGTTTTGCGTCGTGGCCATCAATGCCGTGGGGATGATGATGGCGAGTGATGTCGCGACAGCGGTCTTTTGCTCCAGCTTCAAGAAAAACACGAAGGCAGGAACCATCACCACTCCGCCGCCGACTCCACACAACGCAGCGATGACCCCGCTCAAAACGCCGATGCCAAGACAGGTGAGGATGGTGGTGGTGGACATGATGGAGATGCTGGGCGCTCGTGGTTGAAAACAGGATCAACGTGAAGACTTGGAAAGCATGCCGACGAGAAGGCGCTCCAGCACGAGCTTGGGATCGAGCGAGGAGGTGACGAGCTTCGCGTTCGCCGCGAGGCAGGCTTTGTATGCGGCGTGGAGTTCGTCGAGGCTGAAATTGCCGGTCTCGGGCAGTGCGAGGAAGAGCGGATACGCATTGAAGCCGCTGCCGTCTTTTTTGCGCGGCAGATGTCCGGTGGCGGTGGAAGGCAGGCCTTCGAGTGACGTGCAGAAGCCGGCGTAGTTGAACTTGTTCAGCTTGTAGCGCGAACCGAGGTCCTTGATGAGCAGCAGGCTGCGCACGCGAGGAACGATCGCGGCGAGGAGCAGACCAATCGCGTTTTGGCCCTGATACATGAGCGTGCCGAGCAATTCGAGGGCACGAGGGAGATCGCGTTTGCCAATCGCGTTGCCGAGATCCCACAGCACGCCGGCGCGGCTCATGGAGACGAGACCTTGCACCGTCTTCAATCCAGCGCGGCGACGTTCGCCGAGATAAAGGTCGATCTTTTCGAGTTCGTTCTCCATCTGCCGCGTGTCGTCACCGGCCATCTGCACGAGGAGCTCGAGTGCGCCGCTTTCAAACGTGATGCCCATCGCCTTCACTTTGCGCGAGGCATCGGCGAGCACGGCGACCTCCCAACCAGCGCGCGAGGTGTCAGGTTTGTCGAAGACTTCGATGTTCGCGATCTTGGAGATGCGCTTGTAGGCGCTGCGGCGTTTGTCGATCGTCGTCGCGCTGATGACGAATCGCACGTCACTGCCGAGTCCGCCTTCAACGATGTCGAGGATGCGCTCGAAGCCGTTCACCGCGTCCTGCCCGCGGCCGGGACCGGAGTCGCCGAGGAAGTTGGCGCTCTTCAGCCACACGACTTTGGTGCCGCCGAAGAATGGCAGCGTCTGCAATGCCATGCACACGTTGGAGCAAATCGTGCCCGCGTGTTCGGAATTGTCAGCGGTGCCGTCGATGATGTCGTTGCTGAAGTCGCCTGCGTCCGGCGGTGTGAGGCTGCGCACGAGCATGAGCGCGGCCTCTTTCACGCGCGCCTCGTCGCTGCCCAGGATCACATTCACCTGGCTGGCGGTTGGTTTCTTCGGCGGCGGCATAGATCACCGATGGAACAGGATGCGCACGGCATCAAGCCTCGCGGCGCTGGCGATCTTGACATGCGTCCGGTGATTTGATGAAATCGTCTCAAATCCAAACCATCCTATGAAAACACACTCGATTGGGACGAAGGTTTTTGTTTCCGTGGCCGCATTCGTTGCGGCCTTTGTTTTAATGACGACGGCGAGCCAGGCGGAAGATCTCAACGTGGTTTACCAGCAAGGACGCGCGGCGTTTTACCAAGGTGACTTCGACACCGCACAGCAGCTTCTCGCGCGAGTGGCCGCGGCAAATCCCAAGCATGCCGACACCCTGCGCATGCTGGCCTACATTCGCGCGAATCACAAAGTCGCGGACAACTCGCTGAAAAACCAGTATGCGGCGGTGGTGCTCCCCAAAGTCGAGATGGCGGATGTGACGCTGACTGAGGCCATCGAAGGGCTGCGTGCACTTTCGAAGAACGCGAGCAGCGGCAAAGTGATCCCGAACGTCATCATCAAGGGTGAGGAGCTGGGCCAGCGGAAACTCAGTCTGTCTCTCGCCAACATTCCGTTGTCGGAAGCCCTGAACTATGTGACGCAACTCACTGGAGCCAAGGCCACCTATGACAAGCATGCGGTGATCCTGTCGAGCACCGCTGAGGCGATCACTTCGACCGCAGAGACCGACGCAAAAGTCTCTAAATGAGAGAGTTAGACAGGCGCCGTTGCCTTAATCATTGAAGAAGTGCCGTCCGGTCTGACCGGCTTCGGTCTTGTTGTCCACTTCCCAATACACATCTTCAAAGATGGTTTCAGGTTCTGGATACGGACTGCTCTTGGCGAACTCGGCCGAATCCTCCGCTTCCTTCTGCGCTTCTTTGTCGATCTTCTTCAGATCGTCTTCGGTCGCCACACCTTCGTTGAGCAGGTTGCGTTTCCACACTTGGATCGGGTCGTGGTCGTTTTGGAACTTCTCGACCTCTTCCTTCGTGCGGTATTTGAACTTGTTCGCGTCAGCCACGGAATGACCTTCCCAGCGGTAGGTGGCGATTTCGAGGATGCTCGGCTTCGATTCATTGTGCGCACGTTCGATGGCCTTGCCCACGCCGGCACGGACTTCATAGACGTCTTCGCCGTTGAACTGCTCCCAAGCCATGCCGTAGCCTTCGGCACGCTTGGCGAGATAGTCCACATAGGCAGACGAACGCTTCTGGCTCGTGCCCATCGAGTAGCCGTTGTTTTCGATCACATAGATCACGGGCAGGTCCCAAAGCTCGGCCAGATTGAGCGACTCGTGGAAGGCACCCTGATTCACCGCGCCGTCGCCGAGGAAGCACAGCGCCGCGCCCTTGATGCCGCGGTACTTCAACCCATAGGCGAGACCAAGGCCAAGGGGCGTCTGGCCGGCGACGATGCCGTGGCCACCCCAGTAGTTCTTGTCCGGTGCAAAGTAGTGCATCGAGCCACCTTTGCCACGGGAGCAGCCGGTGGCTTTGCCGAACAGCTCGGCCATGCACTCGTTCATGCCCATGCCGACGGCCAAGGCGTGACCGTGGTCGCGATAGGCGGTGATGACGTGGTCGTTCGGTCCCATCACCGAAACCGTGCCCACGGCCACGGACTCCTGGCCGATGTAAAGGTGAAGGAAGCCGCCCATCCGTCCTGCTTGATAATGCTGGAGAGACACCTGCTCGAAGCGGCGGATACGCACCATCTGGCGGTAAAGGTTCACTTTGTCAGCCGCCGTCAGCTTCTGATTGATCGGATCCGAAGCGTGCGCAGCGAGGGAGGCGGAGGAATCTTTGATCTTGGCCATGTGGGGACGCGATACTAGCGGGAAGGGTGCCAATGGCAAGCAGGGGTTGCGGGGGATGCGGCGATGGGGTGTTGGAGTGTTAGAGAAATGGCCGAGCACCACGCATCAGCACTCCATCACGCTAGTTCTCCACCACTCCACCTTCTCCTGCCCTCATGTTCCACATGGAACAATCCATCCAGCATGCTATCCTCGCGCCCTCCCCTGCCCTGCGGGTCTTTTCGTCATTCGCCATTCTGGTTTCGTCATTCCATGAGCCTCTACACCTTCCCGAAGCACTACGACGTCATCGTCTGCGGAGCCGGACACGCTGGCGTCGAGGCTGCCATGGCGGCGGCACGCATGGGCTGCCAGACGGCCATCCTCACCCAGAATCTCGACACCATTTCCCAGATGTCCTGCAACCCCGCCATCGGCGGTCTGGCCAAAGGGCATGTCGTGCGGGAGATCGACGCCCTTGGCGGGGTCATGGGCCGCAACACGGACGCCACCGGCATCCAGTTCCGCATGCTGAACGCCCGCAAGGGCCCCAGCGTCCAGGCCCCCCGCGCCCAGTGCGACAAGAAGGCCTACCAGTTCCGCATGAAGTGGCTCATCGAGAACCAGCCCAACCTCGACCTCCACCAGGGCAACGCCGCCGAGATCCTCGTCGAAAACGACGCCATCACCGGCGTGCGCACCTCCCTTGGCATGATCTACCGGGCCAAAGCGGTCGTTATTTCCTCCGGCACCTTCATGCGCGGCCTGCTCCACGTCGGCCAGCAGAACCAGGCCGGCGGTCGCATGGGCGACAGCATCTCCACCCTCTCGGACAGCCTCCGCCAGCTCGGCTTCGACGTTCAGCGCTTCAAAACCGGCACCCCCTGCCGCCTCAACAGCCGCAGCATCGACTTCTCCAAGTGCGACCTCCAGCCCGGCGACAGCCCGCCTCCGAGGTTCAGCTACCTCTCCGGCGTCCTGTCGGAAGACGAGAGCGAGAATGCGGAATGCGAAATGCGGAGTGCGGAATCCCCAAACGCTCCCGCCGACTCCTCTGCCCATTCCGCATTCCGCATTCCAAACTCCTCATTCCATCGCTTCACCCTCAACTCCTGGCGCGATGTAACGTTCCACGTGGAACAAATTCCCTGCTGGATCACTTACACCACCCCCCAGACGCACGACATCATCCGGGCCAATATCCACAAATCGGCCATGTATTCGGGCAAAATCGAGGGTGTGGGGCCGCGCTACTGCCCTTCCGTGGAGGACAAGGTGGTCCGCTTTGCCGAGAAGGAGCGCCACCAGATCTTCCTCGAACCCGAGGGCCGCCACACCCGCGAATTCTATGTCAACGGCGTCTCCACCTCCCTGCCCTTCGAGGTGCAGTATGACTTCATCCGGTCCATCCCCGGCCTGGAGAACGCCGAGATCATCCGCCCCGGCTACGCCGTCGAATACGACTACTGCCCGCCCACCCAGCTCCACCCCACCTTGGAGACGAAGCGCGTCTCCGGCCTCTACTTCGCCGGGCAGATCAATGGCACCTCCGGCTATGAAGAAGCCGCCGGCCAGGGCCTCATCGCGGGGGCCAATGCCGCCCTGAAGGTCCAGGGCCGCCCCCCTTTCCTCCTCCAGCGCAGCCAGGCCTACCTCGCCGTCATGATCGACGACCTCGTCACGAAAGGCACCACCGAGCCCTACCGCCTCTTCACCTCCCGCGCCGAATACCGCCTCCTCCTCCGCCAGGACAACTGCGACCTCCGCCTCACCCCCCTCGCCGCCCAGATCGGCCTCGTCTCCGAGTTCCGGAAACAGCACACCCAGGCCAAGCTCGACGCCCTCGCCGCCGCGCGGCAGCTCCTCCAGGAGGCCCGGCTCGATGGCATCACGCTGGAAAAATGGCTGCGTCGGCCCGAAAACACCCCCGCCGCCCTGCCCTCCGAACTGCGCGACCGCTTCACCGCCGAGGTCTGGTCCTTGGTTGAAAACGACGTCAAATACGCCGGCTACATCACCCGCCAGGAAGACCTCGTCGCGAAGACCTCCCGCATGGAGGAAAAAACGATTCCCGCCGACTTCGACTACCACGCCATCCCCGGCCTCAAAACCGAAGCCAAGCACCGTCTCACCGCCCTCCGCCCCGCCACCCTTGGCCAGGCTGCGAGAGCCCAAGGCGTCACCCCGGCCGACATCGCCCTGTTGGGCATCATGCTCAAGCGGGGCGGCGTGGAAGCGGAGAGCGCAGGGCAAAGGGCGTAGAGTCCAAGCCGCTTCGCACGCCATCGCACTTCGTCCTCGTCCTCCTACTCGTCCTCGATCCTTCCGCTCCGCCAAGCCTTTGAATAACGAACACCGAACAAGGAACGCCGAATGTCGAAGTCCTGATGCCATCCCGCCTTCGGACTTCAAGATTCCTTATTCGATATTGAAACCTGTCCATGACTGCCCCTGACATCCTCCTTTTTCTCTTGGGATTGGTCCTCATTCTCGGTTTTCTGTTCTGGCTGCCAAAATGGGCTTCCTTCAGGTTGGCAAATCGCGCACTGGCAAAAGTCCTGGATCCCGACACTCCCAAAGCCCGGTTGATGCCCGAAAGCCAGTTCATCATCAAAGTCACTGAAAAGTCCGTCACTTGTCACCGTCCTGACGGCACCACAGAATCTGTCACCTGGGATGATCTGCAAAAAGTGGACATATTCACCAACAGTGACGGGCCGCTTCTCCCCGACGTCTTTTTGATTCTGCATGGTACCAACAAGGGGTGCGTCATCCCGCAAGGAGCCACAGGCCAGAGCAAACTGCTGGACCGTCTGCAGGCCCTTCCCGGTTTTGACAACCGTGCGTTGATTGATGCCATGGGCAGCACTCAAGAAGCCACGTTTTGCTGCTGGATGAAAACCCCTGCCCGCTGAATTCTGGAGGGCATTTCGGGAGCATTCGCAACCACCTCCGAAAATTCGGAACAACCGTCCAAACGTTCCGAAAGCACCTCCGTATTCCCGGACATACCTCCCAAACATTTCCCCATCCACCCCGGATTTACGGTGGTCGTTTCCAAACGTTTTCCAGGCACTCCCGCGTTTGCGGAGGCGTGTCCAAATCTTTTCCCGGTCACCCCGGATTTGCGGGCGTCATTTCCCAACGATTTCCCGGTCGCCCCGCAGATTCGGGGGCGGTTTCGGAACGTTCAGCCGGGTGTTCCGGCTTTGCCGCCGCCTTGGGGAAACATTTTTTCACCCCTGCCAAACCCGCGGAGCCGCGCTCCAAGGCATTTTCCGTTGATTGTGAATCGTTTAAGCACTTCATGCGACGATGGCACGCTTAAATTCTTATTTAAGTCGTCGTTTGGGATTGACGACCCGAGGGTTTTTCGGATAAATCGCGCCTGCAACTTCAACCAAGCATCTGGAACGTCATGGCACGCTGGGGCTACGCATTCTTCGACTCGGGCGTGCGCTGGGACTCTCCCGATGCGCATCCCACCACCATGAGAGACCTCGACACCTTCTTTGTGAACCCGTTCGACGATCGCGACATCAGCATCGACGAACTCCTCGCCTTCACCACGGATCATCTGGAACGGATGACCGCCAACAACGGCGGCGGCGAGCTTTCCGCCCGCATCACCGCCACCACCACGGCGCTCGATCAAGTCAGCGATTGCGTGAGCGATGACCAGGGCAAGCTGGGCCTGCGCAAAGCGCGCAAGCAGGCGAAGGACAACTTCCGTGAGACCCTGCCCCTGGCGGTGGCGAAGATCATGTCCGCCGTGGCCTATTACTACGGACCCGATGCACCGCAGATCACCGAATGCGTGCCGCAGGGCCGCACCATCTTCAGCACCTGCCGCGATGACAAGGTGGAGACGCATCTGCAAACGCTCGTCACCGCGCTCACCAGTTATCAGGGCTCCATCGAGGACGAGGTCATCACCGACGCCACCAATCTGAAGAATGCCTGGGTGGCCGTGTACAACGCCAGCGAGTCCGCCACCGGCGCGAAGACCAGCACCGAGCAGGGCAAGCAGCTCGCCCGCGAAAACCTGCAGCTCATGCTCTTCCTCAATCTCCTCAAGCTCGCCGAGATGTTCCCGCGCCAGCCGGAGAAGCTCAGCCTCTACATGCAGCAAAGCCTGCTGGAAAATCCGTCCTCGCCACCCGAGCCTGAGCCACCGCCGCCCGGCCCGTGAGGCAACAAAACTGTGGACGAATCTAATTCGCCCACAATTAAGTGTGACTAAACAACGTTCGGCTAACACACCCAAGCCACTCTCAAAACACGAGCAGCCATGAAACGCTTTTGGACAAATCTCACGAAAAGCACCCGATTTCAAATCCTGTTCTACGCGGCCTCCCTCCTGGTTGGCTGCCTCCTGTTTCTAGGGCCGTATCTCTTCCCATCCGACAACGCCAAGCTGTTCTTCCAAGGCATCGGAATAGCACTGGTTTCAGCCGCATTACTGGGCTTTGCTCAAAGACTATTTTTTTATGATGACTTTCGGTCGGAGGTTGATTCTCTAATTGGAACTGCCCTGGATACCTACCTTGCACAAAATGTGCTTCCGTTTCTCAAGGAGGGTTTCGAGCGACTTTTTACTGACCGCTCGCAGGCGATAACTGAATTCAAAAAACATTTGCTTCTGGAGAGCGAACATATTGTGATTATTGGCTCATCGCTCAAGGGGCTGCTTGACGTGACCGAGAGAGACAAGAGCAAGAAAGACCTTGCTGATGTGATACGCCAAAAGCTTAAAGCTGGAGTTCGTGTGGAGTTTTTGCTAACGCACCCGGCTTTGGCGTTTCTTCGTGAGGATGCCGAGGGCCGTAAGCCAGGCGCAATCAAAGAGGAGATAATTGAGACTGTCCGTTATCTCACCGGCAAAGACATTGGCGGTCGAGTGCTTTCTGCGAGTATCGGGGTGCCACTAGATTCCATCAGACTCTATCTTGGAACTCCAACCATTTTCGCAATCGTTTGTTCGGATTGGATGCTTGTCAATCCATACGCTTATCAAGCTACAGCATATGACAACTTCTGCTTTGAGATTTCCCGAAAGAGCGACCAAGGCCTGTATTCGAAGATTTTTAAGTCCCACTACAAAGAGCCGTGGGACAACAAGGACACTACGAAACCCATTGATGAAACGCGGCTAGCAACACTCCCAAACATCATACTGAACGATGTGTTTCCACATCGACTGTCTGATCTCGTTCATACTAATGGCTCAACTTCCCAGACGAGTCCAGCCGCAGGGTAACAGATTGCCGAACAATGGCGCTGCTGGACAACGGGAGGGGCGCTTGTTGTCGTATCAAAGCTACCTGTAGTTTGAACATCACCTGCTTCGTTCATGCTCACCGCCGCCCCTCCCGTGCCAGAGCTTGATCGTTCGGCGATTTCGCACATCATTCACTTCTCGCTCCCAAAACATCATGGGTTCCACACCGTTCTCCTCCCTCATCGGCGGCATCGGAGCGCTTATCTTCGCCACGCTCGCCAAGTATCGCATGCTTTGGTTCCTTCACGACGACACCATTCTCAGCGGTAGCAGACAGGTTCCGACTGTCGAGTTTGCGGCTTTCATCTCCAAGCTTCTCTACTTCGGCGGAGCTTTTCTGGTTGCCCTTGCCTTCGTTCTACTCTTCACACTTTCCGATGAGCGGAGACGACGTATCGCGCAGTTGCCTCGCTGGCAGCGCTTCCTCGTTTGGCCCATCGACAGCCACATCGCCCCCAGGAGCCCAAGCAGGTGAGCCGCCCCTTTCCACCAATCGCCGAACAAAACGGATGCAGGCAACGGCTCGAAGGCTGTCTGTCGTGTCAGCAACGTCTTGCGCTCGCCGTCGCCTGATCCGAGTCGTTCGGCCAACTAATAGCTGCCCATCCGACTCAGATGATGCCCCACGGCAAAGCATTTCTATACGGACTCTGCGGCACGGTGCAGGGGCGTCTCGGCTGGGCTCATCAAGAGATTCAAGTGGTCTGTCGTGATCTCAACTCCATCATGCTTTCGTCACAGTGGCTGGCCTCAGCAGATTTCGACACCATTCATTATGTCATGCGATTTGGAGCTGCCGCCGAAGACAAGATACTCTGTCGCACGCGACCCAAAGACCAAGAACTTGAAGTCACTAGCCAGCAAGCCATGGCCGATCTTCATAGCGTCTTTCTTGATCGGCCAAAGCTCAGGGATTTTCTAGCCCGCGAGGTCGCCCGCGTCTTGATTGACGTGCAGAGTAGATTTCAGCTACCACTCAACCAGGGTTTGATAGATTCTGTCCTGTCACACACCTTGTCGACCGCTCAACAGCACTCATGAGCAGATCATTCTACTGCCAACCAAGGCCGAACAAAACGCTGTTGGCAACGGCTCGTAGCAGTCTGTCGCATGAGCGGAGTCTTGCGCTCGCCGTCGCCACAGCTTAGACGTTCGCCCAACTAAAATGCGTCCCTTGCTCCAGAAGCGTTTGCTCCGAGTAGCCGGATTCGTGTTGCTCCCTTTGTTCTGCTTGACCTGCCTGTTTACTTGCAGCGTGGTGAACCCGATGGGGCTGGCGTTCATGACTTCGTTCGAGGTTGTGAACTCCACTCATGAGGATTTGGTCATCACTCCCATTGGTGCCCGAGGACCAGACGGCAGGAGGGGCACACTTCCGATTTCGAGTTCATCTCGACTCTACGTGATGAGTTTGCAGAGGGGCGAGTTTCCTTTGCCAGCAGGCTCGACACTTTCACTCACATACGACTGGGATGACGTTCAATTCTCAGAGATTGTCTGCCGCCGCCCTGATGGCTCACACTTGGTTCTTCCGACTGGCTTGCACCCAACGCAGGGCCAGTATCGGCAGCCACCCACGAAGCGGTTTGAGATTTCAGACCTCGCCGCCTTGCAGCCAGCGACCGAACTCCACCTGGCCGCTGTTCGGTCACAGAGTAGCAGGATTCCTTTCCTCTACATCCTCGCGGGGTTAGGATTGCTCTCCCCACTTTGTTTCTGGGCCGCGCGGCGTATTAGAGTCACAGATTCACCACCACCGCTGCCAGCATGATCACAACCAGCACGAACAAGGGCGAACAAAACGGATGCAGGCAACGGCTCGTATGGCATCTGTCGTGTCATCGCCGCTGCCCGCTCGCCGTCGCCTGATCCGAGGCGTTCTCCCAACCAACAAGCCACCCGGGGAGCATCATGAATCCAGCGAAAACGCCACTTGAGTCTGAGCGCTTCACACCTCACGACTTGTCATTCAGGAGCAGGGTTCTTGCCGCTCACTACCGCTGTATCGCACTTCACATCTCTCGATCATTTGGGGGCCTGCGATCACAGGAGGCCGCTACCGCAGTAGCTCTACTCGACTCTTACGCCCCCATGGCCATGTTGACAGAGCATGGCGAGGATGGCCCAGAGTGTGCCGAGGTTATCGAGCACCTGATCTCTCCAGCTCAACGCACAGGCTTACGAGAGTTCTACTCGGGAGTCGAGGCCGACGACATGAATCCTACTGCCTGGGCCTTTCGCCAGAGATTGGCGGCATTGATTGGAGAGCCATTGTAGAGCGTTCTCACTATTCCACGATAAGCTCTCACGACTGACCCAGATCACCATGCCACCTACATCAGAGTCACTCACCAAAACAAGGGTGAACAAAACGGATGCAGGCAACGGCTCGTATGGCATCTGTCGTGTCATCGCCGCTGCCCGCTCGCCGTCGCCTGATCCGAAGCGTTCTCCCAACCCATGAACACCCGCGTAGAGTTCAAGTCGGCAGCGTTCCCGAAGTATCCAAATGAGGATGCGGAACTCGTGAACTCGAATTGCTGGGGCAAGCGGCTGGCGGAGTTCGTCCGCGATAGCCTCCCGAAGCACGGCATTCCGACCGAGGACATTCTTTGCGAGGATTGGGGCTGGCTTGTGAATGTTAAGAACCCTGACTTCCCACTTTGGATCGCCTGCGGTGTTCAAGACGAGTTCTCTGACTCCGACGAAGACAGCGAAGTGGAAGACAAGACTTCTCAGGGCGCACCTGCCGGAGGCAGCGGGGTCACGCAGTTTTGTGTCTTCGTGACAGCGGAACCCAGCCTGATTCAGAGATGGTTCAAGCGAGTGGATACGAAACCGGCCATTCAGAAGGTGGCTGATGGCCTCCGTCGTCTGCTGGAGTCTTCCCCAGACATTCAAGACGTCACATGGACGGAATAACCATCAAGCTCCAAATCCAAGGCGAACAAAGCGGGTGCAGGCAACGGCTCGCGTTGCCGGGAATGAGGAGCTTGCCGGCGATGGCCTCCGGCTTGAGCAGGAGGCGGTACTTCATGCCGGGATTCACGACGACGTCGTGTCTCCGTTGGTTCACGATTTGAAAGAAGACTGCTCCGGGCAGGCTGGGCTGTCAGGAAGGTGAACCTGACTCATTGGCCGCCAGCGGAGTGATATTCCAGCAAGCCGCCATTGAGCTTGAGATAGGGCATGACGGCAGCGAGATCCTCAGCGGCAAGAGAAGGGAATTTGAACACGCGACCTTTGAAAATCCCTTGGGTGGGGGAACAGCCTTCGCACAATTTGAGGATGGTGGCCTGCTTGTCTCCTTCCACCATAAAGCTGGCACCCGCGGCGCTTGCGGCGCTGGCCGTCGCTGCCAGAAGTTGGGCATTGCGTTTGTCTTTCTGAATCTTGGCGGCCGATGTCGAGTTCCCGAAGCTGGCGAGCGCCAGGGAACTGAGAATCGCAAAAATCGCCATGGTGATCAGCATTTCGAACAAGCTAAACCCCGCGCTCTTCTTGGCCCCGCGATGACCTGAGGACTCAAATGTGGTTTTCATACCTAACAATATTCACATTTTCTATAACCAACAACAGTTATTTTGGGTTTTCTATTATCATCTTTGCGAAGAACGGCTTCCAAGCGAGACACCAGTGAAGGCTACCCCTGCTCGCTCCACCGGATGCTCCGCCGCACGCCGACGAAATGGAAATGCGCATCCGTGTCCTGGATGTAACCCTCTTTGTCGATGCGCAGGCCCTCGGCCTTCAGCAGGCGGCGTTGCTTGCGCGCGAGTGCCGCGTCCATGTTCGGACTGATGCGCGCATCCGCGGCAACGACACGATGCCACGGCAGCGAGGCGGATTCCTCCGGCGTCAACCGCGCCAGCACGGTGGCCACGTGACGCGCGACCACGTTCATGTGGATGGCGATGCTGCCGTAGGTGGTAAATTTCCCCGGCGGGATCAACCCCACGAGCCGGATAACCTCCGCACGGATGCGGGCAAAGGCGGTGGATTTTCCCCTGGGCATGAGATTTCAAACGACAGCCCGCATGACGCGGCATTCACACCGTGGCGGCCTTGTCCACGAGCACGAGCCGGAAACGCCCGTCGTAGCGTCCACCCGCGTGCTTGTTGCAGCAGGTCAGGCAGGCCGTGGGCCGGCGGAATCTCCGCACGCGATGCACGCGCGTCTGGCAGGATGGGCAGGCGTAGGTGAGTTTTCGCTCGATCTCATTGCGCGGCAACGGCAGGCGATGCTGCGCCTTCTCGTCGGGAATGCCCAAATCGGCACACGCCAGCTTCCATTCGCGACCATGCGGCTCAATGCGGCGCCGTCCGCCGCGATGATAGGCGATCAAATGCGCCAACTCGTGTTTCAACGTGCGCTCCACCTGGCCGTCAAACTCACGCAGCCGTGGATTCAGCTCGATCTCCCACTTCGGATAACGCGCATAGCCCGCTGTGCTGCGCAGCCGCGCATTCCACGTCACGGTCACCAGCTTCGCACCACCGGGAAGCTGCAAGTCATGCAACCACGCGCGGGCCTGCGTTTCGAGTACTTCATCGCGGCCGTCCAAAAGTCCCGATTCATCATCCTGCTCCGGCGCGTCCACCGGCTCCAGCTCGCGCACCGATTGAAACGGCGTCCATAGCGGCGCCGCGGAAAAGTCGAAGCAGAGCTGGGCGAAGTCGCGCATGGTCACTTCTGCTTTTTGGGCTTCACCTGATGCTCCTGCTGACTGAGCGCGTAAGTCATGTCTGGCGCCACAGATTCGAGGATGAACACGTTCGCGCCGATTGTGCTGCGCGCGCCGATGACCGTGTCGCCGCCGACAATCGTTGCGTTCGCATACACGGTGACGTTGTCTTCGAGCGTCGGATGGCGCTTCTTGCCGCGCAACGCCTGACCTGCGGCCAGCGAGCGTGCCACGAGGCCCACACCTTGATAAAGCTTCACATGATGACCGAGCTGCGCCGTCTCGCCGATCACCACGCCGGTGCCGTGATCGATGAAGAAATGCGTGCCGATCTCCGCGCCGGGATGGATGTCGATGCCCGTGCGGCCATGCGCCCACTCCGTCATCATACGTGGGATGAGCGGCACGTTTTCTTTGTAGAGCACATGCGCCGCCCGCTGGATCGCGATCGCCTCCAAGCCCGGATACGCGAGAATGATCTCCTCAAAACTGCGCGCAGCAGGATCGCCCTCGAATGCGGCCTCCACATCCGTTTGCAGCAACGCCCGCACCTGCGGCAGCGCCAGCATGAAGCGGCACACAAGGCCCTCCGTATGCTCCGAATCGCCGTTCAAGCGCACCGTGCGTCGCACCTCGACGTTCAAACGCTGGCGGATGCCCGCCACGAGCTCGTGCGTCATGAGCTGCAACTCATCCGATGACACCGGTTCCTCCGAGAAAAAGCCGGGAAACAAAATCTGCAGCAGATCCTCGCACAACGTCGCGATCGCCTGCTTCGACGGCAGGTTCCCGCAATCGACGTGGTTGATCCCTCCGACCTCGTGATACGAGGCCATGAGGCTTTTGACGATCTCTTCCTGGCGGCAGTCTTTCAATGTGCGGCAGCGATAACGCGGCACGGCGCGGATTCAAGCGCGGGCCTCTTGTGAATGCTGTGAATAAGTGGTGCTCAGATTCGATTGGCAAATGAAGCCGGCTATTCCTCGCCAATCGACTCCGTTGGGCAGTCCGCGAGAGCTTCAAGGCACAGCGCGATCTCATCAGCAGTCAACGGCTGTCGAAAAACGTAACTCTGGCCGATGTCGTCATCGCGGCGGAAATGATTGGCTGCAGTGGAAGGGCACAACCCGCAGTCGATGCAGGATGAGTCCACGTAGAAGCGTCCGGGGACGTTTTGAGGCAGGCGTTCGGTGATTTGGGCCATGGGAGGAGCGCGGGTTGTTGGGTTGAATGCTGCACTCTGCTCCGAGGAAGAATTGCGTGAAGTGCATTAATTGCATGCTTTGTTGCTTATCATGCAACAATACCTCGCCACCAAGCCGTTCGATCTGCATGCGCTGCATCTCTATCACCTGGTGGTGAAGCATCGCAGCTTCACGAGGGCTGCACGCGAGGCAGGGCTCTCGCAAAGCGCCCTGACGCGGCAGATGCAAGCGCTCGAAAACCGGTTGGGGCTCGATCTGATCAATCGCACCACCCGTTCAGTCGAGATCACTGAAGCCGGTGCTTATCTCGCAGCCGAAGCAGCACGACTCATCGGCGGTGTCGCCGCGACCTTGGACGGTTTGCATGCCACGTTTGGCAGTGTGAGGCCCGAAGTGCGCGTCAGCATCTCGCGTACGCTGGCCATGGCGCATATGCCGGGCCTTTTTCATGCGAACCGGCAGCGGCAACCAGAAATCATCTGCCGGGTGAGTTATCATTCGGGCAGCGCGATTCTCACGGCGCTCGACACGAATGAGACTGACGTCGGCGTTTTGTGCGCTCCCGCCAGGCTGCCTGACTCCGTGAGGGTGACGCATCGTTTCAAAGATCGCTTCGAGCTGATCGCCCCGGCATCTTTGGCCCATCAAGCGCCGGTGAAACGGGCCGACCGACTCAAGAACTGGGTTCATCACCAGCCGTGGCTCATGATCGACTCCACGACGAACACTGGCAGACAGTTGCGCCAGTGGATGAAACGCCGCGGCCTCTCCGTCAGCCCTGCGATGGAACTCGACAGCTTCGACCTCATCATCAATCTCGTCGCCAGCGGCTACGGGGTCGCATTCGTGCCGCGTCGCGCATTGGCACTGTATCGGCGCAAAGAGTCGTTGGTGATATTGCCGCTCGCAGATCACTTTGAGCGCGAAATGGTCGTTCTCACCCGCAAGCACCGTAAATTGCCGGCGCATGTGGCGCGGTTTGTTGAAAACATCCTCTTTTAATCATGCGAACCTCCTTCGAGAACTGGCAGCCCCTGTGGCGACGCATGAGCGAGTCTGGCGATGGCGGGGACTGGCATGCCCGCTTGATCTCGGCTTGGTCAGAGCCGCAGCGTGCTTATCACACGCTCCAGCATCTCGATGAGTGCCTGCGCTTCTTTGAAGAGATCAAGGCGGCCGGTTTGATGTCACGGCCTGATCTCGTGGAGATGGCGCTGTGGTTTCATGATGTGGTTTATGATCCGAAAGGCAGCGACAATGAGGAGCGCAGCGCCGGCCTGGCCTTACAGGCGTTGGGTGATGGCGAAACAGCACACGAGGTGGCGCGGCTGATCATGCTCACGAAGTCGCACACGTCTGGGGATGGCAGCGATGACGCGTGGATCATCGACATCGACCTCGCGATCCTGGGCCAGCCGTGGGAGCGGGTGCTCGAATATGAGGGACAGATTCGACAGGAATACAGCTGGGTGCCGGAAGAGGTCTATCGTGAGAAACGGGTGGAGATCCTGCGGGGCTTTTTGGACCGGAAGCAGCTCTACCTCACCGTCTGGGCACGGCAGCGACTGGAACAGCCTGCGCGGGAGAATCTGCGGCGGCTGATCGGGATCGTTGCGGCTTCGGCGTGACCGCCTTAAAAGGCGGAGCACATGCTCCCTTCCCTCAACCAGCTCAAACTTCCCGATCCCTGGCAGCATCAGGCGGTGAATTTGTTGCGTGCGGGCACGGATGTGGTCGTGAGCGCACCGACGGGCGCGGGCAAGACGTACATCTTTGAGCTGCTGCATCAGGGCCGGCATCTGCAGGGCCAGGCGATCTACACCGTGCCGACACGCGCTCTCGCGAATGACAAATACGCCGAGTGGAAGGAGGCCAATTGGAATGTGGGCATCGCCACGGGCGACATCGCGGAAAATGTCGATGCTCCGGTCGTTGTCGCGACGCTGGAGACGCAGCTCGAGCGACTCGTGCGTGGAGAAGGACCGGCGCTGCTGGTGATCGACGAGTATCAGATGATCTCCGACCATGCTCGTGGTGCGAATTACGAAGCGGCGATTGCGCTGGCGCCGCCGGAAACGCGTTTGCTGTTGCTGAGCGGTTCGGTGGCGAATCCGGAGGACGTGGTTGCGTGGTTGCGCGGCTTGAATCGCAAAGCGGAAGTCGTGGCGACACGTGAACGGCCGGTGCCGCTCGAAGAAGCACCGATGGAGACGTTGCCGCAGCGTCAGCGGCAGTTTGATCATTACTGGCCGCGATTCGCCGCGGCGGTGATGCTCGCCGATCTCGCACCGTTGTTGATTTTCGCGCCACGCCGCAAGGAGGCGGAGTCCATTGCGCGCAGACTCGCGGCCGATTTGCCGATGGGCGATCCGCTGGACCTCACGCCGGAGCAGCGGGCCGTGTGCGGCAAGGATCTGGCGACGTTGATCGAGCGGCGAATTGCGTTTCATCACAGCGGTTTGTCGTATGGCGCGCGCGCGGGCGTGATCGAGCCGCTGGCGAAAGCGGGGCAGCTCCGCGTGATCGTGGCGACGATGGGACTGGCCGCGGGCATCAACTTCTCCGTGCGCAGCGTGCACGTGGCTGGCACGACTTTCCACGACGGTCGCAGCGAGCACAAACTCGCGCCCGACGAGCTGCTGCAAATGTACGGTCGCGCCGGACGCCGTGGACTCGATGACAAAGGCCACGTCGTCACCAGCCGCGACAGCCCGTCGATCTTCGATGCGCGGTCTGCGCGACTGCATCGCAGCGCATTGCTCGCGTGGCCGATTTTTCTACGCGTGATGAAACATGCGGCGCTGAAGCAGGAGAATCCGTTCGAAGCGGCAACGCTTTTCGCCAAACGCCTGTATGCGAAAGTGCCGCCGTTGCTCGGCCTCGAAGATGAGGAGCCCAACACGCCTTTGCAGACTGAAAAGGCGCTCTTCGGCCTCGAAGCGACCGAGCGGCAGATTTTGAACTCGTTCGGCGAGTGGGAGCGCAAACACCGCCACGCGTTGCAACGTGTTCCGTTGAGCCGCGTGCATGCCGCGCTGACGATTCCGGCCTTCGCGGCGAAGTTTGCGCATGGCATTGGTCGCGTGGGGAAAATCAGGCGGAGCGCTGTGGACGTTCGATTTGCCGCAGAGGGGCAGAGGAGCAGAGGACGCGGAGATGTTTCATCTGAAAAACACTCTGCCACCTCTGCCTCTTTGCCTCACTGCGGTGAAACCGAGCCACCCCTCGTGACTTACGGCGTCGAAATCAGCCTCGGCACGCCGGTGGATGAGCCGGCGGATCACATCCGACCGACGAAGTCGATCCGCCGTCTGTTGAAGCTTCCGCGGAAGGCGGAAACGTTCCCCCTCGAAGAAATCACCGTGCTGCATGCCGGTGAACTTGCGAATGCGATCCTCGAACACAGCGACGACGTTATCAAAGACGTCGCGCCGGAGTTCATCGGCACCGTGGCGAAGGAAAACCTTGTTTTTGCCTGCTTCGATCTCTCGCCGGTCGAGGTGATGGCTTACGAGGATTCGCATCATCGTCTTCTGTTTGCTCCGCAGGAGCGTGGTGTCGTCGTGCGCCATGCGACCGGCGTGCACAAGCACGAATCCGACGAGGAGAGGCCGCATCACGAACCCCGTGTCGGTTCGCCGATTCACTCGTGGCGCACGCTCGGTCTCATCGACGCCAACGGCGTCCCGACGCGTCGCGGTGAAATCTTCAGCTTCTTCCAGCATGGTGAAGGTCTCGCCGTGGTCGCCGCGCTGGAGGACGAAAGTTATCCCGCCGACGACCTCGTGCATCACATGGCGAATCTGCGCAGCGGTTCGAAGTTCGATCTGCCACACGATTGCGGCTCCGAGCGGCTCGCCGCCGTGTGCCGTGGCACCTACGGCTTCATCAATCATCATGGCTACCTCGAAAACGGCCTGCCCATCGATTACGGCGAGGGCGCTGCGGAGTTGCTCGATGCCATGCTGCATCCCGAGCAGCCTGGCGCACAGGATTTGAAGGCTGGCATCGCCGAGGGTGATATTTCCCGTGCCTACGTCGAATGGCTGAGCCTGCTGCGCCACATCAGCCACGCGCCCGATCATCCGTGGAAGCGCTGGATCGCGCTCAAAGAAGCGGCGAAGGCCGTTTTGAAGCATCACACGAAGACGTTGCGCCACTTCTTCCACCTCGACCTGCCGCCGCTGACGAACAAACAAAAGCACGGCAAGACGCGGCATTATTTGATGGTGAAGTGAACAGGCATTCCGACCCCGAAGGGATCGAAGAAGGTAGCCAGGGGTAAGATCGCGCAGCGAGCGCCACCCCTGGACCAATCGACAAGCCTCTCTTCATCAAGGTCGCATGCTGGAGGTATGCGAGAAACGTCCGCGTGCTGAACGTCATCGTTGGGCCGGCGAAAAGCTCTCGCATACCTCCGGCATGCGCTCTTTAGAAAATCATGGGACCACTGCATTCCAGGGGTCTGCGACCCCTGGCTAATTTCTCGGATCCCTCCGGGATCGAGTCGTCTTGGACGGGTTGAATCGGACACACATCTTCGCAGACTGGATGCGTGTCAGAGATCGTTCCAACCAGACCACGCATCGCCATCATCGGCTCTGGAGCCATCGGCTGCTACTACGGTGGCCGGTTGGCGCAGCATGGGAACCACGTGCACTTTCTGATGCGCTCAGATTACGAGCACGTGAAGCAGCACGGGCTGAAGATTCAGAGCCATCTCGGTGACTTCGATCTGCCGCAGGTGAACTGCCATCGCAGCACGACGGAGATTGGACTGTGTGATCTCGTGATCATCGCGATGAAGGCCACGGCGAATGAGGCGTTGCTCGATTTGCTGCCGCCGCTGTTGAAGGACGACACGGTGATCCTCACGTTGCAAAACGGCCTCGGCAGCGATGATTTCCTCGCGCAGCACTTTGGCTCGGAGCGCGTGCTGGGTGGCTTGTGCTTCGTGTGCATCAACCGCATCGCACCCGGCGTCATTCATCACATTGCGCAGGGGCAAATCGCGCTCGGTGAGCACAGCGGGGCTCCACAAACGCGCATGGAAGCGCTGGCGGCGGAGTTCCGGCGCTGTGGCATCGATTGTGTCGTCGAACCGAGCCTCATCACGGCGCGTTGGAAGAAACTCGTCTGGAACATTCCCTTCAACGGCCTTTCCATCGCTGCCGGGAACAAAGACACGGCGGCGATTCTCGCAGATGCGGTGCTGGAACAGCGGGTGCGTGATTTGATGCGCGAAATCATCGTCACAGCAGGCAAGCTCGGCTTCGAGATTCCATTGGGTTTGATCGACGTCATGATCGAACGCACAAGGACGATGTCCGCCTACAAGCCGAGCAGCCTGATTGATTTCCTCGCAGGCAGCGAGGTCGAACTCGAAGCAATCTGGGGTGAACCGGTGCGCAGGGCGAAGACAGCGGGGATCGAGATGCCGCGGGTGGAGGAGCTGTATCAGCAGTTGAAGCAACGCATTGCCGCTCGAACATTGGCCGCATGAGTCTTGCCCAAATTCAAAGTGCCCGCCCCGAAACGGCCATCGTGCTTGGTTCTGGCCTCGGAGGTGTGGCAGAGGCATTTGGAGTCGAATGCGAGGTGCCGTATGCCGAGGTGCCCGGTTTGAGTGCTTCCACGGTGCCAGGGCATGCGGGACGGTTTGTTTTGGCGCAGCACAACGGCAAGCCGGTTCTCATCGCTCAGGGGCGGCGGCATTTGTATGAAGGTCTGAGCGCGGCGGAGGTCACGGCGGGCATTCGTTTCATGCACAGTCTCGGCGTGAAGCGTGTTGTACTCACGAACGCGGCGGGAGCGATCGACGAGCACTTCCACGTCGGTGGTTTGATGCTCATCACCGATCACATCAACCTCCAGGGCACCACGCCACTGCTCGGCGGACCGAACTTCCATGACATGAGCGAGGTCTATTCGCGCGCGTGGTGTGAAAAATTCCACGCCGCGGCTGTGGCGCTCGGTTTGAAGCTGCACGCGGGCGTGTATGCCGCGTTGCTCGGCCCGCAGTATGAAACACCCGCCGAAATCCGCATGCTGCGCACGCTCGGCGCGGACGCCGTCGGCATGTCCACCGTGCCGGAGGCGATTCAAGCCCGCGCGCTCGGCATGGAAGTCGCCGGCATTTCGATGCTCACCAACTGGGCCGCCGGTTTGAAGCCGCAGACCCTGCATCACGCCGAAGTCGTCGAAGTCGGCAAGACCGCGAGTTTGTATCTGGCGCGGTTGTTGAAGGCGGTGGTGTGAGCAAACTCACAACCGCATCGTTTGATTCCAGCGCGTGCGCACCGCTTCGAGGTCATTGCTGCTCAAGCTGCCGAGGCGACGGATGAAGATTGCCTTCTCGGCGGTGACGAGGCGATCCAAACGCACGGTTGAAGGTTTGAGCAAGTTGGCTGCCTGCCAGTCGCGCACGGTGACATCGAGCGGGCCGCTTCTGAGCACGGAGGTCACACGGGCGATGATCGCGTCCTGACCAAGATCGAACAGCACCAAGGCGGGCCGAATTTTGAACCCCGTGCCCGAGGTGAAAGGAAACCGGCAGAGCTGGATCTCGCCGAACATGCTACGCAAGTGTTTCGTAGATGGCGTCTTCCTCGGCGTCGTCTTTGAGGAACTGGCCGTAAGCGGCCTCACGCCAGCCGTCATCGTCGTCCACATCCGTCAAAACGATGACACGTGCGGTTCCGCTCTTCGGAAGCTGGGCGGCAATGTTCCCCGGAATCGGGAAACTGGAATCTCCGTGTAGCTCGGTGGTGAATTCGACCGCTTGCATGGGGGAAGGTTAGTTCTTTTGCGGGAGAGGTCAACCGAGGCGATTCAAGCCCGCGCGCTCGGCATGGAAGGGGCCGGCATCTCGATGCTCACCAACTGGGCCGCCGGTTTGAAACCGCAGACACTGCATCACGCGGAAGTCGTCGAAGTCGGCAAGACCGCGAGTCTGTATCTGGCGCGGCTGTTGAAGGCGGTAGTGTGATGTCTCACGGCGTTAATTAGGTCGCATACGAAACGCGACCCAATACCCAAGGACGACGGGAACTCCCCAAAACGCAAAAACACGCGGATACATCCAGCCCATCGTCTCACCAAGTTGTGGAGCCACAAGCACTCGTGATGTTCCAAAGGAAAGCGCGATGGCTATCAAAACCCCTGTGACCAAGTAAGTGCGCTCCTTGCTCTTTCGGAAATCCAGAAGCAGCAACGACGGCAATCCCAGAAAAACTTGGAGCGAGGCCACCAAAGTAAAGATCATGATGCTTCCAACCATGAAACCGGCATCCATAGAGTCATCGATGCCAGAACGATCAGGTCGCATTGCGTGATCTACGATCACCAAGGCCAAGCTTCCGAGCAGTGTAGCCACCGGAAAAGGCAACAAGAGTAACCGAACAAGTCGAAACGTGATGTTCATCAGATCAAGCCCGCTTGGGAAGCTCGATTCAGTTTGTCAGCAGCACGCGCTCGCTTTTTCCTTCTCGCAGGAATGGTCGCAGCAGGGGCTGAGCGGGACGCCGTCCATGGACTCGGGGGCTTCGAGGCCGGGATTGGGCTCCAAGGGAGCGAGGCCGAGGTCGCGGAGGAGTTTCATGTCCTCGTTGGCGCGCGGATTGGCGGCGGTGAGGAGCTTGTCGCCGTAGAAGATGGAGTTCGCACCGGCGAAGTAGGCGAGGGCCTGGGCTTCGCGACTGAGGTTCGTGCGGCCGGCGCTGAGGCGGACCTTGGCCTTCGGCACGGCGATGCGCGTGACGGCGATCATGCGGACGAACGAGAAGGCATCGACGACTTCGTTGTCGCCCATCGGCGTGCCTTTGATGGGCATGAGGGCGTTGATCGGAATGCTTTCGGGCTGCGGATTGAAATTGGAGATGACCTCCAGCATCTTCAGACGGTCGTCGATGGTCTCGCCGAGGCCGAGGATGCCGCCGCAGCAGACGGACATGCCGGCATCCTGCGCGTGGCGGATGGTGCGCAGGCGGTCCTCAAAGGTGTGCGTGCTGACGATGTTCGGGTAATGCTCGGGCGAGGTGTCCACATTGTGGTTGTAGGCGGTGACGCCGGCTTGCTTGAGGTCGGCGGCTTCATCCGCGCCGAGTTCGCCGAGCGTGACGCAGACTTCCATGCCGAGCTTTGCAACGTCGCGCACGATGTCGAGCACCTGGTCGAATTTTTGGGTGCCTTTGCGCACGCCTTTCCATGCCGCGCCCATGCAGAAGCGGGTGGAGCCGCTGGCACGCGCGGCAAGGGCGCGCTCCATGACCTGTTCCTTCGGCATGAGCTTCTCCGCCTGCACGCCGGTGGTGTAACGGGCGCTTTGAGCGCAGTAACCGCAGTCTTCACTGCAACCGCCGGTCTTGATGCTGAGCAGGGTGCACAACTGCACTTCGTTGCCGGTCCAATGCTCGTCATGCACGGCGCGGGCCTGCTTGAGGAGGTCGAAGAAGGGCTGGTGATAGATTCGGTGAAGCTCGGCGAAGGTCATGGGCGGAGGGATTGTTGGCGCAGAAATCACCGTTTGGCAATCCTGCTCCTCCTCGTCGTCCCTGAATGGAAATGGAGAACTAGAAGGGAGTAGGAGGACGAGGAAGATTGGAATGAGCGCAAGACAGACCTCCTCGGAGCCGATTCTTTGCACCACCATGAACCGCCGCACTTTTTTCCACCAAACGTCCGCGCTCGCCGCGGTGTCCACCCTGCCGAAACTCCGTGCCGCAGACGCCGCGCAAAAGAAAATCAAAGTTGCCGTCGTCGCGCTGGGCCGTGGCATGGGGCATGTCGGCGCGCTTTTGAAGATTCCGAATGTGGAGATCGCCTATGTGGCCGAGGTGGACCCGAAGCGGCTCGAGAGCGGCCTCAAGGTGATCAACAGCACGCAGGCAGTGTCCTGCCAGGGCGTGAAGGACTTCCGCACCTTCCTCGATGACAAGACACTCGACGCCGTCTTCATTGCCACGCCGAACTTCTGGCACACGCCGGCAGCGCTGCTGTGCATGCAGGCCGGAAAGCACGTGTATGTCGAAAAACCGGGCAGCCAGAACCCGCATGAGGCGGAGATGATCGTCGCCGCGTCGAAAAAGTACGACCGTCTCGTGCAGATGGGCAATCAGCGCCGCACGTGGATGAAGGACGCCATCGCCGCGTTGCACGGCGGCGCCATCGGTGAGGTTCGTTATGGCCGCGCCTTCTACTACAACACGCGCAAGACGCTCGCGGTGAATGAAAAGCTCGCGCCGGGGGAAACGGACTTCGATTTGTATCAAGGGCCGGTGCCGGATGACGCGAAACACGATTTCAAATCCATCGTGCACTACGACTGGCATTGGTTCTGGCACTGGGGCAACGGCGAGCTTGGCAACAACGGCATTCACACGCTCGACATTTTGCGCTGGGGCCTGAAGGGCGAGTATCCGCTGCGCACGACCTATAACGGCGGCCGCTACTCCTACGACGACGCGCAGGAAACGCCGGACACTGGCACGGCTGTGTATGATTTTGGCCACGCGGGCTGTGAGTGGGTGCAAAGCTCCAGTCATCCGCGCGCAGCAGAGAAGCCGCTGGCGGAAGTCATGTTCTATGGCGACAACGGCACGATGGCTGCGGCGCGTGATACGTGGACGATCTACGACCCGAAGGGTGCAGAGATCAGCAAAGGCAAGGCCGGCACCGCCGGCACAGGCGACGTCTCACACATCGGCAATTTCATCGAAGCGATTCGTGGCGAGGCAAAACTCAACAGCCCGATCGAAGAAGGCCAGAAGAGTACGATGATGTGTCACCTCGGCAACATGGCCTACCGCACCAACACCGTGGTGAAATGCGATCCCAAGACCGGCAAAATCCTCGACAACGCCGAAGCGATGAAGCTCTGGGGCCGCGAGGGTTATCGCAAAGGCTGGGAAGTGAAGATTTGATCTAAAGTAGCCCTGTTCCGCAGGAACAGGGCTACTTTATCGAAACACCACGTCCACGCCCATCGCGCTGTCCTTGGCGAAGCCGGGAATCCAGTGCGGCTTGCGCCACGCGACAAAGCGGTAAATCATCGACAGCACGTGCAGGATGAGCAGGCGGTCGATGATGCGGTAGCCGCGGCGGCGGCGCAGGAGCAGCTCGACGGCCCAGCCGAGGTAGCGGCGGTGCAGCCAGAAGGGTTTGAAGTCGGTTTTGATGCGGTAACGCGCACGCAGGCCCCGCTTGGGGTACCGGGCCTTGTAGGCGCGTTTGGCCTCGCGCAATCGAGTTTCCATCTCCGGCGTGAACTCGGTGAAGCAGTACTCACGCGCGAGCGCGAGCAGATGAAACGTGTCGCGCATGTATTCGAGATCGGCCACAGGCACACCGGCGCGTGGAGCGAGCGCGATCATCTGCTCCAGCCTCTCCATGCAGCGTGAAGCACTACGCAGCGCGGCCTCCGGCTCGCGCACGAAGTAGTGCAGCAGCTTCTTCACGCTGTGGTTGATGAAGATGTTCCCCCAATACACCTGCAAAACCGGCGGGATGCGCACGCGGCGGAAGAAGAGCTTCTGCTGCGCGAATTCCTCCACGTAGAGCAGCTCGCGAATGACT
Organism: Verrucomicrobiaceae bacterium; assembly: GCA_046346695.1. Lineage (GTDB taxonomy): Bacteria > Verrucomicrobiota > Verrucomicrobiia > Verrucomicrobiales > Verrucomicrobiaceae > Prosthecobacter. Next base: position 640,763 of record JAXMHS010000002.1, on the reverse strand, counting down.
TCGTCGGAGTAACGCAGCAATTCGATGAGCGCCTCGGCATCGCCCAAATCACGTTCTTTGGCAAAGGCACGCACCGCTTCCTCCACGGGCGTGCGGTCCTTCATGATACGCAGCGTGACAAAGGTGTTCAGGTCGATCCAGATCGCTTCGGGATCGATCAACGCGATGCGCCGGAACGGCACCCAGCCGCCGGTCTGGCACCACACCATGCAACCGATGACGTTTGGCGCGTGCTTCAGCTCGCGCACGTAGCGCTCGTATTCCCAGCCCACGAAGCTCGGGTACTCGCCGCAACCCTCGTACTCACGCCGCGTTTGCAGCTCGACGATCTTCGGGATGTCGGTGCGGAAGAAGTTCGAGTTCAGCGGCAGGTAGCGGAAGAAGTCGGACTCACCGTACTTCATCGAGATGACCAGCGCGGGACTTTGGATGCCGGCGAAGACGTTCTTGAATGTTCCGCGGTGCCACATCAGATCGCCGATGCGATAGGCGCCGACGGTCCATGTGCGGAAAATGAGGCGGCGCACATGCTTTTCGCAAACCGGCAGCAGATCGAGCAGCAGGCGGCGCGCTTGCGCGGGTTTATGGACCACCAGCTCGCTGCGGAATTCATCATGGACGCCTTTGCCGTCCGATTCGCCGATTCGCACGATGATTCCCGCCACTTGCGGAAACGCGGTGAAGAAACCGTCGAGTAATTCGGCGAGGTAGTCATTTACCTCGCGCTTCGACTCGATCATGCGGCGACGCAGCTCCGGCGTGAAGGTCATCACGTCCATCGTCAGATGCACCTGCAGGCCACGTTCGACGAAGATCGCGAAGCAGCGGGTGAATTCCTCGCGGTAGAGTGCGATGCGTTCCCGCAGTTCTGCCTCGAGCCACGGGTGATCTGCCAGATGCGTCACATCATCGAGCGAGACGGCGTTGAAGCCCCAGGCCGCGGCCTGATCGGCGAACTTCGTCAAATCCGCCCGCACTTGCGCCCACCATGCGTCGGATTCGGCATCACGCGTCTTCGGCACGTTCTGCCAGGGGATTTTGGACCAGTTGATCGTGCGCACGTCATGCCCGCGGAAAAACGGGCCGATGGCGTCGATGATGTGGAGCGGTTGCAAGCGCCGCGAATGAAGCCGGTGCGGCGAGGATGCAAGTGACGATGTGATGCGTGAGACAGGCTGCCAGCCTGTCTCACATTCACTTCACCCGCTCCTTGAGGATCTCGCGGAACGATCTGCCATTCAGCGAGAGATCAGCAAGCACCGCGCGGCCATTGAGCACACGCACCTCGGCGATGATACCCTGATCGCTGCGGATGTTTTCGGCGAACCACTTGTCGGCCTCGGGCGCGAGCTTTTCGTTGATGTAGAAGCGCTCGAACGGCCATGCGATGGTGACTTTGTCGTTATAGACGTAACCGGCACGCGCACGCAGCCAGATTCCGGTGGCCGGAGGCGTGAGCGATGCGGTGGTGATGGTGGACAAGCCATCTGCTCCCGGCGTGAGCGTGAAGAAAACCTGCGAACCACGATCAATCTTGGCACCATCGGGCACGGTGGCGTCCGTTTGCTCCGGTCGCACGGCGAGGAAACGGCCACGTAGCGGGTCGTAGGGATCAGGGGCGCGGCATTTGAGTCGGACGAGGGTGCCTTTGGCCAGCACTTGCTCGTGCGTCCAGATTTGTGAGAGCGGTGCGGCCCACTGGGCAAGCGCAGCGAGGATGAAAAGGAGAATGGGCAGTGATTTCATGATGCGGGGAGTTGTTTCGAACGACGCAGACGGCTCATGAGGATGTTGAAGGCCAGGAACGCCACACCGACCGCGATGAAGGCAATGCCTTTGGCCAGAAGCGAGAAGTGGCTGTCCGACATGCGCGCGATGAGGAGGCCGGAGAGCAGCGCGGCACCGAGACGCGGCGCGCCTTTCTTGCCAGCGAATTCCAGCACGATCAGCGTGATGCCAATGCCCGCGAGTTGAAACGTTGCGAACCAGGAGAGCGTGGAATTGTAGTATCCGTCCTCGGCCTTCACAAAAGGAGAGGCCGCCAGCGGCAACAGAGCGAGTGAGGAGATTGCCAGCACCGCCCAGCGTTTTTGCAGCAGCGCCACCACCGCGAAGACCGCGAGCACCGCAAGCAGGCCCCAGCACCACGGCAGAAGCAGTGCGAACGCGCTCCCCTCCATGACATACCGGGTGGCATCGCGGAAGGTCATCGCGATGCCGTAACCGAGCAGCCACAGGCAACCGAGCACGACCTGCGGTTTGCGCCGCGTAGGCTCCAGGATCGCCGCTTGATTGAGCGGGAAGAGCGCAAGCACCGCGCCGGTCAGCGTCCACAGCCAGAAGAAGCTGTGTTCATTGTATCCGAAGAAGCTGCTGCTGCGCTGGCTGGTGAAAACAGCCGCGCTGCATAGCCCGACGATGGCACTGATCGTCATGGCCCAGCGCACCGAGATGGAAAGCGTGCGCTTCGGCGGCCAGCCGGGCCAGAACGGCAGCATTCCCAGCAGCAGCAACGGATAGATCATCGGACTGTCGTGCCAGGGCGCTCCACGTTCGATGCGGTCCACGCTCCAGATGGCGATGCAGACGAGATAAAAGATCGCCACCGAGCTTGAGCGCAGCACCCAGACCAGCGGCAGGCTCAACAGCATCCACCAGAACAGGAAATCCGGCCATTCGCCGCCGAGATTGTAGATCTGTGACACGAGTGCGATGCACGCCCCGCCGGTCAGTGTTTGAAACAACGCTGTCGTTTCCCGGATCCAGGCTGGTGCGGCGTCGCCGCGCTGCAGCGTCCGAAAGCTGAAGAACTGCGCGGCCAGCAGCGGCAGAAACGCGAAGAGAAGCCGCACCGGTCGCGAGAAGTCATCCCAGTTGAAGCCGATCACCGCAATCAGTCCGGTGCCGATCAGCAGCGCCCCGAGCGCGCCCATCACGATCTGCGCCACGCCCGGCTGCGAGTCGTCCACCGCATGCCGTTCGCGCAAGGTGCGCACCGCGTCGGCGGTGAGGAGTCCGTCGCGCTCCCATTGCGGGAGTTGTTCGAGAAGCCAGCGATGGTGTGAGTTCATGGCAGGAGGAGAATGGCGGCAAGGGTGCCTGATGCGGTGGTGTCAGGCGAATTGATAAAGTGGATGGGTGGATTGAGGGAAATGATGCGGGTCAAAGCGGTGTTGCGGTATTCCGCCAAAGGGCCGCGGGTCAGGCAAGCTGAAAAGAGGTTATCCGCAGGGCGGACCGCTTCCGTCCCCCTTGTGAAAAGATTCACAATCCGATTGCCGCCCCTGCGCACGGGGGGTAATTCTGAGCGTTCCCCCAAACCCCTGACGCTCATGGTCGCCCCCGCAGACGCCACTCACGCCGCCTACGACTCGAAGGTCGAGGGCAATGTCATTTTCACGAAGCTCGACGCCGCCATCAACTGGATGCGCAAGAATTCCATGTGGCCGATGCCGATGGGCCTCGCCTGCTGCGCTATCGAGATGATGGCCGCCGCGTGCAGTCGCTACGACCTGAGCCGCTTCGGCGCCGAAGTGATGCGCTTTTCCCCCCGCCAGGCCGACGTCATGATTGTGGCCGGCACGGTGACCTACAAGATGGCCCTCGCCGTAAAGCGCATCTGGGACCAGATGCCCGCGCCGAAGTGGTGCATCGCCATGGGCGCCTGCGCCAGCAGCGGCGGCATGTATCGCAGCTACGCCGTGCTCCAGGGAATCGACCAGCTCATCCCGGTGGACGTTTACATCTCCGGCTGCCCGCCGCGCCCCGAGGCGCTGCTTGAGGGCCTGATGCGGCTCCAGCACAAGATCGAAACTGAGCATTCCTTCGTCGAGCAGAAGAAGGAACTGATCGCCGAACTCACCGCGTAATTTTTTCTTCGTCCCGCCATGAACGCCGCCCAGATGGTTGAAGCCTTGAAGCAGAAATTCGGCTCCGCCGTGCTCGAAACGAAGGAATTCCGCGGAGAGCAGACGCTTGTCGTCACGCTCGAAAGCGCGAAGCCGCTGCTGAAATACTGCCGCGACGAACTGGCCTTCGATTACCTCGTGGATGTCTCCAGCCTCGATTACATGGGCAAGGAGCCGCGTTTTGAGATGGTGTATGAGATCTACGGCTACGGCCATCATCAACACCTCCGCGTGCGTGCCGCCGTGGCCGAGGATGTGGACGTTCCCACCGTCAGCGACCTCTGGCCGACCGCCAACTGGCATGAGCGCGAGGTCTACGACATGATGGGCATCAAGTTCAGCGGCCATCCCGATCTGCGCCGCATCCTCATGTGGGAAGGCTACCCGTATTTCCCGCTGCGGAAGGATTTCCCGCTCGAAGGCAAGCCCAGTGAAATGCCCGACGTGGGTTTCACCAAAGTGGCACCAATGGCCGACGGCCCGTTCGTCACCAGCCCTGGTGTCGGCGACACTGTCACGCGCGAACCGCGCTCCCGTCGGCCGGTGGAGTGAATGCCAGAGCAGCAGAGCTTCGGAGGGCAGAGCCTCAGAATCGCCGTTTTGCCACCGCTCTGACCTCTGAAACTCTGCCCCCTGGCTCTGCTCGAAAGAGCCCATCACGTCCCGCGTTCCCATTTTCTCATCCCATGACACGCACCCACCTCACTACCACGCTCGGTCTGGCACTCGCCACGGCCGCTTTCTCCGCCACTGACGACTGGGCCACGTTCCGCGGCCCCGCTGGCAACGGCATCGTTCCCGCTCTCCCCAAAGCCAAATGGAGCCTCAAGGAAGTCTGGAAATCGCCGACGAACCTTGGCTTCAGTTCCTTCGCCGTCGCTGATGGCAAGGCTTACACGCTTGTGACGGGCGAAACCGACGGCAACACAGGTGAGATGCTCGTTTGCCTCGATGAAAAGACCGGCAAGCAACTTTGGAGCAAGCCTCTCACGGTCATCGCCAAATACGATGGCGGTGGCGATGCCGGCACGCCTGACAACAAGGGTGGTGACGGTTCCCGCAGCACGCCGGTGATCAATGGCGGCAAAGTGTATGTCATCGACTCGATGCTTGGCGTGTTCTGCTTTGACGCCGCCAGTGGCAAGGAAGTTTGGAAGCACGATGTGATGAAGGAGAACGCCGGTGTGCAGATCAAATGGCACAACGCCGCTTCTCCGCTCATCGATGGCGACATCCTGATGCTCGCCGGTGGCGGCGCAGGCGAGGCGCTGATCGGTTTGGACAAAAACACCGGCAAAGTCGTGTGGAAGGGCGAAGACGACAAGATGACCCACGCCACACCGATTCTCGCCGACATCCTCGGCGTGCATCAGGCCATTTTCTTCACGCAGAAGGGCCTTGTTGGAGTCAGTCCGCAGAAAGGTGAAGTCCTCTGGCGTGCCGACTTCCCCTACAAGGTCAGCACCGCCGCTTCACCGGTCGTGTTTGGCGACATCGTGTATTGCTCCGCGGGTTACGGCGTCGGTGCAGGCGCATTCAAGCTCGCCAAAAACGGCAGCAAGCTCGAAGCCACGCAAATCTGGCGTCGTGAAAACCAGTGCTTCAATCACTGGAGCACGCCGGTCGTCAAAGACGGTTACCTCTACGGCATGTTCAGCTTCAAGGAATACGGCGCAGGCCCTCTTGCCTGCGTGGACATCCGCACCGGTGAAGACAAATGGGCTGAAAAGGGTTTCGGCCCCGGCCAGGTCATTCTCGCAGGTGACAAAATCATCGCCACCAGCGACAAAGGCGAAATCGTTGTCGCTGAAGCCAATCCCGAAAAGTACAAGGAAGTGGCCCGCAAAGACGTGCTCGAAGGCAAGGTCTGGAGCTATCCGATCCTCGCCAACGGCAAAATTTTCGCCCGCAGCACGGTCGAAGGCGTGTGCCTCGACGTGAACTGATCAGGGTCCGACGAAGACTCACGTCATGCAAAAGCCCGGAGAGCAGATCTCCGGGCTTTTTTGTGCGGATATCTCCACGTCTACAGAACAACTCTGCGGCGGCGACGCATCAACCAACCAGTCAATGCGGCGACAAGCAGTGCAGCACGTGAAGGCTCGGGAACGGCAATGGTCTCAAACTGGGTGATGGACGCGGTGCCACCATGAGTCAGACCACTGTCGCGAATTCGAATCTCGAGTTGATTGAGATCATTGAACCCAATGTTGCTGAAGTTACTGAACGAACTGAACAGGACGTCAACTACGGAACTGGTGATTGGCTGATAAGTGCCAGAAGCTGAGGTACCGCTTCCTGTGTAGCCGTAAGCTGCGATGTTATACTCCAAATCCGGGTCGAAGCTGTCAAAGGTGAGCCGGAAAGCAGCCGCGCCATCCGCAGTGGCGTCAAAGTGCAGTCCAGGGAAATTGATGCCGTAGAGAATGGACCAAGTGCTCGTCGCACCGGCAGTCGATCCCAGGACTGCCGAGCCTCCGCCATCAATCGACAGGTCAGCGTTCTGCCCGCCGGAAAACTGGCCGACTGTGATCCTGCGGTTGCTGCCGACCGGATCTGTGACAGTAGGACTGATCGCGAAGGTGACCGTGGTGCCCCCGGACACGCCAACGACGCTTACATTGTCGGGATTGCCTCCTTCGACGGCGCTAAATGAGTCGATGACCGTCGCGGCATAAGCTTGCGGCGCCAGCAGCATCAGCAGAACCAGTGAACGAGTTTTCACGGTAAAAGTGATTTTCCCCAAATGACACACTTTGGTCAAGAATGAAATTGGGACGCAGCAGGGCTGCGTCAAGGGCTCACGGTTTCTTCGTCTTTGGTTTGCCAGGCTTCTTCTGGATCAAAGGCCAGTCGGGGTCCTCGGTTCGGGAGGATTTCATGAGTGCCTCGGCTTTGGCGACGAGGTCGGGCTTCTCCTTGGCGAGGTCGTGGGTCTCTCCTGCGTCGGTTTTGAGGTCGTAGAGCTCAATCGCGGTCTCGGGACCATTGCGAACGGCTTTCCAGTCGCCAAAGCGCGCGGCTTGCAGTGAGGTGCCTTCGTGAAGCTCCCAGTAGAACTGGTCGCGCTTTGGTGCCGGGCCGCCTTTGAGGAAGGAAACCAGCGAAAGTCCGTCCGTTTTACACTCCGCGGTAATCGGAGCGCCCGCGAGTTCGGCAGCGGTCGGGAGGAAATCCCAAAACGCCCAAGGTTCATCCGTCACACGACCCGCAGGAACCTGACCGGGCCACCACGCGAGCGCGGCCTGTCGCAACGCTCCTTCGTAAAGGCCGCGTTTGTAGCCGCGCAGTCCGTTTGAAGCCTGCTCAAAGAGTTTTCCCATCTCAGACTTCGGGTCGAAGGATGAACCATTGTCGCCAGCGAACATGACAAGTGTTTTGTCGTCGATCTTGAGTTCCTTGAGCAGGTCGACCAGGCGGCCAACATCACTGTCGAGCCGTGTGACCATGGCGGCATAGTTTTTCTGCGTCTGCGTCCACGGCTTGTCCTTGTAGATGCCCTGGTTGTCGATCTCGAAGTTGCCGTGCGGCAGCGTGATCGAGTAGTAGAGGAAGAAGGGCTTGTCCTTGTTCGCACGAACGAATTTCAGCGTCTCATCGGCGATCAGGTTCTGAGCGTATGTTTTGCCGACACCTTTGCCGGTGTTGCCGGGCAGCTCGAAACGCTGGTCGTCGTTGTAGAGATACGTGGGGAAGTAGCTGTGCGCGTGGCGCTGGCAGTTGTAGCCGAAGAAGTGATCGAAACCGAGCTTCAGCGGGCTGCCAGTCGTGTCGAACATTCCCATGCCCCACTTTCCACAGCAGGCGGTGGCGTAACCAGCGTCGTGCAGGATCTTCGCGATGGTTATTGTGCCAGCGGGCAGCGGCTTTTGACCTTCTTTACCGATTTCCCGATTCGCACGAATCGGGCAGTGCCCCGTGTGCAATCCGGTCATCAACGTCGAACGCGAAGGCGCGCAGACGCTCGTGCCGCAGTAGCCTTGCAGGTAACGCGTGCCCTCCTTCGCCATGCGGTCGAGATTCGGCGTTTGGATGAGCTTCTGACCGTAACAGCCGAGATCACCCTGCGCGACGTCGTCGCTGAGGATGAAGATGAGGTTGGGTTTCTCCGCGGCAATGACGGCGCTGGTGAAGAAGAGAATGAAAAGAGCAATGCGTCGAATCATGGGGCGAGGTGAACGACGCCAAAGAGGCAATCTTGACCTCAATCACCCACGCCTGCCGATTTCAACACCGCCGCGGCCACTTCTTCAGGCGTGATTTTCGTCATGCACTCGTAATGGCCGAAAGGACACTCACGTTCGAAGCACGGGCTGCACGGCACTTTGTGCTGGATGATGGTGTGACGTTCGCCGAGCGGCCCAGTTTCGATCGGGCAGGTGGAGCCGAAGATGCTCACGGTCGGAATGCCGAGCGCGGCAGCCAGATGCATCGTGCCGGTGTCATTGGTGAGCAGGAGCTGGCACTCGCGCAGTTTCGCGATCAACTCGGACAGCCGTGTCTTGCCGACGAGATTCTCGTGCGGTGCGTTCAGCATGGCAGAGAGCTTTTCCCCCATCTCCTTCTCACCCGGCGCGCCGAACAACTGCCAGCGGAACTGCGGATGCTGCGCGGAGATTTGATTCACGACTTCAGCGAAGCGTTCCAACGGCCAGCGCTTGGCCGGACCGTATTCGGCTCCAGCGCATACTCCGACACGAATCATCCCATTCGTGGAAACCGGCGGTGTTCCAGCATCCCACAGGCCCGGCTGATCAACGTCCGCGCCGATGCGCTGGGCCAGATGCATGTAAAGCGTGGCGTGATGCTTGCTGTTCTTGCTGAGCGAGCCGCGGATTTTTGGCCGGATGACATGTGTGAGAAGTCTGGCGCGAAACGAGCCACGATAACCGATGCGGTGTGGAATTCGGGCGAGCCAGATCTCCAGCGTGCTGCGCGTGGAATTCGTGCATAGCAGGGCGGCGTCGAACTGCACGCCGGTGGCTTTGATTCGACGTGCCACGGCAAAGGCGCCTTCTTTGGCCGGCTTGCCGATGTAACGGGAGACTTCCGGCATGGAGAGCCAAAGTTCTTCGAGTTTGTCCGGCCCGAGAATGGTGATCTTGATGTCGGGCCGGCCACGCTTGATCGCACGCACCATTGGAAACGCCATGCAGGCGTCGCCGAGCCAGTTGGGACTGCGGATGAGCAGCTCAAATGACTGCAACCGGCCCTGGTCGTAACCGGCCGGAAACACCACGCCGCGCTTGTAGCCCGGGAACAAAAAGTTCGGAATCGGCGTCTTCCACCGCTCGTGCACCCAAAACCAGCTCTCAGGCTGCTCACGGATAAGACGCTCAAGGGTGCGGTTGATGTCGGCTGTGATGCCGCTGATGCCAGGTTTGGCTTCACTCGTGGCGAGTGGTCCGTCGCATACAAAACGCCAGCGTGCAGGACCATCGTCATAGACCATCAACGGCAGGATCACCGCGTTGGTGCGCAAGGCGCACAGCGCCACGATGTTGGTGGTGGAGGCCAGCCGGTCGAAAAATGGACTCCACTGTCCCTGATAGCCAGCATGCTGGTCCACCAGAATGCCCAGCATGCCCATGTCACGGACATAACGCATCGGCTCGTTGAACCCCTCCTGCCTGTCGAACAGCTTGTAGCCGAGTTTTTCACGGCGGCGCAGTACCAGGGCGTTCAGGTAGGGATTGCGCAGAGGCTGGTAAATGCTGGCCGGCTTGTGCCCAAAAACATAGAGGGAGGGCACCTGTGTCATGATCTCCCAGCAGCTTGCGTGCATGATGGGATGCATCAGCGGCCGGCCCGCATCGAAGGCTTCCTTCAAATGATGCATGTTTTCAGCCTTCACCCGCTTCGCCACCTCCGCCTCGCTCATCAGCGGTAGTTTGAAACCACAGAGGATGTTTGCGAACAGACTTTTAAAATGAGCCCGGGCGATGCGTTGGCGTTCGGGATCGCTTTTCTCGCTGCCAAAGGCGATGCGCAGGTTGTGCAGTGCGAGTTTGCGATACTTGCCCGCTACAAAGTAAGCCAGGGTGCCCAAGGCGCGTCCAATCCACCAGATGGCGACAATCGGCAGCAGCTTGATGACGCCTTCCACGCACCGAAACAGAGCGTAAACCAGCCACTGTCCGGCGCGCTTGGAAAAACGGGGGGATTCCGCAGCACTGCCCATGGGTTGTCTATGCCGCAACGCATTCCGCCATGCAACCGTTCGTGCGAGATCACGGCGAGGCACTGCGTTTTCGTGCCCATGAAAGCGATTGCCTGCCTGCTGCTGTTGTTCACCACGTGGCTGCATGCCGCGGCATCAAAGCCGAACTTTATCTTCATCATGGCGGATGATCTCGGCTGGGCGGATGTGGCCTTTCATGGCGGAAATGCCCCCACGCCAAACCTCGACAAACTGGCGCGCGAGGGACTGGAGCTCACGCAACATCATGTCGCACCAGTTTGCAGCCCGACGCGGACCGGGCTCATGACGGGCCGCTGCTGGAGCCGCTTTGGAGTCACCAGCCCGCAGAACGAGCGTGCGCTGCCCTGGGACACTGTCACGTTGCCGCGTGCGTTGAAAACAACCGGCTATGACACCGCGATCACCGGGAAATGGCATCTCGGCTCGAAACCTGAGTGGGGGCCGAATCATTTCGGATTTGATCACAGCTATGGTTCGCTGGCGGGAGGCGTGGGACCTTACGATCACCATTACAAGAAGGGCACGTTCAGCGAGACGTGGCATCGAAACGAGAAACTGCTGACTGAAGCCGGACATGTGACCGACTTGATCACCAAGGAGGCCTGTGAGTGGCTCGCTGCACGCAAAGACGCGCCATTCTTCCTTTACGTTCCCTTCACCGCGGTGCATCTGCCGGTCAAGGAACCTGCGGAGTGGTTGGACAAAGTTCCCGCAGGCATCCAAGGCAATGTGGCGCGCCACTACGCTGCCTGCATCATGCACCTGGACGATGCCGTGGGCCGGATCATCGCCGCGCTCGAACAAACCGGCCAACGCAACAACACACTGCTCGTTTTCACCAGTGACAATGGTGGTAGCACCGCTGAAAACAACGGGCAGACGTATCCACCTGACGATTACCCAGAAGGTGCTTTGCCGGGCAACAATCTTCCGTTGCGGGATCAAAAGGGCAGTGTCTATCAGGGCGGCATCCGCGTTCCCTGCATCGCAAGCTGGCCCGGGAAGCTGGCGCCCGGCCGACATGACGCCCCGGTGCAGATCATTGACTGGATGCCGACTTTCTGCGCATTGGCCGGGTTCAAACCGGAGCGTGATTTGAAATGGGATGGTGTGAACCTGTGGCCGCAACTGGCCGACGGTGCACAACCACCCGTGCGGTCGCTTTACACGGTGGCACCTGGTTTCAGAGCCCGGTCGTTTCGTGTGGGTGATTTCAAGCTCGTGCTGCGTCCCCAGAAAGAAACCGAGGTGGTTGAGTTGTACGATCTTGCCAGCGATCCGGATGAAACCACCGATCTTGCCACCCGGTTGCCCACCAAAGTGGCCGAGCTGCGAGCTGCCCTGGCTGACTACGCCAGAGCCGACAAAGATGCCGTGGCGAAGGACTGAGCCTGGCCGCAGGCCAAAAAACAAAAACGGGCGGCACATCAATGCCGCCCGCTTGGGTTGGTGGTTGGGATTGCTGGCGGATTTATTTCTCCACCCAGCGGACTGCTTCCATGAGCAGTTCGCGTGCGGATGCCAGACCGAGCTTTTGACGGATGTTGGCCTTGTGCGCATCGACGGTTTTGGCACTGAGGGCCAGTTTTTCAGCGATGCTGTGGGAATCGAAGCCCCGACCGACCATTTCGAAGATTTCGAGCTGGCGGTCACTGAGCATGCGGGCGGGCTCGCCACGGGAGCCGCCACGCGGGCCGCCGCCGGAGACAATGCTGCCGAGGAGGGCGGCACTGAAGAAGAATGAACCCGCGGCCACCTGGCGCAGTCCTTGGAGGACGCGTGCGCTGGGCTCGCCTTTCATCACGTAGCCCATCGCGCCGGCGCGCAGACAGCGCTCGGCATAGACATTTTCGTCGTGCATGGAATACACGAGAATCTGGGATTCCGGCTGGCTGGCGCGCAGCTTTTTGATGAGGTCCACGCCACTGCGATCCTTCAACGTCACATCGAGGACGATGACATCAGGTTTGATTTTGGCGATTTGTTGCAGAGCAGTGTTTGCATCTTCTGCGCTGCCCACAACCTGCATGTCATCCTGCTGGTCGATCAGTTTCTTAAGCCCTTCGATAACGATGGGATGGTCGTCGAGAATATAGATTTTACTTTTCACGGTGCTCCTAGCAGACTCATTTTGAAAAACTTGTCAAGCTGGCGTTCTTAAGCATGATGTAATGGGAACTGGCAGGAGACGCGGACCCCTTTGCCTTTTTGGCCGTGGATGTGGAGCTCGCCCCCGATCAGATGGGCACGATGTTCCATCACTCGCAGGCCGATACCGTCTGCTTCTGACTTTGAAGCCTGAAAGCCCCTCCCGTTATCGCTGATTTCGAGGATGCCTCGATTGGTAGACTGACGCCGCAGGACAATTCGTATGCGCCGTGCACCGCCATGCCGGATGGCGTTGTTGACTGCTTCCTGCGCAATGCGGAACAGATGGATTTCCGACTCTTGGTCTGCGGATGGCGGTGGCTCTTCGATCTTGCAGATACATTCGCGACGGAAGTTCCCCCGAACCGTTTCCGCGATCAGCATCAGGCCGCCGGCTAGTCCGCGGTTTTTTACCCCTGCGGGCGACAAGCCGTGCGATAACCGCCGTGTTTCGGAGACGGCGGCATCGATGAGTTCACGGATGCGATGGGCGTCCTGCTTTGCCGTGCCCCCAAGGCTGTTTTCCAGCGCCTCCATGAGGGATGCGATGCCTGTGAGTGTCTGCCCGACACCATCGTGCAAGTCGTGCCCGATGCGGATGTGCTCCTGCTCGGCAACGCGGATGACCTCCGTCTCCAGCTTCCGGCGTTCAGTGATATCTGTGCCGGTGGTCACAAAAAAGTCGATGTTTCCATCCGGCTTGTTCACCGTCGTGGTACTGGTTTCGACATAACGTGTCTCGCCGTTGCGTGTGCGCATGGGGATCGTGGCAGAAACCCTGCCCGCCCCCTCCCGCAGAGCCTGAAACCGCTGGCGCGAAGCCTTCGCCGCCTCTTTTCCCATGATCGGCAGTGTCCATAGCTCCCTTCCCTTCACCTCGGACAGCTTGTAACCAAACAACTTCTCCGCCGGAGCGTTCATCCGCAGGATGTTTCCGGTGGCAGAAAGCAATCCGATGGCGATGGGAGCGTTGTCGATCAAAATGCGGCTCAGTTCGGACTCTCGTTTCAAAGCCGCTTCCGTTGCCTTTCGCTCGGTGATGTCAGTGAGGATCAGCGTGCCTTGCGCAAAGCGTCCGTCGTCATTGTAGAAACAGGTGGGCACCACCATGACCTCCACCCTTTTCCCAAAGCGGTCTTCCAGCGTGGAGTCCATCCCTGGGGACACCTTGCAACCTTTGAGCATGCCACGCAGCAGCATGTGCATGCCAGACCGGGCTCCGGGAGCGGCCAGATCCAGCACGCTCAGCCGCAGCAGGGCCTTCCGTTCATAGCCGAGCATCCGGCATGTCGCGGGATTGGCATCCACAATGTGCAGCTTGTTGTCAAAGGCGATCACCCCCGCGGTGTTGTGTTGAAACAGGTTGTTGCAGCGCGCCTCTGTCTCCCGCAGCGTTTTTTCCATCTTCATGAGCGGGGTTATGATGCTCACCATCCCGGCTTCAGACAGGACTTTGCCCTGGCGGTCACGTTCAAACACCCGCATGTGCACTTTCACCCATTCATGGTCGCCTTTGTTCCGGCGCACCCGCACCTGCATCGCCTGAACCTCGTCACTGGGGCTGTTCAGCAGGCGGATGCGCGTCGCCTGAAACTCGTCCAGATCATCCGGATGAATGATGCCGGCCCAGGCTCCACGTCGCTTCTCAAACATGTCCGGCTTGTAACCAAAGATGCCGTGAATGTGCTTTCGTCCCAGCACGAACTGCTTCTGCGCATGATCGTACACATAAAACGCCTGCTGCGGTGTGTTGAGCAGCGTCTTCGCCAGCTTTTCCAACTGCATGGCCTTTTCCTCCAGCTCGTGCAGTTCCTCCAGGCTCACACCCAGGCCTGTCTGCCGCGGCTTTCGGATCCTGCCCTTTGCCTGCTTCCTGCCTGACGGATTTGATGCCTGCCTCATGCTCTCTAGGTCGGTTGGTCTCTAAAAGTGCCGACAACCCCGCCCTAAGCCAGCGCGATTTTAGTACTTTGGTTTCGCATGCTGGATAATCAGGCAGTTTATCCCCAAGAACGCTTCGTTCCTGTCGTGATGCCTCTGAACACAATCGTGTCATGAAGCATCTCATTTACTCCGACGCCACCATGCCAGGCTTTCAAATCGCCCCCATGATTGATGTCGTCTTCGTCATCATGCTTTTCTTCATGGTGATGGTCGGCGCGGTGAAAATGGAACGAGAACTTGTCACCACTCTTCCCGGTGGCGTTATCAGTGATCCGGCCCACACCCTTAAATTCCCTGACAATGAAGTCACCATCGGCATTTCTGAAGACGGCATGGTGACCATGAACGATCAGGCCTTCGATGCTCCTCGAGACAAAGCTCTGCCATTGCTCACCGCCACGCTTCGTCGCCTCGCTGAATCCTCAACCCGCCAAAAGCAAACCGTGCTCGTCACCATCCAGGCCGAGGAACAGGCCGCCTACGAGCGTGTGATCGACGTGCTAAACTCCCTTCACAAGGTGCAGATCCAAAACGTCACCTTCACCGTCGGTTCGCAGCCACTCTGACCTGGGAACGCGGCATTCCAATGCCGCTCTTGACGACAGTCTTCCATCGCAACGCACGTTCTGTGCGCATGTCTCGCTGTTTTCTATTCCTGCTGCTCGCGTCCTCATGCATCGCCCAGATGGCCAATCGTCCGCCCGCGCCGATGTGGTTGTCATCTTCCGACGATGCAAAGCCCGCGACGTTCAGCCAGCGGGTCCAGCATCAGGGCAAGTTGCTCAAAGCCGTGCTGCTCACTGCTTGTGATGCAGACACCGAAGTTTTGATCGACGGCGAAGCCGTGGCAACGATCAAGCCCGCCGAAAACGCCACCGGCACCGACCTCACGCGGCAACTCAGCGATGGCAAACCGCATCAACTCGCACTGCGTGTGCCCGCGAAGGCCAAAGCCGCCGCGCTGCTCGAACTCAACGGTGATCTCGCCGCTGTCCACTGGATCGTCACGGATGATTCCTGGCAAAACGCACACGTCATTGGCTCCACCGATGCTGATCCCGCCACGAATCCTTTCGATCTCAAGAAGACCTTCGACGCCTACAACTCCTGGCAGCTCGCGAAACCCGGATCGCAGAATCAGGCCACTGATCCAGCCACACTCACGCTGCTGCCCGGCTTCAAGGCCGAGCTGATTCGCTCTGCACAACCCGGAGAAGACTCGTGGGTCTCAATGGCCTTCGATCCGCAAGGGCGCATCACACTCGGAAAAGAAAAGAAAGGCTTGCTGCGCCTCACGATCAGCGGCAGCGGCGATCAGAAAGTCGAAGTTATCGACGACGAGCTGCTGGAATGCCGCGGGCTGCTCTACGCGCACGGCTCGCTCTTTGCGAACGCGAACAACACCAAGGCGCTCTTCCGTCTCACCGACACGAACGGCGACGGCACCTTCGAGGAACGCAAAGAACTCATGCGCACAGGCGGCGGTGTCGGTCACGGCCGCAATCACATCAAACTCGGCCCCGATGGCGACATCTATGTCGCGCATGGCAACAACGTGCTCATTCCCGAGAACATCGCGCCCGATTCGCCGCTGAAAAACTACGCCAACGACCAGCTCGTCCCAAATCCATGGGATGGCAGCATGTTCGACGGCAATGTCGAACTTCCCGCCGGCCACATTCTGCGGGTGAAACCGGACGGCAGCAAAGTCACCCTGCTCGCTGGTGGCCTGCGCAATCCACTCGACATCGCTTTCAATCGTGAAGGCAGTTTGTTCACCTTCGACGCCGACATGGAGCGCGATGTCGGCACGCCGTGGTACATGCCCACCCGTGTCCTCCACGTCGTTCCCGGCGCTGATTTCGGCTGGCGGCGCGGCACTGGACGTTTTCCCGCGTGGTATGCGGACACGCTTCCGAGCGTGATCGACATCGGTCTGTCATCACCCACAGGCATCTGCTTTGGTTATGGCTCGGATTTCCCGAAGAAGTATCAAGACGCGCTCTACATCCTCGATTGGAGCTACGGGCGCATCATTGCGGTGCATCTGAAAAAAACCGGCATCACTTACACGGCGGAACAGGAAACCTTCGTCGCCGGACGCCCGCTGAACGTCACTGACGGCTGCATCGGCCCCGATGGCGCGATGTGGTTCACCACTGGTGGTCGTGGCACGCAGAGCGGCTTGTATCGAGTGACTTATCGACCCCTCTCCCCGAAGGAAAAAACAGACCTCGCCGAACTCTCGACGGGGAGAAGGAGCCAGAATTCTCCCTCTCCCCGCCCCTCGAATGAAAAGCAAAACGATTCACTTCGGGGAGAGGGCCGGGGTGAGAGGCCAAGTGAATGTTTTCAGCACCATTTCGCACGCATGAAGCTCGAAAGCCGGCCAGTGGCTGAATGGCGTGCCCAGGCGCTTCAATCCGGCCAGATGCACGAACTCCTCGCACTCGCTCGCGTGGGTGAAAAAGCCGATCTCGATCCCATTCTCGACGCGGCGATGAAATCCGCGCCGAAACCGACGCTGGATGCCTTGCGCGTCATCGCCGTCGCCATCGCGCGTCATGGTGAGCCATCCAAGAAAGACAAACTGCTCAGTTGGGCCGCATATCCTGCCGGGGAAACATTCCTCAACCGCGAACTCTGCCGCCTGCTCGTTTATTTGAAATCACCGACCGTCATCAAGAAAACAATGCCGCTGCTCAAAGCGGCCACGACTTCGGAAGACCTGCTGTTTTACCCGTTCATGTTGCGCTACCTGAAGGACGGCTGGACGCTGGAGCAGCGAAGCGTCGTGTTCGAGGCGCTGAACAAGGCGGAGAAGATGAACGGCGCGTCCACCTTCTTCAAATCCATCGCCGATACTCGCAGTGAACTGGCAGCGGCTTTGAAGCCGGAGGAGGCCACTCAACTGGCATCGCTCATCAATCCGCCGAAACCCGTCGCGCTGTCGCAGCACGCGCTGCCGGGCCACACGTTCAAAAACTGGAAGCTGGAAGACCTGGAGCCGCTGCTGGCGAAGATGGACGCGAAGACGCGCAACCGCGACAGCGCGAAGGACGCGCTCATCCGGGCGCAGTGCGTCTTTTGTCATCGCGTGAGCAACGATCCATCGCTGCCCGCCGGCGTGTTTGGTCCCGACCTCGTGCTGGTGTCGGCACGCTTCGGCCGCAAAGACCTCCTCGACCACATTTTGAATCCCTCGAAGTTCATCGACGAGAAATTCCGCTACGTGACGGTGAAGACGAGCGACGGCAAGACGATCACGGGCAGTTTGGAGAGCGAGGATGACGAACGCGTCGTCCTGAAGCCGAATCCGCTCGCGCCGGACAAGAGCGAGATCGCGAAGGCAATGATCAAAGAGCGCACCATCTCCGAAATCTCGCCCATGCCCGTTGGTTTGCTCAACACGCTCAAAGCCGACCAGATCCTCGATCTGCTGGCGTGGTTTGAGACGATGAAGTGAGCAGGGTTGACATTGATTCACCCGCTTCCCATACTCGCGCTCCATGTCCTCTGAGCCAACGCCATCCCTGCTGCCGCGAATCACGCGGCTTGTGGTTGTGGGCGCGATTTGCCTTTCGCTCGGCATGCACTGGGCGTTGCTGCAAGGCATCGCCTGGACGGGGATGTTCATTTCCTTCGCGCGTGAAGGCGCGGTGCTTGAGGCGGTGCAGAAGACCTTCGACGGCCAGCATGGCTGCGCGCTCTGCCACAAGGTGAAGGAAGGCCGTGAATCCAATCGCACCCAACCGCAGCAGGCAGGTCAGTCTTTGAAGAAGGTCGATGCGGTTTTGGTCGAGATCACCAAGTTGATCCCACCTGCGGCTGAAAAGATGTCCTTCGCGAACATTCGCGAAGACCTGGTGCAACGACACGAGATGCCGGAGACTCCGCCGCCACGACGCGGACTGGTGTGAACCTGTAGATCAGCCTTTTCAGGCTGATGCCCTCACACGCCGGACAAAACAGGTCCGGACCAAGCCCATGTGCATGCCGCCATTGTCGCGGCAGCCTTTTCCGCCATCCCGTTTTCATGAAAACTTTTTCCATTCTCATTTTACTATCACTGACCACTGCTGTGGTCGCGCAGAACACCGTTCCCAGTTCAAAGCCGCCCACTGAACTCAAGGAGCTTGTCATCACGGCGGATCCAGACTCGCCGTCGCTCACGGTGCCGGGTCTGCAAACGCGCAAAGAACAACTCGCAAAGACCGTGCCCGGCGGTGTTGCCGTGGTCGATGCGGAACAATACAAAACCGGACGCGCCGCCACGCTGAAGGATGCGCTCGATTTCGCGCCCGGCGTGCTCGTGCAAAGCCGCTTCGGCGCGGAGGAGGCGCGCATCGCCATCCGCGGCAGCGGCATCCAGCGCACCTTCCATGGCCGCGGTTTGTGGCTCATGCAGGACGGCATGCCGCTGAACCTCGCCGACGGCAGCTTTGACATGCAGGCAGTCGAGCCGATGACCGCGCAGTACACCGAAGTCCATCGCGGCGCGAACGCACTGCAATACGGCGCGGCCACACTCGGCGGCGCGATCAACTTCATCTCGAACACCGGCCACTCCGCGTCGCCGTTCCAAGCCCGCTTTGAGACCGGCAGCTTCAACACACGTCGTGCGCAGATCTCCTCCGGTTTTGTGAGCGGGAACACTGACGTGTACGCCAGCATCACCGCTTCACACACCGATGGCTTCCGTGACTGGAGCGAGCAGGAAAGCCTGCGCATCTTCGCCAACATCGGCACGAAGATCAGCCCGAACCTCGAAAACCGCTTCTACATCACCTATGTGGAGAGCTTGTCGCAACTGCCGGGCAATCTGACCAAGGCGCAGATGGAAAACAATCCTCAGCAGGCCAACGCGACGAATCTCGCCGGTCGCCAGCGTCGTGACTACCGGCTCTTCCGTCTGGCCGACAAACTCACCTGCTCCGACGGTGACCAGTCGCTCACGCTATCAACATTCTGGAGCTGGAAGGACCTCGATCATCCGATCTTCCAGGTCATCGACCAGCTCAGCAACGATCTCGGCTTCGACCTGCGCTACGACGGACACCATCATCTCTTTGGACTGGAGAACGATCTCACCATCGGCACCAGCTTCATGTATGGCAACACGCAGGACCAGCGCTTCTTGAACGTCGGCGGCCAGCGCGGTGCCAAGGTGGCGGACTACGAGTTGCAGGCCATCAACTACACCCTGTACTTGAACGACGTCCTGCATGTCACCGAACGCTTCTCGCTCATCGCAGGCCTCCAGTGGCTCTACGCCAGTCGTGATTTGAACGAGCAAACGATTTTCGGTCCCGACAATACCGACCGTCTCTCTTATTCCGGCATCAGTCCCAAGGCGGGCTTCATTTACGAGCTCGATCCGCAGACCCAGATCTACTTCAATGCCAGCCGCAGCCTTGAGCCGCCCACCTTTGGCGAAGCCACGCCGATCGGCGCGCCGGGCATCCTGTCTCTCATGCCACAGAAGGCCACCACGCTCGAACTCGGCACGCGCGGCAACCGCGATCGCGTCTCCTGGGACTTCAGCTACTACTATGCGTGGGTGGATCGCGAGCTGCTCGCCCTCGGCGTGCCCGGTGTGGGCCCCACCACGACCACGAACGCCGGCAAAACCATTCATCAGGGCGTCGAGTTTGGTCTGAGCATCGATGTGCTGCGCAATCTCATCACCGCCAGCGACACCGACTTCGATCGTGTGACGCTGCGTCAGAATTTCTTCTGGAACGACTTCCGCTTCAACGGTGATCCCACGTATGGCGACCGCCTCATGCCCGGCTTCGCGCCTTTCTACTACCGCGCCGAACTGCTTTACCAGCATCCCTGCGGTTTCTACTGCGGCCCGAATGTCGAATGGTCGCCGCACCCGTATGCCGTGGACCTCGCGCGAACCACTTTTGCGGATCCCTATGCGCTGCTCGGCTTGAAGATCGGTTATCGCACAAAAAAAGGTCTCTCCTTCTTCGTCGAGGCCCGCAATCTCACTGACGAAGTGTACAGCCCGACGACGAACGTGGTGCAAAACGCCCGTGCAGGTGGCACGACGAATCAAGTGTTCCTTCCCGGCGATGGCCGCAGCTTCTATGGCGGTGTTGAGTTTCGCTGGTAATCGCATTCATCCATTGTCTTCGCTTTCATGAATTCCCGCGTCATTCGCAAACTCCACCGCAGCCTCGGCCTGCTGTTCAGCCTGTCCGTGCTCATCGCATCCGGCAGCGGTGTCCTCCACAACGTCATGACGCGCACGCAGGCGCCGCCGCCACAGGCCAAACCCTCTGGTGGCGGCATGGACGTGAATGCGATCAAGCTCAGCGTCGCCGAGGCCGTTTCAAAGCTCACTGAGGCGAATCCCGAAGTGCAGGCGGTCAATCTGCGCGGCATCGGCGGCGTGCCGTGGTATCAGATCTACACGAAGAGCACGCGCGGTCCGCAGTACGTCAGCGCCGTCGATGGCAAGGTCGATCCTGCGATGGATGAAGCCTACGCCGCCGAGATCGCGAAAAACTTCCTCGCCGGAGCCGGGGTGAAAAAGACGGACTTCCTCACCGCCTTCAACACCGAGTACATCAACATCTTCCGCATCCTGCCCGTGTATCGCTTTGACACAGGCGACGCGTTGCAAACACGCGTCTATGTCTCCACCACCACCGGCAGCGTGACACGCCACACCGACAAGCAGCGCCAGTTCGAGGCCACCATCTTCACCAACTTCCACAAGCTCGGTTTCATTCCCGACAAGGACCTGCGTGACCTCGTGCTCACCGTGCTGACCTTCGGCACCTTCCTCGTCGCCTGCCTCGGCATCGCCCTGTTCTTTGCCACCCGGCCAAAGAAACGATGAAACTCCGCGGCGGCTCGTTACGATTCAGCGTCATGATCCGATTCTTTCTCTCCGCCGCCGCTATTTTCATTTCCGCCGGTCTGCTGTGCGCACAGGCTCCCAAAGCAGAGCTGGTTCGTGTGGAAAAAATCTGGGACAAGGCGCCGCACAATGCCTTCACCGATCTCACGCGTTTCCAAAACCTCTTCTACCTGTGCTTTCGCGAAGGTCCGGCTGGCGACAAGGGCGAAGGCGTCATCCGCATCATGATTTCCGCCAGCGGCAACACGTGGATCGAGCAAGGCACCGTCGCCGAGGCCGGAACCGATCTGCGTGATCCGAAACTCATCGTCACGCCCGACAACAAGCGTCTTTACCTGCTCTGCGCCGGTCAATCGCCCACGATGGGACGCCAGTCGCGCTACGCCACCACGCTCGATGGCAAGGTGTGGACGCCGTTGCAAAAACTCCTCGCCAAAGGCGACACACTCTGGCGCGTGTCGATCAATCCGGCGGACAAGCGCTTCTATGGCGTCAGCTATAACATCCATCCCAACTCTGGGGGCCCCGCGCCTGAGAAAGAATGGTCCTTGAAGGGTTACGCCAGCTCGGATGGCTCCGTGTGGCAGCTCTCCTCCATCATGAACGTGCCCGGCCAGCCCGGCGAAACGACGCTGCGCTTCCTCAAAGACGGTAGCGCTCTCGCGTTGGTCAGCCGGCAGGGCGCGGATCGCAAAGGCGTCATCGGCATGGCCAAGGCACCGTATCGCGACTGGACGTGGGCTGCGACGGGTTTGCCGCTCGGCGGCCCGAATTTCATCGAACTGCCGGATGGCAAAATCATCGCCGCCTCACGCGGCTTGGGAGCCACCCCCGGCCCGCACACGGTGCTCTATGCGATGACCCCCATCAGCCTCACCTCCATCCTCGAACTGCCCAGCAGCGGTGATTGCAGCTACCCCGGCCTCTACTGGCACGATGACATGCTCCACGTGACATACTATTCGAGCCACGAAGGCAAAGCCGCGATCTATTATGCGCTGGTGAGGATCAAGTAGTTGTATCTCTGTTGTGAAGTCGCCCCTGCTCAATAGTGCCGAAGCATGCCAGTTAGAAATCGAGCGCATGCTCAAGAATTCGCAGACAAAGGTAATCATGCCTGTGGTCACCCTGGCCTTGCTACGTGCGTATTGCTCGACAGGAAAACGCCGATTTTCGGATTCGGAAATCAGGGTCGAATACGAAGCAGCAGTGAAAAGCATGAAGGAGTTCTTGGGACACGATGTCCATGTTGGTGCACGTTACTACGACGCTTATGGGTCGCGGATGTCACGTTATCAAGTTTTGCAGGTTGTGGGGCACCTTCAATACGAACTGGCTGAGTCTTACTGCGCATTCGCTGACACCCTGACAGACTGGATTCCAGGACGAATTCGACAGCATATAGATGACCGTCTTGGAGTCGTTCCGCAGCTTCGCGACACCGTCCAACGCATGAACTTTGCGGCAAGCAAGGAGTCATTTCTGACCCTTGTTCGCGAGCAAATCGACAAGACCCCCGCCAACTTTGAGATTTTCAGTTTTGCCGTGCTCAAGGTACATCTTGAGAAGTTTGCATGCCGAATATACCGGGATACTCGAACCGCCGCCCATGATTCCGGCGTGGATTTGTCCACAAACTTTGGCGTTGTGTATCAGGTGAAGAAGATTCGCATTCACACGGAAGCAGAAGCGGAGAAGTTGTGCTCCGAAATCCGAGCGAACTTCGACACGCAACGTGTCCAGGATGGCAATGTGATTGTCGTCATCGACGACATCTCAAAGCAGGTGAAACAATACTTGGTGGACATGAAAATACAGTCCTTGAGCAAACAAGACTTGCTCGCTCTTGCACTAAATTTTGAAGATCCGGAAGACCGCCAGAAAGTTCTCCGTGTCGTCTTTGATGAGTTTCGTCGCGAGTACTCAAGTGTGCTTCACTAGCTACACCAAGTCCGCTCGCGTGAACGCGGCGACGACGGGATAGCCGGCGCTTTCGATGGCTTCGCGGCCGCCTTCGTCGCGATCGACGAGGATGAGGGCGAAGGCGACCTTGCCGCCTTCCTCTTGAATCGCTTCGATCGCCTTCAAGGTCGATCCACCGCTGGTGATGACGTCATCGACGACGACGACGGGTTGCTCGGTGATGAAGTTGCCTTCGATGCGTTTGCCGCGGCCGTGGCCTTTCGCTTCTTTGCGCACGACGAAGGCCTGCACCGGCTTCGCATCACCCGCCATGCTGGAACTCATCGCCACCGCGAGCGTGATCGGGTCCGCGCCCATCGTCAGACCGCCGAGCGAGCCGATGCTGAGGCCGCGTTTGGCCTCCTCCTTGCGCAGCAGATCGTGCAGCACGCGCCCCACGAGCACCGCGCCGCGTGAATCGAGCGTGGTGACACGGCAATCGACATACAGATCGCTCTCCTTGCCGGAGGCGAGGGTGAATTTGCCCGTCTTCACGGATTTTGATTTCAAAATCTGACGGAGTTCTTCGCGGTCTTGCTGGAGGGACATGGTGCAGGGGTGATGAAGCAGTGGAATGATGGAGGACTGAAGAATGTCTGATGGAATCAGGTGGTGGCAGGTTCTACTGCGGATTCAGCAGCAGGTGTTTCGGCAGTTTCCTCTTCAGATTTCGTTTCTTCGGCGGGAACAACTCCATCCACCGTCAATGTCACGCCTGCGACCTTTGCCGCTTCGGCCGCGGGACCACCGAAGGCGAGGATGGTGGCTACTTCTTCCTGGATTTGCGCGACTTCCTCGAGCTTCAGCTCGGGATCGCGCACGATGAAGATTTCGCCGGTCTTCTTGTTCTCGTAGAAGAGCATCTTCGCGCCATCGACCTCCTTCTCGGCGGTCTGCACGATCTGGCGTTTGCGCTCAAGCATGAGGGCGAGGATGTAACGGGCGTTTTCGGTCTTGGGATCGCCTTCCTCAATGAAGCGCTGCAGCAGCTCCTGCGCGCTTTCCTTTGGCGCGATCTCGGGTTTCGCCTCGACGACGACCTTTTGATAAACAGTCTTCCACGAGGCGATGGGTTTGCGTGTTTCGAGCTCTTGCGACCAGGCGTCGGTGGAGATGTCGCGGCGGACATAGCCGTTTTCCTGCGGGTCGAAGTAGATCGCGGTGTGAAAGCTTTCGCCGTCCTCGAACGGGCGGCCGGTGAGGGCACATTCGTGGGCGCGGCTGCGGATGGACCAATTTTGCTGCATCAGCGTCTCTATGAGGTCCCAGCCGCAACTTTCAAGTGTCTAGTTGGACGTCGGCGCGATTGCGCGGGCGTACGATTTTGGTCTTGAGCTTGGAGAAGCTGAAATTGAGGCGCGGTAGGTCACGGTTTTCAGAGCGATGGCGCAACAAAATGACGCCGAGAGCGCCAAACAACAAATGAGGTATCCAGACGGTCAGCCACGGCGGCAGATGGCTACCTTTGCCGAGGTTCAGGAAGAGGTTGTTGCTGAAAAGCAGGATGAAAAAGATGAACACACTGCTGGCAATGCCCCCCACGGCACCACGGCGGGAAAAGGCCACCCCGAGGGGCGCGGCGACGAGTACGAGGGCAAATGCCTGCAGCGGCAGGGCGAAGCGCTGCCAGAAGTGCGTGCGGAAAGGCGCGAGCTTGTCATCACCGGCCTTTGGATGCGCGTGCAGGTAGGAGATGATTTCCGGCACGCTCATGAAGTCCGCGCGCAGCGCGTAGCTGACAATGCTCCAAGGCGTTTCCTCGATGCCAGGCGTCTCAAGCACATGCTGGCCGTCTGGGTGTGCCGGAAACGGCCTGACCTCGGCGACGTTGCCATTTTGATAGATCAACTCGGTGCCATCAAAAAACTTCCAGCCACCACGCGGCGACCATCCAGCCGTCGGTGCCAGGATGGTGCGTGCGGGAGTGCCGTCGGGGTTTTCCTCGCGCACCTGCAGGCCGCGCATTCGTTCGTGGTCGTTGCGCAGGGAAAAGGGGACGGAGGTCACGTACCAAGTGCGCAGTGTCTGCTCGTTACGATACATGACGGCGTACGCCATGATGGAACCAGCGCCTCTTTCCGCCAGCGCCCGCACGACGGCGTTGCGGTTGCCTTCGGAACGTGGCGCCCAGTAGTAATTTGCGGCCAGGCTCAACAGCACGGCATAGGCGGTGCAAATAAAGATGGGCCGCAGCACCTGGAGCAGGCTGCGGCCGGCTCCCAGCATTGAAATGATCTCATTGGCCCGTGACATCCGGGTGAGGGCATAGAGAACGGCAAGCAGCAATGCCACCGGGATGATCGTCACATAAATGAAGGGCAGCAGTGCCAGATAAAAGTCCAGCACATCACCGAAACTGGAATGTGCCTGCTGGAAGTCTTTCAGATTGTCCAGCAAGTCCATGATGATCCACAGCGAGCAGAAGGACACGAAGCAGAACACCAGCGGCTGCAGGAACGTACGCAGCGTGTAGCGCTCCAGGAGGGTGGTCTTGCGATAGTACTCGAGGGCGAAAGGCACGGAGCCGAGAACCAGCACGATGAACACGAGCTTGAACGCAAAAGCCCCTGGCGCCGGTGGTTCTCCCATCTCGGTCATCTGCGACCGTGCGATGTAATCCACCAGCTCGCTGGCAACCGCCCAGACGGCCACGGAACCGGAAGCAATGCTGACGGGAGCCATGAGCCGGCTCAGATTCCCCCAACGCCGCCAGATGATGATCAGCAGCAGCGGCACCCCAATGGAAACCCACAGGTTCAGGTATGGCACGATGCCCGACAGGACGTGGATGCTCCGCGGCACATCCATTTGCGCCTGACGCGCCTGCTGAATGGCTTCCCCCGCCACGTCGTCAGGATGGGTGCGATGCCAGCCGAGGATGATTGCCAGAATGAGCACGACGATCGCCACCCCAAACAGGCTGCGTCCCACATAGGGGAGTTCACGCACCTTTGACCAAGCCTGGATCGTTCGTTGCAGCCATTGTTTCATGCCGGAAAGTGCGAGAATCGGCCAGAGCGCCAGAGGCGTCAACGCCAGTCCACAAGTCTTTCCGGGCTCACGCATGGGTGTCTGAGCATGTCAGGGCTGTAGCCGTGGATCGTAGTCCGCAAATCGCTGGACGCCGTGAGGGTTGATTGTTTTTGGCGGGAGTGTCCGAAAAGCGCGTCACCCCCCAAAAGTTCTAAAAAATAGTGACAAGAAGAGAACCCAAGCTTGAAATCTTATGGATTTTTTAATAAATTCCGCTCCATATGAATCAAGCTCCCTTCTCCAACGTTCTGTCACCGAGCGTCCCCTCTCCGTCCCCGGATCGACTGGAGTGTGATCTGGCGGCCCTCATGGATGACATCCAGCGCACGCGGGCTTGGTTTAATACGCAAATGGACGCCCAACTCGCCAGTCTGCAGCAGATCCAGACGGCGATGCAAATCCATGAACCGCCCCCCCGCCATCCGATGGCAGCCTTGTTTGAAGCGCCACCTCCGGTTATGGAACTCACGCCAGCAGAACCGCCGGTGGCGGTCGCTCCCAAGGCTCATGCTGTGGTGCTATCCCCGGCCAAAACCGCTTCGCTTGATCCTGATCTCGAGCAGGCCACGCTCCAGGAACTCAATACCGCGCTGTCGCGAGCCTTTGCGGAAATCTCCGCGCGCGGTGGCCTGGTGATGTGACCTGCGTCCTCAAGCCGTGCACTCCTGAACTCGGCTCACCCGAATTCTCCTGCGGATCACCGTCCACATTGACGAGATACACCGGCACGTGAATCGTATGCAAACTCCGGCAAGCCGCTGCGGAGTTCATTCGTATTCACCCGCCCATGAACACCACCATTGATCCCGTCGTTGCTTCACGCCGTGAGTTTCTCAAGACCACGACCAAGACTGTCGCCACCCTTTCTGCCCTTTCGGGGGTCACCATTCCCTACGTGCATGCTGCTGGCAGTGATGAAGTCAAAACCGCTCTGATCGGCTGTGGCGGTCGCGGCACTGGTGCCGCCAGCAATGCGATGAGCGTGCAATCCCGTGTGACCCGTCTGGTCGCGATGGCGGACGTCTCGAAGGAACGCCTCGATGCCAGCTTTGACGGCCTCACCAAGAAGCACCCGGACCGCATGTCTGTGTCCGAGGATTCGAAGTTCATCGGCTTCGACGCTTACAAGCATGCCATCGACAGCCTGCGGAAAGGCGACGTGGCCATCTTCACCACGCCGGTGGCCTTCCGCTGGGTGCATTACAAGTATGCCATCGAGAAAGGCGTGAACGTCTTCATGGAAAAGCCCATCTGCACCGACGGCCCCACCGCACGCCGCCTGCTCGCGCTGAACGAAGAGGCGAAAAAGAAGAACCTGAAGGTCGGCGTGGGCCTCATGTGCCGCCACTGCCGTGTTCGTGGTGAGCTTTTTGACCGCATTCAGAATGGCGAGATCGGTGATCTGATGCTCATGCGCGCCTATCGCATGCAAGGCATCATCGGCAGCGTTTTCACCCCGCGCCGTGACCCGAACGCACATCCCAGCGAGCTGCTCTGGCAGATCAAAAACTTCCATAGCTTCCTCTGGGCCTCCGGCGGCGGCTTCAGCGACTTCAACATCCACAACATCGACGAGGCCTGCTGGATGAAGAACGACTGGCCCGTCGAAGTGCAGGCCAGCGGCGGCCGCACTGATCGCGGTGACAACGTGGACCAAAACTTCGACCACTACTCTTGCGAGTACACCTTCAAGGACGGCGCGAAGCTTTACCTCGAAGGCCGCACGCAATTGAACGTCCACACCCAGTTCGCCACCCAGGTGCACGGCACCAAAGGCAGTGCCATCGTCTCCACCGCCGGCCACTTCCCGTCGAAGGCCATGACCTTCAAGGGCCAGAACATGGTGCGCTCGAATATCATCTGGCGCGGCAAGCAGCCGGAGCCGAATCCTTACGACCTCGAGTGGCAGGATCTCATCGAGGCCATCACGAACGACAAGCCCTACAACGAGGTCGAACGCGGCATCAAGTCCAGCGTCACCACCGCCATGGGCCGCGCCGCCGCGCACACCGGCCAGGTCATCCGCTACAACGACTACATCAACAGCCCCTTCGAGTTCTCCCCGAACGCGGATCAGCTCACGCTCGACGGCCCGCCGCCGCTCATTGCAGACAAGGATGGCAACTATCCCTTCCCGAAGGCCGGTCAGTTCAAAGATCGCGAGTACGCCATGGAACCGCAGGCGAATCCCTTCCCGCTCATCCAGTTCCCGCCGGAGACCGCTCCCGAGCGCTGACCTCACCCGTGCGCCTGAAGGCTGCACGGAAGAAAGCCAGGGCCTGATCCGCCAGGTCTCCGCTTCACTCCGAAGAACCACATCGCCCGGGTCGCCAGACCCGGGCTTTTTCTTTTGGCTCAAGCTCGGGCCACATCCACTGCTTTCCCCTGCCGCCTGGTCGTCCACCACCATGCGGCACCCCACAAGAGCAGACCGCCAGCAAGACACAGCACACGTGAGATCGTCCGCGAATCACCCACACGCTCGATCTCGATCTCCAGCACCGCGTGATCCTTCAACTTCGAGAAATGATGCGCCTCGCCATCCATCGGCAGCGTGATGTCCAATGCACGACGTCCTGTCGGCCGCAGCGATTCCACCGTTTGCGCGAGAACAAGCGTGCCATCACCGTCCTTTGCCACTTCCTTCTTCTTTGCATCGTCTGCCGCAGGTAGTTCCATCGGCTTGCCCGGCATCGGCGGTGGCGGCGGCGCAACTGCGGCAGGAGCGCTGAACGGATCAGAGGCCAGAGCCGGCATCGGAGCCGCGGGCGTTGCCATGGGGTTCAAAGCGCCGATGGTTTGCGGTGTCGTTGCGAGGCTCAAAGAGGACACGGCCGCGTTCTGTGGCGCATTCACCGGCGAATTGGCGGTCATCGTCACAGCTCCACTGCCGGCGATGGTGCCGCGCATCTGCGGAATGTCCACCTGCGCCGTCTGGCTCAGATTGTTTCCACGCGCGTTGGAGCTGATGTTGCTGCTGCCGTTCTGTACCACCATGGCACCGCCATTGATCGTGGTCGCCCCTGTGTAGGTGTTGGCGCCATTAAGCACAAACGTTCCTGCTCCCGTCTTCACCACACCACCGGCAGCGCCCGCCATCGGCTGAGTAGCAGTCGCGGCATTGTTTGTGATCAGCAAATTGTCGATGGAGTTGTTGTTGATGGCGATCTGCCCGCTGCGCGTTCCCACCGTCGGCTGCTGCGGCAGACCATTTGCGAAGTAGCTGTTGTCCACCGCCACGTTGTCATTGAACAACTGCCCGCCATTCGTCATCAACGTGCCGGAGAAGGTGTTGGCTCCTTGCTGCCGCATCTCCCGCTCCTGCGGCGCGGACTTGTTGAAGGCCCAGTTCGTGCTGCCTTGCAGCGCTTGACCACTGGCATCCTTGCCGGCCATCTTCTTCCCCGCGTAGTTGTTGTCCCAGTTTCCTTTCAACAGCGCCCCCTGCTGCTGAATGTCGCGGTCGATCTGCTCGCCCTCAAAACGCGTGCGTCCCGACAGTATGAGCGTGCCGCGCCCAACCTTGCTCGCGATCTGCGCCTTCTTTTCCTGAACTTTTCGCGATAGCTCGTTCGCCGCCGAATAAGCGGCCTCCGCGTCACCGTAGGACAGTTTTCCCGAGGCAAGCGTGCGGTTCACATCGCCCAGCTCACTCAGCATGCCTTCGAGCTGCTGAAGCTCACGGCCTTCGGCAGCGGTCTCGGTCATGTTCCCGTCGAAATCATCGAGCTTCCATCCCTTCGGTGTCCACACGGTCCACGCCGTGCGCTCCACTGACAAGCCGACGAGTTCCGGATCATCGAGCGTTGTCGAGGATTTCAGCCCGTCCTCGCCTTTGATGAATCGATAAATCATCTTCACCTCCAGCGCCCGCTGGCCGGGCCGCGTGTGAATGAGCGGGATCAAACGCACGCGTTTGCCATCCTTTGTCTCCTCATCCGCGCGTACCGGCTCGCCGGAAACATTCACGCTGATCAGTTCCGCGCCCTCCGGCAAAATCACCGGCAGGAATTGCAGCGAGCGGTTGATCAGCGAGAACTGCGCGATGTCCCAGCGCTCGCCATCGGCGCGCAGGATCGTCGTCAGGTCCGCCAGCGTAACCAACGCCGCATTTCCTTCCGTGCTGGTGAGCTGTTGATACGCCAGCTTCAGCGCGCCGTCGCCCGTGGCGCGGAAAAACTGCGGCCGCGCCATCCCCTCAGGCAGATAAGGCACCTCTTCGCGTGAAACCGTCTCCAGCGCCGTCTGCGTCGCGATCTTCGCCTCGCGTGCGGAACCGTTGTCGAGCGCAAACCAGCGCGCCAGGCGACCTGCGCCCGGCACTTTCACAAACGGCACCTCCAGCTCCGCCGTCAGCGGCAGATCGTGGTCAAACGTCAGCTCCGCATGATCCAGCACTTCTGTCTGGAACGAGCACTCATACACACGCTCCGCGCCTTCGATGCGTGAACGCGTCTCGCGCAGCAGCGGACCGCTCACCACCGCCTCCGGTAGCGTCGCAGGCAGACGCACGCTGATCTGGCGCAGCGCGCCTTGCTCCACCGTCGCCGAAACTTGCTGCGACACGCGAATGCCCGCGTCCGACGCCAGCACCAGCAGCACCGCATCCGCCGAATAACGCGACGCCTGCCGCGCCAGCGCCACATCCACCTTCCAGCTCACGCCCTCATGCTGGAGCGCGCGCTTCTTCTCCATTGGCGGCGCGATGGCGAACACGCTGTCGAGCACCGACGCGTCCAGCTCCTTCAAATCGTCACGCTGTGTCAGGTCGGGCAGCCGCACTTCATTCGCCGCATGTGCGACGATCAAAGCTTTGCCGCCCACCTTCTCGTAATTCTCCAGTTTCAGTGGCTCCAGCGTCCAAGATGTCACCGCCTGCGTCGCCACACGCGCCAGATGCACGACCACGCGCGCTTCCGTGCCTGCGACTTGTGGATTCAGATGCAGGTAAAGTTGTGTGCCCTCGTGCTGCCACGCGGTCAGCGCTGGTCCCTGCACCGCTTGAACCTCGTAATCCACCGGCAGTCCCACCGCCGCGCGAGTCCACACACCGGACTTTCGTTTCAACGTCAGCGCTGCCAGCAGCTCCGCCTTCTGCTCGGTCACTTGAAACACGTAGCTGACATCCGCGTCCGCAAACAACGCAGCGGCTGTGACGTCATACGTGGGCGCGCTCCCATTGCTCCACTGCCAGCGTCCTTCATCAAGGAGTGGGGGCCTCCCGGCCCCCTCTGACGGGGGCAGGATGCCCCCGCTCCTTGCATCACCCGCCACACGCTGTGCCGCGCCTCCACGCACCTGCACCTTCATCGTGTCATCGTGCAGCACGGCAATTTCCTGCTTCACGCGCTGCGCCAGCGGTTGAATCAAGGGCATCGACCGCACACCCGCGCCATGGAGATGACGCTGCGCGCGAGAGATGCGTATCGTCGCGTTGTGGCTCGCTTCATGCCGCAGTGTCAGGGTGAAGACGAGTTTTCCGCCCTCGCGTCGTGTTTGCGTGAGTTGGGTCGGTATGCGCACCTCACCTGGCCCGGGAATCGTTGTGAAAACATCCAGCGAGCCGATCTCCAGCCCGCCACCGCCTTCCGGCGCATCGACGGAGAACTCCAGAGTGTGCCGCACCGCGCCAGGGAACTCGTATTCGACCTCCGCATCGAGCGATTCCGGCTCCAGCTCACGCAAAGTGATTGTCCCGCGCACATTGGCCGAAGGCACCGGCCCCTCACCACGCTCAAGGCCGCGCGATGAACGCTGCAAGTGCAGTTCATGATGCGCCCCCAGCGTCTGCGTGAACAATCGTGCGTCCGTCAATTCCTCCACCGCGCTCGCGGCGGTGTCATTCACGCGCAGCCAGCCGTCCGACTTCGGCGTGCGAAGTGCCAGCATGCCGGAGAGCGACGGCGGTACTTGCAGCGTCAAATCCAGCCAGTCCTGCGACAAAGGCAGTGTCATCGTCAGTTCGATCACATGCGCACCAGCATTCTCCAAGGTGAGCGAGCCATCGTTCAGGGCCGCCGCCTTGCCATCCGCACGCACCTCGCCCACCAGCGCAGGCGCGGCTTTGCCTGTAGCCGTGCCCGGCACAAAAGGCAGCGCCAGTTTTGTCCAGGCTCCACGGGTCGTGGCGGTGATGCGCGCTTCCAACACCAGCCCGCGTTCCTCGATGCGACCTTGATACAACGCGCTGTGAATCACCGCCTCCTGGGTGTCATCCGTCGTCTTCACGCGTCGATTCTCCTTCGCCGCCTTCCACAGCCGCTGAAAATCGTCGTAGCCCAGGTAAAAGCGTTCCGCCTTCTGCTCTTCGAGCGGCTTCTTTGGATCATACGGCACGATCACCGTGTGCGCGGCTGGATCGGCAGCAGGCTGCGCCTGCGCAAAGAGCGAAGGGCTGAGAGCAAAGAGAATGACGAGCAGCAAGCCAGCGGAGGTCAGGCTTCCAGCCTGACAATGGACTGAGGCTTCCAGCCTTTGGTTATCATTCGAATCGGAACACTCCATGCCCCTCTCATCCGGCATCCCGCAGGGATGCGAGAAGGTAGCCAGGGGTAAGCTCGCGCAGCGAGCGCCACCCCTGGAAAACGAAAAACGCGGATGGTGGTCAAGGGAGCATCCCAGCGGGATGCTAGCGGCGCGCAAGGGTGGCTCGTAAACACAGCCAGGAATAACGTCGCTAGCACTCCTCCGGGGTGCTCCCTTGAAAACAACGACATCGTGCCTCACTCCAGGGGTCGTGCGACCCCTGGCTACCTTCGATGATCCCTCCGGGATCAAAGGCATTGGATCGAAACCATCCGTGCGCTTTCGTGAACATCCGTGGTTAAGAATTTCTGATGTCTTCATGCCGTCACCCTCCTTCTCGAGCGGATAAACACCGAGCCCACCGGCCGGATGAAGCCAAACCACCATCCGAGCAGCCACAACGTGCCCGCGCACAGCCAGCCAAACGCAATTGCATTCGTCAGTGCCAGCCAGGTGCCCTCAAACAGCAGCGGCGCGCCCCACGAGGCCAGCACCACGACCAGCAGCGTCATGAACCACGGTCGCTTCCGCCCCAACCGCCAGAACAGCGCCAGCCCGAGCCCCAGCGCCAGCATTGCCCGCACGATCTGCTGGGACCACGACGTGTAATGCAGCTCCAGCACCTCCGGCGGCTGTGCTCCATGAAACCGCAGCAACCGTCCCGTCTCCGGCAGCACGACATCCAGCGGGATCAGGCCGGATTTGAACTGCATCTCATCCACTGTGGGCAGCAGCCCGGGCGAAAGGGCGAACGTGTTCTGGAATGCTTCTCTCTTGGGCATCGCGCTGTCTAAAGCCTCAATCAAATCGAGATTCGGCTGCGTGTTGGTCACTACGACTTCTGAAGTGGCCGGATTGAAAGATGCGCTCGCGCCTTCGGGAAAGGTGATGCCCTGCGCTTCGAGAATCTGCTTCGCGGACGGGCGCGCGATCAAGGCGGCTCCTGCGCTCGGCGCTCCCGCCGCGAAGGGATCAGCAGGTGCGGCAGGAGCGTTCAAGTCCACAGGCATGCTGCTCAGAAAATCCGGCGGCACCTTGAAGGAGCGTGTGTAGAGTGTGCTGGCGTCTTCTGAGAGCGGTACGATCAGCACCGCATGCGGCTCCACCTTATATTTCATCTGCGCCAGCTCGGTGACGTAACGCAACGCCTCGCTCAGCGGCACATCTTTGAGGTCGAGGGTGATTCTGGCACTCGAAGGTGAGTCTCCCTGTCGGAGAATCATACTAATGCCTCTCAGACCGCTGCCGTCTGCAGTGTCCAAATCACGCGACTTCACACGCAGATACTCAATCGCTTCTTCGATCGTCGCATTCTGGAATTGCACCGTTGGAAGAATGATCTTGTTCATTTTCTCCGTCAGGTAGGCTCCAGGCGAACGGCCAACGCCATAATCGAAGGCAACCGCAGATCCCTGCACCGGCACCTTGTCCTCCCACTTCTCCTCCACCTGCGCCAGCATCTTCGCACGCTGATGATCGTAGGCTTGTTTGAAATACTCCACGCGTTTCCGCTCGGCTCTCTCCATGCCACGGCGCGCCGCTGCGTTGTAAGGATCGGTGCGCAGCACCTCCTGATACTGCGAGATCGCGCTGTCGTAATTGCCGATTTCAACGCTGGAGTTCGCCAGCAGCAGTCCCTTCTGCACTTGTGCCATTTCATTGACCGCGGCGGTCTGCGGCCAGCGGTTGGGATCGTTCACCTGCTGGATCATGCTGGTGGCCGCCTTGTGGCCAGGCACGAGACGAAGGGCTTCGTTCAGTAACTGCCGCGCTTCGTCGATCTTTCCCTGCTTCGCCCGTTCCCGTGCCACCACCACGCTGCAATCGGCCTGTTTGAGTTGGGAGAGATCGAGCCAATCCCGCGTCTGCGGAGCATTTGGCAGCGAATTGACTGCGGTTCGATACGCTCCCAGAGCCCCATCATAATCTCCCTCTGCAAACAGCCTGTCGCCTCGATCCATCGTCGAACGCGCATCATCCACGCCTGCGTATCGCCGGGCGATCTCGCGATTTGCCATTCCGGAAACAATGGAAGGGCCGCCAGGGAGAAACTCCGGCGCAGCTTTTTCAAAATGGCTCGCGAAATGGGCTGGATTGACCGCATCCCACAACGCGCTCAGCGGATTGCGCAGCGGTTCGATTTCGCGCTCGCCGTCGTGCTCCAGCGTCGTGTCCACCTTCGCGTAGCCATACGCAGCAGGTGCGAAGACGCTCCAGTCGGTGGCGAGCACGGGCACATTGCCGACGATGCGCACAGGTTCGAGGTTCTGCGTGCCGCTGCGGCCCCAGGACTCGTTTTGCACGCGGAATTGCACGCGCACCTCGGTGTGCGGCGCGTTCGCCGAACCGGCGGGCAGTGGAATCGCAAGCGCACCATCCACGCCGCTCACCGGCTTCACCGCCTGGCCGCCGCTCGACGTGCTGAGCAGTTCCGCGTCCTTCGGCAGATGCAGGCTCACAAACTGCTCGCCCGAATGACTCAGGTCGAGCACCGCCTCGTGCATCGCGTGGCCGTCTGCGTCGAGCACGGAGAGCAATTGCATGCGGTTCACCACCAGCGCGGCCAGTTCCGAGTGCGCGTGACGCTGTGCCGTGATGGTGAGCGCGTTTTCTCCCGCGCCATACGTGAACGCGCTCGTGATGCGATGCCGCGGCTGATAACCGGCCACCGCCGGCACGCGCAGCACATCCAGCGGCTGCATGTTCTGCATCGTCGTCGAAAGCTGCGTGTCCGTGTTCGCCTCAATGATCCACGTTCCCGCAAAACGTCGCGACTGCGGCAGTTCCAGGTGCGGGAGCGTCGCGGTGATCGGAACGCTAACCTCCGGTCCGTCTCCACCGCGACCACGCCTTCCACTGGCAGGCAAACTCATCCGCCACCGCACGTTCTGCCGTCCCTTCGACTCCTGCCGCAGTGTGAAGGTCCACACGCCGGTTTTTTCATCGAGCTGCTGCTCACCGACGAGCGGCGAGGTCACGCGCAGTAATTTCGCGACCTCCACCGGCAGCTTGACCTGGAAACTGCGCAGTGGCGCGCCGCTGATGTCGAGCGCGAACTGGCCTTCGATCTCGACCGTTCTCGCCCGCGGCAGCGCATAAGCCATGACCTCGGTGGAGAACACCGCCTCCGCCCGCTCCACCTCAAACGTCAGCGCATGCTCGCGCAGACCGAACCACGCCATGCGTCCCTTCACCGGCGTGAGCCGCGCATCGCGATCTTCGAGTCCCTTCGCTTCCTTCAAGGCCACGCGCCACGCATCATCGAAATCCAGCGCCGTGTAGCCGGCCACCTTCACCGCCTCGGGAACCTGCAGATGCTCAATCGTCACCGCCTCCGGATTGCGCGGCCCCTTCCACGCCTTCGCGAGCTTCAATCGCGACGTGACGCTGAACTCCAGCGAGTTCGTGGGCGAAACCGGCTGCGCTGGCAAAATCGCAATCGTCTGCCCCACCCGCCGCCACGTCATGCGGAACGGCGATCCCGCCGGCACCGCGCTGTCGTTGCCCGGTGTGACCACTCGCGTTGAGAAAACCGGCTGACTGACGATGTTGGGTGTCACCTGTGGCGTCGACGCCACGTTTGCGATGCCAGCCTGCTGCGCCGAGTTCAGCGTGGTCATGGCCTCGTTTGAGCCCACCGGCTTTGAGAGAATCGCATTGAACTCCTCTCCCGCGGGCAGCGTGAGCTTGATCTCATTCACCGGACGGTCGCTGCGCAGCATGAGCTTGCGCTCGATTTGCACGCTGTCCTTGTCGATGCGCGCGATGACATCCACATCGGCTTCCAGCCGCGGCTTTGACGTGCGCAGAACGATTTTCGGCTGGTCCGCGCCGAGCTGGAACTCGAACGCATTCGGCTGTGTCTGTTTCGCTCCCGCGAGATCAAGGAAATCGAGATCCGCCGCGAGATTGAGCGTCGCCAACGTGTGCAGCGGTGGATTCAGCACCAGCAACGGCAGCTCACCGCCTTCCGCCGCCGAGGTGATCGTCCGCCGCAGACTCACTGCGATGTTCTGCATGCGGCCATCACGCTCCAGCGTCACGGTGAGCTTTTCGCCCTGCTGCCGCCAGCGTCGCATCGCCGCACCTTCGACGCCGGTCACCTGCGTGTTTTTGCCAGTCAGCTCCCATTCGGCTTCAAACTCGTTTGCGGCACGGGTCTCCCCGCGCACACCGAAGGTCAGGGTCGAAGCTACTTCCGACTCGGTCACTGAAATCGCTGCCTGCGCTGTTTCCGAGTAGCGCCACGACTGTGCGGCATTTGGTTGCGCAGCCTCCACCCAGCGCACACGAAAAGCGCGCGCAGTTCCCGGCGGGACGTCCGATTCGCGATCATCAAACACCCGGTGGTCGAAGGCCATCGTGATGGTGTTGCCTGTCTGCTCGCACGCAGAACCGGCGAGCAGTCGCATGTCTGCAGGCAGTTCGAGATTCAACACACCACCAAACGGCACGTCTGGTGCTTCGAGCGTGTGTTCTCCGAGGCGTGTTTGCAAAAACACCGGCACGTCGGCCTCAAAACGCAGCGTCGCAGCGCCCGGGCCTTTCGCGAAGAGGATCAGTTCGCGCTCCTTCGCGTTTTTCTCGACGTGGGCCAGCACGCTGCCCTCCGAGCTGACACTGCTCATCGCAAACGGCCACGCGATCTTCGAGCTGAGCCATTCCTTCGAGGGCAGGTTCAGCTTCAGCTCGCCACGCAGTTTCACACTCGCCGCATTCGGCTCCACTTTGCCACTGAGTGTCAGCCCTTCGATGACGATGAGCTTCGGCGGCGCCGATTTCGGGTCGTCCTCGGGTTTGATTTTCCCCGCGTCGCGAATGAGCGCCTCGTATTCGGCGGCGGAAAGCATGACCGCGTTCGGATGCTCCTTGAGCACCGTGTCGAGTTTCGAGGTGGGAACCCAAAGTTCCTGGCGCGTGGGTTCCGCAGCAGTTGCAGCAATAACGAATGCAGAATGCAGACTGATGAACGCCAGCCTGCAGACGGACGCCCGATCCCGTAGGGATCGTAGCAGGTAGCCAGGGGTCATACGACCCCTGGAGAATGAGCATCGCCACGATTTTCCAAAGAGCGCATCCCGGAGGGATGTTAGCGCTGATCGGAGACTCCACGTTGGGCCAAACCCCCGTGCTAGCATCCCTCCGGGATGCGCTCTTGACCTGTGAGACGCGCATTCTGTTTCCAGGAGCGGCACCCGCTGCGCGAGTTTGCCCCTGGCTACCTTCTTTGATCCCTTCGGGATCATGGGAGCTTCGGAGTTCATCTCACTTCGCGGCTGGGGTTGGATTCGCGGGAGGAATGGTGGGTGGAGTCGGAGGCGACGGTGATTTGGCGGCACGTTTCGCCTGCCATTGCTGCCATCGTTCACACAACCAGCGCCACACACGCAGGCCCACGCCGAGCGCGCTGCGTCCGATCCAGATGAACATCACGATCATCGCCGCGAGCATGGAGGCGAGGGCGACGGGGACGTTCGCGGCATTGAGCAGTCCGGTGAGCAGCATCGCGCCGAGGCCAAAGATCGCGAGGTAATGGCGTTTCTCGGTCGGACTGCCGTTCCAGCAACGCACTGCGGCCGCGAGCGACAGCAGAAACGCCAGCGCCTGATACAAGAACGTGATGCGCCGTCCGCGGAAGCTGACACCAATCTCCGCCGGCGGGCCGAGACGATGCAGCACCTCGCGATGGCCCTGCTGCTGCACCTGGGAGCTGTAAAGCGCGCGCACGTCGTTGGCGACGACGGGAAGCGGGCTCTGCTGTGCTTGATCAAGCGTGTCGAGCTGCGGCCCGAAGGCGGGCAGCAGTTCATTCACGAGACTCTGCATCTCACGCCAGGAACGATCACGCGATTCCAGCGTCAGCGGGCCGCTGAAACTGGTGTAGTGCCATTCGCGGTCCGGCAGGAACAGCGTGTGCCGCGTCTCCATGATGCCGACATCGGCCACCTGCGGCGCATTCACAGCGATGCTGCCCCACCAGCCGAGTTTTTCGCCCGGATGCGGGCTGGGCGACTCAAACACGAAGCGCACCGGGAAGGCCACGCGCGCCGCATCACCGCTCGGCAGGCGCACGAGCATGTCGTCGCTGCCTTCGCGCCGCATCGGCTGCTGCGTCTCCCGATTCACAAAAACGTCCGACAGCAATCGCGCTCCCTTCGGCAGGCTCACCACGAGAAACTGCAGATCGTTGTTCTTCACCCAGTAAATCACCTCGGTTGTCTGTGCCTTGTCAGTGGCGACAGCGGTCATGAGGTCCGCGTGCGTGATGACAGCCTGCGGCACGGCGATGAAGCTGTTCTTCGCCAGCTCGACGCCAAGCTTGATCGGCAGCGAGCGATACTTGTAAGCGAGGAAGACGCCAGGCCGCTGCAACTCGCCGCGCAGCTCGCGTGCGTCGATTTCCTCCAGTGTTTCCGGCTCCGACTTGCGGATTTCGAGGCTGTCGGCCTTCACCACGGCCACCTGGCCGGTTTCCTGAAACGCGCCGGGCACATGCACGTGCAGCAGGTCGAGCTTGCCCGTTTTCCCTGCCTCAAGCACCACCGGACGATCCAGATTCAAGCTCAGGGAAAAAGCGCCCTGCCGCTCGCTGCGCAACACAACCTCCCACAGCGCGTAATTGGCCGCATCTGGCAGCGTCACCGGTTGCGGCGGCTGGTACGTCTTGTTGATCTCCTTTACCTGCGGATCGACGAAGCGGATTTCACCCGCGACATCCTTCGGCACGGCGAGCACGAAACGATCCGTGGCCGCATACGCGACATCGAACGCGAGCGTCCAGGTGTGCCGCGTCGATTGCTCCTTCACCTCGACGAGCGTGAGCACCTCCACGCTCACCTGCGAACTGCGGCTCTTCAGGCTCAAAACGGCGGCTTTTGTCGCATCGCGATAGCGGAAGGCCAGCTCGGTCGAGTTCGCTTCGTTCTGTTGCTGCGATGCACCGAGCGCACTCACGTCCTCCTGCTGGAAATCGCCGAGATCCTTCGTGTTTGGCTCCAAACTCGAATGAATCGTCGCGCCAACGAGTGCTTCATGCCGCGTGACGTTTTGCGGCGTGAAAACAGGCAGCATCACGTCGTCCGTGGCCACTTTGCGCGTCTGGCGTGCGCTGAGGTTCACTTTGAAGTCGCCAGCCTTCTGCTGCGGCAGTTTGATGACGAGCACGGGCGGATTCACGGTGCTGTCCACATTCCAGTTTTCGATCGGGCCTTTGACATCCGTGACCGTCCAGCCTGCCGGCAGGCCCACGCGTGTTTCAAAGATGCCCACGCGGCGCACCTGATAGTTCAGCTCCGACGTGAGCGTGGCGACATCACGTTTCACGTTCAAGCGCGTCAGGCTGTTCACCTCCACCTGTGGTTTCGCCTCGGCGACATCGAGCGTGAGCTGATACGGCTGCCGCAGAATGCGGAAACTGCCGACGCCAGCGTTGCCACCGGCCTGCGTGCGCGCGGCGGAGACCAAAGTCTTCGGCGTCACATCGAGCTGCGACTCCGCATTCACCACGACCTCGCCATTCGCCTGTGCCGCGCCGATGACTTCGATCTCCGGTACCTTCACCTCGGCGGGAAGCTTGGCCACGAGGCCTTCGAGCTGGAGTTTGAGAGCGACGTCATCACGCAACGGCTTCTCTGGCAGGATGACGAGTGTTTTGCGTCCTGGGGTGGCGGCGTCGATCTTCCATTCTTTGATTCCGGCGCCTGTGACGCCGAGAATCTCCTGATCCGCAGGCAGTGCGATCTTCAATTCGCTGATCGGCGCGCGCAAAATGCGCAGCGCGATGTCTGCCGTCGTCGCCACCGAGCCCGTGCCGACCTGTGTGCTCAGCTTGTGCTGCGCCAGCACGAGCGGCGCCATCTGCGTGACTGCCTGCGCCGCGCCCCACGCGATGTTTTGCTGCGATCCGGCGCCAAAGAAACACGAGAACTGCGTTTGACCTCCGGCTGCCTGCGCCGTGAACGCTGCGGCCGGATTCAACTCAAACTCCAGCCCCTCTCCCGGCACCGCGATGCTGAGCCGCGACACCGCCGCACGCGGCAGATTCAGTGTGACACGCGATTTCCCACCACTGCGCTGGATCGGCGCATAAATCTTCAGCGTGATGTCATACACACCTTTTTCGGGCAGCATGAGGTCGCTGCCATCCGCACGCGAACGCAACACTGCCTTGCCCGTGCTCGCCTCGCCGATGCCGGGTGCAGCCTTGTTGGTCAACGGCAGCAGCACCCAGCCTTTCTTGAATGACTCCGCGGTGATCTTCGCGTCGAGAATGACGCTGTCTCCCTCGACGCGCCCGGTGTATTCCGCCTTCGCGAGCACCGCTTCCGCAGGCGGCGGTTTGTCGTCCTCTTCGCGTTTGATGGTCAGCTCGTTCCAGAGGTCGAGAAACTCGCGATATGGCAGGAACACGCCCTTGCCGCCGTCCTTGAAGACTTTTTCGAGTTCGTCGAACGGCACATAGACACGTCGCTCACGTTCGCGCACGGGGACTTTGTCGGTGGAGGCGGGCGCCGGTTGTTGTGCGATCAAACCGGCGGAGAGCGAACCCAGGAGGAGCAGGACGAGCGCACGCATAAGAAAAACGGGTTGTTGGATATTCAGGTGTTTCTATCAGGAAGCCTGTCACGTGACGAGGCTGGAGTGTGTAAATGACCGGTAAATCAGCGGAACAAGCGGTGGGGTTGACCTGGCGGAAGCAGGCGGCATCACGTTCGCCAGTGGGAGGATCTTGGGAATGCAGGATTCCGCCAAGACCGCGCCCAACGTTTGCGTTTAGGCTTGACCAGCAGCCCGCCACCCGCTGCTTTAGCTGCCACCCGATTCCCACCATGAAAACCGCCACGCGTCTCGTCACTCTCGCCGCCACCGGCCTGCTTGCCACAGCAAGTCTCCGCGCCCAGCTCGCGGAAGAATATCGCATGTGGACGAACACCGCGGGCAAGCAGGTCGAGGCCACGTTTGTCTCCGTGGATGCCGTGGCGAAGACGGTGAAGATCAAGATGAAGGATGGTCGTGAGTTTGATGTGCCGATCTCCACCCTCATCCCGGCAGATTTTGAATACGCAAAAGCACGCTATGCCGCGATGCAGGCTGCGCCCGCGACTCCTCCCGGCACGCCAGCGGCGACACCCGCAGCTCCTGCTGCACCAGCAGCCGCGCCGAAAGGAGGCGCGAAGGTGGCCAGCAAGCCCGCGCCGCCACGTCCGCAATACACGGTCATCCCCGCTTCCAAGTTCAAGGCTCCGGCGGCAAATGATTATCTCAGCGGCATCGCCAAGGTACGCCCGCGGTTGTTGCAAAATGCCGCAGGCTGGGCCGCGATCAAAGGGCAGATCGCAACCGACCCGGTGCTGGCGAAACTCATGGAGAACTTGAAGGCTTCAGGCGAGGATTTGCTGAAGGATCCTGAGCTTAATCGCATCAACGGTGAAATTCGCGGCACAGTCAGTGAGGGTTCGCGCGCCATCTATCGCATGGGCTTGCTGGCCGCGCTGCATTATGGCGATGGTGATTTGAAGTGGAAGGAGCGTGCGGTGCGGGAGGCGATCCTGCTTTGTGACAAAACCAACTTCCGCGACTGGCACCCTGACGAATGCGCGGCTGTGGCGGACATGGTAATCGCTGTCTCGCTGGCTTATGATTGGTTCCGCGACGGTTTCAATGCGCAACAAGCCACGGAGATTCGCACCTTCCTCGACCAAAAAGGCGTCGATGCCCTGGTGGCTCACTTGAATGACGAGCCCGTGCCGGAGTCCACCAAAGGCGTCTCTGGAGGGCAGGCAGCGCCGCCCAAGGCCCCGGCGAAAGGCAAGGCCAAAGCCCCGGCCAAGCCGGCAGACGTGCCTGTGGGTCACGAAAAAATGGCTGCTGCCTCGGCACTGTTGCTCACCGCGATCTGCCTGGCCGATGAGGACATCAACATCGCGAAGAAGGCTGCGTCCGCGGGCGCGAAGGCGTTCGGTGAGGGCATCCAGCGTTTCGCGCCCGCTGGCGTGTGGCCGGAAGGTCTGTCAGATGGCGATGCGGTGATGGATTACGCGATCATGGTGATGCAGGCGCTGCGCAGCGCCACGGGCAAGGATCTGGGCCTGTCGATGCTGGAAGGCATTCCGCAGTTCGCTGTGGCGCGCATGCATCTCTACGGCCCCACGGGCCAGCCGTTCAATTTTGGCGACAATGCAACGACTGCCGCGGGCCGTCCGTGGGTGATGACGTGGCTGTGTGGACAGCATGGCAATCCCGGCATCCCGGCGGTCAGCGCTGGCGGGAAGCTCCCAGTGTCCAGCGCGTTCTTTAGCAGCGCCGGCCACTACATCTACTACAACCCGCACGCGGCTGGTGATGGAACTGCAGACAGCCTCGAATATGCACAACCCGGCGGCTTTGTGGCCACAGTGCGTTCCGGTTGGGAGCGGACGGACATGTACATCGCCGTCAAAGGTGGCGACAACCGCGACTACAAGGCCCAGCTCGACATCGGCAGCTTCGTCCTCGATGCTGGTGGCCAGCGTTGGGGAATCGAACTCGGCGCTGAGGGGGATCGTGTTGGCGGATATGAAGTCGCGCCGGGCGGCGACCGCACGAAACGCTTTGGCTACTATCTCGCCGGCACAGCGGGGCAGAACACGCTGATGTTTGATGGCAACCAGGATGAAGAAGCCCGTGCAGGTGTGCTTGTCAGTTCCTCGACACCGGAGCGTGGTTTGGCCGTGGTGGACATGTCAAAGGCTTACTCGAAGGACGCGAAGGATGTGCATCGTGGCATCATGGTGGTGCGCGGCGCCGCTCCGTATCTCGTCATCCAGGACGATCTTCAGGTGAAGAATAGCAAGACGCTCACCTGGAGCATGCAGACCGACGCTGAAATCGCCGCCAACGGCGCCAGTGCAACATTGACCAAAGGCGGCAAAACACTGCTCGCCACCATCGTGTCTCCTGCCGGTGCCACCTTCACTGCCGCAAAGCCGCCGGTTCCGGAAAAGCCTGATCCACAGGCCCGCGATCTCAGCAAATTGAATGTGCTCAAAGCC
Source organism: Verrucomicrobiaceae bacterium (assembly GCA_046346695.1). GTDB lineage: Bacteria > Verrucomicrobiota > Verrucomicrobiia > Verrucomicrobiales > Verrucomicrobiaceae > Prosthecobacter. Next base: position 597,134 of record JAXMHS010000002.1, on the reverse strand, counting down.
GCCATTCCGGAGGCCAAAGGCCCACAAAGCCTCTGCATCACCTTCACCACCGGCACCGAGGCTCCTGCGCACACGGTTCAGCCCATCGCTGAATGGGTGAAGAAGTGATCACGCCCGCGGGTGGGCCTTCTCATAGACCTCCTTCATGCGCTGCGTCGAGACGTGCGTGTAAATCTGCGTCGTCGAAAGGCTCGCGTGACCCAGCAGTTCCTGCACGCTGCGCAGGTCCGCGCCGTTGTTTAGCAGATGCGTTGCGAAGCTGTGGCGCAGCTTGTGCGGCGTGAGATGAATGGGCAGACCTGATGCGCGCCAGTATTTCTTCACCACATCGTCCACCGACTGCGTGGTGATGCGCTTGCGCAACTTGCTCAGGAAAAGCGCGCCGCCATGCACTCCCGCCTTCGCACGATAGCGCTGCACTGCTTCCAACGCCTTGCTGCCGATCGGACAGATGCGTTCCTTGCTGCCCTTGCCGAACACGCGCACCGTCTCGCTGTAAGTGTCGATATCCTCGACATTCAGCGCCACGAGTTCGCTCAAACGCATGCCGGTGCTGTAAAACAGCTCCAGGATGGCCGCGTCACGTTCAGGCGCCCACACCGCGTCGCGCTTCGATTTCTCCATCGTCAGCGGCAGATTCAGCATCTGCTCGATTTGGGCCACCGTGAGCACCACGGGCAGTTTTTTCTCGCGCTTCGGCAGTTGCACCTCAGTCAGCGGACTCGTCTTCCAGCCACGGCGGCGCGTCAGCCACTTGAAAAAACTGCGCAGCGCCGCGAACTGCAGCCGGATCGTCGCACGGCCGCGTTCCTGTTTCATCAGGTCGAAGAGAAACGCACGAAAGTCATCCGCCGTGAGCTTGTCCCATCCCTTGAACGGCTCCCGCCACTCGCGGAACTGCCGCAACGCGAGCTCGTAGTTTGCGAGCGTGCGGTCTGACGAGCGTCGTTCCGAACTCAGGAACTCGAGGAACGCATCGGCCAGCGGGTCGTCCATGGCGTTCAACCTCCGTTGCGTTTCGCGCGGCATTCACCGCAGATTTCATCACCTGAGTCCTGCACGCGGAATTCGAGCTGCGGATTGTCGATCTCCGTGCGTTTGCAGACCGAGCATTGATGGAAAAATGTCCCCTGCGGCAGTTGCGCCGACTCAAAGCGGCTGCGTCGTGCCGCGACCTTGCCGTGGTGCAGCCACATCTTCACGAAATGCGGGCCGAACACGACGAGGAAGTTCAGATTCGCGAACACGATCAGGAAAATCGACGTCGGCGATCCGACGAACATGAAAAACATCGTTCCGGCATCCAGAAGCGCGATCCATTTCATCTTTATCGGGATGATGAAAAACAGCAGGATTTCCTCATTCGGGATCAACACCGCCACGGCAAACAACAGCGTGTTGAACAGCCAGAAACTGGTCAGCGAAAAGCCGAAGAACATGCTCCACACCCCGAGGCTGAGCACCAGCCAGCCCACGTACAAGTTCACGCGGAACGCCCCCCACGCCTCCTCCAGCACACGTCCGAGCCAGAGGTTGAAATACGACGTGATGAGGCAGGCAAAAGCACTGGCAAACGGCGGCACCAGCACGTGCGAGAACAACAGCCACACCTGGCCGGACATGACCTTGCCGGCGTCAGGCATCAACGCCAGCAGGGTGGTCGCCCGCACATCCGACGGTCCCGCGTAAAGGATCACGAACACGATCATCTGCAGAATGGCGATGATCTGCACGAGGCCCGGGATGGCGAAGCGACCGAACTTGGACTCTAAGGTGGGAATGATGGGCATGAACGCCTGTTGGTAGCCCGTTTTCAGCCGTGGGCAAAGAGAAGAACGGCCGCCACGCACGCCGCGGCCAGCCAGTCACGCATGCCAAAATGATCCGCGTCGCCGGTGAAGCGCAGCAATTTGAACAACGCGCCCGTCGGACAGCCGTAGCGACAGTAGGCCAGCGGGGTCAGCAGCGACCAGATCAATCCGATCACCGCGATCACCATGCTTGCCCGGCCCGCGACACGGAACAAATACGCGTCGAATGGCTCCAGCGCGTTCAGATCCACCGGCAGCGTGAATGCGACGCTGAACAGCACGAACGTGAGCAGGATGAACGGCAGTTTGGAGAGCAGAGCATCCCATTGTTGCGGCAACGACCATTGGAACGGCACGCGGCGCATCACGAGTTGCTGCAAGGCGCCGTGCGGGCAGATGTGATGGCAGTAGAGCTGCCTGCTGGTGAAAACGGGCCCCAGTAGCGCCACTGCGGCCAGCAATACGAGTCCCGACGCATTCCGCCACGGCGTGCCGTGCAGACTCCAGCCGGCGAGCAGTCCTTGCGACAACATCTCGCCCGCGATGAAGCCGCCGTAAATCACCAGCAGCGCATGGTGCAGATTCCGGCTCCACGCGCGACCACGCAACGGCGTGAACGCCATCACGAACGCGGCGAGGATGATCGCCACATGCCCCGAGTCCTGCCAGCGCCAGCGGATGCGCGTCCACCAGCCACGCTGCGCTTCTTTTTCCTTGATGAGTGATTCCGCACGCACCCGCACGCCTTCGGCAATGCCGTAGCTGGTTTGCGTCGCACCTGAAACACCTTCCACGCCCGCCTTCGCGTAGTCGATGTTCGCAATCTGCTCCAACGCCATGCCATCGAAGGTCTTCAAAAAACTCGGATCGCCCGTGACGTAGCCGACATACTGCTCCGTGTCGTAACTGCGGCGCAAGGCAAGCCCGCGCAGCTTCGAGCCGCTCGCTTCCATCAGCATGAACGTGTCGCTCGGCCCCTTGTAGCCAACCACGCCGTCGGAAGCCGGGGCCGTGCGTACAGCGAGCGCGATCACCTGACCGTACGCATCGAGAACTTCCTGCGCACCGGGATGAGTCTGCGATTCACGCAGCTTCGCGGCCTGCGGCTCGAGTTTCTTCACCTCATCGAGCGTGAGCGCATCCGGAAACCGCAGCGAAGTCGTGGCGCTCTTGCCGAGACGACGCAAAACACCTTCTGCGATCGCACTGCTGGTCAATGTCGCGCCTGAAACACCATCCACGTGCAGATTCGCCACCTCGGCGGGCTTCTTGTTGGTGAACTGCTTGAAAAACGACCGCGTGCCGACCACCTCGGCCACGTGATCCGTCGTGTCATCGCTGCGCAGGATGCGCAGCCCGAGCACTTTGCCACGTGAGTCGAGCGCGATGAGCGTGTTCGTCGGCCCCGAGTAGCCGATGATGTCGTCCGACTCCGGCGACGTCTGCATCACGTGACCCAGCGTGATGCCGGATTCATCCTTCACCACGTGCATGTCGTTCTGCGGCGTCAAAACGGCGGCTGACGGGAAAAAGTCGCGCACGCGCTCGACGCTGAGTTCCAGCGGCACCGCGTGATGCGAACGCCGGATTGCAAACACCACCACGGCCAGCAAGGCCACGCGCCAGACGCGCAGGGCGATGGTTTTCCAGCGGATGGATGGCGACATGCGCGCATCGTTAGCAGCCACACGTTGAAAAGAGAAGCCCGGGTTGCGGTCAAATCACACCACGTTCGCGTTGGCGAGTGGATCGCCGGCTGGAAGGTCGATCCAGAACTCCGCGCCGCCTTCGTCGCGATTGCGGCAGCCGGTCTGGCCGTTGTGCGCGTGGGCGAGTGCCCGCACGAGGCTGAGGCCGAGGCCCATGCCGGGTGTGTTCGCGCTGGAGGCGCTGCCGCGCGTGTAGCGCTGCCAGATTTTCGTCAGATCGGCCTCGGTGAGACCTGGGCCGGTGTCGCTCACCGAGATGCGCGCCTGGTCGCCATGCAAGGCGAGTGCCAGCGTGATGATGCCGCCACGTGGCGTGTAGGCGAAGGCATTGTCGAGCAGGTTGGCGACGGCTTGATTGATGCGCTGGCGGTCGATCAGCACCCAGCGCGACTCGGGCGCATCCAGCGTGAAGGAGAGGCCGCGTTCCTCCGCGGCGGCCTTGTAGAGATCGTGCAAGTCGGTGAGCAACTGGCGCAGGTCGAGGATTTCGGAATGGAGCTTCAGCGCCTTGTGCTCGCCTGCCCGCGTGGTGAGGATGGTCTGTACGAGCTCGACGGCACGGTCGATCTCCTCCAGGCCGCGTGCAGCGGCGTCGCGCGAGGTGTCGTTGTCCGTGTGGTCGTGATAGGTTTCAAGATTGCCGCGTATGCGCGCCAGCGGTGTGCGCAGTTCATGCGCAAGGTTGTCGTTGGCACTTTGCAGCTCTGAGGTGAGTGCGTCGATGCGGTCGAGTCCGTGGTTGAATGCCGTTGCGAACGCCTGCAGCTCCGGAACGGCACCGGGGGCCTTGAGGCGCGCCTCCGTGCTGCCTTCGGCCAGCTTGTGAGTGCTCTCCATCATCTCCTGCACCGGGCGCAGCACGTGACGCACAAACCACCACAATGGCAAAAGCATGAAACCAGCCGAGATCAGGCCGGCGAGCCACAAATGCCCGCGGATGTGCTCCACATAGGCACGATCCTCGGCATCCGTGCGGCCGAACCAGAGGAAGTTGCCGTCCGCAAGCACTTGGCAGCCCGCGAGCAGCTCCTGCTCCTTGCCCGCGTGCTGAATGGTCATGAGCAGGGTTTCAGACGTCTTCAATTTTTTCGGCGCCTGCGCAGGCCAGCGATAGCCTTCCACGGCAGGCGGGATTTGCTCGAACACCACGGTTCCGTCCGGCTGGGTGATGCGCACGGCCTGGTCGTTCTCGTGGCCGCCGGCGGCGAAGACCTCCTTGATCTCCTTGAGCCCGCTGCGGTTGTAGAGCACGGAATACTCGCCCAGATCATCGAGCACCACAGCGCGGGCGATGCTGCTGAGGTTTTGCTTCATCGCCCATCCGGCGACGGAAATGCACAGCGCCGTGCTGCACACCAGGAGCACGGTCAAAAGCAGCCCCAGCCGCCATGTGGATGACAGACGCTCAGGGAACAGCTTTGAAAACATAGCCTTTGCCTCGGACGGTTTGCAGGTGGGATGGCTGCCCTGGTGTGTCGATCTTGCGGCGCAGGCGGCAGATCATCGCATCCACGACATTGGTCCCAGGATCAAACTGGATGTCCCAGACTTTTTCGAGCAAGAATTTTTTCGTCAGGGTACGGCCTTCATTCGCCAAAAAGACCTCCAGCAGCGTGTACTCGCGCGGTTGCAGTTCGATGACGTTGGAACCGTCACGCAGGCGGCGTTTGATCGGATCCAGCGTCCAGCGGCCAAACTGACGTGTGCTGGCAGGTGTCGGAACACTGGACCGACGTTCCATCGCCTCCAGACGCGCCAGCAGTTCCTCCACGGCGAAGGGCTTCGTCACGTATTGATCCCCGCCAACCTTGAATCCGCGCACACGGTCGGTCACATCCCCCCGTGCGGTGAGAAAGAGCACGGGCAGGCCGAAGCCGCGCGAGCGCAGTCGCTCCACGAGGGTGAAGCCATCCACGTCCGGCAGGCCCACGTCGAAAATCGCGGCGTCGAACGGATCCTGCGCGAGAAGACGCAATGCGACATCGCCACGATCACAGTGCTTGCAGGTGTGCCCCGCCTCACGCAGCCAGAGCATGGTCTGGCGTGCGAGTTCGGCGTCGTCTTCCACGAGGAGCAGGTGCATGGCGTGTGGCTGGCGATTTGCCACGAAATGGCCGCTGCGTCAGGCCCTTTTCGCTGCATTACCAAATGATAACGTGTCTCAGGCGAGGGTTCAGCGGAATCACGAGCGTGTGAAACCGAGGAGCGATCATCGGATCAAAAGGAGCACGCTGGGCGATTCCTCCGTGTCATCCAGCAGCCGCTGCACGGCACGGCCGGCAATGCCGGCAAGGTGGCGACTTGCTTCCCCGACGCCGGCTATCACCGTCTCCAGGCCATCCAGCAGACGCCGGGGTTATGAGCTGAGCGCGGGGTTTCATTACCGAACGTTAACGTGTGTTTTCGGAGCAGCGTGGTCGGATACCAATATGACCGAAGCCATCATGCCGCCGCGTGAGACAAACGCGGGAGCCAACGAAAGCAGTGCGCTGTTCGTGCAGGCGCTGCGTGGAGACTCAGACGCGGCGACACGGCTTTACAACACCTGCGTGCCACGCTTGCGCGGCTGGCTGGAGCGCCGGGTTCCGGCGGCCCAGGCGGCGGAACTGGCGCATGACACGATGGTGCGTGCGTTTCGCCACGGGCATCGCTTTGATGTGAACGCGTCCTTCATGGCGTGGGTGTGCACGATCGCCAGACGCATGGTGATGACTCATCAGCGTGATGAAGCCCGGCGGCGGACACGTGAGAGCGCGTGGTTCGAGCACGAGCGGGTGCAGGCGGGCTCACACGCCGTGGCGGAGGATGACAGGATCGTCGTGATGCGTCGCTGCGTGCATGCGCTGCCGCAGGATCAGCAGCAGCTTGTGCGGCAGCGCTTCGGGCAGGACCAGTCCGCGGCGGAGATCGCCGCGTTCACCGGGCGCAAACGTGAAGCCGTGGCGGTGAGCCTGCACCGCATCTGCAAACGCCTGCGCACGAGCATGGAGCAGCGGTTGGGTGATCGCCCTTCCATTCAAAACCGTCGTGCCGCATGAAATGCGGCGGACTTCATCTTCCCGAGCCACGCACCATGAATTCCGCGCCTCTCCTCCGACTGACCGCAGGCATCGCGTTTTTCGTCGTCACGAGCGCACGGGCGGATGTGTTGTTTGATCAAATGACATGCCGTTCACCATCAAGTCGTCCGAGCGCCCGCGACCAGGAGCGAAGCCGCGCGGCGGCTGTGCATCTGCGCCGCATCTGCCGCGGATCGCGCGGTGACATGGAGTGCCCGGTGGCGTCCCAACCGTCGTCGTCATGACTCTTCAACCGCAGAGTCCAATGAGGAGATCTCGTCTGAGAGCTGCAATGCGTGTCTGCCTGCTGCCCGCCATGTTGCTGCATGCGGTGACCGCGAATGCCACGACCTACACCTACGTCTTCTTCAATGCCTCGCAGACGATGACGGTGATGTCTTCGAGCATCAATGCAGTCACGATCCGCAGCGGCGACTACCTGTTCACCTATTCGGTGGATGGCTATTGGTCCGCGGCGCCCGGAGGTCCGCCGACCGGACGCTTCTTCTATGTCACCTGGCCGGCCGGCGTGCAGGCGCAGTCGATCACGACCGGCCCGCTGCTCGGCACGGGAGCAAATATCACCATCCAGCGGGCAGATGGCAATAAGTTCGACCTCAAGTCCTTCACTGGAAAAATCCTTCTCAACACCGCCGGCGCCGGCGCGGCGTTTGAAATCATGCCGCAGGTGAATGGCGAGGATGCATTTCCCGATCCGCTGCAATATGATTGCACGGGTTATTCGGGCGCCACGTTTTCGTACACGCCGTCGCTCACGAACTACGACACCTACAAGATTCACATGTGGGGCGACTTCGCGCTCTCGGCGCTGACGCTCATGGACACAAATCCGCCTCTGCCGCCCCCGTCTTTCGCAATCGCCGCCAGCGCATCGCCTGCCGGCATGGGCACGGTCACCGGCGCTGGAACCTACGACAGCAACACTCTATGCACGCTCGCTGCCACGCCGAACGCAGGCTGCTATTTCGTGAACTGGACGGAAGGCACCAACGTCGTGAGCACGGCGGCCAGTTACACGTTCTCTGCGACGGCGAACCGAACTGTCGTGGCAAATTTTGCATCCATTCCGCTGGTCGGTGCCGGTCCTTCCGCGAGCGGGGGCGGCGTCACGTTTTCATGGCCGGCGACGCTGACCGGCTGGACGCTCGAAGAAAGCACCGATCTCATCCACTGGGCGGCTTCGGGCGAAACGATCACGATCGATGGCGCTCAGAGTTCGATCAGCATTCCCGTGGCATCCGGCGGACGATTCTTCCGGCTGGCAAAGCCGTGATTTCCAACAGCCGCCGGGTCGCGGGCTTGGTTCCATTACCAAACCATAACGTGATCCCAAGGAACGTGTGTGGTGGAATTGCGGGCATGACCCAGAAGCACACCACACCTCCACTCATGAACATGCGATTCACTCGTTTCACCCGGCAAATCGTGCTGCGCCGGATCGTTGCTGTCAGCGCGGCTCTTGCTGTCACCGGACTATGCGCCGCTCCGCCGGCAGGGCAGTTGCTCGCTTCCATGTGCTACCAATGTCACGGCACGAATGGCCAGGCGGTCTCCGGTTTTGAGTCCATCCAGGGCAAGAGCGCCGGCGAAATGTACAAAGAACTTCTGGAGATGAGCAAGCGCCGTCCGGAGAGCATCATGGATCTTCAGGCAAGGGGCTTCACCCCGGAGCAGCTCCGCTTGATTGCAAACTACCTCGCCACTCTGCCGAAGACGGCTGCCACGGTCGATGATTAACCCCCAGCCCCAACCTTCACCCTTGCTTTCACATGAACTCTGATCGTCGCAATTTTCTCAAGCTGGCAGGCCTCGCGTCGGCCTCATGGGCGCTGCCCAAGGCCGTCAGCGCCGCCACCGTGGCTCCGCACGTGCTTGTCGTGGGCGGCGGCTTTGGCGGTGCCACCGTCGCGAAGTATCTCAAGATGTGGGGAGGCAACATCGATGTCACGCTCATCGACCGGAACGCCAGCCACTATGCCTGCATCCTCTCGAATCTGGTCATCACCGGCGCGTTGCCGATGAGCCGCATCCAGCTCGGATATACAAACCTGCAGACGAAACGCGGCGTGGGCTTTGCGCAGGGCGAGGCTCTCGCCGTTGATCCGGTCGCGAAGACAGTCACGGTACAGATCGGCTCGGCCTACTATGCGTATTCGTATGACAAGCTTGTACTCGCCCCAGGCATCGAGTTCATCAATCCCGCGGGCAATTACAACGACCAGCTCACGCCGCATGCGTGGAAGGCCGGGCCGCAGACCTTGCTGCTCAAAAACCAGCTCTCAGCAATGACGAAGGGCCAGACCTTCGTCATGACCATCCCGAAAACACCCTACCGCTGCCCGCCCGGACCTTATGAACGGGCCTGCTCCGTCGCCGACTACCTGAAGCGCAAGAAGAGCGGCGCGAAGATCATCGTGCTCGATGCCAACCCGTCCATCCAGGCGGAGCCGGTGAATTTTGGCAACGCCTTCAACAAGACCTACAAAGGCGTGCTCACCTACGTCCCGAACGCGACTGTCGCCAGTGTGGACTCCGCCTCGAAGACCATCGTCACCTCGCAAGGCACCTTCAAAGGCGCGGTGCTCAATGTCATTCCGAACCAACGTGCGGGCCAGATCGTCACCAACGCTGGTTTGGTGAACGACCCCACCGGCCGCTGGGCCATGGTCAATCCGTTGAACTACGCCTCGACAATGTACCCGGACATCCACATTCTGGGAGACTCCCAAGGCACCGGACAACCGAAATCCGGCCATATGGCCAACTCACAGGCCAAAGTCTGCGCCGACGCCATTATTCGCGCCTTCAACGGTGAGGCACCCGATCCCTCCCCGGTCACCAGCTCAGCATGCTTCAGCCCCATCACTTCCACCACGGCTTCGTGGCTCACCGCCACGTTCCAGTATGATTCATCCACGAAGGCCATGAAGCGTGTCGATGCCTCCTTTGCTGAAGCACCGCAACCCACCTCCGACGGCATGCAGCAGATGTTCTTCTGGGCCGACAACATCTTCGCGGACGCATTTGGCTGAAACATGCGCCCAAAGCGTGCGACGGGGCTGGCGTGGGCACACGCCAGCCCCGCTTGTTTTAAAAGGCAGGCAGCGAAGCCGGACGAAAGATCGCGCTGCCGCGCCATCTCACCCATCAAACCCTTCATTACCAAACCATAACGTGCGCCCGGCAGTGAAGTGTGGCGAAATCACCGTCATGCACATGCTCAACCGCTTCCGGGGCCTTGCCTCGCTTCTTTGCGTCCTCGTGTCGCTCGCGCTGCCGGGTCATCTCCGGGCGAGCATCGCCTACGGCAGCATCAACAACTTCGACACGGTCAACGACACCGGTCAGGTGTGCCACGGCTTCGAGATCGAGCTGGACGACTGCCACTCCACCGACATCACCTACACCTTCAACTACAACCACTACGGCGTGCCGGAGATCAGGGAGGACAATACCGATCCGGCGCATCCGAAGGTTTTCATCCGCTGGCTGAGCAAGAAAAATGCGGATGGAACCTGGGCGGCTTATACAGCGGTTCCAAGCGGACCCATTGCGCCGACGAATGGCCACCAATTCACCAATCCGGCGGTGAATTTTGGCGGCGAGCACTTTGGCGCGGGTTATCGCACGCAGCCGAGCGCGGTGCTGTATTTCTGGCTCGTGGACAACGGCTCCGGCACGCTCGTGCGCGGCGGCCAGGTGCAGGTTTCGACGCCGACCTTCACTTACTATCCTCCGGTGGCTGGAAATCCCGCGCCGGCGCAGGTGCAGGCCGTGATCGCGCCGCCACCGCCACCCGCGCCACCGCCAAAGCAGTTTGGAAAGGCGGTGTGGGTGAAGGAAATCAAAACAACGACCCACAACGCCAACAAGGTGAAGCTGCGTGAGCTGCTCACCGACGATCCCGACAATCCCAACGACAAAAACTGGAAGAACGGCGAGCCGGATGAGATCGAGGTGGAATGGCGCATTTTGCAGAAGCGAAACATTGCAGGAGGCGGAGTGAATGACGAGCTGGTCGCCGCGCCGGAAAATCTGCCCAATGGCGACGAGGTGGTGACACGCCGCTACGAGTTCTTCAAATACACCGGACCGCTCGACGCCGAGACCGGTGAGGCGATGGGTGACGCGGTGGCTCCCGATGGCATCCACGGCACGGGCATGCGCACCTACGCGGATCATTTCGACAATGCGACCGGCGAATGGGTGGCGGTGACGAAGGACATGGCGACGTTTGAGATCGTGGGCGACTACACCGGCGCGCAGATGGCCGCGGTGGATGTCGATGCCGCGGTGGGACTCATCGATCACGTGGGGGAAGGCAAGGTGGGGAAGGTATTCGCTCCGCGCATGGTGGTGGTCGAGGGCGCGCTGCCTTTCACGGCGACAAAATCAGGCACCGTGCCGCCAGGACTCACGTTCACCGAAGCCACGGGCATTCTTTCCGGCACGCCGACGACCGCTGGCACCTACAACTTCGAGGTCACGGTCTCCGATGGTGTGAATCCGGATGTGCAGAAAAAATACACCATGACTATTGCCGCTGCCAATGTCGCGCTGGCGGCGCAGAGCCTGCTCGACACCACATCCTCACCGGTTGGCGCGGGCACGACCACGGGTGACGGCGCCTTCAACGTGGGCGCGAATGCCACGGTGACGGCCACACCTGCAGCGGGATTCGTTTTCAAGAACTGGACTGACAACGGCCAGATCGTGAGCATCGACAGCACTTACACGCTGGTGATGGACGTGAACCACTCGCTCGTGGCCAATTTCCGGCCGGATGTGGTGCAATGGTCGGTCACGACGAGTGCCGCGCCTGCGGCAGGCGGCACAACGAGCGGCGATGGCCTGGTCGATGACGGCACAAGCACCACGGTGACCGCCACGCCGAATGCCGGCTATGCATTCACAAACTGGACTGAAGGCGTCAACGTCGTGAGCACCAGCGCGAGTTATGCCTTCACCGCGACGGCGGATCGTGTGCTGGTGGCGAATTTCACCGCGCTGCCGACCTACACCGTCAGCACGAGCGCAACAGCAGGTGGCGCGACGGCTGGCGATGGGAATTTCGTCAGCGGAACGAGCACCACGGTCACGGCGACACCTGACGCAGGATACTTCTTCGTAAACTGGACGGAAAACGGCACGCAGGTGAGCACGAATGCCAGTTACACATTCAATGTCACCGCGAACCGCGCGCTGGTGGCGAACTTCATGCTCAACGGCGGCACCATCCGCACGATCACGACCTCTGTCTCACCTGCGAACTTCGGAACAACCAGCGGCGCGGGTTCGTATGCCGATGGCACGAGCGTCACCGTCGTCGCCACGCCAGCAGCAGGTTACAAGTTCAGCAAGTGGAAGGAGAATGGCAGCAATGTGAGCAGCAGCGCCAGCTACACTTTCATCGTCAGCGCGAACCGCACGCTCGTGGCCACCTTCACGCCCGTTTTTTATATCACCGCGCCTGCGAATCCACCGGAGGGCGGCACCACGGAGGTGGACAGCCCCAGCTACAATCCGGGCGATGGAGGAAACGTGAGGGCATTTCCAGCGGGCGGCTGGCAGTTCGTGAACTGGACGGAAAATGGGATCGAGGTGAGCACGGCGAATCCCTTCAACTTCTCGAATGTACAGGCCGATCACACCTACACGGCCAACTTTGCCCTCATTGGCGGCGTGAGCATCAGCACCGGCGCGTCACCCTCAGCGGGTGGCACGACGAGCGGCGGCGGCAGTTATCTGATCGGCAGCAACGTGACTGTGACGGCGACTCCGAATGCAGGTTACGCTTTCGTGAACTGGACACAGGGCGGCGTGCCGGTGAGCGCGAATTCGAGTTATAGCTTCACCGCTGACGCGAATCGCTCATTGGTGGCCAGCTTCGCCGCTGCCAGCACGATCACGACCAGTTCCGCGCCAGCAGCCGGAGGCATCACAGACGGTGGTGGCGCGTATGTCACCGGCTCGAACGCCACAGTCACCGCGACTCCCAACCCAGGCTATGGCTTTGTGAACTGGACCGAGGGAGCGAATATTGTCAGCACGAACCCAAGTTACACCTTCACGGTGAGCGCCAATCGCACGCTCGTGGCCCATTTTGCCGCCGGTTGTTCCGTTCTCGCAGTTGCGAGCCCGCCATATGCGGGAAGCGTCAGCGGCACAGGCGTGGTGAATCCGGGAACGAGCGTCACGCTCGTCGCCACCGCCAACCCAGGTTACAGCTTTGTCAATTGGACGGACGTGTCCGGCACTGAGGTGAGCGTCAATGCCAGCCACACCTTCAATGCGAACGACAACGTGACACTGACGGCGAATTTTGCCGCAGCTCCGATTGTCATCCCCTTCGACTTTGACACCGCCGCACCCGTGCCCGTGGCTGATACGCCGCTGCCGTTGGTGCAGACACACACCGGCTACACGGCCACGTTCAGCTCGCCGGTGGCGGGTGCATACAAAATCACCACCGAGACCACCAGTGGCCGCGTGCTGTCCAAATTCAGCGGCAACTACCTCGAACCACTCGCGGACGGCGCCATGCTCGTCATCCAGCTCGACCAGCCGGTGACTGGTGTGAGCCTCGATTTCGCCACGGTTGAGGCTGTGAACGTCGATGTGCCCTCCAATGTGCAAATCACCGCCTTCGACACCTCCAGCGGCGCGCCGGTGAGCGTCGGCACGGGCATCGCACACGGCACCGTCACCGCGGGTGACACGCTGCCAGTCGGCACGCTGAGCTTCAACTCCGCTGGTGCCGGCTTTGACCAGATTGTGCTGCAATTGCCCGACGCGCCCGTCGGCGCGGTGCGTTTCCTCGTCGATAACATCAAGGTGAGCCCCGCGGCCAGCACCGGCGGCTCCATGCTGCTCGCGAATCCGAACTGGAACATCACGCTCACCGATTTCGGCTACTCCGACTTCCTGCTCGACAACACCCCCGGCTTTGAAGGCCGCGAGTACCTCAGCGGCGAGTGGGGAAGCGCGGTCGCTTACTCACGCAACGGACACCAGCATGCGCCCACCTGGTTCGAGCCGAACTTCATGTTCCCTGACTGGCGCACCAATTCGGATTTCCACGTCGTCACCGGCATTCATCTCGTGGGCAGCAACCTTGATGGCCTGCCCATTGCGGAAACGGTCATCGCCAACAACGACCTCGAGATCACCATGCGCTTCGAGATGGTCGATACCGTCACCGGGACGCCGATGGGCGTGACACCGGCCAGTTCCGCTGCCGCAGCCGCTCCTGTCACCAGCAATCGCTACGTGATGAACGAGACCTTCACCGTCAAAAACATCTCCAACACCACGATCGACAACGTGCAGCTCTTCCACCTGCTGCATGGTTTCATCTCGCAGCACGGCCAGTATGACAACCGCACTTACACCGGCAAACTCGGCGAATACCAGTATGACATGACGATGTCGGGCGTGGACGGTGGTGCGGCTGGCGCGCAAAGCTCCGCTGTCGGTCTGGAGGATTTGATCGGCTTCCAGTCCAAGATCGCCCCCAGCGCCTTCGAGATCGGCCACTACGGCATCGAGGGCAATGGCATCGACGATCACGTCAGCGGCAAGCCGAGTGACGGCGTGCATCTTTCGATCGAGGACAACTGGCAGCATGCGCCGTTCCTCGCCCGCAAAAACCGCGACAGCTTCGCTCCGGCGAATCGCTGGGTCTCCGGTGCGCAGCGCTGGGAACTTGGCAGCCTGGCTCCGGGACAAAGCGCGAGCCTGGACATGGTGCTGAGCCTGCTCACCGGAACGAAGGTGGTCATCACCGGTGGTGGCAGCAGCGGCACGGGCGGCGGCGGAAGCTGCAATGGTGGCTCGACGCATGTGGGCGGTGTCGATTTCGAGTTCGAGGACATCGACCAGGAAGGCACCTTCTTTGGTGAGTACTCCGATGCCGACGACGCTGAGATGAGCGAACGCGAGGCGGATGGCGAGTTCGCCCTGCCTTCCTTCGAGACACCGAACGGCAGCCGGCGTCAGCTTTGGAAGCTCCAATACAACGGTGCCCACACCGGCAGCATCAAGCTCAAGTTCGCCTACGATCCTGCGCTGCTGCCCGCAGGCTACGACGAGAACCAGCTCATCATCTATCACTTCCGCAACGGCGCTTGGGAAAAACTTGCCTGCAAGGTGGATCCCGCCACCAACACCATCGAAGCCATCACCCCGAGCCTCAGTCCCTTCATGCTCGGCGTGAACGATGTGGTCGTGAAGCCGGATGTCGCGCTCTCGGTGGATTCACCCGGCACCCTGAACGTGTCGTGGCCCGATTCCTTCACCGGATGGACGCTTCAAGAGAGCACGAACCTGACAACGTGGACCAATTCCACCCGCGCCATCTCCAACGCCGGTGGAAAAAACCAGGTTCTCGTCCCGGCCAGCTCAAATGCGAAGTTTTTCCGGCTCCTGCGGCCGTAGCCTGTTGGAATCCGCAAAATGACCGAATGGTAATCCAAAGTTTGGTTCCTTTGACGTGATTGTCGTCGGAATTGAGGCTAAGTGGCGGCTCAGCAGCCGGGTCCGTCCAGGGATTCCGGCTGCTCCAATGTCTCCATGAAACGCCTGCTTCTTCTCGTCGCCCTCTGGGGCACTGCTCCGCTCCATGCTGAAACATGGAATGGCTCGGCCTCCATCACCTTCGACGGTACTTCCACGCTGCATGACTGGGGAGGAAAAGTTTCTGCCCAGCCTTTCAAGGCCGAGGTGATCATGAAGGGGGACAAGCCGCAGCGCATCGTCTCCACTGTCCATGTAAAGGCGGCCGAGATGGACACCCAGGAGGCGAAGCGCGATGAAAACATGCGCAAGGCCATGAAGGCGGCCGAGCATCCGCTCATTGTCGGGAAGATCGACGCGAAATTCTCCGCGGTCGCTGCCGCCGGCACGCCGGCGCGGCTGCCCATCGAACTCACGCTGCTCGGCAGGCCGCAAAACATCACCGGCACGATTTCAAACTGGAAGCTGGAAGGTGACACGGCCACCTTTGACCTCGAATTCCCCGTCTCCATGAAGACCAGCGGTATTAGCGTCCCCTCAGTGCTGCTTTTCATCCGTGTGGGGGATGGCGTGAAGGTGAAGGCGCATGTTACTTTGACCAAATCTTAAATTTTTTTCACCCGTGCCTGCTTACATCCACCATATCGCCACCGACACACCGCCGCACCTTTACAGCAACGACTTCGCCCGCGAGCGCATGCAGGGCTGGGTTTCCGATCCGCGTGCCAAACGCATGGTCGAGATGATCTACGAGCGCACCGGCATCGACACACGCTACAGTGTGATTTCCGACTTCATGAAGGAGGAGGGAGTCTTGTTCCGCACGTTGCCGGACGGCATGATCAACTCGCCCACCACCGGCCAGCGCAATGAATTGTATGGCAAGGCGGCTCGTGAACTGGCGGTAAAGCTCGCCCGCAAAACGCTCGCCGAGTGCCCGCAGTTTGCGAAGGAGCAGATCACACACCTCGTCTTCGCCTCCTGCACCGGTTTCACCAATCCGGGACCGGACTATCACATCATCCGTGAGCTTGGATTGAATGAAAACGTGGAGCGCTACACGGTGGGCTTCATGGGCTGCTACGCGGCCTTTCCCGCGCTGCGCATGGCAGCGCAGTTCTGCGAGGCGAATCCGGACGCCGTGGTGCTGGTGATGTGCCTGGAGCTTTGCACGCTTCATCTTCAGGTGAGCGACAAGACCGAAAGCATCGTCGCCAACGCGCTTTTCGCCGATGGAGCCGCCGCTGCCATCGTGAGCGCACGCAAACCGGAGGGTGGGCGGCCATACTACCGCGTGCAAGGCTTCCACTCCGCGCTGGTGCCCTCCAGCGAGGCAGACATGGCCTGGGACATCGGTGACCACGGCTTCAACATGGTTCTCTCCGCCTATGTGCCCGGTCTGATCGGCAGCAACATCCGCGAGATGCTCAGCGGCGTGCTCGCGAAGCGGGATCTCAAACTCAGCGACATCGACGAGTGGGCCGTGCACCCCGGTGGACGCGCCATTCTCGAACAAGTGGAGCAGCATCTGGAACTGCCGCCCGAAGCGCTCGAAATATCACGCGATGTGCTCCGCAACTACGGAAATATGAGCAGCCCCACCGTCATGTTTGTGCTCAAAGACATGCTGGAAGAATCGGTGACTGACCGTGCGACGACCTGCGCCATCGCTTTTGGCCCCGGACTCACCGTCGAAACGGCCGTGCTTGAGCGCTGCGGCGCGGCCATCACCCCGCCGAAGAAATCGAAGGCTGCTTCGTACGCATGAAGACGGATTTGGACGCGATCATCGTCGGCGGCGGCCCGGTCGGGCTGCTCCTGGCTTGTTTGCTGCAAAAACGCGGCCTGCGCTTCCGCGTGCTCGAAAAGCGCACGCAGCCCATCGCCCACTCCGCCGCCATCGGCATCACACCGCCCTCGTTGCACATTTTGGACCAAGTTGAGCTCGCGCAGGAGTTCATCGATGCCGGGGTGAAGGTGTATGACTGCTTCGTGCATGGCCGGAAGGCCAAGCTCGGACGCGTGACCTTCCGCGACATCCCGGACAAGCATCGCTTCATCCTCTCGCTGCCGCAGGCGACGACGATTGCGATCTTGCAGCAGCATCTTGGCGCCGAATTCATGCAAGCCGGCTGTGAAGTCACCGGCATCACGCAACACGACGATCATTGCGTCGTGCAAACAACGTCTGGCGAATTCTCAGCGCGTTTCGTCATCGGCTGCGATGGCGCTCGCGGCCGCGTGCGCGAGTTCATCGGCATGCCGGCACCTGTGAAACCGTATGACTGCCACTTCGTCATGGGGGACTTCATTGACCGCACCGATTTTTGTGATGCCGCGCACCTCTTTTTCACACCGACGGGCTCCGTGGAGTCCTTTCCGTTGCCCGGCGGCCAGCGCCGCTGGATTGTGCAGACCGATCAAAGGCTCGACGCGCCTCCGAAAGGCCTCGTGAGCTACCTCACGCACCTGCGCACCGGCATCGCCGTGCCTTCGGCAGATCAGGTGAATGAGAGCGTCTTCACGCCGCGCCGCTTCAACTGCGACCGCTACTACGACGGCCGTGTCATCCTGTGCGGCGATGCCGCGCACGGCATGAGCCCCATCGGCGGCCAGGGCATGAACACCGGTTTCGCCGATGCGGAATTCCTCGCCGAGGTGCTCACGCATCACGATCCATTCGCATTGCTGCCCGCTTACAACCGCTACCGCCGCCAGGCCGCGAAGACCGCCATCTTCCGCGCCGAGTGGGGCATGTGGCTCGGCACCTGGCGCGGAAAAACCCGCTCCGTGCTGCGCGATGTCATTCTGCGCTTCCTGCTGTGTCAGGGTCCGGTTGCGCGACGCATGGGACCGTTCTACGCCATGCTCACCATTCCGTTCAACACGTTCGCCCGTGTTCCTCGCGCCAGTTTGAGACCGCACACCGCTTGATTCATGTCCACCGATTACGCTCCCACCATCGACGGCGCCGCCTCGCACTACGATGACCTCGATCGGTTTTACCGTGAAATCTGGGGAGAGCATGTCCACCACGGTGTCTGGTTCACCGGCAAGGAAAGCGACACCGAGGCCGCTGAAAACCTGGTGAAGATCGTCGCCGAGCTTGGCCAAACGGGGCAGGGGACCAATGTGTGCGACATCGGCTGCGGCTACGGCGCAACGGCGAAAATCCTCGCGCAGCGTTACGGTGCCAATGTCACCGGCATGACCATTTCATCCGTGCAGCTCGCCTACGCGCAGACCAACAACCGCGTGCCCGGCAGAACGACCTTCATGCTGCGTGACTGGTATGACAACCAACTGCCTGCGAACCGCTTCGACGTCGTCCAGACTGTCGAAAGCCTCGAGCACATGCCCGATCTGCCCGCCTTCTTCCGCGAATGCTACCGCGTCATGAAGCCCGGCGGCCGTCTCGTCGCCACCGCATGGATGTCCTGCGAAAATCCCGATCCCGTGGCGAAGCGTCACTTCATCGACGCCATCACGCGTGAGGCTCAAATCGCCGGCGTGCGTCCTGAGAGCGAGTTCCGCGTCGCCACCGAGGGCGCGGGCTTCGTGAACTACCAGTTCAAAGACTACGCGCCGCTCGTGAAGCACACCTGGCCGCTCTGTGCCCTGCGCACGGTCAAAGGCCTCCTCACCAAGCCGCACTACCGCCGCTTTTTGTTCAGCTCGAAGAACCCGAACCGCATTTTCGCCCTCACCCTCTTCCGCATCTGGATCGCCTACGAGCTCGGTATCCAGCGCTACGGCATCTTCAGCGCGGAGAAGCATTGATCCGGCAGCGAAAGCCTCTATAAAGCTGCCATGCCCGTCTCCGAAGAACGCCAGGAACAGATCACCAAATCACTCAAACGATGCAGCGAGGCCACCGTGGCCGCCGCGCTGCGCTTTGAGGAGACTCGCAACCTCGACGAATTGCCTGCCATCATCCTCGGTGTGCTTGAACGCGATGCCGCGAACCCGAAACCGGAAGGCATCGCCGCCGCCACCGATGACTCGCGCCTCATCGAGGACATCGGCATGGATTCCTTCGGCATGATCGAGGTCGTCATGACTGCTGAGGAGGTGCTCGGCATCACCGTCGCCACGCAGGAGATGAACGGCATCCGCACGCTGGGCGATTTGAAGGCGTTCCTCCGTTCCAAGCTCGCCGCATGAACCGCGTCGTCGTCACCGGCCTCGGCTTCATCTCCAGCATCGGCAACAACCGTGCCGCCGTGCTCGAAAGCCTGCGTGAAGGCCGCTGCGGCATCGAGGTCATGCCCGAGCTCGCCGCCGCAAATGACCGCGTGAAACTCGCGGGCACCGTGAAGGGCTTTTCCTTTCCCACGACCGACCAGCTCGACTGGACCTTTCCTGAAAGCGTGCAGCTCACCCGCCCGCAACTCCGCACGATGGTGCCCCATGCGGTGTTTGCCGTCGCGGCGATGGAAGAAGCCCTCCGCGATGCCAATCTTGATGCCTCGCTCGTTTCCACGCCGCAAACCGGCCTCTACTGCGCTTCCGCAGGCTCGTCGTGGATGATCCACGAGGCTCTCAATTCCGTTTTGACGCGTGGTCCTGCCCGCACCTCGGCGCCGACGGTTGTCACCGGCATGCCGAATTCGCTGCATCTCAATCTCACCGCGAAATTCGCCATCAAGGGAGCCTCCGTCGGCTTCAGTAGCGCCTGTGCGTCTTCCGCGCATGCTTTGGGCAGCGCGTGCGATTTGATCCGCCTAGGCCGGCAGAAAATCATGTTCGTCGTTGGCGCGGAGGATTGCCATCCGTGCAACATCCTGCCCTTCGCCTCCCTGCGTGCGCTTAGCGCTCAAAGCGATCCCGCGCTCGCTCCGCGACCGTTTGATGTGAATCGCGATGGCTTTCTCGTTACTGGCGGTAGCGCAGTGCTCGTGCTCGAAGATGCCGGACATGCCGCAGCACGTGGAGCGACTATTTACGCCGAAGTCAAAGGCTGGGGCCAGGCTTCCGACGGCTACGACGTCGTCGCCCCCGATCCCAGCGGCAACGGCCTCGCCCGTGCGATGACCAATGCGCTCCAAGACGCAGATCTCGATGCCAGCGCGGTCGATTACATCAACGCGCATGCCACGGCGACGAGCGCCGGTGACATCGCCGAGCTCAACGCCCTCAAATCTGTCTTCACCAGCGACAAGCGTCCCAAGGTCAGCAGCACCAAAGCCCTCACCGGTCACGGCCTGAGCCTCGCAGGAGCTTTGGAAGCTGGCATCTGCTGTCTTGCCCTCCGCGAAGGCTTCATGCCCGTCTCCGCGAAGATTCAAAACCTCGATCCTGCCTGCGAAGGCATTCCGATTCTCACCCAGCGTTGCGATGAAGCACCACGTGTGGCGATGAGCAACTCCAGCGGCTTTGGCGGAGCAAACGTGGCGCTCATCTTCTCGGCTACTTGATCCACTTCCACTTCGCAAAGAGGAAATAGAGAACCGGAAGCACGAGCAACGTGAGCACGGTGGCAAACAGCAGGCCGAAGATGTGAACGGCCGTCAGCGGACGCCACAACTCGCCGCCGGTGAGCGCCAGCGGAATCAAACCGCACACGGTGGCGAAGACGGTGGCCAGCACGGCACGCAGACGCACAAGCGCAGCCTGCATGAGGGCCTCTTTGAGTTCAACGCCCGCGGCGCGTTCTTCCTCGATGAAGTCCGACAGCACGATGATGTGGCTCACGATCACTCCCGCGAGGCTCACGATGCCGATCAGTGCCATGAAGCCGAAGGACGCGTGAGTTGTCGCCAGACCGGTGAAGGCTCCGATGAGGCCCAGCGGCACCGTGAGCATCACCACGAGCGATTTCATGATCGAGCGGAACTGGATCACCATCGCCAGTGCAATCAGAGCGAGCGAGATTTTCAGCACGCGCTCCATCTCGCGCTGGCTGTTGGTCAGCTCACGCTCCTCACCACCGAAGGCGATGCCTTCCTTCGGGAAATGCTCGCGAGCTTTGGCGAGGATGCGCGAAGCCAGCTCGCCAAACGGCGCGAGCGCCTTCACCGTGATCGTGTGGCGCTGGTTGAGCGACGAGATGATGCCGGAGTCGTCGTGAACCTTGTATGCGCCCGCTTTGCGCAACTCTTCGGCGATCTTGGCCGCCTTGGCTTCCAAATCTCCGGTGCCACTTACCTCGATCTGGATCGGCGTTTCGAGCGCGGGGCCTTGTTCGATCTGTTTCACGAGGCAAAGCGCGTCCGTGATCTCGCGGTCGAAGAGTTCACGCAGATGCACGATGAGCGCGGGTACATCGTCGGCCTTGCGCGTGTTCACGAGCACCTGCGCCACGTTCGCGGCGCTCTGGCGCGGCAGCACGTTGTAATAAAACATCGGCGTGCCGCCGCCGCTGACGATCACGGCGCTTTGGATGGCGTCCTCCTTTTGCAGGAAGTCGCCCACGCGGGCGGTGACGGCCATCGTTTGCTCGATGGTGCTGCCTTCGGGCAGTTGGATGTCCATGAGCAGTTGATTGCGCTCGGCGGCCGGGAAGAACTGTTTGCCAAAGAAGGGGATCAGGGCCGTGCTGCCCGCCAGCAGGCCAAAAGCGCCGACAACGATGAGAAGCGGCTTCCGAAGAGCGAATTGAAGCGCGGATTTGTAGAACGGCACCAGCCGATGAACTGGATGCGAGCCGCTCACGGCATCGAAGCCTTTCTGGCCCTTCAGAATGTAGTAGCCGAGCAACGGGATGAACGTCATCGACACAATGCGCGACGACACGAGCGCGAGCGTGATGACGATGGGCAGTGAGATGATGAACGCGCCCATGTCCCCCGGCAGCAGCGCCAGCGGCAGGAAGGCCACGATGTTGATCACCGTGCCGAAAAAAATCGCACGCCGCAGCTTGAACGGCCCCAGCCACGCCGCGATGCCGCGCGGCTGACCATCGGCGAGTTCGCGATTGATGCCGTCCGAAGCCACCACGGGATCATCGACCAGCATGCCGAGCGAAATGATGAGCGCCGCGATGGAGATTTGCTGCAGCGGCACCTCCAGCACCGCCATGCCGCCGATCGTCATCGCAATCGTCAGTGGGATCGCCACGGCCACCACGAGCGCCGTGCGCCAGTCCATCAGCAGCAAGGCGACGAGCACGACGACGATGACCGCCTCGATGAAGCAGCGCAAAAACTCCTCAATGCGATGCGCCGTGGCCGCGGGCTGATCCGACACCGTGATGACGCGCACGCCCTCCGGCAGCTTCGTTTTCTCAATTTGCGCCAGCACATCGGTCTTGAAGTCGCGGATGATGTTTCCCGCCTTCATCTCTACTGCCACCAGCACGCTCGGGGACGGCTCCAAAGGCCCGTCCGCCTCGCGATGCAGTGTCCGCGTGCTGTAACTCGCGGCGACCATGTCATCGAAGCTCAAAATCTCCGCCGGTGGATGCCCAAACTGCCGGATGCGCCCCGTGCTCGCCACCTTCTTGAGCTCTTGCTCGACAATGTCGGCCGCTTCGCCCGCCTTCATCCCGTCCTCGGCTAAAACCGCGAACAGCAGTGTCGCTGGAAGCTGGAAGTCTGTTTCGAGCCGCGGCCTCTCGCATCCTTCCGGCAGTTTCACCGTCGCTAGGTGCTTTCTCACACTTGCCCACTGTTTGTCGATAGCCTCTTTCCGATCCGCACGAAGAGTGATGACAATGCTTGAGACATTGTCCTTCGACTGTGACTGGAGCTTTTCGACGACATTCCGACGACCATCGAGAGACTGCAAAATGGCCGACTCGAGTCTGGTCGTTACATCGAACTCGATTGTCTCCGCGTTGGCACCGGGCATCACCGTGATGAGCACCGCGTCGTGCGTTGGAAACGTCGGATCTTCCTGCTGTGGCAGTTTTTGGAACGCGAACCAGCCCCATGCCAGCACGGCAACGACGGTGACCCACCCGAGGAGACGATGCTCGACAAAAAAACGCGTGATGCCGCTGGTGTTGAGGGCTGGCGGGTGGGTTGAGTCCATGCGCGCGCCGAGTTTCGATGCTGAAAGCGTCGCGTGCAAATTTCTCCACGGAAATGGCACGTGAAGAAGGAAGATTGACAAGATTGTCCACGCCCCGCCACACTGCGTACATGAAGACCTGGTTGCCGTGCTTCCTCGCGTGCGTTGTCGTCACTTGGACGCAGGCCGCGCCGAACATCCTGCTGCTCATCGGCGACAACTGGTCCTACGAGCATGCAGCGGCGAACGGTGACAAGGCGGTGCGCACGCCGGTGTTTGATCGCGTGTGTCGCGAAGGCATGCGCTTCACGAACGCATTCTGTCCGGTGCCGTCGTGCTCACCGACGCGTTCCTGCATCGTCACGGGTCGTGCGGCGCATCAGCTTGAGGATGCGGCGAGTTTATGGAGCAAGTTTCCGGGCAAGTTCCGCGTGTTCGGCGATGAGCTGAGCAAAGCCGGCTGGCATGTCGGTTTCACAGGCAAAGGATGGTCGCCAGGGAACTTCATCGACTTCGGGCGCGATTTGAATCCCGCGGGGGCGCAGTTTGAAAACTTCGCCAGTTTCATGCAGGCACGGAAGGAGAAGCAGCCGTTCTTTTTCTGGTTCGGATCGACGCACACGTCGCTGAACAAGTGGAAGGCTGGAACAGGCAAGGCACGTGGCATTGATCCGGCGAAGGTGCGCGTGCCCAAAGCGCTGCCGGATGTGCCGGAGGTGCGCGAGGAGATCACGGATTATCTCGCGCAGGCCGAGTTGATGGACGAGGCATTTGGTGAGGCGATCGCGCTGCTCGAAAAGAACGGCGAACTGGACAACACGGTCGTCATTTACACGAGCGACAACGGCTGGCAGATGCCGCATGGCCTCGCGCATTGCTACGATGATGGTACACATGTGCCTCTGGCCGTGCGCTGGCCTGGAACGGTGAAAGCAGGCGCTGTGAGCGATGATTTCATCTCGCTCACCGATTTCGCGCCGACGTTTCTCGAAATCGCCGGGCTTCAGCCGTGGCCGGAGATGACGGCGCACAGTTTTGTCGATGTGCTGGCGGGAAAACCATCCGCAGTGGAGCGCGATTGCATGTTCATCGAGCGCGAGCGTCATGCGAACGTGCGGCGCGGCGATCTGAGTTATCCGGTGCGCGGTGTACGCACGGCGGAGTTCCTGTATCTGCGCAATTTGCGACCTGATCGCTGGCCCGCGGGTGATCCGGAGCTGTACGTCGCCGTGGGACCGTATGGTGACATCGACGGCTCGCGCACGAAGGCGTTCATGATGGCGCATGCGGATGATCCAGCGATGAAGCCACTGTTTGAGATCAGTTTTGGCAAACGACCCGCGGAGGAGCTTTACGACGTGAAGAACGATCCCGACCAAGTCGTGAACCTCGCCGCCGACCCACGCTTTGCGAAGGTCAAAGCGGAGCTTGGCCGCAAAGTGGACACCTGGATGCGTGAGACGAACGATCCGCGTGCCGACGATCCCGCGACAAACGTGTGGGACAGGTATCCATACTTTGGTGGAAAGGCGAAAGCGTTGCGTGACGGGCGCTGATGTGCTCCTTCGTCAGCCTGCATGAAAATCTTTCTTCGTCTGCTTCGATGGGCGGTGGTGCTTGCGAGTCTGCTGGCCGCTGTTGTGCTTGTTCATCTGGCGGTGGTGTGGTGGAACGATCCCAAGGATGCGTTGAAGGTGCCACGAGCTGGTGTTGAAGACGCGGGACGTTTCAGCCACGGCCAGCCTGCCGAAGTGGTGAAAGTGAAATGCAAGCTGGAGGAGGCCGAGAAGCAGTTGTCGGAACTCATTCTTCGCTGCGTCGCGGAGAAACGTCATCTGGCAATCGCGGGGGCCAAACATTCGATGGGCGGTCAGACCATGTCGAAGCACGACGCGGTGGTGGTGGACATGCTGGGGCTGCGACACATGTGCCTCGATGACAAGAAGAAGGAACTGACCGTGGGCGCAGGCGCTCTTTGGAAGGAAGTGATTCCGTATCTGCGCGAGCAAAAGCATGCGGTCGCGGTGATGCAGTCGAACAGCGATTTCAGCGTGGGCGGCTCGTTGTCGGTGAACTGCCACGGCTGGCAGCACAATTCCGGGCCGATTGCCAGCACGGTACGGTCGCTGCGTGTCATCACGGCCGACGGCCAGGTGCATGTGTGCGGGCCGGATACCGAGCCGGAATTGTTCCGGCTGGTGCTGGGCGGCTACGGTTTGTTCGGCATCATCACGGAGGCCACGCTGGCCGTGGTGGAGGACGAGATCTATGTGCCGCGCACGGTGAAGGTCACACCAGACAAGTACAACTGCGTCTTCCACGAGCTGACGACAGGAGATGAGGCGCAAAAGCGCGTGGGAATGGCCTATGGACGCATCAACACGGCGCCGTTGGGTTTTTTGCAAAGCGGCACGATCACGCTGCTCGAACGTGACGCGCAGGTGACAGAAGCTGGTGAACCGAATGCGTTCATGCAGTCACTGAAGCGCCTGGTCTTCCGCGGCGGTGTGGGCAGCGCGTTTGGGAAGCAGCTCCGCTGGATCGCCGAAACGCAGGTAGGCGAGTCTGCCGGTGGATTTCTACCGGGCAAGAAGCCGGCACAATGGCGGCATGACATCATGGCGGAGCCGGCGGCCTTGTTTGGCAATCATGACCCGTCCAGCCGGGAGATTTTGCACGAGTACTTCATTCCGGCTGGAAAGCTGGAGGCGTTTCTCCAGGCCATGCGTCCCGTGGTGAAGGAGCACCGGCCCGATCTGCTCAACATCACCGTGCGCAACGTGATGCCCGACAACATCACATTCCTGAACTACACACGTGATCTGCTCGACCAAAACAAGCCTGCAGAGGTGTTCGGGCTGGTGATGCTGTTCCATCTCCAGCCTGGTGATGAAGCCGACGCGGCGATGGGGAAGTTCACCGTGGCAATGATCGATGCGGCATTGTCCTGCGGCGGCACCTACTATCTGCCCTACCGCCTGCACGCGACGCCGAGGCAACTGCGCGCCGCTTATCCGCAGGCACCTGAGTTTTTCCGGCTCAAACGGCAGCGCGACCCCAACGCGGTGTTCACCAACCAGTGGTTCGAGCAGTATGCGTCGCAGCCAGAGCTGCAATGACCGGTTTGCCCCGGCGCGCACGTGCGTGCATAGTCCGCCGCATGATCCGGCCCCATCCGCCGAACGAGACGCCCGCCGAGCCGCCAGCGCGCAGCGGCGAGAGCGGCTCGTGGTCATCGCCGTGGGAACTTGATGACAACTGGCAGGAGGCATCGCGGACGAAAAAATCGTCGCGAGACGTGTTTGCGGATGATTTGGGCTCGCCCGCGGCTGAACCACCCAAAGCGCGACCTGTGGAGCGTGAACGCGAGGAGGCGGTTGTTCCGCCGCGCCAACCACGCGTGCAACCAGCGCCCGCCGCACACCGGCCGCACCTGCCGCCTGCGCGGCAGTCTTCGTGGGGCACGTCCGTCATCCTGAGCATGGGGTTGCTGACGTTTGTCTTCCTCGCCTGGGTGTATCTTGAAGACGAGCCGCCTGGTTCGGATGACGACCTGCAGTTGAAGCTTCCGGTGGACCAGGCGGCGTCGATCCGTACACCAGACAAGCTGAAGAGATTTCTCGACGCGCTGGTTCCCTTTGAGAATGGCGACCTTTACGGCCAGCCGCCGTGGTTGTGGGACACTCCCACGCTCTCACGCGCCGTGCAGTCGAACGGTGTCGCGCTCGACAATCTGCGCGACCTGCTGGAAGATCCGGACTGGCATCCCAATCACGCTGCATGGCACGCGGAGGATGTGTGCAGCGATGCACGCTGGCATCAGGCGCTGCTGTTGAAGCAAGTCGAGGTTGCTTATCTTTCACGACGACAGCAGGAGGAGGAGGCGTTCACCGCCGCGATCGATCTGGCGGAGACCGGCTGGCGGCTGGAGCAGATTCTGGCGTGGCCGTCGTGCTACCAGCGTTCGCTGGAGGCGCAGACTCGCGCGGCGCAATCCCTGGCCGACCTGCTGCGGCAGACGCGGCTGCCCGAAACCACGCTGCGCCAGTTCCAGCGCCAGTTCAGCGTCTGCCAGCCCACACGTGAGATGCTCGAGGGCGCGATGAACGCCTACTACGTGCATGAGAAGAAGCGCATCCTGGGTGCCCGCAGCGGCGAGCTGCTCGACACGATGCCGGGTGGTGCGCAATTGGAGCGTCCGGGCCGTCTATTCTTCAAGCCGAACGAGACCGTGCAACTCTTCGCCACGGCGTTCCGGCAGTTGAAGGAGGAGATCAAGGCGCCGCTGGCCCAGACATCTGAAGTGCGGCTCAAGCTTGGTCCCGCCGAGGGGAGCGGCTTCCAGCCGAATTCGGAGGGGCAGGCTTACTTCGCGCGGCGCATGAAGACCTACACCGCTCTGCCAGCGTTTCTCGACCTCATGCGCACACGAGGAAATCTGGTGGTCACGCTGTTCGCGGTGCGCCGCTGTGTTGCGGAAAAAAAGACGCCGCCCGCCACGCTGGAGCAGCTTCGCAGTTTCAACTACCTGCTCGACCTGCCACCGGACCCTTACACCGGTGCTCCGCTGCAATACAACCTCTCCCGCGGCCTGATCTGGTCGGTGGGCAACGATTTGAAGTCCGCAGGCGGCGCCTTCACCGAGCCGCCGATGAACGACGCCACCGAACCGACGGTGGAAACCGGCATCGCGGTGGCGGGGGCGGTGAAGTAGTCCAGTCGCACCGCAATTGGGTCTGACTCTTGTTGCGGCGCAACAGGGCTACTTTTTCCAACGCATGCAGCGGAAGGGGTGATCGTCGATCATGTTCGGTTGTATGCCTGCGAGCTTGTCAGCGTGGTAGAACTGTGAGCCGACGTAGTGGTAGATCGGGATGATGACACAGTCGTCAGTGACAAGCAGCTTTTCCGCCTGTTGGAAGATCGTGTTGCGCTGATTTGGATCGGGTTCTCGCGCGGCGGCGGCGATGAGTTCGTCGTATTGTGCGCTCGTCCAGCCGGTGGAGTTGTTGCCACTGCCGGAGAGAAACATCTCCAAAAACGTGCCGGGATCGTTGTAGTCGCCCACCCAACTGCTGCGGCAGAGCTGGTAGTTCACCTCTCTCATCGAGGCGAGGTAGATCTTCCACTCCTGCTTCACCAGATCGACGCTGACGCCGAGATGCTCCTTCCACATGGCCTGCAGTTCGACGGCGATGTTTCTTTCGACCGGCTTCGGGAAGTAGAGGTATTCAACGCGAGGGAAGCCTTTGCCGCCAGGGTAACCCGCCTCGGCGAGAAGCTGCTGCGCGCGTTTTGGATCAAACTCGGGGCCAGGTGGTGGTTGATAGTTTTGTCCAGCGCCGGGGGGCGTGATGCTGAAAGCAGCGCACTCACCTAGCTGAGTGATTTTTTCCGTGATGCGCCTGCGATCAATCGCGAGTGAGAAGGCGAGGCGGATCTTGGGGTTGTCGAAGGGGGCGCGTTTGACATTGAAGCGTGTGAAGAAGCTGCCGAGGAACGGGCCGGTGTGGAAGTACGGCTGCTGCTTGAGCTTCGCGGTGAGCGAGGTGGGCACCATGCCCTTGTCCATGATGAGATCGGCCTGGCCGGTGAGGAAGTAATTGATCGCGGTGTTCGGTTCCGAAATCGGCAGCACGTCGATGGTGCGCAGCGGTACATTCGCGGCATCCCAATAGCGTTCGTTGCGCTGCAGCGCGATGTGATCATCAAGCAGCCAGTTTTCGAGCACGTAGGAGCCGTTGCCGATGAGGACACCCGGTTTGATCCACGCCGTGCCGTGTTTTTCGACGATGCGCTCTGGCACCGGCACGAACGTGGTGAAGGCGCAGAGATCGAGGAAGTAAGGTGTGGGGTTCTCCAACTCAACACGCAGCGTGTGTTCATCCAATGCGGTCACACCGACTTGCGCAAAGTCCTTCAGCGTCCCTTCGTGAAACGCTTGGGCGTTTTTGATGACATACATCTGGCTGGCGTAATCGGCGCCGAAGTTCGGATCGAGCACGCGATGCCATGAATAAACGAAATCGTGCATCGTGAACGGCATGCCGTCGCTCCACATCGCGTTCGGACGCAGATGGAAGGTGTAGGTCTTGCGATCCGGTGACACGTCCCAGCGTTCCGCCATGCCAGGTTGCGGTTTGCCAGCTTCATCGATCCTGCACAGCCCCTCAAACAACGCCGAGGCGACGCGCATGCCGACCTGATCGGTCACGATGGCCGGATCGATGCTCTCCGGCTCCGCTCCGTTGATGAACACGAGATCCGCACGCGGACGCGCCTTACCGCACGCGGCGAGCGTGAGCAAAAGCGCGAACGCGAAGACGAGACGAATCACGCTGGAATGCTAGCACAAAGCAGAGTGGTCCGCACAGTCCTCTGTGCGGCGCTCCGCGATCAGCTCAAGCTCCGTGTTCCAGAAAAACTCATTTGGTGCGGAGTCTGAGCTGCAAAGTTCATCAGGAGCCTTCAACACCCCTCACGGAGACTGTGCGGACCACTTTGGGCTCACCTCACCAGTCATCTGTGCGGAACGGCTGGGCGGGGAAGCCGTCGAGATTGAAGAGGTTCGCCCACTGGAAGGCATTGCTCCACGCGTAGCGCACCGCAGCGGGTTGCGTGACGCTGGGGGAGGAGACGATGATTTTGTCGCCCTCGATCGCGGCGTCGGCCCAGACAAAGTTTTTGTCGGCTCCGGCGATGCTGAAGCCCTGGAGTTTGTCGCCATTTTTGAAGGCGAGACCTTTGCCGAGGTGCTTGAAGCTCAGCGTGACCTTGCTGCCATTGATTTGACGTCCGGCGAGCTGTGGGCCGAGGTATTCAGTGCCTTTGTCATACGCGACGGCCAGCGCGACCTGAACGGCACGCGCGCCGTAGCCGGACTTGTTCGGCGGGTGGATGCCGTTGCCGAGGTCGCTGCTGATGACCATGTGCGTGTTTGGATACTTCATGATCTGCTCGAAGGTCATGTGCGAGTACTGGCTGTCAGGATGGTTCGGGATCGTTTTCGGCAGCGGAGCGAATTTTTCCGCGAGGCGGTTCATCGGCTGCGAGTAGTCGAAGGCGCAGCCGCCACCGCTCGGTTTCTCGACGTAGAGCCACGGGAAGTCGCCCTGACCCCAGGCCTTGCGCCAGCCGCCGATCAGAGCGCCCATGAGCGTGACCTGATCGACGCCGACGATGTTTGTGCGGCTCTCACCTTGGTCCCACAGCACGCCTTTGATGCCGTAACCGACGTAGGGACGGATGAATGCCTCAAAAAGCTGGCCGACCTTGCCGCCATTCGTCTCGCCGGGCTTGCCAGGAAGCTGCGGTGGACGCGGGCCGCGTGGCGCGGGCTTGCCTTCCTTCTTCGCGGCATCGGCGAGCGGCTTCCAAGCGGCCAAGTCGGCGTCGTACTTCGCCTTGTCAGCCTCATACTTCTTCAGCAGAGCCGCATGATCGTAAGTCGGTGCGAATTTCTTCACTGCCTCGGCGCAGGCCGCGGAGTCGCGATACATCTCCTCGCTGAGCCAGAAACCGGAAGGCGTGCCGCCCACCGCGCCGACCATGATGCCGACAGGCACGCCGATCTCCTTTTGCAGTGCAAAACCGAACGAGAACAACAGCGCGCTCATGCGCACGTTCGTTTCAGGCGTGGATGCCTCCCATGTGGCGTTTGCGTCCTTGCGCAACAAGCGCAGCAGCGGATACGACTGCTTCGACGCGGCATCGAGCACGGGATCATCCTTCGTGTAACTCTGCACGACCATGTCCATGTTTGACTGGCCGGAGCCGATCCACACATCGCCGACGAGCACGTCGTCGATTTTGATGCCACCGACGGTCAGCGTGCGCGATTTGGCGCTGGCGGGCATGGGATCGAGTTTCACGATCCATTTTCCGTCCGCGCCGGCTTTCACGGATTTTTTCTGGCCGGCGAATTCGACGACAACTTCCTCATTTGGAGCCGCCGTGCCCCAGATCGGCGCGTTCATGTCGCGCTGGAGCACCATGTGCGGCGTGAAGACTTTGGAGAGCTTCACCTCGGCGTGCAAAAGCGAGGCAGAAAGCAGGAGGGCGAGGAAAACGGGCGTGGATTTCATGCGGGAGGCATCAACGGCGTTCGCAGAGCGATCTTCCGACGTTGCGCAGGAGTTGATGCAAAGAGCAGCCCTCAAACAGCGTTCCAAGCGGCCCAACATTTCTCCCACCATGCGTTTTCTCTGTCTCCTTCTCACCAGCCTTGTGCTGACCGCTCACGCTGAATTGAAACTCCCGGCCATCATTGGCGACAACATGGTGCTGCAGCAGAAGCAGGCGAATCCGATCTGGGGCTGGGATGCGCCGGGCACGGAGGTGACGGTGACGTTTGCGGGTCAAACGAAGACTGCGAAGGCCGATGCGAAGGGCAAATGGACCGTGAAACTCGACGCGGTGCCCGCGAACGCGAAACCGGCGACGATTTTGATCAAAGGCAGCAGCACGCGTGAATTGAAGAACGTGCTCGTGGGTGAGGTGTGGATCTGCTCCGGCCAGTCGAACATGGGTTTCACCGTGAGCGGGACGTGGGATGCCGATCTGGACATCGCGCAGGCAAAATTCCCGCTCATCCGCCTCATCTCGGTGCCGCAAGTGGGCACGCAGGAGATTCAGGACGATTTCAAAGGCCAGTGGGAGGAGTGCAGCCCGGCGAACGTGGGGCCCTTCACCGCGGTGGGGTATCATTTCGGCCGCGTGCTGCATGAAGTGCTTGGCGTGCCGGTGGGCCTTATCGACAACGCCTGGGGTGGCAGCGCTTGCGAAGCCTGGGTGAAGCGCGATGTGCTGGAGAAAGATCCGCGCTTTGCCTCCATCATCGAGAAATGGAAGCAGACAGAGGCCACCTTCACGCAGGCAGCCTTCGACAAGCAGATGGAGGACCACAAAGCGAAGCTGGCAGAGTGGGCGAAGGCGCGCAGCGAAGCGCTCAAGGCGGGCAAGATGTTCACCACCCAGGCTCCGCGTGCACCGCAGAATCCGATGACCGGCCAGCATCGCCCCGGAAATCTGTATGCAGGTGTGCTGCATCCCACGATTGGCTACGGCATCAAGGGCGTCGTGTGGTATCAAGGCGAGTCGAACGCCGGTCGTGCGAAGGAATACCGCGATCTCTTCCCCTTCATGATCGAGCATTGGCGCAAAGAATGGCAGCAGGGCGATTTCCCGTTCTACTGGGTGCAGCTCGCGGATTTCAAACCCTATACGTCCGAACCCGGCGACAGTGATTGGGCCGAGCTGCGCGAAGCGCAGACGCTCACGATGAAAAAGCTGCCGCATACCGGCCAGTGCGTCATCACCGACCTCGGCGAGGCGAATGACATCCATCCCAAGAACAAGCGTGACGTGGCCGAGCGCCTCGCCCGTTGGGCTTTGGTCAACGATTACGGCCAGAAGCTTGTGTTCCGCAGCCCGGAACTGAAAGACGCGAAGTTCGATGGCGGCAAAGCGCTGCTCACCTTCGATTTTGCGCCGAACGGCCTGCGCACGGTCGATATCGACGAACCGCAAGGTTTTGCGATCTGCGGCGACGAACACAAGTGGGTGTGGGCGAAGGCCAGCATCATCGGCGGCTCGAAAAAAGGCACGAACCAGATCGAAGTCAGCAGTCCAGACGTGCCGAAGCCCGTCGCCGTCCGCTACGCCTGGGCCGACAATCCCGTCTGCAACGTCTATTCCGCCGAAGGCCTGCCCGTGACCCCATTCCGCACCGACGATTTCCAGATGATCACTGATCCGGCCAATCCGAACAGCGGCGAAGCGCAGAACGCGAGGCGTGCTGAGGCGCTGAAGAAGCTCTACGAGGCAAAAAAGAAGACAGAAGCAGCAAAGGCCAAAGCCGGGAAGAAGTGAGCTCACGCCCCCGCGTTGCGATTATTTCATCACCGCGCTTGTGTTTCGGGCAGCGGGCCGCGTATGTTTGGGTTTCACGTTGCCTCATGAATCTCCGCCAGCTCCTTCCGCTCCTCGCCCTTGCTGTTCTGCCGCCAGTGGTGGCGCAGCCGGTTCCGGAAACCGCCACCGCCAGTCAGGCGATCGATGTGGCCTCAGGCGCCTGGGATGGCGTCGTCAACATTGATGTTTCGATGCTGTTTCCCGACTACCGGGAGCCGTGGAATGCGGGACAGCCGAATGGCGGCAGCGGGACGGGCTTTTTGATTGGCAAGAACCGCTTTTTGACCAACGCGCACGTCGTCAGCAATTCCACGCGCATCCTCATCCGCACGAGCAACGATCCCGAGCCGCATCCGGCGAAAATCGTTCACGTCGCACACGACTGTGACCTCGCGCTGATCGAAGCGGAGGACGGCAGCCACTTTGAGAAGCTCAAGCCGCTCGATTTCGGCGGCATTCCGCAGCTCAACACCGAGGTGATCGCCATTGGCTATCCCATCGGCGGCGACCGCATCTCCGTGACACGAGGTGTTGTTTCACGCATCGACTTCCGGCCTTACAGCCATACCAGCGTTGATTCACATCTCGCGATTCAGGTGGACGCGGCGATCAATCCGGGCAATTCGGGCGGGCCGGTGATGCAGGGTGGGAAAGTCGTCGGCGTGGCGTTCCAAGGCTACAGCGGCCGCGTGGCGCAGAATGTCGGCTACATGATTCCGGTGCCGGTGATCAAGCGCTTCCTCAAAGACGTCGAAGACGGTCGTTACGACCACTATGTCGATCTCGCGGCCAGTGATTTCCCGGTCGAAAATCCGGCGCAGGCGAAGGCGCTCGGCCTCAACAGCGGCGGCGTGGGCGTGATGGTGGGCGATGTGGAGCCCGGCGGCAGCGTGGCCGAGGTTTTGAAGATCGGCGATGTGATCCTGGGCATTGATGACAACCCGGTGTTCAACAACGGCCTCGTTCGTTTCGAGGGCGAACTGATGGACATGAATGAAATCGTCGAGCGCAAGTTCGCTGGCGACAAGATCAAGCTGGCCTACCAGCGTGATGGCAAAAAGCAGGAGGCGACGGTGACGCTCAAGCGCTTCGACCCGTATGTGCGGCTCGGCGCCACCTACAACCAGCGTCCGCGTTACATCGTCTATGCCGGGCTCGTGTTCCAGCCAATGGACCGCAACCTGATGGACGCGCACCAGATTCGCGACCGCACGGTGAACTACGTCTTCGACAACTTCCTCACCGACAAGCTCTATGTCGAGCGTCCTGAGCCCGTGGTGCTCACCAACGTGCTGCCAGACGAGGTGAACACATGGCTCGTTCCGTATGCGCACAGCATCGTCGATGAGATCAATGGTGTGAAAATCAAATCTCTCAAAGACGTGCCGGTTGCGCTGGCGAAAAAGGACCGGGCCTTTATTGAGATCCATCTGCTGGAAAAGAGCCGTCCCTTGGTGCTGAAGCGTGAAGTCGCCGAAGCCGCGCACCCGCGCATCATGCAGACATACAACATTCAGGGAGACTCCTACCTTGGAGCTGAAGGCGAAGAGTGAACCACAGGAACCGCCCGCAAACCCTTTGCCAAGAAGACTCCATGAAGCTCCACACCTTTGTTCTCCTCGCCCTTGTGCTCAGCACTTCACTTTCAGGTGCCCAGGCCCCGGAAGGCGCTGCGCCGAAGAAGAGGCGCGCACCTGCCCCTTCCGAGGAAGCCGTGCTTGCGCAGCCAGCCGTGCAGAACAGCTCGCTGGTGAAGGTGAACGCCACTTCGCAGTCCTACAATCTCCATCTCCCGTGGCAAAAGGAGTCGCCATCAGGCCGTCGTGGTCTCGGTGTGGTGCTGGCGGACAATCGCGTGCTCGTCACCGCGCAGATGGCGGCGGATGCGACCTACATCGAGCTGGAATTGCCCGAAAGCGGCCAGAAAATTCCTGCGAAGGTCGTTGCGGTGGATTACGAGGCCAATCTCGCGCTGCTTGAGTCCCCGCCGTCGGACAAGCAGAAGGCATTTTTCGCCGGCTTGAAGCCGATGGGCATCGATGTCAGCGCGCGCATTGGCGATGCGGTTTCCATTCTGCAAACCGGCCGCGTCGGGGAGCTGATCGAAAGCCCGCTGGTCATCAACAAGGTCCTCAACCGCCGCTACATTGTCGAAGGTTCCGGCTTCCTCGTTTATGAGGCCATCGGCATCATTCGCAGCGAGGCGAACAGCTTCACGTTGCCTGTCGTGAAGAACGGCAAGCTCGTCGGGTTGCTGCTCAGCTACGATTCCAAGAACCAGGTCACCACCATTCTGCCCGCGCCGATCATCGCGCACTTTCTCAAAGACGTGGCAGACGGCAGCTATGAAGGGTTTCCGGGGCTCGGCATGGAAATGCAAAACACACAGGACGAGCAATACCGGGAGTTTCTGGGCCTCAAGCCCAACGCGCCTGGTGTCTTCATCAGCGCCGTGGTCAAAGGTGCCTCCGCTGACAAGGCGGGCATGAAAAAGGGTGACATCCTCGTCTCCATCAACGGCTTCGCCATCGACTCCCGTGGCGACTACAAGGATCCGCAGTTCGGCGCGCTCAGCGCCGGTCATCTCGTGCGCGGGCGGGCCTTTGTGGGCGACAAAGTCGAGATGAAAGTGATCCGCGATGGCAAAGAAGTGATCTTGAACGGCACGCTCACCCGGAAAATGCCGGAAGATTATCTCGTGCTGCCCTACCAGTTCGACCGGGGACCGAAATACGTGCTCATGGGTGGCCTGCTCTTTCAGGAACTCTCACGTCCATACCTCGATTCCTTTGGCGAGGAGCAGCGTGGCGGCGCAATCCTGCGGCTCTCCCGCATCGCCACCAATCCGGAGAAGTATGAGGAAGAAGGACGCAAGAAGCTTGTGTTTCTCAGCCTCGTGCTGCCGACGCCCAGCGCGCAAGGTTACGACAAGCTCGGCGGGCAGGTGGTCAACAAGGTGAACGGCAAAACCATCAATGACCTCAATGATCTGGCGGAGGCCTTCAAAGCTGCCAAGGAAACCTGGCACGTCATCGAACTCGCAGATTTTCCGCATGTCTTGTACCTCGACACCTTCGGCGCGGAGCGGGACAACATGCGCCTGCTCAACGGAGCCTATCGCATCGGCAGCTTGAATCGGCTGGAGTAAGGGGAGTGCCTCACTTCACTGTGCCGACGAGTGTTTGCAAACGCGACACTTGCGCCTGTAGCAGGGCAATTTCCGCTTCGATCTTGGCGCGCCATTCGCTGTCGCTGGACTGCGCTGGCTCCATCTGCGTCTCTGCGGAACTGGAAAGCATTGCAGAGGCAGGAGCCCCTGCCACTTCTCCACAGAAAAGGTGCATAAACTGCGCGGCACGCTGGCCTGGGCCCGCGGGGATGCATTGGACGAGGGGGCCCTCCTTGTAGCCGATCAATTCCGCCAGCGTGTTTTCGACGCTCTGCATGTCCGGAAAGTCGTGCAGGCGCTCGGTTCGCTGCCGCAACTCACCCGTCGTCTGCGGCCCGCGCAACAGCAGCATGCACAGCAGCGCCATGTGCCGGCCTTCCAGGCCGGGAAGGCGTCCCTTCATGTTGTGACGATACTTCAGCGTCCGTCCTCCCACGATGTTCACTTCAAACACATAGCCGTGGCTTTTCATCGACTCCAAGGCTCGCAGAACCGTGCGCTCGTCGTAACGCACGACTGGATCGCGGTTCGTCGTTTGATTGCAGGCCGTCACCAGCGCGTTCAGCGTCATCGGGTAATAGTCCGGCAGCGTGATCTCCTTTTCGATCAGGCATCCCGCCACACGCGCTTCTTCCGGGGTGAGCGTAAACAGAATGGCGGGAGAGGCAGATTCAGCAGGCATGGAAGGCGCAGGTTCGAGCCATCATCCACGGTTGGATGCCATGTTCAACCCCGCCTGTTTTCGCGCCCCGGCCTCTATGGAAATTATCTTTGAATGCACCCCATAAGCGTTCGTCGAACCTGCTGACTATGAAAACGAAACTTCTTCTCCTGTTCGGTGCCCTTGTCTCCGTTTGTGCTCTCTCGTCGTGCGACATGTACGGTTATCCGCTGGGTTACGGCTACGGCTCTCCGTATTACTCACGACCGTATTATGGCAGCGGCTTCTATGGTGGCGGGTACAGCACCCCGCTGCTGGCGTTTAGCAGCTTCTACTCCCGCCCGTACAACTATGGCTACTCACGGCCCTACATCAATTACAACAGGAACAACGGACATTGCTCGACTCCATATCGTTCCTTTTCCAACCTGTCGCCGTTGGTGGCCTATTCCCATCGCTCGTCGTCCTTCGGACCTTCGTTTAGTTCCCGTAACTTTGGTGGTGGAGGCTCCTCTTTCAGTCACCACAACTTCGGCGGTGGTTCTTCGTTCAGCGGCCGCAGCTTTGGTGGAGGTGGCGGTTCCCCGTTCAGTCACCACAACTTCGGTGGTGGCTCTTCATTCGCCCACAACTTCAGTGGCGGTGGCGGTGGTGGTTCCTTCGGCGGTCATCATCACTCGCATCACTGAAGCGGCTAAAGCGAGGATTTGAAGTTTCTCTCCTGCAAGCAGCGCCCAGGACTTCTTGGGCGCTGCTTTTTTTATTCCCGCGCACGCGAAGCGCGTTCTGCGATTAACTCCGCCAGCGTCGCCATCTCCATGCCGGGCTTGATCTTTGGCTGAACGAGCAGGAGTTCGGTGGTCGGCACCGGCGCGGCCAGTTTGACGAAGACACAGCCCGTGTGCGGCAGTTTTTGCGCATGCTCGGGCATCAAGGCCACGCCATCGCCCGCGGCGACCGCGCCGAGCATCAGCGAGAGCGAATCCACCTCGCTCACGATCTGCGGCTCAAAATCCGCTGCGCCGCAGATGCCGCGCAAAAACTCCCGCCGGCCGGGAAACGCCGTGTCCGTGAGGGAAATCCATGACTCACGGGCCAGCGTTGCCAGCTTGATGGATTTCTTCTTCGCCAGCGGATGATCCTCCGGCACCACTGCGGCCATTTTGTGTCGCGAGAGCTGCCGCACGCTGAAAAGCTGACGGTCGGAGTCGTCGATGTTGCCGAGGATCGCCGCATCGAGTTCGTGCACACGCAACCGGTCGAGCTGTGCCCGCGGCGGCAGCTCGAACAGGCTGACGCGTGTTTTCGGATGCCGTTGACGGAACTCACGCATCGCTGGTGCGACGAGGTCATCGAGGAAGATCGACAGAAATCCCAGCCGCAGCGTTCGTGTGGCCCCGCCAAATTGCTCGCGTGCTTGTTGCGCGGCCGTCTCGGCGTCGCAGATGATCTGGCGTGCCTTGGGCAGAAAAAACCGCCCCGCATCGGTGAGCACAATGCGCTTCTTCACGCGGTCAAACAGCGCCACGCCCAGACTTGCTTCCAGTGCCGCGATCTGCCGGCTCAGAGCCGGTTGCGTCACATGCAACCGCTCCGCTGCACGGGAGATGCTCAGATCCTCCGCCGCGGCGGTGAAGTAGCGCAGTTGATGAAACTCCATGCACCATCCTTCTGCGGGGACTTCATGACCGCAAGGCATGAACTTCGTTCCACATCGGCATTGGCCGGATGCACGGCCATGAGGCAGCATCGGGCTGTCATGAAACTCAAACTTCGCCTCTCCAATGAACGCGGCCATGCTGACCACGGCTGGCTCGACACCTACCACAGCTTCTCCTTCGCCGATTACCACGATCCGGCGCACATGGGCTTCCGCAGCCTGCGGGTGATCAACCAGGACGTCATCGCCCCCGGCGCGGGATTTCCCACGCACCCGCACGCGGACATGGAAATCTTCAGCTACATCCTCTGGGGCGCCCTCCAGCACAAGGACAGCATGGGCAACGGCCGCGTGCTCAAACCCGGCCAGATCCAGCTCATGAGCGCCGGCCGTGGCGTCACTCACAGCGAGTTCAACCCGTCGAAGACCGAAGGCGCCTCGCTCCTGCAAATCTGGATTCGGCCGCGCCAGCGCGGCCTCACGCCGAGCTACACCGAATGGCACCCCGACCCCGCGAAGGAGAATGAGCCCAAGGTGCTCGTCATCTCCCCCGACGGTCGTGAAGGCAGCGCCACCATCCACCAGGACGCCGACATCTATCGCGTGCGCCTGCCGAAAGGCCGGAGCATCACCCATGACGTCAAAGCCGACCGCGGCGTGTGGTTCCAACTCATCAAAGGCAGTGTCGAAGCCCACGGCAGCACACTGAAGCCCGGCGATGCCTTCAGCACCGAGGACACCGGCACGCTCACTCTCACCGCGACCGAAGACACCGAGGCCCTCCTCTTCGACCTCGCCTGATCTGATCAACCACCGCAAACAACCGTCAACCACAGCAAACCATCGCAAACTCCCCATGAAACACATTCCCACCCTCGCCCGCCTCCTTCTCGGCCTCCTCTTCGTCGTGTTCGGCCTGAACATGTGGCTCCACTTCATTCCGATTCCTCCACCGCCGGACGGTCCGGCAAAGGACTTCATGTTCGCCATCTACGGCACCGGTTTCCTCACCGTGGTGAAGGTGCTTGAAGTCACCGGCGGTGCGTTGCTCTTGAGCGGCCGCTTCACCAATCTGGCGCTCATCCTCCTCGGGCCTGTCATCGTGAACATCGGCATGTATCACTTCTTCCTGGTCAAAGGAGAGTACGCCATGCCCGTCGTGCTGGGCGTCTTGTCACTGATTGTGCTCGCGAGCCGCAAACCGCTCCTCAATGCCATCTTTGCCTCCAGGTGAGTGAACCTGCCTTGATCCTGATTCCGCGATGAACACGCCCATCCATCCTGCCGTCCGCATCGGCCACGTTCACCTGAAGGTGGCCGATCTGGAACGCGCGCTCGCCTTCTACTGCGATGTGCTCGGCTTCCAGCTCACGCAGCGCTACGGACCGGGGGCGGCGTTTGTCTCAGCGGGCGGCTACCATCATCACATCGGCCTCAACACCTGGGAAAGCCGCGATGGCAAACCTCCACCACGTGGCACCACCGGCCTCTACCACGTAGCCATTCTCTATCCGGACCGCAAATCCCTCGCAGACGCCCTGCGTCGCCTCATGCAGCATCAAATCCCGCTCGATGGAGCCGCCGACCACGGTGTCAGCGAAGCGATCTACCTCCACGATCCTGATGGCAACGGCCTCGAACTCTATGTGGACCGCGATCCCGCCGACTGGCCTCGTGACGGGAAGGGTGAACTCGCCATGACCACCGCGCCGCTCGATCTCGATGCGCTGCTATCGTGAGCGTCCATTCTGGCAAACTCCGGCGTATTCCAACGAACAAACACGGCTTCACTCATGAAAACGATCTCCGCTGCCGAAGTGAATGCGCTCAAAAGCGCGGCCACGCTCATCCATGTCCTGCCAGAAGATCACTTCGAGCGCGAGCACTTGCCCGGCGCCGTGAGCGCCTGCGTTTACGAGATGGTGTTCGTCTCCAAAGTGGCAGGGCTGGCACCAGACAAGGCGGCAACGGTCATCGTGTATGGCGCGGGCGGTGAATCGCTCGATTCAGCGTTCGCGGCGGAAAAACTCGTGAAAGCCGGTTATGCCGATGTTCGCGATTTTCGCGGTGGCATCGGTGAATGGCGCCAAAACGGCCTTCCTCTCGAAGGAAACGGCCAGCCAGGCACATCGGCGGTTCCATCGGGCGATTTCGTTGTGGACACCGCAACGAGCATCGTGCGCTGGACGGGCCGGAATCTGTTCAATCATCACCAGGGCACCGTTCAACTCGCCGGAGGCCGCATCGAAGTCGAAAACGGCGTTTTGACGGCCGCACGCTTCACGCTCGACATGAACCGCATCGTCTGTGAGGACCTCACAGACCCGGATTACAACGCAATGCTCATCCGCCACCTGCGTGATGACGATTTCTTCGCGGTGGACCGCTTTCCGACGGCGGAATTTGTCTGCACGCACGCGGAGCCGCTGCCGACATGCACGGAAGGCACGCCGAATTTCATGCTGCACGGCTCATTGACCCTGCGCGGAATGACCCGCCCGCTGAGTTTTGCGGCGGTGATTGCCGCTGCTGATGCGGATCACCTCACCGGGCAGGCCCAGTTTGAGATCGACCGCACGCAGTTCGGCAGCCTCTATGGTTCCGGCAAGCTGTTCGCCTTTCTGGGCAAACACGTCGTCAACGACCACATCCACCTCCATTTGAAGGTGCATGCCACAAAAGCCGGCGAGGGTGCCTGAAACGCCAGCCGCGTACATCGTCCGCGGCACTTGGAATCACTTCGTCGCTTTCTTCTTTTTCACGTAGTCCGGCCACTCGATGCGCTTTCCTTCCGCGCCGGTGAATTTCCACGCCGGCCACATCGGCGACTCGGCCTGCACCTCGGCATACTTGGCCTCCAGCAGTCGTTTCAACTCGTCCAGCTTCGAGGTTTCGCTCGCAGCCAGATCATTCTTCTCCGCGATGTCATTGCGCAGGTTGTAGAGCATGAAGTCCTTCAGCTTCGCCTCCTTGAAATCGCGTTCGCCTTCGTCGGTGATGTCATTGCCACGCGGCGCAGGTGCTTTGTCGAGCGTCGCGAGGATTTTCCAGCCGTCCTCGATCATCGCGACCTTCGGCTCGCTCGTGGCGCGGTTGAAATGCCAGTAGAGCGGCGTCTTGCGCTCCACCTTTTCGCCATCCAGGACCGGCAGCCAGCTCGCGCCATCGATGGTGCGGTCCTTCGGCGCTTGTAGGCCGGTGATCGCGCACGCGGTCGGCAGGAAATCGACGTGGCAGATCGGCTCGTCACTCACGCTGCCGGGTTTCGTTTTGCCCGGCCAGCGCACGATGCCCGGCACACGGATGCCGCCCTCCCACACGCTGCCCTTCTTGTCGCGCAACGGCCCGGCGGAGCCGTAGGGATGTTGCGCCGTGATCGCCGGACCGTTGTCGCTCGTGAAAAACACCAGCGTGCCCTCGCGCAGGCCGTCGTCGTCGAGTTTCTTCATCAGGCGGCCAAACGCATCGTCCATCTGCGTGATGTTGCCGTGATGCGCGCTGTAGGCCGGATCATCGTGTGGATAGAGCGCCGTGTATTTCGCGTCCGAGGCGATCGGCTCATGCGGCTCGTGGAAACACACATACAGGAAGAACGGCTTTGCCTTGTCCCGCGCATCCAGCCAGCGCAGCGCCTCATCGGTCACGAGGTGCGCCGCGTAACCCTCAAGCTTGCCCAAGGCAACGCCGTTGCGCACGAAGTTGTCCGGGTTGTGATGATTGGGATACGCGTTGTTCTGTGTCGAAAACCAATGATCGAAGCCGTGATCATTCGGCTGCGGCTGCGTCGGCTGGTTGAACTCTCCGTTCATGTGCCACTTGCCCACATGGCAGGTCGCATAACCCGACTCCTGCAGCAGCTTCGCGATCGTGATCTCGCTGCGCCGCACATGCACCGGCGAATCCTCCGGAATCCAGTCACGCACGCCCACCCGCGTCGGCGTGCGCCCCGTCATCAATGCCGTGCGCGATGGCGAACAGTTCGGATGCCCCGCATGGCATGCCGTGAACCGCAGCCCCTCCGTCGCAAACTTGTCCAGGTTCGGCGACTTCACATCCGTCGCCCCAAAACAACCCAGATCGCCATATCCCAGGTCATCCGCCAGCACGAGAACGATGTTCGGCCGCTCGGCGAAAGCGAGGCCCACACAAGCAAAGGTAAAAAAATAAAGCAGCATTTTCATGGCTGCTCATGAACGTCACTCACGCGCCGCTTGTTCCATCGGAATCATCTGCCACTCGCCTTCTGCGAGGTCACCGAGCACATATTCGCCAAATCTCTCGCGATGCAGCTTCTCCACATGCCAGCCCTGGCTTGCGAACATGCGCCGCACCTGATGATAGCGACCTTCGGTGATCGTGAGACGCGCCGTTGTGGGTGAAACGACCTCCAGCTTCGCTGGCAGGCACGGTTTGTCCTCGCTGCGCAGCATGAGATCGCCTCGAGCGAAGGTTTCAATGAGCGTTGGATCGAGTTCGCGGTCGAGTTCGGCTAGATAAACTTTCTCCACATCGGCTTTCGGCGACGTGAAGCGATGCACGAGGCCGCCAATGTCGGTGACAAGCAGCAAACCGCTCGTGTCTTTGTCGAGACGGCCCACACTCGTCACCGCCGGATTGCGGCGCAGCCATTGATCCGGCAGCAGCTCGTAAATCGTCGGTCCATCGCCATCGCTGTGCGTGCACACGTAGCCCACCGGCTTATGCAGCATCGCCAGCAATCCGTCCGGCGCTTCCAAGGGAGCGCCATCGAACGTGATCGCATGCGGATCGACTTTTTGATCCGCCTTCGTCACCGCGACACCATTCAACTTCACGCGCCCCGCTTTCACCAGCGACACGGCCTCGCGACGCGAGCAGTAGCCGAGAGAGGAAAGCAGTTGGTCGAGGCGGCGCATGAACTGAAGACATGCTGTGCCACCGTGAAACGAAACCGCAAGTGTCTCACTGCTTC
Organism: Verrucomicrobiaceae bacterium; assembly: GCA_046346695.1. GTDB lineage: Bacteria > Verrucomicrobiota > Verrucomicrobiia > Verrucomicrobiales > Verrucomicrobiaceae > Prosthecobacter. The sequence continues at coordinate 553,714 of JAXMHS010000002.1, read as the reverse complement.
AGCATCGCACGATACTTGTTCCGTGCGAGCATGAGGTGAGTCTTCACGTGCTGGAGCTGGTCCTCGGGGATTTGATTGCGGCGCTTGAGATCGGCTTCGAGGCGGTCGATCCAGGCGAGAAAGTACTCGGCCTGCGCGCGGGTGTCGGCGGGATGGTCCTTCACGTCGAGATAGACGGGATTCGTGTGCGCACGCAGGCCGTAGTGGCTGGGCCAGCGGTTGACGACGGGTCCGGTGGTGCGCAGCGCGATCCAGCCGCTGTGCTCGACGGGCACTTCGGTGTCGATGGTGGCCGTGAGTTTGTCATCGGCAAGCGTGCCGGTGCCGACGACCTCTCCATCGAGGACGAGTTCGAGCTTTTCGAGCGGGAACTGCGAGCGGGCGCGGCCTTTGACATGAACTTTGCCGGGTGCAGAGAGTGCGAGCGTGTCGCCGGACGTCTTGTCATCGACGGAAAGCTCGATCATCGGGCCGTTGCTGATGAAAGAACGACCTGCGCGTAGGCCTGTGACCCACTTTTCATACGTCAGGCCATCCGGCACATGCACATAGACGCGTCCCCAGCCAGGCGGCGAAGACGGGACGCGGTTGAGGAAGACATCCGTCCCTGCAGCGGCAGGAATGTGGAACCCGCAGTTCAGGAGGCGATACCACAACGGCACGGATTGCTCATACACCCAGCCCATGACATCGAGCATGTCGATGGCACCGACGGCAACATCGACGGGCAGACCTTTGGCGGCATAGGGAGCGTTGTAGAGATCGAGCGCATTGCTGGCGGGATGCGTGTAGCTGGCGGTGCCTCCTTGCATGTGCGTGCGCTGCGCCACGTCACCATTCGTCGGCACGTCCCACGGATTCGTCGTGCTCTTGAAGCCGGTGAACACGGGTTCCACGAGCGAGTGCAGATGAAACAGCGTCATGTGGCCCCACATCGTGCTGCGAAACTCCTCGTTCCACCACAGCAGCGTGCGCGGCGTGGAGAGCGGATCGAGTCCGCCGCGGAAGAACTCGCGATCAAACACCGCATCGCCATCCGAGTTCGCCGCAACGAGATTGGCGACATTGAGGTCCTCGCCCTCGCACTGGTCCAAAATCGTCTGCGGCGAATTGTACCACGAGCCGTAGCCGTAGTTCGCGTGGATGTGATTCTCGCCACTGAACCAGCCGTCTTTGGCGGCGTGCGTCCAGCGGTCGAGTTCAAGGCGAGCCGCGTTCTGCACACCTTCGTTCACCTCGATGGAAACCTGCGTCATTCGATACTCCGGACCGCGAAAGGCGAGCACCTCGTATTTGCCGACCGGCAGATGCAGTGTGGCGGAATCGCGGCAGTAGAAGTGCCCGACACCCGCCGTTTGGCGATGCATTGCACCCACGGGGAAATAAAACTTCCCACCTTCCTGCCGCACGGACACGCGCGCGACACACGGTCTGTCATCGGACTTGTCCACAACGCGCACCTCGAGCGTGCTCACGGCTCCGCCTGACTCAATGCTGTCGATGGAAAGCGTGCGGCGCTCTCCGCTCGCAAGGTCATAACGCACCAAGGCGGTCGCGCCCTCGGTGTTGTCGCAGTAGATCAGCGCTTCGTTGCCGGCCGAAGGCGCATCTTCATCCGCCTGGCCGAAGGTGAGTTTCCGTGCATCACGCATTGAATCATGCAACGGCACACGCCAAACGTCGTTGTGCGGCACCCCGAGATCGGTGGCGAGGAATACACTTCCGCCATCTGCTGCCGCGCACATGCCGTAGATGCGTGCCGGCCACTCGCAGATCGTCTCCGCTTCGCCGCCTTCGGCGGGAAGGCGGCGCAGCAGCGCCTGTGGACCTTGATTGCCGGATTGCTCGCCTTCCGCATCGCGATGCTCCGCGAAGTAGATCCACTTGCCATCCGGCGACAGCGCATGAACGCCACGGAGTCGCATTGCCCACGATTCCGGCACACCTGCGAGCGGCGTGACAGCGGCGGATTCGAGATCGCACCACGCGATGCCGACCTTGCCCTCCGGCAGGCTGAACTTTCCAAGCACGCGCTTCCCATCCGACGCGAACCACAACGGGCCCGCACCACGCACGACCTTCGGCAGCGGCTGCATTTCGCCCGTTTGCGCGTTGATTACTTGCAAGGTGCCGCCGCCAAAGTTCGGCGAGTTGATGAAAGCAATGCGTTCGCCATCCGGTGACCACGCAGGCTCGATGTCATAGCCTTCGCCACGGCTCAGACGCTTCAACCTCCCGCCACTCGACGGCAGCGTGCAGATCGTTCCTTGATAAGAAAGCGCGATGCGCTGCCCATCGGGCGACAAACGCGGATGCAGGCCGCCGAACGCGCGACGCACAAACGGATCGGGGTCCGACACGGCGGCGAAAGAAGACAACGCGAGGACCACGCCAAGGAGAAAAGAGGCGGATTTCATAAGCAATGGAGTTGGAGGGTGAATCAAGGTACTGACGCGGCTCTGGCCTTCGCCAGCCAGCTTTCGAGAATCATCGTGTCACGACGCTGCAGCCATTCAGCCTCGCTGAAGACGGCCAGATCGCCGCGTTGGTAGCCGGGCACATCGTTCAGCAATGCTGGCGTGCCGCCTTCGCGTTGATCCACGGCATACAGCTTGTCCATCGCGATGCCGTGCTGCTGCGCCCAGTCGGCGATTTTGCATTCAGGCAGCTTCTCAATGTCTTCTTGCGTCCACGCGGGCAGATCGAGATGTTTTTCCAGCCACAACGCGACCGGACGCGTGACAAAGAACGGCCGGTGACTCGCGCCATCGACGATTTGGAAGTCAAACACGCCATCCGCATTGCCACGCATCGCGATCACACGCTGGCGCAAGTCGTTGAAGAAAGGTTCCTGCGTGTTTTGCATGTTCACCACTGTGTCCTCGCGTCCATTGAACAACAGCGTGGATCCACGGGCCGCATGCAGCGTGTAAATCGCCGCCGCGCGATCGCCGAGAAAGCTGAGCGCCTGATATGGCAGCCCCTGGCACATCGGCTTCGATTTGTCCCAGTATTCGCCCGGCCCGTCGAGATTTCCGCCGCCGACCTCGACACACACTTTCAAGCGCGGCTCGATGGCTCCCGCGAGCGCAACAACGAACGACCCCATCGAATAACCACCGGCTCCAATCCGCGACGCATCCACTTCCGGACGTTGCGCGAGATAAGACACCGCCTGCATCACATCCGTGAGCATCAATCCGGCCTGCCGGCGTGCGAGAATGGCATCGCCTTTGATCGCATCATGCGCGCGCGTGCCGGACAGACGCTTCGAATTGCGCTCGCCCTCGCCCGTCGGGTCATACGTCAGCACCACGGCACCTGCACGCGCGTAGAGAATGCCGGTGTAGAACGCATACCAACTGAACTTGTCGCCACCGTGGCCGTTCACGACGATGAACGCGGGACTCTTTTTCGCTTTCAGCGGCGCATCTGGCAAATACACGATGGCGGGCACGCGCAGCCCGAACTGCGTCCCATACGTCACCGCCTCCGCACGCACTCCCGGCGCTGGTTTGAACGAACGATGCGTTTGCGGAGCGAGTTCCGGCGCGGGCCCGTTGATGAAGAACGTCTCCTTCATCTGCGTGCGCCATGATTCGACCGGCACCTCCGCACCCGCGGCATGGGTTGTCACGACAACCACGAGCGCCAACAAGCTTCCGTGGCTACACAGGCGCGACCAACCGTCTGGCAGGTAACTCGAACTCATGGACGGTACCAACGCATCCACGAGCATTACGTTTCGTGACCGATACATGATCTCGATGAGCAACGTAGGTAGTGCCGCTTTACCGACCATGAAATCCAGCCTGCTCCTCACCGCCCTCTTCGCTGTCTCCACTCTTCACGCCGCCGATCCGCAGCCGCCGGAAGGTTTTCGCGCCATCTTCAACGGCAAAGACCTCACCGGCTGGCATGGATTGAATCCACACAGCGTCGTGAAACTCGAAGGCGAGAAGAAAGACGCCGCGCTCAAGAAGATGCGCGAAGAATTCCCCACCAACTGGACGGTGGACAATGGCGAACTTGTCAACGACGGCCACGGCCCCTACGCCACGACCGACGAGGAGTTTGGCGACATCGAACTGCTCATCGAATACAAGACCGTGCCAAAGGCCGACAGCGGCATCTATTTGCGCGGCGTGCCGCAGGTGCAGATCTGGGACAAGACACAGGTCTTTGATCCTGCAAAACCCACCCGTCGTCCGCACCTTGGTTCCGGCGGCCTCTTCAACAACACGCCCGACACCCCCGGCCGCGATCCGCTCGTCGTCGCCGACAAGGACTTCGGCGAATGGAACAGCTTCCGCATCCGCCAGATCGGCGCGCGCACCTGGGTGTGGCTGAATGACAAGCTCGTCGTCGATGGCGCGCCGATGGAAAACTACTACGACAAGACCAAGCCCTTCCCCGCCAAAGGCCCCATCATGCTGCAAACCCACGGCGGCGAAATCCGCTGGCGGAACCTCTTCGTCCACGACATCACCCCCGAAGAGGCGAAGAAGATCCTCGCTGAAGCGGATGCGAAGAAGTGATCGCTGACACTACGCCAGCAAATCCTTCACCACATGCCCGTGGATGTCGGTGAGTCGATAATCACGGCCTTGGAAGCGATAGGTGAGCCGTTCGTGATCGAAGCCGAGCAGATGCATCACCGTCGCCTGGAAGTCGTGCACGTGGACTTTGTTCTCCGCGATGCTGAAACCGAGCTCGTCGGTGCTGCCGTAGTCGAAGCCGGCCTTCGCGCCGCCGCCGGCCATGAAGAGCGTGAAGCAGTCCGGGTAGTGATCGCGGCCCAGCACCTTGCTCGCAGCCGTACGGCCTTCGCGGAAGGGCGTGCGGCCGAATTCGCCGCCCCAGATGACGAGCGTGTCTTCGAGCAGGCCGCGCTGTTTGAGGTCTTTGATCAAAGCGGCCACCGGTTTGTCCGTCGCGGCCACCTTCTTCGTCAAACCGTCCTCGATGCCGTTGTCCGGCCCTGTGCCGTGGAAGTCCCAGCCCCAGTCAAAGAGCTGCACAAAGCGCACGCCTTGCTCCACGAGCCGACGCGCGAGCAGGCAGTTGTTCGCAAAGCTCGCCTCGCCCGGTTTTGCGCCGTAGGCCTCCAGCGTGGCGGCGTTTTCCTTCGAGATGTCCATCACCTCCGGCACGCTCGCCTGCATGCGATACGCCAGCTCGTATTGCGCGATGCGCGTCACCGTCTCCGGATGCCCGAGCTCCGCCACCTGCTGCTGATTGAGTTGATTCAGCACATCGAGCGTCTTGCGCCGCATCTCGCGATTCATCCCCGCCGGATCGCTCACAAAGAGCACCGGATCGCCCTTGCTGCGGCATTGCACGCCTTGATACACGCTCGGGATGAAGCCGCTGCCCCACAAACCCTGTCCACCGCTCGGCTGCGTGCCGCTGGAGATCAGCGTCACAAAGCCCGGCAGGTCCTGATTGTCCGTGCCCAGCCCATACGTCGCCCACGAGCCCATCGAAGGCCGGCCCTGACGCGCATGCCCGGTGAAAAGCAGCAGCTCCGCCGGCGCATGATTGAACTGGTCCGTGTTCATCGAACGGATTATGCACATCTCATCCGCGATCGTGTGAAAGTTCGGGCACGCATCGCTCATCCACATCCCCGCCTTGCCGTATCGCGCAAACGTGCGCGGCGTGCCCATCAGCTTCGGCACGCCCGTCGTGAAGGCAAAGCGCCGCCCTTTGAGAATCGAATCCGGACAATCCTGCCCGCTGCGCTTCACCAGCTCCGGCTTGTAATCAAACAGATCGAGATGTGGCGGCGCTCCTGACATGTGCAGGTAGATCACCCGCTTCGCCTTCGCCTGATGATGAGATTTCCGCGGCAGCATCGGATTCGCCGCCTGCGGCATCGCCGCGGAATCTTGCTGCATCGCGTGCAACGCAATCGCGCCCAGGCTGAACTGCCCCGCATTGCCCAAAAAAGTGCGCCGCGTCGTGAGCTGGAGTTTGTCGTGGAGGATGGGGTTCATGGAACAATCGGTAAAGGTTAACGGCGCATCAAAAACTCGTCGAGATTCATGACCACGTTCGCCACCGCAGTCCAGGCGGCGAGTTCGACGACATCGGCACCGGCATCGACCGGTCCGAGCGGCTCCGTGGCCATCTTCGTGGCCGCAACAGCATCCGCACGATACATCGCCACGCTCTCGGCATGGAGTTTGGTCAACGCAGCCACTTCATCCGCTTGCGGCTCACGCGCCAGACAGAGGCGGAACATCAGCGAAAGCCTCTCCTTCACGTCTTTTCGGTCCTTTCCGTCCTTCAAAACGATGCGCCGCGCCATCGCCTGATGCGTTTCGAGGAAGACGGGGTCGTTCAGCGTCACGAAGGCCTGCAGCGGCGTGTTCGTGCGGCTGCGGCGGATCAGGCACACCTCGCGATTGCCGGCGTCGAAGGTGGTGAAGCTCGCATACGGCGAGTTGCGGCGCACCTCGGTGTAAAGGCTGCGACGATGCCCGTCTTCGCCTTTGCTGACCTCCCAGTCGTTGCTGCGACCAAACGCGGTGCTGAGGCCGAGGTTCGGCGTCATCGGCCGCACCGGCACGCCATACATCTTTTCCGAAAGCAAGCCGCTCACCGCGAGCGCTTGATCGCGCAGCAGCTCGCCCGTCGGACGAAAACGTGGCCCACGAGCCAGCAGACGATTGTCAGGATCACGCTCATTCAATTCGGGCGTCGATTTGGAGTTCTGCTGATACGCCTGGCTCGTCAGCATCAGCTTGAGCAAGTGCTTCACATCCCATCCACTGTCCATCAGCTCCGCGGCGAGCCAGTCGAGCAACTCGGGATGAAACGGCAGATCACCCTGACTGCCAAACTCCTCGCTGCTGCGCACGATGCCGGTGCCGAAGATGCTTTCCCACAAACGATTCACCGTCACGCGAGCCGTGAGCGGATTGTCGCGACTCACGAGCCACTTCGCCATCGTGAGTCTGTTTTTTGGCTCCTTGGCCGGCAACGGATGAAACACCGCCGGCGTGCCCTCGCTCACTTCATCGCCGAGCGACTGCCAGTTGCCGCGAAGCTGCACTTTCGTTACGCGACGCTGCTTCGGATCGAGATCGCGCATGATCGGCACCGTCACCGGCATCATCGCGGCGAGTTCCTTGTTCGCCGCAGCAAGACGCGTGCGCTCGGCGGCTGATTCCTTTGCGATGTTTCGCACATAATAATCTGCCACGACCTGCTGCTGCTCCGGCGTGCGTTTCGGCTGCGCCAGCGCGGCGATCACATTCGCGGGAATCTTCGCCGCCTGCTGCACCCGGGCATCACCGGTGAAACTCAGGCGGAAATTGCCGAGCGTGTGCTGCTTGAACTCGCTCTTCTGCTCCAAAGTCACGCGCAGCTTCGCACCCGCAGGCACCACGACGGGCGAGTTCGTCAAAAGCGTGAGCGTGTGCGGCTTTTCGTGCGCACCACCGACCGCCCAGCCCTTGCTTTTGGCGTCGAGGAACTTCGTCGCCTCAAAACCGCTCTGTGAGAAATCCGCGAGCGCCGTCGTGAAGCTCAGCGGCACCGGACCGCTCACCGCAAAGGCCTTCTCCTTCTCCGGCGCAGGTGTCGGCTCGCTCTTCCACAAAATTTGACGCTTCTCATCGAGCAACACGACGCGGAAGCCATCGAGACGCTTGCTCACACCATCGAGGCGGTTCCACACCACCACGCGATCCACCGGCTTCGCGGCCTTCAGATCGACCTCCCACCACGGATCGTTGTCAGCGCCGCTCGTGTGCGACACGCTGCCTTTGTTGTAGTTGCCGTCCGTGTTGCCATCATTCGCACGTTTGGCCGCGGCATCCTGATACTGGCTGCTGTGACTCGCCACACCCTTCGGCGCGATGTTTTCCGCACCGCTGAAAACCTGCACCTCGGCCAGTTGCAGCATCTTTTTGGCTCCTAGCAGCTCCACGCGCACAAATCGAGCCTGCGGAGCCGCTTTGGCATCCGGTGGCACCACCTCGGCCCTGAGGCTCGTGATCACAAAATTGCCGAAACCAGCCTGCGGAGCCGTTTCGAGCCTCAACGCGCTCAATTTGTCGCCCGCGAGCGGCAACTCGACCGTGTAGCTCGCCGTGTCCTTGTTCTTCGCCAGGATCACACGGCCGTCGTTTTCGATCTTCACATCGCTTTCGCTCACTTTCGACGGCTTCGGGCTCTGCCAGCCCAAATCGCGAGCAAAACCACGATCCCACGCCTCCAGTCCCGCGAGCCATTTCGCGTCCGGTTTCGTGAATTTCGACTCCAGCGCCGCGATCTCGACTTTGAGGGCCTCGCGCTGTTTTTTCAGCTCCGGCGTGTCGAAGCTGTGCAGCGGCACCTCGTCTTTTTTGTCGCTGTCGGCGCTTTGATTCAGGATGGCGTAGAACTCGAAGTACTCTTTGTTCGTGATCGGATCGTACTTGTGAGTGTGGCACTGCGCGCAGGCCATCGTGGTGCCCATCCACACGGCGAAGGTCGTGTTCACGCGGTCGATGATCGCGGCGTTGCGGAATTCCTCGTCATCCGTACCGCCTTCGTTTTGCGTCATCGTGTTGCGATGAAACGCCGTCGCGATGAGCTGGTCATCTGTCGGATTCGGCAGCAAGTCGCCGGCGTTTTGCTCAATGGTGAACTGGTCGAATGGCATGTTCGCGTTCAGCGCGCGAATCACCCAGTCGCGGTAGGCCCAGATCTCGCGCGGCTGGTCACTCGGGTAGCCGGAGGAGTCCGCATAGCGTGCGAGGTCGAGCCACTGGCGGGCCCAGTGCTCGCCGTAGCTCGGTTTGGCGAGGTAATGCGCCACGACGCCGGACAGGTCGGACGTATCGGACTTGTCCGACGTGAAACGCGCCAACTCCTCCAGCGTGGGCGGCAGGCCGGTCAAATCGAGCGCCACACGACGGATCAGCGTCGCGCGGTCCGCCGCAGGAGAAAACGACAGCCCTTCCTTCTCCAAACGAGCAGCCAGAAACGCATCGACGGCTCCCAACTTGGAACCTGAAACCTGAAACTTGGAACTCACCTGTGGCACCTCCGGCCGCACCACCTTTTCATAGCTCCAGTGCTTCCCCCACTTCGCGCCCTGCTTGATCCACTCTTTGAGCAGCGCCACCTGCGCGGGCGAGATCGTCTTGTGCTGCTTCGGCGGCGGCATGACCTCGTCGGGGTCTTTGGAAACGATTCGCTCGATGAGGGCGCTCTTTTCGGGATCACCCGACACCACGGCGATAACGCCATCGTGGTTCTTTTTCGCACTCGTCTCGTCATCCAACCGCAGGTCGGCCTCGCGCTTCTTTTCGTCCGGGCCGTGGCAGAAGAAGCAGTTCTCGCTCAGGATCGGGCGGACCTGCTTGGAAAAGTCGATCGGCTCCGCGAGCGCGGTGGAAACGAGGGCAAAAGTGACAAGGGGGCGGATCACGAAGGGATTATACGCCTGCCAAGGCCCCTTTTTGACCAGTCGGCGGCATTCTCCATGCCTTGCGCCGCCGCGAACTGCGCCCTTTACCACTTCCAGTCTTCCGCCATACTCCGCGCTCCCGTTTTCCCAGCCTCATGTCCGCCAAGATCCCCACCGCCGCCGAAATCCGCGCCTCCTTCCTCGACTTCTTCAAGGAGAAGCAGCACACCATCGTGCCCAGCGACAACGTCGGCTACACCAGCCGCGACGGCGCGCGCATCTTCACGAACGCGGGCATGAACCAGTTTGTGCCCATCTTCCTCGGCGAGCGCAGCGCGGACGTGGACACCTGGCCCGGCGTTTTGCACAAAGGCCTGCCCACCCGCGCCGCGGACACGCAGAAGTGCATCCGCGCCGGCGGCAAGCACAACGACCTCGAGGACGTCGGCCTCGACACCTACCACCACACGCTCTTCGAGATGCTGGGGAACTGGTCCTTCGGCGACTACTTCAAAAAGGAAGCGATCTCCTGGGCCTGGGAGCTCGTGATCGAGCGCTGGAAGTTTCCGCCCACCCGCGTTTACGCCACCATTTACCAGCCCGACAAATCGAAGGGCGATCCCGCTGATCGCGACGAGGAGGCCTGGGAGATCTGGGCGGAAAAATTCCGCAGCATCGGCCTCGATCCCGACATCCACATCGTCAACGGCAACAAGAAGGACAACTTCTGGATGATGGGCGACACCGGCCCCTGCGGCCCGTGCACCGAGATCCACGTGGACCTCACGCCCGGCCCGCGCGATCTCGACCTCGAGCGGCAGAAGGCCGGCGCGAAGCTCGTGAACGGCAGCGACGCCAGCTGCATCGAGATCTGGAACAACGTCTTCATCCAATACAACGCCACGCCCGAAGGCACCTTCGAGCCGCTGCCCGCGAAGCACGTCGATACCGGCATGGGCTTCGAGCGCGTCTGCTCCATCATCCAGGGCACGAAGAACTTCACCGACTTCGAGAACGCGAAGATCAGCAACTACGACACCGACGTCTTCAAGCCGATCTTCGATGAACTGACGAAACTCAGCGGCAAGCACTACCAGAGCACGCTGCCGGTTGGTGGTAGCAGCGGAGAAACCGAACAAGAAAAAATCGACATCGCCTTCCGCGTCATCGCCGACCACCTCCGCACGCTCAGCTTCGCCATCGCCGACGGCATCCAGCCCGGCAACAGCGACCGCAACTACACCCTCCGCCGCATCCTGCGCCGCGCCGTGAAATACGGCCGCACGCTCGACTTCAAAGAACCCTTCTTCTACAAGCTTGTTGATGTTCTCGCGACACACATGGGAGATGTGTTTCCGGAACTGCGAGCTAGAAAAGAGCAGATTAAGTCTGTCCTGAAAATCGAAGAAGAAGCTTTCAACCGCACCCTGGATCGTGGAATTTTAATGTTCAACGAGCTGGTGAATAACCGGGATAAGTGGTTTGCTTGGCACGCAAAGTATGAACGTGCGGTCTTGGACACCGCTATTAAATCAGGTCTCTCGCCAGAAGTTGCAGTTAGGGTCTATAGCTTAGCTGCAAAGACAAAAAGCTACGTCTCTTTCGCTACGCCGGAAGACATTAAAGAGGTTCTGCGTCAGACAGACTTTGTTCCGTTGGCTGAACCGACGATCAAGAACGTGGATGATTCAGCAGGAATATTTACAGCCATTTCGAAGTTGCTGGATGCCAAGGAGATTTCAGAAGCAAACCGAGCAGCCACAAACATCTGCGTAGCTGCAAGGACTGTGTCAGGCTGGGCCGCCTTCCAGCTATATGACACATTTGGCTTCCCCTTAGATCTTACGGAGCTTTTGGCGCGGGAAAACAGTATGAGCGTTGATACAGACGCATTCGAAAACTTCATGGATCAGCAGCGCGAACGCGCCCGTGCTGCGATGAAGAAGAACGTCGTCTCTGTCAGTGAGATCGAAACCAAAACCCCGACCAAGTTCATCGGTTACGACAACCTCGAAGCCGATGTGAAAGTGCTCGAAGTCGTCGAGATGAAGGACAAGACCGCCGTCGTGCTCGATGTCTCCACCTGCTACGCCGAAATGGGCGGCCAGATCGGCGATGCGGGTCAGCTCATCCTCGGTGCGAACACCTTCCCCATCACCGCCACGACGAAAGTCGGCAACACCTGGCTGCATTTCCTCGGCGGCGACGAAGCTCCGCCCGTTGATGCCACCGTGAAGCTCATCGTCGATGCGCCGCGTCGTCACGCCATCGAGCGACACCACACCGTCACGCACATCTTGCACTGGGCGTTGCACGAAGTCGTCAGCAAGGACGCCACGCAGAAAGGCTCGTCCGTCACACCAGACAAACTCACCTTCGACTTCAACAGCGCCGCGCTCACCCCGCAGCAACTCGCCGACATCGAGCGCCTCGTGAACGAGCGCATCGTCGCCAATGATCCCGTTTCGTGGAGCGAAGTGCCCTACGTCGAGGCCAAGGCCAACAACGGCATCATGGCCCTCTTTGGCGAAAAATACGGCGACCTCGTCCGCGTCGTGCAGATCGGCGGCCAGCCGCACAAGCTCGATGGCTGGAGCATGGAACTCTGCGGCGGCACCCACACCCGCCACACCGGTGAGATCGGCCTCTTCCGCCTCGTCGCTGAAGGAGCCGTCGCCGCCGGCTTGCGCCGCATCGAAGCCATCGCCGGCCTCGAAGCCTACAACGCCGCCAAAGCCGATGCCGACCTTTTGAAGCTCCTCGCCGGCAAAGTCAGCGCCCAAGGCACCGCCGACCTCGAGAAGAAACTCGATCAAATCCTCACGCAGCAAAAAGAGCTCGAAAAAGCCCTCAAAGCCGCCCAGCAGCGCGAAGCCAGCGGCAAAGCCAAAGACCTCCTCGCCACCGCCGCCAACAACGTCCTCATCGCCAACCTCGGCGACGTCGATGCCGATTACGCGATGGCCGTCAACGACGCCCTCAAGTCCCAATTCACCGGCATCATCGTCCTCGCCGCCACCGGCGGCGGAAACGTCACCCTGATGGCCAACGTCGGCAAAGAGCACCAATCCAAGGTTCAAGCCGGCAAAATCATCCAAACCATCGCCCCCATCGTCGGCGGCAAAGGCGGCGGAAAGCCCGACTTCGCCCGCGGCGGCGGCAAGGATGTGAGCAAGGTCGATGCTGCGCTTGCGGAAGCGCGGAAGATGCTCGCCTGACGGAGCGCGAGTATGTCGAAGACTACTCGCCTCTTTTCGCACCGAGCGTTTTCGATTCGCCATGTCACATCCGATGTGGAGCTGCGTGGCCTTCGCACGCGGCAGGAGAGTCAGGCGAGTAGAATACTCGCGCTCCCGATGCGCGTCGCGCTTGACCAGTAAACAAGCTTTTTGATATGCGAAGGAGCATGGCGATCTCCAACGCGCACTCGGGCTGGTCGGATCGTGGCTATTTGCCGCATTATGACAAGCCGGGGCTTGTGCAGGCTGTCACCTTCCGTCTCGCGGATTCGTTGCCGAAGGAAAAGCACTCCGAGTGGGAGCACCTGCTCCACATCACCGATGATGGCGAGCGCATCCGCCAGATGGAGGACTATCTTGATCGTGGAGCTGGTTCGTGTGTCCTTCGTCAGCCTAAGTGCGCCGAAATCATCCAAAACGCGCTGCTCCATTTCGATGCTGAGCGCTATCGCCTCATCGCATGGTGTGTGATGCCGAATCATGTCCACGTCTTGTTTGAAACCTTGTCTGGCCATCCCATCGGCAAAGTCATTCACTCATGGAAAACCTTCACCGCACGTGAGATCAACAAGTTGCTCGGCCAATCCGGCCCACTTTGGCAGGACGACTACTTCGACACCTTCATGCGCGATGACGAACACCAAGCCGCCGAGTTCACCTACATCGAACACAATCCCGTGAAAGCTGGTTTGGTGAAACACGCCGCCGACTGGCCATGGTCGAGCGCCAGCCGGAGCGCGAGTATGGCGTAGCCTGCTCGCCTCTTGAAACCCCAGCGCGGCCGACGTGCCGCATTATCAACAAAATCGTGCCTTCTCGGCCTTCCACGCTTGTGGAAAGCCAGGCGAGTTAAAAACTCGCGCTCCGGCTTCACGCCACCTCGCCAAACGCGTGATTCGAATGCTCTTTGGACTTCGCGCGTGACAGGAAAGTGAGGCGAGTAGAATACTCGCGCTCCCACCCCATGGACTGCTCCCGCACCCCCACCCGCGACCCCGAAACGTGGCTCGATCTCGCGCCGGAGTTTTCGCAGGCGATGGCGCGGCAGGTGCGGGCGTGGATTCAGCGTTGGGAGCCGGATCTCATAGAGGCAATCAAATGGCACATGCTGTGTTTCAGCGGGCGAAAACTCGTCTGCGGCCTCAGCGCGTGCAAAAAGCATCTCGGCATCACCTTCTTCCGCGGCACGGAGCTGCGCGACCTGACGAATCTCTTCACCGAAGGCGAGTCGAACACGAGCATCCTCTCGATTCGCGTCACCTCGCTCGACAAGCTCAATGCGCATGCCTTGCGACGGCTCGTGCATGCCGCTGTGGCTCTCGACGCGGATGAAACGACGAAACCGCCGCCGCCAAAGCAGCGCGCCGAATGGCCGATGCCGGAGGCGCTGGCAAAGGCCTTGAAGAAAAGCAAAGCCGCGGCCGCGAATTACGAGGCGATGTCGAAGTCGTGTCAGCGCGAATTCAAAGTCTGGGTGAGCACCGCGAAGCAGCCGGAGACGATCCAGCGTCGCGTCGATGAAACGATCTGCGCCCTCGCCAAAGGTCGGAAGTGGGCGCAACGCAAGGACGTGTGAGGTGAAACAGGCTGCCAGCCTGTGCTGGAGCACGCGGCGCATCATTTACTGAACAGGCTGGCCACCTGTGTCACGCACTCCCGCTCAACCGCCCTGCACCGGCGGCATGAGGGCGATTTCAGCTCCGTCGTGAAGCACGGCGTCGCGCTTCACATAGGTCTGGTCGAGCGCCAGGAGCATGCTCGGCGCCCAATCACGCAGCTTCGGCCAGCGGGCTTCGATTTGCGCAAGAAGATCGGCCATGGTGCTGCCTGCAGGCAGTTCGACGGAAATTTCATCGGTTCCCGTAATGTCGCGCAGCACGGAGAAGAACAGCACACGCAGCTTCATGACGGCTTGTTCGGGTTCAAGATGCCGATGCAAGGCAGATTGCGGAAGCGGCCCTGGTAATCCATGCCGTAGCCGACGACGAACTCGTCATCGATCTCGAAACCGGCGTCGTCGAGCGGAACGTCACGCAGGCGCTGGCGGCGTTTGCTCAGCAAAACGCAGGTGCGCAGCGAGGCAGGCTGCTCGGCGAGGATGCGTTTAGAAATGACATCGAGCGTCAGGCCGGTGTCGAGGATGTCATCGAGCAGCAGCACGTCCTGATCGCGCAGATCGAGGTTCGCGGGCCAGTTCACCTTCACATCGCCCGTGGTGGAAGTGCCACCGTGATAACTGCTGGCGCTGAGCGTGAACAGGCGCACGGGCACTTCGAGCGCACGCAAAAGATCCGCCACGAAGAACAGACCGCCGTCCATCAGCGCGACGACAGTGACGACCTTGCCCTTGAACTCGCCATTCAACCGCACCGCCATCTCGCGCACACGTGCGTGAATCTGCTCCGGCGTGAGCAGGATGCGTTCGAGATCGTGGATGACTCCGGTGACTGAGGAGGGCATGGGAGGTAAGAGGGCGGGAGATTTGAAGATTAGAGGGTGTCAGCCGCGGCGCACATGTTTCTTCAATCGAGGACGATTTGTGAGCAGCGGATGGAGCAAGGGAATGATGGAGTGATGCCAACACGGAAAACAATTTCCCAACAATCCTTCCACCACTCCTCTACTCCATCCTTCCACTCACCCCCCTTGCACCGCTGGATGAATCAAAAAGTCCAAAGCTGGCCTTGCCTTTCTGAGTTTTCAGTTTTTATTGAAACCGTGAGCAAGGAACTGCCAGCATGGGAAAAGGCCCGCGAGGAATTCGTGGCGCAGTGGGGCTCGCTCGGCACCCAATGGGGCATCAATCGCACGATGGCGATGATTCATGCCCTGCTCATGACCGCCCCGGAGCCGATGTGCACGGACGAGGTGATGGAGAAACTCCAGATCAGCCGCGGCAACGCCCACACGAACCTCAAGGACCTGGTCGGCTGGAACCTCGTGCGCATCATCACCAAAAAGGGTGACCGCAAGGAGTACTTCGAGGCGGAAAAGGACGTGTGGAAGATTTTCATCACCATCTCGAAGGAGCGCAAGCGCCGCGAGATCGAGCCCGCCATCCGCCTGCTGCGCGACTGCGCGGCGCAGACGAAGGACGAAACCACCGGCCCCGGCCGCGACTTTCACCAGCAGATGAAGGATCTCGACGAGTTCCTCAGCTTCGGGGTCAAAGTCGGCGACACCGTGATCGCCATGAAGCACGCCTCCGCCCTCCAGTGGGCCATGCGCCTCCTCAGCTGATCTTTTCATGCCTATATGTTTCATTTTTTTCTGAAAATACAGAATACCACGAACCTCCAAACCAACCCAAACACCATGAACGAAACCGTCATCAGCTACACCCTCTACCTCATCCTCGCCGTTACCATGACCGTCTGGGTGGCGCGCACTCTGCACAAAAACGGCCGCATCTTCCTCGTCGATTGCTTCCACGGGAACACGGATCTCGCCGACAGCGTCAATCACCTGCTCGTCGTCGGCTTTTACCTCATCAACATCGGCTTCGTCTCGCTGTATCTCAAAACGACCGAGGAGATCGCCGGTGCCCGCGGCGTCTTCGAGGCGCTCAGCGGCAAGATGGGCGTCGTGCTGCTGGTGCTCGGCGGCATGCACTTCTTCAACCTCTACGTCTTCACCAAGATGCGCCGCCGCGCGACGCTCGCGAACCTGCCGCCGCCAGTTCCGCCGATGCATCGTGTCAGCAAGGCGCACGACATCCTCGACACGCTGTGAAAACCTTCGGTCACAAAGTGAAGCTCTCGTTCCTCGCGATGTTGTGCGGCTGGATTGCGTGCAACATTGTGCTGTGGACTGGAATCCTGGCCGTCACACCCAGCGAACGACTGAAGTTCGATACGATATGGATCACAGCAACTTCAACGGGACTTGGCTCCGCGTTGGTATTGTTAGCCTGCTGGGGTCTTGTCTTCCTGCCTGCGGATTTATCAGTGCCTAAACTCTCGAGGCTGCGAAGGCCTCTGTCTGCGGCGATTTGTGGATTCGTGGCAGGAAGCTGTGTCGCAACCATTCTATGGCGATGGGCGTCGTGGCATTATGATCTCGGGCCATCATTTACATTCGAGCAATTCTCACGAGACAGGCTGCACTACTGGTTGTGTCCTGGTGTCACAGGAGCGGTAGCCGCCTATGTCCGTGCACGGATGCCGGCGTCACCCTGTCAGGCACGACCATGAACAGCATCTTCTGAAACTCCTATTCCGGCTGCGTCACGATACGTTATGAAAAACTTCGTTCGCAAACTCGGGCTCTCATTTACAGCGATGTTGCATGGCTGGCTTGTATGCAACGTCATCTTGTGGCTCGTTCCGGTATCCAACCCGGATGCCCTGACCCGACTCGAGGAATTGTTCGGCGCCATTGTTTTCCTTATCATATCAACAGCCATTGTCGTCTCAGCCGCATGGCTGATCGTTTTTTTGCCGGTCGATCTCCTGGTGCCAGAAGATTCAAAACTACGCAGGCCAAAAACTGCCGCGACCTGCGGCTTCCTGGCTGCTTTCGCGATCGTCTTGATTGTCTTTATGGCTGCTGCTTGGCATCCAGTTCAACAGGATGGTCTTTGGGAAGGGCTCCGAACAACAGCAGACCTCAAGGCATTGCCATACGTGTTAGCAACCAGCGCGATAGGTGCCGTTGCGGCTTTCAGCCGTTCACGAATGGGCAAGTCTGCCTCAAGAACCACACCATGAACACGCTAACCATTTTTTATGACGCTCACTGCGGTCTCTGCTCGCGCTTCCGGCGTTGGATGATGGAGCAGCCGGCTTATGTTCGGCTCGACTTCATTCCGTATGATTCGCCGCAGGCAACGAAACGCTGCCCCGGGCTGCCGAACCTGCGTGCCGATCAGGAAATCGTCGTCATGGGCGATGACGGATCGCTCTGGCAAGGAGCTGCGGCATGGGTCACCTGCCTGTGGGCGTTGTGCGAATATCGGGAGTGGTCGCTGCGTCTCGCAAGCCCCGGCATGCAGCAGATCGCGCGTCGCGTCGTCCATTGGATATCCAGCAATCGCATCAAGCTTTCGCATCTGCTGCGTCTGCGCGGTGATGAGGCGCTGCGGGAACAAATCACCGAGGCAGGCTGTGACAACGGCGCCTGTCATTTGCACTGAGGCCTGAGATTCACCGCAAAGGAGCAGAGAGGCAGAGATTGTAGAGATTAGATTCAAAAAACTCTGCCCACTCTGCTCCTTTGCCTCTCTGCGGCTAAATCTTGCCGACCCAAGCCGCAGTAACACACGAGTCTTGCATGATCAGGAATGCTTGCGCTGTAATGCCTGCATGCTGCTCTTTCGCAACCTGGCCATCGTTGTCGCATCCACCTCTCTTCTTCACGCTGCCGAGGATAAGATGCGGCTGGTGCGTGAATCAGATGCACTGACGCCCGAGCAGGAACGCACAGGATTTCATGTGCCGGAGGGCTTCACTGTGCAGCTCTTCGCCAGCGAGCCGATGATCAACAAGCCGATCAACATGGCCTTCGACGCACGCGGCCGCTTGTGGGTGTCATCGACCGTCGAGTATCCGTATTCCGCCGACAAAGCGCGCTGGTCGGACGAGAAGGGCACGCGTGTCAAAGATAGCCGTGATGCGATCAAGATCCTCGAAGACACCGATGGCGACGGCAAGGCTGACAAGGTCACCGACTTCGCCGATGGACTGAACATTCCCACCGGCGTGCTGCCTTGGCACAAGCCGGAGCACAAGGCCGGCTGCATCACGTGGAGCATTCCGAATATCTGGTACTTCGCCGACACCGACGGCGATGACAAAGCAGACGTGCGCGAGGTGCTCTTCGGCCCGCTCGGTTATGAAAAGGACACGCATGGCATGTGCAGCAGCTTCCGTCTCGGTCTCGACGGCTGGGTTTACGCCACTCATGGGTTTAACAACACCAGCAGGTTTGAAGTGCGTGCCGATCGTTGGCGTGGCGATGGGACAATGACGAATTCCCGAATTCCGAATGACGAAGGAAGCCCAAATGCCCAAAATCCGAACAACGGCGCTTCGTCATTGGAGCCTCGTCATTCATTCGTCATTCCGCATTCGTCATTCGACATTCCTGGCCGCCGCCTGGAGCTGCATTCCGGCAACGTCTTCCGCTTCAAACCAGACGGCTCGCGTGTGGAGCCGTGGACCTGGGGCCAGGTGAATCCGTTTGGCCTCGCGTGGGACCGCTATGGCAATCTCTACAGCGCCGACTGCCACAGCTCGCCGATCTACCAGCTCATTCGCGGCGCGTACTATCCGAGCTTCGGCAAACCGCACGACGGACTCGGCTTCGCGCCGGTGATGTGCGAGCACAGCCACGGCTCCACCGGCATCTGCGGCATCGTTTACATCGACGGCGGCGTGTGGGGCCCGGAGTGGGACGACCACACCTTCGTCGGCAACGTCGTCACCTCCCGCGTGAACCACGACCATGTCACCTTCACCGGCTCCACGCCGAAGGCGAACGAGCAGCCCGACTTCCTCACCAGCGACGACCCATGGTTCCGTCCTGTCGATCTCCAGCTCGGCCCCGACAACGCCCTCTACATCGCCGACTTTTACAATAAGATCATCGGCCACTACGAGGTGCCGCTCGATCATCCCGGACGTGACAAGGAGCGTGGACGAATCTGGCGGGTGGTGCGTTCAAACCACTCGACCACACTGCTTGCTATACAAAAGAAACTCGCAGGCCGCGACGGAGTGTTTGATGCCATGGGTTCGTCCAACCTCACTTTGCGTGGCCTTGCCATCCGAGAGGCTGTAATTAACCATCGTGACAAGGAAGCAACTGAACGAGCACGGCAAATACTAAAAGAACCCCACCCACAGCCATCAGCACGCGCCTCCGTGCTGGCATTTCTCAATCAGGCCGATTATCAAGCTGGTGACACGATTTTTGGTTGTTCTGAACTCGAGCAGGCGGCCAGCAATCATCTCGAACCCGAGTATCAAACAGATGTGCATTTCAGTTTGGCGATTGCATGGCCCGGTACGGCGCGAGAAAAACTCTCGGCTGTTGAAGCTGCCATTTATCGACCAGCCAAGGAAGAGATATTGCTCTTGGCATATTCACGGGCAACTGAGCCAGCGGAAGATGTCCTTTTGAATCATGCTCTCGATCTGGCTTTGCGCAGCGCCTTGGACGAAAAGGGAGCTTATGAGGGATACGAACTCTGCAAAGAAGGTCACCGTCAGCCAGATGCGGACCGCGTTATCGCACATATTTCCAAGGGAGTACGAAATCCTGAAGCGAGCCTATGGCTCCTCAGATTTCTAAACTCAACGAACGCGGAGTCTGTATGGGCTGATGAATCCGAAAGGGTTGAGATGTGGAAATCGATTGGACGAAACGCGGAGTCGCTCAAAATGCCGGCTGTCCGGGCGATCGTGGCTCGCAGATTGCACGACAGCGCTTTGAATGAAGTGAGGATCGTCGAAGCCATTCACAACGGTCTTAGCGAACGCGGCACCCCGCCGAATCCAGAATTGCTCCAGTGGGCGCAGGGGCTCGCGACTCAGCTTTTGACACAAACTGGCAAACAGCCCGAGCCTGCGTGGATTTCCACGGGGCCAACGGACAGCGCACCGAAGTGGTCGTTGCAGACGCGGAAGTGTGTGGATGGCGTGGAGGCGCAGGTTTTGCAGAGCATGATCAAGGGCGGCGGCGATGAGGAGAAGCGCATAGGTGTGCTGAAATCGAAAACCTTCACCGCGCCGGCAAAGCTCACGCTTTGGATCAACGGTCATCGCGGATTTCCAACAGCCAAGGCGCATGACAAGAATCTCGTGCGTGTCGTCGATGCCAAAAGCGGCGAGATGCTCGCCAGCGTGTTCCCGCCGCGCAATGATTTGTGCCAGCGTGCCGAGTTCGACCTCTCCAAGCATGCGGGCAAGGCCGTGCGGCTGGAGATTGTCGATGGCGACGACGGGAAAGCCTACGCGTGGCTCGGCATCACGCGCATCGAACCGGCGTTGATCAGCGTGAATGATTTTCAGGCCGAGGACAGCACGCGCAATGCACTGAAAACGCTCGCGGTGATGCTCCAGCACACCGCCCCTGCTGCGTTGCGCGAAAAACTGGCCGCATATCTGCCGCCACGGCCTGCACCGCCTCCTTTGCCGGTGTCACCGGAACAGCGGAAGCAACTCGATGCACTAATCGCCACGCGTTCGGCGGCGTTTGTGAAGGCAAAGCCGGATACGGCGGTGGGGAAGACGCTGTTCAAGACACATTGCGCGGCGTGTCATCGCATCGGCGGCGAGGGCGGCCTGATCGGCCCGCAGCTCGACGGCATCGGTGCTCGTGGCGCGGAGCGTTTGTGCGAGGACATTCTCGATCCGAACCGCAATGTGGACGCGCACTTCCATCTGCACACGCTGACGTTGAAGGATGGCACGACGATGAGCGGCTTCCTCAAGGGCGAAGCCGGCCAGGTGCTCATCCTCGCCGATGCCGCAGGTCAGGAGCATCGCGTCTCGAAGAATGATCTCACCAAGGACGAAACGACGCCGATGTCCCTCATGCCACCGGTGTTCGGGCAGATCATCAGCGAAAGTGATTTCGCGAACCTGCTGGGATTCCTGCTAACGCAGTCCACGACGAAGTGAACGCCCATGAGGATGCGACATTCACTTTCACTCACGCTGGTTGCTGTTGGCATCACATTCGCCACTGAAGCGCTCAAACCGCATCCGAAGGCACTTCCGAACAGACATGCGCCGGGCGAGGTGGATCGACCGGAGATGGTGAAGTTCATCGTGGCTGATCCGGCAAAGCTGCCGGGCATCGTGGTGGATGAAACGAGTGCGGAACTCGTCGGTGAGTGGGAATACTCGACGCACACGCCGCCGTATGTCGGCATCGGTTATCTGCATGACCTGAAAGCGGGGAAGGGGACCAAGTCCGTGACGTTCACGCCGGAACTGCCACAAGCCGGCTGGTATGAAGTGCGTCTCGCGCATTGCTACAATGTGCGGCGCTCAACAAAGACTCCAGTGACGATTCATCACGCCGACGGTGACACGACGGTGCGCATCAACCAACAGCAGGAGCCGGAGCATGGCCGTCTCTTCCGCACGCTGGGCACGTTTCGCTTTGAAGCGGGCCGTCAGGGCTGGGTGCGGGTGTCGAACGACGGCACGGAAGCCCACAAGGTGGTCATCGCCGACGCGGTGCAGTTTTTGCCGGTGAAGAAAGACTGAGAGACATTTAATTTTACCGCAGAGGGGCAAAGAGGCGGAGGGCGCGGAGAATCAGAACAAAAAACTCTGCCACCTCCGCCCCTTTGCCCTTCTGCGGTAAAAACGAACGTCCCTGCCGTCTTCAATGGGTGAACAGCCCCTTTCATCTTCCGGGTGTTTCGTGTATTCCGTGGTCCGTCATGAGTTTCCGCCAGCAGCTTCAACACGGCATCGCCATTCCTGCGCATCCGCTTGCGTTGAATGAACAGCGCAAACTCGACGAACGTCGTCAGCGGGCGCTCTCGCGTTACTACATTGCGGCCGGTGTCGGCGGCCTCGCCGTTGGAGTGCACACGACGCAGTTCGCGATCCGCGATCCGAAGGTCGGTTTGTTTCGTCCGGTGCTCGAACTCGCGAAGGAGGAGATGGATCGCGCCGCGAAACCGCTCGTGCGCATCGGCGGCATCTGCGGAATGACGAAACAGGCCGCGATTGAGGCCGAGTTGCTGCGCGCGCTCGGTTTTCATGCCGGTTTGCTGAGCCTGGGTGCGATGCATGATGCCTCCGAGGACGATTTGATCACGCACTGCCGTACGGTGGCCGAAGTCCTGCCCGTCGTGGGCTTTTATCTTCAGCCCAGTGTCGGTGGGCGTGTGCTGCGGCATTCGTTCTGGCGTCGCTTCGCCGAAATCGAAAACGTCGTCGCCATCAAGATCGCGCCGTTCAACCGCTACCAGACGCTCGACGTCGTGCGTGCCGTGATTGAGGTTGGACGCGATGACATCGCGCTCTACACCGGCAACGACGACAGCATCGTCACCGATTTTCTCACGCCGTTCCGCTTCGATGGCAAAGAACGCCGCATCGTCGGCGGCCTGCTCGGCCACTGGTCCGTGTGGACGCAGCGCGCGGTCGAACTGCTCGAACGCTGTCGCAACGCCGACGCCACACCCGAGCTGCTGCGCCTCGGCATCGAAGTCACCGACAGCAATGCCGCCTTCTTCGATGCCGCGAACGCCTTCCACGGCTGTATCGCCGGTCTGCATGAAATCCTCCGCCGCCAGGGCCTGCTCGAAGGCCTCTGGTGCCTCGACGAACACGAATCCCTCAGCCCCGGCCAGCTTGAGCAAATCGACCGCGTCTGCCGCGCCTATCCGCATCTGAACGACGACGATTTCGTTGCACAGCATCGCGACGAGTGGCTGCGTTGAATGTAAGCAATGCTTCCACGGCTGACGCCGACGCCATCGCGAATCCCCTGACCAAAATGCCGCTCGTAGTATCACATAAGGCAAAGCGGACGTTCTACGTTAAGAGCGAAGAGATCCTTGGCGAGATTCTCGGACACAGCAATTTCGACGGCGAAGATTGGGCAGTCGGAGATGCGATAGTCTTCGAGGACGGCACCATCGCCACGATAGAGAAGGAAGAGCAGTTTCATGTTTGGTACGATCCGAGGCCGATCCAGCTACAAGATGCATTGGCGATGATCCAGAGATACGGCGATCCGCGCCTTCTGCCTGGAGATGAGATCGACTCGTTCTCGATGATCTTTGCGAAGTTTTCTGTGTCGCCGCCAAAGTAGAGCTGGTGGCGAGGAATATTTGCTCGATATAGAAGACGCCTCTGTTAGAAGCTCGAGGCGAATTGTCGCCTAACGTGGCCCTTCAATTCCGGAAAAACCGCCGGATCGAACTCACCGCTTGATCGACCTTTTGCTCGAGCACGCTCTTCGGTGGAGGCGCGGGTGTGCGGCGTTTGGTCGTTGTGGATGCGGTAGTGGTTTTCTTTTTCGTGGCCGTCGTCTTGGGCTTGGTGGTCGTGGTGGTCTTCGGGGTCGAATCGGCCACGACGGCTTTTTTGATTTCGACTTTCTCCTCAGTCTTGACGCTGGTGGTTTTCGTCGCGGCGTCGGTCTTGGATTCCGGTTTCGCTTCGGAGACGATGGCGACGGCCTTGCGCACTTCTTCTTTGGGCAGCTCTGGTTTTGCTTCCGATTTGGGCGCGGGCTTTTCAACCGCTGTAGGTTTCGTTTCATCCACCGGTTTGGAGGTGGCGACGATGACAGGTTTCGGTTCCTCCGGCACGAGGCCGGGAGCGTGGCCGTAGCCGTAGAAGTGCGACGGGCTTTCGGCTTTGGGCAGGTTGAAGTCGAATACGCTCACGCCGCTGCGGCGTTCGCCATGGAAGCTGCGACCATCGCTGGCACCGAAGACGACGCGTTTGCCGGTCTTCTTGAGTTTGCCGAGGTAAATCATCACGTGCGTGACGGGCAGCTTGCGCTTGGTCTCGGTGGTGTTCGTCCAGAAGAGGAGATCGCCGGGCTTGAGGTCGGCGAATTCGTCGCTGTCGAAAGCGGTGGCGGTGGGTGTGAGGTGGAGCTGCGCTTTCTTTTCCACCCACTGGCACATTTCGTCAGACTGACGCGGCACGTCCTTCAAGCCCTGAAACTGCAGCATGTGATACACGGTGCCGGAGCAGTCCATGCCGCCCTTCGCGGGATCGTGCGAGCCGTAGAGATAGCCGAGATCGAGATGCGTGAGCGCCAGTGCGCTCTGCACGAGGCTTTGCACCTGCTTCGGGTATTGGTCGAAGTCGCGGAGATCCTCGATGCTGATCGTCGAGACGGCGGCCTTGGTGGGTTCCGCCGGATTCTCATCGGTCTTCGCTGGGGGGGCCTTTTTTTTGGTCGCTTCGAGCTTCGGGTCTTTTTTTTCCGGAGATTTGGCCGTCGTGGCTGCGTGGCTGGTGAACACCACAAAAAGCACGATCGTCGCAAGTCGCAGGGAAAAGTGCATGGCAGTCGGAGGCTTGAGGTTTGCTGACCCGGGTTTGGACGTCTTCGTGCGTGGATTTGATCAAATCAAATCCGCATCCGTGCGACCACGGCAAAGATTACGCCTGCCAGCAGCAGTGTGGCGGCAAAAACTCGGATGCCGTAGGCGCGGCCGGATTCGTGGCGCTCGCGGTTGCCGATGAGCGGGCCGAGCCACGCCACGGCCAGGAGGCTCCACAGGCCGCGCGTGGCGTAAACGACATTCACGCCGATGGCGTCATTGAAGAACGCCAGCGCGATGCCCATGACGACCGATTGCGCCGCGATGAGAAAACTGCCGCCGACGGACCATTGCGTGGCGCGATTCCACGGCATCGGCGGCGATTTGGGCAGAAGCGCCATCGCGAGCAGCGAAAGCCCGCCGGTGGTGAGAGCGAGGATGGCGAGAAAGGTGCGCGGGCCGAATGCGGGCGCCCACTTTTGCAGAATCACATCCGCAAACGCGAAGATCGCCGCGCTGATGAGCGCCATGACGACGGGACCAGCGAGACGCTCACCCTTCGGCGTCTTCCAATCCGTTGCGCTCATCAAAAAGATGCCCGCGGTGGTGATGATGGCGGCGATCCACATGAGCGGCTTCATGCTGCCCGCGATGAGCAGGCTCGCGCTCAACGCGACGAACACGACCTTCGAACCCAGCACCGGCGTGACGAGCGAGACATCGCCGCGTTGCATGGCGATGAAGGTGAACCAGCTTCCGATAAAGAACAGCGTGCCGAGCCCCACGGGAACATACCATTGATGCCAGGCCACCGGCTGCTTCTCCAGGAGCGCGAGCGGCAGGAACACGAGCGACGAGGCCCAGTTGTTGATGTGGAAGCAGGCCATCGGATGCGCGCCTTCCGTGAGCGCCTTTTTCAAAAGCAACGACGCGATGGAATAACCCACGGCAGCACCCAGCGGTAGCAGCAGATACCACGGCAGGTTCATGCGCCGACGAGTTTGAGCCCCCACGCGATGACAATCGGCGTGGTGACGCAGCTCACCACCGTGGTGGCGATGACGACCTGCACCGCCGTGGGCGCGTGACCGCCATACATGCGCGCGATCATGATGTTGAACACGGCGGAGGGCATCGCAGCCTGGACGATGAGGATGCGCTTCAGCTCTGTCGCCACCGGCAGGTAATACGCCGCCGCAACGAACGCGAACGGCAGCACGCCGAGCCGCAGCACCGGGCTCAGCAGCGCCACATTCCAGCACATTTTTTCCTGGCCGATGAGATCCGCGATCGACGCACCGATGAGCAGCACCGCCAGCGGCACCGCACACGCGCCGAGCATGGCAAAGGTGTTGTGCGCCAACTGCGGCACATAGCCGTGCAGCCCGGTGAAGTTCAGCGCCAGCGAACCGAGGATCGTGATGACTGGCGCATTCAAGGCGAGTCGCCACGGTGCTTTGTCAAAGCCCGTCAGCATGCCCACACCCGCCGTCCAGCAGGCAATTTCGACGCCGAGCGTGAACGTGAACAGCACGCCAAGGGTGCCTTTGTCCGGAAACAGTGCGGTAACGATCGGAATGGCCACAAAGCCGTAGTTTTGCAGACCGCAGGCCACGCTGAACGTGCGGCGGCCCTCGCCACGCTTCAAACCGATCAGCGGCGCCACGAAATACGTGAAGCCAATGCTGAGCGCGACGAGCGTGAAGCCCAAACCCGCCGCGACGGCGACCGGGCCGATTTTCATCACCGATTCATTGCCCACGACGCGTTCGATGATGAGAGCCGGAGTCAGCAGCATCACGGACAGCCGCATGAGGCTCGTGTCCGCCTCCGGCTTCAACAAGCCCGCACGCCGTGCCACCGCCCCCGCGGCCATCGTGAGGTAAACCGGCACGGCGACGGAGAGAATGCTGAGGAAGTCGAGGTTCGACATGGAGGTGATCCAGCTAGGCGGTGAAGAGCCGGAGTGCAAGCGATGCCATGCGTACGTTGTTCACGCTTTAGCGTGAGAAAGTGCTGTCACGCTGAAGTGTGAACAACGCACTCAACAGCGCTTCCACACCACCCACAGCTCCGGTGGCGATGCTGCACGATTCACCGGACGCAGATGCTGCACCTCAAAGCGCCGCGAGTCGAGCGAGGCAGCCCACTCTGCGATGTGGCGGCCTTCGTCGGCCCCGCCTTCATGGCCCGGATAAACGACCACCGTGAGGATGCCTGACGGTTTGAGCAGCTCCAGCGCTTCGCGCACGGCGATCATCGTCGTTGCGGTGCGCGTGATGAGCGCTTTGTCGGTGCCTGGCAGGTAGCCGAGGTTGAACATCACCGCGCTGATCTTCCCATGCAGATTCGTGGGAACATGCGCGCGCATCGTTTCATGGCCCGAGTGGATCAGCGTCGCCATTTCTGCCGGCACACGCTTCCGTGTCTCGATAAAAGCCGCCTCCTGCACATCGAAGGCGAACACATGGCCATCAGGGCTCACGCACTGCGCCAAGAACAGCGTGTCATGACCGTTCCCCATCGTCGCATCGACCACCACATCACCTGCGCGAAGGCGGTCCTTCAAAATCAACTGTGCCCACAGCACAGACGACGGCAGGCCGCCGTTGGGGCTGGCGAGTTGGGGCGAACGTTCGATCATATCGAGTTCTGCTGCAGATCGAACGCTTCATCAAGCGCAGCGCCATCCAACAAATGCTCGATGAGATGACGGGCAAGCCACGGGGAACGGAGGGAGCCTTTGGAGCCGAGGCCGTTGAGGAAGGCGACGCGTGGATGTGCGGGATGGGTGCCCATCAGGGCCTGGCGGCCTTTGATGATGGGACGCACGGCGGTCTGCGCGGCGGTGATTTGGGCGGGGGCTTTGAGCAGCGTGCGCAAGGTGGACTCCAAAGTCTGCACCTGCGTAGGCGAAGGCGTGTTCTGGTCGGCAAAAGTCCATTCATAGGTGGAGCCGGCGCGCAGGGTGCCGTCGTTGCGTGGGAGGAGCCAGCAGCCGCGGTTGAGGATGCGCTTTTCACCGCGCAGATCGGCTTCGACAGTCAAAATGGTGCCGAGCGCGGATTGAAAGGGGGCCCAGCGGAGGAGCGGATGATGTTGTGCGCTCCAGCCCTGCGCCCAGATGACATGGGAAAAGCGCTGTGCGTTCCAGGTGATGCCATCGGCATCGTCATGCACGTCTTCGGGTTTCACATCGGCTTTGCGCCATGAGACGAGTGATTCAAAAAACGTGCGGCTGGCTTGCAGGTAGGTGTTGGTGTCGAGCCAGGCGGCGTGGCGTTGCTGGAAGCCGTTTTGTGGATCGCGAACCACATCAGCGTCGAGCTGTGGTGGCTGGCGATGCAGGAAGGGCTGCATGTCGGGATCACGGTGGCGTTTTTCCCACTTCGCGATTTCCTGCCCGTCCTTCAGCAGGCGCACGTAGCCGCGCGGGAAGAAGAAACGTTGCTTCAAGCGTTTCCCGCACTCGCGGTAGAAGCGCAGTGCCTCGCGATAAAACATCGCATAACGCCAGCTCACGGTGAGGCGCATGCCGGTGATGGGCGTGATCAATCCTGCGGCGACTCTTGAGCACGTGACCGGCTCATCGCGATCCACGATGACAAAGGGCACGCGGCGTTCCCACAAGCGCCATGCGAGCGCGGTTCCGGCGAGTCCCTGGCCGATGATGAGGATGCGGGAGGACATTCGCGTGCCAGACCGGGATCACCTGCCGGTCAGTTCTTCCATCAGCGTTTTGATCGTCTCGATTGTTTTGACGGCCTGGGCTTGGGTGAGCGGCTTTTTGTCCGCCTCCCGCCACATTGCGCCGGCTTCTTCAATGGTGGCACGCACCCGCAGCATGAGCGGCAGATCCCGTCTGCCGGCGCTCACATGGCCGATGTCGTCATGCAACTGCTGCAGCAGAGCGGGTGTGCTGCTGCACAGTGGAAGCACATCACCCTCGGGTGCGGCGACGATGATGCCGGCAACTATCTCCAGCAGACGAAGATCGAGGCCGATGTCGATGAGCAGGGAGAGATCCTCGTCCATCTGTTCCCGCAACAAGCGCAGGACTTGCTGATGGCCGTCGACGAGTTCCTGCCGCAGTTCCTTCCAGGCGTTTTGCTCGGCCAGGTTGCCCTGGGTCATGAGGCGCGGCAGGAGTTTTTCGCCAAGTCCGAGTGTGCGGCAATAGGCGAGCACGTCCTGGTTGTTGTTGCGGAACTGCTGTGCGTCGGTGGCCTGCAGCACAAGGAAGCTGTCGCCAAGCAACGAGCCGAGGATCAGCGCGGCACGATTTCGATCTGTCGGCGGTGTGGGGGGTGGCGGGCGGAACATCAGGCGCCAGCGCACCTTCGTGTGCAGGCCTACTGCGTCGAGGAAATCCGCGGCGGTTTGATCCACCGGTACCTTTTCGACTGGTGTGTCGCCAGCCGCAATCCGCGTGGCTGGCATCAAGCTTGCAATCTCCCCCAGCGCGATGAGAACGATCGTGCGACCGAGGCGGGGGAGGTTGGCAGGCATGTGCGGGAGGAGAACAGCCCCACTATTACTCAACTGTCACGCTTTTCGCCAGATTTCTCGGTTTATCCACGTCACAGCCGCGTGCGACGGCGGTGTAATAGCTGAGAAGCTGGAGCGGCACCACGTTCAGGATCGGCGTGAGGTAGCTGGGGCAGTCGGGGACGTAGATCACGTCGTCAGTGATGCGTTCCAGCTCCGTGCGACCCTCGGTGGTGACGGCGATGA
The DNA here is from genome assembly GCA_046346695.1 of Verrucomicrobiaceae bacterium. Classification (GTDB taxonomy): domain Bacteria; phylum Verrucomicrobiota; class Verrucomicrobiia; order Verrucomicrobiales; family Verrucomicrobiaceae; genus Prosthecobacter. The sequence goes on along the minus strand of JAXMHS010000002.1, from coordinate 524,361 downwards.
CGGGGCCTTTGCGGGCGCGGACTTCCTCGATGTTACTCACGTTTTTGTCGAACACCGCATCATCCGGCGCGATGAAGACGGATGGCATGTCCGGCTTCACCAATGCGATAACACCATGCTTCAACTCCGCGCTCGGATGCCCGCTGGCGTAGATGTAGCTGATTTCCTTCATCTTCAGCGCGCCTTCGAGCGCCACGGGGTAGTTCGCCTGACGGCCCATGAAGAGCATGCCCTCGGCGTGCGCGTGCTTTTCAGCGATGCTCTTGATCTTGTCCGCTTGCTTCAAGATGGTAACGATCTTGTCCGGCAGCGCCTCAAGCTGGTCGATCATTTCCAAACCATCCACGCTGGAAAGGTGGTGGATGCGGCCCAGCAGCAGACTTAGCAGCGTGAGGATCGTCACCTGCGAGGTGAACGTCTTCGTCGCCGCCACGCCAATTTCCGGTCCGGCGTGGATGTAAACGCCGCCATCGCTCTCACGGGCGATGGTGCTGCCGACGGTGTTCACGATGCCGAGGCAACGGATGCCTTTGCGCTGGCCTTCACGCATTGCCGCGAGTGTGTCGATCGTCTCGCCGCTCTGGCTGAGCACGAATTGCAGCGTGTTCTTGTTCGCGGGCACATTGCGGTAGCGGAACTCGCTGGCGATTTCGACTTCCGTCGGCACGCGGGCGAGGGTTTCGATCAAATACTCACCCACCATCGCCGCGTGATACGCTGTGCCGCAACCAGCGAGGATGATGCGGTCGATCTGCGCCAGTTCGCGCGGCTTCATGTTCAGGCCGCCGAGCACCGCCGTGCATTCATCGCGGGAAAGACGGCCACGCATCGCGTTGCGCAGGCTTTGTGGCTGCTCGTAGATTTCCTTGAGCATGTAATGCGGAAAATCGCCTTTTTCCGCATCATCGGCGCTGAACTCCACCCGGCTGACCTTCACTTCCGCAGAGCCATCTTGCGATTGAACGTCGTAACCGTCGCGCGTGATGGTCACGATGTCGTAGTCGTTCAGATAAACAACGTCGCGCGTGTGATTGACCACCGCGGCAACGTCGCTGGCCAGGAAGTGCTCGTGTTTGCCCAGACCGACGATGAGCGGGCTGCCGAGCCGTGCGCCGACAATCACACCAGGCAGGTCCGCGTGCATGACCGCGATGCCGTAGGTGCCTTTCACGCGGCTGAGAGCGGATTTGACGGCGTTTACGAGACGCAGCGTGCCGTCCTTTTCCGTCGATTCGTCAAAGTAGGTGCCGACGAGATGCGAGAGGACCTCCGTGTCCGTCTGCGAGACAAAGTGGTGCCCTTTCGCGGCGAGTTGGTCCCGCAGGCTCTGATAGTTTTCGATCACGCCGTTGTGCACGAGCACGAGTTTGCCCGTCTGGTCGGGATGCGGATGGGCGTTTTCATCCGTGGCCGGACCATGCGTGGCCCAGCGGGTGTGGGAAATGCCCATGGTGCCCTCCGGCTTTGCCACTTCGACCGCCTGGCGCAGGTTGTCGATGCGCCCGGCCTTCTTCACGATGCGCAAGCCATTGCTGCCACACAGAGCGACACCGGCTGAGTCATAGCCGCGATATTCCAGACGCCGCAGGCCGTCCAACAGGATGGGGCTGGCCTGACGATTGCCAATATAACCGACGATTCCGCACATGAGAAAGATAAGGGGCTTGTAGGGGGCTTCTGAAAAACAGGCAGATACGATACTTCCCCGCTGAACTCATGCCAGCAGTTCATGCCCCGGCCTTATTGTTTATTGGAACGAAGTCGTCCGCTTACGCCATGATCCCCGGCACCAGTTCACCGTGGATGTCCGTGAGACGGTAGTCACGGCCTTGGTAGCGGAAAGTCAGACGCTCGTGGTCGATGCCGAGCAAGTTCAATACCGTGGCATTCAGGTCGTGCGTGTGGACGGGATTCTCGGCGATGTTGAAGCCGAAGTCGTCGGTCTTGCCGTAACTTGTGCCCGGTTTGATGCCGCCGCCTGCGAGCCACATGGTGTAGGCGTCCTTGTGATGATCGCGGCCGGGCGAGGTCTTTGTGCCGTCACCATTGATGCCCTGACGCAGCGGCGTGCGTCCAAATTCCGCGCCCCAAATGACGAGCGTCTCATCGAGCAGGCCGCGTTGCTTCAAGTCGCGGATGAGCGCGGCCATGGGCTGGTCCACATCCTTCGCTTTGGCGGTGATGCGTTGCTTCAAGCCGCCGTGGTGATCCCAGTCGGAGTCAAAGAGCTGCACGATGCGCACGCCGCGTTCGATGAGGCGGCGGGCGAGGAGACAGTTGTTGGCGAAGGACGCCTTGCCCGGTTGCGCTCCATACATGTCGAGCGTGGCCTTGCCCTCCTTCGTGATGTCCATCAGCTCCGGCACGCTGGCTTGCATGCGGTAGGCCATCTCATACTGGCTGATTCGCGTGGCGATCTCGGGATCGCCAACGGCGCTGAGCTGCTGCTCGTTGAGCGCCTTGACGGCATCGAGCACATGACGGCGGTCCTTGGCGCTCTGACCGGCGGGATTGCCCAAAAAGAGCACCGGCTCGCCGCTGCCGCGGAATTGGATGCCCTGATACACGCTGGGCAAAAAGCCCGTGCTCCAGAGCGAGGTGCCCGCGCCGCCTGGCGGACCGGAAAGCAGCACGACATAAGCGGGCAGATCGCGATTCTCCGCGCCGAGGCCATATGTGACCCACGCGCCCATGCTGGGGCGCCCGCCCTGGCCGAAGCCGGTGTGCAGGAACATCTGCGCCGGAGCGTGATTGATCTCGTTCGTGTGAAGCGACTTCACCACACAGATGTCGTCCGCGACGGTGCCGAGGTGCGGCAGCAGTTCGCTCAATTCGAGCCCGCTCTGGCCGTGGCGTTTGAATTTGAACTCCGTGCCTGCCAGCGTCATCTCGCCGCCGATGAAGGCGAAGCGCTTGCCCTTCGTGAGTTCGTCCGGGCATTTCTGGCCGTCCATTTTTTGGAGCAGCGGCTTGTAGTCGAAGAGATCGAGCTGCGATGGCGCGCCGATCATGTGCAGGTAGATCACGCGCTTGGCCTTCGGCGCGAAATGCGGCCGCGGAGCCCCGACGAGCGGTGCCGCGGGCAGATCACGCGCCAGCAACGATCCCAGCGCCGCGGAGCCTAGTCCCAGGCCGGAGTGGCGGAAGAACTGGCGGCGCGAAACATGCAGGAAATCGGGCGCGGAGGTCATGACGAGGCTGAAACGATGCAACACGCCCTCAAGTTTCCTGATTTGGCCTCCAGGCTGGCTTCCGCACGCAGCGCACGATGAAAATGCCCGTCAGTGAGGTCAGCGCACCGGTGGCGTCGGCGATAAGATCGCGCATGGTTTCGTAAACGCTGTGCTGGATGTGGGTGTGATAAACGACATCAGAGTAAAGCTCCGCGAATTCCCAAAACAGCCCGACGGTGCAGGCGAGCGTGAAGGTGAACAGGTAGCGTGCGAAGGCCGTGAGCGTGCCTAACCAGTGCGCGAAGCAGTCGAGCGCATGCCAGAGGAAGAACGAGATCGCCACGCCACCGCTGAAGTGCATCGCGAAATCGAGCTGCTGGCGGTGAGGCGTGCGCAAAACCAGTTGGTGGGCGAACAGCACCAGCACGGGCGCCCATCCGGCACGCAGCAGAAGGCGCAGAAGCGGCTTCATAGCTTCCAATTCACCTTCACGCTCTGCTCGCGGCCGTTGCGGTCGTGATACTTCACGTGCCCGTGCTGCGCGCCGTATTCGTGGACGCATTTGGTCACCTTTACGTCGTAGCAGCAGTATTCGGCGATCTTGGCGACTTCACCCTGCTGCCACCATTTGAGCGCGTCGAGGCCATCAGCGGTCTTGCCCATGCCGAGCGTGGCGGCGGCGACGGCGTCGAGCTTGATGCGATGACCGAGTGCTTTTTCGAGATCGATCAACAGATCGAGGCTGTGCGGCAGGTCGGCCGGATCAAACATGATGTCGTGCCCTTTGAGCACTTCATAATCGAAGCCGACATGGTTGAAACCGACGACGAGATCGGCTGCTTTGAGCTGCTTGATGAGCTCAGGTGCTTCTTCCTGCGTGTAGATCGTGTACTCGTTCAGCTTCGTGCTGAAGGTGACGGCCACAGAGATGCCCATCAGATGCTTATTGCCCCAGCCGCCCACGTCATTCGCGGTGCGGCGTGTTTCGAGGTCAAAGTAAACGATGTCTCCGGCCATGATCGCGATTCGAAGCGAAAATCAGCCGATGCGATAAACGATGCGCGCCTTGTCCATGTCGTAAGGCGACATTTCGATCTTCACGGCGTCGCCGATGACAAGGCGGATGAATTTTTTGCGCATCTTGCCGGAGATATGGGCGAGCACTTCGTGGCCGTTGCGCAGCTTCACACGGAACATCGTGCCCGCGAGCACGGCGGTGATTGTGCCTTCGAGTTCGATGGCCTCCTCCTTCGCCTTGCCACCTTCGTCGGGCTCCGGCTCACGTGGAGGCGGAGCGGCATAACGTTGCTGAGGCGGGCCGCCGCGATTCGGCGGGCCTCCACGGTTGGGAGGACCACTGCGATTGTGAGGGCCGCCACGTGACGGGCCGCGATTGTGAGGAGGAGGCATGCGTTGGAAAAACAGGGTTTGAGGATGCTGTCATAGGCGGGGATTACAAGGGTTAATTTGGTCGTCCAGGGGAGGAAAGACGCAGAGGCATGCTTTCATGCAGACAAAAATCTCGCCGCCATGCGTCCTGTCCGTGAAACTGCCACCCGCATGCCTGCCGCGCCCACGCTTCCCGAGCTTTACGATGCCCACGCGGCGGGTGTGTATCATTACCTCGTGAGCTTCACGGGCCACGAGGCCGACGCGAAGGACCTCCTGCAGGAATTGTTCATCAAACTCGGCCGGCAGAGCCTTCCTCACGATGTCTCCAACGTCCGTGCGTGGCTGCTGCGGCTGGCACATCATCTGGCGATCGACTGGCTGCGCCGGCATCAGGCGCGTCGCCGTGCGGAAGAAAACATGCCGGTGGAGATGTTCGCGTCGCAGGATGATCCGGACCAGGAGGCGCTGGCGCGGCGGCTCACACAGGCGCTGGTGAAACTGCCGCTGGAACAGCGCAGCGTGGCGCAGTTGAAGCTGTGGGACGGGCTGACCTTTGAAGAGATCGCGGAAGTGCAGGGCATTCCGCTCAACACGGCGGCCAGCCGTTATCGCTACGCCCTGGAGAAGCTGCGGAGCGAGCTGCGTCCGCTTTACGACGAACTGAGACCCTCATGAACACGAATCACGATGCTTTTGAAAACGATCTGCGTGCTCTGCACCGGCGCGATCTGCCGGCGCAGTGGCGAGATGAGATCTTGAATGCCTCCAAAACAATCAAACCTGCTCCACGCACGCCACGCTGGCTCGTGGCCGGCTGGAGCGCGGCTTGGGCGGCGATCTTGATGATGTACTTCACCACGCCCGCGGAACCGCTGCCAGAAACGGGCACGGCCAATGTCCTTCCCATCATGCGGTGGGACGAACGTGCCACGCTCATCTCGAATCTCCTCGCCTCCAACTGATCCCATCTCTCCCCTCATTGTTGCCATGCTACGCCGAATCACCTCCAGCCGCGCCAAACGCATCCTGCTGTGGATCTTGGTGACTTTGCTCACGTTGACCGTCCTGTTGTTCGTGTGGACGAACTGGAGCGGTCGTCGCCGCTGGGCTCAGACAAAAGCGATGATCGAACGCGAGGGTGAAACTCTCGACTTTCACAAGTTGCTGCCCGAAACGCCGCCAGAAGCCGAGAATCTGCTCGCCATCGAGCCGCTGCGTGGCATCGCGGCGGTGATCGACAACGACGAGACCAAAGGCGAGCCCGGTGCGAAGCGAAAGGCGTTGGAATTCGTGAAGTGGGCCACTGGCAGCCAGCAACCGCCTGCGGCACAAGGCGTGACACTGGGAAAACCTACCGATTTCCAAGCTTGGGTGAACTTTCTGCGCGAAACCAAGTATCTCGATCTTCCCGCTGGCAATGTGAGCGCGAACGATGTTCTCGCCGCGCTGGATTCGAAGCTGCCCGTCGTGAAACAGCTCGCGGATGAGGCTCCGCGTCGCTCCAAGGCGATGTTCACGCCGGGACTGAAAGAACGACAGATGCCTGCGATGTTGCTCGCACTGCCGATGCCCCATTACTCGCACGCACAAAACCTTGCCCGTGCCCTGGGACTGCGGGCGCGGGTGGCCATTGAGGCGAAGAACAGCGCGGAGGCAGCGCGGTCGATCATCGCCATCCATCGTCTGGCTTCCGCGTGTGAGAAGGAGCCGTTGCTGATCGGTTTCTTGGTCGGCGCTTCGATGCGTGCCACGGCGCTGGAGCCGTTGTGGCTGGGTTTGCGTGAGCACAGGTTCACGGACGAGGACTTGCGCATGCTGCAAGACTCGTTGTTCCATGAGGCTGACGCAAAGCCTCTGCTGCAGGCGATGCGCGGCGAACTCGTGGCTGGAGTGAACGCGGTCGAGTACATGCAGGCGGCGGCTGCGGGAGAGGGAGACGGGAATGAGAAGGTGTTGGGCGATGTGGCCGGAAATGGCATCGACTCTAAATTCTGGCGCCTCGTGCCGTCAGGCCTCTTCGATCATTGGAAGAGTGCGATGGGAGAGCTGGAACTGCAACGACTGGTCGTGCCGCTCAAGAACAGCGGGTTGATGCAAGCTGTCCGCGCAGGTGACGCTGATGTCGATGAACTCAAAGAGAAATCCAATGTCCTTGTGCATCCTGACCGGCTGATGGTGAACCTCATGATGCCTGCGGCGAACACGATTTGCGTCAATGGCTTGCTGGCTGAGGCGCGATGCTCGCAAGCGCTTGCGGCGATTGCCTTGGAGCGGTTTTTTCTGAAGCAGGGCCGGCTGCCTGCCAAGCTGGACGAACTGGTGCCGGAGTTTTTGTCCGTGGTGCCGCTGGATTTGTGTGACGGGAAGCCTATGCGTTATCGCGTCGTTGAGTCGAATCGCTTCACGCTGTGGTCCGTCGGATTGGATGGCAAGGATGACAACGCCAAGGTCACAACGGATGCGAAGGGCAACACCAAGCTGAACAAACGTGATTACCTCGGCGACTGGACATGGGATTACGAGCCGGTGGAGGTGATCAAAACAAATCCAGCGCCAGATCGAGCGCACGGGCCGAGTGAGTGAGCGCACCGACAGAAATCGCATTTACACCTGTGGCGGCGACGTCTTTGATGGTGTCAAGCGTGATGCCGCCGCTGGCTTCGAGCCAGAGTTTTCCGTTCACCAGCTTCACGGCCTCACGTTGCTGGTCGGTGGACATGTTATCGAGCAACAGCATGTCCACTCCTTCGAGTGTGAGAAAGTCGGCGACTTGCTTCAGCGTTGCAGCTTCGAGCTGGACGCGGACGCCGGGCCGCTCGGCGCGCAGTTTGTGAATCGCGGCCTGGAGGGCGGGCAGGTCGCTGTTGGCGGCAAGGTGGTTGTCTTTGACCATCGCGTGGTCGTAGAGGCCCATGCGGTGATTTGTGCCGCCACCATGCTTGACGGCGGCTTTTTCGATCAAACGCCAGCCCGGAGTGGTTTTGCGGGTGTCCCAGACCTCGACGGGATGTGGTTTCACCGCATCGACGTACTTTTTGGTCTGTGTGGCGACGCCACAGAGGCGCTGCAGGAAGTTCAGGGCCGTGCGTTCGGCGGTCAGCAGGGAGCGTGTGCTGCCTGCAGCCTTCATGAGGATGCGGCCGCGCTCGAAGGGGCTGCCATCCGGGATGCAGACCTCGACCTCAAGGGAGGGATCGATCTCACGGAAGACTGCGGCGGCGATTTCGGCCCCGGAGACGATTCCGGGCTCCCGGGCGACGATTTCGGCCCTGGAGCGAGAGTTTTCAGGGATGAAGTAGAGGGAGGTGACGTCGCCGGTGCCGACATCCTCGGCGATGGCGGCATGGATCAGGGCTGTGACGGAAGGTTCCATGAAGCGGAAAGGAGTTTTAGGTCGCAAATGAGGAGGTTTCCAGTGCAGGGAAAAACAGGTTGCCAAAACAGCGAACCTGTCCACCTTCCCCGCCCCTCGCCCCCGGCCTGACCGATTCACGGCCTGCGATGCGAGGCTCAGGAGAGCGTGTCATGAGCAAAATCATCGAAAAGATCAACCAGGAACAAGTGAAGAAGGATGTCGCCACCTTCAGCGTGGGCGACAGCGTGAAGGTGCATACCCGAGTCATCGAAGGTGACAAGGAACGTATCCAGATTTTCGCAGGCATCGTGATCGCCCGCAAAGGCCACGGCATCAACGAGGCTTTCACCGTCCGCAAGATTTCCTATGGCGAAGGCGTGGAGCGCGTGTTCCCGCTGCACAGCCCGAAAGTGGCGAAGGTCGAGGTGACCAAGCCCGGTCGTGTGCGTCGTGCCCGTCTGCATTACCTGCGCAAGCGCCAGGGCAAGGAGGCGATGTCCGTGAAGGACCAGAGCCAGCAGACCGCTGAAGCGGCTGAGTAGCCCTGTTCCAAGCAGGTCGTTTTAAAGAAGAAGGGAGGGCCGCAAAGCCCTCCCTTTTTTAATGTTTTTCTGCGCGGGCGCGAATGAGTGGAACTCCACCGCAGGAACTCACTTCTTCTTTTTTCCACCCGACATGGCGACCACGAGAACAAGGAGCACCACGCCGCCACCGATGAGCAACAGGGTGTTGGTGCTCAAACCGCCCAGACCGGAAGGCGCTTCCGCCGGAGCAGGGGCTACGGCGACTGGCACAGTGCCGGGGGCAGCAGGCTGCGGTGCATAACCTGCTGGTGGTTGTGCAGCGGGGTAACCCGCAGGAGCCGGGATGGCCCCGGGAACCGCTCCTGGCTGCGGGGTAGTTGGATAAGCCGTCGCTGGCGTCGTCGGCGCGGCGCCTGGAACCGGAGCAACTGGCGCCGTGCTGCCTGGGGCAACACCTTGAGGAGACTGGGGCATTGCTGCCGGGGCAGTCGTGCCCGGTGCGGGCGCCGCACTGGGGTTGGTACCACCTGCGGCTGCTGCCAGAGCAGCGGCCACACGTGCATCCACGCCCGGCGTACCGTTGCCGGCGATGGCGGATGATCCGCCTGTGACTCCGGGAGCGCCAGGAGTGGCCGCAGCCTGTGATTGCATGGCCAGCACTTGTTGCGCGTAGGCATAACGCTGGCGGTAACCTTGGAAGACCTGGCCATAAAACTGAAGGCTGTTGGCATCCAGGCTGGCGCACGCGGCCTCCCCTTCGAGAATGGCCTCGCCCATCTTTTTCAGTTCATCGGCATTTTTGGTGGCTCCGGGTTCTGCCCGCATGATGCGGCCGATGGCGTCATTCACCTTGGCGACTACGGCGACATTGATTTCCTGCAGGCGCTTCTTTTCCGTGACAATCTCGGTCGAGAGGTTCTTGAGGCTCGGGAGGTCATATTTATATGGCGTGAACCATCTGCTGGACTTGCGGTCCAGTTCGTAGCTGGTCTTCCACTGCTCTTGTTCGCGTTTGATCGCATCCTTGAAACGCGAAAGGTCCGGCTCAATGAGCTTCTTTACGTTCTCATCACGGATCTTTTGAAGCGCGGGCTGATCTTTGATCATTTGCTCAATCTGCGCCTCGTATTTGGTCAACACGGCAAGGGTCTCCTCGACCGCCTTGGGGTAGTAAACCGAGGCGACGTAGCCGGTTTGTGGATTCGCCAGTTTTTCGAATTCCTTCAACGCACCGTTGTAGTCCTTGGCCTCCACCTTCGCCATCATCGCCGCCCGCAGCCCGTATGCCTTGATGTTGTAGCTGTCGGCCTTGGATTCGTCCGGCGTAAGCCAGCGCCCCTCCATTTTCACGCCGCCAGCAATCACCTTTTCCTTCTCTTCCTGAGCCTGAGTGATCAGTTTCTCGCATTCCGCCGCCTCCTTGGTGCCAGGATAGCGGTTTACGAACGGGCGCAGCCGGTCTTGGATGAGCCCCTCGTAATCCTCCGCGGTCATAAGATCGACAGTCGGAAAAAGCTTCTTCAATTCGATCAACTCCACTTCCTCGGGCTTTTGCTTGATGATCTCCGTGATCTCGCTGCGCTGGATGTCCTTGTCGTCCCAAATCTTGGGCGTCAGCTTGTAACGCATGTGGATCGACGTTGGCGTCTCGGCAGTAATGCTGCCCTCCAGCCGCTTGCCATCCTTGAGGACCACGATGTCAGCGTGCAGGAACGCGGTGCTGCAGGCCAGCGCGAGCAGGGCAAGACGAAAACGGCTCAGTTTCATGGGAACGGCGGAGTGGATACGAGGTTTGGGTAGATACGCGCGTCGGAATTTGCGCGGGTTTTGAGAAATAACTCAAAACCGCCACACGAGTAAAGAACGAACCTGACTTTCCTGCGTTTCCCGCTCCGTCGGGTCACTTCGTCCGCCGTTTGAGGAAAATGCGCTTAAAACGGGCGCTGCCCTCCTGGCTGACGCTCATCACGTCCGGATCGTTGACGAAGACGTTGTGGATGAGGCGGCGGTAATAGCTGTTCATCGGCGGCAGGTCGGCGCTTTGGCCGGTGGCTCGGACTCGCTCCCCCAATTCCTTGGCTCGGGCGATCATCTTGTCCTCTCGCATGGAACGGTAGAACTCCACATCGATACGGATGCGCGGGGCATCCTTGATGTGGCGCTGCAGTACGCGGTTCACCAAGTATTGGATGTCATCCAGCGTCTCTCCCCGCCGGCCGATCAGGGTGTCTGAATCATCCGTGAGCACCTGGAGTGTGGGGCCGTCAGGACCATTGTCCTCCTCGATCTGGACGACAAAGCCCAGATAACCGAGCATGGTGTCTAGAATGTGGCGGGCGTGTTCGAGCGGCGTCATGGATGTTTTTCAGTTCGCTGTCCTCTGTTCGCGGTTCAATTTTACGGCAGGCAACTGCGAACCGGGAACAGCAGACCTCATTTTGTCTAACCTCCGAGGCGCGGGGGTTTGGGGCCTTTCTTTTTCTCCTTGTGGCCCATGGGGTTGAAGAATGGGTTCTGTGGTGGCGGGCCCTTGGGCGGCGCTTTTTGCGTCACCTTTTCCAGCTTCGGCTCGGGCACGTAGAGCTTCATGATCCACGTCTGTGCGATGCTGAAGATGTTCTGCGTGGACCAGTAAAGCGCGAGCGCTGCGGCGAAGTTGTAGCAAATGAAGAGGAAGAAGACCGGCATGAACATCATGATGCGCTGCTGCGTCTTGTCCGCAGTCGCCGGCTGCGGCGTGAGCTTCATCTGCGCGACCATCGTCACGCCCATGAAGAGCGGCAGCGGGTTGATGTCGAAGCCCGCAAACTGCGTCACCGTGTCGGCGGCGGCAAGATCCTGGACCCACAGGAATCCCTGCCCGCGCAACTCCGCGGCATATTCCAGCACGCGGTAGAGGCCGAAGAAGATCGGAATCTGGAGGAACAGCGGCAGACACCCGCCGAGCGGATTCACGCCGTAATCGCGGTAGAGCTTCATCACCTCCATCTGCTGCTTCTGCGGGTCGTCCTTGTACTTTTCCTGCAGTTCTTTCATCATCGGGGCTAGCAGCCCCATGCGCTTCATGGTGAAGGTGGACTTCGCATGGATCGGCCAGATGCAGAGACGCACGAAAATGGTCAGCAGGATGATGGAGACACCCCAGTTTCCGGTCATCTCATGCATCCAGCGCATCACCCACGAAAGGAAAATGCTGATCGGCTTGAACCAGCCATAGAACATCGCAAAGCTGCGCTGCTTGCCGATTTTCTTGAGGCGGTCGTACTCCTTCGGGCCGAGGTAAATCTGATACGTCTCGCTGACGGTTGCTCCGGGAGCCAGATCAATCGTGGGCAGGCCGATCGCGGCGTCGTACGCGTGGTCAACGATGTCAGTCTTGCCAGCGTGCGCGGCGTCGATTGGCTGGCTGAGCTTGCGGCGTGACGACCAGAACTTTGCCGGAGCGTCCTTGGCGTTGACGCGTGTGATGATGTGCGTGTAAAAGCGACCCATCACCCCCGCATATCGCAAGGCGCCGAACGTCTGCCGGAACTCGGTCTTCGCCTCGCTGAACCAAGGCTTCGCATAGTAGCCGGACTGATAAAAATCCGCGTCACCGGCATCGTTCCAGAAGAAGCCGTCGTAACGCTCCTCATCGTGCTTCAGCGCGCTCGCAGCCCCGGCATAGAGGTAGTATTCCTCGGAACGGTGCTGGGCACTGCCGGTGTTTTTCAGTGTGATCGTTAGATCGATCAAATGTTCGTCGCTTTCGTTGCCTTCCGTCAGCGTGTAGGTCTTCGTCACCTCGATGCCCTCGGGCCTCGTACCGACAAAGGTGGCGCTCTTGTCCGACTTCGCGGTCAGCTTGTAGGGAATGGCATCCTGGCCGGCAGGCTCACGACGCAAGGCACCGACCGGTTCCGACGCATTTTGATTGAGCGTGACGCGATCCGTCCCACCGAGCGCCGCACGGGCGATGCCGCCGCCTTTCGACGTCAGTTCATACGTCACGCTGCCAGCAGTCAGCGAATGCTTTTCCTCGGGAATCTCCGCGATGGCAGGCTTCGGAGTGGTTTCAGCGGGAGTGGCTGCGGCTGGCTTCACTTCCGCAACCTTCGTGGCGGCCTCGGCGGTTTTTTTGGCTTCCTGCTTCTTCGCGGCCTCCGCCTGCGCGAGCTTGGCGTTTTCCTGCATGTAGTGCCAGTTCAGCACCCCGAGGATGACACAGATGATGATGACGATCCAACCTTTGCGGTCCATGAAATTTGCGAGTGGGGAAGAGGGGTTTTTAGAGGGGCGGCAGACTGGCGGGGGATGCGATGACCTCCATTGCAATTTAGGTCAAAAAGAATTCGTCATTTCTTGCCCGGAACCGGGTCGTGGCCATGTCCGCCCCAGGGATGGCAGCGGCCGATGCGTTTCAGGCCCAGCCAGCTTCCACGCAGCACGCCGTGCGTTTCCACGGCCTCAAGAAAATACACCGAGCAGGTCGGCGTGTAGCGGCAGCCGGAGCCCGGGCCTCCGATGGCGTGAATGACGGGCGAGATGAACATCTGGTAGCCGCGGATGAGGATTCGGATGAGCCATTTCATGGGGCGGAGGCGGCTGAAGATGGCGTTTGCAGCAGATTCATGCGGCGTGCCAGCCGCAGCCAGTCCTTTTCCAATTCGTCCAGCGTGGCTTCTGGCGCCCGCCAGCGGGCGATGATCACCATCTGCCAGCCGGGGGCGATTTCCGCACGATGGGCGCGAACCACTTCGCGCAGCAGCCGACGAATCCGGTTCCGCACCACGGCCTTGCCCAGTTTTGCACCTGTGATCAGGCCAAACTGGAACTCCGCCAGCTCTTCCACCTTCAAAGCACCCAGCACCAGATATTTTCCGGCCTGGCTGGCACCCTGTGACTTCACCCGCGCGAAATCACGCGCCAGTTTCATCCGCAGGTTCGAGGGGAGGCGCATGGGAGGAGAGCGCCGCGGTGGCGGACTAATCGTGCTGCTGCGTATGACGCTTGAAGTGGATTTCCACGCCTTTCGGCAGGAGACGCTTGCGTCCGGCAGCGCGGCGGCGGCGCAGGATGTCGCGACCGTTCTTGGTCTTCATGCGGGCGCGGAAACCAAACTGCTGCTTGCGCGTGCGCTTGGAGGGCTGGTAGGTCCTGAATGTCTTGGGCATGGGCGTGTGGGGTGGTGAAAATGGAAGTTGCTGGGAGCACAGGCCGGGCAAACCGCGACCTCCCCTGGAAAAGGGGGCGGGAGACTAGCGGGAGCCGCCCGTTTGTCAATCGGGCGATCATTTCGCGCGAACTTCGATCTTTCCGGCGTTAATCCCCGCCATGATCCGCCCGCTTCTCGCCCTCGTTGCCCTCCAAATCACCGTTTTCGCCGCAGAACTGCCGAAAAACCTCCCATCAGCCATCCCGCTCTGGGAAAACGGCGCTCCCGGCTCCGAGGCCCGCAAGACCGAGCCCGAGCAAATCGACGGCACGAACGTCTGCAACGTCCACAATCCCACGCTCACGCCCTACATTCCCGCGGCGGACAAATCCACCGGCACCGCCGTCATCATCTGCCCCGGCGGCGGCCACTCCAAGCTTTGTCTTGGTCACGAGGGGTACGCGCTCGCCGAATGGTTCAAAGAACGCGGCATCGCCGCCTTCGTGCTCAAATACCGTCTCGCCCGCGAAAAAGGCAGCACCTACACGATCCAAGACCACGCCATGGCCGACGCCCGCCGCGCCATCCGCCTCATCCGCACCCGCGCTGACGAGTGGCACATCAAAACCGACCGCCTTGGCATCCTCGGCTTCTCTGCTGGGGGAGAACTCGCCGCCTTCGCCGCCATGAAGAACGATCCTGGCCAGAAAGACGCCGCCGATCCCATCGAGCGCCAGTCCAGCCGCCCCGATTTCCAAGCCCTCATCTACCCCGGCACCTCCGGCCTCTTCAATGCCGAGAAAGGCACGCCGCCGCTCTTCATCGCCGCCGGTTACAGCGACCGCCCCGACATCTCCGAAGGCATGGCCACGCTCTACCTCAAATACAAAGCCGCTGGTGTGAAGGCCGAGATGCACATGTACGCCAACGCCGGTCACGGCTTCGGCTACCGTCCCGACGCCAAACCCAGCGCCGCCGCTCGCTGGCCCGAGCGCTTCACCGAGTGGCTCACTGACAGTGGATTCTTGGCGGCAGCAAGTGAGTGATCACTCCTCAGCAAATGCAGCCCGATGAATAGCCATTCGTGAAACGCACACCACCAGCAGCCAGCGCATTGATGTTCAGCGTTGGCGCCATTTTGCCGCCGTAACAGCCGGGTTGAGCCCAACCCATGTCATCGACGTAAAAGATCAGAATGTTCAGCTTCGTGGCTTCTGCCGCCTGCTGGAGGCGATGAATCCAACGATGAGAGCAACGCATAGGACGGAAGATTTCATGACGGCGGCAAAGATGCGCCCTCCGAACGCGGTTTCGCCGCGGTTATATCATGTGCTCACGCCTTGGGACGCCACAGGACTGCCGCATGCACGGCGTCGTTCAGCGAGTCGAGCTGTGCGCGCTGCGTGAGTTTGCGGCCATTTTCGTCCTGGATGTAAATGGAGTCGATGGCGACGCCCTTCTCGGTGTTGATGCGCGCGTGGGTGACGCTGTGACCGAGGCGGCCAATGGCCATGAAAACGTCGTACAGCAGCCCCAGCCGGTCCACGAGTTGCAGCTCCAGCACGGTGTGTTCGGACGAGAGGTGGTTGTTCACGTGCACGCGCTGCGGAATTTCATCGTCAATCGCGCCGCGCCTGGCGACGGGCTTGTCGAGTTTATCTGCGATGGCCGCGCTGAAGTCGAAGTGCGGGCCGCTGAATGCCTTGCGAACGGCCTCCTCGACACGGTTCCGGGCGCTCTTGCTGGAGACGGCGGCGAAGTTCGTGTTGCAAACGCGGAAGATGTCCAGAACGAGGTTGTCGCCGCGCTGGAAGAGGTCGGCGCTGAGAACATTGATGCTTTCCGCCGCGAGAGCACCGGAAATGCGTGCAAGCAGAAGATGGCGGTCCCAGCAGACGACAGTGAGCTCGCTGTAGCCCTGGTCGGCATGATCCTCCCACATCATCACGGGCAGCAGGCCCGCGGCCGCTTCCTCGCGGATCAACTGCTCGAAAAACACGCGGAACTGGCGGATGTGTTTCACGATGACCTCGGCTTCGCGGAAATTGAAATACGATGGAGGCATGTGCTTGAAGTGCGCCTCCACCTCGGCCTCGAATCCGGTGCCGAGCCGGCGCGAAACCTCCGCCTTGATGTCCTCCAACGGCATCTGGAGCTGCTTCATGTAATCCACCGGCGCATTCATGAAGCGTGCTGTCGAGTGGTAGAGCTGGCGGACTGCCGCCTCCTTGTAGCCGGACCAGCTTTTCTCGCTCGTGCCTTTCGAATCGGCGTAGGTCATGAGCAGCAGCATGTCCAGGTTTTCCTTCGTGCGCACGACCCTGGCAAACTCCTCGATGACCTGGGGATCTTCGAGGCTCTTCGTTGTGGCGGTGTGGTACATCAGCAGGTGGTTGTCCACCAGGAAGAGCAGCAGCCGGCGGCGCTCACCTTTGAGCTGCAACCTGCGGCTCACGGCGGCGGCCAGCGTGGTGCTTTCGTCTGCATGCGCCCGCTTGTTCAGGGCACGTCCCGCGTCGTGTAGCAGCAGCGCGAGGTAGAGCACATAGGGCTGCTGCAATTCGTGAAAAAGATGCTGGTAGAGGTTGGGTTCCTTCACGGTGGGATCGCTCAGTTCGTCGAGCCTGTCGATCGTGCGCAGCGTGTGCTCATCCGCGGTGTAGAGATGGAAGAACTCGTGCTGGACGAGGTTGGTGAGCGCCCCGAACTCCGGCATGAAGCGGCCGAGAAACCCGACGCGGTGCATCTGACGCAGCGTGCGCGACGCGTCGCCCTTGCTAGAGAGGATGGCCTCGAAGGTCTCGCGATTCGCCGTGCGGTAGCGGAAGCTGACGTCCACGAGGCGGAAGTTGTCCTGGATGAGCTGGAACAAGTCAGGGCTGAGCCGCAGATGGCGTTTCTGCGTGTGCAGGAACAGGCGCATCATCCGCTCCGGATCCTCCTTGAAGATCGTGTTGCTCTCCGCATACAAGCGCTCGTGCTTGCGGATGAAGCCGTCGAAGCGCTCCTGCTGCTTCTCCTCCTTCTTGCTGCGGGCTATGAACCCCATCAACCGGCTGCGTTTCGGCCCTGTTTCGAGCTGCTGGAGGTGGAAGCGGTCCATCACCTCGCTGCTGCGCTGGAGAATGTCGCGCGTGGCCGTGTAGTAGTCATGCATCATCGCCTCGATGCGGCGCAGCAGCTTTTTGTGGCGGTAACCGAGGTTTGTGGCCACCGGCCCCTGCAAACGCAACGTCAGCAAGTCCTCGCCGCGCTTTTCCGTGTAATGCATCTCATTGCGCACCCGCAGGATGAAGTCATACGCCTGCTCCACCTCCTTCCAGCCGGCTTTCGAGATGAGGCCCAGCTCGATGAGTTCCTTCGGGTTCAGCGTGCGGAACTTCGCATACGTCATCCAGATCAGGTTCTGGTAGTCGCGCAGTCCGCCGCAGCCGTTTTTCACATGGGGTTCCTGCACGAACGGCGTGCCGCCCTGTTTCGCGTGCCTTGTGGTGAGATCGAGCTGGCGCAGCTTGAGGAACTCCGCCTCGCGCCCATCCATGCATTGCTTGTCAAAGCGCGTACGGAACTCCTCCCACGCGGCCGGCACACCGGTGAGAAAACGCGCCTCCATCAGCGCCGTTTTCGTCTCCATGTTCTCGTTCGCCAGCTTGATGCATTCCCCCACGCAACGCGAACCGTGGCCCACCTTGAACTTCAAGTCGTAAAAGTAGAGCAGGTAATCGCGGATGAGCTGCGCCACCTCCGGCGCCACCTTCCCGCTGTTGCCGGGAAACATGAAGGTGAGGTCCACGTCACTGCCCGGGCTCATCACACGGCGGCCATAGCCACCATGCGCCACCACGCTCACGTTCAGCTTTGCCTTCACCGCCGGAGCCAGCGCGGCCACGCTCTCCTCCCACAGCACCTTCACCAGGCAGTCGATCACGTCCGAGCGCATGCGGCAGATTTCTGCGCCGGAGAAGCTTCCGGTGCGGTGCCGCTGCTTGATGCGCTGCTCCTTGATCTTCAAAAATCGCTTCGCCTGTCGCAATGTCTCCGCGCGACCGCGTGGCAGCGGGTCGTCGGGAGGGAAAAAGGCCTGCGCGCTTTTGTTCAGGTGGCGCAGATACTCGCGTTCCGTCATCGCCGTGTCGCGTTAGTAAGTGATGAGCGCGTGCACCGGCCCGTGGCCGCGCAGCTTGTCACGCCCCTTGAGGATGGCCAGCTCGATAAAGAACGTGCTGCCGACGATTTTTCCGCCCGCCTGCTCGATCAATGCCAGCGCCGCGCCCGCCGTGCCACCTGTGGCCAGCAAGTCATCCGCCAGCAGCACCGTCTCGCCCGGTGCGATGGCATCCTGATGGATCTCGACCGAGTTCGTTCCGTATTCGAGCGAGTAATCCACCCCGCGGGTCATCCACGGCAGCTTGCCCTTTTTACGCACCGGGACGAAGCCCGCGCCGAGCCGGTCCGCGATCAAAGCGCCGAAAATGAAGCCGCGCGCGTCGATTCCGACCACCTTGTCCACCTTCAGCACCCCGGTGGCGTCGATCATCCCGTCGATCGTTCGTGACAGCAGCGCCGGATCGGCCAGCACCGGCGTGATGTCCTTGAACAGGATACCCGGCTTCGGGAAATCCGGAACGTCACGGATCGTGGCGCGGATGTGATCGAGGGTCTGCGAATTCATGCGACCCGATCATGGAGGAGATGCGTGGATGCGCAAGCGATGGGAACATTGCCGCTGTAATTGCCTTCACCCTTGCGGAAACGCCCCTTGCCCGCGAGTATCCGCCCCCTTTTCCATGAGTCCTCCCCAACAACTGCTGGTCGCCGCCACGCTCGTCTTTCTGGGCGCGGTTGTGCAGGCGTTGATGGCGCTGAAATCCGGTGCGTGGAAGCAAGGGCGCGCGCAGTTCATGCTCATGGCGCTCGGATTCGTGCTGCAGACCGGTTTCATCTACCTGCGCGGCCATGAGGTAGGCCAGTGCCCGATGAAGAGCCTGCCGGACATCCTGGTCTTCATCGCGTGGAGTATCGGGCTGCTGTACTTCCTCGTCGGTTCCGCCTTCCGGCTGTCATTGCTCGGTGTGTTCACCGCGCCGCTGGTCACCATCATGCAGACGCTCGCGTTGGTGAAAGGATTCGGCCCTTACCCGCCCCGGGGACAAATCAACGCGCTGGTCGAATTGCATGCCGCGGTCGCATTGATCGCCTATGCGGCCTTCGCCCTGGCCTGCATCACCGGTGTGATGTATCTCGTCCAGGAGCACATGCTCAAGCGTCACCACATCGGCGGCTTGTTTTATCAACTGCCGCCGATCCAGGGCCTCGCCAAGGCCATTCAGCGGCTCGTGCGTCTCGGCCTCGTATTGCTGAGCATTGCGCTGGGCATCTCGTTCGCGCTGCACACGCCGGTCTCGAATCCGAAGATCATCTTCTCGTGGGTGGTGTGGGCGCTCTATGCGGTGATCTCCATCCTGATGTGGAGGCACTTCACCTCGCCGCGAAAAACCGCGTGGCTGGCGGTCATCGGCTTCATTCTGCCGTTCATTTCTCTGTGGATCGTGACGCATGCGTGAGCCGACGGACAACCGCAGCGGCCTCGTCTGTGTGGGCCTGAACTACAAGACCACGCCCGTCGAGGTGCGTGAGCGTCTCGCCTTCCCTGAAGCCCAGGTGCCTGAAGCCGTGCGGCAGATCCGTCAGCTTCCTAGCTTCGAGGAGAGCGTCGTGCTCAGCACCTGCAATCGCGTGGAGTTGTATGCCGCGCATTCGCTGCCCACCGGCGTTGAAGGCCATTCGGCGTTGCGCGAATACTTGGTGGAGCACTTCAAGCTGCAACCCGAGCACGCCGAGGCGCTGGTGCTTTACAACCTCGATTCCGCCGAGGCGGCGCGGCACCTCTTCCGCGTCGTCAGCGGCCTCGATTCAATGGTGCTCGGTGAGACGGAAATTTTCGGCCAGGTCAAAGCCGCCTACAAAACCGCGCTCGACACCGGCGCGACGGGCAGAACGCTCAACAAGCTCTTCCAGCAGGCATTCACCGTCGGGAAAAAGGTGCGCAACGACACGACCATCCAGCGCGGATCAACCAGCGTCGGCAGCGTCGCCGTTGACCTCGCGGAAAAGGTCCACGATTTGAAGGAATGCCGCGTCATGCTCGTCGGAGCTGGCGAAATGAGCCGCACGTGCGCGCAAAGCCTCCTTTCGCGTGGCGCGAAAAGCATCATCGTCTCCAACCGCAGCTACGACAAGGCCGTGGAGCTTGCGAATGAGATGAAGGGCACCGCGATGAAGTTCGACGAGTGGGAGCATGCGCTGCACGAGGTCGATGTCATCATCTCCAGCACCAGCGCCCCGCATTTCGTCATCAAGCCCGATCAAATCAATCAAGTCATGCGCAAGCGCCGCTGGGAGCCCCTGCTCATCATCGACATCGCCGTGCCGCGCGACGTCGATCCGGCGGTGAATGAGATCGAAGGTGTTTATCTCTATGACATCGACGCGTTGCAGGCCATCGCAGACGAAGGCCGCCGCGAACGTGAACGCCAGCTCGCCGCCTGTGAACGCATCATCGAGGAGCAACTCGAAAAATTCGGCTTCCTCCGCTCTCGCGGCTCCTCTCCAAACGAAATCACCGCCTCATGAGCATCGAAAAGATCATCCTCGGCACCCGCGGCAGCGAACTGGCCCTAACGCAGACAAACATGGTCACCGCGTCGTTGCAAACCGCTCATCCGCATTTGCGCATCGAGCGCCAGATCATCCAGACGAGCGGTGACAAGCGCCAGGACCTGCGTTTCTCCGAGTTCAGCGGCGTGGCGCAGGTGGACAAGGGCATCTTCATCAAAGAACTCGAAATCGCGCTCGAAAACCGCCAGATCGACGCCGCCGTGCACAGCTTGAAGGACGTGCCGAGCGATCTCGCGGCGGGCTTCACCATCGCCGCCGTGCTTCCACGTGCCGCGATCGAGGACTTGCTCATCACCGCGCAGCCGTTCACACTCGAAACACTGCCGCAGGGCGCGCGTGTCGGCACCAGCAGCGTGCGCCGAGCCGCGCAGCTCAAGTTCCTGCGTCCTGACCTCGAGATCGTCGAGATTCGTGGCAACGTGCCCACGCGGGTGAAGAAAGTGCTCGGCGAAAACGCGCTCGATGCCGTGCTGCTCGCTGCCGCGGGTCTGCTTCGTTTGAATCTGCTCAACGCCAGCCTCAGCCGCATCCACATCGAAAGCCAGACCTTGCACGCGCTCGTGCTCGATCCGGTGAAATTCCTTCCGGCTGCCGGTCAGGGTGCCATCGCCATCGAATGCCGCACGGGCGATGAAGCGGTGATTCACGCGATCCGCTCGCTCAACCACCCCGAGACCGAGTCACGCGTGATTGCTGAACGCGAATTCCTGAAAATCCTCGGCGCAGGCTGCCAGACGCCTGTCGGCGCGCACACCTGGATCAAAGACGACCGGCTGCACATGGCCGTGCGTGTCTTCAACGAGAAGAATCTCGCTGCTCCGCCCGTCGAGCGCGAGGCAAACCGCCCCGCCCACGAGGCCAGACAACTCGCCGCCGACCTGGCCGCCACGCTGTGAGGCAGACACGCCCCCGCGCCGCAGGCTGAGAATTTTCCGCTCCTTCGTTTCCTAATGCTCACGATCCGCAACGTCACCAAAACCTTCAGTGCACGCACGCTGTTTAGCGGCGCCAGCATGACGATCAACTACGCCGAGCGTGTGGCATTGGTCGGGCCGAACGGCGCGGGCAAATCGACCCTGTTCTCGCTCATTTTGAAAAAGGACACGCCGGATGCAGGCGAGGTGATCCGCGACGAGTGGACGACGGTCGGCTTCCTGCCGCAGGAAAGCGAACCGGTGGGCAAGGAAACCGTTTTGGAAGTCGCGATGGGCAAGGCAGGTGAAATCGAGCAACTGGAGAAGGAACTGAGTGCGTTTGAAGCCGCAGGCGATGTTTCCAGCCCGGAATATTTCGAAGCGCATGCCAAGCATGACGCGCTGCAGGACCCGCAGGCCGAGGCAAAGGCGAAACGCATCCTCAAAGGTCTCGGTTACCTCGAAGGCGACTTCAACCGTCCCGCGCGTGAGTTCAGCGGTGGCTGGGTGATGCGCGCGCACATGGCGCGGCTGCTGGTGATGGAGCCTGATTTGTTGCTGCTCGACGAGCCGACAAACCATCTCGACCTCATGTCGCTCATGTGGTTCCGCAATTATTTGAAGAACTACCCTGGCGCGATCCTCATGATCTCCCACGACCGTGATTTCATGGACGAACTCGTGCAGAACGTGTTCGAGATCGAGGACAGCAAGCTGATCGCCTACACGGGCAACTACAGCGAGTATTTGCAGCAGCGGGAGGACAACTGGGAGCGTGCCATGCAGGCGTACAAAAACCAGCAGAAGGAAATCGAGGCGATGCAGGAGTTCATCGACCGTTTCCGCTCCGTGGCGTCGAAAGCATCGCAGGCGCAGAGCCGCGAGCGGCAGCTTGAGAAGATGGACAAGCTCGAAAAGCCGCGCCCGTTGCGCAAAGGCTTCCGCTTCAACTTCCCGCAGCCGCAGCGCAGTGGGCAGCGCCTCATCGCGCTCTCCAACATCGACCAGGCCTACGGCACGAAGCAGGTTTACAAAGGTCTCGACCTCGAAATCGAGCGCGGCGAGCGCACGGTGCTTGTGGGGCCGAACGGCGCGGGCAAATCGACACTGATCAAAATCCTGGCCGGTGAAGTGCCGTTTCAGAAAGGCGAGCGCAAACTCGGCACGAATGTGAAACTCGGGTATTTCTCGCAGCATCGTGCTGACACGCTCGATCCCGATTGCAGCGTGCTGGAGGAACTGAAACGCGTGGCGCCGGAAATCCGCGAGGACGAGGCACGCAGCATCCTCGGTTCATTCCTGTTCAAGCGCGAGGACGTGCACAAAAAGTGCCGCGTACTCAGCGGCGGCGAAAAAAGCCGCCTCAACCTCGTGAAGTTCCTCGTCGATCCGCCAAACCTGTTGCTGATGGATGAACCGACGACGCATTTGGACATCTGGGCCATCGAAGGGCTGATTCTGGCATTGGAACGCTACGAAGGCACGCTGGTCTTCATCAGCCACGACGTGCATTTCATCCGCCGTCTCGCCCAGAAGGTCATTCACATCAACGCAGGCAAGCTCACCAGCTACGTCGGTGGTTATGACTACTACCTGGAGAGAACCGGCGCGGAAGAAAACGCGCGCGCGGCAGTCGTGGCAGGATGAAAGCACGACGGACGGGAATGTCCGTCGTTCTATTTCGGCGGCGCGGGAACGAACTTCTTGGCGGCTTCGAGAGCGTCCTGATCCTTCGGGCGGAAGCGGAGGTACTCACGAGCCGCGGCGGGAGAGCCCTGCTCCTTGAGTGAGCGCAGGTATTCGTCGAACGGCTTGTCTTCGAGCGGGGAGAGCGGGCGGCTGGCGGCCGCGGCCAGAATCCAACGCGCCCATTGCGCGGCCGTTTCCTCGCCCTTGGGCGGATTTTTGGGAATCGCGGCCACGGCCTTGTTGAAATCATCGAGGGTGAGCGTTTCTGCACGGCCTTCGGGTGTCATTCTGCGGCGTGCGAGACCTTCCGCGAGTTGCAGGAACCATTCCGGAAGAATCGTGCCCGCCGGCGGCATCGGCACGCTGAAGAAGCCGAATTCCGAGACACGGAAGAGCAGTGTTTTGCCGTCATCCGACACACGGGCGACGACGATGCCCTCCTGCTCCGGATTGTCCTTCGGAGTGCCGCGAATGCCCGGCGTGAGGCAGTCACCCGTGCGGAAGTTCCAGACACGCATCTCACCCTCGTCGGTGACGGTGACGAGGCGCTGGTCGTCCGGACTGAGCGCCAGCACCGGCACCCATGAGTCGTGCCGCAGGCTGACGACATTCTTGCGCGAGGCGATGTCCCACACGCGCACCTCGCGATCACGTCCGGAGGTGATCAGGTACTTCCCATCCATGGACAATGTCACCGCGCCGACTGCTGGCGGATGTTTGAACGGCTCGCAGATGGGTTTGAGGGTTTTCGCGTCATAAATGAAGACTGTGCCATCCGGATTGGCGGCGGCGTAGAGCGACTTTTGGCGGTTGGTGCCGCCAGCCTCGGATTTGCGCAACTGGTCCGGCGAGTTGTCCGGTCCCTTGATGCGGGTGATGAGATTCTTGTCGAGGATGTCCACAAACCGCCGCTCCGACATGCGCTCGTGGATGTTCCACACCTGCACGGCCGGAATGCCGCGTGGTGCGATGATGAGCAGCGAGCCATCCCGGGAAATCTTGGCATCATCGAGCGTGTATTTCAGCCGCGCGGTCTGCAAAGCCTGGGTCTTGCTGTCAAACACACTGACCTCACCCTGGCGCGACACGCTGACCACGAGGCTGGAGTCCGCCGCAGGGACGGCCTTGAGAATGTCACCCTGATGCTGGCGCTGGGGGAACAGCAGCTTCCCGGTGGCCAGCTCCCAATGATACACGAAACCACCACCATCACCGACGACGATGGACTTGCCATCCGCACTGAAGGCCAGCGATGCGACCGAGGAGGAATGCGAGAGCGGCGGCAGCACTTCACCGCCATTGCGGAAACTGCCGACAAAGACGAGGCCGTTGTTCATCCCGAGGGCCACGAGCTCCTGCTTCGACTCGATGGCGACATGCAGCAGTCCCTTTTCCACCTCGATGGGATCTCCCACCTGGGTGCCGAGACGCAGGTCCCATGTGGTCGCCGCCCCGTCGGCACCTTTCGAATTGATGGGATCGCCGCCGTAGATGGACGTGGCAAACACACCCTCCTGATCAACGGCGATCTCGGCCACGACGCCCTTCTGTTTCATCACACGTGCCGGCTCCTGTGGCTGGCGCAGATCCCAGGCATGGATGGTACCCATGCCCGACGGATCGATCTCGCTGCCAGCGAGCAGTTTCTCGCCGTTGCCGGAAAAGGCAACGCAAGTGACGAGAATGGGCAGGCGCGGCTGTAGGTTGCGACGCTTCCCATCCTTCAGCGACCAAAGTTCGACACCGCCGTCATCGCGACCGATCACCGCGCTCATGCCGTCTGGCGTCACCTCCAGACAGGTGATCTGCACGTTCGGCGGCACGGGATGATCGGTGCGCTCGCCAGTTTTCATGTTCCAAGTGGAGATGATTTCCCGCGGCGGGCCGGATGCCTGCTTCGTCTCCTGGCGGGAAACAGCCAGTGCCATGCCGGTCTGCGGGCTGATGGCCACCTTCGCCGCGCTTTTGACGTTCTCTGGCAAGTTGAGTGGCGGCGTGTCCGGCCGGATGAGATGCACGTTGGCCAGGAGCGCGAGCAGATTGGTGGCTGCCAGATCATTTTCAGGATCGGTGCGCAGCGAGCGCGTGAGAAACGCCACCGCGTCGTTGGGTTGGTCGTTGTCCATGCGCTGACGTGCCATCTGCTCATCGGAGCGGCTGAAGGCCTTGCGCAGGTTGTCGCGGCTGCGCACGGCTTCGAGGCGGTTGCGCTCCGCTTTGAAATACATCGCCGTGCTGGTGATGCCGCCCGCGATGACCGCGAAGGCGATGGCCAGGCTCGCGGCCACGCCAATGCGATGACGCCGCACAAAACGCGAAATGAGGTAACCCTTGCTCGGCGGGCGGGCGACGATCGGCTCGTAATTGAGGAAGCGTGTGATGTCGTTGGCCAGGTCGTCCGCGCTGCCGTAGCGGCGGTTCGGATCGCGCTCCAGCGCCTTGAGGGCGATCCAGTCGAGGTCACCTTTGACCAAGGGTTCGATGGTGGAGGGCTTCGGGGCATCCTTCTCCGCGATCTCGCGCAGCAGGATGTGGATCGGCTTTTGCGCGATGTCCGAGGGCGTGACGAGCGCCTTGCCGCAGACCAGTTCAAAGAGGATCGCACCAAGCGCATACACGTCCGAGCGCGTGTCCATGTGCGCGCTGCCGTGCTCGATCTGCTCCGGGCTGATGTAACCGGGCGTCCCGACGAGCTGGTCCACCCCCGTGGCGATCGTGTGGCCCGAACCTTCGCCTTCCAGCACCTTCGCAATGCCGAAGTCGATGACCTTCGGCACTGCCTTGCCAGCCTCATCGGCGACGAGGATGTTTCCAGGCTTCAAGTCGCGGTGGATGATCCCTTTTTGATGCGCGTGATGCACCGCATGACACACCGGAATGAAAAGGGACAGCCGCTGCCGCAGATCGTAGCCGTTCTGCTTGCAATAAGAGGTGATGGAGCGGCCTTTCACCAGTTCCATCACAAAGAAGGGCGCGCCCATCTCTGTCTCGCCGGCGTCGAGCACCTTCGCGATGTTCGGGTGCTCCATGATCGCCAGCGTCTGCTTCTCGATCGCAAAGCGTCCGAGGATGTCGGTCGAGGTCACGCCGGCTTTCAGGAGCTTGATCGCCACGAGGCGGTGCAACGGCTTCACCTGCTCTGCGCGATAGACGAGGCCGAAGCCGCCTTCGCCGAGCTTGTCGAGCAGGCGGTAGCGGTCTCCAATCCATCCGTCATTGCCGGTCAGCGCATCAATGTGAGATTTCGGCTTCGTCGCGCCCATCGAGGTCATCGACGCTGCCGTGGCAGCGGGCAGGCCGCCATGGCTCGGCATTGAAGTCGCCACGCCTGGCATGGTGCGGCTGGGATTGGGCATCGCGATGGTCCGGTCCTCGGGCCCGAGCGTCATAGCACCGGTCATCGGGTCCTGCGGCGGCTTGTGCCCCAGGGTGGCCGCAGGAAGCGAACGGCTGGGATTCGGCATGGCGATGGTCGCGTCCTCCGGTCCGAGCGTCATCGTGCCAGTCATCAGATCCTCCGCTGGCTTGGCGCCCATGGTGGCCGCGGGCAATGTGCGGCTGGGGTTGGGCATGGCGATGGTTGCGTCATTCGGCCCCAAGGTGAGAGCGCCGGTTTCGGGAACTGGTGGCTGCGTGTCCGAGAGTTCGTCCTCAGTCGGTTTGGGCGGGTTCTTGGCCGGATCAGGTTTCACAGGCAGAAAATGGGAAGAAGTTTCCTGCCACTGTTTCAGAGAACAGCCCGCCGGGCAAGCCTCGTGAAGCGAAACTCCCGTCTTCGGGTCTGTCATCCATCCATCCGTGGATTTGTGCTGTTGAGGAACTCTTCGAGGTTGCCGTGGCCATCCTTGTCGGGATCAGCCCGGCAGTCGGTGGCGTGAAAGCACATCATGGAATCTTGAGCAGCTCAGCCTGCGTCCATGCATCCTGACGGCTGGAAACCGTGTCACGGATTCTTTTAACCGTGTCCTGTTCCACCGGCGCGGCCGTGTGGCCCCACTCGCGGCGGATGTAGGTGAAGATGGCGGCGAGTTGTTCATCACCGAGCACGCCCCACGCTGGCATGTCGAGCCCGTATCTGCTGGTGCCGACCTGGATCGGACCGCGCACGCCATTGATGGCGATGCGTGCGAGTCGTTCGACGGAACCGGTCACCCATTCGGAATCGGCCAGCGGCGGCGCGAGTCCATCGAGTCCGAGACCGTGGATCTGGTGACAAGACGCGCACGTTCCGGTGTAAAGAGCCTTGCCCATTTCAAAACGTGCCTGCTGCGCGGCAGTGAGCGGTTCGACGGGTGTTTCGGGTGCCGCGCCCGGTTTGCCGGGCCAGGTGAAGAGAACGTCGGCTTTGTCGAAGGTCGTCTTCGAGGACGAGCCAAGTTGCGTGCGGAGTTTGGCGAGCGCCACCGGTTCGGCGGCGAACTTCATCGGCCTGCGGGACGTGACGATGACGCTCGTGGTGAGACCGCTCAGCATCGCAGCCTGTCGTGAGCGGGCCGATGCCGGCATGGCGGCGATGGATTCCAAAAGTTTCTCGATGCTTTCTGCGTTCCGGCCGGACAGGACGCACGCCGCGAGCCCGGCCAGCAGCGGATCGAGATTTTTGTCCGCCGGTTCAGCGAGGAGTTGCTGGAAGATTTCCAGCTCACGCCCGCCGACGCCACTAAACAACGCTTCGCGCAGGAAACTGTTCTCCGGCGCGCGCTGGCAGAGCTTCGCGAGGGCGATGTCGGTTTCGTGATCGCGTGCCTCGCCGAGCGACAGCGCAAGCTGCAACTGCACCTCCGGGACTGCCTCGGTGCGCGACAGCGCGATCCACTTCGTGAGCATTGCCTTCCGATTCTCCCCGCCCAAGAGCGACTCACCGGTGCGCAAGGCCGTGGCTCGCACGCGCGGATCGGCATCGTCCAATGCATGTGCAGCAGTCGCCAAGGTCAGTCCTTGCAGGCCATCGAGCGTGCACAGCGCGTGCATCCGGCCCATCGGCTCTTTGCCTTCAACGGCCAGCGTCTCGAGCGCGGGAACGACAGACACGTCGCCTTTTTCGACGAGCAATCGCTGCGCTGTTTCGCGCCACCACGCGTTTTGATGCGAGAGATGTGCGACCCACTGCGCGGGCGTTTCTTTGGACATGGCCGGCGATGCGGGACGCTTCGCATTCTCCGGCACCACACGCCAGATGCGCCCGAGGCCGACTGGTTTGTCGAGTCCGCGTGCCTTCACCTGATCTTCGAGGTATTTCGACACGGAGACGCGGTGCTGGATGATGCCGTGATACATGTCGGAGATGTAAAGCGCTCCATCCGGGCCGGTGGTGAGATTGACCGGACGAAAGCGCTCGTCGGTCGAGGCGATGAACTCCTTCTTATCATAGGCTTCGCGCGCAGCAGGCACCCCCATCGCAGATGTCATGAGGTTGCGCTTGATCAGATTGCCCGCTGGCTCGCAGACAAACGAGTTGCCCATGAACTCCTTCGGAAAAAGATCGGCACGATAGATCCACGGGGCGCATGCGGAGGTGAACTCCTTCAATTTGTAATCGCGCAGCATTTCAGGCACATAGCCGCGGTTGATGCCCGGATTGACACGTGCCGGCCACACGAACTGCTCGCGTGCCACGGTCACGTTGCGGCCGCGTGGGCGCGGGTAGTTCGGATTGCGGCTGAGATACTGCGCCGGGATGATCTGTGTGCTGAGCTGCGAGCTGTTCGAGTTGTTGAAGAAGTGCCCCCAGTCGTCCTGGCTCAGGCCCCACTGGCCGAGCGATGTCGCCACGCCGCGCTGCCACTGCCCGTCGCGCCAGCGGAATTTCGCGGTGTAATGACCGATGTGAATCCAGTTGTCGTAGCCCCAGAGCGGATTGTTCGGTTTGTTCTCCGGCTCGCCGATGGCCACGTTGTTGGGATCGATGGCAGAGCCGAAATCCTTCGCGATCTCGATCTTTTCGTCAGCGCGTCCGTCACCATCGGTGTCGCGGCAGAACCACAAATACGGTGGCGCCCCGATGAGCGCGCCGTCGCGCACCAGGATGATCGCCCGCGGCATGACGAGCCCGTCGAGAAAGACCATGCTCTTGTCCATGCGTCCGTCGCCATCGGTGTCCGTCAGCACCGACACACGGCCCACCGGCTTGTCTTCGCCGATGCCTTCGAGATTCGGCATGTAGCCACGCATTTCCACCACCCACATCCGTCCATCGGGATCGAATTGCACCGCCACCGGATGCGCGACCATCGGCTCGCTCGCGACGAGCTCGACACGGATGCCGGGAGCGAGCTGGAAAGTCTTCAGTTCATCGTCCGCCGAAAGCGCTGGAGACGGCGGGATCACCTCCGATGGAATGATGGACACCTGTGGGCGATTGTAGGCACCAGCGGGCGGCGCGGCTGACGCGGTGATGCAGGCCGCGAAGCCGAGGACGAGAGACAAAAGCTTGTTCATGTGGCAGGGAAGACGATCTAGAACGGGAAGACCGGCGATCGTCTTTTAGCACACGCGGCATTCGTTGCCGGAACTCAGCCGAGCAGTTCTCGCATCGGCGTGCCGTTGCGGACGATCTGGATGGGGCGGCCGGTCGGCGTGTGGTATTCTTTGTGCGGGTCGATGCCGAGGGATTGGTAAAACGTGGCGGCGACGTCGTCTGGCGTGATGCCTTTGTCCTTCGGGCCTTCGCCTTTGGCGTCGGATTCGCCGATCACGCGACCACCGGCGATGCCGCCGCCAGCAAAGAGGCAGCACATGGCGCGCGGCCAGTGATCGCGGCCGCCACGTGCGTTGATGATCGGCGTGCGTCCGAATTCGCCGGTGACAAAGACCGACGTCGAGGCCAGCAGACCCTTCTCATGCAGCGCGAGGAGCAAACCGCTTAATCCAGCATCGAGCGTGGGCAGCAGGCGGTTCTTGAGCTGGCCGAAGTTGTCCGTGTGCGTGTCCCAGCTGGTGAGATTCACCGTCACGAAGCGCACACCGGCCTCGACGAGGCGCGTGGCGAGCAGGCAACTCTGCGAGAACGGCTCGGTGCCGAACAAACCCGAGATCGAGCCTGATTCACGCGCGAGATCGAACGCATCGCGTGTGCGCTCGGAGCGCATCATCGCATACGCGCGCTGGCTGAACTGCTCCATGCCGGCCAGCAGCTTGTCCTTCTGCGCGAAATCGCCAAACGCCTGGTCGTAGCGCTGCAGCATGTCCTGGCGGCGGTCCACATCGGCCAGCGTGATGCCTTTGCCCAGCGACAGGCCGCGAATCTCCATCGACCTGCCGGCCTGCGGCGTCGTGCCCGTCTCAAACGGGCCGAACTCGACACCGAGATAGCCGGTCGCGTCTTCTTTCTCGCCGGGGATCGAAACAAACGGTGGAATCTCCATCGCGGCCTTGAGTTCCTTCGAGATGACCGCGCCATAGTTCGGGTAGCGCAACGCGGGCAGCGGACGGTTGCCGGTGCCGAGATACTGAGTGCCGAGTTCGTGCGCGGCGAGGTTGTGACTCACACCACGCAGGATGACGTATTTGTCCGCGCACTGCGCCAGTTTCGGCAGATGCTCGCAGATGCGGATGCCCGGCACGTTGGTGGTGATCTCCTTGAACTCGCCGCGATGCGTGTCCGGCGCGCCGGGCTTGAGGTCAAACGTGTCCATGTGGCTCGGCCCGCCGCCGAGACGCACAAAGATGGCCGCCTTGGCCTTCGCGTTGCCGTTCACGGCGCCGCTTTCGGCGAGCGCGAGATAGTCGGGCAAGCCGAGACCGATCCCGGCAAGCGATCCGACGCGCAGAAAGTCGCGGCGGAGAAATGGATCACGATGCGGTGTGTTCATGATGAGAGGTGGTTGATTCAATGATTCACGGTGAACTCACGCGTGTTCAGCAAAGCCCAGAGCAGATCACGCAGACCGTCGATGGGATCACGGGCTGCTGCGATGTCGGCGCGTGCTTTTTGCAGTTCTTCAGTCGTGGGTGGACGGCTGAGGGTGCGCAGGAAGGTTTCGGTGATCAGTCTGTCATCGGGGCGTTGTTTGGCTGCGCGCAGCTCAGCGATCCACGCGGGTGTGCCGTTGCGCTGGCTTTCGATGCGGGCGAGCATCTCGGGATCGTTGCGCTTGTACAGCGATTGCAGCAGCGTGGGCACGGAGTTGCGTTCGCAGTCGCAATTCGTCTCGCGGGCCGATTTACCGAAAATCGTCAGCGCGTGGTCCGGCATGTTTTTGCCTGCAAAAGCTTCCGCGAGGCCGAATGCGGCCACATTCGGGCCGATCTCGCGATTTTTCGTGTCGTAGGCAAACGCGAGCTGTTTTCCGTCCGCCGCGGTGGCCAGCGTCATCGCATCAAGCAGCACTTCCGCAGGCAGGCGGCGCATCACGAAGCGGCTGAAGTTCCGTTCGTCGAGTTCGTTCGTCGCATTCGGCCTCCAGCTCCGCTGGTAGGTGTCGCTGGTCAAAATGAGCCGGTGCAGGTGCCGCATGTCGTAGCCGTGCGCGATGAATTCACCGGCGAGGTAGTCCATCAGCTCCGCATTCACCGGCGGATTGGCGAGATTGATGTCATCGGCAGGCTCGACGAGGCCGCGATGGAAATAAGCGGCCCACACGCGGTTCACGAAGGCGCGGGCAAAGAAGGGATTGTCCTTGCTGCGCAGCCACTGCATCAGCGGCTCGCGTGGATCGGCGTATTCCTTGATCAGCACCTGGTCGCCGCCGAGCAGCTTCGGAGTGAGCACACGACCGGAGTAGGCGCGCATGTTGTCCATCATGCGCGCGATGGTGTTGCGCGGATTGCGCGTGGTGACATACACTTCGTGAATGGGAATCAGCTCGCCCGCGTCGATGCGGCGGCGAATCTCGGCGCTCTGAGCCTCACGCATCTGCATTTCCTTGCCGGTGCCGACCACTTTGCCGACCTCCTTCACAGCGGTGACGTAATTGACCACGGGATCGCGGCGCAGATTGCTGTCATAGCGCAGCGGCTCGAAAAACTGCTGGAACTGCTCGTAGTCCGCCTTCGTCCACTGGTCGAAGGGATGCTTGTGGCACTGCGCGCACTCGATGCGCACGCCGAGAAAGGCATGCGCGAATGACAGAGCGCGATCCTCCGGCTTCTGCACGTTCTTCCGCGCCCAGTAATGCGGCATCGTCTCACGCGCGGCAAAGTCCGCCGGATTTTCGCGGCGGAGATACGACGCCATTTCGAGCGCGTAGTCCTGGTAGGACTGGTCCGGTTTGCTGCGGCTCGTGGCGAGGATGATGCCTGCCGCGAGCTTGTCATACGGCTCGTTCTTGGCGATCCGCCGCTCGATCCACTCCCACCACTGGCGCGAGAAATCACCGTTCAGTTCGGTCACGCTCTCGTTGAAAATCTGCTTCGCGCTGTTGCCGGTGAAGTC
This sequence comes from Verrucomicrobiaceae bacterium, assembly GCA_046346695.1. Taxonomy (GTDB): domain Bacteria; phylum Verrucomicrobiota; class Verrucomicrobiia; order Verrucomicrobiales; family Verrucomicrobiaceae; genus Prosthecobacter. Next base: position 492,129 of record JAXMHS010000002.1, on the reverse strand, counting down.
GCATAGCTTCGTCGCCCACCACGCCGCATGACCGGGTGAGGTGAGCAGCTCCTCGATCTTCTTCGCACGCTTGTCTGGCGCCTTGTCGGCGAGGAATTTCGTGACTTCGTCCAGTGTTGGCAACGTTCCGGCCACATCGAGGCTCGCACGGCGCAGAAACTCCGCGTCACTGCACAGCTCCGACGGCACGATGCCGAGTTTGCGCAGTTTGGCGGCGATCAACTCGTCCACCTTCGTCGGCGTGCGGACATTCGGGTACTTGTCACCCGCCAGCTCGCTCACCGGCAGCATCACGGGAATGGGAGTCACGCCGTTGTCGTAAAAAGCCACGACATGCGTGTCGCCGGGGCTTTTGCACTCGACGAGGCCCGTCTCGGAGATCGTGGCGATGGATTCGTCGTTCGTCCGGAAGCGCGTGATCTGCGTCACATCCTCGCTTTCGCCGCCTTTCCAATACACGAGCACTTTGAGCTGCGTTTTCTCGCCACGCGCCTTGAACACGATCTCACGCGGCTGCACCTCCAGCCGGTCGAACTCGCCGCTCGTCGTCGCGTCGTTCTTCGCGCCGGCGGTAATCCAGCGCTGCAGCAACTGATGTTCCCACGAGTCCTTCTTGAAGCGCTCCTTGCCCTTGTGCTTCACCTGCGCGGTAGGCTTCGTCACGAGCAGACTGTTCGCGGCATCAGCCGGATCCACCCGCGCCTCACCCTCGCCGCCATCAGTGTCCTGCGTCAGTTCCTTGTGATCGGCGTCGAAGTCGTAGCCGAACAGCGAAAGCTGAAATCCGCCCTGTCCAGAGAACGAGCCGTGGCACTCGCGCGAACTGCATCCCGCGCGACCTAGCAACGGAATCACATGGCGGCGGAAACTCGGCTCGCCTTTGGCAAAGGCCGGTTCATCCGCCAGCACGCCGCCTGCCACCGGCATCGCGCCGATGAGCAACAGGAGCTTCCAGGCGGTGAACGGCGGCTTCATGGCGTCTTCATGGCGGTGGGCGTTTATTGCTTCTGCGGCTTCTTGTTCACCGCCGTCTTCATGCGCTGCTCCTCCTCGGCGGCGGCACGTGCCATCGCCTCCTTCTGGCTGGCGCTCAACAGCGCGTCCAGTTTGCCGAGGAAGCCTTCGGCGAGATCCTGATTCTTCTCCTCCATCACCCGGCGCCGGGCGGCTTCATCGCCTTTGATGCTGAATTTGTCCTTATAGACGATGCCGACCTCTTCCACCGCCGCCGCGCGCGCCGCGTTGATCTTCTCGACCAGCGCCCGCTGCTCCGGCGTGAGGATGGCGTTCACTTTCTCGTGAAGTCGTGTGGTGGCGGCCTCCATGGCGGCGCGGGCCTTGTCGCGTTGCTCGGCGGTCACGCCCGGGTCGCCTTTTTTCAGTGCGCGAGAAGCCTTCACGGCCTCGTCGTTGTTAAAATCGTTCTGCGCCGCGGAGATTTGCTCCTTTTGCGCGTCGGTCAGTTCGAGGGCAGCGTTCAGTCCGGGCACGAACGGCGGGGCGTGAGGCTGCTTCTCCGATTTCCAGAAGGGGAAGCCGGTGACGTCGGCCTTTTTCTGCTTCTCCGCGGCACCGACGGTGCCGATGACAGTGAGGCCGGCAAAGGCGGCCCAAATGAGGATGGATGCTTTCATGGCTGGGCAGGGTTGGCTGCGCCCACTCAAACGCCGGGCGCCAGACGGGCTTTCCGGCATTCGATGCTCCCGGCTCGACTACGGAGCCTTCGCGCCCTGCTCGAGCGGCCCGATTCTCTTCTTGCCGACGACCATCTCGTCGAGCCACAGCTTCTGCGCATGTGGCAGCAGGCCGGGGCCGAAGTAGGGAGCCATGAGAAACTGGTTGAACTTCATGTTCGGAAAATCAGTGGAGCGCAGGATCACATCGGTGCGCTCGATGACCAGTTTGCCGTCAAACCAGCCGCGCACGATGCCATCAGCGTTCGGTTTGTCGTTTTTGAGGTCGAGCGTGTTGAGCTTGAACTGCGCCTCAATGCAGTGCCAGGCGTCGTCGGTGAAGAGTTCGTCCGCGCTGTCGAACATCTGGCCGTTGTAGCCGCCTTTGAGCGGGCCTTGCGTCAAACCATGCGGCGCGTCCTTGTTTTGAATGTCCTGCGCGGCGAGGCGCAGTTTGCCATTCACCGGCTCGATGTAGAGCGTGAGATGACTCGCCGCCGGTCCCCACCACTGCGAGTTCTCCGTCGTCATGAAGTGTGTGAGATGCGGATGATAGTTCCTGCCGCTCCAACCCCAGTCTTTCGAGAGCTTGAGGTAATAGCGGATGAAAACCTCGTCCGTGGGTTCAAACAGGTGCCGTTTCGCGGACGAGCCCGTCACACTGTCGCTGCCGTCGATCCACTCATACTCGATGCAGTTGCCATTGCGGCCTTTGGAGACGATGCGGACCACTTCTCCATCATACCAGCCGCGTTGATCGACCTGCGCATCGTCGAAGCTCTCACTGAAAAGTGCGCCTTCTAGTTTCGGCGTGGCTTTCACGAGCCGCATCACACTGCCCTTCGCCATGTTGCAGAACAGCAGCTCGTCATCGCGTGGATCGACACCGATGCCCGTGATGGCCGGCTCGAAGGCGATGATCTCGTGCTGCCAGCGTCCGTTCTTCTCGCGTGCCGCGATCACGCGGCCAAACGCGTAGTCGGCGCAGATGTAGGCGTCTCTGAGTTCGGGAAATTTCGTGCCGTGATAAACGCAACCTCCAGTGACGCTAAGTCCGGTGGTGCGCGGATACTCGAAAATCGGATCAATGGGATGGAAATCAGGCGGCGGCATGTCCTTGCCGGGTCCGAGATCGAACGCATGCAACCCTTCGCGATGGCTCCATCCGTAGTCGCCGCCTTTGACGATCAGATCGACCTCCTCGTAAAGATTCTGGCCGACATCGGCCGCGAAGAGCCTACCCGTCGGCGGATCGAAACTGAAGCGCCACACGTTGCGCAGCCCCGTGGCCCAGATTTCGGTGCGAACGGTCACGGGATCGAGTTTTGAACCGTGGTGTGATGTGGCGCCGACAAACGGATTGTCAGCCGGCACCGCATAAAACGCCTCGCTCTTTGCATCGAGCGCGATGGCGGGATGCGGATTCGGCGGCAGGCTTCCAGAGCGCTTATCCACATCGATGCGCAGAATCGCGGCGTGAAAGTCTTTGTTGATGAAGCGCGCGTTGTTAAACGCGTCCATCTGCCCGCCGCCGTCGCCAACACTGATGTAAAGATACCCGTCAGGTCCGAAATGCAGGTCGCCACCATTATGATTCCCCGCGGGATCGCGCTGCGTGATGAGAGGCTGCTCCTTTGCTTCGTCGAATCGCGAGACGCGTTGATGCAGTTGACCATCGATGCGCAGGCTGTAGCAGACAAAGAAGCGTCCGTTGTGCGCGAAATCAGGATGGCACGCCATGCCGAGCAGACCGCATTCGCCTTTGTCATCGAGTTTGCCATCGGGCGGCTGCGTGAGGTCGGCAAAAAGCTGCTTCTGCGGCGTCGCTTGGTCCAAACCGGTGACAAGTTGGATGTAGCCGGTCTTCTCGACGACAAACAGGCGGCTTTTATCGCTTGGAACATCCACGATGGCGACCGGCATCGAAAACGTCAGCCCCCCAAGCGTCTCCTCCAATACATACGCCATCGGCGGCAGCGGCGGAGGCAGGGGTGGCGGCTTCTTGACCTTCGACGTCTGCGCAATGGCAACGATGCTGCAGAGAGCGAGAGCAACAACGGCGACACGTTTCATCACAATCAGTTCGTTTTGAGCAGATGCTTGATGAAAAAGTCGTTCGTCTCCTGCGCGGAGTTCGTTTTTTCATCCGCGTGGCGGATCGTGCATTCGATGCCGAGCTTGTCCATCTGCTCCTTCAGCTTGAGGCCAAAGTTGATGTGATGAATGCCGGTGCCTGGTCTGGCGTTCGCGGGCAACGGACCGCGTGGCTCATTGTAGAAGGCATACACCGGCGGATCGTCCTTGGTCAGATAAGTGATCGCCGCGGCCTTCTTGAACATCTCGCGTGCGGCGGGCGTGTCATACTTGTCCGGCGTGAGGCCGTAGAAGCCTTCGAGCGCCGGATGCTTCGCCGCGGCCTCGCCAACCCACTCTTTGATCGTGAAGGGATCATACGTGCTCTGCGCGCCGAAGACGGCCATGCAGCTCAGCCGCGTCGATTCGCGTAGCACAGGGTCATCGCTCTTCGGGTCAGCCATGTCGTCGTGAAAGCCGATCCACAGCGATGTGCCTGCGCCCGCAGAACCGCCGGTCGCGCCGATGCGCTTCGGGTCGATGTTCCACTCCTTCGCATGCAGCCGCGCGTATTGGATGGCACGCGCGCAGTCCATGTAATGCGCCGGGAACGTGACCTCCGGCGAGAAACGGTAGTTCACTGCCATGATCGAGATGCCTTTGTCGAGCAGGGCAAACAACGCGGGCGAGATGCCCTCCTTGCTGCCGGCGCGGAAACCGCCGCCATGGATGAAAACGACGAGCGGCGTCGGCTTGTCCGACTTCGCCTTCCACAGGTCGAGCACGTTGCGCTCATGCGGGCCGTAGTGCTCGTTCGCCAAATCCGGTGGCGGCTTCGCGCCTCCACGCGGTGCCTTTTGCGCATTCGCGATGTTCAGAACGAGAAGGCTGGCGATCAAAGCCGCCAGCACGAACGGGAGCCGGTGCGTTTTCATGGTTGGATGCGTTCAAAACGCGGAGGAGGGAACAACGTTGCGACCGATCACAAGTTCGGATCGCCATTTTCCTGACGCCAGGCCTGCAAGCGCGCCTTCATCTCATCGCGCTTCGTGGCATGCGCGGGATCGGCGCTGAGGTCGTGGCGTTCGTCGGGATCGTTTTGCAGATCGAAGAGCTGCTCGTGGTTCACCTTGGGGTAGAGCACGAATTTCCAGCGTTCGTCGCAGATCATGCGCTGCGTGTCGGTGAAGACACCGGTGGCGAATTCGCGCACGCGATCGGTTTGATGGCGCAATAGTGGCACGAGGCTTTTCGCCTGCACGGTGGACGGAATCGGAATGCCGGCGAGATCGCAGAGTGTGGGGAAGATGTCCTGCAACTCGATCAACGCGGTGCTGCGCTCATTTTTCGGCAGGCCGGGGCCGCCGATGATGAAGGGGCTGCGGATGCTGTGCTCGTACTCGTTCTGCTTGCCGAGCAGGCCATGGCTGCCGAGCGCGAGGCCCTGGTCGCTGGTGCAGATGATGATCGTGTTCTCCGGATGCGGCAGCACGGCGATGATACGGCCGAGGTTCGCGTCGAGATCGGTGATCATCGCGTAGTAGATGGCCAGTTCCTCACGCACTTCACTTTCGACACGCGGGATGGACAGCAGGACTTCATCGCGTCCGCCGCGGTTGCCGTGATCGAAGGGATGATCCTTGGCGAAATTGGCAGGCAGCGGCATCTTCGTTTTGTCGTAGCGGTTCTTCATGCCCGTCGGCCACTGACGCGGATCGTGCGGGAAGGCGAAGTTCACATGTATGAACCACGGCTTGTCCTTCGGCGCGGTTTGAATGCCGCGGATCGCTCCATCGGCGATGTGGCGGCTGTTGTCGGCTTGCAAACCGACGCCCTTGTCGAGTTCGGCCTGGTTGTTCTCGTCTTTGAACGTCCAGCCGCGATAACCGGTGAGCGGACGACCGCGGTCGTCGATGTCCGGCTGTGTGACGCCCTTGCCACCGCCGCTGGAGTAGAGGCCGCTCGTCGTCGTGTAGCCTCGTTGCATGGGATGGCCGTCGTTGTGCCATTTACCGGTGTAGCAGGTGTGATAGCCCGCTTTTTGCAGCGTGCCTGCCATGGTGGCGAGCTGCGGATTCACCACGCTGCCAGGATACTTCGCCAGCGCTTTGAAAGCCTGGTTGCCCGTCAGGATTTGCGCACGGCTGGCGTAGCAGATGGGATAACCCGCATACGCCCGTGTGAATGAGGTGCCGTTTGCCGCCAGGCGATCCAGCACCGGGGTTTCGATGATCGCATTGCCCAGCGCTTGAATCGTGTCCGGCCGTTGATCATCGGCGACGACGAGCAGGATGTCCGGCGCGGCATGAAGACCGGCGCTGAGGGCGAGGGCGAGAAGCAGCGTGCGCATGGGCGGTTAACGCCGCCACGGAGCCCGACATCACTCCGCCTTCGTGTTTTTCAGCGGATTTCCGCCACGTGCAACACGCCATACGAGCAGCGGCACACGAATCAGGAAGCCGATGACCAGCCGTGCGTGCATCCAGGTCAGCAGAGCGTTGTCGCGGAAGTACCGGAACTGCGACACACCACCCTCTTCAGCAGTAAGGTAACGCACCGGCGTGGGCACGGTGACTGCCGGAACACCCTGCCAGCACACGCGCACCGCGATCTCGGTGTCGAAGTCGAAGCGCCGCGCGAAAAACGTGCCGCGAAACGCACGCAGCAAAGCCTGAACCGGATACACGCGCATGCCGAAGAGCGAGTCGCCGATGCCCCAACCGAGCGTTTCGAGATTGGACCACGCATTTGAAATGCGGCGCCCTTGTACGCGCAATTGTGGAGCCTCGGGCCCGAAGACGGGTTTGCCGAAGAGAACGGCCTCCGGATGCGACTGCGCGATGGCAATGAATTTCGGAATCCACTCCGCCGGATGCTGGCCGTCGGCATCCATTGTGAGGACGTGTGTGAAGCCTTCGTCCGCGGCGAACCCGGCTCCGCGCAGCACGGCGGCGCCTTTGCCGCGGTTGCAAGGCTGTTTGATCATGCGCAGCCCAGGATGCGCAGGCTGCATCGCCTCCACGGCTTTCTCACTGTCGTCGGTGCTGCCATCGACGACCACAAGCACGTCCTTCCACTGTTCCAGCGCATGTGTCACCGTGTCCGCCAGCAGGCGGCCGGTGTCGTAGCTGGGAATGAGGACAAGGAGCTTCATGGGCCCGAAAAAGAGGCGGGATGGACGCGAGAAAGCCCCCCGTGGCAAGCTGAAATCCATGCTCATCGCGAGCGCTTCCGCAGGACGGGTCACGTCTTGCCGCCCAGGGCTTCGAGATAAACTTCACGCAACCGCTGGGTGAACTCGGCGGCGGTTTCATCCGGCGGGCTGGCCAGCGGCTCGCCCAGCGTCATGCGCAGTTTGATCTTTTTGTCTGGCAGACGCCACAAAGGCCAGCCTTTGCAGAGGTAGTCGCTGTTCGTCTCGATGAACACCGGCCACACCGGCGCGCTCGACTGTGTGGCGATGATGCCAAGGCCGCCCTGGAAGGTGTTGATGGCGTTTTCGTACTTCCGCGTGCGCGTTCCCTCCGGGAAAAACAGCAGCCGGTCGCCCTGACGCAACGCCTCGATGGAACGCTGGAGCATTTTGTGCGCGGGCTTGTTCGGGATGAAGCCCGCCAGCTTCGCTCCGCCACGCAGGAAGGGGTTGTGCATGAGTGTGTCCTTCAAAATGCAGCGCAGGCCATTGACTTTCGCGATGATGAACACCGCATCCCACAGCGCCGGATGGTTCGGCGCGATGATCAATCCACCGGTCACGCCATTCAATGCATCGAAACCGGTGAACTTGCATTCATACACGCCGCACACACGGAGGAGCCCCAGGAAAACGCGAAACGCGCCTTGAAGCAGCCACTGGCCGATCGCGCGGGATTTCTCCGCGGGCAGCACGTGGCCCAGCAGCATGCCTGCCAGCACGAAAAGAAGGCCGCCGACCGCCCAGTAAGCCATGCTCAACACCAGCACCACCAGCAGCCATGCCTGCCTCAGCAAGCGACAGGCCGCCGGCATGCATCTTGGCGATTGCTCTGGTGATGAATCGTGAATATGACCGCAGCATGCCATCTTCCGCCGAGCTTGTTCAAGCGCTTTCCTCCCTGCCGCACGGCCCGGAGTTCCGTTTCGTCGACGAACTCACCGAACTCGTGCCCGGGGTGTCAGGAAAGGCCGTTTGGAAGCTCAAGGGCGGCGAGGAGTTCCTGCGCGGCCATTTTCCCAATGCGCCGCTCATGCCTGGCGTGCTCATGATCGAGGCGCTGGCACAGCTCGGCGGGATTCTGATTCAAACCCGCCCCGGCGAAACGCCGCTGAAAAATCTGCGCCTCACCGCTGTGCGTCAGGTCAAAATCCTCGGCAGCATCACCCCCGGCCAGTCGCTTCATATCACCGGCACGTTGCAAGGCATGCTCGACACGCTGGGACAGGTAAGTGGTGAAATTCGTGATGACGCGGGCAATGTGATCGTCACTGGCGCAGTCACGCTCGCTGGAGAGCGGTGATCACTTCGGCAGACGCAGCACAAAGCACGCGCCATCTTTGTGCGACGCGTCCAGCGTGATCGCACCACCAAGCGCGGTGGCGAGACGACGGCACAACGCGAGACCGAGTCCCACACCTGGCGCTGAGTGAGCAGCCTGATCGGCTGATTTGTGGAAGGGATGGAAGATGCGTCGCCGCTCGTCGCGTGAGATGCCCGCGCCGTGATCGCGCACGCGCAGCATGGCGAATTTGCCACTCGTATCGGCCTCCACATGAATCACAGGCTCCGCGGCACGCGGCGCGGCGTATTTGCAGGCGTTATCGACGAGATTGAAGAGAATCTGCTCCACCGCTGCCGCGTCGATGTGCAGTTGAGTCTTGCGGTCGGCCTCCGTGGCATGCACGCGCACCTCCATGCTGCAATCATCAGCGCGCTGTTTCAGGCGCGGCAGAATGCGATCAAGCAGCTCGCCAATGGTGATGTTTTCGGCGCGTGCCTTGGCGCTGCCGCGTTCGAGACGTGCATAGGCGAGCACATTCTCGACCAGATGGCTCAAACGCCCCGCCTCGCCGGTCAATGTGTCGAGATAGGTCTTCCGCTGCGCTTCATCCGCCACCATGCCGTCCGCCAGCATCTCGGAATACAGACGAAACGTCGTCAGCGGCGTGCGCAGCTCATGCGTCACGGCGGAAACGAAGGCAGCGCGCCGCTCGCTGAGCGACACCGTGCCAAACAACACGAGTCCGACCGCAGCCGCCGCCAACAGCATACAGGCGAGCGCAATGGCGAGCGATTTGCGCAGCGGCGTCCAAAACGGCAGCGGCGGCAGTTGAATCGTGCCGGGAATCAAACGCACCGGCAGCGCGGCGAAGCGCAGCGGATCGTCATTCGGCCGCGCTCCCGCGGTGGCATTGGCCGCGGGTTCCAGTCTGGCATCGGGAAACAGATCCGTGATCTCGCGCAGCCACGCGGCTTGCAACGCCGGCCAGTCAAGCCACACGCCCTGCACCATGCGCACGCCATCCACGAACGCCTCGCGCGTGAGCACCAGGTTTCCGCCCAACCACACGCCTTGGAAGGGACGTGAGCTGTTGGAAGCGGCATCGTTTTTGAGTTCCAACGTGGCTGGTTTCGCAGCAGCGGCTTGTGGAGCCATGCCAACTGGATCCGCCGGTGCAGCAGGTGCCGCAGCCGCAACGTCAGCCTGCGTCTTGAATGCTCCGCCGCCGCCTCCGAGTGGACTCGTGGCAGGAGGAGCGCTCATCGGCGCAGGAGCCGGCGGTGGCAGCACCGGAAGTACAACCACTGATTCGCTGCCTTCTCTCGCCTTTGCGGCTGGCGCAGGCATGGCCGTGGCAGCAGCAGCGGGCTTGTCGGCTTCCAGAGGCTTCGTGGCCTCCTTCTTCAGGGCCTTCGCAGGCACGGGCTTGGATCCGGCCATTTTTTCGTCCGCGAGTGCCAGTGTGCCGGACGAGGTTTTCGTCTTGATCATCGGCTGCTGCTTGATCGCTTCCTCCGCCTGTGCACTTACCGCGCGATTGCGCGACATGTTTTCGACACTGTTGAGCATCGACTGTTGCTGCATGGTGACCGTCTGCCCTTGTTGAACGTTCCACGCCGAGTTTCGTGGTGCGTTGGCGTCGTTTGCGACGATCTGCGTGTCATCGAAGTCAAAGCGCGCCACGCAGGCCATCTCGGCGAGCAACTGGCGGTTGAGTATCGTGCTCGCGGTCGCAGCAGGCGCAGGTGCGCTCGATCGTGACCACGGCAGAATGGGCTTCTCTTTCTTCGAAGGCTGGGGCGCGATCACAGTTGCAGGCTTCGCCAGCAGCTCACGCAGGCTGCCCAGACGTTGTTCACTGCGCGTGAGGTCGCTTGCATTGATGAACTGCGCCAATGCCAGCGTGCGTTCGTCCTTCTGCGGCACCTGTGGCGACATCACCTGCCCGCGTGAGTCCATCTGGAAATGCAGCAACACATGCTCCGGCACCTCGGCAAGCAACGGCGACGGCACCAGCACCTCGCCCTTCGCCACATTGCCATACGCCTTGTTCACCAAGCCTTCAGGTGAGTGGAACGGACGGAAGTCATGCGGTGGTCGCGCATTCTCGCGCATCAGCAACGCGCTGGCCTGGAAATCGAGCCGCCAGAGCGCCAGCCGCACGCGCTCCTGCTTGTCACCTTCGCGTGCCGCGCTTTCACGTTCACGCTCCAACTGCAACGTGTGCCACCCCACCCAGCCCATCGCCGCGAGCAGCAGCCCGAGGCAGGCGAGAAAGGTGATCCAGATGTGAAGTGGCTTTTGCATGTGAAGAAGGCCGGATTTGAACCACTAATGCTCACTAATCTGCACTAATTCATTCCGGTTCTGACATTGGTGTTTTATTAGTGTCCATTAGTGGTTCAAAAATCTGATTCAGGCGAGTTGGTATCCTTTGCCTCTCACAGTGACGATCACACGCGGAGACTCGGCATCATCGCGCAGCTTGTGGCGCAGGTTGGCGATGTGCATGTCCACGGTACGTGTCTCGGTCTGTTTGTTGTCGATATGCCAGACGCGTTGCAGCAGTTCTTCTCGAGAAACGGGCCTGCCGCGGTTCAGAGCGAGGTAGCGCAGCACATCGCGCTCGCGTTCGGACAGCTCGGCTTGCTCGCCATTGCCAAATCGGGCCACGCTTTGACCAAAATCGATCGTGGCGGCTTCCAGGGTGAGCGTTTCGCTCACCGGCTGACGTTCCGGTGCGCGGCGTAGCACAGCCTCCACGCGGGCGAGCAGCTCGCGTACGCTGAAAGGCTTCACGACGTAGTCGTCCGCGCCGAGACGAAGACCGCGAACGCGATCATTCTCTTCGCCGCGCGCTGAGAGGATGATGACCGGTGTGCCAGGGCGCTCGCGCCGCAGCGCTTTCAAAATGTCAAAGCCGCTCGCGTGCGGCAGCACGAGGTCGAGGAGCATCAGGTCGAAGGTGGCGCTCAGGGCCAGCTTCAGGCCTTTATCGCCATCACCAGCCTCCAGGATCGTATGACTGGCGAATTTGAGCGCATCAACGACGCCGCGACGAATCGCGGCGTCGTCTTCAATGACCAGAATGGTGGCAGGCATGGCGGAAGGTTAAATGACGAATGACGGATGGGGAATGACGATTTCAGGCAAGGAATGGCCCCTCACCCCAGCCCTCTCCCCGAAGGTGACAGTGGAGCAATCGACTTCCGGGGCGGGGAGAGGGAGGCTGGTTCTGCAAACGCCGAGAAAGCAGATTGAAGTCACCAAGCGAATCTCCTCTCCCCGTCGATGGCATGAGTTGATCATGATTTTTTCTTCGGGGAGAGGTTGGGTGAGGGGACAACAACAAACATGGCTGGCGCAGGGTCATTTCTCCCACGCGATGCCTTTTTTCTCGGCTTGCGTGCGCAGGGCCTTGGCCATGGCGGTGTCCAGGGTGTCGCCTTGGGCGGATTCCTTGCGCTTGGTGGCGACGTAGGCTTCGCGTTCCTTGTTCAAGGTGAGGACCTTCTTCTGAATCTCGTCACGTTCGGCGGTTTTCGCCGCAATGTAGGCCTTCCGTTCGTCAGCGCTCATCTTTTTCATCTCCTCGGGCAGATCGGCTTCCTTGACCTTGGTGATGTCGAAGTCCTTCTGCTTGCAGGCGTCCACGAGATCCCACGCGGTGTTGCAATAGTTCGCGCTGGCCTTGCTGATGACGCGTTGCACCTGCGCACCAGATTCGGCCTTGGCGGCGGCGTTGGTGTCTTGAGCAACCTGGCGGGCCTTTGCGGCAGGAGCGGCGGCACCGTAGTTGATGTAGGTCTTGTTCAGCTCCTCGTTGAGGCGCACGATTTCTTTGTCCTGCGGCGCCTCGATGTGAACGATGGCCTGATTCTGGTCGATCACGAGGTATTTGCCGTCGGCAAGCAACGCGCCGTCATTCCAATGTCCGGCGATGCCCTGGCTCTCGCTGCCGCAGTGAATCGTGTTCACGATCACACCCTTGGCGATGGCCTCTTTGCAGCTTTTCTTCGGATCAACCGGCCCCTGGGTGAAAGGCTCGTTGCCGGCGATGAAGATGGCCTTGTAAACCTTCGGGCTCGGATCCCACGCGAGGTCCTTCATCGCGCGTTGAATGACCGCGCCGCAGTACTCATCGCCACCGTTGGTGGTGAGGGCGAAAAGATCTTCCGAGACCTTGTCGAGGTCGCGTGTGAGCGGCTGAATCTGGCGAATCCAGTTCTCCTCGGCGCGCAGCGATGACTTGCCGTATTCATACAGCGCCACCTGCACGACGGGCGTCTTGCCGTCCTGCTTCGCGGTGATGAATTCGTTCACGAGTTTCCAGAGCTGAGTCTTTGCCTGCTCGATGAGGCCGTCCATGCTGCTGCTGGTGTCGAGCAGCACGGCGATCTGCACGAGCGGCCCCTCGGCGGGAGCCTCGGCTTTGACAGTTTCGGCGACGGGCGTGGGCGGCTGGGTTTCCTTGGCGGTGGCAAGGCTGGCAGCGAACGCTGCCGTGAGGGCGAGGATGTGTTTTGTTTTCATGACGATGTTGGGTGGAGTTGAAGGAAATGGTTTCAGCGGATGAGCACGAGCTGGCCGTGATGCTCGACGAGCAGTTCGCCGCGCAGCGCGAGCAGGCCCTGGCGGTTTTCGGCGGCGAGTTCATCGACCAGGCGGCCAAACTCGGCGCTGCCGATCTCGACGGTGCGGTCGGGTGCGCGTTCGGCCTTGGCGGCGTTCGAATCGGTCCAGCGGTTGCCCTTGTTAAAGAGCGCTCCGGCCTGGCACTGCTGCACGGAGGTGATTTCGACCGCCTGCATCTTCTCGTCGAGGAAGCGGTTGCGCACGTTGAGCTGCTTCGACTCGGCAGCCTTCTGCAGATTGTCTGCCTGCGACACGGCGGCGGCTCCGCTGCGGATTTTCATCGCCTTGTCGCTGTAAACCGTGGAAGCGCGAGTGGCATTCGCAGGCGCGGCGGCGAGTGAAGTGCCTTCTTCGGCCAGGAAGGCGGTGTATTCGGTCAGAATGCCGAATTGAGTCGAAAGGCGGACGATTTCGCTCACCAGTTCGGTCGTGTTGCCCGTCGCGCCGTCGGCACCGAGATCGCGAATCGCCTCACTGAGAACGGCGATCTTGTTGCTGGCCCACAAGCGGGCCACAAAGGCATTCGCGGTGCTCGCTTTGTCGAGATTGAAGGTGAAATCGAAATGGCGTTCGCCTTCCGCCGATGCGCCGGTGAGCTGGAAATGCAACGGCGCTTCACCTCGATAGGTGCCGGAGAGAAGAATCTGCTCGCCTTGAAACACGTCGGGCAGCGGCGATGGAATCAAATCGCTCACGCGATTCGGGTCATCGAGAACGCGCAGCACAGGTTTGGTGAGCAGCGGGCCGCGCAGACGATCAAACACACGGCTGACTTTCACTTCGACATCTTCCTTCGGCAGCACGAACTCAGCACTGGCGCGAGTTTCGCGGGCGATGCGCGAGAGGAGCGGCGTGTTCACATCCACGCCGACGCCGAAGGTGAACACGCGCCGCTGATGCGGGTTGCCCTTCGCCACGGCCTCGCGAATCGCCTTTTCCGAAGTTTGGCCAATGGTGGGCAGGCCATCGGTGAGGAACAGGACGATCGGCAGCATGCCTTCGAGCGGCTTCTGACGCAGCGCCTCGACGACGGAGTCATGAATGTTCGTGCCGCCGCTCACGCGCAGTGCGCTGATGTAGTCGCGGGCTTGCTTGGTCGTCTCGGCGTTTTTGATCACCAGCTGCGCGGCAAACATTTCGACGGCTTCGTTATAGACGATGAGGTTGAAGCCTTCGCCGTCGTTCAAACCTTCCACCACCTGAAGCGCGGCGGCTTTGACCTGGTCGAGCTTCGGCCCCGCCATGCTGCCGCTGCGGTCGATGACGAGCGTGACCTCGCGTTTGATCGGCACTGCATCCGCTTTCGGCTTCGGCGGTGCGATCATGACGAGAAAGTAGCCGCCGCCGATCTTCGGATCAGGATAGGCGAGCAACGACGCGGTCATCTCGTCCTTTGTCTCGCGCAGAAACGACACGCGGAAGGCTCCGGGGTCCTTCGTTTCGCAGGAAAGCGTCGCCTCGCGGTCGTTCGGTTGCTTCACGGCGATCTCGTGGCTCGGCGAATACACCGATGCGATGCGTGACGTCGATTTGACGTGCATCGAGAACTTCCAGGGCACCGCATACTCCACCGCCTCCGAACGCGGCAGCACATAGTCGAGACGTGCACCGTCAGCCTCAAGAAGCCTTTCGTAGGTCACGCGCACTTTCTGTGTGCCATTGGCAGGAACTGGAAACACGCTCGATTTCACCACCGCATTGCCCACGAACTCCAGCAGCGCCGGATCACGCGTCTGCGCCACGATGCTGTCATAGATGCGGCGTGCTTCATCGCGCGGCAGCAGGCGTGCAGTTCCTTCCGCGTTGCCACCTTCAAAGGTGAATGCCTTCAAAACGGCTCCCTGTGGCACGGGAACGAGAAGTTCCGACTCCAGCGGGCGGCTTGAGGGATTGCGCAACGCGATGTCGAGTGTCGTGACGGCGATTTGATCCGCGATGTCGATGCGCGCATCGACCTGGGTGACCTGAACCGACTGCTGGGTCGGTGGAGCGATGATTCGAGTGTTTGGCGAGATCCACACCGGCATGCGCGCCGTCTGTGCGGCGAGCGATGTGGCGACGAAAAGAGCGGCGAGGGTTGTCTTCATGCCGCCATGGTGATTCAAGCGGCGGAAATCGTCTGTAAACGAGCTGTAAAGGCTGGCTTGAATGTTGCAAGCAGCTAACTCTTCAGAGGAGGATGACCATTCGTGGCAAGCCAGTTGTCCATTCGCTCTCTTATAAAAGGCATATCGACAGGATTGCCATCAAAGACGACCATCTTCCCATCCAAGCCAATAAAAACTGGCGCCTTAAGCCATTCATGAGGATGACCCGAGCATGTGATCATCCAACACAATCCCGCACAAACAAAACGATACATGATCTGCCCGTTGGGCCACCTTACCTGTTGAGGCGCCAGGCTCATGCCTTCGAGGTTTTTCCCGTTCATTTGAAGGCGAAAGCAGATGGTAGAATACTCCCATGGCTCGCCTGGGTCTTTCGCTAACAGCATTCGGCGGAGCTTGTCTTCATGCTTGTCTCCAAGGCTGACCGCTTTGTAGTATGGATGGCTCGAAACACCCATCATGAACAAGTTGAACATTGAGAAGAGCTTCACTTTTTCGTATGATAAGCCTTCGACAATTCTATGCCCTGTGTTCGGCGACCGCAGGATGCCGTCTTTGTCATAAATTCGGCGCGCCATGTAGTCCTCAATCGAGCTTCTTAGATTATTATCACAGGCCTTGCACAATATAGGCTCCTGAAACCCTGATTGCTTGTTGAACTCAGTCCATTGGGGGTCGTCTTCGTAAATAAAATCAAAGCCTTTACCATCTGACCGATGGGCGATCCCGCTCCTCTTCCACAAGAACCTAGAGATGACATGTGAGTCGATCGCAGCGTCTCGACCACATAGTTTGCAAAGAGAGATCGCAGTGCTGTTCATGACACCTCACTCGGTTACATGTAGTGCTACCGCGCCAACAGCTCCTCGCCGCGATACACCACACGCTCGACCATGCCTTGCAACGTCTGGTCGAGGAAGGGCGTGTTGATGCTCTTCGACTTCATGAAGTCGCGGCTGAAGGTGGTGGTGCGTGCGGGATTGAAGAGGATGAACTCGGCGATGCCGCCTTCCTTGATCGGAACCGTCGGTAGTTTCATGATGCGGCGTGGTTCGGCGCTGTAGCGCTTCACGATGAGACCCCAGTCGAGGATGCCTTTGCTGATGAAGTGGTCGTGGAGGCTCGGCAGCGCGGTTTCGAGACCGGTGATGCCGAACGGCGCGCTGGCGAAGTCCTGGTTCTTTTCAAACGGCGTGTGCGGGGCGTGATCGGTGGCGATGACGTCGAACCAGCCATCTTTGAGGCCTTGGAGCAGCGCGGCGTTGTCCTCGGGCGTGCGCAGCGGCGGGTTCATCTTGTAGTGCGTGTCGTAGTCGCCGATGTGCTCGTGATTGAAGATGAGATGATGCGGGGCGATCTCGCAGGTGACACGGATGCCGCGGTCCTTGGCGCGCTTGATGGTGCGCATGCCTTCCGCCGTGGTGACATGCTGGATGTTGAGATGCACGCCGGTGTATTCAGCGAGGCGGATGTCGCGTGAGATGCAGATTTCCTCGCTGATGCTCGGAATGCCCGCGAGTCCGAGCGCGTAGCTGATCTTGCCCTCGTGCATGCAGCCTTTGCCGCTGAGTTCTTTGACTTCGCAATGACTGGCGAGCGGCAGGTCGTAATCGCGCGCATATTCCATCGCGCGGCGCAGCACCTGCGGATTATCGACAGGGAAACCGTCGTCGGTGAGCATGACACAACCGGCGGCCTTCATGCCGGCGATTCCGGCGAGTTCCTCACCCTTGCGGCCTTTGGTGATCGCACCCGTGGTGTAGATGCCGGGGCCGATGCGTGTGCGGCGGGCGCTTTCGAGCACGCTGCGCACCACACCGGCGTTGTCGATGGCGGGCGAGGTGTTCGGCATCATCACAAAGCCGGTGACGCCGCCATTGATCGCCGCCTCGGCGCAGGTGGCGATGTTTTCCTTGTCCTCCTGGCCGGGCTCGCGCGCATGCACATGGATGTCAAAAAGGCCGGGCAGCAGGATGCGCCCCGTGCAGTCGATGATCTCCGCGCCGTCGGCTTTTTCGATGCTCGCGGCCACGCCGATGATCTTGTCACCCTCGACGAGCACATCGGCGGTTTGAAGATTCGGCGAGTCTTCGCTGGCGATCTGGGCGTGGCGGTAGAGGCGTTTCATCGTGTGCGGCATGATGTCGCGAAGGGCTGGGGAGGCAAGTCGGCTTCTTGCATCCCTTCGGGATCAAGACTCACTTCTTCCGCGTGTAAAGCAGCACGCGGTCGTGCGTGAGGAGGCAGAGGTCGAGGCGGCCGTCGTTGTCGAGATCGAGGGCGGCGTAGTCGTGGGGCTCGTTTTCGAGGCCGGTTTTGCCGCGGAAGTGCGGATCGGTCTCGAAGACGCGGAAATACATGGCGCTCTGCCATTTCGAACCGTTGGCGGGCTGGAAGAACTCGATGACGCGGCTCTTCGCGGTGTCGAGCAGCGCGATGTCGTCGCGATCCTCGCCGGAGAACGACGCGGCGATGAGATCGGAGGGCGTGGTGTCCTTCAATTCACTGTCGAAGCTGGCCACGGTTTCGAGCTTGAGCGTGGTGCCGTCGAGCGGGGCGATCTGGAAGCTGTTTTTCGCGAGCAGGAGCAACTTGGTGCTCTCCCCGGTGCTCATCAGCACGCATTGCTCCGGTGTCATGACCGGCAGCGCGTGCGTGTGATCGGCGCGATACACGCGGTCCTTGCCCGCGACCAGCTCGTGCAGCTTGCTGTGCGTGGCGTCGATGAGGAGGATGGAAACCTTGCCATCCTTGCGCGAAACGAGCGCGCTGTGCAGCTCGGCGGCGGGATCAGGCGCGTTGAACTGCTCGACGATGCTGGCCTTGCCCTCGGCATCGACTTTGAACGCACGAGCGAGTTGTTGATGCGCGATGAGCAGCTCCGCCTTGCCATCGCCATCGAGATCACCGGTGGTGAGGGCGGCAGGTGTGAGCTTGGCGACAAAGGTGTCCGGAATGCCCTCGACTTTCTTGAACGGAGACTTCGCGTCCGTGGTGCTGAGCAGAAGCTGCAGCGGTCCGAGATTGGAAAACAGCGCGAGATCGCCCCGGCCATCCTGATTGGCATCGACGACACGAATGCCGTTGATGCGGCCGGTTTTGATCGTGAGTTCCTGTGTCGTGGAGGCGAAGGTTTTGCCGGATTTGCGCAGCGTGATGAGCTGCGGCTTCGATTTGACCTCGCTGACGCAGAGAATGGCCGTTTCCGCAGGCGTGGTGAGCGAGCCCGTGGTCAATGAAAGCAGCGTCTCGCCTTCCTTCGTCTGATAAACGATCTCAGGATAGGAGAGGCGATTGTTCTGCCAGTGCGCGATGCCGATGGACTGCTCGCCGGGGCTGAGCAGCACGAGGTCAGCTTTTTTGTCATCATCCACGTCTGCGATCGCAAGCGACTCGACGCCGCTGAGCACGGGAAACTCACGTCCTTCTTTAAACGCACCGCCGGTGCTGCCCTCGAACAACCACACACGTGCGGCTTTGGGTTCGGCCATGACCACATCCGCATGTCCGTCGCCGGTGAGATCACCATGCGCGACGGTGCCGTTCTTCGAATCCGTCGGCGGCATGGCATAGCGGATCGTCGCCGCACGATCGGCATTCGGCTCGGCGGAGCCTTGGGTGAGCCTGGCAATCTCAACCATGTTCGTGTCCTGTTGGATCCATGCGACGCCCGTTTTCTTCCCGCCAAGACGGATCGGGTGCAGCCAGTGCCGCGTCACCGGAATCTCCAGACGCCATTCCTCGCCAAACGTCGTGCCGTCGTGCTGCAAACGCACGAGGAGGGCATCACCCTCCGGCGCGGTGTAAAACAGATCAGCGCGGTCATCGCCATCTAGATCGGCGATATTGAGCCCGGCGCTGCCGCTTTCGCCGAGCGCATAGTTTTGCGGCTCCGCCCACTCGCCGGAGGCTTTTTGCAGGAGAACCATCAAACGCGTGTTGGTGAGCAGCGCGATGTCATCGCGGCCATCGCCATTCAAATCGCGCGCGACGAGCGTCTCGGTGTCGTCAGCGGTGGAGTCGAGCGTAAACTCGCGCTTCTGCGTCCACGCGCCTTTTTCGCCCTGCATGCGCAGCACGAGCTTGTCCTCATCGGTGATGAAGGCGATGTCGGGTTTCTTGTCGCCATTCCAATCACCGACAGAGAGCGCGGTGGCGGCGTGGCCGATGACAAGCGGCTGCTTGTCGAACCGCGAAAGTTCCAAAATCGGATTCCAGCGGTCCTCACGTGCTGTTTTTTCCGGCTCGCCCATTCTCGCCCCGTCTTTGCGCTGGATGAGGAACTCCATGCGCGCGCGGGAGGAGTTGATGATCGCGAGATCGGTCAATCCGTCGCCATTGAAGTCGCCCGCCCGCGGACTGGAGGTGTTCCAGTCGAGTTTGACGATTTCCGGGCCGTCGAAGTAAAGCGCGGGTGTTTCAGCAAAGATGCTGGAGGCGGACAGAAGAAGGATGATGGAACGCATGAGAGTGATGCTGGATGCCGGGTCACCCGATGTTCGATGCTGTCATCCAGGAGCCAGCATCGCGCATCCGCAGCCTTTACTCCTCCGGCGGAATGACGAGGTAGTGAATCTGAATGGAATCTGGATGCGAGTACTGGGTGCCCAGCATGCGGCCAAAGTAGCGTTGGAAGACCTCCTTCGGCGGGATCGCTTCAGAATCGAGCATCTTGGCATTCGAGGCGGCGGGTTCGTCTTCCGGAGCGAGCGCCTTTTTGCCAGGGCCCTTCTTCTTTGCTTCGGCAGCCTTCTTCCTGCCGGCCGCCTGCGCCTCGATGGTGCTGGCGGCGCTGGCGAGCATGCTGATCGTACTGCCAACGTCAGTGACGGTCACACCACCGTAGTTTTTTGGCGCGGCGGCGAGCAACTTCTGCACCTGCGCGTTTTCCCAAATAGACGGGCCGGAGGGATCCTTCATGCGCGAGAGCACTTTGTTGAGCGTCTTCTTGTCACCAACGGAGACGAGGAGGTACTTGCCCGTGTTGCAGTAAGCGACTTCGGAAGCGGCGCTGGAACTCTGGGAGAGCTTCATCGTCTGGATGTTGAAGCCGAGGTAATCGCTCTCCTCGAATGCGCCAAAGCCCGCACCCAGGTAGCGTTTGAGGCCATCGAGAGCCCCGCCGACTTTTTCAGCGTCCTTGATCTTGAAGCACATCACCTGGCTCTGCTTGTCGGCGGCACCATCCTGAATGGTTGAGATTTCGTCGTCGAGACTGCCGAGGAAGTCGTCGCGAATCTTGAAGCCGAGCTGCTGCTCAAACTGCGGGATTTGCATGGTAACCATCATCGCCATGGGCCCGAGTTTCATGACCATGCCCATGATGCTGTCGTAGAATTTGGCGAAGTCGTAGCGCGTCACGGCACCTTGGAGCACATCGCCAGGAATGAAGGCGGGAAGTGCGACATTATCGCCGCTGGCACGCATCAGGGACAAGAGGCCGGCGGGCTTGTCAGGATGAAGGATGGTGACATCCCCGCGCATGCGTCCTTCCTCCATCTCCATGGTGACCGCCACTGCCTGCAGTTCCTGGGCACCCACCACGTTCATGATGACCTGCGGTGTGATGCCCATGGCGGCCATGGCGTCTTTTTGATCAGGCTTTTTCTCCTTTTCTGCGGCGGCGATCGCCTTCTGGCCGAGTTCGAGGAACCTCGCGCCGTTGATATAGAGCATCATGTCGCCACCGCCATTGGTCATCTGG
Organism: Verrucomicrobiaceae bacterium; assembly: GCA_046346695.1. Classification (GTDB taxonomy): domain Bacteria; phylum Verrucomicrobiota; class Verrucomicrobiia; order Verrucomicrobiales; family Verrucomicrobiaceae; genus Prosthecobacter. The sequence continues at coordinate 471,458 of JAXMHS010000002.1, read as the reverse complement.
CCGATGCGTGTGAGATGATCGCGTGCAGCACTGGGCGCGTCGCCCGCGCCGCTTTTGACCGCGCCGATCATGTATTCCATCAGCTTGCGGGAGGTGGCCTCGATCATCACATCGTCCACGAAAGCCCAGGCGGTGAAGCAGGCATCCTTTTCGAGGTTTGAGGTGGCGATCTGCGTGCTCACGCCGCCGATGTCGATGGTCTCGACTTTGATCTCCTCGTCCTTTTTCTTCTCGGCATCGACCTCGGCAAGCTTGTGCGCCTCGATCTCCTTCTGCTTGCCCGCAACTTCACAAATCGCGACGCTGGGCGGGTTGTCCTTGAAGTCTTCAAGATCCTCCAGCACGAGGAAGCTCACCAGCGCTCCGGGATAATCCTTCAGCGTGTCGTACATGCCGGTGCCGTAGTGCTCCTTGAAGAACTTGTCCCACGGCGCGTCACCCTGGCTGCGCATCGGCGCCATCCAGCGCTGCGTGGCCTCGTCCTGCATGAACTTCGCGAAGGTGCTCGCCTCCCAGTCTGCCAGCAGCTCCTGGGTGTTTTTCACCGCGATGATGGCAGCGGTGTTCTTGGGCATGAGATTGTACCATTGCTCCAGACGATCCGCCGCGGAGGCGGGAAGCAGGCTGGCACACAGGGTGATCAGGATGAGGGCGCGTTTCATGAGGGGATGTAAAGTTAAGGGGGCAACTCTTGCTGAAGGATCAGCTCCGCGGGGTTACAGAATCCGCTTTTGATTTTTCCTCCGACGGCGGCGCCGGTGGCGGCAGATAACGGAAACCTGCGTTCGGATTGCGCGGATCAAAGGCGAAGGCCTCGCGGTTTTTCAGGAAGAGCTTCAGCACATTCGAGGGGATCGAGAAACCCAGGCCCTCCACGCCGACACCCGCGGCCTTCATGTTGTTCACGCCCACGACCTCGCCGCGTGCGTTGAAGAGCGGTCCGCCGGAGTTGCCGGGATTGATCTGCGTCGTGCTTTGAATGTACCACCGGCCGCTGCTTTCACGCGCACGGATGCTCACGATGCCCTTCGACACGGAACGCTCGAGCCCGAGCGGACTGCCGATCGCGAAAACGTCCTGCCCCTGTGTCAGCGTCTCCGAATCACCCATCGGAACGAAGGGCAGCGCCGAGGCCGCGGGATCGTCGATCTGCAGGATCGCGAGATCGAGGAAGCCGTTCATCGCGATGATCTTCACCTTCGGGAACTGCTGCTTCTCCAGACCGTCGGGCTTCTTGCGATACACCACGACGGTGATCTCGCGCTCGCCGGCGATGACGTGCTGGTTGGTGATGACGTAACCGAGCTTGTTGATGATAAAGCCGGAGCCGAGGCCGGACGCGGTCTGGATTTGCACCACAGACTCCGCCACGCGCTGGACGTTCTTTTCCACCGTCATTGCCTCGCGTCCTGGCTCGACAAAATAGATGTCCTCGCCCTGCACCGCCGCTGCCTGCGTCTTCGTGGCATTCGCCTTTTCCATGATGGAAACGTCGGAGCGCGGCACGGTGAGCACCGTGTGGCCGAGATCGAGCACCAGGGCGTCCTCGCGTTCCTTCAACACCTCGCCGCGGAGTTCCGCGCCGTTTTTGAGGACGATCTTCATGACCTCGCCCGCCGAGGCAGCAGACAACAGGCAGGCCGCGGCCAGAACACCGATAAACGCGTGGAAGTGCATCACGGGCGCGGACTCTAGCGGACCGGCCTTCGGATACGAGTTCTTTTTGCATTCCTTGACGCGGCAATCATCCCCGCATCTGATGCCGCGATGCCCGCCGCCGCTCTGATCTCCGCCGCACAGACTCTGCGTGAAAACCTCCGCCCGCTGCGCTTCGCCGCGCCGGTCGCTTATGTGTATCAACCGCTCGACTACGCCTGGGCACCGCACGCGGCCTATCTGGCCCGTTTTGGCGCTGGAACAAAACGCGTCGTCTTCGTCGGCATGAATCCCGGTCCCTTCGGCATGACGCAGACTGGCGTCCCCTTCGGTGAAATCGCCGCTGTGCGCGACTGGATGGGCATCCGCGAACCTGTGGGCAAACCGGAGTGTGAGCATCCAAAGCGGCCGGTGCTCGGCTTCGACTGCCAGCAGTCCGAAGTGAGCGGACGCCGGCTTTGGGGCCACTTCGCGCAGCGCTTCGGCAAAGCGGAGGCATTCTTCAAAGACCACTTCGTTGCGAACTACTGCCCGCTGGTGTTCATCGAGGAAGGCGGACGCAACTTCACGCCTGACAAACTCCCCGCCGTCGAGGCTGCTGCGCTGAACAAACATTGCGACGATCATCTCTGCGCTGTGATCAAGGCTCTACAGCCGGAGTGGGTCATCGGCGTCGGTACGTATGCCGAAGAGTGCGCGAACCGTGCGAAGGAGATCCTGCACGGCCAGTTCAAAACGGGTCGCATCCTCCATCCCAGCCCCGCCAGTCCCGCCGCGAACCGCGATTGGGCCGGCGCTGCGACGAAGCAATTGGAGAAGCTGGGTGTGTGGGAGTAAGCCGGACCCACGTTGCCAACGGCTTGAGTGAGCCCGGGAGTAAGATCTCCCGCTCTATCTCACCAGCGGCCGGATCTTGTCCGGGTCACGCTTCCTGAGTTCTGCCTGAAGCTGCTCGATCATTTCCGCCATCCGGCGCATCTGCTGGCGCATTTCATCCAGCTCTGCTTGGGCTTTCATCTCGCCGGGTTGCCTGCCTTCGGCCTCAGCGTGTTCGCGGCGCATGCGCTCCTCCATCTCACGGCGCATGTGCTGGGCAATTTCCTCGATGCCTTTCGCAGGCTCGTGCAAACCGGCGGCGTGCAGGTGCTCCACGGCCTGCATGACATGCTGGAGGCGCTCCGCCTCCGGACCGCCTTTGAACGGAGGCGGCATGTCCTTGCCAGGATGCTTGTCCATATGCTTCTCGGCGTGTCTCTCCGGTTTTTTGCCCTCGTGTTCGTGCAGTTCGCGCTGGAGTTTTTCCGCCTGCTCGGAGAGTTCCCTGGCTTCGTCGATGCGTCCGGCGGCTTTCGCGTCACGGGCACGTTCCATCAGGCGTTGCAGCTCCTGCTTGGGATTTTCCTTGGTTTCCTGGGCGGTGGCGCCTGCACACACGAGGGCGAGGCCGGCAATGAGGAGGGGGATGGTCTTCATGGTGCCGTGAAAACGCCCTAAGCCCTCCTGTTCTTCCGAGTCCGCGCAAAACGGACCGGGGAGGGTTATCTACGCGCCTGATGCGTTTTGATCTCCTCGACGAGGTTGGCAAAGTCACCTTTCTCGCAGAGACGGACGAAGCCCTCGGTGAAGCGTTTCAATTCGTCCCACACGCCGCGGATGTGCGCGGCTTCCTCGTCGTTGATACGGTCGTCAGCGGCAGCCCTGCTGATCGCTGCGAGGAGGTCGGCGAACTGCTGGATGATTTCCTGCGTGGCGGGCATGAGTTCCATGCCGCGCGGTCCTCCACCTGCGGGGTTCTGCACGAAGACGCCGTTGGCCTTGTGGCAGAGCCACTGGATGATCTGTGGATCGCGGGTGATCTCGTAGAGCTGGCGCACGCGGTCGAGCGGGTTGGCGGTGCCGCTGCCCTGCTGTTCGTCGGGCTGGGACCATTTGTAGGCCAGCGAGAGGGAGACACCCATTTGCGCGGCCACCTCTTTGAAGCTGGTGCGCTCGACTGCCTTGGCGATGACATCATGCGAGTCCATGCCCGACTTGTTTCAGAAGGCGGGCGGTTTGGCAAGCGGCATGATTCATGCCGGGGAAGGGAAAATGTCGCGGTTTATCAATTGGAGGTGCTTTCTTCTTGTTTGTGGCGGCGACAATGACGTAAGCTCCGCCCGCATGAAAAAACTCCATCTCATCCTGTTTGCGGCGGCTTCCCTCGTGCTGTCGTCCTGCCTTGAAGTCAAATCCACCGTGACCGTCAACAAGGACGGCACCGCCTCCATTGAGGAAACCACGCTCCTTGGTGCCCAACTCGCGGCGATGATGCAGGCCGGTGGCGGCCAGGGCGACCAGTTGAAGGGCCTCGTGATGGACAAGGAGAAGGCCGAGGAGCGCGCCAAGAAACTCGGCGAGGGTGTGACGGTGAAATCTCACGAGGACGTCAAAACGCCGGACGGCAAAAGCGGAACCAAGGTTGTCTTCGCCGTCGCGGACATCTCGAAGCTGAAATACGTGCCGTTCGAGCCGGAGCAAAAGGACAAGCCTGAGGACTCCAAGACGGAGCCGATGACCTTTGCCTTGAGCGGCTCCAAGCTCACCATCACCAATCCCGAGGCGGACAAGAAGAAGGGTGGCGAGGGCAAGCCCAAGAAAAGCCCTGAGGAGATCGCGCAGATGAAAGCGCAGGTGGGGATGATGAAACCGATGTTCGCCGGCATGCGTGTGACTGCGGAGGTGAAGGGTGCCAGCGGCATCGCCAGTTCGGACGCGACTCATCTGAACGATGGCACGATCAGCCTGCTCGACATCCAGTTCGACAAGCTCATGGACAACATGGACGCGTTTGCGGAGGTCATGGAGTCAGGCGATGGCGGCATGAGCATGAGCGAAGCAGCCGCGAAGTTTGGCAAAGTCGATGGCCTCAAGATCGAGGGCAAAAAAGTCGTCACCGCCGAGCTGAAGTAAGGCGCTGCACCGCCTCGGAGATCGATCTCCAGATTTCAAACAGCCGGAGCTTGCTGCTCCGGCTGTTTTTTGACTGCAAGAGTGAAAGGTGTGTCAATAAGCGTCCTCCATGCCAATGAACGAGGTCTATCGCCTGCCGCTCTACTACTCGCTGATCGTAATAGCGCTTGCCGGGTTCTTTTTTGTCATGGCGTTCGTCAAGAAAGAGAAAATCCTGGGCGTCATCGGCCTGGTTGTGCTTCTGCTGTTTCTACCGATGACGTTGGGAGACAAGCTGGTGGTCACTGACGAACGAATTACCCAGAGGACCGGCATCTGGTTCGCTCCAGCCAAGCTCGAATTCGAATACGACCGCATCGAATCGTTTTCAGTGAACGAAACTTACTACACTGACGGCTCGGAGAGCATCTGGTGGAACATCGCCTTTGCTGATGGGACGCGGGAAGAGCTGAATCCGAGCGAACTCTGGAAGGATCACACGAAGCATCTGCTGGAGGTCATCCGCAAACATGGATTTGAGAAGACCGACAAGGCGGATCCTGATCCGAAGGTTGCTACGGGACACCACCGGTCCGAGCGATTTGTCCGCATAAGGAATGCCGGCGCCGACCGGCCAAACACGAGCACCGGAAGTGCTCGGTGACATCTTCGTTGCAGGTGCAGGACTTTTCATTTGCGGCGGGCATCAACCGCCAGAAGTGTCCGCTACCTCCTCAATGATCTCCCAGCTCCTCGATTTCGTCCTCCACGTTGACAAGCACCTGCAAACCTTCGCGCAGGAGCACGGGGCGTTGATCTACGGACTGCTGTTCGCAATCATCTTTTGCGAGACCGGACTCGTGGTGACGCCGTTCCTGCCCGGAGACTCGCTGCTGTTCGCCGTCGGGGCGCTGGCGGCGCAGGGCTATGTGCGCATCGAGTGGATCATCCCGCTGCTGATGTGCGCCGCGATCATCGGCGACAACCTGAACTACTGGATCGGACGCAAGGCCGGCGCCTGGATCGTGAGCCAGCGCTGGTTCAAGCATGACTATCTGGCGAAGACGGAGGCGTTTTTCGTCCGTCATGGCGGGAAGGCCATCATTCTCGCGCGTTTCGTCCCCATCGTGCGTACGTTTGCGCCGTTCACCGCTGGTTTCGGCCGCATGGATTACCGGCGCTTTCTTTGCTACAGCCTCGGCGGCGGTTTGTTCTGGGTGCTGAGCTTCAGCATCGCGGGATACTTCTTGGGGAGCATTCCGGTGATCAAAAACAACATCAAGCTGGTGTTCCTGCTGATCATCGTCGTCTCCGTGCTGCCCATCGTGATCGAGGTGCTCAAGCACAAAGCGGAGGCGCGACGTGCGAAGGAGCAGAACAAGGAAGGCTAAGGCTGCATGCGCGCACCCGTGGTCGGATTGATGTAGTAACCCGGGCTGCCGCCGACGCCGGGGACGTACACTGGTTGTTGGGATACCGGGGCGCCATAGTATGGCTGGTTTGGCACATAGCCCGGAACGGGTGTGCCTGGATAGACTGGTACACCGCCGATGGTCTGGTAGCTCTGTACGCCGCCGCTTGATTGGATGACGGTGCTCGAACTGCTGCTGCCGAAGGGGCCGGTCACGTTCTGCTGATACATGAACTGGTTGCCCCCAGGCATCGCCGTCGGGCCGGAGCCAGGCGCGTAGCCACCGCGCGGAACAGGTGTGCTGGTGCTTCTTGCAGTACTGCTGCTGGAGGAAGCCGGCGTCGGTTTGTTTGAGGACGCGTAGAAGTAACCTGAGCCGTCCTGCGCGGCAGGCTCGACGCAGGAGGAAAGACCAAGCAGCGCGAGCAAGGACGTGCAGAGACGTGTTTTCATGGCTGCATCGTATCACGAACGTCAATCCAGCGGCGGAAAACTTTGCCAGCCCTGCCAAACACGGCAGAATGCCGCCATGCAGCCTGTCGTCGTCCAGCATCCGTTGTCGCAATGCCACCTCGCCGCGCTGCGCGCGCAGGAGACGCCGCCGCATGAGTTCCGCTGGCACCTGAACATGCTCGCACGCATGCTGTTTCTTGAGGCGACCAAGAATCTGCCGCTGGAAGAGATCCGCGTGCGCACTCCGATCACGGAAACCACAGGCGCGAAGCTGGCGCGGCCCATGGTGTTCGTGCCGATCCTGCGCGCGGGCCTCGGTTTGCTCGATGGCATCCTGCCGCTGGTGCCGGAGGCCAGCGTGGCGCACGTGGGCATCAAACGGAACGAGGAGACGGCGCTGCCGCAGCCGTATTATGCCAATCTGCCCGCCAACCTCGCCGCCGCGGATGTCTTCTTGCTCGATCCCATGCTCGCCACCGGTGGCAGCGCGTGCGAGGCGGCGCGCCAGCTCAAAGATGCCGGCGCGCAGCGCATCACGATGGTCTGTGTCGTGAGCTGCCCGGAAGGACTTGCAGCCATGGAGCGCACGCATCCCGATGTGCCGATCGTGACTGCCGCGATCGACCAGGGTCTCAACGAAAAGTGCTACATCGTTCCCGGTCTCGGTGACGCGGGAGACCGCTACTTTGGCACCTGAGGTGCATTTGGAAAACTGCGCATCTTTCTCCGCTTTCAGTTCTTCCATTCCGGTCCGCACGATTCATCTTCCAGCCGCCGTTTTTCCCCATCATGCCCATCACCCTGCCTCCCCTGAATCGCCGCAGCTTCCTGAAGCGCGGCACCGCGGCCGCGTTTGGCGCGCTCGCCACGCAACTGCCCGCCATCGACATCCCCGAGCAGGTCTGGGTGCTGTTTTCCGACACGCACATCGCCGCGGACGAGGCGCAGGTCTCCCGGGGCGTGTGCATGGTGGAAAACCTGCGCCGCTGCGCCAACCAAGTGCTCAAGATCGGCCAGAAACCCTTCGGGCTCATCATCAATGGCGACTGCGCTTTTCTCGACGGCCAGACGGAGGACTACGTCACCTTTGCGCGATGCCTCCAGCCGTTGCGCGAGCAGTCGGTCCAGGTGCATTGCACGCTCGGCAACCATGATCATCGCACCAATTTCCTCAATGCCATCATCGGCCCGCCGCCGCCGAACGCCGACCGCCCCATGAACGTTCCGGACAAACATGTCGCCACCGTCACCAGCGCGCTGGTGAACTGGCTGCTGCTTGACTCGCTCGATCTGGTAAACAAAACACCCGGCCGCCTCGGTGAGGCACAGCTCGTCTGGATCGAGCGCGAACTGCGCAACTCCCCCGACCGGCCCACTTTCATCGTCGCACATCACAACCCCACGCTCCCAAGCATGGACGAAAAAAAGAAGGCCACCTGCCTGTTGGACAGTGACGCGCTGTTCGACCTTCTGGCCGCCTATCCCAAAGTACAGGGCTACATTTACGGCCACACCCACACCTGGCTGAGGGCGAAGCATGAGAAGACCGGCCTGCCCCTTCTCAATCTCCCGCCCGTCGCCTACACCTTCGATCCGAAGCGTCCGAATGGCTGGGTCATCGCGCGCATCGACTCCGACCGCGCGGAGTTCGAGCTGCGCTCCCTCAATCCAGCCCATGACCAGCACGGCGAAAAGCAGGTCATCAAGTTTGTGTGAGTCTGCCGCGTTCACAGAAGTCTGTGTGCTCCCGCTGTCTTGACTGGCCCCATTGTTTACATTCTCTTTCCCCCCCCATGAGTCCCGCCTGGTTCCACATCGAAAACGAAGCTGACATTCCCTCCCCCGCGCTGCTGTTCTATCGCAAGCGCATCGAACACAACCTCCAGCTCATGCTCCAGATCGCTGGCGGCGATCCCAAGCGGCTGCGGCCGCACGTGAAGACGCACAAGACCGCCGAAATCATCGCGATGCAGTTGGAGATGGGCATCACGCAGTTCAAGGCATCCACCATTGCCGAGGCGGAGATGTGCGCTGCTGTCGGCGCCACCGATGTGCTGCTCGCCATGCCTTGCGTGGGCATCAATGCACATCGTCTCGCCGAACTCGCGCAGATGTTTCCCGACACGCAGTTCTCCAGCATCGCCGACGCTGAGGAGACGATCGGATTCCTCGCCGCCGCCGCGCAGCAGCACAAGGTGACGCTCGGTGTGTTCATCGAGATCGACTGTGGCATGAGCCGCACCGGCATTGTGCCGGGAGACGCCGCTGCTTATCTGGTGCATGTCATCAAGGAAACGCCGCTGTTGCAATTCCGCGGCATCCACGCCTACGATGGCCACATTCACGATGAAAGCCTCGACGTGCGTCGCGAGCGCTGCGATGCCGCCTTCGAGCCCGTGCTGCAGTTCCGCTGCCGTTTGCAGGGCGAGGGCATCGTGGTGAAGGAACTCGTCGCCGGCGGCTCGCCCACCTTCGGCATTCATGCCGGCTATGAAGATCGCACCCTCAGTCCCGGCACCACCGTGCTGTGGGACTTTGGTTATGGCGACAAATACGCCGACGACCTGCCCTTCCAGCCCGCCGCCGTGCTGCTGGCCCGCGTCATCAGCAAGCCGGGCAAAAACCGCATCACACTCGATCTCGGCCACAAATCCGTCGCGCCGGAGAATCCACATCCTCGCGTCCGCTTCGAGGAACTGCCCAGTGCCATCCCGGTGATGCAGAGCGAGGAGCACCTGGTGCTCGAAACCGAACGCGCCCACGAATTCGTCATCGGCCAGGCATTGCACGGCATTCCGCGCCACGTCTGCCCGACGGTTTCGATGCACGGCGAGGCTTATGTCATCGACGGCTGCAAAACGACTGAACGCTGGCCCATCACGGCGCGGAACCGGCTGATCACGGTGTGAAGAACGAGCACGCGATCCCATGAACCACTGGCTGCTCAAATCGGAACCGGACGTCTTTTCCTTCGAGCACCTCAAGGCGCGGCCGAAGAAAACGGAGCCGTGGAATGGCGTGCGGAATTATCAGGTGCGGAACATGATGCGCGATCGGATGCAGGTCGGTGATCTGGGATTTTTTTATCACTCAAGCTGTGAAGTGCCGGGCATCGCGGGCGTGGTGAAAATCGTGAAGGAGGCGTATGCCGATCCGACGCAGTTTGATCCGTCGTCGGAGTATTTCGACAAGGGCAGCAAGCGTGAGGAGCCCCGCTGGCTGATGGTGGATGTGAAGTGGGAGGCGGACTTCAAAACCTTCGTCACGCTCGACATGCTGCGCGCCGATCCGAAGCTGGCGGACATGCTGATTCTGCGTCGTGGCAACCGGCTTTCCATCACGCCGGTGGAGCAGAAGCACTGGGACCGCATCTGCAAGCTCGGCGGGATTTGAATCGGGCGATTACTTCTCCACCACGAGGTCTTTCACGCTGACGGTGCCGAAGGAGAAGCCGATGCTCAGATTGACCTTCGCGCGGGCGATGGAGGCATGTTCGTACGTTTTGGTGAACTCGCCGATCTTAAGCGTGGCCTTGGAACCACGGAGTTCGACTTTGACTGGCGTCCAAACATCCGGCTTGAGCTTGAGTTCGGATTCGTTGCCGAGGGAGATGGACTTGTGATCTTTTTCCTCCGGCGGGAAGGCGCGGATCCCTGCACCGGCCTGACCGAAGACGATGCGGAAGACATGTCCGTCCTCGCCATTGGCAGTGAAGACGATGGATTTGTTGTTCGCATCCGGCTTCACGGCGAAGCGGATCGCCGCGTCGGTGTAAGCGAGGTCGTAGAAGATGATGGGGCCATGATCCTTGTTCTTCTTGTAGAGTTCGTCGTCCTGCGTGCAGGTGGCGGCGTGGTCGGCGAACTTCCAATCGCCACGTGAGGCGCGGCGTTGCGCGAGTTTGGCGTCGGAGAAGTCGTCTTTGAGCAAGACGGCATCACCAGCGAGGGTGGAAGTGACTGCGAGGAGGACAAGGAGGCGCTTCATGGGAGAGTTTTGGCGATCTTGTTGAAGCCGGCGCGCACGGTGCCGTCGTGGCTGATGAGTGGCAGCGGATTTTCGACACGGCCGAGCGCACGAACGCCTGGAGCATCCTTCGTTTTGTCGCCGAGGTCGCCTTTCATCGTTTCGGCATGCTTTTGAAGCTGCGCGACGATGTCGGCATGATCAGCGGCGACGTTTTTTGCCTCGCCGATGTCGGAGTCGAGGTTGTAGAGCTCGGTTTTGGCGAGATGGAGTTTCCACGGCCCACTGCGTACGGCCTGGAGGTTGAAACCGCTGTAGTAGTGGAACACGTCGTGACCGACGGCGCCTTTTTCACCGAGAAGGATCGGGGAGATGTCTTTGCCGTCGAGTTTGAGTTCGCCCACGCTCTTGCAGTGCGCCAAGGCGCCGAAGGTGGGCAGCCAGTCCATGTGCGCGGTGACGGCATTCGTTTCAGAGCCAGCGGCGACTTTGCCTGGCCACCACGCGATGGTGCAGACGCGCATGCCGCCTTCCAGCGTGCTGCCTTTGCCGCCACGGAGAGGTGTGTTGTCCGCACCCTGCTGAAGCGGGCCGCCGTTGTCGCTGGTGAAGATGACGAGCGTGTTGGATTCGAGTTTCAACTCGCGCAGCACATCAAGCACCTTGCCGGTGGACCAATCGACTTCCATGCACCAGTCCTTCTGCAGACTGAGGCCGGACTTGCCGATGTAATCCTGATGCGGGTAGTGAGGGAAGTGGACGGCGTTGTGCGGCAGGTAGAGGAAGAAGGGCTCCTTCTGGTGCTCGCGGATGAATTTGACGGCGCGTTCGGTGTAGCGGCGGGTGAAGGTGTGATGCTCCGCTGCTTTGACGCGCTCAACGACATTGTGGTCGTCAACGAGCGGGAGAGGCGGCTGCGCATTGCCTTTGAGACCCGTTTCATCGTTGGCACCAGCATCTTTTTTGCCCGCCTTGCCTTTGTCGTTGGTTTTGGGCAGCGGTTTGTCGGGATTGCTCTTGGAGCCTTCGGACGCAGGGCCCATGTCGTTGGAATACGGAATGCCGAAGTAGTGATCGAAGCCTTGATTGGTGGGCAGGAACTCGGGCTGGTCGCCGAGATGCCATTTGCCGATGCAGGCCGTGGCGTAACCGGCGCCTTTGAGCACTTCAGCAACAGTGGTCTGATTCGGGTTCAAACCGACCGCAGAGGCCGGAAACAGCACACCGGGGATGGGCAGCACGCGTTTGGGATAGCAGCCGGTCATCATGGCCGCACGCGAGGGCGAACACACCGGCGCCGCGTAATGACTGGTGAGCTTCATGCCTTCCTTCGCCATGCGATCGAGCTGCGGCGTGGGCACTTTACCGCCGAACGGGCTGATGTCGGCGTAGCCAAGGTCGTCAATGTTGATGAGGATGAAGTTCGGCTGCGCCGAAAATGACGAATGCAGAATGGCGAATGACGAAAGGAGGAAGGCGAGGAGCGGTTTCATGAAGTCGAATTTGAAAAGAACGTAAGCAGCCGGGTTGTGGAGTTGGAAGATGACCGGAACCGGCTGAAACCGGGACTACGGTACTGTGATGCGTAGTTTGGGAATGAGGAAGGTGATGGAACGATTTGATCGAGGACGAGGAGGATTGGAGCGCGGGAGGTTTGGCCTCTTTGCTCTCTACCTTCTGCTCTACGCTTTTCTCACGGATCGACGAGTTCGGGCGAGTACATCACGTTTCTTTGAGGAATCTCGGGTGTTTTGCCGCTGGGTGGGAAGGTCGTCTTCACAACTGCGTGGAGATGCTCGGCGAGATTGGCCTGCATTTCGGCATGCTCGGGCTTGTCGGCGAGGTTGGTGAGTTCCTTGGGATCCTTTTCGTGATCGTAGAGTTCTTTGCCGGCCTTGCCTTCGTCCCACTCGATGTAGCGCCAGCGGTTGGTGCGCAGGGCGTAGCCGAAGATGCGTTTGCCATTGTCGCCGGTGGCGGCGCTGGCACCCTGACGTCTGAAGCCGCCACCGCGCACGACCTGACTAAGCACCCAGCCGCGGCCTTGGGCGTTTTCGGGGTCTTTGAGCATGGGGACGAGGCTCTGGCCTTGAAGATTGTCGGGTGCTTTGACGCTACAGAGTTCGGCGAGCGTGGGATAGAGGTCGATGAGGCCGACAGGGGTCGTTGAGGTGCCACCTTTTTTGGTGCCGGGACCGGCGATGATGAGCGGGACGCGGGCGCTTTCCTCGAAGATGCTCTGCTTTTGCCAAAGGCCGTGCTCGCCGAGGTGGTAGCCGTGGTCGCTGGTGAAGACGACGATGGTGTTGTCGGCGAGGCCGAGGCGGTCGAGGGCGTCGAGGACTTTGCCGGCCTGTGCGTCCATGAAACTGATGGCGGAGAAATAGGCCTGCACGGCTTGGCGACGGAGGTCGTCGGTGAGTTTGTCCTGCTCTTTTTTGTAGCTGCCGAGAGCGGGGGCGGGGAGGTCGGCCTGGTCTTCCTTCACGCCTTGCACGACGGGCATGCTGGCCTCGGGGTAGCCTTTGAACCATTTCTCGGGCGAGACGTAGGGTGTGTGCGGGCGGAAGAAGCCGAGGGCGAGGAAGAAGGGGCGGCTTTTGTCGCGAGCGCAACGTTCGAGGACCCACTCGGCGTCTTTGGCTTGGAGGCCGTCAGTGTGCTGCTCGTCAGGGCGAGGCGAGGCATACCAGCTCAGGGTGCCGCCGAAGTTGCCGGGGAGGAGGGAGAAGATGTCGGGGTGCTCCAGGAGACGGTCGCAGCCAGCGGGATTGAGTTCGAGTTCCCATGAGGCGGGGTCGTCATGGCCGTTGGTGCCGATGGAGTTGGGGACGCCGTAGTGGTAGAGCTTGCCGATGCGAGCGGCGAAGTAGCCGTCACGCCGGAAGGCCTGCGGCAGGCTGATGGCGTTCGGGATGGTCTGGCGGAAGAGCTGCGAATTGGTGAGGATACCAGTGCTGTTCGGGTAAAGGCCCGTCAGCATTGAGTTCCGGCTGGGGCCGCAGAGGGGGAACTGGCAGGCGGCGTTCTGAAAGCGGACGCCCCGGGCGGCGAGCTTGTCGAGATTGGGGGTTTTGACGAGCGGATGACCGTAACAGCCAAGGCTGTTGTTCAGGTCATCCGCCATCATAAAGAGGACGTTCGGGCGCGAAGCGGCGTGAAGTTGGAGGACGGCAAAGAAGACAGGTAGCAGGATGGTTGGGAGTCTCATGAGTCGGCGAGAAACGTGGGGAAGAAGACCTTCTTGCGCTGGAGCCAAGGCAGGAACGCAGGCATAAAGGTGAAATAGGCAAAACTAAACCGATGGTTTATCGGCTGAGCTCCGATGGTGGGCGGCAGATGATTTCTCACGCCGCGTTGGCTAATGGGCGCTGCCCGCCCTAGGCCATTTAGGTGATTCAAAACCAGTGAAGGCGGCATCAAAAACACTGAACTTTTTTCTTGTCTAAAGCCACAGGAACCACTCATACTAATACGCTTAACCTTTAGCATTAAAATGCCACGTCTTGGCTCCTGATCTGGGCGCCGTCATTGACTCCAACCATCGCCTTATGACACATCTCCGCGCCTACCGTAGCATCATCAGTGGTTTGATGATCACACTCATGGCATTCTGGCAGATCGCCCAACCGTTGCAGGCTGCAACATTTTATTGGGACCCTGATGGCACTTCTGCAGGGAACATCATTGACGGCACTGGCCTCGGTGGCAGCGGGACTTGGGACACCACGACCACCAATTGGTGGGATACCACCAATGATGTGGCGTGGCCAAACTCGTTGTTTGACACCGCAGTTTTCACTGGTGCGTCTGGCACGGTCACGCTGGGCAGCCCGATTAGCGTTGGCACGCTTCGGTTTGATAGCAGCGATTATGTCATCACTGGCGGCACGCTTACCCTCGGTGGGGAGGGCCGCATCGAGGTTAACGGACTAGGCAGAACGATCGGGAGCACTGGTGCCAAGGCGACCATCGGGTCAGTTATCGCAGGCACGGCGGGTCTCAGCAAAGAGGGATCAGGAACCCTCGTGCTGACCAACAACAGCAACACCTACACGGGCGCCACTGCGGTGAAGAATGGCACACTTTCCATTTCAAACATGGGGCAGCTTGGGGCCTCCACCAGCACCGTGGGAGTTTTCGGGGTGAGCAGCCTGGGTTGGGCGGGGGGAACATTGCTGCTCCAAGGTGGAACCGCTGCTGGCACGGGACTGACGTTCAACAGAAACCTGAGCCTCTCCGGCCGCGGCAGCAACACTTTTGGCACCTCACTCCAGAGCATCGGCAACAATACGATCACAGGCAACATCGTGACCTCGAGCATCACGGAGACGCGCCTTGCCGCCACGGGCGGCACAACAATCATCAATGGCAATGTGCAGCTCGGCACTGCAGACATCGGCCAGATCATCTACGGCAACGGCAACGTGGTGATCAACGGCTTGATCACTGGTGGCACCAGCGGCCAGATCCATCTGGTCAAGACCACGTCTGGCATTGTCTCGACTCTGACGCTTACGAACAGCAACAACACCTTTTTGGGCGCCACGCGGGCGGATTCCGGCACCATCCGCATCAGTGACGGCGGCCAGCTCGGCCGCAGCACCAGCAACAACATCGCGCCGATCACTTTCAACGGCGGCACCTACGAAATCCGCACGGATGCGCCCAATTCGTTCAGCGGGATCAACATCAGCTACTCCAGTAACAACGGCACGATTTTTGTGGACCGTGCCATTGGCGGCAGCAGCTCCCTCATCAACCAGACGGTCGCCTTCAACAACCTGCGTCAGGAAAACAACCGCACATTCACATTCACGGGCCGCAATGGATATGGCATCTCCATCGCCTCGCTGACCAACAATGGCAACGGTGCCAATAACGAAGCATGGAGCTACACTGGCAATGGGATTATGACGGTGAACGGCACAAGTATTTGGAGCGAGGCCAACACAACAGGTGCTCGAACCCTGACCCTCACGGCAACAGGCGAGCTGGTCATCAACCCCAACATTATTGCCAGCGGCAATTCCCATGTCGTTACCAAGGGCGGCACCGGAACGCTCACGTTGAACGGCACTGCTTCCACCTACACTGGCGCCACCAACATCAGTGCGGGCACGCTTGCGCTAGGCGATGTTGGTGCCGTTGCGGCCACCTCGCAGATCAACATAGGCAATGCCACCACCACTTCTGGTGCGCTGACTTATTTGGGCGGCACGGCCACGTTGAGCCGGAACATTCTCATCAACACCACCACGGCCAACGCCTACATCAACGCCAGCGGAACAGGGGCGCTCACGCTGACCGGGACATTTTCCACCGTGGCGGCAAGCACCAAGACCTTGGTTCTCGGCGGCACTAACACAGATGATAACACCATCACCTCGGTTCTGCCCAATCCGGCGACCAGCGGGGCGCTCAACCTCCAAAAGATCGGTGCTGGAACCTGGGTGCTCGCTGGATCCGCCAACAATGCCTTCACAGGAAGCACCACGATTTCCAATGGAACTCTCAAGCTGCAAGAAAATGCCGCGGACTTTGACATTCTCCCCAACGGCGGGGCGCTTGTTTTCAATGTGGACGCCTTCACCAATTCCGCAGGCGGCATCCTTGAATATCTGGGCAACGGAGCGAATGCGAGCACGGAGACAGTTGGAGCGCTGACAGCCACCGCCGGGGCAGGAACCATCAAGGTCACTGCTGGATCCGGGGGCACCGCAGTTCTGACATTCGCTTCGCTTGCCACGCCTGCCGCGGGCACGGGCATCAACTTTGTGACGAATGCCGGGGGCTCGGTGATTCTCACGGGAGCCACTGACACCAACGGCATCCTCAATGCGCATGTGTTTTTCAATGGAGCGGATTTTGCCTCAGGCTCGGCGGTGACCGCGGCGACTTATACCACGGAAAGCGCTGGCGCCAGTCTGGCGGGCGGCAACACAACACCCTACCTTGTGTCCACCACAGACATCACGTCCCAGTCCACGGCCACGATCAATGCCGGCATCAAGTTTGTGGACAACCGCAACTTCACGCTTGGAGCCAGCCAGACCCTGACGCTGCAGAATGGCGCCGCGACGGTCTCAGGCGGCATTCTGGTCACGGGTGGCAGCACTGTGACGATCAGCGGCGGCACCGGCATCACGTCGGGAGGCGCGGCGGACCTTGTGTTCCGTGCAGACGCCGCAGGTGACACACTGATCCTCAACACACCGATCACGTCTTCGAGCACCGGTGGCTGGACAAAACTCGGCGCGGGCACCTTGGTGCTCGGGGCTGCCAACGCAGGAACCGCCGCAGGCCAAGTTCACATTGATGAAGGAACGGTGCAGTTGTCCGGCTCAGGCCGTCTCGGGGCGGACAGCATGGATGTCCGGCTGCGTCAGGGCGGGGTGCTTGACCTCAACGGGGTCAGTTTGGGAACAGTGGCGTCAGGAACGGCTTCGATTGATGAACTGAACGGCGCCGGCACCGTGAAGAACTCCGGCGCGGCGGCTTCACTACGTGTCGGGAACGCGAACGCGAGCAGCTACTTCACCGGTAGCATTCAGGACAACATCGCCCTGGTCAAAAACGGCAGCGGCACCTTCCGTCTCACGGGGGCACATACTTATAGTGGTGGTATGACCATCAGTGCCGGCACAGTGACCGTTAACACACTGGCGAATTTTGGCGTCGCCAGCGGACTGGGTGTTGGCATCACAGGTGACAATGCTGGAAGCCTTGTCTTCAACGGCGGTACGCTCAACTACACCGGTGAGGACACGGTCATTTACCAAACCACGGGCACGCCCTCGGTCAGCATCGACCGGTTGTTCACCCTTGCCGCCAATGGTACCATTAACAGCAACGGCAGCGCCGGCCAGAATGCCTTGCAAACTCGTGCGGCCAATCATGCCGCGCTCATCTTCAGCAACACGGCGGATATCGCGTTCAGTGGTGCTGCCACAGCGCGGACTTTAACGTTGGGAGGTGATTCCTTGGGAGACAACGAAATGAAAATCGGCCTGCGTGACAACGGCGCAGGCGCACTTTCCATCACCAAGGCCGATGCTGGCTTGTGGATCCTGAGCAACCCCAACAACGACTACAGTGGCGCCACCACCATCAACGCCGGAGTCCTGCGGATTGAATCATCCTCCTATTCCACGAACTCCAACACGGTGTTGGGCGGGGGCATCTTGGAAACTTCCGGCACATTCACCCGCGCCATTGGCACGGGAGCAAATCAAATCCAGTGGACCGGCACGTCGAACTCTGGCTTCGCCGCGTCCGTGGCGTCCCTTGTTGTGAATCTTGGAGGCGGCACGCCGATCACTTGGGGATCCACAGCGAGTTTCAGTTCCACAGGCCAGTTGTTGCTGAACTCCACCACCGCGCTCGCCGATGTCAACTTTGCCAACGACATCGACCTGAACGGGGCGGTGCGCACGGTCAATGTGGCAGACAACACCAGCACCGGCACCGACTTCGCCATCCTTTCGGGCACCCTCAGCGGCACGGGGACATCGGGCCTGACCAAGACAGGCAACGGTTTGCTCTATCTCTCCGGAAACAACACCTACAATGGCAACACTTCGGTGATCCTGGGGCAGTTGGCGGTGACGTCCATCGACGGCACCAGTGGTTCCAGCAACCTGGGCAATGCCAGCGGCTCCCTGACGCTTGGCAACGCCAGCACGGCCACCACCTATCTCATGTATTACGGTGCAGGCGAAACCGTTGCTCGTTCCATCATTTGGAGCAGCACAACCGGCACCACCACCATCGACTCCAGCGGTAGCGGCGCGCTTGTACTCAACAACTTCTCCAGCACGGGCAACGGTAGCAAGACGCTCAACCTTCGTGGCCTCAACACCGATGCCAACACCATCTCCTCCAACATCGGCAACGCGGGCGGTGGCACCACCTCAGTGACCAAATCAGACGGCGGCACGTGGATTCTGAGTGGCAACAACACTTTCACCGGCAGTTTGACCGTCAGCGCGGGGTGGCTTGGACTTGCAAGCGACGTGTCCGCAGGATCGGCTGGCACAGGGGCTCTTGTGCTGAGCAATGGCGGGATTTTCGCGTCTGGTGGCTCCGCGTTGTCCATCTCGCGGGCCCTTCAGCTTGTCGGCAATGCCAACTCTTTGTTCACGGGTGACCAGTCCATCACGTTCGCGGGTACTGTCACTGGCAATGACGCTTCGGACGGCCAAGTTTGGAATATTTACAATACCCTCAGTGATGGAGCCACACTGACTTTCAATGCCTTCACCAGCGCGGAGGCCACCAACACGGACACACGCCCCCTGGTCATCCTCGGCACGGGTGCCACTGTGTTCAATGCCACCATTGCCAATCATGCCGCCGCGACGACCGGTGGCACGAGCCTGACGCTCAGCACGTCCAATGCCGGAACCCTTACGTTATCGGGTGGCAGTCCGAACACTTACACCCGTGGCACGACCCTCACACAGGGCACCTTGATTCTTTCCAAGGTGGGCGCCCTCGGCACCGGCGCCTTCAATTTCAATGGCGGCAAGCTACAGGCCACCGTTGATCTTTCCGGTGTGACGGACAAGCTGACCAATGCGGTGACGTTGGCATCGGCCCCTGCCGTGGTGGCTGGCTCCAACAACATCGAATTTGGCGGCGTGGTGACCAACAGCGGCGCCGACCGTGCCTTGGAAAACAATCTGTCGGGTGCGCAGCTCACGCTCTCCGGCGGTGTCAACCTGTCCAATGACGCCACCAGCCGCACCCTGAACGTTCAAGGCAGTGGAGACACGATCATCAACAGTGTCATTGCAAATGGCGGCACCGCCACCGCCAGCGCCCTGCGCATGCGCGGCACGGGCACGCTGACACTGAGCGCGGCCAACACCTACGACGGTGCCACAACGGTCACCAATGGTGTTCTCAAGCTGTCGGATGCCGGCACACTGGACCAGAATTCGGTCATCACGGTCTCCGGCAAGGGCACCCTGCGCCTCGACAACTCAGGAACCGACTTGGGTGACCGCGTGAGTGACGCGCAGGACATCAATCTCGATGGCGGTCTGCTCGACTTCATCAGTGATGGAACCTCCTCCTCGGAAACATTGGGCCGCCTCGACATCAATGGCAATGGTCTGGCCCGCATCAATGTCAGTGGCGGCGGATCGAGCATCTTGACCTTCTTGTCGGTGAATTTCGCCAACTCCGGCTCGACACTCGACGTCAGTGGCATCAGCAATCTGGGAACCACCAACATGGTGTTATTCACCACCGCGCCTTCGGGCGCGGCCGTGTCCAATGGAATGCTGCCCAAGGTCGTGTTTGGGACTGATTTCGCCGAATACAACGGGATCAATGGCATCCAGGTCTTCTCAAGCTACAACAACAGCAATGATCTGGTGGCCGCGGCGAACACGGACACGATGAATGTGACCAGCAACGCCAACATCTCGGTCAGCCGCACGCTCAATGCCCTGAAGCTTTCCGGCGGAGTCACAGTCGGATCCAGCATTGCAGGCTCCCAGCTCACGTTGTCAGGCGGCGCCGTGTTGGTGGATGGCGGTACGAATGTCCTGAATGTGCCATTGCTCAACACCGGGGCCAACAACGGCTACTTCCAGGTGACATCCGGAACAACGCTGAACATCGGCAGCACGATGACGGGCGCCGCTTATACGCAGCTTCAGGGCGGAACCGTCAATTTCAACACCACGCAGTTCTACATCAGCACCACGAACATTCACGGTGGCACGCTCAAGCTGGACGGCGGGCTGAACACCATCATGCCGTTGAAGCAGGCACTCTTCATCAATCCTGGCGCCACACTGGACCTTAATGGCAACACCCAGTTTGTCGGCAATATCACGACCAGCAGTGACCAGCCCGATGGCGGCGGTACCATCATGACCGGCACCGGCACCGGAACGATTGTCACCGACAATGGAGGAACTTGGATGGGCACCATCACCGGCAGCATCAATCTGGGCCGGGTGGGCGGCAGCACGCTGACGATTGGCACCGCGCAATCCTACACCGGCTGGACCTTCCTGACCGCGAGCACCACGACGTTGCGTGACAATGCCACCATCCTCAACACGTCCGGCATCGACATCAATCTCGCCACCCTTTTCCTGGGCAACAACGACAACCTGCAAATCCAGATCGACGACCGCATCAACGATGCCGCCGCCATCAATCTGCGAGGCGGCACAATCAGTGTCACAGGGCGGGCGCACACGGATGCCACGGAGAGAATGGGCGCGATTTCCGCATTGATGGGGGCAAACACGATCACTGCCACCGCAGGCGGCACTGGCTCCTACAACTCTGCCACCTTGGTCTTCTCCAGCCTCGCACGCAGCGCTGGTGCCACCATCAACTTCACCGGAACCAGTCTTGGACAGGCAGGCAACAACGGGTTCATCAAGTTCGACACGCCTCCGGCCACAGTAGGAGATCTGTTGCTGGGAAGCTGGGCCATTGCCAACACCACGGATTACGCGGCCTATGTCCCTGGCATGGGTGTGGGAGCCGTCGGCACGCCTGGTTACGCCTCTTATGCGACGCAGGAGATCAATGACGTCATTGTGGCACCGAACGCCGGCATTTTCGCCTCCGGCGCCGTGACCAACATCGTGGCTCAGGCCGTTGGTTCCATCCAGTTGCCCACCGGCACCACCACCACCGCCTTGCTGCATATTGCTGGTGGGTTCACCAACGACATCGTCTTCTCTGGCGGCACGGATGTGTTGAACCTGGAGCTTGGCGGCATCCTCCGCAGCAACAACAACAATGCCACCACGATCGGCACCCTGGCCACCCGTGGCGTCATCACCAGCGGCATTAGCGAACTGGTCGTGTACAACAACCAGAACACCTTGACGATCCATTCAGTCATCCAAGGGGCCACCAGCCTGGTGAAAGCTGGCGGTGGCACGCTGACCCTTTCCGCCCAGAACACCTACACTGGCGGCACGGTGGTCAATCAGGGCACGCTTCGTCTTGAAGGAGACGTTGGGTTTACCGTCATCCCCGGCGGCGGCCTCACCATCACCGGTTCCACGGTGACCATGATCACCAACGCCGGTCAGATTGACTCCTCCAACGCCGTCACTCTCAATGGCAGCTCCACATTGACGCTGGTGGGCAACAACACCCTCGACAGCATTGTCTTCAATCACATTGGCGGAACCGGTGCGCCCACCGTGACCTCGGGCGGCATTCTCACACTGACCAATGCCAACGCCGTCACCGTCACCAGCAACAACGCCATCGGACTTCCGGTCATCAATGGCACGCTCGACATCGGTTCCAGCGCCAAGACCTTCAGTGTGGGCGCACACCAGATGAACGGAGTGGTTTACGACAACTCCATCAACCCCTCCTTGAGCATTGGTGCCACCGTCACCGGAGCCGGCGGCTCCATCACCAAAACCGGTTCGGGCCTCCTGCAACTCGGCGCACAAAACACCTTCACTGGCGGCATGACCGTCACAGGTGGCGGCATCGTGCTGGCGGCGAGCAGCACCTCCACCTTTGCCAACTCCCTTTTCTCCGGTCCGCTGGGTCTTGGAGCGGTGAGCATGTCCGCAGGCACCAAGGTGGCCGTCAACGACAGCAGCCGCACAGTGGCCAACGCCTTCAGTTTTGCCGGCAATCCCATCTTCAGCAATACCGGCAGCACCACTGACACCCTGACCCTCAATGGTGCGCTCACCTTCGCCACTCTCGGCACCACCGGCTTGGTGGCTGAAATCGACACGCCTTACCTCAACGTGGTGCTTGGGGGTGACATCCAGGGCATCGGCTCGGTGACGGCTGTCGGCAGCACCGGTGCGAACACCATCAGCAAAACCGGTCCTGGCAATCTTTCCGGCCTCAACCTCACGGGCATTGGAGCCAGCGTTCCAATCAACCTGACCAACCTGACCAACACCTCGTTCACTCTGCTGCATGACGGTGATGGCACCAGTGGCATCCAGACCATCAACTTGGGCACGGTTAGCTGGGAGTCCGTCAATGGAGCGCTCAATCTGATCATCGGCCGCGCCGGTTCCGGGCTCTACTTCCCCACGGCTGCTTTCAAAACCATCCAACTGGCCAGTCTGAACTCCTCGGGTCTGCCGGGCGGACTCATTCTGACCAACAACAACAATTACGGCTTGGTGGTGCCGGATAACATCGTGCTGGCCTCCGGTAACAGTTGGTCCGTTTCCACGTTCAACACCTCCCTCCAGCCTGTTGGTCTGACTCTTTCCGGCGAAATCAGCGGCTCCACGGGCCTGACCAAGACAGGCAATGGTGTCCTGAAGCTCGGCAACGCCGCGAACTCCTTCACTGGCACCATCAACGTCACCAACGGCACGGTGGAAGGCGCGTCTGACGCGGTGTTCGGAGATTCCTCCAACGTCATCCAGCTTGGTTCCAACAGCACGGCAGAGGGCCTGCGCATTTCCGGTACCTTTGGGACCAGCCGCACCATCCACCTGAACAACACGAACAGCGGCATCGACGTGACAGGCAGCAATGTGTTTACCCTGAACAGCGCCTTCACCTTTGCCACGGCCACCAACAATCTGCAGAAGAACGATCTCGGCACCTTGGTGCTCACACAGCCCCAGTCCGGCTGGGATGGCAATCTCATCGTCAACCAGGGCATCGTGAGGATTTCCGATGGTGCCTCGCTTGGCAGCACGACAGGCAACACGCAGTTGGGCAATGTTGGCGCGACGCTTGAACTCACCGGCGGGGTCACCGTGACGGACAACATCGTCATCAATTCCACCAACAACAGCACCAGCACCGGTGTGAACGGCGCCGGCGCCATCCTCAGCTCCGCGGGCACCAACACCATCACTGGTTCGATCACCACGGCCACCACCACAGCGGACAACCAGAGCCGTGGCGTCAGCATTGTGGCGGCCGCAAGCTCCATCTTGAACATTGAGGGGGGCATCGTGCTGGGTATTGGCACGAGCGGCAGCAACCGTGACAACTGGGTTGGTCTGGGTGGCGCGGGCACCATCAACATCACCACCACGGCACTCAGTGAAACGGGGGCCAGCGGCATTTCCAGCCTGAACAAATTCGGCTCCGGAATCCTGAACATCCAGGTAGCAAATGCCTTCAACCTTGCCCGCGGCCAGAATGTCATCATCAAAGAAGGAACGCTCTCGTTGAACGGGGCGGGAACCTTGGGAACCTCCACTGCGGGAGCTCCGGGCCGTGTCGTTTTGAACCCGACGGGGATCCTCGAGATCAACAACGCCTCAGGCAATGTGAACAACCGCCTCAGCGGCCGCAACATCAGCGTCTCCGGCGCGGACATCAACATCTTCGGCCATTCGGGAGGGACGACGGAAACGGTCGGCACATTCACCCTGCGCGAAGGTCTCTCGAAGTTCACCTTCGATGCCGATCCTTCCGGTGCGCTCAACTTCACCACCGGTGCGCTGACCCGTTCCGCCCAGGCCACCCTCCTGATCCGGGCTGATGGCTTCGGCTCTGCAGCGGGACCAGGCGTTGCCACTTTCACGGGCAGCAGTTATGCCTACATCGGTCAGCTTGGTGACACCGGCACCACCAACAAGGCCATCATCCCGTGGGCGCTTGGGGACACCAGTCTTTCCGGCAACGGCGTGGGGTTTGTCACATCCGACTCCACCGGTGGCGCAGCCAACACCGGCGCAAACATCCTCCGCCTGCTGTCGCCGTCCGAGCAGACGACCGACTTTGCGACTGCGCTCGCCAACGTCAATCTTTCTACCACCCAGACGCTCGCCACGCTGACCACGTTCAACTCCTTGCGTCTCGGCAGCGGTGGTGGCGTGGACCTCAACTACGTGCCTTTGACCCTCGACAGTGGCGGCCTTCTGGTGCTGGCAGGACACACCGGCATCGTCGGCTTCAGCGGGGTTAGTTATCTGACCACCAGCAGCAACCGTGAAGTGATCATCCACAACAACGCCGATCTGACGCTCAACGTCCCGATCGCTGGAACCACGGGCGGCCTCACCAAGTCGGGAACGGGTGTCCTTACGCTCACTGCAGGGAATTCGAATCACGGTACCGTGATGGTCAACGACGGCACCTTGAAGCTCGGCGGCGGGGACCAGACCATTCTGCCAGGCCGCAACATGTGGGTCAACGAGGGAGGCATCCTCGACCTCAATGGCACCGTGCAGCACGTCGGTGTCCTCGCCTCCCGCCTCACCGAGGTGCTGGCCAGGAATGACTTGTTTACTGCCAACTCCGGCGGAAACGTCATCAACAGCGCTGGCACGCAGGCTACCATTGCCATCGCCACCGGGGAAACGTTTGCGGGTGTCATCAGCGGCAACATCGCTGTGGTGCGATCCACGGCAGCCGGCGCCACCACAGACTGGAACTTGTATTCGGACAACACTTACACTGGTCCGTCGCTGTTCAACGGCGGACGCGTCCAGTTGCTCGACAATGGCCGCCTCAGTGGCACCACCTCGATTGAGATTTCCAACGCCACATTTCTGTCCACTGCCTCCAACGCCTCGACTGAGGGTTTCAGCATCACGGACCGGATCAATGATGCTGCCACCATCTCGCTTCGCGGTGCCATGTTCCAACTGCGTGGCCGTGCCGCCTTGTATGTGACAGAAACCTTCGGCGCGGTGACCCTCGGCGAAGGCAACAGCATCATCGATTTCTCCGAACCGGGGACGGCGGTCAATCAGATGGATGCCACCTTCGCCAGCTTCGCACGCGCTTCAGGCACCCACGCCACCGTGCGCTTCCTGAACATCGACGCAACGCCGAATGATGACCAGCGCCTGTTCATCAACACGCTCAACGGAGTTGCAACCACCAATATTGGCGATGGTCTCACCAACAACCTGATCGGCGGTTGGGCCACCTTCGAGCGTGAGTTTGCCAGCTACATCCCCGGCCAGGGCGTGGGCGCCTTGAACACCCAGGGATTCGCCGGCTATTCCCCCAATCTCATCAACGACGGCATCACGACCGACAACATCCGCATCGCTCTTCCCACGGCGGGCTCCACCACACTGCTCACGAGCAGCCGCACCATCAACAGCCTCGCGATGATCGATCCAGGATCAGCCACGGGCAGCAGCACTCTCGATCTCGGCGGCAACACGCTGACCCTAGTCAGCGGCGGTTTGATCGTCTCGCCGATCACCGACGGATTCTCCATCAACGTCATCAATGGCAGCCTGACGGCGGGATCCGTGGGTGTTGGAGGCGAGTTGTTCTTCCACGGCTTGCAGTGGATCAACAACCAGGCCGACAACACTGGCAACCGCGACATCAATCTGAGCGCCAGCATCATCGACAATGGTGGTGGCGCGGTGACCTTGGTCATCGGCGGCAACCAGGGCCGCGGCACGGCTGCGGCCACCAACGATGTGTTTGTGACCGGCAATAACACCTATTCCGGTGGCACCTGGGTCAATTCCGGCCGCATCGTGCTCAACAACACCTCTGCGGACGGCAGCACCATCACCGCCACCGGCACAGGTGATGTGACCATCACCGGAGGTTACAGCAGCAACCCGGCCATTTTCAGCGACCGTGGCACCCAGGTGATCTTTGGTTCCTCGGACCAGATCAAGAGCACCGCCACCGTCACCATCATGGGTGGTGCGCAGTTGAACCTGAACAACTTCAACCAGACCCTCGCCGGCCTGGTGTTCAACAATCATGGCGGTGACACCCCGACGGTTTCGACCGGCACCGGCACGCTCACCATCACCGGCAGCAGCATCACCGCCAGCGGCCAGAACGCCAGCACAAGCGCTCTTTCCACGATCAACGGCAAGCTGGCCCTTGGGGCCGCCACCACCACGTTCACCGTCAATCCGGTCGAATGGAATGGCGAGAACCTCAACCCGATCCTGCCCAACCTCACCATCAACGCCTCCATTGAAGGCAGCAACATCATCAAAGCCGGAGGCGGCGTCCTGCGGCTCACCGGTTCCAACGCGTGGACTGGCAGCTTTGACCTCCAAGCAGGCGGTCTTGCTCTTGGCAGCAACAATGCCCTCTCCACCGGTTCGCTGACCATTGGTGACGGCACCTTCCTGACTTCGACGGCGGACAACCGCATCATCGCCAATGCGTATTCTGTAAGTGGTGGATTTGCTCTCCGCGATGCCTTCAATCTCACTCTGAGCGGGGCAGGCACGCTCGCGGCTGGCAACCACAACATCTCCGTGGAGTTGACGCAGAGGTCTCTCACCCTCAGCGGGATTCTGAGCGGAGCCACGGCCAACCTCAACAAGACGGGCGACGGCATCCTTGTGCTGGGCAGCAGCAATAACACCTATGGGGGCTCCACCACCGTTACTGACGGTATTCTGCGTTACGGTGTCGCCAATGCCATTCCCACCGGCTCCGCGGTCACGGTGTTGGAAGGCGCCCTGCTCGACATCACACTTGGCGGCACCTCAGTCATCGTGGGTTCTCTCGCCAGCAACAGCGCCACCCAAGGTGGCGTGGTTTATCACGGCGCGACCAGCGGCACGAATACATTCACTACGGGCGGTGATAACACGACCACGAGCTTCGGCGGGGTCATCGCCAATGCGTCGGGTTCGACGTTGAACTTTGTGAAAGAGGGCACAGGCGCGCTCACCTTGGGGGGCGCCAATCAATACAATGGTTCCACCACGATGGCGAACGGACGCCTGATTGCGCAACCTGTGGGCGGCAACAGCCCTCTGGGCACCAGTCAGAGTCTCATCATGGGCGGCTCCACCACTGCCGGCATTCTCCAACTCGGCAACGGCACGGGTGCTTTGAACCACACTTTCACCTCGATCTCCAGCCAGGGCACCGCCACCACCAATCAGATCGTCTCGGGCAATGCCACCGCGGCCACCCTGACCCTGAACCTTGCCAGCACGAGTGTGTTCGCAGGCAACATCGGTGGTTCTGGCACCAACGAGGCCAATCTGAATCTCGTGAAGAGCGGAGCGGGTGACCTCACCATTTCTGGCACAGGCACCAGCATGTACAACGGCACGACCACCGTCAACGGCGGCAAGCTCTTCATGGACACGCCGGGAGCCTATTCTGCGACAACCACCAGCCTGACCCTGGCAGACGGCACGGAGTTCTCCCTGCGCGGCACGACCACCAACACCATCACCAGTTACGGTTTCGGTGCCAGCGCCGGAGCCAAGATCGTGGTTGGCTCCAGCACCGGGGCCACGCTTGGCTTTGGCATCGACGGCACGGGCAACAGCCAGCTTGTCCTTGCCACCGGCCAGACCATGGCCGTCACGGGCACGCTCACCACGGCCATCTACGTCAACAGCGCCCCCACCGGCGGACAGAAATATGTCCTCATCGACGGTGCGGATGCCAGCTCACTCTCTGGTTTTGGCGGCACCTTCAATACCAGCCCGGTCGTGTTCAACGGCGGCAGTTTCACTTACGCCCTGAGCTTTGACTCCGGCGTGAATGGTGGTGGGATTGAGCAATGGGTGTTGACGCCTACTGCGCAGCCTGCCTTGGCGGATGTTTGGTGGCGGGGCGACCTCACGGGACTCGCCCAAGGTGTCTGGTCTGCCACCCTCACGTCAGGCACTGGCTTTCCCTCCAACTGGGATGATCAGCAGGCCAGCGCCGGTGCTGTGGATGCCTTGGTGCCTCCGGACAGTGCTTCGATCGTTCACTTCAGTTCGGATGCGGCGGCGAATCTGACCACCACCCTGGGTGCCAACATGACCATCCAGGAACTCATCTTCCACACTGGCAATGCCGCCACCTCCATCGGCAGCTCCAATGGCATCAACACACTGACCCTCGGCAACACCGTGGACGCCAGTGGCCTCACCATCCAGACCGGCGCCGCTGATGTCAGCATCAGCGCGATTGTGAATCTCGCGCAGAACCAGTCATGGAACATCGAGGATGCCGCCCGCCTGCTGTCTCTCTCCGGTGGCCTCACAGGCACGGCCATCACCCTGACGGTCAACGATACTGTGACCAATGCGGGCAGCCTTGTCTTCACCGGAAGCGCGGCCACGCTGACGGGCACGCTGAACATGAACGCTGGTGTCATCATGTTTGAAGGCACTGGAAGTTTGAACTCGGGCCTGGATGTGGTGCTTGGCACCGCCAGCACCGCTGCGACGCTCAAGGTCGGTGGCACGACTGCCGCCACAGGCGTGACGATTGGTGGTCTGGGCAATGCAGCCTTCGCGGGCAGCCGCGTGATCGGCGGCAATGCATCGTTTTCCACACTGGCCATCGGCCCTGGCTCGGGCACAGCCACATTCTCGGGGGCTTTGGGCGGCGCGGGAACCAACGAAAACCAGTTCAATCTTGAGAAGACAGGTGCGGGCACCCAGATCCTCAGCGGCACTACCATCACCTACGCTGGAACCACCACAGTGCGTGAGGGCACGTTGCAACTCGGCTCAACAGCCGTCTTTGCTCCCACGGGTTTGCTTTCTGTCATTGCCAATGCCGGGACGACCGCGGCTTTTGATTTTAATGGCAAGAGCTTTGCCACGATCGGCACTCTCACCCTCGGTGGCGGCGCCAGCGGCCAGGCGCAGGTGCTCGACACCAACGTCACCAAGGGCACCCTGACGCTCGGCGGTGACATCGTTTACGATGCTAGCAACAACCCCGGCGCTGCGGTTATTTCCGCCAATCTGGCCACGGGCGCACGCACGATCACTGTCAATGACTCCACCAATGCAACCACGGACCTGACCATGAGCGGCACCATTGCCGCGAGTGGCGGCATTACGCTCGCTGGTGCTGGCAACGGCGCGATCAATGGAGCGTGGACGCTTACGGGAACCAATTTGACCAACACGTTCAACAGCACTGGCACCTGGGACATCAACGCGACGACTAATACAACAGGCACCGGAGACTGGAACATTAACTCCGGTGTCATCAATGCCAACGTCAGCAATGCCTTGAATGCCGCTGACGATATTGTCATTGACGGCACAGGCACCCAGGGCAGTGCCATCGTCAATATCGCCGGCACCGCCGGCACCTCGGGCATTCATCAGGGTGATGACATATTCATACGCAATGGGGGCCAGATCAATGTCAGTGTGACCAACGGCATCAGCACGGGCACGGACCAGCTCTTGATCGGTGACTCTGCATCCACCAGCGCTGCCGCCGCTGGCTTGTTGAACTTTGCCGCCAATGTGACCATCAGCACGACCAGCGGTCTTCAGTTGGGGGCCACTGGCGGCCAGATCGGCAACATCACCGGAACCGGCACCTTCAACAGCGCCGGGACCAAGGATTTGCGGAACGGCAGCATCGGTGACGGTGTCACGCTCGCCGGCAACGGGGCCATCACCAAGCAAACCACCGGCACCGTCACCTTCTCTGGCGAGCGTGCGGGCGCGTCCACTGGCGCCACCAACATCCTCGAAGGCACGCTCATCCTCGATTACACCACGAACAACAACAGCAAGATCGGCGGCGTGCTCACCTTGGGACAGTTGACCAATGTCTCCAACGGAACACTCCAGCTCAACGGCAGCAACACCAACGCCACGTCGCAAAGTGTGACCAGCACCACCGTTGCAGCTGGCAACACCACGGTGACCATTAACAACGGCACTGGACAGACGGCCACGTTGAACCTCGGCACGATCACCCGCACAGCGGCGGGCGGAGCAGGGGTGCTTTCCTTTGAGTACCTCAGCACGGATGCCAAGGCCACGTCCACCAGCGCGGCGGGCACGCTGGGTTATGCCAGCCTTTCCATCGCCGCCGGTGCGGAACGCTTCGCCGCCATCGACGGTAGCGGGGACATCATTCAGGCCGTGCTCACGACGCAGAATGACGTGACGCTATGGGGCGCAGGTCAGAACATCATCAACAGCGGCGCCTTCACCGGCGTGGTCGATTGTGCAAGCATCGCCAGCCTCACCTTTGGTGCTTCGGCGGCTTCAACGGTCAGCCTCACCTCCACCGGCTACCTCCAGATCACCAGTGGCGGCATCATGGTGGATTCAGCCATCGGCGCAGTCAGTTCCACGATCACCGGTGGTTCCCTCATTGGCGCCATCAATTCCGGAATCGCGGGTGAAATCATTGTCCATCAGAACAACACCGTCGGCACGCTGACCATTGCCTCCAAAATCATCAGGTCCGGCGGAATCACCAAGACAGGACTGGGCACGCTCATCCTCAGTGGTGCCAACTCGTTCCTCAACACTGGCAGCCAGCTTTCGATCCAGGAAGGCACCGTCCAGCTTGCGGGCGGCAGCGCGATTGGCGACACCACGGCAGTTTATCTTCGCCAGGGCACAACGCTCAATCTTAACAACAGCAACGAGGTGGTCGGCCATCTGATCACCAACAGCAGCGGCACAATCGCCCTCGGCACCGGGGACATCACCTTCAATCAAACGGCCAGCAGCACCTATGCCGGGCTGTTCACGGGCATCGCTGGCAGCGTGATCACGTTGAACGGCTCCACCTTCAACTTCAACATCACTGGCAGCACCACCAGCGGCTTTGCTGGCACTGTGGTTGTCAACTCGGGACTCTTCCAGTTGTCCGGCGCCTCCGGCCGGCTCAACGCTGCCACCTCCTTCACGATCAACAAGGGCGCCAATTTCCTCATCGACAACAACGACGACTCCGCGCCCAACGACCGCCTGTCTGACAGCGCCGCCTTCGTGCTCAACTCTGCGGATGGTTCTTTCAGTGGGGAGACTCGGCCGCGTGGCCTGGCGATCCGCTCCGACAACAACGGCAATGAATCCGAGACGATCGGCGCCCTCACTTTCAGCAGCGGCGCCAACTACGCCACGCTGGAGGCCAGCGGCGGCGGCAGTTCCAGGAATGACATCATCTCCAGCGGCTGGACCCGCAGCAACTTCGCCACCATCGACGTGCGTGGCCGCACGTTGGGTGGTACGGGCACAAGCAACACAACACAGTTCAAGGTGACCAATGCGAGCGACGCGGCCATGATCGCCGCCAACATTGGCGGTGGCGGCACCATCGGCACCTCCTCCAAGACTGTCAGCATCATACCATGGGCCATTGGCGAAAACCTCACTGGAGCCCTGGCCGACACCAACATGGGCAATACCTTTGTGTCGTATGTGGATGACCGTGGTTTGGTGCCGCTCGATCTAACAACCGAGTACAGCACCCTTGCCTCTGCCGGTGGTGCCACGGACAACGTTCGCGAAAGTCTCTCGGCCGATCTGACTGGTCTCACGACCCAAACCGTCAACTCGCTGATCATTCACAAGAACAGCACCGCCGCCGGCACCATCAATGTCACTGGCGCGGGACCCGGCAACATCCTCACCAACACCAGCGGGGCCTTCCTCTTCACCCAGAACAGCGCAGCCGCTAATAGCAGCGCCCACAGCGTGATCCTTGGTGGCTTTGACGATGGCGTCCAGGTCGGTGGCAATGAATACATCTTCTATGTGGTCAATCCGTCTTCGGCCACCACGACGCCGACGTTGTCCGTCACTGTTTCATCCCCGCTGAACACCTCTGGTGCGTCAGTGACCAAATCCGGGCGTGGCACTCTCGAATTCACCGGGGTCAACACCTACACGGGCGGCACCACGGTCAATGAAGGCACCCTGCTCATCCACGACAACGACAACATAGGTTCAGGCGGGATTGCCTTGGCAGGCGGCACGCTGAGTCTCGCCAGCGACTTCGCTGATGACATCGGCGGCCGCAACCTCGTCGTCCAGATCGGTGGCGGCACGATCGATGTGCAGGCTGCCTCGGTCACCGCGACGAATCTGGTCACCAGTGGCGCGGGCACTCTCACGAAGACCGGGTCGGGCACCTTGCAGCTCGCAGGTGGCACCGCGAACACCCAGACCGGTGACTTTGCGGTCAACCGGGGTTTGGTTGAGTTGAACAAGACCGCGGCAGTCAATGCCATCAGCGGTTCGAACCTCATCATTGGCTTCAATGCAAATACCAACCAGACCTCGACGGTTCGTTTGCTTGCCAACAACCAGATCGCCAACGCCACGAATGTGAGCCTGCGTTCCATTGCAACTGGGGCGGTGGCCACTTTCGATCTGAACGGCTTCTCGGATGCGATCGGATCCCTCACCATGGGCGCGACCACGGGATCCGGAGTATTGCTCACCACGGGTGCCACGGGAGTCCTTACGGTGTCAGGTGACATCGTGTTGAACAGCGACCGCGCCCTGAATGACTCCGGCACCAATGCGCGGAACGTGGTCATCACCGGCACCGGATCGATCGCCACGGCTGCCCCCAACTCGGGCACACTGAGCCTCGGCAGTGTCACACGAACCATCACGGTCCAAACGGTCGCCACTGGTGCCAATCTGGGCAACAACGACGCCACCATTGAAACTGCCATCACCGGCACTGGCAGCGCCGGCATCATAAAGGAAGGTTCGCGGGCCCTCGTCCTCAGCGGCACCAATACTTATGTCGGCGCCACGACGATCAATGACGGTGAGATCAATCTCCGCGGCAGCTTGAGCACCGGGGCAGTTACAGTGAGCGAGGTGGGTGGATCCCTGACCAATGCAGCTGTGCTTTCCGGTTCCGGCGACGGAATCACCACGGGAATCATCGGTGGAACGGTGACCATCGGTGAGATTGATTGCGGCGTTGGCATTCTCGCCCCCGGCACGGTGGCCAGTACCACGACGCTGATCAGCAATTACGGAGCCAATGCCAATGGTGCCCTGACGCTCACCGCAGGTGGCGTGGCCCTCACGGTTGCGGATGGATCACAGATCCAGCTCGGCATCACCAATGCCACCTACTCCAGCCTGGGCCTCGTCGCGGCGTTGGGTGCGGGCTCGGCCACCGACGCCGCCTCCTACATCACCAGCAACATGACCGAGTTCACGAACAACTGGAACGTGGCACCGACGAGTTCCTCTGACATGGACTACCTCAATCTCACTGGATCCAGTTCCAGCCTCAGCCTGGGCAGCCGTGTCTCCGCCACCTTTGGAGATGGCATTGTCCGCGTTTCCATCGTTGGATCCCCCTCCATCTCCCAAGGTCAGGTCTTCAATTTGATCGACTGGCAGGCCGTCTCCAACATCGGTGGCACTTTCACCACCGGCGGCAGCACTATTTATGACGCCACGGCCAATGTCATCGCTGGAGACCTCGACTTGCCCTCGTTGGGCGCCGGGCTCGCCTGGGATGTCAGTGCCTTTACGCAGTACGGCGTCATCGTGGTCGTTCCCGAGCCTTCCCGCGTGCTTTTGCTCCTGTTCGGGCTCGTCGGCCTGTTCCTGCGCCGCCGCCGTCATTGAGTGGCCTGCGAGGCCGTGTGGACCAAACGCCGGGTGATGAAAGGAAAGGTTGCCTTTCTCCGGGCGTTTTGGCTAGGCTCGTGAAATTCCGTGGCCGCGTTCTGGCGAACGCGGCTTTGTGAAAACAGCTCTCCCAATCCCATGCAAACACACACAACCCCAACCTCACGCCGCACTTTCATTCGCGGCACTGTCGCCGGCGCAGCCGGACTCGTCGCATCCAGAGCATTCTCCGCACCCATCGGCGCCAATGGTGACGTTCGTGTCGCGGTCATAGGCTTCAACGGCCGCGGCGCGGGTCACATCAAGAGCCTGGAGGAAATCCCCGGTGTGCGCATCGTCGCCCTTTGTGATGTGGACTCCATCGTGCTCGCAAAAGGCGTCGCCAATCAGGCGAAGAAGAACAACACCGTCACCGCCTACACCGATTACCGCAAGCTCGTGCTCGACCCCGAGGTGGACGCCGTCACCATCGCCACGCCGAACCACACGCACACGCTCATCGCCATGACAGCCATGGCCGCGGGCAAGCACGTTTACGTCGAGAAGCCCGTTTGCCACAACATCTGGGAAGGCCGTCAGCTCGTGAACGCCGCTGAGAAAGTCGCGAAGAAGGGTCTCGTCGTGCAGCACGGCATGCAGCGCCGCTCCAGCCCCGGCTGGCAGCAGGCCATGGACTGGGTCAAGGAAGGCCACATCGGCAAGACCACCCTCTCCCGTGGCATCAACTACAAGGCGCGTAACTCCATCGGCACTGTGGGCGCGGCGGTCGAACCCAAGGACGGCGTGGTGAAGGGAACCTTCCATGATCTGCGCAACACGAAGGCGGACCCGAAAGGCGCTCCACAGGAAGTGGATGTGGACTACAAGCTCTGGGCAGGTCCGCGTGGAGTGAGTCCGGTCCATCGCACACAGTTCCACTATGACTGGCACTGGCAGTGGGCCTTCGGCAATGGCGACATCGGCAACCAAGGGCCTCACCAGCTCGACGTGGGCCGCTGGGCGCTCGGCAATCCCGAGCTGCTTCCGAAACGCGTCATGAGCTTTGGCGGACGCTGGGGCTACAAGGACGATGGCGAGACCGCCAACAACCAGATGGCCTTCTGGGCCTATGAGCCCGCACCGTTGCTCTTCGACAACCGCGGTCTTCCTCTCAAGGACATGGATTGGAGGCTCGAGCCCGTTTATCGCGTGAATGGCAAGACCGCCGCCGCACGCATCGGCAACGTCATCCACTGCGAAGGCGGCTACGTCATCGAGTCCAAGGCCTACGATCTCGAAGGCCAGACCGTCATGAAGTTCGAAAACTTCAATGACGGCCCGGACCACATGCTCAACTTCATCAATTCCGTTCGCGCGGGCAAGCTCATCAACCCGAACCTGCACGTCGCCCACGGCTACCATGCCGCCGCCCTCGCGCACCTCGCCAACATCTCCTACCGCCTCGGCAAGGCCGTGAGCGTGGATGAAGTGAAGGAACGCCTGAAGAACGACAAGGCTGGTCTTGAAACCTTCGAGCACTTCGCGCAGAACCTCGTGGACAACAAGATCGACCTCAACGTGGACAAGATCAGCGCCGGCCCATGGCTGGAGTTCGATCCAGTGACCGAGAAGTTCACCGGTGAGTTTGCCGAAGAAGCCAACAAGCTCGCCACCGAGAACTACGTGGACGAGTTCAAGCTGCCGGAGATCTGAATGTAGAACGAACTTCCGTTCGTGTCACACCAGCGCGGAGCCGGGAAACTGGCTCCGCGTTTGTATTTCCATACGCGCCGCTTTCTGATACACCTCGGCCTGCCATGGAATCTCCCACTCCACCTCCCGCTCTTCCGTCTTCGGCATCGGCTGTCACGCAGGATGAAAAAACGCTCGGCATTGTCATGCACGTGCTCTGCCTCATCGGCTTCCCCATCATCGGTCCGTTGATCGTGTGGTTGATGAAGAAAGACCAGAGCCATTACCTCGACAAGCAGGGCCGCGAACTGCTGAACTTCCAGATCAGCTACTTCCTCTATGCCCTGGGCTCCGCATTGCTGTGCGTCGTGCTCATTGGCATCCCGCTGCTCTTTGCCGTCGCGATTGCCACACTCGTGCTCACGATCATCGGCATCGTGCGGGCCTCCGAGGGCACCGTGTACCGCTTTCCGCTCACAATCCGCATGCTGTAGCACAAGCGTCCCGCTTGGGGCTTCATCAGCCAAAACGGTTGCGGCTCCAGTGTCGTGATGCTAGCAAGGCGGCCCGTTTCAGCCCTCAAAATGCGAGCCAATCAACTCCTCCAAGCCATCGGTCCCGAACTGCGCACGCAGATCATGACCTACCTGCAGAATGACCAGCGTGCAGCCTACAAGGCCGTCGTCGATTCACTCGCATCCGCCCGCAAGCTTCGCGCCTCGTTCGTTTTGGAAAAACCTCGTGCCAAGCAGGCCGAATGGCTGCTGGAGCAGCTCAACACGAAGTCCAACGAGGCCGTCACCGCGCAGATTTTCCAGATCTGGCTCCTCAAAGGCCAGTCGCAGATGCTCATCACCTTCCTCGATGCCGCGAAGATCGCGCACGATGGCAAAGGTGAGGTCGCCGAGTTGCCGGAAGTGATTGATGACGACAAGGCCGAGGCAGCTGTCACCGCCTTGCTCGCCGCGTATCCTGCCAAGCAGGTCGCGCTCTACCTGCACATGTTTCAGGAGCAGCGCCCCGGTGGCTGGATCTCGCTCACGAAGGCGATTGAGGCCCGTCCCGAGCTGAAACTCGAAGCCTGAGCCGACGCGCCATGATGGACGCCCTCGACCGCGCCATCGCTGCCACGCAGGCTCATCTCGACTCGCTACGCACCGCTGACGGCCATTGGGAAGGCCATCTCAGCAGCAGCGCCCTTTCCACAGCGACCGCCATCGTCGCGCTCTCGCTCGTTGATCGCGAAAAACACGCCGCGCCCATCCAAAAAGGCGCGCAGTGGCTCTGCGACCATCAAAACACCGACGGCGGCTGGGGTGACACCACCCTCAGCAAAAGCAATCTCTCCACCACGCTGCTCTGCTGGAGCGCGTTGCATCTGGTAGGGACGTGCTGTGGCGCGTCCGACGAATGGATCATCGCTCACGTCGGCTCACTCGAACCTCAAGCCATCGCTAAAAGCGTCATCGCACGCTACGGCAAGGACAAGACCTTCTCCGTGCCCATCCTCATGCTCTGCACGCTTTGCGGCACGTTGGGCAAAGACGGCTGGCGTCATGTCATCGCACTGCCCTTCGAACTCGCTGCATTGCCGCGCACGTGGTTTGGCGCCATCGGACTTCCGGTTGTCAGCTACGCCCTGCCTGCGCTCATCGCCATCGGTCACGCACGTTTTCATCACGCACCGCCCGCTTGGTGGAATCCGCTGCGCTGGCTTCGTGCTTTAACGTGGCCGCGGATTCGTCCCATGCTGCAGGCATTGCAGCCATCAAGCGGCGGCTACCTTGAGGCCACGCCGTTGACGAGCTTCGTCACCATGGCGCTCGCCGGCGCGGATCAGCTCGATCATCCCTGCCTTCCGCTCGCCGTCGAATTTCTCACGCGTTCCATGCGTGACGATGGAAGCTGGCCCATCGACACCAATTTGGCGACCTGGGGCACCACACTGTCCGTTCGTAGTTCGGGCTTCAGCCCGTCTCGTGGGACACTCGCATGGCTCCTCGCCCAGCAATACCGCGAAATTCACCCCTTCACCAACGCTGCACCCGGCGGCTGGGCCTGGACCGATCTTCCTGGCGGTGTGCCCGACGCCGACGACACCTCCAGCGCTCTCATTGCTCTCAAACAAATCGCCGGGCGTCTCCCTCTCCCCGTCGAAGACAATCATGCTCGCTCTGATCACCTTCGGGGAGAGGGCCGGGGTGAGGAGGCATCCAGCACGTCGGTTCCTCATTCCTCATTCGACCTTCGTCATTCCGCCGAAGGCGGCATCCGCTGGCTCCTCGACCTGCAAAATCGCGACGGCGGCATTCCCACCTTCTGCCGCGGTTGGGGGGCTTTGCCCTTTGACCGCAGCACGCCTGAAATCACCGCGCATGCTTTGCTCGCATGGTGGACTTGGCACGATGAACTGCCTCCAGCGCTCCAGTCCCGCATTCAGTCCGCCACCACTCGCGCGTTGCGATACCTGCAGGCCTCGCAAAACGCCGATCACGCGTGGATTCCCCTCTGGTTTGGCAACGAGCACACGCCTGACGAGTCCAACCCTGTCTATGGCACCGCTCAGGTCATCAACCACCTCGCTGAAAACGACCATCTCGCCGTCCAAGCCCGTCATTTGATCGAATCCGGTCTCGAATACCTCCGTTCCGTCCAAAAACCCGACGGTTCCTTCGGCGGAGACCGCAACGCTCCCTCCAGCATCGAGGAAACCGCCGTCGCCCTCCAGGCGCTCTGTCAGGATCGGAGTGCGGATGCTCCTGTCAGCATCCAACGAGCCGCTGGCTGGCTTCTCCACGCCACGAACGACGGCACACGGTTCACCCCCGCCCCCATCGGCCTGTACTTTGCCCGGTTGTGGTATCACGAGCAGTTGTATCCGGTCATCTGGACGCTGGGAGCCCTGTACACGGCACAGAAGGTGCTCGTGCTGGAGAAGCATTGACAATGCGAGGCCGGTCCCTAGAATCGGCGACGAAATCCCCAGAAACACCAGCACAGCGACTTGTCAGGCAGCGGAGGTCATTAGCATGAGGAACACAGATTTTGACGAAGAACGGCGCCCGCCCAATCCGCCGCTCCACTCTGAGAAGATTGTCACCGAACGGAAGATATTCTTCCTCGATCTCAAGGAGAACGACCGCGGCAAGTTCATCAAGATCACCGAGGACGTGCGCGGACGACGCGACACGATCATCCTCCCGATCGACGCCGCCCAGGAGTTCATGGATGCCATGATGCGCACCCTGGACGCCGCCGGTGTGGACGAGTGAACAGCGAGCTTGGTGGCGGCTTTAGGAGGCCTCGTCGCGTCCAAACTGCACCCGCATGGGCTGGTTGAGCAGGCGTTTGACTTTCACCTCATCCAAAACAGCGCGAAGCCCCGGCATCTTGGACAAGGCGTGAATATAAAGGGACTGGCCTCCATGAATCCCATCGGAGAATGCCGACGGACCATTTTCGCTCATCCGTGTCATGTCGTGAAATTCCCATCCCCTGTCCTTGCACAGATCTGCCAGCGCGACCCTCACCTTTTGAACGTAGCCATGCTTCGGTGAATGTTCCAGAGCATCGACCACTTCAGGAGCCAGCGGCGGAAGGAAAAGCACCACACGGGTTCCTCCGAATGTCAGCTCTTTCATCAACTGCTCGAAATTCAGAAGAGCAGTGCTCGAGACGGCGTCACCACTGCTCCAACGATCTTCGCCTGCGGCGATGGATTTGAGCGTGCTTTCACACCATATTTTCATGTCACGGTTTTCTCGTGAGCGCGACACCCAGTAACTGCCGTCTGAAATGAAGCCTTCTCCAAACGATGACGCGCGTGATCCCAGCGCGCGTCTTCCTTCATAATACATCCGCTCGGACGCATCAAAACGCAGTCTCGGCAGGAGTTCCTGCCAGCTCGTCAGCGCCGCCCGGCATAGGTAGAAACGGGAATTGGTGTCGTGAGCGGGGGCATACGGAAGCAGATGATCATGAAGCGCGGGATTGAACCACCAGAAGTCAACGCCAAACACCACAAGCTCGGGACGGAATCCCGCCTTTCTGAGTTCCCGTGCGAAATAAAGCCCTTTGGGCAATGTGTCCATGGCCCTGCCTGCGCTGATGAAACGGATGCCTGGTTTGAAATAAAAACCACGGATGTCCAGAACGCGGGAGGATCCCAGAGCCACCACCTGAGGCTGGACTTGTCTGCAGAGTTCGAGCTTGTACTCGATCTCATCATTGATGACGGAACGCCCATAGATGGCATCCGTTCGCAACTGCTCCTTCACTCCTTCGCTGGTGGTGTGGTCTTCGTTGCTGAAATGGAGCAGGAAGAACGCGAAGGCCAGACACAAGCCCCAGGGCAGGAAAAAAACTCCGGTGAGAATGCCGGGCGAAAGACGTCGGGGTGCCGCTGTGGCCTTAGAACTGGAAGTAAAGGAACTCATTGACTCTGGTCAGGCTAAGCAACGACGCCGCGAACAATACTCCGCAGGCCAATGCCCACAAAAGATTCGGTTTCCATCCCCACCATCGATCGGACTCCATCCATGTCTGGCTGCGAGGCAGCAGCAGGCAGACAGCAAAACCATAGCAGAGGTACTTGATGACCTTTTGCGGGATGATTGTTGCGACGGATGTGGTCGCGCCTTGTCCGAAATTCATCAGGCTGGCGTAGATTCGGCCCGCTGCCTCCATCGAGTCCGCGCGAAAGATCACCCACGACAGGCAAACGGCCAGGAAGGTCAAGGCCCAGGCGGCTGGCTTCGGCAGCCGCAGGAAATGCTGTTTGCTCCACAAATGATAAACCACCAGCAAAAGACCATGGATGACGCCCCACAGCACGAAAGTCCAGGCCGCTCCATGCCACAACCCGCCGATAAACATCACCAGCACC
Organism: Verrucomicrobiaceae bacterium; assembly: GCA_046346695.1. Taxonomy (GTDB): domain Bacteria; phylum Verrucomicrobiota; class Verrucomicrobiia; order Verrucomicrobiales; family Verrucomicrobiaceae; genus Prosthecobacter. Next base: position 431,218 of record JAXMHS010000002.1, on the reverse strand, counting down.
AGGTTGAAGATCTGGCGCAAAGGGCCGACGCGGTTTCCACCCAGAGGCAGGTACAAATAGTCGCGCATCAATCGCGAGAGGGTGATGTGCCAGCGCCGCCAGAACTCGGAGATGTTGGTGGCCGTGTACGGCGACGAGAAGTTTATGGGCAGCACGATTCCAAACATCACTGCCAGCGCCACGGCCATGTCGCTGTAGGCGGAGAAGTCAAAGTAGAGCTGGAACGCGAATGCCAGCATTCCTGTCCACGCATCGAACGTCGTGATGGCCTCGGCGTTCTGGGCTGCCCGGAACACCGGCTCCGCTATGCGCGCCATGCCATCCGCGAGAATGCACTTCTTGGCCATGGCCACCGAAAACAAACAAAAGCCGCGAAACACATTGTCCAAGGTGCAGCGAAAAGGCTGCTCACGCCGAAACTGCGGCACCAGTTCGCGATGGTAAACAATCGGGCCGGCGACCAGATGTGGGAAAAAACTGATATACAGCGAGTGATCAATCCAGCGGCCGGTGTCGATCTCCTGCCGGTAGCAGTCCATGAGGTACTCGATCTGCTGGAACGTGTAAAACGAGATGCCAATCGGCAGAACGATGTCCAGAGGCGCAAAGTCGTGGCCGGAGATCGAGGCCAATGAGAACAGGAAGAAGTTGGTGTACTTGAAATAGCCGATCAGCCCCAAGTTCAGTGCAATGCCAGCCGAGAGCAGCCTTTTGGTCGGGTGGCGTCGCAGCCAGGTGCCCATGTGGAAGTTCAGGAGCATCTGCGGGACGAATAGAAAAACACAGCGCCAGTCCCACCAGGCATAGAAAAACCAGCTTGCCGCCAGCATGAAATGTTTCGTGAGCAGGTCTCCACGCCGCTGGAGAAACATGATGCCGAGGACAACGACAGGCAAAAAGAGGAAAAGAAACTCAGGGGACTGAAACAGCATTTGGGAACCTCTGTCTAAATGGTGGCCATGTTCTTGCCCGGCCAGAATTGTGTTTGTTTCCACAATTGGCAAATCATTAGACCCTCAGAGCTTGCGAGCCGGGCTCGATGAGCCGCAACCCCTGCAAGACGAATTCCGCGATTCAGATTTCCGCATCCTGAAGGCTTGACCGCAACGGCCGGCCCCGTCAGCATCGGAGCATGATGACCCGATCCACGCTCTCCTTCGTTTTCGCCGCCCTGACGACCACCGCAATCGCGGGCGAAAACTTCCTCGTCTATTTCGGCACCAACACGAACGCCAAGAATGGCAGCAAGGGCATCTACGTTTCGCGTTTCAACTCTGCCACTGGCGAGCTGACGCAGCCCGAACTCGCCGCCGAGGCCGGCACCCCGGGCTTCCTCGCGATCCATCCTTCGAAAAAGTATCTCTACGCGATCGGTGACGTCACCACCGCCGACGGCAAGAAAGGTGGCGGCATCAGTTCCTTCAGCATCGACCTCAACTCGGGCAGGCTAACGCCAATCAATCAAGCCAGCGCCGTCGGCAACGGTCCGTGCCATGTGAATGTCGATAAAACCGGCAAGATGGCCGCCCTCGCGAACTACGGCAGCGGCAGCGTCGCGTCGTATGCGATCAAGGACGACGGCTCCGTTTCTGAGGCCGCGAGTTTCTTCCAGCACGAGGGTTCCAGCGTCGATCCACGTCGGCAAACCGGCCCACATGCGCATTCGGTCAACTTCAGCCCGGACAACCGCTTTGCCTTCGCCTGCGATCTCGGATTGGACAAGGTGCTCATCTACAAGATCGATCCAGCCACCGGCAAGCTGACGCCGAACGATCCCGCCTTTGCCAAAACACCCGCGGGCGGCGGCCCTCGTCACCTCGCCTTCCATCCGAGCGGCAAATACGTCTTCGTGAACAACGAGATGGCCATGACTGAGACCGTCTTTGCCTATGACGCCGACAAAGGCGCTCTCACCGAGATCGAAACCGTCTCCACACTGCCCGAAGCGGACCGCGACAAGAAAGGCTTCAGCACCGCTGAATCGCTCGCGCATCCGAACGGCCGCGTCGTTTATGTTTCCAACCGCACGCACGACACCGTCGCCGTTTTTGCCTGTGATCCGGCTACCGGAAAACTCACGCTCATTCAAAACGTCTCCGTCGAAGGCAAAATCCCGCGCAACATCTGCCTCGATCCGACTGGCAAGTGGCTCATCGCCGCGCACCAGGATAGCGGCACGGCGGCGCTTTTCAAAGTCGATCAGGACAGCGGCAAGCTCACGTTCACCGGCACCAAGGTGAACGTCCCCGGCAGCATCTGCGTGCGCTTCCTCGCGCTGGATTGATTTGTGAGACAGGCTGCCAGCCTGTCTGAATGAGCGTGTTTTTTCCCCGCCACAGGCAGGCAGCCTGTGTTGCGGATTCGTCATTGCGCAGACCCCCGTTGCCCGTATTCTCGCGGCCCCCAAAATACCCCAGATTATGACCCAGCTCGATCAACTGAAGCAGCTCACCGTGGTGGTCGCCGACACCGGCGATTTTGAAGCCATGAAGGCCTACAAGCCCCAGGACGCCACGACCAACCCCTCCCTCATCCTACAGGCTGCCTCCAAGCCCGAGTACAAGGCAATTTTCGACAAGGCCGTCGCGGACGGCAAATCCGGCGGCGTGGATGAGGTGATGGACAAGCTGGTCGTCTCCTTCGGTCTCGAAATCCTCAAAATCGTGCCGGGCCGCGTGTCCACCGAGGTCGATGCTCGTCTTTCCTTCGACACACAGGGCAACATCGAAAAAGCCCGCCACATCATCGGCATGTATGAGAAGGCCGGCATCCCCCGCGAGCGCATCTTGATCAAGATCGCCTCCACTTGGGAAGGCATCAAAGCAGCCGAAGTCCTCCAGAAGGAAGGCATCAACTGCAACCTCACCCTCCTGTTCAGCCTCGCCCAGGCCGTCGCCTGCGCCGAAGGCGGCATCAAGCTCATCTCTCCCTTCGTCGGTCGCATTCTCGACTGGTACAAGAAGAGCACCGGCAAGGACTACGCCGCCACAGAAGATCCGGGCGTGGTTTCCGTGACGCAGATCTACAACTACTACAAGCACTTCGGCTACAAGACCGAGGTCATGGGCGCCAGCTTCCGCAACAAAGGTGAAATCACCGAGCTCTGCGGCTGCGACCTCCTCACCATCAGCCCTGGACTCCTCGGCGAACTCGCCGCCAGCAGTGATCCGATCGCTCCGAAGCTCAACGCCGCCAACGCAAAGTCCCTCCAGATCGAACGCATCAGTACTGACGAAAAGACCTTCCGCTGGCTCTTCAATGAGGACGCCATGGCGACCGAGAAGACCGCCGAAGGCATCCGCAACTTCGCCAAGGACATCGTGAAGCTCGAAACGATGGTGAAGACCGCCATCGGCTGAACCGGAGGGCAAACCTCTGTGTTTGCCCTGATTGAGGGCATCGCAAGCGCGGTGCCTTTCGTTTCCTTGTCATGCTCACCAAACGCATCATCCCCTGTCTCGACGTGAAGGAAGGACGTGTCGTCAAAGGCACGAAGTTCCTTCAGCTTCGTGACGCGGGTGATCCGGTGGAGTGCGCGCAGGTGTATAATGCGCAGGGCGCGGACGAGCTCGTCTTCCTCGACATCACGGCGAGTCATGAAGAACGTAAAACAATGGTCGATGTCGTCGCACGCACCGCCGCGAGCTGCTTCATGCCATTGACCGTCGGCGGCGGAATCCGCACCGTGGCGGACATGCGTGAAATGCTTCTCGCCGGCGCGGACAAGGTCGGCATCAACACCGCCGCCGTCAAAACGCCGGACGTCATCGACGAGGCCGCCAACGCCTTCGGCTGCCAGTGCCTCGTCGTCGCCATCGATGCGAAACGCAACGATCGCGGCTCCTGGACCGTCTTCACGCACGGTGGTCGCAACGCCACCGAACTCGATGCCGTCGAATGGGCCGCCGAGGTCTGCAAACGCGGCGCAGGCGAAATCCTGCTCACCAGCATGGACTCCGACGGCACGAAAGCCGGTTACGACATCGCTTTGACCCGTGCCGTGAGCGAAGCGGTGACGATTCCCGTCATTGCCAGCGGCGGCGCCGGCAATCTCGACCACATGGTCGATGTCCTGCGCAACGGCAAAGCCGACGCGGTGCTAGCCGCGAGCATCTTCCACTTCGGCGAATACACCGTGGGTGATGTGAAGAAGTATCTCGGCGAACGCGGTGTGCCGGTGCGGCTGTAATCATCTACGCAGGAAAGGTTTCTTGCTCCCGGAGGGAGCGCAGAAGGTAGCCGGTGGTGGAGCGAGGCTTTGCGAGCGAGAACCACCGGACAACGTACAAATGATCATGGATCAAGAGCGCATCCCGGAGGGATGCAAGAGGCGTTCAATGGCTCCTCGCCAACGTTGAATGCGCGAACACTTCTCGCATACCTCCGGCATGCGGCTTTTGGTAAGAATGAAGGGTTTGGACAGACCAGGGGCGGCGTCTGCTTCGCAGTCTTGCCCCTGGCTAACATCTCCGATCCCTTCGGGATCAAATCTGACATCGGTGCGGCTGTGAGTGAATGTGAGCAAAGCTACGCTCACTTGATCTCGGCTACCATCAATCGCGTCCACGGACCGTCGTTCACGTTGTAGTAAACACGTTTCCCATCCGCGCTGAACGCGGGATGCGGATGATTTTTGCGCCAAGTCTTCGCGCCCTGCGCATTGTCGAACAAATCGACGACGACAAACTCGTCCTTCGTGGTCGAACCGATGCCGATGGCCCAGTAGCCCTCCCGGCCAAACGGGCGCTTCGTCACATTTGCATCCGTCACGAACACGCTGCCGTCCGGCGACAGGTTCGGATGATCCGAGAAGCACGACGGCGCATAACGCGGCAGCAATTTGCCCGTCGCCATGTCCTGCAACACGTTCGCTTTTTCAAAGATCCCGCAGGAGTCGGGCGACCACGACGGATGGCCCCAAGACTCGATCAGGCGGATGAATTTTTTGTTCGCCAGGTCATAGACGATCTTGCCGTCGCGTTTGCTGACCGACATGCCGCGGTAGCTCGATCCGCCGCCCGGAATGCACGGTTTGAAAAACACCTTCGACTCATCCGGACTCACCACGGGAAAGAAAATCGTCAGATCACGCGAACCGAGTTTCTTCTCGATCCAGTCGCCGTATTCGGCCACGGTTTGCGCCGCGGTCACCGGCGTGGTGATCTCGCCGCTGGCCACGTCGATCAGTTCGAGATCACGATGCGGGCCGGGATTCCAATGGCAGCCATACACGGGCACCCATTTGCCCTTCGGCGAGCCGAATCCCACCTGACGGTCCATCGCCAGCACACGTTCCTTTTTCGTTTCGATGTCCACCGCCCGCACGCTCCAGTGGCCATCCTGCAGATTGTGATAAACGACAAACTTGCCGTTCCCAGCCCACTGCTGGCAGGCGGCGCGATGCGCATCCTCGGCGACGATGTTCTCCGCCACGACCGTCTCTTTCCCCGTGGCGCGTTCGAGAATCCTCAGATCACCTTTCTCGCCTTCCGGAGTGGTGGAGGTGTAGTAGAGAATGTGTTTCCCGTCGGGGCTTTCCGGGCACGTGTTGAAGTAGGCATGAATGGAATGCTGGTTCTGATCCGGTGCGACCGCGTGCTTCTCTGCGTGCTTCCATGCTTCGACATCGGCATGCGCTAGGGCTGCAACTGCGGCAAAAAGGATCGTCCACTTCATCGTTCCAATATAACCGGAAGCGCCGGTGAATCTGTCAGGATTGTGCCTGCAACGGCTGCGGACGCGATTCTCTGCTTGGAATCCTGCACGCCATCCGTGTAGGCTCAGTGCATGAATTCGCAAAACCTCTCCCGCCGCCAGTTCGGCACTCTCGCCAGCGTCAGCGCCATCGCCGCGATGCTGCAAACGCAGCTCAGCGCCGCTGAGAAAGCTGCAGGCGGCAAGGTGCGCCACTCGGTTTGCAAATGGTGCTACAAGGACATCCCGCTGGAGGACATGTGCCTCGCCGCGAAGGAGATCGGCCTCGAATCCATCGAACTGCTCAATCCGCCGGACTTCGCCACGATGAAGAAACATGGCCTGCATTGCGCCATGGTCAGCTTTCCCACCATCGAAGGCCCCGGCGGCGTGAAGATCGGCCCGATTCCGAAAGGCTGGAACCGCATCGAGCATCACGATCTGCTCGTGCAGGCCTATGAGCCGCTGTTGAAGGAGTCCGCCGAGGCAGGATTCAAACAAGTCATCTGCTTCAGCGGCAATCGCGAAGGCATGAGCGACGAACAGGGCCTCGAAAACTGTGCCAAAGGCCTTCAACGCATGCTGCCGCTCTGCGAAAAGCTCGGCGTCACGCTGGTGATGGAGCTGCTCAACAGCAAGGTGAACCACGCCGACTACATGTGCGATCACAGCGCCTGGGGCGTGTCGTTGGTGAAGAAACTCGCCTCACCGCACTTCAAGCTGCTCTACGACATCTACCACATGCAGATCATGGAGGGCGATGTCATCGCCACCATCCGCCGCGATCACGAATCCTTCGCCCACTACCACACCGGCGGCGTCCCCGGCCGCGCCGAGATCGACGACACGCAAGAGCTCTTTTACCCCGCCATCATCAAAGCCATCCAGGAAACCGGTTACACTGGCTACCTCGGCCAGGAGTTCATTCCGAAGCGCCCCGACAAACTCGCCTCGCTGAAGCAAGGCGTGCAGATCTGCACCGTGGCCTAACTCTTCAAATATCATGCGAGCGCAACTCGTAGCCATTTTACCAATCTTCGTTCTCGGGTGCATCTTGAGCGGATGCCATAAACAGGAGCTTCAGGAGGAATTGAGAACTCATCTGGTGGACTGGCTGAAGCAGCATGGAGAGAAAAGCATCATCGAAGACGCGAAAGGCATTGGGATTGAGAGCAGCTCCACTCGACTTCGGGCATCATTGTATGACTCGAATACGAACGAGAAAGGCACCACTGCGGAGGTAGAGTATCAGGTGTCTCTACCCTCGGGCGACGTCATCATCGAGTTCGTGGCGGGTTTGGGCAAAAACATCGAAGAGGCCAAAAAGCATGCGATGGCGAACTTCATTTTGACCACCTTTCACCCCGTTTACCGAGCATTCCTCAACCCGAATGACCCTCATCAGACGATTGAAAGTCTCATGCTTCCGAATGGCAAGCGAGACGCGGTTGTGGGTAATCTGATGTTAATGGGCAACGCTCAACTCACGCAGGAAGAGATGGATGCAGCCGCAGCCGAACTACGACACTTGGTTTCCTCGACCGCCGTGCCTCATGGAGTTCACTGGTTCAAATTCGTTTATGCCCAACAGGATGGTCAACCGTCCCTCGCAGCGGCCACCATGAACAATGCCGATCACATCGACCTGACTCAAAGATTACCCAAACTCCCGTGGCCTAAAAAGCCAGGCTTTTACATGGCCAAGCAATTCATCATTCTCGTGAAGTGAGTGCGTTTGAAGTATGAGGAGTGGACTGACTCAAGTAGCGGTCATCTTCTCCACTTCCTCCGCCGCTTTCTCCCACTCGGTCGCCAGCTTGGCGATTTTTGGCTCCACGGTTTCCAATTCGGCACCGGGTGCATCTTCACCGCAGCGGCTCCGTGCCCTCGCTGAGTATGGAGAGATAGGCGTCATAGGCGTAGAGGCGGCCATATTTGCCGCCAGTCGTTTCGCGGACGATGCCGAGGGTCTGGAGACGCTGCATGGCTTTAGTAGCGGTCGGGAGCGAGACATTCATTTTCGCGGCGGCTTTGCTGGCGGAGAGCAGTGGCACGCGCTGGAGCTGTTCATGGGCTTGCAGCAGCGAGCCGGTGGCGCCGGAGAGTGCCAACAGCTTTTCGCGGTCTTCACGGAAGATGGTCCACAGGCGACGTGCGGTGAGCGCGGCGTCATCTGCCGTTTCCTTCACGCCACGGAGAAAAAAGGACAGCCACGCTTCCCAATCACCCGTCTCGCGGATGTTCTGGAGATGCGCGTAGTAGTCGGAGCGGTGCTGTTTGAAATACAAGCTCAGATACAGCATGGGCTGCCGCAGCATGCCCTCCGCGCTGAGAATTAGTGCGATGAGCAGGCGGCCCAGACGGCCATTGCCATCGAGGAATGGGTGAATCGTCTCGAACTGCACATGCGCCAGCGCGGCCTTGATGAGCGTGCCGGTCTTCACCGGATCGTTGTTGATGAATTTCTCCAGCGCTCCCATGCAATCGAGCACCATGTCCGGCGGAGGCGGGACATGGCGGGCGTTGCCGGGCCGTGTGCCACCGACCCAGTTTTGGGAGCGCCGGAACTCACCGGGTTGTTTCGTGCTGCCACGACCGGAGGAGAGTAGTTGACCATGCAGCTCGGTGATGAGCCGCAGAGAAATGGGCAACCCTTCGGCAAGCCGTTGCATGCCCAGTTCCAAAGCAGCGACATAGCAGGACACCTCCGCCACATCGTCCAACGGCACTCCGGGCGCGAGATCCATCTCGTGCATGAGCAGGTCATTCAGCGACGACTGAGTGCCCTCGATCTGCGAGGACAGCACCGCCTCCTTCCGCACATACGAATACAGAAAGACCTGCCGGTCAGGCAGCACGTCGATCTGGCCGTCCAGCCGCCCCACGGCGAGCGAGGCATCCTGAAGCAGTTCATGCATCGCATCATCCAAGACAAGCGCCGGTGCCGGAGGCAAGGCTGTCGGCACAAACGCCCTGCACTCCTCTCCCAAGGTGGAGACAGGAACAAAGTGGCCGGTGAGTCCTCGGTTCATAAATGAAAGGAAAGGCGTTCTTCCTTTAATTTGACCCGGAAGATCGAAAGTTTCTATCGTTTTGTGGCTTTAAATGAAAGAAACGGGCGCATATCTTTTATTTGGCGGCCGAAATGAACTGATCGCCCCAATTAATCGGGCCATTCTTGGCCCGCGCCAAGGGGGCAGGAATCCCCCCCATTACTCAAGCTACGGCCAGCTTCTCCACTTCCTCCGCCGCTTTCTCCCACTCGGTCGTTAGCTTGGCGATTTTTGGCTCCACGGCTTCCAATTCGGCGCTCAAATCGCGGAACTTCACGGCGTCAGCGTAAGTGGCTTCGTCTTGAAGGAGTTCGACGATCTCATGTTTGCGTTTGTCGAGCGCGGTGAGTTCGGCTTCGATTTTGGCGACACGGGCTTCGGCGTCTTTTTTGGCTTTGCTGCGGGCATTGCGTGCTTCGGCTTCGAGACGCTTTTGCTCCTTCGACTTGGGCGGCTCGCGGACAGCGGGAGCGTTGTAGGCGACGGGTTGCGCGTTGTGCAGCGTGGCGGTGAGGGCTTCGCGGGCGGAGCCGGCCTTTGTTTTGTCGAGGTAGTATTGGTAATCGCCTGCGTAGGGGGTGATGACGCCGGCGCTGACGTGCAGCACTGTCTTCGCCATCTTGCGGATGAAGTGCACGTCGTGGCTGATGAAGACGAGCGTGCCTTCGTATTGGTCGAGCGCGTTGATGAGCGCATCGATGCTGCCCATGTCGAGATGCGTCGTCGGCTCGTCCATGAGGAGAAAGTTCGGCGGATCGAGCAGCAGACGCACGAGCACGAGGCGTGATTTTTCACCGCCGCTGAGCACACCGACGGGCTTGAAGACGTCGTCGCCGTGAAACAGGAATGATCCGAGCAGTGTGCGGCACAAGTTTTCGCCAGGACGGCTCGGCAGATCCATCGCGGATTGCAGCACGGTGTGGCGCATGTTCAGTACATCACCGCGATACTGGGCGAAGTAGCCGAGCTTCACGTTGTGGCCGAGTTCGCGCGTGCCCGCCTGCTGCGTGAGCGCACCGGCGAGAAGTTTCAGCAACGTCGATTTGCCCGCGCCGTTCGGCCCCACGAGCACCGTGCGCTGACCACGCTCCATTTCGATGTCGAGGCCGTTGTAAACCGGCTGCGCGCCGTACGCGAAATCGACTCCTTTCATCCGGATCACGCGCTGACCGCTGCGGATGGGCTGCGGGAAGCGGAACTTGACCGTTTTGGCGTCGGCGACGGGCGCTTCGATCTTCTCGATGCGGTCGATCATCTTCGCCTTGTCCTGCGCGCGGGAGGCGAAATTGGCCTTTGCTTTGAACTTGTCCACCCAGGCCTGCATCTTCGCGAGTTCGCGCTGCTGGTTGTCGTAAGCGCCCTGCATCTGCTCCATGCGCGCGGTTTTTTCGCGCACGTAGTCGTCGTAGTTGCCGGTGTAGCGCGTGATCTTGCTGTGCGCGACTTCGAGGATGCTGTCACAGAGCGAGTTCAAAAACTCGCGGTCATGCGAGATCATCAAAATGGCTCCCGGATAGCCGAGCAGGTAATCCTGGAACCAGATGAGCGATTCGAGGTCGAGATGGTTCGTCGGTTCGTCGAGCAGCAGCAGATCTGGCTCCTGCACGAGCAACCGCGCCAGATGCGCGCGCATCACCCAGCCGCCGCTGAGCGTGCGGGCATTGCGCTCGAAATCCGATTCGCGAAACGCGAGGCCGCTGAGAATACGCTTGGCCTTCGGCTCCACTTCCCAGCGATGATGCTCGTCCACATGGCCCGTCGCCAGCTCCAAAACGGTCACGTCATCAATCGGTGCGCTCTCCTGCGGCAGGAAGCCGAAGGAGAGGCCGCGTTCCATCATCACCTTTCCTTCGTCCGGCTCCGCATCCCGCAACAGCAGCGAAAACAACGTCGATTTGCCCGCACCATTCGGACCGATGAGGCCGATTTTCTCGCCACGATTGATGTGGAACGACACCTGGCTGAACAAAGTGCGGCCGGCGTAGGTTTTGCTGACGTTGGAGACGGAAAGCATGCTGGAATGGGGGCGCGCACAGTGGCGCCAAATCGCTTCCTGTCGATCACAGACGCCGGGATTACGCCGGAGACGATTTTAGTTCCGTCAATGCCGGGACTTCACAAGGCTGCCTGGCCGTCTGCCGGAGAATGGCTGCCAGCCGTACCGCGGCAGCCTCAGTGGTGAAGTGCGCTTCGTAACGCTTGCGGGCCTGCTCACCGAGGCGCTGCCGCAGTTGGGCATCGCGGATGAGACTGAGCAAATGATCAACCCAGCTCTTCGTGTCCGAGGCGTAAAAGCCACATTCGCCTGAACCGAGGATTTCCTGGGTGCCGGAAAGAGCCGACGCGACGCATGGAATCCCCGACGCCATGTACTGCAGGGCCTTGATGGGCGATTTTCCGTGATTGAACGGTGTGTCAGGCATCGGCAGCAGTCCGATTGAAAACGAGCGCAAGACCTCTGCCTGCCGGCCGGGATCGAATGCGACAAAATCGAAGTCCATGCTGAGCGGCGGCGGAGTTCCGCTGAAAATTCGCAAGACCACCTCAGGGTGGGCACGCTTGACCTCCTGGAGCGCCTCCGCGATGTGCATGAGGTGAAAATGATTGTGCGGAGCGCCGGCCCAGCCCACCACCACGGGTCCGGACGATGGTGGTGAACACATCCAGTCTGCCTGCGGAAGCGTCATGGGAAAGATTTCAACGTTGGCATTGTACGGCCGCAATTGCTGTGCGAGATGGTCGTTGGAGGCGAGCACCCTGGCGGCCATCGTGGCCACCAACTTCAAGCGACCACGCATCCGATAGCGCGTGAGGGGAGCATGACGCTTGTTGTGCGGCTGCCAGGTGGCGTCGTCCGTGTCAAAGATCATGGGGAGCCCCGAACGGGCGATTTGCTGGCAGAGCGCAGGCAGGAGCAGCTTTTTCTGGAGGAACACGCCGTCGAAGGTGTGGAAGTCCCCCATTTTGTTGAGGTCACCGAGCTTTTTCAGATCGGAGGCAAGCCGGGGGACAAGCTCGAACCCCATCTCACTGAGCAGGGGCAGGTACTGCCGGATACGATGCAGCGTGCTGGCACAATCATCATCTCCGAACGTGATCGCCAGCCACTTCATGCTGCCGTCTCCTTCAGGGCGGTGAACTGCTCGAAAGCCATGTCACGGGCCATCCTGCCTTGGCTGATGAGCGGGAGAAGCGGCACTGGTCCCAAGCTGATGTATGATGGATTTGTCTTCAAGGTGTCAGGCTTGTCGCGCCCCGGCGTTCATAGCAGCGGCAAAATGGTTTTTGAAGCAGAAACAGCAAGCCGTTTCTCACCGCAGTTCCTGCTCACGGCTGGCATCCATTTGGCTGACAAATCTGCCGGGCACGCCAGATTGAGGTCTGCGGCACTGTTCCGCCCGAAACTGTTCCTTTAATCCAAGACCCATTACCGCTCCCGAAGCATGACCAAGCCCCGCATTGCATTCGTCGGAAGAGTGGTTCACGAGCAGACCCGTAGTGACCAGTTTCTCGTGGACCTGCTCTCCGAGGTTGCCGAGGTGAAGGTGTTCAGACGGGAAGCCATGAGTGATGCGGATCTGGTGGCAGGGATTGATCAGTTCAAACCTCACCAAACGGTCTTTCACCAGCTTCCTCCCTCGGTCTCCCATCATGTGCTGAGGCTCCGCAGCAAAAACTTCGTGTGGGTGCCCATGTGGGATGGCTTCAAGAAGCTCAACCTGCGGAGGCGCATGATCTACCGCCTGTTTGGCGTCAGGTTCCTTTGCTTCTCACGCAGTGTTTTCGATTACGTGCGAGGCATTTCACGAAGAGCGTTGCATGTGCAGTATTATCCGGAGCCCGGGGCTTCTTCTCCTGCCTGCCGTGACAAGCCTCCGTACACCGTGTTCCTGTGGCAGCGGGTTCCTGAACTCGGTCTCGAAGATGTGGTGCGGATCGTCGGGCGCGAAAACATCGCGAAGGTCATTGTGAAGTCCGACTTTGGTGCTGTCACGTCCTCGTCCGTGGAAGTGCAAAATCTGCCCAACTGGCTGCCCGAGGATGAATACCGGGCCATCTTTGACCAGATCGACTTTTATGTGGCACCACGCATGCAGGAGGGGGTCGGCTTCAGTTTTTTGGAAGCAATGGCCCGGGGGATTCCTGTCATCGGAAACGATGATGCGACGATGAACGAGTACATTGAGGACGGCCGAACCTCGCTGTTGTTTCGCGGGCATCAACTGTGCTCCGGCCTTGCCAGCCCTGCACGATTGCGGCCCGCATTGATGGAACACATGCTGCAAGGGCGTCTTCGCTGGATGAAGGCCGTGCCGTCCGTCCAGTCATTTGTTTTGGGGCGCAATCACGGTTGAAACGGCCATCATCCATCCATCCTGTGAAACAAGAACATGGACATAGGTTTCGGTTGTTGATCGAAACCTCACCCATTTCCCAAATCTGCACTCACAACACTCGCACGGGCGTGCCGCGGGTGGCGGAAGCGTTCACTTGCGGGATGATCCATGGCGGAGCGGATGTCACCATCTTGCAATGGGGCAGATCGAATCACATCGACGCCGTTTCCCGCCATCTGGAAAAGCGCACGGGTGTTTCCAGGACCGGGTTTCATCGCGAAACATTGTTCGACCGCGTGACCGAAGCGGGCGGTGCGTGGAGAAAGTGTCTGGGTTGGCTGCCGGGCGCGGTGAGGAACGGGATCATCGACCAGATTCTGAAACTCTCACTCCGGCGCAAAATGACCGGCTCTTTTGAGATATTGCACTCGACGTATGTGGATTTTCCGCGGTCCGGCTTGGTTCCGGCGCATGTCATCAAATCTGCCACTCTCTATGATGTGCTGCCGATTACCCATCCGCACTGGTTCGATCGAGGTGGGCGAAAGCGATTCCAACGCATCTTTGAATCACTAAAGCAGGCTGATCATCTCTTCAGCATCTCAGAACACACCAAGATGGAGTTTTGCCGTCTGAGTCACTACCCGGCGGAGAAGATCACTGTTGTTCCTCCGGCCGTGGACCATGCGGTGTTTCGCCCTGAACGCTCGCCGGAGACACTCGATCGGTTGCGCGAGAAGTATCATCTGCCGCCCGCCCCCTACCTGCTCTCTTTGTGCACGCTGGAGCCACGCAAGAATCTTTCGTTCATCATCCAGGCGTTTTGCGAGCACCTGCGGCGGCATCCAGACAGCCCGCATCATCTGGTTCTCGCAGGCGGCAAGGGCTGGCTTCCGGAAGATTTTTTCGAGAAGTGTGCGGTGCCTGACCCGCTGCATCATCGCTTCATTTTCACCGGCTACGTTGCGGAGAAAGACCTCGCCGCTTTGTACAGTCATGCGGAGCTTTTCGTGTATCTGCCGCTTGCGGAAGGTTTTGGTCTGCCGCCTTTGGAGGCGATGAGTTGCGGCACTCCTGTGCTGGTTTCCGACAACACATCTCTTCCGGAGGTTGTCGGCAGCGCCGGCTATTATGCCTCAGCCGAAGACCTGCCTTCGCTCGCACGTCAGTTGGGGACGATTCTGGAACCTGAGTTTTCTCTCCGGCAGCATGTGCCGCAAGCCACTGAACGCGCGGCAGGTTTCACCTGGGATGCCTTCGTTCACAGACATCAGGAGGTTTTTTCCGGTGGTCTTGGTGAGGTCAGGAGCCGGAAGTACAGGAAGTAGAATTTGTGGGATGGTTGGCGACTTCCGCTCAAGTCATGCCCACCTATGGGATCGACCGCCATGGACTGGAAATTGTCGATGCGGCAAAACTGCCTGTTCACGGTGGTTCATTGCGGCTTTTCGCGGGTCACACCGGCCAGGATTCAAACACGACATGTGCTGGATTTATTTGAGGAAGATGAACGGGCTGGCTCATGGATGCCTGCCAAGGTTGGGTTGATATGAATGTCGTTGGACAGCGCGATGTCGGCAATACTCTTTGAGAGGTGTTTCAACGATTCTAGATCGAAGTCGCCTCAGCCGAAGACCAGACTTCGCTCATACGCCAGCCAGGGGCGTGGCTGGCAGCTGGGTTTTCGCTTCAGCAAGATGTCGAACGAGCGATGCAGCGGGCGTCGGGATTCACCTGGAAGGCATTTGTCAGCCTGAAGGTCATTTCCCGCTGTTTTGCCGCGCTGGGCGCAGTGCACAGCAATACGATGAACCGAGGACTTTGAGCTTGTGGTTTGTGAAAATGGAAGAATAACCACGGGGACTCCAACCACGCTTCAAACTCATGAGCACGCTGCCGCAAGCCCTGCACGATCCCGCCAACCTCACGACTCTGGCGCAGGATCTTCGATTTTATCCAGGCATCAGCGCAGCCGATCTTGAGGAGTTGATCGAGTTTGCCAGAACATTCCAACACGAGGCCACACCTCCAGGTGATCGCGTGGCCGACTTCATGGGGGTGTTCACGAGAACCCGTTTCATCCGAGGGCACGATCATCTGGGAGGCCGGCAGGAAGGGCTGCCTTATCCTTCCAACTTTCACGCAGAAGCCATCGAATGGAGCGGGCTCGTCAAGGCGCTCGCCAGGGCGGACAAGACACGCGAGTTTGTGGCCGTTGAACTTGGAGCTGGCTGGGGGCCGTGGCTTGTCGCCGCGCATCACGGAGCCAAGGCGCGCGGATTTGAAAAGATTCGTCTCGTGGGCATGGAGGCGGATGCAGGGCACTTTGAGTTTATGCGACAGCATTTCGTGGACAACGGCATCGATCCTCGGGGGCATGAGTTGATCCAGGGAGTCGTGGCCGCAAACGATGGCGTGGCCCATTTCCCGGCGCTTGTGGATCCTTCTGCCGACTGGGGTGCGCAAGCAGACTTCAACAAGACAGACGGCAGTCGTTCGAATGACTATCGCGGCTTTGCCCAGGACTGGGTCAAAGTCCCGTGCCACGGGCTTGCGGGATTGTTGAGCCGATTTGCCAGCATCTCCTTTCTTCACTGCGACATCCAGGGGCATGAGTACGAGGTGCTGTCGTCCTGCTTCGACGTGCTCAAGGAACGCGTGCGAACGATGGTCATCGGCACTCATTCGCGATTGATCGAAGGACAGTTGTTTGACTCCTTGGTGGCTCAGGGCTGGACGCTGGCTGGCGAAAAGCCGTGCAAGTTCCAACTGGACGATGGCAAACCCGCTCTCTCCGTCGATGGGACCCAGGTGTGGTTGAACAGTGGCCCGGCCCGCTGACACGGCACCGTGTGCCCGGCCAGATCCCAGCTTCGTGAACGATCAACGCTATCTGGCTTTGGCTTCCGGACGGATCCGCAGCCAGTCGAACAGCAGCGCCAAGGTACGGGTGTCCTCGTTCATGCCCAGCGACTTCGGCGTGACCACGCGGTTCACCTGAAAGGTCAGGCGGGTCAATTCGGGATTTTTGAGCACGGCGGACTGCGGGATCACCCCGTGAAACATACCCGCTCCACCCGCTCCCCGATCCAAGATCAATGGGATGGACTCGTCGTTCACCCGCAACGTCAGGCTCTCCAGGATGTCGGGAGCCATCGCCATGGCGATGCCGAAGCTCACGTCATAATACGAGCGTTCTGTGGCAAGCCGCGTGTCCAGCGTGGCCGTTGTGGCACACATCCACGCTTTCGAGTATTGGCTTTCCAGCCACCAGCCGCCATTGCCTTGAATCTCGCGGTCAAACTCCATCCTGACCGAGCTTCGTGCACTGAGATGAACCGGTGGCATTTTGAAGGGCCAGCTCACCAGCAACGTCCGGGCTCGCGCAGGCGGTGATCCGGGCGGGACTGGCTCGCTGCGCCTTGCTGTGACTCCGGGCGGCAGGTATTCCCGCGGCACTTCGTCCAAAAGTTTCAGCTCGCCTGATGGTCCCCGGCGCAGGGCGATCACCTTCTCGTAGGCAAAATGTTTGAGTGTGCGATCTCTGTTTACAGAAATAGCCACGCCATCGGTGCCAAACGTGTACCATGTTCCCGCATCATCCCCGGTGTGGGGGAGGCAGAGCATGGCCGTGACGTTCTGATCGTGGTAGAGGTAGCGGACAGCATCCTGAAGGTGCTTTGGCGTGACACTCAGGGCAAATGTCCACTGCGTCTCATAAAGCTGTGTCGTGTCGTCGAAAATCATCAGCAGACGATCACCAGGGGCCACTGGTACATTTTCAGCCAGTCCAGCGAGGAACTGCTGTTCCACGAGGGACCAGCGATGCATCTGGCGATGCTGCTCCAAGGCACCAAAAGACGCCACGCCGATCAAACTGGCCACGGCGAGCACAAACATCATCCGGGCGGCAGGCAGCCACCGGCACACGAGCCAGTAAAATGCGATGGCGCACAACGCCGCCCCCATCGTGGAGTGCAGGAACACGCGCTCGTTGATGACTCGGTGTGGTGGGGACAGCACAAACATTGCATACCCGAGCGGCATGATGACCAAGCCCGCTCCGATGAGAAGAACACTGTGCTTCCAGCCAATAGACGATGCTGTGGACCGGCTGGCCGCGCGGAATTGAAGAACACCACCAACCACGGCGGTCATCAAGGCGATGTCGGCGGCGATCCAGACAAACGACGGATCAATGGCATCACCGCTGTTCAAGATTTCCAGCCAACTCTCCACAAAATGGCGTCGATAGGCACGCGCAAACGTCTGGAAGAAAACGGGGATCCATCCCAATCCAAGGGTTTCGGAGTGGGTGACGAGCCTGTTCTGGTAGAGGCCTGGCGTTAACATGACCAGCACGCCTGTCAGCAGCGCGCAGAGCGGCACCACGTACCAGAGCGCGGTCACTCGAAGCAGCCGCCTGCTCACGCCACGTTGCCAGACCATGAGGATGGCGGGTGCGGCCAGCGCCAGCGGCAGGGCTGCCTCCAGCGTTCCCAGTGCCAGTGCGAGCGATCCGAGCGCGCCGGGCAGCGTGAACCATCGAGGATGCCGCCAGTGAACGATGAGCAGATACACCGCCAGCAGAAAGAAGAAAAGCGACTGGAGATAAGGCAGGTCGCGAAACGCGAAGGTGCCCGTGTCAGCTGGATGAACCACACTGAGAGCTCCGACGAAAAATGCGAAAGCCGGTTCTCCGGGCAGAAGTTTGCGAATGATTGCGGCGAGAAAACAGCCATTGCCGACCAGCAACAGAAGCTGGATCAGATTGACTCCGACAAATGAGCCTGGCGTCATCAAGTAGCCCAGATAGTCGAGTAAAAGAATGAAGAAACGGTTCGGCTGGCCCTCAGTGATGATGTCGGCACCGACCACTGGCTGGCCACGGTCAAAGGCATGAAAAATCGTCCATTCTTCCATCAAGCCAGTCTTGTGAAACCCAAAGGGAAGCCACAGAGGCACGACCACGGCCAGCATTCCCGCAAATGTGATCAGCCGCGCAGGCGACTCCAACCATGCTCTCGGGGAGCACCATTTTGGAGCCGGAGTCATGATGCTTGGATCTTGGCTTCGGCACCTTCCACGATCCGCTCGACGACAAACTGCGGGCGCCGGCGGGTTTGCTCCAAATTGCGCCAGATGTATTCACCCAATATCCCCATCATCACCATCTGCACTCCGGAAACGACCAGCATCACCACCATGAGCGAGGACCAGCCTTCCACCCGCTTGCCCCAGAAGATCGCCATCGCGATCACCACAACAGCGTAGGCCAGCCCAACTCCACTGGTGACGATTCCCAGCAACGAAGCCGCCCGAACCGGCACGTAAGAGAATCCCACGAACGAGTCCACAAAGTACTTCAACTTGCGCACCAGTGTCCACATGGAGCTTCCATGGCGGGCATCGCGCGCGCGGCGATGGTATTCGATCACCGCCGGATGAAAACCCACCCAAAGGATCAATCCCATCAGATAGCTGTTCCGCTCCTCGATGCTGACCACGAGATCGCAAACCTGCCGGTCGACCAGAAAAAAGTCGAACCCCTGCTTTGGCATGTCAGGCAGCGCAAAACGGCGGAACAACGCGTAGAAGAAACGCGAAAGCATGGCAGCGAGAGGAGGATCATCACGACTGGCACGTGTCGCCACGACCACCTTGTGCCCGTCACGCCACCTGGCCAGCATGTCATGAATCAACTCCGGCGGATCCTGCAAATCCGCCGCAATGGCCGCCACGGCCTCTCCACGTGCGTGATCGAGTCCGGCCATCAGGGCGGCGGTTGAACCAAAGTTTCTGGACAGCTTGACGATCCTCACGCGCGGGTCGCTGGCAGCCAAAGACAGCAGGACATCGAACGAGTTGTCACGCGAACCATCATCGACAAAGACAAACTCAAAACGGTCGTCCGCATTCCTTGCCGACAGGTCCGTAAAACAACGGTGCAGTTCGGGCAGACTGCCTGCGTTGTGAAACACTGGAACGACGATGGATATGAATGCCATGTGCAGGCTGGGCTACAGGATGATCCGGAAAATGTGCTCGACCCGGCCAAGATGATAGCCGGATTTTTCCATGATCTGAATCATGGCTTTGTTTGCGGCCTGGGTGACCAGGAGCATGTGGCCCACGCCAGCCATTCTCATGTGTTCATGTCCTTCAGCCAGGATGGTTTTGAACCACCCGCGAAATTCATCGGACACCGCCACCAACGCCACCTGCCCCAGCGCAATCCCCCAGTGCGTCCAGCAATCCCTATGATATCGCAGTGTGCAAAATGCGGAGGGAGAGGGGCGGTCCGGCACAATGGTCGCATTGGCAAACCCTTCGAGAATCGAAGCGGCCACCCAGCGTGACATCAATGCATCGACTTTTCCCCGGTCCAGAAACGGGTCCGCATGGAATCTGTCGAAAGGATTCACACACTCCCTTGCGGCGTGGCCAAGGCTTTCGACATCCTCTGCTCGTGCGAGCCTGCACACATGCTTGTCCGGCCCCTGCTCGTCCGCGATATGGCGATGGTAGCAGAGCCGCGTTTCGATCAGAGTGAATCCTGCCTGGCACAAGGAACGGATGACGGTCAGATCGCGGCTATCCACTGGGGCGAAAAGATAACGCACCCCGCGCTGCCGGGATAAATCCGTGAGCTTTTTGAGAACGTACGTGTGGTCGTCGGGAGGGGTGCTGGCACCAGAGGAAAGCGCATGAATTCCGTTCAACCGTGCCACCCCATGGCCGAAGAACTCGCTGTCCCAAGGCAGTCGCTCGGCACACACCACCACCTCACGTCCTTGGGGATCACGGGCCAGGAGCCGCATGTCGTCTTCAGCCGCCAGTTCTCGTGTCAGAAAGGCGGCGCGCAGCTCACGATCCCCTTGAAGCGAGATGCCCGGCACGAAGTCGTGTGGTGTCCAAGGCAGATGCTGGGCAAGCCAGGAGCCAATCTCGGCAGCTCGTCCGCCAAGCGGTGTGAGGGAAGCGATCATCAGGTCTCGTTCTTCCAGTAGTGTCGCGCATTCTCTCGATAGAATGCCAGCGTCTTGAGCAGGCCATCCTCGAGACTTGTGCTGGGTGCCCAGCCGGTCAGACGCCGAATCTTGCTGATGTCGGAGTAGAAATCGCCAGGCTCCTGCGCTTTTCGTTCGGGACTGAAAGGCGCCAGTTCCCAGCGTCCGGTGCCAGCGAGGCGCACCACTGTCTGGGCGAATTCGAGAAACGTCACCGGATCGTCCCTGCCTACGTTCAAGACCTCCCCCCGCGCCTTGTCGGCGACGGCACACAGCAGCAGCGCATCCACGCAATCGTCAACGTAGAGCAAGTCCCTCTTGATCTGGCCATCTCCGAATACCTTGATGCACGCGTCGTCCAGCGCCAGTCGCACAAACCAGTTGGCGACGCCGTAGTGCGAGTGTTTCATCTGCGCGCGCGGTCCGTAGATGTTGGTAAGCCTCAACATCACCGCGTGAATGTCGTGCATGCTCTCATAAACCTTGATGATTTGCTCTGCCGTCAGGTTTGAAATCTCATAGATTCCCTTGGGACAGCTGGGAGTTTCTTCCGTGACTGGCAGGCGGGTTGTGGGGCCATACTGGCCACGCGTGCCAGCAAACACGAGCCTCGCCTTCGGATTGTGGTGGCGCAGTGCCTCCATCAATACGGCGGTGCCCTTGATGTTGAACTCGATGTCCGGGAAAGGGTCGGTCATGCTCAGGATGTGCGAAACCTGGCCGGCAAGGTGAAACACAAAGTCTTGCTTCCGCACCAGCCAGTCCATCGCATGGCGGTCACAGATGTTTCCAAAGTTGAGCCGAACCCGGTCTGCTATGGGGGCAATGTTGAAAAGGTTGCCTCCATATTCGGGAATCATCGCGTCCACGAGGGTGACGTGTGCTCCGTGGTCCACCAGCCGTATGGCAAGATTCGAGCCCAGAAAGCCCAGCCCTCCCGTCACCAGGACGTTTGCCCCTTCGAACCTGCTCATGCCTCGTTCAGTCTGCATGTCCCACCTCCTGCGCGCACAAGCCGTTGATCGTCGTGGCCGTTTCTTCGATTTGTTCGGACTTCAGGCCGATGAAAAACGGCAATGAGAGCACCTCGCGAGCCAGACGCTCTGTCACGGGCAGCGAGCCTTCTTTATAATCGAGATCGGCATAAGCTGGCTGAAGATGCACCGGCACAGGGTAATGAACTTGGGTTTTGACACCGCGTTGCAGCAGCGCCTCGCGCAGCCAGTCACGCCGGCCATGACGCACCACGAAGAGGTGATAAGCATGCTGCCACTGTCCTGACGACAGGTGGTCGTCTGCAGGCAGCCTGACACCATGCAGGATGCCGCGGTAGTGGGCCGCCATCGCACGTCTTTGTTGAATATGATCATGCAAATGGGCCAGCTTCACCGTAAGCACTGCGGCCTGAAGCTCGTCCAGGCGGCTGTTGATGCCTCTTTCCACGGCATGATAAGCGGTTTCCTGGCCATAAAAACGCAGCCGACGCAGCCTCTCGGCGAGCGAACGGTCGCGAGTGATTACTGCACCGCCATCACCATAGGCTCCCAGATTCTTGGTTGGGTAGAAGCTGAATGCTCCCATCGTGCCCACGGTTCCAACCAATTCACCAGCCCAACGCGCCCCATGGGCCTGTGCACAGTCTTCGATGATCAGCAGGGAATGCTGCCTGGCGATTTTCATGAGTGCATCCATGTGGGCAGGGCGCCCATACAGATGAACCGGAACCATGGCACGTGTCCGTGATGTAATCGCGGCAAGAGCGGCTCCAGGATCCATGGTGCAACCATCCTCGTCCACGTCCACGAACACAGGAAGGGCGCCCGCCCGCTCAATCGCACACACGGTGGCGATGGCGGTGTGGGAGACGGTGATGACCTCGTCTCCATGCCCGATTCCTGCGGCTCTCAATGCCAGCTCGATCGCATCAGTTCCGCTCGCCACGGCGACCGCATGAGGCACGCCGTGCCAGTTGGCGAAGGCTGCTTCGAATGCCTCCACTTCAGGACCCAGCACATACCACCCCCGTTTCAGCACACGCTTCAGCGCCTCGTCCACTTGCGTGGCCAGCGAGTCATCCAGAGGTGTGAGAACATTAAAGGGGATCACCTTTGTTATTGATGGAGGATAGGGATGAATGGGTTCTTGGCAATTAGACCTGGTGTTGCGTCAGACCTTCTAGACCGTGTTTGAAAACCTTCGCGATAACGGTTTTCGAAGCTTCCAAGTTGCCCCTCACCTGACCTCTCCCCAGATGACGCCCAGGATGTCAGAGGTGCTGTGCCCTGGGGAGAGGGATTCAGCGTTGGAGCCCTCGCACAACGAATCCCCTCTCCCCGTCGATGGTTCGCTCAGAACCATCTCATTTTCCTTCGGGGAGAGGCCGGGTGAGGGGTGAACACAAGTTTTCAAACACGCCTTAGCCGTGCGTCGCGATTGAGCCGCCATTGGTAACGAATCGCACGCTATGCAGGAGCCCATTCACCATACCATTGACCACCCAACACCACATTACGAAGCTGTTCCGCGCTCTCAGCCCATGACAGATACCGCAGCCCGTTCGTCGTCGGTACTTGTCCTTCTCGACTTTGCAGAAGCCAATGCTCGATGGCGTTTGCAAGGTCAGCAGGGGAGGTGCCATGGAAGTAGGTGGCATGATCGCCGGCCACCTCACGGAACACCGGGATGTCCCGACAAAGGAGCGGCTTTTCGTGCTGTGCCGCCTCAATGAGCGGCAGCCCGAAGCCTTCCCCTTCAGATGCAACCAACACACAGGCGCACTGGGAATACAGCGCTTCCAAAACGTCGTCGGATGCGTCTTCAAACCAGAACAGCCGTCTGTTCTTGGCAGGATGTTGCTCCATCGCAGTCCAAAGCGCTTCCAAGTTCCAGCCACGCTTGCCGACAATGGCCAGGTTCGCTTCAACGCCCTTTTCCCAGAGCATTTCGAATGCCTTCAGTGCCTGCGCATAGCCTTTCCGGGGCTCGATGGTTGACACCATCAGGAACGTCGGCGCGCGGCTCAAAGCCTGTGTTATGTCATGTGGGAGCGAATCTCCCGCGGTCGAAGTCTGCGGCCTGTAATCTGCGCCCAAATGAAACCAGCCCACCTTCAGCGGTCGCACCCGGTTCCTTCTAACGCCATGTGTGTTCCGGAGATAGGCCAGCACCTGATCGGCCACCGTGCGCGAGATGCAGATCACACCGTCGGCGTAAGCAGCGACGGACTCCAGCCACTCCTTGAAAGCGGGCTCGAATCCTGCAGGATAGCAGTCGGAACGCTCAATCGGAAGGATGTCATGGATGACAAAGTGGGCCTCTGCCATGTGTCTGAGCGACTTCTCCCAGAGCTGCTTCACGTCCTGGCTCACCAGCAAATCGAATTGGAGGAAGATGTCACTGCTTCGCGGAAGAATGCCTTCATGCGGCCAGCCATTCATGTTCAGTCCAAAGCGCTTTCGCATGTAATCGAGAGGGACCGAGAGCTCGTGGTTGGCTGTCGTTGCAGAAGGTTCCGTCCTGAAGCCGTCCCACGGTCGTCGCAACAGCTCATCCAGCATTCGCCGGATCACTCGGTGGATGCCTGTCCCAGTATCGTGTTGAGTGAAATACGAAATATCACAAATAACGCGTCTTCGGTCTCTGGGGGCGTCAAAAGTCCGGGCAATGGCGCGGCTTGCTTCCAGTTTATGGCTCTGTCCATCACGAGACGATCTCAGCAAGGCACGTACTTCCTGCACAGTGTCGGCAACCTGCATCGAAACACCATCCTCGTAGGCATGTTCAATGATCTCTGCATAAGACCTCATGCAGCGCACGGGGTTGTGGTTGGTGGCGACGTGGGCCCGGGCGCGGGCACCGAGTTCGGAGGCCATCGCATTGTCCTCGATTAGAAGGCAGATCGCTGCCGCCAGTTCCTTGTCCTCGAAGTTGTCTGAAATCCTGATATGAATGTCCGGTGGGAATTCCGCCAGCGCCCCGTGGGCGTTGGCGATGGTGGGGATGCCCGCCGCCAGCGTATCGAGCATCGAAGCGGTTGCCTCGCCACGGCTGGCGGTTCGGAGCTGCACCGCGCAATCCGCCGCCGCCAGATAACTGGCATAATCAGCATCCTCCATCCGCCCGGTGAGTGTGGCGTTGGGCAGGCCTGCCAGCAAAGGCTGGAAGCCACCTGGATAGTGGTCGCTTCCGACGAAAACCAGCCGCGCCGAAGGATGTGTCTTTTCCACCAGCGCCCATGCGGATGCAAGCCGGTGAGCCAGCTTGTAGGGCTGCACAAACCCGAAGGAGGCACACACAAACGCGTCTGGCGGAATGCCTAGCCGAGCCCTTGCCTCCGTGCGTGTCCGCAAGCTCCGCAGGCGCCGCGCGAGCGGAACAAAAGCCGGGGCGGGCTGATGCGGAAAGTACCGCGAGATGATTTTCACAGCCGTGGACGAATGCACGATCACGGCGTTGGCGTGGTCAAAGATGAAGCCGCTGCATGGGAGATTCTCCGCACGTTCGCTCGCATCTGGCATCGCTGCGAATGCCTCCCAGCCATGGGAGCGCCAGGTTTCCTGCGTGAACACGGAGCATCCGGGGTACACATTCTCCAGGTTTTGGAGCATGTTGCTCAAGAACACATCATGAAGGGCCACCACACCAGGATGTTTCACCAGCAGGTCCAACATGTGGCCATGAGCCTGGCCATTGTTGCCGACATGGTAGAGGATGCGCTGGTAATGGTCCGCATGCTTGTCGAACCAGACGGGATGGCGGAGCGCGCAGTTGGCGGCAATCCACTCATTGCTGGTTCCCGGCTCAGGTGTGATGACGTCGATGTCATAGTGCTCCGAGAGTGCCGGCAGGATCTCCGCACTGTAATCGGCAATCCCTGTGGCCTGGGGCGGCAGGGGAGAGACGTATGCCAGCCTTGGTTTTCCCGGAGATTTCGGATGTGCGTAACGCGGAGACCATTTTTGCTTCTTGTACCGCACCGCGCATTCCAACGCTTCTGATGCTGCGACAGCTCCCGTTGCCGATGCGCAACACACACGGCCGGGATCGACTTGCAATTCATGAACGACTCGTGTCTGATTCTCCACGGAGTGTGTCACCAGCACATCGGCCTGCTGGCAAAGGGCAGTTCCGCGCAGATGTCGCAGTCTCTCATGGTGGTTTGGATCATCCGTGCGCGACCAGAGTTCAGGATGGTTCCAGGTCATCGCCAGCGCCCAGCGAGGATCGTCAGGGACTGGAAGTGAAGCGTGATGTCTGGTGAAGGACCCGCTGCTGAAAACGACATCCGGCCTCACGCCCGCGACCAGGTTGAGCAGGATGATCTTGGAGGCCGCCTCCGCGGTCCAGTCTCTTCCGCTCTTTTTCTCCACATCGGCAACCACCGGATAAAAGCGCAGAATCTGCTCCGCGGGCAGGCTGTCTTCGAGAGCCACCAAACAGTGTTCGAGCCCGGCGGGAATGGCGCTGTTTACGAGCAGGAAAAACTCGTGACGCCCGTCTCTGATCAGCATTCTGGCAAGTGACAACCACCACCGGCCAAAGTCCGTGCGGCAATGCTCCTGCGCAGCTTGAAGATCGAGGATCACTCTCATGCTTGCTTGCAGCTAGCTCAGTCGTTGAAAGATGATGTGCTCCTTTGGCGCGAGGTCGGCATGTGGGGCCTTTGCGTTCGTGTCAGACAAGTCCGGCGATCCCGGCAACGATTCTTCGATGGTTTCCAGCCTCTGTTCCATGACACGCTGCTCCTCTATCATGTGAGTCAGGCACCTGAGCATGGATTTGTTGACCGATCCTTGTGGCCGGAACAAGCCCTTGAGCATTTTCTTCAGGAGATTCGGCCGTGGCTCGGGATCGTCCAGTTTGAGGTTCCTTTTGCCGAAGTGTTTTCGGCGCGCCCTGGCCAGGTCATCACGGGCCGCCTGCAGGCGCGTTCCATCGAAGTTCGCCACGCGTTTTCTCAGCTCCACCTCCTCAAACCGGACGAAGCCATCAAAGATGTTCGGCGGCAGGGCGACGAGCGGTCCCAGTTTCTCGCGGTGCTCCGCGGCCACGTAAAAGCGGTTCAACCCGTCAAAGTAACAAAAGGGGTAGTCCGCCGCAGTCAGCAATGGCTCGAATGCGTCGTGGGTTGGAATCTGGGAGTATGGTTTGGTGGCTTCCATCACGATGATCCACGGACGGTATCGTTTCAGGTTGAGCCCGCGCAGCACCGATGCCTCAGCTCCTTCCACATCCACTTTGAGAAAGTGAATTGCTTCCGGGGCCACCTTCTCCAAGACACTGTCCAGAGTCACCACGGGCATCGTCCGGCGCCAAACCGTCAAGCCCGCTGCCTCATGCTCCGCCGCAACTTCAGCATCCAGTGTGGACAGCGCACGGTCGGATATCTCAAAAAAGTCCGCCATTTCCATCTTCTCTCCGGCACATGCATGGATGTTCAGATCCCTCGGTCTGTCCTGGCGGAGCTTGAGATGATGGTGTGCCAGGGCTTCGATGTTGATGCCACTCCATCCGAGGTCATAAAATGCCTTGGTCACGGAACAAATCACCGGGTCTTCCGCCCCAACGTCGATGTAAAACCCCTTGGGAATGTCCTTGAGAGCCCGGTGAAGGATCACGTCTTCATAATTCTGGGCGTATGAGATCATGCCTGGCACGTCAACGTTTATGAACGGCGCGTTCCCAAAGAGCAAGCATTTTGGCGCCAGATCCACGCATTAGACGAAACCTGTCCTGGGCTTGAAACACCTCGGCATCATTCACCATGAATCGTTGCCGCATGGCTGGCAGGAAC
Organism: Verrucomicrobiaceae bacterium; assembly: GCA_046346695.1. Taxonomy (GTDB): domain Bacteria; phylum Verrucomicrobiota; class Verrucomicrobiia; order Verrucomicrobiales; family Verrucomicrobiaceae; genus Prosthecobacter. Next base: position 404,331 of record JAXMHS010000002.1, on the reverse strand, counting down.
TCGGAATTCTCTTGTTCAAACGGAGATGTTGCCGGGGCTTGAGGCGCGAGCTTCCAAAGGCTGTTAAGGCGACCCTCTGGAGTAGCAGCACTGAAGCTCAGGATGGCTGAGGAACCATTCGAGCATGCTCCTGAAACCTTGCTCAAGCGTGAGCGAGGGGGCGCCAACCGAGGTCACGCTTGGATCTTGCGGTTGTCGGCCGCCCAGACGGTGGAATAGCCATTGCAACGCGAATGCGTGGGGCGGGCACGAGACACGGTTCTGAATGACGGGCGGCCCGGCGGTGGCAGTGGCTCGTTGCGCGCCCAAGTGTGACTCAACGGCGTGTGATCAGCCGGCGAAACCAGCTCTTTGTCGGTCTGGCGACCAGATCCAAATGCGCGTGGTCGCCCCCCACGGCCTCGCACTGGTTCCTCCAGCACGCCATGACCGCCTGGGCATCCTCGCAGGTGGTTTCCTTGCCGTCCTGCTGTCCGATGACGGCATATTTGTAGCCAAGCCTGCCCAACATTTCCAAATAGGCTTCCGGCTCCATGCCTGTGAGCTGCCGGATTCCCTTGGGAAAGAACTCGGTGAAAATGACGGGCAGGTGCCTGGCAATGAGTCGCTGCATCCCTTTCACAACAGCAGGCTCGTAGCCGTCAATATCCATCTTCAGGATGTCGATTCGCCGCTCATCCTTGAGAAGATCGTCGAGTCGCATGCTCTGGACGAAAACGACGGCAGCATCGTGATGTTCCCCGGCAGGCGAGACAAAGCCGGTCCCCGTGGGGCCTGCGGAAGATGAGAGCCGGAGCACCGTGGGCTTGTCCCCCGCCGCAAAGGGGTAAACGGTGATCTTGTCAAAGTGGTTGGCCAGCATGCTCCGATACAGCAGTTGCACATTGCCATGATTGGGCTCCAGAGCGATGACCTTGGCGCATTGCGGCTGGGCCGCTGCAGTCAGGGCGAACCAGCCCATGTTTGCACCCACATCCAGAAACACACCGCCGGACTTGGCGGCCAGCTCCCGCTTGAACACGGCGGTCACGTGGGGCTCCCAACTTTTTGTCTCCATGATGGGACCGCTGATGAGTATGTCCGCAGGGTCGAGGTGCATCTTGAACCCTTCCACTGTGGTGACGCTGCAATCCGTGTCCTCACGAACCGCAGCCATGTCATGCTGCTGCTCACGTCCTGGGTCGAATTTCTTCCATGCGTGGAAGATCATGCGGTTTCCAGCAACAGCCTCCGGGTTGCCTTTGAACTGCCCGGAAAACACCCGGTAGCCCGATGAGGAGCTGGACTCCGGGGGAGGGGCGGCAATTTGAACCTGTTCAAAGCCGACGGCTTTCAGCATGCCCACCACGGCCGCCGGATTTGGGCCGAACCAGTTGGAAGGATCGCATCCCAGTTCGCTGTCTGGATAAAATGCCAGCGCCGGTCGGTTCAGATGGAGCATGTCCACATGCGTTTCCAGAATGAGCATGCCGTCTTCCGTGGTGACACTGGCGGCGCGCTCCAAAGCGAGCAAGGGGTGCCGCATGTGGTAGAGCACCCCGAGGAACAGAACCACATCGAACGTGCCGATCTTTTCCGGGGACAAGTCCATCACGTCAAGATGCTTGTCCTCGACTTTGCTGCCCAAGACCCGGCGGGCGAGGTTGAAGCCTTCTTGCCCATAATGCGGATGGCTCCAGACGAAGGAGTCAGTCGCCAGGACACGCCGGGCACCCCGGCGTTCTGCTTCAAAGGAATAAAATCCGTTCCAGGCGCCGATATCGAGCACCGTCTTGCCTGACAGATCAGCCGGCATGCCCAGGCACGCCAGTTCGGCCGGAGAATCTCCCACGCCGGGGGTGATGATGCCTTGACCCAGATCAATACGGTGAAACCACCGGATTTTGGCGACCTCAGCCCCAATCTCTTCCTTCGTCATGTGTTGCTATGTGATGAATGGCCGCCATGCTGCTTCGTGCCTGAACACAGCCCCGCTTGCCACATTGCCCATTGGACATCGAGTCAATGGAACGTCAAGAATGGATTCGGCGGATGTTTGCGGCTTGCTCTTGTTCGCGATGGTGTCATAACCTGAGCGGGCAGATGCTGGTGAATGTCCTCGCTCTTCTGCCAGCACTGGATGCCTTGAATGAAGCAGCGCAGACCCACCTTGCATCATCCCCTGCTGCATCAGGGATTCGTCGATGATGCGTGGGAAGTGCCGCTCACTTTGGCGTGGATGATTCGTCACGTGCGGAAGGCCGCCAGGTTGCTGGTGAGACAACCCGGGAAGATCATTGCTTTCGCATGGAGGCACCCCAAAAAATTTTTCTTGGAATCCCGTCGCATCTTGCCACGGCACTCCTTTGGAGAGCCGCAACATTTGGGCGCAGATGCCAGAAGCCTGCTGGCAGATTTGAAAGCCGCTCTGGCCGGAGAACAGACCCAGGGATCCATATCTATTGTGGCAGGAGACCACGCTGACCATGCCGGGGCTGTTCCCGCCAACCCCAAACGCACACGCATTCTCGTCGACCTCCAATGCTGCCAGGGGGCCAGCGGCGCGCGGGGCATCGGACGCTATGCGCTTGAGCTGACCAAGGCCCTGGCACGAAACGCAAGCTCCACATGTGAGATCTGGGTGGTGCTGAACGATCGCATCCCTGGTTCCATCCTGCCTCTGCGGGATCAATTGCGGGAATTTGTTCCGCAGGACAGGATTCACATCATATCACTGCCTCTGCCGGTGGACGCATCCAGAAAGGACAGCGTACAGCATCTGGAAATCACCCGGCGGGTCTATTGCCACGCCATCGCTGCCTTGGAGCCAGATGTGTTGCTCATTGCCAGCATGTTTGAAGGCTGGTTGAACGAGGTTGCTCCGATGTTCGCGGGGCTTCCACCCCACATCTCACGCGCTGTGATCGCTTATGATCTGATTCCGTACCTGGACCAGGAGACCCATCTCGCCAGACGTGGCATTCGTGAATGGTATTTCCGTCAAATGGACGAGTTCAAACAGGCGCAGAAGTTTCTGGCGATTTCTGAAAACACGCGGCAGGACTTGATTGAGCATTTGAAGCTCCCTCCTGACACCGTCGTCAATATTTCCGCAGGCGTGTCTGACAAGTTCCGGCGGATGCGGGTTGGTGAGGAGGCCAGGGAACGACTTTTGCAGCGGCTTGGCATCACCAGGCCATTTGTTCTTTACGCGGGGAATTTCGATCCCCATAAAAACCTTCACAGGGCGATCGAGGCATACTCCCGGCTGGATCGTGGCATCCGCACGAGCCATCAGTTCGTCATCATCAGCCCGCCATGTGGTGACCCGGCGAAAACCAAGCAGCACCTCATGGCGGATTACCATCTGGACGCTGACGAGATCATTCTCGCCGGCAGGGTGACTGACGAGGAACTCGTGCAACTCTACAACCTCAGCAAGGCATTCATCTTTCCATCCCTTTACGAGGGATTCGGTTTCCCGCCGCTTGAAGCCATGTCCTGCGGCACGCCTGCCATTGCATCGAACACCTCCAGCCTGCCCGAGGTCATTGGTTACGAAGAAGCCATGTTCGATCCTCTTTCTGTCGACTCCATCCGGGACAAGCTGCAGCACGTGTTGACTGACGATGCATTCAGGGAAGAGCTCTCAGCACGTGCGCTGGTCCAGTCGAAAAAGTTCTCCTGGGACATCACCGCGCGGAAGACCCTCGACTTCATTGTGCCCAAGGCACACCAGCATCGCGTGGTGGAGAGCCGTGAGAGTCTGGTGGAGGGCCTGGCGGCCGTCTTGCGGCGGGCAGGATGTCTTGAGGACCGGCAGCTTGGCCTGCTGGCCAGGTCAATCGTGATGAATGTCGTCACGCCCAGACGGCCACAGATCCTTTACGAGGTCTCCGTCCTCTCGATGTTCGATGCGAAGAGCGGCATTCAGCGCGTCACGCGGAACATTCTCACGAATTTGAACTGCCTCGTCGCGGACACGTATGATGTCCGGCCCGTGGTCTTTCGGCGCGGCAGATTCTGCTACGCTGACACGTTCGCCGCGGCACTCCCAACCCAGATCAAAGAACAGACGCAGGATGAGGATCTCCCGGTGGAGCCCACTCCGGGCAGCTTCTATCTTGCGGTGGACCTGTTCATGGATGGCGGAGAAGATTATTGGGAGGAGCTGCGCAGGCTTCGCTCATGGAATGTGTCCTGCTGCTTTGTCATGTATGACCTCATTCCGGTCCGATTTCCCGCGTTCTTCCCACCGGGGATGCATGAGGTTTTCAGCGGCTGGCTCACGCGCGTCGCATCGATTGCCTCCGAAGTCATCACGATTTCCGAAGCCACTCAGAATGATTTCGTCCAATGGATGCAGGAGAATCAGATCCCGCGCCGCCTCGATCTGCGCATCGGTCATTTCCATCTTGGCGCAGACATTCGGAACGACGTCCATTACCAGGCGGATGAGGCCGCGTTTGCAGATCCGCTCGTGTGCCCGAAGGAAAAACCCGTCTTTCTGATCGTCAGCACGATCGAACCGAGAAAGGGACATGAGCAGGTTCTCGAAGCGTTTGACCAATTGTGGTCTGAGGGCTGCGATCTCAGTCTGGTGTTTGTGGGCAAACAGGGCTGGGGCGACGATGAATTCGTATCCCGAATGCGATCGCACCCGCAGCAGGGACGTAGCTTCCATTGGCTGACAGGTTTGCCGGACGCGGAACTCGATCGCCTCTACAAGGAATGTGATGCGCTGATTTTCGCTTCATATGCCGAGGGTTTTGGCCTTGCGATTGTCGAGGCTGCCCAGCATGGAACGCCCTTGATACTGCGTGATCTGCCGGTCTTCCGGGAGGTGGCGGGGGAGCATGCCTTCTACTTTCATGCCGACCGGCCCGCAGAACTCGCAGATGCGATCAAAGAATGGCTCGATCTGTCCCGGCATGGCCGTGCACCATCCTCCCATGGTGTGCGTTGCATGACGTGGGAAGAAAGCACCCGGATGCTGTTGCGCGCCATGCGGATTGAGTGCATTGCGGAGCGCCCGGACGACGCGGACAACAAATTGCAGCCCGGCTGAATTTCCCCACATGAAACGAGCCCTTATCACAGGCATCTCCGGCCAGGACGGCTACTATCTGGCCGTGCATTTGCTCAGCCTCGGCTATGAGGTTCACGGGATCACCCGGCGTTCAGTGCTGGAACGCACGCAGAGCAGCTTTCCCGAAGGCAACGCTTTGTTTACACAGGAACACCTGAAGCTGCATTTCATCGCGCTCGACAACGGCATCAGGCTGTACCAGTTGCTCGCCACCGTCCCGTTCGACGAATGCTACCATCTGGCCGCTTCGAGCTACGTCGGCGAGCAACTGCCAGAAGGCCTGCAAACCATCCAGAACAATATTTCCAGCACGCACGGGCTGCTGACCAGCCTGCACGAGCTGCAACCGGCCTGCCGTGTTTATTTTGCGGGCTCCAGCGAAATGTTTGGCCGTCCGGCGGCATTTCCTCAAACGGAGGCCACGCCGCTCAATCCGCGCAGCGCCTACGGCATCAGCAAACTCGCGGGCTACCACATCGCGCGCAATTATCGGGAGGCTTACGGCATGTTCTGCGGTGTCGGAATTCTCTACAACCACGAAAGCCCGCGCAGGAGCCCGGAGTTTGTCACGCGCAAGATCACCTCGGCGGTGGCTCGCATCAAATCGGGGCAGCAGCAAAAGCTGGAGCTTGGAAACCTCGACGCGAAGCGCGACTGGGGCTACGCGCCCGACTATGTGCAGGCGATGCATGCGATCCTGAATCATGACAAGCCGGATGACTTCGTGGTTGCCACCGGCTCGCCGCACTCCGTGGGAGAGTTGTGTGAGCTGGCGTTTTCCCATGCGGGACTCGATTGGAGAAAGCATGTGGTGGTCAATCCGGTCTTTCACCGGGAGGAGGCGGAAATCCCGCTGGTCGGCTCCACGGAGAAGATCAAAAATGAAATTGGCTGGCAGCCGCGGACCAGTTTTGAGGAGATGGTGCGGATCATGGTTGATTCGGATTTGAAGTTGTATTCAGGTAAAACTACCCTGTGAGAGTCCTGCTGACCAACATCAAGCTCAACGCCCGTTCGGGGACGGAAATCGTGGTTCGCGACCTGGCGTTTGGCCTGCGTGCGGCGGGATGCGAAGTGGTAGTTTACACACCCAACCCCGGCGGTATCGCGGCCGAGATCATTGAGGCCGGCGTCCCCGTGGTGTCGGGCCTGGAGCAGGTGGAAACACCACCGCACGTGATTCATGGCCATCATCACGTGGAAACACTCTCGGCGCTCCATCACTTCCCCGGGGTGCCGGGGATTTTTTTGTGTCATGATGCCACGTCCTGGCATGATTTTCCGCCCGTGCATCCCATGCTGCGGGCTTATGTGGTCGTGGACTTCAACTGCCGGGAACGGTTGATGAAGGACGCGTTTTTGGCACAGGAAGAAGTCCGGGTGATCGGCAATGCAGTGGATTTGAACCGCTTTCGGCCCCGGTCATTCTTGCCCGCCAAACCTGCACGTGCAGTGGTGTTCAGCAATTACGCCAAACCCGATGACACTTGGTTGCAGGCCATTCAAGAAGCTTGCGACGCGGAGGGAGTGGGCCTTGAGGTCATTGGGGCGGGCGTAGGGCGCTCATGTGAGCGTCCCGAGGCGATGCTCGATGCGTTCGACTTGGTGTTCGGAAAGGGCCGTTGCGTGATGGAGGCATTGGCCACGGGCTGTGCGGCGATCATGTGCGACTTCCTCGGGCTGGGCGGGATGGTGACGCCTGAAAATCTGGAGCATGCGCTGAACTGGAATTGTGGTGCCCGGCTGCTGACCCGCGAGGCGAGCGTGGAGAATCTTCGCGCGGAAATCCAGCGTTACGATCCGACCGCGGTCAGGGAGGTGTCAGGATTCGTCCGCCAGCACCGCAACCTGGATCAAGCAGTGCGGTCATACCTCACACTTTATGAGGCGGTGATCCAGCCATCGACTGAGGTGGCGGTTTTTGCCGCTCGTTGGCAGCAGCGGGCGCAACGCCAGTTGATGGCGCGACAGGATGCATTTCTGCAGTTGGAAAGACCGGACGTAATCCAGCCCCCAATGGCACGTCTAAAGTCAACGGACCTTCCGGACATTCATCTTCGGCTGTTGCATCACACCGGACCGTTCCAGACCGAAATCGGGGGCAGGGTGCTTCTGGAAGTGGCCCTGCAAAATGAGTCATCCGTGACACTCTCCAGTGGCGGAGCCATGCCACTGGCGTTTTGTCATCATTGGCGCAACGGCAGCACGGGCGAGATGCTGATATTTGAAAATCCACGAACGTTGCTGGCGTCTCCGATCGAGCCTGGAACAGAAGCACAGGTGAAGCTCAGGGTGGTCGCGCCATCAGAAGCGGGGCTGTATCATTTGGAAATCACCCTCGTGCAGGAACATGTGTTTTGGTTCGATGGCCTGACCCCCGAATTTCCCGTGACGGTGCCCGTTGTCATTGAGCAGACCGGCGGTTGATTTTACAGACATGTGTCCAAGATTGTTTCCACTGCATCATGAGACATCGAACGCGCCTGGCAGACTGTTTGAGGCAATTGGCGGCGGGTCTGGTGTGTCCACGATTTCCACGTACTGACTTGGAGAGGCTGGGCACAGCGCTCGAGATTCTTGGAACTGGAGGTGAAGCCGCGCAATCCGACAACGAGGCGCCAGTTTTCGTGCTCGCCACGAGCTGGCGTAGTGGATCCACGCTCCTGCAGCGCATTCTCTGCACGGATCCGTCGGCTTTCCTTTGGGGGGAACCGTTCGGGCGCATGGCTCTGCTTCCGCAGATCACCTCCGCCTTGTGTGCGATCACCCGTGAGTGGCCGCCAAAGGATTTCTGGATTCCAGCGGATGTCGCCGCAGCATCGCTGGCCACGCGTTGGATCGCCAATCTGTATCCTTTGGGTGAAGATTTCTGGATGGCTCTGCGCGGTTTTCTTTTGCGCTGGATGGGAGGACCGGCCAATCGCATGGGGTTCCGCCGTTGGGGGATGAAGGAGGTGCGGCTGGGAGCTGCCGAGGCACGACTGCTCACATGGTTGTTTCCCAAAGCCCGGATTGTGGTGCTGGTTCGTCATCCTTTCGACGCCTATTGCTCTTTGAGCCGGGCCATTCAGCCCGGGGTGCCTTGGAGGATGTTTTCGCGATGGCCTGATCATCCACTGACCGGGGCGGTCAGTTTCGCACGTCACTGGAATGCGCTGACCACCAGCTGGCTGAATCCGCTTGCGGGTGAAAACGCAGTTGTGGTCCGTTACGAGGATTTGGTGGCGGGCCGGGTGGATTTCAGAAGTCTGGAGGCACATCTCGGGTTGAGACTTCACGAGGCACAGGCTCTTGGAGCCAAGGTCGGTGCAACTCCTGACCGCGGCGAGTTGCATGCGTACGAGCGGTGGCTGATCGCTCACGAGGCGCGTGCAGGCATGCGGGCACTGGGTTATCACGCGTCAGGAACAACGGATGAAGTCATGCCTGGCCGGGGGATGGGCATCCTGCGCGAATCAAGGTTGAACAACCCGGCGGAGGGCGGAAACTCCGGCTCATGACGTTGCAACAAAAGGCTGCCGCTCTTGGTGAAAAGGAGTTTCTAGGGGTTCCTGTGCGTGAGTTTGAAATGGGAGGCAGGATACAGCTGATTGCATTGCTCAAGGCCGGGCTGAGTCCGCATTCGAAGGTTGTGGACATTGGCTGTGGCGTGCTGCGCGGGGGGTATTGGTTGATCCATTTCCTTGCTCCGTCTTGCTACTTCGGGATCGAGCCGCGTCCCGACCGGCTGCGAACCGGGCTTGACCATTTTTTGGAGCCCGAGGTGGTGGCAGCAAAGCATCCCAGGTTCGACACGAATCCGCACTTCGACACATCGGTGTTCGGTACTAAGTTCGATTTCTTCCTGGCCAGATCCGTGTGGACTCATGCGTCCAAGCCCCAGATCGAATCGATGCTGGACTCGTTTGTACGCGACTCGACCCCCGATGGTGTTTTTTTGACTTCTTATTTGAGCGCGGACGACAGCCACCCTGACCATAGGGGACTTGCGTGGGTTGGAACCAGTCATGAATCGGACGTCCCTGGCTGCATCCATCATGATTTTGGATGGATTGAAGCCCAATGCGACCGCAGGGGACTGGTGGCACGGGAATGGGAACAGGAAGTTTTCAACACTCAAAGGTGGATTGAAATCCGGCGCCGTGTCGGATCGGCCGGGTCCGTGTCTTGAGGGTTCCAAGAGCCGTCACATGGCGTTTTCGGTCTGACACCAGTGCTCATTCCAGCGCAATTCAATGGGGATGTTTATCGCTCAAAGGCAATCCATCCGTCAGGTGTGACGTGCAACGGAAGATGAGTTTCGTTGGCGCGCAGTATCTCGTGCGCGCGATTGGTGACCCGGTTGCGACCGGTGCCGATATGAGCGCGCATGATCCCGCCGAGACTGCCGGCATGTGCGACGAAATCCAGCATGAGCACCGAAGAAAGGCCCCTGCCTTGAAGTTTCCCGGCCAGAGCAAGAGAGAATGCACAGAGGCTGGTCCCGTGTTGCTGGAAGAAAACATGTCCGACAATCTCGTCCGCACTTCGATACAGCAGACCATCGTATCCCAGCCAGATCATGATTCGCAGAACCACCCGTGCGGGCATCCAGCGCAGCCATCGCGTCTTTCTCTCAAAGTTGCTGTCGGGATCGGAATGGCCCAGCCACCATGTCAAATAGGCATCCAGCGCCGGTGTTGCCTTCCCATGATGAAGCAACGTGCTGACCAGCACAGGCTCAGGCAGTTCGTCCACGGCCAGCCCGCATTTGCCAGCCAGCCATCGCACTTCACCCAACTCCACGGCATCTCCGTTCATGGTTTGTGGACTGTGGCGGCCTGAATCGCCTGGAGAACGGGCAGGACATGCTGCCGGTAAAGGACGACATGCTCGTAGCGTCCCACACCAACCCTCTGCCTGCCGTGGCGTTCATAAGCGGGAGGTTCATGCTCCCAAAGTGCCAGCATGGTCTGCGTATTGGCTGGATAAAGGCATTCTGTGGCGAATGCAGCGGTGCCGAAGCGCTCCAAGGCCATCTCGACCTCACTCTTGAGTTCTGCATAATCGGATGCTGCTCTCACTTTCCGCTGCACCGCATCATGATCCAAATGCAGCCGGATGGCCTGCTCATGCAGATGGTCCGGGCAGGAGTCGGGATGTTCCATCAGCATGAATTCGAGATTCGTCACTTCACGGCCGGTCAGCAATCGGATGCGTGCCACGGTGGCGTCAATAAGGAACCGGCAGATGTCGTGGGTGGGGTTGACACCCTCGGCGGCGTCGCCGGCCACGCGGGTGATCCCTGCATCGATCCACGACCGGGCCAGCTCATCCACCAAACCTGCGAAGAACTCCGCTTGTCCATCCAGAAGCATGCGATACAGCGCCTTGTCAGACACCCGGCTGAAAATGACGCCTTCGGTGGCGCCGGCATGCGACAGCAGGCGCGACGTGGAAGCAATGCGCGGCACTTCGAGCCCGCCTGATCCATCGGTGAGGCAGCACACGACGGGACGATTGAGTTCCAGCCAGTGATAAACCCGCAACTCGTGCCCTGGATGACCGACGAAGAGGGCGGTTTTGGTTTCGTTTTCGTCCTTGGGGCCTGCCGATCCTGTGCGATCCATTGCGCATTCTTCTCATGCCCGGTTCGCAGATGACAAGTGCTTTTTCTTGCGAATAGCCCACGTTTTTTTTTGTCGGTAGAGACGCTGCTGGGCGCATCTGGCCAAACGATCCATTGACCAGCGGCTTCCAACCGCCTTTTATCGCCCGCCTGCTCCACCACGGAGCGTTCGCCAACCACTTTTTGCATCGAATGTTCCTTCTGCGCCTGCTGCCGGCCAAATACCGTCCCAACATCAAGGCGGGCAGCATGACGTATCTGAAACGTCTGCTTTCCTATGTGCGTCCGCAGTGGCACCGGATGGCGGTGGGCGTTCTGTTCGGGATGGCTGCGGCGGCCTCCAATGCGGTGATGCTGATCGGTTTCCAGGTCATTTTCTCCATCGTTCTCAAAGGCGGGGCTATTTCGAAGAGCATGGTGCGTAATCTGCCGTTCGTGGGCCAGGTGGACCTCGCCAAAGTTTTCCACCTGGAGAACGATGCAAAGGCCAGTCTGGGAGTTGTCGTGGGCGCTTGTGCATGCATTCCGCTGCTGATCTTCATCCGCGGCTTCCTCGGTTACCTGAGCACGCGCACCTATGTCACCGCATCCATGCGCATCCTGTATCAGATCCGCCATGATCTCTATCAGGCGATCCTCCGCCAGTCGCTGAGCTTCTTCAACCGCTCCAAGGGCGGCCAGCTCATGCAGGTGGTCAGCCTTCAGGCCACCATGCTGCAGACGAATGCCCTTGCCCTCGTGCAGGCGCTCACCAGGCACCCGCTGACGATCCTGTCGATCCTCTTTGTGCTGTTCAGCATGGACTGGCTTTTCACCCTGCTTTCCCTGCTGGTCTTCCCGCTGTGCATCATTCCCGTGCGCATCATCGCCAAAAAAGCACAAAGGAGCGGGCAGATCGAAACCCAGGCCAGCTCGGACATGCTGGTGTGCATGCATGAGGCGCTTGGCGGCATCCGCGTCGTCAAAGGCAACTCACGGGAGGACTATGAACTGGACCGTTTCAACAAGGCGAACACTGCCATGACTGCGGATGCGATTCGCTTCAACAGGATGTCCGATCTCAGCGGCACGCTCGTCGAGACCGTGGCATCGCTTGGCATCGCAGCGGGGATGATCTGCTGGTGGATGCAGGGGAAATCGGCCGACCAGTTTCTTCTGCTCGTGATGGCGCTCCTGCAGATGTATCCGCCCGTCAAGGAGCTGAGCCGTCTCGGACTGACCCTTGAACGCACGATTGTCGCCACCGAATCGGTCTTTGAACTGCTGGATCGTGTCCCGGAGGTCAAAGATGCTCCGCAGGCCACTGCTTTGAGGCCGTCGGGAGGGAATGTCGTCTTCAAAGACGTCACGTTCGCTTACGCCGATGAGACAGGAAACAAGATCCAGCGCAAAGCGGTCCACGGCATCAATCTGAGCCTCGAGCCCGGCAAGTTTTACGCGTTGGTGGGCCCGACCGGGGCAGGCAAGAGCACCCTGTTCTCGTTGATGCTCCGGTTCTACGATGTCGATGAGGGCAGCATCGAAGTGGACGGACGCGACATTCGAAACGTGAGCCAGCGATCCTTGCGCGAAAACTTCGGCGTGGTGAGCCAGGATGTCTTTCTGTTCCATGACACCATTCGCGAGAACATCCGCTATGGACGTCTCGACGCGACGGACGAGGAGATTATGGTCGCCGCGCGGAAAGCCCATGTGGAAGAGTTCGTGCGTCTCATGCCGGGTGGTTACAACACCGTGGTGGGAGACAGCGGCGTCAATCTCTCTGGCGGGCAGAAACAGCGCATATCCATCGCCCGCTCCATCCTCAGGAACGCACCGATTCTGCTGCTGGATGAGGCCACCTCAGCGCTCGATACAGAGAGCGAGCGCATCATCCAGGAGGCGATTCACGATCTTGCCGAAGGGCGCACGGTCGTGGCCATCGCCCATCGCCTGTCCACCGTGCTGGCTGCGGATCAGATCATTGTCATGCAAAATGGTCATGTGGAGGCGGCAGGGCCTCACCAGGAACTGATGCGGATTTCGCCGCTCTACCAGAAACTCTACAATCTACAGTTCCACAGCCATCCGGACGATGAAGGTGGGACCGAGTCAGCCCCGATGTGATGCGATGGGGCTGGATCGAAACTCCAGCTTGGCGGCTGGCGTTCTTTGTGAAAGCATGCGCCACTATTCCATGAAGCCAACCATCGTATTGTTGTTGTCTATCGCCGTTCTGCCGTTGCACGCGGCAGAGGACTTGTCGAAACCCATCGAGACACTGCGCGCGGTGCAGAAGGAGGGGCAGGGCAATGAGGCGGCGGGCAAGGCATGGCAGGAAATCGTAAAGGCGGATGCGTCGGCGCTGCCGGAGGTGCTCAAAGGCATGAACGGGGCGAATCCGCTGGCGGAGAACTGGCTGCGCGCGGCTGTCGGAGTGATAGCGGACGAGGCGTTGAAGTCAAAAAAGATGCCGGTGGACGCGTTGGTGGCGTTTTTGAAGGACACAAAGAACAGCCCGAACGCGCGTGTGGTTGCCTTTGATCTGATTCATCGTGCGGATGAGAAGCTGGCGGAGAATTTAACGCCCACATTGTTGAATGATGTGAGCAGTGACCTGCGGCGGCATCCGGTGGCGAAGCTGATCGAGGCCGGTGACGCGGCGATGGACAAGAAAGACAAGGATTCAGCCGTGGCAGCCTATCAGAAGGGCCTCGGCGGGGCGCGTGACGAAGATCAGATCAAGACGCTGACGAAAAAGCTGCGCGATCTGGGCCAGCAGGTGGATCTGCCGAAGCATTTCGGCTTTCTCATGAGCTGGAAGCTGATCGCGCCGTTCAGCAACGCGGATCGTGGCGGTTTCGACACGGTGTATCCGCCGGAGAAGGAGCTGAAGTTCGATGCAAGCTACGAAGGCAAGAGCAAGGAGGCGAAGTGGGTCGATTTCATCAGCAAGGACGAGTACGGGAAGATCGATTTCAACAAGCCTTTCGGCATGGAGAAGAGCGTGGTGGGCTATGCGGCGACGGATTTCTTCAGTGAGAGCGATCGTCCGGCAGAAATCCGCATCGGCTGCAAAAACGGCTGGAAGGTCTGGCTCAATGGCGAATTGCTCTTCGCGCGCGACGAATACCACCGCGGCGCAAAACTCGATCAATACAAACTGCCGTGCCAGCTCAAGAAGGGGAAGAACACGATCCTCGTGAAGTGCTGCCAGAACGAGCAGACGGAGCAATGGACGGTGGAGTGGGAATTCCAGCTCCGCGTGTGCGATGCGACAGGAACGGCGATTCTCGCAAAAAACTAAAAGATGAAGGCTAAAAGATAAACATCCCGGACTCAGCACCCAAAACCATGAAGACCTCTCTTGTTTTAGCTTTCAGCTTTTCTGTTTCATCTTTTGCGTTCGCCGACTGGCTGCAATTCCGCGGCCCCAACGCGACAGCAGTTTCGACGGAGGCAAAAGCGCCTGCGGAAGAGCTGAAGATCGCATGGACGGCGGATTTGCCTGGACGCGGGCTTTCCGCACCGATCGTGGTGGGCGAGCGTGTGTTCGTGACATGCTCCAGCGGCCCAGGACAAGAAACGCTGCATGTGTTTTGCTTCAATGCTTCGGATGGATCGAAGCGCTGGGAACGTGCGATGCGGGCCACCGGCCGCACGATGTCGCACAACAAGACCTGCGTGGCTGCCAACACGCCTTGCAGCGACGGCGACCGCGTGTTTGCGCTGTTTTCGTCGAATGATCTGTTCGCATTCGATCTCGATGGCAATCTGCTTTGGCTGCGTGGGCTGACGTTTGACTATCCAAACGCGAGCAACAGCCTCGGCATGTCGCAGTCGCCTGTGGTGATCGACGGAACGCTGGTGGTGCAGAGCGAGAATGACAGCGAATCCTTCGCCGCAGGCCTCGATGTGGCTACAGGACGCAACAAATGGAAGTTGGATCGTCCGAAAGCGGCGAACTGGACGAGTGCGACGCTTTGGAAGGGCGTGGCCGCTTTGCAGTCGAGCAAAGGCATCCTCGGCGTGGACCCATCGACGGGCAAAACGGTGTGGAATTACGAAGATGGGGCGAGCACGATCCCATCGAGCGTGGTGCATGGCGATCTGCTCTACGCGGTGTCGAAGGGCATCACGGCGCTCTCGCCGGAGAAGGGCTCGGTGACTCAGCTCTGGCGCAATGAGAAGCTGAATCCTGGCACATCGAGTCCGCTGGTGCTGGGCGATCACATCTACGTGGTGAACGGCGCGGGTGTGCTCATCAAGGCGAGCACGAAGAATGGTGATGAGGCGTGGAAGCTGCGCCTTAAGGGGCCGTTCAGCGGCTCGCCAGTCGCCGCGGGAAAACGCATCTACATCGTGAACGAGCGCGGCATTTTCCAGTCCGTCGACCCAGACGCGCCGGAAGGCTTGGTGAAGCAGGAAATCGAACTCAAGGAGACAATTTTGACCACGCCCGCGATTTCCGACGGCGCGATCTACGTGCGTAGCGACGCGAAGCTCTGGAAGCTGCAATAAGACCCGAGATGGCTGACGATTCCACGCAGGAGCCGGAGGAGCTCGATGTCGCGATTGCCTCCGAGGTGGAGCAGGAAACATCGCGTGCCCTGAACAAGGAGACACGACAGGTGCTGCTGGCCGTGGTGCTGGTTGCCGCGTTCATGGCGCTGGCGCATTTCACGCCGCTCAAGGCGTGGATCACCAACGTGCAGACGTGGAAAACGCTCGTGCGTGATTTCGGCTGGGGTGCACATGTCGTTTTCACGGCCGCATGCGCGATTGTGGTGATGCTTGGCGTGCCGCGTCTGCCGATGTGCGCCGTCGCAGGACTGATTTTCGGCTTTGGTGAAGGCTTGGCGCTATCGCTGGTAGGATCGACGCTGGGATCCTACGGCGCATTTGCCTTATCACGTCACGGATTCCGTCGCGCAGCTGAGGCACGGGCGGGGAAATGGCCGTGGCTGAAGAAGCTCATCAAGAAGCCTTCCATCATGCGCGTGTTCTGGGTGCGGCAACTCATGGTGCCCGGCCTCGTGCTGAATGTTTTGCTCGGCATGACACCTGTGCGGCACAGTCGTTTCTTGCTTGGCACAGCGCTCGGCTACCTGCCCTTGAATGTTGCATTCAGCCTCGTGGGCAGCGGATTGGGCAAGGGCAGCCTTGCGACGACTTTTGCCCAGTTGCTGGCGGCGATGGCGGTGATTAACATCGCTGCGTGGCTGGTGTATCGCGTGATGAAGAAGCAGCGTGTTGGATGATGTGCTGAGAAGTCGATCGCATGCATCGTTTCGCATGATCAACGGGCGCGGTTGCGGAGCGCATTTTCCGGTGTGTCAAGCAGCAGACGGAAGGCTTTTTGAAAAACATCCGCGAAGCCGAAGCGGTTTTGATGAAAAAAGTTCAAAATCATGTTGCGGGGATTCGGAGTTGTACTAATCTGCCCGTCCCGCAGCGAAAAACGCGGGCTGAAAAAAGGAAGGGCGAGAGGCAAAAGCGGCTCACAATTCCCGAAATTCAGAAACGATCTTTCAGAAAACAGAAGCGACAAATGCGAGGTGAAAACCAAGCGATGTCGCTAGAAAACAGAAGGCTAAATTGTGCGCTGCGCGCGAAAGTGCGCAGGTGTCTGTGGTTTAAACAGGCACAGTCAATTTGGCTGGCTTAAATGCCAGCAAAATATTTTTTTGGAGAGTTTGATTCTGGCTCAGAACGAACGCTGGCGGCGTGGATAAGACATGCAAGTCGAACGGGACTGTTGAGGTAGCAATATCGCGACAGTCCAGTGGCGAACGGGTGCGTAACACGTGGATACATTCCGGGAAGCGGGGGATAGCCCAGGGAAACTTGGATTAATACCGCATGTGATCGAGAGATCAAAGACGGGGACCGCAAGGCCTGTCACTTCCCGATTGGTCCGCGGCCTATCAGCTAGTTGGCGGGGTAAAAGCCCACCAAGGCTACGACGGGTAGCTGGTCTTAGAGGACGACCAGCCACACTGGAACTGAGACACGGTCCAGACACCTACGGGTGGCAGCAGTCGAGAATCTTTCACAATGGGGGCAACCCTGATGGAGCGACGCCGCGTGGAGGATAAGGTCTTCGGATTGTAAACTCCTGTCATGCGAGAACAAGGTTGCGGGGCTAACACCTTTGCAAATTGATGGTACCGCAAGAGGAAGAGACGGCTAACTCTGTGCCAGCAGCCGCGGTAATACAGAGGTCTCAAGCGTTGTTCGGAATCACTGGGCGTAAAGGGTGCGTAGGTGGCGTGGCAAGTCAGATGTGAAAGCCCGGGGCTCAACCTCGGAATTGCATCCGATACTGCCATGCTAGAGTACTGAAGAGGTGACTAGAATTCTAGGTGTAGCAGTGAAATGCGTAGATATCTAGAGGAATACCAACGGCGAAGGCAGGTCACTGGGCAGTTACTGACACTGAGGCACGAAGGCCAGGGGAGCAAACGGGATTAGATACCCCGGTAGTCCTGGCAGTAAACGGTGCACGTTTGGTGTGGGCGCAATCGACCGCGTCCGCGCCGGAGCTAACGCGTTAAGCGTGCCGCCTGGGAAGTACGGTCGCAAGATTAAAACTCAAAGAAATTGACGGGGACCCGCACAAGCGGTGGAGTATGTGGCTTAATTCGATGCAACGCGAAGAACCTTACCTGGTCTTGACATGCATTGTGTCTCCGCTGAAAGGCGGATAGGGTAGCAATACCCGCTTTGCACAGGTGCTGCATGGCTGTCGTCAGCTCGTGTCGTGAGATGTTGGGTTAAGTCCCGCAACGAGCGCAACCCCTGTGATTTGTTGCCACCCGGTTTTCCGGAGCACTCGAATCAGACTGCCTCGATCAACGAGGAGGAAGGTGGGGATGACGTCAAGTCCGTATGGCCCTTACGACCAGGGCTGCACACGTACTACAATGCCCAGTACAATGTGAACCGATACCGCGAGGTGGAGGAAATCAACAAAACTGGGCTCAGTTCAGATTGGAGTCTGCAACTCGACTCCATGAAGCTGGAATCGCTAGTAATGGTACATCAGCTACGGTACCGTGAATACGTTCCCGGGTCTTGTACACACCGCCCGTCACATCATGGAAGCTGGTTTCGCCCGAAGTGCGCGCGCCAACCGCAAGGAGGCAGCGCCCTAAGGCAAGACTGGTGACTGGGATGAAGTCGTAACAAGGTAGCCGTAGGGGAACCTGCGGCTGGATCACCTCCTTTCTATGGAGAATTGTCCAAAGGCTCACGCCAATCATTGGACAAGGTCGACGCCTCGCTGTCGCAAGACAGACGGCGTGTGAACCGGCGAAAGCCATCACAAACCTTTTTACTGCGCAAACTACGACGCAGCGCGCAATTTAGCCTTTTCGTTTTCTGTGCCTTGAGCGGGGGTATAGCTCAGTTGGTAGAGCGCTAGCTTTGCAAGCTTGATGTCAGGAGTTCGAGTCTCCTTACCTCCACCAAATGATCAGCGGGCATGTAGCTCAGTTGGTTAGAGCACCGCCTTGATAAGGCGGGGGTCACTGGTTCGAGTCCAGTCCTGCCCACCATCACTCAAACGCACTTCTGCAAATTTCAGGATTCAAGTTCTTTGATAACTGCATACAGGGTAGAAAACAAATTCAATTGAGCCCTTTTGAGAACCCAAATCAGGTTTCAAAAGATAAGTTAATAGAATCAGGCGAAACATTTCCGGTGTGGCGCAAGCCGCATCTACCGGAGATGGATTTAACGCAATGCAAGATTTATAGGGTATGTAGTGAATGCCTTGGCACTAGCAGGCGATGAAGGACGTGGTAAGCTGCGATAAGCCCCGGACAGCCGCAAGCAGGCTTTGACCCGGGGATCTCCGAATGGGATAACCTGTGATGATTCATCTCATCACGTGACGCTCTGAATTCATAGGAGCGTCGACGCAATACCGCCCGAAGTGAAACATCTCAGTAAGGCGAGGAAAAGAAAGCGAATGCGATTCCGTCAGTAGTGGCGAACGAAAGCGGACCAGCCTAAACCGGAAGTTTACTTCCGGGGTTTGGGGCCCGATGTGGCAGGTGAATGGTTAGGTGAAGCGAATGGAAAATCGCTCCAAAGAGGGTGAAAGGCCCGTAACCGAAAATCAGACACCGCCTAGGGACTCCCAGAGTAACACGATCCACGTGGCATTTCGTGTGAACATGTGCCGACCACGGCATAAGGCTAAATACTCGCTAGTGACCGACAGTGAACAAGTACCGCGAGGGAAAGGTGAAAAGAACCGCCGTGAGCGGAGTGAAATAGTACCTGAAACCACATACCTACAAGGTGTCAGAGCCGGCTTGTCCGGTGATGGCGTGCCTTTTGCAAAATGAGTCTGCGAGTCAGTCTGTGTGGCAAGCCTAAGCCCTTCTGGGGTGGAGGCGGAGCGAAAGCGAGTCCGAACAGGGCGACAAGTCGCACGGGCTGAACCCGAAGCGGTGGCGATCTACCCATGGCCAGGTTGAAGCGTTGGTAATACGACGTGGAGGACCGAACTGGTGAACCTTGAGACGTTCTCGGATGAGCTGTGGGTAGGAGTGAAAGGCTAATCAAGCCCCGTAATAGCTGGTTCTCCCCGAAATGTATTTAGGTGCAGCGTCATGCGCTTATCGAGGGGGGTAGAGCACTGAATGAGCTAGGGGGCACACCCGCCTACCAAACTCAATCAAACTCCGAATACCCTTGAACGTAGCATGGCAGTAAGACTGTGGGGGATAAGCTTCATAGTCGAAAGGGAAACAGCCCAGCCCTGCAGCTAAGGTGCCAAAATACCGCTCAGTGGAAAGGAAGTGAGATTTCTTTGACAGTGAGGATGTTGGCTTAGAAGCAGCCACCATTTAAACAGTGCGTAATAGCTGACTCATCGAGAGATCTCGCGCCGAAAATGATTGGCGATAAGCGGTATACCGAAGCTCTGGATTGCACCGGTCACGACCGGTGTAGTGGTAGGGGAGCGTTCTGTGAGCGTCGAAGCTCGAAGGTGACTGACAGTGGAGTTCACAGAAGTGAGGATGCAGACATAAGTAACGTTAAGGGCGGTGAAATCCCGCCCCGCCGTAAACCCAAGGTTTCCTGGGCAACGATGTTCGCCCCAGGGTTAGTCGGGAGCTAAGTCAAGGCCGAATGGCGTCGGCGATGCACATCGGGTTAATATTCCCGAACCGGCTATGGTCAAACCACACGTGCGCGGAAATTGAGAAGGCATGCCGGCTGAAAGTGGCAGAAGGAGGCGGGGCAACCCAAATCCGGTCCTTCGATCCGACCGTCAAGAAAAGCGTGTGGCCCTTTCCATGGCCGCCCGTACCGCAAACCGACACAGGTGGGTGGGTAGAATATACCAAGGCGAAAGAGTGAAACCTCGTTAAGGAACTCTGCAATCTAGTCCCGTAACTTCGGAAGAAGGGATGCCCTCCTCGGAGGGTCGCAGTGAAAGGGGACAACCGACTGTTTATCAAAAACACAGCATTGTGCCAAGACGAAAGTCCAAGTATACGATGTGACACGTGACCAATGCGGAAAGATTAAGGCAAGGGGTCAGCCGCAAGGCAAAGCTCTGAACCTAAGTCCCCGTGAATGTCGGCCGTAACTATAACGGTCCTAAGGTAGCGAAATTCCTTGTCGGGTAAGTTCCGACCTGCACGAATCGTGTAACGAGTTGTCCGCTGTCTCAACGAGGGGCTCAGTGAAATTGTAATAGCAGTGAAGATGCTGCTTACCCGCAGAAGGACGGAAAGACCCTATGCACCTTAACTGTAAGCTGTCACTGGTCGTTTGGTTTTCATGCTTAGCGTAAGTGGGAGGCTTTGAAGTGATACTTTCGGGTATCGCAGAGCCGACGATGAAACACCACCCTTGGGTATTGAACGATCTAACCGCAGTCCATGAATCTGGATGTGGGACCATGTCAGCCGGTCAGTTTTACTGGGGCGGTATCCTCCCAAAGAGTAACGGAGGAGCGCGAAGGTTGGCTCAGCGTGGTTGGCAATCACGTGTTGAGTGCATTGGCATAAGCCAGCCTAACTGTGAGACTTACAGGTCGAACAGATGCGAAAGCAGGCCAAAGTGATCCGGCGGTTTAATGTGGAATTGCCGTCGCTTAACGGACAAAAGGTACGCTAGGGATAACAGGCTGATTTCATCCAAGAGTTCATATCGACGATGAAGTTTGGCACCTCGATGTCGGCTCATCGCATCCTGGGGCTGGAGAAGGTCCCAAGGGTCCGGCTGTTCGCCGGTTAAAGCGGTACGCGAGCTGGGTTCAGAACGTCGCGAGACAGTTCGGTCCTCTATCCTCTGTGGGCGTAGGAAAGTTGAGGGGTTTAATTCCTAGTACGAGAGGACCGGAATTAACGCACCTCTGGTGTTCCAGTTGTTCTGTCAAGAGCATCGCTGGGCAGCTATGTGCGGAAGGGATAAGCGCTGAAAGCATCTAAGTGCCAAGCCCATCCCAAGATAAGCTTTCCCTGAAGGATCGTGGAAGACTACCACGTTGATAGGCCACGGGTGCAAGCGCGGCAACGCGTTCAGCTCAGTGGTACTAATCATCCGTTTGTCTTGCATTGCTCCATCTCAAACTAACAAGCCTGGTTCCAAAGGCTCGATTCGAATTTTGTTTCTCCCTGTATGCAGTTGTCAGAGAACGTCTCTCTGAAATATTAATCCAGTGTCCTCAGACCTCGGTTCATTTGCCTAACGGCCTTGTGAATCGCAGTCTGGTGACCATGGCACAGTGGTACCACCCGTTCCCATTCCGAACACGGAAGTGAAACGCTGTTGCGCCGATGATAGTATGGCGACAGGCCATGTGAAAGTAGGACGTTGCCAGATTAAACAACACCCCGCATCTCGTGAGAGATGCGGGGTTTTTTGTTTTGTTCGCAGATCACCCCACAAACGGTGGCCCGGAATTTTTTCCACCTTTTCCCGACTATTTGCGCTCCAGCAAAAGCACAAAGATCAGCCGTCCGTCTTTCCATTTGGGACCGCCGATGAAGAGCGGACTGTCAGGGCGCAAAACAGCGTCGCTTTTCACCAGCACCTGCTGTTCGCGCCAAACTTGCAAATGCAGGTTAACCCCGCCGTTGTCAGCAGGCCCTTTGGAATCGATTTTCAAGAACAGATCACGTGAGGGGACCACCCATGACTCGTACTCACGAAAGATGTCCTGCTGATGCTGCCCCAAAATCTCAAAATGCTTGAATGAAAACACCTTCGAAAGCCGCTCGTTGAGATTTTTCAGCCGCGAAGGCTCCTGATCACCAGCACCAGTTAGTTGTCCCTTCTCATTGGCGGCGAAGATCAGAGCGCCCCAGACCTTGCCTTCTGTCGCTGGTTTGACGACCGGAGGCGCTTTGGAGGCAGCAGGAGCCGACGCCTCCTGGGCGCGGGAAACCGCGCTGCCAACCAGAAGAAGCAGAGCTGGCAGAAAGATCCTCATCCGCGTGGTGTCTTCGTCCAGAATAGCGGATTACCCGCCGCGTCACGCGAGATCATGAGCACACGAGATCCTGTCGCGTCAAAAAGGGTTGTGGCGGCCACTTCGGGGTCAGTCTGACTGTGGTGGACGTTGATGCCGGAGATTTTTCGGTCGGCAGGCATCTCGTCGAGACCATCGAGCATCAGGACCGTTGCCTGTGCTGCATCATCATGGAATGCGCGGGCATGGATGCTTGTATTTGGGGTATAGGAACTCAAGATCTGGCTTTGGGAGGAAGCTCCTGGATCCTGATGCAGCCAGATGAACGCCAAAACTGCCAGCGCCACGGTGGCAGCTGTTGCAAGCCACGGTTTGCGCAGCCAGGCCAAAAGCGACTCAAGTGGGAGCGCCTTCGATTGTCTCCGGCGGGCGTCCTCCATCTCCATCTGCGCGATACGAACTTCGATCTGAGAGTTGAAGAAATCCGCATGCGGCACCTTCATCTCGGCTGGGAGATGAGCACGAATACCGGCGCCCAGCGCGCGTAGTTCCCTGGCTTTCTTGGCCAGCGCAGCATCGGTCTTGAGGTGGTCCTCGAAAGCGGTCCGTTCAGTTTCAGTCATTTCGCCGTCGAGCCAACGGACGAGGTCATGTTCTTCAGAGGGTGGTTTCATAAACGTCTTTGAGTAGTTCCTGAAGTTTCTTGCGGGCGTAAAAAAGCCGGGACATGACGGTGCCCAACGAGCAAGGTACCATCGCAGCAATCTCCTCATATGCCAGTCCTTCGACCTCGCGGAGGATGATTACTTGGCGGTGTTCTGGAGAAAGCCTGGCAATCGCGGCCTGGATGCGTTGGCCGAGTTCGGCGTTGCGCATGGCCATGTCCGGCGCGGCTTCTCCTTTTGGACTGGTTTCCGCCCCTGCGGCGGCACGGTGTTCGGTGCGCTCATCATCAAATTCGCCATCTCCCTGGATTTTCTTCTTCCTCAGCCAGTCATACGTCACGTTGTGTGCGATGCGGTACAGCCAGGTGTAGAACGCGGCATCCAGTTTGAAACTCGGCAGAGCACGCCACGCCTTGATGAAGGCCTCCTGTGCGAGGTCCCAGGCTTCAGCTTCATTCTGGATGAGGTGATAGGTCATGGCATAAATCCTCCCACGATACTTTGTCACCAAGGCGTCAAAGGCTCGTGTGTCGCCTGCCTGGCTGCGCTTGACCAAGTCGATGTCAGGGACTTCGCCAAGATCAGTCGCGGCTGCGGCAGGCATGGATGGGAGTGGCTGAGGATGGACGGCTCAAGACGACAAAAAATTCGATCCAAGAGCTTCTTTGAGCGAAAAACGCTCAGATCGTTCACTCAAGGGATTTTCAGGCTCTGGCCCGGTCGGATCAGATCACCGCTCAGACCATTGGCAGACTTGAGCTTTGCCACCGTGGTGCCTTTCTTCCTGGCAATTCCGTACAGTGTGTCCCCCTTTGACACGGTGTACCTTGAACCGGACGAGGATTTCTTGGATGTCGATTTCGAGGGAGTGGACTTCTTTTTCGACGAACTGCTGGATGCAGTGGTCTTTGTTGACGTGCTTGAGGTGGAACTGGAGGTTGACTTCTTGGGTGTGCTGAATGCGTAGGGATCAGCCGGCGGTTCGGGTTCTTGGGGCAACGGCGGCTTCTGATAGGTTGGTGTCGAACCACCTTGTGCATAACCCGTCTGACCGGGATACGGATTGTAGTGCCCGTCGTTACCGTAATTCGAGGCGTATGGGCTGCTGCCGCCGGAGCCCTTCGTGTTTTCACAGGAGGCCAGAGTGAGACAGGTGGCAGACAGAGCGATGAAGCGAAGAGCAGTCGTCATGATGGGGATAATTCCGGCCTGCGAACCAGCATGGAAGGAGACCGCCTCACTAATGAAATCAGGCGCCCTCTTTTCAATGCCAATTTTGCCAGCATTGCGCAAGACTGGCGCTTCGTAACCACGTCCGAAATAGAGGGCTCTGCACCGCGTTTCCCGTCTCGGCCAATTCTTCGACACAAGTCTTGCCAATTCGCCCGGCCTTTCCTAGCTTCCCGTCCCATCTCATGAAAATCGGCTTCAACCTCCTGCTTTACACCGGCCACGTCACCGAGGCGAACTACCCAGTCATCGAAAAACTCAAGGCGACCGGTTACGACGGTGTCGAACTGCCGGTCTTCGATGTCAGCAATCCAGGTCACTTCAAAAACGTCGGCCAGGTTCTCAAGGACAACGGCCTCGAGTGTACCGCTGTCACCGTGCTTCCTGATGAAGCCCACAACGCCATCTCTCCCGTCGCCACAAATCGCCAGGGTGCCATTGATCACCTGAAACGTGTCATCGAATGCTGTCACAACGCCGGCGTGCAGACGCTCTGCGGCCCCTACTATCAGGTGCTCGGCCAGTTCACAGGGGCCTTCCCGACGGAAACTGAACTCAACAACGCCGCCGAAGTGCATCGTGCCATCGCTCCTGTCGCTCAGGCCGCAGGCATCAAGTGTGCAATTGAGGCGCTGAACCGCTTCGAGTCCCATCTGCTCAACACGATGGCGCAGGCTGCCAGCTACGTGAAGCGCGTCGATCATCCGAACTTCGGCACCATGTACGACACCTTCCACGCCAACATCGAGGAGAAGAGCCCGATGGCTGCCATCGACACCGTCTTCGCCAGCGGCAAGCTCAACCATGTCCACATCTCTGAAAACGATCGTGGCACGCCTGGCCGCGGACATATCAACATCGTCGAGCAGATCAAGCACCTCAAAAAAATCGGCTACAGCGGCTGGATGACCATCGAGGCCTTCGGCAGCGCCCTGCCTGACCTCGCAGCCGCCACTCGCGTCTGGCGCGATTTCTTCCCCAGCACCGAGCAGGTGTACACCGAAGGCTTCGCGCTCATCAAGAACGCCCTCGCCTGATTCCGCACAATCTCCAACCAAACCAATCATCCCATGAACACACCGACCACCACTCCGGCAGCGCCCACATCACGCCGCCAATTCATCGGCACCACCGCCGCCGCCAGCGCTCTCACCGTCGCGCAATCCGCCTGGGCTGCGGGCAGCGACAAAGTCAAAATCGGCCTCATTGGCTCTGGCGGCCGTGGCTCCGGCGCCGCTGATCAGGCGCTCAGCACGCCGAACGAAGGTTTCGTGCTGCACGCTGTGTGCGACGCGTTCAAGCAAAAAGCCGAGGGTGCCCTTTCCAACCTGCGCAACAAGCATGAAAGCCGCGTCCAGGTGGATGATCGCATCTACGACGGTCTCGATGGTTACAAGAAAGTCATCGACTCCTGCGACCTCGTCATCCTCACCACACCTCCTGGGTTCCGCCCCTATCACTTCGAAGCCGCCATCAACGCCAACAAGCATGTCTTCATGGAGAAGCCCGTCGCAGTCGATGCGCCCGGTGTGCGCAAGGTGCTCGAAATGGCCAAGGTCGCCGACGAGAAAAACCGCAAGGTTGTCGTCGGCCTTCAGCGCCGCTACCAGAACTGCTACCTCGACGCGCTGAAGCAGGTCAAGGAGCAGGGCATCATCGGAGACATCGTTTCCGGCCAGGTGTATTGGAACGGCGGTGGCATTTGGTTCCGCGACAAGATGCCCGACCAATCCGAGCTCATGTATCAGATCAACAACTGGTACTTCTTCACCTGGCTCTGTGGCGACCACATCAACGAGCAGCACATCCACAACATCGACGTCGCCAACTGGTTCCTCGGCGGCCATCCCGTCAGCGCCCAGGGCATGGGCGGCCGCATGCAGCGTGTGGAAAAGAAATTCGGCCAGATCTACGACCACCACTACGTCGAGTTCACCTACGAGAATGGTGTTCGCATCAACAGCCAGTGCCGCCATCAGTCCGGCACCAAGTCGGAAGTGCGCGAAGAATTCACCGGCACCAAGGGCAAGCTCTATCTCGACAACAGCGGCAAGTGCTACGCCGTCGATCACAAGGGCAACCCCATCTGGAAATATCGCGCCGCCCGCGGTGGTGACGACAAAGGTGGCAAGGGCAAGAAAGGCGCTGGCGCAGGCGATCCGAATCCTTACCAGGTCGAGCACGACACACTCCAGGCCGCCATCCGTGAGGACAAGCCGCTCAACAACGCCTACTACGGCGCTGAGAGCACGATGACCGCCGTTCTCGGCCGCATGGCCACTTACTCCGGCAAGGAGATCACGTGGGATCAGGCGCTGAACTCCAAAGTCCAGCACATGCCCGCCATCATCACGCCGGAATCTGAGCCGCCCGTCAAACCTGATGCTGAAGGTGGCTATCCCATCGCCATCCCCGGCAAGGACATCCCCGGCGCTCCCGTCGTGTAACAAGGGCATTCCTCCCTTGGAGCGACAAAATCATCTCAACCCAACACAGCCCCGGTCGCAGCGATGCGCCGGGGCTTCTTCGTTTGCAGTCCCGGCTTTAGCCGGTTCAGATTCTCTCTCCTCGTCTAGAATTACCGTGACCTGCGTCAATCCCTTTGCCATCCATGAGACGACGCAGGCAATTTATCAGGCGCTCGTCATGGAGCCCGATGAACGCACGCGGAGAATGAAGTTGATGCGTGCCAAGGTTGCCAACAATAATGTTTATCGCTGGGCCGGCACCATCCTCACGCAACTCATGCATCTCGACATTCCTGAAACCACCATGCACGATGACTCCGCACTGGACTGAACAACGCGACGCGCTGCGCGAGTGGCTGGTTTCTCATCCCCAAATCCTGATCGGCTGCGATTTCGACGGCACACTGGCGCCCTTGGTGCCGCATGCGGACGAGGTGAGCCTGCCAGAGACGACTAGGGACGCGTTGACGCGGTTGTCAGCTCTGCCTGGCGTGCAGCTCGCCTTCATCTCCGGGCGCGGCCTCGCCGATTTGCGGCGTCGCGTGGCGCTTCCGAACGTGCTTTACGCGGGAAATCACGGACTCGAGATGACCGCGCCTGACGGCTCGGTTGTTTTCGCGCCTGCCGCCGTCGAGGCCAGATCGATGTTGCAGCAGGTGCAGGCAAAACTCGCGCCAGCATTGCAGCATCTGCCCGGCGTGTGGATCGAGGACAAGCAGCTCACGCTTTCCGTTCACTACCGTCAGTCCGCGGCCTCCTGCCACGCGGAAGTCGAACAACGTGTCAGAGATCACGTGCGCGGCATCAGCACGCTGGAGGTGCGGCCCGCCAAGTGCATCTGGGAAATCCGTCCCGCCATCGACTGGGACAAAGGCTCCGTCCTGCGCTGCTTCTTGGAGCAAACTTGTGTGCCATCACACGCCGCCGCCTTCATGGGTGATGACGTCACCGACCAGGACGCGTTTCGCGAACTGCCCGACGGCTGGACGTTCTTTGTCGGAGACACCTTCCAATCCACCGCGCGTCTCCGTCTGCATGATCCACGCGACACGGCCGAGTTGTTGTGCTGGATGGCAGAACAGCGAACAGCGAGCTGAGAACTTTGCGCGGCCAAAATGCTTGCCAATCGCGCGTTTTCTTCGCTACAACCGCATCGTCATGAACACCAACCGCCGCACCTTCCTCACCAGCTTCGCTGTTTCCGCTGCCACCACGACGCTTTTCTCCCGCGATTGGAGCGGCAAGACGCCAGAACGCTATCCTGATCCCGATGTCATCGTGCTCGAGCCCGAGTTCGAAAAGTTGATTCAAGGCAATGCCCCCATCCGCCGTCTTCACACCGGCATGCTCTGGGCCGAAGGCCCCGCGTGGAACGGCACCGGCAACTACCTTGTCTTCAGTGACATCCCGAACAACGCGCAGATGCGCTACCTGCCCGAAGACGGCCACGTCAGCGTCATGCGCAACAACGCCAACAACAGCAACGGCAACACTTTTGATCTCAATGGCCGCCAGATCAGCTTCGAGCACGGCACGCGCCGCGTCGTGCGCTACGAACTCGACGGCAAGATAACCGTCCTCGCCGACAAATTCGACGGCAAGCCGCTCAATGCGCCCAACGATGGCGCGGTGCATCCCGACGGCTCCATCTGGTTCACCGATCCCGGCTACGGCAGCATGATGGACTACGAGGGAAACAAAGGTGAGCTGCTGCTCAAAGAATCCGTCTATCGCATCGATCCCAGCGGCGAGATCACCAAGATCACCGAGGATTTGGAGAAGCCGAACGGCCTCTGCTTCTCGCCCGACTACAAGAAGGTTTACATCGTGGACACCGGCAGCCCGAAAAACATCCGCGTGTATGACGTGGACGGCACGAAGGTGAAGAACGGCAAGATTTTCACCACCAACAAAGGGGTGCTCTCCGACAAGAAGGCCAAAGGCAACTCCGACGGCATCCGCTGCGACATCGAAGGCAATCTGTGGGCCAGCGCCGGCTGGATTGGTGACGGCTACGACGGCGTGCATGTCTTCAATCCCGAAGGCAAAATGCTCGGCCACATCAAACTCCCTGAAACCGCCAGCAACGTCTGCTTTGGCGGCCCAAAACGGAACCGCCTATTCATCACCGCCTCCCAGAGCCTCTACACGCTCTACGTGAACACCCGCGGCGCGCATCATTGCTGACGAACGTTGGAGACACTCGCTTTTACCGTAGAGAGGCAAAGAGGCAGAGGACGCAGAGTTTTGATCATAATAAACCTCTGCTATCTCTGCTCCTCCGCCCCACTGCGGCAAACTCGAACGTTCCAAGGCGGCCTTCTTGATCTCCAGCCCTGCAGACGTTAAACGACTGCATGGATGAATCCTACACGCAGCGCTTCGGCGGCATCGGGCGGCTTTACGGAGCCGCGGCCTTGCCACGCCTCGCTGCGGCGCATGTCGCCATCATCGGCGTCGGTGGTGTGGGCTCATGGGTCGTGGAAGCACTGGCACGTAGTGGCGTTGGCGAACTGACGTTGATCGACATGGACGACGTGTGCATCACGAACACGAATCGCCAGCTTCCCGCGCTCGCGCACACGATCGGACAGTCCAAAGTTGATGTGCTGGCCGCCCGCGTGGCCGAAATCAATCCCGCCTGCCGTGTGAATCGCGTCATCGAGTTCCTCACTGAGTCGAATGTGGACCACCTGCTCGCGCCGGACTTCGATTTCGTCGTCGATGCCGTCGATCGCACCTCGATCAAGGCGCTGATCATCGCGAAATGTCATGCGCGCGGACTGCGCGTCATCACCTCCGGCTCCGCCGGTGGACGACGCGATCCCACCGCTATCAAGATCGCCGATCTCGGCCACGCGGGTGCCGATCCGCTGCTCAAAGGCGTGCGTCAGGCGCTGCGTCGCGATCATGGCTTTGCCAAAAGCACCGAAGGCCGTCCTGTGACGATGGACATCCCTTGTGTGTTTTCGACCGAACGGCCAGTTTATCCGTGGGCTGATGGTTCCTGCTCGCTTGAACCCGAACAAGGCGCCGAATCCGGTCTCCGCCTCGACTGCGCCGCGGGCTTCGGTGCGACAACGTTCGTCACCGGCACATTCGGCTTCATGCTCGCCGCGGAAGTGGTGCGCAGACTGGCGTAATCTGCGAAAGTTGATTTGAGCTGAACGTAAGCAGCCAGGTTTTGAAGTTACACGGGATGCGTGTCCTGGAGCTTACTTCTCCACCGGCTTGCCCGCGGCCTCCCAGCCGCCGAAACCTTCATCCAAGTGGATCAGGTGTTCGAAGCCGAGTTTTTCGAAGACTTTGAGCGCACGCATGCTGCGGCCGCCGGCCTGGCAGTGCACGAGGGTGGGCTGGGTTTTGTCGAGCTTGGCGAGTTGCGATTCGAAATCGTCCGACAGGATGTCGATGTTCTTCGCACCTTTGATGTGGCCGTCTTTGAATTCGTCGGCGGTGCGAACATCAACGACGACGGTTTTGCCTTCAGCGATGATCTTGGCGGCTTCGTCGGCTTTGACGTGTTTGGCTTTGTCGTCGGCAAATGCGAGGACGGGAATCAGGAGAAGGATGGAGGTGAGGAGGTGTTTCATGAGGGAAGGAGTTCCAAGTTTAAGGTTTAAAGTTTTAAGTTGAGGTGCAGTGAACTTCGACGGGCATGTGGGAGAGACGCTGATAGAGTTTGCGCAGGGTGAGGATGGGCCACCAGCGGTAGAGGTAGATTTCGAGCGGCTTCCACATGGCGACCCAGCCGATGATGGTGAGACCTTCGCGGGCGACGGTCTGCCAGTTCGCGGCAGGTGGTGTGAGCAGCGTGGCGGTGATTTGACAGACACCGAGGAAGACGAGGCCGACCATCAAAGCGGCGCGGCCTTCGCGCATGAGGCGTTTCAGTTCGCGCAAGGCCATCGCGGCACGATAATCGAAGTAGTTCGTGATGGACTCGGTGACGATGCGCTGTGCCTCTTTGACGTCAACGGGGCACTTGGTGAGGTGGACGACGAGCTTCAGGTCGTGATGCCGCGGGTGCTCCTGCGCCCAACTGACGATGAATTCCTCGGCATTGCGGTCGAGATCACGCTCATGGAACGGCGAGGGGTCCATGGAGTTGAAGAGCTGGTTCAACTCCGTGAGCTTCACCTCGATGAGTCCGGTCATGAGCGGCGATTCAGGGAATCGAATGACGAAACCAGAATGAGGAATGACGAAGAAATACCCAATGAATCCCGATGTGACGGCATATTGGGTTTTTGGACTTCGTCATTGATTCGGAATTCGCCATTCTGGTTTCGTCATTTTTCGCCTCAGCCCTTCACTGCGGCGTCATACTGCTTCGCCACTTCGGCCCAGTTCACGACGTTCCACCAAGCGGCGATGTAGTCGGGGCGCTTGTTTTGATATTTGAGGTAGTAGGCATGCTCCCAGACGTCGATGCCGAGGATCGGCGTGCCGAGGTTTTCTTCCTCGACGACACCAGTCATGAGCGGATTGTCCTGGTTCGGTGTGGAGGTGACTTTGAGCTTGCCGCCCTTCGTGACGATGAGCCAGGCCCAACCGGAGCCGAAGCGCTTTGTGCCGGCTTCGCTGAAGACTTTCTTGAAGTCGTCGATGCTGGTGAAGGTGCTTTGGATCGCCTCGCCAAGCTTGCCTTCGGGGCCTTTCGGGCCGCTGCCAGCCGGGGCCATCCATTTCCAGAACCAGCTATGGTTTACGTGACCGCCGCCATTGTTGCGGATGAGCATGCGCTGGGCTTCGGGAACGGATTTGAGGTCGGAAATGATCGCGGAGGCATCGGTCTTGTCGATGCTGGCGGCCTTGAGGGCGTCGCCGAGGTTTTTGATGTAAGCGGCGTGGTGTTTGCCGAAATGGATGTTCATGGTCATCGCGTCGATGTGCGGCTCGAGGGCCTCCGGTGCGTAGGGCAGGGGAGCCTGGGTGAGGTCGAGTGCGTGGCCGCGGACGGGGACAAACAGGGAACCCGCGAAGGTGGCGGTGCTGGTGGTGAGGAAGGCGCGTCGGTTCATGGTGAGGAGTGGTTTGGGTGGAGGGAGAGGATACGAAGGCGGCAGGCGTGATGTCACGTCGAAAGTGCCGCGTGCAATCCTTTGCCGGCGTGTTAGCATGACGTTCGCATCATGGCCGCAGTCACACTTCCCCCCGAATGGAGCACGACTCCGCGTGCGTCTTTCCGCTCGCGTGATGACTGGAGCCTGAAGTGGTGGGTGATGTTCGCGCTGATTCTGTCCGCGGTGTTTCACATGCTGCTGGTGGTCGGCTTCAATTCGCTGGGCATCTCCGCCGTGACGCCCGTGAAGCCGCGTCCTGTGCCGGACCGCATCCGCATCAGCGAGCAGGCGTTGAAGGACCAACAGGCGATCAAGCAGATCCCGGAAACCATCGCGCCGGGCAACCTGCCGGACATGAAGGCCTTTGAGCCGAAGCTGGACATGAATGACATGATCCAGGAGCTGCCGAAGAACCAGGAGATCGACCTCACGCCGAACGTGAAGGAGATCACCAACTTCATCCGCGCCAACGATCCTGGTGACGGCGCCCCCGGCGCGCCGAAGGGCAATGACATGGCGAAGCTGCTCGCACCGGACAGCGTCGCCGCGCCCGACATCGCCGCTGAAATGGCCAGCGTGCGGCGTGAGGTGCTCTCGAAACCTGTTTCTGAAAAACAAATGCTGCTGGATGCCGGCGCGCTCGATCCCGGTGAAGGTGGCAAGATGGACAGCGGTCTGCTGGATGCGGTGAAAAGCCAGGGCACGGTGAACGCGGCCAGCGCACGGGTGAAGGGCTTCAGCAATCTCGACGATCTGCTCGGCGGCGGTGGCAAGATGGGAGGCAGCACGGCGCCGATTCTGATGCCCACCGACCTGCTCTTTGAGTACGGCAGTGATCAACTCGCTGAATCCGCGCGCCTGAGCCTGATGAAGCTGGGTTTCCTCATTCAAAAGAACCCCGAATCGCTGTTCATCATCGAAGGGCACACCGACAGCTTTGGCGGCGAAGACTTCAACC
The DNA here is from genome assembly GCA_046346695.1 of Verrucomicrobiaceae bacterium. Classification (GTDB taxonomy): domain Bacteria; phylum Verrucomicrobiota; class Verrucomicrobiia; order Verrucomicrobiales; family Verrucomicrobiaceae; genus Prosthecobacter. Next base: position 371,849 of record JAXMHS010000002.1, on the reverse strand, counting down.
TCAATCTGAGCCTGCGCCGCGCTAACGCGGTGGTGAGCTGGTTGCGCGATTCGCTTGGGCTGGGCAGCGACCGCATTCAGGCCGTGGGCATGGGCAAGTCGAAGCCGATCGTGCCGGTCACCGGCACTGTGGAGCAGCAAGGCCTGAACCGCCGCGTGGAAATCAAGGTCAGGCCGAAAAAGTAACCCTCCACACAACGCTCAACCCGTCCCACGCATGCTGGTGAGATCCGCGTTTCTGCATCTGACAAAAGTCTGGCTGCGCGGTGGACGCTGGGTGGTGGTGCTGGCTGCGCTAGGTGGTCTGGCGTGGGTCTATGCCGGGACATTCTGGCAGGCGCTTCCCTCGGAGGTGGAATTACGCAGTCCGCAGGACATGGAAGTACGTCATCTCACGATGACCGTGGCCTCCAGGAAAGACCAAAATTTGGACTTCAGCCATGGTGTGTCCGTTCCGTTGAACAACTGGCTGCCGCATCGCACAGACGGTCTGGTGCGCCCGCTTTGGCCGTGGGTGGCTGCGTGGCTGATGGATGATGCGGACGCTGCCACCGCCTCGCCCGGATATCCGCCTCGTTTTGCCCAACGGGTGCATCTGGCGAAGCTGGCATTCTCCTTGAGCATGCTGATGCTGCTCGGCCTCGCCTGTGCGCGGGCGTTTTCCGTGCCAGCCGCACTGCTGACGGTGTTTCTCATTGGATTTGGAGTGTTCGTGCCGTCAGCGCGGATGTTTTTGCCGGATCTGCTTTTCAGCGTGTTGATCCTGCTGACGTGGGTGACTTGCATCGCGGTGCTGAAGCGCAATTCGCTTTGGTTATACGGGATGATCGGCTTTTTTGCCGCTCTGGCCAACCTGGCCGCGCCCACGGCAACGCCGCTGATGCTGGTGTTCGTTTTGGTGAGCACGTTGCGTTGGTCATGGGGTTGGATATTGGAGCACTGGAAGGGCGAAGGCGGCACGACGCTGTGGATCCGGCGCAATCACTGGCTGGGCCTGATAGCGCTCGCAGTCTGTCATTTGTTCACCGTCGGGCCGATGCTTTCGTATGCGCGCGCGAACCTTGGCGATGCCACGCCGTTCCATTGGCGGTGGTTCGACACAGCGGAGGAACTGCGGGTGTGGACGGCTGCACATCAACCCGGGGCCACATCGCCGTCAATTCCTGCGGGGCGGCAACCAGACTTCGACACCTACCGGGTGGATCACACGACTGAGCAGATTCGCGCACGACTGTCCGACGGTGCGCAGGCCGTGCGGAGGATTGTTCTCAACTTCACTTGGGGGGAATCCTGTCCGCGGGGCTGCTTTGCAGCATCGCTGGTGGTGATTCTGCTGCTTTTGCTGGTCATGCTCGTGTTTATCGCTCCGCGCGCGCATCACGCGGGGCAGGCATTGCATCCGGAAACCGCGCCCATCGTGCTGTTTGGATTGCTGGGACTGGCGGTGATCACGCTGGATTTTGGCTGGGACACGCCGGTGCTGGATTTTGGCAGTCGCGTGCTGGCCCTCTATCCACCGCTGGTGCTGAGTCTCGTGTGGGCCTGCGAGGCACTGGTGCAACGAGCACGGCGCCGTTCGATGCGCCTGCCTGCGTTTTTTCTCTATCAACTGGCGCTCTGGGTCTTGTGCGTTCTGGCCGTGTGGTGGATGATCTCTTTCCTGCAGCCTCCATCACCCGTGGCGTGACTGCATCATTGATTCATGGCCGCCCCCAAACATCGTTTCATTCTCTGCTTTGATTTCGACGGCACGCTCGTGCATCCGCAGGGGGATCCGGTGTTTCATCCCGGCCTGGGGCAGATGATTCAAACGTTGCGGAAGCAAGGCGCGGCGTGGGTCGTGAACACCGGGCGCAGCCTGAGCCAGGCGATCGAAGGCCTCGCCCAGCATGGCATTTACATGGAGCCGGATTTCATCATCGCGCAGGAATGTGACATTCATAAACCAGGCTTCTTCAGCCGTTGGACGGATTTTGGTCCTTGGAATCGTCAAGCACGCAGGGCGCACGAACGTTTCGTCAAAGACCACCAGCCTTCGCTTCAGGCGATCCGGCAGATGGTGGAGACGCAAACCAAAGCCTCGTTCCTCACAGGGGAACTCGGCGAGATGGGCATTGTGGCCACCAGCGATGCCGAGTTGGATGGCATCTGTGCCTTCATCGAGTCCCATGCCCGGCAGTTCCCGGACATCGGCTATCATCGGAATGGCATCTACCTGCGCTTTTCGCACAGCGGCTACAGCAAGGGAACCGCGTTGGGAGAACTCGCACGGTTGCTGGAGCTGGATTCGTCAGCCTGCTTCGCCGCCGGGGACAACTACAATGACCTCAGCATGCTCGATCCGCGCCATGCGCGCATGATAGCCTGCCCGGGCAATGCGCTGGAACCCGTGAAGGAGATTGTGCGGTCAAGAGGCGGATTCGTAGCCTCTCGTCCCGCCAGCGAAGGCATGATGGAGGCGCTGGCGCACTTTTTTGGCGGCGTGCCCGCTCCGAGCGCCTGAGGGGCGGGACCGTTTTTCACGTCAACTTTTCCTTGCCGAATCAGGGCACCTGTGGAAATCTCCGCGCCCCTCGTCCCGGACGGCGGGAAAACTCTCACTTTTTCAGGTTATGGCATACGCAATCATCAAAACTGGCGGCAAACAATACAAGGTCTCCGTGGGCGACAAGCTCGACGTGGAGAAGCTCGCCGCTGCCGAGGGCGAAACCGCCACTTTTGACCAAGTGCTTGCCGCTGGTGAAGGCAGCAGCATCAAAGTGGGTGCTCCCACCGTCTCTGGCGCCAGCGTCACCGCCAAGGTGCTGAAGCAGCACAAGGCCGACAAGGCCACCACCTTCAAATTCCGCAAGCGCAAAGGCTTCCACAAGACCCGTGGTCACCGCCAGCCGCAGACGCTGGTGCAGATCACCGCCATCAACGCCTGATCCAACCCCTCACTCCCCCACTCTTATGGCCCATAAAAAAGGACAAGGTTCCGTCAAGAACGGTCGCGACAGCCAGAGCAAACGCCTCGGCGTGAAGAAATTCGGCGGTGAGGCCGTCCTCGCCGGCAATATCATTCTCCGCCAGCGTGGTACGAAATGGATCACCGGACGCAACGTCGGCATCGGCAAGGACCACACCATTTTCGCCCTCGTGGACGGTAATGTCCGCTTCGACAAAGATGGACGTCGCGTGAACGTGGACGAAGCCGCGCTTCAGGCATAAGTCCGCCACAGGTAGATTTTCCCCAACAGGGCGCGGATGAACTCCGCGCCCTTTTTTGACCCAAATTGAAAAACCTACTTTACACATCGAGAATTGGGTGAATACATCGCTCCCCTTCCATGAACCCAGACCAAATCGCCGCCCTCAATGATGAAGCCAAAGGCAAGTCGCCTGCTGAGATCATTCAGATTGCCCTTGCGCAAAGTGAAGGACAGGCGCTGGTCACGACAAATTTCCGTCCCTACGAGGCGATCATCCTGCACCTCGTCACGCAGGCCGCGGCGGACACGCCTGTGCTTTGGGTCGATCACGGCAGCAACCTCCCGGAAACGTATCGGTTCGCCGAAAAGTGCCATGCCGCGCTGGGCCTCAATTTGAAACCCTATCTGCCGAAGATGACCGCCGCGCACTGGCTGGCCCTCAACGGAGGTCAGATCCCGATGCCGGACGAGGTGGAGCGCGTCGAGTCCTTCAGCCGCATCATGAAGCTCGAGCCCTTCGAGCGTGGCATGCGTGAACTTGCGCCCAAGATTTGGATCACCGCCTTGCGCCGTGAGCAGAATCCGCAACGTGCCGCCTCGCTGCAACCCTTCATGTGGGATGCGAAGTTCAACTGCCTCAAGGTGAACCCGATCCTCGATTGGACGCCCGTTGAGATGGACGCTTATCTGATCGAGCACGACTTGCCGAACGAGCGCACCTACTACGATCCGGCGAAGGGCGATGAGAAACACGAGTGCGGGCTGCACGCCAAACTCGTCACCGACAAAGCCTAAAAGCTCATGGATTTCCTCAATTCCGAGTTTGCGCTCTACGTCGCCGCCGGTTTCGTCGCCCAGTTGATCGACGGTGCGCTTGGCATGGCCTATGGCGTCAGCGCTTCATCACTTCTCATGGCGTTCGGGGTGCCTCCGGCGGCCACCAGCGCCACCGTACACGCCGCAGAGTGCTTTACCACGGGAGCATCCGCGATTTCCCATCATGCCTTCGGCAATGTGGACCGCTTTTTGTTTCGCCGGCTTCTGATTCCTGCCGTCATTGGCGCGATCATCGGCGCTTACCTGCTTTCCGCCATCGATGGTGATGTTTTGAAGCCCTACGTCAGCGGTTATCTCATCATCATGGGCCTGATCATCATCGCCAAGGCTTTCATGCAGGTGCCGCCGCGCAATGTGACCACCCATCTGACCCCGCTGGGCTTCGTCGGAGCCCTCGTGGATGCCATGGGCGGCGGCGGTTGGGGCCCCATCGTGGCCTCAAACCTCATCGTGCGCGGCAACAACGTGCGCATCACTGTCGGCAGCGTGAATGCGGTCGAGTTTTTCGTGACACTCGCCGCCAGCGTGACCTTCCTGCTCACCATCGGTCTCACGCACTGGAGCATCATCCTCGGTCTCGCCATCGGTGGCATGATCGCTTCTCCGATTGGCGCCTGGGCCGCCAGGCGCATCCCGCACAAGCCTTTCATGATTCTCGTCGGCGTCCTTGTCACCGGCCTCAGTCTGCGCAATCTCCTGAAGTTTCTCGCCATCCTTTGATCTCCATGCAAGCCATCACGCACCTGCAGTTTCTTGAATCCGAGGCCGTTTACGTCCTTCGTGAAACTGCCGCGCAATTCGAAAAGCCCGCGCTGCTCTTTTCCGGTGGCAAAGATTCCATCGTGATGGCCTGGCTCGCTCGGAAGGCGTTTTATCCATCGCGCCTGCCCTTCAAGCTGCTGCACGTCGATACCGGCCACAACTTCCCCGAGGCCATGACCTATCGCGACTGGTTCGTGCAGGAAATCGGCGCGGATCTCGTCGTCGGCAGCGTGCAGAAGTCCATCGACGACGGCCGCGTGCAGGAGGAAAAAGGCCACAATGCCTCGCGAAACAAGCTGCAGACCGTCACGCTGCTCGACACCATTGAGGAGCATCAATTCGACGCATGCCTCGGCGGCGGCCGCCGTGACGAGGAGAAGGCCCGCGCGAAGGAGCGCTTCTTCTCTCACCGCAACGAATTCGGCCAGTGGGATCCGAAGAACCAGCGCCCCGAGCTCTGGAACATCTTCAACGGCCGCAAACACTTCGGCGAACACTTCCGCGTCTTCCCGCTCAGCAACTGGACCGAGATGGACATCTGGCAGTACATCCGCCAGGAAAACATCCCGCTCCCGAGCCTCTACTTCAGCCATCAGCGCAAGATCATCGAGCGCCACGGCCAGCTCCTCGATGCCGAGACCGGCTTTGTGCAGCTCCTCGATGAGGAAAAGCCCAAGGTGAAGGAAATGACCATCCGCTTCCGCACCGTCGGCGATGCCACCTGCACCGGTGCCGTCGAATCCACTGCCAGCACCATCGACGACATCGTCGCTGAAGTCGCCGCTGCCCGTCAAACCGAGCGCGGCACCCGCGCCGACGACAAACGCAGCGAAACCGCCATGGAAGACCGCAAGAAGGAAGGTTACTTCTGATTCATCACGAGAACCAGCACCGCACGACCAACTCACACCACTCTCACCGGATCATGGACGTTCTCGTCAATCCCACCGAATCCTCCCTGCTTCGCTTCACGACCGCCGGCTCCGTCGATGATGGCAAAAGCACGCTCATCGGCCGCTTGCTCTACGACTCGAAGTCGATCTTCGAAGACCAGCTTCTCGCCGTCGAAGAATCCTCCAAGCGTCGCGGCGATGCGCATGTGAATCTCGCGTTGCTCACCGATGGTCTTCGCGCCGAACGCGAGCAGGGCATCACGATTGATGTCGCCTATCGCTATTTCGCCACGCCGAAGCGCAAATTCATCATCGCTGACACGCCGGGGCACATTCAATACACGCGCAACATGGTCACCGGCGCCTCCACGGCCGATCTGGCGATCATCTTGATCGACGCCCGTCTCGGCGTGATCGAGCAGACGATGCGTCACACCTACCTCGCGAGCTTGCTGCGCATCGGGCACATCGTGCTCGCGGTGAACAAGATGGACCTCGTGAACTTCGACCAGGCCGTCTATGACAAGATCGTGGCCGACTACATGAAGTTCGCCAGCGGCCTCGAAAACCTGCCGAACGTCACGCCGATCCCGATGAGCGCCCTGAATGGCGACAACGTGGTCGAAAAATCCGACGCCACACCTTGGTACACCGGCCCTTCGTTGCTCCAGCACCTCGAAACCGTCCAAGTGCACACCGAAACCGCCGCCGACGCCGCGAGGTTCCCCGTGCAGTGGGTCATCCGCCCCATCTCCGACCGCAACGACGCCAAACTCGGCAATCTGCACGACTACCGTGGCTTCGCCGGCCGCATGGCCAGCGGCACCTTCCGTGTGGGCGATGATGTGCTCGTCTATCCGTCGGAAATGAAGACGAAAATCACCGGCATCCACACCTTTGATGGCGAGCAGCAGGAAGCCATCCCGCAGCTCAGCTACAGCCTCACGGTCGCCGATGAGATCGACACCTCCCGTGGCGGCATGATCGTGAAGGCGGACGAGCCAGTGCAGACCACGCAGGAGTTCGACGCCATGATCTGCTGGTTCGCCGACAAAAAGACGCTCAAGCCGCGTGGCCGCTTCCATCTGCGCCACACCACCAACGACGTTCGCGCCATCGTCACCGAGGTGCACTACAAGGTGAACATCAGCACCCTCGAAAAGAGCGCTGAAAACAAGGAGTTCGTCCTCAATGACATCGGCTGCATTCGTGTGCGCGTGGCCACGCCCATCTTCTTCGACAGCTACTCGAAAAACCGCACCACGGGCAGCTTTGTGCTCGTCGATGAGCAGACAAACAACACCGTCGCCGCCGGCATGATCCAGCGCAGCGTGGGCGGGGATGATTTCGAGGATCCCGGCGCGTCGATCTGACGCCCCGGTAGCGTGACAGCATTGCGAACCGCAAAATCGACATGAAACCTTGGCGGGGTTGCGGCGTTACAGCCGTCATGAAAACAACCCCATGGATTCTCTCCGGTGTGGTGGTCACCGTGCTTTCCACCGCTGTTTTTGCCGCAAAAGACGCCAAACGTCCACGCAGGCCCGGCGCGCCTCATCGCGACGCGTCCGCCGCCGAGGCGCTGAAAAACTTCGACAAGAATCAAGACCACAAGATCGACGCCGACGAACTGCCCGCCTTGCAGCAGGCGTTCGCTGCACTGAAAAAGCTCGACAAGAACAGCAATGGTGAAATTGAGCTGGCGGAAGTCGAACATCCGCAATCATCGCCCGCTGATGGTCGGAAGGGCCGCATGTTGGAGCACTTCAAGCAGATCGACAAGAACGGCAATCACAAGATCGATGCCGATGAGGTCGAGGCGCTGCAGAAGATGATCGCAGGCGGCAGGATCATGTCCCGCATCGATCACAATGGAAATGGCAAGATCGATCCCGATGAAGTTGAGCGCCTGAACCACCATCTGGAACATGGAGTGCCGGGCAAAGGTGGCGCTGCGACTACTCCGCCTTCATCCGTTCGTCGTCCGCCGGAAAAGCCTGCTGAATCACCGCCAGCGGAGAAGCCGAAGACGGAGGAAAAGAAAGACAAGCCCGACGCTGCTGAGCCCGCCGCCAAACCGCCCGGCAACTTCGGCGCATGAATCAACGAAACAACCTCGGCGCGAAGTCCGCGAGGTAATTCCGCCACACGGGCCACGAGTGATCGCCGGCAGTCTTGTGCCACTCGTGGTGGATGCCGTGTGATTGGAGCGTCACGGTGAGCTGCGTGTTGCGTTCGAGCAGAGAATCCTTCTCGCCGCACGCGATCCACAGCAGTTTCAGCTTCGCGTTCGTGCCCGCTGCGTCATCGAGCGCAGGTTTGATCTCGTCTTCATCCACCGCGCCGCTGAAGGAGCCGATCCACGCGAAGCGGTCGAGATTGGTCAGGCCGATGCTCAGCGACTGCCATCCACCCATGCTGAGTCCGGCCATCGCGCGATGCTCGCGTCCCGGAGCCACACGATAGTTTGCCTCCACCAGCGGCAGCGCGTCTTCGAACAGCTCACGCTTGAATGCCTTGAGCGATTCCGTGCGGCGGTCCGCCATGTCTCGTGACACCTGGCCGAGTGGATGGCCGTCGATCATCAGGATGATCATCGGCCTCGCCTTGCCCGTGGCGATGAGTTTGTCGAGAATCCAGTTTGCCTTGCCATGCACGACCCACGTCTCGTGGCGGTCGCCGGAGCCGTGCTGGAGCACAAGCAGGGGAAATTTCGTGGTTGCATCCGTCTCATAGCCCTGCGGCGTGTAAACCCACGCCCCGCGTTGTTTGCCGAGCGCCTTCGAGAGATAGGTGTGCTGGTGCACCGTGCCGTGCGGCACATCCTGGAAGTCCCACACGTTCGGCGGTGTGCCGGGAATGTGCAGAAGGCTCGCACTCGGGCTGCGCTGCGGTTTTTGCGCCGGATTCGCCGTATCGATGATCGTGAGTCCATCCACGATGAAGCTGTACTCCCACACCCCCGCGGGAATGTCCGGCACGTGGACGCTCCACACGTTGTCCGCGTCCTTCGTCATCGCCACCTGCTGCTTGTCCCACTGTCCGCGCAACAACACATCCTGCGATTTCGGCGCGCGCAGGCGGAAGGTGACGCCATGGTCATCGCCGACCTCCGGTGAGACCAATGCCGCAGGTTTTTGCGCGAATCCCGCAGTGGCGAGGCAGGTCAGAACGAAAAAGAGCAAAGCAAGCGGCTTCATGACAGCCGCGATGCTGGCACGCAAGGCACCGGAAGGGAAGGGGGATTGTGAAGGCATCGTGGTGCAGATGTACAGATGCATGAGGCAAGGCCGTTGGCCTTGGGTTCGACGGACTGTTTCAGAGATCGCAGCCACACGACGGACGCAATCATCAACAACACACCCAGGACGACATAAGCTGATCGCAGATTCGTTGGGTCCATGTGACCCACCGTATGTTCGACGAGCGAGACTGACACTGCGCCGAAAACAAACAGTAGCGTGCAGTAACTCCACGCTTTGTTCACACGTGCCGCGGAATACGGGCCGTCTGGACTGACTTTCGGAGGGGGGAAACCTCCCAGCCACGCAAATCCACCCAGCAGCACCGCCAGGAGCAGCAGACGTCTCCATTCGAAGTTAAGCTCCATCGGGTGGCGAGGCTTTGAATCGTGGAAGTCCCTTGTGGGCGCTGAAATCGATCTGCTTCATCTGTGCGAGCATCAGAATCTCCCTTTCGTGGCCCGGATGATCGGAAAGCGATTGCCACTTGTTCGCTCTGCGCAGGATGCCGAGCGTGTGGCGTAGTTTTTCGTCCAGGTCGGCCTCGTTCGGCAGCAATTTTTGAAAGTGGCGGATGCCACGCAGCAAGAACAACGGGCCACCGAGAAAAATCTGGGTCAGCACGTAGGCCGGTCCGGTGACACGATGCGCATAATAATCCACGACATTGGCGCCAGCCGTGTCAGCGGCTGAGGCGAGGTCATGATAGAGAGCAGACTCCACGTAGCTTTGAAAGCCCTGTCCACGTTTCCATTGGAGATAACCGCTCACTGACAGCGCGACGATGGCCAGGGCTGCGATCCAGACGGCCCATCCGGTCGGGTATCCAAAACTGGAAAGTATCAACGCCGAGGCGTAACGGAAGAACAGCCACGCCAGGGCGAAGCAGACAAGGCTTCCCGCGACGCAAAAAATACCAAGGAGAATCTTGGAGCGGTTATAGGCAGCAATCACCCTGCCAACCAAGCAAAGCCATAGCGCAGAGCAAGCACCAGTGCGCCCAAAGACAAGGCGACACCGGCAATCCAAAAACCGATGTCGAAGATCACCGGAATCCACCCCTGCTCCCGCCACTCGCGCTGTTTCTTCAAGCGGAAGGAACGGCTGAACACATAGCGCCAGCCTCCAATGATCATTTCGGCCACTTCGCCGAGACCGCATAGGTCATCGAGAGGCATAAGCTTCAGGTCACCATCAGTTCGACATCCCTCGTTACCCGCACAGTGGCCGCAGGCAGACTCTCTCCACGCTCATGGCGATGAGCCACTTCATCACGGATGATGCCGCACAGTTCGGCATAGACCTGCTCATCGTTGTCTCCGTGGCAGACGCCGCCGAAGTAGAGATCAGGGCAGTAGCCGATGTAAAGCTGGCCGCCCTCTGACCAGCGGACGAAACGGTGATATTGGTCGGCGATCTTCATGGCGAAAACTAGATCACGAGCCGTTCATGGCGCAAGATCACAAATATGAGAAGCCCGAAGGGCTTCCGTCATGCAGCCCAGGGTTCTGCGAACCCTGGGTCACGTGCACCCACGATTTTCGAAGGTCATGGAACCCTGAATGGGTTCCGTCCGACGAACGTTCACCAGCCTTCGACGATGGACGGAACCCCGTTGGGGTTCGCCCTTGGGCATGGCAGACATTTCATCGCGATTCCCAGGGTAGCGCTGCGCGCAACCCTGGGCTGCATGACGCAAGGCCGTTGGCCTTGGACAGAATCACTTGCCGACCTTTGGAGTCAGGCTGACCTCGACTCTCCTGGCGAAGTCGTTATTCACAACTCTAAGCTGGGAATCGGACAGTTCAGCACCAGACCGGAGAACAGGAGCTTTGTTCGTCAGTTCACTCTCCGACGTTTACTAATGACCGTCCCATCGAAAGACCAGCCTGAGTATTCGGTCCAAGCTGGATTGAATTGCAGCAGCGCAATTTTCTGATCATTTCGACCTTGGTCGATGTGTAGGAGCACAACTCCGTTGCCCAGATGTTTCCACGAAGTGACCAAGCCTCTGGCCTCCCATCCTCCGTCGCTCGATTTGACAAAGCCATCTCGTGCAAAGATCACCTGCCCTTTGTCCCATTCCCACTTTTGTCCGGCAATCGGCGTATTCTGATTGCCGGGTTTGATTCCCGTGATGTTCGCCAGTTCTGCACGCACCTCGACTGCCGCATCGAGTTGTCCTGATTTGGTGAGATTGTCCAAGGCAGCCGTCAGCCGCTGACGATAGGCTTCACGCACAGGTGCAACCGCTGCGGCAGCCTCCGCTTCGAAACGAGCACGTTCACGTTCAAGCGGAGTTGGAGTTTGTGCCCGCAACAAGCACGGCAGCACCGACATCAGAATCAGCAGCGTTTTCATGGCTTAGAGGCGCATCCTTCAGAGATGAGCCGGGGTATATCCCGCTTTCGAGTCAATTCTTCAACCCCGAAAGATCGCGGGGCAACCCGTTGGGGCTCGTCCTTTGACATGGGGGTGTTTCATCGCAGTTCCCGGAACCCGATCAGAGACGCAAACCATGTCACCACCCCAACAATGACATTCGCAATGCAGCTGTTTGCCATGTGACCAGCACAAATGGCACGAACAGCCATCCAAATGACAGGTTCAGCCGAATGAAAACGAAGGCAAACAACAAGCAGAGCGGGAACACGACCAAGCCATAGCTGGTGAAGATGCTATTGAAGGCTGTGGGCACAACCGCCATCGCAGACAGCAGTTCGTGGCCAAACCAATCTGCTCCTAAATAGTTCCAATTGTCAATGATGCAGCCAGCAACGCCGCCGAGGCTGCACGCAACGCAAAAACTGATGATGCGCCCCAAAACAGTCCGAGCAGCCGCTTGGAACGCTTCCAAAGGACTGCTCGGCGTGGACATCGTGATGTCTCGTTAAAGGTTACACATGAATCGGATGCCCCTTGGCGACCTCGGTGGCCTCCTTGACCATCTCGCTGAGCGTCGGATGGGCGTGGATGGTGGCTTCGATTTCGTCCCAGGTGGCTTCCAGATTCATGGCGAGGCCGATCTCGGCGATCATCTCGGTGCTTTCGCTGCCGATCATGTGCGCGCCGATGATTTCACCGTGCGGTTCGCCGTAGAGGATCTTGACGAAGCCTTCGGGCTCGGCGGCGGCGAGGGCCTTGCCGCTGGCGACATACGGGAACTTGCCGACCTTGAACTTGAGGCCCTTTTCCTTCGCGGCGCGCTCGGTGAGGCCGATGCTGGCGACCTGCGGATGGCAGTAGGTGCAGCCGGGGAAGACGCCGACCTTCTTCGGCTTGTGCTTGGTGAAGAGACCTTCGACGCATTGCACCGCCTCGTAGCTAGCGACGTGAGCGAGCCAGGGCGGCCCGATGATATCACCGGCACCGTAGATGCCTTTGACGGAGGTTTGATAACGGTCGTCGGTCTGCAGCCAGCCGCGGTCGGTGAGCTTCAATTCGATGCCGCCAGGTAGCACGGGAGCGACGCCGATGGCGACGAGGGCCACATCGGCTTCAAGCGTTTCATTGGCCGCGCCTTCGACGGTGATCTTCACATCTTTGCCGTCCTCGGTGGTCTTGGTCACCTTGGTGTTGGTGAGGATGCGGATGCCGGCCTTGGCGAGGCTCTTTTCGAGGGTCTTGCTGACCTCGGTGTCTTCAACCGGGAGAATGTCAGGCATCATCTCGACGACGGTGACCTTCGTGCCGTAGGCGTTGAAGAAATACGCGAACTCGATGCCGATGGCGCCCGCGCCGATGACGATGATGCTCTTCGGCTGCTTCTCCAAAGTCATCGCTTCCTTGCTGCCGATGACGGTGGTGCCGTTGAAGGGGAAGCCGGGCATGGGGCGGCTCTTCGCGCCGGTGGCGATGAGGATGTTCGCGGCGTCGTGCGTTTCCTTTTTGCCGTCTGCGGCGGTGACTTCCACCTTGCCCGCGGCGGGAATGCTGGCGGTGCCCTTGAGGTAATCGACCTTGTTTTTCTTGAAGAGGAATTCGATGCCCTTGTTCAGCTTGTCGCTCACGCCACGGCTGCGGCCGATCACTTTAGACCAGTCATACTCGATGCTGCCGATCTTCAGGCCGAACTCGGCCGCGCGATGCGTGAGCGTGTGATACAGCTCGGCATTTTTCAGCAGGGCCTTGGTCGGAATGCAACCCCAGTTCAGGCAGGTGCCCCCGGCGCGGTCGTTTTCGACGCAGGCCACTTTCTTGCCGAGTTGCGCTGCGCGGATGGCTCCGACGTAGCCCGCAGGCCCGCCGCCGATGACGATGAGGTCGTAGTTCATGTGAGGAGTGATTTTGGGGGTGAGATGGTCGAGAGAAGCGCAGGCGCGGGGGATGTTCAACCGGGGAATGACCGCCTGGGGAACCCTCTTTTCCGGTGTGGGGCATCAGCGGTGTAATTTGGCGATGGTGGGGCCTTGAGCATTGTCTCATGCTCGCCATAGAAGGCGGCTCCAAAATCAACCCCGCGACGATCATGCGACTCCAAGACCAGGTCATTCTCATCACCGGCAGCACCACAGGCATCGGCGAGCACATGGCGCGTCGTTTCATCAAAGAGGGTGCCAAAGTCATCCTTCACGGTCGTGATGCCGCGCGTGGTCAGGCGCTGCGCAAAGAACTCGGCGAGGACAAGGCGGCGTTTTGCCAGGGCAGCCTCGAAGACGCCGCGTATCCCGAAAAACTCGCCGCGGAAGCCATCGCGGCCTTTGGAAAGGTCGATGCGCTGGTGAACAACGCCGCGCTGACGATCCGCGGACGCATCGACACGACCGACGCGGCCTTTTTTGACCGCATGATGGCGGTGAACGCCCGTGCGCCGATGCTGCTCATCCGCGCGCTGCTGCCGGAGTTGAAGAAAAACACCGGTGTGGTGCTCAATATTGGCTCCGTGCTCGCGCACTGCGGCCAGGCGAACATGCTCGCCTACTCGATGTCCAAAGGCGCGCTCATGACGATGACGCGCAATCTGGCCGACTCGCTCGGCATGGACCGCGTGCGTGTGAACCAGCTCAACGTCGGCTGGACGCTCACCGAAAACGAATACCAGGTCAAAATCGGCGACGGTCTCGGCGAAGGCTGGCCGGAGCGCCTGCCGCCCAACGTCGTGCCGATGGGCCGCCTGTTGCAGCCGGATGACATCGCCACCGCCGCCGTGTATTGGGTGGGCCGCGAGAGCTACCCCGTCACCGGCACCATCGCGGAGCTCGAGCAGTATCCGATCATCGGCCGCTACGCAAACGCCGAGGGCGACGAGAAGAAATGACTCTCTGAAACGAAGAACCAAGAACAAGGAACCACGCATAAACTCATGAAACTGATCCGCTTTGGAAACCCTGGAGAAGAAAAACCCGGCCTGATCCTCGACGACGGCCGTCGCATCGATGCGAGCGCGTTTGGCAGCGATTACGATGAAAAATTCTTTGGTGGCGACGGCCTGCAGCGTCTGGCGGCCTGGGCCAAGGCCAATGCGGCTTCCGCGCCCACAGTGGCTGCCAGTGTGCGCCTCGGGCCGTGCATCGCGCGCCCGAGCAAGATCATCTGCATCGGCTTGAACTACGTCGATCACGCGAAGGAAAGCGGCATGCCCATTCCGGCAGAGCCGATCGTGTTTTTCAAAGCCACCAGCGCGATCTGCGGCCCGAATGATAATGTCGTCATCCCGCGCAACTCGAAGAAGACCGACTGGGAAGTCGAGCTCGCGTTTGTGATCGGCAAAAAGGCCAGCTACGTCAGTGAAGACGATGCGATGAACCATGTGGCCGGCTACTGCGTGCACAACGACTACAGCGAGCGCGAATGGCAGCTCGAACGCGGCGGCCAGTGGGTCAAAGGCAAGAGCTGCGACACCTTCGCCCCGATCGGACCCTTCCTTGCCACGAGCGATGAGATTCCTGACCCGCAGAATTTGAAGCTGTGGCTGAAGCTCAACGGCAAGACGATTCAAAATAGCAGCACCGCGCAGATGATCTTCGGTGTGAAGAAGCTGGTGAGCTACCTCAGCCAGTTCATGAGCCTGTTGCCCGGCGACATCATCACCACCGGCACGCCTCCAGGCGTCGGTCTCGGCTTCAAGCCCGATCCCGTCTTCATGAAGCCCGGCGACGTCATCGAACTCGGCGTCGAGGGGCTCGGTGAGCAGGGGCAGACGGCCGTTGCTGCGAGTTGAGGCAGGATGCGGCGTAGTTGGAGCGTTTGGTGATGGGCGACAAGCCCGGTCATGAAACGATTCCATTTTGTACTGTGTCTGCTGTCACTGTCTGGCAGTCTGTCTTCGATCCTTGCAGCCGAATCGCGGCCCAACATCGTCATCATCCTTGCCGATGACATGGGATTCTCGGATCTCGGTTGCTACGGCGGCGAGATTCAGACGCCGAATCTCGACAAACTCGCCGCCGAGGGCATGCGCTTCACGCAGTTCTACAACTGCGCTCTGTGCGGGCCTTCGCGAGCGGCGCTGATGACCGGGCTGCATCCGCATCAAGTCGGCATGACCCAGTGGACCGGCCTGCTCACCAATAACAGCGTCACCATGTTCGAGGTGCTGAACCGCGCAGGTTATGAAACATGCGCGGTCGGTCGTCTCGACATGCTCACCGCGGAGAACTGGCATGAGCCGGCAAACCTCTCGCGACATGTGCGGCGTTACTTCGGCAGCACTGGGCACCAAGGTCCGGGCAACTACTTCGCCGATGTGCGCAACACCGCCTTCTACCGCGATGGGAAGCCGTATTCGATCCCCGATGGCGGCTACAAGACGGATTTGATCACCGATTTCACGCTCGAGTTCCTCCAGCAGCGTGACAAAGCGAAACCCTTCCTGCTCTACATGTCCCACTACGCGCCGCACTGGCCTCTGCACGCGAAGGAGGCGGACATCGCGAAGTATCGGAAGCTGTACCGCGAACTCGGCTGGGACGCAGCGCGTGAGCAGCGGCTGAAGCGTCTCATTGAAAAAGGCATCCTGCCGGCGAATGCACAGCTCGCACCTCGTGACGCCGCGGCGAAACCGTGGAGCGAGGCGGAGCATCTCGATTGGGAGGCGGAACGCATGGCGGTGTTCGCCGCGCAGATCGACTGCCTCGATCAAAGCGTGGGCCGCGTCATGGACGCGATTCGCGGCACGAACACACTCGTTTTCTTTCTCAGTGACAACGGCGCGTCCGACAAGGCCGTGGGCCAGCTCGACAAACCCAACCAAACCTGGCGCAGCGATGGCAAGCGCACCCGCGTGGGCAACAAGCCCGACATCATGCCCGGTCCGGGCGACACGTTTGTCACCGCCGGTCCTGCGTGGGCATCGCTGTCGAACACTCCCTTCCGCAATCACAAGCAGACGAACTACGAAGGAGGAATTGCCTCGCCACTCATCGCGTGGTGGCCGGGTGTCGTCAAACCAGGCGTGATCAACAATGAGCTGAGCCACATCATCGACATCACCGCGACTGTTTTCGATGTTTCGGGCCAGAACCATCCAACCAGCTTCGACAACCGCGTCGTGACACCCATCGCCGGAAAATCGCTGCGTCCTGTTTTGGAAGGGAAGCCGCGCAACGGTCACGAAAGTCTCTGCTGGGCCACCAGTGGCCACAAGGCCGTGCGCATGGGAGATTGGAAGCTCGTGGCTGCGCCAAAGGGAAAATGGCAGCTCTACGATTTGAGCCAGGATCGAGCTGAAACGCACGATTTGTCTCATGAACAACCCGAACGCGTCGCCACGATGGCGAAGGTGTTCGAGCAATGGCGCTCATCACATTGAATCCTCATGCGTACTCTGATCCTTCTTTTCACCACCGTGTCACTTTCCGCCGCTGAACCACTCGTTTTCGTCTCCGCCTTCGCCTCCGGTGACAAGGCCGGGATTCATGCTTTTGGCTTCGACTCCGAAAAAGGCACGTTGAAGCCGCTGAAACGCGCCACGGGCGTGCAGAACCCGTTTTTCATCGCGCTCTCGCCGGACAAACGGTTCCTCTATGCCATCGACGCCGAGAAGTTCGGTGGTGAGGAGGATGAATTCGTCGCCGCGTTCGCGATTGAGGGCCGCGGCGGCGATTTGCGATTGCTGAACCGACAGAGCGCCCGCGGCACGGCCTCGTGCTTCCTCGATGTCGATCCCACGGGCAAGACCGTGCTCGTCGCCAACTACAACAGCGGCAACGTCGCCTCGCTGCCGGTGAAGAGCGATGGCTCGCTCGGCGAGTCGGTGTCGTTTTTCCAGCACAGTGGTTCCAGTGTCGATCCTCAGCGGCAGAAAGGCCCGAACGCGCACTGCTTCGTCATCAGCCCCGATGGCAAACACGCCCTCGCCGCCGATCTCGGCATCGACAAGGTCATGATCTACACCCTTGCCGCCGCCACCGCAAAACTCGCGCCGAACACTGCGCAGCCCTTCGCCAAACTCACGCCCGGCAGCGGCCCGCGTCATCTGACCTTCCATCCGAACGGCAAGCTCGTCTATGTCATCAACGAACTCGCCAACACGATCGCCGTCTTCGATTGGAACGCCGCCGATGGCACGCTGAAGGAGAAACAAACCATCGCCACGTTGCCGAAGGACTTCACCGGCAAGAGCTACACCGCCGACTTGAAGATCACGCCCGATGGCAAGCACCTCTACGGCACCAACCGCGGCCACGACAGCCTCGCCAGCTACCGCATCGCTGACGACGGCACGCTCACG
The DNA here is from genome assembly GCA_046346695.1 of Verrucomicrobiaceae bacterium. Classification (GTDB taxonomy): domain Bacteria; phylum Verrucomicrobiota; class Verrucomicrobiia; order Verrucomicrobiales; family Verrucomicrobiaceae; genus Prosthecobacter. Next base: position 354,254 of record JAXMHS010000002.1, on the reverse strand, counting down.
CTCCTCACCATCCAGCCCAGCGGCGGCAAAGGCCCGCAAAACCTCCTCATCACCCCAGACGGTCGCTGGCTCCTCTGCGCCAACATGCCCGGCAACAACGTCGCCGTTTTCCAAATCGACGCCACGAGCGGAAGCATCACGCCGAAGGGTGATCCCGTCGAAGTGCCGATGGCTTCGTGCATTCGCTGGCTGGAGTGAACGAGGCTGTGTGAGGGGGCACCCGGCGCCAGTGATCACGCCAGCACCTGCTTCACCACCTTGCCGTGCACATCGGTGAGGCGGTAGTGGCGGCCCTGGAACTTGAAGGTGAGCTTCGTGTGATCGATGCCGAGGCAGTGCAGCATCGTGGCGTGAAGATCGTGCACGTGCACAGGATCATGCGTGATGTTGTAGCTGAAGTCATCCGTTTCGCCGTGCGTGATGCCGCCGCGGATGCCGCCGCCGGCCATCCAGATGGTGAAACAGCGCGGATGATGATCGCGGCCGTAATCCTCGCGTGTGAGGCGGCCCTGGCAGTAAACTGTGCGGCCGAATTCGCCGCCCCACACGATGAGCGTGTCCTCCAGCATGCCGCGCTGCTTCAAGTCGGCCACGAGTGCCGCGCTCGGCTGGTCGGTGTCGCGGCACTGGCCTTCGATCTGCTTTGGCAGCTTCGTGTGCTGGTCCCAGCCGCGATGAAACAACTGGATGAAACGCACGCCACGCTCCGCCAGCCGGCGCGCGAGCAGGCAGTTCGCCGCGAAGGTGCCCGGCGTGCGCGATTCCGGCCCGTAGAGCTCGAACGTGCTCTGCGGCTCCTTCGAGATGTCCGTCAGCTCCGGCACACTCGTCTGCATGCGATATGCCAGCTCATACTGTGCGATGCGCGTCGCGATCTCCGGATCACCGAGTTCCGCGAGGCGCATCTGATTGAGTTTGGCCAGATCATCGAGCATGCGTCGCCGCGCGGGGGCGTCCATGCCCGCAGGATTCGAGAGGAAGAGCACAGGATCACCCTGCGAGCGGAATTTCACGCCCTGATGCTTCGTCGGCAGAAAGCCGCTGCCCCACAAGCGGTCGTAGAGCGGCTGGTCCATCGGATTGCCCGATCCATTCGACAGCAACGCCACAAAGGCCGGCAGGTCGCTGTTCTCGCTGCCGAGTCCGTAGCTGAGCCACGAGCCGATGCTTGGCCGCCCGGCGAGCTGCGCGCCGGTTTGGAAAAACGTGATCGCAGGATCGTGGTTGATCGCCTCCGTGTGCATCGACTTGATGAAGCACAGCTCGTCCGCGACGCCCGCCGTGTGCGGCAGCAGCTCGCTCAACCACGCGCCGCACTTTCCATGCCGCGCAAACCGGTAGCGCGATGGTGCGATGGGGAAACGCTCCTGCGTGGCGGTCATGCCGGTGAGCCGCTGGCCTTGGCGGATCGAGTCCGGCAGATCCTGGTCAAATCGCGCCTGCAATCCCGGCTTGTGATCGAACAAGTCCATCTGCGATGGCGCGCCGGACTGGAAGAGGTAGATCACGCGCTTCGCCTTCGCGGCGAAATGCGTGGCCGCGGGCGCGTCGTTCATCAGCGCGGACAACGCGGTGGCCCCAAGGCCAGTCTGCGTGACAAAATGGCGGCGTGTGAGCGGATTCATGGCCGGGTGATCGCTTCGTCGAGGTTCATGATCAGCGCGCACAGCGCCGCGTAGGCAGCGTGTTCGGCTGCGGGGAGCGTTTCATCGCGTGGTGACTCACCTGCGGAGATCAGGGCCTTCGCTGCGGTCGGATCAGCACGGAAGCGCGTGAGTTGATCCTGCCAGTTCGCGAGCAGCAGCCTCAATTCGTCGGCTTTGGGATCGCGGGCGAGCAGCAGGCGGAAGGCGCGGCTCACACGCTGCTCAGGCGTCTTCCCCTCGTGCATCACACGCTGCGCGAGCACGCGAGAGGCTTCGACGAAAGTGACGTCATTCATCAGCGCGAGCGCCTGCAACGGCGTGCTCGTGCGCGTGGGCCGCACGCTGCACATCTCGCGACCCGGTGCGTCAAACGCGGTCATCGTGGGCTGCGGGCTCGTGCGCTTCCAGAAGGTGTAGAGGCTGCGGCGGAAGAGTTTGTCGCCGTGATCGAGCTCCAAATCCGTGCCGTTGAGTTCTTTGCCGAGTCCCGGCGGCTGATACGGCTTCACCGACGGCCCGCCGGTGTGCTCCACGAGCAATCCCGCCGCTGCGAGCGCCTGATCACGCACCATCTCCGCCGACAGGCGCACGCGTGGCGCGTGAGACAGCAGGTGGTTGTCTGGGTCGTGATCGGTCGCAGACAATGAGACTGGGAGAGGGTGAGACAATGAGATGCGTGCTTTGCCACTCTCCCTGTCTCCCTGTCTGATTGTCTCCTTGTCTTGCCGCACCGCGGACGACTGCCGATACGTCGCGCTCGTCACCAGCAGCCGCATCATGCGCTTCACATCCCAATGCGTGCGCATGAACTCGGTCGCCAGCCAGTCGAGCAGCTCGGGATGGCTCGGCGGTTCGCCTTGCGAGCCGAAATCTTCCGCCGTCTTCACGAGTCCGGTGCCGAAAACCATCTGCCACAGCTGATTCACCGCCACGCGTGCGGTGAGCGGGTTTTTCTCGCTCACGAGCCACTGCGCGAAGCCGAGACGATTTGTCGGCGCGCCTGCGGGCAGCTTGCCGAGGCTCGTCGGCACGCCTGCTGACACGCGCTCGCCCGGTTTGTCGTATTCGCCGCGCACGAGGATGTGCGCGGGCCGCGGCACGGGCATTTCCTCCATGATCATCACCGTTGGGATCGACTCGATAAAAACCGTGCGTTGCTCGCGCAGCGCGACGACACGGCTTTGCGCCTCGCGCAGCTCCGGTGAGGCGATTTCAGCCAAAAACTGCGCACGACGTGCCACCGCGCTTTCAGGCCGTGCGATGACCTGCACGTCTTCTTCGGTCAAAACGCGGTTGTAGATGCGCACATCGCCAATGTGGCCGCGGAAGCGGTTCGCAGGACCTCCGCCCGCGCCGATGCGGAAGGGCTGCGTCGTCAAAAACGTCTGGTTCAACTGATCGAGCAGCACGCGCAGCTTCTGCGGCCTGCCGTCGATGAAAATGCGCACGCCGGCCGCAACTCGCGATCCGTCGTAAACGACTGCGACGTGCTGCTCGCGTCCCGGCACGAGCTTTTCCTCCGTTTCGACACGCAGCGCATCATCGAGCCAGCGCTTCGTCAGATGAAACTGCACGCGGCCATCCTTGAGGAAGACGCGGTAGCCTTCGTCGATGGACGCGAATGCCGAGTCTTCCTGCTGCTCGACCATGCGCGACACGATCGTGCCATCCTTGCCGCCCTGCGGCGTCACGCGGGCGGTGAGCGTGAATTTGTCGAAGAAGCCGAACGCACCCACATCGCCCACATCGACGAAGCGTTTGCCATCGAGTTGCTCCGTCGGCTCAAAGCGCGCCTGCAAGCCGCGCGTGACTGTCCACGCGGTCCGCGCATCCGTTTTCTCCCAAAGTGCCTGCGCCGCAGCGATTTTTGGTTCGAGCTGCTTGAGGTGTTTTTCCGCCGTGGCGAGATCACGTTCGATCTGAGCGAGTTCACGCTGCTGCGCGGGTGTGGGCGCCTGCATCCACGGCACCGAATTGCCGATTTTGATCGCCTTGCCCTTCTCCGGCACGTTGTTGAAGTAGGCGAAGAGCTGGTAGAACTCGCGCTGGCTCAGCGGGTCGTATTTGTGGTCGTGGCAGCGCGCGCAGCCCATCGTCAGGCCGAGCCACACGGTGCAGGTCGTGTCCACGCGATCGACGACATACTCCACCGCATACTCCTCCGGCACGATGCCGCCCTCCGCGTTGCCGCGGTGGTTGCGATTGAAGCCGGTGGCGAGTTTCTGCGAGAGCGTGGCGTTCGGCAGGAGATCGCCGGCGATCTGCTCGATGGTGAACTGATCAAACGGCATGTTCGCGTTGAACGCATCGATCACCCAGTCGCGCCAGCGCCACATCCAGCGCTCGCCGTCGCTCTGGTAGCCGCTCGTGTCCGCGTAGCGCGCCGCATCGAGCCAGCGTATCGCCATGCGCTCGCCATAGCGTGCGCTGGCGAGCAGCGCGTCCACCTGCGCTTCATGGTTGGTCGCTTCTGAAGAATCTGGCGGCAGCCCAGTGAGATCGAGTGACACACGACGACGCAGTGTCTCCGCATCCGCCTCCTTCGACGGAGTGAGGCCATTCTGCTCCAACTTGGCCAGGATGAAGTAGTCCACCGCGTTGCGCGGCCATGCAGTATTCTTCACCGCTGGCAGCACAGGCCGTTTCGGCGGGATGAAGGCCCAGTGCGCCTGCCACGGCGCGCCTTGCGCGATCCAGCGCTTCAAGGTGTCGATCTGCTCCGGCTTGAGCTGGCGCCCGAAATCCGGCGGCGGCATGTGCTCGTCGGGATCGCTGGTGGTGATGCGTTTCAGCAGCTCGTCGAGCGCCGGGCGCGCGCTGGACTCCACATCGAGACGCAGATCGGCTTTGAGCTTCGCTTTGTCCGGTCCGTGGCATTGAAAGCACGTGTCGGACAAGATCGGCCGGATGTCGCGGTTGAACGCCACCGGCTCCTGCGCGTGCAGGGGCAGGGCGGCCAGAAGAATGAGCGAGCGGCGGAGCATGGTTAGTTTCGCAGACCTATAGACGTACACGCGGGATGGTTCTCTTCCAGATTTGGCGCACCAATCTGCTTCCTTGCCTCCTCGCATGTTCCTCAGCGTTCGCTGGTGAATACTTTCTCGAAGCCGAATCCTTCACCGGCAGTTGGAAGGTGGTAGAAGGTCCCGACGCACGTGAAGCTTCGGGATTGAAGATGCTCAGCGGTGCAGCGGGTGATCCAAAAGGGATCGCAACAACGGCGGTCGAGGTCAAAGACGCGGGCCGCTATCACATTTGGGTGCGCTACAGCAGCCATCCGAAATGGCGCGGGCCGTTTCATCTCACCGCACTGGCCGGAGAGCGCGTGCTTGGCGACGGACTGTTCGACGCGGCGTTCGAAGGTCACAACTCACGCGACAAGATGGCCTGGCGCAGCTTTGAGGCCGATCTGCCCGAGGGCGAGGTCACGCTGCGCCTCAGCAAGCACGAGAACAAAAACAGCAGCGGCGTCTCGCGCCTCGTGGACTGCGTGCTGCTGACGATGGACCCGAAGGCGGTGCCGGATCATCTCAATTACGGTGCACAGACCTTTGTGCGCGTCACGCTCGGCGATGGCTATGAGAAGCCCGCCTATATCCACATCTTCGCCGATCACTACCACGCCGACTGGTATGCGCACTGGTCGCTCGGCAAAAGCGGTCCCGTGCAGGGCATCCAGGTGAAAAAGCAGGACATGCTGCGCTCAGGCGAGAGCACCGGCTGGTGCAATCTCACGCCCACGATCTACCAAGACAGCGGCGCGATGCTCTACATCACTGCGCGGCACGGCTACACCGACTACGCGCCGCGGTTGAAGGCCAAAATCGACTTCGCCACTGCGCCGGATGAGAAAAGCATCGTGCGCAGCTACGATCTCGACAACTCGCCCTCCACCGTCGCCATCTATACGCCGCCGAATCTTCTCACCGAGGAAAACAAAGCGCGCCTCAAGCGCGATCTCGACATCGCCGAGGACATCGGCAAGCAGGCCGACCTGCACACCTGGCCCACGCACGGCAAGAAGCCGGAGAAGTTCCCTTTCTTCGCCACCGCCACCATCGACAAGGCCTTCACGCCGCTCGACGCTCGTGTGCGCGAGCGCGAGGAAAAGACGCTCGGTTACTTCGGCTTCAACGAACGCCCTCAAAGCCACATCGGCGGCGCGTGGCACATGAAGGACAAGTCCTACTGTCTGCCCGACCTCGAAAAGATGCGCGCCGAGTTCCAACGCGAAGCCGCCGCCTTCAAAGACAAAGGCGGCAAGGTCGAAAACATCGTCTTCTGCGAGCTCACCGACGAACCGACCGGCCAGCCGCTCGATGTCGCCGCGAAGCTGCCCGGCTACACCGAAGCATTTCAAAAGTGGCTGAAGGGCAAAAACTTCACGCCGGTCGAATTGCTCGTGAAAAGCTGGGACGACGTGAACATCGTCACACCAGCCCAACGCGCCGATTTTCCCGCGCTCTACTATTGGTCGCAACTCTTCCGCACCCGCGCTTTGAGCGATTTCATGGCCGCGCAGGGCAAACTGGCCAAAGAAGCCTACGGCGGCGATTTTCCTGTGCTCGCCAATTTCAGTGACGGAGCCGTCTATGGAGCCAACTTCTGCATCCAGGGCGTCGATTACTTCGAGTTGCTCGATTCCGACGATCAAAACGCCATCTGGGGTGAGGACTGGTCGAATGGCGCGTCATCGTATCAATGCGCCAGCTACAACGTGGACCTCATGCGCGGCGCGGCACGCGAGCGCGGGCAGAAAATCGCCCACCACCTCGTCGCGCACGCGAATCGCAAGCCGTGGGATGTGAAACTCAAAGCCACGAGCGAGGCCGCGCGCGGCGTGAAGATCTTCAACAACTTCTGCTACGGCCCCACCTGGGCCTCGCACGAAGGCGGGCCGTATTTCCGCAGCCACCTCTGGCATGGCAAGCCGGCGACGTGGACTGCCAACGCGAGCATCACGCGCGAGATCGGCGCGGCGGAGGATTTGCTGCTGCCCGCCATGCCCGCGCCCGCGCAGGTCGCGCTGCTTTACAGCACCGCCAGCGACGTGTGGACCGTGGATGAGACCTTCACCTTCGGATTCGACCGCATGCACACCTGGATGGCCCTCGCGCACGTGCAGATGCCCGTGGACATCGTCGCCGAGCGCCAGGTCGAGCGAGGTGCGTTGGACCAATACAAAGTCTGCTACCTCACGGGCCCCAATCTCACCCGCGCTGCCGCCGTGAAGCTCAAAGCGTGGACGAAAAACGGCGGCTCACTCTTCCTCACAGCCGGCGCCGCATCGAAGGACGAATACAACCGCCCGCTCGATGTCCTCGACGACATTCTGCCCGCGCAACGCGGCGAACTGGTCACGCTGCAAAAGCTCCAGGCCTCCGGCCGCTATTTGAACTCACTCCAGCCCAAAGACAAAGCCGGCCCGGCCGAGGTTCTCGGTGTAAAACAATCTCTCACCGCCAAACCCGGCGCGGAAACGCTCTCCACCTTTGCCGATGGAAGCGCGGCCATCGTTCGCCAAGGCAACATCACTGTTTGCGGCTTTCTCCCCGCGCTCAGCTACATCAAAACCGCCCTCGACCGTCGCAAAGCCGCCGAGGAAGCCAAACACCCGCTCACCGAGCGCAGCTACAACCCGTGGGACTTTCCCGCCGATGTCCGCGACCTCATCCTCACCCCCACCGCATCCATCCCACGCCCCATCGAATGCTCCCACGCATTGGTCGATGCCGTCTTCATGCCAAGTGACAAAGGCATCATCATTCCACTGGCCAACTACACGCTCGAAGCCATCGAGAAGCTCGAATTGAAGATCACCACGCCCAAGAAGGTCGCCCAAGTCGAAAGCGCCGTGCGCGGCAAAGTGCCGTTCCAGCAGAGCGGCGACGTTTTGAAACTTTTTATACAGTTGGAGAACAATGACTTTGTGATGCTGCGATTTGAGTGAAGGCGATGCTCCAATCAATCGACCGTCAAATCTCATGAAACGTCTCCTCTGTTGTCTCCTCAGTTTCGCAGTGCCCACCGTGCGTGCCGCCGAGCCGCCAGACTTCACCGTGAAGCTCGAAACGGTGATGAAGCATGACGACGGCAAGTTCCTCTGGTTTCACCCACGCGTCGCGCCCGTTCCGGGTGGCGTGGTGATGACGATTCAGAAGCATCTCAAGGTCTCCGACTACTACTCCGGGCTGCATTTCATGCGGTGCGATGGCGTGGACGGCGCGTGGAGTGGGCCGACATTGCCGCCGGAGATCGATTGGCAGCCGCAAGCGGATGGCGTGACGCTCAGCGTGGCCGATGTGACGCCGGGCTGGCATGAGAAAACGGGCAGACTGCTCGCCATCGGCTGCCGCGTGCGCTACAGCCCGAAAGGCAAGCAACTCGACGACGTGAAGCGTGCACACCAAACCGTGTATGCCGTCTTCGACCCGAAAACATCAAAGTGGACGCCGTGGCAGGTTTTGGAGCTGCCGGAGGGCGAGGAGTTCAACTTTGCCCGCAACGCCTGCTCGCAATGGGTCGTGAAAAACGACGGGAAGCTGCTCGTGCCGCTCTACATCGGCAAAAGCGCCAAAGACCGCTTCAGCACGACCGTGGCCGAATGCCGCTTCGATGGCGAAAAACTCATCTATGAGCGAAACGGCGATGTGTTGCGCCTCGACGTGGCGCGTGGGCTTTACGAACCGTCATTGATCGCGTTTGGCGGTCGCTACTACCTCACGCTGCGCAATGACGAACGCGGCTACGTGAGTGTAAGCGATGACGGACTGCATTTCGCCGAGCCGAAGCCCTGGACCTTCGATGACGGAGCGGAACTCGGCAGCTACAACACCCAGCAGCACTGGCTGGCGCATCGCGACGGCTTGTTCCTCGTCTATACCCGCCGCGGCGCGAACAACGACCACATCGTCCGCCATCGCGCCCCGCTGTTCATGGCCCGCGTCGATCCCGAGAAGCTCCAAATCATCCGCGCGAGCGAGAAAGTCGTGGTGCCCGAGCGCGGTGCGGAGCTGGGCAACTTCGGCTGCGCCCGCATCAACGAGCACGAATCGTGGGTGACCGTCTGCGAAGGCATGTTCATGAAGGACTCCAAAGCCCGCGGCGCCGAGGGCGCTACGTTCGTGGCGCGGATTCTCTGGTCGAAGCCGAATCCGTGATCCGCGAGAGGCATTGGAGCATGATCACGTATGAGTGGCATGCATAAGCCCACAGATCATCGCAGCGGCACGGTGCTGAAGCGCCGCCGTTTTCTCTCCACCACGGGCGCGATGGCATTGTCCGGACCGCTTTTGGCCGCCGAAGGGCAAATGAATGCCATCCAACGCGAGAATGCGAAGCCCGGCACGCGTGACTGGATGCTCGCGAAGACGGGCGTCGATCCAAAGACGAAGTATCGATGCCCGTGGATCGAGGGCTACTGCTCGCGCACGAGCGTGAAGGCGGGTGAGAAGATCAGCTTTCACGTCAGCACGAATCCGCCCTCGCCTTTCACGATCGAGATCTACCGCTCCGGCTACTACGCGGGCGAGGGAGGACGGCACGTGATGACGCTGGGGCCTTTCCAGGGCGTGACGCAGCCTGATCCGCCGGTGGGCAGGAATCGCGTGCGCGAGTGCCGCTGGGAACCCTGCGCGGAGATCACCATTCCGGACGATTGGGTGAGCGGCGTGTATCTCGGCAAGCTCACTGCCGAACGCGATGGCTGGCAGAGCTACCTGATCTTCATTGTGCGCGATGACCGTCGCGCGGATTTTCTTTTTCAGTGCTCCGACACCACCTGGCAGGCCTACAACCGCTGGCCGGACCAGTTCGCGCTTTATGACGACGGCAAAGAGAAATGGTACTGCGGCCCGGGCGTGGATGTGAGCTTTGACCGGCCCTACGGCAGGTATTGCCAGATTCTCGACGCGCCGCTCACGACCGGCTCGGGTTCGTGGTTCCTGTGGGAGTTTCCCTTCGCATTTTGGCTGGAGCAGCACGGATTTGACGTGAGCTACATCTCAAATCTCGACACGCACGCCGATGCGAAGGGCCTGCTGCGAACGAAGGGCGTGCTCAGCATCGGGCACGACGAATACTACTCGCTGAAGATGTATGAGAACCTAAAAGCAGCCGTCGCTGCGGGTGTGAATGCCTGCTTCTTTAGCGGCGACACCTGCTGGGGCCGTATTGATCCGCGCCCGTCGTCCAGCGACGTGCCGGATCGCATCTTCAGCCGCATTGATGCCTTTGGTCCCTGCCTGCCGGGCGCGGATGCATGGGCGGGCGCGAACAAGTTTCCGTATCAAACGCCGAGCGAGTCCCTGCTCATCGGTGCTCGCAACGCACCGCCGGTGAGCGGAGGCGGGCCGTGGGTGTGCTCGATGCCGGATCACTGGATCTTCCAAGGCACAGGCATGAAAGCAGGCGAGAGCATCCCTGGGCTCGTGGGCTTTGAGTACAATGGTATGCCCGCGGACCTTCCCGGCCTCGAGGTGGTGTCCACCGGACCCACCAGCACCGGACCGAAGGGCAAAAAGGGCGAGTATGCCGCGACGATCTATCCAGGGCCAAAGCGCAACTTCGTTTTCAACGCCGCGACCATCTGGTGGGCCGATGCGCTGTCCGCGCCACCGGGCTATCTGCGACCAAAAGTCTATACCGAGCCCTTGGGGCCCGATGCGCGTGCGCAGCGCATCACGCGGAACATTCTCGAACGCATCACACAAAGCTTCGGCTGACGAATTGCCCGCCGAGACTCGCACGCGGTGTCATTGGGCCAGCGCCTTGAGCTGCGCTACGTTGAAGTGCTCCAGCAGGCCAAAGCAAAACATCTCGGGTTTGTCGCCCACGGTCCAGTTGTTGAGCAGGATGCCGTGCAGGTCTTCGATGTGCTGCTCTGGCTTGAGTTCGCCGGAGGCTTTGGGTTCGAGCGCCTTCGCCACGAGAGCGACGAGGCTGGTGCGTGGACCGATGGAATGCACCACCGCCGTTGATTTGAATGTCTGGGCCGCCCAATGGCATATCGCATTCATTTCAGCGGCTTCGATGCCGAGGGCGCGCTGACCCACGGTCGCGGCGAGAAGCGCGTGGAGATACGTCCGACCGCCCATGCTCGCCTCGCCGATGAACGTGGGATCAAGCGCGAGCACGCGCTGGCCTGCGGCGAGCAGTTCTTCGATCTCTTTGGCCGCGGATTTGCGTCCTGAGTCGGCGATGATGATGGTGCTGCCTTTGACTTCGCCACGCGTGAGTTCGGTGAGCGACACGGTCCATTCGTTATTCATGCGCAGCCGCCAAAACGTCGCCTTGGTGCTGCCGCGTGTGTCTTCACCGGCTTTTTCGGCCACGGTGTCGTATTTCGGCACTTTGACGATTTCGCGCAGTTTTTCGCGTGAGGACTGCGCGGGATCAGGCGGCAGGTTTTTCGCCGCAGCGAGGGCGAGTTGATGAAAATCGAGATTGTCGGCTGGAAGCGGTACATCGAGCTGCTCCTTGGTCTTCACCTCGTTTTCGCATGGAATCTCCTTGGTGCTGAAACCGGCGTCGCCAGGGAAAAAGATGTCGCCGATCATGCCGTAGAGCGCCTGGCGGTTGTCGATCTCGAAATTGTGCGTGCCGGGATCGGTGTTGATGTGGGAGCGCAGCCGCTCCGGTTGGCCGTAGAGTTTGAAAACGGGTTCCGCGGCATCGAGCAGCGGCGGGAGCGCGTGATCGGCGGCGAAGCAGCAGTTGTCCTTCGCGTTGTAGGTCAGCAACGCGGCGCGACCGGCGAGCATGGCGGTGAGATGCGAGTAATCGGCCACGGTGGCCAGATCGTTCGGCGTCTGCTCGGAGTCGCCGAGGTCGCTGCCGTTTTCGGCCCTTGTGGTGAAGGACGAATAGCCGGCAACTGGATTCGCGAGCGTCACGCGTGTGTCGAGCGAGCTGATCGTGATGGTCTGCCAGCCTCCGCCGGAGAGTCCGCTGACGGCGACGCGTGCCGGATCGGCGTTTGGCAGTGCGAGCAGGATGTCGAGCCCTCGCGACATCGACAGGTAGAACGGCGCGAGGCCGCTGACGCCGCAGAGATCGAGCTGGTTCATGCGCGCATGCACAAAGCCATCGGCGCGAAGCTGGCCCATGCCGAGCCATTCGACGTTCAGGCTGGCGATGCCGCGCTTGGCGAGGTTGATGCAGCGGATCTGTTTATAAGGCGCGGCCTTGCCGACGGGGTCGTGGCCGTTCACCGCGAGATGCACGGGCATCTTCGCTCCGGGCTTGTCCGGCTGGTAAAGCAGCGCGGGAATCCACAGGCCGGGCAGCGCCTCGTAGCGCAGCTTTTTGATCGAGTAACCTGCGCCGCCCTCGATGGTGTCCAGCCACTCGACTTTCGTCTTAGCATCGCGCCACTGCTTTGCCAAAGCGCCGCGAAAGACGATGTTCTCGAGTGCGTCGCGGCGTGTTTTGTCAGCAAAGGCCTTCCACTCGTCAAGCGTGGTCAGTTTCGGCATGCGCGGCACCTTGGGATCGCAAAACGCTCGCGATTCGCGCTCCGGCTGGCCTTTTTCGAGGATGGGATGCGACAGCAGCGTCTCAAGATCGGATGGTGGCGGCGTTTGCGCCAGCAGTGGCAGGCTGAGCGCGAGGAAAAGGATGGCGGGCTTCATCCCTGACCACTACGCGGCGAGGAGCAGGCTTTGATCGCGAGAGGCGCCGTGAGCTGCGCGTATGAGTCGCATGCTGTTCCGCCTGCTTTGTCTGCTCATGAGTGTCTCCGTCGTGTTCGCGGAGCCGGCGGGCGATGTGCTCATCATCGCGCCGCATCCAGACGACGAGGTGATTGGCTGCGCGGGCGTGATCCTGCGCACGCTGGAGGCGAAGAAGCGCGTCACGGTCGTCATTTTGACGAATGGTGATGGTCACGTGGCGTTGACGGCTGCTGTGGCCAAAAAGGAGCGCGAGCAGCTCACGCCGGAGGATTTCATCAAGGCGGGCGCGTTGCGGCAAGGTCACTCGATCGCTGCGATGAAGCGTCTCGGCGCGCCGCGCGAGGATCTGATCTTCCTTGGCTATCCCGACGGTGGCTTGGAGAAGATGTGGCAGATGGATGGCAGCGCGACGTTTCGTCAGATGCTCACGCAGAAGCGCGAAACGTATGGCGTGAACGCACCAGACTATCATACGGCCACGCATGGCAAACCGGCGGCTCATTTGAAAGCGAACGTTGTAAGCGATCTGGCGGAGATCATCCGCACGCGCAAACCGCAGGAGGTTTTTGTCTCCCACGAATCCGACAAGCACGGGGATCATCGCGCCGCGTTCTGGTATGCTCGCGAAGCGCTGCGGGCGGCGAAGGTGGAAGCGCGTCTGCTGGCGTTCGTCGTGCATGGCGATCCGTTGTCGCGCGAGCCGGATCTGCAGCTCAAACTTTCGCCACAGGCCTACGAGACGAAGAAGGCTGCGCTGATCGACCACACAAAAGGCACATCGCCGGTGCACGATGGCCTCGTGGACGAGTATTTGAAGCCGGAGGAGCTTTTCTGGCAGTTTCCCATCCCATGAGCGAACCTATCGTCTATCTGAACGACCGCTTCGTGCCCGCCTCGCAGGCGACGCTGACGGAAATGACGTGAACGTTTCGTCACCGGCCATTTCGCGCGGAGGAGCATGTGGCGCGGCTGTATCGCTCGCTGAAGTTGCCGCATTCACTGGTGGTGGCCGACAAACAGTCGCAGGCCGTGGTTAAAGAAGATGCTCGCTGCATGGAGCGAACTCGCGGGACTCGACATTGGGGCGCAGGTGCTCAGTGCGTGAAGAGTAATACTATCTTGCCTCCCACGCCGGCGGCAGATTCTTCGACTCGGGGCCATAGGTCTGCGAAACAATGAAACCGCTCGCCTGCGAGGTGTAGAAGATGCGTCCGTTGCTCACGACAGCGCCGAGACACTCGCGGGAATCAATGGCGGGGCCGGTGGAGACGAGTTTGCCTTCCTGGCTGAGGTCGATCATGTCCATGTTCGCGCCGAGCACATACGGCTCGCTCATGGTGAAGCGGCAGCAGGCATAGTTCGTCTGGATGCTGTAAACGACCTTGCCGGTGGCGGGATCGAAGACATTGCCTTTGCCGCGCAGGGCATTGGAAAAGATGTAGCGGTTGCCCACGGTCACCACATTGAGCGCTGAGGTCACGGCGTCTGATTTCCAAAGCAGCGAGCCGTTTTTTGCATCGAGGCACCAGACGAAGCGGTCTTCGGTGCCTTCATTGGCACGGTTGTTGCCGCCGATGAAGAGCTTGCCATCGCGCGCGCTGAGCGTGCACTTGGCGGTGACATAGTAGTCGTTCGTTTTCCAAAGCACCTTGCCGGTGTTTGGGTCGAGGCAGGCGGTCATGCCGTTGTTTTCCACCGGTAATCCACGACGGCGACGTTCGCTGGCGGCGTAGCCGAAGAACGCGGAGTAGTAGAGCCTGCCGTCCATCAGGCAGAGCCCGCAGTCGTTGCCGCCGCGGCCTTCATCGGAGAAGTCTTTTTCCCAGACGACCTTTCCTGTCTCCATGTCCCACGCCCACAAGTGCGGCTTCTGATCCTTGGGATAATAAGGGTTCTCGTTTGTCCACACCCAGCTCATCACCTCGCTGCCATCCTCCGGCTTCACGGGGTCACCGCCAAATGTGAACCACTTTTCCGATCCTTGTGGCGCGTAACGGCCTGACGCAGACGCATAAATGGCGATCTTGCCACTCACCACCGGCGGGAACTGACGGCTCCACCCCGGCGAGCCCGTGAACGGCGCCTCCCAGATCAGATTGCCCGTGGCGGCATCGAGGCAGCGCATCATCGCGCGTTTGATGCCGGCCTGCGGCACCAGCAATTTGCCGTCGATGTAGAGCGGCGAGGTGAAACTCAGATACACATCCGGCCACCACTTCCGCCAGAGCAAACGCCCCGTGTCCTGCTCGCACGCGATGATCTGGCCCTCTGCCGTGTGGGTGTAAACGCGTCCGCCGCCGCAAACGGGCAGATGCTTCACTGTTCCCTCCACGCGCCGCGCCCAACGCATGCGCAGCGGCGGCGCAAGGCCCTGGTTGTTCGCGTTCTGGCCCGCGAAGTTGCCGTAGTTCGTGTACCAGTCGTATTTCGCATCGGCGAGCGGGCCGGTGAGTGGGGAACGTGCTGCAGTGACCGCCGATTTGTTTGGTGGAATCGGAGCATTGGCTCCGGACGCATACACATAAAGAAGGCCATCCTCCGCCGCGGCAAAAACACGACCATCTGCAATCGCGACGGGTGCGGTGATCGCTGAATTCGTCCGCTGGAGGGAGGATTGGAAAACGGTTCCAGGCTTGCTGCCGTCAAGGGGAAGATAATTCAACGACCCGTCCAATCCGCCGAACAACACATGCCGCTTCGTCAGCACAGGCGGCGCGATGGCGCCCGTGCTGCTGAATATGTCTGATTGTTCCTTGTCGATTTTGTGCCGGATCAGCCCACGTCCTGCCTCTGGCTTCACGCGAAACACTTCATTCCCGCGAATCGCCACCGGAGAAAAGCTCATGAGGCCGTCCATGCGGATGTTTGTCACCGTGCCAGGAACGAACTCGCCGGTTTTCAGTGTGTCGCCTTCAAGGCGCATGATGTCCACGCGGCCGGCGTTGTCGCGTCGGTGCCACTGGACATAGACATTGCCGTCGTCATCCGCGCTTTGACCGAAGGTGGCAGGATACTCCTTTCCCGACCAGTCGGGAATCTCGCCCGTTGCTTTCAGTTTCGGTGCATCTCCGGTGTCTTCGATAAAAAGGGTGCGGCCGCCGGCGGGCATCACGACGATGTTCCCTTTGATGAGGCAGATGTCCCGCGAGCAGACGAAGTGATCCTTCCACGTCACGCGACCGTCACTGGAGGTTGGCTTCGCGCCTGGTTTCAGCGTCTTCATCATCCGCTCCCCGCCAAACTTCGCCCAGTCCATGCCGCTCCAGCGATTGCCGCCGAATCCGACGACCTCCTTCACGAAGTCCCAGGTCCACTTTACCTCGCCATCGTTTGTGATCGCATAAACCTGCGCGCCGAGCGTGGCGAAATAGATGCGGTCCTTGCCGATGACCGGCGTGCTGAAGATGGGTTCGTGGCAGTCGATCTCCTTCACCACATTCCCTGTTTCACGATCCAGCACGTAGTAGATGCCCGCCGTGGTGCCGAAGTGAAGGTATTTCCCGACGATGGCGGGCGACGAGACATTGTTCACGTTCTGCTTGCCGCCCTTGCTTTGGAAGCGCCAGACCTCCTTGAGCGTGCTCGCATCAAAGCACGCCGCACAGCCCGAGCCGTCCACGACATACACCTTGCCGCTCGCGACGACGGGTGAGGTGTAAATGCCGTCCGTCATCGCCACCGCGCCCTGCAGGCCGAGCTTTTCCACATCGAGGTCAATCTCCGGCGCGTTGCCGGAGTGCGCCGAGTTGAACATGAACTGTGGCCAGTCTTCGGCGGAGGCGTGCAAGGCGAAAACGAGGGCGAATGGCAAAAACAGGCGCTTCATGTTGTGAATACGAAAAGCAGCGTCCGAACTCGCAACTTGAAGAATCTTCTTCTCCGCCGTGTTTAGTCATCGCATGACCAACCGCCGCCATTTTCTCTCCACGCTCGCCCTCGCACCGTTCGCCGTTCGCGGCCAGGACGCGCCGAAGTTCCCGCCGACACGCATCATCACGAAGGGACCGGGCTTCCATTGGTTCGCCTATTACGACAAGCTTCAGTTCTCACCCGACAATCGCTTCGTGCTCAGCAACAAGGTGAACTTTGAGCATCGCTCACCGACCGCTGATGATGTCATCGAGGTCGGCATGGTGGACATCCAGGACGGCGACAAATGGATCCCGCTCGGCAAATCCAACGCGTGGTGCTGGCAGCAGGGCTGCATGCTGCAATGGATTCCCGGCACCGAGTCGAAGGTCATCTGGAACGACCGCGAGAAGGACAAGTTCGTGAGCCACATTTTGGATGTGAAAACCGGCGAGAAGCACACGATTCCAGCTCCGATTTATGCGTTGGCGCCGAACGGCAAGGAAGCCGTGAGCTGTGATTTCTCCCGCGTGGCTGATTGTCGTCCCGGGTATGGCTACGCAGGCATCAGAGACCGCTTCTTCGACGACATGGCTCCCGAGGGCAGCGGCGTGACGCATGTGAATCTCGAGACCGGCGTGGAAAAGCTCATCGTGAGCCACAAGACGCTCGCGAACACGGGCACGGTCATGGAAAACCATCCCGACTCGAAGCATCACGCCTATCATCTGCTCGTCGGCCCGGATGGGAAACGCTTCATCATGCTGCATCGCTGGACGCAGCCGAAGGGCGGGCATCTCACACGCCTCATCACGGCGAACATGGACGGCAGCGACCTGCGCATCGTCATTCCGAACGGTTACGCCTCCCATTTCATCTGGCGGGATGCCACGCACATCCTGTCGCAGGCCAAAGGCTGGCTCGGCAACGAGGACTGGGGAGACTTTCTCTTTGGAGACAAGGACAGCGGCATCATCGAGGAAATCGGCCATGGCATCTTGGACAAGGCCGGCCATCTCACCTACCTCCACCACAACGAGTGGATTCTGAACGACACCTATCCACAAGGCATTCGCCGCATCCAGACGCCGCATCTCTACCACATCGCCACCCAGAAGCGCATCGACCTCGGCCACTTCGTCCAGCCGCCCGAATACAAAGGGGAGTGGCGCGTGGACTGCCATCCACGCAGCAGCCGCGATGAAAAACTCGTCTGCATCGACGCCCCCGATGGCAAAAACGGCCGCCAGCTTCACCTCATCAACATCGAGGGGCTGATGGGCTGATTCGCGAGCCAGACAGGGCTCAATTTCGACGTACAGTGGGCGTCCCCATGATTCGCCCTTCTTTCATCATCTCCACCCTTGCCCTGGCCTTGTCGCTTCACGCTGCCGCGCCGGTGAAGATCGAGTTCAACCGCGATGTGCGGCCCATCCTCTCGGAGAACTGCTTCGCCTGCCACGGCTTCGACCCGAAGCATCGCGAGGCCGATCTGCGGCTGGACACCTTTGAAGGCGCCACGGTGGACCGCGATGGCTCGCGCGGTGTCGTGCCGGGCGATCTGGCCAAGTCGGACGTGTGGCAGCGCGTCATCAGCCAGGACAAGGACGAGGTCATGCCGCCGCCGAAGTCGCACAAGCAGCCGCTCAATGCGATGCAGCGGGAGATTTTGAAGGCGTGGATCGAGCAGGGCGCGAACTACCAGCGCCACTGGTCCTTCGAGCCGCCGAAGCGCATGGAACCGCCCGTCATCGAAGGCGCATCGCATCCGATTGACCGTTTCATTCAAAAGCGGCTCGCGGAGGAGAAACTGAAGCCGTCGCCTGAAGCGGATGCGAGCACGTTGATTCGACGGGTGTGTTTGGATTTGACCGGCTTGCCTCCATCTCCGTCCGACTTGTCGGACGCGTCGGACTGGTCGGATAAAAAATACCGCGCACTGGTGGATCGTTTGCTCAAAAGCCCGCACTACGGCGAGCGCTGGGGCCGCTGGTGGCTGGATCAGGCGCGCTATGCGGACTCGAACGGCTACTCCATCGACGCGCCGCGGCAGATTTGGAAGTTCCGTGACTGGGTGATCGGCGCGCTCAACAGGGACATGCCATTTGATGAGTTCACCATCGAGCAGCTTGCGGGCGATCTGCTGCCGAACGCGAAGGAAAGCCAGGTCATCGCCACGGGCTTCCATCGCAACACACAAATCAATCAGGAAGGTGGTATCGACAAGGAGCAGTTCCGCATCGACAGCATCTTCGACCGCGTGGCGACGACCGGCAGCGTGTGGCTAGGACTGAGCATCGGCTGCGCGCAATGTCACGATCACAAGTTCGATCCCATCGAGCAGAAGGAATACTACCGCCTCTTTGCTTTCCTGAACAACCAGGACGAGCCGGAAATGAAGGTCTTCGACCCGAAAGTCGATGTGAAGGCGCTCGCAGCCGAGTTCAAAGACGTGGAGAAGAAGCTCAACACGCTCATCAAGGAGCGCTACGACGAAGAAAGACGCTGGGAGAAGGAAATGGCGCCGGATTTCCGTGCCAAGCTCGCCGCCGCGGTGAAGAAGGCCGTGGACAAGCCCGAGGCGAAGCGCTCGCTGGCCGACAACATCACGATCTTCACCGTCTTCACGCAGCCGAGTGATCCGCTGCGCATCCTGAACGACCGCTACAAGGAACTCGACACGCTGCTCAACAAAGGCACGACGACGATGGTGCTCAAGGAGCTGCCAAAGCCGCGCAAAACGACCGTCTTCATCAAAGGTGACTTTACCCGCCCTGCTGATGAAGTGACGCCCGGTACGCCGAAGGTGCTGCACGCGTTTCAAACGACCAATTCGCAGCCCAACCGCCTCGACCTCGCGAAATGGATCGTCAGCCCGCAGAACCCGCTCACCGCGCGTGTGATCGTGAACCGCGTGTGGCAGCAGTATTTTGGCCGTGGAATCGTGGAGACGGACAATGACTTCGGATCGCAGGGCACCGTGCCTTCGCATCCGGAATTGCTCGACTGGCTCGCCACTGAGTTTCTGGCGAAGAAATGGAGCCTCAAGGAACTGCATCGACTCGTCGTCACGTCGCACACGTATCGCCAAAGTTCTGCCAACAGGCCGGAACTAGTCGAAAAAGACCCGAACAATTACCTTCTCGCCCGCCAGACACGTCTGCGTCTCGACGCTGAGATCGTGCGCGATGTCTGCCTCGCAGCCAGCGGCCTGCTTTCGCCAAAAATCGGTGGGCCGCCGGTGTATCCGCCCATTCCCGATGGTGTGATGGGCCAGGGGCAGGTGAAGCGTGTGTGGACCGTGAGCAAGGGAGAAGACAAATACCGCCGTGGCCTCTACACCTTCGTCTATCGCGCTTCACCGCCGCCGGAGCTGACCGTCTTCGACGCGCCGGAGGGTTTCAACAGCTGCACGCGTCGCATCCGCAGCAATACACCGCTGCAGGCGCTCACCCTGATGAATGATCCCGGCTTCTACGAATTCGCATCCGCACTGGAGAAGATCATCAAGAAGGACGGTCTCGAAGCCGCCTTCAAACGCTGCACCTCTCGTGCGCCGAAGCCTGATGAACTCGCTGTGCTCAAGAAACTCGACACGCTCAACGCCGCACGCACGCTGCTCAATCTCGACGAAACCGTGACGCGGGAATAGGGATGAGAGATCAGAGATAAGGGGTGACAAAACCAACAACTCGGAGAAACCCACCATGGACTACAAAGACCTCGAAGTTTGGCAGCTCGCCCGCGATTTGAGCATCGACATCCATCGCATGACTTTGCATGAAGTTCCGAAGTTCGAGATGTACGAGGAAGGATCGCAGATTCGCCGTTCCTCGAAGTCCATCCGCGCGAACATCGTCGAAGGCTACGGCAAACGCCGCTACAAGATGGAGTTCGTCCGCCATCTCACTTATGCCCTCGGCTCGGCACGCGAAACCGAAGATCATCTCAACACGCTTTGGGAAACCGGCTCATTGACCAACGAGCCCCTTTACAAAGACCTTTGCGCCCGAATCAACACCACCATCGCCAAGCTTGTTGTTTTCACACGAGGCGTCGAACAAAACCACGAATCTTGATCGCCATGAAGCCCCATCCCTCATCCCCGATCTCTCATCTCTCATCTCTCCTCCACCAAACCCGCCGCCATTTCTTCAGCCGCTGCGGTGTCGGCGTTGGCTCCATGGCGCTCTCACAGCTTCTGGCGCGTGAGGACGCGCTGACGCCGAAGAAAACGCATTTCCCCGCGAAGGCGAAGAGCGTCATTTTTCTCTTCATGGCCGGAGGACCGTCGCAGCTCGACATGTTCGTGCACAAGCCGGAATTGCAGAAGCGCAACGGCCAGCCGATCCCGGAAAGCTTCACGAAGGGCAAGCGCTTTGCCTTCATGGACAGCAGCCATCGCAACAACCTGCTCGCCACGAAGTTCTCGTTCCGTCAGCACGGCCAGTCTGGCGCGTGGGTGAACGATTTGCTGCCGCACACGGCGTCGATGGTCGATGACCTGGCCTTCGTGCACAGTTGCAAGACGGATCTCTTCAACCACGCGCCGGCGAAGTTCTACATGAACACGGGCAGCGGCCTGTTTGGTCGCCCCAGCATGGGCGCATGGGTCACTTACGGGCTCGGCAGCGAGTGCGATGACCTGCCCGGCTTCGTTGTGCTGCAAAGCGGTCCACGTGGTCCGCGAGGTGGCGCGGTGCTGTGGGGCAGCGGCGTTTTGCCGACGACGTATCAAGGCGTGCCGCTGCGCAACTCCGGTGATCCCATCGTGAACCTCTCCTCACCGAAGGACATCGACGCGAAACAGCAACGCCAGGTTGTCGATGCCGTGCGCGAGCTGAATTTGAAGCGTCTCGTCGAAACCGGCGACCAGGAGATCACCACGCGCATCAACGCGTATGAGATGGCTTATCGCATGCAGACCAGCGCGCCGGAGTTGATGGACATCCAGGGTGAAAGCCAGGCCACGCTCGACCTCTACGGCATCAAGGACGTGAAGGAGACCACCTTCGCGCGCAACTGCCTGCTCGCGCGACGCCTCGTCGAGCGCGGCGTGCGCTTCGTGCAGCTCTACGACACCAACTGGGACCACCACGGCGGTGTCACGGAGAATCTGGAGAAGCACATGCCGATGAAGTGCGCCGACATTGACCGCGCCAGCACGGCGCTCGTGCGCGATCTGAAGCAGCGTGGCTTGCTTGACGACACCATCGTCGTCTGGGGCGGCGAATTCGGCCGCACGCCAATGGGCGAGGTGCGCGAGTCCACTGGACGCAATCACCACATCGACGCCTTCACCATGTGGTTCGCCGGCGGCGGCTTCAAACCGGGCGTGCAATACGGCGAGACGGACGAATTCGGTTTCGGCGCTGTCGAGAATCCAGCGCACGTGCATGACATTCACGCGACGATCCTGCACCAACTCGGCCTCGATCACCAGAGGCTCACGGTTCGTTCCCAAGGCCTCGACTTCCGCCTCACCGGCGTCGATCCGGCGAAGGTGCTGAAGGACATTCTGGCGTGATGAAAGGTTCGCTCGCGTTGGAGGAACGTCCCGAGTCTATTTCCCGCTCTCACTCCGCTCTTCACCGACAGGAATGAAGTTCTTCACCTCCCATACGGCGGGCGACCCTTTGCGCTGCCTCGCGAGCCAGTTGAGCGCTGCCTGATGCACGATCTCGTGACCGCCTTCAAAGATGGTGACGCGGGTGTTGCCGCTCGTGGCGCGAAATAGCGGCACATGCGACCCGTAAGAGGCATCTGGAGCAGCGACGGGCCATCCCGACGGCAGTTTTTGCGCCGCAAAGTAACTCTGAATACCGGCAGGATCGAGGCGTGCCTCTGGCTTCGCCACCACATTGAATGCCCGCAATGAATGCTCAAACGGCACGCTGCCGCGGCGGCCGTCGTGAACGCCGTGGGCAATGTCGAGCGGCACGGAGGAGGCATTCCCGAGACAACTCTCGGGTGAGCGCTTCCACGCATCCGGGTCGTCCTTCGCGGGGACCTTGCCAAGCGCGGCGACGATGTTCTGCGCGTACTTGTCGCTCTTGCCGTCCTTGGTGTGCTCGGTGTGCCAGCGCGCCACATCGCCGATGCCGCACCACGCGCTGACGCCGGCCCAGATCTCAGGATGACGCCCGGCCATGAGCATCGCCATGTGACCTCCGCCGCTCACGCCGATCAAATAGATGCGCGACTCATCGATCGCGGTCTGCTTCTTCGCCCATTCGACGGCCTCCACCACGTCCTGCACGGCGCGGTCGCTTCCCAATGCCTGAGGAGTCCAGTTGGGACCACGAAAATCGGGATGCACGAAGGCCCAGCCCTGCGCCACGGCCCACTGCGCATACACGGCGTCACCACCGGCGGAGGCGTGGTTGCTGCTCCAAGTGTGAAGGCCGACGAGCAGCGGTTTTTTCTCTGTGGAAGCCGGAGCGAACCACATGGCCTTTTGCATGACACGATCACTCGCGGGTATCTCGACCTTCGTGACCTGGGCAGGCCAGTTTTGAGCGAATGCAGAAGCGGTCATGCTGAGGAAGAGTGTAGCAAAGGCAAAGCGAAACATGATGACGCAAAACGGCTCTCAGGAGCGTTTGTTTGCGTCATGAAGTGGCTCCTCTTTCCCGCCCTCGCCGTCTCAGTCATTGGCGCCGACATTCCAACCTTGCATCCGAAGGCCAGCGCCCTTCCGTTCACGCATCAGGGTCCGTTTGTGACCACAAGCGATGGCGGCGTGCTGTGCATCGACACGAAGAACGCGCTTCACAGCACCGATGAAGGCCGCACGTGGAATAGCACTCCGCTTTTTGCCGACGCGACGAAGTTTGCTGTGAGCAACGAGCGGGCGTTGCTGCGCACACGCGAGGGCGTCGTCATTTCCGCGTGGATGAACGGCGCGGAGCGCAAGCAGCCCGCTGGATGGCATTGGGGCGAGAAGAGCGTGGCATGGACGGATTTTGTGCTGCCGACTTACACCTGCCGCAGCACGGATGACGGCAAGACGTGGGAAAAACCCGTGAAGCTCAGTGTGCCGTGGTGTGGCTGCATTCACTCGATGATTCAGATGAAAAGCGGCCGAGTCGTGCTCGTGGGCCAGGAAATCATTCCGCAATGGCGGCATGCCACTGTGATGTGGGTCTCGGATGATCTCGGCAAATCGTGGCAGCGCGGCGATGTACTCGACTATGGCATCGGCGCGCACGATCACGCCGGCAGCATCGAAGGCAGTGTGGTCGAGCGAGGTGATGGCTCGCTGTATCTGCTGCTGCGCACGGAATCGGGATTCCTCTGGGAGGCGACTTCGCGCGACGGATTGAAGTGGGAGGGCTTGAAGCAGAGCACGATCCCATCGGTCACCTGCTGCCCGCAGATGGCACGCTTGAGCGATGGACGCATCGCGCTGCTGTGGAACGCACCGCCGCGGCACGAGCCGAAGAGCGGATCGAGCCGCGTCGAGCTGTCGCTCGCGCTTTCCAGTGACGAAGCGAAGTCATGGTCGAAGCCCGTCATCGTCGCCGCGAACTACGTGCCCGGTGGTCGTGTCTCGTATCCATATCTCTACGAGCGCAAGCCGGGCGAGCTGTGGATCACCACCATGCAGGGCGGCTTGCGCATGCGGGTCAACGTCGCCGATCTCAACGCGGGAGAGATTCCCGTCTTTGTGCCACCGCCGAAAGCCGTGCCGAAGCCCGGCGGCATCATCATGTTTGGCGACAGCACCACCGCGCCGCGTGGTGGTGTGAAGGTGTATGCCACGCGGGTGGAAACGATGCTGCAAAGCATCGGCTCATCGCTCGGCGTCCACAATGCCGGCATCGGCGGCAACACAACCACCGCCGCGTTGAAGCGTCTTCAGACAGACGTGCTCGCCTACAAGCCGCGCATCATCGTCATGCAGTTTGGCATCAATGATTCGGCCGTCGATGTGTGGCAGAAACCGCCCGCCACGCAGCCACGCGTGAGTCTGGAGACTTACCTGGCCAACTATCGCACCATGATCACCGCCGCGCAGAAGCAGGGTGCGAAGGTGATCGTCATGACGACAAATCCGCTGCGTTGGACCTCCAAGCTGCGCGAGCTTTACGGCAAGCCACCTTACAAGCCGGAGGCAGAGGATGGATTCGACGCGCCCTTCCTCGCCCAATACAATGACGCGCTGCGCGAACTCGCGAAGGAGATGAAGGTGACGCTTGTCGATGTGCGCGCCGCTTATCCCGGTTTCGCCGCGAAGCAGAAGGTCAGCATCGACGAATTGCTGCTCGACGGCATGCATCCGAATGATCTCGGCCACCAGCTCGTCGCCGAGCTGCTGGTGCCGGCGATCCGTGATGCAGTGCGGTGAGATTCGGCCAACATGGCTGCAAAAGCCGCGCCTGCCGCGCGTCTGACTGTCATGCGTTTTCTCTTCCCGCTCTTTCTTGTCACACTGATCAGTGCCTCCGCCGCCGATGCGCCTAAGAAGCTCCCAGCGCCCGTCGAAACCGACTCGCGCCTGCATGCTGATGGCAAAGGCTGGCGGCTCGACAAGGCGAAGATCAACGACCCGAAGCGCCCGCGCGTGCTGCTCATCGGCGATTCGATCCTGAACGGCTACTTGAAGACCACCGTCGCCGCGCTGGAGGGGAAGGCGTATGTCGATGCCTGGGTGAACCCCTACAACCAGTCCGAGCACCTCAACAAAGTCATCCTGCCCGAGGTGCTCGCGAACGGCCCGTATGACGTCGTGCATTTCAACATGGGCCTGCACGGCTGGCAGGAGGGCCGCATCAAGCCCGGCACCTTCGAGCCGCTCACGAAAGGCTATGTCGAGGTCATTCGCGCAAAGCTGCCGAATGCGAAGATCATCTGGGCCAGCAGCACACCTGTGACAAAGGAGAAGCAGCCCGCCGAGCTGGAGCCCGACATCAATCCCGTCATCATCGAGCACAACCGCATGGCCGCGAAGGTCATGGCGGAGCTGAATGTGCCCGTGAACGACTTTTACACGCTCCTCGTGGACAAACGCAGCCTCGCCCGCGGTGATCGCTTCCACTGGACCGCGCCCGCCTATCAGATGCTCAGCGACCTCTGCGTGCAATCCATCCTCAAAGTCCTCCCAGCCACCCACCAGCCATGAAATCACTCCTGCTCCCGATTCTCTTCGCTTCTGCCGCCTTCGCCGCTGACGACGGCTTCACATCACTCTTCAACGGCAAGGACCTCACCGGCTGGGACGGCGATCCGAAGCTGTGGAAGGTCGAGAACGGCATCGTGATCGGCACGAATGCGTCGCCGGAGGCGATGGCGAACAACAGCTTCCTCATCTGGCGCGGCGGCACGGCGAAGAATTTCGAATTGCGTGCCACCGTCCGCGTCATCGGCGACAACAACAGCGGCATCCAGTATCGCAGCCGCGAGCTGAAGGACGTCGCGCCGTGGGTGATCACCGGTTACCAGTGCGACATCCATCCGGCCATCGAGCACACGGGCATGACGTATGAGGAGCGCGGGCGCGGCATCTTCGGCCTGAACGGCAAGGACGTGATGCTCGACCCTGAGGGAGCGCTCTGGCAGGTCGGCGAGCACGCGCCGGTGAAGGTCGATGTGAGCCAGTGGAACGAGTATGTCATCCTCGCGCAGGGGAACCGCCTCCAGCACTTCATCAACGGCCAGCCCACCTCCGAGCTCATCGACCAACACGCGGACAAACGCGCTCTGGAGGGCCTGCTCGCCATCCAGCTCCACAAAGGCAACCCCAACCGCGTCGAGATCAAAGACCTCCGCCTCAAAGTCCTGCCCGAAACCCCGCTCGTGCCCTTCGACCTCACGAAACTGCCCGCCACCGCGAAGAAGATCGAAAAACCACGCACCAGCCGCCCGCAAGGCACGGGGCCGGTGGTGCCGGCGAAGAAGTGACCTGACCGAACCGCTACTGATAACCATGTATCTCCTCGACGACTCCGGACGGCTGGTTGACTCCGAGTTCAGCTTGGATGTCGATCATGCCAGCACATGTGTGATTGTTGAGAGCAGTGGAGGAGCAAATCTAAGTGCCGGGGTCGAGCGACGCAATCCGCACTACAATGAACTCGTGAACATCCTTCTCACGCGAATTGGCATAAGTGGAGCCTTAATCAGCCGTGTTCTATTGGAGTCCAAGATTGTTGAAGGATTGCCGATCGAAGAGCGCACTGCTCATTTGCCTCTTCCTTACCCGATTCGCGTGAACGAAAGCCAAGTCGATGAACTTCGCCGCATGATTGGCCGGACAATCGCCGGAATGCATCGAGCAGATGGCGCCAAGTCCCGAGGCAATGCACAAAAGAGAATCCGAATCGTATTGGACAGGGTGCTTGATGCGGACGCATTTATTGGCCGGAAAACCGAAGTTGGTGAGGAATCGCCCTTGGATGCTCATGCGCCCGGTCTCGGTGAAACTGAGCGAAACTACCTTAGAAAGGCAAGAATCGGCCAAGGAGCGTTTCGCGAGGCGCTTTTGACCAAGTTCCGAAACACCTGTCCAGTCACCGGAATCACACATTCAGATTTGTTGGTCGCATCACACATCAAACCTTGGAGAGTATGTGCTAATGCCGAAAGGCTTGATCCGGAGAACGGCATTCTTCTTTCGGGACTTGTCGATCGTCTCTTTGATGCCGGATTGATTACCTTCGGCACAGACGGATGCATTGTTGTCTCAACACAATTATCACCCGAAGACGCCGCTAGATGTGCGCTGGCTTCTGCCGCCAGAATCAAGCTCAGCAATTCCGCTGAGCGCTACATGATCTACCATCGTGAAGCAGTTTTCCAAAAGTAGCTCTGTTGGGCATCAATCCCATTCTCCGACACTCCGTCTCCCCATGCGCCTCCTCGCCCTCCTTTCCTCATTCGCCATTCTGGTTTCGTCATTCGCTTCGGCTGCTTCGCGGCCGAACATCATCATCCACTTCATCGACGACCTCGGCTACGGCGACATCGGGCCCTTCGGCGCGGTGAAGCAGAAGACGCCGCATCTTGACCGCATGGCGCGGGAGGGGATGAAGCTCACGTCGTTCTATGCCGCGCCGGTGTGCAGCGTGTCGCGGGCGCAGATGATGACCGGATGCTATGGCGCACGCGTTTCGGTGCCGGGCGTGTATCCGCCGGGGGCGAAGAACGGGCTGCATCCGCAGGAGCACACCATCGCCGACCGCCTCCGGCCGCTCGGCTACGCCACGCAATGCATCGGCAAGTGGCACCTCGGCGACCAGCCGGCGTTTTTGCCCACGAAGCAGGGCTTCGATCACTACCTCGGCATCCCGTATTCCAATGACATGCTCAAAACCGCGAGCGTGGACGGTCGCCGCGTCGTGCCGCTCGTGCGCGATGACAAAGTCGAGCGCCTCCTCGACGAGGCCGATCAGGATCGCATCGAGGAAATCTACACCGACGAGGCCGTGAAGTTCATCCGCAGCACCCAAGCAACGAAGAACCAAGAACCAGGCACCAAGAACACGGCGCAGCCCTTCTTCCTCTACTTCCCGCACACCGCCGTGCACACGCCCATCCATCCCGGCAAGGCCTTCCAGGGCAGCTCGCAAAACGGCCGCTTTGGCGACTGGGTGCAGGAGGTCGATGCCAGCGTCGGTCGCGTGTTCGACACGCTGCGCGAGCTGCAGCTCGACACGAACACGCTCGTCATTTTCACCAGCGACAACGGCCCCTGGCTCATCAAAGGCCCCGATGGCGGCAGCGCCGGTCCCTTGCGCGGCGGCAAAGGCACCACCTGGGAAGGCGGCGTGCGCGTCCCCACGCTCGCATGGTGGCCTGGCAAGATCGCGCCCGGCAGCGTGTGCGATGCCGTCGCCGGCACCATCGACGTGCATCCCACCTGCCTCAAAATCGCCGGAGCCGAAGTGCCCGCGCAGCCCGTGCTCGACGGTCGCGACCTCTCCCCGCTGCTCTTTGGTCAAAGCAAAGAATCGCAACGCGAAGCCCACTACTACTTCTCCAGCTACAACCTCCAGGCCGTGCGCCAGGGCCCGTGGAAGCTCGCGCTCATGACGCAAGGCAACGCCCGCGCCAAAGGCCAGACTGAGGACGACGCGAAGACGAACCCGCGCCTCTACAACCTCGATCAAGAAATCGACGAACGCACCAACCTCGCCACGCAGCATCCCGACATCGTCGCGAAACTCACTGCGCTCGCCGAGAAGATGACCGCCGAAATCGGCGGCAACGAACCCCAAAGCCGCCGCCCGCCCGGCGAAGTCGAAAACCCCGTCACGCTCTATCCCACGAGCGACAAACCGCGTTCCAAAGACGCCCCCAAAACCTCCGCGAAGCCCGCCGACCTCTCCAAGCTCCAACCCGGCGACACCCTCGCCGCCGACAAAGCCCCGCTCATCGCCGACACGCCCTTCACGCTCACCTGCGAGCTCACCACCGCGCAGCGCGATGCCATCCTCATCGCCCACGGCGGCGCCAGCACCGGCTACGCGCTCCATCTCAGCGGCGGCAAACTGATCTGGGCCATCCGCCACGGCAAAACCCTCACCACCGCCCAGACCGACTACCCCGCCGACAACCAACCCCACCGCATCACCGCCACCCTCGGCAAAAAAGGCCAGCTCACCCTCCAGCTCGATCAAAACGCCCCCGTCACCGCCACCAGCCCCAGCCTCATCCGCACCCAGCCCAAGGAAGACTTCTGCCTCGGCCACGACAACAAAGTGCCCGTGGCGGCTTACACGGCGAAGGGGAAGTTGGAGGGGAAGATCAAAGTCACAATCTCCGCCAGATAGATTTAACTCAACATGAAGAACGCATACAGCACCGTTTTTGACGAAGTCAGTCGATTCCTTGAATCTAAGGGCGTCCACGCCCAAACGTCATTCAAGCCGCGGGCAAATATGCGCGAGGTCCGTGTGTTCAACGAAACAACTAAACTGGAACTGCCGGATTCCTTCGCGAGGTTTCACACGGGCTTTTCGGATGGATATGAGTTCCGATGGGAAGGGGCAGGAGAATCGGGGTTGTTTTCCATTCCATCTTTGAGTGAACTCGCAACCCTCAGCGCCGAGTGGATAGAAAGAGTCAGCCAGTTTGCAGATGATTCCAACAGCATGGATTTGTGCATCAAACCTGCATTCAGGCCGAGAGCGTTTGAGATTTGGCAACAAATGAAGCTTTGGGTTCCATTCTTCAATGAACCGGATGGGGATGCCTTTTGCATCGACACCACAAACGGCGAGATTGTCTTCGACAAGCATGACTGGTTCGACGGATTCGGAGACATCGCGGAAACCAACGGTCTAGTGGCAGGCTCATCGCTCGAAGACTTTGTGAGAAAATGGGCGGTATTCTCCTTCCAAACAATGTGGTTCACGGATATGCCGCACACTCGCGAGAACAGGTATATTGAATGGGGCGAAGGCTGGTCAGACTTTCATAGAAAATCTGTGTGACTTGACCGCCTCTGATTCGGGCACCAAATCGACTAAATGTTGATTTGGTGCCTGAAAACGGCGCAGAACTTCGGGCACGAAATCGACATCGCCGCAGGTAATAACCAGCGCCGCCTCTCGTTCACGCACCATGCGCCGCGTTTTTCTTCTCTGTCTCCTCGCCCTCAGCTCTCCGCTCTTCGCTCAAAAAGCGGCGAAGGCCAAGAAAGCCAACACACCGCCGCCGACGAAGCCGCCGCTGGTCAGCGTGGATATCGCGAAGCTTCCGGAGGGCGCGACGCATCTCGACCTTTGGCTGCTGTGCGGGCAGTCGAACATGAAAGGGCGCGGTTTCATGCCGGAGGAGCCAAAGAACGACCCGCGCATCGTCATGATGCATCTCAAGGACGACCAGTGGTATCTCGCGCGGCATCCGCTGCATCTCACGGGCGACGCGAAGACCTTCCAAGGCCACGATAACGCCGGTGTCGGCCCCGGGCTGGCCTTTGCCGAGGTGCTCGCCGCGCATGACAAGACCGTCGCCATCGGCCTCGTGCCCTGCGCCGTCGGCGGATCATCCATCAAGCTCTGGCAGAAAGGCGCGAAACTTTACGATGACGCCCTCCGCCGCGCCAAACTCGCCCTGCAAACCACCGCGCCGCTCAAAGCCCGCCTCCGTGGCATCCTCTGGCTGCAAGGCGAGGCCAACGCGAACGCAGCAGAACTCCCCCTGCACGCCGAGCGCCTCCGCGCCATGATCGAAGCCTTCCGCACCGACCTAGCCCAGCCCGATTTGCCCTTCATCGCCTGCACCATCGGCGAAATGAAGGAAGAGCCGACGCTCGCGAATCTCAAAGCGATGAACGAGATCCAGCTCGCCCTGCCGAAAACCGTCCCAAACACCGCCTGCGTCGATGCCCGCGATTTAAAGACCCACATCGGCGACAGCGTGCATTTCGACACGGCGGCTCAAAACGAGATCGGCAAACGCTTTGCGGCGAAGTTTTCGGAAATCATCAAGCCGTGATGATCACGAATTCGCGCTGCCTTTAGCGGCATGAAAGCTGCGGCACCTTGGGATTGCGTGAGCGCTCGTGCTTGCTACCTCTCCCCCTCCCAAATTCCCGCCCCCATGTCCGCCAAGATCATCTACACCCTCACCGACGAAGCCCCGCTCCTCGCCACGTATTCGCTGCTGCCCATCGTCAAAGCCTTCACCAAGGCCGCGGGCATCGAGGTCGAGACGCGCGACATCTCGCTCGCCGGCCGCATTTTGGCGCAGTTCGGGCAGCAGGACGATGATTTGAGCTACCTCGGCAAACTTTGCCTCGAGCCGACCACGAACATCATCAAGCTCCCGAACATCTCCGCGTCCGTGCCGCAGCTCAAAGCCGCCATCGCCGAGCTTCAGGCCAAAGGCTACAAACTGCCAGATCTGCCCGAAAACCCGCAGACCGACGAGGAAAAGGAGATCAAAGCGAAATACGCCAAGGTCATGGGCAGCGCCGTGAATCCCGTGCTGCGCGAAGGAAACAGCGACCGCCGTGCGCCGAAGGCCGTCAAAGACTACGCCAAGAAGCACCCGCACAAGATGGGCGCCTGGTCCGCGAGTTCGAAGACCACCGTCGGCACCATGGGCAAGGACGACTTCTTCTCGAACGAGAAATCCGTGTGCGTGCCAGCAGCCACGGAAGTGAAGATCGAGTTCACCGGCGAGGATGGCAGCACTAAGACGCTGCTGCCAAAGCTCGCCCTCAAAGCCGGCGAGATCATGGACGCCACGAAGATGAGCAAGAAGGCCCTCGTCGCCTTCTTTGAGCAGCAAATCGCCAAGGCGAAGGCCGATGGCGTGCTCTTCTCGCTCCACATGAAGGCCACCATGATGAAGGTCAGCGATCCGATCATCTTCGGCCACGCCGTCAGCGTCTTCTTCAAAGACCTCGTCGCCAAACACGCCGCCACGCTCGCCGAGATCGGTGTGAACTTTAACAACGGCTTCGGCGACCTCATCGCGAAGCTCGACAAGCTCCCCGCCGACAAAAAAGCCGAGATCGAGGCCGACATCCAGGCCGCTTACGCCAGCGGCCCCGCCTTGGCCATGGTGAACAGCGACAAAGGCATCACCAATCTCCACGTGCCGAGCGACGTCATCGTCGATGCCTCCATGCCCGCCATGATCCGCGGCGGTGGCAAGATGTGGGACGCCGCCGGCAAGGAGCAGGACACGCTCGCTGTCATCCCCGACAGCAGCTACGCCGGCATTTACCAGGCCACGATCGACTTCTGCAAAAAGAACGGCGCTCTCGATCCGAAGACCATGGGCAGCGTGCCCAATGTCGGCCTCATGGCCCAGGCCGCCGAAGAATACGGCAGCCACAACAAGACTTTCGAAGCTCCCGCCGACGGCACCATCAAAGTCACCGACACCGCCGGCAACGTGCTCTTTGAGCACAGCGTCGAGCAGGGCGACATCTGGCGTGCCTGCCAGACGAAAGACGCCCCCGTGCAGGATTGGGTGAAGCTCGCCGTCAACCGCGCCCGCGCCTCGCAGACCCCCGCCGTCTTCTGGCTGGATAAAGCCCGCGCTCACGACGCCCAGATCATCGCCAAGGTGGAGAAGTATCTCAAAGACCACGACACCACCGGCCTCGACATCCGCATCATGACGCCCGCCGATGCCTGCACCTTCAGCCTCGAACGCATCGTGAAGGGCCTCGACACCATCTCTGTCACCGGCAACGTCCTCCGCGACTACAACACCGACCTCTTCCCCATCCTCGAAGTCGGCACGAGCGCCAAGATGCTCTCCATCGTCCCGCTCATGAACGGCGGCGGCCTCTTTGAAACCGGCGCCGGCGGCTCCGCTCCGAAGCACGTGCAGCAGTTCTGCGAAGAGAACTACCTCCGCTGGGACAGCCTCGGCGAGTTCTTCGCCCTCGCCGCGTCCTTCGAGCACCTCGCCGACACCTTCAAGAATCCGAAGGCCAAAGTCCTTGCCGACACCCTCGACGCCGCGAACGGCAAGTTCCTCGAATTCGACCGCAGCCCCGGCCGCAAGCTCGGCACCATCGACAACCGCGGCAGCCACTTCTACCTCTGCCTCTACTGGGCCCAGGAACTCGCCGCCCAAACCGCCGACGCCGACCTCGCGAAGACCTTCAAACCCATCGCCGAGTCCCTCACCACCAACGAGGCCAAGATCGTCGCCGAACTCCTCGCCGTCCAAGGCCAGAAAGCCGACGTCGGCGGCTACTACAAACCCGACAACGCCAAAGCCGATGCCGCACTCCGCCCGAGCGCCACGCTGAATGGGATTTTGACGGGGGTGTAAAATTCGTCGCAGGCGCGTTTTGAACTTGGGCTGAGCACGGTGAAGAGTAGTTTTACCTCATGGCTTTTGTCGTTCCCCAGTATTCAAAAGGGCAAATAAATCGCGCTGGCGATATTTTGGTCGCGCCTGAGAGCTATTCGCCATTTGATCTTGTCTGGGCAGACGAAGTGCTCACAAACTGGAGGGCAAGTCATGGTTACCCAATCAACACGTTCCAAGCCACTCTTCGAAAAAAGCTACGGTCCATTGATGGCAGCGCAATTGTGGCCCAGCGATTAAAGCGAACGCCCTCGATCATCTTCAAACTCAAACGCTTCGACGGTATGAAGATGGCGCGAATGCAGGACATTGGTGGCTTGAGAGCGGTAGTTGGCTCCGTTGCAAAAGTTCGAAAATTGGAGGAGGCATATCGGAGTTCGCGCTTCAGTCATGTGCTTGTCTCATCAAAGAACTATCTGGATCAACCCAAGAATGACGGTTATCGAGGCATTCATCTGATTTACAGGTATTGCAACGAAGGTGCCCCCGAATACAACGGCTTGTCGTTGGAACTCCAGCTTCGAACGAGACTCCAGCATGCTTGGGCTACAGCGGTTGAAACTATGGGCACGTTTTTGGGGCAAGCGCTCAAGTCTGGACAGGGCGAGAGTGAATGGCGGAGTTTCTTTTCTACCGCAAGTGCGGCGCTCACAATAGTCGAGAGAACAGCGCAGCTCCCTGAATTTGCAGGAATAGATTCTGATGAGGTTTTCGAGCAGTTGGCACAATCAGAGCAAAGATTGCGGGTGCTTGAAAAGCTTCACGGTTTCGCGATCGCCGCTGACAGAATCACCACTGAGAGAGGGCAAGGGGCATATCATTTGGTTGTCCTAGACTCTGTAAAACGAACGGTATCCATCCACCCGTATCCTTTGTCTCGCCTCGAATTGGCAAATCAACACTACGCCAAAATCGAGCAACGAACGAAAGCGGGAGAACCAATCGAGGCTGTCCTAGTCTCCGCAGGTCCAATTGACGCTCTCAGGAAAGCATATCCAAACTACTTTTTGGACACTCAAGAGTTCGTTCAGCAGATCAGGAAAATCATTGAGCGCGTCGCTTGAATATTACTGCTTAGAGCGGCTGGCCCGCTTGCCCTTGGCATATTTAACTTGCCTCCTCGGTGGCAAAGGCTCGCTCGGGCCTGCTTCTTCACGCAGAAGCAACAGACCTTGCTCTACCGCCTCCGCCCGTTTGTGAGCTGACTCCGGGACGGTGTGTGTGACGACCGAATGTCCGTTGAAGGCAGTCGGAGCGTACACGGCACGGCGGAAGTCCACGGCTTCGCCTGCTATCAAGGAATCGTAGGCACGCACGAGGTCTTGCTCAGTCGCGGTTTCGCTGAAAAAGCGGAAGGAGCTGGCGGCGAGGTAGTCGAGGCGCTCCTCGAAGGCGAGCCAGCGGCGGCCTTCGCGCTCGGCGACCTGGCCGGTGGTGTTGGAACCGGCGAAGATGTCCAAAACCACGTCTCCCGGCTCGGTGAGGAAGCGGATGAAGAACTCAGGCAGCTTAGCGGGGAAGCGTGCGGGGTGCCCTTTGGCCTCCACGGCCTTGCAGCCGCGCAGATAGCAGCCGTTGGACTCGGAATTCGGGATTTGCAGCAGGTTCGAGGGGATCGCGCCGCCGTTGTCCTTGCCGAAGCTGGCGCTGATGTCGTGACCGGAAGGACGTTTCTTCGGCGTGTAGAAGGCGGCGGGGTCTTCGATGAGTTTTTTCATCCGGTCGCTGTATTCCGCCAGCACCTTCGAGACGTTCGCCTTCGGCCATGGCGTCTTGCTGAACCACCAGACGGTGTTCACCGCGTCCTTCGCCCGCAGCTTGCGCTTGTTCACCCACTCAATGGGGCTGGGCAACTTGGAGGGGTTGTACCAATAGAAATCCTCGGCGAGGTGGAAGCCGAGGCCGTCGCAGAACTCGATGAGCACGCGGAAGGGATACAAACTGCGGCTCGGTTGCCCTGGCTCATAGGCACCGCCGAGATCGAGCACGAAACTGCCGTTCTCCTTGAGCTTGTCCTTCACCAGCCGACCAAACTGCGCCAGCCAGGCCACATATTCGTGCTGCTGCTTGTTGCCGTATTCTTTCTCCCGCAGCAGCGCGAAGGGCGGGCTCGTCATCACGAGGTCGATGCTGTTGTCCTCCAGCTCCGCGAGCAGCTTCAACGAGTCGCCGCAGTAGGCCGCACCGTGGTTCGTCAGGTAGAGGGGACTGGATTTCGTCAGCAACATCGCGCCACTTATAGTCTGTAGATTCATAGGCATCAACCCGGCTTTGATCACGAGATCATGCCGAAACTAAACGCCCGCCAGCGGTTCGCCGCGAACTTGAAAGAGCAGAGGCTCGCCAAGGGTCTCTCGCAAGAGGATTTGGCGGACCTTTGCGGCCTGCACCGCACCTACGTCGGCTCTGTGGAGCGTGGTGAGCGGAACATCTCCATCGACAATATGGAGCGCCTCGCCCAGTCGCTCGACGTGCCGCTCGAAAAACTCATCCGGGAGGGCAAACCATGAAGGCTCACGCGGACAAGGCCAAACTCGACAGGCTCCGCCCCGCCATCCGTGAGTTGCAAGCCCTCGCGACCAAGCATGGCATCAACGACATCTTTCAGGACAACGGCGGCAAGCTCCTCCAAGTGCTGATCCTCACCGGCCTGCGTTGCCTCGGCAAACGCGAGGGCAATGATGCTGTGGACGAGCACGGGAATGAGTATGAACTCAAATCGGTGAACACGCTGCTCACCAAGAGCTTCTCCACCCATCACCACATGAACCCGGTCATCCTTGGAAAATACCGCAAGGTAGCCTGGGTGTTCGCCATCTACGAAGGCATTGACCTCAAAACTCTCTACCGCATGAATCCAGCTCAACTTGAGCCCTACTTCACCACCTGGGAGCGCAAATGGCACGAGTCCGGCGGCAAAGACATCAACAACCCGAAAATTCCCGTCCGCTTCGTGGTGGAGAATGGTGAGCCGATTCCGTTTTGAGTCTCTTTGCCCCGCTAGTCTCATTTGATACTATCACGGCGTGAGTCCGCCTTTTGAAGTCACTCCACGTTCAGCCCGGCTGCTTTCAGCCTCGGGCTTGACCGACAGCTTGACTTATACTTGACTCATTTTTCCACGTACAGCCGGTTTTTGAGTCCCGTTTGGCCATTCAAAGCTAGCAGCGCCCCGGGGTTGTCGATGGCGTGGTCGACGTGATGGTGCGAGTATCTAAACAACCCGTGAAACCTGCCCATCTCATGAAACGAATCTCTGCCCGACTCTTCCTTCCATCAGTCTTGGTCACTGGAGCGTTGCTGATCTTGGCGCCCCGCGTAGCGGCCAAGCCGGACTTCACGGCTTCGGAGATCACCGTCGCGAGTCCATCGGTGGTCGAGGGTGATGTGACGCATTTCAAGGTGTGGTTGCGAAATCGGGGCGATGAACCGGCGGAAGCGGCGCAGGTGCGCATTCAGTGGCCGTTGATGGGGCACCTTGTGAAGATCACGGGGCTCGACGACCCGAAGACCGATCACGACGCTCACGAAACCACGGCATCGTTGTCACTGCCTGCGGGTGGCGAGCGCGTGGTGGATGTGGCCGTGCTGGCTCCGCGTGACTCGGGCGGCAACACACTCTCGATGACGGTGCAGATCATCCACTACCACACGATGGCGGAGAATTGGATTCACGGCTCCGTCGTGATCGACACGCGCATTCGTGCCGACGGCGTGCGGCTGGGCGGGTTGCGCATCACACTGGCGGGCGTGTTGACGCTCGTGTGGCTCGCAGTGTCAGTCGTTGTGGTATTGCTCGCGGGTTTGATGGTGCGCGGTGGTGACAGCAGCCGTTTCTTCGGTCCTCGCGCAGGCGCGACGGCGATCATGATCGCCGTCGGTTTCTGGGTCATCTTTGCCGCATTGGCGTGGCATGACTACAGCGTGCTTTATCGGTGGAAGGAGACGGCCGGAACCATCATTGGCCGGCGCGTGGCCATCCAAACCGTGAGCAGCAGCCATCGCCTCAGCAGCGGTGCGACGACGCAAACGCGGCAGCATGATGTGGCGAAGCCCGAGTTTGCCGTGCGCTACAAAGTGGACGGACGTGAGATGCTCTCGACCGGATACGACACGGGTTCGTCGCTGCGCGTCGGCGGAGGCAAGGCGCAGCTCGAAAAAGAATTCAACGAGTGGACCGTCGGCGCTCAGGTGCCTTGCTGGTATGACCCGCAGGATCCGACCGACATCGTGGTGAAGCGCGGCTTTGGCGGAGCCTATATCTTCGCATTGCTGCCATTGTTTCCTTTCTGGATGGGCCTCGGCATCCTGCGGCATGCCTTCAAGCGGTGAGGGGCCTGCATTACCAACGGCAATCGATCCAGATGCCAGATTGCAGGCGGGAGTGATCTGCTTCATGCTTGGCGCTCTGCATCCATCCTGCCATGAACTGTTCCACCATCCCAACCGTTGCTTTTTCGCTTCTGACCACCATCGCGCTCGCGGAGGGCGGATTTTACGGCGATCCGCCAGACAAGACGCATCCGTGGGCCATTCATGACATGAACCGTCCGCAGCCGGTGCGTGTGGAGCCGGGCACGTTCAGCTTGCAGGACACCCCGGGCACGCCGCCATCGGATGCGGTCATTCTTTTCAGCGGCAAGCCGGAGGAGATTGAGAAGTGGATCTCCGACAAGCCAAACGGCGAACCGACCAAGTGGGAAGTGAAGGATGGAGTGCTGCAATGCGTGCCGGGCAGTGGTTACATCCGCACGAAGGAAGAATTCGCCGACTGCCAGCTTCACATCGAGTGGAGCGCGCCGAGCAAGGTGGAGGGCAACAGCCAGGGCCGCGGCAACAGCGGCGTCTTCCTCATGGGCGCGGTCGAAGTGCAGGTGCTCGACAACTACAACAATCCCACCTACCCGGACGGCTTCGCCTCGTCGATCTACGGCATCAATCCACCGATGGCGAATCCGCTGCGCGCACCGGGCGAGTGGCAGGTTTATGACATCGTCTTCCGCAAACCCGTGTTCAAAGACGGCCAGGAGATCGATCCGGGCTACATCACCGTGTTTGTGAACGGCGTGCTCACGCAGGATCACACGCCGTTTGAAGGTGGTGGCGGACACATGCGCCGCTCGAAGCCAAAGGCGTTTCCAGAGAAAGGGCCGCTCAAGATCCAGGATCACGGCAATCCGGTGCGCTTCCGCAACATCTGGTATCGTCCGCTGCCGAAGCGCTATGTCGATGGTGGCGAGTACAGCCACATGAGCGAGGAAGCGACCACCGCGAAGCGTGCCGAGATCGCCAAAGGCATCCGCGAGGATGCTGAAAAGCTCGAAGGCAATGCCAAGATGCTGCGCCTGTTTGAATCGCTCTGCTACGAGCCGAACGACGATGCCAAACACACTGCCGTCCTGATGGCCGGTGCTTTTGCCACGGACGCGAAGAACACGTCTGCCGACAAGCTCGAGTCGAAGAAAGGCGAGATCATGCAGGTGACGAAGGCGCTGCGTTATCTGACGCAGTGGCAGTTCCTTCCGGCTGATTTTGCGGCGAAGAAAGAGCTCGAAGCCATCATCAAGGCGCAGGACTGGGAACCGAAGCCCAAGAAGAAATGAAGCGGGGCGGGCGCTCCCGCCCGCAAAGAAAACGTTCGAGTACGGGCAGGAGTGCCCGCATCACTTTCAAACCGCATCCGCCGCGAGCGCGGCGTTGCCGATGATGCCGGCTTCGTTGCTGAAGCGGGCAGGCACGATCTGCAGACGCTCCCACACGACAGTGCTGAGCATGCTCTGCACCTTGTTCTTGAGCGGTGTGAAGATCAGATCGCCCGCCTGGGAGACGCCGCCGCCGATGACGAACACATCAGGGTTGAGCAGCCACGCGATGCTGGCGATGGCGGTGCCGAGCCAGTCGGCCACCTCGCCCCAAATCTGCCGTGCGATGTCATCGCCAGCCTGCGCGGCGGCGGCGATGTTCTTCGGCGTGCAATCAGCGATTTCCTTCTCGATTCCCGCCTCGGCGTAGCGTTGCACGGCGTGCTCGGCGATCTGCTGGTTGCCGGTGTATTTTTCCAACGCGCCGAAGTTGCCGTAGTGACCCGGCTTGCCGTCGAAATGAATGCTCATCTGGCCGATCTCGCCCGCGGCGAAGCAACTGCCGCGATACATCTTGCCATCCAGCACGAGCCCGCCGCCGATGCCGGTGCCAATCGTGAGACCGACGACGTTTTTCTGACCGCGGGCCGCGCCGTAGCGAAACTCGGCATAGACCATCGCGTTCGCGTCATTCTCGACGAGCACGGGCAGGCCGGTTTTTTCACCGAGGATGGCCTTGAGCGGCACATGCTTCCAGCCGGGCACGTTCGTCAGCTCATGCACGAAACCGTGGTCGAAATCGACGAGGCCCGGAACGCCGACACCGATGGCGCAGATGGCTGGATAGGTCTGTTGCAGCTTCGCCACACGCGCGGCCATCTCGCCGATGAGCGCGGCCGGGCCGTTGAAATTTGCGGTGGGGATGGGTTCGTCTGTGACGAGGAGTTCATCGCCGCGGCACACGCCGAGTTTCACGGAGGTGCCGCCGAAGTCGATGCCAATGGAGGTTTTTGCAGAATCAGCCATAGCGGTCCCGCTTCAGAGCGGGGCGCGGAGATTGCCCACCAAACGCAGACCGTGCAAGGTCAAATCGGGGTCCACGGTGATGCGTTCGCCCATCCCGGCGATGATCCACCCGGCGTCACCGCCAGTGGCGACGATGTGAGGTGGTCCGGCTAACTCTGCTTTCAACGCCTCTAGGATGCCTTTGACCATGCCACGGTAGCCGATGGCAGCGCCAGCGAGGATGGCGGCCTCGGTGGACTGGCCAATGGCACTGGTGGGCTCGCGCAAATCGACCCGCGGCAGCAAGGCGGTGCGCTCGTGGAGGTAGTCGGTCATCAAACGCAGTCCCGGCGCGATGACGCCGCCGATGTAGTGTTTGTCCGCGCTGAGGATGTCGAACGTCACGGCCGTGCCGAAGTCGATCACAATGCCGGGAGCACCATGCATGTGTGCGAGCGCGACGGCATTGGCGAGGCGGTCCGTGCCGATGGTTTCCGGCTTGGGATAACGAACGCCGATGCCCATTGGTGTGTCGTGACGAAGTTCGAGGAGTTGGGCGCCGAGAACTTCGCGAAAGGCGGGCACAGCTTTCGGCACGACGCTGCAAAGCACGGCGCTGGCAAAGCTCCAACCACAGGTCAGTTCACGCACCAAGGCGGGTGAGATTTCGCGCGTGGGATGATCGCGATGTTCGAGAATGGCATCACTCGTGGCGAGGCCGAACTTGGTGCGGCCGTTGCCGACGTCGATGAGCAACTGCCTGCGGCTCATGGCTTGGCCGGTTCGCCTTCTTTTTTCGGCTCTTCCTTCACCGGTTCACCAAAGGTGCGGACTTCGATCATCGCTGCGGGGGCAGGCTTTTTCGGTTCCTCGGGCGTGGCGGGTTTGGCCGGCGCAGCAGCCACCTTGGCGGCATCTTCCTCCACTGGCAGCGCCTTGGGCGGATCCTTCACCACATGCACGCAGGGGTAGAGCATGTTGAAATTATGCCGCAGCGCGGCGGCGAAGGAGATGCGGCCGGGTTCCGTGACGTTTTCCCGCAGCACTTTGGATGCAAGGCTTGCAAACACATCGCTGCCGAGCTTGGCGGCCTTTTCCGCGATGCCATTGACCAGTTGACCGGCCGCGTTGGCGGCGGATTTGCCTGCGCTGCGAAACATGTCGCTGCTGATGCGGCGGTCCTGAAAGGAGATGTAGGCCTGCGCGGAAAGCATCTCGCCATCCGGGCCGAAGTTGACCTCCAGGCTCGCATGATCATCGGCGGAGAACATGCCGCGCACGTGATCGACGCGCACAGACATGAAAATGCCGCCGTCGGGAGCCTGGGTGATCTCGGGCTTGTAGGTGCGGTAGTCGCTCTCGGAGAACTTGTACTCCGCCGCCTTGCCGCCTTCCTTCTTCCAACCACCGATGCTGGTGCCGAATTTTTCGACATCCACCTCCACGCCGGCGTATGCGGCGGCGGTGAGGAGGAGAAAAAGGGCGGCGGGGCGTTTCATGGCCGGCAAAGTGCGGCATCAGGGCCTTTTTTCAATCACTGATCCACGCCCGGCTGTCACGTCAGCCGCCCCGTGATGTACGCCTCGGTCAGCGGATCGTTCGGGTGGTTGAAGATCGTCATCGTGTCGTCTTCCTCGACGAGCTTTCCTTTGTAGAAGAACGCGGTGCGGTCGGCGATGCGCTTCGCCTGCTCCATGTTGTGCGTGACGATGACAAAGGTGTACTCGCTGCGGAGTTGGAAAATCAGCTCCTCGATGCGTGCGGTGGCGATGGGATCGAGCGCGGCGCAGGGCTCGTCCATCAACAGAATGCGCGGCTGGAGAGCGATGGCCCGCGCAATGCACAGACGCTGCTGCTGGCCGCCGGAGAGACCTGTGGCCATCTCATGCAGACGATCTTTCACCTCGTCCCACAACGCTGCGGCCTTCAAGCTGCGCTCGGCGGCTTCCTCAAGATCGTGACGATCTTTCACGCCCGCGACACGCAGTCCGTACACGGCGTTCTCGAAGATGGAGCGCGGGAAGGGATTGTACTTCTGGAACACCATGCCGACATTGCGGCGCAGGCTGATCACATCGACTTCCGGGGCGTACAAATCGACGCCGTCGATCCGGATGCTGCCGCTGACGACGCGCGCCGACTCGACGAGGTCGTTGATGCGGTTGATGGAGCGAATGAGCGTGCTCTTGCCGCAGCCGGACGGGCCGATGAGTGCCACGACGTCCTTGCGGTCGATCTTCAGATCCACATCGAAGAGCACCTGATGATCGCCATAGGCATAATTGAACTTCTCCACCTGAATGAGTGGCTCCGCGGCGGCTGGGGCTGGCGATGTGGCGGCCATTTCAACTGAATGTGCCGCGGAGGTAGGCCTCCGTCAGCTTTTCGCGAGGATTGGTGAAGAGTTCCTCGGTGGGCGCAAATTCGACGAGCTTGCCGAGGTGCA
Organism: Verrucomicrobiaceae bacterium; assembly: GCA_046346695.1. GTDB lineage: Bacteria > Verrucomicrobiota > Verrucomicrobiia > Verrucomicrobiales > Verrucomicrobiaceae > Prosthecobacter. The sequence goes on along the minus strand of JAXMHS010000002.1, from coordinate 312,268 downwards.
GGAAGGCGGTGTAATCGCTCACACGCACGGCCTGCTGCATGTTGTGCGTGACGATGACCACGGTGAACTCCCGCGCGAGCTGGTGCATGAGTTCCTCGATCTTGAGCGTCGATATCGGATCAAGCGCGGAACACGGCTCGTCCATGAGCAAAACGTCCGGCAGCGTGGCGATGGCGCGCGCGATGCAGAGGCGCTGCTGCTGGCCGCCGGACAGCGCGAGAGCGTTGGCGTGGAGACGGTCCTTCAATTCGTCCCAAAGCGCGGCATGGGTCAAGGAACGCTCCACAGCCTCATCGAGCACGCCTTTGCGCTTCTCGCCATGAATGCGCAGCCCGTAAGCGATGTTCTCGTAGATGCTCTTCGGGAACGGATTCGACTTTTGGAAGACCATGCCCACCTGCTTGCGCAACTGCGTGAGGTCCACGTCGTCGTCGTGAATGTTTTTGCCCTTCACCAGCACCGCGCCTTTCGTGACACGGGCGCCGGTGACGCGGTCGTTCATGCGGTTGATGCAGCGCAGCAGCGTGCTCTTGCCACAGCCGGAGGGGCCGATGAGCGCGGTGACGCGGTGATATTCGACCTTCAGATTGATGTCGAAGAGCGCCTTGCTCGAACCATAGCAAAAATCCATGTCGCGCACGTGCACGACAGGCGGCCGGGGGCTGGAGGCAGGCGTCACCACTTGTATTTCTTGCGAAGGTGAATGCGCATCCAGATGGAGGCGGTCGCGAGCGAGGCGACGAGAACAAGGAAGACGAACACGGAACCGTATTGCGCACGCTCTGCGTACTCGTTCTGCGGGATCTTGGCGGCCAGCGTGTAGATGTGATAGGGCAGCGCTTGCACGGACTCCGTGAAGATGCCGAGGAAACGCGACACGCTCTGCTCCCAGTGCGCAAATATGGACGCATCCTCTGGCAGTGGCGGCAGATCCTTCTGCCACGGCAGTTTGTCTTTGAAGGCGAGCGCGGCGGTGAACATGATCGGCGCGGTTTCACCGGCCGCACGGGCGATGCCGAGGATGCTGGAGGTCAAAATGCCGGGCGTGGCAAAAGGCAGCACACTGTAACGAATCGTCTGCCAGCGCGTGGCACCGAGCGCCATTGAAGTCTCACGGAAGCCCTGTGGGACAGCCTGAAGGCACTGCTCGCTGGCGGTGATGATGACGGGCAGGATGACGAAGGCGAGCGTGAAACCACCGGAAAGCACGCAGGTGTCCCAGCCTTCGAAGCTCAGCGTGGTGAAGCCGAGCGGGATGGCGAACACGGAACGTTCGGCCGGCACGTCCACAAACACCGGCGCGGTCAAAACGAACGCACCCAGGCCGAAAAGGCCGAATACGACAGACGGTACCCCGGAGAGGTTTAGAATGGCCAGCCGCACGGTTTCGAGGAACTTTCCTTTGCGCGCATACTCGCTGAGGTAGATCGCGCATGCGACGCCGAGGAACAACGCAACGCTGACACTCACCAGCACGAGCAGCGCGGTACCAACGATGGGACCCAAGATGCCGCCTCCCGAATACGAGACGGTCTTTTCCGAGCGCAAGGTGTCACCGAGCTTCTTTTTGACGGCGTCGGCTCCATTGACGTCGGTCTCGATGCGGTGGCCCTGCTTGTCTTCGATGACATGGAGGGTGGCGGGCAGTTCCGTGAGGAACTTTGTGTTCACAAACGGCCATTTCGACTGAAACACCACGGGCGCGCCTTTGACGAAGATGTGCAGCATGATGGCCACCGTGGTCAGCACCACGACGTAGCTGCCTGCGCGCAAGGCCCAGCGTGCAACGGTCTCGCGCTTTTGGATGCCGGAGTTGTCGCCAGCGAAGGGGTTTTCGGTGGTCGGGACAGAATTCATGCCTTGTGGGGTTCAAAGCGGCGCGCCACGGCCCGGGCGCACCAGTTGACGAGGAGAGAGATGCCAAAAAGCACGATGCCGACCATGAACAACGCCTGCCAGTGCGAGCTGCCGCGTGACACTTCACCCAGTTCCTGCGCGATGATGCCGGTCAGCGTATGTGCAGGCTGGAAGATGACACCGGGACCAGCGCTGAAGTCGGGAACGGCGATGCGGTTGCCCGCAACGAGCAGCACTACCATCGTTTCACCGATCACACGGCCCAGACCGAGGAGAATCGCGGAAAGAATGCCGGAAATGCCCGCCGGAACGATGACGCGGAAGACCGTCTGCAGTTTCGTGGCGCCGAGCGCGTCGGAAGCATCGATGTAGGCGCGCGGCACGTTGTTCAACGCGTCTTCAGAAAGGCTGAACATCGTCGGCACGGCCATGAAGGCGAGCAGGCAGCCGGCATTGAACATGTTGAGGCGCTCCTGGATCGGGAAGCCCGGCACCCACTGCAGCCAGCCCACTTCGCTGACGCCCTTGATCAAATCCCCGACAAGGGAGATGCCGATAAAGCCGAGCACGACTGACGGAATGGCCTGGATGAATTCAATGACCGGTTTGATCAGCTCTTTTTCACGATCGGTGGCGAATTGGTTTGTGTAGATCGCCGCCACCACACTGACCGGCGTGGCGATGAACACGGCGATGAGAGCGATAACGAGCGAACCGCTAAACAGCGGGACAACCCCGTAGAAATCCTGCCACGAGCTGTTGGTCAGCCACTCACTCCCGAAGAAAAAGGCCGTGAGAGCGCGGAAGTAGGCCACCGGGGCATCCCATTTCCATTCTTGAAGGTTGTCCGCCGCCTGTTTGACGCGGCTGAGATGTTTCGGCAGCTCACGGCGCACCTCTGCAATGAGTGCGGTGGACTCGGGAGCGGTGCTGCGCTCAGGCATCTGCTGGAACGCGCTGTCCAGAGCCTTGGCATACTCCTTGAGTTTTTCGGCAAGTTCGGCACGGCGCTCAAGCAGCGGTTGAATGCGTTCGCTGAAATCCACCGTGACGCTTTGCGATGCCTCGGCCTCCGCCAGAAGAGCCGCTTTCCGCTCTGGATCGGTGGCGGTGGCGGCGGCATCCAGCAGCTGCTGCCGTCCGGCCTTGAGAGTAAGATACTCGGTGGCTTTCTCCTTCGTCTCGAGCGCGTGCGCCTTGAGTTCATCCATCAACTCTGTGACGGGTTCCGCAGCCTCCTCAAAAAGCTCCCCTGTGTTGATGAGCCCGGCAAACTTGGCACGCGCCTCCTGGTCTTTGGTCGAATAGTCGGCAGCCAAGGTCTGTAGAAAGGGCGGAAGATCCTCAACCTCAGGAGAGAGCCCGGACAACTGACTCTGAAGCTGCTTTTTTTCCGCGTTCGTGAACAGCGCCGGGTAGTCGGCACCAGCGGCTGAAGCAGCGGTCTTTTGTTTCAGAGTCTCACGCAACTGGGGGAGCGTCGCGGGTGGAGGCGTCTGCTCCAAGGCATGTTCGAGGTCGGTGCGAAAAACGGCGGTTTGTTCCTCAACGGCTGACTTCAGGAGGAAGGCGGCATCACGACGTTCACGGGCCGTCTTTGTGAGAGGATCCATTTCAATCGTGAGGGCGCGACGAAGGGCGTTTGAAAGTGCCCGCTGCTCCTGCAGCGGGTGGTCCACCAAGTCGCAAAACTCGAGCCCGGCCTGACGGTAAACCTCGAGTTCCTGGCGATAGGTGGTCAGAAATCCGGCTCCTTCACGCAGCAGGAACGCCATGATCAGCACCAGCACGATGACGGCGATGCTCGAATTGGCGCCAAAAAAGGCCTTGATGATCTGCTGCCGGTCCACCCGCACCGCCGATCTATGGTTTTTCCTGAGCAGGCGGCTGCCGAGGCTGGGGGGTGGATTTTGAGAGGGGGAGGCTGGCACCATCTGAAACGGAGATTATTCCAGTGAAACAAAGAGTTCAAAGCCGGTGTGAGTTAATCTTTATCGGGGAAATTGGAAACCCGGGAGTGTGACGAAATCGCCACGCCTGGCAGGCTCTTGGTGACGAACGGGTCACAAAGAAGGGTGTTCGGCATCAATTCATAACACAGAACTGTCACGAATAGGGGCAGGGCAGGCCCAATGTGACAAAACCGTAACATTGGAATCTGTGACAGTTCCGACACAACCAGTAAAAAGAGCACGCTTGCCACTCACGGCCCAACAACATCCATCCGAAACGTACTCCATGAAGCTCCATCTGCCCGTCCTGCTGCTCCCTGTCACAGGAATCGCCTTGTCCGTTCTGCTTAACCTCGGCACCGCTCGTGCGGACGACGTCAACCGTCCGGCGGAGGTTGTGGAACCCATTAGAACCGACCCGACTTCGATCTATGACAGGATTTGGGACTCCGCCACTCTGTACAAGGCCGACAGTGGCTTTTTGACGGAGTTGGCCCTCCAAGGCCGTCTGCACCTGCAGGACGCCCAAGGCTGGTCCGATCAGGGCGACTTCGGCACCCGCGACAGGCCTCAATCCGTGCGCTGGGGAGACTTTGAAGTGCGCCGCTTCCGTCTGGGGGCCAAAGCTAAATTGATGGACGGCAACGCCAAGCTCGACGGTCACATCGACATCAACCCCGATTTTGACCCATTCTATGGCCGTATCTACGAACTGATGTTTGAGTACTCGTTCTCAAGCGCGCTGAACCTCGGCGTCGGCAAGCGTAAGGCGTTTTTCAGTTTGGAGCACTCCACCTCGTCCAAGGAGATCGTCACCATTGAACGTGCCTTGCTGACCAACGCATTGTTCACCAGCCAGTACACCGGTGTCTGGGGCTACGGCAAAGCCGGCAACTGGCTTTGGGAGGCCGCCTTGTTCGCGGGCGACGATGAGCGCGAATTCACCACCTTCAATGGCGGCGCTATTATCCAAGCTGGACTTGGTTATGACTTGGCGGAAGTAACTGGCTTTGACCGTGCCAACATCAGTTTCGACTACCTGAAGGCCACCGCTGACACGACCGTCAACAGCGGCAACCTTGCCGGCTCCCCGGTTCCCTATGCTTTCGAGAATGCAATGTCCCTGAACAGCTACTGGGAGAAGGGCCGCTGGGCGCTCGGCACAGACATTCTTCATGGTCACGGCCGTGGCCCGCAGGGGGACGTGTTCGGTGTCGTCATCCTTCCCACCGTATATGTGGCCAAAGGCGTGCAGCTCGTGGGTCGCTACCAGTATGCAAATGGTCAGGATGACGGGCTCCGCCTCGCCAGCCGTTACGAACGCCTGTCTCCATTCACCACCGACGGTGGCAGTGGTGAAGTTTACCATGGCTTCTATATGGGAGTGAATTACTACATCTACGGCAACAAGCTCAAGCTGATGAGCGGCCTCGAATACGTCACCATGAACGGCGGTGGCGATGGCGGTGACTACAAGGGCTGGACTTGGACGAGCGGACTCCGCATGTTCTTCTGACGAATGTGGCGCAACCGTCACACAGCGTCTTTTTACTCCACACCAGCTCGCTCAAATCTCATTCTGACTCAACCCAACCTCCAACCACAAAGAACCCCCACCTTTACATCCATGAAATCCATCCTTCTCTCTCTCTTCGCCCTCACCCTTGGCCTGCAGGCCCAAACCACTCTCCGCATTCGCGGTTCCGACACTCTCGGCGCCAAACTGGTTCCTCAGTGGGCGGAAGGATTCAAAAAGTCCGGTGGCGACACCCGTTTTGACATCGCCGCGGAAGGTTCTTCCACCGCGTTCACCAATCTGGCCGCCCAGACCGCCGACATCGGAATGAGCAGCCGCAAGGTCAAAGACGACGAACGCACGTTCTGCAAAACCAAGGGAGTCTTCCTCAAGGAATACAACGTCGCGTGGGACATGATCGCCGTGGTGATCAACAAGAACAATCCCGTCGCCGCCCTCACCAAGAAGCAGATTCAGCAGATCTTCACCGGTGACATCACCGACTGGAGCGAAGTGGGCGGCACCCCGGGGCCAATCTCCGTGTACACCCGCAACACCTCCTCCGGCACCTACAAGGACTGGATGACCCTGGCGATGCGGAACAAGAACTACACGACCTCCAGTCAGAAGATGGCCGGCAACGAACAGATCGTCGCCGAGGTCTCCAGCAACAAGAACGGCATCGGTTACGTCGGCCTCGCCTACTCCCATGGCAAGGGCATCAAAGCCCTGCCGGTCGATGGCATCGCCCCTGAGATGGCCAACGTGCGCAAGTATCCTTATGCGCGCCCCACCTTCCTCTACACCAATGGCGAGCCCACCGGCAGCGTGAAGGCCTTTGTGGACTTCTGCCTCAGCAGCACCGGCGAGCAAATCGTGCAGCAGGTCGGCTTCGTCCCGCTTTCGATTGCCAAGTGATGTTCTGAACAGTTCTGATGTTGGTATAGGTGGCCAGATGTACCCCGGTACATCTGGCCTTTTTATGCCCCGACACGAATTCGATGGAGAGTTGATTCGACAGGAGATGGGCACTAGAATCGCCGTCCAGCCGATTGGGACGGAAATTCATGGACAGCACACTCCAGCACATCCTCTACATCGCGGCCGCCGTCGTATTTGCCATCGCCTGCCGCAGCTATGACAACCGCTTCATTCAAAAGCTCGGGTGGTTTGCATTGCTGGGCGCCTCTTACCTCGCCGGTTTTTATCTGACAGGCGGCCAGCACCTGGGTGGTCTCGTCGGCGTGAGCTTCTGGTTCATGCTGCCGTGGCTGGAAATCATCTTCCGCGTGCGAAAACTGCGCTTCCCCATCAAGAGCGAGGTCAAGCACCGGTTTCCGCCCTCGCGGGAGGTCTTTCCCGAGCTTGGCGACCTGAGCAGCGAGGCTGAGGATGCCGGCTTCAATGAGGTGGGGGACACCGGCTGGCAGTGGAGCCAGACGGATCACTTCATGCGCCTGTTCTATCATGTTGGGAAGCGCATCCAGGCCTCCATTGCGCTCGCCCAGCAGGGAGAATTCGGCTTCTCCTACGTCAGCCTCACTTCCCGCTCGAAGGACGGCATCACCTACACGACGACGAACTACCCCTTCGCCGCCACCATGAAGCATTCGCCCAAGCAGCGGTTGAACCGCTACACGCATGCCTCCTGCTTCGAGGATCTGCTGGAACGGCACGAGAATTTCCTGCACAGCCAGGGGGTCGGCACGGAAGAACTGGCGCTGCAAGACACCGAGTACCTGCACGCCTACATCGAACGTGACATGAGCGCCCAGATCGATCACAACATCGTTGCCGGTGTCATCGAACCCACTGGCAATGGCGAGTTCCGTTACTCCTGGCGCGGCTGTTTCTTCCTCTACTGGCAGGTGGTGAAAGACATGCTGCGGGTGTGATTGCCGAAGGCGTTTCCCTGGCCGCCGCCTGACACCACAACCACTTGGAACGGGGAACTCGCAGGAGTTCCGCTACGAACCCGGATTCCCGGGTTGTGGACGGTTGCGTGCGGCTTCCTCCTGCGCACGACGAGCGACCTCCTCTTGCGCGCGTTGAGCTTCCTCTTGGGCACGCCGCATCTGTTCTTCTTGAGCCCGCCTTGCCTGCTCTTCAGCCTGACGTTGTGCCGCTTCCTGGGCACGCCGCATCTGTTCTTCTTGAGCCCGCCTTGCCTGCTCTTCGGCCTGACGTTGTGCCATTTCTTGAGCACGACGCTCGGCCTCTTGTTGTTGGCGTTGCATTTCTGCCTGGGCTTGCCGGCGGGCATCTTCCTCGGCACGGCGCTGGGCCATCTCCTGTTCGCGGCGTGCCTGTTCTTCAGCGACACGTCGCGCCTGCTCCTCGGCCTGACGTTGCGCCATTTCCTGAGCACGACGTTCGGCCTCTTGTTGCTGGCGGGCTTCTTCCTCGGCACGGCGCTGGGTCATCTCCTGTTCGCGGCGTGCCTGTTCTTCAGCGACACGTCGCGCCTGCTCCTCAGCCTGACGTTGTGCCATCTCCTGCGCTTGACGCGCTTCAGCCTCGGCCTTGCTGCGGGTTTCTTCCTCGGCACGGCGCTGGGCCATCTCTTGCTCGCGGCGTGCGGCCTCTTCCTGCTGCTGGCGTTGCATTGCGGTCGCCTCGGCCTGCTGGCGTGCCTGTTCGGCCTCTGTCTGGCGGCGTACCTGTTGTTCTGCTTCACGTTGTGCCATCGCCTGTTCCCGACGTGCGGTCTCTTCCTGTTGCTGGCGTTGCATCGCGGCTGCATCAGCCTGCTGGCGGGCACGTTCGGCCTCCGCTGTCTGTGCTTGTTCAGCCGCCATTTTTTCGGCTGCTGCACGTTGTTGTGTGGCTTGTTCTTCCCGCTGGCGTTGCTGCATCGTCGCAGCTTCGACGCGCGCCTTGCTGGCTTCGGCCACTGAAGCTTGTTCCGCCGCCTGTTGCTCTGCCATCGTCCGTTGCCGTGCTTCTTGTTCGGCTTGGTGGCGCTGTTGCATGGCGGCTGCCTCGTCTTGCTGGCGCGTGCGATCGGATTCAGATGTTGTGTTGCCTGACTGCGTCATCGGTTCGCTGGTGGCGTGACGTTGGCCGGTGAAGCCAGTCAGTGGACGATGCGGCATGGAGGGTGCATCGCCATCCGGGTGGTGGAATCCATTTCCATTTCGATTCTGCGGATGAGACGGGGCACGATCGGCATCAATGGCCGCCACTGGCGTACCGGGTGTTGATGCTTCGTTTTGCGCAGATTCCGTGCGAGCCGGGCGTGTGTTGGATTCGACGGCAGGCGCCTCAGCAGCGGGAGGAGCGGTCGTGACCGGGGCTGTTGTGCCGGGCGTGGCTGAAGAAGCGGGATTCGGTGGAGGAGCCTCCACCACAGCGGCGGGCTGGCCACTGCCTGGGCGCTGGGTGTGCGCCGTGCCGGAATGCCCGTGACCCCGTCCGTTCCATCCATCAGGTGCAGGACGCTGTCGTGCCTGCGCGGCGGCTCCTTCCTCCGCAATCGTCGCCCGCATTTCCCGTGCGGCTTGTGCTGGCATGCCTTCAAAGGCATCCACGCGTTGCGGTCGCTCAATGTGGTTCCCAATGTGCGGCGGTGCAGGTGCAGAACCGGACCTGAGAGCCGGAAGATCGACAATGACCGGACGTGCATGGCCTTCCTCGCGATGTTGTCCCGGTCGTGGCCGTGGAACGCTTCCTGCCGTCAATGTCTGCACCTGGGTTTGCTGCACCTGGTGTCCGCAGGCCTGTTCCACCTGGGTGCGCGGCGGACCGCCGTGATGCATGAAGACATGCGGACGATGACGATCTTCGCAGTGCGTGATCTGCGTGACATTCACGCTGCTTTGAAAAATGGACGTGTTGTGCGTGCTGGGCGCGCAAAACGTCGTGTAGCTCGGCTGAATGAAGGAATTGAAGCTGATGAAGACATAGCTCGACGGGCCGAGGTTGTAGTAAGAGTCACAGTCACGATACACTCCGGTACAGGGGCCGGAGTCCGGCGGCAGCGGAGCCCAGCCGATGTAATCGCGGCTCTGGCGCCATGCCACCCATGCGGGAGACCAGTCACGCCCCGGCACCCACACCCAGCCGTAGCGCGCCAGATTCACCCAGCGGCCATAGTGATACACAATCCAGCCAAACGGCTCGTTTGACTGCCACAGCCAGCCGAGAGATGACCACGCCCAGCATCCATCCACATAAGGGCGCCAGCGTGGTGTCATGACGGTCGGCACCCAGCAGTAACCATAGCCGCTTACATCAAACCAGCGGCCATAGGGTGAGAGCTGGTCATAGAACAGCGAGTAATCGGGCACGCCGACAGCCGATGGAACCGTGTCCACAGGTGGCAATGGAGTGATCTTTTGTGCGATGACCTCGCTTTGCCGGCGTGCCGCATCCGCCTGGGCCCGCAGCTCATCATTCTGCTGCTTCAATGTGTCGAGCGATCCGCGGAGTCCGGCGTTTTCCTGCTCACGCATGGCCTTTTCCATCTCGGCGAGCTGCTTGTCCATGAGCGCGCTGCGCGTTTCGATTTCCAGCGCCTGCCGCTGCAAGGCATCCCGTGCGGCGGCCAGTTCTTCCCGGGTTTGATCGCTGTCCGTCGTGGTGCCGGGCACTGCGGCGGGTGGGACATCGCGTTTGTCACAACCAGCCAGCGCCACAACCACCGTCAGGAGAAAAAAAGGTGTTTTCATGAGCATGATGTGGTTTCTGACGCCGCACCTTCTCCTGCCATTCAAACCACTTTGAAACGCGGGGAGGCGTTTTAGCGCCGCCGCTTCACCACCTGCTGCGTCTGCCGTGTCTTGAGCATCAAGTCGGCATCCAGCACACCGCTGAAATGCGTCAGAGGATACACCGTGCTGCGCCTGCCGATGATGCTGCCGGGACTGAGCACGCTGTTGCAGCCGATCTCCGCGTAATCACCGATGATCGCGCCAAATTTTCGCAAGCCGGTCGGAATGCTGTCCACATCGGTTTTCACATGCACTTCGAGCCGGTCGAGGCGGACATTGGAAAGGATCACACCCGCGCCGAGATGCGCCTTGTAGCCGAGGATTGAGTCACCCACGTAATTGTAGTGCGGAACCTCGCAACCGTCGAAGACCACGCAGTTTTTGAACTCGCATGAGTTCCCCAGCACGCAGCCATCGCCGATGATCACGTTTTCGCGGATGTAGCAGCCGGCACGAATCTGGCAGTTCCGCCCGATCCACGCCGGTCCTTTGACCACCGCACCGGGTTCCAGCGTGGTGCCTTCGTCAATGAACACATCTTCGCTGATGAACGCGCCCGGCGGCACTTGGGTGCGAATCTCCCGTTGCAGCCGGAACTCCAGATACTGCTCGATCCGCGTCAAAGCCTCCCACACCGGCGAGTCATCCGGGAAAAGGATGCCATGCTTCGTGTGGCTCAGATCGAGGTAGTCGCGGGCGGGGAACACGTTGTTTGAGTTTCAAGTTTCAGGTTCAAAGTTTCAAGTTTTTCAGCGAGTGCTCTTTTGAGGTGAACTTGAAACCTGAAACTTAAAACTTGGAACGGGTCCGGCTTCAGACGGTGAGAATCTCCTTCTCCTTCGACACCACATGCTGGTCGATCTCGGCGATTTTTTTGTCCGTCAGCGTCTGGACTTCCTTCTCACGGCGTCGCAGCTCGTCTTCGGTGACGGTGCCATCCTTTTCTCCCTTTTTGAGGGCCTCCAGCGCCTCGCGGCGGGCGGAACGGACACGCACACGGGCCTCTTCACCGAGCTGCTTGCACATTTTCACCATCTGCTCACGGCGTTCCTGAGAAAGGGAGGGAATCGGCAGGCGGATCACCTTGCCTTCGATGCTGCCGTTCAAACCGAGGCGGGATTCGCGGATTGCGCGGTCGATGTCCTGCAACGTCGAGGGGTCAAAGGGCTCGATGCGGATCAGCCGTGGATCGGGCGTGGTGATCATCGCAAGCTGCTTCAGCTTCATGTGGCTGCCGTAGCTCATCACATGCACGTCGAGATTCTCGACAAGCGTGGGCGATGCCTTGCCGGTGCGCACGGTGGCGAATTCGTGGATGGCGTGCTCGACGGCCTTCGTCATGGCCTCATCGGCCTCCAGGATGGTCATTTCAGGGTCCATGGCAGTTTTTGGGGTGGAAAATGAAGGAGTCAGCCCTTCGCATCGACCAGCGTGCCAATGTGCTCGCCGGTCAGGGCGCGGCGGATGTTGTCAGGCTCGTTCATGCTGAAGACGCCGATGGGCATGTTGTTCTCCATGCACAGGGAGAAGGCGGTGGCGTCCATCACCTTGAGCTGGCGGGTGAGGCACTCGTGAAAGCTGATCTTGTCGAACTTCTTCGCGTTTGGGTTCTTCGCAGGATCGGCGTCATAGATGCCGTCCACCTTGGTGGCCTTGAGGACGATCTCCGCGTTGATCTCGCTCGCCCGCAGCGCCGCGGTTGTGTCGGTGGAGAAGAACGGGTTGCCAGTGCCGGCGGCAAAGATCACCACGCGGCCGAGTTCCAGGTGGCGCATCGCCTTCCGCCTCACGAAGGGTTCGGCCACATTGTCCATCTTGATGGCGCTTTGCACGCGTGTCGGCACGTCCATTGCCTCCAGCATGCTCTGCACGGCCAGTGAGTTCATCACCGTGGCCAGCATGCCCATGTAATCGGCCGTGGCACGCTCCATGCCGCGGTTGCTGGCGCTGACGCCGCGCCAGAAATTCCCGCCGCCGACCACCAGGGCGATCTCCAGGCCGGTTTGGTGAGCGGCCTTGATCTGCGCCGCCATGTCCTCAACGATCGGCGGAGAAATGTTGTCCGCGCTGCCCGGTTGCCTCAGCGCTTCACCGCTGAGTTTGAGCAGAACACGACGAAAGACACGAGGAGAAGTTGAGTCAGCCATGAAGGAGCGGATTTGATTCATAAAGCATGAGCGCAGGGGGCTTGCAAAGCCAAATCTGCGCCGCCATCATCACTCCAAATGAAGGACGACCCGACCATCCCCTCCGATGCCCGCTTTGAAACACGTGCGATTCACGTCGGCCAGGACTACCGCAGCGAGACCGGCGCGGTCATTCCGCCGATCTACATGACCTCGACGTTCGAGACAGGGAATCCTGGCGGTTTCGACTACACGCGCAGCGGCAATCCGAACTTCCGCAATCTACAGGCCACGCTTGCCAGCCTCGAGAACGCGAAGCATTGCACGGTCTTCGCCAGCGGCATCAGTTCGATCTCGGCGATCATGTTTTCGCTCAAGTCGGGCGATGTGATTCTCTCCGAGCAGCAAATTTACGGCGCGACCTACCGCCTGTTTGAGCGCGTGCTGCGCCGTTTCGGCATCACCATCAAATATGCCAACCTCGCCAACCAGGCGAATTTCGATCTCATCGGGCAGATCAAGCCCACGCTCGTCTGGCTCGAATCACCGACGAATCCGCTGCTGAAGATTCTCGACATCAAGGCCATCAGCGAGGCCGCGCACAGTGCCGGCAGCGTTGTCGCGGTGGACAACACCTTTGCCTCAAGCCTGCTGCAGCAGCCGCTCGACCTCGGTGCGGATCTCTCACAACTCAGCACCACCAAATACACCAACGGACACAGCGACTGCCTCGGCGGCGCGGTTTGCTCCAACTCCGACGAGTGGCAGGAGAAGATGATCTTCGCACAAAAGGCGCTCGGCTTGCAGCCCAGCCCCTTCGACGCCTGGCTCGTCGCCCGTGGCGCGAAGACCGAGGCTGTGCGCCTCGAACGCCACAGTGCCAACGCGCTCGAACTCGCGAAGCGCCTGGAAGGACGCAAAGGTGTCAAAAGCGTGAAGTATCCCTTCCTGCCCAGCCATCCGCAATACCAGCTCGCGAAGAAGCAGATGAAGGCCGGTGGCGGCATGCTGCTCGCCGACCTTGGACTTAGCTACAGCGACACTCTCTCCTTCATCCGCCGCCTGCGGCTCTTTACGCAGGCGGAAAGCCTCGGTGGCATCGAAAGCCTCGTTGCCCATCCCGCCAGCATGACCCACGCATCCATTCCGAAGGATGCTCGTGAGGCGGCTGGTGTCACTGATGGTCTCGTGCGCTTCTCCGTGGGCATCGAGCACGTGGAGGACCTGTGGTCGGACATCGAAGCTGCATTGCGGAAGTCGTAGCCGCCGCTGATGCAATCTGCATCACCCAAGGCGGACGAGATTGATGGCAACAGTCTGTCCAGGGCGGGTTTCCTTATGTGGCTTGCGCATCTTCACGCGGCGTGTCAGCGGTCTCCCATCCCCGTGTGAGCCGCATGTGAATGGCAATCGCGTGCCAAACAAAAAGCCCTGTGAGGAGGTATCCCCACAGGGCTTCTATGACGAGTTGCCCCGTCACATTGACCTCACAAGGAGGCCAATGCGTTACTTCTTCTTCTTGGCGGCCTTCTTGGCGGCTTTCTTAGCGGGGGCCTTCTTTTTTGCAGCTTTCTTAGCCATGGTGTTTGTCCTCTTGTTGTTGGTTGCGTTGTTTTGTTTTGCCGAGGGGGCGGATTTGCCTCCACGGACATTTTTTCCAGCGGCGGCCTTGGCGGCGGCACGCTTCTCTTCGATCGCGGCCTGCGCGGCGGCAAGGCGTGCGACGGGAACTCGGAAAGGACTGCAGCTCACGTAAGTGAGACCCACTCGGTGGCAGAATTTGACGCTGTCAGGATCACCGCCGTGCTCACCGCAGATGCCGAGCTTGATGTCCGGCTTGGTCGTGCGGCCTTTTTGGATGGCGATCTTGATGAGCTGGCCCACACCGGTTTGATCCAGCGTGGCGAAAGGATTCTTCTTGAAGATCTCGTTCTCGGTGTAGGGCATCAGGAAGCTGCCCATGTCATCACGGCTGATGCCGAGAGCGGTCTGGGTGAGGTCGTTGGTGCCGAAGCTGAAGAACTGCGCCGTCTCGGCGATCTCATCAGCCGTGAGTGCCCCACGCGGCACCTCAATCATGGTGCCGACGAGATAGTCGAGCTTCACTTTTTTCTCGCTCATCACTTCTTTTGCCACTTTATGCACGATTTCCACCTGAAGGTCGAGTTCTTTCTTGAAGCCGACAAGCGGAATCATGACCTCGGGTTTCACCTTGATCTTCTGCTTCGCGACATCAGCAGCAGCTTCAAAGATGGCACGTGCCTGCATCTCGGTGATCTCAGGATAGGCGATGCCGAGGCGGCAGCCGCGATGTCCGAGCATCGGATTGAACTCATGCAGCGCCTGCACGCGTGCGGAAACTTTCTCCGCGGAGACACCCATCTTCTTCGCAAGCTCGGCCTGCGCTTTTTCTTCGTGCGGAACGAATTCATGAAGCGGCGGGTCAAGCAGACGGATCGTGGCAGGAAGACCTTTGAGCGCCTTGAAGATGCCGGTGAAGTCTTCGCGCTGATACGGAAGCAGCTTGGCGAGGGCCTTCTTGCGGTCGGCGACGTTGTCCGCGAGGATCATCTCACGCACGGCGTCGATGCGATCACCTTCAAAGAACATGTGCTCGGTGCGGGTGAGGCCGATGCCCTGCGCACCGAACGCGATGGCGTTCTCAGTCTGCTCCGGATTGTCGGCGTTGGTGCGAACCTGAAGACGCGTGGCCTTGCCGCACCAGTTCATGAGCTGCTGGAAGCTCTTGAACTTCTCGGTGGATTTCGCGGCGGTGTCGCCGTGAAGCATGCCGGTGATGATTTCAGACGGAGCGGTCTTGAGCTGGCCGGCGTAAACCGTGCCACTGGTGCCGTCGATGGAGAGGTAGTCGCCTTCGCTGAAGGTCTGGCCGGCAACGCTGACCGTCTTCTTGTCGTAATCGATTTCGAGAGCGGCAGCACCGCAGATGCAGACCTTGCCCATCTGACGGGCAACGAGTGCCGCGTGAGAGGACACACCACCGCGGGCGGTGAGGATGCCCTCGGCGGCGATCATGCCGCGAAGGTCTTCAGGGCTGGTTTCATTGCGGACGAGGAGCACTTTCTCGCCTTTTTGCTCGGCGACGACAGCGCGATCCGCGTTGAGGTAGATTTTGCCGGAGGCAGCGCCGGGGCCGGCAGGGAGGCCGGAGGCGATGGCCTTGGCCTTCTTCACGTCGGTGGCGTCGAAGATTGGAGCGAGGAGCTGGTCGAGCTGATCGGCGGGATTGCGCAGCACGGCGGTTTCCCAGTCGATGAGCTTCTCCTTCACCATGTCCATGGAGAATTTCAGAGCAGCGGCGGCGGTGCGCTTGCCGTTGCGGGTCTGCAGCATGAACAGCTTGCCTTCCTGGATGGTGAACTCGATGTCCTGCACATCCTTGAAGTGTTTTTCGAGCGTCTGGCGAACCTTGAGCAGCTCCGCATACGACTTCGGCATTTCCTTCTCAAGCTGCGCGACAGGCTCAGGCGTGCGCACGCCA
Organism: Verrucomicrobiaceae bacterium; assembly: GCA_046346695.1. Classification (GTDB taxonomy): domain Bacteria; phylum Verrucomicrobiota; class Verrucomicrobiia; order Verrucomicrobiales; family Verrucomicrobiaceae; genus Prosthecobacter. Next base: position 296,603 of record JAXMHS010000002.1, on the reverse strand, counting down.
GCGACGACGTCCTCGCCCTGCGCGTTGATGAGGAACTCACCGTAGAACTCGTCCGCACCGTTGGCCGGATTACGGGTGAAGGCCACGCCGGAACCGGAGGTCACGCCCGTGTTGCCGAACACCATCGCCTGCACGTTCACCGCGGTACCCCACTCAGCGGGGATGTTGTATTTGCGGCGATAAACGATCGCGCGGTCATTCATCCAGGAACCAAACACAGCGCCTGCGGCACCCATGAGCTGTTCCCATGGATCAGAGGGGAAACTCTTGCCGGTACGTTCTTTGACGAGCTGCTTGAAGCGCTTCACCAGCTCCTGCTGGTCGGCGGCGGTGAGATCGCTGTCGAGGATGTCCTTGTGATGGGTCTCGTGCTTGTAGGCTTCGATGACAGTTTCGAATGGCTCGTGATCTTCGCCTTCGCGTTTCTGCACGCCAAGCACCACATCACCGTACATCTGGATGAAGCGGCGGTAGCAGTCCCAGGCAAAACGTTCATTGCTGGTCGCGGCGACCAGTGCGAGCACCGTCTGGTCGTTCAGGCCCAGATTCAAAATGGTGTCCATCATGCCGGGCATGGAATCACGGGCGCCAGAGCGCACCGCGACGAGAAGCGGGAATCCTTTCGAGTCACCGAACTTGTAGCCCATGATCTTTTCCATCTTCGCGATGGCCGCCTCCATCTGGGAACGCAGCGTGGCAGGATAGGTCTTCTTGTTCTGGTAGAAGTAAGTGCAGACCTCGGTGCTGATGGTGAATCCTGGAGGCACTGGAAGGCCGATGCGGCTCATCTCTGCAAGGTTTGCGCCTTTGCCACCCAGCAGGGGTTTCATGGAGCCGTCACCGTCTGCTGTTCCTGCTCCAAAGGAATAGACATACTTCTTCTTATCTGCGCCGCTCTTCGTTGCTTTCGTAGCCATAGATGTTGCCGGTCGATTGATTCGAACCGTGGTTGTGTGTGATTACAGTGGGTTTGGAGCGCGGATGTATAGCGTTGGATTATATGATGCAAGCATTTGTTGACAATCAAAACTTCAGAGCCACGCCGCTGCATCACAACAGCATCCGCGCGACTTGTTTCGAGTACGTCGTGAACGCCGTCCACTTGGATTGTGCCTCGCACACACATCACTGGTATTGACGCGGCGGATCAAAAACGATTAAATCAAATCGTGGAATGACGGGATCAGTCCTGCAGATCCGCTCCGCGTACCAACCAACCATCCTAATAGAAAAAACATGAAACCTCCCCACCACATTCAACACGCAACGCGCCTGGGCTTCACGCTCATTGAGCTGCTCGTCGTGATTGTCATCATCGGCATCCTTGCTGGCTTGGTGATGAGCCAGGCATCCAAAATGATGGAGGACGCCCGGAAGCTCCAGGTGCAGACCGTCATCAAAGACCTGAAGATCGCCATCACAAGCTATCAGGTTGAATACAACCGCTGGCCGGTCAATCCCAGCCAGTTGACTAGTTCGTCGGGCGGCCAGGACATTCAGGCGCTCCCAACAGACGAAAACACCGGCATCGTCAGTGCACTGATGAGCACATCTTCATCCAGCAGTTCAAGCGGGGGGTCAGGTGGCTCGGGAGGTTCTGGTTCCATCAATCTCAATCCCAAGGACATCAAGTTCATCGACCTTCCGATCGCCAAGAACGGCAAGTTTGGTCTCGTCAATCCGCAGCCTCCCTACAGGCTGGTGGACTTGTGGGGCATGCCTTACTACGTGCTTCTCGATACCAATGGTGACAAACAGGTGCAGAATCCGGATTTGAACAACACCGACCCTTCGATCGCTCAGAATCCAAACAGCCCGCCTCCACAAAAACTTCCCACCGAGGTGGCTGTTTACAGCTACGGCAAGGACAAGATCCCTCAGACCAAGGATGATGTGGTGTCCTGGCGGCAAAAATAGCCCCGAGCCTCACCACCACAACCGGACTTCACGAAAACGCGGCGTTCACACGCCGCGTTTTTTTATCGGGATGGCTCACACGTACTTCGCGAGCACATCTCCTGCCTTCGCCGGATCGACCTTCTCGTAGAAGTCGTCCTCCACCATGCACACGGGACCAAAGCCACAGCTCGCGAGGCATTCCGCAAATTCGATGCTGTATTTGCCGTCCGGGCTCACCGCGATCGGATGATGGTGATCGGTATGCGAGCGGTCGATGTTCGCCTTCTTGCAAAGGGCATCCATCAACTCGTAGCTGCCGGCCATCGCGCAGGAAAGCGTGCGGCAGACGCGGATGTGATACTTGCCAGGGGCGCTTTGGCGGAAACCGGGATAAAAGGTGACCACTTCGAGCACCTGGATCGGTTCGAGGCCCAGCTTGTTGGCCACCCAGCTCACCGCTTCGTCACTGATGTGTCGGAAGTGATGCTGCATCAAATGCAGGAGCGGAAGCACGGCGCTGCGTCTGGACACCGGGTAATGCGAGATGGCCTCATCCATCTGCTTTTCCAACTCGGCTGGAACTTCAAAGGCCATGCGTGCGTGTCTCGAATGAAAGGGTTGCGGGTGAATCAGCGGTCACATTCGCCCATGACGAAGTCCAGGCTGCCGAGGACGGCAGGGATGTCGCTGACCATGTGACCGGGCAGCAGTTTCGACAGGATGCAGAGGTTCAGGAACGAGGGGCTGCGAATCTTGAGGCGATGCGGCACACCGCCCCCGGTGCTGTTGATGTAGAAGCCCAGCTCGCCCTTCGGATTTTCGGCGGAAAAGTAAACTTCGCCCACAGGTGCGTCGATGCCCTGGGTGGCGATGATGAAGTGGTGGATCAACTCCTCCATCTTCATCAAAACCTTCTCCTTCTTCGGCAGCAGGCCCTTCGCATCGGCCACGTTGATCGGGCCTTCGGGGAGACTGGCAAACACCTGGCGCAGGATGCGTATGCTCTGGCGCATTTCCTCCATGCGCACGAGGTAGCGATCATAGCAGTCACCCTTCGTGCCCACGGGCACATCGAACTCATACTTGTCGTAGTCGAGGTAAGGATGCGCCTTGCGCACGTCGAACTCGACCCCGGAACCGCGCAGATTCGGACCGGTGATGCCATACGCGATGGCCTCGGCCTTGGAAATCACGCCGATGTCCTGTGTGCGGTCGATGAAAATGCGGTTCCGCGACAGCAGCTTGTCGATCTCATCAATCACCGGCTCCAGTTCGTCGAGGAACTGCTTCACCGCGCCGACGAAGCCATTCGGCAAATCACGAATCTGGCCGCCGACACGCGTGTAGCTCGTCGTGAAGCGCGCACCGGTGAGCTGCTCGCACAGATTGTAGATCTTCTCGCGCTCCGTGAAGGTGTAGAGGAAGACGGTCATCGCACCCACGTCCATCGCAAACACCCCGACTCCGAGCATGTGCGCCGAGAGGCGCGCGAGTTCGCAGCAGATCACGCGGATCGCCTTGCCGCGGGCCGGGAGTTCCCAGCCCATCAGTTTCTCCACCGCGAGCGCGTAGGCGACATTGTTTGCGAGTGGAGCCAGGTAATCGAGCCGGTCCGTGTAGGGCACGAACTGGTTGTAGTGCATGTTTTCGGCGATCTTTTCGTCGCCGCGATGCAGGAAGCCCACATCTGGATCAGCCTTCGTGATGATCTCGCCGTCGAGTTCCAAGACCAGTCGCAGCACGCCGTGGGTCGCCGGATGGCTGGGACCCATGTTTAGCACCAGCTTCTCTCCCACGATGTCCGTGGTTGTCTCGTCCACGGCTTCGAGCTGACGGGCCGCCTTCGCGGCGGTGTCTGGAGCCTCGTATTCTCGGGTGACGGTGGGCATGAAATGCTTGGGGGCGGAACTGACGTGGGCGCTACCTATCTACGCTGCCCCAAGAGCGGCAAGGCGATTTTGTGAAAAATTTCACAAGCTCACTTTCCGCGATGGGTTTCCGACCCTTCTCTATTAGTTTCCGACCCTTCTCTATTAAATAGAGTCCCTCGCGCGTGGTGGTTGCCGCCAGCCCGGGTCTGCCACAAACTGACGCCGCTCATGCGCCCCGGTTTTCTCTCCCAACTGTGCTTCATCCCTGCATTGGCCGGGCTCTGGCTGATCGCGGCCGGCCTGACCAGTGCGCGGGCCGCATCGGCACCTGTGGACGGCATTGCGGATGAGACACGGGCATTGACAGCCGAAACGCATCGTCAGCTTGCGTCCGAACTCGACCTTTTCCGCAAGGATTTGAAGTGTGATGCCTGGATCATGGCCACCAGCTTCAGTGCGCCCGGGCTCACAATCCGGCGGCAGGCGCAGGAAACCCGCCGCCAGTGGAGCGGCGAACGCCTCGCTGTCCTTATGGCCTACGACCGCGCCACGAACAGCACGGCTATGTCGTTCTCTCCTGAATTTTGGGAACGCTATCCTGCCGCCGAGCTTGTCGAGATCATGCAGGACACGCGGCGCATGCTTCTCGACACAAAACTCAGTCTCGACGAGCGCCTCGCTGTTGCCACGCGTCAGTGGGTTGATCGCCTGCGCGTCATGGAAAGCGTGCGCCTCAAGCAATCGCTCTGGATTCAGCGCGGTGAGAAGCGCTTCTCGCTCGGCATGGTCATCGTGCTTGCCGCGGGGGCGTTTCTCGTGGCGGTCATCGGTCTCATATCACGTGTGTTCGGCGCACGGGCCGACCGCCGTTTCCATTTTCCCGAAGTTCACGTCGGCATGCGCTTCGGCGCGCCTTATGGCGGCGGCGTCACTGCCGAGATCAAAGCCCACGCCAATCCCCATTGAGCGAATGCTTCAATCTCACCCCTCATCCCTCGGCTCTTCACCCTGCTTGATGCCCATCTTCTCCAGCGCCTTGTCGAGCTGCTCCACATACTTCCACGGCAGCTTCTTGCGCTGATACTTGCGGAAGAGCAGATCGCGCAGCTCCAGCCAGCGTTCCGGTGTCGGCTCCATCGGCATCCACTTCTCACCGTCCGGATGCGCGAGCTGGAATTCCCACGCACGCGAGTTCCAATACGCGCGGATGTACTGCTTGCGTCCGTCTTCGATTCGTTCGTGCCACTCGTGGATTTGGTTTTTGGTCATTGAGCACGGGCAGAATGCGCTAGTATCGCCCCCATGCAAGCCGCCAGCCCGGGCACTTCCTCCGCCCTGCCGAAACTCCTCCTGTATCTGTTCGCCGTCATGCTCGGTGGGGCGCTGCTGGCCGTGCCGCTGTTCCATCTTGGCAAAGCGGGCCACGCGTGGCTTTCCACATCGTCATTGCGCGACACCGGCCTCGCCTCCTGGCTCATCAAGGAAATCGAGCGCGCCCACTTCACCCGCTACTTCAACCGCGCCGTCCTCGTCTGCGCCATCATCTTAATCTGGCCCTTGCAGCGCTGGGTGAAGTTTGACCGCACCCTGCTGCCCGCGTGGAAACCGGCCGGCACCGGCATCAAACAATGGGCGCTCTGCTTCGTGCTCGCCAGCGGCCTGCTGCTCGCAATCGGCTTCACGTTCCTGAAATTCGGCGCCTATCACCTGCATCCGCAACCGCGCTGGTTGAAGTTTGGCGAGCCCGTCACCGCCGCGCTTGGCGCCAGCATCGTCGAGGAGTTTTTCTTCCGCGGACTGCTGCTCGGTCTGCTGCTGCGCACCATGTCCACGCGCTCCGCGCTGATCGCCGGCACCTTCGTCTTCGCGCTCGTACACTTCCTTAAGCCGCCCGAAGGCTGGCAGATCGACGATGCCACCGTCACCTGGAGCAGCGGCTTTCTCGTGCTCAAACAAATCGCGTTTGGCTTTGGCGATGTTCAGTTCCTCCTCGCCGAATTCGCCACGCTCTTCGCCGTCGGCTGGGTTTTGGCAAAGATGCGCATGCAGACCGGTGCGTTGTGGGCCGGCATCGGATTGCACGGCGGCTGGGTCTTCGGGCTGAAATACTTCAGCGCCCTCACCGCTTACGCGAACGGCTGGCTGCCATGGATCGGTGCCAACCTCAAGGTGGGTCTTGCGCCGCTTCTCGGGGTGCTGGGCATCGGCTGGCTCGCCTCCCGCCTGCTGCGCGCCCGATAATTCGTTTGCGCCCTCTGCTCCGGCACGGAATCATGGCCGCGCAACAGCCCCTCGCCCGAGTGGCGGAATTGGTAGACGCGCCAGACTTAGGATCTGGTTTGGAAACAAGTGCAGGTTCGAGTCCTGTCTCGGGCACTATCCGTTGTGAATCAATGGGTTGGAGCGGTTACCGACTGAGCCAAAATTCCGTGAAAATTTTGCGGCTGTGCACCGACTGTGCATCTGTTGCGGCCAAAATGAGGGGTGGTTACCGGGTCGCGGGCGCAATGCGGAAAGTTTTCCCCTGCTCAAACCCATTCTAGCCGCTGCTTTCTATCTTCCTCCACTCGCCTATCCTTTTTGGAGGTGGGATGGTGATACTACAGGCTCTCAACTGCTCCACAGCAACAACGTGACGCGCTGCTGGCGAACTCTCGTCTGGCCCGCCTTTTGCATTGCCACTGCCAGCCGTTCCTACTTTGGTTCTTCACCAGATGGGATCGTCGCCTTGTTCAGACTTCACCGCTTCGCCTCCGGGCCTCGCAAAAAAAGAAAGGGAGCGGGGTGCGATAGGGCGAAAACGACACCCTCTTCGCTCTATCGCTGGACCAGTTTCCCCTGATTCCTCGCCGCCTCGATCACAGGCCGGTTTGCAGTGAAAAGCGTGATTCCGGGCACGGTGCAGAAGTCGCCGTCGTCAGTGAGCACTTGAGTGATGCTGGATGCGCGAATGGCTCGGACGGCAAACAGGTCGTAGGCGTCCAGCGGCATCGCCTGCATGTCGGTGAGGGCATTATTGACCGCTGTTGCGTCGATGATAGGAGCGGCGGGAAGGGGCGAGCCGAACTGTTCTACCTGACGCCAACAAGATTCGACCTCTTGGACCACTGCTCGACGAAGTGCAGGATAGTCGTGGCGAAATGCCTTGGCTCCGGTTCTTGGAGTAATCTGTCTTGTGGTCTCGGCGATCTCTCGTTCCGCATCTTCGATCTGCCGAGCCAGTTCAGACAGGGAAAGCCCCAACCAATGGAATTGGGCTCCGGTTCTGATGCCATTCTTCACGAAACTCGGATACTTCCGGATTTGGTAAGCTCTGGGCTGGCTGTCTAGCGCACGCAAATGAAACCGCCCATACGTCATCCAAAACCACACGTTGGTGTCCACCCAGAACACATCACTGCTCCTAGGCGTGTCCGTGGTCACATCCACGACGTCAGCCTGGACGACGTAATTAGGCATTAGGCAGGCTCCAAACGGGCGTCCATGGCTTGATCCACTGCCTGCTTGAAGACCGGGTCATGGTAGTAGCGTTCTCCGTCCGCCATGCGTCGGCGTAGCGTCTCCGCCGCGTGCTGAGGCAGATTATGGATGACCAGCTTCTGGCGAAGGTCTTCCAGATGGTAGTCTTGGAGCAGGGCCACCAGGCTACCGTTGAAAAACGGCGTCATGTGAATGCGCGTGCCTTCAAAATCGACTTCCACCTGCGGGTGGTCGATCAGGGCAGGGCGCAGTTTCGCGAGCAGGGCTTCCCCGTCTTCATAGGTCATGCACAGCTCGCCAATCAGGTCGTGGACGCGGAGTTTCATGGTTGGGTGGGGGGATAATTAAAAGGATACCACGGATACGTTTCCAGACGCCATATCATAATACGCAGGATTGCAGCGGAGACGAATGTTAACCAAGGTGCCCTCAAATTGGGGGCGGAGAGTGGCGTAGGATTCCCGATTGTCAACCAACCGGTAGCCGCCGTCGTGGCTGTAGATCTCAAGGCTCCCCTTCGCCGCGCAGACAAAGTTCAACAGCGTGCGCAGACCGGCTCCGCGACTGATTCCTTCCTGGCTCTTGGTGGACGTGCCATCTTGCAGCGCCCACTGCATACAGGCACCGGCTGACGTGGAGTTGGGCAGGGCGTCGGGTCCCCGGTAGAAGCGCACGTTGGAGGGGATGCCCACACCAAAGTCAGCAATGGCTAGCGTCAGCTCGTTGAGGTGTCTGAAATACTGCCCGCATGCCATCACACCGACCGGAGACTTCGCATGCTCAAAAGCGTTCAGATAAAGCTCCGCCACCGGGGCCACGATGCGGTTCTTGAGTTCGCTGCTAATATTGAGCCAACCTCGCCCCAGCCAGTATTCACTCAGGTAGTTCTCAAAGGCACGCTCGTTCTGAGCCGCGTCCTCACGGAAAGGGATTGAGTTACCCATCCAAGGGCCTTCGTGGTGGCCGAATTGGTGCCGGAAGCCGTTCTGGGTCAGGTTCATCTGCACCCAACTGTTCTGGAGCGTGTCCCAGCGGAAGTCCACCATGCGTCCACGCTGCTGCAAGAGCCGTGCCAGACCACCGAGGAAGACCAGCGCGTTCGGACGCAAGAAGTCGCACCAGTGAAACTCGAAGGCGACATCCTCCTCCGTCCCCATCGCTTTCTGCCAGATCTGGCAGAGCGAGTGGAAATCACCCGGACCATCATTGATGCGGCCGATGGGGATCACGGTCATGGCGATGATTGCGGAGGCAAGTTCACAAGCCCGAATGCCATGCCAGCCGCGCTTGTATGAATGACCGACGGCAGGCGAAAGGACACACTCTGGCTTTCTTCTTCGGAAACGTCGATACGATCCTTCAGTTCCGCTTGCTTGAATTGACGTCGAGACATCACGCAGTGAACCTTTGTCTGCATGGTGCCCGGCTTAAACGACATCAATAGAACTTTCGTGAAGTCCTGGTTTCCGAGCGCAGACAACCAGTCTTCGTGCAGACCTAAAAACAACAGGTGATCCTTGTCGAACTTGGTGACCACCCCGCCATATGGCTGTCCATCAACGGTGGAGCGATACTGAAAGAACGGGCTGTAAGAAGTCTCTCGTTTAGGATCGAGGTCCATCTTGGTGCCATCTCCCTTCAGCAAAGGGACACCTGATAATACAAACGGATCATCAAGCTTCTCCAAGGCGGCCAAACGATTGTTAAGCGCCACGGTAAAGGAGGATCGACGACTGATGATCGCAACGATGTTGATGGCCCATGTGAGCCGGTTGATCAGACGTGTCGCCTTGGGGTCACGTTTAGTTGGTGAACCGTCGGGATCAACAAGCCTGCAATACATGGTGCTGGCGGGCTTCTGGTCGATGGCGAGAATGGTGCCGTAACGGAGGGCCGGAGCACGATGGTATCCCGGTTGTTGCGCTGCCGCCTTCTTCTCCTTGATGCTGTCATAGGCTCCTTTGAGGCCCGTCAGCATGGATGCGTCGGCAATCACTCGCCCCTTCGCTTCGACTTCAATATGTTGATTGCCATCACTAGCGATGTGCCAATCAAGCGTTTTTACCCCGGCTCTTTCCTCGATAAAGTCCCAATCGGCATCATTCAGCCCGTGAATGTCATTAGCCACGGCCAAGCCCACCGCATCCCCCAAGCGTCGCGTGATGGAAGTGTCTAGGCTGTCGCATTGATCATGCACTCGGAGCGAGTTCCCGTCCCATTGCACCCATTCGGAGAGTTCCGTATCAGCTCGGTCCACTCGTCTGGCGATGGCTGCGATGTCTGGGTGTGTCCGCGATTGATGCTGTTTGAGATAGAAAAGCGAATATGTCAGGAACTCCGAGATCGGAATCAGGGCGCGCCGTCCGACGATGTTAGCGATTCGTGCTGGATAGCGTCCTGCCAAAAATGCTGCCTGCTCAGCAGCATTATAGTATTCGACTGCCACCTCAACGAATCCAGGTCTGTTGGCTTCTCTAAGCATAGTGGCTGGTCTGTTTTAAAGTTCTCCTCGAAACGCCTTCGCCAATAGCGCGGCTTCAAACTTGCGTAGGTCTTCAGTGATGGCAGAGGCGTGTTTCGTGATCTCGCGCTGGCGTTTTACCAGTTCGGAGAAGCGGCGTTGATCTTCGATGGGCGGGACGGGGACTTGAATCTGCTTGAGGCGTTCGAGGCCGAGGGTGCGGTTGCGTCCGGCGCTGCCGGGGCTGGCGGCTCGGATGTCTTCCAATCCACGTGCGGTGAGGAAGTGGAAGCAGAGGAACTCGGGCGTGGACCGCTCCGGGTCGGCCAGGTAGGTGATGTAGCGGTGGGAACCAGCGCGGCCATCATCCTCCGGCTGCGCCACGGCGATGGCCCCTTCCCAGCCGAAAACGTTGCTGAAGACGAGATCGCCCGCGTGAATGCGAAAGATGCGTTTGCCGCCCACTTCGGTGCCACTGAGTGCGGGTTTGTGAAAGGTGCCTTTGCCAAAGCTGCGCAGCCCCAGCTCCGGATAGCTGCCCTCCGGCGTAGTTGTGATGGGACGACGCACCGGACTGGCAACTGCTTCCAGCGGCTGCTGCGGTGCCTCGGCGGCCAACCGCTCGTAAAACGACGCCGCCGCCCGCTGCATGTCGCTCGCGATGGCCTGCGTGTGCTCGGCGAGTTCTTGAGCGCGTGTCGTGAGGGATTCAATTCGAGCTACAAGCCTTCGCTGCTCACTTTCTGCTGGGATTGGTATCTTAACTTCGGACCACATGTCTGTGTCCAGTTTCCCAGCACTGTTGCCCGCTGTTCCAACAAGCGATTTCAGCTCGTCGTTGGATGCTCTCATCATCAGAGCAAGATAATCACCGAGAATATCTTCGGTGGGCACGATCGCCTTCATATCCTGGTTGATGGTGCAAGCAATCCGGTTGATCGCGACAGGCACACGTTTGAAAAGAATGCTACCTCGAACCACGAAGAGAACTGAGTTGGCTGGAATGAGTTTCGCTGGGCTCGCCTTCAATCCTTGTTGAGTGATTTTAAGCTCAGTATCCAGAACTTCGGAGTTCCACATCTCCTTCGCAGTAACCCAGGGGATTTCACCATCCCAGTAATCTGGTTTGTTCTTTGAAGGAGTGCCGCCGCCCAAAACTTGGCCGCAGCGGCCAAGAGGTCGCATTGTCACTGAGCTTTCGCGGCGACGCTTCGGTGCAGCTTTGCTTTTCGCTAGGCTCATTCGACCTCCGTTGCCAAAAGTTCTCGCATCTCCTGAACGATCTCAAGGATGCGCTTTTCTGTTTCCGCCACGCCGGCGAGAATGTCTTCTGGCTCTGCGTGCTCAATCTTCTCGGTCTCGATTAAACCAAGACCAGATGGCTCCATGTTATAACCATTGGCGACAATCTTCGCAGCAGGCACCAACCAAGCACAGCCATCTTCGGTGGCACGACTCGGCCACTTGGCGAGCATGTCGGGGAAATCGTTGCGGAACTGGGAACCGAACTTGCGCGCTTTCCGAAGAGACGAACCATCACCGACGACGTTGTAGAACCAGACGTTTTCGGTCGGGCGTCCGGTCTTCTTGAAGATGAGGAAGCAGGTCGAAGTCGGCGTGTAAGGCTCGAACATGCCCTTGGGCAGGGTGACGACGGCTTGCAGATCACACTCGGAAAGGAGGCGCTTCTTAACCTCGATGTGTGCGGTGGTGTCACCAAACAGGATGCCGCTGGGGAGCACGACTCCCGCACGTCCGCCCTGGCGCAGGCTGCGCAGCGCGGCGGCGAGGAAGAGAACGTATTTGTCACCCTTGGGGACGCGGAGTGATCGCTTCGGGGACTGGCTGGCACCTGAGAAGGGCGGGTTCTCCACGATGCAGTCGAACTGCACTTCGTCCCACTTGTCCTCGCTGCCCCCGATGCCATCGCGCCGGACGATGGGACTATGGTCGAAGCCATGGAGGACGGCATTCATGGCAGCCATGCGAATGATGTCCTTGTCGCCTTCAAAGAGGTGAATGGTGCCCTTTTGCAGAAACTCCCACTGCGCGGGCGTGAGCTTGTCACCGAGACCGCGCTTCACCGTCTGGCCGTAAGGCGCAGGGACTTCGCGCACGAACTCCGGCGAGGTATTCGCCAGCAGGATGTGCTCATAGGTGGCAATGCCAAAGCCTCCGGTGCCTGCGGCGGAGTCACACATGGTCTCGCCGATCTGTGGGTTTACCATTTCGACAATGACGCGGACCAGATGACGCGGCGTGCGGAACTGCGCGGCCTTTTTCTGACTGCCAAGGTCATTGACGAGAATCTCAAAGAGATCGCCCTTCACATCCGCATCCTCGCTGAGAAAGTGAACGGGGCTGATGATGTCCACGGCGCGGCGAAGCGTGGCACCATCTGGTATGACGATGGCGGCATCTTCAAACAAGGCACGTGCTGCGATGGAAAGGGCCGGATGCGCCGTGAGGCGTGGGAGCAGGTCACGCAGGTTGCGCAACATGCGGTCGTTGTCTGGATCGCTGGTGAGCGTGCTCCAGCGCAGCCGGGCGAAGTCCACCTTTTGATCGTCGATGCTGACTTGGGTAAAAATGGGATTCTCGCCACCGCGTTCGGCTTCCATTTCTTCCAGCATCTTCAGGAAGATGAGGAAGCTGATCTGGGTAACGTAGGTGATGGGGTTGGTGACATTGGCTTCCCACATCACCTTGCAAAGGCGTTTGAGGAGGTTGGAGAGCGAAACGGAATCCATGAATCAGGGGTCAGGCAGCTTTGACAATGGCATCTAGTTCAGTCAGCACCGACTGCAAGCCATCGCGCCCAAACAACGACTCTGCACGCACACGACCGCCGAGGAAGGTGAAGGGCGGCTTCGTGAAGAGCGTGGGCGTAAGGTCGAGGAAGCGGTTCTCCTTGAGCGCGGAGAGCACAACATTGCGCAGGAGTTCGAGCAAGCGGCCTTGCTCGGGTTTGTCGGCGTTCGAGTGCTCGGCAAGCCAGGTGTTGAAGGCACGCTCCACGCGTTCCTCGCGCGTAGGCAGCTTGATCAAGCCAAGCGCGGCTCGAATGAAGTCGGTGAGTGAGCCTGTGGGCTGGTCAAAGGCCTTGCGCAGCGCGGCCTCATCAAAGTAGAACTGCGGGCTGTTCAGCGTGTGGCGCAGGTCGTCCCATTCCTCCTCACTGAGCGGCTGGCCGCTGAGCACCTTTTCAACGGCAGGATGTGTGCGCTGCAAGACGGCGATGCGCTCGCGGAAATGGTCCTGATACTCGCGCCGGTCGATGGCGAGTCCTTCGGGGCCGACGATGATCAGTTCACGACGGCGAAACTCGTCGGTGAGTTCGCCTTCCTTGATCGTCGTGAATTCGCGCGGCGGTGGAGGTGGAGGCGGTGGCGGCGGGTCCACAATGTCGCCCCCGCCGTCATCGCCTCCCGGTTCACCAGGTCGCCTGCCCACGGGCCGGGGGCGATGGTATTGCTGCCCCGGATCATTGAAGCGGGCGTGGTTGTTGACGAAATCGTAAATGAGAAAGCTCGTCTTCCCAATGCGCGGACACAGGCGACTCCCACGCCCGCGCATCTGCGCATACTTCAGCGCGGATGAGGTCGGGCGAAGCATCACGAGGTTTTCGACCTCCTTGTGATTGTATCCCGTATCGAGCATGTCCACCGAGACGGCGATCACCGGCAGCGGATCGAACTTGAACGCGTCAATGACGGGTTTCGGATTGTTGTTGTTCGCGTAGCAGGTGATGGTCTTCGCGAAGCTCTCGCGCACCTCACCGGGCGAGCGGTTCGTTTGCTGTGCGATCCGCAAGCAAGCGGCATCCGGTAGCAAGCGATTGAACAAGCGGGCGAGAATGTCGGCTTGTCGTTGCCCAACGGCAAACACGATGGTCTTGCGCGGGTGAAGCTGTGTGCGCTCTTCTTCAACGCGGAAGTATTCGTCAATGATGAGCTTCAAGCGGTCCTCGGATTCAATGAGCTTGCCCCAATCTGCGAAGCCGTAGTCTTCGTCCTCCCAGTTCACCCCGTCGAAGGTGAGCCGAGTTTCCGCGACATAGATGCGATAGTCGGCAAGAAACTTATCCGTGACGCCTTCCTGAATGGTGTAGCCAAAGGTGGGCCGCCCTTCCTCGCGTGCGCTGTCCCAGCAGTCGAAGAACATGTAGGTGCTGCGCACCAACTGCCGCTCGTGATGACTGATCCAACGAAGTTCGCCGGGGTTCGGCGTGGCAGTGAGGCCGATGTGGATCGCGTCAAAGTGGCCGAGGGTGGCACGATGCGTGTTGTAGATGCTGCGGTGGCACTCGTCGGTGATGACGAGATCGAAATACGCGTGCCCAAATCCGCCCGCGCCGAGCTGGCTGGCGATGGTGTCGAGCGTGCCAACAACGACTTGCCCCTCAAGACTGCGCTTGCCGCCATAGAGCAGCGTCACTGGATAGTCGCGCAGGTAGTCCTTGAAATCTTCTTCGGCCTGCCTCGCGAGTTCGATGCGGTCGGCAAGGAACAACACGCGTGAAATGATGCCCGCCTGAAACCAACGCTTGATCAAAAGCGCGATAGTCATCGTCTTGCCGGTGCCCGTCGCCATCTCGAACAACATTCGCCGGCGACCGGCGATGAGAGCTTCGTCTGCCGTCTCCAAGCACTTGATCTGATAAGGGCGTGTCTCGCAGTCTTCGCCCTGCGAGCGAAAGCGGCGCGGAATCGGAACCGCTTTCAGTGAAGTCTGAAAGTCTCCCTGGCGATGCTGACGGAGATTGGCCCGGCGCTCCAAGTCGGCAGGCGTGGGCAGGCCGACGATGGGGCGTGCATCGCCAGATTCGTAGTCCCAGAAGTAATGTTCACGTCCGTTACTGAGGACGACAAACGGCGCGCCCAACTCAACGGCGTAGGCTTTCGCCTGTCCCTTGGCCGAGTAAGGATCAACGCTGAACCGCTTCGCCTCGATGACACACAAGGGCTGCGTGCGCTGGTTCTTCAGCAAATAGTCCGCGCGACCATCTGCTGATGCCTGTTCGGTGGAAACCTGCGAGGGGTTCTCAATGTCCCAGCCAGCCTCCCGCAAGAGGCGGTCGATGACAATGCGAGCGGAGGTTTCGGAAGCCATGAAGCAGGAGACACCTTACGCTTAACACCGGGGTAGCTCGCTCGGCAAGAGCCAGGAGCTTCATTGCAGCGGGTGCAGCCAGCGGAAGCGCGTGGCCCTTGCCTTCTCCCCGGCCTGTCTCCGGGTGCCCTTCACGACGGCCGCAATGGCCCCTTTCTGCCCCAGATGCCGCAGGATGCGCCAAGCCTGCATGTCGAGCACTCCAAGCCGGGTGCCGAGCTGCACCGCAGACAAGAAGAACTCGGGCGGTGGAGTCGTGGGGTCTTCTTCGTATGCAGCCAGCGAGCGGCAGATGCGGAACCCGGCAGCTTGCTCGTGAGTTGAGAGGGATTGATAGATAGCGGCCTCGCCCGGCCCCAGATTTTTTTTCGCGTAGTCGTTCAGGCAGCCCGTTAGAGCCGAGTCCGCCTCGCGCATCCATTGTTCGTGCGGGTAGTCGGCGAACAGTTCCGGGTGCTCGCGGTGGAAGAGATCAGCGAAAGTCAGGACAAACCGGGGATGCACCACGCAGAATGTCCCGGCCACCAGTTCCACCAGCGCTGCATTGCGCAAACCGCGTGGCGGTGCGCCGAGTTTCCGGCGAACGTGCTGATCATAAAACGGCAGCAAAGCGGGGAAGTCCCGAAACAACTCGCTGGTGTTATGTAGTATGCAGAATGCAGATGCAGAGTCAGCAGGGAGAGATGGAGAAGAATTTCTCGGGGGCGCACGCCCCGTTTCCATCAAACGAGCCTGCGGCGGCGGTGCGGTCGAAAGCGAAAACGGGACCGCATCAGCATTGAATCGCAAATCGGGATCGAAGCTGACAAAGCAAAGACGGCAGGGGTCCGAGCACTTGGGGTCAATGCTGATTCCATAGGTTTTGGCGAGGTAGTCCGTTACCGCACCAAATGCTGCACGATGTCTGTCCAGGTCCGAGGGAATGCGAGCTGCCGCCTTCACGCCATTCGCCCCCGGTGACAGCCACGCGGCAAGGATGTGCGGATCACTTCCCAGCCTGTCACGAATGGTCGCCGCTTCGGATTCTCCCACGCCGTCCACGTCGATCTGCAACAAGCCGGTGTGCGCTGCGATGTCGGCAGCCTTGTGTCCACCCGTGGCGGTCGTAGCCGAAAGCATGAAGCACGACAGCCTCAGTTTGGCCGCCTCGTAGGCTTCGGATTGGTAGGGCACGCGTCGGAGTGCATTCACCTGACGCGCCCATTTGCCGGAGCGGGTGCCGTCGATGATCTCCGCCAGAGCGATGTTCACGCCCCCCGATTTGCTCCGGCAATTCTGGAACCACGCCACTTTCGTTTCGGCGGGCATTCGTGGATTCATCGTCGAATCTTCGTGGATGGTTCGACGAATCAGGCACGCCCGGCTTCCTCAAAGCGTTGCAGTTCCTCTGCGGAGACGCGGACAACACGCCCCAGGCGCACCGCACGGAGACGCCCTTCGCGCAACCAGCGGCGCACAGAGACTTCATGGACCTGATGACGCTGGCTGATCTGGCGGACGGTGTAGAACGTCGGCCCTTCTTGTATGTTTTGTTGATGGCTCATACTGCCCCATTTTCTTTGAGGCAGCGACGAGTGCCAACCAGTGCTGTCTCGCTACATCGTGATTCTGTTCAAGATGGTGGACCATCTTGAACAGGTTTCTCCGAGTCGGGAGAATTTGCCTGTTGACCTGCTGCTGGACGTTTGAGAGCGGCGCGAATGCGTCCCCGAAGCGCCGCTTTCTTGGGATACTTATACTTGGCGTAATCCTCAGCATCATTGTCGTGCCACCAGCGAAAGATGGGGGCGATGACTTCATTGACCAGCGCATCGTTTGATCCGGTTTCGTCATACGTCACCGGATAGGGCACGGCGAGCCAGGTGTCTGAAAACGCATCACCTTCTTTGATGTGCTCCGGTGCATTTTTCCTCCTGATGCCCCACTTTTCGAGGAAGTAGAACCACTTGCGCTTTCTCTCCCTGATCTGGCCGGGCACTCCGTCTTTGAAAACCATCCGGGGATAAAGATTCTTTGCTGCCCGTTCGTCGGCGCGTTTGGCCTCCCTGACAGCCAGCCATCCAAACTGCCACCAACCAGCATCATGAGCGAGACGACGAACGACAGTCGCAAAGGTGGACTTGGAAACGTGCGGCTTCTTGCGATCCAAGAACTCCTGCACATCCCTCCATTCACGCGCGGCACGTGGTCGGTCCCCGCTCGTTAGCTTGTCTTCGATGCTTTCCCAATCATCGCCTGGCACTCGCCTTTCCCCGAGGCGGGAATAATAGGACAACCAGCGCACGGCATCGTAGTCTTGATGTTTCCCGGCCAGTTCGACGAGGAAACGAAGCAGCGTGTCGGCCATCTCACAAACCTCCTCGGCAATGTTCGCCTTGCCCGGCCTCTCTCTTTTCTCGTAGGCTTGCAAAAGCCCGTCCTTGCCGTCGCGTCCGTAAAGTTGGTCTCTGAAATCTCCCGCGATGTTGGTTGAGCCAGCGGTGCTCGGTGGCTTCTCCCAAGTCACGCGGCCCGTGTCTGTCACATCCGAGCGCCCCTGACAAGAAACGCACCAGGCTCGTTCGCCTTTATGCCACCAATCAAAGTCATCACCGCAACCATGACAGTGGAAGATGCGATGCTTCGCCAGATAAATATTGTTTCCGCATCGCTCGCACACATGACGAACCTCGCTTCGGGCTTCGAGCTCGATTCTGTCGCCACACTTGCCGCAGGTGAGTGTCACGGGTTGCAACGGTTCGGCGTCTTCAGGCGGCGGTGATGGTTCGGTTGGCGGCTTGGGTGCAGGCGGGTGAAACTCGAAGGATTCTTGGTGCCAGTGTCCCTCCTTCATCACTAACAGCCGCTTTCTGCCACAGCCGCAATCAATCTCAAAGCGGGACGGCTCAACATCAAGGACCTCCAGCTCTTGTCCCTCGTGCTTGACGATCTTCCTGTCGTTGGGCCGCTGAGTGGCACCACACTCGCACACGAGCAGCCAGCGTAACTCGTGATCCAACCAGGGAACTCCCCGCTGTTCCCGTTCGTCCTCGGTTGGAAGGCGGTTCCAGCCCGCTTTCGGAACCCAAATCCAGTTGGAGGTCCATTCTTTGCACCAACTGCAATGCCATCGAAGCGGTTGCTTTCCCTCGGGACTCCACGGTTTTTTCCAACCTCTGACCACACCACATTTCGGGCACTTCCAATCGGCGGACTCTGCGCCAGCGTAATGCAAAATATCATGCGCGGTTGAATCCATAGCAGGAGATGACTCGTCCTCGGATTCGGCACCCCCCTCCCCCCGTCTCTCGCGGCCTGCGCGTTTTGATTTGGTTCGCTCCTTCATGCACTGCGGGCTTTGCGTTTGGGGATTCTCTGAGGCTCGTCGGGGGCGACGAAACCAATGACTTTGCCCGGCTCAGCCACATCGGCCAGCAATACCCCCAGACCGGCAGTGATGGGGCGGCGCTTGTCGGCGTAGTGGCGGGCGGTCGTCTGAATGTGGGCGTGCCGTAGCACCTGCTGCGCGGCGAAGATGCCCTGCTCATTGGCGAGGATGCTGCCGAGTTCCTTGCGCAGTGTGTGCAGCGGCTTCTGATCTTTGATGCCCTGCTCAGCGAGCCACGCATACAGCGGCCTGAAGTGTTCCTCGCAGCGGTAGTAGCCTACGGGAGCCTTGCCGTAGCGCGGCTTGCGCTTCGTCTCGATCACGAAGGGGCCGCGCGCCTGTGCCTTCCAGCCACGCAGCAGCGCCAGCAATTCACTGTCACAGTCCACTTTCGCTTCGGACTCCTTCGACTTCGGCTCAAAGAACTCCGTGCGGCAGATGTGAATCTGCGCGAGGTCAAACTTCACCTGATCCCAAAGCAGCGTGTCGAGTTCGCGTTTTCGCAGACCGGCGAGCAACCCGAGGCAGAACGCCTTGAACTGCTCCCTTCGTGATTCATCGCCCGCGAGGTCACTCTTTGCAGCCGCGATCAACTGGCGTGCATCGACACGCGAGACGTAGCGTTTTGATGATTCATCCTCCATCGCAACCCCCTTGAATGGAAGCGGATCGGGTAGCGCGAGCTTGGCTCGCAGGTGCTTCAAGCGCCCCTTCCGGTCGCTGAACAAACTCCGTGCGCTGCGAATCATGGCATTGAGGGTGTGCTTCGCACGCTGGCGCAAGACAGGGTTCCCGCCATTTTCAGCCAAGTAAGCGAGCTTCCACTTCTGCACGGCTTCATCCGTGAGCACAGCCAGTGGCAGTGCATCCACCTTCGCCTGCCACGCCGTAACACCGCCATTGTAGCGATCACGACGGGAAACATAGATGATGCGTCCACGACGATCCTTGCGCGGCTGGCCGTCTTCGTCGAGTGCGGGCTGGTCGTCCACATCCGCGACTCCGGCAGCGATAGAACGGAGCGCCTGCACATACGCACGCCAAGTTGAAGCCCGGAAGGCCACCGTTGCTTTGAGTTCTGCCAGATACTCCGCGATGGTCGCGCATCCCGTGCGACGCGCTGCTTTCGGATTATGCGAGGCAAGAGCTTTGTCCCATCCCTGTTCGAGAATGGTGCGATAGATCGCCTGTGCACGTGCTGCTGCCGCTCGCTTTTCCGGCGTGCGCAGCTTGAACCGATGCCGTCGCCCCAAATGCGCGATCTGCACCGAATAGTTCGGGGACTCGCTCCCATTGCGGCCAACGACCTTCTGCACCTTGTCCAGCCAGTAGCGAACGTCCGCCCGTGAGACGTTTCCGGCTTCCTTCGATTTGCCCGGCTGTGCATTCTGGCTGTGCACCGGCTGTGCACTTGGCGCGCTCAAACTCGACCTGTGATGTTTGCTCATGTTATAACCAAACGACGCTGTGATCCTTGATTTACAAGGCTTTCGCCTGTTCGTGAACGATCATGGCATAACACGATGAAACATGCAATAACTAGACTTAGGATCTGGTTGAGAAATCAGTGCAGGTTCGAGTCCTGTCTCGGGCACCATTGGTCACAAGTGAATCACAGTCCGCGCGCCACCTCACTCCACGCTGATCCTGCTTTCCTGCACGCCGGCGGCCAGTTTCAGCGGCGTGTGCGTGTGATTGTGGATCACGACATCGCCTTTGAAGATGACACCGGCGGCGCATTCGACCGGACCATGCACCAGCAGGCTGTGGCAGTGCCGCAGGCTCGGCGTGTGTGGGAAATGCTTCTCCATGCCTTCCACCAGCTTGCACAGCGTCTGGTCCAGCCGCAGATGCGGCGGCTGGCCGTTGCGGACGGGATGCAACCGCAGGCAGAAGTCGTCGGTGAGTTCGTAGGCGTCGGAACGCACTGCCAGCAGGTCACCGGTCGTTTTCACCGGGGCGAAACGTGCGCGCGAGACCTCGATGGCGCCCGCGCCATGGAAACATTCGATCGCCGCGCCCATCGCGGTTTCCAACTGCACCACCTCAGGTGAGCCGCTGTCGCGCGGATCGACGGTCTTCCTGTTCATGATCGGCGGCAGCGGAATGATGCCTTCGTTGGCCTCCAGCGCGGTTTGCAGCGCCAGGAGGTCGATCCAGAGGTTGTTCGTGTTGAAATAGCGGTGGAGGTCGATGTTCTGAAAATGATGCTCATGCTCCTTCGGGCATTGGGCGGACTCGCGCAGCAGGAAACGGCTGTCGCGCACGCGCACCGCCAGATGTCCGCCCTTCTTGTCCGACTCCGTGCGGCGCGTCACCTCCATCGCAAACGGCATGCCGCTGCCCGCAAACCACGCGAGGATCGCCGGATCGAGCGTGGCGCCGAGGTTGTCCGAGTTCGACACAAACGCGTAGCGCACACCGGAGTCGAGGAGTCGTTTCAGCCATCCTGATCCGGCGAGACACGCATAGATGTCGCCGTGGCCCGGCGGGCACCATTCTTGATCCGGGTTGCTTTCCCACGCCGCGGGCTCAAGCGAATGTGCCAGCACCTTCGGCACCTTGTTCTGCATCAGCTCCCAGGTCTCACGTCCGCCAAGCTCGGGAAAACGTGCCGTCAGATGCGCCGCGGTGTCGGCGGACGTGCTGAAGCTGTTCATCAGCATGAACACCGGTGCCTTGCCGCCGGTTTGCTTGCGCAAATGCAGAATCTGCCGCGCGATCAAATCGAGAAACGTGTCCTCGCCGCGCACGCGGAGCAGCGACTTGGCCTTCTCCAGCCCCATGCTCGTGCCCAGGCCGCCGTTGAGCTTGATGACGACGGACTGCCTGAGCAGCGCGTGGGCGCGTTCGGTGGCTGGCGGGACCAGCGTGTCTGCATGCGGCAGGTTTTCCGCTGGAATGATCGTGTCCTCGGGGATCATGCCCGTCTGGCCGGCCAGAAGCGCGGCGTAGCTGCCACGAAACGCGCGGATCGCGGACTCACCCAGACCCGCGGCCTGCATTTTCTCACGGAACGGGGCGAATGACTTTTCAATGTGCTCGGGACTGCTCATGAAGCCGCAGGCTAGAGGATCGGCGAAATGAGGCAAACGATGATTCGCTCACGCAGGCGGTTCAGGCCGTCTGTCGCGGGAAACGCCATCGTGCAGGTGGGATGCAAGCGCCGCCACTTCGTCACGTTCCCATGCACCTCATGCGCACATTGCTTTTCTGTCTCTTCGCTCTCAGCTCTTCGCTCTTGGCGGCCGTGCAGCGGCCAAACATCATCTTCATCCTCGCAGACGATCTCGGCTACGGCGATCTCGGCTGCATGGGCTGCCCGGACATCCGGACACCGAACATCGACCGCATCGCCGCCGAAGGTGTGAAGTTCACCGACTTCTACGCAAATGCGCCCGTCTGCACGCCCACGCGCACCGGATTCATCACCGGACGCTGGCAGCAGCGCTGCGGTTTGGAGTTCGCATTCGGCTATCAGGTCGAACAATTCCGCCGCGTGAACGGCGAGTGGGTGCCGGAGAAGGACATTCACGCGCTCGGTCTCCCGCTCAACGAAATCACGCTCGCGCAAAAGCTCAAGGCCGCCGGCTACGCCACGGGTGCGTTCGGCAAATGGCATCTTGGCTTCAAGGACGAGTACAATCCGGTGAAACGCGGCTTCGACGAATACTTCGGCGAGCTGCTTGGCCACGCCGACTACTACAAGCACACCTATTACGATGGCACTTATGCGTTGCGTGATGGTCTGGAGCCCGTGAAGCGCGACGGCTACTTCACCGACCTCGTCAACGAACGCGCCGTGAAATTCATCCGCGATCACAAGTCGGCTCCGTTCTTCATGTATGTGCCGCATCTCGCCGTCCACGCACCGTTTGAAGCGCCCGATGCTCCCGACACGCCGATGGTCACCAAGGAGACCATGCATCACGGCAGCCGTGCCATCTACAAGGCCATGGTCGAGCGCATCGACAAAGGCGTCGCCATGATTCTCGATGAATTGGAGAAAAACGGCCTCGCCGACAACACGCTCGTCGTTTTCTCCAGCGACAACGGCGGCGAGCGTTACAGCCGCAATCTGCCGCTCTTCCATCACAAGGCCACCGTGTGGGAAGGCGGCATCCGCGTGCCCTGTGTGATGCGCTGGCCCTCGAAGCTGCCCAAAGGCAAAGTCACCGCGCAAATGGCCATCACGATGGATCTGCATGCGACGTTCGCCGAAATCACCGGGGCCAAAACACCGCCTGAAAAGCTGCTCGATGGCATCAATCTGCTTCCGTTGCTCACTGGGGATGCCAAACCCGTCGAGCGCACCTTCTTCTGGCGCATCGACCGCTCGAATCGCAAGCAGAAGGCCATCCGCCACGGCAAATGGAAGTACGTCAACGACGGCAACACCATGGACCTCCTTTTCGACCTTGAGGCCGACATTGGCGAGCGTGTGAACCTCGGTTACCAGCACCCCGATATCCTCGAAGACCTCAAAACGAGGCTGAAGGCGTGGGAAGTCGAGATGGATGCCAGCGATCGTGACATCTGGGTGCGCTGAGCCGTCTCACGACTTCCACAACGACTCACACGTCGCCAGCATGATGGCGCGGGCTTCGACGCCGCCATGAACATCGCGATGGTTGTGCGAGAAGTTTCCACCGGTGTAAAAGAGGTGCCAGCGTCCATCACGTTTCACCATCGCGTGCGGTGCATGGAGGAGATAACTGCCCGCGGTGGTGCCCGGTGCGTCGCGAGTGACCCACGGCTGGCGCTGCGTGCGCTGCCAGGTGATGCCGTCGGTCGAAAAACAGGGCTCGATGTCGATGGTCTGCGCATCAAGACGGTAATGGCCGAGCAGACCAACGCGTCCGCGCTCTGTATGTGTGACAGAGAGATAATAGAACTGCAGATCGTGCGGATCATCCGCGTCTGGAGTGATCACACGCTGGCGATTGCCCCAGTTCAGTCCTTCAGCGCTTGTGTAGCGGTCGATCACGCGCACGAGGCCGGGAATGTTGTCCTGCGCGGCATAGCGCGGATCGTCCTTGCCGACCTGCATCAACGCGACGGAATACATTTCGAAGCTGCCGTCGGGGAGCTGATACACATTCGTAGCATCGTTCGAGATCAGCTTTGATGACGCGAGTGGTTCGCCTTCAACATTCGCAGCCTTTTTCTGTGCGCGGCGTTGTAATCCTGCCTCTTCCAAAGCCTTGCCATCTACCGCACGGTCTGCCGGATGATACAAACACGGCTTTAGCGCATTCACGACCTTGAAAGCGCGGCCATCCTCGCTGTCCGCGGCGAGATAGCGCACGATGCCTTTCCCGTGCGCCCAGAAATACAGGCGTGCACGGCCATCCTTCAGCCGCAACGTCACGACCTGCACTGGATTCCAGCCCTCCGGCAGTCCACCGATGGCGAGTTCAGCATTTCTGTCGGGTTCTCCCGGCGTGCACTTCGCCAAGGTGTGTTTCCACTCACCGCCAATGCGGCCTGTGTGATAGCCGATCTGTTTCAATTCGGTCTTCGGCACCGAAATGCTCGTCCACACGCGCCATTGATCGTTTTCGAGCGGCTCCACCGTGCTCGTGAAGTTCTGCACCATCGCGCCCACAGGCTCGCCTTGATGGCGAAACAGCTCGCCATGCTTTTTCCAAACAGAGGGTGCGATCCAACGAGGTGCATCTGAAGCGAAGCCGCGTGTGCCCGCACAAAGTCCGATGCCACAGCCGCCGAGTAAGCCGAGAAAATCACGTCGGGGGCCAGGAGAATTCATGGGTTGGTGATGCATTGAGCAAATCGTTCCGCGTTGCGTGTTTGCAAGGAAGTATATGAGAAAGGACCCGGAGGTCCTCCGTTTGCACTGCTTCATGAAACGTCCGTCTGTTTTATCGCTTCTGGTTTTCATTTCCATGACCGCACTGGCTTCGGCGGCAGTGCCGGTGGAAGAATACAGCACGAATCACGTCACCCACGGTCCGATGCTCGGACTGGTCACGGAGAACAGCGTGCGGGTCTGGGCGCGCACGCACAAGGCGGGCGAGTTCACGGTGCACTATGGCACGACGGAGGCTCAGCTCGATCAAGCCTCGGCTCCGGTGCAGACGACGGCGGAACATGATCACACGGGATCAACCACGCTCACCGGATTGAAGCCGGGCACGATGTATCATTATCAAATCTACATCGGCAAGGTGCCCAGCGGACCGGCGGGCAGCTTTCTCACGTTGCCTGGCATCGAGGAACATCGTGAGGCGACGTACAATCCGAAGGGACTCTTCAACTTCCGCTTCCAGTTCGGCTCCTGCGCGAATCAGAATCCGAAGAACGGCATCGGCCCGAGCCTGCCGACGCACGGGACGATGATGCGCGAGCTGCATGGCAAGTCGTGGTTCTCGATCATGAACGGCGACTTCATCTATGAGGAGCATCGCTCCATGCCGGTGTCCGACTGGCTCATGGAAGTCGGATTGAAACCGGAGCAGACACCGAAGATCCTCGATCTCGCACCAAACGTCGTCGGCGCGTGGGAGAACTACAAAACCTACCTCTCGCGCGGCCTGAACATGGCGACCTATCAGCGCAACATGCCTACCGTCTTCACTTTCGACGACCACGAACTCGTCAACGACTTGCGCGGCTGCGGCACGATCGGCTTCCGCGAACGCCGCGCCGTGTTTCGCGACATCGGCATCCGCGCGTGGGAGGACTACGCCGGTTGGGCGAATCCGTATGAGACCACGCAGGACATTCACTTCGGCAAAGCGACACTCAAAAAGGGCAGCGACATCCTCGTGGACGAAAGCGCCGACTTCACCAAGATCGACCTGAAGCAGGCGGCGAATCTGCACGTGCACTGGGGCAAGATCACTTCTGGCGAGGACGATATCCGCCTCGACAACGAACCGCCAGGCAATCCGAACGCAGGCGTGTTTGGCATCGCCGAAGTGCTCGACGCGCATCGTCTGCGCATCACACCGGCTGCCTACGCCGACAGCACAGGATCTTATTCCATCGGCCGTCAATCGTATGGGAAGTTCACCGTCGCCAACTGCGACTACTTCATCCTCGACTGCAAAACCAACCGTCAGATGCACGATCCGAAAAACCCCGGCAAGAAGGGTCTCACGCTGCTGGGTGAAGGACAGAAGAAGTGGTTGCTCGATTCGATGCGCGCCAGCAAGTCCGACTTCTTCTTCGTTGTGTCGTCGGTCAACTTCATGATTTCGCACAACGGCGCCGGAGGTCATGAATTCACCGAAGGCAAGGACGAAGCCTGGACCTCGATGCTGGCCGAGCGCGAGGAGCTGATCGATGCCTTCGACGCCTTGAAGAAGCCCGTGTGCATCTTCACCGCCGACTTGCACAACAGCTTCGCCATCAAAATCACCGACCGCGTGTGGGAGTTCGCCTCCGGCCCGCTGAACTCGGTGAATCACGTTCCCAAGAACGACGAGGGCGACCGCCCCGCCACCGGCCTCTACAAGTCCGGCCCGCGCATCTGCGACATCCGTTGGTCGAGCTACATCCTGCCGGATCTCGAACGCCCGCAGCGCATGTATCCCTACTACTGCACCGTGCAGGTGAACAACGTCTTCAACATGCCGCAGCAGCTCGGTGGCACGCGCTGGGTGGCTTATCCGAATCCGCAGATCATTTTCCAATACTTCGACGGGCGCACGGGCGAGCACGCCTATTCGGAGGCGATCAGCACCGTCCGCGATCCCAAATGAAACGATTTCTCCGGTGGCTGCGGTATCCCGCGCTTGTTTGCACGGCGCTGCTCATTGCCGCAGGCTTCGCCAATCGCGTGCCGAAGTTGCCGGTGCCTCCGAATGTCACCAAACGTACGGAAAAGCTCGCGCTGCAGGGCAAGGACAAGCCGGTGGACATCTACCTGCCGCAGAACGTCGAGAAGGCACCTGTAGTGATCGTCGCACACGGCTTCACCCGCCATCGCCATGTCATGGCCGGCTGGGGGATCCTTCTCGCGCAACACGGCATGATCGCCGTGGTTCCAAACCTGCCGTTCTTCGCCGATCACGTCGGGAATTCACAAGCGATCGCCGATTTGATCTCGCTCGTGCATGAGCCTGGACGAATCACCAATCCTGTGCCGAATGGCGATGTCGCATTGATGGGGCACTCGGCCGGTGGATTCGCCACGCTGCTTGCTGCCACACACAACAAACAAGCGCGCTGCTGGATCGGGCTCGACCCGGTCGATTTTGATCATCGGGGGAGGGAAGCGATTACTGCACTGAGAATCCCTTCTCTCATGCTGGTGGCGGATTCGGGTGCATGGAACCGTTGGTCAAATGCGCTGACGTGGCTGCAGGTCAACGGCGGACCTCTTTTGGCTCTTCATGTGCGTGGCTCCACACACTGTGATCCAGAATTCCCGACCAGCCTTCTCGCCGAGATCGCGTGTGGTGACACAGACGCTACACGCCGCGCGGTGTACGAGAGGTATGCAGTCGCCATGCTGCGATATGTGTTGTTCAAAGACCAGGGCGCACACGATGTGATGACGCGGCACAATAATGATCCTGCAGTGAGCCTGTTGCCTGCGGAGCCATTTCCTGACCCGGCTGCGAAAGAGGAATGATTCGCCGGTGTGCCTCGTTAAAAGCAGCCCGACCATGAGACATATCTTCCTTGCATTCTTCCTCGCCCTGAGCCCTCCGCTCTTCGGCGCCTCGCCGCCGAACATCGTCATCATGCTCGTGGATGACATGGGCGTGATGGACACCTCGCTGCCATTTTTGACCGATGCGGCGGGCAATCCGAAGCGCTATCCGTTCAACGACTGGTATCGCACGCCGAACATGGAGCGCCTCGCAGCGAAGGGCGTCCGTTTCAACAACTTCTGCGCCATGAGCGTGTGCTCACCCACGCGCATCAGCATCATGACCGGCCAGAACGCCGCGCGTCGTACCACAAACTGGATCAATCCTGACAACGACAACGCCGGTCCGCAGGGCCCGCCTGACTGGAACTGGAAAGGTCTCAAGCAAGGCGATGCGACGCTCGCCGGCCTGCTGGAAGGAGCAGGCTATCGCACCATTCACGTCGGCAAAGGCCACTTTGCGCCTCGCGCGTTCGATGGCGCGGATCCCTCGCATCTCGGCTTCGACATCAACGTGGCCGGCGCCTCCATCGGCGCTCCGGGCAGCTACTACGGCACCAAAAACTTCGGCGGCATTGTGGACAGTCCGAAGGGAGGCAAGAAGGCCAGGGCGAAAGCAACGGGTGACGGCAAGCCGCGCTCCGCAGTGCCCGGCCTGGAAAAATACCACGGTCAGGACATCTTCCTCACCGAGGCGCTGACACTGGAGGCCAAGTCGCACCTCAGCGACGCGGTGAAGGAGAAGAAGCCGTTCTTCCTCTACTTCGCGCAGTATGCGGTGCACGCGCCCTTCAATGCCGACCCGCGCTTCATCGACCACTACAAGAACAGCGACAAACCCGAGCCGGCGCAGGCTTTTGCCGCGCTCATCGAAGGCATGGACAAGTCCCTTGGCGACATCCTCGACCATCTCGACACGCTCGGTGTCGCCGACAACACGCTCATCTTTTTCCTCGGTGACAACGGTAGCGATGCGCCGCTCGGTCATGAGCATGCCGTGGCCTGCGCCGCACCGCTGCGTGGCAAGAAGGGGTCGCATTACGAAGGCGGCATGCGTGTGCCCTTCATCGCTGCGTGGGCGAAGGCAAATTCCGAAAACGAGCACCAGAAGCGCCTGCCCATCGCCGTGAACACGATCCAGAGCCAGCAGGCCGCCGTGTATGACATGTTCCCGACCATCCTCGGCCTCACCGGCGTGCAAACGCCTGCTTCCCACACGCTCGATGGCAGAAAGCTCGACACGCTTCTTACCGCGAAGCCCGACAACAGCCGCGATGAGAAATTCCTGATGCACTACCCGCACTCGCCGCATCGCACGAACTACTTCACCTCGTTCCGCGATGGCGACTGGAAAGTCATCTACCACTACTTCCCCACCGAAGTCAGCGGTGGCAGCCACTACCAGCTCTTCAACCTCAAGGACGACCCATTTGAACAAAACGACCTCGCCAAGTCGAACCCGGTCGAATTGAAGCGCCTGATGCAGGGCCTGATCTCCGGACTGGAAGCGCAAAAGGCCGTCTATCCAGTCGAAAAAGGCACCACCAATCCCGTCAAACCCCAGCTTCCCTGATCCATCATGAAATTCGTCATCTGTGTCGCACTGCTCGCATCATCACTCGCGTTCGCTGATCCGCTCGTGACGGGCGATCTGCCGGTCGTTGCCGCGCCTGATTTGAAATCGCCGCTGGATGACAAGTGGAAGATCGCCCACGGCACTTACGAGCCGAAGGCTGGCGTGCTTATTTGCGCGGAAAAGCCGGAGAACAAGCATGTTGCCGTTCTTTGGAACCTGGTGGGCTGGAACACCGGCGTGATTGAGTGCGAGTTTCGTTTCGACGGCTCGAAGAGCCTCATCATCGGTTGTGATGGAACGACGCCGAAGGGACCCGCGCACGTTGGTCGTGTCTCGATCTCGCCGAAGCAGATCAGCCTCGCGGAAGATTCGGTCAAACCGAGCCACATCATCGCGAAGCTGCCCGCCGATCTCAAATCCGGCGAGTGGCACAAGCTGCGCTTCGAGTGGCTGGGCGATCAAATCGCGATCCAGCTCGATGATTTGAAGCTGCAGGCACGCCACGAATACCTGGCGACGCCGAAGATGAGAAGCTGGATCGCCGTGGGCGGCCAGACCGCGTCGATCCGTGCGCTCAAGATCAGCGGCAAGCCGTGAATCCATGAAACAGCTTCTCCTGTGTCTCTTTGCCTTCAGTTTGTCGCTGAACGCCGCTCCGCCGAACTTTCTGGTCATCTTCGCCGATGACCACGGCTACGGTGATGTCTCGGCTTATCATCCTTCTGACGCACACACGCCGAACATCGACCGCATCGGCCAGGAAGGCATGCTTTTCACCGCCATGCGTGCGAATTGCACTGTGTGCTCGCCTTCACGTGCGGCGCTGCTCACCGGTCGCTACGCGGATCGTGTGGGTGTGCCGGGTGTGATCCGCACGAAGCCGGAGGACTCGTGGGGCTACCTCAAGCCGGGCGTTCCGACGATTGCGAACGAGCTGAAAAAAGCCGGCTACCACACCGGCATCGTCGGCAAATGGCATCTCGGCCTCGAATCGCCCAACACACCCAACGAACGCGGCTTTGACCACTTCCACGGCTTTCTCGGCGACATGATGGACAGCTACACCACGCACCTGCGCCACGGCATCAACTACATGCGCCTCAACAACGAGGTGGTCGATCCGCAGGGCCATGCCACAGACATTTTCACCGACTGGGCTTCCGACTACATCCGAGAACGTGCCAAGTCCGGAAAGCCGTTCTTCCTCTACCTTGCCTACAACGCACCGCACTTTCCCATCGAACCGCCCGCCGAATGGCTCGCGAAGGTCAAACAGCGCGCGCCACAGCTCGACGAAAAACGTGCGCTGAACGTGGCGCTCGTGGAACATCTCGATCACTGCGTCGGCAAAGTGCTCGCCGTGCTCAAGGAGGCAGGTTTGGAGGAAAACACCGTGGTCACGTATGGTTCCGACAACGGCGGTTCGCTGCCGCACGCGCAAAACAACGACCCGTGGCGCGGTGGCAAGCAGGATCACTACGAAGGCGGCCTGCGCGTGCCGTTCATGCTGCGCTGGTCGGCGCAGATCAAGCCCGGCAGCCGCAGCGATTACGAGGGCCTCAACTTCGACCTCTTTCCCACTTTCCTCGAACTCGCCGGCCTCACACCCTCGCCAGAACTCGACGCAGTGAGCCTCGTGCCCATTCTCAAACGCGGCACCATGACAACGCCTCGTGAACTTTACTTCGTCCGTCGCGAGGGAAGCCGCGTTTATGGCGGCAAAAGCTACGAGGCGATCATCCGCGGTGAGTGGAAGCTCATGCAAAACGATCCTTACAGCCCGATGGAGCTCTACAACCTCAAGAACGATCCGCAGGAGAAAACCGACCTCGCCGCCAAGGCGCCGAAAGTCTTCAACGACCTCGCCACCGCTCTCCGCCAGCACATCCAACGAGGCGGCAGCACGCCATGGCAAAAGCAGTAAAGCGCAAATCCCGCGCATTGCTGATTGATCCTCCATTCGTCATTCTCCTCCCATGCCCGCCTTCACCGATCCTTTCAAAGAAGCCCGCGCCGCCACCGGCGTGATGCAGTGCCCGTTTCACGGCGAGAACATCACCATGATCCTGCGCCACGAGGACGTGCGAAAGGCGGCGAAGGATTGGGAGACCTTCAGTTCGGATGCGCCCTTCCGCGTGCCGATTCCCTCCGAGGAGGCTGTGCGCAGCATGCGCCAGCTCCCCATCGAGACCGATCCACCGGAGCATACTGATTACCGCGCCATCGCCGAACCGTTCTTCCAGCGTGCGAAGGAGCCGGAAATGATCGCGAAGGTCGAAAACCTCATCGGCAGCATGCTCGCGGACGCGATGAAGCGTGAGAGCATCGAGATCGTGCATGACTTTGCGTTGCCGATTCAATCGAAGGCACTCACCTACCTGCTCAACACCTCCGAAAAAGAGGCGGACACTTGGATTGGCTGGGGCATCCACGTTTTCAAAGTTACCGGCGGCGAGTTCAAGAAGGGCACTGTGCTCGAAGATTATCTCAACGCGAAGTTTGACGAGGTGGAGGCGAATCCCGGCGATGACTTTTTTTCCGCGCTCACGCAGGCAGACTACCGTGGGCGCAAGCTCACGCGTGAGGAATGCATGGGTTTTGCCAATCTCGCCTTCGCTGGCGGTCGCGACACGATCATCCTCACCATCGCCTGCGCCATCGGTTATCTCGCTGAGCATCCCGAAGCGCTCGAATACCTCCGCGAGGACCCGAAACGCATCACGCTGGCCAGCGAGGAGTTTTTCCGCGTCTTCATGCCGCTCACACACATCGGCCGTGTCTGCCCGAAGGACACCGACGTGAACGGCGTCACTGTGAAAGCGGGCGAACGCATCTCGCTGTGCTGGTCCTCGGCGAATTTCGACGAAAACACCTTTCCGCAGCCCGATGAGGTGCGCCTCGACCGCAAACCGAACCCGCACATCAGCTTCGGCTTCGGCACGCACCTCTGTCTCGGGGCACCGCATGCGCGCCTCATCCTGCGCACGCTGTTGAAATTCTGCTGCGACCATGTGAAACGCATCCATCTCATCAACGCCACGGAACGCGTCGAGCACGAGGCCAGGTTCGACCGCACCCTCGGCTACGATTCGCTCGTGGTGAAGATGGAGGCGTTGTGAGTCTTTACGACTGCTCGCTTCGATACGCTGCAGGCGACGCATTGCGATACTGCCTCAGCATGCGGCTGAAGTAGTGGCGGTTCACGAGGCCGCAGGTCTCGGCGATGGCCTCGATGCTGTCGTCGGTGTGTCGCAACAGGCGACAGGCCTCGTCCAACCGGTAGTCGAGCAGGATGCGCATGGGCGGCTGCTGGACTTCCTCTTTGAAGAGATGGTTCAAATTACGCACGCTGAGGCCCGCATGACGTGCGATTTGATCGGCAGAAAGCTTCAGGCCGAGATGCTGGTTCATGAACTCCATCGCCTTCAACACGCGTGCGTCGAGGCGTTGCTGCTCCCACACGCTGGCGGGCAGCTTTTTCACAAACTCGGTCACAAGCTGGATGCTGACCCACGGAAAACGCACGCTCTGCGGCTTCGTGCCGAGTTTGATCAGCTCGTTGAGCATCGTCTTATGCGCTGTGGTGACGGAAAACGCATAGATGCCCGGCGCGGCACGGTCCGCCACCGGGCCAAGATTGAAATGGCAGTACCACTTGCTGAAAGGCCGCCGTGTCGTGGTGCTGAACGTCGTGCGTGGCGGGATCAGATACACGGTGCCCGGTTTCAACACAGTGGAAGCACCGTCGATCTCCACAACGCCGCCTTCCTGCATCGGCCAGTAGAGACGCCAGTAGGGATCGTTCAACCGGCGCAGCTCCCACTGCTGAAGCTCGATCTTCCTTGTGGTCAGGATGTCCACCGTCACGCCCGGCAACGCGACACTGCGGTGGCCCTGCACGCGATGCGCGGAGCCGGCGGGCACGACGCTGAGGATGGAGGCTGAGTTGGGCATGGTGCGTTTGCGGAATCGGACACAACTCTGGCCGAGTCAGGCATGGAAGGCAAGCCGCGTGTGGTTATGCGTGCGTCTCACATTCATCCCCAACCGCACACGACCATGGCCGACATCACCACCTCCGCCGCAGACAAGAAGCAAAAGGAATATTTCTCCGACATCCCGCAGGCCGCCCCTGGCTTCTTCCTCAAAGGCAGCCACCAGTATGACTGGGGCCTGAAGAACCGCCTTTCCAAGGTGTTCAATCCCAAGGACGGCCGCACCGTCATGCTCGCCTTCGACCACGGCTACTTCCAAGGCCCCACCTCCGGCCTGGAGCGCGTGGACCAGACCATTCTCCCGCTCGAACCCTACGCTGACTGCCTCATGCTCACGCGCGGCATCCAGCGCAGCGTCATTCCCGCCTCCACGCAGAAGGCCATCGCTTTGCGTGCCTCTGGCGGCACCTCGATGGTCAGCCCGTTTGAAGAGTGGGAAGGCGAGATCGACGGCAAGAAGGCCAAGTTCGGCCGTCCCGGCTTCGAGCCGCTCTCCAACGAGTCCACCGCGCTGAACATTGAAGAGGCCATCCGCCTCAATGCGAGCATCCTCGCCGTGCAGGTGTTCATCGGCAGCGCTTACGAGCGTCAAAGCCTCAAGAACATGACCGACCTCGTCGACGCGGCCTCGCGTTACGGTATCGGCGTCATGGGCGTGGTGGCCGTGGGCCGTGCGATGGCGCGCAACGCGCAGTACTTCCGCCTCGCCACGCGCATCATGGCGGAGCTCGGCGCGAACGTGGTGAAGTGCTACTACACCGACAAGGAGTTCGAGACGGTGACCTCCTGCTGCCCGGTGCCGATCGTGATTGCCGGTGGCAAGAAGCTGCCGGAGCTCGACGCGCTGAAGATGTGCGCCAACGCGATCAAGCAGGGCGCCAGCGGCGTGGACATGGGCCGCAACATCTTCCAGAGCGACGCTCCGGTGTCGATGATGCGCGCAGTGCAAGGCGTGGTGCACGGCGGCCTGAATGCCAACAAGGCCTTCGAGATGTACAACGACCTCAAGAAGAAGGAGCTGAAGAAGAAGTGAGCCGCAAGGCCATGGAGTGATGGAGCATTGGAATCCTGTCCAAACCCATCACTCCATTCCTCCAATACTCCGCCTCTCCGACCATCATGGAACTCAAGCCCAACCAAGTCCGCCTCATGATGCTGAAGGTGGCCGATGCGATCATCGAAGCCGAGCCGATGCTCTCCCAAGCGGATCGTGATCTCGGCGATGGAGATCATGGCCTCGGCATGAAACGCGGCATGGAAGCCGTGAAGAGCAAGTTGGAGGAACTGGAGCCGACTTCTGTCGAGCAAGTCTTCGTGACGGTCGGCACCGCGATGATGACGAGCATGGGCGGAGCCTCCGGGGCCATTTTCGGCACGCTTTTCCGCGCAGGTGGCAAGGCGCTTGCCACTGCGGGCCGATTCGATCCGCCGGATCTGCCGCTCTTTTTTAGTGCTGCTGCTGAAGGCATCATGAAGCGCGGCGGCGCCAAGCCCGGCGACAAAACGATGCTCGACGCCCTCGTGCCCGCGGCTGGAAAGGCCAAGGAAGTCACGAACCTGCCGCTACCCGAAGCTTTGGCAGCCATCGCCGCTGCTGCGGAGTCTGGCAAAGAAGCCAGCAAGAACATGATCGCCCAATTTGGCCGTGCGAAAACGCTCGGCGAGGCGTGTCTCGGTTTCCCTGACGCCGGAGCCTGCTCCGTGGTGGTCATGCTCAATGCGATGAGCGCTTTCGTGCGCTCCTGAAGCGAGGGGCTATTCTGGAATCCACCGCACGTTACCAGTCGGCACAGTTAGATTCGTCACTTCTTCACCTGCGCCTTGAGCACGTTCTGCCAGTCGGGGTGCTGCTTCTTGTAAGCTTGAAACGCTTCGTGTTCTTGAAGTGAGATCTTCCCGTCCTTATTCGTGTCGATGAAGGGGAAGAGCCACTCCCAGCCGGGCTTGGCATCATCCCAGGCTTGTTGGGAAGGCCATTCGCTGACTTCGATACCATGCTTGGGGCGCTGCTTGACCTGTGCCGCGAGTTCGTCGGTCCAGTCGAGGACTTGACCTCGTTCGAGGAGACGCATGCGCAGTCTTTTGTAGTCGATGGACTGCACGGTGGTGTTTGCGTGGATTGCTTGCGCGGCAGCGACGCCAGCGGACTCGCCGAGCACACAGAAAACCGGCTCCATGCGCGCGGAAGCATACGCAATGTAGCTGGCGCTGAAGCACACGGGCACGAGCAGGTTCGTGCATTCGTCCACCTTCGGTGTGAGCGCTCGATACGACACGGGATACGGATGCCCGGTGCCCTGCGAGCCTCCGACGAACATGTTTCCCTCCGTGGCGACACCGATCTGCCCGCTCTCGTTGGCGACGACATAACGACGCACCGGATAGATGTCCACGCCGTAGAGCGCAAGGCCCACGCCGTCCTCGGCCTTCGTTTGATTCCACACATCGGCGAGCGTGAGCAAGTAGGGCCCCTTCATGCGGCGCGAGATGCGCACGTAGAGCTGGTTCGGCCAGCCTTCGGTGTCGGCGTGCATCGTTTTGTCGAGACCGAGTTCGGCGGTCTCTTTCCGAAACGCTTCCGGCACGCGCGCATCCGTGCTGAGGAAGTGATGCAGGCCGCTGAGATAATCCTGATGCTGCCGCCACACCTTCGCACGAGCCTCCCAGGTGCCGTCTTGATAAAACCGGCTCAAACCTAGCGGTGCCATCGTGATCAGGGAGTCGCGCTTGTAGTTATATTCGCCGCTGTTCATCCAGCCGGGGAAGATGTCGCGCAGTCGCTTCATGAGCTTCGCGGTATCGTCGGTGGTGCGCACGAGATGCTCGACATAGCGGCCTACGAGTTCGAAGTCCTTCGTGTTGTAGTTTGCAGGTGCCTCAAACGGCACTCGCTTCTCCGGATCGCGCGTGACGTAGAAGCGGAAGTTGTAAGCCTGCGTGTAATCATCCGCCGCGCCCTTCGGCAAACCATGATCCGCCTCCACCCACGGCAACAGGCCGCTCTTCGCATCGCCAGGCACGACATAAGGATCAATCGGCGTCCAGTTCGTCGTCGGTCCCACACCCGCGAGTTCCTCGTGATACGTCTCCGCCGACTCGCGACCCACCGCATACTTCACGCCCGCTGCCGCCATCACATCGCCCTCGTAGCTGGCATCAATGAAAACCTTCGCTTCGATGATCG
The DNA here is from genome assembly GCA_046346695.1 of Verrucomicrobiaceae bacterium. GTDB lineage: Bacteria > Verrucomicrobiota > Verrucomicrobiia > Verrucomicrobiales > Verrucomicrobiaceae > Prosthecobacter. The sequence continues at coordinate 261,035 of JAXMHS010000002.1, read as the reverse complement.
AGACATCTTTTTGCGTCGCCGTTGCTGCGGGAACACCGCGCTTGTCCGGCGGCGCGAGTTCCAGAATGAGTTTCGCAATGTTCGTGCCCGATTTCTCCACGCGCTGCACCCGCTGTTCGTAGATCACCGGAATGTGCTCCTCCGCCAGCCAATCGGCGAAATCCTTGCGCAGCACATCCGGCTGCCTGCCCATCTTGAACACGCGACTCGTCGTCAAACCACCAACCGCCACTGGTTCCGCGCAGTCCTGCATCGGCTTGATCCCCGCGCCGAGAATGCCGCCCACCCATCGGCTCGGCTCCACGATGAGCACAGAGCATCCCTCCTGCTTCGCCGTCACCGCCGCTACGATACCCGACGGGGTTGCGCCATACACACAAACATCCACGCGTTGGGTTTCAGCAGCGTGGGCAACAGAAGCAGCGAGGAACAGGAGCGAGAAGAAGTGTTTCATCGGGTTCGGGTGACTTTTTTCAATCAATGTGCTTTACCTCGGCTCGAAACGCTGCGGGAGTGGTTTTTCGGTATTTGGAGAGCATGCGGGTGAAGTAGTAGCGATTGGGAAAGCCGCATTCCTCGGCGATCTGCTCGATGGTGTGATGTGTGTGACGGAGGAGCTTCATCGCGTGATTCAGGCGCAGTTCGATGAGGTAGCGCATCGGTGGGAAACCGACCTCCGTGACAAACAGATGCGCGAGAGTGCGGGCGCTGAGACCGGAAAACCGGGCGAGTTGGGCGAGGGTCACTTTCTCCGTGAGATGTTCCCGCAGGTAGCCGACACAACGCGGCAGGCGATCATCGGCGTGGGACGAAAGCCGGAACTGAGGGATCGCCCGCTGGAGTGCCGTCAGTCCAAGTTCGAGGGATTCAAGCGGATGGATTTCAGGCTCTCCAGCCTTCGCTGTGCGTCCAGGGATCGGGCACGTCCGTGAGAGAAGTGCACGCATTCTCGCTGTGGGGCGTATCCGCACGATGCCAGGCGGACAGACGTCCACCATGCCGCCGACGTTGAAATGAAGATACCATTTGCTGAAGGGCCGTGTGCACTCGCTGTGAAAGGCGGTATGTGGCGAGATCAGATACAACCAACCCGGATCTAGCGGGTGGCTCCTGCCCTGAAACATCATGCAGCCTCCACGGCTCGCGGGCCAGTAGAGCCGCCAGAAGGCATTGGCGGCGGCGCGCAAATCCCACTTGTCCAGCTCTACAAAGCGATGCATGAGCATCTCAATCCCTGCGACCGGAACATCTGCATGGTGCGTGCCACGAATCCGATGACGGATCGCGGGCAAGTTGGGATGGATGTCCAGGGGAGTGGACTTCATGGCTGCAAGATCGGATACAAACTAAGCCTGTCCAAGGCATATCTTTTCCCCGCTGGGACGGCAGAGTCACCATCACCATGAAACACCTCGCAGCCTTGTTGATCATCTCGTCATCGGTCGTCTGCACATCCATTTATGCCGCCGACGGCTTCCCGGAGTTCAGTTGGGATCGTGTGCCGCTGTATGCGCACCTCGCGATCGAAGACGGGCTGAAGCCGGAGCAATATGATTTTCTTGCCGCTCATTTCAGTCTCATCGCGTTCACGGGCGGCACCGTGAAGAACGGAAGCGTGGAGTCGAACATCGCCGCGGGCGCAAAGGCCATCAAGGAGCGCAATCCGAAGACAAAAGTTCTGTTTTATTGGGCCTCCGACATGCCAAAACCGCAGTGGAAGGACTCGAACGCTACCTGCCCCGAAGGCGGCTACTTGATCGCCAAGAAGGGCGGCCGGGACACGAAGCAGTTCGACGTGCGCCGCGAGGATGTGCGCGAGTGGTGGTCCACCATCGCAGGCAAGGCGGTGCATGAATACGGCTGCGATGGAATCTTCGTCGATGGTGCGACCGCTGGCAGCAAGAATGGCCCGTGGGGCAAGATGTTCGGTGCGGACCAGGCGGCGGCGATGGATCAGGGAGTGTTCGCCATGCTCAAGCAGACACGCGAAAAGATGGGGCCAGGCAAGTTGATCATCTTCAATCCCCTGCACGGCTACGACGAGAAACACCCTGGGCTTGGCGAGCAATACCTGCCAGCGACCGATGGCGCGATGGTGGACGACTTTGATCGCAATCCCAAGGCCCTACAAAGCCCGGAATACATGGCGAACACGATCGAGGCGATGCGCAAGGCAGCGAAGGACGGAAAAATCGTCATTTTCAAAGGCTGGCCGAAATTCACATGGCACACGGCACCCGAGATCATGAAGAAGCCGCACGAAGAGCAAGTCCGTCTGGCCCGCGAGCAGATCACCTTCCCGCTGGCCTGCTTCCTGGTGGGCGCGGAGCGGCACTGCTACTTCTGCTACACGTGGGGCTGGCTGGGCCAATACGGCACCTTCGACTGGTATCCCGAGTTTGACCAAAAACTCGGTGCACCGAAGGGCGCAGCCGTGCGCGAAGGCTGGACCTTCCGCCGGGAGTTCGAGCACGCCTCGGTGTTTGTGGATGTCGAGAAGAAAGCGGCGAAGATTGATTGGAAATGAAACGCATCCTTGTCTTTCTCTCCACCTTGCTGGGCCTGCCGCTGGCTGCGCTTCACGCCGCAGACGCACCCAAGCCGAACATTGTCTTCATCTTCGCCGACGACTGGGGCTGGGGCGATCTGTCGTGCCACGGGCATCCGTATGTGAAGACGCCGAACCTTGACCGGCTCGCGAAGGAGGGCACTGACTTCACGCGCTTCACCGTCGCCAGTGGCGTGTGTTCGCCGAGCCGTGCTGCGGTGATGACCGGGCATTTCCCGGCGCGCTACAACATCGACGGTCACTTTGCGTGGCCGAAAAACAACGCACAGCGCAACATGCCGGACTGGCTGGCTACTTCCGCGCCTACCCTGCCGCGCATACTCGCGAGCGCGGGCTATGCGACGGCGCATTTCGGCAAATGGCATCTCGGCAACGACATGATCCCCGATTCGCCCACGCCCACCGCGTATGGCTATGACGAATACGGCGCCTTCAATTGCTCCGGTGAGCAGATGCCGGTGCACGAGGATGCGCGGCACGCGATTGCCTTCATCGAGAAGAGCGCGACGGCGAAGAAGCCTTTCTTCATCAACCTCTGGATGCACGAACCGCACACGCCGTTTCACACCGTGCCAAAATACGAGTGGCGCTTCCGCGACATGAAGAGTCGCGAGGATCAAATCTACGCCTCGGTGCTGTCTCATGCCGATGATCGCATCGGCGAAGTGCTCTCCGCACTGGATCATCTGCAACTCACCGAAAACACGCTCGTCATCTTCAGCTCCGACAACGGCCCGGCGCGAGGATCGGAGAATGCCAAGCTCGAACTGCAATACGACACCGCCACCGGCGCGGGCTGGGGTATCGCGGCCTCCAAAGGCATCACCGCAGGTCGCAAGGGCTACAAGGCGTCACTGTTCGAAGGCGGCATCAACGTGCCCTTCATCGCGCGCTGGCCTGGGAAAATCCCCGCGGGCAAACTCGACAACGCCTCGCTGATTTCCGCTGTCGATCTGCTCCCAACCTTCTGCGAACTCGCCGGTGCAACTCTGCCTGATGGCTACAAGCCTGACGGCATCAGCCAGGTCGAGGTCTTGAAGGGCAAGGCGAGCGCGACGCGCACCAAGCCGTTGTTCTGGAAGATGGGCAGCGGCAAAGATTCCGAGTTCCACTGGGCGAACTACGCCGTGGTGGATCAGCAATGGAAGCTGCTGACCACAACGGACGCCAAGCGCGTGGAACTCTACGACATCGCCGCTGATGCGCTCGAAACCAACGACCTCGCGACAAGAAATGCCCGAGATCGTGAAGGAACTCATCGCCAAGCTCGACGCGTGGAAGGCCACACTGCCAGAAAAGCCGAGCGGCGATGTGTTCTCAGCGGAGCGCACGAAGAAATAAGTCACAGCACCGCAATGCCGACAAAACGTCCATCCATCCTCTCCGCACTTCTTCTGTTCTCGTCATGCGCTGCGCTGCATGCTGACGACGCGCCTTTGCTCGATCTTTTCCCAAAGTCGAAAGCGCCTACGTTCCTCACGAAGCCGAGCGAGTTTGTCGTCTCGAAGCAGTTCGCGCCGAACCAGCACTTCCCGTCGCGCTGGATCGAGGGTGTTGAAGAGCGGCCCGTGTTTCACGCCTATCTCATGCATCAGTCCACCGATGAGCGGAGCTGGGAGATGCGTATTGGTCGCGGCGGGCAGATCTACTCCATTGTCAGCTCGTTTGGCGAGGCGATGCCGCCGCAGCGGCTGATGTCGCCCTTCAATGACGAGGCCTGGCAGATGGTGCTCTTCAGTGATGAAGCGGTGGACTACGACCTCGACAAAGGTCCCGGCGCGATTCGCGATGAGGTGAACTCCTTCGTCCATCAATCGGGGTTATATATGGGACGCAAGCAACAGCACACGCCAGACAGACCCTTCTACTGCCCGGCTGCTCGCCTCGCTGGGGATGAAAAGGCGCGCACTTACACGATGATCAACTGGGGACTCTGCCCCACGATCAGCGTCAATCGCAGCGACGTGATCTTCGTCGTGCAGTTCCGCGACATCGGCGGCGGCGTCATCGAACTGAACCATCTTTGCTACAACTTCGGCACATTCGAGTATCAGAGCTGGGCCACGATGTGGGGCGGTGTGCGCACCTCCGTATTTCCCGAGCTGGTGCTGTCGAATCCCGATGGCAGCTATCGCTTCCGCACGCCCTTCAATCTCCAGGCAAAGGATGTGTATGGCCCCATCATGGACACCGGCGGTTGGGCGGCAGCCACACAGAATGCCGCGAATCCATCATCCTACGCGCTGGGCCTCGTCTTTGGTCGAGATCCGCATTGGATCGCACAACGCACGCTCAAGCACACCGGAAAGCCGCGCTGGCAGCGCTCCGCCACTGTGTATGGCGCGGGCGATTCTCGCGGCGGCGAGCGCGACTACACCGTCATCAACTTGGACAACCGTGTGCTCATCAAGCCCGGCGACTGCTTCTTCCGTCGCACTTACATGGCCATCGGCACGCTTCAGGAAGTGGCCGAAGCAGGACGCAAACTCGAATCCTTCACCGAACTGCGTCCCGTCGAGTTCAAGGAGAGCGACACGCCGCTGCTGCCGCTTTACATCAAGCGCGCCGACAAAGCCCCGCCGCAGCCCACGCTTGAAAAACCCACGCCCGATGCGCAACCCGCCTGCCAGCTCTACTCCAAGCCCGTGAGGCACTCCATGCCCGTCTTCCTCCTGCAAGACGGCGGCACCAACGAATACATCCTCACCACCGATCCCGCGCTGCAATGTCGCAAGCTGCCCTTTGAGAATCCGTATCCCGCCGGCCACGCAAAACACGCCAAGCTTCAAAACCGCCACCAATACCTGACCAACCAGACGCGCACTAAATCCTGGCAACTCCTCGGCTACGCCATTTCCGCCGACAAAGCAGACGCGAGCATCGAACATCGCAAACTCAGTGACCTGCCCGACCTCGCCCCGCTCTTCCAAGCCGGCGAGTGCGCGAAGGCAGACGCGCTGCTCGTGAGATGACTCCAGCCACGAACCACTCCTCCACCGACTACCATGAAACTCGCGCCCACTCGCCGCACCTTTCTTCAAACCGGAGCCGCTGCTGCTTCGCTATCGCTTTTCGATTTTCATTCACTATTCGCTGCGGAAGACGTCCCTCAGTCCGTTCAGGAGCTGTGGGCCGACTTTGATCCGCGTAAAGACGCTCTTGAAACCGAAATCATCCGCGAGTGGAAGGAGGACGGTGGTGTGTTTCGCCATGTGCGGTATTTCATCGGCACGTTCAAAGGCAATCCGGCGAGGATGGCGGCGGTGTATGGTTTTCCGGAGGATGCGAAGGAAAAGCTCCCGGCGGTGATGCACATCCATGGTGGAGGCCAACGCGGCTCGGTGAGCGAGGTGAAGCTGCTCGTGGCGCGTGGTTACGCGGCGCTGTCGGTGAACTGGGGCGGCAGCGGCACGGGCAAGGCACCGTTCAACACCTGCGAGAAGTCCGAGCCCGGCGATCCGAATACCGACTGGGGAGCGGTCGATCCCTCGCAGCTCAATGTGCAGGGCTACAGCACCATGCTGCCCGGGCCGAAGCAGTTCTTCGAGGACCGCGAGCATCCGAAGAACAACAACTGGTATCTGCTCACACTTGGATGCCGTCGCGGGCTCACCTTTCTCGAACAACAGCCGGAGGTGGATGCGCAACGCCTCGGCGTGCACGGTTTCTCGATGGGTGGCAATCTCACCATGTATGTCGCGGGCAGCGACGACCGCGTGAAGGCCGCTGTTCCTGCCGTTGGCGGCTCCGGCTGGCGCTGGCAGCCGCATGAATTCATCGGCGGCTCGGAACAAATGGATCGAGTGCAAGGCAGCGCCAACGTATTCGCCCGCACGCTCAGTTTTGAGAGCTACGCGCCGAACATCCGCTGCCCCGTGCTGCATCGCAGTGGCACGAATGATTTCCACGGCTGGATGGACGACGTGTATCGCACCAACGCGCTCATCAAAAATCAGCCCACGCGCTACAGTTGGAGTCCGCATCTGAATCATCGCCTCATCCCCGAGGTCGCCATCACGATGCCGCTGTGGATGGATCACTATCTAAAAGGCGGCCCCGCCTTGCCCGACACGCCACAAAGCGAGCTGCGCCTCAAAACCAACGCCGGCGTGCCCATGATTCGTGTGCGGCCCGATGCGAAAACGCTGCCCGTAGCCCGCGTGGAGATCTACTACAGCACCGACCCCGATCCACGCGCCCGCTTCTGGCGCAGTGCCGAGGTCATCAAGAAAGCCGAAGACTACATCGCTCAACTCCCGATCCACACGCACGACCTGCCGCTCTTCGCCTTCGCGAATGTTTACCACACGCTGCCCAAGCCTGAATCGCCTGCGCAGATACCCGGCAACGCCAAGCCGATCACCGAACTCTGCCTCAGCAGCCTGCTGCGCTCGCATAGCGCCGCCGAGGTCAAGCAAGCGAACCCCAAGCTCACGGCGAAACTCAGCACGCTCATCGACGACTTCACCCACGGCACGCGCGATTGGTATCAGCTCAATGCCAGCAATCTCACGCATCGAGAAACCTGGACCCGCAAAGTCACCGACCCGCTCTATCGCGGCCCAGATGGCTCCAAACTCTCGCTCACTCTCAAGATGCCGCAGACGAACCGCCTCAGCATCGTCCTCCAGCAAAACGAATGGCGCAGCTACCGCGGTCCGCGCCGCACCTTCGTCTGCCAGCGCGAGATCCCAGGCTCCGATGCACCGCAAACCGTCACGCTTGAACTGAAGGACTTCACCTCTCCCGACGGACCACCGAAGACATGGACCGAAATCGATCAACTCGGCCTCTGCGCCCACTTCACCGCCAAAGGTGCCGCAGCCAGCGAGGCTCTGCTCTGGAAAGGCCCCGCGCCGGAATTTGTGAGGGTGGTGTGGGAGTGAGATGTGAGACAGCGACTCTTTTTCTGCGATTCGATGGGAGAGATGGAGACTACTTGGAAGCATCCAGTTCGTCGCAATTGAGGGCGGTCTTGTTCTGACTGGAATACAGCATCCAGTGGCTCGCTGGGCTTGAGACGAGTTCTGTGCTGCGCCACTCTCGACGACACATGCGAACTCAACTTCTCTTCCTCGCGCTGCTTGCCTTCTCCATCACCGGCTTTGGTGCAGAGGCAGTTTCGATTGGGCTCAACGCAAACCAGATGTCCATCGCCACGGGCCAGCCTTCTCTCGTGCTCATGTCGAGCGGTTCCACGCACATCCCGGTGTGGTCGTTGTCGGGTGGCACGGTCGGGCAGTCGGTCACGGGTGTGGTGACGGGGCTTCCCAGCGATTGCGCGGCGGTGAAGGTGGAGATTGTCGTGACCACGACGGACGAGACGACGAGTCCTGAGTTTCAAGATGTGTATCGCGTGCATCTTTCGCAGATGGTGGACGGTGCGCCGTTCACGGAGCGGTATGCGCTGGGCAAACCGGTGCGCACCGCACTGCCTGCCGCGCCGTTTCATTCGCGGACCATTGTTTTGGAGTCCTTTTACGAAGTCGTGCCCGATGCGCCACTCACCGTGCGCATCCAGCGGGAGCCGGGTGATTCCGGCGACACGTTCATCAAGCCCACGGACCTGGCCGCGGTGAAGGTGACGCCTTTGAAAGCCCTGCCAAAGCCCCACGTCGTTCAAGATGTGCCCGGTTACAACTCGTGGCCGATGCTTCAGGCCATCGGTGGAAAACTCGTGTGCGTTTATGGCCGCGGCAAAGGCCACACCATCGCCAGCGATGATCGCGCTGTTTATGCACGCACATCGAACGACGGCGGAAAAACCTGGACGGCGGAAACGGTGGTCGCCGACGCGAAGGACTACGGCGAGGTCGCGGTCGGGAAGGGGCTCGATTCCGCCGGAGCGATGCTTCTCTGGGTGCGCCGCATCGGCAAAAACGAGTGGCACCACGATCTCTACCGCACCACCGACGGCATCACTTTCACGCTCGTCGCTACGCCGACGCTCGCCGTGCGCCCGATGCAGATCACCGACGTGTTCGCCGTTCCCAAGATCGGGCTGATGGCCTTGTGGTTCGGCGGAGATTACAGCGACAAACCCACGCAATCCTGGGGCACGATGACCAGCAGCGACGACGGCAAGACGTGGACGCAAACACCTGTCGAATCCGGCTTGCTGAAAGCGGACTGGTCGACCGAACCCGCCGCCGTTTACCTCGGTGATGGCAAGATCCTCGCCGTCGCGCGGACGGAGACGGGTCCCGCGCAGTTCCAGATCGTCTCCACCGACTACGGAGCCACATGGAAGCGCACTCGCACCAATATCAGCGACGTCTCCGCCTCCACGCCGAGCCTGATCCTCGACGCCAAAACCGGGCTGTTGAGCAACTACTACTATGAGCGCGGCCGCGGCATCCTTCGCCGTCGCGTCGTCGATCCGAGCCGCGTGTTTGACCATCCGCTGAGCTGGCCCGGTTCCGAAGCGGTCGCCACCGGGAGTCCCGTTCCCTGGGATGCGGGTAACGCGAACGCCACCGTGATCGGAGACATGCATTACGTCTCATTCTATTCCGGCAAGGCTCCTGACACATCGGTCGTCGTCTCGGCGATCCCGGCTGCGTCTGATCTTCGATGAGAGGCAGATGCTCCAAGAGCGTTACACGATTCATGCGCCATCATCTCCTCGCTTTCCTGTTCGCCGCTTCCGCCTTCGCTGCCACGCCGGAGGTGCAGCGCGATCTGTTTTACACGGAGGCGAAGGACAAGTTGCAATCACTTGATGTTTATTCACCGCCAGACGGGAAGGATCATCCGGTGATCGTGTGGATTCACGGCGGTGGATGGAAGAAGGGCGACAAGGCGGGCCTGCAGCAGAAGCCGCAGGCGTTTCTGGACAAGGGATTCGTGCTCGTCTCGGTCAACTACCGTTTCCTCCCGGCGGTGACGCTCAAGGACATGATGGGTGATGTCGCGAAGTCCGTGCGCTGGGTGCGTGATCATGCCGCGGAGCATCGCGGTGATCCGAACTCGATCGTCATCATGGGTCATTCGGCAGGAGCGCATCTCGCAGCGCTTCTGTGCACTGACGATCGTTACCTCAAGGCCGAGGGCGTGCCGATGAACTGCCTGAAGGGTTGCGTACCACTCGATGTGTCGGCTTACGACATCCCGAAGCGGATCAAGGATGCCGCCGATGGCATCTCAACTACCTTCATGTCTGTTTTTGGCACTGACGAAGCAGCACAGCGCGATGTCTCGCCCGTCCATCACGTCGCGAAGGATAAAGGCATCCCGCCGTTCCTCATCCTGCATGTCGCCTCACGCGACGACACCAAGGCGCAGGCACACTGGCTCGCGAGCAAGCTCGGCGACGCGGGCATCGCCGCACGTGTGGTCGCGGCGGAGGGCAAGACACACGGCACGATCAGTTCCGATCTCGGCGGCGCGGACGATCCGCCCACGCTCGAGCTGTGGAAGTTTCTGGGCGAGATCACGCACAGACCGTGATCAGGACCACAAGGCAGGAGATTGCGGAATCCGACACAGCTTTTGCTGGCATGTTTTGAGAGCGCGATGCGTTTTAGCACGCGACCAACCATGAAACGCCTCGCCTTCCTCACCCTGCTCCTGCTGTCCCCGGCTTTTGCCCAGGATGGATTCAAATCGATCTTCAACGGCAAAGATCTTACCGGCTGGGATGGCAATCCGGAGCTGTGGAAGGTCGAGAATGGCGAGATCGTTGGCAACACAACCGGCCCCGAGCAGCTCGCCTACAATCAGTTTCTCATCTGGCGCGGCGGCGTGGTGAAGAATTTCGAGCTGCGTGTGAAGATCAAGGAGACCGGCAACAACACGGGCATCCAGTATCGCAGCAAGGAACTGCCGGAGGTCGGCAAGTGGTCCATCGGCGGTTATCAATGCGACGTGCATCCCGCCGCGCCGAACAACGCGATGGTCTATGAGGAGCGCGGACGCGGCATCATCGTGCAGAACGGCCAGGGCGTCGTCATCGATCCCGAAGGCAAACGCTGGCTCGCCTCCGAGCACGATCCGGTGAAGGTCGATATTGCCGAATGGCACGAGTACACCGTCATCGCGCAGGGCAATCACCTCGTTCACAAGATCGACGGCCAGGTGACGATCGACCTGCTCGACTTCGAACTCGCAAAGCGCTCGCTCGAAGGCCTGCTCGCCTTCCAGATTCATCGCGGCCCCGCCATGGAGGTCCACATCAAGGATGTGATGCTCAAAGAACTGCCCGAGGGCGGTGTGGTCGCGTTTGAGAAGTCCGCAATTCCGAGCGACGCGCAGATCATCGAGGCCAAAGCGCCCGGCAAAGGCAAGGCGAAGGCTCCTGCTGCGACACCGAAAGCGCCTGCGAAGAACAAGGGCGCTGAAAAAGGCAAAGCAGCCGAAAAGGGCAAAGGCAAAGCCAAACGTCCCGACGCGGTCGGGCCGGCCATTGGCGCGAATGTGGCGACGCCGGTGTCGAACATCAAGACGCTGAAGGACTTCAAGGTGGAGCTCATTTACAGCGTGCCAGGGGGCGAGCAGGGCTCGTGGGTGAACCTTACCACGGATGACTCGGGCCGCATCTACGTGAGCGACCAGTATGGCATGCTCTACCGCTTCAAAGCGCCCGCCGCGGGCCAGACGTTGAGCGCTGGCGACATCGAAAAGGTGCCTGCAGACATCCGTGGCGTGAACGGCATGCTCTTTGCCTTTGGGGCGCTGTATGTCGGTGTGAATGATTACGAGAAAAAGATCCCCAGCGGCATTTATCGCATCACCGACAGCAACAGCGACGACATGCCGGACAAAGTGGAGATGCTGCGCGAGTTCGACGCGGGCAGCGACCACGGGGTGCATGCCATTTTGAAGACGCCGGACGGCAAGGGCCTTTTCCTCATCAGCGGCAACAACGCCGTGCTCAAAAAAGGCCCGAAGGCCGGCACGCCGGACAGTTCGCCCGTCGCGAAACTGTGGGGCGATGACCACCTGCTGCCGCGCATGCCGGACGGTCGCGGCCACAATCGCCACGTCATGGCACCCGGCGGCATCGTGTATCGCTTCACGCCGGATGGAAAGACCTTCGAGATCTTCGCCAGCGGCTTCCGCAATATCTACGACGGCGGCGTGAGCCGCGACGGCGAGCTCTTCGTCTATGACGCGGACATGGAATATGACTTCAACACGTCGTGGTATCGCCCCACGCGCATCAACCACGTCGTCAGCGGCGCGGAGTTCGGCTGGCGCAACGGCGCGGGCAAATATCCCGAGTTCTACATCGACAACCTGCCCGCCACGCTGAACATCGGCCCCGGCTCGCCCACCGGCTGCACCTTCGGCTACGGCGCGAAGTTCCCCGCGAAATACCAGGAGGCCTTCTACGCGCTCGACTGGAGCTGGGGCAAAATCTACGCGGTGCATCTGACGCCCAACGGCAGCACCTACACCGCCACGAAGGAAGAATTCGTCACCGGCGGCCCGCTGCCCGTCAGCGATGCGATCATCGGCAAAGACGGCGCGATGTATTTCACCATCGGTGGCCGTCGCGTACAGAGCGGGTTGTATCGCGTGACTTACACGGGAAAAGAAAGCACGGCCATGAGCACCGGGAGCGAAGCGTTTGGGGGCGCGGCGAACGCCAATCGTCGCAATCGGGAAATCCGCCGCACACTCGAAGTCTTCCACGGCAAACAGGACCCCAAAGCCGTCGCCACCGCCTGGCCGCATCTCAGCAGCACCGACCGCTACGTCCGCGCTGCCGCCCGCACCGCGCTGGAACATCAGCCGCTCGCTGAATGGCAGGACAAAGCGCTCGCCGAAACCAACGTCACCGCGCAGCTCGAAGCGTTGCTCGCACTCACACGCCGCACCGGAGTCTGCGAGACGCATCGTGACGCGAATCACGTCGTGAACACCGCCGCACGCGATCAAATCCTCGCCGCGCTGCTGAAGCACGACTTCGCCAAGCTCACGAACGAGCAACGCCTCGGCTACGTGCGCCTCATCGAGATCGTGTTGCACCGTTTTGGCAATCCCGACGATGCCACCGTCGCCGCGATCATCGCGAAACTCGATCCAGCGTATCCCGCTGACAACTTTGAGCTCAATTGGTTGCTCACCGAAACGCTCGCCTACCTCCAGGCCCCCAACGCTGCCGCGAAAGGCATGGCCCTCATCGCCGCCGCGGAGAGCCAGGAGCCGCAGATCGAGTATGCACGCAGCCTGCGCTTCCTCAAAGCCGGCTGGACGCCCGAACTGCGCACGCAGCAGCTCGAATTCTTCCTCAAGGCCGCGAACTACAAAGGCGGAGCCAGCTTCGACAAATTCCTCGAGTTCATCCGCAACGACAGCCTCAGCACCTTCACCGACGCCGAGAAAACGCAGTTCGCCGAGCTCATCGCGAAGAAGCCCGAACGCAAATCCGCCATCGAAAATGTCGGCGCGATGTTTGTCGGCCGCACGCCCACCATGTGGACGCTCGACGAGCTCAGCGCCGCCGCGAAGAACGGCATGAAAGGCCGCAGCTTTGACAACGGCCGGAAGATGTTCAGCGCCGCCGCCTGCTACACCTGCCACCGCTTTGGCAACGCCGGCGGCATGACCGGCCCCGACCTCACCGGCGCCGGCGGGCGCTACAGCCCGCACGATCTCCTCGATAACATCATCAACCCCAGCAAGGTCATCAACGAGCAGTTCGTCCCGATCATCGTCACCAAGAACGACGGCACCATCATGAGCGGTGTCGTGGTGAACCTCAGCGGCGACGGCGTCACCCTGAACACCGACCTCACCGACCCCAACCAGCGCGTGAACGTGGACCGCAAGGAAGTGAAGAGCATCGAACTCAGCACCGTCTCCCCCATGCCTCCGATGCTCCTCGCCATGCTCAAGAAGGACGAAATCCTCGACCTCGTCGCCTACGTCCTCAGCGGCGGGAACAAGGAGCATGCGATGTTTGGAAAGTGAGATCAGCAGTTGGTTGAATCCATGGCAGACGAGTTAACATTCGGAAACTGCTGCCATGGCCAATGTCTATTCCATACCTGAGCAGGCACTGAGAAACCTGCCAACTCATGTTCCGGGCCACCATGGTATTAAGATTTCCAACTGTCAGAGCTCAGTGGTCACTGACAAAGAACCGACCCCAAGCACCTTCTTTTTCGATCAGCGCTCTCTTAAAGTCATCTGTCAGGTCATTGATGTAATTCCGAGACAAAGCGACAGGCCGGATCGCACTTTCTACGTTGTGGTTCTCCAACAAGGCAGCGCATGGTTCGGCTTTTTGAAGAAGCGCCTTTTCGGGCATGTTCTGAAATTCCTCGAAGACTGCGGAGCAGTGGACACACAAGTGTCGCTGACCGAACACATCGCCAAATGGGAGCCCACACAGCCCGAATCTCCAACTATCCAACCATGAAACGCCTCTTCCTCCTCTTCGCACTCTGCTCTTCGCTCTCGGCTGCGACGCAGCCGAATGTGCTCGTCATTATCGCCGATGACCTCGGCTATGCAGACATCGGCGTGCATGGAGGCAAAGCCGTGCCGACACCGAACATCGATGCGTTGGCGGCTTCGGGCGTGCGGTGCACGAACGGATATGTCTCGGCACCGTATTGCAGTCCGTCGCGGGCAGGCTTTTTGACGGGAAAGGCGCAGACGCGGTTCGGGTATGAGTTCAATCCGCATGTAGGCGACGAGGCAAAGCTCGGTCTGCCGCTGGATCAGCGCACGATCGCGAATGTGCTGCACGACGCGGGTTATGCGACGGCGCTGGTTGGCAAATGGCACCAAGGCTTTGATGCCGCGCATCATCCGCAGTCGCGCGGCTTTGACGACTACTTCGGCTTTCTCGTCGGCGGGCACAATTTCTTGCTGCACAAGGACGCGGATCCGGAGTTCGGCTCCGCGCATTCGCACAACATGATCTACCGCGGCCGCGAGTTGCAGCATCTCGATGGTTACACCACTGATCTGTTCGCTGATGAGGCGATCTCGTTCATGAACCGTCACACGGAGAAGCCGTGGTTCGTGTATCTCGCCTTCAACGCGGTACACACGCCGCTCGAAATCGCCGAAAAATTGCGTGATCGCATTCCGGCGGATGTGACGGATGAAAACCGTCGTGGTTACCTTTCGCTGCTGCTTGGGCTCGACGATGCCATCGGTCGCGTCAATGCGGCGTTGAAGTCGAAGCATCCGAACACGCTCGTGTTCTTCTTCAGCGACAACGGCGGCAGCGGAAGAAAGCCGTTCTTTGCCTACAACACCGGCATCAACACCCCGCTGCGTGGCGACAAAGGCCAGACGTATGAAGGTGGCATCCGCGTGCCGTTCTTCGTCTCCTGGCCCGGCAAGCTGCCCGCGGGCAAAGTCTATGACCAGCCCGTGAGCGCGATCGACATCCTGCCCACAAGCTGCGCCATCACCGGTGCCAGGCAGCCTGATGGTGTCGAAGGCGTGAACCTGCTGCCGCATCTGCTCGGCGAAAACGCCGCGCCTCCGCACGACGCGCTCTACTGGCGCTTCGGCCCGCAGAAAGCCATCCGCAAAGGCAACTACAAGCTCGTCGTCGCGCGTGACATGGGAGCGAAGACACAGACCCCGTGGCAGCTTTACGATCTGAGCACCGACATCGGCGAAAAGAATGATCTTGCCGCCGCAAAGCCCGAAATCGTCGCCGAATTGTCGAAAGCCTGGGACGAATGGAACTCGAAAAACATGGCTCCACAGTGGCACGGCAGCCCGAATGAGGATCCCACCGCTCCGGAGAAGCCGACGGCCAAAGCGAAGAAAAAGAAGTGATCTGTCACCACCCGATCATGCGGGTGATCGCCGCACGCAAAGCGGTCTCCAAAATCGCCGCCTCGGCGTGCGTGACGGGAATCGTCACCTTCTTCACCGTCTTCGACGCGCTTTCCTGGCGTGACATGCTCATGAAGAACGGCGCCTTCTGCGGATCGTCGCGGTAGGTCAATTCGAAGGCGCTGTTGGCCTTTTCGGACTGATGGAAGAGCTTCGCCTGTTCCTGGCGTCCTTGCAGCGTCGCGAGCACGCTGCCGAGGTCATGGAGGCCCCATTTCATGGTGATCTTCTGCTCCCAGTCGAACTGCTTCTCACCGCTTTGCACCGCTGCATCGACGAACACCGCGCCTTTGGCCCGGTTGAATTCAAAACGGATCACACCGCCACTGCCGCGGCTGTTGGGCTTGTAGATGGCGTATTCAGCAGATGGCTTGGCAGCGGTGGTGGAGGCTGGTTTGGCGTTCATGGCTGGCCGGAGGCTAAAACGACGGCTTTGAAATGACAACGACCGCTTTTGCGCTCGTTATGATGTCTCCATGCCCCGCTTCCTCATCACGCTGCTCCTGCTGCAATCATCGCTCTTCGCCGCGAAGCAACCGAACATCGTTTTCATACTCGCCGACGACCTTGGCTGGAGTGACACGACGCTTTACGGCCACACCGCGCTTTATCAGACACCGAACGTGGAGCGGCTCGCGAAGCGCGGGATGACGTTCACGCGGGCGTATTCGGCCAGTCCGTTGTGCTCGCCGACGCGATCGGCGCTGCTCACGGGGCTGAGTCCGGCACGCACGGGCATCACGACGCCGAATTGCCATGTGCCTCAGGTCACGCTGGAGACCACGATGCCGAAAACGGCCGCACCGAACCAAAAAGCCATCCAGCCGAGCCCCCCGACCCGGTTGAAGACGGAGTATCGCACGCTCGCGGAGACGCTGAAGGATGCGGGCTACGCCACGGGGCACTTCGGCAAGTGGCATCTCGGACCGGAGCCGTACTCGCCGTTGCAGCAGGGCTTCGATGTCGATGTGCCGCATCATCCAGGGCCGGGACCGGCGGGCAGCTACGTTGCTCCGTGGAAATTCACGAGCTTCGTCGAGCACAAGCCGCAGGAGCACATCGAAGACCGCATGGCGGCGGAGGCAGTGGCATGGATGGAGCAGCAAAAAGAGAAGCCGTTTTACCTCAACTACTGGATGTTCAGCGTGCATGCGCCCTTTGACGCGAAGAAGGCAAACATCGAGAAGCATCGCGGCCGCATCGACCCGAAGGACGCGCAGCGCAGCCCCACCTACGCCGCGATGATCCAGAGCATGGACGACGCCATCGGCACGCTGCTCGACGCGCTCGACCGGCTGAAGCTGGCCGACAACACGATCATCGTCTTCACCGCCGACAACGGCGGCAACATGTACAACGAGGTCGATGGCACCACGCCCACCAGCAACCGCCCGCTACGCGGTGGCAAGGCGACGATGTTTGAAGGCGGCACGCGCGTGCCGGGTGTCGTTGTGTGGCCCGGAATCGCCCAACCGGGCAGTCGCAGCGATGCCATCATCCAGAGCGAGGACTATTATCCCACGCTGCTCGAAGGTCTCGATTTGAAGGCCGGCGAAGGGCAGCGCTTCGACGGCAAAAGCATCCTGCCCGCGCTGAAAGGCGACGCGCTCGCCGGCAAGACCGTCTTCCAATACTTCCCGCACAATCCGGGTGTGCCGGACTGGCTGCCGCCGGCCGTTTCGGTGCATCGCGATGACTGGAAACTCATCCGCATCTTCCACGGCGGCGAAAAAGGCGCGCATCGTCACCTGCTCTTCAACCTGCGCGAGGATCTCGGTGAAAAGAACAACCTCGCCGCGCAGAAGCCCGAACTCGTGGCCGAACTCGATGCCCTGATCGAAAGCTTCCTCACCGACACGAAGGCCATCGTGCCCGTACCGAACCCGGCGTTTGATCCAGCGAAGTATCGCCCCGAACTCGAAGGCAAGCAGCAGCCGAAGGGCAAAGCCAAAGCGCCTGTGAAATCCGCCGCCAAAGGCAAGGACGACGGCGATCCTGCATTGCAAGGCTGGAAGGCACGCGATTGCAAGGCTGCAGTCAAAGATGGCATCGTGACGATCACCAACATCGGCGACGCCTGCTTCCTCGGCTTTTCCGCCGGCAAGCACAGCGGCCCCACCACCGCAAAATTCCGGCTCAAAGCCAAAGCGGGAACCTCGCACTTCGACTGGCTCGCGAACAATCCCGAGACCAAGGCTCAACGCGTGCCGTTCGTTCTCAAAGGCGGTGATTGGGAGGAAATCACCGTCGAAATTCCCGCCACCGGTCCGCTTGGCATCGTGCGCCTGTATTTGCCGATGCAGGAACAGCCGGTGGAACTCGACTGGATCGAACTTCGCTCCAAGGAGAGTGGCAAAACGACGCGGACGGAGTTTTGAGCGGCGCAGTCAGTTTTGGAACCTTGTGCAGCGGCAGATGGCGAAGCTTCTGGCCGCCCTCACCGAGCCTCTCCCCTGTTGGCGCGAAAAATGTCTGCGGCGCCTGGCACAGGGGAGAGGGATCTCACGTTGGAGCCTGCGCAAAACGAATCTCCTCTCCCCGTCGATGATTCACATCGAACAATCAGAGTTTTCTTCGGGGAGAGGTTGCGTGAGGGACGGAAGCTGGCTTTCAAAGGCTGCCAGGAACTCATTTGGCTCCCGCCTCATTGGATTTTCGCGAGCTGTGATGGCGTGAGATACGACAACGCTTTCTTCGGATCGACGCGAATCCAGGCGTTCACCTTGGTGGCTTGAGCACTGGAGAGCACCAGTTTCGCTGCAGCCGTGCCGCTGATTTGCTTTTTCTGATCGTCACGTGGCGCGGTTTGGTAGCCGCTCATGAGTCCGACGGTCAACCGCGACGCTTTCGCATCTTCCAAATCCGCAGCAGGCACATGCACGGCATTCGCGCATTGCACTTTCTCCGCGGCAGTGATGAGTTGTGGCAGGGAGACGACACCGGGATCGTAGCGGACGAGCGTGACCTCATGTCCGTTCATGAATCCGGCCTCCGTGGTGATCACGCCATCGATCTGGCCGAGCGCCATTTCACCGGTCCAGAAGCAGTACATGGTGAACACCGCCTGCTTCAGACGCGGGGAGTGTTCCGCGACCAGCAACGGCAGATAACCGGGTACCGGGCGTCCTGCTTTCTCCAGCGTTGCGATCATGCGTGCCGCGATGCCGCCTGTGTCCCACACCTGGTCGCGGCGAGGGATGATGTCCTTCGCTTCCGCGTCGAGGAAGCGCACCACCTGGAAGTTCCACGCGGGCTCGCCAAACCGTTGCAGCACCTCGGCGTCCTTGCCCGGCTTGTTGTTGTGGATCAGCAGCGGTGTGAACTCGCTTTCGATGGCCTCCACGAGCAGCGGGTTCGACAGGACATCCTGGCCGAATTGTTTGCAGCCTGCACAGCCGGGAATTTCCTGGAACAGCGCGAACACAGGTTTGCCTGTCTTGTGACTGGAGGCCAGCGCGGCGTCCAAATCACGGCCCCAGGTGACGGTACCGGCTTCGACTGGTTGTTGGGTATCGTTGGCGGTGCAGGAGAGGGGCAGCATGGCGAGCCAAAGGGCAGTGAGATGGCGGTTCATGACCGTGAGAGGCCGTTCCGGCCATTCTTATTCCCGATCTGACCTCCAGGCAGCCGCTCACGAGCGAGATTTTTTCAGAACACCATCTTGCGCTTTCCACGCTGTCCGGGACGATGGCAGCATGAAACGTCTGGCACTCCTTCCTCTCGTGTTCGCGTTGGTTCAGTGCATCGCACCACCGAATTTGCCGCAGGTCATCAATGTCTCCGCTTATGATCCAAAGGAGAGGCAACGTTCCGGCGCGGGTTATTCGGAGCATGATGTGTCCGCTTTGCGTGCAAATGGCGCGGTGGGTTTGATCGCACGTGCGGGGAAGGGCGGAAACCTCGATGAGAAATGCGCGAGCTTCCTCGCTTCGGCGGATCGTGTCGGCATGCTGCCGGGTGTTTACTATCGCGTGCAGCGGCATGTGGATGCGGTGACGCAGGCGGATCAACTCGTGAATCGTGTTCAGGCGCTGGCAAGAAGTCGTTCGTGGAATGCGCCCTCACTGCTGATCTGCGGCGACTTTGACGGCAACTTGC
Organism: Verrucomicrobiaceae bacterium; assembly: GCA_046346695.1. GTDB lineage: Bacteria > Verrucomicrobiota > Verrucomicrobiia > Verrucomicrobiales > Verrucomicrobiaceae > Prosthecobacter. The sequence continues at coordinate 241,555 of JAXMHS010000002.1, read as the reverse complement.
CGCTGTCGTCGATTCTGCGCTTCGTGGATCGGGTGGAATCGCGAACTGGTGTTGTGCCGGTCGCGTATCTCGAAAACAGCACACAGTTGAAACAAACACTGAGCGGTGCGGATGCCGCCACCAAGGCAAAGCTGCGCCGCATGCCTTACTGGCTCGCGCTTTATGCACATAACAGCGGCGCCGGGCCGGTGTATCCCGCGCCGGGAAGTCCGCATGGCCTGCTGCATCAATACCAGGTGTGGCCGGACTGGACGCTCTGGCAGTATGGCGGTGTGGACTGGGAACACGGGCGCTCGCGGCCGAAGGTGTATCATCACGGCCGGTATCGGTTTCCGCTCTACTTCGGGAATCTCGACCGCCCCACCGAGCGCAATGTGTTCAATGGCTCGGCGGAGGAGTTGCAGGCTTTTTGGCAACGTCACGGCCTGCCGCTTCGTTGAGGGCAGTGCATGAAACCTGCCATCGCGCTCATCTTCCTGTGTTTCTCCGGCTGCTTTGCCGCAGATTCGTCCAAACGCGCGGGCACGAACGGCAAAGTCGGCACCTTGGCGAATCCGAAGCTCGTGCACCGGCTGGAGATCACGAAACCGGGTGTGTATGAGAATTTCCGCGTCGATGCAGGGGGAAAGGGCGGCAACATCGTCAAGATCACCGCGGACGACGTCACGCTGCTCAATTGCGAGATCCTCGGCGGCAATGCGAAGGCGTTGTTTAACTTTTGAGAGCCGTCACCTGCTTCAATGCATCCACCATCGCCCGTGCGCTGGTGGATGCGCGACCTTTCTGCCAGAGGACGATGAAGTCCCATTGCGCTCCAGCATCGTTGACAGGCACGAAGGTCACACCGGGGTGTGATGTTTTGGTGAAATAAACAGGCAGCAAGGTGACGGCGGATTCAGAGACGACATTGGAGAGCACATTCGAAATGCCATCGACTGTGACGGTGAATCGAGGCTTGAAGCCTGCCATCCTGCACAGCGCGGTCATCCAGCGATTGCGCCCCGGCACCTGTTCTTCGTCCACGCCGATGAAGTCGCGGCCCTTCAGCTCTTTGAGCGCAATGGTTTTTCGTGAAGCCAGTGGATCGCCATCCGAAACGGCCACGCACACGCCGAGTGAGCAGAGCTTGGCGCTGTGAAACTCGCGTGCGACCATCACCCCCTCCTGGCCGATGAGCGCCACATCGAGCCCGCCGGTTCGCAAGCCATCGATTTGCTCTCGCGGAGACATGTCGTGCAATTTGAGCTTCACCGCCGGATGTGACTTGCGCAGCCGGGCCAGTGCGGGCGTCAGCACGGATTGTGCGGCCGAACCGAGATAGCTCACGCGCAGTTCGGAGCGCTCACCACGTGCCTGGCGGCGCAGATCAGCCATCGCCGAGTCATAACTGCCAACGAGTGGAAGCATGGCTTTCACCAGGGCATGACCAAGGCCGGTGGGCTTCACGCCGCTGGCCTCGCGCTCGAGCAGCTTGCCGCCGATCTCACTTTCCAGCGCCTGCATCTGCCGGCTGAGGGCGGGTTGTGTGATGCGCAGCCGCAGGGCGGCACGGTTCACACTGCCTTCTTCAATGACGATGAGCAGCGCCCGGATGCGGTCGATCATGTGCACGAGGCTATGCACATACGGCATATCCGCAACGTCGAAGCGGCATTACCCGCAGTTGTTTGCCCCCGGCATGATGGGCGCATCGGCAATCAAGCCGGGCACAACCTCAAACCACCCCATGAAAACCGCCATCATCATTATCAGTGATCCCAAAGCTGGAGAAGAAGCCCTCGCCCGCGTGTTCAACGCGCTGGCCGTTGCCGCCGAAAGCAGGCAGGCAGGCGACGAAGTCGAAGTCAGCTTCATCGGCACCGGAACACGCTGGCCAGCCGAGTTGAGCCAGCTCTCCCATCCTGCCAATGCCCTCTACAACAACATCCGCGACATCATCGTGGGCGCCTCCTGCGCCTGCGCTGCCGTCTTCGGCGCGACTGAAGGCCTCAAGGCCTGCGGCATCGAAGAAAAGCGGGAAAACACCGCCGCTGGACCGACGGGGCAATTGAGCCTGCGTCGCTACCTGACAGGCGGCTGGCAGATCCTCATCTTTTAATTCAAAAAACCGGCCTCTGGTGGCAGAGCGTCACCAGAGGCCACAAGAAATCTCGTCATGGCCCATCGCTTCCTCGATCTTGCCTTCACGCCGCAGGTGCTTGCGGCACAGCAGCGCTATTACGGTCGTGCACAGGTACTTCCGCCATCCACCCAGGACGATCCGCTGGGTCCTGATGAGATCGCATTCATCGAGTCTCGCGACAGTTTTTACCTGGGCAGTGTGAGTGAAGCTGGATGGCCCTACATCCAGCATCGTGGCGGTCAGGCGGGTTTCTGCAAAGTGATCGCTCCCGGCGAGGTCATGTTTGCTGACTACAAGGGCAACCGCCAGATGCTGACCACTGGAAACGTCGCCTCCAACGATCGTGTGTGTCTCTTCATGATGGACTACCCACGACGCGAGCGCCTGAAGCTTCTAGGGCATGCTGAAGTGCTCGATGCACGTGAGCATTCCGATCTGGTTGCAAAGATCGCAACGTCTGAGACTGCCGGGATCGTTGAGCGTCTGTTCCGCATCCGCATTGTCAGCTTTGACTGGAACTGTCCCAAATTCATCACGCCACGTTTCACCGCCGCCGAGGTTCAGAACGCCGTCGCGCCATTGAAAGCCCGCATTGCCGAACTCGAATCCCAACTCAAACTCCACACACCATGAACCCGCGCCCGCCCCTGCCACCCTTCACGGAGGAAACCGCCAGACAAAAAGTCCAGATGGCCGAAGACGCCTGGAACAGCCGCGATCCCGAGCGCGTCTCGCTCGCCTACACGCCCGACACGGAATGGCGCAATCGCGCCGAGTTTCTTCACGGTCGTGCCGAGGTCGTCGAATTCTTGAAACGCAAATGGGCCAGGGAGAACGACTACCGGCTCAAAAAGACGCTCTGGGCCTTTACCGGAAACCGCATTGCGGTGCGCTTTGAATACGAGTGGCATGATGACACCGGCCAGTGGTGGCGCAGCCATGGAAACGAGAATTGGGAGTTTGATGACAACGGCTACATGGCCAGGCGCTATGCCAGCATCAACGATCAACAAATTCGCGAGGAGGACCGCAAGTTCCGCTGGGAGCGGACTTGACCATCTGCAATCTGTCCCGCCACTGCGGGAGGCGATGCGGTTCGCGCTCGATTTCAGCGACGCTGGCAGGCTGCTCTTCTCCAGCGATCATCCGTGGGCGCAGCCGCAGAATGATTCTCGATCCAATGCGCAGTTTAAAGCTGCCGGCCGGCACCGAGGCGAAGATCCCCGGCGGGAATGCGAAGGCGCTGTTCGATTTGTGAGCGCGGGCGGTTGCTTCACAAGCTCCTGAGGGTCCGGCCATCTTTGGCCCGGCAGGGAATGCGCAGGCGTTCGAGCCAGATGGGGATGAACTCGTTGATGAGGAACTTTCGCGCTTCACCGAGATCATCGAAGGTCACGCCTGCCCACGGTGAGCCACGCTCCTGATAGTAGTATTCCCATTCACCATCCGGCTTCGTGATGAAGTAAGTGCCGTCGTGCGAGTTTGCCTCCGTGTGCACCGGCGGCAGTTGTTCCGGACGGATGCCTTGCGCGGCGAGGCTGGCCTCGATGTCTGCTCGTGTGAGCGTGAAAACGCGATCCACGGCGTCCTGGCAGCGTTCGGTGTTGCCCGGCTCGTTGGTGTCACGCCAGTCGGAAGGAAGACTGAGATGTTGCAATGCAAACGTGGCCACGTCGGCGTTCGCCAGCAGCACCTTCATTTGTTCGGCGATGGAAAGAGCGTGAACGGAACTCATGAGCGGGATGGTTTGCGCATCGGGCGGAAAGGCTGGGTGAGGTCGTGATCCTACTGCGAGGACTGGATGACGCGCGCGCCACGCTGCCAGGTGACGTAGGACCACACCCAGTGCAGGAAGACCACGGCGCGGTTGCGCATGCCCATCAGGAACACCAGATGCACAAACAGCCACATGAGCCATGCGGTGAAACCACGCACCTGCATGCCCGCGAAGCTCACCACGGCCGCGCTGCGCCCGATGGTGGCCATGCTGCCTTTGTCCCAGTAGGCAAAGGCCGGCCGCTGGTCGGTGGGCGCGTCGCTTTGGATCGCCTGTGCGATGAATTGCCCCATCTGGATCGCCGCGGGGCACACGCCGGGCACGCGGACGCCGTTCTTGTCCGTCAGGCTTGCGATGTCGCCCGCGGCGAAGACCTCGGGGTGTCCAGGCAGGCTCAAGTCGGGCCGCACCTCGATGCGACCTCCGCGGTCCAGCGGAATGCCGGCCAGTGTGCGCGTGACACCGCTCGCCTCCACGCCCGCGCCCCACACGACGATGTCCGATTCGATGCGTTGTCCGCCCGCGACGACGAATCCGGGCCCCAGGTCCTGCACCGGACAATTCAAATGCACCACCACACCCATGCGCTCCAACCGCGCCTTGGTGTAATCTGGCAGCGTTCCGGGAAACATCGGCAGCAGGCGCGGCCCGGCCTCGATGAGATGCACGCGTGCCTGCGCAGGATCGATGCGACGAAAATCTTCCTTGAGCACCACGTTCGCCAGTTCCGCCAGGGAACCGGCCATTTCCACGCCCGTCGGGCCGCCACCCACCACCACCATCGTCAGCAGCCGCCCGATTTGCGCCGCGTCCGCGCTCGACTCCGCCTTCTCGAAGGCGAGCAGCACTTTTTTGCGGATCACCATCGCATCATCGAGGCTCTTCAAGCCCAGCGTGTGCTGCTCCCATTCCGGATGGCCGAAGTAGCTGGTCCTGGCACCGAGCGCGATGACAAGCGCGTCATACTCGAGCACCCGGTCCTTCAACCGCACCTGTCGTGCGTCCAGATCGACTTGCGTCACCTCACCCATGAGCGTCGTGACATTCTTGCAGTTCGCGAGGATGGAGCGCAGCGGCTGTGCGATGTCCGTCATTGCCAGGCCACCGGTCGCCACCTGATAAAGCAGCGGCTGGAAGAGATGATGATTCCACCGGTCCACCAGCGTGACGCGGCAGGGGGTGCCGCCCAGTTCCTTCGCGCACGCCAGTCCGGCAAAACCACCGCCGAGGATCACCACGTGCCGTTCGTCAGGATGCGCGTTCATGCGCGCATGGTTCGCGGATTCAGCGACGATGCAAGCGAACCTCGTATGACAGGATGGCAGGAAAAAGAGGGCAGAAACAAAAATGTTTTTTTGTCCGCTTGTTTCTGCCAGCCCACCTCCATGAGACGAGGGACGCGACACATCGCGTCCCTGCCAGATCTATTTCATGATCAGCTCCGCGCCCACCTCGCCAGTTTCGCCGACGGTGAAGGTGCGATGTTTGAGATCGATTTCGTGGACGATGATGAGGGCCTTGTTCCAGCCGGGTGCTGGTGTGACGAAGCGCGGAGACTCAGATCAGATGACTGGGAAAGTGCTTTTCCTTCCTTTCGGACGGAGTTTCCCTGCCTTCGAACATCGTTTCCCTCCTTTCCGACGCCATTTCCTTGCCAGGAAACACAACGGGAAAGCAAGGAACGTGCGTTTCCCACCCGGGAGAACGAGTTTCCTTCCTTTCGGACTCCGTTTCCCTGCTTTCAGACTGCGTTTCCCTGCCGGGAAACCCGGTGGGAAAGCAGGGGAGGCACGTTTCCTTCCTTTCGGCCGCCGTTTCCCTGCCAGGAAACACAACGGGAAAGGAAGGAAAGTGGCGGCGAAACCCGGGAACGTGTGTTTCCGATCCGGGAAATCCGTTTTCCGGGCAGGGAAAAAGGTTTTCCAAGCAGGCGAAACGCCGGTTCCTCCCTGAGTTTCAAGGGATTCGCGCTGCTGCATCCGGTCGCCATTTCAGACCTCGCGGCAGCAGCCGGGAGGCGGAATCCCGGCGGGGTTCACGATGCTGAGGGGATCGTGGGTGGCTGGTTCCCAGGAGAGCGCTCGCCATCGCCCGGCACTCCGGGGCTGCATGATGGAAGACCCGGTGGGCGTGAGTAACTGGCAGGCTTTTGACACTCACTCTGCATCGCCCTGCCCCCAAGCCCAACGAAGTTGCGTCGATCTCCCAAGGTCGTCCGCGCCAGATCCCAAGCCCAACGGGCTTGTGTCGATAGCCCAGGGTTGGAACAACCCTGGGACACCCATTCGCCGTGCAACCCCAACGGGGTTGCGTCCAACCACGAATCACCTCAGGTGACCTTCGAGAACAAACATGACACATCACCGCGATGCCATCGCGGGCGGGTCTGGGAGGTGACGCCGATCATGAATGAAAAACGGCAGGTGTCACGATACGACGATGGACGCAACCCCGTTGGGGTTGCCCCTGAAGATGAGGGTCGCGGGCGTTGCCATGACCCAGGGTTGTTCCAACCCTGGGCTGAGTGACAGAACCTCGTTGAGGTTCACGATGCTGAGGGGATCGTGGGTGGCTGGTTCCCAGAAGAGCGCTCGCCATCGCCCGGCACTCCGGGGCTGCATGACGCAAGCCCGTTGGGCTTGGGTGGATCGCAGGGTGCGCTGCGCTCCTGCTTCAGGCTGCTTGAGCCGTGCGCACGCGAGGCGTGGTTTCGGAAATGCCTTCAGGCAGGCGGACAGGCCATTGCTTGAGGCGCCCGTCGATGCTGAGGCTGACGACAGCGTCGCAGGGCGGGCAGTTCACCGGTCTGGGCAGAATGACGAACTCCGGCCCCATGTGCGAGATGTCATGACGCACGCCCTCGATGTCGAGATGCATCTCCACCGTGGCGCTGTAGCCGGTCTTGGGCGAGGATGAGCGAATGGTGTTTGATTCCATGGAGCAGAAGGCGCTGGCATATGCCGGGAGCCGCCAGTCGGAACTGGGCGACAATCTCGGCTACGGTGTGGATGGTAGCGTCTGGCTGCTGCACGGCAAGGATCGAAATCTGCCGTGGGCGGTGAAGCTGTTCCGCGCCGCGAAGCCTTACGAACGTGAGCGGGACTGCTACCTGCGTCTGCGCGAGGAACAGGTGGAAAGCGTGCGTGGTTTCGCAGTGCCGGCGTATCTGCATCATTCGGACGAATGGCTGACGATTGAGATGACAATCGTGCGACCGCCTTACCTGCTGGATTTCGCGGGAGCCCTGCTCGACGAGCCGTTCGACTTCCATGAGGAGACGTGGGAGGCCTGGGAAATGGACCGCATGGAAAAATTTGAAGAACGCTGGCCGGAGGTGAAGAAAGTCATGCGTGAACTGGAGTGCCACGGCATCTTCCTGTCCGACCTGCATCCGGGAAACATCGCCTTCGAGTAACGACGAAGGGAATGTGGAACCGCAACGCGGTCCCGTCACGGGTGATTCGAGGTCGCATAGACATCCGGGTGACGGAACCTCGTTGAGGTTCACGATGCTGAGGGGATCGTGGGTGGCTGGTTCCCAGAAGAGCGCTCGCCATCGCCCGGCACTCCGGGGCTGCATGACGCAAGCCCGTCGGGCTTTGGGCGGAACGCGCGTGGGAAGCAGAAGCCGCGGTTTTGTTGGTAGAATGATGGCGGGTAAAATGATGGGTCGGAGCCGGTTTGATCATCATTTTACCCATCATTATTTTACCTGACGTCGAATCACGATAGAGGGACAGACCCTTTCCTCCCCTTCGTTGAGGTTCACGAGGCTGCGGGGATCGTAGGTGGCCGTTTCCCAGGAGAGCACTCGCTATCGCTCGGCACTCCTGGGCTGCATGACGCAAGCCCGTTGGGCTTGGATGGATTGCAAGGCCGGCAGGTTGTTGGTTTTTGCCCTGACCTCGTCCCCTTTTTCAAATAGTATCTATGCCTTTGGCTTTTCCGAGATGATGGAAACCACTGCCATCTCGTTTGACTTGCGACCAAGCTTGGAGTCCACCAAAGAAATACCCCTTTTCCCATCAACTTCTTTGTAGACTTTCCAAGTGACCTTACGAACGCAAAGATCAGTAACGGATGCCTGATCTCGATGAGACAAAAAAACGGCCTGTAGTAGATCTTCGGTTTGTGGCGGCTCGCCACGATCTACAACCTGTAGAATACCACCGGGTGTCAGCATCCGATGAGCAATCTCATACATTCGATTCTGGACTCGAAGCGAGTATTCACGCGGCGACTGACAACGCATCCCATCAAGATTGACACAAGACTTTCGCATCATGAACGTGCCGATTAGCCATACAGTTATCAAATCATAAGGCGCTTGTGACTCGATAAATCGAAGCAGTTCTGGATCATCCACCAAAATGTCCCCTTGAACGAGAGACACATGCTTTGAAGTGGATATGAGCCGCTGCGATGGAATAAGGCAATGTCGATTGTTCTCAAACTGACGGTATTCGATCCTATAAATACCTTCTGAGTCGAATCCATGTTTCTGCAGAAGGTTGCCCGCTCGTTTAATACAATCAGGGTTCTCTTCGATCGAGATTATAGGCGCTCCAAAATGACGAAACAAAGCTTCAGTGCTCTCCCCAGTGCCGCATCCCATCTCTAGTATTTTTCTCGGTTTCAAGTTATCCACTTGGTCACACATCCAAGCATAACAGCCCTGTCTTTTTATGTTACAGGCACTTTCCTTCCAATTTTTGGAATAAAGCATCTTTTCGTCGGCCACTCCAATCGGCCAACGATCACTTTCAAAACTGGCGGGGTTGAGTTTCATTTCGAAATGTTGTGATAAGCCTGCTTGGTACGTCGTGATTACATCAACGGCGGGCATTGCTGCCCGCCGTTGTGGTTTGAGTTGATCAGATCAGCCGTGAGGCTCGCGGACTACTGACACGCCTCGCACGTTCCGCCGTTGCGCATGGCTTCGATGGAGCAGGCCTGGACTTCGTCGGCGGTGTAGGTGCGTTTGGCACCGATGGCCTGGTTGATGACGTCGCTGCGGATTTCCTTCTGGAACTCGGCGGTGCTCTTTTCGATGTTGGAGGCGCTGCGGGTGCGGAGGTAGTAGGTGGTCTTGAGACCTTTGCGCCAGGCACCGCGATACATGTGGCTGAGGACGCTCATTTCCTTGCCGCCGAAGAAGAGGTTCACGCTCTGGCTTTGATCGATCCACTTCTGGCGACGCGCGGCGGCATCGACGACCCAGGCCCAGTCGATGCTGAAGGCGGTGGCGTAGCGGCGCTTGAGGTCGATGGGGATCTCCTCGATGGCGTCGATCTCGCCGTCCATGTACTTGAGCTTGTTCTGGATGTCCGGGGTCCACAGGCCGCGCTTCTTGAGGTCGCGGATGAGGTAGGGATTGAGGAGCATGAAGTCGCCGGAGAGGTTAGCCTTCACGAGCATGTTGCTGAGCAGGGGCTCGATGCAGGGGCTGGAGCCCATGATGTTCGAGATCGTGGCTGTCGGAGCGATGGCGAGGACGTTGCTGTTCCGCATGCCCTGCTTGGCGATCTTGGCGCGAAGGGCGCTCCAATCCATCTTGCCGCCGCGGGGGACGTCGATGTCCTGGCCGCGTTCCTGCGCGAGGAGATCAAGCGTGTCCTGCGGAAGGAGGCCGCGGTCCCACTTGCTGCCTTTGTAGCTGGAATACTGGCCGCGCTCGGCGGCGAGGTCGCTGGAGGCCTCGTAGGCGTAGTAGGCGATGGCTTCCATCATCTCGTCGTTGAACTCGACGGCTTCCTTGGAGGCGAAGGGGATGCCTTTGCGATAGAGGGCATACTGCAGGCCCATGACGCCGAGGCCGATGGGGCGGTGGCGTGTGTTGGAGGTCTTCGCGGCGGGCGTGGGGTAGTAGTTGATGTCGATGACGTTGTCGAGGGCACGCACGGCGCTGCGGATGGTCTCGCGCAGCTTGGCGTGGTCGATGTTGCCGGCGTCGTCGAGGTGGTTGTCGATGAGGACGGAGCCGAGGTTGCAGACGGCGGTCTCATCGGCGGAGGTGTTCAGCGTGATCTCGGTGCAGAGATTGGAGCTGTGGATGACGCCGACGTGGTCCTGCGGGCTGCGGACGTTGCAAGGATCCTTGAAGGTGATCCACGGATGGCCGGTTTCGAAGATGGCCTTGAGCATGAGCTTCCAGAGATCGACGGCGGGCATCTCCCTGCCGAAGATCTTGCCGGACTTCGCGAGGGTCTCGTATTCGCAGTAGCGCTTTTCAAAGGCGGACCCGTAGAGCTCGTGAAGATCAGGAACTTCGTTGGCGCGGAAGAGGGTCCAGTTGTCACGGGCCTCAAGACGCTTCATGAAGAGGTCGGGGATCCAGTTGGCGGTGTTGAGGTCGTGCGTGCGACGGCGCTCGTCACCGGTGTTGATGCGGAGCTGGAGGAAGTCCTCGATGTCGTTGTGCCAGATTTCGAGATACGCGCAGCCGGAGCCGCGGCGCTTGCCACCTTGATTGACGGCGATGAGCTGGTCGTTGTGCAGCTTGAGGAAGGGAATGACGCCCTGGGACTCGCCATTGGTGCCTTTGATGTAACCGCCGGTGCCGCGCACCGAGGTCCACGAACCGCCGAGACCTCCCGCCCACTTCGAGAGGAAGGCGTTTTCCGCAATGCCACGGATCATGATGGACTCGATGCTGTCGTCCACCTTGTAAAGATAGCAGGAGGAGAGCTGGCTGTGCAGCGTGCCGCTGTTGAAAAGCGTCGGCGTGCTGGAGCAGAAGCGACGGCCTTTGTACATCCGGTAGATGGCGATGATGCGCTCCTCGGCGTGGTCCTTCTCGCCGATGTTGAGGCCCATGGCGACGCGCATCCAGAAGAGCTGCGGTGTTTCGAGACGCTTGGAGGGCTTGATCTTTTTATCGACGATCAAGTAGCGGTCGTAGAGCGTCTGCACGCCAAGGAAGTCGAAGTCGAGATCGGCGGCGGGATCGAGCGCGTCGGCGAGCTTGTTGAGGTCAAACTGAAGCAGGCGCGGGTTGTAGCGGTCGATTTCGACGCCGCGGGCGAGGTTGCGACGGAAGGCGCGACGATGGAAGTCACGCAGGTGGTCGATGCCATCGCGGACGATGTCCCAGCCGAGGACTTCCTCATAAATGTAGCTGAGGAGGATGCGGGCGGCGAACTTCGCGAAGTCAGCGTCCTTCTGCATCATCGTCTTGGCATTGAGGATGACGGTCTTCTTCAGATCGTCGAGGGTGATGTCGGAATTCAGCGAGCGGCGCAGTTCCATCTCGATCTCAGCGCGGGTGAGGCAGAGATCGAGACCAAGCATGGCGAAGTCGATGCGCTTCTTCAGGTCGGTGCCGTCCCAAAGGAAGCTGTTGCCGTCGGTGGTCTTGACGAGGATGAGGGCCTGCTGGTCCTGGCTCTCGATTTCATTGGCGAGAGCTGCCTGCTGCTCGTCGTCCTCACGCATGTTGGTGCGCAGCGCACGATACTGGATGTAAGCGCGGGCGACCTTGAAGAAGCCCTGCTTCATCAGCTCTTCCTCAACGAGATTTTGCACATCCTCGATGTGGATGAACTGCTTGTTTTCCTCCGCGATGGCGCTGCTGACGGCCTCGGCGATCTGCACGGCAGGCGAGGAGTCGAGCTCCATGGAGAGGAAAGCCTTGCGGACGGCGATCTCGATCTTGTTGTGGTTCCACGGCACGAGCTGGCCGCTGCGGCGGATGACTTTGGTGTTCACGATGAGCGGCTGGGGTGTGGAATCGGCGAAGGGATCCGTCGTGCGCTTGCGACGCTCCGCGAGCGTGCGTGCGACATCGTGCGCGTTGTGATGGATGAGCGCCCGCTCGATGCAGTGATAAATGTCCTTCGCATTCAACGGGGCCGCGCTGCCGTTCCCTTCGGCAAGCTGGGCCGTGCGCTGGTAAATCTCCTCGGTGACCGCGCGCGAAATTTTCTGCACGAGCTGCTGGTTGTGCTCATTGAAGATGTCGCCCTCCTTTTGACGCGCGAGGAAGAGGTCCGTCAGCGCGTTGCCCACGGTGTCGGCGATTTCCTTCGCGTCGAAGTCGCGCTCAGCGCCGCCGACGTTGACCTTGATGGACGAAGGAGACGAAGTCTCCACGGAGGTGACGGCCAGGGTGCTCCACTCGAAGTGGGGCTTCTGGTCTTTCGGTGTCTGAGTGACTTTCTTGAGGACTTTGTCCTCTTGCAGCAGCGAGGTGATCATGGCGGGAGGAGGAGTTGGCTGTTGGGTTGGAATGGAGGCGGGACGACGGACGGGAAATTTGGGGGTTGGCAGGATGCAAAACGAAGGAGTCTGACTCCAGCGAAAGTTATTCTTTCTTGTTCGGAAGGTTGTTCACATCCGTGGGAATCAGAGGTCGTCATCCGAGGTCTGGACGAGCGCGGAGGACTTTTGATAGTCGGTGACCTTGCCTTCGAAGAAGTTCTGTTCCTTGCGCACATCCATCATCTCCGCCAGCCAGGGCAGGGGGTTCTGCACGCCGGGGCTGAGGGCGGGCAAGCCGCAGCCGGCGAGGCGACGGTCGGCGATGTAGTCGATGTACTGCTCAAATTCGGCGGCGCTGAGGCCCACGGCATTCACCGGCAGGCAGTCGCGGATGAATTCCTTTTCCAGAGAGATCGCCTCGCGCATGAGGCCGACGAGTTCCTCGCGGAATTCGGCAGTCCACACGTCCGGGTTTTCCTCGACGAGGTCCATGAACAGATTGCGGAGCAGCTCGATGTGGTTCGACTCATCGCGCAGCGTGTAGCGGAACATCTGGCCGATGCCGGGGAACTTGTTCTGGCGGTAGAGGCTGAGGATCATGCCAAACAGGCCATAGAACTGCGTGCCCTCCATGCACTGGCCGAAGACAAAGGCGTTCTTGGCGAGGAGCTTCTTGTTTTCCGTCTTGGTGAGATCGAGATCCTTGCGCAGAGCGTGGGAGATGCGGGTGACGAATTCATTTTTCCTCACGATCGTCGGAATCTGCTCAAACATGGCCTCGCACTCATGCGGATTGATGCCGAGGGACGAAATCATGTACAGCAGTGAGTCGGCGTGGATGTTTTCCTCATGGGCATGGCGGCCCAGCACGAGCTTCAGCTCCGGGGCGGTCACCAGTTCGCGGATGACGTGCTGGATGTTGTCTCCCACGATGCCCTCGGCGGCGGAGAAGTAGCCGATGCCCATCATGATGATCCAGCGTTCGTTCTGGGTGATCTCGTTGGAGCGCCACTGTTCCACATCCTTCTGCATCTGGATGTCCTCCGGCTCCCAATGATTGGCCTTCATGATCCGGTAAAGGTCATAAGCCCAGGAGTACTTCAAAGGAAGCAGGTTAAAGGTCATGGTTTTGCGACCATTAATGACCTTCTTGGCCGCGAAGGCGGCCTCTGCTTTGTCTTGGTCCAAGGGGAATTCGCGATTGCCGATTTTGTAGATCTTTTCCATGACGGGATTGTTGCGAAGTGAGAGGTGATTCAGTTGAGATTTCGGGAAAACAGGAGAGAAGGCAGCCAGCACCATAAATACTAGATATTGTGAGACTGGAATTAAATGATGCACAATATGTTGTGGGATGGCGAGATTTTTTTCCCATCCATTGTGCTCAAAAACGTTTCACGCCGGAAATTCAAGGGTTCCACGCCGAAAAAATAGTTTGGACGTCAAAATCATGTTTCTGCGGGCCTGAGGTGAGAAGTTTCTCAAGGTTAGTCACAGGATGTTGAAAACCAATGCATGCCAAAAAATGCCGGAAATTCTGCCGCTGGCTTTTATCCTGCCGTGACTTTTGTCACGTAACCTGCTGTGCTCCCCGACTCCATGAAGTGCCAGCCATTCATTCGCTGTGGATTTGCCGCCGTCCTGCTCAGTTCCTGCTCCATCATGGTGCCGCAAGGAACGCCGCCGGGCGTGACGGTGGATCTCATCCCGCATGGTCGTTACGCCCGCAGGTACCACCGTTCGATGGCGCCTCGGTACATCACGGTGCATGCCACGGAGAACTTCAGGCGCGGCTGCGGCGCCTACGCGCATGCGCAGATGCTCAAGACGGGTTCCCTCAAAGGCCGCCACAACGCCATTGGCTACGTCTCCTGGCATTTCACCGTGGATGACCACTCCATCTATCAAAGCCTGCCTGTGAACGAACGCGGTGAGCACGCGGACTATGACGGTCCGGGAAATCGGTACTCCATCGGCATCGAAATGTGCGAAAACCGGGACAATAATCGCACGCGTACCGTGGACCGGACGGCACGTCTCGTGGCCTGGCTCATGAAGCAGCAAGGCATTCCGCTCAGTCACGTTGTTCCCCACCAGCACTGGCGGATGGTCCGACATGATGACGGTCGTGACCTCGGGCACAAAAACTGCCCGCATTTCCTCCTCGATCATGGCCGGCCGGGTGCCAAGTGGAACGCCTTTCTTGCCAAAGTGGCCGCCTACCACCGGGCGATGCTGCCGTGATCACTGGAAGCTTGTGAAGGGAAGAAACGGGCGGGATGCCCGTAGCATGCAGACCATGCCACGTGCGTTGATTCTTTTCCTGCTGCTTGCCAACATCGCCACCGCGCAGACGCGGCGCGAGGTCGTTCCAGAGTGGCCGAAGCTGCCGGAGGGGCATGTGCTTGGTCTTTGTGCGGGTGTGGGCGTGGATGCGCGAAACCGTGTGTTCGTGTTCCACCGAAGTGGCCGGAAGTGGTCGAATCCCTTTCCGAAGGAGCCGATTCCGCAGCCGACAGTGAGCGTGTTCGATGCTGAGTCGGGCAGGTTGCTCAGCACGTGGGGTGAAAACCGTTTCATCATGCCGCACGGACTCACCGTCGATCATGAGGGCAATCTCTGGCTCACAGATGTGGGATTGCATCAGGTCTTCAAATGCACGCCAGAGGGGAAGGTGCTCCTCACGCTCGGCGAGGCGGGCGTTCCCGGCGCGGATCTCGCGCATTTCAATCTGCCGACCGACGTCGCCGTGCTGCGCGACGGTTCGTTTTATGTGAGTGATGGGTACAAGAACACACGTGTCGTCAAATTCAGCTCTGAAGGCCGCTTTGAGTTCGAGTGGGGCACGAAAGGGAAGGGGAACAGTGAGTTTAACCTGCCGCACGGCATCGCCATCGACGCGCAAGGACGCGTGTATGTGTGTGATCGCGAAAACGAGCGCGTGCAGGTCTTCAATGCGAAAGGTGGCTTTCTCGATGTGTGGAAAGGCCCGCACATCGGGAAACCATACGGCATCGACATCGGCCCGAATGGACATGTCTTCATCATCGACGGTGGCTCGCCCTCGCTGAAACGTGAGTTGCGAGGCAAGGCTGTCGAACTCGACATCAACGGCACCGTGATTGACACCTTCGGCCGTTTTGGTGCAGCGCCGGGCGAGTTTCAGCTCGGTCACGACATCGCGGTCGGACCGGACGGCGCGGTTTACGTCGCGGAAGGAACCGGCGCACGGGTGCAGAAGTTTGTGCGCAAGAAGTGACGGCAGGTCGTTGTTTCAGCGCGGCCATGAAATGCCTCCTTGCCGCCTGTTCGTTGATCATCTGCCTCTCGACGGCCTCCGCCGCGCTTCCAGGCGCCGAATCACTGGCGAAGCTCATCGCGAAGGAATTCGACACAAATTCCGACGAAAACATCGACGCGGGCGAGTGGCAGTCGGGCATCGCCGATGGCTTCACCAAGCTTGACACGAATGGCGACGGCTCGATCAAGGCGGAGGAAGCGGACCACTTAAAAGCTGACATTGCCGAGGAGTCGGGTGACATCGCCGCGACACTCATCGTGGCTTTGATCAAGCAGGTGCTCACCAGCCTCGACACGGACAAGGACACGGCTGTGAGCCGCAAGGAGTACGACGAACTGTCCCTCTCCATCTTCGGCAAACTCGACGCGGACAAGAACAACAATCTCACGCTCGCGGAACTCGCTGAGTTGCCGGTAAAACTCGTCACCGAATAAAAGCATGCGTTCGCTGTTTTGGGTTTCGTCATTCGCCATTCTGGTTTCGTCATTGGCGGCGAAACCCAACATCCTGCTCATCTACTCCGATGACCACGGCTGGGCGGATCTCGGTGCGCAAGGTGTGAATGGCGACATTCGCACGCCGAACCTCGATCAACTCGCCAAGGACGGCATCCGCTTCCCGCGTGGCTATGTCACCGCGCCGCAGTGCGTGCCATCGCGCGCGGGCGTGCTCACGGGGCGCTATCAGCAGCGTTTTGGTGTCGAGGACAACGGCAAGGGGCCGCTGCCGCTCGCGGAGCTGACGATTGCGGAGCGTTTGAAGCCCGCGGGCTATCTCACCGGGCAAGTTGGCAAGTGGCATCTCGATCTCGGCGCGAAAGGTGCGGCCAAAGGTGAGCGCATGCTGCGCGCGATGCCGGAGCACATGCCGCACGGCCAGGGCTTCGATGAATACTGGCGTGGCGAACTGCGGCAGTTTTATGCGTCGCATGACTTGCAGGGAAAACCTTTCGCCGATGCTCCGCACATCGTGACGGACGATCGTTTTCGCGTGCTGGTGCAGACGGACGCGGCGTTGTCGTTTCTCGACCGTCGATCGGCGAAACCTGAGCAGCCGTGGTTCCTCTATCTCGCCTGGTATGCGCCGCATGTGCCGCTGGACTCACCCGAACCGTGGTTCAGCCAGACGCCCGCGCATTTGCCAAAGGAGAGACGGCAGGCGCTGTCGATGATCGCATGCATGGACGATGGTCTCGGCCGCATTCGTGCGAAATTGCGTGAGATGGGCCAGGAGAACAACACGCTGATCTTCTTCATCAGCGACAACGGCGCGCCACTCGGCAACGCATGGGATGGCTCGCTCAATCTCCCGCTCATCGGCCAGAAAGGCATGCTGAGCGAGGGTGGCATCCGCACGCCCTTCGTCGCCGCGTGGCCGGGCACTCTGCCTGCGGGCACGACGTATGATCAGCCGGTGATCAGCCTCGATGTCGCCGCCACCGCTGTGGCGCTCGCCGGTTTGCCGCATGATGACAAGCTCGATGGCGTGAGCCTCATGCCATTTGTCACTGGCGGAAACAAATCTGCGCCGCATGACACGCTCTACTGGCGCTGGGGATCGCAGGCTGCGGTGCTGGAGATGCCCTACAAGCTCATCGTGCTCGGTGATCGCGAGAAGCTGCTCTTCGACATCACGAAGCCTGAGGGTGAAAACATCGCACGCAATCTCATCAAGCAGCACCCCGACATCGCAACGAGGCTGGAGGCGAAGCTGAAGACATGGAGCGACACTTTGAAGCCGCCCGGACTGCCGACGACCTTCGATGCACATCACGAAGGTCTCTTCGGCGAGCACGATCTCATTCCGAAAAGCGAAACGGCAGGCAAACCGGCGCCAGATGGCAGCATCCAGGGCTGGATTTGCCGCAACGGCAGCATCGCACTGCAAAATGGCGCGCTCGTCATCACGCCACAGCCGGGCGCAAAGGCGCCATTCATCGCGAATGCGACGATCAACTCGGCTGGCCCCGTCACCATCACGCTGGACTGTCGTGCGAAGAAGGGTGGAGCCGCTGCGATGACGTGGCGTGAGAAAGGACAGAGTGATTTCGAGAAGAATCAGCGCACTGCGTTCGAGTGGCCCGCCAGCAACGAGTGGCACGAGGTATCATTTAAACTCGGAAACCAGGGCAATGTCATCCACATGCGGCTTCTGACGCCTGAAGGTGCCCAAGGACTCGAAGTGCGTTCGATTTCACTCAAGGGCAACGCGAGGCATCCTGTTATCTGGCGTTTCGATCAGGCGGCAAAGTGATCGTGTTCGGTGCGTAGTAGTTCGCGTCATGACCACACGCCGCCGCTTCATCGCCACATCCGCCCTTGCTGTTCCATTCATCGCCCGCGGAGCTCCTCCGACGGCGAAGATTTTGGAGACCAGGGTCTTTTCCCAGCAACCGGAGTTTTATCATGGCTGGCCGACGGTGGCGCAGCGTGCGAATGGGGAGCTGTGGGTGAGCTGCTCTGGTGGCCGCGAGGCACATGTGTGTCCGTTTGGAAAGGTTGTGGCCATGAAATCGACCGATCACGGTGGCACGTGGTCGGCACCACGCGTGATTTATGATGGACCGATCGATGATCGTGATTCGGGCGTGCTGGAGACGGCGAAAGGCACGCTGCTGGTCACGACATTCACTTCACTGGCCTATGAGGACTCATTCAAGAAGGCTGCGGCGATGGCGGAACTCACGGACAAAGGCTGGGTGACCAAGGCGATGCCCGCAGAGCGCTATGCACGATGGAAGGCGGCGCATGAGAAGCTCAGTGATGAGGAACGCAAAGCGCAGCTCGGTGAATGGGTTCTGCGTTCCACTGATGGAGGTGAAACATGGTCAAAACCGATTCCAACGGTGGTAAACAGCCCGCACGGCCCGATTCAGTTGAAGGACGGTCGTTTGTTGTATGCCGGGAAACAATTGTGGACAGGCGACAAGAAGATCGGCGTTGCCGAATCGAAGGACGACGGTCTCACGTGGCAGTGGCTCGCGGAAATCCCAACGCGCAAAGGCGACGACACCACGAAGTCGTATCACGAACTGCACTCGGTCGAAGCCGCGGATGGCACACTGATCGCACAGATTCGCAATCACAACGAAGCGAACAAAGGCGAGACACTGCAGAGCGAATCGAAGGATGGCGGAAAGACCTGGAACGAGCCTCATTCCATCGGCGTGTGGGGTCTGCCATCGCATCTCCTGCGTTTGCGCGATGGTCGTCTGCTCATGACCTACGGTCACCGTCGCAAGCCATTTGGCAATCAGGCACGCATCAGCACGGACAACGGCAGGTCGTGGGGCGAGGCGATGATTCTCTCCGGCGACGGCATTGGCGGTGATCTGGGCTATCCGAGCACCGTGGAGCTGCCCGACGGCACCTTTCTCACGGTTTGGTATGAAACGATGAAGGAGCCGAAGCTTGCCGTGTTGCGTCAGGCGACATGGCGGATCGAGTGAAGCTCACGCCACGGGCAGTTTCACCGTGAAGGTGCTGCCGTGGCCGACTTCGCTCGTCACGCTCACACTGCCGCCGTGCGCCTCGACGAGTGCCTTCACGATGGACAAACCGAGCCCGCTGCCGCCATGCGCGCGCGCGCGCGCCTTGTCCACGCGGTAGAAGCGCTCGAACAAATGCGGCAAATGCTCCGGCGCGATGCCGCCGCCGGTGTCGATGACTTGAATTTCGATCCACGGCGGTGCTTTTGACACACGCACAGTCACGTTTTCACCTGTGGGCGAGTAGCGCACCGCGTTTTCGACGAGATTGAACACCACACGTTCGAGCGCGACGCGGTCGCCGTTCACACTCACCGGCTCGGTGGTCGTTTCCTCGTGCTGGAGCGTGATCTGGCGCTCAGCGGCGAGATTTTGCAGGCGTGACGCCACGGTGGAGCAAACTTCGCTCACATTGACGAGTTCGCGCTGCGTGATGGCATCACCGACATCGACATGCGCGAGCGCGAGCATGTTTTCGGTGAGGCGGGAGAGGCGTTCGATCTCCTCCTTGTTGCTCACGAGCACCTCGCGGTATTCCTGGGCACTGCGGGGTTTGCGCAAAGCGACCTCGATCTCGCCACGCAGCACGGTGAGCGGCGTGCGCAGCTCGTGCGATGCATCGGCGGTGAAACGCTGCTGCGTGGTGTGAGCGGCCTCCAGGCGGTCGAGCAGATGATTGAACGCGCTGGCGAGCGCGGCGAGTTCCGCGTCGTCCGATGGCACGAAAAGACGGCGGATGCCGAGTTCGCCGCTGCCGAGACCGCGCGCCGCCTCCTCCAACGATGAAACGGAGCGAAGCCACTGCCTGCTCAGATGCCAGGCTGCCACGCCACCAGCGGCAAGCATGGCGATGCCGCATCCCACCAGCCACACCAGCAAACGGTTTTGCCGTGCATGCAGCATGTCCAGCGGCATCAGCGCCTGGGCATAGATCGTCACAGGATCTCCCCACAAATCACGTCGAGGATGCGTGGCGGCACGAAACGCACGGCCTTCGCTGTAAAGCGTTTCGATCACCGCGTTGCCGGCCGGATGCTGGGAGCGACGCACTTCATCACTGAGCGGGATTGCAGCAGCCAGATTGCTCGATTTGCCGGCGAAGACGCCATTTCCGTCGAACACCTGGAGCATGAAGTGACGCTCCTGCACCTGCATTTCCTGCTCGATCCACGGCTCGACACGCAAACGCGTGAGATTGACCAGCCTGCCGAGGAGCATGGCCTTTGTGCGCAGAAAATCGTCCATGTCGTTCATCATTGCCTCGCGTGCGACGAGCCAGACGATGACGCCGAAGATGGCCATCCCCGCCGTCATCAGCGTGAGGAAACTCAGAAACAGGCGTCCGCGGAGTGATCTCATGGTTTTTGCAGAAGGTAACCGACACCGCGCACAGTCTGGATGAGCGTGGGCGCGAAGCCACGGTCCACTTTTTCACGCAGATGGTAAACGGTGACTTCAATCACGTTGCTGGGCGTGTTGGGGAGGTCTTCCCATACGGTTTCGGCAAGCTCCGCGCGCGTGACCACCTGACCGGCACGACGCAGCAAATGCGCGAGCACGCCGAACTCCTTGGTGGAGAGCGACACCAGTTTTCCGGCGCGCGTGACACGGCGTGATCGCACATCCACCTGCAAATCGGCGGCGTGGAACAGCGCGGGCTCGTCGGCGGCCGGGCGCCGCAGCAGCGCACGCACGCGGGCGAGCAGTTCCGCGAACGCGAAGGGTTTCACGAGGTAATCATCCGCGCCGAGATCCAGCCCTTGCACGCGGTCGCCCACGCCATCGCGTGCGGTGAGCATGAGCACGCGGGTGGGAACGTGCGCGGCACGCAGCTCCTTCAGCACCGAGAAGCCGTCACGCTGCGGCAGCATCACGTCGAGAATGATGAGATCAAAACCACCATCGCGGGCCTTCGTGAGGCCGGCGTCCCCATCGTGGGCCGCTTCGACGACAAAACCCTCCTCGCGCAGACCGCGCTCGATGAAGCGGGCCACTTTGACTTCATCTTCGATGACGAGGAGGCGCATGAACGATCATTTCTTCTCCAGCACCATCAGGAACTGGCCGGCCTGTGTGTTCGTCTGGAGCTTGTCCGGACGGCGCGAGTTCGGGTTGTCGTTGGCGGAACACCATTTGAGTGTCTTGCCGTCGAGATCGAAGATGCCCTCGTATTTTTTGCCGGCGAACTGGCCGTCGGTGCCGGTGGCGTCGATGCGGCGGCCACTGACCTTGTAGGTTCCGGCGCCCATCTCGCGATTGCCCTGCGGATTCGAGGCGGTGATTTTCTCCTCGGTGATGACAAGGCGGATGTCGCCGTGGCGCGAACCGTCGCTGTCGGCCATGTAGCCGTCCCAAGTGCCGAGGAGCTGTTTCTTCACGTCATCTTTGCCCGCAGTCTTTTCCTCGGGTTTTGCGGCGGGCTTTGCCTGCTCTTTGACGAAGGCTTGGTCTGCCTCGCTAAGCCGGGTGAGCGGCAAGTCGATGGTGGAACGGTTCGCGAGACGCACGGTGACCGTGGTGTCGGTGGCTGTGACAAAATCGCCTTCAAGCTTGCGGCCCGTGGCGGCCTCGGTCCAGGTGCGCGCGTGCAGCGGCAGAGACAGAAGGAGGGAGAGGAGCAGGATGTTGGTTTTCATAAGGAAGGTGAAACCGCGACGCGGTGAATCAGTCGTTCACAGTTCTGCAAAACGCACGCGGAAGAAGTGGTCCGGACCGCTGGCCGGCGCGCTGATGGTTCGTGTGGTGTCGGTGGCGGGATAGAAGGGCTGGTTGCCCGGCACGTTCCATGTCTGCCAGTTGATCAAATCCGTGCTCACCTCGATGATGGCGGCGCGATTGGCGGGATGAGTGAACTGAAGCTGCACCATTCCGCCGATGGGCTGCATGACGCCGTAGCTCCAGCCGCTGGAGGCGGCATGGGGATCGGTGCCGGTGAGGTATTCCAGCTCGTTGCTGCGTCCGTCGTGATCAGGATCGTCACCCGCATTGCCAACAGGCGGATTTTGCGCGGCGAGCCATTGAGTGAGATTTTGCCTGGTCGTGAGCGATGCGATCCAGTCGCTCACGAGCTGTTCATTGACCAGATCGCGCTCAAACGTGCCCAGCGGAGGCATGCGGGTGACGCCATTGCCTTGCTGGCGCCTGAGCAGCATTGAATGAGATGCATCCCCTGGCACCGCGAAGCGGTTGGTGGCGTCGTTGGCGTTGTTCACGAGTGCGCCGTTGATCAAGTTCGCCAGATCGGTGCTGGTGGTGATGCGCGCGTCCCAGTATCCCTGTGACGCGCCACCGGGCTGGTGGCATTGCACGCAATTCACGGCCAGATACGAGCGCACGCGCCATTCGAGCGACTGCGTCGTGTCAGCCGCCGCGGTGAAGGCGGGAAGGTTGTTCACGCCGGTGACGGGTGTGCTGAAGTAACCTGCATCGCTCAAGGCCTGGATTTGATTTTGCAAACCGGCGCCGTAGTCACGTGTGCGGTTGAGCTGCGGCGTGTTGAAGCTCAGCGCGTGTCCACCGGCGGCTGTGTGGCAGGTGACGCACTCACCGCGGCTCGGATAGCGCCATGTTTGCGAGGGTGAACTGCTTGGAATCACCTCGGTGAGGCCGGATTCGGCGACGAGGTCGGCGTCTGTCTGATCGGTGCGCCATTTGTAGCTCAGGCCATAGACATCAGTGGCCGTTTTGACGAGGAAACGTGTTTCCAGCCGTCGTCGCGTCGCCGGACTGCCGCGAGTCGTCTCGATGTCGAAGTGCTTGATCCACACCATGCCTGTGGGGAAGGTCCAGTTGCCCGCGGAGTTGAAGGTGATCGTGTCGCTTGTGTTCTTGATGCAAAACCAGCGTGATTTGATCGCGTAGTCGCTCCAGAAGGCGACGTTCGGATCGTAGGGCACGATGCCCGTGTTTGGCGTGAGCGTGGCGAGGTTTGAAAACGCGCCCGTGGCTGACAGCGTGGCGGGCGGCGCGGTGCCGGTGGTGCCGCTGCGCACAAGCTTGTATATCGTGCCGCCGAGTCCGCAGAGCAGCGGCTCGCCATCGCGTGGATCGGTGCCGAAATCGACGATTTGCGGCCGGGTGGTGAGCTGCTGGCCGGTCCACACACCGGGGCTCGTTTCGGTGAGCGCCGCGATGATTCCGCCGCCGCCGAAGATGTCGCAGAAGATGTATTTGCCCTGAAGCTCGGTGAGCTGGTTGCCGCGGTAGATGATTCCGCCGCAGACCGACGTGCCGTAGATGATCGCATCGTTGCCGCTGCCACCACCGTCGTTGGTGTGATCGTACTCGAAGATGGGGTCGATGGGATTGAAGCCGTTCGCAGGAGGCGTGGACGGCGCATTGAACGATGAATAGGAGTGCAGCCCCTCGCGCCAGCTCCAGCCGTAGTCGCCACCCTTCACCACGATGTCCACTTCTTCCCAGAGCATCTGGCCGACGTCACCGAGAAAAATGCGGCCGGTGGGTGGATCGATGGTGAAGCGGAACGGATTGCGGAAGCCGGTGGCGAAAATCTCCGTGCGCACCGTCGCGGGATCGACCGCCAGATTGTGCCAGCTCGTGTATCCGATGAACGGATTGTCAGCCGGCACCTTGTAAGTGCCTGCATGCACAGCGCTGGGATGGCTCGTCGAGGCCGGCTGCGAGTGCGCGTTGGGCGCGAGGTTCTCGGGCTTGCTGTCCACGTCGAGACGCAACATCTGGCCCCAGAAGTCCTTGTTGATGAAGCGGGCGTTGTTGTAGAAGTCACCGCCGCCTCCCTCATCGCCGAGCGAGAGATAGAGGTAGCCATCAGCGCCGAAGGAGAGGTCGCCACCGTTGTGGTTGACCGCCTGGTCGTAAATGGTCAGCAGCGGGGTCATTGTCGCGGGGTCGGCGCTTGCTGCGGCGTTGTAGCTACCCGCCGTGCCCGTGGCCTGGAAGCGTGCGAGCCGTTCATGTGCCTGGCCGTCGATCATGATGCTGAACCAGCAGTAAAAGTAGCCATTCTGGTTGTAGTTCGGGTGAAACACCATGCTCAGCAGCCCATATTCGTCGCTCGTGGGCAACGACTGCCCGATGCTGGTGAGATACGCACCGAGGTCCATGAAGACGGCCTGTGATGGATTTGCTGCGCTGAGGTTGTTGACCACGCGGATTTGCCCGGCGCGTTGCGCGACGTAGAGGCGGTTTGTTTCGCCCACCGGATAGGCGGTGCACATCGGGTTGCTGAAGGTCATTCCGCCGCCACCCGCGAAGGTGATGGCGTTTGTTGTGGTGTAACCCGTCGCCGTCGGCAACGAGGCGGGCAGGTTGAGCGTGGTGTTTGTCTGCCGCACGAGCTGGGCGTGCAACAGGACGGGCAGCAGGAGGATGGCTGCCAGGCTGGGTCGCGAACCAAGTTTCATGTCGTCAAAGGCATGGCCAACGCTGCTTCTGTGCAGGGACGAACAATAATGAAAATCGGTTCATCTTCGGGCACTCCGGTGCGGACAATGCGGAAGGAAGAGCGGGATTGGCAACGGACGTACGGCACAAGCCTGAGTGCATCCCAAATGTTCCTGAGATAGCTTGGGAGATTCACCATGAGCGAATGCAACGAATGGCATTGACCTGCGTTGTGGCGGTCTGGTATTTTGCAATCAATTCACAATCAATGCGATCGGACGTTCTGTGTGACGTGGTGAGAGCATGGTTGTGTGTGTTTTCAACCACCATGCTCCATCATCGACTGCGCTTGTTGGCGTTCCTGTTGCTGTCCCTGGCTTTTGTTGCCGACGCGGCTGCAATCTCTCTCACTGATCAGATCAAATGGCCGCCAGGACTCGTGCCGGTAGGACAGACCAATGGTCCTGACACGCTGGATGACATCTGGCAGGGGCAGTTCAATGCGTGGGCGCTGGACCCGAATGGCGACGAGGACAAGGATGGCTGTAGCAACATTGTGGAGTCGATCGCGGGGACGAATCCGTTTCTGGCAAATGATTGTTTCAAGATCGGCGACATGGTGATCTCCGGAGGCGCGGTGGTGTTCACCGCAAAGGTGGAGGCAGGAAAGAAGTACCGCGTGCTCAGTGCTGACAGTCCTGGCAGCTTGACTTGGAGTCCGGAGACATTGCAGACACCAGTCAATGGCGTGCAGGAATACGTTCCCTCTGCCGACCAGACGGAGGCGTTCATTTCGATCACCAAGCCGGCGGACTCGAAGAAGTTCTACAAGCTGGAGACCTCCGATGTGGACACGAATGGCGACGGCGTCTCCGACTGGGTGGCGCGGAAACTGGGGCTGAACCCGAACGCCACCGACAGCAACGGCGACGGTGTGAGTGATGCGGATGAGATCACGCAGGAATTGCAGACGCAGGACACGGTGACGGTGGGGGCTGACAACGCGTTTGCATCGGAGGATGGCGGGCCGCCGGGGATGCTGCGACTGCGCCGCAACCACAGGCTGCTAGGCGCGACGATTTATTACACAATAGGGGGCACCGCTGCCGCGGCGGACTATGTGGCGCTGACAGGGTCGGTGCATTTTGCGCCGGGTTCGAAGGATGCGTATGTCGCCATCACGCCAAATGCCGACGCGAGTCTCGAAGGCGGTGAATCTGTGACGGTGACTCTGACCAGCGGCACTACCGACTCCTCCGCTCCGCTGTTGATTGGTGGGGCCGGGCAGGCGAGTGTGATCATCAACAACACAACGGCGGCCGGCGGGACGGGACTGCTGGCACGCTATTATGACAATGCCAGCTCCACTTACGCGCATGCCGCGAACTTTGGTGACTTCGCCAACTACGCGTACACACGTTCGGGTTCATCGCCGAACTACACCGGGTCGGTGGTGGTGACGCCGACGGGGCTTTCTGCACAACGACTGGCCGACATTCTTGCCGCCATCTCAGTTGGGACGCAGGTGAAGCTGACCTTCAATGGCGGCAATCTCAACACGACCGCGTACAATCATTTCAACTACCCCGTGGCATCGAAAACTGCGACCACGTTCACCTGCACGCTGCCATCGGGCGCGTCGCTGCCAGCCAGCAGCAGCAGCAATTGTTATTTCAGCATCCAGTCCGTGCCGCATCCGGCGGTGATCACCCGCGTGGATGCGAACATCAACAATGAGTGGATGGGAGGCACGCCGAATGGCGTCGCGGTTGCCGCGGCTGCCGGAACAACGGCGACCAACGTGCCGGACAACTACTCCGACACATTTGAGATGTATCTGAGCCCGGCGAACGCGGGCAGTTACCGCTTCCAGCTCGATGCGGATGACAAGGCCCGCGTGCTGCTGGATCAAAATGGCGATGGCATCATCCAGGATCCTGCGGAGCAGATCCTGGAGCACGGCTGGGACACCGCAGCCACGGCAAGCCCGGAGGATGGCGTGGCTGACGACGAGGTGATTGGCACCTTCAAAATCAGCAGCAGCATCTCTCTGAGCGTGCCTGGCTCTCCAGCGCAGCGCTACCTCATGCGGGTCGAGCACGTCGAAACCACGGGCGAGGCACGCTGCCGCCTGCAATGGAGCCGGAATGGAGGCTCCTTTGCCAACATTCCACAGGCGGAACAGTTGACGCACACACAAGCGGCCACGTACGCGTTCACCCGTGGCGCACCGGTCACCACGGGCACGGCGACCATCTCGCTCACGAGCCACGGATTGTCCGTCGGCAACCCGGTGATGCTGGCGTTCTCGTCTGGAAACTTGTTCACGCCCAACAGCATCGATCTGAACGGATACAACGGAACGTACACTGTGGCGACTGTGCCGGACGCCAACTCGTTCACTGTGACGGTCAACAGCACGGGCAGCACGCTGCCTTCGAATCAGAGCGCAGGGGCATCCTGCTTCCTCGAAAACCGTCCTGCCAGCACCACGACGGGCGTTTACAACAAGACCTACACAAACACGACCTTCTCAAACGCCTCTGGTCGCATCGGCGTCGATGCAGCCGTGACCACGAGCAACAACGGCCTGTGGGGCACCGGCACGCCGGATGTGAATCTCATCAATCCAGATACCTTCACCGTCCGCTGGACGGGACAGGTGCAGCCGCAGTTCACCGAGGAGTACACCTTTGTGGTGCAGGCGGACGATGGCTGTTCGTTGTGGATCAACGGCCAGCCCCAGGAGCTGAAGATGTTTCCCGCGGCCAACTCCAGCGGCAGCACTTACATTTATAACCGCACCACCGGAAACACGATCGTCAATTATGCCAATTCCGTGCTGAAGTTTGGCAGCGTGGCGGTGGGAGAGTCTGCGCGGCTTGATCCCTCCAGCGGGAATCTCTCCAACGCCACCGGCAGTACCTACACCTATGATAGCTCCACAGGTGACATGGTGGTCGATTATTCAAACCTCACCAACATCACGGCGGGAAGCTACATCGTGGGAGAAACGGTGGAAGTGGATCCCACGACTGGCAGCGTCAATCTGGGCCAGCTTCCCTACACCATCACCGCCGTGACAGCGACGACCTTCACCGTGAACATCGGCGCCAATCAGTTCGCGTCGGGCTCCGGCAGCATCAATGTCAGTGACAACATCAACCGTCTGGTGACCACGGTGTATCCAGCAGGCACCGGTACCTACAGCTACACGTCGGGCACCGGTGACACGGTGATCGACTATTCGGTGCTAGGATTTCCGGCGAACGCCTTCCAGGTGGGACAGAACGTATTTCTGGACCCGACTAGCGGAAATCTGAGTTCCCAGGCATACGCGACCAAAGTCATCACGGCAGCAACGGCGACGACCTTCACTGTCAACTACGGCACTTCGTTCACGACCGGAACCGGCTCGATCGCGATGATCGGCGTGGATGTGCCGATCGGCACCGGTGCGGGCCAGGTTCCGGCCGGACTGACGGGTGCTTTTGTCGTCAACTTGGGCGCCGGGAAATACACCGATGGCAGCCTGGGGAACATGAACTTCGACTTCTTGAACAAACCTTTCAAGGACTGGTCCTCGAACGGGAATGAGCGTTTTGTCCGACTGCCCATGCTGGGCGGTGCCAGATATGACATCCGGCTGGAATACTGGGAAAGCTCCGGCTTCACGCGGTGCAAGCTGTTCTGGTTCAGCCCCAGCCAGCCGAGGCAGATCATCCCGACAGAGCGGCTTTATCCGGCGGAGGTGCCCCTGGCGCCACCTTCTCATGTGAGCGCCACAGACGTCGTGGCGCTGGTGGGCGGTGCGGTGTCCATTCCTGTGACAGCGAGCAACGGAGCTGCCGCAAGCCTCAGTGGCGTGCCGCCGTGGCTGACTTACAATGGCGGCGTGCTCAGTGGCACACCGCCCGCCAATGCGGTGGGAGATTACCAGATTCTGGTGACCATCACAGATGCGAACGGCACCACGAAGTCTCTCATCAACCTGCATGTGGAGAACACAGGCGGCACCATCGTGCGCGAACAGTGGGATGGCGTCTCCGGCACCACCGTGGCCGACATTCCCACTGGTAATGCGCCAAGCAGCACCTCGAATCTTACCTTGTTGCAAGGGCCGACCGATGCCGCCGATGATTACGGCGCACGCATCCGTGGTTACATCACCGCACCGACGACTGGAAACTACTACTTCTGGATCGCCTCCAGCAACGCGGCAGAATTGTGGGTTTCCAACGACGACGAGCCGGTCAATGCCTTCAAACGCGCCTGGGTGAGCACGGGTACCGCGGCGCAGGAATGGAACAACGCGGGCGAGCCGAATCAAAAGTCCCCCTGGCTCGCCTTGGTGGAAGGAAAGCGTTATTACATCGAGATCCTGCACAAAGCGGGCGTTGGATCCGATCATCTGGCGGTGGGCTGGGCCAAGCCGGGCCAAAGCGGCGGTGCTCCCGCTGAAATCGTGCCCGGTTACGTTCTTACCTCTTACACACCGCCTGCGCCTGGCTCCACGCCGGGAACGTTGTACGTGGCCTCGATGCTGTCTCAAGGCGGTGCCGCCACCAACGGCGTGGGTACTTCCACGCTGCGTCTCAGCGCCGACGAGTCTTATGCCATCATGCGCTACAGCTACAGTGGTCTGACCGGGTCGATCACGTCCCAACACATCCACACCGACCCGTATCTGACACATGCCTCGACGATTGTTTATGACATCGACACTCCCGCCACTCCAGGTGACGGTTTGATCAGCACCGGTCCGGATGCAGGCGCTTACAAATGGACCATCACTCCCGTGGGAACTCTCTCCACTGCTGACATCCGCGAAATCATCAAGCAGGGCAAGGCTTACATCAACCTGCACACTGCCATGTATCCTGCCGGTGAAATCCGCGGCAACTACACGCTGGCCGCCGGTTCCCGCACCTTCACTCCACCGCCCGCGCCGTTGTCGTGGACGGATGACAGCGACACGAACGAAGGAGCCGTGCGCTTCCTCGCGCAGGCCACCTTCGGCGCCAACATCGCCGACATTGACGCGCTGCAAGCACTCACGCCAGCAGGTGGCAAGAGTCGTTATGAGCTTTGGATCGAGGACCAGTTCACCAAGCCCGCCTCAGTTCAATTGCCGGAAGTTCTCGCCCGGGAACTCTCGGATGCCGGCGGTGGTGCGCAGTTTGACGAAACGCTGACCTTCAATGCCTGGTGGCGGAATTCGATCTCGGGTGCTGACCAGCTCCGCCAGCGAATCGCCTTTGCGCTCAGCGAAACCCTCGTCGTGTCCGCCCAAGGGCCGTTGGACAACCGTGCGGATGCCCTCTCGTATTACTACGATCGACTGGCGGCCAATGCCTTCGGCAGCTTCCGCGATATTCTGAAGACCGTGACCCTCACACCCACCATGGGTCGCTATCTCGACATGCTGCGCAATGACAAGCCAGACCAGTCCGTGGGACGAATCCCGAATGAAAACTATGCGCGCGAGATCAAACAGCTCTTCTCCATCGGCCTGTTCCGGATGTGGCCGGACGGCAGTTTGATTCTCGATTCATCGGATTCCCCCATCGACACCTACACCCAGCGTGAAATCATCGGCTTTGCCCATGTCTTCACCGGCTGGGACTACGGCTACGATGGCGCTCCTCACACTTCGCTCAACGCCATCACCGACTGGACACGACAGATGCGGGACGTGCCTGCCCGCCATTACGTCGGGCAGAAGCGTCTGCTGAACAACGTGGTGCTGCCCGGTCTCACGACAGCGGGCGGCCAGCCGCTCGATCCGCTCGCCACCCACAACAGCACGCAGTACAACGATTCTGCCTATCAGGCGCTGCCGGCGCAGGAACTCGACGCTGCGCACGAGATGCTCTTCAATCATCCCAATGTCGGCCCCTTCATCTGCCGCCAGCTCATCCAGCGCCTCGTCACCAGTCATCCTTCGCGTGACTACCTCTACCGTGTGGTGCAAAAATTCAACGACAACGGCTCCGGCGTGCGCGGTGACATGCAAGCCGTCATCAAGGCCGTCCTGCTCGATTATGAGGCCCGCAGTCCGCAGATGATAACGATTCCCGCCTTCGGCAAGCAACGTGAGCCCGTCATGCGCGTTGCCGCCGCTGGCCGGGCCTTCCGGTTGGAGGGTGCCAGTGGCAGTTACAGCCAGAGCAACTCGCACGTCATCAACATCACCGGCATGCCCAACAAGCTGGCAGGTGGAAACAGCGTCTTCCTGGAGTTCCAGCGGTCAGGCTCTTTCGTTCCGGGGGACACGACACCGAGCTCGGAGGTTTACACGGTACTCAGCACACCAGCACCCACGGCGACGAGTTTCTCCGTCAATGCCAAGGGCTGGCTCGGGGTTAACACAACCAATGGAACCACCAACGAAGGTCTCTCCGGCACCTATTCCCAGACCGCTGGCTCCACCACCATGACCATCAATATCAGCAGTCACTGGCTGGCTGCCGGCATGAAATGCTGGCTCGACTTCGCCACCACGCCCACCTCCGGTCCGGCGATGACCGATGGTTCCTATACGGTGAACAGCCCGGCCACGGACAGTGGCAGCAGCAACAGCTTCACCATCACCGCGCCGGACACCACGGCGCGCAGCGGTTACATCCGCATGGTGCGCTTCCAGGGATCCTTCACTGTCTCGGACTCGGGACTGGCCGCGCCGCAGGAAAAACGCATCACGTTCGACACCATTCATGGCGGCATCGCCGATCACCACCTCAATGTCAACGACCCGGTCTATCTCAACTTCACCGTCGGCAATCCTCGTCCGACAGACGGGGAGTTCGTCGTCGAGTCCGTGCCTGACGCCAACACCTTCACCGTGCTCACCAGCACTGCCATTGCCACGCAGGGTGGGGCCAATGACGCGGACAACGGCATGTACATTTTCCCGCTCGTCAGCCAGCCGCTCAGCAGTGGCACCGGCACCGTCAATGGCCTGCCCAGCACCTTTGCCATGGGCAACACGGACACCGACATCAACCAGACGCCGCTCAATTCTCCCACGGTGTTCAACTTCTTCCTGCCGGACTATAAATTCCCGGGTACGCTGGCGTCCCAAGGCATTACGACGCCGGAGTTCCAGACCACGGCGGAAACCACCGTGGTGCGGCAGGCGAACTTCCTCTACAACGGCCTCTTCAATCCAGGCAACACCAACGGTATCAGCAGCTTCAAGACGGGCAGCAACACCCTCGTTCTGAACTTCAGCGGCTGGATGGGGGCCGCACCCATCGCGGACATCGGACTCGGTGCGCCGTTGGACACCACGGTGCCATGGACGCACAATCAAAACCTCCTCGACACGGTGAACACACCTCCCAGAGGACTCATCGACCAGCTCTGCACCCTCCTGCTCGCGGGCCAGATGTCCACGCAGGCAAAGACGGTGATCAAAAACTTCATCGCCACGCCGGTCTCGTCCATCGCCACCGGCACAGGCTGCGAAGTCACCACGGCGGTGAACCACAACCTCAACACCGGCGACACGGTGCTCATCAGCGGTGTCACCAACGGCAGCTTCTCATCGACGCTCAACAACACCACCACGACCCGCACCATCACAGTCACGGGCCCGACAACCTTCCGATTGAATGGTACCAACTCGGTCAATTGCACGACATCTCCGAACGCTGCCGGCCTCACCAACGCGCATGTCTCCGTGGTGAGTTACAACCAGGGCACCACCGCGCCGAGTGATACCCACAAGCGCGACCGCCTCCGCGCCATTATTCATCTCATTCTGACCAGTCCCGATTTCACCATCCAGCGTTGAAGCCCTCATGAATCCACGTCCTGTGCCCAACATCCTCACGCGTCGCAGCCTTCTTCGCCGTTCGGCCTGCGGTATGGGTGCCGTCGCCATTTCCAGCACCATCCGTGACTTGCGCCTGATCAATTCCGTTCTCGCCGCTGATCCGCCCGCTGACTACAAGGCCCTCGTCTGCCTCTTCCTCTCCGGCGGCAACGACTCCAACAACTGGATCGTTCCCACCGACACCGCTTCCTTCGACCAGTACACTGCCATCCGTGGCAACTTGGCGCTGCCTTCCTCATCGCTTCTTCCGATTTATTCGACGGGCACCACTCCATATCAAGATGCCGACGGCCACACATATGGCTTTCATCCGAACTGCCAGGAGTTGCAGACGCTCTTTGGCGAGGACAAGCTCGCCGTGGTGATGAATGTCGGCACGCTGGTGCGTCCCATCACGCGTGCAGAGTATTTGTCGAACGCCACCGGCACCAAGCCGCCGCAGCTCTTTTCCCACAGTGATCAGGTCACCCAATGGCAGACTTCCATCCCTGATCAGCCGCCCTCCACCGGCTGGGGCGGGCGCACGGCCGATCTGCTCAATGCGTGGGCCAATCCCACCGGCAAAATTTCGATGTCCGTCTCCCTCAACGGCGCCAACACGCTCGAAGTCGGCAATCTCATCTCCCAGTACCACGTTTCCACCGCAGGTGCGGTCACCCTCAGCGGCAATCTCATGAGCGGCACCGGCACGCGCGTCAAGGCGTTGCGTGACATCCTCGGCGTCAGCACAGGCAACCTGCAGCGCACCACTTACGCCCACGTGCTCGACAATGCCATTGCCACTGGCGACCTGCTCAATGCCAGCATCGCCGGCACCGCCATGTCCACCGACACACCGCCCGGCACCTGGGTCTGGAACACGCCTTTCCCCAACACGGGCCTTGGCAACCAGCTCAAAATGATCGCCCGCCTCATCGCGGCACGTGTTGGTTTTGAAATGAAGCGCCAGATCTTCTTTTGCTCTGTCGGTGGCTACGACACGCACACCTCGCAGGTCACTCTCACTCCCACTCTCAACACCACCACGGGCTCGCATGCCACGCTTCTCAATGAGGTCAGTGAGTGCATGTATGCCTTCCAGCGTGCCATGGAGCAGATCAGCGCCTCCAACAACGTCACCACCTTCACCGCCAGTGACTTTGCCCGCACCTTCCCCACGAACAGCCAGGGCAGTGACCACGGTTGGGGCGGTCATCACGTCATCATGGGTGGCGCGGTCAAAGGCGGCCAGACCTACGGCCATCTGCCGGTCTTTGCCATCAATGGCCCGGATGACACCAGCACCGGCCGTTGGATCCCCACGCTCGCTGTCGATCAGTTTTCTGCCACGCTCGCAAAATGGTTCGGCGTCACCAACACCGACATGAGCGCCATCTTCCCGAATCTCTCGCGTTTTCCCACCAGCGACCTCGGGTTCATGTTGTGAGGCATGAAACGGATCACCTTTGTTGCAGTCTTGCTGTTCCTCGTGTTCGCGGTGCTGTTCGCCACATGGAGCTTGCGTGACAGGCCGGTGCCTCAGCCTGTTGCGTCGCGCCCTCGTCCCGGTCCCACGCCTGCCGCCGCTCCATCTCCGGTGTCCACGTCACCCAAACCGACGGAACCACCACCCGTGCCTGCCAATCCCGCTCCTGCATCAGCGCCACGCGTCATCCCACGTCCGCCTCCGCAGCAGCCAAACCCCGCACGAGTCGAAGCTGAGGACGTTGCACTCAATCTGCGTCACTTCGGCCAGCGTTTTGGTGGCAACCCCGTCGGCACCAACGCGGAGATCGCCAGAACGCTCAACGGCGGCAACCCGCAGGGCGTGCGCTACCTTCCGCAGCAACATCTGCGCCTCAACGACCAGGGCGAACTCCTCGACTTCTACGGCACGCCCTACTTCTTCCACCAAATCTCCGCGCAGGAGATGGAAATTCGCTCCGCCGGACCGGACAAAACCATGTGGACGCCCGACGACATCGTTGTGAAGTGAACTCCATGTGCCGCCGGCTTCTTGTTTCTGTTTTTTGCTTTCTCCTTTCGGCCTTTGGTCCTGTGCGTGCCGATCTGCCCGTTCCGCCGCAGGTGCTCGATCCGCAAACCGCAGCCGAGGCGTGGAATGTCATCCGTCTCGCCACCGCAAATGTGCAACGCCTGCTCAAGGAACGGCGTCTCGATGAGATTCCGCAGCAGATCTCGCTTTGCAGCCCCGCGTTGCGCACGCTCTCACGCTCTGCCACGAGCACCGAAAATCGTCAGCGGATCGACGCGCACTCACCAGTCGCCTTCCGCCTCGTCAATGACATCGCGCAAAACAGCATGGCGCGGCTGCAATCCTCCACCGACGCCGCATTCGCACGATTGCAAGCGGCGCTGAAGGAATTGCAACCCGCGTTTTCAGAGCAGGATGTGCGCGCGGAGATTCACTTCTGCCCGCAGCATCCGGAAATGATGTCCACCGACGCGAAAGCACTTTGCCGCGTCTGCCAGGGCCCGTTGCGCGTTCGTCGCATTCCATACACCGACCTCTTTGCCGCCACAGACACACCATTAGTGCGGTTGAAGCTCACCGCAGCAGCGGCGCTCAAATCAGGCACGCCAGTGTCGCTCCAGGCATCATTGCTCTCCGCGGACGACAAACACTTTTCCACCACAGACCTCCTTCCGTTCCATTCCGCGACTGTTCGCCTGTTTCTCGTCGATCCAACGCTCGCCGACTTTCATCTGCTCACGCCTGCTGCCGACGCCACTTCGGACGCTTTCACCGCATCCTTCACACCTGCCACGGCGGGGCCGTATCGTGTGTGGGCGGAGGTCGTGCCGGCACAAACCGCCCTGCCGGAACATCCCTTTGCCGATCTCGGCGGCACGTTCAACGTGGTGGATCGTTCCAAACACGATTTCATCGACGCGCTTGAGGTCAAGGCGGGCGGTTTTCATTTCCAGCTCACGTTCACCGCCGGAAATGGCGGCGCTCCACCGGCGCGGCAGGTCAGCGTGATGCGCCTGCAAATCACCGACAGCGCCAACCAGCCCGTCACGCGTCTGGAGCCGCTCATGAACGCCTTCGCGCATCTCACCGGCATTTACGACGATGGGAAAACCGTCCTGCGTCTTCATCCTGTTGGCGGTGACATTCTACGTGACGACCTCCGTGGCGGCCCCTCCCTCAATTTCAAAATTTACCCCCCGCAGACCGGTTTCCTCCGCCTCTTCTGCCAGGTTCGCCTCGATGGCCGCATCATCACCGCGCCTCTCGGTGTTCAGATCACGAAGTGAACCGGAGCGTGAGTTTCCAGGTTAACCAAGAACAACGAACCAAGAACCAGAAACACCCCGCCTCACTGCCGGTCCACCTGCAGCCGCACGAATTGACGGCTGTTGGCGCCAGCGGGCAAGGTCACACGCACCGTGACGAGATTGACAGAATCCACGAGGCCGTTTTCGGAGACGATTTCACCACCGTTTTCTCCCACGGCTGGACCACCCGTCGTGCTGCTGGCGATGGTGGTCCACTGGCTCAGGTTGGAGCTGATTTGCAGCCGGTAGGTGAGGTCGGTTGCGTTCGTGTCCCGCCGGAACGTGGTGAAGAAATCCGTGGCGTTGTCCGCGGCAGGTGCAGTGGTGGCGCTGAAGTCGCTGTTCGTGTCGTGGGAATGCGGGCTGAGGCCGAAGGCGTATTCGATCTGGTTTTTGATGCCGTCGTTGTCCTCATCACCTTCTGGATCCACGAACTGGCCAGTGAGGTTGCCTGGATAATAGGTCGCCAGCCAGTTTTCGAACGGTGCCGGCTGCGGTCCTAGATCATAGACGACGGTCAGCAGCGGCAGTACGGAGCCAAGCTGTTTGCTGTCGAAACGGCAGGCGGTGCCGTCGCTGCCCTCATCACCACGGACGAGCCAGCCGGCGTTGGTGACTGAGCCATTGATCCAGCTTTGCACATCGTTCTGCAACTGCGTCGTGGTTGCCCAGGTGAGATTACCCGGCACAGCGCCCACGGTGACTGACGCAGATGCTGTGGCCTGAAACACTCCGCCAGCGGTGCTCCATGCGGTTGTGTTATAAAAGCGATGCGTCCAGGTCGCATCGGGCGCGACGGCGGTCGCACCATTGCCGCCGTTCACGTTGGCGGATGTGCCTTCTCCCCAGGTTTCATTGAGTCGGTGCAGCCCGAGTGATGTCGTGGTTGTAACATTGGGGCCGGCCTTGTTCAGCCGCAATCGTACCTGCGCGGAGGTCACAACGGCGTCGGTCGGGATCGTCGCGACATTGAACATCACCAGTGCGCGGCGCAGGTCGGAGGAGCCGGAGATGATGCCCGTGCGCCCCGAATACAGGTAACCGCGCCCGTCACTGAGTGAACCGTCCTCCGAAAACATCGTGTTGTCCTGCGAGGATGTCAGGTTCGCCGTCGTCGTCTGCACTGGCATGATTTTGTAGAGGCTCCCTGATGGCAGGCCGTTGTCGAGCTCCAGCACGCCTCCTTTGGTCTTCATCCCGATGTAGATTTCACCGCTTTCGTCCTCGCCGAGGCAGAGGATGCGTTTCCCGACGATCGGATTCGCCAGTCCAAAGAGCGACAGCGCCTCCGTAAGTGTGAAAACGCCGCTGTTCGGCGCGGTCTCCTCCAGGCCCATCAAACGTCCATCTGAACTGCCCGACACAGCGCCATAGTCGCCGAAGACATACTTCCCTTGCAGCGCAGGGATCGCGGAGCCGCGGTAAACGAAGCCGCCCGTCACGGACAATCCCAACGGCGGCAGCACGGGGCTCGTGGTGACGCCCGTGTGCGCATACATCGCGATGGGGTCGATCTTTGTGCCTCCCGGATCCGGCATCGGGTTCGAGCCGGCACCGGAGGAGAACGTCGGAAACTCAACCCCTTCCTTGTAGCGCCAGCCATAGTTGCCACCGGAGACGATGAGGTTGATCTCCTCGATGCGCCCCTGGCCCACGTCGCCGCAAAACAGGCGGTTCGTGCCGCCGGCACGTTTGTCGAAGGAGAAACGCCACGGATTGCGCAGACCGAAGGCGTAGATTTCCTCCTTCACACCGCCGCCGGCGCCGACGAACGGGTTCGTGTCAGGAATGCTGTAAGTCAGCGGTCCCGCGCCATCGGGGTCGAGCGGATCGATGCGCAGAATCTTCCCAAGGAAGCGCGTCTTGTCCTGAGCATTGCCCAGGCAGCTCGTGGTGGAGACTTCGCGGCCTGTGTGCCCCAGGCCGTTGTCATTGCTGCCACCGCCATCACCCGCGCCGATGTAGAGATAGCCATCCGGTCCAAACTCAAGCTGGCCACCGTCGTGGTTGGCCTGGGGTTGCGTGAACATCAGGATGCGCCGCTCCGAGGAGGCATCCGCCACGTTGGGATTCGACGCGGAGACCTGAAACTCGGCCACCACCGTCACGGCATTCACCGGATCACCCGCCTGCGGCGGTGCAGGGTCTGTGCCTGCCACGTAATCCTTCACATAGTTCACGTAGAACTTCCGGTAGCCCGACGACGCCTCATTGGCGAAACCTGGATGAAACGCGAGTCCCAGCAACCCGCGCTCGCTGTAACTGGTGCTCACTCCCACCACGGGTCCGGGGCCGTTGTTCGGTGCTGCGTTGCCGGTGCTGGCGATGTTCAGGAATGGAGTCGGCAGCATCATGCCTCCCTGGATGATGTAAATCTTCCCCATCTGGTCGCACACGAACAACCGCCCGCTGCCGTCGTGCGCGTTGATGATGTTCGTCGGCGAGTGAATCTGCCCAACCACCACAGGCTTCAGCGCCAGATTCGGAAACGCACCCCACGCAGGCCACGCCAGCAGGAAACCCGTGGCGATCGCTGTCTGGATGTGGCGCATGGCGTGACAGGTCATTGAGAACCAGCAGCTTACCCGGTCTTCCACCTGCTTGTCGATGCAAAACGGGCGGCGCCATGCCCCGGCGGGCAGGACGTGCTGTGTCACTTGAGGTAGTTCAGAGGGACTTGGTTGAGCTTGAGGGATTCGATCTGGAAGCCGAACCACGTGTCCTTGCGGCCGTCGATCATCTTCTTCTGGTTGTGGTCGAGCCCTTCGACTTCGAAGTAGCTGTGCTGCACACCGAGCTTCGTCAGCGCCTCGTGATACTCGCGCACGGTGACGAGATGATCGGGGTCGGCGGTGCCGCAGGCGACTTGGATGCGGAGGTTGGATTTGATGTAGTCGAGGTTCTTTTCGAGGTTCAGGAAGGCGTCGTTGTCGCGCAGGCGCTGCGGGTCGTTGCCGAGATAGGCGTTGGGCAGGTTCTTCGCGTCGGAGACGTGATAGACGTTGCCGCTTTGGTTGAAGAGCGAGCCGAAAAGCTGCGGATGCTTCATCGCGAGATTCGTGGAGCCGCGCCCGCCCATGCTGAAGCCCTCGATGCAGCGCGCCTTGCGATCCGCGATGGTACGATACGTCGCGTCAATGTGCGGGATGAGTTCCTTGATCATCATCGTCTCCGCCATGAAGCGCCCGTCGCCCGAGTCCTGATACATGGTCGAACGCCCGCCATTCGGGAACACCATCACGATTTCCGGCAGCTTGCCCGCCAAGATGCCCTCGTGCAGCACGCTGGCCGAATACACGCTCCGCGTCTCATTCCCGCCCGCACCATGCAGATGATAAATGACCGGATACCGCCGCTCCGTGTCCTTCGCATAACTCGGAGGCAGGTAGATGCAGTAACCGACCTCGCGCTTCATCGAATCGCTGCGAAACGTGTGATGCATGACACCCGTTGGCAGCGCCGGGATCGGCGAGGCGACCCACATGTCGTCGGTATTGGCTTGGTTAGCTTTGGATTTTCCCTTCGCCTTCTGGGCGGAAAGAGGCGGACACAGGGCGAGTAGCAGGAGCGCAATGACGAGGCGAGGCATGGGCCGAAGAGAACGGCGGAGAAATGGCTCTCTCTCAGCCCACGCAACGACTCATTGGCCCGCCCGCCGGATCTCATCCAAGTCCGCAAGATCCTGAGGTCTGCCTGCGAGTTCCTTGGCGCGGATGAGGTCGGGTTTCGAGAGGTAGTGGACGGCGAAGCCTTCGTCCTCATCTGTCACGCGGTTGGCCCAGCAAGTTGCAAACGTGAGGCCCGGGAGTGAAGTCAGGAAATCAAACAGCACTGGTGCCCGACCGATCATGTATTGGAAACTCTCGCGCTCGAAATCCTCCGGCGTAACATCGATCAGCGGCATCCCAAATGCTCCAAACGCCTGCATCACACGAGAGGCGTTGTCAGAAGAGGGCTCCAGCCAGATGTCCAGGTCCTTGGTAAAGCGCGGCTGCGAGTAATGCATAGCCGCATACCCACCCACGATGAGATAGCGCACCTCATGCTCCGCGAAGAGCCGGAGCAAGTCTTTGAAATCGGAGTTCATCAGGATCGCGATGCTGTGTCTGCCACATTTCCACCACCAACTCCCACGCGGCCCGTCGAATGGCGGCCCCGCCCTGCTGCTGCCAGAAGCGGATGTTCTGCGTGCGCATGTCGTCGAGGCTGTCGCATTTTACGGCATACCAGCCTTGTCTTGAAAGGGGTGTTTGGGCAGTCGAGATCATCAAACTATCTGACTCTAGCGATTCCATCGCAGCTAATCAATCGCCATCCTAGCTTCTCAGTTGACTTGGCCAACGTGGCTAAAAAATGATTCACCGTTCGGGCAAATGAGCAGCAATAGGTAGATCAGAGATTGTTCTCCAATAGGCAGTCTTGTCGAATACAAGGCGATGTTGGTGATGCTGGCCCAGCAATCGAACCTCATCTTCGTAATCATTCTCCATCCCGAAAGAGTGCCAGACGACATGATCTCCTGCCTTTTCAGCCACTGCAGTTAGCACTCCGCAGCCGTAATCCGCACATTCGGCGCAGACAAGGAGAGGAAGTCTCCCTGATTTGGTGTCGCTCGGCTGTTTTAGCAGCAGCATTTGGCGAA
The DNA here is from genome assembly GCA_046346695.1 of Verrucomicrobiaceae bacterium. Lineage (GTDB taxonomy): Bacteria > Verrucomicrobiota > Verrucomicrobiia > Verrucomicrobiales > Verrucomicrobiaceae > Prosthecobacter. The sequence goes on along the minus strand of JAXMHS010000002.1, from coordinate 201,541 downwards.
AACGCTTTTCTGCTTCTAGCTTCAACCATCCAAGAGGTGGGATGAAATCGCCGACTCGAAGCCAGTTTCGCAGGCTTCGGCCGTCAACGAGGTAGTCCCAGTAAACGACATGAGAACGCCCGCCGCCTCCGGCTCGTTCCACTGCTATAAAAGTCAGTTCATTCTGGTTGCTCATAGACATCAGGGCCACTTCGCCAGCACCTTGCTGTCTGTGCCTTTGAGAACAAGACCCTGGATCCTCACCTCGCCTTCACCACCACACGGATCGAAGCGCAGTGCGTGAATGGTCTTCGGTTCGTCGATGCGGATCGCGTGTTCATGCCACTCGCCGTCGTGCTTCACGTCGAAGTCGAGGTGTTTGCCTTGGGGGAGGGTTGTTTCGGTGTCGGTGGTCCAGTAGAGTTCGCCAGAGCCGGAGGACTTGCTTTGGAGTTTGAATTCGAGGGTGTAGGGACCGGGTTGTTCGATGACGAGTTTGTCGAACGCGAGGCCGGGATCGTCGTCGGTGCATTGGAGGACGAGTTGATCGCCTTCGACCGTAAGCTTCGTGCCTTTGCGGGCACGCGGGAGTTCGGCGGCGGATTTACCCTTGGTCTTGCTTTTGCCCTTCTTGCGTTTGGCATCACCACCGGTGAGCGGCTTGTCGTAGTCGGTCCATTCGCGATTCGTGTGTGGCACGACTTCGGTCGAGACGGGGGCGAGTTCCTTGCCCTTCGCCAAGAGGACGTGCTCGCTCATGTCATGCCACTGCTTGACCATGCGCTCGACAATGTCGGGATGCTGCGCGGCGACATCGTGCAGCTCGGTGCGGTCGGTGGAGATGTGATAGAGCTCCCAGGGATGACTTTGGAAGCTGACGATCTTCCATTCACCATCGCGCAGGCCGCGGTCGCTGGAGAAGAGCAGATGGATCGGCGGGCGAGCCTTGAGTTCGCCACCCGCGATAAGCGGCGCGAGCGAGATGCCGGCGAGCGGTGTGGGTTCACGGTCGGGGAAGGTCGCGGGCACCTTCGCACCGGCGAGTTCGGCGAAGGTGGGCAGCACATCGACGAGATGCGCGGGCTGATCGACGACACTGCCGGGCTTTTGTTTCAAACCCGCAGGCCAGTGCAGGATGGCGGGCGAGGAGATGCCGCCCTCGAACTGGTTCTGCTTGTAGTAGCGGAAGGGCGAATTGCGCGCCCAGGCCCAGCCAGTGCTGTCGCCCCAGCTTGTTTTGGGATCAAAGGGCTCTGTATCGGGTTCCGGCTGGCCGCGATCATAGGGGCACGCGCCGTTGTCGGAGACGAAGACGATGACGGTGTTGTCGAGTTCACCGTGCTTGTCCAGATCGCCGATGAGGCGGCCCATTTCCTGATCGATGCGATCAATCATGCCCGCATACGCGGCCATGCGCTTCGCCTCCCATGCACGATGCGCGTCATCGAGCTGATCCCACGCGCGAACGTGATCCGGGCGAGGTGATTCCTGCAAACTGGTCGGCAGCAAGCCAATTTGCTTCTGCTTTGCCACGCGCGCGGCACGGATCGTGTCCCAGCCGACATCGTAGCGGCCGAGGTACTTCTTATAGTCGGCCTCTAGCGGCTGCAGCGGCGCGTGCGGTGCATTGAAGGCGACGTATTGAAACCACGTCTTCTTCGCGGCACGTGCTTCACCGATGAACTCGATGGCGCGATCCACGTTCGCAATCGTCGTGTAGAAGCCTTTGGCGGGCACCTCGAACTTCTCGCCGTTTAGACGGAAGGTCTTGTCGCCAAGGTAGTAGTTTGTCGCGCCGGAGAGATGGCCAAAGTAGCGCTGGAAGCCGAAGTCCGTCGGCTCTTTCTGAAGGTGCCATTTGCCCGTCATCGCCGTGAAGTAACCCGCAGGCGCGAGCACTTCCGGAATGATAACCGCACGCTTCAGGCTCTCATCGCCCGCCTGACGGCACCAGCGACCGCTGAGCAGGCTCACTCGTGATGAGTGACACTTCGCCGTGTTGTAGAACTGCGTGAAGCGCACGCCGTTCGCCGCGAGCTTGTCCATGTTGGGCGTGTCGATCTCACCGCCGTAGCAGCCAAGATCGGAGAAACCCATGTCATCAACCATGACGAGGAGGAAATTCGGCTGCGCCGAAAATGACGAAACCAGAATGGCGAATGACGAACAGAAGGTCAGAAGGAAGCGCATGATGGATGCGGGAACGAGCGTTGGGGGAGAATCATGCAGCCGCTTTTGCCCGTCATCGCCCTGTCGCTTCTGGGAGCCCATGTACTGGTAGGTGAAATCATCGTGCGTGACGCCGATTCGCTGCGCACTGCGCTTCGAGGTCTCAAACCGGGGGACACGCTGAAGATTGCTCCCGGCGAGTATCCCGGAGGGCATCATGTCGCCAATGTCACGAAACTGACCATCGAGGCGCTCAATCCGAAGAACCCGCCGCATTTCAAAGGGGGTGCGAATGGATGGCAGTTCTCAAGCTGTGCCGATCTCACGCTGCGAAATCTGCGGGTCAGCGGCCAGACCGGAAACGGCCTGAACCTCGATGACGGTGGCGATCTCACAAGTCCCGTCACCGGCATCACACTCGATCACCTGGAGATCAGCGACATCGGCCCCAGCGGCAATCATGACGGAATCAAGTGCTCCGGCCTCGACGAACTCACCATCCGTGACTGCACCATCACCGGCTGGGGCGGGCAGGGCATCGATTTCGTGGGCTGCCATCACTCGCTCATCACCGGCTGTCGTTTCATCGGCAAGGAAGGCTTCACCGCCAGCGCAGGCATCCAGCTCAAAGGTGGCACGAGCGATGTGATCGTGGAGAAGTGCCGTTTCACGAACGCGGGCGAACGTCCTCTCAATCTCGGCGGCTCCACCGGCATGCCGTATTTTCGTCCGCAGGGCGCGAAGTATGAAGCGGCACGGCTGATCGCCCGCGACAATGTCATCGAAGGCAGTTTGTGCGCCGCTGCGTTCGTCGGTGTCGATGGCGCGGAGTTCAGCGGCAACACAATCCTCTTTCCCAAGAAGTGGATCTTCCGCGTTCTGCAGGAGACTCGCGAGCCGGGCTTCGTGCCGTGTCAAAACGTCGTCGTCCGCGGCAATCGAATCGTCTTCCGTCGCTCGCAGGTGCAGAGCGAGGTGAATGTCGGCGAGGGCACCAAGCCGGAGAGTTTTCGCTTCGAGAAGAACCACTGGTTTGCCGAGGACAAACCATTGTCTTCAAAGCCGAAGCTTCCCACTGCGGAACAAGAAGGCATCTACGGCACAGATCCGCGTTAGCAGGTGATTTCTCCGGCGATACGGCTCAGCACTTCGACGTCTTCATCTCCTCGCTTCCGCAGCAGTGGATGAAAGGATGGCTGGATGGCTGTGCTTGTCGAAGAGGATGCCCGTTTCGCCAACAATGACGAAGTCATGATGAGGGACACACCGAGAACGGCGGGACTTGGGTTGGAAGAACAGTGCGAACAATCGTTCATCGCTATGGCTTGCGATAATCCGCTTCCGTGAGGCTCTTGAGGACAGAGCCCTGCCATTTGCGGAGCTTGGCCTGAAGTTTTTGGGCAATTTCAGGCTCTTGCTCGAAGAGGTTTTTCTTTTCGGCGGGATCGGTCTTCAAATCGAACAGCTCGATCTTTGCCGTGCCGTCTTTTTGCTCTTGGATGACGAGCTTGTGGTCGCCTTCGATGATGGAACGTGGGCCCAGATAATCGGCATCGGTGATCGTTGGATGACGGAAGTTGGTGAAGTCACGCGTGGCCTTGCCGCCCATCTTTTTGACGAGTGGCGTGGTGCCGATCTGCTGCTCGGGATCGATGTAAGGGTCGGATTTGTCGAGCTTCGATGTGTTGAACTCCCAAAACTGCAATGATGTGGGTCGCTTGGTCATCGTGCCGTCGAGCACGGGTGCGAGGTCGATGCCATCCAGTGGACGATCCGGCAGCGGTTGGCCCGCGATGGCTGCGACAGTGGGCAGCAGATCGCTGGTGGAGGCGCGGACGCTTGTGCTGCGCGGTTTCGGAATGCGCACGGGCCACTCGATCAGGCCGGGAACGAGCGTGCCGCCCTCGTAGATCGATCCCTTCGCCGCACGATGCGGGAAACCCAGAGCGCTTTCGGGTGAGGTGCCGTTGTCGCCGCAGTAAAAGAGCAGCGTGTTGTCGCGCAGGCCGGTTTTGGCGAGATGCGTGCGCAGCATGCCGATGGCGCGGTCCATCGCGGTGATCTCGGCATAGCGCTCGCGCAACACCTCGCCCTGCGGACGTGTGGTGGAGCCGCCGGTTTCGTTCGAGGTGAGCTTCACCTTCTTCGTGTACTTCGCAGGCAGGTCGTCGTAGAGCGCGAGATCCTGCGGCAGACCACTGTACGGCTCGTGAGGCGAGCCGAACCAGATGATCTGAAAGACGGGCTTGTCCGCTTTTTGCGCGCGTTCGATGCAGGCTATGGACTCGCGGATAAGAATCTCCGAGCTTTCGCCTTCGAACACCTCAGGCGCACCGCCATTGCGTGAGAACGACGGATTCAGCTCGAAGAAGTTGTCGTGCGAGAGCCATTCGTGAAAACCCATCGCGCCCGGATTCAACGGCGATCCCGCCTTCACGGTGCCGACATGCCATTTGCCAAGATGCATGCAGTGATACCCGGCTTTGGAGAGCAGATGCGCGCTGGTGATCTCTTCCGGACGAAACGACCATCCCGGCGCAAAAGTGCCCATGCGGTTCGGATGCCGTCCCGTTAGGAAACTCGCACGCGTGGGCGAGCAGCTCGGATGCGCGGCGTAGAAACGCTCAAACTTCAACCCCGTGGCCGCCATCTCATCAAGCACCGGTGTTTTGACATGGGGATGACCGTTGTAGCCGGTTTCTTCCCAGCCGTGGTCGTCACCCATCATCAGGATGATATTCGGCGGAGCCGAAAATGACGAAACCAGAATGGCGAATGACGAAAAGAGGCCGAGGAGGAGCGGGTGTTTCATGAGATGCATCAGGCTTTCGGTTTTGCCTTCCAGATCGAGACGTTCTTGAACTGGGCACCCTGGCCTTTGTTGATGAGGGCGACAATGCCCTTGGCGTCCTTGTAGCGCTCGTGATGCGCCTCGACGACATGGCCGTCCACGGTGGCGCGGTAGTGATCGCCGACGATCTCGATGGTGATCGTATGCCACGCCTCGGGATCAACCGGCGTCTTCAATTCTGCGAGCTTCACGGACTTCGTCGTCTTCGAGATGCCCGACATGCGCGTCACCCAGATGGCATCCTTGCTGATGAAAGTGCGGCCGAGGTGGTTGTTCGGCGGAACCGTGTCGCGGCAGCCGAAAGCGATCTGTGTCGCCGTCCCGAGACGAAACTGCGCAGTGATGATCATGTCCGTGGCCTCCAGACGGTAGGTGCACGAGGACGGATGATTGTTCTCGGCGAGTTCGTCGCCATGCAGCGCACCGTCTTTTACACACCACTCGCCGATGCCCGCCTGCCAGCCGTTGATGGTTCCTTTGCGTGTCGGTGGCGCGGGTTCGTTGAACGGCGTGGAGACAATCAGCGTATCCGGCGTGCAGATCGACGTCTGCGGCGGTGTTTGTGCGAAGGCGGGCAACGCCAGGCTGAGGCAGAGGAGGACAATGGATGGCTTCATGGTGTCAAAATCACGGATGCAAATCGTTCGCGCGCACTTCCTTGAGCTTCGCGGCGAGCCGATCCTTCCATTCGGCGACGACGGACGCGTGTTCGGGCGAGTTGGCGAGATTGGTGTATTGCTGTGGATCCTTATGCATGTCGAAAAGCTCAATGCCGCCTTTCGCGTCTTCACCGTATTGGATGTAAACCCAGCGGTCGTCTCGCAGCATGAGGCCCTTGCTCGTACCGGCCACGCTGAAGGCAAAATCGTGCACCTTGGCCTTCGGACCGTCGAGAATCCGACTGATGTCCTTGCCCTGCAGCCGTGCGGGCACTTCGAGGCCGCAGAGTTTTGCGGTGGTGGGATAGAGATCGAGCAGTTCGACGAACGAATCGCTCACGCCGGGCTTCTTGCCGGGCACGCTGATGATCAGCGGCACGCGTGCCGATTCATCATGCAGGCTGACCTTGGCCCAGAAATCGTGCTCGCCGAGATGGTAGCCGTGGTCGCTGGTGAAGATGATGATCGTGTTGTCCGCCTCGCCGGATTTCTCCAGCGCATCGAGCACCTTGCCGACCTGCGCGTCCATGAAGCTCACCGCTGCATAATAACCGGCGACGGCCTTCTTCTGCTTAGGCACGTCCATCTTCATGTTCACGCTCGTCTTGTAGTTGATGCCGGGCTTCGGGATGTCGTCCCAGTCGCCGGGCGCCTTTTCCGGCAGCGCCATCGAGTCGGCGGGATACGCATGATATTTCGCAGGCGACACGAACGGCACATGCGGCCGCACAAATCCGACCGCGAGGAAGAACGGTTCCTTAGCGTGCTTCTCGATGAGTTCGCGTGCCTTCGCCGCGGTCTTCCCATCGGATTGAACCATGTCATCGCCATCGGCAGCGACGACGACGAAAGTGTTGCCACCGACCACGGGCTTCTTGCCGTCGGGATTGCCTTCCAGCGTCTCGCCGACGCCGGGCGATTTCCATTCAGGGCCGGGACTATTGAAGCGCTCGGTCCAAGACGCGGGATCATCCGCGCCATCGCTGCCTTCCTCGATGCCGCCGGGCACGCCCATGTGGAAGATCTTGCTCACACGCGCGGAGTAGTAGCCCGCGTTCTTGAAATGCTGCGCCCACGTCGCACGGTCGCCGATGGCGGCACGCGGACTGATGTAACCCTGCACGCCCGTCGCATGCGGATAGTAGCCGGACATGAACGATGCGCGTGACGGTCCGCAGTAGGTTCCCTGGCAATACGCCCGCGTGAAACGCATGCCGCGCGACGCGAGACGGTCGATGTTCGGCGTCTGGCAGACCTTGTTGCCGTAGCAGCTCAACGCAGTCGAAGTGAGGTCGTCCGCGATGATGAAGAGGACATTGCGCGGCGAAGCCGCAAATGACGAAACCAGAATTAAGAATAACGAAAGGAGGACGATTGCGGTCTTCATGGCAGGGAAACACTCATTCACCCATGACGTCGAGTTCAGCGACGGTTCCGAGTTCGCCATCATCACGCTGTTCGGAGAGAATGCGCAGCATCACGTAGCGGCCGTTGGTGGGCGGGCATCTGACGGTTTGCGGTGTTTTGACCTTCTTCAGTGACGCTTTGACGGCAGGAGGGCCGAAGGCGTCGGAACTGTCGCTGATGGCGAACTCCACATCTTTCGCAGCGCCGTTCCAGCCAGTGTCCTGACGTCCGAGATAGACGAATCCGCGAACTTTGTGCGGCGCACCGAGATCGATGACGAGTTCATGCGGTGGTTTGGCGATGCCGTCGCTGAACTTTGAGTGCCAGAGCGTTTCGGAATCACCATCAATGGCGTTGGTGGCAAATTTCTTGTTCGCGGTGTTCTCGCTGCTCACGCGGACGATTTTCCAGTCCTTGTTCGAGAGCATGCCCTCGGTCGGCATCACCGCGGCCGATTTCTTGCCCTTCTTTTTCACGCCGCCGGGCGTGCCTTCGAGCGAGGTGTCGTCCTGCTTGCCGAATTTCGCGCGGCGGTCGCGCTCGTGACGATCCGTGCGGCTGAAGCTGCCTTCGCGGACCGGTTCGTAAGCTTTTTCCGCGAGCGCGACGAGCTTCGCGAGCACGTCGGGCTTCGCTGCGGCGAGATCCTTCGATTCGCCCGGATCGGAAGCGAGATCGTAGAGTTCCCATGAGGCGTTTGGCTTTGAACGCACCGCACGCCAGGTGCCTTGGCGGATCGCAGTCCAGTTGCCGATTTCCCAGTAGAGATAGTCGTGCTGCTTTTGCTCGGAGTTTTTGCCGAGCAGCGTGGGCAGGAAGGAAACGCCATCGATATCTGCAGGTGCGGAGGCGCCGGTCACTTCCGCGATCGTTGGCAGCAGGTCGGGGAAGTAACCGAGGAAATCAGTGACGCTGCCCGGTGCGATCTTGCCCGGCCAGCGCGCGATGAAAGGAATGCGCAGGCCGCCTTCATAGAGCGTGCCCTTCGTGCCGCGATACTCGACACCGGTCTTCGGATCCTTGTTGCCGCTGTGCACGCCGCGCGGGAAGTCCTTCGACTTGAAGTAGTCGTTCGCGCCATTGTCGCCGCTGAAGAGGAAGAGCGTGTTGTCGTCGATGCCGAGCTCCTTGAGCAGCGCGACGATCTCGCCGACTTCGCGGTCGATCATCGTCACCATTGCCGCGTAGCGTCGCGCGTCTTCGGGCCACGGCTTGTCTTTGTAGAGGGCCCACGCGGGGTCGCTGTCGGGGATCTGGAAATTGCCGTGAGGCGGTGTGTAGGGCAGGTAGGCAAAGAACGGCTCCTTTGCATGATCGCGGATGAACTTCATTGCCGCATCGTGGATGGCGTACTGGGCATACGTTTCGCCCGTGCGCCCGTCCTTGTTGCCCTTGAGGGGCACTTCTTCACTGTTTTGGATCAGATACGGCGGATATTGGCTGTGCGCATGCACCTGGTCGTAGTAGCCGAAGAAGGTGTCGAAGCCGTGATTCTCCGGCACGCCGGTGGAATCGCGGCCGCCGTTGCCCCATTTGCCGAATCCGCCGGTCGCATAGCCGAGCGGCTTTAAGATCGACGCCACTGTCTGCTCGTCTGCGCGCATCGGTGTGCCACCGCCATTCGCGCGCACGCTCGTGTGTCCGCTGTGCTTGCCGGTGAGAAAGCAGCAGCGTGTCGGCGCGCACACCGACGAGCCTGCGAGCAAGTTGTTGAAGCGCATGCCTTCGGCGGCGATGCGGTCGAGGTTCGGCGTCTGGATGTTCTTCCCGCCCATGAACGCAGGTTCGAAGTAACCGAGTTCATCATCCATGAGATAGATGACGTTCGGCTTCGCCGACAATGACGAAACCAGAATGAGGAATGAGGAAAGGAGAGTGGCGAGGTGTTTCATGGCTTTTTGAGAGTGGGTTCGCCTTTGAGCCAGCCGAGCGAGGTGAGGAACTTGTCCGTCTCCAGCAGAGTTTGATAAAAGTATTCGTCGGTGCCGCCCTTGCCGGGATTGAAGAAGCCGTGGCCCTGGCCTTCGTAGAACTTCGCCACGCAGCACACGCCGGCCTTTTCCATGTTCGCCTTGAAGCGTTCGACGACAGCCACGGGAATCAGCTTGTCCTGCGTGCCGAGGAAGATGATCGCGGGCGGATCATCGGACGTGATGTTGTGCGCGGGCGAGTATTCCTGATAATGCTCCTTCACCCGTGCATGGCCCCAGCCTTGGTCCGGGCCGTTGTCGAAGACGGGATTGAACAACGCGAGCGCGTTGGCCTTCGGTGAGATTTTCAAATCATCCGCGGGATCATCGAGTCCTTCGACCATGCCGACGAACGCCGCGAGGTGACCGCCCGCGCTGCCGCCACCAGCGCCGATGCGATTCGGATCGATGCCGAGTTCGCCCGCATGCGAGCGCACCCAGCGCATGGCGGATTTTGCATCGTGCACGCAGTCGATAGGTGGCCCGGAGTCGCCTTTCTTGATCAAACGATACTCGACCTGAATGCACACCATGCCGCGCATGGCGAGGTAGTCGCTGTGCTGCGTGAATTGGATCGGCGTGCCGCCCGTCCAGCCACCGCCGTGGAAGAACACCATCGCAGGACGTTGGTCCGCGGCCTTCCAATCGGGCGGATTGACGATGGTGAGCTTCAATTCACGATCCGCGACCTTTTTGTAGATGCTCGTGATCGGTTCGGCGGCGGGGAGCAGCGAACTGAGAGCGAGGAGAACGATGAGCGAGCGAATCATGGCAGTGGTTTGAGAGGTTCGATGTCGGTTTGATTGATCCAGCCGGCCTTCACAGGCTCGCCACGCATGAACTTCTCGTAGAAGCCGACGTTCTGCTTCGAGGCGTGCTCATATTTGTCAAAGATGTCGCCTTTGCCCTCCATGCGCGGATCGCCCTGCTCCTTGAGCTCGGTGTGAAGCTGATCACGCATGGCGGTGGCGCGTGGATCGGCAGGAAGGTTCTTCACGAAGTCAGGATCGGATTTCAGATCGTAAAACTCCAGCGACGGGCGCAGGCCGAAGCAGAGCTGCCAGAAAGGATCGCCCGGATTTTTGCGGTGCGCATCGATGATGAAACTCTTTGTCGCGCCAGCGTCGCAATCCATGTAACCGGTCTCCGGATTGCCACCGGGCCAGCGGGAAGCTTCGAAGTTCTCCACCAGCACGCTGTCCTTCGTGATGATGGCGCGGATCGGATAGCCCCAGTCGTGCGGACGGCCCACATCGGTGCGTTCCTTGCCGATGAGGACGTGATCACGTTTGTGCGTGGGCTTGTTGGCAAAGAGATCGGTCATGCTGCGGCCCGGTGATTCCGCCATGCCGGTGTCACTCCACTTCAATCCGGCGACGTCGACGAAGGTCGGTGCGATGTCGATGAAGCTCACGAAGTCGTCGATGGTGCGGCCCGGCGCGGTGATGCCTTTCTTCCACATCACCGCGAAGGGCACGTGATTCGCCTGCACATTTGCATTTCCCTTGCTGCGGGGGAAGGGCATGCCGTGGTCGGCGGTGACAACGACGAGCGTGTTGTCGAGCAGGCCGCGCTTTTCGAGCTCCGCGAGCATGCGGCCGAGATGCGAGTCGAAATACTCGACCTCGAAGGCGTAGTCGAGCATGTCGTTGCGCACCACGTCGTTGTCCGGCCAATAGGCGGGCACGTGATCGATGTCGCTGAGCTTCTTGCCGCCCTTCTTCACGCCGCTGCCGAATTCATAGCCACGATGCGGCTCCACGCTGCCATACCAGAAGCACCACGGCTTGTCCGCAGGCGCTGCGTCGAGGAAATCGGCGAAGTTCGTGGCGTAGTCGCAGTTCAGAATCTCCGGCGTCGGCGGCGTGGTCTTGCGCTTGTTCCACTGTGTGCCGGTCATCTTGCGTGGCTTGCCATTCACATCGTTCGCCACGCCGGGACCCCAACCCTTCGTCGTGTAGCCGACATTCCAGCCGTGCTCGGCCAGCGCCTCGCCCCAGCCTTTGAACTCCGGCGGGAAGTAGCAGATGTGATTCGCGGCCTCCTTGAGCTGCCACGAGTTGCGACCCGTGAGAATGCATGCGCGCGAGGGCGCGCACTTTGCGTTCGGCGTGTACACGTTGTTAAAAAGCAGCCCGTTCTTCGCCACGCGGTCAAAGTTCGGTGTCTTCACCCACGGCGTGCCGTAAGCACTCGCATGCGGGCCCCAGTCGTCGGCGATGGCGAAGAGGATGTTGGGACGCTGCTCCGCAGCGAATGTCGAAACCCAAATGAGGAATGACGAAAGTATGAGAGTGGTTGGCTTCATGGTGAGGTTGAAGATGTACTTGAGGCAGCCCGGTCAATCGCGCCCGATTCCAGGGCGCTGTTTATGGCCAAGGATGTCCATAGGAACAGACGAAGATCGAGGAATCTCATGTGCCGATAACGCAGCCTTCACACGCTTCACTCACTCATTCACCGACACACCACAGGTACTCCTGCCGCGCGGGGCTGGTTTTGGCGGAACGGAGGTAGATGCGGTTGTCGCAGATTGCGGGCGTGCTGAATGATTCGTCGCCGAGCTGGTTCTGGCCGAGGAGCTCGAACTTCTCCGGAGTGGCTTCGTAAACGGAGGTGACGGCACCTTTGCTTGTCACATAGATGCGCGAGCCGGCCATCACGGGCGAGCCATAGAACTCGCGATCGACTTTCTCGTTCCACAGCTCCTCGCCGGTCGCCGCTTTCCAGCACACGGCGCGTCCACCATCGCCGACGGCGAAAACGTGGTCGTTTTTAACGATCATCGATGGCACATAAGTCTGCGTGGTGTTTTCCCAAGCGATCTTGCCGCTGCCGTCGGCCTCGACGGCCATTGTGTGGCGTTTCGGATAGCCACCCCCGAGAAAAACGCGGCTGCCATCAGTTACCGCGGTCACGACGGTTTCCTCGGTGCTGCCGTCGATGCTCCAGAGCTTTTTGCCGGTGAGAGGGTCAAAGCTTTCGACCTTGTTGCAGCCGGCGAGCACGGCCTGGATCTTGCCAGCGGCCTGCACGATGCCGGGCGAGGCATAGTTTGCCACCGGCGGGCGGTCCTGCTGCCACACGATCTCGCCGGTGAGCTTGTTGAGTCCGGTCATCTTGCCACCGCCGCGATGATCGGCGGACACGAGCACGATGTTTTGATAAATGACCGGCGAGGAGCCAAAACCCTGATGCACCTGAAAATCGCACACACGTTGCTGCCAGAGCTGCCTGCCCTTCAAATCGAGCGCGGTGGTGAAAATCGCGCCGTTGTTCAGAAAGTTCACGAACAGCCGCTCGCCATCGCTCACGACATCGGACGATGCCTGCGACGAGATTTTGTGCCCCTTCGTGTTCAGGTTTCCACGATGCACGACGGTCTCCCAGCGTGATTTGCCCGTCGTACGGTCAAAGCTGAGCACGAGTTGTTCCTCCGTCTCCACATCCGCCGTCGCCAGCAGAACCTGATCACCCACGACAATCGGCGAGCCATGACCGCGACCGCGTACGGCGGCTTTCCAGACGAGATTCTCGTTCTCGCTCCACTTCACGGGAAGTTTTTGCCCCGGAGCCGCATGACCATCGCCGGTGGGTCCACGCCATGCCGGCCAGTCGGCGGCGAAAACGGATGATGTGGCGATGGTGGAGGCAAGGAGGAGTACGCGAGCTTTCATGAAGGCCGTGGATAACGTGGCGAACGGGCGTGTGCTGTCATCAGCGCTGTTACAGCGTCTTGTTCGCTTCCGAGATGAGGTCAAGCTGCCACGTGCGATCATTGTCGGCGGTGACGGTGAAGTCGGGCTGGCTTTTCAAATCAAAGACCCACAGCGCGGCGAGCGGAATTTCATGATCGAGAATGGCCTGAAGCAGGCGTCTGCACTTCGCATCCTGCTCGGGCGTGTGCCCCTGTGCACTGAACTCGCCGATGAAGATGGGCTTGTTCATCGCACGGGAGACTTCCATCGCCTTCGCGAAGCGCCGGTCGTCGTCCTCATACGCGTGGAGACCGATGCCGCTGACGGGATCGGGATTCGCTTTCGTCAACATCCCGGCGAACTGCTCCATCGTGTCGTGCGTCCATTTGTTCTCATGCTCCTGATGCCACGCGGAGAGACGCGGGAAGCTCTCGCTGGTGAAGATGAGTCGCTGCGGGTCGTGCTTCCGCACCTCGGTGGCAAAGGCGACGAAGACTTTGCGCACCATCTCATACGTCAGTTCATCGCGCCCGGTGCGCGTTAATGGTGTGCCGAGCTGTGGCGCGATCTTCGGGCGATGGTCCTTTGCGTTCGGCAGTTGGGCCTGCAGGGAGAACTCATTGCCGAGTTCCCAGGCCCATATCGCGGGGTTGTCGCGGTAACGCGTGACCACCTCGCGCACATGCTCGCGCATCCACGCCTGCGTTTTGCTTTGCGGATTCGCCCACTCGTCCATCGGCTCACCCACGAGATCAGGCACGCATGAATAAAGCCAGAACAGCGACGGGATCAGTCCCACGCCATGCTTCCGCGCCGACTCCACCACGCCATCGAGCCGCCGGAAATACTCCGCGCGGTTCTCGCGGTAGAGCTGCATGTCCTTCGGCCAGAAGCCGGTGGCACAGAAGCGGGCAAACGGAATCCCCTTCGCCTTCAGCGTCGCAAAACCAGCGTCATAACTCGTGTCATCGCCCTTTTTCAGCGTGCGCAGGAAGCAGTCGAAGTAGTTGATGCCGATGTTGCGAAACGGTTTGCCGTCTTTGAGCACGGTGGCATCCGGGCCGGATGTGAGCTGGGCAATGGAGGCCGATGGCAATGAGATCGCAAGGGTGGCGATCAAAAGAGAGCAACGAAGCACGGCGAGCATCATGAAAACGAAATGGCACGGCATGGAGCCACGCATGAACGCGGTTCACTTCACGGGCAAGACGATCCGTGACAACGCGCCAGCGCGGTGATGCACCTGTTCATTCGCGATGGCGGTTGTGCTGCCGAAGATGCCTTCGCTGGTGTTGGGATTGCGATCGTAGAGCGGGAAGAGCGAACCGCAGATATCCACGCGAAGCTGATGACCTTTCGCGATGGTCGCGGCGCAGGGGCCGAGATCGACAGTGATCTCATAGACTTTCCCCGGCTTCATCAACTCGGGCTTCATCAGTGAATCGCGATAGCGTCCGCGCAGGATGCCGGTGGCGAGGTTTTGCGCGAAACCATCGGGCCGCACATCGACAAGCTTCACAGCCCAGTCGGCATCCAGTGTGTCGGTGCTGACGTGGAGTTTCGCTTCGATGTTGCCCGCGAAGGTGATCGGCTCGGCGAGCACCTCGCTGCTGTAAACCAGCACGTCATCGCGTTCCTCAAGCGCAGTCTGATCCACAGGTCCCCACACGACAGCTTTGATGGGGCGCGCCTCCGTGATGGGACAAGCGGGCACGGGAGTCGCGGGATCGGCGCGGAAGGTGTCGCTGGCTTCGTTGCTCTTCGGCTCCTCGCGTGTGAGACGACCGCTGCCTTTGCGCGAGTTCGCCTTGCCGTCGGAGTGCAGGTAGAACGAGGTCGCCGTGAATCCCTCGGGCGGCCACGTCTGCGCGTCACGCCAGACGTTGTCGCCCATGGAAAAGTAATGCACCGGCGCGAGCGGCTGGGCTTGAGCAGTTGCGTCTTGTTTCAGATGACGATCGAACCAGTCGAGCTGCAAGGCGAACACATCCGCCGCAGCCGCGGCACCGAAGTCCACTTCAGCGACCTTGGTTTTGCCAATCGTGCCATGATCCCACGGTCCGAGCACGAGACGCTGTTGCTGGCGCGTCTGCGGATCGTGCGCCTGCTTTTGCATCACCATGAAATTGCTCACCGACTCGCGCGAAAAGAAGTCGTAGTAGCCGACCATGTGCAGCACGGGCAGCTTCAAATCGGGCAGACGAGAGGTGAGTTCCAGACGCGTCCAGAAACCATCGGGCTGCGGATGCGTGAGGTAGGCATCGAGCCACGGCATCGGCCAGCCGATGGCCTGATCGACATCGCTCAGGGGCAACCGCATCAGCGCCTCGCTCATGTCGGCAGGCGTCACGCCATCGGGCTTCGGTGTGTTGCCGGCGATCCATCCGGCGATGAGTTGCAAACGCACCGCGCCACCGAGGTAGAGATTGCGATAAAAGCTGCTCCACGTCGCCTGCGGCACCATCGCAGCGAGCGCAGGCGGATTCTCCACCGCCACCTGCCACTGCACCGCGCCGACATACGATGCGCCGATCGTGCCCACGCGACCGCTGCACCAGGGCTGGCGTGTGATCCATTCGATGGTGTCGAAGCCGTCCTGCCCTTCGTTGTTGTAAGGCGCGAGCACGCCCTCCGATGCATGAGTGCCGCGGCAGTCCTGCATCACGGCGACGTAGCCAGCCTTCGCGAATCGCTCGGCATTGCCTTTTGCCTTCGCTTTGTCATACGGTGTGCGCATGAGCACCACAGGTGCCTTCGTCACGGCGTCGTCGCGATAAACATCCGTCGAGAGCTTCACGCCATCACGCATGGGCAGCGCGATGGATTCCATCTTAACATCAGCGTGTGCTGCGGCAGTGAAGACGAGTAGAGCGAGGATAGTTTTTCTCATGGGTAAAAGCGATGCTGAACAACGGAGCAGGCGACGCTCCCCTCACAACCTTTCCGCGACATCTCGAAACCTCACGGCTTCGCGTTTGCGGGCTTCACACTCCCCAGCACCTTCATCACCTCAAGGCGGCCTTCATTGAAAAGCTGGATGCCATCGGCTCCTGCGGCATACCACTTGGCGGCGCGGGCTTTGTATTGATCAAGCGTGAAGACTCCACGAGCGGGTGGTTTCATCTTGCCCTCGGCGATGGCCTTGTCCTCGGCGGGCGTGCGATCGTGACCGGAGAGAGTCGCCTCCTCGCCAAACAACACCGCGCATCCCGTGCCTTTGGCCTTCGCCACAAATGGCGCGATGTCGAACTCGTAGCCGCCGAGCGAATGCTGGGCGATCACGAGGTAATCGAGGAGGCCTTCCTTGAGCCAGGTGTCGATGTCGCAGCCATGCGCTTTGTATTCCTTCCAATCAACGCGCGCGCTGAGGCCGAGGTGGCGACCCTTCTTTTGTCCGGCTTCGTCGAGCACCTTGCGTACGTCTCGCAAGAAACCGGTCATGATGTCGGCGCGGAACTGCAACCAGCGCGGATCATCAGTGCCGAGTTCGCGCGGGTCCTGGCCGTGCTTGGCTTTGAACGCGGTGATCAGCGGCTCCTCGTGGCCGAAGCACGGCGGATGGCGGAGGAAGTCGAGATTGATGCCGTCGATGTCGCGCTCGGCGGCTTCCCGCAGGATGCCGAGCTTGAACGCGCGCACCTCAGGGAAGGCATAGGAAAGCTTCGTCTGATCCTCGCCCTTCTTCCCTCGCACGCGGAACTCGGGATGCTGCCACCAAAAGGTGCTGTTCAACATGCGCGGCAGCGATTCGCCCATCCAGCCGGCCGAGTAGTCGCCATTCATGCGCAGCGACGCGTAGCAGCTCATTCCTGCCTCATGACAGGCCTCCGCGACGACCTTCAACGTGTCCACACCATCGTTCGCAAGCTTCTGCAACGTCTCCGCCGCCAGCTTGTCACCACGCCGCGGAAACTCAGTCACGCCCGTACCGATCAGCTCGCAGCTTTTCGCCGGAAAGTTCACGCGACTGCCCGCAGCGATGCACCACTCGAACACGCCTGCCTGCGTGTCGCGGAAGCCCAGCATCTGCTTCCGCAAATCCTCCGCTGTTTTGTAGCGGCCGCTGTAGAATGAGCTGAAACCATCGTCATTGATGACGAGCAGCTTCTCGCCATTGCGCGGCTTTGGCGGTTCGGCGTGGAGGATGGGAGCTAGAGCGAGAAGAAGACTAAACAGGCGCATGACTCAATTCGATTTCGATTTGGCTTCCGCGGCCTTTTTCTCGGCGGCGAGGCGTCCCGGCGTTTTCGGGCGGAGGACGATGTTTTGCTGCGGAGGTAGTTTGGCGGCGAAAGTGGCCCAATCGGGCTGCGTGCCGTCTTTGACGGACCACAGGGTGATGTTGTCGATCTCCATCGTGCCCGCCTCGAGTCCGGCGAGCATCACGGCGTGCGGATCGGTGACGTAGGAGGCGTGTTTGCCGTGGAAAACGGGACCGTCGGCGAACTGGACGAGCACCTCGTCATCGCGGCGCTCGATGAGCACCGTCTCCCATTTGCCTGGGACGAACTTGAAATCCTTGTCGGCAGCGAGTTGCGTCGTCTCGCCATCGGCGAGGAGCGTGGCACCGTTGAGGTCCCAGGTGACGCGGCAGACGTGGTGGCCGATCTCGATGAACGGAGCGACGCTGCGTCGCTTGTCGGCCTCAAACGGAATGCCGTCGATCAGGCGCATGGAAAAGCGCAGCACATACTTCTCTGGTGTGGTTTGCAGCACCACGCGCGGGTGGACGCCTTTGTGCGTCTCGTGCTTGGCCTGATAGTCCGCGGAGGACGGGCGTCCGCGCAGCACGCCGTCGGCGATTTCCCAGCGCGTGCCTTGGTTGATGATCCATGGCTCGTCGGCTTGATCCTTCCGCGTGGCGATGGCACGTGGTTTTGAAAAATCGTCGGTGTGGAGCACCTGGCCGGGCACGAGCCATTTCGGCGTCATGTCGGCTGCCATGGACAGGCTGGCGATGGAGAGGAGGAGCAGAGGAAGGAGCTTCATGCGGTCATGGATTCGCTTTCTTTTTCTTTTTGGCCGTGCCTTCGCCTTTTTGCGCACCCCGCTGGTTCATGGGTGGCATCGGACCGCCGCGTGCGTTCATCTCGGCATCGCAGAGTTCACGCATTTTCTTCAAGGCATCGGCATGCGCGGGATCGCTGGCGAAATTCTTCAGTTCATCGCGATCCTGCTCAAGATCGTGCAGGAACTCGAACGGCGGCTTTTGATCGAAGTAACGCGCATAAACGTAGCGCGAATCGCGAATGCCTTCCCACGTGAGCGTCGGCGGCAGATCGAGATGCTCGCAGAAAAAATGCGTGCGCCAGGGTTTGTCGCTGCCGTTGCCCTCCACAATCGTCGAGAGGCTGCGGCCCTCGTAGGCGTCCGGACGTTTTGCACCGGCCCAGTCAATGAACGTCGCGGGCAGATCGACGTTCAGCACGAACTCATCGGCCACACGGCCGCGTTTCTCCTTCGGCAGGCGAGGGTCGTAGATGACCATCGGCACGCGCAGCGACTCCTCGAAGTGCGACCACTTGCCCTGAAATCCGCGGTCGCCGCAGTAGTAGCCGTTGTCGGCGGAATAGATGATGATCGTGTTGTCGGCGAGCCCGGCTTCCTTCAGCGCGGCGAGCACGCGCGCGATGCCTTTGTCAATGCCGCTGATCATGCGGTAGTAGGCGCGCATGTTCGTCCCGAACTTTTCCGGTGTGTCGTAGCCCCAGAACCAGCGCTGACGGTTGATGCTGTCCTTCAAGAACTGTGGATGCGCCTCGTAGATGGCCGGATCACCCAGACGCGGCGGCGGAATGCTGCGGTCCTCATACATGCCATCGGTGGATTGCGGCCACGGATAATGTCCGATTCCGGGACGATGATCATTGTCCTCTGCATGCGCGGCATTGAACGAAAGCTGCATGCAGAAGGGCTGGTCCTTTGACTGCGCCTTGATGAATTCGACGCCACGGTCACACACGATGTCCGTCTCATGCCGCTTCGAGCCATCCGGCATTGTTTTGAAATACGGATTGCGACCGATCTGTTCGAATGCGTCGAACTGCTTCTCCGGCTTGAAGCCATCCGGCCCTTTGAAATGCCATTTGCCGAAGTGCGCGGTGCGGTAGCCGGCCTGGCGAAGCTGCACGGGATAAATCGTGGCCGCGGCCTCGGGCTTCACCTTCGGCACCGCGTTGCGCTGCACATGCGACCGCGCCCATTGCCCGGTGAAAACGACCGCGCGGCTCACCCAGCACACGGGAGTCGTGACAAACGCATTGCTGAAACGTACGCCGTCCGCCGCGAGCCTGTCGATCGTCGGCGTCTGCACGATCGGATGTCCCGCGCAACTCAGCGTGTCGAAGCGCTGGTCATCGGCGAAGAAGAACAGGATGTTCGGCCGCTGTTCCGCGGCGAGCGACGAATGTAGAAGAAAGCATGACGATAAGATGAGGACCAGAGACTTCATGGAAGTGAGAAAGCATCAACGAAGGGTGAGCTGCACATGCTTCAAGTCCATCACTTGCGTTCCGGGCATCGAAAGCGGCTCCAGCGTCAATTTGGCAGGTCCTTGTTTCAGTTTCAACGTGCCGAGCTTCAACGTGCCCCACTCGCGATCGCGATAGCGCGTCCTTCCCGCCTCGTCGCGATGTGGCAGCGGAATCTCGGGGGCTTGAGCGGCAGGAAGCGTCGTTTCGAGCGCTTGATCGCCGATGGAGACACGCAGCTTCGATCCTGCATCTGCGGATGGACAGGCGTAGGCGAGTTCAAGGTCGTAATCACCGGCCTTCGTGACTTCGATCTCGAACCAGACCTTCGCCTTCGCATCCGTCCAGTTCGTGAGCCAGTCGTTCGCAAAACCCGGTCCGCTTGCGAAATGCAGTGGTTGATCGAAGAAGGACTGCGGCGCATGCAGTTCGACCGGGTTTTGTTCCTCGCGACCGACCGGCAGCGGGAAGCGCTGCAGACCGTAATGCGAGATGTCGGCAAACCACGCGTCATATTTCGCCGCGAGTTTCTTCACGAGTTCGGGATTTGCCTTCGCGATGTCGTTCTTCTGACCGGGATCGGCCTGCATGTCGTAGAGCTGCCAGGGCGTGGCGCCATCATCGTTGTTCACCGCGGACGAGCCACCGCTCTTGCCTTTGATCTCACGCACCAACCGATGCGTCTGCGTGCGTACGGCGCCCGGATACTTGTTCGTTTCGTCGATGGGGTTGTGCGTGAAGAGCGTGCGCTCCGGCCACGTGTCCTCTTTGCCTTCCAGCAGCGGACGCAGGCTGATGCCGTCGAATCTCGGACCTTCAGGTTTCTTTACACCGCAGAGATCGAGCAGCGTGGGGAGGACGTCGATGTGAGAAACGATGGGCTTCGCCACATGCGGTGTCCATTTCGCCGCGGGCCAGCGCATGAAGAGCGGCACGCGTGATCCGCCTTCGTGCACGCTCGTTTTGCCGCCGCGCATGCCGGCGTTGTAGGTTTTCACGCCCGCTGTACCGCCGTTGTCGGTGAGGAAGAGCACGATCGTGTTCTCCGCGAGCTTCAGTTCATCGAGATGCGCCAGCAGGCGGCCCACGTTGTCATCCAGGTTCTCGCACATGCCGTAGAAGGCCGACACGGTTTCGTCGAAGCCCTTCGCCCTGAACTTGTCGAAGTACTTGCCCGGCACCTGGTAGGGCGAGTGCGGCGCGTTGTAAGCGAGGTAGCAGAAAAACGGCTGCTGCTGGTTCGCGCTGATGAATTTTATCGCCTCACCGGTGAGCACGTCGCTGATGTAGCCTTTCGTCGCCTCGTACTTCGATCCGCGCAGCAGCGTGGCGTCAAAGTAGTTGTTCCAGTGGCCGTTGTTGAAGCCGAACACGTCGTCAAAGCCCTGTCCGGCGGGCGTGAACGGATACTGCTCGCCGTTGTGCCATTTGCCGATGCATGCGCTGCGATAGCCCGCGCCCTTGAACGCCTCAGCAATCGTCACTTCCGAAGACCGCATTGCCTCGCGATTGTGCGTGACGCCATGGCAGCCCGTGCGCAGCGGCCAACGCCCGGTGAGCAGCGCGGCACGCGTCGGCGCACAGAAGGAGTTCACGTAGAAACGCTCGAACTGCACGCCCGACCTGCCGAGCTGGTCGATGTTCGGCGTCTGCACATGCGGATTGCCATGGATCGAGAAATCGCCGTAGCCCTGGTCATCGGTGATGATGAGCAGCACGTTCGGCTGTGCCGAAAAAGATGACGCCGAAAAGACGAGGGCTGAAAAAAGGCCGAGGAGAACGGTGAAGGGGCGGAACATGACGTGGAAACGCCTGTCCGACGCGGATCATTCTCCAAACACCTTCGTCAAATCCACCTTGTCGCCGAGCTCCGACGACAGCTTCACGAGGCGCTCGAACATCTCCTTCTTCTTCGCGGCGTGTTCAGGCTTCCCGGCGAGATCGGTCATTTCCTGCGGATCTTTGGTGAGGTGGTAGAGGCGCAGCACTGTGGCCTTCGGATAGGCGATCAATTTCCAGCCGTCGTGCGTGATGGCGCGCTGGAGTTCGAGGTAGGCACCATAGACGGAGTCGTAGCTGCTGGTCTTCTGCTCGCCGTTGAGCAGCGGACGCAGGCTGTGGAAGAAGACGTGCTTCGGCTTCTCGGCTCCGGCGAGATCGAGCGCAGTGGCCATGACGTCCTGAAGGTAGATGGCATTGTCGTTCTTCGCGTTCTTCGCCACGCCTGGACCGGCGACGATGAAGGGCACGCGCACGCTGTGGTCATACATGTTCTGCTTGCCGATGAGTCCGTGATGTCCGACGGCGAGACCGTGATCGGCGGTGAAGAAGATCCAGGTGTTGTCGGCCTGGCCGTTCGCATCGAGCGTGTCGAGGATTTTGCCGATCTGCACGTCGAGGTGAGAGATGAGCGCATAATACTCGCTGCGGTGCGTTTTCACCGCGAACTCCGTGCGCGGCATTGGCGCGAGGTTTTCATCACGCAGTTTGTGCTGGCAGCCGATGTCGTCCTTGTAGGGATACTCGGGAATGAAGTTCTGCGGCACCTGCATGCGACTCAGCGGATACATTTCCTGAAACTCCTTCGGTGCCTGCCGTGGATCGTGCGGCGCGTTGAACGCGGCATAGATGAAGAAGGGCTTCTCCTGCTGCTTCGCGTCATTGAGGAAGGTGATCGTGTGGTCGTTCACGACTTCGCTCCAGTGCTTGCCGCCTTCCCAGAATCCGCCGAGCGATTTGTCATAGGGGCTCCACGCGTCGGTCTGTCCTTTGATGGGACGATTGTAGGCGGTGGGAACGGTCTTCGGCATGCCGGGGCGCACATCCATGACCATGTCGAAGCACTTCGTCGCATCGGTTTCCACGTGCCACTTCCCGGTCATGTAGGTCTTGTAGCCCGCCTTGCCCATGAGTTGCGACCACAGCACGCCGGATTGACGCTCCTTGTCCGTCGTCTTGTAAACTGAGTTTGCGTCCCACACGCTGCGCCCGGTGTTCAGCATCGTGCGGCTCGCCACGCACACCGCGCCGCTCCACGAGCCCATGTTGTAGGCGCGGGTGAAGGTGGTGCCGCGTGCGGCGAGGCGGTCGAGATTCGGCGTGTCGATGTCCGTGTGGCCAAAGGCGCGGATCGCTTCATACGTGAAGTCGTCGGCGAAGAGGAAGAGAACATTGGGGCGCTGCTCCGCAGCGAATGACGAAACCAGAATGAGGAATGACGAAAGGATGATAAGGGCGGGTTTCATGATTGATATTGTAACGAGGTCACATGCTTGAGATTGCCGACTGCTCAAAAAACGTTGCTATCAGAGGTTGTTGTTTGGACTGGCTTTTTCGATCTCAAGTTTCCAGCCTGCAGCATCGCATTCGAATTCTTCATCTCGGAAATAAAACAAGTAATGGTGTTGATTCGACTGATCGAGAAATCTGATGACCCAGTTGTCCTTCAAGTGATCGAGCTTTAGATCGCCTGAGATTTCATAAAACTCACCCCAACTCGGGGCAGTTTTGCTAAACCTGCATTGTCCTCGATACCAACCTTCGTCGTTAACGGTTCCAAACCTGTAACGAGTGCAATTTTCGAACCGGATGATTCCAATGTCCTCCTCATCAAATTGCGGGAATTGAAATGGATTTAAGTAGAAGCGCAGGATTAGATCACTTCCGTTCCAAGACACCTTGGGATCTGGCGCGTTCGGCTCGGCATTCCAACCGTCGTTAAGTTTGGTGAATGTCGTCTTCATGTTGGAACCTATCGCACCTGCCCTTTCTCGCGCACTTTGGCGAGCAGGGCTTTGAGTTCGGCGACTTTCTCCGGCATCTCGGTGTAGAGGTTCTTCTTCTCGGCGATGTCGTCTTTCAAATTGTAGAGCTCGCCGGGCTGCGTGTTCTTCGTGTAGCCGTTCGCTTCGTCGAACCACGCGGGAACCTTGCTCACTGCACCGGTTTTGGCGTCGACCAGGACCCAGTCGCCATGACGCAACGCGTAGCCGTTTGGATTCGTGTTGTGCACGACGGTGTCTCGCGCGCTGGGGCCTTCGCCTTTGATGAGAGCGAGCTGATTGTAGCTGTCTTCAGCAGAACCGGCGGGAATGTTGCCGCCGACAATCGCCGCGATCGTCGCATAGACATCGATCTGGCTGATGAGGCCGTCGTTCACCTTGCCCGCGGGTACCACGCCGGGCCATTTGACGACAAACGGCACGCGATGGCCGCCTTCCCAGATGTCGCGCTTCAATCCGCGCAGCGGGCCCATGCTGCGATGCTCGAACTTCTTGGTGCGCTCATACGCGTAGTGCTCCGGGCCGTTGTCGGCGGAGAAAATGACGAGCGTGTTGTCCGCGAAGCCGTGCTTCTCCAGCGCTGCGAGCACGCGGCCCACGGTGTCGTCGGTCTGCACCACATAGTCGCCGTAGCCGTTTGCGCCCGACTTGCCGACGAATTCCTTGGCCGGAACGATGGGCGCGTGCGGCGACGTGAAGGGAAAGTAGAGGAAGAACGGCTTGTCTTTCTGCTGCTTGCCGATCCACTCCTCCGCCTTCTTCGTCAGCGTCGGCATCACCGCCCAGAAGTCCCAGTCCTTTACCGAAGGTCCCGGACGCGCCTCCCAGCTTCCTTCCGCTGTCGGTGCCGTCGTGGTGAGAGCAACGGTGGGCGTGGTGATGACACGATCGTTTTCAAACCAGGCGTAGGGCGGGAAATTCGGCACATCGTCGCCGAAGTAGTAATCAAAGCCGTGCGACAGCGGCCCGCCGGCGATGGGCTTGCTCCAGTCGAACGCGTCGGGCGCATAGGACTTCTTCTTCGCGTCGCCCTTGAGCGCCGCGCCCGGCTTCTTGATCGACTCCCAGTCCCAGCCGAGATGCCATTTGCCGATGCAGGCGGTTTGATAGCCTTTCGCCCTCAGCATCTCGGCGACCGTCTGCTTTTCATCGTCCATGATCGGCTGATCGAACGAGTTCACGATGCTGTGAAACTTCCGCCAGTGATACCGCCCTTCCAGCAATGCATAACGGCTCGGTGTGCAGACACCTGACGAGCTGTGCGCGTCCGTGAAGCGCATCCCCGCCTTGGCAAGCTTGTCCAGGTTCGGTGTCGGAATCTTCGACTGCGGATTCTGAATGCCGAGATCGCCATAGCCCATGTCATCCGCGTAGAGGATGACGATGTTGGGCCTGCCCTCCGAAGCCTTGGCGGAGGAGGACTGGGCGGCGTGAAGTGCCGCGCCAAAGGCGAGGAGACAGAGAGTGGTGAGCGCGCGTTTCATGGTTGGGGAGGGTGGTTGGCCGGGATGACGTTCATCTATCTCCAGCTTGGAGCTGAAACCGGACATCAAAGAACACAGATCGTTGCAGAATGCGATGCTTTTGGGTGACTCGGATTCACCGCAGAGGGGCAAAGAGGCAGAGGACGCAGAGTTTTTGTCTTAATCTCTGCCACCTTTGCTCCTCTGCCTCTCTGCGATAAAATCGAACCACCCATGATTTCTTCTGTGTCGCCAATGGCCGTGTAGTTTATGACCTGCGAGAATTCGGTGGGTTAAGGGACACTCGGACTTGCCGCAAAGGGGCAAAGAGGCAGAGGACGCAGAGTTTTTGCTTTAATCTCTGCCATCTTTGCTCCTCTGCCCCTCTGCGGTAAAATCGAATAACCCATCACTCCCATGCTCACCGAACCGACACCCAGCGAGAACGATCTCGCCACCCAGATCATCGGCTGTGCGATGATCGTGCATCGTCACTTTGGGCCGGGACTGGTCGAGAGCGTGTATGAGACCTGCCTCTGTCATGAACTGGCCAAGGCGGGCCTGACAGTCGTGCGGCAGAAACGCCAGCCAATCGTCTATGATGGCATGACCTTTGACGATCCGTTCAAGATGGATGTGTTCGTCAATGACTCGATCATCATTGAAAACAAAGTCGTCGAAACGGTCCTGCCGCTGCACAAGGCCCAGCTTCGAAGCTATTTGAAACTCGCCAACCGCCGCCTCGGTCTGCTGATCAACTTCAACGTCGAACGCCTAAAAGACGGCGTCCATCGTGTCGTCAACGGCAGTGCGACGTATGACCTGTGAGGATTCGGGGTTTGAGGGACGCTCGGATTCACCGCAGAGGGGCGGAGGAGCAGAGGTGGCAGAGTTTTTTGATCTGAACTGATTCAATTCTCCGCGTCCTCTGCCTCTTTGCCCCTCTGCGGTAAAATCGAACCACCCATCACTTCTTCTTTTTCATCTTCTTCCCCTTTTCGCTCTTCCACAGCACGATGTCGGCGAAGTCGTTGGTGGAGTCGGGGCCGTCGGTGCTGCGGCCGCGGGCGATGTCGGCTTGGAGGAGCTCGAGGAGCTGGTTCACGATCTCGGGTTTGGATTCGAAGAGGTTGGTGGTCTCGCCGATGTCATCCTTCATGTTGTAGAGCTGCCCCTTGGGCCAGCCGGCGGGCGCTTGGGCCTCGGTGGGCGAGGACCAGCCGCCGGAGGCGCGGGCGAGCGCGAGCTTCCACGGTCCCTGGCGATAGGCGAAGTGGCCGCTGATCGAGTGATGGATGACGCCGTGACGCGTGGACACGATCTTTTCACCGCCGAACGCTGGCAGGAAGCTCACGCTGTCTTCGCAACTGCCCGCGGGCACCGGCTGGCCGATGATGTCGGCGGCTGTGGCGAAGAAATCGACGAGGCAGATGAGCTGGTCGTTCGTGGTGCCGGCGGCGATCTTCGCCGGCCAGCGAGCGATGAACGGGATGCGATGGCCGCCGTCCCAGATGTCCGACTTCGAGCCGCGCAGGTTCGCGCTGACCTTGTGGCCCTGCGCGGCGAGCTTGTCGATCCCGGCGGCCTTCGAGCAACCGTTGTCGCTGGTGAGGATGAGGAGCGTGTTCTGCGTCATGCCGTTGCGCTCCAAGGCCTCCGAAACCGCGACGACCACGTCATCGGTCTGCATCACGAAGTCGCCGTAATCGCCGAGGCCGCTGCGGCCCTGCCACTCCGGCGCGGGCACGATGGGCGTGTGCGGCGATCCGAGCGGCAGGTAGAGGAAGAACGGCTGCTCCTGGCCCTTGCGCGAGTCGATGTACTCGACCGCCTTGCGCCGCAGACGCGGCAGCATGTGCACCACCTCGTCGTGCTCGATGACCGCGTCGTTTTCGATCACCGCCTCCATGTCGCGTGCGTGATGAAAGCCGTGGTAGTAGTCGAAGCCGCGCGTGATGGGCCCGTCCGGGATCTTCGCGCCGACCGGTGGCGTGTCGAAATCCTTCGCGCTGTAAGGCTTGCCGTTCTTCGGATCGAGGTATTCGAAATTCAGATGCCACTTCCCGATGATCGCGGTGTGATAACCCGCGCTTTTCAAGAAACTCGCCACCGTCGGACGGTCCTTCGCGATCAGGCTCGGCGCGAAACCTTCCACCACGCCGCTCTGCAGCTTCGTGCGCCAACTGTAGCGCCCCGTCATCACGCCGTAGCGCGTGGGCGTGCACACCGACGAACCCGAATGCGCATCCGTGAAGATCATCCCCTGCGACGCCAGCCGGTCCGCGCCCGGCGTCGCGATCTTCCCATGCTCCGGGTTCAGGCAATGCACATCGCCATAACCGAGGTCATCGCAGATGAGAAAGACGATGTTCGGGTGCTGCTCCGCCGCGAATGACGAACCGCAGAGGAAAAGGATCAGCCAGAGGTGTTTCATGCCGCCGGAAACGAAGGCAAGCATGGTTTCTGTCCATCATAAAGCTGCTGACAAACTGACGGAAGTGTTCACCATCCGAATTGTTATCCGAAAGCAATCATGGATCCCACGCCATCATACCAAACAGGTGCCGTAATCTTTCTCGATGTCCTAGGAACGGCAAAGAGGAAAAGATTCGAGGACAAATTCCGAATCCACCGGCTGTTCCACGAAGAAGTTGAGAGAAACAGAGCCCGGCAGGCTGCATCACCCCACGTCATCTATCAGCGAGACCTCAGGAGCTTCTCCGACTGCGTCTACATTATCTACAAATACAAGGAAGGAGTGGCCGACACGCGTAGGGACGACCTGAATCTTCTCTATATTTGCCTCTACAACACATCACTTTCAGTTCTCCGAATATTGAATGAAGGGTTTCTTGTGAGAGGAGGCGCAGCTCTTGGAGAGTGTTTCACAGATGAATTGGGCTTCTTCGGACCTTCAATAGAGTGCGCCTATTTTCTCGAATCAAAGATCGCGTTTTACCCAAGGGTGGTGATCGAAGACCGAATTGGTGCGGAACTCTATCAGTGGGAACGAAATCATGAAATGCACGAGACTATGGCGGCTATGTTCAAGTCCATTCCACGTTTGATTCTGCAGGGTGACGATGGACGATTCTTCCTCAATGTTTTCTACGAAGTTGAAAAGACAGTACTGATGCAGATAGGCGACGATAAACTCACACTTGAGGGATTAAAAAAGAGAACAATCGAAACAATCGAACGTGATCAAGCGGGTGAAGATGATCAACGCATTCTCGACAAGCTAAAGTGGATGAGAGAATATACGGAGCGCTCGGAGCTGAAACTTAATGGTGAGATGGGTCGGGGATCTCGATCGATTGTTTTCGAACTGTGAGGAGCGACGGTTACTTGAGCGTGATTGATCCGCTACCACTAATGGATCGAAACGGCCTCTCGTATCTCGAACCCTGGCCCTGATCACTCCGCCTTCTTCTTGTTCTTCTTTTTGCCCTTCTTCTCCGGCTTGTCCTTGCCGGCGCCGGAGTTGAGGAACTGCTGGTCGAGTTCGTCGGGGCGCGCGTCTTTGAACTGGTCGAGGGCGCCTTGCAGCTTCGCTTTCGCGGCGGCGGCGTCGCTGGCGAGGGCGGTGGAGGCGAGGTCCTGCTTCTCCATCTCGTCGGCGCTCAAGTCATAGAACTGGCCGGTGCGGTAGAGCTTGAAGCGCTGGTCGAAGGCGTATTCACGCACGGTCATGTCCTTGCTCTGGCGCGGTGAGTACCAGATGTAGAGCCACTCGCGCGGCGTGCCGGTTTCGCCCCTGAGCTGCGGGAGAAAGCTGACGCCATCGACGCCGGCGGGCGCCTCGACCCCCGTGGCGGCGCAGATGGTGGGCAGAAAGTCGGCGCAACTGACGAGTTCGGCGGGGTGCGGCTGTTTTAACGTGAAAGAGCATCGCTTGGCCTTCGTCCTGACTTGTCCAATCATGAAACTCGCCCTGGCCCTTCTCTTTGTCCTCGCCGCGCACGCGTTTGCCGATCTCGCGGGCAGCAAGCCGAACATCATCCTCATCATCACGGACGACCAGGGCTACGGCCAGATGGCCTGCCATGGTCATCCGTGGCTGAAGACGCCGAACCTCGACGCGCTGCATGCAAAGAGCCTGCGCTTCACACGCTTCCTCGTCAGCCCCACGTGCTCGCCCACGCGCAGCGCGATCATGACCGGCCGCCATGATTTGAAAAATGGCATCACGCACACGATTCTCGAACGCGAGCGCCTGACGCTCGATGCGACGATTTTGCCGCAGGTGCTCAAGACAGTGGGTTACACCTCCGCGATCTTCGGCAAGTGGCATCTGGGCGACGAGGAGCCGTATCAGCCCCACAAGCGCGGCTTTGACGAGACCTTCATCCACGGCGCGGGCGGCATCGGCCAGGCGTATCCGTGCTCGTGCGCCGACGTGCCGGACAACAAGTACATGGACCCCGTCATTCGTCACAACGGCAAGTTCGTGAAGACGCACGGCTTTTGCACAGATGTGTTCTTCACCGCCGCGCTCGGCTGGATCAAGCAGCAGAAGGACAGCGGCAAGCCGTTCTTCACCTATCTCGCCACGAACGCACCGCACGGCCCGTTCATCGCGCCGGAGAAAAATGCGAAACGCTTCACCGACCTCGGCTTCGGCAAGAATGAGGCTGGATTCTACGGCATGGTCGAGAACATCGACGAAAACATGGGCCGCTTGCTGGTGAAGATGCAGGAGTGGGATCTCTTCAAGAACACCATCGTAATCTTCATGTCCGACAATGGCACCACCGGCGGTGTCTCAGGCGTGGCTGGGAAGGACATCGCGCCCGGCTATCCGTTCTTCAATGGCGACCAAGTCGGCCTCAAAGGCTCCACCGATGAAGGCGGCGTACGCGTGCCGTTCCTCGTGCGCTGGGACGACCACATTACGCCCGGGCGCGACATCGACAAGATCGCCGCGCACATCGACATCCTGCCGACACTCGCCGGACTCGCGAACGCCGAAATTCCGAAGAACCAAGTCGAGGGCCGCAGCCTGCTGCCGCTCATCGAAGGCAAGGCGGGCAAGTGGGAGGACCGCTTCCTCTACACACACGTCGCCCGCTGGCCCACCGGCACCGAACCGAACACGCAGGAGTTCCTCAACTACGGCGTGCGCAACCAGCGCTTCCGCTATGTCGGCCCGCGCGGCGGTGGCGGCAATCCGAAGGCAAAGAACAAGAAAGGCAACGCGCAAGGCGCACAGGCACCGAAAGAGGCGCTCTATGACCTCGAGGCCGATCCGTATCAGAAGACCAACGTCATCGGTGATTATCCCGAAGTCGCTGAAAAGATGAAAGCCGCCTACGACGCCTTCTGGAAGGAAGCGCGTCCGCTCATGGTCAACGAAACCGCACCGATGTCGCCGACGAAACCCTTCTGGGAACTTTACGAGAAGCAGGTCAAGGAAGGCGGCATTCCCGATTGGAAAGCGCCGGAGCTGTGAGGCTCGTTTGAGCGTCGGCGCGGGTCCGGTGAACCGCTCTCGCAGAAATGGAAGAACTGAAAATGGCGGAACTCAGCATGGCAGAATGGAAACAGGGCATCGCTGTAAATTGTGCGCCCCGGCATTTCCTCCATTCCTAGTTCCACCATTCTCCATTCTTCCATCTGGCCGTGTGTGGCGGGCTGTTGTGCGCACAACAGCCGCGCGGCAGCCCGATTCAAGATTTGGTGTCTGCGCTTCCCCGCGGCTGATAATTGCACGCGGGATCCTGCGCAAACGGGTCGCCCGTCATGCCGTAGGCACGGGCACGTGAGCCACCGCAAACAGCGCGGAACTCGCAGCGGCCGCACTTGCCGCCGAGCGCGTTGTTGTCACGTAGCGACATGAAGAGCGGATGGTGACGGTAGATGCAGCCGGGGTGCTCGTCGCGCACGTTGCCGCAGTCGAAGGGCAGGAAGCCGCTCGGTGACACGACGCCGGTGTGCGAGATGAACATCACACCGCGGCCATCGCGAATGCCAAGCGGTGAGCGCATGCCGGGGCGCATCTTGCCGGACGCGCCGTGCTTTTGCAGCAGGATGCGGCGGAAGTGATGCCCTTCGGTCGTCTTGATCGCGAACGGTGCCTTGCCGACGAGTGAGGCGAGGTCCTGGAAGATGTGTTCGATGTCGAGCGGATCGGGAAGGTCATTCGCGCCTGCGCGACCCGTCGGCACGAGCAGGAACACGCTCCACATCGCCGGTTTCAGCTCGAACATGAGCTTCTTGAAGGCCTCATACTCGCGCAGGTTGCCGCGCGTGAGCGTGGTGTTGATCTGCACGCTCAAATCCGCCGCATGGGCGAGATGCACCGCCGCGACCGTGCGGTCAAACGTGCCCGAGACGCCGCGGAAGGCATCGTGCGTGGCCCGTGACGCGCCATCGAGGCTCAGCGAGATGCGCTCGACGCCCGCTTCTTTGATGTCGTGGAAGTTCGTGTGCATCAGGCGTGACGTCGCCGATGGACTCAGCCCCACATGCAATCCCGCCGCCGTTGCCTCACGCACGAGGTCCAGGCAGTCGCGACGCATCAGCGGATCACCGCCGGTGAGGATCAGCATCGGCGGATTCAATTCGGCGAGCTGCTGGATCAGGCGGCTCGACTCCTCGCGATTCAGCTCCTGCGGATGCCGGTGCGGCTGCGCCTCCGCGCGGCAATGCTTGCACGCCAGCGCACAGGCCCGCGTGATTTCCCAAAAGACAAGAAACGGCCTCGAATCAAAGCCATCGTAGTTCATCGAAGGCACGTTCGACCATTCAGAGTTCGTCAGGGGCGCGTTCATGGCCTCAAATAACGATGTTTTGCCCCCGAAGTCCCGTCGCTGACTGTCGAAGGCTGTGCTGATCTTGGCTACCCCTCCTCGTCCCGCTTCACGAAGCGTTGGCGATGCCACAGGAGCCAGAACAGGCTCAGCAGGCCCCAGGTCCATGCGGCGTAGATGTGATGCGAAACGGTCGTCGAAGGCACCCAGGCGGGCGTGGCGCGGGTGGTGGCGGCCAGAACGCCGAGGAAGATCAGGAAGCGCACCCACTTCGATTTCACGAAGAAGCCTTCCAAGTCGCCGCTGTGGCCAAACAGCACGCGGGAACCGACGATGAGCATCAGCATGCCGAATCCGCCGATGTAGATCAGATGCTCGATCGAAACGTGCTGCGCATAATGAAACGGAGCGAGCACGATGCCGAGCCAGCCGATGATCAGCGCCCAGAACAGGCCCGTGGTGAGAGATCCGCTCTGCTGCGTCTTCCAAGTCACCTCGATGAGCAGATAGCCTGCGGCGACGATGGCTCTCACGACATATCCAAGCGTGACCTGACCGAATGCTTCGAGGAAAAAACTGCCCACGAGCAGCACAGCGGCAATGATCGAACGCAAGAGCTTCGCCTTGCTCTGTGCGGCGGTTTTAGGATCACCAAAGTCACCGCCAAGCATGCGTGGAAACACAAACGAGCCGATGCCGAGCACCGGCGGTAGCAGCAGGCCTTGGTAGAGCAGCAGATTCGCCAGACGGAGACGCTGCGGATCTACCAGCGTCGCTGGTGCGAGTTGCAATGCCGCGCCGGAGATCCCGCAGGCCAGTCCGGTGAGCGCGAGCAGCATCTGCGGCGGCGGGGCTTCTTTGCGGAAGCGGATCACACGAATCACGAGGCAGAGCAGCAGCGAACCGAGCAGTGCGATGAAGAAGGCGTCGCCCAGCGCCATATGCAGCGTGAGATGGCTGATCCCGCATGCCTGATGCAGTGCGAAAAGCCACAGCAGTTCCGGTGGCGTGATTTTCGGTGCGGTGGCCATGCGCGGCCCGGCCGTGCCGAGGAAGCCGACCACGAATGCGGCACCAAACGCCTCGATCATCAGACGCGCGTGGACGATGTTCGGGTAGAAGCCGATCTGCTGCGCATAAAACAGCGGCCACAACGACACGCCGATGATGCTCCACATCGCGCCGCTGGCGAAGAACACGCGATACGGTTCCGACGCGAGCCAATGCAGCCCGTGTTTGCGCGGGCCTTTGGCCTTGTGCTTCTTGTGTTTGCAGGCGGGAAACTCACTCATGAGGCGCTGGCTTTGTAACGCGCATAACGCTCGCGTTGTTCCGGCGTGAGATTGGCGGGATCAAAGCGTGGATCGGGTACGGCGTTGATCTTGCTGTAGATCACGTTCGCCATGTCCTCGGCGCAGTTCTTGATGTGGTCTGCGTTTTCACCCGCGAAGAGATCGTCCACAGTGGCACGGAAGAGCTTGAGCCAGTGATCAAACTTGTCGCGCCCCATGTCGGTCAGCGGCACGAGCCGGGCGTGGGCGGCCAGCGGGTTGCCGGTGAATCCGCCGCTGCGAAAGAGCACTGTCTCCCAGAAAGCGTACATCTTCGGCAGATGCGTCTGCCAGTTCGTCTGCGCGACCTTGTCGAAAATGAAACCGAGCATGTCATCACCGCGCACGCGATCGTAAAAGGTGTTCACGAGCGTCTCGATTTCGGCGCGGCAGCGGATGTCGGGCTTGGTTTCAAACATGGACCATGGATGCAACAAATGCGGCGGATGGCTCGGCGATGCGTGGCATTGAGTGAGCGGTTCTTGGGGCCAGAATCGTCAAATTGATGCATCAGTGATGCAACATTGGCCCCATGCTTGGCAAGATCGGCGGAGCGGCGGGACACGTGGCTGCGCATGTTCGGTCAGAGTCCGTGGAGAACCATCAACCTTCGATCAACCATGAAAATGAAACTGTCGCTCCCCCTCCTCGCCGTGGTGCTGTTGCTGCCCGCGTGCGGTGGAAAAGAAGAAGCCGAGGCCGAGGCAAAAAATGCGCCGACACCTGGCGAGATCATCGCCGGGCAGCCCGTCGCCCATGGTCCTGAGATCAAAAATGTGGAGATGACCAATCCACTCAACCAGGCCTGGGTGACAGGCGGCAAGACGATCTACGACGGCAAGTGCATGCCCTGCCACAAGCTGGACACGATGAAGCTCGTGGGCCCCGGCTGGAGGGATGTGACGAAGCGCCGCAAGCCGGTGTGGATCATGAACATGATCTGCAACACGGACATGATGCTCTCCCAGGACGCTGACGCGCAGAAGCAACTGGAACTCTGCCTCGTGCGCATGCCGAACCAAAACGTCGCCGTCGAGGACGCCCGCAAGATCCTTGAGTTCATGCGCAGCAACGACGGTGAGAAGTGACGCAAATTTTTTTAACCCAACCCGAACAGAAGACACCAACCATGAAAACAAGACGAACATTCATCCCGAGGGCGGCCTTGTGTGCCGCGCTGGCCTTCAGTGTGGCGCTCACTGGCTGCAAACCGAAAAGCCTGGTCTCCACCGTGCAGACCGGAGGGGCGGCGGAGAAAGTTTATGTCCCGCCGGGCAAGCACGATGAGTTTTACAACATCGTCTCCGGCGGCTTCAGCGGAAACGTCAGCGTGTACGGACTGCCGTCCGGCCGCCTGTTCCGCCAGATTCCGGTGTTCGCCCAGTTTCCAGAGTGCGGCTGGGGTTACAGTGAGGAGACCAAGGCGATGCTGAACACGTCGCATGGCCAGCTTCCATGGGACGACACCCATCACATCACGCTCTCCATGACGAAGGGCGAGCATGACGGGCGCTGGGCTTTCATTAACTCAAACAACACACCGCGTGTGGCGCGCATCAGCCTGAAGACCTTCCGCACGGAGGAAATCATCGAGCTGCCCAATTGCGCGGGCAACCACTCCTCGCCCTTCATCACGGAAAACACGGAGTACATCGTCGCAGGCGGGCGCTTCGCGGTTCCGCTGGCGGACGAGGGCTCCAATCCCGACGTGCCGATCAGCAGCTTCAAGGAGAACTTCAAGTCCACGATCAGCTTCATCAAGGTCGATCCGCAGACGGGGCATTTTAAGATCGCGTTCCAGATCGTTTTCCCCGGCATGGACTTCGACCTCGCACGTGCAGGGAAGGGCAAGTCGCACGGCTGGTTCTTCTTCTCCTGCTACAACAGCGAGCAGGCGCACACGCTGCTGGAGGTTAATGCCTCGCAAAACGACAAGGACTTCGTCACCGCGATCAATTGGAAAGGCTGCGAGGAACTCGTGAAAGCCGGCAAGGCCCGCGTGTCGAAAGTCAAATACGCGCACAATGTGTGGGACGAGACCACGCACAGCGGCACGTCCACGATCGAAACCGAAGTGCCTGTCCTCGATGCGAAGGCGATCAAAGGCCTCGTGTACCTCATGCCGTGCCCGAAATCACCGCACGGCTGCGACACAGATCCGACGGGCAGCTACATCATCGGCAGCGGCAAGCTCGCAGCGGTCATCCCGGTGTTTTCCTTCGACAAGATGCAGAAGGCCATCGCTGACAAGAAATTCGACAGCGACTACGACGGCATCCCGGTGCTCAAGTATGAGGAGGTGCTCCATGGCGAGGTGAAAAAGCCCGGTCTTGGGCCCTTGCACACGGAGTTCGATGACAAGGGCTTCGCCTACACCTCGATGTTCGTCTCCTCGGAGATCGTGAAGTGGGATCCGAAGACGCTGCAGGTCGTGGACCGCATCCCGACCTACTATTCTGTCGGTCACCTTTGCGTGCCCGGCGGTCCCACGATGAAGCCGCATGGCAAGTACTTGATTGCCTACAACAAGATCACGAAGGACCGCTATCTGCCCACCGGGCCGGAACTGACGCAGTCTGCCCAGCTCATCGACATCAGCGGTGAAAAGATGAAGATGTTGCTCGACTTCCCCACCGTGGGAGAGCCGCACTATGCGGAGGCCATTCCCGCGAGCCTCGTCGAGCCGAACTCGACCAAGTTCTTCAAGATCGAGGACAACAAGCATCCGCAGGTCACGAAGAGTGAAAACGATGCCCGCGTCGTGCGCGAGGGCAAGACGGTCCGTGTGTACATGACCGCGATCAGGTCGCACTTCGCCCCGGACAACATCGAGGGCATCCAGCCCGGTGATGAGGTGTACTTCCACGTCACCAACCTCGAACAGGACTGGGACGTGCCGCATGGCTTTGTCATCAAGGGCTCGAAGGCCGCCGAGCTGCTCATCATGCCCGGTGAGACGCAGACGCTGAAATGGACCGCTGACCGCGTGGGCGTGATTCCCTTCTACTGCACGGACTTCTGCTCCGCGCTTCACCAGGAGATGCAGGGTTACCTGCGTGTGTCGCCACCGGGGGCGAATGTGCCGCTGAAGTGGGGTTTGGGAGACAAGTCCACCACCGCCCAGGCCGCGCCAGCGCCAGTTCCGGCGCCCGCACCTGCGGCAGCTCCGGCAGCGGTTCCCGCTCCAGCGCCGGCGCCAGCTCCTGCTCCCGCCCCGGCAAAAACCGGCGCTGAGTAGGCCAGCCATTCATTCGTCCATATCCCTCCCTCCGCCTTTGCTGGCGGAGGGCAGGGTGTCCCAACCCCCGCCCATCCCACGATCATGCATCGACTTCATCCCATCTCTCGCCTTCTGCACTTTGCCGCCGTGCTGGCGATGGTGAGCGCCTTCTTCACACCGTTGTGGCAGATCCAGCTC
The DNA here is from genome assembly GCA_046346695.1 of Verrucomicrobiaceae bacterium. Taxonomy (GTDB): domain Bacteria; phylum Verrucomicrobiota; class Verrucomicrobiia; order Verrucomicrobiales; family Verrucomicrobiaceae; genus Prosthecobacter. Next base: position 165,592 of record JAXMHS010000002.1, on the reverse strand, counting down.
TGGGCACCGCAATATCCGGAGGGCTTGAACATGAAGATCTGGATCGACCACCTTTCCGGTGCCTTCGACATCATCAACGGCCTCAACCACTACATCGGCATGGCGATGATCCGGCAGGAGATGTTCCCGGAGTTCGGTTACATGACCTACGTGATGGGCGGTCTGATTGCGCTGGGGGTGTTGTCTGCGATCATGGGCACTCGGCGCTGGCTGTGGATCTACGTGATCGTGCTGGCGCTCGGCGCGCTGGCCGGTCTCGGGGATTTTTACCGCTGGGGTTACGAGTACGGCCACAACCTTGACCCCAACGCCGCCATCCAGGTGCCCGGCATGTCCTATCAGCCGCCGATCATCGGCTACAAGGCACTGTTGAACTTCGTGGCCTATTCCGGGCCGGACATCGGTGGCGGCATCATGATCGGCGCCGGTGTGCTTTCAGCCGCCCTGCTCGGTTGGGAACAATTTCTGCGTGGAAGGAAGCGTCACGCACTCAAGAACGTCACCGTGGTTCACTCCACTGCCGTGATCGCGCTGCTCATGCTGCTGACGCTCACCGGTTGCGAGCGCGGCCCTGAGCCGATGCGCTATGGCAAGGACGAGTGCGAAAGCTGCCGCATGACCATCAGCGACCAGCGTTTCGGCTGCGAGATCGTCACGAAGAAGGGACGCGTGTTCAAATTCGATGACCTCGGCTGCATGCATGAATTCGTCAAAGACGGCTCCCTCATCGAGAGCGAGATTCGCGAGCGCTATGTCGGTGACTTCAACCGACCGAACCAGTTCATCCCGGTGCAGCGTGCCTTTTTCCTGCGTGGCGCCGTGAAGAGTCCGATGGCCAGCAACACGCCTGCGTTTGCCACCGAGGCCGAACGCGATGCGGTGAAATCCAAGGTCGGCGAAGGCAGCGCATCGACCTGGCCGCAAGTGGTGATGGAACCTTGATCACACGATGAAACTTGTGCCCACAGTCCTGTGCGTCGCGCTGCTCGTTCCGGCGGTCAGCGCGGCTGTGCTGGAGGTAGGCCCCGGCCACCCGCATGCGACCCTCAAGGCCGCCATCGTCGCAGCGCAACCCGGAGACACCGTGCGTGTCATCAGCGGTCAGCATCGCGAAGGGCAGATCAGCGTGGACAAGCCGCTTGTGCTCGAAGGCGTGGACCATCCCGTGCTCGATGGTGAGTTCGAGCATCCGATCCTCCGCATCGCCGCCAATGGTGTCACGGTGCGCGGTTTTCAGATCATCAACGGCGGCCGTTCCAGCACGCGGGAGCTTGCCGCGATCCTGGTCGATCAGGTGCGGGACTATGTGATAGAAGACAATGATCTTCGCGACTGCGACTACGGCATCTACCTTTCCAAGGCTGGTCCAGGCATGGTGCGCGGGAACTTGCTGCGCGGCCTCTCCGACATGGAGATCAACAGCGGCAACGGCATTCATCTGTGGAGTTGCACTGGCGTCCATGTCCTTCGCAATCGCGTCTCCGGGCATCGTGACGGCATCTATCTGGAGCATGCCGCCGGGTCCGTCATGGAGGAGAACATCATCGAGGACAACATGCGCTACGGTCTGCACTTCATGTTCTCCAATGACAGCCTCTACCGTGCCAACCGCTTCACCCGCAACGGCGCCGGTGTGGCCGTGATGTACTCCAGCGCCGTGGTCATGCGCGACAATGTGTTTGAGCAGAACTGGGGCAGCTCGTCCTACGGCCTGCTCATCAAGGATGTGAGCGACAGCGAGGTGACGGGCAACGTCTTCGAGCGCAATTCCACGGGAGTTTACTCCCAGGGCGGCTCGCGCGTGCGCTACGAGCGCAATCACTTCCGCGCCAACGGCTGGGCGCTGCGCATCATGTCCAACGGCAGCGAGAACCGCTTCACCGCAAACAACTTCATCAGCAACTCCTTCGATGTCGGAACCAACGGCGATCTTCCGGACCATCACTTCGAGAAAAACTACTGGGACCGTTACGAGGGCTACGACCTGCGCCGCGATGGCACGGGTGACGTTCCTTTCCGTCCGGTCAGCCTCTTTGCGGTCGTCACCGAGCGCGTGCCTGCCTCCCTCTTTCTCATGCACAGCTTCATGATCCGTCTGCTCGACCGCGCGGAGAAGGCATTTCCCTCCATCACGCCTGACAGTGTGATCGACGCCACTCCAGTGATGCGCCCGCATCCGCTTCCTGCCGCCAACCTTTCCCAACCAACCCAACACCAGCCATGAAAACACATCGCCTCCTCGCCATCGCTTCCGCGGCCATCCTTCTGGGAGCTTGCGGAGATTCCAACAGCCCGGCACCCGCCTCCAGCGCTGGTGCAGATACGAACGCGGCAGGCCAGTCCGCCGTGCAGGACAAGGACTCCAAGCCCGACATCCCGAAAATCGCCTCCGGCAGCAAGGACCACACGACGCTCGTCGCCGCGTTGAAGGCTGCCGAGTACCTTGATGTCGTCTCCAATGCCGGTCCGTTCACCGTTTTCGCACCCACCAATGCAGCCTTTGAAAAACTGCCTCCCGGCACGGTCGAGACCCTCGTCAAACCCGAGAACAAGGACAAGCTGCGCGACATTCTCGAATACCATGTCGCCCTCAGCACCTTCAAACCGGAGATGCTGCGCGATGGCATGAGCCTCGGCATGGCGAACGGCGGCAACGTCAAGATCGTCAACAAGGACGGCAAGATCACGCTCAACGGCAATTCCACTGTCATTGCGACCATTCCTGCCTCCAACGGCATCATTCATGTTGTTGACGGCGTGCTGCTGCCGCCTTCCAACTGAAAGCACCGTAATGGGGCCATTCCTGGCCCCGGCGGGGCAGGAATGCCCCGCTTACCAGACGAATCAAACGCGCATGATCATCGCCAGCGGCATCACCAAGACCTTCGGACGCCTTCGCGTGCTCGATGACTTCGGTGTGACGATGGGCGGTGGTCATGCTTTTTCGCTGATCGGCCCCAACGGTTCCGGCAAGACCACGTTCATCAAATGCCTGCTCGGCACGGTGATCCCGGACAGCGGCAGCGTGACCCTTGATGGCGCCGACCTGCTGCGCACGCCCGCGTTGAGGTCGCGCATCGGTTACATGCCGCAAATCGGCCGTTATCCGGACAACATGCGTGTGGGACAGCTCTTTGACATGCTCGCCGAGCTGCGGCCCTCGTCCAACAAGCGCGACGAGGACCTGGTGCAGGCGTTTGAAATGCACCGCATCGCTGACAAGCCCATGCGCACGCTCTCCGGCGGCACCCGCCAGCGTGTCAGTGCCTGCATCGCCTTCCTTTTCGATCCCGATGTCGTCGTGCTCGATGAGCCCACCGCAGGTCTCGACCCGGTGTCCGTCGAGGTTTTGAAGGAGAAGGTCAATGCCGAGCGCCGTCGTGGCAAACTCGTGCTGCTGACCTCCCATATCCTCAGTGATCTCGAGGACATGACCACCGATGTTATTTTCCTGATCGAAGGCCGCCTGCGCTTCTGCCGCGCCATCACCGAGCTGCGTGAGGAGAGCGGCGGCGAGCGCCTGGGGCGGCTCATGGCGCGCCTCATGCGCGAGGCCCAGCACGCCACAACCACGCCGCCATCATGATCCGCAAGATCGTCAAACACGTCCTGCTCGACATTTTGCGCGGTCGTGTCGCGCTCTGTTACACCGCCTTCCTGTTTCTGGCGACGGCGGGCCTCTTCAACATGGACGCCGACACGGGCAAAAGCCTCACCAGCATCCTCAGCGTGGTGCTCATGCTCGTGCCGCTCACCTGCCTGATCTTTGCCACCATCCACTACTACAACTCCTATGAGTTCATCGAGCTGCTCTCCACGCAGCCTTTGCGCCGGAACGTCATTCTGATGGGTGAGTATCTCGGTGTCAGCATTGCGCTGACCATCGCGTTGCTGGTGGGCACCGGCCTGCCGGTGGCCGCGTATGACCGCAGTGTCACCGGCGGCTTCATCCTGCTCGCCGGAGTCCTGCTCACCTTCGTTTTTGTGGCCCTGGCCTTTCTCGGCGCCGTGTGCAGCCGGGACAAGGCACGTGGCATGGGCGTGGCGATGCTGCAGTGGTTTTTCTTCGCGCTGCTCTATGACGGCCTGCTGCTGCTCATCCTTTTCAGCTTTCAGGATTACCCCTTGGAGAAGGCCGTCATCGGCCTCGTCGCCCTCAACCCCATCGACCTCGCCCGCACCTTCGTCATGCTGCAGATGGATGTCTCCGCCCTTCTGGGCATGACCGGCGCGGTGATGCAGGAGTTCTTCGGTTCCAGCCTCGGCATGGCCTATGCCCTCGGCGTTCTTCTCCTCTGGATCATCGCGCCGCTGTGGCTGGCGTTGCGGATCTTCCGGAAAAAGGATCTTTGAGTCCTGCGGTCAAAAAGCGTCGTAAAACGACTCGATGTCCCGTGGCTCCGGCTGTGCGTTGAAGGCGATCGCGGCACGTGGATGCTGGTTGTGCAGACCGGTGAGCATGTACGGCAGGTCAAAGCCCCAGCCCAGGTTTTTGCGCAGCGGCTCGATGCTGCTCGCGACACACTGAAGCACCGGACGCAGTTGGTAGCGCGGACTGCGCAGAAGGCCGAGCAACAGTTCCATGGGGCAATTGCCCGCGCCGCGGCCGAGGCCGGCCATCGTGGCGTCGATGTAGTTCGCGCCGAGGGCGATGGCCTCGATGGTGTTGGCGTAGGCGAGCTGGAGATTGTTGTGCGCGTGGATGCCGACCTCCTTGCCGCCGCTTTTCGCGTGGTGGAGGTATTTTTCGACGAGGCGGCGTGTTTGCAGCGGGTAGAGCGCACCAAAGCTGTCCACGACGTAAATCGCCTGCGCCTCGGACGGCGCGAGCAGCGCGAGCGCGGCCTCCAGGTCGCTGTCCGCCACGGTGGTGACGGCCATGAGGTTCACTGTGGTCTCGTAGCCCTTGTCATGCGCGTCCTTGAGCATGTCGAGCGCCAGCGGCACCTGATGCACGTAGCAGGCCACGCGCACGAGATCGACGACGCTGTCCTTCTTCGCGGGAATGTCCTCGCGGTAATCGCATTTGCCCGCGTCGGCCATGATGGAGAGCTTCACCGCGGTGGCGTTGTCCCCCACGATCCGGCGGATGTCCTCCTCGCAGCAGTATTTCCAACAACCATGCTCGCCGAGCTTGATGTTCTTGCGTGAGGCGCGGTAGCCGATCTCCATGTAGTCGATGCCAGCGGCCACGCAGGCGTTATAGACAGCTTTGACGACATGGTCCTCAAAGTGATGATTGTTCATGAGGCCGCCGTCACGGATCGTGCAATCGAGCACGCGGATGTCAGGACGATGAGAGAGCCAGTCGGCGGAGGTGGGTTGGAGCATGGTGAAATGGAGAGGGACTCAGCGCGCTGGCTTTTCCGGCGGTGGTGGCGGCGTGCGCACATCCACAAGGAGGGAGTCCACAGGCACAAGATGACGGTAGATGAAGGCCTGCATCATGTCCTCCGCAGGCATTGCGGTGGCCGTGAACGTGTGCGGGTCATCGCCAGCAGTGCCGACGATCGTGAGCGCGACAGGTTTTTCCAGCTCACCGCCGGACGGCACGGAGATGGAGACATCCGCCTTGTCCTGGCCCTCGGGCACGATGGCGTTGTGCATCGAGAAACCGGATGGAGCATCCTTGAGCGCGAGCGTGATCGGGCCGGTGAGGCCGCCCTCGCGCAACGCATGCACAGTGAGCCGTGCGGAGCCACCAGGCTTCGCGTTGAGCGATGAAGGCGTGACGCGCAGCGCAAACGCCGGTTCCGCGACGCGAACCTTCAGCCGGTAGGCGTTGGCGGGACCGCTCTGCCCCTGCGTGTCGGTGACACGCACGAAGGCCTCGCCATCAGGAGGCAGCTTCACACTGATGCGTGAGTCGGCATGATGCGTGGTGAGGCCGCTCCCGGGATCCTCGTGATCGTCGTTGAAGGCGATCTGGTTTCCCGCGTGATCAAAAACGGCCAGTGACGAATCCACCGCTGATCCGAGCCGGCGCGCAAAGATCTCAAAGATCATCTCGTGGTTGCCCCGGCCTTTGACGCGGTAGAAATCGGCCGCACCGGTGGTTTCGATGACGCCGTTGACGATCATCGGCGGTTTCAACTCCTGCGAGCTGCCGAGCGAGTTGTTCGGCTCGTGTTCCTGAACCCCCGGCACGTTGTCGATGTGAAAGGGAATCGCGTTCGATTTCACGCCGCCGATTTTGGCCTGGATGGGCACGATTCCGGGCTCTTTGGGTGCCTCGTAGGTTGTTTTGAACTCAGAGCCAAGATTGCCACCTTGGAAGGTGATCTCGACTTTCTCGCCCGTGGTGGCTCCGAGCGGCGAAATGCCGGTCAGGAAGGGCAGTTGGCCCACATGAATGCGATAAACGAAGTCATCGCGCCCGCGATAGACCGAATCATGCACCTGGATGCGGTAAAGGCCGTCGGCCGGGATCTTGAAGAAGAGCACGGGGTCAGGATCGAAGCGGTAACCGTCCGCATAACCCACTTCCATCCCTTTGGAGTCCTGCAACGACACCACGCTCTGAAACCAGCCTGGAACCGCGTCGGCGAGATACGGAATCAGACTGCGCGCATGCATCGCAATGACCACACGCTCGTCCTTTTTCGCGGTGAAGGTGAACTCATCGACCTCGCCAGGCATGATCCGGCCGTTGATCGTGACCGGCAGCGTGACGGTGGGCGTCTCCGCCTTGGTGTCGTCCACCGAATCCATGCCGCCGCGGTAGTGCTCGAGGTCGAAATGCGGCGGCGGCTCCGCCTCGCGCACCTCGGGAAGCTGGCCGATCATGAAGCGCATCGGATTGCTGATGCCGGAGGGCGTGCGCACACGCAGATGACGCAGCCCCGGCTCGGCGTTCTCGGCGATGGTGACACGCACGCGGACGTTTTCGCCGATCTGGTTGTTGAGCTGCTGCTTCGGATCGTTGCGACGGCGGTCATACTCGGTCATGAGCCGGAGTTTTTTCTCGGAGAGGTCCGCGTCGCTCAAAAGCTTGCGGATGAAGGCGAGTTTTTGATCCGCGGGCACTTCGCCGGCGCGATGGCGTTCGCGCAGCTTCGCCTGCACCTCGCGCAACCGGTCGCGGTAATCGTCGATGACCTGCGCGGCAGGCAGTTTGTCATGATCGAGCACCTTGCTGGTCACGCCTTCGCCGGAGACGATGATCTCGGACTTCTCATCGAGATACTGCCCGCCGATCAGCAGGTCGAACGTCGTGCCAAACTGCCCGCCCGCCGGATACACAAAGCCGATGCGTGGTGCGGGTTGGGCGGCCGCCGCGCCGATGAAAACGAGGGAAAAAGTGAGACTGATGACGGCGCGGCGGAATGACGAAATCCGAATTCCGAATGACGAAGGAATGCCGAAGCCCGAATGCCGCACAGCGTCGTTGTTGGAGCGAAAGAGAGTGGTTTGAGTTTTCATTCGTCATTCCTCATTCGGGTTTCGTCATTGCTGCTGCTGCCGGAATCGCTTTCGGGCGTCACACGAGTTCCTTCAGCAACCCTCCCATCTTTACCTGCTCGTCCTTGCCGGGGACGACGAAGGTCGGCGTGCCTTGCGGATGCGGCAGCGGCGCGTCGGCGGGAATGCCGAGCTGGCCATAGATGCTGCCGATGAGATCGGCGGGATACACCGGGCGTTCTGCCACTTCCTCGCCGGTGGCGTTCGATTTGCCGACAACCTGGCCGCCTTTGAAGCCGCCACCGGCGACGAGGCAGGAGAAACACGCGCCGAAATGATGGCGTCCGCCATTCCATGGCGACTCGGTGGCCACGCGTGGTGTGCGGCCGAACTCGCCGGTGCAGAACACGATGGTGCTGTCGAGCAATCCTTTGTCAGCAAGATCGGTGAGCAGCGCCGCAAGTCCCTGGTCGAGCTCCGGCAGCTTGCGGTTCATGATCTGGAAGTGCTGCTTGTGCGTGTCCCAGCCTTTGTAGTTGATGGTGACATACGGCACGCCTTTCTCGACGAGACGACGCGCCATGAGGCAGCTCTGGCCGAAGGTGTTGCGGCCGTAGCGGTCGCGCATCTCGTCGTTCTCCTGACCGAGGTCGAAGAGCTTGCCTGCATCACCGAGAATCAATTCGTACGCCTGCTGTTCGGACTCGACGACCGTGCGCAGCGTCGAATTGCCCGGCAGGACACCGCCGAGTGTGTTAAGACCGACCATGAGCCTGCGGCGCTCTTTTTGATGCTGCTCGGTGATGTCCGGCGTGACGATGCCCTCGACGGCAAAAGGTGTGCGCGCAGGATCACCACCCGTGGCAAAGGGCTTGTAGCGCGGTCCGAGGAATCCGGCCTCGCTGAAGCGGCCCTGTGGCTCGGTGAGCACGATGTAGGGCGGAATGAGGCTCTTGTAGCCCGCGTCGTAGCCTTTGAAGTAGCTCACCACGGCACCGAGGCCGGGAAACACGTCGCGCTCCGAGGCGCGGCCGGTCTGTACGAGGTAGGAGGCCGTTTCGTGGCCATTGTTGCCATGCGTCATGCTGCGGATGAGCGCGTACTTGTCGGCGTTCTTCGCCAGTTGCGGCAGAAGCTGGCCGATGCGGATGCCGCTGACGTTGGTTTCGATCGGCTGGTCGAGCGCGCCGGCATAATCACGGCCCGCCTCGGGCTTCGGGTCAAAGGTGTCGATATGACACGGCCCGCCCCACAGCCAGATCTGGATCACCGACTTCGCCTTGCCTTCCTTCGCGATGGCGGCAGCTCGCGGTGCAGCCTGGATGGCAAACGGCTCCATCAACAACAGACCCGCGGTACCATAGACGGAGCGTCGCAGTGCCTCGCGACGCGAAAAAGGCGCGCCACCGAGGCGCTGCGTGAGACGCATGACATCGCGGGCGATGTCGGGAGAGGGAAGGGGCGTGTTCATGACGGAAGTCCGGTTTGAGGTTCAATGATTGAAAAGAAATTCGGGCTGGTTGATCAGCGCCCACACGAGATCGGCTGCCAGCGTGCTGCCTCCGTCGTAAGTGACGGCAACGTGTCCTTTCAGCGTGGCGAGCTCGTTTGCGGAAGGCGCACGTGACAGCACGGTGTGGTAAACCTTGTCCGCGATGGACTCGACGCTGTCGCTGTTCTTCACGTCACTGATCAGCGGGCACTTCTTGATCTTGTTGAGCACGTGGCTGGAGTTCAGCATGTGCAGACGCTGCGGGGGGCTGGTGTCGCGGCTGCGTTCTGCCTCAAAGCCAGTGTCCCGCGGCGGACGGCCAAACAGCTCCAAAAACGCGCTGGTAATGCTGCCGTCCGCCAGCGCGATGCTGCGCACATTCTCCGGGATGAAGGTAAAGGGCTCGGGAATCGGGCTGCTGTACTCCTCGTGTGTGCCGGTGATCTGGTTCAGCGCGTCGATGAGCACTTCTGCCTCCAAACGACGCAGCGGGTAGTGTGCGAAGTTGGCCGCTGCCTCCGGTGTGTCCTGCACGGGAATGCTGGAGAGCTGGAATGCCTGCGAGTTGAGAATGACGCGGAAGAGATGCCGCATGTCGCACTTCGACGCGGCCAGCTCCTTTTCCAAGAAGGCCAGCAGCGCGGGATTCGATGGCGGATTGTCGGCACGAAAATCGTCCGGCTCATGCACGATGCCGCGGCCCATGAGCCAGCACCAGATGCGATTTGCCCAGCTCTTGCAGAACCACGCGTTGTCCGGCCGCAGCAGCCATTCGGCAAACACCGCCCGCGGATCCTCAAGGCCCGTCTTGATCGCCGCGGCGTGACCATCCGGGAAAATGGCCTGCTTGGTAAGGCCTTCCTTGTCCGCGATGGGATTGAAGAACACAATCTCCTCCTTCCACTCGGCGGTCGATTTGTAGGCCACCTGCGCGAAGAAGCCCGCCATCGCGTCGAGCTTCTTTTTCGGCCACTTGTCCGCACGTTCGCCCATGAAAGTCAGCGCGACGGTGCTGGCAATGCCGCGTGGGCTGCGGTCCTGCATCGCACGATAAAAGTTCACCTCGCCTTCACGAAAGTTGCTGCCCGTGGCCAGCAACAACTGCCGCGCCAGCACATGCAGCGGCCGGTTCTCGCGCACGGCGGTGTGTATGAAGTGATGGTAAGCCTGCACCGCGTTCGGCCACAGCTTGATGGGAAACTCCGCCTTCACGCGCAGCAGGTCGCCGAACTTCATCGACCAGAAATCGACGAACTCCGGGCGTTGCAGCAGGATTTCGATGAGCTGGGCCCGTTTGTCCGGCTGCCTGGCCGCCACAAAGCCGCGTGCCTCCTGCTCCGTCGGCAGCGTGCCGATCACGGTGAGGAAAGCACGGCGCACAAACACCGCGTCGGAGCACAGATGGGCTGGTTGCAGCTTCAACTCCGCCAGACGGGCAAACACAAGGTCGTCCACGCGCTCATGAGGCTTCAGGTGCTCGCCAGACTTCGGCACCGGAGGACCCAGCTCGTAAATTTCCTTCTCCGCCGCACTCAAAATGGCCGCGGAGGCGCAAAACAGCGAAATGACAACCCGCAGGCTCATAAATCACCTCCTGGGAAGTGGGCCGGTTTTCGAATGCGTGAGAACGCCACGCCTTCGATTTCGACGAGCAGGTCCGGACGGCACACATCCGCCACCGCATAGATCGCAGGCAGACGGCCAAGGCGGCGCTCGCAGACTTCGCGTACCTTTTCGTAGTCCGTGGCGTGTTTCACATAGACGTGGATCTTCGCCAGATCCGCCAGCGTGGCGCCCGCATCCGGCCAGCCGAGCCGCGCGAAGTTTTCCGAGGAAATGAGCTTCTCGATGTTAGTGAGCGTCTGCTCGGTCTGTTTCACGGCGTCGCCTTTGTGCACTGTTTCCGCGTTCACAATACTCGCTGTGCCGGAGATCCATGTCGTGATGTCGTCTCCAGCCCGGACGGCCATCGCACGGGCGAATTTGGGACTCTTCGCGGAGTACTCCTGCGGATAATCGAAGGCGGAGGTCTGCAGCGGATTCTCCAGCGGCAGCAGAAAAACATCCTTCCGCTCCGTTTGCAGCGCCATGCAGGCCGTGATGAGCCCGTGGCACAGCGTGCCGATGCCGGTGCTCGCTGGATACACTGCCTGACCGGCGCGGGCGGTCATGATGGGCCGCTTGTCGAAGGGAATGTCGGCGAAGAAGTCCGTCCGCGCACGGTTCAGCTCGCGGTAGCGTTCCACGCCATCGACCTCCTCCGTGATGCACCCCTGGTAGAGCCACACGCGCACGACATCTTCGAACGACGCTCCGCCCTGCTTCAACGATTGCTGCAGATTGTGAAACGCCTCCAGCGACTGCTCGTGGGCTGTGCGCCCCTCGCGATGCAGCGATCCGCCCGACGCGTAAATCCAGCGCAGGCCGTCGTAGTCCACGGTGACGAGGTGCTCGTTGTGGTATTCCACCTTCGCATGCGTCGTGCCCACCGCCCAGGCCTCAATGGCGATCCCGCGTCCTTCGCACGGTGGCTGCACGACAAACAGCGTCAGCGGCATTTTTTCGCCATAGCAGGCCTCGAACAGCAGCTCTGCGGCCGGCACATCCTCGCGGCTGCGCAAGAACACCGTCTGCATCGTCACCTCCATCGGCTCGCGTTGCTGGCGCAGGATGGCGCGGATGGTGGCCAGGGCCTCCCAAGCCTCATCCTTGAAGTCTCCACCGCATTGCGGCGTCACCATCATTGCCAGCCTGCGCACATGGCCGATGTCGATCACTGTGTGATGCTGCACGCCCATCAGGCACGGAGGCATGTCCGGCGTGCCATGGGTGCGATGTGAACATCCTTGGACCAGACAGCTGGCATCTAGCAGGCGCCTGTCGGGTGCCAGATGGTAGCAGAGAGGTGTTTCCGTGGCGGTGTGGGCTTGGGACGACATGGCGGCATCTCCTCTGGTGAAAACTTGGTTCTGTTGCGCCCAGACCGGCCACCCCCAGATAGAAGTAGCATTCTCTGTGCAACTTTAACAACGCGCAGCCCCGTGGACATATGTTGGCCTCGTGTGTGCCTTGGTTGTCCACCCCGTTGTGGCAAGATCAGCGCAATGGAGCGCAGCATTGGTGCATAAGATGCATCGCTCGTGCATCTTATGTGTTGGCTCTGTTCAAACCAACCATGAAACTCATCCTCTCCTCCCTCGCCACCATCACCGCGGTGATGACCCTGCTCGTGAACGCCGCGCTTGCCGTCGATCCGGCTGCCGTCGCCACCGAAAGCGCCACGAATACCGTCTGCCCTGTCACCGGCAAAGCCGTCGATCCGGCCATCACCGCCGAATATGAGGGCCGGAAGTGGTCCTTCGCCAAGGAAGCCTGCAAAACCAAGTGGCTGAAAGCCCGCGAGGACAGCCTGTATCAAAAGCTCGGCGGCAAGGCCGCCATCGACGCGGTGGTGGATGCGTTCTATGTGAAGGTGCTGGCTGACGACCGCGTGAAGCACTTCTTCGACCATGTGAGCATGGACAAGCAGCGCCGGAAGCAGAAGGAATTTCTCAGCGCCGCTTTCGGCGGTCCGCTGCCCTGGACCGGCAAGGACATGCGCAAGGCGCACGAAGGCATGGGCCTCACCGAAGAGCACTTCAACGCCATCGCGGAAAACCTCGTGAGCACCTTGAAGGACTTCAAAGTGAAGCAGGAACTCATCGACCAGGTTGTCGCCATCGCATTGACGACGAAAGATGACGTTCTCGGCAGGCCGAAGAAGACATCGTAAGGCGCGGCACGCAAAAAACTCGTTTGGAAATCACCTCGTGGCGGCGTTTGATGCTCCGCCATGAGGTTTTTTATCTTTGCCAGTCTCTTCGCTCTCTGCCCTTCGCTCTTCGCCGAAAAAGTCGGCCCGTGGGATCTCGACGCACTCAAAAGCAACGTGCCCGCCATGAAATGGGCGCGGCAGGACCAGCCGATTCAATCGCTGACCTATGCTGGCGAGAAGTATCAGGGCCACGGCACCGAGGTGTTCGCGTTTTACGCCTCGCCGATCACGATTGGCGAAGCCAAGCCGGGTGCGAAGTTCCCCGGTGTCGTTCTCATCCACGGCGGCGGCGGCACGGCCTTCGCCGACTGGGTGCATCTGTGGGCGAAACGCGGCTACGCGGCCATCGCGATGGATTTGAACGGCTCGCGTCCGCCTGATCCCGAGTTCGATCCGAAAACCGGGATGGCCATCGGCAACGGCCATCGCGGCACTCGCACGCGCCTGCCGAACGGCGGCCCGGCGCATGGTCATCCGGAGAAATTCGACTGCGTGCTGACTCCGGACACGAGCGACGACTGGCCCTTCCACGCTGCGGCGAGCGTGATGCGAGCGCATTCCCTGCTGCGCAGCTTCCCGGAGGTCGATGCGAAGCACACCGCCGTCACCGGCATCAGTTGGGGTGGCTACACAACCTGCCTCGTTGCCTCGCTCGACGATCGTTTCAAGGCCGCGGTACCCGTTTACGGCTGCGGTTTCCTTCACGAGGGCGAATCCGTGCAGAAGCCCAGCATCGACAAGCTGGACCCGGAACACCGTACCCTGTGGGTCAAGGAATACGATCCCGGCAGCCTGCTCCCGCGCTGCCATGTGCCGATCCTCTTCGTCAATGGCACGAACGACGTCCACTACGTGCTCGACAGCTACATGAAGAGCTTCAACGTCGTTCCCGGCGAAAAACACCTCCGCATCCAGGTGAAGATGCCGCACGGTCACCCGCCCGGCTGGGCACCGCAGGAAATCGGGCTGTTTATCGACGAGAAGTGCCGAGGTGGCAAACCGCTGCCCATCCTCAGCCAGCCACGCATCGAAGGTGACACGGTGAAGGTCACTGTGAACTCCGCGCCTCCCGCCAAACTCAAAAGCGCAGCGCTGCACTACACCACTGACGGTGGCCTGCGTTCCAAACGCGAGTGGATCACCGTCCCTGCGTCCATCAGTTCAAACACCACCGAGTCGAACAGCGCCGTCGTCACCCAAGTCAACGAAGTCACCGCCCCGAAACCGCCCGCCGAAGCGAATACCTGGTTCATCAATGTGATCGATGAACGCGATGCGATGGTAAGCACGCCGGTGCAACTGGTGAAGTAGCTGCCTCCCGTCATGAAATAGTGCCGCTCTGCGCCGCGATTTCCTTGGATGAGCGAGAACACGTATTGGGAACGCACCGAGCCGTTTGAGGGAAAGCTGCGCCTGCTTGAAGCCGCCTGGCGCAAGCGTAACTTCCGCCTCGCACGTGCGCTGACGCATTCCCTGCGTGACACAGCGATGCAGGCCCAGCACGAGGAGGAGAGTCCGGGCACGCCGCTGATGGCGGCGGAGCAGTTCGGGAACGTGGAGGCGCTGCCGCCTGCGTGGCGTGCTTGGGCGCTGGGCTGGCGCTTCTTTAAAGTCGTGCATCTCGATGAAACTCTCGGCGTGGAGCGTCCGCCGGAGCCGGTGGAGCTGCTGTTGAGTTTTCCGGCGGCGAAGGTGACCTCGCTCGCACGCGAGGTGCGTGTGGCACGCGTCATCGACGATGCATTGCAAGAGATTCCTTCACAGCTTCACGGCGAGGTGCGTCGTGGCACGGAGCGGCTGGCCAAAATCCTCTTCATGGCCGGAGGTGCGATGCACGAGCGGCAGACTTACCTGATCTTCTTCGGTAACGACGACGCGGAGCTGCCCGCTTATCCGACCGATCTCGAAACGCGGGGCGAAGGCTTCGCGCTCGACATCGAGAACGACTTCTACAAGGCCTCGCTCTCACACCAGATGGGCCAGCTCGAGAAGCTGACGATCAAACGGGAGCATGGGCTGGAGTTGTTTGCCGGCGGCGAAGGCCACGGCGAGCCTCCCGGCATCGACTGGGCGCATGACTACGTCACTGCGGACCGGTTTCAGAAGATGCGCATCACGCTGTGGGAGACATGTCCCGATTACGAGGTCGTGCGCGGCCCCGTCGCCACCATCGTGCGTCGCTGGGGCTTTCCGCACTCGCCGGTGCATCCCGTGTTCTCGCCGAGCCGCCTGAACGTGGATGTGGAGTATCGTTTCTACGCCGGGCTGCCATGGTTTCACAAGTCGGGCACCATGGAGGCGATCAAGACCTTCGAAGCACCCGCGTTGCGCGATGACGAGTGGGTTTTCTCCGGCCAGTCCTTCACCGAGATGCTGTGGATGGGCTCCGATGGCAAGTTGCGCACTGGCCCGGTCGATCCGGCGATGCGTGAGAACGTGTGGGGCGTGGGATTTGCGAATCCGCAAAGTCACGACTCGTTCGTCGCGCTCTTTTTGGAACACAGCGCCGAGGGCCTGCCCGAGCTGAAGCACAGTGGCGCGCCGCAGATGTTCTACCGCTGGCACGGCCATGTCTGGAGCCGCTATCCTTTGCCGGTGAAGGAAGTTCCCGCCGGTGCGGTGCTGCGCCAGAAGAACGCGTATGCCGCGCTGCCATTCACCGAGGCGGAAGGTCCGGGCCTGCTGGAGGAGTTGCGTCATCGCCTCGTCAATCCGCTGCATGCCTCCGCTGGTGAGCTGCCACGCCACATCAACGCCAAGGCTCAAGCCAATCGTCTTGCACGTCCTGACGAGGCGGGTGACAGCCCAATTTCAAAGAGTGCGCTGTGGGACGCGCTGCGCGACTGCAAGGACGAGCAGCTTTACACCGCCGACATCAACGTCGTCGATCTCGGACTCGTCTATGATCTGCGAGTGCGTGGCGACACCGTGGAGCTGCTGATGGCCATGCCACATCGCGGACGTCCACGGCTGGGATTCTTCACCTTCGGCTCCGGCGGGAACTCCATGCCCGTGCAGCAGCGTCTCTTGAAAGTGCCCGGCGTGAAGAAAGTGATCGTCGAGCAAACCTGGCAGCCCGGCTGGAACTCCAATCGTCTCACCGACGAAGGACGGAGGAAGTTTGGCCTCGCTTAGAGTTCGCATGCTCAGGAATGTCCGCGAAGCCACCGGCGTATGAGTCGCATGCCCGACGCGACTCCTGCTCCCACCCAGCGCCTTGTCTCCATCGACGCCCTGCGCGGCTTTGACATGCTCATGATCGCCGGATTGGGTGCGGTGATTCATCAACTCGATGGCAAAACCGGCCTCGCGTGGGTGGATGCGGTCGCGAAGCAGTTCGTGCATCCGGCGTGGTTCGGTTTCACGTTGTACGACTGCATCTTCCCGCTCTTCCTGTTTCTCGCTGGCGTGTCGATCCCGTTCTCGCTCGCCAAGGCGATCGAACAAGGCGTGCCGAAGGCCCAGTTATATCGCAAGGCCTTCACGCGGCTCTTGATTCTCATCGTGCTCGGCATGCTCGATAAAAACGCACCGCTGCCAGTTTTTGACCCACATCAGATCCGTCTCGGCAGCGTACTCGGGCGCATCGGACTCGCGGGATTCGTTAGTGTGGTGCTCTACTTGAACCTCAGCTCGATGAAACGGCTCGGTGTTGTCGCGGGCATCTTGCTCGCCTACTACGCGGCGCTGTTTCTCATTCTCGTGCCCGGCTTCGGCGCGGGTGATTTGAGCTTTGAGGGCAATCTCGTTGGCTGGTTCGACCGCACCTTCCTGCCGGGCCGTCTGCTACAGAAGACGTATGACGAGCTCGGCCTGCTCACGCAGTTCCCCGCGATGTGCCTCACCATGCTCGGCGTGCTCGCCGGCGAGGTGTTGAAGGACAGCGCGACGAGCGAGGGCAAAAAGTTCACGCGCCTTGTCCTCGCCAGCTTCGCGTGCCTCGCGCTCGGGTTGCTGTGGAGCCTGCACTTCCCCATAGCGAAGCGCCTGTGGACGAGTTCGTTCATTCTCGTCACCAGCGGCATCGCCTTCGCGCTGCTGGCGCTGTTTTACGGCGTCAGCGACCTCCTCAAGCTGCGCCGCTGGGCCTTTCCCTTCGTCGTGGTCGGCATGAACAGCCTCACGATCTACCTCGCGTATCACTTCGTCGATTTCGGCCACACCTCGAAGCTCCTCTTCGCCGGCCTCTACCAGCCGCTCGACCCGAAATGGCACGGCGTGCTCGAAAGCACCGGCGCGCTGTTGCTCGTGTGGTGCTTCCTTTACACGCTCTATAGCAGGAAGATTTTCTTCAAGGCGTGACGTATCCACTCCATGATCGCGAAACTCACAGCACTCACCGCCATCGTTGCCTTTGTCACCGTCGGCGCGATTGAACCGCCACCCGCGATTGAGGTCGAGGGCCAGCCGCTTGCGGCGAATGCGCAGCGTCTGATGCAGGCGCTCGATTTTTTGGGTGCGCCGCTCGCGGGCGATGTGCGTGCGAAGTTGCAAGAAGCGATCACCAGACGCGACGCAGCCGCCGTGCAGGCGGCGCTCGATCCGCAGGTGCTCTGCCTGGTGGACATCAATCCCGAGTCACGGGTGAAGGCGGCACGCGGACCCGCTTCCGCAAAAGTCCAGCAAGCGGGCTACACGCCGGTGCTGCTCAAGGTGGTCAATCACGCGACGAGCGTGGCGAAGCTGCATCTCAGCAGCACGCAGGCCGGGCCATCGTATGCAGGCGTGGCGAAGGGCACGATGGAGCGCGAGCGGCAAACGCATCTGCGCGAAAACGAAAACACGAAGGGTGAGGATCGCTTTCTCGAAGTCAGTGTGTTCGATTCGCCACCGATGACGCCGAACTTGAGCGGGCTCGGCGTCGAATACGTCATCGCGCTGATCTATTCGAGCGAGGCGGGCAAGCGCGAGGCCACGTTCATCTTCGACATCGGCCAGGGCACGCAGGATCTCGGTTTTCGCGCGGAAGTGCCGGTGTTGCTCGATGTGAAACCGGCGGTGGCGGTGAAGATCGATGTCAAAGACTTCGACGGCACGCCAACGACGGCACGTTTGACCTTCACCGACGCGCAGGGTCACGTTTTTCCGCCGCAGGCGCGTCGTCTGGCACCAGATTTCTTTTTCCAGAAACAGATCTATCGCGCGAACGGCAGTACGGTGCTGCTGCCGCCGGGTGAGTTCACGATGGAGGCGTCACGCGGTCCGGAATATCGCACCGTGAAGACGAAGGTCACGATTCCAGCGGCAAAAGAGATGACTCTGCCGGTGAAACTCGAGCGCTGGATCAACGCGGCGGACTTTGGATATTACAGCGGCGATCATCACATCCACGCCGCCGGTTGCGCGCATTACACCACGCCGTCGGAGGGCATGCGACCCGAGGACATGTTTCAGCAGGTGAAAGGCGAGGGGCTGAACGTCGGCTGCGTGCTGTCGTGGGGGTACTGCTTCGACTATCAACGCCAGTTCTTCGGTCCGAAGGTCGATTTGATCAGCGAGCCGCTGACGCAGTTGAAATACGACATGGAAGTGAGCGGCTTCGGCTCAGCGGCGCTCGGGCACGTGTGCCTGCTGAATCTGCGCGATCTCGTCTATCCCGGAGCCGATGGCATCAAAGGCTGGCCGACGTGGACCACGCCTGCGCTGCGTTGGACGAAGCAGCAGGGAGGCTTCACCGGCTATCCGCATTCCGGCAGCGGCATGCAGGTCAATTCCGCCGTCGCAGCGAAGCGCATGCTCGATTTGCTCGATGCAAACAAAGACGCACGTCTCACCGCTGACGAAACGAAGGAAACGGTGCTGCCGGAACCGTTCGACAAGATCGATGCCGATCGCGATGGCGGCTTGAACGAAGCCGAACTCGCCAACAGCAACGAACGCGTCATCGATCTGCTGCCAAACGTCGCGATTCCCGACGCCGGCGGGCATGAGATCTTCGTCACGACCGCCATTGGCGTTTGCGATTTCATCAGCGCGATGGACACGGCACGTCTGCTCGAATGGAACGCGTGGTATCACATGCTGAACTGCGGTTTCCCGCTCAAGGCCGCCGGTGAGACTGATTTCCCCTGCATGAGCGGCACGCGAGTCGGCCAGGGGCGCACCTATGTGCAGCTCGGCAAGGTGGAGCGCATCGACTTCCCGAAATGGTGCGAGGCCATGGCTCACGGCCGCGACACCTATGTGAGCGACGGCTACGCGCATGCGCTGAACTTCGAAGTCGAGGGACAACGCTCTGGTGGTGAAGTGAAGCTCTCGCAGCCGGGCCGCGTGAAAGTGAGCGTGAAGATCGCGTTCAGTTCCGAAACGCCGCTCGAAATCGCCTACGGCGGCGCGGTTCCTGTCGCTGGTGCACGCTTGACCGGGGACACGGTGAACTATCACGACACCACTGGCGCGAATCCGTATGCAGGCGGCAAGCGCAAGGTCGAGTTCATCGTCAATGGCCGCCCCGTTGCCACGCGCGAGGTCATCGCCGATGATCAGGTGCATGAGCTCACCTTCAACGTGGACATTTCGAACAGCAGTTGGGTGGCGGTGCGCCAGTTCCCGCAACTGCACACCAATCCGGTCAATGTGATCGTCGCTGACAAACCGATCCGCGCTTCAAAGCAGAGCTCCCAATGGTGTGCGGCGTGCATCGAGCAGCTCTGGCGTGTGCGCGAACGCAACATCGCGCCTGCCGAGCGTGAGGAGGCGAAACGCACCTTCGACGAAGCGATCGCGATTTACCGTCGCATCGCAGCGGAATGCCCCGAGGGCAGCTAGCGTATCATCTTCACCGAATTCATCATGAAAACGGCTCATTCGGCCCTCACACGGCGCAGACTGCTCCAGACTTCCTCGGCGGCGATTCTTGCCAGCAATGCAGGATTGTCATTCGCCGAGCCAAAGAAGCCCAAACGTGTGATCATCATCGGTGGCGGCATCGGTGGATTGAGCTGTGCGTTTGATCTGATGGAGCGTGGTCACAATGTGACGCTGCTGGAGGCGTCGAAACGCACCGGTGGGCACGTGAAGACGATTTACGATCCGCTGCCGGACGGATTGTATGCTGATGTCGGCGCGGAGCAGTTCACGAATCCCGGTTATGACATCTACCGCGAGTGGGTGCGGAAGTTCGACCTGCCGGTGCTCGCTTATGAGCGGCGGCGGAAGATGTTTGCGAACGTACGCGGCAAATGGCGCACCGAGGAGGAGCTGGCGGATGCGAAGACGCAGCGCGAGTTCGGCTTCAACGAGCGCGAGGTCGCCTTCATGCAGGAGCACGGCTGGAAGGAGATGTCGCGGCTCTTCTTCGGTCCGATGGCGGAGAAATTTCAGGACGAGTATCAGCCCTTCGGTGTCGGCCTGGATGATCTCGATCACATCGTGCTCGGCAACTGGCTCGTGGAGCAGGGTGCGTCGGAGACAGCACGCAGCTTTTGTGGTGGATCACGGATCGCGACCAAAGACAAGCCTGCGACTGCGACAGATGTGTCCGCGTTGTTTCGCATCTGGCAGGAGGCGATTGCCAAGAAGCGTGGCCTGCCGGTGTTCAAGCGTGAGGTTTTTCGTCTCAAAGGCGGCAACCAGCTTCTACCGGACACGTTTGCGCGACTGCTCGGTGATCGTGTGCGCAAAAACTGCTTCGTCACCACGCTGGAGCATGACGCCGATGGAGTGAACGTGACATTCACCGAAGGCTCCGACAAAAAGGTGCAGACGCTGAAGGGCGATCACGCCGTGATGTGCGTTTCGCCGATGGTGATCCATGGCATTCAGGTTTCGCCCGGCTGGTCGGCGGCGAAGAAGTTCGCGCTCGAAAACACGCCGATGGGCATGCAGTCGCGCATCGTGCTGCGGGCGAAGACGCGTTTCTGGGAGGGCGACGATGTGCCGAGCATCAACTTCGAGACCGGCAACTCCACGATGAGCCTCGTGTATGAATGCGCGCATGAGGTCGCGGGTGACAGTTGTGTGCTGATGGGCAGCGGTCCGCCCGTGCTCGCGCCGGAGGACGCGCTTGCGGCATTCCGGAAATTTTATCCCGGCAAGGACAAGGACACCATCGAGCAGGTTGTCGTGCATGAATGGTGGAAGGAGGAGCCGCTGGCGCTGGGCTGCGAGCGTCATCCGTTTCCCTTTGGCAAGCTCGCGCAAATCTGGCCGCATCTCATCCAGCCTGTCGGCCGCGTGCATTTCGCGGGCGCGGCCTTCGACAATCTTCCCTGGGGCCAGGACGCCGCCACGCGCTCGGCACGTCGTGTGGCGAATGCGATCGACGCGGCGTGAGATCACTTGCGCCGTCAAAAATTCCGAAATGAATGATGGGCACGGACATGGGCTGTCGTTACGATTGGTCCGATGAAAAACCGCATCTCACGTCGCACCAGTCTCAAGCTCATGACCGCAGGCACGCTCGCGGGTCTCGCGAGTCGATCCGAAGTTCCGGCATCCGCAGCCGCATCTGCTTCTGCTGATTCATGGGCCAAAACGCATGACCGCGTGTTTCTCGGGGGTGACTTCTGGGCGAATCCGATGGAAGACTGGCGGGTGAGCGAAGGCGGCGCGGAGTGTCTGAACATGGGTGGCGGACGCAGCGTGCATTCGCTGACGCATCAGTTGACGAAGAACGGCGCTTTCACGATGTCCGTGACACTGACGCGGCTCGAAGTGGGGAACAACGACGGTGGCGCAGGCTTTCGCATCGGCATCCGCAGCGAACTCAATGAGCATCGCAGCAACTGTTTCGTGCAAAAGGGCCTCAACGCCGGCTGGCAGGGCGATCAGCTCGTGCTGGGGCCAAAGACCGTGCCGCTGAAGGACGGCAGCGCGTTTAAGCAGGTGCGGTTGACGCTCCAAGGCGCACCCGAAGGCGACAAGTGTGTTTTGACACTCACAGCGAACGCTGTCGATTCGGGCGCGGAGCTGGCGGCGGTCTCACATTCGTTCAATGCCGCCGAACTGCTCGGCAACGTGTCCATCGCAAACAACTTCGTCGTCGGCGCGGTGGGCGCAGCGAAGAAGAAGGACAAAGGCAAGGCTAACGCTGCGGGTGCAGGCCGGTATCGCTTCCAGAGTTGGACGATGGAAGGCGACGCCTTCACCGTGACTCCGGCGAACCAGTTCGGTCCGATTCTGTGGTCGATGTATTCGCTGAGCGATTCGCGCACGGACGAAGGCTTCGTGATGAAGATCAGCGCGCTCACCGGTCCGCTGGGTGCGAAGGACAATCAGGTTGTCGAATTGCAGGTGAAGAAGGGCGGCGCATGGAAATCGCTCGGCGAGGCCAAGCTCGACCCCGATGCGTGGGTGGCGACGTTCCGGATTCCGAAGTGGGACGAGAAGCAGGCGACGCCCTACAAGCTCGTGTATCACGAGAAACACACAGACGGCAGCGAGACGCCGCATGAATGGACCGGCACGATCAAAGCCAACCCTGAAGGCCGTCCGCTGCGCATGGCCGCGCTGACGTGCCAGAACGACTACGGCTTCCCGTATGCGCCCGTGGCGGAGAATCTGCTCAAACTCGACCCCGATCTCGTCTTCTTCTCCGGCGACCAGATCTACGAAAACCACGGCGGCTTCGGCCTCATTCGTGAGCCCGCTGATCCGGCGATCTTGAACTATCTGCGCAAATTCTACCAGCACGGCTGGGCCTTCCGCGAAGTGATGCGCAACGCACCCACACTTTGCCTGCCGGACGATCACGATGTCTTCCAGGGCAACATTTGGGGCGAGGGCGGCAAGAAGATGATTGTGGACCCAAAAGATCCATCACGCGGCGGCTACATCGAGCCCGCGAAGATGGTGAACGTGGTGCACAAGACGAACGTCGCGCATCATCCCGATGCGTATGATCCGACGCCCTGCCTGCAGGATATCAGCGTCTATTACGGCGACATGGTTTATGGCGGCGTCGGCTTCGCGATCATCGCCGATCGTCAGTGGAAAAGCGGACCTGAGAACGTCGATGTCGGCAAAGGTCGCGCCGATCACGTGCCTGATCCGAACTTCGACACGTCCACGCTCGACAAACCCGGCCTCGTGCTGCTCGGCGAACGCCAGGAGGAATTTCTCAAGAAGTGGGGCAAAGACTGGCGCGGTCACACTTTGAAGGCCGTGCTCAGCCAGACCGTGTTCGCCAACGTGGCGACGCATCATGGCGGACCTGATGGTTTTCTCAAGGCCGATCTCGATTCGGGAAGCTGGCCGCAGACGCCGCGCAATCGCGCCGTCGAAATTCTGCGTGAGTCGATGGCGCTGCACATCAACGGCGACCAGCACCTCACCACGATGACGCAATACGGCGTCGAGAAGCAGCGCGACAGCAACTGGTCCTTCTGCACGCCCGCCATTTCCGCCGGTTATCCACGCTGGTGGCTTCCGGACGAATTGAAGATGCCACACACGAACCGCCCGAAGCACGGCCTGCCAAACACGGGCGAGTTCATCGACGGCCTCGGAAACAAGGCCTACGTCTATTCCGTCGGTAATCCCGAGGTCGGCAAGGCACCGAACCGCTATGACAAGGCGCATGAGAAGGCCAGCGGCTTCGGCTTCATCACCTTCGACACGGTGAAGAAGACCTACTTCATCGAGTCCTTCCGCTTTCTCATCGATGTGACCGACGGCAAGCCAACGAATCAGTTCCCCGGCTGGCCCGTGACGATCCAGCAAAAGGAAAATCGCGGCGAAAACGTGCTGGCGTGATCTTCTCTGCGAATCGCGTGTTTGTTTCCGCAGTCGTCATTCCGCTGAAATCCTGGCGCAACGCCGGCGTTTCTGCCGCGCCATGATCCGCGCACTTCTCATTCTCTTCGCCTTGTGTCCCGCGCTGTTTGCGGCGCGGCCGAATTTTCTGATCATCATCGCCGATGATCTCTGCTGGCGTGATGTCGGCTATGAGGGGAGTCCCGACGTCAAAACGCCGAACCTCGACAAGCTGCGCGGCGAGTCGATGCACCTACGCGGCATGTTCAATCCGGCCACCAGCTGCTCGCCCACGCGTCATGCGCTCTACACCGGGCTGTATCCCATCCGCAGCGGCGCGTTTCCGAACCACACCCGGGCCTACGACGGCACGAAGAGCCTTTTCACGCATCTGAAAACCGCGGGCTACCGCGTGGCGTTGCAAAACAAGACGCACGTCGGCCCACCGGCGACGTTTCCGTATGAGCACATCGAGGGCGCGGACGATCTCTCCGTCACACGTTCCTTCATCGCCCGCGATCCGGCGCAGCCGTGGTTCATGGTCTTCGCTTCGAACGATCCACACAGTCCATGGACACGCGGACCCAAATACGATCCTGCGAAAATCACGGTGCCGGCCTACCTGCATGACAACAAGGTCACACGCGAGCTTCTCGCCGCCTACTTCGGCGAGATCAGCAAGCTGGACGAGCAGGTCGGTGCGCTGATGTCGCTGCTGGACGAAACGAAGCAGGCACAGGACACGCTGGTGCTCTTTGTCAGCGAGCAGGGCAGCAGCTTCCCCTTCGGCGGCAAGTGGAGCGTGTATGACAATGGCATCCACGCTTCCGCCATCCTGCGCTGGCCCGGGAAGGTGAAGCCCGGCAGCAGCACCGACGCCCTCATGCAGTATGTCGATGTTCCGCCCACGTTTCTCGCCGCTGCCGGGATTGATCCCACGAAGATCGATGTGGGGTGCCCGGACGCGCATGGTGCCACCGGTTTCGACGGGCGCAGCTTCTTGCCGGTCCTCCTCGGCGAAACCGACCACCTGCGCGACTACATCTTTGCCCAGCACACCACCATCGGCACGAATGGCGCCATCGGACCCTATCCGATGCGTGCCGTCCGTGACACGCGCTACAAGCTCGTGCGCAACCTCGCGCCTGAGCTCACCTACACCATCGGCGGCATCCACAAGGGCCAGCCCATCGAGTGCTGGCAGGCCGATGCCGAAGGCGACTACAAACTCGCCGACCGCGTGAAGTGGCTCTTCCACCGACCCGGCGAGGAACTCTACGATCTGCAAAACGATCCCCTCGAGATGAAGAACCTCGCCGCTGATCCGGCCTTCGCCGAAATCAAAACCCGGCTGCAGAAGCAGCTCGACACCTGGATCGAGCAGCAAGGCGACAAGGGCATGGAAACGGAAAAGCTGGCCCCCACCCGTCAGGGAAAGAGTGCTGAAGGCGGCGAGAAGCCGAAGAAGAAGGGCAAAAAGAAGCAGGCGAAGGCCAAGGAGTGACCCGGCATAGCGCGGCCGACTACGGTGATAAGACCCCGTCGGGTCCGCGTTTCAGGGCGACCATGATCCGCGCGCTCTTTTTTCTCCTCGCCCTCGGCTCCTCGCTCATCGCGGCGAAGCCGAACCTGCTCATCATCACCACCGACGACATGAGCTGCGACTCGGTCGGCGTGTATGGCTGCAAGCTCAAAGACACGACGCCGAACATGGACAAGCTCGCGGCGCAGAGCCTGCGTTTTAATTACGCGCACACCGTCGTCGGCAACTGCATGCCGTCGCGCAATGTGATGTGGTCAGGCAAATACCCGCACAACAACCACATCGAAGGCTTCCGGTCGATCAGCAAAAACGACAAGGACTACCCGGTGCTTGGCGATCTCGTGAAGGAGGCGGGCTATTTCACCGGCATCCGGCACAAAGTCTCGCACTCCACACCTTACTCGCCGTTTCCGTGGGATGTCGTGCTCGGCGACGAAAAACGTGATGATGTGAAGAATCCCGAATCCTGGGGCAAGGCGGCCACCACGGGCATCGAGGCGGCGAAGAAGGCTGGCAAGCCGTTCTGCCTGCTGCTGAACATCGCCGACCCGCACAAGCCCTTCTATGCCGAGGGGAACAAAGGCCAGACGATTCCTGACGACAACGTGCCGACGAAGGTCTTCACACCAGAGGAAGTGCCGGTGCCGGGTTTCCTGCCCGACGACCGGGTGATCCGCAAAGAACTGTCGCACTACTACAGCAGCGTGCGCCGCGCGGATGACGGCGTGGGCAAGATTCTCGAGGCGTTGAAGGCCTCCGGCGAAGATGAGAACACCATCATCGTGTTTCTCTCCGACCACGGCATGCCGCTGCCGTTTGCAAAGACGCAGCTTTATCATCACAGCACCCGCACACCGCTCATGATCCGCTGGCCGGGCGTCACCAAGGCGGGTTCCGTCGATGACGAGCACATGATCTCCACCGTCGATCTTCTGCCCACCATCCTCGACATGCTCGGCATTGCATCGCCGGGCGGTTTTGACGGCAAATCCTTCGCGGCTGTGCTCAAGGGCGAAAAACAGCCGGAGCGCACCATGGTTTTCAAGGAGCACAACGAGAATGCAGGCGGCCAGAACACGCCCATGCGTGCCGTGCAGACGAAGGACTGGCTCTATGTCTTCAGCCCGTGGTCGAACGGCACACGCGTCATGAGCGGTGCGACCGCCGGCACGCCGACCTGCCGTCAGATGCGCGTGCTGGCGAAGACGAACGAGCAGGTTGCCGCCCGCATCGATCTTTTCGATCATCGTGTGCCCGAGGAGGCTTACGAGGTGCGCTACGATCCCGATGCGCTGACCAATCTCATCGCCAAACCTGAAAACGCCGCGCAGGCAGCGATTCTGGAGAAGGCGATGGAAGATTGGATGGTGCGCACGAACGACCCGCTGCTCGAAGTCTTCCGCAAACGCGACGACGCGGCCTTCCGCGAGGAGTACATGAAACAACTCGAAGGCAAGCGGATGAGCAAGAAGGAGCGCGTCATGGCCAATCGTGCCGTGAAGAACACCGCTGATGGTGCCGCGAAGCCGGGCACGCTCATCGCGTTCGAATTGCCGGAAACTGTTGCCGCAGGTCAGAAGGCCACGGTGAAGCTCAAGCACACGTTCCCGGCCGATCTCGGCGAAAAACCCGTGCAGGTGACGCTGAAGGACGCCAAGGGAACGCGCCTCAAGCGCGTCGAAGTCAAAGCCAGCGGCGAAGGCGTGATCGAAGTGACCTTCGACATCCCCGCTGATGTGAAGGCTGTCAGCTTTGCCGGTCTCGTCGGCACCAGCATCAAAGACGCGCTACAGCACCTGCAATCGAAGCCGGTGAAGGTACAGTGAAGTTGCGCAAAAGACGGGCAACTTTCGTCAGCGAAGCGCAACGCATCGGTGATAATATCACTGCATGAAAACATGCCTTTGTTTCCTGCTGTGGATGACTGTGGCGTCGATGGCCCGGGCGGGCTCGCTGTATGAGGTGCGCTGCACGAATGCGAAGTGTGGCTTGGTGGCCGAGGTCGGAATTGGCGGTGGCATGAAGTTCGAGGAAGCCTCGGGCTACTGTCCGAAGTGCGAAAAGTTCGTGTCCGTGACCTGGCCGCGAGGAGAGAAGCCCAAGATGGCTCCTGTGCGGTTTTGGGACGGACTGGTTGGACGCCTGCGCGAGGTGTTTCGCTGCAAGACCTGCCAGACGCCGTTTGTGAGGCTGGGGGCCATTGAAGATCTGAAATTCTGTCCCAAGTGTGGCCAGGAGTCGCTCCGGGCGAAGTTGACCATGATGTTCGATTGAGTTCCGGGCCGCAAAGAATGCGCCGCGAATGCCAATGTGGGCGGGCCGGGACGTACTAGGCTATCATTATGAAAACAAGCACCCTTCTGCAGGGAGTTGTGATCGCAGGTCTCGTCCTCGGCTTCGGAACCTGTTACGGGGAGGATTTTCCGGAAGAACCGGTCGTCCTGTCCGTCGATTTGAACGGCGATGGTGCGCCGGAACAGATCTCGCGGCGCAAGCTGGGAGCAGATGACCAGCTTGGGACGTTTTACCAGATCCTGGTGAAGGACGCGCAGGGTACGGTGCTATGGAAGAGCCCGGAAGTGCTGAACGTCGAGCACCCGCTGGCGTTTGGGGAATGGGACTTTGGCATCAGCCTGCCGCAGTTCGCGGCGGATGTGGATCGTGATGGCCAGGTGGAGTTGATCGTGCCTGCACCGCAGAGCGACGTGTCACCAACGACGTTCCGAATGTTCCGCTGGAACGGCTCGGCGTTTGCGCCGTTGCAGGTGAAGGCGCTCACGGGCAAAGCGCAGAAGGGCGCGGGGTTTCGCTGGACGGACAAACCGTCACTTTCGTCGTATTGGGTGGAGAAATGGATCGGCGTCAGTGCGGAAGGCGGCTGGGTGGTGAAACTCGTGACGATGCCGGAGGGCGGCGACTTGATGACTGCGGTGGCGGTGCTGGCCACGAAGGGAGATGGCTTCGAACTGGTGCGCTGGATCGAATCTCCCGTGGCGCCAGGAAATGAGGGAGGTGAATCCGCTGGCGTGAGGCCGGATTCGTATCGTGCGAGGCTCAGCGCCCAGGATCATGTGAACTCCTCGGGCACACCGCTTCGCAAAGTGATCGAAGTGCTGCGCCAGGATCGCGCGAATGTGCATCGCGGCACCCATCGTGACAAGGAGGACGATGTGGATGTGTTTTTCACGACGCCAGAGAATCGAGAAGGCATGTCACAGCAGCCGCTGCGTGTCGTCGGCGGCGCAAAGTCCGAGGCGGCGATCCTGGACGGCACGCCTGTGGTGGAGGTGCAGATCTCCGCCGAAGGCATGCAGGTGGAAGTCATCAGCCCATGAACCCGCCGTCGAGCCAGAACTACTGTGCAAAGTGTGGAGCCGCGCTCACTGAAGGGGTGCGCTTCTGCGAGCAGTGCGGCAATCCGGTCGCCGTTTCGCCTCCCGCGACACCACCCGTCTCTCCGCTTCCGGCGAAAACAACCGGCAACTCGCCGTTGCTGCTCATCGTGGTGGCGCTGGTGGCTGGAGCGTTGGGTTTTGCGGGTTACAGCCAGCGCGAACGGTTGCTGGGCTGGTTGAAACGCAATCCGTCTCCTGTGACGGCGAAGCCCGTCTCCTCGCCGCCGGCGACCACTCCTCAAACGCCGCCTGTCTCTGCGGTGCCGGTGAATCCAGAGGTCGCTGCGGCGCAGGATCTCGCGGAAATGATCCTGTGGTTTCAAAAGCTGCCCTGGCTCATCGAATTGCGGAAGTCGATGCCGCGTGGTGTCGGCATCACGATGCATGCGGAGCCCTATGATGCGGAAGGATGGTCGGAAATGTCGGTGCGGGAGACACACTCGAAGGACTCAGGCTTCGAGCCGAATGTGAGTCCGATGGTCGGCCTGTTTCGTGTTTCGCGTGCGGACCGGCGCATCGAATGGATGGAACCGGTGTCGGGCGAGTTTGTGCCTTTGGAGACTTTCCTCAAAGATCGCGGCTTGAGCAGTGGCGGCACGGTCAACACGCCGCCGCCGCCGAAAAGCAGTGCGGGTGGCGTGTTGGGTGGCGATTTTGAATCACCTGTTTCCGCAGGCAAAAACAACACTGATGCTGTGATCGTCGCGGATCCGACGGGAAAGGGCAACCATGTGGCCCGCATCATCGGTCCGGATGAGATGAGCTTTGATCTGCCGTTGAAACTTTCTGCCGGAACGCAGGAGGCGACAATCGCGCTGCGGTTGTTGCTGCCGGAGAACACGAAGCTGATCCGCTTTGACGATGGCAAATCCCCCGAAGGCATCCGTCTCCGCGTGCGCCTGGTGAACGACATCGGCAACTCCATCATCCGTGATGCGGTCGTGCGGCCCATCGGGCAGTGGCGCGAGATGGAGTTCTCGTTCTACGACCTGCCGGAGAAGGTGGTCAGCGTGAGCGTGGAGGCCATCTGGATGACAGGGCCGGTGTACTTCGACGACGTGAAACTCATCCCCACAAAACCATGAACAGAGACTTCAAAATCGCACGCCGCGCCTGGATTGTGGCACTGATCGCTTTTCTCGCCTGCTTCGTGCCTTCGCTGGGCGGCTGGGACATGATGAACGGCGGCTACGCGATGATCGTCCTGGGCGGCTTTGTGTCGCTGACGGCGCTGATCACAGCGCTGATGTTCCGCAGCCGTGGCAAACAGGCCGCGGCGCTTCTCGGAGGCACGGGCGAATTCATCGCGGAGTGGAGCATCCCGCCGGAGTTGTGGCGTGAGATTCTCCAACTGCAATGCGAGGAGGAGAAGGCCATGAAGATGGGGCTTCTGCGCATCGTGTGGTTCTTCTGCGTGCTGTTTGGCGTCGGCTTCATTGTGTTTGACCGGGATGCGGGCGTCGTCGTCGGCGTGGTGATGCTGCTTCTCATGATCGTGACCGGGCTGCTGGCAAAACTGACACCGGGAGCGCGCATGCGCCGTCTTGGAAAAGCGGAGACCCGTGTGCGTGTCGGGAAGACATGCGTCATGCTCGGTGATGAGCTGCATTCGTGGTCCATGCCCGGCTCATGGCTGCGGGACGTGGCGCTTGAGGAGGAGGACGGGCGGAGGTGGTTGCGTGTCTGCTATGCGTTCATCACACGCACCGGCATCCAGGAGGAAAACGTGCTGCTGCCAGTGCCGGAGAGCGAGATTTCCAAGGCCAAATTCGCCGGGGAGGAGCTGGCAGGGGTGAAGCGTCACGAGCCGCCGCCGCTTCCAGGAGCGGTTTAACGCTCCCACGCGAAAACCCAGACGCTGCGCCAGGGCTCGCCCGGCACGCCGAGCTGGTAAAGCCCGGCGCCGGGAAGCGTGTGACGTGTCTCGCCTTTCGGTGGGAGCACGATCTCCACGCCGGTGCTGTGATGGCCTTCCTTGGTGCTGCGCATGCGCACTTTGAGTTCGCGGTCGGTTTCATTGCGCAGCGTGAGGTCAGCACCTGCTGGCAGATGCACATCCCGCACGCCGGGGAAGATGGCGGCGGGACCGAGGCGGATCACACGACCGGAAAGCTCGGGATAACCGGCCACCGGCTGCCACGCGAGCACGAACCACGCTGCCAGCGCGATGACGGCTGTGCCCGACCAGGAGAGTGACACACCGAGGCCGCTGGTGGCGCGCATCTGGCACACGCGGCCGAGCGGATAGCCGTAAAACAGATGCGCCACGAAGGCGATGATCACGGTTTGCGAAAACGCGCGAAGCCCGAAAAGTTCGCCGAACGGCGTCACGACGGCCATTGCCTCCAGGCCGAGGCCCCACAGCACGCCCCAGCCCCAGTGACGGCCTGTCATGAGCAGCGCGTAGATCCAGCCGAAGGTGATGCCGTTGCTGATGTGGTACGTGAAGCCTGCGAGATCAGTCCATGGCGTGGCGTGATCAAAGCCGCACACCCACATGCCATAGGCGCGGATGGGCGGGAAAGGATTGAGGCCCATCAAATGCAGCGGCACGCGCACAGCATCGTAACCCACCGTGCCCCACAAACCGCCCGCGAGGCCGAGGCGCAGCCGTTCCGTGAGGAACGGGTCCCCCTTGGACGAAGCCAGCAACCACGCCGTGATGATCACCACCGTACACGGCAATGCGACGGGCAGCAGCAGCGCGTGCATCGTCGCGACTCCGGCGACATGGCTGATCAGAAGCGCGATGGATCCGAAGCTGGCAAACCAGACACATGGCGGCAGAGGACGAAGGATGGTGTTCATAAGATCTGAGGAGCGCAATTCTCGCGGGGTGGTGCGTATTGTAAGGCACGCAACCTGACGACAGGTTGTCCTGCATGTCGAAGCCAGCACAACAACCTGATGTGCTCAAATGCAACCATTGCGCCTCGGTTGTCGCCGCAGGTGCAAAGTTCTGTCCGTCGTGTGGCAAACCCGTCGAAGTGAAGCCGGAGACGGCCCCCGTTCGCTCATTGCTTGAAGCTCCGCGGCATGTTGTGATGAGCGGCGGCACTCCTCCTCCGCCTTTACCGCCCGCGGCGCTGGCAGATCGTGTGAAAGCCGGCGTGATCGACGTGGCGGTCATCTTTGTCAGCGCATGGTTGATCGGGCAGGTGATCTGGGCCTCGGCATGGACGAGCTGGCGTTTTCCGCTGCCATTTGGCGGCCAGACAACCACCTTGCTGCCCTGGCTGCCGTTGCTGGTGGCATTGTTGTATTGGTTCACCGAAGTCGTCGGCGGACGATCACCCGGCAAGCGCATCGCAGGTGTGCGCGTGGTCACTGCTGAGGGCGGCAAGCCGGGGTTCATCGTGCTGAAGAAGCGCTGGATGATGAAGATCGGCGTCTTCGCCGGTGCAATGTTTCTCTGCATGGTGCTGTGGCAGATCCAGACGGGCGCCAGCACGAGCGGCGGACCATGGTTGCTGAACCGTCTCATCTTTTTGATCGGTGGCGGCATCGAAGCAGCGGTCGTGATGTCGATGCTCGGCATGCGCGGGTTGCATGACCGCATGTCAGGCTGCGCGGTGGCGCGGTTTGATGCCGCGGTGGCGCATCATCCGGCATGGACGGCAGGAGAGCTGCATGTGAAGCAGCTCATTCTTAAAACTCCGCGCCTGCTGTTGCAGTTTGTGAAGAGCGCGAGCGGCATCTTCGATGCCCAGGGGAAGTTCTCGTTCAAGATGCTGCTGCTCTACCCGGTGCGCATGATCAAGTCGAAGACACGCGCTTTCATGCAAGGCGCGGCGCTGGGCATGATCATCCACTTTTCCACGGTGGGACTCAGCGGCGGCTACAACGACGTGGCCAAGTTTCCCACGATGCTGATGGTGCCCACGCTCTCGGGTTCCGCGCCGTCATCGACCTTCTTCTTCCCGGTGGCCACGGCGTTGTGGGGCACAGTGGCGTCGATGCTGGGTTTCATTATTGGCGTCCTGCGCGGTGGCAGCACGAAACGGCGTGAAGGTCCTCCTGCGCTGCCAGGCGCCGGCCTTGCAGTCGGAGCGCTCGCATTCTGGGCCTGCGATGATTTGCTCGCGGACGACTCAGGATTGCCAGAGTGGGGCGCGGATCCTTCGCGCTTTGTGAAGGAAGGCGGTTTGAATCTTGTCGGTCAGAGCACCGTCGTGGGCACGGCCACAGGTGTGGGCACAGTGGTCGGCCAGACGGCGGGCGAAACCGTGGGCCAAGGCCTCGCGCCGGGTGAAGGCAAGGAGGGCGAGGGCTGGATGGTGAAGGACACCGATGGGAAGGAGCACTTCTTTCCCAACAAGGAGGACGCGGACAAATACTGGCAGTCACAGGTGGACAAGCAGCAGCAGGAAATCGAGAAGGAGAACACTCGCCTCAGACAGGAGGACTTCAAAAACACCGTCGAGCAGATCGGCTTCGTGCAGTCCATCCGCGATGGATTGAAAGCGGCCGGGAGGGATTGCAGCGAACAGGATCGCGAGATCGAGCGCCTCACCAAAGAACGTGACCGCATCAACCGCGAACTCGCTGACAAGGGCGCGTCCATCTCCTACACCGCCCGCGAGCGTGACATCTGGCGGCCTGATCCGGTGCTGGAGCAGATGGTGCAGCAGCACAAGCAGGAGGCGCAGACCCTCCAGGACATTCACAAGACTGCGGAAGCGATCCGCAACCTGCAGGACCAGGGAAACCTCAGCTACACCGAAGGCCAGTCGGAAAAAATGCTCGAGAAGCTCGACAAGATGTCGGAGGACCTGCTCAAGGGCAGGCCGCCTTCACGCGAAGATCTCGAAAAAATCCGCCATCTCATCCGCACTGAGATGGGCTCCGAATCCGCCCGCCAGGACGCCCGTGACTCCAACTGGGTGCGCGACGGCGCCGCGTCCACCTCACGCGAGATTTTCACGGGCACGAACTCTGACGGTGAGACCTCCTACAAGGCCATGGTGCTGCGCGGACTCCTCGGCGCGGCCACCGGTGGTCAGTCGGAGTATGGCATGGAGGTCGCGGAAAAGATGTACGGCGTGCATGACGACATCATGGCCGGCAAGAGCGGCATGGAGGCCTTCACAAACGCCGCTGGCAAGGTCATTTTTGATGAAGGCGTGGGGCGCGTGATGGAGAAGGGACTCGCCTTGACAGGCAAGGCTGCCGGCGCGGGCTATGAAGCCACCTTGAAGGGGACGGAATTTGACCGTGCGGCGAAGGAGCAGCTCGAAAAGGCCGGCAAGTTCCTGAATCAGGATGTGAAGGATCTCGTGAGCGGGCCAAAGCCGAAGAACCCAGACCTGCCAAGCACCAAACTGCGGGGCCCTTCGGACGCCTCGGTCAAGGAGCGCACGGAAGCCTTCGAGAAAGGCCGCGAGATGGGCAACCAAAAGGTGGACGATCTCGAGGAGGCGATGAAACAGCATCGCGAAAATCCCACGCCGGAAAGCGCCGCGAAAGTGCGCGACAAACTGGACGCAGTGCAGCAGGACAAGCATGCCATGCAGGCGATGAACGGCCGCACCGGCGATGCCGCAGACACCGTGCGCAAAGGCTTCAACGAAGACCTCGGCCAGTCTTACAACCAGGCGCATGACGCCGCGAAGCAGCGCATCGCGAAAGAATACGGCGTGGATCCGGACAAGGTCAAAGTGGTGCAGCCCACCAACAAGCCCGGCGAGGTGCCCACGCCAGATCCCAACGGCTTCGCCAAAAAACCCAAAGGCGTCCCCCCCACCCGCGGCGATGACTTTGCACAGACGCCCGGCAAGGTGCCGGACAACGTCAACCCGAAGAAGTCCAGCTTCGACCAGGATGTGACTTACCGCGTGCCGCAGGACGGCATTGACCCACGAACCGGCAAACCGTTCAGCGGGCATGTGGATGTGCCCAAGGCGGACGCCAAGCGCATCTACAACGAGGAATTCTACAAGGCGCGTCACGATGGTCAGCTGCCATATGAGAAACATCTCGACGGAAGTTTGAAGAAGGGGCCGGATGGCAAGCCCATCGTCGACACCAGCAAAGTCAACGACTACGCGCACAAAATGGACCAGTCAGTCACCGACCGCCTCGACGCGGAGGCTTACGGCACCGGGGACAAGGACCTGCAAACCGCCACCAACAGCAATGTGAAGGGCCGCGATTTTAGCGATGTCGAAGGTGTCGGCAAAACGATGGAGCACAAGCAGTACGAATGGCGCAACGAGGCCCAGAAAATGCAGAAGGACGCCTCCGAGCTGAGCAAGCTTGCCAAAGAGGAGGCGGCCGCAGGGAACCTCGAAAGAGCCGCCGAGCTCCAAGGCCACGCGGACAAGCTCTCCTCGGCCGCTGAAGGCAAAATGGAGGAAGGCTTCCGCCAGACCACCAAGCAGTTCAAAAACCAGATCCAGGGTCGCGTGGACGCGCTGAACTCCGCCATGGGCAAACCCGTGGCACAGGTGCCGCCGAAGCTTACTGAGGCCGTCGGCATCATGGAGCAATGCGGCAAGCCCGGCTTCTCACCCGCGCAGGTGGAACAGAAACTCGCCCAAATCGGCTACACGCCCGAAAAAGTCGTGCAGCAAATGTCCAGCACCATGGAAAGCCTGCAAAAATTCAAGCCCAGTGACCTGCCGAAGCCACCGAAGCTCGTCCTGCCACCCAACACCGGTCGCATCCTCGGTCAGACGATGACGAAGGGCATGTTCGACAAATCGTAAACACCCCACACCTCACGCTCATGAACTACGAAGGCAAAGATCTCGTCGCCACCGGCGCGGAGCTCGTCGCGGCCGCAGCGCTCATCGGTGAGCCATACGGCAGCCTCTCGCGTCTGCCGCGTGTGAAACCATCATCGGATGTGGAGGCGTCGGTGAAGGTGTTCATGGAGCAACTCTCTCCTGAGCGACGCCAGATCACCGGAGCAATGATCGCCGCCGTGGCCAATCCCGGTCGTGCAGGCACGTTGCATTACACGCTGGGTGATCTTGAGGTGCGGCGTGTGATTCTCGCCTGGCATCCCACCACCGGTCCGGCGTGGACGTTCATGTTCTTCGCGGAGACTCAGTGGCATCTGCGCCTGCTCACGCCGGATGATCTGCTCCGCGTGCTCATGGAGGTGCTTCAGGAAGACACTCCGCTGCGCAGCACGCCTTATCGCTGCTGTCTGAACACATCGTCCTCTCTCCTCTTTATCGGCATCCTGCATCTGCTCCAGGCCGCACATCTGCACGCCTGCCTCGCTCATCTTGAGTCACCGGTCAGCTTCGATTCATCCGTGCTCCCGGATGTCATGCATGAGGGCTCCACCGAGGACTTCCGCTGGCCGCTGTACTTCTTCGACAAGGTGCTGCCGCATTCTGTCGAGATCATGCCTTGGGCCGAGGAACTTGCCCCCGCGCTCGCCGATCTCGTCGCGCATGATCTCATCAAGCCCCAGGGAAGCGATTATCAGCTCACCCCGGCCGGCTTCGCCTTCGCCGCGGCCTTTCGGCATCATCTCACAAAGATTGGCCTGCGTTTCACCAGTCAAAACGACGCCGGCATCGAGACGCACGAGGCATTGCTGCTCGTTCGCTCGCCGCACGATCTGCATTTGATCGATGTGGGCGGCAAGGAAAGCGCGCTCGCCTCGCTCACGCTCGAAAATGCGCGCAATCTGCTCGATGGACTGCTCCGCATCGGCCCCGCCGCCGCAGCGCAGCCTGCCGCATCATCACCTGCTCCTGCTCCCGCCGCCAAGCACACCTGCACCGTCTGCGGGGCTCGTTTCTCTGCGGATGCGGATGCATGTCCGACCTGTGGAACGCCGGTGCATCCCGAGTCAGCGCCAGCTCCTGCGACTTCTGCGCCGGTTTCTGAACCGCCGCGCAGCTTCAAACCGACGCACACGCCGGCTCCGGTTCCTGCCGGACCGCCGGTCTGCAAGCAGTGCGGCACACCTCTTGCCAAGGCCACATCCAAATTCTGTGGTCACTGTGGCGCACCCGTCTCCTGATCATGTCTGACTCTCTCTCTGCCTTTTGCACCAACTGCGGCGCGTCGCTCACTCCCGGCAATGCCTTCTGTGATCAATGCGGTCATCGTGCCGCATCAGCACAGCCATCACCGCCCCCGCAGGCGGCACCGCCAGCACCCGCTGTTGCAGCGTCGCCTCCGCCGGCATCCACGGTTCCATTTTCAAGCATCGACCAAGCGAAGCAGTCGTCGAAAGGGGTTTCGATGGTGGTCATCATTGTGATCGCCGCCGTGCTGGGTGGCATCGGAGGCCTCATGGTCGAGCGTGCCAAAAAAGCCGGCAAAGAGAACCCTGTCTCCACTCCCGGCAAACCCACAATTCTCGCCGATCCCGTCGGTGCCCTCGACAACAAAGGCACACCGCCGGTCGAAGTCGCCTACATTCATTTCCTCGACGAGGCGCATCGCCTCACGAACGGCAAAATCCGCGTCGGCTCGCCAGCATCCACACCGACCCGCATCGAGGTGCGCGTCACCGCGCCCAATGGCAAACCCGAAATGGTCGTTGTGGTGGAAAAATCCAACGATGGCCGCCGCGCTGTCATTCTCGTCGGCCCGAAGGACGCAGGCGCTGTGCGCAGCTACACGCTCGTGTTCGGCACAGAAGGCTGGAAGATTGAATCCTTCGAGGACTTGAACGGCTGATCACTCCTTCCGTCCCCCTCATATGTCATGACGGCTCCGCGCAAGAACTCCAACGAAGCCAGCACGGCACTGCTGTTCTGGCTGGGGCTTGGTTTTGTTGCCTTTGCCGTGTTTCTCGGCTGGGCCATGCTCACCGCGCCCGAAGGCCCGCCTCACGAGCTTCTTTCCGCCACGCCCACACAGAGACTCGCGCGCATGGTGCCGCAGGACATCGCTGCCCGCCTCACGCTGGGCTTCGCCGGGCTCTGCGCGGTTTTTGGACTGCTGCTCCTGTGGGGTGCATTCATGGATGTGGTGCGCCGGATCACGCGGAAACAGCGTTGAAAGTCATTCGCAGGTCAGGAGCAACATCACGGACTTGTCATCGTTGACGATGAACCTGCTCCTGTTGTTTTCGACAATCGTTCCCGTCCATGAGTCTGCGAATCCTCTCCTGCGTTTTTGCCATCGTCACGGTTCACACCTTTGCCGCGCCACCGAACATCGTGTGGATCATCGCGGATGACATGTCGCCGGACACGGGGGCGTATGGATTGAAACAGGTGAAGACGCCGCATCTCGATCAATTGGCGGCATCCGGTTCCAAAAAAGCGCTGTGAAGCTCCGCGGCCACATTTAACGTCCACCTCCCGAACGAATCATCCACCATGCGCGCCTCACTCATCCTGTATTCGTCATTCCTCATTGCTTCGCTTCGCTCACTCCTTCGGAGCAGCACACGCTTCGCGGTGCTGGCTGTCTCGCTTTGCTCGGCTCTGGCTTCGTCATTGTTGGCAAAGCCGAACGTCCTCATCATCCAGACCGACGAGCACAACTTCCGCACGCTCGGCTGCTATCGGAAGCTGCTGCCACCGGAGCAGGCCTTCATCT
This sequence comes from Verrucomicrobiaceae bacterium, assembly GCA_046346695.1. Taxonomy (GTDB): domain Bacteria; phylum Verrucomicrobiota; class Verrucomicrobiia; order Verrucomicrobiales; family Verrucomicrobiaceae; genus Prosthecobacter. The sequence continues at coordinate 127,733 of JAXMHS010000002.1, read as the reverse complement.
GGGGGGAGGGAGTGAAGGTGGACACGCCGAACATCGACTCCATCGCGGCGCGTGGGGCCATCTGCACGCGCTACTACGCCACGTCACCGGTCTGCACGCCGTCGCGTGCCGCGCTGATGACCGGAGTGTATCCGCAGAACACGGGCAGCATCTCGAACGATCTGCCGATGCTCGACTCGATGGAAACCTTCGCCGCCGTGCTGGGTGCCAACGGCTACGCCACCGGTTATGCGGGCAAGTGGCACCTCGACGGCGATGCAAAACCTGGCTGGTCACCATCGCGTAAATTCGGTTTTGAGGACAACCGCTACATGTTCAATCGCGGCCACTGGAAGAAGCTCGGCGAGGATGCGAGCGGCCCGAAGGTCGCCGCCACCAACGCGAAGGGTCAGCCGGACTACGCCATCGATGGCGCGGACGACAAATCCTTTACCACTGACTTCCTTGCGGATCGCGCGATCGAGTTCATCAACAAGAACAAGGAGAAGCCCTTCTGCTTCATGGTCAGCATCCCCGATCCGCACGGACCGAACACGGTGCGTGCGCCTTATGACACGATGTTTGATCCGAAACCCTTCAAGCAGCCGAGATCGGCACTCACCAAGGGCGATCAACTGCCATCCTTCGCCAGCATCATGCAGGACCGCTTCATTGCCCGGCAGATGGCGCTCTACTTCGGCATGGTGAAGTGCGTGGACGACAATGTCGGCCGCATCATCGACACATTGCGCAAGAACGGACAGATCGAGAACACGATTCTCGTCTTCACCTCCGACCACGGCGACATGTGCGGAGAGCACGGCCGCAACAACAAGGGCATCCCCTGCGAAGGCAGCGCCCGCATCCCGTTCGTCATCGCCGCGCCGGGCATGATCCAGCCTGGCACCGTCATCAATGAGGCGCTCGGCACCGTCGATTTCAAACCCACGCTGCTGAGCCTGCTTGGCATGCAAGGCAAGGCTGCGATGCAAGGTCGCGATGCTTCCGCATTGTTCAAAACAGGCAAGACACCCGAAGGCTGGGTGGATCAAGCCTTCGTCCGCATCGGCGGCACGGACAAGGGAGGCGCCGGATGGCTGGCCACCTTCACGAAGCGTCACAAGCTCATCCTCTCGCCCACCGATGACCCCGCGCTCTTTGATCTCGACTCCGATCCGTTTGAAATGAAGAACCTCTTTCACGAGCCCGCGCAGCGTGAGTTGATCCGTACGCTTGCGAAGGGTCTGGAAGGCTACCTCACGACGCGAAACGATCCCCACGCCAAATCCACCTCCGTCATGGCCGATCTCGCCTGGTGCCTCTCCAACGCGAACGACTACACGGCTCCGAAGCGGGACAAAACGCGGCGCGGAAAGCCGGAGCGCGACGAGTGATCCGTCACTTCTTGTAGATCTTTACATCATCCACCACGGCGTTCCGCGGCACGGAGAGGCGCAGCATTTTCTTCGTGGGATGGGCGATGCCGGGGGATTTGAAGCTGCCGGCGTCCTTGCCGTCGATCGTGGCGCTGAGTTCATCGCCGGAGATTTTCACGACGAGGTCGTGCCATTTGCCAATGTCCGAGGCCAGCGGGATGACCTTCTGCTTGCCTTCCATCGCCTTTTTCTGCTCCTCGTTGAGCGGTTTTTTCTCCTGACGTGCCTCGCTGATGTCCAGCCGCATGCTGCCGGTCTTCAGATCCTGCAACGTCACCTGCTTCGGATTCACCCGCGCGGCGAAGAGATGGCCCGCATGCACTTCCTTGCAGGAGAGGTCAGCGAAGTCGAGGCCGAGGCTGTCCTTCGCATCCTCCAGCATGAAACGCAGGCTCACCGCGCCGTCGGTGAACTCAGCGGGATGCGTCACGGAGACGGCGTGATTCGCTTCGGGCGAAAGGTAAATGTACATCGCGCCATCGCGCAGATCGACCTGCTTGTTGCCCTTCGCACGCGTCTTGCTGTTCGTGCCCCAGCCGTTGCCAGGCTCGTCTGTCTTCTCCTGTGATTCATTGCGGTCGAAATGGTCTTCAAAAACGAGCTGGCCCAGTTCCTCGGCGGAAACAGCAGCAGTGAGGGCGAAGGCGAAAAGAAGGCAAACAAGTTTCATGGATGGCGTGTGGTTGGGCCGTGGGAACGTCGGCGGGCGGGTCAACTTGCGTCGAGCCACCTATGGATGTTGTTTTGGTGACAATCGCTAGAATGACCGGCGTTTTCTGAATCTCATGCTTCGCTTACTCACTCTCGCCTTCCTTCTCACCAGCCGCCTTTTCGCGAATGGCCTTTCCGTGGCCGACTATCCTTCGATCCAGGCGGCTTTGGACGCGAATCCGAACCGCATGGTCTTTGTTCCCGCAGGAGACCATGCGATCGCTGAGAAGATCCGTATCAGGGGCAACAGCAGCGGACTTTTTGGACCCGGACGCATCATTCAGCAAAGCGCCGGCCAGCCGATCATCGAGATCGAGAACGCGACAAATGCGCAGGTTCGTGACCTGACACTGATGCGACCGGATGGAAGGATGGAGGCGAACAAGGAAGGCATCCTGGCCATCAAGTGCCGCGATCTTGTGATCGAAAACGTGCGCGTCATCCATAACCAGACGAAGTCAGGAGCCATCCTCATCACGGACTCGCGTGACACACGGATCAGCCACTGCATGGTGCGCGATTACATGTGCGTGTGCGTGGACGACCGCACACAAGGCAACGCCACCGGCTATGCTTTCAACTGCACCGACGGCACCGGCATCATGATCCGTTACTGCACGGGCACGCTATTGGAGTCCAATCACGTGCTGGAGGAGATTTTCGCCCCCTCCAGGGAGATCCAGGCAAAGCACAAGCTGGGTGACTTTGTGAAGAAGAACCCGGAGAAAGGCCCGCACGTCAGCCAGCACACCTGGGATGCCGGTTACACGGACAACTGGCGCCAAGGGAGCGGCATCCAGGTCACCGCACCGGAGACGAGCGACTTCACCCGTCTGACCGGCAATCACATCGAAAATGCCGCCCAAGGCATCGACCTGCACTGCGACCGTGTCATCGTGGCCAACAACATCGTGAACCATGCGCACATCGGCATGAAGGCCATGCACGGCAGCCGCAACGTGCTCATCACGGGCAATCAATTCGTCCGCAACGACCTTTGGGCCATCGGGCTGATGCCCGGAGCCGCCGCGCATCCGGCGACAGGTGACAAGCCGGAGAATGCCGATGGTGGGTCGATCATCGCCAACAACATCATCTCCGACTTCGGGCACGGCGACGCGCACTGGATGTGGGGCATGGAGCGTTCGCCCTTCAAATTCGACGCAGGGCAGGACGACGACGACCCGCCACTCACTGATGTGCTCATCCAGGGAAACTTGATTCACAATTCAGGTCCCGTTCGCTACAAATATGCCGTCATCATCTCCACCGAGCCCAACCAGCCACGAGGCCTTCATTTCAGCGGCAATCTGTTTCCACCGGGCACCCAGGGCGTGTGCAATCAAGAATTACCTGGTGACAATGTGTCGGCGCACTGAATAATCCATGATGCTCCGTGATGTTCTACTTCCCAACGGTCTTCCACCGCCAGCACGGATGTTTCTTGGCATCGCTGTGGAGAACTGGTTGCGCTACGCGCTCGTCGCGGGTGTGGCGTGGCTTCTGGCCTATGTGGTCTTCAAAAAGCGGTGGTGGCGGAGAAAGATCATTCAGAAAGAAGCTCTCTCCTCTGATGTGCGGCGGGAGATGAAGTGGTCATTGGTCACCGTGCTTGTTTATGGAGTGGTCGGCGTTGCAACGATCCTGGTCGGGAAGACGTTTGGCTGGCAGATTTACCGTCGCTTCGACGCGCACAGCGGGTGGTGGTTTGTGGCCAGCATCGGTGTCGCGATCATCCTTCACGACACGTGGTTCTACTGGACGCACCGTATGATGCATCACCGACGGCTGTTCAAACTGTTCCATCGGGTGCATCACGAGAGCACGAATCCCACGCCGTGGGCTGCGTATTGCTTCTCGCCGCTGGAAGCGGCGGTGCAGGCCGCCATCTTCCCTCTGCTGGTCTTCACGGTGCCGATGCATCCGCTGGCGATTTTTGCGTTCATGATCTGGCAGATCACTTTCAATGTGATCGGTCACACGGGTTACGAGTACCATCCGAACTGGCTCATGCGCACCTGGCTGGGCAAGATCATCAACACGCCGACCAATCATGTGCAGCACCACGAGAAGATGCGCGGGAACTACGGCCTCTACTTCAACTTCTGGGACCGCCTCATGGGCACGAATCATCCTGACTACGAGTCTCGTTTTCAGGATGTCACGACCCGCTCATGAAGATCCTGCTTCTTGCACTGCCCTTCGCCATGGGGCTGGCAATTGCCGGGCCTGTTCAAACCGACCTCCTCATCGTTGGCGGCACTGAGTCCGGATGGGCGGCGGCGGTTCAGGCGGCGCGCATGGGCGTGAAGTCGATCACGATCGTGCATGACGGCGAATGGCTCGGCGGACAATATACGGAACAGGGGCTCGTGTGCGTGGATGAGAACAAAGGCGTGGGCAAGGTTGGCTGGGGACCGGACTGGCATCCCATGAAGCGCTCGTTTCATCGCTTCGGCCTGTTCAAGGAGCTGATGGATCGCATCGAGGCATTCAACACGCAGAAGTACGGCTCGCCGATGCCCGGAAAGCCGATGCACGGGCCGACCACGTTTCGTCCAGCGGAGGCGGAGGCGATTTTTCGCGAGATGCTGCGGCCTTACATCGCCAGCGGACAGGTGAAGCTGCATCTGAACTGCATCCCGATGAGCGCGATGAAGTCGAAGAACGGCAATCGCATCACCGGCATGACGTTTCGCTCGACGAAGGGCGAGGAACTGAGCGTCGAAGCAACGCTCACGATCGATGCGTCCGACTGGGGTGATGTCGTGCAGCTTTCCGGCACGGAGTTCGAAGTCGGTCCGGATCCGAAGTCACGCTACGGCGAGCCGAGCGCGCAGGAGGACGTGTCTGTGAATCCGCCGAACGAGATGAATCCGATCACATGGACGCTCATCGTCGAGGAAAGCAAAGGCGACACGCCGATTCCGCAGCCGCCGCATTACGATGACCGGCGCTATTGGGGAGCCACGAAGTTTGGCAAGGTGGAGGCCGACAAACAGAAGTGGGAGCGTCCGGTCAAAAGCAGCACCATGGCTCCGTGGCCGGCCAAGGGGCACGAAGCAGCGCGACAAGGAACGATTCTCACGATGCGTCGCATTGTGGAAGGCACGACAAGCAAGGACGGCATCACCTCCGCACTCATCTGCTACTCGAACGGGCAGGATTATCCGCTGGAGCGGCTGCCGCGGCATGTGTGCGATGCGCTGGAGGCCACGGAAGCCGGCGCATCGATGAAGAACCTCGTTTTGATGACACGTGCGCAGCGGCAGATTGTGTTCGAGGACTGCAAGGCGCATTCGCTCGGACTGCTGCATCATTTGCAGACGACCGTGCATGATCGCGCCAAGGACACGGCGAACAGTCTGCGCCACTACCACCTCAGCTCGGAGTTCGGCACGCCGGACAACCTGCCGATGAAGCCCTACATCCGAGAGAGCCTGCGGCTGAAGGCGCTTCACATGATGCGCGAGCAGGACAGCCTCGTGATCGGCGGCACTGGCAAAAGTGATGCCAAAGAATCCTTCGCGAAAGTGATGTATCCCGACGGTGTCTTCTGCTGGCAGTTCCACTACGACTTCCACGACACCGGCCGCACCTACTTGAAGAGCGAGGGCGATTCCGGGCCGTGGACGCATTACGAGAAGCCCGGTCGCGGTGTGCACAATCTCAGCGAACGCAGCGTCTTCCCGCTGCGCAGCCTGATTCCCGTGAAAATGGACGGCCTGATCGGGGCGCAGGGCAATGTGGGTTTCAGCAGCATCGTCAGTTCCGCGATTCGACTGCACGATCATCGTGTGCACATCGGCCAGGCCGCGGCGGCGCTCGCTGTGCTGGCGATGAAACATCACATCCAGCCACGCGAAATGGCGTGGAGTCGCGAGCATCTCGAAGAAGTCCAGCATGCGCTCTGCGGCGGCACAGAAGGCGTTGCAATGCTGCTGTTTCCCTGGCGCGACCTTCCGACGGATCACGCGGCGTTCGTCGCGATCAATCGTTTGAGTGCGCGCGGTTTGATTCCCGTCGATCGGCACGACGTCGATTTTCAACCCGATGCACCCGCGACGAAGGAATGGCGCGATGAGGTGCTGAAGCGCTGCATGGTCTATGATTTCAACGTGTTCACCAACGACCAGCTCACCCGTGGTGAATTCGCCCAGCGCGTGTGGAATGCGATCAAGGAACAATCACCGCCTGCATGGAAGCGGCAGAAGCCCGGCGATGCTGACGCAGACGGCATTCCTGATCTCGATGATGCCTTGCCGTTCACCGGCTCCGCTCCGCAGCAATGAGCGCGTCGAGTTTGGTGATGAGTTCCTGCGTCTTTTCAGGGTTCTTGGCGCTGACATCGTGCTCCTCACCGGGATCGTCGGGCAGATGGTAGAGCGCATGCAGTGACGTTGGCAGCGGAGTGTCCTTCTTCGTCACCACGGCCTGCGATTTGCCCTTGGCTTTCATGCGCACGAGTTTCCACTTGCCGACGCGGAGGCCGTAGTTGGTGCCGTTGTTGTCCTGCTGGAGCAGATGATCGCGGCCTTTCGCGCTGGATTCGCCGAGCAGGGCAGGGAGGACGTTGAAACTGTCACGGCAGGCGTTTTCTGGCAGCGCGACGCCCGTGAGCGAGGCGAAACTCGCGGCGAGATCGATGGTGCACACGACTTCATCGGACACGCCGGGCTTCACGCGGCCTTTCCAGCGTGTGATGAACGGCGTGCGGGTCCCACCTTCGAACACGCTGTATTTGCCGCCGCTAAGCGGACCGGCGGGCTTGTGTGTGCCGAGTTTTTCGACCGCGCCGTCTTTGTAGCCGTCGTCGAGCACGGGGCCGTTGTCGGAGCAGAGCACGATGAGCGTGTTTTCGGCGAGCTTGAGACGGTCGAGCGTCTTCATCACTTCTCCCACGCACCAGTCGAACTCCACGATGGCATCGCCACGATAGCCGAGTGTCGTTTTGCCCTGGAAACGCTCATGTGGCATGCGCGGCACGTGGATGTCATGGCTGGCGAAGAAAAGGAAGAAGGGGCTGTCCTTGTGCGCCTCGATCCATTCGTTCGAGCGCTTCACCCATTCGTCGCCAAGATCCTCATCGCGGAAGCGTGCGGCCTTACCGCCGGTGTAGAAGCCGATGCGGCCGATGCCGTTGTGAATGGTGCCGTTGTGACCGTGACTCCAGTCCATGCGCAACTCGCTGCGATGCGTGATGCCGGTGGGATGATTCTCATCCGGTGCTTTGTCGCCGACCCACAGCGGGTCCTTGGGGTCGAGATTGAGCACGTGATGATCGTGCACATAGACTTGCGGCACGCGGTCATTCGTTGTGGGCAACAGATGGCAGTAGTCGAAACCGATTTCGAGCGGACCGGGCCTCAACTCGCCATTCCAATCCGGTTTCGGGTCACCGAGGCCGAGATGCCATTTGCCGATCACTGCTGTGGCATAACCCGCCTGCTTCATGAGCGATGCGATCGTCGTCGTGCCCGGCTTGATCAAGGCAGGCCCATTTGGCGGCGCCACGCCGGTGCCCTTCTGACGAAACGCATAGGTTCCGGTGATGAAGGAGAAGCGCGTCGGTGTACAGGTGGAGGCGGAGCAGTAGCCACTGGTGAAACGCACTCCCTCGGCGGCGAGTTGGTCAATATTGGGCGTTTTTAACGAAGTCGCACCATAGCAGCCGACATCGCCGTAACCGAGATCATCCGCCATGATGACGATGATGTTAGGACGCTGCTGCGCAGCGAATGACGAAACCAGAATGGCGAATGATGAAAGGAAGAAAGCGAGGAAGCGCATGGCTGGGATCAAACATGAACCTTGTGCGGATGGCAATCTTGCACCGCGATCATCTGAAATGTGGCCTCCTAAAAGACGTTACAGGCCAGCCATGCGTTCGCTTTGCCTCATCCTTTCGTCATTCCTCATTGCCTCACTGCGTTCGCCCCTTTGGGGCAGCGCCCGCTTCGCGGTGCTGGCTGTCTCGCTTTGCTCGGCTCTGGTTTCCTCATTCGCCGCGGAGCGGCGACCCAACTTCCTCTTCATCCTCGTTGATGACCAGTCGCCCTTCGATTTGAAGATGTATAATCCGCAATCGACGCTGCAGACGCCAAATCTCGACAAACTCGCGGGGGAGGGCATGGTCTTCGACGGCGCGTATCACATGGGCTCGTTCAGCGGTGCGGTGTGCATGCCTTCACGCCACATGATCATGAGCGGACGCACCGTGTGGCATCTGCCGCCCGCGCCTTGGGGTTCCAAGACGAGCCCGCCGCAGCTCGAGCAAAACACCATACCAGCCGTCTTCAATCGCGCCGGATACGCCACGATGCGCACCTGCAAGCAGGGCAACAGCTATGAGGCTGCGAACAAGCTCTTCACCGTGCGCCACGACGCGTCGAAACGCGGCGACACCGACGAAACCGGCAGCGCGTGGCATGCGGAGCAGGTGCTGAACTACCTGACCGACCGCGAGAGCACGAAGGACACGAAGCCCTTCCTCATCTATTTCGGCTTCTCGCATCCGCACGACACGCGCGATGGCAAGCCCGAGTTGCTGGCGAAATACGGCGCCACGAACCACACCGACAAGGCGAATCCGCCCTCGTTGCATTCCTTGCAGCCACCCTTGCCCGCGAACTACCTGAATGGTCACCCCTTTGACAACACGGACATGAACGTGCGTGACGAGGTGGCCGTGAGCGGTGTGTGGCGGAATCGCGACGAGGCCAGCATCCGCAACGAGATCGGTCGCCAGAACGCCTGCAGCGAGAACATCGACATCCAGATCGGCCGTGTGCTGAAGCGCCTCGAAGACATGGGTGAGCTCGACAACACCTACATCTTCTACACCGCCGACCACGGCATCTCCATCGGCCGCCACGGCCTGATGGGGAAACAAAACCTCTACCAGCACACCTGGCGCGTGCCATTCATCGTCAAAGGCCCCGGCATCGCCGCGGGCAAACGTGTCACAGGCAACATCTACCTGCTCGATGTGCTCTCCACGCTCTGCGATCTTGCCGGCATCCCCGCCCCGGAGACGAACGAGGGCACCAGCTTCAAGCCCGTGCTCACCGGTGAGAAGCCCGTGACGCGCGAAGTGCTCTACGGCGCCTATGCTGGAGGAGCGAAGCCCGGCATGCGCTGTGTGAAGCAGGGTGACTGGAAGCTCATTCAATATGAGTCCGCCGACGGGAAGGCGAAGATGACGCAGCTCTTCAATCTTGCCGGCAATCCCGATGAATTTCTCCCTGAGCACGGCAAAACCGGCCCCATGCTGACAAATCTCGCCGACAATCCGGCCCACGCTGCGAAACTCGCCGAGATGCAGGCGCTTCTTCTCTCCGAAATGCGCCGCCTCGACGACCCCTGGCGCTTTTCCAACCAGCCCGGCGACAGCCTCGAGCCGCCACCCGCGTCCGCGAGAAAGGCGAAGCAAAAAAAGAAGAAGTAGGAGACCTTCGGCCTGGGCCCGCCGGGCTTACTTCTTGTAAGGTGCTCGCTTCACTTCCTCGACGACGGGCACGTCCTTGTTCATCACATCGTAGGCGGCCTTGAGGCGTTTCACCTCGTCGGGATGCTGTGCGGCCACATCGTGCTGTTCGGCAGGATCGACCTGAAGGTCGAAGAGCTGCATCTTCACGGCCTTGTCGCCGCTGGTGAGGCCGGGATGCGCGTCGAGATTGTACTGCTCGAAGGGCGCGAGGATCGTCACACCGTCCGGCGCGCGAGGATCGAGCCATTTGCCGTCCTCACCGGGCTTCAGCTTCATTTCACCCGCGGGCAACACGTGCAGTTTCCAGCGTGCGTCACGGATGTTCGCGAGGCGGGAGTTTTGATGGCCGCAGATGTAATCGTGCGGCGATTTCGCATCGCTCGTGAGCAGCGGCAGGATGTCGCGGCCATCGAGCACGCGGTCGTCGGGCATCTTCGCTCGGGTCACGTTCAGAATCGTGACAAAGAGGTCCATCATGATCGCGATCTCACCGCTCACATGTCCTGCCGGAATTTTGCCGGGCCAGCGGGCGATCATCGGCACGCGATAGCCACCCTCCCACTGCGCCGCCTTCATGCCGCGGAGCCCGCCCGTGCTGCCGCCGAACCACGCGCCGTTGTCGCTGGTGAAAAGCACCAGCGTGTTGTCATCGACACCATTTTGCTTCAACGCATCAAGCACCGCGCCCACGCTGTCGTCGAGATCGAGCAAAGCGTCGCCGTAGAGGCCAGCGCCGCTCTTTTTGTAGTTCTTCTCGGACGCTGCGAGCGGCTTGTGCGGCATCGCCTCGCCGAAGTAGAGGAAGAACGGCTTCTTCGCGTTGCGATGGATGAAATCGACCACGCGTTTCGTGTAACGCTGTGTCAGCGTCGCCTGCACCACGGGATATTCGGCCACCTTGGTGCCCTCCAGCACCTGCACGGGTCGCATATCGTTCGAATAGGGGATGCCGTAGTATTCATCGAAGCCGCGCTCCGTGGGCAATGCGCCCGCCTTGTGCCCCAGATGCCACTTGCCAACCATTCCCGTCGCATAGCCGGCTGATTTGAGCACCTGCGCCAGCGTGACCTCCGTTGCCGGCATTCGCAACGCATCCGCCGCAGGTCCGCCATCGGGTGCGGGATTCTGTGTCATGCCGCAACGAAACGGATAACGCCCTGTCATCAGCGAAGCGCGTGTTGGCGCGCAAAATGGAGCGGGCGTGTTGAACTGCGTAAGCTTCGCGCCTTCCGCCGCCATTTGATCAAGGCGTGGTGTTTTGAACTTCGGATGCCCGTAGCAGCCCAGATCGCCATAACCGAGGTCATCCGCGAGGATGAGAACGATGTTCGGCTTTCCATCCTTCGCTGAAGCTTCGGAGGACAAGGCCGCGGCAAAGAGCGAAGAGCAGAGGGCGAAGAGACAGAGAAACAGGTGCTTCATGAGAGATTTACTTGGTTGCGGCAGGTTTCGGCTTCGGTGGTGGCGGCACGTATTCCACGGCCTCCGGTTTGAAAGTGGCGAGATCGGGAAGCGTGGTCTGCACACCGTCGGCGGGCACGTCGAGTTTCACGGTCCAGACGATGGCGTTGAGGATGAGGCGGCGCAGGTCGTCGTTGCGCCAGTTTTTGTAGAAATGCGGCATCACGATGCCGAATCCGCGTCCGCCATCGTTGCGTTCGACACACCACGCTACGGTTTCACTTTTCGGATGCTCTGGCGGAAGCATCGACGTGGCCAGAGCGATGACGTTGGGCGCCATGACGTTGCCGCGGCCGAAGTAGTTGTTCGTGTACGGCTCGTCATGCAGCGTGAACTCCTTCCAGCCGCGCGACACCGGGTGCTGTGGTGTGGCTGGTGTGATCGTGGCGGCGGGGAAAATTTTCGCGAAGGACTCGTGATGCTTGCATGAGCGGTTCGCGAAGTAGCCGCCCATCCAGCGCAGCAGCGGATGATCGCCCTCCGGCGTCACATCCTCGCCAAGCAAGCCGGTGGCGTAATGCACGCACACGATGCCGCAGCCGCGTTTCATCATCGCATCGAGATCGGCGAGGTTTTGCTGCGGATTCGGCAGGCGGTTCGCCGGAAACGTGTCGCCGATGAACACGACAGTGCCCGCGGCATCGCGCATCGCCTTGTCCGGCCACTCGTAGGCCACGTCCGCTTTCACACCGGGCGCATTCGTCATGTGTTCGAGGCAATGCTGCATCACGCGACCACCCGCGGCAACTTCATGCGATCCCGGCGGGTGCTTGCTGGGTCCGACGATGATCAACACACGCGGCGGATCAGCGGCGAAAACGGCTGCATGCGCGAGGGCGGCGAAAATCAGGAGGCGGAGCTTCATGCGGGTGTAGAACGCACGGGTGATGTGATTTCAATCCATCGCTGAAATGGTGCAGCCGCCAGCCTCGTCAACGGTTCGCCTTTCCCGGCGTCGAAAGGCCCTGGAGCCACTCCAGCAGCAACTCCGGCCACTTCGCGGGCGGGAAGCCGTTCTTCACGCGTTGCGGGATCAGATTGCCGACACCGTGGCTGCCCTCGTCAAAGATTTCCATGCGCACGGGCACGCCGAGTTTTTCGAGGTCGGCCCTGATGGCCTTCGGCATCTCGATCGGCGCACCGCCGTGGATGCCATCGTTGGTGGCATGCACGAGAAACACCGGCGGCGTGTCCTTCTTGAACACGAAGGGAGATTCCTTCTGTCGCCAGTGCCATGTGGCGAGACCGACGGCGAAGTCGGGGCGGCTGCTTTCGCGTTCGATTGAATCCTGTGATGAGGAATCTCCGGAATCGAAGTTCGCGGCGAGATTTATCGCGAGATTGCCACCGGCGGAGTAACCCGCGATGCCGATCTGCTTTGGATCGATGCCCCACTCACCCGCGCGATGCCGCACAAGGCGCATCGCGCGTTTTGCATCGAGCAACGTGAGCGCCTGGATGCCTGCGTTGTCGAGCTTGTGCGGCGGACGCAGGCGGTACTTGAGGCCGATGATGGCGACACCCTTCGGATTGAAGACGTCAGCGGCATATTCGACATGCGTTTTCCAATCCAGCGCGCCATAGCCGCCGCCCGCGCAAACGATGATGGCCATGCCGGTGCGTTTCTCCGCCGGTGGCAGGAACAAGGTGATCGAGGGCACGGTGACGTTGCGGATCGTGCCGCGCTCCTCTTGAATCTCCGCGGGTGCGTTCTCCAGGAACTGCGGTGGTTTGTCGGGCCAGAGCGGGATGACGTCGCGTCCGAGGACGGCCGCTGGGACGAGGAGCAGGAGAAACAGCGCGGGCAATCTCATGAGGACTGCGGATAACGTGCGGGCCGCGGGGAACTGGCAGATCATTTTCAATCCGGAACCTCTTCCTCTGATGGTGAGTGTTGGCGGAAACACCGGACGCTTCCCGCCGTTCCCAGCACGTCATGAGACGTTTCATCTTCCTTGTTTCATCATTCATCAGTGCCTCACTGAGTTCGCTCCTCCGGGGCGGCACATGCTTCGCGGTGCTGGCTGTCTCGCTTTGCCCGGCCCTGCATTCGTCTTTTTCGGCCCAGCCGAACGTCGTTCTCTTCCTCGTCGATGACATGGGCTGGACGGACTGCGGTGTTTACGGATCGCAGTACTACGAGACGCCGAACATCGACCGCTTCGCGAAGAAGGCGATGCGCTTCACGAATGCCTACTCGCAGCCGCTGTGCTCACCGACACGAGGTTCGATTTTGACGGGGCAGTATTCAGCGCGGCACAAGATCACGACGGCGAGCGGACACCAGCCGCCGCAGCCCGAGGGGCATGTGTTCTTGAAGGACTCCGCGCCGCCGAATGTGGCGATGCTCACTCCGGAGAGCAAAAACTACCTGGAACCATCGCAGATCACGCTGGCGGAGACGCTGAAGGGCGCGGGCTATCGCACGGCGCACATCGGCAAGTGGCATCTCGGACTGACGCAGCCTTACTGGCCGGAGCAGCAGGGTTTCGATGTCGCGTTTCACTGCCATCCTGATCCGGGGCCGCCGGGCGAATATTTCTCGCCGTATGGCGTCGTGCCGGACGGCATGCCGACGAACAAGCAACGCGTGGGAACCATCACAGACGGCCCGGAGGGTGAATACATCGTCGATCGCCAGGCGGAGGAGGCGGTGAAGTTCATCCAAGGCAGCAAAGGCGGGCCGTTTTTCCTCAACCTCTGGTGCTACGGCGTGCATGGCCCGTGGGGACACAAAGTGGAATTCACGAAGCACTTCGCGACGAAGAAGGATCCGAGCGGCAGGCAGGGAAATCCCATCATGGGATCGATGCTGAAGAGCGTGGACGAGTGTTTTGGCCGCATTCTCGATGAACTCGACAAACAAGGCGTCGCGGACAACACGATCATCATTTTCTACTCCGACAACGGCGGCAACACGCACAGCAACGTGCCTGGCACAGGCAAAACGGCGGCGGCGGAGAAGAACAAGGGAGAGTTTCTGGCTGACTGGCGCAAGTGGGCGGGTGACCAGCCGCCAACGATGAACACGCCGCTGCGCGATGGCAAAGGCACGCTCTACGAAGGCGGCACGCGCGTGCCGTTGATGTGGTCGTGGGCCGGGAAGATCGCACCGGGCACCACGAGTGATGCGATTGTCGGCTGCATTGATGTGTATCCGACCGTGATCGATCTGCTCGGCATCGCGAAACCGGAAAGGCAAGTCTTTGACGGCGTCAGCTACGCGAAGGTGCTCAAAAACGAGGGAGGACTGAAGCGCACGGCTTACTTCAACTATCATCCGCATGCAGGAACGCACCGCGCAGGTGGCGTCTGGGTGCGGAGTGGTGATTGGAAGCTGCTGCGCTGGTTCGGCAATCCCGACGCACACGAGCTTTACAATCTGAAAGACGACCTCAGCGAAGCGAATGACCTCGCCGCGAAGATGCCGGACAAGGTGAAGGAACTCGACGCGCTCATTGATGGCTTCCTCAAGGACACAGGCGCGACTTATCCGCGCCCGAATCCGGCCTACAAGCCTGTTGCTGCAAAAACGCCTGCGGCAAAAACCGATCCGCTCGACAACTGGAAGGAGCGTGGCTGTAAAGCGGCTGTCGCCGAGGGCATTCTCACCATGAAAAGCACCGGCAGGCCCAGTGCAGCCTTCCTCGGTCACGGCATGGCGAAGATGAACGGCCCCGCCGTGGTGAAACTGCGTGTGCGCAGCGCGAGCGGTGGTGCGGGCAAGATTGATTCGCTGCCAAACACTTCGGCTGATCCGAGCGTGGTGCATTCAGCAGCGCTGGAGGTGAAAGCGGGCGATTGGCAGGAATTGACGGTGGAAATCAAAGACGCAGGACCGCTGGGAACGATGCGTGTGTATCTGCCTGACTCGGAGATCGACTTCATCGAAGTCGCGCCGACAGGAGGAAAGACGCAACGCTGGGACTTCTGAACGCGTACGTGTGCTCCATGATCCGCCACACCGTTGTCTTCCGTCTCAAGCATGCTCCCGGCTCCGATGCCGAGCGTGATTTCCTCCGCGCCGCCTGTGAACTCGCCAGCATCCCCGGCGTGCAGAAGTTTGAATGCCTGCGGCAGGTGAGCGCGAAGAACTCCTACAGCTTCGGTCTCTCGATGGAGTTCGCTGACACAGCAGCATATGCGTTTTACAGCGATCATCCGGAACACACCGCCTTCGTGCAGCAGCGCTGGATTCCCGAGGTGGCGGAGTTCATGGAGATCGACTACGAGCCGCATACAGTTTGAAGCATGAGCAGCGGCTGGCGCGTATGTTCTGGCCTGTCCGAACATGCAACTGCCCTGCCACACGCTTGCGGGAGTGCTCTGCGCGTCAGCCTTGCTCAGCCTGGCCGCGCAGGCGGTTGATCATTGGGCTTTTCAACCGCTGAAGCCGGGCGCGGAGCAGAGCATTGATGCCTGCATCCAGAAAACACTCGCCCAGCATGGTCTGAAGCCAGCGCCTCGTGCGGATGCCCGCACACTGACCCGTCGAGCGCATTTTGATCTGACCGGCCTTCCACCGTCCGATATGTCAGGCACGTCCTACCTGTCAGAGCAAGCCTACGCCAAGCTTGTAGACTCCCTCCTCGCCTCACCCCACTACGGAGAACAGTGGGCCCGCCACTGGCTGGATGTGGCGCGCTACTCGGACACGAAAGGTTACGTCTATGCCCGCGAGGAAAAGAACTGGGTCCATGCTTCCGCTTACCGCGACTGGGTCGTGCACGCGCTGAACGACGACATGCCATACGACCGCTTCTTGCTCCTGCAGATCGCCGGGGATCAAGTCGTGCCGCCCAAGTCGCCCGATCTCGCCGCCATGGGCTTCCTTACCATCGGGCGTCGCTTCCTCGGCGTCACCCACGACATCATCGACGACCGCATCGACGTTGTGATGCGCGGCACGCAGGCATTGACCGTCGCCTGCGCTCGCTGCCACGATCACAAATTCGATCCCATCCCGACACGCGACTACTATTCCCTCTATGGCGTCTTTCAAAGCAGCGCCGAGGCGCTCGTGCCGTGTACGGACGGCGAAAATGCCGAACTCGCCGCGCTGGTGAAAAAGAACCGCGATTTGATGACCAAGCGTCGCGAGGAGCAGATGGCACGCACGCGTGCCCGGGCAGCCGATTATCTCGCCGCGCAGAAGGAACTCGAAAAATATCCCGAACAGGGCTTCGACCAGATCATCGAGGAAAAGGATATCAATCCTTTCATCGTGCATCGCTGGACCGAATGGCAGCAACAGCATCCGGGTGTCGAAATTACCGAAGCAGTGCTGCGCGGGCAGGATTCACCCGCCTTCGTGCCGGACGAGCACATTGCGAACATCGAGATGTATTTCCCGACGAATGTCATCACCGAGCTTTGGAAGTCGCAGGGCGACGTGGATCGCTTTCTCATCAAAAACAACACCGCACCGGCCTTTGCCACCATCCTGACCGACCGCGCCCGACCGAGTACGCCGTGCGTCTTCAATCGCGGCAACCCGCAGAACAAGGGTGATGCGGTGCCGCGCCAGTTTTTGAGCCTGTTCGGCAATCAACGACCCTTCAAGAAAGGCAGCGGCCGCCTGGAACTCGCGCAAGCCATCATCGACCCGCGCAATCCGCTCACCGCCCGCGTGATGGTGAACCGCATCTGGCAGCACCACTTCGGCCGCGGCCTGGTCAGCACGCCGAGTGACTTCGGCAAGCAGGGCACGCCACCGAGCCATCCCGAACTGCTCGACTGGCTCGCCACCGAGTTCATCCGCAGCGGCTGGAGCATCAAGCACATGCACCGGCTCATCATGCTGTCGCAGACTTATCAGCAGCAAAGCGCAGGGCAAAGAGCGGAGGGCAAAGAGTCCCAATCTCGCGAAGCGTCTGACTCTACGCCCTTGGCCCTACGCTCTACGCTTCTCGATCCCGACAACAAATTCCTCGCCCGCTTCACTCCGCATCGCCTCAGCTTCGAAGAAGCACGCGACACGTGGCTCGCCAGTGCTGGACGCTTGAATTTGCGCGCCGGAGGACGACCCGAGCCGTTGTTCGCTTCCAGCAACACACGCCGCACTCTCTACGCGTTCGTGGATCGTGAAAACCTGCCTGCAGTCATGCGCACGTTCGACTTTGCAAACCCTGATCTCTCCATTCCGCAGCGTGCCGAAACCACGGTGCCACAGCAGGCGCTTTTTGGCATGAATCATCCGTTTGTCGTGCAGCAAGCGAAAGCTCTGGTAAAGTGGTCCGCTCAGTCCTCTGAGCGGCGCTCCGCTGATACCGAACGTGTCCATTTCATCTACCAGCGCCTCTTCCAAAGAAAACCAACTCGTGATGAGCTCGCTTCTGCCATCAAGTTCGTTCGAGAAGATCGACCGCCTGTCCTCGCGGAATCGGATCGTTCCAAGGACTGGCAATACGGTTTTGGCGAATGGGACGACAGCATTGGACGTGTGAAGCAATTCCAGCCGCTGCCGCACTTCACCGGCCACGCATGGCAGGGTGATGTGGACTGGCCGAATGCCAAGCTCGGTTGGGCGCAGCTCACCGCCGAAGGCGGGCACCCGGGAAATGATCGCAGCCATGCCGTCGTGCGTCGCTGGATCGCTCCAGCTGACGGGAACTACGATCTGCGTTCCACCCTGATCCACGAACCGACACTTGGCGATGGCATCCGCGCCTTCGTCAGCCATTCACGGCTGGGAAAACTGCTCAGCACGAAAGCGCACGCCTCCACAACCGACCTCAGCCTTGCGGCCATCTCGTGCAAAGCCGGTGACGCCCTCGACTTCATTGTCGATATCGACGTCGGCCTGAACAGCGATCAATTCCTGTGGTCGCCGCAGATCAGCGCGAGCACGGCCATCGCCGGTTCCGGCGGCGACAGTGTTGCCGAGGTGTGGGATGCGCGAAAAGATTTCGGCGAACAGCCCAAAGTGAGCCTGAATGCCTGGGAGCAACTCGCGCAGGTGCTCATGCTCTCAAACGAATTCATGTTTGTGGATTGATATGACGACCTTGCCCACCAGCCGCCGTGATTTCCTCCGCCGCTCCGGCATGGGGATGGCCATGCTGGGCTTGGGCGACACGCTGCTGGCCTCGAAGCCGCACTACGCTCCGAAGGCGAAACGCGTCATTCACTTCTTTCTCAACGGCGGGCCGTCGCATGTTGATACGTTTGATCCGAAGCCGGCGCTGATGCGCTATGCGGGCAAACCGGTGCCGAGTCATCGCATCACGGAGCGGAAGACGGGCGCGGCGTTCCCTTCGCCGTTCAAATTCCAGCGCTACGGACAGAGCGGCATCGAGGTGAGCGATTTGTTCGCGAAAACGGCGGCGCACATCGACGACATCGCCGTGATCCGCTCGATGCAGGCGCAGGTGCCGAATCATGAGCCGTCGCTGATGCTCATGAACTGCGGCGACTCCATCCAGCCACGGCCAAGCATGGGCGCATGGCTGACGTATGGCCTCGGCAGCGAGAACGCGAACCTGCCGGGCTTCATCGCGATGTGCCCCGGCGGCATGCCGATCAAGGGCGCGGAGAACTGGCAGGCGGCGTTCCTGCCGGGCGCGTTTCAGGGCACCTATGTCGATTCGAAGCACGAGGCGGTGGACCGTTTGATCGAAAACATCCGCAGCCCACATGCGGACACGAGCGTGCAGCTTCGTCAGCTTGAACTGCTGCGCCGCATCAATGCGGCGCATCGCGCCGAGCGCAGCGATCCGCGGCTGGAGGCGCGCATTCAGAGTTTCGAGCTCGCCTTCCGCATGCAGATGGAGGCGGCGGACGCATTTGATGTGACGAAAGAGCCCGAGCACATCCGCAAAATGTACGGCGACGGCGTTCACGCGCGGCAGACGCTCATCGCGCGTCGCCTGCTCGAACGTGGCGTGCGCATGGTGCAGCTCTGGCATGGCGCGGGACAGCCATGGGACAATCACGACAACATCGAGACGAACCATCGCAAGCTCGCGAATGAGATCGACCAGCCCATCGCAGCGCTTTTGAGCGATTTGAAACAGCGTGGCATGCTGGAGGACACGCTGGTCATCTGGGGCGGCGAATTCGGCCGCACGCCAACCGTGGAGCTCGCGGGTGGCAAATCGAAGCTGGGCCGTGATCACAATCACTATGGCTTCAGCGTCTGGATGGCCGGCGGCGGCATCAAAGGCGGCACGGTGCATGGCAGTACCGATGAGTTCGGCTTCGCCGCTCAGGACAATCCCACCAGCGTGCACGATTTACACGCCACAATCCTGCATCTGCTCGGCATCCAACACGAGGAACTGACCTACCGCTATGCCGGTCGCGACTTCCGCCTCACGGACGTGTATGGCGAGGTGATCACGCCGATCGTGGCGTGAACTCAACCTTGCTCGCAAAACTTCCGAAACGCCTCCTGCTGCTCCGGTGTCGCCACGCCGGCGACGATATGACCAGCCAGACTGCGCAACGTTGCCGCCTCCGCGCCAGAAAGTCCGAGCTGTTCCACCATCGAGCGGGCGATCGCCGCGAAGGTGTTGCCGTTGTAAAAGCAGAACGGCGCCATGCGATGGCAGCGGCGGCAGACATCCACGGCCTCCATCAGCGTCATCGATTGCTGATGGGTCGATTCCCAGAGAGCCTTGGTAGCTTCGTAGCCATCCGAGGTGGGCTTATGCAATGCGTTTTTCGCCTGACAAAGCACGGCGTTCTGTGCGACGACGAAGTCCCACGAAAATCGAGCCAGCCACGGGTTCTGCAGGTTCATGTCCCGGCGGGTTTGGACTTCTTCGTTTGGTCCTTCGCCTGTTTGATCTCCTCAACGCCAGCGCTCTGAAGAAAACCTTTTCCAGTCTTCGAATACACCGGTTCTGCAGCGAACCGGTCTTGAATGGCGAGCGCGTCCTTCATCACGGACAGGAACAACGGGTCGTTGGCAAACTGCTCTGGAATCACCAGTTTCATGGCTGAATTCTACTGTGTGGTCGGAGCGACGGCAATCCTCCTTTTGCCGTCTCAAGGTGCCTTCAAATAGGCAATCAAGTCCGCCATCTGCTGCGGGTTGATGGCGGCTTCGAGGCCTTCGGGCATGAGGGAGATGCCGGGGCTGGTGAGGGATTTGATCTCGCTGCGCAACACGGTGTCCGTGCCGCCGTCGGCACGTTTGAGGGTGAGGTTGCCGGCGGTTTCACTGGCGATGAGTCCGCTCAAGGTTCGGCCGTCGTTCGTTTCGATGATGTAGAGCGCGAAGCTCGGCGAAACCTCACGATTCGGATCGAGGATGTTCGTGACAAGCTGCTCGGCGGTCCAGGCCTTGATCGTGCCGAGGTGCGGGCCGACGTCGTTGCCCTTGTCCGCAAACTTGTGGCAGACCATGCAGGCGGTTTCATAGACTTTGGAGCCGCGGGCTGCGTCTCCAAGGAGCGGGGGACTCCGCCCCCCGGAGTTGGGGGACGGAGTCCCCCGCTCCTTGATGCCCATTGCCACCAGATACTTCTCGATGACCTCCTTCCGGTTCGAAGACGAGCCATCGCCGATGAGTTTGGCGATGCGCTCGGCCATCGCAGGCGTCTTCTGCCGTCCGAGCGTCGCCTTCGCGGCGACGCTGAGCTGTGCGGGCGTGATCTTCTTCGCCTCGATGGCATCCAGCAGCTTCGCGATGCGATCCGTGCGTGAAAGCAGGATGGTGGTGGCCTTGTCACGCAGCGCGGGCGTCATCTTCGGCCATGCGTCGATGAGCATGTCGGCGACGGCAGGCTCGCGGTAGCTGCCGAGAGCTTCGAGGGCGGCGAGTTGGATCTCCAAGGCAACATCTGGAGCCAAAAGCGAAATGATGGCAGCTTGTGAGTCTTTATAGACTCCCACAGGTAACAAATGAGCGGCTCGCAGGCGCGATTGGAGCGGCACCTGTTTGTCCACCACCTCGTTTGCAGCACGCTGCGCCACGCTGACAACCCATGCCTTGAGTTCAGCCTTATCTGCAACATCTGCCACCCGTAGACTTTGTTTGGCAAGGCCTTGGGTAAGGCCAATGATGCCCGCTTCAACCGCCTCAGCGTGAGTTTCTTTGTGAGTCTGAAGTTCGGAGAGGCAAAAGCTGAGGAATTGATTTCTTGCGTCAATGTCTTCAACGCCATTGGCTGATGTGACCCGGTAACTTCCAGCGATGAATTGAGATTGGTGAACAAAATCCACCATCCCTGGAGTTTGAGGCAAATTCAGAGCCACAATCCCGGCTATTGCGGAGTGACCGGGATGCAATGAAAGAATAGCTTGTCGCAACCAAGGTTCGTCCATGCTCGACCTGACAAGCTGCTTCAATGATTCGCTGCTCACCTGTGTCACTCCACCCAATAAAAACGACACCGACATCCGCACCTCCGGTGAAGTGGCACCAGCGAGATCCCACACAGCGCCTTCGACATGGGGTGAAACATTTTTCCATGACGAAATCGCAGCAAGCGCCGCGTTCCGCACCTTATTATCGTTTCTGGCCAACGCGATCAAAACAACTCCATTCGATAACTGTGACAGAGCGCTCAATGTGTAAATGGCAGACGACTTTCCTTGCGAGGTCGTGGCGTTTTGCACCAGCTTTTGCAGCGGCTCCACAGCCGATTTGTCCTGCCGCTCAAACAACAAACGCTGCGCGGTTTCGCGGTGCCAGGCATTGGGGTGATCGAGGAGGGCGACCAACTCACTCGTGTTGGCTGAGCTGAGCTTCGGAGTGGTCCGCATATTCCATGTGCGGGAATCCACCGCACTCGGAGAGTGCGGACCACTTCGCGGTGCGAGTCGCCAGATTCTTCCGCGATCTCGGCCACGGAGAAGATCGACGGCGGCGTGGATGTCGTCGGGGATGCTCCAGGGGTGCTCGATGACTTCGCGATACATGTCGCAGACGTGGAGGCAGCCGTCGGGGGCGTTGGCGAAGTTCACGGGGCGGAACCAGAGGTCGTCGCTGGTGCAGAAGTTCTTGTTTCCATCGACCTGCACGGCTTTGAAGGTGACGCCGTCGGGGACGAGCTTCATGCGGTAGAAGAGATTGCCGGCCACGTCGGCGACGAAGGCGAAGTCGCGATACTCTTTCGGATACGCGTCGCCGCGATAGACGGTAATGCCGCTGGAGGAGGTGACGACGCCAGCGCCGACTAGCTCGCTTTTCGGCAGGTGGCTGCCTTCCTGCACCCAGCGCTTCGCGCGAAACTCGCGCCAGGGCTCGGGCGGGCTGGTGCGATAGACGGGTAGCTGGTCGCCGGCCTCGGCGCAGTCGTTGAGGGCGCTGGGGACGACGAGATACGGATTCCGCGCGAGGTAGCGATAGGGCAGGACGACGTGCTGGCAGGGATTGCGGATGTTGCAGAGGAAACGGTTGCCCCAGTCGTCAAAGGTGTTGCCAAAGCGTGCGCCGCCGCTTTCGAGGCGCACATCGCCGGTGCTGGGGTCGAAGGAGAAGTCGTTTCGCTTGATGGGGAGCGGTTTGAAGTCCTTCGGCAGCGGCATGACGCTCTCGCTGCCGGGCACGCGCTGGATTTCGCCGCCGTTCGAGCCACCGGCGATGTAGATGCGGTGGTCGAGGCCCCAGATGGGGTTGTTCATGACGGCCTGCACGTTGAGCTTTTTGAAGCCGGTGAAGACCTTTTGCCGCACATCGGCCACGCCGTCGTCATTCGTGTCCTTCAGATACCAAACGTCCGGCGTGGCGGTGACGAAGATGCCGCCTTTCCAGCACGCGGCGCCGGTGGGCCACGAGAGGCCGTCGGCGAAGACGGTGGCTTTGTCGAAGATGCCGTCGCCATCGGTGTCGGTGAGCAGACGCACCTTGCCGATGGGCTGGTCGGTGGGGTTTTCCTGGCTGGGCTTGTGCGTGGCCTTGTCGGTGTAGGGGTAGTCGTTCATCTCGCACACGTAGGCGCGGCCATCGGCATCGTAGGTGATGGCGACAGGATCGGTGATGAGCGGCTCCGCGGCGATGAGCTGCATCTCGAAGCCATCGAGCACGTGGAAGGTCTTCGCGGCGTTTTGCGGCTCGACGGGCGGTGTGGAGGGAAAATCCAACGCGGACAGGGACAACCACGGGAACAGCAGAACGAATGGGATGTGGCCGGGACGCATGATCTGAAGCATACGGCGCCAGGTTTCCCCGTATTCCGCGGCTCAGCCAAAGTCTTGCATCCCCGCGCCGACTCGCCACACTGGCGGCCCTTTTTCCCTGCCATGGCCTACATCAACGAAAACTACAACAAGCTCAAAGCCGGTTACCTCTTCCCCGAAATCGCCCGCCGCGTGAAAGCCTTCACCGAGGCGAACGCCGAGGCCGCGAAGCGCCTGATCCGCTGCGGCATCGGCGATGTGACCGAGGCGCTGCCCGAAGCCGTGCGCACGGCGATGCACAAGGCCGTCGATGAAATGGGCGACCGCAACACCTTCCGCGGTTACGGCCCGGAGCAGGGCTACGACTTCCTGCGCAACGCCATCGCCGAGCACGATTTCAAGGCGCGTGGCATTCAGATCGAAGCCGATGAGATCTTCATCTCCGACGGCAGCAAGTGCGACACGGGCAACATCCTCGACATCTTCGGCGCGGGGAACAAGATCGCCATCACCGACCCGGTGTATCCCGTTTACGTCGATACGAACGTCATGGCCGGCAACACTGGTGACGCGGACGAAAGCGGTGCCTACGCCGGTCTGCATTACCTCAAGTGCACACCCGCGAACGGCTTCGTACCCGAGATCCCGAACGAGCCGGTCGATCTGGCCTACCTCTGCTACCCGAACAATCCCACTGGTGCGGTCGCCACGCGCGCCCAGCTCGAAGCCTGGGTCAAATACGCCCTCGTGAACGGCACCACGATCCTCTACGACGCGGCCTACGAGGCCTTCATCCGCGATCCGGAGCTGCCGCGCTCGATTTATGAGATCCCCGGTGCCCGTGACTGCGCCATCGAGTTCCGCAGCTTCTCGAAGAACGGCGGCTTCACCGGCGTGCGCTGTGGCATCGTCGTCATTCCAAAGGGATTGATGGGCAAAACGAAGGCTGGTGGCAAGCAGGCCATCCATCCGCTCTGGAGCCGTCGTCACAGCACGAAGTTCAACGGCACCAGCTACATCGTCCAACGCGGTGCCGAGGCCATCTACAGCCCCGAAGGCAAGGCGCAGGTCAAAGCGCTCATCGAGCACTACATGGGCAATGCGAAGCTGCTCGTCGAAGCCTGCAAGAAGGCCGGGCTCGCTGTCTATGGTGGCGTGAATGCTCCGTATGTGTGGGTCGGCTGCCCGAACGGGCTCACGAGCTGGCAGATGTTCGACAAGATGCTCAACGAAGCGAATGTCGTCATCACACCCGGCAGCGGTTTCGGCAGCGCTGGCGAAGGCTACTTCCGCATCAGCGCCTTCAACAGCCGCTCGAACGTCGAGGAAGTCTGCCGCCGCATCGCGCAGCTTTGATCGCCATCACCGGAATCTGACGCGTCAGGCTCGTTGGCCATTGCAGCCGCCTCATGGCGGTGAGCGACACACTTGTGTCTCTGGTCACGTATGGCTCGCATGACCCGTGTTTTGCTTCTCACGCTCTTCGTGCTCTCACTTCATGCCGTTGGAGTGGAGATTGCCAAAGATGGCAGACCTGCACTGCCGGTCGTGATCCAGAGTGAATCTCTCAGGCCAGTGGCCGGTGAGCTGGCAGCGATGCTGGAGCGCATCACAGGCGCGAACTTTGAGATTCAGGTGTCGGCGGAGCAGCGGGGCCTGTTTCTCGGTCTCACGAGTGGCGAGGTGACGGTGACGGAGCGCGAGGATTACACGATGCGCTCGGAGAAGGAGCGGCTGGTGATCATTGGGCGCACGCCGGTGGCGGTGGAGCATGCGGTGTGGGATTTGCTGCACCGCTGCGGCTTCCGGCAGTTTTTTCCCGGCAAAACGTGGGAGATCGTGCCTCACTCGCCGACACTGAGCATCGACGTGGACGTGAAGGAGTCGCCGGACTACCACGCGCGGCGCATCTGGCCGGGATTTGGCTGGATGAAGGAGCGGCAGGACGTTTGTGAGGAATGGAACCGGCGGAATCGCGCTACTTCGGGTATTCTGCTGAACTCGGGACACTCGTATGACGGCGTGATGATCCGGCATGCGGCGGAATTTGCCGCGCATCCGGAGTATCTGGCGCTGGTGAACGGCGAGCGGCGGAAACCGAAGTTCTGCATCGCGAACGCAGGGTTGCGGAAGCTCGTGGTCGCGGATGCGCTGACGCAATTTGCCGAAAAGCCGGAGCTTGATTCGGTCTCCTGCGATCCAAGCGATGGTGGCGGCTGGTGCGAGTGCGCGGAGTGTGCGAAGATCGGCAGTGTGACAGATCGTGCGCTGCTGCTGGCGAATGAAGTGGCCGAGGCGGTCAACAAGGCGCACCCGGGCCGCATCGTCGGCATGTATGCCTACAACGAGCATTCGCCGCCGCCGTCCATCGAGGCGCATCCGCAGGTGGTGATCAGCGTGGCGACGGGATTCATTCGCGGCGGCTACACGATCGACCAGTTGCTGGCGGGATGGAGCGCCAAGGTGCGCACGCTGGGCATCCGTGAATACTACAGCGTGAATACATGGGACCGCGATCTGCCCGGCGCGGCACGTGGCGGCAATCTGGAGTATCTGCGAACGTCGATTCCGCACTTCCATGCGCAAGGAGCACGATTTATGTCCGCGGAGGCGAGTGACAACTTCGGGCCGAACGGGCTCGGCTACTATCTGGCGTCGCGCATGCTGTGGGATGTGAATGAAGCGAAGAACATCGAGGCGCTGGTCACGGATTTCCTCGACAAGAACTTTGGTCCTGCGCGTGAGCCGATGCGGAAGTTTTATGTGCTGCTCGATGGCACAAAGAAGTCGGCGCTGAGCGATGATCTCGTCGGCCGCATGTGGCGTCTGCTCGCGGAAGCACGCGGTTTGACGAACGACGAGGCGGTTCTCGCTCGGCTCGACGATCTGGCGCTCTACACGCACTACTGTGGCCTTTACCTCGATTACAGCAGCGCGGCGGGGAAGGAACGGCAGGCGGCGTTTGAGGCGATGTACCGCTTCATCTGGCGCATTCGTGACACGGGCATGCTGCACACAAAGGCGCTGTGGCGCGACATTCCCAACCGCGACAAGACGGTGCAACTCCCGCCGCTCGGCAAATACAGCGATCCTGATGCCACGAATCCGTGGAAGAGCGATGAACGCTTCAATCACGATCAAATCGCCGCGATGGTGCGTGATGGCGTCGAGAAGCGGAAGCTGCTTGATTTCGAGCCGGTGTCCTTCAGCATGAATCTCGTGCCGGCGACGAAGTTGAAGCTGCCGCAGGTGCCGCGTGGCAATGCGGGCATCTACCTGCGTGCGGTGCGCGACTTTTGGACTTGGATCGACAAGGAACCCGCCACGCTCACGCTCAGCGGAACTGCGGGCATCATTTATCAGAGCCGTGGCACGGCGAAGGTGGAGCTGTATCCGATCGCCGAGGCGGAATCGAAATCCGTGGCGCATGTCGAGATCGAACCGGACAAGCAGCCGCATGAGTGGAAGCTCGAAACGAAGTTTCCCGGCCTGCATCGTCTCGAGGTGAGTGACTCCGGCCAAGGGACGCTCATCACGTGGCCGGACGGCATGCCGATGACGGTCGTGAGCAGCATGGAACAACCCGCGAAGCTCTATGGGCGCTGGCATCTGTATTTCTATGTGCCGAAGGGCACGCAGATCATCGGTGGCTTCGCCGAGGGCGAGGGCTTCATGCTCGATCCCGATGGCAAAACCGCGCACACGTTTTCCAAGAAGCCCGGCTACTTCAGCGTGAAGGTTCCAGCGGGGCAGGATGGCAGGCTCTGGAGTTTCAAGCACAGCGGCGGCAACCGCCAGCTCATGACCGTGCCACCGTGCCTCGCCCGGGATGCGAGTGAGTTATTGCTGCCGGAGGAAGTGGTGGCCAAAGATGTCCAACCATGATGGAATTCGGACATGAAAATGCTGTCCGCCGCCTTGCTGCTTGTTTCAGCCCAAACATTGAACGCCCAGGAAATCGCGCCGTTTCCGCAGGCGCAGGTGCAGGATGCGTGGGTGCAGAAGATCTGGGAGGATGGCAGGCACAACGGCTTTCCGGGCATCGCACGGGTCGGCGATCACTACTATGTGACGTTCCGAAATGCGGAGTCGCATCAGGCGGAGCAGGCGAAGATCGAGGTGATCCGGGCTGCGGCGAAGGATCTGACGAAATGGGAGAAGGTGGCGGAGTTCACACGCGACCACGACTGCCGTGATCCGCTCGTCTTTGACAACCACGGCAAGGTGCAGGTCGTGTTTCACTCGAAGGAGGACTTTTACTCGCAGTCGGAGGATGGATTGAAGTGGAGCGAGCCGGTGATGCTGAACGCGGAGTTCGTGAAACCGACGCCGGAGAGCAAGCTGACCTTCAAATCCGAGCGGCGCTGGCTGTTCCGCATCCGCCAGGGGCCAGACGGCGCGTTTTACAGCCTCGCACGCTGCGGCATCAAGGAGTCAGGCGGTGCGTTTGGACTGATCCTGTATCGCTCCGAGGACGGTGTGAACTTCAAGGCGCTGCACACCTATGCGCAGGGACCGACGAGTGCGTTGAGCACCGCGGGCGGCACGGGATGGGGCCACGAGGCCGATGTGTGCTGGACGCCCGATGGCACGCTCGTGAGCGCGATCCGCAATGGCAATCCGGGCATCTTGGTGCTCGGCCAGGCGCCGCTTGGGCCGTGGAAGGCGTTTCAAACCGACGCGTGGAATTTTGGCGGGCCAGCGCTGCATCGCACAAGAGGCGGTGGCATTCTGCTGGCGGCACGCGCGCTGCCCGCGAAGGACACGATCGGCTTTCCAGCCGTGTGCAAGGTGTGGACGGTGACCGCGGACGGTGTGGAGCGTCCGTGGATTCTCCCGAGCGGCGGCGATTGCGCGTATCAAAGCTTCGCCGACGGCGTGACGGGCGAGGAGGTGCTGCTGGTATATTACTCGTCACATGAGGTGCCGCACAAAGGCGTGGGCAACAATCCGGCGAACATTTATCTGGCGCATCTGCGGGTGAGGCATGTACAACCTTGAGTCATGTCAGATTATTCGCAGCTCAATCCCGAATCGCTGGTCGCGACGGTGGAGAAGCTTTCCACACGCATCGGCGAGCGCTTTCCGAAGGCGGGCTTGTTTAAAGTGTCCAAGCATCTGTGCAACATCGCTGCTGAATCACGCAGGCGCGTGACGGAGACAGGGCGGCGCTCGGTGTGGATCCGGCTGCTGATCGTGCTGCTGCTGGTCGTGATGATCGCCGGCGTCGTGATGAGCATCTCTGTTTTCCGTCTTCAGCCGAAGGCAAGTGATGTGACGTGGGTGGAACTGGTGCAGGCGACAGAATCCGGCATCAATGACATCGTCTTTGCCGGGGTGGCGGTGTTTTTCCTCGCGAGCCTGGAGAACCGCATGCGGCGGCGGCGCATCTTGAAGGCGTTGCACGAACTGCGCTCGCTGGCGCATGTGATCGACATGCATCAGCTCACCAAGGATCCGCAGCGTGCCGCGGGTGTGCTGGTGGCGACGCCTTCCTCGCCGACGAGTGATCTGTCGCCCGACCAGCTCATTCGTTATCTCGATTATTGCAGCGAGATGCTGTCGCTCGTGGGAAAGCTCGCGGCGCTTTACTTGCAGCGTTCCGATGACGCCGTGGTGCTGAGCACGGTGGATGAGATCGAGGGGCTGACGACCGGCTTCTCGCGCAAAATCTGGCAGAAGCTCATGATCATCCATGCCGGGCACGCAGATGGAAAAAAATGAAAAAGGCAGGTCCGAGACCTGCCTTTGACGTGAATGATGGAGAAACGGCTTACTTCACGATGCCGATCAGCTCGACGTCGAAGATGAGCGTCTCGTTCGGGCCGATGTCGCCACCCGCTCCCTGCTCGCCATAAGCGAGGCCGGAAGGGATGAAGATGCGCCACTTGGAGCCGACGGGCATGAGTTGCAGCGCCTCGGTCCAGCCTTTGATGACTTCCTGCACGCCGAAGGTGATCGGCTGGCCGCGCTCGACGGAGCTGTCGAACACCTTGCCGTCAAGCAGTGTGCCGTGGTAGTGGACGTTCACGCGGTCAGTGGCCACGGGCTTTGGGCCGTCGCCAGCCTTGAGCACTTCGTATTGCAGGCCGCTGGCAGTGGTGGTGATGCCCTTCTTCTTGCCATTCTCGGTGAGGAATTTTTCACCAGCCGTCTTGGCCTCGTTGCCACGGGCCATCTCCTTTGCACGCATGCTGTTTTCGAACGCCTGCATGGCGGCGATGAGCTCCTGCTCGGTGTATTTGGGCTTCTCACCGGCGAGTGTGGCCTTGATGGCCTCCGAGAGGGCGGCCACGTCGATGGCCATGCCCTGCTGCTTGAACTGACCGCCCATGTTGAGGCCGATGAAGTAGCTGACCTTGGCCATGTCAACTTTGGTGTCAGCAGGGACCTCGGCCGCTTGCGCTGGCTTGATTTCCTGGGCTTGGACGGCGGTGGCAGCCGCGAGCGCGGCACAGAGCAGGGCAATGGTGGGTTTCATAAAAGAGGGGCGGAGACTACCCGTCCCGGCAGGGCGGTCAATCAAAGCCTTGGAGGGCGGGGAAAAAGGCGTTTGACCCCGTGGAGGCCATGAACCACTATCGCCGCCCCTTAAACCAGAACCAAACATGCCCGCCAAAATCTACACTGAAAAAGACGCCAGCCTCGCTCCTCTGAAGGGCAAGACTTGCGCCGTCATCGGCTTCGGCTCCCAAGGCCATGCCCACGCCCTGAACCTCAAGGAGAGCGGCGTCAACGTCATCATCGGCCTTTACCCGGGCTCCAAGAGCCGCGCTGTGGCCGAGGAAAAGGGCCTGAAGGTCATGGACACCGCCGAAGCTGTGAAGGCTGCCGACGTGATCTTTGTCGCCGTGCCGGACACGAAGATCGGCGGCGTGTACAAGAAGGACATTGCTCCTAACCTCACCAAGGGCAAAACGCTCCTCTTCTCCCACGGCTTCGCCATTCATTACAAGACCGTCGTCCCGCCGAAGGATGTGAACGTGATCATGGTGGCCCCGAAAGGCCCCGGCCACATCGTCCGCCGTCAGTACACCGAAGGCAAAGGCGTGCCCTCCCTCATCGCCATCTACCAAAACGCCGACAAGCAGGCCAAGAAGATTGCCCTCGCCTGGGCGCATGGCATCGGCGGCACCCGTGGCGGTGTCATCGAAACCAGCTTCAAGGAAGAAACCGAGACCGACCTGTTCGGCGAGCAGACCGTGCTTTGCGGTGGTGCCAGTGCCCTCGTCCAGGCTGGTTTCGAAGTGCTGGTGGAAGCCGGTTACTCTCCTGAGATGGCTTACTTCGAGTGTTTGCATGAGCTGAAGCTCATCGTGGACCTCATGAACGAGTCCGGCATCGCCGGCATGCGTTTCTCCATCTCCGAAACCGCCAAGTGGGGCGACGTCACCGTTGGTCCGAAGATCATCGACAAGTCGGTGAAGGTCCGCATG
Source organism: Verrucomicrobiaceae bacterium (assembly GCA_046346695.1). Lineage (GTDB taxonomy): Bacteria > Verrucomicrobiota > Verrucomicrobiia > Verrucomicrobiales > Verrucomicrobiaceae > Prosthecobacter. Next base: position 97,152 of record JAXMHS010000002.1, on the reverse strand, counting down.
AAGAAGGCTCTCAAGGACATCCAGAACGGCAAGTTTGCCAAGGACTGGATCAAAGAGACCGAGACCGGCTACAAGAAGTTCAACAAGCTGCTCAAGGACGGCGAGAAGCACCCGATCGAAAAGACCGGTGCACGCCTCCGTGCTCTCATGCCCTGGATCAAGAAGCGCGACATCAAGGGCCAGCAGGCGAGCTACTCGTAATCGCGGGTCAAAGAGTCAAATCAGAGCGCGGACCGGCAACGGCCCGCGCTTTTTTGTTCCTCAGGTTCCTGCCTGGACCACCTTGGAGTGGCCCAGCTTGTCTTCAGGTGTCTTGAACAGCATCGCGATGCTGAAGGTGACCACGGTGCCGAAGAGGATGCGCCACGGGAACTCGATCTCCACCATCCACCCCGGGCGTGGAATACCGCCCTCCATGCCGAGCGAGGCCATCAGGCCTTTGTCGAGCCCGCTCAGATAGCCGACGAAGATGAACCCTGCGAGCATGGCAATGCCGTTGCCGAGGTCATTGCCACGACCATTGGTGAACAGGCCCACCATGAACACGCCGAGCAACGAGCCATACGTGTAGCCAAAGATGCCGAGGATGATCGGAATGATGCGCAGCGATGGATTGTGCGCCTTCACCCATGCGGTGCCGAGCGCCACGGTGATGAGGAAGAATGCGAACAGCACGGTGCCGAGGCGCAGCACGCGCACCTTGCCCGCATCGGTCTCAGGCTCGCCAAACCAGCGGAAGTGGAAATCGCGCACGTAGCTCGTGGCGAGCGAGTTCAGCGCCGTGCTCAGCGATCCCATCGCTGTCGCAAGCACACCGGCGATCACGAGGCCGCGCAAGCCCGTGGGCATCGACGTCAGGATGAAAAACGGAAACACCTGGCTGCTGTCAGGCGCGCCTTTCGCATTCTTTGGCAAAATGATTTCCGGATGCTGCTGATAAAACACGAACAGCAGGATGCCGATGCTGAGCACCATCAGATTGACCGGAATGTCGGCGATGCCGGACAGGATCGTGGCTTTCGCGCTCTGGGTCTTGTTCTTCGCGGTCAGCATGCGCTGCACCATGTCCTGGTCCGTGCCGTGCGTGGCCAGCGTGACGAACGTGGAGCCGAGAAACGCAGCCCACACGGTGTATTCGGTTTCGAGCACACCCTTGATCCAGCCCCATGCGCCAGGATGCGCGGGATCAGGCTTGCCCCAGTCGATGACCGCCGGTTCCTGAATGGCGCCCTGCAGCGCCGCCCAGCCGCCGGTATGACCCAGCAGATGCCACAGTGCGAATCCGAGCGCTGAAAACAGGATCACCACCTGGATCACATCCGTCCAGATCACCGCGCGAATGCCCCCGAGCGTCGTGTAGATCGACGTGAGCACCGTGATGCCGACGAGCGCCGCGGCGTAAAGCCAGAACTCATGCATTGGCGTTGTGTTCGGATTGATGAACACCTTCCACGCGAGCACGAGCAGTACGGTGGGCACCCACAGGCGCGAACCGCTCGCGAGCAGTCGCGTTACGAGGAACACGGCCGATGCACGGCGGCGTGTCTTCGGCCCGAAGCGTACTTCGAGAAACTCGTACACACTGACCACACCGTGCCTGTAATACGCGGGAATGAACACCGCGCTCACCACCACACGTGCGAGCAGATAGCCCGCCATGAGCTGGATGTAGGTGTAGTTGCGCAGCGCGTAGCCTTCACCCGGTGCGCCGAAAAACGTTCCTGCGCTGATCTCCGCCGCCAGGATCGACGCCAGCACCGCCCACCAGGCGATCTGACGATCACCGAGCGTGAAACCTTCCACACTGCCGCTCCTGCTGCGTTGCGACAGTCCGATGCCGATGATCAGGGTGAAATAACCGAGGATGACGAGCGCATCGAGGAAATAGGACATGGCGCGAAGTCTCGCAGCAAAGCACCATGCCCGTCAAGCCTTCCGGTCCTAATGCTTGGACACATTCTGAAGTTCCAAACGCGGCAGCGCACGCACGATGACGCGTTGCTGCACCGATGTGCCCCGCGGTGACACGAGGGTCACCTCCTCATAAACCTTGCCGCAGTCCGCATTGGTCAGGGCGTGCGTGATCAGGCGGCGTGTCAGCACCGTCGTGTCCCCGAGTTGCTGTCTCGTCACATAGCCGCTGGGCGTGCTCAGGGCGGTGGCCACGGGAACGCCGCGCTGGTTGTAAATGGTTTGCGGTTTGGCGCACTGGGTCAGCAACAAGGCGGAGCACAAGGTCACGGGCATGGTTGTCCAAAATGGGATCATGTGGTGGTTCGGTTGACTTTTGGCCCTCCGCATTCCGGCTGGCCGCGAAGGTTGGATGGCCTCACAAGGCGCCTGTTCAAACTTTTGATTGCGAGACGTTGGACTGACAACAATGTCACAAATCACCCGTCTGCCGCGCCAGATGCGGTGCATGTTCCCAGGTGACGAAAGACCTCGCGCTCTCGCATCTCAGCGCTAGCATCCGAACCCGCATGTCCGCCGCCTCTTTCTTCAAGGAATTCTGCCGCAACTGGCAGACGATCGGTGCAGTCGCTCCCTCCAGCACGGCGCTGGCGGAGCGGATGATGGAGTCGGCGGGTGTCTGGCAGGCCCGGCGGGTTTTGGAACTGGGGCCTGGAACCGGAGCTTTCACTTCCGCCATCGCCGACGCCATGCCGGGTGACGCGGAGTACCTCGGCATCGAGATGAACAACTCGTTCGTGAGCCAGTTGCGCCCGCGTTTTCCACGTCTCCGTTTTGAGTGCGCCGGGGCCCAGGAGTTTGATTTCAGCCAGGCGTTGCCGGCAGGAGAAAAATTCGACGCCGTCATCAGCGGACTGCCTTGGACGGCGTTTCCGCGCTCCTTGCAGCAGGCGATTCTCGGCAACGTTTTGCCACATCTCGCGCCTGGCGGTTGCTTTGCCACCTTTGCCTACTGGGGCTTTCACCAGCTTCCCAGCGGGCAGCGTTTCCGCAGCCTGCTGCACGATCTGACGCACGGGGTCGAGACCAGCCGTGTCGTCTGGCGCAATCTGCCGCCTGCGTTTGTTTACATCGCACGCATGGCGTGAGGATCACTCCTCCGCCTTCTTCTTTTTGCCCTTTCCTTTGCCCTTCTTTGAGGGCTCGGCGGCTTTCTGATTGGTGTTCTTCGTCGGCATCGGCGCTTTGATGGCTTCGCGCCATGCGAGCATCTTCGCGTGCAGCTCCTTGGCCTTCTCGGGATTCTCCGCGGCGAGGTTCTTCTTCTCGCCGATGTCGTCTTTGAGGTTGTACAACTCCAGGCGGCCGTCTTCGAAGTATTCCATCAGCTTCCAGTCACCGGCTTCGATCAAGCCCACCGGCGTCGTACGCCAGGTGTTTTCTCCCGCACCGAGATAACCCGGGAAGTGCTGGTAAATCGCATCGCGCTTTAGATTCGCCGCGGAATCGCGAAACAACGGCACCAGGCTCTCGCCATCCAGCGTCTGGCCTTCTGGCAGTGCCGCTTTGCCGATTTCCGCGAAGGTCGGATACAAATCCACGTGGACGGTGGGCACATCGCAGCTCGTTCCCGGCTTGGTCACGCCGGGCCAGCGCACGATGAACGGCACACGCGTCCCGCCTTCATACAAACTGCCTTTGCCGCTACGCAGCGGCGCATTGTCGGTGATGTCGCCGCCTTTGATGCCCTCGCGCTCGTAACCGCCAACGCCGCCGTTGTCGCTGCTGAAGATCAGCACCGTGTTGTCGGCCAGCTTCAGTTCATCCAGTGTTTTCATCACACGGCCCACGCTCTCATCCACGCTCGCGATCATCGCCGCATAAGTCGGATTGTTGTGGCCGCCGACACCCGGCTTGTCTTTGAATTTTGCGATCAGCTCCTTCTTCGCCTGATGCGGTGAGTGCACGCCAAAATGCGGCAGGTAAAGAAAGAACGGCCCGTCCTTGTGCCGCTGGATGAAATCCACCGCCTTGTTGGTCAGAAAATCGGCCAGATATTCGCCCTTGGGATACTCCACCTTCGGCTGCGTGACGAAATCGAAGTGCTTGCCCATCGAAACGATCGCCTCGTCGAAGCCGCGCTGTCCGGGATGATACTCGCCCTTCTCACCGAGATGCCATTTGCCAAACATCCCCGTCGTGTAGCCAGCCTTCTTCATGGTCTGCGCGATCGTGACCTTCTCCAGCGGCAGCTCCGTCACATTGTCCACGGGACGCAGCGGACGCGACTCCCACTCGAAGCGACCGATGCCGCCCACGGTGTAAATGCCGGTGCGCGGCGCATACTGGCCGCTCATCAGCGCCGCACGCGTCGGCTGGCAGTTCTGGCAGTGGTGATGTCGCGTCAGCTTCATGCCCTGCGTCGCCAGCTTGTCGATGTTCGGCGTCTCGTAGTACTTGGAGCCAAAGCAGGCCACATCCGTGTAGCCGAGATCATCCGCGAGGATGAAGATCACATTCGGTGCGCGATCTGCGGCGTGCAGGGACAGGGCGAGGAGGAAAAAGCCAAGGAGGTGCTTCATGCGGCCCCTCAACGCATGCACAGCCTGCCGCATTGCATCAGATTCAGCACGACCGGCCCGGTTCGACACGTTTGGGATCGCATCATGCCGCGATTCGTCCTCTTTCTCATCCTTGGCAGCGCTTTCGCCCTCGCCGCCGACCTCAAGCCCGGCGTGCGCACCACCATCACCTTCGACGAATCACCGCCGCATTCCGACGCGCTCGAAGTGAAGCTGCGGCTCAGTGCCGCGGAGATACCGCCGCCTTACGATGTGAAGAAAGAGACCTTCGACATCCTGTTGCCGAAGAACTTCCGCAAAGACGACCCGCACGGGATGTTCATCTGGATCAGCGCCAGCGACAAACCCTCCATCCCGGCCGAATGGGAGCCTGTTCTTGCCGAAAAGAAGCTCATCTTCATCGGCGCGCACAAGTCCGGCAATCCGCGCAGCGTCTTCGACCGCATGCGCCTCGCCATCGACGCCAACTACAACGTGCGCAAGCTCGCCACCATCGACTCGTCGCGCGTGTATCTCTCGGGCTTCTCCGGCGGCGCACGCGTCGCCAGCATGCTCGGCGTCTGCTACGCCGATCTCTTCCCCGGCACCATCTGCTGCATGGGCGTGAACTTCTACACCGACGTCGCCACGCTCGACGGCAAACAGACCTTCCGTATCGGCTACCTTCCGCACGACGAGTTCGTGAAGATCGCGAAGACGCAATGCCGCTACGTCCTCGTCACCGGTGAAAAGGACTTCAATCTCCCCAACACGCAGGCCGTCTTCACCAACGGCTTCCAAAAAGAAGGCTTCAAAGCCGTCGAGATGTTCAACATCCCCGCCCAAGGCCATCAGCCGCCCAAAGCCGAATGGCTCAAGAAAGCGATCGAGTTCCTCGACGCGGGCAAGACGAAGAAATGATCACCGTGGATCAGTCACGCGGCCCAGAAACAAACACGCGCCACTCGCCGCATGCTGAATGGCGAAAAGGAACGGTCGGTCGGCTGTAATTTCGATTGGCTTCTCCGGTTCTTGGTAACCTCCTCCTCCGCCACCCGAGAGCTCAGCCACGGCAGTTGCCGCCGCAGCTTCAGTGCCCTTTTCGTCGAGTTCGAGAAAGGTCTTGTGAAACACCTCGGAGATACAGAGGTAATCATCCGGCTTCTTCGGAGCCATCGCGTCAAAATCGGCGCTGCCGCGTGGTTTGTCGAACGCGGTGGTCAATCCCATCGTTTGCAGCACTTTGCCAAGAGGAACCGTGGGTGGGGTGATCTTGAACTTCGGCAGATGGAGAATCACCCTGCGTTCTCTCGCACTCGCACAGGCGAGGAGGATTTTTGGTGTCAGAGTCTGTTCTACACTGGCGAGACCATTCACACTGTCAGGGACGATGAGCAGGAAGTGCAGCTCTTTTCCGATATACGACAGTGTGACTGCCTGAAAGCCGCGACCACGGTTGTAGCTCATGTATTGGTCATTGGTCATCGTTGGTACATTCACCAACTCATTACCCCCGTTGATATGAAATGGCTTCGGGTGGGTGGATTCCAGGGCAAACTCTGCCGACCAGGCGGCTTTAAAATAGAGCGCGTTTACCAGCACAAGCCGCGTGGCGCTGGTCACACCAGCACGGGGGATCAAATCACGAATCCGATCACGCGTTTGCTCCGCCACCCAGCCGTTGATCTCCGACCTCGCATTGCCGGGGTCTTTGCGGAAGTTCATAGGCCGCAATGGGGCGGAAAAGTGATCCTGTACACCAGAGAGGAACGGCTTTCGAAACTCATACCCCGATTGTCCAAATAGCCGGTTGGCCACATGCAGTTGCAGTGCCCTGGCAGGGGCATCATACCTTGCGGAGGTTTGTTGCGCTTTGTTCAGACTTTGATTCAACGCCGCGAAGGACTTGCTCAGCTTCTCCTTGTCTGCCGGAAAATGCAGCACCCGCATCATCTCCTCCTGCGTGACTCCGCTGGCCCCGAGATAGGTCATCGCCAGCGCTGACTGAATCGAATAGGGTGAGAGGCAGACATTTCCCTGCTTCGGCATCTGCCGATGCAAATCGAGCCCGAATTGGTTTACCGCTTGGGCCGCCATGTCCGGCGATGCGGCAAAGGCGGAAACTGAGACAGACAACGAAATAGCCAGGCCGAGCGTCTTCATTGCGTTCAGTTTGCCAATTCGTCGGAGTGAAGGCCAGACTAAAATCAATCCTTCCGTTTCAACTGCGGGAAGAGGATCACGTCGCGGATGCTTTCGGCACCGGTGAGCATCATGATGAGGCGGTCGATGCCGATGCCGATGCCACCAGCGGGCGGCATGCCGTGTTCGAGGGCGAGGATGAACTCCTCGTCGATCTTTTGCGTCTCTTCCCCGGCCTGGTGCTCCAGGCGCTCGCGCTGGACGATGGGGTTGTTCAGTTCAGAGTAACCGGGGCTGATCTCCTGGCCGTTGATGACGAGCTCATAGACATCGACGATAGAATCGTCGTCGGCGTTCTGCTTCGCCAAAGGCACAAGTTCCTTCGGGCAATGGGTGACATAGAGCGGATCGAACTGCTTCGCCTCGATGAGTCGCTCGAAGACATGCTGGGTGACCTCGTAGTCCTCAAAGTTCGGCCCGATTTCGACGCCCAGTTCCTTCGCACGCGCCTTGCGCTGCTCCGGTGTGTATTCATACCACTGCGGATCGATGCTCTTGAGCAGATCGGTGTAGCGCGCACGACGCCAAGGACGCGCGAGGTTGATGGTCTTGGTGACATTGCCCTCCTCGTCCTTGTGCTCGATCTTGAGCCCGCCGCAGAAGTTTTCCGCGAGGTGACAGATCATGCCTTCGACGAGGTCGGCCATCTTTTCGAAGTCCGCGTAGGCCCAGTAGGCCTCCAGCATGGTGAACTCCGGGTTGTGACGGCGGCTGAGGCCCTCATTGCGGAAGTTGCGGTTCAATTCGAAGATCTGCGTGAAACCGGCCACGAGCAGGCGCTTCAAATACAGCTCCGGCGCGATGCGCAGGAACATCGCCTGGTTCAGCGCGTGGAAGAAGGTCTCGAAGGGCTTCGCTGCCGCACCGCCAGGCACGTCCTGCATCATCGGCGTCTCGACTTCGAGGAATCCGCGCTCCTGCATGTAGTTGCGGATCGCCGCGACCATCTTGCTGCGCGTGACGAAGATCTCGCGGCTGCGGTCGTTCGAAATGAGGTCGAGGTAGCGCTGGCGATACTTGATCTCCTTGTCGGAGACGCCGTGCCACTTGTCCGGCAGCGGACGCAGTGCTTTGGACAGCGGCGTGATCTTCTTGATGTGGATGGACTTCTCGCCGCGCTTGGTGATGAAGGTGAAACCCTCCACGCCGACGAAATCGCCGATGTCCACGAGCTGGATGAACTGTGCATAGGCCTCGTCGCCGACATCGCCCTTGCTCAAATAGCACTGCATGCGACCGCTGATGTCACCGAGGTCGAAGAACGTCGCCTTGCCCATCTCGCGGCGGCTCAAAATGCGACCCGCCACGCTCACGGTGAGGTTCTCCTCGAAGTTCGCCTTCAACGCACCCGGCTGATGCGTCGTGTCAAAACGGCTACCAAACGGGTTCACGCCCGCCTTCACCAATCCGTCGAGCTTTTCTCGGCGGATTTGAAGAAGTTCGGATTCTGAATGTTCTGGGGCTTGCGGTTGCATGGTCGGGCGTATGAGTGGGCCGTGTCTTTAGCCGCTTCCACACGCTTTGCCACCGCAAACGTCACCCCTGACGTGCTGCTCGACAGTCGCCGGGCGCTGGTGAATGCGCGGCAGGGCTGGATGGCTGTGGCGGACATTCATTTTGGCTTCGAGGTGCATCGCTCGAAGCAGGGCGCGCTGCTGCCGGATTTTGGCATGGATGCGATACAGACGTCTTTGCTGTCCCTGCTCGCCGATCATTGCCCGCGACGGTTGATCCTCGTTGGTGACATCATGGACGGCACCGGATCGGTCGGCGAAACCGTGCAGCTGCTGGAAGCCCTTCAGCCTTATGTCTCCGAGATCGTCTGCATCAGCGGGAACCACGATCGGTCCGCGTTGCGCAAAAACTGGCCGTTCGTTGCGACACATCGCGAGGACGGTTTCATTTTCTCACACGGACATGCCTTTCACCTCGTCGAGGAGCTTTGTACACCCGCCGACCAAATTCACGTGACCGGTCACGAGCATCCCGCTGTCACGTTCAGCGATGGCGCGGGACTCCACCTCAAACTGCCGGCCCTCGTTCGCGAAACCATTGCCGAATCACGCGAACGGTGGATTCTCCCTGCGTTCTCGCCCTGGGCTGCCGGCGGTGTCTACACGAGCGAGAACCTCAAGGAGCGCTGGGTTTGCGCTCCCGGCCGAGTCTGGCGTTACGAATGAACGGAGCGCGAGCATGGCGAAGCCTGCTCGCCTTGATCGAGCGGCACACACTTCGCCTGCAAAGGCTGCTTTATGGTCTGCGATGCCTCAGGAAAGCCAGGCGAGTTGAAAACTCGCGCTCCGGCTCACTTCGCGTCGTAAAACGGGAAGAGCTGCTTGATCTCCTCCATCGTTGGACGACGCCCATATTCGCAGATCTCGAAGGTCTCGGCGTATTTCACCGCCTTGCCCTTCTCTTCACCGTAGAACTTGATCAGCAGATCGCGATACTTATCCGCCTCACCGCCCTGACGCGCGCCCCAGCGGCGTTTAAGCCAGGCGCGGCGTCCTGCTTCATCGCTGGCGGGCGGCACGCTCTTCACATGCTCCTCGGAGCCGTTGGCGCCGCCTTCATAGTGCTGGGAGGTCAGTTCATGAATGCCGTCGAGTTTCTGCTCGAACGAATCATCCACGCTCACCGCGATGTCCGGCGTGAAGGGATAGGGCTTCTGGAAACCATCGCTCGAATAGAGAAACACCGGGTTTTTCTTCAGCGGCGGCACGTCCGGCACGATGAACGGCACCGTGACCATGAAAGCCGCGTCCTGCAGCAGCACGCCGACATAGCGATGGTCCGGATGATAATCCCACGGGCGATGTGCGATCACGATGTCGGCCTTCCACTCGCGAATGACGCGCGTGATGAGCTTACGGTTCTCGAGCGTCGGCAGCAGCTCGCCATCGTGAATGTCGAGCACCTGCGAAGTTACACCGAGCTTCTTCGCGCACGCCGCCACTTCCGCGGCACGGCGCAACGCCAGAGGTCCGCCCGCTTCCTTCCAGTGGCCGATGTCGCCATTCGTCACCGAAACCAGCTTCACGTGATGTCCCAGCCGCGCCCATTTCACCGCGGTGCCGGCCGCCTTGTATTCCGCATCATCGGGATGCGCGCCGAAGACGATGATGCGCAGCTTTCCATCGCCCGCATCTTCGGCGTGGAGCGTGAAACTGACGAGACAGACGGCGAGAGTGAGCAGGGAACGAATCATGGCGGCAAGATTACGCCGCCATGATCCACACTCTCTCGTGTGTCACTCCTCGCCTTTCGGCTCCGGCAGCAGGAAACCGATGAGGAAGCTGAGCACCACGATCACGCTGGCGACGATGCCAGCGGCCTTCGCGACGTGCATTGGCAGCATGGGGCCACTGCCGGCGAGCATCGGAGCGACGAGGTTGGTTGTCACAAAAGCCATGCTGGTGCCGATCATGCGTCCGCCGACATTCGTGGCGAAGCTGCCGCCGGTGCCGCGCAGGTGCATCGGGAACACCTTGGGCAGGTATTCACCAAAGTAGCTGAACTGCGCCACGGTGAGCAGGCCGCAGATGGCGTAGGCCCACAGGAATGCGTTCCCGCCTTGGTGGAAGAAGTAGAAGTAGGTGGCCGGCAGGACAATGAGCGCGGGAATTTGGAAGATCTTCAGCAGCGCCACCCGGCTGATGCCCCAGATCAGCAGCAGAGCCAGCACGATTCGACCCACGAGGCCGCCCATCTCCTGATGGAACTGCACGGTGTCGCTCATCTTCTTTACTTCGTCGTTGATCGGCTTCTGCTGCACGAAGTTCTCTTTGATCTTCGCCACGAGTTCCTTGCGCGCCGGATCGTCGGCCTTCATCGCATTGAGCTGCTTGTTGAGCTCCTCACCGGCCTTGCGCAGCGGCGCGAGGGCTTTGGACTGCTCCTTCAACTCTGGCAGACCCGGCGTCACGCGCGCCACCGTCACCTGAAGCGCACCGAACGCAATGCCGTAGGCGCAGGCGGAGAGCGCGGCGGTCACCAAGGTCACGCGACGCAGTTCCGGCGCGAACAGGGCGCCAAAGCTCGGACGCTTGAGCGTGCCAGCCGCCTTTTTCTCCTTCCACGCCTGCGATTCCGGCACGAACGGCAGCAGCAGCGCAATCGGGATCGCTGGAAGAATGCCGGTCATCAAAAGATAACGCCAGGCGGAGGGATCGGTGGAGCCGAGGCCGGCTGGCAGGCCGATGTGAGGCATGTCGGCGCCGTGCTTGCTGATCCACACGCTCATCATGGTGACAAAAACACCTCCCAGCGATGCAAACGCCTGCGTGATGCCCAGCCATTTCTCCTTCTGCTTCTTGTCGGGGAACACCTCCGCCAGCCACGTGATCGCAGCCACAAATTCCACGCACACGCCGATGAAGGTCGTACTGCGGAAGAACACAAACATTTCCAGCGACGAGGCATACGCCGCGCAGAACGGCGAGAACGAGTACATGAAAATGCTCGCCGCCATGATCGTCTTGCGGCCGAACTTGTCGACCAGCCATCCGCCCAGCAGGCCGAAGATCCCGCCACACAGCGCCGCAATCCAAAGAAGGTTTCCCACCCAGCTCGTGACGATCGGATTGTTCAGCGGCAGCTTCAGCAACTCAGCGATCGCAGGCGCCGCCACCAGCGGCGTCATCAGCAGCTCGTAGGTGTCAAAAAGAAAGCCAATGCTGGCGATGACGATGATGAGCCAGTGAGTCGTGGTGAGTTTGGGGGCGGGAGAGGACATGGTGCGCGATGCTGTCAGGAGTTGGGAGGCAAGTCAACGGGTGGCACCCCGGAAGTCTTTTGATTTCTTTCGTTTCTTTCGGCCGTCATCCGTGAATCTTCGCCCTCCCATGCCGCACGACCTCACTTCCGCTCCGAACACTGATCCGCTCAACATCTACCGTTATCGCGACACGCTTTACGCGGTCGATATGATCACAGCGGCGCTCAGCATCGATTTCTTCACCTGGCTGGCAGCGAATCCGTCATCCCTCGGTGGCATCTGCGATCACTTTGGATTCAAAGAGCGCCCGACAGACACGATGCTGACTTTGTTTGCTGCGAACGGCTGGGTGCGGAGCGTCGGCGGCGCATTTCATGCGACGGAGACGGCGAAGGAACATCTCACGGCGGGTTCGGTGTGGGATCTGCGCCCTTACTATGCCTCGCTGCATGAACGGCCGATCGCACGTGATTACATTGAGGTGCTCAAGACCGACAAGCCAGCGGGCTGGAGTGGTGACAAGGCGGCGTTCGACTGGCACAAGGCGATGGAGCAGGAGGATTTCGCGCGGAAGTTCACGGCCGCGATGGACTGCCGCGGGCTTTATCTCTCGCAGGCGCTGGCAAAGAGGCTCGATCTCGCCGGGCGTTCCTGCCTGCTCGATATCGGCGCGGGCAGCGGCATCTACGCGTGCGCGATTGCCACGCAGCATGCGCATTTGAAGGCAATCGCGTTTGATCAGGCGCCGGTGGATCGCATCGCGAGCAAGTTGATCGCCGAACGCGGCTGCGCGGATCGTGTGAGTGTGGCGACGGGCAACATGTTCGACGGCCTGCCGAAGGGCTGCGACGTGCATCTTTTCTCGAACGTGCTGCATGACTGGGGCGTGCCCGAAGTGAAGAAACTGCTCGCGGTTTCACATGCGGCGTTGCCTGTCGGAGGAATGCTCATCATTCACGATGCCTTCATCAACGCGGAGAAGAACGGGCCGCTGCATGTCGCCGAGTACTCCTGCCTGCTGATGCACTCCACGCAGGGGAAATGCTACAGCACCGGCGAATACGCGGCGCTTCTCGATGAAGCGGGATTCACTCCCGGCGAGTATCATGACACCGCCGCGGCGCGCGGCTTCATGACGGCGGTTCGTCGATAAAATAAATTAGTGCAAAGAAACCGACGTGTCGTATCGTCTCACCAGTCGCTTATGAAGCTCCTCACTCTGCTCTCCCTGTTCGCTCTGGCCGCGTTTGCGCGCGCCGAGACCACCATCACCATGACCGGCCTGCACAATTGCTGCGGCAGTTGCGCCAAGGGCATCACCAAGGCCGGCACGAGTGTCGGCGAAGGTGTCACTGTCGATGTGCCCGAAAAAAGCAGCACGATCACCATCACCAGCAAGAAGAAGGGTGATGCCAAAAAAGCCGCTGAGGCGATCATCGCCGCCGGTTACTTCGGCAAAATCGAAGGCGACGAGTCCGCTTCAAAATCTGACAGCAAGCCTGCCGCCACCAAGCCTGAAGCCAAGCTGACGAAGGCCACTGTTTCCGGAGTGCATCTCTGCTGCAAGAAGTGCGAAACCGCTGCTGCCGACGCCGTGAAGACTGTCGCAGGCATCACCAAGCATGACATTGTGGCCAAGGCCACGTCCTTCACCGTCGAAGGTGAATTCACCAAGTCTGAGCTGACAGCCGCGTTGAATGCAGCAGGCTTCGCCGGCGAGATCAAATAACTTACCGCAACCAACAACGAGCGGGGCCGGGGTCATGCGAAAGCAGCCCCGGCTTTCTTTTGCCCGCGTGGCTCACTTCACCATCGCCAGCGCGGCATCGACGCTCGCACCGTCATGCACCATGGCCATCAACGCACGGGTGATGCCTTTCGGATTGGGATGCTGGATGACGTTGCGGCCATAGACGATGCCGGCGGCGCCCTGTTCGAGCAGGCCTTGGGTGCGTTCGAGAATTTCGCGGTCGCTCACACGGCCGCCGCCGCGCACAAGCACGGGAATGCCAGAGGCGGCTTCGATGACCTTGTGATAGCGGCTCACATCATCGGTGGGATCAGCCTTGATGATGTCGGCACCGAGCTCGACGGCCTGCCGCACGAGGTAAGTGATGGCAGTCTCATCGCCATTCACCATGTAGCCACCGGCTTTTTCATTCGGCTGGAACACCAGCGGCTCCACCATCATCGGCACGCCGTAGTAATCGGCCTGCGGCTTGAGTTTGAGGATGTTCTCCACGCATTCGGCATGCACTTCGGGCGCGCCGGGGATTTGGAAGAGGTTCACGCACACGCAGGCGGCGTCGTAACGCACGGCCTGGAGCATGCAGTCCTCGATCATGAGGCTGAAGCGGCGGTTTTCCGGAAGCGTCTTGCCGTAGATGTTCGCCACATCGGTGCGCAGCACGAGGCTGGGCTTCTCACGGCCTGGAATCTCCTGCAAATGGCGCGCCATGCCGAGCGTGAGCTGGATCGCGTCCGGCGCGGCATCGACGAGCACCTGGATGACCTTGCGCATGTCCTCGATGCCTTGCAGGAAGCCGGCTTGATTGAAGAAGCCGTGATCGACGGCCACATCGAAGCAGCGGTTGGACTTGGCGTTGAAGAGACGTTTGAGGCGGAAGGATTTCATGGTTGGGAGGAGCCTCTACAAGCGCCACGACTGGCGGTCAACTTTCACGCGCCAGCGTCCCCGGACTGCGGCGTCTTCAGCGCCGCTCTCGCCGCGCCTTGCTCCTCGCGACAAACCCCTTGTCCCCATCGAAGCCCTCCTTCAGGTTTTCATCATGCCCCGCCGACCGGACCAGCCTCCGCCATGGCCACATGCGCCGACACACTTGCTGGATGCGGCGGGCATTTACTTCGTCACCGCCTCCACGCATCTCAAACAGCACTTCTTCCGTGATCCAGCACGCCTTGAGGTGCTGCATCGTGGCCTGCTGACTGTCACACAAGAGTTCGGCTGGCGGCTTGAGGCATGGGCGGTGTTTTCGAATCACTATCATTTCGTCGCCAAGACGCCGGCGGATGCCAAAGACGCCGAATCGCTGCCGCGCATGATTCGCGCGCTGCACGGGCCATTGGCACGATGGGTCAACAAGCTCGACGGCACTTCTGACCGCCAGGTCTGGCACAACTATTGGGAGACGCTGCTGACACACCGGACTTCCTACTTTGCGAGGCTGAACTACACGCACCGCAACGCGGTGAGGCATGGGCTGGTGAAAGTGGCGCGGGAGTATCCGTGGTGCTCGGCGGGGTGGTTTGAGAAAGAGACGGCTCCGGCGATGGTGAAGGCGATTTCTCGGTTTAAGACGGACCGGGTGAAGGTGGAGGATGATTTTCAGCCGGAGTGGACGGTGTAGCTGACGAAAGCGGTGCTGAAGCACCGCACTCCGCGGACGCTATCGCGCAGCTCGTAAAACCCCGACCAGTTCGTCATGTGTGAGCGAAACGGGATTCGCCTTCATGCTGTTCGCAGCGGCGGCTTTGCGGGCGATTTCGTCGAGATCAGCTTCTCGAATGCCCCAGGCGCTGAGTTTGGGAATGTGGAGACGCTGGGTGATGCCATGCAGCCATGCGATGGCATCGCCGCCGAGCAGTTGGTCGACTTGATCGAATTTGGCGCGGTTTTGCACGCGTCTGGCATTCGTTTCCCAAACCGGAGCGAGCAATGCGGCGCAAACAGCACCGTGTGGCGCGTGAAACATGCCGCCGATCGGCGCGGCGAAGCCGTGAACGGCTCCGAGTCCGGCGTTGGCGAGGGCGATGCCGCTGTTGAGGGCGCAGAGTGCCATGTCTTCGCGGGCATCGAGATCATGGCCGTTTTGGAAGGCACGTTCGAGGGAGCGGATGGCACGCTGGATGCCGTCGAGGCAAAGCGCATCGGTCATCGGCTGTGCACGCGAGCAGACGAAGGCTTCGAGGCACTGCGTGAGCGCATCCATGCCGCTGGCGGCGGTGACATTCGGCGGGACACCGACAGCGAGTTCGGGATCGATCAAGGCGATGCGCGGCAGCATCGACAAATGACGCAGGCTGGCTTTGACGCGGTGCTGCACGCTGGCGATGACGGCGTTGCGCGTGGCTTCAGCTCCGGTGCCCGCAGTGGTGGGAACGGCGATGAAGGGCAGCGGCGCGGCTTCGAGCGGTTTGCCTTCGCCAACGACCTCGATGTAGCGCATCAAATCACCCGGCTGCGTGCTCATGGCGGCGATGGCCTTGCCTGCATCGACGACACTGCCGCCACCGATGGCGACGATGACATCCGCGTTGTGCTGTTTCGCGAGTGCGACGCCGCTTTCGATGTCCTCCGTCGTCGGCTCACCACAAATCGATTTGATTCCGACGTAAGGCAGCCGGGTTTCCCATTGTTGCGGGCGGCTGCCGGTGACGAGCAGGGTTCGTTGACCAAAGCCGGCGCAGAGGTCCGGCAGTTCGCGTACCGTGCCGCGTCCAAAGATGATGCGCTGGGCGGTGGCGAATTCGAAACGGTTCATCGGCTGAGCGTCATGACGCATTCGAGATGTTTCGTCTGCGGGAACAGGTCAAACGGCTGCACCGTGCCGAGTTTGAAGCCAGCTTCGGTGAAGAGTTGCAGGTCGCGCATTTGCGTGGCGGGATTGCAGGAGACATAGACGACGCCTTTGGGGCCGAAGGCGAAGAGCTGTTGCAAAAATTCGGCGCTGCAGCCGGCGCGGGGCGGATCGATGAGCACGACGGTGTCGCTGCCGGGATGCGCCACGTCTTTGAAAACTTCGCGGGCGTCGGCGGCGATGAAACGGCAGTTGGTCAAACCGTTCAATTCGGCGTTGTGCGCGGCTTTTTTGACCGCGCTCTCGGAAATCTCGACGCCGATGACCTGCTCGAAGTCGCGAGCGCCGCAGACGGCGAAAAGGCCGCTGCCGCAGTAGGCATCGACGAGGTACTTTGCGCCCGTGGCCTTCGCTTCATCAAGCGCGTGACGCACGAAGCGCGGCAGGATGAAGGGATTGTTCTGGAAGAAGTCACCGGCCTGAAACTCGAAGCGAATGCCATCGACCTCCTCGTGCGCGATGTCGTGGGTGTTCGTGAGCACCCCGTTCTTTGCCGCACGCAGGAGCAGCGTGCCACCGCGTTTGAAGCTGGCGGAGTTCGCGCGGACTTTCTCGCGCACGGCGGGCAGCGCCTCGTTGATCGCGTCCATGGCGATGTGGCAGTGCGGTACATCGACCAGCGCGGCGCGTGCGCCCATGCGCAGGAAACCGATGTCCTCGACGCCGTTCGCGCGCGGCTTCTGGAAGTGCGGCGTGATCTTGGAGCGGTAGCCGAACTCGACGGGCGAGGGGATGACCTCGTTCACCGGATGCTCGATGCGCGCCATGTGTTTTAGCAACTCGGCGACCTGGCGTCGCTTCCAATGCAACTGCTCGGCATACGCCATGTGCTGATACTGACAGCCGCCGCAGGTGCCGAAGACGGGACAGACGGGCTGGATGCGGTTCGGCGAGGCTTCGAGCACCTCCATGAGGTCGGCCTCGCTGAAGTTCTTGTGATTGCGATAGATGCGGCAGCGCACGAGTTCGCCGGGCAGCACGAAAGGCACAAAGATCACCCAGCCACCGGCCCGAGCCACGCCCATGCCTTCATTCGTGAGGTTGTCGATCCTCACATCGAGCTGCTGATGATACGCGAAGGGGTGCGGGACGAATTTCTTTGGCGGCTCCATGCGTCCCGTCATTTCTTCTCCGGATTGTCCATCGTCATGTAGGTGCGTGCCTTCACATCGCCGTTGAACGGGTTGATTGTCTCCACCTTCAACTCCTTGAGCACGGTCGCGTTGTCCACCTTCTGCACCTTGGTGACCTCGTAACGTTTCACCACCTTGCTGTTGCGGTCGTAGGCCATCATTTTCGCGGCGCCGCCGCTGCCCTGATGCACCCAGATGTCCACGACGTAATATGGGCCGTCGGTGCCGGGGTTGGTGACGCGCACGATCCAGCACTTCTGCGCGCTGACGCGCCCCTCGCCCATCAATTGCGGACGCGGCCAGTAGAGGAAACGCAGCGAGAGATCCTCGTAGTTGAAGGCCATGCCGCGCACGTTGTCGTCATACTGGTCGCCCTTGACCTGGGAGGAGCCGCCGGGGCGTACTTGATAAAGCGTGGCTGGCGTCGTGTTCAGGTCGAGGTGGACGATTTCCTTCGGTTCGTTGGTGAAAAGGAAGCGCATCACCTGGTTTTCCATGGTGAGTGACAGCGGCTCGGCCCGTCCGGTGGAGTCATCCCGCAGGCGGCCGGTCATCTTGTGGTTTTGCAGCGCGTAGCTCAGGCGCACGATGCGCAGGATTTCCTCGGCGGTTTTCGGCTGGGGTTCGTCGGCACGGCAGGAAGCGGCGAGCAGCAGCGGGATGAGCAGAAGGCGTTTCATGGTTGGAGAAGAAGATACGGCGCTTTGACAGGCAGACAGCAGCCACTATTCAATGCGCTCAACCATCATGCCGCGCCAGCGCTTTCTCTTTGCCGCCCTGGGCCTGCTCACGCTCTGGCGTTGGGTGTTGCTGCCGACGCTGGAACTCTCGCCGGGCGAGGCGCTGGCGGTTTTTCGCGTGGAGCATGGTGGAATCGGGAGTTTTCACGAGATCGGGCCGCTGGTGACGGTTTTGGCAAAGCTGGGCATGGGGATCGGTGGTGCGAATGAATTCGGCGTGCGGTTTTTTGCTCCGTTGCTTGCGTTGGTGTCGTCGCTGGCGGTGTGGCGGCTCCTGCGGGGCATGTTTGATCTGCAGATCGCAGGCTGGGCGGTGGTGATTGTGAACGTGCTGCCGGCCTTCAACATCGCCGCGGTCACTTTGACCGCGTCCACGGTCATGTTTGCACTCATCCCGTTGACGGCGCTGTGCCTGCGAATCGCGCTGGCGCACGCGCAACCGCTGCACTGGTCGTGGTGGGCGGCGGGCGCATGTGTTTTGGGTGCGGTGCTGGCGGAACCGCCTGCGCTGGGTGTGCTCGCGGCGGTGGCGGTGGTCTTCGCGTTGCCGGAGCGGCTGCGGCATCATCTGCAGGCACCGGGTGCCCGCGTGATCGCGGGTTTCTGGACTGTGGGGGTGCTGTGCTGGCTTTGGAGTGGCGCGGGCTTCTCCTGGCCCGAATGGCGGCTGCTTCCGAATCTGCTGCGCTGGAATGTGCTCGCCTCGCCGTTGCTGCTCGTGTTGTTCGTGCTGGCTGCACGCGTGGCCTTTGATCGCGCCACATTGATGTCGCAGCGCAGTCTCCCGCTGGCCATGCTGCTGCCGCTCGCTGTGCTCGATTTCTTTTTCGGCCCGAACCATCGCTGGCCGGACATGGGCGGCGCGGCGTGGATGATTTTTGCAGCGATGCTCCTCGCGCATCGCGGCACGGTGATCGGTGGTGTCGCCATTGAGGATCGTGTGAGCCTGCGCACCATCGCGCTCCTGCTCGCGGCGCTGCAAAGCGCCTTCCTGCTGCAAACCGACTTCCCCCGCACACTGGGCCTGCGCTGGCCGTTTTCGCGGCAAACAGGCGGCGCGTCTGACTACACGCACTTTTTCACCGCCGATCCCTCCAGATCGATGCGCGGCTGGCGTGAGAGCGCGAAACTCGTCTCCGCCGCGCTGACGCAGTCGAATCGCGACAGCTCATGGTTCGTGCTCGCCAGCGACTGGCGTCTCGCCGTCGAACTCGATCACTACCTTGGCCAAAACGAGCCGGTGAAGTCGCTGGACGACGACTTGCGCGGCTTTGCCGGCCGGGGTGCGATCTTTGTCACCGACGACCCTGCCGCAGTGGCTCCACCTGATAGGGTAAAGACACGATTCGCACGCGTGGAGGTGCTCTCCGTCGCCCGCGTCATGCATGCTGGGAACGAGGTCCGCTGGCTGAAAATCTTCGCTTGCCACGACTATCGTCCGCCCGACTCTTGACGCCCTTTTCGCCCGTCCATGTCCTCCTCGCCCGCCCTGTCCGTCGTCGTTCCCCTCTACAACGAGGAGGACAACGTCGTCGAGCTGCAGCAGCAGATCGACGCCGCGCTGGCGGGGCAGGATTATGAACTCGTGCTCGTCGATGACGGCTCGAAGGACCAGACGCTCGCGCGCATCCAGCCCGGGCCGCGCGTGCGTGTGATCGTCTTCGAGAAAAACAGCGGCCAGAGCGCCGCCATGCACGCCGGCATTCACAACGCGAAGGGCGACATCATCGTCACACTCGACGGCGACCTGCAAAACGACCCCGCCGACATCCCCGCGCTCATCAAAAAGCTCGACGAAGGCTTCGACCTTGTCTGTGGTTATCGCGCGAAGCGCAAGGACACCGCCTTCAAGCGCTTGCAGAGCCGCATCGCCAACTTCGTCCGCTCCCGCTTCGTCGGTGACCACGTGCGCGACACCGGCTGCACGCTCAAGGCCATGCGCCGCGACTGCCGCGAGGCGCTGCTGCTCTTCAACGGCATGCACCGTTTCATTCCCGCGCTCATCCGCAACATGGGCTGGCGCGTGACCGAGGTGCCGGTGAATCACCGCCCGCGCATCCACGGCGTGAGCAAATACGGCTTCGGCAACCGCGCCCTCCGCGCCACGCGTGACATGTTCGGTGTGCGCTGGCTGAACAACCGCCGCACGCGCTACAGCATTCGCGAGGAGCGGCACGGTTGATGCGTTTCTGTTGTTGACGAACGCCGCGTGACTCCGGCATGCTGGAAGAAACATTCACGGATGAACCTGCGCGAACAACTGCGACACCTTCTCCCCGAGATCCTCCCGGATGATCCGGCGGAGGCCATCAAGGGCACCGAGCTCATCCGGCTTGTCCGCCTGCGCTTGGGCGAAGGCTACAGCGACGCCACGCTGCGCTACCATTTCTCCATCCTCAGCTACGACCCCACCTCGCCCATCGCGAAGGTCGATCAGGGGCAGGGCTACTACCGGCGGCAGAAAAAAACCGCCGGCGCGAACGGCGTCGCACGCGCCAGCCTCTTCGACGAAGAAGGCGAGAGCGACCAGTGCTGGTCGCGCTTCCTGCGCATGGTCGCCATCTACGAGCGGCTCAGCCTCCAGCGCTCGCGCTATCCCTTCCTCCTCAACCGCAACAGCAGCGGCGCCCCCAGCATGGAGGGTGAATGGGACATCCCCGATCTCATCGTCGCCGACTGGGATCTCGATGCCGCCAGCGATGATGCCCCGCGCTTCGACGAGTCCATGCTCAATCTCCGCCGCCATCTCGGCGGACCCGAGGTCGGCCTCACCGGCGTGCAGTTGAAGCTTAACGTCTCCCTCGACACCTTCAGCGCCGACTTCTTCCAGGCCCTCAGCGCCACGCGCTGGACGTTGCAAAGCGAGATCGTCATCGCCGAAGGCCTCAACGACGAGGCGCTCGTCGATGCGCTCCGCGGCCTCGGCCATCAGTTCGGCGTCGGCATCAGCAGCCTCGGCATCCAGCTCACGCAGCTCGACGAACTACCCTCCGCCAAGGAACTCCGCGCCATGAGCGCCGCCGAGTTCGAGGCCGTGCACAATCTCCTGCGCATCCAGAAAATCACGCTCCCGACGCCGCGACACAGCATCGACTGGCCCGCGCTCAACGCCCTGCGTAAAAAGCACGACTCCGTCGCCGACCTCGTCCGCTGGCTCTCCGACTGCCTCGCCAAAAAGCAGCCGGAATGGGTGGGCGGGGCGGTGAGGTGACCAAGCACGGCTGATTCCATGACGCTCGCGCAAATCGTTGACTGTGTTTGTCTGGCGCTCGCCTTCGCTGCGCCAGTCATTGTTGTTCTACGATCCCATCGTTGGTTTGTCGCAATCCCTCTAGGCGGCGTCATTTTTTGGATTGTTCTGTACCTTTGTGGACGCATTCTGTCAGTGCTCGATCCGCTGCGTTCCACCAGTGTGCTCGACACGATTTGGTTGTATGTCGGCCTGTTGCCAGCCTTGCTTTATACCGCACTGCTCTATGGACTGCGCAAATGGGTGCCGCTCACGCACAGGCGCTGCTGATGGAAGGGACTCAGAGCTTGGAATGAATGCGTTGCGATCATTCGCACGCCGACCATGCAAAACCCGCCTGCTTTGGATCTTTTCAAATTTGAGATCGCCAATTGCCATTCCGGCAGGAAGGCTGCTTGAATTCACATGGGAGAAATGATTCTCCCTCCGCCTGCGTTCCTTCACGTCCATGAATCGACGCGCTTTCATGACCTCCGTTGCTGCTTTGGCCGCTGCACTGCCGGCTTCGGCGTCGTTGCTTGGGAAACGGATGGGAATCGTCATCCATTCCTACGGCAAGCGCTGGCATGGGAAGTACTCGAACATCAAGTTCCCGCCGTTCGAGCATGCGCTCGATGTGCTGGATCACGTGCGCGACCTTGGCGTCGGCGCGTTGCAGATCATGGTGAACGGCTGGACGACGGAATTTGCCGAACAAGTGCGCGCCACGTGCGAATCCTACCGCATCCAGCTCGAAGGCAGCATCTCGCTGCCGAAAAACGAAAACGACGTGGTGCGCTTCGAGAACGAGCTGCGCATCGCCAAGCTGGCGGGCGCGACGATTTTCCGTTCGGCGACGGGCGGGCGCCGCTACGAGCTGTTTTCCAGCCTGGAGGAGTTCAAGCATTGGAAAGACAGCGCGTTCAAGTCCATGCAGCACGCCGAGCCCGTCGCGCGATGGCTGCGCGTGAAGATCGGCATCGAGAATCACAAGGATTTCCACGCCGCCGAGCTGGCGGAGATGCTCACACGCCTCAGCAGCCCGCACATCGGCGCGTGCGTGGACACGGGCAACAGCATCGCGCTGCTCGAAGACCCGATGCAGGTCGTCGAGACACTCGCGCCCTTCGCCGTGACCACGCACATCAAGGACATGGCCGTGCAGGAGACGCCCACCGGCTTCCTGCTCTCCGAAGTGCCGCTGGGAGAAGGCATCCTCGACCTGCCACGCATGCTGGCGCTGTTTGAGAAACACAATCCGCAGATCGGCTATCACCTGGAGATGATCACACGCGATCCGCTGGACATTCCCTGCCTCAAACCCGGCTACTGGGCCACCTTTCCCGACAAACGCGGCATCGAACTCGCCCGCACGCTGATGATGGTGCGCGAACGCAAGGCGGCGAAGTTGCCCAAAGTCACCGGTCTCTCCAACGAGGACGCGCTGGCCTTCGAGGAGGACAACATCGTTAGATGCCTGCACTGCGCGGGCGAAAAGCTCGGTTTCAATCCTTCGCTGCAGCCCAAAACACCGGCAGTGACGAAGAAGGAGGAGCATTGAACCGCTGCAAAGAAATGCAAAGAGGCAGGCAGGCTTGAGCCGATCCTTTTGGAGATTCTTTGCGTCTTCTTGCGGCCATTCTGGTGCGCGTCCATGATGCCGTCTTGTCTGACGAACTGCCCATCGCCGCAAACACACCGATCCACGACGCCAAACTGGCGTTGCAGAAGTATTTCGGCTTCCGCGAGTTCCTCGACGGCCAGGAACCGGTGATCGCGAACATCGTCGGCGGACGTGACACGATGGTCATCATGCCGACCGGCGGCGGCAAATCGCTGTGCTATCAGCTCCCGGCGATGGTGATGGACGGTGTGACCGTTGTCGTGAGTCCGCTCATTGCGCTGATGAAGGATCAGGTCGATGCGCTCGAACGCCGTGGCATTCCAGCGACGCTGATCAACAGCACGCTGTCGCTCTCCGAACAGCAGGAACGCATCGCGGCGTTGCGGGAGGGCGGGTACAAGCTCGTTTATGTCGCACCCGAGCGTTTTCGCAGCCGCACATTCACGAATGCGCTGCGGCAGGTGCAGATCGCGCTGTTTGCTGTCGATGAAGCGCACTGCCTCTCGCAGTGGGGGCATGATTTTCGTCCGGATTACATGCGTCTGGGCGAGGCACTGGAGCACCTGGATCGTCCACAGGTCGTCGCTCTGACCGCCACGGCCACGCCGGAGGTGCGGGATGATATTCTGCGCACGCTACAACTGCGCGATCCGTTTGTGACGATCCGCGGCTTCGAGCGGCCCAACCTGAGCCTGAACATCGCGCAGACGAAAAACAACGGTGACAAATACGAACGGCTGAAACGCATCATCACGCAGTTCAAAACGGGCATCGTCTATTGCTCCACACGCAAGCGCGTCGAGGAAGTCGGCGAGGAGTTGCGTTCGTGGAAACTCAAGGTCATCGAATACCACGGCGGACTCGACGACAAGGAACGGGAGTCACGACAAACGAAGTTCATCACGAAGAAGGCCGACGTCACGGTGGCCACGAATGCCTTCGGCATGGGCATCGACCGCTCCGACGTGCGTTTCGTGGTGCATTTCGACGTTCCTGGCAGTGTGGAGGCTTATTATCAGGAGGCAGGCCGTGCTGGACGCGATGGCGAGCCGTCGCACTGCGAGCTGTTCTTCAACTTCGCCGACACAAGGACGCAGGAGTTCTTCATCGAGGGCAACAATCCCGGCGTGGACATCATCCGCGCGGTTTACCAGACGCTGCTCAATGCCGCTGACTCGAATCACGAGGTGCAGGCGTCGATTGATGACATTACCGACCGTTCTGGCGCGAAAAACAGCATGGCGGTGGGTTCAGCGCTCAGCCATCTCTCGCGCAACGGCTACATCGAGCGTTTCGACATTCCCGGGAAACGCATCCGCGGCACGCGGCTGTCACAGCCGAATGTTTTGACGCGCGATCTGGAGATCGACGTGGATGCGTTGCGGGAAAAGGACCGCCGCGACCGTGCGAAGCTCAAGGCGATGATCGAGTTGTGCTACGACGACAAAGCCTGCCGTCAGGAGCAGATCCTGCGCTACTTCGGCGAGACCGAGAGCACGCCTTGCGGCACTTGCGATGTTTGCAAAGCCGAAGGCGTGCAGCCGCCGCGTGAAGGCACGCCGGAGGAAGTCACCATGCTGCGCCAGGCACTCAGCGGCATCGCCCGCATGTCCACCAAGCGTGCTGATGGCTCGTGGGAAGGCCGTTACGGCAAAGGGCGCATCATCCAGATGCTCGTCGGCAGCAAGTCGAAGGAGATTGTCGATGCCGGGCTCGATCAGCTCAGCACCTACGGCCTGCTCAAGCACGCTGGCACGCAGGTGCTGCATCCGCTCTTCGCCGAGATGGAGAAGCTTGGACTCATGGAGACAAGTGCCGGTGAGTATCCCATCGTCTCGCTCACCTCACGCGGCGCGGAAGTGATGAAGACCGGCCAGAATGTGAAGATGCGCTGGCCGTCGATGCATGCGCCGGTGAGCAAGCCGAAGGGCAAGACGGCAATGAACGAGGAACTCGCCGCGAAGGAGCTGGGGTTTGACGATGCATTGTTCGAGAAGCTCAAGCGGCATCGCACGGCGGTCGCCGAAGCCGAAGGCGTGCCGCCCTTCATGATCTTCAGCAACCAGACGCTGGAATTCATGACCCGGTTGAAGCCAAAGACG
The DNA here is from genome assembly GCA_046346695.1 of Verrucomicrobiaceae bacterium. Lineage (GTDB taxonomy): Bacteria > Verrucomicrobiota > Verrucomicrobiia > Verrucomicrobiales > Verrucomicrobiaceae > Prosthecobacter. Next base: position 72,335 of record JAXMHS010000002.1, on the reverse strand, counting down.
ATTGAGGCCGGGCTCAAGATTCGCGGTGTGGGCGAGAAAAAGGCTCGCGATTACCTGCCGGACTTCATTCAGATCATCAAGAAGCACGGGTGATCGCCTTTAGTAGCGATATGACGGCCGTCTAACGACACGTGCCTTGCGGATGATGTCAGCGGGATGCTCGGGCGTGCCGCGATTGACGAAATTGTCCATGCTCTGCGTGGCATCGAGGATGGAGCGGATCTGGCCGCGCAGAGTCGGTGCCGGATACAAGTAGTCCTCGGCACCCACCACCGCCTTGTAAACAACGGACATCTCGACCACGAAGAGGTCATCCAGGCGGTAGAATTCACTGCCCGTGAGAAGGCTGGAGCCTGGACTGCCGGCGGGCTGTGCTGACGAGGCAGGTCGCAGCGTGCGATAGAGCCGGTCACGTGTGACCGGAAACTCAAGCCGGCTCAGTCGCTGCTCGTACACCTGTCGTCGGGCGTGTTCATCGCGTGGAAGTGTGTCACAGCCGGTAAGGACGAGCAGGAGAACGAGAAGCCAGCGGTTCATGCGGGAGCATAGACCACCAGTCCGGCACCGGGAGCGAAAAATCGCCCAAATAATCTCATTTCGCCCGCACGGCCGTGCTGAAGCTGGCGGCCTCACCCGTGGCAGATGGTTGCATGAGCGCTTTTTGGAAGGAGTTCTCCGCGGGAAGTTTGGCGAGGGTGCTGGCAAGCACGGCCTCTGACGTGGCATCCGGGTTCTGGCGGGTCAGTTCGACGAGTGCAACGACATCGCTGACCGCGGGTGTGGTGGAACCCTGCACGAGCAGCTGCTGTGCGCGCTGCGCGATTGGGAGGTCATCCAACCGGATGGCAAGCGCGACAATTTGACGAAGTGTGGGCTCGTCGAGCTGTTCACCAGGAATCTGCTGCAAGGTGCGCAGTGCCTGTGGAAACTGCGAGGCGCCGAGCTGCAGGCGCGCAAGCTGTTTCAAGGCGGGCACATCACCAGGGAAACGCCGGAGGAAGCCTTCCCAGAGCGTTGGCGCGGATTCGCTGCCACGCAGGGTGATGTCGAGTTCGGTGAGCAGGCGCCAGCCAGCGCGATGATTGGGCGCGTTTTTGAGGTGCGTGGCCAGGAGATCGCGTGCAGGGGCCGCTGCATCGCCCGAGGCGAGAGCCCGGCAGATTTCGACGACCGAGAAGCGACGCTGCAAGGCGGAGATAAGCTGCGTGAGTTCCCTGCCACGGCCCATTTGCGTCGCCAAGGCATGCAGTCGGGCGAGGACGCGCGTTTCACCGGCGGCGGCGAGACGGAAGAAACCGTCGCAAGCGATGCTGCTTTGATGGTTTCCATCCGCGATGGAGGCAGATTCATCGAGCCAGCGCAGGTAATCGGTGGAGACGCTTTTGCCGCCTGCGAGTTCATCGATGGTGAGCTTGTGATCAGCGCAGGTGCGGAGGTGGCGCTCGATCCATGGCAGCAGCTCGGCGGATTCGCCCGCTGCGCGGGTGGCGAGCAACGCACGCTGCAGAAGGCGCGCTGGAATGGCGTCGCCGAGCTTGAGCGAGCGCAGATCATCGAGCGTGATGCGGCTGGCCTCGGCGTAGCGAGCACCCTCGAGCAGGAGGGACGTCTGCAAGTCGAGCGCGTCCTCGCGTTGTGCATCATCAAGGCGTGCGGGCGCGGGATCGAGCCACACATTGAGCACACGCAGCGCGGCGGCAGGACGGCGGGCGAGGCGCGCGGCATCGGTCAGCGCGAGCACGTTCTGCCACGAGGCGGAAGGGAACTCGCAGACACGCTGCCGGATTTCGAGAGCGAGGGTGAACTCATTGTTTTCCGCAGCCTTTGCCGCAAGGCGTTCAAGCGCCTCGATCTTGTGCGGCTCCTCCAGACGATCGCCCGCGGCGGAGATGAGCAGGCGGATGTCGTCGAGGGGCGGAGCGCCGGCGCGTTCAAGCTCGGTGAAAAGGAGCGCCGCGTTGAGAGGGCAGGGTGCCTGGACGGGGCCTTGCAGCACGGTGAGGCGGCGCAGGCGCTGTTCCGAAACAAGCTGGTTCCAGTCGTGCAGCGCCTGGATTTCATGGTCTGGCAGCAACGCGAGCTGAAAAATGGCCGCCTGCTGCAGATGCTTGGGTGCGTCAGCAAGACGTGCAGCGATTTCAGTGCGTGTGGTGTCGAGCAGGGCATTCCCGGCCTTCGGGGCCGCATCGTTGGCGTGGAGCCGCAAGCCGACCACAATGGCAAGCGCGGTGTAAGAAGCGACGAGAAGGAAAGCCTGTCGGGAGCGGGACATGAGTGAAAGCGGAGAAGTCCGGATGAGGAGTGACGAATGATCTCAACGCATCGCGGCGTGGGCGGCAGGCGGGAGGGATTGGAGGGTGACGGTGGCGCGGCAGACGATTTCGAGGTGGACGCGGCCATGGGTGTCGGCGGTCACGGTGTAAGGGCGGCCGTTTTCCAGGTAGGCGCACTGGCCACGCGGCTCGAATCCGCCAAAGACCATTTCGACGGGACGCAGATCGCGCACGTGGAAAGTGGCGCGACGCGAGGAAAGATCCATGAACTCGACCGCGGCGCTGCTTTCAGCGAGGTGGATGTGTTGCGCGGGTGTGGTGGTGGTGAGAACGAGTTCGGTGCGTGCATTGCCCATGGTGTGGACGTAGAGCTGGCCACCGGAGGTGTTGTAACCGGAGACGCCGGCACAACGCGTCATGTCGGGAACGCCCGCGGAGGCGGGGAGACGCAGCGTGCGGCACTCGCCGCCGTTGAGGATGATCCAATGACGGTCGGCGACGCGGAGGATGCGTGTGGCGCGGGCATCACTCACGCTCCTGGCGTAAGCGGCGGCGGTCATGGTGTGCAAGGGTTCGCCGGCGCAAGCATCGAAGGTCTTTTCGAGGGCGGTGACGCCCTTCTCGGTGCGCACATCGTCGAATGAGCAGCGCACAGCGAGCGGTTCAAGACGGGTGGCTCCGCCCTCCAACGAACCCGTCACTTTGTGCATTGGCACAGCCTGTGTGGCGCCGGAAAGCTGGGCGATGTTGAGCGATTCGCAGAAGCGGAGCGCCTCGGCAGTCGGCGTGGTGCTTTGCGGCCACAACATCAGGTTCACATCCTTGCCAAGCGGCAGCAGGCGGCGGTGGATGTAGATCATGGAGCCGGCGATTTCGCGCTCCATGTCGAGACGCGAGGTTTTGGCGCGCTCGTTGAGCCTGGAGGCGATGTCCTTGCCTGCGGTCCATGTTTTTGGACGGGAGAAGGAATTCGAGGCGACCTGCACCTGCGGCATTTCGAAGATGCTGCGGGCGATGTGCTCCAGCAGCGGTGCGTCCTTCGCCTGCTGGCCGGGCAACCAGCAGCGCAAGTCGGCCTCACACACGGAAACGGTGACGGGCAGCATGTAGCGGTCGAGGATGCGGTTGCGCATGACCTCGGCGCAAAGCGGGTAGCCTGGCAGCGTGGAGGGCGTGGAGAAGCCGGTGCTGTCGATATGGCTGTAGAAAACGCGGCGGCCTTCGCGCGTGGTGGTGTCAGGCACAGGCGCGTTGCTGGCATCAAGCCACGTGGCGAGGAAGGCGGGAAGGTTGAGTTCTGCGGCGGCGAGTTCGAGGTTGTCGAGGCAGGCTGCACCCCAACTGGCCAGGAAGGTCTGGTCAAAGCGATGCTCGCCACCGAGCGCATCCTCGCCGCGCAGAGCGAGAACGATGTGCGCGTCCGAAGGCGCGGAAAGCTCGAGAAAACCGAGAGCGCGGGCCTGCGGGCGCGCGTTTTTGACCAGAAGCGTGGAGTCGATGCCGGCGATGTTCGTCTTGGCGAGGGCCGAGACAGGCTTCATGCTGCCACCGAGCTTGAGATGCTGGAGCGCGAGATGACGCGCGGCCTCGTTGGTGAAAGGCATGCTGGTGAGGAGCAGCGGGATCTTTTTCGTACGCAGTGAAGGCAGCCATGCAGCCAGGGCGCGCTGCTGCTCAGCGTCCAGCACAAGGCCGGGATCGAGGATGACGGCGGCGAAGTTGTGGTCCTGCGGAAGGAAATCAGCGCCGCGTGCGAGACGGAAGTCGAGATCACAGCCCAGCCATTCGAGCGACTGACGCAACACGCGTGACGTGAGGGTGGCCTCGGCGGCTGGCGCATCCTGGCCGGTGTGTTTTTCATCCCAGCCGTGCAGCACGAGCACGCGGCGGGAGATTTCCTCCAGCGGGCCGAGATTGACGCCGTTCAGCTCCGGCGTGGTGATGAAGGGCAGTGCTCCCGTGGCGGTGAGGCGCTTTACAGCTTCGCGCGCGGCATCGCGATCGCTCTGCGGAGCAAAATCGACCGCGAAGACATGCATGCCCTGCATTTCGACGGCGCGGATACCGCGGGCAATCTGCTGCGTCTCGGCGACGGGCGTCCAGTCGATGCTCCCGTCACGTCCTTCACGAGTGTAAACGCCGAGGGCGAGGAAGCCGTCGGTGACGTGGATTGCCTCAGCACCGAGTCCGATGCGGAAATCGAGCAGGATGGCCTTGTCGGAGTAACGCTGGCGCAGCGTGGCGGCGAGCGCGAGCACCGAGGCGCGGGCTGCAGGATCGGCCTTCATGTCACCCAGGCTCAGCACGAAACCATCGAAACCCTTCTTCGCGACCGGATCGGTCTGTGCCTCCACCACCCAGGCGATCCAGCGTGGATCGGCGGGATCAACAACGCGCACACGCTTGTCCGTGGCGTGCGGTTTGGAGGCGACGGAACGTTCGGCAATCAGCATGGCCTCGCGCGAACCGGTGCGTGCATGGGTGACGTCCAGCAGCGCCAGATAGCGTGAACCGAGCGCATGTCCGGGTTCCATGTCCACCTCGGCGTGTGGTTGCAGGATGCAGAGGTCGAAGGCCACCAGCGACCGGGCATCAGGGCGGGACGACTGGTCCACATAAAACGTGCCCACGGTGCCGAGGTCCGCCGCGTGGGTGAGTCCTGCCGCGGCCAGAAAAAATGCCAGACATGACAGGCCAAAGCGGTGGGTGAAAAATGAAGAAGTCATGCGGTGCTTTTGGGCTTCAGTTTTGCGAACTCTTTCACGATAGAGTTGCAAGAGCTGGAGGCAATGCGCAGAGCACTGGCTTACAAACAACTTACCTCGCCATGACGCGGACAAAAAATCTGTCGCCAAAACCAGGCACGAGCAGATCTTCGGCACACCATGAGCACCTCACCTGTCCGCACGTTTTCCGAAGGCCTTTTGATCGATCAGCCGTGGGGGAAACTCACCTGGCTGGCCTCGCGTGAGATGGGCAACTCGACCACGATGACCTTTGGCCGCGTGACGATCCCCGCGGATCAAACCAACCCGCGCCATCGCCACCCGAACTGCGACGAAATTCTGCATCTGCTCTCCGGCCGGCTTGAGCACAGCCTCGGCGAGGAAAAGTTCCTCCTCAATCCCGGCGACACGATCTCCATTCCCGCCGGGCAATGGCACAATGCGCGGGCGCTGGATGGCGTGGACGCGGAGATGGTGATTTGTTTTTCGTCAGCGGACAGGCAGACGGAGTTTGAATGACGAAACCAGAATTCCGAATGACGAATCAATGACCCAAATGCGAATGACTTGAAGCGTCGGGCTTCATTCGTCATTCCTCATTCTGGTTTCGTCATTTTTTCATCCCTTCGTCACCACCTCGTCGAGATTCATCACCAAGTTGGCCACCATCGTCCACGCGGCGAGTTCGGCAGGATTGAGTTTGTCGTCGGGTTTCGATTCGCCGTAGCTGATGGCCTTCTTCGCCTCCTCGGGCTTCGCGGTGTAGGAGGCGAGGTGTTTTTCAAAGGTCTGGCGCATGATCTCGGCTTCTTGAGCGCTTGGGAAACGACCCACGGAAGCACGGAAGAGCGCGGTGATGCGTGCATCGGTGGTTTTGGAGGTGCTCATCACGCGCTGGGCGAAATTCCGCGCGGCCTCGAAGAACTGCACGTCGTTCATGAGCGTGAGCGCCTGGAGCGGGGTGTTGCTGCGCTCGCGGCGCAGGCAGTAGCTCTCGCGGTTCGGTGCGTCGAGCGCGGTCATGTTCGGTGGCGGCGCGGTGCGCTTCCAGAAGGTGTAAAGGCTGCGGCGATAGAGCGACTCGCCATGGTCCTGGATGTAGTTGCGCGTGTTGCTGCCGCCGAAACCGACGGGCTCCCAGATGTTCTCCGGCTGATACGGTTTCACGCCTTTGCCGCCGATCTTCGGGCTCAGCAAGCCGGACACGAACAGTGCCGAATCGCGCACTTCCTCGGCATCGAGCCGGAAACGCGGACCGTGCGACAGCAGACGGTTCTCCGGGTCCAACTGCGAGATGCGATCCGAGAACTGCGAGGTCTGACGATAGGTGTGGGACGTGACAATCATCCTCACGAAGGCCTTCATGTCCCAGCCGCTCTCGCGGAAGGTGACTGCGAGCCAGTCGAGCAGCTCCGGATGACTTGGCGGTTCGCCCTGGGAACCGAAGTCGTTGCTCGTTTTCACCAAGCCGGTGCCGAAGAACTGCTGCCAGAGGCGATTCACCTCCACGCGGGCGGTGAGCGGATGTTGCGGACTCACGAGCCACTTCGCGAGATCCATGCGCGTGTATTTGTCCTGCTTCGGCAACGGCGGGAAAACGGCGGGCGTGCCATGCGTGACCTTGTCCTTCGGCTTGTCGTATTGGCCGCGCTCCATGATGAAGCTCTCCCGCTGTTGCGGCAGATCGGCCATGATGAACGTGGCGGGGATCACATCCTCCAGCGTCTTCTTTTTCGACTCGAGGGCCAGTTTCTCCGCACGCACGCCTTCCACGATCTCGCGGGCGCCCTGGTATTCGTTTTCAAACCACCACTCCTTCAAGCGTTCGACATCCTTCGCTGGCCATTCGACCGCTTTTTTGCCGCGCACGAGTGTTTGCAGGTCGTTTGGCAGTCCTTCGATGCGTTTGCCCTGACTTTTCTCCATCCACATCTTCCACGACCACTGAGGATCCTTCGCGGGATCGACGCGTGAACTCATCGCCAGGCGATCCCAGTAAACCGTGCCGCCGAACTGCGTGAAGGCGTAGCCATTGACCTTGATGCCCGGCTTCAGGCCGAGGCGCTCCGCGGCGACTTCGAGCTTCACCCATTTACCAGCCTCTGGCAGCGCGCCCATCGTCACCTTCTCCGGCGTGCGGACCTGCCCGAATGGGATCGCGCCCTCCTGGCCCCACACAGCACGATGATTCCATCCTGCGGTGTGGAACTGCAGCATGACCGCTTTCGGCGGATTCTGCGGATCGATGTAGCACTGCACACTGATCTTGCCGTTCGGTGGAATGTCGAACTTGGCGCCGTTGGCGAAGAAATCCTGCGCCACACCGGCCGCGGTGCGTTTGAGCGCCGTGCCGCCGCTGAAGACCGGGCCTTTGTCCTTTGAGACGAGTTGTGTGGGTTCGCCTGCGACCTCGACCTTGGCTCCGGCAGGGAATGCGTCGTCAAACCACACCGTTTCATTCGTTTGCACGGGCGGCGGCGGGTTCACCGTCGCCGGATCAACATAGTTCAGCGATTGGATCGATTCGCGGATGCGCGTTTGCGTGGCGGCGATCTTTTGATCGTAGTCAGCCATCTGTTTCTTCTGCTCCGCCGTGCTCAGACGCAGTGTGGGCGGTGTGAGCAGAATGTTGCCATCCATCGCCGGATCGGCGGCGCTGTTGAAGAAGGCATACATCGAGTAAAACTCCTTCTGGCTGATCGGATCGTATTTGTGGTCGTGGCATACCGCGCAACCTGCCGTGAGGCCCATCCACACCGCCATCGTCGTCTCCGTGCGATCCACGGCGTAGCGGAAGATGAACTCCTCGTTGATCGATCCGCCTTCGCTCGTCGTGACGTTGCAGCGGTTGAAACCGGAGGCGATCTGCTGGTCCACGGTCGCATTTGGCAGCAGATCGCCCGCGAGCTGCCAGATGGTGAATTGATCGAAGGGCAGGTTCTGATTGAACGCACGCACCACCCAGTCGCGGTAAGGCCACATGCTGCGCTCGTTGTCGAGGTGCAGGCCGTGCGTGTCCGCGTAACGGGCCGCGTCGAGCCAGTAGCGGCCCATGTGTTCGCCATAGCGTTCGGATTTCAGCAGGCGGGCGACGACCTTCTCATACGCATCCGGGCTCGTGTCGGCGAGAAACGCGTCGATTTCCTCCAAGGTCGGCGGCAAACCGGTGAGATCGAGCGTCACGCGGCGGATCAGCGTTTCCTTCGACGCTTCCGGCGAAGGAGAAAGCCCTTTCTCCTTCAACCGTGCCTGGATGAACGCATCCATCGGGTTGCGCACGGTCTGCGGTGTGCCCGCCTTCGGCACAGCAGGCTTCACCGGCGGCTCGAAGCTCCAGTGCTTCTTGTAAACCGCGCCTTCCTTGATCCAACGCTTCAAAATCTCCACCTGCTCCGGCTTCAGCTTCTTGTTCGTGTCCGGCGGAGGCATCACATCATCCTCATCATGGGTGAGGATGCGCTGGATGATCGTGCTCGCCTCGGGGGCGCCCGCCTTGATCGGAAACGCGCCCTCGATGGCCGTGAACGCGCCCTCCGGCACATCCAGTCGCAGGTCCGCCTTCCGTTTCTTCGCGTCAAAGCCATGGCAGGCGAAGCAGTTGTCACTGAGGATCGGCCGGATGTCGCGATTAAAGTCCAGCGTTCCCGCGGCGGACGCGGCGAGCGGCAGGAGGACAAGGGCAGAAAGGAGTCGGCGGTTCATGCGGGACGGGAACAACGTCCGTAACACTCCGGGGCTTTCCTTCCGTGAACATTGTCATGAGACGTCCGGCTTGCATGCATGCTGCCCAGACGTTCCTGCCGGACCATGTTACCGGCCCTGCTTCACCAGCCGAGCTTCTGCTCGAAGCGATACGGGATGACGTCATTGTCGATTGGGAGACGATAGACGTCCGGACTGGCGTGATTGTACTCCCGCGTGGGCATGCTGATGAAAAGCGCGTCGGTGCTGCCGATGTTCTGGTGCGCGTGATAGACGTAAGCCGGGATCACCATGACGTCACGCTGCTGCTCAGTGCGGTAGATCTCGTTCACCATCCCGTAGGTTGGCGAGTCCTTGCGCGTGTCATAGAGCACCACCTTGGCCGTGCCCTGGCTTAAAAAGATGCGGTCATCGTGCTCGCGGTGAAGGTGCCAGCCCTTGACCTTGCCGGGACGAATCGTGAATTGATAAACGTAGGTGAACGGCGCGGGATGCACGCCCCAGGCCGGATGCAGAATCTCACAAAGCGTGCCGCGCTCGTCTGTCTGCACCACAGCGCGACGGATGACGACACCGTGGATCAGTGGCGCCACGGATTCACCATCGGGCGTGACAGTCTGGGCGTCTTGTTTCGGTTGAGTCGTCATGGAATGGACTGCGGTTTGTTTCAGTCATGGCGCATACTTGAACCACCGACGAACGCAAACTCGAATTCGGGAGCAGAGGCTTTTGAGACGAGTTGGCGGGATGGATTCCCCCATCACCCGGGTGCTGCATGCGCCTGCGGACAACTCAAGAAACTCCACCCAGGCAAGTGCAATGCCAAGCCGGCGTTGGTCAGTGCAGTGCGGACTGACGTCGCTGGGGCGGGAAGTCTTCGGAACGATGATTTCCATCCGGACAGTCATGGGATTGCTGTCCGATGATGGCAGATCGCATTCGAAAACGTGGAACGGTTTCACCCACCCGCGCCGCAACGGGACGCCCACGCCATTGACTGTCACGGTGAGGACAGACAGCGTTTCCTCAGAGATCGTGTGGGCCACACCGATGCGCAGAATCCGGCTGGATATGGGAACATTGTTGAATTCGCAAATGGCGGCGGTTTCCGGGCCTGACCATCGGAAACAGCCATGATCCTGGGTGACTTCGGGCGGGTGCCAGCCGCGCAGCAGACCGGGGTGTTCTGCAGTGAAGCGTATGCCGTCCGGCACGATTTCGACCCCCACCTCGCCTTCCAGGCCACGGATGCGGCGGGCGTTCGCAATGATCTCCCCCTTTGGAATGTCCAGGGCCGGAAAGTCTCCCACTGGTGTCAGCCGGCCTGCCAGAAAACATGCGAGCGTTTCGTGAAGTTCGCGCTCCAGAAATCCCTTCTCGCTCCGGATGCGTTCCAGCCAGTTCGTCTGATCGGACGTGTCACGTATCAGATAGCTGTTGGTCCGCCAGGAAGCGTTGAATTTGATGACGCTGATACGCCCGGTGCCCACCACACGGGAACGATGGTCCCAGCAGCGTCTGAAAAAATCCATGTCGGGGGGCAGCACACACTCGTTCGGAGGGCGCCAGCCGCCCAGAGCAACACCCACATCGCGTCGATGCAGAATTGCGGAAGGCGGGGTGAAGACCGGACCGGAGTGATCGCCTTCGTTCGACAGCAAACCGGCAACGGCACGTTTGCCGGATTGCTGCGGTCCGATCATGAGGATGCCGGAAAAAGCCAGATCGGAACCTGTTTCATCAGCGACAGCAACTAAACTGGCAAGATGTTCCGGCAGCCACAGATCGTCGTGACCGAGGTAGGCGATGTATTCGCCGCGTGCCATGGCCATGCCGGCGTTGTTGGGGGCGAATTGGTGCCCCGCGTTTTGGGGCAGGTTGTGCCAGCGCACACGCTTGTCGGTGAATGAAGCCACCACTTCCACTGAGTCGTCGGTGCAGCCATCCCCGATCACCAGCAATTCAAAATCCGTGAAGGTCTGCCAGAGCACCGTCGGGATCGAACAACGCAGGGCGCTGCTCCAGTTCCAGGTGGGAATGATGACCGAGACGCGCGGCGGTTCGTCCATGAAGTTTGAAGATTTGAAGCACCGACGGGTCGTTTAGCCAAATGAGTACCGTGTCACGTGGAAAAACACCGGCGCTGCGAAGGCGAGTGAATCGAGGCGGTCCATGAAGCCGCCGTGGCCGGCGATGGCGCCACCCCAGTCCTTCACGCCGCGGTCGCGTTTGATCGCGGACATCACGAGGCCTCCTGCGAAGCCCATGAGCACGATGAGCGCGGCCATGCCCGCGGCCTGCAGCGGTGAAAACGGAGTGGCCCACCACAGCGCCGCGCCGAGCGCCACGGTTGTCAGGCCGCCGCCGAGGAATCCCTCCCATGTTTTGCCCGGGCTCACGGTGGGCGCGATCTTGCGTTTGCCGCAGGTCTTGCCCCACACGTACTGCATCACATCGCTCAGCTCGACGATGGCAACGAACCAGAACAGCAGCCTGGCATTTTGCCCGTGCAGCGCAGGCAGGTTGAGCCACAGGATGGCCGGCGCGTGGCTGATGCAATAGACGCAGACCATGAGGCCCCATTGAGTTTTCGCCGTGCGTTCGAGGAAACGGTCGCAATCGCCTGACAGCACCGTGCGCATCGGCACAAACAGGAAGGCATAGACCGGGATCAGGATGATGAACATGCCGTACCACTGCGTCGCCAGGTAGTAGTAGTGCAGCGGCGTGATGATGAAGAACACCCAGAACAGCGTGCGGTGGTCGCCCGGCTTCGTCGGCGTGAGCGTGATGAACTCCCGCAGCGCCATGAACGAACAGAAGCCAAACAGCACCGCGGTGCCCACCGGCCCGGTCATCAGTGCCAGCGAAAACACCACCACCATCAGCCACCAGGCGTTGATGCGGGCGTTCAGGTTCGCCACCGTGATCCTGGCGGCGTCGGAGGAGGCTTTTCTTCCCAAAACAAAGCCGGCGGCCGAGGCGATGACCAAAAGTCCCAAAGTGCCGCAGAGCAGCCGGAGAAGTACGGGGTCGGAGAGAAGGTTCATGGGTGGATGGAATCAATGTTGCCGCAGCGTCAGCACCGCCTCGCGGGCACGCACGAGGAAATCCGGCTTCGTTTCACCGGTTTCGAGTTTGATCGGCGTGCCGAAGGTCACGCTGCCGAGCACCGGGACGGGCAGGATTTCGCCCTTGGGCAGGATGCGGTTCATGTTTTCGATCCACACCGGCACCAGTTCGACATCCGGCCGCTTTTTGGCGAGGTGGAACAAGCCCGGTTTGAACGGCTGCGGCTCGGGAGTGGTCTGGCGGCCGCCTTCGGGGAAAATGATGAGCGAGTGGCGGTCGCCGAGCGCCTTGATCATGTCATCGAGCGGATTGCACTCAGGTGTGGGTTTTTTGCGCTCGATGAGCACGGCGTTGAAGACACAGCAGGCGAGATACGAGCGTACATGGCCGACGGACCAGTAGTCCTTGGCACCCACCAACCGGGTGAGCACGCGCACCGGCGGTGGCAGCGACGCCCACAACACCGGCCCGTCGAGATTGCTCGTGTGATTGGCAAAATAGACACGCTGCTTCAATTCCGGCCCGCAACCCTGCCAGCGCGCCACCGCTCCCGAAAACAAACGCAACGTTCCGGCGACGAGATGGGTGATCATGAGCGTATTTTGCGCGGTCCTCCCGCAGTTGTCACGCGTCTTGCAACTTCATCTGCAACGCCTACCTTCGACGCCATGCAGCCCAGACCCGTCATCAACGTGGAGGAATTCATCGGCAAGACCGTGGGCCGCCGCGTGCCGCCGTCGGGCGCGGGCCTTCAAAAGACGCTCAACCAGGTCATGGCAGGCCAGAAGCGCGGCATCTGCCCGCGAGGCGTGTATCGTTTCAAAACCCACGAGGAGGCGGATACATGGATGACGAAAATGATGAACCGCAGGAAAGCGAGCTAGCCTCACGCGCCCCCACCGAGGATGACCTGGTCGCCATGTGCCGCCTGCTGAATGCCAGCGGAGCCCGCTACATGATCGTGGGCGGCTTTGCGATCATGTATGCCGGCTATGGCCGCACAACCGGTGATGTGGACCTGCTCTTCGACACTAGTTCCGAAAATGAGGCCAAAGTTTATCGCTGTCTCGAATCCCTGCCAGACAAGGCCGTGCTGCATCTCCAGCCCGGCGATGTCGGAAAATACACCGTGGTTCGGGTCGCCGACGAAATTGTGATCGATCTCATGAAATCCGCCTCTGGCATCGACTACGCCGAGGCATCCCAAGACGTGGTCATCCGCGAGGTTCAAGGCGTGCCGATCCCCTTCGCTTCTCCACGTCTGCTCTGGCGGATGAAACAAAAAACCTATCGCGAAAAGGATCTCGCCGATTTAATCTTCCTGCGGCAGCAGTATCCGGAGGTGACGGGCGAATAGATGCATGGACACAAAACGGGCAATCTTCTGCGTTGTGTGGCTCGTCATCTGGATGCCACTGAGCTTTGTCTTCGAACAGCATCCTCATTTTCCTTCGGGGCTGCTGGCGCCAGGCATGGGCTTCTTTATTTTGATGGATCCTCCGCCTTTGGCGTCGAACGCATGGCAAGAAGTCATTTTTCCTTTCTGCGTGTTCTGGTGTGGCCTGGCTCTCGCATTTGTTTTGCCAGGCATACTATGGAAGAAACGTGGCAGTGACTGATGCGTGATCCATCAACACACGCCAAACGCGCATTCTGAGAACCATGCCCGCCACGTCTGACACCTCCTGGATGGAAGCCATCGAGTCGTTCCTGCTCGATGAGCCATCGGTGGAGGCGGTGAGGCTCGATCCGAAGTCGAAGAAGGTCGAGATGGCCACGCTGGGGCGCGTGGATGGCGAATTGCTTCAGGCGAAACTCGCGGAGGTGCTGCGCACGATTGATGCGAAATGGCTGAAGCAGGTGCCGGAGCACACGGCGATGTTCGATGTGAGCCAGACGCAGGGCGTGGTGCAAATTGGCAAGCCGTCGTGCCCCACCGCGCCGAGGTTCTGGAAGTGGCGCGAGTTTGAGTGGCCGGAGGCGGACGAAATCGAAAAGGAAAGTGATGACGAGTGGCGCCTGCTGGCCATGCAGGCGGGGATTTGCGGCGTGGCGCTTGTGGCGGGCTACTTGGTCGAAAAGTTTGCCGATGCTCCGATGTGGGTGTCGCAGGTGTTCTTTGCCATCTCGCTCATTTCCGGTGGCTGGGATGCGGCGAAGGATGCGTGGGAAAATCTGCGCGAGCGACGGCTGGACGTGCATTTTCTCATGCTCGCCGTCGCGCTGGGTGCGGTGACGATTGGTGCGTGGGAGGAAGGCTCGTTGCTGCTCTTTCTATTCTCCACCAGCGGTGCGCTGGAACATTTCGTGCTGTATCGCACGCATCGGGAGATCAACGCACTCACCAAGGCCGCGCCGAAGTTCGCACATGTGCTGCTTCCTGACGGCTCGACCGAGGATCGCGATGTCCATGCGCTGCGTGTCGGCGATGTGATCGTGGTGAAGCCGGACGAGCTTTTTCCGGTGGACGGCACAGTCGTTTCCGGTCTCACGGCGGCGGATGAATCGACGCTCACGGGCGAGGCGCTGCCGATCACAAAGGAGACCGGCGCGGCGATCTTTGGCGGCACGCTGAATCTCTGGGGGCTCGTGCAGGTGCGTGTGGACAAGCCGGCGACGCAAAGCGCGCTCGCCAAGATCATCACGCTCATCCAGACCGCGCAGCACATGCGCGCGCCGAGCCAGCGTTTCACGGACCGCTTTGGCACACGCTACACGATTCTGACGCTGAGCGCGGTCGCAATCATGTTTTTCGTCTGGTGGCTCGGGTTTGGCGTCGTCCCCTTCGAAAACACCGCCACGTCGAAGTCCTCGTTTTATCGCGCGATGACGCTGCTCGTCGTCATGAGCCCCTGCGCGCTCGTTTTGTCGATTCCGTCGGCGATTCTGGCCGCAATCGCGTGGGGAGCACGACGCGGGGTGTTGTTCCGCGGCGGCGCGGCCATCGAAAAGCTCGCGGAAGTGGATGTCGTGGCGATGGACAAGACCGGCACGCTCACGGAGGGCGAATTGAAGGTGACGAAGATCGAATCCTTCCCCGCAGGCCGCGAAGACGATGTTTTGCGCATCGCCGTGAGCCTGGAGGCGAATTCCAACCATCCCATCGCGCGCGCGATCACGCTCCATGGGCAGACGCGGGGCATCGTGGCGCAAAAACTGGCCGAGTTTCACTCCATCGCGGGCCAGGGCCTCCGCGGACGCACGGAGGCAGGTCTGAGCTACGTCGGACGGCGCGAACTCGTCAAAGACAGCGCGCTCGGTGAGGCGCTGGCGGATGTTCCCGATGCACCCATGGGCTACAGCGAGGTGTGGGTGCTGCATGAGCAGATTGTCGGCCGCATTTTGCTCAAGGACGAGATCCGGCCCGGCAGCCGCGGCGTTTTGGAAAAACTCGCGGCGGATGGCGTGCGCACGGTGATGCTCACCGGTGACCGCCGCGCCGCTGCCACGGAGGTCGCCAAGCAGCTCGGCATCGCCGAAGTCCGTGCGGGCCTGCATCCGGAGGACAAGGTCGGCGTGATCCGCGATCTGACGCAGCAGGGCCGCAAGGTGGCGATGGTCGGTGACGGTGTGAATGACGCCCCAAGCCTCGCCGCCGCCTACGTCAGCGTTGCCATGGGCGCCCGTGGCAGCGACGCGGCCTTGGAGCAGAGCGATGTGGTCCTGATGCAGGACAAGATCGAAAAACTCCTCTCCGCCCGCCGCATCAGCGAGCAGGCGCGGCGTATCATCCAGCAAAACATCGTCATCTCCCTCGGCAGCGTGATCGTCATGGCCGTGGCCTCGCTTTTTGGGATTGTCCCGCTCACCCTCGGCGTGCTCACCCATGAGGGCAGCACGGTGGTGGTGTGCCTCAACAGCCTGCGGCTGCTGTTTGAGAAGGAATAGGCCCGGGGCGGGGCTTTTTCCCGGGGCGGCAACTCCGTGCTGGACGATTCCCACCTTTTCTTCATAGAGTCGCTGAATTCCCGCATGCGCATTCTCTCCAAAGTCCTTTGGACCCTGGCCTTCATTGCCGCCACCTTCTTCTGGATGGTGCTCTTTGAGCACGGATTCACGATGAAGGGGCTGACCGAGGGCACCGGAGAGGAATTGCGCGGCATCGCCGCCTGGTTTGGCGGCGAAAAGAAAAAATAGTCTCTCATCATCAACCCAGACCCAGCACCGGATATGATCGTTCAGGAAGCCGACCTCGACCCCAAATACCAGGCTCTTTGGAAAAAAGCCCTGATTTCCGCTGATCGGAAAAACTGGGAGTATGTCATCGACCAGGTGCTGCCCATCGTGAAGGACAACTTCGGATTCCTCGATGGCCGCAAGCTGCTGCGCAGCGCGGAAAGCGAGGCCACCGGCGGCAGCGCCGGCAAGAAGATGAGCTTTGGCCTCGGCGGCGGGCTGTTCAAAGGCAGTTCCAAGAAGGAGCCGGAGGAGCAGATTGCCGATCTGGAGGAAAATGTGTTCCGCAAGGATCCCTTCAACCTCAACGCGAACGAGCAGCTCTATGACATCGCGATGAAGATGCACTTCCCGGAACTGGCCGCCTTCGCCCTGGAGACCATCCGTGCCGGCCATCCCGAAAACACGAAGCACATGCACAAGCTGGCGCAGCATTACATGGCGCATGAGCAGCCGGAGAAGGCCAGCGAGGTGTACCGTCTCATTGTGAAGGTCGATCCGCGTGACATGGACGCGATGAAAGGCGAGAAGGACGCCGCCGCCCGCACCTCCATCCTGCGCCAGGGCTGGGGCGCTGAAGGCGACTTCCGCAAGGCGATGAAAGACACTGGCGAGGCCGCAAAGCTCGAAATGCTCAGCCGCCAGGGCATGACCACGGAGCAGATGGAGCAGTTCCTGGCCGAGACCATCGCGCAGTACAATGCCGACCAGACGAACATCATCATCGTCAAGCGCATGGCCGACCTTTATGAGCGTCTGGGCCAGATCGATAACGCGCTCATGTTTTACGACTACGCCCTCAACACGCTGAATCCCGGTGACGTGGCCTTGCAGCGCAAGGTGGAAATCATCCGCGACAAGGTGCAGGAAAAACAGATCGAGGACTTCGAGCGTGAAATCGAGGCGAATCCCGACGCGCCGGACATTGAGGACAAGCGCGCGCAGGTGGCCGAAATCCGCCGCCAGCGCTCCGCCGTGGTCATCAATGAGGCCAAGGCCCGCGTGGACCGCAATCCGACCGACAAGACGCTGCGCTACGAGCTGGGCCAGGCTTACTTCGGCGCCGGCCTTTACACCGAGGCGATCCCGGAGCTGCAGCAGGCCAAGTCGAACCCGAACATCCGCATCAAGGCGATCCTGATGCTGGGCCGCTGCTTCGAGCGCAAGAACATGAACGACCTGGCAAAAACGTCGTTCACCGAGGCCGTCAAGGAACTGGTGGTCATGGACGCGGTCAAAAAGGAGCTGCTCTACGAGCTGGCCAACGTGCTCGAAAAAATGGGCGACAAGACTGCCAGCCTCGAAGCCCTCAAGGAAATCTACAACGCGGACTACGGCTACAAGGACGTGGCGAAGCGTGTGGAAGCCTCGTACTCGTGATCTTGCGCAGCCAATGATGGTTGAATTTATCGCCGCCGCTGATCTGTGGCAGACTGTGAGGGAAGGCATCCCTGTGGTGCTGTCCCTGATTGTGATCGAGGGACTGCTCTCGGTGGACAACGCGCTGGCCATCGCCGCCATGGCGTCCCATCTGGACCCAAAGCAGCGCACGACGGCGATGACCATTGGCTATGCTGGGGCCTACGGGTTCCGCATCATCGCTTTGTTCGCCGCCGGGTTCATCATGGGCAACCACTGGTTGATGCTGGGAGGATCGCTCTACCTCGTGTGGTTGATGTGCGCGCACTTCGCGGAGCAGAGAGATGCGGCGCCGGCGGAAGGAGAGGTGGTGAACGTGAGCCACCACTCCTTCGCCAGCACCATCGCGATGATCGCTTTTCTCGACTTGAGCCTGAGCTTTGACAATGTGGTGGCCGCCGTGGCCTTCGCACGCGACAGCAAAGTGCTCGTCTATGTGGGCGTGACGCTGGGCATCATCACGCTGCGTCTTGTGGCCGGGTATTGCATCAAGCTGCTGGAGCGGCAGCCTTGGCTGGAGCACACGGCGTTTTTGCTGGTGGGTTTCGTGGGCCTGTTGCTGGGCTTGGAACTTTGGTGGGATCACAGCGTGCGGCAGGTCGTCGAACTGGGCGGTTTGAAGCTGATCAGCGCCGCCGAAAATCACTACCACATCGCCAAGGGTGTGAAGTTCGCCGGCATCCTCGGCATCATTGTGCTGCATCTGGGCTATGAGAAGCTGCCGGGTGTGAAGGTCGTCCTGCGTCCGTTTTTGCGGCTGTTGTTGCTGCCGGCGGAATTGTTCGCCGGCATGGTGGGCGGGGTGTTCCTGGCGCTGAGCTGGCCTGTTCGTGCCGCGTGGAAGGCGGTCAGAAAAAGCTGAGCCAGCACTTCTTGATTTGTGTGTCCAGACACACATCTGGCCGCAATTTGCCCGCTGCCCGCCCGTTTTTACCCACCCATGAAAACCATCGCCGCATCCATCCTCCTGCTCGCCACCGCCACTTTTGCCGCGGATTACCCGCGCGTCATTTTCTCCGATGATTTCTCCGCCGAGGGCTTCGGGCCGCGCTGGGGACACTACAAGAGCTCCAGCGTCGTCAAAGGCGGCGTGCTCGTCGGCATCACCGCGCCCACCTCCGACCACAGCGCTGTGGACAACATCAAGTTCGACGGTGAGAAGGACCTGCAGGTCTCGGTGAAATTCCGTTTTGTCAGCGACAAGGCGAAGAGCTTCAACGTCTGGTTCGACGACAAGAACTACAAAGGCTCCCACGCCGGCCACATCTGCCAGGCCACCATCTCGCCCACGGGTGTGAACCTCGCCGACGCGAAGACCGGCGGTTTTGACCTCACCGGCGGCCTCTACGACCGCAAGAAGGCCAACCAGCTCACCGAGGATGAAAAGAAGATGCTCGCGTCGAAGCAGAAGCGCATTCCCGCCAAAATCAGCCTCAACGAGTGGCACACACTTGTCGTCACGACGCAGGGCGACACGATCAGCGTCAGCATCGACGGCAAGGACGCTGGCAGCTTTCAGTCCGCCGGTGTGAACCACGACACCAAGTCGCTCGTCAGCCTCACCACCAATCCCGTGGACGTGGAGTACGACGACTTCAGCATCAAGGCCGCGGCGAAGTGATCGCCGCATCTCCAGTCTTGCATCTGTTCACGAGCACCGGCTTTGCGGCCGCAGTTTGAGCCATGTCACGCATCCTTCTCCTTCTGGCTGTTTTCACGCCGTCGTTGCACGCGCTTGCTGCCGAGCACAAAATCAAGCCCGGTGACCCGCCGCAGGAGGTGCTCGATCGTGCGGCGCCGGGAGACAAGCTCGTCTTCCTGCCCGGCATGCATCAGCATCACCTCGGCAGGCACCATGCGCTGCTCTACGTGGACAAGCCCGTGGACATCGAATTGCAGGCAGGTGCCACGCTGAAACTCGCCGACGACGAAACGAAGCTGGAGGCGGCACCCGAAATCACCACCGACCAGGACGCGGGCAAAAAGCTGGACGATCTCGAGGTCGGTGGCGTCTTCGACCGCAGCCTCCCTTCCATCTACACCATCCGCATCGACAGCGTGGGCGCGGATGGCGCGCCGGACACCTTTGCGTGGGGTGTGTTTCACAACGTGGACAATCCGGAGGGCTCCACGAAGCTCGGCCCTTCGGAAAGCAGATTTGCCGAGACGACGGTGAAGAATGTGCCCATCACCGGAGACTGGCAGGATTTGAACCTTGGCGTCAAGATTCGCTTCGGCAGCAAGTCGGGGCACAGCAAAGGAAGTCTGTGGTTTGTCTCGTATGACGGCCCCGAGGCCTACGGCATCCGCATCGGTCATGGCCGCCAGGCGGAGTACATCGAAAACGTGAAGATCACCGGGAAGGGCACGATTGACATGAACGCCTCGCACAACATGCAGCCGGGCTTTTTGGTGAAAAACATCAACGCCTGCGTGCTGGTCCACGGCCGCGTGCGTCATGTGCTCGTGGACGGCATCACGATGACGGACACCAACCGTTCCGTGATGTGCTACGGCGAGCACAGCGGCGATTTCCTTCCCGGCGGACGCGTCACACCGGGTGAATCCTTCGACGCCGACGACATCACCATCCAGTACACACGCACGCTCAATCCGAACGGTGCCGCCTATCTTCTCGGCCACCCGTCATTCCGCGGCAGGCTCACCAACGTGCGCTGCAACCACAACTACATGGAGACCGCGGTCACGGCCATCGAGCCGAACTTCAACCTCGACCACTACGAGGTCATCGGAAACATCATCAAGAGCGGCGGCAATGCGATCCACTGCTGGCGCCACTCTGCCAACGGCATCATCGCCGACAACCTCCGCATCCATGACAACACGGGCAAACCCGTCGTCATCCTCGGCGCGCCCGCAGGCTGGGAGAAACCGGAACCGCCCGTGCTGCGGAACAATCACAATCACCTGAGCGAGCGTTCGCCGCAGGCGCGATGACGGGGCGTTGCGAAGCAATCCAGCGCATCTGCTGCTTCACCAGTTCTTGATCCACTTGGCATCGAGTCCGGGTTTGGACTCGGTATCTTTGGATCGAGCCAAGGTATGTTTGTCATCGTCTGCGAATGACCAGAGGTCGTAGGTGGAGTTGATCGTGTTCTTCTTCTCCGTGTCGGCCTTGATGTATTGAAAGGGACGCCCAAAGGCATCCACGAGGAAGTAATGTGCCCCCATCTTCCGCCAGGCGCCCTCCGGCATCTCCTTGATTATGGCGAAAGAGATCTCGTCAGCGCCGATCTGTCCATCGGACTGCGGCGGACCTTTCCCCTGATCCTGCTTGATGGCGTCAAAGCCATCTCCTCGCAACGCCTGATACAGGCACTTGGCTCCACCGACGCGATACACCTTGCCCGGCATGATCTCGATGGTCTCATCGGGATTCACGGGTTCGGGATACTCACCGAATTCCGTGTAGTATCGTTCGAGCCCGGAACGAATGGCATCCATCGTCGTCGCTGTCACACGTCGCTTCGATCCCGTCGGTTCTCCACCACTTCGAATGACCAACACTGCCAGAAGCGCGATGATGGCGATCACGACGATCAATTCCAACAGCGTAAAACCACCGATGTGCTGAGCACGTTTCAAGGAAAGGCTCATGAGCGAGGCTACACCTCATCTCCAATCTGCCAAGAGCCAGTCTGCTGCCACGTAGGCCCCCCACAGGCGCTCCACTCCGACTTTGTGATGGTGACGCGAAACATCGCTCGTTATCCTTCGTGCATGAATTCCAACCCGGCCTCCAGCACCCGTCGTGATTTTGTGAAAGTGTCCGCAGCAGCCGTGGCTGCGGGAAACGTTGCCCCGGTTCTCGCGGTTGAACCCAAATCAACCGCCAAACCATCGCGCACCATCGAAACGGATGTGCTCGTCTGCGGCGGAGGTTGTGCCGGAACAGCCGCGGCACTCGCTGCGGCACGTGCAGGGGCGAAGACGCTGCTCGTGGAAAAGGCACCGTTTGCAGGCGGGATCATCACGAGCGTGGGCTTGCCTTACTTCGACGGTATCGCGCACATCAACACGAAGCGCATCGTCGTGCGTGGCATCGCGCTGGAGTTGTTGTCAAAGTCGGGTGTGTGTGCACCGGACGCGAAGACCGTCGAGAAGCACAACCCGACGATTGCGAACACCTTCGAATTCAAACTGCTGCTCGACCGCCTGCTTCAGGAGCAGAAGGACAATCTCACGGTGCTTTTCAACAGCTTCGTCTGCGACGCGCACAGCAGCGGTGACCGTGTGGAGTCCGTGACACTCGCGAACAAGGACGGCCTCGTCACCGTGAAGCCCAAGGTCGTCATCGACTGCTCGGGCGATGCCGATGTGGCCGCGTGGGCCGGTGCACCCTTTGAGCAAAACGCCGAGGTACAGCCGCTCACGCTGCACTTTCGCATCGGCAATGTGAAGCCGATGGCCAACATCAGCTCCGCGTGCAAGGAGGCGCTCAAAGCCGCGCAGGATCGTGGTGAGCTGCCTTACTTTTATGGTCCTGGTGTGATGTTCCTCTATCACAACACCGAGGTTTACATCCACGGCGTGCGCGTCCCCGCCAATCCCACCGATGCCGCCGATCTCACGCGTGCGGAGATGCAGGGTCGCGCCGATGCGCATGCGATGTTCCGTGCGTGGAAGAAGGACATTCCCGCCTTTGCCGATGCCTACTTCATCGAAGCTTACCCGTGGATCGGCGTGCGTGAGTCGCGGCGCATCCTCGGCCGGCACATCCTCAACGAGGACGACCTCATGAAGGCGCGCCGCTTTGACGACGCTATCGCCACTGGTTGCTGGTATCTCGACCTGCATCCGAACAAGACTGTGCTCGGCAGTGCGAACGACTTTGATCCGAAAAAGGTCCAGCCGGAGCCCTACGACATCCCGTATCGTTCGCTCGTGCCGCAGAAGCTCTCGAACCTGCTCGTCGCCGGCCGTTGCCACAGCGCCACACGCGGCGCGCACGCCTCCACCCGCGTCACCGCCACCGCCATGGCCATGGGCGAGGCCGCAGGTGTCGCCGCAGTGATGAGTTTGAAGTCGAAAACGGAAGTGGCAGCTCTGGATGGCATCCGAGTCCGTGAAACACTCGCCGGGAGCGGTGCCGGGCCTTTCACGGATGTCTGAAATCTCATTCGGCAGACCATCGTCGTATTTCACACACTCTTTGTCGTGGTGAAAAAGGCGCGGGACTCGTTATGCTCGGCCATCACATGAACCGCCTCGAAAACAAAGTCATCCTCATCACCGGCAGCGTCACCGGCATCGGCAAGGCCATCGCGAAGCGTTGCGTCGCTGAAGGGGCGAAAGTGCTCATCCACGGCCTCGAATCGGACCTCGGCGAACAAACGGTCGCCGAACTCGGCACGGACAAGACCGCACTCGTGCTCAAAGACCTCGCCGACGAGGATGCGCCGCAACTGCTCGTCGAGAAGGCCGTGGGCGCTTTTGGCAAACTCGACGCCGTGGTGAACAACGCCGCGCAGGTGGGACTCGGCAACATTCACGACACGGATGCGAAATGGTTCCGCCGCATGCTCGAGATCAACTGCGTG
Source organism: Verrucomicrobiaceae bacterium (assembly GCA_046346695.1). Lineage (GTDB taxonomy): Bacteria > Verrucomicrobiota > Verrucomicrobiia > Verrucomicrobiales > Verrucomicrobiaceae > Prosthecobacter. The sequence goes on along the minus strand of JAXMHS010000002.1, from coordinate 49,406 downwards.
GTCCCCTACCTGCTCATCCGCGCCGCCTTGCCGCACCTGAGCAAAACCCATGGCAGTGTGATCAACATTGGCAGCGTGAACGCGTGGAGCGGCGAACCGAACTTGATGCCTTACTCAGTCTCGAAAGGCGCTCTCATGACCCTCACACGCAATCTGGGCGACACGCTCATGCGCGAGAACGGTGTGCGCGTGAATCAAATCAACCCCGGCTGGGTGCTCACCGAGAACGAGGCGAAGCGCAAGCGCGAACACGGCCTCGCCGTCGATTGGTATAAGGACTTGCCAAAGGTGTATGCCCCCGCAGGCCGCATCCTCTGGCCGGAAGAGATCGCCGCCTGTGCCGCCTGGCTCCTCGCCGACGAATGCGGCCCCATCAGCGGCCAGGTTTTCGATTTGGAACAGCACCCCTTCATCGGCCGCAATCCGCCGAAGGACGCCAGCACCATTCCGACGAAGTAACTCTCTGCTCTTAGCCCTACGCTCTCCGCTTTATGCCCAAACTCGCCGCCTTCCCGAAAGCCTTCATGCAGGCCCTCTGCAAAGAAGGAACCATGACCGTCTCTGAATGGATCCAGCTCGCCTCGAAACTCGATGTTCAGGGCCTGGAGTGGTATGCAGGCTTCCTGGAGATGGCCGATGAGAAAAACTGGCCGCGTTTTCGCAAAGAAGTCGAGGACACTGGCAAGGTCATCCCAATGATGTGCTGCTCACCCGACTTCACGCATCCCGACGCCGCGTTCCGTGAAAAGGAGATCGCGAAGCAGAAACGCTGGATCGACATGACGCACACGCTCGGCGGCAGCTACTGTCGAGTGCTCAGCGGCCAAAGAAGGCCCGAACTCAGCATCGACGAGGGCGTGAAGCTCGCCGCCGATTCCATCCACGCCTGCCTGCCGTATGCGCAGGAGCGCGGCATCACGCTCATCATTGAAAACCACTACAAGGACGACTTCTGGGAGTATCCCGAGTTCGCGCAGAAGATGGACGTCTTCTGCAAGCTCGTGGATGCCGTAAACCACCCGAACTTCGGCGTGAACTACGACCCCTCAAACACCTACCTCGCCGGCGAGGATCCCATCGAGCTGCTGAAGCGCGTCTCTCACCGCGTCGTCACCATGCACGCGAGCGACCGTTATCTCATCGAGGGCACCATCGAGGATCTGCGCAAAGAAGAAGGCGGCGCGCTCGGCTATGCGAAACGGTTGCGTCACGGCGAGATCGGCAAGGGCATGAACGACTATGACGCGATATTCTCCGAACTGAAGAGCAAAGGCTTCGACGGCTGGATCAGCATCGAGGACGGCGTCGATGGCATGGATCAGCTCGCACGCAGCGTTGAGTTCCTGAAGAAGAAGATCGCGCAGCACTGGCCGAAGTAGCCCAGTTGCTTCGCAACCGGCCTGCTTGGAGATGCTGCGTTTTTCCCATTGATCCCCCACTCGCTCATGAAAGCCATCCTGCCACTCCTGTTGATCGCATCACTTTCACAGGCGGCAGAACCTGTCTCCATCGCCGGATCACGCGCGTCTTATTACAAGGACGGTGAGATTCACATCACTGTGCTCGGCCAGCCGGAGACAAAGCCGATTACGACCGGACACTGGGACTTCAAGCCGTCGTGGTCGATCACGGGCGATCATCTCGTCTTTTTCCGCCGTTTGAAGGACGACCCGGAGGTGAACAACTGGATCACCGCCATGTGCATCATCAACACCGACGGCACCGGCTTCCACCAGCTCAGCGACGGCACGTTCACCGACTTCAATCCCACCTGGACACGAGACGGCAAAAACACACCCGTGTGGAATCGCAAGGTGCCCGGCAAACTCAGCTACCACATCATGGCCTCCAAGATCGGCGGCAAGCCGGGCGAGGAAGTGCAGCTCACGGATCCGGGCTATCACGCATGGGTTCACTCCGCCGTGCGCGATGGCCGCCTCTTCGTCTCCGCCACGCTGCCGAAACTCGGCCGCGGCTACTACCTCATGACGCCGATTCCGGGCGGCGAGCCGAAATTCGAGCGCGTGACCTGCGAACTCGCGCCCAAGGGCATCCTCGACCGCATCAGCGTGTCGCCAAGCGAAACGAAAATCTGCTTCGAGTATCAAACCGGCTTCAAATACGAGTTCCCGGGCCGCACGCTCTACGTCGCGAACTTCGACGTGACCAAGCGTACGATCACCAACCTCAAACCCTTCGCGAACGCAGAAGGCAAAAAGGTGTGGTTCGCCTACCCCCGCTTCACGAAAGGCGAAACGTCCATCGTGTATCACGCCGGAGGCAAACTCTTCCTCCACACGCTCGCCGATGGCACAACGAAGCAGGTCTCCGCTGATGACAACGCCGACTACCGCTACCCGCATGGCGAGGCCACGCCGAACTGATCTTGCTCATGAGAACGTTCGTCGCTTTCCTGCTTCCGATGCTTGTATCGCTGGCCACGCCTCATTCGTCGCTTGGTGCGCCGCGCCATCCCAACATTCTTTTCATCCTCGCTGATGACATGGTCTGGGCCGATCTGGGCTGCCACGGCGCGGACTTGCACGAGACCCCGCGCATCGAGGCATTTGCAAAGGACATCTGGGATTTCGTCGCCCGACAACTTCGGCCCTCGAAGTAACTTTTTCCACGCATCGCTGTTCCCGTCGCCATGAGGCCCTGGCTCCATCTTGCGTTGTTTTTCTCGTTCATGTTCGCCGCACACGCGGACGAGGTCACCTCCGGCGGGGTCAAAATCTTCTACACGGTGCAGGGGAGCGGCACGGCGGTGGTTTTGATCCACGGCTTGCACAGCAGTGGTTCCATCAACTGGACGCTGCCGGGCGTCACCGCTGCCCTGGCGCAGAACCATCGCGTGATCGCCATGGATTGCCGCGGACATGGCAAATCCGACAAGCCGCAGACCGAGGCCGAATATGGAACGGCGATGGTTGAGGACGTGGTCGCGATCATGAACCGTCTCGACATCCGCAAGGCACACATCGCTGGCTACTCGATGGGAGGCATGATCGCGCTGAAGATGGCGGTGATGCATCCTGAACGCACGCAGGGACTACTGCTGTGCGGCATGGGCTGGTTGCAGGACGGCAGCAGGTTGCAGGGCTTCTGGGAGCACATTCCCGTGCGCGAACGTCTCATGGGCGGCAGCAGCGGCTCCGCGTGCATGAAGGGCATGGCGCGTCTCGCCGTCACGGAGACCGAGGTCAAGGCTCTCAAGATGCCCGCCGCCATCATCGTGGGCGATCGCGACCCCGTGGACCGGATGTACGTCATTCCACTCACGCAAATCCGCCCTGATTGGCCCGTGACGAAGATTCCCGGTGCCGGTCACCTCAACTGCATCATGAAACCCGAGTTTCGCGACGCCGTGGTGAAAGCGGTGGCGCAGTTTGACGCGCGGTAGCGGCACAGACTGCCAGAAATATGCGACGATCTGGCAAGGGGGCGTCACGGCGGACGTAGAAGGCAAACGCCATGTCCTCCCTGCTGTTCCGTCCTTCGATGGATCGTCGCGCCTTTCTTACGGCCTCGACGATGGGACTGGCATCTCTCGGCTTCAGAGGTGGCGTGCGTGCTTCCACCGGACCTGCGGTCGCGTCGCCGACGCTCGCGAAGCCGGCGAAATCGACGGTGCTGTTCTTTCTCTGCGGTGGCGCCTCGCACATTGACATGTGGGACATGAAACCGGACGCGCCGCTGGAGTACCGCGGTGAGTTCAAACCGATGCGCACCACCGGCGATGACATCCGCTTGTGCGAGCATCTACCACTGCTGGCGAAGCAGGCGCATCGTTTCGCGATGATTCACGGCGTGACCGATGCCGGGCGCGCCACGGGTGATCATCACGCGGGTTACTATTACAATCTCACCGGCCATGCGCCGGATCCCACCTTCAAACAGCAGGGCAACGACCGCCGCCCGTATCCGGAGGACTGGCCTTACATGGGCAGCGTCGTCGCGATGAAGCGCGCGCCACATCCATCGCTGCCCTCGCTCATCACACTGCCGCACAAACCCAGCAAGCTGCCCTTCACGCGTCCGGGCCAGTTCGCGGGGCGCATCGGCATGGAGCACGATCCATTCTTCCTGAACGGCAGCTTCGACGAGCCGCTGAAGTTCGCCGCGCCGACGATCAGCATGAGCGGCGGCATGAACGCGCAGCGCATGCAGGACCGCCAGACGCTGCTCGCCGCGATGAACTCCGCGCGTCGCGAGCTAGATCACGAGGTGGCGATTCAAAACTACGTGAAGCAGCAGGAGCGCGCGTTTGACCTGCTTTCATCGAGCAGCACGACGAACGCCTTCGACATCGCAAGCGAGCCACTGAAGCTGCGTGAGCGCTACGGCCAGGACATCAATGGCATGAGCCTGCTCATGGCACGCAGGCTCGTCGAGGCGGGCGTGCCGTTCGTGACAGTGTTTTGGAAAGAAGACGAGAGCCTGCACGCGAAATGCAAGAGCGCCGGCGGCTGGGACACGCACGGCAACAACTTCAACTGTCTGCGCGAAAACCTCCTGCCACAGTTCGACCGCTGTTTTTCCGCTTTCCTTGAAGATCTTTCCTCGCGCGGTTTGCTCGATGAAACGCTCGTCATGGTCACCAGCGAGATGGGCCGCATGCCGAAGGTGGGGGATCGCCGCAGTGGCGGTGTCGGCGGCGCGGGGCGCGATCACTGGACCGCGTGCATGAGCGTGCTGATGGCCGGAGCGGGCATCCAGGGCGGCCAGGTCGTCGGAGGAACCGACGCGCGTGCTGAGCTGCCCAAGGATCGACCGATCTATCCGGAGGACGTCACCAAGACCGTCTATTATGCCATGGGCATCGACAATCTCGAAGCTCACGACAAGCTCGGCCGAGCTTACAATCTGCTCGATGAAGGCAAGCCGCTGACCGAGCTGTTCGGCTGACCGATCCCACCTGTTTTTATGCATCGCTCCATCCTCGCGTCGTTGTTTGTCGTCATCACACTACACGCGGAGGACTGGGCGCAGTTCCGGGGCAGCAATGGCAGCGGTGTTTCTTCATCAAAAAACCTGCCGCAGGAGTTCTCCACGGACAAAAACGTCGCTTGGAAGGTGAAACTCGGCGACGGCATCGGATCGCCGGTCATTAAAAACGGCCGCGTGTTCACCACGGCGATGCTGGGGGACCAAAAGCTCGGCATCTTCAGTTTCGACGCTGCGAGCGGGAAGGAACTCTGGCAAAGCGACTTCGACACCGGCACGCTGCCGCGCATCACGCCGCCAAACAGTCATGCGTCCTCAACACCCGCGACGGATGGTGAGCGCGTGTATGTGTATTTCAGCACGATTGGCCTGATCGCGTTCGATTTCGCGACGGGGAAGGAGGTGTGGCGGCACACCTTGCCACGTCCGGCTTATCTGATGGACTGGGGCGCGGCGGCATCGCCCATCGTTCACGACGGCATGGTCATCTTCTGTCAGGATGACGACCTCGCGCCCTTCCTCGTCGCCGTGGATGCCAAAACGGGGGAGGAAAGATGGAAAACACCGCGCAAGGACATGCTCGCAGGATATGCGCTGCCTGTTTTGTGCGAGGCGAATGGGCGCACGGATCTTGTCATCGCTGGAAGCGGCAAGCTGAAGGGCTACGATCCGGCGACGGGCAAGGAACTCTGGACCTGCAACACACTGCTGCGCACGATCATGACCTCGCCTGTCGTGCATGATGGCATCATTTACATCGCCGTGCAGAGCTACGGCGACTCCACGCGCACGCTGAAGCACGCATTGCTCGAATGGCTCGACACCAACCAGGACAAAATCCTTTCCCGTGACGAGACACCGAAGGAATTCCACGAGCGCTTCGACACCTCCGACAAAAACAAAAACGGCCTGATCGACCCTGATGAGATCGACAACGCGTTCCAGTCGCCTGACAACATGGCGGCGGGCGGGAACATCATCCAGGCCATCAAAGGCGGCGGCAGCGGCGATGTGACGAAGACACATGTGCTTTGGAACCTCGATCACAAGACGCCATCGAACCTTGCCTCGCCGCTGCTCTACAACGGCCGGCTTTACCTTGTGAAAAGTGGCGGCATGTCGAGCTGTTACGACGCGAAGGACGGCAGGACACTTTGGGACCGCAGCCGCCTCGGCAATTTTGGCGATTACTTTGCCTCACCGGTCGCCGCAGATGGCAAGGTGTTCATCGCAGGCAAGAACGGCTTCGTGGTCGTGCTCGAAGACGGTCCGGAAATGATGGTGCTCGGCAAGAACGACATCGGCGAGGAGATCATCGCCACGCCGAGCATCGCCGATGGCCGTCTCTTCGTCCGCACGCGTGAAAGCCTCGTCTGCGTTGCCGCCAGCAAGGCGGCTCCGTCATTGGCGGCCGCGGCGAAGACAGCCGCGATGCCTGCGGATGTCGTCGAGATCACCGCGCAGCCAGCGCATGGTTCCCGTGTGTGGAATGGCTACACGGGCGACGCGATGGGCCAGGAGTCGTGGAGCATCGAGGAACTCGAACAACTGCTCAAACGGCTGCAGACGCTCAAATACACCGCAATCGCCATTCCAAAGAAGGTTGTGCCATTCACGCCGATCCGCGTCGATGGCGACACGCCGGGCCGCAAGGCCTTCCATGGTGCATCCACGTTCGGAAATGCGGATGTGGCCGCCATCACGGCCCGTTTTCGTGAGCATGCGAACAAGCTCGGTTTTGAAATCATCGCCGCGGAACCGGTCGCGGGCTCTGTGTTGCCCAAGAATGATTTCGCCAGTGAAAAAGCGCTCAGTGACCTCGTCACGCCGATGTGCGGTGAAGGTGTGGCCGAGCGCATGTGGCTGGGTTTCCAGGCCATCGACAAGGCCTCGCAGCTCATCGCGCAAAACGATCCTAAGCTAGGCGCGCCATCGCCGGACATGCTATTGCGGCATCTCAAATCGAAGAAGTTGCTGCCGGACTGGATCACCGAGGTCAAAACTCTCTACGCCACCGCGATGAACGAGATGTATCGCGCCAACACGCGTGCGCGCGAAGGCTCGCGCAGCTTCACGCTCTACAATGCGAAGCGCCTGGAGTTTGCCTTCCATTTCATCAGCGCCATCGAGGCGATCTACAAATCCCACGATCCTGCAGTGCGCGCCGAATCGCTCGAAGCCGCGATGGACAGCATCTACAACGCGCTGAACTCCTGGTCCGACGTCGCCCGCGACTCAAGTGACCGCGGCGGCATCGCGTTGCTGAACGAGTACGCTTATCGTCCGCTGGTGAAGGTGGTCAAAGGCGGCCAATGATCCGGCCTCTGCCGGCAGCGTTGAGCGGAGTTCAGAACCAGCCGCACACCAGCCGCACAAAGCGCAGGCCCTCGGTGGTGAGCTTTCCCGTGCTGCCGCTGCCAGTCACACAGCCACGGGTCTGGATGTAGTGCGGAACGCCAGCATCCTTCACCCAGGTCACAACGGGTTGTGAGACAGCGGTGGTGGACGGTTTCACCGCGAGCGGCAGACCCCAGCGGCTGAAGGTGACCTCCCAGCTAGCAGGACGACGCGTGGGGCGCTCTCCATCGAGCAGCCAGGGATAGTTCTTGATGATCTCCATCTCCGCTTCGCCGGGAACCGCCACACGGTAGCCACTGTCCGTCGAGCGTACAGCCCCTGCGGCGGTGATGGCCGGATTGGCCCGCTGCGCGAGATAAAACGCCTGCAAATCGAGACCGATGAGGTTCAGGCCGTTGAAGAGGCCGTGGTGATTGGGCGTGTTGAAGCTGGCGTTGTGCCACATCTCGAAGCGGCTGGAGAGGAAGAGGTTCAGCTCCACATGCACATGCGCGCGGCGCTGGTCGATGCCGGTGCCAGTGTAGCCGAGCATGCCCAGCGTCGTGCCCGCCTTCACCTTCTGGCCCGCGACGACACGCGACTCGCGCAAGTGCGCGTAGAGCGAGTAAAACGGTCCCTGCCCCCAGTCATGCCGCACGACGACGTAACGCCCGTAGTTGCTCAGATTCGACGCGGCGGCGGCGTAGGCCACGGTGCCGTCGCCAATGGCGCGCACCTCATCCTGCGGATTGCCGGCGGCATCGCGTTGGAGCGGCTTGATGTCGAGCCCCTCGTGAAATTTGGCGTAGGCGATGCGGCTTCCGACGCGCCGAGGATCGCGAACGAAACCAAACTGTCCGCCTTCCCACGGGGTGGACTTGGCCCCTTCGAAATCGCGGTCCACAAACTGGAAGAACGCGGACGGATCGTCGAACAGCGCGCGGTTATCGGTGGGCAGCAGCAGTTGCTGCGCCCGCACCATGCCGGTGCCCAGCGCGAGCAGCGGCAGCAACAAAGCGATGCGTTTCATCATGTGCCGGGCAGCTTGAAGCCTTCGATTGGGATGTCCTTTGTCTTGGGTGCCTTGGGTACGATGCCGCGTTCCTTGTCACGCTGGGCCCTGGCCTCGGCAGCCTCGGCTTCCTTCCCAGCACGGCGGGCATCCAGCTTCTCCTTGTCGGTGGAGGGCAGCATGTCCATCCATCGTGAGGAGGACTTCATGTGCTTGAGGCGCGGGTAGAACTTGTCCATATCTTTGATCGTCTCCTGCGACAGGCCGCGCCAGATGGTGAAGCGCCCGTCGGTGATCGGCTTGTCCAGTTCCACCATGTCCACGGGAATGATCTGCCCATGTTTGGTGCCCGCCATGGTGAGCATGATCATGCCAGGGTGCTGGCGGGAGGCGATCTCCAGGTATTGCCTGCCTCTCGCATCGAGCTGAAGCAGCACGCCGAAGCCCTGGCCCTCCTCAGCGGGGAAGGGCTCAAAAGCGGCGATCGTATGCTGGCTGAACTCCGGCACCTTCTTGAACGTCAAGTTCTGCCCGCCGATGGGCAGTGTCATGATCTCGCTCGGATGCTCGATCTCGTTCGTTTGGACGTGGCAGGTGATGTGCAGCTTGTTCTCGCGAAAGGTTTCACAACTGGGCAGCAGCCCGGAGAGGGCCACCAGCGACAGGAGGCGTGTCAGGTTCATCATGCGCGCATCAAACCAAAGCCGAGCCCGCTTTGCAACCTCACAGGCAGGTTCTCGTGGAAAAGCTTCACGCGGCGCTGATTTGACAAGGCCGCGAATCCCCGGACTGTCCGCGCACGAGTTTCTGACCATGCCCGCAGCCGAACGCACCCTCCTCACGAAGGCCCAGATGGCCGAAGGGGTGGCCGCTTTGGCAAAAAGCATCTGCGAGGCGAACCCCGATGCAAAAAACCTCGCGCTGGTCGGCATCTTCACTCGGGGTGTGCCGCTCGCGAAGCGCATCGCCGTCGAGATCGAGAAACTTGGCCGGACAAAGCCACCCGTGGGCACCATCGACATCACGCAGTATCGCGACGATCTGAACACCTTCCAGATGGTGCCAAAGCTCGAAGGCTCGGACATCTCCTTCGACATCGACGACCTCACCATCGTGCTGTGCGACGAGGTGATCTTCACGGGCCGCAGCGTGCGTGCCGCGCTCGATGAACTGCTGAATTTTGGCCGTCCGAAACGCGTGCAGCTCGCCGCGCTGGTCGATCGCTGTGGTCGCGAACTGCCCGTGCAGCCGGATTTTTCCGCTCTCAAAGTCACCCTGGCTCCCGGCGAGCGCGTGGCCGTGCGTTTTGAGGAAGTGGACGGCCACGACTCCTGCACCGTGCAAACCCAGGCTCCAAACCGATGACACCGCGCAAAGACCTTCTAGACATCGCCTCGCTCACGGATGAGGAAATCGCGTTCGTGCTCGACAACGCCGTGCCGTTCAAGGAACTCTTCAAGCGCAGCGTGAAGAAGGTGCCCACGCTCAAGGGCCAGACGATGCTCACGCTCTTCTACGAGCCGTCCACCCGCACACGCTCCAGTTTTGAAGTTGCCGCCAGTCGTCTCTCTGCCGACGTCACGCACTTCGACATCGAATCGAGCAGCGTGGTCAAAGGCGAATCCGTGCTGGACACCGTCGAGACCCTGGAGGCCATGCGCGTCGATTACATCGTCGTGCGGCACAAGCAGTCCGGCACGCCGAACCTCATCGCCAAAAACACCCGCGCGAGCGTCATCAATGCCGGCGACGGCTGGCACGCGCACCCCACGCAGGCCCTGCTGGATGCCTTCACGCTGCGCGAGATTCACAAGGATCTGCGTGGCTGCCGCGCCCTCATCGTCGGCGACATCCAGCACTCCCGCGTCGCCCGCAGCACCAGCCTCATTTTCCGCCGCCTCGGCATGAACGTGGCCTATCTCGCGCCAGGCTCCATGATGCCACGCGAGGTGCCGAAGGAAATCCCGCAATTTGGCAACTGGCGCGACGCCTTCGACTGGAAGCCGGATGTCATCTATCTGCTCCGCGTGCAAACCGAGCGCCTCGACGAACCCTTCTTCCCCAGCGCCGCCGAATATCACAAGAACTACGGCCTCACCAACGAGCGCGTTGAAATCGTTCGCGAACGCGGCCTCCACCTCATGCATCCCGGCCCCGTGAACCGTGGTGTCGAAATCACCGATGCCGGCATGAACTACGAGAAGTGCCTCATCAACCAGCAGGTCGAAAACGGCATCGCCGTGCGCATGAGCGTGCTCTACTGGCTGCGGCCGGGAGCGGTGGAGTGAGTGGCGAGTTGAGAGCGGCAGGGTGGACTGTTCTCGGTCCGCCGCGTGAGGGCACATCGTTTGCGGGCAATGTGTCGGTGAAATCGAAGTGCGGAGGCCAATAGTCCCGGCTGAACAATAGGCTCTACCGTCCACGGCTCATCTCATGGCACCATCAAGCCCCCCGAAGGCCAACGGCCTTCCGTAACTCAGCCCAGGGTTGGCACAACACTGGGTCATCGAATCGTCCACCGCCCGCATTTCGAGCAACCCCAACGGGGTTGCGTCCATCTCCGTTCCGTCCAAATCTCCTTCATGCCGCAATCCCTGGCCCGTGTTTTGATTCACACCGTGTTTTCGACCAAGGGCCGTGAACCCGCCTTCCTCGACACGGCGTTTCGCTCCGAGGTGCATGCGTATCTGGGCGGGTGCGCGAAGGCGCTCGATTGCCTTCCCATCCGAATCGGCGGTGTCGCCGATCATGTGCATCTGCTGACCACATTGTCGCGAACCATGTCTATTGCGGAGTTCGTGAAGGAGATCAAACGTGTCTCCACCAACTGGATTCAGGAACGCGGCGGCATGTTCTGTCAGTTCCATTGGCAGGCCGGTTATGGGTGCTTCTCGGTGTCCGAATCGAATGTGGAGGCCGTCACGCGTTACATCGAACGGCAGGAGGAGCATCATCGGAAGATCACGTTTCAAGACGAATACCGCGAGTTGTTGCGACGCCGTGGACAGGCATGGGACGAGGCGTATGTGTGGGATTGAAGAGGTCAGGGAACAAGCGGCGATGGACGCAACCCCGTTGGGGTTGGTCCTCGAGAAACGTTGGATGGTGAATCGTTGACCCAGGGTTCTGCGAACCCTGGGCTGAGTTACGCAAGCCCGTTGGGCTTGAAGATCAGCACTCGTAATCGGATGCTTGGACGCTCCAGTCGATGCATTTGATGGACTCCAGAACAGTCTCCGAAACCGGCATGGCAAACTCGTCCTGAAACCAAACCACGGTCAAGCAAGAGGCATCCATGTTTGGACTTCTGACCGGGAGACTTGAATGGAATTCACCGATACATGTGATCATTGGCAACCAATCGGCAGCGGGTCTGCCAAATCGGATGGAGTCCATGTCTCCTGGCTGCCGAAGGAAGTTTTTACTGCCGGGTTGAATTAACAGCGGCTTGCTACCAGATGCTTCGAGGCATTCGATGATGTTATGGATCAAATCCCGATTGATCTTTGCCGTTGGAATGCCATCCAGCAAACCGCCGTAAGTCAGTTTTTGCGTGAGTGACTTCAAAGTAATGCTCACCCCTGCATTCAGCTCAATGGAGCAATGGCAATGATAAGCGGCTGCGTAGTCGAGGCTCATTACTTTTCGTTTCAAAACCTCCCATCCCGCGACTCGAAGTGCGTCGGTTTGCCGAGGGACTCGCCGCCGCGTGAAACCCAGGACGCGACCCATTCCGTCAACTCCTCATCACGGATGAAGGGGATGCCAAGTTCGACGAAACTGCGGTAGGGATTGCTCAGCAACGCGTCGGTCGCTTCTTTGCCTTCGATTTTCACGGGCTTGCCGAAAATTTCGCCGAAGCGTTGCGCGACTTCGCGCACGCTGAGCGTGGCAGTGCCGGTGAGATTGACGATCCAGGGCGGACTTTGTGCTTTGGCGAGGCTGAGGAGGGAGAGCGCGTTCGCATCGCCCTGCCAGATGGTGTTGAAATAACCCATGCGCACGTCCACGGGTTCGCCGTTCCAGACTTTCTGAGCGATGTCCACCATCACGCCGTAGCGGAGATCGCACGCATAGTTCAGACGAATGAGCGAAACCGGCGTGCCGTGCGTGCGGCTGAAGTGCTGGATGATGCGCTCGCGACCGAGACAGCTCATCGCATACTCACCTGCGGGATTCAGGGCATCGTCCTCCTTGCTGCCGCCATGTTCGACCGACACGAGGCCATACACGTTGCCGGTCGAAAACGCCGCGATGCGACTGCGGTAATATCGTTCACACACGAGACCGGGCAGCCACGTGTTCATCGCCCACGTCATCGGTTCCTGGCCGGTGGAGCCGAATTTCATGCCAGCCATGTAGATCACGTTTGGTGCATGCGGCAGGTAGGCCACGGCATTTGCTGCCAGCAGATCCACGGCGACGGTTTCGACGCCGTGATGCTGAAATTCCTCCGCCGAACCCGGCGTGCTGAAGCGCGACACCGCGATGATGCGGCGCTTCGTTCCTGCTTCATCGCTGGCACGTTTCGCCATGCGCGCAAGGGACGGGCCCATCTTGCCTGCCGCGCCCAAAACAATGATGTCGCCGGGCAGATCGCGCATCAAGTCGATCACGGCGGGCGTGGGCCGGCTGAGGCGTTCTTCGAGGTCTTCCAGGCTGTTGGGGGGCATGAGCGGATATAAGATCGAATTTTGGTTTTGGAAAAGCCTTTGCTGGCGGACGCGGCTTGCCATCGTGCGTGTCTTCCGCTCATGCCCACGGACCTTACTCCCATCGCCGACAGTCTCGGCATCGCCTCCGACCACCTGTCGCTTCATGGCCGCGAGATGGCCAAGGTCAGCCTCAAGGCGCTTCAAGACAAACCCCGGCGCGGCAAACTCATCCTGGTCTCCGCCATCACGCCGACGCCGGCGGGCGAGGGCAAAACGACAGTGTCCATCGGACTGGCGCAGGGGTTGAAGAAAATCGGGCAGAATGTGGCGCTGGCATTGCGCCAGCCGTCGATGGGGCCGGTTTTCGGACGCAAAGGCGGAGCGACGGGCGGCGGCAAAAGCAGCGTGCGCCCCGCCACGGCGATCAATCTGCATTTCACCGGCGATTTTCACGCCATCACCTGCGCGCACAACCTGCTCGCCGCGGTCATCGACAACCAACTCCATCTCGGCACCGCGCCGCTGCCGCCGGAACTCGTGTTGTGGAAGCGCGTGATGGACATGAACGACCGCGCGCTGCGCCACATCCGCACCAGCGTGGGAAAACCGGCCGAGCGTGCCACGGGTTTCGACATCACCGCGGCCTCCGAGATCATGGCGATCCTCTGTCTCGCCGAATCGCTCCACGATTTGCGCCAGCGCCTCGAACGCATCGTCGTGGGCTTCACCGCGGCCGGCGACCCGGTATTCGCGAAGGAATTCCGCGTCACCGGCGCGATGCTGGCGCTGTTGCGCGAGGCGCTGATGCCAAATCTCGTGCAGAGCGTCGAAGGCGTGCCCGCCTTTCTGCACGGCGGGCCGTTTGCAAACATCGCGCATGGCTGCAACTCCGTTCTCGCCACGCGCATGGCGCTGGCGCATGCCGATTTTGCCGTCACCGAGGCCGGATTCGCCTTTGATCTCGGCGGGGAGAAGTTCATGCACATCAAGTGCCGCCAGAGCGGTCTGGAGCCCGCGGCGATTGTCATCGTGGCGACCGTGCGCGCCTTGAAAATGCACGGCGGCGCCGCGCTCGATTCGCTCACCCAGCCGGATGCGGATGCGTTGGAGCGCGGCTTGGAAAATCTCGCCGCGCATCTCGACAGCGCCGCGCAGTTTCAACGACCTGTGATCGTGGCGGTGAACCGTTTCACCAGCGATCTGCCGGAGGAACTCGCGCGGGTGCTTGAATTCTGCGCCGCACGCGGCGTTCCGAGCGCAACCGCAGACGTTTTTTCCCACGGCGGTGATGGCGCGGTGGAACTCGCGGAAAAAATACTCGCCGCCCTGCCGCAGGAATCCAAACCGCTGCCTTTCCTCTATCAAGCCGACGACAGCGTCGAATTGAAGCTCCATGCCATCGCCACGAAGGTGTATGGTGCGGACGGCGTGCGGCTCACGGACGAAGCGAAAGCGAGGCTCACGTTGTTTGCCCGCAGCGGCTTCGACAAGCTGCCGATCTGCATGGCGAAAACCCAGGACAGTCTTTCCGATGATCCGAAACGGCCGGGACGCCCGCGCGGCTTCACGATCACGGTGCGCGATTTTGAAATCGCGAACGGCGCCGGTTTCCTGGTCGCGCTGACGGGCACGATGATGCGCATGCCCGCGCTGCCGAGGGTGCCTGCCGCGGAACGCATCCAAGTCAGCGACGACGGCATGCTCAGCGGCATCTAGCGAAGTCTTGCCCACGTGACGGGCAGGCTTTAGCTTCGGCGTCCATGATCCTCGCCCGCATTTTCATCCCCGGCTTTCCGCTGCTCATTGCGGCGCTGACGTGGTGGGCGGCACGGGAATCATGGCGCGGTCATGCGCGGAGCAAGGATGGCATGGTGATCATGCTGGCCCAGACGGCGCCGGTGCTGAATCCGTTCCAGCCCGCGACCGAGGCCGAGCGCCAGATCATCGATCTCATGCACGAGCCGCTGTTGCGCATCGACGACCAAGGAGCCCTTCGTCCGGTGCTGGCGGATTTCTGGCGCTGGTCGCAGGAGGTGACGTGCTGGTTTGCTGACGAGGCGACGGCAAAACGCGCGCAGGAACGCATGCAGGCGCAGATCGACGGTGGCAACCGCTGGGCGGAATGGCATCTCAGCGTGGCCCGTGTGGTGAAAAACACGCTGCGGCTCTCCTTCAATGAGACCGCGACCACCGGTGTGAGCCAGGCGCTGGAGGTCATCGCGGAGCTGCAGCCGCAGCCGGTCACGTTCTGGCGCGTGGAAAGCCAGACTCCATTGCGCGCGGCCTGGGATCGTTTCGCGGCGCAGTCCAAGCAGGCGGGACAGGTGCTGCGCGTGTGGTTTGATGGCACGAATGCGTGCGAACTGGTGCTGGCGGGCTCCTCGCAGCGTTTGCTTGATGAATTGAAAAGCGCGCTTGGCTCCGGTGGCGCCAATGCGGTCGCGTTGAATCCGCTTGGGGAGGCATTGGCGCTGAGCGAGCCGGTGCTCGACCTCGACATCCGCCCGGGGCGCGTCTGGCATGATGGAACGCCCGTCACTGCCGAGGATGCGCGTGCCACGCTGGAATATCTGCGCAGCAATGACGTGGACGTGCCCAACCACGAGGTCATCCGGCACCTGCAGACCGTTGAAGCAACCAACAACGGCACGCGGCTGCATGTCGTCTTCCGCAAGCGCTACGGTCCCGCGCTGACGGTGTTCGCAGACCTGCCCGTGCTGCCTGCCGCGTGGCTGCGCCGGCATCCGCAGGCGCATGCGGCGGATTTTGCGCGCAACGCGCCACCTGGGGCCGGCAGTTACCGAATTGCAGCGCGTGGCGCCGGCGAACTGGTCTTGGTGCCGGTGCAAGCAGGCCAGCAGGCAGTGCGGCTCCTGTTCAGTTTTGCCGCGTCGCCATTGATGACGGAGATCGGCATGCGCACGCGGGCGGTGGATCTTGTCTGGCCGGCAGCGGACCGCATGCCGCTGGCGAACTTGCGCTTTACTCCACCACGGCGTCGCGCGGTGGTGCTCTGGAACACACGGCATGCTGTTTTGCAGGATGTGCGTCTGCGTGAGGCGTTGGAGCTGGGCACGGACACCACGGCGCTCATGCGCACGCTGCCTGGACGTCTTGGCGTGGTGGATGGCAGCCTGTTTGCGCCGGGACTGTGGTACAGCACCCACGCGGAACGGCGGACTTTCGATCTGGAGCGGGCGCGGCACATTCTCACGGAAGCAGGCTGGCCGCATGATGTGACAGGAGTCGCGCGCAGCCCGGAGCGTTCGTTTGAATTCACGCTGCTGGTGCCCGGCGCGGACCTCCTGCACATCCGGACAGCGGCGCAGCTCGTGGCGCAATGGCGGCTGCTGGGCGCGCGGGTGCGCATCGAGCACGTGACAGACCCTGTGGAACTGGCGCGGCGTCTGCAGACACACCAGTTCGATGCGGCGCTGCTGGACCAGCGGTTTGAGGCGTCGTGGGATCAACTGCCGTGGTGGCACTCCGCGCAGGCGCAACCAGGCGGCACCAATTTCTGCGGCATCACCGACCCCAAGGCGGATCTGCTCCTTGAGGCGCTGGCCGGTGAATTCGATCCGTCCCGTGTACCGGAGCGCGTGCAAGCACTGGAGGCACGCCTGCTCGCGCTGCATCCGCTGCTCACGCTGTTCACCATCCATGATGAAGCCGCCACGGTGCCGGGCCTGCCCGCGGCCGCGATGGCGGACGGCCCTGTGCCGGGCTGGACATTGCGCGCGCTGGCCATGCCGCCGAAACGCAGCGCGGTCACGCCTGCCATCGATCTCAAACTGCGTCTTCAGGAATGATCTGCGCCCAGGAACCCGCATCTCCGCCGTCCAGGCTCCCGCTGTGGGTGCTGCTGGGCGGCATTGTGGCCGCGGCGGCGCTGTTGCTCGCACACCGGGAACCGGTGATCGACTGGAAGGCGCTGTCCCTTCCCGCGTCGGACTTGATCTGGCGGATCGCCGCAAGCCTGGGAGTGTTGGTGCCCGCGTTGCTGCTGGCGCTGAGCCTGGCACTCGGCGTGGCGATGCTCGCACGTCGGCTGGGCGCACGTGCCAGGTCATGGGCGGCCCTGCTGGGACGTGTGATGGCCTGCGTTCCTGTGGTGGTGCTGGCGTGGGGCTTTGTCGCCATCTGGACGGGCAGGCATGGAGGACCGGTCGAAACGCTGATGCCTGCCGAGCTTCCCTCGGCGCAAATCGTCTGGCAAACCCAACTGGCCCGAACGTTGTGGACCTATCTGGTCCCGGCGCTTCTGCTGGCGGTGCCGCTGACAGGTGAACTCATGCACGCCGTCAACTCGGATGCTGCCACAACGGTGGACCTTGATTTTGCGTTGCGTGCGCGGGGCGTGCCACCTGGCCGGTGGTACTGGCGGCATCACTTGAGCCAGTTGCTGCCGCTGGTGCGCGCGCGTGCGCATTCGCTCTGCCTGCTGGTTCCGGTGCATCTCATCGTGATTGAAGATGTGGTGCGCTTCATGGGCTGGGGCGGCTGGATGGCGCAATCCATCCGCGCGGGTGATGAAAACGGCATCGCGCTTGGTTTCGCCAGCGGCGGCGTGCTGCTGGCGCTGCTGTGCGCGGGGATGAATCTGCAACGTGCTCGTTTGCGCCCGTCGCGTGGCTGGTTCGTCACCATCGTGTGGCAGCCGTGGCCGCTTTGGGCGCTGGGATTGACGGGTGTGGCGCGGCTGACGGTCTCGCCCTGGGTTCTGCTTTGGGCCGCGGTGCTGATGTTTGGTTCCGCGTCGTGGTTCCTTGCGTGGAATGCACTGGCAAGGCAACTGCCTTTGGAGCCGGCGCGTTCCCTGGGTTCCACAGCCGTCGGAGCGTGGCGCAGGCATGTGGCAGGCGTGCAATTCCGCATGCTGCTGGCCTGGATCTGCTCCGCGCTGGCTCAGACTTTGCTCTGGATGTGCGCGGCGTGCGTTTTGCAGCCGCGGCTGATGGAAGCGGCCGGCAGGCCGGCGGCACTGCTGTTTGGTTCGCTGGTGGTAGCATCGCCGCAGGACGTCGCGCGCCTATTTTCGGATCCAACGGCTTTGATGCAGGCGGGCGGCGTGATCGCGCTTGCCGTCTTGTGTTTGGTCCAGGCCAGCCGCATCATTCAACCCCGATCCCTCCGAGCCTCATGACTGACGCCACCGCTTCTCCAGACAAAGTCCCGCTGCTGCAGATCCAGGATTTGCGGATTGAATTCGGCAGTCGTGACGGACCGCCGGTCAAGGCGGTGAAGAGTTTCAACCTGGAGCTCAACGAGGGCGAATCCATCGCGCTGGTGGGCGAAAGCGGCAGTGGCAAGAGTGCCACCGCGTTATCCTTCGCCCGTCTGCTGCCCGAGCCGCCCGCCAGCATTTTTGCCAACGAGATGAGAATTTGCGGGCATGAGGTCTTGAAGATGAGCGAACGCCAGTTGCGCCGCATTCGTGGCAAGGAGATCGCGTACATTTTCCAGGAACCGACGACCTCGCTCAATCCGGTGCTCACCATCCGCACGCAGATCGCCGAGGCGCTTGCGCTGCATCGCCCGGATGTGCCGAAGGCCGGTCGCGATGACGAAATCGTCCGGTGGCTCGACAAGGTGGGCATCGTCGAGCCGGGCAAGCGCCTGCATGCTTATCCGCACGAATTGAGCGGCGGCATGCAGCAGCGCGTCATGATCGCCATGGCGCTATGCACCCAGCCAAAACTGCTCATCGCTGACGAACCGACCACCGCGCTCGATGTGACCATTCAAAAGCAGATCATGGACCTGCTGGCGCAGCTCCGGCGCGATCTGAACATGAGCATGATCCTCATCACGCACAATCTCAGCATCATCCGCAGCGTGGTGGACCGTGTCGCAGTCATGTTCCGTGGTGAGATCGTGGAAACCGGGCCGGTCGATGAAGTCCTGAGCCGTCCCACCCATCCTTACACCCAGGCGTTGCTTGCCTGCATTCCGCGCATGGGCGCGAAACAGAGACGCCTGACCACCATCGACTACAATACGCTGACGTGACGCGGGGAAGGGTGGTCCATGCTATTTTTGGATCTCCTTCTCCCATGCGGCGAATTCCGGCGAGGCGACGAACTCGGCATACATCGGCTCGTCGAGCGCCTTGCGGTCCAGCGTGATGCCGAAGTCGCGTTTGAACGCACGCAATTCTGCCACGAGGCCACGGTAATCCTTGCGCTCGAGATGGATGGTGATGCGCGCATCCACCGCATCGGCCAGATCCGGCTCGTCGTGCTGCGCCTCGTTCGCGAGTTTGAGCGCGCCGTCGTAGTCTTTCATCATGCGTCGCGTGTTCGCGCGCAGGACTTTCAGATACGGATCACCGCCGATGATGCGCTCCACGCGCTGGATGCTGGCGTCGGCCTCGGCGAAATTGCCGTCGAGGAAATGCAGGTCGATCATGAGCAGGTCGGTGGTGCTGTCCTGGCCGAGAATGTTGGGCGCGGCACGCAGAGCGTCTTTGTAGGCGGCGTCATGCTTGCCTTCCCCGGTGCCGTTGAGTGCCATGAGCGCCTCCAGTCGGATGATGAAAAACAGACGCTGCGAGCGGTAGGGCTCCGGCAAGGTTTGGCAAAGGTTCAGCGCCTCGGCAAAACGGCCCTCCCGCAGCATCTTGGTGGCGGATTGAAGGTGATCGAGCATCGCTTTGTCGAAATTCGGCACGCCCAGCCACGATGCCAGCGCGCCCGCTCCGGAGTTCGGTATCATGACGGCGATCAGCCTGCGCGCCTCTTCCGAAATAAGCGTCGCGTAGAGATAACCGAACATGTCCACCACGCGGAAGCTCTCACCATCCGGCCGGGCGAGCACATCGACGTAGTTGACCCCGCCGTCCTTCGGCTTGATCCGCAGCAGGATGGCAGGGAAGCCGTCGCGGGTGTGAAAATGCAGCGGTTTGACATCAGCCCCGAGCAAATCGCCCAGCCAGCCGCCTTGACGTTTCCCCGCCCCCTCGACAAATCCCTTCCGAACCTCGCCCACTTGCGGGATGCTGTCGGTGCGGGAATCAAACACGCGGTCTGCGATGGCTTCGGTGTCCAGCAGGCGTTTGACGTGCACATCATCGGACTTTTTCAGCGCCCCGGCCAGTTCAGCGCCAAACTTTTCAAAAGCCTGCTGCTGCGCCGGTGTGAGCGGCGGTGGTGGCTGCACGGCCTGATGCCGTTTCTCCTTCGCCTCCTGTGCCAGTTTTTGGAAGCGCTGGAAGGCTGGAACCGCCAGTGCCGCAAGCAACCCGCCGATGAAAGCCACGCCAACGATCACGAGGACGATGATCCACCCGGTGCTCATGCCACGCTGCGGTGGTCGGATCACCGGTGATGGCGGCGGAAGCGATGGCGGTGATGGCGGCGGGAGATCGGGAGGATTCATGGCCGCAGTCTGGAGCAGACGCGCGTGGATTGGCAAGTCTGCCTCACGGTTGGTACGAAAAACTCACAGAAACCGTCGCAAAATGGGCAGCAATTCCTCCACGGTCTGCTCCGGCCACAGTTTGCGATCCGTCATCAGCGCGGTGTCGAGAGCGCGGTGCTCCGGCCAGTCCGGCACAGCGGGAATCTGCGGAATGACTTGCGCCAGGATGGCTTTCGCCGCGGCGACGTTCGCATGCAGGTGGCCGATGACTGCTTCGGCAGTGACGGCCTCTTCCTCGACCTTCCAGCAGTCATAATCCGTGATCATCGCCAGCGTGGCGAGCGCGATCTCGGCCTCGCGGGCGAGTTTGGCCTCCGGCAGGTTCGTCATGCCAATGACATCGAAGCCGAGCTGGCGGTTCGCGTTCGACTCCGCCCGCGTGGAAAAGGCGGGACCGTCCATGCAGACATAGGTGCCGCCGTTGTGAACACGACGGCCCTGCGCTGCACACGCGTCGTTCAGCAAGTGGCGTAGTTTTTCGGAAATGGGATCGCCAAACGCCACATGCGCCACGATGCCACGTCCGAAAAACGTATGCTGGTCACGGCGGCTCGTGCGGTCGAAAAACTGGTCCGGCAGCACGATGTCCCGCGGGTGGTATTTCTCCTGCAGGCTGCCCACGGCTGTCACGGCGATGATCCAGCGCACGTTCAGGCTGCGCAGCGCCCAGATGTTGGCGCGGTGATTCAACTCCGTGGGGAGGATACGGTGGCCTTTGGCATGCCTGGGCAGGAAATAGACGCGCCGCCCGGCCAGCGTGCCGGTCACCAGATCGTCGGAGGGCGGCCCGAACGGCGTCTGCACGGTGATCTCCTCGCGGTTTTCGAAGCCTTCCAGGTCGTAAAGGCCGGAGCCGCCGATGATGCCGATGGCAGGGGTGTTTTCGCTCATGCGACAGGTTAAAAGGCACGAAGGCTGCTTCAACCCACTTCATCCTCGTGGCGCTTGAAAATATTCGCCTGCTCACTCAAGATGAACATAATCCGGGAAAGTAGCGTCTGAAACCTGTCGTTTGAACCACTGAATCGTCATGTGCTCCTTCCTTCGCCTTCTGTTGCTGCCAGCCGCCTGTGTGCTGGCCTCCTGCTCGATGCCAGACCTGCTGGCTTCCACCGCACCGCACAAGATCAAGCTCAAGGACGGTCGTGAGGTGATGTGCTCGGGCGAGCCCAAGTTACAGGAGAAGACGGGCTACTACCGCTATCGCACGCCTGATCATCGGGAAGCGGTGATCCGTGCGGATGAGGTGGCCGTCATCGTGGAAAAACGCGCGTGAGCATGCGCCCTTTGGTGCTGGCATCCGCCTCGCCACGCCGTGTCAGCCTGCTCCGGGATGCGGGCTTTGATTTTGACATCCTCGTGCCGGAGGTGGAGGAGGCACACGATGCCGCGCTGACGCCGGAGCAACTCACGCTCGAAAATGCGCGGCGCAAGGCGCTCGCCGGCAGCCATGCGCGGCCCGGCGCCCTGGTGATTGGCGCCGACACGCTCGTCTATGTCGATGGTGAGCCACTGGCCAAGCCGGCTGACCTCGAAGAAGCGCTGGCGATGGTGCGCCGCCTCTCTGGCCGCACCCACGAGGTCTGCACCGGCGTCGCTTTCGCCTGCGACGGCTCGATTGTGCGCGAACTGCACGTCATCACGCACGTCACCTTCAAACCGCTCACCGACGCGGTCATCCGTGCCTACCATGCGCGCGTCAGTCCGCTCGACAAGGCCGGTGCCTACGGCATCCAGGAATGCACGGACATGATTCTCGACCGCATGAGCGGCTCATTCACGAATGTCGTTGGCCTGCCGGTGGATGAGGTCGCCATCACGCTGCATGAGCTTTTGCAACGCTGATCAAGGCAGCAAATCCTTGCCTTGGACAATTTTGCCGTCCGCCATGACAGCAGTGAACTTGCCGCCGTTGCGCTTTGCCATTGCGTCGAGATCCCGCGCCGCATCCGGCGTTCCCATCGCGGTGGTGTGGATGATCGTGCGCTTGCCGCGGCTGTTTTCCTGCGTGACGGCGTCGATCCAGCCCTGCTCGTCGTTGCGGTTGCCATCCGTCATGAAAAAGATCACATCCGGCTTCGGGCTTCCCTTCAACGCCATCAGCAGGCCGCTGCCCCAGTTGGTGCCGCCGGGATTGTTCGCCTCGGCGATGATTTTTTTGCTCTTGGAGATGTTCGTGCCGTTCGCGGCGAGGTAGCTGAAACGCGGGATGCTCACGTTCCGGCTCGTCGCGGTGATCTTCCACTCGTAGTTGTTGAGCGCGCGCATGTCGTTGCTGTCCAGCGCGTCGTGCGGCCAGGCGAAGTCGGAGAAGAAAAGGATCTGGTAGGCGGTGCCGGACGCCATCGCGCTGATGCTCTTGCTCAGCTCCTTCTTCAGCAGGTCAAAACGTGACATGAGCCCGCTGCCCTGCACGTTCATCGAGGCCGACATCGATCCCGACACGTCCACCACGAATACCACATGCTTCGCTGTCGCCGTGTTGCCCAGGAAGGAGACCTTCCCGCCCACGCCGCCGGTCGTCACGCCGGAGCCGAACGAGCCAAACGACGTGCCGAGGTTCAATTCGTTTGTGTTGGCGGCAAAGTTGAGGTCCGGCATCGCGATGTCGCTCGCGGCGGTGGACAGCATCGGGGAGACCGACGCCGCCATCGCGCTGGTCTGCGGCATGGCGGCGGTGACTTTTTTCCAGGATTCGTTTTCGAGCTGCTCCACCGCGCTGGTGGCCACGATTTCCGGGCGCACGATTTCGAGCATCGGCACATGCAGCAGCAGCAGGATGAGCGCCACGGCCACATGCACGCCCAGGGTCATCAGGAGGGCACGCCGTTTCGCTGCTTGAAGGCTCTTCTGGTTGTCCGCCGGTTCTGCGGCCTCATCCACCGTGACGGAACGGACGTGAACGTGACCGGCGTCCTCATGCGGATGTGCGGTCGCGTGTTCCTCGATCATCAACGGCCGTTCCGTTCCGCCGCCTAAGGAGACACGCGGAGTTGCCTTGCGCGGCACGACAACCTCCTCCGCCCTCACTTCGTGATGCTGCGCTGAATAGGCCTCCCACATCTCGCGGCCGTCCTGGTGTGGCTGTTCGTGGGGATGGTCGGCCGCGTCGGGCTCGAACACACGTACCTTTTTGGAAGATCTGGCCTTGGGCACCTCCAGACGCTGCATCTCCGCCATCGGTGGCGGCGCGATCACCTGCGCATGTTCGTGCGCCGGCTCCTCATGAGCCGGAATCTCTTCCACGGGCGCTTGTGTCGTGTGCTCAACCTCATGGGTTTTTTCATGCGGCTCCTGCGACGCGTGTTGAGCCTCCCACAATCGCTGCTTAATCGCGTGATCTCGTTCCTCGTCCGTCGAATCGACGGTGGGCAGGAAGCTGTAATCGTCATGATGGTGCCGCGACATGTGGGATGAATACTCGCGTCAAACCGCCGCCGTTCAAGGAAGTTCCGCGTCGGCAAGACGGCGTTCTCAAGTGTGTATTGACCACGATTTGGCCCGGGACATCCTTTGATCAAAATCATGAAACCGCCCGCCGACAAGTTTGAGATCCGTGACGGCTACTATGTCTTGATCATCGTTCAAAATGGCCAGGTGACGCACTTCACACCCAATGTGAGCCTCTCTCACGCAGATTTCGTCAAACGTTCAGTCGGAACATTGCCAAAGGATGCCTGGGTTGGCTCCGCGACCAAGAACGACGGTTACCTGACTGCCATCAACTCATTCACGTTTTATCAGAACCAGCTTCCTGCTCCTCCCGAAGTGCAAAAAGCTGTATTGAAGCAGTTCTGCTAGACCGTGTTTGAAAACCTTCGAGATGACGCCTTTCGAAGCTTCCAAGCTGCCCCTCACCCGACCTCTCCCCAGATGACGCGCAGGATGTCAACGGTGCTGTGCCCTGGGGAGAGGGATCCAGCGTTGGAGCCCGCGCACAACGAATCCCCTCTCCCCGTCGATGGTTCGTTCAGAATCATCTCTTTCCTTCGGGGAGAGGTCGGGTGAGGGGTAAAAGCAAGTTTTCAAACACGCTTTAAAGCAGACGCACTCAGACCAGCTCCGCCCACGTTCCACGGGTCACGCCGAGCTGGCTCTGGGCCTTCAGTTCGCGCCAGATGTCGTCAGCGGAGTGTTTCCCGGCAAGGAGGTCCTGGTAGGTGCGCAGGACGCGGATGGACTCGGCCTTGTCTTCTTCAAGCAACTCGATGCGGAAGGCACGAAGACCGGCCTGGCGCAGTGCGGTAACGTATTGGGCGCCAGTTTGCGGCACGGCGTTGAAGAGCGTGTTCCGGCAGCCCACATCGGCCTTCAGCGGATGTTCCATGCCGACGCGGTCGCGCAGATGCACACGATGTTTCTCGCACGGGCGGCCGCAGTTGGTGAAATCGGTGCCTGCGCTCAAAAACGCGGCAAAAGCACAGTGCTCCATGTGAAACATCGGCATGTGCTGGTGCAGTGTGAGTTCAAACCACTCCGGTGGCGCGGCGGCGAGCAGGTCGAGCACCTGCTCGATGCTCAGATCGTAGCTGATCGTGAGCCGCTCGAGTCCTGTGTTCTTCAAAATCTCCGCCGTGAGCGGATTCGCCACGTTCAGCGAAAAATCGCCGGTGACTGGCAATCCTGCGTCCTTGAAAAACGCGATCGCACCGAGGTTGCGGATGAGCACGCCGTGCGGCTCCGCACGCTGGATGAGCTTGAAAAAGCCCGCCTCGCCGGATTTCTGAATGCGCGGTGTCGCGAGCCACACCTGCGCCGTGTCGCTGCGTGACTTGATCTGCGCTACGAGGTCCGCGTAGAGCCGGATGTCCTCGAAATCGAGGTAGAGGCGTGAAATTCCCGTTTCGAGCGCCGCGTCGATTTGATCACGCGTGCGGCACAGCGCGAACAAATGCGGAATGTGGACTTCGGAATGCGGAATGGAGCCTTTTGCGGCCGCCAGCATGCTTTCGAGAGTGGTGATTGACTGAAGCTTGGAAGATTCCGCATTCCGTATTCCGCATTCCGCAATCAACTCCCTCCTCATCCGGTTCAACTCGCTCACCGGCAGAATGACCTCGCCTTCGACATCGAACTGCACGGTGCCGAGTTCGAACTCCGTGCCGCCGAGACGGCTGAATTGGTCGATGAAAGCCTGCGGTGTGAGCGGACGCTTCATCGCGGTTTGCAGCGGCATCGTGGATTCGATCGCCAGATCACCGCAACGCACTCGAAGTGGCTCGCCAGCCTTGCCGGTGACGATCAAATCGAGCTTGGACTGCTTGCGGATCGGAATCTCGCCTTCAAACGACTGACGCAACGCGCGATTGAGCGCTGGATCGCTCGTTTTGAAGACGCGCGTGCCGACCGGAATGCCTTCCATGCGCAGATGACCGTGGCGGAAGCTCAAACGGCTGCCGCGCATTTCATAGATGCTGCCGCCTTGCTCGTCGTTCGTGTCGTTGAGGTTCTCAAACACGACGCCATCGCCCGGTTTCATCGCCAGATGCAGCGAATCGAGCTCCAGTGTGTCCGCATCGATGATTCGCGTGACGGAACCGACATACGGCCCGCGCTTCTTGCCGTAGTAGGCACCGACGAGCTCCTGATGATTCACGCCATGCATCCAGCCGGTGGAAAGGCCGCGCGAGAAGGTCATTTCGAGCGCGTAGCGG
This sequence comes from Verrucomicrobiaceae bacterium, assembly GCA_046346695.1. Lineage (GTDB taxonomy): Bacteria > Verrucomicrobiota > Verrucomicrobiia > Verrucomicrobiales > Verrucomicrobiaceae > Prosthecobacter. The sequence goes on along the minus strand of JAXMHS010000002.1, from coordinate 23,382 downwards.
TCATCTTCCGTTGCCGGAGCTGCTATTCCGGTCAGCGCACGATCAATCGCCGCGCGATATACCTTCGTCACTGCTGCGACATACTCAGGCGTTTTGAGCCGGCCTTCGATTTTGAAGCTGCGGATGCCCAGCTCGATCAAACGCGGGACTTCATCGACTGCGGCGAGGTCCTGCGGCGAGAGCAGGTAGCGTTTGTCGCCGAGATCTCGCAGTTCGCCATCCACGAGCATTTCATACGGCATGCGGCAGGCCTGCGCGCATTCGCCACGATTCGCACTGCGACGACCGAGTGATTCACTTGTCAGGCATTGGCCCGAATAAGCGACGCACAACGCACCGTGAACAAAAACTTCGAGCGGCACATGCGCGTCTTTGAAACGCTCCAGCTCACGCATGGAAAGCTCACGCGCGAGCACCGCCTGATCGATGTCGAGCTGCTTCGCGAATTCGAGTCCCTCGGGCGACGTGATCGTCATCTGCGTGCTCGCATGCAGGCGCAGGTTCGGCGTGAGCGCCTTCACCATGCGGGCGAGGCCGAGATCCTGCACGATGACGGCATCCACGCCGCTGTTTTCGAGCAAGCGCAGTTGTTTCTCCGCGTCCGCCAGCTCGCCGGTGAAGATGAGCGTGTTGAAGGCCACGTAGCCCTTCACGCCATGCTCGTGGAGGAACTTCATCAGCTCCGGCAGGTCTTCTTCCGTGAAGTTGTCCGCCCGCAGACGCGCATTGAAGCGCGGCATGCCGAAGTAGATCGCATCCGCGCCGTTCGCCACCGCCGCACGCGCACAATCCCAGTTTCCGGCTGGGGAGAGGAGTTCGGGTCTGGCGTTGGCAGGCATGGGCTTGGGGGCAGCCAGCCTAGCCCAGATTCGCCACAGTTCACGAACACTTCGCGTCTGGAGGACGCTCAGCCCAGGAACTTGCCCGGATTGAGGATGCCGTTCGGATCGAGCGCCTTCTTGAGGGCGGTGTGCATGGCCCGGGCACCGGGCGGCACGGCGTCGGGATACCAGCGGGCCTTGGCGATGCCGATGCCGTGCTCGCCGGTGATCGCGCCGTTCCAGGCGATGATTTGATGAAAAAGACGATCGAGCGCGGCTTCGGCGCGTTCGCGGATCGCCGGATCATCCATCGTCGGCACCATGATGTTCACGTGGATGTTGCCATCGCCCGCATGCCCGAAACTGGCGACCGGGAAACCAAACTCGCCTTGCAGCTTCTCGGTGAAATCGACGAGTTCGACGAGTTTGCCGCGCGGCACGACGATGTCCTCGTTCAACTTGATCAAACCGGTGTTGCGCAGGCTGTAGCTGAACTCGCGGCGCAGTTTCCAAAACGCTTCGCAAGCCTCGTCGCCCATCGCCTCGTTCAAGCAGATGCAGCCGAGGTCGCGTACGAGCTTCACGAGCTGCTGCAGCTCGCCTTTGACCGAATCGGGCTGGCCGTCGATCTCGACGAGCAGGTGCGCGTCACCTTGTGGCGTGACAGATTCGCCGAGATACTCGCGCGCGGCACGCAGCGTGAACTTGTCGGCGATTTCGAGAGCCGAGGGCAGGAAGCCGCTGCCGAGGATGCGTTGCACGGCGTTGGCGACTTCAGCGAAGGAATTGAATCCTGCCGACAGCATCGCACGCATCGGCGGATGCGGGATCAAACGCAGCGTGGCCTCGGTGACGATGCCGAGCATGCCCTCGCTGCCGACCATGAGGCCGACGAGGTCGAAGCCGGTTTTGTTTTTGTGACAACGTCCGCCCGCCTTCACGATGGAACCGTCCGCGAGTACGGCTTCCAAACCGAGCACGTAATGCCGCGTGACGCCATATTTGAGGCAGCGCGGCCCACCGGCGTTGGTCGCGATGTTGCCGCCGAGACTGCACTCTTTGAGCGAAGCCGGGTCGGGCGGATAAAACCAGCCGAGCTTGCGCACGGCGGCCTGCAAATCACCCGTGATCACACCGGGTTCGACGACCGCGACGCCGTCCTCGATGGCGATCTCCTTGATCTTGTTCATGCGGGTGACGGAAAGCGCGATGCCACCACGTGCCGGCACCGCGCCGCCGACATAACCGACCCGCGCACCCTGCGGTGTGACGGGAATTCTGTGCTCGTTGGCAAAGCGCAGCGTTTTGGAGACATCCTCGGTGCTCTGCGCATGCACGACGACTTCCGGTGGATTCGATGCGAACCATTTGTCCGTGCTGTGCGTGGCGAGGTCCGCCTGCGTGGTGGAAACGCGGTCGGAGCCGAGGAGATTTGCGAGTTGATCGGCAAGAGAAGCCATTCATGAAGACTGGCGAAGCGTAGCGTCCGCGCAACGCGTAGAATGCGAAACGCCATGCCTCCGCTGATCAAAGTCACCCACCCGCGCGGGATTTACCTCCCGGAGGCGGATTTGTGGCTCGACCCGCATCGTGGCAAGGAGCGTGCGTTCATCTCGCATGCGCACAGCGATCACGTGGCGCGGCATGAGCTGACGTTTTGTTCGGAAATCACCCACCGGCTGATGGTGGCGCGAAAAGCGGCGAAAAAGGCAGGGAAGGTGATCTCACCGACGTTTGGCGAGGTTTGCGAGTGGGAAGGGTGGGAACTGCGCCTTCTGCCCGCAGGCCATATCGTCGGCTCCGCGATGCTGCATCTCACGCGCAAGGCGGATGGGGCAACGTTGCTCTACACCGGCGACTACAAGCTGCGCCAGGGCCTCAGCGCAGCGAGCTGTGAGCTGCTGCAAGCCGACACGCTGATCATGGAATGCACGTTTGGCCTGCCAAAGTATCGTTTTCCGCCGCTGGAGCAGGTGCGGGAGGCTTTGTGGAGCTTTGTGAGGGAGGCGATCGCTGCGGAGAAGATTCCCGTGCTGCTGGGGTATTCGCTGGGAAAGGCGCAGGAACTGCTGCGCCTGCTGCATGGGCTCGATGTGCCCGTGATGGTGCATCCTTCGGTGGCGCAGATGACGGAAGTGGTGAGCGATCATGTCGGCGAACTGCCGGAATGGCGGCTCTTTGATGCCAATGAAGCGAAGGGACATGTGCTGGTGTTTCCGCCGGGGGGAAAACTGGAGCTGGAGCACACACGCACAGCGATGATCTCCGGCTGGGCACTGCAATCCGGCGCAAAGTATCGCTATGGTGTGAATGAAGTTTTTCCACTCAGTGATCATGCGGATCATCCGGAGCTGCATGAAACCGTGGAACTCGTCAAACCACGCCGGATTTACCTCGTGCACGGTTACACGCGCGAGTTTGCGGCGGAACTGCGTTTGCGCGGCCACGACGCACGTGCGCTGGGCGCGGAGGACCAGTTGGAACTCGATTTGTGACACGCAGCGCGTTTCAGGGCACGATCACGCAGGCATACGCCGCGGTGTTGGTGCCGGGCATGGAGACAATGGCCGGCAGCCGGGTTTCGCGTGCTTCGAGCACTCCCATCACAAGTTGCAAGGCGGATCCCACGCCCATGCTTTCACCAAGCACAAGTTTCGGACTGCGCACGGCGTTCCACGTCATGCTGGACCAGGCGGCTGATTCAGCGCGGTCGATGCGTTCGATGCCGCAACGGTCGTCGATGAGAATCGCGTCGTCACGATGATGGGCCGCAGCTTGCGCCGCGAGACCGGGTAACAGGGAAGCGCGTTCGTCCCACGAGGTGTAGCTCAATGGGCCGATGACCTCGCGCACTTGCGGTCCGCCTGGTTTTGACGAGAGGAGCAGCGCACCGGCACCCTCAGACGCGATGAGCTTCGGATGGTAGTAGGTAAGTGCCTCGGCGCTGAGCCAGTCGCATTCCTCTGCGGCGATGAGGAGACATTCATCCACGAGGCTGCTGCGAATCCAGAAGCCTGCCATGTCCAGGGCCTCCATGATCGTGGTCGAGTTGCCCACCAGCGTGCTGACCGCGCCGTCGATCCCGAGGAAGGAGGCGATGTGCGAGGCGGGCGCGTTGAAAACGGTTTCGGGAAAGATGAGCGGGCTGGCCTGTGCGGGATTTTGCAGCACTTCCTGGTAGAAACGCCCCGTGTAATTCACGCAGCCGTTCATCATGACGAAGAGAATGCCGATTCCATGCGGTGCAGCACCAGAAGGATGGCCCGCTTCGGCGAGGGCTTCGAGGGCCGCGGCCACCGAGTAGCGTGTGATGGCGCTGGCACGTCGGAGGCGCGGATGACGCGCGGCTTTGTCCGGCGGTGGTGGCGGGACGAGCCGCGCAGCGCAGGGCCAGGGACGTTCATCACCCGGACGGACACAGTTCGCTGAAGGCAGCGGCGCGTTTTCACGCACTACGCGCAACAGATCACCACCGCTCCAGCCAGCCGCGCTCACCGCGCCGACACCGCGTATGTAAATGCCCTCGGTGCTCACGCAGACCTCCTTTGCATGACGATGGTGGCGTTTGTGCCGCCGAATCCGAAGGAGTTGGTCAGCGCGTGCTCGAATGACGAACGGCGGAAGTTGCGCACGAGGTCAAATTTCACCGCAGGGTCAGCCTCGCGCACATTCAGGCTGGCGGGCAGCCACTGGCCTTGCAGCGCCATCAGGCAAATCACTGCCTCGACTGCGCCGGCGCCGCCGAGCAGATGACCCATGGCGGACTTGGTGGAACTGACGTGGATGGTTTTCACGGCATCACCCGCCCATGCGGCGATGGCAGTGGCCTCGGCGACATCATTGAACGGTGTGCCAGTGCCGTGGGAGTTGATGTAGCCGATTTGCTCCGGCTTCACACCCGACTGTAAGCACGCGCCGGTCATTGTGCGAATGGCGGCTTTGCCCTCGGGGTCGGGCTGGGTGAGATGATGCAGGTCAGTGGCGGTCGCGTGGCCGGTGATCTCACCCAAGGCATCGCTTTGCCGCGCATCCTCGGCTTCGAGCAGCATGACGGCCGCGCCTTCGCCGAGAGCAAGTCCATCGCGTTTCGCGTCGAACGGGCGCGGAATGCCGCTGGGTGCGAGTGCGCGCAGGCTGTCGAATCCGGCGAAGACGAGCCGAGCGAGTGCGTCGTAACCGCCGGCCAGCACTCGTTTGCAACGGCCGGAGCGGATCATGTCGGTGGCCCAGGCGATGGCGTTGGCGCCGGAAGCGCAGGCGTTGGAGATGATGACCACCGGCCCACGCCAGCCGAACTCGTCGGCGATGCTGTTCATCTGCCGCTGTGGCTGGTAATGCTCCGCACGGCTGAGTTGTGAGGGAACGCGGCCCGAATCCTGCCTCGCATGCTCGAAATAAGATTCTCCCAGCGGCATCGCCCCGGCGGAGGTGCCTATCACCAGCGCGTCGATGCCGTCCATGTTTTTCCGGCCTGCCTGAGCGAGCGCCTCGCGGATGGCGAGCAGGAGCATGCGTGTGCCGCGGTCAATGAAGCCCTGCTTGTGCGCGGGCGTGCGGTGAAACAAGTTTTCCGCAGGCAGATCGACGATGCCGGCAGTCTTGGCGATCAATCCGGTGGTGTCGAACAGATCCACCGGCCTGAACGCGATGCGGTCCGCCGCGAACGAACGTTCGTTCTCCTGCCAGCCGAGGCCCAGAGGCGAAACGATGCCCGCTCCGGTGATGGTGATGCGCTGGCGTGTGGGTAATGGCACGAGAATGGCGGAGGAACAGGTGAGATTCGTTGCGCGCCGTGGTTGAACTGCCCACGCAAGTGTTCATTCTACGGCACGACGCGGCAGATGGATTACGCCTCGTCCTCAGGACTGCAAATGTTTGGTGAACGTTGGGATCGCATCATCGCAGAGCGCGGCGCGCAGGCCGCTCTGTGGCTTCCCGACGGCAGCGCGACGACTTTTGCCCAACTGGACGCGGAGGCGCGGGCGTCCCGCCCCGCTGGTGATCACGTGCTGGCCCAGGGTGACGCGCCAGCGATCCTGCGGGCGCTGCTGGCGGGCCTCATGCACGGTGTGCCGGTGCATCTGGTTGAAAAAGATCGCCAGCGGCGTGTGCCGGCCATCCCCCTGCCCGCAGGCACCGCTTTGATCAAACAAACGGTCGGAGGCTCCGGCGTGCGGCGCTGCCAGTTTTTCACCTTCGATCAAATGGCCGCGGATGTGGACCGGTTGCATGCGGCGCTCGAACTTGGTTCGCGCGGTGCGGGGGTGGCGGCGATCTCATGCGCACACTCGTTCGGGCTGACAATGACCGTGTTGCAGACACTGCTGAATGGCGTGCCGACGTGTTTCGCGCCCCAGCCTTTCGCGCAGCCTCTCATGCAAGCCATGAGCCATCATGCGCGGGTGTTTTTGCCGGGAGTTCCGGCGCTTTGGAAATCCTGGCTGATGGGCGACGTGTGCTTTGCCAACGTCAGCCTTGCCATCTCCGCCGGATCACCGCTCACGCTGGCACTGGAACGTCTCGCGATGGAGAAACATGGGCTCAAAATCCACAACCTCTACGGGACGAGCGAGTGCGGTGCGGTTTCGTGGGACGATTTGGATGTTTTGCGCACGGATGCACGCGATCTAGGCGCGCTGCTGCCGGGTGTGCGCGCGGAATGCGGACCGGATGGACATTTGATCGTGGCCAGCGCCTCTGTGGGGCTGGGCTATGACGAAACTTTGCCGGAGGAACGCTATGGCGGCGGCGTGTTCGCCACCTGCGACCACATCGAGGCGAAAGGCGGCCACCTGTTCTTCGAGCGCAGCCTCGGTTCGGGCATCAACGTGGCCGGACGCAAGCTTAGCCCGGCGGAGATCGCGAAAAAGATCGAACGAGCGGCCGGGCTGGCCGCGGTGAGAATCCGCGGTGCATCGAGTCGTGACCCTGAACGTTGCCAGGACATCGTGGCCGAGCTGGACGTGCCGCAGGCGGCGATCAACGCAGAGTTCAAGACACGGGCTTGCGAATTGCTTGCACCATGGGAAGTGCCGCGGAAATGGATGGGACGACAGATCGACACATGAATCCGGGCCTGCCACTCAAAGCGTTGCGCCGCATCGCCAGACTCAGTGTCCGGTTGTGGGATCGTTTTTATGTGCCGTCAAAGCTGGCAACGGACCCCGTGTATGGCGCGGTGGCACACCAACTGTCGGGCTCGAAATTACCCGTGCTCGACATCGGCTGTGGTTTGGGCCTTTTGGCGTTTTATCTTCGGGAAGCCGGTTTCCATCCTGAAATCACAGGTTTTGATTACGATGCGAAGAAGATCGAGTGTGCGCAACGCATGGCGCAGCGCGGCGGCTTTGGCGGCCTGGCATTCATGACCGGCGATGCGCGCACCGGCCTGCCCGAATTTGACGGAAATGTCGTCATTCTCGACATCCTGCAGTTTTTCACAGGGGTGGAGCAGGAGGCGTTGTTGCGCGCCGCGGCGTCGCGGGTGGCCAGAGGAGGAAAACTGGTGATCCGGAGCTGCTTGCGTGACGATTCGCGGCGATTCCACGTCACCGTCGCCGGAGACTGGTTTGCCAGGCTGACCTTCTGGATGAAGTCGGCGCCAGTGTGTTATCCAGGCCATGAGCTGTTTGAAAGCGTGCTTGGTTCCGCCGGATTATCCGTGCGGATCGAACCTCTGTGGGGCGCGACGCCCTTCAACAACCACCTCATCACTGCCGAACGTCCGGCCGGGTGACTCGTCAGAGGCGAGATTCATCCCGGCGATGGTCGCGGCCACAGATTCGGCCACTTCAATGGCGACGGGCGTGGCTTCATGAATCAGCGCGATGGTGCCCGGCCGGAGACGATTGCGGATTCGTTCGGTGATTCCTGTGACATTGGTGCTCACGCCGTCGAAGCCGCGTGCGTCCCACATCATGATGCGCAGTCTCAGCGCACGTGTGATGAGCGGCATGAACATGTTGTGATGTCCGGCGGGAGGGCGGAAGAAACGCGGCGGATGCTCCGGACAGATCGAGGTGAGCGTTTCCTGGCAGGTGGCGATTTCGCGCCAGAGCCGTGGTGGCCGCAGAGCCCAGAAGATGCGTGCTGGATGCGTTTGCGTGTGGTTTCCGATCTCATGACCGCGGGCGAGGATTTCACGGACCATTTCCGGATGCTTTGCCGCACGTTCTCCGATGAGAAAAAACACAGCCTTCATGTGGTGGCGATCGAGGATGTCGAGAATCGCGGGCGTGTGCTCGGGATGAGGGCCATCGTCGATGGTGAGCAGCGCGTGTTTGGAGCCTGGTGGAAGCCTTGTGATCATCGCTCCAAAGAGCGTGCAACGTGGCACGAGAGTCCCGATCATGAAGGTGGACAGAACGATGACAAAGATCGCGGCAGCCGCGGCCAGATGCGCGTGTGATGCCAGCCAGATGACGACCACGAGCGGAAGGAGCGCCAGGACCATCCGCAGATAGGCGGCGCGCAGGCAGCGGGCGCGTGTTTCCGCGTTCATCATGTCAGTTCACGGGTAACGAGCGGTTCAAACACAAACCATTGGTCCCAATTCCGGGTGAGAAACTCATGCATCACCGGCAGCCATGCCGCGGCCACGTCGGCAGCCTTGGGTTTGCAGCCGCGTTCGATGAACGGCCGGCCCAGCTCGATGCGGTAGGACAGAACCCCGGTGCGCGCGAGAAACACCGGATAGCAGGGCACTCCAGTGACCTCCGCCAGCACGAGCGGACCGCGCGGGATGCGGTAGGTCACGCCGTCGATCGTGCATGACGTTGGGGCCACGTCGCCGACGACGCGGTCACCCTGCACGCAGACGACCTCGTTTGCCATGAGGCGGCGGCAGAGTTCCATGCCGAGATGGCCGCCGGACTCATTGTAGTGAATGTGCAGATGTGGCTCGCGCCGCTCTTCCTCGCGCAACTCCCGCTCGCGCAACTGCTGCATCGACTCGGTGGCCTCCGGCCTGCGCACGGTGTGGATGGCGCGGCCGAATTTGCGGGCAAATAGCGCCGCGCCGAGGTCGTAGTTGCCGGAGTGCACGGTGAAAACGAGCGCGCCGCCGGTTTCTGCGCGCAATTCCTCGAAGTCCATGTTGCCGGCGATCTCCCACTTCACCTCCTCGTTGAAATGGAGATGCCAGAGCCGGTCGAGGTAGGTCAGCGCGAACTGCCAGAACACGCGGAAGACCTTCCGTGCGCCCACGCGACGCTGTGGCAGGAGAGCGGACAGATTTGTGCGCACGGCCTCGCGTTGCGGCACGGCGAGCAGGCAGATCACCGCCGTCACCGGCAGTGCCAGCGCCAGCATTGCACTCTTTGGCAGCCAGCGCATCAGCGCCAGCATCAGGCGCGTCCAGACGGCATCATGCAGGCCCAGACGCGCAGGAGCGGCGTGTTCGAACGGCTGGTGGGTTGCAGATTCGGCGGATGGCATTATTTAGACACGTACAAGGAATGGGCGGGAGGCGTTCTTTTCGACCGTCACATCCGCTCCGACAACTGACTTTTTCACCCGCATGACCCATCCCGCTGCCGATTATGACGTGGTCATCATGGGCGGGGCATTTTCCGGCGCGGCGGCGGGGATGATGCTCAAGCGCGAGCATCCGGACATGCGCATCCTCATCGTGGAACGCACGGTGAAGTTCGACCGCAAGGTGGGGGAGAGCACCTCCGAGGTCTCCGGCTGCTTCCTCACGCGTGTGCTCCATCAAGGCGCCCATCTCAGTGCGCACCAGTATCAAAAGCACGGCCTGCGCCTGTGGTTCTGCAAAACACCGCAGGATTCGGTGGATGATCTGACGGAAATCGGCCCGCGTTACCAATCACGCCTGCCCACCTTCCAGCTCGACCGTGCGCTGCTGGACGAGCACCTGCTGAAAGAGGCCTGCGATTTCGGCTGCGAGCTGCTGCGGCCCGCCACGATCAAAACGATCTCGCTTGCCGGGGACGATGCCCCGCACACGCTCGAAATCGCACCCCAGGAAGGCCAGATGCGCACGGTGACGGCACGCTGGGTCATCGACGCCTCCGGCAAGGCCGCGTTGCTTGCGAAAAAACTTGGCGTCTTGCGCATGATCGAGGATGAGCATCCCACGTCCTCGATCTGGTGCCGCTTCCGCAACGTCAACGGGCTCGACAGCTTCAAGAGCCGCAAGATGTTTCCGAACCTCATGAAGGGCGTGCGTGGTCTGCGCACCGCGTCCACAAACCATCTGATGGGCCGCGGCTGGTGGTGCTGGATCATTCCACTGTCGGATGGCAGCTACAGCGTGGGCGTCACCTGGGACCGGCGCATTTTCACGCTGCCGGAAGGCCCGTCACTGCTGGCACGTCTGCAAGCCCACCTGATGACGCATCCTGTGGGCAGGCTGATGTTTGAAAACGCGGTGCCGGATGCTGACGACACGTTTTACTACAAGAACCTCGCCTACCGTTCCGAACGCATCGCTGGCAATCGCTGGATCATGGTGGGTGACGCGTGCGGATTCATGGATCCGCTTTACAGCCACGGCCTCGATTTTTGCGGACACACGGTCTATGCCGCCGTGAATCTGGTGGAGAAGAACCTCGCGGGTGAGAACACGCAGGAGATCACGGATTACCTGAACATGGCCTACCCGCGGAGCTGGCGCATCTGGTTCGATGCACTCTACAAGGACAAGTACGCCTACATGGGTGATGCGGAGCTGATCTATGCCTCGTTCCTGATGGACCTCGCCACCTACTTCATCGGGCCGGTGCGCCTGGTGTACTCGAACCCGGAGTACGAATGGACGCGCATGCCTTACGATGGTCCTGCGGGGGCGCTCTTCGGGCGCTTCATGGCGTTCTACAACCGCCGTCTGGTTCACCTCGCCCAGGAGCGTCTGCGCAAGGGCATCTATGGTCGCTGCAACCACGGTCACGTGTGGACGCCGCGTCAGAGCTTCTCGCCAGACGGCGTTGCGGTGCGTTTGTTGTGGGACGGCATCAAGGTCTGGCTCAAGGCGGAGATCAAAACCTGGCTCGCGCCGGTCTCTTCGTCGGAAGCGGTGATGATGCGGGAGAAGCCCGTCGAGGCCTGACCGGTCACTCCGCCACGAAGAATATCGCTGCGAAGGTGTTCGGCGTGAATTTGGCATCTGGCTTCGGATCGACCAGCATGCTGGAGATGTCGCCATCGAGGTAGAGCACGTCCTCGCAGCCGAGGTGCAGGAAAAAGCGGCTGAGCTGATGAAACGTCACGCGGCCTTTGACCCCGTCATCACGGTCGCTCATCGCGAAAATGATCTGCCCGTCCTTCTTCCGCACACCGACGGCGTTGCGCAGGCGCTTGTTCGGCGAATTCGCATTGAAGGCCGGATGCATCACACCTTTGCGCAGCATCAACGGGCCGGACTGCGTGGCGATGCGCGGTTTGAGGCTGCTTCGGGCGAATTCAGCAGCCTCCATCACACCGGGACCGGTTTTGTCGTCGAGATAGAAGACGCCGTTCGGTTTCAGGAAGAAATTGCCCTCGCCGTCCTTCAAGTTCAGCGGCACCAGCTCGCGCCCGGCGCAGATCGTCAGCCCGCAGGGCTTTGGTCCGCGCTCGTAGATGCCCGCGTTGGTCGCGAAGATGATTTTCTTCTGCTGTGTGGCGAGATGGGTGCGCAGGCCGTTGAAATCCATGAGCGGCTTGCCATCCGCGCCCTGCCAGATCAGTTCCAGCCGCGACCAATCCGCCTTGTCCACGCGGTAGAGGTGATAGCGCCCGCCTTCGTAATCCACCGTCTCCGCACCATGCAGGTGGGAGGTGACCGTGGCACAGCCGAAAACGGTGAGAAGCCAGCGCGGGAGTTTCATGGGGCGAACCATTTGCAGCATGTTCATCCCCGTCCATGATGAAAATCACATGTCCAGCAGTCTCGGCACACTCTTCCGCATCAGCACCTGGGGCGAATCGCACGGCCCCGGCGTCGGCGTCGTCATCGACGGCTGCCCGCCGCGCATTCCGCTGACGGTGGAGGACATCCAGCACGAGCTGAACCGCCGCCGCCCTGGTCAGAGCAAGATCGTGACGCCGCGCAAGGAGGACGATACTGCCGAAATCCTCTCTGGCGTGCTCGACGGTCAGACACTGGGCACGCCCATCGGCATTTTCGTGCGCAACACCGACCAGCGCCCCTCCGCCTACACGGAAATGCAGCAGGCGTATCGTCCGAGCCACGCTGATTACACTTACGACGCGAAATACGGCATCCGCGCCGTTTCTGGCGGTGGGCGTTCGAGCGCGCGTGAAACGATCGGTCGTGTCGCCGCCGGTGCGATTGCGCGCAAGGTGCTGCAACACTCGCTTTCCGGCTACGAATGCCTCGCCTACGTCAAAACGGTGCAGAACATCCATGCTGAGGTCCCTGCGGGCGCAGCTTTGAACTCCGACGTCATCGAATCCAACATCGTGCGCACCTGCGATCCCGTCGCGGCGGAGAAGATGATCGAACTCATCGAAAAAATTCGCTCCGAGGGCAACAGCGTCGGCGGTGTGATCGAATGCGTCGTGCGCGGCGTGCCACCGGGCCTTGGCGAGCCGGTGTTCGACAAGCTGGAGGCCGATCTGGCCAAGGCGATGCTCAGCCTGCCTGCCACGAAGGGTTTTGAGATCGGCAGCGGTTTCGCCGGCACCACGATGACCGGCCTGGAGCACAACGACGAGTTCTTCATGGACGGCAAAAACGTACGCACGCGTACCAATCGCAGCGGCGGCATCCAGGGCGGCATCAGCAACGGCGAGGAGATCGTCTTCCGCGTCGGTTTCAAACCCACCGCCACCGTTTTGCGCGAGCAAAAGACCGTCACCAACACCGGCGAGGACACGACTTTGTCCGCTCGTGGCCGTCACGACCCGTGTGTGCTGCCACGCGCCGTGCCGATGGTCGAGGCGATGGTGCACCTCGTGCTTGCCGATCACTTCCTGCGTCAGCGGGCACAGATGGGCTGATGCCATGTGGCGGGCCATCCTTCTCGTCATAACGTCCTGTTTGGTCGTTCACGGCGAACCGCTGCCAGAGATCAAGACCGGCACCAGCGACCGGGAGGTCGAGATTTACATGACGCCGTGGTATTCTGGATTCGTCTCCACCTCCGGAGCGTTTCTGACCGGGACGGTGATGGAGACATCTTCGAAAGTGCAAACATCACCGCGCCAGACCTGGCTTTCGGAATCGTGTGTCATTCGCGTGGAGAGGGCCTTTGGACGCATGGAGCATGTCGAAGGCATCACCACAGCAAAGCTCATGGCCGGATACGAAAACTCGCCCTACGAACCGGTCGATTCGAATTGGGGGCGTTTGCGCCATTTGCAGAAAGGGCGGCGAATTCTCGTTCTGCTGCACGAATACGAAGGCGCACCTTCTTTTGGCTTCGAAGCCTTGATCGAGCTTGCACCGGAACTTGAAGATCTTCCCAGCATCCTGCGCCGCACCGGCTTCGACCCGGTGTGCTTCACCGAATCAGACTTCGCAGTGCTCAAGGTCGCGAGTCCGTTGTTTTATAAACAGACGATCGTTGAAGCAGGAACCGTGCAGGAGACCAGGCGCGATGACGCCACCATGCTCAACCGGCTTGTGTTTGGATGTGTCTCCGGCTTCCTGCTGTTGCTGCTGGCGGCGGATTTCATTCGTCGGCCTTTTCAAGGTACTGCAGCGCTTCGGCGCCTTCGCTGAAGTCAACCTGCCGCAGCGTTTCGCCAACGGTCCACACACCCACGTCGAGCTCGGCCAGGATGAAGTAAGTCTTGCCGGCCTCTACGTGAATGGTCGTCTTTTCGTCCGTGTCCTTCGCAGTGAAAGCGTGCGTGCCGGGCGTGGCCTGGTCGAGGAAAAAGGTGCCATCCGAGAGCTTGCCGAGATCGCGGCCATTGTCGTAAATATGGCGGAAGTTCACGATGCGTCCCACCCACCCCTCACGGAACAACGAGGTGTTCTCCCGATAGATGATGACAAGGCCTTTGCCCGGTTTTGGATGATAAGGAATGCCCGCCGCCGAGCCCTCTCCTCCCGAGGAGGCACAACTAGCAATCAACATGGTGACGAATATTGCGACGACAAAGCGGCTGGATGTGTTCATGAGCGTCGTAGGTGCGAAGTGTTGCTTCGCTTTCAACATGCGAAAGCGGCGCGATGCTAACGACCGCAAGTTCCCACGACAAGATAAATGCTTTCCTCCCGAAACGTCACGCCGGACTACGCAATCACGTCCGTGAGCAGCTTGCCACCGTTCACGATGTCCACCGGACGCACGTTTTCGACGACGATGCGCTTCGTGGCATTGATGCCGAGCAGGCGGTACATCGTGCGGGCGAGGTCTTCGGGACCGACGGGATTTTCATCCGGCTCGCCGCCGAGGGCGTCGGACTTGCCATAGACGAATCCCTTCTTCATGCCACCACCGGCCATCGCCACGGAGAAGACGCGCGGATAGTGGTCGCGGCCATTGGTGCTGTTGATCTTCGGTGTGCGGCCAAATTCGGAGCTGACGAGAACGAGCGTGGTGTCGAGCATGCCGCGCTCGTCGAGATCGCGGATGAGACGTGCGAATGCCTGGTCGAAGGCGGGAGCCTGGCTTTCAAAGGATCCCTTGATGTTCGAGTGGTGGTCCCAGCCGCCGTAGTTGACGGAAACCATGCGCACGCCGGCCTCGACGAGGCGGCGGGAAAGCAGGAAGCGCTGACCGGCGGCATTGCGACCATATTCGTCGCGCAGCTTGGCGGGCTCGGCGTTCAGATTGAAGGCCTCGCGGGCCTGCTGTGAGCTGATGAGGTTGTAGGCGGCCGTGTAGAATTTGTCCATCGCTGCGAGGCCGTCGGATTTCTCCGTGGTGCGGAAATGTTCGTCCACCGCGCCGAGCAGGCTGCGACGGCGCTCGAAGCGCTTCTGGTCGACATCCTTCGGCGTGGCGAGATCACGCACGCTGAAGTTGCCATCCGCCGGATCGCTGCCGAGCGCGAAGGGACCGAAGGCGCTGCTCATGTAGCCGCTGCCTTGCTCAGGACAGAACACGCTCGGCACCGCGACGTACGGCGGCAGGTTGTTCCGCGAACCTTGCTCGTGCGCGATGATGGAGCCGAAGCTGGGAAATTTGATCGCCGGGCTGGGGCGGTAGCCGGTGAACATGTTGTGCGTGCCGCGCTCGTGCGCCGCCTCGCCGTGCGTCACGGAGCGGATCATCGTGATTTTGTCGAGGATCTTCGCGATATTCGCGAACTTCTCGCCAACATACTCACCGGTCACGCCCTTGATCGGGCTGAAGGGGCCACGGTAGTCCGGCGAGGCAAACGGCTTCGGATCCCACGACTCATGCTGCGCCATGCCGCCGGGCAGGTAGATGTGGATGACCGACGTGGCGACAGGCTTGTAACTCTCCACCGCCGGCATGGCCAGCGTCTGCTCAGCTGCCTGCAGCTTCAGCATCTCAGGCAAAGTGAGGCCCAGTCCTGCCAAGGCTCCCACATGCAGGAAGTCACGACGGCTTTGCGAGGTCGCGAAGGGGTTGCGGTGATTGCCGGAGCACAGGGGATGCATTTTCATGATGATGTCGGAGGGATTCAGATTGCAACCTACGGTGGCTGCGCGGTGTTTTCCTGTGCCGGGCACCCATGTGACAATGGAGGGTGACAGCTTCGCAAAAGACGCGCACCAGCGGGGAGGGGGGAGCGCGGGGCGCTGGTCGATTTTGGCCTTGTCAGGCCGGGATGCGTCCGCGTAGCCTGCGCCCATGGTTTTCCGAAGCCTTCTTATTGTCTTGTTGGTGCTCGTTGTGGAGCATGGCGTGATGGCCGAAGTCCGCCAGTGGACGAACTCGCAGGGCAAACAGCTCCAGGCCGAATTCGGCGGCATCAAAGACGGCAACGTCACCCTGATCCTCGCAGGCGGACAGCAGGCGACGGTACCGCTGACGAGCCTTTCCCCCGAAGATCAGGCTTGGGTACGCCAGAATGCCTCCAAGGCGGTCGCGGCCCTCGTCGATCCAGCCGACGCCGCCCGCATGCCTTTGGAAAAACGCCGCATGCCCACGGAGGTGAAGGAACCGATGCTCTACATGAACATCAAGGTGGTGAAGGAGGAACCGGGTGACTGCATTTATGAGTCCGGTCACTTCCAGTTCAAGACCAGCGCCAAACTGGGCGCGATTTTGATGAAGGATGTCTGCCGCGCCTTTGAGAGCACCTACGAACTCGTGCGCCTGATGCCCTGGGGCATCGTGCCGCGCCCGGAGGAAGGGCGGAAGAAGTTTCAGGCCGAGCTTTTCGCCACGCGCGAGCAGTATCTCGCCACAGGCGCGCCCACGTGGTCCGCCGGTGTGTATGTGCGCAAGGACAAGGTCTTCCGCATGCCATTCAACGAACTCGGCATCTCGGACACAGTCGGCGCCAACGGCGCCTACTATCGCAAGGGCGAGGTGAACAACGACACCATCACGCACGAGATCACACATCAAATGATGCACGAGTATCTGCCTTACATGCCGGTGTGGCTGATCGAGGGACTCGCTGAATACACGTCGAACCTGGCCTACAAAGGCGGTGTCTTCAGCGTGAATGCGGATGGAATCGCCTTCAGCGGCAAATCATCTGACGCACGCAGGCGTGGACTGTTCGGCTCGCGTTATCAGGTGGGGTGGATTGGCGTGAGAGAGCTGTGGGGCTACACCACGGACATCTCCACGCGTAATGAGATCACCAGCTTCACACTGACGGAGAAGAAGAAGGAAACCAGTTCGGGACAATCCGTGACGTTCATGCCCCAGGTGGGCGACCTCGCCAGCCGTTATCATTCCTCCCACGTGCTTGCCTACTTCTTCGTGCATGACGACGGCGGGAGGCGCTTGATGCGGTACTTCGACGCCATCCACGAAGAAAAGAAGAAGTGGCCCGCATTTTGGGAGCAGGCGAAAGCGCACAATGCCGAACTCGACAAGCTGAGGCCCGCTTTTGACGCCTATCGCAAGGCGATGGATGAGTTTATGAAACTGCCTGGCGTCAAGGACCTCGGCGGAGGCCGCTTTTCCTACCCGACCAACCTGACTCCGCCCGCGCCCCCACCAGAGCCGCCCAAACGTCCAGAGCCGCCGGACAACACCGATCCCGATGCTGTTTGCGTGAAGCACCTTAACATCCTGCTCGGCGACCGCACGCTGGATGCCTTGGAGCAGGAAGTGCGTGCGATGTTTCAGAAGAACGGGTTCAGTCTTTGAGGCCTCACTTGTCCCACCCGCGGACCTTCACATGCACCTGCGCCACGCGGCCCATGTAGTGGTCCATGGCGTAGTCTTTGGCGGCTTTGAGCATGTGGTCCTTCGCTTTCGCGTCGTCGCCGGTCGCTTCGAAGTAGAGGCCGAGGTAGAGATGCGCGTAGCAGCGGTGATTGCGCAGACGTTCTCCCTCACCTTCCTCGGCGGCCTTCAACACGGCTTCTTCACTGCCCTTGCCGGCGAACAACTCGTGCACCTGCTTCATCGGGATGCGTGAGTCGCCTTCGATGGGGATGAAGACTTTGCGCGCGGCCTCCACGCTCTCGCCTTTCGCGATGCAAAGGAAATGCCACGCCGCGTTCTCCACGTCGTTGCCGTTCACGGTTTGATGCACTTCAAACTGCTCTCGTCCGCCTTTGAAATCGCCTGCGTAATAGAGCGCGAGTCCGCGCTGCCAGAGTTGCGGCTTGTACGAGGGAACGAGCGCGATGAGCTTGTCGAACGCGGCGACGGATTCCTTCGGCTTCGCGGCGAAAAAAGCATCCACACCCTGTTTGAAGAGCACATCACGTGAGTCGGACCCCTGCTGGGCGAAGAGTGGCAGGCAGAGGCAGGACAGCAGGAGAGGCAGTGCGAATTTCATGATGGGATAAACGGGCCGGGCCGGCGTTTTTACCACCAGACCAGCGGCAGCGGTGCGATCACCGCCAGATCGGCCAGCACGCGGTGGGCGTCCGGACTCAGGCGCTCGCGGAAGCGAAACACCAGCGCATACAACACCGTGGCGGCAGTCACCACACCCGCGGTTGCGTGCAAGGAGCTTTCCAGCAACCCGAACTCCACCAGCCACAGCACACCGAGCGCAAACACGAGCGTGCCAAGCACCCGCAACGCATGCCGCCACGATGCGAGGGTGGTGTTTTGCTCGCGGTTGGAGATGCCGTGCAGGTTGCAGGCAAACAGAAGCGCCAGCAGCACGCATTCCACCACGGGTTCGAGCCAGCGTTCCGGCATGGCGAGGAAGCGCGTGCTGGTGGTGCAGCCCATTGCAAACAAAAGCGCCGCCGCGGTCGCCTTGGGCATCATGTGAAACCGGATCTCCAACTGGCGCAAAAAAGCCAGCACCATCACCACCAGCACGAGCACGGACAGAACGAGGCGCTGGCCTGCCTCCAACGGCATGTGGGAGATGAGCAGGATGGCGCCGAGTCCTGCGCATGAAAAAAGCAGATCACGCCACCGCCCTGCACCCTGGGCCGGCCACGAGGCGAGATACAGCGCCACCAGCAGTGACAAGCCCAGCGCCTGCCACAGCACGCCCTCGGGAATGACGAAGAAGGCCATCCATGCCAGCAGCAGCAGCGCCGGAGGAAGCACGCCTGCCAGCAGCACACGGCGGTGGCGAAGGTAAAAGGCATGCCGCGCGTCCAGCGCGTGTGCAGGATGCGCCAGGGTGTCGAGTGTGCGGTCAATCACGTAAATCAGCCAGCATGTAAGTGCGAGGCCCGCGTCCAGCATCGGCGGCAGATGCACGCCATGCGCATGCGCCAGCGCATGCTGCCATAGCACCGCGACCAACGGAGCCTCGAGGCTCAGCACATGCGGCCACAGCCACCATGGGGTGGATGAGGCGGTGGATGGAGAAATGGACGGCGCGTCGGACAGGACTTCCTCTTTAGGAGTGGTTCAAGTCCACGGCAAGCCACGTTGCGGCGGAAATCCCTGCTCCAGAGTTGCGGTGTCGTGTGCTCGCGGCACTTTGGCGGCTTCATGATCGGGAATGATTACTTCGAATTGCGCTCACGTGTTGGCACGGAGCTGCTGGCCTTGGGGGCGGCTGTGCGCGAGACCGGCGGCGACGCCGAGTCGGCCATGATCATCGACAATCTCATCGCCAGCCTGAAGGAACCGTTTGTGTTTGTCGTCGTCGGCGAGGTGAACGTGGGCAAGTCCACCTTCCTCAACGCGCTCTTCGGCCAGGACTTCTCCCAGACCGGAGTGATGCCCACGACGGACAAGATTCTCTTCTTCAAACATGGCGCGGAGTACCGGGTCACCGCCGTGACACCCACCTTGGACGAGGTGCAGGCGCCGGTCGATTTCCTGCGCGATTTCCACATCGTGGACACGCCCGGCACGAATTCGATCGAGAACGAGCACCAGCAGATCACGGAGCGCTTTGTGCCCATCGCCGACCTGGTGATCTTTGTTTTCTCCGCCATGAACCCGTGGGGCGCCTCGGCGTGGCAGTTTCTGGAAAAAGTACATCGTGACTGGATGCGGCATGTCATCTTCGTGCTGCAGCAAAGCGACCTTCGCAGCCCGGAGGAAATCCAGGTCATCACGGACTACATGGGACAGCTCACGCGGCAGCGTTTTGGCCGTGACTTTCCGCTGTTTGCCGTGTCCGGGAAGAAGGCCATGCTCGCACGCGGAGCGGGGATCGACCGTGAGCGTCTGCTGCGGGACAGCGGCTTCCACGCCTTGGAATCCCACATTTCCAGCCTCGTACGGCATCACGCCGCGCGATTGCAGAAGCTCGACAGCACCACGCGGCTTGCGTGGCAGATCCTGAACAAGATGCGCGGGAACGTCGATGCCGCCCTCGAGCGATCACGACGCAAAGCCACCGTGATCCATGAACTGCAGACCGAGCGGGAGCTGCAGGTGGACCGCACGTTGAAAAAAATCCTGCCGGCATTCGATGCCACCGAGCGCGACTACCACGAGTCCGTGCTGCGTGTGGCAGGCCTGGCCAGCGATGCTCTGGCCACACGCCGTGCCTTCCAGCGCAAGCCCAAGCCCGACGAGGCGGCAGATGAGCGCCAGCAGAGCCTCGACCACCGCCTGCTTCAGGAACTGCAGCACCGCACGGGGGATCGCTGGCGGCAGATCGGCCTCATGCTGGAGGAGGACGTGCATCAATACGAGCGTTACATGTTCGCACACGGCAGGGGCGTGATCTTCCCCGTGGATGTCTCGATGCCCGTGCATGACTACGAGGAGGATGAAAGCGATCTGCGCCGCCGCTTCAGCACTCACATCGACTCATCGTTGCGTCGATTCGTGATCGGCCTGCAGTTGGACGAGCACATCGAGCCCGGCCTGAAGCAGGCCCGCCGCACCGCCTGCTGGGTTCCGCGTCTCATCCTGCCCGTGCTCATCGTCGCGGGAGCATGCTGGTGGCTGGACGGCATGCTTGCCGCGGGGATTGCCACAAGCGTGGGCGTGCTGCTCATCGCGCTGCTTTACCTGCTGACCCAGATTCATCTCGGCAATGCTCGTGACGCCATCCTCGACAAGCTTGAGGAGTCCTCCCGCACGTTGCGCGAGATGCTTGCCCGTCAGATCACCGAAGACGTGACCGCGGTATTCGCCAAGTTCCTCGAAACGCTCAATCCCGTGCAGGCCGAAGCCACCCAGTTTGCGCAACAACAGGCATCCCACCATGAACGTCTGGAGCGCCTGGGGCAGTCCCTCGACACGCTGGACAAGCAGATCGGCGTGCTGTCGCGTTCCAGCACGGCCCGCTAGCCGCCGGATGCGAGGCTCCCTGCCTGCGGACGACTTTCGTCATTCATCATTGATTCATTACATTCACCCAGCGGGCTCCGCTTCGTCTGTGTCGCTTCGCTCAGTTCTGATTTTGTCATTTCATCAGGCATGTCTCCGGTCGAAACCAAGTCCGCGCTCATCGCCAAAGCCCGCACGCTCGGCTTTGACGACTGCCGGGTCGCGCCGGCGCTTCCTGCCGCGCATCGCAATCTCTATGAGCAATGGATTGCCGAGGGCAAACACGGCGACATGGCCTGGATGGCACGCAACATCGAGCGCCGCACCGATCCGCGCCTCGTCCTGCCCGGAGCGCGGAGTGTGATCGTGCTCGCGATGAACTACTACCAGGGCCATGCGCCCCATTTTTCTCATCCGTCCTATCGCATCGCCCGCTACGCCTGGAATGACGACTACCACGACCTCATCGAGAAAAAGCTTCGCGAACTCGATGCCTTCCTCATCACGCATGGAGGCACCCAGAAACCCTACGTGGACACCGGCCCCGTTTTGGAGCGTGATTTCGCCAGCGAGGCCGGCCTCGGCTGGGGCGGCAAAAGCACGATGCAAATCCACCGCCATCTCGGCACGTGGTTCTTCCTCGCCGACATCCTCACCACGCTCGAACTCCCCGCTGACACGCCTGCGAAGGACATGTGCGGCAAATGCACGCGCTGCATCGACGCCTGCCCGACGCACGCCATCACGGCACCACAACGCATGGATGCGCGGCGCTGTATTTCCTACCTCACCATCGAGCACAAGGGCCCCATCCCCCTCGAATTCCGCCGCGCCATCGGCGACCGCATCTACGGCTGCGATGCCTGCCTCGATGCCTGCCCGTGGAATCGTCACGCGCAGGAATCCCGCGAAGCCGCCTTTCAGGCTCGTGAAAGCGTCTTCTCGAAGTCGTTGCGGGACTTTCTAGCACTCACCGACGACGAGTTTCGCTCCCTTTTTGCCGAATCTCCCATCAAGCGCATCAAACGCCCGGCCTTCCTGCGCAACGTGTGTGTCGCGCTCGGAAATGCCGGCACGCCAGATGATCTGCCCGCGCTCGAAGTTGTCGCGGCTGATCCGCATCCGCTCATCGCCGGGCACGCGGCCTGGGCCATCGAGGAAATCCGCCTGCGCCACAGTGGTTGACAGGGGGAGGCGATCCGCCTACTCTCCGCCCGCTTTCGAGCACGGCGAGGTAGCAAAGTGGTAATGCACTGGTCTGCAAAACCGGTATGCGCGGGTTCAATTCCCGCCCTCGCCTCCACCTTGTAAAATCAGGGTTTCCCACGTTAGAAAGTGAAAAGTAAGAACAAAAGTAAGAACATGTTCGACCACTTCTGAGGATGTTTGGCGGTGTCTGAAACCACTTTCAGGCACCTCTCCTGATGAAACTTTCTTCGTTGTCAGCCTTCATCATCACTTCCCTTGGACGTGTCGAAGAAAAACATCCCCCAGTGAGTTGCATTCCTTTCGGCAGTGAAATAGCATTCCGATGTTAGCTACTCTTGGAACCCCTCGCTGTCTGCGAGGGCAACCTTTCATCACAGGCACTCTGGCGATGGATTTTCACAACACAGAAGATCCATACCCATGACACAACAAATTACAGCCCAAGATGATACGCCCGCAAGCGCGACCGTGGATCATGCGGGAACTATCGAACACAAAGACAGCCAGCAAATGCTGGAGAATTGCGCTCCAAATGAACCGGAATCATCGCGTCCGGACGACCTGGACGACCCTGGACAAGAAGTCCATCAAGACGCGATTACGGATGAGTATGGGCCGTTGGTCTTCATCGACGGCAACCGCAGCACACCCAATCAAATCGCAATCGCGGCCCGGTACGCTCATGATGAGGACGCCGCTTTCTCTGAGATCGAGGGAAAGCACTTCCTCTTCTCTCAGGATGAAGGCATTTATGTGGCGCAAAGCTTGCCCCAGGCAGTTCGCAGTGTGAGCAGCTATGTGAAGCGGTTCGCCGATCGACTTTCCACACCCGATATTCTCGCCAAACGCACGCAGGCGTTCTGCAAGGGCATTCTGAAGTTCCTTGAAAGCGTGTCGCCCATGAGGCAGCCACCTTCCCCTGAGCGCATGCTGGTGGCCGTGAAGAACGGAGTTCTCGATTTGTCGGGGGATGAGCCGAAACTGCTTCCGCACAGCAGGGAATACGGTTTCACGCAGAAACTTCCCTGGTCCTACAATCCAGATGCAAAGTGCGACCGTTTCCTCGAAGAACTCCTGTATCCGGCACTGCCCGATATGGATGACGTGGCACTTCTTCAGCGAGATTTTGGCCGTCAATTGATCAGCGGCAACAGAGCCCAGACGATCACCTTGATGTTCGGAGATGGTGGATCAGGGAAAAGCGTTCTGGCATCTCTACACGAACACATCGTTGGCACTGGTCGAGTCGCGAACCTTCGGACTCACCTTCTGCACGCTAGTAGATTTGAGACCCACGCTTTTCATGGCAAGTGCGTTCTCCTTGGAAAAGACGTGCCTCCCGAGTTCTTGAACAATGGAGGTGCAGCGGTTCTGAAATCCCTCACGGGTGCGGATCGTCTTCAAACCGAGAAAAAGTTTGGGGGAAAGTTCGAGCTTCGCGGGACCTTCTTTGTGATCGTCACGTCCAACGGCAAACTTCTGTTGCTGACTCAACAGGATATGACCGCGTGGCGGCGTCGGCTGGTCGTTTATGTTGTATCGCGCCCCCTCCAGAAAGGCGTATCGCCAACTTTGATGAAGTTCTTTTGCGCGAAGAGGGAGACGGCATCCTGGCTTGGTATGTG
>JAXMHS010000001.1:0-2494680 GCA_046346695.1 Verrucomicrobiaceae bacterium | reverse complement strand
ACTGGTCTGCAAAACCGGTATGCGCGGGTTCAATTCCCGCCCTCGCCTCCACTCTCACTCCCAACCCGTCGAACTGCCATGAGCGATCAACCCGACGATCGTCAGAGGGACGAATTGCCGACGCACATCCCGACGCCGGACACACAGTCGTCCAGCAGTCCGGCCATCGGCGCCGCGTTGTCCTTCATCAGCATCATCCTGCTGGCGTTCATCCTGCGCCTCGCGGTCCCGAAGGAGGACAACGCCGTGCAACTCGGCATCCTGCTCGTCGCCATCGGCTTCGCGCAAATCTGGCTGATCTTCAATTTCCTCAAGTCCTTCCGGAAGTGACGCTCACACAAAGTCGGTGATCGAGCCGAAGTCGGCATCGAACAGACGACGGTAGGTGCGGAAGGCAAAGTGGTCGGTCATGTTCGCGATCCAGTCGCAGACGAGGCGGGCGCGCTCGTTGGCCGTTTCCGCTTTCTGAATGTCTTTCTCGATGGATGCTGGCATCAAGTGCAGACCCTTCGGCTGGGCGGACTCGATGTAGCGCTCGCGCAGCACGTCGAACATGCGTTTGAGGATGAAATCGGCCTTGTGATCGAGCTGTTGGAGCTGCGGGCTGAGGAAGACGAGTTCCAGCGCGATCTTCTTGTGCAGATCGGCCCGGCGTCGCTGCACAGGATCGATTTCGAGTACGAATTGATGCCGTTTCGTGCTCTGGCTGAGGAAATTCGCCGTCGGCGCGAGCTTCGTGGCGCGGATGCATTCGCCGATGAGCCGGTTAAGCCGGCCTTCGACGCGGCCGTCACGCATCGCTTTGCAGAGAAACTCGACATCAGCGCGGTCATCGCTGCTGAGTGTTCGTTCACCTGCCCATCGCTCGACCCGGCTCACATTGATGAAACCGGCGTGGATGCCGTCGGCGAGGTCGTTGAGCGAGTACGCGGTGTCATCCGCCCAGTCCATGATCTGGCATTCGATGCTCTTGAAGCCGTTGCGTGCTTTGCCCGGCGTGAGTTCGACTGGAAACGCCTGCCTGCCCATTGTGAAGTCGAGCCAGCGTTCCTGATCGTTGTAGAGGTAGTGATTTTTCGCGCTGGGTGTCTCAGCGCGCAGCGTTTTGTATTTCAGCACGCCATCGAGCAGCGCGCGCGTCGGGTTCATGCCGACGCGTCCTTCGCTGAAAAGCGTCTGCGTCAGGATGCGCAGCGTCTGCGCGTTGCCCTCGAAGCCGCCGTAGGGATCCATCAGCTTGTGCAGGGTGCGCTCGCCCGCGTGGCCGAAGGGCGGATGGCCGAGATCGTGGCTCAGGCACGCGCTTTCGACGAGATCGGGGTCGATAAAACAATCATCACCCAAAACATCGCCTTGCTGCGCCAGCCACGCGCAGATGCTGCGGCCGATTTGAGCCACCTCGATGCTGTGCGTGAGCCGTGTGCGGTAGAAATCATACTCGCCCGACAAAAACACCTGCGTTTTGCTCTGCAGCCTGCGGAATGCGCTGCTGTGGATGATGCGGTCGCGGTCAATCTGGAACGCATTGCGATACTCGCCGTCATGGCGGGGACGCTCGTCGAGCGTCTCGAAGTCGAAGGAGGAATAAAAGCGGTTCGCGGGCATGCGTGTGCCGCGATGCTAGCAGGTCATCGCAGCGCGGCAAGACCGCGACTCAACGGCGTCGGAACGGAGGCCGCGAAGGTGGCGGTGCTTCCGGCGTGTCCTGTTCCTCCCGTACGCGCTTTCCATCCACAAACGCGGGCTTGAACGGCAGTTCCTGGAGCTTTGCGATTTCCTCCTCCGGAACGCCCTTCGCACGCAGCCGGCTGCGCTCATAGAATCGGGCTTTCTGTATTTCCAGCATGGCGTCAGGGTTTCAGACTCGACGCAGCGGCGCCACGTTCAAAACTGCCCCGTGTTCAGCAGCACCAGCGTGCAGGCCTCCTCGCAGGCAATTCCGGCTTTTTGCAAAGCCTCCGCCAGCGCTGCATTTTCCGCGCCAGGATTGAAGATGACCCGCCGTGGATGCAGCGCGGTCAGTTTTTCCTGCAGGCCCGCCGAAATCGCCGCGCCGACATACATCGTCACCGTGTCCACCTTGCCCGTGATCGCGCTCAAATCGGGCACGACCTGGATTCCCTCGATCTCCACCAGCTTCGGATGCACCGGCACCACTTCATGCCCGTGTCTGCGCAGCAGCAGCAGCGCCTTGTGGCTGTAGCGCTCCGGATTGTCACTGGCTCCGACGATGACGACTCGTTCTGTGCTCATGAGTTTTGATCCTCCCCGTCCAGGTGAAACATGTGCAGCGCACGATGCGCCAGCGGCGCGAGCACCATGCCCATCACCGTGATGGCCACCAGCCCGCTGAACAACGCGTAACCGGATGCAAACAGCTTCGCAGCATCGGAATTCAACGCGTCCACCGGCCCCATGCCGCCGAGAATCATCGACGCGTTCAGCACGCTGTCGATCCAGCCCAGCTTCGCGATGAAATGATAGCCCAGCACACCCGCGCCGAGGGCGGCGGCGACCAGTCCGGCCGCGGACGCGAAGTAGCGGAAAAAACGCCACACAAAGATGTGACGCGGCGCGAGGGGGTCGGTGCGGGACTCAAACATGATGCATTATCATTCTGGCCGGCGTGTTGATTTGCAACCGCGACCGCGCGTTTTGCTGTTTTGCGGCCAATCTGGCACCTTCATCACGAAAAGGCAGGCGCGACCGCGAAGCATCGATTTCAGTCCAAACGCTATTGCCATCGACGGTTTGAAACTTTAAACCTGCAACCCCATGAGCTCTAGACCTTGGATCATCGCCGAAACGAACTGGAAACACGTCCAGCAGACCCGTTACGAGGTCGCGGTCCTGCCGTGGGGGGCCACGGAGGCGCACAACTACCATCTGCCCTACGCCACCGACTCGCTGCAAAACGACGCCATCGCCGCCGAGGCCGGTCGCATCGCGTGGGAGGCGGGTGCGAAGGTCGCCATCCTGCCGAACATGCCCTTCGGCGTGCAGACCGGCCAGCTCGACATTCCGTTTTGCATCAACATGAACCCCAGCACGCAGCTCGTCGTGCTGGAGGATGTGATTTCGAGCCTCGAAGGCGTCGGCGTGATGAAGTTTGTCATCCTCAACGGCCACGGCGGCAATGACTTCCGCCAGATGCTGCGCGAGCTTCAGGCACGCCATCCCAAGATGTTCCTCTCGACCGTTTCGTGGTATCAGGCCGTGAAAGGTGACGACATTTTCACCATCGTTGGCGATCACGCCGATGAACGTGAAACCAGCCTCATCATGCACCTGCACCCGAATCTCGTGCTGCCAAAGAACGAATGGGGCCCCGGCACCGACAACCGCTGGAAACTGAAGGCCATCAACGAAAAATGGGCGTGGGCTCAGCGCGCATGGATGAAGGCGACAAATGACACCGGCAGCGGCGATCCGCAGCACAGCACCGCCGAAAAGGGGAAACGCTACTTTGAGGCCCTCGGCGCGAAAATCGCCACCTATCTCATCGAACTCTCCGCCGCAGACATCGACGGTCTTTACGAGAAGACGAAATGATCCGCTTCCTTCTCAGCCGCTTCGTTCAGGGGGTCGTCGTCATCATCGCGGTGATCACGATCACCTTCACGTTGTCGCAGTTGGTCCCGGGCGGGGCGATACGAAATGAGCGCAATGTCTCTGAGGAGACCAAAAAAGCGCAGGAGGAGTATTACGGCCTCAACAAACCATGGATTGTGCGCCTCGGACTCACGATCAAGCATTACGCCACCTTCGACCTGCCAGACTCGTATCACTACAAGGGTCGCGGCGTGGACGAAATCATCGCCTCGGGCTTTCCAGTGTCAGCGACTGTGGGGCTGGCCGGCTTGCTCATCGCATTGTTCATCGGCGTGCCTTTGGGTGCCATCGCCGCGTTGCGGCCCAATACGCTCGAAGACCGCGGTAGCACGCTTGCGGCCACCCTGGGCATCTGCACGCCCAGCATGGTGCTGGGGCCGCTGATCGCGATGCTCTTCGGCCTGAAGCTGCGCTGGTTCAACGTCGCCGGATGGTTTGATTCGTCCGACTGGGTGCTGCCGTCGCTCACGCTGGGCATCATCTACAGCGCCTACGTCGCACGCCTCACGCGTGGCAGTCTGCGGGAGACTCTGGCGCAGGAATTCATCCGCACCGCACGCGCGAAGGGCGCGGGCGAAACTTCCGTCGTGTTTCTGCATGCCATGAAGCTCGCCAGCCTGCCGGTGCTGAATTTCCTCGGCCCCGCCGCCGCGGGCCTGCTCACTGGCTCGTTCATTGTTGAAACCGTGTTCCAGTTGCCCGGACTTGGTCAGTTTTTCATTTCAGCAGCCACGAACGGCGATCACCAACTCACGATCGCCATCTCCACATTTTACGCCGCGCTGATCGTCAGCTTCAATCTGCTTGTGGACATCCTGCAGGCCGTGCTCAACCCGCGCATTCGTCTTCACGCATGAGCAGCACGGCTTCCGCCAGTCTTTCTCCCACGCAGGCCGCCTGGAGGCGCCTCATGCAGCATCGTTTGAACGCGTGGGCGCTTTGGTTTCTTATCGCGCTTGTCCTGCTGTGTGCTTTCGGGCCTGCGTTGTCACCCTACGACCAGGCGCAGCAGAATCTGGAACTCAAGGCCACCAATCCAAGCTTCCCGCACTGGCTGGGCACCGATCCGCTCGGACGCGACATGCTCACCCGCATCCTGCATGGCGGACGTGTTTCACTGGAGGTCGGATTGCTCGCCACGGCGGTCGCTGCAATCATCGGCGTCATCTATGGCATGGCGTCCGGTCTTGCGGGCGGCCGTGTGGACGCGGCGATGATGCGCATCGTGGACATTTTGTATGCGTTTCCTTTCATCAATTTCGTCATCCTGCTCATGGTCGTGTTTGGCAGGCATTTCTGGCTGATCTTCGTCGCCATCGGGGCGGTGGAATGGCTCACGATGGCGCGTGTCGTGCGCGGCCAGGTGCTTTCGCTGAAGAACCTTGAGTTTGTCACCGCCGCGCGTGCCAGTGGCGCGGGCTTCTGGCACATCGTGTGGAAGCATCTGCTGCCAAACGTGCTGGGCCCGGTCATCATCTATGCCAGTCTCACCGTGCCTGGTGTCATGCTGCTGGAGGCCGCGTTGAGTTTCCTCGGGCTCGGCATCCAGCCGCCGAACGCAAGCTGGGGCGTGCTCATCCGCGAAGGTTCCAACGCCATGGAGACTTATCCGTGGCTGCTGCTCTATCCCGGCGTCTTTTTCTCGGCCACGCTGCTTGCCTTGAATTTGCTCGGCGACGGTTTGCGCGATGCGTTTGATCCGAAATCGATGTCGCAGCACTAGGCGCGAATTTTTTTCATCTGGCCTGAATAGGTTTGGAGGCGCTGCGTCAGAAGCGATGGAAACCCAATCCATCCCCCTCATGAAAACACTCTTCTCCGTTCTCGCTGCAGCCGCTGTCCTTGGTATTGCAGCTCCCTCCTCCGCCAAAGCCGATCACGGTTACGGCAACGGTGCCACCCGGGTCGTTGGCTACACCTCCTGGGGTGCGCCGATCGTTGCCCAGTATCGCATCGTCGGTTATGACCACTGCGGTCGTCCGATCGGCCAGTGGGTCACGCTGCCCCCACAACGGCCCAGCTATGGCTGCCAGCCCGGTTACGGCCACAGCCACAATCACGGCTACAGCGGCTATCGTCCCTCGTATGGATATCCGCGCAGCGGCATCAACTTCAGCTTCGGTTTCGGCAGGTAGCAGCGCTGGAATCTGATTTCTGAAAACCCCACGCGGCTCCGCCAGTGCACGGCGGGGCCGTTTTGTTTCCATCAGACAATGGGGGATGGAGTAGTGGAGTGGGGGGCTTGAGATCAAAGCTCGTCACTCCAGGTGCTCCACTAGTCCACAGCACCACGCCGCCGCTCACCACACCAGTTGCGCTACCGCCGGCCCGCGTGTCATGTTCATGTTCATGCGCTGGCTTGTCCGTGTCTTCATCCTCATTCTCGCCATCAGCGGCGTCGCCTGGTTTCATCACGTGCGCACCCACCGGCCCACGAGGGTCGAGGAGGCCAACCGCGCCGGCATCCTGCTGCTGGGAAACGGCACCGAGCCCGCCACGCTGGATCCGCAACTCGCCAGCGGGCAGCCGGAGCATCTCATTTTCCATTCGATCTTCGAAGGGCTCATCGCGCCGGAAGCGGGTAACCCCGACGGCGATGCTCCTGGTGCCGCCGCCTCGTGGACACATGAGAATTTCACCACCTGGACCTTCAAACTCCAGCCGCAGGGCAAATGGAGTGACGGCACACCGGTCACCACGACGGACTTTCTCTTCGCCTACCAGCGCATCCTTTCTCCGAAACTCGGCGCCGACTACGCGAACATGCTCTACCCGATGCTCAACGCGGAGGAGTATCACACCGGGAAGATCAAGCACTTCACCCAGGTCGGCGTGAAGGCGCTGGATGACCACACGCTGCAAATCACGCTCAAAGGCCCCGCGCCTTATCTGCCGAGCATGCTGAAGCACTACTCGTGGTTTCCGGTGCCGAAGCACGTCATCGAGAAATTCGGCAGGATGGACGACCGCGGCAACACCCGGTGGACGCGACCGGCCAGCATGGTCTGCAATGGTGCCTTCAAGCTCAAGAGCTGGCGCGTGAACCAGACCGTCGAGGTTGTGCGCAACCCTCACTACTGGGACGCCGCGACGGTGAAGCTCAACGGCATCGTGTTCCTGCCCATCGTCAGCGACACCACCGAGGAACGCGCCTTTCTCGACGGACAGCTCCACGCCACGCTGACCATGCCTCTGGCAAAGATTCCGGGTTATCGCGAGAGCAGGTCACCCTTCTTCCATTCCGATCCGCTGCTCAGCGTCTATTTCTACCGCTGCAACATCACGAAAAAGCCGTTCGACGACGTGAAGGTGCGCCGGGCGCTCGCGCTCGCGATCGACCGTGAGAGCATCACACGCAACATTCTCCGTGCAGGTCAAAAGCCGGCCACCGGCCTGACACCGCCCGGAACTCTGCCTGATTACCACACGCCGGAAGTCATGCGTTTCGACCCTGCGGAGGCGAGGCGGCTCCTCGCCGCCGCCGGTTATCCGGATGGCAAAGGTTTTCCTGCCTTCGACATCCTCATCAACACCAGCGAGGCGCATCGTGCGCTGGCCGAGGCCGTGCAGGCGATGTGGAAACAGCATCTCAATATTCCGGCACGGGTGCTGAATCAGGACTGGGGTGTCTATCTCGAATCCCAGCGCAAGCTCGACTACCAGGTGTGCCGTGCCGCGTGGGTTGGAGATTATCTCGATCCGGCGACTTTCCTCGCCATGTGGCAGACGGGCGACGGCAACAACAACACCGGCTGGAGCAACCAGCGTTACGACGAACTCATCAAGCAGAGCTTTCGCGAAGGCGATGCCGCCAGGCGTCTCCAGCTCCTGAACGAAGCCGAAACGCTCATGCTCAACGAGGCGCCCATTCTGCCCGTGTATTGGTACACGCACTCGTATTTGATGCGTCCCGAAGTCAAAGGACTGCTCCCGTCTCTGCTGGAGCACCGCTGTTACAAGGCGGTGGAGTTGAAGCCATAGTGCTCCGTATGACGTCCAAAACAAAAAGACGCGGGACCATCTCCCGCGCCTCGTCATTTTAAAATCTGGGTTGTCCGCTCAGTCCGCCTTGCGCCAGACCGTCGTCAGCGTGCCACGAAACACGATCTTCAATGCCTGCGTGTTCACCAGCTCGCGAAAGTGCGGCGATGCTTCGCATTCCACAACGGCACATGACTCCAGATGGTCGCAGTTCAACATCACCTGCGCCGGGATCAATCCGGCATGTGTGCAGATGAAGCGGTTGGCGCGTTCCTGCTTGATCTGCCAGCCCGGAGCAAGCCGCCATGTCACCACATGAGGTGTTTCGAGCCCGACTTCATCGCAAATTTCCACATGGCCTGCGGCGACATGCACGGCACGCTGCACCTGGCCATCTTCATGAATCAAAGTCATCACACAGATGTCCTGATGCACCGACAACTCCGGCTGCGTGTGGTGTTTCACCCAGAGAAACGGTCCGAGCCTTTGCGGGCTCGCACGACCTGCAACCGGAACGGGGCCGTTGTGTGCCTCCCACGATGCCAGTTCGGTTCGCAGTGCCGTGTCGCTGTAATAAACGCCGGTTCCGGGATCAATCACAAGTGCGTGCTGCTCAAACCACAGTGACACATGCAGCGCGTCCAGATGCCCATGTGCCGCCATGCTGCCGAGTCCGAGGGGTGAGGCATCCAGGCGTGCCGTCCAGCGGCCATCTCGCCAGATGGCATGGCCGCTCGCGTGATGCACCAGCCATTGGTTGCGCATGGAAGGTTTCACGCCTTGCGGTGGTTCGCCCAGCCAGAAGCGCAACGCGGCTCCCTCGGCTCGATTGAGCAGCCAGCTGCGAAATTCGGACGTTGCGTTCGGGCGTTTCAAAGGCAGCGGCAGCACCTGGGCGTCATCGGAATCGCCAAAATCCCAGGCGTCGGGTGTTTCCGCCAGATCCACGAGGAATTGCGCCGCTTTCGTCAAGCGTTCGAGCACCTCACCCTTCAAACCATCCACTGCACGTCCTGCGTGCCAGCACATTTCCCACGCGAAGAGATGATAGTGCAGCGCCTGCTCCCTGTTGCCCCCGTCCGATGCGAACTGGCTCAGGATCTCCCGCTCAAGCAGCTTCCACACACGTTGCGCGGAGGTGGTCATGCGTTCGAGCGCAGGCCAGCGTGTGATTGCCATCACCAGCGCGGCCAGTTCGCCGATGAGATGGTTGTTCGCCGACGATCCGAACGATCGGCGCCGCCAAATCCACCATGCATGCACCGGCACGATGCGCGCGGTCAGTTCGTCCTGCCTGCGCGCGAGTTCGGGATCGTTGCAGCCGCGCACGAGCGCGTCGAACCAGCAGAAATTCATCAAACGCAGCGCGGCTTCGAGCGGACTCGTCCAATTGATGCCGTAACCCGGCCGGTTGCGATCACACCAGTCCTCCAGCCAGAGCTGCGCCACACGAATGGCATGCACGTCGCCATTCAGCGCGCTGTGCATCGCCATGCGTGTCATTTCCGACCAACGGTTGATCTCCCAGATCGTCCGCGCATCCGCACCATGTTCCAGATGCCGGTGATCCAGCTTTCGTGCCGGAATGTCCGGAGCAATCACCACGCCCAGCATCGCATCGCGATGCCAGCACGGCGGCGCGCCGACTTCCACGCTCTTCCAGCCGAACAGCTCCCATTCTCCGCGCACGAGCTTCTCCGCGTCGAGTGCGAGCTGCTTGCGCAGTTCCGGTGGCACGCGTTCACGCCACGGCAGCTTCGGAAAATCGGTGAACGTGCCGTCCCAGGACCTGCGCGTGATCTTTTGCAACTTCGCCGGCTCACGCATGCGTCCGCATGCCTCGAACAGGCGACGTCCAATCTCGCCCACGCTCATCGCGCGCAGCCTTTGCGCATACCACGATGTTTTGGAGCCCGTTGTCATCCAAGTTCGATGCTTCTTCCTTCGCGGATCGAATCCAGCACGGCAAACGTCAGGCACATGCTCTGCCGCGACTGTTCATACGGCAATGGATGCGGTGCTCCATCCTTCAAGAACGCCAGCCACGCTGCCATTTCCTCCGCATGGCCCTTGGAGGTGAATTTCTTCACCGTTTCCTTCCGCCTGCGGAAAATGGAGAGCTTCATGAAGTTTTCGCATTCAACGACCAGTCCGTTCGCAAACACACGGAACGACTCCTTCGGAAACGCAGAGTCGCCTTCTGCTGAGTAAATTACCTGCGCTGACGAGCCGTCGGCGAATTCAATCTGCGCCGTCACCGAGTCCGGCACCTTCGGTCGTCCCACCGTCTGGGCCGTCACCTTCACCGGCCTGCCCAGCACATGGCAGGCGAAGTCGAAGAAGTGGCACGCCTCACCCAGCACACGTCCGCCGCTCTCGGCCACGTTCGCATACCAATGATCCGGTGCCAGCACGCCCGCGTTCACGTGAAACGCAAGCGTCTTTGGTCCTGAAACTGACTTCAGCGCCTCCATCATCGCCACCGTCGCCGGAGCGAAGCGGCGATTGAATCCCACCATCACGCTGCCGCCCGTGTTTTTCATCGCGTCATCGATTTGCGCCAGTTCCTCGCGTGTGAGGCACAGCGGCTTCTCCACAAACACCTGTTTGCCGCTTTGCAGCGCCTTCAGCACGAGCGGCGCGTGCAGATGATGCCGCGTGCTGATCAGCGCCGCAGCGTGAGACAGGCTGCCAGCCTGTCCTGAACCCACAGGCTGGCAGCCTGTGTCACATCCGAGCACCTTCGCTGCATCCGTCTCCGCGTTTGCAAAGCCAAACTTCTCCTTCACATGCCGTGCGGAGAGCCCTGTCGCATTCACGACGGTGCCGAAGGCGATTTTGCCCTTCACGTGAGGCAGCAGCATGGTCCGCGCAAAGTTTCCCGCGCCGATGACATCCAATAATGCGGAAGGTGAAATGCGGAATGCGGAATGATGAGCCGCAAACTGATCGGGTTTGGATTCCGCACTCCGCATTCCACACTCCACATTGACGCCATACTCAATCACCACCCCAAGCTCGCTTTCCAGCTTGTTATAAACCTCGAGAGCATCGCCAAACGCCACCTTTCGCGTGGTCACCGATTTCAAATCAAGTTGCCCCGTGCGCATCAGCTCCAGGCACGCTTCGAAGTTCCGGTTCTCCGTCCAGCGCACATGACCGATGGGATAATCCTGTCCTCCCCATTCATACTGCGGATCGTAGCGGCCTGGACCGTAGCTGCGCGAGTAGCGCACCTGGATGTCCTTCATGTAAGCCGTCTTCCATGACAGCTCCGCATCATAAATGCCCACGATCACCATCACGCCGCGATCACGCAGGCAGGCGATGGCGGCATCCGCTGCTTCGCGGCCTTTGCCGCCGACACAGAGCAGCACCGCATCGGCACCGTGACCGTTCGTCCATTCGCGCACCTCGTTTTCGAGCTTGGCTTGCGACGGATTCACAACTCGTTCAGCTCCCATCTGCCTGGAGGCATTCAATCGCGATCCAACAAAATCAGACGCCATCACGCGAGCGCCGGATGCTTTGAGCAAACTCGTCGCCAGCAGGCCCACGAGGCCCTGGCCGATGACCAGCACCCGCTCGCCAAGCCGCGCACTGCTTTGACGCACCGCCTCCATCGAGATCGATGCCAGCGTCGTGTAAGCCGCCTGCCAGTCTTCCACGCCCTCTGGGATCGGAGCCGCGAGCAGATCCGGCACGGCGATCATCTCCGCGTGATGCGCGCACTCCGCGCCGCCGCAGGCCACGCGATCGCCCACGCGGAAACGCGTGTTCAATTCATCCACAGCCACCACCACACCTGCCGCTGAATAGCCGAGTGGCGTCGGAGATTCGAGCCGGTTGCGCACCTTCTCCATCGCCGCCTTCCAGCCGAGTGTCCTTGCCGTGTCGAGCACCTTCTTCACCTGATCGGGACGAGCCTTGGCTTTCTGCAGCAGCGACATCCGCGCCTGCTCCACCTTCATCCGCTCCGTTCCCGGCGAGATCACCGAACACGTCGTCCGCACCAAAATTCCTCCCGGTGGCGGCACCGGTGCAGGCACCTCCTGCAGTTCAAGGCGTCCGTCCTGGTATTGGGCGAGTTGTTTCATCGAGCAAGCTTAAAGGTCATGATGGCAGAGTTGTGATCAGCCACTTGTGTTTTCCTGCATTGGTTTTCTCGACTTCATTCACTTCACGCAATGTGAGAGCAAAATCATCACCGAGCTTTGCGAGCAACCTGATGCGCATCGCTTCCATGCGTGAGCTTTGCCACTGCGGCCCGGTTTGATAACGACACTCGACTTCCCCGGGGCGTTCTTGGAAGAACTGAACCGCCAGCAGGCCGTCGAAAATGTTATCGTGCATGTTGATCGCAGTGAGGGAGATGCGACGGCCGGTGGCACTGATGAGGAACTCGTAATCACGGCCCACCACGGCTTCGACGGCAGGCCAGTCGAACTCGCGACCTGATTGTGTCGGCTTGCAGTAGTCACCGGTACGATAGCGGATCAACGGCATGACTTGATTGTGAAAAGAGGTGCCGATGATTTCGCGATGGCCCTCCGCATTTGCCTCGCCGAACTCGACGAAGCCGTAGGTGGGCCAGAAATGCAGGTGATTTGACGTGCGGCCCTGCGCGGCGAGCACGACACGCTCGCTGTGGCCATACCAGTGGAAGACGCGAGCGCCAAAGAATTGCTCCAGATAGCGTTGTGAATCTGCGGCAAGCTTTTCGGAGCCGCAGAGCAGCGAGGTGAGCGGGAAATCGATCTTCGCGTCTGTTTGTTCCATGCTGCGTGCCAGCATGAGCGCTGCGCTGGGATAGGCATGCAGATGTTGTGGACGAAAGCGGTTCAGGGCTGCGACATACTCCGGCAAACGTTCCGGCGTGAGGTGATAGGAAGAGAGAATGAGCCAGTTTCGCGTGGCGTCGTAGTAGCTGATGCTGCCATCGGCACGACTGGAAGTGACGCCGCCACGGATGACGGCCACACGATCACCTGGCTGATAACCACGCCGTGACCACTGCGCCTCCAGATAGGCCTGTTCCTTCGGACGGCTGACCCGTTTGTGCAGATAGAAGCCCACCGGCACGCCGCTCGATCCACCCGTGGTGATGTAGAGCCGCTGGTTTGCATCGAACTCGGGGTTCACCATCTGCTCGCGATGCAGCAGCAGGTCCTGCTTGGTGAGCAGGGGGTAGCCGGCAAGTTGCTCCAGCGATTCGAACTTCGCGGGATCGACGCCGCATTCGGCGAAGCGCCCGGCATAGAACGGTGCTTTGGCCGCCGCGATCAATGAATCGCGCAGAGCTCTGATTTGATACCGCCGGATCGTCTCCGCATCCCACGACTCAACCTCTTGCGCTTCGTGACGAAAACGCTCATACGCCTTGCCGTAGCGCAGCGAGGTCGGAATGGCACGATAGGCCCGGCCTGCCAGCGATTTGACCGGCTGTGGCGCTGCTTCGTAGAGCTTCAGCA
Organism: Verrucomicrobiaceae bacterium; assembly: GCA_046346695.1. Lineage (GTDB taxonomy): Bacteria > Verrucomicrobiota > Verrucomicrobiia > Verrucomicrobiales > Verrucomicrobiaceae > Prosthecobacter. Next base: position 2,481,616 of record JAXMHS010000001.1, on the reverse strand, counting down.
GCGGATAGAGGGTGTCTTCGAGAGACATGTGCGTCCACACTTGGTAGTTCGCGATTCCATCGCGTGGATTTGAAGGACGCGAGAGGGCTCGCGGACTACTTCAGCAGCCGTTTGCGACGCAGCATCACCGCGATGCCGCAGCAGGCGATCAGCAACGCGCTGCCCGGTTCCGGCACGGGAGCGAAGGAGGAGATGATGAGCGCGTCCTGATAGTTGTTCGGGTCAGCTGTGGGGAGGAACGTGTTGGCGATGAGGTAGCCGTGCTGCGCCGTGTAGGTGTCGAAAAAGCTGGCGCCATCCTTGGCGGCGACATCGCTGAGGATGCTCTGGAAGATGTTCGACCTTGCAATGTCCGAGGCGGAGGAACCGCTCGAGTAGTAATTCATGAAGTCGCTCATGTTCGTGAAGTCGGTCTTTACCGCCTTGCCGTAGGTTTCGGCGAGGAAGTTCTGCACGGCGAAGAAGGAATTGTAGAAGGCATCGTCATTCGCGTAGTTCGCAGCGTTGCTGTTCTGCTCGGCAAAGCGGCCGGACGCGCCCGCCAGCGTGTCCCAAGGCAGGTAGGTGTCGAGCACGTACTCCATGACCGCGATCTGCTTCGGGATGGCTGTGGTGTAGAGCGTGGGATCGGTTTGATAGATGTTGAGGCGCTCAGTGTTCTGCTGGTCCCAGCCTTCCAGCACGGACAATGCGTCCGCGGTGATCGTCTCGGCCGTTCCCACATTCTTCGGCGAATCTGGCTCCACACACATCCACCAGTAGTTTTGCCCGTCGATCTGATAAACGCCACCAGAGCCGTTGTTGTCGACACCTGTGATGGAAATCGTGGCCGCCCAAGCCGTGGAAGCGAGAGTGGAGGCTGTGAGGATGGCAATGACCCAGCGTGGTCTCATGGAGGTCAGGTACGCTAAAGGTAAGTTTAGAGGAACGCGAGGACTAATTTATAGAAATTATAAACCAGGCCAAGCTGTCGCTTTATCTGAGCTCTCGGCGACTATTCTCGGCGCAGGCATGGGCCGCAAAATCCGCAACGCCGCCACAGCCGCGCCGAAGCCGTTGTCGATGTTCACCACTGTCAGGCCGCTGGCGCACGAGTTCAGCATCGTCAGCAGGGCGGAGATGCCGTGCAAACTTGCACCATAGCCCACGCTCGTCGGCACCGCGATCACCGGCGCGGCGACAAGGCCGCCGAGCACACCCGGCAGCGCCCCTTCCATCCCGGCGACGGCGATGACGATGCTCGCGCTCCGCAAGTCATCGAGTCGTGCCAGCAGCCGATGCAGACCGGCCACACCCACATCGGTGATGCGCATCACGCGCGCTCCGGCAAACTCCAGCGTCTGCGCTGCTTCTTCGGCGACTGGCAGATCAGAGGTGCCCGCGCTGACCACAGCGACGGGAGAGCATGCAAACGAGCCATTCATCTGCCCGACGCGGTAAAGGCACGAAACGCCATCGTAGCTGCCGGTGGGGAAGCGCTGCAGTAACAGAGCGGCGGTCTCCGCATTCACACGTGTCGCCAGCGCACAACCGTGGGCGCCGACCAGGGCAGTGAGAGCGTCCGTGGTCTGCGTGAGAGTCTTGCCCTCGGCATATACCGCCTCGGGAAAGCCCTGGCGGATGACGCGATGCGTGTCGGCCAGCACCTGGCCCGCTTCGGCAAATGGCAGCGTGCGTAGTCGCTCCAGCGCCTGATCAGGCGGCAGCTTGCCCTCGCTGACCTGTGTCAGGAGTTCGCGGAGCTTCGATTCGTTCATGCGGTGCGGGCTTTGAGCATCAAACTTGGAATTGGTCGTGGTTCACATTCAAAGGGGCTATTTTTTACCCCGAGAGTCAGGCTGCTGGAGTTTTGTGTCGTCGAATGTCTCTTGTGGTTTGTCAGGTGATGCCGAGTGGATGAAAGGCTGCCACACGTCTTCGAAAATCACACACGCCATGACTTCATAGAGTCCTTTTTTTGGTTGGGCGCTGGGGCATGCTTCAAAATCCTCGAGTAATCCCCAAATGTCCGCCTGGGAAGTTTGCGGAACGATGGGGAGTACCCCGTCCATGTTTGGGGCTTTGGGGTGAGGTGGTTCAACAATAGCCCACGACAACTCCCACTCACCAGTTCCTTCGTAGGGCAATCTGCTCATCAAAACAAAACTGGAAGCTTGCTTTCCAGTCACGTCCTTGCCTTTCAGGAGCAGTAGGCAGTATTCAATGACCCTGTCACCATAATAAACGACAGCTTCAAAGTAAGCGGCTTTCGCTGAACTGACTTTTTGGAGATGCAAGTTTACTGTGGGGCTTCTAGCAAGCTGCAATGCTGTTCGTTCCCATGCCTTGCGCTCTTTTTCCCATCGCAGTTCCGTGTCGCGGAGTTTCCAAATGATCGGGTCACTCGCATGAACGACTACGATGAGATTCGCCAGCGTAACTGCTGTGACGATCAATAATCGAACAGGGATTGGGGTTCTCATGGGAACTTGGATTCGTTCATGCGGAACGCGCTTGGAGCACTTCGTTCATGCTGCCGGAGCGCAAACCGGCGAGATCGAGCGTGACGTAGGTGTAGCCGACGCTCCGCAGCGCGGCGGTGATTTCCTCGCGCTGCTGCAAAGCACGGCTCAAGTCAGCCTCCGGGACCTCCAATCGTGCGACGTCACCGTGATGTCGCACGCGCAGCTCGCGAAACCCGAGATCAAACAGCGCGGCTTCGGCTCGCTCGATCTGCGAAAGGAGCTTGGGGGTCACGCTTGTGCCGTAGGGAACGCGTGATGCGAGACACGCGGCGGCAGGCTTGTCCCAGTTTGGAAGACCGAGTGTTTTCGCGGCTTCGCGCACATCCTTCTTACTGAAACCGAGATCATGCAGCGGACTGAGGATTCTCAGCTCACGCGCTGCGGCACGGCCCGGTCGGACATCGAGCGTGTCCTCGGCGTTCATGCCGTCGAGCACATGCACGATTCCGTGCCGCTCAGCAAACTGCCGCAGAGTTCGATAAACATGATCCTTGCAGAAGTAGCAGCGGTTCGGTGCATTCGCTTGATACTGCGGATCGTTCGTCTCCTCGGTGGGAAGCAACTCGATCCGGGCACCAAGCTGATTCGCTATTGCCACGGCCTCATCCCTCTCGCTTTGCGGCAAGCTGGGCGACACGGCTAGCAGCGCGATGACGTTTTCGCTCCCGAGCGCCTCAAGCGCCGCTTTCAGCACGAGTGTGCTGTCCACTCCGCCGGAATAAGCGACGGCGACCCGGCCGAGCGGCTGCAGATGAGTAAGAAGCTTGGAGATCATGAATGTGGCATCTCACCCTTCTGCAAGTGCGGCGCAAGGCTGCGGATGAGTGAAAGGATCATCTTCACCGTGTCCTCGTCGTTGCGACGGCGTTCGCCGCTCTGCTGGGGTGTGAGGTTGTCCGTCACGCGCGCCATCACGGAGGGATAAGCCCAGCGGTGGTTTACATTGCGAAAGACGCTGTCGCGCAGGCTGATGAGCTGGCGATCGAGATTGCTTGGCGTGCTGACATCGGCACCGACGAACCAGTAAACGTAATGCGCCCGCAGCGGCAGCTTCGTTCCATCGCCCAACAGCACCTCGCGCTCGATGGTGAGATCACGCACGCGTAAAATCTCGCCGGAGAGCAATTTCACCTCATGCACACGCGAGTCGGTGATTGTCCAGCCCTGGCCGTCGAGGCAGACCTCAGGACGATGGATGCTGCGGCTGTCGTTCCCGGCGATGACGAGTGATGCGTGAGCGAGATCACGATTTCCGACAGAACGCCCCGGTGTGCGATACTCGCGCTTCACGATGATCGTGTCCGAAGGCAGCAGTGAACGCTCTCTCTCGCTCGGCGGCTCGGACTCGCCGACGAAACTGCCAGCCACCATCGGCAAATCAGCCAGGATGCCGATTTTATCGCCACCTTTCGATTGAGGCGAAAACTGGCACAACAGCACGGTCATGCCGCACAACGCGAAAAGAATGAACGAGCGGGCAATCATGTCACCGAGGAGACGATCTGACGTGAAACGACACGACTGCGACGGAAGCCGAAGCCGCTGCAGAAGTGGTTGAGAAGCCAGGAGGCCGCCTGCAAGAGAAGCAAGGCCACCAGGAAGACCACGATGCCCGTGGCTTCGTGAAACGTGGAGACTTCCTTCTCCGCATCACCGATGGCCCAGTGCTGGCCGAAGATCATGGCAGCGAAGATCAGCACCAAAATGCGAACCATGTTCGCCACCAAAGCAATGGGCAGGATCGTGCTGAACAATGCCAGCCTGCGCCACATCACACGCTGGCGGAAGTAGCTGAAGAGCACGCCAACGACGAGCAATGCAAACAGCGAACGCATGCCGGAGCACGGCGCGGCAATGCCCACACTGAAGAGTTCGCCGGCTTTGCGGCCCAATTCGATGTTAGGCATGGATTGCAGGGCGGTTCCTGACACGAGCGAATCAACGCCGATGGCATTGAGCACAAAGCCCGTCGTCTTCACCATCAGCAGCCGCATCTGGTAGCCAATGCTCTCCTCCAAAAACGGCAGCGGCCACATAAACCCGAGCATCAGCCACGCAAAAAGGTGTACACGCGCCCTTTGCCGGCCTTCCAGCCAAAGCGCGGCACCGGCAAGCAAGGTCATGATGGCGAGGTAACCGCAGTAGAAGTTGTTCGCCCGAAATCCGGCGAAGTAGAAGAACAGCGCAAACACGATCAACGCGAAGCCCCGGCGGCTCGATGATTCGGGAATCTGCGCCACCTCGTTACGACGATGCCAGATCAAGTAACCCACGATGAACGGCACCAACGCACCATGCTGCCATGTCGCGTCCTTCAACTGCATGAGCAGCTCCGCGAAGATCGTCCTGCGGAAGTGGCCGTAGCCCGCCGCATACGGCTGCACCGCCATCAGCAGCACGACACTGACAGCCAGCATGAGCCAGGAAATGAGGTGCTTGCGTGTCATGCGGCGGACTTGCGAAAGGAGCAGCGCAGGATGTCGCCGAATCCAAGAAAGCAGAGCAGTTTCTTCAATGGTTCCTTCCACGGTTGGGCTTCGTTGATGGCGAAGGTGCGGCGAAACTCGACCGCGCAACGGTTGAAGCCAGTTTTCGCGACCAGCGAAGTCAAACTGGCCGCCGTGAAGTGATTGACGTGATGATCGAGCACGAACTGCCAGCGCAGACCGCGCAGGCGCCGCATGTGACTGCCCCAGTTCGGCACTTCGACGACCAGCAGGCCGCCGGGACGCAGTTTGCGATGAATCTGCGTCAACGTCGTGCGTGGCTCGGGCAGGTGTTCCAGCACGTGAAACATCGTCACCACATCAAGACTACCGTCCGCGATGCTGTCAGGGATTGTTTTGCCTTCCAGCCATTCAATCTCGGGATGATGAACTTTGCCATCGTTCACAGCCTTGTGGCTGTCTTCGAGCATGATGGTGGAAAAACCGGCTGCGTGCGCCGCGAGGGCTGTTTTGCCAATGCCACCACCGAAATCGAGCAATCGACCACTTTGCTTGAAGCGCCGAACAGTCGCGATGCGGTCACGTTCGGTGGCGCTGATGCGCAACGGGTAGTGTTCGGCAGGTTGGTTCGCCGGATCGTAGTAATCGCGGTCTGAATAAGGATCGCGCCAGGTCGCGCGATCCGCAAAGACGAGACCACAGCGGCAGCGCCAGAGATCGCAGACACCCGCACGACCGACTGCGACATCGGCGATGGCATCACAGGCGGGGCATGTCGGGCATGCAGTCCGCGAGTCCTCTCGCGGCGAGTGTTCCAGCGCGTCTTTCAAGGGGAAGGCTCTCGTGTTTGCTGGCGCCATGGGTGATTCGCCGCGAGAGGACTCGCGGACTACATTGTTCATGCTAGCGTCCGCCAGGATGACGCTGCTCGTTTTCAAAGTGAATCAACTCGGCGACAACGTCGTGTTCCTGCCGGTCGTGCAGTCGCTCGTCGCCGCACATCCGGACTGGCGCATTGTCGTTCTCACAAGTCCGACTGCGGCGCGTCTGTATGAAGTCTGCTGTCCGCGAGTCGAGTTGCGTGTGTTTGAAAAGGCGAAGTTCAACGGCGCGTGGTGTGAGCCGTGGCATTTGCTGCGAATGGCCCGGGAACTGCGAGCCTTGAAGCCGGATGCGTGTCTGCTGGGCGATGATCAAGGGAACGTGGCGCATCTGCTGGCACGTTTGAGCGGTGCGAAACAGTGCGTCGGGCCTCAGACGCCGCATGTGAGGCTGAATGCGTTGCTGCAGCATCGCGTTGCGATGGAAGGGGAGGAATCGGTGGCTTCGCACAACTGGCGCATCGCCAGAACTAAGTTTGAACTGCCGGAATGCATGCCCGCGCCGGATTTGAGCGCGTTTGGCCGCGATGAGTCGGGTGCGATCGTGATTCATGCGGGCGCGAGCCGTGATTATCAGCGCTGGCCGATGAAGAACTTTATTGAGCTGGCGAACCGCCTCGCGGAGACGCATGCGGTGCGCTGGATCGTGCAGGGCGGGGAAACTGGATTGAGTGATGCCGTGCATCAGGTGAAGACCAGCACGCTGAACGAGCTTGTTCGCGTGATTGCGGGTGCGAAGTGCTTTGTGGGCAACAATTCGGGGCCGATGCACATCGCGTCGGCCTGCGGCACGCCGGGTGTGATTCTGATCGGGCCATCCTCGCCGCGTTGGGATCCTTTGTGGCATCGGGAACGATTTGATCTGCTGCGTGAACCACGATTGAGCTGCCAGCCCTGCGATTTGGCGACGAAACCAGCGAATCGGTGCGTGAACACGCAGACACCCATGGCGTGCTTGAACCGCTGGAGTGTCGATGCAGTGCATGAGCGGGTGATCAAATTTTGCACGCCATCGTGAACAGATCGGGCTGAGTGCAGTGAAGGTCGATGGCGCGTTCCTTGGCGGCTTCGCCATGACGAATCTTCAGAAGCAGACGAGAAAGCCCGAAGACGATCTCGCCGAGGATGCGACGGGCCTGACCGCTGGCGGAAGTGGAGCAGTAATGACGACCTTGAACGGAGATGTGCGAAAAGCCGCAGGCACGGAGGCATTGGGCCATGCTGGCGGGTGTGAGGCCGATCTCGTGAGTGAAGTCACCATAGCGGATGGCGGATGAGAGCGGGCTCTGCGCGTTGAAGGTGAGCAGCCACAGCTCGCCGCCGGGTTTGAGCGCGTTTTTGGCCGCGGTGAGAAAGCGGATGAACTCGTCCTTGGTGAAGTGCTCGATGATATCCTTCGCATGCAGCAGATCGAACGCGGCGGATTGCGATTCGAGAAAGGCGATGACGTTTTGCTCGATCCAAGTGCGTGAAGGATCGTTCTGCCGGGCGATGGCGAGATCAGAGGGCGAGAGATCGATGCCGGTGAGCTTGGAAAAACCTTTGGCTGCCATCCACGCGAGCCATTCGCCTTTGCCACAGCCAAGATCGGCGATGGCTGCGTCGCGATTCGACGGCAATGCATCATAGGTGGCCTCGTATTGCGCGTTCTGCACCGCGGCATCGAGTGCCTTCTGGCCGCCGAATGAAGCGGAGTAGTCGCGGTAAAGGATGTCGCGGTAGCTGCTCATGCGGCGAGTTGTTGCTTGATGAATCCGGCCCACGATGCTGCGACGGCGTCGTGCGTGTAGAGCCTGCGGGTGCGTTCGAGCTGGCTTTGCACGAGTGCGGAATCGTTCATGACATGGCGAATGCGATCAGCGAGTGCCTTGGCATCGCCGTGTGGGAAAATGGCCTCGTCATGGCCGATGACCTCGGGGATGGCTCCGCTGCTGGAGCCGAGTGTGGTGACGCCGCAGGCCATGGCCTCGATGAGCACGTGACCGAACTGCTCTTCCCAGCACACGTCCATCGTGCGTACCGGTTTGCTGGCGAGAACGAAGACATCAAGGCAGCGCAGGAAAGCGGGAATCTCGAAATGCGGACGTGGCGGCAGCAGATGAAGCCAGGGGCATGTATGCTGCTGTTCTTTGAGCCAGGATTCGAGTTTGCCGGAGCCGAGGATGGCGAGATGAACGTTTTGCTGTTCGTCGCAGGCATGTAACAACTCGTGAATGCCTTTCTCCTCGGTCAAACGACCGCAGTAGCCGATGATGAAGGCGTCTGCGGGCAAGTTTTGCGCTTCGCGGAGTTGTTTGCGCTCGGCGGGCGATGCGGGCTGGTGATTGGTGAGATCGACTCCGAACTGCGGTGCGACACGGACGTTTTCTTTTCGAGCACCACGCTTTTTCACGAGTTTGGCGGCAGCCTGGTTGCCAGCGATGATGAAGTCGGTCGTCATCGTCATGGCGCGATACATGGCGGCGAGGATGACGCCTTTCCAGCCGGGGCGTTCGACGTTTTCCCAAGTGAACTCGCCGAAGAGGGCGTTGCGTTGCCACACGGCTTTCCAAAGGCGTGACTGCCAGCAGATGACAGCCCAGGGTTCGTTTTCGACGAGAATGACATCGAAGCGACGTGAGCGCATGACAGCGGCGAGTCCGGCGTAGCGGAAGGTGGTGTCGCTGTTTCCGCGGCGAGTGAGGCGGATGAGCGTGTATTGGCGCGCGGGTTCGTCGCTGTCGTTGTCAAAGTCGGAAGACGGGCGGCCAAGGATGATGCGCTGCTCGATGGTGGAGGTGACGCAGACGAGATCGAAGTGAGCGGCGAGCGCCCGGAGCTTTTTTCGATTCTCGATCGCGGCGCAGGCATGGCTGATGAGCAGCAGGCCCGGTTTCATGTGGCGTGCGTGGCCTCGGCGAGGACTTCTGCACATGTGGCGGTCTCAGCGGCACAGGCGGCGGTGAAGATTTGCGCCCAGTCGTCACCTGTTGGCAGGATTCGGTGATGCTTCGTGAGCAGACGGCGGGAGTTCTCGAGCGCGTCCATGAAATCGGGTGAGGTGTGATCGGCCTCGATCTGCTGATAAGCCTGTGCCCAGGCGTCAGGATCGAGATTGTGGAGCATCGGCACGGGATACTGGCACTCGGCGAAGAGTTCGGTGAGGCCCATGCTGCGGTTGGCAAGCACGGGAACCCCTGCGGCGATGGCTTCCATCGCGGCGGTGAGGCCCGCAGAGCCATCGCACGGCACGATGGGCAGCAGAATGGCGGGCGCGGAGTGAAGAAGCTCGCGATACTCGCGATGCGCGGCGTTGGTGACGAGTTCGAAGCGCGGATCGGCGATCTCGGCGGCGTAATGTTGCTGCAGGCTGGCGAGACGGGCGACGCGGGTGATGGAAATGCCGCGATGCAGAAGCGGCGGGACGATGGATTCGTCACGACTGATGTTGCCGGGCAGCAGAGCGCGAGTTTTTGGCACCTCGGGCGCAGGATGAAACCAGCCGGTGTCGATCTTCCACGGACGCGAGATGACGCGATGTGCGCCGAGTTCGTGAGATGCGGAAGCGAATTGCTCGTGCGTGATGCATTCGATCTGGAAGGCAGCGGGAGCGAGGCGGAGACGGGCGGCGAGTTTTTTCCAGGCGCTGTCGTGGAAGGCGAGGCGTCGGATGATTTTTCCTTTGGTGTGAAACAGGCCGATGCGTGCAAGCTGAAGGAGGATCGCGTAGTGCATGCCGTCAAGGCAGTAGATCATGCGGGCTCGATGCAACGTGGCGTAGTTTTGCGCGATGAGGCGAAATGCGGCAAAGATGCGTTGCGTGGTGCCGCGCTGGCTGCGGTGGTAGTCGCGTTCGAGTTGTTCATCGTTGTCGAACCATGCGCCGATGAGCGATTGCGAGCGAAAGGGCATCGGTGCCGGATCGAGGTAACGACGCGGCCTGCCCGTCCAGTCGCGCAAGGCGTAGGGGGCGATGACAATGAGCTGGGAGGAATCAGCCATGGGGCTGCATGGCCTGCGCATGCACGAAGGCCGGATGACGCGGCGACATCGGATGGGGAACAGGATTGGCGATGCGTCGCGTGGATGTGCGCTGATTTTCCTGATATGCGATGCAGGAGTTGAGCGCACCGGCGACGAACCAGAAGAAGAAGTTCACCGGAAAGGTGGAGGTGACGTTGCCGGCGAAGATGTTGTGAACGAGCAGGCCAAACTCCACGCCGACCATCCACAGGCAGATGCTGAACATCTTTGATCCACGGAGGTTCCACACGCTGCGGTGGAATGAATGCAACGCGAGTGCCGCGATGATGAGCACGATGCTCAGCGGCAGCCAGCCGATTTCGAGCAGCATGTTGGAGATGAGGTCGTGGCTGGCGACCAAATGCGCCTCATGCATGTCCGCCGCGCCTTTGGTCCCGTAGCCAAACATCGTCCACATGAGCGGGTTGTGAGCGAGGTCGTGCATGCCTTCGAGACGGTCGCAGATCGTCCAGAAGCGCACGAATTGCTCGCCAATGGCGGTGCCGCCGAAGTTTTCGAGCGCCCACCAGGTGAGCTTGGTGACCCCGTTGATCAAATCCTGCGCGTAGATGCATGCGGTGACGAAAAGGCCGACGACGGAGGCATAGAGCGTGGCGGTGCCACGAGCGCTGCGAAGCACAGGCAGCAGCAGGATGGGCAGCGCCCAGTTGACGTTGGCGAAACGCGTCATGCTGGCAACGCAACCTGCGACGAAGAGCACGAAGAGCACAAAACTCATCGCACCCCAGGTTCGTGTGCCGGTGTCGCGATGATGACGGCGCACGATGAGCGCGAGGCAGGCGCAGATGGCGCAACTGGTGCCGAAGGGGGAGCTGTCCACGAGCGTGGAGAAGGGGCGCGGGCGGACGTCGTCGAGGTGTTTGGAGAGAACGGTGAGACCGGAGCGGAGGTATTCGATTTCGAAATCGCTGAGGCCGAAGATCTGCTGCTTGAGGCCGTAGAGTGCGACCGGCACGAAGATGATGAGGCAGTATTTGATGAAGGCGACGACCTCCTCCGGTTTGCGGAAGGTGCAGGGCACGACGAAGAGCAGGAACATGTAGGCCGCGCCGTCGGCAAGTTGTGTGGCGGCCGCGTTGAAGCCGCCACCGCTGCGCAAGGCAGAGGCACCGGAGATGATGAAGCCAAGGATGCAGATGAGGAGGGAGGCAAGCTTGCGTCTCTGATACAACGAGCCGTCATGCAATGAGCGCACGAGTGTACCGAGGCAGATGCCGGCCAGTGTGAGCGGACAGAGGGCGCGGACCCAGAGCACGTCGTTCATGGTGACATGACCGTCGAAGACCATCATGCGTTTCAGCAGGTCGCTGTATCCAGCGTAGATGACCATCAGATAGAGGGCGAGCCGTGGCTGTGCGATGGCAAGGATGAACGAGCCGACGGAGAGGAACTGCGCGAGCGCGCCGATGGAGTTGCCACCGGCAAGCAACACGGAGAGCATGACATAGACCGCACCGATGCCGCCGAGAAAGATGATGATGGCGCGACCTTGCATATTTTAGTTCGCGGTTCGCGGTTCGCGATTCTCAGTTGGACTGAAAAGAGAGCGTGCGCGCAGCAACGTAAAGCGGGGGAGGCCGATGAAGGCGCGGGTCATCAGGCCAGAGACATGTTTGCGCAGATCGGGCGAGAAGTAGGTCCAGATGATCCAGGCCAGGGTGTAGGAGACGAGAGTGGCCCAGGCGGCGCCGACACCACCGTGGGCGGGAATCCATTCGATGTTGAGCCAGGCGTTGATGGCGACTGCGACGATGACGGAAGGCAGGTTGGCGGCGAGTTTGTCCTCGACGGTGAGGATTTGCGTGCGGGCGATGCCAATCGCGTAAGGAATGAAGGCCCAGGCGTGAATGCGGAGCATTTCGCTGCTGCGATCGAAGGTGTGGCCGAAGGCGAATGGCAGCAGTGGTGAGAGAATGAGCAATCCGGCGGCCACGGCGAAGGCGAGGACGACGGAGGCGGAGAAGTAATCGATGACGCGCTTGTCGTAGAGCGCGGTATCAGTCTGGCGGGCCTCCATCAAACGTGGCAGGAAGAGCGTGGCGAGGATGCCGGGCACGAAGTAGGCCATTTCGGAGACACGGACGGCCGCACCATAGATACCCGCTTCTTCCGCGCCGCGGAGCCATTCGATCATCATGGTGTCGAGGCGGAAGAGAAGGATAAGCGCGGCTTGCGAGGCGAGTTCGGGCCAGGAACGGCTGAACAACGCCCAGGCGCGGGAGAATTGAAAGGCGCGGAGGTTGATGTGGCCGCCGTGACGCCAGAAGGCGCAGGCGCTGAGCGCGATGAAGATCCAGCCTTCGAGCGCGTAGGTGAGCGCGAAGAACCACAGCGGTTCGTTTTTCCAGATGCCGAAGGCGATAAACGCAGCGCTGGCGAGAAAGCCGATGAATTGAGCGATGACGGCTTTGGAGACACGGCCACTGGCTTCCAGCCATGCAAGCACCTCGGTGGCGGGATTCGTGAGAAGCTGGGTGCCGTAAACGATGTAGAGCAGCGATGCGTGTGGCGTGCGTGTGTTGATCCATGCGATCAAGCCGATGAACAGCAGCGTGGAGACGATGAGGCGCGCAGTGATGGTGGTGCCGAGCACGGTGGCGGGGTCGTTGCCGTGCTTCATGAGTTCGCGCACGGTGTAGCGCGAGAAACCGAGTTCGCCGACGCTGAGCAGGATCGAAACGAGCGCCATGGCGACGGCGAGTTCGCCGAAACCGGAACCACCGAGATGTCGTGCGAGCACGCAGGTGAGCACGAGGCTCAACAACAGCCGTACCATTCGCAGCGTGGTGGCCAGCGAGAGTGTTTTGAGGATATGACTGCCTGCGGCCATGAAGGACGCGAGACGCGGGCTTTAAGCTGCCGCGAAGCTTTGTTCGACCACATCGCAGAGCAGGTGGCCGATGAGGAGATGGCACTCCTGGACGCGAGCGGTGATGCCCGAAGGCGCTTTGAAGGCCAGTTTGGCCTCCGCGGCACAATCGGCGCCTTTTTCGCCAGTGAAGGCGATGGTGACGCAACCGCGTTTGTTGGCGGCCTGAAGGCCAAGAAGGACGTTTTTGCTCGTACCACTGGTCGAGATGCCCAAAGCGACATCGCCGGGCTGGGCCAGCGCCTCGATCTGGCGCGAGAAGACGGTTTCAAAACCGAAGTCATTGCTGTGGGCGGTAAGAATCGACGTATCGGTGGTCAACGCGATGCCGGCGAGCGCCGGGCGATTGATGCGATAACGCACGACAAGTTCCGCGGCGAGATGCTGCGCATCGGCAGCACTGCCACCGTTGCCGAAGAAGATGACTTTTTTGCCGTTCTTCAGCGCGGTGAGCCAGGCGTCGGCCAGCGGGGCGATTTGATCATGCATCGCGCTGAGCTTGGCGATGGCATCCTGATGCTCGACGAGGTGAGTTTTGAAAAGAGAGGAGAAATCGGTGCTCATGTCACGAAAAGGCTGCGAGAAGCTCGTCGGGGGTCAGTGTGGCGGTGCCGAGCTTGCCGACGACGATGCCGCTGGCGTGGTTGGCGATGTCGGCGGCATCTTGAAGGTTGAATCCTGCCGCGAGCGCGAGGGTGAGCAGCGCGATGGCCGTGTCACCAGCGCCGGAGACATCGAAGACTTCACGCGCACGCGTGGGGATGTGATGCGGTGTTTTGCCGCGTTCAAAAAGCATCATGCCGTGCTCGCCGAGTGTCACGAGCACGCTGGCGACATCCCATTTGGCGAGGAGAACGCGACCGACTTCAAGAAGCTCGGTGTTTTCGAACGGCGGGCCGGGAAGGAGGTGATCTTCGAGCCCGGCGGCGGCGAAGGCCTCAAGGCGGTTCGGTTTCACGAGCGAAACACCAGCCCAGGGCAGAGGATTGCGCGGTGAAGGATCGACGGTGACGATGAGCTTGTGCTCCGCGGCGATCTTCGCGACCAACTGCATCAGCGGTGTCGTGATGAAGCCCTTGCCGTAGTCTTCGAGAATGATGGCGTCGAGATTCGGCGCAAGCTGACGGAGGCGTTGCTCAATTTCGGTGAGTTCGCTCCCGGTCAGTGGCATCAGCTTTTCCCTGTCCACACGCACGATTTGTTGCTGACGTGCGGAGACGCGGGCTTTCGAGATCGTGGGCAGTGTCTCGTGAACGAGAAGCGGAGCGGGATCGACCTGTTCCTCGGTGAGCAGCGCACGAAGGCGATCCGCGGCCATGTCCTTGCCAACACGGCCCATGAGATGCGTGTGTGGCGAAAAAGGAGCGATGTTGCGCGCGACGTTGGCGGCGCCACCGGGATAGAATTCCTCCTTTGTGACCTCAACGACAGGCACGGGCGCCTCTGGCGAGATGCGGCGGACATGACCCCAGATGAAATGATCGAGCATCACATCCCCGACGACGAGGATGCGGCACTTCGCGAGGCTTCCGAGGCAGTTGCGGGTGAAGTTCATTTTTTGCGGCGCTCACGCACGGCTGCGGCAAGCTCGTCGAGCATCTTCGCGGTCGTTTCCCAGGAGACGCAGGCGTCGGTGATGCTCTGGCCATAGTTGAGCGGCTGGCCGGGTTTGGTGTCCTGGCGGCCTTCGACGAGATGGCTTTCAATCATCACGCCTGTGATCGCTCTGCTGCCGGAGGCGATCTGTTCGGCGACCGCGGCGGAGGCGATGGGCTGCTTGCGATAGTCCTTCAGACTGTTGCCGTGGCTGCAATCAACCATGATGCTGGCGGGAAGGCCGCGCGCGGCGAGCTGGTCGGAAACGGTTTTGACCGACGCAGCGTCGAAATTTGTGCCACCTTTGCCACCACGAAGGATGACATGGCAGGCGTTGTTGCCCTTCGTATTAACGATGGCTGCGACACCGTCCTTGGTGACGGAGAGGAAGCAGTGCTGTCCCTTGGCGGCTTCAATCGCATCGAGCGCGACCTGCACGCCACCGTCAGTGCCGTTCTTGAAGCCGACAGGCATGGACAAGCCGGAGGCGAGCTGGCGATGCACCTGGCTTTCCGTCGTGCGCGCACCGATCGCGCCCCAGACGACCACATCCGCGATGTACTGCGGTGAGATGGTATCGAGAAATTCGGTGCCGGCAGGAACACCGCGTTTCACGAGCTTGATGAGCAGGTCACGCGCGCCGCGAAGGCCGCTGTTGATGTCGTAGGTGCCGTCGAGGTGCGGGTCGTTGATGAAGCCTTTCCAGCCGACTGTCGTGCGCGGCTTTTCAAAATAGACGCGCATGACGATTTCGAGGTCCTCGCCGTGTTTCCGTCGCGCATCGGCGATGTGCTGGGAGTATTCGAGCGCTGACTTTGGGTCGTGTATGGAGCATGGTCCCACGACGACCAGCAGGCGATCATCTTTGAGTGTCAGGATGCTCTCGCAACGCTTGCGGGTTTCCTCAACGAATTCGGACTCCAGTTCGCCCAGACGGAATTCATGCATAAGCAAGGCCGGCTGGATCAGAGGCAGGATCTCGGCGATGCGGAGGTCGTCAGTAGGGTGCGAAAGACTCACGGGAAACTCGGGGGCGAAAAATGGGGCCGAAGGATGGAGGATTCTGGCCGGGAGGAAACTGAAAAGTGCTGCTCTGTTCGCGGTTCTCAGTTCGCAGTTCACGGTTGGCAAAGCCGTGATGAAAGGTTGCGGTGGTTGTGGGCAAGCTACCGCCCTTGGTGCCCAATGACTCAGGCACCATCGCCATGCGATGGAGTTGGGGTGTGCGCACGAGACGCGGGCACGAGAAACCAGGCGGGCGATCACCGCGCATGGGAAATATGCCAATTACGGAAATTTGGCATAAATCAGGTATTTTAGCAAAGCTAAATATCAAGCTGTTAACGGCTCACGATGACGGTGAAAATGAAAAAGGCGGTCGCTGCCGACCGCCTTTTCGCGAGATTTGGCTGATTCGCCTCCCAATGAGCATCAAAGTGCTTCGCCCACGGCGTAACGCACGAAACGCCGAACGACGAGGTTTTCACCCAGCTCGGCGATCTTGCTCTTCACGAAGTCACCGATGGTCTGGTCGGGGTTCTTGATGAAGGCCTGCTCCAAGAGGCACTGCTCGGCGAAGATCTTGTCGATTTTGCCCTGCACGATTTTCTCGACTATGGCCTCGGGCTTGCCCTTGACCTGCTCGGCGGCGATTTCGCGTTCCTTGGCGATGAGATCGGCGGGGATCTCCTCGCGGCTGATGAACTTCGGATTTGAGGCGGCGATGTGGAGGGAGATGTCCTTCACGAAAGCCTGGAAGATTTCGTTGCGGGCGACGAAGTCGGTTTCGCAGTTCACCTCGATGAGCACGCCGATGCGGCCGGCCATGTGGATGTAAGAGGCGATGATGCCTTCCTTGGTCTGGCGGTCACCCTTGGTTTCAGCCTTGGTGATGCCTTTCTTGCGGAGGATGGTCTCAGCCTTCTCAATGTCGCCACCGGCTTCCTTGAGGGCTTTTTTGCAATCCATCATGCCTGCGTTGGTCTTTTCACGCAGGGCCATGACGATTTTAGCGGAGATTTCTTCTGCCATGATCGGTTTGGGGTAGGGGATAAAGGTGAATTACTTCTTCGCCTCGGAGCTGGCGATGATGACGGGATCGATCAGCTTTTGCAGGATGATGCGAATGGAGCGGATCGCGTCATCGTTGGCGGCGATGGGGTAGTCGATGATGTCCGGATCGGCGTTTGTATCGACTAGCGCGACGATCGGGATGCGAAGGCGGCGGGACTCATGGACGGCGATGTGCTCGCGGGCGGAGTCAACGATGACGACGGCGTCAGGTTTGCCGCCCATGTGGCGGATGCCACGAAGATTGCGCTCCAGCTTGATGCGCTCGCGATTGAGACTGGCGAGTTCCTTCTTCGACATGAGCTTGAACTCAGGCTTGTTCTCGATGTCCTCGAGGTAGTTGAGACGGGCGATGCTCTTCTTGATGGTCTCCATGTTGGTGAGCGTGCCACCCAGCCAGCGATGATTGACGTAAAATTGTCCACAAGCCTCGGCGGCCTGCTTCACAGCTTCCTGTGCCTGGCGTTTGCAGCCGACGAAGAGGATTTTTTTGCTCTTGCGGGCGAGGTCGGCCAGGAAGTCGGCGGCCTTGTCGATTTGCTTGACGGTTTCCTCGATGTTGAGGATGTGGATCTGGTTCTTCGAACCGAGAATGTAACCCTTCATCTTGGGGTTCCAACGCTTGGTCTGATGACCAAAGTGAACGCCGGCTTCGACGAGCTCGGCAAGGATTTGTGCTGACATGATGTGTTGATAAGAGCGCCTGTCTTCCGCACACCTTGGGGGCAAGGCGCTCAGCCGCGAGGCTGATCCGGTTGATTCGGCTTGGGTGGTGACCTTTGGTCCTGCCAACGTGGCGGGGCGAAAGGGGCCGCGATGGTAGCGGCATCCCTCGGGGCGGCAAGCGGTTTTTCGGCCTCAAAATGGCTCACACGTGCCGTTCGGGAACTGCCGCACGCAGGGCAGGAAGGTCGGCCATGATGTTCTGGCTGCGCATGAGTGTTTCACCGATGAGCAGCGAATCCGCTCCTGCCTCGGCGAGGCGGACGGCGTCGGCGGGTGTTTTGATGCCGCTCTCGGCGACTAGCACGATGTCATCGGGCACTTCCTCGGCGAGTTGCTCGGTGGTGGCGAGATCGACGGTGAAAGTCTTCAGGTTGCGATTATTCACACCGATGATGCGGGCGTCGGTGGCGAGGGCGCGTTCAAGTTCAGGCAGGTCGTGAACTTCGACCAAGGCATCGAGTTGAAAGGTATGTGCGACCGCGAGCAGGTGCTCCAACGTGGGCTGGTCGAGCGCGGCGACGATGAGCAGAATTGCGTCTGCTCCGGCGACGACGGCTTCGAATATCTGTGCCTCGTGGATGATGAAATCCTTGCGCAGGCAGGGGATGTCGAGTTGCTCGCGAATGAGCGTGAGGTATTCGAGGCGGCCCTGGAAGTATTTTTCGTCCGTGAGCACGGAGATGGCACTTGCGCCGGCTTTTTCATAACCGCGGGCGATGGCAAGCGGATCGAAATCCGCGGCGATGGTGCCGACGGAGGGGGAGGCTCGCTTGACCTCGGCAATGATGCTCAGGCGTGTCGGGTCGGCGCGAAGGGCGTCATAAAAGGAACGTACGTCGTTGCGCAGCGCCGCGGCGGCGCGGAGCTTTTCCACGCGAGGCAGCAGGCGTTGCAACTCGGTGTGCTTGTGGGCGATGATTTCGTCCAGCTTGTTCATGGGGCGCGCATGGTGGAGGCGCCACGGCATTGTGCAACCTCCACTGGCGGCAAAATACGCGCGCACGGGCTTCTCTTGACGCGGGCTGGGATGCGCGCTCTTTCCACCTGATGCCCGAAGCGCCCATCTCCCCTGATTCTGTGATCGAACTGCTCCTCGCCGAGCACATCCTCGAACCTCAGGAGCCGATTGCGCCGGACACGGATTTGTTTTCCATGGGACTGGACTCGATGGCGATGATGCAACTGCTGCTGCAGATCGAGGAGAGGTTCCAACTGACGATCCAGCCGGTCGAGATGACACGAGAGCGCTTCGCCACAGCGGGGTCGCTGGCGCGGTTTTTGGGTGAAAAACGCCGCCTTGCCGCCTGATGCCAACGTTGCCTGCCACAACGGTCGATTATTTCCTCGCGGGGCTGGAATCTTTCATGATGCGCACCGGTCAGGGCGCACACCGGGCTGTGACGGTTCTCCGGCTTGAGGGCAAACCCGACCCTGCGAGATTAGAAAATGCGTGGCGGCAGCTTCACGCGGATCACCCGATGCTGGGAGCCCGGCTCAAGCGTCAGTGGCGCGGCTGGCGGCTGGTTTGGGAGACTGCAGGCGCGGTCCATGCTCCGGCTGTTTTGTGGCATTCGCCGCAGGAAACTCCGCCAGGTGATGAAGTTGTTCACGAGCGATTGCGAGGACGTTGTGAAGGGAAGGGCATCGACATTCCCTTGGCGATGGAGGTCTTTCCCTGCCGTGAGGAGCACGTGATTTTGCTGACTTGGCGCCACGCGTTGCTCGACGGTTCCGGTGTGAACCTTCTTTTGGAAAAGCTGGCCTCGCCAAGTGACGCAGGGACACCGCCGACGGCAGAGATGAAGCGCCGCGAGAATCTCGGCGTGTTGTTCAAGCGGGCGTTGCCGCTGATGAAACGCCTGCACGCCATGACACGGGCTGGATGCCTCTCGGCCTGGGGCAAAGGCATGCCGCAGGCAGGGGCGCCGGCATTTCGATTGATCGAACTTACCGAAGATGAATCGCAGACGACAACCTCCCGGCTGCGGGAGTTCTGCGGCGAGTTTTTGCAGATGCCGTTTTATGCGGCCATCGCGGCCCGTGCAGTGCGTCTGTTGCATCAGAGGCGCGGCTGGCACAGCCCAGAGATTCATCTCCAGGTGCCTTTCCAGCCGCGCGGTCGCAGCCGGGATTTGGTTTTCGGCAACCACATGGGCACGCTGCCGTTGTTTTTGGATGCCGAGGGGATGGAAACGACCCCGTTGGCTATTTCCCATGTGATGGAGAAGTATCGCCAGGCCATGAGGCAGGACATGCCCCGGGCTTCCGACGCGATGATGACCCTCGCCGCCCATCTGCCGGTGAAATGGTTTGTTCTGGCGGTCCGGCTGACGAACCGGGGCCAGATTTGCAGCCTTTTTCATTCTCACACCGGAGAGTTCTTGTCCGGCTGCCGCGAGTTCGCCGGGGCGGCGGTTCGGAATGTGTTCACCATTCCTGGGGTATGCACGCCGCCGGGGCTGGGCTTGTTTTTTTCCGAGTGTCGTGGGCGTATCACGGCGACACTTTCCTGGCGGGATGGCATCCTTTCGCCTGCTGAATCGGAAAAGCTATGCCAGCAAATCCGTGGCGATTTGACGGGCCAGATGGTGGTTTAGCCTCAGTCAGCAGGAAAAGAGTGCCAGGGAACCGCGACATGGACAGGCAGGCTGCCGTTGCTTCCGTCAGGACCTGGCGGGGTTCGCAAGCTGAGCATCCGCGGCCCCTGACATGGGTCTTCTAGTCGCAGCCCCTGCCCGGCACAAGCAGGATTCCGGCATCGCCGCAATTTGGCTGAAAATTGGTGTTGTCGAAAGACGGCGCTTCCGGTAAAAATCATATTCCTAATTCTCACCTCCCCCCTTTTGTATGGTCTGGAAACTCCTATCCGCACTCACCGCAGTCTGCCTCGGCACCGCCTGTTACTTCGCCTGGGCCAACCAGAAGACATTGGTGGAAGAGCGCAAACGCGAAGCCTACTACACGGCCAACCTCAATGAGGTGAAGGCGCACAAGGCCCAGGCTGAAGAGGCCAAGAAGAATCGCGAAACCCAGCTCGCCACCATCAACAAGGATCTCGAAACCACCAAGACTGCTGTTGTCGATGCCGCGGCCAAGGCGCAGGCCAAGGAACAGGAACTGGCTTTGGTGAAGACCAATCTCGAACAGGTCACCAAGGTCGTGAATGACCTCCAGAAGCAGATTGATGATGCCGGTGACATCGAAGGATTACTGGCCCAGATTGAAACCATCAAGAAGGAGCGTGCGGAAGCCGAGTCGGCGCTCGCCAACCAGACTGCTCGTTTCGCAGCAGCCCAAGAGCGCGTGAACAGCCTCACCAATGCTGCGAAGGAAGCGGAGGAGCGCGAGGCGCGTGGCCGCCGTGGCATCGTGGATGCGGACTTCAATGCGCGTGTGGCACAATCTTACACCGACTGGGGCTTTGTGGTGATCAACAAAGGCAACGGCGGAGGTGTTTTCGCCAACGCCGATCTGGAGGTGAAGCGAGGCAAGGATGTCGTCGCCAAGCTCAAGGTGCGTAATGTGGAGCAGAATACTTCCGTGGCCGATTTGGTGAAAGGCAGCCTTGCTGAAGGCGAGCACATCCGCACTGGTGACCTCGTCGTGGCTGCCGCCGAGCAGAGTGCCAAGACTGAAAAAGGAGCGGCCACAGGTGCCAAACCCGCCGCTGGTGCTCCGGCCGGCGGCGCCCCTGCTGCTCCGGCGCCATCGAACTCCGATCCATTTGGAGCCCCGGCCGCAGGTGGCGGCATGGCCCCTGCCGCTGCGGCTCCGATGGGCAATGATCCCTTTGGCGCACCCGCTGCCCCAGCAGCGCCTGCTGCTCCGCCCGCTGGCGGCGCTCCGATGAACTCTGACCCGTTTGGTGGTGCGCCCGCGCCTGCCACACCTCCGGCTGCACCGCCTGCAGGCGGCACGCCAGCAGCACCGAGTACTGCGGATCCCTTTGGCGCCGCTCCTCCTCCAGCCAAGCCTTGATCGACGCGCTTTGAATCCACAAACCCTTTTCCGCCTCCAGCACCATGACCAAAGTCCTCTTCATCCTCAGCGCTGTTGTGATTCTCGTCGCCGGCTTCTTTGCCTATCAAAATGGCCGTGAATTCGCCATCGTTCGCACCAACATCGCGTCTGTTGCCACCACCATCAGCACCGAACAGGCGGCGGACAAGGCCGTGGTCGGTCAGGTCAATCAAATCGTCGCCGACATCGGCCGTGTGCAGGGAGAGCTCGACGTTGAGTCCGAGAAGCTCAAGGCCCAGAAGAACAAACTGGCGCAGGCCGAAAGTGAGACTACGCGGACACAGGGCGAACTCGATGTGAAGGTGAAGAAACAGCAGGAATTGACAGTGAAACTCGAAAAACTCCCGAAGGATGTGAAGCCCGAGACCATCGCCGAGGACATCGCCCGCCTGAAGAAGGAAAAGCTTGAGTTCGAGGCCCAGGCCGAGGCCAAAAAGAAGGAAGTGGCGACTGAGGAGGAAAAAATCGCCGGAGTGCAGAAGCGCCTGGATGATGTCCTGCACAAGATCGAGGAACGCCGCAAGAATTTCGAGCGCAACAGCCTGGTGGCCCGTGTTCTCGCTGTGAATCACGACTGGGGTTTTGTGGTTATCGACGCTGGCAAAGCCAGCAGTCTCACCCAGGACACCAAGCTCATCGTCACCCGTGGTCCCTTCACGGTTGGCAAGATCAGTGTCATGAACGTTGAGGCAACACGCACGATGGCCAGCATTGTGACAGACGCGGTGGTCAATGGTGAGATGATCATGCCTGGCGACCGTGTGATTCTTGAAAACTTGGTGCAGAACTGACCCGGCCCGGCTTCTGGAGGTATGATGATGAAGACGCGATCAATGAACTGGATCTTGTTGCTCCCCGTTTTGTCCATGCTTGCCTCCTGCGCCTCGGACGAGCCAAAGCGCAAGAAAGTAGTCGGTCCTGACAGCAGCGGATACAGCAACCTGCCGTGGAATCGTCCCCGTTCGTGGGAAGGACAGGCAAGGTCGCCGCTTGGTGCCATGGGTGGCATGATGCAGAGCCGCTAACGGCGGCATGCCTGCAAGTCACGTCAGCGATGCTGGCGTGAGCAGTGCCTCGCCTCCATCCACCTTCACCACCCGATAAAAGCAGGTCGGACGTTTGGTGTGGCAGCAGCCACCGCCATGCTGTTTGACCCGCAGAACAAGCGCATCCTGGTCGCAGTCGGTGCGGATTTCGACGATCTCCTGAAACTCGCCGCTCGTGGCGCCCTTGTGCCAGAGCTGGTTGCGGCTGCGGCTCCAATATACCGCCTGGCCCAGCTCCAACGTCATCTTGAGGCTCTCTTCGTTCATGTACGCCAGCATCAGCGGGGCACCCGTGGCCGCATCCACTGCCATCGCGGGAATGAGGCCATGTTCGTCAAACTTCGGCGCGAACTGCATGCCTTCCTCAACGGTTTGTTTGGATTCACGGGAGGCGAACGAAATGGGGGCATGGGTGGACATTGTGGCAGGCATGCTAGCGGCGCTGGCCTGCCGCGCAACCGCCTCATTTGCCAGGGAAGATGGGCAGCACTTTGTTGAGCAGTCCCGTGCCAGTTTTCACACCGCTTTCAATGACTCCGCTGGCACCGTCAATGACCTTGCCGGGGATCTTTGCAGCGTCTTCTCCCAGCACGGGCGTGAGCAATGCCTCCGCCCCTTTGTTCACGACCTTGCCGGGCGTTTCGAACAGCAAGGCCATCCCGGCACTGCCGATCAGTCGCGGGCTGAGGTCTTCTTGCGGTGCATCCACTGGTCCGGTCACTCGCACATGTGTCCACAGCAGCCCGGGAGGCCCATTTGGGTTGCTCTGGGTAAACACGCGGCTGTCCGCACCTGGAATCCAGCGCAGAGTTTCGGGCGTGACTCCAAGCATGAAGTTCCCTTCCACCTGGCGTCCGCGCAGCGTCATGCGGCCTTCGATCCGCAGCAGGCCGTTGGACTGCACGATGAGATTTTCCACGCGCAACGCATCGCCTTCGGGACGAAATGACGCCTGGCACATATCGAGCACGATGCGCTTGAAGCGTTCCGCGCGTGTGTAAGTCGCGAGCTTGTCGAGAATGGGCAGGCCCTGGAGCACGCCGTTTTCGAGCACGACGTCAGCCTTCCAGCTCACAGCCGTGCCGGGCGAGCCGGAGAAATCGCAATCGCCCTTCAATTTGCCGGAGAGACGTTGCTGCCACCACGCATCGAGGAATTCTTCGAGCGGGACGCCCTGTGCATGTACAAGAAGCTGCCATGCACCGGTTCCAAATCTCATGCTCCCGCGCAAGGTGGCCTCTGCGGGTGTTTTCCAGCGCAGACTGGCATCGCTGAGCTGAAGCTGGTCGGTTCCTGCGCGCAGTGTGGCCTGGGAGATGTCGAGTTTGAGTGGTTCCTTCAGATGAGCGGGCTGCAAGGGCGTTTGCAACCTGCCGCCATTGAGTTTGACCGGCACGTTCGTCATGCCGCTTTCCCAGGCACCTGCCCGCAGGCCTGCCTCTTCGATTTTCCAGCCGCTTGCTTCAAAGAAAAAGCGCCGCACATCGAGTCCGCTGACCTCGGTGCGCGTGGGAATGTGGCTGCGCAACCAGGCTGGAAGCTCGTTACGGGCATCGCCTTCAGACGCATCAACTTGCGCGGTGCCGGGCGGAGCAGATGTGTCGATCGCGACTCGTCGTAGCGTGAGTTCATCCGCTCCCGCGCTCTGAACGCTCCACACGCCCTTGCGGATGGCGTTGAAGTCGAGCGTGAGATGAGCACCCGTGGCATTGAGTGCCCAGCCATTCGCAGTTTCGATGTCCAGTTCTGCCACGCTCACGTTGTCCCCGTCCCACACCAGCGGAGCCAGTCGCGTCTCACCTCCGGTCCTTGCAGCAATCATGATCTCCGCCCTGCGCCGGAATTCCTCCTTTTGCACATAGGAGCGGATGAAGCGCGTGACCAGCGTCGGCGCCAGCACCACGAGAGTCACTCCGCTGACAACCAGTAACGCCGCCAGCCAGCCGAGCCAGCGGAAGGACATGGAGGAGCGGCGGTTCGGGCGCGTGCGGCGTTGCATTTCGGCGTGGAGTGAATTTTTTCATCGCCAGGACGGCGGTCCCGGCCCTAGTTTCAGGCGATTATTCTATCTGCATGCTGCAAGCACTCAACGTCAGTCTTGAAATCGAAGGACCCGGGGATGCCGAGGACAACGCCGTGCTGCGCCTGCTGCGCGAGGTGAGCTTCAATGTGCCTCCAGCGCACCTGATGGCCATTGTCGGCCCTTCCGGCTGCGGCAAGACCACGCTCCTCAAAGTCATCACTGGCATTCTGCGGGAAAGTTCGGGCGAGTTGCTCTGGGACGGCCGCAATCTGGCCGAGGAGGAGGATCTGCACCCGGGTGACCTTGGCTACGTGCCGCAGTTCAGTGTGGCGTACGACCTTCTCACCGTCGAGGAGAGCATTGCCAGCGCCATGGCGTTGCGCACGCAACTCGCGCAAACGGACGATTTCATCCCATCGCTGGATTACATCCTCGAAGTCACCGGAATGACCCATCTGGCGGAGCGGCAGGTGAAGGTTCTCTCCGGCGGGCAGAAGCGCCGCCTCGGGCTGGCGCTGGAACTGGTCACGGATCCCTGCCTCTTGCTGTGTGACGAGGTCACGAGCGGTCTCGATCCCAAATCCGAACGCGAGATCACCGACCTGCTGCGCATTCTCTCGCGAGGGCATCCGAAGCGTGTGGTGGTCAACGTCACCCACAGCCTCGCCAGCCTGGATGCCTACGACAGCGTGCTGGTGATGTTCCAGGGCGTGCTCGCCTATCATGGTGCTCCCAAGGCGATGATGCATTACTTTGACGTCGAGCACCCCGAGGAAGTGTATTTGAAACTCACGGAGCGCAGCGCCGACGACTGGCACGAGTCGTGGCTCAAGCATCGCGACACCTATTACCGCCGCAGCGGTTTCGTTGGCAGCCGCGAGTCATCGCCGGACAACGACAGAAATGAGGGCGCGCCGTCCCGCACCACTGTGCGTGAGCAACGTACGGTCGCTGATGTGGACATGGCCGGCGTTCCGGAGCATCACGAGTTTCCACCCATCGAGACACCGTCGATGATCTCCCAGCTCTTTGAACTGCTGCACAGGCGCTGGATGATTTTCCGGCGCGACAAGGCCCAGGTGTGGCTGCATCTCGCGATGTTGCTGGGATTTCCGCTGCTCGTCGTCATCTTTGCGCTCGATGGCATCAAGCCGCTGCGCTCGCTTTCGACGTATCAGGACTCCAACGCCGCGTTTGAGCAGCAGCAGCAGTGGCAGCACAAATTGGAGCAGTTCGACGCGGGCAGCCTGGTTTCCGGACTCATCATGCTCCAGGTCGTCCTCGTCACCCTCATGGCCAGCAACAATGCCGCGCGTGAGATTGCCTCGGAGCGGCTCATTTTGGAACGTGAGAAGCTCGGTGGCCTGCATCCCTTCGCCTATGTCGGCAGCAAGGTGATCTTTCTCGGCGTCTTCGTGCTCGCGCAGAGCCTGTGGATGGGCTTTTTCGTTGATCTTGTTGTCGGCGGGCTGCCGGGAGACCTGATCACCAAGCTCGTGCTGCTCGCGCTCGCGTCGGCGGCGATGACGAGCGTGTGTCTGGGCATTTCCGCGCTGAGCAAGACGCCGGAGAAGTCCACGATCCTCTGCATCTATCTCGTCGGCTTCCAGCTCCCGCTGTCGGGCGCGGTGCTTACACTGCCAGACTGGCTGGAAACATGGGTGCAACCGCTCATTGCCGCGTTCTGGAGCTGGAGCGGCAGTCTTTCCAGCATGCGCAGCACGGCATTTTTCGACGCGGTGAAGGAGGTCACAGCCACCGACCTGGTCAGCACGAATCTCGCCGCGTTCGTGCTCGCTGTGCATGTCGTCACCGGGCTGGCAATGGCCTTCATCGGCGTGCAGCGCAGCCAGTGGGATTCATGAGGCCGCTGGTTCGGGCAGCTTCAACAGGCCGAGGTGCATCAACACCGCGAGCACGGTGAGCAAAGCGTTGCCTTCAAGGCGGTTGTTCACGAACACGAAGCTCGGCAGCGTCTTGCTGATTTGCGCTGCCTGTCTCCGGCTTTCGATGATGTCGGCTGCCGCCTGCCGTGCTTCGGGATACGGCTCCTTCGTCGCGTTGTAAGGGCTGAACAACTGTACCGCCTGCTCGAACGTGCGGCCGGGCTTGAGCAAAAAACGTGCGGCTGTGAAGTCATCTGCGCTCAACACGCCAGGCATCCTCCACTGTTCAGCCACCGTGGGCATGCGCGTCCAGTTGTTCATCACGTGTGCCACGCCATGTTGCTGCAAAACGGCAAAGTACTCCGGTTGCAGCAACGACGGATTTCGCACCTCCACGCCATACTGCCAGCCCTTCGGAAGTTCGCCAAGAAACGCGTCGAGCATCTCCACAAACTCGCGGCCGCGCTCGAAATCGCGTGGATGGAAGTGGCTGAACTCGAAAATGAAGAGGCCCATCTTGTCACGATGCTTCTCGCACAACGCCATAAATGCCGAACGGAAGAGTTCCGCGTCGAGAAAGTGCGGATTGCGCTGTCCGGCCTTGTCGCCGTGCCGCTCCAGCTTTGGGAAGGTGCGCGCCGTGATCTCGTCGCACACTTTGAAGGCGAAACGGAACCCATCCGGCACCTGCGAGCACAATCCGGCGATGTACTCCGGCGAAGGGAACTTGTAGTAGCCTGCATCGACGCACACCGTGCGGAAGACATGCGCATATTCCTCCAGGCAGCCGCGCTCGAAGCGGCTTTCGGCGAACTTGCCGCGGTAGAGATAACGCTGCTCGTCATAGAGCATCCCCAGCCAGCCCGGATACTTCCACGATGAGGTGCCGAGGAAGACATTTCCGTCTGCCAGCACGTCCAGCGTTTGCTTGAGCGCTTCGAGAGGAAACATGCGTGAGGTCAGCATCAGTGCGGCAGGCCGAACAAATAATACGCCGCGCACAGCAGTGCCAGCAGGATGGTGCCGGCGTTCAGCTCGCGGGCGCGGCCTGTGGCCAGTTTCAACACGGGATGCACCACGAGCCCGGCTGTGAGGCCGTTGGCGATGTTGTAGGTGAAGAGCATCATCACGATGGTCACAAAGGCCGGCACCCATTCCGTGAGGTCGTCAAAGTCGATCCTTCGCACGGATCCCACCATCAGCACGCCCACCGCAATCAACGCAGGGCCGTAGGCGAAGCGGAGCTGCTGCAGCGGCTCAATCAGCGGGATGAAAAACAGCGAGATCGCGAACAACGCCGCCGTCACGAGCGCCGCGAGGCCGGTGCGCGCACCTTCGCGGATGCCGGTGGCGGATTCGATGTAAGCGCCGCTGGTCGAGGTGCCCACCAGCCCGCTGAACATGCACGTCAGCGCATCCACGAGCATCGGGCGCTCCACCTGCGGGAAATTGCCCTTCTCATCCAGCATGTCCGCCGCCGCACCGAGTCCGGTCAGTGTGCCAAGCGTGTCGAGAAAACTCATCAGGAAGAGCGTGAGCAACACCGGAAGAAAACTCAGCTTCAGGACGCCGGTGATGTCGAGTTTGAACGCGATCGCGCTCAAATCGTACTCGCCGGTGAAGGGCAGGGCCGCGATGGCCTTCGGCGCGCTGCCAAACCCAAGCATGCCACCTGCAACCGCCGTCACCACAATGCCGATGAGCAGCGCACCGCGAACTTTGCGGATCATGAGCACCGTCATCAGCACGAAGCCGCAAACGGCCAGCAGCACCTGCGGATCGTGCAGGTTGCCAATCTTCACCGGCACGGCTGGCGCCGCGAAAAGTCCCGCCGCGTTTGTTGGCAGTGCCTGCGCGGGCATTCCGGTCACAAAGCTGGTGACGATGCCAGTTTCGTAGAGTCCTATGAACGCGAGGAACAGGCCGATGCCGACGGCAAAACTGTGTTTGAGGCCCGCAGGCACGGAATTGGCCAGCCAGCCGCGAATTCCCACCAGCGTGATGAGCAGAAACAGCACGCCGCTCACAAACACGGCCCCCAGCCGCTGCTCCCAGCCGATTCCAAGCGCCGTCAGTCCGAATGCGATAAAGGCGTTTTCGCCCATGTAAGGCGCCACGGCGATCGGACGGTTCGCGATGAGCCCCATCAGCGCGCAACCCACGGCTGCGGTCAAAATCGTCGCCACGGTGCCCGGCCCGGATGGAATGCCCGCGAAGCTCAGAATCGCCGGATTGACCACGATGATGTAGGCCATCGTGATGAAGGTCGTCACGCCGCCGAGGATCTCGGTGCGCAGGGCCTGGCCGCAGGGGAGCTTCATGCCGCTGGTTTCTTCTTCCCTGGAATGAACGGCACCAGCAGCGCCGCGGCCAGCGTGGCAAAACTGTTGAATGGCTCGTAGAAGAAGATGCGCATGTCGGTTTTCATCGCCTGGAACATGAAGCGCCGGCAGTCGGCGGCCTGGCGCATCGAAAAGGCGCGCCGCGCGTAATTGCGAAGCTGGTAGGCCTCCGCGAGCTTGGCGAACTTCTTTGCGATGTCGGGCGCGTATTGATACGACTTCTGCCAGGTGTGCACGCAGGCATCATAGTGCTTGTCGAGCTTGTCGGAGAGGCTGCCGGGCGTGACGCGGTAAAACGTCAGCGCCTCGTTGACGCCCTCCAGCTTCCACTTTCGCGGCGGCGTGAAGCAGATGCGCAGCCAGCAGTCCACATCGTTGTTGCGCGGCTTGTCCTCGTCAAAGCGGTGCTCGTCGAAAACCTCCCGCCGGAAGACCGGCGTGGAGCCGTTGGTGATCGGATTGCGGCAGTAGAGGTAGTAGTCGCTCAGGTGGTGCGTCTTCGGAAAACGGCAGTGCAGCAGCTTGCCTCCGAGGGTGACAAACTGCGTGGCGGAGTAGCTGCAACCCACATCCGGATTCTTTTCGAGGTGGGCCACGTGCTTTTCGATCTTGGTCGGGTCCCACCAGTCATCACCATCGGTGAGCGCGATGTATTTTCCCTTCGCGTGGTCGAGTCCGTTGTTGCGCGCGGCGGATGCGCCTTTGTTTGCCTGCACGAGCAGTTTCACACGCGGATCACGCTTCTCAAACTCACGCGCCACATCCGCGGTTTTGTCCTTCGAGCCGTCATCCACCACGATGACCTCCAGGTTCTTGTAAGTCTGGTTGATCACCGACTCCAGCGTCTGTGCCAGATACGGCTCCATGTTGTAGCAGGGGATGACGACGGAGACGAGCGGGCTGTCCATAAGGCGGGAGGATGAATCAGGCTTGCGCGAGTTCCAGGGTGCGCACGGCGCGATGGTGCAGGATGGTGCTGAGCGACAGACCGGCCAGCAACGCGCCAAACGCGGCAAAAACGAGTCGTGCACCGCGGTAACGATCTTCCGGCGCGGCCTCGGCCTCCACCGGCACTGTGATCGTCAGAGCCGGCTGGTAAAGCTGGCGGTAAGTCTGGATTTCCGCACGGCGATGCTCGATCTGCGCGAGCTGTGCACGGATCGCTTCGCTGCGCAGCGAGAGGGCCTCGTATTCAGGCGAGAGCTGCGCGTTGAGGACGGATTTGATGGCCTCTTCGCGTTCTTTGAGCCGCTTTTCGATTTCCGCGGCGGATTTGTCCAGAGCGTCGATCTGCGAGCGCAGTTGGACGATGGCGCCCTGGAGATACTGCCGCAGGCTGGCCTCCAGGGATTGGATCTCCGACACGGTTTTCTTGAACACATCGGTGTTGGTGCCCTGCACCGTCTGGATTCTTGCCAGCTCCGCCTGCCTGGCCGTGAGCGCGGAACGCAGGGCCACGTAACCGACGTTGGAGGCGAAGGAGTCCTCCTCTACTTTCTTCGTGGACAAGTCGTCCATGTTCTGGATCACATCCGCGGTGCCCTTGCTCTCCAATGATTCGAGGCGCCGCAGGGACTCGGCCAGTTTCAAGCGTTGCGTGGTGACGCCCACCAGCGTCTCGCCGATCTTCACCGAGTAGGTGGAATAATCGACCGGGCGATGCACGTCGAGCGCCGTCAGCTTCTGCGCCAGCACCGTGCGTTCGCTGGCAAGTTCAGCCGCGGCCGCATCGAGAACCTTGGTGACCTGGTCCGCCAGGCTCACCCGCTCTTCACGCCGCATCTCATCCTGCGCTGCAATGATCGCCTCCACCAACGCTGCGGCTTTCGTGGCGGACTCGGCACGGGCCATGACCTCGATGGTGGTGCTGCCCGGCACGAGGTGGGTCATGAGCGCGTCCGTGGTGGCTTCCGTGGTTTTTTCATCATCAGGCAGCCCCAGCTTGCGCAGGGCGCGGCGCACCGAGCCGGTGCTGTTCATGCGCGACACCATCTCCTGCGGCAGCGTGCGGTTGCCAAAGGCGAAATCCACGCGCACAAAACTCGCCAGTCCTGTCGGCGCGACATCCAGCGCACTGATCTCCACACGCGCGCGCGCCACGTAGGCCTTCGGCGCGAACAGAATGACGATGAAGGCGACGGCAAACACGATGGCCGCCGTGCCCCATGCGATCGTGCCTTGCTTATCGAGCCTCATGAAGAGCGATTGCTTTGATTTTTGCGATGAGCCCGGATGACAACAGGCCATGGATGAGACCGAGGCAGCCTCCGCCGAAAAGACCGACAGCGAGGGCGGTGGCCAGTTTCATCAGCGAAGGGCCGTCTGGAACCTTCGGCTCGGAAAACTTGTGCAGCGTGTTGGATTTGGCGTTTTTGAAGACCGTCAGCTCCGTCAGGCGCGTGAAGAGCTGGTTGTAGGAGTTGTTCAAGGCATCGCGCTGTGATTTGAGGCTCGCAAATACCGGATCGAGTGTGAGGTCGGTCTCCCGTGCCTGCTTTTCGGTGGTGGTGATCTTGTTTTGGAAGATTTCGACAGCCTGCTGGTTGTCCTTGAGACGTGTTTCCAGCCTCTGGCGCTGCATGGTGAGCAGCTCGGACACGCTCTTCTTCGTCGCGTCCACCTCGGCCTTGGTCGCAAGCACATTGGGATTCTCGTTGCCGTAACGGCTCCGGAGCGATGCCAGGTTCGCGTCCTGGTCGAGCAGCTTTTTGCGCACCTCGGCCAGCGAGTAGTTTTTGTCCTGGTCGTCGAAGTCGAAGCCGCTCGGCAATGTGCCTTTGGCGACGAAGTCTTTGATCAGGTCGGTGGTTTGCTTCAGCCGGTTGTTGAGAGACGCCTGCTCGACCAGCAGCGTCGCGAGACGTTGTTCGCAGTCGGCGATGGTCATCGCCACCGTCTGCTGCCGTTCCGCCTCGTTGCTGAGCATCACGCCCTTGTCCACCGTGTGCTTGAGGATGCGGTCATTGATCGCGGTGAGTTCCTTTTCCACCTCGGAGAGGCGCGTCTGTGTCGCCTTGATGGCCGCTTCCGCCATCTGCTGGCGTTTCTCGGCGTCCACCTCGATCGCCTTCTCGATCAGCGCCTTTGCCAGCGTGGCGGCGCGTTCCGGTGTGCTCGCGGCCACGCGGATGGAAATGACGGGCGAGTTGTCGCGTGACTTGACGCTCATCGCATCGCGCACCTGGGCCGGTGTGATGGAGCCGGCTGTTTTGGCCGCGTGTTCGCGCACGGTGATCGAGTCGAAGAGCTGGCTGGCCAGTTCGCGGTCCACGGTGCCCATGAGCGAGGTGCGCGAAAACTTCGCCAATCCTTCGGAGGACAGTGTTTCGCTGTTCAACGCCACCTCGCCCTCGCTGACATATTTGTCCGGCATGATCTTGTAGGCCACGAAGCCGCCGGCGACTCCGATCGCGAGCCAGAACAGGAGGATGAGGGTGAAGCGGAACCATTTCATGATGTGAGGAGCGCGGGTTGTGGGACGGGCTGGAGTGCGCGGGCGCGGTCACGGTAGGCGACAGCCCCGAGGAAGACGAACACAGGCCAGAAATACATGAACAGCACCTTCAGTGACTGTGAGTAGGAATAAAACATCATCGCGGTGGCGATGCACAGGACGCCGCGATACAGCGGATGCGAGCCCCCGCTGAACCCATACACCCAGGTGAGGAGAATCGGCAGCACAGTGAGGCCAAAGCCCACGGCGCCGCGCAAAAACAGCATCGCGCCCAGCGAATCCAGGTCGCCGATGTAAACTTGGTTCACGATCTGGCCGCCCTGCACCGATTCGCCCGCGCCGAGAATCTGATGGTCGCCATAGCGCCAGTTGTCGAAGGCGATGCTGCGCAGGTTTTCGCGATCCTGGGAGGAGTTGAGCCGCGCGGAGTGCACCAGCGACGTCGCCTTCTCGCTGTAATGCAGCAGCGGTCCCGCAAGCACCGCCGCGCCGAGCAGCACCACTCCCAGTGCCATCGTGAAGTAGCGGCGGCCCAGGCTGTTCAGCGCGAAGATTGCCACGCAGGTGGTCATCGCCACGAGGCCCATGCGCGAGTGCGTGCACAGCATCAGGCTGAACCAGCCGGCGAATCCCGTCCATTTGAGCCACGTGCTTTTCTCCGTCAGCGTGATCATCGAAAAGATGATGGCCACGGCACCCGCGAACGGTGTGTATGGCGTGAAGGCAACCAGCCGCCACTCGTGGTCGAACTGATAGTCCGGCGGGAAGAAGTGCACTTTGAAGAGATCCTGCGCACCCAGCAGCGAACTGGGGATGATCGACTTGTACTCCACCAGATGGATGACACCCGCGGCCGTGGCGACCAACGCCGCGCCCACATACAGCAGACTTTGCACGCCGAGCAGCGCAGCCGCCGTGCTGACCACTGCCGGACGGATCAATCCACCTGCCAGCGGCAGGAACGCCCCCAACGCATAGGTCATGAACCACCACGGCACCTGGTTCATGCCGACACCACGTTGATACAGGGTGATCAACTGCTCCGCGAGCATGCACACGCCGCTCAGGCACCAGATCAGCGCCAGCGTGGGCGGACGCAGGCCGTCACGCAGATGCAGGATCAGCGCCAGCAGGATCACCGGCCACGCCAGCAGGAACGGCGCCACCGGCCCCAGGCCCGCGAAGTACACCACATAAGGGCACAGGCTCGCCCAAAAAAACACCTTTTCGATCAAGCTGTCCGGGAGAGTCATCTTCGGGAAAGGACACATCCACCGCCGGTGGCGGATTCAAATCCCATCAAAGCCGAAAATGCCCTCGCTGCGCAATCTTTTTATGCGGAGAATCCCCTTCCTGCGCACCGGGATCATTCTATCTCGTATTCAACATCGACGATCACTCGCACCACTTTACGCTCCGGGGTCGCCGCATCGCGGTCGTCAATTTGAAAACGGCCTTGTGTGGCGTTCAGCAGTCTGCCGAGCTGCGTCTTGGAGTCGCGTGCGAACTGTTCTCCAGCGACCCGGGCATTCTTCGTCGCTTCCTCGATCATGCCTGGTTTGATGCTGTTCAAATCCTCGAAGTAAAAGCGCGGATCGCCGACGTTGCCGAGCAGCACACCTTTCTGCATCAGTGTACTGGTGGCCGACACTGCGGGCTTTACCGCCTGCACTTTCTGCGTGCGCAGCAGCACGGATTGCGAGGCGCTGAACCGAGCCGCCGGAGCTTGCGCGTCCTTGTCTCGCGTCTCCATGTTGTGATCTCGGATGGATGGCGGTTGCAGCGCGACATCGGCCTCGTCGAAGCCGGCATCCTTCAAGAAGGCGCGCACGGCGGCGGCGCTTTCCGTGAGCTTGGTGTTCAGCTCGGCCAGCTCATTGCCACTGGCGGTGTAGTTCAGCGTCCAGATGGCGATGCTCGATGGCACCTCGCGCTCGGAGAGTCCTTTCACCGAGATCTTGCTCGTCTGGTTATGACGCGTGATGCCCGCTCCAACGAAATAACCAGCGAGCGCGATGCCTGCGGCAAGACACAACGCAGGGAAAAGAGGACGTGGATGCATGCACCATCAAAGCCGGAAATGCACTGCGTGCGCAATCTTTTTTGGGGCCATCTGGAGGAGCAGATAGTCGAGTAGAAAACTGGCACGGCCCTTGATCCCGCAGGGATCACAGCCGGTAGCCAGGGGTCGGAGCGAGGCACGAGCGCAGACCCCTGGTGGTGCGAGAAACATGGTCTTCCTTCAGGGCGCATCCCGGCAGGGATGCCAGCAAGGTGCTTGGC
The DNA here is from genome assembly GCA_046346695.1 of Verrucomicrobiaceae bacterium. Lineage (GTDB taxonomy): Bacteria > Verrucomicrobiota > Verrucomicrobiia > Verrucomicrobiales > Verrucomicrobiaceae > Prosthecobacter. The sequence goes on along the minus strand of JAXMHS010000001.1, from coordinate 2,447,446 downwards.
ACTCATGCCATGTCGCAGGGGACGGCGCTCGGCGCTGGCATCGCCTTCGGGATGCGCCCTTGAATAACGGATGTTCTGCCGCCACCACCAAGGGCGGCGCTGGCTGCGCCAGCTTGCCCCTGGCTACCAGCTGCGATCCCTCCGGGATCAAGCACACGGAAACCTTCTCTCCTTCCGCGTGAACTGCCCGGATGAACCGAAAACTCTTACCTGTTGCTGATGCGTGACGAGTGTGTCTCACGACGGAGACGCATGTGGTTCACGCGTCACGCATCAAGCAGAGTTCCGGCTGGAACACCCCGCCTCACTTCGCTTCCTTGAGCTTCGAAATCAGGTATTCCGTCGTGGACTTGAATTTTGAATCCGTGGAGCCCGGATAATAAAGCTCGCAGCTCACGCCGTTCTCCTTGCAGTGCTCCTGCAGCTTCACGCCGAAGTTTGCGGTGTGTGTCGGGTCCTTCTGCTCCTGGCCGATGGCCGGAGGGGCGCCGAAGGAGCAGTACACGGGCGGATCGTCGGAGGTGACCAGCGCGTAGGGCGAGTATTCCTTGATCCAGGGCAGGATGCGCTCACGCGCGGCCACGAAGTCGTCGAAGTTCTTGAACTCGCCCGCCTTGCTGAACGCGTGACCGCCATACTTGCTGTTCGGCGTCCACTCGCGCATCTGTTGCGGATCGAGTGTGGTCTGCGGGCCGTTCACCGCCGCACACCAGAGGCGTGTCGATTCGCGCGCGATCGGATCATCGCTCTTCGGGTCGGCCATGTCGTCGTGGAAGGCCAGCCACAGGCTGCTGCATGCGCCCGCCGAGCCGCCGCTCGCGCCGATGCGCTTCTTGTCGATGTTCCACTCCGCCGCCTTGCTGCGCACGGTCTGCAAGGCACGGGCCGCATCGGTCAGCGGTGCCTTCACCGGCGGCACCACATCCTGTGCCTGCGAGATGTAGCGGTAGTTGATCGAAACGACGGAGATGCCCTCCTTCAAAAACGGCTCCACCGCGATTCCCGCCTTGTCCCCGGCCATCCAGCCGCCGCCATGGATGTAAAACAGCAGCGGCGTCGGCTTGTCCGACTTCGCCTGCCAGAAATCGAGCACGTTCCGCTCCGCTGGTCCATACTTGAGGTTCACCACCGTCGGCGGCGGGTTCTTCGGATAAACTTTCTTGGCCGGGGCCTTTTTGGCAGGTGCTTCAGTCTTCTTCGGTGCGTCGGCAGCGAAGGCGAGGCTGGTGAGCAGGAGGAGGGATAGGGCGAGTTTCATGATGGACAGATCAAACGTGAGGAATCATCCGCATCTCGCCTCATTCTCTTCGGTTTGTCGTCCGAAAACCATCACAGAGCGTTGGACTTGGTTAGTTCCAAGAAACGAAGAGACGAACAGAGGATTTGTCCCGATTGAGATGGAGCTTGAAATAGGTCGCGCCATTGCGGCCACGCCCAACGTGTTCAATCTCTCCATCGGGTAGTTCCTCAACTTCCATCTTGTCGAAGTCGGGAATGGCGGCCAGCCACGCTTTCATCCTCGAAGCCGGGGCTGAAAAGGAACTCTCGAACTTTCGGGTGAGAAAGTCGCCCGAAGTCTTGATTTGAAACTCGGTTGCGTCGGCTGGGAGTTCTGGAACTCCCGTCCATGATTTCGTGACCTCCCACATGTGAGGTTTCATGAAGGGGTTCAGATTGTCCCAGAAATTGGAACTAAACAGGTATCCAATGAATAGAGCCACTGTCACGGCCGCCATCGAACCTGTGACGAGAAGGAATCTTTTCATGGCGATCACTCCTTTAACTTCGCGATCAAAAACTCCGTAATCGTCTTGTGTTTCACCTCTGGAGCACCGGGATAGACGAGTTCACATTGCGTGCCGATTTCGCGGCAGTGTTCCTGAAGTTTGACGCCGTAGTTGGCGGTGTGGGTGGGGTCTTTCTGCGGCTGGCCGATGGCGGGGGCGCTGCTGTAGTAGAGATAGACGGGCGGGTCGTCCTTGGTGACGAGTTCGTAGGGCGAGTACATCTTGATCCACTTCAGCACGGATTCGCGTTTCTCCAAAAATTCAGCGAAGCGGGTGTCGCGCGTCTTGCGGTCGTTCGGGTCCATGAAGCCGAAGGCGTGGCCGCCGTAGCGGCTGTTCGGCGTCCATTCCTTGAGTTGCTTCGGATCGAGCGAGGTCTGCGCGCCGTTCACCGCCGCGCACCACAGGCGTGTGGATTCGCGTGCGATGGGATCGCTGCTCTTCGGATCGGCCATGTCGTCGTGGAAGGCGAGGTAGAGGCTGCTGCATGCACCGGCGGAGCCGCCGCTGGCGCCGATGCGTTGCTTGTCGATGTTCCACTCTCCCGCCTTGCTGCGCACGAACTGCAAGGCGCGTGCCGCGTCTTCCAGCGGCCACTGCACCGGTGGCATCACACCTGCGAGCTGCGCCTGCCAGGAGTAGCGATAATTGATGGAGACGACCGAAATGCCCGCGGCGAGGCAGGCTTCGAGTTCGCCCACACCTGCTTTGTCGCCCGCGACCCAGCCGCCGCCGTGGATGAAGAAAAGCAGCGGCGTAGGCTTGCCAGACTCCGCTTTGTAAAAGTCGAGCACCTGACGTTCATGCGTGCCGTAGGCCACGTTCGCCTGCGTCGGCGCACGTTTTGGTTTTGGCGCGGGTTTCGCAGCAAGCGCAGGTGTCTGTGCCTGTAAACCAGCAACAAGAAGGATGGGAAGGAGGGCGAGTTTCATGGTCGGGCATGAGCAAACGCGCCAAATCCATCCGATATTCAGCATGATCGCAGGCAAACCAGAATGAGGAATCACCACGATCCCTGTCGTGCTTACATGCGGCAGATGAGCAGTTCGCGCTCGTAAACGAGTTCCTTCGGCAGGTGCGTCTTCAAATCGAGGAATAGCTCCTCGTGCGAGAGAATTTCCTGACGCCAGGCATCGCGATCGAAGTGCTGGAGTTCTTCAAACCTCTCCTTCGAGAAGTCCAGCCCCTTCCAGTCGATGTCCGCGTAATGCGGCACCCAGCCGATGGGCGTTTCCTTGGCGATGCCGCGGCCGGTGCAGCGATCCACGATCCATTTCAGCACGCGCATGTTTTCACTGAAGCCGGGCCAGAGGAACTTGCCGTCCTTGTCCTTGCGGAACCAGTTCACGTGGAAGATGCGCGGCGTCTCGGTGATGCGGCGCTGCATGCTGATCCAGTGGCGGAAGTAGTCGCCCATGTTGTAGCCGGTGAAGGGCAGCATGGCCATCGGATCGCGGCGCACCTTGCCGATGGTGCCCGCGGCGGCGGCGGTCATCTCGCTGCCCATCGTGGCGCCGGCATACACGCCGCTGACCCAGTTGAAGGCCTGGAAGATGAGCGGCATCGTCGTGGCACGACGTCCGCCGAAAATGATGGCGGAAATCGGCACGCCTTCCGGCTTCTCCCAGTCAGGATCGATCGTGGGACACTGCGAGGCAGGCGCGGTGAAGCGCGAATTCGGATGCGCGGCCTTCACACCTTTCTCCTTGGCAATCTCAGGCGTCCACTGGTTGCCCTGCCAGTCGGTGCATTTGGCGGGTGGTTCGTCGGTCATGCCCTCCCACCACACGCCGCCGTCGGGTGTGAGCGCGACGTTGGTGAAGATCGTGTTCTTCCGCAGAGAGGCCATTGCATTGGGATTCGTCTTGTCGCTCGTGCCGGGCGCGACGCCGAAGAAGCCGGCCTCGGGATTGATCGCGTAGAGGCGGCCATCCGCGCCGGGTTTGATCCACGCGATGTCATCGCCCACGGTCCACACCTTCCAGCCTTTCTCGGTGAAATTCGCCGGCGGGATGAGCATGGCGAAGTTCGTCTTGCCACAAGCGCTCGGGAAGGCGGCGGCGACGTAGGTCTTCCTGCCTTTCGGATCTTCGACGCCGAGGATGAGCATGTGCTCGGCCATCCAGCCCTCATCGCGCGCCATCGCGGAGGCAATGCGCAACGCGAAGCATTTTTTGCCGAGCAGCGCGTTGCCGCCGTAACCGCTGCCATAGCTCCAGATCTCGCGTGTTTCAGGGAAATGGACGATGTACTTCTCCTTGTTGCACGGCCACGGCACATCCTTTTGTCCTTTCTTCAGCGGAGCGCCGACCGTGTGCATGCAGGGCACGACGCGCTGCTTTGTTTTGTCGATCAAATCGAACACCTTCTTCCCGATGCGTGCCATGATGCGCATGCTCACCACGACGTAGGGCGAGTCCGTGAGCTGAACGCCGATCTGCGACATCGGCGAGCCAACCGGCCCCATGCTGAAGGCCAGCACATACATGGTGCGGCCGCGCATGCAGCCGTTGAAGAGCTTGCGCAGCTTCTCCTTCATCTCGAAAGGGTTCACCCAGTTGTTCGTAGGGCCGGCGCCGTCCTTCGAGTAGCTGCAGATGAAGGTGCGCTCCTCCACGCGGGCGACGTCGCTCGGGTCAGACTTTGCGTAGAAGCAACCGGGCCATGTTTTCTGGTTCAAGCGGATGAAGGTGCCGGCATCGACCATCTGATCACACAGACGATCGTATTCGGCCTTGGAACCGTCCACCCAATGAATGTGGTCCGGTTTGCACAGTGCGGCCATTTTTTGCACCCAGCGCTGAAGGTGTACGTTTTTGCTGAGGGGCTTTGAGGAGGAGGTCTTTTTCATGGCGAGTGGGGAAGCTGGCCCACGATGCTCGAAGCATGCCAACTGTCGCGGCCTTTCCATCCGCCAATCTTGTCACATGAGAAAACTTTGACCGCCCTGACTACTTCAGCGTCTCATCCTGGCCCGCTGCCCAGAGAATGGCGCGCGGGATCAGATGCTCGAGTCCTGGTGTGTTTTCCGGATGCGGACTGGAGATGAAGACGCGGCCTTTGCCGAACGTGCTGATGGCCTGCGCGGGTGAGTTCACCATGATGCCCACGGGCGTGCCATTCTCCGCGATCTCGCTGCGAAACAACGACAGCGGCTTGTACGCGGGAATGTCAGCACGATCGCCGGGCTTGATGATCGGACCGTTGGCATAGCGTACCTTGAAGGTGCCGTTCACGTCTCCGAGCAAAGGTTTGCCGTCCACCGTCAGCTCCACGTCCATGAAACCGCGGCCACGCGCCCACTTTGAGGACTTGGTGCTCGCATTCAAAATGCCAAGGCCCCAGGAAAAATTCGAGCACGCGAGATACGCGCCCGCGCAAATGCCGCAGTAACCGCCGCCATCGCGCACAAACTCGCGCACGTTCTTCAGCCCGGTCTCGCCGATGCTCTTCGACTGCTGCGATCCGCTGCCGCCGGAGAAGACGACCACGTTGAACTGCTTGAGGTCGATCGTGCCCATCTGCTCGCCGGGAATGCGGGTCACTTCCGCCTGCGGCAGGCTTTTCAGCACGTTGATGACGTTGTTGATGCCGTCGTCAGGCGCGCCCTTGCCATCGAAGATGCCGACCTTCACCGGCTTGGGCGTCTGCGGAGGCGGGATGATCGTCTTGAGGCCGTTGATGTCGGGCGGAATGACAAAGGTGGTGGATTTTGGCTTTGCTTCCTTCTTCGCGGCCTCTTGTGCCAACGCCCCGTGAAGCGCGGCGACGAGCAACAACAACGACAGCAGCGTTTTCATGATGGGAGATGATTATCGCGATGCCAGAACCGCCTCAATCGACTTTGCCACCTGCTGGCCCATGAGTTCGTAACCCTTGGCGTTGAAGTGAACGTCCTGCGGATTGGCGATGCCTTGGAGCTGAGGAGCGAGGAAGCCGTGCAGATCGTCGATGGCGATGCCATGCTTCTTCATCACACGCAGGGCTATTTCGTTCTTTTCGGCCATTTGTGTGACGAGTTCCGGGCCGTCCTTCGTGTCGGGTGGCACGGGCGTGGTGGTGGCGAAGATGAGCTTCGCGCCGGTTTGTTTCATGCGGGCGATGAGCGTTTCAAGGCGCTGTTCGTAATCGGCGGCGGGCGTATTGCGGTCGTGGATGCCGAAGTTGAAGTGAATCACGTCCCATTTGCCGTCGCCGAGCCAGATGTCGATTTTCTTCACGCCATTCGCCGTGGGTCCGCAGTTTTCGGGCGCGCGATGCACGTTCGCTTTTCCGGCCATCGCCTTTCTCACGTCGAGTGTGTAACCGCGCGAGATCGAATCGCCGATCAGCAGCACGCGCGGCAGTTTCGGATCATCCTGGACGAAATCCCACGCGTTCGAGCGTCCGGCGATCTTGTCCTTCTTGTGAAGAGGCAGATAGAAACCATTGCCCAAATTTTGCTCCAGCACGGCTTCCCACGCTTGTTGATCGGCAGGAAGCGTCGCTTTCCACGCTTGATATTTTTCATCGACCACCTTGTCCTCCGCCGCCTTTTTTGCGGCGGCCTCGGCGGCGTTGGTGGGTTCGTTTTGCGATTTGACCTGCGCGTCGAGGACGACAGCAGTGAGAAAAAGGAGAATCAGCGGCTTCATGTTCACTTCTTCGGCAGGTGTTCGGTGATCACGGCGGCGACTTTCCCGGCGAGGTAGCGGGAACCCTCGGGAGTGTAATGCACATTCGCAGGAAGCTGCGCATCCGGCTTGGCGGCGGCGTGCGCATGCAGATCGTCCGTGGGAATGCCTGCGGCCTTCATCACGCGGGCGGCGGCCTCGTTGTACTTCAGTTCATCGCCCTTGATGCGGCCGTCGGAACCTTCCGGAACAGGCGTGGTGCTGCACCAGATCAATTGCGCGCCGGTGCCCTGCAGGATTTTGACCAGTTCGGTCAGGTTCTTCTCATAATCAGCCAGCGGCACCTGCTGATGCGATCCCGGCGCTTTGGGATCCGCACGCACCGGCGACTTCTCACTGATGTACTTCAGGTCGTGCAGACCCCAGTTGAAGTGAATGACATCCCACTTCGAGTCACCGAGCCAGTCCTTGAGGCTTTTCAGGCCGTTCGTCGTCGGTCCGCCGTTGGTGGGGATGCGGTGCACGTTGGCCTTTCCCTTCAAAAGCTCACGAACGTCCAGTGTGTAGCCGATGGAAATGGAATCCCCGATCAACAAGACACGTGGCAGTCCGGCCACATCCTCGATTTTGGCAAAGACGGGACTCGGCTTGCGCTCGCGTTTGGCGGGTGCTTTGGGCGCCTGGGCAAGAGAAACAGTCGTCAAAGCGACGAGGCAGAGAAAGGCGGTTGTTTTCATGGCGCACTAGAACGTTCACAGGATACGGGAATATCGTCCGAATGAAAAAGATGCTGGCAAGCGACCCCTGCACGCGTTTGATGGCCCGCACTCAATCCACCACCACCATGCGCACGCTTCTCGCCCTCCTTGCCTCCGTTTCCTTCGCCGCAGCCGCCGAGCCGGTGACTCTGACTCTCGCCGACTTCACCAACGCCAACGGCGAGGCACCCGGTGCAGGCTGGACGGTGGAAGGCGACAACACGATTCACCTTTCCGGCAAAGGCGCGGGACTGCTCATCTCCAAGAACGAGTACACCAACTTTGAACTCGAGTGGGAATGGAAGGTTGGCCCCAAGGGCAACAACGGCATCAAATACTGGGTCACGAAGATCGGTGGGAAGGAGTGGCTCGGCATCGAATACCAGATGATCGACGACAGCGGCCATCCAGACGGCCTCAAAGGCGGCTCGCATACCACGGCGTCGATTTACGACATCAAGGAGCCGGTGGCTGGCAAGACGGTGAAGCCTGCCGGTGAGTGGAACACGAGCAAGATCATCGTGCAGGACGGCAGGATCCAGCACTGGCTCAACGGCGCCCTCGCCTGCGAAGCGGACACCAACGCGCCGGAGTGGAAGGAAATGATCGCGAAGAGCAAGTTCAAGAACAAGGAAGGTTTTGCCCCCGGCCACGGCAAGATCATGCTCACCGAGCACGGCGACGAAACCTGGTTCCGCAACATCAAGCTCAGGGCGAAGTAGGCGTCTTTGCCTCCGGCAGGTAAAACCGGCCCATGTGCTCCAGGATTTTTTCGCGCAGTTCGTCGCCGTTGATGACGCCGTTGTGGCGGTAGATGACCTCGCCGCCAGGGGCGACGACGAGCGTGTGCGGAATCGGGCCGGGCCACTCGGGATCGAGTGCCTGGATCAGCGCCTCGCTGCTCGCTTCATTGAAGACATAGGCGTTGCCCTTGCGCCCTTCGGCCTTGAGCGAGGGCTTCAGCTTGTCAGGCACGATGGCGTTGTGCTTTTCGAGAAAGGTCTTCACCACGGTCAGATCCTTCGGATCATCCATGCTGATGCTGATGAACTCGAAGTCGCGCAGGCCGAATTTGCGTGAGGTGGCGACGAGTTCAGGAAATTCCTTCACGCACGGCCCGCACCAGGTGGCCCACACGTTGAAGAGGCGGACTTTCTTCGTGTCGTTCTTGCGCAGCGCGGCGACACCCTTTGCATCGATCAAATCGACCTCCACATCGCCCTTCTCCCACTTCTCATTGTCGCTGGCGACTTGCTGGCGCTTGTCGATCCACTTGGTGGAGCAGCCGTGCGGTTTGGTTTCGGCCACAGGCACCGGTTTGCCCTCCAGCAAGGCCACGATGGCATTGCGCGCGTCCGGCGATGTCACCGTGGCCTCATCGGCGTAGCGTGAGTCATCCAGACGGCCCTGGTAGCGAAGCTTGCGTTCCTTGTCGAAGAGGAACACGTGCGGCGTGGCCAGACAACCGTAAGCGAGCGCGGTCTTCTGCGTGTCGCCATCGTAGAGGTAGTCGAAATTGAAATCCTGCTCCTTCGCGTGCTGCTTCATCTCGGGGAAGCTGTCGTTGTACTTCGAGTAGCCGAGTTCGTCAGGACGCAAAGCGGCGGGATCGTTCGGATTGATCGCCACCAGCTTGAAGCCCTTTCCTTTGAACTCCTTCACCAGCTTCTTGATGCGGCCCTCGACGGCCTGCGAGGTCGGGCAGTGATTGCTGAGGAAGGCGATCATGAGCAGATCGGCGTCCGCGTAGTCCTTGAGCGCGTGTTTTTCCTCGTCGATGCCGATGAGGTCGAAGTCCGGCGCCGCGTCGCCGATTTTCAACTCGTGAAAGCCCTCGGGCTCGGAGGAGGATTTCTTCGCCTTGGCGGGGGCTTCGGCCAGCAGCAGTGCCGGCAGTGCCATCGTGAGCAGGGGAATGAAGAACGTGTTCATCTGGAGGTGAAGTTACTCGTGTTTGGGAGCCTGGCAGTTCCAGCAAAGCTCAAACGAGGCGGGATTCGATTCTTTGCAGGAAGAGCAGACCCAGTCACCACCGGCGATGGTGGAGCCGAAGTGCTCGTGCAGCAGATCCTTGGCCAGATCCACCTGCCGGTCGTCCAGCACGCACAGCACCGGGTCGAGAAGCGCGGTGTACGAATATCCAAACAAATTCGGCCCGAGGGTGCGGGTGTTTTCGTTCTGGATGAAGCAGGCGATGCCCCCGGACTCGAGGATGTTCTTTGCGAAGCCGACTCGCGTCAGGTCGGGGTCCACAAAAACCGGTTTCATGGGGTGAATGAAGCACCGGATTGCAAATTCGCCAGCCTCACACCTCAAACTCATCCGCCGGATCGAACGGTGGCATGGGCACATTGATGATCTTCAGTTTGCCGACCGCGCGATGCACGCAACCGGGACGGATCATCACGGTGGTCATCGGTTTGAGTGGAATGATCTGCCCATCGGCTTCGAGGTGGCCCTCGCCTTCGAGCACGATGTAGATCTCCGTCATCTTCTCATGCCAGTGCGCTTTTGAGTCCGCGTGGATGTCTGTCAGGTGCACCGTCGCGAGCGTGTTCCAAGGTTCCTTGAACGCACGCCGCGCTTGTCCACACGGACACGGAGTGGGCGTGATTTCATCGAGTTGGGCGACGGCGAAGCGGGAGGAGGACATGGAAAGAAGAATGGGTAAATCTGAACAACAAGCCTGCCATCACTGATTTTCACGGGGTCTCATGGATAATCCTGAGAGGGACTTCGCGCGGATCGAAGGCTGCGGACATCATCTTTTTGGTCAGCCAGGTGCATGCTACGAAAACGACAAGCGTGAGAATGATGCACACCTTTCCGGTCGCGGCAGTGCTGTGGTGGTGTTCAGAGTCCTTTCTGATGCGCCAGATCATCCAAGCACACCACAGCAGCGGAAATGGCAGTAACATCCATCCTTGGGTCGCAAAGTGACTGCTGAAGAAGCCCGGGCTGGGTTCCAAGAGGCCTTGTTCGCTCGTAACCAAGTAGATTTTGCGAAAAGACCTCGTGAGCAGCCACCCGCTCGCAATCACCACCAATTGAACCACGGCACACAATCCAATCGTGGTAGTGGATGGGCGCATGGCGTGAGGACAATTAAATCAAAGCGCCGCCAGCGCCGCGGCGGCGACTTCGGCGGTCTGTTCGAGGTCGGCCTTGCTGTGAGCCATGCTGATGAAGCCGGTCTCGAACTGGCTTGGTGCGAAATAGACGCCGTTGTCGAGGCAGTGGTGGAAAAATTTGCGGAAGGCGGCGAGGTCGGATGTTTTCGCGTCCTGGAGGTTGTGAACCTCCTTCTCGGTGAAGAAGAGGCAGAACATGCTGCCTTTGCGATACCAGCGGTAGTTGAGGCCCTTTTTCTTCAACACATCGAGCACGGCGCTTTCCATGATCTGGCCGAGGTTTTCCAGCACTGTGTAGCCCTGCTGCCTCTCCAGCTCGCGGAGCTGCGCGAGACCGGCGGCGAGCGCGACGGGATTGCCGCTGAGCGTGCCCGCCTGATACACCGGGCCGACGGGCGCAAGATAGTCCATGATGTCGGCACGACCGCCAAAGGCTCCTACAGGCAAACCGCCGCCGATGACCTTGCCAAGGCAGGTCAGGTCCGGTGTGATCTTCTCCAGCTCCTGCACACCGCCTTTGGCGAGACGAAAGCCGGTCATCACTTCGTCGAAGATGAGCAGCGCGCCGTGTTTCGCGGTGATGTCGCGCAGTTTTTGCAGGAAACCGGGCTTTGGCAAAATGAGGCCCGCATTCGCCGGATACGGCTCGACGATCACACAGGCGATCTCGTGGCCTTTTTTCTCAAACAACTCTTCCAACGCGGCTTCATCGTTGAAGGGCAGCACGCTGGTGAGCTCGGCAAAGTTCTTCGGCACACCGGCGCTGTCAGGATTGCCATGCGTGAGCGCTCCGCTGCCCGCGGCGACGAGCAAACTGTCGCTGTGGCCATGATAGCAGCCGTCGAACTTCACCAAGCGATCGCGCTTTGTGAAACCACGCGCAAGGCGGATGGCGCTCATCGTTGCTTCCGTGCCGCTGCTGACCATGCGCACTTTTTGGATGCTCGGGACCCATTCGCAGATCGTCCTGGCCATCTCGACCTCGTAGAGATTCGGAATGCCAAAGCTCACACCCTGCTTCGCGGCATTGTGAATCGCCTCGATCACCGGCACCGGAGCATGGCCGAGGATCGCCGGGCCCCAGGTGCCGATGTAGTCGATCATGCAGCGGTCATCCACATCCCAGATGCGGCAGCCTTTGGCGCGCTTCACGAAAAAGGGATCGCCACTGACATTGCGGAAGGCGCGCACGGGCGAGTTCACCCCGCCGGGGATGTACTGCTTGGCGAGGTCGAAGAGCTTGGTGGAAAGGGGTCCGTTGGGCATGGCTGGAATGACGAAATCAGAATGACGAATGGCGAGTTTTCAGGCGGCAGGGATACGCGGGACTTTCAGAGCGTCGAACAAAAGGTTGCCGGAGGCCGTCGGAGTCGGGTATTCTCAACCCAAACCGCCACCGCCATGCTCATGAAAGCTTCTGTTCTTGTTCTCCTCGCCTTGTGGGCCGTTTCAACCGTCGGGGCGCAGACGATCACCCCGTCTTCCCGCAACAAATCATCCCTCCAAAACCTGGAGCCCGGCACCTTTTCGGTGGAAGGCATGACGCCCAAGCCGGTCGTGCTCAAAGTGCAGCTCGAAGCTCCGGTGTATCCCACGAGCAAGATGCAGGGCGCGCTTGGTTCCTTTGCGCCCGGAACGCTGGTCACGCTCATCGCGATGTCAGACACCGCGTATCGCGTGCGCGGCCGTGCGCGACATGGCGATGTGGCCGGCTGGGTGCGCCAGTCCGACATGCTTTCCTCTGACCCAAATCTGGCCGCCAACCTCAAGAAGCTCTACGAACGCACGCAGAAAGTCGCGGAGCTGATCGAGAAGCGCCAGGTCGCCCTGGGCATGACCAGCCAGGAGGTGCAGGCCTCGCTGGGCAAGCCTTCCCGCACCACCGCGAAGGTCAATGCGAAGGGCAAGGAGGAGAAGCTGGAGTTCAGCGTCTATGACAAGGTGCCGCAGACCACCACGACCACAAATGGCTTCGGCCAGCTCGTGCAGACGGTCATCTGGGTGAGGGTCGAAGTCGGCACGCTCAGCGTGAGTTTCAAAGACGGCGTGGTTTCGGAGATTGAGGAGACGAAGGGCAATCCGCTCGGCGGCGGCGGTGTGCAGACGGTGCCAGCGCCGTTCATGTTCTGATCACAGCACCGCGGCTTTGACCTGCTCCGGTGTCCAGCCCGCCGCGCGCAGGCTGCGCAATGAGCGAGCATCATCGCGTTTCGCGAGGCGTTTGCCGGTTTCGTCGGTAATGAGGCGATGGTGTTGCCATTCAGGCACCGGGAGGCCGAGCAACTCCTGAAGCAGACGATGCAAGTGCGATGCGGGCAGCAAATCCTCCCCGCGAGTGACAAGCGTGATGCCTTGCAGCGCGTCATCGACCACGACGGATAGATGATAGCTCGCCGGTGTCTCCTTCCGCGCCAGCACCACATCGCCGAACAACGCGGGCTGTGCAGCGAAGACTCCATGCACGCGATCTTTCCACGTGAGTTCGCCGACACCTTGCATTGCTTTTGTCACATCGAGCCGCAGCGCATACGGCTCGCCTTTGGCGATGCGTTCCGCACGCTCAGCCGCGTCGCGACTTCGACATGTTCCCGGATACAACGGCCCGTCAGGCCCCTGCGGCGCGTTTCCGGCACGTGCGATCTCCTCCTGAATCTCCTTCCGCGTGCAAAAGCATGGATACAGCACGCCGAGCGCCTCCAGCTTGGCCAACGCAGCACGATAATCATCGAAGTGATCGCTCTGCCTCCGCACGGGCGTTTCCCAATTCAAACCGAGCCACTCCAGATCCTCGAAGATGGCCTCCTCATACTCTGGTCGTGTGCGTGTGCCGTCGATGTCCTCGATGCGGATCAAGAAGCGTCCGCCGTCCGCCTTTTCATGTGCAAACAACGCCGCATACGCATGCCCCAGATGCAGCCATCCGGTGGGACTGGGGGCGAATCGCGTGACTTCTGGCATGTGTGGCGGGTTCAGGCGGCACGCACTTTCGCCACCACATCGCCGTTGTCGAACTTCCCTTGCATGGACTGGCGGTAAACATGCAGATCCGGCCGGATCATGCCATGCGTGAGTCCGCATTTGACCTTGGTCACTGCCAGAGCTGGGGATTCCTGCCAGCCACCACGCGCCAGATTCGTCGCCGGTGCTTGCAGGTAAAGCGTGTGGTCGAAGCGCTCCTTCGCATGCACCTCGCCATCGTGAATGTGCAGCGTCGGGAAGAACACGGTGTCACTCAGGGCCGATGGAAATGAAAACGCCATCGGATGCACCCGCGCATTGCCGGGCTTCAGTTTGAACACGGCGAATCCGAAGTCGGCATAACCTGGCAGTTTCGCCCAAACGCCTTCCGGCAGCCGGAAACGTGCGTCCAGGCGGTTGAAGTCGGCGATGGTGGGCACAAAGCTCGCGTCGTAGGCGCCGACGGAAACGACCTTCAGCGAATACACGGCTGCTCTGGAGGGAGCACCGAATGGATCGCCTAGCGTGTTGTTGACCGGGGGCGGGAAAAGCTCCCACAGGTCATCAAACACCGTTTCGTACTTCGAAAAGTCGAAAAACTTCATCGCATTCTCACTGGAGCCAGCTTTGACCGGAACCGGCAGCACCATCGCCAGATCCTGGGGCACCTTCACCGACATCTGGTAGATGATGACCTGGTTTCCATGCTCGCCCAGCCGCGCAAAGATGCGCGTATTTTTGACCTCCTCGACTTTTCCAGTGAAGCAGCACATGATGTGAATGCTACGGAACCCCGCCAACCTTTGTCCAGCATGAATCTCGCCGAACTTGTCTCCCATCTCGACACCGAACTGCGCATCGCGGACATCGCCGACTACGGCAACGCGTTGAATGGTCTCCAGCTTGAAAATCATCACGGCCACGTCACCAAGGTTGTCGCCGCGGTGGATGCAACGCTGCCGGTGATGCGCAAGGCCGCGGATGCTGGCGCGGATTTGCTCATCGTGCATCACGGCATGTTCTGGAGCGGCTTGCAGTCGTGGACGGGGCCGGTGTTTCAAAAGATGAAGCTCTGCTATGACAACGGCATGGCCGTTTACAGCGCGCATCTGCCGCTGGATGTGCATCCGGTGCTCGGCAACAACGCGCAGATCGCCCAGGCGCTTGGTCTGACGCCAACGGGCGGCTTTCTCGAATACAAGGACAACGAGATCGGTGTGACTGCGGAACAAGAAGTGCCGCTCGATGAACTCGTGATTAAACTCAAATCTGCGCTGGGTGGTTCGCCCGTGCATGTCTGCGCGGGAGGACCGAAGACGGCGAGGCAGATCGGCATTTCGTCCGGTGGTTCCGGCTCGGAGGTCGCCGAGGCGGCGAAGGCGGGTCTGGACACCTTCATCACCGGTGAGGGACCACACTGGAGCTACACGCTTGCGGAAGAACTCGGCATCAATGTCCTCTATGGCGGTCACTACGCCACGGAGACCTTCGGCGTGAAGGCGCTGGCCGCGCACATCGAGGCGAAGTTCGGCATTCCTTGGGAGTTTGTGGATCATCCGACCGGTTTGTGAGCATGAGCTGGTTGAAACGTGATTTTTTCGAGCGCGATGTGCTGGAAGTGGCCCGCGATCTCATTGGCGTCGAACTCGTGTGGAACGGCTGTTCGGGCATCATCGTCGAGACAGAAGCTTACGCCGTGGAAGATGACGCGGCGTGTCACACGATGCACCGGCCCAGCGCACGTGAGTTTGTGAAGTCCAAACCGCCCGGCGCGGCCTACGTGTACTTCAATTATGGCATGTACTGGATGTTCAACCTGCTGGTCAAAGGCGGTGAACGCGACGGTTTGATTCTCGTCCGCGCCTTGGAGCCGAAGAAAGGCATCGAGCGCATGCAGCAGCGTCGAGATCGCCAAAAGCACCACGAACTCTGCTCAGGGCCCGGCAAACTCGCGCAGGCGCTTGCGATTGACGGCAGCCATCATGGCCTGCCGATGGTCGGCAAAGGACGCATGACGGGTTGCGGCCTCAAATCATCCACGACTTCACACGAGGTGGTGATGGACATCCGGGTCGGCATCAGCCAGGCGGTGGATTTTCCTTGGCGATTTTTGTCACCGCACAGCGCGCATGTGAGCGTGAAGCACGGCAGGGTGAAAGCACCCGCGATCAAACCGCGCCGCCGCCCAAAATGAGGCGCACGAGCGCCACAATGCCCACGGCGACGTTGATCGTGAGGCCGATTTTGCGCTCAGGAAACACGCCGAAGATGATCCCGGCGACGCAGAACACCAGTACCAGCCAGTTCAGCGCCCCCAGCAGAGGAATGAGGCTGGGCACCATGCAAAGCGCCGCGAACAGGCCGATCAGCACGGAAATGATTTGGCAGATGGTTTTCATGATGGTGCCCAAGATCGCCATCCAGACCTGAACTCAACTGGAATTGCAGAAAGTCATTGTAAGCCGCGCCTTGCATTCCCCGGCGGACGGCATACTCTCGCCGCGCTCGCGATTCCAGGAGAGGTGGCTGAGTGGTTGAAGGCACCTGACTCGAAATCAGACGTGGGGGTAACTCCACCGAGGGTTCGAATCCCTCCCTCTCCGCCATCGCCAGACGTGTGGCATGCCGATTGCTCCTCCGCCTGAACCGCCCATCAATCCCTCAACGCAAAGGATGACTGACCCGACATACGGCACAAACGCATTTTGCAGGGGACATGCGGGCCTTTCGTCTGACGTTTCCGGACATGAGGATGTTGCCGTGCCGCCATGCGGCACACGCACGATGGCAGTGAGCGGGAAGGCGGCCAATGATCTGCGTGGTCTGCTGGGGGCTTATTATCCATCCTTGCCACGTCTGCTTGAGTGCCACCCCCATGAGAATGGGATGCCTTCGTCGCTGCTCGTCGCGGAAAGTACGGGTGAACCCTTGGAGGAGTACTGCCGGCGTGTCGGTCCGTTGCCGGTGCCGCTGGCGTGCACGCTGGTGGCGCGTCTGGCAGTGGAACTGGAGTTGTTGGGCAGGACGGATGCCAGTGCTGCAGCGCACCTCAATCCATTGTGGTGCGTGGTAGGTCTCTGGGAGGACGAGTTTCTGCATCTGAAGGTGTGCGACTTCGATCTGGAGGGGACGGTGGAATCCCTCCCGTGGCAGCCGGTCAGGCTGCTGCAAGTCTGCCGAATGCTTCTTTCCGGCGGACAGGGCGCTCTTCCCGACGCGGTGGCAGCCAATGTGCCGTCCATGCTGCTGATGCGTTTGCGGAGCATTGGCGCAGACGAGGTGCAGATGATGAGCCTGTCCGATCTGCGAAACCTGCTGCTCGATGCAGTAGCATCGCAAAGCCGCACCATCAGGGGCACATGCCTGGACACGCATCTCATCGCCCACGAGAGACTGCTGCCGCATTCCGGCGGCGCCGTACCTCCGCGGTGTGGCACAGGCATGGTGCGCTTGTCACGTTTTCTGGCCCACCGTGGTGCTTTGGGCAAAGGAGAGATTCAGACGCTCATGGAGCGTGTCGAGGCAGGGCTGAATGCATCCGAAGGCAAAAGTGTGTTGCTCAATCCACGGCACATCTGGATCAAGCTTCCTCCCGGTCGTGAGGCTTCTGATGCCAAAAACCTCGACATGCGTCTGGACAGTTCTGCTGGTTTCACCGTCAGCGTGGAGACCGGACGTGACGACGAGGACTGGGCCAGCTCTCCAGTGACCGCACTCGAGGCGGAGGACATCGGCCTGCCTTTCGAGGATTTGCGCCGGAATTTGGACAAGCAAATGGAGCGTTTGAGCGAAGTTCTGCTTGGCGGCTGCCATGGATTGCGCGCGTATGATGCTTCGTGCAGCAGCGAGCCTCTCTCCGCGCAGATGTCGCATTTGTCCCGGCCTGTGACCATGGCGGACGCAGAGGAGCCGCCATCCTTTGAAGATGTTGAGGCAGGAGTGCCAGAGTCAGCGCCGCCCGAAGCGGAAGAACTGGTGGAGCCGCAGGCGGTTGAAGCCGTTCCAGAAACTCCGGAAGTCAAACGCAGGCTGAGGCCCATCATTCTGACGGTCGGCAGCGGCGGCACTGGAAAGAGCATGCTGGCGCGCCTTCTTTATGAGTTTGCCGGACTGGAGCGGTGGGAGGACGTGGCTTTGTTTGACTGCGATGTGGATGGCAACCGCGATTTTCACAAGATCCACCCGGAAAAAATCCAGACCGTGGGTGTGGCAGGCCATGAACTCGTGCGTCGTCTGGTGGGAGAGGCTGCCATGCAGCGCTTTGTGCTGGCCGATCTTCCGTCGAGCTGCCTGCAACATTTTGCCAGCGAACTGAATCCGGACATCATCCATCTGCTGCATGAGGAAGATGGGGTGGACTGGCTGCCGCTGCACCTGCTGACCGCGCGCGCGTCTTCTGTGCCTGTCATCCAGGCATGGCGGCAGCAGGTTTTTGGTGAACTTCCTGCGGTGATTGTCGTCTCCCAAAAAGACGGCCCTGTGCCGGCGGCGTCCGTGGACAAAGTGTTGCGCGTCCAGGACATGGTGGTGCGTTTGCCAGCGCTGGACGCGGAAATGGCGGCTGCGGTCGATTCGGCGGCGGCCACCTGGGAACAGCTTCTGCATCCCTCAGTGCCGGGCCGTTGTCCCACGTTCACCAATCCGCTGCTCAGGCTTCAGTTGAAGAAGAAACGCGATGAGTTCGAAAAAGCTCTGCGTCCGCTCGTCGATCGCCTTCTGACAGAACCGGCGTGATGAACCGGCAATCAGCGTGTCACGACTGGAAATGTCTCCGGCGTGTCCACCGCGAAGAACTCGCTCGTTTCCGCGTCGGGCATGCCGTGGCTGCGGATGCCCTCCAGGCGGCGGCGGCTGCCACGCTCGCTGCCCGGGCGGTTGGCGGTGCGTTGGATGAAGTCGCTGATCATGGGCGCGCCCATCACCGCGCTGCCAGCCAGCAGGGCAAGGGCGATCACATTCGAGGAGCCACGGCGCATCCCGCGTCCGAAGAGAATGCCCAGCGCACAGCCCGCGGCTGCCGGGGCGATGAGACTGGCGTAAGACTCGTAATTGGCGGAAGGGGAGGTTTCGTGCATGCTGCATCATAGGCCAGCAGCACAGATTCGCCAAAGAGGAATTTGCCCCTTGCTGGCTTTCCAGTAAAGAAACGCCGTTTTCCAGCCCACACATGAGCACCTCCGCCAATCCCAAACGCTACGCCTTGATTCTGGCGGGCGGCAGCGGCCAGCGTTTCTGGCCCATCAGCCGCGATGCACAGCCCAAACAACTGTTGAATCTCTTCGGCGACAAAACCCTCCTTGAACTCACCATTGAGCGTCTCGACGGCTTTGTCCCGAAGGAGAACATCCTCATCCTGACCAACAAGCAGCAGGAGGCCAGCGTTCGTGCCATCGTGAAGGACCTGCCAAAGGAGAACATCGTTGCCGAGCCGGAGAAACGTGACACCGCGCCCGCCATCGCGCTCGCCGTCGGCTGGGTGGTCGCCCGTGATCCGATGGCGACGATGATCGTGCTGCCTGCGGACCACTTGATTCAAAACAAGGCCGAGTTTCAACGCGTGCTGACGAGTGCCGCCGTTGCGGCCGAAAACAGCGGCAACCTCGTCACCATCGGCATCAAGCCCACCTGGCCCTGCCCGAGCTATGGCTACGTGGAGCGCGGGCGGAAAGCCGGCATTGGCGGCATGAAAGACCTCGCCGCTTGGGAGGTCGTGCGTTTCCGCGAAAAGCCAAATCCCGATCTCGCCGAGCATTTCATCTCGCAGGGGAACTTTCTCTGGAACGCGGGCATGTTCATCTGGACGATCCCCGCCATTTTCAGCGAGCTCAGCCGTCATTGCCCGGTGCTGGCAGATTTCGTCTCCGAGCTTCGCGGCTCGAAGGATTTCAACGCCACGGTGACGAAGCAGTTCGGCAAGCTGCCGAAGCTCTCGATTGATTACGCTCTCATGGAAAAAGCCTCCCGCGTCCTCAACATCGAGGCCACTTTCGACTGGGACGATGTGGGCAATTGGACCAGCGTCGGCCGTTATCTGAAGACCGATGGTGATGGCAACCAGTTCAACTGCGCGCTCTCACAACTCGATGCTGCCAGCAACATCGTCTTCTCGCAGACAGGACAGCACATCGCGCTCATCGGTGTGCAGGATCTCATCGTGGTCGCCGCGAAGGACGGACTGCTCGTCGCCAGCCGCAGCAAGGCGGAGAGCATCAAGAAGATCGTTGATGGATTGCCGCAGGAGCTGCGCTGATCCATTTTCACACTCGTTTCTCTCATGCCGCGCATCCTTGCCATCGACCACGGCACCGTGCGCATTGGTCTCGCCATCAGCGACGAGATGGAGATCGTCGCCAGCCCGCTGAAAACCATCGACGCGCAGCACGAGCCCGAGCGCGCCATCGCGCGAATCGTCAAAGAGAAGCGCATCGGCAAGATCGTCATCGGCATGCCCTACCACATGAGCGGGGAGAAGGGCGGAGCCGCCGAACGCGTCGAAAACTTCGCCACCAGCCTCGGCAAGGAACTGCAGCACACCATTTCCATCGAGTTCGTCGATGAACGCCTCTCTTCCGTCGAGGCCGAGGCGTCGCTCTCACGCGCAGGCATCACCGGCAAACGCGAACGCAATCAGGTTGTCGATCAACTCGCCGCCGTTGTCATCCTGCAAGCCTATTTGAACCAGCAGCGAGGCCCGGAGGGCTTCCTGCTGCCTGACCAAGCCTACGAACTCGACTGGAGTGATGAGCCAAAGCGACGTCGAAAGTAAGGCCGGTATGCGTCACGGCCCTCCGCAGGGCCACAAGCGTCTGCGCTTCACGATTTCCTACTGCGGCACGCCATGGAAAGGCTGGCAGAGCCAGGACGGCGGTGGAGGCGTGCAGGATGAACTCAATGCTGCGATCCTCAAGGCCACCGGCATCACCACACACGTGCAAGGAAGCGGCCGCACCGACGCTGGCGTGCATGCGCTCGCGCAGGTCGCGCATTGCGACGTGCCCGACACCGTGCGCATGAACGGTGACGCGTGGGTGAACGCTCTCAACGCCTGCCTGCCGCTTACGATTCGTGTTCTGCACGTCGAAGAGACTGATCCGCAGTTCCATTCACGCTTCGATGCTGTTGGCAAAGTGTATCGCTATCGCATCTGGCGTCCGCGCATGCTTTCGCCATTCGAAGCGGATCGCGCCTGGCACGTGTACGGCCCGTTTGACATGGATGCGCTGCGCTGGTGCTGTGAAAAGCTCGCCGGCACGCACAATTTCATCCGCCTCAGCGCCAATCGCGGTGACATGCCCGAGACCGAGCGCCGCATGCTTCCGGACAAAACCACGCGCACCATTCATCGCGCCGAAATGCGCGAGATTGGCGACATCCTGGAGTTCGAGTTCGAAGGCGACGGCTTTCTTTACAAGATGGTGCGCCTCATCGTCGGCAGCCTCATCCACGTGGCACGCGGTCGTGAACCGAAGGAATGGTTCGCCAGCCTCCTCACCGATCCCACCGGCAAACAAAGCAACCAGACTGCCCCCGCCTGCGGATTGTACCTCGTCCGTGTGAATTATCCGGCCGCGTGAGGCGATAAAATCTGCGTGGACATGTAATTTGTCTTTTCAGCACCCCGGGCATTCTCCTAGCTTTCATTCTTCGAAGCACCTTCAAACACCATGTCACTCCTCACACATCCCATCCTTGCGGAATACTCGATCACCCACGGTCTCATGCTCTTTGTCGTATTCGGACTGGCAGGCATCGTCATGGCCATCGTCGGCTACAAGTTGTTCGACAAGATGACGCCGGGCGACCTGCACGCGGAGATTTTTCAAAATAAGAACGTGGCCGCTGCCATCCTGGCCGGCAGCGTCATCATCGGCGTGTCACTCATTCTGGCCGCCGCCATGAGCAACTAACATCCTCCTCATGAAACGCAGCAAAGCCGTCATGCTGACCTTGGCTGGCGTGAGTCTGGGCGTCACAGGATGCCGTCGTGAGGCGGAACCGGTGAACGTTCACAGCACGCCTGTGTTGCCGCCTGAGGCGCTCAGCCCCGCGATGCGTGCGAGCCTGCCTGCGTTCGTGCCCGGGCAGGATGTCTCGCGACAGATCCCACCGCACAACGCCTACGATCCGCAGCTTGGCTACTACCATCAGCCTTGTTCCGGATGGTTTCCTTACCCCTACGACCACTACGATTCGCGTTGGGGCTACTATCGTTGCGGTCGCTGGTCGCGTTACCATAGCACCCGGGTCTATCCTTCATCATCGACATGGCATCGGACTGGGCCAGTTGGTTATGGAGGAGCCGTCGCAGCCGGATTGTCCGACGGAACTTCGAATTCTCCAACAACAAGCGCTGGCGCCAACGGAAAGCCAGGCACCGCTGCGACGCCCTCGGGCGATTACTCCACGCAACCCGACGGTGCCCCTGTTCACACCGGTGTGCCGCACACACAGGCGACGACCACCCGTTCGGCTTTTACCAGCCGTGGGGGCTTTGGCAGCACCGGCAGGTCTTTTGGCTTTTTCTCCGGCTCCTGATTCGTCGTGCAACGCATCATCGATACTCCGCGTGCCGACTGGCAGGCCCAAGTGGAGGCGCTCGGCCTCACCTATCACACGATCGAAGGCGAGTTATACTGGGACGAGTCCGCGCACTATCGCTTCTCCCGCCTGGAAGTTGATCGTCTGGAGCAGGCAACGCGCGAATTGCAGCGCCTGTGCGTCATGGCGGCTGAACGCGCCATTCGTGATGACTGGAGGGCGCGCCTGTTCATTTCCGAGGCGGCCTGGCGTGAAGTCATCGCCTCGTGGGAACGCGATGATCTCTCCCTGTATGGACGTTTTGACCTGATGTGGGATGGCACCGGTCATCCGAAACTGCTCGAATACAACGCGGACACGCCCACCGGCTTGCTGGAGGCATCTGTCATCCAATGGCAGTGGTTGGAGCAGACCCATCCACGGGACGACCAGTTCAACTCGATTCATGAGCAATTGCTTGCCGCCTGGCCTGCGTGGTCGGCGAAACAGGTCCATTTCTGTGCCCAACGCGACGCGGAGGAGGACTGGCGCACGCTCCTGTATCTCATCGACACCTGCCGCCAATCTGGCAAGACCACCGTGGATTTCGCCATTGAAGACCTCGGCTGGAACGAAAGCTGGCAGCGTTTTGTCGATCATGAGGACCGCGCCATCGAGTGCCTCTTCAAACTCTACCCGTGGGAATGGATGTGGCAGGAAGATTTTGCCTGTCACCTGACATCCCGCTGCCAGCGTTTCATTGAACCCGTGTGGAAGATGCTCTGGAGCAACAAGGCCTTCCTCATTCTGTTGTGGGAAATGTTCGAGGGCCATCCCAACCTGCTGCGCGCCAGTTTCACTCCCGAGGCGTTCCACGGTGCGTACGTCGAAAAACCATTCTTTGGCCGCGAAGGCACCAACGTGCGCATCGTGCAAAGTGGGAACCTGGTGGAGCAAAGCGATGGGCCTTGGGGCTCACAACCGAAAGTCTATCAGGCGTTGCACTCCGAAGTCAGCTTCGACGGCCAGCATCCCGTCATTGGCTCCTGGATCATCGGTGGCGTGCCCGCCGGCATCGGCATTCGCGAGGACACGTCCCGCATCACCGCAAACAGCAGTCGGTTCGTTCCGCATCGGTTTTGAGGGCGCTCGAAAGCCGCCGTTCATTGTTCGGATTCCGTCATTCGCATTTGAAACGCACGATGCTTTGCGGCAAGACAGACGGCCCTTCTCGTCCTCATGTCCCACGAAGCCCAAATTGCCCGCCGCCGCTCGTTTGCGATCATTTCGCACCCGGACGCCGGCAAAACGACGCTCACCGAAAAGCTCCTGCTTTACGGCGGTGCCGTCGCGCTTGCGGGCAGCGTCACAGCGCGCAAAAACCAGCGTGCGACGACTTCGGACTGGATGGAGCTGGAAAAGCAGCGCGGCATCTCGGTGAGCTCCACCGTGCTGCAGTTCGAGTACGGCGGCTGCGTCGTGAACCTGCTCGACACACCGGGCCACAAGGACTTCTCCGAGGACACCTACCGCGTGCTCACCGCCGTCGATGCCGCCATCATGGTGATCGACGCCGGTAAAGGCATCGAGGCTCAAACCCGCAAGCTCTTTGAAGTCTGCCGCCGTCGTGGCGTGCCGATCTTCACCTTCATGAACAAGCTCGACCGCCCCGCGCGCGAGCCGCTCACCTTGCTCGATGAGCTGGAAACGGTGCTCGGCATCGGCGCCTGCGCGATCAACTGGCCGCTCGGTCTCGGCCAGCAGTTCCGCGGTGTTTACGACCGCATCAAACGCGATGTGCATCTCTTCGAACGCACCGTGCACGGCGCGTATCGTGCGCCGGAGAAGGTTGGCGGCCTCGATGACGATTTCATCGGCCAGCACGTCGCTTCTGACGCGCTTGAGCAGGCCAAGATGGAGATCGAGATGCTCGACGGCGCCGGTCATGCCTATGACCGCGCCGCGATTGATCGTGGTGAGCTTACGCCTGTCTTTTTCGGCAGCGCCAGCAACAACTTCGGTGTGCAGTTGCTCCTCGACGGGTTTCTCGACCTCGCCCCGCCGCCGAAACCGCGCAAAGCCGATGACGGCCGCGTCATCGAGCCGACCCAGGAGGCTTTCTCCGGTTTCGTTTTCAAAATCCAGGCCAACATGGACCCGCGTCATCGCGACCGCATGAGCTTCATCCGCATCGTCAGCGGCAAGTTTGAACGCGACATGCAGGCCGTGCACACGCGAACCGGAAAAACTGTGCGTCTCGCCAACTCGCAGAAGCTTTTCGCGCAGGATCGCGAGACCGTGAACGACGCTTATGCGGGCGATGTCGTCGGCATCGTCGGCAACTACGGCTTCGGCATCGGCGACACGCTCTCGACGGACCCGAAGCTCAAGTTTGACGAAATCCCGCGCTTCGCCCCCGAGGTCTTCGCCTATCTGCACAACCCCAGCACCGCGCACTACAAGCGCTTCCGCGAAGGCATGGAGCAGCTTCTCAGCGAAGGTGTCGTGCAGCAGTTCATCCAGCCGCACGCCGGCCAGCGCGTCCCGCTTCTCGGCGCCGTCGGGCCCCTGCAGTTTGAAGTCGTGCAATTCCGCCTCGAAAGCGAATACAACGCCCAAAGCCGCCTCGAACAGGCACCGTACACCGTCCTCCGCTGGGTCCGCACCAAAGACGGCGGCAGCATCGAGGACTTCGACATCCCCGGCGGCGTCACCACCGCGCAGGACCTCGAAAACCGCTGGGTCGTCTTCTTCAGCGACCAGTGGGCCATCAACTACTTTGAACGCCGCAATCCTAACGCCGAGCTGTCGGAGATTCCGTGGGATGAAGTCGAGAAGACGAAAGAATCATGAAAACTGTCGTCATCACCGGCTGCACGCGTGGACTTGGTCGCGCGATGGTTCCGCGATTCATTGACGCTGGATGGCAGATCGCTGGTTGTGGCCGCAATGAGAAGCACATCGCTGAACTGCGCCGTCAGTTTCCGGCACCGCATATGTTCCAAACCTGCGACGTTTCGCGTGAAGCCGATGTCTCCGCGTTTTGTGCGGCCATTCTCAAAAAATTTGGCCCGCCGGACCTCGTGTTGAACAACGCGGCCATCATCAATCCGAATGCACCCCTGTGGGAGACAAATGCGGAGGAGTTCAGCCGCATCATCGACATCAACATCAAAGGCACAGCCGCCATGATGCGCCATCTGCTTCCAGCGATGCTGAAACGCGGCAGCGGCGTGATCGTGAACTTCTCCTCCGGCTGGGGCCGCTGCACTGCGGCGGAGGTGGCGCCGTATTGTGCGACGAAATATGCGATCGAGGGCCTCAGCATGGCCACGGCACAGGACACGGGCGGCAAAGTGGCTGTCATCCCGATGAATCCCGGGATCATCGACACGGACATGCTCCGCAGCACCTTCGGCGGCAGCGCGGGCGGCTTTCCCGATGCCGACGACTGGGCGAAACGCGCGGTGCCGTTCTTCATCAAGCTCGGGCCGAAGGACAATGGTAAACAGATGACGGTGCCGGGAGGATAGGCCTCCGGCCTGTCAGTGGATCGAGGCTTCCAGCCTTTGATCATCAGATTGAAGGCGAGACGCCTCAATCCGTTGACAGCCTGGAAGGCTATCCTCCATGATGACTCATGCGCCTCCTCATCACCGCCGGCCCGACGCGCGAGCCGATTGATCCGGTACGGTTCCTCTCGAACCGTTCCTCGGGCCGCATGGGATATGCGCTTGCCGAGGCCGCCATCGAGGCCGGACACGACGTGGTGCTCATTTCAGGCCCGGTTTCCATCCCTGCACCAGATGGGGTGCAGTTCGTCCATGTGGAAACGGCACGCGAGATGTTCGACGCGGTGCAAATCTACCTCAGCGGCTGCGACGCGGCCATTTTCAGCGCGGCGGTGGCGGATTATCGCCCCGTGCACTTTGCTGCGCAGAAGATGAAGAAGTCCGCGGACAAGCTCACGCTCGAATTGGAGCGCACGGAGGACATTCTTGGCTCGGCTCGGTCGAAACTCGGCTTTTCGGGCATCCTCGTCGGCTTTGCGGCAGAGACGGAGAATCTCATCGCCCACGCGCAGGAGAAGCTGGAGCGCAAGGGCTGTGACATGATCGTTGCGAACGACGTTTCGCAGGCGGGCATCGGGTTTGACAGTGCGGAAAACGAAGTCACCCTCTGCCTCCCCCATGGCCGGACGATCGCCCTCCCCAGGCAGTCGAAGGCCGCCCTCGCGCGCGAGCTGATCGCGCACATCACCCAGCTCCCAGCCCCCAAAGACCCGAAGTGAACGAACTCCTCGCCACCGCCACCGAAGCCGCGCATGCCGCGGGCAAGATGATCAAAGAAAACTTCGGCTCCGAGCTCACGGTGAACGAAATGCAGCGCCACGACATCAAGCTGGAGCTCGACGTGCGCAGCCAGAAGCTCATCACCGACATGATCCTCGCCCGTTTCCCCGATCACGCGATCCTCGGCGAGGAAGGCGGCGAAACCGGCGGTAATGGGGACATCGAATGGATCGTCGATCCCATCGACGGCACGGTGAATTTCTTCTTCGGCATCCCGCACTACTGCGTTTCCATCGCCGCGAGAAAACGCGAGTCGAAGGAACTGCTCATCGGTGTCATCTTTGATCCCAACCAGAACGAAACGTGGACCGTCGTGCGCGGCGAAAAACCGAAGCTCAATGGCAAAACCGTCAGCGTGAGCGATCGCTCAGAGATGAGCGAGGCCGTCGTCACCGTGGGCTTTTCGAAGAGCAAAGAGGCGCTCGATCTTGGCTTTGAGCGCTACAAGCGCATCGCCTACGAGGTGCGCAAGACACGCATGCTCGGCAGCGCAGCGCTCGCCATGGCCTACATTGCCTGCGGTCGTCTCGACGCTTATGTCGAGGAGCAGATCAGCCTGTGGGACATCGCGGCTGGCCAGCTCATGATCGAGGAAGGCGGTGGCAAGACCATGCTGCATCCGAGCACGACGAAGCCCGGCACCATGTTCATTTGCGCGTGGAACGGCAAGCTGCCCGTCGAGGGCTACCTTTGATCCGCATGTCCGCCACAGACGCACGCGAAGTCATCCTCGAGGCTCGCGAACTCACGCGTGAGTTCGATGGCGTGAAGGCGCTCGACCGCTTCAGCTTCAAGCTGCATCGAGGCGAGGTGCTTGGTCTTCTCGGCGCGAACGGAGCGGGTAAAACGACGGCGATGAACTGCCTCCTCGGCCTCACGCTGCCCACCTCGGGAGAGTTGAACGCTTTCGGCATGCCGTTGCAGGCAAATCGCATCCAGATCCTCCAGCGCTCAAACTTTTCCTCCGCCTATACCGCGCTTCCCGGAAATCTGCTCGTCTGGCAAAACCTGCTCGTGTTTGCACGCATCTACGGTGTGCCGAATCCGAAGAAGAAAATCAGCGAACTGCTCGATCTCCTCGAGATCTCGCATCTGCAGAAGCGCGTCACTGGCCAGCTCTCTGCTGGCGAGTCCACACGTGTGAATCTCGTCAAAGCCTTCCTGAACGACCCCGAACTGCTCATGCTCGACGAGCCCACCGCGTCGCTCGACCCCGACATCGCCGATAAAGTTCGCAAGGTCGTACGCAAGGTGCAACGTGAGCGTCATATCGGCATTCTTTACACCTCCCACAACATGCGGGACATCGAGGAGGTCTGTGACCGCGTGATCTTCCTCCACAAAGGCAAGATCGTCTGTGAAGGCACGCCTGCGGACATCGTTGCACAATCCAGCAGCAGCAATCTGGAGGACGTCTTCATCAAGATCGCCCGTGACGGTGAGATCGTGGACGAACCAGAGAAAGAAAAAGCGTCATGAACTTCCATGTCATCAGCGCCTTGGTGATGCGCTATCTGTTTCTCTACTCACGGACGCCCATGCGTCTGGTGGAACTCGTGTTCTGGCCGCTCGTCGATCTCGTTGTCTGGGGAAACGTCACCGTTTTCATCCAAAAGAACAGCGATCCGAAGTTCGGCGAATTCATCCTTTTCTTCCTCGGTGCGATGATCCTGTGGGACATCTTGTTTCGTGCACAGCAAGGCGTCGCCATCTCGTTTTTGGAAGACGTGTGGACGCGCAACCTGCTCAATGTGTTCGTCGCCCCCGTTCGCACCGCGGAATACCTAAGCGCCACGTTCGCCGTCGGCTTCCTGCGCATCCTGGTCACCTGCGTGGTGATGAGCCTCGTTTCGTGGATCGGTTACTCGTTCAACATCTTCCAACTTCACTGGTGGCTCATCCCGTTCTTTGTGAACCTCATGGTTTTCGGGTGGGCGCTGGGCATGATTTCCACCGCGCTCATCCTTCGCTGGGGGCAGGCCGCCGAATCGCTCGCCTGGGCCGTGCCGTTTTTCATCCAGCCCGTCGTGTGCGTGTTTTATCGTGTCGAGGACATGCCCGCGTGGGCGCGGCCTTTCGCCTGGTGTTTCCCTGCCACGCCGGTGTTTGAAGGCATGCGCGAAGTCATGAAGACCGGAACCATGCATTGGAACTATCTCTGGCTCGCCGGCGGCCTGAACGTGATCTACCTCGCGGCCGCCGGCTCGCTGTTCGTCTGGGTGCTCAATCTCACCCGCAAACGCGGCCTGCTGACCAAGTTCGCGACACAGTGAGGTGAACCGCAAGCCTGGCGACCTGCATCTTGGCTGCTCCTGCCGGTCTTGGGATCTGCTTTTCCGGTGGCAGTTTCGCTGCGGTGTTGCAAAGAGGGCAATGCGCCACTGCGGCCCGTCTTTGGCCGGGTGACACAAAACCCCCAAGTGGACGTCATGATTGCAGAGCTTGCCCATCATTGCGATTTCTCGCCGGAAGTGAGTGCGGCGCTGGCTGCTTCGAAGCCCGTCGTCGCTTTGGAAAGTACCATCATCACCCACGGCATGCCGTGGCCCGAGAACAACAGGATGGCGTCGCGGGTCGAAGCGATCATTCGTGAGGCTGACGTGGTGCCGGCGACCATCGCCGTCGTGTCTGGCAGGCTCAAAATCGGTCTCGGCGTCCCAGAACGCGAATGGCTGGCACAGCAGGCAAACGTGCTGAAACTCTCACGCGCTGATCTGGCATTCGCGATTTCGGAGGGCCTGACCGGCGGCACCACCGTGGCGGCGACGATGATCGCGGCTGGGCTTGCCGGCATTACGGTGTTTGCCACCGGAGGCATCGGCGGCGTGCACAAAGGCGCTGAAACCTCGTTCGACATTTCCGCGGACTTGGAGGAACTGGCCCGCGCGCCGGTCGTCGTTGTTTCGGCCGGCGCCAAAGCCATCCTGGACATCGAGAAAACCCTGGAGGTGCTGGAGACGAAAGGGGTGCCGGTTGTCGGGTACCGCACGAGCACCATGCCGGCCTTCTGGTCCCGGATTTCGCCTTTTCCCGCGCCTCTCCGGCTCGATTCAGCCGAATCAATCGCGCGTTTCTACCACACGCGTCAGGCGTTGGGGCTGGCAGGTGGCGTGTTGGTGGCCAATCCAGTCCCGGACGCAGATGAAATCGCCACCGAGATCATGGCGGGGCACATCGCTGTCGCACAGGCCGACGCCGAACGTGAGGGCGTTTCGGGCAAGGCGGTCACGCCTTATCTGCTGGCGCGGATTGTGGAACTGACCGGCGGGGCGAGCCTCAAAACCAATATCGCGCTGGTGGAAAACAACGCCCGCCTGGCGGCTGAGATCGCACGGGCAATGTAGAGAAGAATGGGTCCATCGATTCAGGCGGGAACGCCTGAACCTGCTGGAACCGCGGTGCTATTCGCCGGGCGCTGTTTCTCCCGGCGAAATTCATCACAAGCCGTCCGACAGGCTTACTTCTTCCCACCGGCTGCCGAGGCGGCGGCGATGGCCTGCTGGGCCTTCAACTGCTCGATCTGGGCATCGAGCACCTGGCGCTTGAGGCTGGTGCCGGTCCTCTTCGCATACCACAGCACAAGCGGGCTGGCGATGAAGATGGAGGAGTAAGTGCCGAGGAGCACGCCAATCGTGATTGGCATGGCGAACTCGAGCATGGCCGGATTACCGAGGAAAAGCAGCACGATCATCGGCGCGAGAGCCGTGGGGCCGGTGAGGAGCGTGCGGCTCAGCGTTTTGCAGATGGCCTCATTCATCAGGTCGCGCATGCTGCCGCCGCCACCGCCCTGGATGGTTTCGCGGATGCGGTCGAAGACGACGATGGTGTCGTTGATCGAGTAACCGGCGATGGTGAGCAGGGCGCCGACGTGGATGATGCTCAACTCCTGGCCGAACAACACACACAGGCCGGGGACCATGAGCACGTCGTGGAAGAGGGCGATGATCGCGCCGAGGGCGAAGGCGAACTCGTAGCGCATCATGAGGTAAACGAAGATGGCGATGAGTGCGATGACCATGGCCCACGCCGAAGTCTTGGCAGATTCCGTGCCGATGACAGAGCCGACAGTGGCGATGCTTGTCCCGGCAAGCGTGTCGTCCTTCCACTTGGACTGGATGGCTTGCTCAATGACGGGACCGCTCAACTCCTCGCAACGGATGGCGATGTTGACGGCACCGTTGGTGGGGTCGGTCTTTCGCTGGATGTAATAAGTGCCGAGATCCTTGCCTCCCGGCTGCTTCAGGCCTTTGAAGACGGCGTCAAATTCGGCGTCAGTGATGTTTTTGCCCTGTTTGATCTGCACGTCCACACGGCCACCGCCGCGGAAGTCGATGCCGAAGCTGGACGAACCTTTCACGCCAAGCGTGGCGAAGGAAATGGCGGTGACCACGAGTGACGCGATGATGAACTTCGGCGCCGATGACAGGATGTCGAAAACCTTGTCCGGAATGATGCGCGTGGTGTGGATCTTGTGCAGGATGTTCTTGTCCACCACCCACATGAATATCACGCGGGTGACGATCAGCGCGCCGATCATCGAGGAAAGCAGACCGATCATGAGCGTGACCGCGAAGCCTTTGACCAGGCCGCCTGAGATCACGAAGAGGATGACCGCGGAGATGAGCGTGGTGATGTTCGAGTCGGCGATGGCGGAGAATGCCTTTTCATACGCAGCGTCGAGAGCGGCGGCGAGGGACTTGCCAGCCTCCATTTCCTCACGCAGGCGCTCATAGATGAGCACATTCGCATCCACCGCCATGCCGATGGTGAGCACCAGGCCGGCGATGCCGGGCATCGTCAGCGTGAAGCCGAAGAGCGACATGGCGCCGAAGAGGATGGCCATGTTGATTACGAGACCGATGATCGCCACGAAACCGGCCAGGCGGTAGATGTAGAACATGAACAGCGTGGTGATGATGAGCGCGGCAATGCCGATCCACTTGCCCTGGTCGATGGAGGACTGGCCGTAGGCGGAGGACACCGAGCTTTCCGAAAGGATCACCATCGGATTCTTGAGGGGGTTGTTCAGCAGCGTGGCCAGCGTCTCGGCCTCCTGCTCGCTGAAGCCGCGGGCGCCGCCGCCGGAGATTTCCGCGTGACCTCCGTACTGTTTGGCCTTCAGCATGGGAGCGGAATGGATGTAGCCGTCCACAATGATGGCCATGTTGTGCATGTAGTGGATGGCCGCCAGCTCGTCGAAGCGCTTTGAACCGACGCTGTTGAGTTCGAGCACCACCTTGTTGCCCTCGGCGTCCACCCTGCGGTAGGCATTGGCCACGACATCACCTTCCAAGTCCGGGGTGTCGCGCACCAGTTCCGAGGTGGCGATCACGTTGCCTTTTTTGTCGGTCTCAGGCACACGGTATTCCATTTCAGCCCAGCCCGGCTCCTTGATCCCGCCACGGGCTTTGATCTGCTCCAGCTTGTTTTTTCCGTCCGGATGCACACGGCGGAATTCCAGATGCGCCACCTGCTGGATTTTCGTCCGAACATCTTGAACTTCATCTTTCGAAATGCCCGGCATCTGCACCACAATGCGGTCGTTGCCTTGTGGTTGCAGCGTCAGGTCCTTTTCACCCTTCGGGCTGAGACGTTTCTCCAGGATGGCCATCGCCTGCTGCACGTCGGCGTGAGCGACTGCTTTTGGCGAGCCGTCATCATTCTTGCCCGGCTGGAGCTGTACAATGAACTCACTGCCACCTTGGAGATCGATGCCGTACTTCAAGCCCAGTGCGTTGACCGTGTAGAGCGACGCCAGGGCGGTCAGTGCAGTGAGCAGCGTGCCGACAACGCGCTTGGTCTTGTGAACGGCGGTGCCCACATAGACGAGCAGCATCAGCAGGATCGAGGCACCGACGAGGAAGGTGGCGTAGGGGTTCATGGACGGGTTGGCAGGGGGTTGGGGCTGAAAAAATGGTGAATGATGAATTCAGAATGACGAATGGCCGGAACCGGAGGGCGAAGCGTGAGGCATGATACGATATTCGGAATTCGCCATTCGGGTTTCGGCATTCCGCCGTCAGGCGGTGGTCGCTTCGACGACATCGGACTTCTTGGTCACGACGGCGATCTTGGAGCGCTCAAACACGACTTTCACATTGTCGGCGATCTTCACGGTCACGGTGCGGTCCTTGATGCTGGTGATGATGCCATGCACACCGCTTTCCATGATGACGTGGTCGTCCACCTTCACATTCGCAACGAGCGCCTGGTGCTCCTTCATGCGCTTCTGCTGCGGGCGGAAGATGATGAAGTACATCACCACGATCATGAGGATTGGCAGCACCATCGGACTGCCAAGGATGCCCCCCTGCTGTCCGCCAGCGGCCTGGGCGAGGGTGAGGGCATTTTCAAAAGAGAAGGTGTTCATGATTCGGAGTGGGAGGAGGTTTGGTAACGGGCGATGACCTCCGCCCGGAACTCGGCGAAACAACCCTGTTCGATCGCTTGACGTGCCCTGGACGTGAGGGACGCGTAGAAATGCAGGTTATGCAGAGAAATCAACCGCAAACCCAGAATCTCCTGAGCCTGCACCAAATGGCGGATGTACGCCCGTGAAAAGCCCTGGCAGAGCGGATGTGTGTCTTCGGCGATGGGGCGGAAATCCTTCGCATAACAGGCATTGCGCAGATTCATCATGCCCTCGTGCGTGAAGGCGGTGCCGTTTCGCGCCAGTCGCGTGGGCAAAACGCAGTCAAACATGTCGATTCCGCGGGCGATCAGCTCGATCACCTGCGGCGGTGTGCCCAAGCCCATCGCGTAACGGGCCTGGTTGGCGGGCAGGAGCGGCGTCACCCATTCGGCGATGCGCATCATGTCCTCTTCGGGCTCGCCCACGCTCAGGCCACCGATGGCATAGCCGTCAAAACCCATCGCCACGAGCTCACGGGCGCTCTTTTTCCGCAAATCCTCATACACGCTGCCCTGCACGATGCCGAAGTGCTGCTGCGCTCCGCCGCCGGTCTGCGGCTTGTGTTCGTCGATCCACGTGCGGCAGCGTTTCGCCCAGCGCAGGGTCAGATCAAGGCTATTTTCGGCCTCTTTGGCCTCGCAGGGATAGGGCGTGCACTCGTCGAATAGCATCGCGACGTCCGATCCGAGTGTCGCCTGGATCTCCATGCTCGTTTCGGGTCCGATGAACATCGGCGTGCCATCGAGGTGGTTTTGAAAGTGGCAGCCCTCCTCTTTGATCTTCCGCAGTTTCGCCAGCGAGAAGACCTGAAAGCCGCCGCTGTCGGTCAAAATGGGCCGGTCCCAGTTCGAGAAGGCATGCAGGCCGCCCGCCTCCTTCATGATCTCCATCCCCGGTCGTACAAACAGGTGGTAGGTGTTCCCCAGGATGATCTGCGAGTTCAACGCCTTCAACTCATTCGGATGCATCGCCTTCACCGTGCCCTGTGTGCCCACCGGCATGAACACCGGCGTCTCCACCACGCCATGCGGCGTCGTCAGCCGCCCGCGGCGCGCGAGGGAGGAGGAATCGGTAGCGAGAAGCTCAAAGGACATGGGTTGGCCGGAAAAAGGGCGCGGAGTCTCGCCGATGTGCCCCGAAGGCGCAACGTCGCCTTGCTCATTTCTCCAATTAACCAGTATCTTCCACGAAGAAGTGCTCGATCAATTCTTCGCTCGCCGCTTATTTCACGACTGCTTTCTTCAATTGGTAATAGTCCTCCAACATCGTTGCCACAGACTGCTGAACGAACGTCCAGCCTTGAGCGGAAGCATCGTAGTGCGCCTCAAAGAGGATTCCATCCTTCAAGTTGTACGTCTTGCCTCCCATGCTTACGCGTGAGGCACGGTCCCAAAGCATCTCCAAGGTGACGGGTGGCTTTCCTGTCCATGTGCAAGTGACCAAGGTGCTATCCCCTTGTGGCCCTGAGCCGCTGCTCAAACCCGAGCCAGATACGAAATTTCCAAAAACGACCACACAAAAGCCCGTCCCTCCAGCTCCGAAATCCCCCTGATCATGATTCGCTTCAAGTTCTCCGCATGTCACTTCCACCAAGCAGCGTTGTGAATCACTGATATCCGAGCAGCTCACTCCAACGACTGAATGCTTGCCGCATGAGGCCAGACTTCCCACCATGCACAAGCTCAGGACGATATGGGCCGTCAAAAATGTCTTCATTTTCCCAGTAAAAAGTATCAAGCCTGGCTTGCAAGCTCCGGGGCGCACGAAAACGTGTTCGGCATCGCAACTGGTCCTGATTTTGCGCCTGAGACAAAGCTGATGACCATCCCGTGAAGGCTTCGGCTCGCAAAATGGACGGTACGGCGGCCTTGCTCATTTCTCAATCCGCCCTACTCTCGCCGCCCTTATGCTCAGAGCCGGTATCGTTGGCCTTCCGAACGTTGGCAAATCCACCCTTTTCAATGCTGTCACCCGCACCCGCAAGGCGGAGGCCGCGAACTATCCCTTCTGCACCATCGAGCCGAACACCGGCGTCGTCATCGTGCCGGATGAACGCCTCGCCGTGCTCTCGAAAATCTCCGGCTCTCACAAGCTCGTGCCCGCCGCCATCGAATTCGTGGACATCGCCGGTCTGGTGAAAGGCGCGAGCCAGGGCGAGGGTCTCGGCAACAAATTCCTCAGCCACATTCGAGAAGTGGACGCCATCGTGCATGTCGTGCGCTGCTTTGAAAACGGCGACATCACCCACGTCAGCGGTTCGATTGATCCGGTCGCCGACATCGAGGTCATCAACACCGAACTCATCCTCGCCGACATGGACGCCATCCAGCGCCGCAAGGAGAAGAACGAGAAGAAGGCCAAGAGCGGTGACAAGGAGGCGAAGGCCGAAATCGCTCTCTGCGAGAAGCTCATTCCGCATTTTGATGCCGGAAAACCCGCCGTGACGCTCGAACTCAACGATGACGAGCGCAAG
This sequence comes from Verrucomicrobiaceae bacterium, assembly GCA_046346695.1. Lineage (GTDB taxonomy): Bacteria > Verrucomicrobiota > Verrucomicrobiia > Verrucomicrobiales > Verrucomicrobiaceae > Prosthecobacter. Next base: position 2,412,445 of record JAXMHS010000001.1, on the reverse strand, counting down.
CTGCTGAAGACCTTCTTCCTGCTCACCTCGAAGCCCTGCATCTTCGCCTGCAATGTGGCGGAAAGCGATCTGGCGTCGGCGTCGAAGGATCCGGACAACCATCCCTTCGTCGGCAAGGTGCGCGAATACGTGAGTCACGCCCACGAGGCCACCGCCGTGGTCGTCAGCGCTGCGATTGAGAGCGAATTGATCGATCTCAGCGATGAAGACGCGAAAGCCTACCTCGCAGACATCGGTGTGACGGACAGCGGTGTGTCGCGTCTCATCAAAGGCGCCTACGATCTGCTCGGCCTGCAGACTTACCTGACCACCGGCGAGAAAGAAACCCGCGCATGGACGATCACCAAGGGCATGAAGGCCCCGCAGGCCGCAGGCGTCATCCACGGTGACTTCGAGCGCGGCTTCATCGCCGGCGAAATCGTGCACTACAACGACCTCGTCGAACTCGGCTCTTACGCCAAGTGCCGCGAGAAGGGCAAGCTGCGCATCGAAGGCAAAGAATACGTCATGCGCGACGGCGACGTCGTCGAGTGGCGCTTCAACGTGTGATGGATGGGAGCGCAGACACTCTTGTCTGCATTCTCATTCCTTCCAAATCCGTCCCTGACCCGTGCGGAATCCGCGTTCCAGGCTCTGGAACAGCGAATTCAGCCGCGCCTCCTCCTTGATCACAAACTCCACGGTGTGTGCGTGCGTGGAGGCCGGGTAGTTCTTCACCACCTTCGGTTCGGTCAGCGAGGGTGACACGCGTCCTGCGGCCTGCTCGAACATGCCCTTGGCCCGCTCCAGCGCCGCCGTGCCCGCGCTCAGCGTGCTGCTGCCCGTGTCGGGCTTGTAAGGCTCCAGAAAGTAAAAGCGCACCACCTGCGCCGAGTTCAGCGTCAGGTTCACCTCGACCACACGTGCCACGCCATCGGAGATGTACTCGTGTTTCGACAGCGCGATGATTGAGTTGCAGCGCACGATGTAATTTCCGCCCTTCATGCGCCCGTCCCAGAGTCCGTCGCGTGTCGGCTCGTCACCCTGGGGTTGCTGCTGGCCGCCCTGGCCGCTGGTGTTCTGGCCTGGAGCGCTCTGGGCGTGCAGCGATGCGGCGGAAAGGAGCAGGAGGAGGACAAGGAGGGTTTTCATGTTGTGGCGGTTTGTGGATCGAGACTACCATGCGTGCCGGTTGATTGAACAACCCTTTTTTAATGAACACGTTACTCTGTTTGACGGACACGGTCACACATGGGGTCTCATCAAACCTATGACGGCAGAGAATCTCCAGTTTCCCGAGTTTGGACGCTATCCAGTGACGCATCGCCTGCCGGCGGTGACGCTGCTGGCATTGATCGCGGCGCTGACGTGGCCGCGCTGGCACTGGGCCGGAGGAATTGCGTTGATTCTGCTGCTGATCCTCGCGCTGCCGATGCTGGTGATCGACATCGCGAATGCGTGGCGCCGCTTCGCGTGGGTGCGTGGCTTTGAGGGGCGGATGCATCCACGGAACCTCGCGGCGCATGTCCGGCAACAACCCGGGCGCCACCGCCTGCATGTGCGATGCTACCAGGGGTTTGGCGTGAACGCGATCCGGCCTGCCGCGGTGCTTGAAGACACGCAGTCCGGGTCGTTGCACGTGATCACCCCGTCGTCGGATCAGATCGACCTGATTGCCATGGATCTGGGGGTTGAGGTCCGGCATCACTGACAGGCGCCGATTCGAAATAAGTGCCCTTCTGACACCTGAACCCTCCAAACGCAAAGCGGCATCGTCCATTTAGAAGAGACGGGCTGTGGCGTATTACTCCTCTCCGAATTCAACCCCCACGCGCCCATGTTCACCTTCACCGACAAAGGTTCCGTCACCACCTGCGATGGCATCACGCGTCGTGACTTCCTCTCCGCAGGCACTTTGAGCGCCATCGGTCTCACGCTGCCCAGCTTTGCCAAACTGAAGGCAGAGGGCCGCGTGGACGCGAAAAAGAGCAACAAGTCCTGCATCATGATCTTCAACCTCGGCGCGCCGAGCCAGCAGGACCTCTGGGACATGAAACCGGACGCGCCGAGCGAGATCCGCGGCCCCTTCAAGCCCATCCGCACGAAGAGCGACGCGTTTGAGATCTCGGAAATCCTGCCGCTGCACGCGAAGATCGCAGACAAGTTCAGCCTCGTGCGCTCCTGCTACCACACCGCTGCCGCGGTGCATGACACGGGACATCAGATGATGCAGACGGGCCGTCTTTTCACCGGCGGTGTCATCACGCCGCACGTCGGCAGCGCGCTGGAGTTCCTCCAAGGCCGCCGCAGCGATCTGCCCGCTCACATCATTCTGCCGGAAACGATGGGCCCCACGGGCGGCAACATGCCGCACGGCCAGGACGCGGGCTTCCTCGGCAAGGCGTATGATCCTTTCGTCCTGAACGCCGATCCGGCGGTGAAGGACTTCAAGGTGCCTGATCTGCTTCCCCCGAAGGAAATCAGTGAAGTGCGCCTCGAGCGCCGCAAACAGCTTCGCGAGCTGGTGGATAGCAGCGTGCGCAATTTCGAGTACAGCGAGCAGGCGAAGCTCATGGACGCGAACTTTGAGTCCGCCTACCGCATCATGACCAGCAAGGAGGCGCGCGAGGCCTTCGACCTGACCAAGGAGCCGATGAAAGTGCGCGAGCGCTACGGCATGAACCGCTTTGGCCAGAGCTGCCTGCTCGCGCGTCGTCTCGTCGAGCGCGGCGTGCGCTTCGTAACGGTGAACACCTTCATCACCGTGTTTGGCGAGATCACCTGGGACATCCACGGCTCCAAGCCCTTTACCAGCATCGAAGGCATGCGCGACATCGTCGCGCCGATGTATGACCAGGGTTACAGCGCCCTGATCGAGGATCTGTTTCAGCGTGGCATGCTCGACGATACGATGGTCACCTGCCTCGCCGAATTCGGCCGCACGCCGAAGATCAATCCGGCCGGTGGCCGCGACCACTGGCCGAATTGTTGGACCGTGAACTTCGCCGGTGGCGGCGTGAAAGGTGGCCACGTCATCGGCAAATCCGACGACATCGGCGGTTACCCCACCGAACGCCCTGTCGCTCCAAAGGAAATCGTCGCCACGATCTACCAAGCCATGGGCATCGACCTCACCACCGAACTCCCCGGCCCGCAAAGCCGCCCTTATCCCGTCGTCGATTTCGGCACGCAGGCGATCAAGGAGCTGTTTGCGTGAAAGAAAGGTTTTTAACCGCTAATTGGACGCTGATATGACGCTAATAATCCCAATCCATGGATCTGGATTTGTCAGCGTCTTGTTAGCGTCATATCAGCGGTTCAAATCTGCTTTCTGTTCACCGGCGTTCGCTCTTCGGCACCAACATCCACGGCTGCACAAACTCCCTCAGCACAAAGCGTCTCCACTCAACCTTTCCAAGCGGACCAAAGTTGATCAAATAGCCAACTACTTTCCGCGCCAGCCGCATGTAGTTCAAAAGCTGCGCCACGTGCTCCGGCGCAAGCGACCGGACCGACTTCAACTCCACAACGATCTCCCCGTGAACATACAAATCCGGGATGTATCGCTGACGCAGTTCCTTGCCCTTGTAGAACACCGCTAGTTCTTGCTTCGACGCGAACGGAATGCGCCGCAGCCGCAACTCTTCCTCCAAGCTCTCCTGATAAACCTCCTCCAACAAGCCGCCACGCACCACGCGATGCACCTCAAATGCCGCGCCCATCAACTCAAACCCCTCCTCAGCCAGCGGATTCAGTTCTTCTTCCGGTTCGTAGTCTTCAGCACTCAACATGTCTCCATGCAAACCGCACAACCTAAACTCTTCAAGCAGTTCCTAACCGCTAATTAGACGCTGACATGACGCTAATAAATCCAATCTCTGAAACTGTATTCATCAGCGTCTAATTAGCGTCATATCAGCGGTTCAAATCTCCCCGCGACAACCCCACCGCGACCGAACCATGCGAAGCCTCCCCGTCATTCTTTTCATTCTGCTATCAGCGGTTTCCCTCGCCTCCGCCGATGTGCCCTCCTTCCGGAACACCATCCAACCGATCTTGACGCGTTACGGCTGCGCAATGGGCGCATGTCACGGCGCGGCGGCGGGGCAGGGTGGATTCAAGCTGTCGTTGCGTGGCTTCGATGACGAGGGCGACTGGCTTTCGATCACGCGCAGCGCCAATGGGCGTCGTCTCACGTTCGAAGATCCGGCGCGGAGTCTTTTTCTGCTGAAGGCGGTCAAAGCCGTGCCGCACAAGGGTGACAAGCGCTTTGAGATGAACTCGCCGGAATACAAGGCCATCGCCGATTGGATCGCCGCCGGAGCGCCAGGGCCGAAGGCGGATGATCCGCGCATCGTGTCGCTGAGCGTTTCGGAGCCGCATCTGGTCACGCAGGCAGGAAAGAGCGCTCAACTCAAGGTGACCGCGAAATTCAGCGACGGGCACAGCGAGGACGTGACGCGCTGGTCGAAATACAACGCCACCAATGCCAGCGTGGCCACCGTGGATGACAACGGGCTCATCAAGACGACGGGCGGCGGAGAAGGAACCGTCAGCGCGTGGTATTTGAGCCAGCTGGCCATCGTGACCATCACGATTCCGCAAGATGGAAAACCGGACGAGGCCGTCTTTGCCGCAATGAAGCCGCGCAATTTCATCGACCATCTCACGCTGCAAAAACTGCGCGAGCTGAACATTCCGCCGTCCGGCCGCGCCACGGATGCGGAGTTCCTGCGTCGGGCGTTTTTGGACACAATTGGCGTTTTGCCCACACCGGACGAGGCGAAGGCATTTTTGGCCGACAAAGCCGCCGACAAACGCGACCGCCTTATCGACTCGCTGCTGAAGCGGCCGGAGTTTGTCGATTACTGGGCGCATCGCTGGAGTGATTTGCTGCTCGTGAATGGCGACAAGCTCATGCCGGAGGCGATGTGGTCGTATTACAACTGGATCCGTCGTCACGTGGCCGCGAACACGCCGTGGGACGCGATGGTGCGCGATCTGCTCACCGCGACTGGCAGCACGTTGGAGAATGGCGGCGGAAACTTTTTCATCCTCAACGACGAGCCGACGAAGTGCGCCGAAACCGTCAGCGTCGCCTTCATGGGCACGTCCATCGGTTGCGCGAAGTGCCACAACCATCCGCTCGAAAAATGGACGAACGAGCAGTACTACGCCTTCGCGAATCTCTTCGCCCGCGTGCGAGCCAAAAACGGCACACAGGCCGATGAACGCGTGCTTTTCAGCGACACGCAGGGCGATCTCGTCGCGCCGCTCACCGGCAAACCGCCGCCGCCGCGTCCGCTCGATGCCTTGCAGCCCGTTTCGATGACCTCCACCGAAGACAGGCGCATCACGCTGGCAAAGTGGCTCACTGGCACCGACAACAAACTTTTCCAGCGCGCCATCGTGAACCGCGTGTGGGCGAACTTTTTCGGCAGCGGCCTCGTCGAAGCCGTCGATGACCTCCGCGTCACCAATCCCGCCAGCAACGAACCGCTCTTCGCCGCCGCGTGCGAGCATCTCGTGAAGCAGAAGTTCGACCTGAAGGCCCTCATGCGCACCATTTTGCAAAGCGAGACCTACCAGCGCAGCAGCATCACCCTTCCTGAAAACATCAGCGACCTCCGCTACGGCTCGCACTACGTCCCGCGCCGCCTGAAGGCCGAGGTGCTGCTCGACACCGTGTCGCAAGTCACCGCCGCGCCCACCACCTTCAAAATCGACCGTCGCAACGCCAACAAAGGCACCGCCGACGCCTACCCCATGGGCTTCCGCGCCCTGCAACTGCCCGACAGCAACATCGCCAGCTATTTCTTGAAAAGCTTCGGCCGCGCCGACCGCGTCGCCACCTGCGAATGCGAACGCACCAACGAACCCAGCATGGCGCAGGCCCTCCACATCGCCAATGGCGAGACCCTGAACCAAAAACTCGCCCAAAAAGACAACCGCCTCGACGTCCTGCTCTCAAGCAAGCAACCCGACGCCAAGATCATCGAAGAAGCGTATCTTTTGACACTCACCCGTTCCCCAACCGAACGCGAACTCGAGAAAGCCACCGCGCTGCTCGCCTCCGCCAAACCCGAAGACCGCCGCACCACGCTGGAAGATCTGTTTTGGAGCCTGATGAGCTCGAAGGAGTTCTTGTTCAATCACTAAACCATGAGCCGAAGGCCTAACCTCACTCGTCCCATGCGTCTCGTCACTTTCATTCTCTTCGGATTGCTCCCGGTGTTCACGCACGCCCAAACCGTGGACTACACCAAGCAGATCGCGCCGCTGTGGGAGAATTACTGCATCGACTGCCATGGCGCGGACGATCCAGATGGCGAGTTCGTGTTGGACACGTTCGCGGCCTTGATGAAGGGCGGCAAAGAAGGCGCGGCGATTGTGGCGGGGAAGGCGGACGAGTCGATGCTGGTGAAATTTCTCGAAGGTCGCTCAGGACGCGGCGGGAAGAACGAATTTATGCCGCCGGGCAAGCGTGAGAAGCTGAAGACGGAGGAGATCGCGCTCATCAAAGCGTGGATCAACGCGGGCGCGAAAGGCCCGCTCATTGCGGAGGCGAAACCGATGCCGAAGGAGGTCATCACGCCGAAAATCGCGCCCACCGTGCCGCCGAAGCGTTCCATTCAAGCCGTGGCCTTTTCGCCAAAGGTGCAGTTCATCGCCGTGGGACGTTACGGCGAGGTCGAACTGCTCAATCCGGTCACGCGGGCCGTTGCGCGCAAGCTTTCCGGCTTCAAAGGCAAGGTGAACGCGGTCGCGTTCTCACCCGATGGCGGGACGGTGTATGCCGCCGGTGGCGAGGCGGGCATCGTGGGCATCGTGCGGAGCTGGAAAACGAGCGATGGCACGCCGCTGCGCTCGTTCGAAGGCCACACCGATGCGGCGTATGCGCTCGCGGTGTCGCCCGATGGCCAATTCATCGCCACGGGAGCCTACGATCAAAAAATCCGCCTTTGGGACACGGCGACGGGCAAGGAAGTCGCGCTGCTCAAGGGCCACAACGGCGCCGTGAACGGTCTCAGCTTCCGCGCCGATGGCAAAGTGCTCGCCAGCGCCAGCGCGGACCGCACGGTGAAGCTTTGGAGCATTCCGACCGGTCAGCGGCTCGACACGCTGTCGCAGCCGACGAAGGAGCAGACGAGCGTCGTCTTCAGTGCTGATGGCAAAACGCTCTTCGCCGCCGGTGGCGACAACCGTATCCGCTCGTGGAGCATCAGCGCCGCGGCGAAGGAGGGCACCAACAAGATTCTCACGAGCCTCTTCGCGCATGAGGGCACCATCCTGAGCCTTGCGCTGTCGCTTGATGGCAAGTTGCTCGCCTCCACTTCGACCAACAAGACGCTCAAGATCTGGAACACCGCCGGTCTCACCGAAAAGCTGCCACTCGAAGCACAACCCGACTGGACCTCCGCGCTGGCCTTTACCGACAAAGCACAGCTCATCGCGGGTCGCATTGATGGCAGTCTCTCGCTTTACGAATCGGCCACAGGCAAAGCCGTGGCCGCTCCGATGGCACCCAAGCCTGCCAAACCGGCGAAACTGGAACTCACGAGCATCACGCCACGCGGCGCGCACATCGGCGGAGAATTGCTTGTGAGCCTCGCGGGCAAAAACTTCACCGAAGACACGCAGGTGATGGCCTCACACCCGGGTTTGAAGATGCAGCTCGCGAAAGCCTCGATCAAGCCCACCAGCGCCCGTTTGAAGATTGTCGCGGGCGCCGATGTGCCGCGCGGTGCTTACGACGTGTGGTTGAAGAATGCCTCCGGCGAATCCGCACGGATGAAAATTTACGCGGACGATATCAAACCCACCGTCACGAAGGCCGCGGACTTCAAAGAAGCACCGGTGACCATCGCGCCATTGCCCGCGAGCGTGTGGGGAACGCTCACAGAGACCGGACAGCATGACGCGTATCGTTTCACCGCGAAGGCGGGCGAGGAACTCGTGCTCGATCTCGCTGTCGAGCAGATCGGCAGCGTGGCAAAATCGCCCACGCTCGAAATCATGGACGCGAATCAGACCGTGCTTGCGGTGAACCGCGGCCTCGACAGCGGCAGCGATCCCTTCCTCGCGTGGAAAGCTCCCGCGGATGGCGATTACACCGTGCTCGTGAGCAACACAACGATGGATGGCAGCGCGAATCATGTGTATCGCCTCACGATGGGCGCGTTGCCGTATGTCACTGGCTGGTCGCCGCTCGCCGCGCAGGTGGGACAGGAGACGAAGGTCACGCTCATCGGCCATCATCTCGGCGACAAGGCAACGGTGATGATGAAGCCCGGCATGGAAGGCATCGCGAACGTGCCGCTCGACACCAAGGCGCTGCGTTTTCGACGCATGCCGGCGCTCGGCGTGAACAGCCTGCCTCAGGTGGGTGAAGTCGAAAGCAATGATGACGTCACGAAGGCGCAGGTCGTTTCCGTTCCTGCGAACATCAACGGCTCGCTCGCCAAAGCTGCCGATGCGGATCACTTCGCCTTCGACGCCAAGAAGGGTCAGACGTGGATCATCGAAACGACCGCCGCGCAGGCCGCTTCGCCTGCGGACACGAAGCTCGAAGTGCTGAACACCGATGGCAAACCTGTCGCCCGCCTGCTCATGCAGGCCGTGCGCGACAGCTACAACAACTTCCGCAGCGTCGATGCCAACAACCCGGACATACGCCTGCAAAATTGGGAGGAGATGGAATTGAACGAATATGTCTGGTTCAATGGCGATGTGATGAAGATCTTCCGCATGCCGCGCGGGCCGGATGGCGGCTCCTTCTTCTATGTCAGCGATGGCAAACGCCGCGCCTACTTTGATTCGAGCGCCACCGCGCACTCGCTCGACGAGCCCTGCTACATCGTGGAGCCGCATCCGCTTGGCACCGGGTTGCTGCCGAATGGATTGCCTGTCTTCACCGTGAACTATCAAAACGACGACAGCGGCGACCGCAAAATCGGTCGCGACTCACGCCTGACCTTCACCGCGCCTGCCGATGGTCGTTACGTCGTGCGAGTCACCGACACACGCGGCTGGGGTAGCGAGCGCTTTGTGTATTCACTCGCCATTCGCGAGCCGAAGCCGGACTTCAGCGTCAAACTCGCCGGCATGAACCCCACTGTGATGCCCGGAGCCTCCATGGGCTTCTCTTTCCGCGCCGATCGAAAGGACAACTTCGACGATCCCATTCAAATCGACATCACCGGCCTTCCCGCTGGTTACTGGGCCACATCTCCGCTGATCATTGAAGCCGGTCATGATCTCATCAGTGGCAGCCTGCATGCCGCGCCGGATGCGAAAGCTGACGCCGACTGGTCGAAGCTCAAAATCACTGCCACCGCCAAGGGCCTCACGCATGACGGCGGCACCTTCGGCAAGGTCACGCTCGGAGCCAAACCGAAGTTCATCATCGTTTTGGAGCCCGATGCCGGTGGCAAGCCCGTCATGCGCGATCCCGCCGCCGAAACGAAGCCGCTCGAACTCACGCTCGCACCCGGTCAGACCGTCAAAGCCTGGCTCCGCGCCATTCGCACCGGCGATGACGGCATCATCAATCTCGACGTTCACGGTCTGCCGCATGGCGTCATCATCGACGACATCGGTCTCAACGGCGTGCAGATCCGCGCCGGCGAAAACGAGCGCCCCATTTTCTTCCGCGCCGCGAACTGGGTGCAGGACCAGGACAAGCTCTGCCACGGCGCCATCAGCTCCGCCCGCAACGAACACGACAGCGCGGGGCTCCAGACGAGTTTTCCGATCTTGATGAAGATCCGGAAGCCGGGGGGTGTGGCGGTGAAGTGAGGCCCGTCCCGGCTTATTCCGCTGAGATGATCGTGAAGTCGCGGGAAGCCTTTCGCACTGCGGGCTCATCCGTGACGATCAGCGTGGTTCCGGGAGCGAGCAGATCGTACACCTTGGTGGCAAATTCCGGACTGGTACGGACACGTTTTGCCAGCTCATCAAAGCTGGTGGCCTTTTCGGGCGTGGTGCTGGCGACGCTCATCCAGTTTCGAGCAGCGCGGAACGGCGCAAACAGGCTGCGCTTGGGGCCCTCGCCTTCCAGCATGGTGAAGACATGCCCGCCCACAGGTTCGTCACCGATGATCTCCACGGCGGCCCGGCCGATGGGGTTGCCATTGCGATACACATAGACGGCCCGATCTGCGGCGCTCACGAGGATGGTCATAGGACCTTCCGTGCTGCGCTCGGGCCTCCAGTCGTAATCGTTGTTGGCCAAAGGGCGCAGCATGTCCGGCGTGAAATCCTTGGGCGCGAGGAGGATGCCAGGCTTCGACGCGAAATGCGGCTGCGGTTTCACATCATTTCCGATCACCACGGTTCCACCCTTCTCTGTGATGGTGAAAAGCAGTTTCGAAAAATCGAAGGGCAGCCGGACACATCCGTGACTTGCCGGATAACCTGGCAACTGACCCGAATGCATGGCAATGCCCTGCCATGTCAGTCGCTGCATGTTCGGCATCGGCGCATTGTTGTACGTGCTGGAATAATGCCGGGAATGCTTCTCGAGAATGGTGAACACCCCGGCTGGCGTGCTGTGGCCCGCTGCTCCGGTGCTGACGGACGAACGCCCCACAAGGACGCCGTTGCGATAGACGTGCAGCACCTGCTCCGGGATGGAAACCAGAATGACGACGGGCCCGGTCGGGGAGACGACAGGCGCCCACCAGTACTCTCCCGGATTGAGTTTGCCGCTGGGTTTCCCAGTCGGAGTTCCCTGGGTGTGGGCGGAGGGCTTGCTCACGGAGTCCGCGGAAACGGGAGCCTGCAGGAGCACGACGGTGGCAAAAGCAATCAGTGATCGGTGCATAGAAATGCCGTTTTCCCCGAAACATGGAAAACTGTCAATAGGCAAGATTCCGCGATCCCTTTGCGTGGACATCACAGACAGATGAGCCGGCGCGCGCACGTTCACACCACCCCATGAACCGCCGCCGTTTCCTCCAGCAGTCCCTTGCCGCCACCGCTTCCATCTCCGCTCCGGCCATCCTGAGCGCAAAGTCGCCGAACTCGATGTTTCAGGTCGCCTCCATCGGAGTTGGTGGCATGGGCGGGAACACGATGATGAGCGTGCTGCAGCATCCAAAGGTGCGCATCGTGGGCATGTGTGATGTCGATGCGAAGACGCTTGAATTGGCAACGAAGGGCATGTCGTCGCGGCGGAAGGAGCATCAGGACCCGGAGGCGAAGGAACGCCTCGGCGAAGCGGCGACCTTCCGTGATTATCGCGAGATGATCGCGAAACTCGGTGACACGGTGGATGCCATCACCATCGGCACGCCGGATCATATGCACGCCTCGCAGGCGGTGACGGCCTTGCGGGCGAAGAAGCACGTGTATTTGCAGAAGCCGCTCACACATCACCTTCACGAGGCGCGCATCCTCGGTGCGGAGGCCGCGAAGGCGGGTGTGACGACGCAGATGGGCACGCAAGGCCATTCGAGTGTTGAAACCTCCCTCGCGGTCGATCTGATCAAGGGCGGTGCCATCGGCAAGGTGAAGGAGGTGATCTGCTGGGAGAACAAGAAGACCAATTGGTGGCCCAAGGTCGCACAACGCAAGCCGCAGGCCGATCCGGTGCCGGCGAATCTCGACTGGAACCTCTGGCTCGGTGTTGCGAACGAGATGCCGTTTCTCGATGGTGCGTATCATCCGTCGATGTGGCGTTCGTGGGTCGATTTCGGCGTCGGCATGATGGGCGACATGGGCTGCCATTACTTCGATGTCGTGTTCGCGTGCCTCGGCTTGCAGGCGCCGAAGCGCGTGCGCTGCCTCGACGAGGGCAGCAAAGGTGATCTGTATGCGATGAAGCGCCATCTGGAGCTCGAATTCCCCGGCACGCCGCTCACCGCGGGCGACACAATCAAGATGACATGGACCGATGGCGGCTACGAGTATGACAAGCGTGTCATCAAGCCCTTCGTGCTCACCAAGGACACGCCGAGCGGCATTTTCTTCATCGGCGAAAACGGAGGCATCTTCAAACCGCACAGCCAGCGTCCGTGGCTCGTGCCCGAGGAAAAGTTTACTGGCTTCTCCTACCCGAAGAACCGCATTGCGAATCACTACACCGACTGGGTCGATGCCTGCATGAAGGGCGAGAAGGCTGCCACTGATCTGCCGGCCTACGGCTGCCCCGTGACGGAGGCCGTGCTGCTCGGTGTGCTTTCCGAACGCAATCCGGGCGACTGGATCGAATGGGATGCCGCTGCGGGCAAAGTGACCAACAAGCCGGAACTCAACGCCCAGCTTACGCGCAAGTATCGCGACGGCTGGAGTGTCGAGGGTCTGGGCTGAGTGGATGGTAAGTTTTGTGTAACAAGCGCAATTTTTGGCGCAACTTATGCATCACCGGAGTTGCACGCCGCGACAGTCGTCGTAGCATGCAGCGTCTCATGAGCGCGCACGAGAACAAACCAGACTCACGTCTGAAGCAGGCGGAAAAGATCGCCACCCATCCAGAACAGTACAAAGTCTGTGAAGGCTGCGGTTCCATCGTGGTGACGCGTGCCGTCACCTGTCCCAGCTGCCACGCCTATCTCTTCGACGCCACACCCGTGCGTGTGATCGCTCAGGCGAAGGAACTCGCCCTTCGCGCCGCGAATTCGGTGCTCGCGTCGGATTTGTCGTGACGGAGCGCGAGTATTCTACTCGCCTGACTTTCCTGGCATGATGAAGACCTCCACAAGGTGGAAAAAGAGGCGGCGTGGTCGAGTTGGAACGCTGGGTGAAAAACTGGCGAGTAGGCTTCGACACACTCGCGCTCCAGCCGACGTCATCGTTTCGGCATCTCATCGCTGACTTCGCCTTTCAGCAGTTTCCCCAGCATCCCCGCGAGCCAAAGGTAATGATCGTTGGGCAGATCAGGCTCAGCGAGAAAACGGCTCTCGCCAACGGGTGGATGGTTGTCGGTTTTGAAAATGGCCGTGCCTTCATCGAGTTCGTCGAACATGGCGACGTAGAGCATCTGCGCGCCAGCGTGTTTGGCCGCGAGGGCCTGTGACCAGAGGAATTCACCGCCGCGTCGCGGAATCTGGTCGAACTTTGCGTCCTGTCCGCGTGATTTGGAGAGGTTTTGCCAACTGAAGCCGGGGAAGATGACCGGCAGGTAGGCGATCTTGCGCTCGGTGCACCAGGCGATGTCTGGCTTGAGGATTTTTTCACCGCGATTGGCCGCGTCCTGCGGCGTGCCGAGTCTTCCCACGGCCCACGGGCTGACGATGTCGGCACGGGCAATGAGTTCGTGCAGTTTCGGGTCCTTGATGCAGTCGTGATCGAGCGTGCGCCAGTAGTAGGGCACGCCGAGCATGATCGCACAGCCGCCGAATTCGGGATCGTCGCGCAGGAACGAGATCAGCGCCGACCATTCGTCGAGCATCGGTGCCCGATCGTTGAAGCCGAGGCCCCACAGCGCGACGAGTGGTTTGCCGTGGTGTTTGAAGTAAGCGGCATCTTTGAGATCGAGGCGTTTTTCTGTGATGAGCCGTTTCCAGTCGTCGATCACGAGCTGGATGCCGCCTTCCTTGATGCCGCTGAGGTCATACATGAGCGTCCAGCCACGTCCGTTGGCCTTCGCAGCAGCCTGACAGTGGGCGAGCACCTGATCCATCGGCTCGCGGAAACGTTTGTCGCGTGTGGTGGTGGCGAAGCGCTGGAGGAAGGCACCGTCGATGCCGTAATCGCGCATCCATTTGAAATGAAGCTGAGCGGTGGATTCGCGCACGGAGCTAAACACCTCGGCGGGGCTGCCGTCGGCATGCTTGAACGGCGTCGCGACGCGATCCTGCTGCGGCAGTTCGCTCACGTCGGGCCACATCTCGATGTGCGCATGACCCGGTTCGAATTTTCCGCCCGCGGCGTAGTGATGCCAGCCGTTGTTGCTGCCGTCGCCTTCGCAGCGGAACCAGCCCTGGTAGCCGCAGACGACCTTGCCGGTGAGCGTTCTGGTATCGACGACCTGCGCGTGCAGGCTGAGTGCTGACAGAAGAGACCAAACGAGGAGGCGGGGCATGGCGGATGTTTTCATTGACGGCGGAAGTGCGTCAAGGTGTGATGTGTCCCGCATGAAACGACGCGCCTTCATGGGTTCGCTGGCCGCATGGCCTGCTTTTGCCACCACGCCACCGAAGTCGGAGGGAGCGGCGGTCCGGGCCGTTGCCGAAGCATTTCTTCGCGAGCATGGCATCGGCGGCATGAGCATCGCGTATGGCCGGGATGGCGTGATCGAGTTCGAACAAGGCCACGGCTTTGCTGATGCGGATAAGAAAGAAGCGGTGACCCCGCAGCATCGCTTCCGCATCGCCAGCATCTCCAAGCCGATCACTGCCACCGCAGTGATGATGGAGGTCGAACAAGGCCGCGTGAAGCTCAGTGACACGATTTGGGGCCCGAAGGGCCTGCTTGGCGGCGATTACGACGGCGATCTGGCTGCGATCACGATCGACCACCTGCTGACGCATACGAGCGGTGGCTGGGCGAACGACAAGAATGATCCGATGTTCAAGAACATCGCAATGAAGCACGACGAACTCATCGCGTGGACGCTGTCGAATCAAAAGCTGACGCACAAACCGGGCGAGCACTTCGCCTATTCGAATTTTGGCTACTGCGTGCTCGGCCGTGTGCTGGAAAAACTGTCCGATAAATCGTATGCGGAGCACGTGAACGAAGCCGTGTTCGCCAAGTGCGGCATCACGACGATGCGCATCGCTGGAAACACGCTCGCGGAGCGTCAGCCACCTGAAGTGATGTATCTGACGGAAAAGCCCGGCGCGGCCTACAGCATGAATGTGGCCCGCATGGACTCTCACGGCGGCTGGATTGCCACCGCGGGGGATCTGGTGCGTTTCGCCTCACAACTGCCGAAGCTGCTCAACGACGGCTCGATCCGGACGATGACCACTCATGATGTCAGCGAGCGCTACGCACGCGGCTGGAACGTGAACAAAGTGCCGAACTGGTGGCACACCGGTTCGTTGCCCGGCACAACGACGATCATGGTTCACACGGCGAAGGGCTGGTGCTGGGCAGGATTGCTCAACGGCCGCAAAGAAGGCCTCGGCCTTGCACTGGACAAGCTGATGTGGCGCATGGGGCGCGAGTTGAAGGTGTCGGGAATTTGATTGCATTGGAATGCCAGTTTTCGTTTTCCAAATCGTATTCTGCGTTCACTTCTCACTTCCAACCATGACTCCTCAGCAAAAAGCAGAATCCCTCGGCATCACCTTCGCGAAGCAAACACCCGGCTATCTGAACCTCTGCATTCGCAGCGGCAGCCAGCTCCTCACCTCTGGCCACGTCAGCGACATGAAGGGCAAGCTGGGCGCGGGAGTCTCGACTGAGGACGGCTACAAGGCGGCGAAGAACTGCGCCGAAAAGATTCTGAACTCGGTTTGGAACGTGCACGGCACCCTCGATGGCCTGAAGGTCATCAAAGTGCTCGGCTGCGTGAACTCGACGCTCGAATTCACCGAACAGCATCTCGTGATCAACGGTTGCTCCGACCTGCTGCACGAAATCTTCGGCAAGGAGGGCGACGGCTACCACGCCCGGAGCGCTCTTGGCTTCGCCCAGCTCCCTACCGGGGCCGCGGTCGAGGTCGAGGCGATCTTTGAGATCAAAGCCTGACGGCAATGACGAAACCAGAGCCGAACGAAGCGAGACAGACGACTGAAAGGAGCCCGTAGGGTGAGCGCAGCGAATCAATGTCGAACGACGAATGAATGACCAAGTCTGAGGATGGCTTCCGGGCCATTTACCATTTCTCCATCCTCAGTTTGTAGCTCCATCATCATTTCTTCGCCGGACCGTGTGCGGCGGGTGCTCCTGATGTCGCGGTGATTTGTGGTGCTGGATCATTCACACGACCCAGGAACAGGCATGCTCCAGTGGCGACGTGCTGAATCATGAAGAGAAACGGACGGTCGGCTTTGACGACTTGATGAGGGATTTCACGTGGTTTCCCATTTTTGGTTCGAATCACGCCCGCAGAGGCTGCCGCAGCCTTCGTTCCGTCTTCGTCCATCTCGATGAATGTCCGGTGGAAGACAGCGCCGACGAACGGCTTGAGCCGGTCCGCATCGACAATCATGCGGGAAAAGTCTGCCTTGCCATCAATGAACATCTCCCCAGCTCCCATCGCGGTCAGTGTCTGGTTCAGGCTTGCTGTGGGAGGCGACAGCGTGAGGCGTGGAATCGACAGACGCACCTCGGTGCGCGGCAAGCGTGCGCATTCAGTCAGCAAAGCGCCCGTGAGCTGCTTTTCGACCGCAGGAAGCCCATCCATGGCATCAGGAACGAACACAACGAGCTGAAACACATCGCCAGCATAAGGCAGCGTTGCGATCTGGAAGCCCTCTTTACGCGCGTAGCGCTGCGCGTGCTGCTTGAACATCAGCGGGATGGTTTTGACGTGCCCGGCATCCAGATGAAAGGGCTGCTGCGTGGTGAGTTCCTTGGTGAACTGCTCGTCCCACGGCATGTCGAAGTAGAGCGCGTTCACCAGCACCAGCAGCGTGCGCTCGTTGAGCGCGCCGGAGGGGATGATCTCGGAGATTTTGCCGTTCGTCCGCTCCCCCACCCACTGGTTGATCTTGATGCACTCACCCGCGGCGTCTCCCGAGAAATCGGCACGTCCGGCCTCGGTTTGAAAAGCCTCGCGCATGAGGTTTTGCCACTGCGGCACGAGCTGGAGCTGTTTTTCGACGAACAGGCGGTTCGAGGAGTGGATTTCCATCGGCGCGTCAGCGCCTGGTTTCGCCGTCAAAACCCGCTGTAGTTCGCGAAATGCTTTATTCCTCCCATTTTCGTCGTCGCCGAGGGAAAATGCCTTTTGCATCGCGGTGCGCGTGCTCCCATCGGCACCGGCAGCCAGCATGACCAGCGTGTTTTGAACCGACCACGGCGACACCAGCACGTTCCCGGCAGGCAGGAGACGGTGATGAGCCACGGCAAAGTCATTGACCGCACGCACGGCGAGGTCCGAAGGCTCCTCCGCATGCAATTTCGACAATGCGAATGCGGCGAGGCAGCACAGAGGCAGGAGGCGTTTCATACAGTGATTTTGAGCCAGACGAGCATGATCTGGCAACCGGCATCTCATGCAGGTCCCTGGCAATCCAACGTCTTGTCATTTTCTCCCAGGCGACTACTCTCCCCACCCCAATGCCCAGAGTTCACATCAAGACCTACGGCTGCCAGATGAACGAGCGAGACACCGAGCAGGTGTCGCAGATGTTCGTCGAGCGCGGTTATACCATGACGTCCACCGACACGGACGCGGACGTGGTTTTGATCAACACCTGCTCCGTGCGCGACCAGGCGGAGCAGAAGGCGCTGGGCAAAATGGGCATGGTGCGCCGCCGGCGCATCCCGCTCGTCACGGGCTTCATGGGCTGCATGGCGCAGAGCCGCGGCAGCGAGCTCGTGGACAAGGCGAAGGTCGATCTCGTCGTCGGCACCCAGAAGTATCACCGCGTCGTCGAGTATGTGGATGAGATCATCCGCGCCAAGGAGGCGAAGCAGATGGACGACGAACGCTTTTCCATCGTCGATGTCGAGGAGGAAGACGCATCGCAGAACACCATCCGCGATCACACGCTGAAGGAGAAGCAGGGAAGCGCCTTTGTGAGCATCATGCAGGGCTGCAACATGAAGTGCACCTTCTGCATCGTGCCATACACGCGTGGTGAGGAGCGTGGTCGCCCGATTGCGGAGATTGTCGAGGAGGTGAAACGACTTGCGGATCGTGGTGTGAAGGAAGTGACGCTGCTCGGTCAGATTGTGAATCTCTACGGCCGCCACGAATTCCCGGCGGTGGATGGCAAAAGCCCGTTCGTGCAGCTTTTGGAGGCGGTGCACGAGGTTCCGGGCATCCAGCGCATTCGTTTCACCAGTCCGCATCCGATTGGCTACAAGAAGGATCTGATCGAAGCCTTCACCTACCTGCCGAAACTCGCGGAACATGTGCATCTGCCAGTGCAAAGCGGCAGTGATGCCATTTTGAAGCGCATGCACCGGCCTTACTCGACGGCGAAGTTCATCGAACTCATCGAACGCATCCGCGCAGCGCGTCCCGGCATCGCCGTGACCACCGATGTCATCGTCGGCTTCCCCGGCGAGACCGAGGAGAACTATCTGGAGACGCGGGCGCTGTTTGAGAAGCTGCGTTTCGACAACGCCTTCATCTTTCGCTACTCGAAACGCCGCGGCACACCCGCTGCGGAGATGGAGGAAGCCATTCAAGTGCCGGAGCGCGTCAAAGAGGAACGCAATCAAGACCTGCTCGCCCTCGTGAACAGCATCGCGCTGCCGATGTATGACGAACTCGTCGGCAAGGAAGTCGAAATCCTCTGCGAAGGCCCGAGCAAGACGAATGAGGCGCGCCTCACCGGCCGCACCGGCTCCAATCGCATCGTGGTCTTCGACGGCAATCCAGCGCGTCACACCGGCGAGATCTTCAACGTGCGCATCACCGAGGCCGGCCACTTCACTCTGTTTGGTGATCCGGTGCTGCAGGCATGAGCGCGAAACCGCAGATCGAACTGCGTCCGCTCACACGTGAGCACGCGGCATCCTTTTGCCAGCTCGTCGTCGCCTTGGCGGAGTTTGAGAAGCTGGCGCCACCGGATGCAGCGGCTCAGGCGCGACTCGTGGAGGATGCGCTGGGAGAAAAACCTCGCATTGAGGTGTGGCTGGCGTTTGTGGGCGATGAAACGGCTCCGTGCGGCTACGCGATTTTCGTGGAGACGTATTCGAGCTTCCTCGCGTTGCCGACGCTCTACATCGAGGATGTGTTTGTGCTGCCGGAGCATCGTAAATGCGGTGTCGGCGGCACTTTGCTGAAGAAAGCCGTGAGCCTTGCGCATGAGCGTGGTTGCGGTCGTGTGGAGTGGACCGCGCTGGACTGGAACGTGAACGCGCAGCGTGTCTATGAGCAACGCATGGGCGCGAAACGCCTGAGCGAGTGGTTCCTGTATCGCATGACTCGGGAGGACATGGCGCGGTATTTGAACGTGATTTGTGACGAGTGATGCGTGAATCGCGTTTGGTGCTTTTTTCGGGTTCACGCATCACAAAGCACGTCTCACATGGCCTCTGATCACTTCTCCACGCAATCCGCCGCGTATGCGCAGTTTCGCCCCCGCTATCCGGCGGTGTTGTTTGACTGGCTGGCGGCGCAGGTGGACGAGAGGGAGGCCGCGTGGGACTGCGCGTGCGGAAGCGGACAGGCGACGGATGAACTGGCGGCACGCTTCGCGCATGTCACGGGCACGGATTTGAGCGCGGCGCAGCTCGCGCACGCGCGATCGTTGCCGAATGTGACCTGGCGTGTGGCACAGGCGGAGGACAGCGGACTGGAGACGGGTTCGGCGGATCTCATCACGGTGGCGCAGGCGCTGCACTGGTTTGATCTGTCACGGTTCTGGGTGGAGGCCCGGCGTGTGTTGAGGCGCGGCGGGGTACTGGCCGTTTGGAGCTATGGCGTGTTCCAAGTGGATGATCCGCGGATCGAGGCCGTGTGCGCGCATTTCTACGAGCATGTGGTGGGCGGCTTCTGGCCGCCGGAGCGACGGATCGTCGAGGCAGGCTATGCGTCGCTGCAGTTTCCGTTTCAGGAAATCGCAGCGCCGGAGTTCGAGATGCAGGTCGAGTGGTCCTTGGACGAGCTGCTGGGTTATGTGTCGAGCTGGTCGGCCACGACGCGTTGCACGCAGCACCATGGATGCAGCCCGATCCCGGAACTCAGGCAACAGCTTGCGCCACTGTGGAGGCAGGAACGGATTGGCGTGCGATGGCCGCTCTCGATCCGCGCAGGCCGGTGAAATCCGAAGCGTGGCTGTCCGGACCGCGAAGCACGGCCCCTCGGTGTGCTTTTATAGCGACATCGTCGGCGCCTCGATGAGGGAATAAACCTCAACCGGCTCCGGTTGCCCCTTCACAGGATGAATGCCGGCGTTCTGGTAGATTTGCATTCCTTCGGGCCAGCCATTCAAGAATGGCGCGCCGGCAAGCACAGGCACCTGAAGCTTGCGGGTGAGGCTCTCAATGCGGAAGGTCACGTTCACAGCCTCGCCGACGGCGGTGTTCACGCCGCGGCCCATCGCTCCGAGAGCGACGTCGCCGATGTTCAGACCAATGTGGCAATGCACCTCGAGGTTCATGTTTTCCTTGAGCCACTTGCGCTTGGGGGAGTTGCTTGCGTCGGGGCTGCTGAGGAGCCGGGCAGCCTCGGTGGCCTTGATGCGCGTGGAGGGATCATCACCCGGCCAGTAGGCGAAGACGCCGTCGCCGATGAACTTGTCGATGATGGCGTCACGGCTTTTGAGCACCTTTTCGCAGTCGGCGTACCATTCGCGCAGCATGGCCGCGACTTCCTCGGCACTGAGCTGGGCGGAGATAGTGGTGAAGTTCCGCAAATCGCCGACGAGCAGCGTGGCCTTCACCGTTTTGACCGGCAGCGCGATGGTGTGGAGCGACTGGGTGCTGACGTTGCTGGACTCGCTCGGGGGGCGCTCTTCCTCCTGGCTGTCGAAGACGAAAATGCTCGTGCCGAACTGTACGCGGTCACCGTGCCGCAGGGCCCGGGCGGTGGTGACGGCCACGTCGTTGACGAAGCTGCCATTGGCGCTGCCAAGGTCCGCCACCCAATACAAGGCACCGTCGCGGCGGATGGTGGCGTGCTGGCGCGAAACACCCCCGTCCAGCAGCCGGATGGAGGCATCCGGGCTGCGTCCGATCAGATTGAAGTCCTCAAGAGGTATCTCCTGGCCTTTCTCGACTGATTTGAGGATGGCACCCATGGTGAAAAAAACTGACAGGCTTGTTGAAGCAATTTACGCGCCGTTAGTCAAGCGCTGCCGCAACCATGCTACAAGGTTTTTCGCCGGTTCTTTCTCAAACCAGCACGTTCTCCTGAGAATCAATTCCTCACGCACCCATCCAAGTGACGATCCATTTGCGAAGCCTGCCAGAGTCTTCACCATGGGACATGGTTTCCTTGATACGCGGCCTTGGTGCCTGGGTGGTTGCAGTCGGCGCAGGCTGTCTTGTCTTCCCCTGTCCTGTCCTGGGACACGTGGTCCCCAGCATGACGGTGGAGGTGGAGTTCCTGCCCGACCATGCCTTTCGCTTGCGTGCCAATGTGGATCCTCGCCTGATTCTGGCGGTCGATCCCGCGACCCTGCCGCCCGTACCCGCCTCGTGGTATCGCGAACAAACCCAGGAACAGGTGACCGCCACGCATCAGAAGGCCTTCGAATACCTCGACCGGGTGCTGGGGTTGCTGTTTGACGGCAAAAGGATGCCGCTGCCCAAATGCAAAGTGCAGGCCATCGACGGCGCGGACAACAATCCGCTGCGCGATGACACCCAGGAAGTTCATCTGCTGGCCTCTGTCGATGGCCGTGCTCCTGAGGATGCCACCGGCTTTCAACTCGACTTTGGCAAGGATGCCAATACCAGCCTGATTCTCCTGCAAAGCCACGCCGGGAAGGCGGATCCTCGTCCGCAGGTGGTCTTCCCCGGCGAGACCAGCCGCGTGTTTCCACTCCAGGCGGCTGCGAAAAGGCCCGTATCCGCCCCACCGTCGCCGGACTCAGGTTCGGGGCGATATTGGGTGTGGATCGTGGCAGGTGTTGTGTTGGTTCTCCTGATTCAAAGCTGGCGCCTGTTGAACAGGCACCGTCACCATCATCGCGGGCACCGCAAACCCGGCGGCTGAGGATGTGAATAACTCCTCCTGTTAATGTCCGTCCATTCCTGTTAATCCTGTTTCAGGAAGAGAAGTGAACCCGTTTCCCGTTTCGCCGCCACATGTCCGACTCCTTCGTCCATCTCCATCTGCACACCGACTACTCGCTGCTCGACGGCGCGGTGCGCATCGACGCGCTCATGAAGCGCGTGAAGGAGCTGGAAATGCCCGCCGTGGCTGTCACCGATCACGGCAACCTCTATGGCGCCATCGACTTCTACATGGCCGCCAAAAAGGCGAAGACGAAGGCCATCCTCGGTTGCGAGGCTTACCTCGCGCCCGGTTCGATGCTCGACAAAAACGAGGTTCCCGGCCGCAAACGTGCCTCGCATCTCACACTGCTTGCCGCGAGCAACGAAGGCTTTGAGAATCTATCGAAACTCATCACCAAAGGCCATCTCGAAGGCCAGTGGTATCGCCCGCGTGTGGACAAGGATGCCCTGCGTGAGCATGCGAAGGGCCTCATCTGCCTCAGCGGCTGCATCAACGGCGAGATCAACGAACTGCTCCTCTCCGACCGCAAGGACGAGGCGGAGAAGAGCCTGCAGGAGTTCCGCGACATCTTCGGCCCGGAGAATTTCTATCTCGAAATCCAGGATCACAACATGGAGGCGCAGCGCAAGAGCGCGCGGCAGATGATCGAGTGGGGCAGGCAATACGGCCTCAAGACCGTTGCCACCAACGACGTGCATTTCCTGCGGCGTGAAGACCACGAGTCCCACGACATCATGATCTGCATCGGCACCGGCGCGAGCATCTACGATCAGAACCGCATGACTTACTCGCCCGAGGTCTATTTCAAGACCGCCGAGGAAATGCGCGCGCTGTTCTCTGAAGTGCCGGAAGCCTGCGATGCCACGCTGGAGATCGCCGAGCGTTGCGATGTCAAAATCCATCTCGATTCGACCTCCATCGAGCGCTACCCGCAGTATCCGATGCCAGACGGCGGTGATCGCAATGAATACCTGCGCAAGCTGACTATGGAAGGACTGGAGCGTCGCTATGGCCGCGACCGTGCGCTCAACGACGAGACGCTTCACGAACGCATGGAGGTCGAATTGAAGCTGTTGAAGGAGAAAAACTTCACCAGCTACTTCCTCATCGTCTGGGACTTCATCAACTGGGCCCGCCTGCACGACATTCCTGTCGGCCCCGGTCGTGGTTCCGCGGCAGGCTCGCTCGTCGCCTTCTGCCTCGGCATCACGGACATCGACCCGCTGCGCTTCGAGCTCGTGTTTGAGCGCTTCCTCAATCCCGAGCGTGTGTCGCCTCCTGACATTGACATCGACTTCTGCCAGACACGTCGTCCCGAAGTCATCGAATACGTCCGCCAAAAATACGGCGAGCGCAGCGTCTGCCACATCATCACGTTCGGCACGATGGGCGCGAAGTCTGTCATCCGCGATGTCGGCCGCGTGCTCGGCTGGAGTTATGGCGACAGCGATGCGCTCGCGAAAATGATTCCGAACGAGCTGAACATCGACCTGGAGGAATCGGTGAAGAAAAACCCCGATCTCGCCGCCAAGCTCGAGGCCGACACCAACGCGCAGGAGCTGTGGCGTCATGCCACTTTCCTCGAAGGTCTGACGCGTGGCGTGGGTGTGCATGCCGCCGGCGTTGTCATCGGCGACCGTTCGCTCGACAACTTCATCGCCCTTACGCGCGACAAGGAAGACGCCATCCTTTCGCAATACGCGATGAAGCCGCTCACCGAGCTGGGCATGCTGAAGATGGACTTCCTCGGCCTCAAAACGCTGACGGTGATCCAGGAGGCCGAGTATTGGATCAACAAGCGCGTTCCTGGCTTCAAAGTGGCCGGCGCGCCGCTCGAAGACACGAAGACCTTTGATCTCATCAAGCGTGGCGAAACGGTCGCCGTATTCCAGATGGAATCCGGTGGGATGGTCAATACCTGCAAGCAGCTCGGCCCCGACACCATTGAGGAAATCATCGCTATCCTCGCATTGTATCGTCCGGGCCCGATGCAGTTCATCCCGGACTACATCAAACGCAAAAAGGGCGAGGAGAAGGTCGAGTATCCGCATCCGCTGCTCGAAAAAATCGCGAAGGAGACCTACGGCATCCTGGTTTATCAGGAGCAGGTCATGCAGGCCGCGAACGTGCTCGCCGGCTTCTCGCTCGGACAAGCTGACTTGCTCCGCCGTGCCATGGGCAAGAAGGACGCCGCCGAAATGGCCCGCCAGCGCCTCATTTTCGTCGAAGGCTGCCTCAAGACGAACAACATCTCCGACAAGCAGGCCAACGCCGTCTTCGACTTGCTCGAAAAGTTCGCGCAATACGGCTTCAACAAGTCGCACTCCGCCGCCTACGGGATCGTCACCTACCGCACCGCTTATTTGAAGGCGAACTACCCCGTCGAGTTCATGGCGGCGGTGCTCAGCTACGAAATCAGCAATCCCGACAAGATCGCCAACTTCGTCAGCGAGTGCTTCGAGATGGGCATCAAGGTGCTGCCACCGGACATCAACAAGTCCTCGCTCAAGTTCGCGCCTGAATTCGTCGAGGAACTCGTCGCTGAAGACTCACGCATCACGGATCACGCATCACCCCTTCCAAATGCCATCCGCTACGGCCTCAGTGCCATCAAGAATGTCGGCGAAGGAGCCATGGAGGCTGCCATCGCCGAGCGCGAGAAGAACGGCCCCTTCACCAGCCTCGAAGACTTCGCCGCGCGCCTCGACAACCGTGCCGTGAACAAAAAGCTCATGGAGGCGCTCGTGAAATCGGGAGCCTTCGACTACACCGGCGAGTTGCGCGCTGTCATGTTCGCCAAGCTCGAACAGGTGCTCGCCTCGGCCGCGTCGATGCAGAAGGACAAGAAATCCGGCCAGGGCGGTCTGTTTGACGATTTCGACCTCGCGAAGCCCAAATCGAAGAAAAACGAGCCTGAGGCGCCATCCA
The DNA here is from genome assembly GCA_046346695.1 of Verrucomicrobiaceae bacterium. Lineage (GTDB taxonomy): Bacteria > Verrucomicrobiota > Verrucomicrobiia > Verrucomicrobiales > Verrucomicrobiaceae > Prosthecobacter. The sequence continues at coordinate 2,387,778 of JAXMHS010000001.1, read as the reverse complement.
TCGTCTGGAGCACAGACGAGGTGCTCGCCTTCGAAAAAGAACTCCTCGGTTTCTATGTCAGCGGTCATCCGCTCGACAGCTACCGTGGCCATTTCGACTCCGCAAAGCTCACCAAGATCGCCGCCATCGAGGAGATCGACACGAAGGAGAAGGCCAGCACGATCACCATCGCCGGCATTATGAGCCAGCTTGAGGTGCGTTACTCCAAACGGGACAACCGCCCCTTCGCCACCTTCAAGGTGGAAGACTTCACCGGCGTGCAGGAGATGATGTGCTGGAGCGACGACTACGAAAAGCTCAAGGACGTGCTCGCCGACGGTGCCGTGATGGCCTTCCGCGTTCGTGTCAGCAAAGACCAGAAGACCGATGGCAACCGTGTCACCTGCAACGACGCCAAACCGCTCAAGCCGAAGGCTGCGAAACCTCGCAACGCCGGCGATCCTCCGCCTGACACACCCAAGCCGCCGCCACCGCCCAAACCCATCGTCCTGCGGCTCAACACCCGCCAGCACGACGAAACCGACCTCGAACGCATCCACGAGGTTCTCTCGCAATTTCCCGGTGATCTCCCGGTTTTCCTCGAAATCAGCGAAAACGGCCACAAGGCGCGTTTGGAAGTCGATGAAAGCCTGCGTGTCACTCCGAGCGCGGATTTGCGCCGGGCGCTGACGGTCTGGCTGTGACCTTCAGGCGAGCTGCCTTGCCTCCCGCGGCGTCAGTTCACGCCACTTTCCCTTCGGTAGATTGCCCAAAGTGAGAGAACCCACCGCCACGCGCACGAGTCGCAGCACTTCGATGCCAAACGCATCAAGCAGGCGGCGGATGTGACGGTTGCGGCCCTCGTCGAGCGTGAATTCGAGCCAGGTGTTCTTTTCACCCGTGCGCAGGGTCGCCACCTTCTTCGCGGAGAGAAGCTCACCATTGTCCTCGATGCCCTTTTTGAAGCGTGTGAGCAGCGAATCGTCCACCAGGCCGCCAATCTGCACGTGATAAGTTTTGTCGATGTGCGTGGCCGGATTCGTGATCCTGTCGGCCCACGTGTTGTCATTCGTGAAGAGCAGCAATCCTTCGCTCGCTTTGTCGAGACGGCCCACGGGCGAGAGGTGCGGCAGCTTCGCGCCTTGGAAGCAAGCATAAACCGTTTCGCGTCCGAGTTCATCCGACGCGCTCGTCACCAAACCACGCGGCTTGTTCAGCATGACGTAAACCTGCTTCGCCTGATTGATGCTTTCGTCATCCATCACGACGATGTCTCGGCCAAGAATCACGGGAAACTCAGGATTCTTCCGCACAACACGGTTCACGCTCACCTTGCCCATGCGAATCAGCTCCGCAGCACGGCTGCGCGAGCAGAAACCGAGCTTCGACATGGCACGGGCAAGTCCGGTGCGGGTGGCGGCTGGCGGAGGCATGGCGCAGGATTAGCGCACAAGAAACCGTTTTGCTGGGAGAATCTCATGCGAGAGATCACTTGAGTCCGCCGACAGCCTGATATTGCATCCCATGTCTCCGCGTTTCAGCTCCACCCTCGTCTTTCTCAGCCTGGCCACGATCTTCTCGGTCACGCATCCTGCTTCGTCGTTGGGCGGCACGATCGAGGCTGTCACCTTCGCGGCCGAGCCGGGAAAACTGTTTCTGCCGGTGGATGAGGCCGTGGACAGGCTGAAGTGGCCGCTGCGACGGGATGACATGGGCAAGGTCTTCCAGTTGAACAACGCCGCCATTCCTCCCGGCACACTCCGCTGTCTGACAGACGGCACGGAGCTGGTCAGCACGGATCAACTGGCGGAAGCAGGTGCGGCGGTGTTTGCGCCAGATGTGGACGAACGCGTACATGTGGGTGGTTTCTTCCGCGGATTCACCCTGGTCGTTTCACCACAGCGCGTGGTGGTAAGCTTGAAGAAACAGCAGCTTCAAGGATGGCAGGGAAAGCGCCTCGTTCTGCAAACACACATAAGCTCCGGGCGCAACAACCGCACACCGGTCGGAGAATTCCAGGCGGGACCGTTCCGGTCGCAGATGCATCACTCGAAGCTCTATGACAATGCTCCCATGCCATGGAGTGTGCAGATCAGCGGGAACGTCTTCATTCACGGCTTCACCAGTGTGCCAAATTACCCTGCGTCACACGGCTGCATCCGCGTGCCGCTCACCGAAGGCAACCCGGCGAGGTTTTTCTATGATTGGGTGCTGGACGGCACTCCGGTCAGCGTGACCCGGGACTGATCTTCAGGCCCTCGGCTTCAGATCGCGCTCAATTTCCTCGCGATCGACACGATTGCGCGCCTTGATCTTGTGATCGCGTTTGTTGCGTCGTTCCACGGTCATCTGGCGCTTTTTGCGCTGCTTGCGCAGCTTCGCGATCTCTTCTTCCAGCTTCAAATAACCTTCGTAACGCGCTGGATCGAGCGTTCCGGCCTCCACAGCGGCACGAATCGCACAACCGGCATCCTTGACGTGCTTGCAGTTATGGAAGCGGCATTGCAGCGCAATCGCATCGATGTCGGCAAAGCGTTCGCGCAGCGTGGTTTCATCCGTCCACATCTGCACTTCCTTGATGCCCGGGTTGTCGATGAGAATGCCGCCCTTGTCGAGCACGAGCAGTTCGCGCGCGGTCGTGGTGTGGCGGCCTTTGCCGGTGACCTCGTTCACGTCATCGACCCACTGCCAGTCGTCGCCGAGCAGGAGATTGACCAGCGCCGACTTGCCCACGCCACTGGAACCGATCACGGCCACAGTTTGACCGCGCTTGAGGCAATCCTTCAGCACTTTAAGGCCCTTGCGCTTCTTCACGCTGGTCACATGCACCTCCGCATCGGCGTGCAATGCGCGAATCGTCTCCGCAGCCTCCTGATTCTGCGAGTCGGGATACAAATCGGCCTTGTTGACCAACACGACCGCTTTTGCACCACTGCGGGCGATCAGCGCGAAGTAACGCTCCATGCGGCGCGGGCTGAAATCGGGTCCCGCATCGGTGACAACGATCACCGTGTTCACATTCGCGGCGATGACCTGCTCCTCGGCGCTCTCACCGGCGGCTTTGCGTGAAAAACAGGTCTGCCGCTGCAGGCGTGCACGGATGACGTTCTCGCTGCCAACTTCGAGCGCCACCCAGTCGCCGACAGCGGGCAGTTCAGCATCGGTTTCAGCGTCGTGATACACCTTGCCGCTCAACACGACCTCGAACTCGTCGAAACCGTTCGCGCCATCCTCCAGCAGCGCACCGTAGCTGATCTTGTTGTCGCGGATCAATCGCGCCGGCTTCCAGCCCTGCTCGCGAAACGGCCCGAACTGCCGTTCGAAGAACTCATTCCAGCCGAGGTCAATGAGGTTCATCGGCGCCACTGATACATCCAGCGCTCAGAGATGACTTTCTTGCCGTCCTTCATCTCCATCATGATCTCCAGCAGGTTCGTTTTCTCCGGCACATCGAGTTTGAAGAAGGCACGCCAGCCGCCGGTCTGGCTGTTACGCATCACGCGCTTGTCCAGTACCTTGCCCTCACCGCCGCTGAGCACCACGTCGATGTCTGGTGTCCACTCCTTGCCGTGGGGATTGGCCGTCATCCCTTCCGGCGCAAAATCGATCACGTAGAGATGATCGTCCGAGTCCATCACGAAACCGCGACGAGAGCTGATGACCTTGCACAGGCCGGACTCGTGCTGGTCCAGCCAGTTGAGCTTGTACTCGACCTTCAGCGGCTCCGCCGGTGTGGCAGGCAACTGATCCGGCTTCCACATCGCCACAATATTGTCCCAGGTCTCCTCGCCGGTGGAAAGCTCGACCAGCGTGACCGCGCCTTTGCCAAAACCGCTCACCGGCTCCACCCACACTGCGGGACGACGATGATAATTGGCTTCGAGGTCCTGGAAGTTGTTGAAGTCGCGGTCGCGCTCCGCGAGACCGAAGCCCTTCAGCCTGTCTGTTTCAAAAATGCTCAAACGCAGGTCGCGACTGACATCCAGCGGACGCCAGATGGATGGTCCGCCTTCGATCTCAACCTGCAAACCGTCCGAATCATGCACCTCGGGGCGAAAATCATAAGGCTTCGGGCTCGAGTTCTCGCCGAACCAGAACATGCTCGAGAACGGCGCGATGCCGAGCATCTTCACCGGCTTGCGCAGGTGCAGCGTGGCCTTGATTTTCATCTCCGTGGTCACACCAGGCATCGACTCAAACTCATATGCGCCGGTGATGCTTGGCCCGTTCAGCAGGGCGAGCAGTTTGAACGACTTGTCTCCCGGCTTCGGCTGCTGGAACCAGAAATGTGTGAAATCGGGAAACTCCTCGGGCTCCCCGCCAATCGTGTTCACCGCCACGCCGCGTGCGGAGATGCCGTAGCCGAGCTGCGTTGTCACCGCGCGATAATAACTCGCGCCCATGAACACCATGAACTCGAACGGCTTCCCGATCAGCGAATCGGGTGCGAGCACGCGGAAGCCCGCGTAACCGAGCGGGTTCTTCGCATCCGCGGGAACCTTCAGATCACCGTATTCAAAGTGCGTGCGGTCAAACGGCACATCCACCGTCTTGGCGCCCTGCATGTTGTAGAAGACCACCGGCTTCTTGAACATCCAGCCGGGATGGAAGAACTCGATGCGATAGGTGTCACCAAGGTCGGCGAAGAGCGCCTTGTCACGCAGGAAGCGGATCTGGCGATGGCCGTCGTATTTCAGCCCCTCGAAAAACGGATCGAGCTGCTGCGTCGGCGCCTGATACGGCTGTGTGGCGAGCTGTGCGGCCATTTTTTCGAGATCGCCGAAGCCTCGCACCGAATCCAGCGCCACCTGCGCAAGCGCGGGCGTTGCGAGTAACGACAGGACGGAAAGCGGGAGGGAGAAGTTCATGCGGGGGGAGCCAGGTTAGGATGCAGCACGCCGGATGCCAGTCAACCAGTGCCGAGGAAGCCCTTGCCATCCACCCGCTGGCTGCGGCATCATCACGCCATGAGCCCCCGCCCGCCCGTGAGACTGCTGCCTGTGTTTCTCTTCAACGCCGCCTACATGCTCGCGGCCATCGCCACCTCGGCGATGCAGGGCAACCGCGAGTTCGTGTTTTACATCGTCGTCATGCTCGTGCTCATCGCGGTCATAAGTGTGGTGCATGGCCGTGTTGGGCTCACCAACGGCATGCTCTGGGCATTTTCCATCTGGGGGCTGGCGCACATGGCGGGCGGCCTGTGCCCGCTGCCCGCGGGCTGGCCTTACAACGGTGAGCATGCGGTGCTCTACAGCCTGTGGCTCATCCCGGAGCGCCTCAAATACGATCAAATCGTCCACGCTTACGGCTTCGGGGTCACCACCTGGCTTTGCTGGCACATTCTGAACAGCGCCCTGCGCCAGCCGGATGGCGGCAAGGTGCGTCCGACCTTCGGCATCCTCACCCTGTGTGCCGCTGCAGGCATGGGTTTCGGCGCGTTGAACGAAGTCGTCGAGTTCATCGCTGTGCTGACGATTCCGAACACGAATGTTGGCGGTTACGAAAACACCGGCTGGGATCTTGTCTCGAATCTCGCCGGCTGTTCGGTCGCGGCGCTGATCATCCGCATGACGTGGCGGTCAAACGAGTGAGTTCGGCCGGTTCCAGCGGATTTTGCCAAGCTGCAAATCACCGCGATAACCACGCTTTGGCAGCATCTCGCCATCAGTGACCCAGGATTCGCCGGGCGTGATGTTGGTGGTCTGGAAATTGCCCATCAGCGGCACTTCGTCGGCAGCGTTCACGCCGTCGCCGGTGAGTGGCAGAACGACGCGCTCGGTGTCGCGGATGAGACGCAACGTTTTCAGATCGACCTGCGCGATGAACAAGGGCGAGCGCCAGCGGATGACGTTCACGTTGCTGGCATCCTTGCGCGTGTAAACGAGGTGCAGCGCATCGCTGTGCGGCAGCCAGTGCTGCTGCGTGGTGCTCATGTCGAGCGGCGTGCCGTCATCCCAGCACCACGGCTGTTTTTCGGCGAAATCGAGTCCGTCATCACTCGCGGCAACGTAGCCACGATTGTCCTCAGCACGCAGCGTGGCGTAAAACTTGCCGCGATAACGCACGAGCGATGGCTCCAGCAGCCCGCGACCGGCGGCGTGCTTGATCTCCTTGCCGACTTGCTTAATCGAAAGCGTCTCGCCATCGAACGAGCAGCGCACGCCTGCGGCGGAACGGCTGGTTTCCTTCGCGCCAAAGGACATCACGAAGGCAATGCTGCCGTCTTCGAGCACCTCGCGCTGCCCGCAGTTGTTCGTGTAGATGAAGGCGCCGCGTGGATCGTCCCAGAGCAGACGTTTGCGCTCCGACCATTGACCGTTCTTGTAAACGGCATACACCGGGCAACGCGGCGGCTGCTTGCGGTCGAACTTCGGGCCCTTGTAGAAGACGTTGTGGCCCAAGGCCAGCACCGAGCCCGTCTTCGCGTGCCACTGCGGGACCACATCGCACACACCTTCGTCGCCACGATCATCGGAGGTCGCCACACGGCCCAGTGGCGGCACGGGCTGCGGCTCCGTCCACGTTTTGCCGAGATCATGCGACTCCATCCAGTGCACCGGCATGAAAAAATCCGAGCCGCGAATCTCCTGCATCGTCATGAACACCACGGGTCCGTCTTTGGACGGAATCACACACGGCCGCGGATGAAACCACGATGGCCCGCTGCCATCGCTGCCTCGCTTGAGCGTGATCTTCTCGATGGAGGCGATCAAGCCACCCGCAGATTGGGCGGAGGCAAAATTTGCGGCACAGAGCCCCGCCGCAGTTTGTTGGATGAAGCGACGGCGGTTCATGATTTGGCAGGCTTGGTAAAATAATGGCGGGTAAAATGATGTGAAGATTCAGACTCGATCATCCGGCCATCATTCTACCCTTCATCATTTTACCAGTTCTCTGGCTCACTTCGCCTTTGGCGCTGGTTTCGGCTTCTCAGGCAGGCCCTGGCCGGGCTTGAGGTCGAGATTGGCCTTCATGTCTTCTTCAGTCACGGTCGAAGCGACACCATCCGCCGGGATTTTGGCCTTCGCCGTCCAGAGAATCGCGTTCAGCACGAGCTTGCGCTGGTCGTTGTTCGCCCAGCCTTGATGGAAGTGACCGCCGGTGAAGCCGAAGCCGCGACCGCCGTCCGCGCGTTCACAGGCCCAGGCAACCGTCTGCTTCTCGTGATTCTTCACGGACTCGCGCACGGCGGGATTGCCGCTGTGATGACCATCGGGGCGGCTCATGGTCGAATCAGGTGCCACGTCGCTCAGGATCGGCGTCACGCCTTCCATGTTCTTGCGGAAGCGCATGTAGAAGTACCATTCGTCATTGGTGCCGAAGGGCTTCACGCCGCTGCTGATCGGATGCGCGGGCAGCTCCTTGAAGTTCGCGTCCCAGTGCGGGTTCACGCTCCAGTTGATCTCAAAGCAGCCGCCCATCCAGTCGATGAACTCCTTGTTGCCCTTCTCGATCGTCGGCTCCACCGCGTAATGCAGCGTCAGGAAGCCGCAGCCGCGCTTCATCTCCTTGTCGAGTTGCGCGAGGCGATCGCCCTGCAGCGCAGGATGTCCGCCTCCGCCGTCGGAATAAATGACCACCGTGTCCGCGCCAGAAAGCTCCTCCTGCGACGGCCATTCGCCGTTCAGGTGATACTTGATGTCCACCTGATCCGCCGCGCCCTGCTCCAGACATTTCTTCAGCAATTGAATGCCCGCATTGTGCTCATGCTGTCCCGGACCATGCGAGGGCTTCCCGGCGATCATGACGATCGATTTCTTGTCTGCTGCAAAAGCAGGGCTGGCAATGGCAACGAGGGCGAGGAGGGAAAGCAGGCGCTTCATGGTGATTAGGAGACTGCATCAAACGCGCCCCTTTGAGAAGCCTTTTCAACGGCTCGTGCCCCGCCACGCCAAAATTCCGCACAAACCGAACCCGAACGCATTCAACGTTCCGTGGATCATCCACATTTGCGGCATTGTAAGCGCCCAACCAGGGATCACATATCTCAAGCCGAATCCCAGCGCCAAAAGCATCGCCACAAGCAACGAAACGCCTGAAACGGCAAATCCGAGTCGAACCAGCCTGCCAAACTCCTTTTCGAGTCCACGTCGCAGTTGCGAAATCGCCACGCCAGTCGCCCCGACAACCAAAACAGCGACCCCAACTGGCTCCACGAACGGCAGAACTCCGAAATGCGTGCAGGTGATCCCCACCGCAACGAGCGGCACGCCGGCAAGGATCGCAACGCACGAAAAACGTGTCCAACATCCCGGCTTCGCCTTCGCATTCAGTCCGGCCATCAGTGGCAGTGTAAATCCCGCATGATGAAAATGCGCCGCGGTGAGCAGCACGATCAGCGGGTCGAAGTTCCACGGTGTCCAGTTCGCGCGATGCGCAACCAACCACACCGCGCCTACGAACGGAAAGATGCTGGCGAAGTCCGCGCATACCTGTCCGGAAGTTTTGACAGGAAGGAATCGCCATTTCAGCACAACCTCAGCCGCCACACATAGTCGCAACACCATCCATGGTGTTGCCAGAACAGCAGCCATGGGACATGCCGGTCTCAGAAGACTTGCCGCCAGCAAAAGGGAGGCCCCCACATGTGGCAACCATCTTCTGCGTCTCATCCTCGCGCCGCGCGTGATTTCTTCTCCAGCTGGCATCAGCACAAGCGGCGACAGCATCAGCAGCGACACGATCCAAAGCCCATCGTAGGGGCGTTCTGAGTAGAACCAGGCAAAAAGGATCCACGCCAAGATACAAACGCCAACTTCAAACGCGGAATGGTTGGCACAAGGAACTGTCTTCATGCTTGCATCCTCCTCTGCGAATCCCGCACAAACCGGCACTGCCACCAACGCGCCAGCGGAAAGGCGAGCCAGGCCATCCAGTGCCGTGGATGCGAAAACGCACGAATGACATACCACACGCTGCCATCGGTTCGTTTTTCGATCACAAACTGCTCCTCGCCGCACTCCGCGTGCTCCGGCAGCGTGCCATAGACGAAGCCGTGCGTGTTTACCGAGTCGCTGCGGCGGAGGATGCGGCAAGGATTCACCCACCACAGGCCGCAGATGCGCGTGACCATCGCCACGATCTGGCCTGCTTGCTGTCCTTTCGCTTCGGAGCGGCTGACCTCGGCCCATTCCGGGAACATCGTCCACGCATCCAAAGCCTCGCAAGCCGACTGATACGCCTCCTCACCACTTCCCAGCCTCACCGCATGCTCATCGGCGATGAATCCGTCTCCCAACGGCGGCTTGTAGCTCAGCGGCTCATCGTGCCACAAAGCCAGCAGTTCTCGCAAGCGGTCGGGAGATGGTTTTCGCAGGCGGAACATCGCGATGCAGGCTTCCATAGACTGTTCATGGCACGAAACGAAAAGTGCCAAAAATTGGCTTTCCGGTTTTCACAGTTTTCGAATCTTTTGCTTCTTTCGTTTCTTTCGGCCATCCATGCGCATGCCCGCCCCCATCCGCGCCGTCATCTTCGACTTCGACGGTCTCATTGTTGACACTGAAAGCACCGGTTACCACACCTGGAGGGAAATCTTTGCCGAGCACGGCCACGAACTGCCTGTCGAACTCTACGCCCAGGTCGTCGGTACCGACTTCAACACCAGCTACGATCCGCGGCGTGACCTCGAAGATCGCACGGGCCGCGCCTTCGACTGGGAGGCCGTCGAAATCCTGCGCAAGAACCGCGAGCGTGAGCTGCGCAAGCATTTGAAGCTGCTGCCCGGCGTGGCGGACTTGCTGCAGGAGGCGGACGCGCTCGGCCTGCGCATCGCCATCGCCTCCAGCAGCCCGCGTGTGTGGATCGACTCATGGATGGACCAGCTCGGCCTGCACGATCATTTCGACCACATCTCCACCGTCGATGACACGGGCAAGGTGAAGCCCGATCCGAGCCTCTTCCTCCACGCCGCTGAAAAACTCGGCGTGCAGCCGGAGGAAGCCGTCATCTTCGAGGACTCGCTCAACGGCCTCCGCGCCGCCATCGCCGCCGGCATCCGTTGTGTCGTCGCTCCCGGACCGATGACACGTCATCTCGACTTCACCGGCGCGTGGAAGCGCGTCGAGTCGCTCGCTCACGTCTCAATTGCAGAGCTGATGAAGGTAGAATGATGGCGGGTAAAATGATGGAATCCAAATTGAGCCCAACCATGAAACTCATCATTCTACCCTTCATCATTTTACCAACTCTGCTGCCCGCCGCTGATCCCGCGTGGCTCACAACAGGCGAGTTTCATTGGAAATGCTCTCCGCCGCTCATCACACCTGCCGAAAACGCCGCGGACCCGGATGTGGCGCTCAAAGACCCGTCGATGGTATTTCACGAGGGGAAGTGGCACCTCTTCGCCACACATCGCCGTGCCTCGGGCAAGGTGGACATGCAATACCTGAGCTTCGCCGACTGGAAAGACGCCGACAGAGCCACGCGCCACACGCTCGACTTCCACGATCAATACCACTGCGCCCCGCAGGTCTTCTACTTCACGCCGCATCAGAAGTGGTATCTCATCTACCAGCTTGCCGATGAAAAGAAGGCGCTCAAATTCGCCCCCTGTTTCTCCACCACCACCGACATCGCCGATCCGAAGTCGTGGACCAAACCACAGCCAATGATTGATACGCTGCCCGAAGGCGGCACGAAGACGAAGTGGATCGACTTCTGGGTCATCTGTGATGCCACCAAGGCTCATCTGCTCTACACCAGTGACGACGGCCACTTCTGGCGGCGCGAGACCACGAAGCAAAACTTCCCGCTCGGCTGGTCCAAGCCCGAACTCCTGCTCCAAGACACCAAGGAGGCACTCTTTGAAGCCTCTTGCACCTACAAGCTCAAAGGCCGCGAACAATACCTCACTATCATCGAGGCGCTTGGCCAAGGACACCGCTACTACAAAGCCTGGCTCGCCGACAAGATCGAAGGTCCGTGGAAACCACTCGCGACGACACGCGAGAAACCCTTCGCCGCCACCGAGCAGATCACACCTCCCGTCGACTGGACCACCAGCGTCAGCCATGGCGAACTCGTCCGCTCAGCGAACGACGAAATGCTCGAAGTCGACTCCAACGATCTCCGCTTCGTCTTCCAAGGCGTCGATGAGCCTGGCTACAAGGCACCGAAATACGGCAGCATTCCGTGGAAGATAGGCGTGCTCGATCTTATTCCCTCAACACCATGACACCGCTGCCGCTCGCCGACCGCTACGCACGCTTCCGCGATGCGGTATTCTCCGGCATTGAGGAGCCGCGGTTGCCAGGATTCGACGGGCCGATGCTGGAACTGGATTTGCAAAGCCTGTGGTTTGCGGGTGCGTTTGGCAGCGAGTTCATCAGCACGGATGGAAAGACGGTGAGGATCACGGATTTCGGCGTGTGGAATTCCGGTGCAGGCCCGGACTTCACGAATTGCGCGGTCCGCATTGGCGATGAAACCCAGCAAGGCGACATCGAACTCGATCCCGATGCCCGCGACTGGGAACGGCACAGGCACGGCACGAACGCCGACTATGACCGCGTCGTGCTGCATCTGTTTCTGAGCACGCCAGCAGAGCGTTTTTTCACACGCACGAGCCAGAATCGTGAAGTCATGCAGGTGAAACTCGAAGCATCGATGCTCGCGGACGGCGCAAAGCCGAATCGCGGACTCGCTGCCGCACGCATCGGCCGCTGTGCGACGCCATTGCGTGAAATGGAGCCCGCACGCGTGCAGTCCATGCTCGAATCGGCCGCACAATACCGGCTGGAGTTGAAATCGAAGCGCCTGCATCGCTGCGTGGCCGCGCACGGGCGTGAGGAGGCAATTTACCAGGCTCTGGCACGGACGCTCGGCTATCGCGGGAATGAGCATCCCTTTATGTTGACCAGCCAACGTCTGCCATTGAAGCGGTTGCTGAAGTTGGATGCCGTGAAGCGTGAGGCGTTGCTGTTCGGCGTCGGCGGATTCCTCGAACTCATTCGTGCGGATGACACGGATGGGGAGACACGAGGCTACCTGCGCCAGCTTTGGAGCGAGTGGTGGAAGCAGCGCAACGACTGCCTGCGCTGGCTGGACGACCGCCAGCTTCCACGCTGGCGTTTGAGTGGCATTCGTCCGGGCAATCATCCACAGCGTCGCATCGGCGCTTTCGCCTCGATGTTGAACGCCTGGTCACCGATCGTCGCGCCGCTCGCGGATGCCACACGCTGGAGCCGGGCCGCGTGGCACGAGGCGTTGCTGGCGCTCACCCACGAGTTCTGGAGCACGCATTACACACTGCTCGCGAATCCTGCGGCGAGGCCGCTCGCGCTCATCGGTGAGACACGCGTGCAGGAAATGCTCGCCAATGTCGCCTACCCGCTGCTCGTGCCGGAGCGCACGCGTTTGTGGGCCGAATACCTCGAACTCCCAGCGCTGCTCGACAATCAAAAGGTCCGCCGTGCCGTGCTGCGGCTGTTTGGTGACGATCCACGCGGCCAGGACTTCACGAAGAAGCTGCATCACCAGCAGGGCCTGCTGCAAATCTATGAGGACTTTTGCCTCGAAGACGACTCCGCCTGCGCCGGTTGCCCGTTCCCGGAAAGGTTGAAGGAGTGGAGCTGATGTCGTCGTTCTGGCATCCCGCCATGCGTCCTCTCATCGCACTCCTGCTCTCCTCCTCATTTGTTTTTTCCGCTGACCTGCCGGATCCGGCGGTCATCAGTGCCGCGATGAAGAAAGCGGTCACGTATGCTCACACGCATCTCGCTCGTGAGGGAGGCTATGCTTCGTCTTATGACAAAGAGGGCAAGATCGGCGAGGTCGAGCACGGCAAGTCACCCACGATCATTTCCATCCAGCCGCCCGGCACCACGACGATGGGTCTGGCAATGCTGCGGGCGTACCAGGCCACGGGCGACGAGGTTTTTCTCACCGCGGCCAAGGATGCCGCGAAATCGCTTCTCAAGTGCCAGCTCGCCTCCGGCGGTTGGGACAGTGCGTTTGATTTCGACCCGGAAAAAGCCAGGGGCTACTATCTGCGCAGCAACCTCGACGCGGGTGAGAAAGAAGCAGGCAAACGTCGCAACTCCACCACGCTCGACGACAACAAGACGCAGTCCGCGCTGCTCTTCCTCCTCGAAATGGTGCATGAGCCTGCGTGCAAGGACGACGCGGAGCTGAAGCGCTGCACGAAGTTCGCCTTCGATGCGCTGCTCGCCGCTCAAGCACCCATCGGTGCGTGGCCGCAGCAGTTCAGCGCCCCGGCGAATCCCGCCCTGCCGGTGCTGAAGGCGAGTTATCCCGCCGAGTGGTCGCGCAAATTCCCCGCCGTGAAATACACGGACTGGTACACGCTCAACGACAACAACCTCGAACGCGTCGCCCATCTGCTCTTCCGCGCCTACGAGCTGGAAAAAGACGAGCGCTATCTGGCCGCGCTGAAAAAACTCGGCGACTTCTTCATTCTCGCGCAGATGCCCGAGCCGCAGCCGGTATGGGCGCAGCAGTATGACCATGACATGCACCCCGTTTGGGCACGCAAGTTTGAGCCGCCCTCCGTCACCGGCAACGAAAGCGTCGGTGCGATGGATGTCCTGCATCAACTCTGGGTGCTCACCGGCGATGAGAAATACCTCAAGCCCATCCAGCCCGCACTTGTGTGGTTTGAGCGCTCGAAGCTGCCCGACGGCACGTATGCGCGCTTCTACGAGATGCAGACCAACAAGCCGCTCTTCTTCGTCAAGGACACCTACGAGCTGACCTACGACGACAGCAACATGCCCACGCATTACTCCTTCAAGACGAGCAAGGACAGCGAACTCGACACTTTGAAGAAGAAACTCACCCAAAGCCGTGAGGAACTGAAAAAAAAACTCGCCGGGCCGCAGACACCGAAAGAATGGATGAGCCGCGCCAAAGGCGCCGCCGACAAGGCCCGCAAAGCCGCCGAATCCCTCGACACCGAGGGCCGCTGGCTCAAAAACGACGAGATCGATGGCGGGGAGTTCGTCAAAAACATGAACGCGATGACGACCTACATCGAGGCGCGGAAGAAGAGCGGGCAGTAGGCTCGTTCTTTTCGGTTCGGCGGCGTGTGTATTTGCTCGACGGGGAAGCCGCGCTTAGCTTGCCCGACTGCCTATGCCCAATGCCGTTCTCAGCCTCCTCAAAGAAAGCCGCCACCCCATGCGCATCGACCTTATCGGGGTCGCGGGATCGGGCATGAGCGGACTGGCGCTGCTGCTGCTCGGTTTGGGGCACAAGGTCAGCGGTTCGGACAAGGCGACGACACTGGAAACGGATCGTTTGCAAAAGCTCGGCCTGCAGTTCTTCCACGGCCACACGGAAAAGGAGGTCGAGGAGTGCGACATGGTGATCTACTCCAGCGCGATCAAGCCGGGCAATGTGGCTTATGAAGCGGCCTACAAGCAGGGCATTCCGCTCGTGCGGCGCGCCGAGGCGCTCGCGGCGGTGATGGCGAACAAGAAAGGCGTGGTTGTCTGCGGCACGCATGGCAAGACGACCACCTCCGCGCTCACCGCGCACGTTTTGCGTCAAGGCGGCCTCAGGCCAAGCCACTACGTCGGCGCGGAGATTCCGATCCTCGGTTCCAATGCGCATTGGGACTCCGAGGGCGAGCTGTTCGTGGCCGAGGGCGATGAGAGCGACGGCACACTCGTGAATTTCCATCCGCAGCATGCCATCGTGCTCAACATCGAGCCCGAGCACCTCGACTTCTACGACGGCATTGAGGCCATCAAAGCGGTCTTCCGCCAGCTTTTGCGCCAGACGCCCGGTCATTGGGTTTACTGCGCTGAAGATCCCGTCGCGACCGAGGTCTGCGCCGGACCAAGAGGTGTCAGCTATGGCTGGAGCCGCGAGCATGACTTCTCCGCGAACATTCTCGAGATGAAGCCGGATCACACCGACTTCGAGGTATATGAAAACGAGCAATTGCTTGGCACCGCCACGCTCGGCATTCCCGGCAGGCACAACGTCAGCAACGCGCTCGCCGCCATCGCGCTCGCCACGAAGTGCGGCATCACGTTTGAGGCCATCCAGCACGCCTTGAAGAGTTTTCGTGGTGCCAAACGCCGTTTTGAGATCCGCCATGCGGGCGAGCGTTTCGCCGTCGTCGATGACTACGGCCATCATCCGAGCGAAATCGCCGCCACGCTGGCCACGGCGAAGGGTTTGAGCACCAAGCGCATTGTCTGCCTCTTCCAGCCGCACCGTTACAGCCGCACGCAGCTTTTGAAAAAGGAGTTCGGCGCCAGTTTCGGCGACGTGGACGAGCTTTTCGTCACCGACGTCTATCCCGCGAGCGAGAAACCACTGCCTGGTGTGAGTGGCGAAACCATTCTCGAAGAGGTCCGCGCTCAAAACGGCCGCACAAAAACAGGCAGCACGCCCACGATGCTCATTGCGCGCGACAAAGTCGGCAACGCGTTGCGTCCCGGTGATCTGCTCATCACGCTCGGTGCGGGAAATGTCCACGAAGTCGGCCGTTGCATCGCACGCGATCTGCCCGTGCTCGAAAAACTCTGCGCCATCCTTGAAGCCAACGGCGGCGGCGTGGCGCGGCTTTACGAGCCGATGAGCCGTCACACCACTTTTCTCATCGGTGGTCCGGCGCAGTATTGGATCGAGCCCGGCACGGTGGCGGCCTTTTCCGAAATCGTGCGCTACCTGCGTTCCGCTGCGATTCCGATCCGTGTGATCGGTCGCGGCTCGAATCTGCTCGTCAAAGACGGTGGCATCCGTGGCGCGGTGATTCATCCGAGCAAAGGTGAGTTCGAAGAGGTGAAGGCTGATGGCAACCGCCTCATCGTCGGTGTGGGTGCACGTCTGAAAAAGATTGCGAGTGCCGCAAGAACGGCGGGCATTGGTGGCATGGAGTGGATGGAGGGCGTGCCCGGAAATCTCGGTGGCGCATTGCGCATGAATGCGGGTGCGATGGGCTCGGAGATGTTCGATCACGTCGTCAGTGTGAGCTTCATCGCCACGGACGGCAGCATCCAGGAGAAACCGCTCGCCGAGATCACGCATCACTATCGCAGCGTGCCGGAGTTTGAGGAGCGCTACATCGTCGGCGCCGTTTTGGAGGGCAAACCGGCCCCGGTGGAGCAGATTGACGCCGGTTTGGAGGCCAGCCGCGTGAAGCGCCGCACCACACAGCCCATCGGTGCGAGCGCGGGCTGCATTTTCAAAAATCCGGAGGTATGCGGAGCTGGCAAACTCGTCGATGACCTCGGCCTCAAAGGTACGCGTGTCGGCAATGCGGTCGTTTCGTCCGTCCACGGCAATTTCATCGTGAATGAGGGCGGTGCGACTGCCCGTGAGGTGCTTGATTTGATCGCGAAGGTCAAAGAAAAGGCCCTCGAAGAGCGAGGCGTGACCCTGGAGCTCGAAGTGAAGGTGATTGGCGAGGACCAGCCGCTCCCGCTCTGATGGAGCGCATGCGTCCTCGCGTGCTGTTTTCCGCGTCTCGCGGAAAACCGTTCTGTTGGTCACCTTAACTCGAAGAGCGCAACAGACCTAGCGATGTCTTGAGGGGCAGACTTCAGCGGGGACGCTGAAGTCGGCACGCGGGACGCGTGCGCTCCATCCCATGCTTGCGCTTTCACGCGGGAGCGGTGAGCTTTCCGGCTGATGCAGAAACTGGCGCTCATCCTTTTCCTTCTCGGCCTCTTCGTGACGGGCTTGCTCGGCACGGAGACGCGGCTGCTTTTTTTCTGGCCGGGATGCGCGTTGATCGGGCTGGCGGGATTGATCGCGGTGCTGCGCTGGAAGCTGCGGGTGAGTTTTCAGCCGAGCGACTGGTGCCTGCTCACGATGCTGGCGCTGGCGGGTTATGTGGGCTGGCGGGCGTGGGTTTCGCCCGTGGAGGTGTATGCGCGTGAGGATGGAGCGATACTGCTGACGTGTTTCGTGGCTTATCTGATGACCGTGACGGCGGCGAGCGATCCGAAGTGGCGGCTGGGCATCGTGTGCGTGCTGCTGGTGCTGGTGGCGGGCAATCTGACCGCTGGATGGCTGAATTTCAAAGGACGCTGGGATTTTCACCTCGTGCCGGGCTTCTCGCGTTCGTTCCCGCCCGGCCGCATCGGCGGCTTCTTCAACAATCCCAACCATCTCGCGGCCTTTTTGTCCTTCGCAGTGTTTCTCTCGTCAGGCGTGATGCTTTTCGCGCGCATTCACATTGCCTCGCGATTGCTGCTGGGCTTTGGCATTCTGGCGATGCTCGCGGGCGTGGCGTTGACGGTCAGCCGCGCGGCAATGCTCGGCATGGCGGTGGGCGGCGTGGTGTTTGTGCTGCTGACGCTGTGGGTCGTGTGGCGCACGCGGCGTTCGTTATTCAAATGGCTGGTCGTCGCACTGCTGCTCGTCTGCGGCGCGGTTGGCGGGGCGCTTTACAAGGTGAACGAGGACTCGCTGCTCACGCGCCAGCTCGCCACACCGCTTGGCGAGGACATGCGCACCTACATCTGGCGTGCGGCGCTGGCGCAGCATGCGGAGTCACCATGGATCGGTGTGGGCTCGCGGATGTTTTATGAAGGCGGCATCACGCATCGCGATCCTGACACACCCGCACAGACGGGTGATTCACTCTTCGCGCACAACGAATACCTGCAAATGCTCGCCGATTACGGCTGGGCCGGGCTGGCGCTGGTGGTGCTCGTGATCTTCGCGCATTTCACAAATGGCATCCGCTACCTGCGCTGGTTCGCTGCGGAGAAATTCCCCGCCACGGGCATGCTCGGCAGCAATTCGCTCGCGCTCACGCTCGGTGGCATCGCAGCGCTCGTTGCCACGCTGGTACATGCGCTTTTTGAATTTCATGCGCATGTCGCGGTCATCGCGATTTTGGGTGCGGTGGTGCTCGGACTGCTCGCGAGCCCGGGGATCGAGAGCGAGGTCTTCAAATCCCGCCGCATCTGGGGCCTGCGTTTCCTGATGAAGATCATCATGCTGGCCGCGTGCGCCGCGATGCTTTATGGCACGGCGACCTTTGGTGTGGCTGATGCGCAGGCCGCCAACGCACGTGTGGAGGCGAAACGCGGAGTGAATGCCGCCGTGCTGCGCCACATCGCCAGCGCCACGGAGATGGATCCGCGCAATGCGGCGCTCGCTTACCAGCACGGCACGATGCTGGTCGATTCCGTCCGACAGGACATGAAGAAGGAGGATTACCTGCGCACCGTGGATGCCGCCGTGACCGAGCTGACACGAGCCGCCGTGCTGAACCCGCAGAATTTTCGCTTTCATCTCGCCCTGGCCGAGGCGCTCGACGCCGCAAAGAAGCCGGATGATGCGCTGAAGGCCATTCAACAGGCTCTGAAACTCGCGCCGCTTTATGAGGAGCCGCGGCTGGCGCTCGGCATGCATTACCACCGGCTGCAGCAGTTTGAGAAGGCCGAGTCCGCCTACCTTTGGGCCGGCCAGGCGAAGGCGATGATACCCGAGGGAAGCCCCAACTGGCTGGAAACCTACCGCCAGCTCCTCTCTGACACCGCCGCCCTCGCCGAGCGCGAACGGATCTCCCGGAACGCGCAGCAGAACCGCTGAGATTGCGCATTTGCCCTCCCGGCGAAATCCGCTAGTATCGCGGCCCTCATGGCCCTCGCAAAAATCACCCAAGTGGCCGGCCGCGGCGTTTACGTGCCCGGCTCGGACATCGACACCGACCGCATCATCCCTGCACGCTTCATGAAGTGTGTGACCTTTGACGGCCTCGGCGAATACGCCTTTTACGACGTGCGTTTCGACAAGGACGGCAAGCCCACCGGCCACCCGCTCGACGATCCGCGCTTCAAAGGAGCGAACATCCTGCTCTCCGGCTCGAACTTCGGCTGCGGCAGCTCGCGCGAGCACGCCCCGCAGGCATTGTACCGCTTCGGCATCCGCGCCGTGATCGCCGAGAGCTTCGCGGAGATCTTTTTCGGCAACTGCACCACGCTCGGCATTCCCTGCGTGTGCGCGAGCAGCGCGGACATCCAGGTGCTCGCGAAGGAAATCGAGCGCAACCCGCAGCTCGAGGTCACCATCGACCTCGCTGCTGGCAAAGTGTTCTTTGAAGACCAGGAGATCGCCGTCACGCTGCCCTCGACCGCCCACGAGGCGCTGACTACCGGCAAGTGGGACCCGATCGCCGAGTTGCTGGAGAACAAGGACGCCGTCCATGCGCGCATCACCGCGCTGGGCTTCGCTTGACTCGTGCACGACGTGGCAAACTTCGAGAACGACTGACGAATGCGCTCCACCGAGAACACCATTCGCATTTCGTCATCGGCACGGCAGATCAGCTCGCCGGACACGATCCATGTCATCGGCCACCGCAATCCCGACACGGATGCGATCTGCTCCGCCATCGGTTACGCGGCCTTCCTGCGGGATGTGCGCGGCATGAAGGCCGAGGCCGCGTGTTGTGGCGAGGTGAGCGTGCGCACCAACTGGGTGCTGCAAACCGCCGGTGTGCCCGCGCCGAAGCTCCTGCTCGATGTGCGGCCCACCGCTGCCACGATCTGCCGTCGCGACGTCTTCACCGCGTCACCGCACCAGACCTTTCTCTCGGTCTATCGCATGATGATGGATCATAACTTCCGCGCCATCCCGGTCGTGGATGAGACCGGCCGCCTGCTTGGCATGCCGTCGATTCAGGAGCTGGCGCAGTTGTTTTTGCCCGCGCAGACGAACGAGAAAACCGTCGCTGCGAACCGTGAGGTGCGCACGAGCCTGCTGAACATCGTCAATGCGCTCGACGGCATCGTCGGCGGCACGGCACCCGATTTGGAGGCGCTGCAGAATCTCGTGCTCGTCGTCGCCGCTTCGAGTTTGGAAACGACCAAGAAGCGTGCGCAGCAGTTCGCGGCGGATCATGTTGTCGTCATCACCGGCGACCGTCCGGAGATCCACGAACTCGCGGTCGATCTGGGCGTGCGTTGCTTGATCATCACCGGCAAGTTCAAGGCGTCCACCAGCATCCTCTCACGCGCGGCAGAGAAAGGCGTTGCCATCATCTACTCGCCTTACGACACCGCCAGCACCTCGCAGCTCCTGCGGTTCTCGCGGCCAATTGGTGAGGCGCTGACGCATGAATTCCTCTCGTTCACGTCGCGTACGCCGCTGATGGAAATCGTTCCCAAGGTTCAGCACGCGCATCAGCCGCTCTTCCCGGTCGTTGATGACGAGACGCACAAGCTCCTCGGCGTTTTTTCAAAGTCCGATCTCATCGAACTGCCGCGCATGAAGCTCGTGCTCGTCGATCACAATGAGTTCGCGCAGGCAGTCACCGGCGCGGATGAGGCGGAGATCCTTGAGGTCATCGACCACCATCGACTCAGCGGCAATCTGCGCACCAAGGAGCCAATCCGCTTCCTCAACGAGCCCGTCGGCAGCACCTCGACCATCGTCGGTGTCATGTATCGCATGCAAAAAGCCGAGCCGGACAAAGGCACGGCCATCTGCCTCTGTGCCGGCATTATCTCCGACACGCTGCATCTCACCAGCCCGACCGCGACCGATACAGACAAGGACATCCTCGCCTGGCTGGCCGGCATCGGTGGCATCGACAGTGCCCAGTTCGTGAAGGACTTCTTTGCCGCAGGCTCCATGCTGCGCGAAAACACGCCTGATCGCGCCTTGGAAAGCGACCGCAAGGTCTTCGAGGAAAACGGCTGGCACATCAGCATCTCCCAGATCGAGGAACTCGGTCTCGACGAGTTCTGGAAACGTGAAAATGATCTCCAGGCCGCGCTGCAGGCCCTGCTCGCGAAACACAGCCTCCACTTCGCCTGCCTCATGGTCACCGACATCACGCGCCATCACAGCGTGCTCCTCGTCGCCGGCGACCAACGCGTCATTGATGCCATCGACTACCCGCTGGCGAAGGAGAACGTCTATGACATGCCCGGCGTCGTGAGCCGGAAGAAGCAACTCTTCCCCTACATGAGCCACGTCGTCACGAAGCTGGCGGCGCCGTGAGGTGGTGGGCACTCTCACCGTCGAGGCAAGCTGCGGGCGTCTGGCATGACCCCTCACCCTGCCTCTCCCCGAAGACCGTTGGCCAGTCATTCACATCCTCGACGGGGAGAGGAGGGCGTTTTTTTCGCCGACATGATTTCTTGTTGGTTCGACGATCATCTCCCTCTCCCCGCCCCAAGCAACGCTGCTCCAAGATCAACTTCGGGGAGAGGGCTGGGGTGAGGGGTCAACAAACGCTTTCTTGACGTGGCCTCACGCCTTTGATGTGATCCCATCATGCTCACCCGCTTGGAGGAAATCCGCCACGAGATCACGGGCGAACGTCTCGGTCTCATCGAATTTGCCCGCAAACTTCGACAAGACGCCACAGATCCCGAAGCCCTCATGTGGGGCTGTTTGCGGGACCGCCGTGTGAACAAGCGCAAATTCCGCCGCCAGCATCCCATCGAACCTTACGTGCTGGATTTCTACTGCGCCGATTTGAAACTCGCCATCGAACTTGACGGTGGACAGCACAATAGCACCAAGGGAAAGCAGCGTGATCAGACTCGCGATACCTTCCTGCGGTCCCAAGGCATCGAAACACTGAGATTCACCAACGACGATGTGATGCGGCAAACCGACAGTGTGATGAACGTGATTTGGAAGCGGACACGATCGACGTGATGAAGCTCACCTCTCCGCAAAGCTCCCAGTCTTCAGAAACCGGTTCACCGCACGAAAAACGGCAGGCTGAAGGATGATGGTGGCGTGATTGGTCGGCAGGAGGGTGAAGTCGGTCTCGCCTTCGCCGTGCGAGCTGGCGATGGTGACGACGCCGTCGGATTCGGGACCGAGGAGATGTCGGAACACCGGCAGGGTGTCCTTGCTGCCCATGATGATGCCAGTTTCGGGTGGCAACGGTCCGAGGCTGTTCGGTGTACTGTCCGCATCGGTGCCGAGTTCGGCGGAAACGGGGCCGAGCAGCCAGCGCACCCAGCCCCACTGACCCAATTCATCGATGATTTCGCTGCCACGGTTTGGCGGGGCCAGTAGCACGGCGCGTCCGAGTGGAAACGCCGGATCACGTCGCGCCGCCCAATAACGAAACACGATGCCACCGAGCGAGTGCGTGACGAAATGCACGCGTGAACCGTCCTCGACCTCCAGTTTCGCCAATGCAGGCATCAAGTGCTGCTCCACCGCCTCCGCAATCGAGACGCAGCGCGACGGATAACCAATGCTCGTCACCCGATAGCCGCAGAACTTCAGCCACAGAGCCACCATCCACATGCTGCGCCGAGAGCGGCCGAGTCCGTGGATGAGGACGACGGTGTCGGTGGATTTCGATGAGCTGGCGGGCATTCAAGTTGAGGCAACTCAACAAACATGCCGTCGGAAACCAATCAATGATTAAACAAGAACGCCGGTGAGTTGATGAGCGCCCAGGCGAGATCCTGCGCAGCAGTGAGGCGCTTGTTCGTGAGCTGTTTGGCGCTCAGGTCGGCGTCGCGGCGGAGTTGCAGCAGCTTGGGGTCGATCAAGATCGGCTTCTGAGCGTCGGTGTGCTTGGTTTCTAGTGCGACGAGTTGTGGATCGACGGCGAGGGGCTTCTTGGCGGCGGCGAGGAGTTTCTTCTGGCCTTGGTAGTCGCGGAACTGGTTGAGGAAGTGCTGGGTGAGCACCGCGTTCTGTTCAGGCGTGCGTTTTGGCGCTTTGAGAGCGGCGGCAACGGCGGCTGGAGCGCCGAAGCGAACGGTGGGACTGGTGGTGACCCAGAGACGGAAGCGGCCGAGGTTGTACTTCCCGTTCTGGAAGGTCTGGTTCATCTGCACGGTGAATTGAGCGCCGCCTTCATAAGCGATGGGTTTGGCGAACTCGAAGGTGGCCTCGTGGCGGACACCCGTATCGGGGCTGACAGCCCAGCCACGGTCGCGATTGCCTTTCTTGAGCGCTTCCGTGACAGAGAAGTTCTGCTGCTCGAAGTCTGCTTTGGGGTTCTTGAGCACCTGCTCCTCTCCGCCGCGCTTGCTGCGTTTGGCGTCGATAGGATCGGCACGAACAATGAACTCGCCGAGCACAAAATTACCATCGGGAGCCAGGCCGGGGCCATTATTGGGCAGGCGGTCGTCAGGAAGCATCTCCAGCTTGATGGCGGTGATGTTGGTGAGCGTGGTTTTGCCGATGAGCATGTAGTTGCCGTTGCCCTGCTTGCCTTCCGGCAATGCGGTGGCGAAGAGGCTGCCATCCGGCAGGACTTCGAGTTTTTCGACACCGTTGGCGCGCTGCACTTTCACATCGAGCGGATGCCATTCTGTCGTCAGGTCGATGTAGTTTTCCCATTTGGGCTGGTTCACCGTGGCGGTGTCATAAGCGGCCTTCACCTTCGCCTCAGCGGCGGTGATCGCGGCTTTGCGGGCGGCCTCTTTCTTTGCGACTTCGGGAGCCATCTTCACCTTGTAGGCTTCGAGTTCCTTCTTCGCCGCATCGATGGCGGCGAGGCGTTCCTGCCCGGCTTTTTCGATGACCGGCTTCTGCTCGGCCTCTTTGGCCTGCCAGGTGGCGGCGAGCGCTCTGTTCTGTTCATCGAGTCCCTGCATGCTTTCGATGGCAGCAGCGATTTCCTTCTCGGTGGCGTGGCGGTTGAGGATGCGCACAAACACGGCATCGACGAGCTGTTTGTCGTCTTCGATCTCGTTCGTGAGCTTGGCGATGGCGTTGTTCGGGTCGCTGATGGCATCGCCGACCGTGGGACCGCTCATGAGGGCCATGACGGGGCCGAGATTGACGTCGTTGCTGCGTTCGCACTCGCAGACGCTTTCACGCGCAGGGCGGCCGAAGTTGGTGAGGAAGCCATCCTGCAGTTTGATCTGCGCATCGGCCAAAGCAGCGGCGCGGGTGCCTTTGGGCACGCCGGGGATGTTCGGCATGCTGCCGGTGACGGCGAAGACGGAGTCAAACAGCACTTCGGCAGGCAGGCGGCGGGCCTTGGCATGGCTGTAGTTGATCTTGTCGTCCTCGTTCCACTTGTTGGTGGCGAGGCTCAGATTGTAGGTGCGGCTGTTGGCGATGATCTTCATCAAGTGGCGCACGTTGAAGCCGCTCTGGATGAATTCGTTCGTCAGGTATTGCAGCAGCTCCGGATTACTGGGCGGGTTCCCGGCGCGGATGTCATCCAGCGGTTCGATCACGCCGGTGCCGGTGAGATAGCCCCAGATGCGATTTGCGTAGCTCATGGCAAAGTAATCGTTCTGCGGGCTGGTGAGCCAGGTGGCAAACTGCTCGCGGCGGGTGCCGGCCGTCTTGCTGACGAGTTCCGTTTCAAACGGCACCTTGGGCGAGACCGGCTTGTTCGTGCGCAGGTGCATCACGTCGCCGTCTTTTTTGTCGGCGACGATTTCATAGAGCGGCTTCGCACCTTCCACGGCGGTGCCGCCGATGGTGGCGCCTTTGGCCTGTGGATCGCCTCTGAGGTCGATCTGGGCAAAGTAGGACGCGGTTTCGTAATACTGGTCCATCGTCCAGCGCTCGAAGGGATGGTCGTGGCACTTGTTGCAGTTGAAGCGTGTGGCCAGGAAGAGATGCGTGGTGTTCTCCGAGATCTCCTCCGGCGTGCGCACCGTTTTGAAATAAGCGGCGGGCGGATTGTCCTTGTTGGAACCGGTGGCGGTGATGATGCGGAACGCGAAGCGGTCATAAGGCGTGTTGTCCGCGACCTGCTGCTTGATCCAGGTGCGCAAACCGGCGGCGCCTTCGGCGCCAAGGAATTTGGAGTTCACCTGCAGCATGTCGGCCCACTTGTTGGCCCAATGCTCGACGAAATCAGGATTGCCGATGAGCTTGTCGATGACCTCGCTGCGCTTCGTGCGCGTGTCACGCTGATCCGCCAGGAAGGCGGCGACTTCCTCGGGTTTCGGCGGCAGGCCGGTGAGGTCGAGATGGATGCGGCGCAGAAAGTCCTCGTCGCTGCACAGGCCGCTGGGCTCGATCTTCATGCGCTGCCACTTCTGCGCGACGAGTTCGTCGATCTTGTTCCACTTCTCCGGTTCCTTCCACGCGAAGCCGGTGCGGTCGCCCATCACGGTGATGGTGGTGGCGGCATAAGCGCCTTCAAAACGTGCGAGGATCGGAGCCTCGCCACGACGCAGGCTGGTCATGAGGCCTTTTTTGTCGGCCTCGATCACGTCGCCGTTGCCGCTTTCGAGGAAGGCTTCGGCGGTGACATCTTTGACATAGCCATCAGCGTAACGCGCGATGACACGAAGCTGCTGGCGGCCGCCGATGCGCTCGATGACGGGATTTTTCGGCGACAACTCGATGCTGGTGACGCGCGGAGTTTTCATGTCGAGCTTCGCTCCCTGGCCGATCCATGCTTTCAGCGACTCGTAATACAACTCGCCCGGCACGGTGAGCTGGCCGCCTTCGTGCGGCACGCTGCCGCTGGCCTTGAGCAACATCAGCGAATGCTCCGGCGAGGCGACGTTCGCACGGCGGCTGGAGAGATCGTCGGCAAAGGCGAGCACATCGTAAACCGGGTCGTAACCACGCAGCGAGAGCTTGAAGCCGGCCTTGCCCTCCTTCGCGCCGTGACAAGTGCCCTGGTTGCAGCCGAGCTTCGACATGATTGGCATCACATCGCGCACATAATCGGGCTGAAGGGCGACATTCATGCCGCCGACGGTCACGGGAATAGTGGCGGTCTTGCCCATGAACGAGATTTGCACGTTGGTGGCTCCATCCTTGTCAGGACGCACCATGCCACGTGTGTTGATGTCGATCACACCGTCGTTCGCGGCGGTGATCTTTGCCATGCGGGTGACGTCGGCACGCGTGCCGTCGCTCATCTTCGCGGTGATGAGAAGCTGAGCGTATTCAGTGGGCTTGCCGATCTTGATCGTGGTCGGCTCGACCTCAATGGAGGCCACCGTGGGGCCGGTGTGCAGCGTTTCGATTTTTTCGTCCTTCTTCACTTCCACACGCACGGCGTCGTCGGCGATCACATCGCTCGCAGCGAGGATTTTTTCCTTCACGAGCGGCACGGAGGTGAATTCCTTTGCGATCTTGCCCGTGGCGGCGTCGATGAGGCGAACCTGGCCGTCCTGACCAGCGGCGGCGACCGTTTTGCCATCAGGGCTGAAGGTGACGCTGAAGATGCCGCAAGGAACCGGCGTGGAACTGAGCTGCTTCACATCCTTCACGATCCAGTCGTCGAGTTCCTTGCCCTTGCCGCTCACGGTCTCGACGATCTTCTTCACCGCCTCGGGCATCGTGCTGTCATACTCGCTCGCGTAGATGTTCACCGTGCCCGCGCCTTCAGACGAGGCACCAGCGGCGATGCGCTTGCCATCGGGTGCGAAATCAACGCCGAAGATGCGGCCCTGCATGCCGGGAAACTTGCGGATGAGATTCGCGTTGTCGCCGATCACACGCTTCGTGATGCGCTCCATGCGGTAGATCGCAGGCACGCCGTCAGTGCCGCCGATGAGCACCTCATTGCGCTGCGGATGACGCGCCAGCACCTGCACGCCGCCCTTGAGCGCACCGGGGGTGATGGACGTGATGTTGTCCACGAAGCGCTGCGTGGCTACCTCGGTGAGCTTCACGCTCATGTCGCGTCCGCAGGAGGCGACGTGCTTGCCATCCACACCCCACACCGTGTCGAGCACCCAGTCGGAATGCGAGCCCATGAACAGCGTTTCCTTGCCCGTGGCGACCTCGATGGCGCGCACCGCGTTGTCACCGCAACCGAAGGCGAGGTATTTGCCATCCGGCGACCAGCTTGCGCCATAAAGCGTGTCAAAGGTCAGCGACTTGGACAGCTCCAACTTCTTCGCCGCCACATCCCAGATCTGGATTTCACCCACACGCGCCGGGCTGCCGCCGGTCAGCGCGATTTTTTTGCCATCCGGCGACCACGCGAGCTTCTGAATGCGCTCCGCGAGTCCCACGAGACGCGCGACGATGCCGCTGCCATCGGCTTTGTGTACGAGCACCTCATGATAACCCGCTACCGCGATCATGCTGCCATCCGGGGAGTAATCGATCGAGGTGATGGCCGGTGCCTTCACGTAAACCGGCGGATGTGCCATGTCGTACTGAGCCTTCGCCGAGGCCGGCGTGTCGTCCTTCGCGCCTTCATTGATCCAGCGCTCGATCAGCGCGATCTGCGTCGCGTGCAGCGGCTCCGCCTTCTGCGGCATCTCCACCTTGCCCTTTTCGTCGGGCTTGATGAGCTTCAGCAAGTTTGATTCCGCCGCCTTCCCCGGAATGACCGCGTGTCCTTCTTCGCCACCTTTGAGCAGCGCCGCGAACTCCGTCATGATGTAATCGCCCTTTTTCTTCGCCGGCTGATGGCAGCCATTGCACTGCGCCTGGAAGATCGGGCGGATGTGCTTGTAGAACGACACCGGCTTGTTCGGATCAATGCCCTCCTCCTTCTTCGGCATCTGAGCGAAGGCGGAGGCGGACAAAACAAGCACGGAGGCGAAAAGACGCGTCTTCATGGGTAGCAGGGAAGGCATGTTGGGGGACCGCAAAAAACGAGGCCCGGACCGCAATCCTTGCGCTGGGCGGACCGAGGGCGGGATCGTCCATGCGGGAGGCATGAAGAAACAGGCTGCCCAAAAGCGGCGGCAACACCAGTTGACCCATCCCCTCCCGCGGCGGACGATCACGGCATCATGGCCTCTCCCACCGACCGCACGCACACCATCGCTGTCTTCTGCGACTTCGAGAACCTCGCCATCGGGGTGCGGGACGCGAAGTATGACAAGTTCGACATGAACAAGGTACTGGACCGCCTGCTGCTGAAGGGCAGCATCGTGGTGAAGAAGGCCTACTGCGACTGGGACCGCTACAAGAGCTTCAAGGCGGCGATCCATGAGGCGTCGTTCGAACTGATCGAGATCCCGCATGTGCGTCAGTCAGGCAAGAACTCGGCGGACATCCGCATGGTGGTGGACGCGCTGGACCTCTGCTACACGAAGCCGCATGTGGACACCTTCGCCATCGTGAGTGGCGATTCCGATTTCTCGCCGCTGGTGAGCAAGCTGCGCGAGAACAACAAAACCGTGATCGGCGTGGGCGTGAAACAGTCCACCAGCGGCCTGTTCATCGACAACTGCGACGAATTCATCTTCTACGACGATCTGGTGCGCGAGGAGGAGAAGACCCGGACGCGCATCGCCCGCGCCAAACCAGCGACGACGTCCAAGACAGTCTCGCCCGAGAAAAAGAGCGGTGGTGATCCCGAAAAGGCGATCCAGCTCGTGGTTGAGACCGTCGAGGCCATGTTGGGGCGCAGCGGCAGCGACACGGTGTGGGCCGGGCCGGTCAAACAGGCCATCCGCCGTCGCCAGCCGCAGTTTGACGAGCGTTTTTATGGCTTCAGCACTTTCAGCGCGTTGCTAGAGGCCGTGGCGAGCCGCGGGCTGATGCGTTTGGAGAAAAATGAGAATGGCTACCGCATCAAGGCGGTGACGACGGAGGAATGACAGGTCACGGCCCGCAGATGGAGGTTCCGGGCGGGTGGCAAAATCCTTTTGCAGCCAGGGGGGCAGCGCGGCATAGTCCCCACCCCATGCGCGGCCCAAACCCCCGCGCGCCGTAAATCCATGCCCACCTACGAATACGAGTGTCAGACATGCGGCCATCAGTTCGAGGCCAAGCAGTCCATGAAAGACCCGCATCTCACCGATTGCCCGCAGGAAGGCTGCGCAGGCCCGGTGAAGCGCAAGATCGGCGTCGGGGCCGGTTTCATTTTCAAAGGCACCGGCTTCTACATCACGGACTACCGCAGCGACTCCTACAAGGCTGCGGCGAAGAAGGAATCTGAAAGCGCCTCGTCCTCGTCAGCATCATCGTCCAGTTCATCGTCTGGCGGCGGTTCCTCCGGCTCCAGCGCCAGTACGACGGCCACGCCTGCGAAAGCAGGCACCGCGGCCTGATTTTTCTTCCTCCTTCAACCCCCCGGCACCGCTGTGACGCGTCTTCTGCTCCAAATCCTGCGGCTGCTGGTGATCAGCGCCCTCGCCGGGGCGGCATGGGTGGCGCATCGACCCGCGCAAGTGCCCGTCGCGCCCCAAGCTGGCAACAGCCGGCCGGATGATTTGCTCGACTTGTTGCGGCAGGCCGCGATCAAACGTGCGGCGGTCATGATCGTGACTGAGGACGAGATGAACCGTCATCTGGCCGCCGCGCTGGCGGGTAAAATCCGGACGCCGATGGATGGCTGGGCCGCGTTTGACGGGGTGCGCGTCGATCTTGAGCCTGACAATGCACGTCTGGTGCTCGTTTGGAAGCTGAAGGGCAGCCCGCGCACTGCCAGTGTGGATCTGGTGGTGAGCCGTGATGAGAACCACTTCCACATCGAGATGCTGCGGGGCGCCTATGGACACCTCGGGATGCCACGTGGCATGATGCGTCCGCTGTATCCCGCGTTGCGGGCCGTGGCGGAGGCGCTCGATCCTGAAATCCGGGCGTTGTTTCAGATGACGAACATCACCATCGCCAAGGACAAGCTTGTGCTCGATCCGCGCTTTCCACCCGCATGACTCGTCCGTTCCCAATTCCATCCATCGCCACGGCTCTGTGCGCCGGTGCCGCATCATTGATGCTGGCGCAGACACCCGCGCCGCCTGCGCCCCAACTGACCCAGGAGCAAAAGGAGGCGGCCGCTGCCATTCAGGTTCCCGCCATGCGGGCACCGCCGGCGCCGGGCGAGTTCCAGAGCAATCCGCCGGCAAAACCTGCGGACGCTGCAAAACCTGTCGCGCCACCGCCGGTTCCGGCTCCGCCCACTCCGGACAACTCGGCGAGCAAATTGAAAGCGCTGGAGGCAGCGACGCAACAGCCAGGCGCGCCGGTGGCCCCGCGTGTCGCACCGCCGTCGGACCGCATGCCGATCACCACATCCACGAGCAGCAGCCGGCAGTTTGTGGTGCATGGGAAGGTGTTTGAGACACGCAGCGCCATGTCCTCCCGCTGCGATGAGATTGCCGCGGAGCTGCGCAAGGTTCTCAATGACAGGGAACCCTGGGTGCTGCCCATCGTGGTCGTGTTGAACACCGGCGAGGACGCCGCCAAATCCAGCGGCCCGCCGATCGTCACCACCGTCTCCGAGCTGGATCACGGCGGCTTCCATCTGCAGGTCACCATCAATGAGCGTCCCGGCCTGAACGCCGCGAATCTGCGCATGGAAATCGTGCGTGGGTTGCTGGCGGAGCGCATCCTGCGCAATCACACGAAGATCGTCACGCCGGAGGGCCGCCTGCTGCTTCCCGACTGGGTCATGACCGGCGTGTTGCATGCCATGGATTACAAGGCCAGCGCCCGGCCCAGCGCGCTGTTCTCCACCATCTTCCACAGCGGCAAAATCTACGGCATCGAGGAGATCATCGCCGCGTCCCCGGTGAAGATGGACGGCCTCTCCCGCACGATTTACGAGACCTCGTGCTGCGCCCTTGTGCTCGCCCTCGTGGACCAGCCGGACGGGCCGAAGCGTTTCAACCGGTTTCTCAACGCGCTCGCCAGCGATCCGCGCTCCGAGCGCGAGCTGCTCAATGTCGCGTTTCCCAATTTCGCCGCCTCGGCGTCGAGTTTGAACAAGTGGTGGTCCCTGCAGCTTGCCACACTGTCCAAGCCGGGCATCGCCGAGCGTTTCACCCCTGCGGAAAGCCTCAAGGCCATCGAGGATGCCATCACGCTTCGTTACGAGGCGCCGCCGGCCGAGGTGCCGCAGAACATCAAGCCGCGGCCTTTTGTGCTGCCGTCACCGCTGGTTGTGGTGAGCGATGTACCGAAGTCTGAGCCGCCGACTGCTGACGAGGCCATCAAACCGAAGGCCCGCTCCGACACGCAGACAACTCAATCAGAGAAGCCGGCCGCTGCTACCGCTGGCGACGCAACCACCGCGTCTGCCGATGCGGAGGAAGCGCCCAAACACAAGCGCAGCCTGTGGCGCCGCCTGCTTTTTCTTCGTGATCCTGACGAGCCCAAACCTGAGGTGCATGAGGAACCGCCTCCTGCCACGACCGCCACCGTTTCCGCAAACACGGCTCCCCTCGTTGCTGGAAAGAAAGTGGGCGTCCTCAACCGCCTCTTTGGTGGCGGTGGTACCGATGAGAAAAAAGAAAAGGCAGCCGAGGAAGCGGAGGAAAAGGCAACAGCCGTCGAAGCGACCAAGACAGGCGAGCAGGCCGTCCAGGAACCCGTCGAAGAAAAGAAAAAGCGGTCGATGCTCAATCCGCTGAACTGGTTCCGCAGCAGCAAAAAAGACGAGGCAACGCCGCCGGAGGAAAAACCGGCCAAGGACAGCCAGACATCCGTTTTTCCTGCTCCCACGTTCGACGCGGCACGTCTGCTCTCACCCGCGCTTGCGGATGCCTGGAGGCTCCTCACGCCGCACGAGCCGCGGCCAACCATCGAACCGCTGCTGAATTTCCTCAAGCGCAAGCCCAAAGCCGGCGACGAGAAGAAAGCCGAACCTGACGCGAAGGAAAAAACCGCCGCCCCGGTGGATGCCAAAACCGGCACCAAGGAGGAACCCAAGGCAGCCACGAAAGCGGACACCAAGCCGCGCACCACCAATCCGAATGCCAAACCGGCCGCGAAGAAGTCGTCTTCCGCGCCCAATGCTCCGCGCACCACGAGCCCGGACGCCAGGCCCGTTCCGGTCAACGTGAACAAACCCGCAACCACTTCGTCCGGCCTCGTGCCCGTGAGCCTGCCTTTGGAGGAGTACAAGCATGTCCTCAAGCGCTCCGACCATGCCGTGATCCTCGAACGCAACATCGCCACGCTGCGTGCCCTGGACCTGCGTGTGAGCGTGTTGTTCCGCCCGGTGGTCCTCGCCTACCTCGCCGCCATCACAGACCTCAAAGACGGCAAGACCAAGGACATGGACAAGCGGCTCGCGGTGTTGCGCGAGTTTGCTGTCGTCGCCTACCAGAAGTCCATCGCGGTGCGGGATTACCTCGACTGGTTCGAGGCCAGTGAGAGCAGCCGTTTGTCCGGCAAATTCGACGACTACCTCAACCTGCCAGCGCTCATCCAGCAGGAGATTCCGCCCCGCGCCGATCCCATTTCGAAGTACCTCGACGCCATCGACAAGGAATTCACCAAGTAGCATTCGGATGATGCCGAAACCGTGTTCTGCGGGAAAATCGACGCATCGTCGCGCTTGTGGGGAGCGGTACCTTGGGCCACAGAACCGCCATGCTCACCCTCCAGACCTACCATTTCCTCCATCTCATCGGCCTGATCCTCGTTTTCATCGGCTTCGGTGCCCTGCTTTCCAACGAAGGTGCGAAGAAGGCCATGAAATGGCACGGCATCGGTCTCGTCATCAGCCTCGTGTCTGGTTTCGGCATGGCGGCCAAATATTCCAAACTGCTTCCGCCTGAAGCCGCCTCGTATTACACGCAGCCGTGGGTGATCGCGAAGTTTGTCCTGTGGCTCGTGCTCGGTTTCCTGCCTGTGCTCGCGAAGCGCCGCGTTGTTCCCGCGCCCATGGTCGTCCTGATTGCATTGATCGTTGGAGCCGCGCTGGCGTATCTCGGTTACTTCAAGCCGGTGTTCTGATTGGACTTGGGCACGCCGTGGCGTGAACAACGTGCCAGCGTGGTTCACGCTCCCAACGCCTTGCTCTTCTCCGTCGCGGCACGCACGGCCTGGATCAGCGCGTTGCGCAATCCATGCAGTTCGAGCTTTTCAAGCCCGGCGATGGTGGTGCCGCCGGGACTGGTGACCTCGTCGCGCAAGGCGGCGGGATGACGGCCGGTGATCTCCACCATTTCCGCCGCACCGGCCACCGTTTGCGCGGCGAGACGCAACGCCGTGGCCCGCGGCAGGCCCATGAGCACGCCACCGTCGGCCAGCGCCTCGATCACAGTGTAAACATAGGCCGGTCCGCTGCCGGAAAGGCCGGTGACGGCATCCAGCAGTTTTTCCGGCACTTCTTCGGCGATGCCGACCGCACCGAGAATCTTTGTGGCGAGTGACGCATCTTTCGCGGTGGCCTTGCTGCCACGTGCAAACGCCGCCGCGCCGATCCCGACGAGCGCGGGCGTGTTCGGCATGCTGCGGATCACGCGCTGCCGTGGTCCGAGCCACATCTCCAGATGCGCCAGATTCACACCCGCCGCGATGCTGAGATACAATCGTGTGCCTTTGACGCCTTCAAGCGTTTCGCACAGCGTCTTCATGTCGCCCGGTTTCACGGCGAGGATGACCACATCCGATGCGGCGGCCACTTCGGCGGGCGTGCCGGTGATGGATTTGCAGGTCAGGCACTTGCGCAGGCCGTTGACGGCTTCCGGCACGACATCGCTCAGCGCCACGCGCAGCTTGCTCTTGCCAAGCGCCTGCTCCACGCCGCGCAGCAAGGCGCCGCCCATTTTTCCACAGCCAATGAGTCCGAGTTTCAACATGTCGCGACTGTGCGGCGGATATGACAATGCGCAAGCGCCCCAATCTTGCCTTGCACAAGCCGTTGTTTCTTGGCCATGTTGCCATAAGTCACCTGCAAACATGTCCGACGACCAGTTCCAAAGTGAGAGGCTGATTGCTTCAGGTCCCGCCGCCAAGGTGTTTGTTGGCGTGGAGACGGCCACGGG
The DNA here is from genome assembly GCA_046346695.1 of Verrucomicrobiaceae bacterium. Taxonomy (GTDB): domain Bacteria; phylum Verrucomicrobiota; class Verrucomicrobiia; order Verrucomicrobiales; family Verrucomicrobiaceae; genus Prosthecobacter. The sequence goes on along the minus strand of JAXMHS010000001.1, from coordinate 2,354,269 downwards.
CCGCAAGGTGCTCCTCAAATCGTTGCTTGAAGAGCAGGACACGCCGTTCGGCCTGGACCGCGAGAAGCTGCAGTTGCTGGCGCCGGTACTGCTGCAAATCCGCCATCCGCAGATTGCCGGGCTCATCACGCTCGTGCCGGCGGAGGACGAGTTTGCGCTCATTTACGACTACATGCCCGGCAAGAATGTTTTCACCTTCTCCGCTGAGCGCCGTCCATCCGCGGCGGACATGCGCGCGCTCGCGGTGCAGCTCATGCACGTGTTGCTCATGGGTGAGCAGCTCCGCCAGCCGCATGGTGATCCAAAACCGAGCAACCTCATCATCGCCGATCATCCGGGCGGCGGATTGTTTGTGCAGGTGCAGGATTGGGGCCTTTCGCTCACACGCGCGAAACATCCGCCGGAGACCCTGTGGTTCCGCGCCCCGGAACTCCATGATGGCGGCCGGCCCTCCAGCCAGAGCGATCTCTTCACCGTCGCGGCGAGCTTGTTTTGCCTCGCCACCAATTCCGCGCCCGCGCAAGGTGACGATCCTGCGGAACTCGTGCAGCAATGGCGTGCCTTCGATGTCAGCCGCTCCTTGCGCCATTTGCGTCCTGATCTCGACCAGCCGCTCATCGACTGGCTGACCTGGCTGCTGCGTTTGGATCCACAACAGCGTCCACAGTCCGTCGCCCAGGCGCTCGATGTGCTGATGGCTCCGATTCACTCCGGTTATGTTCCTGTTCCAGCGCAGGCGCCCGAACCACAGCCAGCGCCTGTTCCCCAACCAGCGCCTGCTCCGCAGCCGTCTTCTCTTCCGCCCGCTGCCGCGCCTGTCAGCGTTCCCAAACCGCAGCCTGTCGCTCCGCCAAAGTCCGCTTCATCCAGCAGTTCCGCCAAAGCAGCCGCCACACCGCCGCAAAAAAAATCTTCCGGCAGCCGGGCCACGATTGCCGTGGTCGTGAATCTCGCCGCTCTTGTGGTGGTCGGCTTCTTCCTCTGGCCGATCTTCCAAAAAGGCACCTCGGAAAAAACGGTCGCAGCCTCGAATGGAGGCAGTGGCAAGCCCGCCGCTTCGTCTTCCATCGCGCTCGCGGAGAAGTCCGCCGGTCCCGCCGCGCCAGCTCCGGCCAAAGGTTCCGGCACAACAGGCCGCTTCGTCCGCGTTGCGCAGCCGGGCTACATCGCGCTCAATCTGGCCGAGGTTCAGGTCTTCAGTGGCGAGGCCAATGTGGCCATGCAAGGCAAGGCCACGCAGAGCAGCGTTGGTTGGAAAGGCTTTCCCGAACTGGCCATCGACGGCAACACCAACGGCGACATGGGCACGTCCAAAAGCGTCATGCACACCGATGACAAGCTGAGCGATCCCTGGTGGCAGGTCGATCTGGGCAGTGAGTTGCCGCTGCACACGATCGTCCTGTGGAACCGCACCGACGGCAAATACGGCGAGCGCACGAAAAACCTCACCGTGCAGGTTCTCGATGCGCAGCAGAAGGTCGTTTGGGAGAAAAAGGGGCTGCCCACGCCTCTGCCGCGCCTTACCATCACTGTTGGCGAGTGACTCCGTCAAACAGCATTTTCCATGCGGCCAGCGGTGATTTCGCATGCGGGCCTCGCGTATGAATCAGCGATGCTGAAACGCCTCCCAGCCCTTCTTTTGCTTCTGCCGGTCACGCGCGTCATCGCCGCTGTCGATTTCGTCAAAGACATCCAGCCCATCTTCAGCGAGCACTGCTACAAATGCCACGGCCCGCACAAACAGGAGGCGGCGTTCCGGCTCGACAACAAATCCATCGCGCTCAAAGGCGGTGATTTCGGCATCGCCATCATCGCTGGCAACGCGGACGACAGCCGCCTCATGCACGCCGTGCTCGGCACGAACCCGAAGATGCGCATGCCGCGCAAAGGCGATCCGCTCACATCGGACGAGATCACCAAATTGAAGGTGTGGATCGATGCCGGTGCCGACTGGCCTGACAGCGCCAGCGTCAAGATTGAGCAGAAGACAGATCACTGGGCTTTCAAGCCGCCCGTGAAGGCCCCGGTTCCAAGTCTCAAGTTTCAAGTTTCAGGTTCAGGCAGCGTGCCGGGACAACTTGAAACTTTAAACCTTAAACCTGGAACTCAGGTCAATCCCATCGACGCGTTCATTCGCGAGCGCCTCGAAAAAGAAGACCTCAAACCTTCACCAAAGGCCGCGCCCGAGACGCTGCGCCGTCGCATGTATCTCGATCTCGTCGGCCTTCCTCCCGAGCCGTCTGACAAGTCGGACCTCTCAGACCTTCCCGATAAACTCCTCGATTCTCCGCACTTCGGCGAACGCTGGGCGCGTCACTGGCTCGACGGCGCACACTATGCCGACAGCAACGGTTACGAAAAGGATCCGATGCGCTTCATCTGGTTTTACCGCGACTGGGTCATCAACGCCTACAACCGTGACCTGCCCTACAACCAGTTCGTCATCGAGCAGATCGCCGGTGATGAATTGCCGAAGGCCACGCAGGATCAGATCGTCGCCACCGGCTTCCTGCGCAATTCGATGATCAACGAGGAAGGCGGCGTCGATCCCGAGCAGTTCCGCATGGAGGCGATGTTCGATCACCTCGACGTCATCGGCAAAAGCATCCTCGGCCTCTCCATCAACTGCTGCCAGTGCCACAACCACAAGTACGATCCCATCTCACAGGAGGAGTACTACCGGATGTTCGCCTATCTGAACAACGACAACGAACCCTGGCGCGTCGTTTACAGCTCGGGCGAGCAGATGCAGCGCTCGCAGTTGCTCACACGCATCACGGAGCTCGAAAACAAGCTCAAGCACGATCATCCCGACTGGAAACAGCGCATGGACGACTGGGCGAAGCAAATCAAAACAGCGCAGCCGCAGTGGCGCACGCTGCATTTTGAAGATGATTCCTCCGGCGGTGAAAAAGCCCTGCGCCAGCCCGACGGCAGCATCCTCGCGCAAGGCTATGCGCCGACGAAGAGCGAGGTGAAATTCGTCGTGAAACTCGATGCAACCGAAGGGAGAGCGGACACTCCTGTCCGCTCTGGAAGCGCCGAACCTGCGGACAAGAGTGTCCACGCTCCTGTCATGAAGATTGCCGCCTTCCGCCTCGAACTGATGAACGACCCCAACTTGCCTGCCTATGGTCCCGGACGCTCGCAGAAAGGCACCGCCGCGCTCACCGAGTTCAACGCCGAGATGAAGATCGATGGCAAGATGACGAAGCTGAAGTTCATCAAAGCCACCGCCGATTTCGGGGAGCCGGAAAACACACCGCTTGTGCCTTACGCACGTGACAAAGAGTCCGACAAAGACAAACGCGTCACCGGTCCCATCAGCTACGCCATCGACGGCGACGACAAGACAGCCTGGGGTATCGACGCCGGACCCGGACGTCGCAACGTGCCGCGCAACGCGGTCTTCGTGCTCGAAAAGCCCGTCGAGGTAAAGCCCGACTCCGAACTCACCATCGGCGTCAGCATGAAGCACGGAGGCTGGAACAGCGACGACCTGCAGACGATGAACCTCGGCCGTTATCGGATCAGCTGCACCGATGCCGCGAGCGCGGAGGCTGATCCGCTCTACGGCAAGAACAACGCCTTCGCCGTCTTCCGCACCACTGTTCCTGAATGGAAGGCCGTGAACGACGAGATTGAATCGCTGTGGAAACAACATCCCGAAGGCGCGACCACACTCGTGCTCGATGCGCGCGACCAACCGCGCATGACGACCGTGCTGAAACGTGGCGATTTCACCAAACCCGGCGACAAAGTCACGACTGGTGTGCCAGCCGTGCTCAATCCGCTTCCCCAAAACGCCGACAGCTCACGACTCACCTTCGCGAAATGGCTCGTGGATCAAAAATCGCCCACCGCTGCCCGCGCTTATGTGAATCGCGTGTGGCAGGCCGTCTTCGGCACCGGTTTGGTCGAGACAGCGGAGGACTTCGGCACGCAAGGCACGCCACCCAGTCATCCGGAGCTGCTCGACTGGCTCGCCGTCGATTTCATGGAACACAACTGGAGCACGAAGCATCTGCTCAAGCTCATCGTCACCAGCGAGACCTACCAGCAGTCGAGCAAGGTCACGCCTCAGCTTCTCGAACGCGATCCCTACAACCGTCTGCTCGCCCGCGGACCGCGATTCCGCGTCGAAGGCGAGGTCGTGCGTGACATCCAGCTCGCCGCCAGCGGCCTCCTCAATCCCGAGGTCGGCGGACGGCCCGTCATGCCGCCCGCGCCCGCGCATCTCTTCGAAAAACCCGCCAGCTACGCGCCCTTCCCATGGCACGTCGAGGAAGGTGCCGAGAAATATCGCCGCAGCATCTATGTCTTCCGTCGTCGCAGCACGCCATATCCGTTTTTGAGCACCTTCGACGTTCCCAACGGCGAATCCTCATGCATCCGCCGCTCCAAGAGCAACACGCCGTTGCAGGCGCTCATGACGCTCAATGAAACCATGAGCCTCGAAACCGCCAAAGCCCTCGGCGAACGCATGTGGAAGGAAGGCGGCCCCGACGACACCTCCCGCATCGCCTACGGCTTCAAACTCTGCACCGGCCGCGCACCGACCTCGAAGGAAAGCAACGTGCTGCTCACCATGCTTCACCGCCACGAGCAGAAGAAGGGCGAGCTTGCCCCGCAAACACTCGTCGCACGTGTCTTGCTAAATCTCGACGAGACGATCACGAAGGAGTGATTCGATTTACCTCTCAAATTCACGCGCTGCGTCGGTGAAGCCTTTGGCCTCGCTTACACCTGGAAACACCTCGAACTTCAGCTTTTCGCCCTCCAGCACCTGTGCGAGGGCCACGCCTTGAACCCCACGCATTTCGGGTGGCAGCTCGATGCGACGGCCCAGATTATCGAGCGGGACGTAAACGAGTTCAAACTTCACGATGCCGTCCTTCGCGGTGATTTTTTCGGGGTCGGGCGAATCTCCACTGATCGCAAACTGCCTCGGCCGGCCGTCGAAGTTGCCGATGGAAATCACGATTCTCGTTGGATCGAGGTGATGACGCACAAACGCGAGATGTCCCATCCAGTAGCCACGCGGATCACGCATGTCGCCCGCGTAACCGCCGCTGCCGGAGCGGAACCAGTTGCCGGAGAGATGTCCGGCGATGTCGAAGTCGATCTTCCCGCCAAAGGGAGGTGTTTTGCGCACGTTCAGCGCGAGGAGTTGTGACTTCAGGTCCCCGTCAAAGGATTCAAACATGTCTGCCATGTGCGCGCGCCACGCGTAGTGGCCGTAGATTTCAGGATGCAGGAGACCGGGGAGCCGCGTCTGCGTGTTCACGACGCTGAAATCGAGCGAGCGTCCGCTCACTGTGCCAAGCTTCTGACCTCCTTTGACCGGAATGCGCACATGCAGCGGTGGCCCGGGGTTTTTGTTGGCAAAACGTGATCGCGTGGACGCATCAAGTTGGGCGAGGATCGCCTCATCGAGCGTGCTGATGAGATCGTAGAGCGTGTAAAACGTGCCGCTGTGCTCGATCGTGAGCGCGTAATCATCGTAATCACGCTGACGCTCGGTGCTGCCGCGCAACTGGGTTCGATGCGCGATCACGACGATGAACCCATCCGCGGGAGCGAGCACCTCCGCGGTCACGCCAGCCTTCGGAAAGAAGTAACCATGATCAATCGGGCACACGTGGCCGCCCACCATCATGCCGTAAGGCGCAATGCGTTCGATGTCGGTGACGCGCATCGGTGAATGCGTGAACGTGACCATGCCGCTGCCCTGGGCCCGTCCTTGGCTCCAGAACGCACCCCAGTCAGTGATCGCTTGCGAGGGAGCTGGCGAGGTGCTGCGAGATGGATCCGAGCTTGCGGAGTCGAATATGCGCAACTCATCGGTCCAGCTCTGCAGCCAAGGCTCCATCGTCTCTTGTGGAGCTTGGTTTCGCGGCGGGCCGGTGACGGTCATAATCCACCCACCGTCTTTTGCCGCGACAGCGCCTGGATCAGCGCCTTGGACCGCGAAGTGATCCGCAGGCTGCCATTTCGCGCCATCGGTGCTCTTTGCGGTGAACACGCCACGACCGGTGCCGAAGAATGTGATCGTCTTGCCGTCGGACTGCGCATTGCCGAGCCAGCGCACGTCGTCATTAAGTGTCACATCGTCCACGCGGGTGAATTTGAGACCGTCTGTGCTGGTGGCGTGATACGCGCGTCCCGCTGGCGGCGGCTGATGCTGGCGTTCGTTTTCGAAAAAGGACTCCGCACTGCCATTGTCGGGCGAGTAGAGATGAAACATGCCCTGATGCAGCACGACGGCGCAGTCGATCACGATGCGGCCTTCCACACCAAAACGCACGCCCGGCTCGAAGGTGTAATGAATGCCATCCGTCGAAATCGTCGAGTAAATCTGCGGTGTGCTCATGCGAAAGTCGCGATGGCGATTGGAGGTGAAGTAGAGCCGGATGCGCCCATCTGGCAGCGGCACGAGCGTGGGATCAAACGGACGCGCCAGACCTTCTTCCATGCCTCCGACCTCGATGGGCGCCCCTTTGCTCCATGTCCGGCCTTCGTCTTCCGAAAAGCTCACCGCCACACGGTCGAAGTGCCGTTCGTCATCGCTCGGAAAATGCTGATAGGCCGCGATGAGGCGGCCATCCTGCAAACGCGCGAGCGTCGGCACACCCGCACGCTCAAAGGTGCCGGTCTTCTCCGCTTTGCCATCCAATGTGGCGCGGTAGATGATCACGTCGTTGTTCCACGGGCCGCTTTGCGGCTGCTGTGTTTGAGACGGCTGGATAGATAGAAACGGAGCGAGCGGATTAAACAGCTCAGAGAAAAAATCCTGCGCCGATGCGGACGCAAATCCGCACCACACCACCAAGGCGAGTCGAGAGAGTGATTTCATGGCAGGAACGGGAGATTCCGCCTGTGCAACGCCGCCGGTCTGCTGATTTGTGTGGGCTAAATTGCCAGCGCGTTCTCCGCGTCGCCGAAATGGGCGGTGTGGACGCCCATGCGGTCCATGAGGGCGATGTGGAGGCGGCAGAGCTTGCGATTCGGGTCCTGGCTGAGGTCGTGGAAGCGGCCGCCTTGGATGGTGCCGCCGCCGTTGCCGGCGAGGACGACGGGAAGTTGTCGCGAATCGTGCGCGTTGCCGTCCATGAGGCTGCTGGTGAGCAGGATCATGCTGTTTTCGAGCAGGGTGCGCTCGCCTTCGTTCGTGGCCTGCATCTTGGCGAGGAACTCGGCCCAGAGTTTGACCTGATGTTCGTTCACGCGCTGATACATGCTGAGGCGTTGCTCGTCACCGGCGTGATGCGACAGTTCATGAATGCCGCCGCTGATGCCGTCGAGGCTGGGGAAGCGCATGTTCGAGAGGTCGTTGTTCATCATGAACGTGGCCACACGCGTACGGTCCATCTGGAAAGCGAGAAGCATGATGTCGAACATGAGGCGCAGGTGGTCCTCGCTGCTCGCAGGGATGCCAGCGGCAGGCCGGCCGATGGTTGGAGCCTTCACGGTGGGCATCCAACCCTGGCCGTTGGTTTCCGCCTGGCTGATTTTTTCGGCGAGCTCGACGCGCTGCTCGATCTCGCGCACGGAGGTCAGATACTCGTCGAGCTTCTGCTTGTCGCGGCTGCTGAGCTTCGGTTTGAGGCTGCTGGCGTCTTCGAGCACGAGGTCGAGGATGCTTTTGTCGCGCTTGCGGCGGCTGCCGTCGTCAAAGAGCTGATCAAAGGCCTGCTGCGGGAAGATTTCCTTCGGCGCAGGCGTGGTGGGCGTGCTCCAGGAGATGTAGGCGGAGTAAATGGAGGTAAAGCCGCTGTCCGTGCTATAGCTTGGACGCTCGGTGCCGAGTACGACGCTGGGCACGGGCGTGAACTTGCCGGTGTGGTCGGCGATGAGCTGGTCCATCGTGGTGCCGACCTCGACATCGGTGGTGGTCTTTTTCACCTTCAGGCCGCAGAGCACGTTCATCTTCGGATAGTGGCCGCCTTCACCTTCCACCGTCGTCGGATTCCAAAGACCTTTGAAAACGTTCACGTGCTTCTTGAGCGGCTCGAGCGGCGAGAGCGACTTCATGAACTCCATGCCATTCGCGCCCATCGAAGCACCCCAGTGGTGCGGGTTCACGCCATTGCCGGTGAAGCACACGGCGAGACGACGCGGCGCGGTGTTGTTTTTGACCGATTCGGCTCCGAAAGCGCAGAAAGACTCGAGCCACGGCAGGCCGAGGGCCACGCCGGTGCCACGGAGGAAGTGACGACGGGAAGATTTCATGTTTTGGGGGACCAAGGACACGCGGCGAAAGCGCGGTTTTTTGCAGGCTTCTCAAGAGAAGCACGCTGGAGGCCAAGAATGGCGTGGTACGATGATTATGCGGGAGACAAAGCCAGCTTTGAGATGGCCAGACGAAGCTTTTGCAAAAAGGCCTCCAATTCAGCCAAAGTAAGCTCGCGGATCATCCAGGCGGGCATTTCATGCACACGCAGGCCATCCAGGAGCATGGCGACCACGGCGGGTTCCCAACCTCCGTCCTTTGCCTGGGCATCGGGAATCGCGGCGAGGAGATCGTGACCGGCTTTTTCGAGGAAGTAGAGGTCCACCACGTCCTTCAGCTCTGTGCGACTGAGAAGGGTGGTGAGCTTGTTCGCGATGATCTCGCGCAGGGTATCGACGCGAATGCCGTCGAAGCAGGCTTTTTCGGCATCAAGTTGCGGAGCACGGTCGATCACCACATCAATGATTTCGCGTTCTTCGCCACGTGTGAGCTTGAAGCGATGAAAGTCGGGGGCCGTGCGCACCGCCACGCAATCGGCACCAATCTCACCCGCGACTCGTAAAACGAGGTTCTGCACTTCTTTGCCATCCACAGGTTCACTCGTGAAAAGGTCCAGATCATAAGACCGGCGGTGGTCGAGGTAGAAAAGCCCGAGCGCACTGCCACCCGTGAGAAAAAAGCGTTGCTCCAGTGCAAACCAGGCACGCAGGAAGTCGCGTTTCAGCGGCGTGCAGGCTTTAGAGTCTTCCCAGTTCATGCGCGGCGCGGAGGAGGTGTTCCCAGACAGGACGGCGTTTGCCCAGCATCGGACTGAGCTGCGGAAAAGCGTCCGCGACCTGCCGCAGTGTCAAAAACTGCCACACCTGCTCGACACGTGCCTCGCGCATGAGCCAGGCCGCCGTGCGCAGCCATTCCGCGCCAGAACTCGCCGCCAGACGCTGCCGCAACGACTCCGCCGTCTCGGGACGATCCCAGGCGAAGTCGAGGTTGTCAGCAGGCATGGTTGCTGCGGGCGGCATGGGCGGAGTATTTCACAACGCAGGCTGATGAGCAAGGTCCGCATCTGTGATCTAGTCTTCACGGATGCCCCTCATCGACGGGCTTGCCAGGATGCAGTTGATCATCTCGAAACTCGTATGGCACAGACATGAACCAATGGTTGCCTTGCGCAGGCCCTTTGGCCGGGTCCCAATAGAGATGATGGTAGGCCGACAAGGTTTCTTCGTTGAAGCCATTTCCGCTGGTCCAGAGCTCCCAGCCTTGCTTCTTGATGTCGGCCAACGGATCTGTTTTAGCGAAGATGCTGTGCGCACGCAGGGGCTTGTCCACATCGTCTGCTGTGAGGGCGATTCGATCCACAAAACCGCCAGTGCCGCTGTAGTGAATGCTCACCCAAATGATTCTGCGGGTCTTTCCAAGCTCTTTCACGTTGGAGGCGCTGGCGTCGTAGATTGTGCCAATGTCCAGTTCGCCGGTGGCAATCACAGGGACGAATAGCGTTTGGTCACTCGGCGTGCTGCACAAGACCATAAGGCCGACAGCACCATCATTTCCATGCTTCAGCTTCTCATCCGAAAGGAAGCGTATGCTTATCATCCGGCGCCCTGGGAGATAGCCTAGATCCGTGAGATGTGCGGTGATGCCTAGTGAGAGAGGTTTGAACTCCACAACGGTCTCGGGTTTCTCTGGAGCCGACTCGGGCTCGTGATGAACGTAAAAGTCGAGAGGATGAGCCGTCTGCAGGTCCGTCTTCAAGACGACGAAGGCGTCTTCATTGGTGAAACCATGACCCAGTGAAGAAATGGCGAGAAACAGCAGCAGGCGCGTCCACATGCTCAATTCGATACCACAGCAGGTTCCGCGCGTCTATTCAGGAACTGCCTGCTCTTCACGATTTGGAGCACGGCGGCAGAAAACTTGCTGTTTTGGGCTTTCAGCGAGGCTTGCATCTGCGTGAGGAGTTTTTTGTCGCTCGGAAGCGTCTGGCGGCCGAGGGCGTAGCCGAGGAGCTTGCGGGTGAACTGGGTGAGGAACTGGCCCTCGTTTTTCTTCAAGTAATCGCGAAGGCCGGCGAAGCCCTGGAACTTGATGCCGCCGGGCAGCTCGCCGGTGTCGTCGATCTTGCCGCCGCTTTCATCGGCGGTGCGGAAACGGCCGATGGGATCGAAGCCTTCCAACGCGAAGCCGAGCGGATCGATGCGCTCGTGGCACACGGCGCAGGCGGAGTCGGTACGATGAACCATGAGCGCCTCGCGCAAAGATGCAGGCTTCTGCGCGCTGTCGGGAAGCTTCGGCACATTCGGCGGCGGAGGCGGCGAGGCGATGCCGAGCACGACTTGATACAAGTAGTCGCCACGCACGACGGGGCTGGTGCGGTGCGGACGTGAGGTCTTGGTCAAAATCGCGCCCATGCCGAGCAGGCCGCCACGATGGTATTGTGCAACGCCTTTGACCTCGCGGAACTCGGTGCCAGTCACGCCGGGGATGCCGTAATGCTTCGCGAGGCGTTCGTTCACGAAGGTGTAGTCGCCACTGACGATGTCGGAGACGCTTCGGTCATCGCGCACAAGGTGTGTAAAGAACTCGACGGCCTCGCGCTGCATGTTGGCGCGAAGCTCGGGCGTGAACTGCGGGAACTTTTTCTCATCGACAGTGCTCTTCTCGTCAAAGCCGTTGAACTTCAGCCACTGTCCGGCGAATTCTTTCGCGAGCGCGGAAGCTTTCGGATCACGCAGCATGCGCCGGGTCTGCGCGGCGAGCACCTCGGGCTTCAGGAGGCTGCCGTCATCGGCGGTGCGCTTGAGCTCGTAATCGGGTTTCGAAGACCAGAGGAAGTAGCTGAGGCGTGAGGCGAGCTCCCATGCATTCAGCGGCACATCGGGTGTTTTCACATCGGTCGCGGCGAGTTGCGGCAGCGTCTCCGCTTTGAAGAGGAAATTGGGCGACACGAGGATGCGCACAAGCACCTCGCGTGCGGCGGATTCGCGATCGAGTTCCTTCTGGCGTCCGGCGAAGTAGAGCGCGTCGAGTTTTCCGTTTTCATCGCCAGTGAGCGGGCGACGCCACGCGAGGCTGGCGAAGTAGCGCAGGTGGCCGCAGAGCAGGCCGTCGTATTCCTTCTCCTGCTGCGGGTTGAGCCTTCCTGTTGCGGTGTAGCCCCAGTCCTTTTTCATCGCGGCGAGGTAATCTTTGTCCTTCTTGCCGAGGAGCTGGCCGAGTTGATCGTCACTGTAATAATAGACCGTGATGTTCGGCTTGCCGCCACGGTAGAGGTTGTTGGCCACCTCTTCGAGCCGGCGCTCAAACATGTCCGGGAACGCGGCCTTCAGCTTGTTGAAGTCGTTCATCGTCTGACCGGAAGCCTTGGTGCTGCGTTTCCAGATGGTCAGCACACCAGGCATGATCTTCGTGACATCGCGCGGCTTGTCGGTGACGAGTGACCACTGGATCGTGGCCTCGTCCACCTCCGGATTCTGCATGTCGAGACGGGTGTCCGCCTTCAGCCAGTGTGCACCTTCCGGAAGTGGCAGGGTGAAAACAACTGGCGCAACGAAGGCGAGCACCTGCGGCTCGATCTGACGCCCCTGCTGCGGATGCCTGCCGTAGGCGGCGCGTGTCTTTTCCAATTCGGCGATGCGGGTCTTCAGCGCGTCAAGATTCGGCGGCGGCGGGTTTGCGGTGACCTGCTTGCGCTTCTCTTCGAGGGATTTGTTCAGCCACTGGAAGTAGTCGACCTTTCCTTTGCCCACGCTGACTTCGATTTTTGTCACGAGGGCAATGTCGCCCTTGTTGCCATCGCCGGTGTCGCCGAAGCAGAGATGCGCGTGGGTTTTGCCGCCGACCGGGGCCTGCATCGGATACGGACGAATGCCGTCGCTGTCCTGCTGTTGGCGCTGCACGCCGCTGCCGGGCTTCTTCTGGTTGTTCCAGCTCAGGAGGTCCGCCTCGATGCCCTTGATGCGCTCATGCGCGGCTTTTTCATCCGCTGGCAGCTCGCGCCAGCTCACACGCACCAGGTCGAGGTAGCGGCTCTTTGGTTCCACGCTGTTCACGAGATTCCACCAATTGCGCAGGAAGTGGATGTTGAGCTGCATGTCCTTCGCGAGCTGCTCCAGCGGCGCGTTCTGGTTCTTGTGCTTCCAGCAGGCGAGCATGTAGTCGCCCTCGCGCATCGGGTCGAAGTCCTTCGGCAGGTGCGGTGCGGCCTTCTGCTGATACCAGACATAGAGCCCCTGCTGTGCCTGGGCTTTCACCTGTTCCGGCCCACGCAAGCCGATACGGTTCGGATGAAACACGATGCCCGTGCCTGGCATGATCGTGGCGTGGTCGGCGAGCTTCCGCGCCGCGCCGAAATACTTGTCGATGGCCGCCGGGCTCATGAAAAGCACGTCGCCGGTGTTGGAGAAGCCCTCTCCACCACCGCCATCGGTCTGGAATTCCTTCGCGAGGCCGTAATCGCGGCCCGTGAGATCGCGGATCGTGTAATCATACTCGGCGTTCGTGAGGCGGCGCATCGTCACTGGCCCCGGATCGCCTGCCTTGGCCTCGCCGAGCTGGTTGATTGCGTCCTGCACCCAGACGGTGATGCCGGATTTTTCCTCGGGCGTGAGCTGCTTCGCCTTTCGCGGCGGCATGTCGCCGTTGTCGATCGTGTCCTTCACGTCGGTCCAGAGCTCGAAATTCACGGCCACATCCGGATTGGCGGCGAGCTTTTTCAAATCGACATCGCCTTTGGTCTTCTCGCCTCCGTGGCAGGAGTAGCATTTGGCGTTGAGCATGGGCTCCACTGCTTTCCAGTCCGGGGCGGCGTGCAGGGACGATGTGGCGACAGCAAAGCCGACCACGGCGAGTTGACGGTGATTCAGAGGCATTCTTGGGTTTGGGGGCGGGTTTGATACGCCTTCCTGACTGGATTTCCATCAGCAGCTTCCGCTCCGATTTTGTGCTTTCCTGCGCATGGAAAGATGCGAAAGCAATCCGGCGAAAAGCGCGTAAAGTTTGATGCCCCCAATGAACCCTCCCCATTCCCATCATGCTCCAAACTTGGAGCATGCGTTTTTGACGCGTCGTCAGCTCCTCAGCCGTGCCGGCATGGGTTTTGGTTCGATGGCGTTGGGCTCGTTGTTTGAGTCGCCAGCCGTGGCGGCCACGATGGACCCGATGGCGCTGAAAAAACCGCATTTCGAGCCCAAGGCGAAGCGTGTGGTGCATTTTTTCATGAACGGCGGCCCATCGCACGTGGACACGTTCGATCCGAAGCCGATGCTGGACAAATACGACGGCAAACCGTTGCCGAACGTGCTCAAAACCGAGCGTCCGACGGGCGCGGGCTTCAAGTCGCCCTTCCAGTTCCGCAAGCGCGGCCAATGCGGGCTCGAGGTGAGCGAGGTCTTCGAAAAGACCGGCGAATTTGCCGACGACCTGTGCGTGATCCGCTCGATGTACGCCGACGTGCCGAATCATGAGCCTTCACTGGGTTTGATGAACAGCGGCGAGGGCCGTCTGAACCGTCCGACGCTTGGTTCGTGGGTCACGTATGGCCTCGGCAGTGAGAATGCGAATCTTCCCGGCTATATTTCGATGTGCCCCGGCGGCATGCCGACGCGCCGGACGAAAAACTGGCAGTCCGCTTTCCTGCCGAGCGCTTATCAAGGCTCCTACATCAACACCGAGGACACGCGTGTTGAAAAGCTCGTCGAGTTCATCAAGAACGGCTCGCTCGATCTGAAGCAGCAGCGCCGCCAGCTTGATCTGCTGCAGGTGTTGAACCAGAAGCACCTCGTCGAGCGTGAGCGCGACCAGCAGCTTGAGGCGCGGGTGCAGAGTTATGAGCTGGCCTACCGCATGCAGATGGAGGCTACGGACGCTTTTGACATCATGAAGGAGCCCGAATGGGTGCGGAAGATGTATGGCGACCACGCCTTCGGCCGCCAATGCCTCATCGCACGGCGTTTGCTGGAGCGCGGCGTGCGTTTCATCCAGCTCTGGACGGGCGCAGGCCAGCCGTGGGACAATCACGACGAGATTCTCGAACACCGGAAGCTCGGCCAGCAGACGGATGGCGCGATCGCCGCTTTCATGAGCGATTTGAAGATGCGCGGCCTGTGGGACGACACGCTGATGATGTGGGGCGGCGAATTTGGCCGCACACCGGCGGTGGAACTGCCCACGCCGGGCGCGAACGCGGGCAAGCAGCACGGTCGCGACCACAATCACTACGGTTTCACGATGTGGCTGGCCGGTGGCGGCGTGCGTGGCGGTTACACGCATGGCGCGACGGACGAATTTGGCTTCCAGGCCGTCGAGAAGCCGGTGCACGTACATGACTTGCACGCGACGATTCTGCGCATCCTCGGATTCGACCACGAGAAGTTCACGTACCGCTATGCCGGCCTCGATTTCCGCCTCACGGGCGTGAATGAATGCAGTGTGGTGCGGGAGTTGCTGGCTTGAGACCGGGGAAGCCAGCCGCCCTGCACGCTTGCAAGGCAGGCGCACATGCCTACTGTCGCGCCCTCATGCATCGAAAAATCCTCCTCGCCCTGGCCGTGCTGGCGGCATTCATCATCGTGATGAACGTTCCCGCCCAGGCCCAGCAGCCTGCGCCAGCGCCCACACCGTCCGCCGCCACCGCGGCTGCCTTGGAGGAGAATCCGTACGCGGACGCGCTGACTTTTGACGGCTTCATCAGGCGCACGGGAATCATGGCTTATCCGCTGATCGGCCTGTCGATGGTGTCATTCTTCATGATCGTGCTGTTCACCTTCACAGTGCGCCAGGGCACGGTGGTGAGCGATGCGTTCATGAACTCGGCGGATGCGTTGATCCGGAAACAAGATTACCTGGGCCTGCTCGCCGTGTGCAACCGTCGCAACGAATGCATCGCCCGCATCACGGCGAAGACGCTGGATTTTGCCACGCGCAATCCGACGGCGAGCTTTGAGGAGGTGAAGGAGGTGACCGAGGCCGAGGGGAACCGCCAGTCGAGCCTGTTGCTCGCGCGCATCGCCTATCTCGGCGACGTGGGCGCGGTGGCGCCGATGCTCGGGCTGCTCGGCACCACGCTGGGCATGATCACCACTTTCCATGAGATTTCCGGCAAGGGCGTCGGCGGCTCCAACCAGCTCGGTCTCGCACAAGGTGTGTCCGAGGCGCTGCTGTGCACGGCCTCCGGCCTCGTGATCGGCATTCCCTCGCTCATTTTCTACGCGATCTTCCGCGGCAAGGTGAACCGCCTGATTTCGGAGATGGAAGCCGCCACAACCCATCTCATGGCGCTCCTCGCGGTGCAGTACAAGCGTGCCGCGCGTGCAGTGGCTGGAAGCTAAACCGGGCCTCACACCGACTCCGTCATGAATTTCCGCAAACAGCATTCCATTGAGCCGACGCCGATGCAGCTCGCACCGTTGGTGGACGTGCTGTTCCTGCTGGTGATTTTCTTTGCCGTGACTTTCCAGTACGCCAAGGAGGAGCAGGTGATGGACGTGAGCGTTCCGGCCGCCGACGAGGGAAAAGAGAAAGAATCCCGCAATGTCGGTGAGATCATCATCAACATCAAAAAAGACGGTGAGATCATCGTGAACGGCCAGAAATTCACCACCGACGAATTGCTGGTGAAGCTGAAGAACATCGTCGCCCTCTACAAAGACCAGGCGGTGATCCTGCGTGGCGACGAGATCACCAATTACGCGCATGTCATCCGCGTGCTGGACACCTGCCAGAAGGCCGGCATCTGGAACATCGCCTTTGCCACGCGCAAGCCAGACGCCGATCAACCTGCCCCGCCGAAGTGAGATGATTTTCTCCGAGCCTCCAACCGTCTCACGTCCCCGCATGCGCCGACTTGTTCCATTGCTGTGTGTTTTCGCCGTGCTGCCTGCCATGGCGCAAAAGGCACCCAAACGCGCCCTGCCTGTGGAGGACGATGCGCCGGTCCCGAAGGCGCTGCCGGTGCGTCCGCCGCCCAAGGCGCAGCCGGTCCTGGACGATCCCAAGGACCGTCCCGCGCCGCCGAAAACGAAGGGGCCGGACGATGACATGTTCGACTTTGCCACGCTGGCCTACGATCGCGGCGAGTGGAGCATGGCTGCGGAGAATTATGCCAAATACCTGCAGCAGTATCCGAGTGGCAGGCAGGTGCCGGATGCGCTCTTCCGCATCGGTGAGTGCTACATGAAGCAGAACCAGCTCAAGCAGGCGGGCAGCTATTATGAGGAGGTCGTGAACCGCTATCCGACGAGCACCGGTGCTCCGTCCGCCGCCTACCGGCTCGGTGCGATGCGCTTCAATGAGTCGAAGTTCCTCGATGCGGCGAAGCACTTCACCTTCTGCGAGGCAAAAACCAAGAGCCCGCAGGTCAAGCTGGCTGCCACCTACAACAAGAGCCGCGCCTATGAAATGGCGGGAGACAAGGAGCAGCAGGCGGTGGCGCTCAACAGTGTGATCGCCGTGAAAGCGGAGAATCCTTATCGTGAAGCTGCCTTGCTCACTCTGGGCAGCATCTATCTGGCCCAGGACAAGAAAACCGAGGCCCTGCCGGTGTTTGAAGATCTGGTCAACAACAGCCAGGACCGCACCATCGTGTCCGAGGCCAGTCTCCGTGCCGGTGTCCTGCAGGCGGAGTTGAAGAAGCCCGACGAGGCCATCGCCATGTTTGAGAAGGCCCTGCGCATGCCGGAAACCAGCGAACAAAACCGAGGCATCTCCCTCGTCGGCATCATCCAGGCGTTGTACTCCAAGGAAGACTACGACGGTGTCATCGACTACTACCACAAGAACTCCGAGGTGCTGCCGCAAGGAGACGCGCGCGCAAAGATGCTGCTGCTCGTCGGCCACTCCTACCGGTTGCGCAAAAGCTATGCTCGTGCTGTGGAGGTGTATCTGCTCATCGAGCAGTATCATCCCACATTGGACGAGGCATTTGAGGCCGGTTACTGGAAGCTTTACTGCTTCTACCTGCTCAATGACAACGACCTTGGCGAGTTTGCCACCGCGTTCATCACTCGTCATGCGCAGAACCACGCCAATCACGAGTACCTTGCCCTGGCGCGCCTGATCCGTGCGGATTTCTATTTCAACAAGAGCAACTTCCAGCAGGCCGCGCTGAGCTACAACGAGGTCACCATCGACCTGTTGCCGGAGAAACTACGTCCTGGCACACTCTTCAACATGGGATGGGCACAGGCCGAGGCGGGCCGTCAGCAGGAGGCGGTGGGCACTTTCACCCGCTTCATCAGCGAATATGCCCAGCACGAGTTCATCCCGAAGGCCTACGCCCGCCGCGGCCTCGCCAGTCGCGACGCGCGCGATCTGCCGAAGGCGAAGGCCGACTTCGAGCACGTGACCAAGGAGTTTCCAAAGTCCGATGCCTGTGAGATGGCGTGGCTGCAGCTCGGCTTCATCGCCATGGAGCAGAAGGATCCAAAGGCCACCATTGCGGCATTTGAAACGCTGCTGAAAAAGTTCCCCAACACCGCCGCGGCCGCGCAGGCTTACTACGGCATCGGTCGTGGCAATTTCGACCTGAAGATTTTCGACAAGGCCCTCCCGGCGCTGCGTCGCTCGATCGAACTGGACAGCAAGACCTACCTCGAAAAATCAAGCCAGCTCATCATCCTCGGCGATTATGCGCGGCAGAATGCCGACGACCTTGGCAAGTCCATCGACAGTTACCTCCAGGCGAAGCCGGGCGGCGTGGTGCCCCCCAACATCCTGAAATGGCTCGGCCTGAAACTCTTCAGCGGCGACGACTTCAAGCGCGCCGCGCATTTCCTCGATCTGGCCGTCACTCCCCAGGTTCCGGAGAACACTGAGCCCGTCGTGTGGAATTACCTCGGCATGGCGCAGTTGAAGAATGGCAACTTTGACGCCAGCATCCAGGCCACGGAGAACTTCCTGAAGTCCAACCCCGATCCCGCCTCGAATGCGCGTGCCCAGCTCACCAAGGGCAGGGCGCTGCTCGGCAAGAGCAGCTTCGACGAGGCCGACCGTGTGGCGCAGGCAGCGCTGCAAGTCGTCAAGGACGGCAAGCTGCAGGCCGAGCTGCTCGTCCTCGAAGGTGACATCTATTGCGGTCAGGGCGACAAGCTCGCCGCCGAAGGGCAGAAGGACGCTGCTGTCGAAAAGTGGAAGGCTGGCGCCGCGAAGTTCGCCGTCCCCAGTCAGTTCTTCGAAGATCCCGATGTCACTCCTGACGCGCTCTACAAGGCCGCCAAGGCGCTGCAAAAGGCGGGCGACGAGGCGCAGTCGAAGCAGATGCTCCAGCAGCTCCAGCAGCGCTATCCGAAGTATCAGGCGAAGTGAGGATCAGGGACGCTTGCCGCCACCACGAGAATCACGCGGTGGACGATCTTCCTTCGGACGCGCCTCCACCACGCGCAACGGACGACCGCCGATCTCCTGGCCATTCACTGTGTTGATCGCCGTCAGCGCCTCGGCCTCCACCGGCATCTCCACGAATCCAAACCCGCGCGAGCGGCCTGACTCACGGTCTTTGACCACGCGGGCGCTCGACACCTGGCCGTGCGCGGAAAACAAACCGTGGAACTCTTCATCCGTCATGGTGTAGGGAAGATTGCTGACGTACAGGTTCATGGCCGTGGAGCCTAGGCACCTGACAGGCGGTGTCAATCGGTGCCTGAGGGCTCTGGTCCGTTCCTCGGCCCGGTGGCGGCAAAGTTTCAGTTGCGCAAAACGGTGTGAATTCGTATTCCAGTCCGCCGTTCACCCCACTCTATGAAACACGTCCTCACCCTCGTTGCCATCCTTGGTTTGTCAGCTGGTTTTGTCAGTGCCGCGGAGCCTCTGAACACAGTTTGCCCCGTTTCCGGCAAGCCTGCCAATCCGGCCATCACCAGCACCTACACCAAAACCGTCGCGCTCTGCTGCAACAAGTGCAAAGCCCAGTTCAATGCCTCCCCGAAGGCTTACCTGAACAACGTCATCGGTGCCGTCGCCGGACAGTGCCCGCTCAGCAAAAAGAAGTCCGACCCTTCCATCACCGTGACCTACACCCGCCAGGTGGCCTTTGCCGATGCCGCCAGCAAGGCCACCTTCGACGCTGCTCCGGACAAGCACATCAAGGAAGTGCGCCAGTAAGCCGGGCTCGTTCTTCGTTTTTTCATCCAGGGCGGAATCGCATCATGTGGCTCCGCCTTTTTCATGTCTGCGTGATTCAGCGTGTCATCGGCTGACGTTCTGGCTAGCCTCCAATCTGTGAAAGCCGGACGCGCCAGGCTCCAACGCCACCAGCCATCGCCTGTCGATGCGTTGCGTGGCCTGTTTGACACGCTGCCGGACGTGCAGGCGTGGATCAAGGACCCACAACGCCGCTACCTGTGGGTCAATCGCACCTTCTTGCTCAATTACGGCATGCACGACCTTTCGGAGGTGCTCGGCAAAACCGACGATGACCTTTCTCCACCGCATCTCGCCGCTCATTTTCGTGAAGGTGATGAAGCCGTGCTCGCTGGGCAGACCGTGCAGGGCCGGCTCGAACTCGTTGGCCGCTTCGATCACACCGCGTCATGGTGTTTCACCACCAAACTGCCCGTGCTCGATGCCAAAGGTCGCGCTGTTGGCACCGCAGGCATCACGCGCGTGCTCGATGCCGCGCAGATCGATCATCGCAGCGACATCCGCCTGGGCGTCGTCATCGCCCTCATGACACGCCGTCTGCACGAGCAAGTCACCAACACAGAAATGGCCCGCGCCGCCGGCATGTCGCCCCGTGCCTTTGAACGCAGCTTCCAACGCGAATATGGCCTGCCGCCACGGCAGTATTTGAAACGTCTGCGCATCCAGACGGCATGCCGCATGCTCGTCGATACGCGTGAATCCATCGCCGCCATCGCATTGCGCTGCGGGTTCGCCGATCAAAGCCACCTCACCCGCGAATTCCGCCGCGTCACCGCCTCCACGCCCGGGGCCTACCGCGAGAAGTATGCGTCGAAGTGACTCGGATTAACCGCAGAGGGGCATAGGAGCAGAGGTTGCAGAGCCATTCATCAATCTTTGTGTCCTCTGCCTCTTTGCCCCTCTGCGGCAAAATCGAACGCCCCCAAGCCACCGCCGCGAACCTTCCAAGCGCTGCCGCTTTTGTTCTATCCAAGGCGAAACGAAAAAGATAGCCTCCGGCACCATGAAGCTCCAACCCGGCTCCACGCTCATTCACAACGGCCAGCTCATCGACGGTACTGGCGCGCCACCGGTCGCAAATGCCGCCGTCATCGTCACCGACGGCCTGATCACTTACGCTGGGCCTGCCAAAGAGGCACCGCCAATGCCTGACGCGCTCAAAATCGACGCCAAAGGTGGCACGATCATGCCGGGGCTCATCGAGGCGCACATCCACCTCACCTACTTCAATGTCACCGAACTGCAGGATCTCGACATCAAGTTCCCGGTCGAATACGTCACGCTGCAATCGGCGGTGAATGCAAAAACGGCGCTCGAATGCGGCTATACCTCGGCGCGCAGCGGCGGTTGCCTGCACAACATCGACGTGTGGATGAATAAGGCCATTGAGGAGGACATGATCCTGGGCCCGCGATTGAGCACGAGCGGTCGCGAGATTTGCGGCGCGGGCGGCTTGATGGACTGGAACCCGGATTACCGTCGCATCGGCATGGAGGGCATTGTCTTCATCGTGAACGGCCCTGAGCAGGCACGCACCGCGGTGAGAAAACTTGTCAAAGACGGCATCGAATGGGTGAAAACGTATCCGACGGGCGATGCAGCCTCGCCAGACATCAACGATCACCACACGTTGTGCATGACTTTTGATGAAATGCACGCCGTCGTTGCTACCGCGCATAATCACGGCCTCAAAGTCACCGGCCACTGCCGCGCCACCGAAGGCATCCGCAACGCGCTCAAATCCGGCTATGATGCCATCGAGCACGGCACCTTCATGGATGATGAATGCCTCGAACTCCTGCTCAAGCGCAACGTGCCGATGTGTCCTGGCCTTGGCTTTGAACTTTTCAGCGTGGAGCGCGGCAAGGGCTTTGGTCTCTCGCAGCGCGTCATCGACGGTCATCAAGAAACGCTCGAAGCCGGTGCCGAAAGCTGCCGTAAGGTCCTCAAAGCTGGTGGCACAATGGGTCTCGGCGGTGATTACGGTTTCGGCTGGACACCTCACGGCACGTATGCGCAAGAGCTGACCTTCTTCGTGAACTACGTCGGTTTCAGCGTGCTCGACACGATCAAGTGCGCCACCCTCGGCGGTGCAAAGATGATGGGTCGTGCACACGAACTCGGCTCGCTCGAAAAAGGCAAGCTCGCCGACGTGCTCGTGGTGAATGGAGACGTTCTCAAAGACATCTCCATCCTCGAAAACCGAGACAATCTTCTCGCTGTCATACAGGGTGGCGTGGTGAAGGCAGGCACGCTGGTCAAAGCGCCATCGCTTTGACCTTCGAATAGTTTCACGTTCCCGAACAGCCATGAAACGTTCATTCCTCATGTTGATCGCGAGTTGGATCGCCATCGCGTCATCAGCTGCAACGATGCCGAACATTGT
Organism: Verrucomicrobiaceae bacterium; assembly: GCA_046346695.1. Taxonomy (GTDB): domain Bacteria; phylum Verrucomicrobiota; class Verrucomicrobiia; order Verrucomicrobiales; family Verrucomicrobiaceae; genus Prosthecobacter. The sequence continues at coordinate 2,332,514 of JAXMHS010000001.1, read as the reverse complement.
AGTCATCCTCTCCGACGACGTCGGTTATGGTGACATCTCCTGCAACAATCCGCAGTCTCTCATCCAGACACCTGCGATTGATGCGCTTGCAAAGGCAGGCCGACGGTTCACAGAAGCGCATTCACCAGCCGCAGTCTGCTCGCCCACGCGTTACGGCCTGCTGACCGGTCGTTATGCGTGGCGCACCGCAATGAAGGAAGGAGTGCTTTACGACTTTGATCCTGCCTTGATCAAGAAAGGCCGCACCACCGTCGCATCGCTGCTCAAATCGGCGGGCTATCACACGGCAGCCTTCGGCAAATGGCATGTCGGGCTCGATTGGACACCGAAGGAAGGCGATCCTGGCGACTGGCAATGGGGACAGATCGTTCGCTACAACGCCCAGGTGGCCGTGAGTCGCATCGACATGACGAAACCGTTGCGCAACGGCCCCATCGACCTCGGCTTCGACACCTTCTATGGCGGTCTGTCGCAGGGTGTCTCACGCTACTACGTCCAGGACGATCTCGTCACTGGCGACAAGATCCCGCGCGATGACATGGACAACGTGTTCGTCGCCAAATCGGAGGCATTTCTCCGCGATCACCTCGCAAAACAGAAGAGCAAGCCGTTTTTTCTCTATCTGGCGCTCGGCGCTGCACATGTGCCGCTCACGCCTCCTGCAAACCTGAAAGGGAAAAGCAAAACAGGGCCGCTTGGCGACATGGTCATGTGGGTGGATCAAAGCGTGAGCCGCATCACCACGCTGCTTGATGAACTGCACATCGCCGACAACACACTGCTCATCTTCACCAGCGACAACGGCTCCATCATGCACGCCGACAATGCGAAAGCAGGTCATCAGCCAAGCGCCGGCCGCCGCGGCTACAAGACCGACATCTGGGACGGTGGCACACACGTGCCGTTCATCGCACGCTGGCCCGGGCGCATCCCGGCGGGAACGGAAAGCCATGCGCTCGTCTGCCTGGTGGACCTGCTTGCCACTTTCGCAGCCATCACCGGCCAGGACATCCCCGCATGGCATGGCGAAGACAGCTTCAACATTCTTCCCGCTCTCACTGGTGACGATCAAACCGGGCGCTCCGAACTGATCACGCACAGCTACACCGGCATTTTCGCGATTCGCGATCACGAGTGGAAGATGATACTCGGGACGCAAGGCAGCGGCGGACATCAAGGGATCACCGCCGGGTGGCAGCCGAATCAAGGCGGCTTCGACCGGACCAGCGCCACGGACATTGGCCAGTTGTATCGCGTCAATGATGACCCCGGCGAGAAGGGCGATCTTTGGTCCCAGCATCCGGATGTGGTGAAACGAATGCGTGACCGCGTTGATCTCTTGCAGCGACAAGGATGGTCGGTTCGACCACCGCCTTGATGCCTTTCTCTGCAAAGCACGATTCAACTCCACGTTTCCCCGTAATGAAACCTGCCTTCCCATTCTGTTTCTTAGTGGTCCTGCTCCTTGCGGCTCTTTCACCCGCAGCGGACATCACCGCTGAAAAAGACGGCTCGGTGCTGCGGTTCAGCACCGGTGGCAAAGCGATCTGTGATTATCAGATGGAGCCGGGTAACGTGCCTGAAGGTGTGAACGAAATCTTCAAGCACGGCGCGCATCTGCATCCGGTGTATTCACCGGGCGGCAAGCTCGTCACCGGCAATCACCAGCCCGATCATCCGTGGCAGCGTGGCATCTGGCTCGCCTGGACGAAGACCGAGTTTGGCGACTCTCATCCGGACTTCTGGAACATGGGAAAGACGGATGCCAAAGGCGGCGGTTCGTTGCCTGCTGAAGTGCGATTCGTGAAGCTGGACAAGAGTTGGGGAGGGGCGGACGGCGGCGGATTCATCAGCGAACATGTGTTTCTCGATCACAGCCATGCGCCGGATCAAAAAGTCCTGAATGAGACTTGGGAAGTCCACGTGTCGCAGAAGACGCTCGATGGCACGCTCGCCAACATCATCGACCTCACCAGCACGCAGACCTGTGCGGGCGACAAGCCGCTCAAATTGCCCAAGTATCACTACGGCGGTCTCGGTGTGCGCGGCAATGCGCTCTGGAACCCTGTCGATGCCGTCACGATGCTCACCAGCGAAGGTCGCGACCGCAAAAACGGTGACAGCACGAAGGCGAAGTGGGTCTATCTCGGTGGTGATGTTGATGGTGCCTCCACGGGGATTGCCATCTTGATTCATCCGTCAGACTTCCGTTTTCCGCAGCCGCTGCGTTTGAATCCAAAGAACCCACAGCTCTGCGTTGCTCCGTCCCAAGACGGCGACTGGGCCATCGAAAGCGGCAAACCTTACATCTCAAAATACCGCATCCTCGTCTTCGACGGCAAACCTGACGCGAAATGGATCGAAGCACAATGGGCCGCTTATTCGACGACCAAATAAACTCTTCTCACATGCTCTCCCGTTTTCTCACCCTCTTGTTTTTGGCCTTAATCGTCGGTCACATCCACGCCGCCGACCTTTTCGACAAACAGAATCTCGCCGCGTGGTGCATCGTGCCGTTTGACGCGAAGAAGCGTGGACCGGAGGAACGGGCGGCGATGCTGGAGAAGATGGGCGTGACGAAATTCGTCTATGACTATCGCGCCGAGCACATCCCGCAGTGGGACGACGAGCTGAACGCGCTCAAGAAGCATCACATCGAGCTGATGGGCTGGTGGTTTCCGACGTCGCTCAATGACGAGGCGAAGAAGACGCTCGAACTCTTCAAACGTCATGGTGTGCACCCGCAACTCTGGGTGAACGGCAACGGCGGCCCCATCGAAGTGAAGGACGAGGCCGATCAAAAGGCCCGCATCGCGAAGGAAGTTGAACGCCTGAAGCCAATCTGCGAAGCCGCCGCTCCGGTTGGCTGCAAAGTCGCGCTCTACAACCACGGCGCATGGTATGGCGAGCCCGAAAACGCCATTGCCATCGTCGAAGCGCTGAAGGCGCAGGGCATCACGAACATCGGCATGGTTTACAACCTGCACCACGGCCACGGTCATCTGGATCGCCTCGCCAAAGTGCTGCCGAAAATGCTGCCGCACCTGCTTTGCCTCAACCTCAACGGCATGGACATCGACGGCGAGGCGAAGGGCCGCAAAATCTTGCCGCTCGGCGTCGGCACGCAGGACGTGAAGGTGCTGCGCCAGATCCGCGCCAGCGGCTACAGCGGCCCGATTGGCATCCTGAATCACACGAACGAAGACGCGGAAGGCCGCCTGCTCGACAATCTCGACGGTTTGAAGTGGCTCGTGCCGCAGCTCGATGACGACAAGCCGGGCGTGAAGCCAAAGTATCGCACGTGGAGCGAGAAGGCAGAGAGCAAAGGGCAAAGGGCGGAGAGTTCCAAGCCGGAGAGCGTCGCGTCGATGAGCGAGGAGTTTGGGAAGGCGCTGAAGGGCGGCTGGGTGGTCGATGGGGATGCGGAGTATACGAAGCTGCCGTTCACGGTGGAGTGTCGCGCGAAGCTGGATGGCAAAAAGGGCTACAACATCCTCGTCGCGTCCGAGATGAAGTCCTCGGCCACGCATTGGGAACTCTACACGCACGCGGGTCGCGGCACGCTGGCGCTCTTCATGCCCGGACGCGGCGGCGATTTCGATTCGAAGGTCGATGTGTGCGACGGGAAGTGGCACGACTTTGTCGTCAGTGCCGATGATTCCAGCGTCATCTTTTGGATTGATGGCAAGCAGGTGCTTGAAGTAGTCCGCGAGTCCTCTCGCGGCTCAACGCCCCCGAACCGCGAGGGGACTCGCGGACTACAGCTCGCCTTCGGTCGGCTCGTCGAAGGCACGATCGGCTGTGATGGCATTCTTGATGACGTGCGCCTCACGCGCGGCGTCATGAAGCCGCGCAAAGGCAACGCGCCGCGTCAGCGCATGGACAACACGCTTGGCTTGTGGAGCTTTGACGATCTCGACTCGCTCCTGCCGCCGCCTGCGCCGAAGGCCGCCGAGTTTACGCCGGACCTGCCGCCGCTCGACAAAGCCAACAACATCCACTGGCAGGAGTTTGTGAATCGTGAGCGCGTCTTCGACTTCTACGGCAAGCAGGCGCTGCAGTTCATGAAGCAGAAGCCGCTGCCCGCGCTGCTCCCGCAGTTCCCCGGCCTCGACGGCGGCCAGCAGGGCCACTGGGGCAATCAAAACGATCAGGTGACGTGGAAGGACGGCCGCTTCGCCGAGAGCGATCTCGGCAGCGTGTTCAGTTGCGTCTTCAAAGGCGCAGGGCTGACGATTCCGAAGGCGGTGTGTGTGCGAGATGGAGACATGTCGTATGTTTTCGATCCTGAAACGCTTTCGTTCCCGATCAGTTGGACGGGCGGCTTCATCAAGCTCACCGATCATCGTCATGGATTCATGGGCGGAGCCGCGATGGATGGGAAAGTCGCCAGCAAGAACGGGGTGAAACAGGATGGTGTGTATCACGGCTTCTACCGCCACGGCGACGAGGTGATCTTCTCCTTCTCGAATCAGTCGGGAGATCATCTCGTCACTGCACACGATCATGGCAAAGATCTCTCTGCGCTCACCAAAGGCGGTCCCGCTCAATGGCCGCAATGGATCGAAACCAAAGGCGAACTCGGCACGCAGACGCCCTTCGCGACGGATCGCATCACGATCCCGTTCGAGAATCCGTATGGCACGCTGTTCTTCATCACCGCGCATGACTTCTTCAGCGACGGCACTGCGGCCATCGCCACCATGACCGGTGAGGTCTGGCTCGTGAAAGGCATCGACGAAAAGCTGGGGAGGCTGCGCTGGAAGCGCTTCGCCACCGGATTGAACCAACCGCTGGGCGTGAAGATCGTGAAGGACAAGCTCTATGTCCTCGGTCGCGATCAGATCACCTGCCTGCACGATCTAAATGGCGATGACGAAGCCGATTTCTACGAATGCGTGACGAACGCGATGCAGACCTCGCCCGGTGGACACGACTTCATCGTCGGACTCGAAACCGACAAGGAAGGCCGCTGGTATTTCGCCTCCGGCAATCAAGGCGTGTGCCGAATCACGGGTCGCGACCAATTGGATGTACTTGGCACCGGCTTCCGCAATCCCGACGGTCTCGGCATCTCGGCCGACGGACGCTTTGTGACCAGCAGCGGGCAAGAGGGCGACTGGACACCTGCTACTTCCATCTTCCAGATCGAACTCGACCACAATCTCGGCGCGCACTTCGGCGCAGGAGGTCCGAAGAACGGCCAGCCGCCCGAACCGGTGCTGATGTATCTGCCGCGTGGCGAAGACAACAGCGCCAGCAGCCAAGCCTTCATCACGAGCGAAAAATGGGCCTCGATCAAAGGCGACGACAATCTCATTCACCTCTCCTCCGGCGGTGGCAGCGCGTGGCTCGTCATGCGTCAGAACGTCAAAGGCCGCTGGCAGGCCGCAGCCTACAAGATCAGCGGCAATTTCGATTCCGGACCGCAATGCGCGCGCTTCAATCCGAAGGACGGCCACCTCTACGTGAATGGCATGCAGGGCTGGGGCAGCTACACGCCGAAGGATGGCTGCTTTCAACGCGTGCGCTTCACCGGTGGCGACAAACCCGTGCCCGTCGGCTTCGAAGCACGCGACAACGGCGTGCTGCTGCGCTTCAACCAGCCCGTGAAGAATGCGGATGCCGCGACGTGCTTCGCGCAATGCTGGAACTACCGCTACGGCCCGCAGTATGGCTCGCCCGAGTATTCCGTGAAGTATGCCGACACGCCCGGCCACGATCCGCTGGAGGTGCGCAGCGTGCAGAAGCTCGACGGCGGCAAAACACTCTTCCTGGAAATCCCGCAGATCGTCACCGCCAGCCAGATTCATTTGCGCGTGAGCACCGGCCACGACATCTTCCTCACCGCACACGCGCTCGCCGAACCCTTCACCGATTTCCCCGGCTACGCGAAGATCGCGAAGACCAATCACGCCGCGCAGATCGGCATGACCGCTCCCACGCCATCGAAACCCAATCCTTGGGCCAAAGGCGAAGGCGGACGCGAGATCATCGTCGAAGCCGCGCTCGGCCTGCAATACGTGCAGAAGCAGCTCAAGGCCAAAGCGGGTGAAAAAATCACCCTCGTCTTCAAAAACCCCGACGTCGTGCCGCATAACTGGATGCTCGCCAAACCCGGCACGCTGCAAACGCTCGGCAACCTCGCCAACCTCATGATCACTGATCCGCAGGGCCTCGCGAAACACTATGTGCCCGATTCGAAGGACGTCATCGTTTACACTGACATGACGAACCCGAAGGAGTCCTTCACCATTCACTTCACCGCCCCACAGGAAAAAGGCGACTATCCCTACCTCTGCACCTTCCCCGGCCACTGGATGGTGATGAACGGCGTGATGAAGGTGGAGTAGCCCGCTTTGGGTTGCTCGTCATAGCCGCAGAGGGGCAAAGAGGCAGAGATCGCAGAGTTTTTGATCAGATTAATCTCTGCCTTCTCTGCTCCTCCGCCTCTCTGCGGTAAAACCGAATCACCCAGCGCTTACGCACACGCCACCGCCTTCTGCCCTTGCTCGCCGAGGTCTTCGACGTCGAGTTCGATGACGTCGCCGGGCAGCAGGCCCATGAACTGGCCGAGGCAGTTCACCAGATGCTTCACTCCGAAGATCATCTGCGCGGTGGTGCTGTTCTGAATCGTCTTCCCGTTCAGCTTCAGTCACAGCTTCAAATTCTGCGGATCAGGAATCTCGTCGCTCGTGACGAGGAACGGCCCGATCGGCGTGAAGGTGTCGCAGCTCTTGTCCTTCAGGATGGTAATAAACGGCGTGATGAAGGTGGAGTGAGGACGATATTGTTACGCAGCCCACAACAATTCGGTTTCGTAACTTCCGATGTGAAAATCAGGGTGAACCACCTGCTGGTTTTCCGCGTCTAAAGATTTATGCTCAAGATCCTCCCATGGCTGCTTTTGACGGGCGTCACGCTCAGGGCGGAGCAGTGCCTGGTGATCGGCGACAGCCTGACGAAGGAGTATGAGGTGACCTTTCCTGCGCTTTATCCTGACAACCCCCAGGCATGGCAGGCGCGGAACTGGATCGAGACCCTGCACCAGCAGCGCACAGACTGGTTCGACACCGGCACGTGGGGGTCGTATTCGGATCCCAGGATTGTCGGCCACAAGTACAACTGGGCCTTTGCCGGTGCCACGACTTCGGAGATCCGCAGCCAGTTGAACAACTTTTTCAACATCCTGTGGACGAACACGCTGAAGAACCACTTGCGCAATGATGTGGAGCGCGTGGTCATCTTTGCCGGCGGCAACGACGCCGACAGCTACTACGCGGACCTTTACAATGGCAACGTCGGTCCGGACATCACCGACACAACGCTGGACAACCTCCAGTGGATCGTAAACTACGTGCGTGCGGTCAATGCAAACCTGCCCATCGTGCTCGTCAGTGTGCCGCATGTCGGCTGCACCCCGAAGATCCAGCAGGGCTATCCCACCGACCCGGTGAAGACCGCGCGGGTCACGGCGGCCATGGATTTGCTGAATGCCAACCTCGCCAGCTTCGCGCAATCGCAGGGCATCGGTTTTGCGCCCGGGGTGTATGAGTTCACCAAGGCGATCATCACCCAGCCATTTCGCATCCGTGGCATCGAGTTTTATCGTGTAGGGGACGCCGATGCGCGCGTGCGATACACATTCAGTGGCGACGGATTCCATCCCAACACCTGCGCGCATATGCGGATCGCGCAGGCGGTGGTGGATGCGTTCAACACGGCCTATCCATCCATGCCGATCACGCCGCTGGAGGACCTGGAGGTCATCACCAATGTGCTCGGGCTCGACCCGGACACTCCGTTCAATGAGTGGCTGGCCGCCCAAGGTGGCTCGGGTGGCTACACCGCTGACACAGATCGTGACGGCGTGCCCAATGTGCTCGAATTTGCCTTGGAAGGCTTCTCTGCGACTGCTCCGGACAATGCGGGCCTGCCACGGCCTGTGATGCAAAACGGAGCATTGACGCTCACCTGGCTGCCACGGCCCGTTTTCACCGAGTGGGGCTCACTCCGGCCTGAGTTCTCGTCCGATCTGCTCCAGTGGAATGATGTGCCTGCCGCGCAGGTTGTGACGAATCCGGATGGAACCGTCACCGCGAGTGTGAACTTGAGTGGCAAGGGCTTTGTACGACTGAAAGCGATCCCTTCGGATCAAAACTGATCCACGTGCGAAAGCGGCGGTGGATGAACCGTCGTTGTGATCAGCTATTTTCCACTCGCCCACTTCACCGCGTTGCTGAGCAGCTTCTTGTAAGGCTCCAGTTCATGCGTGCGGGCATCATGACCAAGGGCGATGCCGACAATCTTGGCCTTTGGATGCTCGGTGATCCACACGCTCGGATGCGGCTTTTGATATTTGTCACTGTTGCTCGTCTCCGCGAGGACCTCGATGGTCGCAGTACCAGGCGGCGTGCCTTCGGCGTTCACGTAGTAGAGTTCGTCCTCCACCGTGAAGTTTGCGGGCACACCAGCCATGATCGGATGATCAGCCTTCATGGCTTTGACATCGAAGGGATGGATCTTGTCGTGACCACGTGCACCGCCGCCGACGATCTGCGCGTTGAGTTCCGGCCAGCCGGCGTAGCCATACCATGTGCCAGGATGGAGCATGATGATGCCTTTGCCCGCGGCGGCGAAGTCGAAGAGCGCTTTGCGATAGGCGGCGGTGTCGAAGAATTTGCGGTTCACGCTAATGACGGCCACGTCGGCGTTTTTGAGCTCGGACGCGGCTTGATCACGATCTTCAATGTAGTTCACGCTGAATCCGGCGGCCTTGAGCGTGGCAACATCGGTTTTGCCAAAGAACTCGGCAAAGTTGTGCGAGCTGCCGCCGCCAATGACGAGCACCTTGGTTTTGCCTGCTTCCCAAGTCACGGGTGAAGCCGGAACCAGCGGGCCATCACCTTTGCCGCCTTCTTTGGGGCCGGTTTCAGGACCTTTGGCAGCAGCTTTGCCTTTGCCACGCTCCGGAGGCGGCGGGCGTTTGGACACATCCGCACTGCCAGCAGCCGGACCTTTGCCTTCGATGTCGGCGGTGATCGCCGCGATGACCGGGGCGGTGCCGTTTCCTTCGGGGCTTTCGAGGATGAGTGTTTTGGCGACGCCTTTCTTGGTGAGTTCGAGTGTCAGCAGGCGCATCTGCTGGCCGTCGGTGAGGCCTTCGACGTATTTGGAGCCGGGCACCTCGACAGGGCGGATGTAATCGCTGAAGTGCACGCCATTGACGAAGGTGAACTCGTCCTTCTCGCCGTTTTCATAGACGACGGTGGCCTTCAGAGCAGGCACTTCATCGCGCACGGCGGGCCAGCCCCAGCCGGAGATGCCGCTGAGCATCTGGAGGCGTTTTGCAGCCACATTGACGGCCACTTCGACCTTCGCGGGGAAGGTGGCGCTCATGCTGTTCGGCGGGCCGCCTTTGAGCACGATCAAATTGGCGCCGTTGGAGGCTTTCGCGGCGTCCTGGATGAAGAACGGCACGCCTTCGACCTTCACGATGCCGAATTTGGCGAGACGCACCTGTCCTTGGTTCGCCGCAGGACCGGCAAAGACGCCGCCACGGCTGTCGGCGGTGAAGGCATCGGCGAGATGGAGGATGCGGAACTGCTTCATCGCATCGCCGCAGATGAAGGCGAGGATGTCGCGCAGTGGCTCGGGCCCGAGAGCGTCGAGACCTTCTGGCATGAGGCTCTGGCGGGTGTTTTCGCGCGAAGTGATGTCGTTTTTCGCGACCTCCACAACGCCGCTTTGTGTTGCGAGCGTGACGGTGGCGTTGTTTTCACTGGTGACGACACCACGCAGCAGGTCGCCCTTCTTCGTGGTGATGTTGAAGGCCCAGAAGCTCGGATCGACCTCGCGGTTCGGATCAACGATGTGGACGAGAAGTTCGGCCGGGCCATGCGCGCCCATGCCATCCAGCGGCGGGCCGACGGGAGCGCCGATGTCGCCGAGCTTGTGGCAGACAGCACACGCGGCAGTGAAGAGCATCTTGCCGTTCGCGGTGTTGCCGGGCTTCTCGACCTCCGGCACGAGTTTGGCGATGATGGCGTCCTTCGCGGCGTTGTTGACCTTGAAGAGGTCGTTCGCGCGTTTGGCGATTTGTTTGTTCGGATGTGAGCGCAGGCGTGCGACATCGCCAGGGGCGAAAATCGCGCGGTCAATGTTTCCGTCCTTCACGGCGTTCAACAGAGCGCTGGTGGCTTCAGGCCGCTTGACGATGGCTTCGAAGGCCGCGGGCTGCACTTCCTTGGGCAGACGTGCAAATGCAAACGCCAGATTTTTGCCAACTTCAGCATCCGCCTGTTCGCCTAGCGATTGCACCAGCCGCAGTTTCAGTCCGGTCGAGAGACTGTCGGAACCGAGCGTCTCAAAAACTTCGCCCAAGATCGTGCCGTCCGCATCGCGCGCGCCGATCAATCCCATCGCCGCAGCGAGGCGCAGATCCTCAGGCGCCTTCACGTCATCGCGGAAGAGTTTCATCAGTTTCGCGAGCTCCGCCGTCACCTCCGCTTTCAGCGCACCGCCTTTGTCCCACTTCGACACCAGCGGCAACGTTGCAGCGGCGAGTGAAGGTTGACCGAGAAGCTTCTTAACGACAGAAACAAGCTCTGCCGACATGGCAGGAGGTTCGTCAAACTGACCAGCGATGCCCTGGAGAACCAGTATTTTCAGTTCGTCGGCTTCGACCTTCGGGTTCGCGAGCACGTTGAACATCGAATACAGATGTGCTGTTTTTGCCAACTTCGGATCACCTCCAAGTCTTGGAGACAGAACATGGGGAGCCAACGCAGTCATGAGCTGGCCGAGCTTCACACGATCTCCCTTATGTCCAAGTCCCTGTGATACGACGAGGAATGCGTTGGAAGAAGCCACCGAAGTAGCGATGACCGACGACTTGGTCCAGTCGTCTTCCGCCTGTAAGAACAGCTCAATTAGCTTAACTGCCCGATCGGATTCTTCGTCGCCGTAGGCATTTTCCAGGCTTTTGCGGGCACCGACATCCGTGGCTGCAGCGAATTGGGCCTCCCATTCTTTTGTTCTAGCCTCCGCTTCTTCAAACAACTTCAATGCCGTGGTGCCCATCGTGCCGTGGGCTTCGGGTCGATGGCGATAGGCGGTGGCGGAGGGAGCCTTCGCTTCCTTGTGCTGCACCTTCCAGATGCGGCCGTAGTAGTGGTCGCGGTCGGGACGGACGGCCGCATTGGCAGGACCGTGCGTGGGACCGCGGGTGTCGTTGTGGATGACGGCCTGATTGCAGAAATCGACGACATACAGTGCGCCATCCGGACCGACGCGATTCTCGATCGGACGGAACCAGAGGTTCTTGCTGCGAATGAACTCGGTTTGCTCGCGACCCGGCTCGCGATGCGCTTTGTAGGTGACGCCGTCGGGCTCGACCATGAAGTGGCTGACGATGTTCAACGTGGGTTCGGTGACGAAGTAGCCGTAGTTCCACTTCTTGGGCCACGCGCCGCCTTCATAGATCGCACAACCAGCAGCAGCGGTGTAGCTGCCGACTTGATCAATCTGCACATAGGCCTGCTGCTCCCAGTGCATCGCCGGATACGTCGGCTCCTTCGGCAGCATGCCGTTCGTTCCCATGACGCCGGGCAGCTTGCCTTTCGCCAGCACATACTCCGGCAGCACGACGTGAATGAAGTGATTGCCGCTCGTCGGCTGCGTGTAGAAAACCTGACCGTCGGTGGTGATGTCGAGGCCCCAGGTGTTGCCGCCGCGGCTGGCGTATTGTTCGATCTTGGTGCCGTCTGGGCGGAAGCGAACGACGCCTGCGCCGATGCTGACTCCAGTTGGGGAGTTTAAAGTTTCAGGTTTCAAGTTGGAGCTGCCGCTCCGATCCGGTGAACTTGAAACTTGAGACTTGGAACCTGAAACTCCGAGGCACTGAACATTGTCCGACGACGAATACCCATGCGTGGCATAAATCCAGCCATCGAGTCCCCAGCGCATGTTGTTGATGACGGCGTGCGTGTCGCGATTGCCGAGGTTCGTGTAGAGCTTGGTGCGCTTGTCGGCCTTGTCGTCGCCGTTGGTGTCTTCGAAGTACCAGATGTCCGGCGCGGCGCAGACGATGACGCCGTTTTTGTAAAACACGCTGCTGGTGGCGAGCTCGATCTCGTCGGCGAAGACCGTTTTCTTGTCCATGACACCGTCGCCGTTCGTGTCGGAGAGAATGCTGACGCGATCGAGCGGTTTGCGCTCGTACTGGCCGGGCTTGATGCTGCCGCTGTCCTTCCACGCCTCGACATTGGCCTGACGCAGGCCGTTCGGATATTCCGGCGTCTCGGTGACCCACAGGCGGCCTTTTTCATCCCAGTCGATGTTCATCGGCTTGTTGATGAGCGGCTCGGAGGCGACGAGCGACAGATTGAACTCCGGATGCACCTCCAACGCCTTCGGCAGCTCCTGCGGGCTCGGGCAGCCACCTTCGACGTAGCGCAGCGCGTCGCCCAGCTCGGTCGGCTTGCAGAACTCGTCGATGTTCTCCCGCTTTCCAGCCCACGCGATGCCGCGCAGGATGGCAGTACGGACGCCGTTGTGAGAGAAGTTCTTGTACCAGTGGCCGGGGATGCAGGTGAAGGCGCGATAAGTCGTACCGGGGACATTCTTGTCCCCTTCACCGGGGCCAGGAATGGCCCCATTACGTTCATAAGTCCACACCTGCGGCTGGATGTCGTAAATGTTCACGCCCTTCTTTTTCGCGACAGCCTCGGCGGCGCGGGCCTGGGCCTCTTTGTTGCCGCCTTTGACTTGCGGCGTGTTCGGCGTGTAGGCGGCGGCGAGGATCTTCGTCTCGGGCAGCAGGTCCATGTCGTAGTAGATCTCGTCATCGATGTCGAAGTTGCTGATGTCCTTCGTGATCGGGTTCTCGTGATCGGTGAAGTAGAGGCTCATGGGCGCCTCCAGCCACTTCGTCTGACCGAAATGCCACGAGCCGCCGATGATCGTCTTGAACCAGTCGTGATCGCGCGACACCGCCGCCGCATGAATCACCACCAGGCCGCCGCCGCGCTTCAGGAACTCCATCAGGTTCTTCCGCTCGTCGCCAATCTTGATGTTCCCGGCTTCCTGCGCGTGCAGGATGAGCACATCCGTCTTGTCGATCTGCTCCTTCGTCGGAAATTCAAGCGCGCCGTCGCACTTGGCGCCGCGTTCATTGAGCAGCGGCACCCAGTCCTTCAAAAACTGCGGAAAATCATGCGCGCCGGGGGCGTGGGATTTCGCGCCGGCACGGATGAAAACGCGGAGCGGTTCGGCGGCGGACGAAACCTGCGGAAGGACGAAGGACGAAGCCAGGGCAAGGCTGAGAAGGAGGCGTTTCATGGTTGGCGCAATGGTAGGCAGAACCAACGTCCGCTGTGAAGCCCGTTTTCGCACGGTGCACTATCGGAAATGCACATGAAGCCGCCGAAGCGGCGCTCAACGCGGGCCCGGGGCGTTCACGTGAATGGCGTCCCGGTCCCAGCCGGGAGGCGTGCGGCGGTAGTCCTGCTCTTTGATCTTGAGCCGCTCGCCGGTTTCGCGATCGAAGTAGTCCTTTGAGATCTCGGCGGGCACGGAATCGCCGGTGGCGTCGGTCCATTCGTTCAAGAGCTTCGCGAGGCGTTGTTTGACCGAGGTGTAGTCCGGATCGTCCGCGAGGTTGGTCAATTGCAGCGCGTCGGCATCGGTGCGGTAGAGTTCCACCGTTGGACGCGGGGCGAGGAAGACATCCGCCTGTGCGGGTGTGAGCTTGCCGGCATCGCGCACGGCGCGCAGGCTTTGGAACGAAGGCGAATGCACGGAGTCCGCCGGACCCTGCCACGCGAGCTGCGGGCGAGCATTGACGATGTAGAGAAAGCCTTCGGAACGCACCGACCGGCCATGGGCCTCGTAGTCATGCCAGTTGTGTTCGGAGAAGGCATGTTTGCGTGGCGTGGCTTCCGAATTCTCGAGAATCGGTGCAAAGCTGACGCCCTGCATCGTCAGCGGCACGGTGACATTCGCGAGCGAGAGGATTGTCGGCGCGATGTCGATCGAGCTGACCAGGCTCTGTGTGGCCGTGCCGGGTTTGGCGATGCCCTTCGGCCAATGCGCGACGAACGGCGTCTTCATGCCCGAATCGTGCAGGCGCGTCTTTGCACGCGGGAAGGGGCGGCCGTTGTCGGCCATCACAAGGATGAGCGTGTTGTCGAGCACGCCTTCTTTTTCCAACTCGGCAACGACGCGACCGATGAAGTGATCAAAGCGCGTGATTTCGTTGTAGTAGGAGGCGAGATCGTCGCGCGTGGCGGCATCGTCGTTCAAATACGGCGGCACGATGACCTTCGCAGGATCGTGTTTCGGCCCGTATTGCTTTTCGTCCCATTGTTTGTCTGCATCCCATGCACGATGGGCGTCATACGAGGCAAACCAGAAGAAGAACGGCTTGTCCTTCTGACGTTCCTGCACCGTCTTCACCCAGGTGGCGTGGCCGCCGCTGTTGCCGGGTCCGTTGCCCTTGTCCACGAGATCAAACGGTTCCGGTTGTGGCTGTTCGCCCGCGGCAGGTTTGTCGGAAGTCATGTGATGCTTGCCCACAAGCGCGGTGTAGTAGCCCGCTTCGCGCAGCAGACGCGGAAACCACGGCAGGTTCGCGGCAATGGGCTGATGCAGTTCCGATGCGCGGCCGTTGTTGTGCGGATAACGCCCGGTGATGATGCTTGAGCGGCTGGGACTGCAACTGCTGGCGACCAGAATGGCTTCATCAAAACGCCGGCCATGTGCGGCGAGCCGGTCGATGTTCGGAGTACGCGCCTCGGCATTGCCGTAGCAGCCGAGATCATTCCAGCTCACGTCATCCGCGATGAAGAGAATCGCATTCGGACGATCTGCCGCGCGGGCGAAGACAGTGACAAAAAGCGAAAGCAGAAGAAACCGGATCATCGGAAACCTCATTTCTTGCCCCTCTTCTTTTTCTTCACCGGCTCCTCCGGAGTGACACCCGGCGCGGGAGTGAATACAGGTTTGCCGCCGTTCAAATCAGCGAGAAGACGCGCGGTGTATCCGGCGAAACGGCCATCAGGCGACTCCCCCTTCGCGGGCAGTTTCTTGAGTTCGCTGGCGATGGGTTTGGCCTTGTCACCAAGATCGCCGATCGCATTGAGGGCGCTCATGGTGGTGAACACATCGTGCTGGCTCCAGTTCGCGAGATTGACCAGTTTCGGCAATGCCGCGGCGAGATCCGCATCGCTGCCATATTTGGCGAGCGCCCAGTTGGCGACGACTTGCACGTAGGTGGAGCTGTCACCGACGGCTTTCGTCATCTCATCGTGTGCGGCGGCGAGTCCGTCCTTGCCACGCATGAGGATGCCCATGGCGCTCCAGTAACGGATGGCGTTGTCCTTGTCGGCGAAACCATCTTTGAGATCGGCCATCGCGTCGGATTTCATCGATGAGGCTTCTCCGGCAGCCTTCAGAATGCGGGCGAGCGGGTAGAGCTTGTCATCGTGCGCCATCTCGTAGGGCGTGGTGCCTTCGGAGCGCTGGTGCATCTCGCCTTCGGGCAGGAGACCGACGTCGCGGATTTTCATCGCGAGGCCTTCCTGTGCCGCGCGCATCTTCGCCAGCGTTTCGGCGTGTTCGGGTGAGGTGGCGAGGTTGTGAACTTCGTCGGGATCGCTCTGCAGGTCGTAAAGTTCCTCGGGATCCTTCGGCTCCTTCCAGAAGATCGACTGCTCGGGTGTGAGCTTGCCTTCGTCGTAGAGTTTTCGCCAAGCGGCGGTGGTGGGCGTTTCAAACTGATACGACACGTGCTGCCCTTGCGAGAGATGGGGCATGTAGTTGCGCAGATAGACGAAGCGTCCGTCGGTGACGCTGCGCACGCAGTCGTAGCGCTCGTCCATGCGGCCGCGGAAGCCGTAGATGAAGGGCTGCGGCTCGGTTTGATATTTTCCAGCGAAGGCGTGGCCCTGCATCCACTGCGGTGGCTGCACGCCGATGATGCTGAGCAGCGTGGGCGCGAGATCGACGAAGCTCACGAGACGGTCGGACTTCACACCGGGCGCATATTCCTTCGGCGCGAGGTGTTTCCACTTCGGTGGGAAATAGACGACCATCGGCACCTGCAGGCCTGAATTGCACGGCCAGCGCTTGCTGCGCGGCATGCCGCTGCCGTGGTCGGCGTAGTAAAACACGATCGTGTCCTCGGCGAGTCCGGCGTCCTCGATTTCCTTCAGGCGCTTGCCTGCTGACGCATCAGCGAGCGTCACCTGGTCATAATACTGCGCCCAATCCTGACGCACTTCCGGGATGTCGGGATGATAGGCGGGCACGCGTACCTTGGCGGGATCATGGATCGCCACGTGCGGGCGTTTGCGGAGCTGGCTTTCGTGGCTGCACTGCTCGTTGAAGATGGCGAAGAAGGGCTGGCCGTCCTTGCGGTTCTTCCAACTCGCCTTGCCGCTCGACTCGTCCCACACTCCCTCGGGCTTCTTGAGGTTGTAGTCCTCTTTGCTGTTGTTCGTGCAGTAGTAGCCGGCCTCGCGTAGGAACTGCGGATACATCTTCGTGCCCTTCGGCATCGCCACCATGCTGCGCATGTGCTCGCCGCCGGTGGAAGGCGAGTACATGCCCGCGATGATCGTCGTGCGCGCGGCGGCGCACACGGGACCGCAGGACCATGCGTGTTTGAAAAGCATGCCCTTGGCCGCCAGCGCATCGACCACCGGCGTGTCTGCATACGTATCACCATAGCAGCCCATGTGCGGGCCATGGTCTTCGCTGGTCAGCCAGAGAATGTTGGGACGCTGCTCCGCAGCGAATGACGAAACCAGAGCCGAGCACAGCGAGACAGCCAGCACCGCGAAGCGTGTGCTGCTCCGAAGGAGCGAACGAAGTGAGGCAATGAGGAATGACGAAAGGAAGAGGCTGGGGAGCTTCATGGGGCGGTTGGAACGAAAGCATGCATGCCGATCCTTCACTCGAATACACCTGCATGGACAAAGCCGCCGCGGGGATTGTGCTGCGCAAGCGCATGCGATAGACGGTGTCGCCAGCGGGCGATTTCTGTGCGTCCATTCGCATGCAATGAACCTCCGCACTGAACTTCAGGCCGAATACGCCCGCTACCGCACCCGCCGCTGGTTTTTCAAAGACTGCGGCGTGGGCCTGGCGAGCATTGCTGCGATGGATCTGATGCGCGGCAACGCGGCCGCGGCTCCGGCCCGTCCGCTGGCGGTCAAAAGACCGCATTATCCGGCGAAGGCGAAGCGCGTGATCTATTTGTTCATGGGCGGTGCGCCGAGCCATCTGGAGCTGTTCGACAACAAGCCGGAGCTCTCGAAATGGGACGGCAAGCTGCCGCCGCCCAACCTGCTCGAAGGTTACCGTGCGGCGTTCATCAATCCGAACAGCAAGCTGCTTGGGCCGAAGTTCAAATTCGCACGGCATGGTCAAAGCGGCGCGGAGTTGAGCGAATTGCTGCCGCATCTCTCGCAGATCGCCGACGATCTCACGATTGTGCGCTCGATGAAAACCGACGCGTTCAATCATGCGCCCGGGCAAATCTTGATGAGCACCGGCTCGCAAATCTTCGGTCGTCCGAGCTTCGGCGCGTGGACGCTTTACGGTCTCGGCACGGAGAACGAAGACCTGCCCGGCTACGTCGTGATGCAAAGCGGACAGAAAGGTCCTAGCGGCGGCTTGAGCAACTTCGGCTGCGGCTTCCTGCCTACCGTGTATCAAGGCGTGCCCTTCCGCAGCAGCGGCGAGCCCGTGCTTTTCCTCAACAATCCAGAAGGCATCGATGATGCGACGCAGCGTGACACGCTCGATGTGTTGAAGCAGCTCAATGAAGAACGCCTCAACGTCGTGGGCGATCCGGAGATCGCCAGCCGCATCAACAGCTTCGAGCTGGCCTATCGGATGCAGCAGACCGCGCCGGAGCTGATGGACATCTCGAAGGAACCGAAGCACATCCTCGACATGTATGGCGCGAAGCCCGGCGAGGCGTCATTCGCGAACAACTGCCTGCTCGCGCGTCGTCTCATCGAAAGCGGCGTGCGCTTCGTGCAGCTCTTCCACGAGGCGTGGGATCATCACGGCGGCTTGGTGAAGGGCTTGAAGGATCAATGCGGCCTCACCGACCAGCCGTGCGCCGCGCTGGTACGTGATTTGAAACAACGCGGCCTGCTCGACGACACGCTTGTCATCTGGGGCGGCGAATTCGGTCGCACACCGATGGTGCAGGGCGGCAACGACGGCCGCGACCATCATCCGAACTGCTTCAGCATGTGGT
Organism: Verrucomicrobiaceae bacterium; assembly: GCA_046346695.1. Taxonomy (GTDB): domain Bacteria; phylum Verrucomicrobiota; class Verrucomicrobiia; order Verrucomicrobiales; family Verrucomicrobiaceae; genus Prosthecobacter. The sequence continues at coordinate 2,314,240 of JAXMHS010000001.1, read as the reverse complement.
TCGCCGGCGGCGGCATGAAACCGGGCCTCACGCTCGGTCAGAGCGATGAATTTGGCTTTAACACGACCGAGGATCCTGTGCACGTGCACGACCTGCATGCCACGCTGCTGCACCTGCTCGGCTTCGATCACACGAAGCTCAGCCAGCGCTTCCAAGGCCTCGACATGAGGCTCACGGGTGTTGCGGGAGAACTGGTGACGAAGCTGCTGGTGTGATGGGAACACACGTCTTGTCTTGTGAACCCGGTTGAGGTAACATCAAACCATGATCGCGACCATCGACAGCCTCTTTGAAGAAGCTCTGGCCCTGCCGGACGATTCCCGTCTGCAACTGGTGGAGCGGCTCATTCCCACCATTCAAAGTGATCCTGCGCTTGATGCCGAGCAGCTTCAAGAGGTTCAGAAACGAGTGGAGGAAATACGCTCTGGACAGGTCAAAACGATTCCCGGCGAGCAAGTGTTCCAGGAGATCACGCAATCGCTCAAGACGCGGCGCAGTGCATGACGTTTGAGTTTCATCCCGAGGCCAGCGCCGAGTTTCACGACGCGGCTCATTGGTATGAGGACCGCAGCCTCTTTGCAGGCGATCGTTTCGTGCAAGCCGTGCGGGCTGCGGTGAATGACATCCTGGCTGATCCGCGACGTTATCCGCCCGCAGGAGAAAGCATCCAGGTCTATCGGCTGAAGAAGTTTCCCTTCCGTCTGTATTACAGCTTTGATCCAGATGCGTCTTTGGTCTGCATCTACGCCGTGATGCACGAGAAAAGACGACCAGACTACTGGCGTGACCGGGTTCCGAATCAGGGTTGATTCAAGGAGTGACGGTATCCTGCCGTCATGCGGTGATGGCTGGAAGCCATCACTCCTTGTTCAAATGCCGTAACCCGCGCGATATGCCTTGTGGATGATCGCACCCGCCTCGGGCGTGTTCGGTGATTTGAGCGCCTGCGTGTCCCACTCGACACGTTTGCCGAAACGCACAGCGAGAAGGCCGACGAGCAGTGATTCGGTGAAAGGCGCGGAATACCAGAAGCCGCTCTTCGCGTCCTGCGGGTTGCCGGATTTGCAGGCTTCGAGGAATTCGGCGCGGTGGCCGTTTTTGCAGCGTGGGATCGTCTTCGCGGGAATGACGAACTGCTGCATCTTTGATTCCGGAACGATGCGAGGCGTGCCGCTCCAGCCTCCAGCGAGGATGCAGCCTTTGTCGCCGACGAAGTAGATGCCGTTGTCGCCGAGGTTGCGCGTTTCTTCGAGACCTTCGGGACGTGGCGGAAGCTTGCCGCCGTCATACCAGACCATCTTCACCGGCCCGCGATCGCCTTTGGCGGGGAAGTGGTAGGTGATGATGCTCCAAATCGGAAACGACTGGTTGTTGTTCGGGCCGTTCTCGGCCTCGACCCAGTCCGGCGCGTCGAGATCGAGCGCGTAGAAGGCGGGATCGGCGTTGTGCACGGCCATGTCACCCAGCGCGCCGCAGCCGAAGTCCCACCAGCCACGCCATTTGCGCGGGCAGAAGTCAGGATGATACGGGCGCTCCTTCGCGGGGCCGAGCCAGAGGTTCCAATCAAGGTTCTTCGGCACAGGCGGAATGTCAGTGGGATAGCTGCGACCCTGCGTGTCCCAGAATTTGCCAGGACGATCCGACCACACATGCACCTCGGTCACTTTGCCGATGGCACCGGCATCGATCCACTCGCGCGTGAGGCGGATGCCTTCGCCTGCATGGCCTTGATTGCCCATCTGCGTGACACGGTTGGTTTCTTTCGCCACATCACGCATTGCACGTGCCTCGGCGATGGTGTGGGCGAGCGGTTTCTCGACATAGACATGACGCCCGGCACGCATCGCCATGATGCTCGCAGGCGCGTGTACGTGATCGGGCGTTGCGACGAGCACAGCGTCGATGTCCTTTTGCTTGTCCAACAGTTCGCGGTAATCGCGGTAGAGCTTCGCGTCCGGATACATTTTGATCGTGCCTGCGGCGTGATCGAGATCGACATCGCAGAGCGCGACGATGTTCGCGAGGCCGGTGGAATCGAGATCGCGGATGTCTCCGCCGCCTTGTCCGCCGATGCCGATGCAGCCGAGGTTCACCTTCTCGCTCGGCGGTGTGAAGCCGGGGCCGCCGAGCACGTGACGTGGCACGATTTGGAATCCAAAGGCTGCGGCAGTGGCGGTTTTGACGAACTGACGGCGGGAGGTGGCTGGGGTGCTCATGCGTTGAGCAAACGGGTTGCCTTCCGCGGGTCTTGCGCCTTGGTTCGCTCCTGTCACCCTCTCTCCCCATGAAACGCTCTTGGAAAGATGTGTCTGTGCCGCTGCGCGACGGCATGGTGCACTGGCCCGGCGATCCCGAGTGCCATATCAAGCGCGTCAACCGCATGGAAGACGGTGCGGTGTGCAATCTGACCCACCTCTCCATGAGCGCCCACACGGGCACGCACATGGATGCGCCGCGGCACTTCATCGCCTACGGCATGACGATGGAACAACTGCCGCTGGAGGCGGTGATTGGACGCTGCCGTGTGTTTGAGCTCGACTGCGAGGATCAAATCACCGCGGATGATTTGAAGAAGCTCAAGCTTGCCACCGGGCAGCGCGTGCTGTTCAAGACGCGCAACTCGACGCGAAGCTGGAACTCAGACGAGTTCGACAAGGACTTCGTCTCCATCCGCCAGGACGCTGCGCAATATCTCGTTGAGCAGAAAGTCATGACCGTTGGCGTCGATTACCTGAGCATCGGCGGATTCAACAAGGACGGCGTCGAAACGCATCAGATCATGCTCGGTGCCGGCATCTGGGTGATCGAGGGTCTCAACCTTTCCGACATCAAGGACGGCTACTACGAGTTGATCTGCCTGCCGCTTAAACTGGTCGGCGCGGATGGAGCGCCGTGCCGTGTGGTGTTGCGTTAGTGTGTGTTTGAAAACCTCAGTTGCGTCGAGGAAACATCACCGGAACGACAGCCGCGAGAGCGTCCTGGACTGCGGCGGCCCTCCGCCGCTTTCGGCGCACTCCAAGACGCTGCCGCGTGCTTCGAAGCACTCACCGATGCCAGATCATTTGCTGTGCGGCGACGTGTGACATCCGGTTTTCAAACACGGTTTAGTTTTCATCAATGCTCCAGATTCAGAATTCTGACATTCGTGTTCCATCAGTGAAGATGAGTGGTTCAAAAATCTGGCTGTTCATTTCCGCACGCGGTCCACCAGCACAGCACCGAGGATGACGAGACCGAGGACGATTTTCTGCGTGTTGCTTTCGACGTTGGTGAGGTTCATGCCGTTTTGAATCACGGCGATGATGAAGGCGCCGATCAGGGTGCCGGGCATGGTGCCTTTGCCGCCGCTGAGGCTCGTGCCGCCGACCACGACGGCGGCGATGACATACAGCTCATACATCTGGCCGTAGGTGGGCGATCCGCTTTTGAGCAGCGACGCCGTCACCACACCGCCGAGTCCGGCGAGCAGGCCGCAAAGAATGTAAGCGATGAGAATGACACGCTTGACCGGCACACCGGAGACAAAGGCAGCCTCGCTGTTGCCGCCGACGGCGTAGAGATGGCGACCGAGGCCGGTTTGCGTCATCACGACATGCGCGACAGCATAGAGCAGCAGCATGAGAACGACGGCGTTCGGCAAACCGAACAGATCAGCGCCGCGTCCGAGCCAGACGAAGGAATCCGGCACTTGATAGACGGATTGATTCTCCGCGAGACGATATGCAAGGCCGCTGCACACCAGCATCATCGCCAGAGTGACGATGAACGGCGGCATGCGCAGCCGCGTGATGAACGTGCCGGAGATCAAACCGCATGCGCCGCACAAAGCGATGCCGCCAACAGCAGCGGCGAGCATTCCCAACGTTCCGGCATTGGTTCCACCGCAAAAATCACGCACGATCATGGTCGTGATGACGGCGGAGAGTGCGATGAGGCTGCCGACACTCAGGTCGATACCGCCAGTGATGATGACGATTGTCATGCCGATGGCGAGGATGGCGATGACGGCGATCTGGTTGGCGATGTTGAGCAGGTTGTCGGCCTTGAGGAAGACTGGCCACGATTGTGATGCCGGTTTGAGCACGCGCGTATTTTTGAGCGCGGGAAAGTCGGTGGCGAGATCGGCAAAAACGAGCCAGGAAGCGGTGGCGGGATTGCAGGCAATGACATCGAGGCCACCCGACGCCGCGGCACGTTGCAGCGCGGCACGTGCATCCTTTGGCTCGCCCTGCACGATCTCGGCACGGGAGCCGAGTGCGGTGTTCAAGGCTTCAGCGAACGCGATGTCCTCCGTCTGCGGGCGCACGACGATGAGCACTTTTTCGGCCGGTTGGATGCGCGAGGCCAGTTCCTGCGCTGCTGCGGCATCCTGCGGCTGCTGTTCGGTCCATGTGACGATGCTGAAGAACCCACAGAGCAGAATCAACGCGAGCAGCATGCCCGAGCCGGCGAGGTGATGGCGGATGAAGGCAAAGAGTCGGCTCATGAGATGGTTCTGATGATGCGGAGTGAGTGGCTGCGATTCAAGGCCGGACACGTTCGAGATTGACCCGTGAAGCCGGTTTCTGTTAGCGTCGCCACATCATGAAAAAGCCCATCCCCATCCTCGCCATACTGCTGTGCCTCTCATCTGCCCGTGCCGACTGGGTCATTGTGCAGAAGACTGTCACCGAGGGGCAGGAGAAGGAAACGGTCACCAAAATCAAAGGGGAGCAGGCGCGGGTGGACGTGGACAAGCAGACGAGCGTCATTGTCAGCTCGGAGGGCATGCTGACGCTCATGCACACGCGGAAGGTGATGATGAAGATGGACCTGGCGACGATGAAATCTGCCATGGAGGCGGCGAAGGCCATGGCGCCGCTTAGCAAGCAGCCGGCGCCCAAACCTGTGGCGACAGGCCAGAAGGAGAAGGTGGGCGGGTGGGAGACGGAAGTTTACACGTGGGAAGGGCAGCTCGGCAAAGGCCGCTTCTGGGTGGCGAAGGACTTTCCGAGGTTCGCGGAGATCAACGCGTTGAACGACAAACTCGGCAAGGCGATGGGCAACGCGATGGCCGGACTTGCCCCGCAGGCATCCGACTTCAACGGCATGGTGGTGAAATCCGAAATGACGATGATGGGCAAGAGCATGATCACGCTGCTGGTCTCCGCGACGGAGCTGGATGTCGATGCGAAGGAGTTCGCCGCGCCGGAGAGCTACACCGAGATGAAGATGCCGGCGATGCCGGGCGGCGGACCAAAGTGATGCGGCCGCTCAGCGCTTCATCTTGGCGAAAAAGACGCGGGCGCTTTCCATGACGCCATACGCGGTTTCCTGTGGCGTGAGCTCGGCGGTCTGGATGCGGAGGTCGGCGAGCGATTTGTAGAGCGGTTTGCGCTCGGTGAGCAACCGTTCGAGCTTGGCCTTGGGATCCTCCTCGCCGGCGAGCAGCGGGCGGTTGGTGTTCATGGCTGTGCGGCGGGCGAGGCGCTCAGGATCGGCGTCGAGCCAGACGATGTAACCGAGGTGATGCAGGATGGGAAGATTCCGAGGCTGGGTGACGATGCCACCGCCGGTGGCGATGACGCAGCCGCGTTTGCCGAGGAGCGAGCGCAGCGCGGCGGACTCGCGCAGGCGAAAGCCAGCCTCGCCCTCTGCGGCGAAGATTTCGGGGATCGTTTTACCCGCGGTTTCGACGATCATCGCGTCGGTATCGACGAACTGGAAGCCGATCATCTGCGCGACGACGCGACCGACGGTGGTTTTGCCCGAACCCATGAGGCCGATGAGCAGGATGTTCGGCTGGCGGGGCAGGGGAACCTCTCCACCCGTGTGAACGAGATTGAGGATCGACGAAGCGAGATCGGGGTCGTCACGCAACGCATCGAAGTAACTCGAATAGCGCGGTCTCCAGCCCGCGGAGTGCAGTTTGGTGTTGGAGACACGTTTGTGACTCCAGCCGCGTTTGCGGTTGGGATCGGGTTCGCGTTCGGGTGGCAGTTTGACGCCGAAGGTCATGCACAGGCGCTCCAGGCACTGCCGTTGCGTCATCTGCGCGTCATCGACGACGTTGAAGATGCCGCTCAGACGCTGTGTGACGATGTGAACGAGCGCGGAGGCGGCATCGTCTGCGTGGATTTGGTTGAGCAGGCGGCCCTGGCCGCTGTTGCCTTCGATCGAAGCTTTTCGTTCGAGGAGGTTTTTCAGGATGAACGAACGTCCGGGCCCGTAGATGCCGGCGAGGCGTGCCACGGCGCCATTGGCACCAAGCGCAATGTTCTCTGCTTCACGCAGCAGACGGCCCGTGTCGCGGTCAGGATCGGCGAAACTGGTTTCATCGACGGTTTCTCCGTTCGTCTGCGGGTACACGCTCGTGCTGCTGGTGTAGAGCGCAAAGGCGCGTGGGAAGGCATCCACAAGATGGCGCATGCCGTTCACATAAACGCCTTGATAAACCTCCGTGCCACCCCGGCTCGAACTGGCACAGTGGATGAAGGCGTCAATGCCCGGGGCATCGACTTTGGCGGCCAGGGTCATGACAGCATCACGATTGGAGACATCACAAGATTCAACGCTCCAAGGTTTGATGGCAGCGAGTCGTGCGGTGGATTCAGGAGAATGCGTGAGACCAATCACATCATGCCCCGCGGTGTGAAGCTGATCCGCCACCCGTTCTCCCACAAACCCACAGCCTGCGACGAGCACCTTCATTTGGGCCGATGTTTCTGGTAGTAGGACAGAAGGCCATCCACGACGCCACGCACATAGTCCTCGATGGCGCTGGTCTGCAGCCGTCCGGCGATGAGCGTGCGGCCGAGAAAGTGGCCGTTGAGCAGGCGGCGGTAGGTTTCCTCGTGGTTCATCACGTAAGGTTCGAGATAAACCACCGGGCACTGGTAAAGCCGGTTCGCCAGCAGGTTGCGCGCGTAGAGGTAGGGATTGGTGCCGGCATGCCTGGCGTTCGGCGTGGTGTAAACATACGGAGGGAGCCCCGTCGCGGTCCGCAGGCCATCCGCCACGGAGCTGGCGAGCGGCAGTTCCTCCTCGTGAATACGGGAGAAGAGCCGCAGCAGCATCTCGAAGCGCACGTCCTGCTGCTCCAGTTCCACTGGTGCGTAGCAGCCGTTGACGAGGACATGCGCGTGGTTCAGCGGCGAAAACTGCGGCGCGGTGGCGTCGCCCCACGACTCGGCATTGAAGTGAAGGCAGAGGACGACATCGGGTTTGATCGTCTCGTTGACCTTGTTTGCGCGCGCATGGATTTCACTCACGCGGTAGAAGAGTTTCTCGCTCTGCCACTGCACGGTGATGATTTTCGCGTCGCCAGTGAGGCCGTTGTAGCTTTCCTGGGGCTGCGGGAAGCCCGCCTCGGTGAGGATTTGACGCGCCGCGTTGACGAGGTTGGTGGGGCGCTGGTCCGTCACGGGTTCCATCCGGTCACGCACCAGCGAGACGTAGGCGCCGAGAGCCTTGAGCCGCTCTGCGAGAATCTGGGAGGTGATCAGCGTGAGCTGGCCCTCCTGGATGAATTCACCCGGCGCGAAACTGAGGAAGCGTTCCTCCATCACCGCCCAGCTTCCACCGATGTGCCCCGGATCGATGGCGATGTGCACATCACTCAGAGGCAGACGGCCCTGGAGCGGCGGCAGTTCGGACGCCTTGCGCCAAGTGCGCGCGCCGGGCAGCGGTGGTTGTGAACGATTGGCGAAACCGATGAGCGTGTCCGGCCTCGCCGGATCGCCTGTTTTTACGAGAAGACCGTCGGGTTCGAGCGTCCACGGTGGCGGCAGCGGCGATCCATCCAGGTAGAGGTCACGCATCAGTGCCTCAAACTCCGCCCGTGTCATCGTTTGATTGAAAGACTGCAAACGCAGCCAGTCCGGTTTCTTGCCCAGCGGACTGAGGCGGTCCAGGCGTGGAGCTGGAGGAGGGATGACAGGCGTGACCACTGGAGCGGGCGCAGGTGTGACCCCTACGGGTGGTGTGGGCGCCGGCGTGACAGGAACTGGTGCGGGCGTGACTGGTGCGGGCGTGACTGGTGCAGGCGTGACTGGTGCAGGAGTGACTGGTGCAGGAGTGACTGGTGCAGGAGTGACTGGTGCAGGAGTGGCGGGAACAGGCGCGATGGTCTGCGCCATGCCCCGTGCCACCATGCAGCACGCCAGCACGACGGCCGGCAGTTGGCAGCACGTCATTCGTTTCATCATCTGTTCATCCTAGACTTGATCCCTGGCTTCATCATCTACTAAGTGGCGCCACAATGAACGACAACACGGCTGACAGCGCGGACGGACTCTTCCGCCTTCTTTTTTTGGGTGATGTGGTGGGCGAGCCGGGCCGCAAGGCTGTCTCGCTGCTGCTGCCGGTGCTCAAGGAGGAACTGAAGCTCGACTTCATCGTCGTAAACGGCGAAAACTCCGCCGGAGGGCGCGGCATCACGCCGAAAATCGCCATCGGCCTCATGCGCGCGGGCGCGGCAGTCGTCACCAGCGGCGACCACATCTGGGACCAGAAGGAGATCGTGCCCTACCTGGCTGATGAACCGCGCATGCTGCGGCCGCTGAACTACCCGGAGGGCACGCCGGGCGCCGGTTTCGTGGTGCTGGAGTCGAAGAAGTGCAAAGTCGCCGTGGTGAACCTCCAGGGGCGCACCTTCATGGGCCAGCAGCTCGACAATCCGTTCCCCGTCATCGCGGCCTGTGTGGAAAAGCTGCGCGAGGAGACGCCGGTGATCTTCGTGGACTTCCACGCCGAGGCCACAAGCGAGAAAGTCGCCATGGGCTGGCATCTCGACGGCAAAGTCAGCGCCGTGGTCGGCACGCACACCCATGTGCCCACCGCCGACGAACGCGTGCTGCCGAAGGGCACCGCCTTTCAAAGCGATGCCGGCATGTGCGGCCCGATGGACAGCGTCATCGGCAGCCAGATCGAGCCCGTGCTCGAGCGGTTCCACACCATGATGCCCACGCGTTTCGGTGTCGGCACCGGCGCCGTGCGCGTGAACGGTGCTCTTGTGACGATTGACCCTGCGACCGGTAAAGCGCTCAAGATCGAGCGCATCGCACGGACATGGCATGAGTGATCGTCAGCCAATTTTCTCCCGCTGGCGTTGTTTCGCGATGAAATCGACGCCGCAGGCCAGTTTCTTCGCCATCGGTGATTTCAGATCCACGACGCGCCAGAACGGGGTGATCTTGTCGAGTGGTTTGCCATTCTGATGCTGATCCCAGGCCAGTTCGGCGGCGATGCGCAGAAAAATGCCCGCAGTGAGCGGACAGGTGAAATCCGCGCGATGCGCTTTGGCCAGATCCTCGCGCATTTGCGGCATCGTGCGTGATTCGCCCTTCGGAATCGTCTCTACATACGCTGCAACGACCGCAGGCGTCGGAATGAGCATCTTTTCGCCTTCGCCATGACCGGCATAAGGCTTGCCGAGCTTGCTGACACTCGGCTTCGGCGGATGCGCGAACTTTTCGGACCAGGATTTGGGCATGGGGCTATTTCAGCTTCTCTAGCGCCTCGGATGCGAGCTGCTTTGCGCCGGGTTGTTTGAACTTGTCGCTCGCGGCGGTGGCGAAGTCGGTTTTGGCCGCGTTGGTGTTGCCGAGTGCGAGATGGGCACGGCCGCGATTGTAGAGGATGTAGGCGTCGTCGGGCGTGAGCGTCAGAGCGGCGTTGTAGGCGTCGAGGGCTTCATCGGCGCGGCCGAAGATGAGCAGGCAGTCGCCACGACGGTTCTGTGCCTTTGCGGTGAGTGCGTTTTTCTTTTCGTGATCGGGCGGCAGGCAGTCTCGAAGGGCAGTGAGGGCGAGTTCGCAGGTCAGCATTGCCGATTCCACTTTGGGTGTGGGCTCGGTTGCTTCTTTGAGCGCATCCTTGACCTGTTCGAGCAGTGTTTCGAGCGGCGCGACGGCAAAACCGCCCGCGCCACGCATGGCGGTCACTTGTTGCAAGGCAGCGATGCATTCGGCGGTTTTGCCTGCGGCGGCGAGCCTGGCGATTTCCTTGTCGCTGGGAAGGGGTGGAGGTGTTTCGGACTTCATTGCGCGAGATGCTTCCGAATTGGGTGATGTCTCGGCCACAACAGGCGTGCTGGGAGGAGCGGCGGGCGCGGGCAGGCCGGCGAGGTAGATGTCGTCGCCGACGAGGCGTGAGTACTCGGCGGGGATTTGGTCGCCATTCGAACGTTCGAGCACGCCGGCACGGGTGCGTTTGAAAACCTGCTCGATCGTGAGGCCGGGCGTGCGCAGGTGTTTGAGGAGTTCCTCGGTGTAGAGGCCGTTCACGCCTTCGCCATCGTGCGCGGTGCGGCCTGCGTCGGTGGAGAAGGCGATGAGTGATCCGGCGGGCGGTTTCATCTCCGTCAATCCGCCAGCGCTTGTGGCGTCGCGTGTGCGTGGGTTGCGGGCGATGGGCGTGTTGCGGCAGGCGTCGAGGATGACGAGATTGCAGCGGGCGCCTGCGGCGCTCATTTCAGCGACGGCCTGCTCGGCATTGAAGAGTTTGGTCTCTGCGAGCAGGCGCAACGTGGTGTCATCGGCATTGGCGGGATCGTAACCGCTTTTCACAGGGATGAGGTAGTTGGAGCCGGTGACATTGATGCCATGGCCTGCGAAGTAGAAGAGTGCGACCTCCGCGTCTTTGATTTTCTTGCGGAAGGTCATCACGGCGGCCAGCAACTCGTCGCGCGTGACGTTGTGCTCCTCAATCACGCTGAAACCGAGGTTGCGCAGGGTTCTGGCGACGGCTTTCGCGTCGTTCACCGCGTTTCGCAGCGGGCCGACATTGGTTTCGTACTTCGCGTTGCCGATCACCAGCGCCGTCCGGGTGGCTTGCGCGGCCAGAGCCATCGGCAGGAGGCAAAGAAGCAATGCGATGCGGAGACAGGAGCGCATGACGCGGGAATTTGGAGCGATTGGGAAAAACGAAAGGAAAAATGAAAGCAAAGACAAGTGCGCTCTTCGACAGGACGCTCGTCGTGTGGGACGGCTAGTTTGGCCGCTCACCGCTGTTGGCGTGAAAGGGTCGATATTCTACTTTGTTGTCAAAGCCTCTCATCCCGCAAATCCAGCTCGTCCTCGCGCTGCAGCAACCGCTTCAGCATTCCTTTGTGATCACGCATGAAGCCAAGGGTGATCTGGTAGTGCTCCGTGTCCTCATACTCGATGCGGCGAATGCCCTCAGGACCGAATTGATAAATCCAGGCATCAGGGTAGGCCATGATAAGCGGCGAGTGCGTGGCGATGACGAACTGGGAGAATTCATCAACGAGGTCGTGCATGCGCACGAGCATCGAAAGCTGGCGCTGCGGCGAAAGCGCGGCCTCGGGCTCGTCGAAGAGGTAAATGCCATGGCCGTCGATGCGCTGGGTGAGCAGATTGAGGAAAGATTCACCATGGGACTGGGCATGGAGGCTCTTGCCGCCGTAGGACTTCAAGACGCCGCCGCAATACGGGGTGGCTTCAAGCTCATCAAGTTCGGTCGCCCAGTTGTGGAAACTCTCGGCACGGAGGAAAAAGCCGTCCATCAGACGGTTCGAGGTGCGGTTGAGTTTGAGCAGAGGCGTCAACGGCGACGTGTATTCGTGTTTGAACATGCTTTCGACCCGGCTGCCTCCGGAGAAGCGGAAACCGATTTTCTCCGCGATGGCTTCGAGCAACGTGGATTTGCCAGAGCCGTTCTCGCCGATGAAGAAGGTGACCTTGGGATGCAGTTCAAGTGTTTTGAGCTGCCGGATGGCTGGAACAGAGAAGGGATGCGAGTCCCAGTCGGCGACGGACCCACGATCAAACGAAACGGAATGAAGGAAGTGGCGAATCATGATGCGGCAAGGCCACGAAGATACTCCAACTGCTTTTCCGGCGACGATTTGTCCGCATGACACGGCAACACGCCTTCCAGCGGCAGTTCGAGAGCGCGATGAATGCTGCGGCGGGCTTCGCTGTTGTCTTGATTGAGATAAATGGGAGCGATTTGAGGACCGAAGCCGAAGGTGGCAAAGAGATCGCCGCTGAAGAGCAGCCTGTGTCTGGCGGAATAGTAGCCGCAGTGGCCATGCGTGTGACCGGGCAGTGACACGACACGAAGATCACCCCAGATGGGAAGTTCATCGCCGTCATTGAGCAGACGGTCGGGACGAAACGAGGGCTGGCGCAGCAGACGGCGACCAATCCACTCAGCGCATCCCGCGATGCGGCCCCAGCCGGTGTATTGGCCGCGGCCTTCGTAGTGTTCGAGATCACGTTCCGGACCGGCGATCCATGCACCGTGTTGTTTCGCGAGCGCCGGAGCATTGCGCACATGATCGAGGTGCCCATGCGTGAGCAGAATGCCGCGGATGGGCAGATCATGCCAGCCACGTGCGATCAAAGCCCGATTCAATGCCTTGATGCCGCCGATGAACCCGGCGTCGATGAGATAGAGAGCATCGCCATCACGCAGCACGAAGAACTGCACGATGAGAGTGCGGACGATGAGCAAGTCGGGCGGCATGTGGACCCGCCGAGGCTAAAGAGGTGGATTTGGTGAAGCAACACGCGAGTTTCTGCGTTTGGTGGGGTCCATGAAATCGCTTTTCATTCTCACCCTGATTTTCCTTGGCACTCTGGCTCACGCAGCGGACAAGCCGAACATCATTTACATCCTGGCCGATGACATGGGCTATGGCGATGCAGGGTGCTACGGACAGAAGATGCTGACGACGCCGAACCTCGACAAGATGGCGGCGGAGGGAATGAAGTTCACGCGGCATTACGCGGGCTGCACGGTGTGCGCGCCGTCGCGCTGCGTGCTGATGACCGGTTTGCACACAGGGCACTGCCGGATTCGCGGGAACGATCCGTGGATCATCCCGGATGCTGACATGACGGTGCCGAAACTATTGAAGTTGGCGGGCTACCACACCGCGTGCATCGGCAAGTACGGCCTCGGCAAGCCGCTGCCGCTGGATGATCCGCAAAAGAAGGGCTTTGACGAATTCTTCGGCTACGTGGGCACGAGCCACGCGCACAACTTTTACACGAAGACGCTGATCCGGAACGGCCAGATCATCGATCTGCCGAACACGGTGATCGAAGGTTCGTTCAAGGACGCCAAGGACTACAAGGACAGCGACCTTGTCGGCACAGGCGTGGCACCGCTCGACGGACGCAAGGCCTGGGTGCCGCAACTGCTGGCGGACGATGTGCAGCGCTACCTCGGCGAGCGTGCGAAGGCGAAGGAGCCGTTCTTTCTCTACTATGCGTTCAACATCCCGCATGCGAACAACGAAGCGGGCAAGAATTCGCCGTTGGGCCACGGCTTGGAGTGTCCCGACTACGGCGAGTTCAAGAACAAGGACTGGCCGGATGTGGAGAAAGGCTTCGCGCAGTTCATCCGCTTCCTCGACAACGAGGTGGGCAAGGTGCTGGCGCGTCTGAAGGAGCTGGGCATCGCCGAGAACACGATCGTCATGTTCTCCAGCGACAACGGCCCCCATCACGAGGGCGGCCACGACAGCGATTTCTTCAACAGCAACGGCGACTTCAAAGGTACGAAGCGCGACATGACCGACGGTGGCATCCGCGAGCCCTTCATCGCCTGGTGGCCAGGCAAGATCAAAGCGGGCAGCGTGAACGAGCACGTGAGCGGATTTCAGGATTTGATGCCCACCGTAGCCGAATTGACCGGCACGAAGCTCGCGGCTGAAACCGACGGCATCTCCTTCCTGCCGACGCTGCTGGGCAAAGAAGAGCAGAAACAGCATTCCCATCTCTACTGGGCGTTCAACGAGCAGGGTGGCAAGCTCGCGGTGTTGAAGTGGCCTTGGAAGCTGATCCATCTCAACACCGGCGCAGGTCCGAAGGATGCGAAGAACAAAGCGAAGCCCAAGCCGCTCGAAAAACTGCTCTACAACCTCGAAACCGACATCGGCGAGGAAAAGAACCTCGCAGCGGAGAAGCCGGAACTCGTCGCCGAGTTGGAGAAGCTCATGAAGGACTCATGGCGCGAGCCGTGAACCATCACTTCGCCGTCTTCGCGGGAATGTCGTTCATGACCTTGGTTGGACCGAGGTACTTCTTGCCCTCGTAGCTGTCGGAAATGACCTTGCCTTCACGATCCACCAGCACGAGGCAGGGAATGCCGTCGCCGCAGTATTTCTTGATCTCCTTCATGCGGTCAACGCTGCGAAAGGCGATCGCAGGCCAGGGCATCGCATCGCCCTTCATGTACTCCTCCATGGATTTTTCATCATGGTCACTGGAGACGAAGATGATCTCAAAGTTCTTCTTTTTGCCTTCCTGGGCGTTGTAAAACTCGACGAGCTTGGGCGTGAATGCCCGGCACGGCGGGCACCAGTGCGCGGAAAAGTAAAAGGCATAGTACTGCGGTTCCTCCGCCATCTCATATTTGTCCACCCGTTTGCCATCGACTGCGACAAGCTTGTTCTTGATCATGTCCTTGAAGATGGATGGCTTGGCCGCAGCCTCATCGGCAGCGGAGACGTTGAGGGCCAGCGTGGCGATCAAAAGAGAGAGCAGTGCTGTTTTCATGGCGAGACGGAGTGAAGGCACGTTACCGGCCTTCACAAGGGATTAGTTGTCTCCTGACGCCGCCTCAGCGCCCCGCGCAGCATGCCAATGCCTCCCGCGACGAAGAGCAGTGGAAACCAGATCGAGTAAAGTGCCGCGCGAGAGGCATGCTCCAGCACGGCCTCATCCGGTGACGCGGGATTGACGAAGCAGGCGCGTGTGGAGCCGGGTGGATAGTTGATCTGCTTTTCGCGTGCGTTGTCCAGATGCGGCGTGGGCGCGGCCTCGACCTGGCGAATCCGTGTGCCGCTGTGTTTTGCTCCGTTGATCTCGTATTCGTAATGAATCTCGACGCGATGCGCGGGATTGGAGTTTGGCGTCGGGCGCTCGCTCACGACGCGCGATGAGACGATGCGGCATGGAACCTGCATCCAGCCTCGTGTGATCTGCGCTTTTTCATACGACAACCACATCCGCCACGCGAAAAACGACCCGGCGATGACGAGAAACACGCCCATGACACCAAGCCACGCACGGCCGGACGTTGCATGTGATGATTCGGATGATGACATGCGGTTTGGAGGCGCGGTTTGACTCCGCTGCATGCGTGTTCCATACAGAAACGCGCCACTCGCGCAAACCCGCTCATGTCTGATTCACCCGCCATTTCGATCCGCCCGCCACGCTGGCTGCTGAAGCCTGCCGTGGAAGGTGCTGCCGAGCTGGCGGCGGACACGGGCGTGTCACCGTTGATGGCGCAACTGCTCGTGCAGCGCGGCATCACGACTGTGGAGCAGGCGCGTGATTTCCTGGTGCCAAAACTCGCCACGCTCGGTGATCCGACCGTGCTGCCGGAGATGGGCACCGCCGTGGAGCGCATCCTGCGCGCGGTGGACGAGAAGCAGAAGGTCGTGCTCTACGGCGACTACGACGTGGATGGCGTGACCTCGATGGCCTTGATGCATCTCATCCTGAAGGCCTACGGCCTCGACACGCATCTGTTCCTGCCGACGCGCATGGAGGAAGGCTACGGATTGAGCCACGACGGCATCGCGCGCTGCTACGAGCAGTTTGGAAGGCCGCATCTTCTCATTGCGCTCGACTGCGGCACGACTTCGCTCGGTGAGGTGGCCAAACTCCGTGCGGACGGCGTCGATTGTGTGATCATCGATCATCATGAGCTGTCGCCGATGGGCCGGCCCGAATGTCTCGCGCTGGTGAATCCGAAGCTCGGCGACACGCATCATTACTTCTGCACCGCCGGTCTCGTGTTCAAAGTCTCGCACGCACTGTTGAAGGCGCGGATGATCGAGCATTTCGATCTGAAGGAGACACTCGACCTCGTCGCGCTCGGCACGGTGGCGGATCTCGTGCCGCTCATTGATGAAAACCGTCTTCTCGTGCGTCGCGGGCTTGAAGCGCTGGCGCAGACGACGCGCCACGGTCTGAAGGCGCTCAAACAGATCGCCGGCGTGGAAGGCCTTGTGCAGACGCATCACGTCGGATTCCGCCTGGGGCCGCGTTTGAATGCCGCCGGTCGGCTCGACACAGCTTCGACGGCGTTGCAGCTTCTTTTGTCCACCGAGCCTGAGGAAGGTGCGATGCTGGCCGAACTGCTCGAGGCGCACAACAAGGACCGTCAAAATGTGGAGCAGCAGGTGCACGCCGAGGCCGAGGTGATGCTCGCAAGCATCGGTGACATCGAGCAAACCTCCGCCATCGTGCTCGGCTCGCGCAACTGGCATCCCGGTGTGATCGGCATCGTGGCCTCGCGCATCTCACGTTTGTGCCATCGTCCGACGATTCTGGTGTCGTTTGATGAAAATGGCATCGGCAAGGGAAGCGGACGCAGCATTCCTGGCTTTTCACTCGTCGAGGCCATCGACATCTGCCGCGATCATCTGCTCGGTGGTGGTGGTCATGCCATGGCCGCGGGAATTGCTGTCGAGGAATCGAAGCTCGATGCGTTTCGCGAGGCCTTCGCCGCCGCGGCGAAGGAGGCGTTGAGCAAGGAGGCGATGACGCCGGTGCTCGAACTCGATGCCGAGGTGAAGTTGTGCGACCTGTCGCTGAGCTTCTTCGAGAGCTACAAGCTGCTGGAGCCTTTCGGCCAGAAGAATCCTGAGCCGCTCTTCCTCTGCCGGCGCGTCACTCCGCGTCTTCCCGGCCGTGTGATGAAGGAGAAGCATCTGCGCATCATGCTTTCGCAGGAAGGCGCGTCGATGGAGGCGCGCTGGTTCAATGCGCCGATTGGAAAATTGCCACCCGCGCCGTGGGATGTGGCCATGCGTGCACAACGCGGCTGGTTCCGCGGTCAGGAGCAATGGCAGCTCACGCTGGAGGCGGTGAGGACGGCGGAGTAATTTGGAGAGGCAACGACTCGTCGCCACTCCACAATCACTCCGCTCGCGGATGAAACCGGTAATGGCCGGTGAGCGGGAATTCGAAGAGGCGGTTCTCACATTGCGGGCCCTGGCCGATGTTGTGGACGATCCAGGGCGTGCCGCCTCCATCCGGCGCGGGAACGACGATGGCGATGTGCGGAAGATGGGGTGGCACCGTGCAGGTGATGATATCGCCCGGCTTGTAGTCGGCGGCGTTTTGCGTGACGGGCAGAGAGACGCCGCGACGCTTGAAGAAGGTCTGCAAGTTCGGCACACGCCGATGATCGATGTTCCTGTCGGTCGAAGTCAGGCCCCAGATCTTCGGATAGGACGAAAACGCACGCTTCATGTCCTCATGGACGAGTTTCTGCAGGTCGATGCCGAGTGCACGATAGCTGCGGATGACCTCATCGGTGCAAACGCCGGTGTCGGCGGGCACATCCCCATTCGGATAGTCGAGACGGACGTAATCAGGTGTGTAGCGGACCGTGTGATGCGTGCGATCCAGCGCGGCATGCACCAGGCACGCGGCAAAGCTCCCGTCGGCGGTGATTTGTTTTCGGGATGCCTCGGCGAAGTGCGTGGTGTCCGCCCACGCGAGGCGAACAAGTCCAAAAACGACGGCGAGAAGGCAAAAACGGCGAAGCATGTCAGTCACGCGGCACTTCGACACCGGAGATGAAAGTTCGTTGGACTTCGAGTTTGCGATTGAGGAGCAAAACATCGGCCTGTTTGCCTTTTTCGAGGCTTCCGCAGGTTTTGGCGATGCCGGTGCGCTCGGCAGGCGTGAGGCTGGCCATGCGCACTGCCTGCGGAAGCGTGGCGGAGGTGCTTTGCTTCATGTGGCGCATCATGTGGTCCATGCCGACGACGGAACTGGCGAGCCCGTTGCCAGGCACGAAACCGACGGAGCCATCGCTCTCGAAGAAGGAGCCGTCGTCCTCGGAGCCAAAGCGGTAACGGCCCGGCGGCATGTCGAGAGCACGATTGCAGTCGGTGACGAGGCAGAGTTTCTCAGCGCCCTTCATGCGGAAGGCGAAGTCGAGCAGCTCGGGGGCGAGATGCTTGCCGTCAGCGATGATCTCGGTGCTCATGTCGGAGGTGGCGAGCACGAACTGCTCCATCGACGCCTGCATGGGTGTGCCAAAACGCGAGCGCAGCGAGGTGACACTGCTCATGGCGCACCAGAAATGATCGACGTGGCGCATGCCGGCCTTGAAAGCACGCTCCATCTCCGCCCAGTTCGCGTTCGAGTGGCCGCAGGTGATGAGGCATTTGTGTTTGCGGGCAGTTTGGTAGAATTCCTCCGCTCCCGCCAGTTCGGCGGCACACGTGGCGATGCGCACGAGATCATCGCGGAACCACGTCGCGTATTCGTTCGGATTCGGTGCGCGGCGGCCTTCACGCGAATGGCAGCCGACCTTGTCCGCCGCGAAATACGGGCCGTAAACGTGCACTCCGGCAATGCGCGATCCATGCGCGGCCTGCCAGGTCCGTTTCGCCTCACGGCAGGCCATCAGCATCCCCATGATCTGCGGCGGCGAACCGGTCGTGGTGGTGGGAAAGATCGATGTCGTGCCGTGCAGCGCGTGCGCTTTCAATGCCGTACGCACCGCAGGCACCGTGGCGTCCATGAAATCAGCGCCCGCGCCGCCGTGAACATGAATGTCGATGAAGCCGGGGCTGATGTAGCCGCCTTTGGCGTCGATCACCGTTGCATTCTTCGGCGCGGCGACGCGTTTGCCGATGGCGGTGATTTTTCCGCGCTCGCACAACACCGCGCCTCCCTCGATCAAGGTGTCCGGCAGGATGAGCGTGCCGTTTTGAACGAGGAGCGGCGGTGTGGGCGGTGTTTTCATAACATGGTGAGCGGATTGACGCGGGTTTGCAGCGGGAAGACGACGCGCTGGCTGTTGAGGCGGTGGGATTCGAAGACGGCGGAGATCATTTCGATGATCTGGCGGCCCTGCGCGGCATCGCAGAGCGGCGCACGATTCTCCTGAATGGCGGCGATGAGGTCGAGCCCGGAAATCTCATGGCTGGAAACTTTTTTGGCGATGTCCTTGTCAGCCAGCACCGGTTTGCGCGGCTCTTTGCCCACTTGAATCCAGGCGAAGGGCTCCTGGTCCATGCGCAGGTCGATCACGCCGCTGTTACCAAAGATTTGCAGGCCAAAGGAGGCCGGATCGTCATAGGCGGCCTTTTTGAGGCGGCCATCCTTGATGCTGTCGAAGAAGAAGGACACGCCGTTCTCCATCTCGAAGCGGGCGTGTACCTCATCGCCTGCCAGCGGGCCGATGCCTTCGTCGCCGTCTTTGACATCGGCCTTGGTGACGGGCCTGCCATTTTGATAAACGCCCGCCGTGCAGGCACGCGGCGCTCCGGCGAGCGCGATGGCAGCGCCCATCACGTGCGAGCCTAGCACCCACATGTCGAGGCTGCCGCCACGCGGATCTTCCTTGCCGCGGCCGCGCATCTCGAGAACGCGGCCGATGGCGCCATCGGAGATCAGTTTCGCCACCATGGCCAAAGCTGGATGGTAGCGATTGCGGTGGGCGATGGCGATCTTGGTGCCGGACTTCTCCGCGGCAGCGATGACTTCATCACACTCAGCGAGACTGCGGAGGAAGGGTTTTTCGATGTAGATGCCCTTGGCACCGTTTTGGATGGCCGCGAGCATCATGTCGCGGTGCTGGTCGACGTGACGCGGGCCGATGGCGACGATGTCCGGCTTCACTTTGGAAAGCATGGCCTGGTAGTCGTCGAAGCCTTTGCCTGCCTCGATTTTCTTCAACTCGGCCGCAAGTCCCGTCGCGTCCGCGTCGGCGATGGCGACGATTTCCGATGCCGGGATGGCCTTCCACATCGTATCGAGTCCATGCCCGTAGTTGCCGCGACCGGTGTGGCCGATGATGGCGACGCGGAGCTTGCTGCCAGCAGCAGCGAATGTGGAAACGGCGAATGCGGCCGGGAGTGAGGCGATGAGGTGGCGGCGATTCATGCGAAGACATGAACGATACCACAGCACCCAAACACGCAGCCAGCACACATTTGACACCATCCGCAGCCCGGAAAATGCCAGACTTTGCAGCGCACGCCCAGCTTTTGGGTTTGTGCGAAGTGAAAAGTGCCTATTCATTCTGCATCCGCCCAGCCAATCCTGCGGACACGTCCCATCATGCCAGCCAGCCCAGAACATGCCGCAGGCGACTCCGTGCCGGAGTTGAAGCGGCGCATTCAAGAACTGGAGGACATGTTGCACGCGGTGCGCCAGCACCAAGGGCCCCAACCCATGGAAGCAGCCCAGTATCTGGAGGAGAGCCGGGAAAGGCTCGCCCTGGAGCGCCGGTTGATCGAAACCACGCGGCTGCAACGCGCCATCCTCGACAGCGCAAACTTCACCATCATCTCCACACGGCCGGACGGAATCATCCAGAGCTTCAACGCGGGCGCCCTACGCGAACTCGGTTACACGCCGGAAGAGGTGATCGGCAAAGTGACGCCTGCATTGATTCACGATCCCGACGAAGTCGCGAAACGCGCGCAGGAACTGAGCGAAGAACTCGGGAGGCATATTGAGCCGGGTTTCGAGACCTTCGTGGCAAAAGCCCGCCTGGGCCAGGCGGATGAGAATGAATGGACCTACATCCGCAAAGATGGCACGCGCTATCCGGTGCTGCTTTCAGTCACGGCCCTGCGGGACGAGCAAGGGCAAATCACGGGCTTCCTCGGCGTGGGCAGCAACATCTCCGAACGCAAGCAGATCGAGCACGAGCGCCAGGAGTCGGAGGAGCGGCTGAAGGCCATTCTCGACAACACCACGGCGGTGGTCTTCATGAAGGACATCAACGGCCGCTACCTTCTGGTGAACAAGCGCTGGGCGAAGCTCTTTCACACATCGCCCGAGGACACGGTTGGCAAATTTGACCACGACATCTTCCCGCCGGAAATGGCCCGCGCGTTCCGTGAGAATGACGCCAAGGTGATCGCCGCCGGTGAAGCGATGCAACTGGAGGAAATCGCGCCACACGACGACGGACCGCACACCTACCTCAGCGTGAAGTTCCCGCTGCGTGATGCTTTTGGCAAAATTCACGCCGTGGGGGGCATCGCCACGGACATCACCGAGCAGAAAGAGTTCATCCGTGCCTTGGAGCAGAGCGAGGAGCGTTTTTCCCTGGCCGTGCGTGGAACCAACGATGGCATCTGGGACTGGAACATCCAAACCGGGGAGGTGTACTTTTCGCCGCGCTGGAAGAGCATGGTCGGCTACGAGGAGGACGAACTGGGCAACAGCTTTGCCTCCTTTGAAGCCCTGCTGCACCCGGACGATTACGACCGGGTGCTGACGGAGCTGGATGATTATCTGAAGAGCCGCATTCCGCGCTATGCGGTCGAGTTTCGTTTCAAGCACAAGGACGGCTCATGGCGCTGGATTCTGGCCCGTGGACGGGCGCTGCGGGACAAGGCGGGCAAACCCCACCGCATGACAGGCTCCCACACGGATGTGACCGAGCGCAAGCAGAACGAGGAGGAACTGCGCCAGGCACGCCAGGCCGCCGAGGCGGCGAACAGCGCGAAGAGTGTCTTCCTGGCGAACATGAGCCACGAAATCCGCACGCCGATGAACGGCATCATTGGCATGAGCGAGCTGCTGCTGGGAACGGAGTTGAACAGGGCCCAGCAGGAGTACCTGGAAATGCTCAAACAGTCCGCGGACTCGCTGCTGGAGCTGCTGAACGATGTTCTCGACTTCTCCAAGATCGAGGCCGGCAAGATGGAGCTGGACTCGCATGAGTTCGACTTGAACGCCATCATCACTGAAACCGTGCAGGCCATGGGCGTGCGCGCATTCCAAAAACGGCTGGTCCTGCTGCATCACGTCGATGAGAACGTGCCGTCGCGGCTCATCGGTGACGACGGCCGCCTGCGCCAGATTTTGCTCAACCTGATCGGCAACGCGATCAAGTTCACCCACAAGGGTGGCGTCACCATCGACGTGGGTGTGGAATCCGGGACGGCGGATCTCATCATCCTGCACTTCAAGATCAACGACACAGGCATTGGCATTGCCGGTGACATGCACGAGCGCATCTTCGAGGCATTCACGCAGGCGGAAACCTCCACCACGCGCCGTTATGGCGGCACGGGACTCGGCCTGGCCATCTGCCGCGACCTGGTCGAGCTGATGCATGGACGCATCTGGGTGGACAGCCAGCCGGAGAAAGGCAGCACCTTCCACTTCACCGCTGCTTTTGGCCGTGTCTGCGGCATTTCCATCAGACCATTGTCACCGCGCCCGGAACCGGAGATCACCGCGCACCGGTCGCTGAAGGTGCTGGTGGTGGAGGACGGTCGCGTGAACCAGCTTGTCTGTGCCCGAATGCTGGAGAGCCGCGGTCACAGCGTGGTGCTGGCTGACACCGGACGGATGGCGGTCGATCTCGCGAGAACCACACGCTTCGATGCGATTCTCATGGACGTGCAAATGCCGGGCATGAACGGCTTCGAAGCCACCGCGGCCATCCGGAAGATCGAGCAAATCGAAGGTGGTCATGTGCCCATCATCGCGATGACTGCCAACGCGATGAAAGGTGACCGTGAGCTCTGCCTTGCGGCGGGAATGGATGACTATCTGGCCAAACCCCTGCGTTCCGCCGAGTTGTTCCAGTCAGTCGAGCGATTCGACCGTGCAACTCCCGGGCACCGGGAAGTCTCCGAAACCACTGTGCCGGAAGCAGCCGCCCACCAGCCGCCCAAGCGGGCGGTGTTTGACGCCGAGGCATTCCGCACCTCCACTGGAGACGCGAAGCTCCTGCGGAAACTCGTCACGATTTACCCCGAGGATACCAGCAAGTATCTGCGCAAGGCGGAGAAGGCGCTCGCCGCCGGGAAGGCGAAAGCGTTGTACGAAGCCGCGCACTCCCTGAAAGGCATGCTGGGCGTCTATGCCGCTCCCACGGCGCTCAGCCTTGCCGCGGAACTCTGCGAGTACGCGCATGCGGGCGATTTGAAGGGCGCGCGCATGATGCTGGGACGGCTGACGGAGGAATGCACGCTGGTGGGCGAGGCTTTGAACGGATTCGATCCTGTGATCTGAATCACAGGTATTCCGCCATCCCGTCGTAACCGTGCACGACTTCCACCGGGCTGCCGATTTCACGCATGATCTGGCGTGTCAGGTTCAGCTTCGCGTGCAATGCGATGTCGTCATGATCAGGGTCATGGTGGGTGACAATCCATTTCCCCACACCGGCCAGCCGGGTCAGCGCGCAGGCGCTGGCGAGGTTGGAGTGCCCCCAGCCGATGCGCTTGGGGTAGTCTGCCGGCAAATACTGCGCCTCGTGGACAAGCATATCCACGCCGTCGAGAAACTTCAAGATGGGCTCGTAGGGCACCACAAGCTCGGAATCCCGCTCCAGCAGCGCCGGTGAGCCGGTGTATCCCTGAAGGAATTCATTGTCCGGCACAAAGGCCGTGCTGTGCCCGTCATGCTGGACTTTGAATCCCACGGTGGCACCCGGATGCTGCATGAACTCGCGCGTGATCGTCACGTCATCGATTTTCACCGGCGTGTCGTCGAGAAACACAAAGTTGATCTTCGCACGCAGATCCTCGCGCTGGATCGGGAAATAATCCCGGTCCATCTGGCCGCAGAGCAGGGACTCGATGTTTTTGCCGAATCCGCGCTCGCCATAGACGGTGATCTCGAAGCCAGGCACATAGATCGGAACGAAGAACGGAAAGCCCTGGATGTGATCCCAATGGGTGTGGGTGATGAAGAGGTGCACATGGCAGGGACCACCCGCCAGCAGTGACTGCCCTGCCTCGCGGAGGCCGGAACCGGCATCGAAGAGGATGCGCTTCGCGCCAGTGTTGTATTCGAAGCAGGTCGTGTTGCCACCATGCTGCGCGTAACGTGCTCCGCACACCGGAATGGATCCGCGCGTGCCCCAGAGCTTCACATGCGGACGCTTCGTGTCCAGCACAGGAGCGTACTGTGCCCCGGACGCAGGCAGCGCGCGGTGTGTGGTGCCAGTGGCCGCCTCAGCGAGGTGGAAGTGGCTGTTCACCCTCTCAATAAGCAGCGCGGGGTCGAAGGGCTTGATCAGCACATCCACCGGCCCGGTTTGCTGGAGGTGCTTCAGCTCCGTGGAGTAGTCCTTCGCAGTGGTGACAATCACCGGCAGGTTTTGCGTGGCCTGCTGGGAACGCAGATGCCGCAGCACCTCGATGCCGTTCATCTTCGGCATGATGAGGTCCAGCACGAGCAGGTCGGGTTGAAACGCCGCGATCTGCTCCAGGCACTCCTCCCCGTCCTCCGCCACACGGACGGTGTAGCCATGTGTTTCCAGTGCGTGGGACATGCGCATTGAAAGGGCGCGAACGTCCTCAGCCAGAAGGATTTTGGGTAAAGCGGCGGCTGCCATGGTGGGTGATATTACAACTGGCCGAGGCCGGGCGGATTGTCCAGCGCCGCATCATGTGGCGGATGCGTTGATTGACAAAAGCCTGCGGAGCAGGAGTTAAAGGCCACGATGATGTTTTCGTTACGATCCCTGCCATTCCTGTCAGTGCTTTTTTTGACGTCAGCCCTCCCGGCCGCCGCGCAGGATGACAAGGTGCCCTTCGACAGCAAGGAACTGGACGCCCAGGTTGCCGCCGCCACGCGGGTGAAGTTGTTTGAGCCTGCGCCGGACTTCACCTGCCGCACGACGGACGGGCGCGAGTTCAAGCTCTCCGCGCATCGCGGCAAGATCGTGGTGTTGTACTTCTTTGCCACCAGCGTGCCTTCGTCCCTTCGGGAGATGAGGGAAATCGACCAGGAGATCGTCCAGAAGCTTCGTGACCGCGATGACTTCGCGATCCTCGGCATCGGCCGCGGGCACACGCGTGAGGAGGTGGTGAAGGCCGGCGGCGAGAACAAGGTGACTTTTCCGCTGGCGTCGGATCCCGACAAGCAGTGCTACGGACTCTATTTTTCCAAATACGTGCCGCGCATCGTCGTGGTGCGCAAGGACGGTCAGATCGCGCATCTGGCGAGCGGGCACAATGAGATGAAGGGGATTGAGAAACTGCAGGTGGTGTTGAAGCGGGAGCTGGAATTGCGCTGATCTTCAGCCGTCGCCCACCAGCGGCGGAGTGTGACAATTTCTTCACCGCAAAGTTCTCCACCGGTTGATGCCACTCAGATAAGGGAGGCGTCGTGCTTCTTCACAAGAAGAGCGCGAATCCACATCCACGCCTTGGCCAGCGCTCTCCAGTTTCATCATCTGCCACGCACAGCGCCCATCGGCGCGGCGCATGTGGATGCTTTGTTCGAGGGCGTTACCAAATCGTCACCCTACTTCGCTGGCAGCCGCATGACCCGCTGGCTACCACAGTGACCGCCGGTCAATGGCGATGATGTTTCTGAAACCCTTCAGAACAATCCTTCACTCAAACAACCGACACCAAACCACACACATGCAGTTCAAATCCAAACACCTTCTCACCATGCTCGTCGTGGCTGGGATCTCGGCCGCGGCGCTTCCTGCCCGCGCCGCAACCTTCGCAGCCGGGGATCTCCTCCTCGGCTTCCGTGCCACTGGCGGCACCGGGTCGTCGTCCAACCTGATCGTCAATCTCGGCCAGGCGGACACGGTTTTTCGTGATGCCACGTCAAACATCGCGTCAGTCGTTGACATTGGTTCGCTTCTGACTGCCACTTACGGTTCGAACTGGGCGGATCGCTCCGACTTGTTCTGGGGGGTTGTTGGCGTGAGAACGGCAAGTTCACTCAACAGCTCGGTGGACGGCGATCCCCAGCGTACGAACTACGTCGGAGCACCACAAACAACGTACAACCCCGGAACCCAGCAGTCCACGGCATGGAACTACCCTGGCAGCACATCGCGCGGCGACATTGCTACTGCAATTGTTGACCTGGGCATAATGTACGCTGCCGCCAGCGGCACCACCAGCGCGGTGGTCGATACCACCACACCAAACTCATGGACGGAGCAGATTGTCACCGACAGCAACTTCAAGCTTTTCTCTCCGATCGAAGCCAGTTCCGCCAGTGGCATTGATGCGACTGGTCTGGACCTCTACCGCATTCTCCACACCACCACGGGTGCCAGTCCGACCGGTACAGTCGGTGTCGGCTCCTGGGAGGGCACGTTCAAAATCAGCAGTTCCGGCGTGGTCGGCTTCGACGTCGCTGCCGCTGCCGTGCCGGAACCCAGCCGTGCCATTCTCGCCGCCCTCGGTCTCGGCGGTCTTCTGCTCCGTCGTCGTCGTCCCGCGAAGGCGTGAACCAAGTCCATTTCTTCCCCAAGGCTCCAACTCTTTTCCACATCCATGAAATCCTTTTTGAAACTTACCGCGGTTCTCGCCGCCCTTTCCTTCGCGCAGCAGGCTTCTGCCGCCACCATCCGCCTCACCGGCTCCACCGCCTTTCGTGGCGGCGTTCACAAGGCCATCGTCGCCCTGATGGGCGGTGAAACCAACTGCAAGTTCGCCCACGGCAAAATCGACGGCTCCGCCACTGCCGCCACGCAGGCCGGCTATGAAGGCGCTGACTACACCACCATCCAGGGAACGCTCAGCGGCATCTCCGGCACCAGCACGGTATACTGCCACTGGACCGGCTCCACGGAAGGCATCCACGACCTTGCCACCAGCACCGCCATCAGCTTCATTCCGGCCACCTCGCTGCCCGGCAGCACGGGTTACGCCAACGCCGCCGTCACGCAGGCCGCCACGGAAAACGCTGTTTCGGACATCGCCTTTTCCGATGTCTTCCAGTCGTCGTCGTCCACCACCACCCCGGCACTCACCGACACCATCGTGGCCATCATCCCCTTCACCTGGGTGGCCAACCGCCTGAGCACCGGCTTCGACACCATCACCGCCCAGCAGGGGCGTGCGTTGTTCACCAACGCATTCCAGCCCAAGAGCCTCTTCACCGGCAATCCGGCGGACACCGACTATGTGCTGCCCATCGGCCGTGACAATGGCTCCGGCACCCGCGCCACCACCCTGGCGGAAATCAAATACGGTGTCTTCACTTCCGTGCAGCAATGGAAGGTGGTCACCTCCGGCTCCGCCGGCTCCGGCACAGTGACCTCGGTGCAGCTCTGGCCCGTTGGTGACGGCGTGGGTTCCACCTCTCCTGGCAACGGCGGCTACAGCAGCGGCAGCTTCATCCGCACCATCCTGGGCATGAGTTCCACCTCCGGCGTGCAGATGCTCGATGAAACCGGCGCTGAAGTGGCCAACGGTCTCGCGGTGACCCTCGTTTCCTGCCTCGGCGTCAGCGACGCCGCCACCGCTGTCTCCAACGGCGGTGTGCGCTTGAAGTATGAAGGTGTGCTCTATGATGGCAGCAATCCCAACCTCATCTACGAGGGCCAGTACACCATGTGGGGCTACCTGCATCTCTTCACCAACGGCGCCGCCAGCGGCGACCTCGCCACCTTCAAGAGCGGCGTCGAAACCCAGCTCGACAACACCGCGGTTCTCGGCTCCAACGGCCTGCGCGACTCACAGATGCATGTTTTCCGTGCTTCTGACGGCGCTGTGGTCGGTCCGTGATCGGCAATCCGTCGAGCCGCAGGTTTGATTTCTGAAAAAATCCACGCTGGTGCTGACGCGATCCGTCAGCACCAGCTTTTTGCATCTCCACATCTCATGAACATCCGCAACCCGTTCCGCTTCATCTCCCTGCCGCTGGCGGCATCGCTCATCATGAACGTGGTGCTGGTGGCAACCGTGCTTGTGCGACGTCAAGATGCGCCGGTGACGTCGTTGCCACCACCATCGTCGCGAACCACGGTGGTGATAGAACACGAGCCCCCGGCATCCTCCACCAGCAAAAAGGCCGCGTTTCACTGGCGGCAGCTCGATGCGCCGGATTTCCCCACCTTCGTGAAAAACCTGCGCGCTGCCGGCTGCCCTGAGGCGACGATTCACGACATCATCCAGGGCGAACTCCGTGAGATCTACGAGGCCAAACGCCGCGACGCACATGAGAGCTTTGCCAGCGTGCCCGTCACGAGCGGAAACAATCTCGAAAAGCGTCTGCGACAACTCCAGACTGAGGAAAACGCCCTGCTTGCCGGTCTCGTCGGCAACGCGCAGCACGAAATCACAGCCTCCCGTCCGCAGACGTCTTCCGCAGATGCCGCGGTCGTCGCCTCGAAACGAAGTGACACTGCGCTAATGTCAGCCGCCTTCATTCCAGCGGCGTTTCAAGCCGGAAACACACCGGGCCAGCCTGCGCCGACGGACACACTCCCGATGACACCGACGGATCCGAACCTGGACAGTGCCACCGCGGAGGTTCTCACACAGTTGCGCGCGGACTTTGCCACATCCCTGGCCGGCGCCACGAAAGACCTGGATCCCTCCAGCCTGCTCTACCGCCAGCGCTGGTTGTCCGCGCAGCGGGAGAGCGACGAGCACTACTCCTCGTTGTTCGGCGGTGATGCCTTCATCCACATGCAGATCGAGTCGGTGCGTGCCGCGGCTCAAACCACCGCGCCAGCCTCGAAGTAGGCCGGCAGCGACGAATTCGTTGCACAACTCAACAGCCAAAACTGTCTGCAAGCCCATTTGAGCGGCCGGATGTGACACATTCGTAACCGAGGGCTGCTTGAGGCCGCGGGCGCCTCGCGGGAAAAAGCCGCGCGACATTCATCGCCGGTTTTTTTCATGCCTCCGCACCTTCGACAGCACTGTGAGCGTTTCGACACCCGTCGGTGGTCGTCACTGCTGCATGTGTGTCTCTGCTGGTGCACCACCTGTGGTTTTGCCGCGGCCCCAGGACAACCGGACGCGACTCAGGCACAACCTCCGCCCGCCACCGCGCTCTCACAGATCGGCAATCTTTACATCCGCGAATACCGTGTGCGTGGAAATCATCTCCTGAAACCCGTCGAGATCGAGGAGGCGGTTTATCCCTTCATGGGACCGGGGCGTTCGGAGAATGACATCGAGCAGGCGCGACAGGGACTGGAGAAGATCTACAAATCGAAAGGCTATCAGACGGTTTATGTCGAGGTGCCGCAGCAGACCGGGGCGCGTGGCATCATCTACTTCAATGTCGTCGAGGCCCCGGTGGGCCGTCTGCGCGTCAAAGGCTCGCGCTACTTCCTGCCGAGCAAGATCAAGGAGCACGCGCCTTCCATGGCCGAGGGCACGGTGCCGAACTTCAACGAGGTCACCAAGGACATCATCGCGCTCAACCGCTGGCGTGACCGCAAGATCACTCCCGAACTGAGGGCAGGCGTGGTGCCCGGCACCGTGGACATCGACTTGAAGGTGGAGGACAAGCTGCCGCTGCATGGCAGTTGGGAGCTGAACAACCAGCGCAACGCGAACACGGTGCCGCTGCGTCTCAGCGGCTCGCTCAGCTACAGCAACCTCTGGCAGCTCGGCCACTCGCTCGGCTTCAGCTTCCAGGTGGCGCCGGAAAAAATATCGGACAGTGCGGTTTACTCGGCCTTCTACATGTTCCCGGTCGAATGCGCGGAAGGTCTGAACATCATGCTCACCGGCGCGTTGCAGGACAGCAACATCTCCACGCTTGGCGGCGGCACGGTGATCGGCAAGGGCAGCATCTACGGCATCCGCCTCATGAAGACGCTGCCTGCGGAGCCCGGCTTCTTCCACTCCCTGAGCTTCGGCCTCGACTACAAGGACTTTGTCCAGGACGTGAACGCGGCCGGAGCCGTCGTGTCGTCCCCCATCACGTATTACCCGTTCACGCTCTCCTATTCGGCCAGCCGGGTGCGGGACATGTCCTTCACCGAGTTCAATGCCTCGCTTGTGTTCCACCTCAGCGGCATGGGTGACTCGCAGAGCCAGTTCGCGGCACGTCGGTTCGGCGCGCAGGACAACTTCTTCTACTTCCGCGGCGATCTTTCGCACACGCAGGATTTGCCGGGTGGATTCCAGAACTACATGCGCATCCATGGGCAGGCATCGGCGCAACCGCTCATCAACACGGAGCAGATCGCCGGCGGCGGCCTGAACACAGTGCGCGGCTATCTGATCGCCACACAGCTCGGCGACTCCGGCATTTTTGGCACGCTGGAGTTCCGCAGTCCTTCCTTCATCGGAAAGGCGAAGGAGAAGGAAAACGAATGGCGCCTCTACGGCTTCCTCGAAGGCGGCCAGCTTTACGTGAACCAGCCGCTTCCCGGCCAGGAGCGCACCCATGACCTCGCGAGCGTCGGTTTCGGCACGCGCTTCCGCTATCTCAATCACATCACAGGCTCGCTCGACATGGCCATGCCGCTGGTGACGCAGCCCAACGCCATCGCCCACGACATCTACTTCTTCTTCCGCTTCGGCATGGATTTCTAAAACACACCGCAATTCCCGAAACATCGACAATGCGCCTCCTCAATCCAAGACTCCTGACGCTCCTGCTCATCACCCTGGGCTCGCACCTCACGGTTCCCTCCAGCCTGCATGCCGCGGAGAAGAACTGGTGGAATCCTGCCTGGACGATCCGCAAAAAGATCGACATCGACACTTCGGGCAAAGGTGTCGCCATCGCCGAACCCATCGGCACCACCGCCGTGCTCGTGCGTCTGCATGAAGGCGTGTTCAGCTTCATGTCCGCCAAGGAGGACGGCAGCGACCTGCGGTTCACCGCCGACGATCACAAGACGGTGCTCAAGCATCATGTCGAAAAGTGGGACTCGCTGCTCAACGAAGCTTACGTCTGGGTGCAGGCGCCCGACCTCAAGCCTGCATCCACCACTTCGATCTGGCTCTATTATGGCAACACGACCGAGGCCATCACGCCTGATCCCGCCAAGGCAACTTACGATGATAACACAACTCTCGTGTATCACTTCGCGGACGCGTCAAAGGTCGGACACGATTCGTCATCCACAGGAACGAATGGTGAAGGTGCACCACCTCCTGCAGCAGGTTCGCTCATCGGCGGCGGTCTGCGTGTGTTCGGACAATCAGCCATCAAAGTTCCCGCTCCTCCTTTCCCCGAGTGGGCACCCGGAGCACCGCTGACGGTTTCCGCATGGATCAAACCGAGCGCGTTGCAACCCAACGCGGTCATCCTGAGCCGCCGCGACGGCGCGAATGCCTTCATCCTTGGCCTCGACAACGGCGTGCCGTTTGTGGACGTGAACAAGCAGCGCAGCAGCGCCGGAGCACCCCTCACCGCCGGCACCTGGCATCACGTCGCTGCCGTGGCGGATGCTGGCGCGATCACCGTGTATCTCGACGGCAAGTCTTACGGTGCCGTCACCGTCGCGATGCCTTCGCTGAAAACGCCGGTGGAGATCGACAAGGACACCTCGCCCGCCGCCGCATCGTTCGTCGGCTACGCAGGCGAGATGGATGAACTGCAGATCGCCAGAACCGCGCGTCCCGCCGGTTTCATTCACTTTGCCGCGGTGAACCAGGGCACCAGCGCTGATGCTCAAAAACTGGTCACCGTGGGTTCAGACGAGGCATCCGATCACGAGGAAGAGGGCGAGTTGATGAAGCACGTGAGCCTGCTCTCGGACATTTCCAAAAACCTCACCCCGGACGGCTGGGCGGTCATTTTTTCATGCGCCCTCCTCGCCGTTGTCGGCTGGGGCATCGCCATCGGCAAGATCGGTTATCTCAACACCATCGAGAAGGCATCGAAGGAATTCATGAAGCGCTGGGAAAAAATTTCCTCCGATCTCACCGCCATCGACACCGAGGACGAGGAAAGCGTCAAGACCATCGGCGGCAACGTGAGTGCGAAGATGCAGAAGCTGATGCGCCAGTCGCCGCTCTATCAGCTTTACCATCTCGGAGCCGTCGAGATCAGCGCCCGCATGAAGGCCTTCCGCCAGGTCAGCTTCAATCCCAAGGAGGCGAAGGAAGAAAAACGAATCATCGGCGGCCTCTCGGGCCGTTCCATCCAGGCGATCAAGGCCGCGCTGCACGGCGGCATGGTGCGCGAGGTGCAGAAGCTGAATGGCAAGCTGGTCTTCCTCACCATCGGCATCGCCGGCGGTCCTTATCTCGGTCTGCTCGGCACCGTGATCGGGGTGATGATCACCTTCGCCGTCATCGCGAAGTCCGGCGAGGTGGAGGTGAACTCCATCGCACCTGGTATTGCAGGTGCCCTGCTCGCCACGGTGGCCGGCCTCGCCGTCGCCATTCCCGCGCTGTTCATCTACAGCTACCTCAGCTCACGCATCAAGGACGTGGTCGCGAACATGGAGACCTTCATTGACGAGTTCATCGCGAAGATGGCTGAGGTTTACAAGGAATAACCCTCCACACGACGCACCGCCATGCAGGCCGACAACAAGAGCTACGATGACATCAACGTCACGCCGATGGTGGACCTCTACCTCGTGCTGTTGCTGATCTTCATCATCATGACGACGGCGGGCGTGCAGGGCATCAAGGTCAACCTGCCACGCGGCGGTCCGGCGAGTTCCAAGCCGATCGAAGGACCGAAGATGCAGGCCATCACGGTCAACAACGAGGGCAAGATCTTCCTCAACACCATTCCCGTCACGCTCGAAGAGCTCTCCAGCAAGCTGGAGTCCCTCAAATCATCCACGCCTGAATTTCCCGTCGTCATTCGCGGTGACAGCGGCTCGCAATACCAGGGCATCATGGATGTCCTCAACGTCGTCGGCCGTCTGGGCATCACGCAAATCGGCCTCGCCACGCAGGCGAAGAAATAACCACGCATCACGTCATGAAACCCACAGACTTCGAAGACGAGGACGAGCCAGGCTTTTTCAAGCGCAACCTCGCCATGATCATCCTCGGCTGCATCGCGCTCGCAGGCGGCGGTTACGTGTACTTCAGCTACTCGCCTCCCAAGGGCGTCGCCAAGAAGAAGATGGACATGGTGATGATCATGCCGGTGCTCCCGCCGCCACCACCACCTCCTCCACCGCCACCCAAGGAAGAACCGCCTCCGCCGGAGGAAAAGGAGGAGGAGATGATCGAACAACCGCCGGAGGAAGTCGTTGAAAAACCCGACGACAAACCTGCGGACGAGCCGAAGGACGAACCACTCGGCACAGCACTCACTGGAGGCGATGGCAGCAGTGGCCTCGGTGTCGGATCCGGCGGCGGTGGCCGCGGCATGATTGGTGGCGGCGCTGGCAAAGGTGGCAGCCGCTGGGGCTGGTATGCGGGCACCGTGCAAAATCGCATCGCAGAAGCTTTGCGCTCGAATCCGCTCACGCGTCGCGCTGGATTCACCAACACAATCAAAATCTGGGCCGACAGCACCGGCCGCATCAACCGCGTGAAGCTCAGCGGCACCACCGGCGACCGCACCGTGGACGACGCCATCGAAAACGAGGTGCTCAACGGTCTCGTGCTCAACGAGCCGCCGCCCGACGACATGCCCATGCCCATCAACCTGCGCATCTCCGCGCGCAAACCGAACTGAGGTCCCTTTTCCCGCTCTCATGCTTAATAACTCCCAAGTCTGGCGACGCCAGTTCATCTGTTTCACCGCTTCCATGTGCGCTGCCTTGCAGCCCGCGTTGCTTCATGCGGAAGAGCCGGCCCTGCCTGCTCCGTTGGTCGCGGAAAACACCCCGGCTGCCAATGCACCCGCAGAACCCGCGCCCAAGCAGATTCCGCTCGATCCAGCGCAAGCCAACGCGGTGCTGCCAGATCCGAACGCTCCCGCTCCGCAGCCCATCCTGGCAGCTCCCTCGCAAAATGTGACGCTCAATCTGATCAACCGCCTGGTGCAAAAAGGAGTGCTCACGCATGCCGAGGCATCGGATTTGATCAAAGGCGCTGAAGAAGACGCCGCGTTTGCCAAAGCGCAGGCACAAGCCCTGGCGGAAACACAGGCCGCCGTCGCCGCCCAGAATGTGATGCCACCCGTCGAGCCTGATCCCGATGAAGTGCGCGTCACCTACATTCCCGAATCAGTCAAAGCGGAGATTCGCGATCAACTGCGTGCTGAGGTATTCGCCCAGGCCCGCGCCCAGCAGTGGGCCGCGCCCAATTCCGCGCCTGAATGGACCCAGCGCATCAAGATGTTCGGTGACATCCGCACGATGTACCAAGGATTCCAGTATCCGGGTGGCAACAACAACACCGGCGTCTTCCCCAACTTCAACGCGATCAACACCGGCCTGCCGTTTGACGTGTCCGGCACTGTCTTCTCCCCGCAGCTCAATGTGGACAAGGATCGTGACAACTACCTGCTGCGCATGCGCCTGGGCTTTGACATTGATCTTGAGGATGGATTCACTTCCGGCATCCGCCTGGCCACCGGCACCACCAACACGCCGGTGTCCACCAACCAGGCGCTCGGCGCCGCCGGTCCTGGCGGGCAGGGAGGAAGCTTTTCCAAATACCAGCTCTGGCTCGACCGCGCGTTTGTGAAATACGAGGCGTCGCTTTGCAAGAACACGGATGTGGCCTTCTTCCTGGGTCGTTTCGACAACCTGTTCATGACCTCCAGCGAGATCATGTGGGATGAGGACGTGGCGCTCGACGGCCTTGCTTTCAAAGTCGATCAGAAATGGACCGAGGACTTCAAAACCTGGCTCAGCGGCGGTGCGTTCACTGTGTTCAACAGCGCTGTCAACTTTCCCGACAACAGCCCGAACAAGTACAACAGCTACGACAAATACCTCTTTGCCGCTCAGTTCGGCGTGCAGTTCAAGCCGGTGGACGATGTCGAGGTCAAGATGGGCATCGCCTACTACGACTGGAAAAACATCGAAGGCCGTCTCTCCAGCCCGTTTGTGCCGCTCACGGTCAATGACGCGGGCGACACCGACAACAGCCGTCCGCTCTTCGCGCAGAAGGGCA
Organism: Verrucomicrobiaceae bacterium; assembly: GCA_046346695.1. Taxonomy (GTDB): domain Bacteria; phylum Verrucomicrobiota; class Verrucomicrobiia; order Verrucomicrobiales; family Verrucomicrobiaceae; genus Prosthecobacter. Next base: position 2,279,562 of record JAXMHS010000001.1, on the reverse strand, counting down.
ACACCTATCGTCCGATCCGCAACATCACTCCGACCGCGCTCAATGGCTTCGGCACCACGAACCAGTTCCAATACTTCGGCCTCGCCACGCCGTTCCGCCAGATCGCCTGGACCGGTCGTGTGGACTTCAATCACTGGCAGCCCTTTCAGGTCTCGCTGCTCGGTGAATACGTGAAGAACCTCGCCTTTGACCGCGCCGCCATCAATTCGGTGGCCATCAACAACCGCAGCGGTGGTGGCTCCGGAAACTTCGACGGCGGCGACACCGCCTGGTACATGGGCGTGAACTTCGGCAAGCCGCTAACGCTCTTCAGTGAACGTGGCGACTGGGCCTTCGGCATTGGTTACCGCCATGTCGAGTCGGACGCGGTTGTCGATGCGTTCACCGATTCCAACTACGGCGGCGGCGGCACCAACATGGAGGGCTACACGCTCAGCGCTGCGCTGGCGCTCTCAAAGAACACCGCCCTCCACCTCTGGTACATGTCCGCCAGCCAGATCGCCGGTCCCACGCTGCGCTCCGACGTCATCATGTTTGATCTCACCGCCCGCTTCTGATTCCCGCCATGAAACACCTCGTTCTCTTCATTGCCATCCTCGCCGGTCTGACCGCATCCATCCAGGCCGCGGAAGAAGCCGATCCCGCCATGGCCGTGCTCAAGCGCATGCGCGACCAGCTTCGCACCGTCATGATCCAGCAGCAGAAGACGGAGGCCGAGCGTGCCACGCTCCAGGCCGCCAACGTCGATCTGGAAGACAAGCTCAAGAGCCTCGACGCCAAATTCAAGGCGCTCGCCAAGGAGAGCAACGCGCAGAAAGACGCCGACGCGAAGGCCATCGCTGATTTGAAGGCAAAGATCGCCGCACAGGAGCAGCAGCAGGCACGCCTTGAGGAATCGCTGGTGAAATGGAAGGAAGGCTATCAAAAGGTCACGGACGAGGCGAAGAAGATCGACTCCCAGCGTGCCGAGATGGCCGCGCGCGTGATTTTGCTCGACCGCAAGGTGGCCGACTATCAGCGCAAGAACGACGAGCTGTTCAAAGTCGGCAACGAGGTGCTCTCCAAATACGAGGGCTTCGGCCTCGGCACCGCCATCGCCGCGCGCGAGCCGTTCACCCGCAACATGCGCGTGAAGCTGGAGAACCTCGTGCAGGACTACTCCGACAAGCTCGTGGACAACAAGGTCAATCCTGGCGCCAAGCCCGCCTCCAAAGAAGAAGCCGCGCAGGTGCAGAAGCTGGCTCCCGCCGCACCCAAACGCTGATCCAGCCCGCATGACGAAGAACAATGCCAGCATGACGAAGACAATTTTGCGCCCGGATGTCCGCAACCACCCGCAGGCGTACCGTCATTCGTCGTTGCTGGCCGTGTTATTGTCAGTCCTGCTGAATCCAGTCTTTCTTGGCGCGGATGACAAGGTCATCGGCAGCGTGGGTGACATCGAGCTTCATGAAAGCGAGGTGCTGGCCTCCCTCGGCAACATGGGCGGCGTCGAGCGCGAGGCTCTCGCCCGCGATCCCTCCACGCTCGAAAAACTCGTGCGCTCGATGCTGGTGCAGCGCATTGTCCTGCAGGAAGCGCTGGGAAAAAAGTGGGATGAGGATCCTTCCATCCAATCGTTGCTCAAAAGCACGCGCGAAGCCGCGATCACTGACAGTTATCTCAAGTCCATCAACCGCCCGCCGGACTCCTATCCTGACGAAGCCGAATTGAAGGCTGTTTACGAGAAAAGCCGCGAAGTGTTGACCGTGCCGCGTTCCTTCCGGCTCGCGCAGATTTTCATAGGCGAGCAAAAAGGCGCGGACAAGAGGCTGGTGGCCGTTCAGCAGCGGTTGAAGGCCAGTCCGGCTGGTTTCGGCATGATCGCTCGCGAGATGAGCGAGGAAAAAGAAAGCGCCTCACGCGATGGTGAGATCGGCTGGCTCACCGAGCGGCAGATCCAGCCCGAAATCCTCGCGCAACTCCCGAAATTGAAAGTGGACGTGATTTCGGAGCCCGTGCGCCTCAAGGACGGCTGGCACATTCTCAAGGTGCTCGACGTGCGCGAGCCGTTCACCCCCATCTTCGACCAGGTCCGTCTGCAACTGGCCCAGCGTCTCCGCGCGGAGAAGACCCGCGCGAACATGCAGGCCTACATGGCGGAAATGTTGCAAAAACACCCTGTGGCCGTGAACGAGGTGGCGCTGTCAAAGCTGCTTCAAACGAATCCCTGATTCCATCCTGCATGAAGCCCGCTCAACAGCTTTTCAAGCCTCGCAAGCTCCGCTTTTCCCACGTCGCGCTTGTCCACGTGCAGGTGCTGCTGCTTGCGCTGGCTCCCGGCACCCAGGCTGGCGACATCCTGCGCATGGGCAGCAACACGAGCGGAAATTCCGCAGTCCCGGGAACCGGCACATCTGGGGCCGGCGCCATTGATACCGCGGCAGCCACCGCACAGGCGCATGCCAACGCGCAGGACATGCTGGCGCGCAACACGATGGCCCTCCAGGCAGTGCAGGCGATGCAGGATGCGGCGCGTGCGCTTGCCGCAGGATCGCACAACCTCGGCGCGAACCCCAATTTCCCAGGACAGACGCTGCCTGATGTGCCCAATGGCCTCGCCACCGGCGGTTTGGAAATCATCGGTTCCCCGGTCGGTGCCGGCTCGCCGCAGCAGTCGCTCGAAAATGCACGCACCATCGTCACCATCCAGCAGACGCAGCAACAGGCGCTGTTGAACTGGAAGACCTTCAATGTCGGCAACGAAACCACCGTGCGCTTCGATCAACGTGCCGGCGGCGAGGATGTCGGGACATGGATCGCGTTCAACACGATCAACGATCCGACCGGCAATCCGACGCAAATCCTCGGTTCGATCGAGGCGCAGGGGCAGGTTTATCTCATCAACCAGAATGGGATCATCTTCGGCGGCGGCAGCGTGGTGAATACCCACACGCTGGTCGCCTCTTCGCTGCCCTTGAATGACAATCTCGTCACGCGTGGTCTGCTGAACAATCCTGACTCGCAGTTTCTCTTCACCGCCAGCGCACAGGCTTCCGGCACCAAGGGTCCCACGCCTGCATACACGCCGCCTTCGCCTCCTGCGTTTGGCCGGATCGGTGATGTGACCGTGCAGGCAGGTGCGCGCCTCACCGCACCGACTTCGTCGGCCAATGTCGGTGGTCGTGTGGCGCTCATCGGCCCGAACGTGACCAACAACGGCACGATCAGCACACCCGATGGCCAGACCATCCTCACTGCCGGCATGGAAGTCGGGTTCGATGCGCACAGTTCGGATGATCCTTCGTTGCGCGGCCTCGACGTTTATGTCGGCAGTGTTGGAACTTACGGTGGCACGGCCACGAACGCTGGATTGATCGAGGCTCCTCGCGGCAGTGTCGTGATTGCCGGTAAAAACGTCAATCAAGACGGTTTCATCAACAGCACGACGTCCGCGGCGCTGAATGGTCGTGTGGACCTGCTGGCGAGCTACAACGCGGTGCCGAACATCAACTACAACGCGGCGGACCCGTCGTTCGGGAAGCCGTTTGTCTATCAGTCCGGGAATTCCACCGGCATTGTCAGCACTGGCGCTGCTTCAGTGATCCAGATTCTGCCTGAGTACGACAGCGCCTTGAAGGTTGTCGGCACCGAACTGGCCTTGAAGTCGCAGATCAACATGCAGGGCCTGGGCATCCACCTCGGCATGAACTCCGTGGTGTATGCGCCCAACGCGAACGTGGCGTTGAGCGCGGGCGTGTGGGATCTCGTGCTCACCACGGGCATCACCAATCTCGATTTCGCCTACGCCTCCGGCCAGGTTTATTTCGACCAGGGTGCGGTGGTGGATGTCTCCGGCTCCACCGCCATCGCCTCGTCGATCAACGACTACATTCTCACGGTCTCGCTGCGCTCCGCGGAACTCGCCGACTCGGCGCTCCAGCGCAATGGCGCGTTGCGAGGGGCAACGATCACAGTGGACCTGCGTGAGCACGGTGTCCGCGAGGATGGAACGACATGGGTCGGCACGCCGCTGGCCAACCTCACCGGTTACCTCGGTGTGATTGAGCGCAATGCCGGCCAGCTCACTGTGGAAGGCGGCTCGGTCAGCATCAACGCGGGCGGCTCGGTGGTGATGCAAAGCAACGCGGTGGTGAATGTGTCCGGCGGTTACCAGGACTATGCGGCCGGTCGTGTGGAGACCACGCGCCTGCTGCATCAGGGCAATTTGATCGACATTGCCGACGCGGACCCCACGGTGCTCTACGAGGGCATCTACACTCCGGTGACCTCGTCCAGCGATCCGCGCTGGGGCACCACCACGGGCTCCACATCGCAGTTTGCATCCGCCGGACATGACGAGAATGCTCACAGTGTCGGTGCCAGCGCCGGCAGCATCACGATCGATGCGGCGTCGATGGCACTGGATGGTGATTTGAAAGGCGCCGCGATCACCGGCCCGCAGCAGTTGGAGGCCGCGCCGCAGCCGGGCAGCCTGTCGCTCAATTTCCGTGCGCAGCAGTTGAGCCGCGCTCCGCTGGAACTGCCGTTCTATTCGCCCACACCGCCGGACATCGTGTTCAGCAATGCCGCCTCAGGCCTGCCCGCCGCGGATCCGTTTGCACTGAATGGAAGCGGCGTGCCGCTGGCACTGCGCCTGGAGCGACAGGATGCCGTGGTGCTTTCTCCCACGCTGCTGACCACGCAGGGCTTTGGCTCGCTCCTGGTGGACAACAGCGACGGCAACATTTCCGTGCCCGCCGATGTCACCCTGAGCACGCCTCTGACGGGCACCATCATATTCCGCGGCGCGAACATCGACATCCAGGGCTCTGTCTCCGCACCCGGCGGCACGATCGATTTCATCGCCTACAATATCTCGCCGTACACGACGGCAATCCTGCAGGCCCAGGGACCGACGGCGGTGATTCCGGCGGTCGATCCATCGCGCGGACACATCACCATCGGCTCCACGGCATCGCTCAGCGTACGCGGCACGATTGTGGATGATCGTGTGGATTCTCCCACCCGCGCCCTGGTGCCGCTGGAGGTTTTGCGAAGCAATGCCGACGGTTCCACCAGCTACGTGAGCACCACCGCGGGCGGCAGCATCAGCCTGGAAGGTTTCAACACCGGGCTTGCCGCGGGCAGTGTGCTGGATGTCTCCGGCGGTTTTCTGATCGATGAAAACGGCGGCATCACTTACTCCGATGCGGGAGCGATTTCATTGAAAGCAGGCCGCGATCCGGCGCTGGACTCGCTGATGGGCGGTCATCTGACGCTGGGCGGTGTGTTGAATGCTTTTTCCGGCGCCGGTGGTGGTGATCTGACGCTGCAGGCGCCTGTCATTCAAGTCGGCGGCACGGCCTTGCACGCCGACGCGCTGGTGTTGCAGCCCGGCTTCTTCAACCAAGGTGGATTCGACAGTTTCCGTCTCATCGGTCTGGGAATCGATGTGACGCCGCCTGCGGGTGCTGAAACCTTCCTGCCAGGAGTCCTGATCAGCACAGGCAGCCAGATTCGTCCGCAGGTGCTCAGCCTGCAGGCCACGATCAATCCGCAGGGTGGTGCAAATTCACTCAGTGTGGGCACCTTGTTGAAGCCTGAAGGTTATCGTCCTGCTGCGTCGCTCCGGTTTGAAGCGCCCGGGATCACTGACTTTGCCGATGGCGATCTGAACATCCGCGGCGCCGTCGTCAGCCAGGCGGGATCATTGATTGAAACAGACGCGCTTGGCAGCGTGGCGTTCGTCGCGCAGACAGTCGAGTTGCTCGGCAGCGTCCTGGCACCTGGCGGCACGATCACGGTGCGAGGCTCCTCGCACTATCCGCAAAACAGTGTGCCAGCCACCGCGTATGCAACCGTGCACCTCGGTGCCACCAGCCAGCTTTCAACCGCTGGCAAAACGGTGCTGTTGCAGGACCCCTACGGTCTGCGCACCGGCCATGTTTATGACGGGGGCACGATTGTGGTGCAGGGAAATATTGTCGCTGACGCAGGCGCGGTGCTCGATGTGTCCGGCACCAGCGCCGTTCTCGACCTGCTGCCGTTGCAGGCGGGCACGTCGAATGTGTTCACCGCCGGTCTGACCATGACGGCGCTCTATCCTGGCACGGCGGTGACCCAGCCCGTGCAACTGGCACAGGCCGTGGCGACGCAGATCGACAGCAATGGCGGCTCGCTCACACTGAAGGGCAGTGACTTCCTCTTCAGCAACGCCACGCTGCTCGGTCGTGCCGGCGGCTCCACGGCGATGGGCGGTAACCTCAGCGTGTCATCGGAGCGTTTCATTCCTTCCGGCGGCAACGACGATGACAAGGACATCACGCTGCTGGTGGCGCAGAGCATGGCGCAGTTCGTCCAGCCCGTTTTCTCCGGCGGACAGGTCATCGGCAGCGCCTTGGTCAATTCCATCGGCGGCGCGATCCAGGACATCGGCTATTTCGGCGCGAATTCTTTTGCCACGGGCGGTTTCGACTCGCTCACGCTCGGGGGGAATGTGCAATTCGTCGGCGCGGTGGATGTGACGGCTGCGGGTGCGTTGCGAGTCGCGGATGGTGGTGTGATTGCTGCCAACGATCTGGTGCGGCTCACCGCGCCTTACGTGGCGCTTGGACGGTCGCTGGCACAGCCGGCACGTGATGAGGAATTGATCGACCCCTTCCTCGTGGTGATTCCGGGCACCGGCGTCAATCCGAGCTACTTCAGCCCGTCGTTTGGCGCCGGGCGCCTCGAAGTGACGGCTGACTTGATTGAGACCGGTTTCCTCTCTCTGCAAAACATCGGCCAGGCAGCGCTCACCGCGCGTCAGGATCTCCGCGGCAGCGGCTATTTCGACATCGCCGGGCATCTCACCCTCACCGCCGGCCAGATCTATCCTGTCACGGCCTCCACCTTCACGATCACCGCCTACAATTACACCGTCAGTGGTGTGCCAACGAACGGCTCGGTGACCATCGCGTCCTCCGGACAAACTCCCGACTTTCCGCTGTCCGGAGGCGGACGTTTGAGCATCTACGCCGCGACCATCACACAAGGCGGCACGCTGCGGGCGCCGTTGGGCACCATCCGGCTCGGCTGGGACGGCAGCGGCACCGCGCCGAAAGGTCTCGTGACCAACAGCGCGGTTCCAGTGGCGCAGCAAATCACGCTGCAAAATGGCGGCACCACCTCCGTCAGCGCCATCAATCCACAGACAGGCGCCGGTGTGCGCATCCCCTACGGCATCATCAAGGATGGCACCAACTGGATCGATCCGACCGGCTTCGACATCACCGGCAACGGCACGCCGGACAAATCGATCCGCATTTCCGCCGCCAGTGTCACGACCGAGGCCGGATCCACGGTGGACATCCGCGGCGGTGGCGAGTTGTACGGCTACCGCTGGGTGGAAGGCAACGGCGGAACGAACGACATCCTCGGCACAGACACGAGCTACGCGATCCTTCCGGGCTACGCGGCGTTTTTCGCACCGTTCGCACCCTTTGCCACATCCGGGGTGAACGCGTCCAACCTCGGTGGTGATCCAGGTTATGCGAACAGCACGCTCGGCGTGGGAGATCGCATCTTCTTGCAGGCCGCTCCGGGAATCACCGCGGGTGTTTACACGCTACTGCCCGCGCGTTACGCGTTGCTTCCGGGAGCGATGCTGGTCACGCCGGATTCGAGTGCGCTCACCACCTCGCAGACAAAACCGGACGGCTCGGTGCTGACGCTGGGTTACAGGTTCAACAGCCTCAATCCGGGCGTCACCGGAAAAATCTACCAGCAGTTCGAGGTCGCCTCCACCAATGTGGTGAAGGCGCGTGCCGAATATGTGGATTACACCACCCAGGTCTTCATTCCCGCGGCACAGCAACGTCTGAGCCTGCCGGTGACAGTCACCTCCAGCGACGCGGGTTACGCGCTGCTCAGCGCGCAGCAGTCCATGCAACTGCTGGGAGGTCTGATGGCAGGAGCATCCTCGGGGCGTGGCGGCCGTGTGGACGTGAGCAGCCCGCTGGACATCATCATCGCGGCTCCAGGCGCGCCTGCCCAGCCAGGCAAGCTCGTTCTGGACGCGTTGCTGCTCAGCGGATGGAATGCAGAAAGCCTGCTCGTCGGCGGTGAGCGTTCGCAGGGCTCAAACAGCTCCGCGGTGACCGTGCGCACCACGAACCTCACTCTGAACAACGCCGGGGCACCGCTCACCGGAAAGGACATCGTTCTCGCCGCCACGGGCAATCTGACGCTGACGGCTGGCGCGGTGATCAGCCAGACAGGAACCCAATCCGCGGCCGATTCCTTCGTCTTGAACGGCAACGGTGCTCTCGTCCGTGTGAGCGGCGTGACTTCGGCGCAGACTTCGCGCACCGGCGTGACCACGTCTGCTGTCCCGCAACTCAACATCGGTGCGGGCGCGGTGATTTCTGGTGCCAGCATCACATTGGACTCGTCCAGCGCCACCACGCTAAGCCCTGTGGCGATTTTGAACGGCCAGGCCATCAATCTCAACAGCGGTCGTCTCAGCATCCAGCTCGACAATCCCGGTGTGCTGCAACCCAATGCCGGCCTCGTGCTCGGCGGCTCGATCCTGGCCAGTCTGCAGCTCGCACAGTCGCTTTCGCTGCTCAGTTATTCCGCGCTCGACATCTATGGCACGGGCAGCTTTGCCACCGCGGGTGCGCTGGCGCTGCACGCGGGTGAAATCCGCAGTTTCAACAACAGTGGTGGCACGGTGAACATCACTGCGCAAAGCCTGCTGCTCGACAACAGCGCGAACGGCACGGTGGTTGGCGCCGGAGCCATGTCCGGCAGTCTGAACATGACCGCCACCACGATCACCATCGGCCAGAACGCCCTCGCAGTGGATCAATTCAGCAGCGTGACGCTGAATGCCTCCGGCGGCATTCTCATGCAGGGCAGCGGCTCGTTCCGGGCGCAGGGAGCTTTGAATGCGGTGACGCCGTTCTTCAGGGCGTCCAGCAATGCCTCGCAAACATTCGCCGCCGCGGGCGCGTTGAGCCTGACACGCCCTGCGGGGTCGCAGACATCTCCCGCCAGCCTGGGGCTGGGTGCCCAGCTTTCCTTCGAAGGCAGCAGCATCTCCGCGGGCACGGACATCTTGCTGCCCAGCGGTTTGATCTCGCTGCATTCCATCACGGGCGCTTTGACTGTGGATGGTGTGCTTGATGCCGGTGGCGCGGCGCTCAGCTTCTTTGACGCCGTTCGCCACACCAATGCCGGCCAGATCTCCCTGACCGCGGACAACGGCAACATTGTTCTCTCTTCGACCAGCGTCATCAATCTGGCCGCCAATGCGGGCGGTGGAAACGCGGGGCTTCTCGTGCTCAACGCGGGAGGACAGCTTGTGTTGAATGGTTCCCTGCTCGGGCAGGCCGGAGCAGGTGGTGACACGGCCTCGGCTCAAATCGATGTGGGCAGCCTGGCGTCGTTCAACGCGCTGAATGACATCCTGAACGCCGGTGACTTCACCAACGCGCGCGATCTGCGCATCCGCAGCGGCAATGTGACGATTGATGGCACTGTGAACGCACACCGCTTCCTGCTCGGTGTCGATCAGGGGTTCATCACGGTCAACGGCACCATCAACGCCGCGGGACAAACCGGCGGGCGCATCGATTTGATCGCCAACGGCAACGTGACTATCAACTCAGGTGCGGTTCTGACTGTGGCGGCACAAACCTTCGACAATGCTGGCAAAGGTGGGGCGATTTGGATCGAATCGGGCGCGCAACGCAACGGCATCGCCGGAACCGGCAGGGTCAACATTGCCAGCGGCTCCACGCTGAACCTCTCCGTGGCCGCCAAAATTCCCGGCGCGGCCAGCGTGGTGGGCTCCAGTGCCTTCCTCGGCCAGTTCAGCGGCAAGGTGCACATTCGTGCGCCGCAAAACGGCACGTTCAACGATGTGCTGATCGATCCCATCGCGGGAACTTTCATCGACCCGTCCAGTATCGAGATCGAAGGTTGCCGCCTCTACAGTTACAATCAGGCCAACGTGATCATCCGCGCCGGCACCACGGCGATCAGCGGTGAAACGCTCACCACGACAACGATCAACACGGACGCCACGACCTTCTTCGGCGCCGGCAATGTGAACTACAACAGCATGTTCACACGGCTGCTCGGTGGCAATGCGGCGATCCAGAGTGTCGCGGTCATCCAGCCTGGTGTGGAGATCGTCAATCGCGGTGGCAACATCGTGCTCGGCTCCACCACTTCGGCGGTGGGTGCCGACTGGGATCTGGCCGCCTTCCGTTATGGCCCCAAGAGCGCTCCCGGCATGCTCACCATGCGCGCATCGGGCAATCTGGATTTCTTCAACACGCTCAGCGATGGTTTCACGGTTCTGACCACCGCGCCCACCGGCTACTCTTTGGTGGAGCGCATGTGGCTGGCCACGCTGACTGCCCTGAACAACAACCTGCCGGTCAACACGCAGTCCTGGGCCTTCCGTCTGACCGCAGGCGCGGACGTGGGTGCGGCCAATTTCCGCGAAGCACTCCCGCTCGCCAGTCTGGCCGCCAGCAGCGGCAGCCTCAATCTCGGCAAGGACGCCGGGCAGGCGATTCCGAGCAGTTCTGGCATCAACTCCTCGCCGGGAGACAACGCCCTGACGCGCCTGGCCATCAATCCAACCAGCGGCACCAACGTCAACACCACCTCCAATCGTTTCCAGGTCATCCGCACGGGAACAGGCGACATCGAGATCTTCACCGGACGCGATGTGCGGCTGCTGAACCAGTTCGCCACCATCTACACCGCGGGCGTGAGCGTGCCGTCCGCCACCACCGTGTTTGCCGCGGGTGATTTCGTGCTGCCCGTCGTCACACCGTCCACGAGCAGTTCACCAAACCAAGGAGCACTGGGTGCCTTGCAGCAACCTTACGCGGCACAGTACAGCCGGGCTGGCGGCAATGTGACCGTCGATGCCGGCAACGACATCGTGCATCTCACCAAGGACGCGCTCGGCAATCTGATCATCGACTCGCCGCGCGAGCTTCCCAACAACTGGCTCATGCGCCGCGGTTATGTGGACGGCACTGGCACCTACGGTGTGACCCGCGTCTCCGCTGGCGGATTGCAAACCGTCAACGACGCCGCTTCTTCAACGACGTGGTGGGTCAACTTCAGCAACTTCTTCGACGGCATCGCCGCGCTCGGCGGCGGCAATGTGAGCCTGAAGGCCGGACACGATGTGCAAAACGTCAGCGCGCATGCGCCCACCAACGCCCGCGCCGCACGCGGCACTCCCAGCGCGGCGAACTTGCTGGAGCTGGGCGGTGGTGATGTCAGCGTGGTGGCGGGCCGCAACATCGACGGCGGCATCTATTATGTGGAGCGTGGCAACGGCACGCTGCTTGCCGGTGGCCAGATCACCACGAATTCCACGCGTTCACCGTCGCTCGGACGACTGGGTGCAAGCACGAGCATTTATGCTGAGAACACCTGGCTCCCCACCACCTTGTTCGTCGGCAAGAGCAGCTTTGAAGTCATCGCGCGTGGTGATGTGCTGCTCGGCCCCGTCGCGAACACGATGCTGCTGCCGCAGGGCGTGAACAACAAGCATTGGTACAAGACCTATTTCTCCACCTACGCGGAGAATAGCAGCGTCTCGGTGACCTCGCTCGGTGGCAGCATCACCTTCCGGCAGGCGGCCACGATGCCATCGGCCACTTATCCGGAGAGCATCCTCGGCCTGTGGATGAAAAACGAGATGCTGCTCAATTCCAGCTCGGCTGCCTATTACCAGCCCTGGCTGCGTCTCGTGGAAACCAACGTGGACCCGTTCTTCACGCTCACCACGCTCATGCCTGGCACGCTGAAGGCAGTGGCCTGTTCGGGAGACATCAATCTCGTGGGACGCATGATTCTCTCGCCGTCGCGCAGCGGATCGGTCGAGCTGCTCGCCTCAGGATCGGTCAATGGTCTGCGCCCCACCGGCACTTCCACATCGGCCTTGTTCGGCGGCGGACAAATCGCGGTGTGGAGTTCCGCCACGTTGAACCTGTCTGACGCAAACCCTGCCTCGATCCCCGGCGTGCTCACGCCCTATGCCTATTACCAGGTGTACTTTGACCCGGCGGTTTCCAACAACAACTCCGTCGCCAGAGTCACCAACAGCACTTTCCTGACCGTGCTCGACTCCACCTTCGCCGAGTCAGGCTCCACCACGGGCACTTATGCGTCGAGCCAGGTCAAACAGAAGCTGCACGCCGCGGGATTGCTTCATCTCAACGATGCCGGGCCGGTGCGCATCTACGCCTCCAACGGTGACCTCACGGGCATCACACTCTTTTCACCCAAGCCGGCGGTGATTCTGGCGGGCAAGGACATCACCGACATCTCCTTCTACATCCAGAATCTGCGGGCCAATGACATCTCGGTCGTCTCCAGCCGACGTGACATCATTGCCTACAACGCCAACTCGGCGCTGCGCTCCCAGGCGGTCAGCACCGGGAACTTCACTGCGCTTGGCGCAGGTTTGGAAGTACCAAAGTCCGGTGACATCCAGATCAGCGGACCTGGTGCTCTCGAAGTGCTGGCAGGACGTGATCTCAATCTCGGCACGGGTTCCAACAATGCGGATGGCACCGGTGTGGGCATCACCAGCATCGGCAACGGACGCAATCCTTACCTGCCTTTCACCGGTGCTGACATCCTCATCGGAGCAGGCATGGGGCGCACTGCGGTGGGGCTGGGCGGCTCGGGGATGGATTTCACCTCCTTCATCACCCAGTTTGCCACATCGCCTGCCGGAGACCGCTATTTGAACGAACTGGCGGACATCCTCGGCGTTCCCTCGGTTGATCTGAACAGTCCCTCGCTCACTGCGGAGCAGCAAAAACAACTCGCGCTCGCGATCTACTATCTCGTGTTGCGCGACGCTGGTCGCGATCACAACGATCCCGACAGTCCGAATGCCGGAACCTACACCGAAGGTTTCGCTGCCATCAACGCGCTGTTCCCCACCACCAGCCCCGGCAACATCCAAACCCAGGCGCGTGACATCCGCACCAAAAGCGGCGGCGACATCAGCATCCTCGCTCCAGATGGCGGCCTGCAACTCGCCGCCACACTGATTGGCGAAACGCTCGCACCACCCGGCATCATCACCGAGGCCGGCGGAAACATCTCCATCTTCACCAACGACGACGTGAGCATCGGCATCTCGCGTATCTTCACCCTGCGCGGTGGCGACATCATGATCTGGTCGTCGGAAGGCGACATCGCGGCCGGTTCCTCCTCCAAAACGGTGCAGTCTGCGCCGCCGACGCGTGTCTTGATCGATCCGCAGAGCGCGAACGTCGCCACGGACCTCGCCGGTCTCGCCACGGGTGGCGGCATCGGCGTTCTGGCCACTGTTGCGGGCGTCGCGCCGGGCAACGTCGATCTCATCGCGCCAGTCGGCGCGGTGGACGCCGGTGATGCCGGCATTCGCGCCACGGGCAACCTCAACATCGCGGCCACGGTCGTGTTGAACGCGGCAAACATCTCTGTCGGCGGCACCACCGCCGGCACACCCGCTGCTGCCGCGGTTTCATCACCGAGCCTCGGTGCCGTCTCCAGCGCAGGCTCCAGCGCAGCGGCTGCCACCTCGGCCACCAACACCGCGCAGCAGAACAGCCAGTCGCAATCAGCGGCCACCGCCACGCAGGACCTTCCCTCCATCATCACCGTCGAGGTGCTCGGTTATGGCGGCGGCAGCGGTGACGATGACGAAAACAAGAAAAACCAACCTGGAGAATAACCAGCCATGGACCCCTCACCTGGACCTGATGAATCCACCTCGTCGCAGGAGCGGCGTGCCGTCGAGTTGTTCAAAACACGACCAATGCTTGCCGGTTTTGGCGCCTCCGTCGTCATGGTGCTCGGAATCTGGCTCTGCTGGAGTCCTGTGGCGCAGGCGATGAAGGCTGCACGGGGCAGGTCGTATGCAAAGACAGCCATCGAAGCCCTGCAAAAGCAGGATTGGGTGCTGGCCTTCCGCTCCGTGGCCGATGCACGCCGCTGGGCTCCTCTGGATGAACAGGTGTTGCTGGCAACCATTCAGGTGCTCGATGCAACCAAGGCCGATCCTGCGGCCCTGGTTCAATCTCTGCAGACGCTCGACACTCTGCACCCGCTCACCGACGAACAAAACCTCATGCTCGCACGGACGCTCATCGTCGTTGGCAAACCCAAGGAAGCCAGGGACGCCATCTCCCGGCTCGGCCCCGTTGCGCAAAACAGCGCCACGGCTCTGGAGGTGCAGGCCGCGCTGCTCAAAGCTGAAGGCCACGACAAGTCCGCCCGCAGAGTCTCAAACCTGGCACTTCACGCCAGCGATGGATCGCCTGAGGCAAGGTTGCAGCTCGCAGTCCAGCAGCGTTCAAGTCCCTTTGTCGAAGTCCAGAGCCAGGCTCTCGAGGAAGTTTGGCGGATCGCACGCGAACCGTCCGAGGCGGCCCTCCCTGCCATCCGCAGGCTGGCCGGTGAACCATCACTCACCCTGGCCCAGGCCCGCACGCTGCTCGATCTGATCGAAAACCACCCGCACCAAAATGCCGCCGATCGCCTCACGGTCGTCTCCGCCCTCATGCGTCTTCAGCCTGATCAACGCCAGGTCATGCTCGAAAACGAAATCCGGCTCTTCAAAGATAATGGGAATGCCAAACTCGAAGTCTTCGCTCTGTGGCTTGCACGCGAAAAGGCCTACGAACGTCTCGTGCAGCTCGTTCCGCTTCGTCTGGCGATCAATTCCCGCGAACTCTTCCCGGTCATCGCCCAGGCGCTTGCCGAACAGCAACTCTGGTCCGAACTCGACCAGATGTTCGCCTCCGAGCATCCGCCCATTTCCAAGGCTCGGCTTGCTGTCGGCACCGCGCTCGTCAAAAGCCATCTCTCACCTGGTTCATCGGAAGTCCGGCGAAATCTGGAGGCGGGCATCAACGCCGCCACGCGGGACCAGGATGCCGACACGCTCGAAAACGCCGCTGCGCTGGCTCAGCGGTTGTTTTTCACCGATCTCGCTGTGAATGCTTATCTGGCGATCGCCGAATTTGACGACAACAGGGCGGTGGCCGCTCTGCAACGGGCCTACAACGAGGCTGCTCTGCTGAAGGACGCGGGACAGTTGCTCGAGATCGCCCGCAAACTGCATGACGTGCGTCCCACCAGCTCCGTGTTCACGCGGCGTCTCAGTTACCTGCGTCTTGTCATGGGCGAGGAGATCGAGGTGGTGAGCATGGCGCCGGAAAAAGGTGCCGTCGAGTCCAGCCAGCCCTCCAGTCCTGACCTGCTGCCCCTTCCTTTGCTGCGTTCGCTCGCCGCTTTCCGTGTGTCAAACCGCAGCGCGATGATTACCAGCCTCTCCCAACTTCAGGACACCACCAGTCTTCCTCCCGGTCCACGCGCGGTCGCAGCCGGGCTGCTCGCTCTTGCCGGTCAAGCCGGTCCCGCCTATCAGATCGCCGAAAAAGTGCCCGACGGTCTGCTGTTGCAGGAGGAACTCACCTTCCTCAAGCACGCACGGTGATCTGTGCTCGGGTGACCATCATCAAACTCATGCCACGCATGAGTTTGGTCGGGCTGGCGGGATTCGAACCCACGACCTCTTCGTCCCGAACGAAGCGCTCTACCAGGCTGAGCCACAGCCCGAATCATTGATTTACAAGGCTTTGAGGCCGATTCGGTAATCTCAAAGTTTGCCTTTGTATATCGGTTTTGGATACTCTACGTTCAAGAACCATGAGCAAGCGTGCGAAGCAAGCCGGACGGTTCGAGAAGGTCGGAGAATGCCTCTACCGATACACATCGAACGGCAATTATTATGCGGTGGTCAGGCATGAAGGCAAGTTGATTCGGCGCTCTCTTGAGACTGACGACGCCAAGCTCGCCAAAAGGAAGCTGGCGGACTTCAAAAAGACTTTGAGCCAGATCGACTCCAGCTTGGGTAAAATGACCGTCGAAGAGCTTCTGAAGAAGTTCCAGGCGAGTCTCAAGAAGCTGGACAAAAACACGATTCAAAAGCTCGGTTTTGTTGCTCAGCATTTTCGTGAAAAATGGGCACCGGGCATGAACCAATCGGTGCGGAAGGTTAAGCAATCCGAAATAGATGAGTGGCTTGGACTGATGCGTGAGGAGTATGCCGTCAGCTACTACAATGAACACGTCCAGTTCGTTCGCCGCATGTTCGACCTGGCAGTGGCGGACAAGGTGATCGCCGAATCGCCTGCCAAAGATGCCAAAACCGTCAAGCGGGCTACTCCCATTCGGCAGACACCGACCTGGGAACAATTCAAATCCATCGTTGAGAACATCCGTGGTCAGAAGTTCAACGCGGATGCAGACGACTCCGCCGATTTCGTGGACTTTCTTGGGCGGTCGGGATTGGGCAATTCAGAGGCCGCAAACATCCAACGCAAGGATGTGGATCTGGAGAAGGGCAAAATCACGGTGATGCGCAACAAGACCGACAAGGGCTATCAAATCCCGATTTTTCCTCAACTGCGTCCACTGGTCGAGAAGCTGATGAAGCAGGCGGAAGATAAGCCCGAGGCACCTTTGTTGAAGGTGGACAACGTGAAGAAGGCTCTGACCAACGCATGTGTTCGTCTCAATCTGCCGCATTACAGCCACCGTTCATTGCGCCGGTGCTTTGTGACTCGCTGCATTGAACTGGGGATGGATTTCAAGACAGTGGCCGCTTTGCAGGGGCATACCGATGGTGGAGTTTTGATCGCGAAGACTTACTCCCATCTTCGCACTGAACATGTCGATAACATGGCCGCAAAGCTGGTGGACGAAGATCATCACGAAAAGCAGGATTGATTCAGCAGGCAGTAACGAATTAGCGTCCGAGCCGTCCGAGCTAAAGAAAGAGACTCGCGTTGGCGAATCTCTTTCAGTTGTCAGTTCAGACCGACATGCGTGTCGAACAAGCCGTGCAAGGCTTCCGTCCTTCGTGGCAGCTCCACAAGGTTGCCTTTCAAAACCTCAGTGAAGGCATTGAACAGCGACCATACGTTACGAGCCTCGAATGCACTGTAACGAGGCTCACGCCACTCTTGAAGCACGGGAGTAATGCTTCGTGTTCCACAGACACCGACATCACACGCTCTGATGATGAGATCGTGAGCGTAGGCGTCCGAGATTTCGGCTTCTTTGTAGGCTCCGATACGGCGATCTTGCTGATGCCACTTCGACATGAGCTGACCGATAGCGCTCTCGGTAATCTGTGGGAGGTCACGGGTGATAAATTTCGTGTGCTTCCTGGCAAATTTTACTTCGCCGCTGAAGCTGAGGTTATCGCAGACGAACACCGAGGCACCAGCGACGATGCCAGCCGGGAACGTCTTATCGTGACTGTTTCTGAGTCCGAGCACCCAGCAATAATCATCGCTGGTTTTCTGCCCGTGGATTTCCATGAGACCGAAATAACGCTGACCTTCGTGGCTGAGACTGTGCGCTTGATTGCCGATGGTCAGGTTGGTGATCGCCAGCGTTCGTTGCACGGTTTTGATCAGTTCCAGATGAGGAATGGGATTCCAAGTTTCTGTGGCTGATGGTGTCGTGATGGCGGCAATTTCATCGAGCTGTGCGGCATGAGCGCCACAATGCAAAATGAGATTCGGACGCCTCGGACGTGGGGGTAACGGAGGTGGAATGAGTTGGATGGGTGGATTTGAGTTGAACATGGCTTTTGCTTGGGGTTGAAATGAAAAAGCCGATGCCTCCTGGGGGGGGGAAGACACCGGCTTCGATTTTCTGAGTGGTTTTGTTGATGCAGACCTCACTCGTAATAGCCGTGTGGCGGCCTACGCGGGTATCTGCTCTGGATGGACTTTGCGAGGAACACGACGGCACTGACCAATCCCACCATCAGCAACGCCGAGAGTGGAAACAGAATCAGGTTTGACGTGGTTTGAACAAGCAGCGTCGTCCAGGTGGTGAACTGCGTCAGCGAATAGGTGATAATCGGAACGATCATCACTGAGGGAATAGCCAGGATGATTGCGACCCTGGTATTGAACCTCAGCCATTCGCGCATACAGCCCGCTGGAGACAGCCAATGCTCGGCGGCAAGGACAGAATAGCGGATCACCTCTGCCGACCTCTCTATGCCCGTTTGATGGGGCAAGTCGGGGTCAACAATTGGTGGTCTGATTTCCTGTGGTTGCCAGTGCTTGAGAATAACGGTCTTCAAGCCTTGGAGGATTGGCGTGGAAACCGGAGCTTTTTGCAGAGAACTATTTGGCGGGCTGTTGAGTGCGGGCGTCATAGCGTGCTTTGGCTCCGATGGCTGTTCCAATGGTGAAAAGCAGCACACAACCGATACCTAGGCTGAAGGAAACGAGCCTCCAGTTTTCGGTCGTCTGGCGCTGCACATTGAGCTGCTGTTCGGTTTCTTGGAGCCTCAGTTTTTGCTCCGAGTCGTCGAACCAGCCTGCATTCACCACTGGAGTGACCAGCATGAAGCAGATGAGGGTGATGATGAATTTCATGGTGTCGTGATGATAAAAAAGCCAGCCCCACGGATGAGATGGAGCTGGCTGGATCAAGGTTGAGTTCGAGGTTAATGTCGGCGGCACTCGTTGAAAAATTCACACCCTGCACACTGAAGACCAGGTGCGGGAGTAAAGTCTTCCGTATCGACTCCATGAACGTAGGAACCGATCAAGCGCAGTAGTTTATCGTGTTGTCGTTGTGTGGCTGGCCCTGCTTCCGTGACGATGATCTTGGGCGTTTTAAGGCGCACCAAATGATGAAGCTCGATGCCACTTTCCTCTCGGTCGGTGGCTTCGCGGTAGAGCATCGAATACATCGTCGTTTGAAGCTCTGTCGTGTGCAGAACCATCTCAGCATCAGGAGTCCGGCCCGTGGTTTTGAAGTCCACGATCCTTCCACCTTTTCGCACCAGGTCGATGATGCCCACCAGCTTAGGAAGTCCATGCTCGCCGAGGTCTTTCTCAACGGACACTTCCACGCCTTCGGGACGTTCATCGACAGGAATTGGAGTCTGCTTCAAGTAGGCTTCGATGAGAGTGAGGGCACCAGCTTTGGTTTCCTCTTCCTCACCTTGCCAGTTCACAGCTTCTTCCTTTTCGGCGTTGGCCCATGCTTGATCGAACACGGTTTTCACCATGTCGTCTTGCAGAGGGGCTTTACGCCAGCGAGCCAGATTCCACTGCTGCAAAACAGCGTGGACGATGGTTCCCACTCGCATCGCAGGAGAGGGTTTCTTCGTGATGCCAGCGAGGTATCGAAAGTAAAACTTCAACCTGCACGATAGCCACGCCCCCAAACGGGACGCAGAGATCGTGCTGAGCAGTTCTTCTTTCGTGCGATGGCTGCTTTGGCTGGCAGCCCCGTTGAGTGTCGCGATCATGCCTGGCCTCCCCCATTGTAGGGTTTTGCGACAGCACGAGTTCGTGAAGCAAGAGCCATCAAATTTTGACGACTTCCGCGTTGCCTGCTGCCGTTAGGAGCTGCCGTGTTGCCGTAGCGCTCAAAGATTTCATCAATGAGTCCGCTGGCTTGCAGACGGTCGAGGTCACGAACACCACAACCAAACATGTCGATGGCGACTTGTTCCACCTCGGCTTTATCGAGGCCCTTTTCTCGCACGACCTTTTCGATGAGGTCGCGTTGCTTGTCACTGCACTTCCACTGTCCACCAGCGCTGCCGTTGGTGTGGTGATGACCGTTTCGGCCATTGACCTTGTGGCCGTTATTGCTGCCGTGATGCCCGGCACCGTTATTCGCGGCGCTATGGTGGCTGCCATCAGGCAAAAACCCGATGTGCTTGATGGATTGATCCACCGAATCCTGCAACAAGCCGTAAAGCCTGCTGCTTTCCTGTTCGACCTGCGAGAGATCGGACAGCTCGGCGCGGATGGAGACCGAATACTGGTGCGAGGAGAAACCAGGGAGGCCCAGTTTCTTCGCATAGACTGCTTCAATGATGAGGCCCATGATGTTGATGTGGTTTGAGGTGAAGACACAAAAAGGCCGACCCTTTTGAGGCCGGCCTGGATGCGTGATTGGAGTTGTGTTGGTCGCGCAGGTCTAATCCTGTGCGATCATTCTGTTATACCCGAGATGAATAGGCTTTTAAGGGAGGGGGTGCTATTTCTGGGTTCTGGGAGGCGCATCAAAGCCTTCACCATATTTCTCGTTCAGCCTACGGTGCATCTGGTTCACTTGTTGATCCATCGCGGCCATCCGTGCAGTCAGAGACTTGATGGCCTGCACATATGACGCAGCATCTTGTTGTGAGACGTTACCCTGCACGTTGGCACCAATGATCACGAGGTTTTTCATCTTTGCGAACACATCCACGCCCTCTTCCGAGAAGCCCTTCATAAAGCTGACCAGTTCTGCATCTGCACCTTCGGTCTTGATCTGCGCAACCGTCTCAAACGCTTTAATCGCAATGTCCAATGTCCCCGTCGTGGAAAGATGGGATTTGCCCTCAAGAGAGAGCATTGTGTTCAAGGTATTGAACTCGCCCAACGCCCCAAGCACCATCACAAACTTCGACCACGTCCGCTTTGTTGCTTCTGCGCTTATGGAGCCTTGGTCGGACTGTTGTATATCCTTCGTTGGCGATGACGGTGAAGATGCTCCAGAAGCACTCTGAGACTGCGTTGTCGCAGAGGGCCAAATTAAATCGCTTGCGAGGCTGGTGCTGATCATGGGGACTAGGAACGCCACGGGTATGAATAGCACGGTGGCAATCAGATGAAGAATTGCCCTTTTGGTCTCACCCAAACCAATCAGGGAATAGCTCCACCTACCGGTCATGATCACCACGGGGATGAATAGAACCCACATGATCAAGCCGACGAAGGGCACGACACAAAGAGCCGCTCCCAACGCCATCGTGATCCATATTTTGGTCTTGATGCGTTGAACCGTTGGTTGGTTGGTTTCGGGGAGGCTCATTTGCAGAGATGGCGGGTGGATGGTTATCTGGGCTGATTTGTGAACGTGGTTTAGTCGTTCGATGCTTGATCGTGGAGGATTGCTGCCGGGTGTTTCAGTTCACGGGGACCACGAAAACCGTTTTTAGAAAAAAAGGGGTCGATTCAGCATTCGGCGGGAGTCGAAGGAAATGACGGGGGTTCTTGAGAGAAGCAGAATGCCGGGTTTTCATGTGTCCTAATACGGACATCCCCGGAGACGATTTCAAGTCATAATGTCGAAGGGTGGCAAAGTCCTCCTCAGAGCTTTATGCTGAAATCCTTGGTGCAGTTTTCAAGGAGGCCAGAGAGCGCACTGGGATGTCGCAGAAAAAGCTGGCGGAGAAGTCAGGCGTGGGAAGGACCGGCATCGTGAACCTGGAGGCCGGACAAAGGAACATTTCGATTCTCCTCGGCCAAATGCTCGCTGATGGCATGGGAGTGGCATATTCCGAGCTGATCGAAGAGGTCGAAAGGCGATGGAAGAACCGAAAAAAATGATGAGCTGAGGGTCCCAAAACCCTTTTTAAAAAATTTTCTCCGGTAAATTAGTGTACAACGCGGACGCTCAGTTTCAGCGCCTTCCAAACGCTTGAAACCCCGAAAACAGAGGCAAGGAACGCGACTCAGGGCTTGCTGGCACACCGCACAAAATTTTTGACTGAACGGGTGCCGTTTGGGGTGATTGTGACTCCAAAACCTTGCCATCGGATTGAACCCCCGCTTTGATGCTGGTGCCTATACAGCAGATTTCGGATGCCCCTGACTGACTACCAAGCCAAATACCTCGCCTATGAGCTGACGAAGCGCTGTTCATCTGACAGCGTGGAAAAGCTCGCGGGAGCGGTGGCCGGTGCTCAGGTCGATTTAAATCCTCATCAGGTGGATGCTGCGCTGTTTGCCTTCCAGTCGCCATTGTCAAAAGGAGCCATTCTTGCGGACGAGGTGGGGCTTGGAAAAACTATTGAGGCCGGTCTGGTCATCTCGCAAAAGTGGGCGGAACGAAAAAGGCGCATCCTCATCATCACGCCCTCGAACCTGCGGAAGCAGTGGCATCAGGAAATGGCGGAGAAGTTTTTCCTTCCCTGTGAGATTCTCGAATCAAAGTCCTACAACTCTGCCGTCAAGAAAGGCCACTTCCAGCCCTTCGAGACAAAGACCGACGCCATTGTCATTTGCTCCTATCAGTTCGCACGAAACAAGGCATCTGACGTTCAACGGACACCTTGGGACTTGGTGGTCGTGGATGAAGCCCACCGCCTGCGGAATGTTTACAAGCCGTCGAACATCATCGCCAACGTGCTCAAAGGTGCCTTGCAGGAACGTCATAAGCTCCTGCTCACCGCCACACCCCTGCAAAACTCGCTCTTGGAGCTGTTCGGACTCGTCAGCATCATCGACGAGCACACCTTTGGTGACTTGAAGAGCTTCCGCGATCAGTTTGCCAATCTCAGTCAGTCGCAGGTTTTCGACACGTTAAAGGCCAGATTAAAACCCATCTGCCATCGAACCCTCCGTCGTCAGGTCACGGCGTATGTGCCTTACACCAAGCGTCACGCAATGGTGGAACGCTTCGATCCTGGTGACAGCGAAGACCGGCTTTATAACCTCGTGTCGGACTACCTCCAACGCGACAACTTGCAGGCACTTCCTCCCAGCCAGCGCACCCTGATGACGTTGGTTTTGCGGAAGCTGCTTGCGTCTTCATCCTTCGCCATCGCGGGGGCACTCACATCCATTGCCAATCGTCTCAAAGCCCGCTTAAAAGCCGAGCAGCCGTCACAATCCCTCGAAGATGAACTCGACGAAGATTACGAGGCGCTGGATGAAACGGCGGAGGAGTGGGAAGACGAAGCGGTTGAGCCTTTGAGTGCCGAAGACTGTCAGGCGATGGCGGCTGAAATAGCAGACCTGGAAGAATTTGCCCGCATTGCTGTCTCCATCGACCACAACGCCAAGGGACGGGCTTTGTTGAAGGCTCTTGATGTTGCGTTCGCCAAGGCCAAAGAGCTTGGTGCCGCTGAGAAAGCCATCATCTTCACCGAGTCACGCAAAACACAGAACTACCTTCTCCGGCTCCTTGCAGACAGCCCGTATGCGGATGGCATTGTCCTCTTTAACGGCACAAACACCGACGACAGCTCCAAGGCCATCTACGCACGTTGGATGGAGAAGCACAAAGGCTCTGACAAAATCACCGGTTCACGCACTGCTGATATGCGCTCTGCTCTCGTGGATTATTTCCGCGAGGAAGGCCGCATCATGATCGCCACGGAAGCAGGTGCCGAGGGCATCAATCTTCAATTCTGCTCCCTGGTCGTGAACTACGATCTGCCGTGGAACCCTCAGCGTATCGAACAGCGCATCGGTCGTTGTCATCGTTACGGGCAGAAGCACGACGTGGTGGTGGTGAACTTTCTGAACCAAAAGAATGCGGCTGACGTTCGGGTTTACGAACTCCTGGATGAGAAGTTCAAGCTCTTCGAGGGTGTCTTTGGTTCCAGCGATGAAGTGCTGGGTGCTATCGAATCCGGTGTGGATTTTGAGATGCGCATCGCGGCCATTTATCAGAAGTGCCGCAAACCTGAGGAGGTCAAGATTGCCTTCGATCAGCTTCAAGGTGAGTTGAAGCTGGAAATTGACGAGTCCATGAAGACCACGCGGCGGAAGCTGCTGGAAAATTTCGATGATGAAGTCCGCGACAAGCTCAAGGTTCGTGATGAGGCTTCACGAGAATCACTGAACCGCTTCGAGCGCCAGTTGATGCAGCTCACACGACACGAGTTGAGGGATCACGCTCAGTTCCTAAACGATTCGGCATTTAAGCTTCTGCGTCCGCCCCGTCCGGACGCCTCGGACGTGCCTTTGGGACTCTACGAGCTGCCGCGTCGTTCTGGTGAAGCCCACCTTTACCGCCTTGGTCATCCTTTGGCCGAGCGTGTCATTCTCCAGGCAAAGGAACGGGAGCTGCCACCTGCTGAATTGATTTTTGCCTATGGCGACCACGGCGGGAAGATCAGCATCTTGAAACCGCTCATCGGTAAATCAGGCTGGCTTACCGTATCGCTCTTCACCGTGGATGCTCTCGACCAGGGCGAAGATCACCTCATTTTTGCAGCCGTTACGGATGATGGAGAAGCACTGGATGATGACCAAGCATCCCGCCTTCTGACTCTCCCTGCCTCTACGTCGGCGGTTTCGGCCTTGGCGTTGGATGGTCCCACACTTGCCGCGCAGCAGGAGCAAACCCGAACCGTGCTGCTGAAACAAATCTCCGACCGCAATGCCAAGTTCTTCGAGGCTGAGCTGGCAAAGCTCGACGGCTGGGCGGATGATCAAGTTGCCAGTTCCGAAAAAGCGCTGAAGGACATCAAGAAGCGTATCCGTGAGCTGAGGAATGAAGCCACAAAAGCCGCCGACCTCACCGAGCAGGCCCGCATCCAGTCAGAAATGGCCGAGGCCGAGCGCCGTCAGCGAAAGCTCCGGCAGGAAATCTTCGAGGTGGAAGAGCGCATTTATGCCCAGCGTGACCTGCTTGTGGCCGCCATTCGTGGGAAGCTGGAGCAAAAAACCCGGACTCTTGACCTCTTCACCGTGCGGTGGTCGCTTGTTTAACGGCATCAACACGCCCTCGCCTTCCCTGCCGTAATGCTCTACTCGTCCTCCCATGCCCGATACCGACACGCCGATCCCTGCCAGCCAAAACTTCACCAAACTGAAGGCGAAGCTCCGTGAGCTGTTCGAGCTGGACAAGGCCGACCTCGATTTCGGCATCTACCGTGTCCTGCGCCAGCGCCACACCGAGATCGCGGAGTTTCTCGACAAGCACCTCGAAACCACCGTCCGCAGCGCTCTCAGCAGCCACGGCGACCTGCAAGGCATCCAGATCAGGCATGACCTCGAAAAAGCCGAGGCAGCCGCCCAGGCAGCAGGCATTGCCGCCGAGCAGTCACCCCGCGTCATGGAGCTGCGGAGCAAGCTGGAAAAAGGCGCTGACCTCGAAGCCATCGCTGATGAGGTCTATTCCCACCTCCTGACTTTCTTCTCCCGCTATTACCAGGGCGGTGACTTCCTGGGCCTGCACCGCAGCACTGTCCACGGGCAGGAGCGCTACATGATCCCCTACAATGGCGAGGAGGTGAAGCTCATCTGGGCCAACATGGACCAGTATTACATCAAGTCCTCCGAGCTGCTGCGTGACTACAACTTCAAGGTCTCCAAGAACCTCGGGGAAATCTTCAAGGCCGACCCGAAGGACATCTTCACCGTCCAGTTCAAGCTCATCGAGGGCGATACGGAGAAAGACAACCGCAAAGCCGACAGCAAGAGCACCCGCGCCTTCAGCCTGGATACCGAAACTGCCTTCGTGGAGACGGATGAGCACACCCTCACCCTTCATTTTCGTTACAGCGAGCATCCCAGCGAACGCAATCTCCAGGACAAGCTCAACACCGACACGGAAAAGACGCTGGCAGACACCCTGCCGCCAAAGTGGAAGGCATTGCTCTTTGCCGCCGATCCCAGCTACCAGCCAAAGGACAAAAAAGACAGCCGCACCATCTTCCAGAAGCATCTACGCAGCTACACGGCCAAGCACCTCTTCGACTACTTCATCCACAAAGACCTCGGCGGCTTCCTTCGCCGTGAGTTGGACTTTTATGTGAAGAATGAAGTGATGCACCTCGATGACATTGAGGACAGCACGGCACCCAAGGCGGAGGAATACCTCTCCAAAATCCGTGCCATCCGCCACTGTGCCGTCCCAGTCATTCGCATGGTGGCGCAGTTGGAGGAGTTCCAGAAGAAGCTCTGGTTGAAAAAGAAGTTCGTGGTGGAGGCACGTTACTGCCTCACCCTCGACCGAGTGCCTGAATCGCTCTATGCCGACATCTGCAAGTGCGATGCTCAATGGCAGGAATGGGAGGATCTGGTGGCGCTCTCCGAGCTGACCCCGCAACGCACACCTGAGTTCCTCAAGGTCCATCCCCATCTGACGGTGGACACCAAGCATTTCGACGGTGCTTTCATTCTCAAGCTGCTCGCCAGCATCGACGATCTGGATGCTTCACTGGATGGAGTCTGTTTCCATTCTGAAAATTTTCAGGCGCTTCAACTCATGCAGGAGCGGTATCGTGAGCAGGTGAAGTGTGTTTATATTGACCCGCCCTACAACACAACAAGTAGCGCCATCCTCTACAAAAACACATTCAAGCATTCGTCGTGGGGCACCTTGATGCGGGACCGTTTAGATTTGTTGCGCAGGACAATGAGCCAGGATGCCGCGATCTTTGTAAGCATCGACAATCACGAGCGAACCATTTTGGAGCAGGCCATGGATCAAGTGTTTGGGTCAGATAACCACATTGAAGAACTTGTGTGGTCGATGAACACGAACAATAGCCAAGCCCCCAATTATTCGACGAATCACGAGTATGTTCTGGTGTATGCCAAAGACCGCCAAACAGCTGAGGGCGACAAGGATATGTTTAGAGAGCCAAAACCTGGTTTCGATGCAGTCATGGAGCTGGTCACGCGATTGAACCCAGAGTTCCCCCCAATCCCAGAGATCGAGGAAGAGCTTCGGAAGCTGTATGAACAACATCGCATCGACTTTCGGGAAGAGGTGGAGGCACAAGGTTTAGAATGGGACGATGAGAAAGGGAATGATCCCTGGAAGGGACTTTTCAATTATAGTCACGCCGAGTATCGCGATCAGAATGGCGTCTTTGTGGCAGAAAATGAAGCGAAAGCTAAAGCGGCGGTTATACGAATCTGGCAAGAGGGCGATGCTTCAATGCCTGCAACAAAACAAGCTGCTAGCACTCGGGACCCTGATCATCCGAATTGGAGGTTTTACAAACCTCTGCACCCTGTAACCAAGAAGCCATGCGCTATACCAAAAAGCGGCTGGAAGTTTGCCTATAACGACGACCAGGACTCACCTGACAAACGGAGCTTTGTCTCATTGGACAACGACCATCGTATCGCATGGGGACCAGACGAAAAAAAGGTTCCTCGTATTAAGCGAATGCTTCACGAGGTGGAGACAAACATCGGAAAGAGTGTTTTCTCTGATTACTCGGACGGGGAGAAACAGACGTCTGCACTTTTCGGGCGTTCAGGCGTCTTCCTTGCGCCCAAACACGCCAACTTCGTATCCCGATTCATTCTTCATTCGTCACGAAAAGACAGCACCGTTGTGGACTGTTTTGGCGGCTCAGGGAGCACCGCTCACGCAGTTATCACTGTCAATCGGAATGAGCGAAGCTGCCGAAAGTATGTGACCGCCGAAATGGGCGCACACTTTGAAACCATCATCATTCCCCGGCTGAAAAAAGTCGTCTAT
Source organism: Verrucomicrobiaceae bacterium (assembly GCA_046346695.1). GTDB lineage: Bacteria > Verrucomicrobiota > Verrucomicrobiia > Verrucomicrobiales > Verrucomicrobiaceae > Prosthecobacter. The sequence continues at coordinate 2,252,289 of JAXMHS010000001.1, read as the reverse complement.
TCCACGGACTGGAAAGAAGGCAAACCACAGACGCGAAACACAGGCATCTCCCATGCCTTCAAGATTGTCCGCCTAGAATCCTACGAGGACACGCTGAACAACCTCCGTCTGACTCGCAGCAAGCAGCAGGATGCCGCCCTCGCCAACGCTACGGAGGCGGAGCGTGATGCCTACCTGCTGGGCTATTTTCTGGACGTGGAAAGCGCAGGCAGCGCCAGCCTCCTCGACGTGACTCAATTCCGCGATCCTTTTGGCTACAAGCTCCACATCGCCACCAGCAGCGCCGGTGAAACGAAGGAAACGAACGTGGACCTGGTGGAGACGTTTAACTGGCTGCTCGGCCTGAAAGTGAAGCACATCGACCACCAAAAGGGTTTCCTCACCGTCACCGGCGAAAAGCGGGCCGGTGGCCGGTGCCTCATCCTCTGGCGCAGCCTGAGCGACGATGAAAAAGCCGACAATGCCGCCCTGGTGAAGTATCTGGAAAAGATCACCGTCAGCCCTGCGGACACCGAATACGACTTCATCTACGTCAACGGCCCCCACACTCTGAACGACCCGCATAACAAGGTCCATCTCATCGAAGAAACCTTCCACCGCCTGATGTTCGACACCACGAACTTTGAAAGCCTGAGCTGACCATGAGCACAAAGCCTGACTCCTCCATTTTCCTGCACGGCTCCACCTGGGTCCGGGCAGACCTGCACCTGCACACCAAGGCGGACAAGGAGTTCAAGTATGCTGGCGATGCAAACTACTACACCAGTGGGTATGTGGATGCGCTGGAGAAGGCTGGAATCCGTCTTGGCGTCATCACGAATCACAACAAGTTCGACGTGGAGGAATACAAAGCCCTTCGCATAGCGGCCAGAAAGAAGGAAATCGGGTTGCTTCCAGGGGTCGAATTATCCGTGAATGACGGTGCCAATGGCATCCATACCCTTGTCATTTTCTCCGACAAGTGGCTGGAGGATGGCAAGGACTACATCAACCAGTTTCTCAACGTGGCTTTCGAGGGCAAGGCACCTTCCGAGTATGAGCAGGAAAATGGTCGTTCCTCTCTCGGCCTGCTGGATACCATCAAAAAACTGGAAGGTTATCACCGTGACTTCTTCCTCGTTTTTGCGCATGTGGAGCAGAGCAGCGGTCTTTGGCAGGAATTGGACGGTGGACGAATCACTGACCTCGGAGCCAATGAGATGTTTCAACGCCGTGCTCTCGGCTTTCAAAAAGTCAGAACACATGATGGAGCGGGCAAGGACAGGCCATCACGGATGAAGGTAAAAAGCTGGCTGAACGGCTGGTATCCGGCTGAGGTGGAGGGCAGTGATCCGAAAAACATCGACGACATCGGCAAAGGACAATCGTGCTACATCAAGCTCGGTGAACTGACCTTCGAGGCGCTGAAATTTGCACTGTCGGATTATCCTGATCGAGTGGCTGCTGAACTCCCGGCGCACAAGACATCCCACATCCGCAGCATTCAATTTGAGGGCGGTGTGCTGGACGGAAAGACATTGCGTTTTTCTCCAGAGCTGAACGCGCTTATCGGCATTCGTGGCAGTGGTAAATCTTCCGTGCTGGAGGCCATTCGCTACGTCCTCGACATACCGCGAGGTGAAAAGGCACTGGATACCAAATACAAGGATGACCTGATCAAGCACACTCTCGGAAGCGGTGGCAAAGGCAACCATTGTGGCGGGATGTGGCGGTGGTCGCCTGTACTCTGGTTCCCGTATCTTCCGCGAATCACCGAACGTGTATCTCGGGGCAAGCTCCAGCCAGGCGTCTCCATCCGCGAGACCAGGTCAGCCCATCTACTTCGGACAAAAAGACCTTTCCAGCACAGGCGATGGCTTTGAAACGGATCTGGTGGAGAAACTGGTCGGTGAGAAGCTGCGTCCACTACGCAGCAAGATCGAAGCCCGGCGTCAGCTTGTGCGTGAGGCCGTAAATCGCTACCAGAAGCTCCAAAACACAGCGGAACAGAAAAGGGAGTATGAAACTCAACTGGCTGATGCCACCTTCAGACTGAAAAAGTTTGCGGAGTTTGGCCTCGCTGAAAAATTGCAAAAGCGCATCGGCTTCCAACAGGACGGCAACGCCATCGCTCGTATTCGCAATCAGGTGGGCAACTTCATCGACGGTCTGCAATCATTCATCGCCGAGCATGAGGATGAACTGAAAAACGCGACTGCTTATCAGGCTTCAGAGGCCAACAGTGCATTTTTTGCCGAGTATTTCGCTGAATATGCTCCGCTGCTCGTGGAGTTCGAGAAGCTCAAAGCCATTTCATCGGCGAGCAGCAAAACTGCAAGCAAGCTGGACTTGAAGAAGGCCGAGTTTGACAAGCGTCGTGAGGGTTTGCAGGAGGAGTTTGCCCAGATCGAAAGGCAGTTGGCCGAAGAACTAAAGCAGACAGGAACCACCGCCATCCAGCCTGACGATTTTCTCCAGCAACAGCAACGGAAGACGAAGGCGGAGCAAATGCTGGAACTTCTGGTCAAGCAGGAGAAGCAAAAGGACACCGTGTATCAGGCTTTGATCGCCGAGGTGAACGCTCTCAATGAACTCTGGCTTGAAGAATTTAGGGCGATCAAGGTCGAGTTGGACCGTGTAAATGCCAACCATACCGCCCTGAACATTGAAGCTGAGTTCAAAGGTGGCAAGGAGGCCGCGCTCGTTTTCATGCAGCAAATGTATCGTGGCAGCAATATCCGTGAAGCGACGCTGAGAAACGTCATGGCGGATTATGCAGACTTTGGAGGACTGTTCCGTGATCTTGAAAAAGCCAAGTCCAATGCGGGAAGCACCCCCGATGTTTTTGAGAGAACGTTGCTTCAAAGCCTTCCTGACTTCCTCACCTACCAAGTGCCGAACTCGTTCGTGATCCGCTATCGCGGCAAGGAGCTGAAGCATCACTCTCTAGGCCAGCGATCCTCAGCATTGATTCTTTATGTCCTGAGCCAGCGTGAGAACGATGTCATCATCATCGACCAGCCCGAAGATGATCTCGATAACCAGACCATCTACGATGATGTCATCAAACTGATCCGTGAGATGAAACCCGCCACACAGTTCATCTTCGCCACCCACAATGCGAATTTCCCGGTGCTGGGGGATGCTGAACAAGTCCATGCCTGCCGTTACCAGGATGAGACAATTCAGGTTCAAACAGGCAGCATCGACGCCAAGACGATTCAAACGGAGATCATCAACATCATGGAGGGCGGCGAAGAAGCCTTCAACAAACGCAAGGAAGTTTACAGCCAATGGAAGCCGCAGAACTCATCGAAATAATCAGCCGGGGCGAGGATAGCCGCCACCAGTTCAAAGCCGACGTGAACAATGCCGACTCGCTCGCGGCAGAGATCGTCGCGTTTAGCAATTCCGGTGGGGGCAGGATGTTCATTGGCGTAAGCGACGACAACAAGATCGTTGGCTTGTCCGCTGAAGCAGTCGGGCGTATCAACCAGCTCCTTTCCAACGCTTCATCACAAAACGTGCGGCCTGCGGTGAACCCTCTGACGGAGAATGTGGCGCATCCTGATGGCACCGTCATGGTGGTCACAGTGCCGGATGGCGTAAGCAAGCCCTACATGGACAAGAACGGCGTCATTTGGGTGAAGAATGGTTCGGACAAACGCAGGGCTACATCGCGAGAGGAAATCCAACGTATGTTCCAGTCCGCCAGTCTTGTTCACGCGGATGAGACACCGGTGGATGGTGTTGGAGCTGGCGACGTTGACATAGCCTACTTCGAGAAATTCTTCGAGAGTGAGTATGGCGAAAAGCTGGATGCCCAAAAGGTTCCACTGCCCCAACTGCTGGAGAATATGAATCTGGCGAAGGCCGGGACATTGAATCTCGCCGGGACAATCCTGTTTGCGAAAAAGCCGGAGGTGCGCCTTCCGGCCTTTGTGGTTAAAGCGGTTTCGTTCGCAGGGAATGACATCGCTGGTGAGAACTATCTCGACAGCCGTGACATCACAGGACGTGTCGCGGATGTGTTTCAGCAGTGTGTCGGCTTCGTGCTTGCCAACACATCCAAGCCTCAAGGCGATCAATCGGTGAACTCCACCGGGGAGTTTGAAGTTCCTCGAATCGTTTGGGAAGAGCTGATTGCCAATGCGCTGATCCATCGAAACTACTTCGTCTCAGCACCGATTCGTCTTTTGGTTTTCTCTGACCGTGTGGAGATCATCAGTCCTGGGCATCTTCCCAACAACCTCACCATCGCCAACGTGAAGGCGGGGAACTCAAACATCCGAAACCCAATTCTGGCTTCGTTTGCCGCGAAATTGCTCCCCTATCGTGGTCTTGGCAGTGGTGTCCTGAGAGCAATAAAGGCATATCCTGACATCGAATTGATTGATGATCGTGACGGCAATCTTTTCAAGGTTGTGGTCAAGCGTGCGGTCGGTGCAACTGGAACCTGAATCGCGTAAACGCCAGAATGTCTTTCGCCAACAAACTCATACTCGCACCCTGGGCGCTCAAGCAGCTCGGCGTAGCTGACTTTGATCGTCTATCCGAAATGCTTCGTGCGCCGGAGTTTGAAGGATGGTCGGACGACGGTGGCAGCAAGTTTGTCCATCAGCTCATCGCCCGCCTTCCAAAGCAGGGACGAAGCGTGGCTGATGACCAGCTTCGTGATTATGACACGAACATCGTTGCGCACTGGAAGCACATCACACGAAAGCGAAACCTCCTGGGCCAGACGCTTTACCCGCTTTATTTCCAATACTTGGGACTGTTGATGACGGAGATGTATCTGGATCGCTACTTTGGCGACGCGGAGGCATTGATTGCTTCGCTCAATCTGGACGTGAAAGCCTTTAACGAGGAAGCTGTGAAGCGAGATCAAATCGAGGAATTCAAACTGGATGACCTCAACAAGATTGCCTTCTGGATGGCGACCGGAAGCGGCAAGACTCTGCTGATGCACTGCCACATCCGCCAATACCTTCACTATCTGGGCAAAGCGGGACGGAGGAAAGACCTGAACCGGATCATCCTGCTCACCCCAAACGAAGGACTCTCACGGCAGCATAAAGATGAGTTCGAGCAGAGCGGCATCGAAGCGGAGTATTACGACAAGGATGGGCAGACACTCTTCACGGGCCGTGGTGTGGACATCATCGACATTAACAAGCTCCGTGAAACGTCCGGGCAAAAGACGGTCGCGGTGGATACCTTTGAGGGAAACAACCTTGTGATGGTTGATGAGGGCCATCGTGGTGCCGGTGGTGATGTGTGGCGCGATTTCCGAAAGCGCATTAGCCAGAACGGATTCTCTTTTGAGTATTCCGCCACCTTCGGCCAGTCGATCAAGGCGGCAGGGACCATCACACCGCCAAAGACAGACAAAGATGGCAATCGCAAGGAGGGTTCAAAGGGGTGGAAGCTCACGCAGGAATACAGCAAGTGCATCCTCTTCGACTATTCCTACCGTTTCTTCTACAACGATGGCTACGGGAAGGATTTCAACGTCCTGAACCTCGCTGACCAAGTTCAACTGGCGAGCCGTGGGTATCTTACAGCGAGTATGTTGGCCTTTTACCAGCAGCGGCGACGTTTTGCTGATGGCGGAGCGGCATTGAAGCCCTATCTTCTGGATGCGCCGCTAATGATCTTTGTGGGTGGCTCAGTGGCGGGGCAGCGTCAATCACAGGAAGACTCTGACCTTGTGCAAATCCTCAAATTTCTTGCGGCGTTCGTCTCCGACCGCAGGGAAAGCGAAAGGCTGCTAGGGCAGTTGCTCGCTCGCAAGATGGGATTAGTGGCAGGTAGCGAGGATGTCTTTTCACGATTCTTCCCCTACGTCGAGGAGCTTTGGAAACCTGAGCAGGCCACCGAATGCTTTAGCGACATTCTCCGCCACATCTTTAACGCTCCAACGTCCGCCCAGCTTCATGTTGTGCGTTTAATGGGCAGCGATGGAGAGATTGGACTGAGGCTCGGCACAAACGACTGGTTCGGCGTAGTGAACGTGGGTGATGCCAAGGCGCTGTGTGACAAGTTGATCGCTTCAAAAGGCGAGGATGATCATTTTGTCGTCGAGGAAATGGCCTTCTCTGGATCGCTCTTTGCAGGGATAAACTCACCAGAGAGTCCGATTCGCATTCTCGCGGGTGCCAAAAAGTTCACAGAGGGGTGGAGCAGTTGGCGCGTTTCGGCAATGGGGTTGATGAATGTCGGACAAAACGAAGGCAGCGAGATCATTCAGCTATTCGGGCGTGGGGTGCGTCTCAAGGGCTACAAATTCAAGCTCAAGCGCACCACGGCACTCGATGCCCTGGACCTGCAAGCTGATGATGTCCCGACGAAGCATCCCGAACATGTCGCCTTGTTGGAGACGCTGAACATCTTCGGCATTCGCAGCAACTACATGCAGGACTTTGAGGAATACCTCGAAGAAGAAGGTGTTGGCGATGATGAGCGGCGTGAGCTGATATACCTGCCAACGATCAAGCTGCCTGAGTTTGAACGCGGGGAACTTAACCTGCACGTCATTCGTCCAAAGGCATCAATGCCCGACTTCAAGAAGGAGAAGACACTGCAACTCTCCAGCCTCGAAGGGAGGATGAACAATCTCGTCATCGCCGACTGGTATCCAAGACTGCAACGACTCGCTGCCGCCGCTGGCAACATGGGGAATGCCGCCGCCGCGCTGAATCGGCAGCCTCTAACGTCTCAGCACCTCGCTTTTTTGGATTGGAATAGCATCTGGTTCGAGTTGGAACGGCACAAGCGGGACAAGGCATACTACAACTTGCTGTTTCGCCCTGATCAGCTTCGTGCTCAAATGGAGCAAACATGGTGGTATGAACTTTATATTCCACCGGGCTACCTCGACTTCCGCTTCGACCGTTTGCCGCTCTATCAAGAGATTGCCATCCACCTGCTGAAAGCCTACACCGACAGGTTTTACCAGTTCCATAAGCGCGAATTTGAGGCCCCATTCCTGGAATACCAGCGTCTGACCAAAGACGATGAACTGCTATTGAAGCAGTATCAGGTTCTTGTGAAGAAGTCTGAGCGCCAGCTCATAAACCGTTTGCGTGCTTTGGGTGAGAAATTTGCAGCCGGTGAATTTGAAGCCTTGTCGTTTGAAAAGCTCGATATTTTCAAGGCCGACAGACACCTCTACCAACCGTTGATACACCTCAGCCACAGTGGTGCTCAAGAGGCGTTGGTGAAGATCATGCCGACACACCTCAACGAAGGAGAAAAGCAATTCGTCAATGACCTTGAAGCCTTCTGTAAGGCCGAGGCAAAAGGCATTCTTGGTGAGACCGAGCTTTATCTGCTGCGTAATCACAGCTCCGACAAGGGGATCAGCTTCTTCGCCGAAGCAGGCTTCCGCCCTGACTTCATTCTCTGGCTATTGCGTGAGGACAAGCAGACCATCGCCTTCCTTGATCCCAAAGGTCTCCGCAACTTCACCGACAATTTCAACAATCCCAAGGTCCAGTTCTTCCGCAGGATCAAGGAGCTTCAAAGCCTGCTTAAACGCACTGACATTCAGTTGGAATCCTTTCTGATTTCCCAAACTTATCGACATCAGCTCAGGTGGCCAAGTCCATCCGATTCAAAAAAGGACGCTACTTCTGCCGACTATCGACAACATCACATCATCAGCGCCAAAGACGACCCCGACACATACATTCGCGACCTGATCGCAGCGCTGTGATCTTCGTGTAATCTGTCTGGCTCAATCCTTGGCGACGTTCGTCCCACCACATCCAAACCATGAGTGACTCAAATTATCTCTCGACTCAGCTTCGAGCCCTGTGTGCAAAGGAGTTAAAGACCGTCGGGGACATTAACCAACTCAAGATTGACCTGGAGCTACTGGTAAATGTTGCTGCTGGCTTGGAGACAAGAAAGTTGGAGCTTGAGCAACAGTTGATGGATACCAAGCGCTGACTCGCAAAACTAGACCCAGGATGAGACCTCGATCATCTGAACGAAAAAACCCACCGCCGCCAAGGAGACAGCAGTGGGCTTCGGGTTTTATATCAACGAGACGGGAGAGCAAGAAGCTCGGGCTTACACAAGACGAGTAGGCTTGCCGTTTTCGTCGAGGATGTCGGGATCGAACCCGCCCTCCTTCGTCCAGATAAGCCGTTTGAGGTCTTCTTGGACCTTCAGTGGCACCTTCGGCCTGGAAGAGCTTTCCGGTGCAGCAGACGGCTCTACAACCGTCTTCTGAGCCAAAGGCTCCGCCGGACATGTCGGACGCGATTTGTGCTCTTGGTGAGCATCATCAACGATGTCGTGGCTCTGATCATCGGGTAAAACCTCAACCGCCAGAGCAGTCGATGAACCGCGTCCGAAACGTCCGACAGTTTTGATCGTCTTCGGTGGAGCATATTCGACACGACGAACCGGAACACGATAAATGTTCTGAGTTGTCTCCTGAACGCCCACCAACTGAAGGATGGTCCGATTATGATCCTTGTCCTTGGGAGCCGCAGCACAGCCAAATTTGCCGTCATCGAAGACAACAAGATTATTGCCCTTGGCGTCGCCACCCCGCGCAGCACACGCGGGGCAACGAGCCACAGTTTTACCGTCCTTTTTGGAAACGTTGGTGAGTTTTGACACATCAATCTTCGACATGGTTCTGCCCTCCGAAGTGGATCATGACACCAGCGTAACCACGAAGAGTTTCCTTCGGGCCAAGATCATGCCGTTCACGACTGTGATGGACCTCCAACATCGCCTGTGGAAGCTGGCGTCCAACTTCAGAGGCAGGCATGGGAATCCAGCCATTATTCTCGCAGTAAGTGAGATAGGACTTCTTCAACTCCTGGACGGTCACAGTCGAGCCTTTTTGGGCGACAACACAACTATCCACGAAATGACGGACGCTATCTGACTGCGCAAGAAGTCCTTCGACACGAGCACGTTGTTTTTGCGTGAGCCTGTAATCACCGGTCTGCTCAATGTCATCGAGCAGCATAATCGAGCCTTCCACCATCCAACGCAGAATACCCGGCCCCTCCTCAGCCAGCAGCTTTTCTGCAAAGTCTGTGATGCGACGCGCTGGTGGTTGCTTCTCATACTTGACGATCATCATGCGACGACGCCAGGCACCAAGATCACCTTCCAACCTGACATTCAGGTCGGCGTTGCATGTCACACCGACGTTGAAGTCTCCACGCAGCGGCACCGGTTCACTATGTCCTTTTTTCTCGGCTGTCAGCAGATCATGACCGACCAACGACTTGATGATCGTTGCGCTCTTTTGAAGCAGGAAGTCCGCAGGAACGTCCTTGCCTGCTAGCAAGGTTTTCCCAACGAAGCCGAACAACTCGAACTGTTTTCCGAGATGTTCGGTCCTGAGCTGCGCGACATTCTGGATGCCGATCACGCTTTCCAGAATGTTCATGAAGGTGCTCTTGCCGCCATTGGGCGTTCCCAGAAGCAACAAGAAACGTTGTGCCTGATTGCGACCGAGGAGGCAGGCTCCCGACCACTTCTGCATCAATGTGATGTCGTCATTTTCGAGAGCACTGCCCAGCAACTCCGCTTTGAAGCGAGGGCATTCGGCGTTCTCATCAAACTCATACGGGCACACGTTCCGTGAATAGAAGTCCGGCGAGAACTCCTTGAGGACAAGATCATCCCCCTCGCGACACAACATGCCATTTTTGACATGAATAGCCTGAGGACGCTTGGCGAACACATCGTATTTCTCCGTCATCGTGCGAAGCAGGTTCGCCAGAGACGTTGCAAGCCCGTCGCTCAGTTTGAAATGAAGCCCTTTGAGGTTTGTATTCCTCGCGGTCTCTTCGAGATCATCCATGAAACGACGCTTGATGGTATCCATCGTTTGCTTCTCCCAGATGCCCGTGATGGCAGAGTATTCGTAGAAGTCACCGAGGGCAGAATCAAACACGACCTTGTGCTCTGCCATGTAGCGACGAACCCAAAACATGTGATTGAGTTTGAGCGCTCCATTATCGCCAACCTCGTATGGCGGCCCTGCTGTATCGGCAAGATCGTCTTGAGGTTCACTAACCCACGGCAGCTTCAGAGTGTCCGGCCACACAATATCCTCGAAGCGAACTTCAATAGGAGCCGCTTCGTGGATGAGCTGATAGTTTGTCCCGGAAGGATGAACGCCATGAATGACAGACTGACCTCCGCCAGCACGCCATTCACCCCACGGCTCACCCGCAGGGGAAACCAGCTTCGAGAGCTTTGGATAATCGCCAGTGACACGAAGCCAGACTTGCTGACCACGAGCACCTTTTGACCTCAGCGTATTGCGGAGGTTTGGATTCAGTTCGAGAAACGGTTCAACCGCTGCATCATCGTCGATGTCGATGGCACAAAGATTGCCGGATACCTCACCGAGGAGCACGCCGATGTTGCCACGCTGCAAAGCAGAGAGGTATTCAGCATTCTCCATGTCAGCGAGAGTTGTGCGCTGCCAGCTTGGAAGGCTGGGCTTTTTATCTCCACGCACAATCGGGAGGAGCACCACATCATGGCCGAGAAGGTTCCTCAGCATGGCAACGGTGTCCTGAGCCTCTTGCGTTAAAGCCGGTGCTGAATCAGCAGCTCCGTTTAGATCGGAAGGTTCGCTCATGATTACGCGCCCTCCTTTCGATAACCAGCGGTCGTAGTATCGAGGAACCGCTGAAGTTCATTCGCGCTGATCAGAACATGTCTGAAAGCACGCGATGGTTTAATGAGACCGCGATCAATAGCACGGCGGATTGTGATTACGGAGACGCCCAGAAGTGCGGACGCTTCGTTGATTTTATAGGCCAGTCTTGGGCCTTCTGGTTTAGGTTCAATAATATTCAATTTCAGACCGTAAGGCCCGCAGGCAGCACTGGACCATTCCAGGCTGCGCCTACCCACAATTCGCGAAATGATGTTCGATGTGAGGAAATTTTGCGATCAGAGGCCAAGGGCAAAACCTTGTAGCGTGTCGCACGGTGAACAATGTCACCATGATCTAGCGTCCCCGTTTTTTGGGGCATATTGAACTGAACTGGAAGAATCTGAGTCAAAGTGAAGGAAGGCCTTTAGTGTTAAAGCTACAGGCCAAACGGACGACGGGTATTTACCATGTAACTCCAAAAAGTCAAGGGCAACTCACACTTTCTCACTGTTTCCCTGTGCTTTTTTGCGATCACCCACACCGCCTCAACACCGGGGTCGCTTGGATACTGATTTTGTATACTGACGGGGTCGAAATGAGCTAATTTGAGCTTCGATGAGAAACTCCTCAAAACGCTGGAAGCCTTGATTTACAAGGGAGAGAGCACATGAGATGCGTTGGGATAAACTGGGCAAAAACCTCAGATGCCGTCCCGAACGAAGCGCTCTACCAGGCTGAGCCACAGCCCGCCGTTTTGTCATCTCTGACGAAAATCTGCGGAAATCTCACGGGCGAACCCGCGAGCGGGACGGGATTTGTAGCCTCTCGCGAGAAAGGCGCAAGCTAGAAGATGTCCGGCTCCGGCACCGCAGGGCCGTACTGGAGGAAATCGAAGTCGGCGCCCTGGTCGGCCTGCGTAACGTGCTCGACGTAGAGCTTGGCGTAACCGCGATGGTAACGCGGCGGGGCGGGTTTCCAGGCGGCGCGACGTTTTTCGAGTTCTTCATCGCTCACATGCAGGTGCAGTTTGCGGTTCGGCACGTCGAGTTCGATGAGATCACCGGTTTTCACGAGCGCCAACGGTCCGCCGACGGCGCTTTCGGGGGCGATGTGCAGTGCGCACGCGCCGTAGCTGGTGCCGCTCATGCGGCAATCGCTCAGGCGCACCATGTCGCGGATGCCTTGCAGGATCAGCTTCTTCGGAATCGGGAGCTGGCCCCACTCGGGCATGCCGGGCGCACCGACCGGGCCCGCGTTGCGCAGGATGAGCACGGTGTCCTTGGTCACATCGAGGTTCATGTCCTCGATGGCGGCTTTCATGTCGGGATAGCTGTCAAAGACCAGCGCCGGGCCGGTGTGCGTGCAGAGTTCCTTCGTGGCGGCGGCGTGTTTGATGACCGCGCCGTTCGGGCAAAGGTTGCCGCGCAGGATGGCGGTGCCGCCATCGGGTTGCAGCGGATTCTTTGGCGTGCGGATGACGTCGTCGTTGTGGATGATCGCATCGGCGATGTCCTCGCCGAGCGTTTTGCCGGTCACGGTGAGCACGTCGGTGTGCAAAAGCTCGCGCATGCCGTTGAGCAGCGCCTGAAGACCGCCCGCGAGATAAAACTCCTCCATGAGGTATTTGCCCGCAGGACGCAGATTCGCCAGCAGCGGCACTTTGCGGCTGATCTCGTCGAATTTTTCAAGCGGCAAAGGAATGCCGAGACGACCGGCAATGGCCACGAGATGCACGATCGCATTCGTGCTGCCGCCGAGCGCCATGTCGACCGCGATGGCATTTTCAAACGAGCGCTCGTTGACGATGCCGGACGGTTTGCGGTCCAGCCACACGTTCTCGACGATCTGACGGCCCGCGGCGGCGGCCATGCGCGTGTGCGCGCTGTCCACGGCGGGGATCGACGAAGCTCCCGGCATCACGAGTCCGAGCGTCTCCGCCAGCGCCGTGAGTGTGCTCGCGGTGCCCATCGTCATGCAATGGCCCGGACTGCGGGCGATGCCGTCCTCGATCTCGCACCACTGATCCCAGCTCAGATTGCCGGCGCGTTTTTCGTCCCAGTATTTCCACACGTCGCTGCCGCTGCCGAGCGTCTCGCCGCGCCAGTTGCCCTTCATCATCGGCCCGCAGGGCATGTAGATGATCGGGATGTCCATGCTGAACGCGCCCATAAGCAGCCCCGGCGTGGATTTGTCGCACCCGCCGAGCAACACCGCGCCGTCGATGGGATTCGCACGGAGCATTTCCTCCGTCTCCATCGCGAGAAAGTTGCGATGAAACATCGCCGTCGGCTTCGTGAGCATTTCGCCCGCAGACATGACCGGGATCTCCATCGGATGACCGCCCGCTTGCAAAATGCCACGCTTCACCGCATCCGCCGTGAGGCGCAGGTGCATGTGGCAGGAATTCAGATCGCTCCAAGTGTTCAGGATGCCGATCACCGGCTTTCCCACGATGTCCTCGCTGCCCCAGCCGTTCTGCTTGGCACGTGAACGATGGCCAAAGGAACGCAGCTCATCACGGCCATACCAGCGCCAGGAGCGGAGTTGTTCAGGAGTTTTGGGAGTGGGGGTGCTCATCAGTTCGGTCGGAGTGAGCCGCCACCATGAACCAAATCACATTCTGTGCAGGACAAAATTTCGTCCTCGTGCTCCTGCTCGCCCTCCTCCTCGATCCAGTCGCTCCTCAGTCCGGCAAAAGCGCTACTCCAAATCTTCCGGTTCCAGTTCCGTCTGGTTCAAAATCTTCCGCAGCAAGCCGGCCGATGATTTCCCCTGCGTGCACCGGCACGACAGTCTGCCTTCCATCAGGGTGCTGCATCACATGATGGCTGCCGTGGACACGAGCGACTGCGAATTCGTGTCCCTTCAGACACTTGATCAATTCCTTGCCGGTGAGTCGTGGCAGCCGGGGCATGCGTCAAACCATCACACGTTGTACACCGACAAACTCGGTCTTCTCCGGAACCACGCCTCCGACGCCTAAACACGCCTCAATCGCCTCACGCACACGTTTCATGAGCGTGTCATAGGTCTTTGCCTGCGTGTAACAGCCGGGAATCTGAGGCACGCTGGCGACGAGCCAGCCGTCCTCATCACGTTCGATGACGACATGGAAATCGCGGGGCTTCTTTTTCATGGAGCCAGTTTAAGGCGCAGGCTCGACCTGGCAAGCCCGGTCCTGTTCGGCCGACTCAACCCAAACCGTGTCCGACATCGCGCTTGTCGTCGCCGCGTAGTTCCTGATACAAAACCGCACTCAACCATGCGCCCGCTCCTTTTCCTCCCGCTTTGCCTCGCCACCACGCACCTCCTCGCCGCGGGCAAGGAACTCACCGGCACCTACCTGCCCTCCACCAACACCTGCCCCTCGCCGGAGGAAGCCCGCGCGAAAATGACCGTGCCGGAGGGCTATGAGGTCCGCTGCTTCGCGCATGAGCCGATGGTGCAGAATCCCGTCGCCATGACGTGGGACCACCGCGGCCGTTTGTGGGTCGTCGAAGCCTACGAATACCCGAACGGCTCCCCGCACCCTGCGCCCTTCGGCGGTGAGGCGAAGGATGATCAATACCACCCCGTGCCGGCGAGCTGCCTCCCAACCAAGAACGAAGAACCAGGAACCAAGAACCTTCCCCGCGACCGCGTCATCATCCTCGAAGATACCGACAACAATGGCGAGGCCGACAAGCGCACGGTCTTTGTCGAAGGGCTAAATCTCGCCTCTGCCATCCTTTGCGGCGACAACGGCATCTACATCGGCCAGCAGCCGCATTTGATCCACTTCCGCGATGACGATGGCGACGACAAACCGGACACATGGCGCGTCGTGCTCACAGGCTTCGGCCGCGAGGACACGCACGAGCTGCTCAATTCCTTCTGCTGGGGCCCCGATGGATGGCTCTACATGACCCACGGCGTCTTCACCCATAGCAAAGTCCGCCGCCCCGGCCAGCCGGAGAGCGAAGGCTTCAAATTCGACGCCGGCATCGGTCGTGCGAGGCCAATGCGAAGTGATGCGGGCACTCCTGCCCGCAAAGAAGGGCAGGCAGGAGTGCCTGCCTCACCCCCCTGGGAATTCGAAGTCTTCGCCGACGGCACCAGCAATCCCTGGGGCTGCGACTACGACGCCGCGGGCAACTTCTTCGTCAGCGCCTGCGTCATTGACCACTTCTTCCACATGGCTCCCGGGGGCATCTACGTGCGCCAGGGCGGTGCGCCGGAGAATCCGTATGCCTACGAGCAACTGCCCAGCATCGTGAAGCACAAACACTTCCGCGCCGCGTATGCCGGCGTGCAGATTTATCAAGGCGGCCGCTATCCCGCCGACACGCACGGCCACGCCTTCATCGGCAACATCCACGACAACGCCATCCACGAGGAAATTCTCACGCCCGTCGGCGCCACCTTCAAATGCGAGCCGCGTCGCGACTTCCTCCGCGCCAACGACGGCTGGTTCCGCCCCGTCAGCACCCAGACCGGTCCCGACGGCTTCCTGTGGATCATGGACTGGTGCGACAAGTATCCCTGCTACCAAAACGCCAAGGCGAATCCCGAAGGCGTGGACCGCGAGCGCGGGCGGATCTGGCGAGTAGTCCGCGAGTCCTCTCGCGGCGAATCACCCCAGACGCCAGCAAGCAATCCACGCTCAGGAACGCCCGCCGCGAGCGGACTCGCGGACTACACCCGCGACCGCGCCGACCTCGACCTCAAAAACCTCTCCACCGCCGTCCTCGTGAAGACCCTGGAGGATCCCAACAACTGGATGCGAAGGATGGCGAGAAGGGTGCTGGTGGAGAGAAGGGATGAATCTGCACGAACGCTTTTGGAGCCCTTGTGTTTGGAATCGGTGAACCAAGAAGCCCTTTGGACGCTTTGGTGTTCTCGACTTCTTTCCAACTCGTTACTGCTAAAACTTGAGAAGCACCCAGCCACCCCAATGAGGCTTTGGGCAGCTCGTCTGGTCCACGAAAAGATGAAGGCACAGCTTCAGAGCGGCCACGCCACCAAGTTCGAGGAAGAAGAAGCTCAGCGTGAAAAAGCAGAACTCGATGCTCGAAAACCTGATTCCAGCGGAGGTTATCCCATCTCAACCACCAGTCCGAATGCCATCTTGGAGAGATTGGCAAAAGACCCTGAACCGGCCGTGAGATTTGCTGTCGCCCTTTCGGAACGACAGTATCTGAATACACATCTGACGGTGAACCATCGAACGGAAGCTGTTCCACTCATGGGAAAGTGTTTTCAAAGCAATGTCTTACCCTTCTTGATCGAATCTTCCTCGAAGACCTATGACCCTACTTTGTCTTTCATGATCTGGGAGGCAATGGAATCTGGAATCAGCAGATTGACCGAGGATGACATTGATGAATTATCGACGCTGTTTTCACGCTCGGGCCAACTTGGACAGGTTTTGACCCATAAGTCCATGCGCCGGCTGTGTGACACGCGGAAGGCGGAGAACCTCGATCTCGCCGTCGAGTTCTGCGACAAAATCGCCGCGCACGACATCCTGCTCGCTCACGCATTGGATGGACTCGTCAAAGGTCAGGAAGGTGGCGTGATCAAGCCGGTGAAGGAGGTTTCGGCCAGTCTCGCGAAGTGGCGTTCGTCCTCGAATGCGGATGTGCGAAAGCATGCGCAGACACTCGCGGTGATGTGGGGCGATGCGGCGGCGGTGAAGGAGATGATCGCGGTGCTGCACGATGGCTCGAAGCCGGAGAAGGAGCGCATCACGGTGCTGCAATCGCTGCAAAAAGTGCGCACGGACGCGGTGAAGGACGGCTTGATGCCGCTGCTCACGCCGCAGACCTCCACCGCGCTCGCCGTGGCGGCGATTCGAGCGGCGGCGGACCTCGGAGGCGATGAATTCATCGCGCCGCTGCTTCAACAATCGGCCTCGAAGGACTTCAATGTGCGCAACGCGGCCATCGAGGCGCTTTCCAATCGCGATGCGTGGACGAAGGCTCTCCTGAGCGCGATCTCCGAGCAAAAAGTCAGCGCAAGCGGCTTCCCCGCGCCGGTGCGTCGTGCGCTGGCGACGCACAAGGACAAAGGCATTCGCGATCTCGCCTTCAAGGTGCTCGGCGCATGGCAGGATTCGTCGGACGATGTGAAATCGCTCATCGCGCAGAAGAAGCAGGCATGTCTGACGGGCGAACCCGATCTCGCGAACGGCAAACTGCTCTTCACGGCAACCTGCATGGTCTGCCATGAGTTTCACGGCGGTGGGCAGAAAGTGGGACCGGATTTGATCGGCAGCGGACGCAGCAACCTCGATGCACTGTTGGCGAACGTCATCGATCCCAACCAGATCATCGGCAACGGCTACGAAAACATCAGCGTGAGCACCAAGGACGGTCGCACGCTCGCGGGCCGCATCGTTGAGGACACGCCGGGGCATGTGAAGCTGCTCGGAGCCGGTGGAGCCGCGCAAGTCGTGCCGCGCGATCAAATCGCCTCGCTCACGAACACCAAGCAAAGCCTCATGCCGATGGGATTCGGCAATCTGCCCGATGCAGCCTTCCGCGATCTCATTTGGTACATTCTCGCTCCGCCGGAAGAAGGGCCGCTGACGCCGGAAAAGAAGAAGCTGCTGATTCAAGGCGTCGAGGTGCCTGAAACGACCTCACAGCCCAAAAAGACCAACTGGCGTGCCATCGACTGGGAGAGCGTCAGCCTGTGGAATCCCGACTGGAAGGTCAATGCGCCCGATTTCGAGCGCACCCCGGTCAAACTGGCCGAATACCACGGCAAAACGAACGTGCTGCTCCTGCATCCGTTCACCGACAAAAAGACGCCCGCGAGCTTTGAGCGCCAACTGAAAGTCGAGAAGACGAAATTGAAGTTCAGCGTGGCCGCGGATGATCGCGGCGACTGGCTGGCCAAAGTTTTGGTCAACGGTCAAGAGGTCAAGGCAGTGACCGTGGACCATGAAAAGCCGCGCTGGAAGGACGTGGAGGTCGATTTGGCCAAGTGGAAGGGCCAGGACATCACCCTGCGCCTCGAAGCGCACGCAAACGGCTGGGCCTGGGAGTTCGCCTACTGGCACGGCATCACGCTGGAGTGACGGAGCGCGAGTTTTCAACTCGCCTGGCTTTGCTCCAGCGTCGCACGTCCATGGTGTCGCCGTTCGCCATAAACCATCCGCACTCAAACAGGCGAGTAGGCTCCGCCATACTCGCGCTCCGTCTCATCCCACGTTTGGGCCTGAATTTCCCCTGTTCCAAAGCGCCGATTCATGCACTGTGCCCCCATGCGTTGCGTTCTCGCACTCTCTTTCCTTCTGGCCGCTGGCACATGCCTGCACGCGGCACCGACGACTCCGGCTCCCGCACCGGCTGCCAGTCCTGCGCCGAAACCAGTGGTAAAACCGGCGGATACCATGCCTGCGCCCAAGCCAGACACACCCGCCGCGCCGAAGCCCGCTCCCGCTGCCCCGCCGGTGAAGCCGCCGCCGGAGGACGCTTACACGCAGATCGAGATGCTCACGCGGGCCATGGAGATGGTGCGGCAGAACTACGTGGATGAGTCGAAGATCACGTATGAGGAACTCGTCGAAGGCGCGCTGGAGGGCATGCTGAGCCGCCTCGACCCGCACTGCGAGTACATGGGCAAATCGCTCTTCGAGGACATGCAGCGCGAGCAGAGCGACACGTCGGAGGGCATCGGCATCACGATCGCATTGCGGCAAAACCAGCTGACCATCATCACCGTGCGCGAGGACGGCCCCGCCGCCGGCGCGGGCGTGCTCGCAGGCGACCAGCTCGTGCGCATCAACGATGTGCTCACCGATTCCGTCGGCGTGATCGAGGCCATGCAGCTTCTCAAAGGCAAAACCGGCGATGAAGTGCGCCTGACGGTGCGTCGTCCGGGCACGAAGCAGTTCTTGGACTTCAAGGTGAAGCATGAGACGCTCGCCGAGACCTCGGTGCATGACGCGATGCTGCTTTCCTCGAAGATGACGGGCGATTTCAAGATCGGCTACACGCGCATCTCGCAGTTCAACGCGCCCACGGCTGGCGAGCTGAGCAAGGCGCTCGATGAACTCGAAAAGGAAGGCATGCGGGCCTTTGTGCTCGATCTGCGCAACAATCCCGGCGGCCTGGTGGACAGCGCGGTGGCGATCTGCGGCGAGTTTTTGCCCGAAGGCACCGTCGTCGTGACCACGGAGGGCCGTGTGGCCTCGCAGAATCCGCCGCCGTTCCGCACGCCATCTCGCAACGGCAAGGAGCCGCGCAAGTATCCCATCGCCGTGCTCATCAATCACGGCAGCGCGAGCGCGAGCGAGCTGACGGCGGGTGCGTTGCAGGATTTGAAGCGCGCCATCGTCGTCGGCACGACGAGCTTCGGCAAAGGCAGCGTGCAGACGATCCTGCCGATGAAAAACGGCGCGGCGATGCGCCTGACGACAGCGAAGTATTACACGCCGGGCCATCGCACGATTCACGAGAACGGCGTGGAACCCAACATCATCTCCGCGCTGACGACGGAGGAGGAAAGCCGCATCGCGAAATGGCGTGCCTCGCATGGCACCGGCGAGGCTGCGGCGCTGGAACTTGCCAATCTCGGCGACAAACAGCTCGAACGTGCCGTGGACGCGCTCAAAGGCGTGCTGGTGTTCGACGCCTTTGTCGCGCCATCGCTCGCGCCAGCAGCGAAGCCGCTGGATAGGTAAAATAGGAGACCCCAACTCCCTGGCTACTCCAGTAATCCGCGCGCGATGATGGCATCGACGGGATTGTGATCGTCGGTGAAGACGATTTCGGATCGGGGCACCGTTCCAGCGGGAATGTGCGTGCGAATCAACCGCTCCTGCCAGGAACCGGCGGTGACGTAGCGATCTGCAATGAGCGACTTCAGGTTCTCGCGCGAGCACATGAGGATGACATTCTGCGGATCTTCGTGGCGGTAGCCGACAGCGAAGATTTCGACATGCGGGAACACCTTGCGTACGGTGGCGAGCATGCCGGAGGTCAGCTCGGCCTTCTTTCCGCTGACGGCGGAGATGACGTTCATGATGAAGACTCCCTTCGGTTCCAGATGATCGGCGATCTGCTGGAAGAACTCCTGCGTGGCGAGGTGTGGCGGGATCTGGCGGATGCCGTTGTAGGCGTCACCGAAGATGAGATCCCACTTCTTGCCTGCGCTTTGCAGCAGGAAGCGGCGCGCGTCGCCCGCGTGGGCTTTCACGCGCGGATGCTCGTCGAGTTTGAAGAACTTGCGGCCCACCTCGATGACCTGCGGATCAATCTCGACGACATCGACAGCGGCCTCGGGAAAATCACGCGAGACATTCTCCGGCATGCCGAAGGCGCCCGCGCCGATGAAGAGCGCGCTGCCGACCTTCGCAGGCTCGCGCAGCAGGGCGAGCTTCCAATACTCCTGATACGGCAGGATGAGATCGCCCGTGTTTGCGTCCATGCCGCCTTCCATTGTGGAGTCGAGCTGGAGGACGCGGCGCTTCACCTTGCCTTCCTCTTGCTCGCTGACCTCGATGTGGTGGTAAAACGACTCGTGTTCAAAGATGACGCCAGGCTTGGGCTTTGGCTCGCTCATCCAGCTCATGCCGAAGGCAAAGACGCCGCTCAACAGCACCGGCGCCTGCTGTTTGAGCGAGTTTTTGGCGAGAAAGAAAGCGACGGACGCCAGCACGAGCAGAATCGCCGCCGTGCCGAAGAAAATGCTGCGCACGCCGAAGGTGGAGAGCAGGAAGAAGCCCGAGAGGAAGGTGCCGACGAAGCTGCCAAGCGATCCCAGCATGCTGATGGTGCCCGCCGCGGCCCCAACATGGGTGTCCTTGAGCGTGAGACTGTAAAATCGCACTGCCGCAGGCGACACCGCGCCGAGTAGCACGCCGGGAATTGCGAATAGCAGGAGTGAAATCATCACCGGCCCGGCAATGAGGCCGTGCGCGCTCAAACCCAATGCAAACACACTGTGCAGCGCCGGAATGAAAAACGTGAGCACTGACGAGCCCGCCAGCAGCCAGCCGAGCAGATCAAGCGCCATCTTGCGATCGGCCAGATGACCGCCGAGATAACCGCCCGCGCTGAAGGCGATGAGGATGACGCCGATGAGGGCGGTCCAGGTGTAAACACTGTTGCCAAAGAACGGCGCCAGCAGGCGATAGGCGCAGATTTCAATGACCATCATCGCGGCTCCGGCGAGAAAGCACGAGATGCCGAGGAAGATGCGCGTGCCTTTGCTGCTGGAATCAGCGGCGGCTTCTGACTTGGGTGATGTTTTGGCGGGAGTGCGGGACATGCTATTGGTTCGCAGTTCTCGGTTCGCAGTTAGTGTTCAGTCGTTGTAGAAGACCAAGCTCATGATTTTCCAGCCGGCGGGAGTTTTGATGAGCGTGAAGCAGTCGGTGCCAGTGGTGATCTCGGCGCCCTTGGTGAGCTTCCAACGCACGCTGGCCTGCGCAATGCGGTCATCGCGAAGGATTTTCATGTCCGTGGGCACCTCGGTCATGGCCGTGGTGGCGGAGGCGTGGCTGAGCTTCTGCCCGTGCAGGAAATCCGTGAGCCCCTGCGTGTGCGGCACGCCCTGATGCACAAAACTGATGCGTGCCTGCTCGTGGAAGCAGGCGCCGTAGCCGTCCATGTCCTTCGCCGACCAAGTGGAGAAGTAGCGGGTGAGGAATTCGCGGACGTCTTTGTCGTCGCTGGCTGCCGGGGTGGAGGCGGGGCTGCAACCGGCGATGAATGACGAAACCAGAATGAGGAATGACGAATGAATGACGAAGCGCTTCATCGCGAGGAACAACGCTCTGTTTTCGCCATTCATCATCCGGATTTCGTCATTTCGGCGGACGTTGCACCACCAAGTTATTCGCCTGCAAAAGCCTCCTCCTCAACGCCGAGCACCGCCAGGATGCGGTTGAGGTCATCGACACCGTAGTAGTCGATCTCGATCTTCCCTTTCTTGTCAGCATGATGGATGCTGACGTTTGTGGTGAGGTGCTGGATGAGCTTCTGCTCCACGGCCTCAATGGCGCGGGAGAGCTCGTTTTCCGCAGGCTTCGGTTTTGGCGGAGGCGGCGGATGCAGGATGACATCCACCATCCTTTCTGTGGCGCGGACGGTGAGGCCCTTGGCGAGGATCTGCAACGCCACACGCTCCTGCTCGTCGTGCTTCTTGAGCATGAGCAGCACCTTGGCGTGACCGGTGGAAAGCTTCGCGGTGGCGAGCATCTCGCGCACATTCTGCGGCAGGTCGAGCAGACGCATCGTGTTGGCAACGGTGGCGCGGTTTTTGCCGACACGCTGGGCGATATCCTCCTGCCGCATGTGGAAATCCTTCGCGAGACGCGAGTAAGCCTGCGCCTCTTCGATTGGATTCAGGCCCTCGCGCTGGAGGTTTTCAATGAGCGCCATCTCCAGCACGTCCTTGTCGGACGCCTCACGGACAATGACGGGAAGCTCCTTGAGGCCCAGTTCGCGTGAGGCGCGAAAGCGGCGCTCGCCGGCAATCAGCTCGAGCATTCCGTTCACACGGCGGACGATCAGCGGCTGGATGATGCCGTGTTCGCGAATCGACTCCATGAGCTCGCCAAGCTGGTCGGCCTGGAATTCTTTGCGCGGCTGGAGCGGGCTGGGGACGATTTGATCGAGCGAAACACGGTTCACCACGTCTCCAGGCGCGGGCTGGGCAAGCGCGGGCAGACGCGACGCCGCCGTCACCGTCGAAGGTGCCGAAATGAGTGCGCCGAGTCCTTTGCCGAGTGCTGCTTTTGCCATGGGGAAGTCGAGACTAGGGAGCCGGAGCGATGATGCAAACCGGAATCTTGGCGAAACCGCAAACGTCATATCCGCCGCTTTACCCCGGACAGAATATGTTCAAGCTGCCATCATGAA
Source organism: Verrucomicrobiaceae bacterium (assembly GCA_046346695.1). Lineage (GTDB taxonomy): Bacteria > Verrucomicrobiota > Verrucomicrobiia > Verrucomicrobiales > Verrucomicrobiaceae > Prosthecobacter. The sequence goes on along the minus strand of JAXMHS010000001.1, from coordinate 2,229,807 downwards.
AAGCATGACAGGATTCGGCCGTGGTGAGGCTCAGCGCGACGGTGTGACGTGGAGCGTGGAATGCAGTTCCGTGAACCGCAAACAGCTCGAAGTGGTGGTGAACCTGCCTCGTGAGCTCTCCGAGCTCGAAAACGCGGTGCGTGCCGAGGTTTCAGGTGCCGTTTCACGCGGACGGGTGAACGTCGCCGTGCGCAAGGAAGCCGCCTCCACCACTGCTGAGGCAGTGCGGGTCGATCACGTGCTGGCGGCGAATTATTTTCACGCGATGCACGCGCTGGCCTTGAAACTGGAGATTCCCGCCGAGGTCGCACTGTCGGACATCACACGGCTGCCCGGTGTGATGAATCTGGCGCAGAGCGAGGTCGCTGCCGATGCGGCCTGGCCGGTGATTCAGGAGGCGCTGGCCGCTGCATTGAAGCAACTCACCGCCATGCGCGTCGCCGAAGGCGGCAGCCTGCGTGCGGATATCGAAACACGCCTGCAGACGATTGAATCGCTGCTGGAGTCCATTCGCGCCAAGGCCGCCACGGTGCCGGAGTATCAACGCAAGCAGTTGCGTCAGCGCCTGGAGGAGGCCGGGCTCCCGCTGCCGCTCGACGACGAGCGTCTGGTCAAAGAAATCGCCTTGTTCGCTGATCGCACCGACATCTCCGAGGAATTGACGCGCGCAGCGAGCCATGTGAAGCAGTTCCGTGCTTATCTCGATGCCGATGCTCCTGCCGGCCGCAGCCTCGATTTCCTGCTGCAGGAGTTTTTCCGGGAGTTCAACACGATGGGCTCGAAGTGCAACAACGCCGAGATCGCCCACCACGTCGTCACCGCAAAGACCGAGCTCGAAAAAATCCGCGAGCAGGTGCAGAACGCGGAGTGACGAAATCAGTCCAGTCCGAGCGCATGATGACGCTGCCCGAGCTTCAGTTGCTCAAATGAAGAAGCTTTGTGTTTCCTTCTGGCTTGCCAAGCATGTGGCTGTTCCGATATCAGCACATGCTTCGAATGGGAAAAGAAGCTAAAATTCCAAAATTACCGCTGCGGTCAGCGGATGCAGCACGAGTGACGTTGGATCAGCAAATGCTGGATGAAGCACAGCGGCTCTATGATGATGGTCGATACGTGGATGCCTATCATCTGACCAGGCAAGCGGGACCCATGGAACTGTGGCGGGGGGCGAAAGCGCAGACTTTCGCCTTTCGCCTGTCCAGCAACATCGGGGCATCGCGACTTGGAAAACTCATGATCTGCCGCGCGCGGCGTGAGGATCCGCACCATGCCGCCACAGCCGTGCACTTCGGTTACTATTTGCAGGGTGCCAGAGGACTGATTCCATGCTGGCGCCATTGCCTTGCATCAGAAGAAATCGCCGCAGAGCAGCCACGGGAGATCTCGTATTTGAAGGGCATGCGGGCGGTGATTGCGGGCACGTATCGCGACTTTGACACGGCTTGGCGCCTGATGAAAGAGGCGCTGGAACTGGAAGGAACTTCACCGTGGCTGGAGATGGAGCGTGCAAGCATCCTGCTCTCTGCAGAAAGACGAATCGAGGCTTTTGAGACCATTGACAACGCATTGGCGATGAAAAGTTGGTACCGACCCGCAGTGCAGATGCGCGCACGAATACTGCACATGCTCGGACGAGTCGATGAGGCGATCGAGTTTCTCACACAGGGGCTGGAGTACATCCAGAGCAGCCCGATGGTGATGCAACTCATGACACTCAAGCGCGAGGTGGACGATCATGCGGGCATGGAGTTACTGGCGGATCGTTTTGACCAGCTTGCAGTGGCCGCAGGAGAAACGGAGCGCCTCTGGATCATGGCGAGACGGGCGGATCTGCTGGCCTTGCGGGGAAACTTTGCCAAGGCAGCAGACTTCGCAGACAAGGTGCCAGGCGAGTATTATGAAGGTCTATCCCGTCGCATGCGGCTGCCGGGGGTGATGAATGTACGCAAACGCCTGCCGACGGAATTCGTGCTGCAAAAGCACAATACCTGCGCTCCGGCCACGCTGGCGGCCATCGCAATGTTCTGGAAGAGGCCCATCACGATGGAGCAAATTGTGGATGCTATCTGCTATGACGGCACTTACGACCACAATGAACGTATCTGGGCGCATGAGAACGGTTTCGCCGCCAGGGAGTTTACGGTAACGCTGGAAGCGGCAAGGCATATCATTGACACTGGCATGCCTTTCGTGCTGCACACGGTTGAGATTGGCAGCGGTCATTCCCAAGCGGTTGTTGGTTATGATCTGCTTCGGGAGACACTGCTCATCCAGGACCCCGGCGAACCGCACTACCGCGAGGTGGAGGCGGACGAGTTTCTCAAGACGTACCGGCTCAACGGACCGCGCGGGCTTGCGCTGGTTCCGGTGGAGCACACGGAGAGACTTGAGGCCCTGATGCTGCCTGACTCGGACGTGTACGACATTTATCACCGGCTGAACAAAGCTTTGGCTGTCTATCAGCGTGATGAGGCACAGGCAGCGCTGGATGAGTTGGAGACAGGCGCGCCACAGCACCGGCTTACACTGCTGGCACGCCTTTCGATGGCGAACTTCGATGGCGATGACGTGGAGAAACTGCACGCTGTCGAGAGGCTGTTGGAAGCGTTCCCGGACGATCCGCGCCTCCTGAGGTGGCGCTACGAAGCGATACGTACGCTCAGCACACGTAAACAGCGGTTGAAACTTCTACAGGAAGCCACGGCACAAAGAGTGTCGCATCCAACATTTCATGTGAGCCTCATCGCGGAACTGATGGACGATGCGCGCGACTGGCCCGCCGCCCGCAGCCAGGTGCGCCGTGCACACCACCTCCACCCCGGCGACACTGGCGTTCTTTCCGCATTGGGGACGATCATGCGTCGGGTCGAAAACGCACCCGTGGACGACTGGCTGGTGCCATATCGATTTGCTGCGTCGATGGCGGACAAAGTCGAGGCGAATGCGGAGATGTGGTTCTCACTCGCCCGCAGCCAGGGGCGCACCGAGGAGGCGTTGGCGTGGTTACGGCGTCGCGAACGCGACTACGGTGGAAAATCTCCCGCTCCAGCGATGACACTGGCCTCGGCGCTCGATTCCATGTGCCTGCCGGAGGCGCATGAAGTGCTCCGGGGCGCATTGTCCGTTCATCCCGGGTCAGGTGATCTGCTGCTGCAATTGATGCGGTTTGAAATGCGCCTTGGGAACGCATCCGAAGCGGAGAGTCTGCTCGAACGTGCACGCGGCCACTGCGCACCGGGGCAGTGGTTGCGGGCAAAGGCATCGGTGAAGCGCCGGTTCGCTGATCACACTGCGGAAATGGCCGCCTGCCGCGAAATTTTGGGAAAAGAGCCTCTTGCGATTGACGCCCACACTGTCTATGCCCGCGACCTGGCCGCCTTGAGCGGTCCGCAGGCGGCGTTGGAACATGTGATGACAGTCGCGGCGCGTTTTCCTCATCACCATGGCTTGGCTCAGCTTCATGTGCAATGGCTGCGGGAGACAACGCCGCAGAAGGCAGTGGAGGAGCTGCGACGACTCATCACGCAACATCCGCAGGACGCATGGTCGCATCGTGAGGTTGCACTCGTATTGCACGATCTTGGTCGTTCAGCGGAAGCACTGGAGCCAGCACGGCAGGCCGTGGCAATCACTCCCGACCTCGCACTCAGCCATGCCGTGCTGGCCACGGTCCTCGCCGGAGCTGGCAAAAGCACGGAAGCCCGGGAATGCTTCCGCAAGGCAATACGACTGGACGTGAACCAGCCGGGCTGTTTTGCCGGATTGATCGACCAGCAGAACAGCACGGCAGGACGCCGTGAGGAGTTGCAGTTCATCCACGCGGAAATGGTGCGCCAGGTGCTCAATGGTGCCACATTGCATGCCTATCGAGGCCACGCGTTTAGAGTGCTGAGCCGGGAGGAACTGCTGGCGGAACTACGTGTCATTCACGCGGCACGTCCCGATTTGTGGGAAGCCTGGAGCGTTCTCATTGATCAACTCATCGACACCGGCCTGCAGGACGAGGCCATGCGCCTCGCCCAGCAGTCTTCACAAAAGTTCGCGTTGCTTCCAGGCGCGTGGCACGACATGGCGGAAGTCTGGCGGCAGTGTGGGAAGCCTGATGCGGCACTGCAATGCGCTCGTCACATCGTCACGTTGAATCCCGACTGGCCCGACGGCTGGTGCCTGCTGGCACAGTATCTTGACGAAAACGGCAGGCATGACGAAGCGGCAGAGACACTGCGCAGTGCTTGCGCACGACTTCCCTTGGAAGGAGCCGTCCGTCATCAACTCGTGGTGCTGCTCCATGGGATGAACCACCGCGATGAAGCCTGGCAGATCGCTGAAAAAGCAGTGCAGTCCGACCCTGGTGCAAACTGGGCCTGGGGATGCCTGCAGAACTGGGCAAGCACGATGCAACGCGGAGAGCAGTTGATAGCGCTGGCAGAGAAACTGACACGTGAACGTCCGCACGAAGCACGCTCATGGGACGTGCTGGCCAGATTGCTGCCGCTGCAGCGCGTTGGGGAGTTGCTGCAAGCCAGTGATCAAACGCTTGCGTTGAACCCCCGGTTTGTAGATGCCTACGATTATCGCATGGAAACACTGGCACGACTCGGACGCTTCGATGAGGCGGAGCGGGTTCCAGACAACTCGCCATGGGGCGAGCAGGAAATGCCACATCCGCTACAAGGGCGACGCGCATGGCTGCAGGCCGTGCGCGGTAATCTGCCGGATGCGATGCGCCGCATGCGAAGTGTACTGGATCAACATCGCGACTATTATTGGGGATGGGAGATGTACGCGCTCTGGGCGGAGCAACGTGCCGACACCACCGAGTGGCTGCGCGCAGCCGAAGAGATGATCCGTCTCGCGCCTCGCCAGCCAGGGCCGTACTGTGTCGCGGCAGAGGCTGCATTGCATAAAGGCCAGCGTGACAAAGGGATCGCCTATTTGCGCCAGGCGCTCAAGGCGGACCCAAGGAGCCCGCTTGCAGCACAGACTCTGCTCGGCCTATATTGGCAAAAGCGCGAGATCGATTCTCTGCGACAAACTGCGGCCGCGATGCCTGCCACCGGTGCAAGTGGCCTCATCAAGCGCGTTTACCTCATGCTCGCTGCCGCACATCGTGGGGAAGCTGACAAAGCCCGCGTCGAGCTCGATTGGCTTGCGACCCAGCCGGACATGCTCGGGCCTCTTCTCAAAACCATTCTCGATTACTTTCAGACACAGAGGAAAGCGGACCAGTTCCTGGACGACGCGCTGGCAACAGCAGTTGCCGAAGACCGTATCGGACCTTCGTTCGCCATCCTTTGGGTTGAAAAGGAAGTGCAAAAGTCTCACTGGCAGTGCTGGCAGCAACTCGCGAAATGGATGCCGCGCCTTGGGGAAAGACTCGATCCAGCCATCGCACACTATCTGAACAGCATCGGTGCCGCTGGTGCTGCTGTGCCTCATGTGGAGCAGTTCATTCAAAGAGCCGGACCAGATTTGCGCGAACGCGGCGAAATCTGGGGCAAGGTCGGCTATGCCCTCGCCAGTGCTGCAGCATGGCGTTCTTGCGTCAATTGGTTGATGCCTGACTACCAGCGTGACGATGCCGAAGCCTGGGCTCTCTGGAACCTGACGTACAGCCAGCGAATGCTCTATAATAACGACCTTGCCATAAAGGTCAGCCTGCACGTCGTCCAAAAGGGCGTACGCGATGATACCTGGCCAAAGCACACCAGTCTCGCCGCCTTCGGTCTTGCTTCCGTTCATCACGACTATGCTGCTGCGGAAGCGCTGCTCGAACGCGAGCCCGCCCCGCCGGAGACTGATATTGAGGGACGGTTGCATTACATCCTGGCACGCGCCCTTGTACGGGTGGGCACACTGCCCGCGGCGGAAGGCAAAAGTTTCTTCAAACACTTCCTCACCGAATCCAAACGCCTTCTCAAAGGGAGAGCGATCACCAATCAGACACGGCTTGAGTACGAGAAGGCCGTGGAATCTATGCAGAAACAAACTGGTGTTCGGGTATGGCCTTGGGAACGGGCAAAGACAACCGATGCCGCAACTTACAACACAAGAGGGGACAGTGCAGGGGGCAGTCGCTGGATGGTAATCGCGGCAATTGTCCTCCTCATGAATCTCGTCAGGCACTGCGGTACCAGCCATGACAATCATGTTCCCACATGGAACCCAAACCATCCCCCCAGACTTCAGTATCTTGTGCCGCCACGTCCGCCATTGTTTCAGCCCATGCTGCCCAAGCCCCCAACCACTCTGGAAAGTTTCCCGACCACACTACCTCCCACACTATCACTCGACGATGTCCAGCAGTTCCAAAGGCCAGTCGGCCCAAATCCCAGGTTTCATCTGTTTAATGAGAAATGAGAAGCAGCACACGCCCAGGCCTGGCATTTGGCGTGACCTATGCGCTCCCCGGCTGTGGCAGGCCTTTGGGCGCTGATTTCGGCGGCTCTGGTTTCGCCCTGCCGTCTTCAGGCAGCCAGGCTTCAGGGGCACCTGCCTTGATCATCACGTCACGCAGCATGACACGAGCACCGTCGCGGCGTTTGCTTTCCTCGGCGGCCTCCATGAAGGCATAAATCTCCAAAGTTTGTTTTGGCGGGACTGGTGGCTGCTTGGTCTGGAAAAATTTGATGATCTCCCGCAGCATGGGCGTGTAATCGCCCTCGGACTTCTGCTCGAAGACCTGCTGGTCGCCAAAGCGGACGAGCTTGTAGGCTTTTGCCCCTTCGTGAATGGCAACGAGCGTGCCGATGCGATCCCCAGACCACAGGCCGGTGACGACAGACTCGGAAGGCGTGGTGGTGCGTGTCACGGAAACGCAACCAGTGCCCATCACGACAAACATCGCCTCCGCGGGATGGACCCCGTAGAAAAACAGATCCGGATGGTGTGGCAGGACGTGAGCCGGGCCGTAGGAGATGACGCCGCGAGCCGGTGTTTTCTCGGCATTGGCGACTTCCAATACGCCCGGATACCAACGTACTGCCGAAGAGCTGAACACGGGCACTTGGGCAGCACCGGCGAGCTTGTAGATTTCGACAGCGTCCTTGAGGGACGCGGCGACTGGCTTGTCCATGAACACCGGTTTGCCAGCCGCGATGATCTGCTTCATCTGCTCCAGCCTGGGCCGGCCCTCAAGGCTGAGCAGCAGGATGGCATCGACGTCCTTGCAGGCCTCTGCCACGCTGCCGACGATGCGCACGCCGAACTTGTCGCGCACGGCGGCGGTGAAGCCGTCGATGCGCGATTTGCTTTCCTCAATGTCAGGACTGCCGCCTGGATAGGCGACGACAACACGCGCCCCGGGGATGTGATTCGGGTTGGCCGGATCGTTCAGGCGCAGGGTGAACTGCTCCGAATGCGAGGTGTCGAGGCCAATGATGCCAATGCGAAGATCGTCTGCCATGAGGGGAGTGGTGCACAGCGCCGACAGCCATCCCGTGATGACGATGATCAGGAGCGTGAGGCTGCGTGGCGCGAACATCCTGTAAAATGCAGGCGTGCCACGCAATGCGCAACCGCGGAGTGCTTGACCGCCCCCCCTGTCCTGCTAGGCTCGGCGCATGGAAACTGTCAGACTCGGCATTGTTGGGCTTGGGAACATGGGCAAGGCACACCTCGCGAACATTCGTGCGGGCAAGGTTCCAGGCATGCGCGTCACCGCGCTGTGTGAAAGCGTCGGCACTTTGCCCTCCCTGCTCGAGGGCGAGAAAGCCTTCACGGATGTGAACCTGATGATGCGCAGCGGTCATATCGATGCGATTTTGATCTGCACGCCGCACTTCAGCCACACCACCATCGGCATCGAGGCGCTGAAGGCGGGCCTGCATGTGCTTGTGGAGAAGCCCATCTCCGTCCACAAGGCCGATTGCGAGCGCCTGATCGCCGCGCACTCGAATCCGAAGCAGATTTTCGCCGCCATGTTCAACATGCGCACGAACGCCTGCTTCAAGAAGGTGAAGGATCTCATCGACAGCGGCGAGATCGGCGCGGTGCGCCGTGTGCATTGGGAGGTCACCAACTGGTTCCGCACGAATTACTACTACGCCACCGGCGGCTGGCGTGGCACCTGGAAGGGCGAGGGTGGCGGGGTGCTCATGAACCAGTGCCCGCACAATCTGGATCTTTTCCAGTGGATGTTCGGCATGCCGCAGCGTGTGCGCGGATTCTGCCAGTTCGGCCGTTTCCACGAGATCGAGGTGGAGGACGACGTCACTGCGATTCTGCAATACGACAATGGCACCTCGGCGACTTTTGTCACCAGCACCGGCGAGGCGCCGGGCATCAACAAGCTCGAAATCTCCGCCGAGCAGGGCCGCCTGACCATCACCGACGGCACGCGCATCCACTTCCAGCGCAACCGCACCCCCATGAGCAAGTTCTGCATGGAGGCGGAGGCAGCCTTCGCGATGCCGGAAAGCTGGCACATGGACATCCCGGTCGAGCCGAGCGGTGGCCAGCACGTGGAAATCCTGCAGAACTTCACCAACGCGATCCTGAAGGGCGAGAAGCTGCTCTCCCCTGCCGAGGAAGGCATCCGCAGTGTGGAACTCGCCAATGCCATCCTCCTTTCCACCTGGCAGGACAAGACGATCGAGCTGCCGATGAGCAGCGCTGATTACGAACGCATCCTCGTCGAGAAGGGGGAGAAATCGACCTTCCAGAAGACCAAGGTTGCCGCCAAGGCCACCGCGGACGATTTTGCGAAAAGCTTCCGCTGAGCCGGGCCAAAGCTGACAAGGCTAAGTTTTTTTTCAGGGTTTTGGCCGCGAGCGGCGTTTAAATAGGTGCAGACACCCCATGATTGCCCGCCTGACAGCCACGATCCTCAGCCTTTGCATCGCCCTGCCGATGTGCTGGTGCTGCGTGAGCGCGCCTGCGAAGGAGGCATCGTGCTGTGCGAAGACTGCGCACCCTTCCAGCCACTCCCAGGCTCCCAAGGATAAAAACTGTCCCTGTGCGAAGCACGAGACCGCGCGTGATGTGGCCAGCCACGCGGTGGCGATCCCCGCCCCTGAGGTAAAGCTGGTCATTGCGCCTGTTTGGCAGAGAGTCGTATTGGAATCGACATTCCTGGAAGCTCACGAGAGAACTGTTGCCCGTCACGGTCACGGGCCGCCACGAAGCACGGTGCCGTTTTATACACGGCACTGCGCCCTGCTTCTTTGAGGACACGCACCCTTCTTCTCGAAGCCAGACGCTCCGGGCAGTGATTCCTCATTTTTTCGCGCGGTATCTGACATCGCCGCACGCCGAACACCTGCCCGGCCTTCTGGCCTCACCGCCAGTTCCATTGCCGACTCGTGGCAAAAACCGGCCAGCGCATGCCTGCGACGCAGGCCGGTCTCCTCCAAGCGGGCAAATCAAGACAAAACCACATAGAAAAACACAACATCATGAAGACCATCCTTACCCTCATCGCCGCTGCCTCGGTCGCCGCGCTCTCCACCGGTGCCTTCGCCGCTGAAAAATGCGCGAATTGTGCTGAGTGCTGCAAGGCCAAAACCAAGACCTGCACCAAGGACTGCTGCAAGGACAAGTAAGACCTTCAGCCGAAACCGCGCCGCCACCCAGCGATGGGTGGCGGCTTCTTTTTTAAAGGCTTACTTTTGGCGGGCTTATTCGTCCACCTTGAGCTTGTTGAAGACAAAAGCCGCGGCAGCGCTGCCCGCGATGCAAAAGACCCAGTAGGCCCAGATGTGACTGCCCTTCAGGATGTTCATCGCCACCGCACCGGTCGCCACCGCCGGATTGAAGGCAGCGCCAGAAATGCCACCCACGGCAAACGCGCCCGCCGTCACTGTGAGGCCGATCGCAGCGCCGTAAAAGCTGTTGTTTGCGTTCGCCTTCGTGGTGGCGACGTTCAACACCACCCAGGCCAGTGCAAACGTGCCGACGACCTCCGCCAGGATGACCTTGCTCAGCTCAAAATCGCCCGGCGCGGCCGCCTTGCCCCGCAGCCAGCTCACCACCAGCGCCGCTAGCACTGCGCCGACGACCTGGCATAAAATGTAGGGCACCACGTCCTTCGTGTCGCACTTGCCTCTCAACCACACCGCCACGGTGACGGCGGGATTGAAGTGAGCACCGGAAATGTGACCGCCGGCATAGATCATGACCGCGAGCATCAAACCGATGCCGATGGGGGCGACTGGATTGCCGCCGATCACGTTGTGACCGACAGCGTAAACAAGGAAGAATGTCCCGATGAGTTCTGTGATGTACTTCTTCATGGCGGTCGGATGAGATGAAATACGCGGACGTTTGGCAAGAAAAACTCCTGCAACGGACGACGGCCCACGGAACCGGCCGAACTCACTCCACGGCCTTTTTCAGGTTTTTCAATGTTGGCGCGCCTTGGAGTTTTCCGAGTTCCTCCACCAGAATCCCGGCACGCCGGGCCGCCTCGGTTCGATCCTTCAGCTTCGACAGCAGTGTCGTGTTCTGCGCAGAGCGCAGTTTTTCCGCAACGGCGGCATTCTTGTCTGCTCCACTGGCCGCCCAGTCCTCACCAAACGAATTGAGCAGGCGCGCCAGTTCTGGATCCGTTTTTTCCAGCGCGCCAATCACCTCGCGTATCTCCGCAGGCGTCGCAGGAGTCGTCGCACCGGAAGACAAACCTGCCTTTTTCGACGTGGGCCAGAAAATGAGCGCTCCCAGTGCCACAAGCACCACGCCCACGAAGGAAAACGTCAGCGCCATCTGCTGTTTTTGCGGCATCGAGGCCGCCTTGTGCTTCGGTGGCGGCCCTTTCGGTTTCGCGTCCAGCGCATCGGGCAGCACGACACCAGCCTCCTGCTTCATTGCCACATTGATGTGCGCGCGAAACTCACCCGCGTCCTGATAGCGCTTGCCGGGATCAGGATGAATGGCACGCGCGATAATCTCATCCCAACGCGGTGACACCTTGGTGAACAACGTGACCGGCCTGCGCGGATTCTCCGGCACACGGCCGGCCAGCATCTCATAGAGCACCACGCCCGCGGCATAAATGTCCACGCGATGGTCCGTCACGTTCCCACCGCGAATTTCCGGCGCCGCGTAGTCCGGCGTGCCCATGGGATTGTCCTCCTCCGCCTCGTTTGGCGGCCGCGCGAGGCCAAAATCGGCCACCTTCACGTGGTCGGCGTCGTTGACCATGATGTTGCCCGGCTTGATGTCGCGATGGATGATGCCGTGCTCATGCGCGAAACTCAATGCTTCGCACAATTGCATGGCGAGGTTCATCGCCTTGCGCGGAGGCAGGTTGGTGTTGTGAATCAGGTGGTGCAATGAGCGCCCCTCAACCCACTCCATCACCAGGTACAAGTGTCCACCAGGCGTGATGCCAAAGTCGTACACACCGACGATGTTCGTGTGGTTGAGCTTGGCCATCGCACGCGCCTCGGTTTGGAATCGCTCCGCAAATCCGGGTTCGGCGCTGAACTTGGGCGGCAGGATTTTCACCGCCACCCAACGGGCCAGGGCCTCCTGCCATGCCTTGTACACCGCCCCCATGCCGCCGCATGCCGCCAGCTTCTCAAACCTGAACTGCGGCAGGTAAGCAGCCATCTCCTCGATGCTTGGCACATCGAATGACGGCTGTTCGGCGGATGACATCGCTTCCGGCATGAATTTCGGATTATTAGCCGCGCGCCGTTCTGTCGGCGAGAAAAAAACCGGTCGCTCAGGGAACCGCAGGCGGCGCCGGAGGCGCGTCCGCGATCGCGGCGCTCTCCTTCAGTGCCTTCAGCGACGGCTTTCCCTTCAGTCTCGACAGTTCCGCCGCCAGGCTCTCGGCCAGTTTGGCTGCATCGGTCTTTCCAGCAGCGGCACGCTCCTTCGCCTTCGCCTGCACCAGCTCGCACTGCGCGGCGCGCATTTTCTCAGCAGCTGCAATGGAGGCGGTCCGGATGGTTTCGATCTGCGTGTCGTAGGTCTTGCGCAAACTGGCCAGCACTGGCGGCCACGATGGCTCGGGCGCGTTCAGTGGTTCGCGGTTCGCGATGTGGGAAATCTCGCTGAGAATATGATCGCGCTGCTCCGGCATGAGTCCCGCGAGGGCACGCTGCAAGGCGGGGATGTATTTGCCCGCGAGATCCTGGACCTCAGTATCGGTTTCAATCGCATCGTTGGCCGACCATTCATCACCGAACGCGGACACAAGCTGCGACATCTCTGGGTCCACCTCCTCAAGCCGCAGCAACAACGCGCGAGGATCGGCAGGCGGTGGTGGAGTGGGCGCTGTCGGTGGTGCAGGTGCCGCCGCAGTCATCGCAGGCGTCGATGGCTCCAGCTTGGGCTCTGGTTTGGATTCCGCCTTGGGTTCCGGCTTCTGCGTCCCGGGTGTCTGCATCGCCACCACTGGCTCGCTTTTCTTCTCCGGCTGTTCCTCCGGCTTGGGAGTTACTTCCGGCTGCTGCTCAGCCATCTTGGGCTCCGCCTTCGTCTCGTTCCGTGGCTCCGGTTCGGGCTCGGAGTGGAACATTGATCCCAGCATCCATCCGAGCACGATCATCACTGCCGCGCCGATCATGGCCAGGTGCATCGGCTGGAGGCCGCCCCTGCGTGTCACTGGCTTGGGTTCCTCCACCACGGCCACAGGTACCACCTCCTCGGCACGGCTCAGAAGATTCGAGATCTGCGCACGCATGTCACGCGCATCCGCAAAACGTTTTGCCGGATCCGGATGCGTCGAGGTGTCGATCAGTTCATCCCAGCGCGGTGAAACGGGCAAATACTCGGTTACCGACACACGCGGGTTCTTCGGCACTCGTCCCGTGAGCATTTCATACAACACGATGCCGGCAGAATAGATGTCCGCCCGCTGGTCCACCGAACGCTTGCCGAGGATCTCCGGCGCGGCGTAATCCGGCGTGCCATAGGGATTCTCCTCCGCTTCCCCGGTGATGGGTCGCGCCAGCCCAAAATCCGCCACCTTCACCTGGTCCTCGTGGTTCACCATGATGTTGCCCGGCTTGATGTCGCGGTGCAGGATTTTGTGATTGTGAGCGAAGGCCAGCGCGTCGCAGAGCTGCATGGCCAGGTTCGCCGCCTTGCGCAGCGGCAGTTTGCCTTTGTGGATGAGTTCGTGAAGGGTGTGGCCCTCGACCCACTCCATCACGAGATACAAGTGGCCTTCCTTGGTGATGCCGAAGTCATACACCGCCACGATGTTCGTGTGGTTGAGCTTCGCCATCGCACGTGCCTCACTCTTAAAGCGCTCTGCAAACTCCGTCTCAGCGCCAAACTCCGGTGGCAAAATCTTGATCGCCACCGGCCGGTCCAGGCTCTCCTGACGCGCCTTGAACACCGCGCCCATGCCGCCAAACGCCGCCAGTTTCTCAAACGCAAACTGCGGCAGCAGCGCCCCCATTTCGTCAACGCTGGGCACCTTGAACGGCGGCTGGTGTGAATGCGGGTTTTCTTGGGACATGCGAGGGCGGCAAACAGTAATGAAACGCTCCCTGACGGCGAGTAAAATCAAAACATCGTCTTCCCGGCGCGACGCGCTCGTCACTGCATCGGCACAATTTCGCGCGCCTTCTTCAAATCCGGCCGCGCTGGCCGCGGATCGTGCCAGCGTTCCTTCGGCGCGGGCGCTTTGGCATCGAGATAGACACCGAGACGCAGGCGCAACACTTCAAACGCAGGTTGCGTCTCCGCGCCGAACTGCGATTTGCCGGCGTCCTCCTCGTTTTTCTTCACCAAGGTGGCGCTGAGGCCTGGAATAGCACGAACTGCAGCCATGACGCTGTCGCGGCTTTTGCCGGAGACGGCGCAGTATTGCGTGAGATACTCGACGAGTTGCTGACCAGCACGGAAGGTTTTTAGGCGCAGGCTCGGCACGGGGCCGTTGGCGGTGGGGTAGAGCACGGAGAGTTCGTCGGGCGTTTGCCATGCGTCGTCTTTGCCGATGGTGTTCCAGGGCACGACGCCATCCGCGCCGAGTGACCAGGCCTCGACGCACCACGCGGCGTTGGCGATGTTCGGTGTGCCAATGGCGTTCGCACTGCCATACATGTAGTAAAGATTGCCGCAGGCTTTGGCTCGGCGCTGAATGCGCGGCCAGTAGTCGCGCAGCACGCCGCTGACGACTTCGACGTTCACGCAGTGGTCGAGCAGCTCGCGCTGCCACTGTGGGCGGGAAATGTCGGCACGATAGGTCAGATTGACCTTCGGATAAGGCGCGACGGCGTTCCAGAATTCGCGGCCGTAGTGGCGGATGGCCCAGAAGTCCTGCGTGTGCACCGGTTCATCGAAAATCCACGCAGCAGTGCACTTCCGCCAGTCGTCCTTTTTGAAGTACACCTTGTTGTTGAGATAGAACTCAAACATCGGCTCAGTCCAGCCCTTCGCTTCGAGGTGCTTCGCGATCTCCGCCGCCATCGCGCGGAACTGTGTCCAGTAGGCGTCATCGAACGCGCTCTCGATCCAGTAGCCGCCTTTGAAGTGCTCGTCGTGCTTCATCGGCCAGTTCTCGTTCAGCAGCAGGTAATACGCGTCCACCGGCACCGCGCCGCGCGGCAGATCGGCGAAGGCGCTGCCATCGAGCAGCGGGCCGAACTCGGCGTCGAACTTCGTCCAATCCCACTTCCCATCGCCGCCGAGCTTCGGCGCGGGCTCGTCCACCTTGCCCGTCCAGCCATAGGGGAGCTGATTCAGCACCACGCGATGCTCATGCGCGAGACGGTAGTAATCACGCGCATGCCCCGGCAGACCGTAGGCGTTCATCTGCGGCAAGAACGACAAGCGATCCGGCAGCGTGAAGTTCCAAACCGTGATCGTGAACGGCATCACGGTGCCATTCACCGTCACCGTGCCGCCGTGCTTGCCTGCGGGCGTGTTTTTCGGCACATGCAGCTCGATGAAGGTGTCTTCGCTTTTGGAATCATCGCCCGGCACGAGTGGATCATGCATTCCACCGACCTTCGGCATCGAGTAGAGCTTCACGCCCAAATCAGGCGCTTTGACGAGTGGTTTGCCCGCGACCGAAAAACCGATCGTTTCGCCCTTCGCGGCAAAAAAGTGCGTCGAGGCCAGTTCGCGGCCGAACACGTCTTTCGAAGGCAAATTTGGCTTCACGGCTGAAATGGCCGGAACAGGCGGCAAAGTGCCTGCGGCGACCGGATTGACCTGATTGACGGCTTTCGGTGCATCCACCGCACCATCTTCGAGCCAGAGCGTGAAGTAAGGCTTGTGGATGCGCTTGTCCTCGCGGCTCGAAACGTAGCGATTCACGAAATTCGTGAACTTCACCGCATTGCCATCGCGCGTGTATTCGCTGCCGATGTCGTCGATGACATAAAAGCCATGCGAACGGCCATCGAGCCGTGCCTGAGCCACTTCCGGCAAGATTGGGATGACCTGCCAGCCTTCCGCATCCGGCGCGGAGGCCTCGCCAAAGCCCCACAGCGATCCGCCTTCACCGCAGACGACGCTGGTGATGTCCGGCTCGTTGTTGCCCCAACGCAGCTCGCCCGTCTTCGCCCACACGAAGGAACTCGCGCCCGGTGTCTTCGCGTAGCTGCTGCCGGTGCCTTCCACCCAGTCCTGCGAGATCGTGGAGACCGTCGTGCGCCGCAGCGGTGCCTCCGGCGACGCGAGATGCACATGCAGTTGCGCTTTGACGACCTTCTTCCCGCGCAGCGGTGCCGGATCAAAGTCGATCAGGAAGAATTCCTGGATGCCCTTCAGCTTCAGCCGGTGCGATCCGCCATTGTTCCCCTCCACCTCCTTCGAGTAAGCGGAGATCCACAAATCCCGCGAGACCTCCACCCGCTGCTGCGCATGCAGAGTGAGTGTGACAAGAAAAAGGAACGGCAGGCGTTTCATGCGCATCGAAAACGCCGCCCGCGCTTGCGCCATTGCATGGCACCGCCAAGTGTGACGCCTGTGACCATGCTCCGACTCGCCTTCGTTTTCGCCCTCACTTCGTCGATTTTCGGCGCCGACATCATCCTCAAGCCCGGCGATCTGCCCGCCGCGCTCGAGCAAGCCCGTAAGGCTCCGAAACCGGTGCGCATCGTCGTGGAGGACGGTGTGCATCCGATCACGGAGACGATCACACTCGGCAAAGACGACTCGCAGGTGACGTGGAGCGGCAAGAATGCGGTCTTCATGGCGGGAAGGCCGATCACCGGTTGGCAGAAGGCCGAGGGCGCGATGTGGAAGGCTGCGCTGCCAGACAAGGCGTGGAAGTTCGAGCAGCTCTGGATCAATGGCCGCCGCGCTACGCTGGCCCGTTCGCCGAACAAGGGCTACTTCCACATCACCGAGGCTGTGGCGGCGGATGCGTTCAAGGGATTGACGCAGAACATGAACTTCCACGCATTCTGCGTCGCGAAGGAGCAGTATGACGTGCTCAAAGCGATCCCGCAGGAGCAGCGCGATGACGTGTTGCTCACCGTGACGCATGCGTGGGCTGTCGGGCAGTGCCGCATTCAGGAACTGAACGACGAGATCCTTGGCGTGCGCATCAAAGGACGCTCGCGCTATCCCTTCGTCGAGTTCGAGCCGGATCAGCGCTGGTGGGTGGAAAACTACCGCGCCGCGCTCGATGCGCCGGGCGAGTGGTTCCTCGACAAGACGAAGGGCGAGGTGCTTTATATGCCGTTGCCCGGCGAAGACATGACGAAGGCCGAGGTCATCGCGCCGGTGGTGGAGAAGTTCATCGTCATGAAAGGCGCGAGCGATGTGCGCTTCGAAGGCATCTCGTTTCAATACAGCAACCACCTCTATCCCGCCGACGGCCTGCACGACGGTCAGGCGGCCACGACGAGCGAAGGCAGCATCGAGATCGAGGATTCACGCGACATCCACTTCGCGAATTGCGAGATCGCGCACACCGGCCTGCACGCGATCTGGTTCAAAAACGGATGCGCGGATTCATCGGTCACGCATGGCCATCTTCACGATCTCGGCGGTGGCGGCGTGTATGTCGGTGAGACGAAGCGGCCCGAGGATGCGCGTGTGAATCATCACATCACCGTCGATGACTGCATCATTCAGCACGGCGGTCGCCTGCATCCCAGCGCGTGCGGCGTCGTCTTCACACACACGCAGCACTGCGCGGTCACGCATTGCGACATCGGCGACTTTTTCTACACCGGCGTCAGCGCCGGATGGAACTGGGGCTATGGCGACACCGCCTCGTGCGACACGCTCGTGGAGAACAACCACATCCATCATCTCGGCTGGGCGTATCTGAGCGACATGGGCGGCTACTACGGGCTCGGCACCTCGCCCGGCACCGTCATCCGCGGCAATCACGTCCACCACGTCGCCGCGCATCGCTACGGCGGCTGGGGCCTCTACAACGACGAGGGCAGCAGCACCGTGCTCATGGAGAACAACCTCGTGCACGACACCTGGAACGCCGGCTTCCACCAGCACTACGGCTACTTCAACACCGTGCGGAACAACATCTTCGCCTTCGGCCACACCGCGCAGATCCAGGCCAGCCGCAACGAGCCGCGCCTGCGCTTCCGCTACCTGAAGAACATTGTCGTGTGGGATCCCGCATCGCCGTTGCTCGATGGCGGCGAATGGAACTGGAAGTTCTTCGACAAGATCGAACGCGGCGATCCCAAGGACAGCCTCGTCTTCCGCAGCAACCTCTATTGGCCCACCGACGGCAAAATTCCCGCGCTGCTCACCAAGACGCACTTCACCTGGAACGACTGGCGCAAGATGGGCCGCGACGCTGGCAGCCTCTTCGCCGATCCGCTCTTTGAAAACATCGCGAAACGCGACTTCCGCCTCAAGCCCGGCTCGCCTGCCGAAAAAATCGGCTTCAAGCCCTGGGACCTCACGCTCGCCGGCGTGCGCAAAGCCGACGCTGCATGGCTCGCTCTCGCCGCGAAAGGCCACGACTACCCGACCTGGGACACCGACGCCAAACCGTGGCCCGCGCCGCCTTACAAAATCGATCAGGACTTCGAGCACACCTCCCTCGGCATGATAGGCATTCGCGGCGCGAAGTATGATCGCGAAAACAAAGGCGAAAGCATCGGCGTCACCGATGAAACCTCATCGCCCTTCACGCCCGGCGGCAAACGCTGCCTCAAGGTGCAAGACGCACCCGGCTTGAAGCACACTTACGGTCCGGTGCTCGACCTCTACCCCACCACGTGGGACGGCGGCACCTTCCACATCGAGTTCGACATCATGGCGCAGGAAGGCGCGGATTGGTTCTTCGAGATCCGCGGCAAAAATGGCGACTTCGGCAACGGCCCTTACGTGCGATGGCAGAATGGCAAATTCTCACCCGGTCTCGGAGCAGGTCCGGCACCCTTCGAGGTAAAGGCGAATCAATGGCTGCACGTAACGATCACGGCCACCACTGGCACTACGGCGACCGCCACCACGGCAGCCAAAAGCGGCACGTGGACCGTCTCCGTCACCCGTCAGGACGGCGAGAAGAAAGGCTGGCTCACCTTCGCTGCCAGACCCGGCTGGACCAGCGCCAGCTACATGCTCTTCAGTTCCCTTAGCCCAAAGAAGACTGCGTTCTTCATCGATAATTTGAAGCTGGAGAAGCGGTGAACGCCCGACGCAAACATCGTCACCCGTACCCATTCATGAAGTGAGGATCGAGGAAGCTGCGATCAATTCGGCGGAGAGTGTGATGCCTCTGGACCTAACCAGACTCCTTCGGACAAGTACAATTCATAATAGACCAGCCATTCAGCGGTCCAAGGTATGATGGTCTTGTGCAAGTCGCATGCTCCTGACCAAGGCTGTGTTGGAGGATGAAAGAGACAAAGAGTTCCATCCCGATACATGTGAATCGCCGGATTATAGGCGATACCTGGTTTCAAGATACGCACTGCCGGAGAACCCCATTCCGTGAGTCTGATTCTCACGGTGTAGAAATCAGATTCTTCGGTGGGACGGATATCTCCCCTGCATTCGAGTAGCCCGTGTTTCAGCATGCAGCGGAAAGCAGGAAAGTGCCGCTCCACCAAATACTTTTGCGCCACGAAATGATGATAGTGCTGAGCCCTATTCAGCGATGGCCGAGAGGTGGTCGCCATAAAATGCGTGTGCCAGGTTTGGAACGGCTGCGGCAGATGCGGCTACAATTCGCCCGAATCGGTCTGTGCCTGCGTTTGCTGATGCAAGCAATGTGGCCTTTTCGAGCAAAGCCTTGCGCTTCGCCTCGGCCTTGGCTTCATCTTCCAATTCCTTGAAGAAACCATCAGACTGAAAAACCCACTCCCAAGCTTTACGCGCTGTTGTCTCATCGCATTCCGAACCGAATAAGACAGACAATTCGTTCAGGGCTTCGTCGATACGGTCACGCAGATTTAGCACGTTTTGATCGGCGGAAGTCTTGGTCAGCTTTGCTTTGGGCCAGTTTGTGTCCGCCAAGTTCTCGATTTCAAGGGTGCTCCAAGTCAGGCGGCTTTTCAGAGCCGTGAACAGTTGGTAGATAGCTTCGTCATCACGTTGTCGCCATGTATGGCACTCAGCAACTAGCATGGTGAGCTTCATCCCGTTGGGAAGATCCCAGTTAGCGTTGGTGTCAGCGTTTCTACTGCGACAAAAGCGCTTCATGAACTTCACCATCCGACGCATTTGGCTGCCCGAACCCGATGTGTGCTTGTTTTTCTGAGCCACGACCTCTTCAATCCACTCGTTTACTCGTGTCGGGTTCGAACGAATCCAGTCGTTTTCGCCGGCGAGTTCCGTTATGGTGTTGCCATTCTCATCCTCAAACTCGCGGTAAACCGGAATGTCTACATGGTGAGCGTATTCGTCTTCGTCGGCATAGAATACTCGGACACAGTTGGTCATCAGCTTCGGTTGTCTGTTGAACCGTTTGTCCTTCAATGCTTCGCGCACAAGCTCGCGAACCTCTTGCGCCGTCATCTCGGTGCGGTCATCGTTCATCAACTGGCTGCGTCGGATAACCACTCCGTAGTCAATGTCGTATTCTTCGTCTGTGAACCGCGTTTGAACGACGGTATCCATAGCGAATGAACCCTGGCTTTGGAAATTGGATTCACCGATGCGGATCTTTGGATGCAACTCTGGCAATCGCTTGATGAGGCGATCGGCATTGGCTTTGCGATGAGCCAACAGCATCTGCCGCATTTCTGACGGGAGGGTAATCTTCTTGTCAAAGAACTTCTGAAGTTGAGAGCTGTAGTCAAACACGGCGGTTTATTTTGAAAGTTGTTGAGCGTAGGCGGCCCAGTCCACGGCGGGCACAGTGCCGACTGACTGGAGACGTTTGAGCAGTCGGAAGAGGAAGAACACCAATGCGTTTTCAGGTGGTCCGAACGTATAGGTTCCATCGTCGTAGGTGTCGAAGCACGCTCCGCTGACAGCCAACCCACAGTCCAGTCGGCGCTCGCCCGTCAAACCACTATGCAACTTGGTAAACGTTTCACCGAACGCATCTGCCCACTCAATGTTGAGGGCGATGATGCCGCTCACAATGTTGATCTGGGGTTTCGGCGGATAAGGGCTGGGGCCAGCGTGCGGAATCGCTACTGATGTTCGATGCATCTTGCGAACGCTGGCTGCCTTGTCAGCTGCATATTCGAGATAGGCTTTGTCAATTGTAGGCTTGCACTCAAACACCGCATAGACCGCCTCCGCTGGAACGTAGCGATGCTTTTCGTTGTCCAGCAGTGCTGGTGTGTATTGCCGATCAAAGACGACTACATCAATTGAGTCGGTCGTATTCCCTTGGCTGTCGAGGATGATGGCTTTCTCGACCGTGTAGCGATCGGGTAGGTATTTGCGAAGGGTATCAATGAAGTGCTGTTCATTGACCTCGCCCATGTCGCCATTGTGCGTGATGCGCTCCGACGATCTGAGCTTTGCTGCGAGGAGTTGCTGTTCAGTGGCAAAGGCCGACTGAAGGAAGGCTCTCCCATTTGTGAGGGAGAGCACCTTGGCTCGATTGGACATGTAGTGACGTAGGTAGGCGTGTCATGTTCGTTGCCTCCCGATGAAGCGAACAACGGGCTTGCAATCGCCGAGTCCACCAGCCATCCTGCGCTCCTTCCTACGGGATCGGCCTCTGGCTGGTCTTTCGGCCCGGGCGGTAATTGGCGACACAGCCAGTCATCGTCCGGGCCATCTTCATTTTGGGCACTCGCCAAAAATCCGATGGCAACGTACTCTTTACTCGAATTAAGGTGTCGTCAAGATGGAAGATCAACTTTCCGTGAAAAAATCTCGTCAAATGATGGTTTACTGATCAAAGTGAGGCGTTTATCTGTTTTAATATGTTGCTTCGTCTCGCTATTTCCAACTTTCTCTCGATCGATTCTTCGGTCGAATTCTTGATGATCGCGTCCAAGGAGTCGCGCCATATTGAGCGGGTAGCTGAGGGGGGAGGGATGCCCGCGAGGGTCCTTCAGACAGCGGCCATTTGGGGAGGCAATGCAGCGGGGAAGTCGAACCTTTGCCGGGGGCTAGATTATGCCCAGCACATGGTTGTGAGAGGTACGCGCCCCGATGGTCCAACGGGCAGGATTCCGTTCCGTTTACGTGAGGCAGCGGCGACAGCGCCAAGCCAGTTTGAGTTGGATATCCTGATTTTGATGGAGGGTGAAGAGCGGATGTTCCGCTATGCTTTCGCCGTCACGGGACGGGAAGTGGTAACGGAGTCGCTTGTGGAACTCCGTGTGGCATCCGAGAAAACCTATTTCACCAGAAGAGCGCCCGAAGGGGGAGGTGGGGAACCAGTTTTCACCTTGGACTGGTGGGAACGAGGCGTAGTGCCAGACGAAGATCGGCAGTTCGCCCGCTTTGTGGCAAAGGGAACCAAGCCCAACCAGCTGTTCCTGCACGAGGCAATGGACCGGAATCTGACGCTGCTGGCACCGATCTTCCGTTGGTTCCGCGATGAACTCGTGGTTTTGGGCCCGCAAGATGATTTTCATTCGCTTGAGGTTCAAGAGTCAGGAAGGCAGGAGTTACGTGACTACATGGCTGGGCTTCTTGGACGGGCGGACACAGGGATCACCAGTGTGGAAGCCGTTGAGGTTCCAGTGTCAGCGCTGAACATGCCGAAGTCGCTGCAAGACGAACTGATGGCTTCTATGAAGGAAGAAGAGGGTGGCGTGCTATTTCGCTCGCCGCGCGGGGAACGTTTCAGCGTGTTTCTGAAAAACGGCGAACTGATGGCTTCGCGCATTGTGACGTATCGCGAATCGAAGGAAGGCAAAAAAGTAGCTTTTGAGACTCGTGACGAGAGCGATGGAACGTTACGCCTCTTTGACTTGGCTCCGGTGTTGCATGATCTGGACACGCCGGGCTGCCGCCGTGTCTATGTGATCGACGAACTGGATCGTTCGATGCACACACAACTCACTGAGGCATTGGTCAGAAACTACTGTGACACAAGGTCGAAAAACACACGCACTCAGCTCATTTTCACCACGCATGATGCAATGCTGATCGATCAGGATTTGCTTCGCCGCGATGAGATGTGGTTCATCGAGCGCGGCAAAGATGGTGACACGATGCTGGAAAGTCTCTCAGATTACAAGGATGTTCGCTACGACAAGGACGTGAGGAAAGCCTATCTGGAAGGTCGCTTTTCTGGTCTGCCACGCTTGAAGCCTTTTGTGCGTCGCCAAGTACATGCTGCATCAGTCGAGCAGATGTCGTTTCACTTGAACGAAGACCCTGCGACTTATGGGACGACCCGGAGGAGGAAGTCGTGAGAGGCAGGCGTGAGGCCTTCAAGAAGACAAAACGCCTGTTCGTGATCGCGATGGAAGGCGCGGAGACGGAGCCGATTTACTTCTCGGAGTTTCACCCGGGACGCAAAGGCGGGTTCCGTCTCAAATTGCTGGGCAATCCAAATCACAAATCTCGTCCGCGTGATGTGCTCCAACGCCTCATCGACTACGAGCGCCGCGAACGCCCCGGCCCGAACACCGAATACTGGGCGGTGATCGACCGTGATGCCTGGAGCGAGGGCGAACTCAACGAAGTGAGCCGAGAGATTGCGAATCGCCGGAATTACCACCTCGCTATGAGCAATCCTTGCTTCGAACTCTGGCTCTGGCTGCATCTGAAGCCGAATCGTCCCTTCGCCGACCGCCACGATTGCCAGCGCAGCCTCTGCCGCGAGTGGCCGGAGTTCACCAAGAGCGACTACGATGCCTCCCAGTTGCTTCCAAACGTTCTCCGAGCCTGTGAACACGCCAAGGAACTGGACACAAACCCCGACGCCGAATGGCCAAACGAACAAGCGACATGGGTTTATCGGCTCGTGGAGAGATTGATATGAGAATCGGGCGATCCGTAGCTTCGATTGGCAATCGAAGCCGAGTCCGGGTTTGATTCGATTGGCAATCGAATCTACTCAGCGGCATGAATCGCCGCGCCTTCATCGCCTCCACCCTTGCTGCCTCTGCATATCGTCCGCTCGTTGCTGCGGATGCCGCCTCTGCCGCTGAACTCGCTCACTCCGAGATCTGGCGTCGCTTCATCGACAAGTACGGCATCATGATCGACTTCGCGGACATGAATGGAAAAGTGTCGCTGCCAACGCCGGAGGAGTGTCGGGAGGGGAAACCGAACGCGTTGGGCTGGTGGGCGCCGATCGAGAACGGGGCGATGTTCAACGGGTTCTACATGGACGCGGCGGTCCTGCGCTGGAAGCGCACGAAGTCGGCGGACGATGCCGCGAAGGCGCGCAAGCTCATGGAAGGACTCCTTCTGCTCAACTCGATCAGTGACGTGAAGGGCTTCGTCGGGCGCGGCGTAAGCACGGATGGCAAATCGCATTACCCGATGGGTTCGAACGACCAGACGCTGCCGTGGTTCCTCGGCCTGTGGCGCTACTGGGAGTCCGGCATCGCCACCGATGAAGAAAAGCAGCGCATCACCAAGCATCTCGTCGAAACCACCGAAGAGATCATGCGGCTGGGCTGGAAGATGCCGGCGGAACAGCCCTTTGGCACGCGCGGCAGCTTTGAGGGCTTCCATTTTGAGGAGGTGAGCCGCAAGCTCTTCGTCATGAAGTTGCTTCACGCCGTCACAGGCGATGCGAAGTGGCAGACGATGTATCTGGCGGAGCTGGACGTGCGTGGTGGCGAGAAGAACGAAAGCAAACGCGAGCTCTGCATCGGTGGCATGAAGTTCTTCTATGCCAGGACGCACAACTGGACCTCCTGCGGCGGCGTGAGCGCGTTGCGCGGCCTGTGGGAGCTGGAGACGGACGCGGCGCTGAAGGCAGACTATGCGAAAGGACTCGTCGCGAGCGCGAAACTGGCCGCGGAGAGTCTGCCGCTGGCGAAGCAGTGGGACAACGCGGACAGCAGCTATTTCGAAATGAACTGGCGCGTGATGAATGAGGATTGGAAGCCGCAGACAACCGAGAAGGAGTCACAGGAACTGGCGCAGATGCAGATGAAGAAGTTCAGCAAGCTGGCTCCGCGTCGCGGCAAGGAGACCGCCTTCATCCGCGAACCGTCCGCAGCAGCGTGGAATGTCATGCTGTGTCCGGACGCGGGCGTTTTGAAACAATTCGCGCCGGAGATCAAGAAGCTCATCGCGCATTTCGACTACACGAAGCTCTACTACTCGCAGTTCTTCTGGGTGGAGGCGGCGTGGGAGCGGCTGCACGCGGCCGGACTCGAATGAGCTCCGTAATAGCTTCTCCCATCTTCCCATGATCCATCATCTCTCATTCGCCGTCGTCGATCTTCAGCGGTCCGGCATTTTCTACGATGCAGTGCTCGCACCGCTGGGTTATGGACGCGTCTGGGAGGATGCGACCTTCGTCGGCTACGGCACCGAGCCCGGCAAAGATGTCTTTGCCCTCAAACTCCGGCCCGAAAATCCCGGCGTGCCGGGAGATGGATTTCACGTGGCCTTTGCGGCGCCATCGCGCGAGGCGGTGCGCGCCTTTTACGAGGCCGCCATGGCTCATGGTGCCACGGACAACGGCGGTGTCGGACTGCACACGGAGTATGGAGCTGACTACTTCGCGGCCTTCGTGCTCGATCCCGACGGCTATCGCATCGAAGCCGTCGTCACCGGGCCGGAATAGTCCGGCGCAAGACGTTGCCGATCATGACGGGCTCTTGCTGGAAAATCGCTTAATTGAGCGAAGCTAGAATCGTAGCTGCTCTGCGTTTGGGGAAACCTCGCCATGACTCGTCTCCCCACTTGCCTGCTTCTCGCCGCTTTTGCATTCGGCCCGCTGAATCTACGCAGCGCTGAAACTTCCAAAGACGCCGCGCAGGACTCCATCGCGATCGTGCGGCGCTTTGCGGATGCGATGATCGAGCACGGCCGTGAGAACCTGCCGGATCCGAAACTGCCGCTGTTCCCGATCGTGCTCACGCGCGACAAGTATCAGGTGCCGCGGGTGAAGGTGAGCAATCTCTACACCGCGCGCGTGCCGCAGGAGTTCAAGAGCATCGCAAACATCCATCACGACCTGAATCTCTATCAGATCTTCTACGCGCTGACCAAAATCACCGGCGACGCGAAATACGCCGCCGAGGCGGATCGCGTGATCGATTACTTCCTGAAGCACTGCCAGGAGCCAAAATATGGCTTCTTCTGCTGGGGCGAGCACCTCGGCTGGGATGTGCTGCTCAACGAGCCCGGCGGTTTTGATCGTGAGGCCAAGGAAGGGCGCATGGTTCACGAATTCTACCGCCCGTGGATCTTCTGGGAGAAATCGTGGCAGATGGCGCCGGACGCGTGCCATCGCTACGCGCAGGCGCTGTGGCGTTATCAAATCGACCACACCGACGGCAAGATTTCCTTCTCGCGTCACGCGATGCTTGCCAGCAAAACTCCAAGCCGTCGTGGCATGGACTTCCCGCGGCACGGCGGCTTCTACATCGCCACGTGGGGCGCGGATTATCGTCATACGAAGGACCCGGAAATCTTGGAGGCCATCGACAAGCTGGTCGCCATGTATGAATCCTACCGCAATCCGAAGACGGTTGCGATCCCGCATGGCTCGGGTGACTTCGCCTTCGACAAGGACGGGCGCAAAACTCAGTACATTTACACGCAGAGCCCGCTCGGTCTCGCGATAGAACTCACCGGCGCCGCACCTGCGATGCCGGACGCGCTGAAGGCACGCATGACCGCGCTCGCCGAGAGCATCGACAAGGCCTTCCTCACCACGCCGCACGATCCGGGCCCCGGCGGCAAAGGCTTCGTGCTCTTCTGCGATCCTGCGACGCTCCAGCCGACGGAATACTGGCAGTCGAAGGAAGAACTGGATGCTGGCAAGGCGCCGCGCCGCATTCCATACACCGGTGGCTGGCGTTCCGCTTACAACGGCCAGCATCCACACACCTGGGTCGTGCCGACACTCATCGCGCGTTATCAGCAGACGAAGAATGAAGGCTACAAGAAGCTGCTCGTCGCCTGCGCGGACAACTACCTCACCGCCGATCCTGAGGACGGGCTGGTCTCGTCGGAGAAGAGCGGTCGCGCGCCCGACGTCGAGTCCGGATCGATCGGCAACGTGATCGTGCTGCTCAATGCCGTCTTCAAACTCACGCAGGACGACAAGTATCTCGCCCGCGCCGAATGGTTCTCCGCCTGGGCCGCAAAGAAGTTCTGGCCCGACAAAAACCCGCTGCCCCGCGCCTCTGTGCGCGAGAACATCTACTCAGCCGCCTCGCGCAGCGACACACTCGCGATGGCGATGCTGCAAACCGCGCTGCTGCGCACGCAGCCGGAACTCGAAAAAGAACTCGGCTTGATCGCGACAGACCGTTAATCTCCGGCATCCCCGATGCCCAATCTCCACATCCGCCCGTTTCAAGCCGCCGATGAAGACGCGGTGATCGCCCTCTGGCAGGCCTGCGGCCTCGTCGTGCCTCAAAACAACCCGAAGCGCGACATTGCCCGCAAACTGCGCGTGAACCCGGAGTGGTTTCTTGTTGGTGAACTCGATGGCAAGATCATCGCCGCCTGCATGGCCGGCTACGAGGGCCATCGCGGCTGGATCAACTACCTTGCCGTGCATCCCGATCACCAGCGGCAGGGCCACGCGCGCGAGTTGATGAAACACGCAGAGACGTCATTGCGTGCCGCAGGCTGCCCAAAGATCAATCTGCAGGTGCGCAGCACCAACGCGGCCGTGATCGCCTTCTACGAGTCCATCGGCTTTTCCGTCGATCCTGTGGTCAGCATGGGCAAACGACTCGAACACGACGCGCCACCGAGTTCATGAGCGATGCCATCGAAACCGAACGGACCATCCTGCGTCTGTTTGAAGAATGGGATGCGGAGGACGCGCACTCATGGCTTTCCGATCCCGAAGTCATGCAATTCATTCCCGGTGGCACGGATGCCACGCTGGACGACACACGCCGACGAATCGCCGGTTATCGAGCGCATCAAGAACAATACGGCTTCAGCAAGCGGCTCATTATTGACCGCGAAAGCGGCGAGGCGATCGGCGATGCGGGCCTGTACCATCTGCCCGACGGAAAACGCATCGAACTTGGTTTCCGCCTCGCCAAACCGCACTGGGGTCAGGGTTACGCCGTCGAAGTCGGTCGTGCATGGCTCGCGTGGTTTGACGCGCATCTCAATGGCGAGTCATTGTTTGCTGATGTTCACCCGGATCACACGCGCTCGCAACGTGTGTTGGAGAAGCTCGAATTTGCCCGCTCGCACGAGGAAACTGTACTTGGCATGCAGATGTTGATTTATGTCCGTCGTGCGATTGCATAGCGCTGCACGTTTTACCGACCACCATGAAAACTTGTCTGACCCTCCTGCTGATCTGCGCTCTTCCGGTCTTTGGCCAGGAATTGTCCGCGCAGAAACAAATCGTCCTCAGCACCGCTGAAAAGAGCCAGGTCGAGGTCAAACTCGACCAGCCTTACGCCGGCAACACGAATCCAAAGCAGATGGTCGATGTGTATCTGCCGAAGAAACGCAATAGCGACAAGCCGCTGCCGGTTATCGCGCTCATCCACGGCGGCGGGTGGGTGAATGGCGACCGCATCGGCTACGCGTCGCAGGCAATCCAGCTCGCGCGCACCGGCGACTACGCAGCCGTCGGCGTCGGTTACCGGCTCAGCAAGGAGGCGTCGTGGCCCGCGCAAGTTTACGACTGCAAGGCGGCGATCCGCTGGATTCGCGCGCATGCGAAGGAATACAACCTCGATGCCGACAAGATCGCGGTGTGGGGCAGTTCGGCGGGCGGGCATCTGTCGTCGTTGCTCGGCACGAGTGGCGACGTGAAGGAGCTTGAGGGCGATCTCGGTCCGAACACGAGTTACAGCAGCCGTGTGCAGTGCGTGGTCAACCTCTGCGGCCCGGAAGACTTCACCCAGGCGCTCATGTTCGACAAGGAAAGCCAGCCGATCTGGAAGGATGACGCGGTGAGCGGTCTGCTGGGAGGAAACGCGCCGGACAAGCATGCGGAAGCCGTCGCCGCATCTCCCGTGACGTATGTGAGCAAGGACGATCCGCCCTTCATCACGTTTCAAGGCACCAAGGACCAGCGCGTGGCCTTCCGGCATGCGGAGACGATTCACGCCGCGCTGAAAAAGGCGGGCATCACCTCACTGCTGATCCCGATCACCGATGGCGGCCACGGCTCTGTGAGTCATCCCGAAGTGAAGGTGCGCGGGCAGCAGTTCACCGACCGGATTCTGCGCGATATGGAGGTCGGCATCGACACCTCTCCCATCCAGGCGCTCCCGGAGCCGCCGAAGAAGAAATAGCGGCGATGTATTCTCCCGATCACTTCCGCGTCGATGATCGCGCCACGCTGCATGCCTTCATGCAGCAGCACAGCTTTGCCACGATCATCACGCACGACGGCTGCATTCCGCACGCCACGCACATGCCGGTGCTGCTGGAGGCGAACCAGGGACAGCAAGGCACGCTCGTCTCGCACATGGCGCGGGCGAATCCGCAGTGGAAGCATTTCGAAGACGGACGCGAGGTGCTGGTCATCTTCACCGGCCCGCACGCGTATGTCTCGCCCGCGTGGTATGCATCGGCGCCCGCAGTGCCGACGTGGAATTACACCGCCGTGCACGCTTACGGCATTCCGCGGCTCATCAACGACCACGATCGTTTCGCGCAGAGGCTGCGTGATCTCGTCGAGTTCTATGAATCGGGCCGCGAGGGCCGCTGGGATGGTGAATTGCCCGTCGAATACCGCGTCAAGCTCATGCGCGGCATTGTCGGCGTCGAGATCGAGATCACGCGCCTCGAAGGCAAGTTCAAGCTCAGCCAGAATCGTTCGCCCGAGGATCAGCAGCGCGTCATCGCCGCGCTTTCCGCCAGCGCAGATCAAACGGAGCGTGAAACGGCGGAGATGATGAGGTTCATCGTTTAACATGATGTCCACGCACAACGCCACCATTCGCTGGCAGAACACCGGCCCCGATTTCCGCAAACGCCAGTATTCGCGCGAGCACGCCTGGCATTTCGATGGCGGAGCGGTCGTCGCAGCATCGGCTTCGCCGCACATCGTGCCCGCGCCGTGGTCGAATGCCGAGGGTGTCGATCCCGAGGAGGCATTCGTCGCCTCCATCGCAAGCTGCCACATGCTTTGGTTCCTCCACATCGCGCTCGATGCCGGATTCGAGCCGGAGAGCTATGAAGATCACGCGGAAGGCGTGATGACGAAAAACGAGCATGGCAAGCTGTGGATCAGCCAGGTCACCTTACGGCCCCGCATTGTCTGGAAAGGCGGCAAAACGCCCACGAGTTCTGAACTCGACCATCTTCACCATCGCACGCACGACGAATGCTTCATCGCGAACTCGATCAAGACCGAGGTGCGGATCGGATAGCAGGCGATTTTCGACGCGTATTGGTCCGCGCATGAAACTCGCCCGCATTCTCTTTCTCGCCGCGCCGGTGGCGTTCGCTGCCGAAGCTCCGAAGCCGAAACCCAAACCGGAGTTCCAATACAAGACGGAGGGCATCGAGGTCAGCATCCCCACGGCTGACGAACCGAAGGTGGAAAAGTTCGGTGCCGCGTCGATCAAGGCCGCGGCGCAATACCTCGACAACGGCGCGATCTGCTGGGTGCGTGAAAAGACCTGCGTCAACTGCCACACCACCGGCCCTTACCTCAGCGAACGTCCCGCGCTCACATCGCTGCTCGGCAAACCGCAGGACGAAGTGCTCGCGGATTTCATCAAGACAGTCCCGGCAAGGGTCACGGAGCAGAAGGAGACGGAGAAGGACGGCATCAAATACTATGGCGGTTCATGGACGAGCATCTGGCGCTCGATCGGCCTCGCGGAATGGGACAAGCACGTGAATGGCAAGCTTTCCGATCACACCGACCGTTCGTTGCAAGAACTGCTCATGCGTCAGTCGGCGGATGGATCGTTCGTCAGCTATGGCGAGGTCGAGATTCCGCACATCACCACCGATTACGAACTCTCCGTGCAGGCCGCACGCGCCCTCACCGCCGCGCCCGGCTGGCTTGCAAACCTCAAGGACGCCGAACTGCTCGCCCGCGTGGAGAAAATGAAAAGCTGGCTGCGCAACGCGAAGCCAAAGAACGACTATGACCGCGTGCTGAAGCTCCAGCTTGCGCATTACCTGCCCGATGTGGTGCCGCAGGCCGAACGCGACGCCGCGCTGGCGCTGCTTTCATCAAAACAGCACGCTGATGGCGGATGGAGCACGCGTGACATGTCCGCGCTGCACGACTGGCACTTCAAGATGAGCGACACCGTGGTCAAACTCATCACCGGCCTGCCCGACGCCTCGAATCCGGAGAGCGATGCCTACATGACCGCCTTCGCCATCGTGCTCATGCGTCAGAACGACGTGCCTGTGAAGGACGAGCGCATCCAACGTGGCCTCGCATGGCTGAAAAAAGAACAGCGCGTCTCCGGACGCTGGTGGATGCACTCGCTCTATCGCGGGAACTACCACTACATCACTTACATCGCGACTTGCCAGGCGCTGAAGGCGCTCGCGTTGTGTGGGGAGCTTCAATAGTGGTCCTCACAGTCCCCTGTGCGGCGTGCCGCAACATCACAAACATCCGTGTCTGCCCAAAGGCACTTTCCGTCCGAGAGTTTTGCGCCTCGACTCAACCAGCAGCCTTCCACGCACCGCACAGGGACTGTGTGGACCACTTTATGACCGCTTGCGATAGGCCGCGGGAGAGACACCGATGCGTTTGCGGAAGTGCTGGGCGAAGCTGCTTTGATCGACGAAACCGCACTGTGCGGCGATCTCGCCGGCGGAGTGAGCCGTTTGTTCGAGGAGACGCGTGGCCGCGAGGAGGCGGGTGCGAATGAGAAATTCTTGTGGTGTGATGCCGAAGGCACTTTGAAACCGGCGCTGAAGCTGCCGCAGCGACTGGCCGCAGGATTTCGCCACTTCCTCGATGCGCAGCGGCCGGGCGAAATCGTGACGGATGATCTCCACGGCCTGAGCGACGGTTTGAAACACGGGCAGGCGACGTTCCGCCTCGTCGGGCCGCCGCAATGCACCCATCACACCCTGGATGCGGCCGCGTTTGTCGATGACCGGGAGCTTGGTCACAAGAAACCAGTCTGGCATGCCCTGCTGATCCCACCAGAGCTCGATGCGTTCGATCAGACGTGTTTTGCCGCTGAGGATTCGGTTGTCGTCATCCACATAAGCCTGCGCCATCGTGTCGGGATTCAGATCGAAGTCGGTGCGGCCGATGAAGTCGGAGTCATTGCGCATCTGGTAGCGGTCCAGCAGGCCGCGGCTGGCAAACATGAGCCGCCCATCCTTGTCCTTGGCGAAGAAGTGCACGCCTGGCACATGGTCGAAGAGCCGGTGAAACAACGACGCCGGCTCCAGCGATGCCACCCACGAAGCCCGCCTCCGCTTCCAGCGCGTGATTTCCGCGTTGGACCGGCCCACACGCTCGCGCGGCTTCAGTGGTGTCGCATTTCGCATCATGGTGGCGCATGAATGCGTGTGCGACCGCGCTCTGCAACCAAGCTTTTGAGTCTAGATCAGACCGCAATCACGCGTCGCAAAGTGCGCCAGCCCCACCACAGGGCAAAGAGCGCCGCGCTCCAGTTCACGAGCGAGATGCCCCACCACACACCCCAGGTGCCTAGCGCGAGGGTGAAGGCCATGAGATTGAAGACGAGCATCGGTGCGGCGATTTGACGGTAAAGACCCATCCACAGGCCGTAGCCGGGGCGTTTCATGCCCTGCAGCATGAAGACCGTGATGAACAGGATCGGATAGGCGGCGAGCGTGACCGCGGCGATGCTGAGATAATCGTGCCCGTGGCCAATCACCGCCGCGTCCTGCGTGAAGAGCCGCATCGCCTGCGCCCGCAGCAGGAACAACAGCGCCCCGCCTGCGAGCATGAGCAACACGCCGTATTTCACGTTCGTCATCCAGGCCTCGCGCACGCGATGCGGAAGCCCGGCGCCGTGGTTTTGCCCCACGAGGCTGAGCGTGGCGAAGTTCAGCCCGATCGTCGGCAGCAGCACAATCTGCTCGATACGCGTGGCGATGCCATACGCGGCCACGGCTTCTTTTCCGAAATGCTTCACGAACCAGGTGATGACGAAGATGCCGAGCGCGACGGTGAGCATGTTAAGTCCCGCAGGCACCGCCTGGCCGAGAATCTGGCGCAGCATGGCGAGATCGGGCTTGAAGAGCGACGCTGGGAGATCGCGGCACAGTTCGTGATGGCGCATGCCTTTCCACAGCATCACGCAACCACCGATCTGCACGATCACTGTCGCCAGCGCGATGCCCGCGACGCCCATTGGCGGCAGACCGGCCCAGCCCCACATGAGCACGGGATTGAGCACGCAGTTTGCCGCGCAGCCGATGATGAGGAAGTTGCGATACAGCCTCGTGTCACCCTGTGCGTTGAGCGCGGCGTTGATCGTCATTTGCAGGATGAAAAACACGCCGCCGCACAGAATGACGTTCATGTAAGCGAGGCAGATGACGAGATAAGCGCCCTCGGCACCGAGCTGCCGGAACAATCCTGGCGCGGCCAGCCATCCCGCGAACGAAAGCACCACGCCGCCGGATGCCGCGAGCACCAGCGCCTGCGCGAAGATGTGCCGCGCGTGATCAGGATTCTTGGAACCGATGGCATTGGCCATCAGCGCCGTCGTTCCCTGGCTCAGTCCGCTGCCGGCCGAGAGGATGATGAAAAACACCGGAAACGACAGCGACAACGCAGCGAGCGCATCCGTGCTGATCCAGCCCGCGCACACGGTGTCCACGACGTTGAACATCGTGTTGAAAAAGAAACCCACGCTCGCCGGAATGGCGATGCGACGGATCAGGACGGGAATCGGCTCGGTGGTGAGTGAGGAGGACATGAATCGGGCTTCTGTTTAACGCAGCCCCATGCCCTCCAGGATGCGCTCGATTTGCCGCCGATGCAGCTTCAGGTGATAAGCAGCCAGCGCGTGCCAGGACGTCTCGTCGAGCGGTCCGAACCACGGATGCGCGTAGCGGGCGTTCGTGCGCGAGGCCGTATGTCCTTTCGTCACGGCGAGCACAGCTTCGCAGGATTGCTCAAAAGCAGCCACCACGCTGCCATCCACGGATGGATCCGGCTTCACCGCCGCCGTGCTTGCCACGCGATTTGGAACGACGCCTTTGGAGAGCGAGGTCATGACACCTGCGAATGCCGTGTTTGTGATGCGCAGATGATCGAGTGTCATCCAGACCGACCAGTTCCGGCTGCTGTCCTCCAGTCCACGCAATCGGTCGATCAGCACACGACGCGATGCATCTTCATCGGAAAGCTGACGCACGAGGGCCAGGATGGCATCGCGCTCCTCGTAAAACAGGCAATCGAACTTCGCACGATCCCGGCTGCGGCGCTTCCAGGCGAAGAGCAAGCGTGCGATGAGGAGTTCTGGAAGCGGCAACCCGGCTCCCGGAGGGGCCAGACGGGGTTCGTGGACGGCGAGTGTGGAGTTCATAGTTACTTGCATAGTAAAAGTAAATTACTTGTGGAATGCAAGCAATAATTTGGGCAGATTGTCCCATGTCTGCTCCACGAAAAGCCGCCAAACGTTCCGCCGCCTCCCAGCGCCGCTCACCGTGTCCGGTTTCGTGCGCGCTCGACATCTTTGGCGACCGCTGGACGCTGCTGGTCATCCGCGATCTCATGCTCGGCCGCTCACGCTTCAAGGATTTTGCCGCTTCGCCCGAGTCCGTGCCCACAAACATTCTCAGCGACCGCCTGCGTCGTCTTTTGCAGCATGGCATCGTGGAGCAGCTCCCAGCCGCCGAAGGCGCGAAACACCTCGCCTACAAGCTCACTGAGAAAGGCGAGGCGTTGCGCCCGGTGCTCAAGGCGATGAAGCAATGGGGACTCGACTGGGAGAAAGGCACCAAGGCCGCGATGGAGGCCTGAGCGCTGTCGCATTTCACTTCATCTTTGTCGTGACGGCAGTGCCAGCTTCGGCATTACTCTGCCGCCGCCCAACCCGCCATGAAACCCATCGTCCAGATCTCCCTCGACCTCACCAACATCGACGAAGCGCTCGAAACCGCCGCGCTGGCCATGCGTGCGGGAGTTGACTGGCTCGAAGCCGGAACACCGCTGATTCTTGCCGAAGGTTTGCATGGTGTGCGTGCGCTGCGGAAGGCGTTTCCGAACACACCCATCGTCGCCGACCTCAAAACGATGGATGGTGGCTACTTGGAAGCCGAAATGATGGCCAAGGCCGGTGCCACGCATGTCGTCGTCATGGCCCGTGCGCATGCGGAGACCGTGAAATGCGTCGTGAAGGCCGGAAAGGACTTCGGCTGCAAGGTGATGGGCGACAACATGATCTGCGAAGACATGGTCGCTGGCGCGAAATGGCTCGAAGACCTCGGCTGCGACTACATCATTCATCACATCGGCTACGACGAGCGCCGCGGCATCGCCGCTGCTGGCCACCGCATGCCCAGCCCGCTCGACAAGCTCCGCGAGGTCGTCCAGGCCGTGAAAGTGCCCGTGCAAGCCGTCGGCGGTTTGAGTCTGGAGCAAGCGATCCAGTGTCCGAAATACGGCGCACCTCTCGTCGTGCTCGGCGCTCCGCTCACCATCGACGCGGATGCCTTCAAGACTGCCGATGGCAACCTCGAAGCCTCGCTGCGCATGATCTGCGAGGCTGTGCATGCGCAGGATGTGTCCGCTTTCTGATGCTTCGAATCATCTCGCTGCTCCGCCTCAATGAACGAAGACTTCTACTGCGAGTGTGTTTTGAGCGGTCGTGTGCAAGTGAACGTGGTGGCAGAAAGTGAGCGGGTGCTGGCTTTCGAGCACACAATGCCAGCTTGGCAGATTCATCTCGTTGTGATACCTAAAGCACACATTCCGCAACTCATCGCCGTGGAAGATGTGTCTCTGTTCGGCGAGATGTTTGAGATCATGGCTCAGATCATCCGAGATCGCGGTTTTGCCGAGACCAATTACAAGATCATTACTAACGGCGGTTCATACCAGAGCACTCAGCATTTGCATTTTCATCTGGTGTCAGGCATGCCGCTTGATGCTACCAACTCTGCTCAGAGCGGTGAACTGGCCGTTTAACGCTACATCATACCAACCACCACCATGAAATCCGCCGCCGTCGTCAACTTCGCGCCTGAAAAAGGCTCTGTCGAAATCCGTGAAATCGAAAAGCCGTCCATCGGGCCGGAGGATGTGCTGCTTGAAGTGGCCAATGTCGGCGTCTGCGGCTCCGACTTGCACCAGTGGACGGCCGACCACTCCTGGCCGGTGAATTATCCCGTCGTGCTCGGTCATGAGTTCGGCGGACGCATCGTTGAAGTCGGCAAGGAAGTCGAAGGCTGGAAGGAAGGCGAGCGTGTGGTGTCTGAAACCGCCGCGATCATTTCCAAAGACAATCCGATGACGCGTCGCGGGCTCTACAACCTCGACAGCACCCGCAAAGGCTTCGGCTACGGCGTGAACGGCGCGATGACGAAGTATGTGCGCGTGCCCAGCCGCATCCTGCACCACGTGCCAGACCAGCTTCCGTTTGAGCAAGCTTGTCTCACCGAGCCATGCTGTGTCGCTTACAACGCGGTGGTCAAAAACGCCCGCATCGAACCCGGCGATCGCGTCGTCGTACTCGGCCCCGGCACCATCGGCATCCTTTGCGCCGCCATGGCGAAACAATGCGGCGCTCAAGTCGCCATCGTCGGCCTGCAGCAGGACGCGCATCGTCTCGAACTCGCCCGCAAACACTATGGCTGTGAGGTCATCATTGGCGACGCCAAACCCTGGGCGATGGAACGCGACGGCCTCGGCTGCGACGCTGTCATCGACGCCGCCGGTGCGAGCGTCACGCTCAAGATCGCGCTCGACATCGTGCGTCCCGCCGGATGGATTTCCAAAGTCGGTTGGGGCCCGCAACCGCTCGGCTTCAACATCGACCCGCTCGTGCAGAAGAACATCACGCTGCAAGGCAGCTTCAGCCACAACTGGCCGATCTGGGAACGCGTCATCGCTTTGCTGAGCAGCGGCCAGTTTGACGTGAAGCCCATCATTGGCGGCGTGTGGCCCATCACTGAATGGCACGAAGCTTTTGAAAAGATGCACAAGGGCGAGGTGGTGAAAAGCGTCCTGAAGCCTGTGTAGGGCGGAGCATGGGTGTTTGTTGCCCTCTTTCAGCCGGTGGTCAGCGAACTCGCCCATCGAGCCGCCGGTGACGCGCTTGCGGCGACGGTGGCAAGTTGCTGAAGTTTGCGGTGGTCTAAGCGTCTGCCAGCCGGACACAGCCATGCAAACTGGCCCAAACAGGGTCTTACACTTTCCTTACAACATGCTCACAGCTGCCTGACTCTTTGTTTTTCCACCATGTCATAATACCCGTAGATCGACCGATCACCCCTTTCTGCAAAGTGTTGTTCTCCTTCTTGGCTGTTGGAAGACGCATCTGAATCTCAGGGCGGACCCCTAAAAAGGTCCGCTTTGATTTTTTATGGTTTTTATAAATTTCAGATGACCGAATAAATGGTGAGGCTAAATTATGCGCCTCGTCCATGCTCCCACGCTCCACGATTCTGTTCATCATCCTGGTTTTGCTGCCACTTGCCTTGCTTGCATGGCTTGGCACCTACCTCATCCGGGATGCGGAAAAGCGTACCGACGCCTCCATGCAGGCCGTCCTGGCAGAACGCCTCAGTTCCGCCGACCACCATCTCCTGCATGACATGCGGCAACTGACGGACCGGCTTGACGCGTGGGGTGCTCCTGGTGGCGGTTCCGCGCGCTTGATGTCGCAACGGCTGGCCACGCATCCTTGGATCACCCGCAGTTGGTGCCGGCTGGCGGCAAACGGAGCGCTTGAGACCTTTCAAGGCCCTGCTGCTGACCTTTCCATCCAAGGATTCTCTGCTGACGAAAGGGTCCGGTCCATTGATGAAGCCACTAATCGACCTGACCGACTGCCACAACTCATGCCCTTGGCAGACGATGGCGGACCTCCATTTCAACGCATCCAGTCGGTCCTCCCCCCAGCATCCAGCATGCCGCGCGCTTCAGAATGGATGACCTACATGAAGATGTTCGGCTATCACATCGATGACCGGCCTGAATCCGAAACGGCGATGTCCTGGAGCGGCTGGCATGTGGGTGACTCTACTTTCATTTTCTGGCATCGGTTTGCGGATGGCAGCCTCAGCTGCGCGCTTTTGAACCCTCAGTCCCTGATGAAGGCCCTGTTTCAACGGCTGCCACAGCCCGGCCTCGCCGCGCCACCAGGACGAATGATGCTCACCACGGTCAAGGGTATCCCACTTTATCAGTGGGGCAAGCGGCTCGCCGGCTCGGAAGACCCGCCAGCCGCGCACCGCGCGTGTTCGGAACCGCTGTCCCAATGGGAAATGGCCTACACGCCAGCGAATGAAGAATTCCCGAAACCGTATCTGTTTCCGATCCTGCTTGGTGTTGGTTCGGGGATTGTGCTCGTCTTTGTGGTGGGATGGCTTTACTTTCACGAAAGCGCCCGTGAAATCCGGGTCGCCCAACAGCGCGTGACATTCGTCAACCAGATCTCTCACGAGCTCAAGACTCCGCTCACCAACATCCGCCTGTATGCCGAGATGGCTGCCCACCGTGCGGAGTCGCAGGGTGACACGATTGCAAAACGCCATCTCGGTGTCGTGGAGGCGGAAACATCACGACTGGACCGCCTCATTCAAAATGTTCTTAACTACGCCCGTCAGCAGCGCGACAAGCTCACCATCCAGCCCAAGTTGCTCTCGCTCGATGAAACCGTCTCACGCATTGTCGAATTCTGGAAACCTCTCCTGGAAAACAAGGGCTTTGAAATCGTCACCTCCTTGCAGGGTCCCGCCCAGATCCATGCCGATCCCGACGCCATCGAGCAGATTCTCGGCAATTTGATCTCCAACGTGGACAAGTACGCAAATGCCGGAAAGTGGATCGCCATCCGCACCGAACATGACGAGCGCAGCACACGCGTCATCGTCGAAGATCGCGGCCCCGGCATCCCCACCGGCAAGCGCCGCACCGTCTTCGAGCCCTTCGAACGTCTTCGCTCCGACCTCGCGGAAGGTGTCAGCGGCACCGGCATTGGATTGACCATCTCGCGCGAACTGGCACAATTGCACCGCGGCTCCCTCTCAGTGTGCCCAAACTACCGTGACGGCGCGCGCTTCATCCTCACCCTCCCGAACCAGCCATGACCAAGATACTCATTGCCGAAGACGACGACCACACGCGCGATGCCCTGCGCGAGGTGCTCACCATGGAAGGCTACGAAGTCATCCCCGCCAGCGACGGCCTGCAGGCCGTGGATTTCTTCCGCGCGGAGAATCCCGACTTTGTCTGCCTCGATGTCATGATGCCCGGTCTCAATGGCTACGAGGTCTGCAAGCAGATCCGCAAGCAGGACGAAAAGGTGCCCATCCTCTTCCTCACCGCCAAGGCCGAGGAAATCGACACCGTGC
Source organism: Verrucomicrobiaceae bacterium (assembly GCA_046346695.1). Lineage (GTDB taxonomy): Bacteria > Verrucomicrobiota > Verrucomicrobiia > Verrucomicrobiales > Verrucomicrobiaceae > Prosthecobacter. Next base: position 2,190,936 of record JAXMHS010000001.1, on the reverse strand, counting down.
TCGGCCTTGAACTCGGTGCGGACGACTACATGACCAAGCCCTTCGGCGTGAAGGAAATCATCGCCCGAATCCGCGCCATCCTGCGGCGCACCGCATCGCGCGGCGGTGGCAAGACCGACGACGATTTCACCATGGATGATCTGCGTGTCGTCCCCACCGAATTGCGTGCCTATCGTGGTCAGACAGAAATCCAGCTCAGCCCGCGCGATGTCAAAGTCCTGCGCCTGCTCTTCGAACGTCGCGGCAAGGTCATCGACCGCAACACGCTCGCCGACGAGGTCTGGGGTGTCGATTACTTCCCCGAGAGCCGCGCACTCGACCAGCACATCTCGCAGCTTCGCAAACGCATCGAAAAAGACCCCTCGCAGCCGCGCATCATCCGCACGGTCCATGGCGCGGGTTATCGGTATGAATGACGCATGATGTTGCCCACGTAGAGTGACGCTTCATTCGTCATTCCGTCCCTTGGTTTCGTCATTCATCCCCTCATGCTCACTTTCGACGCCCACCTCGATCTTAGTCTCAACGCCCTCGGCGGCTTCAACCGCGACCTCCGCCTTCCTGTTCACGAAATCCGTCGTCGCGAGGCGGGCATGACTGGCAAAGGCCGCGCTGGTGGCACCACCGCCTTTCCCGAAATGCGCAAAGGCAAAGTCGGCATCTGCGTCGCCACCCAACTCGCCGGTTGCATGCCCGGTCCCTCACCCATCGCCGGCTGGATGTCCCCTGAACAAGCGTGGGCCGAAACGCAGGGCCAGCTCGCGTGGTATCGCGCCATGGAGGAAGCCGGTGAAATGCGCCAGATCACCAACCTGCGCGAACTCGACGAAATGATCGCGCTTTGGAATGACATCTCCATTCCCGACGACAAAAAAGCCATCGGCTACATCCTCAGCCTCGAAGGTGCCGACTCCATCCGCACCGTTGGTCATCTCGAAGACGCTTGGGAACAAGGACTCCGTGCCCTCGGCCCCGCACACTATGGCGTCTGCCGCTATGCCATGGGCCACGATCAAGTCGGCCCCCTGCGTCCCGGTGGCAAAGAACTCATTCAGGAGATGGACCGCCTCGGCATCATCCTCGATGTCACGCACTTGAGCGACGAATGCTTCTGGCAGGCACTCGACATTCATCACGGCACCGTCTGGGCATCCCACAGCAACTGCCGCGCACTCGTTCCCGACCCGCGCCAGTTCAGCGACGATCAAATCAAGGCCCTTATCGAACGTCGTGCCGTCATCGGCGCCGCTCTCGACGCCTGGATGATGATTCCCGGCTGGACTCGCGGCAAAACCACCCCGCAGCAAACCGGCCTCAAGCTCGAAGTCATCTGCGATCACATCGACCACGTCTGCCAGCTCGCCGGAAATGCCCTGCACAGCGGCATCGGCACCGATCTCGACGGCGGCTACGGCATCGAGCAAACCCCCGCCGATCTCGACACCATCGCCGACCTCGCCCGCATCCCCGCCATGCTCCAAAAACGCGGCTACAAGGACGAGGACATCGCCAACATCATGCACGGCAATTATTTGCGCCTGCTGCACGAAGCGTGGGCGGAGTAAACAAGAAAGCGGATGCCTTCATCCGCCATCACGGCTCACCAATCGTCGGGTGCTCGATAATCGTCGCAGAGGTCTTGATCGCACGTGTCAGCACTTCACGCGGCTGTTTTCCACTCGGCACCGGTTCGTAGGCCATGCCTTTGTATCGCAACGGCTTGTAACCAAGCGCGAGCAATGCATCCAACGGCGCCTGTTTCAGACCGGGCTTCCAATAGTCAGGCGCGCCGCCGGTCTCGTAATAGAAGATCCACGTGTGCTGCGGATCGAACCAGCCCGCGCAGAGAATCACATGCCGCCGTGGAATGTTGAGCAGATCACCCGCACGCAAATCTTGTGCACTGGGAAGCTCATGGCAGACCGCAGGAAGCTGCGACGTGTCATGCACGTATGGCAGCTTCAAACAACGCGAGACAAATCCCGAACAGTCCACTCCAGCCGCCTGCGCGCTCACACCCGCATTGTCAGCCCGGCGTTTCTCCGGCGATGACACATCTCCCGCCGCCAGACCATTGCCCACAGCAGCGTCAAACGTGGCAGGATCATCAAACCCGCCCCACTTGTAAGGAACGCCTTCGTTCACCTGCCCCGGCACCCACCAGCCATGTCGCTCTTGCTGCGGCTCATGACCGATGTCCGGCGTGTTTACAAGAATGCCCGCCTTGTCCTTCCCATGCAGAATATTGGTGGCAAAAGGCCGCCACGGATGCCGCGTATAAGCCCGTGCAATCGCCATCGACTCGTCCGGTGTCACCTGTGAAGGCGCGGCGGGATCACCTGGAATGAGTTGCGATGCAGCGCCTCTCCTCTGCGCATCAGACGCACAACTGGCTGCCAGCAAGACTAAAACGAGAAGCAGGAACCTCATGCATGCGCACTCTGAACGGCGGTCGGAGTTTTCCAAAGCAAAAAGCAATCTCATACAAGTCAGGCCGGGTGAGGGGATGAATCCAGATGCTGAAACATGTTCCACTCGATGGCTCCAATCCTCGATCAAGCCAGTTTCGCCTTCATCACTCACATCTGTCAGCGGGTTCGTGGAGATCAAAAGCCCCTCTGTGCCGGGCAGTGCCAGCGAGCCAAATTCGGCTCCGCTGGAGAACATGTCTGCGGGTGAGAGGTGTCATTTCTCGACAGAATCGCGAGAGCCATCTTCCCGATCACGTTCATGCATCTGAGTTCTTTGCACACCATGAGATCACCTACGCCTCTTCGATTCATCCCGGCCCTGCTCCTTTTCGGTCTCAGCGCCGTGCTGCGTGCCGACCGTGTCGAAACACCACCCGCCGGCCTTCGCGTCGCCACCGCTGGGCATAGCTTTCATGTGTGGATGCCGGGAATGCTCATGCAGATTGCCAAGGAGGCGGGCATCACGGGACACCAGCAGATCGCGCTGTCGTCCATCGGTGGATCGCGCACGATCCAGCATTGGGATGCGCAGGGCGACAAGCAGAAGATCAAACCCGTGCTCATGGAGGGCAAGGCCGACGTGCTCACGCTCTCGCCGATCTTCCTGCCGGATGCTGGCATCGAAAACTTCGTGAAGCTCGGCCTGGAGCACAATCCGAAGATGCGCATCACCGTGCAGGAGTTCTGGATGACGTTTGACGATGGCTCGCTGTGGGGAAAGCCGCTCAATGGCAAGGTCATCGACCGCGACAGCAAGACGATGGCCGACCTCCACGCGGCCCACGACGACTACTTCAAGAGCATGGACGACCATGTGCGCGAGCTGAACGCCAAACCCGCCGTCTTCGTCGTGCCCGTCGGCCAGGCGGTGATGGGACTGCGCCGCCTCATCATCGAGGGCAAGGCTCCCGGCATCGCAAAGCAGAGCGATCTTTTCACCGATCCCATCGGTCATCCGCGTGATCACGTCAAAGCACTCGCTGCCTACTGCCACTATGCGGTGATCTACGGACGCAATCCGATTGGCCTGCCGATGCCTGCCGCCATCGCCAAACTGCCCGAGGCGGAGAATCTCAACGCGCTGCTACAAAAGCTCGCATGGGACACAGTGACGCAGCATCCGCTCAGTGGAGTGAAGGCTTCATGAGCACGTTCAAGCTCGCGCTCGCCCAAATGCGTGTCGTTCCCGGCCAGCCGGATGAAAACCGGTGCCTGGCAGTCGAAAACATTGCAGCGGCAGCCAAAGCCGGCGCCGCCGTCGTGCTGCTGCCCGAGGCGCTTGATTTCGGCTGGTGCCATTCGTCGGCGATCCAGCATGCGGGCTCGATTCCCGATGGAGAAACCTGTGCGTGTTTGCGCGAAGCGGCGAAAGCGCATCGCCTTCATGTTTGCGCAGGTTTGGTCGAGCGCGACGGCGACCGATGCTACAACAGCGCTGTCCTCATCTCACCCGACGGCGAAGTGCTGTTGCATCATCGCAAGATCAACGAACTCGCGATGGCACATCACCTTTACGCCTGCGGTGATCATCTCGGCGTCGCACACACATCGTTGGGCACCATCGGCTTGATGATCTGCGCGGATGGTTTCGCGCCGAATCTCGCCATCAGCCGCTCACTCGGCCTCATGGGCGCGCAGATCATCCTCTCGCCCTGCGCGTGGGCCGTCCCGCCGGATCACGACAACGTGAAGAAACCCTACGGCCAGCTCTGGCTCGACAGCTACGGCCCCGTCGCGAAGCAATTTGGCCTGTGGATCGCCGCAGCGAGCAATGTCGGCCCCGTCACCGAGGGCGAATGGTCCGGACACGCATGCATCGGCTGCTCGCTCGTCATGCGTCCTGATGGCAAGCCAGCCCTGCGCGGCCCTTACGGTGCCGATGAGGCGGAACTGCTCTTCGTGGACATCGATCTGACCACCACGGCGTTTCGCGCCGATGGATGCGTGCCGTGACGCGCGTAGTGGCAGGCTCATGAAACGCCTTTTCCTCCCTGCCCTACTCGGCGCGTGCCTGCTTCGCGCTGAATTGCCCACGCCAACGATCACACCGACACTGCGCGCGGTCGATTTGAGCCTCGGCGAGGCTGTGGAGGTCACTTTGGCCGACAAATCGACTGCGAAGATCAAACTGCTGAAACTCGACGAGAAGGTCGATTCGATGGCGAAGGCGGTGCGCGAGGCGAAAGTGCTCGTGGAGGTCAATGGGGAGCAAAAGTGGCTCACGAGCGCGAATTACAACCTCCCGCAGCTCGTCGGCGGCGTGCAGATCGACTGCCCAATCACGCGCGGCTACAACGCGAACAGCGGCGAGGACTCCTGGGGGCTCGAAAAGGACGCGCGACTGCGTCTTTGGCCCAAAGGTTCGCCGTGGATCGAGCCGGGCACGTTTGTGTATCCGCTCAAGCAGCGCTGGTTCGCCACCTCGACGCAGTTCTCGAACGAACCGACCTACGTCGATGGTGGCGACAAGCCGGACCGGAAGAAGATCTACTACCACAACGACCTCGACTTCGGCGGCTGCGAAGGCCTCACGGAGGTCATCGCGGCAACGGACGGCCTCGTCGTGAGCGTTTCGGAGAAGACGCTGCCCGGCTACTCGCTCACGCCGGTGCGCCCGCGCTATGATGTCGTGTATCTGCTCGACGAACGAGGCTGGTATTATCGCTACAGCCATCTCCACACGATTGATCCGGCCATTCAAATGGGTGCGCGCGTGAAAATGGGCCAGCGCATCGGCCTGCTTGGCAAAGAAGGCGCGAGCGGCGGCTGGACGCATCTGCACTTCGGCATCAAAAGCCGCCAACCCTCCGGCAAATGGGGCACGCAGGAGGCCTACGCCTTCGCGTGGGATGCCTACCAACGCGAAAACAATCCCACTGTCATCGCCGTGGCCCGCCCGCATCATTTCATCCGCGCTGGCGAGACGATCACGCTCGACGCGTCGAAGTCCTGGTCATCCAGCAGCATCAAAACCTACGACTGGACCTTCACCGACGGCCAAACCGCGTCCGGCGCGAAAATCGAGCGCACCTACACGAAGCCCGGTGCCTACAGCGAGATCGTCAAAGTCACCGACACCGCTGGAAACGTCAGCTACGACTTCGCCATCGTCCAAGTGATGGGCAGCGATGAAAAGAACCTGCCACCGACGATTCACCCGACCTTCTGGCCCACCACCGGCCTCAAGCCCGGCACCGAGATCACCTTCAAAGTCCGCACCTTCCGCACCACCGGCGGCGAAACGTGGGATTTCGGCGACGGCACACCGAAAGTGAGCGTGAAGTCGGATGGAAACGCCAGAGCGCTCGCCAAAGACGGTTATGCGGTCACGCAGCATGCGTTCTCGAAGCCCGGCGACCACCTTGTCACCGTCGAGCACACGAATGAGCGCGGCGAACGCGCCGTGGGGCACTTGTGGGTGCGGATCGATCCCTGAAAAGATTTTCTGGAAGCTGTAACCGCTCCACATCCCGCCCGTAGAAGCCGGGAAAGGATGTGTCATCGTGATCCCCAGTTTCCATGATTTTGACCGACAACGAATCCCGTGCCTGCATGGCAGCGTGGCTGCGATGCAGCGACGAGGGATCGGCTCGAGCGCTCGTGGAGTCGTTTTATCCCTTCGTGGCGTCGCTGATCCGGCGGCACGTCGCGGACGCGGGTTGCGTGGAGGATCTGGCGCAGCAGATCTTCGCGAAGTGCTTCGCCAAAGCCTCACAGTGGGATGCGTCGAAGCCGTTGGAGCCGTGGCTGGCGCGCATCACGATCAATCAATGCCGCGATCACTATCGCGCACGCCGCGTGCGGCCAGAACTGCGCTGGAGCGACCTCACCGAGGGCGAGCAGGAGGCGCTGCAAGCCACGCAGATCGCCGCCGAACCAAAAGCGGACACGCTGAACGACGAATCACGCTCGCTGATGCTCCGTCTGCTCGACACGCTGAATGCGGACGACCGCATGGTGCTTTCGCTTTTGCATCTCGAAGGCAAATCGACCGACGAAATCGCTGCGCTCACCGGCTGGAGCCGCACGCTGGTGAAAGTGCGAGCCTTCCGCGCCCGCAGGAAACTGCGCACGGCCTTTGAACAACTCGAATCCTCCAAAACATGAACTCCACGGATCAACGACTCGAACAACTTGCCGCCCATGCGCGAAACGCAGCGCCTCCTCCGCCTGCGGAGATGCCCTTCGGCTTCGCCACGCGTGTGATCGCCGCCGCAAAAGTCCCCAACGACTCAGCAGCGATGTGGGCACGTTTTTCACTCGCGTCGCTGCCGGTCGCAGCACTCGCCACCGCGGCCTGCCTGTGGTGGTCCACGAACAGCATGTCCACTGATGCGCACGATCTGGCGCAGGTCTTCATCCAAACCCCTCTCCTGCCATGAAAAAGCTCTACATCATCGCTTCTCTCCTCGGCTTGTTCATTCTCGGTGCCCTTTTCGGCATCGGACTCGCGCTGCCCTTCGCGAAGAAACTCATCAGCGAGGACCACTTCGTCGCGCAGCGCATGAAGGAGGAGGCGAAGCGCCTCAAACTCACTCCGGAGCAGGTCGAGAAGGCGAAGCCGACCTACGACCAGCTCAAGCAGGACCTCGCAAAGATCAAAACAGACACGCTGATGGCCATTGGGCAGGCTTCGATCCGTCAATCGACCGATCTTGCCGCGTTGCTCACGCCGGAGCAGATCGAGGAATACAAGAGGCTCGGCGATGAGCGCCGCGAGAAATTTGGAAAATTCATGAAGCCATGAAAACACGCCTGTTTCTCCTCCCCGCCGCCTTTCTGGCCTGCGCGCAGGCCCAGGACGCGAATCTTCAACAGAAGCTCGAACAGGGCTTCACCACGTTCGATCAGGACAAGGATGCGTCGCTCAGCGCCGCCGAGTTCAAAACGCTCGGTGAGTATTCGCCAAAGCTGAAGGGCAAGCCGCAGGTCGTCGATTACCTGTTTCACACGCTCGACGCGAACCGTGACGGCAAGCTGTCGCACGATGAGTACATGAATATCGCGGCGATCAGCGGTGGCGGCACCCAACCCGCGCCTTCGCCCACACAGCCGGCGATTGTCGAACCGAAGAGCAGCGACGAGCAGATCGCGTTCTTTGAAAAGAAGATCCGGCCCGTGCTCTCGGAGAAGTGTTACAAATGCCACGCTGAGAACGCGGAGAAGATCAAAGGCGGCCTCGTGCTCGACACGCGTGATGGCATCCGTCGCGGTGGCGACAACGGACCTGCCATCGTGCCCGGCGATCTCGCAAAGAGCCTCGTCATCGAATCCATCCGCTACACGAACAAGGACATGCAGATGCCGCCCGAAAAGCACGGCGGCAAGCTGCCGGACAACGTGATTGCCGACTTCGAGCAGTGGGTGCGCATGGGCGCGCCCGATCCACGCGAAGGCAAGGCGATGGCGGTGAAATCCGAGTGGGACACAGGGAAAGCGAAGAACCACTGGGCCTGGCAGCCGGTGAAAACCACGCCTGCTCCGAACGTGAAGGACGCCTCATGGCCGAAGACCGACATCGACCGCTTCATTCTCGCCGGTTTGGAGGAAAAGGGCCTCAAGCCGGTCGGCGATACGAAGCCGGAGACACTGCTGCGACGGGTGTTTTTCGATCTTATCGGCCTGCCGCCAACGCCGGAGGAGTTGGACGCGTTTTTGAATGATCGGGATTCCAAAGCTTTTGAGAAGGTCGTTGATTCATTGCTCGAATCCCCGCGCTTCGGCGAGCGCTGGGGCCGTCATTGGCTGGATGTGGCCCGCTACGCCGAATCCACCGGCAAGGATGTGAACTGCCTCCTTCCGCATGCGTGGCGCTATCGCGACTACGTGATCGAGTCATTCAACAAGGACAAACCCATCAACGAGTTCATCCGCGAGCAGATCTCCGGCGATCTCATGAGCGCGAAGGACAGCCGTGATCGCGCGATGAAGCAGATCGCCACCGGTTTTCTCGCCATCGGCTCGCGCAGTCTCAACGAACGCAGCCCAAAGCAATACGCGCTCGACACCGCTGACGAGCAGATCGACGCGGTGTCGCAGGCGGTGCTCGGTCTCACCGTGGCCTGTGCACGCTGTCACGATCACAAGTTCGATCCCATCCCGCAGCGCGACTACTACGCGCTGGCTGGCATCTTCCTCAGCACGGAGACCTGCTACGGCACATCGCCGAACTTCCAGAACATCAAATCCACCCCGCTCATCGAGCTGCCCACCGACTGCGGCCTGCCGCGCATGCCTTTGATGCTCACACCCGAGCGTCGTGCGGACATCGAGAAGGAACTCACCAAGACCGAACGCTACGGCGCGCTGCAATTTTATGGCACGGCGATCAAGGGAATATTCACCGGCGGCAAGGCATTCAACATCAACAACGATCCGCAAAAGCTGGTCATGTTTGTCGGCATCAACGCGAAGATAGGCGAATGCAAAACCGAGCTGGCCAGCTATGACAGCGAGGGTCGGCAGAAGCTGCTCGCGATGGGCGTGCGCGATTATCCTGCCGCACCAGTGAGCCCGCCTGGAAAGCCAAAGTCAGTCGAAGAAATCTTCAAAGTCATCGCTGGCCGGCCGGCGCAATTCAGCTCCATCAACGACAGCCCGCTCTTCGCCCGCGGTGATGTCGAAAAACCCGGCACGAAGGTGCCTCGCGGCTTTGTGAGCCTCGTTTCGGCCAAATCGCCCGCGATTCCATCCAATGAGAGCGGACGCCGCGAACTCGCCGACTGGCTCGTTGCCGATGAAAACCCGCTTACAGCCCGTGTGTTCGCCAATCGCGTGTGGAACTGGTTGTTTGGCCGCGGCATCGTCTCCACGGTCGATAATTTCGGCACGATGGGCCAGCCGCCTTCCAATCCCGCGTTGCTCGATCATCTCGCTTTGCGTCTTCAAACTGATGGATGGTCGGTGAAGAAGCTCATCAAGGAGATCGTCATGAGCCGCTCCTACCAGATCGCCTCCACGCATGACGCAAAGAACTTCGAGGCCGATCCCGAAAACGCGCTCGTGTGGCGCATGACGCCGCGTCGTCTCGATGCCGAGTGCATCCGCGATGCGATGCTCGCGGTGAGCGGTGGCTTGCAAACCACACCTCCCGTCGGTTCCGCCGTTGCGCAGCGGGGTGATGGCGCGATTGGCGGCTTTCCGATCAAGAGTCTGCGGGCACCATTGAGCGATGAGCCCTTCCTGAACGCAGGAGGTGACTTCCGCAGCATTTACCTGCCCGTCCCTCGCAACGCTGTGCCCGATGCGCTCACCGTCTTCGATTTCGCCGAGCCCAGCGCGGTGAATGGCAGCCGCGAGGTCACCACCGTGCCCTCGCAGGCCCTCTATCTGCTCAACAACGACTTCGTCGCCACGCAGGCGAAACGCCTCGCCGACAAACTGCGCCCGCTGCCCGAAAACCAGCGCGCCACCACCGCCTTCAAGCTCGCCTTCGCCAGATCACCCAGCGCGAGCGAGGCCCAGGCCGCGCAACGTTTCTTCGCCGACTACCCGCGCCTCGACAGCGACGTGCTGACGAGTTTCTGCCGCGCGCTGCTCGGCAGCGCTGAATTCCGCTCCATCGACTGACATCATGAACACACGACGCGATTTCCTTCAGACCAGCGGCATCGGCTTCGGCTGGCTCGCCTTTCAAGCGCTCGCTCAAGCCGAATCGAGCAGTCCGCTCGCCATCAAGCAGCCGCACTTCACCGCGAAGGCTAAACGCGTGATCTTCCTCTGCATGCGCGGCGCGCCCTCGCATGTGGACACGTTCGACTACAAACCGAAGCTCACCGCCGCCTCCGGCAAGGACGGTCGTGCGCCTGGCACGAAGCTGCATGGCTCGCAGTGGAAATTCTCGCCGCAGGGAAAGAGCGGACTGCCGATCAGCGAGCTTTTTCCGCATCTCTCGAAGCATGCGGACGAGCTGTGCCTCATCAACTCGATGCACACCGAACTGCCCGCGCATGCGCAGTCGTTCTTGAAGCTGCACACGGGCAATTCGCAGTTCGTGCGCCCCTCGCTCGGCGCGTGGACGCTTTACGGTCTCGGTACCGCGAATGAAAACCTGCCCGGCTTTGTCACCATCGCGCCGCCGACGCTCTTTGGCGGCGCGCAGAACTACGGCAGCGCGTTTCTGCCCGCGATTTACCAAGGCACGCGCGTCGGCGTCGATGCGCGGCCCATTGCGAACGCCCAGGTGCGCAACATCGCGCCACCAGTCGGCAGCGTGGCTCAACGGAAGGAGATCGAGTTCATCCAGGCGCTGAACCGCGAGAAGCTCCAGCGTGATCAGTTCAATCCCGAGGTCGAGGGCGCGATCGAATCCTTCGAGCTCGCCTTCAAGATGCAGAGCGAGATGCCGAAGATCATGGACCTCTCCAAGGAGTCGCAACAGACGCTCACCGCCTACGGCATCGGCGAAGGCAACACGACGGATGACTTCGGTCGCAAGTGCCTGCTCGCGCGCCGCATGGTCGAGGCGGGCGTACGTTTCGTCGAGGTCACGCACAGCGATTGGGACCACCACTTCAAAATTTCGCAGGACCTGCCCAAGACGGCCGAGGCAGTCGATCAGCCCATCGCCGCGCTGCTCGCCGATCTGCAATCGCGTGGCCTGCTGAAGGACACGCTCGTCGTGTGGTCCGGCGAATTCGGCCGCACACCGCACGGCCAGGGCGCTGACGGCCGCGATCACAACAACAAGGGTTTCACCGCGTGGATGGCTGGCGGCGGCGTGAAAGGCGGCCTGCGCTACGGCAGCACCGACGACCTCGGTTACGAGGCCGTGGAGGATAAAATGCACATCCACGACCTCCATGCCACGATCCTGCATCTGCTTGGCCTGGATCACGAACACCTCACCTATCGCTACGCCGGGCGCGATTTCCGGCTCACCGATGTGAAGGGTGTCGTGGCGAAAAAGATCATCGTGTAGGACGATTTCAAATTTGCCGAAAGAGAGGCATGCCGGAGCCGTATTTTGCGAAACGGTATACCAAATGCGCACCTCGACTTCGTCCGCTTTTCGCTCTGACTCTGCCACGCTTCGCCTCCGCAAGGACATCCTCAGCGGCGCGGAGCTGCCGGGCAATCTGCTCGCCGAATCAGCGGTGGCGCGCCGGCTCGGCGTGAGCCGTGTTCCCGTGCGCGAGGCGTTGTTTGAACTGGAGCGCGAGGGGCTGGTCGAGTTCAGCGACACAGGCCGTGCTTTCGTGAAAGAACTGACGCCGCAGGATTTCGAGGAGCTGTTTGTGCTGCGCCTCACGTTGGAGCCCGTGGCGGCCAGACTGGCTGCGCCCAAGCTCAAGGAGAGCCTTTCCAAGCTGGAAAAGAACCTCGCCGTCACACAACGGGCCAAATCCGTGCAGGAGGTGACGCGGCTCGATCTGGAGTTTCATGAGATCATCCTCACCGCGTCCGGCAATGCGCGGCTGCTCAAGCTCTGGCGCTCGATGCGCGGCGAACTGGAGCTCTGGCTGGGCCGCCTGCATCGCAGTCATCAACTGCAAACGCGGGAGACGCTGAACCAGACCGCCGAGGCGCATCAGGACATCATTGAGGGCTTCAAATCGCAAACTCCGGCCACCTGCGAACGTCTTCTGCGCGAGCACATCCTCGGCTGGCGTGAATGGCTGCCGATCTTTTCATGAAACGAATGCTTCCATGCCTCTGGCTTGCCACGCTCGCGCTGTCCCCGGCGCGGGCGGAGGATGGCGTGGCGTTTTTCGAGTCGAAGGTGCTGCCGTTGCTGCAGCAGCGCTGTTATGAGTGCCATTCGCATGAGAAGAAGATCAAAGGCGGCCTCGCGCTCGATTTGAAGAATGGCTGGCAGACTGGCGGTGATCACGGGCCGGCCATCGTACCGGGTGATTTGGTGAAGAGCCATCTCGTGGATGCCGTGCGTTACACGAATCCCGACATGGAGATGCCGCCGAAGGGCAAACTCGCCACGAACGAGATCGAGGTGCTCGAAAAATGGGTCGCGATGGGAGCGCCGGACCCGCGTGTGAGCCAGATCGCCGCGAAGGAGACGAAGACGATCGACATCGAGGCCGGGAAGAAGTTCTGGGCCTTCCAACCGGTGCGTGATTCCAGGCCGCCCGTCGTGAAGAACACCGCGTGGCCGCTGAATCATGTGGATCGCTATATTCTTGCGAAGCAGGAGGCCGCAGGGCTTTCGCCCGCGCCGGATGCCGATCCGCACACGTGGCTGCGCCGCGTGTCGCTCGATCTCACAGGTCTGCCGCCGACGCCGGAGGAGATTGCTGCCTTCATGTCGGACTTGTCCGACCTGTCAGACAAGTCCGACGCCCACGCGCGTGTCGTGGACCGTCTTCTTCAATCCAGTGCCTTCGGCGAGCGCTGGGCGCGTCACTGGCTCGATCTCACGGGCTACGCGGACCAGATCGGCACGTCGAACAATGTTTTCGCCGAGCATGCGTGGCGTTACCGCGACTATGTAATCAGTGCGTTTAATAACGACAAGCCCTTCGATCAATTCGTGCGCGAGCAGGTCGCGGGTGATCTTCTTCCGGCCGACTCGCCGGAGAAACGCGCGGAGAACATCACCGCGACCGGCTTCCTCGTGCTGGGCGATGTTGAGATCGTGGCCGTCGATAAAATGAAGATGGAGCACGACCTCGTGGACCAGCAGGTGAGCAAGATCGGCACCGCGTTCCTCGGCATGACGCTCGGCTGCGTGCGCTGCCACGATCACAAGTTCGATCCCATTGCGCAGACCGACTATTACGCGATGGCGGGCATGTTCCGCAGCACCAGCAGCACCTACAAGACCGACAACGGCGTCTGGAGCAGCGTCCACAAACGCGAGCTGCCTGAAACGACAGAACAAAGGTCACAGCGCGAAAAAGCGGTCGCAGCACATGAAGCACGCCTCAAGGCTCTCGAAGCCGATCTTGCAGCAAAAACGGCCGCGAAAGCCGACACGAAGGCGTTGAAGGCCGAGATGGAGCACGCGAAGTTTTTCTCGCCGACAGCACCGAAAGCCTTCGCCGTGCACGATGTCGAAAAACCGGGCGACATGCGCATCACCATCCGCGGGAATCCGTATGCGCTCGGCGATGTCGTGAAGCGCGGCACGCTGCGCGTCGCGAGCTGGGCCGAATTCCCTGCGATTCCGCCGAACCAGAGCGGACGCGTGCAACTGGCCGACTGGCTCGCCGATCCGCGCAATCCGCTCACCGCCCGCGTCACGGTGAACCGCATCTGGCAGAAGCTCTTTGGCGAGGGAATCGTCCGCACGGTCGATTACTTCGGCGTGCGCGGCGAAAAACCGACGCATCCGGAGCTGCTCGATCATCTCGCGGCGCAGTTCATGAAGAACGGATGGTCGCAGAAGAGGCTGATTCGCGAACTGGTGCTCTCGCGCACCTACCGGCAGTCGAGTTCATCAAAATCGACCGACGAAAACCGTCTGCTCACCCGCATGAGCCGTCCGCGTCTCGATGCGGAGGCCATCCGTGATGCGATGCTGGCCATCAGCGGCAAGCTCGTGCCATCGTGCGGTGGAACCGCGCTGCCGCTTGAGTTTCCCGAGAACGTGCAGAGCCTGAATCCCGGCGCGGTGAACCCACCGGCCTTCAGCTTCAAAAAATCGCGCCCGGTTCAGGACTTCGAGCGCACCGTCTATCTGCCGGTGATTCGCACCGCCGCGCAGCCCGGCTCCGCGAAGCTGCGCGATGTGTTCGACTTCACCCAGCCCGCGCAGATCGCGGGCAAGCGTTCTGAGACCGCCGTGCCCACGCAGGCGCTGTTTCTCATCAACAGCGACCTCGTTCGCGCCCGCGCCACGGAGGTCGCGAAGTTCATCACGCAGGCCGAGCCGAATCCCGGCGCACGTCTCGAATCCCTCTGGCTGCGCATTCTCAGCCGCCCCATCACCAGCACCGAGCGCGATGATGCCACCCGCTTCATCGAATCGCTTCCCGCCGACAAGGCGTGGATCGAACTCAGCCACGCGCTGCTCGCCTCGAATGAATTCCTCCTCCGCCTATGAACGCGAATCTGCCTCCACTCTCCCGTCGTGCTTGGCTGCGTCAAAGTGCCGCCGGATTCGGTGCGCTCGCGTTGCATGACATCGTGCATGCGGAATCGAGTCCGCTGGCGCTGCGTTCGCCGCGTCTGCCCGCGAAGGCGAAGCGCGTGATCTTTCTCTTCATGTCCGGCGGACCGTCGCAGCCGGACTTGTTTGATCCGAAGAGCTATATCAAGCGCATGCACGGGCAGACGATCTCAGCGCCGATCAACAAGAACGAGCTGCGCGTGGGCACGGACAAGTTTCTGGCGCTCGCGACGATGGGCGAGGTGCGGCCACGCGGGCAGAGCGGCATGATGATCTCCGACCTGCTGCCGCACACCGCGAGCATCGCGGATGAGATTTGCCTGTTGCGGGCGATGCATTCGGACAACAACCAGCACCAACCGGCCGCGCTGCAATTTCACACCGGCATCACGGCGGATGTACGCCCGTCGCTTGGCGCGTGGGTGAGCTACGGCCTCGGCACGGAGAACCAAAACCTGCCAAGTTTCATCACGATCCATCCGGACAGCGACACGCGGCTCTACGGCTCGTCGTTTCTGCCCGCCGCGCATCAGGGCACAAAGGTGACGGTGCCGCAGGATGCGAAGCAGTCGCCAATCGACTATCTCGCGGACGTTTCCGGCGATGCGAAGGCGCAGCGAGCGCGCATCGACTTCACGCAGCGCATGAACAAGCGCCTGCTCGATCACGTCACGACCGACGCGCAGATGGAGGGCATGATCGAGAGCATGGAGATCGCCTTTCGCATGCAGACGGCCACGCCGGAGCTGATGGACATCTCCAACGAATCCGAGGCCACGAAGAAGCTGTATGGCGTCGGCAGCAAGGAGTGCGACAAAAACGCCCGCGCCTGTCTGCTGGCACGTCGTTTGAGCGAGGCGGGCGTGCGCTTTGTGCAGGTGACGATGGGCGGCTGGGATCACCACGGCGACATCCGCACGGCGTTGCCAAAAAGCTGTGCAGGCACCGACCAGCCCTGCGCCGCTCTTATCAAGGATCTGAAGTCACGGGGCTTGCTCGAAGACACGCTCGTCATCTGGAGCGGCGAGTTTGGCCGCACGCCGTGGAGCCAGGACCTCAGCGGCACCTCGCCCATCGACAAACACGGCCGCGAGCATCAGCCGGAGAGTTTCTGCACCTGGCTGGCCGGCGGCGGCATCAAACCGGGCTTCACCTTCGGCGAGACGGATGAATTCGGCTTCCGTCCGGTCGAGGGCAAAGTGCATCTGCATGATTTGCACGCGACGATCCTGCATCAACTCGGTCTCGATCACGAAAAACTCACCTGGCGGCACATCGGACGCGATTACCGGCTCACGGATGTCTATGGCAACGTCGTGAAGGAGATTTTGGCATGAGGTGGATGGCGCTGGTTTGTGTGGTCGTCACGACATCCGCGCACGCGGATGTGCGCGCTGTTCTCAAGACACATTGCCTCAACTGCCACTCCACGAGGAAGCAGAAAGGCGATCTCGATCTCGAAACCTCGGACATCCACAAGGAACCGCATGTCTGGGAGAACGTGCTCGACCAGATCGCGATGGGCGAGATGCCGCCGAAGAAGGAGAAGCAGCTCAGTGCTGAGGAGAAAACGCAGCTTGTTGGCTGGGTGCGCGGCACGCTGGATCAGATCGCACTCGCAAGCGCAGGCGATCCCGGGCCGGTGGTGCTGCGACGGCTGTCGAACATGGAGTACACTTACACCGTGCATGATTTGACCGGCGTCGAATCGCTCGATCCGGCGAAGGAATTTCCGGTGGATGGCGCGGCGGGCGAAGGTTTTACCAACGCAGGCGCGGCGCTGGTGATGTCACCTGCGCTGCTGACGAAGTATCTGGACGCGGCGAAGGACATCGCGAATCACGCGGTCTTCACCTCGAACGGCATGCATTGGTCCGCCAGCACCTTCGCACAGGACTGGACGGACGAGACGCTGGCGGCGATTCGCGCGTTCTACGCACGGCACACAGCCACCGCCGAAGGCACACAAACAGAGGCCCAGGGCATCAAGCTCGACACCGGCACTGGCGCGGGTCGTCTGCCGCTGGCGAAGTATCTCGATGCGTTGCAAGGCCGCGGTAGCACTGATGGATTAAGCCCGAAGTATCTTCAAATCCTCCGCGAGGCACTCACGAGCACCAAATCGTCTGTGTTGCTCGATCCGCTGCGCGCGAAATTCCGCGAAAAGAAGCTCACCGCAGCCCAGATCGAGCCCTGGCAGCAGGTTTTGTGGCGATTCGCCAACGTGGGCCACATCGGCAAGGAAAACGGCCCGAAGGCCTGGCAGGAGCCGGTGACGCCGCTCGTGTCGAAACACGAGATGCGCGTCAAACTCGCAGCGGATCGTGATGTGACGCTCTATTTGACCACCACCGATGCGGGTGATGGCAATGAAGGCGATGAGGTGATCTGGGAAAACCCACGCCTCGTGGCACCCGGCAGGCCTGATTTGCCGATCAACGGCCTCCCGGCGCTCGTGAAGCATCTCGAAGCGCAACGTGCGAAGATCATCGCGAACACGGAGGCTTGTCTGAACGCCATCGCGAGCGGCAAAGACGATGCCGATCCGGCCTTGATGACCGCGTGGCGCGAATACCTCGGCTATGGCACGACGAAGCTCGAACCGCTGCTCACGAAGCAGCTCAAGAGCACGCCGGACTACAACTTCATCCAAGGCTGGCAGGGAGAGCAGGCGCTCAGCGTGCTGGCGAACTCGTCCGACGCCACCGTGCGCATTCCGGGCGTGATGAAGGCACACAGCATCGCCACGCATCCTTCGCCGAAGCTCGCGTCGGTGATCGCGTGGCGCAGTCCGATCGCGGGCACGCTGCGCATTCAGGGTGATGTGGCTGATGCGCATCCCGAGTGCGGCAACGGTGTCACCTGGGCGCTCGAAGTGCGTCGTGGTCATACCAGCGAGGTGCTCGCCAGCGGCGAGTCGAAAGGAGCGACCGTACTGCCGATTGGCCCGTTTGAAAACGTGCGCGTCGAAGCCGGACAGGTCGTTGCGCTCGTGATCGGGCCGCGCGATGGCAATCACTCCTGCGATCTCACGGCAGTGAATCTGACGCTCAGCGATGGCAAAAAGACCTGGGACCTCGCGAAGGATGTCTCGCCCAACATTCTCGCGGGCAATCCACACGGCCCGTGGCACTTCCTCAGCCAGCCCGCCACGCTCGAAGCCGCGTCCGATGTGCCCGTGCCGATCGCGGAGTGGCGGAAGAAGCCTTCGGCGGAGCTTGCGGTGAAGGTGCGGCAGTTCTTGGAGAAGGATTTTCCGCTGAACTCGCCGCTGCTGCGTTCTTTTTTGTCAGACCGGTCCGACTTGTCCGGCAAGTCGGACATGAGAGCCAAGGCACCTTCGGTCATCGAAGTGAAGATTCCTGCCGCACTCGCCAATGGCACCGAGTTCGTCGTCACTGGCAAACTAGCCTCGCAAACTGGCAGCGTGCAGATGCGCGTGCTCACCGAGAAGCCGGACACGGCGCAGAGCCTCGTCGCCGGCAAGTCTGAGTCTGCACTGAAGAGCGGCCAGTGGAGCGACAACAATCTCGTCACGCAGCACAGCGCACCCATCATCGTGAAAGATGGCAGCGAGGCGCGTCGCCGGTTTGAAGCCACCTTCGATGAGTTTCGAGCGCTGTTTCCCATCGCGTTGTGCTATGCGCGCATCGTGCCGGTGGACGAGGTGGTCACGCTGACGTTGTTTTACCGCGAGGACGAGCCTTTGAAGCGACTGATGCTCGATGACGCCGAATCACGCGAGCTTGACAGCCTGTGGGACGAGCTGCGTTTCGTGAGCGAATGGCCGCTGAAGCAGGTGGATGTGTTCGAGCAGCTTTTCCAGTTCGCCACGCAGGATGCGAAGCCGAGCGCGTTCGAGCCGATGCGCCAGCCGATCCAGCGCGATGCGCAGCTTTTCAAAACGCAGCTCGTCGAGGCCGAGCCGCGGCAGTTGCAGGCGGTGCTCGACTTTGCCACGCAGGCCTGGCGTCGTCCGCTGCGCGATGCGGAAGAGGGCGAACTGCGCACGCTTTACCAAAAGCTGCGCGCCCAGGACCTTCCGCATGCCAAGGCCGTGCGTCTCATGCTTGCACGCGTGCTGGTGGCACCGGCGTTTTTGTATCGCGGTGAAAAGCCTGCCTCGGGACTGAAGGCGTCACCGGTGAACGACTGGGAACTCGCCACGCGCCTGAGCTACTTTCTTTGGTCGTCCGGACCGGATGATGGACTTCGCCGGATCGCCGCTTCCGGTCAGTTGCGGGATCAAATTGCGTCGCAGGCCGCCCGCATGATGAAGAGCGACAAGATCCGCCGTCTCGCCACCGAGTTCGGCTGCCAGTGGCTGCATGTGCGCGATGTCGCGACGCTCGACGAGAAGAGCGAGCGGCATTTCCCCACCTTCGTCAGCGTGCGCGAGGACATGCAGGAGGAGGTCACCCGTTTCTTCATCGACCTGTTCCAAAACGATCGCAGCGTGCTCTCGCTGCTCGATTCGGATCACAGCTTCATCAACGCCAGCCTCGCGAAGCATTACGGATTCGACGTGAAAGGCGAAGACTGGCGGCGCATCGACGGTCTGCACGAGAAAGGCCGCGGTGGCATCCTCGGTTTCGCGGCGACGCTCGCCAAGCAGTCCGGAGCCTCGCGCAACAGCGCCATCCTGCGCGGCACGTGGCTCAGCGAGGTCATTCTGGGCGACAAGCTGCCCATTCCGCCGAAGGGCGTGCCCGTTTTGCCGGATGAACCGCCCGCCGGTCTCACCGAGCGCCAGCTCATCGAACGCCATAGTCGCGATGAGAACTGCGCCGGATGCCACAAGCGCATCGACCCCTTCGGCTTCGCGCTCGAAGGCTTCGACGCCATCGGACGTGCCCGCCAAGCGGACACGAAGACCACATTGCCCGACGGCACGGCGGTTGATGGCCTCGCCGATCTGCGCGATTACCTGCTCACCACGCGCCGTGATGATTTCCTGCGCCAGTTTTGCCGCAAGCTCGTCGGCTATGCGCTCGGTCGCAGCACGCAGCTTTCTGACAAGCCACTGATCGAGTCGATGATGAAAGTCGAAGACCAGAAGATCGGCGGAATGATCGACTTGATTGTCCGCAGCCCGCAGTTCCGTGAGGTGCGCGGGAAAGATTTCATCGCCAACCACTGATTCATCACCATGCATTCCCATCGTTTCTCACGTCGAGCCTTCCTGCGCGGGACAGGCGTCACCATGGCGCTGCCGTGGATGGAGTCCGTCAATGTCTGGGGCGATGAGCCGAAGAAGAACAGGCCAGCGAGCGAAGCGCCGGTGCGGTTGTGTGTGACGTTCTCGGGCAACGGTTTCCAGTCGAAGGAATGGTGGGCGAAGGGCGAAGGCAAGGCGATGGAACTGGGCCGTGTGCTCACGCCGTTGCATGAGTTCCGTGAGAAGCTGCTGTTCGTGCGCGGCCTATACCACGAAGAAGCGCGGAAGGGGAACATCCACTCATCGCAGACGGGGAACATGCTCTCCGGTGCGCCGATCGCGTCTGGCGGTGAGATTCGCTCAGGGACGAGCTTCGATCAGGTGCTGGCGCAAACCTACGGCCGTAGCACGAAGGTGCCGAGCCTGGTGCTCGCGTGCGAGAAGTCGAATCCGTCGGTGCACAAGAACTACTCGATGCTCTACAGCTCGCACATTTCGTGGAGTTCACCGACGACACCGACGCCGCTGGAATTGTATCCCGCACTCGCGTTTGATCGCCTCTTCAAAGATGAAGCATCGCCTGCCGACAAAAGCGTGCTGGATGCCGTTCTGGCTGACGCACAGGATCTGCGCCGCGGCATCAGCGCCAGTGACCAGCGCAAGCTCGACGAATACCTCGACAGCGTGCGCGATGTGGAAAAGCGCATCGAAAACGCGGGCAAACGCGGCGAACTTCAGGGCTGGCGACCAACTTTGAGCAAACCGAACATCAAACGTCCCGCCGACGGCATCCCGCAGGACATCGCGGAGCACATGAAGCTCATGTGCGACATCCTCGTGCTCGGCTTCCAGACGGACACGACGCGGATCACGACGCTGAAGCTCAACAACGATCACAGCGCCCTGCGCTTCCCAAATCTGCCCAGTGTGCAGCAGCCCGGCCACGGCATCGACTACATGATCCACCACCTGCTCTCGCACAGCGATGGCGAGGACTACCTCAAGGTGAACCAGCTCTTCATGCAGCAGCTCGCCTACCTCGCGCGTAAGCTCGCCGCGATTCAGGAGGGTCCGCGCACACTATTGGACAACACGATGCTCATGCACTGCTCCAGCATGATGGTCGGCGCGAAACACAACAATGACGAACTGCCCGTCATCGTGCTCGGTGGTGCGGCCGGACGACTCAAGGGCGGACGTGTGATCGACTACAAGGACAAGCCCGAGCGCCAGCTCTGCCGCCTGTTCATGTCGATGATGGACAAGATGGACGTGCGGCCCAAGACGTTCGGCGATGCAAAGATGGCGCTCGAAGAGGTTTAGGACGAGATGGACGATTGACGCCTTTGCGGATGCTCCCCACACTGCGGCATGTCTTCGATGAACCGGCGCACCTTTCTTGGAACAGGAGTCCTGGCTGCTGCCGCGGCGAACGCAGCGCCAAAAGCGTGCGGCCTGGGAATCAGCACCTACGGGCTGCAATCGTTCGATTTGGCGGCGGCGCTCCAGTTCGTGGCGGAGACGGGCTATGACTGCGTCGAGATCACGGCGTTTGAGGGATTCACAGGCGATCCGTTGAAGGTGGCGAAGGAACAGCGGCCGGGTTTGCGGCAGGTGTTGAAGGATCAAAAGCTGCGGCTCTGCGCGCTGACGGCGGATTTGCATCCCAGCGCTGATAATGCGGTGCATGCGAAGCAAACGGAGTCGCTGCGGAAGATGGCGGAACTGGGGCAGGATCTCTTGCCGGATCATCCGCCGCTGATCCAGACGGTGTTTGCCGGAAAGGATTGGGAAGCGTCGAAGATGCTGTTCCGTGATCGTCTGGCCGACTGGGTGAAGGTGGCGGACGAGATGAAGTTCACGTTTTGCATCAAGCCGCATCGCATGCAGGCC
This sequence comes from Verrucomicrobiaceae bacterium, assembly GCA_046346695.1. Classification (GTDB taxonomy): domain Bacteria; phylum Verrucomicrobiota; class Verrucomicrobiia; order Verrucomicrobiales; family Verrucomicrobiaceae; genus Prosthecobacter. The sequence goes on along the minus strand of JAXMHS010000001.1, from coordinate 2,169,347 downwards.
ATGAGCCGTCCTGAGGATGCAATCTGGCTTTTCAAGCAGCTCGGCGAGCCGCCGCGCCTGCGCATGATCTACGACTACAGCCATTTTCACCGCCGCGAGCCGGTGATGACGATTGCGGACACGGTGGCGACGTCGTTGCCGTGGACTGCTTACGTGGCGTCGAAGGATGCTGTGATGAAGGACGGCAAGGTCGTCTTTGCGCTCACGGGAGAAAGCGGCGAGTTCGATCATGCGGACATCGTGAAGGCTTTTGTCGCGGGTGGATATGCGGGTGATTTTTGCTGCGAGGTGAGCAGCCAGATCTGGAAAGCGAAAGGCTACGATGCCGTGGCTGCGACGAAGACCTGCTACAAGAATCTCGCCGATGCCTTCAAGCGCGCGGGTGTGGTGCAGCGTCGTTGAAATCAAACCGTTGCCATCATGCCCGTCATCTCCGCCGACAAACTGCAAGCCTCCTACGATGTCGTCATCGTCGGCTCGGGCGCGGGTGGCGGGCAGACGGCTTACACGCTGACGATGGAGGGCGTGAAGGTGCTCGTGCTGGAGGCGGGGCGTTCGTTTGATCCGGCTACGGAGGTGGCGATGCTGCAACTGCCGAGCCATGCGCCCCTGCGCGGCGAAAAAACGCCCGACAAGCAGTACGGCTTCCACGATTGCTCGATCAACAGCGGCTGGGAGATTCCGGGCGAGCCTTACACGAACGCGAATCCAGCGACACCGTTCCAGTGGTGGCGTCAGCGCATGATGGGCGGCCGCACGAATCATTGGGGACGCATCTCGCTGCGCAACGGGCCTTACGATTTCAAACCCCGCACGCGGTTGGGACTCGGCTTCGACTGGCCGATCAGCTACGACGACATCGCGCCTTATTATGACAAGGTGGAGATGCTCGTCGGTGTGTTCGGCACGAACGATGGACTGGAGAACTCGCCCAATTCATCGCCCGGCGTGCTGCTGCCAGCGCCGAAGCTGCGTGTGGGCGAGCTTTATGCGCAGAAGCATGGAAAAAAGGTCGGCGCGCATGTGACATCGATCCATCGCGCCGTTCTCACGAAGCCGCAGGACGCGGACACGATTCCCGCGAAGCTGCATCCGGGGAATGCGAAGGCGCAGAAGATTCTGGCCGACAACATGCGCACCCGTGCGCCGTGCTTCTGGGCGACCGACTGTCATCGCGGCTGTGCGATCCGTGCGAATTACGATTCGCAGACCGTGCATCTGCGACCTGCGCTCGCGACGGGCAATCTCGACATCCTGCCGAACGCGATGGCACGCGAGGTGACGATCGACAAGAACGGCAAGGCCACCGGCATCACCTTTGTTGACAAGACGAACGGACGCGAAGGCCATGCGAAAGGCCGCGTCGTTGTGATCGCGGCGAGTTCGCAGGAGTCGGTGCGCCTGCTGCTCAACTCGAAGTCGAATCTGTTCCCGGACGGTCTCGCGAATTCGAGCGGGAAGGTGGGCAAATACATCACGGATTCGGTGTCCAGCAGCCTCAGCGCACACATTCCGGCGTTTGAGAACATGCCGGTGCACAACGAGGACGGTGCGGGCGGGCCGCATGCTTATGTGCCGTGGACGATGCACGCACAGAATCGCAACAACGAGCTTGGGTTCCCCGGCGGTTATCATCTGGAGTTCACCAGCGGGCGGCAGATGCCATCGCTGACGATGTTGAACGGCATCGACAGCCTCGCGGGGCGCAGCGGTGTGCTGTATGGCAGGCAACTCAAAGAAGACGCACGACGGTATTATGGCGCGAGACTCGGCTTTGGTGCGCAGGGCACCATGCTGCCGAATGACGACTGCTACGCCGAGCTGGATCCCGAGGTGAAGGATCAGTGGGGCATCCCGGTGCTGCGCTTCCATTGGAAGTGGTCGGACTTCGAACTCAACCAGGTGCGGCATCAGCAGAAACACATCCGCGAGCTGCTCGAAGCGCTCGGCGGCAAGGTGTCGGCGAAGAACGATGCTGATGTGTTCAAGTCGATGAAGGCGGGTGGCGCCGTCATTCATGAGGTCGGCGGCGCGATCATGGGCGACGATTCGGCGAAGTCGGTGACGAACCAGTGGAGCCAGACCTGGGACGTGAAGAATGTTTTCCTGGCCGACGGTGCACCGTTCGCGAGCACGGCGGACAAAAACCCGACGCTCACCATCATGGCACTCGCGTGGCGCATGGCGGATCACGTCATGGACGAACTCAAACGCCAGAATCTCTGATGCCCTCGAACGACGACATTCCCCGCATCGACCGCCGCGTCGCCATCCAATGGATGCTCGGCGCGACGGCGACTCTTGCCGCGGGCGATGGCGGGCTCTTCGCGGCTGACGATGTCATCAAAGCGAAAGGCTACGGCCCGGACCCGAGCATGGTGAAAATCTACAAGCCAGGCGATGTTTGGCCGCTCACCTTCACCGAGCCGCAGCGTCGCACCGCGCGTGCGTTGTGCGATGTGGTCGTTCCTGCGGATGAAGGTTCGCCCAGCGCCTCCGCGGTCAGCGTGCATGACTTTATCGACGAATGGATCAGTTCACCCTACCCAGCGCAGGCTGGAGATCGCCGCACGATCCTCGATGGCCTGCAATGGATCGACGACGAGGCGAAGAAGCGTTTTCAGACGAGCTTTGCCGATCTCACGCTCGAACAGCAAACCGAGATTTGCGACGATCTCGCGAGCGCAAAGCCCCAACCGGAGCACAAGCAGGCCGTGTCATTCTTCAAACGCTACCGCGATCTGACCGCAGGCGGCTACTTCACCACGCCGGAAGGCATGAAAGCCATCGGCTATGTCGGCAACGTGCCGAGTGGAACTTTTGAAGGGCCGCCGATCGAGGCGCTGAAGCATGTGGGGCTGGCTTGACGTTCTTTTTTCTCATGAACACCCGATCATTCCTTTTCATCACCGCCGCAGTCTTCCTCGCGTGTGTTTGTCCCGCTTTTGCTGGAACGCCGTACCAAAAAGTGTTGTTTCTTGGCAACAGCATCACCAAGCACGGCCCGAAGAAGGACATCGACTGGTCGGGCAACTGGGGCATGGCGGCCAGCGCGGAGGCGAAGGACTACGTGCATGTCTTCACAAAGGCGCTCACCGAAAGGCAGGGCGATGCGCCGGAGATTCTCGTCAAAAACATTGCCGACTTCGAGCGCGCGCATCAAGGCTACGACTTTGCGACGAAGCTCAAGGAGGCCATCGACTTCAACGCCGACCTGATCGTGCTCGCCATCGGCGAAAACGTGCCCGGCTTGAAGACCGCTGAGGAGAAAACGCAGCTTCAGGCCGATGTGACCGCGCTGCTGAAATCACTGCAAGGCACCCGCAAGCCAACGATCCTCGTGCGCAGTTGCTTTTGGGCAAACGTGGCCAAGGACGAGGCCCTCCGTGGCGCGTGCGATGCCGTGGGTGGCGTCTATGTGGACCTCAGCGCCCTGAGCGCCGATAAAAGCCTCTACGGTCGCGCCGAGCGTGAATTCAAGAACGCCGGAGTCGCCAATCATCCCGGTGACAAAGGCATGGCGGCTATCGCGGAAGCACTGATGAAGGCTTTGCCTCACTAAAGTGGGGGGTAAGAGCCGGGGCATTTTCGCCAATTTTGGCGTCCAAAAGCGTTCTTCTCCGGCCTTATTCAGCCAGATGAACCGTTCCAGCCTCTTTCGCGTCTTTTTCCTGTTTTCCAGCCTTGCCGCCGGTCGTTGGGCCGTGGCGGCAGATGAAGGGCAGCTTGCCGCGACGAAGTTTTTTGAAAACGAAGTGCGTCCGATTTTGGTGAAGCGCTGCTTTGAGTGCCATAGCAACACGAAGCAGAAAGGCGGCCTGCGGGTGGATCACATCGGCTATTTGAAGACAGGTGGTGACACCGGACCTGCGGTGGTGCCGGGGAAGCCGGAGAAGTCGCCACTGTTGGAGGCGGTGCGTTGGAAGAATGCGGACTTTCAGATGCCGCCGAAGAACAACGGCGGGAAGATGCCGGACGTGGAGATCGCGGCGCTCGAGAAATGGATCAAGATGGGCGCGCCATGGCCGGAGAACAGCAAGGTGGTGGTGACCGAGGGCGGCTTCACAGAGGAGCAGCGGAATTACTGGTTCTTCCAGCCGGTGAAAAAAGTGTCGCCGCCCGATGCCGGTGGCAAGTGGGTGCGCAATGATGTGGACCGCTTCATCGCGGCGAAGCAGGCGGAGATGAAGCTGAAGCCCGCGCCGGAGGCGGACCGGCATGAGCTGGTGCGCCGCGTGTATTTTGATCTTCACGGCCTGCCGCCGACGAAGGAGCAGATCGATGCCTTTGTGAACGACCAGGACCCGAAGGCCTACGAGAAGCTCGTCGATGAGCTGCTGGCCTCGCCACGTTACGGCGAGCGCTGGGCGCAGCACTGGCTGGACCTCGTGCGCTATGCGGAGAGCGATGGTTATAACGCGGACGCGTATCGTCCGTCGGTGTGGCCGTATCGCGATTACGTCATCAAGTCGCTCAACGACGACAAGCCGTACGACCAGTTCGTCAAAGAGCAGCTCGCGGGCGATGAGATGGCCCCGAACGATCCGAACGTGCTCATCGCCACGGCGTATCTGCGTCATCCGGTGTATGAGTGGAACCAGCGCGACGCCCGCGGGCAGTGGGACATCATCCTCACCGACATGACGGACACCACGGGTGAGCTGTTCCTCGGCCTGAGCATGGGCTGCGCTCACTGTCACAATCACAAGTTCGACCCCATCTTGCAAAAGGACTACTACCGACTGCGCGCCTTCCTCGCGCCGGTGCAATGGCGCGATGACATGACGCTGGCGACGCCGGCGGAGAAGAAAGCCCACGCCGAGCAGCAGGCGAAGTGGGAGGCCGCCACTGCCGAGATTCGTGCGAAGATGGACGCGCTGACAAAGCCGATCCTCGAGCCAAAGGTCGAGCGGGCGCTCACGCGTTTCACGGACGATTTGCAGGTGATGACGCGGAAGCCCGCCGAGAAACGTGACGCGCTCGAAAAACAGCTCGCTGGTCTGGTCGAGCGCCAGATGACACATGAGCGCACCACGTTTGACCCGATGAAGAGCCTCAAGACCGACGAGGCGAAGGCGGAATACAAGGCGCTGGAGGAAGAGCTCAAAAAGTTCGACCACCTCAAGCCGAAGCCGCTGATGGAGGCTTTTGTGGCGACGGATGCAGGCCCGGTGGCGCCGCCGGTGTCGATCAAGACGCGCAAGGGCGAGCAGCAGATTGAGCCGGGCTTCCTCTCGATCATCGACACCAGCCCGCCGAAGATCAAAGCGACGAAGACCTCCACGGGTCGCCGCACTGCGCTGGCGAACTGGATCACACGTCCTGACAACCAGCTCTCGACCCGTGTGATCGTAAACCGCGTGTGGCAGTATCACTTCGGTCGCGGCATCGTCGCGACGGCGAGCGATTTTGGCAAGCTGGGCGAAGCGCCGACGCATCCTGAGCTGCTCGATTACCTCACGACGAGATTCGTGAAGGAGGGATGGCATCTGAAGCCGCTGCATCGCGAGATCATGCTTTCGGCGGCCTATCGGCAAACAGCTCGTCAGGAGCCGGATGAGGTCGCGCTGAAGGTCGATCCCTCGAACCGTTACCTGTGGCGCTTCAATCCACGTCGTCTCGATGCCGAGCAGGTGCGCGATGCTTTGCTCGCCGTGAGCGGAGAACTCGATGCTACAGCCGGCGGACCTGCAGGCGATGGAAATGCCACCCGTCGCTCGGTTTACACGATGAAGAAGCGCAACAATCCGAACGAGCTTCTTCGTGCACTCGACATGCCCGCGGGCTTCGCGAGCACCGCCGAGCGTCAGAGCACCACGACGCCGACGCAGGCATTGCAATTGCTGAATGGCGACTGGTTGCTCGCCCGTGCCCGCAAGCTCTCGTCACGCGTGCAAGGCATCGATGATGCCTGGCTGGCTGTTTTGGGCCGTCCGCCGACCGACAAGGAGCGCGCCACCGCGGAGGCGTTTTTGAAGAAACGGGCTGGAACATCCAACGCGACTGTCGCCGAGGCCGCGAACGACGACGAAACCGCGGATGATTTCAAAGAGAACACCCCGCAGGAGCGTCTGCTGGTCAACACGAACGAGAAGGAAGGCGATGAATTCACCGTCGAAGCCGTCGCGAGCCTCAAGAGCATCGACGTGAATGCTTCCGTGCGGACGCTGGCATCGCGTTGGGGTGGTGGGAAAGACAGCCTGGAGGCCTTCGGCTGGAGCTTGGGTGTTACCGGCGAAAAATCACGTTACAAGCCGCGCAATGTGATCGTGCAGGTCGTCGGCGAGGATGAAAACTCGAACATCGGCTACCAAGTGGTGCCGTCGAACATCCATATCGAACTCGGACGCCGCTATCACTTCGTGGCACGCGTGTCCTGCACGGGCAAGAACGTCACCTTCACCGTGCGTGATCTCGACACACCCGGTGCCGCCGTGCAGTCGGCCGTGGTGCCGATGGACATCCGCTCAAAGCTCAGCCTCGGCTCTTCGCAACTCGTCATCGGTGGCCTGAACAAGCGTGCGCCCACCCATCAATGGGACGGCAGCATCGAAGCCGTGCGCATTGTGACCGGCTATGTGGCCGACACGGCGCTGAACGCCGATCCTGAGAAGTGGAGCGCTGGTTTCGTCGTCTGGCGTGCTGCCGATCCGCTGAACTCGCAATTCGCCTGGAACGGCTCCGACGCGAAGACCGTCGAGGAAGCTGATCCCTTCCGCCAGGCCATGAACGACCTTTGCCAGGTGCTGCTGAACACGAACGAATTTTTCTACCTCCACTAAGACCATGCGCTGCAACCGTTACGACCATCCCACGTCGCGCCGCGACTTCCTGCAAACCGCCGGCTGCGGCTTTGGCGCGGTCGCGCTCGCCGCGCTGATGAATGAACAAGCACAGGCCGCACCGCTGCGTGTCGCGCATCGTCCGGCGAAGGCGAAGAGCGTCATCTTCCTCTTCATGGAAGGCGGCCCGAGCCATCTCGACACCTTCGACTACAAGCCGCTGCTCAACAAACTTGCCGGCCAGTCACTGCCCGCGAGCTTCAAGCCGCCGATCACCGCGATGGGCGAGAGCAAATCGCCGCTGCTCGAATGCAAACGCACCTGGAAGCAATATGGCCAGGGCGGCCTGTGGATCTCCGACTGGTTTACGAACGTCGCACAGCATGCCGATGACCTCGCCGTGATCCATTCCTGCGCTTCCAGCGGCATTAATCACGCCGGCGGTGTGTGCTCGATGAACACCGGCTCCGTCTTCGGCGGACGTCCGTCGCTCGGCGCGTGGGCGCAGTATGGCCTCGGCACCTCCAACCAGAACCTGCCCGGCTTTGTCGTCATCAAGGACAGCGAGGCCACCGTGGTGAACGGCGTGCGCAATTGGGGCAACGGCTTCATGCCTGCCGTGTATCAGGGAGTCGAATTCAGCTCCGAAGGCACGCCGATCAAATTCCTCGACAACCCGAAGGGCGTCGATCGTGCGCGCCAGCGCGAGAAGCTCGACCTGCTCGGTGCTTTGAACCGCGACTACAACGCCACGCGTGCCAGCAACACCGAACTCGACGCGCGCATCAAAGGTTACGAACTCGCTTATCAAATGCAGGCCGAGGCACCGGAGGCAGTCGATCTCAGCAAGGAAAGCGAGGCCACCAAGATGCTCTACGGCATGGACAACGAGGCGACGGCCACCTTTGGCCGCAACTGTCTGCTCGCACGCCGCCTCATCGAGAATGGCGTCCGCTTCGTGCAGCTCTACAGCGGTGCCGGAAGCAAGTGGGACAGCCACAAGGGCATCGAGGTTAATCACTCGCGCCTGTGCAATGCCGTCGACAAGCCCATCGCCGGCCTGCTCACCGATCTGAAGTCCCGTGGCCTGCTTGATGAGACGCTTGTCATCTGGGGCGGTGAATTCGGCCGCACGCCGATGTCCGAGCAAGGCGATGGCCGCGACCACAACCCCACCGGCTTCACCATGTGGATGGCCGGCGGCGGCGTGAAAGGCGGCCAGACCTACGGCGCAACCGACGACCTCGGCTTGTATGCCATTGAGGATCGCCTCCACGTCCACGACCTCCACTCGACGATCCTCTATCTCCTCGGCCTCGATCACACGAAGCTGACCTACAACCACAAAGGCCTGCCCGAACGCATCGACCAGAACGAAGGCCATCCGTTCACGCGACTGCTGGGAGCGTGAGGCGGGGGACGCTGTGGTTCACAAACTCAGGCGTAGCGCGTGTGCCCTGGCACGGGCTCAATCGTCTCCATCTTGGGAAATGCCGGCGTAGAGTTCGGGGAAACGGCGCTCGATGGATTTTGGCGTGATGTAGCCGATGAGCTGGGCTTCGCGCCAGTCGGCGAGCCCCCAGAACTCATGCGGGAATGCCATGATGACGGCCGTGCCGGTGGGCATCTTGGGGATGTTGGCACGGGCGAGGATCTTGTCCGCGAAATCGTGCATGCCGGGGTTGTGGCCGAACATCATGACGTGATGCCATGCCTCGTCGAAACCGCGCATGACTTCGAGGATTTTCCCGGCCTCAGCCAGATAAAGGCGGGATTCGAGAAGCAACAGATCGACTGGCAGTGACAGGGTCTCGCGCATGAACTGAGCGGTGTTCAGCGCACGCAATGCGGTGCTGCTGACGAGGCGGTCGGGCCGTGGCAGCAGGGCAGGGGTGCCGTTGCCGCCGAAGTAGGTGCGATTGAGGAAACTGGCGACGGCAGGAGCGGCCTTCTTCCCACGCTCGTTGAGCGGACGATCATGGTCCGGCAGGCCGGACTCGGCCCAACTGGACTTGGCGTGACGCATGATCGTGAGGTACTTCATTTCGAGCGAAGAGCGGAGGGCGAAGGGCGAAGGAATGAAAATGACGAATGAATGACAAAGCCCAAGCGAACAAAAGCGACGGCGTCGCAAGCGTTCGCCGGTGTTGAGGCATTCGGCATTGGGATTTCGTTCGTCATTAGGATTTCATCATTCGTCATTTGCCAGCGCGGCCAACACAAAAGCGTGTCGCTGCATGTCACACGGTCACTTTCTCCAGTTTCACGGGGTAGGTTTGAAACGCGTTCCATTGGCAGACGATGAGGTCGCCATTTTCGAGGACGCAGACATCGTGTCCGTGATCAAAGATGCGTTCGGCCTGCATGAGCGGCTTGAGCTTTCCATCTTCATAGACGGGCTCGGAGCCGCCGGGGGCGCTGACGACTTTGTTCTTCGCGTCGAGGACGACGGTGAAGCCGCTGGGATTCTGCGGGAGCTTGTTGATCTCGGGGGTCTTTGACCAGCAGACACCGGCATAGAGTTCCTGACCTGCGATGACGGGACGGCAAACCATGGCACCGGGCACGGGCAGTGTTTCAAGATGTTTGCCGTCGAGCGTGAAGCGTTGGAAGCAATTGTCGGCGCGCGACGTGACGATGACGGTGGCTTTGTCAGCGCCGTTGCGTGTGTCGATGGCGACGCCGTGGGCGTTGTTGAGACGTTGCTCGACGGGCATGCCGTCCTTGCCACCGAAGCGCTGGATGAATTTGCCGCGCGCGTCGTAGCGCAGCACAAATTGCGAGCCGTAGCCGTCGGCGACGTAGATGTCGCCATTCGGCGCGATGGCGGTCTCGGTGGGATTGAAAACCATGTCGGGCTCGTAGGCGCCGACGCTCATCGGATGGCTGATGGAGAAGATTTCTTTGCCGGTGAGGTCGATCTTCGTGATGCGGCCGGTTTGACGATAACCGCCACCACCGCTCTTCCACAGGCCGCTGTCGGTGACGAAGAGAAACTCCTCGCCGTTTTCGTTCGAGAGCGTCAAGCCATGACCGCCGGGCCACACGCTGCCCCAGGAGTCGAGGATGGTGCCATCGGGCTTGAAGACGAGCATCTGGTTGTCCCAATGGTCACCGATCATGAAGAGGCGGCCGTCTTTGACCTGTACCATTTCGTGGCAGTTGAGGATGGGATGATGCCGGCCCTGGCCGGCGGGCACCCAGTCCTTGTTCACCTTGTAACGAAAGGCGCCGTGGCCGATGACGATGTCTTTTTTCGGATCAGGCGCGGCACGCAGCGTCTGTGTGAACGTGGCGGCCGCTGCGCTGCCGAGTCCGGCGAGAAGGAAATGGCGTCGTGTTTTCATGTGAGTCGGAAACTATCGTCACAAGCACGGCCTCGCGCACGCTCAATTCCGTTTCATCATGGTCGCGATGCGATGAACGGTCTGCGTGAGCTCGCCAGCCTCGTAAGGTTTTGGCAGCACGCCGACAAAGCCACGCTCGAGGAAGATCATCTGCACTTCCTCGGTGACGCTGCCGCTGGTGCATACGATGCGTGCGTCGGGATCGAGCTGGAGGATCTCCGTGGCGGTCTCGGTGCCATTCATGCCGCCACGCAGGGTGAGGTCCATCAGCACGACATCCGGTGGCGTGCCGGTACGGAAAAGACTTTGATAGATTTTGACGGCGTCCTGGCCGTTGTCGCACTGCACGACATCGTAGCCGCAGCGGGTGAGGATCATGTGCGCGACTTTGCGCAGGTCATCCTCGTCATCGACGATGAGCACCTTGCCTTTGCCATGTTTCAGCGGGACAGGAGCGGCGTCGGCGGCGTTGAGCAACTGGGTGGAGCCTGATCCTTCGGCGGCGGGCAGGTAGATGCTGAACTCCGAGCCGACATTGGGCGTGGAGACGACGCGGATGTCGCCGCCCATTTCATCAATGAAGCGTTTGCAGGTGGTGAGGCCGATGCCGTTGCCGTCAGGCTTGGTGGTGAAGGACTCAAGAAAGAGCCGTGAGAGGTTTTCCTTCGGAATGCCGCAGCCGCGGTCACGCACGACGAGGCGCACGTGCGGGCCGGGTTTCAAAACACCGTCGCCGGTGGCGCTGATCATGTGGTTGTGTGCCTCAACATCCATGTAACCGCCGCATGGCATGGCCTGGATGCCGTTCATGACGAGATTTTGCAGCACCTGGCTGAGTTTCACCGGGTCGGCGAGGGCGAGACGCAAACCGTCATCCTGACGCATGCAGACATGCACGTTGGACCCCGCGCCGGCGAATTCCACCGTATCGCGCATGAGCACGGCGAGATCGGTGGGTTCGTGCTTGCGTGGAACAGCCTTGGTGGCGGTGACGACCTGCGAAGTAAACTGCTTGGCGCGTTTCAGGCCCGCGAACAACGCCTGCAACTCATGCGCGAGCGCGGGATGATCCTGCACCTGCTGGATGAGCGCTGACAAACGCACCGTGACGGGACCGAGGAGGTTGTTCACGTCGTGCGCGATGCCCTGTGCGAGCGCGGCGAGGTTCTCTTTGCGAAGCTGGACGGACTGCGCATCCAGGTCGTCCACCGCGATCTTCGTTTCGCCTTTGACAGGTGTTGCGGCATGGGCCGGGCTGATGAGGATGGTGAAGTTCAGCAGCTTGCGCAGGCTGTTGAAGACTGCGCGCACCCGCCATTTGCACTGGACGGGCGTTTGCGTGCGCAGGCTCTGCAGCCGGCATTCACACTCATGGCAGCCACCGTTCTGCACGGCCAGTTTCAGGCTTTGTCGCAATGTCGCCGCGTCCTGGTCATCGGCTGCGATGTCGTTCAAGCCCATGCCTCTCAGGCCGGTCTCTGGATCGGCTCCAGCCAGCATCGCAGCGGCGGCGTTGCTAAAAAGCACCTTGGGACCGCTCTTGGGGTCGCTGGCTTCGCTTTCCACGATCACCACGCCATCGGTGACCTGGTCGAGCGCCACGCGGAGGTAGTAATTGGCGATCTTGAGTTGCTCCAGACTCTGCTCCAACTCGGCGACAGTCGCCGGAGTGGAGGAGGAAGGTGTGGAGGACGTGATCATGGATTTTCCGCGTAACGGCGTTTCTTTTAGCAATCCAAGATAATTAAGACAACTTTAAATTTTGATATTTTGAGTTTTTCTGACTCCCACTTTTGAGAGCAGTTGGCTGTAGTGGCCCTATTGGTTCGGGCTGAGGCACTGAAAAACACCTTGCCACACGGGGCTTCTCGTCTAGCATCCGCGCCCCTATGTCCAAAAATGCCGGTATCGCCAAGACGAGGAAAGCTGTCGCCAAACGATTCAAAGTCACTGCCAGAGGCAAAGTGCTGCGCCGCAAGCAAGGCAAGCGCCACATGCTGCAGAACAAGAATCGCAAGCGTAAGCGTAACCTCGGCAAAGTCGCCCTTGTGGCGGAAGTCGATGTGAAGGCGATCAAGATGAACCTCCCGTTCCATTGATCCCATCACCGGTTCCCAGCTGGAACCACGATGCGCCAGCCTGGCTTCCTTCGCACGAAGCCTTCGACCAGGTGAGGCAGCGCATCCACCTCCAACAAACAGCCTGATCACTGACCAAGAAAAATGCCAAGAGCCACCAACTCCCCCGCCAGCCGGAAGCGCCGCAAGCGCGTGCTGGCCAAAGCCAAAGGTTACCGCGGATTCCGCAGCACGCATTTCCGCTACGCCAAGGACGCCGTCCGCAAGGCCGAAACCTACGCAACCCGCGACCGCAAGGCCAAGAAGCGCAGCTTCCGCAACCTCTGGATCCAGCGCATCAATGCCGTCACCCGCCCGCTCGGTCTGAGCTACTCCCGATTTATGGAGGGTCTCAAGGCCGCTGGTGTCACCCTCGACCGCAAAGTCCTCGCCGACCTCGCTGTCAAAGACGCCGCTGCCATCGAGACCCTCGTCCAGCAGGCCAAGGCCGCGCTGGGAGCGAAAGCGTCCGCCGCGAAAGCGTAAACACCGCGAGGCACATCGAAGCCTTTCTCCGCAGCCGGGACGCTCCACGTCCCGGCTGTTTGTTTTTTCCGACCCCTTCCACTTTTGTTCCCCATGCTTTCCGCCCTCGACTCCCTCAAAACCGAAGCCCTTGCCGCGCTCGAAGCCGCGCAGGATGAAACCGCGCTCGAAACCGTGCGCGTGAACTTCCTTGGCAAAAAAGGCAGCGTCACCGCCCTGAGCCAGGGCATGAAGGACGTGCCTGTCGATCAGAAGAAGGAAGTCGGCGCGAAGCTCAACGAGGTGCGCACCCTCATCACCGAAGGCATCGATGCGAAGAAACTCGCGCTGCAGGCTGCGAAGGACGCCGCTTCCGTCCAAGGCATCGACATCACGCTGCCGGGGCGTCCAGGCGTGGGCGTCGGCGCTTTGCATCCGCTCACGCAGATTCGCGATCTCGCCATCCGCACACTGCGTCGCATGGGCTTCGCGCTCGCTGAAGGTCCCGAAATCGAAACCGAGTGGCATTGCTTTGATGCCTTGAATACACCCGCCGACCATCCGGCACGCAACGAGAAGGACACCTTCTACCTCCACGACGGCCGCTTGCTGCGCACGCACACCTCCAGCGTGCAGATCCGCACCATGGAAGCCGCCAAAGCGCTTCCCATCCGCATCATCGCTCCCGGTGCCGCGTATCGTCGCGACGAGATCGACGCCACGCACCTCAGCGTGTTCAACCAGCTCGAAGGCCTCTACGTCGCCAACGAAGTCAGCCTCGGCGACCTCAAAGGCACGCTCGAATACTTCTTCCGCGAGATCTTCGGCCCGAACACCGCTGTGCGTTTCCGTCCGCACTTCTTCCCGTTCACCGAGCCGAGCTTCGAAATCGATGTCAAACTCGAAGCCAAGGGCAAGGACGCCCGTTGGATCGAAATCGCCGGCTGCGGGATGGTCGATCCCGCCGTCTTCGCTGAAGTCAACAAGGCCCGTGGGGACACGCTCTTCGATCCCGACACCACCACCGGCTTCGCCTTCGGTCTCGGCCTCGACCGCCTCGCCATGATCATGCACGGCATCACGGACATCCGTCACCTCATCGAAAACGACGTCCGCTTCCTCCAGCAGTTCGCTGCTTAACACGTCATGGACACTCGATTTCACCGCAGAGAGGCAAAGAGGCAGAGGTCGCAGAGAATTTAAAACTCTGCCCTCTCTGCTCCACTGCGGCAAATCCAACCGACCCACAGCCCTCCTTTCCAGTCATGCAAGTCTCCCTCTCCTGGCTCAGCACCCATCTCGATCTGAGTTCCTACACCGTTCCGCAACTCTCCGATCTCCTCACCTTCGCCGGTGTCGAAGTTGAAGGGATCGAGGAACGCGGTGTTACCACCGACAAAGTCGTCGTCGCGCAGATTCAATCGTTCGAGCAGCATCCGAATGCCGACAAGCTCAGCGTCTGCAAAGTCGATGACGGTTCCGGCACCACGCGCCAGATCGTCTGTGGCGCAAAGAACTTCAAAGCGGGCGATAAAGTGCCGCTCGCGCTCCCAGGCGCCGTTTTGCCCGGCGGATTTGCCATCAAGGAAGGCAAACTGCGTGGCGTGGATTCCATGGGCATGATGTGCAGCGGCAAGGAACTCGGTCTTGGCGAAGATCACGCTGGTTTGCTCATCCTTGGCGCTGAATCACCGATCGGCACGCCGTTCAATCAGCTCGTGCCTGCCGATGTGCTCTTCGATCTCGAGATCACGCCGAATCGTCCTGATTTGCTCAGCCATCTCGGCCTTGCGCGTGAACTCGCGGCTTTGACCGGTCTTCCGCTCAAAGGCGAGCGTCATCATGCCAAGACGGCCACGAAAGCAAAATCAGCCGCCGTGGATCAAATCGTGATCAATGCGCCTGAAGCCTGCCCGCTTTACACCGCGCGCATCATCAAGGGCGTCAAAGTCGGCCCCAGTCCCGAGTGGCTGCGTCGTCGTCTCGAAAGCATCGGCCTGCGTCCGATCAACAGCATCGTGGACATCACCAACTACGTGATGATGGAGATGGGCCAGTCGCTGCACTGCTTCGATCTCGACAAGCTCAATGGCGGTATCGTCGTGCGCATGGCTGCCGAGGGCGAAAAATTCCTCGCGCTCGATGGCCAAACCTACGCACTGCAATCCGACGAACTCGTCATCGCCGACAGCCAGCGTCCCGTCGCCATCGCCGGCGTCATGGGTGGTGAAGAAACCGGCGTGACCGAGTCCACGGTCAACGTGCTGCTCGAAAGCGCCTACTTTGCACCCAGCGGCATTCGCCGCACTTCGCGTCGTCTCGGCCTCAGCAGTGATAGCAGTTATCGTTTCGAGCGCGGCATCGATCCGCAGCAGGTTCAGGGCGGTTCTGAGTTCGCCACGAAACTGATTCTATCTATTGCTGGCGGCGTTGCTGAAGACGTCACGCTTGCCGCCGGTGAAGCGCCTGCGCTCGTTGGCGAAGTGGCACTCGATGAAGACCGTGCACGCAGACTGCTCGGCACGCCGGACATGAGTGGCGATGAAATGCACGCCATTCTCGAAAAGCTCGGCCTCACCAAGAAATCCGCGAACAAACACGAGAGCCATTGGATCATTCCGAGCTACCGCCTCGATTTGCAGCGCTCCGTTGACCTCGTCGAGGAAATCGCCCGCGTCATCGGCCTTGATCGCGTGCCATCGCGTCAGGCTGCTGTCGCTGTTCCTGTTGATGTCGCTGACCGCACTTACGATTTCGCGATGAGCCTGCGCCAGGCGCTGGCGAATCGCGGTTTTTACGAAGCGCAGACGCTGCGCCTCATCTCGGGTGCTCAGCTTGCCGACAGCCTTGGCAATGCCGATGCCGCCAGCGTCGCGGTGCCGGTGAAGAATCCGCTCAGCGAAGATCACACCACGCTGCGTCCGAGCATCGTGCCCGGTTTGATCGCCACTGCCGCGCTCAACATCCGTCAAGGCACACATCGCCTGCGTTTCTTCGAACTCGGCCGCATTTTCCTCAAACTGCCGAATGGAGCGAGTCGCGAGGAGGAACGCCTCGCCATTCTCATCAGCGGTCCTGTCTCGCCGTCGAGCTGGCATGCGCGTGAACCGCAGGCTGCGGATGTGCATGAGCTGCTCGGCATCATTCAAAGCCTGCCCGGCCTCGCCAACGCCAGTTTCGAGCCCAAGAAGGCCAAGGATGGCCCGAATCACCTGCTCACCAGCGAACTTCGTGTCGGCAATCGCAACCTTGGCTGGATCGCGCAGCTTCATCCGTCGCGCGCGCGTCAGATTGATGCCCGTCATCCGGTCTACGTCGCCGAACTGCTCCTCAGCGCCCTGCGCCAGGGCAGCGCCGGTCCTGCGAAGTTCGAGGAACTACCGCGTTTCCCCGCCATCACCCGCGATGTCGCCATGGAAGTGCCTGCCGACCTTCCGCACGCCAAAGTCGCCGCTTTCTTCGCCGCGCAGAAACAACCGCTGCTCGTGAAAGCCGAGGTCTTCGACGTCTTCGCCGATCCCACCGGCCAGAAGATCGCCAAAGACCGCAAATCCATCGCCTGGACGCTCACTTATCGCTCCAACGACAAGACGCTCGAAACCGCCGAAGTCGATGCCGCCCACACCAGCATCCTCTCCGCGCTCGAGAAGTCATTGCCTGCGACGGTGCGGCGGTAAGGCAGCCTATTTGCGTCGAGTTTTCTTCGCTTTGGCCTGTGGCAACAGGCGGCGACGGGTTTTCTCTGGCAACTTTAGCAATCGCTTCTCAATGCCGTCGTAAAAGACCTTGGCTGTGGTGCGCACTTCAGGTGCGATGTTCTGGAGCAGCGTGCGATCTCCTTTCTGCAAGGCTCGCAATGCCTCCACCCAAGGGCGGAGGCGGATGGTGGTGTCGCCGAGTTGATCGAGGAAGGCGAGCAGTTCGGCTCCGTAGTTGAGATGGATGAGCACCGCGCTGGCCCGGAGCCAGTCGTCAGTGTTGGTCGACGAAAAGCCTTTGGTACGAATCGCGATGGCTTGGGTAAGAGCATCACAGGCAAGACCCCAGTTCGTGTCGTAGGCGGCGAACAAAGCTTCGTGGAGATGCGTTGTGTCGGGAAACTCACGACTGGGAAGAGCCAGCAACTCTGTCATGAGCGTGCGGACAGACGCACCTTCACCCAAGAAGTCTCGAAGTAAGAAGAGGCGATTGGTATGGGCTGCTTCATCTGAAGGATCGAGGCCAAGGGCTGTGTCAAATGCTACCCGTGCGTCTTCTGGGCGATCCAAGAAATCGCAGTAGAGATTGCCGAGGCCGTTCAAAGGCGCGACATACTTTGGATCGCGGGCGATGGCTTCACGATAAGCGCTCGCGGCTTCGTCGAGTCGCTGGAGATCGTTTTTTAGCAGGTTGCCGAGGTTGTTCCGAGACGAGACATCCCTTGGATTATGGGCGATGGCCTCACGGTAAGCGTTCTCGGCTTCGGCGTTGCGCTGAAGATGAACTTGTAGCAAGTAGCCGAGACCGAACCAGTGTGAGGCATTCTTCGGATCAAGGGCGATGGCTTCGCGGTAAGCGCTTTCGGCTTCGGCGTAACGCTGGAAATGATTTTGCAGCAGGCTGCCAAGTTTGTTCCAAGACCAAGCATTCTTCGGATCAAGGGCGATGGCTTCGCGGTAAGCGCTTTCGGCTTCGGCGTAACGCTGGAGACGGTAGTGTAGCAGGCTGCCAAGGTTGGGCCATGACCGGGCATGCTTTGGATCGAGAGCGATGGCTTTGCGGTAGGCGTTTTCCGATTCGGCGTAGCGAGAGAGTTGATAATGGAGATCATATCCCCAGTTGAACCACCGCCAGGCCGGAGCTTTAGGCTTGGGTTGGATGGCGGTGCGGATGTGTTCGAAGCTGGATTCTGTCAGTTGAGTGCCAAAGCCATCCGGCAGCGCATCTACCATCAATTGAATGCACTTCCTGCCTTCGGCCTGATGAAAAGCGCGGTTCCAATCCTCGACATCAAGGCGGCTGCGGATTTGTCCGGTGGCGAGGCGTTTGGAGAACCACGCGACTGCGGCTTCATCGTAATTTCGAACATCTGCGGCGTGGGATGCGGCGATGGTGTCGAGAAGAGTTTTGAGTTCTTTTGGTTTCAGTTTTCCGGCACGAACGGCGAGTTGCTCGCGCTCGCCACTGATGAACATGGAACGGTCACCGAGTACCGCTTTGGCGAAGTCTTCAGGGCTGATTTCGGCCCCTGTGGGAACGAGGGATTCGAGTTTCCGGCGCAGATCGTCGAAGGCAAGGGTGGCGGAAGGAAGGCTGTCGAAGTCGATGAGTTCATGCAGGCGGGCGCGGGCGGCGCGAGCCTGCTCACGCAGAGCGGTGAGTTCGGTGTGGCGTTCCAACTCCTCGGCCGTTTCAGGATCGTGATTCCGAGTGGCAGCGGCGGCGGCGCGGCTCAGGAGGTAACGGTCTGGACTGAAACAGTCCTCATCAAGCATCCTGCGAGCGAGCCGTGTGCGATCCGGTGGCTCGTAGAAGCTTTCAAGGAAGCGGGTGAGGAACTCGGCCTCGCGGCGTTTCCGCCGGGAGGCGCTGCGCATGAGGAACCAGATGTTGAAGAAGCGTTCGGCGATCTGGTAGCCCTGGCTGCTGATGCCGGAGAGTTCCACGCGCTCGATGGTGCCGTCCTTTTCCAAGCGGTCGAGCTGGGCGCTGATGGTGCCGGCGGGCAGGGCCGTTTCCTGAACCAGGATGGCGGCGGTGCAGGGATCCCAGTGGTTGGCGATGGCGCTGGTGATGACCTGCTGTTGCGCGGTGAGTTCCTCAAAGCGGGCTTTGTAAAGCGGGGTGACGCGATCGAGCAGACCTTCCAAATCGCCAAAGACGCTGGGCGCGAAGTCTTCAGCGTAGAGGAAGAAGAGCGTGAGTGTGGTGCGGGGATTTCCACCGGTGAGCTGGCGCAAGACTTTCAGCCGCTGCGGATGCTGGAGGACGCGCTGGCGCACGTCAGGGCGGTCTGATTTGTCTGCGAGGTGGACGAGTAGATCGCGCATCTCGTTCTCTTCCAAAGGACGGAGGTAGTGGACCTTGAAATGATCATAGAAGGCCGCGCCGTAGTCCTGGCTCTGTGGTGGCGGGCTGGGGCTGGCGCCGATGAGGATGGGAGAACCGGGGCGCATGAGCAGCTCGCGCAAGGCATGCTGCTGGGGAGGCTCCAGGCGCTCGAAGACGAGTTGTAGATTGTCCACGAGGAGAACGGGACGCTGGCCGGTCTTGGCGGCGGCTTTGGCAAAGGCGGCATAGACGTCGTCAGCGAAGGACTGATCGTCTTTCACCGGACGCACGGTGGCTTGGGTGAGGCGCTCGACCTCGGCATCAATTTCGGCGACAGCGGCGGTTTCCTTTTCCAGTTCGCGGGCATCGGCGAGGGAATCGAGGCAGTTCAGCCAGAACTTCGAGAGGCGATCGACGGCGTATTGTTCCTCCGCGAAGACGAGCGGGATGAACTTGGCGTCAAGCTCGGCATTCGTGCGCAGTTCGGCGGCGATGCGGGCGAGGAGCATGGTCTTTCCCATGCCACGCTGGCCAACGAGGATGTGGTGCTGGGCACGGCTCTTTGGCTTCTCCGCGCCCAGATCGGCAAGGATGCGCTGGAGCACGTCTAGACGTGCCTGGAAGGCCAGGATGACCTGCTCCGGCGACATGCGGCCGGTGTTGTACAGCGAGAGCTGATGAAGGGCGAGGGTGGAGGGAGTGGTGCTCATCGGACTTCACGGCGGTGCCAGTATTCGCGGAGGAGGAAGGAGCGGAAGGTGTAACAGCCTTTGCTTTCCAGAAGGTAGCCATCGCGCTGGAGCATGAGCAGCAACCGTGCGAGCTGCTCCTCGATAGTCGCTGGATCAGCGGCCTGCCTTGTGGACATGAGCGCATTCAGCACTTGGGCGCGTGTGCGGCCGTTCGCATGCTGGCAGAGGTGGCGCAGTGCGTCCTTTGCTGCGGTGGCGTCGCTTTGACTGAACTGTTCGTCGAGGCGTTGACGCCAGGTGTCGAACTGGCTGAGGCTCTCGGGGCGCAGCAGATGGGCGAAAGCTGCCTCGACTGCGGCGGCATCGGCCTGGCGAGCACCGGCATCGACCAAGGCATGGAAGACGATCTGCATGTGATGTGGCAGCGGCCAGCCGACGTGCTGGATGATGAGAGCGCGCTGTTCAGCCGCGAGCGGCAGGCCATTGCTTTCGCCAAGGCGGGCAAGGAAGACATCAGCCTCCTCCGGTGTCAGCGCATCGAGGTTGAGGCCGGTGAGGTCGTTGATGGTCTTCCGCAGATTGCGGTCATCGACAAAGCTGTCGAGGCCGATGCTGCCGAGGAAAATCCAGCGAACGTGCTGGCGATGCGTCTGGCGCAGCGCCCGCAGCCAATGAAGCAGGCGACTGACACGCTCCGTGCCGTGGTCCTGCCTGCTCATGGCCAGGAGCAGCTCCGGCATTTCGTCGATGGCGAGAAGCAGCTTCGTGCCGGATGATTCGATCTTGCGGAAGATGCTCTCCAGCGCTCGTCCGAGCGTGCTGTGGTCTGGGTCTTCGGCCGAGCCCATCTCCATGTCCACGCCGACGGCACCAACTTTCATGCCACTGAACGCCTGCCGGGCCTTGCGGAACAGAAGCGAAACACGGCTCAGGGTCTCGGGATGCAGACCGCTCTCATTCAGCGTGTCCACCAGCTTCTCGGCGAAGGCGAGTTCGTCGTGACAGCCTTCGACGTTCATGAAGACGGCACTGCGCCCGGCTTGGCGCTCCAGCTCACAAAGACGTAGAACGAGGGATGTCTTGCCGACACGTCGAGGTGCGGTGAGCAGGAGATTGGCACTGTTTGCCAGCTCGCGATGAAGTCGGGCAAGGTCGCGAGGGCGGTCAAAGAAGTCGTCGTGTTCGACGGGGGAGCCGGTGATGTTTCTCATGGTGTCGAATCGTGGGGTGTGACCAAATAGTTGTCAAAATACATTTATGTATAAATACAAAAATGTATTTTACGGGGAGCGTGAACTGTCTTCCTGTTGGTCTTGGTATCCTGAGCCTTCGACTAACAGGATTAGCCCAATTCTCCAATCACCTTCACGACACGATCCATCTCGGCTTCCGTGTTGTAAAAGTGCGGGCTGAAGCGCAGCAGCGGCTGGCCGGCACGGTTGTGGCGCAGGGAGGTGATGATGTTGTTGGCGGCGAGATGCTTGGAGATGTCCTCCAGCGAGCGCGAGGCATGCTGCACGGTCGTGATGCATGACGCGTTGATGCTTTTCGGATCGGGGCCGAGGAAGGTGAAGCCCTGCGGTGTCAAACCGGTGTGCAGGCGGGCTTTGAGCTTCAAAAGCTGAGAGCTGATGGCTTCGAGGCCGATTTCCTGAATCAAGTCGATGCCGGCTTTCATGCCGAGGATGCCTGAGATATTGAGCGCACCGGGTTCGTAACGCCGTCCGCCGCGTTCGAAGGCGATTTCCTCCTGCGCGATGAAGTTGGGGCTGCGCACGTTCCAGGAGCC
This sequence comes from Verrucomicrobiaceae bacterium, assembly GCA_046346695.1. Classification (GTDB taxonomy): domain Bacteria; phylum Verrucomicrobiota; class Verrucomicrobiia; order Verrucomicrobiales; family Verrucomicrobiaceae; genus Prosthecobacter. Next base: position 2,148,125 of record JAXMHS010000001.1, on the reverse strand, counting down.
GAGCAGACTCGGCCGCAGCATGTCCTGCAGTTCTTCGCGCACATAGAAGATGCCCGCGCTCATCGGTCCGAGCATCCATTTGTGTGAGTCGGCGGAGAGGAAATCGACGTGATCGACGCGTGTTTCGAACGCGCCGACGGTTTGAATGGCATCCAGGCAGAACAGCACGCCGCGTTCGCGCAGCATGCGGCCAATGCGGTCGATTTCGATGCGGTAGCCGCTCAAAAAGTGACAGGAGGCTAGTGCTACGAGTTTCGTTCTCGGCGTGAGCGCTGCTTCGACAAGTTCCGGGGTGATTGCGCCGGGGGATGCGGGCTTCAGGTGCTTCAGCACGACGCCATGCCGCTCCAGATCGCTCCACGGGTAGACGTTGGCGGGATAATCGTCGAGATAGCTTACAACTTCGTCTCCTGGCTTCCACGGCAACCCGTTGGCGACCAAACTCAATCCCACCGAAGTCGGGCCGATGAGCGCGATTTCGCTGGCTTTGGCTCCAATGAGTTTCGCAGCGACGACGCGTGTTTCATTCACAGCCCGCCAGGCTTCAGGATACTCCTGCATGCGCAGGCAGCTTTGCTCCAGGTAGTCTTGCATCGTGCGTGCGACACGGCGCGGCAGGATGGTGACCCCGGCATGTGCGAGGAACAGGCTGTCCTTGATCACGGGAAACTCCTGCTGGCGGAGAGCTTCGTCACCAAGCAGCGCTTCGAGCGTCAGCGCCATATCAAGCGAGCTTCAGAGTCTTCGCGCCCTCGTCGATGAGATGCCAGAAGTTCTTCGACTGGCTCAGAGCCTCATCCTCACCGGCACCGGGAAGGTTGCTCCGGTAGAGGAAGTCGGTGAGGGTGTTTTTGTGCAGCACGCGGTGCACACGCACGTTGCCTTCGGCGATGGCGAAGTAGATGCGGTGGTCGCCAGCACGACAGCGGTAAAGCTTCTTGCCACCACGTTCGAGCACGCCATAGCGTTTCGCGAGAATACCGTCGTCGATGTCGGCCGGTTGGATGTTCAGTGCTTCCAGGAGGTGGAATTGTTCCTGAGCGGGAAGCTGGGAGAGCTCGGCGGCGCTAATGTCGTTGAAAACGATTTGGATCACGGTGTTGGCAGGGTCAGAATCTTCGGATGATGTGTTTTCTACGCACGCTTTCCATCCAGTTGTCGATGTTGTTCTTGGACTTTTCAGCGTTGATCATTTTTTCGATCTCGCCGCGCTTGTCCTCGAGGGAGGGAGGGGTGCCGAGCTTCTTCGCGTCGCAGAGAACGATGATGTAACTGGTTTCCTGGTCGAGAACCGGGCTGACACCACCGGTTTTGAGGCTCATGGCGGCGTCGGCGATTGCAGGCATCATGTCCGTCTTGGCCATCCAATCCCACGCGCCACCGTTCTCTGCGCGGCTATCTTGGGAGTAGGTCCTGGCGGTGGCGGCGAAGTCGGCTCCACCCACCACTTTGGCCCGGATTTCCTCGGCGAGCTTCCGCTGCTTCTCCGGAGTGGACCCGGTTTCACCGCTGAACTTGGGAATCGTGATGGTTGAGATCTTGATCTGGTCGCCCTCGCGCCACTTGTCCACGTTCTTGTTATAGTAGTCCTGGACCTCCTGCGGGGTGGCCGGCGGGTGCTGGCCGGAGTTGCGCGCGCGCATGACGTTCATAATGACCATCTTCTCCCGCACCTCGCGGAATTTCTTCATCGTCATGCCTGCCTTGGCAAGCTCATCGACGAGGGCATCACGGTTGCCCTTGAAGCTTTCGCGGATGATGCCGTTGATGTCGTCATCGACGAATTGAGCTTTGATTACACCACCAAGCTTCTTGAATTCGGCCAGCAGAATCTCACGGTCGATGAGTGAGTCAACAGCGGAGGCGCGTACGGCGGCCATCTCCTTGTTCAGGCGTGCCGGATCGTTGCGGTACTGATACATGAGGATCTGCTCCTGGGACTTGATGATGTCCCTTACTTCCGAGCTGATGATCGGCACGCCATCGACGGTGGCTACGACGCGGAAAGAGTCGGCCTCAACGCTGGAGGTCGTGGCGACGAGGAGCAGTAACAAGCAGGTGCGCAGGGGAGGCATGACGATAGGGGGTACCATCGTATGGCTTGCCGCCATTGTGGCAAGGCGAAGTTCGCGTTCCAAGCGTCCCGGAATGCAGCTTCGCCTTGCGTGCGGACGGGTCCGGCCTCTACTCTGCGCCTCCCAACGCCGAACCATTCCAGCCATGAGCAAGAAAGCCGCCAAAAAATCCGCCCCGAAAAAGGCCGCCAAGGCCGATGACAGCAACAAGTCACTCCTCGTCGAAAACCGTGTGTTCAAGCCGGGCGCGGAATTTGTGAAGAAGGCCCGGATCAGCTCAATGGCGCAGTACAAGAAGATGCACGCCGAATCGCTCAAGAGCCCGGACAAGTTCTTCGGTCGCGAGGCGAAGGAACTGACGTGGCGCAAGCCCTGGAAGAAGGTGCTCGACTGGAAGTGCCCGAACGCAAAGTGGTTCGTCGGCGGCCAGCTCAATGTCAGCGAAAACTGCCTCGACCGTCATTTGAACGGCCCGCGCAAGACCAAGGCCGCCATCATCTGGGAGGGCGAGCCAGGCGAGAAACGCATCATCACCTACCAGCAGCTCCATCGTGATGTCTGCCGCTTCGCCAACGTGCTCAAGCGTCACAAGGTGAAAAAAGGCGACCGCGTCGTCATTTACATGCCGATGGTGCCGGAGGCCGCGGTGGCCATGCTTGCCTGCGCGCGCATCGGCGCGATGCACAGCGTCGTCTTCGGTGGCTTCAGCGCCGAATCCATCAAGGACCGCGTGCTCGACAGCGGTGCGACGATGGTCATCACCGCTGATGGTGGCTACCGCCGTGGTGCGGTCGTGCCATTGAAGAAAAACGTCGATGACGCGCTCAAGGGCGGCGACACGCCGGTGAAAAACGTCATCGTGTTGCGCCGCACCAGCCAGGACGTGCATATCGAGGAAGGCCGCGACCACTGGTGGCATCGCGAGCTGGAGTATGTCGATGCGAACTGCCCTGCGGTCGCGATGGATTCCGAGTCACCGCTTTTCATTCTCTACACGAGCGGATCGACCGGCAAGCCGAAGGGCATCCTGCATACCACGGGCGGCTACCTTCTGCATGCCTACATGACGTGCAAATACGTCTTCGACCTGCGCGACGACGATGTGTACTGGTGCACCGCGGACATCGGCTGGGTCACCGGCCACAGCTACATGGTCTATGGCCCGCTCGCGATGGGTGCGACCTCTTTGATGTATGAAGGCGCGCCAAACTGGCCGGAGAACGACCGCTTCTGGCGTATCATCGACGAGTACAAAGTCAGCGTCTTCTACACCGCGCCGACTGCGATCCGCGCCTTCATGAAATGGGGCGACGAATGGCTCAAGAAGCATGATCTCAGCAGCCTGCGCCTGCTCGGCACCGTCGGCGAGCCGATCAATCCCGAGGCGTGGATGTGGTATCACAAACTCGTCGGTGGCAGCAAGTGCCCGATCGTTGACACGTGGTGGCAGACCGAAACCGGCGGCCACATGATCACTCCGATCCCCGGCGCGATTCCCACCAAACCCGGCACCGCCACGTTGCCCTTTTTCGGCGTCGAAGTCGGCATCGTCGATGATCTCGGCAAAGAAGTCGGCCCGAACCAACAGGGCAAGCTCGTCATCAAGAAGCCCTGGCCCTCCATGCTCCGCGGCATTTGGGGCGACAAGGAACGCTATCAGAAAACTTATTGGAGTGACTTCAAAGGCTGGTACTTCGCCGGCGACGGAGCACGCCGCGACAAGGATGGCTACGTCTGGATCATCGGCCGCATTGACGACGTGCTGAACGTCGCTGGTCATCGTCTCGGCACTGCCGAGGTGGAGAGCGCCCTCGTTTCGCATCCTGCGGTTGCCGAATCCGCCGTTGTGGGCCGTCCCGATGAGATGAAAGGCCAGGGCGTCGTCTGCTTCGTCACGGTCAAGGAAGGCATCAAAACGAGCCGCGAACTCGGCGAGGAACTCAAGAAGCACGTCCGCAAGGTCATTGGTCCTGTGGCAACGCCGGACGAAGTGCGTTTCGCGGCTGCGCTGCCAAAGACCCGCTCCGGCAAGATCATGCGCCGCCTCCTCAAGCAAATCGCCTCTGGTGAGACGCTCAAGGGCGACACCACCACGCTCGAAGACATCAACGTCATCGCCGCGCTTGCCGCTGCGAGCGGCGACGACTAATTCGTGCCGACAGCTTCAGTTGCTGGCTGCTTCTTCCGACGGACGGTCAGCAACACGGTTGTCCATAGGGTCAGCAGCAGCAATGCGATCCATGGTGTCAGCCATCCGGCGCGTGTGTAGAAGGTGAGATCACTGCGGCGTTCGACGGAACCATGAATGCAGCCCGTCTGCATCGGCGCCAGCGAAGTCACGATCTTTCCTTTGGAGTTGATGATCTGGGAAACACCCGAAGAGGCAGCCACGACCATCCACCGGCCGTTCTCAGCAGCGCGCACACGAAAGAGCTGCGAATGCTGGATATGCTGGCGCGCAGACCAGCTTGCTGCATCCATGGACGGTACGGCGAAGAATTCCACTCCTGCAGCCGTCATCCGGCGCACCACGTCGTGAAAATCGCAGTCGAAGCAGATGGGCGTGCCGATGGTGCCGAGAACGGTGTGAACTGGCAGCGCAGTGCTTCCCTTTTCGCCATCGTTGAAGAGATGCACGGGATGGTTTTTCACGTGGGAACCCAGAACTTGGGTGCCATCCACTGTTAGTGCGGTGTTCTGCCACAACGGACCCGTGAGGCGGGTTTGAGTTCCAAACACGATGAGCGCATCTTTGTGCGCTGCGTGAGATTGCACCGCCGCGAGTTCGGCTTTGGCGACGTTGCGCACATCGATCGGAAGGGTTTGTTCGGGCCAGACGATGAGCTGTGGGTTCGGCGCTTGAGAACCCAGGTCCATGTAGGTCTGAGTGGCAGCTCCTTCTGCCTGGACGGCTGCGACGCGCACCATGGCGCCCTTTTCCTGCAACGGGTCATGCCAGTCCAGGCTCAGCAACACGCACACCGCGAGGGCCAGTGACCACGTGCGCAGCAGCATTGCGGTCACTGCCAGCATGGCGAGAAATCCGAGGCCATACACACCGGTCCATGATGCCAGAGGCCATGGTTCGAGGGCGAGGCCCAGGTTCATCCAGGGAAACCTCAGCGGCATGAGTTCACAGCGCAGGAATTCAGTCCCCGTCCAGGCGAGCGCAATGTACACCGTCAGCCATCGTCCTTGAACGCCCCGCTGCCGCGCAAGGGACACCAGCCAGCCGAACATCGCTGAAAACACCGCCAGGATGCCCCAGAGAAGAATGCTCAAGGCGCCAAAGATGTTCCAAAGCCAGGAGAGTCCCGCGCCAAACGCGATAAGTCCCCAGAAAAAGCCGGCCATCATGCCACGCGAAGGCCGGGCATCATAAAGCATGCCCGTCAGCACCGCGGTGCCGAGCAAGGCCAGCGGCCACCATCCCAAAGGCGGAAACGCCAGCGAGTAGGCTGCTGCACTCATCATGAGCAGTAGAGTTCGATTTGCCCGCTCCATTGAATTTGGAGCATACAGGATTCCGTTTGCCGCCTGCAAGACGATCAAGTGAGGCAAACTCATGATCGGCCGCTTTTTTTGGCTTTGTGGGACGTTCATGTCAGAACTACTCTTCCTCCCACCATGATCCGCACCGTCTCGCTCCTCTCCATTGTTGTCCTCTGCTCGGCTTCCGCCAATGACTGGCCCACCTTCCGTGGTGCCGACCGCACCGATGTTTCCAAGGAAACCGGTTTGCTCAAAACCTGGCCTGCCGACGGACCGAAGCGTGTCTGGCTCAATGAAAATGCGGGCCTTGGTTATTCGGGCTACGCGATTGTCGAAGGAACTCTTTACACGATGGGCGCACGCGACGCGGTGGAGTACGTCATCGCCATCGACGCGGCCACCGGGAAGGAAAAGTGGTCCTCTGAGGCCGGGGCGTTGCTCACCAACGGCTGGGGCGACGGCCCGCGCTCCACACCGACGATCGACAGCGGCAAAGTGTACGTGCTGAGCGGGAAGGGGAATCTCGTCTGCCTCAACGCCGCCGACGGCAAAGAACAATGGCGTGCCAGCATGACCGACATCGGTGGCAAGGTGCCGGGCTGGGGCTATTGCGAGAGTCCTCTCATCAGCGGCGAAAATGTCATCGTCACACCCGGTGGTGCGCAGGGCACGATGGCCGCGTTCAACAAGAGCACCGGCATGAAAGTCTGGCAGTCCGAAGGCTGGACCGACGGCGCGCAGTACGCCTCTGCCATCGTGGCCGATCACAACGGCGCAAAGCAGATCATCCAGCTCACCATGCAAAGCATTGCTGGTGTGAATGCCGCGAATGGCGAGGTGCTCTGGCGTACTGAGTTCCCTGGCAAGACCGCCGTCATTCCGACGCCGATCTTCAGCAACGGGCAGGTCTTCGTCGCCGCAGGTTATGGGGTGGGATGCAAGTCCGTCAAAATCGGCCCCGGCAACGCGGTGGAGGAGGTTTACTCGAACACCGACATGATCAACCACCACGGCGGCGTCATCCTGCACGAAGGAAACCTCTACGGTTACTCCGACAAGAATGGCTGGACCTGCATGGACTTCAAAACCGGTGCGGTGAAGTGGCAGGAGAAAAAGGCGCTCGGCAAAGGCGCGATTCATTATGCCGATGGCATGTTTTATCTGCTCGAGGAAAATTCTGGCATCGTGGTCTTGATCGAGGCCTCACCCGACGGCTGGAAGGAAAAATCCCGTTTCACTCTTTCACCGCAAACCACGCAGCGGAATCCCAAAGGCAAGGTCTGGACGCATCCCGTCGTCAGCGGTGGCAAACTCTTCCTGCGCGACCAGGAACTGCTGTTCTGCTTCGACGTGAGCGGGAAGTAAGAGCGCGGTGTCTCATCGGACCTTGCACGCAGCGCCGCGAATGCCTGCTTGCGTCTTCATGCATGGTGACAAGTGTGCTAGCTCATCGCCGCGTTCCACCATGCATAATGTTCTCACGATCATTTCCATCGTATCGGGCATCATGGCCTTGGCTTTACTGTTTTGGCTCTGGGACAAGGCCGCAACGCATCGGGACCGCGACATCCCGGATCACGAGAAAATTGGCTGGATGCCGTGGGACATGATCGCGTGGTTGCTCACAGACGGTCTTTTCCAGTTTGTCGTCGAGTTGGGAAAACTGCCGGCTACGGTGCGGGCCGCGATCGAGTTGTGGCATTCCGATCCATCCTATCGTTCCACGTGCCGCTGGTCTCTGGTCGCCATCGTTGCCGCCATGATCACCACGTGGTTTTCCGTGTCCTGAGCGAGTGTCCAGCGTTGCATCAGAGCCTCCTGGAGCCAGAGTCGGGCGAGGCATCAAGAATCATGGGCCTACCGCTCAGCAACATTGACATCCACCTCACTGCCCCGGCTATGCTCCGGACAGTCATGAAAATCATTTCATCCTGCCTCGCCCTGGCCACACTGCTCACTCGGCTTCTACACGCTGAAATAGATCTGCCTTTGGAGACGGCGTGGCCGGGGAAGCAGTTTGTGCCGCCGGGCGTGAGGCTCTCACTAAAGCTGCCCTCCGCAGTCGTGATCGGTTATGAAATTCCGGCGGCGTTGGTCGTGAAAAACGCGGGGACTGAGAGTTTTGAATTCAGTGTTGGCGGTGACTACCGGTCCACTGGTTATCCGCAGCGGATGAAGGTGCGGGTGTGCGATGCCGCGGGCAACCTGCTGCCGGAGCTGCTGCGTGAAGCGTATGGCTTCGACGGCGGCGGACTTGGCGGTGGTTCCAAGCTGACCAGCGGTGAAAGCAGGGAGGTGGAGTTTCCACTCGATTGCTATGTGCAGTTCACGAAGCCGGGTGACTATACCATCTATGTCGGACACGATCTGGGCTGGAAGTTGGACCCGGCGTACCCACACCCGATGGCGCAGGCTTCATTGAAAGTGACGATGCCGACGGCTGCGGAGGCCGCCGCGCATGTGGACGCCGTGTTTGCCAGCCAGCCGACACCCAAGCCGCGAGATGAGTCGGACGCGTTGCAGCAGCAGTTGAAGCTGGAGAAGAGCCTGTGTGTGTTGCGCCATCCGATCTACCTACCAGTTTTGACCCGGCACGCGCAGGCGGGCTCCACGGCAGCAGTGAAGGGCATCGGTCACATCGCCACACCGGAAGCGACGGATGTTCTGCTTGCATTGCTGGATCACACGAACGCCAAGGTGGTGGAAACGAGTGCGCAGCAGATTCATCGGAGGCTGCCGAAGCTGGACGCCGCTGACAAGCCTGAGCTTCCCTACTACTGGAGATCGCAGTATCAGATCGAGCCGCTGCTGCCAGGCTCATGGCAGCCGCGGTTCGAAACACCGCTGCTGCACACCGCGCTGAAATTGCTGGAGCATGAGTCGGAGGACGTGGTGCAACTGGCCGGGCAGGTGCTGAAGTCACGCGGGACGGCGGTGCATGCGCCGGAGCTTCTGGCCGTGCTGCAAAAGTCGCTGGATGCCCCGCACGAGAGTCAGTCCGGCCCGGATGCGAAAACGCTGGGACTGCCCGTGCCGCAACGCTCACTCATCGAGGCGTTGGACAGCCTGCGAGCGCGTGGCTGGCGGTTGGAAAGTGGCACAGGTGGCACGGCGCATCTCGTGGCGTGGTTCCGCCAGCTCGCGGATACCACGGTGCCAAAGCCGAAGGATGATGCGTGGAAGTCGAGCATGCTGCCGTGTGTGGAGAACGGCCCCAAAGCGCTGAAGATCGCCGCATTGGAGGCCATTCCACAGCCCTTCAGCGGCGAAGCTGTCAGGACTGTGAAGAAGGCGTTCGAAGACAAAGACTGGGGCGTGGTACGCGTGGCCTGCGAAGTCGCCGGAAAGTCGAAGCGGCCTGAATTTGTGAGGCCGCTGGTTCAACTCGTTGAGACCGCGCATGAAAACTTTCTGAACCATGCTGCTCGTAATGCCGCCTTCAATTGTGGGGCGAGAATGGAACTATGGGAAGCTCTCGCCAGCACCCTCGTTGTGGGCGGTCTCATGTCTGATGCCCTGCACGAATTGGTGGTATGCACCATCGAACTGCCCTACTCTGGCAGCGCTGGCGGCAACGGTTGTTCTCGAGAGCAGAGCTTTCTTATCCGCGATGCCTGGTGGGCCTTCTTGCAGAAGCATAGGAAGGCATTTGCCGAAGGAAGAAAGATCGCACCGCCTGACGCCGCAACAACGGCGGCTCTCACTGGCGCAATCTTTGATGCAGAACATCCTGCTGTGGAGTTCAAACTCAAGGACGGCACCCGCTGGCCACCCATCCCTCCGAGAAAGTGACATGAACCGGACTGCGGCGACGTTTTAGTTCCACCATGAAACGCACGCTCCCGCTGCTCTTCGCCCTTTGCCCTCTGCTCTCCGCTCTCGCTGACAACTGGCCCATGTGGCGCGGGGCGAACGGGGATGGCACCTGCACGGAGTCGGGTCTGCCGGAAAAGTGGAGCCAGGAGGAGAATGTGGTGTGGAAGGTGAAGCTGCCGGACCGCGGCAATTCGACGCCGGTGGTGTGGGGCGACAAGCTGTTCCTCACCCAGGCCGTCGAGAAGGAAGGGAAACGCCTTCTGCTGTGCTTTGACAAAAAGACTGGCAAGCAACTCTGGGATGCCGGCACGATCTACAAGGAACCGGAGCTGACCCACGGCACGAATCCCTACTGCTCGGCCTCGCCTGCGACGGATGGCGAGCGCGTGGTAGTGTTCTTCGCCTCCGCCGGTGTGTTTTGCTATGACATGAACGGCAAGGAACTGTGGAAACGCACGGACTTGGGCAAACAACACCACATCTGGGGCTGCGGCACTTCGCCCGTGATCGCAGGCGATCGCGTGTTTCTAAACTTCGGCCCCGGCGAGAACACGGTGCTGTATGCCTTCGACAAAAAGACGGGCAAAACGATGTGGCAGCACAAGGAACCCGGTGGTGCTTCCGGCGAAGGCGGAAACAAACAATGGCTCGGCTCCTGGAGTGATCCCATCCTGCGCAAGGTCGGCACGCGTTATGAGCTGCTCATGTCCTATCCGGGACGCGCTTGCGCGTTCGATCCACTTGCCGGCAAGGAACTGTGGACCTGCGAAGGACTCACGCCGCTGGTCTATAACTCGCCATTGTATGCCGATGGTCTGATGATCGCGATGTGCGGCTACGGTGGCTCGGCGATGGCCATCAAAACCGGCGGCAGTGGCAATGTGACGGCGAAAAACCGTGTGTGGCATGAGCCGCGTGTGCAGCAGCGCATTGGCAGCGGCGTGATTCATGAGGGGCATCATTACATCCTAACGGACGGTGGTATCGTCGAGTGCCGTGATGTGAAAACGGGCAAGCTGGTCTTCAACGAGCGCGTGAAGGGCCCCGGTCCCACCGGCCAGAACTGGTCCTCTCTCGTGCTCAGCGCCGATGGCAAGTGCTATGCGGCCAATCAAGGCGGGGACTGTTTCGTCTTCAAGGCGGAGCCGAAATTCGAACTGCTGGCCACCAATTCGCTCGGTGAGAAAATCATCGGCTCCATCGCCGTGAGCGACGGTCTTCTCTTCATCCGCGGTTATCAGAATCTCTGGTGCATCGGGAAGAAGTAGGTGGGTCTTGCGGGGCCCGCCCCGGCAGCCTGGGTGCCCCGGATTTCCTCTTGCCCACGTGGGGCCGGGACGCTAACGAACGCGTTCTCATCCCCAGCGCCCTCCCATGGCCCAATCCGACCGCCAGCACACTCTCGCCAAAGCCGTCTCGATGACAGGCACCTCGCTGCACACGGGCGAGCAGGTCACGCTCACGCTCCAGCCCGCTCCAGAGGATTTTGGCTTCAAATTCCGCCGCATTGACCTGGAGGACAAACCCTTCATCCCCGCGCTGGCGGAGAAGGTGCAGAAGGTCGAGCGCGCCACCACCATCGCCGAGGGCGGTGTCAACGTGCACACGGTGGAGCACGTGCTCTCCGCGCTCGCCGGCATGGGCGTGGACAATGCGATCATTGAGATGGATGCCAACGAGCCGCCCATCGCCGACGGCAGCGCCATGCCTTACGTCGAGCTGATCAAGTCTGCCGGACTCGCCGAGCAGACGGCGCCGCGCAAGATCTTCGAGATTCGCGAGCCGATCTACCAGGAGACGCGTGACGGCACCATCCTCACCATCGTTCCCGACAAAAAATTCCGCATCTCCTGCACCAACGTGGGCCCCAATGGCCGGTTCACGCAGTATTACAGCACCGAGATCACGCCGGACATTTACGAGAAGGACATCGCCGCTGCGCGCACTTTTGTGTACTACGAGGACATCGCTCCACTGATGGAGAAGGGCCTCATCAAGGGCGGCACGCTGGAGGCCGCCATTGTGATCCGGGGGGATTCGCTCCTTTCGAAGCAACCGCTGCGCTTTGCCGACGAATTCGTCCGCCACAAAATCCTCGACATCGTCGGCGATCTCATGCTTTCCGGGAAACGCATCCTCGGCCACGTGATCGCCGTGCGTCCGGGCCACGGTCCGAACACCGAGCTGGCACGGGCCATCGTGAAGCAATACGAGACGATGCGCAGCATGGTGCCCGCCACCATCAACATCCCGATGGGCGACGCGGTGCTCGACATCAACGAGGTGATGAAGATCCTCCCGCATCGTTATCCCTTCCTGCTGGTGGACCGCATCATCGGGTTCGAGGGCGATGCGAAGTGCACCGGCGTGAAGAACGTCACCATCAACGAACCCTTTTTCCAAGGACACTTCCCCGGTCATCCGATCATGCCGGGGGTTCTTCAACTCGAAGCCATGGCGCAGGTGGCCAGCGTCCTGCTGCTGCGCATGCCGGGGAACGAGGGCAAGATCGGCTACTTCATGAGCGCGAACAACGTCAAGTGGCGCCGTCCCGTGCTGCCCGGCGACACCCTCATCATCGAGACCGAGATCCTCAAGATGAAGCGCAGCATCGCCAGCGGCATCGGACGTTGCTTCGTCAACGGCCAGGTCGCCTCCGAGGCCGAGTTGATGTTCAGCGTCGTTGACCGCTGATAAACTGCGAACAGCGAACCGGGAATAGCGAACATTGAGCACGATCCACCCCACAGCCATCATTGATCCTTCCGCGCAAATCGGCGCGGACGTGCACATCGGCCCGTATTGCATCATCGGCGCTGGTGTCGTGCTGGGTGACGGTTGCTGGTTGCAGCATCATGTGACGATCATGGGGCCGTCCAAGATCGGGAAGGGGAACAAATTCTTCGCCTACGGCTCCATTGGCCAGCAAACGCAGGATTTGAAATACAAGGGCGAGCCCACCTGGCTCGTAGTCGGAGACAACAATACCTTCCGCGAATTCTGCACGGTTCATCGCGCCACGTCGCCGGATGACAAGACGATCATCGGCAGTCACAACAACTTCCTCAGTTACGTGCACATCGCGCACGACTGCATCGTGGGGAACCATGTCATCTTCTCCAACAACGGCACGCTGGCCGGACACGTGATCGTGGAGGACCACGTCATCATCGGCGGCCTGACGGCGGTGCATCAGTTTTGCCGCATCGGCACGCGTTCCATCACCGGTGGATGCTCCAAGGTCACGCAGGACATCCCGCCGTTCTGCACCGCCGATGGCAATCCCGCCCGTGCCCGCGGCCTGAACATCGTCGGCCTGCAACGCGCCGGCTTCAGCCGTGATCAGATCCGCGCTCTGCGCAACGCTTTCCGCAAAATCTATCGCAGCGGCCTCAACAATGCCCAGGCCATCGAGGAACTCCGCGCTGGCGAGCTTTCGCCCGAGGCCGCCGCCTTCGTCGATTTCATCGCCGCCACCAAGCGCGGCATCATCCCCGGTGGGAAAGTGGCTGCGGATGAGGAGGAGTGAGGGTATGGCGTCTCTTCTCCTGAGCTGACTTGAGCGATCTCAATGTGAGTTGATATCGCCGTGGCCACATCACACAGGCGGCAGTGACCATGGCGAGGCTGAAATGCGGCACTTCCAGGCGACCCTGGCCCACGGGTGTGTAGGCGATCAATGCGAAGACAATGTAGGCACCTTTGCCGCCGGTTGCGATGCTGCGGAAGACCAGCCACAACCACGTGCCGACGAAGAGCACAATGCCTGGGATGCCCATCTCCAGCCAGATCGAAACGTATTCGTTGTGCGGGAAGTATTGCGTGCCGGAGATGCCTGTGCCGTGGCCGAAGAGAGGCTTCTTCAGGGTCGCTTCCCAAGCATCGGTGAGATCCTTCACACGTTCCGGAGACTTCATCTTTTCGAAGTCGAAATTGTAGATCGCCTCGAGACGGTCAGCGGTGTTTTGGTCCTTCATCACTCCGTGTTGTGTGCTGCTTTGCAGCACGGCCACGCCGACTCCGAGCAACGGAATGGCGATGGCGGTCACGAGCAGCAGGAAACCGAGATTCCGCCGGGCATTCAACAACACATACATCCCGCACATGAGCGCCAGCACGATCATGCCGCTGCGACCGTAGGTGAGAGCGACGCCCGGGATGGCGACGGCGATCATGAGGCAGTTGAAACGAAAACTTTTCGAGAGTGCGAAGACAATGCCCAGCATCTCACACAGCAGCACGGGCGGGAAATTGGGATGGCTGTTGAAACCCGAAAAGCGGCCTGGAATGCTCGTGAACTTGACCAGACCCATCATCTCGGCGATTTCCGAGCCTGTGGTGAGCAGCATGGCGCTCACAGCGGCCCATAGAGCGGTCTTTTCCCATTTCTTCGTCGAAAGCACGGCAATGATCGCGATAAGCACGAGCATCATGCGCGCGAGGTCCATCGCGACCTGTCCTTGGGATGACGAATCAAAGCGCCGCAGCACCGCCGCATCGAACAAACGCACCGCCGGAAGCAACGCCACTCCCAGCGTGGCAAGGCAGAGCCGCGGTTTGTTCACCAACGAAACTGCAATGCATAAAAACACCGCCGCCATCGTGAACAGCGCCGGCTTGATCGGTGAGATGCCTGCATCGTAGCTGCCAATCACCGCGTCCGCCGCCAGCGCTCCAAGCATGCCTCCACACACCCACACCAAAACCCACTCGTGAAAGCGGGTCCAGCCGGCAGGAAGGTGCGTGGAGGCATGGGGGGGCATGAAATCAGACGACGGGTTCGGTGATCAGGCGTGCGGCTTGGGGGAGTTCTTGTTCGTGGCTCACCCTGCGGTGCGTGGATGCATTCGTTTGCCGGGGAGATGCAACAAAAGGCGTTTCGGAAACGCTCTGCGTTTGCTGCGCATGCCACGCCTGGAACATGAGCACGTCCCAAAGGTAGAAATGCCAGTTCCGCGTGCCGGAGAGGTGCTCGGCCCATTTTTGGCGGATGGGAGCGGCGTGGAAGAAGCCTTCGCGCTTCAAGCGTGATTCGCTGAGCAAATCCTCCGCCCACTCGCGCAGCGGACCGCGGAGCCAGACATCGAGAGGGATGCCGAAACCGCGCTTTGGCCGGTCGATGAGGGCTTTCGGCACATGTTTATACAGCGTTTCACGCATGAGCCATTTGCCGCGTCCATCGCGCACCTTCATGTGGAAGGGAATTCGCCACGCGAACTCGATGATGTCGGTGTCGAGCAGCGGAATGCGGCCTTCAAGGCTGACGCCCATCGCGGCACGGTCCACTTTGACGAGGATGTCGCCGGGCAGATACGTCTCCATGTCGAGATGCATCATGCGATGCGTGAAATCACTCACGCGCGGCCATGATGCGGTGTTTGTGATCGCTGTGATGGGATCTTTGCCGTTGACCACGATGTCCTGCGGACGCTTCCAATGGGACATGAGATTGAGGTAAAGCGTCTCCATGCCCGGCGCGGCCACGACCTCCGCCAGCTTGTGCAATTTGTCTCCCACCGGGATGTGTCGGAGACGTTTTGGCAGCAGTTTGGAGCCGAGCGCATTTAACACACGTGGCGGCAGCGCGGTGAGCATGACTGCGGTCATCTTCTTCATCACCGGCGGCATCCATGAAAATTGGTTCCAGAGCTTGCGACCCACCGCGTAGCGCTCGTAGCCGCCGAACAGCTCATCGCCCGCGTCACCACTCAGCGCGACTGTGACGTGTTCGCGCGCCATCTTGCACACAAGATACGTCGGAATTTGCGAGTAGTCGGAAAACGGCTCGTCATAGAGAGATGGCAGCAGCGGGATGACATTGAGCGCGTCTTCGCCGGTGACGTAAAGCTCGGTGTGATCCGTGCCGAGATGTCTGGCCACGTCTTTGGCGAATTCGGCCTCGTTGTGCTCCTTTTCGTGAAAACCGATCGTGAACGTGCGCACAGGCCGCGTGCTCTGCGCCTGCATCATCGCCACGATGAGTGAAGAATCGACGCCGCCGCTCAAAAACGCCCCGAGCGGCACATCTGCGATCATGCGCATGCCAACAGCCTTTTTGAGCAGCGCCTCAAATTCGGCGATGGCATCCGCATCGCTGCCGCGGAAAGGATGGTCGAGCCCGCGCTCGACCACATCGTGCAGATTCCAGTAGCAGTTAGGCTGCAGATGATCCGACGGCGCTTTGAGCGTGAGCAAAGTCGCGGGAGGGAGCTTCTTGAAGCCCTGATAGATGCAGAGCGGGTCGGGGATGTAGTTGTAGCGCAGCAGCGAGGTCAATGCCTCGCGATCCACCGGTGCGGAGAAACCTGGGAAGGGCTTGATCGACTTCAATTCGGACGCGAAAACGAATGTGTCGCCAACCCAGCCGTAGTAGAGCGGTTTTTCACCGAGCCGGTCGCGGCCGAGATGCAGCAAGTGGTCCTGTTTGTCCCACACGGCGAAGGCGAACATGCCGTTGAAGCGCTTCGTGGCCTCCACCACACCCCATTCGCGGAACGCGGCGAGCATGATCTCTGTGTCCGAGTGGCCACGCCACGAGTGGCCGTGTTTTTCGAGTTCGGAGCGCAGGTCCTGGAAGTTGTAGATCTCACCATTGAAGACGATGACGAATCGTCCGTCCGCACTTGCCATCGGCTGATGGCCCAGTGGTGAGAGATCGAGGATCGAGAGGCGCCGATGCCCGAGTGCAATGCCGCATTCACCATCAACCCACGCACCTGCATCATCCGGCCCGCGCAGAACGATGGCGTCGGTCATCCGGTTCAGGATGGCGGTCATTTCGTCTGCCGCGCGAGACTTGGAAGATGAGAAGAATCCAGCGATGCCGCACATAAATCAGTGAGAGGTGAGAGGTGACGGCACGGAATGGGGCAAATGTGCCTCGTGTGACTCCTGCGACCGGTGCGAGTCAGTGAGGAGTTCCTCGAACTGTCCTAGAGCATTCGTGAGTGAGAAGTGGCGTGTGATGCGCTCGCGTGCGGCACCATCATGCATGATGCCCGCATCAAGGATTTCGAGGCAGGCATTAGCGAGAGCTTGTGGATCGCGTGGCGGCACGATGTGGCCTGTTTCGCCCATGACCCAGCGTGTGTCGCCGATGTCTGTGGCCACGACGGGCACGGCACATGCCATCGCCTCGCCGACCACGTTCGGAAAACCTTCGCCGAAGGCCGAGGACGATACGGCGATGTTGAGTGAAGCCGTGAGTTCAGGCAGATCGTGACGTTCGCCGAGCACTTCGATGAACGGCGGCACGTCGAGTTTCTCCGTTTCGGCACCGACAATGATGAAGCGGGCCTCGGGATGCTTCGCGTGGATGATTTTCGCGGCTTCGATGAAGGTCGGGTAATCCTTCATCGCTGCATTGCGGCCAAAACGACCGATGAGGGAGCGCGTGGGTGTGCCCGGCTGCCATTTCGTCAGATCGAAGCCATTCGCAATGAGCTGCGTCTTCGTTTTGCGATAACCGATGGCCTCATGCTGCTTCGCGCTGAGCTGTGAGTTGTAGGTGATGCGATCGGGAAGCCAGGAAAGCTTCGCGAGCATGCGGATGACCATCGCGGAGCCGCGTTTCTCGAGTTTGAGGTCGTAGAGGCTCTGGCGGATGTTCCATATCATCGACACTCGTTTGAAGCTCATCAGCTTCGCGAACACGGCGGTGAGGCAGCCGTGATACATCCAGCCCATGAGCACGTCCGGTTTGGTCTGGCGCATGATCTTGAACAAGCGCCACAGCGAGCGGAGCGTCGGCCTGCCAGCAGGCATGTCGAGGCTGTGGACATCAATGCCAGCCTTGCGCAGTGTGTCGGCGTGCTTTCCGCCCTTGGTGAGTGAAACGACCGTGTGGTGAATCTTCGGCAGACCGCTGATGATTTGAGCGAGCATCATCTCCGCACCGCCGGAACCGAGCCCTGTGGTGATCCAGAGCACTTTTTTGCCCAGCAGGCGACTGGTGCGCTCGATGAGCCGGCCTACGCTGAACTCATCGACGATGCGCTGACGTGGATTGTGTGGCGAGAAGGCGAGCATGCACTGTGCAAGCGCCTCATGATCCTCGGCGGGGAAGATTTGCGTTTTGTTGCCGATGATCCACGCGCTGTCACCCACGTTGCTCGCGATGCATGGCACACCGCAGGCCATCGCCTCGCCAATGACGTTGGAAAAACCTTCGCCGAAGGCGCTGGAGTTCACGAGGCAGTCGAAGGTGGCGTAAACCGACGGCATGTCACGTTGCGCTGGAAGCCAGGTGACACGATCAGCGAGTCCCAGCGTGGCGGCGAGGGCGCGCATCTCCATTTCGTACTTGGAGTCGCCGGAGCCGACGATGACGAACTTTGCATGCGGATCGAGCGTGGCGGCGTGCAGGAAGGTGGCGATGTCCTTCATCGGGCTCATGCGGCCGACGAGACCAAAGGTGAGCGCTTTTTTTGGCTGACGAGGACGCGGCTGGAAATGCTCGGTGTCGATGCCATTCGGGATGACGTGCATTTTATGCTGCGGGTAGCCACGAGCGGCGTAGTAATCGTGTCCGGCCCGGGAGTTGCAGATGATGAGGTCCGCGAAGCGTGCGAGCAGGCAGTTGAGGCGGAAACTGAGTTTTCCGAGGATGCCCCAGAGATGCGCATCGGTTTGCGAGTCGCGCACGCCCCACACGACGCGCGGGAAGCCGCAGAACGGCTTCAAGAACAGTGCCATGAGGTTCGATTCGGCCAGATAGCCGTGCAGAATCTCCGGCTGTGTGCTGCTCGCCGCCTTGATGAGCCGGAAGAAGAAGCCGGGCAGGTCCCAGCGGCCTTTTTTGCCGACGCAGATCGTGTGCACACCGGCGGCTTCGAGTTCGGCGCGGAAGTCACCGTCATAAAAGTGGATCACGCTGATGTCATGACCTTCGCGCTGCATGCCTTGGGCCAGCAGCACGAGCTGGCGTTGAGCTCCACCGTGGCCGAGATCGCGGATGATGAAGCCCAGTCTCATTCGGCCTCCTTTCTGCGGATGAGCGTCAGGCAGGTGGCGCAGGTGGCGAGCGCGCAGATGAAATGCACGAATACCGTCGAGAGCGCGATGCCAGCGACACCGAGATGACGCATGAAGAGCCAGTTCAGCGAGGCATTCAGCACGAGCGCGCCGAGCGAGATGCCCAGCATGAAGCGCGAGGCTTGCAACGACACTGCGATGCGCGCGGCGACGGTGCCGAGGATGTAAAACGGAATCTGGAACGCGGCGAAGCGCAGCACCTCGGCGACCCGTTGTGTGTCGTGAGGGCCGAAGGCACCGCGCTCAAACAGCGTTGAGACGATCCAGGGGGCGCACAGGCAGAGAAACAGCGTCATCGGCAGCGCGGCGCTGATGATGATGCTGGCGCTGGTGAAGAGGCGCTTGCGCAGTCCGGTCCAGTCGCGACGGGCGGCGAGTTCGGCGAAATGCGGGAACAACACGTCGGACGCCGGACCCGCGGTGACCGCCAGCACGATGGCGCAGACTTTATCCGAGTAGCCCAGCACGACCACCGAACCTGCCGTGAGCCACGCAGCCATGGTTTGATCCACCACCACGGCACTGCCAAAGGCGACGCCGCCGAGGAGAAACGGCAGGGCATTGGTCAACACGACACGCAAACCGGGCTCCCAGTGTCGAAGACTGCAACGCCACCAGGATTTCGCGCGCGGCAGCTTGCGTGCAATCGCGACAAGCAGCACCGCGACGTGAGCAACGGCACCCCAGACCGTGCCGGAGACCAGCGTCCATGCATTCACCTGGTCACCCGCGATCACGATGGCGGTCACAATGCCGAGCGGCACGAGCATCGGTGCCGATGCGGCGAGCAGGAAAGATTTCCCGGCCCGCAACCATGCGCCGAGATGCTGGGCGAGACCGAAGCACAGCAGGAAGGGCAGCAGGCCATGCATGAGCCGGATGGCGAGCGCTTGCTTGGCGATGCCGAAACCACGTCCCGTCCACTCGATGACCATCGGCGCGGCGAGCACCAGGACGCCGCCGCTGATCAGCAACGCGCCGAAGTGCCACGCTGCCGTCTGGACGCCGAGGCGGTTGGCCCGGCGAAGGCCGCGTCGTTCACGCAGTTCGGCATAAGCAGGCACAAACGACTCTGGCAAACCACCTGCGAGCACCGTGGAGGCGAAGGCGAAAAAGCCGAAGACCAGCATGAAGGCATCGAGGTCGTCTGTAGTGCCCAATTTGGCCGCCACCACCGCATCTTTGGCAAAGGCGACCAGCTTTCCAACCACCGTGAGCAGGGCCACCAATACAAAGCCCGAGACCACAGCCGACCCCACCCCTCTGGCAAGCAAGGAGCGCAGCGGAGCAAACAGCGCGATACGGAGTGCAGGCATTTACATAAACTATAAACACCATAAGACAATTGAGCAAACCATTGATCGTTGTTTTTCAACGGTTCAACTGCCTTCCTGCCCTTCTTTTCCAGCCCTACGACTCAGCACTCGGGTTCCAAGCCCTCAGGGCGACCCGCGGACAGGCTGAGGCAGACGACGCTCCGAGCTTGGAGCGGATAGCGCTGGCCACCGGCGTAAGCGGTGGTCTTTCCGGTGGGAAAGCTGGGAGTGAGCGCCGTGTCGAACACCACAGCCCAGCGAACCTCAACCCCGCCCGGCAGGACGAATTCATCCGCAACGTTGTCATGACTGAAGATCAGCAGCAATGGTCCTGACTGAGGTATCCGCGTGTCCAGCAGTGCTCCGAAACTGCGGCGTTTCTCATTGTGCCATTCTTCGTGGCAGAGCAGCGTGCCGTTGCCTTCCAGCCAGGTCACGTCACGGAGGCCCGTGGCGGGGTTGATCTTGCCGTCAAAGTAGGCGCCACGTCCGAAGATGCCCAGGTTGCGGCGGAAGGCAGCCATGCGGCGTGTGAATTCGAGCATCGTCTGGTCGCACTGCATCCAGTCGAGCCAGCTGATCTCGTTGTCCTGGCAGTAGGCGTTGTTGTTGCCGCGTTGCGTGCGTCCACGTTCATCGCCGGCAGTCAGAAACGGTACTCCGAGTGAGCAGAACATGGTGGCGACCATGCCACGGCGCAGGCGTGCACGAGTGGTATTGATCAATGGATTGTTCGTGGGGCCCTCGAAACCGCAGTTGGAACTGTGGTTGCCATGGTCGCCGTCGCGATTTTCCTCGCCGTTCGCCTCGTTGTGCTTGTTTTCGTAACTGACCAGATCCAGCAACGTGAACCCATCGTGCGAGGTGAGGAAATTGATGCTCGCCAGCGGCGGGCGCAGGTTCCAACCGTAAATATCCTGGCTGCCGCACAGCCGTTTGGCGAATTCCGCCGTAGTTCCGGCATCACCACGCCACCAACTGCGCATCGTGTCGCGGTATTTGCCGTTCAGCTCGCGCCACGGCTCCGGAAAATGCCCCACCTGGTAGCTGTCCTCACGCGAGATGTCCCACGCTTCTGCGATCAACTTCACCTGTGCCAGCACTGGATCCTGCGCCACCGCGCTGAGGAACTGCGATTGCGCATGGAAGCCGTCCTTCTCGTTGCGTGCCACCGTTACCGCCAGGTCAAAACGGAAGCCATCCACGCGCATCTCCGTCACCCAGTAGCGCAGGCTGTCGAGGATGAGCCGCAGCGCCGGCGTGCTCGCGGAATCCACCGAATTGCCACAGCCGGTGACATTGATGTATCCCGCGCCATCCTCACCAAAGTGATGCCGGTAGTAACCGTGATCATCCAGGCCGCGGAACATCAGCGTGGGGCCGTTTTGATTGCCTTCGGCGGTGTGGTTGTAAACGACATCCAGGATCACCTCGATGCCGGCCGCGTGCAGCGCCTTCACCATCGCCTTGAACTCGCGCACCTGCTCCTGTGGATCGCTCGCGGCGGCATAGGCATTGTGTGGAGCGAAGAAGCCGATCGTGTTGTAGCCCCAGTAATTCGTGAGCTTTTTGTCGATCAGGAACTGGTCGTCCAGATGCTGGTGCACCGGCAGCAACTGCACCGCGGTGACACCAAGCTCCCGCAGGTAGGAGGTGACCGAAGGATGCGCGAGGCCCGCGTAGGTGCCACGCTGTGCAGCAGGCACATCGGGATGGGTCTTCGTGAAGCCCTTCACATGAAGCTCGCAGATCACCGTGTCGCTCCATGGGATGCGTGGCGGTGCATCACCACCCCAGTCGAAGGATTCGTCGATCACCACGCCTTTCAGCGCCTTCGGTCCGTTATCCGCACTACCCGGCATATGCATCGGGTCGGGAACCGTGCGCATGTGCTCCGCGGCATTCGGGATGCCGTGAATGGCGCGTGCATAGGGGTCGAGCAGAAGTTTCTTCGCGTTGAAGCGCATCGCGTTTTGCGGCAGCCACGCGCCATGCGCGCGATAGCCGTAAAGCGTGCCGGGCTTCACATCACTCACCGTGGCATGCCACAGATCGCATTCCCCGCGGCGCAGTCGTATTCGGGCAGTTTCACGGGAAGGGTCGGCGGGATCGTAGAGACAGAGGTCCACCGCGTTCGCATGCCGCGAATGCACCACAAATCGCGCACCATGCTCCAGCAACGTGACGCCGGGCACGAGTGGCTGCGGATGTCGGTCAAAAGAGACGGGGAAGGCCGGTGGCACGGCCAGACTAGTGGTCGGCTCGGGCAACCGGGCAAATCTTCGTTTCCAACTTTTGAGCAATGACTGCATGACACCTTACACGCACAACGTTTGCCACCGCGCCATGAAATATCGTCCACTTTTGGTCCTGTTTGCCCTGTTTGTTGCCTCACAGGCGTTCGCGCTCCCGCCTGCCGACCCGGCACGCTTTGAAAAGGCCGTCCAGGCGTTTGAAGCGGCCGACGCAGCCAAGGCCCCGCCAAAGGACGTGACCTTGTTTGTCGGTGCGTCCAACATCCGCCGCTGGGAGTCGCTGTCGAAGCGGTTCAGCAAGACACCGGTGCTCAACCGTGGCTTTGGCGGCTCGCAGATCAGCGATGTGGTGCATTTCGCCGACCGCGTCGTCATCAAATACCATCCGAAGCAGATCTACCTCAACGCGGGTGGCAACGATCTGCATGCCGGACGCACACCAGAGGAGGTTCTGGCCGCGTTTGAGGCATTTGCGACCAAAGTGCGCACCGGACTGCCGAAAACGAAGCTCGCCTTCATTTCCATTCCGACCGCTCCTTCGCGTTGGGATGAAGTCGAACTCGTCAAAAAAACGAACGGACTCATTTCGGCTTACTGCGCGAAAAATGGCGTCGATTTTATCAACATCTTCCCGCTTTTGCTCGGCAGCGACGGCAAGCCGCGCCCCGAGCTTTACGTCGAGGACAAGCTGCACTTCAGCGAGGCCGGATATGACATCGTCACGTCGGCGATTCGCTGGCAGAAGGACATATTGGCCTTCGCCGAGCAGGATGCGAAGAAAGTTCCTCCCACGAACCCGATCATCTTCACCGGCAGTTCCAGCATTCGCCGCTGGTCCTCGCTCGCAGACGATTTTCCAGGCCTTCCCGTGATGAATCACGGCTTTGGCGGTTCCGAGGCGTTTGATTCGTTCAACTACGCCGATCTGACCGTGATCAAATACAAGCCGAAGCAGGTCGTCATGTATGCTGGCAGCAACGACATCGCCGCCGGCAAGACGCCGGAACGCGTGCTGACCGACATCAAGGCATTCGTCGCCAAAGTGCATACTGCGCTGCCTGACTGCCGCATCAGCTATGTCTCCAATGCGCCGAATCCGAAGCGCTGGAACCTCGTGGACAAGATGCGCGAGCTGAACCGCCTTGCTCAGGAGTTCTGCAAGACCGACAAGCGCCTCGAATACATCAACACGCATGACGCCATGCTTGGCGCCGACGGCAAGCCGCTGCCGGACATCTTTGTTGAGGATCAGCTTCACATGAATCAGAAAGGCTACGCGATCTGGACGAAGGTCATCGCCCCGCATCTGCTGAAGTAGCGTCTAAACAAGCCCTTCTTTCAACGCCTTGGCAATGGCGCTGCCGCGGCTGCGCACTTGCAGCTTTTCGTACACGCTGCGGATGTATTCGTCAGCGGTGTAATAGCTGATGCCGAGGCCAGCGGCGGCTTCTTTGATCGTTTTGCCATCGACGAGCAGATGCAGAATCTCCAGCTCACGCGGTGTGAGGCCGTAGTCCTTCTGCTGCTGCGGCGTGTTGGCTTTGGAGAACATTTCCAGCACACGGCGGGCGATCGTAGGATTGATGGGCGACCCACCCGCCGCCGCGCTGCGGATCGCCGTGGCGATATCATCGGTGCTTGATGTTTTGAGCAGATAACCAGCGGCTCCGGCGCAGATGGCACGGAATATTTTGTCGTCTTCCTCGAACACCGTGAGAATTACGATGGCCATCTGCGGCGCGAGCTGACGCAGGCGCGCGATGCCGTCGATGCCATCCACTCCAGGCAGGCCGACATCAAGCAACAGCACCTGAGGCGCTGCCGAGTTTGCCAATTCGACAAAAGCGTCCTCACAGGCAGTGAAGCGTTTTGTGCACGCGATGCCGTCAACACGGTTCAAGGCACGTGCGAGACGTTCGCCGTAGGTTTTGTGGTCTTCGATGAGCCAGGCTTGGATGGTCTCAGGCATGGAGTGGAAGCGTGAGGGTCAGAGTGGTGCCTTGCGGCGAAGAAACGATGTCGGCGCGGCCCTGATGCTTCGCGGCGCGGCGGCGGAGATTTGTGAGGCCCATGCCAGTCGTGATGGCGGCAGGGTCAAAGCCCTTGCCATTGTCCTTCACGGTCAGAACAACCGAATCACGATCTGGTGTAAGGGAAATGGACACTTCCGTGGCCGCGGCATGGCGCGTGATGTTGTGCAGCACCTCCTTGAACATCAAAATGAGATCGCGCTGGCGATCGACGGCCAGAAGTTTTGTCTGCGCGTGATTGTCGATGCGAATCTGATGATTCACGCCACGCAGCATGCGGTCTGCCGCTTCGCGCAGCAGCGTGGGCAGGTCATCGTTGCCGTAGCGCTCGCTTTGCATCAAGCGTGTGATGTCGCGCATCGCATCGACGGTCTCGTCGGCGATTTCCTTGATCTCAACGAGATCATCGTGCGTCTGGCCTTTCGGAGCGTTGGCTGCGAGCACGTCTTGGGCGATAAGCGCGATGCTGCCGAGGCTGCTGCCGATCTCATCGTGCAAATCCTGCGCGATGCGCAGACGCAGGCGTTCCAATTCGGCCTGCCGCTTGCGATGTTGACGGCTCAACCACACGGCAAAAGCGCCAACTCCCGCAACAACGATCCCAATCAGCAAACCAATGCCCCAACGTTCCCAGCGTTGCGTGATGCTGTCACGTCTCGCATTCATCAAGGCGAGCTGCTGCTTGATCTCGCGACGCTTCGACAACCCGACGAGCCAATCGGGCCAGTTGACGATGTCCGCTTTGCTGGTGAAGCCATCCGCCAGTGCCGCGCGTGACCATCCATCCTGATCCGTCGAGTTGGATGCGATCACGTCGCTGCTTGCCGCGATGTTTTTATCATCCGACCACACCTGCATCTCTGCCATTGCGAGCACGACGCTGCCGTTGCTCACATGCGGCTCCAGAACTTGAAGTCGCACAAAGCGCCCGCGGTGGCCGCTGATGATTGTGACCACGTTGTCACCCGGCACCGCGCTGTAACTGCCGGACTGCGGCTCGGGGAGAATGATGGGCGTGTCATTCTCCTCTTCGCGCAACTCGATCTGATAACGCACGGGAAAGCCGTAGCCGTGGCTGTGCGCGAATTGCGGCGGATGCGCGGGGAAAAGCCGGACTTCATCGACTGGCCTCACGCTGCCAAGATCGATTTCGACCCACGGTTTGCTGTAAGCCCGGCTTTCGCTCGTTGGCACGCTGCGAAAACCCAGTGTCGGGCTCTTCTTCGTGCCGAGTGGCGGACCGAGCACGGTGTGTCCGTCCACGAGATTGATGCGGCCCCAGTCCGGTCGTGTGCCCTGGCTGCTGCTCGCACGCACCGCGGCAGGCCCAATCGCCTCCAGCCGCGCACCGAGGTTTTGATTGCCTTGCAGCAGCATGACCTCGCCCAGCGCGAAGAACGAGCGTCCTCCAGTTTCAAACAACCTCGTCGCCGTGATGCGCACCTTTTGCGCCATGCGTCCTTCCGCTGGAATCACGATGGGCAGCAGACCGGAATTCGGAAAGTCCTCACCCGTGTGGTCCGCGATGATCGTGCGCTCGTTGTCCTCGCCCTCGCCGAGGAGTTCGATGTAAAAACGGCGCGGGAAGCCATAACCAACGCCCACCGTGCCTCCATTCGGCGGTGGAGCGATCAGCACCACCGAGTCGATCCTCTGCGCCTGGCCGAGATTCAGCTCCACCCACTCCGCCTTCGCCTCCGACGTGCCATACTCGCTATGCCAGCCGAGACGTTGTGTGAGTTGCACTGGCGGCACGGGTGGCATGTCACCGAGTTGTTTCTGCAAATCTGCCTGCTCCACATCGAGCCGACGCATCTCCGGGCTGAGTAAGTGTACAATGCTTTGGCCTGCATCTGCCGCTACGGATGAGCGCGGCAGCATGACCCCGATCGCGAAAACGACGGAGAGCTGGCGAAGCAGCGCCAAACAGGCGGGGGAAGGAAACACACGCATACCTGCAACGGAAATACGGATTATCCACCAATCGTCCGCCACGTGTGCCACCCCCGAGTTCTCGTGGGTGGCTGCATGTTAAGGAATGAGGCGGCTGAGCGTAGTAAAACCGACATCATGCCTTCCTGTTCTCGTCTTTGGTCACCCTTCACCACTACTTTGATCTTCTCCGCCAGTGTGGCTCTCACCAGTGCCGCCAGCGCTGCGGAGCCCTTTGAAGCGTTTTTGAAGACGCATTGCATCCGCTGTCACGGACCCGAGAAGGAGAAGGGGGATCTGCGTATTGATCAGCTCTCGCGGGATTTCAAACTGGGCACGGACGCGCATCATTGGGGAGAGGTGATCGAGCAGGTCAATTCGGGCGAGATGCCGCCGAAGAAGGACAAGGAGAAAAAACCGACACAGGAGGAAATGGCGGCCTTCGTCACGAGTCTCGATGCGCGGCTCAAAGAAGGTCGCGCGGCGCGCATGGCGGCACGGCCGGCGGTGGCGCATTACCGGCTGAGCCGGAAGGAGTATCAAAACACGGTCTATGACCTGCTCGGTGTGCGCTACGATCCCGCAAAACCAGGTGAGCTGAACGAAGACAATTTGTGGCACGGGTTTGAGCGCATCGGGTCGGAGCTTTCGCTGTCGCCTTCGCATGTGGATCGCTACTACCGCGCGGCGGAGCTGGTGCTCGATCGCGCCTTTCCCGCCACCTCATCGAGTGAGGCGCGCAAGGTGCACATGACGGCGGCGGACTTGCGCTACAACGGCGGGAAAGACCAGCAGACGGCGCTGGACCGCTTCGGCATCAAGCGCCAGCTGCGTTACCTGATGTTCCCCGGCACCGTCCAGAATGCGCTCTCGCCAAACTGGTTCGGGAAGACAGGGCCGGAGCACAGCGGGCTCTACAAACTGCGCATTCAGGCCAGCGGCATCCGTCCGCCCGACGGCCAGATCGCGCACCTGAGCATCGGCACGCGGACCGGCGAGGAGACGGTGGATGGCATGATCGAGTTCGACATCACGGCACCGGAAGACAAGCCGCAGGTGTATGAGTTTCAGGTGTTTCTCGAGATGCCTGCGACGTTGCATTTCTGCGTGGTGGCCACCGATGTGGTGGACCGCCGGGCAGGCGCGGCCTTCCGCAATGCGCTCGCGAGCCGCGGCGGCTACATTTTCACACACAGCAGCGAGACCCTGCTGCTGAATCCGAACGCGCCGCAGATGTTCGACGACAAGGGCAACGGTCTTTTCTCCACCGTGCTGCTCGACTGGATCGAATGGGAAGGGCCGCTGGTGTCGGAGCCGGAAAAGTCGCGACGCAAGGATGTGGTGCCGCCGGATGATGCGACGCCCGAGGTGGTGGCGGAGCATTTGCAAAGATTCGCCGAGCGTGCATGGCGTCGTCCGGTGAAGCAGGAGGAGCTGGAGGAGTATTTGAAGTCGTATCGCGATGAGCGCGAGGCGGGTGAGAAGCTGGTCGATGCCTATCGTGTCGCGTTGCAGGGCGTGCTGACCTCGCGTCACTTCATTTACATCGTCGAGGGCGATCCGGTGGCCCGCGAGCGTCTCACTGACTCGGAACTCGCGACGCGGCTCTCGTATTTGCTTTGGAGTTCGATGCCGGACAACGCGCTCTTCGCCGCGGCGAAATCCGGCACGCTGAATGGCGACAGCTTGAAGAAAGAGGTGGATCGCATGCTCGCGGACGGCAAAGCCAGCCGTTTCATCGACGATTTCGCGCGGCAGTGGCTGCAACTCAATCGCGTGGGCATGTTCCCGCCGGACAAGAAGCTCTACCCCGTTTACGACGCGTGGCTGGAGGAAAGCATGCGCTCTGAGCCGGTGGAGTTCTTCCGCGAGATGTTCAGCAAAAACATGCCCATCGACGGCTTCATCGAATCCGACTGGA
The DNA here is from genome assembly GCA_046346695.1 of Verrucomicrobiaceae bacterium. GTDB lineage: Bacteria > Verrucomicrobiota > Verrucomicrobiia > Verrucomicrobiales > Verrucomicrobiaceae > Prosthecobacter. The sequence goes on along the minus strand of JAXMHS010000001.1, from coordinate 2,120,255 downwards.
CCATGGCCAATGCGCGTCTCTGCGACTTTTACGGCATGCCGGAGCCGAAGTCGGGCCGCTTTGAACGTGTCTCGCTGAAGCCCGAAGATCATCGCGGCGGTCTGCTCACGATGGGCGCGGTGCTCGGCCTGACGTCTGACGGCACGCGCCATCGTCCGGTGCATCGCGGCGTGTGGCTTAGCGAGGTCGTGCTCGGCAAGCCGCCGCCCCCACCGCCGGCGAACGTGCCCGCCATCGAACCCCCGACGCCGCAAAGCCCCAAAGCCACGCTGCGCCAAAAGATCGAAGCCCACCGCGAAGACGCCAACTGCGCCGCCTGCCATTCGAAGATCGACCCGCTCGGCCTCGCCTGGGACAACTACGATGCCATCGGCCAGTGGCGCACGCGTGAAAAAGTCGCCGCAGGCGTCGGCGAGGACCCCCTGATCAATCCCGCCGGTGAGATGCCCGACGGCCGCGCCTTCAAAGACGCCAACGAGTTCAAGCAGCGCCTCCTCGAAGATCGCGACAAGCTTGGTCGCGCCTTCATCGAGCATCTCTGCACCTACGCCCTCCGCCGCGCCCTCGCCTTTGACGACGAGGACGACCTCAACGCCATTCAGGCCGAGGCAAAGAAGAGCGATTATCGAATCAAGGACATCGTTCGCGCCGTTGCTCTCTCTGATTTGATGAAAAAACGATGACAAATGTTCCTGGTTCCTTGTTCTTGGTTCTTCGTCTTTCCCTGCGGCGCGAACCTCGAAGCAAAGCACCAAGAACCAAGAACTAGGAACATGACCATACGACGGTTTGAAGACATTGAAGGCTGGCAGTTGGCGCGTGAGCTGACGAGGCAGGTCTATGCCGTGGCGATGCGTGGAGCGTTTGCGAAGGATTTTGGACTGCGGGATCAGATTGCCCGAGCTTCAGGCTCTGCCATGCACAATATCGCCGAGGGTTTCGATGGAGGGAGTAATGCAGAGTTCGTCAAATATCTGCGCTACTCGCAGCGTTCATGCTCGGAGGTTCAAAGCCAGCTCTACGTCGCCTTGGATCAAGACTACATCAGCCAGGATGAGTTTGATGCCATCTACAACCAGGCTGCTCTCACGCATTCCAAAGTCGGTGGATTCATCCGCTACCTCCTCAACACCCCCAATCCTCGCTGAACCCAATTCAACCAAGAACAAGGAACCAAGAACTATGAACTATCTGTCCCAATCCTGGCTTCTCAACCGCCGCCATGCCCTCAAGGCGCTCGGCAGCTTCATTTCACTCCCCATGCTGGAGTGCATGGTGCCGCTGCGTGCTGCGGAGAATGCCACCGCAGCGCCAAAGCGCAGCGCGTTCATCTACCTCGCGAATGGTGTGCACTCGCTGAACTACCAGATCACCACGGCGGGCAAGGATTACCAATTCTCGCGGTCGCTGAAGCCGCTGGAGAAGCATCGCGATGCCATCACGCCGATCAGCGGATTGCATCATCCGGGCGCGCTTAGTCATCATCACAATTGCATCTCGGTCTGGCTCACCGGCGGCAAGCTCGGGCCATCGGATCGCAACACGATCTCGGTGGACCAGAAGATGGCGGAGATGACCGCGCCGCACACGCGATATCCTTCGATGGAGGTCGCGCTCACGCAAAACTCTCTCGCTTGGACCGCGGACGGTGTGCAGTTGCCCGCGCTGCGTCGTTGCAGTGAGATTTTTGCGTCGCTTTTCGAAGAACCGAAGGGCGGAAAGATGGCCCAGCGTCGTGCTTTGCGCCGCAAGGGCAGTGTGCTCGACGCCAATCTCGCCGAAGTGCGGCAGCTTGAGAAAAAGATGGGCGCCGAGGACAAGGGCCGCATGGAGCAATACCTCACCTCCGTGCGCGAGGCAGAGATTCGCACGCGCCGCGCCGATGCGTGGCTCGACACACCGCTGCCTGTCATCTCCGACGCCGATCGCAAACGCACCAACCGCGACATCGCGCAGACGCTGGCGGGCGATTACTTCCGCACTGTGTATGACCTCATGGTGCTCGCGTTCCAGACGGATGTGACACGCGTGGCTACATTCAGCCTCGGCGGTGAAGGCGATGCGTTCTCCATTCCCGAGATCGGCATCACCGAGTCGCGCCATCAGCTCAGTCACCACGGCGGCGATGCCGGTTACATGGAGAAGCTCACCAACTACGACACCTTCGCCATCGAGCAGTTCAGCTACTTCCTCACCCGGCTTTCCGAGACGAAGGATCTCAATGGCAAGCCGCTCCTCGGCTCCACGATGTCGCTCTTCGGCAGCGGCATGTGCTACGGTCACAGCCACGGCAACGCCAACCTCCCGCTGGTGCTCGCCGGCGGTTCGGATCTCGGCCTGAAGCACGGCAGTCATCTCGACTTCAACAAGGAGGCCAAGGACTTCGCCGGCTACTCGATCGGCGCGGACGGTGCGCTCACCACCGCACATTACCAGGTCTGCAGCCGCCCCGTGAACACCGACGCCCACATGAGCAACCTTCTGCTCCTCATGGCCCAGCGCATGGGCGTGGAGACGGACACATTTGGCGACAGCAACAAGGTGATCACTCTGTGATGTTCTTTGTTCATCGTTCCTGGTTCTTGGTTTGTCCTCGGTTGGCAGTGCTTGCTTGTTCGTTCGTCGTGCTGGCAAACGCCGCCGCCGAACAACCAAGAACAAAGAACCAAGAACTAGGAACAGACGTTTTTAGGCCCGAAGCTGGAAAATTTCCGCCGCTGGAAAAAGCGCACTCCTACCGCGGCGAACTCGTCTTCGTCGATCACGCGAACCGCCGTGGCAGCCTTCGCGTGGAAGGGTCGGGCCAGTTTCGCAGGAACGATCCGCATCCGTTCGCCCTGCTGCCCTATGGCATCGTTCGCTATCATGGGGCACCGGCGGATCTACGCGACATTCCGCTCGGCACCGTGCTGCACGTCCGCGCTTTTCTTCCGCCGGATCCGACCATCTCCGCCGTTCCGGTGTTGCCGGTGAACAACAAGGACAAAGATGCGAACCACAATCGCGGCGCGGGCATCTTTCCCGCCGAGAATCACGTCCTTCTCCTCGAGGACGAGCCCAGCCATTGCCAGCGCGAGGGAATGGTCTGGAAGCTCAAGGAATTGGGAATCAAAAACCGTGAAGGTACGATCATCGCCAGCCGTGAACCGAAGCAAGGTGGTGGTGGCAAGGTCGTCGAGGAAACGCTGAGCTTCGATGCCGCCACGCGCGTGTGGCGTGGTCGCGAATTCCTCCGCATTGAACACCTCATCACCGAAGGCGCGTGGCCCGCGGAAGGAAAAAAAGCCCTCAATGGCCAGACCGTGATGCTCGGCATCACCTGGAAGCCCACGCTGGGCGGAGTGTTCACCCGCTTTCACATCTCGGACATCTGGCTGGACGACGCTGCGATGCAAAACGCGGCGCAGCACCAAACCGAAGTACACAAGGCCTTCATGCGCAGCCGCTGGCTGCCCGCCTGGGTCGATGCCGTCGAGTATGGCAAGTACGGCCGCGCGACGGTGACCGCGACGTTGTTCGGCGGCATGGATCCCTCGCTTTATGCCGATTTCAAAAAGGGCGTCGCCGCCTTGATGAATGGCGCCGAAAACACGCTGAAGCATACTGAAGGCGGCTCCGCCGGCCCCGCGCAAATGGCCGCACGCGGCAAGCTCATCGATGTCACACGGTTGCCCGGAGACATTCCTCTCGGCAGCAGTGGCATTCAGATTCGTTTCGAAACCGATCTCATCACCGAAGGCATGCGACCGACGCGCATCGTCAAGGTCCGTCCCGCTGACTGGCCCGATGTCCACCTGCCGCGCGAAGAGCATCTCGGCAACGGCGCCTCCAACATCGACGAGCGCTTCCCAAATCCGTCCATCTTTCCGAAATACTGATTCTATGAAATTGTTCTTGGTTCCCGGTTCTTGGTTCTTGGTTGTCTGCCGTCGGGCATTGCCGGCCGTCGCATGTGCACTCACCGTTGTTTCAAATGCCGCAAACGAAGAACCAAGAACGAAGAACCAAGAACCCGGAACGGAGATCTTCCGCCCTGAAACCGGCAAGTTTCCTCCTTTGGAAAAGGCGCATTCCTATCGCGGCGAACTCGTCTTCGTCGATCATGCGAACCGCCGCGGCAGCATCCGCGTGCAGGGAGCGGGCACGTATTTCCGCAACGCACCGCATCCTTTCGCCATGCTGCCTTACGGCATCGTGCGATATCACAACGCACCGGCAGATCTGTGGGACATCCCGCTCGGCACCGTGCTGCATGTCCGCGCCTATCTTCCGCCGGATCCGAAGACCTCTGCGGTGCCCGTGCTACCGGTGGATAACAAGGACAAAACTGCCGGCTACAGCGGCAAAGGAGTCGCGCCCGCTGAGAACCACGTCCTCCTGCTCGAAGACGAACCCAGCCACTGCCAGCGCGAGGGACTCGTCTGGAAGCTGAAGGATGTGGAACTCAAGAACCGCGAAGGCATGATCATCGCCACCTGCGAACCGAAGCAAGGCGGTAACAGCAAGGCCGAGGAAGAAAAACTGACCTTCGATGCCGCCACCCGCATCTGGCGCGGCCGCGAATGCCTCGAGATCGAGGACTTGATCGCCGAAGGCGCGTGGCCCGCTGATGGCAAAAAATCGCTCGGTGGCCAGGCTGTGTTGCTTGGCATCACCTGGAAACCCACTCCGGATGGCATCTTCACCCGCTTTCACATCTCGGACATCTGGCTCGATGACGCCTCGATGCAGCGCGCCGCCAAAAACCAGACCGAAACGCACAACGCCTTCATTCGTAGCCGCTGGATGCCCGCGTGGGTCGATGCTGTCGAGTATGGCAAGTTCGGCCGCGCTACCGTGACCGCGACTTTGTTCGGCGGCATGGACGAATCGCTTTACGCCGACTTCAACAAGGGTGTCGGCGCCAACATGAACGGAGTCGAGAACACCTTGAAGCATGCAGGCGGCGCCTATGGTCCCGCTCACATGGCCTCCAAGGGAACCATCCTCGATGTCACGAAAGCGACCGGTGATGTTCCTCTCGGCAGCAGCGGCATCCAGATCCGTTTTGAGACCGATCTCATCATCGAAGGCATTCGCCCCGGCCGAATCGTCCGCGTCCGTCCCTCCAACTGGCCGCTCGTCAATCTCCCGCGCGAAGAATACGTCGGCGACAGCAGCAACCCCGAAGACCGTTTCCCCACGCCGGATATCTTCCCGAAGTACTGATGGCGGCGCGTTTCCTGGCTTTTCCCAAGATCGTGATCAAACCGAAGCACTGGGCTTGTGGATGACATTCCCGGCGAGATCATGCTCTCGCCCAATTTGTGGGGCGAAATCAGTGTGCGGCAGCCCTGATCCCCGAAGATTCGGGGGACGTGCACGAACACCGCACCGCAGTCGTTTTGTAGCCCGACTGATGATCCGATTCGTTCTCCCCGCGCTGTTTGCTTCCGCCACTCTTGCCATTGCCGCCACCAGCGTGCCGGACAAGCAGGTGATGGTGTTTTTGAAGCAGCACTGCACGAAGTGCCATGATGCGAAGAAGCAGAAGGGCGATCTGCGGCTCGACAATCTCGTCGTGGACCTCATGTCGCCGAAGATCATGGGGCACTGGGAAGAGTCGATGAACCGCCTGAACTCGGGCGACATGCCGCCGGATGACGAGCCGCGGCCGAAAGCAGACGAAATCGCAAAGGTGGCGGACTGGATCGCCGACCAGCTTTATGAGGCGGAGAAGCAAAAGCAGTCGTCATCTGGCGAGCGCGTGACGTTTCACAAGCTCTCACGCGAGGAGTATGCAAACACCATCCGCGACCTCCTCGGTGTGACGTTTGATGTGAAGGCGCCGACCGGTTTGCCCGAAGATCCAGACTGGAAGGGTTTTGAGCGCATCGGCTCGATCCTCACACTTTCGCCGGCGCACGTGGAGAAATACATCGCTGCTGCCGAGGCCGCGCTGGACGAGGCTTTGTCCATCCGCCCGGAGCCGAAGCGCGAGACGATCACGTGGGAGCCGTGGGACATGCGCTGGAAGGGCTTCAAGGAGGAATACACCGCGCGTGGCATCGCAGACAAGGTGCGCATCGAGATCGTGCCGAACAACTACACCACCGACTCGTGGAACCTCGAGGTGAAGACGACGGGCGACTATCTCCTGCGACTGAAGCTCAGCGGCCTGCGGCCCGAGGGCGGACGTGCACCGCGGCTGAAGGTGTACATGTCGAGCATCGACCAAACGCTCATCGAGCGAGACATCGACGCGGCAGAGGACAAGCCGATCACCGTCGAGGCCCGCGTGCATCTCGTCGCGGGCAAGTATCCCGTGCGCATCATCAACAGCGTGCCCGGCCCGAACCCCGAGGGCCGCCGCTCGCGTCACAGCGGCACGCCGAATGCGTTCACGAACACACGCAGCCGCGTCCCATGGCAGCTCAAGCTCACCGATGACGATTTCAAGCCCATCGAGCCCACGCTCATCATCGATCGCGTGGAGTGGGACGGTCCCATCGTCGAATCCTGGCCCACGCCTGCTCACCAGCGCATCTTCGCGAGCAAGGATGCGCGTGAGATCGTGACGAAGTTCGCCGAGCAGGCATGGCGTCGTCCTGTGAGCACGGCGGAGATCACGCCGCTGCTGCAGCCCTTTGAGCAATCTCAGAAACTCGGCGACAGCTTCGAGCTGGCCGTGAAGAATTCGCTCGTCGCCGTCCTGTGCTCGAAGAGCTTCATCTATCTTTCCGAAGGCGATGCGAAGACGCCGCGCCAGCATCTCACCGATCACGAACTCGCCTCGCGCCTGTCCTATTTCCTCTGGAGCACGATGCCAGACGCGCGCCTGCTTGATCTCGCCCGTCAAAACAAGCTTCATGAGCCTGCCACGCTCCGCGCCGAGGTGAAGCGCCTGCTCGCTGACGACAAGGCGCAGGCCTTTGCGCAGAGTTTTCCACGCCAGTGGCTGCAACTGCGGAAAGTCGGCATGTTTCCACCGGACAAGGTGCTCTACCCCGACTACGACGAGAATTTGGAGCAGAGCATGATTGAGGAGACCACCGGCTTCTTCGCTGAACTCATGCACCGCAATGGCCCGCTACGCGAGTTTCTCAACTCCGACTGGTCCATGATCAACGAACGCCTCGCCATGCATTATGGGCTCATGGAGTCTTATGTCCGGGCGCGGAAAGACAATCAGACAAGGAGACCATCAGACAAGGAGACTCTCCCTGTCTCATTGTCTGATGGTCTCCTTGTCTCCCCTTCTGACGACCTCATCCGCCTTTCACTCTCGCCAGCGGACCATCGCGGCGGCCTTCTCACGCAGGCCTCCGTGCTCAGTCTCACCAGCGACGGTACACGGCACCGACCCGTGCATCGCGGCGTGTGGCTGCTGGATGCCATCATCGGCAAACCCGCGCCTCCGCCGCCCGCGAACGTGCCCGCGCTCAGCACGCCGGACGCGAAGACGAAGAAGACCACCGTGCGTGAGAAGCTCGAACTGCACCGCTCCGACCCGAACTGCACCGCCTGCCACAGCAAGATCGACCCCATCGGCATCGCCTTCGACAACTACGACGCCATCGGCCGCTGGCGCACCGTCGAAAACATCAAGGACGGCACCGGCGCCGATCCAACGCTCGATCCCAGCGGTGAACTGCCTGACGGACGCAAATTCGCTGATGCCGCAGGCTTCAAGAAAATCCTCCTCGACGACACCGACCGTTTCGCCGCCGCCTTCACCGAAAAGCTCGCCACCTACGCCCTCCGTCGCGGCATGACTTTCTCGGATCGAAGTGAGTTGAAGCGCATCGCCGAGGAGGCGAAGCGCAATGATTACCAGATCGTCTCCATGATCGAAAACCTCGTCTGCTCGCCGTTATTTCAGAAACGATGACATATGTCCGACCGCGTTCCATGCACTAATCCTGACTGCAAAAACACCATTTTACCGGCAACTGCGGCTGCAAATGGTGGATTGTGCGCGCCTTGCATGGCTGCAATCGCCCAAAAGGAACATGACGAGTATGTTCGGCTCAACCGGCGGACGGTGAATCAGTATGAGGGGGTGAACGATCCTGTCGAGATCGCTTCAATCATGCTAGAACCCAAGAAGCATGATCCGTTGATTGTTTACGCGCCTCCACCGTTGGGAGTCGAAGAGCTGTTTGCATCTTTCAGCGAAGAACAAGCGATGCGTTTGGCGAGCTTGGCCAAAGTTGCCATGGCTGAAGAAGACACAGATCGAGCAGAAGACATTGCAAAGAGTCTGGCGACACTCACTGATTTCGATTTGACCGAGATGCTTCGTGAATGGGTTTCAAGAAAACACTATTGGCCGTCGATCATCTTTAGATCTGCCAAGCCGGAGATTCGAGATGCGATCATAGCTTCACTCGACCGTGGTGAGGCAAACGCCAATCATGCCTTGAGCGCACTGGCTTGGATTGGTGACGAAGTTGTTCAATCTGCATTCGTTCGTTGGGATGCCGAAAAACCTGTTTGGGCGGCCAAGCTTTATCTTTCACCATCTGGATACAGCGTCGTAGGTGGGTGGAAGTTTGCGGGCGGCAAGCGAAGCGAACTAACCTTCAATGAATGTTATGCATTGTTGCCGTCCTCTCGTGTGACTGAAGCCAGTCCGGTTAACACGTTTCAATCAGCCGGTCAGGCGTGTCCATGGTGTGGCTACGAGCTATCCTGGATGTTTGACTTTGATCCGTCAGATTCGCGATTGGGATTTTATGGCGTCAAGACACCACGGTTCAGGGTTTTAACCTGCCACGGCTGCACATGTTACGGAGACGGATTCTACGCGAAGATTGGTGCCGACGGCATGCTCAGACCTCACAGCATGGCAACTCGTCCGAAATGGCTGCCGGACCATTCCGAGCCATGGAGCGAGCCTGCATGGAAAAATGTCGAAATTGCATTGTCTCCTCGTCGAGCCATTCAAGCCGCTGATTGGTGCATGGATCTGAAGTCATCGCAGCTCGGAGGCCACCCAACATGGGTTCAAGACTCCATCTATCCCAAATGTCCGGACTGCTCGCAAACCATGCGCTTTATAGGACAGCTCAATGAAGGAGACTTCCCGTCGTGTGAAGGCACCTATTACGCCTTTTACTGTCACGACTGTCAGTCCACGGCTACGACGTATCAACAAACCTGAATTGCCATGAACATCCAATCCCAACGCTGGCTTCTCAACCGTCGCCACTTCCTGCGCGGCATCGGCACCACGGTCGCGCTGCCGTTGCTGGACGCGATGATCCCGATGCGGGCGAGCGCCGCCACGGCGACGAAGCCACGCCGCAGCGTGTTCGTTTACATCCCGAACGGCGTGAACGGCATGACGTGGCAGTGCAAACAGGCGGGGCGCGATTACGAGCTTTCCGAGTCGCTGAAGCCGCTGGCGAAGCATAAAAACGACTTCACCGTGTTCAGCGGGCTGCATCATCCAAACGGCCTCGGCCAGGCACACGTGTGCGCGGACACCTGGCTGACCGGCGCGAAGATCGACGCACAAAGCGGCCGCAAATACGAAAACAGTGTTTCGGTCGATCAGATGATGGCGGAGACGGTGGGGCAGAACACGCGCTTCAGCTCGCTGGAGCTGTCGATTTCATCGGGAACCGGCCAGCCCTTCAACAGCTCCACGCTCGCCTTCTCGCGTGATGGTGTGCCACTGCCTGCTGAGGACAATCCGAAGCTGGTCTTCAACCGCCTCTTTGGCGAGGAGCCCGGTGGCATCGCTGCGCAACGTGCGCGGCTCACGAAACGCCGCAGCGTGCTCGATTCCGTGCTCGACGAGGCCAAGACACTCCGCCGGGACCTCGGCACCGATGACCGCGTGAAACTCGATGAGTATCTGCACGCGGTGCGCGATGTCGAAAAGCGCGCCGAGCGCCTCGATTCGTGGCTCGACATCCCGAAACCGGTCGTGGATCAAAAACTCGCCGCGCCCTTCCAGCGCGATGTGCCCAAGGCGCAGGCCGGTGACTACTGGCGCACCATGTTTGACCTCATCGTGCTCGCGTTGCGCACAGACATGACACGCGTCATCACCTACATGAACGGCAGCGAGGGCAACGGGCTCGCCATTCCCGAGATCGGCATCACCCAGGCCCGCCACAACCTCTCCCATCACAACGGCGATCCCGTCGTGCTCGAGCGTCTCGCGAAGAGCGATGCCTTCATCATGCAGCAGTTCGCGCACTTCCTTGACGAACTGGGCGCGATCAAAGACGGCGATGAACCGTTGCTCGACCGCACGATGGTCCTTTTCGGCAGCGGCATGAGCTACGGCCACAGCCACTGCAACAGCAACCTGCCCATCCTCCTCGCTGGGGGCAAAGGACTCGGCCTCAAACACGGCCAGCACCTCGACTACAACCGCCCGCACCTCAAAGAGGACTACACGCTCAGCTACGACGAATGGCGCAGCCTTTGCGGCAAGCCGAAGGACGACAAAGCCCGCCTAAGCAACGTCTTCGTGACCATGCTGCACAAAATGGAACTTAATGCCGAGCAGTTCGTGGACAGCCTCGGACCCGTCAGCGAGATCATCTGATGAATATTTGTCTTCCCATCATGCGCGCGGTACTTTTGGTTGCGGCTGCCTCGTGCAACACGCTGCTTGCCGCCGACATCGAGCTGAGCGAAACGCTGCAACTGCCCGAGTGCCACAGCATCGGTTGGATTCGGGCGAATGCGGGTGTGAAGGCGCAGGGCGCGGGCAACATCATTCTCGACGAGGCCAAGTGGGGTACGCCGGCACCGAATCAGGTCATCGAGCAGCATTGGGACTGGAATCTCACGGACGAGCAGTGGCGAGAGGCCGTGAAGCAAAAGGGTGAAGGCAAAAAGGAAGACGTGAAGTTTGATCTCTGGATCCCAGATGGCATTGGCACCGTGCGCGGCATCGTGACGATCACCGGCCACGGCAGCGGTGAGACACTCTACAAGCACGCAGAGATGCGGAAGATCGCTCGCGAGCTGCATCTTGCGCTGTTCAAGTTCGTCGGCAATCCGATGCAGCGTGGTTTCTGGCCTCGTAGCTTGCTTTACGACCGCTTGAGGGAATTCGGTGCTAAGTCGGGGCATCCCGAACTCGCCAACGCACCGCTGTTTCTCTACGGCCACTCGAACGGCACCGGCTTTTCCGCCATTTTCACTGCCACCGAAGGTTCCCGCGTATGGGGCTGGGTTTCCATGCGCCCGGGAACGACGTTTCAGGTTTATCAACCCGGAGGTGCACAAGTACCCGGCATGGTGATCTTCGGCGAGGACGATGGTTTCTTCGCTCGTCCCTCCAAAGAAGAGAACCTGGCCGTCGTCGAGGCGATGCGGAAGAGACACAACGCACTTTGGCACTACGCCGTCGAGCCAAAGACCGGTCACGGGCCCGGCGAAAAAACGTGGCCGCTCGTCTTCTCCTTTTTGCGGCACAGCTTCGCCGCACGCGTGCCTGCCGATGCCGACGCATTGAAAGGACCGGTAAAGCTCAACGAGCTCAAAGCCGAGTCCGGCCACCTTGGCCAAAATTGGAACGCGAAGACCGGCGGCTATCAAACCTTGTCCATCTCACCCTTCACTGACTTCACCGGCGAGAAGTCCATTGCCTCCTGGCTCCTCAATGCCGCCTTCGCCACCGACTGGCAGACCTTCCAACGCGACGGACAGCTCGCAAAATAAGCCTGTTCCATCACTCAACCACTCCATGAAGCTCCCGCTTGTTCACCCTTCGCCCATTACTTCCTCGTCGTTTGCGCTTGATCCGCATGCCGGGCATGGTGCCACCGACCACGGCACCATCTTCGTAACCATGCTGCAAAAGATGGAACTCAACGCCGAAAAGTTTGTTGATAGTCTCGGACCGGTCAGTGAGATCGTATGATTGGGAAGGGATCCACCACCCAGCATGCCATGAAACTTTCCATCGTTCTGCTCTCCTTGTCCGGCATCCTCGCCCCGGTTCTTGCCGCTCCACCGGACCTCTCGCAGGTCAAATCACAGGCTGATCTCGACACGCTCATCGCCACCACCACGACGGCGGAGATGAAAAAAGCGCTCAAGGAGCACGGTCCGGCCATTTTGGCCGCCACCAGACAGCATTCACATGTGGTGGCGGTGACCGCCACGGTCGAGGGAGCGCATGGCAAGGTGGGGAAGGTCAACACCACGCCCGCCATGCTAAAAAAGGCCGCGGGTGGTGATGTGAGCATCTTTGACAGCCTGAAGTCTGTCGATCTGGCCGTGCCCAACACTGGACCGCATGACAAACGTGAAACCGACCCCTACGACGCGGCCTTCTTCGAGCACCTTGGGCACATCACAACCTTGGAGTCGCTGAACGTGATCTCCACCAAGGCGAACGACGAATGGATCGCGCCGATCGGAAAACTCAAAAACCTCAAGAGCCTGCGCTTCACCAACAATGGCAAGCTCACGGATGCCGGCATGGAGAAGTTTGCGGGGTTGAAGAACCTCGAAAACTTCTCCTTCGTCGGCACCGTGATGACCGGCCGCGCTTACGCGAAGTGCACAGGCTGGAGCAAGGTGACGAAGGTCAGCCACCGTGGCAGCAGCATCGATGACGAAGGATTGAAGGAGCTTTGCGATCATCTGCCGAATCTCGAAAGCATCAGCCTCGCCCACGCGAAGTTCACTGACGCAGGCGCGGTGCATCTGGCGAAACTCAAGAAGCTCAAGGGCCTCGAAATCGGCACCCACAATGCCACCGCTGCGTGCCTGAAAAATCTCGTGGGCCTGCCGCTGGAGTATTTGCAGCTTGGCGACGGTCTCGATGGCCCGGAAGGCATCGCCGCGATCAAGGCGATCCCGACGCTGAAGCGCGTGACGCTCACGCATTGCGACCATCTCGATGATGCTGGCCTGAAACTCGCCGCCGACCTCAAGCAGCTCGAACAGCTCGAAATCGGCGGCCTTGCCCTGCCGGATGAGCGTCTGCCGCAGTTGCAGGCGTTTTCCTTTCTCAAGGAACTCAAGTTGATCAAACGTCCGCAAAGCTACCCGCCCGAAACACAGGCAAAGATCAAGGCGTTGCTGCCGAAGGTCGATGTGAAGTTCCAGTGACCTATCGTTCATGCGCCTGCCGTTCCTTTTTATTCTTCTCACTTTGTCGCTCCATGCGGTTGAGCTGACGTTTCCAAAGTTCACCGATGCCAAGCGCGTGAGAGGTGAGCTGGTCAGCGCCGACTTCATTCATCGCAGCGGCCAGTTTCGCACGGGGAAGGGCGAGTTGATCGACTTCACGATGCCGCCGTATGCGGTCATGAAATATCGCGGCAGCGAGGCGGACATGCGCGAGGTGCCGCTGGGCACGAAGATGGACTTCCTCCTGCTTCCCGGCGTAAGCGGCCGCCCAATGCTGCTGCTCACCACCGACGACGGGCAGAAGCCCGATGCTGAGCAGCAGAAGAAGTTCCGCGAGTTCACCGAGAAGCGCGGCGTGGCCGGCTGGATCACGAAAACGGAGGGCAAGCAGGTCACCGTGATTCTTTTCAGCGGCGATCCCGCCTTCTACGAATCCGCATACGGCGAGTTGCTCGCGAAAGGCAAAAGCACGAGGACCTGCGTGGCGAATGACGAACTGCGTACCTGGAATCCCGGCGTGGATGGCGAGGGCGGCTCCATTCAGGACGTGCAAAAGCTGCCTGCGGACGGCTTTGGCTGCAGCGGATATCAAATCACTGTCAGCGTGTCGAACATGCTCGAAGGCTTTCGCAAAGGCCGTGTCGTCCGCATCTTTCTGCAAGGCTGGAAGGTGCAGGACCAGTTCTATGGCGAGAGCCTGATGGGCTATGGCTTCGGACGCATGCTGAATCCTGAGCTGATCGAGAACGTGGCGAAGGAGTATCCCGAACAGTTTCCGTTTCGGACTGATCGCAGCAACGAGAAGCTGCCGTGGTATCAACTCAAGCCCGGCCAGGAGCCGCCGCCGTTCGCGGAGCATGTGGTTGATGGTGCATTGGTAAAGTCGGCATCGAACGGCGGGCAGTTTGTCGCCGAGAAAGGCGGACAGGTGGTGGACTTCACATTGATCGACAAGGCGAAGGTGAAATATCTCAACGCGGACGCGTCGCTCTCAGACATTCCATCCGGCACGCGTTGTCGTTTTCATCTTTATCAGGATGAAAATGGCCAGTTTACCAAAGCAGGGTTGGTGAGCGATGAGTTCAGTCATTCCTCGACGTGTTTTATCACGGCACGAGTCATCGCGCTGCATCTCAAGGACAGGCGGATCGATGTCGCGTGGCAGCTTCCCGAGGTGAAGGACTACAATGGCGACATGCAACGGCCAAAGGACATCGGATGGCGCATTCTGAGCGTGAACGACGAAACGCGTGTGTGGAAAGGCGCGGAGGCGGCAAAGCTGGCTGATCTCGCCGTGGGCGATTTACTGCTCTTCAACTCCACTGCCGGGCTTCCGGGCAAGCCAGCCCATTGCACTGATCTCTGGGTGGGCGAGGACACGCACAAGCTGGTGGCTGAAAAACAGCGCAAAGATCGTGGTGTGGCCCAAAAGAAACCCTGACACGGACGTTTAGGGTGCGGCGCTTCACGCGCCGCCAGCCTATGAAACGCCACCTTCTCGTCATCACCGCCAGTTTGATCGTCAACTTCACGCATGGTGCGGACGAGGATCCCGCAAAGGCGAAAAGCTTTGAGGCCACCAGCACAGCAGGAGCGAAGGTCAGTTTCCCGGGCGACTACAAAGGCAAGGTCGTGATGCTCGACTTCTGGGCGACATGGTGCGGACCGTGTGTGGCCGAGGTGCCGAACCTGGCCTCCGTTTACACGGATCTGCATGCCAAGGGTTTCGAGGTGCTGGGCGTGAGCCTCGACAACGAGCGCACGAAGGACCGGCTCGCCGCTTTCACGAAGGACAAGGGCATGGTGTGGACGCAAATCTGTGATGGCAAGGGCTGGGATGCCGATCTGGCGAAGCTGTATGAGGTGCGTGCCATTCCGGCGTGCTTTCTCGTGGATGGCAGCACAGGCAAGGTGCTGGCGAAGGGCTCGGAGCTACGAGGGGCCTCGCTGCGGCCAGCCGTGGAGAAGGCGCTGTCGCTGCCGCCCAGCGGAAAGCCACCGGTCGCCGACAAACGGACACCTTCGCCTTCCGCGCCTCCATCTCCGCCTGACCCGTTGCTGGCGATCGCGGGCAAAGTCGTGAGTTCTGGCAAATTCATCACGGACAAGGTGGCCAAGACGCAGCTTCAACAACCGCAGCCTGCCCACGTGGCGCTGGTCTCCGAATCCACGCAGCCGAAGTCAAGCCGCGACATCGCGCGTGTGGCGCGTGCGGCGCACCTGCGTGCAGGATGGTATTATCGTTGCACGCGTTGTGACAAGATGCACCTCAACATGGCTGGCGCGTACGCCATCGCACCGGATGTGGTCGCCACGGCGAACCATGTCATCGAGCCGCCGACGACGTTGAAGGAAGGCTGGCTGATCGTGGCTGATGGCAACAACGACATCTTTTCAACAACGGCGATTCTCGGCGCTGATGCCAAGTCTGACGCGGCGCTCATCCGTATCGTGGCTGGCGGCCTCAAGCCGCTGCCGCTACGTGCTGATGTGGAGCTTGGCGAACCGGCCTACTGTTTCAGTGATCCGCTGAAACATCGGGGTTATTTCAGCGCTGGAATCGTGAACCGGTTGTTCTCGAATGACACAACCGCGGACGCTTCGAGCCAGCGGCTCAACGTCAGCACGGACTGGGCGCAAGGGAGCAGCGGATCGGCCATTCTGGACGAGTTCGGCAATGTGATCGGCCATGTCGCCCGCATCCAGACCTTCAACAGCAATCCACCGCCTTCGACCGGCACCACGTTGGTGCTGCACGAGGCGATTCCCGCGAAAACGGTGCTTAATCTGGTGAAACGCGTGAACGAGGCGGCAGTGAAGTGATCACTTCACCGTCTTCTCCGGTGTCGGTGTGTCAGCAGCCTTGGCATTCTCGTCGCGTTGATGCAGCGGACGCACCCATATGTTGCGGTAGCGCGTGGGATTGTGATGATCTTGAAGTGTGAAGCCGAATTCCTGCACCTTGGCGTCCATCTCCACGGCGTGTTGCACGATGACGCCGTTGTGAATGACGGTGAGGCGTGCGGGTTGCAGCACTGCGCCTTTGTCGTCGAGCTTCGCGCACTCGCAGATGATGTCGTAGCTCTGCCACTCGCCGGGTTTGCGGCTGGCGTTCACGAGCGGCGGATACTTGTTGTAGATCGCAGCGGCCTGGCCGTCGGGATAGGTGTCATTGTCGTATGAATCCAGCACCTGCACCTCGCCCCAGCCATGAATGAGCACGCCGCTGTTGCCGCGGCCCTGGCTGCTGCCAACGACCTCGGCGGGCGTGGCCCATTCGAGGTGAATCTGGCAGGAACCAAACTTGTCCTTCGTGTCGATGTCACCACCCTTCGATTTGATCTCCGCGTAACCGTTTTCGATCTTCCAGTTCGGCACGTCGCTCTGGTCGGGGTCATCGCGACGCGGCCTGCGGATGAATTTGGAGAGGTCCTTGCCATCGAAGAGCACGATCGCATCGCTCGGCGGTGTATTTTCCGACGGCGGCGTTATCACTGAGGGCCGCGGTCGCTGCATGTCACCCTGCCGGTAGATGCCACCGGGTGTGAAGGGCTTTTCTTTCTTCGGTTCGGCTTTCTTCGCGGGTTCGGCGGCGTTAGCGCTGAAAGTGACGGCGAGAATGGAAAAAACGAGAGGGATGCGATTCATGAGAAGGGCGGCGATAGCCTGATGATGAGTTTATTATTGAGCGAAGGGATGCGGCTATGACAGCGAACGGAACGGGAGCGAAGGTTATTTGCCTCGCATAATGGCCATAATGACGCCAGCGGCGACGCCTATCCAAAACAGAATTGAGCAAATAAATGTGAAGACGTCCCAACCGTAGCGCAGTTTGCCCACGAACCCGGCATATCTTTCTCTCTTCGCATCCGCCACCATCTGGTCTGCTCGGCGGTCGATCTGTCCGATCTCGGCGAATTTCCCTGGTTTGACGGAATCGGGAGGTGCGGGCATGTCCATTACCACATGCCAAGGAATCTGGATGACCGCTCCATGAGGCCCGGGCATAGCCAGCAATGGGATAAATGGAACATCGGAAGGCGGCATCCATGAATTCCGAAGCATGATGCTCATGTACAAAAGTCGCATTCCCTGGGTTTCATCGACAGGGAACATTTCCCTGTAAAAGAGGCGGAACTCATCGTTCGCCAGCATGCGTGCTATGCCCGGATGCTTCTTGGGATCACTTTCACCGGTATAAGTTGAGTAAGCAGCGTGTGCGAACAATCCGGCAAGCATGATATCCTTCGCTGTCTGCTCGGTGGCGACAACGACTCCACATGGCAGCATCGTGTTGACTTCCTTTTTGAACATGGGGTTTACCATCAATGGAACAGCCAGCCAGATCTGCCCTTGGACCCCAAGCTGCTGGTATTGGTTCCAAAGCTTCGGTGTTTGCTGGCCCATATATTGAAGCTGCTCCCATGTTTCGCGCGCCTCCTTCTTCGACATCTCAGCCTCCAGAGCTACTTTGAAGGCCAGCGGGACGTGCGCATCATCATAGAAGCAATTGAGGAATTCCAGGGAGCGCAGCCAGGCCGCTGCTCTGGCAAAGATTGCATCTCGATGATCGAGCCAAGCTTGAATCTTGGCCTGGATTTCCTGCATTTCCGCTGACACCTCATCTTCCTTGTCTGAGGTGAGGAATACAGGCGCGCTTACAAGAAGAATCGAAGGCTCAGGTGGGGAGCCATCCATCGTCCAGTGCAACACTTTGCGCTCGGGGATCATGCATGAGGCTTCTCTTTCCTCGGCGCGCCACAGCTTGTTGTGGGGGCCGTCGGTGGTGTGACCGCTCAACATTGGTGCCGAGTGGTCGATCTGGTAGTGGAGAAGGTTGATCAAAAACTCCAGTTGCTCCTGACGGCTGACTTCGGCATTCGCCCAGGCAAATTCGTGATCGCGCAGGCCCGCTTGTTCCATGCCGATCGAATCGACCAATGACCATGCGTCATCGACCGGGCAGCCACGCACCCGGCACACGGCCTCGATGGGGTAGGTCTTCTGCTCGAACGCAAAGGTCAGAATGTCCGCCAATCCCTGCATGGAGAGCAGCAACTCACTGTTGGGATTGAAATAAGCGAGCGCCGCTGGCATCGCTCGAAGCGACGCCGCCACTCTCAGCAAATAGGCAATCTCCCAAGCTGGGTTCGCATTCTCCACTGATGCAAAACTGGCCTCCGCCGCCCCTTCTGAGGCAGGGATCAGGTTGCTGATGCGAAAGCGCACGAACGCACGATGCTGACGAGCATCGGGTGCCGTGGACTGATATCCAGGTGCCTGAAGGGCGCGTTCAAAAGCACCCGGATGCGCAAAGGGCCCGAAGGCGCCCATCATGTGAGCACCGGTCACGAGCGTGGGATCACCCGTGACACCCAAGTTGTCCGGCCATGGAAACTCACAGATGTCCACCCAGCAGGTGGCCCCGTTCTCGAAATCGGTTGCCAATGTGAGGCCGGCACCCTGCATTTCAGGCCAGTTCGAGACGTCTTCGTCGGCTTTGATGGTGTATCCTTCACGTTCGAGGATGAGCCGCAATTCAGCCAGACCGGGTGCTTCGGAGCAGAGAACGGCGATGCATTGCGAGAAGAAAACCTGTGTCATTTTGAATGCAGCTATCAGGTTTTTTGCGACGTGAACAGAAAAAAGAAAAGGCCGGCTCAACGCCGGCCTTCCATGATCCAGTTGCGAAGCAACGGGGGCTACTTCTTGAAGACCTTGTCGGCCTTGTTTCCGCCGCTGACCAAGTAGGCGATCAGGTCGAGGAGTTCGTCCTGGTTGAGCGAGTTGATGAGGCCGGGGGGCATCATGCTGACTTTGCGGGTGCCTTTCCTGGCGATGTCACTCTCGTTGATGGCCATGTGGTCGTTCGGAGCGAAGGGGTTGGTCATCACGAAGACCTTGCCGTTTTCCTCGACGACGATGCGGCCGATGATGACGCTGCCGTCCTTCTTGGTGATCTCGTGGCTGTCGTATTGGTCGGAGATGACCTTGCTGGGGTCGATGATGTTCTCCAGGAGGTCGCGCAGGGTGTAGCGGTTGCCGGAACCGGTGAGGTCGGGACCGATGCTGCCGCCTTCGCCATTAAAGCGGTGGCAGGTGGCGCACATGACGCTGCGATACATTGCCTCGCCGTTGGCGAAGTCGCGTCCGCCAGCTTTGAGGCTTGCGGTGGCCAGAGCGGTGGCTTCGTCGAGGGTGTAGTTTTTGCCGGGGCCTTTCGGGGCGACGTAGTTCGGGATGGTGACGCTCTCAACCTTGCTGCTGAGCGCATCGAGCTCGGCAAGCTCTGGTTGCGGCACGAAGGTGGCGAGCGCGTCCTTGCGGATGTTTTCGATGAAGCCCTTGAAGCTGTTGCCACCCTTCCACGTGCGGGCGCGTGGGAACCACGAGAAGAAGGTCTTGCGATGCTCGGGTGTCCAGCCGGCGGTGGCGTTGCGCAGCGCGAACATGTAGCTGATCTGCTGTGCGTTCGGGCGGCTGCCTGCGGCGGCACGGGCGGCGTTGGCGTAGCCGTCGTTGCGGCTCAGGACTGCATCGGTGGCGACTTCCTGGAAGTCATCTTTCGCGGTGGCCATGGCGGCGAGTGTTTTGCTCACGACTTGCTTCGAGTCGATGGCGACGAGGATTTGGCACAACTCGCGGTTCACATACGGATCCTCGACGGGGAAGAGAGGATCGAGGGCCTCGGCGATTTTCGCGCACACGTCGGCATCAGGCTTGCCGAGACGGATCAAAATGAGCTGAAGGGCACGCAGCGCGGCGAGTTCGTGGCCTGCGGGCGGCTTGATGGTGCTTAGCGCGAGCAACATCTGTTTTTCAAGTTCGACGTTCTCGGGAGACACATTCGCGATGGGCTCAGACGACGTGCCGGTGGGCTTAGCGGCCGGTCTGCCGCCTTCATGGTTCGCCCTGGCCCCAGTGACGCGTGCGAGCGCGATGATCGCCTCGATGGCGGCGACGGGTTGCTTTTCTGTGAGTGCTTTTTCCTTCCAGAGTTCGACCGGCAGCTTCTCGATGGCCACACGAGCAGCGTAACGCACGTTGCGGTCGCTGTGGCTGAGGTAACCCCACGCGGTGCTGAGCGCCTTCGTGGCATCGACGTTGCCCGTGTGGTAGCTTTCGATCGCGTGACGCATGCGCGCCTCCTCATCGAGCGGCTGTGCCTTCGCGGGCGCGGTGGATGCATCGCCGGTGTAGGTCACGCGATACACGCCCGATTGCGTGCGACGACCACCGACGGCGAAATACATCGCACCATCCTGCGGGTGGATGACGACATCCGTCAGCGGCAGCGGCTTGCCAAAGACGAATTCCTCCTTCGTGGCGACGTAGCTCGCGCCTTTGCTCTCGAGGTGGATGGCCCACATGGTGCCGTAGGTCCAGTCGTTGATGAAGATGGCGTGCTGATATTTCGCAGGGAATTTCGCGCCAGTGCCAGCAACGACGCCCGTGGGGCTGCCAGGGCCGATGTCGAGCGTGGTGGGCAGCGAGTCGGGATAGTAGTTGGGCCATTTGCCGCTGCCGCTGCGCCAGCCGTAGTCAGCGCCGCTAACACAATGGTTGACGCGTGTGGGGCGATACCACGGGCTGCCGATGTCCCACTCCATATCGGCGTCGTAGGTGAAGAGTTCGCCCTGGTCGTTGAAGCAGATGTCGAACTCGTTGCGGAAGCCGTAGCAGAAAAGCTCCAGGCCGCTGCCATCGGGGTTCATGCTGCAAACGTAGCCGCCGGGGGCGAGGATGCCGCGCGCGTGGCCGTTCGCATCCCACATGCGCGGAAGGATGTGGTCTTCGTTCCAGATTTTCGCAGGACGGCTGTCCTCAATTCCCTCGGGCAGCTTCGTGTGGTTGCCGCAGTTGAAGAAGATGCGTTTGCCATCAGGGCTGACGATCATGCTGTGCAGGCCGTGCTCACCACCGCCCGCCATGGTGTGAAGCTTTTCAGTTTTGTCGTATTGGTCGTCGCCATTCGTGTCCTGCAGGCGGTAGAGGCCGTTGTTTTTGCCATCCTCGTTCACCATGACGTAGAGGCTGTCGAAGGCGGCGAGCAGACCGTGCGCCTTGCCCATTTCGATGGCGAGTTTCTCCGGCTTGAGGTTCTCCG
Source organism: Verrucomicrobiaceae bacterium (assembly GCA_046346695.1). Classification (GTDB taxonomy): domain Bacteria; phylum Verrucomicrobiota; class Verrucomicrobiia; order Verrucomicrobiales; family Verrucomicrobiaceae; genus Prosthecobacter. The sequence goes on along the minus strand of JAXMHS010000001.1, from coordinate 2,099,056 downwards.
TCTTGAGGTTCTCCGTCTTGAGGTTCTCCGTCTTGAGGTTCTCCGTCTTGCCGATGGCGGGAACACTCATGCGGTAGATGCTGCCATACTGGTCGCAGGCGATGAGGCGGCCTTTGGGATCAACGGTAAGCGCCACCCACGAGCCTTCCTGATCCTTCGGCACATTGTAGAGCTTCTCCACCTTGAAGCCCTTCGGCACAGTGATCTCGGCGGCGGCGATGGATTCGGCGGGGCCGTCGTTTTTCTTCCCGCCCCCTTTGACATCAAGAGCGAGTCCCCACGGGCCTTTGCCGTAGATCTCGATCACGGCGGCAGGCTTCCATTCTTCTTTGCCGGTGACGGTGGCTTGCCAATCGCCATTGGTCTCCACGAACACTTTTTCAGTGCCGTTCGCCAGCTTGATCTTCAGACGGGCAATGAGAGCCGCAATGCCACCTTTGTTGCGTGCATGGACGATGATCTCATTCTTCTCACCACGCTTGATGTCCTTGCTGACATCTACTTTCGTCGGCTCCTGCCAATCGGGATTGGACAGCACCTTCTTGCCATTGAGGAGGGCGTCCGCACCATTGTCACAAGTCAGCTCCAGCGTGGCAAAGTGGGCATTGGAGGGAATTTCAAATTGATGACGAAAGGTGACTGCGTTGTCCTTGGTGGCGTCTTTAGAAAGCCAGATCCACTGCGGGGCTGCGTGGACAGAGGAAACGAGGGCGAGAGCAATGATGAGGGAACGCATGGAGCCTCACAATACGGGCTGCCAGCAGGTTCTTAACATCAGAAATCGTCCGTTTGCTGGACGTGGCTGCCATTCATCTTGTGGACTGGCAAAGCCGCAACGCTGGCCTTCAATTCCTTGCTGGGACGGAATCTCACCACGTGCCGGTCTGGGATCATCACGTCGGAATTTGGCAGTTTTGGGTTGCGACCGACTTTGCCCTTTGCCACACGCAAGTCAAAAGTACCAAACGTGCGCAAGGTGATCTCATTGCCTTGGGCGAGATGTTGTGAAACCAGATCCATGAAAGCTTCAAGCATTGCCAGAATGTCGGCGTGCTTGATGCCGGTGGTGTCGCTGAGTTCTGCTACCAGTTCTTTTTTGGTGATGGTTTGCATGACGGATTGGCTATCAGTGTGTTTACGCACGATCAACTAATTTTTGAATTGGAATTAATTAAATGCCTATTGGAAAGATGCTTACTTATTCGGTGTGTGGATCAGTCACCGTGGGTAGGATTCCACTTATGGTTCGAAAATGCATCTTGCAAAGCATCTGAAGCAGTCCCGGCCCATGCTTAGATACCAGTTCTTCGGCGGTTTGTGTCACTAAATCCGATGCTCCCTTGGGCAATTCAATGCCAAACCTCTGTCCCTGCGACTTCAACCAGCCCACAAAGGCATCCCTGGCCAGAATGGAGGCAGCAGCCACAGCAGGGTCGCTTTCCGCTTTGGTGCGCTGGACCAACTCGATGTCACGACCTCGTTGTTGCATCGCTCGTTGCAATACTGTGGGATTCGCAAATCGGTCTGAGATGGCACGGGGGCAGTCTGGCACTCGTTCGAGCAGGTTTTCGATGACCTTCGCATGGCCCCAAGCGAGCAAGCGGTTGAGGTTGCCCATCTTTGCATAGAGTTCGTTGTAACGCTCGGGATGGATCGAAATGACCTCCCAGACCAGACCCGGGACTTTGCGGATTTCAGCCGCAAGTTTGGCAATACGGTCGTCACTGCTGATGCGTTTGCTGTCCATCACGCCGGACGCACGCAACTGACGTGCCACTGTCCCGTCCAGATAAACACCCGCGATGACCAGCGGGCCGAAAAGATCTCCCTTGCCGCTTTCATCCACGCCGATGTGCGGCTGGAACATCTCCGGGTGAAGCACTTCCTCGTAACCAAGCTTCGCCTCACCCAGAACTTCGGGTTCCAGCAGGTTGATGACGAAATCTTCTGTCTCCTTGCCCTGCACCACCACCTTGGGTCCCTTTTCATAGACGAGAACAGTCATCCTTGGTTTTGCCGCAGCGTAGAGGCAATGCGGTTTTGTCATGAATTCAAATCCACGCGCTTCCAGCACGGCGCGTAGTTTTTCCGTCTGCGCGACGGTAAGTGCATGCGTGTAGCTGGTGATCGCTGCCATGACGAGGATACAAACGTTCAAGATGGCAAATCCATGTGCATTTTCCGCGTGACCGCCGAAAGATGAGTTCGATGCCAGTCAATGCCGCGACAGTTTCTTCCGCTGTGATCGCAGCCGCGCTCAGCGGTTGGTTTAGAGATCATGGGCGTGATTACCCCTGGCGGCAGACGCGTGATCCGTATGCGATCCTTGTCTCCGAGATCATGCTGCAGCAGACACAAATCGCGACAGTGCTCGACCGCGGCTATTATTCGCGCTGGTTGGAACGCTTCCCGGACTTTCAGACACTGGCCTCGGCGCGTGAGGAAGATGTGCTGAAAGCGTGGGAGGGACTGGGTTATTACCGCCGTGCGCGAAACCTGCAACGCCTCGCCGGAGAAGTGATGGAGAAACATGGAGGAGCATTTCCGCGGGACCATGCTTCAATCCTCGCGCTGCCCGGTGTCGGACCCTACACGGCTGGTGCGGTGGCCAGTTTTGCTTTTGGCCTCGTCGCGCCGATTGTGGATGGCAACATCGCACGCGTGTTGTCCCGGGTCTTCGATGACTCCACTCCCATCGACTCTGCTGCGGGAACACAACGTCTGTGGGAACGTGCTGCACTGCTTGTCAACGCAGCCGAGGATCCTCGTGTTTTTAATTCCGCCCTCATGGAACTGGGCCAGAGGCATTGCACGCCGGCGCGGCCTGCGTGCGATGTTTGTCCTGTCCGCCAGTTTTGTCGCGCGAAGGAACCGGAGAAGCTGCCAGTCAAGCAGACACGGCAGGTGATGACTGAGGTCACCGAACGGGTTGTCTTTGTGCGCACAGACAAAGGGATTCTCCTCGAGCAGGAAACTGGAAAGCGCCGCACGGGCCTTTGGAAGCTGCCTGCACTGCCCTCCGCGCACGAGGGCCGCCTGCCACCAGTGCTGCTACGCACTCGTTACGGCATCACGCGCTACAAGGTCACGCTGTGGGTGCATGAACCACACGATGTCGGGGACGCGTGGCCGGAAACCCATCGTGTCATTGACATGGACGAACTCGACTCCACACCCATGCCCGCGCCCTACCGTCGTGCCTTGCGCGAACTGCTTGCACATGGCAGTTTCAAACTTGAAAGCTGAATGCCCTAATGTCCCACGCCTCCATTGCATCATGAAAACGCGCGCTCTGATCTCCATTCTCGCCCTCAGTCTTGCGGCCTGCAAACGATCCGGTGAACCATCAGGTGTCACATCTTCATCAGGCAAGAGCGGCAAGCCCCAGGTCCTTGTGGCGAATTATCCGCTGCAGTACTTCGCGCAACGCATCGCCGGTGATGTTGTCGAGGTGCGCTTCCTGGCGCCCAAGGACGAAGATCCTGCTTTCTGGCAGCCGGATGAGGCAGCGATCTCTGCTTTTCAAAATGCGGATATCATTCTCATGAACGGTGCCACGTATTCGAAGTGGGCGGACAAGGTCACGTTGCCGGAATCCAAGGTCGTGGATACATCGGCTGCGTTTGCCAACACATTCATTCAAGTCGCCGATGTCGTCACCCACAGTCATGGCCCGGGTGGCGAGCACAGCCACAGTGGAACTGCCTTCACGACGTGGATCGACTTCAAGCAGGCATCGCTCCAAGCCAGGGCGGTGGGCGAGGCTCTCATCCGGCTTGTTCCAACTGCGAAGGAAACGATGGAAAAGAATGCCGAGATACTCAAAGACGAACTCGAGACACTAGATGAACGCATGAGTGCTCTTGGCCGTAACTGGGGAGATGCTCCGATAGTGGCCTCGCATCCCGTGTATCATTATCTGGCCCGTCGTTATGGCATGAATCTGAAGTCGGTGCTGTGGGAACCGGAGACTGTGCCGGATGACAAAGCGATGGCGGATCTGAATGCACTTATCGCAGGACATCGTGCTCGTTGGATGATCTGGGAAGGCGAACCAGCGAAGGAGAGCGTGGAAAAGCTCGACATGATCGGCCTCAAGAGCGTCGTCTTCGATCCATGCGGCAACGTTCCCGACAGCGGTGATTTCATGACTGTGATGAAGGCCAATGTGGACGCGTTGGAGAAAGCTTTTCCGCGGCAATAATGAATTATAGGTGACAATGAACTGATCAAAACGGGTCGGTTAAGAAAAAGATTGAATCTCTTGTTGACGGCCCAATAAAGCCGCGGCATGATCCGTTACATTCAATAACTCGTCATGAAAACCAACCGGACACAACTCAACTCATCCGCAGCGCTCTTGGAGCGTCGTGGGGAGATTCTGTGTGGCGGTTTTGGTTATCGTATGGGACCGGCGCATCCGAGAAAGGATTGGAGTCTCCCCATACCGGAAAAATGCGAGCAGGACGTCTTTACGTCCAGATAGGGCCCGAAAGGCCAGTTTCCCACGGAAGCCCTGCTCGCCACTCCACGGCCGCAGGGCTTTTTGTTTGTCTGAAACCACCCCAACCATTTTTTCCAACCCACTGATGATTCAATCCAACAGCCTTCATGGCTGATCCCCGCACAACACGAAAAACCCCGGCATCCGCTGCAACGGATACCGGGGCATGGCCGGCCAGGCTGACTCCGGAAGGAGTCAATTTGAGATGCCAGAGCGAGACCTGATCTCAGGTTTGCACTCTCCTATCCAATGTCAACCATGGCAACCATCGAATACGCAAAGTTCCTATGCCAAGGCGAGGAACGCGGGGGATTTTTGTCCCAATTTAACAGCTCAAAAAGGCTTCCCTGGGAGGTGTGCCATAAACACCGAAACATCCGCCGTGAAATACCTGCGGGTGCGACGCCAGCGATGGAGTGACACCACTCCATCCCGCGCGTGGCAGCGGTGTTCGTTCTATTTTGGCAGATCGTCCCTCATCAGAGGGCGGTCTGTCATCCAAGGGCGCGGAGCGTGGCACTGTGGTGTGTGACTCTGTGGGAGAGAGTGGTGATTGGCCGCCTCCGCGTCCTTGGATGACAGAATGCGTCGATTTTTCAAACACGGCGGTGGCAGACAAGCAATGCACGGGCCTCCAAAACCCGCAGATGTGGGCGCGCTACCCACCCGCCGTGCCAGTTTCCAAACAAGAACGCGGCGGTAGATCGTTAAAGAGGCGACCTGGTCTGTAACACCAGTGCTCAGTCGAGCCAGCACGGAGCATTACCGTGACGCCGCACCATTTTCGTGCCCACGCAAGCACGCGCTCACGGCAACAGCTTCATATGCCTGAACCGGCCCGTCGTGCCAGTTCGTGCTTCGCGTGGCACGTTCCATTTTTATCGAAGGCAGGGAGAGCCAGTGCTCTGTCAGGTTTCATAAGCCCGACTTGGTTGGTGCGATTGCCTTCGGCTTCGCGGCAAGGCTTCGCTTTGAGCATTGCGCTATCGCGCATGGCGATCCAACCCCTGCATCCATTTCAAATGGTTCGTTAGCTCAGCCAGCAGAGCGCCCGCTTGTCGAGCGGAGGGTCGCGGGAGCAAAGCCCGCACGAACCGCCAGTTTCAAAGGGCCCGTGGTGTCAGAAGGAAGCACGGCTGTTTTGCACACAGCAGGTGACGGAGCGTTACCGTCCGGGTCCACCATTTTAGCTGGCAGGAGAGCGAGGCTTCTCATCAAAATGCGTTGTCGCGCATGCCCTTCCAACTCTTACAACCAGTTTCGCGGTGGTAGAGCGTTAAAGACACGCGCCTGCCTGTAGATCAGGAGTCATTGACCGACACGGAGCGTTACCGTGACACCGCACCATTTTCCCAAATCAAGCCCGCAAGGTGTAACGGATCATTTTGCATGCGCCGCTTCTAACGGCTGCGGCTCCAAGTTCGAATCTTGGTGCGGGCGCCACTTTCATTCCCTGGTGAGGTAAAGGAGCCTGTCGGCCTGTTAAGCCGATCGTCATGGTGCGAGTCCATGCTGGGGAGCCATTTTCAAAGGAGCACGTCCGGCATAGACGAGGAAACGGTCTCGAAAACCGCTGCGCCGCACATCGGCGTCCAGAGTGCGATTCTCTGGTGCTCCGCCATTTTCATCCCTCTGTAGCTCAACAGCAGAGCAGCCGGTCGATAACCGGCAGACCGTGGAGCGTCACCACGCGGAGGGACCATTTCATTTTACGCTGGATGGCTCAGACAGATGAGCGGCGGGCTGAAGACCCGCAGAGGTTGGCGCGCTACCAACTCCAGCGGCCATTTTTTCACGCGGCATTGATGTAACAGCAACATGCCTGTCTTCCAAACAGAGTATGTCGGTGCAACTCCGACATGCCGCACCATTTTTAATGCTCTCAAAGTGTAAGAGTCATGCACGCCACTCTGCGAAGGTGGTAGTTCGAGGTGCAAGTCCTCGTGAGAGCACCAATTTATGCGGTCATCGTTCAATAGCAGGACACGGCCATGCCAACGCTGTGATGCCGGTGCGATTCCGGCTGACCGCACCAATTCCAAAACTCCTCCGTGGCCGACATAGCAAGGCACCTGTCTCGTAAACAGACCCATGCGGGCGCGAAACCCGCCGGAGGATCCATTTTTCACACTCCCTTCATAGTGTAACAGCAGCATTCCTTGTTGTGAACGAGGCGGTGCCGGGGCAGAACCGGCTGAGGGAACCATTTCAATCGTGCGCACGGCGAAGTCGTCGAGCCAGTGGTTTGCAAGTCCACGCAACCCGGTGCGAGTCCGGGGCGCACGTCCATCATTTCATCGGATACGAGAGAGCCAGCAGCACTCGCTTGCCTTGGAAGCAAGAGTAGCCCGGGGCAGCACCGGGGTATCCGACCACTTTCATTGGTCTGTAGCTCAACAGCAGAGCGTCGGGCTCATAACCCGGAAGATGCGGGTGCAACTCCAGCCGGACCGACCAATCAAGCAGCAAAGGGCGAAGGGCAGAGAGCGAAGAGTCCAAGCAAGCGCGGAAGTGCGCTGCAAGCCGGTGTGGAACTCTTCGCCCTATGCTCTTTGCTCTCCGCTCATGCAGCCCTGTAGCTCAATGTGAGAGCATGCGCCTTTGAAGCGCAGTGTTGATGGTGCGAGTCCATCCAGGGCCGCCAGTTTCATGCCCGCGTAGTCCAACAGCAGAGACAACCGTCTCAGAAGCGGTCGAGTGCAGGTGCAACTCCTGCCGTGGGCACCATTTCATCACAACCATGCTCCCGTAGCCCAACGCAGAGGCCGCCGCTTTAAACCCGGCGTCAGTGTGAGTGCGATCCTCACCGGGAGCACCATCACCTGCCTGTGTAGTCCAGCAGCAGAGACAGCCGCCTCAAAACCGGCGCAGTGTGAGTGCAACTCTCGCCACAGGCACCACTTCATGCGCCAGTAGCTCAAGGTAGAGCAGGACGTCTTATAAACGTTCAGGCCAGATAAGCCCCAGGTTCGGGTTCAATTCCCGACTGGCGCATCTTCCATGCTCCCGTAGCTCAATGTATAGAGCGCCGCGCTTCGAACGCGGAGGTTGGAGGCGAAAGTCCTTCCGGGAGTACCATTTCATCAAGGAACGTCAACCGGACCAGCGAGCCGGGACTCGGTGCTAACGAGATCGTGCCGCCATCGTGCGGTATGAGGAGCATGTCCTCGGCGTTCCGCCATTTTCACAAACCCACGAATGCAAAGGCGTCGAGCAGCAGGTCCTTCAAATCTGTCCTAGCGGGTGCGAGTCCCGCCGTGGGTGCCAGTTTTTCAAAGCTCATGTAGTCCAATCAGCAGAGACACGACGTCGAGAGCGTCGCCAGTGCGGGTGCGAGTCCCGCTGTGAGCACCATTTTCGGGCTTGAAGCTTAGACAGCGAAGCAGCCGGCTTTTAACCGGCAGAGCAGGGTGCATGTCCCTGTTGGCCCACCATTTTCTCATTTCACGACACTTAGATGTTCGGAAATCCTTGTTCGATATTCGTCATTCAAATCCAGCCCGGCTGCAGAATATCGAACACCGAACAAGGAATCTTGAAGTTTGAACTTCAAAGCCATCTATCACGCCTGTTGGTGAAACAGCATCACGTCTGGCTTACATCCAGAAATCGAGGGGGCAGCACCTTCACGGGCGACCAAACTTTTGCGGCAGCGAGAACGGAGTTCCTTCGTTGCAAACGGTACAGCACCAGGCCTTGCGCCTGGAATTGCGGGTTCAAGTCCCGCCGAGCCATCGGGAAACCGCTGGCGGTTCACTCTGTTCATCTTCCTCCGCAAAACCATCTTCAACATCAACACACACAACCTCATGAAAACGCATACCAGCTAGCCGGCGCATCTTTCCGCTGGCGTCACCTTGTTTGGAAGATCGCTGCCACATCCGTCCAGCGTGCCCGTGAGGGCAGAAGCACGGATGATGTTTCGATCATTCCATTATGAAACTCGAACATCTTGAACGTGCGTTTGAATCCATGGGCGCACGCCTGCGTGTGGAGGCTCCAGCACGAAGCTGGGGCCGCAGCAGGGGCTACGCGCTCGACATTGGTCACGACCGTCATGGGCAGTTCTTTGCCCTGCGCGGCGATGCGGAGGAACTGGCGAAGGTGGACTTCTCCCTGCTGCAAAAGCAGGAAGACGATCGCCACCTGCTGCTGCTCGCGAAAAGCGACGGTGGTGTCCGCAAGGACCGCTTCCTCTGCGGCCACGACGAGCGCGAATGGTTTGTCGCCGCTGTTCCTGGATCTGCATCCACCGTGTTGCAGGCCAAGGAAGCGCTCAAACCAGCTCCGGTGCGTCAAATTCAGGCCCGCAAGGGACTGAACGCCCGCCAGGCCAACACTCGTCACAACGCGGCCTTCCGCCGTCAGGGCGAGTGGTTCTTCGTGCCTGTCGAACGACCTCTGGTCGTCGATCCGAAGCTCATCCTGCGCAACGAGCCCATCTCGCGTGGCAGCGGCAGCAAGCCGCACCGCGTCGAGCAGCTCTACCGCACCGGTGGCGAATTGGTCTATGTCAGCCGTCAGCATCCCCGCGGCATCACGCAGGCTCAGTATAACAAGCTGATCCAGCGCAGCCCTGCGGCGAAGAAGCTGATCTGGCATCAGATGCGTCGCAATCCGGGCGTGTTTGCCCGGGGCTCCGTGCGTCATCCAGATCACGACACCATCGTCCTGCACGACTGGTGTCACGTGATCATGAACACGGAAAACCAGGCACCATCCATGCGCAATCTGGCGTTCCTCGACTGATTCAAAACGCAGTTCATCCATCCGCGCGTGCGGCATGCATCATCATGCCGCACGCGTCTTTGTTTTTCATTTTCTGAGGCAGTGAGGCTAGAGTTACTTCGTCGCTATATGCGATGTGGCCAACTTGGTAAAGGCGCCTGCTCTTCGCGGAGCAGGAGAATAAGGGTTCAAATCCCGAGGCAATTGCCAGCAATGGGAAACCTCATGACTCAAACCGACTTTCTCCTCAGATTCCATTTCCAGATCCTTTCGCGGCAGTGAAGACAGGAGTTCTTCGTATCCAAACGACACCAAAGCCTGTCTGCTTTTCTCCGCGATTCTTTTCATCCGCAGCGCACACAAATCCTGCGGTTCATTTTTGGGGCAGTGAGATTGGAGTTACTTCGCTCCTTACGAAAAAGGTCGCCGGTTCGAATCCGGCTTGGTCCTCGGACCAATAGCTCAGTGGTAGAGCATTTTCAGCGCTCGGCAGAAATGCCGGTCGCTGATCTCTCCGGTCACTTTTCTCCCCAAATCATCCTTCAAGGGCACTCGTCTTCACCGCAGAGAGGCAAAGGAGCAGAGAAGGCAGAGTCCATTCATCAAACCTCTGCTTCCTCCGCCTCTTTGCTCCTCTGCGGCCAAATCGAACGACCTTGTGCCTTCACAACCACCCAACCCAACCAACATCATGAAATTCAACTTCCTCAAAAAACGACCACGCGCTGACACGCTCAACCTCGCGGGTGGCGAGGCGTTCACTGAGACGCCGAAGCTCGAGCTCGTCTCGATCATGCTCACGTCGATGCTCAAAGACGAGTTCTACCGCACGGCCGATGCCACGGCGAACCGAGTCAAAGAGCTCATCGCGCAGATGAGCGACAAGCGTTTCGCCGCCAAGGCCGCGCTCTATGCCCGCAAAGAAGCCGGCATGCGCAGCGTGAGCCACCTCACCGCCGCCGAACTGGCGAAAAGCGTGAAGGGCGAGGCGTGGACAGCGCGGTTTTACGACCGTGTCGTGCATCGTCCCGATGACGCCATCGAGATCCTCGCGTGCTACCGCGGTGCGCATGGCAAAGTGATTCCGAACTCGCTCAAAAAGGGCCTTGGCCGCGCTCTCGCGCGTTTCGACGAGTATCAGCTCGCGAAATACCGCAAAGACCGTGCCGAACTCTCGCTGGTCGATGTCGTGAACCTCGTTCACCCGCCTGCCACGGAAGCACTGGGCAAACTCGTCAAAGGCACGCTCGCACCTGCTGAAACGTGGGAAACCAAACTCACGCAGGCCGGTGCTGCGGCGGAAAATGACGACGATCTCGCCGAGCGGAAACGCGAAGCCTGGTCGGAGCTCATCCTCACGCGCAAGATCGGCTACTTCGCCCTGCTGCGAAACCTGCGCAACGTGCTCGAATCCGCTCCGGAGGCCGTCGATGCCGCGCTGGCGATGCTGCGCGATGAAAAACTCATCCGCAAATCGCTCGTGCTGCCCTTCCGCTTCCAGACGGCGCTCGATGCCGTGCAGGCCAGCCATCTGCCACGTGCCGCCGACGCGCTCGCGGCCCTCAGTGACGCTGTGGACATCTCGCTCGCGAACGTGCCCTCCTTCCCAGGCCGCACGCTCGTCGCGCTCGATGGTTCCGGTTCCATGATGGGCCGTCCGCTGCAAATCGGCTCGCTCTTTGCCGCCACGCTGCTCAAGGCGAACGACGCGGATGTCATGCTCTTCAGCGACGGCGCGAAATACGTCACGCTGAACAAGCGCGACAGCACGCTCAGCCTCGCTCAGTGGCTGCAGGCGCAGGCCCAATCGGCCGGCACCAACTTCCACGCCATCTTCCAGTGCGCAGACCGGGCGTATGACCGTGTCATCATCCTCTCCGACATGCAGGGCTGGATGGGGCACCAGGCGCCCGTGGACACGTTCCGCCGCTGGAAGGAGCGCCACCGCTGCGATCCGAAAGTGTTCAGCTTCGACCTGAACGGTTACGGTTCCCTGCAGTTCCCAGAGCGTCAGGTTTGCTGCCTGGCCGGTTTCAGCGACAAAACGCTCGAAACCCTGAAACTGCTCGACACCGACCCAGGCGCGCTGATCCGCGTGATCGAGGCCGTGGAGCTGTGAGTGAGGCGAAGAGGCGAACTCCAACGTCCACTTAACTCGCGCGTGCGACATGCTGAAAGGTGTGCCGCACGCGTTTTAGTTGGGCAATCTCATCTCATACGTTTCGAACAAACCTTTTGCCCAACGAGCGATATAAAATTGCAACGGCTTCATCCAGCCAGCTTCGATACCAAATGTAAAAAGTCGCACGCCTCTGCTCCTGGAATCTCCACGGTTCGATGCCAGCCTCATCTGCTCGATTATCGTTCCAGACATTACCCGCCTCCTTACCGCTGACGACCAACCATTGCCGCAGTGCGCAACCCAGGTGACAAATCGGAATTGCCCCATCCAACGCAGCCCACGAGCCTTGCCGCAAAAACCTCGCACCAGGAAAGTCTTCTCTGATTTTGCCCACCAAGTGTCCACCTGCCCTCCATTTTTTCATTTGATGACCATCATCCATCTCGCCCAAATCGAACAAACCATAGGCTGGCCCGGCACCACCTCGCCCGACGTGTAGAAGAAACATCCGATAGTCCGTTGGCAGTCTGATGCCGTGCTTTGCCTCAAAGCGTTGAATCTCTTTTTCAGACAAAACCGGGTTCATCTCAAAACTGTGCGAATCACTTCCAAACACGCGGACTCCTGCCTCACGCACTCTTTGGAGGTCGGTTACAATCTGACGAAAATCATCAACGGAAGGCTTCATCGCCAAAAAAAGGCCCTTCGGGCCTCCAATGGCAACCAAACTCTTTGCTCTCCGCCCTTAGCCCTTTGCTTTTCCAAGAACGAACACCGCTGCCGGGAGCCTCGTGCCCATTTCCAATCCTCCACTTCTCCATCACTCCCTTTCTCCAAAACTGAACCTCCATTCTTATGAAAACCCAAGATCTCATCCGCCTCGGCGTGCCTCAGGGCGCGGCGCTCAAGTCTGGCATGGAATTCATCGTGAATTTCATTGGCCAGGGCGGTGAGCCTGCGCGTCTGGAGGAAGAACTCGGGGCGATCATCGCGAAACCGGAAGCATTTCTCGGCGATCCGCTGCGCGAGGCCTTTGCGCGCGATCTGTATGCGCCTGCCTACAAGCAGCGCGATGAACTCGCGCCATGGCGTCAGTGGGGTTCGGGTCTCGAAGCCGAGGCTGTGAAGCAGATGGCGAGCGCTTGTGCGCTGCCGGTTTCGGTGGCGGGTGCGCTCATGCCGGATGCGCATGTGGGCTACGGGCTGCCAATCGGCGGCGTGCTGGCCACGGAAAACTGCGTGATCCCTTATGCAGTTGGTGTGGACATCGCGTGCCGCATGCGTCTCACGGTTTACGATCGCAAGGCCAGCTTCATCGCGGGCCAGAAGGACCGTCTCGCGAACATCATCGAGGATGAAACACGCTTCGGGATGGGCTGCGAGTTCAAGAACCGTCGCGAACACGATGTGATGGACGAGGACTGGAACGTTTCGCCGATCACGCGTCGTCACAAGGACAAGGCGTGGGCGCAGCTCGGAACGAGCGGCTCGGGAAATCACTTCGTCGAGTTCGGCGCCTTTGACGTGAACGCGGAGCAGTCCGCGGCGTTGAAGGAATCCGGTTTCGACGTGCCGCAGGGCGAATACATCGCGCTGCTCTCGCATAGCGGTTCACGCGGTGCGGGTGCGCAGGTGTGCCAGCACTACAGCCGGATCGCGATGGACCGCCGTTACGATCTGCCAAAGGATCTGAAGCACCTCGCGTGGCTCACCTTTGAGGAAGAAGCAGGCCAGGAATACTGGGCTGCGATGAACCTCATGGGCCGCTACGCGGCGGCGAACCACGCGCTCATCCACAAACACATCGCGAAGAAGGTCGGCGCTCATGTCATCCTCGACATCGAGAACCATCACAACTTCGCCTGGAAGGAAACGCACGTGGTGAACGGTGCGGAGCGCGAGGTCATCGTGCATCGCAAAGGCGCGACGCCTGCGGGTGCCGGTGTGCTCGGTGTGATTCCGGGTTCGATGGCGACGCCCGGCTTCGTGGTGCGCGGAAAAGGCAACGCCGAGTCGCTTCACAGCGCCTCGCACGGTGCCGGCCGCGTGATGAGCCGCTCCAAGGCGAAGGAGAGCTTCACCTGGAGCGCCGTGAAGAAGCAGCTTGCCGCCGCCGGTGTCGAACTGCTCAGCGCGGGGATCGATGAGGTGCCCGGCGTTTACAAAGACATCCACGGCGTCATGGCCGCACAAACGGACCTCGTCGAAGTACTCGGCAAATTCCAGCCACGCATCGTCAAGATGTGTCCGGCAGGCGAAAAGGCGGAGGATTGAAGAACGAACACCGCAACACGGAGCGCGAGTGTGTCGCAGACCACTCGCCTCTTTCCCGGCCCAGCGATCACGAATCACCACTCAAGTGGCGAGTAGGCTCCGCCATACTCGCGCTCCAACAAATCGAACGCTCAGAATCTCATGAACGACATCCTCACCAAAAGCACCGTTCTCGTGCTCAACCGCAACTGGCAGGCCATCGGCGTGAAAACGCCGATGGAGGCCTTCAGCATGATCGCGGGTGGTGCAGCGACAGCGCTCGACATCGAAACGGGTGGCCACATTCGTCCGGTGACATGGGCGGAGTGGCTCACGCTGCCCGTGCGCGAGGGCGACAACGTCATCGGCACCGTCAAAGGGCCGGTGCGCGTGCCTGCGGTGCTGGTGCTCGCCAAATTCGACAAGGTGCCGAAGAAGCGCCCGAAATTCGGCGTGCGCGGCATCTGGGAGCGCGATGGCGGCACGTGCCAGTACACGGGTCGCAAGCTGCGCCCGCACGAAGGCAACATCGACCACATCGTGCCGCTTTCCCGCGGCGGACCCACTTCGTGGGAAAACTGTGTGCTGGCCGACAAGCGCGTGAACAGCCGCAAGGGCTCGAAACTGCCTGAAGAGGCCGGTTTGAAGCTCCTGCGCCGCCCCGCCGTGCCTCGCGAACTGCCGGTGACGCTGCTCATCAAAAACACCCACCGCGTTCGCGAGTGGGAGATGTTCCTGTCGGAATGACGAAACCAGAATGGCGAATGACGAATGCCGTCGGGGATGACCCGGCGGCATTCTTTCTTGAGTAGGGCGTTTGGTCCTCCAAGCGCCACGAACGTCACCAGACGCTCGCGGCGGACTGGGGACCGTCCGCCCTACCTCTTCCGAGGGTGGAAACAATCTTGCCACTTGGCAAATCGCGAAGTCTCGCCAGCGTAGCCGTCCAACATCAAGGAACTCACCTTTTAGGTGTGTCCTTCGTGCCGAAATTCCAACCTTAGGAGCTGTGCATGAACGAAGTGTTGACCAAATCAACAGTGCTAGTGCTGAACCGGCACTGGCAGGCGATCGACTCGAAAACGCCCATCGAAGCCTTTGGCATGATGGCCGCCGGAAACGCCACCGCGCTGGACATTGTCGGCAGCGGGGACATGCGGCCCGTCACATGGGAGGATTGGCTGAAACTCGATGTACGGGAAGGTGACAACAGCATCGGCACCGTTCACGGTCCTGTGCGCGTGCCGTCGGTGTTGGTGCTGGCCCGCTTTGACAAGGTGCCGAAACGCCGCCCGAAGTTCTGCGCGAAGGCGATTTGGGAACGCGACGGCGGCGTGTGCCAATATACGGGCCGCAAACTGCGTCCGCACGAAGGCAACATCGATCACGTGGTGCCGATCTCACGCGGCGGCACGAGCACGTGGGAGAACTGCGTGCTGGCGGATCGCAAGATCAACAGTCGTAAGGGCAACAAGCTGCCTGAGGAGGCGGGCTTGAAGCTGCTGCGCCGCCCCTTCGTGCCGCGTGAGCTGCCGGTGACGCACCTGATCAAGAATCACCACAAGGTGCGTGACTGGGAGGTGTTTCTCTCGGGAGGCAGTGGGGTGTTTGAGGTGTAGGCTGGAGCGCGAGTGTGTCGAAGATCACTGCCACTTGGTCGTGATGCGTGAACGGCAGGAAGGTGAGGCGAGTAGAATACTCGCGTTCCTTCAGCCCAGCTTCGCACCGACTTTCTTCAGGATCGCTTCCAGCATGCGACCATATTTGATGTAGCTGTCGTACTGTTCCTTTGCTTTCTGCTCGGGAGAAAGGTTGTCTGCGGCGCCGGCACCGTGGAAGACAACGGCGACGTGCGGCTCGATGCTGATGTAGCCGTTGTAGCCGGTTTCGACGAGATCCTTCATGATGCGCTCGGTCTGGCCTTCGCCCTCGCCAGGGAAGGTGTAGGTGGCGTCATTCTTCGCTTTGTCCCAGATGCCGTCCTTGACGTGGACGTGTGCCATGAAGGGCTTGATGGCCTGATACATCTCCCAGGAGTTCTGCTTGTGGCCGGGCTTGTCGCGGTCGTCGATGAAGACGGGATTGCCGGTGTCAAAGACCCACTTCATGCCGGGCACGGCCTCGGCCATGCGGCGGACGTAGCTCGGGCTCATGCCGCCCCAGTTCATGCAGTTCTCATGCACGACG
Organism: Verrucomicrobiaceae bacterium; assembly: GCA_046346695.1. GTDB lineage: Bacteria > Verrucomicrobiota > Verrucomicrobiia > Verrucomicrobiales > Verrucomicrobiaceae > Prosthecobacter. Next base: position 2,083,262 of record JAXMHS010000001.1, on the reverse strand, counting down.
GTGAGGCCGGCGTCGGCAAAGCGTTTGTTGATTTCATTCATGCGCTTGATGCGCTCGGGGGCGAACTGCTCCGCGTCGTCCTTGCCATCGGTTTTGCACACGGCGTAGCTCATGACGCGAATGAGCTTGGCGCCCAGACGCTGCATGCGGGGAATGGCACGGCTGATTTCGGCCTCGGTGATGCTGAAGTCATCGGTGATTTTTTTGGCCCAGTTGCCGATGAGGGAGCCGAAACCACAGACCTTCATGCCTTTTTCCTCGAGGCGAGCGACGACCTTGTCGAACACGGCGTCGGGGATCTCGTGCAGGTTGCCCTTCACGCCGTCGAACTCGACGATGCGAGACTCGATGCTGTCCCAGCCAAGTTCCTTGTGGGCCTGGATTTGCACATCAAGCGATGCGCCTGCTTCGTCTGCGATGCCGGTGAGTTTGATCATGGTCGGGGAAGGAGATTTTGGGTGGGGCAGGATTGATGGATGCAGGATGGTCGGGTGCAAGAGGCAGTTCGGCCTGTGAGTGGATTGTTCTTTGACAAAACGCAGTGATCCGGTGGACGGTACGAGATGTCGGGAGCCCCCCCCAACACCCAACGCATGGAATGGCTGCTCGTCGGCGGCACGCTGGTGTTCTATCTCATCGTCACATTCCTCTCAGATCGTCCGGACATGATCTGGGATGAGGGACGTTATCGTTGGTATGGGAACAACCTCATGCATGGCTTCTACACCATGCCGGACAAGCCGGACATCGTGAACGGTCCGGGTTATCCACTGGTTCTCGCAGGTCTGCAGTTCTTGAACGTGCCCCTGCTCGGCATGCGCATGTTCAACACGCTTTTCATGACGTTGACGGCGTGGTTCACGTTCCGCACGGTGTTGCCGTATGCCGGCAGGCGCTGGGCATTGGCCATGGCGCTGATTCTGATGCTGCATCCCAGCTTGGTGCGAACCGCTCCCTACCTGATGACGGAAGCACTGGCGGTATGCTGCATCTCAGGCTTCGCATGGGCGTTCACGAGTGCGTTGAGGAGGGAACAGAGAAGTCCGGCCTTGATCGTGATCGCTGCGCTTGCGCTGGCGTGGCTGACGATGACCCGGGTGTTTTTTGGCAACGTCATTCTGGCTTCCGCAGCCTTTGTTCTGCTGTTCCTGCCGTTCTGGAAAAGCCAGCGCAAGGCCCTGCTGCGCACGCTGAACGTCCTGGTCCTGGCGTTTGTCATGTGCCTCCCGTGGCTGGCCTTCACCAAACTCAAGACGGGCGAAAACTTCTGCTGGTCCACCAACGGAGGCGAGTTGCTCTACTGGGCCACGAGCACCAACGAGGGCGAAAATGGCCATTGGTTTTCTGAAGCAGACTCACAGAGCCTTCCTGAATTGGTGGCCAACGGCCATCGCGATTTTTACCGGGAGAAGTACTACCTACCGCTGAAAGAACGGGAGGCAGCACTGAAGGGAAAAGCGATGGAGAACATTCGTGCCAATCCCTTGGGGGTGCTGGAGAACTGGGTGTGCAACTGGTGCCGGCTGGTGTTTCGCTTCCCGCGGTCCTATCACACCGAGGATTTGCTCACGGTGGTTCTGGTCATCGCCAATGGCCCTCTTCTGCTGGCGGTTTTCCTGGCTTTGTGGATTGGATGGCGCCATCGCCGCACGATTCCGATGGAAGTATTGATCTTGGCCGTGATGACCTTCATCTATCTCGGCGGTACGAGCCTTTTACCCGGTGTGCCGCGTTACACCGTGGTCATTTGGCCATGGATCGGTTTGGGTGTGGCGATGATTTTTCAGCGGCATCTGAGGGTGAAGTGGGATTGAAGGATGGGATAAATCCTCTCACAATTGATAATTTCCGCAAAAAAACTGCTCACTTGAGATAATTTCTATAACTTTAAGCTTGTCTGCGATAAATTTCGATTTACCGTAGAAGCTATGAAATTAGCTCATAATTGCGGTTTCAAGCCCAGCAAAGTGCTAGCCTGCCTCGGTACTCGTCCCGAACTGATCAAGTTCGCACCCTTGATTGGGGCATTGGAACACCGGGGGATCGACCTTGTCACGGTAAACACCGGCCAGCACACGGATTTGCTCCAGCCATTGTTCGAACTGTTCAGCATCCAGCCGAAATACAATCTGGAGGTGATGGTGGCTGGTCAAAGCCTGAATGCGCTCGGGGGACGGCTGCTGGACCGGCTGGATCCAGTACTGGAGGCGGAGAAGCCTGATTTGGTGTTCGTCCAGGGTGATACTGCCTCGGCGGTGATGGGTTCCGTTGCAGCGTTCAACCGCCGCATCCCGGTTGGGCACCTCGAAGCCGGTTTGCGCTCAGGAAATCCGCTCAGCCCGTTCCCGGAGGAGATGAACCGCCGCTTGGTCGGCCAGATCGCATCATTTCATTTTGCCGCCACGGAACGCAACCGGCGCACGCTGCTGGACGAAGGTGTCGCCCCCGATTCGGTTCATCTGGTGGGCAATACGGTCGTCGATGCGTTGCGTCAGACCTTGGCTACCAAGCGTCCCGGCAAGACAGTCGAACTCATGCAGCAGTGGGCCGCTGGAAAGCGTCTGGTGCTCGTGACGACGCATCGCCGGGAAAATTTCGGCGAGACGATGAGCCAGCATCTCCGTGCGTTGCGTGAGTTTGTCGAGAACACACCGGATCTCTGCATGGTTTTTCCCGTGCATCCGAATCCAAACGTGCGCGCCGCAGTCGCCGCCGAACTCGACCAGCATCCGCGCATCCGTCTCACCGACCCGATGGGCTACTGCGACTTCGTGCATTTGCTCTCGCATGCCTGGCTGATCGTCTCCGACTCCGGTGGCATCCAGGAGGAGGCCGCCGCGCTTGGCAAGCCGATGATCGTGCTGCGCGAGAACACGGAGCGCCCCGAGGCCGTCGAGTGCGGTGTGGCGCGTCTCGTTGGTGAAGATCCTGAACGTCTGCGCGACATGCTGCGCACCGCACTGATCGATGAAGTCTGGCATGCCAACGCGAGCCGTTCCCGCGATGTGTTTGGCGACGGCCACACGGCTGAGCGCATTTGCGATGTGCTGTTCGGCACACAGGCGAAATCCGCCACTTCCAACAAGCTTCCCCTCGCGGCGTGATCGCCCGCTCCCGATTCGCGTCATGAAGCCTGCCGCCAGCATCTCGCTCGATCTCGACAATCTCTGGAGCTACCTCAAAACGCAGGGTGCTCCGGGCTGGGAGTCGTTTCCGAGCTATTTGGACAAGGTCGTGCCGCGCATTCTCGACGTGCTCGACCGCTGCGGGCAGCGCATCACTTTTTTCATCGTCGGCAAAGATGCCACGATCGAGTCCAATCGTGCCGTGCTGCAAAAAATCGCCGCCGCAGGGCATGAGATCGCGAATCACTCTTTCATGCACGAACCCTGGCTGCATCTTTACAGCCGTGAGCAGTTGCACGAGGAGATCGGCGGCGCGGAAAATGCCATCGCGGCGGTCACGGGACGCATGACCACCGGGTTTCGCGGACCTGGATTCAGCACCTCGCCTCTGGTGCGCGAAGTTCTCTCGGAACGTGGCTATGCTTACGATGCGTCCATTTTTCCCAGCGCGCTCGGACCGGTGGCACGCCTGTTCTTCTTCCTGAACTCCAAACTCTCGGCCGAAGAAAGGGCCAGGCGCAAGGGGCTCTACGGCAAGTTCAGTGACGCCTTCGGCACGCTGGCGCCTTTTGCGTGGGAAAATGGTCTTGTGGAAGTGCCGGTCACGACGATGCCAGTTTTCCGGCTGCCCGTTCACACGACGTATTTGATGTTCCTCGCTCAGAAGTCAGAATTCGTCGCGAAACTCTACTGGAGCACAGCCTTGATGCTCTGTCGCATGCGTAACATCGCACCTTCGCTCCTGCTGCATCCGACGGACTTTCTCGATGAGCAGGATGTGCCGCAGATGAGCTTCTTCCCCGGCATGAAGCTGCCTGCGGAGAAAAAGACTGAGCTCGTCGAGCGCACGATCCGCGGCATCCAGCGCCATTGGCAGGCTGGAACAATAGGCGAGCACGCTGCCGCCTTCGCTCGCGATGCCTTCGCTTCCACCCGCCTTTCCATTCAACCTGCCTAAACCACACATTATGAAGACACCGACACAAGTGAACGAAGTCGCCATCGTGCTGCCCGCCTACAACGAGGAGAAAGATCTCCCCGTCCTTCTTGAAAACATCCGCGCCACGCTCGTGGACATGCCCTTCAGTTACAATGTCGTTGTCGTTGATGATGGCTCGAAGGATCGCACGGCGGAGATCGCCCGCGAGTTCGCCACGAAGATGCCGCTCAAGCTTGTGCAGCATGGCGTGAACAAAGGTCTCGGCGAAGGCATCCAGACTGGACTTCGTGAAGGCTGGCTCGTCGGGGATGTCGTCGTCGTCATGGACTCCGACAACACGCACAATCCGGTTTATATTCAAGACATGGTGAAGCCGATTCGTGAAGGCGATGCTGATGTCGTCATCGCTTCACGTTTTCAGGCGACAAGCGTTGTTCAGGGGGTGCCCTTCTTCCGCCAGGTGCTGAGCTGGGGCTGCTTTCTGATGATGAAGACGCTGCTGCCCTATCGCAATGTGCGTGACTACTCCACCGGCTTCCGTGCGTATCGCAGCCTCACGTTGGGCCGTCTCATCAAGAATTCCGGCGACAAGATCATCGAAGAAAGCAGCTTTGCGTGCATGCTCGAACTTCTCCTGCGCCTGCGCTGGATCGGCGCACGTGCGATCGAGATTCCCTACACGCTGCGTTACGACCTCAAGGTCGGCGTTAGCAAGATGCGCATCCTCCGCACCATCCGCCGTTACTTCAACGTGATCGGCAAATACTGGGCCAAGGACGTGCTGCCGGAATCCGAGGAGCTTTCTCTCAAGGAGCTTCGTGCCCAGTTTCGTGCCCGTGCCTGATTAAAACCGCTAACAGAGAACTGCGAACCGCGACTCATTTCATGCGATCCGTCACACAATCCATCGCCGTCCTGGGTGGAGGCATTTCCGGCCTCACCTGTGCCCTTCGCCTCGCGCAGGCGGGAAAATGTGTGACACTCATCGAAGGTTCCGATCAGCTTGGCGGGCTCGGAACCTTCTTTGAACACGACGGACACACGTTTGAAAAGTTCTACCACTGCATGTTGCCCAGTGATGGGCCGCTGCTGCGTGTGCTGGAGTCGCTCGGCATTCGTGATGACGTGTATTGGAAGCCCACCACCTTCGCGTATGCGCATCAGGGCCGGCTTTTCCCGCTGAACACCGCGCTCGACTTGCTGAAGTTCGCTCCGCTGCGCTTCATCGACCGCATTCGTGTCGGCATCACCGGCTTGTATGGCCGCCTTGTTTCCGACAAAGGACTCGACAACGTCACCACGGTAAAATGGCTCACCAAGCTCAGCGGCAACCGCGCTTTCGCGAAATTCTGGCAGCCCATGCTGGAGGCGAAGTTTGGCGACCGCTATCACGATGTGCCCGCGCTGTGGTTCTGGACGCGCTTCAACCGTGAGAAGGGCGAATCAAAGGGCGAGTGCAAAGGATACATCGAAGGCGGTTACAAGCGCATCACTGACACCTTCGTCCGCGTGCTGCGTTCCCTGGGCGCGGACATCCGGCTCAAAACCACCGTGCAGCACGTTGATCTGGACGATGAAGGCCGCGTTGCCGTCACCACCGCGGCAGGCGTGGAGAAATTCGACCAGATCGTCGCCACCCTGCCCACGCCTCAGTTTGAAAAGCTCGTCGGCCCGGCCATGCGCGCGCGGATGCCTGCGCTCGACACGACCACCGACTACCAGGGTGTCATCAACTGCCTCCTGTTCCTCAAAAAGCCGCTCACGCCACACTACTGGGTGGCCACGCCGGAGAGCGAGCATCCCTTTGATGGCGTCGTCGAAACCTCCACCCTCACCGAACGGGCTGACCGCGGGGACCGCCATGTCGTCTATCTGACGAAATATCTGCATCGTGACGATCCACGCTACAGCGCCAGCGATGAATGCATCCGTGCTTACTGGATTCCCGCATTGCAGAATCTCTTCCCTGGGCTCACCGATGATGACATCGAGACGTCGTTCATCTTCCGCGCTCCGTTCGTCGAGCCAATCTACAAGCTGAACCAGACTAAACTGCGTCCGCCGGAGGAACTGGTGCCGGGCAAGGTTTACCTCGCCAACACCGCGCAAGTGTATCCTGTTGTCACGTCCTGGAACGGCTGTGTGATCCAGGCGGAACACACACTGGCGGCAATGGGAGTTCAGATTCCAGCCGCGACATCACAAACAGGCGCCCGCACTTCAGAACTCAAGCTGACGAAACCGTGGCATGTGCCGCAGCCTTTGCGCCCCGCGGTGGCTGCGAAGACTTGAGCGTTTTTTCGCCCATTCATCCTGGTGGGTGATGATCCAGGGTGTCACGCGGGTAAAAGAAAACCGCGCCAGGAACCGGGCCCGGCGCGGTCTCGATGAGATTTCAAGAACAAATCAGGCGCTGATGTGCTTGGAGACCAGCTTGGTCATCTCAAACATCGACACCGTCTTCTTGCCACCAAACACCACCTTCAGCGCATCGTCAGCATTGATGTTGCGCTTGTTCTTGGTGTCTTGGAGGCCGTTTTTCTTGATGTAGTCCCAGAGCTTCTTCGTGATCTGGCCACGAGGAGCAGGCTTGTTGCCGACGATGGCGCCGAGGACGGCATCGGGCTGGACCGGCTTCATGAGCGCAGGATTCGGTTTGCGTTTGGCTTTGGGTTTGGAGGCTTTCGCTTTGGATTTGGATGCTTTCTTGGCCATAGTGTTGTTGGCGGCTGTTGCCGTGTGCGGAGGTTATGTGAGCGTCCCAAGGAGCGTCAACGCAAATTTCATCAATATTTAGGATTGCCGCCCTGCGCAAAACGCTCTTCTCCGAAGGGAAAATGACAAAATTGTCGGTGTGTTCGGGAGATATGCACCTCGTTTTGCAATGGGGCACGATGATTCAAATGCGCGCAGTCATCCAATGACAAACGTCATTCTGGTACGGTTTGAGACTCCATCATGGAGTCCGACAATGCGCCTGACTGGAACGATGAACGTCATGCAAATCCAATCACGGACAAGACCGAAGAATCTGACACTGCGTGTGTCCACATGAATCATGACGGGATGTTTCCGGCCGTCGGCGATCACGCCGCTGCCGGAGGCACCGCGTGATGTGATCAATTATCATGGGCGTATTGTGCTGGTGTTCGATTTGTCGAGAAGAATGCAGAGATGGCGGCATTACCCGGTCTTTTCAGCGCGATCATCACCCGGGCGCAGCGCCATCCAGTTCTGTCATCGCCATGGGCATGAAGCATGCCCTGGAGCAGGCCGGATTTGAGGTGCGCGTCGCCCACGATGGCGAGGAGTGCCTGCGCATGGCCATGGAGGATGTTCCCGACCTGCCGCTGCTCGACATCATGATGCCAAAGATGGACGGCATCGACGTGCTCAAGCGCCTCCGTGCGGATGACCGGACCCGCGGCCTCAGTGTTGTGATGTGCAGCGCGAAAGATTTCAAAACCGAGCGGGAGGTGGCCGCCGAATTCGGCGCGGCCGGCTATTTCGTCAAATCCTCGAATCCCGACGAACTTGTCGTCATGGTGCGCGACGTGTTTGGCCTTCAGCATGGGTGACGAGTTGATCATCTTCGACGCGGGCAGCGGGATCCGTGATCTTGGAATCGAGGTGATGGCCGGCAAGGTGCGCAAACTGCATCTTTTCATCACTCATACGCACTGGGATCGCATCCAGGGCTTTCCTTTCTTCATCCCCGCCTATGTGCCGGGCTTCGAACTGACCATCTACGGCTCGAAGGGCTTTGGCAAAAACCTGAAGGACATCTTCCACGGACAGCTCGATCGCGATTACTTCCCTGCGCAGATGGAGGACATGCGTTCGACCATGGTATTTTACGATCGGTTTGCTTCTGAACTGGAATCACCTCTTGGCGTGATTTTCGACCCACTGTACCGCATGGCGGACCAAGGCGGCACCGTCCGTGATACCGAGCTTTTCTTTGATGTGAGCGCGATGGGCTTCGACAGTGCGAGCGCTGATGCTGAGCTGCGCGGCGATGTTTTTGGTGGGCACGCCTTTGCCGATCAGCGTGAGGATTTCCAGCTCGCGATCGGTGAGTGAATCGATGCCGGACGCCTTGTTGCGTGAAGGGCTGGTGACCTGCTCCAGCATGCGTGCGTTGAGAGCTTCGCTGACATAGAGCCCGCCGGACAGCACTTTTTGAATGGCGGTGATGAGATGATCGGCTGCCTCCTCCTTCATCACGTAGCCACGCGCACCGGCACGCAAAGCACGCTCACCATACATCTCCTCGTCATGCATGGAGAGGACGAGACACTGCGTGTCAGGATGCATGGCGCGGATGTCCTTGACGAGTTCGAGGCCGTTTTTGTCAGGAAGCGTCAGATCGATGATGGCGAGGTCGGGTTTGAGTTTTCCGATGATCTCCAGCCCCTCGCGTGCGCTGCCTGCCTCGCCGCACACAGCGAGACCTGCCTCGGCGCGCACAAGCTGGGCGAGCCCGTGGCGCATGATGGGATGGTCATCCACGAGGACGACGTTCTTCACGGATTCTTTGCTGGGGCGGGAACGCTGCATGTGACCTGGGTGCCGCCTGTTGCACGAGGTGTGACGCTGACGGTTCCGCCCATCATTTGAGCGCGATGCTTCATGGTCAAGAGGCCCATGCCAGTTCCTTTCGATGCCTTGTCAGGGATGCCGACACCATTGTCGCGCACCGAGAGCACGATGTTTCCGCTCTGACGCGCGATGCGGATGTCCACTCGTTTCGCCTGGCTGTGTTTCACCGCATTGGAGACAGCCTCCTGGGCGATTCGAAAGAGCTGCACGGCAGTTTTGGTGTCGCCGACCTGCACCGGATTGTCGTAGCGAAGCTCACACTCGACCTCAAAGGCACGCGCGGTGCTCTCAGCGAGCTCTTTGAGCGCCGCCATGAGGCCGCCGGCGTCGAGGACGACCGGCATCAAGCCGCGTGAGGTCTCGCGGGCTCGTGTGTTGGCCTTGGAGATGAGCTTGACGATCTCGTCCAGGCTTTGGGCCTCCGGGCTGCCGGCCTTGTTGAGATTTTTTTGCGCCACCTTCGCCAGGCAGCCGATGGCGGCGAGCTGCTGGCACAAATCATCGTGAATGTCCTGGCCGATGCGTGCCTGCTCCTCCTCGCTGATGCGCAGGAGCTTGTCCTCAAGGGCCTTGCGTTCGGTGAGATCGCGGATGATGCCGGTGAAGATGCGGCGGCCGCTGGGAAGCACGGCCTCGCCCACGGAAAGGTCGAGAGGAAACACCGAGCCGTCCTTGCGCTGGCCGATTGCCTCGCGCCCGATGCCGATGATGCGCTTCACGCCGGTGCGCAGATAATTCCGCACGTAGCCGTCATGCCGGTCGCGATACGGCTGCGGCATGAGCATGCTGATGTTGCGACCTACGATCTCATTGCGCTTGTAGCCAAACAGGCGCTCGGTGGCCGAGTTGGCGGTCTCGATGATGCAGTTCTCATCGATCGTGATGATCGCGTTCACCGCCGTCTCGACAATCGCCGCCGCGCGCTGCTCGCTGGCCTGCAACGCGTCCTGCAGCTCTTCGATGCTGGGTTCGACGCTCGTTTTTTTGGGCATGAGGAAGGAGTTAGTCAGCAGCAGTGACAAATCCATCCGGTTTAACCGCCAGAATCGAGCAGGGGGCGTGCTGGACGATTTTTTCCGCCGTGGTGCCGATGAGCATCTCACGCAGACCGGTTTTCCCACGCGTGCCGAGCACGACGAGGCTCGCATGCACCTGGTTCACATGATCGAGGATGGCCTCCCGGATGTTGACGCGCTCCTTGATGAGTGTGGAGACCTGCACGTCGCCAGCGTCACGGACCAGCGGTGCGAGGAACGCATCGAGATCCTTGCGCCAGTTTTCCACTGCCTCGGGGTCGATGGTTGCCGGCATTGCCGGGGCAAAACCACCATAATCGAGTGACATGGCCAAGGCGCTTTGATACACATGAAGACAGTCGAGAGATGCTCCGTCCTGTTGGGCCACATGCAGCGCACATTGGACCGCCTTGGCGGAGTTTTCGGAGAAATCGACGCAGGTGACAATCTTCTTGAACGGCCCTTGGGCGTCCTCGCGCACGACCAGAACGTCCACCGGCGCCTTGCGCACGCACTTGGCGGCGATGGCGCCGACACGATGCGGTTCGTTCTTGGAACCCTTCGCGCCCATCACCAGCAAATCAGCGCTGTGCGACTGGCAGGCATCGACGAGACCGGTGAACGGATGACCGATGCGCACCTCGGCGTCCACAGTCACGGCACCCACCTCGGCTTCGGCGATGAACTTCTTCAGGCGTTCCAGCCAGTCGGCGCGGATGGCGGACTGGTCGGCTGAAAGCGCCTTTTTCAGCTCGTGAACGAGAAACTCGTCCATCACATGCACGGCGGTGAGCGTGGCGCCATCCAGCGAGGCGCGGCGCGCGGCCTCACGCAATGCACTGCGGCAGGACGGGGTGAAGTCGATGGCGGCGATGATGTGATGCAGCTTTTTCATGGGTTGGTCGATTCGGGTTGATTTCAGCATAAACGCGCCGCCGTGGCAATGCCCTGCGGTATTTGTGTCCTTTTGGGTGGCGATTGCGCCTACAGCCCGGCTTCTTCCTGTGCCTGCTCGACCGCCGCTTCGAGCGTCCACAGCGTCTTGTCGAAACTCTTCTGACGGGCGCGGAACTGCGCCTCGTCCGTGATGGCGTTGAGCGTTTCCATCTCCTTCACCGCATAGGCGTGATGCTGTTCGAGTGCCAGCACCCGCGTTTTGAAGTAGTCACGCCCGCCCTGTTCTTTAAGCACGTCGATGTCGGCCTTCCAGCGCGTCAGCGCGTCGCCTGCCTTCTTGAGGTATTCTTCGCGGCTCGTGGTGAGGTGCTCTTTGGCTTGCTTGTACCACTCGCGGCCCTTGACCTCGGCCTGGTCTTTGACCTTGGCGATTTCGTTTTTCAGTTTCTCCGCGGCGCGGCGGAGCTGTTCGTTGAGATCATCCGCTTGAAGCGAAGAAAGACAAAGACAGGCGAGAAGTGGCAGGATGAAGGGCTTTTTCATGGCGGCAGGAGATACGGTTGGATGCGATGAACGATGCATGCTCTTTTCTCGAGCGAAAGAAATTCCGCGCTGTGCCGTCAACTTCACGCCCATGATCCGAACCTCCTCATTCTCCGCATTTGCCTTTGCCCTGCTGTCCGTCATCGCGACTGCACAGCCTGCCACCACGCCTTTGTTCTGGCCGGTGAAGAACGGACCCACGCACGATGGCATTGTGCCTGTGGCGGATGCCGCGCGCATTCCGCAGGAGTGGGATGCCGGCTCCGGCAAGAACATTGTGTGGCGCGTCGAACTCGAGGGCGACGGCCACTCCACACCCGTGGTCGGCGGCGACATGATCTGGTTCACCGCGGCCACCACGGATGGCAAGCAACAGTTCCTCTATGGGGTCGACCGTCACTCCGGGAAGATCGTGCATCACAAAGTGGTCTTTGAAAACCCCACGCCGGAGGAACTGGGAAATCCGATCAACAACTATGCCGCGCCTTCTCCGGTGCTGGAGGAAGATGCGCTCTATGTTCACTTCGGCACTTACGGTACCGCACGCATCGATCCTGCGACGGGTGACAAGGTGTGGGAACGGCGCGACATCAATGTGCGCCACTACCGTGGTCCCGGTTCTTCTCCAATCGTGCATGGCGGCCTGTTGATTCTCACGTTCGACGGCATCAACGAGCAGTTTGTCACGGCGCTCGACAAAAAAACCGGCAAGACAGTCTGGAAGACGCCGCGCACGACCGATTACGGAGACCTCGACAAGGCAGGCAAGCCCACTCGCGACGGGGACATGCGCAAGGCCTACCACACGCCGGAAGTCTTTGAGATCGGCGGCAAAGAGGTGCTGGTTTCCGTCGGTTCACGCGCCGCGTTTGGCTATGACGTGAATACTGGCAAGGAACTGTGGACCATCCGCCACGGCGGCTTCAACGCTGCCATCCCGCCCCTCCGGTTGGGTGACCTCATCATTCTCAACACCGGTTCGGAACGCGCCCACACCCTCGGCGTGCGCATTGACGACAAGATGACCGGTGACATCACTGAAAGTCATGTCCTGTGGGATCGTGAGAAACGCAACGCCAGCGAATCCGCGCCGGTGATCGTCAACGGCACTCTTTTCCAGACCACACGCGGTGGCATCGTCAGCGCCGTCGATGCCAAAACTGGCAGGGATCTGTGGGAGGATCGCCTCGAAGGCCAGCATCTGCCCGGCCCGCTCGTTTTGGGTGACAAACTGCTGTTCTCCAATGATCGCGGCCAGAGTTTCCTCGTCCGCGTCTCGCCGGAAAAGTTTGAGCTGGTGGCCAAAAACCAGTTGGAGGGAGCCATCACCGCTTCGCCTGCGGTTGCTGACGGTGCCCTGTTTGTTCGCACGAAGAAGGCTCTTTTCAAGATTGCCGCTCGTCAGCCTTGAAATTTCTACGCAGGACTCAAATCACTGGAATTCGCCCATTCGATGTACATACGCACAGGCTCCGCAATTGCGGGAGAAGGAGAAATCAAGGAGAAACTTCGGCCAATGCACATGGCGCGTAGGGAGAAAAGCGGCTCAAATGCACAAATTCGTCGCAAAGGTGGATATTCGGTGTTAGGTTGGAAATCTCTATGGCTACCACTACACCGACCCGCAAGACACGTTTTTCCCGCCGAGTCCCAGATCACGTCACCGACGAACTCGTCAATGTGCTTTCAAAGCCTGAGACCTATGAGTTCAACCAGCTTTTCAGCCTGGTGTACGACAATCTCAAGCTCAAGAACGCCGTGAGCGGTGGTGAGGAAATGCTCCGCCTGCGCTCCTATGAGAAGCTGCAGAATCTTGTGAGCCGCGGTCTCTGCGCCAAGGTCGGCAAGACTTATCGTGGCCTGGAAGGACTGCGTGCCGCCCACAACGCTGCCATCGCCGCCCGCACCGCCGCGGTGGCTGCCCGTCGTTAATCTCACCCTTCATTCAGTTCAGGGCCGCCCTGCCTCGAGCACGGCGGCCCTGATGTTTTCAGGGTTTGACGCTCTCCCGCCTCTCGCTACCCATCCTCATCCCCATGTTTGAGAACTACCTTCCCGTGCTGCTGCAAATCGTCATCGCTGGCGGATTTGCAGTCGTGACCTTGATCGCCTCGGCCCTGCTTGGCAAATCTGCCAGACGTACGCCGATCAAGGACTCCGCCTATGAGTGCGGCATGCTGCCGGTCGGCGACAGCCAGCCTCGCTTCAGCGTGAAGTTCTACATCGTCGCGATGCTTTTCGTGCTGTTCGACATCGAGGTCGTTTTTCTTTATCCGTGGGCGGTCATTTACAAGGACTTCGTTGCCATCCACGGTCCTGCGATCCTCGCGGTGGCCACCGGTTTTGTCACGATTCTGCTCGTGGCCTTCGTGTATGCCTGGAAAAAGGGAGCTCTCGACTGGAAATCTTGAACGCCTGCCGGCTGCTGCTGCCTGACTTGTCTCCATGATTGCTTACCTCAGCCTGTTTCAACTCAAACCTCAGGTCACCGAGGAGAAACTGGAGCAGATGATGTCCCAGACACGAGTCATGCTCCTGCGTGTGCCCGAGGTGCTCGCCGTCAAAACTGGCAAGCGCGTCAATTCCTCCGACCCCTGGCCATGGTTTGTCTATCTGGAGGTCGAAAGCATGGACAAGCTCGCCATCTGCCAGGACGATCCGTATTACATCAAGTATCGCGAGGAAGTCCTCAAGCCGAACATCTCTGAGCAGGAGTCCACCGCCTTCGAGATGGAGCCGCGCAAGGATGTGAAGTACTCGTAGCGTCAGATTCCCGCCTACTTCATCGCCCACATCAGCTCGCGCACGTATTTGCCGAGCATGTCGAACTCCACATTGAGGCGGTCGCCCGGCTTTTTGGTGTGCAGATTGGTGAGTTGAAACGTGTGCGGGATGATCCAGCACACCACGGTGTTTTCAGTCACCTCTGCAGCCGTCAATGAGATGCCGTCGAGGCAGATCGAGCCCTTGGGAATGATCAAACCGCGATGCTCCACAGGGAGTTCGACTTCCAGCCGGTGATCCTGGCCGTGCTCGCTCCAGTCGAGAATTTTCACCGTCGCATCCACATGCCCTTGCACGAAATGTCCGCCAAACCGCGCGCCCATCGCCATCGCACGTTCCAGATTGACCAGGGAGCCGTTTTTCAGGTCCCCAAGGCTCGTGACTCGCAGCGTCTGCATCAACAGGTCGAAGCATGCCGTTCCTGCCGTAATGTCTTTGGCCGTCACCGTGAGACAACAGCCGTTCACCGCCACGCTCTCCCCGTCTGTCAGCTCCGCGGCCATGCCGCCCACCTTCACCGTCAGCCGTGCGCTGTCGCCGCGTGGCTCCAGGGAGACGATCTGGCCGGTGGTTTCAACGAGACCTGTGAACATGCGCCGAAGTAAACGAGACGGGGCCTGCTGTCGATGCAGAGTTGGCGGCAATCATATCAACGCTGCGGCGTTTTGCCTGCACAAGGACTGCATGGTGGTCTTATCAAGGGCTGACTCCTGCAGTTTGAGCGCGGCCGACTCCCAGTAAAAGACCGGTGCATACGAGCCAAACACCACGCGCTCCGCCGGCCAGGACTTGAGCAGGTTCTCCACACCTCCCACGCCCTCGATCATCGCGAAGTCGAGCCAGACATTCGGGCAGCCTTGCAAATGCTTGAGCACCATCGCGGCATTCGCGTTCAGCAGCATCACACGTGCATCCTGCGCTTCTTTCATGATCGCAGCCAGCGGTGCGAGATCGACCGCTGCCACGCTCACATTTGGATGTTGCGTGCGCTCGTCCTCCATTTGGGCCACCAACTGCACCAGCAGCCGTTTTTTTGCCGCGAGTGCCAGCAGTTCGCGGAAAGCAGGCGATTCGAGCGTGTAACCGTGATAGTTCGGATGCAGGCGGATCACACGCATGCCATGATCTTCCGCGCAGCGCTTCACATCATCCTGCCATGCAGGCAGCGCGAGGTTGATGGTGCCGCATGGGCGCAAAATCGCATGGGCGCGGCATTTTTCAGCGAGCTGCCGGTTCACCCCGGCCACATCACGGCGCAGCAACCCTTCAAAGGCCCCCGCCCAGATTTCGGCCACGCCACGTTGTATCATGCGGTTGACGAAAGTGTTCGTGTTCTCGCCCTCCAGGCTCCGAAACGGGCTGGAGCCGAGGTAAACGTGACAGTCGGTGATCTTCGCCTCATCAGCCGCATGCAGCGACAAGGCGGCCAGCGCGGCGCTGGAAGTGACGAGGAAATTTCGGCGATTCATGCGCTCAGTCTGACGGATCGGACGCGCGGTGAAAAGCAATTCCTCATCCCTTGCGTCGCCGGGATGGAGGCGTAGCCTTGCGCCTGACGATGAACTGGTACATCAACAACGCCGGAGCCGCCGAAGGCCCCAAGGATGAGGCTGCGATGGCCGAGCTTGTTCGCGAGAAGAAGCTGAACCCGGAATCGCTCGTCTGGCATGCCGGGCTCGATGCCTGGCAGACGGTGGCGCAGCTCGCGCCTTCGTGGTGGACTGGGAAAAAGCCGGCACCAGTTGCACCGAAGAGCGCTGCCATGCCAAAGCCGGAGAGCGCCCCCCGCCGCCTTCCTGGTCCGAAAGCTCCGGGCGGCGATGCGCCCGGGGAACAGTCTGATGGAGGCTTTTTCAAACGCCTCTTTGGTTTTGGCAAAAAGAAGTAGCGCGGCATGGTCAAGGAGAGGGGGACTCTGTCCCCCCTTTGGAAAGCCCGGAACGGGGGACGGAGTCCCCCTCTCCTTGACCATAATCCAGGTCACGCCTGGATGCCTTTGGCCTTCAAGATGGGCAGCATGAGGCCGCGCAGGTTGTCGCAGAAGATTTTCTGTTTGTCGGCGTCGCTGATCTGCGCGCCGTGAACTTTGGCAAGCTGGCTCGCAAAGCTGCGTCCGCCACAGTCGCTGCCGTAGATCACGCGTGACGCTCCAAGCTCGCGCACGGCCATCTCCGTATAGCCAGCGGTTGGATCTGAGCCGGCGAGATCGGCATAGAGGTTCGTTTGTGCGCGAATCGCGCGGATGCCCAGCTCCCAGTTGCCTCCCGTGTGGCCGCAGATGATCGGCACGTCGGGAAAACGCTTTGCCAGGGTCACGAGATCATCAGGAGTCGATTCGCCGGCGTAATTGCCATTCGTTTTGAACCACGTGTGCTGGAAGATGACCGCCTTCAGCTCCGCGGCGCGACGAATGATCGCGTCGATGGCAGGCACGCTGCATTTTTCCGCCACCCACAGCTTCACACCCACCATCGGGCCGTTGGTAACGCAGCGTTCGAGTTCGGCGAGGCTTTCCTGCGGATGTTTGGCACTCAAATACACAAAGCCGAAGGCGCGATCCGGGAATTTTGTGATCGCACGCATCGCCTCGTCGTTTTGCTTCACCAGGTCCGCTGGCGACGGATCCTGCGACCACTTCATGCCCATGTAAACGCACAGGCGCTCGATGCCCATGCGGTCGGCATACACGAGCAGTTGCTTGAGCCGCTCCTCCGGCGTGAGGCCGGAGACGCCGGAAAGGTGGCAGTGAAGGTCCCAGATGCGCATGACCCAAGTGAAGCGAGCCCCCTTGTCCGCCACAAGGTTTTCTTTGCGGCCAGAAGTGCCCGCTTCACTTTGCCTCCATGGCCCCGACCAAACCCACCGATATCCGTGTCACCGCAGCCGAGGTGTTTTTCATTCCCGTGACGATGCGTGTGCCGTTGAAGTTCGGCCCCGAGACCGTCACCAATGTCGTGTGTCTGCGTGTGCGCGTGACGGTGGCCGACCGCGAGGGAAAAACGGCGCAGGGCTGGGGCGAGACGCCGCTCAGCGTGTCCTGGGTGTGGCCGAGCACGCTGAGTGTGGCCGTGCGCGCGCAGCGCATGCAGGATTTTTCGAAGCTGCTGGCAGAGCGCCTCGTGGCGAGCCATCTGACCGGTCATCCGATGGAGATCGGCAATGATTTCACGCAAGGCGCGCTCGCCTCCACCTTGAAGGAGGCCAATGTGCAGGCCGGGGGCGATGAGATGCCCTACCTCGGCTCGCTCGTGGCCTTCAGCGCCTTCGACATCGCCATTCACGATGCGTATGGCGTGCTGCATGGCCGTGACATTTACACGACCTACAACGCGGAGTTCATGAACCGCGACCTGTCGGACTTCATCACGCCCGAGTACGAGAGCGGCATCAGTTTCAAAGGTCATTATCCGCAGGATTACCTGGTGATGGACGCACCCAAACAACTACCGGTGTGGCATCTCGTCGGTGGCGTGGATGCGCTCGAAGCCTCCGACCTGACCGGCAGCGAACCGAAGGATGAGCATCCCATTCTGCTGGCCGACTGGATCAAGCGCGATGGCCTGAAGTGTCTCAAGGTCAAGCTGCGTGGCACGGATGCGGCGTGGGACTACGAGCGGATGGTGCGCGTGGGTCGCATTGGCTTCGCGGGCGGTGTGCGCTGGCTCAGCGCGGACTTTAACTGCACGGTGAAAGAGCCGGCTTATGTGAATGAGATCATGGACAGGCTGCTGCGTGACGAGCCGGAGATTTATGCCCGCACGCTTTATGTCGAGCAGCCATTTCCATACGATCTGGAGGCGCATCAGATTGACGTGCGCAGTGTTTCGGCGCGCAAGCCGCTGTTCCTCGATGAAAGCGCGCACGACTGGGAGTTTGTGCGTCTTGGCCGCCGTCTCGGCTGGTCCGGTGTGGCCTTGAAGACCTGCAAAACACAGACCGGTGCGCTCCTGAGCCTGTGCTGGGCGAAAGCGCACGGCATGCCGCTCATGGTGCAGGATTTGACGAACCCGATGCTCGCCATGATCCCGCACGTGCGCCTCGCCGCGCATGCCGGCACGATCCAGGGCGTGGAATGCAATGCGATGCAGTTCTACCCCGACGCGTCACTTCCGGAGCAGGAAATCCACCCCGGCCTCTTCCAACGCCGCAATGGCATCGTCGATCTCAGCACGCTTCACGGCCCGGGCTTCGGCTATCGTGCGGATGAGGTGAGGCGCACGCTCACTGCAGATCCTCAATCGTGATCGTGTAGTGATGCGGGCTGTCGGCGTTGCCGAGAATGATTTTGTTTTCGCCGACTTTGAGCGGGTATGAGATGCAGCCGGCGTCCACAGAGACCTGGGTGCCGTTCACCAGGCTGCCGAGCTTGCTGCCGCGGTCGCGCAGGATGAACTGGCCGGCTTCGTAGTCGATCTCGCAATGGTTGCGGGAGATCTGGTAAGGCGGGGATTCCTCGATGGAAAGGTCGTTACGGGCGAGTGCGGAGGTGGCGGTGTCGAAGTAGGCACGGCCGATGCGGAAGGGCAGTTTGACGATGGTTTTTTCCACGGGTGCATGCGCGAGCCCGGTTTCGTCATAGCGTGAGCGGAGTTTCACGCGGAAGACGGGCTCCTTGGCGGGCCTGGTCTTGGGAGTCAGCGGCACCGTGGCGTTGGTGGACGTGGTGAGCAGCAGGTCGGTCTTGCGGATACGCTCGAACAACGTGGCGAGGTAGATGTGCAGGCGATCGCGGCGCTGGATGATCTGCTGCTCGAAATCTTCCTCGCCAATGGTCTCGACCGTGGTGTTCTCAATCGCTGTGGCTGTGGCGGATCGCGGGCGGTCCATGATCATGCCCATCTCGCCGAAGATTTCACCGGGGCCGATCTTGGCGAGTGATTGCACGCCATGGGACGTGCTGATCGTGATCTCCACCAGTCCGCTGACGATGAAGTAAGCCTCGTTGGACTTGTCACCTTCGCGAAAAACAACCTGTCCTCGTGTGAAATGCTCGGTAGCCATGCGGGCGGAGAGTACCGGATGGGCTTGTCAGGTCAAGCTTCACCTCAGCGATGGTTCACAGCCGGTGAAGGACCACATCGCGGATGCGCGCATGCGTGGTGTAGCTGGCAAAGCCGAAGGGAACGCACTTTTCGATGTCGCCGGGACGCAGGCCGAGCTTGTGCCCCTTGGTGCTCACGTTGACGAACAGTTTGCCATTGATCCAGGCTTGGATGCCGTCGTCACGCACTTCAATGCGCACCTTGTGCCAGCGGTTGTTTTCAAAGGTGCCGTTGCCGCGGGTGTTGTTCTCGTTCGCATCCATGTCGTCGATATTGGAAATGCCGACGAGCGAACCGCCCCATCCACCGACGACGAGCGAGAGGTGCGTGTCGTTCACGGGAAAGGTCACGGTGCCGAAGAAGTCGTCCCCTTCGACCCGCATGGCCTCGAACTCGATGGCATAGCCGCTCATCGGCATGTGGGCGTTCTTCCACTTGGATGCGTCAAAGACAGCGCCCGTCATCGGCTGGCCGGGATGAAGAACGATCTCACCATCCTGGATCGTCACCTTGCCTCCCTCGGCCATTCCCGCTGGTTGCCATGCGGACGCAAACTCCTCCGTCAGCAGCTTCCATTCGCCCCGACGTTCCGGCCCGCATTGCGCGAGTACAAAAAAGAGGCAGAGCCATGCGGCCCTGCCTCCGAAGTGTGTGATGTGCTGCTTCATCAGCCTTTCACATCGTAGCAGGAGATGAACTCCTGGTCGCGGAGATAAAGTTTGCCGTTGCTGACGACAGGATGCGTCCAGATGCGACCGTCAGGTGAGCGTTGCGAACTCTGCGCTTCGAGTTTGAAGCTGCCGGCCATCTTCCAGCCGCTCTTGGAGGCTTCGACCAGAGCGATGGTGCCGTCTCTCTCCGCCTGGCAGTAAAGCATGCCGTCGGCGCAGGTTACCGCGCCTTTGCCGATGCCCGGGTTCTGCCACACAACCTCGCCAGTCTTGAAGTCCTGGCAGGTCCAGCCGCCAGGACGGCCATCGCTGTGTCCGTAGAGCAGGCCGTCGATGAGGATGACGCCGCCGTGGTGGTTGACCATGTTCTTGTTGGAGTACACCTCCTCCGCGTTTCCAGAACCAAGCTTCACCGCCTTGCAGCCAACATTGTATCCGGCTGCAACATAGACCTGACCATTATTGTAGATCGGCGTGGGAATGACCGCGGTTTGTCCGGGGAATTCGGTCTGCCAGAGCACTTTGCCCTCCTTGGAGACACCCAGGATTGTTTTCATCAAAAGCTGCACGTATTGGCGCTGTCCGCCGAAGTCGATGGGGATGATGGAGGAGTATTGCGCGTTCTCGGTGACATCCTTCGTCTGCCATTCGAGCTTGCCGCTCTTCGCATTCAGGGCCGCGATGGCTCCCTGGTCACCACCTGGAGTGACGATCACAAGCCCGCCATCCACCAGCGGCGACTCGGTATAGCCCCAGCCCTGAACTTTGCCGCCGAGATCCTTCACGAGGCTTTTGTCCCACTCCTTTTTGCCCGTGGCCGCGTCGAGGCACACGAGATCGCCATTTCCGCCGATGGCATACACTTTGCCTTCAGCCACGGTGGGTGTGCAGCGTGGGCCGTCGCCCCACTTGTTTTTGAAAATCGCTCCGACGGGAGATTCCCAGACCTTTTTGCCTGATTCGGTGTCGATGCAGATGACTTTCTCCTCCGCGTCGTAGAGCCCCATCGTGTAGAGTTTGCCGCCGACCACGGAAAATCCGGAGTAGCCGAGCCCTGCATCTTCGTTCACCCACACGCGTTTCGGTCCGCTGGCGGGCCATTTCTTGAGCAGGCCGGTTTCCTTCGAGACATCATCCCGGTTCGGACCACGCCACTGCGGCCAGTCACCAGGCGCCGCTCCGCCTCCACCTGAACTTTCGCTGAGCAACGCCTGGTCGGCCTTGCTGAGTTGCGTGAGGGTGAGCGTGACGGTGGTGCCGTTCTCACGCTTCAAGGTGACCTGGTTGCCTTTGACGCCGATGAGTTCGGCTTTGATCTCGTGCTGGCCGGAAGCGTCCTTCCAGACGCGGAACTCAGCGTGGGCCGCGAGGGCGAGGCACAATGACAGCAGGGTGGTGGTGGCGTGTTTCATGGTGATGTCGTGGAGAGGGTGGCCTGTATGAAACGAACGAAATGATCGTGGTTTTGGGCCGCTTTCCTGCAAATGAGGCCTTTTTCATCTTCCGTCAGGAACTGACAGCGGTGTTCACCCGCCGAGTTCCTGTAGCAGCGCACCAATGGCCGGAAGCGAGGGCTGGCTTTTGAAGGCGTCGTCTTCCAGCATCTGCCGCAGAAGCCGGCGGGCAGCGTCGGCCTTTTCGGAGCGGCGCAGCATCTCGGCGCGGTACAAGCGCAGGCGCAGCAACTCGGCCATGTCCCGGGTCTTTGACTCCGCGTGCTCGATGAGGTCGATGGACTCGGGGAGCTTTTGCTGGAATGCGGAGAGCAGCGCGGTGAGTTCGAGCAGGCGGGGGCGCTGGCGTTTTTCCGCGTAATCGGCGAGCGCGGTCTTGATGCGCGCGTCGCTTTCCGCGGCCATGCGCTGGATCATGCCCTGGTAGAGAGTGTAATCGCGATCCGCGCCCTCGCCCATCTTGGCGCCGATGCCTTTGCCGAAGGGGCGGTAGAGCGGGTCACCCAGCACGACACTCATCCACGACAGCGCGGGCGTGGCGTTCCATGCGGCCTCGCCGACGGTGAAGCCTTCGAGCAGACGCTTGTTGAGCACGTCGAAATTCACGGTGAGCGCGAGGTAGGGCTCGAACACATTGCCAAACGTCACGGCCGCGCCCTTCGAGAGCAGCGGGCCGGCCCAGGCCTTCTCGTGCGAGCGGATGATGCTGGCGCTGAACGAATGCAGATGGCAGGCGATGGCACCGCGTTTGAAGCGAAACGCAGGCGAGGCAAGCGCACCGCTGATGTGGTCGGTGTACCAGCCGAAATAGAGGATCGTGTCTGGCAGCGGCCACGAATCGGGGATCAAGCCGGCAGCGCGGTCGATGTACACGGGAATGCCGGCTTGCTTGAAGGTGTTCGCGCTGCGCTTGAGCCAGTCCTCTCCCTGCTGGTAGGCGCCGGTCTTTTGCGCGAGGTCGATCACCGCGCGACCCATCAGCCCGTGCTGCTCGGCGTCGAGCGCGTCGTCGATCATGCGCCGCACCGTGGCGTCATCGGGTCCGTCGAGACGTCCGACGAGCATCAGGCCGGTGACACCTTGGGCCTGGGGGAAACGTGCGCTCTGGTTGAAGTAAGGATTGCGGATTCCGCCTGGCATTGGCGGGTTGGTCAGCCCCAGCACAGCGAGTTCGGAATCGACACTCGCCTCGTCTTCCTGGCCTTGTTTGGGATCCGGCGTGTTGCGCCGGATTTGAAATGGCACTCCGCGGATCAAAACGAGTACCTTCACCGTCGGAACGGTGGCCGCCGGCGCACGGATGCCTTCGCCCGTGAGTGGTTTGCCGGGCTCTGGCGGCGCGGTGATCCACCAGCGCTTGCTTTGAAACAGTTTCAGCAGCGGCTGGCGGAGCTGGGCCTCAAATTCCCCGCGAGACATGGAATCCTCCTGCGAGCAGCGCATGCCGACGACGCGCTCCTTGGAGATGCCGCGCTTCGTCGCGTAGTAATCCGCGAGTTCCGCCGAGCCTGGATAATCGGGATTGAAAACCACGACGGTCTCAGCGGAAGCGTCCCATTCGGCGACGAGCTGGGCGCGGGCGGCTGTGCCGAGAACGAGCAAAAGAAAACAATGACGAAACCAGAATGAGGAATGACGAGCCGAGCGAAGCGAGACAGACAGCCGCAGGCTGGCCCGAAGGGCTGAGCGAAGCGAATCAATCAATGACGAAATCCGAAGTCCGAACCGTGTGCGGGCACAGTCACGGGCCAGTTCGGGCTTGGTCATTCGGGTTTCCTTCGTCATTCGCCATTTTGGTTTCGTCATTGCCCGGCATCATGCCCATTCCAGCTTCAATCCGTCGTAAGCGATGTTCACGCCCGGTGGCAGCTTCGGATCCTCCACCGCGTGCATGATCTCGCACTGGATGTGCGTGAACCAGGTCTGGCGCGGCCGGAGTTCGCGCTGCACGGCCAGCGTTTCCTCGAAGTTCATGTGCGTTGGATGCGGAGAGTGGCGCAACGCGTCGATGATGAGCGTGTCCACGCCACGCAACGCCTCCATGGTCTGCGGCAGCAGCGTTTTGCAGTCCGGGATGTAGGCGCAGAGCTTTCTGCCGCCACGTTCAAAAAGAAAACCAATGGTGTCCACCTTGCCATGCTGGACGGGCAGGGGAGTGATGGTCGTCCCGCCGAGGTGAAACGGGCCGTGAACCGGCTTCGGGAACGGCTTCAAGTAGCCTCGGTAACGGTTCTCGCCGTTGAAGGCGTAGATGAACATGCGCTCCAGCACGGCGAGGCACTCCGGCGTGCCGTAAACCGGCATGAAATGATCTGCCTCGACCGTGAAACGGCGCATGTCGTCAAAACCGGTGAGATGATCCATGTGCGGATGCGTGAAGAGCGCCGCGTCGATCTGGCGGATGTTTTCGCGCAGGCATTGCGTGCGGAAATCCGGCCCCGTGTCCACCACCCACGCCATCTCCGGCGTGCGGATGTAAACCGAGCAGCGCAGCCGTTTGTCCTTCGGGTCGTTCCCCTGGCATACCGCGCAGTCACATCCAATCACCGGAATGCCGACCGAGGTGCCGGTGCCGAGGAAGGTGAGCTGCATTTGCATGATTTTGTTCGCGGTTCCCGGTTCGCTGTTTGCAGTCACACTGGGAACAGCGGACCGCGAACGGAAAACAGTTTATTCAACCTCCGGCACCGCACGATCGACAGATCCTTTGTTCCATCGTCCTTCGAGCAGGAAGGAAAGGTGCGGCGTGTAAAGCTCCGGTTCGAGCAGGAAGGAGTCGTGGCCTTTGTCGGAGTGCACGGTGATGTGCATGCTGGAGACGCCGGCTTTTTCGAGATGGGCGACAAGCTCCGCCTGTTCCTCAGGATAAAAGCAGAAGTCGCTGTCGATGCTGAAGACGAGGTAGTGCTGTCCTGCCTTCGCACTGCGGGCGAAAAGTTGCTCGTAGTTCCTCACTTTCGCGTCGCGCAGCGGATCGAAGCGCAGCCACATGTCGGCGATGCGCAGATAGGTGTTCGCGTCGAAGCGTTTTACGAATTTTTTGCCTTGGTGCAGCATGTAGCTCTCGACGTTGTGCTGCACGCGATACCAGGAGAGCGAACTGCCGCCGTTCTTCACGTCCTGGCGGGCACGGCGTTCGATGGCGTCGAGATGCACGAAGGTCTTGTGGCTGATCATGCGGGCGAGCGCGAGGCCGTACTCGGGCGCGTTGCCGTCATAGTAGTCGCCGCCTTTGAAATGCGGGTCGTTTTCGATGGCGAGCACCTGCTCGAACAGCGTGAGGCGCGTCAGCACCGTCGTGCGGCAGCCGCTGGCGATGGGGACGACGAGTTTCACGCGCTCCGGATGCAATGTGGCGAGATTGATGGCGAGCAGTCCGCCCACTGACGCTCCGATCACCGCGTGCAGCGTTTGGATGCCGAGGTGATCGAGCAGCGCGAGCTGGGACTTCACCACGTCGCTCGTGCGCACGGCGGGAAAGCTGTTCCCATAGGGCTCACCGGTTTTCGGATTCGTCGTGGCGGGTCCGGTGGAGCCGTAGCAGCCGCCGAGGTAGTTCGCGCAGATGATGAAGTAGCGTTTTGTGTCGAGGGCCTTGTCCGGGCCGATGAAAAGATCCCACCAGCCGGTATGGCACTCTTCCGTCCAACGCTCGTCGGTGTTTGACACGGTGGGGTTGTGGCCCGCGGCATGCTGGCTGCCGGAAAGGGCGTGGAAGAGCAGGATGGCGTTCGACTTGGCCGCGTTGAGCTTGCCGTAGGTTTCATAGGCCACGGTGATGCCGGGCAGCTTGTCCCTTGAGGCGAGCACGAACGGCTCCTTGGCGCTTCCGGTGTGGAAAAACTTGGTTTCTGCTGATTTGGCTGCCTTCGACATGCGGGCGCGGAAGAAACAGGGTTTTGGTGCTGCGGCAAGGACGATCACCGGAGAATGGCTGTGGCGTGGGGGGGAAGTGATGGAGTATTGGAGAAATGGATGGTTGGTGCTTTGGTCCGGTCAGTCTGGTTCATCACTCCACTACTCCATTTCCCCACCACTGATGCTCGACCCCTTCGTCACCCTCGAAGACGCCGGCTTCTCACTGAAGCCCCGGAAGGGTGTGGACCGGCTGGACGGCTGGTCTCCAGACCTGATCGCCAGCCTTGACTGGGTGCGGCTGGCAGAGCTGGCGCGGGCCATTGCGGTGGAGGCGGGCTGTGAACTGGCTGGTTCGCGCGTGATGCCGGACGGGGCTGTCCATTTCGGCATGATCGAACAGCCGAAGACCGCGAAACCCCGGCGTGCGATGGTCAAGATCGCGCCGTGGGGCGAGTGGGGCGCCACGCCCGGGACGGTGGAGCGTTTCGCCCAGGAGGTGCGCACCGCGCGCAACACGCGCGGCATCCTGATCGCGCCAGCAGGTTTCAGCCCGGCTGCGTTGCGCATGGCGCAGGAGCTTCGCATCGAGGCGGTGGACGCGGTGACCCTGGATGCGACGTTGCGCGCCCTGCCGGGTGACAAGAGTGATTTTCTGTTCGTTCTGACCACGGCGGGTGATTTTTCCACACCCTCATGCCCCATGTGCATCCGGAAGCTTGTCCGGGTGGAGCAGCAGGTCGCATCGCTCCCATCGCGCACCATCGACACGGACGGGCTCATTGCCGATTATGTCGTTTGTGACCGGCTGGAGGTCGTCTCTGGATGCGAGGCCACTTTTCTGCACGAGGTCAAGGCACGTTCCATTGTCATCGCAGGCCATGCGAGCGGCGATTTCGTCTGCGATGGCGCTGTGACTCTCGAATCCGGCGGCACGCTCTCCGGCACGGTGGCCGCGAGATCGCTCGTCGTGCGTGACGGTGGCGAGTTGCTGGGGCAGTTTCGCATCCTGGAGGGTGAACTCGGCTCCTTTGTGAAACCGGCGGTGCGTTGGCAGTGGTGTTGTGCGAGCGCGGACGGGCGCAAGGGGTGCGCAGGTGTGGTTTTCGAGCCGCACGAGTGACGCGAGATCGTCCTTGGCACGCACGGCCTGATTGTGGAATGTAAGGCGCATGTCGTCTCCCAACCCTTCTGGCCCTGGTGTGTTGCTGCGGCTCGTTTTTTATGCAGCAGCCCTCGTGATGGCCCTGCTGCATGTGTTTGTGACATTTCGCGGCCTGGAGAGCGCGGAGGGCATGAACCAGGCGCAACTGGCACGACAGATCGCACGCACGGGCTCCTGGCAGACACGGGTCACGCAGCCGTATGCGTGGGCGCAGATGGAGGCGGCGGGGAGGAAACCAACACCGCTGGCCATGCCTGAGACGGTGCAGCCGCCGCTCCAGCCGCTGTTGTGGTCAGCGGCCTTTCGTTTCATGAAGCCGTGGCAGGTTTACGATCCGGTGACTGGCAGCGCCGTCTTCATGCTCGACCGCGTGATCGCCTGCTTTGGTGTCGCGTGGTATCTGCTGACGATTTTCTTCACACACGGCGCCGCAAGAAAGCTTTTCGACGAGCAGGTCGCCGCCATCGCCGCGATTGCATTGCTCGTGTGCGAACCCGCGTGGCAGATGATGGTCAGCGGTGCGCCACGTGCGATGCTGCTGCCGCTTTTTGCGCTCGCGTTCCGCCTCTATGCGGCCGCTGCGGGGCGTGCGGCGGAGAATCGCGGTGTGTTCATGCCGCTCACGCTGCTGGGCATCGTGTGCGCGCTCATGGTGCTGGCACATTGGATGGCGCTGTGGATCGTCTTTGGCGTGATCATCGGCGTGGCGGTGTTCTTGCCCCGTGGGAAGGCGGGTGCGATCATGGTCGCGCTGTTTCCGGTGCTCGCGCTGGTCGCCTGGGGCTGGTGGAACATGCAGCTCTGCGGCGATCCGCTCGGCGGCATCAAGGCGCTGCTCCAGGCGCAGTCATCCGCGGTGGTGCACGACACGTTGATGCGGGACTTCACGCCTTCAGTGCCGCTCTTGCAGGTGGATGACCTGCTGCGCCGCGTGGGCCTCAGTTGGCAGGAGCAGATCGGGCACCTGCCGGCCCATCTCGGGTACGTCGTTCCGGCTGCGATGTTTTTCCTGGCGCTCATCCATCGCTTTCGCAAGCCTGATGCAGGCGCCGCACGCTGGATGCTTGCGGCAGTTTTTACCTGCGTGGCGGTCGGCATGGGTCTGCTTGGACTCGCGGAGAAGGAATCCGACGACAATGCGCTCTACTTCGTGCTCATGCCTGCGATGAGCACCTTTGGAGGTGCGATGCTCGTGGTTTTGTGGTCGCGTTTTCAAATATCTGGCGACTTCATGGCACGCTGGGGCGCGCCGATGGCCGCTTTGCTCATCACCGCGCTGCCGATGGCGGTGAACCTGCCGGTGCTGATGAAGTTCGGCCTCACCATGGGCGGCAAGATCCCGCCGCACTGGCCGCCCTTCCTGCCCGAGCGCGCCTTTATTCTGCGTCTGCTGGTGGACAAGGACGAATTCGTCATCTCCGACTCGCCCGCCTTCGTGGCCTGGTATGCGGACGTGCCCTGCGTGAATCTGTGCACCCAGCGCGGCGACTATGAGACGATGAAGGCGAGCGCAGGGGAGCGCGGCGCCAAGCTGGCGGGATTCGTGATGACGCCGGTTTCCGCCAAGGTCGAGCGCGTCACCGATGTTTACACCGGCCCCTACGCTGAATGGCGCGATCTCGTCATGCGCGGCCCCATGCTCGCCTTCGACAAGGATTTCCTCCCGCATCCCGAGTTTCCCTTCCGCATTCCAATCCCGCTGGTCGGCCAGCCGATTGGCGACAAGGAGAACCTCAGCCTGCCCATGGTCTTCTACACGGACAAGGCGCGGACGGTGAGGAAGTAGTGGAATTGAACGTCAGTGTGCATGCGCGGGTCTATGCACGGACCCATGAACAAGCATGCAAATATCCGTGCATTGATGCTTCTCTGTTTTGTTCTCACGAACTGCTCTCCCTACGATAAGCACGAAGCCGAGGTGACAGCGAGGATGCTCAACCGGCTGCATGACGAGCATGCGTATATGGTGGCAGGCGTGGTCAGCAAACCGGGAAAGTATCCTGTGGACAGGTCGAAAGAGATCAAGGTCTCTCAGGCAATACAGCAAGCCGGAGGTTTTGCTCAATTTGCCAACAAGAGCCGTGTGATCCTGCGCCGCGGCAGCGGCAGGTCCATGCAGCGCATATTTGTCACCTTCGATAAAAAATCTAGCAGCTTGAAAGCCACGCCAGACATGGTGATTCGGGCCGGTGATGTCATCATTGTGGAAGAGATCACCGTCATTTTTTAATTTGGACCATCAAAGGCACGCCCTGAAAAACCTCAGTGTGTCCGCCAGGTGCTCATGCCAGTAGTCCCACGTGTGGCCGCCTGGAAACTCCTCATACACATGCGGAATGCCCGCGGCCTGGAGTTCACGATGCAGCGTGCGGTTGTGCTCGATCAATTCATCTTCGCTGCCGCAATCGAAACGCAGATGTGGAAGGCGCGCGCTGAGTTTGGCGCAATCGACCACGGACAGCGGATTGGTGTCGGCCAGGTCGAACTCCGCCAGCGACTCCTCCACGAAGCCCTGCATCTGCGCCACATGCGTGATGCTGCTGTGCGCACTGATCGCTGTGAAACGCTTCGGATTCAGCAAACCGAGCCGCAGCGCACCGTAGCCGCCCATCGACAGCCCGCCGATGAAGCGAGGTGCATGCTGGCATCGCGCATCCACCTGCGCCGCGGCCTCCGGCACCTCCTCCACGATCCACGCCGCATAATCCGCGCCACGATGCCGTGTGTAGCCGCTGCCATCGCCCCACAGTCCGTCGCTTGGCATCGCCAGCATCATGGGCGGCAGATTTTCTTCCGCGATGAGACGATCCAGCACCTTGTGCGCACCGCCCTTGTAAAGCCAGGCCCAGTGGCTGCCATATACGCCATGCAGCAGGATCACCAGCGGCAGCGATTCTGCTTTTGAGTCCGGCACATAAAAACTCACATCCGCCCGCCGCCTCAACGCCGCCGACTTCACCGTGACATGGTGAATGCCATCGCCAACAGGTGCCGATTCAAAAGTGCGGAAGCTCATGGGGAGAAGAATGACGAAACCAGAGCCGAGCGAAGCGAGACAGACGACTGAAAGGAGCCCGGAGGGTAGCGGAGCTATCAATGGCGAATGACGAATCAATGACAAATACCGAATGCCCAAAGTGAATGGCTCGTTGGAGCTTCATTCCTCATTCGGGTTTCGTCATTGTTTACGCCAGAATCTCCTTGATCACCTTCGCCCCCTCCACCCCGCTCAGACGCGC
Organism: Verrucomicrobiaceae bacterium; assembly: GCA_046346695.1. Lineage (GTDB taxonomy): Bacteria > Verrucomicrobiota > Verrucomicrobiia > Verrucomicrobiales > Verrucomicrobiaceae > Prosthecobacter. The sequence continues at coordinate 2,053,929 of JAXMHS010000001.1, read as the reverse complement.
ATCCAGTCCCTGGAATTTGAAGCTGAAGGCGTCGTGCTGGATGCCGAGTTGGTGGAGCATCGTCGCGTGCAGGTCGTGCACTGTGGTGATTTTCTCGATGGCAGCGTAGCCAAGGTCATCCGTCGCGCCATGCACGATGCCGCCCTGGATGCCCGCGCCGGCCATCCAGACGCTCATCGCTTTGTTGTGATGATCACGTCCGCTGCCGCCCTGCGACATCGGTGTGCGGCCAAATTCACCGGCCCAGACGATCAAAGTCTCGTCGAGCATGCCCCGCTGCTTGAGATCGGTGATGAGCGCCATGCACGCGCGGTCGATTTCCTCCGCCTTCAGCTTCACGCCGTCCTTCACGCCGCCGTGATGGTCCCAGTCCTTGTGGTAGAGCTGGATGAACCGCGTGCCACGCTCCGCGAGACGACGCGCGAGCAGGCAGTTCGACGCGAACGATCCGTCTCCAGGCTGGCAGCCGTAGAGTTCGAGCGTTTTGGCGCCTTCAGCGCTCACATCCATCAAATCCGGCACGCTGGCCTGCATCTGGAACGCCATCTCATACTGCGCGATGCGCGTGGCGATCTCGGGGTCATCGACGAGCGCGTCGCGCTGCCTGTTGAGCGCATTGATCGCCGCTACGTCGGCTCCTTGCTGCTCGCGAGTGACGCCACCTGGATTCGTGAGATACAAAACGGGATCACCCTTCGCGCGGAGCTGAACGCCTTGATACTTCGACGGCAAAAAGCCGCTGCTCCACTGCCTCGCCGCGATGGGCTGATTCTGTCCGCCTTTGCCCAGCGAGGTCAGAACAACGAATCCCGGCAGATCGGATGCCTCCGTGCCGAGTCCATACGTCACCCACGCGCCCATGCTCGGCCGTCCGGCGATCTGCGAGCCCGTGTTCATGAACATGTGTGCCGGATCGTGGTTGATCGCGTCCGTTGTCATGCTGCGGATGAGGCAGATGTCGTCGATCACGCTCCCAATTTGCGGAAACAGCTCGCAGATCTCGATCTGGTTCTTCCCGAACTTCGCGAACTTGTGCTGCGGCCCGAAGCAGTTCAGCTTCTGCCCCTGAAGCTGCGCGAGCTGCTGTCCTTTCGTAAACGACTCCGGCATCGGCTTGCCATCCATCGCCGCCAGCTTCGGCTTCGGGTCGAATGTCTCCAAATGCGACGGCCCACCCGCCATCGTCAGCCAGATCACCCGTTTCGCCTTCTGCGGCAGCGGCAGTTTGCCCAGCACACCTTGTGTCGGCGCTGCAAAGGCCGGACGCATCAACGAAGCGAGCGCAACCGCGCCGAGACCTTGCGAGGATTTGCCGAGAAAGGCACGGCGATGAAGTGCGGTGATCATGAATGCTAATTGTACGGAGCCAGCCCGTCATTTCTAGGTCGTGTTTGAAATCCAAGTGGCTAGGGGAGGGGCGAAAACGGAGCCATTTGCCCAGTTCATGACTTTCTTGACCAGTCATGAACTCGGTCGAGAATGATCCGGGGCAGGCCAAGCGGCGGTTACTTCGTTTCTCACCGATTCACCGCCGCCATTGCCTCCCTGCTACGGAAGCAGTAGCTCAGTTGGTAGAGCGTTGAACTCAGTCATGCCCCCGCCTGCGAAGGCCAAGCATCACTTACTTCATTCGGATTCAAAGGTCGCTGGTTCGAGTCCAGCCTGCTTCCATATCTGCCTTCCATTGATCGTCACATGAACCCGCTCATCACTATAAGCCTCCGCCATCAAGCTGTCTATGTCCCAGGTGAAACTCATGTTACGAGGCCGTTGGGCGAGACGACGGGCGTGCTGCTGGCAAATCTGAGCAAGCTGGGGTTCTCAGTTACCGAAGAACTTAAAGATGCGCTGAACGGCTCCTTGCCGACTTGGCAGGTGGAGGTGCTCGAGTCGGCCAAGGCTGTGCTTGGCGTGAATAAGAACTGGACGCCGCTGGTGAAGGGCTGGGATACGCCCACGGGGGAGAGCTTCACAGACCATCTCATCACTTGGTTCGTGAATCTGGTCGGTGGCCGGGGGACACAACTCGCCTGCGGGCACATCATTCCGCCGGGAACCTTCCCGCTGGAGCGTTACAACGGCTGCCCTTTCTGCGGCACGCCTTTCAGCAAAGGGGAAATCGAAATCACAGGTCAAGGATCAAGCAAAAAGCTGCTCGGCCTTTGGAGGGACGACGACCTGCGCGACTGTCTTGACTCGCTGTTGAAATCCAAAACCGCTCTGGACGCCACCCAGCGTGAGAGCCTCTCGATGCTGCTCAAGCACCTGCCGCTGCCCGACGTGGAGATTGGCATGAAGGAAACCAGAATGCTGGTGGTAGATGCACTGGCCGACCAAGGACGCGGCGGAGAAGCTCAACGATTTTTTGCCACACCGGCAGATGTGATGCGCTACCTCTGGTTCAAGAAAACAGGCTTTCTGCAAGTCATCGAACCGCGCACCATCATTCAGCGCAAGGGCAAGAATGCCACGCACCTTTTTCAACCCATGGATCGCAGCAAGGTGACTGCAGAGAAGGTGCGAGAAGAACTGCGTCTGAAGTATGGCCGCCGAGACTGCCATCAGGCGGCCAGCTGGCTGAACGGGCTGGACCTGTCCCCGCAGCAGGCGTGCGAGGTCATGCATCCCAAGCGCCGGATGTGGGTGCGGTTCATCCGCGCTCTGAGGCTCGTGGAATGGAGCAAGAAACCGGGGTTCGACAGACTCGCCGCACTGCTTCATGCCTTCCATACCCGGAGTTATGAAGTCCACGCTGGTCTCGTCCAGTCTTCACGGTTGAAAAAGGATGATGAGACAGCCTTTCGCCTGCTCAAGCAACGCCCCGGGCTTTTTGCCCGCTCATTGTTTGCGAACATGTTGTGGTTTGGCCCCCAGAAAGCCATCGCGGCTTTCTCCGAGGTGGTGGACAAAGTTCCTGCACGGCTGGTGTTCAGCCTCCAGTCCATGTCGGAGCCATATTTCTCAGGCGGAATGCGCAGCGTGAAGCCGCTGGGCGGCACGGGGAAGACGGTCGAACCCAACAAGCTGCTCGCACTCTATCAACGCAGCGATTTGGAGAAGATGAAGACCATGATCGAAGATCTCTGCCTGCTGGCGATGCGAAAGCGTTTTGCCGCACTGCCAGCCAGCGGCAAGACGATGTTCATCGCTCCACAACTTTTCAAAATGCCGGTGTCCATAGGAGAACGTTCCGAAACCGTGCAAGACCTGCCTGCGGCGCTGATGGGCACTCGCTTTCCCGTTTTGGGTGATCGGGTCAGGCTCTTCATGCAATGGGGCGTCGGCATGCCTGCTCAACACTTGGACATGGATTTGAGTTGTCGGCTTGCTTTCGATGGTCGGGAGGAGATTTGCTCATTTCATCAGCTCACCAGCACAGGCTGCAAACACAGCGGAGATATTCGCTCCATCCCTGATAAGGTGGGCACGGCGGAATACATCGAGATGGATGTGGCTGAGCTGCGCCGCGAGGGCTGTAAGTATGTGGTGTTCGCCTGCAACGCCTACTCATGGGGCAGCATCAGCCCCGAACTGGTGGTGGGATGGATGAGCAGCGAGCATGCGATGCACATCTCCGAAAAGACGGGCGTGGCGTATGATCCATCCTGCGTGCAGCATCAGGTGTGTATCACCCGAAGCATGAGCAAAGGGCTGGTCTTTGGTGTGCTGGAGGTTGCGAGTCACGAGATCATCTGGCTCGAAATGCCCTTCGGTTCTCAAGTTGCTGCCAGACTCGATACCCAAGGAGTGCATGCCCTTCTCGCCAAGCTTAACGCCCGTCTCAGTGTGGGAAACCTGCTCAAGCTTAAGGCAGAGGCGCAAGGACTTCGCATTGTGGACGCTCCAGGAGCCGACGAGGACTACACCTGCGAATGGGCCATCAACAGCGCGGCGGTGACGGCTCTGTTGGTGGATTGATCATTTCTTCTTTCCGAGATTCTTCAGCTCCGCCTCCGTCCACATCGCGGCGTGGGCCTTCGTTTCGGAGCGGATTTTGGCCACGTCCTTCACTTCAACAGCGGAGGCGGTGTGTTCCCATTCGCGGCGGATGTAGGTGAGGACGCCGGCGACGTCTTCATCGGTGAGCATCGGCAGCGGTGGCATGGCGAGGTTGAAATTGCGTCCGCCGACCTTCACCGGCCCGGCGAGGCCCTGCATGATGATGCGGGCGGCGATCTCCGGTTTGCCGAGCACCCATTCGCTGTCCACGAGCGGCGGCGCGAGGCCGTCGAGGCCGAAGCCGTGCGGCTGATGGCAGGCGGCGCAAAGCGTGGCGTAGATGGTTTTGCCTTTTTCAAAGAGCGCGGTCTGTGCCTCGGTGAGCGGCTTGATGACTGGCGGAGGCGGTGCGCCGGGTTTGCCAGGCCAGGCGAGACGTGCGGCGACGGCGGTGAAGAGTTTCGCGCTCGTTTTGTCGCTCATCGCGGCCTTGAGCGTCTTCAAAGAGGCCGGCTCGGCATCGAGCCAGAGCAGTTTGGCCGGCACCTTCGATTTGGAATCGCCGCTGGTGGAGAGACCTTTGATGACGGCGACCTGGAACGGACCGCCCTGCGGCTGCGTGGACGCGAGTTCGAGCATTTCTTCAAACGGCCCCGCTTTGTTCGCCGAGGCGAGCAACGCGCCGAGTGATTCGATCACCGGCATGATCTGACTGCCGTTGTCCTTCGTGAGCTGCGCTGCGAGCAGTTTGGCGAATGCCGCCTCACGTCCGCGCAACCCGGTGAGCGCTCCTTCGCGCACGAGCGTGTTCTTGCCATTGATGGCGAGCAGCTTTGCCACGGCGGCATCCGCGTCTGGAAGGTTGAAGGCGGTGAGCTTGATGGCGAGGTTGGCGAGAACGAGCGGGTCTTTTTCACCAGTCATCGCGATCAAATCGGGCGCGAGGTCGCGTGAGGCGATGCGCACAGCGGCGACGCGAACCTGGGTGTCCTTGTCGGTCAACGCACTCTTCACGACATCCGGCGTCGCGGCAGCGAGGCCGTCGAGCGTCCACAGCGCGTGCAGGCGTGCGAGTGCGTTGTCGTTCTTCAGCATCTCCTTCAGCGTGGGAATGGAGGCGGCGTTGCTCGATTCGACGATGAGACGCTGTGCGGTGTCGCGCACCCAGCCGTTGGCGTGCGTGAGCAGTTTCGCGTCCTTCGCGACCTTCACCGGCTGCGGACGGTCCTTTGTGTCCGGCACGATGCGCCAGATGCGGCCTTGATTGAAGGGCGTCTCGAGTTTGCGGTCCTTGATGTTGGCAATGAGGTAATGCGTGAGGAAGCTCTGGTGCTGCACGATGCCGCGATACAGATCCACGACGTAAAGCGCGCCATCCGGGCCATCGTAAGCGTTCACGGGGCGGAAGCGCTCGTCGGTGGAGGTGAGGAACTCAGTATTCTTGAGCACGTTCGTCGCTTTCGGGATGCCGCCCGATTCGCTCATGGTGAAACGCTTCACGAGATTCCCGCACGGCTCCGGCACGAAGGCGTTGCCGCGATACGCAGCGGGAAATGCGTCGCCGCGATAAATGAGCGCGCCGCAGGTGCCGGTGGGCTTCGTCAGTCGGCCATCAGCGCTGAGCGTCTTCGGATCGTAACCACGATTCACGCCCGGCGTGGGATGCGACGCGTAGAGTGTCTGATCGGAGGCGAGCTTTGCATTGATGCTCGATGCGTTGCGCAGCAGCGGGTTTTTCGTGAAAGCCTCCGTCGGCAGCAGATCAGCGCGCAGCATGTCGGAGTTGTAGTTGAAATAGAGCCTGCCGTAGTTGTCCTGGCACAGACCCCACTGACCGCGACCGAGACCGCTGTCCTTCTGCCACACGCCGCCGCGCAGTTTGAAACGCGTGCCATGGCCCGCGCACCAGATCGAGTTGTCGATCGCCCACACGGGCGAGTTCGCCATGTGCTCCGGCTGTCCGCCGAACGTGCCGAAGTCGGTCGCCACAACGTCCTTCACATCCGCCACGCCATCGCCATCCGTGTCTTTGCAGAAGAACAAGTTCGGCGGCACGGCGATCAAAGCGCCGCCATTCACCGCCATCACCGCGCGTGGCATGACGACCTTGTCGAGAAATGCCGTCGCTTTGTCCATGCGCCCATCGCCATCGGTGTCTTCGAGCAGCGAAACACGTCCCGTGGGCTCTTTTTCCGTGCTTCCGGCCAGATCGTGCATGTAACCACGCATCTCGCAGACATAGAGCCGCCCCTGATCATCAAAACTCATCGCCACCGGCGATTCGATCATCGGCTCCGATGCCACGAGCTCGATGCGGAACCCTTTTTCGACTTTAAAGGTCTTCAACTCCTCCTCCGGGCTCAGCGGCTTCGGCGGCGGCAGTTTGAACTTCAACTCGACATTCTCCGGGCCGGCGTTTTTGGCATTCACCGCCAGCGCCTGCGGCGCGAGCGAGAGACAGAGGAGGGCAATGAGGGGGCGCGTCATTTTTTGGGATTGAAGGTCAAGACACTGAGCACGGAGTCAAGAGGGCAAGACGGCCCAAGACTCGCGTCCAGGCCGTCTTGGTAAATTCTCGACTCCAACGATTACTTCTTCGGTTTCGCTGCCTTGCGTTCGGAGGCGTTGATGGTGATGGCGGACACAGGATCGTTTTTGCCCGCGAAGGCATTCCAGGCGTTTTGGAAGGCAGCAGCGTCACGGACATCGCCTTCGGCGATGAGCCATTGGTAGCGGAGTTTGAAGGGCGATTCGGCGCTGGCCTTGCCTTTGGGGAACATGCCGAAGCGACCGTAGTCGCGGTAGGCGGAGGTGGCGGTGTCCTTCGGGTTGTCGGGATGATTGAGGATCACGACGGTGAAGGTTTTGCCTTCCACAGTGAAGATTTCTGCGGCCCAGGGCAGGTCCTTGACCTTGTGAGCGTCGATGTTTTTGCCGGGGAAGATGTAGGTCGTCGTTTTCGTGTCCACGAGCTCACTCGGGCGGAACTGCGCACCCGCGTGCTCGGGATCGCCATTTAGTTCGGCCTCGCCGCTGACGGTTTTGATGGCGCTGTTCATCTCGATGCCGAGGTAGAAGGGCTTCGCGGGCGTGGTGAAGCTGAACTGGCGTTCCTCGGTCAAAAACGGCGCGGTGGTGTCGCCCTGCCAGTCGATGTTCGCCGTGAAGGTGTTGTCACCCGGCGTGATCTTCGTCGCCACCTGATCGCCGCCCTTCATGTGCCAGCGGTCATACGATTTGCCACCGTAGCCGATCTTGCTGAAGCCGAGGAAGATGCCGCGATGATGCGTGAAGCTGAACCCGGCGCCTTTCGTGAGCCGCGTGGAGCCATCGGCGCTGAAGACGTGCATGTATGGCTTGTAAGTCTCGTGGTGCTTCTCCGGCGTGCTGAGATCATTCGCGATCATGAATTTCGCCACGACCTTCCCGGCGCTGGCGACATCGACATGGTCTTTGTCAGCGACGGTGATGTCAAAGGCAGCGCATTTGAGCGCGAGGGTGAGAAACAGGAGGGCGGTGATTTTCATGGGGGAAGCGGGTAACGCACTCCACTCTAGCATCTTCCGATCTTTGGTCCTCAGCCGAAAATTTCGCGGTGGCATCAGGAGAATCTTGCCGTTTGCAAGAAAATCGTTTTTACATCAGCGCGAATGTTCACAGCCGACCAGATCCTCGCCCTCTCCCCCGACGATTCGTCGGCAAAGGCGGCGAAAGGGCTGCTGGCTCCGGCGAAGTGGCCGCTGCTTGGGCATGATGAGGTGGCGATCTGGGGTGAGTGCCAGGGGAGCGGGTCGAAGCCTTATCAGGTGATCATTGAGGTCAGCGGGCCGTCGTTCAAATGCAGTTGCCCGAGCCGCAAGTTCCCCTGCAAGCACGGCTTGGCGCTTTATTTGCTGCTGGCTCAGAAGCAGAGCGCCTTCACGGCAAACACGCAGCCCCAATGGGTGAACGAGTGGCTCTCGGCGCGTCAGGAACGTGCGGAAAAGAAGGCTGAAAAGGCCGCGCAGACTGAGTCGAAGCCCGCTGATCCAGAAGCGGCGGCGAAACGTGAGGCGAAGCGGCTCGACCGCATGATCGCCGGTGCGCAGGATCTGGAGCTCTGGATGGCGGACCTCGTGAACCATGGTCTGGCGGATCTGCCGGCCAAGCCGGTGACGTTTTGGCGGGATGCGGCCGCGCGACTGGTGGATGCTCAGGCCAGCGGACTGGCGGCGGGCGTGCGCCAGTTGGAGAGCGCGGTGTCTTCAGGCGAGGGCTGGCAGCAGCGAACCGTTGTGAGCATGGGTCGCCTTCAACTGCTCACGGAGGCGATGCAGCGCCTCGAATCGCTGCCCGATCTGCTGCAGCACGATGTGCGAAGCAGCGCCGGTTGGGCGATGGACAAGGAGGATGTGCTGGCCGCGAATGATCGCGTGGCGGATGCGTGGCACGTGCTGGGCATCAGCCACGATGAGAATGAAAAGCTGTGGGAGAGGCGCGTGTGGTTGCGTGGCGCGGCCTCGGGCCGGAATGCGCTGCTGCTCGATTTTTCGCATGGTGGACGTCGCTTTGATCAGGTGTTTGTGCCCGGCACCGTGGTGAAGGCCACTCTTTGCTTTTTCCCGAGTGCGTCGCCGCTGCGGGCGCTTTGGATAGATGAACCGCAAAGTGCGCCGAGGACGCAGAGTTCCGCAGAGAATGAAGAATCAAAAGAAACACCCCTGCGAACCTCCGCGCTCTCCGCGACCTCTGCGGTTAACTCTAACTGGGACGCTGCTCTCGAATCTATTGCCGAGGCTCTTGCAGGCCAGCCTTGGTTTCAGCGTTTGCCGCTGATGTTGAGGCATGCTGTTCCCGTCTTTCGCGACCTCCGCTGGTATCTGCGCGATGCGGAAGGTCGGGAGGTGCAGATGCGCATGAGCATGGACGATGGCTGGCAACTGGGTGCGCTCAGCGGCGGGCATCCGCTCGCGGTCTTCGGTGAATGGCTCGGTGAGCGGCTGCGGCCCCTCAGCGCCTGGCGCGGCGAATCCACTCAACCCTGCTGGACGGAGGTGACCTCGCTCGCATGAACCCGCTCGTTTCACTCTCTACGTCGGCCCTGCTCGGCACCGAGCGCCGTCCACCGGACTGGCCTGTGCTTGAGGGTGCGCACGGCGCGTTGCTGGGACGCATCCCGCGTGACTCGGTGGAAAAGGCACTGCTGCAAATCGCAGGCATGCTCGGCACTTGCCAGCTTGCGGGTTTCCTGCCTGCGAAGGCGGAAAACATCCACCCGCCCGCCGCAGAGGATGCTTTGCCGGAAGATTCGCGGATCGATCTGCTCACGAGCATCCTCACCGACGGCCCGGAGCGTATGCAGGCCGAAGCCTTCATCAAAATCGCCACCGCTGGCCGACAGTTGCCTCATCGCTTGCTACCGAGGGCTCTGGAGTGCGGACGACGAAGCGTGGCTCTGCGGCCGAGCTTGCTCCGTGTGCTGGGGCGACGCGGTGAATGGCTCGCCGCACAAAATGACTCGTGGGCTTATGCTGTCGGTGGCGGCAGCACGGAGAATCTCAGCGACGACGTGTGGCAGCACGGCAGCCTCGATCAGCGCCGGCTTTATCTAGTCGCTTTGCGTGAGCGAGATGCCGCGAAGGCCCGCGAACTTGTGCGAGAAGCCATGGGCACCGAGGGCGCGAAAGAGCGCACCGCCTTCATCGAATGCCTCGCCACCGGTCTCACGATTGACGACCAGGATCTGCTCGAGGCCACGCTGACGGACAAAAGCAAGGAAGCCCGCCAAACCGCAGCACGCCTGCTCTCCACGCTTCCCGATTCACGCTACGCTCAACGCATGGCGGACCACCTCGCGCCGTTGCTGAAGTCGGAGATGAAGTTTCTGCGTGGCACAACGATCACGCTGGAGGCACCGGCGGCCTTTGATGCGGCGTGGAAGGCAGATTTGATCGAGGAGGCCAAACCGAAAGGTCTGAGCATGGGCGAGCGTGCTTGGTGGCTGTTTCAAATCGTGCGCGGTGTGCCGCTTTCATGGTGGGAGGCTCAAACAGGCATGAATCCCGCCGAATGCCTCGCGTGGGCGCAAAAGTCGGACTGGAAGGACGCGCTGCTGCAAGGCTGGGCCGAGGCGCAGGCGGCGCAACGCCGCGTCGAATGGGCAGAGGCCTTCCTCGGCATCTCGCTTCCGCCAAACGGCCCGCTCACGGTCTTTGACCTGCTCGACACGCTGCCGCCTGCCTTGCGCGAGACGCATTTCCTCAAGCTGATCACTGACAACGACGCCAAAATGATCGCGCACAGCACGCTGGTGGATCGTTTCATCAAAGGTCTGCCTCTCGATGCTCCGATGCTTTCACCCGCCGTCGCCGCGAAAGTGGTGAAACTCCTCAAGCAGCGCATCCACAGCGGCGAATCGCGCTACGATTGGCAACTCCGCCAGTCGCTGGTGGAACTTGCCTGCCTGCTGCCCGTGGCCACTTTTGACGATCTCGCCAACGGCTGGGACCTCGCCAAAGAAGAGGTCCAGCCCTTTGCCGAGGCCGTCGCTCGCATCGGCATCGTGCTCGACCAGCGCAAACTGCTCACCACTTGAAACTTGGAACCTGAAACTCGAAACAACATGTCCGCCCTCCGCCAACACGCCGAACAACTCTTTGCTCATGAACTCGATGAGCTGAAAAAAGCCGATACGCGCCAGCGCCCGACGAACTGGAATCTCTCGCCGTGGGCCGTTTCGACTTACCTGCTCGGCGGAAAGCTCGACAACGGCTTCGAAGTCAGCGCGAAATACATTGGCAACCGTCGCGTGATCGAGATCGCCGTCGCCACGCTGGCCACGGATCGTGCGCTGCTGCTCTACGGCGTGCCCGGCACCGCGAAGAGCTGGGTGTCCGAGCATCTCGCCGCCGGGATCTCCGGTGACAGCACGCGTTTGATCCAAGGCACCGCCGGCACCAGCGAGGAACAGATGCGCTACGGATGGAACTACGCCCTGCTCCTTTCCAAAGGCCCCTCCAAAGAAGCGCTCGTGCCCAGCCCGCTCATGAAAGCGATGAGCGATGGCCGCATCGCCCGTGTGGAGGAGCTGACGCGCATCCCTGCCGATGTGCAGGACACGCTCATCACCATCTTGTCGGAAAAGACGCTGCCCATTCCCGAGCTCAGCTCCGAGGTGCAGGCGAACCGCGGCTTCAATGTCATCGCCACCGCGAACAATCGCGACAAAGGCGTGAACGAACTCAGCAGTGCTCTGAAGCGACGCTTCAACACCGTCGTGCTGCCCGTTCCCGCCACCGAGGAGGAGGAAATCGCCATCGTCAGCAAACGCGTGGCCGAAATGGGCAAGTCGCTCGAACTTCCCGCCGAGCCGCCCGCGCTCAAGGAAGTGCGTCGCATCGTCCAGGTGTTCCGCGAGCTGCGTGACGGCACCACCGCCGATGGCAAAACAAAGCTCAAACAACCCACCGGCACCATGAGCACCGCCGAAGCCATCAGCGTCCTCAACAGCGGCATCGCCCTCGCCGCCCACTTCGGCGACGGCACCCTTCGCGCCGGTGACGTGGCCGCGGGATTGGTCGGAGCTGTGATCAAAGACCCCGTCCAGGACGCTGTCGTTTGGAAGGAGTATCTGGAGACCGTTGTGAAGGAGCGCGACGAGTGGAAAGACCTGTATCGGGCGTGCCGGGAGGTGATTTGAGTATGAAAGTCATCACTCATACCGAACCAGGCGGCAAAGCCGTCAATGAGGACTTCATCCTCGCTCGAAGACATCCTCAGGATGAGTCTGTAATGATCTGCTGCATCGCGGACGGGCAAGGCGGACGTTCGAACGGTGCAGTTGCGTCCAAGGCCGCGTGTGAATTGTTTTTTGAGAGTGTTAGTGCCGTATCGCCAATGAAGCTCTTCGAAGATCGGGCCATCTTAAATCTGCTGAATCAAGTGGATGGTCGTGTTTCGGCAACCGGCGGCTTTACGACGCTCGCCGTGCTTGTTTTGGACCGTGACATGGCCGCCGGCGCGTCTGCGGGTGATTCCAAGGTCTATGCTCGCGATTCGGCAGGGCAAGTTATCGAAGTCTCCTCGAAGCAAAGGAAGAACCCACCTGTCGGAAGTGGTGACGCCATATTTGAACCGTTCATGGCACATGCCGTGGGTGGCTCGCGAGTGCTGATGATGACAGACGGAGTTTGGAAGTATGCCGGTTACGAAAGCATTCAGCGAGCGCTGGTAGCGCCGGATCTGAACTCAGTGCCTGAACTGCTTCGCAGAGACACTCTCGCCCGCGGTGGCAGTCTCCTGCCTGATGATTTCTCACTGATTGCCATTCAAATCGACTAACCCATGACCCACCTCTTCGGCATCCGCCATCATGGCCCCGGCTGCGCACGATCTTTGGTTCGTGCGCTGGAGGAGTTGTCGCCGGATTGCGTGCTGATCGAAGGACCGCCGGAGGCAGAGACCGTGCTCGCTGCAGCGGTTCATGCGGAGATCGAGCCGCCTGTGGCGCTGCTGCTCTACTGTCCCGACGACACGAAAATGGCCTCGTTCTATCCTTTCGCGGAATTTTCACCCGAGTGGCAGGCGATTCGTTTTGGGCTGCAACGCGGTCTGCAGGTTCGTTTCATGGATCTTCCGCAGGCGCATGATCTGGCCTTGAGAGATGCGGAAGTGTCAGCGCCGCTTTCCGAGGAAACGGACTCGCCTGAAGAAGTGGCTGAGGACGACATCTCCGGCGATCCGCTCGACTGGCTTGGTCGTGCGGCCGGTTATGGCGATGGCGAGACGTGGTGGAACCAGATGGTCGAAGAACGCCGCGATAGCGACAGCGCGGGACTTTTCGCCGCCATTCAGGAGGCCATGACGAGCGTGCGGGCCGAGATTCCGCGCAAACGAGCACCCGAGGCCCAACATCGCGAAAACCTGCGGGAGGCCCACATGCGCAAAACCATCCGTCAGGCCGAAAAAGACGGCTTTGAGCGCATCGCGGTCGTTTGCGGTGCCTGGCATGTGCCGGCACTCGCGACGATGCCGAGCGCGAAAAGCGATAACGACCTCCTCAAAGGCCTGCCGAAGGTCAAAGTCGCCGCCACGTGGGCTCCATGGACGTATGGACGACTCGCGGCGGCGAGCGGTTATGGCGCGGGCGTGCTGTCGCCGGGCTGGTATGAGTTTCTTTGGCGAAATCAGGCTGCGGAGGCCTCGCAGCGCTCCATCGCGTGGATTTCCAAAGTCGCCCGCCTGATGCGTGAGGAGGACATCGACTGCTCTTCCGCGCATGTCATCGAGGCCGCGCGGCTCAGCGATGCCCTCGCTGCCATGCGCGAGCGTCCCGCCGCCGGACTCGATGAAATCAACGAATCCATCCGCGCCATCATCTGCATGGGTGATGACGCACCGCTGCGCCTCGTGCGCGCGCGGCTCATCATCGGCGAGAAACTCGGTCGCGTGCCACCGGATGTGCCCACGGTGCCCTTGCAGCAGGATTTGGAGAAGCAGCAGCGCAGCCTGCGCCTCAAGCCCGAGGCGCTCGCGAAGGATCTCGACCTCGATCTGCGCAACGAGAACGATTTGAGCCGCAGCCACCTGCTGCATCGGCTGCGACTGCTCGGCCTCAAGTGGGGCGAGATCAAAGGCACCGGTCGCAGCGCGAAAGGCACCTTCCACGAGGTCTGGCAGCTTCAGTGGCAGCCGGAGTTCGCCGTTTCCATCATCGAAGCCAGCCGCTGGGGGCACACCATCGCCGATGCGGCCGCCGCGCTGGCGATTGATCACGCCGAAAATGCCACATCACTGCCCGAGCTCTCCGCGTTGGTGGATCGCGTGCTTCTGGCGAATCTCCCGCATGCGGTGGAGCCTGTCACTCACGCGCTGGAAAATCTCGCCGCCATCGCGGGCGATGCCTCGCAGCTCTTGGAAGCCATCCCGCCGCTGGCGAACATCTTCCGCTACGGCAATGTGCGCCAGACCGATGCCTCGCTCGTCGGGCACGTGCTCGACGGACTCGTCACCCGCGCCTGCATCAGCCTCGGCGGTGCCTGCGCCTCGCTCGATGACGATGCCGCCGCCGCGATGCGCCAACGCATCCTCGCCACGCATCAAGCCATCAAACTCATCGGCAAAGACACGCATCTCGCCGACTGGATGCCCGCGCTGGGCCGGCTCGCCGTGCTTGGCGGCACGCATGGCCTCATCAGCGGCATGGCCTCACGGCTTCTCTTTGATGAACAAACCGAAGACGCCGACGCCACCGAGCAGCGCATGAGCCAGGCGCTCTCCATCGGCAACGATCCCTCGCCTGCCGCCGCGTGGCTGGAAGGTTTTCTCCATCAAAGCGGCATGATTCTCCTCCACGACGACCGCTTGTGGCGCATCCTCGACACCTGGCTCGCCTCGCTCAGTGACGACAACTTCACGCGCATCCTGCCGCTGATCCGCCGCACCTTCTCCCAGTTTCCTGGCACTGAGCGCACGCAGCTCGGAGCCCGCGCCAAACATACCGGCGCAGCAACTCAACCCGCCGCCGCTGCCGAATTTGAATGGAACGAAACCCGCGCACTGAAGCCGCTGGCAGTGCTGGAACAGATTCTAGGACTATGACCACCGACACAGAACGCCAACGCCGCTGGCGTCTCGTCCTTGGAGGCGAGGCGAATGAATCCTGCGGCGGCCTCACCGGCGAAGACATCGAGATCGACGAAGCACTCGCCGCACTCTACGAGCCCGAAGGTTCAGGCGGGCTCAAAGGCAGTCGCCGTGGCGGCACGGAAAAGTCCGCACCACGTGTCGCACGCTGGCTGGGCGACATCCGCAAATACTTCCCCTCCAGCGTCGTGCAGGTCATGCAAAAGGACGCGCTCGACCGTCTCGGCATGCGCGAGATGCTGCTCCAGCCCGAAATGCTTGAGGCCGTGCAACCCGACGTCCATCTCGTCGCCAACCTCATCTCGCTTTCTGGCGTCATTCCCGCCAAGACAAAGGAAACCGCCCGCATGGTCGTGCGCAAAGTCGTCGATGAGCTTATGCGCAAGCTCGCCGAACCCATGCGCACTGCCGTCACTGGCGCCCTCAACCGCGCCGTGAGGAATCGCAGACCGCGACTGGCAGAGATCGACTGGAACCGCACCATCCGCGCCAATCTCCGTCACTACCAGGAGGACTACCAAACCATCGTGCCGGAAACTCTGATCGGCTTTGGCCGCAAATCGCAGAAGACGCAGCGCAACATCATCCTCTGCATCGACCAAAGCGGCTCCATGGCCGCCAGCGTCGTTTATTCGAGCATCTTCGGCGCCGTCATGGCCTCGCTGCCCGCTGTGAAGACCCAGCTCGTCGTCTTCGACACCGCCGTCGTCGATCTCACCGAAAAGCTCGATGACCCCGTCGAACTGC
Organism: Verrucomicrobiaceae bacterium; assembly: GCA_046346695.1. Lineage (GTDB taxonomy): Bacteria > Verrucomicrobiota > Verrucomicrobiia > Verrucomicrobiales > Verrucomicrobiaceae > Prosthecobacter. The sequence continues at coordinate 2,038,620 of JAXMHS010000001.1, read as the reverse complement.
TCTTTGGCACGCAACTCGGCGGCGGCACGGACATCAACAAAGCCGTCGGCTACTGCCAGAGCCTGATCACCGACCCCACGAACACCATCCTAGTGCTCATCTCCGACCTCATCGAAGGCGGCGTCGAGAAAAACCTCCTCCAACGCACCAACGAACTCGTGCAAAGCGGCGTGCAGTTCATCACTCTTCTCGCTCTCAGCGACGAAGGCGCGCCCTGCTACGACAAAGAGCTTGCCGCCAAGATGAGCCCGCTCGGCGTCCCCAGCTTCGCCTGCACCCCGGATAAGTTTCCTTCCCTCATGGCCTCAGCCATCAAGAAAGAGGACATCTCCCTCTGGGCCGCGAAGGAGCAGTTGGTGGCGACACGTTGCGGATAACGATCTTCGGCGTCACAACTTGCCCGTCTTTAAAAACTCATGTTTCACCGGCGCTGCGACCTCGACGTCGTTGGTCGAGACGAAGATCACCTGACCGGGGCCGAAGCGGAGGGTTTTCACCTGCTCGAAGCCTGCGGGCACCTTCACCACGCCCTGGATGTAGCGGATGACGGTGGGATGATCGGCGGTGAGTTCGATGGCGGTTTTCACGCCGGCTTTGGTGAGCACGTTCGGCTGCGCGGAGGCGGGCAGACCGTCGGCGAAGTGCGCGGTGACGTCTTCGAGGCCGAGGCAGTTGTTGCGGCCGTTCCAGGGTGCGCCATGACGTCCGTGGTTCTCGATCCAGAACACCGTCGAGCGCAGAACTGACGGATCTTTGAGCGAGAACCACAGAAAGCCTTCATCGACACGCGTGACCGTCAGCCACGCGACCTCCGCGGGCTCGTAAATGATCTGCAGCAGGTCGGCGAAGCCGCGTCGTGCGGGCAGCCGCGTGACATCGGCATCAGGCGCATCCTTGAAGCGCAGCGGCACCTGCGTGAGAGAGTTGAAGCGCGCGCCGATGGCGAAACTCTGATACTCGCCCTTCGCCGGATCGCTGAAGAGCGTGGGATTCGTCATGCCAAACTGAATCGGGCTGTGTGCGATGCGCGCGACACCCTCCGCGTCCGGCATGGCGAGCGTGGCGTGATGGCCGAGCGGCGCGGGTCCGGTGAAGCCTTCGATCGTGTCGCTGCTGTAGATGACGTTCTGGCCGTCGAGCAGCGTGAGTTCCTTCGTCACGCGGCCTTTGCGCACCTTCGTGTCGATGGCGAGCTTGAGTGTGGCGCGTTCACCACTGCTCTGGCTTTCGACGAGCTGCCACGCGCTGCCTGCGACCTCACCATGCGGCGGATGCTGCTCGCCGTTGAACGCTGTACTGTTGCCGCCGAAAGGCATGCAGAACCAATCACCGCGCAGCGGCGCGAGCACCGGCACGTCGTGCTTCAGCCCCTCATCCTGCCACGGGCTGATGTGGTAGGGACGCACTGGCTTGGCCGAGTCGCGGTAAAACGTCACCGGTGCCATGTGCGCGCCCGTTTGCGTCACCGCGAGCTCGATCTGCGGCGTGCGGATTACCCACGACGGCTGCGAGTGGATCGTCTTTTCTTCCGCAGCGAAACTCGCGGCCGGAAGGAGCAAGGTGAGGAGAAAGGGAGCGGCTTTCATGGTGATGATCACGAATGGAGTAGTTCGACAGCATCTCCAACGTTCAAACGGCCCGACTTGTTCTCCTGGATGAAGTTCACGCCGAAACAGACTGCGTTGCTGCCGGCGACGCGGCGGAAGGTGGCGAGCGTGCGCAGCGGTTCGACACCGCGCTGGCCCGATCGTTGATCGATCGTCGTCATGATGCAGCGCACGCTGGGTCCGGCGGTGCGGAGACGCACGTCGCCGATGCGCAGCGCCGGCCAGATTTCCTCCGCGAACGGCTCACAGTCGCCTTCGATGACGAGATTGGCCCGGAAACGGTCCATGGGCACCGGTTCGCCGCCGTTGGCATGAATGCGACGGTTCAATTCGTCGAGCGAAGCCTTGCTTGCGATGAGAATCGGCGCGGCATCGGCAAACGACACCAAATCACCGGCCTGCGCGGCATCCTTCGGCACGGGGCGATGAAATCGACCGCCAATGCGCACGAGCCGGCATCGCACCGCGAGCACACGCATGAGCCATTCCGCAGCTTCATCGCCACCATCCTCGGCGAGCAGTCCGCTGTCGCGCCACACGGTCACTGGAAGCAGCGCGGCGTTGGGATCGCTCGTGCGCGGCACGGAAATGCTGCCGTGGCCGTCGGCAGAGAGTGTGAGGGATTCGTCCGTCAGTGCGGTCGAAACCGTCGCCATCGCGGGAACGGTGCGTTGCGTGAGGAAGTCGCCCTTTTCATCCACGACGAGAAATCGCCGGTCGCCGACGAATCCGAGCTCATCCAGTTCCACCGACGCGACATCGCAGCCGCGAAGCGATTTGACCGGGTAGATGTGCAGGCTGCGGATGCGCATGCGGATCACGCGAGGATCTGCTTGATGACTTTCGCGCCTTCAACGCCGCTCAGACGCGCATCGAGGCCTTGGAACTTGAAGCTGAAGGCGTCGTGCTGGATGCCGAGTTGGTGGAGCATCGTGGCGTGGAGGTCGTGGACGGTGGTGATGTTTTCGACGGCGGCGTAGCCGAGGTCGTCGGTGCTTCCGTAGGTGACACCGCGCTGGATACCGGCACCGGCGAGCCACATGGACATGGCTTTGTTGTGATGATCGCGACCGACGGGGCCTTTGTTGCCCTGCGCCATCGGCGTGCGGCCGAATTCGCCGCTGAAAACGATGAGCGTGTCGTCAAAGAGGCCGCGCTGCTTCAGATCGGTGATGAGCGCCATGCAGGCGCGATCGACTTCCTTGGCCCGCAGCGGCAATTCTTCGCGCAGGAGGCTGTGGTGGTCCCAATCGCGATGGTAGAGCTGGATGAAGCGTGTGCCGCGTTCGGCGAGTCGGCGGGCGAGCAGGCAGTTCGACGCGAAGGAGCCGTCGCCGGGCGTGCAGCCGTAAAGTTCGAGTGTTTTGGCGCCCTCGCCGCGAATGTCCACCAGCTCCGGCACGCTGGCCTGCATTTGAAACGCCATTTCATACTGTGCGATGCGCGTGGCGATCTCCGGATCATCACAAATCGCGGCGTGCTGTTTGTTCAGCGCATTGATTGCGGCAACGTCCGCGCCTTGCTGCTGGCGCGTGATGCCGTTCGGCGTCGTGAGATACAAAACGGGATCGCCCTGCGAGCGGAGCTGCACGCCCTGGAACTTCGAGGGCAAAAAGCCGCTGCTCCACTGCCGCGCCGCGATGGGCTGTGGATTGCGTCCTTTGCCGGTGGACATCATCACGACGAATCCAGGCAGATCCTCCGCCTCGCTGCCGAGTCCGTAGGTGATCCATGAACCCATGCTGGGCCGTCCTGCGATTTGAGCGCCCGTGTTCATGAACATATGCGCCGGGTCGTGATTGATCGCGTCGGTCGTCATCGAGCGCACGAGGCAGATGTCATCCGCGATGCTGCCGATGTGCGGCAGTAACTCGGAGAGCTCCATCTGGCACTTCCCGTGTTTCGCGAAGCCAAACATCGGCCCTTTGCACACCAATTTCTGCCCCTGGAGCTGCGCGAGCTGCTGTCCCTTCGTGAACGACTCCGGCATCGGCTTGCCGTCCATTTCCGCGAGCTTCGGTTTGTAATCAAACAGCTCCAACTGCGACGGACCGCCCGCCATCGTGAGCCAGATCACGCGTTTCGCCTTCTGAGGGAGCGGCAGCTTCTTCAAGGTGCCGCGTGTGGCGGCGGCGCGGAGCAGTTCCGGATTCATCAACGACGCCAGCGCCACGGCGCCGAGACCTTGCGTGGTCCGGCCGAGGAAGGCGCGGCGTGTTTGAGCAGCAATCGAGTTCATGACTCAGCTCCGCGTGATCGTTTCGTGCAGATTGAGCAGCACACGCGCGACATGCGTCCACGCGGCGACCTCGCTCTTGTTCAAGTTAGTCGCGACAGGTGCAGCGCCGGTTTTGAGGAGCGCTTCGGCAGCAGCGGGGTCTTTTTGATAGTCGGCGAGGTGCTTGTCGAGCAGTGTGGCGAGCGTTTTGGCTTCCTCGGCGGTGGGTTGGCGCTGCAACGCTTGCTGGCAGGCCCACTCGATGCGTTTGGCAGCATCGCCGTTGCATTCGGTGACGATGCGAGCGGCAAAGGATCTCGCGGCTTCGACATAAGTCGGGTCGTTGAGGAGGACGAGAGCCTGCTGCGGGATGTTGGAGCGATTGCGCTCGGCGGTGCATTCTTCGCGGCTGGGGGCGTCGAAGGCGAGCAACGACGGATGCGTGAACGTGCGCTGCCACCAAGTGTAGAGACCGCGGCGATACAGACCTTCGCCGCTGTCGTTCTGCCACTCGCGTGTGGGGAAGTTCAGGTTCTCCCAGTATTTCTCCGGCTGATACGGCTTCACGCTCGGACCGCCGATTTTAGGCACGAGCAGTCCGGAGATGGCGAGTGCGTTGTCGCGCACAAGCTCGGCATCCAGGCGGAAGGCGCTCTGGCGGGCGCATTCGCGGTTGTAGGGATCGGCGGCGGTGAGTTTCTTCGTGGAGGTGCTGACCTGCTGGTAGGTGTCGCTCGTGACGATGAGCTTGATCATGTGCTGGAGATCCCATCCGCTGTCCATGAACTCGCTGGCGAGCCAGTCGAGCAGCGCGGGATTCACCGGCGGCTCGCCTTGAGCGCCGAGATCGTCGAGCACCTTGCTCAAACCGGTGCCGAAGAACTGCTTCCACAGACGGTTCATCACATTGCGGGCGGTGAGCGGGTTCTCTTTGGAAACGAGCCACTGGGCGAGGTCGAGACGCGTCAGATCGCGGCCTTCGATCTTCGGTTTCGGCAAGTAACCGGGCAGCGCGGCCTTCACGACCTCGCCGCTTTCATCCATCCAGTTGCCACGTGGCAGGATGCGCACGGTGCGTTTGGCGGTATCGCTGATCGAGACGATGCACTTCGGCGCGGCGGCTTCGAAATCGGCCTTCTCCTTCTCGGTGGTGGCGAGTTTCGTGCGCAGATCGGCGAGCTCGGGCGCGATCTGCTTGTAGGCATCGACGAGCTTCTGTTTCTGCGCCGCGTTGCGTTTGTCTGCGGGCGCTTTGAGGATGTCGGCGACCTCCTTCGCGGGCAAAGCAATGCCGGGAGCGCGAACCGGAGCCGGAGACGTTGTCGTGTTGAGACGCAGGTTGGCGATCTCGTGATTGCCGTCGTGCGCAAAGCTCAGGGTGAAAGTGACGACAGCTTCCGCGTCGGCAAGCGGCTGCGCGAGTTCAAGATAGAGCGACTGATCCGCGCCTGTGGCACCGAGAACGGCCCAGCCGTTGAGTTTTTGATCGGCGATGCCGTCGATGGTGTTCTTCGCGGGGAAGTTTGGCTGCTCAAACGTGGCGCTGGCATGCGCGATGGGGAGTTTTTCCTGCTGCTTCTTGCGTCCGATGGTCAAGGCGACCTCGCTGAGCGCAAAGTTGCCATTCGAGGCGAGGCCGATGCCCGGCGATTTTTCCTTCAACGCATCCAAGCGGATGCCCGTGGTGCCTTTCGGCAGCTTTGCGGTGATGGTATAAGTCTCCGTGCCGTCGTTTTGCTTCCGCTCATCGCGTTTCTTGTCGATCGTGCCGCGCACGATGCCGTCCTTGTCGGCTTTGATCGCGATGTTTTTCTTCACCGAAGCTGCGGTGAGCGGTTTCAACGGCTGCCACGCGCCGTTGGTGGTCACGGCTTCGAGCGCCTTCTTTTCCCACTCGGACTGCGCGGCGGCGAGTTCCGGGCGCGCTTTGGCAAAGTCAGCCTGCAAGTCGGCGAGACGTTTCGCGATGTTCGCCTGCTTCTTCTCGCCTTCCGCATCGAGCACCATCATGCCCGGCTCGCGACGACCGAGAATCGGCTCCTTGATGTCGGCGAAGAACGCGCCCATCGAGTAGAAGTCACGCTGCGTCCATGGATCGAACTTGTGATCGTGGCACTGGCCGCAACCGGTCGTCTGGCCCATCCAGGCGTTGCCAACGGCGCGCACGCGGTCGGTGAGCATGCGCTGCTCGTAGTCCTTCGCCTGTGCGCCGCCTTCCTCGGTCGTGAGGAGCAGTCGGTTGAACGCGGAGCCGACTTTGGTTTCCTGATTTGAGCCGGGCATCAGATCGCCCGCGATTTGCTCGATGGTGAAGCGGTCGAAGGGTTTGTTGGCGTTGAACGACTTGATGACGTAGTCACGATAAGGCCAGACGTTGTGCGGGTTGTCGCTGTGATAGCCAATCGTGTCGGCAAAGCGCACCTGATCGAGCCAGGAGATGGCCATGCGCTCGCCGTAGTGGGGATTTTTGAGGAGCGAGGTCACTAACTCGTCGTACTTTTTGTCCGACAGGTTTGACCAGCCTGACAGGTCCGACGGTCTGGGAGGAAGGCCGAGCAGATCAAAGTACAGGCGACGAATCAACGTGCGCGCATCCGCCTTTGGCGAAGGCTTGAGCCCGATTTCGGCAAGGCGCTTCTGCACAAGATGATCGATCGGATTCTTGCCAGCGGGAATGGCCGCTTTGATGGGCTTTTCATAGGCCCAGTGCTGCTGATAGGCCGCGCCCTGGTCGATCCACTTCTTGAGGATCTCTTTTTGCCGCGGTGTGAGCTTCTTGTGCGAGTCCGGCGGCGGCATGAGGTCGTCTTCGTCATCGGTGAGGATGCGCGCGACGAGCTCGCTCTTCGCGCCGTTGCCCGGGATGAACGCCTCGGCCTTCACGGCCTCATCGCGCAGGTCGAGCCGCAGTTTGGCCTCGCGATGCTTCGGGTCGTTGCCGTGGCAGTAGAAGCAGTTGTCGCTCAAAATGGGCCGCACATCGCGGTTGAACTCAATTTTGGCTGGAACAGGCGGCTCGGCGGCGAAAATGGCAACAGGGGCCAGGGTGGCGAAAAGGAGGGCTTTGCTCATGATGGTGGTCTTGCAGGCTGTACGAAGCAGCGGGATGGGATATTCCCACTTTGAGCATGGCAAAATCCAGCCTGATCAAGCGCCCGCTGAAATCAAATCCGCCACCGGATGCAGGATGAGATCACCTGAGACATTCTTCGGCAGCGCGGTGAGCAGCACGAAAGTGGTGTCCGTGGCCGGATCGGCCCACGCGAGCGTTCCAGTGGAACCCGCATGTCCGAAAACTCGCGGCGAGCATCCTTTGCCGAGTCCGTCCGGACCAACGACGAAGCCAATGCCGCGATGCGCTTCGAGTGTCGGCGTGTGATCTCGAATCATGAGACGCGCTGTTTCCTCGCGCAGTACTTTGCCATCGGGATGCAGAAAGCTTTGCAGGAAGGCGGAGACATCTGCCGCCGAGCTGTGAGCGCCTCCCCAAGGAGCGCCGAGATTCCGCCAGTAATCGCTGTTCCAGTCCCATTCGCGTGCCTTGGGATCGCCGCCTCCGGCTTCGGGTGCGGCGTGCTCGGTTTGCATCGGCACCATGTCGGACTTTTTGAATTTGCCGAGGCCGAGCACGCTGTGTGACATGTCTAGAGGTGCGAAAACATGCTGTTGGAGAAATTCTGGCAGCGGCGTCTTCGTCACGCGCTCGACGATCTCCGCAGCGAGCAGGATTCCCATGCTTTGATAATGATACTTCGTGCCCGGTGCGAAAAGCAGAGGTGTGCGAACAGCTCCCTTCACGAATTCCGCCAGCGGCGCGTGGTTCGCGCGCAGGTCGCTGTTGTTCTCCAACTGATCCGGCAGGCCCGAGGTGTGCGTGAGCAGTTGCTCGACGGTGATTTGCTTTCGCGCACCTTCGTTGAACTCAGGAAGGTATTTCACGGCGTGATCCGAGAGCTTCACCTCGCCCCGATCCACCAGAATCATCACCGGGACGGCAACGGCGAGCGGCTTGGTGATGGAGCCGAGCAGGAACATCGAATCCGGCCTCGCCTTGCCGAAGACGTGTTGCGTCACCTGATCACCACGGCGCACATGCAGCACGGCGGCTTGAAGCGTGCCGCTGTCGATTTGTGTCTGGATGATCTGGAGGGCGGAATGCATACGGGCGGGACTGGTGCTGTGGCTTTTCGTCGCAGCAATGCCGGCGAGCAAGGTCATCAGTGAGCGGCGGTTCATGAGGTTCAACGGTTGAGTTCGCCCAGCACGGCGAGCGTCATGGCTTTGACGCCAAAGGTGATCGAAGGCGCGGGTTCAGGCCGATAAAACGGCGAATGCAGGCTCGGCAGCACTTCGCCAGTCTTGTTCGCTTTCTCGATTCTCTCCGGCGCGACGGTGCCGAGCCAGGCGAGGAACACGGGAATCTTTTCGGGCGTCATTGTGTAGCGGGAGAAGTCCTCGCCGGCCATGGAGGTCTTGCGTTCGATGATGCTGGTTTTGCCAAAGGCCTCCGACCACACGCCGCTTACGCGGGCGGTGAGTTCGGGATTGTTGTAGAGCGATGGCGTGCCGGGTCCGGTTAGTTTGATCTCGGGTAGCAGATTGTCCGGTAGTCCGGCGGCGATGCCGAGGCCGCGGCAGATGCGCTTGATGGATTCGAGCACCTGTGTGCGCGTCTCGGCGCTCGTGGTGCGCACGGTGAGGCCGAGTTCGACTTTGTCGGGGATGATGTTGTGCTTCGTGCCGCCGTTGAATTTTCCCACGGTGATCACGACGGGCTCCACGGGATGCAATTCGCGGCTGTCGATGGTTTGCAAGGCCAGCACGATTTGCGAGGCGAGCACGATGGGATCCTTGGTCGTGTTCGGCATCGCACCATGGCCGCCGACGCCATGCACGAGGATGTCCACCGTGTCCGTGCTCGCCGTGGCAGGACCGCTCGTCACTCCAAAGGTGCCGACGGCGAGAACTGGATCGCAATGCAGCGCAAGACACACATCCGGCTTCGGGAAGCGCTGATACAATCCATCTTCGATCATCGCCAGCGCACCCATCCCTCGCTCCTCCGCCGGTTGCGCGATGAACACGAGCGTGCCCTTCCACTTCTCCTTCGTCGCCGCGAGAGCCCGTGCCGCGCCCACCCAGCAGGTCATGTGCATGTCGTGGCCGCAGGCGTGCATGACGGAAACATCGTTGCCTGCGTCGTCTTTGGTCGTGGTCTTGCTCACGTAAGGCACCGCGCCGATCTCGCGCACCGGCAGACCGTCCAAATCCGTGCGCACGAGCACCGTTTTGCCCGGGCCATTCTTCAAAACACCCACCACGCCGAAACCGCCGACCTTTTCCGTCACCTCGCATCCCAACGCGCGGATTTCCTGCGCCATGCGCGCGCTCGTCTTCTCCTCATGAAATGACAGCTCCGGATGCGCATGCAGGTGCTCGTAGAGCTGGATCAGGGACGGTTTCTCTTTTTCGATCAAAGCGTCGATAGAATCTGCGGCATGCAGGCCGGCGGCGGTGAAAAGGGTGAGAAAGAAGGTTCTCATGTGCATGATCCAACGGTCCACACAGGAACAATTTGACCGGGAAATGTCTGGCCGGGCATCGGCATCCGACGATTGGCACCCGTCAAGAACGTGATCACGCACCACGAATTCGCTGGTGTTCACGTGAGCCGGTTCTTCCCGGTGGAATTGGCGTGATGGCGCGCCAGAATCGATTTTTGCGATGAACCCCCTTCTTGTTCTTCTTTCCACGGTGGTGGCCGTCACTGCCGCCGGACTCCAAACCACCAACGAAGGTGTCAGAATTGCCGCGGGCAGCCTCGGGAGCTTCATGCTGACGTATCCGGAGTTCACGCCGGCTCACAAAATCATCGAGGTGAAGGCGGCGGGCGCGCAGGCGATGGTGAAGTATGAGGGTGGGGCGGAGTGCGTGCTCGCGGTGGCGAAGGATGAGGTCGGCGTGAGCTTCAAGAATGTTCCGGCAGATGTGAAGTCATGGAAGATGACGACGCTGATCGACATCGGGTTCGCGAAGGGCGGATCGTGGCACATCGCGGACAAGGAGGGCGTTTTTCCAGCGGAGAAGGCATCGCCGCCGCAGATTGCGAGCCTGAACGGCACGACGTTTCAGCTCAAAAACGCGCAGGGGCAGAGTTTGAGCTTCACGACGCCGGATTACTCTTTTCAGCAGCTCACGGACAATCGCGAGTGGAACTGGGCCACCTACCACTGGATGTTCATCGTGCCGTTCAACGCGGATCATCCGACCGCGAAGATCAGTGTCGCGTCCGATCTCGCCTCGGTGACGAAGTTGATCGATCCGTTCGGCCAGAGCTTGAAGGACAAGTTCGCGAACAAGCTGCAAAGCCTCGAAGACCTGAAGGCCGATGTTGAAGCCGACAAGGCTTACTTCGCGGGCATTGAGGCGCCGAAGCTGGATCGCTTTGGTGGTTTGCCGGATAGCAACGAGGCGCTGGGGCTGAAGAAAACCGGCTTCTTTCATGTGGAGCAAAAGCAAGACAAGTGGTGGCTGGTCGATCCCGATGGGAACGCGTTCTTCCACTTCGGCGTGTGCGGTTTCGCGCCAAACGATGACTACACCTATGTGAAGGGTCGCGAAGGCATCTACGAGTGGCTGCCGAAGGCGGACGGCGAGTTCGCCAGCGCATTTCGCGAGGGCAATCCTGATCATTTTTCCTTTTACCTCGCGAATGTGATCAAGAAGTTCGGCGCGCCCTACGATTACGAGTCGCATGCGGCGCGGATGGTTGAGCGGATGCGCAAGTGGGGCTTCAACTGCATCGGTGCCTTCAGTCCGGTGCCGACCACGGCGCATGTGAAAGCTGATTTCCCGTATGTGGCGCATCTGCCGATCAATGAGTGGGAAGGCGTGCCGCGCATTCCCGGCGCACATGAGGTGTGGGACCCGTTCGATGCCACCACGGAGAAGAAGATTGCCGACAAACTCGCTGCTGCGTTGCCGCAGCGTGCGAATGACCCGCTGTTGATTGGTTACTTCATCGTGAATGAGCCGCGCTATGACGAGCTGCCGCGCGTGATTCCGTCGCTGGATGGCAAACATGCCTGCAAACGCGAATTCGTGGCCGCCTTGAAGGCGAAATACAACACCATCGACGCGTTCAACACCGCGTGGCAGGCGAAGGCGGGCTCGTTTGATGAATTGATCGACGCTGGACTCGCGGTGACGACGGATGCGGCGAAGTCGGATGTGAAGGCGTTTGTCGGCACCTTCCTCGAAACTTACTTCGCGCAGATCGAGAAGGTGTTTCGCCAGCATGATACGAATCACATGCTCATCGGCAGCCGGTTGCAGCCAGTCACCATCGAGGACGAGCAGCTCTGCCGCATCATGGGCAGGCATCTCGATGTGGTGAGCTACAACTACTACACCTTCGGTGTCGATACCGCCGCGCTGAAACGCTACCACGAGTGGACGGGCGGGAAGCCGATGATGCTCAGCGAGTTCTTCTGGGCCTCGCCGAAGGACAGCGGCCTCATTGGCGGCCGCGAGGTGAAATCGCAGCAGGAGCGCGGCCTCGCGTATCGCAATTACGTCGAGCAAAGCGCCGCGCTGGGATTCATCATCGGCATCGAATGGTTCACGCTCGTCGATCAGGCCACCACGGGCCGCTGGTTCAGCCAGTACAACGGCGAAAGTTACAACACCGGCCTCATCAGCGTCGCGGATCGTCCTTGGAAGGACATGCTGGCGGAGATGATGAAGACCAATCACACGATCTATGACCTGCTGCTCGGCAAACGCCCGCCGTTCGCGTGGGATGATCCGCGGTTTGTCGTGAAAGCGAAGCCGTGAACCGCGCCGCCGGCAAGTTTGGTGTCCGTGAGTCGTTATCTGCGCAACAACCGGCTGCTGACCATGACAACACACCCCTGGCTCGTGCCTGCACTTTTTGTCTGCCTGTCTGCCGCAGCCGCTGACACGGAAAACTGGCCGCAGTATCGCGGCGCGGCCTCAGACGGGCTCGGCGAGGGCGCGACGCTGCCGGAGACGTGGAGTGACACGGAGAATGTGGTGTGGAAGACGCATGTGCCGGGCTGGGGCTGGTCGTCGCCGATTGTGTGGGGTGACAAAATCTTCGTGACCGCGGCGGTGGGTGAGAAGGAACTGCCGACGCCGCATGTGGGTGGTTATCCGGGCGGACACGTCGGCACCGGCGAGGTGCATCGCTGGATGCTTTACTGCCTCGATTTCGAGTCGGGGAAGATTCTGTGGGAGTTCGAGGCGCACAAGGGCATCCCGCCGCAGATGCGGCATCCGCGCAATTCCTTCGCCTCCGAGACGCCGGTGACCGATGGCGAGCACGTGTATGCCTGGTTTGCGAACATCGGCCTGTTTTGCTGCGACATGTATGGCCAGAAGGTTTGGGAGCGTCGCTGGCCGAGCTATCCGATGCGCGATGGCTGGAACACCGGCACCTCGCCCGTGCTGCATGGCGGACGCATCTTTATTCAGAATGACAACGACCAGGAATCCTGGCTCGAAACGTTCGACAAGCTCACCGGCAAAACATTGTGGCGCGTGTCACGCGAGGAAAAGAGCACGTGGTCCACGCCTTACGTGTGGGAAAGCGGCCAGCGCACGGAGCTGGTGACCATCGGCATGAACAAAATCCGTTCCTATGCGCCGGAGGATGGCGCGTTGCTGTGGGAGATCAGCGGCACCGCCGGTTTGGTGAGCCAGATCCCGCTCTCGAAGCACGGACTGCTCTACGCGGGTGCCGGTTATCATTATGGACCGCTCTATGCGATCAAACCCGGCGCGAAAGGCGACATCACGCTGCAAGGCGACGCGACGAGCAATGAGTTCATCGCATGGACGCAGAAGCACGGCTCCAGCATTCATCCCGGCTACCTCATCAGCGGTGATCGTCTCTTCGTTTGCTACGACTCCGGCCTGCTCGGCTGCTTCAATGCGAAGACGGGCGAGGAGATCATCCCGAAGACGCGCCTGAACACGAAGGGCGGGCGCTTCTACGCCTCGCCATGGTCCTACAACGGCCGCATCTTCATGCTGAACGAAAACGGCGACACCTGGGTGATCGAGGATGCCCCTGAATACAAACTCGTGCGCAAAAACTCCCTCGGCGATGTCGCCTGGGCCACACCGGCCATCGCGCGCGGCAGTTTGTTCATCCGCACGTATTCGTTCCTTTACCGGCTGCAGAACAAGAAGTGATCCGCCATGAAATCGTCATTCAATTTGTTTTGTTGGTTCGCCATCTGCGTCGTGCTTCACGCTGAGGACGCGCAGACGCTCAAAGAAGTCAAAGATCGCGCCGAACGCGGAACGCTGAGCGACCAGCGCCAGCTCGTGCGGGGCGACACGGGGAAATGGAATGACGCCGCGATGCTCCTGCACGCGCCATCACCTGGGAAAAGGCCGCAGGGCATGTCGCTGGATGACTGGATTGATGAACTGAGCGAAAAGAAGCCCGCCATGACCGCCGCGGACGAAAACTGGCTGCTGTTCCGCACGCGCCAGCTCGATGACAACGACCGCGTATGGATCGAGAAAATCGAGCGCAGCGGCAACGAGTTCACCATCACGATGCACGAGGCGATCTGGCAGGGACACTACTTCAAGACCTTCACCTGGTATGAGGTCACCGCGGTGAACCTCGGCAAGCTGCCGGCGGGCGATTACACCGTGAAGTGGATCGTGAAGCCGCTGGTCTTCAAACAGCTCGAAAAACCGCGCGAGGCGCAGAACAACTACCAGACCAACTGGCCCACCGACGACCAGCCTGGTGACGCGAAACCAGTCGAGTTGAAGACCACGTTTGGTGTTCGATAGCAAACGCACGACCTTCACTGTTTCGCCTCAATTGCGGCCTGAAAACTTGTCCAAGCAGACAGGAAACCTCCACGCCTGACCGTTGAAGACGCATGATGACAACCGACTCAGATTTCTTCGAGCCCCCGGCTTCCCACCTGAAGCCGCGCAAGATGCGCGCCCAACGTCTGCTTCTCTTCACCACTCTTTGTCTGGCACTCATCTCGCTGGACCTTGCCGCCGCCGCGCCGGTTTTCCGCGCGGGCGCTGCGACGAGCAACATCACGCCACCCATCGCCGCCGAGTCTGGCGCGCGCACCAGCCGTCCGCCCGCGACGCATGTGCATGACGATCTGCATGCCCGCTGTCTCGTGCTCGACGACGGGCAGGCCAAGCTGGCGTTCGTCGTGGTCGATCAGCGGCATATTTCGGCCGAGGTCGCCGCTGGCGCGAAGAAGATCATCGAAAAATCGACCGGCATCCCGCCGCAATGCGTCGTGATATCGGCGACTCATTCGCACACCACGGGTGGTGCGAGGCTGGAGGAGCGCGAGGGTGAGCCATATTACGATTACAGCGCCTTTCTCACCCGGCGGATAGCCGACGGCGTGTTGCGGGCGCACAATCAACTCGAGCCCGCGCAGATCGGCTGGGGCGTCGTCGAGGAGCCGACGCAGGTCTTCAATCGCCGGTGGTTTGTTAAACCTGAACGCGGCCCGGTCTACGGCGCCCATGACAACGTCGAGAAGGTGGACACGAATCCTGGATACAGCGGGTTGTTGCGGCCCGCCGGCCCGGTGGACCCGCAGATCACTTTTGTTTCCGTGAGATCCACTTCGGGCAAACCGATCTCGCTGCTGGCTTCCTACGGTCTGCACTACGTGGGTGGTGTGACGCCGAACACGATCTCAGCGGATTATTTCGCGATCTTCGCCGACCGCGTGGGCGAGTTGCTCGGTGCTGATCGCCATCAAGACCCGCCATTCGTCGGCATCATGGCCAACGGAACCAGCGGCGACGTGAACAATCTCGAGCGCTACTCCGACGAGGAGCTGGCCAAGCGTGGTCCGCAGCCGAAGAAGAAGTATCAACCGTTCGAAAAAGCCCGCGAGGTGGCGGACCTGTGCGCCGGGAAAGTGACGGAGGCTCACAAAACGCTCCAATGGCATGATCATGTGAAGCTCATGTCGGTGCAACGCACGCTCACGTTCGAGCGGCGTTATCCGACGAAGGAAGAGGTCGCGTGGGCGGAGTCGGTGAAGGCGAGACGGATCAAGCCCATGAGCACCAGCCGGTATAGCACCTACAGCACCGTGCTTGCCTATGCCTCGCCGGACATGCCGCCGACCGTCGATGTCGTCGTGCAGACGCACCGCATCGGCGACCTGGCCGTGGCCACGATGCCATTCGAGGTGTTCGCGGAGATCGGCCTGGAACTGAAGCAGCGCAGCCCGATCCAGCCGCTGATGAACATTTCCATCGCCAACGGAGCTCACGGCTACCTGCCGACACCCGAGCAACACAAGCTCGGCGGCTATGAAACGTGGATCGGAGTCAACAAGGTGCAGCTCGACGCCTCGGTGAAGATGGTGAACGCCCTGGTCGAGATGCTCGTCGAACTGGCTGCGAAAAAGCCGTGACTTGCTGATGAAAACCAACCTTCACCTCTCATTTGCCGCGTGGCTGCTGGCCACAGTCACGCTCATAGGCGAGGCAAGCCTGTCCGCGGCCGAACCCGTCGCCAAAGGCCAGCGCGTCTTCTCGGCGGGACACAGCTTCCACATGTTCATGCCAAAGATGCTTGCTGAACTGGCCAAGGCGGCGGGAATTCCGGATCACCAGCAGGCGGGCCTGAGCTCGATCGGCGGTTCCTATGTTTATCAGCACTGGAACGTGGCGGATGAGAAGAACACGCTCAAGACGGCCCTGCGCGCCGGTCAGGTGGATGTTCTCACGCTTTCGCCGATTTATCTGCCGGACGACGGGATCGAAAACTTTGCCAGGCTGGGTTTGGAGCACCGGCCGGACATCCGCGTCACGATCCAGGAGTTCTGGCTGCCGTTCGATGTCTTTGACGTGAACTACAAAAAGAAGAAGCCCGAGCCCGTGGACCGGAACTCCCGCACGGTGGCGCAACTGCGCTCGATCAATGAACCGTACTACAAGAGCATGGACGACCATGTTCGCGCGTTGAACCAGAAGTTCGGCAGGCAGGTGGTCTTTGTCGTGCCTGCCGGCCAGGCCTCGCTGGCGCTGCGCGCGAAAATCATTGCGGGCGAGGCGCCGGGATTGAAGCAGCAGAACGATTTGTTCACCGATGCCATCGGCCACGCGACGCCGCCGTTGCAATGGCTGACGGCCTACTGCCATTTCGCGGTGATCTACCGCCGCTCGCCCGTCGGCCTGCCGTGTCCGGCAGCGCTGGGCAAGGAACCCTACAGCGAGGCTCTCAACCGGCTGCTGCAGGAGCTGGCATGGGAAGTTGTGAAATCGCATCCGTTAAGCGGGCTGCAGTGAGCGGATGCGGGCCATGCGCGGCAGCACGAGCGTGGAAGGGCATGGACGGCCCGCAGCGGCGTGGTGTTGACTGCGCCGCATGGTTCACAGGATCTGACACAGGCGTTTTCACATTAATGCTTGATGCAAACACCATGGCGGCTGACCCGAAGCGTGGCTGGCATCGCTAGTATCACCTCGGCGCGTGGAAGCACTTTGTGGCGTGCGATATTCATCGCGCGGACGACAAAAAAACTGTGGCGCCAGCCCATGGCGTTTGATCTACTACCCGCTATTCGCGTGTCTGCCGAAGATCCAGCACCGCATAGTCCGACGCCCTCGAACTACCAGAGGACGACCGGAGGCCATTTGAAATGGCGCGCACCGACTCCGGAGAGGCTGCAGGAGATGCTGCCCGGCTACGAGGTGATTGAGATGCTCGGGGCCGGTGGAATGGGCGCGGTTTACAAAGGACGGCAAAGGTCTCTGGACCGCTTGGTCGCCATCAAGATCCTGCCACCGGAGGCCGCCGGTGACGAGGAGTCAAAATTCGTCGAACGGTTCAAGAACGAGGCTCGCACCATGGCGAAGCTCAATCACCCCGGCATCGTCAACGTGTATGACTTCGGCGAGACGAGCGAGGGACAGCTGTACTTTGTGATGGAGTTCGTGGACGGCACAGATGTGGCAAAGATGATCCTCTCACAGGGGAAGCTGCCTCCCGAGCATGCTTTGGCCATCACTGCACACGTGTGCGACGCGCTGGCTTATGCACACAAGCACGGTGTGGTTCATCGCGACATCAAGCCAGCCAATGTGCTCATTAACATGGAGGGCGCGGTAAAGGTGGCCGACTTCGGTCTCGCGCGTATGGAGGAGCCCGGCCAGAGCAGTGGTCTGACCAAAACAGGCGTGGCCATGGGGACCCCGGATTTTGTCTCGCCTGAGGCGCTCGTCATGGGGTCGAAAGTAGATGGCAGGGCTGATCTCTATGCGGTGGGAGTGATGCTCTACAACATGCTTACTGGCGAGGTGCCACGAGGCTTTTTCCAGTTACCGAGCCAGAAGACCGGGAGCGATCCGCGCTTTGACGGCATTGTGCGCCGCGCAATGGAGCAGGACCGCGAGCAACGCTACCAGACTGCGGCTGAAGTCCGTCGCGACCTCGATGTGATCCTGACCATGCCTCTGGTTCAGGCGGGAGGTCAAAGCAGTGCGGCAATCCCAATGCAAAAGCTCCCTCCCAAGCCGGTGGCGAGCGGACCCGCGCCGCGGCAAGGCAAGGGCGCTCCTGCAAATCAGCTTGGTCGTGAACAGAAAGCTGGCGGAGCCGAGAGTTCGGACACCGTTGTTCCTGCAAGCAAGAAAAACCTCGGCCCGATCATTGGCATCGCGGCGACGGTGGTCATCGCAGCGGGATTGTTCTTCTTTTTAAAACATAAAACGCCGCCCGCGCCGACGGCGAGCAATGCTGCCACGCCGCCGGCATCGTCGGGCACTATGAAGCCCGCGCCGAAAGCCACACCTAAGGTTGCCTCGCCTTTGCCGCCACAACCGCCCAGCCCGGGGCCATTGCCGGTGGCAGTTGCGAAACAAACCATCGACCTGCTCGCACTCACGGATCCGGCGAAAGACCGCATCCCGGTGCCGTCGATGGTCGGTAAGAACGAGTGGAAGCGCGAAGGCACGGACTTGGTGTTCCAGAGTGACGGAAAATCCGGCAAGCTCGCGGCCCCTGTGGCCATCATGGCAAAAGACTACGAGATCGAATTCCGGGCAGTGCAGGTGAAGGGCAAGAACCGCATTCACATGGATGTTCCACTCGGTGGCGGCCGCATCGTTCCTATCACCTTGAATGGCCAGAACAGCCGGGTCATCAATGATCGGGAAGGCGAATCTTGGGGACCGTGGACGTCGCTCGTCCATGTCAAAGTGCGAGTTATCGACGGAGAAGGCCCGCGAGACCGCATCGTCGTCACGCGCGTGAACGATTCAGCCATTCTCGCAGACTGGTTTGGTTGGAACAATTCGGTGGCGAAGGCCGGCGAGGCGCATCCCGATTTTCCCACAGAGGCCGTGCCTTCAGTTTTTGTCCGGGACCAGCCATACGCAGTGGAAAAGTGGACCCTGAGTGTTTTCGACGGCAGGGCGAAGGTGCTGCGTGAATCGGCGACGCCGCTCGCAACAAACTCCCAGCCTGCCCAGATCGTTCCGCCGACGGGTTTCCTCACATTCAACGGTCATCTCTACCTGCTGATGATGGAGCCCACGGACCTCAAAGGCGCCGCCAAGACCGCCTCGGACCTCGGCGGTCATCTGGCCACCATTACCAGTCAGACGGAACAAGATTTTCTGGTCAACGCCATCGGCCGTCGGCTCGCGCCGCGCACGCAAATCTGGCTTGGGGGCCTGCTCAAGCCTGCTGATGCATCCTTCACCCGATGGGACACGGGCGAGGAAGCGACTTTCCAGAATTGGGCGGATGGCATGGCTCCCGATAAACGACCTGTGCGAGACTTGCGACTCTTCGCCACCGCGCCCGATCTTCGATGGGGGCAGACACACTCAAAGTCCTACGCCTTTCTCGTGGAGTGGGATGATGACGTCATTCCGCCCGCAAAATCGGCCGATCCGGCATCACTCATCGGCTGGAACAAGGCGCTGCCGGACCTCGCGGAGGAGATAACGAAGAAAGGCGGCAAGGGCGCTGCCGCCGATGGTTCCATTGTGGTCCGTCTCGGCACATACCCTCTATTGCCCGCACCAGTGGCTGATGTCGCCGTGCGCGGTCGTTATCAGGGAAAATTCGACCTGATGTTGCGTGGCGACGGCACGGCGGGCATTCGGCTGCGCTTCCACGATCGCGGGATGACTGTTTCACGAATCGCTCCCGATGGGAAAACGTTGAGCGAGGATCGCGGCGGCGCCGGGTTCACTGCGCCTTCGGAGCACCGCTTCATTGCCGCGGTCGCGGGCAAGGCGCTGCGGGTATGGATGGACGACACCTTGGTCGCTGATCTTGCCTTGCCGAGCGCCGAAACGGGGCAGGTGCATGTGGCATCCTTTGGCCCGCCTGTGACCATCCACGAATTGGAACTGGCCTTGATTCCCGGGAACTTCACCACATTGCCGTTGGTGCCGGCCCAAACACCAAAACTGGCCGCGAATAAGCCGGAGGAACCGGCGCCGCCGCCTCAAGCGCCCGCCGCACTCATCGTGCCCGACGATCCGCGCATGGCCCAGCTCGAGGCAGGCTTTCAGGCCGCCTGCAAGCGCGATGCGCATGAGCCGCATGACAAAGCGATTGCTACGCTGAACCAGAGCTACCTCGGTGCGATTGGCCGTTCGCGTGCGGCCGCGCAAGCCCAAGGAAGCCTCGTACTCGTCACCGCACTCGACGCCGAAAAGGCGCGAATCACTTCCGGCCAGGCCCTGCCTCCTGAGGACGTCGGCGGCACTCCCGAGGCTCTCATCCAACTGCGCCAGACCTACCGCGCCACCGCCGCCAAGCATGCCGCCGATCGCGACAAGGCCATCGTCCCGCTCTACGACAAGTATCTGGCCGCCCTCGATGCCTATGTTGCGGAGTTGACGCGCACGAATGCCATTGAGAAGGCCACCACGATCAAAACGTTCCGCGATGCGCTCGCCACCAAAAAACCGGTGATCTCGGATAACCCGAGCCCGGTGGCCCCGACCGGTTCGAAGGCACTGACGGAACCCAAATCATCCGCGGCCAACCCTTCGTCCGCCGACATTCGCGGCAGCACATGGACTGCAGCGGCGAAATGGGTGCTTTCTGTGGGAGGCACTTTGCAGGGGGTGCGCAACGGCAAACAGTTTCCCATCAACTCGGAGAAAGACGTCCTCGGTGGCCGCTTCGACATTGCTCATGTGGACATCAGGGCCAATCCGAAATCCGCCTCCATCAAAGACGACGATTTCTCCCGCCTGGCGCCTTTGAAGGAATTGAAAAGCATCCGGCTCGATGGCATCCAGGCCGGCGACGCCGCCTTCGCCTTCGTCCGTACCACGCCGGCGCTAACAAGCTTCGCCGTCACAGCCAATGACAAGGTGACCGATGCCGTCTTCGAGCATCTCGCAGCGGCAAAGGAGATCAACAGTCTCCAGTTCCAGAAGTGTTCTCGCATCACGGGTGTCGGCCTGGCAAAGCTGGCCTGCCTGCCGAAGCTCGACAACGTGTGGCTGAGCACTGGACTCACGGATGCCGGACTAAAAGAACTGGCCCCCGCCGTCGCAATCACCAATTTGGTGCTCGGCAACACCAACATCACGGACGAGGGCTTGGAAGTCGTGCTGCCGCAACTTCGAAACTTGAAAAACCTTGATGTCCAATGGTGCCCAGGCGTGACCGGCAGCAGCTTTGTCCACCTCAAGGGACTGACTGTGCTGACGGTTCTCTCCTGGGGTCATGAGAAAGGCTCCAAGACCATGAATCCGGAGGCGCTGGCATTTATCGGCGCCTGCCCAT
Source organism: Verrucomicrobiaceae bacterium (assembly GCA_046346695.1). GTDB lineage: Bacteria > Verrucomicrobiota > Verrucomicrobiia > Verrucomicrobiales > Verrucomicrobiaceae > Prosthecobacter. The sequence continues at coordinate 2,017,991 of JAXMHS010000001.1, read as the reverse complement.
CCCTGCTGAGATTGCTTATCGATTCCGTGCCCATCACCGACGCTGACCTCCATAGTCTGGCTCCACTTCGGAATGTTTACCAGCTTGCTCTCACCCGATCAAAGGTTACGGGCACAGGCTTTGCCGCCCTCACGGAACTGAAGCAGCTCGTCAACCTCAACCTCGGTTACGAGACACCCATCACCGGCGAAGGATTAAAGGCCATCGCCGCCGCACTGCCGCAGCTCGAGCATTTGCACCTCGGCGTCGGCGCGAAGCTGAGCACGGAGGATTTCCGCACCTTCGGCACATTCAAGTCTTTAAAAGACTTGATCCTCAACGGCAGCCTGGCCGTTACTGACGACGCTCTCGCTGCCATGGAACTGCCGCCGACGCTTGAGCGCCTCGATATGCAAGGTTCCCCAATCACCTCCGCGGGCCTCGCGCGCTGGAAAGCGCCCGCCAAGCTCGCCCATCTGAACCTCCACGCCTGCGATGCCCTCGACGACACCGCGATCCCGCATCTCAAGAAGCTGACCACTCTCGATGAACTTCTCATTCAGCGCACCGGCATTACCGATGCTGGTGCCGCCGAGCTGAGGAAGGCTCTTCCAAACTGCAACGTCCAGCGCTGAGTATCAAGCCAGGGGTTGCATCTTCGGATCAACCCATTGCTGCCACTGTTGCGTTCCTTCAATGACTACTTCCGCTCCGCGACCATCAGGCGTGTCCACGGGCCGTCGCTGACGTTGTAGTAGATGCGCTTGTTGTCGGTGCTGAAGGCGGGATGCGGATCGTTGCGCCGCCATGACCTGGCGCCCTGGCTTTGATCGAAGCTGTGCAGCAGCGCCCATTGGCCGCCGCGCATGTCGGCGACCATGACGCCCCACTCCTTCGGCTTGCCTCCGGCGGCCTCGCTGAAACCGTCGGTGACCATCAGCCTGCCGTCAGGACTCACCGAAGGATGCGAGCCGCGCAGGTTTGGCACGTCCTTGAGCTTGGTGTAACGCGCGGGCGAGCCGATGTCGGTGTCGAACATGATGTTGCCCATTTCAAAGATGTGGCGCGAGTCCGGATGCCATGCGGGATGGCCCCATTGGGCGCGGAACCATTTCATCGTGGCTGGTTCAAGCTCGAAACACACGCAGCCCTGCCGGTGGCTCGCGTTTTTCGACATGTAGTCGTCGCCACCATTCCCGGCAGCGACCTTGAAGAAGGCGCGTTTCAAATCGGGACTGAGCACGGGAAAGAAAATCGACGTGGGCTTGCCGCTGAACTCCTTTTGCAGCCAGTCGCCATGCTGCGCCTCGACCGCCGCGATTTTCAGCGCCACGCGAATTTCGCCTGATTTCGCGTCCCACACATAAAGATCGCGATAAGGCCCCGGATTCCAGTGGCAGCCGTACATGGGCAGCAAATCACCTGCCGGGTTGCCGAAGCCGACCTGCCGGTCCTCGGCGACGATTTTCTTCTCCTTCGTGGCGACATCGACGACGACCACGCGCCATTTTTTCTCCACCACCTCGTGAAACGCGACAAGCCTGCCGCCTGCGAGCCATTGCTGGCAGGCGACGCGATGCGCGTCCTCCGTGTGCACGTTTTCGGCGAGCACGGTCTCCTTTCCCGTCGCACGCTCCAGGATCCGCACCTCGCCGACATAACCCGCCGGATGCGTGGAGGTGAAAAACAGCACATGGCGTCCGTCCGGGCTCTCGGGATTCGTGACGTAGTAAGTGTGGATGCTGTGACGACCTTCGATCGTGGAAACGGGCCGGATGACGACATCCTGCCTCCACGGTGCGACGGGATCGTCATCCTGGGCGTGAAGAATCGAAACCAGCGGAAGAAGGAGGAGTAAAAAACGGCGGCGCATGCGCCTTTCAACGCCACCCCGCGGCGGAACCTTCATGGCCGCTCCAGTTGTTGTTTCACGAACTCGAACGCCTTGCGATACGCGTCCTTGATCTTCTCCGCATCGCCGCCGCCGAGGCCGTGCTCACCGTTTTCGACGGCGTGGAGCTGAAACGGCACGCCATGCTTCTCAAACTCGCGCGCCATGAGCTGCGACTGCTCGAAAGGCACATCCGTGTCCACCGTGCCGTGAATCATGACCGTGGGCGGATAATGCGCGCTGACGTTCTTGAGCGGCAGGAACGGCGTGATTTTCTCCGGTTCGCGCCGGGGATCGGCTCCGGCGATCAATTCGCCCCAGGTGCCGCTCTGTCGTCCATAAAGATAGATCATGGAGCCGTTGGTTTTGCGCAGACGCGAATCGGCAACAGGCGTGCCGCCGAGTTGTCTGGCAAAATCTTCCGGTGTGATCTCGGTTTGATGATGGCGTGGATGCGGGCTCGGTTTCGTGGCCCAGTCGCTGAGAATCTCGCCATAACCCCACATGGCGAACAGCACGCGCGGCGCGGGCTTCACTCGAAATCCGGAGATCAGGGTGAGGAAACCACCCGCCGAACCGCCGCTCACCGCGATGCGATCCGGATCGATGCCGAAACGTGTCGCGCCTTCGCCACGAAGCCATCGAAACGCGTCCTCAATGTCGCTCACCACCGCTGGCAGCTTTGATTCTGGCGCGAGACGATAATCGAGTGACACGAGCACGTAGTCGTTGGCGAACGCGAAGTCGCGCACCTGCGAGGGGATGCTCTCGCGATGGCCATTAATCACGCCACCACCGTGAATCCACACCACCGCAGGTCTTGGCTTCGTCGTGCCATCGTGGAAGACATCCAGTTTGATCTCGATGCCATCGACCTTTTTGTAGATGACGGTTTCCTTCACTGGCTGCGCTTGTGCAGCGATGGAAAACAGCAGGGCCGTGGACAGGCGGCCAAAGCAGGTAATGGCGTTCATGACGTGAGATTACGAGGGAGGTTGAGGCATTCCTGCCCCGATTCAGAGCGGCGAGTTGTCGCCCAGCCAGACCTGCTTCACGCGCAGAGTTTTGCTGAAGAGCACCAGGTCGGCGCGTTTGCCGGCCTTCAAGCTGCCGACCTCCTTGTCGATGCCGAGACGTTCGGCGGGTGTGAGGCTGGCCATGCGGATGACTTCCCACAGCGGAGCGCCGGTCGCGGCCTTCATCGTGCGCACCATGTGATCCATGCCCATCGAGCTGCTGCCGAGCCCGGTGGCCGTGCGGCTGACCTTGCCATCGTGGGTGATGTTGGTGCCGGTGTTAATGTTGCCGACTTTGTACTGACCGGGAGGCATGTCCACGGCGCGGCTGGAGTCGGTGACGAGAAAGAGCCGCCGCGGGCCGGTCATGCGATGTGCGAAGAGCAGCAATTCAGGCGCGAGGTGCTGGCCGTCAGCGATGACCTCGGTGCTCATGTCCGGATTGAAGAGCACGTATTGCTCCATGCTGCCTTGCATCGGCGTGCCGAGTCGCCCGCGCACCGAACTCACGCAGCTCATCGCGCACCAGTAATGGTCCACGTGGCGCATGCCGTCGCGAAAGGCCCGGTCCATCTCCGACCACGATGCGTTCGAGTGTCCGCAGGTGATGAAGCAACGATGTTTCCGCGCCATCTGATAAAACGCCGCCGCACCCGGCAGTTCCGCCGCGCAGGTGGCGATGCGGATGAATCCTGTTTTGAAATACTCGCGAAACTCCTCCGGCGTGGGATTGCGTCTGCCTGCGGGCGGATGAGCACCGACTTTGTCCGCAGCGAAGAACGGTCCATACAAATGGATGCCCGGAATGCGCGGCAAACCGCCCGCCGTGGCTTCTTTGGCGACAGTCTGGCATGCCTGGATCATCGCGTGGATTTCCGCCGGTGTTCCTGTGGTCGTGGTGGGAAAGATCGTCGTGGTGCCGTGGCGAAAATGCGTCTGACAGGCCACTCGCGCCGCATCCGCCGTGCCATCCATGAAATCACCGCCACCACCACCGTGCACATGCACATCCACAAAGCCCGGTGAGAGATAGCCACCTTGCCCATCCACCAGCACCGTGTCCTTCGGCATGCGTTTGGATGCCCTGCCAATTTCCTCGATGCGTCCATTGCGGACGATCACGCGGGCGTCGGACAACAACTTGTCAGGCAGGATGGCGGTGACGTTGTGAATGGTGGTTGTTTTCATCGATTGAGTGTGAGGCAGGTGGTGGCAGGGTCACATCTCACGCACCACACGAAATCCTGCGTGGCGGCGGCAGAGCCCCGGATAAATCGGATAGCGCTGGGCACTGCGGGCGAAGGACCAGTCGTGATACCAGTCGCCGCCGCGCACGACCTTGTCCTTCGGATGCGGCGGGCCGAAATCATCGGCGGTCCACTCCCAGACATTGCCATGCATGTCGTGCAGCCCATGGTCATTCGGACGAAAGCTGCCGACGGGCGCGGTGAAGACGAAGCCGTCGCGTCCCGTCACCGTGATGCGATCTGGAAAACGCTCGTGGGCGAGCGCGTCCATGATGTTGCCAACCTCGATGACCTTTTCGGGATCATTGCCATTGCAGTAGGCCGTGGTCGTGCCGCCACGACACGCGTACTCCCACTCGGCCTCGGTTGGCAGCCGATAAACCTGTTTTTCCTTTTCGTTGAGCCAGCGGCAGAAGGCGTTGGCATCGTTCCAAGTGACGTTGACGACAGGATGTTCATCGGTCTGCGTGAAGCCGGTGAAACGCCACGAGTATTTGTGGTCCGGGCCCGCGAGCTTCTGCGTGGCCTCGTCAAAGCCGTAACCACCGCGGATGCCGCGCTCCGGTTCTGTCTTGTAGGCGGTCGCTTCCACGAACATGCGGAACTGCCCGCGCGTCACCTCGTGCTGGCCGATGAAAAAGTCGCGGGTGAGTTGGACGTGGTGTTGTGCTTCATCGGCTCGGCGGCCTTTCTCGTTCAGCGGTGACCCCATCGTGAACTCACCCGCCGGAAGGCGCACCAGCTTCATGCCGATGCTGTTTTGAATGATGTCGTGCGGGCGTTTGCCGGTGGCGCTCGCGCTTTCGGGTCGTGCTTTGGCTTGCGCCATCGTCTTTTCATACCGTGCTTTCATCTCCGGCTCCCGCCAGTCGATAAACTCGCGCTCCACGCGATCGCGCTCGGCTGGCTGGGCGGCGATGGCAGATGGAATGGTGATGTCACCGAAGGTGATGCCATCGTCTTTGCGATCCACGACGGCGATACGTCCATCGTTGACGAGCAGTGTCACACCCACGTTCGCCTCCACCACGGGAACGCCGTTTTCACGGCCCAACTGCAACACCGCGTCATCCTGTTGCTTCGAATTGCTGCCGTAAGACGGAATCAGCAGGAATTGCGCGCCATCAAGCGCCAGAATGCGCGCGAGTTGGGGATTCCAACGCTCGTTGCAGATGACGATGCCGCAGCGGCCATACGGTGTGTCGAACGCACGGCTCTGCTGGCCCAAGCGGTTGAACCACCAGTCTGGATGACTGCCTTCGGCGAGCTGCATCTTGTGGTGCCTGCCGCAGATGCGGCCTGTGTCGTCGATGAACACCGCGCAGTTGAAGACCTCATCCTTGATGCGCTCGGCAAAGCCGAACACGAGACACATCTCGAGTTCGCGTGCCAGATTTTGAAAACGGCGGATCATGGGATCATCCAACGTCACCGCCACGTCCTTCATCATTTCCGCCTTCGCCTTGCCCGCGATGATCTCGTTGACCACGTAGCCTTCGAGAATGCCTTCCGGAGCGACCGCGATCTTCGCGCCACCTTGGTGAGCTGAACGAAAGGCTTGCTCCAGCCGGTCTGCATTTCCCGCCAGGTCAAACTTCACCGGCACAAACGAGATGGCAGCGGCGCGAATCGTCAGACCAGATGAGGCGGACGCACCTTCCTGCGCTTCAGCGATGAGAGGGACAGCCAGGAGCATCATGGCCACGCTGATGACGCGGCAGCACAGCCCCGTGGCATTGGATCGCTCTCTCATGACTGGTGGTTGGAAAGTGCGCTGTCTTTCTTTGGTTCACCTCAAATCCGCCGGCCTCACACCGGGCTTCAATCCCTTCGCGCCGATTGCGCCGGGAGCGTAAGTGCCGGGAATGCTCACATCGGCTTTGGGATCGATCTTGGTCTCCACGCCGAGGCACCAAAAACAGGCGTTCACCAGCATGCGGCGGAAGTCGTCGATCTTGAAGGCATCGCCATGGCCCATGGTTGTCGTGAAGATGCGCGCCTTCTTGCCGGCGCTGCCGGTGTAGGATTTTATCCACGCGATGGGAAGCGGCGCTTTGCCGGGCACCGGTTTGTCCTCGGGCGACCAACCAGTGAGTGGTTGTCCCATGAGCACGGGTGTGCTGTCGCCGGACAAGGATTCGCTGATGCCATAGACATCATCGGGCAGCCAGAAACTCGCACGCACGCCGCGGAAGATCGGATCGTCGTGAAAACAGGGCACCACGTCGCAGCGCGTGCTTTCGATGAGGTTTTTCGCATAATGCGACACCCAGGTCTCACCGAGCACGAGACGCCCCCAGCCGCCCTGCGGATCCGCGCTCTTGGAATCGTATTTCGCATACGGGCTGTCGGGATGCTTCGCGTAGCGGAACGGATGCGTGGCATTGCGGATGCCGATGATCGGACGGCCCGACTCGGTGTAGTCGATGATATGCTTCATCTGCTCATCCGGCAGCTCACGCCAGCGCATGAAGGCCACGAGCAGGTCGGCGGAGTCGAGTGCCTCCAGGCCAGGGATGTTATCCTTGATCTGCGGATTGATCGTGCCGTCCGCAGGATCGATGGCGAAGAGCACCGTGCAACGAAATCCCAGGCGCGCCAAAACCTTTGCCATCATCGGCATGGATTCCTCGGAACGATACGACTCCTCCGCCGCGATGAAGACGATGTGTTTGCCCTTTCCGGGGCCTTCGCCGCCTGGAAGCGTGAGCCACGGATCGGCTGCATGCGCAAACGTTGTCCAAAAGGTGCCGACGGAAACCGCAAGGGCCAGAGCGGCGGAACGTAGCGAGTGAGGAAGGAGTGTGTTCATGGCGCTGCGCAGAGAACGGCGGCTTCAGGCTTTGTTTTGCCGGCGGGCGTGCGGCGCTGTCCTCACCACGGCGATACGACGCAGATGCGAGCTGACTACTTGGCTGCTGGTGGACCATCCCATCGTGCCGTGGCGATGGAAAAGTACTTGTGAACGAAGGGTGGCGCGGTGCGTGCGGCATACCAGATGCGCCAGGAACCATCCGGCAGCCGGATCACACTTTCGCTCGTCGTGTAGTGCGATTCCCACGTTCTCGTCGGATCGGGCCGCAGCACGGGATTTTGCGGATGTTTGCGCCAGGTGAAGCCGTCGGTGCTCACTGCGAAGCCGACCGCGGTGTTGCCGGGATGCTCGCGCCAGTAGCTGCCATACCACATGAGAAACACTCCGTCCGCCTGCACGACACAAGGGTAAAACAGCCGGCCCTGCTCCCAGCTTTGATCGATCACGAGCGCCGGTTCATCGCGCACGTCCCATGCGTGCCCGTCACGGCTCGTGGCGGCACGGAAGATCCACGGTTCTTTTGAGACATCGGTGAACCAAAGCCTGTACAAGCCCGCTTCGTCGCGCACCACTGTCGGCGCATACACGTTCTTCAGTTGCGCGGGCGAGGGCGCGGACCATGTCACGCCGTCGGTGCTGGTGGACTCGTGCAGCGTGTGAAGGCCGGTTGAATCCTTGAAATCGGTGCTGCTGAACCACATGCGCATTTTTCCGTCCTCACGAACCGGTGTGCCGTCGAGTGCGCGCAGCAATGTTGGCGTGAGGATGGAGTGTCGCGCGTCGCCAAAGTCAAACACGGGTCCGCCCGGGTGCTTGGTGAAGGTTTTTCCATCGGCGCTGGTCGCGAGGCCGAGGCGGAAAACACGTTCCGCCACCTTGCCGCGCGATCCGCAGTACCACAGGCGGAAGCCGTCGTTTTCACGCGTCACCACCGGCGCGAGCAGATGCATGTCGTCGAACTCGCCCGCGGCTCCCAGTGAAACCACCGGTTTGTCCGTGTCGCGTGTCCAATCCTGCGGAGCGAGCCAGCGGTCCATGTCCGCGGCGCGGATGGAGAATATCGCTATCAAGAGGCTGAAGAGCAGAAGGGGACGGTGGGCGATGAATAAGTTCATGCGAATTGGAAAGGCTTGCCGAGTCTGATGACGCGCTCCGCCTTCGGATACCAGCCTTGGGGCGCATGTGCGTTGCTATGCAGGTAGCATTGCACGCGCACCTCGGCGCTGCCTTCGGTGAAGGTGAGCAGCCGGCTCATGGGCCGTGAGCGCTCCGCGCCATGGAACCGGGTGAGCGCACAGCAATTGATGAAGTTCACATCCCACCTGCGCTCGACGTGTGTGCGGCCGTGGAAGTCGTCGTCTGGATTCGTGTGCGTGTGACCGCCGAACCAAAGATCGATCGCGCCCGGATTCGCGGCCAGATAGTTCTCGAAGACCATCGCCTTCGGCTGGTCATCGAGGAAGTAGAGATACGACGCGCCTTCGACGGCTCCACCCGCATCCTTTTGATAGCCGTGATATCGGCTCTTCAGCGTGCCGTCGGGCAGTTTCTCGACACCTTCCCAATCGCCTGAGCCGACGGTGGTCTCACGCAGCATGTGGTGGTGGGCGCTGATGATGACGGAGTCGCGGCTAGCCTCCACGCGCTGCCGCCACCATTCAAACGTCTCCTTCGTCACCGCACCGGCCGGATAGCCGCCGCGCTTGCCACGTCCGACCGGCTGCGGAAGGTCGTTGCGGTCGCTCATCATCAGAAACAGCACGTTGCCGACGCGGAACTCATAGCGCTCCCACGTGCCTGTCACGGGATGACGACGGCGCGTTGCATCGAGGCCGGAATGCGCGGTGTTTTCGCCCAATGGATCCACCCACTTGCGAAACCACGCCATCTGCGGCTCTCCCGCACGGCTTGCGTCATGGTTGCCCGCGATGTCATAAAAGTCCTCGCGGCGGTGTTTGGTCAGCGCGCCGAACTGCCGCACGAGCTCGCGGCCTTCGTCGTCTTCTGGCGGCCCTTGGTTGCCGGAAAAGTCGCCGACATTGATGGCGATGTCCCAGTCGAATCCCGGCGCGCCTTCCTTGCCACCTTGCTCGGACTGGCGGATCGCCTCGGCGAGTGATTCACGCTTCCGCGCGATGTCCGTGCCAACGTGGGCATCGCCGATGGCCCAGAGACGAAATTGCCGCGGTCGTGTTTCCGCGGCCAATATGGACGTGTTCCCCGCCAACGCGATGCCGACAGTCGTATCACGAAGGAAATGACGGCGGGTGAAACGTCGGGACATGCCTGAATGAACGCCCGCAGCCCCGACGGGCCTTTCACATTCCCTCGTGGAGGGAGACGCTTTGCGAAATGCGTGTGTTCCTGGGCACGTTCAAGGGCGCATGAGCAACGCGCCCAAACTCATCGTCGCCGCGTCATTGTTGATCGTCGGCATCACCGTTGCCGAGGAATCCAAGCAGACCAAGAAGCCGGAGGTCATCCAGGCAACGCAGGTGAAGGCCGTCGCCATTGCCGGGGAAGGGGAGCATTGCGCTTTTCCGACCATGACACGGTGGAAGGGCGAGGTCTGGCTCTCCTACCGTCGTGCCACGGGCCACAACGGCACGGGCGACACCTTTCTCCTGCGCTCCAAAGATGGCGCGACTTGGACCGAGGCGCGGAAGATCGATCTCGGTCCTGATGACCGGAACTGCCAGTTTCTCGCCACCCCAACGCGACTTTTCGCCTACACCGGCATGACGACGAATCCGCGTGCGACGGACTACCAGACCTTCGTGCAATGGACGGACGACGGAACGACGTGGAGCGAGCCGCAGAAGTGTCTGGAACCGCATTTCAACCTGTGGAAGCCGTTTGAGCATGGTGGCGTCTTTTGGGCCAACTCGCATCTCAAGGCCGATGGTCGTGATGACGGGCCGAAGCGTCTCTCGCGATTGATCAAATCAACCGACGGCATCCATTGGGAAGAGGTGAGCGTGGTGCGGAAGGGCAACTGGGAGAGCGAGACGACCTTCATCTTCGGCGCGAACGAGCATCTTTATGCGTTGCTGCGGCAGAAATACGGCAGCGTCACCGGTTTCATCCTCGAAAGCGACCCGCCGTATCAAACGTGGACGGAGCACAAGACCGGCATTCACTTCTCCGGCCACAGCACGGCGGAGTTTCACGGCGTGCGCTACGTGTTCTCACGACACTACGGCCAGCAGAGCCGCACGAGCGCGATGGCTTACATTTGGGAAAATGGCAAACTGACGCCGTATGCGCAGACGCCGCTGAATCCGCCCAAGGGTGACTGCAGCTACTGCGAGGCGGTGGACATGGGCGAGGACATGCTCATCGCGTTTTACTCCTCCCACGAGGGCAAAACGAACATCTACACGGCGCACCTGCCGTTCTACCAGAAGCCGGCCACCAACTGATGAATCCACGCTCCATCATGCGCACACTGCTCATCCTTCTCGTTTGCTTCCCGGCGCTGTTTTCATCTGCTTTCGCCGCGGAAAGGCCGAACATCGTCGTCATCCTGCTCGACAACGTCGGGCGCGAGTGGTTCGGCTGCTATGGCAGCGAGGAGAAGTGCACGCCGAACATCGACCGTCTCGCCGCGGGCGGTGTGCGTTTTGCGAATTGCTACACGACAACCGTCTGCGGCCCGAGCCGCGTGGAAATGCTCACGGGGCGCTATCCTTTCCGCACAGGCTGGTATCTGCATCATGACGCGGCACTTTACAGCGGTGGCGGCTTCGATCCGCAACGTGAGGTGACGTATGCACGTGTGTTGCGCGACGCAGGCTACGCCACAGGCATCGCGGGCAAGTGGCAGGTGAACAATCTCTACGACGAGCCGGACGCCATCACGCGTCACGGCTTCGACGAGCAGCTAGTGTGGCCGGGAAGCATCGATCGCGAGAAGGCGGGTGCCGATTTCATGGCCGCGTTTCAAAAAGCCATCGCTGGCAACGATGCAGTGTTTCTCGCCGAGGCCACGCGCCACATTGAAAGCCGTTATTGGGATGCGGTGATGCTGAGGAATGGCAGACGCGAAGTCGCGAAGGGCCGGTTTGGCCCGGACGTGTTTCAGGAGTTCGCGTTCGACTTCTACCGCAGGCACAAGGACAGGCCGTTCCTGTTTTATCACCCGATGGTGCTCACGCATGGGCAGAACGTGCAGCAGCATGTCGTCGTGACGCCGGACAACCGCGCGAACCCGCCAAAGGAGGAGCGCGAGTTGTTCGCGGACATGCTGCGCTACGCGGACAAGCAGGTCGGTGAGATCGTGGCGGAGTTGGAGAGGCTCGATCTGCTGAAGAACACCGTCGTGATCATCGCGTCCGACAACGGCACGGAGAAATCGCTCTCCGCGCGCGCCAACGGTCGCGTGGTGCAGGGCAGCCTGTATCAGATCAACGATGCGGGAGGCAATGTGCCGCTCATCGTTTACAGCCCGTCATTGGTGAAAGGCGGGCGGAATGCAGCGCTGGCGGATTTCACCGACATTTTTCCGACAATTTGCGATCTCGCCGGCGCGAAGCCGCCTGCGTCACTCAAGATCGACGGACAGTCGTTCGCACCGTTTTTGCGTGGCGAGGCTCCTGCGCCGCGAAAATGGATTTTCAATCACTACGCGGACGAGCGTGTCGTTCGCGACGAGCGCTTCAAGCTGAAGAACAACGGTAACCTGTTTGATCTCGACGCCGATCCCGATGAGCAGCATCCGCTGGTAAAAGACGCCGAACTGGAGGTGCGGGCAAAGTTGCAGGCGGTCCTTGATCAAATGCCCGAATCAACACCGCTGCCGTTTCCGCATCGCAGCCTTTCCGCGTTCAAGAAGCGCTTCGAAGCGGCGAAAGCAGGTGTGAAGTGAGTCACTCCTTCGGCTCCTCCGGGCTGCTATTGAGCGATCTCCCGTCAATGGCAAAGACATGAATGGGGTGGAACCAAAGTGTGTGGCCTTCGCCGATCACTGAGTGAAGGTGAGGAGTGTTTAGGAGCTTCCCTTGATAGTTTTGATTCTCCTCATCAACGGCGATAACTTCGACCCACATTCTCTCGCACTGATTGTCTTTCCTGGCTGACCATTCATCCGCGAATCGGAAGATCAACTTAACCAGGTCGCCTGTTCGCAAAGCTTCTCGAAGGTGTTCGCATGGTATCTGATAAAGTTCTGGATAGAGACGCTCGTAGTCGGTCGCATCGTCCAGATAGTAGCCGTCGTCTGCGAATACAGGATAGGGGTGATGTTTGGATCGAATCCATTGGGCCGAACGGTTTTCGCGATGTGCCATCCACCCGTGTGGCAAGTTTGCTAATTCCCCGATGCTGTGGTCTATCTTGAAGACCTCTTTCAGACACACCAGCATTGCATCCGCTTGTTCAGTGACACGATCAGGCAGAAATTGCCATGTCCCATCGTCCCAATTGTGATACGCATAGCAAATGGGTTCGCCGTTGAACACGTGGCTTGTCACAAATGTTGCCGTATTCGGCACTTCTTTGAATGGCCAGTCGCTTTCCATGGTGTTCGCTCTCGATGTCACGGATGATTCACGCCGGTTTCACCGAGAAATCGCTGTCGTCGAGCGAGCGCAGCACGAGTTCGCGGGGGACGCAGAAGTCGTCCATCTCGATGCAGCGCACGATGCCGTCGGCGATGTGCTCCGGCTTGAGGAAAAGCTGCGTGGGTGCCTGGCGTGTGCTGGCATCTGTCCAGAACGCGGTGTCCACGCCGCCAGGAAGAATGGCGGTGACGCGGATGCGATGTGCGGCGGCTTCTTCGGCCAGTCCTTGAGTGAATCCGCGCACGCCCCACTTCGCGGCGCAATAGACGGTCTCGCTCGGGATGCCGCGCAGGCTGGCGGTGGAGATGACGTTGATGATGTGGCCGCCTTTTTGCGGGATCATGGCCCTCAGCGCGGCCTGGGAGCCGAGGATGGTGCCTTTGAGGTTCACATCGAGCATGAGGTCGATCTCTGCCTCCGTGTAGTCGGGAATCCAGCGATGGCGTGCGAGGCCGGCATTGTTCACCCAGACGCTGAGGTGGCCGAGTTGCTCGTTGATTTGATCCACGGCGGCCTGGACTTCGGCGGCGCGGGTGACATCACAGCGGATGGAAATGGCGTTCGGAACGTCGAGCGCGATGTTTTCGAGATCGAGCAGCGCCACGCGTGCTCCACGTGCGAGGAGCGCCTTCGCGGTGGCGAGGCCGATGCCTTTGGCACCACCGGTGATGGCGCAGACCTGGTTCACTAAGTTCATGGTTCTTTGTTCCTGGTTCCTGGTTGTTCCAAGGGCTGCGTCATGGCCTGGAGGGCGGATTCTTTGCCGTAGGCGGTGAGGACGTCGCCGGGTTTGATGAGATCGTCGCGGCTGGGGATGCCGGGATGGGTTTCGCCATCGCGTTTGATGGCGAGGATGACCACGCCGCGGTCCCAGGGGCGTGATTCGCGCAATGTGCGGCCGGCGAGGAAGGTGTCGGGCAGGATCTCAATTTCGGAGACGACGTAGCCGTGCTGGATGCGCAGCAGCAGCTCGTAGTCGAGCGCGCGCACCATGCCGGTGCGTTCCAGCGTGCGCTGGATGATGTGGTCGAGGATCCTCTGAAACCAGGCGAGGCGCGAGACGAGCAGCAGCACCACGAGGCCGCCAATCAACCACGCGAGCATCAGCATGGTGTCGCCACCCGAACCGCTTTGAAGCAGTGTGACGATGAGCGTGGCGAGCGCGGAGGTGAGGCCGACGTTTCCAGCGAGGATGAGATCGCGGATGATGCGGCGGCGCACGGGATGGTTGACGACAAGCTCGGCTTCCTTGGTGGTGAAGCCGACGCCGAAGAACGCGGAGTAGGCCTGGAAGCTGGCGGTGTCCCAACTGATGCCGGTCATCATCAGCGCGGTCGCGCCCACGCGCACCGCCAGCAGCGAGATGAGGGCAATGACGAGCAGGGCGATGACAGGGGCGACCATGCGGCGAGGTTCAAAGTTTCAGGTTCAAGGTTCCAAGTTCAGAGGTGTTTCTCACTGACAGATTTGTCGTGGTCGTAGATCTGCTCCTTGGTCTGCTTGCCTTCCTGGTTCCAGTAGCGGTTGAGGCCGTGGCGCTGGCCGTGGTCGAAGTTCGTTTCAGCGGCCTGCTGGCCGTTTTCCCACCATTCCTTCATCGCACCGTGCATCTTGCCGTCCACGTAGGGGTATTCGCCCGCGGTCTTGCCGTTGCCGTGCATGCGGCGCACGAGGCCGGTGTAAGGCTTGCCCTTGTAGTTCGCCGTCTTGCCCATGTCGGCGATCTCAATGGCGGAATCGCTGTAATCGACAAGCGCGGGCTGTTTTTCACCGCAGGCGACGAGGCCAAGCGTGCAGAGCAGGAGGGTGAGCAGGCGTTTCATGGACGCAGCTTGGCGGTGATGTGCTGCTTTGCAACTTGGCGCGCCAATCACCGTGGTTGGAAACCGCCGATCCTTGTTACTTGCTCGCCAGTGCTTTCTTCCATTCCGCCGGAGCGCCAGGCAGGGTTTCCGCGAGGATGCGGCGGATGTGGGAGCGTTCGGATTCGCCGAGGTAGGTGAAGCTGCCGGTGGTGTCCTTGCCGTCGAGCACGGTCCAGAGGCGTTCGAGCACGGTTTTCTTCAGCGGGGCGGTGAGGTGCTGGAAGGTGAGGGAGTAAACCATGTAGCTGCAGCGATGCTTGAAGAGGCGGGTGAGGAGCTGGAAGTCCTTCAAGCTGCGACCGTCGCTGCTCTGCGGGGCGCGTTTGGTGAAGGCGGTCTGGAAGGCGGGATCGCCCTCAATGCCGCCGTCGGGCAACGCGGCCTCGTCTTTGAAGAGCAGGGCTTCGACGACATCCTCGGCGCAATGGTCGATGATGCGGCGCGCGGTGCCCGTGGGCTCGTTGCTGACAGTCTCGCCCAGTTCGCGCTGGAGGCTGGTCTGCATGTGCATGGCACGCAGGGAGGTGTGGTTCGCCTTGGTGAGGATGTTCTGCACGCTGGTCTGATGCTCCAGCACCATGAGTGCGACGATGTCGCTCTGCTTGCGCTTGTAGGGCGTGGTGTCGAAGAGCTTGGCGAGGTTGGTGATGTTCGCGCCGGCCTTGAAGTCGATATCGACCGTCTGGTCGTTTTTCTCGATGGCGGTGACATTGCCGCGATGCAGGACGCTGCCGTGCTTGCCGGTGACATACCATCCGCCCCAGCGGTCACTGAACGGTGTCGTCGTATCAACGACGGTGCTGCCCTGGCTCATGATGGGATGGCCTTCGGGGCCGGGAAACACGGAGCGCACGAGCACACCGGGCACTTCGGGTGTGAAAGGTCCGCCGTGGCAGCTCAGGCAGCTCTGATCGCGCTGGAAGTGCAGCGGCTTGGAGGGTTCCTCGTTCGGATCGAGCAGATAAAAGATGGGGCCGAGCTTGGGATCGACGGTGGAGACCTCGATGGCACCGCCGAGGCAGTAGCCGACGTAGGCGTTGTCGCCGAAATAGACGACACGCGGCGTCTGCGGGCTGATGCGGTCGTTCTGTTTGCTCGTTTTCGAGAAGACCATGACCTGCGACTCCTGCGGGATGTCGAACTGCTTCATCACGCCCTGCAACACGCTCCAGGCGTCGGTGCGGTCGATCTTCACCTTCCCGGCGGCCATGAGACGCTCGAGGCGCTGGGCGGCGTCGTTCGGCTCGGTGTCGGAGTAGCGGATGGGAGCGTTTTCGTATTCGTCTTCGGCCAGCAAAATGGCACTGGAGAACGAAGCGACGATCAGGCTCGTTTGAAGGAGTCGTTTCATGGCTGCGGCAGCAGAATGCGGTTCATGCGTGTGGCATCCGCGCCTGCGACGAGGTCGCGGAGCGTGTGGTGGTCGAGTGTCTCGTAAAAGGCATTCACGGCCTGGGCGAGGGCGCCTTTGAGACGGCAGGAGCCATTGATGGGGCAGGTGTTGTGCTGCTTGTCGAAGCACTCAACGATGAACGGCGTGTCCTCCGTGCGGCGCACGACCATGCCGATGCGGATGTCCTCCGGCTGCATGGCGAGCGCGATGCCACCGCCGCGGCCACGGCGGGTTTCGAGGTAGCCGAGCTTGGCGAGGTAATTCACCACCTTCACGAGATGATGGCGCGAGATGTCGTAGGCCTCGGCGACTTCGCTGAGAGAAAACGACTCGCCCTTCAACGCGGCAAACATGAGCACGCGCAGGGAGTAGTCGGTGAAAAGGCTGAGTCGCATGCCCGGTTTACGAGGGCACAGAGTTAAACTTGCACCCTGCGTGCATGTTTAGGCCAAGTCATGCCAAGAGAGGCTCAATCGCAGGCAGAATTGGCGCAAAAGGACGCGCCGATGACCGGAAACTCACTCAATGGCAGCATGAGCGATAGCTGCTGCGCCGCATCTGACTGCCGGAGTAGGACGATGAATCGTAGCAGGTCGAGGGGCCGGTGCTGGCGCAACTGGTGAGCAGCAGGGCAGTCATGATGGCGAGAAGGAAAAGGCTTTTCATGGGTGGCGAGGGCGGATGTTCAAGCATGGTCCTGAGGTGGACTTTCCTGCAATGCCAAAAGCTGACAAAAAAGCCCGGAGGCGCGTGCCCCGGGCTTCGTGAGAATCGGTGATGCCGGACCTCTGGCATCAAGGCTTGCAGGTCTTGCAGTCGGAGGCCTTCTTCTCGCAGCAGGCGGCGCTGCCGGACGAACAGCTGTCCTTCTTTTTGCCAGCAAAGATGCAACGTCCGTCGGAGGTGCAACTGCTGAGGGTGAGGGCGGCGAGGGCGAGGGTGAGGAGTGCTTTCATGTTGGATGTGGTGTGTGTTGTCTGGGTCTGGCGTGGAGGCAGTCCGCGCACAGTGATCCGAGCAGGAATTAAACGTTTTATTCCCAAGATTCCCAACACTGAATGTGATGCAGAGGCGGGAGGGTGCTCCAAGGCATGAAAAAGCCCGGAGGGGATGCCTCCGGGCCTCGTGGGTGAAAATGAATCACCGCAGAATGGATCAGCCTTCCTTGAGGGACTCCACTTTCTTGTGGGAGCTGACGGCGGTGACTTTCTTGCCGACGAGCTTGTCGGCGTCTTTCACGGCGGCGGTCAGGGTGAGCTTGACGTCTTTGCCGTTGGCTTCGATCACGATGGACTTGGAGTCCTGGTCCACGGACTTCAGTTTGCCACTGGTGGTTTCGGTTTTGCCGCAGCCAGCGAAGGCGGAGACGGACAGGCCGAGAATGGCGAGGGTGGTGATGATGGATTTCATGTTGGGTGGTGTTGGCTTTTCCGGCAGGGAACTGCCCCAAACGGATTTGAGCGAATTCAAAACGAACGAGGCGGGGGCTGGCAATCAAATTTTTTTGGGGTTTGGGAAAAAGGCTCGTCACATCCCCCGGCCCTGTGCCACGCTGGCCGGATGCGACCCAACGCGCTTTCCCTCTCCCTGGGCCTGTTTTTGCTGCTGGCAGCCGTCTGCCCGGCCCATCCGCTGCCGGACGTGGCAGTGCGGGCAAATTTCGAGCAAAACGGCGACTGGACCCTCCAGGTGGAAATCGACCCTCGTAGCTTCGAGCCGGACCCGAATGTGGCCCCTTACCTCACGAACGCCGATCTCGGCCTCACTCCGCCGGAAAAGCAGGAAAAGCTGAAGGCCACGGCGCGGGATTACATCCAGCGGGTGGTGGCCGTGGTCCTCGACCCGGTCGTGGAGGTGAAGCCGGAGTTCGACTGGCAGTTCACCACCATGGAAAACGCCCCACTCAAGACGCCGGAGGACCCGGTGATGCTCACCGGCACCTGGAAGTCAAAGATCCCGGCGGGAACGACCGGTTACTCGATCAAGGCGCTGCCGGAGGGCACTTTGAGCGTGCTTTACCACAACACTGCCCTCGGCCAGAAGGTGGAGCGCTTCCAGATTCTCTTCCCGGGCGAGACGAGTTATGTGCTCGACCTGAAGAGCTTCAAACCGCGCACGAAGGCCCCGCCTCCCATCACGGCGGACGTGGCGGGGGGGGCTGGAGATTGGGGGGATTGCCCATTGTGCAATGCCGTCGGCGGCGGGGGCTATACCCTTCCCGCGGTGGTGTCCGTGGTGCTGATCGTGGTCATCGTGACCTGGGTGCGGAGGAAGCGCACTACTTGAACACTGCGGTGAAGTTCCGTTTGCGCCTTCAGCGGGAACGGGTAAAACCCGCCGCGTGAATCAGGCATTCGTATTGGGCGCAGGCATTGGCGAACGGCTCCGGCCGTTGACGGAACAGCTTCCGAAACCGCTCGTGCCCGTGTTTCACCGGCCACTGATCACCTACGCGTTCGATCATCTCATCGCGGCGGGCGTTTCGCGGCTCGTGGTGAACACGCATCACATCCCCGAGGCGTATGCGAAGGCGTTTCCGGATCAAAGCTACCACGGCATGCCGGTGCAGTTCCGCAACGAAAGCCCCGTGCGCCTCGAAACGGCCGGCGGCATCGCCAACGTGCGTGATTTGCTCGGGAACGAGCCTTTCCTCGTCTATAACGGCGACATCCTGACCGACCTGCCGCTGGAGCCGCTGATCCGCACGCATCGCGACAACGGCAATCTCGTCACTCTCGCATTGCGCAGCCACGGACCGTCGCTGCACATCGCGTTTGACCACGAATCCGGCCGCATCACCGACATCCGCAACAAACTTGGCACTGGTAATGAAGGGAAATACCTTTTCACCGGCATCTATGCCTGCGATCCGGCCCTGCACGACTGGATCACTCCCGGCAAGGTGGAGTCCGTCATCCCCATTTTCCTCAACATGATCCGCGAAGGCGCGAAAATCGGCGGCGTGGTGATTGATGAGGGCAGTTGGTGGGATCTCGGCAGCCGCACCGCCTACCTTTCGGCGCATTCGGCGCTGAATGGCATGTATGGCCCTGCCATTGACCCTGCGGCGCACATTGAAGACGGGGCTGTATTGCGCGGCATCAATGTCGTGGGAGCCGGAGCGGTGATCGAATCAGGCGCACAGCTCGAAGACAGCATCGTCTGGCCGGGTGGCCGCGTGGTGCGTGGTGCCCATTTGAAGCGCTGCATCGTCCGCAGTGGCATCACGGCGGCAGGAATCGTGGAGGATGCTGACTTTTGAGCTGGCCGGGTTTCAAGTTTCAGGTGTCAGGTTTCAAGTTGTGTGGGAACTTGGCTGCCCTGAGTTTTTCCGCTTGGAACTTTGAACCTGAAACTTTGAACTGACGAAAAATGCCCCCCGAACACGAGGCCCTGCTCATTCTCACCCGCGAACAGTTCCCCGAACTGTGCGACACCGCGTGCGAAGTGGAGGCGATTCTCAAAGGAGCCTCGGATCGACATTTCTACCGCCTCAACTGGCAGGATGGCCGAGACCCGATGGTGCTCATGGTGTACACTCTCGCGCGTCGCGACAATCCGAAGTTTGTGCCTGCCACGCGTCGTCTCGAAAAGATCGGCGCGCATGTGCCGCATGTGATGGCCTTCGATGAACAGCGCCTCTGTGTGTGGCTGCAGGATCTCGGTCGTGTCGATCTGCAATCCTATGACCGGAAACCCTGGACGGAGCGCCGGCCTCTCTACGAGTCCACGCTGCGCGAGGCGGCCAAATTCCACAACGTGGATGAGAAAATGCTTTCCGCCGCCGATCTCGACGAACTGGAGCCTCCCTTTGACGAGGCACTCTACGAGTGGGAGCAGAACTACTTCCTTGACCACTTCGTCGGTGGTCATCTTGGCCGCGAATTCGGTCACGATGAATATGACGCCGCGCATGAGGCCCTGCGGAAACTCCGCCATCGTCTCGCCGCGTTGCCGCGTTGCCTTGTGCATCGCGATTTTCAAAGCCAGAACGTGCTCATCCGCGGCGAGGATGCCTGGCTCGTCGATTACCAGGGGCTCCGGCTCGGTCGCGCCGAGTACGATCTTGCCTCGCTGCTTTACGACCCTTACGTGCATCTCACGCGTGAGGAGCGCGGTGAGTTGCTGTGCTACTACGCGCGGCATCGTGGCGTTGATCCGGACGAGCTGCGCGGGACGTTTCTCCTTTGCGCCGCCCAGCGCCTCATGCAGGCCCTCGGCGCGTATGCCAATCTCAGCCGCAATCTCGGCAAGCCGTATTATTTGCAGCACATTCCGGCCGCAGTCTCAAACCTGACCGAGGTCTGCCACGAGTCGCCTGATCTGCACGACATTCGTGCCTTCTTTGAGGGTGGATTCTGATCACACCGGCCAGCGGAAACACTGCCCCGGCACCAGTTTGCCGCGCGAGTAGGCGGAAATGCGCACGCGGTTGGCGCTGTTGCCGCTGAGAAGCCACACGTTCGTTTGATCCATCGCGTGCAGGAAACCCACGTGGCCGCTCGCACCGGCGGAAAGCGGCTGCAGCACGACCACGCAGCCATAGGCGGGCGCAACGGCGCGACCAAAGTCAATCCAGCGTCCCGCGAGTCCGGTGCCGTGGCCGCGGAAGCCGGCTTTTCGCAGGCTCCAGTTCACAAAGGCGGCGCACCAGCTCGTTTCATCGCCGCCACGCACGCCGACGCTGGCGAGGTATTCGATGATGCGCGGATTGTCGCCAGGGTTCCATTCGGTCACGCCTTGCTCGCGCAGTGCCACCTCCATCCACGGCGGTGCCTGCGGCACGAATCCGGCGGCGGGTTGTGCGGGCGTCGCAGGTGCGGCGGGCGCGCTTGCCGCGGCCTGCACCTGCAAAATCTGGCCGGGAAACAGCAGGCGGCAGTTGTTGTTGGCATCGCAGAGGCCGGGGTTCATCGCCTTGAACGCATCAAAGCTCATGCCGAACTTGCGTGCGATGCCCATCGGCGTGTCGCCGGGCTGGATGACGTAGGCTGCCATGGTTTTGAGACTACCGGTTCGTGAAGGATTGCCAAACACGAAATCGCATTGCCCAATCACGCCGCCTGCGCTCTAAGTGGGCGCTTTCCAAGCGTGCTCATGACCCAACCCGCCGCCGCAAACCTGACGACCGCGCCCAGCAAGCGCCGCGTCTTCGCGTCGCGCCTCTTCAGCACCCTGGTGCTGTGGGCGCTGCTGGCCGTGGCGTTTCAGTGGAAAAGCAACCTGCTGGTGCTGGCCATCACCGGCTTCTTCGGCGTCGCCGGCGCGGTGGAGTACTATCGTCTGCTGCGCGTGGATGTGCATGCGCGTTCGTTCAACATTCTCGGCAGCGTCATCTGCCTGGCTTACTGGATCACGGTGCTGTGGTGGTCGGTGACGCACCACACCGAGGCGCCGATGTGGCTCGATCTCGCCGCGCTCACCGCCAGCGTGCACGGATCGTTTCTTCTGTGCTACCGGCATCAGCTTGAGGGTGCGCTCACGTTGCAGCGCATCTTCAACACGGTCTTCGGCGTCGTGTACACAGTCATCTTTTTCGGGTTCATCGTGCGGCTCATGTATTTCAAGCCGGATGGCAGCGGCATCACCGGCCTCTTCCTGGTGCTGTTCCTCGTCATGGTCACGAAATTCAGCGACATGGGCGCCTACGCGTTCGGCGTGCTGTTTGGGAGGCACAAGATGATCCCGCACATCAGCCCGGCAAAATCTTGGGAGGGCTTTTTCGGTTCGTTTGTCGGTGCCTACCTGGCCGCGATCATCTTGCTGCTCATCGCTCCTGAAAAGCTCGCGCCGATTGGCTGGCTGCACGGATTGATCCTCGCCCCGGTGCTGTGCGCCACGGCGGTCACGGGCGATCTCGCGGAATCCGTGCTGAAACGCTGTGTCGCCATCAAGGACAGCGGCCACAAACTCCCCGGCATCGGCGGCATCCTCGACCTCACCGACAGCCTGCTCTTCACCGCGCCGGTGTTTTATTTCTACTTGTCCGCCATCGCACGGTGAAAATGACGAAACCAGAATGAGGAATGATGAATCAAGCCCCAATGCCTAAATTGTGGCTCGTTATCCGGGCTTCGTCATTTCTTCGTCATTCGCCATTCTGATTTCGTCATTTTTTCCTGCTGATGTCCGCCGCCAAATCCATCGCCAGACGCCGCGTCCTCCTCCTCGGCTCCACCGGCTCCATCGGCACCAGCGCGCTCAAAGTGGCACGCGAGCTCCCGGAGCGGATGCAGATCACCGGTTTGGCGGCGAATAGCAGTGTCGAGTCGCTCATTGAGCAAGTGCGCGAGACCGGCGTGAAGCAGGTAGCTCTGACCGATGCCGCTGCTGCTGCCAAAGCGCGTGCTCTGCTGCCCGCGGACGTCGTTTTGCACACCGGAGCGCAAGGGTTGGTTGATCTCGTGAACGAATCAGACGCCGACATGGTTCTCGTTGCCATCGTTGGCACGGCGGGGCTCGCTCCGGCACTTGCAGCGATCGAGCGCGGCATGCATCTCGCCGTCGCCAGCAAGGAAATCCTCGTCATGGCCGGCGAAGCCGTCACCGAGGCCGCGAAACGCAAGGGCGTGAACATCCTGCCCGTGGACAGCGAGCACAACGCCATCTTCCAGTGCCTCGAAGGCCATCGCCAGAGCGAGGTGCAGCGCATCCTGCTCACCGCCAGCGGCGGCCCGTTCCGCACGTTGCCGGCTGATCAACTCGCCGATGTCACCATCGAGCAGGCCTTGAAGCATCCTACTTGGAACATGGGCCGCAAGATCACCATCGACAGCGCCACACTCTTCAACAAAGGCCTCGAAATGATCGAGGCGAAGTGGCTTTTCGACGTGCCGATGGACAAGATCGAGGTCGTCGTGCATCCGCAGAGCATCGTGCACAGCATGGTCGAGTTCGCAGACAACAGCGTCATCGCCCAGCTCAGCCACAGCGACATGTGCTTTCCGATTCAATACGCCGTCACCTGGCCTGATCGCGTGCCGAACAATTTGCGGCCGCTCGATTTCGCCAAAGTCGGCGCACTGCACTTCGAAGCACCGCGCGTGAATGATTTTCCCGCGCTCAATCTCGCCCGTCATGCCGGAACCGTGGGTGGCACACTGCCCGCCGTGCTCAATGCTGCCAACGAAGTCGCTGTCGATGCCTTCCTCAACGGCAAAATCAAATTCCCCGGCATCTGGCAGACCGTCGAGCGCGTCATGAACGCGCATCAGGTCATCGCGCATCCGAATTTGGAAGCGCTTATCGATGCGGATGCGTGGGCGCGTCGCACGGCGGCAGCCTCGCTTTGAATTGAAGCGCAATTTCATGTGCAGACTCGCGTTTCAGCCCGCGCATGAAACTTCGTCTTCTTCTCCTTATCGCCGCCACGAGCATTGCCAACGCCGCCGATTTGACGCCGACACTCGGCACCTTGGGCGACAAGTTGCTCGAAGAAACCTTCAGCGGCTCCGAGTTGCCCAAAGGCTGGAACGCGAACACCGGCTCGCTGCGCATTGTCGATGGCACTCTGCGTGCCGCTGAAAAATCCAGCGACAAGCACATCGGCGCGTTTCGTTACCGCCTGCCGGTGCAGGATTGTGCCGTGCAGATCGACTTCAAGCTCGGCGACGCCCGCGTCATCAACCTCGGCTTTGATCCCGCGCCGGGCGAATTGAAGAAGAACGGCCATCTACTCTCCGTCGTCATCAGCAAAACCGGCTGGAGCCTCATCGAGCACAACGACAAGGCCGATCCCAACAGCAAAACGAAAACGCACGCCAAGGCGACCACCGAATTCGATCCCGCCACGACCTACACCTTGCTGCTGGAGTGCAAAGGCGACAATGTCGTCGCCCAAGTCGCCGGCAAGGAGCCGCTCAAGGCCACGGCGCCCGATTTTCACGTCAAAAAGCCCGGTCTCGTCTTCCGAATGGGCGGCAAGGACGGCCAGGAAGTCGCCTTCGACAACGTGAAGGTGTGGGCGTTGAAGTGAGATAACCGGCAGCTTCCAAAAACTCCCCAAAAATCCCCTCGCCCCCGGCAGCGGCGTGCTACTCTCCCGGCGAACCACCCGTTCGCCATGAAAACCACCTTCAGCCTCGCGCTGCTGCCAGCCATGACGCTGGCGTTTCTCGCAGCCCATGTCGTTTCCAACGCGGCTCCCGCCAAGAGCCGCTCCGCCGCCAAAGAGCCGCCTGCCGTGGTGCTCAATGCGGAGATCAGCATCAACCCCGAGGAGCTTTCGCCCGAATCAACCATCGAGGTGGTGTTTCCGACGCCGATGATCTCGAAGGACCGCATCGGCAAGACCGAGCCGACATCGCCTCTCATCATCACGCCGGAGCTGACAGGCACGTTTGAGTGGACGAGCACGCGCAGCGGCCATTTCCATCTCACGCAGGCGCCGAAGTTCGCCACCGGCTACGATTTCAGCTTGCGCGCCGGTCTGACCGATCTCGCGGGCAAGCAGTTGTCCACGGAGAAGCTCGATTCGATCACCAGCGCCCAGTTCCGCATCATTGACCAGCAACCACGCTGGTTTAACGACGACGGGCAGAACCGCACGCCGCGTTTCATGTTTGAGTTCAATGACGCCGTGGCACCCGCCGAAGCGGTGAAGCACATCCAGTTCATGGCGGAGAACGCGCCGCCAGTGAAGGCGGTCATCCGTCATGCGACAGGCAAGGACTTCGCCCGCATGAACGCCGAGCCTGAGCCGACCTGGGCCGAGCAAATCTCGAAAGCGAAACCCACGGTTGCGGATGATGCCACGAGGTTGAGCGCGATCATCGTGGAGCCAGAGTCGCCGCTGCCGGTGGCGAAGGGGTGGCATTTGCAGATCGCCGAGACGCTGACGAATGCCTCGGGTCACAATGCGCTCGTCACTGGCGACGACATCCAGATTGGCGAGATCAAGCCGTTTGAGGTGCGCGTGGCGGCGGCGCACACTCCCTTCGATGACGATTACTACATCGACATCGACTTCAACAAGCGCCTCCTGCCGCCCTCTGACACCGAGATGACGAAGGAGATGGTCGAGGCCTTCGTGCAAAAGATCATGCCATTCATCACCGTGCAGCGAACGTCGCTCGGGCAGAAGATTGCCTCCGTGGTGAACAAGGATGAAGGACCGGTCACCAATCTGAAGGCCGAGGTGCTCGGCTGGACCCTGCGGCTCACCGGTCCCTTCGAGGTGAACAAAAAATACCAGGTCAGCGTGGCGCAAGGACTCACCTCGGGGGACAACCTGCCGTTGCAGGCCGCCTACAAGAGTGATGTCACCTTCGTGCCCAATCCGCCTTACGTCGCCGCGCCGGCCTTCGTCAACGCCCAGATGGCGAGGGGAGAGGCGGCGTATGAGTTCATCGCTGCGAATGTGAGCCAGGTGCGCGTGCGTGCGAAACGTCTCACCGGACCGGAACTGCTCAAGGCGCTCGATCAATACCGCGCCTATCGCACCGCCTTTTATGGCAACGACAAGCAGAAGGCCGCCTACAAGACGCAGTCGATCGATGCTTATCCCGGCACACAGGTGTTTGACCGGACCTTCCCGGTCAACAAGCCGCTTGATCGTAGTGAGCTTGTGAAGTTGAACTGGCGCGAGGTGCTCGGTGATTATCCGGCGGCACCGTTGTTCGTCGAACTGGAAGGCATGGCTGCAAAGGGCGTGGAGGAGAAAGGGGTCGTCACGCAGTCACTCATTCAGTTCACGGATCTCGGCATCATGCAGAAGAGCAATGGCCGTGAGTCTGTCGTGTTCGTCACTTCGCTCGAATCCGGCAAGCCTGTGCCGGGTGTGCGGCTCACACTCGTGGATGCGGATTTGAAGCTCATCGGCTATGGCGACACGGATGCCAGCGGCATCGCCACCGCGCCCGGGGCCACGCCCGCCTTTGTGCTCGCCGAGAAGGCAGGAGATTGCGCCGTGATCGAACTCAATGAGAGCGGCATCTCGGTTCCTTACGACATCAATCAGGCCTACGAGAGTGTCTGGCAGCCGCAGCGCCGCACGTTTGTTTTCTCCGACCGGCCGCTCTACAAGCCCGGCGATACCGCGCATTTCAAGGCGCACACGCGTCTGCTCACGGGCGATGATTTGAGCCTCGATCAAGCGCCCGTCGAGGGCCGTCTCGTGGTTCGTGATCCGCGTTATCGCGTGGTGATCGACAAGCCGGTGAAGTTCACTGCTTCCGGCGCGTGGGCGGATGATGTCGTGCTGCCGACCGGCCCCGCGGGCTGGTATGATCTCTCGATCAACCTGACGTCCCCAAATGCCAACAGCCAGAACAGCGACGGCGGCGGCATGACCTTCCGCATCGACGACTACAAGCCGAACACCTATGAGGTGAAGCTCGACACCAAGGAAATCAAGTTTCAGGCTGACCGCATCCAGCTTCCGCTCACCGCGAACTATTACATGGGCAAGGCCCTCTCTGACGCCGGCATCCAGTGGAGCGCGAACTCACGCCGCGACTTCATGCCGCCGGACGCGTTCCGCGACTATCACTTCGGCGAGGCGCCCGCGTGGTCGCATTACGGCCAGGATCGCGACTCTGACGGTGACTACATCTACGGCGATCAGGAGGAAAGCGAGGACGAGTGGTTTGTGAATGGCGATCTTTTCCTTGCCGAGGACGGCACCGCCACGCTTGAAATGCCGCGCCCGCCTCCGGACCGTGCAGCACTGCCGCAGATGGTGCGCGTGAACGCGGAGGTGACGGATATCAATGAGCAGACGATCAGCGCCGCCGCCGAGTTCGAGGTTCCCGGCGCGGATTATCTGCTCGGGCTTCGCGGGCCGCAGTATTTTGCCACCGCGGGCAAGGCGTTGAATCTCGAAGTCGTCGCCATCGACTCAAAAGGCGCCCCCGCTGCTGGAAACGTGCGCGTCGAGGTCAAAGTCGAGCGCCAGGAGTATCACACGCTGAAAATCGCCACTGCAGGCGGTGGATCGACGACGAAGGACCAGGTCGTGTTGCGTGAGGAATTGAAGCAGAGCCTCGATCTGAAGCCCGCCACGGCCAAGTCCGCGCCTTCAACCACGATTCCGTTCACGCCCTCGAAGGGTGGCGTGTATTTCCTCACCGCCGAGTCCATCGATGCCAAGGGCACCAAGGTGCTCTCGCGCATGCCGTTCTATGCGGTGGGTGGCGGCGAGTTTCCTTGGGCGATGGAGGACGGCAACCGCATGAACCTCCTGCCGGAGAAGACGAAGCTCAAACCCGGCGAGGACGCGGTGATTGTCGTCAAAACGCCGATCGCCGGCACGGCGTTCGTCACCGTGGAGCGTAACAAAATCCACCGCCAGTTCGTCACCGAGATCACGCTCGACAATCCGATCATACGCGTGCCACTGGGCGAGGACGAGTTCCCAAATGCCTATGTGTCGGCCATCGTCATCCGTGGCTCCGCAGCCAGCCCGAAGCAGCACAAGATGCCCGAATATCGCGTCGGCTATTGCGCGCTCACTGTCGAATCCGATACGAAGGAGTTGAAAATCGCCGTGAAGCCGGATCGCGAAGAAGTTCGCCCTGCCGAGGCCGTGAGCATCACTACCACGATCACTGACGCGAAGGGCGCTCCTGTTTCTGGGGCCGATGTGACGCTCTATGCCGTCGATGAGGGCGTGCTGAGCCTCATGAAGCACGAGACGCCGGACCCTTCCGCGTTTTTCCATGAAGAGTTTCCGCTCGCCATCGACAACTTCACTTCTTATTACCAACTGCTGTCGGAGGAGCTCGCAGCGCGTGATCGCGGCAACAAGGGTTTCGTCGTCGGAGGTGGCGATGGTGAGGAAAACATGGGGAACATCACCATTCGCAAGAACTTCGTCGCCACGCCGCTGTGGCTCGCTTCGGGAATGACCGACGCGCAGGGCAAACTGACCGCCAGCGTGACCGCGCCGGACAATCTCACGCGCTACCGCATCATGGCCGTCGCCGCGCATGGCGTGGATCGTTTCGGCAGTGGCGAGTCCGCCTTCAAGATCAACAAGCCGCTCATGATCGAGCCCGCTGTGCCGCGTTTTGCCCGTTTGGGTGACGAATTCCTCGTGAAGGCCGTTGTTCACAACACCACGCCGAATTCCGGACCTGTCGAGGTCACGCTCGATCTCGACAACACCGCCAGCTTCATCGCCGACAAGCGCGATTTCATTCCCGCTTCGCTGAATGCAGGCGACAGCGGCACCGCGAAGCAACGGAAGGTCATCCTGCAGATCAAGGCTGGCGAAACCGCCGCCACTGCCTTCCCGGTGCAGTTTGTGCAACTTGGCTCCGCGAAGTGGAAATGGACCGCGAAGGCGGTGAACTGGCCGGTGCAGGCCAGCGATGGCACCGAATCGAATTTCGACGTGAATCACCCCGTGCCTGAGTTGCGCTACGTGGCCTACACGCGCCTCAAGGCCGACGAACCGGTCGAGAATCTGATCAAAGAGGTGAATCCTGCATTGCTTGAAGGCGAGGGCGAACTTTCCGCAGGCATCAGCAACAGCCGTCTCTACGAGGCCCGCGACGCGCTCGATTACCTGCTGCACTATCCATATGGCTGTGTCGAGCAGACGACTTCCGCGACGATGCCCTGGCTTGCACTCGGCAAATACGAATCGCTGTTCCCGGATCAACTCGGCGGCGGCAAGGCGAAGCAGGTCATCCAGGCTGGAGTGAACAAGCTTCTGCAAATGACCACGGACGAAGGCGGTCTCGCCTACTGGCCCGGTGGACAGGAATCCAGCCTCTGGGGCAGCGCTTATGGTGGAATGCTGCTGCTCCGGGCGCGTGATCAAGGCGCGGACGTTCCCGCCGATGCGATCAACAAGCTTGTCGAGTTTCTTTCCAAGAAGCTGCGTGGCCTCGATGAGGAAAAAGACTTCTACATCGTCACTGACTCTGCTTTGGCTCTCTACACACTCGCGAAAGCCGGCAAACCCGAGCCTGCGTATCAAAACCTGCTCTTCAGCCGTCGCGACAAGCTGCCTGAGACCGCGCGTCTCTACCTTGCACTCGCCATGTGCCTGAGCAACGCGCCCGAGCAGCAGATCAAGGACTCGCTCGGCTGGACGCCGCCCGCACCTCCGGCTCCGGCAAAGGTAGAAAGCAAGGGCAAGGTCGCCAAGGCGAAGTCAAAGGCCGACACCAAGAAATCCACCACGCCACGGCCGCAGCCAGTGGTTTGGAGTCACTGGGCCGGCAATGGTGCGAACAAGGCGCTGCGCTTGATCGCTTACACGCACCTTGGTCTGACAGAGGACGCCGAGAAACTCGCCGTTTCCATCCTGCAATCGCGCAACGGCCGCGGTGAGTGGGGAAACACCTTCGCCAATGCCTGGACGCTCACCGCCTTGTCCGCGTATGAGCGCAGCCTGAAGAAAACCGGCGAGCCGCTGACCGCGAACGCACGCTGGGACACGCACGACCAGCCGCTGACCCTCGCCGCAGGCTTCTCCAGCGCGAAGGTCAACTTCGCGCTCAATCAAACACTCAGCGCCGCGCCGCTTAGCATCGCACTTCCGGCCGGCCGCGAGGCCTTCGCCCGTGTCGAGGCCCGCAGCTTCCCGCTGCGGCGTGATTTCGCCGGCGAGAACAAGGGGTATGCCATCGAGCGCACCTACGAGGAGCTGAACATGGACGGCACCACATCCGGCACCGACGATCTCCGCGTCGGGGACATGGTCGTCGTCACACTCAAGATCGAGATCGGTGGTGGTGATCGGTACCTCGCCATCGACGACGCGCTGCCCGCCGTCTTCGAGGCCATCAATCCCGAGTTCGGCACGCAGAGCGAGCGCGACTCCGACCAACTGCCCGACGGCACGCAGGCCTGGTTCTGCGACCATCGCGAAATCCGCACCGACCGCGCCCTGTTCTTCACCGACTACGCGCCTGCGAAGGGCAAGTTCAGCCTGCAATACCTCGCCCGCGTCATCGCCGAAGGCGACACCACCGCGCCGCCTGCCCGCATCGAAGCCATGTATCAACCCGACAAATACGGCCTCAGCCCGACCCAACGGATTCGCACTTTGCCTTCGGGCAATACGAAGGTGGCGGGGAAATAATCTTGTCCAGTTACTGCGACATTGGTCTTCCAATATTTATTTCGATGAGAAGGCTCCATGTCATCATCGCTTGTGCGCTGGCGGGCGTCGGCGCTGGTTGGATTTGGAGTGAGCACGAATCACGTCGTCCACTCACTGCGAACGACATAAAAGGCACCTGGAAGTCCACTAGCGAGATTGGTGGATTCACACACACTCTGTTGCTGGTGAATCCTCCAACTTTTCAATACTGGTTCAGCAGCGACATGAAAACCGGAGAAATCATGCCACGTGAGGGAATGTGCGAGATTCGGGATATGCAGTTAACCTTATCCTATGTTCCTCGCTATCCGAGTGAGGTTGGAAGAGCAAAGGAGGAACACGAAGTTTGGCACATGCTGAGGATTAATGGGTATCCAGTCCTCATGCGATCTGATGCACACTCGATCTGGCAGCGTGAAGGAAAGCTTTATGACTATGGCATCTTGATGAAAGGCCATGAGCCATCGATCAAGGACTTGTATCAGGACAAAAATGCTGGCTGGGCTGATCCCTTTGTTCACGGACCGAATAAACCATTCTGAAGTATTGATTAATAGCGACCGACTTCACCGAGTGTCTCTTTTGCTAGCCTGATAAGAATGTGTTGGTAATGAATCGCTACATGCCACCTGTCGACACTATCTCCCACATCCGCGCTTCATTTCCTGAGCAGGGTTTCTTCCAGGACAAGGAGTGGGTGCTGTCGCCGGAGGCGTTTGCGCTGGATGCGGCGACGGTGGAGCTGATTTGCTCGCTTGGACCGGCGTTGCGGGCGTTTCAGCGGGCGTGCAATACGCTCTACTTTGATGAAGCGCATCCGTGGGTGGCGAAGCTGCTGGATCAGGGCAAGCCGCAGCGGGTGATCGACCTCGCGCGAAATCCGCGCTGGCATGAAGACCTGCCGCGTGTGCTGCGGCCGGATTTGGTGCTGACTGAGACTGGCGTGAGCATTTCAGAACTCGATTCGTTGCCGGGTGGCATCGGTTTGACGGCGTGGCTGAATGAAACGTATGCGGCGCTCGATCAAGATGTGATCGGTGGCGCTTCTGGCATGATCGACGCGTTTGCAGCGGCGTTTCCAAGCGAGGACATCCTCATCTCGCGTGAATCGGGCGATTACCTGCCGGAGATGAGCTGGCTGGCGGATCGACTGGGCCGTCGTGCGCTGCGTCCATGGGAGGTGGAGCCGTATGAGCTGAATGGCGTGGCGATTTACCGCTTCTTCGAGCTGTTCGACCTCGCGAACGTCGAAAACGCCGACGCGATGCTGCGCATGGCCGAGCGCGGAGAATTGAGCTTCACGCCTCCGATCAAAGCGTTTCTCGAAGAGAAGCTGTGGCTTGCGTTGTTCTGGTCGCCCGCGCTCGAAGACTTCTGGAACCGAGAACTGCGAACCGAGCACCGTGAACTCTTGAAAAAGTGCATCCCCATGGGCTGGGTGGTCGATCCGGTGCCGCTGCCGCCTTTCGCAGTGTGGCCGAAGCTCGACATTCAGAGCTGGCACGAGATGAAAATCTTCGGCGGCAAGCAGCGGCAGCTTGTGTTGAAGATCAGCGGCTTTTCAGAGCGCGGCTGGGGTTCGCGCGGCGTATTCATCGGCCACGATTTGTCGCAGGAGCAGTGGGGCGCGGCGATCGACGAGGCTCTGGCGAGTTTCCCGGTGAATCCATTCGTGTTGCAGGAATTTCATCGCGCGAAGGTCGTCACCCACCCGGCTTGGGATGAGGACAGGCAGGCCACGCGTGCGATGCAGAGCCGCGTGCGGCTGTGCCCCTATTACTTTGCCACGTCGGAGGGGGATGACGATCCCGCGCTCGGCGGCGTGCTGGCCACGGTGTGCCCGGCGGACAAAAAAATCCTCCACGGCATGCGGGATGCGATGATGCTGCCTTGCGTTGCGCGGTGATTTCCGCTCCAATTGGGGGGCATGAAGCTCGCCGCCGCCCTTGTCCTTGTTTCTTCGTCTCTTTTCGCCGCTGAACCCATCGTGTTAAAACTTTGGCCCGGTGGTGCTCCGGAAAAGCCCGGGGTGAAGATCGAGGCGGAGAAAGAAATGCCGAGGAAGTCGGCAGACGATGTGATGCGCCTCACGAATGTCACCGAGCCGATGCTCACGGTGTTCAAGCCGGAAAAGCCGAATGGAACGGCGGTGCTGGTGTGCCCAGGCGGTGGTTACAGCATCCTCGCGTATGAACATGAAGGCTCGCAGGTGTGCGAGTTTATGAACAAGCACGGCGTGACGGGCATTCTGCTCAAATACCGTGTGCCGAAGCGCGACCCGAACGATCCTTCCAAAGAACCGCTGCAAGACGCGCAGCGTGCGATGGGCCTGATTCGACATCACGCTGCTGAATGGGGCCTCAAGACGGATCGCATCGGCATTCTTGGCTTTTCCGCCGGTGGTCATCTCACGGTGATGACGGCGCTGCACGCCAATGAGCGCACCTACACGACCGATCCCGCGCTCGATGTCGAGGATGCGACACCGAACTTCGCGATTCCGGTTTATCCCGCCTATCTCACTGAGAAGAACAGCGGTTTCTCTTTGCTGCCGGAGATCAAGGTGACCGACAAAGCCCCGCCGATGTGCCTCGTGCATGCCAATGACGACAAGATCACCGCCGCGGGCAGCGCGTTGCTCTATCTCGAATACAAGAAGCTCAACATCCCCTGCGACCTGCACATTTACTCCAAAGGCGGCCACGGCTTCGGCATGAAGAAGAGTGGCGGTCCTGTGAACGACTGGCCCGCCCGCGTGGCGGAGTGGATGCATTCGATGGGTTACATTCCCTGATGTTATGAACGAGAGCACGTCACCCTCCTCCAAAGACTCCAAAAGCATGCCCGATGCTCCTCGTCTGGTGATTGAGGATCTGACGGAGATCATCTGCCGCTATCTGCCTGACGGCACTTTCACTTATGTGAACGAGGCATTTTGCCGGTTCTTCGGCGGCACGGCTCACGAACTCCTGGGCAGCCGGTGGCAGCCCAAGGCGGTGCCTGAAGACGTGCCGATGATCCAGGACAAACTGCGCACGGTCTCGACGCAAAACCCGGTGGTGGTGATCGAGAACCGTGTTTACGACGCGAAAGGCAGGGTGCGCTGGATGCAGTTCGTCAACCGTGGCTTGTTTGAAGCCTCGGGGAGCCTGGTGGAAATGCAGTCAGTGGGGAGGGACATCACCGAACGGGTGCTGGCAGAGCAAGAGCTCAAAGAGAGCCAGGAGCGCTGGCGCTTCGCGCTGGAGAGTTCTGGATTCGGCGTCTGGGACTGGGACCAGCCGAGCAACTCGGCTTATTATTCCACCCAGTGGAAGACGCTGCTGGGTTACGATCCTGCGGACACGATCACCGGACCGAATGAGGACTGGCTGGGGATGGTGCACCCGGATGACAGCTCAATGGTGTTTGCCGCGCTGCAGGCGCACATAGACGGCCGCACGTCACAGTATGCGGAGGAGTTCCGGCTACGTTGCAAAGATGGAACGTGGAAGTGGGTGGCCGGCCGTGGACGCATCGTCCAGCGCGATGAAGCCACGAAAAAGCCGAGGCGCATGATCGGCACGATCGCTGACATCTCCAAACGCAAGGCGGCGGAAGAACGCGAGGCCAGGAGCCTGCAGATGATCGCCGAGGGCGCTCCCTGCGGCGCCGTGCTGGAAGCCATCGTGCGAAATGTGGAGGCCAGCCATCCCGGCGTGAAGTGCAGTGTGATGCTGGCGGATGCCACGGGCACGTTCTTGCGCATCAGTGTCGCGCCAAGCCTGCCGGATTATGCAAAGGAGGCGATCGACGGCCTGCCAGTCGATCCGGACGCCATGTGCTGCGGGGCGGCCGTGCATTCCGGCACACGGGTGGTGTGCACGGATGTGTTGAGGGAGCCACGCATGGCGAAGTTTCACGAGCTTGCGGCCAAAGCAAAGCTGCTGGCCTGCTGGTCGGAGCCGGTCATCAACTCCTCGGGCAAAGTCCTGGGTGCGTTTGCCTGTTACAATACCCAGCCCCATGAGCCGGACACCGCCGAGATCAGGACGATCACCAACGCCGCCCGTCTGGCCGCGCTGGCGATCGAGCGCGAATGGAAGGAGCAGGCGCTGCGCATCAGCGAGGAGCGCTATGCGCGTGCCTTGCGCGGAACGACCGACGGTTTGTGGGACTGGAACATTGCTACCGGGGATGTTTACCTTTCGCCGCGATGGAAACAAATGCTCGGGTTCGAGGAGCACGAACTGCCGAACAGCCGCGCGATCTCGTTTCTAGACCGGCTGCACCCGGACGATGTTCCCGCAGTCACCGAGGCACGAGAAGCGCATCTCGAGCACCATCTCCCCTATCAAGTGGAGCTGCGACTGCGCACGAAGTCAGGCCAGTACAACTGGTTTCTGGTCCGCGCGCAGGCCGAGTGGAATGAACTCGGCGAGGCCACCCGCCTGACGGGCACCATTTCTGACATCAGCCGGCGCAAGGAGGCCGAGCTGAATTATCTTCGTGAACTGGCCTACAACCAGGCCCTGGTGAATCACACGTCGGCCTTCATTGTCATCATGGACGTGGAAGGGCGCTTCGTGCATGGCAATGCCGCGTTCTTCAACACGATGGGTTATCCCGAGAAGGAGGTGATCGGAAAAACGGCCTGGGAAACCGGCCTCATGGACGATCGTGAGATTGTGAGATCAAAGGAGCGCTTCGCGCGTCTCTTGCGCGGTGAGGACAATCCTCCCACGGATGTGCGCCTGCGCACCAAACAGGGCGAGTGGCGCACGGTGGAGCTGCGCAGCACCTCCACACGCAAACCGGATGGCAGCCCGGACCGCATCATCATCACGGGCAATGACCTGACGGAACGTGACCGTCTGCAGCGGGAGCTGCTCCGTGTCGTCGAACAGGAGCAGACGCGCATCGGGCATGACTTGCATGACGGCGTGGGCCAGACGATGACGGGCATGCTCGTCATGATGGAGGCGTTGGAGGCCAGCCTCAAAGGCGAGCACCAGGAGCAGGCGAAACGCATCCACGAACTGATGAACGAGTCCGTGTCCGAGGTGCGCCGCATGTCTCACGGCCTCTCACCCACGAGCGTGAAATACCGCGGGCTCGTTGGCGCGCTGCAACTGCTGGCCGAGACCGTTCGCACCAATTTCAGGACGCCATGCGAATGCAACGTGGACACGGGCATCACCATCGACAGCGAGGAAAAACAAGCGCATCTCTTCCGCATTGCGCAGGAGGCCGTGAACAACGCGCTGCGTCACGGCAAACCCGGCAGCGTGACCATCAGCCTGAGCCGCTCGAAGGAAGACGAGTGCATGCTGATGATCGAGGACGACGGCGCAGGAATCATGGGGGGCAAGGCCTCGTCAAAGACCGGCAGCAATGGAATTGGCATGCGAGTGATGGAGTACCGGGCCCATCTGATCGGCGCGAGGCTGAAGATTGAGCCGCGACAGAAGCCGAAACAGGGCGTGGTCGTGACCTGCTGGTTTGCTTGCGAGCCAGGTGAGCCGGTGCCGCAGAAAAAGCGAACCGTGAAAGCGAAAACGAAGACAGGCCGGCCCAAAAAGAAGGAGTGATTGTTTTCAGATCACTCGCGGGTGATCAGCTCGTCGAGATTCAAGACAATGCGCGCGGTCGCCACCCAGGCGGCGTTTTCCACAGTTGGCGTGCCAGGAGCACCGTGTGTACCGATGGCGGCTTTCGCATCGTCTGCGGGCCCGTTTTGGTAGGTGTGGCGGGACTCGTCGAGGAGTTTTTGCAATGCGGCGAGTTCCGCCGCTGATGGAACGCGTGAAGCACAGACGCGGAAGGCGCGGGTGAGGCGTGCGGCATCGTCTTTGAGCGTCGCGTCAGTCAAAACGCGCTTTGCAAGCGCCTGCGCGGCCTCGGCGAAGGCCTCGGCGTTGAGCGTCGTGAGCGCTTGCAGCGGCGTGTTCGACACGGTGCGCTTCACGTTGGTCAGATTGGCATCCGGGCAATCAAACGTGGTGAGATCAGGATGCGGAGCGGTACGCTTGAAGAAGGTGTACATGCCGCGGCGGTAACGGTCCTCGCCCTTGCTCGTGGTCCATTTGAAATTGCCGGCATAGCTGAGCGCATCGATGCCGTCGGGAATCGGCGGGAAGACGCTGGGACCGCCGATCTTGGAGGAAAGCAGACCACCGGACGCGAGGTAGAGATCGCGAACGATTTCACCATCGACACGCAGTCGGTTTTGACGCCAGAGCAGTGCATTCTTCGGATCGAGTTCCATCACCTTCGGCGGCAGATTGGCGGGAATCGCACTGCTCTGCCGATACGTGGCAGACATCATGATGGTCTTGAGGATTTTCTTCCGGCTCCAGCCCTGTTTCATAAACTCATCTGCCAGCCAGTCGAGCAGTTCAGGATGAGTGGGCGGTTCGCCGCGCACGCCGAAGTCGGCGACGGTGCGCACGAGGCCTTCGCCAAACAAACGGGACCAGAAATGATTCACCGTGACGCGAGGCGTGAGCGGATTGTTCCTGCTGACGAGCCAGCGGGCGAGATCGAGACGCGTGCTGCCTTTGATCGGCGGCAAAGTCGAGAAAGCGGCGGGAGTGACCTCGTCGGCAGGCTGGAGGAAGTCGCCGCGATGCAGCAAATTGGTTTTGCGCGGGTTGTTCGTGCGCTGGGCGATGACACGCACATCCATGAGCGGCGGTTTGGGCAATTTTGCTTCTGCCTCACGCAAGGCGCGATCTGCGGCGACGACTTCAGGATCGACTTTGGCCATCCATTCCCACAGCGGCTGGATCACGACGGGATTCCGGCGCTTTGGCTCTTCGCTGAGGATTTTGCGGATTTCGTTGGGCACGATGCTGTCCTCGGTTTCCTCGCTGGCGGCGAGAACGCGGAAGTGACCGATGGTATGGCCAAGCTGTTTGTAGTTTTGTTCGAGTTGGAGTGTGAGCCTGTCCTGCAGCTGAAGCACCAGTGGCTCGGTGAACTGCACTGTGAGTGTGTGCTTTTTGCCCGTGGCACCAGAAACGGCCCAGCCGGTCTGGTCGTCGTCATCGAGTGTCTTGTCAGCGGTGAAGGTTTTTTGCTCAAAGTCGGCCTTCGCCGAATGCAGGATGAGTTCCTGGCTGGTTTTGCCGCGTTGAAGCGTGGCGGAGAGTTTGGTGAGCACGAAGTTGCCGCCTTTGTTGTAGCCGGGGCCCTTGCCGGGCAGCGAGTCATCCGGCAGCGCCTCGACTTGCAATGCGGTGATCGGCTTGGAGTGGTTGCTGATCTCCAGCGTGTAGGTGTCGGTCTTCGGGGTCTTGTTTTGAGCTAGGTAGGAGCCGTCTTGCTGCTTTTGCAGCTTTGCGGCAAGCGCTTTGGTATTCGAGACAGGCAGTGTCTCGAACTTTTGCGCTTTTTTGGCCGCCACTGCCTTGGCGAGGCGTTCTTTGACGTCTTTCTCCCACTCCGGCAGTTTCACGGGAAGCTCGGCCTTGGCGGCGTCGAGCGCTTTGCGCAGCGGAATGAGTTTCTTCACGGCGTCTCCGTTCTTTTTCTCGTATTCGTCCCACGCTTCCGGTGAACTCGGCACCTGGCGGTTCACTTCGTCACCATTGTTGAAGTAGGCGAAGAGCTGGTAGTACTCCTTCTGCGTGATCTGGTCGTATTTGTGCGTGTGGCAGCGCGCGCAGCCGACGGTGAGGCCGAGCCAGACGGTGCCGAGCGTTTCCGTGCGATCCATGCAGGCCTCGATGCGGAACTGTTCCTGATCGGTGCCGCCTTCGGTGTTGGTGAGCGTCTGGCGGTTGAACGCGGTGGCGACGATTTGATCGGGTGTGGCGTCGGGAAGCAGATCTCCAGCGAGTTGTTCGATCGTGAACTCATCAAACGGCATGTCGTCGTTGATGGCGCGGATCACCCAGTCGCGGAAACGCCACGCATCGGGACGCGGGCGGTCTTTCTCGTAACCATCGCTGTCAGCGTAGCGCGCCATGTCGAGCCAGTGGCGGCCCCAGCGTTCACCGAAGCGTTCGCTGGAGAAAAGGCGGTCCAGCAGCGCCTCGTATTTTTGATCGGACCAGCCGGACGCCTCGGACAAGTCCGACAACGACGGAGGAAGACCCAGCAGGTCATAAGTGGCGCGTTTGATGAGGGTGACCGGATCCGCTTCGGGTGAAGGCGAAATGCCTTCTTTGGCGAGCCTGGAACGGATGAAGTCATCAATGCCGCCGGTTTTGGGCCGCACGATGGGTTTGTAGGCCCAATGCGCTTCAAACTTGGCTCCTTCGGCGATCCATTGGCGCAGAACTTCGATGTCGCGTGCTTTGAGCGGATGCTTGGCGCGATGCTTTGGCGGTGGCATCTGCTCCTCGGGATCGTCGGAGGTGAGGCGGGCGATCATCTCGCTCTGATCGGGTTTGCCGGGCACGATGCCATGCGCCCCGCTCTTCAGCTCCTTGAGCGCGGGTTCGCGGCTGGTGAGCACGAGACCGCCCTTGGAGTCATCGGGGCCGTGACATTCGAGGCAGTGCTCCGCGAACAAAGGCTGCACATCGCGCACGAAATCAATCGGCGCGGCGGGCAGTGACGCGACGAGGACAAGCGGAAGGCTGAAACGCAAAACAGGCATGCGGGGTAAACGCCGCATGCCTGCTTCGTGTTGCGATTCGGTGTGTCGGCGGATCAGTGCTTCAGCAGCCATTCCGTCGTGCGCGGATTGAAGTCGCCCATCTGTTCCCAGTGGAAGGCGTGGCCCGCATCATCGTAGAGATGCAGGTCGGCACCGGGGATGGCGGCAGCGACTTCCTTGCTCATCCATTGCGGGGTGAAGGTGTCGTTTTTGCCACCGATGACGAGGGTGGGGCACTTCACGTTCTTGAGTTCGTTGAGCGTGTTGTGCGTGATGGCGGCGGCGCTTTGGGCTTCCATGGCATGCACGGGCTGCGGCGCGGGATTGGTGGCGGCGTCCTTGAGGCCCTGCTGCATGTTGTTCCAGCAGTCGTCGTTGTCGAACCACGGCTTGGTGAAGATGAGCATCTGCACGTAGTGCATGAAATCTTCGGGGCGCATGGTGGCCTTGCACTTCATAAGGTGCTGCCAGGTGTAGAGGCCGAAGCGGTCCTGGCGTGCCCAAGTGCACATGAGGATCATGCTTTTTACCTTTTGTGGATGACGCAGTGCGAGCTGCTGCGCGATGACGGAACCGAGCGAGCAGCCGACGACGCGGGCCTGTGCGATGCCGAGCTTGTCCATGAGGCCGGCGTAGTCATCAGCCATCATCGCGGTGGTGTAAGGGCCGACGGGCTTGTCGGTTTCGCCGACGCCGCGATTGTCGCCGAGGATGCAGCGGAAGTGCTTCTCCCACGCCTGCGCGTGCGCGTCCCACACGCCGCCGGGGGCGGTGACACCCATGATGCAGACGAGCGGATCGCCGCTGCCGCGTTCCTGATAAAACATTTTGATTCCGTTGGTTTCGACGTGGGGCATGGCTGTGGAGTTCCTGGTTCGAGGTTCTTAGTTCAAGGTTGAGGCGGGGATTTGAGCAGTGAGGCGCAAAAGCAACAAGCAAAAATCACCTGCTGTGT
Organism: Verrucomicrobiaceae bacterium; assembly: GCA_046346695.1. Taxonomy (GTDB): domain Bacteria; phylum Verrucomicrobiota; class Verrucomicrobiia; order Verrucomicrobiales; family Verrucomicrobiaceae; genus Prosthecobacter. The sequence goes on along the minus strand of JAXMHS010000001.1, from coordinate 1,978,626 downwards.
GTCAAAGCGCGTGCATGATGGCGCACCTCATGTCCGAAGCCCCCCAAGGTTCCGCCAGTAGTTCGTCCACACCACCGTGGGAGGCGAAACGTGTGCCGGCACGCCGGGGACTGGGGCGGAGGCTGGTGACATGGCTGGCACTGGCGGGGCTGGCAGCAGCTGTTTATTACGCGCTGCAGCCTCGCCCAATCGAGGTCGAGGTGGGCGTGGTGAACCGCGGGCCGCTGACCGTTTATGTGTCCGAGGAAGGCAAGACGCGCATCCGCAATCGTTACATCGTGGCCGCGCCGGTGGCTGGAAGCATGCAGCGCGTGAATTTGAAGCCCGGTGACAAGGTGGAGAGCAGCAAGACAGTGCTGACACGCATCGAGCCGGGAATCGCCCCACTGCTGGACGCCCGTGCGCGCATGCAGGCGCAGGCGCGTGTGGATGCGGCGGTGGCGACGCGCAGCCGGGCGAACGAAAACATCGAGATGGCCCGCACGGCGCTCAAGTATGCGCAGTCAAACTGGGACCGCGTGAAGAACCCCGCCGAGAAGGGCACGATCAGCGAGACGGACCGTGAGGCTTTCGAGCGCGAGGCGGAGATGAAGGCGCGTGAGGTGCGGGCGGCGGAGTTTGCGCTTCAAGTGGCGGAGTATGAGCTGGCGCAGGCGAAGGCGGCGCTGCTGCAGATCGAGAAGCCGGGCGAAGGTGGGGCGTCGATCGATGTGCTGGCACCGGTGAATGGTGTAGTTTTGCGCGTGCAGCAGGAGAGCGCGACGATCGTGACGCCAGGAACGCCAATTTTGGAGATTGGTGATCCGACCGACTTGGAAATCGAGGCGGAAATCCTGTCGCGTGATGCGGTGGCGATCCAACCAGGAGCGCAGGTGACCGTGGAGCAATGGGGTGGCGATGAGCCTGCGAAGGCGCGCGTGCGGCGCGTGGAGCCGGCGGCTTTCACCAAGGTGTCCGCGCTTGGCGTGGAAGAACAGCGCGTGCTGGTGCTGAGTGATTTCGCCGGACAAGCACCTGCGTTGAAGGCGCTGGGAGATCGTTTCCGCGTGGAGGTGCGCGTGGCCGTGTGGCACAGCGATGACACGTTGCTGGTGCCCGCGGGAGCATTGTTCCGCGAGGGCAGTGAATGGAAGACGTTCGTGTTTGATGCCGGCAGGGCCAGGGCGGTGATCGTGAAGGCCGGCCGCACCGATGGAAAGCTCACGCAGGTGCTGGACGGAATCAAAGCTGGTGATGAGGTGCTGATGCATCCGCCGGACACGGTGAAGGATGGCAGCGAGGTGGTGAAGCGTGAGGACGTGAAATGAAGAAGGCGGCCCCTCACGAGGCCGCCTTTGGATTTTATGGAATGCGATAGGGCATCGCGCCCCGGTTTTAGACCTTCCACTCGCCACGATAGTCGCGGGTGAGCCAGCTTGCGTCGCCGCCGCTGGTGTACTCGTGCTTCTCGGGATTCCACTTCTGCGTGCCGCCGTGGTAGTAGGCCTGGTTCATGAGGTGGCAGGAGATCACGGTGCTGGCGCCGATGGCGACATCGCAGATCGGCTTTTCGCGCGTTTTGATGGAGTTGAGCCAGTCGTCGTGGTGGCCTTTGGAGTTGTAGAGCTTCACCTTGGCGTCGGCGAGGTGTTCCTTCTCGGCCATGATGACCTCACGGTCGAGCGAGGTGCCCTTGGTTTCCTTGCCGATGAACTCGTGAACGACCTTGCCGTCGAGCACGAGCTTGAACTTGCCGCGGTTCACATGGACCTCGCCGGTTTCACCGAAGAAGGACACGCCGAAGCCGCCGTTCACGTGAGTGAGCGGAATGCCGCTGGCATAGACGAGCTTTGCGCCCTGCGTGGCGGCGTCGTGGTTTTCGGGGGCGATGATTTCGACGGGACCATGTTCATCTTCGCCAAGGCCCCACTGGGCGATGTCAATGTGGTGAGCGCCCCAGTCGGTGATCATGCCGCCGCCGTATTCACGCGTCATGCGCCAGGCGGGAAAGTGATTGTGGACGCCGCGCGGGCTGAGCACGCTGCTGTAAGGCGCGAGCGGGCCCGGGCCGCACCAGCGGTCCCAGTCGAGGCCGGGCTCCATCGGCTCCTCAGGATTGGCATTCGGCTTGGCAGGAGAGCCGAACTGGGTTTCGACGCGCTGGATTTTTCCGACGACGCCATTGCGGACGAGTTCGCAGGCGACACGGAACTCCTTGCTTGAGCGCTGCTGGGAGCCGGTCTGCAGGATCTTGTTGTTCTTGCGGACGGCGTCGATGAGCGTGAGCGCCTCATGGATGTTGTGCGTGAGCGGCTTTTCGCAATAAACGTCCTTGCCGGCGTTCACCGCGGCGATGGCGATGTAGGCGTGCCAGTGGTCGGGCGTGGCGATGACGACGGCGTCGATGTCCTTGCGGGCGAGAAGCTCGCGAAAGTCATTGTACGCCTCGCAGCCCTTGAATTCGGTGTCCTTGTTCTTGCTGTAGCGCTCGGTGACGGTCTTCTTCGCGTTTTCGCGGCGATTGGTGTCCACATCGCAGACGGCGACGACCTGGACTTCCGGGCGGCCGAGGAAATTGCCCAAATGACCGCTGTTCATCTTGCCCATGCCGATGAAGCCGAGATTAAGGCGTGAGTTCGGGGCGGTTTCAGCGCTCCAGACGCGGGAAGGAAGAATGAACGGCGCGGAGACGCCTGCGGCGGCTGCGCGGATGAAATGACGGCGTGAGGATGCGGTTTGCATGTTCGTGGATTGGGTGGGATTTGAGGGTGAACCATTACTGGCCTCCTGCCAAGTCTCTTGCACTCGGAGTTTGCGTGGCTATCCGACAGGGATGGAGTTTTCAAAACAGCGCCTCGGTCAGTTGATCGTCGTTTCCGGGCCGTCGGGCACGGGAAAGACGACGCTGGCCCGCAAGGTGTGTGATCGCGGCGAGGCGGTGTTTTCCGTGTCCTGCACGACACGTGCGCCGAGGCCCGGTGAGGTGGATGGGAAGGACTACTTTTTCCTCACGGAGGAGGATTTTCTGGCGCGGGTGGAGCGGGGCGAGTTGTTTGAGCATGCCCGCGTTCATGGCCGCCTCTACGGCACATTGAAGAGCTACGTGTACGAGAATCTCAAGCGCGGTGTGGACGTGATCATGGACATCGATGTGCAAGGCGCGGCGCAGGTGCGTGCATGTGATGATGAACTCGTGAAGCGGTGCCTGCTGGACATCTTTGTGATGCCGCCAAGCCTCGATGAGCTGCGCAATCGACTTTCAGGACGTGCGACGGAGGATTCGGCGGCGTTTGAACTGCGCATGAAGAACGCGGCGGCCGAAATGGAGCACTGGCGTGAGTATGGCCACGTTTTGGTCAGCGGATCACGTGAAGACGATGCGCGGCGGTTTGACGCGCTGCTCGAAGCGGGACGGATGCGGACGAGTTTGCGGTGATTGGCCACAAAGAGACGCAAAAAATTCAAAAAGCGCAGAATCAGAACGGATCTGAACTTTTTTGCGGCCATCCCATTCAGATCAACCCCGCGTCTTTGAGAGCCGGGAATTGGGAGCGCCAGTCGCGGACGACATGAGGGTCGATTTGGGCGCTGATGACGCGTTCCTGCTCGGAGGCATCAGCGATGATGACACCATGCGGATCGACGACGATGCTGCGGCCGTTGTAGGTGAACTGGGGATCGGTGCCGCAACGATTGACGCCGATGACGTAGGCGAGGTTTTCGATGGCGCGTGCCTGCAGCAAGGTGATCCAGTGCAGGAAGCGTTTCACCGGCCAGGCGGCGATGTAGATGAGCACCTCTGCTCCAGCACGGACGGCTTCACGCGCGAGTTCGGGAAAGCGCAGGTCGTAGCAGATCAGCGGGGCGATCCGCAGGCCCTGCCACTCGAACAAGGCGAGGCTGGTGCCGGCTTTGTGAACCTTGTCCTCGCCCCCCAGGCTGAAGGGGCGGTTTTTCGTGTAGCGGGCGAGCAGGGTGTCATCCGGTGCGATGGCCAGGGCCTGGTTCAGGCCACGTTCGTTGGAGATTCGGACCATGCGATTGTTCACGATGCGCTTTTGATGTTCGACAGCCTTGGTGGTGACTCCACCCACAACGCAGCATTCGTGAGTGGCCGCCATGGCACGAAGAAACTGCTCGGTGGGACCTTCTTCGTCCTCGCCCGTCGCAGCAAGGTTCATGCTGAAGCCGGTGGAGAACATCTCCGGGAGAACGATGAGCGATCCAGGCTGTGGATTTGCGTCCGCGATGAGCTTTTTCGCCTTCGCGTGGTTGGCCGCGCGATTTTCCCAGACGGAATCGATTTGGACGAGATGGACGTTCATAAGCGTTCGGGCCTGGCGCCGGGGCTGAGGCGTTTGGAGGTTTCAGGATCGCTGTTGCGAGCGCGGACGGTGATGAAGCCGCTCGCGGAGACGATGGCGACACTGCAGATGATGGCGAAGGTGTCGAAGGACATGACCTTGAGCATGGCGAAGGCGAGCGAGGGTGCCACAAGGCCACGCAAGCCTGTAAGGAAGGTGTGGACACTCATGTATTCGGCGACGGCGTGCTTCGGGGCGAGCTTGGTGACCCAAAGCGCCCAGGTGACGTTGCCGCCGGCGTTGGCCATGCCCCACAGTCCCATTCCAAAGGTCCACCAGAACATGCCATGGCCGAGGTAGAAGCACAGGATGCCCGCGGCGAAGAAGATGTTCAGGATCGAGCGGACGGTGAAGAGGTTGAAGTGATCGTAAACGAGACCCCATGGGTAGGAGAAGATGATGCGAGCGAGCACAGGGACGACGCCGGTAATCCACGCGACCTCGAATTCAGGCAGGTTGATGCCGTGGCGCGGATTGGCGAGGTATTCGACGAAGAGGCAGGCGGCGGCGAGATTACCAATGCCCATCATCATCCAGGAGATGAGCAGTGTGCGGAAGTCGTGGTCGTCGCGAATCCAGCGCAGGGCGCTCCACAGATTGGTGCTGGCATTTTCGGGCGCTTCCCATGGCGTGGCAGGCAGGCCGTAGGTCCAAAAACCGGAGACAAAGCCGCTGATGGCGAATCCCCAGAGCAGCCACGAGTAAGTTTCGAGGTTCCAGCCAAGCAGCTTGCCACCGAAAAAGCCGAAGCACATGGCCGCTCCGGCTCGCGTGACACCCGCGATGGCATACAGCCTGCCGCGGGCTGCCTCGGGGTAGTTGATGCGATAGATTTGCGTGAGCAGCGGGATCTGCATGGAAAAGCAGAACAACCCCACACTGAGGCCAGCGACGTAGAGAAAGGGATCGCGAGGAAATGCGGCTGACACAGCCATGCAGGCACCGCCGAGCAACTGAACCTTCGCCGCCGTGCGCGCGATGGTACTTTTGGCCCGCAGCAGCAGCGGGACGACAAACAAGCTGGTGACCATGCCGCCGCTGGTGGCACTGAGGAAGATGGACTTTGCCACATCGCCGAGGTGAAACACGCGCACGGCGATGAGCATGCCAAAGGTGGCGGTGAGCGTGTCGATGACCCCGGAGGGCAGCGAACGCCAGAGCTCGTTGCGGAAGGTGTGGCGGGTTGTGGCGTGTTCGCTCACACACCGCTATTCGCACGCAACAAGAAGCGCGTCCAGCCCGGAGGCGGGACGCGCTTGCAAACTGACCCGGTGTTCTTGGCGGGCTGGAAGATCAGGCGGCCTTTTTGGCCTTCTTCGCAGCAGGAGCCTTGGTGACCGGCTTTTTCACCAGTTTCGGAGCAGGCATTGGGACAACTGTCAGCCATTCCTGGTAATGCAGCCACGTGTCGCTGCCTTCACCGCGGAGGTAGTCGGCGGACGACAGCATTCCACGCTTCTGGAAGTCGAGGATTTCTTTCTTGGTGAACGGGCCGAATTCGACGAAGGCGCGGCTGAGATAAACGAGGTCTTTCATGGGTGGTTTTGTATATGGGTTTAGGTTTTGGGGGGCGCGGCATAACACCGATTCTTGTGTGGAACAAGCAGCAATCTTGCCACAGTTCCACAAAACTGGTGCAAAGGCCGAGGTGAAAGAGCGATGGGCTGCGGCTTTTTGTGACTTGGCGGGCAAGTGTGCTTGCGGCCTCCGCTACTGACCTCTAGTTTATATGACAAGTGATGATTATTTGCCTCGAAGCTTCCGTTCTCAGCGGCTATCTGTCCAATGAAGTGCCTGGATTGGTGACGGGAGTATTGCATTTGGCGGGTCAGAATCAGCCCGTGCGGGTGGAGTTGGTGGGGAATTTCCTGCGTGACATCGCTGGCTGCCGGGTGGATTTCACCAATCCGCTGCCCGAAGTGAACGAAGAGCATGTGATGGTGGTTTCACCGCTACAGCACGGATACAGCGGTGTGATGACAGCATCCTATCGTGTCGCGAAACTGCCGAGGCGTCGCACGCAACCGGCTGCTTCGGGTCTGCCGGTGCCCCCGGGATTGAAGAATCTGGTTTTCTTCGAGTGGTTTAACCAGCACCAGCAACGGATCTTGATCCAGTCGTGGCATCTTCAATTGAGAGTTTCACCCCCACGCTGGCAACTCACCAAAGACGAGGAGGCGTCCTTGCTGCGGCAAAACCGCGCCAGGCGAAAACACTTCCTGCTCGGACAGCATGGGAAGGGCATGACAGGCAACGCTTTGCACAGCCCGGGATTGGATGATCCTTTTCAGCCGGACAAACCTGGCCGTGATCCGTTCGGGCCAGTGGATGTCGGCGCAGCAGATCCACCTTCCCGGAAGCCTGGTGCCAAGTCATGCGGGGCTGAGGACAAAGACCCTGTCCCGCGTTCTGCGGCGCTGGCAAGGGAACTGCGGCGTTTTCAGGGCCTGCTGGTTTTCAATGAGGAGGTGCGCACACGTCCTGCGGTGTTGCGTCTGCTTTCCACGGTGGCGGACCTGGCCGCGCATCTGGTGCATGCTCTGCGGCAGTTTGCCGAGGCGGAAAAGCAGCAGTGGCAGTTCCTCATCGTAGATTTGGAGCAGAGCCTGCCGTTGTTTGCGGCAGCGCTGAATGCCACCGACAAACTGGTGCAGCAGAATCCTGATGGTGCCGACATGGAATGGCTTGCGGGTGTCCAGGCGAGCCTGCTGAACATTGAGTTGCGGATGCGCGAGCTGCTGGGAATGCTGCGCTGATCACGCGCGGAGTTGATCGCCGGTTGGCTTGCGTTTAGCATGCATGCCATGCGTCTTTCTCATTTTGCCCTGGCCCTAACGGTTATTCTGCTCGCCATCACCGGCTATCTGGCCTGGGAAGCGCAGGAGGAGGCCAGAGGTGCAAAGCGTGAACTCGATCTTGTCCGCAAACAGCAGTCCGCACGTGATGCGGCGAAGCCCATTCCTCCCACCATGGTTTCCTCGTTGCCGCCACCGCCTGAGCAGCCGGCCGTTGGTGGCCCACCTCAGGTTGGTTTGATTGCCAGCACTCCACCTCCATCATCCGCGCCTGCACCGCTGACGGCTTTGCAGAAGCAGCTGCTCGGCATGCCGGCGGTGGCCAAGGTCATCGAGATCCATACGGAGCAAGGATTTGCAGTGATCAATGCCGGTCGCGACAAGCAGCTCGAAAAGGGGATGAAATTTGATGTGCGGCGCGGCGATGGCCTGGTGGGGCGGGTTTGGGTGAGCGAAACCGTCGAAGCTGCCCAGGCTGTGGTGGACATCGACCCCAGCGCCTCCGTTCCGGGAGTGCAAATCGAGAAGGGAGACGAACTGGTGTTACCAGTTCGCAAATGAGCAACAGGGGTCTCCCAATTCATCATGGGCCGTGAACGTCTCGATCTTGCCTTGGTAAAACTCGGCGTCGTTCCTTCGCGGGAACAGGCCAAGCGCCTCATCATGGCGGGCGAGGTGAGTGTCATGGGACGGCGCATTACCCAGCCTGGGTGGCTGGTGAAGGAGCACGAGCAGATCGTCGTCCGCCAACCGCCGAAATTTGTCAGCCGTGGCGGGCAGAAGCTGGAAGGAGCACTGGAGCATTTTGGCATCGACGTGACTGGCATGACTGCTCTGGATGCGGGTGCTTCAACGGGCGGCTTTACTGACTGCCTGTTGCAGCGGGGTGCTGTCAAAGTCTTCGCCTTTGATGTCGGAACAAATCAACTGGCCTGGAAGCTGCGCAGCGATGCACGAGTGGTTTCACGTGAGCAGTTCAATCTACGCCACATGCGACGGGAGGATGTTGGCGAAGATGTGGACATCGTTGTGGCCGATCTGTCATTCATATCTCTGACGCTGGTGCTGCCTGCGGTATTGGAGGTTTTGCGTCCAGGCGGTCATGCCGTGGTGCTCATCAAGCCCCAGTTTGAACTGACTCGCGAGGAAGTTGGCAAAGGCGGTATTGTCCGTGAGCCTGAGTTGCACGCCAAGGCATGCGCCCGAATTGAGGGTTTTGTGCGCCAGCAATCAAGGTTGGAGTGGAGAGGATGTGTTGAATCGTCCATTCAAGGAACGGACGGGAACCACGAGTTTCTGGCCTGGATTGTCAGGGTCGCAACTTGAGCGACTTTGGTTAGGGGCCAGCCAGAATGGCAAAGAACGTGACTCCAATTGTTATTGCATGGGTTTCGCAGTTTCGAGAAGCAGCAGAGATAAAAAGAAGAAAAATGAGAAAACAATCCTTGCAATTCAGCGATAATTACCATAATTAATTATCATAAACACAAATAAGGCCATGAACTTCCATCGTCCTGCAATTTCCATTTCTTCGCGGTCAGGCTTCAGCCTCTTCGAATTGCTGATGGTAGTTGCCGTTATTGGCGTGCTAATCGCAATTGTTGTTCCGATGTGGGGCCAGAACGATTCGATCTATGCCGCACGCGATCGCCGCAACGCGCAAGAACTGGCGTCCACTTGCACGATGGCTCAGGCCGCAGGTGTGGACTTCGTGCAGACCGACAATGTCCTCGACACCGTGCGTGCCATTGTACGCGGTGGTATTTCAGCATCTGGGGCCATGAAAGGACGCGTATTCGTGGTTCCAGGACTTAGCGAGGAAGACATCCAGGGTGCGGTGAAATATCTGGCCATCGTCAATGGCGAGCTTCGCTACACGAACGGCGAGACGATTCAATCTCCAGGCAACCAGCACCTCTGATGCCTCCCACGGCGAGGCGGTTTATTGCCGGTGGGTGCCTGCTGGTGAGATGGTCACGGCGCATGGCACGGCTCGGGAGTCATGAGTTACACGATTTGCCTTGCCTGCCACGCGGCTTTCTTCCAGCATGACCTCTTATATGAATGCAGATTTCATCAAGAGAAACTGGTACCTTCTCACGCCAGCTGTCATTTTGCTCATCCCTGCCATGATGATTTTGTTTTGCTCGGTCAACTATGGCTACAGTTTCTCCGAGTCATGGAATGCGTTGCGCCACTTCGGTTCCACCGGCACGCGTTATGCCCAGGGGTTCTCCGAGCGCAAATTCAGGATGGTACAGATCGGCATGGATGGCAGGACAGTATACAACATCGTCAGAAACCCCATGGAGCGTAACGTGCCAGTGGACAACGAGTGGCGTTACAGCCTGCCAGCCAGCGGCGCGGAGTACTACCATGAACGCACCCTCATTTTGGAAAAGGACGCCAAAGGCATCCCCCGTGTCAAACAACGCATCAGCCGGTTTCATATGCCGGATTGATTCGGAAGCTTTCTGCGCAAAGCTGCGTCCATGCTTTTCATGACTCCAACCACAATCTTGATCGCGCGGCACAGCGCGGTCCTGTGCGTCTTGCTGCTTTTGGCATCGTGTGAAACCGGGCACATCAAAGGACTGCCGAAAGACCTTCCCGTCATCAATCTCCACGGCTCGGCCAGCACGCCGCCTCACAGCATGGCTCGGAAGGATTACCCGTTCGAGCCTGATGGAGACTACAATACCGCTTGGGCTGCGGAGGGTGGATTGGGGTCCGGCATGGATTACTCATCGTGGCGGTCTTCGCATGGCGGTTCATCTTCAAGATCCAAAGGCAGCTCTTCGAAGAAAAAGACCTCCTCGTCCAGGTCATCGGGCAAAGGCGGGTCCTACACGATCAAGAGCGGCGACACTCTCGGCGCCATCGCCCGAAAAAACGGAACCACTGTTGCCAAGCTCAAGGCTGCCAACGGACTCAAATCCGACCTCATTCGTGCTGGCAAAACGTTGCGGATTCCCAAGTGACCGCGTTGATGCGTATCCATTGCGCCATCATCACATGGCTGGTGTTGCTGGCAAGTTTCTGCCATGACAGTGCGGCGGCACAGACGGTTCGCTTTTCTTCCGTTGTCATCGACGCCGGGCACGGTGGCAAGGATGGCGGTTCCGTGTGGAACGGCTTGGTCGAAAAGAAGCTTTGCCTCGATGTCGCGAAGCGCGTCGAGGCCGGATTGAAGTCACGCGGTGTGAAAACAGTCATGACTCGCCGAACAGACACCTTTGTGGAACTCGCACAGCGCGCGCGCATCGCCAATCGCGTGCCGTCATCCGTCTTTGTCAGCATTCATTTCAATGGCAGCCGCAGGACCATCATCTCAGGTGGTGAAGTTTACTATCGCAGCACCCGGGGCAGGATTCTCGCTTCGTCTGTCAGCCGCAGCATCAAGAACCGTGTCACCGGCGGTACGCGCGGCATCTTCCACGCCGACTACAAGGTGCTGCGCGAAACCAGAATGCCCGCCGTGCTCGTCGAGTGCGGCTACATCAGCAACAAACGCGAGGCTCAACGTTGCGCCGATCCCTCTCATCGCCAGAAACTTGCCGATGCCATTGTGAGCGGGCTCCTGGCCGTCAGGGCCCGCTGACATCGTCCGGCTTTCATTTCTTTTGAAAATTCGTATGTGCGAGGCATCGGCGCGGCATTTGACGAAGCCCCTGCCGTGGTGGAAGAAATGACTGTCCATGTCAGCCACCGTCGCCAGCAATCCAGTGTTCCCGTTCCACCTCGTACGTACGGACTTGGAGCGTGTTGAGGCGGCCATCCTCGATCAGGCACGTGCCTTTGATCCCGGCGTCGAGGGCTATGTCAGCTACGTCTGCAAAACCTCCGGCAAACGCATCCGCCCCGCGTTAGCTGTCCTTGCTGGCGGTGCCACCGGTGGAACGCACGAGGGCCATACGCGCCTCTCCGTCATCCTCGAACTCGTCCACATCGCCTCGCTCGTTCATGACGACATCATGGATGGTGCCGACATTCGTCGTGCGCAGCCCACCGCCGTCGCGAAATGGGGCAGCAGCCTCAGTGTGCTTCTTGGCGACAGCCTCTTCGCCTACGCGCTCGAACTCGCCACCGAGTTCGACGACACCCATGTCTGCCGCACCATCGCTCGTGCCTCGCGCGATGTTTGTTCCGGCGAAATCTTGCAAACGCAACGCCGCTTCGACCTTAATCTCTCCGTCGCAGACTATCTCAAGATGATCGAGATGAAGACCGCCGCGCTCTTTGCGGTCGCCAGCGAGTTGGGGGCGCGTCTCAATCATCAGTCTGAGGCCATGCAGCAGGCGCTGCGTGACTACGGGCTCAAACTCGGCACCGCGTATCAAATCTACGACGACTGCCTCGACATCGTCGGTGACGAAAAAACCGTCGGCAAGACCCTGCGCACCGACCTCGCGCGAGGCAAGCTCACGCTGCCCATCCTGTATCTTCTCGAAGGCGCCACTGAGGCACAGAAGCAGAAACTCAACCGCATGCTGCTCAAAGGCGAGCCGATGGACACGGCGATTCTCGCCAGCATCGCCGATTACGACGGAGCCGTGGAGCGTGCTGTCAAATTCGCACAGAATCTCCTCGCCTCCGCGCGTGCCGACCTCATCTGCCTTGCCGCCACACCACACAAGCAGGCGCTTGAAGACATCGTCGGCTACCTGCACAGCCTGCTCGATCATTGCCGGGCGATTCATTAAGCCATCTCCGTCCGCTTTGTCGGACCTGTCAGACTCGTCCGACCCAATACCGCGAACTGAGAACAGCGAACCGCGCACGGCTCCATGTCCCGCATCCACGACATCCCGGAAAATGACCGTCCGCGTGAACGTCTCCTGCGTCTTGGCCCCCAGGCCCTCTCCGACGCCGAATTGCTCGCGCTTTTCATCAACACCGGCACCAAGGGCGAAAACGCCCTTCAAATTGGCCAGCGCATTCTGCGCGATCACAAGTCGCTCCGCGATCTCTCACGGCTCGAACCCGCCGTTTTGAGCAAGATCAAGGCTCTCGGCCCTGCCAAGACCGCCAAACTCGCCGCTGCTTTCGAATTGGGCCGTCGCGCAGCGCAGCAGCCATCGCACACCGAGGTCATCCTCGACCGCCCGCAGGGCATCTACGACTACATCGGTTCCGAAATGCAGTCACTCGGTTATGAATCCGTACGCATCATCCTGCTCAACACCAAACTCGCTGTCATGCGCAGCGAAGAGGCGTTCCGCGGCAGTTTGAACGAATGCGTCTCCCATCCGCGCGATCTGCTGAGGAAAGTGCTCATCCACAACGCCTACGCCTTCGTCCTCATCCACAATCATCCCTCCGGCGATCCCACACCCAGCGACGCCGACCGCCGCATCACCCGCCGCCTTCGCGAAGCTTCTGAAGCCACCGGTGTCACTCTTCAGGACCACATCATCATCGGCACGCCCTCCGAATCACGCGCGCAACCGTATTTCAGCTTCCGTGAGCATGGGATGTTGTAGATAAGAAGGCGATGAGCATGGCTCTAATTCAGTTTGCGGATGGCGGTTTGCGGAAGGAGAGAAGGATCATGGGACAAGACGAAATCGAGCGCAACATGGGTGTGCAGCCTCTGGACGGGATCATGACCGAGCATGAGCTGACAAATCATGCCTTGGTGGCCGCCAGCACCGAGCCAATGACTCACAAAGCTGTCCAACGCGCCCGCAAAGGCCGTCGTCTGACCAAGCACATGAAACAACGCATGGCCGATGCCCTGAACCTGCTCATGAAGCAGCAGGGCAAGGAGATAGAGCGCCCGTGGAACGTGAAGGATTTGTTCACGTATTGAGTTGGTAAAATGATTGAGGGTAAAATGATCGGGACATCATTTTACCCGTCATTATTTTACCTCTGCACAGTCAGGTGGCAGAACGGATAGCCGCAGGTGCAATCCCTTGGCTTGCGATGGCGTTCTCCAGTTGCTAGCCTCATCGCACCATGTCCGACGCCATCGCCAACCGCCGTTTCGTCACCGCTGCTGAAAAAGTGGACTTTCTCTCGCCATGGACGCTGGAGGAGTGGTTTTGCCGCGGCGACATCGTGAACAACGAGCATCTGCTCATGGTGCGCGCGAACATGGAACCGGGCCGCAGCCATCCGTTTCACTCGCACCCGACCCGCGAGGAACTGATCTATGTCATCTCCGGCAAAGCTGAGCAGTGGGTGGGCAAACAGAAGAAGATTCTCGGCCCGGGTGACATGGCCTTCATTCCGATGGGCGAAATCCATGGCACGTGGAATGCCGGGGATGAAATGCTCGTGTTCCTTGCGATCCTCTCTCCTGCGAAAGCGGACGATCCGGCGATTGTGGACCACAGTGAAGAGGAACCGTGGAAGTCGCTGCGAAAGTAGTTCAGTTGCGTCGCAACTGGATGAGTTGGAGCCGTTGCGCCGCAACCGGGCTGCTTTACTTCTCCCGCAGTTCCTTGCGCAGATCGGTCACGCCATCGCGCAGGGCAAAAAGCTCGGCGCGGAATTCCGTGAGAAGATTCAATCGTTGCTGCCACTCGGTCGATTCCATCAACTCGTTGAGCGCGGAGAGCGCCTCGTTGGCCCAGTTCAGGCAACGGCGCAGGATGGCGAGCACGTAGCCTTTGTTCCTTGAACCGGCGAAGCCACGCATGCCGAGTGCCCCGGCCAGTTTGCCGCTGATGTTCATGGTGTTGCGGATGAAACGGTCGAGCGGCGTGTTGCCATCGCTGTGCCCGGCGTTCTCCGTGCGTTCTTCGGTGATCTCGGTCAGCAGGCGGACCACGAGTTCATGGGCACGTTTTTGCAGCGGATGCTCCTGCTCCTCGTTTTCTTCGAGCCATGCCTCGAAATCCGCATCATCGAATTCGCTGGTGGCATCTGTCTCAGCACTGTCCTTCCACGATTCGCCATCCTCAACATCATCGTCTTCGGCAGCTTCATCAGTGTTCCGGCCAAGCATGTGATCCCAGCCCATGACGAAAGACACGCGATCATCGTCGAGGCCCTCCTCGCCATATTTTTCGAGGGCTTCGAGGTGCGCGTCGGTGAGACGGTCGGACTGCTTGAGTGACTCCTCCCAGGATTCCTCGCTTTCATCGAATTCACTGTCGTCTTCGCCTTCCTTGGGCTCTGGCCGTTGGATGATGCCGGCCAGCCAGCCGCGCATGGCGTGCATGTTGGTCATCTTTTGTGCATCCTCATCGGCCTCATCCAATTCCCAGAGCCATTCGGAGATGCTGAGGTCGAAGTCGGCGCTTTCGACGACGACGCGGCCATTCGTCTCGGAGAACCATTCAAAGTAGAGCGCGTTCCGCCATTCGGTGGGGGGCTCCTGGATGCTTTTCTCCTCGCAGGCGTTCATCCATTCCTCCTCTGGCACGGTGAAGACCTTCACTTTACGCGAAGCGGTGATGTCGCCGACGAAGCCTTTCTGCTTCGGCTGCAACACATCGGCGGCGGGCTGCGGAACCGGTTTCGGGTTCGTGAAGGTGACCTTGCAGCCGGCGACATCGCGCCACGCGTTGCCACGCAGGTCGATCACGATGGGGTCGTCATGGCCGACAAGCCAGAGCTTCCCGCGCACGTTGTCGCGGGTGGTGTTGTCGATTTCGCCGCGGATGACGGCGGTGTCGAGACGCAGTGCCATGCGGAAATGAGAGCGTGGACGGGCGGGTGATGTCAAGAACAGCGGCATTGAAATGCCGCGCTCCGAGGCGGTGCGAAGTTCGTTCCACGGCTTGACTCGACCCGCTGGCTCGCTTGAGGTTGCCCGCCCTCGTCATGGAACTGATTTCGATCGTCGAAGCCCTCCTTTTTGCCGCCCAGGAACCGCTGGGCGTCCCGCAGATGTGTGCCGCCGTCAAAGACACGGCGAAGGACATCCTGCAGTCGGCTGGGGAGGACAACCCGGTTCCAGAATGGGTGGCCCCGCTGGCTGACACCACCGAGGAACAGGTGCGTGCGATTCTGGACCAGCTGAATGCCCGTTACGAGACAGAGAAGCATGCCTTCACGCTGGTCGAACGCGCCAACGGCTGGCGCATTGCCGCCCGTGGTGAATATGCGGAGTGGTGCCGTGCGTTGTATCCGGGCAAGAAGATCCAGCGTCTCAGCCAGCCGGCGCTCGAGACGCTCGCGATCATCGCCTATCGCCAGCCGATCACCAAAGCGGGCGTCGAAGCGGTGCGTGGTGTTTCGGTGGATGCGATGGTGCAGATGCTGATCGACCGCGGCTTGGTGAAAATCGAGGGCCGGGCCGATCTTCCGGGCCGTCCGCTGCTGTATGGCACCACGGAGGCATTTCTCGATCACTTCGGCGTTCGCAGCCTGGATGACATGCCCAACGCTTCCGAGCTGCGTCGCGTCAAACTGCCCGCAGCAGATGAACAAGCGGCCACGAACGGCGACCAACCGCAGGAGCAGCAACTTTCTCTCGCGCCGGTCACTGCCTCTGAAGAGGCCGCTGCCGAGCCGGTGCCTGCCGAAGCCTAACCTCGTTCCTCCGCGGCCATGTCCCTCGAAGAAGTCCGCAAAAAGATCGACAGCATCGATCAGGAGCTTCTTCGCCTGCTGAACGAGCGTGCGGAGCTGGTGCACGCCGTCGGCGAGATCAAGCGCAAGGACGACCTCGACATCTATGTGCCGGGACGTGAGGACCAGTTGCTGCGCAAATTGGCAGAACTCAACCGCGCTCAAAACGGCCGTCTCACCGAGCGCGCCATCCGCGCCATCTTCCGCGAGATCATGAGCGCTGCGCTCGCACTCGAAGACAGCCTCAAGATCGCCTATCTCGGCCCGGCGGGGTCATGGACGCATCAAACGGCGGTGAACAAGTTTGGCCATTGCGTCGAATACATCGCCGAGGTGAGCACCGAGGGCGTTTTTGGCCGTGTGGCGTCACAGGGCGCGGATTACGGCGTGCTGCCCATCGAGCACTCGACCGAGGGCGCGGTGCATCACACGCTGGATCATCTCGCCGACAGTGATTTGCAGATTTACGCGGAGATTTTGTGGAAAGCGGATGCCGCAGTGATGGCGCAAGGCACGAATGGCACGATCACCGAGATCCATGGTCGCGCGCAGATGCTCGCGCACTGTCGTCCCTGGCTGGCGCAGAGCTTCCCGGGCGCGGTGCTGGTGGAATCCGCCAGCTCGGGCGCCGCAGCCACGCTGGCATCGCAGAACGCCAGCATCGCTGCGTTGGGAACGCCTCTCAGCGCTGAATTGCATGGCCTGCGCGTCATTGCCACCTCACCACGCGAATACGCCACGCAGACCCGCTTCATCATCCTCGGCCGCCGCTCCGGTCCGCCCTCCGGCAACGACAACACGATGCTCATGATTCATTCGCGTGATCGTGTTGGCGCGTTGATGGAGGTGCTGCAGATTTTCGCCGCACGAAACATCAACGTGCGCCAGATCGAGAACCGTCCCACGCCCTGCGGCACCCAGGCCCGCTTCTTCCTCGAAATCAGCGGCCATCATTCCGACTCCGCGATTCAACAGGCCGTGACCGCGCTCGAAGAGCATGCCGTGCAGGTGAAGGTGCTTGGAAGCTATCCCGCGCCGGGCTGGGTGGAGGAGCGGTAAAAGCCTCTCACACTTCGAAAGTGTGCTTCAAAGGCAAAGGCGCACCGCAGATCACGCAAAGGGAGCGTTTGCTGTTGGTCTTGGAGCCACAGCTTGGGCAGTCCACAATTTGCGTGCGCATCTTCCCATCAGTGGTGCCGTCGCGAAGATCGATTTCGAGGATGCGATTTTGCAGCTCCTCCTCGGTGAGACCGTGTTTGTCACGCAGAAGTTCCCACATGGCCTGGCAGCAGAGAGAAAGACGCTCCAGGCGGCGCTGGGCACGGGCGAGGTCAGTGACAACGGCATCTGCCTTGTTCTCGTCACGCTCGGCGGTTTGATTGGCAGACGAAATTTGCCCCTGTTGATGAAGATCCCAAAGAAAGTCCATGGATGCAGGTCGTAGCCGAAACGGCAGCCGCCGGCGATTACCAAGAGCGACAGGATTTCGAATGCCCAGAGGGCGGCTCCAACCTTTTGAGAAGTCGCTACTGACCGGGGCAGAAGCCCTTCTGGTCTAAATATTGATTCAAATTGAGGAAAGGGCTCGAAAGTTCTTGTGCGGCGGTGGCGGTTTCCGCTGCAATCGCCGCTTCATGCAACGGGTGCCTGACTCTGGCTATCCACGCACCAGCCTCCTTGAGGCGGTCGTGGCAGAGTGCGCTATTGCTGGAGGCCAGCGGGATGAGGAGGCTGCGCGCCGCGGATTATTCAGGGCACTGCCAGGATGGCAGGCGTCACTGCGACCAGGCATGCGCAGCCTGTGCCCGGCAAGACATGGCCCGGGGAACAAGGGCAGCGGTTGCGGCACCATGAAAAAGCACTTTTTCCCCTTACGATTCCACTGGGATAGGATGGATGACTACCCATGGGGTCAGACTGGTGGGCTAGAAGCATTGGTTGCAGCTATAATTTTAACGTATTATGCTGGGAGGCACTTTGCTGTCGCTGCAGGCCCTTCTCCGGTTACTCCTTCCAAACCAGAAATCACTGCGTTTTACCCAGTGTACGCTGCACCTGTCATTGCAATCACTTCCAAGATGTCTGCGGTCGCCGGGAAGCCTTTTGCAGTCACTTTTTCCATCCCTGTTATCACGGAAGACAGGGAGAAAGACGCAGCAGAGGCAGGAAAAGTGACTGCATGATGAAAAAAAGCAGTTGCAGGGCATGAAAAAGTGTCCAGCATCGCCTCATGAAGATACTGCAAAGTCGTTCACAAGTGTTCGAAAACACTATGCAGCTTCTGCTTTTGACTGAGGAGGCATGCCTATGCCAAACCCTGCCGGACCGCATTGGGACGATGGAATCACGCGCTGGAATGACGGCTCTCTCTGGGGACCGGTTTCAGCGCCGCCGCCAGCGCTGCTGACCTCCTCTGAATCCATTCCGCTGAACTCAACCGCCATGGAATACTGGGAAATCACCAAGCAACGCGCGCAGGAAACCCTGCCGGTATGGACGCAATATCTGCCGACCTTCCAAGTGGCCGGGCAGGGCACCGCCGAACTCACGGCGCTGATCGATGGCTTCGAGCCGCTGGTGCAGCAGCGCACAGATGCCCAGGACACTTACGATGCGGCCTTCCGCGTGGCCCAGGATGCGCTGCTGCGCATGAAGGTGCTGGGAACGAAGGTGCCGGCCATCATCGAGGCGCAACTGGATGAGAACGCGGGCATCATGAAGGACGTGGATGATCTCTATGCCACGGCGCCACGCACCGAGGGCAGCATTTTGAAACGCCTGCGGGATCTGCTGCCCGTGTGGGTGCGCGCCAATGCGGCGCTGGCCGCGCAGACACCGGCGCAGGCGGCGATCACCCGCACCGTGGGCGGGGTGACCTATACCGCGGCCAGCGCGAAGACGCTGCTGGATGATTACACCGATGTGGTGAAGACGATGAAGGACAAGGAAGAGCTGCTGGATCGCAAACGTGCCGAGTTGCGCGCGCATGACCGCGCCACGGATCAGCTTAACAAGCGCTGGTACAAAGCCGTGAAGGCCAGCAATGATCCCGGCAGTGAGGTTTATGAGGCGCTCGAAGGCATCACCACCGAGCCGGCCACTCCCGCGCCCGAGACGATCGAGATCAACACCATCACCCAAGGTGGCGACGGCGGCCTGCAGGTGCTGGTCTCCTACATTCCCGGCGGCGGCGCCCATGCCACCACGAAGCTCGTCAAATGGCAGGTCGTCGGCGTGGATGCCAGCTTCGATCACAGTGCCCCGCTCGACGCCAGCGGCAACGCCCTCGGCCCCTTCACCGTGGGCCAGACCGTCAAAGTCATCACCGAAGCCACCAACAGCGTCGCCACCCGCACCACCGCTCCACGAACCATCGTGATCGGGGAGCCGGTGGTGTGAACAAGCCCCACTTTCATCACCAACCGCAACCCATATATCATGAAACAGCCAGAACCTAAAACCCGCCATATTCACGCAATTGTTTGTTCAATGCTTTTTGTCTTAAGCAGCGGCTGCTCCACCTCAACGAACCTCGGCTTGCTGATCCCGAGTCATCCCAACTCAGAAAAGACGGATGGAGAAGTAACCATAGCTGGTTATGCTCGCCATGAGGACCACCAAACAACTTACACTGAAAAAAGTGCGACTGGCTATGCAGTACCGGCTGCCTTGGTTGCTGGTTGGGTGGCCAGTATGGCTATCGATGCAGTGAAAGCTGAACTAGAGAGGGAAGCGGAAAAGTATGAGCATCAAGTTTCGGCGCGAGCCTTGCTAACTTATAAAGAGCTGGGGGCCAGAGGCACACTGCTATGTGTGCGGTGGACAGATCAGCCCAAAAAATCACTGCGGGCTAAGACGCATGCGAATGCACAGGTGGAGACCCATGATGATTCGACTGCACTTCTGCATGAGATAGCAGGAAAGCTCTTCAATGGTCGTGATCAGGCGGATTTGACGAGTGAACTAGAGAGATTACGCCCTGCGGGAAAAGTGCCACAATGGGTTCTGGCATTGCCGGTGAGGAAGCACGAGCTTTCGATCTACAAGGCTAGCCAGCCCAAATTGTGGGTAGCTAGTGTTGGAGCCAAAGTTGTAGCTTTCAATCCAAGGCAACCCGTGGGCTACCTGGGTGCAGCTTTCTTCAAAACCAGCAGCCAAGCGCGCATGGACATTCAAATGACCGCACGTGGAGCTGAGTTTGAAGTCATCGATCAGGGAGGTGGGGCGCTGAAAACCAGTTGGAAAACGCTGGAACCCTCTTCGACACTGGTCAGCGGAGCAACAGTGGATTTGAACAAGCCTGGCCAAGTTTATAGCGCAGGCGGGCGCGCAGGAAGTTGGTTGCCAATTCCGGTTATCGGCATCACGAAAGATAGCATTAAAAACGGGGATGGAGACAAGCCCTACACGCTAAAGAAGGAGATGGTGGGCTTCCTGGACATCTCTTTTGCCGTGACCGAGACGGACAAGTCGAATACCAAAAAGAAAATCACACAGGCGGCAGATTATGTCGGGAAAAACAAAGCAAGCTGGGTGGACTGGGTAAAGAAGCAAGTCGGTGGAAGCTAGTGAGAAAGCACGCAAGCCCGTCTATGAACGCATCCATTCCAAGAATAAACTGGTTACTCATAGCTTTGACGATGTGGGCCTCAGCCTCAGGCATCCAGGCGCAAATTAAAAGCCTTCAGAATGTAACCCGCCAAAATTATCCAGCTTACCGGATGGTGCTGCAGGAGGTCGCAGCGGAAGCCATTGAGGCGGTTAGTGATCCACGGTCCAGGGTGGAAGAGTTTGTGAAGCGCCTAGAAGCGCATCCGCGACGGCCAGCCATTCCTACGGGCTTCGGAGGCATACGCGATGCGCAGGTGGATGGGTCACTGTTTCAGGATGCAAAGTATATCGATGGTCTGGATAAAATATTGGTAGCAACCGCAAAACCGCTGATAGTTTCTCCTGCAAAGCCACTAACCACCTCTACACTGATGCGGACAGGTTACATGGTAACCCCATGTGGCGGGCAGGAGGTGGACCCGAATGCATATTTGGAATGCGTGGCAATCAGCGATAATAGCGGCTTTCGCGGAATCGGGGTCATTTATGAGAATGGTCTCGTCATCACCGCCGCGCATATTTGGGACAAACCTAGTGGTGTATATGCTCCAAACACAGTGTGGATTGGCCTGGACGTGTCAAAACCCAATGAGTGCCTGAGGTTACGTGTCAGACAGGTTTTGATACACCCAAAGTACCAACACGCTCAATTTAAGTACCAGTCACCAATCGGCAATGATCTCATGCTGCTAAAACTCACGGCGGAGTCACAAGCGAAAGTTACACAGCACATTGAGATCGCCTCGTCCGAGACCATAGCTGCGATGCAACAATCCCAAGAAGGAGTTCCCGTAAGAGCTACTGGCTTCAGCGAGCATATCGTGAACCAACAAGGTGGAGAGGATTATAAAGGATTTAATACCAAGCGCACAGCGACGGTGGGGACAGCTACTTTCGACCTCAAACAATACCCATTCCTGCATCAAGAAAATATCGGTGGGAAGTATCAAATCTGTGAATTTGTAGCTGCGGCCACAAACGCCTGTGAAGGCTCCAGTTGCCATGGCGATAGTGGCGGTCCCGTTTATGTGACCGAGAAGGATGAGCGTAAGTTGGTCGGAATCGTCAGTGGTGCAGCTGACGGAAATAAGCCCTGCAACCAAACGGGAACGGTTTATACGCTTTTGGAACCCTATCGAGATTGGCTCAAAGCTGCTCCTGGGGCAACGGGCTGGATCGATGTCAAAACACCTCCGTAGCCAGATATACCTCGCTTCATTCTACGCTACCAAGATGCTGGTGCCATGCCGCAGGAAGCTCTGCGGCAGGTGCAGGCGCTGTCGGAGTGGCGCGTTGTGGACCCAGCCCTCCCGCATGCTGCTGGTCGAGGGTCTGTAGAGGTGCTTTCTTCAGTCGTAGAGTCCCTGCCAGGATGGTCCTACACGCCGGAGCGGTTAGTCCCGCTGCCGGATCGAGGCCCACGGATGGAAGGTGTGAAGTAGTCGCGTTTAACCCTCATTCCTAGCCAACGACCGCCATGACTCAGAGCAACACCAATTACAAGCCGCCAAGGGGCTGGACGCGCGGTTTGAGAGAAGGGCCAGAAAATTCGCAATCACACCTTGCCCAAAGCACCGAGCACCTTCGCGACGCAGTTTTCGGCGGTGAGGCCGTGTTTTTTGCGGAGGATGGGGACGCTGCCGTGTTCGACGAACTGGTCGGGCCAGCCGATGCGGACGACGGGCGTTTTGATGCCGGCGTCGCTGAGTTGTTCGATGACGCCTGCACCGAAACCGTTGCGGAGCACGTGATCCTCCAGGGTGCAGACGACTTTCACCTTCTTGGCGAAGGATTCGATGCAGGGCATGTCGAGGGGTTTGATCCAGCGAGGATTGATCAGCGCGACGGAGAGGCCTTTGGCTTCGAGTTCTTTCTTGGCGGCTTCGGCGACGGGGAACATGTCGCCAAGCGCGATGAGTGCGACGTCGTTGCCGTCGGCGACGACTTCGGCTTTGCCGATTTCGAGGAGGATGGGCTTGTCCTTGGGCATGATGCCGGGGCCGTTGCCACGCGGGTAGCGGATGGCGATGGGACCTTTGTCGTAGTTCGCCATGGTCCAGAGCATGTCCACGAACTCGTCTTCGTTGCGCGGTTGCATGTGGACGATGCCGGGGACGCCGCGGAGATAGGCAATGTCGAAGAGGCCGTGGTGCGTGGGTCCGTCGTCGCCGCTGAGGCCACCGCGGTCCATGCACATGCGCACGGGCAGGTGCTGGATGGCCATGTCATGCACGATCATGTCGAACGCACGCTGCATGAAGGTGGAGTAGATGGTGAGGAAGGGTTTGATGCCGCTGGTGGCAAGGCCGCAGGCAAACAGGGCGGCGTGTTCTTCGGCGATGCCGACGTCGAAGTAGCGCTCCGGCACTTCTTTTTTGAAGACGCTCAAGCCGGTGCCTCCAGGCATCGCGCCGGTGATGGCAACGATTTTGTCGTCGGCCTTTGCGAAATCGGTGACGGCGCGGCCGAAGACTTGTGAGTAGGTGGGTTTGTCGCTGGAGGGCGTCTCACCGGTTTCGACGTTGTATTTGCCGAGGCCGTGAAACTTGAGCGGATCGTCGAGGGCGGGTTTGTAGCCTCGACCTTTTTCCGTTATGATATGGAGGATGACGGGCTCGTTCTGCGTCTTGAGGAACTCGAAGGTCTGGATGAGCAGCGGGATGTTGTGGCCGTCGATGGGGCCGTAATAGCGGATGCCGAACTCGTCGAAGAGGACGCTGCGGTTGCTTGGCGTCTGGCTCTGCGGCAGGAGGATGTTCTTGGCCTTGCCCTCGACTTTTTCCGCGAAGCGACGGGCGCCTTCACCGAGCATGAATTCGACGAACTTCGCGGCCTTCTGATGCAGCGAGGCATAACCGGGGTTGGTTGCGATGGCGTTGAAGTATTTGGCGATGGCACCGACGTTGCGGTCGATGGACCATTCGTTGTCGTTGAGGACGATGATGAGTCGTTTGGTGTGCGCGGCGATGTTGTTCATCGCCTCAAACACTGGGCCGCAGGTGAAGGCGGCGTCACCGGCGACGCAGACGACATGTTCGTCACCGCCGGAAAGATCGCGTGCTGTGGCCATGCCCAAGGCGGCGGAAAGCGCGGTGCCAGCGTGGCCTGCACCGTAGCAGTCGTGTTCGCTTTCGGTGCGAAGGAGGAAGCCGTTTAGACCATCGTGCTGACGGATGGTGTGGATGCGATCCCACCGGCCGGTGAGCATCTTATGGACGTAGCCTTGATGAGCGACGTCGAAGACGAAGCGATCCTCTGGTGTGTCGAAAACACGATGCAGGGCGAGGGTGAGTTCGACGACACCGAGGTTCGGGCCCAAGTGGCCGCCCGTCTGGCTGAGTGTTTCAATAAGCGTCTGGCGGATTTTTTCCGCGAGGGCGGGCAGTTTCTCCAGCGGCAGGGCTTTGAGATCAGCAGGGGAGGTGATGGCAGGCAGTTCGGAGGTGTCCACAGGTCTAAAACAATCGGATTTCACCACCCTCGGCATCGGTGGCTTTGCGTCGGCGGGATGGGGTGCGGTTTTTTTCGGCATCCTCGGCAACAGCCTCGTCCGCAGCGGACTCAAAGGGGGCGAGGGCAGCCTTGCCACCTTCCAAATCACCACTGATCAGTTCTACACGACGGCGGGCACCGTCAAGGCGCTGGCGGCAGAGTTTGAGGAGACGCACGCCTTCCTCATAGCTGGAAATCATCTCTTCCAATGAAGGCTGGCTGTCCTCCATTCCCGCCACAATCTCGTCCAGACGATGCATGGCATCCTCGAAGGGGAGGTCATCACTTTGGGAGGGGGATTTGCTCATGGATTTCCAGATCGCGCCGGGTCGGAGGGGCGCCCATTATCAGGGCTTCACAAGGAGCCGCAAGCGGTAAAAGGTGACTTGGGTGCCTTCGCTTTTCTGATCACTGAGCAGGGATGAGGCAAGTTAGCCCGGAAGGGGTCCATAACGGTCAGTGGGGGAAGAAGGCAAAAGCAGTTCAATGCAGAAATTATTGAATATACATTTAAACAAGCTAAATATAGCTTTAGTTTGTGAGCGTCTCGCCCTCCAGCCTTTTTGTTTGCCTCGTTCTCTTTGGGAGTTTTGTCCTCCCTTCGAGGAGCGATGCGTTTTTGGGAAGCTTCGAGGAGCAGGACGGCTATCGCGTTCCCCAAGATGGGCAGATTCTATCGGCCTTCTTGGCCGGGGATGCTCAGTTTTTCCTCAACAACATCGAAGCTAATGGCTACACCGGTGTGGTGCCGCTGGGGACCTATCCAAACACGATGGGAGATGCCACTCATGGAGCGGATTTGAGCCGGTACAATGCGGGGCAATATGGGACCAATCACAGTGGTCCCGGCGGTACGGCGGAGGATATCACGGACAACTCCGGCCTTTGGCGTGCACTTGCAGGAGGTCGCTTGAACGAAGATGTGGACGCTCCCTACTACTACGGGGGTACCTTTAACCGCGATTATGTGCATGCTTACCGCTATCCTGGGGCAAGAGCGGGCTCCAGCGTGCTCAACCTGCTGGCCTCGGACACCAATCTGAGTTATGCGTATGACTTGGATTCGAGGGATTTTAACGGTCTCGCCCCGGCCATGTCCGCCAGTATGCAAATCCAAATGGCGTTCTGGCTGTGCCCTTCCGACTGGGACGATCCGGACACGGACAACATCTTCGGCCTGTCACTTCGCGATGCGATGGGGCAGACGGTGTTTGAGGTGGGTTACACAGGAGACAACATGCTGCAATACCGGTTGCCAGGGGCTGGTTCGTGGCAAACCACCGCCCATCGGCTGGGAAGCCTGGGCTGGTCGGAGCTGGTAGTGATCCTGGACACAGCCAACAACACTGCCGGAATGGTGGTGATGGCGTATGATGACTCCACGACCACACTTGGGCCCGAAACGTACGTGCTGGCCAACCAGGCGCTGGGACTCGATTCTGATGCGCTGACGGGATTGCAATGGGATTTGCGGGGGGGGACTCTGAACAACGGAGCAGCAAGCTTCAAGAACTACTTCGATGACTTCAGTTTCACCGTGACGCCAGTCTTGGTGCCGGAACCAAGGAGCCTGCCCCTCATTATCCTGGGGGCGGTTGCGATGCTGAGGTGCCGGGGGAAGAGCAGGAACCGTTGAGATTGATAGCGTGATAATCCTAGTTTGGGTGGTGAACGAGAGCGACGGGCACATAAAAACACCCGGCCTTTCGACCGGGTGTTTTCGAGTGTCGTTGATGAACGTCAAACTCTTCCAGCACGCCGTTACGCGAACAGATCGAGAATAGGCACGCCCTTGTCGCCCACGGTGAAGGGGCGATTGGTGGGGGACATGACCACTTCGTCCACCGGCAGACCCATGGCGTGGCCGATGGTGGACAGGAAGTCCTGCGGAGTCGCCTGCTTGTCGGCAACACGGCGGCCTTCCTTGTCAGTGGAGCCGTAAACGAAGCCGCCCTTGATGCCGCCGCCCGCGAAGACAGTGGAGTAGGCCAGCGGATAGTGGTCACGGCCATCGTTTTCGTTGATGTCCGGAGTGCGGCCGAATTCAGAACCCATCACAATGAGCGTGGATTCAAGCAGGCCGTTCGAGGACAAGTCCTCGATGAGCGCGGCGAATACGCTGTCCATCGTCGCACCGGTGTTGCCGAGAGCGTTGTCGATCGTGTTGTGCATGTCCCAGCCGCCGAACTGGACTTCGACGAAACGGACACCAGCCTGTACCAAGCGACGGGCAAGCAGCGCGCCCTGGCCGAAGCTGGAGCGTCCAAACTTGTCGCGCACAGTCTGGGACTCCTGGCTCAGGTCGAAGGCCTTGAGGTCTTCGCTCTTCATGAGCTTGATGGTTTCATCGTAGAAGTCGGAATAGGCCTTCACTTCGTCGGACTGGAACTTCTTCCGGAAAGCGGCATCGAACTCATCCACAAGCGAAAGGCGCTTCTGGAACTGGTTGTCAGAAGTGCTCGGGCGGATGTTTTGCAGGCCGGCTTCCGGGCTGGAGATCGGAATCGGGTTCAACCCCGTGGGGAAGAAGCCAGCACCTGGATAGGCGCTTCCGCTGTTGACCACGACGCTATCAGGCAGGGTAACGCCCTTGATGCGGCCGAGGAAGTGCGAGGCCCATGCACCCATGGAAGGATGCACAATCGTGCCACGCGGCTCGTAGCCAGTTTTCATCACGTAGGTGCCTGATTCATGAACCCCGGTCTTGGAACTCATGGAGCGCACGATGGCGAACTTGTTGGCGACCTTTGCCATGTTGACCATGGTGCCGCCGAGGCGGTCAAGGTTGCCGGAGCCAGACTGGGCCTTGATGGGGTCTGTCGGGCCCTTGGTGGGGCCATCCTTGGGATCCCAAGTGTCGATGTGGGTCATGCCACCGCCCATCCACAGGAAGATGACGTGTTTGGCCTTGCCAAAGCCCGGTGTGCCGGAGCCGCTGGTGCCAGCAGCCTTGGCGAGGCTGCCGCCAAGCATCGGCATGACGCTGACGCCAAGCGCGGTTTTAGCAGTGCGGAGCACGAATTCACGACGGGAAACGTCGTTGAGTCGGTTCAGTTCGGTTTTCATGGTAGGAGCGTATGCGCGTTAGTGGTGTGGGTGGTGTTGTTATTGAACGAAGATGAATTCACGGGTGTTGATGAGCGCCCAGATCATGTTGGCGTAGCCGTCATCGCCAGCACCAAGAGTGCGCTTGGCGATGTCTTTTTCCACCATGGTGGGACGGCGGCTGAGAATGGACAGGAACATGGACTCAACCTTTTCAGAGGGTGATTTCACTTTTTCCATCGTGCGGAAGACGAGTGAATCGGGGTTGGTAAGCATTTCCTGGGCTTTGCCATTCATCATCATGAGGACTTGGGGCACCGAACCGCTCTTGACGCTGCCATCGATGAGCAGGCGCGGGGACTGGCCGAAGTCGATGAGGAAGTGGCCGTTGGGGGCTGGCTGTTCCAGTTCCGCTGCACGGCGGAGCACCATGCCATTGTAGCTGAGGGAGGCGTTTTCCATCGCAGGGCTGGAAGCACCCTTGGTGCTTTTCGCCTTGGACTTGCTATCCTCCATCATCATGTCGCCACCGGCGTCGGAGAGACCACCTCCCATCAACTCACGCTCTTTCTGGGCCATCTTCTGGTAGGCGTCATACTTGATGAGCACTGTTTCGGCGGTCAGCTTCGGGTTTGTCAGGTCCAGGTCGATGGAGCGGCTGTACAGGTCTTCCAACGGCTTGGTGTACTTGTCAGGATCACCGAGCACGAGGGTCATATAGGAGTCCCAAGCCTGTTCCGCGGTCATGCGGCGAAGCAGGGGGCCTTGGAAATAGTAGGGCTCACCCATGGCAATGCGTTCGCTTGTGGCTTCGGACTGGTAGGCACGGGTGTTGTAGATGATGCGCATGAAATCCTTGAGGTTGAATTTCACGCGTTTCATTTCCTCCGCCAGATGCTTGAGAAGCGCCGGATTGGCAGATTGCTCAGGATCATCGATGTTTGTCACCGGCTCGGAAATGCCCTGGCCAAATGCACGCTTCCACATACGATTTGCGATCGCCATGGCGAAGCGAGGATTGCTCGGATCAGTGGCCCATTTGGCGAAGGAAGTGCGAAGACCTTCTTCTTTACCAACCTTCTGCTTGTACGCGGCAAGATTCTTGTCGTTCTTGCTCCAAGTGATGAACTTGGGTTCCACCGGGTCATTGGGCTTGGCATTGGGATATTTGTAGTCGTGGGGCAGTTTGAGGGTGTTCTGCTCCATGTCACCAACCACCCAGCGGTTGGCCCCGATGTAATTGCCAATGCCGTTGCGCAGGCGGCGGATGTCCTGGCCGCTCTTGGTGATGATTTCCTCGATCTTCGGCATTAGATCATTAGCCATGTTCATCATGCCAGGGGAGTCTTTGCTACGCTTGCTTTGCGCCACTCGCATGTTGGTCGTGGTGGCACCAAAGAAGGAGGCCATTTCGTAGAACTGATATTGCGTCCAGTCTGCGAACGGATGGTCATGGCATTGAGCGCAGGCAACGTCAGTGCCGAGGAATACAGCCAGTGTGTTGGCCAGATTGTCCAGTGGCATGCCTGCGTCACGAATGAGGTAGCCAGCAGCGCCGTTGTGCCACATTTTGCCGGTGGCGGTCAGCATGTCATAGACCATTTCATTCCACGGGCGATTCTTGGCAACTTGGTCCTGCAGCCAGTTGATGTAGGGGACACCACGCAGATTAGGCTGATCAAGGCGGTCCTTCACCCGCAGCATTTCCGCTACGTAGTTGAACGTGTGGCTGTTGTAGCCGGGGCTGTCCAACAGCATGTCGATCAGCTTGGCGCGCTTGTTGGGATTGGAGTCCTGCAAGAAAATCGCAGCCTCGTCATGGTTTGGAATGCGGCCGACAATGTCCAGATACACACGGCGGACGAACTGCTCGTCATTGGCCATGGGATTGAACCCGGTGATGGGGGTCTTTCCGCCCTTCACCCGCTCTGGATTGGCCTTGACCAAGCCTGTTGCAACCAACCGGTCGATGTTCTGGGCGGCCTGGGCCACGGTGGCGTTCGCCAGCATCACGGGCTGGTCGGAAGGCTTCATGGTCTTCGCAAGCGCCTGATCCTCCGCAGACAGATTGGTCAGCGGGAACTTGTGGGTGCCCCCATCAGCGGTTTGCAGGATGATGTTCTCACCATCGAGGCCGATGAATGAGGCAGTGACTTGGCGGCCCTTGGTGTCGGTCCATGTCCGCATCTCCGCGAACACGGAGGTGGTGAACAGGGCTACAACGACCAGGCCGTTCAGCAGTTTCTTGGTTTGTTTCATGGTGGTATGGATAGGGAAATGAAGTCAAGGAAGCTTCAGTAGGCCAACGCCCCCGTGCCCCCTTCGATTAGACAAATTTGCACATTTTTTCAGATTTTGGCAAGGTCAGGAAACGGTCCGGGGGAGAGGGGGTGAAGAAGGCGGTGTCCGCAGGGGGGAGGAGACTGGCTGGGCAGCTTACACCCAGCTCCCTCTGGGCCTCTGTGGCTATTTCAGCGCCTTTGTGATAAAGGCCGCGATGTCCGCGTGCATCTTCTCCATGTCTGGCCGGTTGGTGTACATCATGTGGCCGGCCTCGTATTCGGCGAATTCGATGTTCCCCCGCAGCTCGTCCGGCAGCCGCATTTGGCGCACGCTCAGGAGCATGTTGTCCGGCGGGGTGACCAGATCCCGCCAGCCCAGCAGTGCCAGCACCTTGAGGTGCGGGTTTTGCGTGATCGCCCCGGCGAGCTGGCCGCTCACGCTGGTGTAGCTGTTTCCTTTGCCGTGGTTCCAGTTCGGCTGGGGGGCCAGCACCTCGTAAGGCAGGTCTTTCTCGAATTTCAGGTCCTCCCGCAGGTAAGCGTTCATGGACGCCGCGGCAATGCTGCCCACCACGCGCATGAACGGCTCGATCTGCGGATGGTTCTCCGATTCGTCGCCATCCTTGCCTGTGACGCGGGCATCGTAGGCTCCCAGCACCAGTTTTTCCTTCCGCAGCAAATGTTCCCGGAAAACACCGCTGTCGATCCGAAGGTGCTGCTCCTCGATCAGTTTTGGCTCCAATCCGGTCAGCCTCGCCAGCTTTTGCACCACCGCTCCACGCTCTGCCTTTGGCAATTCCGCCCCTTTCAGCAGCGCTGACGCATATTCGCCAAATGCGAACGCCCGCGATTCCGCCACCGCTTTTTTGAAGTCGGCCTGCAGATCGGCGGGTAGTTTCTTGTGATAATGGGCTGTCGCCGTGAAGGCCGGCAGCAGCGTGATGTAGGGTGTGTCGTTCAAGGGACCTGGCAGCAGCGTTGCGTAGTCCAGCAGGCCGGACACGATAATGATCCCGTTCAGGTACAGCCGGTGCCGTTGCTGCAGATGCTCCGCCAGCCCGCCACCCCGGATGCCGCCGTAGCTTTCACCCGCGATGAATTTCGGCGAGCGCCACCGTTGCTCACGAGTCACCCACAGCCGGATGAACTCCCCCACGCTCTGGATGTCCTCCTGCACGCCGAGAAACTCACCCAGATTCTTCGGATCCTCCGCCCGGCTGAAGCCGGTGTTCACCGGATCGATGAAAACGAGGTCCGTCACGTCCAGCAGGGAGAACTCATTGTTCACCAGCCCGCCCGGTGGTATTGGCGGCGTCAGACCGTCCGCAGGCAAATCCACACGCTTTGGCCCAAAAGCGCCGAGGTGCAGCCACACCGAACTGCTTCCCGGCCCGCCGTTGAAGCAGAAGGTCACTGGTCGCTCCGACGCTTCCTTCACATCCTTCAGCGTGTAGGCGGTGTAAAACACCTGCGCCGTTGGTTTGCCATCTGGCTTCAAGATCGGCAGCGTTCCTGCCTTCGCCTGATATGCGAACTCCTTGCCGCCAATCGTCACCTTTCCCTCTGTCAGGACGGGTTTGTCGCCTTCCGTTTTCTTGTCCTCCTTTTTATCTTCCTTCTTCTCCTCTTGTTGGCCCTCTTTCTTGGGCTCCGCCGGCTTGTCGGGCTTGGTTTCCTCGGCAAGCAGGCACACAGGCAGCGCGCAGGCGCTCAAAACGGCGAAAAAGGTCGGGCGGTTCATCATGGCGGCGCGGAGCATCGCATGAGCGGCACGCGATGGGAATGTTTTTTCTGTAACCGCCTCTCCCCTCCCGCCATTCAGCCTGATGAGCGGCAATTCCGCCGCGCATCACCCCAACAACTCCTCAAACACACGTCAATGAAATCCACCCTCGTTCTCCTTGTCATCGGTCTCGGTCTCGTCAACGCCAGCGCACGCGATTTTGGCCGCAAATCCAGTGTCACCACAGGTCGTGGCACCGCCACACGCTCGGTCGGCGGCACGGTCGTTCCTGGTTCAGTCACCCGCGGTGCCACCACCACCGGCGCGAAAGGCAAATCCATCACCACCAACCAGCAGGTCGTCCTCAATGCCGACGGCAGCGGGCGCACCTCCTCGGGCAGCGTCACCGGTCCGCAAGGCCAGACCACTACCACCAGTGGCTCCGTCACCCGTGCTGATGGTGTCCGCACCGCTGTGCGCAGCATCACGACACCGTCCGGCGAGACCAAGTCCGCCACCAACACCACCACGAAAACCGCACCGGTGAAATAATCCACAACTCCATCATTCCATTTCTCCAACCCTCAATCCACTCACCCCATGAAAACCCTCACGCTTTCACTCATCGCCATGCTCGGCCTTGCCGCCGCGGCACCCGCGATGGCCTTTGGCAACGCGTCCGACTTCGGCGCGGGCATCATTCCTGAGGAAACCCGCACCTCCGTTCGCGAGATCGTTCGCGCCGCGGTTCGTCACTTCCTGAACTTCCGCAAGGAAACGCCGCTCAGCGACGAGCAGAAGACCTCGATCAGCAAGATCCTCCAGAATCATCGCCCGGAAATCCAGGCGCAGATCGCCAAAGGCCGTGATGCACGTCGTGAAATGACCGCTGCGGCGAAGGAAAACGCCAGCAGCCCCGCCACGAAGGCCGCGGCGGAGAAGATCGGCGATCTCGCCCGCGATCGGGCGTTGCTCGTCGCACGCATCGGTGCCGAGGTGCGACCGCTGCTCACGCCCGGGCAGCAGAAGCAGATCGAATCCGCCCGCGAGGAGATCGAATCCCTCGTCGATGCCGCCTTCGCCGCCGCAGGCCGCTGAAGAAAACAAAGCCCCCACGGCAACGAGGCGCGGTCCTTGCGATCTGCCTCGTTGCCATTCACCGTTTCACCCAGTGAGCACCGCCGCGCCAGTATCAACCACTTCGGACGACGACCTCGTCCATGTGCAGGCGGCTCAGGCAGGCGATCTCGATGCCTTCGACCTCCTCATCAAACGCCATCAATCCACCGTGACCGCGATCCTCCATCGCTTTGCCAATAACCGTGCCGACCTTGAGGACATGGTGCAGGAGACTTTCGTCCGTGCCTGGCGTGCGCTGCCGCAGTGGCAGCCGGACAAACCTTTTCTTCACTGGCTCAAACGCATCGCCGCCAATGTCGGCCTCGAATTCTGCCGCAAGCACCAGCGCACGCCTTTCTCGCGACTCGCGCCACATGATGAAAACAACGATCCGCTCGATCAAATCGCCAGCGACGCCGGTTCTGCCGCGTCTCAACGCGATCTTGGCGAGGCGCAGTTCATCCTCTCGCATCTGCCGCCGGAAGACCGCGCCTTGCTCACCCTTCTTCATCTCAATGAGATGCCTCTTGCTGAAATCGCCGCGCATTTCGGCTGGAGCAAAATCAACGCGAAGGTGAAAGCCTTCCGCGCCCGCCAGCGACTCAAATCCATCCTCACCCAACATGGCTACTCCCTCACCTGAACCACGAAAAAGCTGGCAGCAGCTCACTGCCAGTGCCCGCAACGCCTCCGCACCCGCGGATCTCGACATGCGCGTCGCCATTCGTGCTGAAATCACCTCGCAGCCTGCGCGCGTCGCGGAATCGGCCGGGCCCGGATTGTTTGACGACCTTGCCAGTTTGATCCGCGTGCCTTGGTTCCTCGCAGGAACGGCAGCGCTGGCCATCTTCGCCTACATCGCCTGCCAGGATGGCTTCGATGCCATCAATGAACTCGCTCTCGTGTGGCATCTGCAAGGCCCTGTCACCGCTGGCATCTGATTTTCATCATGAACTACGCATCACCCGCTCATTCACGCTGGAAGGCGCTTCTGCTTCTCGCTTTCGTTTTCATGCTCGGCGCCGCTTGCGGCATCGGCGGCGGCCTGCTGGTGGTGCGACGCATCGCCCAGCATGCCATCACTCATCCCGGCGGTGAAAACGCGCCCATGGATCGCGCTTCGGCCCACATTGAATCCCTCATCGCCTCTGATCTCGATCTCACCGCCGAGGAACGTGCCGCCGTTCACACCGAGTTGCAGAAGACCGCTTCCGATTTCAAAGCCCTCCGTGCTGAAGTCTGGCAGAAAACCACGGTGAATCTTCAAGACATGCTCGATCGCATCGCCAAACATCTGCCACCTGAAAAACAAAGCCGCCTGCGCGAACAGGCGGCGAAGCGTTTGAAGCCCTGGGGTCTGATGAGCGAACCCAAGTGATCACTTGGCCGCCACACCCTTCGCGAAAAGCCAGGTGTGCATCTCCTCCTCTTCAAACGCCTTGCCCACGATGCCGTGGCCGCCGGTGGGATACTCGGTGTACTTGCAGTCCTTGTCGCGCTTCAGTGCTTCTGCGAGTGCTCGTGAGTAGTCCACCTTCACCGTCGGATCATCGGCGGCGTGAAACAGCCACAGCGGCACCTTCTTGAAAGTGCTGGCTGTTTCCGGACCCGTGCAGCCCGCCACGGCAACTCCGGCGGCGAAGAGACGCGACTCGCTGTTGATGAGATGACACGTTCCGAAGCCACCCATCGAGTAACCGACGCAATACACGCGCTCTTTGTCGATCGGCAGCGATTTGAGCAGTTCTTTGACCAGCGAAACGGCCTCCTCGCCCGGTTTGTCGCTCCAACCGCCGCCGGTGCCGCCGTAGGGCTGGTAGCATAGCGGCGCGACGATGATGCATGGATTTTTCGTGTAGCGTGCCTCCGTGGTGAAGCTCTTCATCCAGCCGCCGACCTGCTTGCCATTTTCATTGTTCTGGCTCTTGCCATGCAGCGCGAGAATGAGCGGATACGCTTTCGACGCATCGAGTTCCTTCGCACCGTAAAGCGCAAAGGGCAGGTCCTTGTGGGTCGAAAGCGCCCAGTCGCCGGTGATGAGTTCTGCAAACGGCCCTTCGATCTTCTTGGCGGCCACAGGCTTTGATGCCTGCTCCTTCACGAAGGCCTGATCCACCGCAGACAGTCGGTTCAGCGGCACCAGTGTGTCCTTGCCCGCGATCTTGAGCGTCACATGCGTCGCGTTGGCGGAAACAAAGTCGGCCTGGAGTTTGCGTCCGTCTGATGAAGTCCACTCGCGTGCGCAAAGCACGGAGCCCAGAAGAAAAATGGTGATGGCGATGCGCGTGATGTACATGAGGATGGTGGTGTGGTTGGAGATGAGACGTCTGAAGGGTGCTGGCCCTTGGGGAGTTCTGGCGTGCGACCAAGACGCGGGATTCATCCTGGCAGTTCTGGTCTTCGGACAAAGATGTAAGCGCGCCGGCTTTGGTGTTCCACCTCGGGATATGGATCGCGTTCGATGACCTCTTCGATTTCAAAGCCAGCGTCTTTCAGAAAGCACGTCATTTCAGACGAGCGGAAGAAGAAAAAGTCCACGCTCACCTTCATGCCCCACCATTCGTCGAGATGAATCGTCTCGTCGCCAAGATGAAAGGCCAGCAGCAAGCGACCTCCCGGTCGCAACACGCGTCGCATCTCTCGCAGTGCGCTTGAGATCAGATCCCGCGGGATGTGAATGATGGAATAGAAGGCCGTGATGCCCGCCCATGTCTCGTCTGCATCGGTTAGCGCCAGCATGTCGCCCTCGTGAAACTCGATGCCTGGATTGAGTTCCCTTGCCTTGGCGACCATCCCCGGTGACACATCCACACCGCAAATCTCGACGCCGAGATCATGCAGATGACGCGTGACGTGGCCCGGCCCGCACCCCAGATCGCAAACGAGTCCGATCTCACGCACCGATGCCGCAAATCGCTCCAGCAACTGCCGGTCGAGCGGCTTGTGCCGAAGCTCGTCGTAGATGCGGCGGACATACTCGTCCGCCACGACGTTGTAACTGGAGACAAGATTCATGCGCCTGTGTTCCTCACCATTGTCTCACGGACGCACGAGCGAGGCCAGATCATCCTCCAGCATCTTCTTCTCGTCAGCGTCGGTGACTTGCGCGGCCAGCGCTTTCGCTTCGGCGAGATGCTTGTCGAAAAGCTCGCGGCGTTCGTTCAGCGACGCGGCTCGTGCGAGCGCCTCGTGGGCGTAGGCGAGGTAAAACGGTTCCTCCTTGCCGCTGACACGCAAACACAGCTCGCCGTAGCGCTCCGCGTTGTTTCCCTGGCCGAGAACGGCATACACGCGCGAAAGCTGCCAGTAGCCGATGCTCAGATTGCGGTCCGTGCAGTCCTCCCGCATGCGCCAGTGCGCCAGCGACGCGTGGGAAAGCGAGATCATGCGCTCGTCGTCCTCTTTCGTCCGATCCTTCTTCTCCAGCAGCTCCCATGTGCGGTTGAAGCAGTCGGCGCTGAGTTTCTTGTGATCCTGGCCGTCGGTTTCGTAGGCCTCGGCATACGACTTGCCAAAATTCGCGAGCAAACGGTCGAGCACGCAAAGGTTTGGTTTGTTGAGCTCGTCGGCCTTTTCCGCCAGCCGCTCGTGCGCGTTGAGCAGTTCGCGTCGGTCGCTCTTTAAAAAAGCCGCGGTTCCATCAACGTAGGTGTCCCACAGCAGCCCGCCGACCTGCGTGTGATGCTGCGCCAGTTCGAGATGCGTCAGAGCATGTTCCTTTTCGCCCGTCATGGCCCAGCACTGCGCGGCGTGGAAGTGAAGGTTCGACGCATTGATGCGATCCAGCTCTGGATGAAGCGAAAGCATCTTCTCGATCAATTCCGCCGCTTCTTTGAAGCGCCGCACGTCGGCCAGCTCGCGCCAGTATTTGCCCTTCGTCTGGTCAAACTCGTGCCAGGAGAGTTGTTTGAGTTCGTCGTCGCTCATGGTGCCTTGCAGTGTCGTGGTCGGTTTGGCAGAAAAAATGTCGCGCAATGCCTGCGGCAGGGAACGGAGCGTCGCGGCGTCCACTTCGTCTCGTGATTTCATTTCCTCGTCCACCTCGCCGGGACCGCGTACGGTGAGGATCCGCAGAAAATGTGTCACGCGCTCGTCCTTGCCCGCACCGAGCGGCGCGGAGCAAGTCACCCACAGAATCTGGCCATCGGCGCTCCACGTGATGCCGAAGGGCCTGCCTTCCGAGACACGAAATTCAAAAGTTCGATTTTGCTTCGACGTGTAAGACGGTCCCCAGACCAGTTGAGCATCAATAGCGGGAGCGTTCTCCGCCTTGCCGGGCTTCGCCTCGGTAATGACCAGCTTCACATCCTGCGGCAGATCGTAGGTGCCGGGCTTCGTGGCGACGTTTTCCGCCAACGGGCGCTTCCAGCGCACGTGTTTCTGAAAATGATCGCGCATCGCAAAGTTGTAAGCGTCGCACTCGGCTTGAAAAACGCTGCTGAGGATGGTCCCGGCAACGGATTGCAGGCGGTAGCCGGTTTCTTCATCGACATCATCGTCCGAGAACTTCACCAGGCCGTAGGCGAGAATGCGGAAGTTCTCCGCCGCGATGTCCTTCGCCGCGGCGGCCACACCGAGCTGCTG
Organism: Verrucomicrobiaceae bacterium; assembly: GCA_046346695.1. GTDB lineage: Bacteria > Verrucomicrobiota > Verrucomicrobiia > Verrucomicrobiales > Verrucomicrobiaceae > Prosthecobacter. The sequence continues at coordinate 1,942,106 of JAXMHS010000001.1, read as the reverse complement.
TGCTTTGGCGATTCCTTCAGGACTGTTGTCGTTGCTGGCAATCGAACTGGTGATGGGTGAGTCGTTGATCTCTTCGGTTTTTTTGCTCGAAATCCAGCGAGGAGTCACGAGCAATCTAAAGGTTCGGTCTTCCAGAGTGGTGTGAGTGAAGTCCACGGTTCCACCCGAAGCCACCGTCACTGTTTCGAGCTTGGTGACATGCTCGCGACGGGACGGGTTGTCCTGGCTTTCGGTGATGGCTCCGGACAGGGAGATGCGCGGAGGAGTCGTTTGATCAGGAATGTTCTTCTCACGAAATGGATTGAGGGTCACTTTGAGTGCAAAAGCCGAGCCGCCCTTTTCGCGCATGCCAAAACTGATGACCGCAGGTTGGTTCATCAGTCCATAGATTGACGGCCGTGCCACGATCTTCTCCTCGTGTGCCGACGTTGTGCCGTTCACGAGTTCTCTGATTTCACATTGCAGAATGACTTGGTCAGGACGCAGATCGAGAGCTTCGAGTCTGCGTCTCGCTCGTTCAAACGCAGGACTCTCCGATATCAGCGAGATGGTGTTCGATTCTTTGTCCACGGCACCGAATGCGTTCGCGAAATCTGGATTTTCCCTGAGTAGCTCATCCCACGCTTTCTCCGCTTCGATATAGCGAAGCACAACGTGCTTCATCATCAGGGACGGTTTTCCGCTCGCGGATGTTTTTGAGGCATTCAACACGAGTTTTAGGTTGTCGCCGTCCGCCTCCAGCGTGATGCGATGCTCGCTCGGCGTCGCAAACCGGTCCGGTGGCGTGCGGTTCGGATGTCCTGAGCGATCGTCGATGCTGAACGACCAGGCATGCTGAGTGGACACATCCTTGAAGGTGAAGCGCCCCTGCGAATCCGTGCGCGTGGACCCGTAAATACTGCCACCTGGGCCGATGCGATCGCCGGTGATGACGATCGTGCGATTCGCGACCGGCTTGCCGCTCTTGTCGAGCAACGTGCCTTGAATCTGTGCGGCGGGAACGAGCACAAAATCAACTGTGAGCGGCTTGCCTGGCAAAAATGTTTTTTGCGGCCCCGGCTGCCATCCTCCGGCGAGCTGCTGCTTTGTCAATTCCCACGCCATTTGAAGATTGCCAGCCTCGCAGAGGTTTTTCTCCGTGTAGCCATCTTTGCCCACATGCACCAGCGCGGCTTGCAACGATCCCGCGCGATCTTTGACAGCCACCAAAAATCCAGGGCCAAACGTCACGTGATAGCGCCCATCCGTGCCTGTTTTGCCTTCGCCTGTGACTTGCAGCGATCCCATCCCCGCGCTGACATGGATGTCCGCATCAGTGACCGGTTTGCCCATGTCATCGACGACGCGGCCTTCGACGATCCATTGCTCTCCGTGGCTGGAAAAGTCTTTTCCAGCCTGCTTGGCGGCCTTTTTCACTTCTTCAACCTTTGCCTCGGCCGCGCGGCGTTCTGCCATCGCTGCCCGTGAAGCCTGGCGGTAGCTGAAGATGAGCGTCGCGCCGCTGAGGAGCGCCATTCCCAGCATCACGACGAGGAATGCCAGCAGCACACGCAGGCAGCCGGATTTCTGACCACCTCGACGCGACGCATGCCAGAGTGTGATGCCCGCCAGCGGGAGCAGCAGCGCACCGATCCATGCCATCGGCACCAAGACGGCCTCGGCCGGAGCGGGATTCCAACCACCCGATTCCGATGCCGTTCCCAGAAAGAAATAGAGCGCGATCAAAATGATCGGAACCGCAAGGAGCCAGGCTAACCAGGCCAGAATGCGAATCCAGGTTGCCCGAGGAAGCTTGGAAACCGGGCTCCATTTCCAGACCGCGAAGCCGATGAGCCCCAGAACGATCAAGGTCTCTGGAATGCCGATTCGCAGCGCTGCCAGCAGTGTGCCAGCCGCGATGGCGGTGAAGAAAACCGTGATCGCCGCCGCAAGGAGCACCAATCCACCTTGGGAACCTTTTGTTGCATGATTCGCAACCGTTGCCGGCATTGGTGTGGGGCAGGACACCGCTTCCACCTGCGTGCGAAATTCCGCTGCGGTGGCGAAGCGCAGCTCCGGTGTCTTCTCCAGCGCGCGCAGCACGATCTCGTCGATGCGGATGTCCACCTGCACACGTTTCGACGGCGCCTCGATCTTGTCCTTCGGTCGCTCGCCGGTGAGCATTTCGTAGAGCACCACGCCGAGGCTGTAGATGTCCGCTCGATGATCCGCGGAGCCGCTTTGCTGCTCGGGTGCGGCGTAGTCGGGCGTGCCGTGAGGCGTAGTCCGCGAGTCCTCTCGCGGTGCATCGTCTCCGGAACCGCGAGGGGACTCGTGGACTACGATTTTCGCGATGCCAAAGTCGGCGATCTTCACCACGCCTGCCTTGTCGATGAGCAGGTTCTCCGGCTTGATGTCGCGATGCACGATGCCGCGCTCGTGCGCGCATTGCAGCGCTTCGCACACGGGCGGCACGATGCTGAGGGCCTCCTTCGGCGTGAGCTTCTTCACCTGCATGAGCTGGCGGAGATTCACGCCATCCACGAATTCCATCAGCAGGTAGTAGAATCCACCTGCCTGTCCGAAGTCATGCACCGCGACGATATGCGGATGACTCAACGCGGCGAGCGCCTGCGCCTCCTTTTCAAAGCGTGCGGCGAACTGTGGATCGTCCGCACGCTCGGGAGCGAGCAGTTTGAGCGCGACGAGACGGTTCAGAGATTTTTGACGTGCCTTGTAAACGACGCCCATGCCGCCGCGACCGAGGCATTCGAGGATTTCGAGCTGCGGGAAATGCGGCGCGAGTTCCTCCGGCGTCAGCGGTGGCAGCGCGGTGTTGTTGGGACCACCATCCTGCGTGGGTTCGACGATCTGGGCCATCAGGCAGCGCGGGCAGAGACCTTCCGTGCTGGCGGGCATGTCGGCGCCGCATTGAGGGCATTGTCTGGAGGGGGATTCGCTCATGCCGGTGTCCTGATGCGCAGCGGGAGAATCATAACGGACTTTTTTCAACCGCCGAGCGCGGCGAAGAGGCTCTGCATCTCCTCCTGCACCATCGCGGGATCATCCAGCGTGCCGGCGACTTCCGCCTTCACGCACTGCCGCAGGCGCTTCTTCAATCGATGCACCGCCATGCGAAACGCGTCCAAGTTCATGCCGCAGGTCGCTGCCAGCGCGGCTTGATCACCGTAAGCGCCATCGCCGGTGAGCAGCGGCTTCACGGATTCGAAGAACGTCGCGCGATTTTCGGCCATGCATTCGAGGCGCAGTGCCTCAAGGCCACGTGCGAGCACGGTGACGGCCCATTGACGGTCAAACTCGGCATCGGGCGTGATTTGACGAACGTCAGCTACTTCAACCGCCTCCTCGTGATCCAGTGAGAGCGCCTCAAGGCCACCGCCGCGCTTCATGCGGGCCGATGATTCGCGCTGACGTGTCACGAAATGCTTCACCGCACCGAGCAGGTAAGAGCGAAACCGTCCACGTGTGCGATCTGCGCCACCAATTGAGCCGTTGCCGAGCATTTCGGCAAAAAACGCGTGGCTCATCTCTCGCGCGGCATCCGCGTCCCGCAGCTCGCAGCGCAGAAACGCGAGCACAGGCTCATAATAGGCATCACAGAGCTCAGCGAGTGCTGCGCGGCCGTCTTCGGAACCGGACTGCGCCTCGCACACGCACGTCCAGCGTGTGGTGCGAAATGCGGGAGGGCGGGGCAGGGGACGGGCGGTCATCGCAGGCGGGCACAGCGTGCCACACCTGCCTGACGTTTTGGAAGCAAAACCTGACGCGTTATTTTTGCTTCTTCTTCGCCGCAGGTGGCGGCTTCACGGCGATGCCAGCGGCTTCCATGACGAGTTTTTGGAAGACATCACGCGGCTTGCCGCTGTCGGGCACGAGGACGTTCTGCACCATGAAGACGGTGACGATGCCGCTCTTCGGGTCGATGAAACCATTCGTAGCGAATGCGCCGCCATGACCAAAACTGCCGACGGGCATCGCAGGGCACACGCGTTGCGTTTCGATGTTGCACTGCCAGCCACAGGCGTAGTTGAGCTGTTTGCCTCCAGCGGTGACCGGCGTCGTCATGTCGGTCACGGATTTCGCGCTCAGGATGCGTTTGCCATCGAGTTCGCCGCCGTTGGCGATCATCGCGTAAAAACGGCCCATGTCGGCGGCGGTCGAAAACAGGCCGCCTGCGGGCTCCGGCATATGCTGGACGCTCGAATCGCTCGTGACGAAGGGATTGTAGCCGGGCACGAGTTCGTGCGTGTCCTCGTCCATCTTGTAAGTGCGGGCGATGCGGGCGCGCAGCGTATCATCTGGATGGAAGGTCGTGTCCTTCATGCCCAGCGGTTCGAAGAGGCGCGTGCGCATGAAATCCTCGTATTTCATGCCGCTGACGATTTCGATGATGCGTCCAGCCACCGTGGGGCCGAAGCCATATTCGTAGCTGCTGCCAGGCTGGAAGGCCAAAGGTGTCTTGATGAGCGAGGCTACATACGATTTGAGCGAGATCGCGCCATCCGTCGGTTTGCGCGGCGGAAAGGCGATTCCCGCGGTGTGCGAGAGCAGCATGCGCAGCGTGATCGGCTTTTCCGGTTTCGCTCCGCCTTCGACGGTCACATTCCCGAGTTCGGGCAGCCATTGTGAGGCCGGTGTGTCGAGCGTGAGCTTTCCTTCGTCCACCAGTGTCATGACAGCGGTCGCGTTGACGGATTTTGTCATCGAGGCGATCCAGAATAGAGCGTCCTTCTCCATCGCACGGCCTTTGGCGATGTCCGCCATGCCTGCGGCGTCGTGATGGACGATTTTGCCCTTCTCCATCACCAGCGTGACGATGCCAGCGGCTTGTTTGGCCTTCACCGCCTCCTCCATCGCTGGATGAATGGCGGCGAGCTTGGCGGTATCGAGCGCGAGGGCTTGCGAGACGAGGAGAAAAAGGGCGGCGAGGTTGGCTTTCATGCGCGCAAATGAACGCCCCTCGCGCCGCGTGTCATGCAGACAACTGGCGGCAGGCCTTGATCGTGTTCGCCATAAGCATCGCGATAGTCATCGGACCGACGCCACCCGGCACCGGCGTGATGGCGCGGCACTTCGGCGCGACTTCATCAAAGGCGACATCTCCGACGAGCTTGTAGCCTTTTTCACTCGATGGATCATCCACGCGGTTGATGCCGACATCGATGACGACCGCGCCTTCTTTGACGTGCTCAGCCTTGATGAAGTGCGGGCGGCCAATGGCAGCGATGATGATGTCGGCGGTGCGTGTGATCGCGGCGAGGTCGCGAGTGCGTGAATGTGTGACGGTGACTGTGGCGTCACCGCCCACGCCTTTCGCCATCAACAGCAGCGCCATCGGCTTGCCGACGATCATGCTGCGGCCGACGACGACCGCATGCGCGCCTTTCGTGTCGACGCCCGCGTCAATCAAGAGGCGCTGGCAGCCAAGAGGAGTGCAGGGAACGAAGCCGGTGGGATCTTCGAGCGCGAGCTTGGCGACGTTCACAGGATGGAAGCCGTCCACATCCTTGGCGGGATCAATCGCACGCACGATGGCTGCCTCGTCGATGTGCTTCGGTGGCGGGCTTTGAACGAGAATGCCGTGAATCGACGGGTCGTTGTTCAAAACGCGGACATGCGCGAGCAGCTCGTCCTGCGTGGTGGTGGCCGGAAGCTCAAGTTTGACCGAGTGCAGGCCCAGATCGCGGCATTTTTTGTCCTTTGAGCGCACGTAGGCGCGGGAAGCTGGATCATCACCGACAAGAACTACGGCGAGGCCGGGCTTGCGTCCTTGGGCGGCGAGTTCCGCGATGTCTCGGCGGCATTCTTCGAGGACTTTTTCAGCGACGGCGGTTCCAGAAATCAGGGTCATGCGCCTCGTTGGCGCAAAGGGCGCGGCATTTCAAGCCGCCAGCAACTTCTCGCGGCCACTTTGGGCGAGCATGGCGGCGAGTTCCGGCATGTAGCGGGCGATTTCGTGGGAGAGCATCGAGAGGCGTGTCTCGGACTTCCAGTTGCCCTTGAGGCTGCGGTCCGCGTCGGTCATTTCGACTTCGACGAGGGTGGAGAAGACGGTGGTGTCGGCGTGAGGATCGAGTTGCAGAGTCATGTCGGGAGGGCAGGTTAGTCGGGTGTGACGAGGACGAGTTCCCCGTCCTTGAGCGTCCATTTGCGTCTTTCCAAAGCACCCGAGTTCAACATGGCATCGATCCCATTGCTCAGAAGCATCCTCGCCGCCTCGGCGGGGCTGCTGCCAAACGTGCCCTTCAAGGTCATGTCTTCGAGGTACTGCTTGATCTGCGGGGTGACCGCGATCGTGAGCGAGAGTGAGTCGAAGGTGTTTGAGGGGCGAGCCATCTAATAATAACCGGGTAATAATCAGGTTTTAACTCGGACATGGCCAAATGGTCAAGGTTGGTTTCGATTTATTTGAGGTTTTTACCCGGTAAAAATGACCAATATGTTTAAGTTGTCTTAAATAACTGTGGCTTTTCGATGGAAACTGCAGACGAAAGCCGTTCAAACCGCCCTCTTTTATGAAAACCTGCCTCATTGCCTCGCTCTCGGCTGTTGCCGTTCTCACCACCACCTTCTTCACACTCCAAGCCCAGGATTCAGGGCCGGACTGGCAGTACTGGTTCGCAGACGGTTCGCTCCAAGGCGGCCAGATCATCAGCGGCCAAGCCAGCTACAAAGTGGAAAACGGCGTTCTCATTGGCACCACAGTCGATGGCAGCCCGAATACCTTTCTCGCCATTGGGCCGTTCAAGGATTTCGAACTCGAGTTCGAAGTGAAGGTGGATGACGAACTCAACTCGGGCGTGCAGGTGCGCAGTCACATCGCCAAGGAAGGCGATCCTGCGCCTGAAGGCAGCAAGAGCGGCAAACCGAATCCTCCCGGCCGTCTCTATGGACCGCAGTGCGAAATCGCGATCAACGGCACCGCCGGCGATTTTTACGATGAAGCCCGTCGAGGCACTTGGTGGAGCATTTTGACGAAGACCGAAGCCGTGCGCACCGACGCAGCGAAAGCGGCCTTCAAAAAAGGCGAGTGGAATCACTACCGCATCGTGGTGAAGGGCGATCGTTATCAAAGCTTCGTCAATGGCGTGGCGACCGCCGATTTCACCCAGCCTGGCGATGCAGAAGGCTACATCGGCTTCCAAGTTCACGGCATCAAGAAAGGCACCGGCCCCTACAGCGTGCGCTGGCGCAATGTGAAGTTCCGCGAGACGAAGTAACCGAGCGCGAGAACGAAAACCGAGGAGGCCATCACCGTCTGCCAGCGCTGCCACCACGGCGCCCAGTGGACGGGGATGGCCTTTGATTTGTCACCCGCGAGCAGCAGCATCCATTTTGGTGGAGCGGCAGGATTCGTTTCGTCACGCGTCCACAACAGCACGTCGTGAAGCTTGCCCTCAGGCATTTTGAAAATGATTTCGGGTGCTTCGCTTTGCCAGCGCCATGCCGCCGTAATCAAGGCGTGCGACTGAGCCTCTGTGTCAGATGGAAGATACGAGGCGGGCGCAAATTCGGCCCAGTTGTCATGCTGTGAAATGCTGGCGTCTGCGAGCTGTGCCAGTGGCACGAGCGTTTCGTCGCGTTGCAGTCTGATCGGATCGAGCAATGCCGCCTTCGCTGCCACTTCGTCCGCGATAAGCGGATTCCCGCCGTAGTCGGCAGTGATTTCAAGCAGCACCTCGGCATCCGGCAGCAGTGTGAGTTTGGCGCTCAAAAACTCCGCTCCATGCCCGAAAGCACACAGGGGGGCCAGAACGGCTCCCCCTGCGGCGAGAATGAGGATGGATCGCACGCAACGCATCATTTCTTCAAGTTCCAGCGCAACACACGGCCCCACTGGTTCCATTCGGTCTCCAGAATGTTGCCGTCGTTGTCGAAGGTGATGCCGTGCGGGCTCGTTACGATGCCTTGTTGCCAGTCTTTGGGTTCAATTTTGGGTGTGTTGGTCGGTTTCGGACTTGTGCCGAGGTCGGCGACTCGCTTGTTGTTCTTGTCCCACACGCTGACGTTACCGGCGATCTCAGCCACGCACATCAGATCGCCGTGAAAGCTGGCGGAGCTCGGATTGCGCATCTCGGTGGCGATTTCGCCGATGAAAGTGCCGTCGAGCTGCGTGTGCAGCATGCGTTTGTGGCCACGGTCGCAGATCATCACACGAGCTGGCTCGAAGCGGCGGTCGATGAAGATTTTGTGCGCGTTGGCGAGTTTGAGCGGTTCGCCGGGACCACCGAACACGCTCTTGAATTTACCGTCTTGAGTGAACACAAAGATGAAGCTCTGGCCGTAGCCATCGACCACATAGATGTCGCCGTTCGGAGCGATGTCACAGTTGGTGAGCTTGAGGCCCTTGCCAATCTTGTCGGCGGGGAATTCACTTGTTGGGATGGTCATCAGCACCTTGCCGTCGAGGTCGCACTTGATAACCTTCTGCTCGCTCAACACAGCGGCGTAGATGTACTCGCCATCACCGTATTTGCGGATCACGAAACCATGCAATGACTGCGGCAGCGGCAGCGCTTTGATGAACTTGCCGTCTGTGCCATAGACCTGGATGCCGGCATTTGCTTCCTGCACGCTCACATAGATCTTGCCGGAGGAATCCACGGCGATCTCGCCATGGCCGTTGCCGATGGTTTCCTTGCCGGGCGGCGGCTGGATGAAGTTCGGGACGAATTCATAAGCCACTTCGGCGGCGGCGCTGCCGGCGAGGGCCATGACGGACAGTAGGGAGAGGATGCGGTTGTTCATCGAGAACGATTCAAACGGACGGGAACCGCGGCGTCAATCGTCCAGGTGCGATTTTGACTGGATGATCCTGTCATACGGCAGGAAACTTCCTGTCACAGATCGAGTTCACTTCCCACTCCTCCATGAAAAAGCTCGGCTTCATCCTCCTCGGCTGCATTGTGCTGGCCGTTTCCGCCATCGGACTGCGCGCGCAGTCGCAACTCGCGGAATTCGACGCGCGCTTCAATGCCTTCGACAAAAACAACGACGGCGTCATCAGCGGCGACGAGATGAACAGCGCCAGCTATTTGAAAATGCTTGATGCTGACAAAAACGGCACGCTCACCCGTGACGAGGCGCTGCAAAGCGTGCGCAAGGCTCAAAATCTTGTGGGCGCCACCGATGACACAGGCGGCCTCTTCAAGCGGTTCGACAAAAACAGCGATGGCAAACTCACCGAAGACGAACTGCCGAACAAAAAGTGGTTCAACGGGCTCGACACCGACAAAGACGGCAGTGTGACCCTCGACGAGACGGTCAAAGTGCTCGCCAGTCTGCGCAAGCGTGGTCCGACGGGCGTTCCTGCTTCCACCAGCCCGATCAAGCCCGCAAACGAAGACCCATCCTTCAAGGAGGCACCGGAATTTCTCAAGGCAGGCGATCACGGCGTGGGACGCATGGTGGAGGACGTTGCATTGAAGACGAACGATGGCTCTGAAACCAGGCTGAGTGCCGCTGCGGGCAAGAACGGCCTCGTTGTCGCCTTGTTCAGCGCCACGTGCCCGATCAGCGGCAAGCTGGCACCGGAAGTGGCCCGGTTGGAAAAGGATATGAAAGCCCAGGACTTGAATCTGCTCCTGGTGAATGCACCTCCAGGACAAAAAGCCGATGAGATCACCAAATTCATCTCAGATCATGGCCTGAAGTCCAAGGTCGCCCTTGATGCCGACGGCAAGCTGGCTCAGGTGCTCAGTGCGACCACCACTACGGAAGTGTTTTTGCTCGATGCGGCACGCACGCTCGTCTATCGCGGTGCTTTGAACGACCAATACGGGCTTGGCTATGCCAAGGACAAGCCCGCGCACCATTACCTTCGTGATGCGGTTGCATCCATGCTGCGCGGCGAGCCTGCGGACATCGCCGCCACCAGCGCCCCGGGTTGTGCGCTGGATTTGCCAGTCAAAACAAGCGTTGCGAGCACGAGTGTGACCTATCATCGCGACATCGCCCGCATCATGCAGGCGAATTGCGTGGAATGTCATCACAGCGGCGGTGTGGGGCCTTTCGCGCTCGATTCTTACGATGCGGTCATCGAGCACGCAGGCATGATCCGCAAGCAGGTGGATCGCGGCGCGATGCCGCCTTGGTTTGCCGCACCTCTTGCAGGCGTGGATCATTCGCCGTGGATCAACGATCGCTCGCTTCCTGAGCGCGATCGTGCTGATTTGCTTGCCTGGCTGGCATCTGATCGTCCTCGAGGCGATGTCGCCGATGCACCAAAACCACGACAGTTCCCCACGGAGTGGAGCATTGGCAAACCTGATGCCATCATCGCTGCAGCAAAGCCGATCTCCATCAAGGCGGAAGGCACGATGCCCTATCAGCATGTCACTGTGGCAACTGATTTTCCTGAAGACCGTTGGGTGCGCGGCTATGAAATCTTGCCGACGGCCCGCGAAGTGGTGCATCACGTGATCGTTACGGTTTACGAGAAGGGCCAGAAGGTCCGTCGTGGTGGCGACGAGGGAAATGAAGGCTACTGGGCAGCCTACGTGCCTGGAAACACGAAACTGATCTATCCTGAGGGCTTTGCCCGCAAACTACCTGCAGGCGCGACCGTGAGCTTCCAAATCCACTACACGCCGAACGGCAAAGCGGTGCAGGACACGATGCGTATGGGGCTGCTCTTCGCCAAGGAACCGCCGAAATATCTTGTTCACACCTCGGCGCTGCCCAATCCGCGAATCAACATTCCCGCGGGCGCTGCGAATCATGTCGAAACTGCCCAGCGCAAGCTGCCTGCGGATGTCAATGCAATGGCTCTCATGGCACACATGCACGTCCGTGGCAAGGCCTTCAAATTCGAGGCCGTTTTCCCCGATGGAAAGACCGAGACTCTGCTCGACATCCCGCGCTATGACTTCAACTGGCAGCTTCGCTACGACTACGCCAAGCCCCGCTTCATCCCCCGCGGCACCACCATCAAAGTCACCGCTGTTTACGACAACAGCACCGCCAATCCCGCCAACCCCGATCCGACCAAGGACATCCGCTGGGGCCAGCAAACATTCGACGAAATGATGATCGGCTATCTGGAGCACTACACACCGCTCAATCCGGAAGTGGCGGGAGGGGAGTGACGCTTACCTTGGATTCTGCGCGTATTCCAATTCGACTTCGAGCTTTTTGAGCTCTTCTTTCATCGAAGCAATTTGCTGTTCAATTTGAGCCGCTTGAGCCAAGGCCGCATTTGCATCGGCGGTGTGTCGGGCGCTCGGCGAGCCACGAGACTTGGCTTGTTCTGCCAGCGACTTATGTTGCTCAGCGGCTTCTCGATATTGTGTCACTGGTTTGGCATAACTTTCGATGCGAGCCTCAAGTTCGGCGATTCGCAGTTTGATCTTTTTGACCTTCACCTCATCAACGGTGGAGCTGCCCGTGGCGGCGGCAGGTGCAGGTTTGCTTGCAGACGCAGTTGCAGAGACCTTCGCCTTGGATGTGGCAGCGCTCCCTTCCTCTGGCTTGGCAAGGAAGGCTTCTTGAAAGCTAATCAGCGTAGGCACGAGCGCATCAGGTCCCAGGTCGTACTTCTCCTTCAAGTCTGCTGGAAGAAGATCGACTGACACGGTTCCGATTCCGTCGGCATGAATCATGGAAATACCAGATTCGTCCACTTTGCGCACTTTGGCGGCACGTATCATTTTTCCATTGGTCAACGTAATGTCGCCCAAATCTGTGCCCGGCGCATTGTTGCGCAGTTTCTCCACGGCAGACTTCATGGACTCGACATTGTACCGGAGATCGCTTTCGACGGCACGATAGCGCTTATCAAGGACTTCCCTCGCCTTGGTCAGCACATCATTTTTCTCGATGTCCTGGCGTATTAATACATTGGTTTTTTCCAAGTCCGCCCACGTCTTCCGCCTCTGTGTGATGATTTCGTTGAGGTCCGCCAGCTTGGCTTTGCTTTCAATCAACGCGGCGTTGGCGGAATCGACGGATGAAAGATAGTGTGCACCATAGCCGATGGCGATCAGCATCCCTATGATGAAAATGAAAACCCAAGCTTTAGATTCTTCGAACATTGGCGTGAGAGTTGGAGATTACCGGACAAATTTAGTCTTGTAGGAGTCGATTCGCGGACGCAGAGCTTTTAATTCTTCCTCGCCATCCGAGCATTTTTTACTCAGTGCGGCCAAGTCCTGCTCTTGTTTGAGAATGTGCTTTTGCCATTCGGAGTGCTGCCTTTCCAAGGTGATTGCGGCGGCAATGGGATCAAGGCCGAGGGAGGCGAATTTCGCATCCATTGCATGCAGTTCGTCGTTCCCTCGCCTGATGTCCGCTTCAGCATTCTCCCGTTCTTTGAGGAGCATGTTGTGTTTTTCGCAAGAAGTAGCCAGGAGCAGGACCATGATATGCGTGACAATGACAGCTTGTTTCATAAATTGCACTTAGATCGAAACACGCGCACTACGCCATGGCAAGGATAAATTGCCATGGGCCGAAAAAAGTCCTGAGCAAAGACATTTTTGACGAGCAACTGTGAAGTCCACTGCTAGCATCGGCGCGTGATCGCGATTGCAACGGCCAGTCAAAAGGGAGGCGTGGGGAAGACCACGTTGTGCATCAATCTTGCCTATTCGCTGGCACGGCGGGGATGGCGGGTGCTGCTGGTGGATACGGATCCCCAGGGGGGCGTTGGCTTGTCCCTGGCGAGGAGCGCGAAGACGCGTGAGGGGTTTCATGAGTTTCTGGCGCGTGGCGGGGATTTGGGTCGGATCGTGGTGCAGACGCGGCTGCCAGAACTGGAAATCGTGACCGCAGGCCAGCAGGAGGCATGCGCGCACGAGCGCTGGTCGCCTCATGAAGTGCCTGCACGCCTGGCGGACCTGCTGAGGAATGCTGAGTTGAGAGGTGTTGATGTGGTGCTGATGGACACTGCCGCGGGCATGAACGGGACCACGGAGGCGGTGGTAAAAGCGTGTGACTTTGTGATTCTGCCGCAGCAGGCGGAGCCGCTGGCCATCCGCAGCGTGCCGCATCTGCTGGAGACGCTGGCGCGCTTTCGTGCGGAAGGGGCTGGTGTGAGGGTGGCGGGCATTTTGCTGACAATGGTGATGAGTGAGCAGGAAATGAGCCTGAAGGTGGCGCGTGAGATGCGCGAAATGCTGCCATCGAACTTGATGTTCGAGCAGAGCATCCCACGTCAGTCTTCTTTCCTGGAAGCCAGCGCGCTGGGAGTTCCGGTGGCGCTGACCCGGCGCAATCCGCCGCCGGAGGCATTGATTTTCGATCAAGTCGCCGCCGAATTGGAGCAGCGCACCGGTTTGACCAAGGAACGTGAAAAGGAGCAAGGCCATGCAAGTCTCATGGATTGACGCCAATGATCTCCAGTCACTCCTGGCGCGAGTCGTGCCACAAGGGGAGCCTGTGACGAAATCGGCTCCGCCGCCTGAGATCGCGCCGGACTTGTCGGCGGCGGTGATGAGCTTCGTCTCCGAGATGCCGGTGGTTGATGCACCAGCACCGAAGACCGGCACAGAGGAACGGTTGGCATCGCAAGTGTCAGAGCCCGTGCTTGGTGAGACGAATTTCGATTCTGCCGAATCTCCCGCTTCCGCATCAGCGGGCGAGTTGGAGCCTCCACACCAGGAGGATCATGGCAAAGGAGTACACAACGAGGCGGCCGCACTGCCGCTGGGCCGGATTCGCGAACGGTTGCGGGCGATTCGTCAGCGTGCCGCCGAGGCTGGCATCCTGACGCGTATGGCAGAGGTGCCGCCTATTGCCATGCAAGAACTGCCTGTGATGATCTCCACGAAGGAAACGATGCGACCGGTGACATCCACAGCAACTCCGGCGCTGGCATTCGATGTGCCGCATGGTTCCCAAGGGGAGCGTCTGGCGGCGTTTTCAGCCTGGGCGCGACAGGCGCTGCATGAAGGTGGCGGACATGTGCTGGTGATAAGTGAAGATGGCGAGGTACTGTGGGGTGGAGAAGCGAAGGCCGGGCTGGTGTTGTCCACGATGATGGCATGGGGGGCGGTGATCCGGGCGAATGCCATGCCATCAGAAGGTCTGCCGAGGCTCATTCATCAGCCGTTGTCCTCGGGACATGTGTTGACGGTCATTCCTTGTGAGACTGCGGCTGGCATCATGCATGCGGCGGTGGTCGCGCCCGAGGGGCTGACGGATGAACTGGCCGCAGTGCTTCGCGGCGCGTTGTGCGCTGCCCTGGCTACGGCTTGAGCAAGACGAGTTCGTTGATGCCCCAGTAGTTTCCTGCATTTCCCTTCTGGGTGATGCGTACAAAACGCCCCTTCAGGGGTTTCGGGAAGATGATCTCGGTGAGTGCGCTGCCATTCCCCTGGGCCACGGGCTGCCCCCAGTTGGTGCCATCATTGGACACCGCCACTTCGTATTTGCGCAGGTAGTCCTGAGAACTCCCCTGGCTGTCGAGTGCGACGCCAGCGATGTCGCTGTCAGTGGGCAGCTCGATCTGGAACCATTCCCCGCCCGTCATCTGGGTGCCGGTGGTCCAGCGTGAACCTGTGTTGTTGTCCACAACACGCGAACATTCCTCCTTGTGGTGGCTGGCGCTCAGTTTCCACGAACTGCGTGGTTCGATCCACGACAGCTTCGTCTTCAGACGCTGGTTGAGAGGTGATGGAGCTGCTGGCTGGAAGTAATAGTCGCGCACACGGCCGTCGATGAGCTGCATCTGGTCGGGCTTCAATGCGACAGAGTACACAAAGAACTCCGCCAGGTAGCCGCTGAACTGGTCTGGTGCTCCTGCGTTGCCGCCTTTGTCGTTCTTGACGCTTCCGATCTGCACTTGGGTCAATGGTTTGCCCGGAGCCGGGGATTTTGCGGTGGCAGTGTGGCTTCGTCCTTCGGAGTCACGGCTGCGCAGCTCCACGGTTCCACTGCCTGTGTTCCAAGTGACAAAGGCGAGCGAAGCAAGCGTGCCGTTCACAGTGCTGGAAACCAATGTGGGACCGCTGCCATTGTTTTTAATCTCGGCCACGAGGTTCTTTTTCTCGTCCACCCGTAGCGAGACCGAATCGCCGTCGGTGTTCGACAGGGTGCATACACGCGTGGGCAGCTTGGAGGCATCTGCCTGGAAGGCGGCGATCAGGGTCATGCCTTTTTCACTGCCTGCCAGCCCGTTGCTGCCGAAGGGCATGTTGGCAGCCTCTTTGCCGGGACCATCGAGCACCAGGGCGCAAGGTTTGCCGCCACGCGGGCGGAAATCGAGAACCACGCGTCCTGGTTTTGGAGAGCCGCCAGTGGCTGCTTCAGGCCAGTTGACGCGTTTGGGTGCGTAGTCCGGACTGTTTTGATAACTCCGCAGGATGTTGTCTCCTCCGCGTTCGGACAGGTCATGCCATTCCATCACCACCTCGTTGTTGTTGGCCGCGGCTGGTTTGCCATCGCCTCCTTTGCGGTTGGTGAGGATCCCGGTGTTGCCCACATAAAAGAGCGCGATGCCACGGTCCACGGGCGGGTAGGAGCGGTCTTGCGGGAGCTGGAAGGTGACTTTGGGCGGATCTTTGGAAATGCCGAGGTTGGCCAGCACGGATGAAGCACCGCCTCCCTGCGCCTTCGAACCACCGGATGAGCGGCCGAAGAAGAGCCATCCCACGATGAGCGCGATCACCACACCGCCACCGATGATCAGGGCTTTTTTAGTGGAGCCCGTTTGCGGACGCTTGGAGGCGGCGCCGGTTTTGATGCCACTGGGAGGACGGACCTGCGTCGAGGCCCGTCCTGTGCCCGGGGGGCGTGGTGAAGGAGCCAGTTGTGTGGTGATTGCCGCGGTTTCTACCACGGGCTGCGCCTCCGGAATGACAACCACAGGCACGGCTTCGGGTTCGGCGTAGGCGGCCACCGGAGCTGTTTCCTGCTGCGGCGCGTAATAGCCGGTCAAGGGCACTGTCCCCGTTCCCGGCGGCATGTACACCGGTGGTGGAGCATACATGCCCATCCATGGGCCATAAGGGATCATCGTGGGCATCTTTTCCCACGCTCGGAATTCCTCAATCGCCTGCTGCGCGTTGGCCGGGCGGTCTTCCGGCTTCTGCGCCATCAGGCGCGCGCACCACGCACCGAGCCACTGCGGCACATGCGGCGCGATCACGTGCAGCGGGGTGACTTCATGATTGATGTGTTTGTCGATCACATCACTCATCGATGCGCCGTCGAAGGCTTTCTTGCCTGACAGCGCCTCGTAAAAGACACAGCCCAGCGAGTAGAGATCCGTGCGTTCATCCACCGGCTCACGCGTGAGCTGCTCGGGCGCCATGTAGTAGATGGAGCCCATCACCGTGCCTTCCTGGTCTTCCGTCTGCTTGCGCGCGCGCAAACCGGCGCGTGCGAGACCGAAGTCGATGATCTTGGACTGCAAACGCCCGCCCGGCAGGCGCTCCACCTTGATGTTCTCCGGCTTGATGTCGCGGTGCAGGATGTGGTGCTGGTGCGCGGCGAGGAGCCCCTCCAGTGATTGCGATGCAAGCTCCTTGAAGTCGTCGTAAGGCAGCGGGCCGCGCTCCACCACATCCGCCAGGTCCTCACCCTGCAGCAGCTCCATCACCATGAACAACCCTTCGTCATCACTGGCCACGTCAAAGATGGTGACGATGTTCGGATTGCGAAGCGAGGCGAGCGCATCGGCCTCACGACGCAGCTCGGTGGCGATGTTGCGGTCAGCGGCGGCCTCAGTGGCGGTCATGAGGCGTTTCACCGCCACCCAGCGTTTCAACTGGCTGTCATAGGCGCGGAACACAGCCCCGACACCGCCTGCGCCGAGCTTTTCGTAGATTTTGTAGCGTTCCGCCATCCGGGATTGAGCGATTGAAGATGAACAATCGGAAGCAAAGCCCATGAGCCGCCCTTTTGGCAAGCGCGATGTTCTGTGAAAATGCCACAGGCTCAGGATTTGTCCGTTGTCGGCTCGCCCTTTGACAAAGCTTCGCGTCGCGACACACTGCCATCCCGCCGCCCGGCGGGGTGAAATCAAACCCGCACCGCATTTTGAAACGCGTCCTTTTCGTCTGCACCGGCAACACCTGCCGTAGCCCCATGGCAGAGGCGTTGTTTCGCGATCTTGTGAAGGATCGTGCGGACTATGCGGTCGCCAGCGCCGGTGTCGCCGCCGCGCCCGGCATGCCCGCCAGCAAGCACACGACGGCCATTTTGCAGGAAATGGGCCTGCATCGCGATGACTTCTCCAGTCGCATGCTCGATCACGAGATGCTCAAGGCCGCCACGCATGTGTTTGCCATGTCCTCTCATCACGCCGCGGCGATCGAGGAGGAGTTTCCCGAGCATGCGGGCAAGGTGTATCTCGTCTCCGAATTTGCCGCTGATGACAACCTGCGTGGCAAGGATGTCTCAGACCCCTTCGGCCAGGGGCGTGCTGCTTATGAGGAGACGCTGCACGATCTGAAAAAAATGCTTCCCAGCATCCTCGCCTACATCGACCAGACCTGGAAGAATCCCGGTCCTTGACCTCGCCCTTACCTTGCCTCATTTGCCCCAAACCCATGACCAGCACCTCCAACGGAAACCTCCCCCACACACTCGCCATCGCCGCCGACCATGGCGGTGTTGATTTGAAAGACGCCGTCGTCGCCCATCTCAAGGCTGGCGGTTATGGTGTGGAGGATCTGGGCGTGCATTCGCATGATTCGGTCGATTATCCCGATTACGCGGAGCTGGTTTCTGAAAAGGTTCTCTCAGGCGCTGCTGACGCAGGCATCCTTGTCTGCACCACCGGCATCGGCATGTGCATCGCCGCCAATCGTCACGTCGGCATCCAGGCATCGCTCGTGTCCGATCCACACACCGCGGCGATCACCCGCGAGCACAACAACTCCAACGTCCTCTGCCTCGCAGGCAAGACCACGCCCGAGACTTCGGCGAAGGAAATCGTCGATGCGTGGTTGAAGACGCCGTTTGCTGGTGGCCGTCATGGCCGTCGCGTGGACAAGATGAACACGCAGCCGCATCCGCTCGACATTCTGGAATCGAGCGATCCCGCCGTCGCCGAAATCATCCGCGGTGAGCAGCAGCGCCAGCAGGATCACATCGAGCTCATCGCCAGCGAAAACTTCACCTCCAAGGCCGTCATGGCCGCGCAGGGAAGCTGCCTCACCAACAAATACGCCGAAGGTTACCCCGCGAAGCGCTGGTATGGCGGCTGTGAGGAAGTGGACAAGGTCGAGCAACTCGCCATCGACCGCGCGTGCGAGCTCTTCGGCGCGAAATTCGCCAACGTGCAGCCCCATTCCGGCTCGCAGGCCAACGCCGCCGTCTATTTTAGCGTCCTCCAGCCCGGCGACAAAGTTTTGGGCATGAATCTCGCCCACGGCGGCCATCTCACTCATGGCAATCCCGCCAACTTCAGCGGCCGTTTCTACCAGTTCTGCCAATACGGCGTCAGCGCCACCGACGAGCGCATCAATTACGACGAACTCGCCGAAGTCGCCCTGCGTGAGAAGCCGAAGATGATCACCGCCGGTGCCTCCGCGTATCCGCGCATCATCGACTTCAAAAAGATGAGCGAGATCGCCAAGAGCGTCGGCGCGTATCTTTTCGTCGATATGGCTCACATCGCCGGCCTCGTCGCCGGTGGCGCGCATCCCTCGCCGATGGAATACGCCGATTTCGTCACCACCACGACTCACAAGTCCCTGCGCGGCCCGCGTGGCGGCATGATCCTCACGAACAACGAGGAACTCTTCAAAAAGATCCAGAGCCAGGTCTTCCCCGGCGTGCAGGGCGGTCCGCTCATGCACGTCATCGCCGCCAAGGCCGTCTGCTTCGGTGAGTGCCTCAAGCCCGGCTTCAAGGAATACACGCAGCAGATCGTCAAGAACGCCCAGGCGCTCGCCGCTGCGCTCATGCAGCTCGGCTATCGCATCACCAGCGGCGGCACCGACAACCACCTCATGCTCGTCGATCTTCGTCCGCAGGGACTCAACGGCAAAATCGCCAGCGAGACCCTCGACAAGGCCGCCATCACCGTGAACAAAAACGGCATCCCCTTCGACACCGAGAAGATCACCCTCGGCGGTGGCATCCGCGTCGGCACTCCTGCCGTCACCACCCGCGGCATGAAGGAAGCCGAGATGGGCCAGATAGCCGCCTGGATCGACCGCGCTCTCAAGAACAAGGACAATGAATCCGTCCTCGCCGAGATTCGCATCCAGGTCAGCGAGGCGAACAAGCGTTTCCCGCTGCCTTGAGAATGAAGTCAATGCTCTGGATGGCGGCAGGCGCCTCGGTGCTTGCTGCCTTCTTCTTTTCCAGCAGCATGCATCACATGGAACCTAAGTTGATGTCGAATGACGAGATATGGAGCATGGTCGAGAAAGCCGAGCGAATCCCAGAGGACGAATTTGACGCTTTCTACGATTTGGTGGTCGCCTATCTCAAGACGAAGGGAAGTTTCAGCGAGGGTGGCCTAGACGACAATAGCTTCTCAAGCAGCCGATGGGTGGATCCATTGCCGACACTGACAGTCGTATCGAATGTGCCGATCACGCTGTCTCTCGCCGAGGGGTTGCACGACGAAATGCAGAAGCTTAAACGTCCTCACGCTGTGATTTTCGATGGAATCGACGGGACATCCTGCGTGACATCGGATGGACGCTTTCTTCGTGACAAGCAGATCAACTCATTTGAGTAATTTTTGAGCTTCAATAACTCAGGGAAAGGAGTCATGATGTGCGGCATCATGGCTTCGCTTCTTTCGTCCCTCTGTGGCACCTGTGGTCGGAATTATCAGTCGCTCATGCTGCGTGCTGCGAAGGCGGGAGGGCCGCTTTCCGGGATGGTCGGGCTCGCGGCCGACCTCGGCACACCGGTGGCGAATTTCATCCTCTGGCTCACCATCGCCGCGGCGGTGTTGACGCTGGTCGCGGGAGCGTTGTGGTTTGGCGGGTATCAGCGCAAGCTGCGCCGGGCGATGGCCGACGGCAAGGTCACGCAGCAGGAGCTCGAAGAGGCCACCGAGCGCAATGTGTGGAGCGTCAGTTTTGCCTTCGGCCTCGTTGCGACCGTGGTGCTGTGTTTGTTCATGGGCGCGCAGAAACTCGCCGCCGAGGAGGAAAAGGGAGTGCTCGCCACGCTCGTTCCAGCGTTGGAGCAGGTGCAGAAATCGCTGTTCAAGATCGAAAAGGACGTGGCGGTCGTAAAGGACACCACAACGCGCATCGAATCGAAGACCGACACGATTCAAAACAACACGCAGAAGGTGCTCGCGAAGCTGGAGGACATGAGCGCAGCCTTCGAGCAGGCTGGAAAAAGCGGCGCCATCATCGCCAATCCCACCACGCCCGCGGAGCACTACCACAACGCACGCATGCACGAGTTGAAGTCCGACTTCGCCAGCGCCCGCAAGAGCTACAACGCCTATCTGGCCAGCGGTGTGGACTTCATCGACCCCTATCTGGCCTACACCGACATGCTGAAGGTGCAGGATGGCCTGGAAGGCGCGCGCGAAGTCGTGGCGGCGATGCGGAAGAACAATACCAGCACCAGTTTGGAGATCGCGGCGGCGCTTTTGCTGCCCAAGGACCAGCGCATCGCTGCTTTGAAGCAGGGAATTGAAAAACACGCCGATTTCGCACCTGGTGTGTATTTGCTCAGCCGCGAGTTTTCTGCCGAAAAGCTTGGTGAACAGACTTTGGCCGACAAACGTGAGGAAAAAGCGCTGCTGGAGAAGTTCCGCACGCTTGATGCCGCTGGAAAGTTCCAGCGTTACGTCATGGACAAAAAGCAGGCGAAAGGCTGGCTCGATGACGCGGATGCCCGTTTCGCGAAGCTCGCCGCGATGCCTTCGGCGGTGCTGGAAAATCCGGTGACGCTGTCGGTGAACCGTTCCAATCAGGATTGGATGCTCACGCTCGGCTTTGCCGACTACAAAATCAAAAACGTCGAGTACAAGCTCGATGGCGCGGGCGATTTCAAATCCACCGGCTTCTCCAACGTGACCAATCCGCAGACCGGCCTGCCGATGCCGTCGCAGACCATCATGGTCGCCACGCTTGTTCCCGGCGATCACACACTTGAAGTGCGCTACACTGACATGACCGACAAGGTGAACGGTCCCTTTACCTTGAAGCTCAACACCGCCGAGGCCGCGCTCAAGGCCGGCAAAAACATGCTGAACATGACCGCCACCTCCTGGCTGAGTTTTCAACAAGGGAATGTCTATTTTACCGGAGTCCTCACGCATCGCGACATCCTCAAATCCATCCGTTACTCCTTCGACAGCGAGAAACTCGACCAGGAGTTCCCCTTCTCACCACCGAAGCCCGGCGAAGGGCCGTACGAGATCGGCGACGGCCTGCCTTATGTGAAGGCGCCCGCCGGATTGAAGTTCGTGACGCTGCAACTGACCTTCGTGGACGGCACGCAGTCGGAGGTGAAGAAGTATTCGGCGCCGTGATCAGCTTTTGCGTTCGGATGGCTTCCAATCTCCCGCCTTCGCCTCGCGAATGTCCAGCGCGGCGATGCCCGGACGTGTGAACTCGATGCGGCGTTGCTTGTAGAGAGCGCCGAGAGCTTGTTTGAAGGCCTTTTTGCTCGCATCGAAGGTGCTGCGGATTTTTTCCGGCGAGGTGTCGTCATCAAAGGCCAGTTTGCCGCCGTTGTTCTTGAGCGCTTCGAGAATGCGATCCGTCAACGAGGCCACGCGTTGATAACCGGACGCATCGAGGCTGAGGTCGATCTTCCCGCCTGGATGGATCGCACTGACAAAGCCCTTCAACTGCTGCCCGACCTGCAACGGTGCGCCGACATTCGTGTGATACAGCAGTCCGAGGTGCGTGCCTTCGATGATCGCGTTGTAGCCCAGCGGCGTGCGGGCGGTGATGAGCAGTGAGACGGGCTGCGCCGGTTTGAAGGGAGGTCGTTCACGGCTCAGATGCCGGTTCAACCGCGTCGTAGCGATGATGCGGTCGGTTTTTTCATCCAGCATGATGTAGGCGACGACCTTGTCGCCCACCGCCACCTTGTCTGCCTGTTCACGAAACGGCAGCAGCAGGTCCTTCAGCAGTCCCCAGTGCAGAAACGCGCCGATGTTGCGGTTCACGCTCACGACCTCCAGCGTCGCAAACTCGCCCACGGTGGCGAACGGTTTCTCCGTCGTGGCGACGAGCCGGTCCTCCGAATCGCGATAAACGAAAACGTCCAGTGCATCACCAATGCTCGTGCCCTTTGGGATGTAACGGTTTGGCAGCAGGATCTCCCCATGCTCGCCACCATCCAGATAAACGCCGTGCGGTGTGCTGTGAAGCACCACGAGTGAGTTGTGTCTGCCAATCTGAGCCATGAAGCGCAGACTAGACGCGCCACGAGATCAATCCAGCAGCTACTTCACCCTCACCACGACGATCTTCTCCGCGTCTCGTGCATATAAAAGGCCGTCCGAGAACGCCGCGTGGCTGCGATGCCCGGCACGCGTGATTTGAGCGCGGCGGAGGAGATCGAATTTCTCCGGCGTGGCTTTGAAGATCCACAGTTCGCCTTCCTCGCTGGTGAGCAGCAGTTTGTCACCTATCAGGAGCAAGGTGCCGCCGCGCATGTGATCCGGAGCTTCCCATGCGACTTTGCCATCCGCCACGCTGACGCAGCGCAGATTCATGCCGCTCTCCTGCCTTCCATGCAGCCCATACACATGGCCGTCGTGATAAACAGGTGTTGTGTAGTGGCAGTCGAGCACGTCGTTTTTCTTCCAGAGATTTGTCAGCTTGTGTTCGGCCTTGTTCCATTGCCACAGCCCTGCGCCAACGTCGTAAGCAGCGGAGAAAAGGAGTTTGCCATCACCACAAGCGACCGGCGCGGCGGCGTTGACCGAGGCGTCGATCTCAGCGCGGAAGAAATCCTCGGCCAGAAGCCTGCCATTGCTGTTTTGAATGATCGCCACACCCGCTCGCGTGAAAAACGCGCTCATGTCCGGGTTGTCTGGCATCAGAATGGGCGATGAGTAGCTCGCCTCGTCATCCGAGACCATCCAGACGAGTTTTCCCGTCTTCACATCGAGCGCGATGATGCCCGCGCCACCTTTGCCGCCGACGTTGAGCAGCACCTTGCCCTCCGTGACCAGCGGCGAGCACACGCGGCCGAAAAATCCCTGCGGCGAGTCGAGTTCAGCCACGGCGTCATAGCTCCACAGCAGCTTGCCGGACTCGAAGTCGAGCGCCTGAACGATGCCTTCCGGCCCATGCGTGATGATTTTGCCATCAGCGACGCAAGGAACGGCTCGCGGGCCGTTGTCGAAGCCGAAACTGTCACGGTAATTGGTCTTGTAGCTCTGCTTCCACAACGGTTTGCCATCCGCGGCATTGAGCGCCTCGGTGATCATGTCATCGCCCTGACGATGCATGACGATCACGCGTCCCTTCGCGACTACTGGTCCGGAGTGTCCGCTTCCGAGTTTTCTTTCCCAGACCATTTCCGGATCAGCGTTGCCGGTGATGGCGGCCTCGTCCTGCGCGATGCCGCTGCGTTGGGGCCCGAGGAACTGCGGCCAGTCTCCGGCGTGAATCGTGCCCGCGACGAGAAGAATCAGAGCGAGTGTGCGCATGAGAGTGAGCGGCAAAAAGGGTTTAGCTGACGAGCGGGAGATTGGGATCGACATCCGCCTCCAATGGCGAGGTGTGGCCGGCATTGAAACGTTGCACAGCGGCAAAGGCGATCATGCCGGCATTGTCGGTGCAAAGATCGGGACGCGCGAGCAGCAGTTGCAGGCCTTCTGTCTCGCAGCGTGCGGTCAGCGCCGACCGAAGGCCGCGGTTGCAGCTCACGCCGCCGCTGACGGTCACGAGTGTTTCGCGGCTGCGTTTCGCCGCGAGCACGAGTTTTTCGACCAGCACCTCGACGATCGCCGCCTGCACGCTGGCGCATGCGTCCGCGAGAGTCTGGTCGTTCTTCAGATCAATCTTAGGCAGTTCATACAGCACTGCCGTCTTCAATCCGCTGAAGCTGAACTCCAGGCTGTGGCCATCGAGGAAGCTGCGGGGAAACGCGAAGGCATCCGGATCACCACGCTGTGCGAGTTTGTCGATCTCCGGCCCGCCGGGGTAGGGGAGGCCGATCATTTTTGCGACCTTGTCGAATGCCTCGCCCGCCGCGTCATCACGCGTGCGTCCGAGGAGTTCATAACGGCCTGTGTCACGCACACGCACCAGCATCGTGTGACCGCCGCTGACGATGAGCGCGATGCACGGGCGGACGGGGCCATTGCCATTCATGAATGGCGAGAGCAGATGGCCTTCCATGTGATTCACGGCAAGGAAGGGTTTGTTTTCCGCAATGGAGAGCGCTTTCGCCATCGACGTGCCAATCAACAGCGAACTCACCAACCCCGGCCCGCTCGTGGCGGCGAAGGCAGCCATGTCACCGAGTTTCTTCCCGGCATCCTCCAGCACACGCTCCACGAGTGGCCGAACATGCAGGATGTGATTGCGCGAGGCCACCTCGGGCACGACGCCACCATACTGGCGGTGAATTTCCACCTGTGAGGCGATGCGGCTGGCGAGCAGTTCTCCCTTCAGGGTGCAGATGGCGGCGGCTGTCTCATCGCACGAGGATTCAAGCGCGAGGATGCAGGAGGCTGGATTAGTCGAAGGGGATGCCATCAAAGATCGAGTATCCAGCATCGGACAGTCAGCGACCAAAAAAAGCCGCCGTTTCCCGGTGGGGAAACGGCGGCGCGGATGTTTAACCTATCAGACTAGTGCTTGTGACCTTCCTTGCAGCAAGACTTGGTGTCTTTCGAACAGCAAGCCTTGGCCTTGGAGTCGCACGTTGCACATTCCTCTTTCTTGGTGGCGCAGGATGCGAGAAGCATCGAGCACGCGGTCAGAAGAATGGTGGCGGAGCGAATCATGAATTGATTTGTGTTGGACGAATGGCCATGCCGCCTTGCAGCGGCGGATCAATTACTTGCCGGTCTGCATCGGCGGGGGCGGAGGCGGAGGCGGGGTCTGCTGGCAGGAGCTGAGAACGGCGGAAGCCGCGATGAGGGTGAGGATAGCGATTTTCATGTGTGTGTGGGTGTTAACCGAGGTTCCTATCAGGTTCCCATCCACCAGACTCCTGGCAGCGGGATTGTTTGAGATTAACAACAACTTCTCCTTTTGCAAATCTCCAAATACGATCACGTGAAAACTCTCAATAATGATGCAGGTGTGGAAGTGAAGATTCAGCCTTCCAGAATGTCAGCCCGCCTGCCCTGATGGTCCGCTGTCGCCCAGACCATAAGCGGATGCGACGACCTCTCCGTCCAACATCTCAAAGAGGATGCGAAGCGGCCGGCAACATACTTCACAGTCGTAATCCGTGTCGCACGGGACTTCGTCTGGAAACGGTGTTGCGATTTCAAACGATTGAAAACAGCTCGGGCAGGTGATGATGACGGCATCCATTCGAGGGCGCATGCACAATTTGACATTGCGGTTCAGCGTTTGGAAGGCCAGCCGAGTTTTTCCTTCAAGAACTCATACGTCCCCACGCCGTGGATCATGTGCGGGCCGTCGAAGTGCTCGATGGTCGTGCGGTCGCCGATGAGGAGCTTGTTGTAGAGGCGGCGGACCTTCGCGTATTCGTAGTTCACCCATTCGTCGATGCCCACGCCGTCGTTGTGGCCGCGCTCGACCATGAATGGGCGCGGGGCGATCAGCGCGGCCATCTCGGCGTAGTTGAAGGTGCGGCCCATGTTCCACTCCCAGATCTCGTATTCATGCGTGTGGATGTAGCTCATCGGCATGTCGTTGCTCACACACTTGCGCACCCATTCGTTGAAATCACCGCTGCAGATGCTCAGGCAGTAGTCTTTGAGCACGGCGGGCGTCCGCATCGCTGACTTGCCGCCGTAGCTGAGTCCGTAGAAGGCGATTTTCTCCGGAATCGCGAACGGCTGCGTCTTCAACCATTCGAGAATGCGCTGATGCTGGCCGTTGATGACGCTGTAGAGCGTGAGGCCGAGCGGATTGAGCTTGCGTTGCAGCGTGCGGAAGTTGTGCATGCCGCGATACGGATTGTGCGGCGCGAAGGTGATGAATCCCTGCTCCGCGAGGCGCAGGGTGAAGGCCTGGTAGGCTCCGAAGGCACGATTGGTCTCGTCAGTAGTGATGGTGTCCTCGGGGATGCCTTCCAAACCGTGCTGACAGACGACGATGGGCCGTTTCTCACCCGCTTTCATATCCTTCGGCAGGCACAACCAGCCCCACGCGAAGACATCATCCCACACGTTGAGCGTGACCTCGTAGATCGCCACCTTGTCCGTCTCGCGCACGAAACGGCTCTTCGCGTTCATCGGCAGATTCGGATCCGGCAGGCGGCCGATCACCTCGTTCCAAAAGCGGTCGCGCTCGCTTGCGGTGTGCTTCTCGAATTCTTCGACTGACTTCAGCGGCAGCTTCTTCCAAAACTCGTTGTTGCGCTCGATCTCCGTGCTGAAGAGCAGGCGCTGCGTGAAGGTCTCCAGCTCACGCACGAGACGCTTCTGGCGCGTTAGGTCGGGTTTGAGGCCGAAGGTCGCGCCGGTGATCTTCAAGGTCTTCAACGCGGCCTCGGCGGTTTCCTTCGGCAGCAGATGATGGATGATCTGGTCGTTCATCGTCTCCATCGTGCACGTCATGATGCGGCTGGAGGGCGCGAGCTGTTTTGCGCGGGCGATTTCGCTCTCAAACGCTTTGAACTCCGGCGCGGTGAGCCGTCCCGGCGCGGCGATGGCGCGTGCGCCCTGCTTGGCCTCCATGGAAACGACGAGCTTCGGATAAAACAGATGCTGCAGGGCCAGCGGACGCGGCGCGATGAGCGATGCGATCTCCGCATCACCCAGATCACGCAGCAGGCCGAAGACGTTGCGATCGATCGGCTCCTCCCACACGCTTTCACGCGGCGCGAAGTAGCCCGCGGAATAGACACAGTCGATGCGTTCGTCGATGGCGGCCGCGTGGAGCGCCAGCATGCCGCCTTCACCGACTCCGGCGATGAGCAGCGGTACCTGTGCCGGTTGCGCTTTGAACCAATCCACCAGCGCGAGCGCCTTCTGCACCTCGTAGCCGATGAGATGACGGCCCAGCTCGTAGCTCTGGCGATAAACCCACTCGCGATGCGAGCAGTTCGTCTTCACGCCATACTTGTCATTCGTGCTGAACTCCGAATCGCGGCTGATGAGCGTTGGAATGATGACTTCGCAGCCCGTGGTGAGCAGCCACTCGTCCACCAGCTTCTCCGGCGTGCTGCTCGCATCTGGAATGTAAATCACCCGCGCATTCGGTTTGTCCTTGGGCTGAATGTAAAGCCCCTCGCCATGCACACCGTCAAACACCGGCCAGCGCACGCGGAAAACGCGGGCCTGCTCCGTCTCCATCAAAAGCGCGGGCGACGATGTGTCGCCGACGAATTCAAGCGCGGTGAACGGCACGCGCTCATCCACGATGCCCAGAGCCGCCTTCAGTTTCTCCCGCGTCGGCTTGCGCGTCGCTTTCGACTGCTCGATCAGCCGCAGCGCCATCTTGTCGATCCCCGCGACCATGGTGGCGGAGAAATCCGGGTTCGGCGTGAGAGGCTGCGTGCCGGGGAGGGTTTGGGCGTGCAGCGAGGCGGCGGCGAAGAGGGCGAAGAGGGTGCGCATGTGCTTCATACGTGAACCGCCGCCAGTTCTCACCTCATGAGCACCTGCTGGCTCAATCTGCTGCCAGCAATGCTTTGAAACCCGCCTGGGTGAAGTGGTGGTCTGTCGTCAGCGCCTCGATGAGATCGTGATCCTGCATGACGAGAAAGGAGATGCAGTCGGTGAGCGACCACGCCTTGTCCGGTCGCGCCGCGAAGAGGTCCCGCCCGCGCTGGAGAAGTTCGGAGGTGGCGGGGATGATGCGGTAGGCCGATGTCATACGCACGTACTCGTCCATGACAAGGAAGTCGGCCCGGTCGGGTGGACGGGAAAAGGCGTCTGCCAGTTCCAACAGCACAAACTCCGTCACCACGATCTCGCGAAAGGCCTGCCGCGAATAGGCCAAGGCGGGCACATGGGCGGCGTCTTCCCCGTTGAGGAGGGCAATGAAATAAGCCGTGTCGGCAAAGACTCTCATTTCTTCGGGGTGCCGTGGATGTAGTGGTCGTGATTCAGGGACATGTCCTCCGGCCAGTCACGCTTTTTAATCAGCTTGATCAGGCCACGCGACCATTCAGGGAAGTCCTCTTCCCGCAGTTCCACATCCACCACCACGCTCGCGCCTTCCGGCAGCACGGCGTCGGGCGGCAGTTTGATCTGGCCGTTCTCGATGGTGCCTTTGTAGCTCATGCGGCGATCATAACTCCTGGCCCGGGTGATCACAAGCTTCGCCATGGGCCTGGCATGCGCATCCTTGCTCTTCAGCAGCGCACGATGCAGCAGCCGAAGTCCAGCGTGCGGCCCTCCGGCGTGGTGGCGGTCTTCACTTGCGGCGAGAGCTGGTAGAGCGAGCGTCTTCCGTCCTGCGGATTGTCCTGGCGGAGGATCAGGCCGGACTTCACCAGCGCCTCGCAATGTTTGCGCAGGAGGTCGCGGTGCTTCGGCAGGGAGCCGCCCATTCCGGAAACGGCATGCGGCTGGCCGTCGAAGAGCGAGATGAGAATCTGCCGCCGGGTCGGGTCGCTCAGCGCCAGGAAAACGGTGTCGGCATCGATGGTGCGGACGGTCGTGGTGACCACGGTGAAGGCAGTGGGGGCGCTCATGCGGCTGGAAACTGTCAAAACACGGCACAAAAAACAATCCCGGAGTCTCCGCATCGTCAAAAGAACATCTGAATCGACGGCCCGGCGTCTCCGGACGGGAAGGATGATTCCGTGATCGTGGGCCGGGAGGCTCCGGTGCGGAAAGACGATTCCTCAATCGAGGTTCGGGAGGCTCCGGAACGGAAGGACGATTCCTCAATCGAGGTCCGGGAGGTTCCGGAACGGAAAGATGATTCCCGGATCAGCAGCCCGGAGGCTCCTGGCAGGAAGGACGGTTCCGCAATCACCGCCCCGGAGTCTCCTGAGCGGAAAGACGCTTCCGCAATCGGGGCAGGGGAGGCTCAGACATGGAAAGACGATTCCTGCATCGTCGTCCCGGAGCCTCCCGACCGGAAGGGCGGTTCCTCAATCGACCGCCCGGAGGCTCGGGTGCGGAAGCACGGTTCCGGTATCGAGGCCACTGGAATGGGCTCCGGACATGCAGCGCCGAGAATCATCATGGACTGCGGCAGCAGGCTGCCGAAGTCCAAAGACTCCCACCCGGCCGTGTTGGAAAACCCAGGGCATCGATGAGGCGAAGCAAAGTAGTCCTCTCGCTCCGCGAGAGGAACCTGGCGCATGGCCCGCTCACTCATCATCGAACTTCAACAGCATGGGGAGTGGCGGCAGCCACCGGCTCAGCGCGCGCGTGCTCGTTGCGGAGGAAGTTTTGCACACAGGTGAGCAGGAATGTGCGCAGACGGCCTTTCGCCGGATCGGCATGCGCCAGCGTGCCTTTCTCCAGCAACCGGGCGAAGAAGCCTTGTGTCAAATCCTCCGCGTCATGCGCGTTGTGGCCGCTGCGGCGGATGTAAGCATAGACGGGATACCAGTAGGAATCGCACAAGGCCGCCAGAGCTTGTCTGGCGTCGGCATCCACCTCTCCCGTGGCGCGCTGGACGAGGCTCCAGCGGGTGGTTTCAAAGGAACGAGGAAGTACCGGGACAGACATGGCAGGGATAATGCCCGTGTTTACAGGACAGGGCATGTCACGTTGCACAAAAAAGCACGGGCTCTGCCATCTTTTTTGCCTGCCGGTTCATCCGCCGTGTCTCCGCGAGAAGATCGGCAATGCCATGGCGGACGAGAAATGTGCCTGCGGAGAAGCCCCGGCCGCGCAGCACATCATCGGTGGTGTCGGTCACTTTCGGCAGAATGGGCACGGCGGCGGAACACAGGGAGATCACATGTCCGCACTCCATCCGTTCACAAGCATCCGCCGCTTCCATCCAGGATTCGTCAAATCATTTCATTTGGCGATTGTGCGATTGACCAAAAAACGTTTGAAACGTAGTTCGTCCTGCCGAAATCGGCACACCCCCCCGCATGGCCAAGCTGGTATTTTTGCTCGAAGACGAGGAAGTCGTGGTTCCGCTCTCGGAACGCACCACCGTGGGACGTGGTGAGGGCAACGATGTTGTGGTCGATGACGAGCGCATCTCCAAGCATCACGCCGAGGTCATCTGCCTTGCCGACGGCCGCATCACGGTGAATGACCTGGGGTCTTCAGCGGGGACGTTTGTAAACGACGAGCGTGTGACCAGCCGCCTGATCCGGCAGGGCGACCGGCTGGCGTTCGGTCCGCTCACCGCCCGGGTCGAATTAGACGGACAGCCGACACCGGTTCCGGTCTCCGTTTCCGCACCACCCTCTGACCTGGATCAGAACATCAGCCTTTCGAAGAAGCGGCGTAAGAAACTCGCGGCAGACCTTGAAGGCTCAAAGGATGATGATGTCGCGTCAATTGCCGAGGAGAAGGCCAGGCTCGAACAGGAACTGGAGGAGGTGAAACGAGCTTTGCGTGAGTGGCAGCAACGGATCGCTCCGCTGAAGACCGCCGTGCTCGAGGCTGAGAGCAAGCACCAGGGCTGGGCAGAGGCGGTCAAGACGATCCAGGCAGAGCACCGGGAAAAGTCAGCGGAGACCCAGCGGATGTCCGAGTTGATCGGACGGCATTCGGCGGAGGAGCAACGGCTTGCCAAGGCGATTGCATCAGCGCGTGATGAAATCGCAGGGCTGACGGAGCAGGAGAAAGAAGCCCGCGCCCGTCTCAAACAGGTTCGTGACGACTGCGAACAGGATGAAAACCAGCTCGCCGACCTGCGCAGACAGGTCATTGAGATGCAGGCGCTGAGCCGGAGCGCCCAGGGCAAAGTCAAGGAGGAGAAGGCGCAGGCAGAGGCCGAGAGCAAACGCCAGTCCCTGGCTGAGGACGTCAAGGCGCTTGAGGCGGAACACAAGGAAAAGTCCGCGGAGAAGCAGCGGATGTCCGAGCTGATCGGACAGCACACGGCTGACGAGCAGCGGCTCGCGAAGGCGGTTGCCGCGGCACGTCACGAACTCGCCGAGCTTGCGATGCAGGAGAAGGAAGCCCGCGCGCGGCTTGAACAAATCCGTGACGAGAGCACCCAGGACGAGACCCAGCTCGCCGACTTGCGCAAGCAAGTGATCGAGATGGAGAAGCTCCGCCAGGAAACTCGAAATAAAATCCAGCAGGACGAGGCGCAGGTAGAGGCGCTCATGGCATTGGCGGCGGAGCACGAGCAAAAGTCCGCGGAAACCCAGCGGATGTCCGCATTGCTGGAAAGCCATGCCACCGAGGAGCAGCGACTCGCCAGCGCAATTGCCTCGGCACGAAAAGAAATCGCCGGGCTTGCGAAGCAGGAGGAGGAGGCTCGCGCCCGGCTTCAACAAACCCGCGAGAACCGGGAAAAGGACGAAAGTCAGATCACCCGCCTGCGCGATGAGCGAACGGAGGCGGAGGCGGCATTGCAGCGTGCCAAGGACGACCTTGCCGAAAAGACGCGTCTGGTTGATTCGGTCACCACCCAGCTCAACGGGCTGGAAAAACGTCGTTCCCAAGAAGAGACCAAACTGGCCGATCTGCAAAAGCAGATCAGCGCCCACGAAGCCAAGCACCAACAAGAGTTGGAAGAAGTCAAAAAGGCGCTGCACGAGTGGCAGCAGCGCCTCGCCCCTTTGCAAACCTCCGTGCTGGATGCGGAAAGCAAGCACAAGGGCTGGTCGGAGGCGGTGATGGCCCTGGTGGCAGAGCACGAGGAAAAAACCGCCGCAATGCAGCAGTTGACCGGGCAGGTCGAGCACCATGCCGCCGAGGAAAAGCGCCTCGCCGCCGTGATTGCGTCGTCGCGCCACGAAATCGCCGGGCTTGCAAAACAGGAGGAGGAAGCCCGAGCCAGGCTCAAAAAAGTCCGCGATGACAGTGAGCAGGATGAAGCGCAGCTCGCCGCACTGCGCCAGCAAATCATCGATCTGGAGACGCTCAGCCAGACCACCAGTGCCAAGATCAAGGAGGAAACCGCGCAGGTCGAGGCCGCGCAGCACAAACTCAACAATCTGCGCAAAGAGCAGTCAGCAGCAGAGGAGGCGTTGAAGCGTGTGCAAGCTGACCTCGCCGCGCGTGTGGGTGACCTGGAAAGCCAGACTCTTCGTGTGGATTCGATCACCGCCCATCTCACTGGTTTGGAAGCGCGCCGGCTGCAGGAGGAGGTGAAACTCGCCGAGTTGCAGAAGAAGGTCGGCGAACTGGATGCCCGCCACCGCGAGCAGTTGGGCAAAGGTGAGGCGCAGTTGAAGGCCACCGAGCACCGGCTCGTCAATCTCCGACAGGAACATACCGGAGCCGAGGCGGCATTGCAGCGTGCCAAGGCAGACTTGGCGGCGCGAACCAGCGAACTCGCCGCGGAAACACGGCGCGTCAATGCTGTCACGGCGCGTGCTGCCGAACTGGAGGCCCGGTGCGAGGAACTTGGCATCACCGAAAAGCAGCTGGCGAAGGTCCGGGAGCAACTGGCGAAGACAGAGGAACGCCTGCAACTGACGGAAAAGCAACAGGCCACGTTGCTGGCCTCTGTCACGGAGTCGGAAAACCGGCTCAAAGCCCAGACCGCCACGTACGAGCGGCTTTCCAGCGAGGCAAAAAACACCGAGAGCCGTCTGGCCGACCTGGGCAAACGCGAACGCACCCTCCGCGCGGAAGTCGAATCCCTCACCACCGCACGCAAAAAAGCCGAGCGCAGCCGTGACGACGTGCGCAAGGAGTTGAAGGACTCGGAGACCCAGCGCCAGGAACTTGCCGCTGGCGAAAAACAACTCGCCAAGTCCAGGGAAGAACTGGCGAAGGTTGAGGAGCGGCTGAAGCAGAGCCAGCAGCAGCAGACTGCATTGCTGGCCTCCATCACGGAGGCTGAAGGACGGCTTAAAATCCAGAACGCGTCGCTGGAGAAGCTTTCCAGCGAGGTGAAGGCCACCGACGGCCGCCTCGCAGATCTGGTCAAACGCGAGCGTGCCCTTCGCACCGAGGTCGAATCCCTCACCGCCGCACGCAAGAAGGAAGAAGGCGATCGCGATAATGCGCGCAAGGAATTGAAGGCATCGCAGTCCCGTCTCGTCGCGCTGCGTGACTGGAAGGCCACCATGGACCAGCGTCTCGCCCGCCTTGCCTCCCTGCCGTCGAACTCACCCGACGCGATCGATCTATGGCAGGACATCGAGCACAGCATGGGCAGCCTTTACCATCTGCTCAGCAACGCGCACCTCAAGGTGACCAATCTTGCTCCCGAGGCTTTCGCGCGCCTCTGCGCCATCCCGGGAGCGCCCATGAAGTCCGAGCGCATCCGCAAACGTGGCAGCAAACCGCCCGTCGGCCTGTCCCAGGATGCGGCGTTGCAGGCTCAGTTGCAGCTCCTGCGTGAATGCATCCTGCGCGAGGAATCCCGCCTCGAATTTCTGCGGCAGAGCCGCCAGCAACTCGGAAGCGACGAGTCCTGATCCACGGTGCTGGAGTGTGGCAAAACTTTGTGTTGCGGTGAACGCCAGATGCCGTGCTCAGTTGAAAAGATTGCGAACTACTTTCCCACCGCACGCTTCAATGAGTGCTGCGCCTTGTTGAAGTCCGTCACGGCCTTGACGCGGCTTTGCTTCGCGCGCGTCAGTTCCTCGCGGGCAAGGAGGTATTCAAGCACGACGCCCACCTGGCTGGCCTGGCGTTCTTTGGCGAGCTTGGTCATCTCCTCCGCGGCATCGACGGCCTCGTCGTTGATCTTGATCTGGTCGTTGGCGGATTGGGCGCGTGTGGCCGCTTCGACGACCTCGCGGCCGATCGCGGCCTTCACCTGGTTCGTTTGCAAGGCGGCGCCTTCTTCGCGGGCATTCGCGGCTTTTTGCCGCTGACGGTCAAACAGGCCGCCGGGACCGATTTTCCAGCCGAGTCCGACATAGAAGTCCTGCTGGCTGCCGAAGTTGCCCCATTGGTTGCCCACGCCCGGTCCGCCGCCGAGGCCGCCCATCGTGTAACCTGCCTGCACACTCGGAATCAACGGCGCGACACGCGCGCGGTCCCTTTCCGCGCTCATCGAGTTGTGAATCGCCTGCGCGGCCTGGATCTCAGGGCGATGCTGCTGCGCGATCGAGATCATCGTCGCCATGCCTTTGCCTGCCATGAGCCTCACAGGAACAAGGTCGGACTTCGCCGGACGCAACGAGGTTTCGGGTGCGAGACGCAGGATCTCAGCAAGCTTCGCCGCGGCGAGGTCGCGTGACTCTTCTCCCTGACGAATGGAGAGCCTGGCACGGCTGACCTGCGTTTTGACGCGCAGCAAATCGGCGCGGAAGGCCGTTCCCGCGGCAACGGCGCCACCGAGCTGCCTTTCATATTCCTCCGTGATGCGCAGATCGTCCTCGATGATCGCCAGCGTGGCCTCCGCGGCGAGGAGGTCATAGTAATGCTCCACCGCCTTCGTCACGATGTCGATGCGTGCCTTTTCGGCGAGATGTTCGGCAGCGAGCGCCTTCTGTTTTGCGGCGAGCGCGGCGTAATACAGATCGCCCGGCGCCCAGTCGATCATGATGCCGGTGCCGACGCTGTATTGCTGTTTGTTCGCATCGAAAACGTTGCCGACGATGTCCTGCAATCGCCCATCGTGTCCGCGATAACCGGCCCCGAGGCTCAACGCCGGCCAGAATCGCTGCCATGCCTGTTTCGACTCGGCGATGGCCTCGTCATGCTTTGCGCGCGCGAGCTGGATTTCGTCATTGTTCGCGCCCGCGAGCTTCATCACTGTGCGAAGATCGACGAAGGCAGGGGCGGCGGCGAGGGATGTGGCAGATGCGAGGACCAAGGCTGCCGCCCAATGACGAAACCAGAATGGCGAATGACGAATCAATGACGAAGCTCGAATGACGGAGGACATGGCGTTAGGGCGGTGGAGAAGTGAAGATCGGCAGCTATGCAAAATCGGAAGTGCGAAGAGTGCGGCAGATCTGCCAGACCAACACCCCAATGAGAGGAAGGGAAGTCAAAGCTGTCGCGAGCAGCCACTCGGTGAAAATCAGAAGCCAAATCCAGAAGCCAACTGCTGTGGCCAAAGCCATCCATCGAATGATGATTCGAGGCAAAGCAGGCAGGAGCCCTGCAATCCCAGTAGCAAGCGCGGCCCAAGTGAAGGCACTCCAAAACGAAAAGAGAAAATTGACGAAACCATCAAGAACGAACATCCCCATGAATGCCACACCGTGTCCACCAGCGATCACGATCAAGCATGACGAGACGAAGATGGCAAACGCCACGACAACATCAGCGATTCGCGCCCGGATTTCAGGCTTGGAGCTTCTGGTTTGATTCGTCATTCCTCATTCTGGTTTCGTCATTTTTTCACAGTGACATCCTGCTTGTCATTCAGCGTCGTCGTTCCAGGCAGCAAAATGACGTCATCCGGCTTCAACTCAGGCACCTCGACGTTCACGCCATCGTTGAAGCCGGGTTTGACGGCGGTTTTCATCGCTTTGCCGTCCACGTGCTTGAACACAAAGCTGTTCGCTTTCTCCTTCACGAGTCCCGCCACGGGAATGATCGTCGCGTTGTCATGTTGCTCCACGGCGATACGAGTCGTGGCGAACATGCCGGGGCGGAGCTTCTCATCATCGTTTTTGAAATCGGCCTCGATGAGCATCGTTCGGGTTGATTGATCAAGTGTGCCTGTGATGCGGCTGAGCGTGCCTCTGACGGTGCCGCCGTTGAGTGCATCGACCTTCGCCTCGACTTGCAGATCCTTTTTGAGAAAGGAGGTCTCAGTCTCGATCACGGGCACCTGGAGACGCAGTGTGCTGGCATCGGTGATTTGCAGCAAAGTTTCGCCTCCTGCGGCTGCGAAGGCACCTGGATCGACGCGACGGTCGGTGATGGTGCCGGCGAAGGGTGCTTTGATGTGCGCGAGGTCGATCAGCGCGTTCGTGCGTTCCATTCCCGCTTTCGCAATGGCCAGCTTGGCCTCCGCGTCATCGACCGATTGTGGCAGAATGAGGTCTGGCGACTTTGCGCGGGCTTCGTGAAGGCGTTTCACCTCGATCTCGGCTGCCGCGACCTCGGCACGATGCTTGATGAGGTCGGCTTGAAGCTCGGGAACTTCAATCTCGATGAGTTTTTGACCCGCTGTGACGACGTCGCCTTTATCGACCGTGATTTTTTGAATGTAACCGGCCACACGGGCCTTCAAATCAACCTGCTGCCACGGCGCGAAGCTGGCAGGAAGCGTGATCCAGCGATGAATGGTGCCCTTCTGCGGCTTGGTGGCCGGAAGTTCCAAGGCGAAGGCGCTCGTGGTGATGAGACAGAGAGCGAGGATGGATTTCATGAGCGTGAGAAATTTCAATGGGCTTCAAACAGCGCGCTTTGCGCATCATCGGGATCGAGCGAGGCGGAGGTGGCCTTCTTGCTGGCGAGAAGGGTGAACACGGCGGGAAGGAAGAACAGTGTGGCCACAGTGGCGAGTGCGAGGCCACCAACGACTGCACGACCGAGCGGCGCGGTTTGGCCAGCGCCGAGCGCGAGCGGCATCATGCCGGCGATCATGGCAAAGCTGGTCATCAAGATCGGGCGCAGACGGCTGACAGCGCCTTCGATGGCGGCGGAACGGCGGTCGCCTTGCTTTTCCAAGCGGGCGCGGTCGGCGAAGGTCACGAGCAGGATCGCATTCGCCACGGCCACACCGACGGCCATGATTGCGCCCATCGCGGACTGGATGTTGATTGTCGTGCCGGTGAAGAACAGCGCGAGCACCACACCGGCGATGACCGCAGGCATCGTGGAGATGACGATGATGGCGAGGCGCAGCGACTGGAAGTTTGCGCAAAGCAGCAGGAAGATCACGACGATGGCGATCACGAGGCCGCTGCTGAAGCCGTCGTAGAGCTGGTTGAAGGGTACCACCTGGCCGCGGATGTCCACCTTGGTTTTGCCATCGGGCGCGGGCCCCACTTCATCGATGGTCTTGCGCACGGCTTTGATCGCACTGCCGAAGTCGATGTCATGAATGTTCGCGGTGACGCTGACGACGCGCACGAGGTTGTAGCGCTCGTAAGTGCCCACAGTCGTGCCCTGCTCGATTTTTGCCACGCTGCGCATCAGCACGGTGCCGCCGTTCTTGCTGGTGACAGGCACGTTGCCGAGGTCTTCGAGCGTTTGCGTGCGCTCCTCGGGAATCTGCACGGCCACGTTGTAGCTGATGCCGGTTTTCGGATCGGCCCAGAACACCGGCGTGGTGAACTTGCTGGACGTCGTGGCGGCCACGAGGGAGCGCGTGACGTCCTCCACATTCACGCCGAGCAGGCCGGCGCGCTCGCGGTCGATCTGCACGTTCACTGCCGGCGCATCGAGCGTTTGTGCGATCTGCACATCGCGCAGGAATTTCAATTCACCGAGTTTGGCCAGCAACTTCTCCGCGTGGACCTTGCTGTCTGGAAGGCTTGGCCCGCTGACGACAATCTCCAGCGGCGTGGGCGAGCCAAAGCTCATCACTCGGCTCACGATGTCGTTAGGTTCAAAGGACAGGCGCACGTCGGGAAGCTCGCGCTTGATGATCTCACGCAGTTTTTCCTGCAATTCATCGATCGTGACCCATCCAGGCCGAATCTGCACCGCCAGCCAGCCCTCTTCAGGGCCGCCGTTCCAAAGATGCACGAGGTTCACCGGGAAGCTGGAATTGTGCACGCCTACCATGCCGATCGAGAAGTCGACTCCCGCTTCATCATTGATGATCTTGAGGATCTTCTGCGCAATGCCTTCGGTAATGCCCACCTGCGTGCCGCTGGGGGCGCGAAAACGCAGCGCGAACTGGCCGGAGTCGGTGGGAGGGAAAATCTCCGAACCGAGGAACGGTCCGAACGACACGATGATGAGTGCCGCGCCGCCGAGATAAGCCGGAACGAGAATCCAGCGCATTGTGACCGCTGCTTTCACGAGGCCGCCATACATTTGAGCGATGAGGCCGGGCTTCTCCTCGCGAAGATGGATCTTCTTCGGCAGAAACCACACCGAGAGCACCGGCACCAGCGTGCTGGAAAGCAGGAACGATGCGAACATCGCAAAGCCGACCGCGAGCGCGAGCGGCACAAAGAGCGCCTTCGCCGCGCCGACCATGAAGAACGCGGGAATGAACACAGCGAGGATGCAAAGCATCGCCAGCAGGCGCGGCAGCGTTGTTTCCAGCGTGCCGTCGAGCGCTGCGCGGGCCAGCGTTTTGCCGCGTGCGAGATGCGTGTGGATGTTTTCCACCGTCACCGTGGCTTCATCGACAAGAATGCCCACCGCGAGCGCCAGACCGCCAAGCGTCATGAGATGGATGTTCTGTCCGCTGATCCACAGGCCGAATGCGGAGGCCAGCAGCGCCAGTGGGATGTTAATGACGACGATAAAGGCCGAGCGCAGATCGCGCAGGAACAAGAGCACCATCAATCCAGTGAGAATCGCGCCCAGACCGCCTTCTTTGAGCAGATCACGGATCGTGCGGTTCACGACGGGTGTTTGATCGAACTCAAAGCTCACCTTAATGCCATCCGGCAGCATCTTTTGGAACTCGGGAACCGCTGCGCGCACGGTTTTGACGACTTCGAGCGTCGAGGCCTCGGCGCGCTTCGTCACGGGCAGATAGACGGTGCGTTTGCCGTTCGCGAGCGCGTAGGAGGTCGTCACATCGGCGGCGTCGGAGACCGTGGCCACATCGCGGATGAAGACCGCCGCCTTGTCCGTCTGTTTCAAAGGCACCGCTTCGAGGTCCTTGATGTTGGTGACAATCGCATTGGTCGGCACGATGGGATACTTGCCATCGAGGTTCATGTTGCCGGACGGGCTGATTGGATTGCCCTTGGCGATGGCCTGCACGATTTCATCGGGCGACAAATCGTAGGCGCGCATGCGATCAGGGTTCACATTCACCACGATGGCACGCGAACTGCCGCCAAACGGCGGCGGAGCGGACACGCCCGGCAGCGTGGCGAAGGCCGGGCGCACCTTGTTCAGCGCCTGGTCCTGCATCTGGTTCAGCGTGATGTTCGGATCGTCGGTGGAGAAGACGAGGTGGCCAACGGCGACGCTGCCCGCATCAAAGCGCATGATGAACGGCGCCACTGTGCTCGGAGGCATGAAGGCGCGGGCGCGGTTCACCTGTGCCACGGTTTCCGACATCGCCTGGCTCATGTCCGTGCCTGGATGAAACTGCAGCTTCATGATCGACGCACCCTGGATCGACTTCGACTCCACGTGCTCGATGTTCGCGATGTAGAGGAAGTGATACTCGTAGCGGTAGGTCAGGTAGCCCTCCATCTGCAGCGGGTCCATGCCGCCGTACGGCTGCGCCACGTAGATTGTCGGAATGCCCAATGGCGGGAAAATGTCGCGCGTCATGCGCTTCAGCCCCAGCCACGCGCCCAGCGCCACGGCCGCGACGGCCACCAATATGGTCCACGGATGACGAAGGGCGAAACGGGCAAGGGACATGTTGCGGAGGGCGAAGGGCAGAGAGCGGAGAGTCAGAAGGTCGTCCTCGTTCTCCTACTCGAACTCGTCCTCGATGCCACGCATTGTCGGAGGTCAGAGTGAGAAGTCGGAGAGGAACGTCGGGAGGAAAGCGGTTTAACTGGCTTGCAGGCCGTTTCTATCCCCGGGTTCAGCCAAACGCCAGATGTTTGACCAGCCCCAGCCCCGCACAGGCGGCGATGACGGTCATCAGTCCGGTCTTGAAGCGCTGCATGGCCACGAAGGCCAGCACGGTGAGAACGCCGACAAAAAGATCGAAGCCGCCGTCCGCGGTCCACAGTGCGTGCGTGGCGAACTTCACGCCGAGATTGAGGATGACACCGACCACCGCCGCGGTGATGGCAGTCAGTGCGGCGCTGAGCTTCGGCTGCTCGCCGAGTTTCTCGATGTGCGGAGCGCCGAGAAACACAAACAGAAAGCAGGGCAGGAACGTTACCCACGTGGTGATCATCGCGCCGAGCGTGGCGCCTGCGAGCGGCGTCAGCGCGCCGGGATGCTGCCAGCCGCCGACGAAACCGACGAACTGCAGCACCATGATCAGCGGACCGGGCGTCGTTTCGGCCAGCGCGAGTCCGCTCATCATCTGCGGGTGCGACAGCCACGCGTGATTTTCGACCGCCTGCTGCGCGACATACGGCAGCACCGCATACGCACCGCCAAAGGTGACGAGCGCCGCTTTGCTGAAAAACAGGCCCTGCTGCGCCTGCGTGCTGCCCCAGCCGAGCCACGAGGCAATGGCCAGCACCGGAAGCCACCACAGCACGAGACACAGGGCGATGATGCTGAAGGTGCGCGCCCATGTCGCGGGTTTCACCGGCGGCAGCATCAACGACGGCTCCTCGTCGTGCTTCGTCTCGCTGTGGCCTTTGCCGGCCGGGAACTGCGTCGGGGCGAGGCGATGGCCAGACCAGCCCAGCAGCGCGGCGCTCAGCACGATCTGCACGAACGACACCTGCGAAAAGTAGATCGCGATGAAGCTCAGCGCGGCCACGACCCACAGCGACGGCGTTTTGAGCGCTTTTTTGCCGATGCGCAGCACCGCCTCCGCCACCACGGCGATCACCGCCGGAAGCAGGCCGTAAAAAATCGCCGCCAGCCACGGCAGATGCCCGCCCGCCATGTAGAGCCAGCTCAGCGCGAACAGGATGAACACCGACGGCAGCACGAACAACGCGCCCGCCGCCACGCCGCCCTTCGCGCCATGCAGCCGCCAGCCGAGATAGGTCGCGAGCTGCTGCGCCTCCGGGCCGGGCAGCAGCATGCAGAAGTTCAGCGCGTGCAGGAAATGCGCCTCGCCGATCCAGCACCGCTTCTCGACCAGCTCCCGGTGCATGATCGCGATCTGCCCCGCCGGCCCACCAAAGCTGATGAAGCCGAGTTTGAGCCAGTAGCGCAGCGCTTCGCCGAAGCTGGGCATCGATGGGCGGCTTTCCTCCTGGGACATGCGCATGCCATGCCAGAGATCATTGACCACGCAATCGCTTCCTCGCGTGGGTCCGACACCCAGCCCCCCCATTCAGATGGGCGGGTGAGAGTTCTCCCTGTTGTTGTCACGCTCCGCCTGCCCGGAGCACCCCGAGCAGTTCATCCAGCGAGATGCTGGCGATGGCCGAGGCCTTGTCACTCATCGCAAAAGGGAGGATCAGTTCACGGTCGTGGAGCAGGGAGCCACAGCTATAGACCACGTTTGGCACATAGCCCTCCCGCTCGTTGCCTTCCGGCGCGAGCAGTGGTTCGCGCAGGCGGCCGATGACCTTCGTTGGATCATTCAGATCGAGCAGCACCGCGCCGATGCAGTATTTGCGCATCGGGCCGACGCCGTGCGTGATGACGAGCCAGCCGGCCTCGGTTTCGATGGGCGAGCCGCAGTTACCGATCTTCACCGACTCCCACATCTCGCACGGGCGCAGGATGACCTGCGGATCGCTCCAGTGATGCGGGCTGTCGGAGAACATGATGAAGAGGTTTTCGTCATCCTGGCGTGAGAGCATCGCATAGCGCCCGCCGACGCGGCGCGGGAACAGGGCCATGCCCTTGTTCTGCACCGCACTGCCGTTCAGCGTGAGGATGCGGAAGTGCAGGAAGTCCTCCGTCTCGATGAGCTGGGGCAGGATGGCGCGGCCGTTGTAGGCGGTGTAAGTCGCGTAATACATCGCGCTGCCGTCGTCCTCGACGAAACGCACGAAGCGCGCGTCCTCGATGCCGTTGGTTTCGTTTGGCGACACGGGGAAGATGATGCGTTCGCTCATCGCCAGCGTGTCGGCGAAGCGCAGCTCGTAATTGGAGTCCGCCAGCCATTGCAGACACTCCAGCGTGCGCTTCAAATCATGTGTGGCCGGCTGCGCCTCGTGCCGCACGGTGCCGACGCTTTTGTTGAGATCGCTGCGCGTGAATTTCTCCGCCAGCGGCGCCATCACGGCGGCGGCGTGGTCGTCGTTGAACCCCATCTCCGCCAGCTTGATGATGAAGCGCCGCTTGTGATAGACCGGATTCGGCACGATCTCCGGCACGGTCACAAAGCGTGACACCGGATCCAGCGAGATGTGGCCGTCCGGAGTGATGGTGCCCGCGCGGAACTCGATCGACGAGATGTGGCCCTCACCGGTGGCGCGCAGGCTCATCACGAAGCGCAGACCGCCCTCCGCGACACCGCTTTGATCCGGGTGAGGCACGATGGACGGATTGAAAATCGCCGCCGACTCCAGCGCATACTCGCCCGAGAACAGCGCCCCGATCAAAAGCTGCCGTTCCTGCGACAGGGGCTTTTGCGTGAACACATGCTGCCGTACTTTCTCGAAGTGGCTCTGCAGCAGCGCGGTGATGTTGAAATGCCGCGCCGCAAACTCCTCCCGCACCGTGGCCAGCTCGTGCGCGACCTCCTCCTCCGTCAATGCGAGTGTCCGGCCGATGATGGTCGTGATGCGCGCGACCTCGGCGGGGATGAATGGCCGGATGATGACACGCGCGCTTTCGGGCAGCAGGGTCACTTTGTGACGTCGGAGGCGGACAGGACTCATGGAGTGTGGGGCGGTGGTGTCAGTTGTTTGGCGCAGTTCATCTCCGCCAGTGCGAGGTGGAAGGCGAGGGTGGACTCCGCGCCCTG
The DNA here is from genome assembly GCA_046346695.1 of Verrucomicrobiaceae bacterium. Taxonomy (GTDB): domain Bacteria; phylum Verrucomicrobiota; class Verrucomicrobiia; order Verrucomicrobiales; family Verrucomicrobiaceae; genus Prosthecobacter. Next base: position 1,899,450 of record JAXMHS010000001.1, on the reverse strand, counting down.
GTTTTCATTCACGCGGTCGTGATGCAGGCCGTCACCGCAGCCGCCGGTGGTGAAATCGTAAAGTGGCAGGCCGAGATCGTTGCGGCCGAGGAACCATTCGAAGGAGCGTTTCGCCTCGCGCGACCATGACTCGTCCTGTGTGGCACGTCTGGCCTCATGACATGCGGCGACCATCGCCTGCGCTTCGAGCGGCTGCTGGTCGAAGTCGGCGCGTGCACCGTCGCGCTGGTAGAAACCATTGCTGCCGATCGGGCGGAAGCAGCCGGACTGAGTCTTCTGGATGGAGACGAGCCAGCGCAACGACTTCAGGCCGATCTCCAGCGCCTCCTTGTCCGGGATCCACTGGCCGCTAAGGATCAGCGCCTGGCTGAAGCGGGCGTTTTCATACGTCACACTGCTTTCAAACCACGGCCAGTGCTCCGTGGCAGAGTCCTTCCAGCGCTGCACCAGACGGCGGGTGAGCGACACGCGCATGGCGTTGATGTCAGCGTTGCTGCTGGACTGGCGCAGATGCTCATGGATGCCCAGCAGCGCGAAACTCCACGCCCGGGGCGAGGTGAAGTGTCCCACCGCCGCCAGGCCGCGTTCAAACAACTGGGCGGAAAGCCGCCGGTGCCCGTCATTGCGTGAACGGCCCGAGCCAATGCCCGCCGCCCACAGCGCGCGCGCGTGACTGTCCTCGCTGCCCGCCTCCTCCAGCCACTGACGGCCATGGCTCATGAAGTTGCGGAACCTCCCTGTTTCGTAGTTCAACGCCGCGGCTAGGAAGGCCAGATAGCTCGTCGCCAGCCTGCCGAGGTTTTCTGCCGGTGGCTGATCGCCGATTTCATCGAGCATGTTGCACAGGATGAAGGCGCGTGCGTTGTCATCGGTGCAGTAGCCTTCGTGGAAGTTCGGCACGTTGAAGATTGCGTGCTGGAAGATGCCCGTGCCGTCGCTCATGCGCACGATGTGGTCCAGCCGCAGCGGTGGCAGCTCGTAGGGCCGGTTTTCCAGCGTCCAGCCGGCGAAGGCCGTGCGCGGCGACGCCTTGCGGTCCGCCCGTGCGTGCTGGAAGGATTCGAGGTAGTGCCGTGCAGTTGCGGGCCAGATCATGTCGCGCCCCAGCGCATAGGCATCGTGGCGGATCTGCTCCATGCGCTCCGGTCTGTCCAGCAGGCCGCACACGCCCTCGGTGATCGCCTTGGGATCGCGGAACGGCACCAGCACACCGCGCCCGTCCGCCAGCAGTTCCTGCGCGTGCCAGTAGCGTGTCGAAACGACCGCCTTTCCAGCACCAAACACATAGGCCAGCGTGCCGGAGGTCACCTGCGCCTCATTGAGATACGGCGTCAGGTAAATGTCCGTGGCGCCGATGAACTCCTTCAGGTCCTCCAGCGACACAAAGCGGTTGTAGAAGATGACGTGCTCCTTCACGCCGCGGTCTTCCGCCAGTCGTTCGAGGCTCAGGCGATAGCGCTCGCCTTCACGCGCCAGCAGATGCGGATGCGTGGCACCGAGCACGAGGTACACCACGTTCGGATGCTGCCGCACGATTTCCGGCAGTGCCTCAATGACATGCTCGATTCCTTTGCCCGGTCCCAGCAGTCCGAAGGTCAGCAGTACCATCCGCCCCTGCACGCCGAACTGCTCCTTGTAAGAACTGGAGTCGGCAAACGGCATGTCCGGGATGCCGTGCGCGATGATGTCAACCTTCGCATCCGGCACGGCGTAGGTTTCGCGCAGGATCTCCGCGCCCCTGTGTGCCATCACGACCAGGCGGTCGCTGTGGCGGATCAATTCATCCATCACCAGCCGTTGCGCCGCATTCGGCTCGCGCAGGATGGTGTGCAGCGTCGTCACCACCGGCATGCGCACCTCCTTCAGCAGCGCCAGCAGGTGGCTGCCCGCAGGACCACCGAAGATGCCAAACTCGTGCTGCACGCACAGTACCTCCGCGTTGTTGAAGTTCAGGAAGTCCGCCGCCCGTCTGTAGGAGTCGAGGTCCTTCTCCAGCAGTTCAAAGCGCACACGTTGCGGATACTCGTATCCTTCCACGCGGTCGTTCACCGCGCCGACGATGCACTCCGTGCCCGGCGCCGCTCCAGCCACCGCTTCGCACAGATCATGAGTGAAGGTTGCGATTCCACACAACCGGGGAAGGTAGTCCCCCAGAAAGGCGATGCGCCGTGGCAAAACCGCCGCGGTCAGGACAATCCTCTCAAATGCTGCGACATGCTTCAACAGACAGCCTGCACCGCTTTAAGCAACAGAGCGTTTTGTATTCGGACCTGCTTCGGTGCCTTCCGCTGCCGCGTGCTTCGATTCAGTTGCTGTGACAATTTCAACAACGACGGTACCTCATGACCTTCGTTGAATTCAAAACACGCATTGAACGCGGACTGTCACGAAAGCCCGCCGGACTGACATGGAAGGAACTCAAAGTGCAACTGCGACTGCCGTATGAACGGCCATGTCCCACGTGGGTGAAGCAGCTTGAGGATGAGATCGGCTTGAAACGGGTTCGCGAATCGGGTCCGGCCCATGTGTGGAAGCTCACCCGTGATCAGCGCAGGTAGATGAACTCGTTGCTCATCATGAGCGCCTGGCAGAGGAGCACCCAGGCTTCCTGATCGCGTTTGGCGGAGTCCTGCTGGCTGGAGTTGAGCGCGGCGTTGGTGGCGGTGAGGTAGTTCTGGCAGCGACGCAGATCTTCATCGGTCGCTTCACGGGCGTAAGCGATGCGGAAAGCGGCACGGAGGCGGGCTTGGGTGTCGTCGGAGAGGGCGGCGAGGCGCTGGGAGAAGTTTTGCGAGGCTTTGGTGGCGAGATCGCTGTTCATGAGGAGCAGTGCCTGCGGAGAAACGACGGAACTGTTGCGCAGACCGGTGCTGGTGGCGGGATCCGGATAATCGAACTGCTGGAAGAGGTCGTAGAGATTGTTGCGGATGATCGGCAGGTAGAGCGCGCGACGTGTGCTGCCGTAGGTGGTGAAGTCCTTCGAAGTGTGATTGAAGACGAATTCACGATTACGCAGCGGGATGGTCTTGCCGCCGATGGTGTTGTCAATGGAGCCGGCGACATGCAGCAATGCGTCGCGAATTTCCTCGGCTTCGAGGCGGCGGACGGGGAAGTGATGAAGGAGGATGTTTTCCGGATCGGCCTGAGCCGCGCTTGGATCAACCGCGGAGCTTTGCTGATACACGCGTGAGGTCATGATGAGCCGGTGCATGTCCTTGATGCTCCAGCCGTTGTTGGTGAACCAGCGTGCGAGCCAGTCGAGCAGTTCGGGATGCGTGGGCTTCAGGCCAAGGAAACCGAAGTTGTCCACCGTGGGCACAATGCCCTGGTTGAAATGCCAGGACCAGAGGCGGTTCGCGATGACGCGCGAGGTGAGGGGATGCTCCGGACTGGCAAGCCAGCGTGCGAGTTCCAGGCGGCCGCTTTGATTCGCGGAAAATTGCGGCTTTGTGTGCAGCGCCGCCTCGACGACCTGAATGAAGCCGCGTTTGACTGGCTTGCCGAGGGCGAGGTGGTTGCCGCGGATGTGAATGGGCAACTCGTTGATGGTCTTGGGCGACTCGGAGACGGCGAGCGTGGTGGGCAGATCGGGGAGATTGCTCTCCGTCGTCATCATCGTGTCCTTGAGCGAGCGCACCTTGTCGGCGACATCCTTTGGATACAGCACGATGGGCTCGGGCGGCAGGGCGAGGAAACCGGCGTTGTTGTCGAGCGCCGCACGTGCCTGATGGAGCAACGAGTCCTCTGCCTTCTCCTTCGGCTTGACCCTGATCTTCTCGGCAGCGGCGAAGACGGCGGTGTAGTAACCGCGCAGGCTTGTCACATCGCCCGTATTTTTAAGCGCATCCTGCCAGGGCTTGAAGATGGGGAGGTTTTCGTTCGCGGCGAGATAGACGCGGCAGTTCAGCAGCACGTGGGCGCGCAGGCCGTGCTTGTCTGCGACGGGTTTCACCTGGCTTAAAGTGGGCGCGACTGGCAGTTCGCTCGCAGCCATGAGATAATCGACCGCGTGTCCGCGCACTTCCTTGTGCAGCGCGGCGTTGGCCTCGTTCTCGGCCTTGGCGACCGCTGCCTTTTGGTCCTTGAGGATCCTCTCGGCGGACTTCACCTCCGCAAAATCATCCAGCGATCCCATCGGCGCCTCATACGCGGTGCTCAGCGCGCCGATGCGGTCCGTGCTGAAGCTCTGCGTGCTTTTGAAGATGGCGGCGAGCGCGTAGTAGTCATCCTGCGGGATGGGATCGAACTTGTGATCGTGGCAGCGCACGCAGCCGAGGGTGAGGCCCATGAAGGCGCGGCCCATGACATCGATCTGCTCATCGACGACATCCATGGTCAGCTTGTCCTTGTCCGGCTCCGCGAGAACTTTGGCGCCGAGATTGAGGAATGCGGTGGCGGTGGCGCGCTCATGACGTGTGGGAATGTCCTTGGACTCCAGAAGGTCACCCGCAAGCTGCTCGATGAGGAACTGGTTGAATGGCTTGTCCACATTGAATGACTTCACCACGTAGTCGCGATAACGCCATGCGGTGCCGAGTGCGATGTTTTCATCGAGACCGTTGGAATCCGAGTAGCGGGCGACATCGAGCCAGTGACGTCCCCATTTCTCGCCGTAATGCGGCGAAAGCAGCAGGCGGTCGATGAGCTTCTGAATGCTGGCGGCCTGATTCTGGCGGTAATCAGCCACGAAGGCATCGACTTCATCCGGTGTGGGAGGAAGGCCCGTCAGATCAAACGTCATGCGGCGGATGAGCGTGCGAGGATCCGCCGGGGAAGCAAGAGTGAGGCCCTTCTCGCTCAATCTGGCGATGATGAACGCATCGATGGGATTCTCCGCCTTCACCGCGGGCAGGTTGGGCTTCGCGACAGGCTGGAAAGCCCAGTGTTTGCTGCCTTCCGCGATGTTGATGACACGCGGCGCGGCATGTTTGGCGGATGCGACGGCCTCGCGCGGATCTGGCGCGCCCATCTTCACCCACTCTTCGAGCGCCTTCACCTCGGCGGCAGGCATGGCGCCTTTCGGCGGCATTTGCAGGTCTTCGTTCTTGTAGCGGACGGATTCGATGATTCGGCTCTTCTCGGGGTTGCCTGCGATGAGCGCAGGCCCGTTGTCGCCCCCTTTGAGCACGGATTCCCGTGAGTCGAGCAGAAGGCCTCCCTTGCTTTTGCCGGACTCGATAGAGTGGCATTCGTAGCAGCGCTTGATGAGGATGGGGCGGATGGTCTTCTCAAAGAAGGCGGTCTTTGCGTCGTCCGGCGACACGACGGCATGCGCGATGCCTGCATGCAACGCGAGCGCAATAACGATCAATCCTGGGGCCTTCATGGATCAGGAAAAGTACGTCATGATGCGGGCCTTCTTGCCGTCGCCGAGGCTTTGGCTAGGCTGCAGCATGTCTCCTGTGATACAGACCCTGGCCGAACTCGTACACATCAACAGCGTGAACAACTCCTACGAGAGCGGGCCGGGTGAAAAGGAGTGCGCTGCCTGCGTGCGGCGCTTTTTTGAGCAGCGTGGCATCGAAGTGTGGGAGCAGGAGGTGTTTCCTGGCCGCAACAACGTCATCGCCCGTGTCGCTGGGCGCGATTCATCGCGCCGCATCGTGTTCGAGGCGCACATGGACACGGTTTCGATCAAAGGGATGACGATTGATCCGTTCGACCCGGTGATCCGTGATGGAAGGCTTCATGGACGCGGTTCCGTCGATGACAAGGCCGGCCTGGCCGCGATGATGCACGCGGTGGCGGACATCCATGCGAGCGGCGAGCCGCCGCCCTGCGAACTCTGGCTCGCCGCAGTGGTGGACGAGGAGTTTTCTTTTCGTGGTGTTGTCAAACTCTGCGAGGGCCTCAAAGCGGACGCTGCCGTGGTTGCCGAGCCCACCGAATTCAGATGTGTGATTGCCAGCAAAGGTGTGCTGCGCTGGCGCATTCGCACCAAAGGCAAGGCGGCGCATAGTTCGAAGCCGCATCTCGGCATCAACGCGATCACAGCGATGTCGCGTGTCGTCCTGGCTTTGCAGGAGGATCATGAACGCATGCAGGCAGCGGTGCATCCTCTGCTTGGGCCTGGCACGTGCAACGTCGGGGTCATCCAAGGCGGCGTGCAGGTCAATTTCGTGCCCGATGAGGCGGTGATCGAGATTGATCGTCGTCTGTTGCCCGGGGAGGAAATCGAAGCCGTGCTGGCGCATTATCAGTTCTTGCTCGATGACCTGATGAAGACACATCCGGATGTTATTGCTGAGATGGAAAAGCCAATGCTGCAGGACTGGTCGTTTCAAACCGATGAAAACACGCCGCTGGTTCAACTCGCACGCGATGTATTGCGAGGAATGAAGCGGGAGGATGATGTCTGTGGCGTGCCGTTCGGCAGTGATGCGAGCAAGTTCTCGCGTCTTGGCATTCCCACGATCTTGTTTGGACCCGGAAGCATTGATCAGGCGCATGCTGCCGTTGAATACGTCGAATGCGCCGAGGTGGAGGCGGCGCAGGCGTTTTATGCGCAGATTGCGCGGCGATTTGTTTGATGAGGACGGGCTGAAGCCCGAACTACGAACGCGGGGTCAGGAAAATGATTTGCGCAGATGGCTGGGCAGGATGCCGAGTGCCTCGCGATATTTGGCGACGGTGCGGCGGGCGACTTTGATGCCCTGCTTGTCGAGCAGCTTGCCCAGCTTGTCGTCACTGAGCGGCTTGTGCTTGGGCTCGGTCTTGATGAGTTCGGCGATGGCGTTCTTGACACTGGTGTTGCTCAAATCGTCTCCCGACTCGGTTTTCACGCCGTGGGAGAAGAAGAACTTCATGTCGAACACGCCGTGAGGCGTGGCGATGTATTTGCCGGAGATGGCCCGGCTGACAGTTGTTTCGTGAACGCCGACCTCGTCGGCGACCGTGGCCATGTTCAGCGGGCGCAGGTGGCTCGTGCCCTTTTCGAGAAACTCGCGCTGGTATTTGAGGATTTGCGTGGCGATGCGGTGGATCGTCTGCTGACGTTGGTGGATCGAGCGGATGAGGAACTTGCCACTGCGAATCTTGTCACGCACGTAGCTGCGCACCTCGCCGTTGCTCTCTGGCTGGCTGAGGAGGTCCTTGTAGGTGTTGCTGATCCGAAGGTGGGGCAGGTCGTCGTTCGTCATCACGGCAACCCATGCGCCAGCCTGGCGTTCGACGACGACATCGGGGGTGACGTAATTGTTGCTGGAGATGGCGAAGCGCTGCGCCGGGCGGGGGTCGAGCGTGCTGATAAAGTCGGCAGCCCGTGAGATTTGCTCCAAAGGAACACCAAGCTTCCGTGCAAGGATCGGGTAGCGCTTGTTGGCGAGGTCATCGATGTACTGATCGACCAGACGCCAGGCGAGGCTTTGCTTTTTGCCGAGGCGTTCGAGTTGGACGAGCAGACATTCACGCAAGTCCTCGGATCCGACGCCGACGGGGTCGAAGCTCTGCAGGAGCCTCTTGGCTTTTTGCAAATCCTCGATGGGAATGGCGTGCTGGAGGCTCAATTCATCGACCTTGGTGTTGAGGAAACCGCGGTCGTCGAGGTTGCCGATGAGGAATTCGACCTGAGGGGCGATGGCTGGCTTGACGTCGGCTGTGTGAAGCTGGGACAGCAAATGCTCCTGCAGCGTGGTGGGCGCCACGATGGAATCCATGATGAACTGCCAGCGCTCCTGGTCGTCGCTGCGCCGTGTGGCGTTCTGCTGGCGGCTTTGCTGCCAGTATTCGCGCCATTCCTCGTCCATCTGAGTGAGGGCGTCGATGTCGCCGTCGTCCACGCTCCGGTCATCGGGATCATCGGGGATGGCGTCCTCGATGGAGGTTTCGGGCGCCTCGAGTTCGAGCACCGGGTTCACCTCGATCTCCTGCTGGATGATCTGCCGCAATTCCAGGGTGGGCGCCTGCAAGATTTGCAAGCTCTGCTGCATCTGCGGCCCGATGGCGAGCTTTTGTGTCTGAATCTGCTGGAGTCCCTGGTCGGCCATGAATGGTTGTCAGGCAGCGAAGCGCTGCCCACACCGGTTATCAAGCAAACATCAGGCCAGAGGTTGATTTGTTTTCAAATTCTGAAATAGAATCACCGCTGGCACAGATGAGGCGACTATGGCTATAACCAAGGCCGCCGGGCACACTTCCAACTTGAGCCGATCTGGCCTCAAGGAACCTCAAACACCTTCTGGGTGGTCGGGTCGAGCGCCAGTGATCCGCTTTCGAGTCCCGTGACGTCCAGTTCCTTGTAAGGTGGATAAGGGCTGATGACACGACCGGGTTTGCCGGTCTTCCGTCCCTTCAAAAAGGAGCCTGAACTGCCACTGGAGGCTGCGGGCGGAGGTTCTTTGGGGGTGGACTCGGACCGGCGTGCCGTGGTGTTGGGCGGTGGCGGCGGCGATTCCGGCTCCTTGGGAGGCGACTGTGTCGGGGCCGTCGGTTTTGACGAGGGTGTCTTGGAGGACGGCGTCTTGGACGGCTGGCTGCTCACCTTGGGTGGCGTGTAGGTGCGGCTGCTGGACTTTCCTTGCGTGGAAGGCACAGGAGTGGTGCTCCGATTGGTCGAGGCTGGAGGCGGCTGCTGGGGCGGATAGCTGTAGCGTGGCTGCGTCTGGCCCTGTTGTGGGTATTGATATCCGGGTTGTTGCGGATAGTAACCCGGAGGCGGCTGAGTGCTTGGGGCCTGATACTGGCGCGGGTTGGAGTCCAGATTGTAGCTGCCGTTCGGATTGTAACCCGGAGGAGGATTGTCCCAGCCAGCGGGTTCTTGTCCGTAAAACAGGCGGCGGAACATTTCACTCATGCGACGGCCGAATTTCGGCAAAAACTCAATGGGACTCTCATAGCGTGTCTGGGGTTGCTGCGGGTAACCGTAGCCATAACCAGGAGGTGGCTGAGAATTGGGCGGTGGCTGGTTGTATTGGGGCTGCTGCTGCGGGTAAGCCGGGGTTTGCGGGTAGTAGCGCTGGTTCTGCGCTACAGCAGGCACGGCGACAAGCATCATGGCGCACAAAACCGAGCCCCGAAGGGCGCATGGCCCAAGATGAGTGCTGTGAATCTTCATGGTTGTTAATAGTTCTTGAATTTCCAGCTTCTTCAAGGCGCATTTTGGATGCGCATGGGCACATGCTCTCGAAGGAAGTTACGAGCAGACAGACGAATGCGGCTGAAGTTTGTTCAGCCGCATTGCGCTTGTGATGCATTTCCGATCCAAGTCGTTCCCTACGAGGCCAGCCTTGCGTCGATGTCCTTTTCCAGCCAGGTCCACATGCTCTCCAGCGCGGCTGTGACGTTGACCTTGGCGACATTGAGTTCGTGCATGCTGAGTTTCTGACCGTCAGCGGGGACACTGCGGCCAAACATGTAGTACTTGATCTTCGGTTCGGTGCCCGAAGGACGCACGGCGAAGCTGCGCCCGTCGGCGAGGTCAACGAAGAGCATCTTTTCTTTCGAGACGATGTCGCCCTCCTCGTCCTTGATCTCGTCCTTGCGGAAGTCGCGCACATTGACCACGGCCGAGCCGTCCACCTCCTTCGGCGGATTGCTGCCGTAGCTGTCGGCGAGTTTGGCGATCTGAGCCGCGCCGCTGGCGCCTTCGAAAACCTTGCTCTGGTTCACTTCAAGGAAGTAGCCGACATCGCAATACACCTCGTCGAGCAATCCGGCCACAGTGAGACCGCGGCTGGCGGCGTAGGCGGCGAGTTCGGCAAACATCACCACCGCGCCGTTGCCGTCCTTGTCGCGGCTGAAGTCATCACCCATGTAGCCGTAACTTTCCTCACCGCCGAAGACGAGGAACTTGCTGTGTTTCAGGCGTGCGGCTCGGCTGTCCGCGGCATTGAGATCGCGATAACGGTTCAAAACGTCCGACGGCAACGCGGCCTCGTACTTGGCGAGCTTCGAACTGATCCACTTGAACCCGGTGAGCGTGTTCACGCAACCGATGCCAAATTTCGCGGCGATGGCGTCCTGCATCGGGCTGGTGACATAGGTCTTCAGCAGCACGGCGCGGTTCTTGTTCGAGTCGTTGAGAATGCCCAGCTCGAACATCGTCTTGATGCGATACCAGCCCATCAGTGATCCGGTTTGATTGCCGGTGAGCAGCACCATGTCGCCCCGGGCGTCACGCACACCCACGCCCATGCGGTCGCAGTCGGGATCGGTGCCGATGACAATGTCCGCGCCTTCCTTGTTCGCGAGATCAACCGCCATCTTCAAGGCGGGCGCGTTTTCCGGATTTGGCGACTTCACGGTGGGGAAACGGCCATCGCGCACATCCTGCTCGGGCACGGTGAGGAAGTTGAAGCCGAGTTTTTTCAGCAGCACGGGCACCAACACACCTCCGGTGCCGTGTAACGCGGTGAAGACGATTTTGAGCCTCTTCGCCTCCTCCTTCTGCAGCAGCTCCGGTTGCAGCATCATCGTTTCGACACGCGTGAGATACTTCTGGTCCATCTCATTGCCCAGCGTCGTGAGCTTGCCACGCTGCGACTCGGGAAGGGGAGCGTACTCCTCGCCCTTGATGGCGTTGACTTCCTTGATGATGCCGCTGGCGTGCGGTTCCACGATGCCGGCGCCGTCGTTGAAGTTCACCTTGTAACCGTTGTCATGCGGCGGGTTGTGCGATGCGGTGAGCATCACGCCCGCGTCCGCGCGAAGCTGGCGCACGGCGAAGGACATCTCCGGCGTCGCGCGGCAGCCGTCGAAGAGATAAACATTCGCGCCGTGATCCATCGCGATCTTCGCGCAGAACTTCGCGAACTCGGGCGAGAAGTGCCGGGTGTCGTGCGCGAACACGATGCTCGGTTTGCCGGTCAGCTTCGCGTTGGCGCGGTAGTTCTTGATGTAAGTCACAAGGCCGCGGGTGGCGCGGCTCACATTGTAAAAGTTCATCGCGTTCGTGCCGACGCAGGGATGTTCCGGGCGCTGGTCCTCCGGCGCATTGCCACGCTCGGCTTTGGTGACGATTTTGCCGATGGTGCGGCCACGCAGGCCACCGGTGCCGAACTTCAGTGCCTGGAAGAAGCGGTCATTCAACTCCGCCCACTGGCCTGAGGAGGCAAGTTCGGTGATACTGGCGCGGTAAAGTGGATTGTCGCTGGCGGCGAGCAGGGCGCGGATGTTGTCATGGCTGGCGGGAAGGAGCTGGCCGGATTCGGAAGCGGCTTGGAGTTGGTCGGCGAGTGACATACGAGGCACGAAGAGTAGCCAGCACCCGCCGGAAGCAAACGCCAAAGCAGGTCGTGCGCTTTGTCACTGAAGTGGCCCTCAATCTGTTTCAAATACTGTTCCTCCAGTCGAGAAGCAGGGGTTATCGCTTCAGTTCCGCTGTGGGAGTCTCAAAGCTCATGAACTCTTGAGCCCGAAACCCGTTCTATCTTCCGATCTTGCCAGAGTTTGAGAGCCTGGAGTTGAGGGCCCGTCGTCCATTCAGCTACAAAACTTCAGCTCGAATTGGACTCGCCAAAGCAAGCGGGGCTCTCTAATCTCGCTTCCGCTCACTCACCACAACCCTCCACGCATTCACGACTATGGGCCTCATGGACTACCTCAAGGGACAGTTTCTGGAAATCATCCAGTGGACTGACGACTCACGCGACACGCTGTCTTATCGCTTTCCGGACGAGGACAAGGAAATCAAACGCGGCGCGCAGCTCATCGTGCGGGAGTCGCAGATCGCCCAGTTCGTCTATCTCGGCCAGTTCGGCGACACCTTCGGCCCCGGCAAGCACGACCTCGTCACCGACAACATCCCGATCCTCTCCACGCTCAAGGGCTGGAAGTATGGCTTCGAGAGCCCCTTCAAGGCGGACATCTACTTCGTCAACACGCGCCTGTTCACGGGCAACAAGTGGGGCACCAGCAACCCTATCATGATGCGCGACCAGGACTTCGGCATCGTGCGCGTGCGTGCGTTTGGCACTTTCGACTTCAAAATCGTCGAGCCGAAGCTCTTCCTGAAGGAGGTCGCGGGCTCGGACAATCATTTCCGCCTGGATGAATTCGCCGACACGATGCGCAGCCGCATCGTGAGCGTGTTCTCCGACGCACTGGCCACCGCGAAGGTGCCGGTGCTCGATCTCGCCACGCGCTACTCCGAACTCGGCGAGGCGCTGCTGCCAATCATCAATCCGGTCGTGACGGGCAAGTACGGCATCGAGATCGCCAGCTTCATCCTCGAAAACGCCAGCGTGCCGCCGGAAGTCGAGGCCGCCATCGACAAGCGCAGCAGCATGAGCGCCATCGGCAACCTCAACGACTATGTGAAATTCCAGATGGCCGAGGGCATGGCCAAGGGCGGTGGCGGACCCGCTGGATCCGCCGCGGAGATCGCGATGGGCTTCGGCATGGCGCAGCAGATGATGGCCCAGGGCGCGTTCAACATGAATCCCGCCGCCGGTGCCGCCACGCCACCGCCGCTTCCTGGATCCGCCGCGGCTGCGCCTCCCGCGGACATTCTCACTCCCGCACAGGTCGCGCAGACGCTCGGTGTCACCGAGGCGGATGTGATCGCGAGCATTGACGCTGGCGATTTGAAGGGAAAGAAGATCGGCACGCAGTATCGCATCACCAAGGCCGCGCTGGACGAGTTTCTGGCGCATTGATCCGGGCACGGAGAAATGTGCAGGCGCAAAAAAAGCCGCACCCGCGCGGAGCGGATGCGGCATGTTGGATTTCAGATCCGATCAAGGAGTTGATCAGGCGTCCTTCTTTTTCTTCGGGGTCAGCTCTTCGAGGGACAGGGAGCCGTCGTTGTTCTTGTCCATCTTGGTGAACTGGTCGCCTGCCTTGGTGGCGTCCTTCTTGGCAGCCGGAGAAGCCATGTACTCTTCCTTGGAGACGGAGCCGTTCTTGTCCTTGTCGAGCATCTTCAAGCGCTGCTCAGGGGTGGGCGGAGCCTTCTTCTTGCCGGCCTCGGGCTTCTTGTCGCCTTCGGCGGCGCTGACGGTGGCGGCAAGGGCCAGGATGGCCAGGATGGAGGTAATCGCTTTCATGATGTGTGTTGTTTGGTTTGATTGGAACGCGGGTTTTTTGGTGTCCCAAGCCTCCGCGTGGAGCCGTTAAACGGAAAGAGGGCAATTCCGTTTCAATAAATCTCGGGAGAATTTCGCGAACGCGAATTTCCAGAAATGCCACCGCTCACAGCAAGCGTGCCGCCGCTTCGGCGAGGGCGCTGCGCTCGCCTTTGACGAGCGGAACATGGGCGGCGAAGGGCTGCCCGCGCATGCGCTGGCGGGTGTACACCAGCCCGTTGCTGCGGCTGTCCACATACGGATTGTCGATCTGCGCCGGGTCGCCGACGAAGACGAGCTTTGAGCCGCGGGACATGCGGGTGACGATGGTTTTGGCCTCCAGCGGCGTGAGCTGCTGGGCTTCATCGAGCACGAAGAAGCGGTCCGGGATGCTGCGCCCGCGAATGTAGCACAGCGCCTCGACTTCGATGATGCCCTGCTGGATGAGATGGTCGTAAGGCGCCGCGGGTGCCTGCATCTGTTGCGGATCGGGCATGAAACGGTTTTTCTTCCGCGCGGGGCCCTGCTGGTTTCCTTCAACCGGACGCATGAGCAGATCGAGCGCATCGTAAACGGGCTGCAGCCAGGGACGCATCTTTTCCTGAAGTGATCCCGGCAGGAAGCCGACGGTCTGGCCCATCGCGACGATCGGCCGGCTGACAGTGAGGCCGTGATAGGTGCGGCCAAACACCTGCTGCAAACCCGCGGCGACGGCGAGGAGCGTTTTGCCCGTGCCTGCCTGTCCATAACAAGTGACGAGACTGATGTCCGGATCGAGCAAGGCATCCAGCAGGCATGCCTGGCCGAGGTTCATCGGCTTGATCGCGCGTCCCTGGCCCACCTTGATCGATTCCGGCGTGTGCAGAAGGCGCACGAATTCACCCAGCGCGTTGAGCTTCGCGGGCATGGTGGCTTTTTCTCCGGCGGAGAGCAGGGCGTACTCATTCACGACGAGCCCGCCCATGCGCTGCTCGGGAAGCGTGAGCCGCCCGCTGCTGGCGAAGCGTTGCAACTCATGCTGGGAGACCTCGACGCGTGCGATGTCAAAGTTCGCCACCTCGCGCGGCTCCACCTTGTCGTGCAGATAGTCCTCGCACTCGATGCCCACGGCGCGTGCCTTGAGCTGCATGTTGAGGTCTTTGCTGACGAGAATGACCGGCGGCGTCACCTGCTCCCGCAGCCAGAGCGTGCAGGCGAGGATACGGTGGTCGGCCTTGTCCAGCGCGGGGAAGATGCGTTGGAATTCCTGCACGCTGGGCACCTCGCAGGCGATGTCAGGATCATAAACGACGACGCGGATGCTGCCGCCGCCGCTGGTGGGCACGCCCTCGGTCACGGAGGCGCCCTTGGTGGAGAAAATCTTCATCAGCGCCCGGTGCACCTCGCGGGCATTCGAGCCGCGCTCGGTCATCTCGTTTTTAAAGCGGTCCAGCTCGCTCAAAACATCCACCGGGATGCACACGTGGTGCTCGGCGAAACGATGGATGCACGCGGGGTCATGCAGGAGGACGTTGGTGTCCAGGACGAAGGTCTTGATGCCAGTGGCGGGGCCTTGACGGCGCCGTCGGGAACTGGAGGAAGCGGGGGCGGTCGTTGAAACGGATCCAGAATCGGGGGTGCGGGTGGAGATGAAGGTTGGAGCTACCGATGCTGGGTGGTCGTCACGGTCCATGATGGTTGAGTGGTTATGGCGGTTGCCTGTGTTGAAGAAAAGACGAGGGACGGTTCTTCTTTGGCGAAAGGGAGCGCCAAGCATGCCGAGCCCGGAGTGTGATTTCTCGAATCAATCACGGTAATTGCCAAAGACTGTCAGAACACCCAGGTGCTGGCAAGAATTTATTCACAATCCCAAAGCTTTTTCACATTCGGGCAGTGCTTGGTTGGAGGTCAGGTGCTGTGGCTGGTCGCCAAGCAAACCATTTTCAAACAGTCATTCATCCAAATGGCTGCTGTCTGAGCTGCCGCAGCGCATACAGCGGCGAATCCGCCTGTGCGATGCGTCTCGCTCCTCGCTTTCGTTTCGGACTGAACTGCTCGCGTTGGGACTCGAAGACGCCTTCCACAAACGCCTTGCTGCCCAAGACGGCCCCGTCGCTGAAGTAGCGCACGCGCAGCCGCACCAGCTCTGTTGCGCTCAACTTCCCGCGCTGTGCCAGCACCGCTCTCGCGGACTCCACGCTCACGCCGCGCTCCACCACCGCCTCGTTCTGCGCGTCCTTCACCTCACGGCCTTCGTCGAAGAGGATGCAGCGATACGCCTCCGCTGCTCCTGCGCTCTGCCAGCCGTCCACCGGTTTGCCAATGGCCTTGCACAAACCGCGTTGCGCTCTCCGGCTGCCGCCCAGCGCCTCGGCGTAACCGCACCAGCGGTAGTCTTTCGGATCCTTCACCAACCCCGCACGCACGGGGTTGAGGTCGATGTAGGCCGCCATCGTGCGCAATGCCTCGCCCTTGCCTTCTACCAGCACGCTCTTGAAGCGGTCCATCCACAGCGTGCCCTTGCGTCCGCGCCGCTTGTTGAACCAGCGGCTGAAGCGCTCCTTCACTTCCTTCACGAACAACGACAGGTCGCAGAAGCGCTTCTTGATCGCCTCCAGCTTCTGCTGAGCCAAGGATTCCAGACCGCGCTGGCGCAGATCGCTGAGTTCATCACGCAACAGGCCCACGTAGGTCTTGCTGTAGAGAATGCGCAGGTGCTCCAGCAGCTTCGCCTCGCCCTGCGGTCCCTCGAAGCGTTGCAGCCAGGTGTCGCGATGCGGCACCTCGGCCAGCAGGTTGAAATGATTGCCCATGAGGCAGTAGGTCACCACCTTGAGGCCGCAGAACTCCGCCATGCGCCAGATGACGCGCCGCAGCGCTTCTTTCTCCACGTCATCAAAGAACACGTCGCCGCCGCAGGTGCGGGACATGACGTGATAACAGTAGGACTCCAACGGCCCCTTGCCCAGGATGCGCCGCCTGCCGCCGGACCACGAACGCGCGCCGGGATAGAGGCCGGTTTTGGCGTTCACGCCGACGAGCTGCTCTTCGAGCGGGAGCGGTTGAGTTTCAAGGGCTGGGGTGGCGTTCATGGTCGTGGAAAGTGACAAAATCGTGAATGAAATTAAATGCCTGGCATCTTTTTCCCGGCGCGGCGTTCGAGATGCTCGCGCAAGGCGGCAAGGACGGCCTGCAACAAACGCAGGCTCAGCGCGGCGCGTGCCTCGCAATAGGCGGCGGTGCTCAACGAGGGAAAGCGTGAAGCGCGAGGACTGGAGCGGCGCCACGCACGCAGCTTGCCGACGACTTCCTGACAGGCCATCGCCGGGTTGAGCACTTGGAAGAGGAAGGCCCAGAACACCGTGACCGGTGGATAAAGCCGCTCACGTCTGGCACGCGCATCGGGAGCCCTGGCAAAGAAGTCCGCAGGCAGCAGACCGCCCAGCAGAGATGCCAGATCCGGCAGGGCGAGTTCGCTGAGCTGACTCAGCCCTTTGGTCAGCAAAGTGGACTGCACAGCCTTCGCGCGGCCTTGCAGTTGTCGGGGAAAGTGAGGAAGAAAGCAGGTGAGCAGACTCATGCTCATGAAACCCGGCGCACGCCGCACCGTCGTACGAAAGCAGCATGCTCCATCCACCGCAAAAAACAGCGTTGAGGATGCACCTCTCAGCCACCCTCAAAATCCACGATGACACCCCTTAACCGAGTGCCATTCATGCCTGGCATCTTTTTCTTTCAGACCAGAGGTGCTCGGTGTGACGCTAACGATAAAGATCAGTTTTGGCGTTAAAATCGACCAGTTGCGAAAAGTTAGTGCTGCATCCCCCGCGCAGCAAGAAGCCATGCTTCGAAATTAGCCAAGTGGTAACGCTTTTCCCAGTCCACCTCTTTAAGAGAACCTGTACCCGTTGAAAAAAATACTTTGGGATCACCCGAAATATCTTCTCCATCAAAACATGCCACGTCACCAGTTTCGTCGTCTATTTTTGCAAATGGAACAAGTAGCCTGCTTGATTGCCGGTCTACATTGATGATTCTAAACAACAATTTGGCTTTTTCTGGTTCCTCGTTGAGAAACCACCACGGATCAAGCTGCGGCAAGTGCCTGCCATTCATAATTTCCAAATAGGCTTTCGGAAAACGAAAACCCTTTAAAGCTTCAATGTCTTCAAACAAATATGGTGATTTCATCATTCAATAATTGGGTCATAGAGCGAGCCATTCGGAAATTGATCTCCCCATGAACTGAAAGGGAATCGCACCTCTCCCGGTTGGGCTTGAATTCGAATTTTTATCGTGAACTATTCGCTAGGCATTATGCAGTCGTCAACATGTGGCAAAGCCCTGTCGTTCAGTGTTTGATCTGAGATTTCACGCCGCTCTGGAAAGGCGCGCACAAGGCCCTTCATATAGCGGTTCGCAACTCGGGCAGCTTGGACTTTGAGTTTGTCATCGTCCATGCGTCCTGAAACCCTCCGCCGCGGCATGCGACCTCGTTTTTCATCCGCACCAGTTCTGATGCTGATGCGCCACCGGAGCTGGGAGGTGTGGCGCAGTGACTGGGGGAACGTGGAGACGCGCAACGACCAAGAGTCGGCGCTGGAGGGCGCGGTGGTGAGCTTCAGCGTGGAAAGCGGGGATGGCAGCGTGAGCACGACGCGGGGTCACAGGGGCACCTCGTGGTATTCCAGCGCCCACTCGCGCATGTAGCGCACGCGGCTGGGCACGAAGCGGTAGATGATGAGTTCGGGATTGTCGGGGGTGCCGAGGTAAGCGCGCAGCAGGGGGCTGGCGGCCCAGATTTCCTCCAGCAGTGCACGCTCGGTGACGATCTCCGCACGCGCGGTGATGCGGACCTGGTTGTCCCCGTCGTCCTTGTAACAAAGCTCCGCCTGCGGATTGGCGGCAAGTTCCTGCGTCTTGTGATAGCGGCGGAGATTGGCCACATAGACGACGAAGCCATCGGTGCGCACGGGCGAGACTGGGCGCACGCGGGGCTGGTCGCCATCGACGGTGGCAAGCATGGGAAACTTCGCGGCGCGCATGGTGGCCTGGGCGAGCTGCGGGAGTTCGGCGGGATCGACGGGCTGGGGCTGCGGTCTGGACATGGAGGTGGAGACAAAACGACGGGCACGGTTCCATCACACGGACATCTTTGCAGTTCCCAAACTGCCACAAATCGTTAGGATGCGCGGCCTTTGCGCTCCCATTCCCAGTGAAGAACCTGCCGACCGCCTTCCAGCGTAATGCGCTGTGGACTGCCGTGACCGCCCTGTCGATCACGGTGATCGGCGCTCTTGCCATCGGTTTGATCTATCTGGTGACGCAACTCGTCGCCTTCCTCCAGCCGATCCTGGTGCCGTTCGCGGTGGCCGGAGTGCTGGCCTACCTGCTGGAGCCGGCGGTGGAGTGGATGGAGCGGCGCGGCCTCAACCGTCAGCGCTCGGTGCTGCTGGTGTTTGCGGTGTTCACTCTCGCGATTGGCGGGATGGGCTGGTGGATCGTGGTGAAGCTGGGTGATCCTGCGGCGCATCTCGCGGAACGGGTGCCCGTTTACGTTGCGAAGGCCCGGCAGGGGATGATCGACTTTTCCGCGAAGATGGAAAAGGAGCACGGCATCACGCTGCTGCCGCACGCGCCTGCGTCCGAGCCTTCGGTGCCGGTCACCAGTCCTGCTGCGGGCGCGAAAACCGACGGTGCGGGTGACTTTGACTTCGATCTGCAGGCTTTTCTGAGCGGGGATTGGGTGAGGACCACGCTGCCGAAGCTCCCGGGCATGGTGTGGTCGTTCGTCAGATCGAGCGTGGGCGGTTTCCTCGGTGTTTTCGGCTTTCTGCTCTCATTGGTCATCGTGCCGCTCTATCTCTACTACTTTTTGATCGAGAGCGCCGAGATCCAGGAGAAGTGGTCGAATTACCTGCCGTTGCGGGCCTCGGCATTCAAGGACGAGGTCGTGAGCTGTCTCAACGAGATCAACAGCTACCTCGTGGCGTTCTTCCGCGGGCAGCTTTTCGTCAGCTTCATCAATGGCATCGCCACCGGCATCGGCCTGGCGGTGGTGGGGCTGGACTTCGGCCTGCTCATCGGCCTGGTGCTGTGCGTGGCGGGCATCGTGCCGTATCTGGGCATCGTGGTGTGCTGGATCCCGGCGGTGATCATCGGGGCGGTGCAGGGTGGCAGCGCCCTGGTGGCTGGCGATCCCTGGTGGGTGATGCCGCTGGTGGTGACGATCATCTTCGCGGCGGTGCAGCAGGTGGATGCGATCTTCATCACGCCACGCATCGTGGGCGAGGCGGTGGGGCTGCATCCGCTGACTGTGATTGCCTCGGTTCTCGTCTGGGGCTTCCTGCTGGGCGGGCTGCTCGGTGCCATCCTCGCCGTGCCGCTGACCGCGTCGGTCAAAGTTTTGTTCCAGCGCTACGTCTGGCGTGCGCGACTTGAGCCGCAAACCATCGGTGGTGCCAGAAAAGGGGAGATCATGTCATGCTGACCACGTCCCGCCGTCCCGGTGTTCTGCACGCAGGCGTCCGCTCCACCAGGCCGTCCCACGGCGTGCTGGGCTTCATGATGGCCTGCGCCGCGAGTGTGATCCTGCTGCGATTGCTGCTGCAACTTTTCCAGGAGGAGTCGCTGTCCGGCCACAGCATGCAGATCGCCACGGTCATGGCGCTGTCGGGCTGTCTGCTGTTTTATTTTGGCACCACGCTGTTCGTCTCCTTCATCACCGGCCATGTGCGCAAGCTGAGCGTCAGTGTCGAAGGCATCCGGCATGGCGTGGCATGGCACGGCTGGCAGGAGGTACGTGCGCTTGAGCTTCGCCTGAAGGAGGGCTGCTACCAGATGCGTGTCAGGCTGCAGCGCGGCTGGCGCTGGCTGCTGACCGATGATGGCATGAGCCGCGAGGAGGCTGAGGATCTGGTCAAACGGCTTGAGGAGTCGGTGCGTCCGCATTTTCCTGCCCTCGGCATCAGCGGTCCGCCGCCATTGCCCGATGCAGGTGAATTGTCAGCACCACAAACCGGAGATGAGGCTGAGTCTGCGCCACAAACCGGAGGCGGGGCTGAAGCCGCTGTTTGATCCTGTCCCATGCGCAACGTTCTGCTGGTGTTTGTCGGTGGCGGGCTCGGCTCGGTGTTGAGATACGGCACCATGGTGGGCCTGGCACGTCTTCTTCCCAAAGCGGTTTTTCCCTGGGGGGTGTTCGCCGCGAACATTCTCGGCAGCTTCGTGCTTGGATTCCTGTTTGCCCTGCCTGCGATGAAGGAAAAGGGCAGCGGTCCCTGGTTGTTCGCCGCGACTGGGTTTCTCGGCGGCTACACGACCTTCTCCACGTTCGCGAACGACTCGTGGTTGTTGATCGTGAACCACCACTCGTGGCTGGCGCTGCTCAATGCGATTGGCAGCATCGTGTGTGGTGTCGCGGCCGCCGCCATCGGCTGGTGGGCGGGCAGCAAGTGCGTGTGAGGAATTATTCCTTGCCGTCTGCTGCCGCGGCCTCGGCATCCTCTTCGCGCGCCGAACCCACTTTCAGCGAAATCTTGATCCCGTGTTTTGCGGCAGCGGTGTTGAGCAACGCACGGATGGCGCTGACGGTCATGCCATTTTTGCCGATCACGTGCCGCACATCATCCTGGGCCAGTTGCACGCGGAAAGCCACGGCACCGTTCACATTCGTGCCCACGGCGATGGATGCCTGCTGCGGGTGGTCGATCAGATTCGCCACCACATACGAAAGGAATTCGCGCAGGGCTTCCGGGGCGTCCATGGCGGATTACGCCGTGACAGTGGCGTTCTTGATGATGCTGGCGACTGTTTCGGACGGCTTTGCGCCCTGGGCGATCCATGCGTTCACACGCTCCAGATTCACCGTTGCTCCCTTGATGCCTTTTTGTGGATCGTAAGTGCCGAGGATCTCAAGGAAACGGCCCTCCTTCGGGAAACGCTTGTCGGCGGCGACAATGCGGAACACCGGGCGGCGCTTGGCGCCCTCTTGACGGAGACGGATGACTACGGCCATGATTCGGAACGGGGGGGTGGGTCAGGTTTTGGGGACGCGCATGGTGGAGACTTCGGAAGGGAAATCAAACGGTTTTTCCCTTCTTTCTTGTCCCAAGTGCCCAGACAGCGCTCACGCCACGAGGGTCTGCTCACGCGCCGGACCGACGCCGAGCAGGCTGATGCGGGCTCCGGTGAGTTCCTCGACGCGCTTGAGGTAAGCCTTTGTGAGCGGCGGGAGATCGGCGAAATTCGTGATCTTGCTGAGATCCTGCTTCCAGCCCTGGTGCGTCTCGTAAACCGGCTCGCACGCGGCGAGATCGGCGGCGGTGGAGGGCGGATAGTGAATCGTTTTGCCGCGCAGCTTGTAAGCGGTGCAGATCTGGATCTCGTCGAGGCCGTCCAGACCATCGACATTGGTGATCGCGAGTTCGTCGGCGCCATTGAGCATGACGGCGTAGCGCACGAGCACAGCGTCCAGCCAGCCGCAACGGCGGGCGCGCCCGGTGGTGGCACCGAATTCACGGCCCATGTTGTGCAGCATGTCACCGATGGCGTCATTTTCTGTCACGAACGGGCCGGAGCCGACGCGGGTCGTGTAGGCTTTGCCAACTGCCACGACTTTGTTGATCATGCGCGGTGGAACGCCGGAACCGGTGCAAGCACCACCAGCAGTCGTGTTCGACGAAGTGACGAAGGGATAAGTGCCGTGATCGATGTCGAGGTAGGTGCCCTGCGCGCCTTCGAAGAGGAGATTTTTGCCCGCTTTGATGGCGTCGTGCAAATACACCGTGGTGTTCGTGATGTGCGGCGCGAGCACTTTGGCCGCGTCGAGCACGGCTTTGACAGTTTCCTCGACGGGGACGAGATCGACGCCGTTCTCAGCAAAGAACTTGTTATGACGAGCGAGGCGGTCACGCAGCTCTTCTTCGAGAATCTCAGGCTGTGTCATCAAAATGGTGCGCAGACCGTCGCGTTCGACTTTGTCGGCATAAGCGGGGCCGATGCCGCGACCCGTGGTGCCGATCTTCTTGTCGCCACGCTGGATCTCACGGGCCTTGTCGAGGCCCCTGTGGTAGGGCATGACGAGGTGCGCGGTTTCGCTGATGAGGAGATTCTCCGGCGTGATGCTGACACCCTGGCCGCGCAGCTTCGCCATTTCCTCTAGCAGGCCGAGAGGGTCCATCACGACGCCGTTGCCGATGACGCAGGTCTTGCCCTTCCACAAAATGCCGCTGGGGATGAGATGCAGGATGTACTTCGTGCCGCCGCTGATGACGGTGTGGCCTGCGTTGTTGCCTCCGGCGGCGCGGACGACGACGTCCGTGTTTTCGGTGAGGTAATCGACGATTTTTCCTTTGCCTTCATCGCCCCACTGGGCGCCGACAACGATGGTATTGGACATGGGATTCTTTTCTTGGCTGAAGGCGGCACAACAGGCCGCGGGAGTTGTTTGAATGACGCGCAGGGGCGGAATCGCAGCCGTTTCAGGCCGCAGGGACGCTTCGTTGATCACGAAGACAGTGCCGCAGACGCGTGCTTGGGGGCGTCAGGAGGCTGACATCTGCATGGCGAAGTAAACGGCGGCACCACAGGCGAGAAGCGCGATGACGCCGAGCAGGGTGAGCAGACCGCTGCCGCCCGAGCTTTTTTCCTTGGCTTTGGGGCCAAAGCCGCGGCGCAGGCTGCGATCGTAAGGCAGGGTGCCATATCCCACGGACGAGCCGCTGGAGATGGTCACCGTCGGCGCGGCAGCCGCAGCTTCCTCGCCATCGCCCAAAAAGACGCAGTTCACATTGCCGAGCTGGAAGGAGGCGCCTGCGTTCAGTTTGACTGTTTCCACACGGCTGCCGCCTACTTTCGTGCCGTTGGTCGAGCCGAGGTCGTTCAGCGTCCAGGAAGCGCCGTCAAAGGCCACCTCGCCATGATGGCTGGACACGGAATCGTCAGCGATGATGAGCTGGTTGTCATCGGCACGGCCGAGGGTCATGCGTTCGGCGTCGAGTTCGAGGACACCGGAGGCACCATCTGGAGTGGTGAATTGGATGCGAGGCATAGCGGGATGGTTTTTAGCAGGTTGGGGCAGGGGAGGCAAGGGGGATTCATGGGCTTGCGCGGGCGGGGCTTCTCGCTACGGAGACGTCCAACCATCCCCCGACTCACCCGTGACCAAAGTCTTCGAAATCCTCGGCAAATTCGACACTGACAGCGACTGCCACAAGCTCCTCTACGCTCCGCATCCGCTGCCGCTGAAGTATCGCGAGGGCCGGGTTTATAAAATCGAGTTTGAGGGCGATGAGGCGGCGCTGGACGCATTTGTGCAGCGTGTGTTGATCGACCCGATCAGCCAGGAGGCACGCGTGGGTGGCGGGCCTGCGTTTGAAAAGGCTTCCTTCGTGCTGGAATACGGCATGAAAGGCGCGGCGCTCGATCTGGAGAAGGAGATGATCCTCAACTACTACCGCGGCATGCCGAATCCCGGCTTTGAGATCAAGAAGCTCACGCTCCGCACGCGCATCTATGTCTTTGGCGAAGGCGCCGAGCCGACCCAGTTTGTGCGGGACATCGTGAATCCGGCGATTCACACGCACGAGGTGCTGGCCGCATAAAGCGGGAATGACGAAACCAGAATGCAGAACGACGAAGGAATCCTCCTTCTGCAAAATTGGTTATTGGGGCTTCATTCTTCATTCGGAATTCTTCATTCGTCATTTCCATCACGGATAGCCCGGCCTCGCCCATGGCGTTTTGATTCCCGTCATGGAACCAACCACCACCAACCAACGCCTTCTCTCCCTCGACGCGTATCGGGGATTCATCATGCTGCTGATGGCCTCGTCCGGTCTGGGCGTGGTGCAGATGGCGACGGCGAACCCGGGATCGTTCTGGGAGATCATCAAACCTCAGTTCGAGCACAAGGCATGGCAGGGCTGCTCGCTGTGGGATCTGATCCAGCCGAGCTTCATGTTCATGGTAGGCGTGGCGGTGCCGTGGTCGTGTGCGAAGCGTCGTGAGCACGGGCAGAGTTTTATCGGCATGATGGTTCATGCGCTCATTCGCGCGATTCTTCTTGTCGCCCTCGGTGTCATGCTGGCCACGAAGAGCGGTGACAAGCAGACGGTGTTCATGTTCACCAATGTGCTCGCGCAGATCGGCCTTGGTTACTTCTTCCTGTTTATTCTCGCCCGTCTCGGCTGGGAATACATCATTGCCGGCATCATCGTGATCCTGGCTGGGTACAGTTGGTTCTTCATCCAGCATCCGCTGCCCTCGCCCGAGCAACTGACCGCCATCACGGGCATGAAAGGAACCGAGGGTGCCGTGCTGCCGGGATTCGCCGGGCATTGGAACATTCACACCAACGCCGCGGCGGAGTTTGACCGCTGGTTCCTCAACAAGCTGCCGCAGGCGTCGTCATTCGAGTACAACCCCGGTGGCTATCAAACGCTGAACTTCGTGCCCGCGCTCGCCACGATGCTGATGGGCGCGCTCACCGGTAATTTTCTGCTGCGCAGCCCGCATTCGGACAAACGCAAGTGTGTCACGATGCTCGTCGCCGGAATCGTGTTGATGCTCATCGGCACGGGGCTCGACCTCACGGAGGTGCCGCATTTTGGCGAACGCTTTGCTCATCTCACCGTGCTTCCAGTGGTGAAGCGCATTTGGACACCCTCGTGGGCTCTGCTCAGCGGTGGCTGGGTGCTGGTGCTCCTTTCGATCTTCTATTGGCTGGTGGAGATCGTCGGGCTGAGGAAGCTCGTCTTCCCGCTCGTGGTCGTGGGCATGAACAGCATCGCCATTTACCTGCTGCACAGCCTGTGCGCTGGCTGGATTGGCGATCAGTTGCACAAACACCTGCCTGCCGCGGCATTCGTGCCCGGCTGGGAGCCGGTGATTGATCGTGTGGGCGTGGTGATTGTGCTTTGGCTTGTGTGTTTCTGGCTGTATCGCCAAAAAGCCTTCCTCAAACTGTGATTTCACGTGTTTCCCTCCTCGCTCTCGTTTTTCTCACTGCCTGCCAGAGCAAGCCGGACAATGCGACTGCTGCGCGTGACCCGAAGGAGGAGGAACGGTTTCACAAGGCGGGCCTCTTGGTCATGTCCGATCTGCAGCATGCCAGCGCGTGGGAGAAGCTGATCCACGAGGACATGGGCGTGCCACAACGCAAGATCGAGGTGCAGGCCGGTCCAGGTTACACCACCGTGATCATCAAGAACCTCAAGAACCGCAGCGATGTCGAAGGAGTGGCGCAGGAATTGCGCACGGTCGCCGGGAAGGAGCCTGACAAATTCGGTCCCACCAAGGTGGAGGTGCGCCTCGAAAACGCGCCTCAGACCATCAATCCGTTCGTGCTGCCCAACGAGTCCAAATCGTCCCTCATCAATCCGGGATTGGATCTCCCAACGCTTTCATTACCGTCTCTCCAGCCCGGCGGCCGCTGACCAGCGCCCCGTTGATGGACACGTCCTCGCACCAGTCGCCGCAACGGTAAAGCCCCGGCTCGATCACCGTGGGCAGCGGGCCATGGCCGAGCTTCATCTGCCGTCCTTCCGGCTGCGCGTGACGGATTTGATAGGTCCGCAGATGACGCCAATTCGCCACCGCAGTTTCGCCAAACCAGCGCCGCAACTGCTCGCGCGCCACTTGCTCCAATTCGGCGCTTGAGGGCGCGCCGATGATGGAGGCGGAGATGAGATGCTTCCCAGGCGGCGCATAATGCGGAGACACACGTGAGAGCACCGCCACACTGTTCACAGGGCCGCGTCCGTCACCATCCAGATGCAGGATCGGATCGCCTGGAGGCAAATCATCTGCGGCGAAGTACAAACAGGTCGTTGCGCGGCCCGGGAGCGGCGCCGCGGCGCCGCATTGCGGCAGAAGCCGGTGAGCGGCTTCTTCATTCACGGCGACGATGACATGATCCGCATGCAGCACCTCACCGCTGTCCAGAGTCACATCGCCCGCGCGCACACCTGACACCGGCGCGTTCAGCCGCAGGCTGCCCGGCGGCAGTGTTTTGGCGAGCTGATCGGGAATCGCTTGCATGCCGCGCGCAGGCAGTGCGCTGCCGCCGCGGTCAAACATGGCAAACAGGAAGAGCAGCATCTTCGCGCTCGTGCGCAGTTCCTTCTCCAGAAACACGCCGCCGAAGAAGGGTCGGAAAAACCTCTCGATGATCTGATCGGAGAACCCAAATTCGCGCAGGTAGTCCTCGGTTTCCATGTCCGGAAGGTCGCGCGGGGGCGCGCGCAGGCCGAAGACCTCCTTGCGCAGCAGCAGCATGGTCCACTTGTCACGCAACGTCACCATCTCGTCGCGGAAGCTCTTCATTGCCGCGAGCGGATGTGCCAGCGGGTCCGCAAGGCGGTGAAAGCGATCCTTCACAAACACATCCACGCCTCGGTACAAAGGCCGCAGGTCGAGCGCATCATAGTCCAGCATCCGGCGTGCCTCGGGATATGCGGGCAGGAAAATCTGAAAACCGCGGTCCAGAAGAAATCCATCGACGGAATCGGTGCGTACACGGCCGCCGACAGCGTTCGACGCCTCCAGGATCGTGAACGACCGGCCCGCATCCGCCAGCACGCGTGCACAGGCCAGCCCCGCAAGGCCGGCGCCGACAATCACAATTCTGGGGTGTGCATCACTCATCCGCAAAAGCGGGCGCCATGTTTAGCAGGTGTTTTGGCTTTGCAAGCACGGGTGACGTGGCGAGCTTGGGCCATGCCGGCCCTCCGCGTCCTGATTCTAGGCTCCAATGGTGGCCTGGGACGTGCCCTGTCCCGGAGCCTGGCGTCGCGTCACGAGGTCACGGCATGGTCACGTGCGGACCTTGATCTGGAACAGCCGGAATCCATCGAACACAGGCTGTCACGTCAAAATTTCGAGGTCCTGCTCAACCCCGCCGGCCTCACCAGTCCGGATGCGTGCGAGATGCAGCCGGAGAAGGCCCGGCTCGTTAATGGGATCGGTCCGCAGGTGCTCGCCGCATGCTGCAAGGCCCGCGGAGCACGCATGATCCATTTCAGCACCGATTACGTCTTCAGCGGCGAACCGCATGACCCGTGGCGTGAGGATGATGAAACAGAGCCGGTCAATGTTTACGGCAGAACGAAGCGCGATGGCGAGCTTGCCGTGCTCCGGGCGTGTCCGGATGCGCTCGTGGCGCGCGTGTCGTGGTTGTTCGGTCCCGACAAAGCGAGCCATCCTGATCAAGTGATCGAACGTGCGCTGCAAAGCGATGATCTGACCGCCGTGGCCGACAAGTTCTCCGTTCCTACCAGCACGGCGGATGTTTGCAGGTGGACTGTGCATTTGATCGAGCATCCCGTTTCCGGTGTGCTGCATCTTTGCAACTCGGGCATCGCCTCATGGCATTCATGGGCTGAGGCGGCGCTTTCTGCTGCCGCACAGTTGGGGTTGCCGGTCAAAACGACCAAAGTCCGTCCCATCAAGCTCGCAGAACTCACACAACTCAAGGCGCGGCGTCCTTTGATGACGGTGATGAGCAACGCACGGCTGCAAAGCCTGCTGGGCCATGAAATTCGAGGCTGGACTGGCGCGCTGCAGGATTATCTGGCAGCGAAGCATCTGAAAAAATGAGTTCCGACCCCGTCATCACCCACTGCGAAGTTTTGCACGAGGATCGCTTCCTGCTCGTGGTGAACAAGCCGCATGGTGTTCTCTCCCATCCGAACCCGAAATCCGCGAAACCACAGCCCGCGGCATTTGAAGGCCGGTACGATGTGGAGCGGCGTTGTTTCACCAGCAACGCGGGGAAGGTGTGGCTCATCCACCGGCTCGACCAGGACACCTCCGGCGTGCTGCTGGCCGCGAAGGACGAAAAAACCGCCGCTGCGTGCCGCGATGCGTTTGAGGCCGAGCAGGTGCGCAAAACCTATCTCGCGCTTTGCGTCGGCGGAGGACTCAAAAACGAAGGCATGTGGCTCGATCACCTCATCACATCGCACGAACGGCATCAGGTGCGCACGACCGTGCGTCACGGTCCGCGTCCGAATGCCGAGGCGCGTTATCGTTTGATCGAATACTCGCCCGCCCACCGGCTCTCGTTCGTCGAAATCGAGCTGATCACCGGCAAAACGCATCAAATCCGTGTCCAGGCCGCGTCACGCCGTCTGCCCCTCGTCGGTGATGATGTTTACGGTTCCTTCGATTTGAATCGCAAGCTTCGCCAGAGCCTCGGCGCCAGGAGGCTTTTCCTCCACGCACATGAACTGCGCCTCAAACATCCCGCTTCCGGCCAGATGCTGAGCATCAAAGCGCCGCTGCCTCCAGATTTGAGTACGGTTCTGGAAGCAGCGGGGATGAAAGCGGTTTAGGCGGCCTGTTTGAGCAGGAAATACTCAATGCCGTCCACGATTGCGCGCCAGCTTGCGTCGATGATGTTGAAGCTGACGCCGACTGTGCTCCAGTCGTCCTCACCGTCGGTGCTGGTGACGAGCACGCGTGTCTTCGCCGCAGTGCCGGAGCCGCCGTCGATGATGCGGACCTTGTAGTCGGCAAGGCGCATGCGTTCGAGCGCTGGGAAGAAGGGCAGCAGCGCCTTGCGCAAGGCATTGTCGAGCGCGTTCACCGGCCCGTCGCCCTCGGCAACGGTGTAAACGCGTTCGCCATTGAGCTCGATCTTCACGGTGGCCTCGCAGGTTTCGAACCCGTGCTCACCACCGTGGAAGCGATGCGTGGAGTGGTATTCGATGAGATTGAAGATGGGTTTGCGCTGCCCGAGCTGCTTGCGGATGAGCATCTCGAATGACGCTTCCGCGGCCTCGAACTCATAGCCTTCGCTTTCGAGGCGTTTGACCTCGGAGAGGATC
This sequence comes from Verrucomicrobiaceae bacterium, assembly GCA_046346695.1. GTDB lineage: Bacteria > Verrucomicrobiota > Verrucomicrobiia > Verrucomicrobiales > Verrucomicrobiaceae > Prosthecobacter. Next base: position 1,870,640 of record JAXMHS010000001.1, on the reverse strand, counting down.
TTCTGCACCTCGGGCGCGCCTTTGGCGAATTTGAAGCCCATGCCCTCCGCTTTCACCATCACATTCGACTGGCCGGACATGTCGGAGATGGTGATGATGCGTTCGTTGCCGACCAGCGCTGGATCAACGTGCTCATAGGTGCGGGCGAGTTTCTGCACCGCATGCACATGCAGGCCGCCTTTGTGCGTGAACGCTGCGAGCCCGACATACGGCGCGCGGATGTCGTGTGTCACGTTGGCGAGTTCATCGACGAAATTCGCGAGTTCGCGCAGGCGTGTGAGGTCGATGCCGAGCGGGATGCCCATCTTGATCTGCAAATTGGGCATGACGGTGACGAGGTTGCAGTTCCCGACGCGCTCGCCGTAGCCGTTGATGGTGCCTTGAACCTGGCACGCGCCAGCACGGACGGCCGCGAGCGCATTCGCGACACCAACACCACCATCGTTGTGTGTGTGGATGCCCACTGGCTTGTCAAGATGCGCCACAGCCTTGCGCGTGACCTCCTCGACGAATTCAGGCAAAGCACCACCGTTCGTCTCACAAAGCACCACGAGGTCGGCGCCGGCGTCAGAGGCGGCCTTGATGGTCTTGAGCGAGTATTCGGGGTCTTCGCGAAAACTGTCGAAGAAATGCTCGGCATCGTAGAGCACCTCGCGGCCTTGTTTCTTCAAATAAGCCACCGTGTCGGCGATCATCGCCAAGTTTTCTTCCAGCGTGACCTGGAAGACCTCGGTGACGTGCAGCGGCCATGTTTTGCCGACGATGGTGACGGCGGGCGTCTTCGCATCGAGCAGCATTTTGACCTGCGGATCGTCCTCGACCTTCATCTTGCCACGTCGCGTCATGCCGAAGGCGGTGATCTTCGCGTTTTTCCACGAGCGCTTGGAGGCTTCCTCGAAGAAAGCAGCGTCCTTGGGGTTCGAGCCGGGCCAGCCGCCCTCGATGTAATGCACACCGAACTCGTCGAGTTTTTCGGCCACGCGGATTTTGTCGAGCGTGCTGAATGAGATGCCTGTACCTTGCGTGCCGTCACGCAGGGTGGTGTCATAGATGGTCACTGGGGTCATGAAAGAAGAAGGAGCTTTGAAAACGGGACAAGCCGGGGTGAGTTGAGACGCTTGAGGCGTGCTGGTTGTCCATTAGCATGCCTGCCAGATCAAAATCAAACGGACTGCCCCGGCCGCGTCACGCGCTGAGGAGTCCGCCGATAATTCGGATGATCTGGAGGCTGTAGGATGGGGTTCCCATGAACAGCGCTGATCTTAGGCGCTGCCTTAGCGCATGGCAAAGGGAAGTTTCGTCCCGGCAATGTGCTGCGTTCTCACCTGCCCAGGCCACCATCCGCACCATCATGGATGGCTGGAATCGCACGCTGAAGACTGGGGTTCTGCCACTCACTGGCGGCGGGAAGAGCAGAGGGTACTGTTCCTTCAAGAGCAGGGCGCACCTCCAGATGCTTGCGCAAGAGGATGTCCTCCAGTTCGGCGTCATTACGCGCCATGATCTGGGCCATGGGGAGGTCGCTCAGGTCCATCTTCGGAATGAAAGGTTTTTCCTCAATGACCGGGACGGTGGCAGGCACGGCGGTCACAGACGTCGCTGGCGCGGGCTGGATCAGCATCCATCCGCTCATGAGGCAGATGACTGCGACCGCGGCAGCCAGCCCCCACTTTGGCACCATCAAATTGCCCCACCAGGTGTTGATGCGTTCCCACAAAAGCTCGATGGACGACTGCTTGAGCATCTCCGCCCGCTGTCGCTGCTGAAATTCGCGCACGAAATCCTCCGTGAATCCTTCGCCTGGCTGTTCGAACCGCTTCAATCGAATCAACCGCTGGATGTCTTCAAACTCACTCATGGCTTGCTAAGATGTGTTTTGTCTTCGGTGAAGGGAGTGGTCTTATTTTACAAAGTCTTCGAGATAGGTCTGTAGAAGGCGATGCGCGTAAAACAACCTCGATCTGACCGTCCCTTCCGAGACACCCAGGATCTTGCTGATGTCGGCATGCTGGAGGCCTTGGATGTCGTACAAGGTCACCACCGTGCGGTGGTCTTCGGACAGCTTCATCATGGCTGCGTTCAACCTTTTTTGAAGCTCATGAATGTTCACCTCGCGGGCCACACCGGTGTTGGCCGTGGTCACCCGGATGAACTCCGGATCGTTCTCGATCCCGGTATCTACATCGTCAAGACTCACCTTGTGATGCCGCCCGCGCTTCTTAAGGAAGTTCAGGGACATGTTCACCGCGATGGAATAAATCCAGGTGTAAAACGAGGACTTGCCCATGAAGCGTTTGATGGACCGGTAGGCCTTCGCAAACACGTCCTGCAACAGGTCGGCGGTGTCCTCGCGGTTCGACGTCATGTTGTAAATGAGCCCGTAGAGCCGCGGTGTGTACTTTCGCACGAGATCGTCGAACGCACGCGTGTCACCCCCCTGCGCCTTTTCCACAAGAATACGATCCTCGGCCGAACTGCTGTTCTGCGCCGGTTCGTTCAGCGAAGCGATGGGGGCCGCCGGGGCGCTGAGGGATGAATCTTGCATCTCTGGGAAGAAAAACACTCGTTGCGCAAACAGACAAGCTTTTCTTCCACAAGTGTGCTGTTCAGCCTTTCTGCGCCTGCCAGAGATGGTCCGCGCAAATCTGTGACCACGTTTCGAGCTGGTCACGCATGGCATGGAGCTCTTCCAACGTGTGAAAGCGCAAATCCTGAATGGCGTCCTCGTTCGACTTCACGTCATCGCTGCTAAGGTCGAAGAAATGCACCACACCCAGGTGCACGCTGCCAACTTCGGTGGCGTCGTCGTTGATCAGACCGATCACCTTTTGCGTGTGCGTTCCACCAATGACGAGTTCCTCAGCCATCTCGCGCTCGACGCCGTTGAAATACATCGTTTCACCGAGTCCGTCCTGGCCTGCATCCACGGGATTGATGTGACCGCCGATGCCGATGGAGCGTTTGGCCACAAGACGTTTCTCACCCGAGCTGCCGCCACGTGTGTAGCTCAGGTAACGTCCCGCGTGATGAAAGATGGTGTAGGGGATGAGTTGCTTGTGTGTCGGATCCTTTTCAGCGGCGGGACGCTCCATGAAAAAATTCGCCCCGGGAGCAAGCATGGCGTGCAAGTAGCGTGGTGCGTCCGGCTGAAAGCCCTGGAAGCTGCCGAGTTCATCGAAAAGGCGGCGGGTGATGACGAGAACGTGTTCCATGTTTGAAGAGCGCGCAGAATGGATGGCGCGGACCTGCGCGCAACCACTCAATCCAACAACCAGGCGTGCGCGGCATCGCCAGCTTGCAACGTTTGTCCGGCATCCAGCCGCAGCAACGCATCCGAACGGCTCAAGGACAGCAGAGCATGGCTTTGCTGGAGCCCGAAGGGCATGAACTGCCCATGGGCAAGCGTTCCGCGCAGATAGTGCGGACGATCGTCGCGATTCTCCAGCGCGGTTCCTGCCGTCACAGGCATCAAGCGAGGCGCGAGCTGCGCATCCGACGCTCCCATCAGCCTCAACAACGCTGGACGCACAAACAGCAGGAAGGTCACGAAGGATGACACCGGATTGCCCGGCAGGCCAAAAATGTGCGTGACGTGCGGCTCATGGCGCGAGGCAAAGAGAAATGGCTTTCCTGGTTTCACCCGCACCCGCCACAGGTCCGGTTCCACGCCCAGTTGTTGGAGCGCGGGCTTGATCTGGTCGTGATCTCCCACGGAAACGCCGCCGCTCAACAGCACGACATCGTTTTGATCCATCAGCTCGCGCAAGGTGTCGATGGTCGCCTGCAAATCATCGCGGCAATGCACATGGCTGCTCTCGCGAATGCCGGTGCGTGCCAGCAGTCCGCGCAGCATGAGGCCGTTGGAATTGTAGATTTGTCCGGCGTGCAAAGGACCTGCGCCGGGAGGAACAAGCTCATCACCCGTGCTCAGCACTGCCACATGTGGCAGCGCGTGAACACTCGTCGTGGCGATGCCTTGTGAGGCGAGCACCGCGAGACGACCGGGGGTGATTTTTTCGCCGCGACGAAGGACAAACTGACCTGCGCAGAGGTCTGCTCCGGCCCGCCGGATGTTCTCGCCGGTGATGACGGGTTCCACACACACGATGCCATCGCCTTCACGTTGCACATCTTCCTGCATGATCACCGCGTCGGCGCCTGCGGGAATCGGCGCGCCGGTGAAAATGCGAACAGCGCAGCCGGGCACGACCTTCAAGCCACGGTCGAGACCGGCAGCCTGCTCGCCCGTCACACGCAGTGGTTTGCGGGAGGTGCTTTCGGCTGCGATCAGCGCGTAGCCATCCATCGAGGACATGTCGAAGGCTGGAATCGGCACGGAGGCGGTCACATCGGCCGCTGCGAAATGATCCAGGCATTCAAGCAGTGGAGCGGACACCGGTCTCATCGGCGCCACCGCTTTCAAGATGCGTTTGAGCGCCTCGCTTTCGGAGATCATCGGACGACAGGAGGCAGCTTGCCGGGATCTGCCGCAGGCCCTTCCGTGGCAGGTTTGGGGGGCGGTGGCGATGAAGGGACCGGGGCTGGCGCGACGGGGGCGGGAGTCACCGGTGTGGTGACTGGCTTCATCGGCGTCAACGGTTGAAAGGGGGTGCCCAGAGGCGGGATCACGTCTGCCTGCATGACGGGCGTCAGTGGCACTGCGGGGCCTTCGGCAGGAGCACCGGGAACGGCGTTCTGGGCCGGTAGTTCACCGGCTTTGACCTGGTAGAGCACGATGTCGCGCAATTGCGGCGTGCCTTCGACGATGTCCGCCGTGATGTAGTTGCCCTTGCGCTCCGGCGAGACCTTCAGCTTCGTTTTGGAGCCATCCGCGTTCTGAGCGATGATCTCCGTGCCCGTTGGAATGTTCAGGCGCTGCTCGCAGTTGATGAGCACGTAGTTCTGCTCGGGATTCACCAGTTCGATCACCCCGATGACCTTCGCCTCGCCGACGCGGTTGTCCGGCTTCTTTTGCGACGACAGCTTCCACGCGGCATACTTGCCCATGACGAAACTGCAACTGCTGAGGCCCAGCAGCGGCAGCAGGCAGAGGAGGTGGAGCGCACGCATGCGAACATTCATGCGCATCAGGACCGCCATGTCCAGCCTTGAGGATGGTTGGAATTGGCTCGCAGTGTCTGCGCCGATGCTGCTAAATCGCTCCACGATGGATGGAGATGCTGAGTTCAACCCCTACGCGCCACCGCAGGCGGCCACTTTGATCGAAGAATCGTCACCAGCGGCCATCCGGCGTGCGCACATCAACCATGAGAGTTCGGTCAAGTCCGTCGGCGGGTTGTATACGCTGTTTGGCGGGCTGATGCTGCTGCCGGTTTTCATCGGCATATTGGAGTCGTTCACCCGCGTAGCGCACGGGAATGATGCCGCTTCTTTGGTGATGACGTTGTTGATCGCTGTGGGTGTGCTGGTGCTCGGAACCAGCGTGCGCAGGCTGAAACCGTGGGCGCGGATCGCGATGGCGGTGGTTTCGGGTCTGCTGGGGGCGGTCAGTCTCCTCACCGTCGTGTTTCCGCTGCTGAATCTGTATGTGCTCTGGCTCATGTTCTCCGCCAAGGGCAGGATGGTTTTCTCGCCCACATATCAGCAGATCATCCTTCTGACGCCCGATGTGAAACCGCGCACGTCTGTGGTCTCCTGGTTTTTGCTCTGTCTCTTAATCCTGTTTGTGATCGCGATGCTGGCGACTTTGCTGATTCCGGCTTTCAAGCGTGAATGATTCCAGTGTCAGTCAGGTGGTGGTACTTTGGTGTCCCCCATCGCAGCAAGGAAAGCGAGCAGGCCCCAGCAAACTTTCTGTCCTGGAGACAGGCGTGGTTTGCCGTCGTAGCCAGTCACCTTTTTTGCCTCCCCAAGGAGAACGCCACGTTCCCAACCGCGTATCGCTTGATTGGGAACGAACACACGTTTGCCGTCCCGTTTATCTGTGAACCAGGTTCCGTCACGATCGGTTCGTGGCTGGCTGGCTCCATAACCCGTCGGGACATAGGTCGGTGGGTTGCTGGCGACTTGATGCCATATTCTGAGCTTGTTCCAATCAGCGCCCAGTTTCGAACGCGTGGCGCACGAGATGGAAAGCAGAGACAACACCAGCAAAGACAACCTCCGAATGAGAAATACCGGTGGTTGTGATGTATTCATGGCTTTGACTACTTGATGATGCCCAGCTTCTTCAGCGTGGCCGTGAGTTCATCGACCTTGGCCTTCTCCATGCCCACGAGAGGCAGGCGGAGTTCGTCGGTGCAGTGGCCAGCAAGCGCCATCGCGGTTTTGATCGGGATGGGATTGGTGGCGAGCTTCAGGAAGGCGGCGAACAGCGGGTAATACTGCGTGTGGATGCTCAAAGCGGAGGCGTAGTCGCCTTTGAGGGCGAGGTTCACCATGTCGCTGATCTGCTTCGGAATGAGATTCGAGGCCACGCTGACCACGCCGCAACCACCCACGGACATGAAGGGCAGGGTGAGGCCGTCGTCGCCGGAAAGGATTTCGAAGCTGGCGGGCAGTATCTGCTTCATCTGGCTCACTCGCTCGGGATTGCCGCCCGCTTCCTTGATGGCGCAGATGTTCGGGCAGTTTTCAGCGAGACGCACGAGCACATCGAGACCAATCTCGATGCCGCAGCGACCCGGAATGCTGTAGAGCATGATCGGGAGCTTCGTGGATTGTGCGACGGCCTTGAAATGCTGGTACAGGCCTTCGGGCGTGGGCTTGTTGTAATAAGGGGCGACCTGGAGAATCGCTGTGGCTCCGACAGCTTCTGCCTCCTGGGTCATTTCGACGGCTTCGCGCGTGGAATTCGAGCCCGTGCCCGCCATGACGATGCCGCGGCCTTTGGCGAACTCGACACTGAGCTTCACGACGCGTTCATGCTCGTCATAATCAAGCGTGGGCGACTCGCCCGTGGTGCCGCAGGGCACGATGCCGGTCACGCCGTTGTCGAACTGGAAGTCGACGAGGCGTTTGAGCGCGGCCTCATCAATTTGGCCGTTTTTGAAAGGGGTGACGATGGCGGTGTGGGTTCCGGCGAACATGGGAAACTGGGCGAAGGGCGCGGAGCTTAGAGTTGAACGGTGCCTTGGAAAACGAAATCTGCGGGGCCGAAAAGCGTGACGTTGGTGTATTCGCTCTTTTTCGGCTCGTCGAAGCCGACTTTGAGCGTGTCGCCGCCTTTGACGAGGACGCTAACGGGTCTGGGAGCGCCGGTGAGTTCGTGATGAATCAGAGCGCAGGCGACCATGCCGGTGCCGCAGGCGAGGGTTTCACCTTCGACGCCGCGTTCATAGGTGCGGATGGCGATGCTGCCGGGAGCGACGACTTTGGCAAAGTTGGCGTTGGTGCCCTTGGGCTTGAAGGCGTCGTGATAGCGCAGACCAGCACCCCACTCGATCACGGGAACGCTTTCCAAGTCTTCAACGAACACGACGGCATGTGGCACGCCGGTGTTCACGCTGTGCACCGTGAGTTCGGTGCCAGCGACGGGCAATTTTTGCGCGAGCTTAAGGCTGTGCGGAGCGCTCATGTTGATGCGCACCTGATCGCCTTCGAATTCGGCGGAGATCATGCCTGCCATCGTTTCAAACTTGATCTGCTGGAGCTTGTCGTCGTGCAGACGATTGACGTAGCGGCCGAAGCAGCGCGCACCATTGCCGCACATCTCGGCCTCACCACCATCGGCGTTGTAGTAGCGCATTTTGAAATCACCGCCGTCGGTCGCGGGTTCGACGCAGAGCAGGCCGTCGGCGCCGACGCCGCGATGGCGGTCACAGAGCTTCTCGATCTGGTCTTTGGAGAGCGAGAGGCTGAGGTTGCGATTGTCCAGCATGACGAAGTCATTGCCGGCACCGTTCATTTTGGTGAAGGAGAGGGTCATAAGCGAGTAAGTTAAAGAGCGTGAACGGCATCCACGAGCGGCTTCACGAAGGCTTCGAGCTTCGCAGCACAGTCGGCGGAGGAGCCGTTTTGCTCGATGAGTTTTACGATGGCGCTGCCGACAACGACGCCATCGGCCTTGCTGGCAATGGTGGCAGCCTGCTCGGGGTTCGAGACGCCGAATCCGACACACACGGGCACCTGCGTGGCCGCTTTGATGATGGCGACCTGCTCGGCGATGCCGCTGGCGATCTCTGCCTGAGCTCCGGTGACGCCGAGGCGGCTCACATAATAGACGAAGCCTTCCGCGCACTTCGCGATGCTGGCGATGCGTTCCGGCGGGCTGGTGGGCGCGATGAGCTGGATGTGACGAAGGTAGGGCGCGGGCTTTAGTTCGCTATTCTGCGCCGCTTCATCCGGCGGCAGGTCCAAAACGAGCACACCATCCGCACCAGCAGCGGCCGCGTCGTGATGGAAGCGGTCGTAGCCGTAGGTGTAGATGGGGTTGAGGTAGGTGAAGAGCACGATGGGGATCTGGCTCTTCGTGCGCAGCTTGCGGATCATCTCCAGCACGCCGGGAGTCGTCGCTCCGGCCTTCAAGGCGCGGTCAGCGGCCATCTGGTTCACGACACCATCGGCCAACGGATCGGAGAAGGGGACACCCAACTCGACGATATCGACCCCGGCACGTTCCAAGCCCAAAACGATGTCGATCGTGGCATCGAGCGTGGGATCACCGGCACAGACGTAAGCGACGAAAGCCTTCTTCTTCGCGTCACGAAGGGCGGCAAAACGGGCATCGATGCGGTTGGCGGGGGCTGACATGGGGCGGGGTGTTTAGCATGCCAAATGGCAACTGTCGAATGCGGGAATACCTTGGATTTCCGAATAGCCGAGGGGCCACAACTAAAGAGCGACTGTTTCCCCCCGTCTCTATTTGGCTGGCAGGTACTTCTTCTGAAACTCTGCGCTGGCGTCTTTTCCCGAGGCGATCCAAGACAACTCGTCTTGCCGTATGGATTCGACATATTCACGACCTTTCGCGAGCCCAGTATCCAAAAGCACCTCCAGACCAGCTTGGTCGCGCTGCTCCACCAAGAGTTCAAACCGTTTGCGCAATCGCTGCTTCTCCGAGGAATCCACGGCCTTGCGCGACGCATGGAGATAAGAAAGGGCAATGAGTTTACTGCCAGATTTCTCGACATCACCGGCACTGAGTACATCTCCAAGAGCTTCCAGCAGCAATGGATTATCAAAATCCGCGAATCGCATCATGCCAGAGATGCCGCGGATCGCCTCGGCCTGCTGTTGGAGCGTGAGTAACACACCGTTCGTTTTGACAGCTGCGCTGCCTTGAGTGTGACGTGCGACAATCGCTGCAAACCCATACCGCAGAACCTGATACCATGATTGCAGTTCTTCGGACTGGGAGCCTGGCGGTGATTTCCGACGCACAAGTGCCCACTCAATGAGCCAGAGCTGGTATTTTTCCCTGCCGAAGTGAGCATTGGCATTGATGGAAAGAGCTTTTTCGATGCAGGTACGAGCTTCGTCCAGTTCGCCGGTGTAGATCAAAAAAGTGCCAAGGTTGGAATAGGTTTCATACAGATTCGGACGAATGCGCTCCTTGGCGTGCATGGTCTCAATCGCTGCCTTGTGATCACCCAATTTGTGCTGTGCCACGGCAAGATCATCGTAGAGTTGGTAACGATGGGGTAATTCTTGAATGCGTTTTTCGCAAACGCTGCGGAGCCACTCGTAATATTCTCGCGAATGGCGGGGGAACGTGCCGGTTATGAGATAAGAAACCTCAGGAAACGCCGCTTTTTCCGCTGGCAACGTGTCTCGGTCCCAGAGGCATGCGAACACGCTGACTGAAGCGGTGGTGATTCCCAGGGCGAAAAGAAGGCAAAGTCTTTTCGGATGCATGCGGTGTTTTTACCACGACCCTCATGTTGAAGACAACATCGCCGTCACTTTTCATCACCCAAATGACGGCCGGGCACGAGATAACCCTGCACGTAATCGCGCACCGCTTCGGCGAGCGGGGTGATTTCCTGGGTGAAGCCGGAGGCGCGCAATTTCGTGATGTCGGCGCAGGTGTAGTATTGGTACTTCGACTGGAGGTGCTCCGGCATGTCGATGAACTCGATGTTTGGTTCTTTTTTGAGCGCCGTGAAGATGGCGGTGGCGAGTTCGATCCAAGTGTGGGCTTCGCCGGAGCCGAGGTTGAAGAGACCACCAGCGCTGCTGGTTTCAGCGAGGTGAAGCGTCATGCGGATGGCGTCCTTCACGTAGAGGAAGTCGCGCATCTGCTCGCCGTGCTTGTAGTCGGGGCGGTGGGATTTGAAGAGCTGCACCTTGTCGGTGGCGAGGATCTGGCCACATGCCTTGTGGACGAGGCTGCGCATGTCGGCCTTGTGGTCTTCGTTGGGGCCGTAAACGTTGAAGTATTTGAGGCCGACGATCTTGGGCAACCAGCCCTCGCGTTGGGCGTGGAGGTCGAATAGGTGCTTCGAGTAGCCGTACATGTTCAGCGGACGCAGTTTGTGGATGTCCGGGTCCTGATCGTTCATGCCGTGGGCGCCGTCGCCGTAAGTGGCTGCGGATGAGGCGTAAACGAAGCGCGTCTGATTCGCGAGTGACCAGAGACAGAGCTGCTTGGTGAACTCGAAGTTGTTTCGCATCAGATAATCTGCATCGCGTTCTGTCGTGGCGGAACAGGCGCCGAGGTGCAGGATCAGATCGAAACGGCCGAGCTTTTCGGGAGCACTTAACACGCGCTGCAGGAGGTCGTTACCGTCGATGTAGTCGGAGAATTTGAGCGGGACGAGGTTTTTCCACTTCTCATCGGTGCTCAGACGGTCACAGACGACGATGTTTTCGCAACCCCGGCGGTTCAACTCCCAGACGAGGGCGCTGCCGATGAATCCGGCTCCGCCGGTGACGAGGATTCGACTGTCCGTGTTCTTCATGCTTCCCGCTGGTAACGGGAAAAACGGAGGGATTCAAGCCGGAGCTTCGCTCAGGCGGTGACTGGTGCTTCGGATGCCTCGGGTTGGGCCTGGACAGGCACCTGTTCACGCCAGAGCGCAGGATGGAGGAAGATGTCGCGCGGATCGATGATTGGATCCCCCTGCCAGCCGATGACTGATTCCATGGCAACGGGATTGGGACACTGGATGGCCGGGTAAAGCCACTGTTGGTCTGCCACGACGAGCTTGGGGATCAAGGCTGTCCCGTGGAATTCGATTTCCCAGCCGAGCAGGAGCGGCTCTTCGTCAGTGAAGCCTGCGATGCCGAGAGGGTGTTCCACCCAGCCTACAAGACCACTGCCGTTCAGTGCATCCCAGATCTCACGCATCTCCAAGTCCACACGCACGGCAAATCCGGAGGTCTTGGGGCAGCCACCGTTCACGGGATCGCGGCTCACCAAACCAAAAAGAATGCTGGAAGGACAATCGGAAGGAACGATGTCCACTTGGAATCCGAAGCGTATGGGATGATCGGGAAGGACCAGACTGCCAAAGCTGTGGACATGAAAACCAGCGAAGGCGGGATCTGTGGCCGTGGCGGAGAGTAACGATTCCATAGAATTCTAAAAAATTTAGCTTTCTTTATGAATTTTCAACTAAATCATCAAAATTTCAAACAAAATATCATAAGTGCCTTCTTTCAGGCAATACAATTGCAAAACTTTAGCACGAGCGATGCCGGGCTGATTCTCCATCGAGACGAGGTCTATGGCTCAGAATGAATGATTCTTGATGGTGCGGTTGTTGACGAAACTGCCGCCCTTTGTACCAAATAGCACTCGTGGCCTTCGCTCAAACGATCACAAGTGACGAAACCGGCGTGAGTGCCGATTTCCGCACACAGTACCTGCTTTGCTACCAGCACATGGTGCTGGCGCGCACGTTGGAAGAAAAGCTGGCCTCTCTTTACCGGGCTGGCGGGCGCATCGTGGGTGGCGTGTATGTGGGAAAAGGCCAGGAGGCATTCAGCGTCGCCGTGGGGGCCTTGTTGCAGAAAGGGAAGGATATTTATGGCCCGCTGATTCGCGATCAGGCCGGACGCATCGCGTTTGGAGAACCGATCCTCGATGCGGTGCGCACTTATCTTGGGGTGATCACTGGTCCCATGCGCGGTCGCGACGGGAACATTCATCGCGGCCGCCCCAAGGAGGGATTGCTGGCGATGATCAGCCATCTTGGCAGCCTGCTGTCAGTGGTCGCGGGTGCGTTGTTTGCACGACGGCTGGCTGGCACACTCGGGGACGGAATTGGAGCCACCAGCATTGGCGATGGGGGCACGTCCACCGGTGCTTTTCACGAGGGTTTGAACCTCGCGGCAGTGGAAAAACTGCCCGTGGTGGTGAGCGTGGCGAACAATCAATACGCCTACTCCACGCCGAATGAACGCCAGTATGCCTGTGCGAGCCTGGTGGAGCGTGCCGCAGGTTATGGAGTGGAGGGCGTCGAAGTGGATGCCACAGATCTGGATGCATGTCTGCGTGTCTTCCGCGAGGCGGTGGCCCGTGCGCGTGCTGGTGGTGGCCCGCAGATGGTGGTGGGTTCCCTGCTGCGTCTCTCGGGGCATGGCGAGCATGATGACGCCTCTTATATTCCCGACAGCGTGCGCAAAGGGGTGTTGTCGCGAGACTGTATCGCGGTGGCAGAGCGGCAGGTCCTGGATCGCGGATGGATGAGTTCTGGTGATCTGGCAGATCTGCGCGTCGAAGCGGCTCGCAAGGTCGATCAGGCGGTGTCCAGGGTTTCCAAGGAACCGGCGCCAGACCCATTCAAAGAAAGCTGGCAGGCGTTATCCAGCGCCGATCTTGTGGAGGGGCTGCACGACGCATGAGCATCACTTATCTTGAAGCCATCCGGGAGGCCCAGTACGAGGCGTTGCGGCAGGATCCCAAAGTCTTTCTCTATGGCCAGGACATCGGCGGTTTTGGCGGCGCCTTCAAAGCCACCAAAAACCTCAGCAGGGAATTTCCCGGTCGCGTGTTTGACTCACCGATCAGTGAGGACGCCATGGTCGGCATGGCTGTTGGTGCGGCAGTTGAGGGCGCGCGACCGATTGTCGAAATGCAGTTTGCTGATTTCTCCTCGGTCGGCTTCAATCAAATCGTCAACCAAGCCGCGACGCTCTTTTGGCGCACGAACACGCCTTGCCCAATCACGATTCGTCTGCCTTCAGGCGGCACGGCGGGCAGCGGTCCTTTCCACAGCCAGAGCATGGAGGCCATCTACGCGCATTACCCTGGCCTTGTCATCGTCACACCCGCCACGGTGGAAGACGCCTACTGGATGCTTCTCGACAGCGTCGCCATCAACGATCCCGTCATCTACTGCGAGCACAAGTTTCTCTACTATCACCTCAAGTCCGATGACATCGGTGAGCGCAAGCTGCCAATTGGCAAGGCCCGCGTCGCACGCCCTGGGCGTCATGCCACCGTTGTCGCCTATAGCGCCATGGTGCATGAGGCCCTGCGTGCCGCCGAGGAGCTGCAACTCGATGGTTATCAGATCGAGGTCGTCGATTTGCGATCCGTCAAACCCATGGATACCGACACCGTCCTGGGCTCAGTCGCGCGAACAGGCCGCTTGCTTGCGGTCGGGGAGGCATTTCCGTGGGGCGGTGTCACTGCGGAGATTGTTTCGCGGGTCGCCAGCGAGGGCTTCCATCTCCTCGACGCGCCGCCGTTGCGGCTGAACTCCAAAGACACGCCGATCCCATACCATCCCAACCTTTGGAAGTCGCACCGGCCTACGGTGGCTTCCATTGCAGCTTCCCTCCGTAGCCTCCTCCGCTATTGATCTGCTGATCGTCCTCCTCTCTCGTCCCTCGCAATGCCTTCGATCCCCATCCTGATGCCCCAGCTTGGCGAGTCCATCGCTGAAGCCACCATCGTTCGCGTGCTGGCAGATCCGGGATGTGCGGTTGAGGCGGGCGGCGATCTCTTTGAAGTGGAGACTAACAAGGCCACCATGGCGGTCAGCGCACCATGTGCCGGCAAGGTCGTGCAAATCATCGCGGTTCCGCAGACCAGCTATGCCGTCGGTGCCACCCTCGCCGCTTTTGAAATCAGCGACGACGACGCGCAGTCTCTCGGATTCATGGATGGCAAGACAGCCATCCAGCCCACGCCATCGAGCAGTGCCACCGACATCGTCGAAAACCTTCACTTTCAGATCAACGACGATGACGTGATCTCCTCGACACAGCCAAAGGTCGAGCCTGTCGTCGGTGGTCTGCCGGTGCCTGCGGGTGCCACGGGTGCCAGCTACATCTCGCCTCGCATGCGGGCCCGCATGACCGAACTCGGTCTCAATGCCGCCGACCTCGCTGGTGTTCCCGGCACGGGCGCTGGTGGGCGTGTCACCGTTGAGGATTTCGAGGCATTTCTTCGAGCCTTGGAGCAGCACCGTCTCACTCCGGCGTCACCCATGCGCATTGCGGTGGCTGACAGCATGCGCCGCAGTTGGACGCGGCCGCTGGCCACGGTTGGCAGCCCGGTCATGCTTGACGCCATGCTGGCGCACCGCAAAAAGGCCGATCCGAAGCCCGGACCCGCGCTATATGTCATTCGTGCCCTCGCACTCGCACTTGCAGAAAACACCGCCGTCGCCGGCCGCCTCATCGGCAATCGTATCGTGCATCCCCGTGCAATCGACATCGGCTTTGCCGTCGAAGTCGATGACGGCGTGATGGTACCCACGCTGCGCGAGGTGGAGAAAACCCCGTTGATCAAGCTCGTCCCCACTTACAACAAACTCGTCGAGCAGGCCCGCGCACGCCGTCTGCCCAGCGATATCAACCGCCCCGGCATCGCCACCGTGACGAACTTCGGCACCTTCGGCATCGTCTGGGCCACGCCGATTCCATTGCCCGAACAAAATCTCGTGCTCGGTCTTGGCGCGGGCAGCAAGGTACCGCACTGGAGCGATGAAGTGAATCAATTTATCCCCGTCACTGAAGCCGAACTCACGCTCAGCTTCGACCACCGCGTCCTCGACGGTGGCGGAGCCGGCCGCCTCCTCAAACGCGTCGCCGATCTCCTGCAAAAACCCGAGCTCCTTTGAGCAAGGAGCGCGGACACTCCTGTCCGCTTCAACGATTTCGCATGCACGACAAAACCACGCTCCGCCAACTCATGCGCGAGCGTCTCCGTGCCATCGACGACGCCACACGTGCCCAGGCAGGCGCTCAAATCACAGCGCACATCCTGCGCCTCGCGGCGTTGTGGCCGTCAAACACCACCATCGCCCTCTTCGGTGGCCTCAGAAACGAGCCCGACTTCCTCCCGCGCATCCTTCCCGCGCTCAATGAGCAAGGAGCCTGCTTATCATGTTTTCAAATTGACTCGGGCGAGCTTCGTCCGCGGCGAATCCACATCATGGATGACCTCCAGCGCGGTCCCATGAACGTCTGGGAGCCAAAATCACACTGCGTTCACGTCGAAATCGCCTCGCTCGGCATCATTCTCGTCCCTGGACTCGCATTCACGCGTGATGGACTCCGTCTCGGACGCGGTGGTGGCTACTACGACCGCCTCCTCGCGCATCCACAATGTCGCGCCCATCGCATCGGCATCGCATTCGACCTTCAAATCGTCGATTCCATTCCCGTCGAGCCTCACGACCAGCGCGTGCATGCAATCATCACCGAATCAGGCTTGATCCAACCGTCGGTGTCCCATTAGTGGTCGTCAGTGGCTCGCACGTTCCGTCCTGCATGAAACAGCTCCTCGAAATCCTCCGGTCCGGCGCCGCCTATCTGGAGAAACGTCAGATCGAGGAAGCCCGCCTCAACATGGAGCACCTTCTTGCCCACGTTCTCGGCTGTCGCCGTCTCGATCTCTACCTGCGCTTCAACGAAACCGTCGCTGAAAACGATCTTGTCACCTTGCGTGAGCTTCTGCGCCGTCGTGGCGAAGGCGAGCCGCTCCAGCATCTCCTCGGCACCGTCGAATTCTGCGGTCACGAACTCGTTTGTGATCACCGTGCCCTCATTCCGCGTCCTGAAACCGAGGCGCTCGTCGAACTCATCCTCAAAAAGTTCGTCACACCGCCCGCGCGTGTGCTCGACATGGCCACTGGTTCCGGCTGCATCGGCCTCAGCCTCGCCAAAGCCTGGCCGCAAAGCGAAATCGTGCTCGCAGATGTCAGCGAGGAGGCGCTCGACCTCTCGCGCCTCAACGCTTCGCGTCTCGGCGTCGCTGCCAAATTCATCCGTAGTGACCTCTTCGAAAAAATCACCGGCACGTTCGATCTCATCGTCGCCAACCTGCCCTATATCCCCACGCAGGAAATCAAGACGCTCAGCCTCGAAGTCCAGCGAGATCCCCATCTCGCCCTTGACGGTGGCGGCGATGGCCTTCGCATTGTCGAGCGGTTCCTCACCGATGCCCCGCCGCATCTCAACACGAACGCCCTCATCGCGCTTGAACTCGGCCATGACCAAGGGCCGCCGGTCATCGACCGCAGCACCGGGCTGGGATACCAGGAGTCGAAATCATCACCTGACCTGGCTGGAATCCATCGTTTTGTGTTCGCCCGGGCGCCCGAACAGCCGCCCGCACAGGAAGCGGCAGAGTGACAAATGCGTTGAGAGTACACCCGTTGTTGACAGAGGGGCAGTTTCGTCGCTACACAGGAGAACTGCCGCATGAACCTGCCTAACAAACTCACTCTTGCACGTCTGGTGCTCACGGGGGTTTTCGTGGTTTGTTTCTATCTGCCGTGGAGAAATTCGGCCTCGCTCGCGCTGGTCGTGTTTGGCATAGCGTCGCTCACCGACTACTTCGACGGCCAGATCGCACGCGCTCGTGGCATCGTGACGAATTTCGGCAAGCTGTTCGACCCGCTTGCGGACAAGATTCTCATCGCCGCCGCCTTCGTGATGCTCACCGCCGACAAATCGATTCCCGAGCCTTTGCGCCTGCCCGCGTGGGTCACCATCGTGATTCTGTCGCGGGAGTTCTTTGTCACCGGCATCCGGCTGGTGGCGGCGGGGCAGGGGGCGGTGCTGGCGGCTGAGAAACTGGGCAAGCACAAGATGTTGTGGCAGATTCTGACCGTGATTTACTTCATGATGCGGCAGGCATCCTTGGAGCCGTGGTTCGGATTCGCACGCGGCGCGTTCACTGCCAACGTGGAGACCGAAAGTTTGGTCGCCTCGTTGCTCGTTTATTTCACCACACTGCTGACGCTCGTGTCGGGCTTCAGCTACTTCTGGAAGAACCGGCATCTCTTTGCCGACGCCTGAACCTCAAACATCCCATGCCATGCAAGCTGAAGATCAAATCATCGCTCTCGGAATCGATCTGCCTCCACCGCCTCCGCGTGGCGGGGTATACAAACCAGTCGTGATCGTGGGCAACGTGGCCTACGTCTCAGGACACGGACCCTACCTTGGTGACACAGGCTATGTCACCGGCCGTGTCGGCGCGGATTTCGATCTGGAAGGTGGCAAGGCTGCCGCGCGGCAGACCGGGCTTGCGATTCTGGCCACGTTGAAAAATGAACTCGGCAGCCTCAATCGTGTGAAGCGTGTCGTGAAGCTTCTGGGGATGGTAAACAGCACACCGGATTTTCCTGATCATCCGAAAGTCATCAACGGCTGTAGTGAGCTGTTCGCAGAAGTTTGGGGCGAGGACTGCGGCGTGGGTGCACGCAGTGCCGTGGGCATGGGTTCACTGCCGGGAAACATCGCGGTGGAGATCGAAGGCATCTTTGAACTGCATTGAGAAAGCCGCGCCGTTTTCAGTGCTGGCTTTGCATGCATGTCCGTGGACGCTCACTACCAGCGTGAACTCCAGCCGAGCCCGTTGCCCCAGCCAAATGGATTGCCGAAGCCCAGCGTGCCACCCCATGGCAGGTAGTTGTAACCCGTGTTGTAGAAGCCCGGGCGGTAGCAGTAGGGCTGGCTGTAGCGCAGTGAAGAATACTGCGGGCGGTAGTAGTAACCGCGCGAGTAGTACGGATACGACCGGCCGTAGTAGTAGCGGTTGCTGCTGTACACCGGCCTGCCACGCACGTAATAGTAGCGATCGCGGTTGGCGCCGATGGCATTGCCGGCAACACCGCCAATCACGCCACCGACCAAAGCCCCTTGCAAAGGATGCCGGCGGCTGACGAGGCTGCCAAGCAGAGCACCACCCGCCGCGCCATAAACAGTGCCGGCGCGTTGATTGGGCCCCATGCCGTAACCGTAGCCGTTGTAGTAGGGGTACTCGCAAGAGGTCAGCGTGAGCATGACGCCGACGGAAAGAATCACG
Organism: Verrucomicrobiaceae bacterium; assembly: GCA_046346695.1. Lineage (GTDB taxonomy): Bacteria > Verrucomicrobiota > Verrucomicrobiia > Verrucomicrobiales > Verrucomicrobiaceae > Prosthecobacter. The sequence continues at coordinate 1,852,465 of JAXMHS010000001.1, read as the reverse complement.
AAACGACGAAGGAAGGATGTTTTCATGACAATGAATGTGCGTGTGATAGTAGCGCACGAAACATGAGTCCCTGGCAATGAGGAATCACTCATCTCCCACGGGAAAACTTCCGCTGGAATCGAGTCGCTGTGACTTTTATGGGACTCTTTGGCCTGTGGCCAAGTCCATCAGAAGGCGATGATTTGAAAGGGCATGCTGTCCCAGACCTTGTGGTCGGGTGGCGTGCTCATGAGTTTCTCGAACTGACGGGCCCATTCGCGGATCGCATACTTGGCCTGTCCTGTGGGAAACAGTTCCTGCGGGAAAAAGAAAAAGAGAGTCTTGGCCTCCTCCTTGTCGGCAAACTCAAAAAACGACTGCCCGGTCTTTGGTTCGATCAGTTTGCCTTCGATGGCGATGGTTCCACGCGCAGGCTTGCCCAGCACGCTGCCGACCATGGGTAGCGTCACCAAATCCACGGCCTCGCGGGCCAGAAGTCCCGTGTAGGTGTTTGGTTCCCATTCGATGAAGGAAAGTTCCAAGGTCATCGCATCCTTCGCAGGCTGCTGCACCACGGCGTAGCGTGATTTCTTGTCCGACTGGAAAGCCCGCGTGAATTTTTCCCGCGTGTAGGCAAGCAGGCCCTCCAATTTCTTCCGCCGACGCCCGTCACTGTATTCCAGCCGGGCCAGTTTCTGATGCATCGGCCTCAAATCACTGGCCACCACGGGCGCGATGTAGATCGATTTCACCTGCTCCGCGGCCTTCACCACCTTCGGGTCGGTGTTCCACCAGTTGCCGATGAACGGTGAGCGCGCGCGGTTTTCCTTCAGTTCCTTGCCATGTGGAAGGAATCCAGAGGGCTTTACGTCCACGGCCGCAATCACGCTCTTCGCGGTCCGGCAGGACAGGAGCGTGGAGGACAGCAGAATGAGAATGGCGGCTCGCAGCAAGGTCATGGTTTTTTCGGGGAGGGGGATACGTGCGAGAAGGCAGGTTGGCAAATATTTCACACAATCAGCAAACTAGCGTGCCTCGTGGGGCATAAACTTCGTCGCGCCATTTGCGCCGGTCGTGGCTGGGTGGTAGTTTTCCGGCCCTGTTTTCACGCTCCCCGCTTTTCCCCCCTCCACATGGCCTGGCTATCCTCCCTCGGCGTCTTTGGCGAGATTCTTCGCTTCATCATCCTCATTCTGGAGGTGATCCTCGTCTTCAATCTCATGATTGTCGTCCATGAGTGGGGACATTTCCTCGCCGCACGCTGGCGCGGGCTGAGGATCGACAAATTCTACGTCTGGTTCGGCAAGCCGCTGTGGAAAAAGACCATCAACGGCGTCGAGTATGGCCTGGGTTCCCTGCCTTTTGGCGGTTACGTGGCCCTGCCGCAGATGGCGCCCATGGGCGGCCTCGAAGGCGAGACCAACCACGAGCCGCTGCCGCCCATCACGCCGCTCGACAAGGCCATCGTCGCCTTCGCTGGTCCGCTGTTCAGCTTCTTGCTCGCGTGTACTTTTGCTGTGGCTGTCTGGAAGGTGGGCAAGCCGCAAAGCGAGGCGTACACCACTACCATCGTCGGTCATGTGGAGGAAAAGAGTCCAGCCGAACAAGCCGGCATCAAACCTGGAGACAAAATCATCAGTGTGGATGGCAACCCCGTGAAACGCTTCGAGGGCCTCGTGGACAGCGTGCGCTGGGGCGTCGTGGCCAGCGAAGGTGACACCATCCCTTTCGAAATCGAACGTCCTGGGCAGCAGGGCCTGCTCAAGTTTGATGTCGATCCCAAAGCCTGGCCGAAGTCTGGTGAAGAGTCCGAACGCAAGTCTTGGTGGAGTTCGATTTTCAAGCGCCCCGAACTTCGCAGCGTGGGCTTGGGTGGCCAGATGACACCGATGGTGGGCAAGGTCGCAAAAAACAGTCCGGCGGAAGATGCGGGGCTCAAGCCGGACGACCTTGTGCTTCGTGCAGATGGCAACCAGCTCCGCAGCCCCGGGGATTTGAGCGATTACATCAAGGCCAACCCTGGCAAGACCATCACGCTGGATGTCGAGCGCGACAAAAAAGTTCTCCAGCTCCCCGTGCTTCCGCGCATTCCAGACGAGAGCAATCTTGCCGAGTTTACGGAGGACAAAAAGGCCTACCCCATGATCGGTCTTGAGTGGGATTCTGAAGGCAAGCGTGAACCCGTGACCATCACCCCGTGGGAACAGGTCAGCGATGCTGTCCGCCACATGGGCAATCTTGTTTCGAAGCTGCTCTCACCCAAGTCGGACCTCAGTCCCGCGCACATGAGCGGCCCCGTCGGTGTTGGCCGCCTGTATTACAAGCTCTTCCAGCACCCGGACGGCTGGCGCCTCGTGCTGTGGTTCAGCGTCGTGTTTAACGTCAACCTGGCCATCCTCAACATGTTGCCCTTCCCTGTGCTGGATGGCGGTCACATCACCATGGCGGCTGCCGAGGCGATTCGTCGCAAACCACCGCAAGGACGTGTTCTTGAGTACGTGCAGACTGCCTGTGCGCTCATGCTCTTTGGGTTCATCATCTTCGTCACTCTCAAGGACACGGGGGACATCTTCGGGGGCGGAAGCCAGAAGGCGGGCCGCGAATTGAAGATCAAGTGGCTGCCCAAAGACCAGCGTGCTGCTGCTCACGCGGGAGCCTGAAGACTGCACCTCGCATCGCCAATGCGCGTCCTGATCCTCGTCGAAAACCTTCCCGTTCCCTTCGACAGGCGCGTCTGGCAGGAAGCCTGTGCGCTGCGTGATGCCGGGCATGAGGTCACCGTCATCTGCCCGCAGATGCGCGGCTACGTGAAGCCTGAAGAAAAACTCGAGGGCATCCAGATTTACCGCCACTGGATCAGCAGCGAGGCCAAATCCGTCTTCGGATTCCTTTCGGAATACGCCTCCGCGCTCTGGGGCGAGTTCTGGTGCGCGGTCAAGGCCTGGCGCCGCGGTGGCTTCGATGTGATCCACCTCTGCAATCCGCCCGACCTGCTCTTTCTCGTGGCGTTGCCGTTCAAACTCTTCGCCGGAGTGAAAGTCATCTTCGACGTGCATGATCTCTGGCCGGAGATGTTCGAGGCGAAGTTTGACAAACGCGGCCTCATGTATGGGGCGGTGCGCATCGCGGAGCGTTGCACGCTGGCGCTCGCCGATGTCGTCATCGCCACCAATCAAAGCGTGCTGCGGGCGGTCAAACAGCGAGGCAAGTTGCGCGATGACCGCGCTTTCGTCGTCCGCACCGCGCCGAGCCGCATGAACACCTCGGCTGAACCCGACGAGACGCTCCGCGTCGGAAAAAAACATCTCGTCGGCTACGTCGGCGTGATGGGAAATGCCGATGGCGTCGATTTCCTCGTTCGTGCTGCCGATCACATCATCCGGACGCGAAAACGCAGTGATGTGCAGTTCCTGCTCATGGGTTCCGGACCGGAGCACTCCGAGCTTCTGGCCCTGCGTGATCAATTGGGTCTCCAAGATCACGTCAGCATGCCCGGACGTGTCAGCGACGAGTTTTTGTGCCGCGCTCTGCGCAGCATCGATGTTGGTGTCGCGTGCGATCCCATCAACGCCTACAACGACCACTGCACGATGAACAAGGTGCTCGAATACATGGCCTTCGCGAAACCGATCGTCATGTTTGGCACGGTTGAGGGCCGTTACTCCGCCGGTGATGGCGCGGTTTACGTCATGGAAAACAGCGCTGAAAAGCTGGGCGATGCCATTTTGGAGCTGCTTGACGACACAGAGCACTGCCAGACCCTTGGTGCCGCGGGTCATGCACGGCTGACGCAGGAATTGAACTGGGAACGCAGCGTGGAGCAGTTGCTGGCCGCCTACACCATGGCACGCGCAAGCTGAGCAGTCTGTTCATTCAGCGCTTCCGACATGGCGCCGCCAGCGCATGCCCAGGGCGACGCTCCACTGGTATTTGCGGGCATGTTCGCGAATGAGGAAAGGCATGTTGCAGGTCTTCGTGAGATCAAAATGCGGCTCCAGCTTCGACTTGAGCCACTCCAGCGTGGAACCCTGCGGCCAGTTTCCGCGGGGTGTGAACTCTTCCAGCCACGTGCAAGGCGTCGTCAGCAAAAGCTGCCCGCCCGGCTTCACAAGATCGGGCAGCCGCTCAAGCAAACGTTGCGGCTCGCTCAAACGACATAGCAGGTTCGCGGCATGCACGATGTCGAAGGCTCCGAGATCGGCCTGCAGGTTCATCGCATCACCCTGCTCGAAACGGACGCGGTCGCGCCGCAGATTCGCCGGCACGCGGGCTGTCAGCCGGGTTTTGGCGCTTCCTTCGTCCACGCGCTCGAAATCCATGGTGCCCTCGTCAGCGAGTTTCGTCGCCGCATCGACGAAAGCGTGGGAAAAGTCGATGCCCAGCACGCTGACGCCGAAACTGGCCAGTTCGAAGCTCGAACGTCCCACGGCGCAGCCAAGATCTAGCGCGGTCGCCTCGCATGGCGTGCGCGGCAGGTCGATCAGCTCCATCACCGTCCGCGTGGGGAAGCCCAGCGCCTCGCGCGGCCCATTTTGCCACGGCAGCACCTCATCCGGTGTGCCGTAGTGAAATAGCAGGTATTCATCGAGCAGCCGCTTCGTCTCGTAAATGTTCATCGCGTTCTCATGGCACAACGATCCGGATTTGGCGAACCCAAACCACCTGCGACGAGGTCATGCCAGCCCCAGGAGCTTCTTGAGTTCCTTTTCACTCGCGCTGGTCGCGAGGAGGAAGGTTTGATTGCCGTCGCTCCAGCTCGCCATGTGCCAGTTCTTGCTGGTTTGGAACTGCGGCTTCATCTGCGGCGGGGCGGAGGCGAGCTGCGTGTTGTCCATGACGACGAGATGCGCCTCCTTGCCGCCGTCGAGCCGGAAGCAAATGATCGTGGCGGGGCGTCCAGCCACCTGGATGCGCTTGCAGCCATAGGTGCCATGCTGGTCGATCACGCCGGGCAGGCGTTGTGGGCTTGGTGAGTTTGTCGTGGCGAGGAGTTTCTTCACCTCGTCGAGATTCGGCGCGCGTTCGTCGAGCTTCATCACGCCGTGCTCGACCTGGACGACTGCGGCGAGGGATTCGGCCTGCCAGGCAGGCATGTCACCTGTCACCGGCCACAGCAGCGCGAATCCGAACGCCACGCAGGCCGCGACTGCGGTCGAGACGATCGCGGGCATCAACCAGCGCATGCGGCGCTGCGCAGGCCGCTTCGCGTTTTGCAGGATGCTCTCGCGCAAACCGGCGGGAATCGACGCGGCGAAGGCGTCCGCCACTGATTCATCGAACGCCGTGCGCTTCGCATGCCATGCGGCGAGTTCGGCATCGCTCTCCAACATCGCGCGGGCCTCCGGCGACGCATCCTGCGGGCGGAGCGTCGTGGCATCGAGTTCGAGTCTGGCTTCTTCGCGATTCACGAGGCGGTGAGGGGGATGATGTTCGATGGCGCTTCTTCAAGGCGGCGCAGGATGGCACGCAGGCTGTCCTTTGCACGCGAAAGGCGGGACATCACGGTGCCGATGGGGACGCCCAGTGTCTCGGCGATGTCGCGATACGACAGCTCCTTGAGGTAAAAAAGCACCAGCGGCGCGCGGTAGTTCGGGTCGAGCTGCTCCAAGGCGGTTTGCAACGTGGCGCTGTCCACGCGCGGATTTTCGCCGTCGTCCTCGTTTTGCATGGAGCCATGCAGCTCAGGCTCAAACTCGACCTGCTCGTGTTTTTTCTCACGCCGGGCGATACTGAGCCACTCGCGATAGATTGTGGTGAACAGCCAGGTCTTCACCTTGGAGGCATCGCGCAGAGTATGGCCCTTCTTTGCCCATTGCAGGAAGGTCTGCTGCACCAGGTCCTGGGCCGTGGCCTCACGCTTGCACATGCTCAAGGCGAAGCGATAGAGACCCTGATAGTGGGCGTCCACGATCTGCTCGAAACTGGGAACGGTCTCAGTCACGCGGCGAGGTATCGTGCGGGTTGCAGGCAGTTCAATGCCAAATTGGAGGGCGATTTCCATGCGCTCATGGTTCGGAAGTGCGTGTGGGAGACGCGGCGGCGGTGCTTATTCCGGAAATAGTGAGATATTTTTCGCGACCGCCCGCTGTGGCGGGTCTCCACCGGCGAATCAACTCATCCACGGAGAGTTTCCCTGGCCCAAAGGCGAAGACGATGGCGCTGGCGAGCAGGAACAAGAACGGCGCAGCCGTGACGAAGGAGTCGGGATCGCTCCAGATGGTTTTCACCACATCGAGATGGGCCGTGAGGTAGGCCACGATCATCGTGACCATCAGCGGCACGGTGATGAGGCGTGAAAACAGACCTGCGAGCAGCAGCAGACCGCCAAAGCACTCGGTGGAGCCCGCCATGATGGCATTCAGCTTCGCGAAGGGCAGCCCGAGCTCGCTGAAGAACTCCGTCGTGGCATCGAGGTTCATGAGCTTGCCTTTGCCGGTCTGAAAAAACTGCCAGCCCCAGTAGAGGCGGATGCTGAGCAGCAGCGGATCGGGCAGAAAGCCGGCGGCGCGATCGAGCATGGTGTTGGCGAAGGTCCAGAGTTGGAGCGGTTTCATGGCGTGAGGTTTTGGGGTGGGAAAGGAGTGAGCCAGCCGAGTTGGGTGAACTCGGCGAACCAGTCGCGAATCTGCACAGGCCAGTCCGTGTCGGGCGAGGCGTTCGTGAGCGCGAGTTCGAGCGCCTCGGCGAGCGTGAGGCCATCGCGCAGTGAGGCGAGGAGCTGGAAGGCCTCGGAAGCGAGGCGTTTGAAGTAGAGCCGGTTGTCGTGGCGATGAACCACGAGATGCACGCGCTCGCGCCGCAGCGCGGGGCGTCGGACGGCCACGGTTCGCGTTGGACGCTCGGTGACAGCCTGGCTGGCCGCGCCGCGCACATCGGCATCGGTTTTCTTCATCGCGGTGATGAAGTGATCAACAGCGTGATCGATCTGCACGAGCACGACACAAGGCTGGAGCCCGAGGCGCAGCGTGGCGGGGTCAGCACCGGCCAGCGCGTCGGCTTTCAGCGGTGGGAGCAACGCTTCGTCGAAGGCGAGTGTCTGCGCCCACTCCACACGAGCCACGTCGCGCGCTTTCGGCTCAGTGACGAACCCTGGCAGGCGCGAGCCGAGATTGCGCAGCGTCCACGAACTGCTCGGATGCGCGGCGAGGTAGTCACGGCAGAGCTGATGAAAGCGGCGCTCGCCCAGCAGCACGCGGAGCGCGGGATAGTCGTCGTAAAGGCAGTCGAGCAGTCGGAACCAATACTGCCGTGCGTAGATCTCGAGCCGCTCGAAACCGCTCATGCGGTCATTCGGCTTGATGAAGCCCGCGCAGGTCGTGCGACGCAGCCCATCGTGACGGGTGAGCGGCTGCATCAGCGCGTCGGTCATCGTGCGCTGGAGTTGGCGGAGGTCGTGGGTGGTCATGACAGCCTTGGGAAATTCGTTTCTGCCTCAAAGGAGCAAAGTGGCGGAGGGCGCAGAGATTCAGACGGTCAGAAGACTCTGCCGCCTCTGCTCCTTTGCCTCTCTGTGGTCAGTTGGGTGCCCCAGCGTGTTAGAAGCACGATATTTCGCTGCTTTGAGTGCCTCGGCGTGGACTTCGTCAAAAGTCGGAATCTTGTCGTCCCACTCGAGGAGCGTCGGTGTGTTGCCACAGAGGCGGATGGCCTCGGCGTAGAGGCCCCAGACAGGATCTGGCACGGGATGATCGTGCGTGTCGAGGATGACGTGTTCGAGGCGTTGATGACCGGCGATGTGAATCTGGCCGACACGATGATGCGGCACGGCGCGCAGATACTCGCGCGGGTCAAAGCCGTGGTTTTGCGAGGAGACGTAAATGTTGTTAACGTCCAGCAGCACGCCGCAGTCGGCGCGCTCAACGACTTCGTTGAGAAATTCCCACTCGGTCATCTCGTTCTGCGTGAACTCAGCGTAGCTGCTCACATTTTCGACGCAGATGGGCACTTCGAGGTAATCGCGTGCCTGCTTTATCTTCTGCGCCGTGTGTTTTGCCACGCTCATCGTGTAGGGCATCGGCAGCAGGTCATGTGAGCAACGCCCGCCCACGCTGCCCCAGCAGAGGTGATCGGAGAGCCAGGGCGTTTTCGTTCTCTTCACCAGGCGCTTGAGTTTCTTCAGGTGATCGCGGTCCAGCGGGTCCGCGTTGCCGAAGTACATCGACACGCCGTGTTGCACGACGGTGTATTGCTCCAGGATGCTGTCGAGGACCTCTAACGGCCGGCCGCCATCAACCATGAAGTTTTCCGAGATGATCTCGAACCAGCCGCAGACCGGCTTTTTCTCCAGAATGTGCCGGTAGTGAGGCACGCGGAGGCCGAGGCCGACCTCAAGCGAGGAAAGAGAGTTGTGGGTGTTGGCGGACATAAAAATGACGAATGGCGAATTGCCGGCTGATGAAGGAATCACGAGGGCCGAATGACGAAGAAGCCGTGAAGGGTGTTTTGAGGTCATTCGGGCTTTATTCGTCATTCGGCATTCTGCATTCGTCATTGGATGGCGAACGCAGTCGGGGCCTGATGGAGCCGGATGACCAGCCGGCTCCGTCAGGCAGCGCCGATCAGTTCTTGGGCTTCTTCGGCATGGTGTTGCAGCCGCCTTTGCCCTTGCAGGAGTTCTTGCCCTTGCAGCCGTTGTCGCCAGACTTGCAGCCGCCCTGGCCTTTGCATTCATTGTGTCCCTTGCAGACGTGCTGGCCCTTGTCGGCCATCTTTTCGATGGCGGTGCCGAGCGTGGCGGATTTCTGGATGCTGTTGCTGTGGGCTGCATAGGCGCCGGAGAGGATTCCGGTGAAGGCTGCTGCGGCGATGATGTGCTTGGTGCTCATGATGGTGGATGTGACGTGTTTGGTTTTGTTGGGTGAATGGGGCCGTTCTGACCGGCATTCGGTTCGTATGAGCACGGCACGGCTGGCTTATTCCGCCAGGGCTGTATTTTTTTTGCGCAGCCTGCTGGAAGGCGTGCTTTAGTTTAACTCCCTCGTCCGGGAATTTCCGACGCGGGCACGTCTCATGTCAGCCACCACCAAGCACATTCATTTCATCGGCATTTGCGGCACCGCGATGGGTTCGACCGCAGTCGCATTGCGAGCACTGGGTCACACGATCAGCGGTTCTGATTCGCAGGTTTATCCGCCGATGAGCGATGTGCTTCGCAATGCCGGCATTACTGTTACCGAAGGCTACAAACCGGAGAATCTGCCGCTCAACGCTGATGTGTATGTGGTGGGCAATGCGATCTCGCGCGGCAATGCGGAACTGGAGGCTCTGCTCGAAAAGAAGCTGCCGTATGTCTCGATGGCCGAGATGCTGAAACGTGAGGTGATTCAGGGCAAACGCAGCTTTGTCATCAGCGGTACGCATGGCAAAACGACGACGACGACGATGCTGGCGTGGATTTTCGAGCACGCAGGGAAAAATCCTGGTTTCATGATTGGTGGCGTGCCGGAGAACTTCTCGTCCGGCGCACGCTTCACGCATTCGGACATCTTTGTCATCGAGGGTGACGAGTACGACACCGCTTACTTCGACAAGCGCAGCAAGTTTATCCATTACCTGCCGGAGTGCGCGATCGTGAACAACATCGAGTTCGATCACGCGGACATTTTTGAGGATCTCGATGCCATCCTGCTGTCGTTCCAGCGTTTCCTGAACCTCGTGCCGCGCAATGGACTTGTGCTGATCAACGGCGACGATCCGAATTGCCTCGCGTTGCGTGCAAAGTGCCCCGCCCCGCTCAAAACGGTGGGTTTGGGGCCTGCCTGCGACTTTCGCATCCGAATCACCGGCACCACGCCGGAGAGCACGACGTTCGAGGTCAACGGTGACACCTTTGAAGTGCCGATGATCGGCGAATTCAACGCACGCAATGCCGCCATGTGCGTTTGTGCCGCGCGTTTCGGCGGTTTGAGCGATGAGCAGATCCGCGCCGGCCTTCTCAGTTTCCGTGGCATCCGCCGTCGTCAGCAGGAACGTGGCACGGCACACGGCATCACGGTGATTGACGACTTCGGTCATCACCCCACCGCAATCCGAGAAACTTTGCGCGGATTGCGCCAGCGCTACAACGGACGCCGCTTGTGGGCGCTGTTTGAGCCGCGCTCGAACACGAGCCGCCGCAATGTGCTGCAGAATGAATTGATCGAGGCTTTGACCGAGGCCGATGCCTCAGTGATCGCCGCTGTGGCGAATCCCGAGAAAGTGGCGGCCGATCAGCGGCTGGACACGGTGAAGGTGGCCGCCGCCGTGACCGCGCGCGGCAAGCCGTGCTGGTTTGAAGCGAACACCGATGCGATTGTGAGCCGTTTGAAGGCGGAAAGCCGCGGCGGTGATGTCATAGTCGTCTTCAGCAATGGCGGCTTTGACGGTATCCACGACAAGCTGCTCAGTTCGCTTTAATAGACGATCTGCACCTCGTCGCCGACGGAGACCTGCTGGAAGAACTGCTTCGCCTTTTCGTAGGGCAGGCGGATGCAGCCGTGGGAGGCGGGGCTTCCGGTGACATAGCCGCTGTGCAGGCCGATGGCGCCGCAGTTCAGGCGCATGAACCACGGCATTTCCACATGATACAAAGTGGAGGTGTGGCTGCGGTGCTTGTCAGTGATGACATATCGGCCGGCAGGCGTGTTGTAGCCCTCGCGGCCGGTGGAGACGACGGTTGTATTGATGACGCGGCCTGCCTTGGTGACCCAGGCGCGCTGACTGGATAGGTCGATGGTGATGAGGAGGTCAGGTTCGGATTCTGGATCGCGTCCCAACAACACGCGCATGAGGAAAAGGTAACCTTGCGTGGCCGCAAAATTGATTGGGTAACGATGATAACGTGTGGTGCACAAACCGGGCCTGGCGCCTGCACGCATCAGGGCAATCGCGCCCTCGACATCGCCACGCGATGCACAACAGATCAGGGGTGTGACGCCACGGTCACTTTCCAGCGCATTGCGCAGGTCCTTGATGGTGCAGCGTTCGATCACCGATTGGAGAACAGGCGTTTTGAAGCGAGTGTTGGGATCCACACCGGAGTCGATGAGCGCCTGCAGCACGTCGGTGTTGCGGCGAAGCGAAGCGACGGCGATGGGCGGCTGTTTTTCGTGCGCAGGTTCGTTCAAATCGACGCCGGCGAGAGCCAGCACCCGCACGCACTCCGCGCGTCCCATGCGCACCGCGGCGCACAACGGTGTGTCGCCACCCAAGGTTTGCTCGTTGGGGGAAATTCCTGTCGAGATCAGTCTGGCGAGATGAACCGGATCGTCGTTCAACACCGCCTGGTAGGCCTGCGGCAGCGCATCCGTGCGCGGCATGAGCCGGGTCCAGAATTCGGTGATGGGGTCGATGACAGGGCGCCACACCGCGGGCTTGACGGTGACAGGAGACGTCTTGTTCGTCTTTGCCACCACTGACGGAGCTTGCTCAAGCTGCTGTTTCGGCACGGCGGGTTTGCGCGGCTCGGCGGCGCGTTTCACAGCCTCCTTGTCGGCGTTGGACGGCATGCGTGGCGGAACCACGGGGTCGATGCCGTGGTCAACGGGCAGCGCCGCACGAACTTCCGCCGCTGTTTCGCTCAAGCGGCCCTGGCGCACCTGGCTGGTCGAGGCGGCGGGCAGAGTGATCTGCGAAGGCCTGAACAACTCATGATTTTTCAGGAGCTGAATCATGCCCGCACAAACCCCAACACCGACGACCGGCGGGAGCACGCAGGCGACGATCATGTTGAGCCAGCGATGTTTCATTTTTGCGTCACGAAAACGTTGTTCATAACAAAATTGAGCGGTGTGTCGAGTCTGGATTTTGACTAGCAGGCCTTATGCCGCGGTGCACGTGAGCTTGTGCAGACGTGGGACCATGATTTTCAATCAACAGACAAATAATTTATGGCAATTCAAACCTCTGATAGGAAAGTACACGCATGTTTCGTGGCTCACATCGCGTCATGCGGAAACACCAGCTCGTTTTTGTGGCGATGCTGGCGTTTTTGATTGCTGGAGCGACGCCGTGCAGCGCAGTCTTGTTTTACGCCACGGGTGACTCAGGCCACAACACCACCGCACCCACCGGCATCTTTTCCGGCTCCGGGTGGCAGTATGAGGGATTGTACGGCGCGTACCTCGGCACAACCATCGCGCCGCAGTACTTCATCACCGCGCAGCACTTTGGTGTGCAAGGCACCACCTTCACCCAAAGTGGCATATTCACTGGTGGCTCCGACGTGACCTATAACATCGACACGACGGTCAACAGCGGCATCGGCTACTGGGACATCGCTGGAACGGACCTGCGCATCTTCAAGGTGCAGGAGTATTTTTCCAGCTACGCCACTTTGTACACGGGATCACTCGAAGTTGGCATGTCCATGGTCACGATGGGGCGTGGTGGACCGCGTGGCGCGGATGTGATCGTCAGCAGTGTGCTGCATGGCTGGGAGGACAGTTCGCCGGATGGTGTCGCACGCTGGGGCAGCAACACCGTGAGCGGCATTTACTCCAGCGCGTTGGGCGACCTCCTGATGGCCTCATTCGACGCCAGCGGCACTTCAGAGGAGGCCACGCTCTCCGTGGGGGACTCGGGTGGTGGCGTGTTTGTGAACGATGGCGGCGTATGGAAACTGGCGGGCATCAATTACAGCATCGATGGACGCTTCGACACGAACAACGTCGTCGGTGACGGTTCTGATTTCGACGGTGCGTTGTTTGATCGCGGCGGCTTGTATCAAGGCTCCGACGCCTTCGGCTGGACGTTCATCCCCGATCTTCCTCTGGACAATCCTTCGAGCATGTATGCCTCGCGCATTTCGACCAGTTCCGCGTCCATCATGTCCATCGCGGTGGTGCCGGAGCCGAGTGCAGCCGTGTGTGTGATGCTCGCCGCCGCTTGTGGATTGCTGCGTCGTCAGCGGATCACGCCGCAGGTTTGATCTCTGCAAAGATCAGCCGTCCTGCGCTCGTCGGCAGCGTGCCCGAAACCACCACATCCACTGTGCGTCCGATTTGTGACGCTGCGTTGTTCACCACGATCATGGTTCCATCCGGCAGATAACCAACCGCCTGGCTTTTGTCCTTGCCTGGTTTGCTCAGTGGCAGGCTCAATTCGTCACCGACAGACAGTTCGGGATGCAGCGAAGCAGCGAGTTCATGGAAGCTGAGCACCGTCAGGCCGCGCAAACGGGCAACCTTGATGAGATTGTCATCATTGGTCAGCAATCGCGCGTTCAGTTCCCTCGCCAGCGTTACCAGACGGGTGTCCACCGGGGCGCTGGCAGAGCTGCCGGCTTCTTCCTGGATGGAGACGGTCATTCCTGGCATCGCACGCAGCTTTTCCATCATCTCCAGGCCGCGCTTGCCGCGCATCGCTTTCGTGGGTTCGGCGGAATCGGAGAGGCGTTGCAACTCGTCCAGCACGAAACGCGGCACGACCACCGCACCGCTGAGAAATCCGGTGGCAAACACCCCTGGCAGCCGTCCATCAATGATGACGTTCGTGTCCAGCAGCATCGGCTCGCCCTCCGAACCATCGCGGCGGAAGCGCACATAGGGGATGAGAAAGGCAAACTGGTCGCGGTCGCTGCGCAAGGCGAACGTGACGCCGAAAAACGCCAGTGTGCCGTAGATGCAGACTTCCACAATGTTCTGCAGCGCCACGCCGTTGTCGTGGTTCTGGAAGTAGGCGAGCTGGAACACGCCGATTCGCGTGATTAGCCACGCGCAGAAAAGCCCGATGGCCAGGCCCAGCGTGGCGTGGGAAAAGTCGCGCATGGTGAAATGCGCCAGAATGACGTCCAACACCATGAGCAGTCCCATGAACACCGCGCCGCACACCGCGCCGACCCATGCCTCCTGCTCCAGGCCCAGCGCGATCGCGATGCCGATGAAAACCGAGAACGCGAAGAATAGCGCGCGCACGAGGCGGATGGACCAGGAGGGTTTCATCAAGGTTGCGCAGGGAATAAGATCAAATCGCTGGCCGGGCAAAAGGATTCTCCCTCGATTTCACCGCTCACGGTTTGAATGCCGCGCCACCGCGTCGCGTGAACTGCAACTCCACCCCGACGCCGGCAAAAGCCATTCCCATCTCCCGTTCGAATTCCGTCGTTTCCCGTCCTGCGAGGAGGAAGGTCTTCACCGCCTGTTCCTGCGGCATGCCGTTTGCCACGGAGCGCAGAAACGCCTTCACACCGGCTCCGTCTCCAGCCCGGTCGAGGTGGCAAAGATAAAACGTGAACAGCAGCGCCGACATCTGATTCTCGTGCGCGGTCGTCGCTGCGGTGGCTGAGCCCGCTGTCGCCCCTTTCAGCGCCAGCAACTCGGCCAGGTTCAGCATCGCAAAACGTACAGACGCTCCCATCTGTCGCGCTCCATGGGCACGGAGTTGTTGTTTCAGTTCGCCGATGGTGGCGACGTCATCTGCCAGCAACCAGGCCGGACGGGCGACTTCGGTGGCGGGTATGGCCTCATTGACCTGTGTTCCCGTCCGTGTTGGAGCCGGGGGAAGTCGGCGCGCAGGGGCGGCCACCAAATCGGAGGGGGGGGAGGTTTCCAGCACGGGACTCAGGCTCTGAGCCTCCACCAGCGGTCCCTCTCGGATGGCATCCACGGCGATGGGATGCGGATTCTCCCGCTTAAGCCAGAGCACACCCGCCGAAACACCCGTTAGCGCCGCCGCAACAACGATGACCCGCGTGGACGTCCTTGCATGAAACGGCCCGCCCCGGCGTCGCTGGCGGGCGACGTCTGCCTGGGGCACGAGCGCGGTTGTGCAACTGGGGGCGCGGGGATGCATGACACACGGTACTGACCGGGTAAAAAACCCGTTCGTCAAGGTCTCTTAATCAAATCATCACCCGGCGGGCGCCCTCGTTTCGACTGGCCGAATGCATTCCTGGTCACGAAAACGGGGCTCACTGCATCATCCCCTGCGTTCTTTCGGTGACGACTTCGTCCCGGAATGCCTCCAGTCCGGGACGTTGCAGTTGAGGATCCTCATCCAGCGTTTTCTCAGCCAACTGCCGTGCCAGACGCACCAATCGCGTGTCTGCCAGCAATTCGCCGAAACGCAGCGGTGCCTGGCCGCTCTGCGCATGGCCGAGAACATCACCTGGACCTCGACGCCGCAGGTCTTCCTCGGCGATTTGAAAGCCGTCGCTCGTCTCCTCCATGATCGCGAGGCGCTGGCGGTTCTCCTCGTCCTTGTCATCCACAAACAACACGCAGTAGCTCGAGTGTGCCCCACGTCCGATGCGCCCGCGAAGCTGATGAAGCTGCGCCAGACCGAAACGACCAGCATCGTGAATGAACATCACCGTCGCGTTCGGCACGTCGATGCCGACTTCGATCACCGTCGTCGAAACCAACGCGTCCAGCTTGCCCGCACGGAAGCGTTTCATCACATCCTCCTTTTCCTCCGCGCTCAAACGACCGTGCAGCAGGCCGATTTCGCATGGCGCGAGCAGTTTGGACCATTCCTCGTGCCCTTTCGTTGCGGCTCCTGCTTCCAGCTTGTCCGATTCATCGATCAACGGATACACGATGTAGCCCTGGCGGCCTTCCTCGATCTGCTCGCGCAAAAATTTTGCCGCGTCCTTCAGCTTCGTCTTCGGCCGCACCTTCGTGATGATCTTCACGTCATCGCGCGGCTTCTGGTCGATCGTCGAGACGTCAAGGTCACCGTAAATCGTCAGCGTCAGCGTGCGGGGGATCGGGGTGGCCGTCATCACCAGCACATCCGGCGTGTCGCCCTTGCGGATCAGCTTCGCCCGCTGCGCCACGCCAAACTTGTGCTGCTCGTCGATGACCACGATCCCCGTGTTGTGCATCAGCTCCGCATCATGCAGCAACGCGTGCGTGCCTATGACGATCTCCGCTTTCCCAGTGCTCAACTTTCCTCGCATCAATTCGAAATCATCCCCGTCCTCGCGCTTGTTGCCGGTGCGCAAGGCCACACGCAGCCCGAGAGGCTCCAGCCACTTGCGGGCGTTGCGCGCATGCTGCTCTGCCAGGATCTGCGTTGGCGCCATCAGCACGGCCTGACGACCGGACTCGACCGCGCGCAGCATCGCCGCAAAGGCCACGACGGTTTTCCCACTCCCAACATCGCCATGCAGCAACCGGTTCATCGGATTTCCCGAGGCCATGTCGCGATGAATCTCGTCGAGACAGCGATTTTGCGCTGTGGTGAGCTGGAAGGGTAGCTCGTTGAAAAAGTCGCGCAGCAGCTCGCCCGTGCCCTTCTGCGCGCGACCACCGGATTCGATCACGCGGCGCTTCCGCCGCGCCACACGAAGCTGGTAGCCGTAAAACTCCTCCAGCGCGAGGTAGCGCCGCGCCTGCTCCAGCTTCTCGATGCTGGAGGGAAAATGCACCTCACGCAGCGCCAGCGAACGCGTCAGGCCCGCGAACTCGCCCTCAGCGCTCGGCGTCGGCAGCAGATCATCGACAAACGACGGTGGCAGCGCCTGCACCACGTGCCACGCCGCCACGCGCAGCGCCTTCTGCGTCATCGCACCCTTCAGACGATAAACCGGCGTGATGCGTCCGGTGTGAATCTGCTCCGCGTCCTCATCCGCGCCGCCTTTGACGATCTCATACTCCGGATGCGCCATGCTCAGGCGGCCCTTCGCGTCCTTGATCACGCCATACACGATCAATTCCATTCCCTCGGCGATCACGCGGCTCATGAACGGCATGTTCCACCACCGCAGCGTGAGCTGCTGGCCTAGCAACGCGCCCGCATGCTGCACCACCGCCTCAAACATGCCCGAGCGGCGCCCGAAAAACTTGTTTCCCGTCTTCGTGACGAGCACGTGATGGCACGACGGCAGCAGTCCCGCCTGAAACGCCAGCGCCTGCATCTGCCGCCGGTCCTCATGCCGGAATGGCAGATGCCACACGACATCCGCCACCGTTTTGACCCCTTCCTTCGCCAGCAACCGCGCGGCATGCGCAGGCAGGCCAGGAACTTCGGCAAGGGATAGGTCGAGAGGAATCACCGCGTGAGATGGTCTGCGCGATCAAGCGTGTCAACAGGAGCGCACGCGTCCCGTGTGCTGTTTCCCGCGTCTCGCGGGAAACCGTCCGAGGATGAGCGACTCCTCACTCGACGTTCTGCGATACAAGCGCATCCTGGGACGGACTTCAACGGGGACGCTGAAGTCAGCACGCGGGACGCGTGCGCTCCTTTCAAACCTGCGTGCTGTATGCGCGAATATGGAGGAGAGCGTTGACGACCTACTCCAAAGCGACTGGCCACCACCCGACCTCAACATTCTGTGTCATGAACCAGTCGCGGAAGCGACGGGAGACGATGATCGCCGGTTCTCTGTAGTGAAGAAAGCCTCCGCCCCATCGCTCGGTTGTCAGTGCGATGTCGAAAGGCTCCAGCTTGGCGGCAGGAAAACGATAATAGGGCGGGAAATAGATGTCGTTGACGCCGCATCCAGTTGTCTTTGCAGCGTTAAATGGTTCTTCATCTGTGCTGACTTCATTGAGCACCGGCGGAAGCGTGATGGTGCTCCAAACCTGCCAAAGAGCATAGTTCTTGTCGCGCGTCCGGAATGATACTTTCACCGGACGAAACGACAACCCTACGAAGTTCTGTGCTTCCAGCTCTTTTCGATACTCCGAGGTACAGAACGGATTCCAGCCGTTGACCATGATCCCGATCTGCTTGTTTCGATAGAACTCCACTTCGAAACGGCCATCGGGTGGCAGCTTTTTGCCTTTGCCGGCCTGAACATCCACCAACCAACGAAAGTAAGATGCTTTGTCGAAATCGGATTGTTCCCATACGCGCTCACCTTGGATTTGGTAAAGAGTCGGATGCTCCCATGGCAAGCCAGGACGCCTTTCCCAATGAGGCTCTCTGCTGGTCGTGCGGAGGTAGGAGATCACTTCGTCAATCACCGGATCGCCCAGTTCAGCTCTCAAATGGAAACCCACCAAATCGGGTGGGAAGAATTGAGGCCAGTGTTTCTTGAGGTGCTCCATTTCGCTTGCGCGCAGACCATCACCGCATACTCCACGAACCGCATTCTTACCAGTGCCCCCATGGTAGAGGCTGAATTTCACGAACTTTTTCATGAGCGTTTCTGGTTTGGTTCACACATTCGACATCGCCGCCTTCTCCATCACATAATCATCCATCACAAATCCGCTGCCGATGTCGCTGCACACATCCTCGGTGAAGTGAAAGCCGTGGCGGAGGTAGGCGCGGATGGCGGGGGCGTTGCGTTTGTTCACGCGTAGGCGCACGGTTTTGCATCGCAGGTCGCGGGCGCGATCCTCGGCCCAACGCAGCGTCAGGCCGCCGAGACCGAGACCATGCACCTCGGGCAGGAGGTAGAGCTTGTTGATGAAGAGCACGGGCTCCATGGCGAGCTTTTCAAACGAGATGTAGCCGGCCGCGCCGCGCCCCTCGACCTCGACCAGCGCATACCACACGTCACGCGCCTGCATCTCGTGCGCCATGTTGTCGGGCTGATACCAGATGGAGAGCATGTAGCGGATCTGCGCGTCGCTGATGATGCCAGGGTAATAGGCCAGCCAGATGGCGTGTGCGAGCTTTTGCACGGTAGTCAACTCGTCGGGGCCGATGCGGCGGATGCGAGCGGCGGGTGTTTGTTTGGCACCAGCGACGGAATCGAGCGCGTGCCGCCAGACTTCGAGGTCATTCGCGGGTGAGAGCCGCTGCAAGTGATCGGCGATCTGTGCGAGCGTGGGTTCGACGACCTGCTCCTCACGTATTTGTTTGTCATCGGCGGGGAATTCGGACTCGGGGAGAATGGTTTTGGCGAGATACCAGCAGGCCCAGGCGCGCCAGGTGCGCAGCTCCTTGTTCGGCTCGACCATGCGTGTGGCGAGGTGTTGCCAGTGGCGGCGCGGATTGCCGATGAACTGGCCCTCGACGCGGTTCTGCATGATCCAGATGAGCGCCTGATAGGGCAGCGGCCACCTCGTGAGAATCGGCTCGTCACGCTTCAACGGCAGCGAAAGCGCGCGGTTGATGAGCAGGATGCTTTTGGCCGGAAATCCTTCGCGCCAGAGGCTCTGCGCATAATGCAGCGCCGTTTCATAAAACAACGGCCCGCGCTCGTGGTTCAGCGCCTCGACATCCGTGTGATCGTAGTGCCGGTTTTCCTCCGGCAGCAACGGGCAGGGAGGATTGATCCACTCGCGGTGCTTCATGCAGACTTTTCCTCCCACGCTTTGGCGCGGGTGAGCGCACGATTCCATCCACGGGTGATTTTGACGCGGGCGGCGGGTTTCATTGCAGGCTTGAGTTTGAGATCCACCTGCCAGTGCTTGGCGATATCGGCGACATTCTTCCAGTAGCCGACGGCGAGTCCGGCGAGGCAGGCGGCACCGAGGGCGGTGGTTTCGCTCACCTTCGGACGAACCACGGGCACGCCAAGCAGATCGCACTGCATCTGCATGAGGAGATTGTTCAGACTGGCACCGCCATCGACACGAAGCTCCTTCAATTTGATGCCTGAATCGGCCTCCATCGCCTTCAAGATGTCCATGACCTGCAAGGCGATGCCCTCCAGCGCCGCACGTGCGATGTGCGCCGCCGTGGTGCCGCGCGTCATGCCCACGAGCGTGCCACGCGCATACGCATCCCAATGCGGCGCACCAAGTCCTGCAAACGCGGGCACCATGTAAACGCCGCCGGTGTCCGGCACGCTCGCGGCGAGCGCCTCCACATCGGCGGACTTCTTGATGATGCCCAAACCATCGCGCAGCCACTGAATCGCCGCACCGGCGATGAACACGCTGCCTTCCAGCGCATACTCGGTGCGTCCGCCGATGCGCCACGCAATGGTGGTGAGCAGTTTGTTCTTCGAATTGATCGGCTTCGTGCCCGTGTTCATCAGCATGAAGCAGCCGGTGCCATAGGTGTTCTTCACCATGCCCGGTTTCGTGCACACCTGACCAAACAGCGCCGACTGCTGGTCGCCTGCGATGCCTGCGACGGGAATGCTGCCGCCAAGGAGAGAGGTCTCACCAAACACGCCGCTGGAATCCTTCACCTCCGGCAGCATGGAACGCGGCACGCCGAAGATTTTTAGCAACTCGTCGTCCCAGTCACCTTTGCGGATGTCGTAGAGCATCGTGCGAGAGGCGTTGCTGACATCGGTGGCATGCACCTTGCCGCCGGTGAGATTCCACAGCAGCCAGGTGTCGATGGTGCCAAAGGCGAGATCGCCCTTCGCGGCGCGGGCCTTGAGGCCCTTCACGTTTTGCAGCATCCACTGCACCTTCGTGGCGGAGAAGTAGGCATCGATGACGAGGCCGGTTTTGCGCTGGATGAGCTTGTCGAGCTTCTGCGCACGCATCTTGTCGCACATCGACGCCGTGCGGCGATCCTGCCAGACGATGGCATTGCAAACGGGTTTGCCTGTCGTGCGATCCCAAACAACGGCTGTCTCACGCTGGTTGGTGATGCCGATGGCGGCCACATCCTCAGCTTTCGCATGGGCCTTGTGCAAAACCTCCGCAGCGACACCGGCCTGCGTGGCCCAGATTTCCTGCGCATCGTGCTCCACCCAGCCTGGCTTTGGGAAAATCTGCCGGAATTCCTTCTGAGCGACCGCGACGATGCCGCCGTCGTGGTTGAAAAGAATGGCACGTGAACTGGTGGTGCCCTGGTCGAGTGCGAGGATGTATTTCATGGTTATTCCGATGTTCACAAGACCACGCATCGGAGTCAATGGCTTACAAACAGCTGGTGAACATGTAGATGGCCTTCCGGGCCATGAGTGAATACAATCGACCCGAACACGACCAACGAAAGTCATGCAAACCACACCTGAAACTGTTGCGCCTGCCACATTGCAGGCACGTCCGAAGAAAAACCCTGTTCTTATCACCCTTGCGGTCATTCTCGGCTGCGCGGGCATCGCCGCCGCCGCAGGCGGTCTCTGGGTCAAACATACGTTCTATCCCTCAGCCATCACGCCTGTCAGCCTCACGGCGGCCGAACAAGCGGCTTTCGACAACAAGCTGCAAACCCTCAACAACCCCGCCGCTGCGGAGGAGGCCAACCGGACGCTCGTCATCAACGAGCGCGAAGTGAACGCCTATCTGGCGCAGCAGGACCTGGGTGAGAACGTGCAGGTGAAATTTGGCGAGGGCAATGTCTCCGCCGCGATCATCTTCCAGGCGCCGGAAGATTTCCCGATCTTCCCGAATCAAAAGATCCGCCTGCGCTTCACCTTTGGCACCAGTTTGTCTGCGGAGCACAAGCTGTCGCTCAAACTCGATGACCTCAGCCTCGGTGGGATCTCGCTGCCGAACAGTTGGATCGGTGACATCAAGGGCGTCGATCTCGTCGCTGAAAACGTGGAGTCCGATCCAGCGCTGCAGAAGTTCCTCGCCGGCATCCAGTCGTTGGACATTCACGATGGCTCGCTGCGCCTGGTGTTGAACAAATAAACCGCAATTAACACTCACGCTGCCGCCGCTTTGAGCGGCAGCGTGAAGCAGAAGATGCCGCCGCATCCCGCCACTTCCTTCGGCCAGATGCGGCCACCGTGGTCTTCAACGATGTTTTTGCAAATAGAGAGACCGAGGCCGGTGCCGGTGGGCTTGCCGTCAGTGAAGAAGGGCGTGAAGAGCTTGTCCACGATGCCGGGCTTGAAGCCGCGGCCAGTGTCCTCGACCTCGGCGTAAATCTCCCGCGAGTTCTGCTCGAAGCGAACCATGATGCGCCCGCCATCCGGCATGAAGTCGGCGGCGTTGTTGAAGAGGTTGAAGAAGACGTGGTCGAGGCGGCGGATGTTGAGCGGCAGCACGACGGAAGGAACATTCGTCTGTACCTCGACGATGACTTTTTTGTTTTCCAGTTCGTCACGCGTCTGGTCAATCACCTCGGTGAAGTAGGCGGCGAAGTTCACCGGCTCCAGCGCATGCTGCGTGGGGCCTTCGCTGACACGCAGCAGCTCGTTGAGCATGTGCGTGAGGCGCTGCACCTGCTGGTGGATCCGTTTTTTAGCCTTCTGGCGCAGTTCAGAGCTGGCACGATCCGAAGCAGCCGCGTCTGCAGCAAGAGCGATGACACTGAGCGGATTTTTCAAATCATGCACGATGGAACGCGCGAAGCGTCCCATGAGCGATAGACGCTCGGCCTCAAGCATCTCCTGCACGAAGTGGCTGTTTGTCTCACGCATGCGGTGGCTGAAGGCATGCAGCAGCGCGAAGACGAGATGTGGAGACTGCTCCATGAGGTCGGTCACCTGCTCGCGTGAGACAAACAACAGGCGCGAATCTTTTTGCACCGTCGCCGATGCGGAGCGTGGCGCATTGTTGATGATCGCCATCTCGCCAAAAAAGTCACCTGTCGCGAATTCGCGCAATGCATGCTTGTTCGACTGGCTGACGAAAGCCGAGATGCGGACGAGTCCGTCGAGGATGGCATAGAGACCATCCCCCGGATCACCTTCTTCGAAGATCACCTCCCCCGCCTTGTAGTCACGGATTTCAGGCGTGACCTGCTGCTTTCGCATCTCGGCCTCCAGAAGACTGACAAAGCTGGTCATGGGCTCGGCGGCGCTCATGGTGACGTCGAGGAGATGGTTCAGAACATGCGTTCGGTCACGGTGATGACATCACCAGGGATGACGATCACCGGCGGATGACCTGGCTGCGAGGCAAGTTTCTTCAAATCCACCGCATACACCTGGCTGCCGCGCTTGAGCAGAACCTTCGACTGGCGTGCCAGCCGCGTGTAACCGCCCGCGAGGGCGATGGCTTCTTCGATGGTCAGACGCGGAGGGACACCCCGCGGGAAGTTGTAACGTCCGGGCTGCGTGACCTGGCCGAGCACTGAATACGCCAGCGTGGCGTACTCCATCACGAGCACCTGGGCACGGGCCTTCACGAGGATTTTGTTTTCCACGGCGTAGGCGCTGAGTCTGGCAGCGAGGGCCGAGGGGCTGAGGCCGCCAGCACGGATTTCGGCGTTTCCATCCGGTGAGAGTGTGGGCACATTGATCATCCCATTCCAATCCACGCGAACCTGCTGCGCGAGATCCGCTTCTCCCGCAAAGGAGATCGCCAGCAAATCACCCGGCTGGATGCTGTAATGCGACACCGATCGCGGGGGCGGCGGCGGTGGCGGAAGCTGCGAGGAAGCGCGATTCGTCGCGCAGGAAGGGAGCAGCAGACAGAGACCAAAGGCCACCAGACAAAACGTGGGCGGGTGCTTCATGGCCCCGTGGTATCGGATTCAATCAGGGGTGTCAATAGAAAGGATCATGAAAAGTCTTGACGCTTTCCATGCCTCTCCTGTTAATGAAATCGTGCAGTCCCGCGTCGCATTATTGCTTTCCACCTTCCTGACCGCTTGGGTGGCGGGAGGTGTGACGGCATTGGCGATTGATCCTGCGATCAAACCCCTTATTCCGGCAATGCTGCCGCCGAGGATCGACGAAGGCGTCACGCGTCCGCGGAATGCATCACGGACAGCGGATGCGCTCGTGTTGCTGCCTCCGCCAGATGGTGGCGAGGCGGTGACCGTGCGGCGTCCGGTTCGTCAGACCCCAACCAGCACCGATGCCGATCCTCTGGCGCAACTCCGCCGTTGGCAAGGTGCCGCGGCCGGCATGCAGCCATACACATGGGGACTCTCTGATGCGGATGCCCGCCTGACCCTCGGCGTACAGTCAGCGCTCTACTACACTGACAATCTGTACTTCCTGCCACGAGGCAGTGACAAGCGGCAGATGATGTTTGAGATCTCGCCGGTCATCAAAGTGGATTTCGGCGATCCTCAGGGCTGGATCAGCGGCGCAGGCTCCACCCTGTCGAGCTACTATGGCAGCCTGCTATACGTCCCCACCTTCTTCTATCATCTCAACGACGATGTGGATGACTATGCGCAGCACATTCTTGCCGAGGTCGGGCGCGTGAATGAAGTCTCCCGTTCCGCGCTGCGGTTCGACTACGACCAGCGCAAGCTAGCCTCGTCTGAAAACACCTCTCCCGAGGAGAACTACACGATGCTCGATGCTTCCGGGCTGACGGAATACAAGATCACACCGCTCACGACGTTGCGTGGCAAGGGGACCTTTCGCCACATCACCCTGGGCCAGAACGCGTCGGGTCGTGTGCACTGGATCGGTGAGTTGTGGCTGGTGCGGGAAATTTCGCCGAAGACCAAGGCGGGCATCGGCTCCGAAATTGGACACATCCTTTTCGACAACAGGGCACTCGGCTCGCAAAGCTACCAGCAGGCGCTGTTTTCGTTCGACTGGAAACCCACGCTGAAGGTGGGATTCACCACGATCAATGGCCTGGAAATTCGCGAGTTCACACGCGCTGTGCCACGGGACAACATGGTGAGCTTCGTCACCAATTCCGCGCTGTTCTGGCAGGCCACGGAGAAAACGCGCATCAATCTGCGCCTGCGGGTTCACAACGAGCCTTCGGCGCTTCTGCAGGGCTCGCTCTATCGTTCCGTGCGTTTCGGGCCCGATTTCTTCCATGATTTCAGCCCCAATTATTACGCCAGCTTCGAGAGCACCTTCATCCGCCGCCACTACGACACGGGCCGTCGCGATTGGGAGCCAATGCTGCGGCTGGCGTTTGGATATCGCTCGGATGTGGACCGCCAGTTCAACCGGACCAACGTCGAGTTGTTCTATCAGTGGCACCAGCGAACCCGCAACGACATCCAGGGCGCGAATGTGACGCGCTCCCAGGTCGGAGTGCAACTGACGCATTACTTCTGAACTGGTTCGTCCTTCCCGAATGAGCACCAGCACACCAGATTCCGGCCCGGAACGCTTTCTGCGCACGGATCATCTGCAGCATGATCTCAAGGGCCGGGCCGTGCGTGGCGGTGTGATCACCATGCTCGCCCAAGGAGGCAAGTTTGCCTTCCAACTCGTCAACATGGTGGTGCTGGCGCGCCTGCTTTCGCCGGATGATTTCGGACTTGTCGGCATGGTCACCAGCTTGGTCGGGTTTCTCACCATTTTCAAAGATCTGGGCCTCTCCGCAGCAACGATCCAGCGCCCCGAGATCACGCACGCGCAGGTGAGCACGTTGTTCTGGGTGAACACTGGCTTCGGGCTGTTGCTGGCGGGTCTTACACTCGTGGCTGCGCCGCTGGTTGCATCGTTTTATCACGAGCCGCGTCTGGTGGTCGTCACCTGCACACTGGCGGCGGGCTTTGTCGTCTCCGGGCTCTCGGTGCAGCATCAGGCGCTGCTGCGCAGGCAGATGCACTTTGGCACGATCATGAAGATCGACCTCCTTGCGCTTGGCTGCGCCACCACGGTGGCGGTGGTCACGGGGTGGCTGGGTTATGGCTACTGGGCGCTCGTTTGGTCACAACTGACACTGATGGTGGTCACCACAGCGGCATCATGGCTTGTCTGCGGCTGGCGTCCTGGTGGCTGGCATCGTCATTGTGGCGTGGGTGAGATGCTCGGCCTCGGCGGCTGGCTGGCCGCGTTTCGCATCGTCAGCTACTGGATTCAAAACATTGACAACGTGCTGATCGGTCGCTTCTGGGGCACACAACAACTCGGCTACTACATGCGCGCTTATCAACTGCTCGTGATGCCGCTCTCACAAATCAATCTGCCCATCGGCGAGGTCACCATCCCGGCGCTCAGCCGCATGACCGGGGAGGCGCAGCGATATCGCGACGCGTATGGCAAAGTACTCCAGATGGTGCTGCTGCTCACGCTGCCTGTCATCGTGGTGACGGTTGGCGCGGCGGACTGGGTGATCGAGGTGGTTCTGGGAAAACAATGGATCGCCGCCGCGGACATCTTCATGTGGCTCGGCATCATGGCCTTTGCGGAGCCGGTGCGCTACACCAGCAGCTATCTGTTCATCTCGCAGGGTCGCACGAAGGAAATGTTCATCGCCGAACTCGTCTCCAGCTTCTTCCTGATCACCGCGATTGCGATTGGCGTCGTTTACAGCACCAAGATGGTCGCCATTTGCTTCGCCATCTCCAGCCTGCTCATCCGCACTCCGATCGTGCTCTATTATGTGGGCCGCGCCGGACCAGTGTCCGCTGGATTTATCTACAAGACGGCCATTCCGCTCATTTTAGCCTCACTGCTGGCGCTGGGAGCCTTGACCGGCTTCCGCCACTCTCCCTATGCAGCGCTGCCCTGGGTGAATCCGTTCACCGGCGCCGTTCTGGCCACAATCATCGCAGGCGTGGTGTTTTTGCTTGCGCTGGCCGTGCTTCCCGCCGGACGTTCTTCACTGCAAAGTGTGCGTGAACTTCTGCCGATGCTGCGCAATCGATCCAAAGGTCGCGCCACCTGATTTTTTTCATCTCCCGACCAAGACATGATCCAGAAGACCCGATTCACCCGGCCTCATCACCTCCTCGCCGCGTTCATGCTGCGTCTGCGGCATCATCTGCGCCATGGTCTGCGCCGTGGTGCCAAACGTGCGCTGGACATCACCTGCGGTTCTCTCATCGTGCTGATGATTTCGCCTGTGCTGATCACCGCCGCGTTGGTCATCATGATGGTCGATGGCCGCCCTGTGACGTTTGCGGGCAAGCGCGTGGGTTTCCTGGGCCGCCTCTTCCCGATGATGAAGTTCCGCACCATGCGCCGCGACGCGGAGGCCATCGAAAAGAAAATTCAGGAACACAAGATCAGCAAAACCGCACAGCATTTTGTCGATCCTGACAACGAGTCCGTGTTGAAGCTGCGCAAGGCGCTGTTGAAGTTCTCGGACGAGGAGAAGTATCCGAACGACCCGCGCGTCCTGCCCTTCGGGAAGTTCATGCGCAAGTTCTCCGTCGATGAGCTGCCGCAGCTCTTCCACATCATCAATGGTGACATGAGCCTCGTCGGCCCGCGTCCCTTTGCGATGTGGGAGGTGGCCGAGTTCACGCCGCGCGATCTGCTGCGCCACAAGATCAAGCCCGGCCTCACCGGTCTCTGGCAGATCAGCAACCGCAACAAGATCACCCACGACGAGGCAATCGGGCTGGATTTGAAGTATGCCGCTCAACAGAGCTTCTGGCTCGACCTCAAGATTCTCCTCATGACGGTCCCGGTGGCCCTCAAAAACCGCGGTGGCAACTGACTGTCCTCCCGTTCATGAACGCCGACGCCATTCTCCGCGCCCAGCCCTCCGCCTTGATCGGCGGCGAGTCGTTCTTCCTCTGGGAAATCGGCCCGCGCCGCGTGATCGACCACTGGATGGACCAGCTTTTTCGCAGCAACGCGTCGCTGACCCTCTGGCTTGAACAGGAGGATGAAAAGCTTGCCGCTTACGTGCGTGACACCTTCCCGCTGTGCAAACGCGCCGAGGTGAAGATTGGCGTACCCGCCGCCGCCACTGACGCATGCACGTTTGTCGATGCCAGCGGTGCGATCCAGCTTCAGCGGGGCAGCACTGTCGTTCCCTGTCTCCCACCCGGCCAGCCAGTAACCCAGACATGGTTCGCGATGGTGCAGAAGTGGCTGAAAGAGCTGCAAAAATTCGGCACACAACTGCCCGAACTTGAGACGCAGGCCGCGCCCGGCGTCATCATAGGTCATCATTGCAGCATTTCGAAGGACACGGTGCTCAACGCCCCCTGCTGGATCGGCAACGGCTGCACCATCAGCGGTGCCACGATCGGGCCGAATGCCGTCATTGGCGAGGAATGCGCGATTGCGTCCGGCACTCAGTTTACTGGTTCCTATGTGCTCAGCGGCAGCTATGTGCGTCCGAACTGGAAGTTCGACGGCGTCGTTGTCGCCGGGAAAAACTTCATCGACCTCGCAACGGGGGAGCCTGTGGTCATGTCTCAGCCCGCATCATGAACAACGAATCACCAGACGGCGTTCCTCCCGCAGGGAATACCCTCAAGCAGCTTGAGGAGGCCGGCGCGCTTTCGCATTTTGCCTCCAGCATTGCTCATGAGGTGTGCAACCCGCTCAGCCAGATCGTGCTCGCCACGGATTTCCTCGCCAATCCACGCCCGCTCACGGATGAAATGCGGAAAAAAATCGTCGGCTATCTGCGCCAGGGCGCGGAACGCATCGACAAGGCGATAAAGGATCTGCTGCGCACCTGTGAGCCGATCGAAACGAGCATGACGCAGGAAAGCGCCAATCAGATGATCGAAAACGCGCTCGCCATGGTGGATCTCCAGCCTGTGATTCACGTTGAAAAAGGCTTTGCGGAGGGTCTTCCGAACATCTTGGTGGACAAGACGCACGTCACCGAGGCCATGGCCAACCTCATCACCAATGCCGTGGAGGCCATGATGCCTGGTGGTGGCACGCTCCGGCTCAGCACACGGCTCAAGGTCTTTGAAACCAGTGAACGCGAGAGCTGGCAGCGCCAGTCATGGTTTCGCGCCGGTGACACGACCGTCGTCATCGAGATCACCGACACCGGCCACGGCATTCGTACAAACCAGATGAGCCTCATTTACGAGCCGTTCTACACCACCAAGCCGGCAGGGAAGGGCTCTGGACTCGGCCTCACCGTTGCCAAAAAGATCGTTGATTTGCACCATGGACGGCTGGAGATAAGCAACCGTCCCGAGGGTGGTGTGCTGGCCACGTTGACTTTGAAAACTGCCGCACACTCCTGATTCCCAACTAACTGCCATGAGCGAAACTCCCGACGCCGCGAAGAAGAAGATCCTGCTCATCGATGACGAGCCTTTCATCACCAGCCTCATGGCCATCAACCTTGAGGACACGGGCCGTTTTGAAGTGCGTGAGCAGAATGACTCCCTTAAAGCGCTGGACACGATCATGGATTTCGTGCCCGACCTCATTGTCCTCGACGTGATGATGCCCGATCTCGATGGTGCGGACATCATCTACCGGCTGAAGAACGACTCGCGCCTCAAGCACATCGTTGTCGTCTTCCACACCGCCACCGTGCGGGAAGCGGAACTCAGCGCTCACGGCGGCATCATCAGCGGCTTCCCTTTCCTGCCCAAGCCCGCCACCACGGAGCAGATGATTGCTTTCATCGAGAAGCATCTGCCGAAATGACGGCGCCGGGCGGCCCGGCCTGATTTTGCTTGGAGGTGCCTGCCGTGTTCAGCCGCACGCGCATGCGTGAGAAGGGCTTTTCGACGAGCCGGTAGATCAGCCACGAGATCGTGATCGTGGTGGCCAGCGAGGCGATGACGATCACGGGCGTGGGCCATTGCGTCTCATGCTCGAAGCCCTTGATGATCACATAGTGCAGCAGGTACATGGAGTAGGAAAGCACACCGAGCATTTTGACCGCCGGCAGATTGAGCAGGCGGAAGGCGCCCCAGTTTGGAAACCGGATCGCTGAGATGAAGACCGGGAAGAGCGCGATGCCTTGAATGGTGTAGCGATACGACTCACGGAACTTGGGATCGCGCACCAGCAGGCACACCAGCAGCGCGATCAACGCCAGCGGCAGCCAGAACCACTTCATCCAGCGTTCCGAGCCCTGGCGGTCCAGCATGGGGTTGCCACAAATGGCCAGCATGCAGCCAAAGAGGATCGAATCGGCACGTGTGTCCGTGGCGCGGTTCGTGCGCACTTCCCCGGCACCAAATTCATACACGAGCGCATAACGCCAGGCGAGGATCGCCGCGCAAATGACCGCCAGCACCAGCACCTGGCTGCGTGGGGAAAGCCGTCCCTTCATGGCCACATAGAGCAGCGGGAAGAGCAGATAGAAGTGCTCCTCCACTGCCAGCGACCAGTAAATGCTCGATCCGGGCGCCAGCCCCTCAAATCCGGCGTAGATGATCCGGTAGTTCACATAGTGCAGCGCTTGGGACAGCGACGCATCGAGAGTCAGCGAGCCTCCCAGCCAGCCGCGGTAGGTGACGTACCATGCAAAAATCAGCACCAGATAAAATGGCGGAAAGATGCGCAGCACACGGCGCAGATAGAACTTTTTGAAGCTGATGGTGCCGGAGCTCTCATACTCCATGCGGAGGAAAGTGGTGATCAAATACCCGCTGAGAAAGAAAAACACCGTGACACCAAAACCGCCCGGAACGAGGTCTGGCAGCCATGCGTGTGAGATGAACACAAACATGAAGGAAACTGCGCGGAGACCATCCAGGGAAGGGATGTGGAACCTGCCAGTTTCAATGGTGGCGGAGGATTTGCTCACGGTGCGTGGATGGGGAGTTCGGATTTCTGCAAAGACGACGGATTGGAATCATCGGGGCGTTGAAGCCAGCGTGTCCTTGGCCAGGAGTTTGAGAATGACGAGAATGTCGACGAAATAGCGCCTCCAGAGGCGCTTGGGTTCCTGGAGCAGGCGGTAGAACCACTCCAGTCCGGCCACCTGCATCCAGCGCGGGGCCCGTTTGACCGTTCCTGCGAGAAAATCGATCGTCGCGCCCACGCCCACACAAACAGGGACACCGAGTGCACGATAATTCATGGCGATCCATTTTTCCTGCTTCGGACAGCCGAAGGACACAAACAGCAAATCGGGCGAGGTTTCCCGGATGCGAGCGCAAATGCCCTCATGGTCCATCTTGTCCAAGGGGGCATAAGGTGGGGAATAAGCGCCCGCGATTCTCAGTTGCGGGTGCGTTTGGCGCACATTCGCGACAGCCTGCGCGGAGACTTTTTCGTCGCCTCCCAAGAAGTACACCCCCCAGCCGTGCTTCTCGGCCTCTGCAAGCAACTGGGGCACGAGATCCGAGCCGGCGACACGTTCCGGCAGGGGCTTGCGTTTGAACCGGGACAGCCAGATGAGCGGCGTGCCATCACACACGGTCAAATCTGCCTTGTGCAGGATGCTGAGCAGTTGTTTGTCGTGCTGGGACTGGACCACGAAGTCCACGTTGGCCGTGGCCAGATAGTGGGGTTGCTTGCTTTCAACCATCCGGCCAATGAGACCGATGGTCTGCGACATGTTGACCTTGTCGAAGGGGATGCCCAGGAGGATGATTCGTTCGGGTGATGCGGGCTCCTCGGTCGCGCTCATGGTGTTGCGTGGCTGATATTTTACGACCGCATGTTAGGGGGCTGCCGTACTGCTGTCACGCCTCAAATGAGGAACTCTTTGCAAATGGGGGTCGTGGCCAAAAAACAACACCCCGGACCGCCTGGGGCGGTGCCGGGGTGCAAAACGGGACAGGGAACCTCGAAACGACGCCCAATCAGGCGCAGCGCTTCTGGTAGTACTGCTGATAGACGTTCTCGTTGAGGCGCAGCTTGGAGCGCAAGGTCTCGAGCGCCGAAGAATCGCCAGCGAACTGGATTTTCACGAAGTGGCCGGCTTCGACGTGGCGCGGGTTGAAGGGGAACTTGCGTTTGCCCAGGTTGTCGATCTGCTCGAGTTTGAGGCCGGACTTTTCCATGTCCTTGCTGATGGTGCTGACGAGCGAGTCAACGGATTCTTCCTTGCCTTTGGTGTCGAGCACGATGAGTGCCTCGTAGTTGCGGGTCATGTCGGTGTTGTGGTTTAGGGTTCTGGTTGTCGGTTAAAGACATTCATGGCGGCGTCAAGGCCGCGTTCGATCGCTGCGAGCACCGCATCGGCGGCACGCTGGATGACATTCTGCAGCCCAGGTTGTTCCTCGGCGCGAAAACTGCCCAGCACATGACCGACCATGCGTTCGCCAGCAGGGCGGCCATCAGCGGGAGCGATGCCGACCTTCAAGCGCGGAAAATCCTGCGTGCCGAAGGCGGAAATGAGCGAACGGATGCCATTGTGTCCTGCGGCAGAACCGCTCGTGCGGAAACGCAGGCGGCCGAGCGGCAGATCCACGTCGTCGTAAATCACGAGCGTCTGCGCGGGCGTGGTCTTGAAGAAGTGACTGACGGACTGCGCGGAGCGGCCACTGTCGTTCATGAAGGTCAGCGGCTTGAGCAGATGACCTCCGGGGAACTTCGCCACGAGGCCGGTCCAGCGCTTTTCCTCGTGGAAAGCGGCTCCCAGGCGTCGTGCGATTTCGTCCAGCACCATAAATCCAATGTTGTGACGGGTGTCGCGGTAGGTTTCGCCGGGATTGCCGAGGCCGACAATGAGGCGCGGCACATTCAAGCCGCTGCTCGTTGAGTCCGCGCCGGAAGCCACATCGTGGAGGGATTATTTCTTGGCCGGAGCGGCGGCGGGCTTGGCGCCAGCGGCGGGCGCGGCAGCAGGGGCGGCACCGGCTGCGGGAGCAGCACCAGCGGCGGGCGCGGCACCAGCGGCAGGGGCGGCGGCGGCGACAGGCTCGGGTTCGGCCTCGACCTTCGGCTCTTCGCACATGACGATGACCACGTCGCCACCCAGACGGCAGGTGACGCCTTCGGGGAACTTGATCTCGCTGATGTGAATGGCCTGGTCGAGTTCGAGGTGGGAAACGTCGATCTGGATGCTTTCCGGAAGATCCTTCGGCAGGCAGCGCACTTCGATTTCGTGATGGATGGCTTCGACGAGACCGCCGTGCTTCACACCCTTGGCTTCGCCGACGATGACGACGGGCACGTTGGCGTGAATTTCCTCGTCAGCGGCGACGGCGTGGAAGTCGATGTGAAGAATGCCACCGCGAAGGTAGTCGTGCTGCACTTCCTGTACGAGGGCGAGCTGGTCTTCAGCCCCGGCGATCTTCAAAGAGACGAGGATGTTGTCCGACGCGCTGCTTTCGAGGAGCTTCGAGAAGGTCTTGCCATGCACCTGGATGTTTGAGGGCTTCACCTTGCGGCCATAGAGGGCGGCGGGGATGTTGCCAGCCTTGCGCATGCGTTTGACGGCACCCGTGCCGGACTGGGTGCGGGGTTCTGCCTGGAGATCGAGAATTTTGGCCATGGTCGGATTCCTCGTTGGAGGTGTGGGTTTTGGAAAAAGGGCGCGGAGAATACACGCCTACCCCCGTGTGTCAAACAGGGATGTCACGGACTCATTGCCATGAATGCGGGCGATGGCTTGGGCGAGCAATGGGGCGATGTCCAGGGCGGTTACTTTCTCCCCGGTGGCCTGGGGGGTCGAGTTCGTGGCCAGCAACTCCACGATGGGTGAATTGGCGATGCGGGCGCGGCCCTTTTCGCCCAAAACGGCGTGGGAGACGCCTGCGTAAATGGTCTTGGCCCCATGCTCCAACAGTAGTTTCGCCGCGGCGGTCAGAGTGCCGGCAGTTTCGGTCAAATCGTCCACAAGCAGCACGTTTTTGCCGGCCACATCGCCGATGACACTGTGAGCTTCGACTTCCTCGGCGCTGACACGGTTTTTCGCCACGATGGCCATTGGCGCCTTGAGAGCCTTCGCGAATGCATGAGTCATCTTGATGCCGCCCACGTCGGGAGAGACGACCACGATGTCAGTGAGATTGCGTTCGCGGATCGCCTTCATCAAAACCGGCGCTGCGTAGAGATGATCGACCGGGATGTCGAAGAAGCCCTGAATCTGCCCGGCGTGCAGGTCCACCGTGAGCACACGATGCACGCCTGCCGCCACGAGAAGATTCGCCACCAGCTTTGCCGTGATCGGCACACGCGGACGGTCCTTGCGGTCCTGACGTGCATAACCAAAGAACGGCAGCACAGCGGTGATGCGCTGGGCGCTCGCACGGCGCACGGCGTCCACCATGATGAGCAGTTCCATCAGGTTCTGGTTCGTCGGCGGGCAGGTGGGCTGGACGATGAAGACATCACCACCGCGAATGTTCTCGTGGATTTGCACGAACGTCTCGCCGTCTGGAAAAGTGGCCAGCTCGGCGGCGCAAAGGTTCATCTCCAGGTTCTCGGCAATCGCCTTCGCCAGTGTCGGATGCGCGGAACCGCTCAGGATTTTCAAACTTTCATTCATGGGCCGCCGAGTTAGGCGAGTCTGTCGCGGAAATCAACCTGTCGCATGTTTCCATCTTCTGATTGCTTGTGGTTCCGGCGAACTTCTCGTAAGACTCAGAATATTTTTCCCATCCGCTCCCCTGCGTTTCCTGATCCGCCATGAATGATTCGAGCGCCTCTCCACCCAGAACCACGGGCGGTGGCTGGCGTTGGGAGCCGCCCACGCCGGAGGAGCTCCAGCGCATGCTGCCGCAGTATTCCGTGGAGTGCCTTGTCGGGCGTGGCGGCATGGGAGCCGTGTACAAAGGCGTGCAGCTCAGCCTGGAGAGGATTGTGGCCATCAAGCTCCTGCCGCCGGCCATCGAGCAGCAGGACACCGCCTTTGCGGAACGCTTCAAGAACGAGGCGAAGCTCATGGGCCGCCTGAATCATCCGGCGATTGTCAGTGTGTATGATTTCGGCCGGACCACCGACGGCCAGCTCTACTTCGTCATGGAGTTCGTCGATGGCACCGATGTGCAGCGCATGATCGCGCGTGAGGGCCGCCTGCCGCCGGAGCACGCGCTCGCCGTCACCGCCCATCTTTGCGACGCGCTCGGCTACGCGCACCGCCAGGGCATCGTTCATCGTGACATCAAACCCTCCAACGTCCTGATTGACAACGAGGGTCGTGTGAAGGTCGCCGATTTCGGCCTTGCCAAGCTCACCAGCAATCCGCTCACATCGGGCCTCACCCAGACGGGCATGGCCATGGGCACGCCGGACTACGTGGCCCCCGAAACGCTTTCCCTTGGCACCGATGTCGATGGCCGCGCCGATCTCTATGCCGTCGGAGTCATGCTGTATCAGATGCTCACCGGCGAGATTCCGCGCGGCGTGTTCAAAATGCCTTCGCAAAAGTACCAGGGCATTGATCCGCGCTTCGACAACATCATCCGCCACGCCTTGGAGCATGACCGCGAGGAGCGCTATCAGACCAGCCACGAACTCCGGCGTGATCTTGATGTGATTCTCACCACGCCCATGGCCGTTGCTGGACAGCAATCCAGCGCCGCGTTGCCGAAGCAGGCCATGCAGCCACATCAAACTCAGGCGCAGACCGGGCGCACCGTGGTGCCTTCCTCGCGCAATCCGGGTTCATCGTCGCAACGCCGGCCCCAGCCTCAGTTTGAGCTGCCCGTTCCTGAGCCGGCGCCGCCGGACTCATCCTCCACACTGCCTTACATCATCTTCGCGCTGGTAATCCTTGGTGTTGGCGGCTGGTTTGTCACGCAGCGGCAGCATCCGGCATCGGAGACGACGGAAACCTCCTCGCAACCAGCCGCGCCACCTTCCGCACCTTCCACTCCGCTGTCAAAGCCGCCTGCATCATCTCCGACCACGCCGGTCACTTCACCTCCTTCAACACCTCCGAAGTCTCCAACATCCACAGTAGTAACTACGCCCGCGACACCGAAGATGGTGACGCCACTGCGTTCGACGCCACCCAAAAAATCGCCCACTCCGCCTCCATCGACTCCGCCCGTCCCAACGCCCCCTCCAGCCAGCGCTTCCGTCAGTGACCGCCTCACGGCGATGGAATCGCAGTTCCAGGAAGACTTCGAGCGTACGGTCAACGCCACCTACAGTGATCTCATCGCCACGCTGGGCACCAATTACATCGCGGCTCTGGACCGCGCCATGAGTGACGCCACACGCCTCGGCAGGCTCGATGAAGCCATTGTTTTGCGCGATGAAAAACAGCGCTTCACCACGCATAAGTTCATGCCGTCCATCGATCCGGCGAGCTTGCACAGCTCGGTGGTGAAACTGCGCAATACCTATCGTGGCGCCGAGAAATCTTATGCGCAGGACAAGGACCGCAAATCGCTCCCGCTCTACGACAACTACATCCGCGCGCTCGACACCTGGGCCAAAGAACTCGATGCCCAGGGGCGTGTAGGTGACGCCTCCCGTTTGCGCATCAAACGCGACGATGTCGTCGCCCGTCGCAAGCAGCGTGCTGCGAAACTGCCCGCGGGCGCCGATGTGCCGGCGGTCTCGCCTGCCAGCAGCAAAATGGCCTTTTGCGGCGGCGGTTCGCTCAACGACTGGCGTATCAACGACATCACCGCCAGGCTGCTTTGAAAACAAAGCACCGCCATGCGATGTGAAGCGTAACAAGCTTCGCCATTCGGATTTCGCCATTTTCCGCCTTCGCCAGTCCCCAGGTTTGACAACCAACCCCGCACCCTCTTGATTCCCACCATGACCCCCAACTCCAGCTCCGACTTTCCCTCCATCATCGCTCCGCACGCCAGCTACATGGTTCCGACCGTGATCGAAAGCGAAGGCCGCGGCGAACGCGCGTATGACATCTACTCCCGCCTGCTGAAGGACCGTATCATCTTCCTCGGTGGCGAGGTGAATGACACGATGGCCTCCATCATCATCGCCCAGCTTCTGTTCCTCCAGATGCAGGACCCGAAGAAGGATATCAACATCTACGTCAACAGCCCCGGCGGCAGCGTCACGGCCGGTCTCGCCATCTACGACACCATGCAGTTCCTCACTTGCGACGTCTGCACCTACAGCATCGGTCTCGTCGCCTCCATGGGCGCGGTGCTTCTCGCCGCAGGCACCAAAGGCAAACGTTACGCCCTGCCGAACTCTGACATCATGATTCACCAGGTCTCCGGCGGCGCACGTGGCACCGCTTCGGATGTCGAGCGCACGGTCGAATACATGTTCAACCTCAAGAAGCGCCTCAACCGCATCCTCGCCCATCACACCGGCAAGTCCGTCGAGCAGATCGAGCGCGATGCCGACCGTGACAACTACATGTCCGCCTCCCAGGCCGCCGAATACGGCCTCGTGGACAAGGTGCTCGAAGGAAAGAAGATCCTTCCTGCTGACGACAAGTAAGGCATCTCATCCCAGAGGGGCGGGACACACCATCCCGCCCTTTTTCGTGCCCGCACATCACCATTGAACACCGAATATCGAACAAGGAATGTACAATGATGAAGTTCTGACTCCGGACTTCGGCATTCAAGATTCCTTGTTCGATATTCGAGATTCCACCACTCCATTACTCCGCCACTCCAACCACCCTGCCATGAAACTCGGCTTCGTCACCGCCATCCTCCCCGACCTCTCCTTTGAGGAAGTCCTGCACTTTGCCCGTCACGAAGGCTTCTCCACCGTCGAGGTCATGTGCTGGCCCGTGGGCAAGGCCGAGCGCAAATACGCCGGAGTCACCCATGTCGATGTCATCGGCATAACGAAGTCGAAAGCAGAGGACATCCTCGGCCAGTGTCAGGATCAGGGCGTCAGCATCAGCGCGCTCGGCTACTACCCGAACATGCTCGATCCGAATCCCGAAGTCTCGCGCTTCGCCGTTTCGCACTTCAAGAAAGTCATCGCCGCCGCGCCGAAGCTCGGCCAGCAGATCGTCACCGGCTTCATTGGCCGCGACTGGACCAAGACCGTCGAAGAAAACTGGCCGCGCTTCCTCAAGATCTGGAAGCCCATCATTCAATACGCCGAGGACCATGGCGTGAAGATCGCCATCGAAAACTGCCCCATGTCCTTCACGCGCGACGAATGGCCCGGCGGCAAAAACCTCCTCACCACGCCCGCCATCTGGCGTCGCGCCTTCAACGACATCGACTCGCCCAGCTTCGGCCTCAACTACGACCCCTCCCATTTCATCCTGCAGGACATGGACCCACTCAGCCCGCTGGCCGAGTTCAAATCGAAGCTCTTCCACCTCCACGCCAAGGACGTGAAGATCAACCGTGCCGCCCTCAACGAAGTCGGCCGCTTCGACTTCCCGCTGCGCTGGCACCAGCCGCGCATTCCCGGCTACGGCGACATCAACTGGGCCGCCTTCATGGCCGAACTCATGCGCATCGGCTACGACGGCCCCCTCTGCATCGAAGTCGAGGACGACACCTTCGGCAAAACCCTCGACGGCCGCATGAAGGCGATCAAGGTTGCGCGGAATGTCCTCGTCCCGTTCCTTGGGTGAACTGCTTCTTCGTCTGACCGTTATGCGCCTGGCTGTCTATATTACACTCATCCTGGCCTTGGCAGGCTGCGGCAGGAAGTCTGCAAAGGTCATCGTTCCGCCATTGCCAAAAGTGGACATTTCTGAAGTCCTGGCTCCTGCAACTCCGACAGCAATCGTCGAGAAAGGCTCAAACCTGCAGACCATTGCCACTACTGCTTATCATCACGAGGACTTCAGTGGTTTCTTGGGCCAGTTGAATGGCATTACCAAGCCTGAGCGGTTGCTCGCTGGCGCAACACTGAAGACGCCTTCACTGCCGGTTGCATTCCGCGACGCTGGTTTGGATGAACAATATCAACCGTCCATCAACGCATTGGCAAAGGCCTGGGCTGATTTTGCGAGGATTCTACCGGACTATCTTAGTGCTAGACACGCCAGCGGGGCAAAGGATGGCGAGTCGTTTGTTGTTCCTGCCAATATCAAAACAGTTCTCTTAGAGTGTGCTGATGCCATTGACGCGTCGATCGACATTCTGCAGCACCCGAAAAATGGGCACGTCGCACCTCTCAAAACCATCAGTCAGTTCGCGGGCTCGTCTGGTTATCTTCGACAGTTTGCTGCTGGCTACGTCGGGAGCCGCGACTACGACACCTTCATGGCAGAGAAGGGGTTCGGCTTGGGTTTCACTTATGCGCTCATTTGGACTCAATCAGGTCACAAATAAGGTGAGTGTGTCATTCAGAGTTGTTTGATCAGCCCGTCTTGGGTGAAGCGAAGTTCGGTTTTTCGTTTCTCATTTTGGATCAGCAGCAAGTTCATCTGATCCTTGAACATTTCGCAAAACACTGCGTGCCGCAGCTTGGCATCCGCCAAACCATCCGGCAGCGCGACTTCAAAGAACAACGTCACCGTCGGATCGCCGCTCTTTTGCGTTTCTTCGTCGAGCTGACGTCCCACCCATTTGATTTTGGCTGCTTTGCCCGCCGCATCGGTCACGACGAAAGTTTTGGTGAGGTAGACCTGGATTTGGGCGTCGAATTCGGCGGCGGGTGTTTTGTCGAGGCGCATCTCGCGCTCACTCTGGCGGATGAGGGCGGTTTCGAGGTCGTTGATGAAGACGGTGAGGCTGACTTCGAGCTTTTTCGTTGCCGGATTGTATTCTGCCTCGGCGGTGGATTGATGAACGGAGTGCGCGTGGAGGCACGGCACGAGCAGAATGACGGCGAGCGCCGCGATCAGATTATTTTTTCTCATCCGCCTTCTTCTCGTCCTTCTTCTCCGGCTTCGTCAGCTCCTTCATCGGATTCGGGGCCTTCTCGTCCTTGAAGAGCTGGAACTTGCTCTTCACGGGGCGGCGGGGCCAGAAGTTGTTCTCCACGTCGGTGTCGGTGAGTTCCTGACGCGGGTCGAAGGTGATCGATTTGAGCTCCTTCTTAGTGAACAGCAGCTTGGAGGCCTTCTGCGTGTTGAAGCGCCAGATTTCCGGCGGGAGCTTGATCTCCTCGCTCGTGCCGTCGGTGTACTCGACCTTCAAGATGACCGGCGTGACGAGCCCGCCGACGTTGCGCAGCTCGATGGAGTAAAAGTTGTGCTTCGTCTCCAGCAGCTTCGGATCGATCTCTTCCTCATTAAGTTCCTTGATAAGGGAATCGAACTTTTTCTTCTCGCTCGGCAGCACGGTGGTCTTGTCGAAACTGTCGTAAAAGTCCTTCAGCTCAGGAAAACGGTCCACACGCTTCGAAATCGGGTAGTTGAGCTCGCGCGTGGTGGTTTTCGGCAGATCGTCCTCCTCCTGCTTCTTTTTTTTCTTCTCGATCGCCGGATCACGCGTGTCGAGTTGCAGCCACTTCACCTCATCGACGGCCACATCGACGTGATCGACGCTGTAAAACCAGCCGCGCCAGAACCAGTCGAGATCCACGCCGCTCGCATCCTCCAGCGTGCGGAAGAAGTCGCTCGGCGTGGGCCGCTTGAACATCCAGCGCCGCGCATAGGTCTTGAACGCGTGATCGAATGCCTCGCGGCCGAGAATGTGCTCGCGCAGGATATTCAGCGCCACGGTCGGCTGGCCGTAGGCGTTCGGACCGAGATCGGCGATGGACTCGGAGTTTGTCATCACCGGCACACGGTCCGTGGTTCGCATGTAATCGACCATGCCGCGTTCGTTGCGGCGGTGCCTCCAGTCGTTCTCCCATTCCTCCTCAGCGAGGTATTCGACAAAGCTGTTAAGTCCCTCGTCCATCCACGTCCATTGACGTTCGTCGCTGTTCACGATCATCGGGAACCAGTTGTGGCCCACCTCATGGATTACCACGCCGATGAGTGCATACTTCGTGCGCTCAGGATAGGTGCCATCCTTTTCCGGGCGAGGGCCGTTGAAGCAGATCATCGGGTATTCCATGCCGCCCACCGGCCCGTTCACCGACCACGCGACGGGATACGGATAATCAAATGTGAAACGGGAGTAGGTCTGGATCGTGTGCGCGATGGCATGCGTGGAATACTTGTCCCACAGCGGCATGCCTTCCTTCGGATAGAGCGACA
The DNA here is from genome assembly GCA_046346695.1 of Verrucomicrobiaceae bacterium. Lineage (GTDB taxonomy): Bacteria > Verrucomicrobiota > Verrucomicrobiia > Verrucomicrobiales > Verrucomicrobiaceae > Prosthecobacter. The sequence goes on along the minus strand of JAXMHS010000001.1, from coordinate 1,812,251 downwards.
TCGCCATCACCGGCTTGCCATTCACGCTCGCACCTTCCACTGCCATCGCATCCCACGCGAACTTGCGCGATGAGGCGAAGGCAAAGTCACGCACGTTGTCCGCCTTGAAGACCCAGGTCTTCTTTCCCTTCGGTTTGCCCTTCTCCGCCGCCTTCGCCTCGTCGGGCGTGACGATGAACAGGGGCTTCTTCATCTCGCCCTGCGCTTTCTTGAGCCGCTCACGCTGAGTTTCGCTCAAAACAACCTCCGGGTTCTGAAGTTCACCTGTCGCGCCGACGAGATGATCGTCCGGCACGGTGAGGCGCACGTTGTAGTTGCCGAACTCCAGTGTGAACTCGCCGGTGCCGAGAAACTGCTTGTTGATCCAGCCCGCATAGTCTGTGTAGGCCGCCATGCGCGGGAACCACTGCGCGATGGTGTAGATGCAATTGCCGTCCTCCTTGAAGAACTCGTAGCCCGTGCGCGCGTTGATGTGCTTGCAGTCGTTGATCGGGTAGCTCCACGCGATCTTGAAGACAAAATCCGCGCCCGACGCGAGCGGCTTCGGCAGATCGAGCCGCAGCATCGTCTTCACCACCGTGTGCGGCAGCTTGTTGCCCTGCGCGTCTGTCAGCTTGCTGATTTTCATCTCGCCGTCGTAGTCTTCGTAGGCCAGCAGGCGGTCCACCGCACTGTAAGTGATCTTCGCCGGATCAATGCCGCGCTTCGTGTTCGGAGCTGCGCGCGAGTCGGCGTTGTGAGAGAGGTAATTCTGATCGAGTTGTACCCACAGATACTCGAGCGAATCTGGCGAGGCATTGTGATAGGTCACCGTCGCCTCCGCAGTGATCGTGCGTTTCACATCATCCAGTTCGACATCGATGTCATAATCGGCGCGATTCTGCCAGTAGTCGCGTCCCGGCGCTCCCGACGCCAGCCTGACCGTCGAAGGCGTCGGCATCGTCGAATCCAGTTGCTGAAACTTTTGCACCGGTGCGCCAGGTTTAGCGACGGCGAGGGACAGCAGGGCGAAAAATGCGGGCAGGCATGCTTTCATGGCCCGCGATTCTCCAAAACGGCACGCAGAAGGCAAGCGCCACCTGCTCCCCGATTTGGCGAGGTGCAGCCATTTCTTCCTCTTGCCTCCGCGTCATGCTTCTGATTGCATCGCTGCATGAATCCGTCGCCTGACTCTCTTTCCCGTCGTGATGCCCTGAAGGCCACCATCGCCTCCATCGGGCTCAGTTCGCTGGCGTTTGAACCCGCTGCACAGGCCGCGCCCGCGCCGGATGCGCGGCGTGGTTCGACGAAGAAGTATGACATGCTCAAGTCGATCAACCTCTGGGCCTTCCCGTATCCGGATCGCATGACGCTGCGTGAGTGCCTGCAACTCGCCAAGGACGCTGGATTCGACGGCATCGAGCTGAACTACGATCTCGACAACGACCTCTCGCCGAAGCACGGCACGGCGGATTACGTGAAGATCCGCAAGATGGCCGACGAGATCGGTATCCAGATCAGCGGGCTCTGTTCCTTTCTGTTCTGGCCGTATCCGCTGACAAGCAATGATCCCGCCAAGCGTGCGCAAGGCATCGAACTGGCCGGGAAGATTGCGCAAGCCGCGCATGATCTTGGTGTGGAGAATGTGCTCGTCGTTCCCGGCGCGGTTCACATTCCGTGGCGCGCGGATCATGAGCCTGTCCCCAACGACGTTTGCGATGCGCGGGCGAAGGAAGCCATCGGCCAGCTCGAAAAGCAGGCGGCGAAACTGAAGGTCTGCCTCAACATCGAGAACATTTTCTTCAACGGTTACCTCATGACGCCGATGGAGATGAACACGTTTGTGGACGGCTTCGGCAGCGAGCATGTGCGCGTGCATTTCGACACCGGGAACATCAGCATGTTCCAGTTCCCCGAGCATTGGGCCAAGGTGATGGGCGCACGGACAAAGAACGTCCATCTGAAAGAGTTCACCAAAAAAGGCACCGACTTCAGCCTCGAAACCTTCCGTCCGCTGCTCGACGGCACCACCAACTGGCCCGCGGTTACCGACGCGCTGGTCGAGACCGGCTACAAGGGCTACCTGACCTTCGAATACTTCCACCCGTATGCGCATTATCCGGAAGCATTGATCTACCAGACCTCTGATTCGCTGGATCGCATCCTCGGCCGCAAATCATGAGCTGGGAGATAATTGCGCTGCTGTTCTTCGCTGGTTTGAGCGCCGGATTCATCGACGCTATCGCGGGTGGTGGTGGTTTGATCTCGGTGCCGGCGCTGCTCGCGGCTGGACTGCCGCCGCAAATCGCGCTGGGCACGAACAAGATGCAGTCCACGTGGGGCACGCTGATGGCGGTGCGGAAGTATGCGAAGGCCGGGCTCGTCTCCTGGCATCAAGTGCGGCTTACCGTGCTCATCACGTTCGTGTTTGCCTGTCTCGGCGCATGGGTGGTCACGCTGGTGAGCAATGCGGTGTTGAAAATGATCGTGCCGTGGATGCTGCTCGGCATCGCGGTCTATGTGCTGCTAAGTCCCGGCCTCGGAAAGACGGCGGTGAAGGCGAGATTGAGCCTCGCGGCTTTTGCATGCCTCGCCGGAAGCGTGCTGGGTTTTTACGATGGCTTCTTTGGCCCCGGCACCGGCACGTTCTGGGCACTCGCGTGCATCTCGCTGCTCGGGCTCGAACTTACGCGCGCAACCGCCTTCACCAAGGTGGTGAACCTGACGAGCAACATGGCGTCGCTCATGATCTTTGTCTGGAAAGACTGTGTCGATTACCGAGTCGCCGCCGCGATGATCGCAGGACAGCTCATTGGTGGCCGCCTCGGCGCGCACATGGCGATCAAGCATGGAGCGGGCTTCATCCGCATCATTTTCATCATCGTGGTGTTCGCGATGGTGGCAAAGCTGCTGTGGGATCAATTCGCGGCACGCTGAAGATTTGTGGCGTCTGGCATGAATGTTCAGCGCGTAATTGCCTCGCACACTGCATTGCCTATGATCACTGCTCCCATGACAACCATCCAGTCCACCGCCCAGGGCCGCAAATTTCCCAAGTTCGATCTGTCACGCCTGCTCGGCACGGTGTTCAAGCCGACGTTTGGCCGCAAGGTGTGCATCCTCATCGACCTGCCGGACCTTGCCGAGGCGAAGGACTTTGCCTTCCTGAACAATCCGGCGCGTGCAGTGCAGAAGCGGGCGCATGATTATTTTTATCAGGGACTGAAGAGCGGCGTCGCGGACGAACTCGCGCTCAAAGGCGGCGAAATGTACGCCTACACGCAGACCACAGGCAGCAATCTCGATCTGCCGGATGAATGCGTGGACATGAGCGGCAACAAGCTCAGCCTCGAAAAGGACATCTATCCGAACCACGACATCATTCTCTGCATCTCCACCTTCAGCGCCACCGCGCCGTTGACGGCCTTTGCGAAGCAGTATGGCTTCCGCGGGGCCACGCTGCATGGATTGAACGAAGTCATCCTGAACTCCGGCCTCGCGGTCGATTATGAAGACGTAAGCCGTGATGCGGAAAAGCTGCGTCTTGCCATGACGCGTTCGGACTGGGTCGAAATCGACTTCACGGTCGCGAATGGTCCCGACATGTCGATTCATCTCGATCTCAGCCGTCAGGAGGCTCAGAAAAGCCACGGTCTCTGCCAGGGCGACACACCAGACATCGCGAACCTGCCCGCAGGTGAGGTGTATTTCGTTCCCACCAGCGCAGAAGGCACCTTCCCGCTCAAATACGAGGACGGAACGCTAGGCAAGCTCACCGTCACCGGTGGTCGCATCATCAAGGCCGAGCTGATCGAAGGCAATCAGGCCACGATCGATGCTCATAACACCAAACTCGCCGATGATCCGATGACTGGTGTGCTCGGTGAGCTTGGATTCGGCACGCAGGTGCTGCCGGTGTCGGGCGCGGACATTCAGGACGAAAAAGTGCTCGGCACCTGCCATCTCGCCACAGGTCGCGATGATCATCTCGGCGGCCACATCACGCCCGCGCAGTTCAAGCGCCATCAAAACGCCACGCACGACGACATCCTCTTCGCGCCGCACAAGACGCCGAACTTCGACATCAAGCAGGCGCGCATGCATCGCGACGGCAGGACCACCGTGCTCATCGAGCATTTCCAGCCGGCGAAGTATCTGCTCGAAGCGCTCGCGGCCAGCTAGCCGGCTTACGGAAGCTCGCTCACCTGAACCTGTGTCTTTCCCAGGACGGCGTGGCAGTTCACGCATTGCTGGCGCAGCGAGGCGAAAGCCGCGGTGGAGCGCTTGGTGTCCTTCTTTTGCAGTGCAGCCTTCAACTCGGCAAGCGGGCCGTTTTCCCATGCGGCGAGCAGAGGCTGTGTGTCGATCACCACTCCGGAGGCGGATTTTTGTTTTGGCGCGCTCGCGACCGACTTGGCGACGCTGGAATGCATGCGCTCTGCCATGGCGATGGCTTCATCCCACTGGCCTGCCTGCTGGAGCTTGCGTGTGTCGAGCATCTTTCGCTGCGCAGCCTTCATGCGGTGGCTGTTCATCGTGCTGGCGCACGAGCCGAGGGCGACCATCAAGGCGAGGGCGAAAAAGCGTTTCATGAGTGCTGCGATTGAATCACCGCCCTTCGAACCTGTCACGTCCTTTTGCCAGCGCCTCGATCTTGCGATCGGCGATGCTGCGTTTGAGCATCCAGAAGCCGCAGTCGGGATGGATGAATTTCACGCGACCTGAACCGAGCTTTTTCTCCGCAGCCTCAATGCGGCGGGCGATTTCATCGGCGGTTTCGACGTGGTTCACTTTGATGTCCACGACTCCGAGGCCGACGCCAATTTTCGGATCGAGTTCCTTCAGCGCGTCGAGGTCAGCCGCAGGGCGATGCGCGAGCTCCAAGACGAGGTGATCGGCACGCAACGAATTCAAAAACGTGATGAGCGCGGCCCATTCACCTTTTTGAATCGTCTGGCCGCCGTAGTTGCCGAAGCAGAAGTGGACGGCTTTCTGGCCCTTCACCGCGTCGAGCACGCGATTGATGCCCGCGGCGGCGATGGGAGCATCGGCGGGATTGCCGGGAATGTTCGCTTCATCGACCTGAACGCAGTCGCACTGCAGATCGGCGGCTTGTGCGGCCAAAGCATCGGCGATGGCCATGTTCAGCGCGGCGAAATCGTTGTAGTGCGTGTCCAGCAGCGTGCGGGCGAGCATGTAGGGGCTGGTGAGCGTGAATTTAAACGGACCTCCGGCGACTTTACCCGCACGAGCGCAGTCTTCGGCCAGATTGAGCACACCTTCGGTGATGGGACCACGCACGACGGCGGCAGGCTTGCTGCGGAAGGCCATTTCATGCTTCGCACGAAACGCGGCGGTGTCCGCGCGGCCCACGCGGCTGTCGATGCCGCCGAGCTTGTGGACGAAGTACTCGATCATGCCGTTGGTGTCGGGATGATTGACATCGAAGCGATACAATTCGCCATCCGTCGGCAGATCGATGCCCGCCTGACGCTGCGTGTTGAAGACGACACGCGTGGCGTCGATGACCGCTTGCTCGCTGGGCAGCGCGGAAAGCCAGTCTGGAACGGGATAGGAGCCGACAGTTGTGGTTTGGATGCTCATGGTGACGGATTGTGGAATGCGGATCGCGGAATGGGAATGAGCGGGTGCGATTGTCCAAAGGGGCGAGTGATTCGGCCATGCGGGGCATTTGGGACGCTCGATTTTGCCGCAGAGGGGCGGAGGAGCAGAGGTGGCAGAGATTTTAGAGTTGAAATAACTCTGCGTTCTCCGCCTCTTTACCCCTCTGCGGCCAAGCCGAACGTCCCTATCGTTCCTTCCTCGGCCCTTTGCCACGCACGCTCATGCGGAACGGCACGCCGGGGGCGGGCCATTCGTCGCGGATGACTTTTTCGAGGTAGCGTGTGTAGCTTTCGGTGAGCTTGGAGGCGCGGTTGGCGAAGAGGACGAAGTGCGGCACCGGGATGGCGAACTCGGAGGCCTCGTTGACCTGCGTGGCGTAGAGCAGCTTGAAGCTGTGCGTGCTGCGGCCGAGTGCGCCGGGGGTGTTCTCGATGGCAGTGTGGAGCAGGCGGTTCAACGAGCCGGTGCTGATGCGGTTCTGCGATCCGCTGCGCACTTTTTCGATCTGCACGAAGAGCTTGCCGACATGTTCCTTGTTCTTGGCAGAGATGGCGACGAGCGGCGCATAGTGGAGGAAGAAGAACTCGCGGCGCATGATCTCCTCCAGATGCTCGATGCGGTCCTTCTGCTTGCCATCGGGATGGAAGAGATCCCACTTGTTCATGACGAGGATGCAGGGCTTGCGCTCCTCCAGAATGATCTGGGCGATCTTGCGGTCCTGCATCTTCGCGCCATCGGCGCAATCGACGACGAGCAGCACGAGGTCGGCGCGTTTGATGCTCTGGATGCTGCGCTCCACGCTGGAAATTTCGACATAAGTGTCGAGATGCGCACGGCGGCGGATGCCGGCGGTGTCGATGAGCTGGTATTTCTTGCCGTTCCAGGTGGCCTGAATGTCGAGCGCATCGCGCGTGGTGCCGGGCACGTTGCTGACGATGGCACGTTCCTGCCCGAGAATGGCATTCACGAGCGAGGACTTGCCCGCGTTTGGACGGCCGACGATGGCAAGCTTGAGCGGGTGACTGGTCTGACCAGCCTTGGCGTCCTCGGTTTCGGTCGATTCCTTCAAATCGAGCCGCTGGGAGATGGTGGCGACAAGCTCGTCGATGCCTTTGCCGTGCGCGGCGCTGACCTCGATCATGTCGCTGAAGCCGAATTTGGCGAACTCGCCGGCGTTGAGCTTGCGCTTGGGCGAATCGGCCTTGTTGCAGACGAGGATGACCGGCTTGCTGGTTTTGCGCAGTTCGCGGGCAAGTGTCTGGTCGATGGTGGTGATGCCATCGACGACATCGACGACGAAAAGGAGCAGATCGGCCACGTCGAGAGCGATGCTGGCCTCGGTCTGCACCTGTTCGGTCAAAACGTCGTCCGTGTTCGCACCGATGCCGCCGGTGTCCATGATCTCGAACCACGCGGGGCCCCGACGGCACTGCGCGGTGATGCGATCACGCGTCACCCCGGCCTGATCATGGACGATGGCGATGGTTTTGCCGGCGAGGCGGTTGAAGAGGGCGGACTTGCCCACGTTGGGCCTGCCAACGATGGCGACAGTTTTAAGCATCGTGCAAGGAGCACGAAGCATCCGCCGCGTCAATCCTGCCCGGCAGCTTTAATCTGACGCGCGCCGTCCGCGAGATACACCATGCCGGACCAGAAGGTGAAAAGCCCCGCCACACCCACCGGCCAGATCAGCGGCACGAAGGTCAGGTCGAGCAGAATCCACAGAATGGCGATGATTTGCGTGAAGGTGGTGGCCTTCCCGGTCCAGTGCGGCTGGATGCGGCAGTGGCCGGCAACGTGGTCGATCAGAAACGCGGCACCGATGCAGGCGAGGTCCTTGAAGATGACGAGGAGCGGGAACCAGAGCGGGAAATACTGCCGCCAGGCGGTGAAGCTGAGCGTGATGATGGCGGAGAGGAGCAGCAGCTTGTCCGCCAGCGGATCGAGGATGGCGCCCAAACGTGAGCGCTGGTTGAAGTTGCGCGCGATCCAGCCGTCCACCGCGTCGCTGAGCGCGGCAATGCCGAAGACGGCCGCGGCCCACAGGCGCAGGGATTCGTCCGCCTTTTCAGCGTGAACGCTCTCACCGTAATAGATCACCAGCCCGATGAAGACCGGGATGAGCAGGATGCGGAAGATGGTGATCTGCGTGGCGAGGTTCATCGCTCACAGTTTAAGGTTCCAAGTTTAAAGTTCAAAGTTTGAATCGTGCGGCTTGAAACTTTAAACCTGAAACTTGAAACTCCCCCATGCCGCGAATCGAGCCTGTGGATCTCTTGAACGCCTACTGCGAGGGCGCCTTCCCGATGGGGGAAGACGATGGTTCCATCTCGTGGTACCGGCCAAAAATGCGCGGCATCCTGCCGGTGGCAGAGTTTCATGTGCCGCGGCGGTTTGCGCGGTATTTGAAGCAGCATCCCTTCGAGGTGCGCTGGAACACCGCCTTCAGTGACGTGATCCGCGGTTGCGCGGATCGTGAGAACACGTGGATCACCGAGGCCATCATGGACACCTACGAGGAGCTGCATCGCATCGGCTTCGCGCACAGCACGGAGGTGTGGCGCGACGGCAAACTCATGGGCGGCGTGTATGGCGTGAGCATCGGCGGTGCGTTTTTCGGCGAATCGATGTTCAGCCGCGAACCTCAGGCGTCGAAGGTGGCGCTGACGCATCTGCAATGGCGGCTCAAGGAGCGCGGCTTCCTCCTGCACGACACGCAGTGGACGACGCCGCATCTGGCGATGTTCGGCGGGCACGAGATTCCGTGCGCGCAATACCTGGATTTGCTGCAGCGGGCGATTCTGCGGAAGGTGAGCTTCGCAGAGTAGGGCATAGGGCGAAGAGCAAAGAGATGATCTTCGGCGTTCGCTTGCCACAAACCGACTCTACGCCCTTTGCTCCACGCTTTGACTCAGCTTTCGAAATACGTGTACCCGCGCAGACCTGCCTCGAAGCTTTCCATGATCTCGCGGCGTTCGGTGGCGCTGATGCGGCGGGAGAGGACGGCGTTTTCGGCGAGGTTGCGGAAGCGGGTGAGCATGTCCTTCGGATCGTATTCGACGTAGCTGAGCACCTCGGAGACGCTGTCGCCTTCGAGTTCGCGGCTGTACTTCACCTTGCCGTTTTCGACGCGGACGCTCACGACGTTGGTGTCGCCGAGGAGATTGTGAAGGTCACCCAACGTCTCCTGATAGGCGCCGACGAGAAAAATGCCGAGCATGTAATCGCCGTTTTCGAAATCGGGATCGTGCAGCGGGAGGCTGCGGCAGATTTCGTGGCTGTGGGCGAATTTGTCGATCTTGCCGTCGCTATCGCAGGTGATGTCGGAGAGCACGGCGTTGCGTGTGGGCTTCTCCTTGAGGCGATGAATCGGCATGACCGGGAAAATCTGGTCGATGGCCCACAAGTCCGGCAAACTCTGGAAGACGCTGAAGTTGCCGTAATAGAAGTCGGTCATGATGGTGTCGAGGCGCTCCATCTGGCTGCCGTCGTGCTCGCATTTTTTCTGCATGCCAGCCACCCAGGTGAGGATGTCCCAGTACAGTTCCTCGCCATGCGCGCGTTCGCGCAGCGTGACCTTGCCGTAGTTGAACTCGGTGCGCAGCTTGTCGCGATAATAGACGGCGTCATTGTAGATCTCCTGCAGGCGGTCGCGCTTGACCTTGGACTCGTTTTTTAAGGCGTCGTGGCGCAGTTCGTTGAGGTTTCGCAGCAGGGCGGGGGCGTCCTTGTTGATCTCGACCTCGTCGCAGGGCTCGAAGCGGTTGATGTCGAGGATGTTGATGACGAGCACGGAGTAATAGGCCACGACGGCGCGTCCAGATTCGGTGATGATGTCGGGATGCGGCACGCCCGCCTCGGCGGTGACTTCGCTGATGGCCTCGATGACGTCGGCACAGTATTCCTTGGTGCCGTAGTTGCTGCTGGCCGCGGTGGCGCCCTTCAGACCATCGTAGCTGATGGCGAGACCGCCACCGAGGTCGAGGATGCCCATGCGCGCGCCTTCCTGAACCAGACCGACGTAAACACGCGTGGCCTCGGTCACGGCCTGGCGGATGGCGCGGATGTTTGGAATCTGCGAGCCCTGGTGGTAATGCAGCATGCGAAGGCAGTCGAGCATGCCCTCCTCGCGCAGATGATCGACCACGCGCATGAGCTGGGAAATGTTCAGGCCGAAGACGCTCGCATCACCGCCACTGCCGCTCCAGTGCCCGGCGCTTTCAGTGCTGAGGCGGAAACGCACGCCGAGCGTCGGCCGCACGCCGAGCTTTTTCGAGCGCTTGAGGATCAATTCCAGCTCGCTGGGCATTTCGAGCACGAGGATGACCTGCAAGCCCATCTTTTGCGCGAACAGCGCGAGGTCGATGAACTCCTCGTCCTTGTAGCCGTTGCAGACGATGTAGGCCTCGGGGTCGTGCATGTAGCTGAGCGCGGCGATCAGCTCCGGTTTGCTGCCAGCCTCGAGTCCGTAGTGGTATTTGCGTCCATAGCGGGTGATCTCCTCGATGACCTCCTGCTGCTGGTTCACTTTGATCGGATACACGCCGCGATAAACACCTTGATACTTGCCTTCCTTGATCGCGGTGGCGAAGCCCTCGTTCAGCTCGTCGATGCGCCAGCGCAGCAGATCGCCGAAACGAATCAGAAGCGGCAGTTGCGTGCCGCGTTCGCGCAATCCCTTGACGATGGAGGCGAGCGAGACGGACTTCGTCTTCTTGCCATCCTTCAAATTCACGACCACCTCGCCCTGCTTCGAGATGTCGAAGTAGCTGTGCCCCCATTCGCGGATGCCGTAGAGGTCTGCGCTTTCTTCGATGGACCAGGAGGGTGCTTTCATTTTTTGGTTGGTGCGGACGAGATGGAATTTGGGCGGCGATTATGAGGCCAAAACGCGAAATGCAAAGCGACATGTCACGCTTTGCGCCGGTTGAAGGCAAAAGGCAGGTGAAGCGCGCTGTAAAACACGAGGCCGAGGCCGATGGCGCTGAAGTTGTACCACGGCCACGGGCCGAGCTTGTCGAACAGGCTCGCTTGATCCGGTTTTGCGCACTGGAAGGCGTAGTTGGTGCCGAGCAGGACGTTTACGATGGCCGTCAGCGCATACCAACTCAGCGAGACGCCCATCATGCGCACGACCGCGCCGGGCGCGGGCCGGTGCTTCATTGCAGTGACGACATGCAGCGCCGCCACCGGCACACCGCCGTGCAGGAGGAAGAACATGACGAACCGCGGGTCGGGCCAGTCATCCGCCAGCGCCGGTGTGATGAGCCCCTGCAGCGTGCCGGCGATGCCGAAGTAGTACACGATCTCGCAGAAGGTCTGCCTGCGTGTCCACAGCGCGATCCCGCCGGAGATGCTGGCGATGTCGCAGTATTGCAGCGGCAGCGACGTCTGCGCATTGAGGGATCCGGACCATGCGTGGCCCGCCAGCGTGGCTGGAAAGAGGAGCAGCAGCACGGTACCGAGCGTTTTTTCCACCACGGCGGCGAATCGCGTCCGCGCGGCCAACTGCATGGTGACAAACAACAGCGCCGTGAGGGCGAGCACCACCAGGTGTGAGGTGCCGAAGGGCTGAAACGGGTGCTGCATGTGGCGCCACCATACGCGCCTGTTGAGGAAGTCAGCCGCTTTGTGAGAAGCATGCCACGGAATGACGAATGAATGACGATGCCTGAAATGCCAGGCGAAGGCGGTGGGTGGCTCGTTTTTGCCGCAGAGGGGCGGAGGAGCAGAGAGGGCTGAGCTTTTAATCTCTGCGCCCTCTGCCTCTTTGCCCCTCTGCGGTCAATCCGAGCGTCGAATGACTTTCTACTCCACGATCATCTCGCCCTTCATGACGAGCCAGTGGCCGGGGAAGGTGCAGATGTAGGGGTATTTGCCTTTCGCGGTGGGCGCGGTGAAGCGGAGGACTTCGCGGTCGCCTTGGTTGAGCATCTTGGTCTTGTGCAGGATCTTCGGGGAGTCGGGGATGAAGCCTTTGGCGAAGCCGTCGGGCGTTTTGGCCATTTCGTTGCCGGCCAGGCCGACTTCGTCCGCCGCGCCGGGCTGGACGATGAGGAGATTGTGCGGGGTGACGTCGGGATTTTCGAAAACGAGCTTCACGGGGGCTCCGGGGGCCACTTTGAACTCGCGCAGGTCGTAGAGCAGGCGCTCGGGGATGGTCTTGATGGTGATGGTTTGCAGGCCGGGCTGGTTATCGAAGGGGTTCGGCGGCTCGGGCTTCTTCTTTTTCGCCATCAGGGCGGGCTTGGTGGGCTCGCTGTCTTTGAGGAATTTTTCCAATTCGGGATGCTTCTGCATGAAGGCGGCGTTGCCCTTCCAAAGCGGCTGCAGCGTGTGGCTGTCGAGCGAGGTGCGCAGCGCGTAGGTGAGGTAAGGGTCCATCGGGCGCTTCAGCAGATCGAGCGCGGCCTCCAAGGACTCCGGCGTGCCGATGTAACTCGCCGCGATGGCCGCTTCGAGGCGGACGAGGCCGCTGGGGTCGTTGGCGGATGTTGTGAGACGTTTAAGAATCAACTCATCTGCCATTGAGCCGTTCAAAAACCTCAACAGGCGCACGTTCGCAGCTCTGACCGTATGAGTTTGGCTTCTCGCTAAATCATCAATTACGCCTTCGATCTGAAGGCCAATGTGACTGGATTCTTGATCTCGACGAACATAATTCCAAATCCACGATCCCTCTAATAGGGCAGTGGGCTGTTTCTGCTGAATGATCCAAGGTTCCCAGATTACGCCGACATCGCGAGGCGCTTTCTCCCTCAACTCCACCTTCGCGCGATACCTCGTGCGGTAGTTTTCGCTCTTCAGCAGGTCCAGCAGCTCGGGGATGCTCGCTCCGGCGATCTTCGGTGCTTCTTCGAGTTTTTGATCCTTGGCGGTGATGCGCCAGATGCGGCCGGATTTTTTGTCGCGGCGGGTGTCGCGGAGGGAGTATTGGGCGTGGCCTTTGACGGGGTTGTACCAGTCGGCGATGTACATCGCGCCGTCGGGGCCTTGCTGGATGTCCACGGGGATGAAGCTCAGGTTCGTGCTCTGGAAGACGATGCCGACTTTCTTTTCCTCGAAGTGCGTGTCGTGCTCCACCCACTCGTGCAGCTCGACTTCGTTGGTGGGCTTGTAGCGCACGCGCATGAAGTGTTTTTTATCGCGCAGTTCCTTCGGCCAGTGGCTGCTGGTGAGGAATTCCTGGCCGCAGGTGCCACTGTAAGCGGGGAAGTAGTTCCCGGCGGGCACATGGATGTCGGGATACGGCGCATTGAGCGCGTGCACGGCGCTGGCGAAGACGGGATGGCTGCCGACGTGGAAGCCCCAGTCGTCGAAGGTGATGCCCCAGGGGTTCGTGCTCATGTAGCTGCCAAAGGCGAGCAGTCTGCCGGTGGCGGGCGTGTAGCGGAAGAAGCTGCTCTCGCGGGCGCGGACGGGGCCGTAGGGCGTCTCGACCTGGCTGTGATGGAAGATGCTCTCGCGGAAGATGAGATCGCCCTCGGGGCTCCAGACGAAGTCGTGCAGGGCGTGGTGGCTGTCCTCGGTGCCGAAGCCGGTGAGGAGTTTTTCGCGATGGTCGGCCTTGCCGTCGCCATCGGTGTCTTTGAGGAAAGTGAGGTGCGGCTGGTCGGAGACGAAGACGCCGCCATTGCCGAACTCGAAGCTGAGCGGGATGGCGAGCTTGTCGGCCCACACGCTGCATTTGTCCGCGCGGTGGTCGCCATTGGTGTCTTCGAGAATGAGGATGCGATCCTGCGGGGCCTCGCCGGGCATGATTTGCGGGTAAGTCATACTCGTGCTGACCCACAGGCGGCCTTTGCCATCAAACCGAATGGCGATGGGCTTCACGAAGAGCTCCGGAAAGTCTTCCTCGGAGGCGAAGAGGCTGACTTCGAAGCGCGGGTCGATTTTGAAGGCCTTCAGTTCATCGGCGGGAGAGAGCCATTCGTTGATGGGGCGGTCTCCGGTGATGACGGGGAGAGGTTCGGTATCTTTGTCGGAGGGAAGGACAGCAGGGACTGAAGCGACCGAAGGGACTTTGCCGGAGGCGATGTCCCAGATGAGCTGGTCGCGGTTTTCGGTCATCTGCAGCAGCTTCTTCAGCTCACCGGGGAAGTTCACGACGCCGTAGGGCTCGGCGCGGCCGCCTTTGATGTAGTAGTAGTTCAGCGGGCGGTAGTGCTGGAAGAATTTGCTCTCCTTTTCGACCACGGCGGCACGAACAGCCTCATTGAGCTTCGGCGGGGTTTCCTGGAGGAGTTCGCGGTAAAGAGCCTCTGCGAAAAGGGAGTAGCCGTGCTCGTTGAGGTGGATGCCATTGATCGTAGTCCGCGAGTCCACTCGCGGCGCGTCCGGACCGCGAGTGGACTCGCGGACTACAGCGAAGCCGACATTCTCCGCCTTCGCAACTTTGCGCATCGTCTCGGTGTAGAGCGCGATTTGGGCGTTGAGGTGCTCATGCGGCTTCTCCGCGGCGGTGGGGCTCACGAGGATGATTTTCGGCTCGGAGACGCCGTTGTAGCGATGCGATTTTAACTCGACGAGAAAGGCCTTCAGCAGCGTCTCGAACTCGGCGACACCTTGAGGGCCTTTGAAGCTCTCATTGAAGCCAAACGCGGCGAGAATGACGTCCGCTTTGTATTCCGTGAGGTAGTCACTCACATCGCCGAAACCATCCGGACGTGGTCGCAGCGCCACTTCATCCGCACTCCAGGCGAGGTTGCGCATGACGAGCTTCTCCTTCGCGAATCGCTGATGCAGCAACGCCTCGAACTGTCCGTCGTAACGCATGCGGTCGAAGAGCGAGTTCCCGATGAGGCAGATGCGTGTTCCGGGCTTCAATTCCAGCGGAAGCTGGGCAAGCGCGGAGAGCGAAGGGCAAAGGACGAAGAGGAAGAGAAGGAGGCGCTTCATGGTGGTGACTTGCTATCCCGCGTGAGCGGGTCAAACCGGACGGGAAAGTGTCAACGGTCCGCAGTTCCTATTGCTTTCCTTGAGCAAAGCGGCCCGCCATCTATGCTGAACGTATTCTTTTCGACCCACCATGCCGATCTACGAATTCTACTGCCCCGACAACAACAAGCTCTACTCCTTCCTCGCCCGCTCGCTGGCGTATCGTGACAAGGTGCCGGTTTGTCCGGACGGCGACGGATTGAAGATGGAGCGGCGCGTGTCGCGCTTCGCCGTGATCGGCAAGGCGAAGGAGGACACGGGCGATGATCCCTTCGCGGGGATGGATGAATCGAAGATGGAGAGCTTCATGGCCGACATGGAGCGCGAAATGGGTGGCATGGACGAGGAGAATCCTGATCCGCGGCAGCTCGGTCATTTCATGCGCAAGATGACCGACATGATGGGCGACAAGACGCCGCCTGAACTCCGCGAGATGGTGCGCCGCCTCGAATCCGGCGAGGATCCCGAGAAGCTCGAAGCCGAATTCGGCGGCATGGACGAAGGCGAGGCTGGTGACGCGTTGTTTTCCCAGATGCTCAAACGCGTCAAAGCCTCACGCAAAGAACCCATTCGCGATCCGAAGCTCTACGAGATGCGGGATTTCGTGAGGGAGTGAGCCGTGCGGCTGACGGCGCGGCTATTTGATCTCGAACTGGACTTCGACCGGCGTGTCGCTGCGGCTAAAGTCGCCGCGTTCCCAGCGCAGACGGATGTTTTCCCACTGCCAGGCGTCATTCTCCTCAGGCGTGGCCGTGTTCTTCTCATCCAGCGGGATGAGACCATCCGGGAGTTCCATTTCGAGAAGCGAGGACGGGATCATGCGAGCAGCAGTTCGAGTTTGGCCCAGATTTCAGCATTGCCAAATTTTTCGCACAGTTGCCTAAACTCATCATGCCCCAGCGCCGCCGGATTCAATCGCATCAGGGTGAGAATGTCGCTGCTGTCTTTGGTAAAGCGTTCGGGATTGTTTTTCATGGCGTGAAGTTTCAGCGCTGCAATGCCAGCCACAGACGGCACACGCAAGACGGCAGAGCCGATCTTCATGGTCACGCAATCCTTGTCGAGTAAATCGAACGTGGATTCGCCCACGAACATCAGGTCCACATCCTCCGCTTCCATGGAACCGTGCTTCCATCGGGAGAAAATCGTCGTCTCGACCTCCTTTCGATAACCGATGGAACCTAGGAGACGTTCCATCACCGGGATGTCGTGCGTGGCGATCAGGAAATCGACATCCTTGGTGTTTCGCACATAGCCGTGTGCTTCCAACGACCGGCCTCCAATGAGCATGAATTTCAATTCGCCCCGGCGTTGAGCACGAAAAAGAAACTCGGCGAGCGATTGCATGGCGAAGGCTAGCGGGGGTCACTCATGGCTCAAGGCCATTGTCCGAAGTCACCGCGACACCGACACCGCTCCCATCGCAGGCACCATGATTTCGTCACCCGCTTTGAGCGGTGTGCTGGCGTTGAGGCGGTTCATTTCTCGAATGTGCTCTGGCGTGGTGCTGAACTGCTGGGCGATGCCTTCAATCGTGTCCGAGCGATCCACGCGATAAGCGAGGATGCCGCGATGCGAGTCGTTGGTGACGGCAGGTTTGGCGGGTGCTGGAGGCGCGGGCGCAGGGGTCAATCCTGCTGCCGGAGGGGGAGGAGATGAATCGGCGACGCCAAAGCCTGGAAGTGGAATCGTGTCGGAAGACTCTCTGGGAGGAGTCGAGGAAGGCTTTGTCGCCACGACGCTGGTGACGCGGCCAGGAATCTTCAGACGCTGGCCGACAACGATCTTGTTCGGGTCCTTGATCTTGTTCGCACTGGCGAGCGCGGTGGTGGTCGTCTTGTGTTTGATGGCGATGGCCTTGAGGCTGTCGCCTTTTTTCACGATATGATAGACTGGCACGCTCGTGGTGCTCACGGACGTGGAGGTGGACGAGCCACCCGGTGTCGAGGGTTTGTAGCTCACCTGTGTGGTCGGTGAACTCAACCGATGCGGCGAAGGAATGAGCAAGGTCTGACCGACATGCACCTCGTCCTCCGTCATGCGGTTGAGCTGCTGAATCTCGCCCACACTCACGCGATGTGTGGAGGCGATGCGAAAGAGCGTGTCGCCCGGGCGCGCCACATACGTCGTGTGCGCCGCGAGGTCGGTGCCGCCATCGTAGTGACCGCTCTTGCCGCGCTTGATGCCGCTCACATCGCGCTCCAGCTCGCCGATGCGCAGGTTTTGGACCTTGTCGCTTTCCTTGAGCCTGGCCACCTGGGTGCTGAGATCACCGGTGGGGCCGTAAACTTTGGTGGAAGGCGGTGGAGGCGGTCCTGCGGTCGATTTTTTTGAAGAAGAGGACTTCGCGTTTGATCTGGAAGTGCCGGACTTGGTCGATGTCTTTGGTGCCGGTGCCGTCCCGTAACCGGGAGGCGGTGGATAGGTGTAGCCGGGCGGAGGTGGGTAAGACGGCGGGTAACTCGGATACGCCGCCGCTGGTGATTGGATGGCAGCAGCGGACTGTCGGGTGGTCTTTGTCGAAGGAGCATGCCTCGGGGCGCCGCTGGCAGGATACCCGGGTGGAGGCGGCAGGGTGTAGGTATTGGAGACTTGGGCTAACAACGGCGAGACGACGGCAATCCCCCAAAGAACGAGGAAACCGGGCACACGGGAGGCGGAAAAAAACGTCTTCATATGGTTATTGTAGAAATTTCGGTTGTTAATGCAAACAAATATTTTATATAACCAAATAAATTTTTGAAATTTCAACGCTTCATTACTCTGTCGAGCCAGACCTTGGTCGCTTTTACGGCCTTGGCGGGCAGTGCTGCGTCGCTGGTCTGGCTGGACTGGCAGAACGCTGCGCTCAAAGCTTCCGCAGCGCGTTGTTGGGATGAAACAGCCCCGCTAGTCATTGTGGATGCCGGGCACGGCGGGCATGATGGAGGCGCGGTGGCCAATGGCATCATCGAAAAGGATCTCGCCCTCGATCTAGCGCGTCGGTTGAAACGCGAACTGGTGGCCGCAGGCGTTCGCGTGGTCACCACTCGCGACTCCGATGTGTTTCTGCCGCTCGATGACCGCGCAGCCTTCGCAACGAAGCACGGTGCCGCCGCATTTGTGAGCGTCCATCTCAACACCGACGGCGAAGGCAGCGCTGCCGAGGGCATTGAAACCTACTTCGCGGAATCCAAACCGCTGTCCTCGCGCCAGTTGGCGTCCACCAAGACTGACTCAGTTGAACGAGGCTCGGATTTCGCCGCAATCGTCCAGCGCAGTGTCTGCGCGACGACGAAGGCCGAAAATCGTGGCACCAAGGCCCGCGGCTACGCAGTCGTCACCCAAACAGCGTGCCCCGCGATCCTCGTCGAGTGCGGATTCATCACCAGCAGCGCGGAAGCTGCGCGTATGAAGCGCGAAGCCTACCGCGATCAAGTGGCCCAGGGCATTGCACATGGCGTGACGCTCTTTTTGCAGACTCAAATCGTCACGCCGAGGCTCATCGCGACCGCAAAGTAAAATGAGCGGGACAAACGGCAGGTTTCCAGCGTAAGTCACCGCACCTTGCCTGACACACCTGCCAGCCCGGTTTCTCAGACGCGACGCGCGATTTACGCGCTCGCGCTCTTCGTGCTCACATCGATGGCATTCTACGCGCTTTTCTCAGCGGTGGAGTATCGCTGGAATTGGGAAGGCGTGTGGCGCTACCGCCAGCAATTCGGCTACGGCTGGCTCACCACGCTGGGGCTTTCGCTCGTTGCGATGGTCGTCAGCGTCGCGCTCGGCTTCCTGCTCATGCTCGGAAGACGTTCGCCGTGGGAACCGGCGCGCATGTTTTGCGGCGGCGTGGTGGAACTCGTGCGCGGCTCGCCGCTGCTCGTGCAACTGCTCATTGGCCACTACATCATCGCGAACGCGCTCCGTATCGACCAACCGGTCTTCACCGGCATCATCCTGCTCGGCTGTTTCGAGGGCGCGTATCTTGCCGAAATCTTCCGTGGCGCCGTTGAAAGCATCAGCGCCTCGCAGTTGGAGGCCGCGCGAGCCGTTGGCTTCGACAAAGTGCAGACCTACCGCTTCGTCATCATTCCACAGGCGCTGCGTCGCGCACTGCCCGGCACTACGGGGCAACTCGTCTCTCTCATCAAGGACTCCTCGCTGCTCTCCGTCATCGGCATTGAGGAACTCGTGCAGAAGGTGAAAATCATGAACGCGGCCACCTACAAGCCGCTGGAGGGCTTTCTCCCGCTCGCATTGGCGTATCTGGTTGTCACGTTGCCGCTCTCGCACCTCGCACGTCGGTTGGAAGGGAGGTTTGCGTATGAAACTTGAAACGCAGGCCGTGACGAAGCGTTACGGTGCCCACGCTGCGCTCGATGGCGCCACGTTTGCCACAGGTGATGATGCTCGCGTCATCGCGCTGCTCGGTCCCTCCGGTGGCGGCAAATCAACACTGCTGCGCGTGCTTGGCTGCCTGCTCGTCCCTGATGAAGGCAGCGTCAGCCTCGACACGAACGTGCTTCCTCACGATGAAGAAGGCGCGCTGAAGGCTCGGCGCGAAAACGGCTTCGTTTTCCAGGGCTACAACCTCTTCCCACACCTCACCGCGCTGCAAAACATCACGCTGCCGCTGTGCGAGGTGCACGGCATGTCCGAGGTCCAAGCCAAGCAACGTGGGCTCGAACTGTTGCATCGCCTCGGGCTTGAAGGTCACGAGCACAAACGTCCCAGCCAGCTCTCGGGTGGCCAGCAGCAACGCGCAGCCATCGCCCGCGCCCTTGCGCCGAAGCCGCGCCTGCTCCTTCTAGACGAACCCACCTCCGCGCTCGATCCCGTCATGACAGGTGAAGTGCTCGACGTCATCCGCGAACTTGCCGAGGCAGGCCAAAGCATCATCCTGGCCACGCACGAGATCAGTTTTGCCCGCAAAGTCGCTGACTGGGTCGTCTTCCTCGCTGCTGGCAAGGTTCAAGAATCTTCATCTGCCACCGACTTCTTCACCAAGCCGCAAACCGAGCTTGCGCAGCAGTACCTTGAAGGTTTGTCGAAGTACCGTTGAGTCATCGCGACAGACAAACCTCGCGATAACGAGCCGCCATCTTTTCAAGACTGAAAAGCTCCTTCACGCGACGCAACGAAGCGATTCGCATGTTTTGGCGAACTTCATGGCCCTCAAGAACACGCATCAATGCCGTCGCCATCGCACCCACGTCACGCGCAGGCGTCAAAAAGCCGGTGACGCCATCGTCCACCTGCTCATTTGCCCCACCAACCGCCGTGGCGATGACCGGCAAACTCGACGCCATCGCTTCCAGTGAGGCATTCGGACACCCGCTCGGCTCCGAAATCATTGCAAAGACACAGATGCTGTCGTGAAAAGCCTCCAAATCGGTGATTTCACCGCACCACTCCACCGGCAGATCGTATGTATTTTCGATCAGCGCCTTCGCATACTCTTCCTGACCCGCATCCGTCGCTCCTGCGATGCGAAGTCTTGCCTGCGGCAGACACGCATGCACAAGCCTAAACACAGCCACCAAATCCTCCAGCCGCTTGTGCGGATGAAGTCGTGCCGCGGTGCCGATCACCCACTTCGCGTGTTCCGCCTCCTGTTTGGGCTCACGTGGCATCACACCATTCGGAATCAGGCTCACAGGCCGCTGAAACACCTGTTTCGCCAATTCGGCCTCGCCGGCATGTTTCACGATCACTCCGGCCAAAAGCCGCCCGTAGGCCGCAGTGTCCAAAATCGGCAAACCAGGCCGTGGCTTCATGAAATAGCGCTCCAGCGACGCAAACAGCATTTCTCCCGGACTCACGTCGAAAACTCGCGGGCCCTGCAAAACATCGGCCAGCAGCAGTTTGAACTCAGGAATGACATTCCAGAACAAGACGGCTTCCGGCGGCTCACGACCCATGCTTTCAAGCAAGGGCGACAAAGCGCGCATCGCATCGCCCGGCTCCAACGGCATCACCGGCACACCTGCGGCCACCAACGCGCTTCTTCCCGGCGTCGGATCGTCGGGATTCTCCTGAATCACGACAGCTCGTACGCTTTCGCCCATCTCACGCAGTCTGATCAGCAAACGGCGTGCGCTGCTTTGCGCCCCACCGGTGGAGAAGTTGTTCGCGACCAGCAGCACTCCCTGTTTCGGCTTCGAGGATCGACAAACGAGCGCACGCATGAGCCACGCGTGACGTTCGGTCATCACGCGGGTGGTGAAATCCGGCGCAAGCACTCCATCACCATGCTTTCCAGCCATTTCGCGAACCGCCAGGGCGAACTCGGCGGGCTTCGCGTCCTTTGGCAGCAGTTTCATCATGTCCGGATGTCTCGCGGCAACTTCCGCCGCTCCACCGACATCCGAGGCAACCACTGGAACACCCGCAGCCAGCGCTTCGAGCTGCGCGAGGCTCAGTCCCTCATGAGCACTCGTTGAAACAAACACATCCGCCTCTGCCAGCAACGCGGGAACGTCTTCCACCGCACCCAACCATTCAATACACTTCTCCAGACCATGCGCTGTGATCTTATTCTTGCAGTTCTGCACCTCAGCCTGTGCATCCGCATGAATCGATGACGGCTCGCCTGCAATGAGCAGTCTTGCTCCAGGCAATTCCGCGAGAACATCGATCAGCAGCGGAAGACGCTTCTGCGGCCGGGGATTTGCGATGGCGACGAGTCTCAAGGAGCGGGAGTCTCCCGACTCCCGTGGGGGCCGGGAGGCCCCCATTCCTTGGCAAATCCCATTCCAAATCGTTCGCGCCACATGCTCCGGGAACACCACCTCAACCTCACGCGTCACCGCCTGCGAACAGCCCACAAGCAGCGCATCCTGTCTTTCTCGCAGCCGCTCGATCGTCTCCGGCCAGCTTTGCCTCTGATTGTGAAACGTGACCATCAACGGCATTTCGGAGTCGAGCAGCGATAGCGTCTCGCCATCGACCAAATGCGCATGGATGGCATCGGCGCCGACTCGTCGGGCCACGCGCATGATCTCGGCTGAGCGAGTGACCGGATCGGGCGGCAGACGAAGCTCAATCGCATCCGCAGGCGCTGGAAACGGCGCACGTGTGGGGGAGCCGAGTGTCAGCAGTTGAGAACTGATGCCAAAGCGTGGCAGCTCGCGATGCAGATCCAGCACGAGCCGCTCCGCGCCGCCGCGTTGCAAGCTGGTGATGACCTGAAGCACTCGCGGACGCAGATCGAAGCCCACATCGAGCGCCGGGTGGCGGATCACACGCCATCCTCGTTGCAGGGCGGCCTCGGCGATTTCGTTCAACGTGGCGCCGTGAAGTTGCTTGGCGGCAGATTCGTTCAACCAAAGGCTTTGAATTGTTGGCAAGTGATCTTCTTTGCGAAACACGCCGCCGTTGGTTTTCAAAACGTCATTCCATTCGGCAACGGGATGGGTTCCTTCGAGAGTCGCACCGATCAAAATGACGGGTTCGTCGATTGCGGGCAGATGTCGTTCTTCACGCAAACTCCAGGCGCCAGCCTGCACCCACCAGCCGGAATGCTGTGATTGCAATGACGCCATCATGGCTCGTGGGAGGGCTCGTTGCGTGCGATGCCGAAGCCAGGGCGGCTGATCTTCACTGGTGATGATCCAAACAGATTCCTCCATGCTCAGTAAGCAGAGGGATAACGTGAGGAACTGCCCGAAGAACTGAAGCTGCGGCGATTGAAATCATCGTCATCGTTCGAACCATGTGAAACGACGGTGCTGGTCGTTCCGGCGGCTCCGCCGGTGGTCTGCACTTTCACGCTGGACGGTCTTTTGCCGGTGAAGATGAACTGACCCTGAGGTCCTGGCGTGAAGGCAACTTCGCCGGAGATCGTGCGTCCTGCGACGATGCATTCGAAGTGCAGCAGCGAGCCAGCGGCTTCGTCGGGGCCGGTGATGTAGAAACCGTCATCGGTCAGATTGAACGAGAAGCGATGCGCGAGAGGTGCTGGCTTCGAGGAGAGCATCGCCGCGGCCTGGCTGCCTGTCATGCCGCCCGATGAAATGAACGGCGAAGTCCTGTTGCCTTTTAAACTCGTGAACACCTTGCGCAGGATCTTCATGCCGAGCACCACCACGATCAGCAGCGGAATCCCTACCCTGAACAGAGCCCCAAAAAGACTGCCCCCGCTGTCGCGTGTGACTGGCGGCAACGGGTAAGGAGATGCGTCGTGGGACGACTGTGAAGGATTTGATGTTGCTGGTGGCGGAACAGTTGTTGCGGCACGCTGTGTGGTCGAGCAGATGATGCGGAAGCCATTGTCCGCATTGCGGCTGCGGGCGTCGTTGCGATAGCGCTCGGCGGAGCGGGAATGGGATTTGTCGCTCAGGAAGGAGCCGCCACGAAGCACCTGTCGCGGCTTGTCGGAGAGGTTTTGATTCGTTTGCAGCGGATCGGTCACGCCGCCCGCAGGATATGGGGCATACCAATCACGGCACCATTGCCACACGGGGCCGTAGAAGTCGTGAAAACCCCAGGCATTGACTTTCTTCTGGCCCACGGGACTTGCGGCACCGACACTGTTGCCACGATGCCATGCGACGTCATCGACGGGCTCTGCATAACGTGCCGTGGTCGTTCCGGCCCGGCAGGTGTACTCCCACTGCGCCTCGGTGGGCAGTTCGCAAAGGCGGCCGGTCTTGGTGCTGAGCCAGCGGCAGAATGCGGCGGCATCAGGCGCGGACACGAGCACGACGGGATGATCATCCGCCTGCTCGAAGCCGGGATTTCTCCAATTGAACTGCTTTTGCTGCACCAGTTTGCCATCCACCACGCCGAAGCCGCCGGAAGGACCGGCCTCGGCCTCGGTGCGAAAGCGCGTGGTTTCGATGAAGCGCGCAAACTGACCGCGTGTGACGGGATATTTCGCCATGTAGAACGGACGCGTGATGCTCACTCGACGCTGTGGAGATTCGTCAGTCTCCCGACCCTCTTCGATGGCAGGCGATCCTTGCTCGAAGCTGCCGGGGCGAACGAGGATCATCTCCATCGTCACGTTGTTGCCCAGATCGAGCTGCAACGTGGGCGTTTGTGCGTGCGCAGAGGCAAGGGCGAGCAGAAAGAGGAGGCGTTTCATGCGCAGGAAGAATGGCAGAAAGAGATGCCTGAGGTCAATCTCCGGCGTAAAACAAAACGTGTCAGAAAAAGTCATTGCCGCCGCCCAGCAACTGCATCCGCGACTGCGCGCGTGGGTTCGGAAGGCGTTTCGTGGGAGACTCACGGAGGCGCAGGAACTCACTCTGCCGCACATTCTGGCGGGACAGTCGGTTTTGCTGTCATCGCCGACGGGCAGCGGCAAGACACTGGCCGGATTTCTTGGCGTGCTGGATCATCTGGCGTGCGAGCATGATGCGGGAACGCTTCGAGACGGCATTCATGCGATTTACATCTCGCCCCTGCGGGCGCTGACCTATGACATTGAGAAAAATCTGCGAGCGCCGATGGAAGGCGCTGGATTGAGCGACGCGATCCGTGTCGGCATGCGCACTGGAGACACGACAAGTGCCGAACGGGCAAAACTTCGGCGCAAACCGCCACACATCCTGCTGACGACCCCGGAAAGTCTGGCGATCCTGCTCCCACAAAAGGCGTTTGAGGAGGCGCTGGCGTGCTGTCGGTTTGTGATTGTGGATGAATTGCATGCGCTGGCGGAGAACAAACGCGGCGCGCATCTGGCGGTGTCGCTGGAGCGACTCGAAGCGAAGCATCGACTCGTGCGCATCGGCTTGTCGGCCACTGCGGCACCACTGGATCTGCTGGCACGTTTTCTCACGGGATCACGACCGTGCGAGATCGTGGAAGCAACGAAAGCACGGACGCGGCGTGTGGAGGTGCTTTCGCCCCTGCGACGTGATCCGTATCCGCCGGCAGGATATACGGCGCAACGGGTGATGGAGGACATCGCTGGCATTGTGAAGCGGCAGCGCAGCGTGATTGTGTTCTGCAACACGCGCAGCAGCACGGAGAGCATTGCGATCCGCTTGAAAGAGGCGCTGCCGAAGCTTGCGGGGAAGATCGAGGCGCATCATGCGTCGCTGGACCGTGATGTGCGGCTTGAGGTGGAGGATCGACTGAAGCGAGGCGAGCTGCGCGCCGTGGTGTGCAGCACGAGCCTGGAACTGGGCATCGACATCGGCAGCGTGGACTGTGTGGTGATGGTTTCGACGCCGAAGGGCATCAGCCGTGCCTTGCAGCGCATCGGACGCAGCGGGCACTCCATTCATCGGGAAAGCCACGGCATCCTGGTGGCCACGAACGTCAACGACCTCATGGAGTGCGTCGTCTGCGCGGAAATGACGCGCGATGCGCGGCTTGATCCGGTACGCATCCTCGAAAAGCCACTGGATGTGCTGGCGCAACATCTTGTCGGCATGGCGATGGAGGGAAAACACACCCCAGATGCATGCTTTGAGATGATCCGCCGCTCCCAGCCGTTTCAAAACCTCACGCAGGCCGAGTTCGACCACGTGCGATGTTATCTCGAAGGCGGCGGAAAATCGCTGGAGAAGCAGTATCGCGAAAACTTTGGCAAAATCGCGGTGCGCGATGGGATTCTGGTCACTCCCTCGCCCAAAGTGGAACGCGAGTATCTGGCCAACATCGGCGTCATCCACACGGAAGGCATGGTGAATGTGATCTTGGGCAAACGGCGGCTCGGACAGGTGGAGGAGTCGTTTTTGAAGCGGCTCAAGGTGGGTGACATCTTCGTGCTGGCCGGACGCACGGTGCGCTTGATCGAAACCGGGGTGATGGAGGCCAAGGTGGAGGACGCGGCGGGCAAGCTGCCGACCGTGCCCGCATGGCATGCGAACAAGATGCCACTGGCATCGGGTCTGGCGCGTGAAGTGGCCGCTTTGCGAACTGAACTCGCTGACAAACTCGAACGCGAGGACGATGACCTGGTCTGTGACTGGCTGGTGGAGCGTTTTGTGATCTCCAGCACGAACGCGGAGGCCATTGTGAGGCATTGTCGCAATCAGTTGCAGGTTTCGGCGATTCCGACGGAGCGCATGATGCTGATCGAGCGTTTTCACGAGCGAAAGGAAGATGATCCCGATGACGAAGGTCTGTTGCACTTCTTCTTCCACAGCCTCATCGGCCGCTCGGCAAATGATGCGCTGTCACGCATCATCGCAGCACGATTGAAGCAGGCTGTGGGAGGCAATGCGCTCGTCACCATCGACGACTACGGCTTCCTGCTGACCTTGAAGCCGTTCCAGGAGTTGGAACTTGATGCATGGCGTGAACTGTTCGTGCTCGAAAACGCGGAGAATGACCTCGCTGCCGTCCTGAATGACAGCGAACTGGTGAAATGGCAGTTCCGCGGCGTGGCACAGACAGGTTTGATGGTGCCGCGCAACCGCCCCGGACACGAGCAGCGCATCAAGCATTTGCGCTGGAGTTCGGAGATTCTCTTTCAAGTGCTCAGCAAGCACGAACCCGATCATCCGCTGCTGGAGCAGGCGCGTCGTGAAGCAACGCACACGTTCCTCGATCTGCCACGTGCGCTGGCGTTTTTGGAGCAAGCGCAGACGCTGGAATGGCAGTTGCGCGAGGTTCCGGTGGTTTCACCATTTTCCTTCGGCATCTTCGCCAGCAAGATCAAGGAGGGGATGATGCTCGAAGATCCCGAGGAGGCGATTGAGCGCCTGTGGCGGGCGTTTGAAAGCCGTGAGCGCTGGTAACTCCGACAACGAGTCGAATATCAGCGGCGTTGCTTCGATTACCAACTGCTAATCGAAGCTGCTCAATTGTTGAGGGCGGAGGGGGCTTCGACAGGTGCGGGCGGGGCACCGCCAGTCTGGATGTTGTCCACGAGGCGTTTGAGACCATCGCGGGCGAAGTCGCTGGGAGGAAACATGCGCCGGGCCTTGAGATACCAAGCCAGCGCGGAGCCAACCTGCTGCTTCTCCTCGTGCTGGCGGGCGTTTTCGATGGCGGTGACGAATTCGCTGGCCTTCACGCCGAGGTCAGCACGGAGCTTGCTGAGCACGGGGTCGTCAGGGTACTGCCGCGACTCCTTTTCGACCTTCTCCCATGCGGCGGGCGGGCTGCTGACCGCGAGTTCCCGGGCGCCGCCGATGATCAATTCC
Source organism: Verrucomicrobiaceae bacterium (assembly GCA_046346695.1). GTDB lineage: Bacteria > Verrucomicrobiota > Verrucomicrobiia > Verrucomicrobiales > Verrucomicrobiaceae > Prosthecobacter. The sequence continues at coordinate 1,785,627 of JAXMHS010000001.1, read as the reverse complement.
AGGCGGCCCATGTCCTTGAGCACTTTTTCGAGCTGCTGTTTGCGGGCAAGGTCGTCGGCGACTGAGGCGATGAAGGTGGCCTGGTTTTCGAAGATCTGGCGGTAGTTGCGCTGGCTGAGGAGACGGTCGAACTCCATAAGCGCTTGGGCGCGCATGTCGCTGCCTTTGACGAGTTCTCCGCTGAAGCTGGCAAGGTCGGGATTGGTGGGCCAGATCTCGGTGGCAGCCTTCATTTCTGTCTCAAGCGCCAGGGTGTCCTTGTTGGCCATGGCGAGGCGGGCTTTGCTGATGTGCAGGGAGCTCACCGACTTCGCGGTGTTGATGGCGGCCAGCGGTTTGGCGTACTCGAAGTCGTCCGAGAGGCTGCGGAGATCGGTGACCACCTGTTCCGCACCGGCGTAGTCCTTCATTTCGAGGAAGCCGAGGAGTTTGTTCTTTTTGCGAACGAAATCGAGAATCTTGGTCTTCTCGCTCATCGGCAGACGGCGCACACGCGGCAGGTATTCACCAACGCCGAAGGCTTCGAGGAGGCGGTTGCCAGCGCTGTCGATATCACGACGCGCCAGGAGATTTTCAAAGGACACGAGGGCCTCATCGACGCTGCGGATGGCCTCGAGCGAGAGACCATCGATCATGCTGATGGTGGGCGGGACACCGAAGCTGCTGGAAAGCATCTTTTGCACGTCACTGTTCTTGTCGAGTTGCAGGACGCTGTCGCCGTCCTTGAAGAGATTCGGGTAGAAGCGGCAGGCGATGACAGCATGCTCGAAGCGCCGCTGGAGGAACATCTGGATGATGAGCGCCTGGAAGGTGGTCTTGCTGGTGATTTCGGACAGGCCTGCCGCGGTCTCGTTGAGCTTCATGCGTGCCTCGATCTCGGCGATGCCTTTGATGTACCCACTGGTGCGGCCGACGGTGGCGCTGTTCATCACAGCGTTCTGATTCGCCTGTTGGTTCTGATTTTGTCCCTGGCCGCCTTTGTTGGCGCCACCACCGCCCGAGGGGGCGAGCTGGCTGTTGTTGAGGCCCATCTCGGCGTTCCATTCGAGCTGCTTGCGGCGGTCGAGCATGGCGTTGTTGGCCATCTTGAGATTCTGCTGCTTCCGTTGTGAGAGCCAGACATCCCAGATGGCGTTGGCGATGGCGTTGCAGAGGCCGCCGTCGATCTTGTAGGTGCCGGCCTCGGGCAGCAGCGCGAAGGCTTTCATGGGATCGGGTGCGGGCTTGTTCGTCGGAGCGAGCAGTTGTTGAATCTGTGCGATGAGGTCACGATAGGCCTGGTCTTCTGCCGAGACTGCCTCAGGGGTGGTGAGGTAGGTCTCAAAGCGCGAGCGCATGAGACGGTTGTTGGTCACGTTCCAGAGTTTGCCGTTGAACGCGACGTTCTCGCTGCCGGGATCCATCATCGGCATGTTACCGAGCGCGGTCGCCGTGTCTGTTTGCCGGTCTGCGGCGGTGCCGGGAACGATGTTGTAATTATTGTTCGACGTGGTGGTGGTCGGAGCAGCAGGCTGGCCGGCACCGGGAAGCACCTGGGCGTGAACAAGCACCGACGAAGAGGCCGCGGCGAGCAGGACGAGGTAGAACGTGCGTTTCATAAACAGAGGCGGTCAGACTTTGAGCAGTTCGAGCACTTCGAGCACGCCGTTCTCCTGAACGCGTACTTTGAACACATAACGTTGCCCGCGCTGGATGTTGGCGCCCTGATAATCGGGCGGAACCCAAATGGGAACAAACGCACCGGTACTGGAGCCATCGCTGAGCTGTACGCTGAAGAGGCGGCCATCGGCACCACGCCATTTGTCGAGGCGGTCATCCACGATGCCCTCCAGCTTGTAGACATTGCCACTGAGCATGGTGGCGTTTTCGAGGAACTCGGCGGTGTTGAGGTCGGAAACGCCCGTCATGGGATCTGTGGCGCGGTTCATCAAAGCGTAACCTCCACCGGCGATGGCGGCGAGAATGACGATCAATCCCAGCCAGTGGGCAGGGCGGACTCCGGATTGGGCGCGACGAGGCATGGATGAATAAACCCCGAAGGTGGCGGGAATGCACAAAAAATCGGCGGTAATTGCAGGCTGTCCAATCCAAGATGGCCCGGCATGGCTGCGGGCAGACATTCGTCGTGTCAGGGCGTTGGCAGGGCGGAACCGATCAGGGCGGGCTTTACCTCCGTCGCATCGGCTCGTTATCTCCTTTGTCCTCGATGTCTAGGAAGTGACCGGCCACACCCCACGCAAGGTCGGTGCGTGGCAGGATTCCGTCACCGCCGATGTAGTACCGACTGCAGAGGATGAAGTTTTCACGGTGAAGGCCGCTGCTGGTGCCGGCGGAGAAGATGGAGGCCACCTTCAGACTCAGGGAGCCAGCGATGCCATACTTCTCCTGCATGTGAGTGCGGAATTCGGTCTCATTGGGGTTGGTGAGTGCCAGAATGACCAGCAGGGCGATGATGAGAAAGACGATGAGTCTCATGGTGGTGCATTGGTTGGAGTTGAAGCTGCATTGGTACTAGATGCGGCGGCTTTGGTCTCCGCACCCGCTCGTTTCCATTGAAACGATCCTGGGGACTTGCCGGGAACCTCCACCCACTCGCCCTGGTTCGCCTGCGTTGTGCGCAGTTGCCATTGATCGTCCTGGATTTCATGCAGCGGGCGGTTCGCTTCCTTCGCCTTCTGGCGCATCAACAGCATGCGGTCTTCGTTTTCGGCGTTCACGGATTCTTTCATGCGCGGCCCCCATTCGCCGGCGGGCACCTCGCGGATTTGAAGCAGTCCGCGATGGTCCTCTCCGACAAGCTGGTTGTTTTTGAGCTCCTGGATTTCAGCCATGCGGTTGCGCATCCGTTGAGTGGCCTCGGCCGCGCTTTTGGTCGCCTCCTTGTCCAGGGGTTCGTCTCCGCGGTACTGATAAATATCCAGGCGCATGTTCAGGTTCACTTCCAACGGCTTGGGCGTGGTGATCGGCACCTGCGGCAACGTGCGGCAGGAGGCACCCAGCATGGCAAAGCCCGGCAAGAGCATGCGGAGAACCGTATGCGTTCTGGCGATGGCGTTACTGGCCGTCAGCGCCAGTGACAGCGGTTTCAGACTTGCGTGGCTCTTCTTTCCAACGGTGGTCATAGACGTTGACATCAATGTTACGGAGGCCCTGCGGGCCGGTGAACCGCAGATGCCCCTGGCCTTCGCGTCCGTAGAAGCGTGCTTTGCCATCGATTTTGTCATACTCGAAATCGCGCAGTGTTTCCAGTCCGATGCGGCGTATTTGCTGGCTCACGTCTCCACGCGTGACTGGCGGCAGTTCCCGGATCGCATCGTTGAGCGCTTCAATGCTAAGCTTGCCGCGTATGTGGTTGCGGAACTCCGCATCACCTTGGTAGAGTTCGTGCATGTTTCCCGTGGCGACGACTTTGACCTCTGCCGCGCCTTGCAGCAGCAGGTAGTTGGGAAAGAGCGCCCGCGTCACCGGCCCCAGGTCCACACGGGTGCCCGTCACCCAGCCATCCCAAGTGTAAACCTCGTCCAAATACACGTCGAAGGCACCGTTCAGATAACCACCATAAGCCTGCCCCCCGAACTGGCCGTAGATGCCGTTCACGTCGTAGGTCACACTGAGGTAGGCGTTCTCCACGTGAAGGTCCTTCCAGCGCAACTGGTCCAGCTTGAATGTCTCTGTCAGGTTGTTGTTCCGGTCCTTGATCGGCAGGTTGAAATGTACCTGTCCCTTCATGCCGCGGAACTCCAGTTTCTGATCCTTCAGCGTGTAGTTGTCGCTCGGAATGTCGAATACTGCGTCGAGCTGGCCGCTCTCCAGCTTCGAGGTGAAGCTGAACGGAAACGGGCGGCCGAATCCAGCCAGTGGCACCCCTTTGGGGGCCAGCAGCAGGCGGCCGTCGCTGACTGCCAGCGTGTCCACCCGCCAGCCTGGCGCCACGGGCGGCTGCGGGGCGGGCGGACCGACGCTCGTGTCCGCCTTTGGCGCCTCGCCCTTGATGTAATTGCGGTAGTTTTCCACATACCAGAACAGATCTTCGCCCACATACAGCAGCGGAGAGATGATCTCTACGCGGTCGATCCGGCGGTGCAGCAGGCCGTCCAGTGTGTAGTTCACATGGATCACGTCCATCTCGGCCACTGTCCGCAATGGCTCATAAGGCGAAGGAATACGCAATCGCGTCAGAACGATGCGCTGTGGCTCCACGTTCTCCGCCAGGCCGTCGAGATCGAGCGGAGTCTCGTTTGCTGCAAAGCTGACGTCGAACCGCACCGGCGGCAGGCCCGGCGCGATGTTCAGGATCGTCACACCGAGACCTGCCACATCGACCTTTCCTGCCGTCCATCGCGCTGACACCGCCCCGGCTTTTTCCTCCACCATCGCAGCCCGTCCGCTGAACAAGGTCATCAGCGCATCGCCCGCCAGCACCTGGCCGCCACGGACTTCCAGCGATTCCACACGCCGTTGTGACCACATTTCCGGCAGTGACATCACCGTCTCGATACTCTCGAGGCCCAGCACCGGCAGGTTTGCCATCTTTGGAACCCGCACATGCACATCCTGGACCTGCAGCCGTTGTTTGGAATCTTTCGTGGCGATGTCGAACCTGGCGGAAGCCTCCATGCGTTGCGCCAGTTGCATCGCCATCGCGAACGTCGCATCCGTGACCGACAGCTCGCCAAAGTCCACGCGCTGCCAGGGCTTGGGCTCCTTGGAAGGCGGTTTTGGAGGTTCTGTCACCGCCTTGTCAAACCACGGGCCGTTTTCCGGTGTGAAATCGAGATTCAGGCCCGCCAGCTTCAAGGTGTCCACCCGCCACGACTCACGCCAGCGGTCGGGCACCACGGCGATTTCGGCTGACTTCAACAAGGTGAATGGAGGCGGCTTTACCTTGGCGCCAGATGGATTCCACGCCAGCGACAGATCGGTGACTTCCATCTGCTGTGGCAGCGGAGAACGAACACTCTCCGATGAAAGATCCAGCGCAGCCAGCTTCGCGTTCCACTTCCAGCCGCCTGACAGCGGGCTCCGTTCGGTTGGAGAGAGAGTTACCCGGCCATTGCGCACCTCCAGGGCCCCAACATGCGCGGACCAGGCTGTTGCGCGCTCCGAAGTTCCCTTTGGCAGCAGCATCTCTTCCAGTGCCTGCGTCCAGTCCACCTCCGGACCTTCGATCAGTCCATGCTCCACCTGCCAGACACCGTTTTCGTTCTGCGCGACCTTCAGGTCCAGGGACTCCATCAGCACTCCCCCAGGCTGATCCTGCGTCTGCAGCCGCAGATGCTTCAGGTGCAGCTCATGGTTGCCTCCGCGGATCAATCCATCGCGTGAAATCACCATGTCACGCGCCTGCCAGTCCAGTTCCATTCCGCCTTGAAGCGATGGCTGCCACCGGTGCATCCAGGCAAGATCCACTCTGCCGCCGCGCAGGCTCGCGTTCTTGATCTCCACGCGATTGTTCTTGGTCATGGCCTCGATTTGCAGGTGGTTTGAAACCGGTTTGCCCTGCCACATCACGTCGCCAGCTTCCATCGTTGCCGAATCGAACGAGGCGGTGGTCGTTCCTCCGAGCACACGGCCTTGCAAGGTCACGCTCAGCACTGGTTCGCCGTCTTCGCCACGCAAAACGATTTTGGTCGCCGCCAGATCGAGTGATTCCAGCCGCCACGGTTGTCCTGTTGACGTTTCACCGCCGCTGGCACCGAGAAACAACGCCAGCGCCGCGTCCACCGAGCTGTCTTCGACTTTCAGACCACCAAGGTTCTGCTTCCACAACTGCCGGAAGGTTGGGCGCCACTCGATGTGACCCACGTCAGCGATGCGTTTCGCCGTGGGTGTGTGGAATGCATTCATCTCCCGCGCATGCAACGCACCGTTCTCCCAATCCAGCCGCGAGATCTGCACCTGCCAGTCCCCGCCGACTCGCAACAGCAGTGCATTCACCAGCCATACCCGCTCGTGCCACGCCCAAAACATCACCGCGGCTGCCGCCAGCGTCAGCACAAGCGCAAAAACCACCATCCGCCGCAGCCAACGGCGGAAACAGGCTCGGATATCAGCCGCATTCACAGGCGAAGAGTATCACGAAACGACAGGCTTGCATTTAGCCTGTGAATTGCCGATTGCAGCTCCCGCGTTGCCGCGGCGTGGCTTAGCGGCGCAGCTTTTTCTTCAGCCGCATCCATGTCGGCACGTCGAGGTCCTCGCCCTGCACGATGGAGGGCTCGGTGTCCTTGAAGCGGCCACGGTCTTCCTCGCCAAGGCTGAAGGTCTGCTGGCCGTCAACGGGCGGCTTGTTGCGGGCGACGATGGTGGTGGCGCTGATCTTCGTTGTGGCCGGAGGAGGATCGAAGGTGATCATGTCGTCCTGCGGGACCGTGGTCTCGGTTTGTACGGTGACGGCACGCGCAACGACGGCGGCGAGAGTGGGCTCCTTGCCACGTGCGGCATCGGCAATTTCCTTCGCAGCCGGTGTTCGGACGGGAATGCGGGCTGTTTCGGGTGTCGATTCGACGACCGGTGGCGCGAAGCGTTCGTCCTCCATCAGGACGGGTTTTGGTTCCACTGGCTGCTCCACGGGGTCCTTGACCACCATCGGAGGCGGCGCGGCGGCAGGAACGCGAATTGTGACAGGCGCTGGTGCGGTGATCTCTTCCGATTTGAAAAGCAGGTCCGCGGCTGGCTCGGGCAACGGTGGCGGGACCGTTTTGCGAACCACCGGCTCGCGTCTTGGCGCCATGGCAGGTATGATGACCTGAGGTGTCGGTGGCTGCATCATTTCCGAGGGCGGCGCGGCGCTGGCATGCGCATTGAGTTGCGAGAGGCCGAGCGAGCTGATGAGCGTGATGGCGAGGGCGTCGCTGAGCTTTGGATCGACACCGAGGCCGAAAAGAATGTGGGTGTGGTCCGGCACGTGGCGACCAAGCTGCTTCATGATGCCCTCGACTTCGACGAGCGTGAGAGACTCGCCACCGGCGACATGAACAAGGAGCGTCTTCGTCTGATGCAGGAGCCGGCCTTGGTCGATGAGCGGGCTCTTGAGCGCCTTCTTGAGCGCTTCCGATCCACGGTTCTGACCGCGGGCCTCACCGAAGCCGAAGAGGCAGCGTCCTTCGGTGGTCGAAAGCGCGGCGGTGAGATCATCCAAACCGAGTTTCACGAGCCCGGGAGTCGTCGTGATGGTGGAAACCGCACGCAGGCTCTGTGCGATGAGCTGGTCGGCCTGGCTGAAGGCCTTTTGAATGCCATCTTTTGGCAGGATGAGCTCTCCCATGCGGTTGTTTTCAAACAGCACAAGGGCATCAGCGCGTTTTTGCAACAGTTCGAGCGCTTGCTCCGCCTGGCCGAGACGGCGGCGGCCCTCGAAACTGAACGGCATGGTGGCGACGACGATGACAAGCGCGCCGGTGGTTTTGGCGATCTCGGCAATGACCGGGGCGGCGCCACTGCCGGTGCCGCCGCCGAGTCCGGCACTGATGAAGATGATGTCGTGCCCATCAACGGCCTGGCGGATCTGGTCGCGGGAGAAGAGCGCGGCCTCGCGTCCGAGGTCGGGATCACCGCCGGCACCGATGCCTTTCATGAGGTCGGCGCCGAGTTGTACCTTCACCGGCGCCATGGAATGGCCCAGGACGCGGACATCGGTGTGCATGCAGACGAGGGTGGCCTCGACGATGCGGTCGAGCGTGATGCGATCGACAACGTTGGAGCCGGCGCCGCCGACACCGACGATGCAAAGGCGCGGGCCGGGCTGGCTGGCGCCTTCAGAGGACTGGGTGCGGTCGTATTCTACCATGGTCGTGGGTGGTTGAGGTGGGTGGGGATTTTTTAAAAGGCGACAGAGGATAGCAACTCCTGCATGCGGCGGCCGAGGCGCTTCAGCGGGGAGAGGAAGGGTTTTTCGCTGTCGAGGATCTGCGCATAGCGGATGAGGCCGATCGGCGCGGAGTACTGCGGATTTTCAAAGGTGGCGGTGATGCCGCTGACGGGCGCGGAACCAGCGCGGGTGATTTTGACACCGAACACCTCGCGTGCCACGGCGTCCACACCTTTCATGAGGCTGACTCCGCCGGTGAGGAACACACCCGCACCGAGCTTGCCGAGATGCTCCTCCACACGGACGCGCACCTGGGTGAGGATTTCGGTCGTGCGGAGATACATCACCTCGTTCAGGAAGGCGCGCTCGACCTCGCCGAGCACGAGGCCGGTGTCGTCCTCAATGCTGAGCATCTCGCCCTCCGGCACGTCATCGTACAACGTGCTTCCTTCCTCGACTTTGAGTTTCTCGGCACGGCCGTTTGGAATCTGCAGCGCCATCGACACATCGTTGGTGATGTGGTCGCCGCCCAGCGGTACGCAACCCGACGCGGTGATCATGCCATCCTCGTACAAGACATAATCGCAGGTGCCGGCGCCGAAGTCGATCATCAGCGCGCCCTGCATCTTCGCTTCGCGCGTTAGCACGACCTGCGCCGCGGCGACGGGATTGAACACCACATCCTCCACCTCAAGCGGAATTTCACGCACGCAGCGGATGGCGTTCTGCACACGGCCCCGGATGCCATGTATGATGTGATAATCCGCCTCCAGCACCCGTCCTTCACGGCCGATCGGCTGCCGCACCGCCTCGACGCCATCGACAATGTACTGCCGCGTCACGCTGTGCAGGAACACATTCGACTGCGGGATGGACACGCCACGGGCGATTTCCTTTGCCTCCTCGACATCATCTTCGGTGATCTCGGTCTGGTCATCGGGCAGGCGATGGCGGCCACGATTGTTGAGGCTTTCAATGTGCGCGCCGGTGACGCCGAGGAAGACATTCCGGATCATCACATCGCTGCGATCCTCGGCGCGCACCAGCGCGTCGTTCACGCAGGTCTGCACCTTTTCAAAATCGACGATTTCGCCCTTGCGCACGCCACGGGACGGAGCCTGGCCGACGCCGAGGATTTTGATGGCGCCATCACGTTTCGCCTCGCCGACAACGACGCAGATCTTGTGCGTTCCGATTTCGAGTCCTGCGTAGATGGTGCTCCTGGCCATGTGTGGTTCAAGGTGCTGGGGTGGCGGTGGTGCCGGCAACGATCAAGCCGGCGACATCCGGGGTTTCATGAAAAGTGACAGGCGTGTTGACGCGCGAGAGGAGGTTCAGCGTGGCCACGCGCCATTTCCGTGCGCCAGCCTCGTGAATGAAGCGATCGAAACGCGCGAGCTGGGGATCCATGTCATCAACGCCAAAGGTGATCCGCATGTCCCCGCTGAAATGCGCCACGAGCGACCACGGATTCGGAATCTCAATGCGTTCCAGCTTCGCCCGATGATCGTCGGCGCGTTTTTGCAGTTCCGTCATCAGCCGCAAGGCCGCATGCACCTGCAGGTCTGTGGAAGGTTTGCCAGGAACCGACTCGCTGAGGCCGGGAAATTCGATGCGCGGCATCGCGAGGCACTGCTTGGTGATCACATCACAGGGCACAGGCGCGCCCTCGGCATCCAGCAGGCAGCCCTTGCCACTGAGCGGGCTGAGCAGTTTCAGCCGCGGGCATTCAATCCAGGCCACAGGCAGGCGCTGTTTCACATCCAGTGTGAGTGTTCCGTGGTAATCGCGATGAATCACGGTGGACTTCACCTGCGGAAGGCGTTCGATCCGCGTGCGCACCTCGCGCAAGTTCATGGTGAGCAGGTTGGTGGCCTCGGTGAGTCCGGTGGCGGCGACGATTTGTTCGCGCGTGAGCGTGCCTTCAGTGTTCACGATGACACGCTTGAGCAGGAATTGTGAGTTCTTCTCCAACGCCTCCTGCCATGTCACGTGACCCAGACCGACGACGATCATGCCCGCGATCAACCACATCGCAGTGAGGAAACCACGGCGGCGGCGCTCACAGGCTTCGTGCTCCCGGATCACTGGCGAATCCGGCTCGTAATCGATCACATGAGAGTCAGCCCCCTTGCGTTTGTGTGAAGAACGCTTGGCAGAGGGTTTCGAGCCTTTCTTGGCGGCGGACATGGACTGGCGGGAGCGAGGGCCAGAGACGAAAGCTGGCAGAGCGAGTATTTAATGGCCCTTAAATAAAGGATTCCCAGTCCGAATGCCATAATTATTCGCGAAAAAATGCGGGGCTTATATTCACAGTCCCGCAGGTTGTTCACAGCGATGTGGGGCGAATGACTGCCTGCCGCCCACAGATCACTTCACATCACGCATTGGATTTTTTGCCTTCTTGCACCGGATCAACGCCTTTTTCGAGAGAGCGGACGTGACTTTCGATGGTGTGCGGATCGACCTGCAACTTCCGCAGCACACTCACATAAATATCGATGCAGGTCCGTAAGTTCGCCTCCTGCGTGCCATTGCGAAGGTGATGACGGGCGAAATTGGCCGCCGCGGTGCGCAATTCATCCGCGGCAAGCGTGAGTTTGTTGCGCGCGATCAAGAACATTGCGTAACGGCCATGAGCATCGGCCACCATGTTGTGGTCCTCGCCAAGCGCCTTCACCCGCAGCTCGATCACGTGGAGATAAAACGCCTCGGCCTCGGCAAACTTCTCGCGCTGTTCCTCGACATTCGCCAGGGCAAGGAATGGGATGCTCAGCAGCGAATGATCCCTGCCAAGATGTTCCTCGATCCACGCGATGTGTTCGTTCAGCCTGGCCGCCGCCTCGTCTTTTCTGCCATCAAGCATGAGTACGCGGGCCAGTGCGGTGATGTCCTCCGCCACGGCCTCGCTGCCATTGCCATGTGCTTTCCGGTCGATCTTCAGCACATGGTCGAAATAAGCCGTGGCACCCGCGTAGTCGCCCTTCGCCTCGCGGGCGAGGCCAACATTGAAGTAACTCTTCGCGGTGTCGGCATGTTCGGCGCCCAACGTTCGTTCGCGAATGGCGGCGGCGCGTTCATAGCTCTTTTCTGCCTCGTCCCATCGTTTGGCCTGCATGTAGGCGCGCCCCATGAGCTGGTGCACCTCCGCCACCTTCGGGTGCAGCGCGCCGAGCGTTGTTTGTGCCCGCGTCAGCAGCTTTTTGTACAGTTCCAACGCTTCAGGCACCTTCCCCTGAAATTCCACGGCCTGGGTGTAGGCAGCCAGGGCCAGGAGTGTCTTCTCGCTGTCGGGGCCTTCCGTCTTTTCCAGGGCATCCCAAGCCTGTTTCCGCAATTCCACTGCCTTCGCGACTTCTCCGCGGAGTTCCTCCACCCCGGCCAGATTGCCGAGACCTATTGCGATGGCGATGGGCGATGGCGGGTTCTCCTTCCGCGCCAGAACCAAGGCCAGTTGATAATTCCGCTCCGCTTGCTCCAGGTTTTGCTTGTCGCCTTGGGTCTTGTACAATCCTTCCTTCACCCTTCCCAGGCTGTTGAGCAGATCGATGAGCAGCAAGGGGTCTGCCGATTGCTCTTCCGCCGCCGCAATCGCCTTGACCAATGCTGTTTCGGCCTCAGGCAACTTGTTCTGCTCCATTTGAACGTGGGCGATCTGGGCCAGGCCGAAAACCTGGGTGTTGCGATCTGCCACGAGCATTTGCTCGATCATCTTCACCGCCTTGTCGCCCAGGATGCCGGCCTCGTCAGAAAGACGCAGCGACTTTGCTTGTGCTGCCAGGAGCGAAAGATCCCCCGCCAGCATTTCCGAGGAAGGGACATCTGGTGACTTCATCAAATCAATGGCATGTTTCACCAACGGGGTGCATTCGCCTGCGCGCTGCTTCATCTTGAGCGCCTCCACCAGGAACAGGATGGTGCGCATCATGCGTCCGCGTGCCTTCGGGTCCTTCATGCCAGCCAGCAGTTTCAGGTGTTCGGTGCCGCTTTGGATCACGGCGTCGTATTCTCCGCGCCGGAGGGCCAGTTCCTCATCCAGGTTCATCAATGTGCTGCGCAGTCCCTTGAGCATGTCGCTCTGCTCGGCCGCCGGGCGGCCGTCCTCGAGAATCGGCATGGTCTTGCGGCGGAGCTGGTCGAGCTGCTCCGCGGCCTCCTCGAGCCTGCCCATGTTCAGCAAGACGTAAACGCGGTACATCTGCTGGCGCAGCAGCTCAGGCGAGTTATCGCCCTTGCTCCCGCGGATTTCAGCCTCAGCCGCATCAAGCTGGCCCATCATGCGCTTCGCCAGCATGTCCGGAAACAGCATGTCGTTTTGCGGGGACGAGGGACGGAAGGCGCTGGGCGTGTTCCAGTCTGCCTGGCCCATCACCGTCAGCGGGGACAGCGAAACAGCGAGCAGGCAGGCATGCGCGAGGACAATCGACCGGAAACAAGGCATGCGGAGATACTAGCGTCGCTTTGAAACGAGCGGCAAGGCGAAACCCGCCTCGGGTTTCGGCTCGCGTGAAACAAATTCGTGTGCTTCAAAGGCTTGTCCATGTCTGCCATCGCCACGATCACGAACATCTCCTGTTACAAGTTCGCGCCGCTTTCCGGCCTGAAAGAGCTGCGCACGCGGCTGCTGGCGTCTTGCAAGCAGCGCGGGCTCAAGGGTACCATTTTGCTCAGTGAGGAAGGCATCAACATGTTCGTCGCGGGCGTGCGTGAGGACGTGGACGCGCTGGTGGACGATTTGCGCAGCATTCCCGGCCTCGAAGGACTGAAGCCGAAATACAGCCAGAGCGCCGCGCAGCCCTTCCGTCGCATGCTTGTGCGCATCAAGAAGGAGATCATCGCCTTCGGCGTCGAAGGTATCGAACCGGCGAAGTACACCTCGCCGCGATTGGAGCCGAAGGTGCTCAAGCAGTGGCTCGATGAAGGCAGGCCGGTCGTGCTCTACGACACGCGCAACGACTACGAGGTGAAGCTCGGCACGTTCAAAGGCGCGGTCGTCGCCGGCATCGACCATTTCCGCGAATTCCCCGATGCAGTGGCCAAACTGCCGCCGGAGCTCAAAAAAGCCGAGATCGTATCCTTCTGCACCGGCGGCATCCGCTGCGAGAAGGCTGCGCCGTTCATGGAGCGCGCGGGTTTTGAACACGTGTGGCAGTTGGAAGGCGGAATTTTGAAGTACTTCGAGGAATGCGGCGGCGCGCACTACGACGGCGAGTGTTTTGTCTTCGATCAGCGCGTCGGTGTGGATCCCGCGCTCTCGGAAACCGACTCCGCGCAGTGCTTCGTCTGCCAGACACCGCTCACGGCCGAGGATCAGGCCGATGCGCGCTATGTGGCGCATGTTTCGTGTCCGTATTGCTTCAAAACGACCGAGCAGCAGCAGCGCGATCAGATTGAGCTGCGCCATGCTGCGATCCGCGCCGCCACGACGCCGCTGCCGGGCAGCGTGCCGTATGATCACGAGCGTCCGCTGCACATTCCGGCCGCGTGCGATCACAAAACGGTCGTGGATGCCTTCGATCATGTCATGCCGCACATCGGGCGCGAGGTCTGGCTGCAAACGGCGCAAAACGGCCGCCTCACCGACAAGGATGGCAAACCTGTCACCGCCGATCACATCGTGCGCGCGGGCGAGCACTACCTGCATCACACGCCCGCGTTGCGTGAGCCGGATGTGAACGCCGACATTCGCGTGCTGTTTGAAGACGAGGCCATCCTCGTGCTGAACAAGCCTGCGCCTCTGCCCGTGCATGTCGGCGGTCGTTTCAACCGCAACACGCTGCAATACATCCTCGACCTCGTCTGGCATCCGCTGCGCCCGCGCACGGTGCATCGCCTCGATGCGAACACAACCGGCGTGATGCTGCTGTGCAAGACGCAGCACTTCGCACGCTTCGTGCAGCCGCAGTTTGAGCGCGGCGAGGTCGAAAAGGTCTATCTGGCGCGAGTTCAGGGTCATCCGGCACAGGATGAATTCACCTGCGACGCGCCTGTCAGTGCCGAGGCAGGCAAACTCGGCGGCCGGAAAGTGGAAGAAGACGGCCAGGAAGCGAAAACCGAGTTTCGCGTCCTTCAACGCGATGCGGACGGCACCGCGCTCGTCGAGGCGCGCCCGATCACGGGCCGTACGAATCAAATCCGCATCCATCTCTGGCATCTCGGCCATCCCATCGTCGGTGACGCGGCCTATCTGCCCGAAGGCAAAGTCGGCGAGACTCAAACGCTCGCCATCACCGATCCGCCGCTGTGCCTGCACGCGTGGAAACTGGCCTTCACGCATCCGCTGACGAAGGAACGCGTGACGTTTGAGGCGGAACGGCCCGCTTGGACGCGTGCCGGTTGAACCGAGGCCGGAAACCACAAAAAACTGTGGACGCATCTGATTCGTCCACAGTTTAATGTGGCTAAAAAAACGGTAGCCCAAGGAAGCCAAGTTCCTCGCCATCATTCATGAAGCGCATCATTCATAGCTTGGCAGCCATTCTGGTTACGCTTGCCATGACAAGCTCGGCTTGCGCTGAAACAACACCGGTGCCTCAGAGCACCTCGCCGGATGGGGCCTTTCGTCTTGAGGTGGTTGCCCCGATTGAGAGATATGAACCTTCGGTGTTGTCGCTCGTTGACGCCAGAACCAACAAAACCCTCAGTGCGACCGTCCTTGGCGGCTACGCGACCTATCCTCTCGATGCAGATCCAATGAACCTCGGATTGTTATGGTCGCCTGACTCGCAGCATTTTATCCTCATGGTGCGTGATACCAAGCGCTCGTGGACGAGTCGCATCTACTCGGTAGCTGAACGAAAGATGACTTGTATCGAGCTTCCATCGGCCACGGCGAAGGCCCTTGTAGAGGTTAAGTCTTCAGATGGGATTTTCAGAGCCTGCCGTGAGACACCGTTGAAGTGGCTTGATGCTGATCACCCCATGGTTCGAGCGTCTGGAGACACGGAACTGAAGAAGCATGTCATTTGGTATGAGGTGGACATCACCTACACCATCTCGGAGAAGAAGATCACCGAATCCAAGCTCATCACCACAAAACCACATGAGGGCTAACAAAACGGATGCAGGCAACGGCTCGTGTGGTGTCTGTCGTGTCAGCAACGTCTTGCGCTCGCCGTCGCCTGATCCGAAACGTTCCACTGATGCCTGAATCCAATCCATCAGTGTTGGATTAGCGATCATTAGTGGTTCAAAAGTCCGTCGATGAAACCCAACCTGACCGACCCACAGCATCGCGAAGCGTTACGCACGCTCTATCGCGACACACTGCTGCATGAAGTGATGCCATTTTGGTTGAAGCACGGGATGGATCGTGAGTTTGACGGCATCATCACCTCGCTGGATCGCGATGGATCGATTTTGGACACGGACAAGAGCATCTGGTTCCAGGGGCGCTCGGCATGGATGTTTGCGACGCTTTACAACACGGTTGAAAAACGCAGCGACTGGCTGGACGCCGCGGGATCGTGCCTGGCGTTTCTGGAGAAGCATGGTTATGCGACGGATGGGAAGCTGTTCTTTACCGTCACACGAGAAGGCAAGCCCCTGCGCATGCGGCGCTATGTGTTCAGCGAGGCGTTCGCGGCCATCGCGCACGCGGCCTATGCGAAGGCGACGGGCGATGAAAGCTATGCGGAGCGGGCGAAGCGCGATTTTGCGACTTATTTGAAGCATTCCTTCGAGAAAGGTCTGATGCAGCCGAAGATCGAGCCGAACACGCGGCCGATGATGGGCATCGGCGCGCTGATGATCGGGATCGCGACCGCGCAGGAACTGCGCGTGAACCTGGGCGACGTGAAAATCTCCGGCCACACATGCTCCGAGTGGGCGGACCGCTTCATTTTGGAGATTCAGCAATTTTTCTTCAAACCGGACCTTGCGGCTCTGATGGAGATGGTTTCACCGGATGGCTCGATCATCGACCACTTCGACGGCCGCACGCTGAATCCGGGTCATGCGTTGGAATGCGCGTGGTTCATCCTGCATGAGGGTCGCTGGCGTGGAGAACAGAGTTACGTACACCTCGGGCTACAAATCCTCGATTGCATGTGGGAGCGCGGCTGGGACCAGGAACACGGCGGCATTTTCTACTTCCGTGACGTGTTCGGCAAACCGGTGCAGGAGTACTGGCACGACATGAAATTCTGGTGGCCGCACAATGAGGCGATCATTGCCACGCTGCTGGCCTGGCACATCACAAGCGACACAAAGTATGCGCATTGGCATCAACTCGTGCATGACTGGAGCTTTGCTCACTTTCCAGACACGAAGCACGGCGAGTGGTTCGGCTACCTGCACCGCGACGGCTCTCCATCCGTCACCCTGAAGGGAAACATGTGGAAGGGGCCATTCCATCTGCCACGCATGCTGTGGTATTGTGAGAGATTACTGGCCGGGAAGTGAGAGTTGAGAAGGTCAAGGCTGTGCCAGTCAAGGATTGGTCAAGCAAGCAGCCGCGCGACGTTTGACCACGTCTTGACGATCTTGAGGGGCGAGCCCGCCTTGACGTGGTTTGTAACGAAACTTGCACGGCAGGCTTGTAGCCTCATGCCACCCCGCTAGCATTCTTCCGCATGGCCATTTCCATCGACGATATTCTTCAAGCCGCCGAAGACCACCAGGCGAGCGACATCTTCCTCCAGGAGGGCGAGGTGCCCCGGATGAAGATCAACGAGCAGCTCATGATTTTCGGTGATGAGCCGATGCTGCTCCCACACATCGCAGGGCTGTGGCAGGCATGCGGTGGCGACTCGCTAAAGGACATGGACGTGGACACCGGCATGGTATCGCGTTCCGGCGTGCGTTTTCGCGTGAATCTGCACAAAGTGCTGGGCCGGCTGGCGGCCACGTTGCGCCGCATCCGCACCGACATGCCGAATCTCGCCGCGTTGGGAGCGCCGGAGTGGCTGCTCACCCGCTGGGGCATGCAGGAGCATGGCATGGTGCTGGTCACCGGCTCCACGGGGCAGGGGAAATCCACGACGCTGGCTGGTCTGCTGCATTGGATGAACATGAACGTGGCGCGGCACATTGTGACGATCGAAGATCCAGTGGAGTATATTTTCACGAACAACCGCAGCATGTTCACCCAGCGCGAGGTGGGCCGCGACACGCCAAGTTTCCCACGCGGACTGCGTGCTGCGATGCGCCAGGCGCCGGATGTGATCTTCGTGGGAGAGATTCGCGATCACGACACAGCCTTCACGGCTTTGCAGGCGTGCGAGACCGGGCATCTCGTGCTCGCTTCGATGCACTCCGCAACGGTTGGGGACACGATGGAGCGTTTCGTGAACCTCTTCCCTGCGGATCAGGTTGGCATCGGGCTGCACCTGCTCTCGCACCAGTTGGTGGGAGTTCTGTGCCAGAAGCTGGTGCCGGATGTGCATGGGAAGCTCACGCTTTTGGTGGAGCACCTGCAAAACGGTGGCGCTGTGCGCGACTGGATCGCGCGGCGTGCAGTGTCGGACATCCAGGATTACATCACCCGCGCCAACGATCCCAACTGCCGTACTTTCCTGCAATCCATCGTCTCCGCCTACGAGGCCGGCATCATCGACGAACCCACCGCCATCGCGGCCACGGGCAACGAGGCCGAGTTCCGCCGCGCGGCCCGTGGTATCTCCTGAGCGGATGGTTTGCCATTGTTGACGTGGTTTACGATGGTTGACAGTGGTTGCCAGACCGAACCAGTGTCCTTCACAACTCTGAAAACAATCGTCAACAACCGCCAACCACTGTAAACCACCGTCAACGAAGTCTTTCCCCATGCGTACCCACGATCTCATCGAATATCTTTTCATGGTCATTGAGCGCGGCGGCTCCGACCTGCACATCAGCGCCAATTCTCCACCCATGGGCCGCGTCAATGGCGTTCTCGAACCAATGACGGGCGAGGTGCTCGACATCAACGACCTGCGGGAGCTGATTTTCGGCGTGCTGAAGGAAAACCAGCGTGCGGAGCTGGAGCAGAAGTGGGAGCTGGACTTCGCCATCCAGGTGGAAAACCTCGGACGCTTCCGCGGCAACGCCTGCTATGTGCTGGGCCGCATCGAGGCTTCCTTCCGCTACATTCCGGCCACGATATCCGAGTTGCGGGACCTGGGCCACGGACCGACGGTGGAGGGCTTCACTCAGATGCGGGACGGGCTGATCCTTGTCACGGGCACCAGCAACTGCGGCAAGACGACCACGCTGGCGTCTCTGACGCAGCACATTGCCCGCACGCGCCGTGCAAACATCGTCAGCATCGAGGATCCCATCGAATACCTCTTCACCCACGAGAACAGCCTCGTGCGCCAGCGCCAGGTGGGCGCGGACACGCACAGTTTTGCCGCCGCCATCAAAAGCGCCCTGCGGCAGGACGCCGATGTCATTGTGGTGAGTGAGTTGCGTGATCTGGAGACCATGCGCACAGCACTCACGGCTGCGGAAACTGGCCATCTCGTCATCAGCACGCTCCACACGCATGACGCACCGAGCACGGTGTTGCGCATCCTCGATGCCTTCCCGGAGGAACAGCAGGACTTCGTGGCCTCCCAGCTCGCCGGTTCACTTCGCGGAGTGATCTGCCAGTCCCTCATCGTGCGTCATGACCAGCCAGGGCGTGTCATGGCCTCAGAGGTGATGGTGGGCAATCAAGGCATCGTTTCCAGCATCCGGTCTCGCCGACTGTCCCAGTTGGCAAACCTCATCCAGATCGGCGGGCCGGACGGCATGCACACGATTGACGACAGCCTCATGCACCTGACCAACCATGGCTTCATCAGCCTTGAGGATGCCGTCATCCGCGCCCGCGACCCGGAGTTTGTGGAAGTGGGTCATCAAAAGTTTTTGCGCGAACACGGCGTGAAGAAACGCTGAGCGTCCCAAGCAAAAAGCGGAACCGGTTTCCCGGCTCCGCTTTTGCACGCGTTGAGAAAATCAGCGCGCCTGCTCTTACTTGTTCTTGGCGTCGAACTTCGCTTTACACCTCTCACAGCAGAAGGCGACGGTTTTGCCGTCCTTGCCGGTGCTGGTGATGCTCGGGTCGGCGGGCTTGCCACTGATGGGGCACTTGTCCGCGGCGAAAGCCAGCGAGGCAAAGGAGAGGGCGAAGACGGTGATCAGCGATTTCATGGATGTGTGGGTATGAGTTGGAGTTGGCACCGGAAAAGACCGGATCATCCGCACAAACGAACAACTCCCTGCGTTTCTTGTGTCTGGTCAATCTTTCCTTGCCATTCCTCCCCCCGACCCTCTAAAACACACGGCGCAACCATCCCCCCGATCCCATCATGAGTTTTCTCTCCCGTGAAGCCACTGTCGCCAGGCCCGGATTCAGCCGCTGGCTTGTTCCTCCCGCCGCAGTCGCCGTCCACATGTGCATCGGGCAGGTGTATGCCTTCAGCGTGTTCAACAAGCCGTTGGGCGCGGAACTGGACGTGCCGGTTTCCAAGGTGAACGTCGCTTATCAGATCGCATTGGTGATGTTGGGGCTGTCGGCAGCAGTGTTTGGAAAATGGGTGGAGCGCTCGGGTCCGCGGAAGACGATGCTGGCATCCTGCGTGTGCTTCTGCGGCGGTCTGCTTCTGGCCGCGCTGGGAGTGAAGTTGAAATCACTGTGGCTCATCTGGGGCGGCTACGGCTTTGTGGGCGGCATTGGCCTCGGGCTGGGTTACATTGCGCCCGTCTCGACCTTGGTGAAATGGTTTCCCGACCGTCCTGGCATGGCCACCGGCATGGCGATCATGGGTTTCGGAGGCGGCGCATTGATCGGCTCGCCGCTGGCGCAGGAACTGATGAATCATTTTGCCAAGGCTCCCGACACGGGTGCGATGAGCGCGTTCATGACGATGTCCGCGCTTTACGCGTGCTTCATGGTGTTTGGTGCCTGCATCGTGCGCGTGCCTGCTGCGGATTGGAAACCGGAGGGCTATGAGCCGAAAGTCGCCGCGGCGCATCACATGATCACCACCGCGAGTGTGTCCGTGGACACGGCGTGGAAAACGCCGCAGTTCTGGCTGCTGTGGACCGTGCTGTGCATGAACGTGAGCGCCGGGATCGGTGTGCTGGGACGCGCGGCAGACATGTGCCAGGACATGTTTGGCGTCAGCGTGGCCATCGGTGCCGGCTTCACCGGTTTGCTGAGCATCTTCAACATGGGCGGGCGCTTCGTGTGGTCCTCGATTTCTGATCTCACCGGGCGCAAGACGGTCTATTGCATCTACTTCCTCCTCGGGGCGGCGTTGTATGCGTTGCTGCCATACACGCAGGAGACGCAGAACCGCACGCTCTTTGTCATCTGCACCGCCGTCATCATCAGCATGTATGGCGGCGGTTTTGCGACGATTCCCGCCTACTTGAAGGACATGTTCGGCACCTACCAGGTCGGTGCGATTCATGGACGGCTGATCACCGCGTGGAGTGTCGCGGCGGTGCTCGGCCCCTCGTTGATCAATGGCTTCTACGACCACCGTGTCGCCGCCGGCGTGCCCAAGGCGCAGGCCTACAACGGCACCTTCCATCTCATGTGCGGCCTGCTTGCCATCGGCCTCGTCGCCAACCTGCTCGTCCGTCCCGTCGATCCGAAGCATCACATCAAAGACACCACCCCAGCCTGACCCTCGACCATGAAAGCCGTCCTCATCTGGATCATCGTCTCCACCCCGCTGCTCTGGGGAGTCACCCAGTCGGTGAAAAAATCCCTGCCGTTGTTTGGCGTCGAAACGCCGGCGAAGAAGTAGCCGCTGCTCACAGTTCAGCCATCCCGCCCCGCTTGATCCAGGCATTCAGCGGCTCGAAGGCTGAAACGTCGAGTGTGAGGCCGCAGCCAAAGGGAGCCGCGTTGACGGTGCTCACGTCGAGCATGCCGTTTTCGATGCGAATGGTGGGGAAACCTTCCGGATGCCGGTGATAAAAGCCCGCGTGGGCCTGCAACGCCGCCTCCTGTGTCTGCGGTGGATACATGCTCAGTCCACGGAAGTAATGATGACCGTTGCGCTCCACGTGCGTGATGCCGAGCAACGCCATGAGGCTCAAGTCCTGCAGCATCGCCACTGGCCCCATGCCTGCCAGATCCTCGCCGCTCAAAACCGGCCCGCCGGGAATGCTGGCGGCGCGTTTTTTCAGCAGCGCGGCGTTTGCCAGGCCCTTGACGATGCCCTTGCAGTTCTTGTGGCTCGTGCCGCGGTAGCCGAGGTCCAGCGCGAGTGGCAGATCGTCCAGCGAGCCGTCGCTTTCGTCGATGATCATGCCGGGACCCGACCGCACGTCTTCAGCCAGCGCCTTGGAGCGGTGCAGTGGCTGCTCGATCAACAGGACACTGCGCAACAACGGCTCCAGCGCCGCGTCTGATCGCAAAACCTCGTAAAACTCGCAGAACGACGCCAGATCATAAAACTGCTCGTTGCCATCCAGCGTCGAGTGGAAGCCGTCCGGGCAGTTGGAGGTGATGACCCGCGTGATTTCGCGCAGGCGTGGCAGATCCACCTCTGGCTTGCCGCAGACTTTGAGTTTGAAATAGCGCAGACCGTAGGCGCGGATGGAATCTTCCAGCGTGAAAGGCAGGCCGTCGTCCAAGGTGCCGTCGGCCGCCGTCAGCGCGTCTCCCAGGCCCACGGTGTGCCGCGCATGCACACGGGAGAGCGGCTGTGGAGCAATCACATCGCTCACTCGCATGCCGCGCAATTCCTCGCGCACCGCGCCCAGGTCGATGCCGAGCGCATCGGTGTGCAAAATCACATGCAGCGATTGCCCCAGCGCCTTGCACAGGCCGTCGAGCACTGCGCGCTCGATCAAACTCACGCCGAGATTCGCCAGCAGCGGCGGCACATTCTTCACACCCGCCCAGTTCGTCTGCTCCGCATACAAGCCCTGCCACCACGCGAAGAAACCGATGTCCTTCTCCGCTGCCAGCCGCCCGATGCGCGAGGCGTTTTGAATCACCGCGAGCATCTCCGCGAGATCGACCTCAAACAGCGTGTCCGGATTCTTCGTGAACCACTTCGGCGGCAGTCCTTCACTCGCCAGACCCTGCGCCGGCTTTCCATCAACGATCAAATTCACAGTCACAAACAGGTGCGGCAGCGCGCTCATGCTGGCGATGCCATACTTGAATGGAAACCGCGTCCGCATCGGCAGGACGTGGAAGTGGAAGGATTCAATCGTGAAGGTCATGGGCGGACAGGAGCGTCAACGGTCAGGAGGTCAAGCAGTCAAGAGACAAGTCCCTTGACCGCCCTGATCTTTGACTCCTTGACGAAGTGCAGCCTGCTACACCAGCGCCGCAGGAGTTTCCTCCTCCTGCTCCTCGATCTCGGAGAGCCGTTCCTGCTGCTCTTCGAGGGTTTCCGATCGCTTGATCTCCGCGGGGGATTCGAGGTGAAGCTCCTGCTCGGATTTTTTCGTCGTGCGCGTTTCCTCGGTCGTCATGCGGACGCCGACAGGCTTCGACACGCCGAACTCCTGCATGGTGACACCATAGATGACATCGGCGCGGCTCATCGTGCGCTTGTTGTGCGTGACAATGATGAACTGGCTGTTCTCGATGAAATTGTCCAGCATCTTGAGGAAGCGGCCGATGTTCGTCTCGTCGAGCGGGGCGTCCAACTCGTCCAGCACGCAGAACGGCGAGGGCTTCACCTGATAGATGGAGAACAGCAACGCCACGGCGGTCATGCTGCGTTCGCCACCGGAGAGGAGGCTGATGGTCTGCAGCTTCTTGCCCGGCGGCTTGGCGATGATTTCAATGCCGGACTCGAGCGGATCGCCCTCGTCGATGAGCATGAGGTCGGCCTTGGCCTGCGGGCCGAAGAGCTCCCTGAAGTTGTTCTGGAAGAATCCACGCACGAGCTGGAAGGTCTCGCTGAACATGGTCTTTGTGGTTTCGTTGATCTTCGCGATGACCTGATGCAACTCCTCCTTCGACTTCACGAGGTCGCTGTGCTGCGTTTCGAGGAAATTGTGGCGTTCTTCCAATTCTTCGAACTCCTGGATGGCGTCGAGGTTCACCGGGCCGATGCCTTCGAGCTTTTGACGCAGTTCATAAACGACCTCCATGACGAAGGCCCAGTCGGGCTCAGCTTCCTGCCCAGGAACAACGACGTCGTCGATATCCACATCGTCGTCGCGGTTGGAAATGGCGCGGATTTGCGGAGCTTCCTCTTCCTGCGGGATTTCAACGGCCTCAGGCATGTCCGACGAGCCGGACTGG
The DNA here is from genome assembly GCA_046346695.1 of Verrucomicrobiaceae bacterium. Taxonomy (GTDB): domain Bacteria; phylum Verrucomicrobiota; class Verrucomicrobiia; order Verrucomicrobiales; family Verrucomicrobiaceae; genus Prosthecobacter. The sequence goes on along the minus strand of JAXMHS010000001.1, from coordinate 1,762,627 downwards.
TCGGACACGTCAGATGGTTCGGACGTCTCCGCTGTGGAAGCAGCCTTCTTCCCGCGGCTGCGGGCCTTTTTCTGCTCCTCGATGGTGACCATGAGTACGTGGTAATCGGGCTCGAAGGCTTCGATATGGAAGCTGTAGCGCTCCTGCACCTGGTTGATGAGGTTTTCGAGACGCAGATCGACGCGCGTGAGGGAAACCTCCGCACGGTTGCGGGACTCGTTGAGGCCATTGTAGCTTTGGCGCAGGGCGACGAGCCTGGTCTCGAGTTCGGAGACCTTTTCGAAGAAGGCGGCGCGTTCGTCGCTCTTCGAGTTGAGGTGATCTTCAATGGAGCCGACCGCACCACGCTGTGACTCGATCTGCTCGTTGAGACGGGAGTTCTCTGCATCGCTCTGCTGGATGCGCATGCGCCAGGTGTTGATCTCCTGGTCGTAGCGGTCCAATCCGACCTGAAGCTCGTGCAAACGCGATGCCATCGGCGCTTTTTGACGTTCGAGGGATTGCAAGGCACTCTGCTCAAGGGCGAGCGATGTGCGGAGTTCGTTCAAGCGTTCGCTGGATTCGAGTTCGCGGCGGAGGAAGGCTTCCATCTCGACTTCCAGCTCGCCTTCGCGCACACGCGATGCCTCAAGTTGTTCCTGAGCCTGCGCCGAGGCCGCGCGCATCTCGTTGATCTGGCTCTCAGAGCCACCGATGCGCTCGTCGATCTGCGCCTGGTCCCATTCCACGCTTTCCAGCTTCGCCACGGCCTGCTGAAGCGCGCGCTGCACAACAGAAGTTTGGCCCTGAAGCTGTGAGAAACCTTCACGTGCACGCTGGCTCTGCTCGCGCAGGGTGATTTCTTCGCGTTGCTGGTCTTCGAGCTGCGTGTTGAGCGTTTGCAATGCTTCTTCCTTCTCCAGAAGCTGGAAATCGAGCGCCTCGACCTCAGTGCGGAGCTGGCGAAGCTCCGCCTCGCGACGCAGCGTGGAGGATTCCTCGGCTTTCGTGGCACCGCCGAAAATAATGCCATCGGTGGAGATGAACTCCCCGCGCATCGTCGCGATGGCGAGATGCGGCATCTCGCGCTTCAAGCGCAGCGCGGTGTGCATGTCATCGACGACGAGCACATTGTGCAGCAGGTGGTCGATGAGACTCTGCACGCCGGTTTTGACGCGCACCTTGTCCGTGGCCCAGGCGATGGCGCCAGCAGGCATCAGTTCGCGGTCGCCGTTGCGATGCAGGTTGCAGAAGTCCTGCGGGAAGAGCGTGGCGCGGCCCATCTTGTGATCGTTGAGGCGATCGACGATCTGCGCGGCAAGTTCACTCTCCGTGAGCAGCACAGCCTGCAAATGATCGCGCAACGCGGCTTCGACGGCAGGAATGAAGGCGGAATCGGTGACTTCGATGCTCGAAGCGAGCAAGCCGCGCACGCCGGTGGAATAGACCTCGGGGTTGTCGAGACCGCGAAGGACGTTCTGCGTTCCTTCGGCGAGTCCTTCGCCCTTTTGCAACAGCTGTTCGATGACTTCGAGGCGTGACTTGCGCTGTGTGACGCTGCGCTGGAGTTCGTTCAACTCCTGATGCATCGCATCGCGCTGGCGGCGCTTTTCAATGATCTGGCGGGCGCATTCCTTGGCCTTTTCGTCGAGTTCGTTGCGTGTCTCCTCGAGTTCGTGAATCTGGCGCTGCAATTCGTCGAATTCGATCTGGCTGGCCTCTTTAGCCTGCGCGGCGGCATGGCGGTCGCGGCCCAAAGCCTCGTGGCGCTGGCGGTCGGCGCTGATCTGGTTCGTCAAACTCTGCGCACGAGCTTCGGAAGCGGCAATCTGGCCTTCAAACTGGCGGATGGACTCGCGCACAGCACGACGCTCACCTTCCAGACGATGACGCTCAGGCAAAATGCTTTGATGCAGGCTGTTGTGCTCGTTCACGGCCTGCTGGCGTGACTCGATGTTCGTGCGGATGGCGAGCACCTGCTCGTCGGCGATGGCCATCTGGTGACGTGCCTCGTCGATGAGCTGCTGGCTGGCGTTGATTTGATCTTCGTTCTGCTTGATGCGGCTTTCGAGTTCCTCGTTGCGTTCCTTGTTGAAGCCAATGCGTCCCTCAGCGCTCTGCATCTGTGAACGAAGCTCCTGCGCCTGCTGGCGGAGCTGGCTGATCTGCGATTCGATGGCGTGATAAGCTTCACGTGTTTGCGCAGCCTCGGTCTCGGTGGCCTGGAGATTGCGCTGCACCTCATCAAGCTGCGCGGTGAGCATGCGCGCCTGGTTTTCGATCTCGGACTTCTCGCCTGAGAATTCGGTGAACTGCTTGTGTGCGAGATGTGTGTCGAGCAGACGTGTGTCTTCGAGCAAGGCTTGATAACGACGCGCTTTGGCCGCCTGACGCTGCAAGCTGCCCATCTGGCGCTTCACTTCGGCAATGATGTCGGCGACGCGGAGAAGATTGGCCTCGGTGTATTCGAGTTTGCGCAATGCTTCCTTCTTCTGCGATTTGAACTTTGTGATGCCAGCGGCTTCTTCGAACACCGTGCGGCGATCTTCGGGCTTCGAGCTGAGAAGCATGTCGATCTGGCCCTGCGCCATGATTGAGTAAGCGGCGCGGCCAATGCCAGTGCCGGCGATGAGGTCGTGGATGTCCTTGAGACGGCAGACGGTGTTGTTGAGGCGATATTCGCTGCGACCATCGCGAAACACGCGGCGTGTGATGGCAACCTCGTTGAAATCGACATTCAACGACTGCTCGCAGTCCGCCATGGTGAGCGTGACTTCCGCGAGGCCGACAGGCTTGCGCTTGTCAGTGCCGTTGAAAATGACGTCCGCCATTTCCTCGCCGCGCAGAGCTTTGGCGGAGGTTTCGCCGAGCACCCAGCGGATGGCATCGACGACATTGGACTTGCCGCAGCCGTTCGGGCCGACAATGCCGGTGACGCCATTGTGGAATTCAAAGTGCGTCTTGTCGGCGAAGGACTTGAAGCCATGGAGAGTGAGACTTTTCAGGTACATGAGCTTGGGAAGAAAGAGGGCTGCTAATGACGAATGAGGAAATCCGAATGACGAATGCCGTGGAAGATGTTGCTGAGGTGGATTGAACCATTTCCCGGCAAGTGGCCGCAACACCGAAGGCCAAATTTTACCATATCTTGAGGATCATTAACATATCCAAAACAAGATATGGGAGGATTTCAGGCGGTGTAGCTGTGAATAAACGAGGTGCCTGTGAACAAGTTTCAATACACCGCTTTGCGATGGAAAAGAAAGCTCTCCACAAGCAGTAGCGCGAGCGCGAGCCAGATCAACCGCTTCGGCCAGGTGCTGAACGCGGACGCGGTGATGATGGGAGCCGGTGGGTTTGCAGAAGCAACGGTGGACGGAGCATGTTTCGGAAGACTCGTCTCGGTGTCGGAGATGAGTGCGCAGGCACCAGCGCGATCATCGCCGGTCTCCCAACTGCCGATGCGATTGAGCATGAGCAGACCGTTCGCGGGGTCGTCGGACGCGTCGATGAATTGAGCGCCATCCCACGCGTGCCATTGCACGAGGTTCGTGGCGCTGAGCATCTCACCCGTGTGCAATGTGCGCAGATCAGCGAGTGCGTCGCTGTCCTCGGCGCACCAGTAGAGAGCGTTGCCGAGGACGAGAGGGAAGGAAGGAAGCAATGCGAGCTGCTCGGATTGTGCGGGCGAAAAGGCGGTGATGATGAGGCGCTGGCCGTTGAACTCACCAGCGGTGAGCACAGGTTCGTTGCCAGCGATCCACAGAGGCTCCAGAGACGCGGGAAGATCGAGGACTGTGGTTTGCGTCAGAGCAATGCGGCTGCTGCTGACGCGGAAGAGCACAGGATGATCAGGCTGCACGGCGCGCACGCTGTCATGAGGCACGCGAATGACGCGTGTGTGAATGGGACCGGAGTTTTGCTGCGGGGTAAGCGCGATGACGGGTTTGCCGGCGGGCCACTCTTTCGGGAGCCAGTTTTCGAAGATGAAGACATCAGGCTGATCCTTCGGCGGCCAGGCGGTGGGATCGCCCTTCTTCATTTCAATGCGTCCGGCTTCGATGAGCGCGGAAAGGGCGAGTTCGGTGAAAGGATCGGGTTTTTCCGCGAACCACGCGACCTGCAATGGTCGTGTTTTTGGCAATGGAGCCGAGAGACCGTCGTCCCAGCCGAAACAGTCGCCTGTTGTCTTCAAACGCATCTCCAAGCGCTGCCCGCGCAGTCCTTCGAGCGGCAGGATGAGTGAGCTGGACTCGCCGGGGGCGAGCTCGAGTTCGCGGAGTTGGGCGATGCGCCCGGCGAGGGTGACTTCGAGCGTGGAAGTGGTCTTCGAGGCGTTGCTGGGGGCGGCGGTGACTTTGACAAAGGCTTCGTAGCGGTCGCGTGCGAGCGGACTTTGCCGGATTTGGAATCCGGTGATGCCGGCATTGAGCGGTTCCGGCAGCGCGGTGGAGATCAAATCGAAATCAGGATAAGCAGGCGGCGCGAAATCGGCGGCGAGCCAGATGCGCGAACGCTCCTCGAGGTCGGCGAGACGTTTGGCGACGTTCAAAGCGGCCTCTGCTTTGCCTTCGACAGGAATGGGCGTGATTTCATCGAGAAGGCGCAGACATTCGCGACGATTGCGGCTGCGGGAGAGCAACACACGCGGACGTGCATCGAAGGCGATGAGCGAGAGCACGACCTGATCCGGCAGGGCACGGACGCGTTCTTTCACGAGGCGCTTTGCCTCATCGAGCCGCGTGCGTCCTTGTAGATCGGTGGCGGCCATCGAGGCGGAATGATCGACGACGATGACGACGGCGCCGGGCGAATCGGCGGAGAGATTGCTGCTGGGCCGTGCGAGGGCGAGGACGGCGAAGATCAACACGAGCAGCGTGAGCAGCAGCGAGAGCCACTTTTTGATGCGCCGCAGCCACGCGGACTCCTGATGCTCTCGTGCGAGCGATTTGAAGAACAGCAGCGTCGAAACCGGAACCCGCCTCGCCTGCCGCCGGAACAACCACAACGCCAGCGGGATGAGCGCGAGCCAGAGGAAGTGGAGATTGGCGGGAGTGAGGAAGCGCATCCGTCATTTACGAAGCTCGTCCAGCGCCTGCTTCAAGTGGCCTTCGAGCACGTCTTTGCTGACATAGGCTTCGCCGGGCTTGCGGAGGAGGACGAAACGGATCTTGCCGTTCTCAAACTTTTTGTCGGCGCGTGCGATGCGCATGATTTCCTCGATGTCGAGGTCGTCGGGCAGGCGGATGGGAAGGTCGCAAAGCTTGAGCAGGCCGAGGATGCGTTCGTAATCCTCGGCAGTGAGGTCGGAAACCTGGGTGGAGAGCCAGGCGGCGGCACGCAGGCCGAGGCTGATGGCCTCGCCGTGCAGGAGCCGGCCATAACCTGCGGCCGCCTCGATGGCGTGACCGAGCGTGTGGCCGAAATTCAGCAGGGCGCGGGTGCCGATGGTTTCATATTCGTCGGCTTCGACCACCGCGGCCTTGATGGAGATGTTGCGGCGGATGAGAGTGACGAGATCGCCCTTGCCGGCGGCGATGTTGTCGATGGCATCAAACATGGAGACATCACGGATGGCGGCATGTTTGATGATCTCGGCGAAGCCTTCGTTCCATTCGCGGTTGGGCAGCGAGTTGAGCGTGTCAACGTCGGCGACCACGTGCACGGGCTGGTGAAAGGCGCCGACCATGTTTTTGGCATTTGGGAGATTCACGCCGGTCTTGCCGCCGACCGAGCTGTCCACCTGCGCGAGCACGGTGGTGGGCACCTGCACGTAGGGGATGCCGCGCTGGAAGATCGCGGCACAAAAACCGCCGAGATCGCCAATGACACCGCCGCCGAGGGCGACGAGGAAACTTTTCCGGTCGAGGCCCGCGCCGACCATTTCCCCCAGCACCGTTTCACACGAGGTCAGGGATTTTGACGATTCGCCAGCGGGGACGGTGATGAGATGCGTTTCCTTGCCGACGGAGCGGAGGCTTTCCATGACCTTTTCAGCGTAGAGCGGACCGACGTTCGAGTCGGTGAGGACGGCGCACTTGGTGCGGTCGGGCATTTTCTTGTTCACTTCCTCACCGAGCGTTTTCAGCAGGTCACGTCCGACCTGAACGACATAGCTGCGCGGGCCAAGGTTGACGAAGACGGGACGTGCGGGCTGGACGGGCGGTGGCATTGGAAAATGACGAAGTCAGGATGTCGAATGACGAAGGCCGGGGAGGGAAAGAATCTTTTCGAGGATGTACTCTGCCGCTGGAAGGGAATCGAGGCAAATCGTTTGGAAGCACCGCTCGCGGCGGAACCAGGTGATCTGGCGCTTGGCATAGTGGCGGGTGGCCTGCTGGATGGCGGCGATGGTTTGATCCAGTGTCAGCTTGCCCGCGAGATGTTCCCGCACTTCGCGAACGCCGATCGCCTTGGCAGCGGTTTCGGAAAGCGGGCCCAATGCGGCGACTTCGTCGATCAAGCCGGCTTTGACCATGTCGAGGACGCGTTGGTTGATGCGTTGGTAAAGTGTTTCGCGGTCCCAGTCGAGCACGACCCCGTTCACCTTCGGCTGATCGTCCTGGAAAGAGCGGCGCAGGCCGGACTGCGGGCGGCCGGTGAGGAGGCAGATTTCGAGCGCACGTTCGACATACCGCGGATTGCGCAGGTTGACGGTGGTGGCGGCCTCGGGATCACGTTGCAGCAGCCAGACGATCTTTTCGCCGATGCTGAGATGTTTGAACCGCTCCCGCAGGGCAGGCGAGGCCGCGGGCAGGGGCGAGAGGCCGTGGGTGAGCGCCTTGATGTAGAGGCCCGATCCGCCGACAACGACAGGCACGTGGCCGCGTGAGGCGATGTCGTGAATCACAGGCATGGCGAGAGTGTGGAAACGCTGCGCATCGCAGGAGTCGGTGAGCGGCAGCACTCCGTAGAGATGATGCGGCACGCGTTGCATGTCCGCGGCGGAGGGTTTCGCGGTGAGGATGTTGAGGCCCGCGTAGAGCTGAAAGGCGTCCGCGTTCACGATTTCGCCCCCCAAACGCTCCGCCACGGCGATTGCGAGGGCGGACTTGCCGGAGGCCGTGGGGCCGACAATGAAGAGGGTGGAGGCTGGCATCATGGCAGGCGTGGTTGGAGGTGGATGGGAGCGGTGTTTTCGCCGCATGAATACGCCCCGGTGACGGCATCAGGACGCGTGCTGGCACAAGAAGCTTGGCTTCATGTCGGAAGATGTCATGCTCCGCGTTTTTCCTGCCGTATTTGATTCGAGATCACCTCCATCCCTTCCGTTTTCAATGACAAGCGCCCAAGGTTCTCCATCCAAAGCCCCGTCTGGCGCCTGGAGGCTGGCGGCTTGGATCGGCGCTGTGACGGCGATGCTGGTCAGCTTCGTGCATGAGTGGACCGTGCCATTGCTGGGTGAGAATCTCCGGCCACAGCGCGGTCATCTGCTGCTTGAAGCGTGGATGGTGGTCAAATGGTCCGTCATCGGCAGTTTGCTAGGCGGCTGGTGGTGGGGCGCGGTGGAACGATGGAGAAGGTCAGGAACGATGTTTGTGCTGCTGTGGAGTACTGCCGGCATGGCGGGCACACTTTCGCGTGAAGTCTTCTGGGCTGGCTTGCTGGTGTGGCTCATGCCCGCGCTGATGAGTGTGATGATGAACTGGCGTGTCCGCCGGGAGGAGTTGATTTGCTTTTTGCGAACGAAACAGCCGTGGAATGCTTGTTTCGGCGTCGTGTGGCTGCTGGTCTGGGTGGGTTGCGACGCGATGATCCTGCGCGATGCGCCACCAGGATGGATCGAGACGGCGGATGCGTTTGTGGCACGATTGCTCACGCTGCTGGTGATCGCAGGTGGCGTCTGGTTTCTGCTCGCCTTGCATGAGCGCTGGGCACCTGCGGTTGGGCGCTGGCTCGGCCGCCTGGTGCTGGTTTACACGCCGCTGGTCGTGGTGCTCAACACGGCTCTGCGAGTGTGGTGGGGGAAGGGAATGATGGAGATGTTTGGGGAACTGCTCGTGGGAGGGCGGTTCGAACTGGAGCGTGCGTGGGCAGCGGGCGGTGTGGAATTGAACGCACAAACGATTCTTGCTGGCATGGTGGTGCTGGCAGTCCCTCCGGTCATGTTTGTTTTGTGCCGGTGGTTTTCACGTCGCCGTGGATGGAAGATCAGCCCGCTGACGTTCGCATGCGTGGCTGCCGCGGCATGGATTGCATTGCAGGTGGACCAACTGGCGGGAACCGTGCTCAAGGACCGCGGCTGGCGCTGGTGGGAGCGGAAAGCCTATAATCGGCGGATGACGTGGGTGGAGCCCGAACCCGGACTGGCGACTTATCGGGTGCAGTTTGCCAATCCAAGGCCCTCGTCTGCTCCGCAGGTTCTCAAATCGCGTCCCGACGTGTTTGTGTTCATGGTTGAGTCGTTGCGGGCGGATGCGTTGCGTCCTGACATCGCGCCGTTCTTGTGCCGCTGGCGTGATGAGGAGTGCCAGCCGCTGAAGGAGACGTGGGCGGCCTCGAATGTGACGCACCAGTCATGGTTTTCCATTCTCAGCGGCCGGCTGCCGGTTTTCGTCGAAGAAGCGCGGCAGGCGAAGAAACTCGCGCCGCTGCCTGCGGTGCTAAAGGGCGCCGGTTATCGCGTGGAGGTGCGGATGGTGAACAACTTCGATTACATGGGCATGGTGGCCGGAAATTTCGGCGAGCCGCGCGAGGTGGAGGTCATGGAGCATGTGGGACCCGATCATCCGGAAAATTTCTTCAAGGTGCCGGAGCGTGAGGTACGCATGTTGAACCGTCTGCGAAAGAGCGTGCTGGACCGCACACCGGGCGGTTTGCTGGCCATCACCGGCATGGATTCCACCCACTATAACTACAAGTGGGCGGCCTCGTTCACGCCGCCCATGCGCGACTACGAGGAGAATCCGATTTTCCCCATGCGTCCCGATGCGGACGAGGTGCGGCGGATCATGAACCGCTTTTGGAACTCGGTGGCGTGGGTGGATGCACAACTGGGACAGTTCATGGCGTGGCTGAAGGAACAAGGCCGTTATGAAGACGCCATCATCATCGTGACAGGCGATCACGGGGAGGAGTTCAAGGAGGAAGGCAGTTGGTTTCACGGCACGATGCTCAACGAACCGCAGACGCGTGTGCCCATGCTCATCAAATGGCCGCGAAGCCTCGGCATCGGTCGCGGCCCGGCGACGGACTGCGCGTCGCATCTGGACCTTCTGCCGTCGGTTTTTGACGCGCTGGGATGTGATCCATCCTTGTGGCGGGATCTGCCCGGCATTTCGCTGCTGCATCCGCCGGCGGGACCGCGCACTGTGGTATTGAGCACGCATTTCTGCGGCAAGAACGGCGAGGCATTGTTGTTCCGGCGTGGCGCCACCCAGGCGGCGTTTGGCTGGCGTGATTTTTGGACGCCGCATGTGCCTGACACGCTCTGGCTGGAGCGCGTGCAGGAAACGACGTCAGGAAACTGGCCTGATGCCTTTCCCGACGTGCTGCGCCGTGTGTTTGAGCGGATCGACCCGGAATGAGGGGAAGTGGAGGAAGATCGCATCCTGGCATTGCTGCTTGCCCTAGCGGAGCCTTGTCGCCATCATCTGTGAATGACACGCACACTTCTCGCCATCGGCGCGCATTATGATGACTGTCCCTTCGGCATTCCCGGCACGTTGCTGCGCGCCGTGCAAAAGCATCAGCGCGTCGTCATTCTCAGCTTGATCGGTGATTACACCAACTGGCCGCCGGTCAAAGGCCGCGAGCAGGGTTTGCTCGACCTTTCCAAACAGCTCGCCGCAGATCGTGGCATTGAGATGCGCTTCCTGTCTTACAAGAGCATGGGCTTCGAGCCCACGCTGGAAACGAAGCGCGCCGTGGCCGAAGTCGTGGCTGATGTGAAACCCGACACCGCCTTCATGCTCTGGCCGCGCGACCGTCATCCCGATCACGAGGCAGCCAGCGCCATCTGCCACGCCGCCTTGTATCAACCTGGGCGGCTGCTAGGCCGCGATGATGTGAGATCGCCCTCGCGAGTCTATTGGTATGACAACGGTCCCGGTCACACCATCGGCTTCGAGCCGGACACGTTTGTTGATGTCTCCGCCGAGTGGGCCGCGGCCAGTGAGTGGCTGGGACGTTTGATGGCATTTGTGCGCAACGAGCCCTTCGATCCGGCGAAAGGAGACGCTGCGATGGAGACAAAAACTGTTCTTTCACGTTACCGCGGTCTCACCTGTGGCGTGAAATATGCCGAAGCTCTCAAGAGCGTGAAACCGGTGGTGAATAGCGAGCTTTAAACTTGTTCGTATAAACGAAGATCCTCCAGGGACTCGAGTTCAGGCAGGTCTCCGACCAGCTTGGATCTGGTGCCCATGAGGTTGCGCTGCCGGCCCAAGCGCCAGGCTTCGATTGCCACGAGGCGTGACAAGCAGGCTTGCCGCTTTTTTGCATCACGCTCCTCCGCCTCTGTCGTAAATCGAACGGCGTGTTTCCAGCGCAGCCTTTCAAACACGGCCGAGGAGACACGTCCTCGATTGGTTTTGCGTGGTGCCGATGGCCGGACTCGAACCGGCAAGGGAGTTGCCTCCCAGGAGATTTTAAGTCTCCTGTGTTTACCATTTCACCACATCGGCGTGGGAAGAGCGCGCCGCGAGTGTAGCGGAACGTGGACCAGCCTCAATAGCTGAAAAGCTCGCCGTGATGGAAGAAGCGCTCCAGCTCGATGGCGGCGTTCTCCGGCGAATCGGAGGCGTGGACGACGTTGGTCATCTTGTCCGTGCCGAAATCACCGCGGATGGTGCCTTTCGGCGCGGCCTTGGAATCCGTCGGGCCGAGGAGGTCACGCACGTGGGCGATCACGTTCTCGCCGGTGAGGGCGATGGCGATGACCGGCTTGCTCCGCATGAACTCGGCCACGGTGGGGAAGAACGGGCGGTCGGCGATGTGCGCATAGTGCTCCTTCAGCAGCTCGTCGGTGAGCCTGATCATCTTGCAGCCGCGGATGCGGAAGCCTTCGTCTTCGAAGCGCTTGATGACTTCGCCGTTGATGCCGCGTGCGACGCAGTCGGGCTTGAGCAGGATGAGGGTGGTTTCTTGGGCCATGAGATTCTGGGGGAAAGGGCGCGCACAGTGCCGTCCACCCTCCCATCCGTCAAGGCTGGGAATCTTTTGCCAGACGGAATCACGGACGCTAGGCTCCGCTGCGCATGCCTGCACGCTCGTTCGCCTTTTTCGACCTCGACCACACCCTGCTGCCCTTCGACACGCAGGCGCTGTTCTGCAATTTCGTGCTGCGTCGCGAGCCGTGGCGTGTGCTGTTGCATGCGCTGTTCGTACCGGTCGCGCTGGCCCGTGCCTGCGGCCTCGCCAGCACCGCGACGGCGAAACGGGCGTTTTTGAGCTACCTGCGCGGCATGCCGCGTGAACGCCTGGCGAGATACGCGCACGAGTTCGCCGAGGTCTGTGTGCCGAAATGGGCCTACCAGGACCTGCGTGCCGAAATCCTCCGCCACAAGCACCAGGGACGCGTTCTCGTGCTGAACACCGCCAGCCCGGACTTTTACGCGCACGACATCGCCCACGCGCTCGGTTTCGATTATTGCATCGCCACGCAGTTTGAAATCGGTGACAAGTTTCCCGGCATGCCGCGGCTTGTCACCGGCAACAACAAGCACGAGGCCAAGATCGTCGCCATGGAGGAAGGTGTGCCTGGCGTGGCCGAGCTCACGGAAAGGGAGCGCGCCAACTGTTGGAGCTACTCCGACAGCGCCGCCGACCTCCCGCTGCTCAAATACGCCGGCTTCGCCGTGCTCATCCATCCCTCCAAAAACCTCGCCGAGATCGGCCGGCTTCGCGATTGGACGATTTTGCATCCGCCACGCCCGTATCGCACGAAAACGGGCGACATGTTCCGCGTCGTCCTGCAGATGTTCGGCCTGCATCCCGAGTGAGTGCGCCCTTGCTCATCGTCCGGTCGGAACTATGATCGCGCACGTTTCGCGAGGCGCCCGTAGCTCAGTGGACTAGAGCAGCGGATTTCTAATCCGTAGGTCGCAGGTTCGATCCCTGCCGGGCGCGCCAATTTGAGGCGGATTCACGTGATCAGAGGCAGGGCTTGCCAGGAAACCAGCAAACGATTAACCTTTGCCCATCATGTCCACTCTGACGCTCGATCAATCCACGCCTTTCGACAGCCTGCTTTCGGCTGGCGAGGTTGTGTTCGTTGTGAAAGGCGGGAAGAAGCTGGGGGTCTTTCTCCCGACCATGCCCAAGCCGCAAAGCGTTCCGCTGCCGGATTTCCGCGCCCGCCTGCGGCAGACTTGGGGCAGCCGCGTTTTCAGCGATGCGGAGGTGAAGGAAATGCGCGAGGCGGAGCTTGAACACTGCCACGGCTGATGCACTGCGCGGACACGTCTTTTCTGTGCGCGCTCTACCGGCAGCAAAGCCATTCCGAGCGAGCCATTGCCACGCTGGAGAAAATCGGAGCGCCCATTGTCGTTTCTTCACTGCTCGCATATGAGTTCCGGCAGGCTGTGAGATTCCAGGTGTTTCTGCGCTCACGTGATGCGAGGAAGGGCTATCTGGAGTCGGAAGGACTGGCGATGCTGGCGCAGTTTGACAACGATCTGGAGTCCGGCGTTCTCATCGAGGCCGGAATGAATTGGTCACACGTTGCGGCAGACGTGGAGCGCTTGAGTGAGCGGTACACGATGCAGCGCGGCGCACGATCTTTGGATCTGCTTCACATCGCCACGGCTTTGCATTGGCAGGCTGCAGTGTTTTTGAGCTTTGATGACTTGCAGCGCGAGATTGCGGCAATCGAAGGGCTGAACGTCCTGCCCGCTGGCTGATTTGTGAAGTCTGAAAGTGCTCCCGGTGGGATTCGAACCCGCAACCAAGGGATTATGAGTCCCCTGCTCTAACCGTTGAGCTACAGGAGCGTGCGCACGGAGTGCGCGGAGTATGCACGTGGTGCGATGCGCAGCAAGGGGTGATCTTGCTGCCGTCACGAGCTGCGCTCCGCTTCGATGTCGAAGAGGAAGTCGAAGTCCTCCTTCTGCAGCAGCGCGGTGAAGCCGCCTTCGCCGAGGACGTTGCTGACCATGAGGTTCTTCTTGTGCTGAAGCGTCATGATCTTCTCCTCGATCGTGCTGCGCGTGAGCATGCGGTAGGCCATCACGGGCTGCGTCTGGCCGATGCGGTGGGCGCGGTCGATGGCCTGGTTCTCGACGGCGGGATTCCACCACGGATCATACAGGATGACGTAGGACGCGGCGGTGAGATTGAGGCCGCTGCCCCCGGCTTTGAGCGACAAGAGAAACACGCTGGCCTTTTCATCCTCCTGGAAGGCCTTCACGATTCCAGCACGGTCGGTGCTGGCACCGGTAAGCCAGTGGTAGGGAAGACCGAGTTCCTCGATCTTCGTGCGGATGATCTTCAGCATCGTGACGAACTGGCTGAAGAGCAGCACCTTGTGGCCTTCGGCGTGAAGTTCCTGGATCAAATCGAGCGTGGCGGTGAGCTTGGCGCTTTCCTCGTTCGCAGCAGTGTGGTCGATGAGGCCCGGATGGCAGCAAATCTGCCGCAGACGCGTCAAGGCCTGCAAAATGGCAAAACGGCGGCGGTTCACCATGTCGAAGCCCGAGCTGCTGAGCACGAGGTGCTGCGCGCGGGCGAGTTCTTCCTTGTACAGCTCGGCCTGGCGGCCGCTCATCTCGCAAAGCATGTTTTCCTCGCTGCGCGAGGGCAGGTCGCGTGCGACCTGCGATTTCGTGCGACGCAGCAGGAAGGGACGCAGACGCGCGGCGAGGCGCTCGGAGGCGCGCGAGTCTTTGCGACGGTCGAAGTGGCGGTGGAAATACGAGCGCTCGCCCAACGCACCCGGCGTGGCGAAGGTCATGAGGCTCCACAGGTCGAGCAGGCGGTTTTCGAGCGGCGTGCCGGTGAGAACGAGGCGGTTGTCAGCACGAAGCTGGCGCGCGGCACGTGCGGTCTGCGAGTCAGGGTTCTTGATCTGCTGGCCTTCATCGAGGATCGCCGCCAGCCAGCGGATCGTGCCGAGTTCCTCGATGACATTGCGCATCTGCGTGTAGTTGATGACCAGCACGTCGATCTGTGTCTGCACGAGGTTGAGGTCAAAAAGATCGCGGTCATGCAGCACGAGCACGCGCAGGTGCGACGCGGCCTTGTTGAATTCCAGCGCCCACACATCGAGCACGGACTTCGGACACACGACGAGCACGGGCAGATGGGGTCCGTCGGCCTTCTTGCGTGAACGCAACCACAGCACCCATGCGATGCTTTGCAGCGTCTTCCCCAAACCCATGTCGTCAGCCAGGATGCCGCCGAAGCGGTTCGACGTGAGGTAGGTGAGGAATTGATAACCTTCGACCTGATAAGGCCGCAGTGTGATTTTCAGCTCTTCAGGCACCGGCGGACGCACGTCGAGCTTCGCGGACTCCATGCGCTCGACGATCTTTCCCCAAGCCTTCGGATTGACGATCTCCGCGGCCTTCTCCTGTGCGAGCTGACGCCAGTGCAGGCGGTGTGCTTCGTCGCTGTGCTCATCGAGGTCGATGCCGAGGCTGTCGAGCATCTGCATCTGTTCCTCGCTCAACTCCAGCTTCACACGACGCCACGATCCGTCGGCAAGGCGCACGAAATCACCCTTCGCGGCGATCAGGCGGCGGATGTCGGCCGGTTTGAGATCCGCACCTTCGATGTCGAACACGAGCTTCAAGTCGAGCCAGTCGATATTGGCGGCTTGCGTGGCCTCCAGACGCACGCGGGCAATGAGCGGATCGGCAAGGATGGTTTGCAGCCGCTCGTCGGTCTTGAGCGAGATGTTTTCCGGCAGATGCGTGGCCCAGCGGTGGAAGAGATCGGGAAAATCCTTCGCCATGCGCACGCGCCAGCCGTCCGTCTCATGATCCCAGGTGCGGCGGAGCTGGTTCAGGAGCTCTTCCGCGTCGCGGAGGGCGCGTCGGTTGCGGCAGATGATGGCATCGCCGCAGTCAGTGTTTTTTTTTTCGTCCACGGGCTGCCAGCCGGAGATGCGCAGCTTTTCGCGCACCTGGCCTTCGCCATCGACGGCCTCGGCCTTGAACGTGACAAACTCCGCGCCGCTCGATTGCGGCACCTTGGCGATGCACTCGGCGGTGATTTTCACCCGCAAATCCTCGTGCCGCACACGGCTGCTCAGCGATTCCGGCAGTTCGATGCCGATCTCACGCGTGAATGCGACGCCTTCCGGCGTGGCGAGCGCCTCCAGCGGCATCACCACCGGCGCGTCGATGCGCGACTCGTCGTGCAGCCAGTTGGGGCCATCGAACAGCGTGTCCGCGCTCAAATAAAGAGTCTGCACACCACGCAAAATGCGCAGCGGCAACGGAGCGGCCATGCCATCCCCGGTTTCGAGCTGCAAAGTCAGCGTGAGGCCGTCCGCGCTCGTTTTCGACGCCCAGCGCAACGGGGAGGCGGTCCGATGAAACGGCGTTTCATCGAGCGTGACGATCTTCTCGTGCAGCGCCGGCTGCTGAAACAACGTGGCGAGCCACTGTGCGTGATGCTTGCTCTCCAGGCGGAAGGAATCGTTCCAGTCCTCCTCGCTCTGCGCGAGACAGGAGACGAGCAGCAACTCTGACGAACCGGAGGTCGCGACCAGGCCATCGCGATGATCATGGCGAAGATTATCCAGCAGCGCGGCATCCACCGTCGTGAACGGTGATGGAGTGTCGCCACCGGGCTGAATCTGCAGCTTGACCTCGTTCACCGTGACGAGCAGACGGAACTCACACTGACGCGGCACACGATGATTCAGGCGCTCCGCATCCTGCCGGGCGTCGATGAACTCGCGGATGCGCTTCCGCCAGGTGGGCACCGTGCTCGCGTGACGCCATTCACGCAATGCCTCACGCGTCGCTTCGAGATTGGCCATGCCGCGCAGGAAGGCGGGGGGCGCGAGTCCTTTATCCGCGAGCGCGAGCGCGATGTAATCCCAGAACTCGCGCAACGACTTCGGCGCTTCCGGCCAGAGGGCGACGGGTTCCAGGCTCTGAATCGCCCACCTCGAGTGCAGGCGCACCATGTCCTGGTCGAAAATCTTGCCGGTGAGCCGCACACGCTCGTAGCGCTTCTCCACCTTGCCCAAATAATTCTCCTCGTCCGGCGTGAGCTGGCGGCCCAGCTTCGAGATGAGCTGATGCTCAAAGTCTTCTTCTTCGACAGGCGTCGGCGGCAGGGTGCCGCGGGATTCCTTCCTCAGCACGGCCACGAGGCTGGCGCAGAGCACGAGATTCTCGATCGCCTCGTCGTCATCGACCTCGCTCTCGCCATGCCAGCCACGGTCACCACGCAGCCAGCGCACCTGTACGGCGCGCTCGTCGAGGCGGACCTCGGCCATCATCTCGTCCTCCAACAACTCCAGACCCATCACCGCATCATCATCCACGAGGCGTTCCGCCTCCTGGCGGGTGCGGTCATCATACTGCCTGAGCAGCACGGGGAGGTCGTTCACTAAATGGGTCATGCGTGGCTGGAAAACGCACGCCGGTCAGCGGCGGGCGAACAGGCACGGTAGCAAGTCAATGCGTCTTGGAAAGTGCTGCTACGTGTTTTTTGCCTCAAATCCGCCGGATTCCTGTTTTACAGGCTGCCGGGCGTTCAAATATACTTTTGGAGGGGCTTCCTTCAGCACCCCCGAACAGTCGGGGGTGGGCTGGTTTGGGCGCTCCGGACGGCTATCACGGACGAATTCCAACTTCGACGCAAAATTCCCCGCGCAGGCGATGGCGGGTCGATTATTCTCTGCGCCGGCCTTCCTCCTCTTTTTTATGTCTGCTTCATCTGGTTCGTGGTGGGTGCGTCTGATGCGCACATTGTTTGGGCAGTTTCATTACGAACCGCCGGCTTGGATGCCGCGATTCGCGAGTGCAGCAGACGGTCATCTGAGACGAAATCCCGGCAGCTATGCCGGTCTGATTGTGCTCGTGGGCGTCGCGTTTGTCGTGGTGCCGCAGGTGATGGAATACATTGAGGCGCACAAGCCGCGGCCAAAACAACTCACCGAAGTGCGACACATCAATGGTGTGCTGAAGATGCCTGGCGTCACGCTCATCGTGAAGAACAAGCCGCAACCGCAATCAATCACCGTGCAGTTCGACGGTTCCATCGCCAAACTCGACGCGGTGGGCAAGCCGGCCAGCGGCGTGACGCTGACACCCGCGCATGAAGGTTCGTGGAAATGGAACACGGACAAACTGCTCGTGTTTACGCCGACGAAAGACTGGCCTGCTGGTGTGGAGTTCACGGTGAAGCTCGACACGACGCAGTTGCCAAAGGAGGCCGAGCTCAAGGAATCAACGTGGAAGGGCAAAACACCGCCGCTCCAACTGTCGCCGCTCGAGTCAGAATTCCAAATCGATCCGCGTGATCCGTCGATTCAGAACGTGGTGGTTGGTTTCAACTCCACGCATCCGCTCGACAAGACGCAGATCGAGAAGCTGGTGTCGCTGGAAGTGGTCGGCGGCTCGAAAATCTTCGAGTGGAAGGGCCAGAAGCCGGACACGCTGTTCACGGTGGTTGAAGGCAAGAATCAGCGAGAGTTCTGGATTCGCACCGCGCGCATCCAGGTGCCGGCGAAGGAGGATTTCGTGAGAGTGACGCTTGCTAAGGCGCTCACGAGCACGCTGGGAGGCGGTTCGTTGGACAAAGACTTCACCGCGAAGGTGCGCGTGCCGGACATCGAGAGCGGGTTCAAGATCACCGAGTCCAACACGGAGATTCTGAAGACCGAGGACGGCGAACCGGAGCAGTTCCTCTTCATCAACACCGAGGGCTACGTCACGACGGAAAATCTGCTCAGGCATCTCGGCGTGTGGCAGGAACCAGAAAACTTTAGGATCAAAGATCCGGGCGGGAACGACGTGCCGCCGAGCACGAATGACGTGACAGAGGCCATCCTGCGCCAGTACAAGCCGGTGACGCTCAAACCGGTCGAACTCGAGCTGAGTGACGATGCTCCGGCGACGACGCGGCATGCGTTCAAGTTTCTCGTGGAGAGCCAGGGCCGTTTGTTCGTCCGCATCACGAAGGGAGTCGAGGCTCTCGGTGGATTTCGGCTTGGCGCTGAGTATCGCGTGTTTGAAGAGACGCCGGAGTTTCCAAAGGAAGTTCAACTTCTCGGCAAAGGCGGCATCCTGGCGCTGAATGGCGAGCGCAAGCTGTCACTGCAATCACGCGGCGTGCCGTTTCTGCGCGTGAACATGGCCCGTGTGCCGCAGCGGCAGGTGAATCATCTCGTTGTGATGACAGAGGGCGACTTCGCGAATCCGTCCTTCCGCCTGAGTGATAGCTTTGACGAATCGAACATCGCTCACTTCCTGCGCCGCGTTCAGCCGGTGGCGATGAAAAACGAATATCAGGCGTGCTACTCGGTGATCGATTTCGCCAGTGCGCTGCAGTCGCAAGATCAATCGGACCCCGATGCCTCTCGCGGGTTGTTTTTCCTCTCAGCCGAAGGCGTGGAGCCGGTCGAGGACTCGAAGAAGCGCATGGAAGGCGACGATGTGGAGGATGACTGGGAGCTGATGGATCAGGCACAGACGGAGCGCTTCGTCCTTGTGACCGATCTCGGCCTGCTGGTGAAGAAAAATGCGGATGGCAGCCGCGATGTCTTCGTGCAGAGCATTCAAACGGGCGATCCGGTGAATGGCGCCACGATCACCGTGCTGGCGAAGAACGGCGAGTATCTGCTGCAACGCACGACCGCCGACGGCCACGCGCAACTCCCTGATGTGGGCAACTTCCAGCGCGAGAAGCGCCCTGTCGCGATTCTTGCCACGCTGGGCAATGATTTGTCCTTCCTGCCCTTCGAGCGGCCCGATCGCCTGATTGATTTTTCGCGCTTCGACATCGGCGGCATTCTCGCGTCGGAGAAAGAGGCGCTGGAGGCCTTCTTGTTCACGGAGCGTGGTGTTTATCGTCCAGGCGACGAGGTTCACATTGGCGCGGTGCTGAAACGCCGCGACTGGGCGCCAGGACTTGCGGGTTTGCCTTTGGAGATGGATGTGATCAACGCGCTCGACGAGGTGATCGACACACAGAAGGTCGTGTTAACTGAAGACGGTTTTATCGATGTGAAAATGCAGACCGAGGAGACCGATCCGACCGGACGTTACCTGGCGCGGCTGTATCTGGTGAAGAAGGACAACGAAGAGGAGCGCACGCGGCTCGGCCAGACCGTGTTCAAGGTGGAGGATTTCCAACCGGATCGCATGAAGATCGAGGTGAAACTCACCGGCGACGAACTGGCCGGCTGGATGCAACCGAGCGGCATCAAGGCCGATGTTTCATTGCAGACGCTGTTTGGGTTTCCCGCAGCCAAACGAGTGCTGAAGGCTCGGATGGAATTGAATCCGGGTGACTTCGCCTTTTCACAGTTTCCTGATTTCACCTTTCACAATCGGCTCCCACGCCCGGAGGAAGATGAAGAAGCAGCAGAACCGGGCCAGAAGGTGAATCTGGGGGAACAGACGACAGATGAGGCGGGTGAGGCACAGTTTGATCTGGCGATGGAGCGTTTCGACGCGAGCTGCTTCCAGGTGAATCTGCTCGTCGAGGGATTCGAGGCGGACGGCGGACGCAGTGTGCGCGGTGGGAAAAGTTTCCTCGTCGCCGCGCTTCCTTATGTCGTCGGTTACAAGCCGGACACGAAGCTTGACTACCTCGGCAAGGACACGGCAGCAAATGTGCGCTTCATGGCGGTGGGGCCTGATTTGAAACCGCTCGAGCCGAAAGACCTGACGGCTCGCATCATTCAGATCAAGCACGTCTCCGTGCTCACGAAGCAAGAAAGCGGTAGCTATGCGTATGTTTCGACGCAGCGTGAGTCGATGGTGTCGGAGGCGCGGTTCGTTCTGCCTGTTGAAGGTGCCGATTACGCGTTGCCAACGACTGCGGCGGGTGATTTCCGTCTCGAATTGCGCGACCCGGAAAACAACGTCGTCTGCGCCACGCCGTTCACGGTTGTCGGCAAAGGCGATCTCGAGCGCAGCATGGAGCGCGATGCCGAACTCGACATCAAGCTCGCGCGTAGCACCTGGAACAGCGGTGAATCGCTCGAAGCAAGCCTGAGCGCCACTTACACGGGAGCGGGTCTGCTCACCATCGAACGCGAGCGGGTGCTCGGCTGGCAGTGGTTCAAGGCCGGCACGACGGCGAGTGTGCAGCACATCACCGTGCCGCCGGACATCGAAGGCTCCGCGTATGTGAATGCGTCCTTCGTGCGTGCGCTCGATTCGAAGGAGATTTTCACCTCGCCGCTGAGCTATGCGGTGGAGCCGTTCGTCGCGAATCCCGACAAACGCCGCATCGAGGTGAAAATCGACGTGCCGGAAAAGGTGAAGCCGGGCGATGTGATGAAGATCGGCTTCCAGGCCGCGAAACCGTGCCGCATCGTCGTCTATGCGGTTGATGCGGGAATTCATCAGATCACCGAGTACAAGCTGCCTGATCCGCTCGCGCACTTGAACCGTCAGCGTGCGCTCGAAGTCGAGACGGAGCAGCTCATGGACCTCATCCTGCCTGAGTTTTCGCTCATCGCGCAGCACAAGGCTTTCGGGGGTGACGCCGACAAGCCGCTGCGGCTCAATTTGAATCCGTTCAAGCGCCGCAAGGAGCCGCCGGTGGTGTTTTGGTCCGGTTTGATCGCCGCAGGACTTGAACGTCGTGAGGTGAGCTACACCGTGCCGGATTACTTCGCCGGCAAACTCAACGTCATGGCTGTCGCAGTCGCGGAAGATGCGGTCGGTCGCGCGGAAACGAGCAGCATCGTGCGCGGGCCGCTGGTGCTGACGCCGAACGTGCCGTTCTTTGCCGCGCCGGGCGATGAATTCACCGCGTCGCTCACCGTGGCGAACAATCTCGAAGGCGCGGACGCGAATTCACCCATCAGCATCGTCGCGCAAGTCACGCCGCATCTCGAAGTGATTGAGTCACCGCAGGGCGCGATCAATCTGGCCGCAGGCAAGGAGGATACGGTGCGCTTTCGCATTCGCGTGAAGGAGGAACTCGGCGGCGCGGAGATCACGTTCAAGGCCGACGCCGCAGGGCAAACCGTGCTGAGGCGTGCCACGCTCAGCGTGCGGCCTGCCGCGCCGTATCTCACGCATGTGCAGAGCGGCTACTTCCGCGACAGCACGTATGCGGTGAAGGTCACGCGGGACATGTTCCCGCAGTATCGCAAGCTCAAGGCGAACGTGTCTGCGCTGCCGCTCGGCCTCGCACGAGGTTTGGAATCCTACCTCCACGAGTATCCGTATGGCTGCTCCGAGCAGATCACCAGCCGCGCCATTTCGCGTCTGCTGCTGGCAAAGGAAGCCGATTTCGGCTTCAACGCCGCTGAATCGGCGAAGCAACTCGACGATGCATTTACTTTGCTGCGCAGCCGTCAGAGCTCGAACGGTGGCTTCGGTTACTGGGATTCCGCCTCCGACACGGGAATGGACTACCTCTCGGTCTATGTGACGCGGTTTTTGACCGAGGCACGCGATTCAGGCAATGCGGTGCCGTCCGCGTTGCTCGAAGGCGCGCGCAAACGCATGCAGCAGATGGCACGCGGCACGACCAACAGTCTCGATGAGATGTCCATTCAAGCGGCGGCGATTTATCTGCTCACGCGTCATGGTGAAAACACCTCGACTTATGTGCTGAATCTGCGCGACAACCTGCGCCAGAAGCATCAGGAGGCATGGCGTGGTCATCTGACGGCCGCGTATCTCGCCGGAACGTATGCCCTGTTACAGCAACGCAAGGAGGCGGTGACGCTGATGCAGGATTATTGGGCCGCCGTCCGCAAAGGTCGTGCCGTCGGCGCGTGGCGCGGCTGGTATTATCTCGATCCGCAGGTGAGCCAGGCGGAAGGTTTCGCCGTGGCGTGTAAACATTTCCCGGAACTCGCCGGGAACTTCGGTTACGACGATCTTGCCGTGGTCACGGACCCGCTAACGCGCAATCGCTTCAACACGATCAGCGCCGCGACGACGATTCTCGCGCTGAAGGCGTACTCGGATCTCGCGAAGCAATCGGGCGTGCGTGTTTCATTGACGGAAGTCGCAAGACAGGGTGGTGCAGCGACAGCGCTGGTGCCGGAGACAACTGGTTTGATTCAAAGCGATTTCAGCGCGCAAGCGGGCGCTTTGCGCTTTGGCCTCGCGCAAGGCGGTGGTCGTGATCTTGGCGCGTATTATCAGGTGACGGAAGCCGGCTTCGACAAAGGCGTGCCGACGCAGCGGATCGCTGATGGCTTGGAGGTCTTCCGCGAGATTTTGGGCGCAGATGGCAAGGCCGTGGAAAAATTGAAGGTCGGTGAAGGCGCGTTGGTGCGCCTGACCGTGCGCAACATTTCGCCGGACACGCTCTACAACATCGCCGTGCTCGATTTGATGCCCGGCAGCTTCGAACTCGAGCCGAATGGTCTTAAACCCGGTCGTGGCACGATCCCGGGCGCGGATTATGTCGATGTGCGTGAAGATCGGAACGTGTTCTTCTGCGGTTTGGGCAAGGGCGAGGTGAAAACCTTTGCGTACCGCATCAAACCGATCGCCGCAGGCAGTTACGTCATTCCGCCAGTGTTTGCCGAGAGCATGTATGACCGCGGCATCAAAGGGCGCGCTGGCGGCGGCAAGGTGAACGTAGAGTGATGCCATGAGTAAGAAGCAGCAGCCTGATTCCGTCCCCTCACCCAGCCTCTCCCCGAAGTTGGTCGTGGAGCAGCAGGCTCAGGGGCGGGGAGAGGGGATTCGTGTTGGGCCTCTTGCGAATGTTGCTGGATGCGAAACCCCTCTCCCCGTCGAGCGTGATGACGCTTCGAGAATTACCTTCGGGGAGAGGCCGGGTGAGGGGAGGACGAGACATTGGCGAAACGGAAAGCGTTTTGTGCGATGGAGTGGCGGAGCGTTGCTGGCTGCGGTGGTGATCTGGTGGCTGTTGCCGAAACCGGAATTGTATCCGGCCGAGTTTCGTTTTTCGCGCACGCTGGAGGATCGAAATGGCCGCCTGCTGCATCTCGCGCTGACGCCAGATGCGAAGTATCGGCGCTACACGCTGCTGAAGGACATCAGTCCGGCCTTGATCGAGGCAACGCTCACGCTCGAGGACCGGCATTTTTACGATCACCCGGGAGTGAATCCGCTTTCACTGCTGCGTGCGGCGTGGGGAGTCGTTTCGGGTTCGGCGAAAGGTGGAGGATCGACGATCACGATGCAACTCGCGCGACTGCGCTACGATCTCCACACGCGCACGCCGTGGGGAAAGGCGTGGCAGATGATGCGTGCACTGCAGATTGAGCGGCATTACTCAAAAGACGACATTCTTGAGACTTATCTCAATCAGGCGCCTTACGGCGGCAATGTAGAGGGCGTGGGCGCGGCGAGTCTGCTTTGGTGCGGCAAACCGGCACGTGACCTGACAATGCGCGAGGCGGTGGCGCTGTCCGTTTTGCCGCAGAGTCCGACGACGCGTCGTCCGCACGCCACGGGAACCAACGCAAGCCTGGCAGCGGCACAGCACCGGCTGTGGGAACGTTTGCGCGTGGAGCGAGGACTGCCGTCCGATCCGCTTGATGCGGCATTTACACTGCGGCAAATGCAACCAGTGCCGCGTGAGGCGCCGCATCTGGCGCGGCGTTTGTTTGTGGAGAAACCGGCGGAGGATCGTGTGGGTTCGGGCGTGACGCTGCGCAGCACGTTGAACGCGGAGCGGCAGCGTGGCGTGGAGCAGGCGGTGAATGATTATGTGGATCGCAAACGCGAGGTGGGCATCACGAATGCGTGCGCATTGCTTGTTCATGCGCCGACGCGCGAGGTGCTGGCCTATGTGGGTTCGAGCCGCTTTCTCGACGCGACGATTCAAGGGCAGGTGGACGGCGTGATGGCTCGTCGCTCGCCGGGATCGGCATTGAAGCCGTTCATTTACGCATTGGCGATGCAGCAGGGGCTGATCCATCCGCATACGCTGCTGCGCGACGGACGCATGGCCTTTGGCAGCTACAATCCGGAGAACTTCGACCGCAATTTCGCCGGGCCGATTTCAGCGCAGGATGCGCTGTATCACAGTCGTAACATCCCAGCGGTGTCGCTGGCACAGCGGCTCGCCGCGCCGGGCTTGTATGGCTTTCTCAAGGACGCCGGGGTCGCCTTGCCGCAGCCGGCCGACTTTTACGGACTCGCGCTGCCATTGGGGGGCGGTGAGGTTTCGATGGAGGAGTTGGCGGAATTGTATGCATTGCTCGCGAGCGATGGCTGCGCGAGGCGGGTGAAGTATTTTCAGGACCAGACGGACGCTGATCTGAAGCCGCTGCTGACTGATGAAGCACGTTATCTGACACGCGAGATGTTGCGCACTCGCGAGGGCGAGACGGTGATGGACGATCCGGCAGTGACGTGGAAGACGGGCACCTCACACGGCTTCCGTGACGCGTGGGCAGCGGGAATTCGCGGGGACTACGTGCTGGTCGTGTGGATCGGGAACTTCAACGGCAAGGCGAATCCGGCCTTCATCGCGCGTGAGTGCGCCGCGCCGTTGCTGTTCGAGGTGTTTCGTCATCTGCGGCTGCCGATGAAGCATCCCATGCGTCCTGCCGGTGTGGCGCAGGTGGAATTGTGCGCGGTGTCAGGCCAGTTGCCGACGCCGCATTGTCAGCATCGTGTGCAAGGCGGATTTATTCCCGGAGTGTCACCGATCACGCCGTGTGACATTCATCGCGAGGTGCTGATCGATGCCGCGACGGGTCTGCGTGTGGCACGCGAGGATGGAAAGCGTGCGCTGAAACGCGAGGTGTACGAATTCTGGCCACCGGACCTGCTGGAGATGTTCAAACTGGCCGGTGTGCCGCGCAAAACGCCGCCGTCTCTGGAAGCGAACGCCGATTCACTCGTTGCCGCCGATTCGGCCTCCGTGCCAAAGATCGTTTCACCCCGTGCTGCGCTCGTTTACACCTTGCAGGCATCCGATGCCGCGCGACAGAAGATTCCTCTGCGTGCCGACGCGGCCCCCGGAGTGAACCGCGTGTTCTGGTTCGCGGGATCACGCTTTCTTGGCGCCAGTGATCCCGCCATGCCGCTCATGTGGGCGGCATCCGCCGGAAAATGGCAGTTGCATGTGCTGGATGACCAAGGACGCAGCGCGGCGGTAGAAGTCCGAGTGGAGATGGTGCCGTGACCCGTCCTTCGCTCTTCGAGCTACGGAGGGCAGGCCCTGGCTGCAGAAGCGGGAGGAACAGGGCGCAGGCGTTTTCTTGCGAATGCGATGCCGGAGGCGGTTTTGAGGTAGCATTCGAAGGCGAGGGCTTGGTTTCTGTCGGAGAAGGCCAGATAGGTTTCGAGAATCCAAGGAGCGAACTTTTTGGTGTGGGCGGATATGCCTGCGTTGTGCTCGTCGAGCCGCTGGCGAAGATCTTCGGTGAAGCCGGTGTAGATCTGTTGGGGTGAGGACTGGCTGCGGAGGAGGTAAACGTAAAACATGGTTCCGCATTTTGAGTGGTCCAGACTGTGGGTGGCAAGCCTCACCATGCACAGCGGCCGGAATCGTTCGACGGCCTGCCGTTCGTAGCCGGGGAGAAAACGGTGGCCCGTCCTTCGCTCTTCGAGCTACGGGGGGCGTTCTTCACCGCCTGGTAGCGGCGAAGAACGGAGAGGGTGGGATTCGAACCCACGGTAACCTTTCGGCTACTTCGGTTTTCAAGACCGACGCGTTAAACCACTCTGCCACCTCTCCTGATGCTGTGTTGCGGTGCGCGGATAGTAACCGGCCACGGCGGAGTGCAAAGCGGAAGTTTGCCGGGGAGATCGCGAGGTTCGAGATTGATCACGGCAGAAGCGGCGTGCATGATTTGCACGCATGATTCATCCGACTGCTTTGATCGATCCCAGCGCCAAAATCGACCCCGCGACCCATATCGGCCCGTATGTGGTGATCGATGGCCCCGCCGAAATCGGTGCAGGGTGCAAAATCGAGGCGCACGCACAGATCGTGGGGCATGTGGTGGTAGGGGAGGGGACGTGGATTGGTCGGGGAGCGGTGATCGGAGCCGAGCCGCAGGACCTGAGTTTTGATCCCGCCACGCAGAGCAGCGTGGTTTTGGGAAAAAAAAATATCATTCGCGAACACGTGACTATTCATCGCGGTAGCAAACCAAGTGGAGTGACGCGAATCGGCGACGAGAATTTTCTGATGGTGGGCAGCCACCTTGCCCATGACGTGGTGATGGGGGACAAAAACATCGTCGCGAACGCTGTGCTGCTGGCGGGGCATGTGCATGTGGGAAACCACACGTTCATGGGCGGTGGGTCGGTGTTTCACCAGTTCCTGCGGGTCGGTGACTACTGTCTGGCGCAGGGAAACGGCACGTACAGCCAGGACATCCCGCATTACTGCGCGGCGATGTTGTTCAACCAGCTCACAGGTTTGAATGTGATCGGGCTGCGGCGGCAAGGGTTCACGGCGGACGAGCGCGGGGAGATCAAGGAAATGTTCCGGCTGCTGTTCTGTTCCGACATGAACCTGAGCCAGGCCGTTGCACAGGCCAGCACGCGGGAATGGTCGGAAAAAGCCCGGCGGTTGCTGGATTTCATGCGCGGCCCAAGCAAAAAAGGCGTGTGCCGGGTGCATGGGGAAAGGCAGGAAGACTGAGGCATTTGGTGGCGAAAAAAGTCCGGCTTTTTCTTGTCACCGGGACGCGGGTGGCCTATGAAAGGCGGTTTCAGGGCCTGCCAGCGGCGGCCAGATGCATCCGTGCCATGAATTTACTCCGAATCTCTGCGATAGCCGTTGTTTGTTTCCTGGTGGCAGCCGGGGGCGTGAAGGCGCAGGGTCTGCTCGACAGCCTCACCAGCGATCTGAACATCCGAGGTCTGACGACAACCATGGATCCGGAGACCGGCATTGCCACGGTGACCGGGGATGTGCATATCGTATATGGTGACGTGGAAATGCGCTGTGGCAGCGCGCAGTACAACCAGACCACAGGCGAGGTGATAGCGCGTGATGGAGTGACGGTTTGGCGTGCGGGTACCATTTATCACGGCGAGTCGATCACCTACAATTCGATCACCGGGGCGATGTCCGGGCACAATATCACCACGGGGATTGCGGCGGGATCGATGGGCACATCCGGGGTGTCGAGTTCTGTGGGAGTGACATCGGCGGCGCCCAAGTCCAGTGGCATGGTCTTTTTCAAGGCGGAGGATTTTCGCTCGGAAGGGAAGTTGGAAAACCGGATCGACGCCACGGGCGTTTCATTCACATCCCACGATGTGCAGAATCCGAACTATCACATGGGGGCACGGGAGCTGACGGTCTATCCAGGCGACAAACTCATCATGCGGGACACGAAAATGTACGCAGGCGATGTGCCCTTCTTCTGGGTTCCAAAGTTTACCAAGTCCCTCAACAATGACTCTGGCTACCGGATCACGCCGGGTTACATGAGCAGGTGGGGGGCGTTCCTGCTCTATCAATATGCGACGGTGTACGGGAATCACACGTTTGCCCGGTACAGGTTTGATCTGCGCAGCAAGCGCGGCGCGGGCGGCGGGGTGGACTTCATCTCCTTGCGGCATCGCGACAACTCGCAGAACCTGAAGGGATTTAAGTTTTATGCGGTGAGCGACAGCGCGGCGAACACCAATGTGACTGCCAGCCTGCGCTACCCTGTGCCGACCAACCGCTACAGGTTGAACTTCCAGCACCGCATTTATCTCCCGGGGCCCGATGTCAGCACGTGGTATCTGGATTTCGACCTCAACAAGATCAGCGACATCCATTTCTACGAGGATTTCTTCTTCAACGACTTCAGGACGGATCGTGAGCCGGACAACCAGATCTCGCTCATCCACACAAATGATGCCTACGTCGCCACGCTGATGGCGAAGTTCAAGGTGAACAACTTCTACCGTACGACGACACGTCTGCCCGAGCTTTCCGTCGATTTTACCCGGCGACCGCTGTGGGGAACGGGCATTTTCCACCAAGGCACCATTTCCGCAGGGGTTTACAACGAGGTTGTGGGAAACCAGGAGCAGGCCGAATTGCTGCGATTGCAGGGGCTGGGCATGACTGGACTGGCGGCGGTGCTTGCAGACCCGCTGCTGACAGCTGCCGACTCCTATCGTGCGCTGGTTGGCCTGCCGAGAGGATCGGGCCTGACTGCGGCAAACATCACCCAGGGGCTGGGAGCGATCAACAGCCGGCTGCAGGAGCCTGATTTCGCACGATTCCACACCTACCATGAGCTTCTTTATCCGAAGACCTACATGGGCTGGTTGAACGTGACACCGCGGATCGGCGCTGGTGCGACGAGCTATGCCAGCATCGATGGCAGCATCAACGGGTTGCAAAACTTCACACGCGGCATTTTCCACCTGGGCCTCGATGTGTCCTTCAAGCTGGTGAAAACGTGGAACGATGTGCAGGTTGATTCGCTTGGCATCAATGGCATCCGGCACGTGTTCCAGCCATACCTGAATTACTCCTACCTCGATGCAAAACAAAACGCCGGAGTGCCTGCCATCGACCGGCTTTCACCCACCACGCGGCCGCGGTCGATCGACGTGCCGTTGTTTACCGCCGTGGACAGTCTGCGTTCGTGGAATGTGGCACGCGTCGGTTTCCGCAATCTGTTTCAGACGAAGCGCGACTACATCCAGTCAAACGGGCTGGGCTACTTCCAGGAAATTCCCGGAGGGGGCGATGAGCAGACCTACACCTGGGCAGGCATGAACACGTATGTGGATTTGTTTGGCAAGGATCCCGAGTTCAACCGGGACATCTCCAACTTGTACAATGAGATTTTCTGGCGTCCGGTGTCCTGGCTTTCATTCCTGTCTGACGTGCAGATTCCTATCTCCAGCGGAGTGGGCAGTTTTACTGAGGTGAATAACAGTCTTATCTGGATGCCGTCGCGTAACACTTCGTTGGAACTGGGACATCAATACATTGCTGATCATCCCTTTTTCCAGAACAGCAGCCTTGTTTACACCCGCCTCTATGCCCGCTTGTCAGAGAACTACGGCGTCAGCATGTATCATATCTACGAGGCAGATGACGGCAGGCTGCAGTATCAAAGCTACAGCCTGTCGCGTGATCTGAGCAGTTGGGTGGCGTCCCTTGGTGTCATGGCCCGCGACAACGGCAATGGCGTTTCGGACTTTGGCATTCTTCTCACCTTCACGCTGAAGGACTTCCCGCAGTTGAACTTTGATCTGGACGTCGATCCCAACCCCACGGGTCGCGGTGGCAGGCAGTAACGTTGGTATGTTTTTGGGGAGGTCGCGTGATGCTGCTGGAGCATCGCCCTGGCCGAGGGAGTTTTTCTTCAGCCGTTGGTCCGCTGTTCGCCGAGCGCAGGTGTGAAGTCGCACTGTGCTGACTTGGAAACCAACCGCCGCGTTGGCTGGGCATGATGCGGAACAGTCAGGCGCTCTGGCTGCACGCAGACATTTTGGTCAACTGACTCCCGTCACGACCGAAGAAAATCCATCCAACGATCCTTGGCTGCCTGACTTAGCGGGCCACGATACTTCTGAGGGTTGGGTTTTATTGCAAGCCGCCACTCTTCGCCAGGAAATTCAAGGCAAGAGAGGCAACTGCGAGAAGGAATACAAGCCAGGCGATGGGCATATGAGTTGGCGGAGGTTCGAGTTCGGCGATGGCTGGCAAAGATCAGGGAATGGACGGCAGAGTGTCTTTGAACTTGTTGGTCCAGACCCCGGTAATGGCGTTGCGGCTCTCCCAAGCCTGGGCGTTGGCCGAAGGCACCATGATAGGGGATGTGCCGGTCGGGTCATCCTTGACGGCATCGGCTCCGAACATCTGCACCGCCATGAGGACTGCGGAAAGCAGGAAGCAAATCACCGAAAGAGGCACCAATCCGGCCTCTGGATCCTTTTCCTCATAGAACTGCTCTGCATCAGCGGCGGCGCTGCGTTTCACCGGTGCGCTGGGCGGCGCGGAAATGGACGGACGTTGCATGGCCTGGGTGGGGGCCATCTTCACTGTTGCTTTTGGCAGCGGTGCGGTGCCAGCCATCGGTCCGGTGCCACTACCGGGAGAACGCGGCGCTCCGGCCACGGGCTTTTGCAAAGGGACTGTTGGCGCTCCGGTTTCCACACGCGGCGCGGGAGTTGCGGGGCCTTGTGCCAACGGACGTGTGGCAGCAGGAAGACCGGCCACAGGCGGTCCTGGTGGGCGCGGTGCGCCAGGCGCTCCGGGCGGTTTCGGTGCTGTTGGAGCCGCTCCACGTGCGGGCGGCGGCACAGGCGCGGACGGCGGCGGTGCGCTTGGCGATGGGGAGGCCGCGACGGGGACAGCGGACGTTGTTTTCCTGGAAGGAGGCGTCAAGGGCGGCGCTGGCAGCTTCACTTGAGACGTGGCTGACTTCGGCGCAGGTGGCGGCAGCGGCGCGGAAGGGAGCTGGATCGGAGCGGTTGCCTTCTTGGCCACCGTTGGCACCACCGAAGTGGTGTTGAGCGAGGCAGGAACGCTTCCAGTTGCCGGAGAAACAGGGGCTGTGGACTCACGAGGCTGGGTCATGCCGGCACCAGGGCGACCGCGCAGGGTGATGCGCACAGTTTCTTTCTTCAGCGGCACGGACGAGGTCTTCGGAGTCGTGGCTGGCGGTGGTGGTGGCGGCGTGTTTTCGGGTTCGCTCATGAGTCAGGGGGCAGAATTCCATACATTTAGCGAATTCCGTGCCTTTGCGTCAATCCCTTTCTCCTCGCGTCTTGCTTTTGTCGGGTGCCTGTCCGTAAGTTTCGGCTCATGAACATCCTTGTCACTGGCGGGGCCGGATTCATCGGCTCCCACACCGTCGAACGGCTTCTGCGCGATGGCGCGGGGCAGGTCACCGTCATCGACAACATCAATGACTACTACAACCCGGCCATCAAGCGCGCCAATCTCCAGGCCCTCGGCCCCAAGGTGACGTTCTGCGAAGGCGACATCACCGACCGTCAGTTTGTCGGGCAGGTCTTCGACGAGGGCCGCTTCGACGCCGTCATCCACCTCGCCGCCCGCGCCGGCGTGCGTCCGTCCATCGAGCAGCCGGAGCTTTACATCGACACGAACATCAAGGGCACCTTCCACCTCCTCGAAGCCTGCCGCCGCAACGGCGTGAAGCACTTCGTCTGTGCCAGCAGTTCCTCCGTCTATGGCGTGAACAAAAAGGTGCCTTTCGCCGAGACCGATCCCATCCTCCAAACCATCAGCCCCTACGCGATGACGAAGATGGCCGGCGAGCAGATGTGCTCGAACTACGGCCACCTCTACGGCATCAAGACGGTCAACCTGCGCTTCTTCACCGTCTATGGCCCGCGCCAGCGCCCGGACCTGGCCATCTCCAAATTCACCCGCCTCATCGAGGACGGCAAACCCATCGACAAATACGGCGACGGCACCACCCGCCGCGACTACACCTTCATCAACGACATCGTCGATGGCATCATCGGCTCGCTGAACTACCGCAGCGGCCCCATCAACGACATCTTCAACCTTGGCGGCTCGCAAAACGTCTCGCTCAACGACCTCATCGCCACCATCGAGCAGGCGCTTGGAAAAAAAGCCACCATCAACCAGCTTCCCGACCAGCCCGGCGACGTGCCAATCACCTCCGCCGATGTGAGCAAGGCGAACGCGCTCATTGGCTTCAAGCCCACCACCACCATCGCCCAAGGCGTGCCCCAATACGTCGAATGGTTCCGCGACATGCGGGCGCGAGGGATTGCGGTGTGCTGACCGGCAGTCAGCAGGGCACGTTCGAGTATTCAAGGGATGAACCCAAGCCCTTCCACTAAGCCAATCAGCACACTCAAATCTTCTTCGAGCTGGGGATTGTCAAAATAGAGCTTCATCCACCATTTCTCCTCGATGCTTTGCGAGGAGTTGAAGTCCTGAGGGACCAACACTGCCATCGTCTCAAGTTGATCAAAGGTCGCAATAAACCCGTTGCTGTTTAACACAGAGTCACTGGGCGTTAATCGACTGCCAATGGCGGCAAGAATTTCATCCGCCTTCATTTCCCCGATTCGTGTCGAGTGTTTTGTGAACTGGGCAAGCAGTTGGGATTGGCCCACAAAGTAGTAAAACGGCTCGTCGGAGAAGCAGCCTATGTATCGATCAGCCAGTTGGAAGAACGCGCTCGAGGAAGCCTCGACACGAACGACTTCATAACCGCAGCTCAACAGACACAACGAGTTTGAAGTTGGATTGTAGGCTATGTAGTCGCCATCGATGGAGTCTGCCCAGATTATGCAGGACTTACATTCCTCCACGCTGAATCCAGGGTGATCGCTAACGTATTGAAGTGGGAGCCGCTCTGTCAGTGGCGCAGGATGATACACACGAATTGCGCCGGATAGAGTGCCTTCACCCAGCAATTCGTATAAATCGCATGTGCCTTCTTCCCTTGTGGTCTTCTTCCGAAGATGTTGCCCTCCGGCAAAAAACACATCGAACGAATCTATACGGACTTTGCCCATGACCGTGTTGAGTGATTACGCTTGAGGTGTAGGCACTCAAAAATGCGGCGCTGACACGGTGCCTTCCTCGATCTCCTGGCGCTTCTTGCGCACGATGCCGTCGGCGATTTCGAGGACCATTTCCTCCAGCAGCAGGCGCAGGTGGCTGCCGGGGCGGTAATCAGCAGGCGCGATGTGTTTCACGCGGTCGGCGATGCCGGTGAGCTGGTAGCATTTGCGGAAGCTGCTGCGGTTTTGCTCGTCGGGATTGTAAACCGCCACGGCATGACCGCCGTAGCGCTTCATCAGCGTGAAGCAGGGCACGTCCGTGGGCCCGTCGCCGACATAGATCATGTTCTGGAACGGAATTGGCCGCAGTTCATGCGCCATGTGGTCGTTCACATCCTCGTGCGGCTCCAGCATGCCCTTGTTGATGCGGAAGATGTACTGTGTCTTCGTCGTGTGGCTGATGACGCGCTTTGGAAAGGTGATGCGGCCATTTTTGTCCTCGCCAAACTCGCAACCGAAGATGCGTTTCACGTGCGGCGCCAGCGCCGAGCCGTCCAGTAGCGCCTTCAGGCCGCTGGAGATGATGTAGTGCTCGATCTTCACGCCGAGCAGCTTGTGCTCGTCATTGATCACGTTGTTCAGCTCGTCAAACAGCTCCGGTACTCCTTTGTAGAACTTCAGCTTCGCGCCCAGCTTTTTCAGGTCGTCGTTCGTGGGGCGGTCCATGTCGAGGTAGTCGAGCATGCATTTGAGGTAGGCCAGTTCGCCATCGTAACCTTCGGTGTCCACCAGCTCCCGGCTGCGTTTCCAGAACTGCCCCGGATTGATCCCGAAGTGCGGGAACAGCGTCTCATCCTGCATGTAGGTGGGGCTGAGCGTCTGGTCGTAATCGTAGATGATGCCGATGGTGGTCTGCTGGGAAGCCATGGTGGTGGGAGAAGTTGACGGTCGTTTACGGTTGTTGACGATGGTTGACAGTGGTTTGAAACAACCGTCAACAACTGTAAACGATGGTCAACTACCGTAAACTCGTCGCTTACAACAACGACGCCAAAGCACCAGCCAGCGTCGGATGCACGAAATCGTAGCCCATCTCCGTCGCAACGCGAGGAATCACTCGCTGGCCGCCCAGCAGCATCTCCTCCGCCATGCCGCGCAGGAGCAATCGAAGTGCGAAGGCTGGCGCGTGAAAAAATGCGGGGCGTTTTAGCGCTGCGGCCAGTTTGGCGGTGAACTCCGCATTCGTCACCGGTTCTGGAGCGCACAGATTCACCGGACCGCGCACGGATTCGGTCACAATGGTCCTCAAAACGATCCGCACCGCATCGTCGATATGAATCCACGACATCCACTGCTCGCCTGATCCGAGCTTTCCTCCAAGGCCGAGACCAAATACGCGCTTGAGCAGAGGAAACGCCCCGCCGTCGCCGCCGAGCACCATGCCGGTGCGCAGCAGGATCACACGCATGCCGAGCGCCTCCGCGCGCAGCGCTGCCTTTTCCCAACCCGCGCACACATCAGCCAGAAAACCATCGCCACGAGGTGAACTCTCATCCACAGGCTCGACGCGGTTGTTGCCGTAAAAGCCGGCTCCAGAAGCGCAGACGAACACCTTGGGCCGGTTTTCCTCCTTCCATGTGCCGAGATGAGCCACGAGCGCCTCCGTGAAGTCCACACGGCTTTTCCAAATGCGATCGCGCTTCTCATGCGTCCACAAGCCCATCAGCGATTCGCCGGACAGATGCACGAGCACGTCGAGTTTTGCTTCGGGCAGCGCATGCGGGGTGTTTATCGGCTGACAAAGCGTTTCGTGCGAGATTGGAACAAAGGAGCCTGCTCTGCGTGAATAGGCGATCACGTCATGTCCGGTGCTTTTCGCGCGCATGGCCAGATGCCCGCCGATGAACCCCGTCGCTCCTGTGAGGCCGATGCGCATGATGCTAGGATGATACGATGGGCACCAGCACCTCATTGCGCCGCAGGAAGCCGGGTGTCCACGGCGGGTCGTAGTAGGCGCTGAAGGGTATGCCGGCTTCCGAGAGCTTGTTCTGCTTCATCCATGCCCGCAGCTTTTCCATGGCCTGAGGCTCGCTGTCTTTCGTTCGGCTGCCGCTGAAGCGATACACGGCCACGCGCCGCGCCTTCAGCGTGTCCACGACCACCTGAGGCGATGCCGGAGAGGGGGTGGCGGCCTTGTGCTTCTCTGGCACCACAAAGGCCATCTTTCCATCCACCATGAAGACCGGCGTCGTCATGGCGATCTTCTCTTTCTCCACGTTCCCTCCGTCGATGTAGCGGAAGAGGCGCATGAAGCTGGAATTGTCCGCATCCCGTGCCGTGGTGGCGATTTTCAGCTCGGGATATTCGCGGATCTCGAAGTCGCCATCCGCGCGGATGACCGTGTAAGGTGCCGATTCATAACCGGCCCGCGAGGTGACACATGCAGCGATTCCGAGAGCGATGACGAGCAGACAGGCGATGATAGAAAGCATCTTTTTCATGGCCGAACTACGCCCGACAGCGATCAAGAGGCGGATTTTTTCAGCAGGAGGCAGCGGAATGACCGCCCCATGAACGCCGGATGCGTGAGCGACTGGAACTGGCGCATCGTGGCCGCATCGAGCGGCTGGCCTTCGAGGCTTTTCAGCCACGGCATGGCCAAACGTCCGAGCACGCGGCCCTGGAGGTCGTATTCACTTTTTGTCAGAGCCAGGCGCTCAGCTTCGGCGATGAGCCGGGTGAAGTTGATGTGCGTGGTCAGGTCACACTCGCCAAGCTCCGCCAGCACGTTGCCGTCCATGTGATGCTGCTTGTAACGGCGGATAGTGCCCTCGGCACGTGAGTCGGCATAGAACTCATCCACATCCAGGCCGTAGTCGGCGATGAAGATGCTCCCACGAAACGCTGCGTGTG
Organism: Verrucomicrobiaceae bacterium; assembly: GCA_046346695.1. GTDB lineage: Bacteria > Verrucomicrobiota > Verrucomicrobiia > Verrucomicrobiales > Verrucomicrobiaceae > Prosthecobacter. The sequence goes on along the minus strand of JAXMHS010000001.1, from coordinate 1,727,225 downwards.
CCAGTTCGCGAATCCACGCGAGCATGGCGAGGTTGATTTCAATCGTGTGGCCGGGCTCAAGATCGTGCGGGAGGTGTTTTGCCTCCTCGGCCAGTTCGACGCAGGAAAAATCGCCTGTCACAAAGCGAAACGCCTCCGGGCCATCTTCCTCGACGAACAACTCGCGCCAACGTTCGCCACACCAACGCACGAGATGCACGGGAAAGGCGTCGGGAAGCTCGTTGCAGAGGAAGAAGGCATGTTTGGGGCCGGATCGCAACGCAGCGAGGTTTTCCACCCACTGCACGCGGTCGCCGAGTCGCTTCGTCTGCGCTTCGCGATAGCGCGGATTCGGCTCCACAATGAGGTAGCGCACCGGTTTGTCGCCAAGAGCGCCCAAAACATCCTCCGCGAGCTGTCCGTCGTGCGCACCCTGTTCGATGATCGTGAAATCCACCGGTTCGTCGAGTGCCTGCCATTCCTGAAGGGCGCACAGGGCGAGCAGATTTCCAAACAACGGTCCGACGCTCACGCTGGTGAAGAAATCACCCTGCCGGCCGATTTTGCGCGGTCCGGCTCCATAATAGCCATGCTCAGGGTGGTAGAGCGCCAGTTGCATGACCTGCGCAAAGGGCAGCCTCCCTGCCGGGGTGACGCTGAGCTGTGCGCGGAGAATCTGGGGCAGGGGTGACATGGGGCGGGAAACAACTGGCGCGGATTGTGAAGGGCGGGTATTTTCACCGCCCATCTTCCTCCTCCAGTATGTTTCGTGATGATCTCGATCCCAAGCCTGCGCGCAACTGGCGCGGCGAAGCCGGCCTCAAACTGCCGTTCTACCGCCGTGGGTGGTTCAGCGCGCTGATGGCGCTGTTGATCCTCGGTGTCGTGGGCGCGTTCGGTGTTTACAGCGTGGTGGTGGCGCCGCTGAAGCGCGACTCGGAAAAGTTTGACCTGGAGGAGCTGAAGAAGCTCGAATCCGCCAGCATCATCTACGACCGCAATGGCGATGAGATGGCCCGTCTCTATGTGCTGAACCGCACCCCGGTGCCAATCACCGCCGTGCCGCAGCATTTCATCGACGCGCTCGTGGCGCAGGAAGACAGCCGCTTTTTCAAGCATGACGGCGTCGATTACATCGGCCTCGCGCGCGCCGTGTGGTTGAACTTCCAGGCGGGTGAGGTGACGCAGGGCGCGAGCACGATCACGCAGCAGCTCGCGCGGCAGACCTTCAATCTCCTCGAGAAGAGCTACAAAAGAAAAATCCTCGAGGCGTTCATCGCGCAACGCATCGAAAAGCACTTCTCGAAGCCGGAGATTCTCGAGCTTTACCTCAACCGCATTTTCTTCGGCCTGAACTTTTACGGCGTGCAGGCCGCGTCCGTGGGCTATTTCGGCAAGGATGTGAAGGAGCTGAGCATCGAGGAGTCCGCGACGATTGTCGGCCTGATCAAGAGCCCGAACAACATCCAGCCCATCAAGCACCCGCAACGCGCGCTCAAGGAGCGCAACTACGTGCTCGACCGCATGGTGACGGAAGGCACGCTCACGGTGGAGGATGCGGAGAAGCTGAAATTGAGGCCGCTGATCACCGCACCGCAGAGCAGCGATCCGCGCCTGAGCTATGTGTTCGATGCTGTGCGCCGGGAGGTGGTGGACCTCGTGGGCGAGGAACGAGCGTCCGTGGGCGGCTTCCGCATTTACACAAGCATCGACCAGGACTTGCAGAAGACCGCTGAGGAGGCGCTGAACAAGCACCTGACCGAGGTCGAAAAACGTCCGGGTTATCCGCACCAGACCTACGCCCAGTTCAAGGCGATCATCGCCGACTATCGTGCGCGCATGAAACGCGGGGAGATTGATCCCGCGACCCCGCGTCCGGTGCCTGAATACCTGCAAACCGCCGCGCTGATGATCGACAACAAGGACGGCAGCATCCTGGCGATGGTGGGCGGGCGCGACTTTGCTGACAGCCAGTTCAATCGTGCCACCGACGGATTGCGGCCGGTGGGAACGGCTTTCACGCCCTTGGTTTACGCCGCCGCATTCAGCAGTCCCGGTATCTATCCTGGGACAAAGGTGGATGATGCACCACTGGACAACCGCCGCGTGATGATCGGTGGACTGACAGGCATTCTCGGCGAGTGGGGAGCGGAGGTGGACAACCCCAAGTGGACGCAGGCGCCGATGAGTTCGCGCGAGGCCTTGGTCATGGGCCGCAACTCCGCCACCGTGCGTCTTGGCGAGCGTGTGGGCGTGCCGACGGTGAAGCAGGTCGCCCAAAAGGCCGGCATCAGTTCCGAGATGCGCGACTACCCCTCCACCTTCCTTGGAGCGAGCGAGGCGAAGCTCAATGAAATGTGTCTCGCCTACTCCAATTTTCCCACGCTGGGCAACCGGCCGCAGAAACTCAGCCTCATCCAGCGCATCACGGACAGCAATGACAAGGTGGTGTTCCAAATCGCCGAATCGGCACTCGAAGGCGTGCAGAGCATGGATCCCATTGCCGCCTATCAGACGCACACCTGTCTCGTCGATGCCCTGCACCGCGGCACCGGCAGCCCTGCGGTCATGGACTACAAGCTCGGTGACTTCGTTGCCGGGGGCAAAACCGGCACGCACTACGAGTTCAAGGACCTGTGGTTCATGGGCTACACCTCCAGCGTGACCTGCGGGGTATGGGCTGGCTTTGACAAGCAGAAGACCATTTATCCCGGCGCCTTCTCCAGCCGCGTCCTGCTGCCGGCCTGGGTGGACATGATCAATGCCAGTGCCACGCGCTTCGCACCACAGGACATCACTCCGCCGCAGGCCGCCGAACGCATTGAGATGTGCCAGCGCAGCGGATTGCGTGCCACGGACTACTGCTACGAGAAGGTCAAGGGGCCGGATGGCCGCGAAAAATCCGTGCGCTGTACCTACTTTGAGTATCTGCGAGTTGGCACGCCGCTGGAAGGCTTCTGCGACCAGCATACGGGTGACGGATTGCCGAAGGAAATCGCGCAGTTCCAGCATCAGTTGATGACCGGTGGTGTTGATACCGCCCCCGTCCTCGCTGACGCGGCGAAATGGGTGCACATCGAGCCGGTGCGCATGCAGGGCCTCACGATCATCGGCGATGATCCTTACAACGCCGAGCAGGCCGTGCCGCGTGCGCGACCGGTCAATGATGATGGCACACCTATTCGCAAGGCCATTCCGGTCGAAGCTGTCAACACAGACGAGGACAGCCCGGTGTTGAAGCTCGCTCCGCCGCCCCCGATGAAGATCGAGATCGAGCCCGCGAAAAATTGAGTCCGCTGCCCGGAGAGGCACAATCAACTGGCATGTCGCACCGCAGGGCATAAGATGTGCCTTCTTCTGTCACAGACTGTTCCCCGCCAGCAACGGCCAACCCCTGCATGACTTCCATTCTCCAGTCGGCCAGCCAGGCCAGTGTTTTGGACGAGGCGGATTTGCATGTGGCGCTGGGAAACGCGGCGGCGGGCGGCATTTCTCCGGTGCTGGCACTGGTGGAAAGCGGTGCGGTGGATGAGCGCGTGTTCACACGTCATCTGGCGCAAAGCCTGGGCTGGCAGTGGATGGACACGCCTCAGCCGAACACGGATGACATGCTGGAGATCAAGAAGCTGATTCCTGCGCGCTTTGCGGTGAGGCATCAGGTCATTCCCATTGGATTCACGGACACGATGACCGCAGGAGACGCGACTGCGGACGGGAAAGCGCCGGAGAAGAAGTCACGTGCATTGCTCCTGGCCTGTCACGATCCATGTGACCTGATGACGCGGCAGGCGGTGGCGCGGCAGTCCACGCTGCCAGTGCGCTGGTGCCTGTCTCCGCGCACGGAGGTGCTCAGCGCCATCCAGCAGCTTTACGGCGTGGGCGCGGACACATTTGAATCGCTGATCGAGTCTCGCGGCGCGACGAGCATTGACCAGCATCTGCGCGACGAGGCCAACGTGATCGACGACGAGGACGAGGATGCCTCGGTGGTGAAGTTTGTGAACCAGATCATCCGCGAGGCGCTGGCACAGCGCGCCACGGACATTCACGTGGAGCCGCAGCCGGACAGCCTGCGCATCCGCTACCGCATCGACGGCTTCCTGCATGAGGTGCCGGTGCCGGAGAACATCAAGGCGCTGCAAGCCTCGGTGATCGCGCGCATCAAGGTGATGAGCAAACTCGACATCGCCGAGAAGCGTCTGCCGCAGGACGGACGCATTCACCTGAAGGCCGAGGGGCAGTCCATCGACGTGCGCGTGGCCTGCATCCCCAGCGTGGAGGGTGAGTCGATCAGCCTGCGTCTGCTCGGGCAGGAGCGCTTCACGCTGGACCGGCTCGGTTTGAGCGATGAACACCGCCAGAAGATCGAGGACCTGCTCACCAAGCCCAACGGCATAGTGCTGGTCACCGGCCCGACGGGTTCTGGTAAATCGACCACGCTCTACACTTTCCTCTCACAACTCAACAGTGTGCACCGCCGCATCGTCACCATCGAGGATCCGGTGGAAAACAAGCTGCCGGGCGTGGTGCAAATCGCCGTGAAGCCGGAAATCGGCCTTACCTTTGCCAGCGGACTGCGCAGCATCCTGCGCGGCGATCCGAATGTGGTGATGGTGGGTGAGATTCGCGATTTGGAAACGGCGGAGATCGCCGTGCGTGCCTCGCTGACGGGCCACCTGGTGTTTTCCACGCTGCACACGAATGACGCGCTCGGCGGCATCACGCGTCTGATCGAAATGGGTGTGAAGCCGTTCCTCGTTAGCTCCGCGGTGCGCGCGTTCCTGGCCCAACGCCTCGTGCGCTGCTTGTGCGAGCATTGCAAGTCTCCCGCCAACTACACCAAGAGCCAGTTGGTGAAGCTGGGCTTCCCCGAGGAGAAGGGCAAAACCTTCTTCCGCGCCACGCCCGGCGGCTGCCAGCATTGCCGCAGCACGGGCTACTCGGGCCGTGTGGCGCTGATGGAAATCGTCATCATGTCCCCCGCCATGCAGGCGCTGCTCTCCCAGCATGTTTCCCACCCGGAATTGATGGCGCAGGCGCGGAAGGAGGGCTTCACCACGATCCGCGAGTATGGTTTGCAAAAGGCTCTGGCGGGCATCACCACGCTGGATGAGGTGGCGCGCGTCACGAGCGAGGAACTGGCCTGATCTGACCCATGCCCGCTTTTCTCTACGACGCCCTTTCTGCTGATGGATCGAGCCGTGCTGGCACTGTGGAGGCGTCAGATCGCGGTGATGCCGTGCGTATCCTGGCACGGCGCGGTTTGCAGGTGCGCTCGATCAAAACTGCCGATGCCACCGTTGCCGCAGGCAAAAAAAGCGGTGCGGCGGGCGCCAAGGTCGCGGAGGGGGGCGGTCCGGGCGCGCTGAAGTTCGCCAAGGCGGATGTGATTCGCTTCACCGAGGACATGGGCGACCTGCTGGCCTCAGGTTTGCAGGTGGAGCAGGCCTTGCACGCGATGGAATCACGCACTGCATCGAACATGAGCACGCTGGCGCGGCAGGTGCGCGAATTCGTGCGTGATGGCGTGCCGTTGTCCACGGCATTGAAGCACGTTTCGAGTTCGTTCGACGAGTTGTATTGCAACATGGTCGCCGCCGGAGAGAGCAGCGGCGCGCTGCCGGAGATCATGGACCGTCAGGCACGGCATCTGCGGTTGATGGAGTCCATTCACGGCAAGGTGGTCGGTGCGCTCATCTATCCCGCGTTCCTGATCGTGTCGGGCGGGGCGCTGGCGATCGTGATGGTCACCTATCTGCTGCCGAAACTCGCCGGTCTGCTCGGTGGTGCTGGACGTGAACTGCCGTTCATGATCCGCGCCAGCCTGGTATTGTCCGACGTCCTCAAACACTGGTGGTGGGCGCTGCTGATCCTCCTGGGCATTGGGATCATGACGCTCATCATGGTGTGGCAGACTCCGGCGTTTCAGGCAGCCTGGAGCCGGTTTCAGCTTCGCATGCCCGGCATCCGGGACATCACACGCGCGCATTTCGAGCTGCAGTACTTCGAAACGCTCGGCAGCTTGTTGCGCGGTGGCGTGCCGCTGATCTTCGCGTTGGAACTGGTCCGCAAGGCCGTGACGAACACCCATCTCAGGGCTGGTCTCCAGCAGGCGGAGGCGATGGTGCAGGAGGGGGCCTCCCTCAGCAGCGCGATGAAAAAGACGCAGGTGCTCGACCCGCAGGCGGTGGATGTCATCCGCATCGGCGAGGACACCGGCCATCTCGCCGAGGTGATGGGCAAGGCGGCCACGCGCATGGACGTGCATCTGTCACGGGTGATCGAGCGTGTCACCGCGCTGATCCAGCCTTGCCTTCTGCTGCTGATGGCCGTTCTTGTCGGCGGACTTGTGTGGACGATGGTGAACATCGTCTTCTCCACTCTGAGCCAGCTCAACCGCTGATCTTTTTCCTTCCCATCTGCCATGAAACACATCCAGCCCGCCTCCGCCCGCCCCAATGCCTTCACGCTCCTCGAAATGATGGTCGTGCTGCTCATCATCGCCCTGATCATCGGCAGCGTTGCCGTCATGGTGCAGGGGATTTCCGGCAATGCCGAGGTCGTCACCACCGGCGGCAAGATCAAGACGCTCGAGAGTGCGCTGACCTCCTACAAGATCGCCAACCTTGTTTATCCGACGCAGGAGCAAGGACTCGACGCTCTCGTCAACAAGCCGCGCATCGAACCGCTGCCGAAGCGCTGGACCCAGCAGATCAAGGCAGACGGCCTGCTCGATGCCTGGGGCCGCAAAATCATGTACCGCAACCCCGGCACCAAAAACGCCAACGGTTACGATGTTTACTCCTTCGGCCCGGATGGCGTTGAAAACTCCGCTGACGACATTGGCAACTGGTAGTTTGTGTCATGCGCCCTCACCACGGCTTCACCTTGCTGGAAATGATCGTGGTGCTCGCGATCGCAGCGCTGATCATCGGTGTGGGTGCGGCCAGTCTGGCGGGTCTGACCGAGGAGCATGAGCTTTCAAAGGCCACTGTGGCCGTGGAACAGATGTTCATGACCGCGGTGCATCGCGCCGGGGCGACCTCATCCGCGCAGGTTGTGGCGTTTGATGACACGGGACTGGCGCTCATCGGCTCGGAGACCGGGCAGCCTTCGGCGAACCGGACGGTGACCCTGCCGAAGGGCACGCGCTTGCTGGTGCGCCGCTTTGGCGCCGACAAGCTCGTGCCTGCCGCCGGTCAGCGTGTGCTGATGCGCCCACACGGCCTGTGTGAGCCGCTGCAACTGCAACTGGAGCGCCAGGGCGCCACGGTGACTGCATCGCTCGACCCGCTCACCGGTGGCTTGGTGGATGTGGAGGAGCATTTTTCCCGCTGAAGGCCATGCAAGCGCCGCTTCCAACCACCCGGCGGGCCTTCACGCTGCTCGAAACCCTGCTGGCGCTGTTCATTTTCAGCGTGGCCATTGTGGCGCTCGTGGAGGCCGTGAATCAGTTGGGCCAGACAACGCTTTTGCGCCGGCGCGAGGCCATTTTGCAGGACCGCCTGCGCTCGCTGCTCGTCGAGCATTCGCGGCTGCTCTGGAAAAAGCCCGCGCCGACAAGCGCGGTCACCGAAAAGGTGCTGGAGGAGGACGGCGTGGTTTACACACTGCAAGTCGCCCCTTTGGACCTGCAAAACCAGGACGGCCAGGTGCTCAACGAGATGCTGGAGGTCACCATCCAGGCCGCGTGGACCGAGGGGCGTGTGCCCCAGACCGCCTCCGCCACCACCTGGGTGTACCTGCCGTTGTTCCGGCCCGGACCATGACGGGAAATGACGAATGAGGAAATCCGAATGACGAAGGAATGCCACAATGCCGAAGGCGGCCTCTCCACGAGGGTGCGGGGGGGGGCATCGGCGCCATTCGCCATTCGCCATTCGTCATTCGCCATTCGTCATTCCTCGGGCTTCACGCTGCTTGAGGTGGTCGTCGTGCTTTTCATCGTGGCCATGCTGCTTTCGGTCATGTTCAGCATTTCCAAGGGCACCATGACCCTGGCCGATGACATCCAGCGCCATCAGCGCCGAGAGAACCGCCTGCATGCCTACATTGACTTCTGCGAGCATCTGTTTTTCGATCTGCCAGCCACCGCCACCCTGAACATGGCCACCAAGCAGGAAGGCGGGGCCTATCTCAGCACGCTGGAGTTCCAAAATGTCAGTTCGCCCTTCGATGGCACGCCGGGGCAGGTGGTGACGCTGTTCACCGAGGCGCAGACTGGCGGCGGGCTGCGTCTGGTAGTCACCTGCAAGAAGATGCCGGACCCGCAGAACCCTCAGGCACCCCGGGCGGAATCCGCCGGGATCCGGGTGGTGCTGTTTGACAGCCTGGCGAAGTGCGAATGGCGCGCCTTCGACCCCGCCAGCAACGAATGGGCCACCCTCTGGCGGGAACAGCTTCCCACCACGCTTGCTCCCCCGGTTCCGGTGCCCGTCTCCGGCAATCCAGCCAGCCCATCCCCCGCTCCAACAGCCCCCGGCGTTGCCCCCGTCGTCCCCCGCAATCTTCACCCGCCTTTGCTGGAACTCACCATGGCCGTCGGCATCGATGACGTCCGCCGCTGGGTGTTCTGGGTTCCGCCTTCGGATCCGCCTCAGTATTGAGGGATAAAAATGAAACAAAATCTGTAACGAAATGCACCCAATGGGGTATTGAACAATGTGAGGTTTTAACGTTCTGATTCCGTGCTGGACTTCTTTTGTCGTGCCCCCTAATCTCCCCCAATTCGTCAATAATATGAACAAATTGTACTCTCTGGTCACCCTGGCTGTTGTTTCCGTCGTTGGAGCCGCCGTGGCGGTGGAAACGGATCCCGTGGGATTCTCGACGGTCACTGCCCCTGCCAATTCGGATTTGTCAGTTACCTTGCCGCTGCACCGGTCAACGGCGTTTCAAGGCGCGGTCACTGGAGTTTCAGGGAATGTCATCTCCCTCAACGCCACCTTCACCGCCAGTCAGTTTGTGTATGCGTCGCCTGGGCAGATCAACACCTACTACGTGTCGGTACGATCTACCGTTTCCCTATCAAGCGCTGTGAAGGGCAAGTGGTTCTCAATCGTGTCGAATACGACGTCGAGTGTCACGGTGGATCCTGACGGTCCAAGTTCCGTGGAAACACAAGGCCTTGTCGTTGGAGATACCATCGAGATCATTCCCTTTTGGACCCTCAACACCCTTTTTCCAAATGGCCAGGGGTTGACCATCACAACGGACATTGATTCACCGCAAGACCTCATATTCACCCTCCCGCAAAACGTCGCTGGGATTAATCTTCAAGCATCTCTGAGTTTCTTATATTGTGACGATCCGGTCAATTTGGGGACGCCTGGGTGGTATGCTGCCGGAACCTTCACGAGCACCTCGCCTGGCGGTGTGTCATGGGCGGACTATCCCTTGGCTCCTGATACCTTCATTCGCTTTAGAAATCGTGGCGCTGCCACGACGCTGACACTGACAGGCGCGGTGCCCACCTCAGATGTGGCGACGGTGATCGCCCGCTTGGCCAGCAATCAGCAGCAAGATAATTTTGTAGTTAACCCTTTCCCAGTGGCGATTTCGTTGCCTGAGACTGGATTGTTCGAATCTGGCGCGTTTCAGGTGACGACAGATATCGATTCACCCAAGGACTTGCTTCTGGTTTTCGACGGGACGGAGACTGGCTTCAATTCGCAACCGTCGAAGATTTATTTGTATTGTGATGACCCAGCCAATCTCCCGCAGGCCGGTTGGTACGCTTCGGGGACATTCGCCGGTCCGTATGGCAGCACCTCAAAACTGATCCCGGCCGGTGCGGCCCTCGTTGTGCGTAAAGCAGCCGGACCTGTGGCTTCCACTTCTTGGAAGATGGGGAAACCCTACTGACTTGTTTAGATTTCGCTCGCAATACACCATTTTTCACTTATTCAATCGCCATGAGACTCCAAAGCCTCCTACTGATCGGGATCGTCAGCTTCATCTCCCTTGCCTCAACTGGGTCGGCATCGATTAGCTTTACGGGTAACTTTTCGTCAAACTTGAAGAAGAGTGATGGAACGACCAATGCTGAGGTTGGCAACCGGTTCCTCATTATCGTTGACAATGGCGGTGATGGTTTTGGAGCGCTGACTAACAACTCCATTGCTGCCGGGACTGGATTTACAGCAGGTAACACCTTTGGTGACGCCAATGATATCATTCTTGAATCTGATTTCCTCGGTGCGTTGACTGGTCGGGCTGCCGCTACGGTGGTGAACAACGACGCTTGGAATTCCCTCTATGGAGGCAAGAACTTTGGCCTCGTTTGGTTCGACACGGCCACCAGCGGAACCTCCAGCCTCTCAAACGGGGACAAGTATGGGTTTACCCGGGATACGGCATGGGTCATGCAGTCTGCCGATGGAACGTATAATTTCACAACCGCGCCAACGGGTTCTGATTATCGCCAGATGGGCGGTGCCGGCTTCCTGCCCGGTGGAACAACTCTGGCAGTCGGCGTGCCTGAACCTTCGCGTATGCTGTTGATGGCGATGGGGGTGATTGGTCTCGGTTTGCGTCGCCGTCGTTAATCTGCCGGACTTGTTTTGCTCCGCTGCACGTGTTGTTCTCCTCGTGGCATCTTTGCTTGTCTGAGCAGAATCTCCCACTAAAGCTGTGGCTCTACAGTGCTTGGTTGAGGAATTGTTTTTCTGCTGGCAGTAGCAATTCCGGCTGGATTTTTTCAGCCATTGCAAATGCCCGTGTGGTGTCGCCGCGAATCGTGGCCAGCAGCCCCGCAAAGACTGCACGTTGACCCGCTGTGAGAATCGAGTCGTCTTGAACCCGGCCCAAAAGTTCACGGGCCAAGGTTATGTCATGCAAGCGATAGGCCTTCAGCGCCTCGAGAAGTTCCGAGGTTCCTCTTTCTCCCGGGAAGCTTATCAACGCGAGTTCCATATCTTCTCCTCGCAGGAGGCGTAGATAATCCCTGCGAAGCGACAGCCGCACGTTGTCAGGCTGCAATTGGGCCAGACGCCCCGCCGCGTCGACCATGGCCTCCTCATCCTTGAGTTGAGCGGCAAACAGCCAGCACTTTTCGAGCATGTCTACCTCACGCGGCGAACCGGGTTCTGCGAGCTTCTGGCATGCCTCCAGCGCCAGATCCGTCATGTTCCACGTCTCCGCAAGTGCCGCTCCGCTCAGTAAGCCCGGCAGGTCTTTATCTGCCCCCCCCTTGCGAATGGCATCTTCAAGCTGACTGCGGGCTTCCTTGAGATCACCCGGCCTCAGGTTGCGGATCGCCAGTGCCCGCCAACTGGCGACGCGTGACCGCGAAACGGGCAGTTTTGATTCCCTCGTGGTCAGCAAGTCGAGCAGTTCAGTCCATCTCTCCTGTTGAGCCAGCCCATGAGCCGCGGCAGGAAACAGCTCGGCAGAGCGGATGAGTTCGCCTTTCGGTACGAGGTCGACGATGAGCTTGTATTCCTTCTGTCGTGCCAGCCATGCGGCAAGCAATTGCTTGGCCACAGGGCCTTCATTCTTGTACCTCGCCACCATGTCTTGAACGATTGCCGCATGCTGTTCCGGATCGGCGTCGATGATCTTGGTTGCCAGGTTCAGCCGGTCTTCCAAGGCTGCGTCCGGGTGTTTCTCCACGAGTTGTTGCAGCCGCTGGATTTCAGCGAGGGTCAGTTCCTCGCGCCCCCCCAGCACGCGGATGGCGCGCAGTCCGTGTTCGTCGGGTTGTCTGGCGATTTCCCACAGGCGGGTCAGTGCAGCTTGGTGGACTTCCGGGAACGTGCCCTCCAAGTCCCGAACCGCCTTCAAAAAGGCCACCTGTGGGTGGTTTGGGAACCGGGCGAACAGGCGCAGGCGTGCCTCGTCCGCTTCACTTTGGCGGCCCTCGGCGCTGAGGATGGCAATGTTCAGCTCCTGTATGTCCAGACTTTCGCGCAGGCTAGCCGGGATGCGTCCCAACGTCGCACGGGCGGCCTTGACATTGCCTGCCGCCAGGCTGCTCCGGCACAGCCAGAGATAGTCCTCCTGGCGCAGTTGCCCGGCCTCTTCAAGTCGGGCGAGAGTGCTGGCCAGCAGCGCCGGTTCAGCACGTGTTCCTTTGAGGAAATCTGCCAGAGTTTGCAGGAATTTGGGGCTGGTCCGGGACCGCTGATCGACTCTTTGAATGGCCCCCAGCGCCACCTGCCAGTCTTTCCGGTCCACAGCCTCCTTCGCGGTTTTCACGTAATAGTCCGCACCCCAGAACCTGCCAATGTTGTATTGAGTGATCAGCACCCAGCACACCGTGGCGACGATGAGCCCTGCAAATGTCCATGCGAGCAACGCGAATGGCGTGAGACGCACGCCCTTGTTCGGGATGAGGGACTCCCGATCGATTTCGCCAATCTCGGGCTTCGGTGGATGCTCAGGCTCCATACAGGAGGCACTTTACAGGAAGAGTCCCTTTCATGCCTGTGCTTTTTTGTTTCAACAGCGGGTGCTGTCACTCGGGCAGCGTCACGGACGCCAGGAGTTGGGATCGCTGGCCTCGCCGTGCTGGTGAAGTTTGTCGTGATCTCCAAGGCATTCGAGGTGGGTGGTGATCAGCACGGGCCGGTTCACGCTTCCTTGCACAGCGCGTTCGATTTCCGTGGCGGTGCAGTGGGCGTCACGAAGGAGAATGTCGTCGTCAAAGAGCAGATGCACCTCGACGTAATGCATCTCTCCAGCATCGCGGTGGCGCAGCGCATGGAATTTGAGGCCGTGTTTTTCTGTTTCACGGCGTAGCGCGGCATCGAGCGCGGCATTGAGCTGGGGATCGGCGGTGTCCATCAATCCGCCGACACTTTGACGCATGAGGCCGTAACCGGTCCAGATGATGTTCGCGGCCATGGCGAGGCCACAGAGCGGATCCCAGCCATGCCAACCGGTCAAGGCGACAAGGCCGAGACCGATAATGGCACCAAGACTGGTCCACACATCAGTGAGGACATGTTTGCCGTTCGATTCGAGAATGAGCGATCCTGCGCGCCTGCCTGTGCGAACGAGATAGAAGCCTAGCGCGGCATTGATGGCGATGGTCAGCGCGGTGAGCGCGAGACCTTCGTCGAGATGCGCGGGCGGCAGGTGCAAAATCCATCGGCGCACGGATTCGTAGATGATGAAAAGCGCTGCGACCACGATGAGCGCGCCCTCGATGCCGGCGGAGAAGAAGGCGATCTTGCTATGGCCGTAGGGATGGTCGTCATCAGCCGGTTTGTGCACGTATCCGAGACTGAAAGTGGCGAACATCACCGCGGCGACATGCACGACAGACTCCGCCGCGTCACCGAGGATGGCTGCCGAACCGGTCAGCACGTACGCGCCGACTTTGAGCACGAGCATGAGGAACCCCACGGCGAGCGAAAGCCGCATGGCGTGGGTGGCGTGGGTGTCGGTGGTCATGTTGACGGTGGCCGGGCAAATTCCTTCGGAAATGCCTCAGGCGTGCAGCAACAAATCGACCATCGCAGGCACTTCGGCAAAGGATTCGACGCAGCGCCAGGGATTTAGTGCGTTCAACTCGTCCGCGGAATACTGTCCGGTGGCCACGGCGAGGCATTTTGCACCGAAGGCCTCAGCGCAGCGGATGTCCTTCGGTGTGTCGCCGATGACGATGACATCGGCGATGTCGTAGCGCACGCCAGTGGCGTCCTGCATGCGCTTTTGTGCGATGGGGCCGAGTTGGTTGCGGTCGTGATGATCACTGCCGAAACCACCATCGAGGAAGCGATCGTAAATGTCATGGCGTCCGAGCTTGATTTCCGCACCGCGGCGGATGTTGCCCGTGAGCAGGCCGAGATGAGCACCGGGCTCGTCACGCAAGGCATCAAGCAGGGCGTTCACCCCGGGAAGCGTGTAGCCGCTGAAATCCTCCGCATGCAGACGGCGCTGCAGATTGGCAAGGTATCGATCGAGAAAGGCGAACACCTCCTCGTGCGTGTGCGGGCGTTTCACGAGGTCGAACACATCCATCGCGATCGCCGGATCCGTGGCGCCGGCAAGATGGAGCGGCGGCAGTTCCTCACGCTTGATGCCGAAGTATTCCTCCGCGGCGTCGAGAATCGCCGCGCCGCCTGCGCCGTTGCTGTCGATCAGGGTGCCGTCGATGTCGAAAAGAAGCAGCCGAGCCATCTCAATGCGGTTTCGCGGCAGGGGCGGCGCTGCCGGTGTTGGAGGGCGCGTATTTGGCGACGAGGAAGGCGCCACCGGCGGCGAGAACGCAGCCGAGAATGAAAAGCGGCGGCAGTTTGGACCAGCCACCTTCAGGCGGATGCACGACCATCGCGGTGATGGTGTTGATGACCGGAGCGCCGGCAAAGACGATGGGCATGACCGCTGCTGCTGCGGCAACACCGAATCCACCGCCGCCTTTGAGGATCGGCGTGGCAGCAGCTCCAAGAGCGAGCACGAGGGTGAGAGCACCCATGGCTCCAGCGATGCCAGCAACGATGCTCAGCGGAATGCCACTGCCGCCATCGCCCGTGAAACTCCAGTTGGTGCCGCGAGACTTCAAAACGAGGGCGGTCACGATGCCGGTGATCGCGTAGGCGATGCAGACAAAGAGGAACGCCTTGAGTCCGGCGTTCGGTGTCTCCGGGCCCATGGGCATCTTGGAACGAGCCGCGTGAAGAATGACGCCATAAACGCCCCAGGAGAGCACGGTGAGGAGCGCGTAGATGAGCCAGGTCTGCATTTTTTTGGATGGGGGTTGGGAGTTCACGAGAGGTGGTGTGTGGAAAGCGATGAATTGCCGAGGGAGAACGCCTGCGACAACGGGTTTGTTCACTTTTATCCAGTCTTCTCAGCGTTTTGAGGTGAGTTTGCATTCATTCGACTTCTCCATTTTGGATCTGTCTCACAATATCTGCCGCAGTAGTTTTAAACATGAAGCATCCGCTCATCCTTGGTATTTCAGTTTTGGATTGTTTGTAATATGGCAATGCGGCGTCGAAAGCCCGCGAATCTAGAAGCTTTAGACCGAGAAGTGCGTAAATTTGTCCTGCTGGAGTTGCTTCCGTAAGAAGCTTCTGGAACTTCGTGACCTGGCCTTGTTGCTTGAGCAGTTTGCGAAATGCGGTTTCCTCCACAGATGGTTTACCAGCATAACCAACACCGCCGATGGAGAACAGTTCAGCAGTCTTTAAGGTCGCGTAGGAGCCTGCTGGTTGTTTTTGTGTGATGGCAGGAAATTTTACGCCGCATGATGCTGTGAGAATAGGAAACAACAAAGCAACGAGAGGTGAAAAATGCCGGTTCAAAGTGTTCATTGATTGTGAAATGGAACGATCGTTTGCGCGCAGTGATGGAACTTATCTCCGTTCCGGCCGCTTCAGCAGTTCATGCGATGCGGCTTCGATCTTGTCACGGAAGCGCTGCGGGATGTCGATGGCCTTCATCTTGCCGCTCGTGGGGTCGCGGCGGACGCAGGCGGCGGTGATGCGGCCTTCGGCAGCGAGGACGCCGTTGGTTTTCCAGAAGCGGATGAGGTGGCGGATGACTTTGTTGCGCACTTCTTCAACGAGCAGCTCGCATTCGAACTCCTCCTCGAAGTGCAGCGGCGCCATGTAATCGCACGAGGCATGCACGCGGGGCCAGCCGACTCGATCATCACCATGTTCGGGCGGATCGACGATGGAGAAGCCGAGGCTGCGGAAGAACGCATGCTCCACGCGCTCCATGTAACGGAAGAAGTTCGAGAAATGGACAATGCCGGCCATGTCGGTGTCGGAGAAGTGCACGCGGTCGGAGCAGATGAAGCGGTGGGCCATAAAATCGGATGCTATATGAAGATGGATGCAGCTCAAACGAGCATCTGTCGTGATCAAATCGATGGTGGAAGGAGCGCCGGGAGGATCAGCCTGCGGCCGCCACGTGGAGAAGGAATGAATGAAGTGGCAAGCATGCTGTCATAGCGTCTGCGGTGCGGGACGTAGAGACGCGCGTAGGTGGCACGGAGGCGCTGACGCAGCGGCTCGTTGGCAGGAACAGGCGGCAGGGCATGGACCTGGCTGCGCAAAAAATTCATGGCGTTCAGGATATTGACGTAACGGGCGCCATCGGGCGCTGATGGAGTCAAATGATTGAATCCATGATAAGCGATGACAAGGGTGTGGCCATTTCGCGGTCCGAGGAGCTGGGAGGCGATGTGCTCGGGGCCAAAGTCATCGTAGGACAGCGTGACACGGTTGGATTCATAGCCGGCCCGCCATGCGGTGGAGTCACAGGACGACAGCAGCAACGCGAGCAGGGCGGTGATGATGAAATGTGGTTTCATGACGCAAGCGGTGAGGTGCCGAGAAGAGAACTAAGCTTTTGCGCGGCCTCGATGACGGCACGCGCGGCAGTTTCGGCCTCGGACTTGGTGTTGAAGCGGTGGAAGGAGAAGCGCAGCGTGCAGGCGGCGTCGCGGGCGCTGACGCCCATCGCCTCAAGGACGTGGGAGGGATGCAACGCGCCCGTGTGGCATGCGGAACCGGCGGAGCAGGCGATTCCGGCCTTGTCGAGGAGGATGAGCATGCCTGCGGCATCGACATCCGGCAGGCAGAACGAACTGGTGGTGTGCAGACGATGCGTGAGGCAGCCGTGGATGCGCATCTCCGGAATCGCGGCATGCACGAGATGCTCGAAGCGGTCGCGCATGGCGTGGATGCGTGATTTGGTGCCGTCGTTGAAATGCTGCTGGGCGAGATCCGCTGCCACACCAAGGGCGACGATGCCGGGCACGTTCTCGGTGCCGCTGCGGCGCTCGTTTTCCTGGCCGCCGCCAATGAGGAACGGCTCAAAGCGGACACGCTTGCTCACGTAAAGCGCGCCGACACCCTTCGGCGCGTGCATTTTGTGGCCGCTGAGGCTGAGAAAATCCACCGGCACGGATTTCACATCGACCGGCACCTTGCCCGCGGCCTGCACTGCATCCGTGTGAACCAGGGCACCTGCCGCATGGGCGATTTCGACGATCTCGCGCATCGGGGCGAGAACGCCGGTCTCATTGTTCGCCCACATGATGGAGACGAGCGCGGTGACTCCGGGCCGCACGATTTCGCGCAGCGCATCGAGATTGACGCGGCCATCGGCATGCACAGGCGCACGAACGACCTTTCCACCCTGCTTGCGCCAGCGTTTGGCCGATTCGAGCACGGCGGCATGCTCAGTGCCGGTGATGACGAGTTCGCGTGATTCCGGCCACAACGAGCGCACGGAGGCATGCACGGCGTTGATGGATTCCGTGCCGCCGCTGGTGAAAATCAACTCATCCGGTTGAGCCCCGAGCAACGACGCCACCTGGTCCCGTGCCCGCTGCATCGCACGGCTCGCGGTGCGTCCGCCCGCATATCCGGCGGACGGGTTGGCAAAACACTCGCGCATGAACGGCAGCATCGCGTCGAGCGCGGCCGGATCGACAGGCGTTGTGGCGTTGGCGTCGAGGTAAATCACGCAGGATGTTCGGACTGTCGGGGGCACTGTCAACGGCCCTTCCCGCACTCGACAAACCCCGGTCCGCCGCTAACCTCCGCGCCCTATGCTCGACATCCGCCTCCTTCGTGAAACACCTGATTCGGTCAAACAACGCCTCGCCAACCGCAGCGGCGATTTTGTGTCCTTGGTCGATGAGGTGCTGGCGATTGATGTGCAGCGTCGTGCGGCGGAGACGGAGCGGCAGAAATTGCAGAGCGACCGCAACCGCATCAGCAAGGAGATCGGCATCGCGAAGAAGAACGGCCAGGACACCAGCGCCATCGAGGCCGAAGTGCGCGGAATCGGCAGCCGCATCGATGAACTCGGCCGCGAGGCTGATGCGAGTGACGCCAGGCAGCGTGATCTGCTGCTGAGCATTCCGAACCTGCCGCATGAGGCTTGCCCCGTGGGCAGCAGTGCGGAACAGAATCCTGAAGTGCGCGTCTGGGGCGCGAAACCGGAGTTTGCCTTTCAACCGAAGGATCACACGGCGGTGGCCGGTGCGCTGGGCATGATCGACTTCGAAGCCGGGGCGAAGATCACGGGCAGCGCGTTTGTGGTGTATCGCGGCACCGGTGCGCGTCTGGAGCGTGCTTTGATCAATTTCCTGCTCGATCTTCACACGACGCAGCATGGTTATCATGAGATCAGTCCGCCGCTTCTGGTGAAGCCGGATTGCCTCGTCGGCACGGGCCAGCTTCCGAAGTTCGGCGATCAGGTGTATCACTCGCCAGAAGACGATTTGTATCTCATTCCGACCGCGGAGGTGCCGGTGACGAACCTGCATCGCGAGGAGATCGTGCCGCACGACAAGCTGCCGATCAATTACGCGGCCTACACGCCGTGCTTCCGTCGCGAGGCAGGCAGCGCGGGGCTTGGCACGCGTGGCTTGATCCGCATGCATCAGTTTGACAAGGTGGAGCTGGTGAAGATCACCACGCCGGAGACGAGCATGGTCGAATTGGAAACACTGACCGGCCACGCGGAGAAGGTGCTTCAGCTTCTCGGACTGCATTATCGCGTGATCGAGCTTTGCACGGGCGACATCGGCTTCGGTTCGGCCAAAACGTATGACATCGAGGTTTGGGCGCCCGGACAGGGCACTTATCTTGAAGTGTCGAGCTGTTCGAACTTCGGCGATTATCAGGCGCGGCGCATGAACCTGCGCTTCAAGGACGAAAGCGGCAAAAATCGTGTGCCGCACACGCTCAATGGCTCCGGCACGGCCTTGGCGCGTTTGTTCGTCGCGCTCGTCGAGACCTATCAGCAGGCCGATGGTTCGATCTTGATCCCCGAGGCACTGCGGGGCCACTTTGGAGCCGGAAAGATCGGCTGAGTGTCATGAAACGAGCTCTGGTCCTCATTTTCGCGCTGGTTTCGGCCGGCGTTGCGTATGCGCAGGCACCGGGCGTGCCGGTATATGCGGAAGGACGCGGTTCACGTCCGAACGCGTCGCTCATCGAACAGGCGAAGAAGCTGCAAGGCGAGTCCGCCTTGCTCTCGATGGCGAAGGTGGAGGAACAAGCGGTGAAAACGCAATGCGTGCTCACTTTGCCCGAGGCGGACACCAAGCCGCTGCCGGCGCGCGAACGCTGGCAGCGGGCTCGCTTGTCGCACATCCGCGTCGGCGCGTATTACTTGTGCTCGAAGTGCGATCGCTGGCATCTCGATCTCGCGGGCGGTTATGCGATCACGACGGATGGCGCGGTCGCGACGTGCGCGCATGTGATCGCGCCACCGCCGAATTTCAAGGAGGGCTGGCTCGTGGCGGCCAATGAGGACGATGTGCTGCTGCCGGTGACGGAAGTGCTCGCCTGCAACGTCGGCACAGACAGCGCGATCATCCGCGTGAAGTCGGAGAAGCCGCTCACGCCGCTGCCGTTCGGTTTGGATGTTATTCCCGGCGATTCCGTGTGGTGCTTCAGCGATCCGAGTGGCAAGCGCGGTTACTTCAGCGAGGGCATTGTGAGCCGTTTCGTGAAGCGGCCGTTCATGCGCAAAAAAGAGGCGGCAAAACTGCCGAAAGGCACGGAAATGCCGAAGCCCGTGTGGCTTGAGACCACGACCGACTGGGCGCCCGGATCGAGCGGCTCGGCCATCATCGACCAATGCGGCAACTGCGTCGGTCACGTCTCCGAAATCCAGACCGTGGTCGAAGATCCGCTGCCTGCGCGGAAGAAAAAAGGCGATTCTGCTGAGAACGACATCCTCGGCACTCAGATGGTCTTCCATCAGGCCATTGGAGCCGCGGAAGTGCTGGCTCTGGTGAAAAAACCTTGAGCCATCCGCGCAACTTTGGCGACGGGCGGAGATTCATCCGCGCCATGAAATTCCTCGCCGCTTTTCTCTGTCTTGCTGTCATTGCTTCCGCCCAGACGACGGCTTTGAAGGCCCATCGCGATCTTGTTTATGTCGAAGGCGGGCATGAACGTCACAAACTCGATCTCTATCTTCCGGAAAAGGCAAATGGCCCGCTTCCGCTGCTGATCTGGGTGCATGGCGGTGGGTGGCAGAACGGCAGCAAGGACGGCTGCCCGCCGTTGCGTGGTGGTTACATCGAGCGCGGTTATGCGGTGGCGAGCATCAATTATCGTCTCAGCGGTCACGCGGTGTTCCCGGCGCAAATCGAGGACTGCAAGGCGGCAATCCGCTGGCTGCGGGCGCATGCGAAGGAATACAATCTCGATGCGAAGCGCTTCGGCGTGTGGGGCAGTTCGGCGGGCGGGCATCTCGTGGCGCTCATCGGCACGAGTGGTGATGTGAAGGAGTTCAATGTCGGTGCAAACCTCGATCAATCCGACCGCGTGCAGGCGGTGTGCGACTATTACGGGCCGACGGACTTCACCGTCTTCGTCACCACGCCGGGTTATGAGAGTCATGCGACAGACTCTTCGCCCGAGGCGAAGTTGATCGGCGGTGCGGTGATGCAGAACAAGGACAAGGCCGCGCGTGTGAATTCCATCACCTATGTGAGCAAGGATGATCCGCCGTTTCTCATCGTGCATGGCGACAAAGATCCCACCGTGCCGATCAACCAAAGCCAGCTTCTGTTTGAAGCGCTGAAGAAGTCAGAAGTCAGCGCGCATTTGCACACGATTCACGGCGCCGGTCACGGTGGCCCCGGTTTCGCGGGCAAAAACATCGACGACATGGTCAGCACGTTCTTTGACGAACGGCTCAGGAACACTTCTGCCAAAATCGAAGTGCTCACCACTGAGAGCACGGCTGATCCGGCGATGACGGAACGCGATCCACGCAAAGGCATGCCGCAGCCGGGCGGCGCGCGTCGTGGCGGCATTGCATGGGAGGTGATCACCGGCCGCGATGACAAGAACAAGGACGGCAAGGTGAGCAAAGATGAGTTCAGCGGCCCGCCGCAGTTGTTCCAACGCCTCGACAAAAATGGCGACGGCATGCTCACGCGTGAGGAACACGAAGGATTTCAAACGCCTCCATCAGCGCAGGCACCAGCGCCGACAACGAGCAAACCCGGCGCTTTGATGAAGGGTTTTCAACTCGATGGCGATCGTTGGACCTATCGCGACGGTGATTTCACGATGGATGGCATTTTCATGAAACCGGAAGGGAAGGGGCCGTTTCCCGCCGTGCTCATCAGCCACGGCATGGGCGGCAATGCGCAGGGCTTTGGCGGCATGAAGGCACGTGAAATGGTGCAGTGGGGCCTGGTGTGCATCGCGCCGAATTACACGCATGGCGGCATGGCGGGCGGCGATCGCACGCAGTTTGGAGCGAGCGCCGAAAACATCCGTCGTGCGAAGACCTGCCTCGAAATCCTGCGCAGCATGCCGGAGGTCGATGGCGCCCGACTCGCCGCTTATGGTCACAGCATGGGCGGCTTCGTCACGATTGGACTCGCGGCGTCGGAACCTGAGTTGCTGAAGGTTGCGGCGATCACGGGCAGCGGCATTTCACCGCAGCAAGGCTATGCGGCACCCTCGACCCAAGCAGCGGAAAAAATCCGCACGCCCTTTCTCATGCTGCACGGCGGCAACGACACCACCGTGCGTCCGGAGCAGTCCGCGTCGCTCAAACAGGTGCTCGATGGCAACAAGGTGCCCAACGATCGTCTGGTCGCCGACGGACAAGGCCATCCCATCGACCAGACGATGCGCGATGAGGTCTTCAAACTCATCCGCGAGTGGTTCACGAAGCAGGGCGTGCTCAAAAACTGACCACGCTCAATCGCGCGCTTCCTCGAGCAATTGCAGCATCGATTCAGTGGCCGCGTCGCCATATCGTTCTCTCATGACTTGTTTGTAATTGGAGCCATGAGAAGCCTTCAACTTGGCCACATCTGTGGCGATCAACTGCTGGATTTTGTCCGCTTGGGTTTTTCTGGCGGGAGCACCGGCCTTGTAGTCATCGTAATTGACGCGCGTCACTAGGGTGGTCATCTCAAACAATCGTTGTGTCGATCCGACGATGATCAGCATCTCAGCCTCATAACGAGTAGCAATGGCGCTCTGACGCTGTTGATAGAGCTTGTCAGTTTCGTGCGTGGGGGTGGCTGCCATTTCATCGACCCGTTGGTTGAGCGCCAGACCAGTCTGCACATGTTTGTCATGAATCAAGTCCAGGGCGTCTGACAAGGCACCCTCTCTAAGTCCCCAGCGCTGAAACAGTGATTTCAAGGGATCTTTGAGCCGCGCTATTTCGTCGTCAGCGGCCTTGCGGACGGCCCACTCGCTCACCTTCACAGAGCGAGGCCCCGTCTTCGTCCTGATGCCGGGGATCGAGTCTTTTAAAGTACCTGTTGATGTCAATACTGATTCAGCGGCTTTGCTGATTGAGCCTGATGCAGATGACGGTGAATCGTTTGAGTTGCTCGGCGCTTGTCCTTGCAGCAGCAACAACAGCAGCGCGAGAATTGTCAATGAAACAGTAAGGGGAATAATTGTTTTCATGGTCGTTCAATTTTGATGTCATGGATCGAACGGATTGCTGCATCCGCAATATCGAGAATCGAACCCACAGTAAGGGCAAGAGGTAGCGTCATTGCAGGTGCATTGTGTAATGAGGTGATTGCAGATATTGCATGTAACGAGGTTGCAAATGCACGAAGCCAGCAAAAAGCCACATTGAGGGCATTGAGCTTCGTGTACACAAGGAGAAGTGATGTCATAGGCTGCCAGCATACCGCCAACTGCCGCAATGCTCACGTTTAACGGGTCAATGATTGCTTCCAGTCTGTTACGTTCTTGAAGGAGAGGGGATGCTTGTGACACTAAATTATTTCGCTCTTGCTCATATGACTGCCTTTGGTCCTCGTCTTCGGTGTTCGCGATCTGGGATTCTAATCCTTCGATTGAATTCATGAGGGGCTGTATTTGCTCGTTTAGCTGGGCAATGGTGCGTGTTGCATCATTCAAAGCCTCCTGATACCCCATTTGCTCAAAACTCAGGTTGATAACCTCTAACATGCATGTTTGGCACAATGCGGCGGCCGGGCGAGGAGCGAGGCAGAAGGCTAAACACACAAGAAGCGTGAGCACCTTGGCCTACATGGCGATGAACAGACGATTTGAACGTGTGATTGGTTTCATGACGTGATTGCACAATTTGATTCTGAAGCGACCGTCAAAGGATGAATTGTGGCAGACCGCTCATTTCCCGATGTTTTACATCAAACGAACACTGTAGGCCTATTTCATTTTGAACGCTTTGTCCTAAATAAATACTTAGCTCGATGTGTAAGGGGCAAACGCGAAATTTGGGTAATTGGCGCTGGTCTGTCTATAATACCGCTCATCACAAGTTTGATGCCAGCCAAGTACCGAACGACCGCCTCGTTGCTGACGAGCAGGGCCATGCCATCGACCAGACGATGCGTGATGAGGTCTTCAAACTCATCCGCGAGTGGTTCACGAAGCAGGGCGTGCTGGGACGTTGAGCGGTCATGACGGGTCGAGATTTTGCTTCCCAAGCAAAATGCGAACCGGTAACATGCTGCCAATTCCAACAGCCCATGCACCAGCCTCGAACTGCCTTCGCTGCGGCGGCACTTGTGAGCACACTCTTGGTTCCGAACCTTCGGTCCGAGGACACCGTCAGCGTTCTCACCGCCCAGAAGCCCAAGGTGGCGATTCTTGCGGAGGATGTGACGGTCGATGGCACGCGGCGGCCTGATCTCGGACGTGCTTTGGCGGACAGCCTGAGCACGAATCTGCTGCGGCGCGGCCAGTTGCGCGTCTTCAACCTCACCACCGCGGAGACGAAGGGCGGCACGCAAACGCTGGCCCTCAACCAGGACGGCGAGGCGAAGAGCGTGATGCCCGACAAGGACATCGACTACCTCCTGTCATTCAACCTGTTCTCGAACACGAACGAGCACCGGCTCACGGTCAAAAAGACCCGCGTCGCCACGTCCGAGCTTGTCGATTCGCACCAGTTCTTCGCCTATGGACGGGTGAGCGATGTGTTTTCACTCGTGAACAAGATCGCAGATCGCGTCGATCCGCTGCCCGTGCGTCATGCGTTTCCCGCCACGCAGTCGCCCGCTGAAATTCGCGCCGCGCAGCCTGACTCGACGCGTTATCAATCATTCTGGACGGGAGATTACGCGAATCCGGCGAGCCCGGCCTACGATCCGTGGCGGGCGAACCTCACGGCACAGTTTGATTTGAAGAATGTGCCGAAGGCGCTGATCTACCGCGAGCTGGGCTCGATCGAGCACATCGACAACTACTGGAAGTTCACCATCGTGCGCCCGGTCAAGGGTGTGGAACTGCGCACAAACGACCCGATGCATGTGCTCTACGACGAGGGGGATGTGTATGCGAACCTGCGCGTCGGTACGGTCGAAAAAGAGGGGGCGGTGGCCGACTTTGGCGGCATGACGCCGGAGCATCATCCGCTGTTCAAGGGCGACAAGGTCTTCGGCTGGCACACGCCGCCGGTGGAGAAGGCGGCGGTCGCGAAGTAGGGTTGTAATGCTGTGTGCGCAGGCTATGCACTGCGGCCCGCATGCTGCAGCTCTCCCAGATTCTCCTGCCCGTCGATCATTCCGAGAATGATCTGCGCAAGGCCGTGCTGAAATTGCTTCGCGTGTGCGATGAGGATGTGACCAGTCTCAAGATCAAGCAGCGCGCCATCGATGCACGCCGTGGTCATGTGGAGTTCAGCTTCACGCTGCTCGTCGGGGTGAAGGAGGAGGCGAAGGTGCTTCGGCGTTTGGGCAAGAACTCGCATGTGCAGCCTGCTTCTGACGAGACTTATCGCCAGATAGCCGAAAACGTGACGCGCACGCAGCCGATGCGGCCGGTGATTGTCGGCACGGGGCCGTGTGGATTGTTTTGTGGTTTGTTGCTTGCCCGTGCGGGGCTCAAACCGCTGCTCTTGGAGCGTGGAAAGGCTGCGGGAGATCGTGCGCGCGATGTGACCGGCTTCTGGCGGCGCGGATGGGATTTCAACGCGGAGTCGAACGTGCAATTCGGCGAAGGTGGCGCGGGAACTTTCTCCGATGGCAAGCTCTACACGCAGATTCGTGATCGTGAGCATCGCATCCCGTGGTTGCTGCGTGAACTGGTGGCCGCGGGAGCACCAGAGGACATTTTGATCAAAAGCCGGCCGCACATCGGCACGGATCGTCTGATCAAGGTGGTGCGGCACATCCGCGAGGAAATCATCGCGCTGGGTGGCGAAGTCAGGTTTGGTGCCCGTGTGGCCGATGTGGTGATCGAGGAAGGTGGGATGCGCGCCGTGGTGCTTTCTGATGGCGGGACGATTGAGGCACCGCGATTCGTTTTCGGCATCGGCCACAGCTCGCGCGATACATTTGAGATGCTCCATCGTCACGGCGTGCCGTTTGAGGCAAAGCCGTTTTCCATCGGAGTGCGCATCGAGCATCCGCAAAGGCTCATCGACAAGGCGCTCTTCGGAAAGTGGGCCGGGCACGAGCGGCTGGGTTCCGCGCCGTACAAGTTCGTCGCGCACTGCGGCACAGGCCGCGCGGCTTACAGTTTCTGCATGTGTCCGGGCGGGCTCGTCGTCGCAGCCACATCAGAGCCGGGAATGGTGGTGACGAACGGCATGAGCAGCTATGCGCGTGAGGAGGCGAACGCGAACAGCGGCTTCATGGTCGATGTGCGACCGGAGGACATGCCTGCGGGCGATGTGCTGGCCGGCATCGAATTTCAGCGCAGCATCGAACGCCGTGCGTTTGAACTCGGTGGAGGCGACTATCGTGCTCCGGCGCAGCTTTTGGGGGATTTGCTCGCCGGACGCGCTTCCAGCGGTCCGGGCAAGGTGGAGCCATCTTACAAACCTGGTGTGGTGTGGACCGATCTGCGTGAATGCCTGCCTGAATACGTGATTGAGACGATCCAGGAGGCGATTCCGCGGATTGATCGCAGTCTGCCCGGTTTTGCGTTGGAAGACGCGGTGCTCACGGGTGCCGAGACGCGAAGTTCAGCGCCGGTGCGCATTCCGCGTGACCCGCAGACGTTCGAGTGCACGAGTGTGAGGCATTTCTATCCCGCTGGTGAAGGCGCAGGCTATGCTGGCGGCATCATCTCCGCCGCGGCGGATGGCATGCGCGTGGCGGAGGCGATTTTGCGCGAGGCTTGAGGTGATGTGGGCACTCTTGCCCGCAAAGAAAGCGTTCACTGCGGGCAAGAGTGCCCGCATCACTTGAAATTACAGCCCGCGTTGCTCACGGATGTGCTGCAAGACACCGCGGCACCCGTCTTCGAGGAGATTGAGCACGTGCTCGAAGCCCTGCGGGCCGCCGTAGTAGGGGTCGGGCACTTCCTCGGCCTCATGATCGGTGCAGAATTCGCAGAAAAGCCGGATTTTGGCCACGTGACTGCCCTTGCTATCGAAGGGGCGGATTTCGTGCTGGTTTTGCCGGTCCATCACGAGCACGAGATCAAAGTCACGCAGGTCGTCCTCAGTCACCTGCCTGGCACGGCTTTGCAGGTTGTAGCCCCGATTTTGCGCCGCACTACGCATGCGCTGGTCGGGAAGGTTGCCCGCGTGCCACCCGCCGGTGCCGGCGGAGCGGATGGCGATGTGATCCGACAGGCCTTCTGACTCCACCAGCGCGCGCATGACGCCCTCCGCTGCGGGAGAGCGGCAAATGTTGCCCATGCATACGAAAAGAAGGCGGAACGGCCTGTCCATGCCTGCCGCTAGGCCAAGTGGCCTCGTCCGACAAGCGAAACTGTGTGGCGGCATTGTGGACAGCAAGCGGCACCCCGCCCAAGGGATGCCGGGCATCCCCAAAGATTTCTTCTTCAGTGCATGAGTCTTTGGTTGAGCCGTAGTTTGAGCACGCTATCTGCTCTGTCTCACTCGAACCCGTTCACTCGCCATGTCAGTCGTTTCCAAAGGTCTTGAAGGAATTGTCGCCGCTGAAACCCGTCTCGGGGAGGTCAAGGGTGCCGAGGGCGTGCTCTTCTACTGCGGTTACGACATCAACGAACTGGTCAAGCTGACCTACGAGGAGGTCGTTTACCTGCTTTACTACAACAAGCTTCCCAATCAGGCGGAGCTGGACAAGCTGACCACCGCTCTGCGTGCCGAACGCGAGCTTCCGCAGGGGGTGATTGACTTCCTCAAAGCGGCGCCGAAGAGCGCGAAGCCCATCGACGTCATGCGCACGGCCGTCTCGATGCTTGGTTGTTACGATCTGACTCGTCACGATATTGAAGTCGGTGAGAATCTGGCCACCGCCATCCGTCTCACATCGCAGATCGGCGTCATCGCCGCCTACTTCCATCGTGCGCGCCAGGGGCTGGAACTGCCACCGGTGCGCAAGGACCTCAGCGAGGCCGCCCACTTCCTCTATCTCATGAATGGAGCGGTGCCGAGCAAGGACGCCGAGCGCACGCTCGACATCGCCTACATCCTGCATGCGGAGCACGGCTTCAACGCCTCCACCTTCACGGCCCGCGTGGTCGCCTCGACCTTGAGCGACATGTATTCTGCCATCTCCGCCGCCATCGGCGCGCTGAAGGGGCCGTTGCACGGTGGCGCAAATGAAGGCGTGATCCACATGCTCCAGGAAATCGGCAGCCTCGACAAGGTGGATGCCTGGGTTGAGGACGCGCTGGCGCAGAAGAAGAAGATCATGGGCATCGGCCACCGTGTTTACAAGGTGCTCGATCCGCGTGCACCCCATCTTCGCGAGATGGCGATCAAGCTCACCGAGCAGCTCGGCGAGGCGAAATGGATCCAGATGTCCGAGCGCATCGCCACGATCATGCGCGAGCGGAAGAACCTCAACGCGAACGTCGATTTCTACAGCGCCACGGTCTATTACAGCCTCGACATTCCGACTGATCTCTTCACGCCGATCTTCGCCATCGCCCGCATGAGCGGCTGGACGGCGCACGTGCTGGAGCAGTGGAGCGAAAACCGCCTCTTCCGTCCGCTGAGCGAATACGTCGGCAAGCCCTACGGCCAGAAGGTCGTGCCGATCGAGCAGCGCTGATTTTGCGTGCTTCAAAGCCGTTTTTTGTGTCGTGATCTGTGGAAGAAGGCGCGGTGGTGGCGTAATTTAAAGCTTGAAGCGTCTCCTTCCAATCATCGGAGCCGTCGCTGCACTGCATTGCGCGCATGCGGTGGCACAGCCGGCCAAACGTCTCGTGTGGCAGCCGGTGCAGGAGTACTTCATCCATCGCGATGAAACGCAGCAGGTGGCCGCGGGCACGAAGCGGCTGAACTCCTTCACCGCCTACACGCACATCGGCAGCGACTTTGGCTTCCACGGGCCTGCGGAGCACGAAATTGAGTGGCTCACGGACGAGATTGTCGTGCACCTCGGCCAGCAGCCCGACGCCTGGGCCGGCATGTGGCACAGCCTTGCGGGGCAGGTGCGCAACGAGAAGCGTGTGCTGGACTTCACGCGTGCGTTTCCGGAATCGATCACTGCTGCGAACCAGCCGAAGATCAGCTCCGTCATGCTGCAGGCCGCGGGACGTGGAAGAATCAAATTGGAGATCAAATCACCGTCCAAGGAGCTGCGCTGGACCCAGATCATCGAACTCAACGAGCCGAACTACCGCATGTTTGTGCATCCGGTGGCTTCAGAGTCAGTCAAGGACGGCAAGGTGATCCTCTGGACCGCCGAGCCTGGTTCGGAGGTGAGGGTTTCGAGCCTGTGGCTTGGCATGGAAATGCCCGGCCTGCCATGGGATGCGCACGCGTTCCTCACCTCGTATGCGAAGATCGCGCGCTGCTACTCGTTGGACACGGGATTCGTCCGGGACCGTGCGCACATCGAGGAAGGTGCGTTCGAGTCCATTTCTGCCACGGGCATGTATGTGCTCGCGTCCGCCGCGGCCGCGCAAGAAGTGGCGGGAGTGGTTTCACCGGATTACGCACGCTGGATCCTCGCACGCACGCATGAGGCGGTGAAGAAGCTGAAAACCGCCCGCGGCCTGCTGCCGCATTTCGTCCGTCGTGGGAGTGACAGTTACCAGATTCATCCCGGCACGGAATACAGCACGGTGGACACGGCGATCTACCTGCAGTCGATGCTTCTCGCGGCCCTGATGCTCGACGAGCCGAAGGTGGCGGAGGAGATTGGAGCCCAGGTGCGGCAGATTGAGTTCGACTGCATGCGTCTGGCGGACGGACACCTCTCCCATGGGTTCGCTGATGACGGCGGCACGTTGCTGCCTCATGGCTGGCAGGACTGGGGTGGTGAATCCGTGCTCGTCATGCTCATGGAGGGGCTGGCGAATCCAGAGCATCGTCCACCGCCCATGCGCGCTCCGGGAAAGCCCTGGCAGGGCACCGGTTTCATTCCGGAGATTCAAAGCCTCTTCCACCCGGACTTCGACAGCGACGAGCCCGATGCGCACGATGGTGTGCGCTGGCTCAGCGTGCGGCGCGCCATGCTTGGGGCGCAGCAGTCTTACATCCCCAAACGCTGGCCTCAGTCCGGCGCCGCCCGCGACGGCATTTACGGGCTGTCTGCCGGCGAAAATCGCATGGGCAACGGCTACTACGTCGGCGGTGTCGATCTGCCGGACCAGAAGCTCATTCATCCGCACTACATTCTGATGTCCTCCACGCTGCATCCGAAGCCCGCGGAGCTTTTCGCGGTCTTCGAGCGCATGGAGAAGGCCGGTTGCTTCCCGCCCTGGGGCATGGTGGAGAATCTCGAGGTGGATGGCCGCAGCTACCTGCCGATGGAAGGCGCCATCAACGCGGGCTTTGAAGCGCTCAGTTCCTACCACCTGCTCGCCAAATGCCGCGGCGTCACCGATGCGATCTACGCCGCCAGCCTGAAGAGTCCGCACATCCGCCGGGCCATGCAGTTGTTTTATCCAGCCGCCGCATCACCACGATCCGCCGAAGCCGGGCCGGCAGGGCAATGAAGCAAAACCTTGCTCCCCACCACAACCCCGGCTAACTCGGCGGCCATGTTTGTCGATCAGATCAAAATCCATGCGCGTGCCGGAAAGGGCGGCGATGGCAGCGCGCACTTCCATCGCGGAAAATTTCGTCCGAAGGGCGGTCCGGACGGCGGGGACGGCGGCGCTGGTGGCGATGTCGTCCTGCTGGCCGATCCCAGCACCGACAGTCTGCGCAACTATGTCTTCAACAACCGCCTCTTTGCTGAGGACGGCGCCAAAGGCGGCGCCACCCAGTGCACCGGCCGCAGCGGCAAGGACGCCACGTTCAAAGTGCCGCCCGGAACGCTCGTCAGCCGTGTGATCGAGGAACTCGACGAGGCCACCGGCGAGATCGTGTTGAAATACGAGCCCGTGGCCGATCTTACCGAGACCAACGGCACCTACATCCTCTGCAAAGGCGGCAAAGGCGGAAAGGGCAACGTCCATTTCAAAACGAGCACGCATCAGGCACCGCGCGAGTTCACGCCCGGCACACCTGGCGAGGAAGGCGATTTCCATTTTGAACTGCGCAGCATCGCCGATGCTGGATTTGTCGGCGCACCCAACGCGGGCAAGTCCACGCTGCTCTCCAAACTGAGCGCCGCAAAGCCGAAGATCGCGAATTATCCCTTCACCACGCTGCAACCGATGGTCGGCGTGGTCGAGTTCGGCGAAAACCGCCGCGGCACGCTCGCGGACATCCCCGGCTTGATCGAAGGCGCGCACAACAATGTCGGACTCGGCCACGACTTCCTGCGCCACATCATGCGCTGCCGCATTTTGCTGTTCGTCGTCGATACGGCGGGCACCGAGGGCCGCGATCCCGTCGCCGATCTCGAAACCGTGCGCACCGAGGTCGCGCTGTATTCCAAGGAGCTTTCCAAACGCCCCTGGTGCATCATCGCCAACAAGATCGACCTGCCCGAGGCCCAGGAAAACCTCGTCCATTTCAAGGAGCGCTTCAAACGCATCAAAATCCACCCCGTCTCCGCCGAGACCGGCGAGGGTCTCGACAAGCTGAAAAA
Organism: Verrucomicrobiaceae bacterium; assembly: GCA_046346695.1. GTDB lineage: Bacteria > Verrucomicrobiota > Verrucomicrobiia > Verrucomicrobiales > Verrucomicrobiaceae > Prosthecobacter. The sequence goes on along the minus strand of JAXMHS010000001.1, from coordinate 1,696,405 downwards.
GTGGCTCGATGAGAAGATCGGGCAGGACTTCGAGAAGTGAGGCGTTGAATTTGAGAGGAGGCTGCTGCAAAATCACACCATGAGCACCACCGCCTTTCTGCAAGAGTTCAGCCGCCTGGGGCATGCGCAGCAGTTGCAACTGCTGGCGGACCTGTGGGACAGCGTGGCCGAGACGAATCCGCCCCCATTGTCTGCGGCGCAGAAGAAAGAGCTGGCGCGACGGAAGAAGCGGTATCTCGAAGGCAAGTCCAACGGACGTCCTTGGTCTGAGGTGAAAGCGCGACTGCTCAAGTCAGATGAGCGCTGAGCCGGTCATCCTGCCCGAGGCCGACCAGGACATCGCAGATGCCTATCAATGGCTTGAGCGGCGTGATCCGGGGCTTGGCAAGGAGTTCCTGCGATGTCTCAGCGCAGCATTTGAGGTGATCGGTCGTACTCCGCAGGCGTTTTCGCGTTCGCTGGAGGATTTTCGTCACTATAACCTGCGACGCTTTCCTCACACTATCTACTATGACGACACGGGAAGTGGTGTGGTGGTTTACGCCGTGTTTCACAGCGCTCAAAATCCAGCCAGGCTGCGCAGGAAACTCTGGCTGCGTCGTCCCCCACAATGACTCTCAACCGCTCCAATCTCTGCTGGCTGGCGCTCGCCCTGATCACTGCGGGGTATCTGCTCTTCTGGGCGTTGCTGCTGGGGGCCACGGCGACTTACAGCACGCCGGATTCGTGGCTGAAGGTGTTGCAATCGACGGAAATCCGTCATGCGACGTGGCTGAGCCTCGTCACCTGCTGTTTCGCGGCGGGCTTCGCGCTGCTGCTGGCGGTGCCGGTGGGCTACTTGATGTCGAGGCGTGAGTTTCGCGGCAAATCGTGGCTGGATGCGGCGCTGGACATTCCCATCATCCTGCCGCCGCTCGTTGTTGGCCTGTGCTTGCTCATCTTTTTCCAAACGTGGATCGGCAAGGCCATCGAGATGGTGATTCCCTTCACGTATCAAATCGCCGGCGTGGTGCTGGCGCAATTCGTCGTGGCCGCCGCGTTCGCGATCCGCACGATGCGGGGCACGTTTGATCATCTTTCCGCGCGTCCGGAGGATGTGGCGCTGACCTTGGGCTGCACGCGGTTTCAAGCGCTTTGGCATGTGGCGCTGCCCGCGGCGCGGCGTGGCATGGTGGCGGCGTTTTGCATCGCGTGGGCACGCAGTTTGGGCGAGTTCGGGCCGATTCTCGTCTTCGCCGGAGCCACGCGCATGAAAACCGAAGTGCTGCCGACGACGGTCTGGCTCGAACTCAGCGTCGGAAACCTCGAAGCGGCGGTCGCGGTGAGTTTGTTCATGGTACTGCTGGCCGTCGTGGTGCTGGTGGTGGTGCGTGCCACGGGAGAAAAAGTATGATCCAGCTCGAAAACATTGGATGGAAGGCCGGCGACCGAGTGATCCTCGCGGACATTACCATCGCGATTCCCGCGAATACGTATGCGGTGCTGATGGGCTCGACCGGCTGCGGCAAAACCACGCTGCTGGAGATTCTCTGTGGCCTGCGCAGCCCCACCACGGGCCGCGTGAGTCTTGATGGAGTGGATGTGACCAGTCTGGAGCCGCGGGAGCGTGGCATCGGTTATGTGCCGCAGGATCTGGCGCTGTTTCCCGGCATCAAGGTTCGCGATCAAATCGCCTTCGCGCCCAAACTGCGCGGAATGCCGCCTGCGGAAATCGAAGCGCGTGTGAAGAGGCTCGCAGACCAGTTTGGCATCGCGCCGTTGCTCGACCGCCAGCCCGACATGCTTTCCGGTGGCGAAAAACAGCGCGTAGCCCTCGCACGTGCGCTTGCCGCACAGCCGAAGCTGCTCCTGCTCGACGAACCGCTCTCCGCGCTCGACGAAGGCATGCGTGCGGAGGCCGTCTCGCTGCTGCAGAAGGTGCAGCAGGACCATTCGCTCACGGTGTTGCACGTCACCCACTCCAGCAGTGAGGCCGCGGCGCTCGGGCACATGCATCTGCGGATGAATGGCGGAAAACTGCAAGTTGTGCCTGCGGCATGATTTTCACCGAGCGATTGGATTCCGCCACCAGACGCGTTTAGTGTGCCTAAAATCACCCCGCATGGACTGGAATGACTGGCAGCGCGTGCTGAAATGGCGCGCACTTGAAGAAAGCGATGCCGAAGGCGTGCTTGTGAACCTGGAGCGCCGTCGTGAGGCCACCGCACACACGCGGGCGGGCCTGGCGTCCGAGGAGATCACCGGTGATGCGCTGGACGAGCGTTCGGCGTCGTTTCTGTGCCGTCGCTCCGAATGGCTGGAACGCGAGGCGGTGGGATGGCGCGGTGATTTGATCCGTGTGCTTGAAGTGCTGCGTGTGCCGCATGGACGCTGGGCGTGGGCCGTCGCGGGCTGGGTGATGGCGGTGCTCACCGGCTATTGGTTTACTGATCTGGGACAATCGAGCGAGTTCAACCTGCTGGCACTGCCGCTCGTCGGTCTGCTGGCATGGAACGCGGTGGTGATTTTGCTGGGCATCCTGTTCGAGATCGTTCCTGCCTCATCGAAAGCAGGACGCGGCGGCTGGCTGGCGGAAATCCTCGCGCATGGTGTCTCGCGGATCGGCGTGGCGGCCAAACAGACTGAAAACACGCTTTCCGGCGCCGTGCGTTCGCGGTTTGAGGAACTGGCCTGGCCGCTGGCGTGGACACGATTGCAAATGCGCCTGCGGCTGTGGCTGCATGTGGCTGCCGCGATGCTGGCGCTCGGTGGCGCGGTGGCGCTCTATGCACGCGGGTGGTCGAAGGAATATCGTGCAGTCTGGGAGAGCACTCTGCTGGGCGAAAGCGGTGCCCGTTCATTTTTCGAAACGCTCTTCAAGCCTGCCTCCATTGTTTTGCGAACACCCGTTCCGCTGGACCAACTCGCTGACATGCACCGCACCGGCGGCAAGGCGGCGGCGCCAGCACCGGCGCTGCCGTGGATTCATTTGTACGCCGGAACATTGCTCGTGCTGGTGATTCTACCGCGTCTGGTGCTCGCGGGTGTTGGCGCGGCACGTGGAAGGCGGGTCATCGCATCGCGCGCACGTGCTTTGAACTGGGGAAATCATTTGCGGGGCCTCTTGCGGGCCGCGGAAGGCGGTGATGCGGTCGTTCAGGTGCTCGTGCATGCGATGGAACCCACGCCGACGCATCGCGAGGTGTGGGATCGTGGTGTGAGGGGCCGGTTTGGCGGCATGGCACGGGCCGAATACATTCGCATCCCGGCGGGTGAGGAGGACGAGTTCACCGCCGCATGGCAGCCGGCCTCACCACAGGTGGTGATGTTGTTCAACATGGCCACGACGCCGGAGGCCGAGGTGCAGCGTCGCCTGGTGTCGGATGTGCGTCAGCGCCTGCTCACGAAGCATGCTGAGCCTGAGCTGGTTGTGCTGCTGGACGGCACCAGCCTCGCCGGACGCTGGTCGGCGGAAAAAGTCGCCGGGCGCGAGCAATTGTGGTCCAGCATGGTGGAAGGACTCGCCACGGAGGTGATTGTGGCTGTTCGCAAAGAATCCGCGCGCACTCCTGCTCGTGTGTCGTAATGTTCTCCAAGTTCTCCATTCTCGTGCCCGCCCTGCTCTCCAGATCCAAGACCTCCGGCACACCGCCCAAATCAGGTGATGGGCTGACGGTGCGCGATGCCTCGGACATCATCACGCTGAGCCTGATTTCGCATACCAACGCAGGCAAGACGACGCTCGCACGCACGCTGCTGCGCGAGGATGTGGGCGAAGTGCGTGACGCGCCGCATGTGACGCTCTTCAACGAGTCCTTCACGTTGCTCGAAACCGGCGGCTTTCTGATGCGCTTGTGGGACACGCCCGGTTTTGGTGACAGCGCGCGTCTGATGAAACGCCTGAAGCGTGAACGCAATCCGGTGCTGTGGTTTCTTTCGCAAACGTGGGACCGCATCACGGACCGTCCTTTGTGGTGCAGCCAGCAGGCTCTGAAGAACGTGCGGGATGATGCTGACGTGGTGCTCTATCTCGTCAACGCCACCGAACCACCCGAGGCGGCGGGTTACATCGCGCCGGAGATGGAGATCCTGGGCTGGGTGGGCAAGCCGGTGGTCGTGCTGCTCAATCAAACGGGCACACCGGGAAGCTCGGAACTCGAGGCGGCGGAGCTTGAGGCATGGCGCGCGCATTTGAAGCAGTTTGAAATGGTGCGCGCGGTGCTCACGCTCGACGCCTTTGCGCGTTGCTGGGTGCAGGAGGACACCTTGATGGAATCGCTGGTTCCGTTGATCGAGGGTTCCAAGATTCCGAGCTTTCAGCAGATCAAGAAAGCGTGGACACAGCGCAACATCGGTGTGTTTCGTGATTCCATCCGTCTGCTTTCCGAACAGCTCACCGCCGCGCTCGTCGATGGCGTGGAAGTGCGTGCTGAGACGCTGCTGGAGCGCGTGGGCTGGCAGCGCGACGAGCTGAACCGCGAATACAATGACGCCCGGCAAAAGCTGGCGTCGCAACTCGCGGATCGTGTCGAGCAAACGACCAACAAGCTCATTGAAGCGCACGGCTTGAAAGGGCAGGCCGGTCATGAGCTGAGCCAGGTGGCCCGCGAGCATTTTCATCTCCCACAGGGTGTTTCCGAGAGCATCTGGGGCGTGGTGGGCAGCTTTGCCGGCGGCGCGATGGGCGGCCTGATCGCGGATTTGAAGCTCGGTGGCATGACCTTTGGTGGTGGAGCGTTGCTCGGTGGCATTGCGTCCGGCATTGGCGCGTATGCCTTGATCCGCAGCTACAATCTCGTGCGCGGCAGCGACCAGCGTTTGCGCTGGTCCCGCGAGCATTTTCGCGAGCAGGTGCGCCTCTCGTTGCTCACCTACCTCGCCGTCTGTCATTTCGGTCGCGGGCGTGGCGAATGGCAGGAAAGTGACCAGCCGGAGCACTGGAGCGCAGCGGTGGATGCTGTGATCGATGAGCATGATGACGCCGTGGATCACCTTTGGAAGACGGGCGTGCAGAAGGAGACGATGCCCGCCACGTTGTTCCGCCAGACCCATCAACTCGTGGGCGATTGCATGACCTCGGTGCTCGGGCGGCTGTATCCCGGAGTTGATTCGAGCACCTGGCGCTCTTGAGCGTTGAACTCGTGCAAACGACGCTCCAGTCGTGTCTGGAAAGTGTTCCAGCAACGAATGGCGCGTGAGCGAAAGTCGGCAGGAGTGACGCCCAGAGCGCGCAAGCAGTGGCGATGGTCGCAGGAGACGACGAACGCAGTGCCAAGGTGGATGATCTGGAACTGCCAGCGCCAGAGGCGCTGCATGGCAGGGGTGAGCGTCTTCAAGCGTTCGAAGAGAAAGTCGCGCTGGAAGGAGAGATGGCCCATTTCGTCGCGCAGGAGTTTCTTGGCGACGGTTTGCACCACGGGGTCATTACAGCGCAACGATAGCAGGCCGAAATAGACCTCCGCGATGAGTTCAGCGGTGAGAAGAACCTGGATGTTGAACTCCAGGTTCACGAGATCGCGCATCCAGCGGAAGATGGAGTTCGTCCATTGCTTTTGGAGCAAGGTACCGCGCAGATGTGTGACGGCGCGTGCGAGCAAGGCGGCGTGGCTTTGTTCTTCAGCGACGAAAAGATCGACTGCACGCTGGTAGCCTTTGAGGCTTTCGAGAGAAGCAATGCTGCGTGTGTAGCGACGCAAACGCGTTCCACCGCCGCTTTCGCCGAGCTGGAAGGTGGCGAGTGACTTCGCCAGCGGGATGCGGATGTGGTCTGGTAGCAAGCAGGAGGTGCCTGGGAGTTGAAGTTTGTGATTGAGGCGAGTATTGGCCTCGAAGTGATGGATCCAATGTTGTGTGTTCATAGAGGTTCTTTGTTTCTTGTTCTTTGTTCTTGGTTCTTCGTTGGTCAGGCGGCTTGGAGCATGTTGCGGAGGAATTCATGAGCAGGGCTGGTGCGAAGCTCGGCGGCGATCTGGCGGAGTCGTTGCATCACGGCATCGACAGTTTCGTCGAGCGTCGAGGTGCCGGCGGTGACGCCGACGTTGCGTGCTTCGCGGAACCACGCAGGATCGAGTTCCTCGGCGCGTTCGACTTGCAGTGTGCACAGGCCGTTCGCAGCGGCTTTCTGAGCGAGCTGGCGCGTGTTGTTGCTGTTTCGGCCGCCAATGACGACGATGTGGTCGCAGGAGCGGATCAGATCGTCCATCGCGGTTTGTCGCTGCTTGGTGGGATGGCAGATCGTGTCGATAAAACGCACTTCCGAGCAGCGATGGAGCCGTTTGATGGCTTCCACGAGCCTCAGCGCCGCTTCAATCGGCTGCGTGGTCTGTGAAACGATGCCGAGACGAGGATGCGCGGGAATTTGCGCGAGGTCGGGTTCGTCGAGAACGACGATGGCTTGCGGAAAGTCACCAACGAGGCCGCGCACTTCGACATGTTGACGTTGGCCGATGACAACAGGCTGGTAGCCATCACTGACGAGCGTGGCGAGCGCGTGATGCGCCTTCTTCACGAGCGGACAAGTGGTATCGATGACGTTGTGACCCGCGTTTTGCCATGCCTGGCGGTGTTTGTCGGAAGCCCCGTGTGCTGTGATGGCGACTTGATGGGTGGTGGCGCTGTTCAAGTCGTCGAGGTCGCCCTTCTGGGCGCCGACAGCGGCGAGATGGTGGTCAACGAGCGGATTGTGGACAAGCTGGCCTAGGATGGTCAGCGGTGCGCGTTGTGCTGCGGCGTGCGTGGCGCGCAGGGCGTCGCGGACGCCGAAGCACATGCCGTGATGTTGGGCGAGGATGATGTTCATCTATTCTGTTCCTGGTTCATGGTTCCTAGTTTCTGGATTAACTTTGTGTGGCAAAGTAATTGGGTAAAAATAAGCGAGTTCAGGTTTGCTGGGCGGCCTTGACGATCTCACCGAGCACCTCGACGTAATTTTTGAAGGCTTTGCGGCCGGAGGCGGTGAGTTCGTAACTGGTGCGGGGACGTGTGCCGGAGTCGTCGCGGGTTTCCTTGATGTAACCAGCGGTAGAGAGGGTGCGCAGGTGGGTGATGAGATTGCCATCGCTCATGCTGAGTTCGGCTTTGAGATCCTGAAAGGCCCATTCGCCCCGCGTGGAGAGCAGCGTCATGATGGAGAGGCGGCCCTTTTCGTGGATGAGCTTGTCGATTTGATCGAAGTCGATCATTTCGCCGTCTCCTCCGCAGGTTTCGGGCTGAAAAAGACCGCGAGGGCGTAGATGACATGGAGCAGGCCAAAGGTGAGTCCCATCACAAGCGACGCGGGCGCGAGATCGCTGGAGAGCAGATCGACATCGCGGTTCACCGTCCAGGCGAGAAACAGCACCAGTCCGGTGATCACAAAGGCCCAGCCGAGTCGCACGAGTGAACGCGGCGAAAAGCCCGCCGTGGCCAGCAACGCGAGGCCGTAGCAAAGGACCCAGATCATCGCGGCGAGCGTCAGATTGTGCAGGCAGAGGATCAAGCCGGTGCCGACCACGCCACCGACCAGCATGGGCGGCGCAAAAGCGCGCAAGGCCATGCGCATGCCTTCGGAAACAAAAGGCTGGACGCGGCGCCGGGCTTCCCGTGCGAGTAGAATCACGTTCAGCACCGTGGCGATGCCGAGAATGATCAGCCAGGTGTGAAGGAAGCATTGGTCACACATCACTGCGGCACCGTGATTCGCCAGCGCATGCCAGACAGGCCAACCCGACGCCACGAGAGCGAGCACACCGCCGGTGAGAGCCGCAGGAGCCGAGACTGCCCGGTAAATATGCGCTTTTTCCATCAGGGAGCGGATGATGCGGAGGTTCTCCAAAGCGGCTTCGGTCGTGCTCATGCCGATTACTTTGTTTCACAAAGTGAGGCGCGCAAGTGAAACTTTGTGATGCAAAGTGAGCGGCCAAGTTGATTAAGCCTTCCGAAACAGTGATTGCAGGAGCTTATAATTTTCATAAATTAGGCCGGAATGCTTTCACCAGCCCCATCACCAACCGAAGCCTCACCGTTGATCGGGGAGAAGGTCATGTGCTGGCTGTGTGCGGCCCTTCTGGCCGCAGGGCAGGGGAGCTTGGTCAACGCGGCAGACCCGACCGCGGAGCAGCAGTACATGCTGGAACTCACCAACCGCTTTCGCAGTGATCCACAGACCGAACTTTCCAAGCTGGTGAACTTTTCTTCTCCCGGCGTGTGGGACACGCCAAAGTCGGACGATGCCTACATCGCGAACGCGTTGAACTTCTTCGGCACGAGCGCCTCGGATCTCGCGACGCAGTTCTCCGTGCTCACGGCAGCACCACCAGTGGCTTGGAATGACGCCCTGAACAACTCGGCGACGACCTACTCGAACCTGATGGTCTCAAATGACCAGCAGTCCCACACGCTCGATGGCCTGAGCCTCGCGGATCGCATCCAAACTGGTGGTTACAGCGCCAACTGGTTGGAAGCGGGGGAGAATCTGTTCGCGACCACGCAGACGATTATTCACGGACATGCCGGCTTTGTGATCGACTGGGGGGATGGGAATGGAGGATCACCTGGCTACGGAAACGGCATTCAAAATCCGGCCGGACACCGTGAGGTGCTGCTGGATTCGTTGTTCAAAGAAGTCGGCATCGGTTTCCAGGACATCGCCATTCCTGGAGGCAACTTGAATGTGACCGGCCCTTACGTCGTGACGCAGCATTTTGCCACGCAGTATCGCTTCGATGGCGCGAACTACTTCGCCGATGCGATTCTCACAGGATCGGTTTATCAGGACACGATCGCAGCGGACTTGTTTTACACGCCCGGAGAAGGACTGGCGGGCGAAGCGATCAATGTTTACGAGGACGCGACGGGCATTCTCGTGGCCAGCGGCTTCAGCAACAGTGCCGGCGGCTTCAACATCGCGCTCACGGGGCTGACGGACGGAATCTTGTATCGTGTTGAGGCGCCGGACACCGGGCTGGCGCCGCAGACCTTCTCGCTGACGTCCCACGTGGAGAATTATGGCGCGTTGGTAACATTTTACGACAATGTCTATTCGCCCTTCATGGTCGTGCCTGAGCCTGGTGGCCTGCTGCTATGCCTCGTGGCGGCGCTGCATGCGCTGGCTTTTCGTTCACGCCGTTTTGTTTGCTGATCCTGCATGAAACACCTCGTCCTGCTTCTGCTTTCCGTCGTTCCGCTCCTGGCCCATGAGGCGTCTTCGCCGCTCGCCGCCGAGATCCGCAGCATCATCGACGAGTATGAGAACTCGGTGCGCGCGAACACGCAGAAGATCATTGCTGCCACCACGGAGGAAGAGCGAAACAAGTACCGCTCCAGCATTCCGAGCGCCGGGCCTTACGCGACGAAGATGATGCAACTTGTGCAGGCCAATCTTGATCAGCCAGATGTGGTGAAAGGCGTCTCGTGGCTGGTGACCGGCGCGGCGAGTTTTCCCGAAGGGCAGCAGGCGCTGAAGATGCTCGGCACGACCTTCGCAGATCGCAAAGGCATCGCCGAGGCCGTAAAGCAGCTCGAGTATCACGGCCTGCCTGCCGAGCCCGTGTTGAAGGCAGTCATCGAGAAAAACATGAACCGCGATGAGAAAGCGGCGGCGCTTTACGCGCTCGGTGCGGTACACTTCAAAAACTTTGACGCTTCCGCCGATCGTGTTTCGGGCGAGGCGTCCAAAGACAAGGCGCTCGATTGCTTCCAGCAACTCAACGCCGATTTCGCTGATGTGACGATCCAGGGCTTCAAGCTCTCCGACATGACGGCGAAGATGCTTTTCGAGATGACGAACCTTCAGGTCGGCTGCGAAGCTCCGGAGATCGAAGGCAAGGACGCGGACGGCATGGGTGTCAAACTCAGCGATTATCGCGGCAAGCACGTCATCGTCATCTTCTGGGGCGGCTGGTGCCATGCCTGCCACGGCATCCTGCCGCTCATGAACCAGGCGGCGGGGCAGTTGAAGGACAAAAACGCCGTCGTTCTCGGCGTGAACACCGACATTGAGGCCGAGGCAAAAAAAGCGCTCGCAGACTACCATGTGGCTTTCCGCAACGTGCTCGACAACACGACGAGCGGACCGAACACCAGCCTCTACAACCTGCGAAACTTTCCCACGCTCTATCTCATCGACCCCAAGGGCTTGATCTCAATCAAGAATGGCTCGCTCGATGCGATGATCGCCAAGATCGTTGCATCTGCCGGAACCTCGAATTAACGGTCAGAATGAAGTCGTCTGGCCGTGGTGTGTTGCGCTTGATTGAATGCGTGGGCTTGGGGTTGTGGATAGCCTTGACACCGCTGGCGCTGGCAGGCGGACTATATGAGATAGTCACGGGCTACCCCAGCGATGGATTTTTGTTCTCGCTATCGCTTTTCGTCGTTCCGTGGTCAGTGGCTGTCATGTGCGTGGTTCCCGTGTCTTGCTGGAATGGAGAGGACTTCCTCTTCAGGAGCCGCCAAGTTGCAATCGTTTTGCTTGGGGGAATGGTGCTGATTTGGTGTCTGTAAGGGCATCTTTCAGGCTTCCAAATGGTTCGGAAGTATTAAAAACTTGCTATTTCTATAAAAAACCATAAAAATGTGGCATTATTAGGCCCGATTTGGGGTCATAAGTCACATGCTTCCACTCATCGACCAGATCCTCGCAACTGCCGGTTGCGGTGACCAGCCTGCCGTGCGGCAGGCGATTGAAGATGCGTGCTTCAACCAGACTTCCTTTGTCGATGCGGTCTTGGATTGTGAAGGTGTGCGGGAACGGGATTTCCTCATGGCTTTGTCGAAGACACTCGGACTGCCATGGTGGGAGCCGAAGGACGAGGAAAAGCCTGCCGAGTCGGGGTTGCGCAGGCTTTTTCCGGCGGAGATCGCGCTGCGTCATCGCTTGCTGCCAATCTGCACGGAGGAACTGCCGGATGCTCCTCCGAATGCGATGACGGGTGAAGTTCCGCGGTCGTTGCATGTCGCGACCTTCGATCCGTTGAACTTGGTGGCGCACCAACGTGTGGCTGCGAGCGTCTCGATGCCGGTGATCTGGCATGTGGGACTGCGGACACGCATTGTCGAAGGCTTGCAAAAGCTCTACGGCCTCGGTGCCGACACGTTCGAGAAGATCCTGCGTGGTCGTGCTGATTGGGGTGCGGAGGATTTGCGCGATGAAGTCACGGTACTCGACGAACCGGAGGACGAAGAGGCCTCCGTGGTGCGATTCGTGAATCAAATCATCCGCCGGGGTCTCGAACAACGCGCCACGGACATCCACGTCGAACCGCAGCAGAATCACCTGCGCATCCGTTACCGCATTGATGGTCGTTTGGAGGAGCTTCCGGTGCCGGAGAACATCAAATCGCTGCAAGCCTCCGTCATCGCGCGTCTGAAGATCATGGCGCGGCTCGACATCGCGGAAAAACGCCTGCCGCAGGACGGACGCATCAATCTCGAACTCGACGGCACGCCCATCGACGTGCGCGTGGCTACCATTCCCAGCGTGGAAGGTGAAAGCGTGAGCCTGCGGCTGCTGGCGCAGCAGCAGGTCACGCTGAACCGCCTTGGCCTCACCAGCACCGTGCGTCCAGTGGTCGAGGAACTGCTCAAGTTGCCAAACGGCATCATCCTCATCACCGGTCCCACCGGCAGCGGCAAATCGACCTCGCTCTACGCCTTCCTCACGGAACTCAACCAGACGCACCGTCGTATCGTCACCATTGAAGACCCGGTCGAATACAAGATGCCCGGTGTCGTGCAGATCGCGGTGAAGCCTGAGATCGGCCTCACCTTTGCCGCGGGTTTGCGCAGCATCCTGCGTGGCGACCCGAATGTCGTGATGATCGGGGAAATGCGAGACCTGGAGACCACCGAGATCGCCGTCCGCGCGGCTTTGACCGGTCACCTCGTGCTTAGCACGTTGCACACAAACGACGCCATCGGTGGCATCACCCGTCTCATCGACATGGGCGTGGAGCCCTTCCTCGTCAGCAGCGCCGTGCGTGCCTTCCTCGCCCAACGTCTCGTGCGCAAGCTCTGCCCGCTTTGCAAAACGCCCGCGGATGTCGAGGAGAGCTATCTGCGATCCATCGGATTCCCGTCGCATGTGCGCGGGCAGATCATGCGGGCTGTGGGTTGTGAAGCGTGTCGCGGCAGTGGTTTCCAAGGGCGCCTCTCGATCTACGAGGCCGTGCTCGTCACACACGCGCTGCAGCATCTCATCAACACACGCGCACATCCCGCTGAGTTCACCAAACAGGCCACGAAAGACGGCTACGTGCCGATGCGCGGCTACGGCTTTCAGAAGGTCCTCGCGGGTGAAACCACCATCGAGGAGGTCCTCTCCGTCACCGCCGCGAGCGAGCGCCACCAGACCCAATCACCCCTTTCCACGCCGCTGACCTCTCGTCTCGCCGCCTGATGTTTCATCGTTCGTCCTTCTGATTTCGTCATTTCCCCATGCCTTCCTTCACTTACAGCGCTCTCGGACCTTCCGGTATGATCACCGGCGAGATCGCTGCTGCCGATCGTGCGGAGGCATTCACACTGCTCGGCAAGAAAAAGCTCCAGCCGGTCAAGCTCGAGGCCACGGCCGACCTCAAATCGTCGGCACAATCATCTTCGAAGACAAAATCGAGCGCTGATCCACTTCCAAGCGGCCCCATCAAACTCAAGCTGCAACAGATTGTGCTGTTCGTCGAGGAACTCGCCGATCTCGTCGGCGCTGGCATCCAGCTCGAACCGGCGCTCGCCACGATGGAGCGCCGTCGCGAACTCTCCGGCATCAAATCGCTTGCCAGCGTTCTGCGAGGCAAAGTGCGCGATGGCATGTCCTTCTCGAAGGCCGTGGCCAGCACGAGCCCGAGCTTTGGCAATCTCTTCTGTGCGCTGGCTTCTGCAGGAGAGGCAAGCGGATCGCTGAGCACGATCTTGAAGCGTCAGGCGGCCTACATGCGCTCCATCGCTGCGCTGAGGTCAAAAGTGCTGTCAGCGATGATCTACCCGGCGTTCCTTGTCGTCGCAGCGGTCGGCGTGTCGCTGATGTTTGTGCTCTACCTCATTCCGAAGCTCACCGACATGCTCGACAGCACCGGCGGCTCGCTGCCGCTTGCCGCGCAGATCGTGCTACGGTTCAGCGAGCTGCTCAAATCCACGTGGTGGATGCTGTTGGCGGGCATGATCACCTCCTTCATCTTTGCTCGCGCGTGGATCTCACGTCCGGAGTCTGCCGTTCCGTGGGCACGCTTCAAACTGCGCCTCCCGCTCTTCGGCGCGATCTTCAAATCACGCTTCTACGTCCAGTTTCTCGAAACGATGGCCAATCTGCTCGGCAACGGCCTCACGATGGTCCACGCCATGCAGCTCACGCATCAGGCCATCGAGAATCCGCATCTGCAGCGCGAGTTTGAAGGCGTCATGCGTCATGTCGGCGAAGGCGTGAGCCTCAGCCGTGCGCTCGACCGCAGTGGTCAGTTCCCACCGCTGCTGCTCGACATGGTGAACGTCGGCGAGCAGACCGGCGACATGCCTTCCGCGCTCGCACGTGCCGCCGAGCGCTTCGACCGCGAACTCAGCAAGAAGATCGAGACCCTCGCATCGCTCATCCAGCCCCTCATCGTCTTCGTCATGGCCGGCATGGTCGGCTTCATGGCCTACATCATGATGACCACGATCTTCGAAACGATCTCCAGCATCAAGTAACCGCTCACTCCACCCACCACAGCCCACCATGAAACACACCCGCATCCATCCACGGCATCTTCACGGCGCCTTCACGCTCGTCGAGATGCTTCTCGTCCTCGGCATCATCGGCCTGCTCGTCGGAGTTGGCGTCGTCAGCTTCGGCGGCGTCCTCGAAGGCGGCCGGAACAAGACCGCGCTCGGCCACATCAACCAAATCCAGTCCGCCGCCCGCGCCTACGAGGTGGACACGATGAAGCTGCCCACCACGGCTCAGGGAATCAGCATTCTCGTGGAGAAGGGCAAGCTCAAGAAGATGCCACTCGATCCGTGGGATCACCCCTACAACTACCGCAAGCCCGGCGTGAAGGACAAAGGCGGGTTCGATGTGTTCTCCTCCGGTCCCGACGGCATTCCTGACAACGCCGACGACATCGGAAGCTGGCAGCTTTGAGAAAGCTGAAATTTGAAAGCTAAAAGATGAAACCGATCCAAGAGCTTAAAAGTCACTCGCGTCACCGTGAGTGCGCCACTGTGCGCCCCTTTCATCTTTCATCTTTCATCTTTCATCTTTCCGCCCGTCAGGCACGCCAGGCATTCACGCTCGTCGAGATCCTCGTCGTCATGTGCATCCTCGTCCTGATGCTCGGCATCTCGATCATCAGCATTTCGGGCGTCAAGGAGGAGGATCGCTTGCGTCGTGCGGTCACGGTCATCGAAACTTCAGCTCGTGAAAGCCTCCTTCAGGCCGTGAAAAGCCAGCAACTCGTGCGCATGAACCTCGCCAAGGGTTCCTTCGGCTCCGTTTCGGACTTCGGCGGCAAGCTCGAAATCCGCCGTGTCGGCGAAGGCTCCTTCCGCGAGCCGCGCAGGGGGGAAATCTGGGAGTTCAGCCCCACCGGCATCTGCGAGCCGATCGAAGTCCGTCTCAGCGGTCCCGGTGGCACCGTGGAACTCGCCTTCGACGCGCTCACCGCCTGCGCCAAACGCAAATCACTCGATTTTAACGCCAGGTCATGAAGTTGAACCTTCCATCACGGAATAGGATGCCGGGTTCGGGCGGATTCGCCCTGCTCGAAATCCTTCTCGCCATCGCGCTCTTCGCGCTGGTGTCCGTTGGCATGACACAGGCGATTGATGGCATCGCGAAGACCACGACCGCGGCGCGTCAGGAGGCGCAGGTGCTGCGCGTGCTTGAGTCGGTGCTCGCAGAGGTTGCGCATCAACCTGAGTTCAAGGCCGCGCACATCAGCTTCCCCAAGAACGGTGACAAGATCGACGCCAGCGCCACCATCGAGAAGGTCCGCCTCATCACAAAGGACAAGGTGGAGCTGGACCACATTTTTCGCGTCCGTGCCGAGGCATGGATCAGTGACGGCCCCACACGTCGCATCGTTCGCAACATGGAAACCTATGTGTATTCACCCAACAGCTCCAACTGATGCGTGCTGCGTGATGCGTGAAACTGGTTTCACGCATCACTCCTCACGCATCACGCACCGTTCCGGCTTCACGCTGGTGGAGGTGCTGCTTGCGCTCGCTTTGGTAGGACTGCTCATCAGCAGCGTCTTCGGTGTCGTGGATGGCGCAATGCAGCTTGGCAAGTCCATGGGGGCCGCCCGTGTCACGGAGACGCGTATTTCGAATTTCGTCACACAATGGCGCGATTACTTCGAAAACGTGCCTCCAGGCATCACGCTGGCTGCGGGAGCCGAAAAGGCCACGCGTGGCTCGTCGGGCAATCTGTTCATCGTCGGCAGCCAGATGCCCTTCTGTTGGGATTCACGGCTCAAAATGGCCGACGCGGTCGAATTCGGCCTTGTTCGCGTTCGCGGGGAGAAGACGCTCGATCTTGTCGTGCGTCATCTCAAACGTCCGCTGCGTGCAAGCAAGCCCGACCAGTTTGACACCATCGCGGAGCTGCCAATCCTCGAAAATCTCACCCGCATGCAGTGGCAGTTTTATGACGCGGAGGAGAAAAAGTGGTTCGCCGACTGGGATCCGAAGAAGCGCCCCACGCCACCGCTCTTCATCCGGCTCCGTTTCGCCTTTCTCAATGATCCACGGGAGCATGAGTACACCTTCTGGGTCGCGAATGACCTCGCCGGCCAGGTCGCACAGGTGCCGCAGTAACAATGACGAAATCAGAATGCCGAATGACGAATGAAATTCCAATGACCGAATGCCGGATGGAGGGCCAGATGGCCCGCCAGGGGGCCGTTCGTGCCTCTGGCTTCGTCATTCCTTCGTCATTCTCCATTCGTCATTCGTCGTTGCAGCGTGGTTCTGCATTGATCGCAGTTTTCTGGATGATCTTCGCGCTGGGCATGGTGCTGTTCGCCGCCACGAAGTCGCTGCACGCGGACACGGCCTACACTCGCATCATGCGTGGACGCATCTATGCGAAGCGCCACGCCGAGACGGGCATCGAGCTGGCGCGTCATCCGGCGATGCAGCAGGACGATCCGCTGCTGCATTACTCCGGCGATGACGAAGGCGGTTACGACGTGACGCTGAAGACCGAGGAGGCGCGCCTCAACATCAATCATCTGCTCCAGACCGGCGACAAGATCCTGCTGCGCCGCTTGTTCAACCGCTGGGGCTTCAAGCCTGAGTTCACTGCTGCGTTGTGCGATGCGCTGAAGGACTGGGTGGACGCGGACAGCAATGTCAGCCTCAACGGCGCGGAGAAGCGCGAATATGAAAAGGCGGGCTACGAGGGCATGCCGTTCAACCGCCCGTTCAAGGAAGTCGAGGAGATGCTCAATGTGCGAGGCATGGACATCGTGAACGCCGAGCGGCCCGATTGGCGTGAGTGGTTCACCGTGTATGGCGACGGCCGCATCGACGTGAATGACACGAGCGCGGAGATCATCTCGTTGCTCGGCGATGTGCCGATGGAGCGTGTGCAGCCGCTGTTGACCTTCCGCAACGGCCGCGACGGCCGGCATCGCACGCGCGATGACGTGCGTCTCTCCAGCGTGCCGCAGGTGGCGCAGATGCTCGGCGTCTTCAACCGTCAGACGGTCGATCAGCTCTCGCAGTGGATTCAATTTTCCGGCCCCATCCGCCGCATCGAAAGCGTTGGCCATCTCGGGCCTCTGAAACGCAAATTCATCCTCATCACGCAGGGCGGAAAGGCCATCTGGCGTGGTGAGATTCCTGTATATGGCCAGAACTCGTAAACCTGCCGCAGAGCTTCTGCTCCCTTCCGCCGCCGTCTGGCAAAGCTGGACGGGCGTCGAGGGCGCGTTGTGCCAGCACAAAGGTGAGTTTACCGCCGCAGGCGCCTCGTTTGGCAAACAGGCCATGCGTCGCGTGCTCGCGTTGCCTGCATCGCACTTCTGGGTGCTGCCCGCCTGGTTGAAGGGCGACACGGAGCATCTGCGCAGCATGGCTTTGCTGCATCTCGAGCGCATGGGTGTCAAAACCGGCGATGATGAGGCCAGCGTGCAGGTACGCAGCATTGCCACGAAGGATGGAGCGCATCTGGTGCGCATCATCGCGCTCAAGGATGAGTCCGTGCCGCTCAACGACTCCACGCGTCTGCCGGACGAGGTCACGCATCATGCTCTGTGCTACCCGCTCGTGAGCAACAGCATCACAGTTTTTCGCGAACTAGGCCGTTTGGTGGTCGCCATCACGAGCGGCTCGCTGCTCGTCTATTGCACGCCGCTCTCCTCCACGCGTCTGGATGACAACGCCCTCGCCGAGCTGAACAACATTTGCCTCCAGCTTGGTTTCCAGGGTGTGCTTGGCCGGCTCGAAAGCCTGGTGTTGTGGATTGACGATGGCGATCTCGGCAAAATCCAGCGCGTCACCGGCCTCACGCCGTTCCGTTGCGAGATGCCCGCGCCCACGATGCCGGAACGCGGCTCAAGCGTGCTCATGCCGGTGGAATTGGTCAGCGAACGGCAGCGTCAGGCCGCGCGTGCGCGCACACGGCTGGTCGCGCTCACGATTGGCTCCGTGCTTGCGGCAGCCATTGCACTTGTCGCCACGCTCACCGCGCTGGCTTTGCAGGAACGCAACATGCTGCGGGAAAAGGTGGCGGCCCTCACGCCGCGTGCTTCGCGGGTGATGGATCACAAGAAAGCCTGGATGGAGGCCGCGCCTGCCGTCGATCCATCCGCCTGGCCTCAGGAGGTGCTGCTGCATTGCATGGAACCGGAATCGTCGAAGGAGGCCAGCATCACGCATTGGGAATGGACGCCGGACAAGCTGAGCATCATCGGGCGCATGCCCGGCGCCTCGCTCGCGCTCGAATACACCCAGGCGCTCAAAGTCAGCGAAGCACTCGCGCATTTTGAGCTCGACGGCCCGCCGCCTGTCATCGCCAGCGATCAGAGCGCCACATTTGAGATGAAAGGAGGAGTCGCTCATGAAAAAGAGTGAGAAAATGCTCCTCGGGGTCTTCGGCGCGCTGTTCATCGGCATCGTGCTTGTCGGTGGCGGCATGCTTGCCTTCCGCAATTACCTTGAAGTGCGTGACGAGGTCGATCTGCTGCGCGACCGGCTCAGCTCGATGAATCTGGCCGTTTCCCAAGGCACGGAGTGGGCCGAGCGCAATGTGTGGCTCGATGAGAACGTGCCGTCCTTCACCAGCAACAAGGATGCGTCCGCCCGGCTGCTCGAAACCGTGACCCAGGAGGCACAGAAGCAAGCGCTGACGATCGGCGCCACCGAGCTGCTTGAACAGGCGAAGGCGATCGGCTCCGACGGGCTGCCTGTCGAGGAGGAGGAGACGTATTTCGACAAGGCCAGCATCAAGACCACGCTCACAGGCGTGACGGAGCAGGCGTTCTTTGCCTGGCTGCATGAGTTGCAGAAGCCGGCGAGCTTCGTGGGCATCACACGGCTCCAGATCAATCCGAGCGGCACGAACAAGACGGTCAATGTGGAGGTCGAGTTCACCCAGTTTTACCGCGAAAAACCCGCGCCGAAGGTCACCAAAGCCAACTGATTTATGATTTACGATTTACGACTGATGATTTGGAGCGTCCTCGTGGTCACTTCGGTCCTTTTTGTTCCTTCTCTCGAAGCGGAGGAGAAGTCCGCGCAGCCGGTCGAGTTTCCGAAACTGGAGCACTTCGAGCCGCTGTGGAAGCGGTCCATTTTCACCACGAAGGATCTGCCAGCACCCGAGGAGCCGGGTGGTCCGAACTTTGCGGACAATTTGAGCCTCAGCGGCATCTACGAGATCGATGGCAGCGTGGCGGCCGTTTTGGTGGATCGCACGACCTCGCAGGTGACGGAAGTGCGCATTGGCTCCGAGAACGAGATGGGCATCAAGATCCGTCAGGTCACTCCCGGCGAGACGGTGGACAAGACGCGCATCCAGCTTCAGAAAGGCGACAAAACAGGATGGGTCACCTTTGCCGACACCATGGCTGCACAACCTGCCGAGGTGATCCAACGCGCGGTGATTCCGACCCGCGGCGCCGCTCCCGCCACGGCGCCAGTTTCATCACCGCCAGTGCAACGGCGCACGGTGACTCCAGCGCCAGCCGTGGTTGCACCAGCCACGAACACCATTCTCCCTCCGCCACCAGCACCGGTGCCCGTGCCGGCTGCCGCGAACGATGTGCCGCTGCCTCCGCCGTGAAAGTGATCCGGTGCCGATGCACCAGACAAAACGTTTCATTGTGACGGCAGGATTGTATGGGAGAATCTGCATGGCATAACTTCTTCCCATGCCGAACGCATCCCATGCCTCCTCTGGTGACGCTTTTCCTGCGGTGTTTCCGCCCGCGTCTTCGCGTCGAGAGTTTCTGCGAACGCTCGCGCTGGCCTCGGCGGCACCACTGAGTGCCGCGCCGCTCATCGCCGATGTGAACGCGGCGACGAAGCTTGGAAAGCCTCTCAAGGTGATCATCGCTGGTGCGGGTCTCGCGGGCCTGTGTGCCGCTTACGAATTGGAGAAGCGCGGCCACGAATGTGTGATTCTCGAAGCTGACGGCAGTCACATCGGCGGTCGTGTGCGCACATTGCGCCTGCAGGACGGCCTTTATGGTGAGGCCGGCGCGATGCGCGTGCCAGAGTCGCATCAAATCACGCGTCATTACCTCAAGGAACTGGGTGTGGCGTTGCAGCCATTCGTTTACACGAACTTGAATGCCTTTTGCTATCTGCGCGGGCATCGGGCGCGGCTCAAAGACGTGGACTCGCTCAAAAAACACTTCGCACTCAGTGATCGCGAGAAGATGATGTCGCCAGCAGACATCTGGAAGGCATCGGTCGAGAACCGCGTGAAAAAATTCTCCGAGGCCGAGAAAGCCGATCTGCTGGCCAAAAGCCTGACCACACCCGCAGTTCAGGGATTGGACCATCTCTCATTGCGTCAGTTGCTGGAGCGGGATGGTTTTTCCGAAGAGGCCATCGAGTTCGCCTCGGTGATCTGGGGCCAGGAGGCGTTGCTCGACAGCGCTGCCACCGAACACCTGCGCGAGGAGATGGAAAACGTGTGGAACCTCAGCTTCGACGAAATCGTTGGCGGCACCGATTGTTTCGCCACGGCGTTCGTGGAGAAGCTCAAATCGAAACCGCGCACCGGTTGCGAGATCATCCGCCTCGAACAAGGCGCGGACGGCAAACACGCTGCCGCGGTGTTTCGCAATCGGGCCAACAACGGCGCGGAGGAACGGGAGGAAGGTGATTTTCTCATCTGTACGCTGCCCTGTCCGGTGCTGGGCCGCATCGAAACGCCCGGCTTCTCCGGCGACAAGGTGCGCAGCATCCGCCAGCTCGTTTATGATTCGTCCACCAAGGTGTTGGCGATGACGAAACGGCGTTTTTGGGAGACAGACGACGGCATTTACGGCGGCGGCACGTTCACCGATCTGCCGACGGCGACGACATACTATCCGGCGAACAACGCACAGGCCAAAGATCCTGCGGTTTCCGCGAAACCGTCCATTTTCCTCGCCTCCTACTCATGGGGACAGCAGGCGCGGCGCATGGGTGTGCTCGAACCCGCGATGCAGCGCGACGTGGTGCTCACGCATTTGAGCAAGGTGCATCCGCAACTCGCCGAGCCAGACATGGTTACCCGCACCATCGGCTGGAGCTGGGATCGTCATCCGTGGAGCGGTGGTGCCTTCGCGTGGTTCAATCCCGGCCAGCAAAGCACGTTGCATCGTCATCTGCTCGAACCCGAAGGACGCATTCACTTCGCCGGTGAACACGCTTCGCTCGCGCACACGTGGATGCAGGGTGCTCTGGAATCCGCGTTGCGTGCGGTGAAGGAAGTGCTCGCCGCGCAGGCTTGAGAAGCAGGTTACTTCTGCTTCGCTTCATAGCCCGGCAGCGGTTTGCCGTCCTCGCCGAGCTTGCCGCAGGCCCAGAGCAGACCGCGGGTGACGAGATCGAGATAAACCGGGTCCTGCATCGTGCTGTTGTTGTGACCGAGTGTGGTGCCGAACACGCGGGCCGCGCCGTACTGGTTCGTCCAGATGCAGTGATGGTCCTTCTTCGTGTCCTCACCGTAAGCGGTGCCCAGCGGCTTGAAGTTCTCCCACAACTTGATGTTCTCGTAGAGTTCGTCCTTCGGGTCGAGCCACTCTTTTGGGAAGCCTTTCATGACCGGATGATCCTCGGCGACGTTGCGCACCTTCAGGTCGCGGTTCTTTTCGTGCTTCATTGAGGTCTGGCCCACGCACTTGCGCCATTCATCCGTCTGAGCGGCACGATAGCTGTGTGTGGAGCAGTGAAGCATCACGGCCGGAACGCCATCAAAGTGTGCCTTGGCGATGCCTTCGACAAACGGCACATCCGTGACCGCGCCGAAGCACTCGTTGTGCAGCACCACGTCGTATTTCTTCGCCCAGTCCGCTTCTTTGTAGATGCTGATCTGGTGCGTGCGGTCGTCCTTCACTCGTGCCTCCTCATGCACGATGGTGAACTCCACATTCGCGCGAGCGCTGATCCCCTCGCTGAGGATCATCTTCTGATTCTCGTAGTCGTGGCAGCAGCCGCCGCAGACCATGAGCACTTTGAGAGGCTTCACGTCCTCGGCGATGACTGGGGAGGCAAACAGGCAGGCGATGGAAAGGAATGAGAGAAGGGTTGGGCGCATGGCGGCATGCATTATCGCGATCCGGTGAGTTTTTCTCACAAAATTCTGTTTTTTCGGTTAAGCATGCCGCACTCCTCATGAAAATCGTTCTTCTCGATGCCCACACTGCGAACCCTGGTGATCTGTCCTGGCAACCGCTCGAAGCCATCGCGCCTTGTGAGGTGCATGCGCGTACGCCGCTGGATCAAACCGTGGCCCGCTGTGCCGGGGCGGAGGTGGTGATCACGAACAAGGCGGTTTTGTCGCGGGAGACCATCGAGGCGCTGCCGAATTTGAAATACATCGGTGTCACGGCGACAGGCTTCAATGTTGTCGATGTCGTCGCAGCGAAGGAGCGTGGCATCGTGGTGACGAATGTGCCGGGTTACAGCACGCCTGCCGTCGCGCAGCATGTGATCGCGTTGATGCTGGAGCTGACGAATCATGTCGGTCACGCGGCGAAGAGCGTGGAGCAGGGCGGCTGGACGAAATGCCCGGATTTCTGCTACTGGGACCATCCGATCATCGAGCTGGCCGGGCGCACGCTCGGCATCATCGGTTATGGTGAGATCGGCAGCGCCGTGGCGCGCATCGGTGTCGCTTTCGGCATGAAGGTGCTCGCGTCGAAGCGCACGTGGAAGGAACCGCCGCCTGCAGGTGTCGAAGCCGCGGAGATTGATGACATTTTCCGTCGCTGCGACGTGATCAGCCTGCATTGCCCGCTGACCGATGCCACCAAGCACCTCATCGGCGAACGCACGCTCGGTTTGATGAAACGCGAGGCGTTGTTGATCAACACCGGCCGCGGGCCGCTGGTCGATGAAGCAGCATTGGCGAAAGCTCTCAACGAAGGACGCATCGCTGGAGCCGGGCTCGACGTGCTTTCCGTCGAACCGCCGAAAGATGGCAATCCGCTCATTGGCGCGAAGAATTGCCTCATCACCCCGCACATCGCCTGGGCCAGCCGCGAATCACGTTCACGCCTCATCGACATCACTGCCGCGAACTTGAAAGCGTTCCTGGCAGGCAGGCCCGTTAATGTAGTGAATGGGTAATCGCGTGAGTGAGTTCCTGCCGCCGTTTATTTGGCCGGCAGCACCTGCACGGCATCCAGATGCACGTTTCCGCCCGCATTCTCCGTGCGGAAGATCACAGCGGCTTCCTCGCCTGCGTTGAAGTTGAACACGCCGAGGCTGTGCGCGCCTTGGTTGAGTTCTGGCTTCTTCGTTTGATCGACTGTGATGACTTTTTCGCCATCGGCGCTCAAAACGGTCACTGGCGCGTGCTTGGCGCGGTTTTCGTGCGGCTGGAAGAAGATGCGGACTTCGTATTTGCCGGTTTCCTTCACGCTGAAGGCAAAGCGGGCGCTGGCGCCCTTGTCACTACTGTAGCTGTAGTATTCGCCCACGAAGGGCTTCAGACCTTCGCCGTGAGCCCACTTGCCGTTCAGTTCGGCCTCCTTGTCATCGATGACAATGCCTTCGAGTTTCTTCGGGTCGATGCTGTCAGCGGCAAGGGAGATGTCGGGAAGCTTCTTTGCATTCGCAGGCATGTAGAGGGTGCCTTCGAGCGTGTCGCGCCGCATCGCGCCGGGCTGGCTCATGAGTTCCTTCAAGATGTCGAGATACTGCTCATATACACCACGTGGCGTGGTGTGATGGCGCACGCAGATCCACGCAGCCTTGCCCACAACCTCGCCCATCATGCCGCAGGTGCGCATGACGCGGGTGGAACCGAGCGCGTGACGCTCGACGCTGATGGTGCGGCCGGCCATGAACAGGTTGCCGATGTCCTTCGAGTAGAAGCAGCGGTAGGGCACCGGGTAACCATTCTTGCGATCGGTGTGCTTGCCGAATTCGGCGCGGCTGATGAAGGGATTGTCCGGAAAGTTTTTCGCGTACTGCTCCTTCGGATAA
Source organism: Verrucomicrobiaceae bacterium (assembly GCA_046346695.1). GTDB lineage: Bacteria > Verrucomicrobiota > Verrucomicrobiia > Verrucomicrobiales > Verrucomicrobiaceae > Prosthecobacter. The sequence goes on along the minus strand of JAXMHS010000001.1, from coordinate 1,672,822 downwards.
TGCAGATCCTGATCCCACGTCGTCGGCACGCAACCATCAAGATAGATGACGCCCTTCACCATGTCCTCGCCGTTGAGGATCATGTCGCCGACAATGCGGCGGCTTTCGCGCGGGCCGCCGATGTAGGCGAGCCAGGTGAGATCGTAGTCGGCATATTTGTCCGCCTTGAGCGTCTTGAGCGCAGAGACGGCTCCGTACACGGCGCGGAAGTTGTGATCGCGAATGAGTTCGAGGTCGTTGATCGGATGCTTGTTGAAACCGCTCTCCCAGAACCACTCGCCATGCACATAGTCCTGCGGATCGGGCACCGGAGTGTAGCCGAGATCGTAGCCTGAGATGTTGGCGGCGTTCTTCTTGCCCACGGGCTCCATCACCTTCGGCTCGGGGAAGTCTTCGAGCGTCAATGGCAGCGCCCAGGGTGTTTTCGGCCACGAGACGGGCTTCTTGAGATTCTTCATCACCCACATGTTGCTCATGCCCATGCGGCCCTTCTCCTCCATCATGAACTCAGCGCCCGCGAGCGCACCGACGCTGCCGTGACCGGTGCAATCAACGAAAAATCTGCCAACGAAGCGGGTTTCCTTGCCGCTCTTCGTGTCGAGCCCAGTGACACTGTGGATGGTTTTCTTGTCCGCATTCAACTCGACGGCATAAACGTGCGTGTTGAGGAAAAGGTCGATGGTCTTCTCGGCCTTCACGGTGTCTTCTTTGAGCTTGTCGTTGAACTCCTGCGGAAGTGCCGCCGGGCTGTTGCTCGCGCGATCCGCGAATTCCTCCACGATCTCTCCGAGATGCGGATACAGTCCGCGACGCGTGCCGCCCATCGCCCACACCTGGATTTCGCTCGATCCATTGCCGCCGAGCACGGGACGGTTTTGGATGAAGGCCACCTTCAGACCCTGACGCGCACCCGAGATCGCCGCGCCCATGCCGGAGTAGCCGCCACCGACGACGACGAGATCGTATTCGCTCGTTTCAGGCGCCTTCTCCGGCAACCCCAGCATCTTTTTGCGCATGTCCGTGCTGGGCGTGAAACTGGCGTCATCGCTCAACACGATGGCGTCCACGCGTCCATCGAAGCCCGTGAGGTCATGCAGCGAGAGCTTGGTTTTGCCTGACACCTTCACCGGTCCCGCCTTCTCCCACTGCCAGTCCTTGCCCGTGGCACCAAATTCGTGCTTCAGCTTTTCGCCATTCACACTGATTTCAAAACGTCCCGGCGCGCCCGGCGCATCCCACGGGCCCACCCAGTTCTTCACGCGAGCCCAGAGAGTGTATTCGCCCGCAGGGAGTTCGACTTCGGTCTCCGCGTCTTTGACGGGTTTGCCCATGCCATGCGCCATCAAATACGGCGAGCCCATGACGTCGATGAACTGCGTGTCGAGCACCCAACCGCCGGGGTTCGAGAACGATTCAGCTTCGATCCACTTGGGTTGCGCATGCGCGGTGGTGAGCGCGAGGAGGGCGGCGAAAAGGGTGGTTTTCATGATGGGGACGTTTTAAACGAGAAGATGGCCGGAATGCAATCAGAGGTTATCTGTTACAGTAACAGCCATGTCCGGCCCCACCTTGAACGACATCGCCCGCAAGCTGGGCATTTCGAAAATGACCGTCTCCCGCGCCTTGCGCGGCGGGCGGCATGTGCAGGCCGGTTTGCGTGAGAAAATCCTGCGGATGGCTGACTCACTCGGCTACCGGCCCGATCCCGAAATCGCCAAGCTCATGACGCACATGCGGCGCGGGCGTCAGACAACTCCGCTACGCACACTGGCTTTCATCTGGGCGGAACGCTCATCGCATGAGGATGAGCAATCCTCATGGTCTCAGCAACTTGTGCTCGGTGCACATCGGCAGGCGCGAAAGCTGGGTTTTCAGCTCGAGGAATTCCACCTTTCGGTTCGTGGCATGACTGGCAGGCGCCTGTCGGGCATTCTCGAAGCACGTGGCATTCCGGGCTTCATCCTTTCACCACTCATTTCACGCAGCCGCGGGCATGTGTCGATGTCATGGGGGAAGTTTTGCAGCGTGGTGATCGGCCTGGGTTATGCGCGGCCAGCCTTGCACCGCGTGCATCACCATCACTACCTCGGCATGATGACCGCCATGCGCATGCTCAAGAAACAGGGCTTCAAGCGCATCGGTTTCTACTGCGGCAGCACGATCAATGAGCGCATGTTTCGCGCCTGGTCCGCCAGTTTTCTTGCCCATCACCCGTTGGCGAAGCCGGATGAACTGCTGGCATTGCGCAAATCGCCCTCGCGAAACGACTTCCTCGCATGGATTCGCTCGGCGAAGCCGGAAGTCGTCATCGACGGCGGTCATGTGGTGCTGGAGTGGCTGAAGGAAGTGCCGCAGGCGAAACAACCACGGCTGGTGACACTGGCATGGCGTTCGGATTTCCCCGATGTGCCTGGAATCGACCAACAAGCCGACGTTCTTGGTGCTGCGGCGGTGGATTTGCTGGTGGCGCAATATCAGCAGAACGAGCGCGGCATTCCCGTGACGCCGAAGATTGTCATGACCGAGGGCGAGTGGCGGGACTTCAAACACCTCTGAATAAATCAAAAAACGGAGGTGTTAGCTGGAAGCGAATTCCCGCCATTGATTTTCTGTACTCACGTAACACAGTCATCGTATGAGCATGATGCTATTGGGGGTAGGCAACTCGGGAGCTGCCTCCGAGACAACAGAAGGCTTTCCAATGGATGAATTGCTCTTCCAACAAGAGGGCAAGGCCCCTCTCTTTGTGACCGACATCAATGATGAGGTGAAACGTTTCTTTGCCCGCCATCCCGAAAGACTATATGACCTCACACCCAGGAAGTTTGAAATTCTCATCGCAGACATCCTCAAAGATTTAGGGTTTGAGACGCATCTTACGCAGACGACGAGAGACGGTGGGCGTGATATTTATGCCTTTCTCCGTAACGCCGCGACCAGCTTCCTCATGTTCGTCGAATGCAAGAAATGGAAGGACAATGTCGGCATTGAAATCGTGCAACGTTTGCACGGAACCTGCACCATCAATAATGCGGACAAAGGAATGATTGTGACGACCTCATTTTTCACGGAACCCGCTAAAGACGAACACAAGAGAATTGCTACGAAGATGGAGTTGGTGGACTTTGAAAAGTTTAAGGATTGGCTGGCAAGATACAAATGAACCGAAGCCTTCCATGAGGCGAACTAGGTGACGAATTCATTGTGGGCTTGGTGTAGATGTGCATGTTTGCAAACTACCAGTCATGAATACCCGTCTCATTCTCGTCGCGCTCGCTCTCGTCATTTCCGTTCCTGCCTTTGCGGAGGATTGGGTGTTGTTGTTCGACGGCAAGACGATGACGGGATGGAAGAACCCTTATGACTGGGGCAAGATCGAGGTCGTGAACGGCGAGGTTCATCTCACCGGCGACAAGAAGTTCTTCGTCGTGACTGAGAAGACTTACGGCGATTTCATTTTCGAGGGCGACATCCTGCTGCCAGAAGGACAGGCGAACAGCGGCTTCATGTTCCGCGCTCATGTGGAGAAGAACAAAGTCTTCGGCTATCAGGCCGAGGTGGATGGTGACCCGAAACGCAAGTGGAGCGGCGGTTTGTATGATGAAGGTCGCCGCATGTGGTTCATCAGTCCGATCAAAGGCAACAAGGAGAGCGAGGATGCCTTCCGCGCTCGTGCGGGCGATGCGTTTAAACGCAACGACTGGAACACCTACCGCATCGAGTGCCGCGGCAAGCATCTCAAGATTTTCGTCAACGGCGTGCTCACCACCGATGTGGAAGATGACAAGGACGCCAGTGGCGTGATTGCCATCCAGCATCACGGCGAAAAGGGGCAGACCTACAAGTTCCGCAATCTGCGCATCCAGGAATTGAAGTAGGCGTCACAGTCCCAACATCGCATCCATCACCTTTTGGCTCAGTTCGGACACGACTTTGCCGTCGTTGTAGTGGTTCACCATCAGGGCGTAGCAAAACTCTTCGCCTGATTTGGTCTTCGCGAAGCCGGTGTAGGTCCGCACTCCAGACATCGCGCCGCCTTTCCAGCGCAGGCCGTCTTTGGAGAGCAATGAGTCTTTGTAAGCAGTACCCTGCGGTCCCGTGCCTGCGAGGAACTGCAAGCGGGCGAGGTCAAGCGGACGAATGAAATCGGCACGCGCCAAGCCGCAGCCGTCTTCCATGCGCAGGCCGATGAAGTCGAGTCCACGTGGCTTCCAGTGCTCACGAATCACGACATCGGGCGCTTTACCAGCCTTAACGCCGAGCATGCGGAAAACGCATTCGGTTTCGTGATTATCGGAGGTGGAGTGGATGCTTTTGATGATGTCGAGCAGCGGCGGTGAGTCGTGTTTGAGCAGTTCGTGCTTCGGGTCGGTTTCAGATGTCTTTGCGTTGCCGATTTGGATGCCCTGGGCCGCAAGCATCCGGCTGAAATGATGCGTGGCGAAGCGTGCGGGATCGGGCACGGCTCCAGTGATCCACATTTTCTCAGCTCCGAGCGGTACGGTGCCGCGCAGGTGGATGGCACCAGTCATTTCGCCGCCGTGAATGACGACGCCATCGCCGGAGTCCTTGGGGCCGGTGGTCACCTCGTTGTTCCAGGCGGCATCTGGCACATCGAAGTTGATGCCGAGCAGCGACGCTGGCGTGCCCTCGGTTTCGCCGGCACGAAAGGCCACCATGTAGCGGTTGTGGTTGAGGTTGAGGCCGCACACTCCGCTGCCGTAGCCGTTTCCAATGTCGCCCCAGTTCCAGAAGTCGCCGTAGAGACTGCCGGGAAAAATTCGCGCATCGCCACGGATGCGGCCCGTGACCATGCGCAGACCGCGTTTTTTCAATTCATCTGCCCAAGTCTGCAAATCGGCCATCGCCAGCATCGGATCGCCACCGCCGACAATCACGAGATCACCTTTGATCACACCGTTCTCTATAGGCGCATTGGATTTGAGCGTCGTGGTGAAGCGAAAGTCAGGTCCGAGAACTTCGAGCGCGGTCGCGGTCGTGAGTGTTTTGAGGCTGGAGGCGGGGATGAAAGCGGTTTGGGCGTTGTCCTCCATCACCACCTCGCTTTTCGAATCAATGAGGCAGAAGCCGATGGCTGCGCCAGCGAGCGAGGGGTTGGCATGTGCTTCGTTGAGCAACGTGCTGATCGTCGGGAAGCGAGGTGGTGGTGAAGAGACGATGGGAGGCGGCCGTGGCTCCTCGCGACGCAGGATGAGCAGCGCCGTCAACGCGGAGGCGAGGAGCAGGATGACGATGTTCTTCAGCATGGGGCCGATGGTAGCGTGAAACAGCCTTCCGCCAAGCGACGCGCTTGCGGTTTTGCCGCGCGCGGGCAGTTTCGCCGCCATGAAGCCGGAAAAAGTGAAGTTCATGCTGATGGCGGCCGACATGAAGCGCGCGGTGGCGTTTTACCGCGATGTGATCGGCCTCGAAGAAATCTTTGTGAGCGATTTCTGGACCGAGCTTCGGCATGGCGACGCGATTGTGGCGCTGCACGGCGGTCACGATGGCTCGCGCAATCCAACGGGACTGAGCTTTCAATATGAGGACGTGCTCGCGATGGCGGAAAAGATCGCGAAGGCGGGTGCGAAAATCCTGCAATCGCCCCAGCAACGCGAAGGAGAGCCGATTTTGCTTGGCGTCTATCGGGATGCAGAGGGGAACGAGGTGTTCATCACGCAGTATGTTGGATGATTGAGGATTGCAGACGCCGGATTGCGGATTATCCAAAGCAGTCCAGATGCAAACCTCCTCCATCCCCACGCTCGATGCCCTCCCGGCGCGTAAATCACCGCTGATGGAGCGGTTTGCGGCGTTGCTGGAGCCAAAGGCGCCGGCGCAGATCGAGGCGATGGCCTGTGAGTCGCAGATCATCACGCGGCGGAACTTTGGGAAGACGATGCGGCTGTTTGCGCCGCTGTATGTTTCCAATGAATGCGTGAACAACTGCAGCTACTGCGGCTTCTCGCGGGACAACAATGCGATCCTGCGCGTGACACTCACGGTGGATCAAGTTGTGGCTGAGGCGAAGCATCTCGTGGCGCAGGGCTTCCGCAATATCCTGCTCGTCGCCGGTGAACATCCCCGTTTCGTGAGCGAAGGCTATCTGGAGGAGTGCATCCGGGCGCTGCGTGATTTTGTGCCGACGATTGGCATCGAGGTCGGGCCGATGGAGGCGCCGGAGTATGAGCGCATGGTCAAGGCGGGCGCGGAAGGACTCGTGGTGTATCAGGAGACGTATGATCGCGTTGTGTATGAGCAGATGCACACGGCGGGGCCGAAAAAGGATTTCGACTGGCGACTGGCGTGCCCGGAACGTGGTTATGAAGGTGGATTCCGTCGCATCGGCATCGGTGCGCTGTTTGGATTGAGCGACTGGCGTCTCGAAGCACTGCGGCTCGCGGCGCATTTGGAGCATCTCTACAAGCACTGCTGGAAATCGACCTTCACCGTTGCGTTTCCCCGTCTGCGGCCGGCGGCCGGCGGATTCACGCCGATGACGGACTTTCCGGATTGGGCGCTGGTGCAGACGATCTGCGCGTTTCGCATCACGTTCCCGGAAGTCGGCGTCGTTTTGAGCACACGCGAGCCTGCGCCGCTGCGCGATGCACTCGCGCCGTTGGGTGTGACGATGATGAGCGCGGGCAGTCACACCGAACCCGGTGGTTACACCGGCGCTGGCAACGACGATCTGCATCTCACCGTGCGTGGACGTCGCATCGAAGTCGAGACCAAGGCCGAAACGAATCGCGCCGAAGGGCAGTTCGGCATCGCGGATGGACGTTCACCGCAGAACGTGGCGGAAATGCTGCGCAAACGCGGCTTCGATCCCGTTTGGAAGGACTGGGATTCGTCGATTCTGGCGACGGTGATGGCCTGAGGGCTGAATGACGGAATCAGAATGAGGAATGATGAATTTTTAATCGTGCCGACAGCCATGAAGATCACTTTGAACGGAGAGAAGCGTGAATTGGAAGCCCCGCAGACGGTGAAGTCACTGCTCGCAGCCGTCGGGCTGGCTGGCAAGCCCGTGGTGGTGGAGCAGAATCAAGCCGCCCTGCTCCCACGTGAGATTGAAACGGCCACGGTGAGCGATGGCGACGTGATCGAGATCGTGCAGATCACTGCTGGAGGTTAGAGTCCCACGTTTCCATACCCATGCCCGAGCGAGCAGAGGCGGAAGAGGTGGTTGCAGACTTCGTGGGCGGCGAGGGTGCCGGTGCGGGGGAGCTGGTCGAAGTCGCCGATGAGGACGGGCCAGTCGGCGCGATCTTCGGGGACGCGGCCGTGCGAGCCTTTGACGAGCGTGGCGTCGAGTGGGATGACGTCCATGAGCATGCGCTGGCCGAGCGTTTTCTGAGCGAGCTTGGCGGCGACTTTGAGCTTGGGCCACTTGATGTTCGGATCGAGGAAGAGCTCGACGGGGTCGTAGCCGCATTTGCGATGGATGTCCACGCAGCGGGCGAAGTCGGGGGCCTTGCGGTCGTCCTGCCAATAGTAGTAGGTGAACCAGCTTTTTGCGTCGGCGATGGCGATGAGATCGCCGCTGCGCTCGTGATTGAGGCCGACGAGGTGTTTTTCCATTTTGCCGAGCACCTGGCCGACGCCGGGCGTGGTTTCGAGAGCGCCACGGACGTTGTTGAGGATGCTCTGATCGTTCACATAGACGTGGGCGACCTGATGATCGGCGATGGCGAAGGCCTTGGACCCGCCGAGATCGAGTGTTTCGCGGCCGAGTTCGTCTTTGATCGACAGCCACCCCCGTTCGCGGAAGATGCGGTTCAGGTGGACGGGCTGCTCGACGTTGGTGATGCCGTATTCGGAAAGGAGGACGACCTTGATGTTGCGTGTCTCGTAGAAGCGGATGAGATCGCCGACGACGTTGTCGATCTGCCGGAGGTCGAAACGGATTTTCTCCATGTCGAGGCCGACGCGCTGGAGGTTGTAGTCGAGATGCGGCAGATAAACGAGCGAGAGGCCGGGCCAGTGCTTTTCCTCGATCCACTTGGCGCTTTCGGCGATCCAGATGGACGATTTGATGTCGGAGGCAGGGCCCCAGAAATGACGGAACGGAAACGGGCCGAGGTCTTTTTTGATGCGTTCACGCAACGGCATGGGCTGCGTGTGGATGTCGAACACCTTGCGGCCATCGGCGGGATAAATCGGGCGTGGCGTGATGGCGATGTCGGCGGTGGAATACATGTTGAACCACCAGAACAGCTTCGCGCAGGCGAAATGCGGTTCGACACGGCGGAGCGCCTCCCAGAGTTTTTCACCGCGCATGAGCTGCTCGGGCTGTTTCCAGAAGCGATGCTCGGCGTAGTCGCGGTCATACCAGCCGTTGCCGACGATGCCGTGGTCGCGCGGAAATCTGCCGGTCAGATACGCGGCCTGCGCGGTGCAGGTGACGGCGGGAACAGCGGGTTCGATGAGCGCGGAGCGGTTGCGCTCCACAAAAGCTCGGATCGCGGGCGTATGCTCGCCGATGAGCCGGGAGGTGAGGCCGACGACATTGAGGATCGCTGTCCGCTGCATGGGATCGGAGTTTCGAGTTTCAGGTTGGAAGTTTCAAGTTTTGCGGGGCATGAATCGCCGTGTTGTGGCGAACTTGAAACCTGAAACTTCAAACGTGGAACTTCAGCCAGAGCACTGCTCCGGTGACGTAGGTGATCTTGCAGAGGTAGTGCAGCGCCTGATCCTGGGTGAAGGAGGTCCAGTTCTCGCACTTGGCGAAGTCGATGATCCAGTGCAGGATGAATTCGACGATGCAGAGGACGAAGCAACCGGTGATAGCCCAGACGGTGACGGCGTGGATGAGGCAGTGGGCGGTCATGCACCATGGCCAGATCTCACGCGGGCGGGAGGGATCCTGCAGCTTGTGGAGCAGGTGGCGGTTTTTGCAGGTGGAGAGGAACTCGCCCTGCAGGGGGTAGTCCATGAGCGCATGGCCTGCGAAAAGCAGAAACAAGACCTGAATGACCTCCAGGGTGTTGTGCGGGGGAAATGGCAACAGACCGGACATGCGGGAAAATTTTTCCTGAGTGTGACCCTTCAAGGCACATGATCGTCATCACGCGTCCGAATCCGTCATGCACTCATCAGATCACGCGCTGTAGAAGGCAGCGATCTTCTCGTTCACCGCACGCAGGCGATGCGCGATGGTGCGGCCGACGCCGATGAGCAGCCACGCGGCGGCGCGGGGGTATTCGTTAATGTAGCCCTCGAGGCTCTCGCCGTCGATGCGCCAGACCTGGGAAAATTCGACGGCAGTGACGGTGGCGCTGGCGACGTTTGGGTCGAGGAGGTTGATTTCGCCAACGGTTTCGCCTTTCTGAATGGAACCGAGCAGCACCTTGTGGCCACCGCGCATGGCGGTGGCGTGGAATTTGCCGGAGACGACGAAGAAGAGGCTGTTTTGCTGCTGGCCTTCTTCGATGAGATGCTGGCCGGGTTGCACTGGGAGAAATTCGCCGTAGCCGCTGAGGATGTCGCGATCCTCATCGCCAAGAGGTTCGAGGATGCCTTGTGGGGGGAGCTGGGGAGTGGAGAGAGAGCTCATGATGATTGGGATCTGGAGACTGGCTGAATTTCCACCCTTTTTAAGCAGAGAACCAAAGAATGGCAAGCTGGCAAACACAATCTCCCCCGGCGCGGACGTGCGGTCAGCAGGGAGGCTGAGGGTTCATCATGACATCGGATGATCCAGCATTTTCACCTGCTGCGGTCGTTCAGAAAACCGAAGCATTCGGGTTCTAAATTCTGCTGGATTTCCAAGTGCAACGGTTCAAGATCGGCCCTCCCTCCTCAACCCAACCTGACACTCTCATGTCCGATTCATCTTCCTCCAAGTGCTGCGGCAGCAGCGGCTATGCTTTTGCTCACCTGCTCCTCCGCCTTTGGGTTGGCATGCGTCTGTTCATGGCCGGTCTCGACAAGTTTCGCTGGGGCAATGGAGCGGAAACGACCTTCAGCATCGCCAACTACACCGACAAGAAGGCTCCGCCGATCGCCAAGCTGATGTCCACCAACAGCTTCCTGCCTGAGTCGATGTGCGGCCCGTTTGCCAACAGTATCGGCTACCTTTTGGTCGTCGTCGGCATCTGGGTTGCGATTGGCATCTGCACGGAGTTTGGTCTGCTTGCCGCCGGCCTTGTGTTTCTCATGCTGGGCTTCGGCCTTGCCGCCCTGCCGGACGACACAGAAGTCGTCTCCAACATTGGTCTTTCCATCCTCATCGTGGCGGCAGCGCTCGTGACCGCAAAGGCGAAGAACTACTCCCTCGACGGCCTCCTCTTCCGCAAGAAGGACGCGTGATGGTCCGCGTGGACCGTCATGTTCAGTGAAACCTCGTAGCGTGTGATCGCACCCATGAATTCCCAGCCTTCTTCCACATCAGCGCCGCTGTCCCGCTTCATGGACCGCCGTGGCTTCCTCCGCACCAGCGCCCTCACCAGCAGCGGGCTCTACCTTGCCACCAGCAAATCCGCCGTCGCCCAGCAGACCGCGCCGGGTCGCAAGATCAAGTGTGCCCTCGTCGGCTGCGGTGACCAGGGCAACGCGCTCCGCACTGCCTCCAAGGATGTTGAAGGCATCCAGTGGGTCGCCATGTGCGACATCTGGAAGTACTCCGTTGCCCGCACCCGTGGTGGTTTCCTCGGTGAGAACAAGCACCAAGTCGAAGGTGAGATCAAAATCTACGAGGATATCAACGAGATGCTCGACAAGGAGCCCTCGATCGAGGCCGTCTTCATCGCCACGCCTGACTTCCTTCACGCCCCCTACTCGCGCCTTTGCCTCTCCAAGGGCAAGCATGTTTACTGCGAGAAGATGATGAGCAACACCATCGAAGGCGCACGCGACATGGTGCGCGCCGGCAAGGAATTCGGCAGCCAGATCTTCCAGATCGGCCACCAGCGCCACTCCAACCCGCGTTATCTCAACCTGCGCGACAACATCATCAAGCCTGGCAAGATGCTTGGACGCATCACACATGCATACGCCCAATGGAACCGCGGCGTCTCCGGCAGTGTGCCCAAGGAACTCGTCAAAGGTTACGATATTTCTCAGGACGTGCTGACGAAAAACGGCTACAACAACATCCAGGAGTTCCGCAACTGGCGCTTTTTCTCCAAGTATGGCGGCGGTCCGCTTTCCGACCTCGGAGCACACCAGATCGACATGTTCAACTGGATGTATGAGTCCACTCCTGTCTCCGTCATCGCCTCAGGTGGTGTGGATTACTTCGATGGCAACGGAGGTCGTCCGAAGTTCGAACTGCCGGACAACGTGATGTGCATCTACGAGTTCAAAACCAAGGATGGTGCGTTGCGCTGCTACTATCAGGTGCTCACCACCACCGGCTCCCAAGGTGCCTATGAAAAGCACATGGGCATCGGCGGCACCGCCATCATCTCCGAACTCGACACCAACGGCAACCAGCTCTACGCCGAGCCTGGCCAGGCGTGGGATGAGTTTGCGGGTGGCAACAGCCCGCCGATCGCGAAGGCTGCCGACAAGGCCAAAAACAAGTTCTGGGAGCATCCCCGTGACTGGGAGAAGCCCAAGCCGCCGTCATATGGTCCGGTCAGCATGGCCGACGTCCGCGAGAGCAAGGCCCTCTCCCAGTGGGAGCTTAATGTGAAGCTTGCGCGCAAGCCGCATTCGCCCCACGTCGAGAACTTCATCCAAGCAGTGCAGACAAAGAATCCGGCGCATCTCACCTGCAATGTCGAGATGGCCTTCAAATCCTGCGTCACAGTGCTCAAGGCCTATGAGGCCATCAAGACTGGGGGCAAATACATCTTCACCCCCGAGGACTTCCAGGCCTGATCACGCTCACACAACCGCGAAACCTGCCTGCTTTGGCCGGTTTCAAATTCCAACCCTGATTCCCCATGAAAAACACCATCCATACCCTCGCGGGCCTCGCGCTCGTCCTTACCCTTGCCTCCTGCGGCAAGAAAGAAGAAGCCAAAGCCGGTGGCAGCGCTGCCGCCGCCCCGGCCGCTGATCAGGTTGAAATCCAGATCCCGCAGCCGAAGCCGATGTTCGTCGGCACGCCGGTGCCGATCGAACTGCCGAACCTCGAGAAGCTGGAAGCCTTCAAGCCGGTGAAGTCCTTCATGGCCCCCAAGGGCACCGTGAACCTTGCCAAGGGCAAGAAGGTCACCTCCTCTGACAGCGCTCCCATCATTGGCGACCTCACTCTCGTCACCGATGGCGATGCCGACGGCGCCGACGGCAACTTTGTCGAACTCATGCCCGGCAAGCAGTGGGTGCAGATCGACCTCGAAGCTCCCGCCAACCTCTACAAGATCGTTGTCTGGCACTACCACAAGATGGGTCAGGCCTACCAGGATGTTGTCATCCAGGTGTCCGACGATCCTGAGTTCAAAAATGGTGTCGCCACCCTCTGGAACTCCGACCACGACGAGTCCTCCCAGATGGGCAAGGGCAGCGATCCCGCCTACGTCGAAACCGCCAGCGGCCGCGTCATCGATGCCAAGGGCGCCAAGGCCCGCTACGTCCGCCTCTGGAGCAACGGCAACACCAGCAACGACATGAACCACTACTGCGAGGTTCAGGTCTATGGCACGCCCGCCAAGTAATCGTCTTCAAACCATCGTTTGATCCGCCGCCGTGCAGCGCTCCTGCACGGCGGTTTTGTTTTCTGACTTTGTTCGCTGTTCTCAACTGCCAACCGCGAACAGAGAACCATCACACGTCGATCACCTTGCCGCCGGCACCTTTCGTCTTCAGTGTCACCCACTGCTGGTATTTCTCGATCTCCTTCTCCACCAGTTTCAGACAAAACGCCACGACGGTCGCGTCATCCAGATAACCCACGCCGAGAAGAACATCGGGGAGGACATCCACCGGGTTGAGCACATACAACAGCGCCAGCGCCACTGCACTGATCGCCCAATAAGGCACCTCGCGATAGCCGCCACTCCAGTAGTCCTTCACCATGCTCAGCATGACTTTTGCCTGCTCGAACAGTTTCTTCAGGTGGGGAAGCTTGTGCTCGATGTCCTTGGCCCGCTGGTTGACCTTCGCAATGTCCAGATCGTGATCGCCGCCGGAGGAAGTGCTCATGGCGGTCATGAATAGCGGACGCGCACTCGAAGTCCAGTGGCGGCATGCATCGCAGGTTTGTGGCGAAAACATGTCTTCTTTGCGCGCGACATTCAGGCGTAGGCGCTCATAATTCCCGCGTAGATTAACCTCACAAGGAGATCACAATATGAACCGGTTTCTTGCCAAGGTGTTGACGGGATGGGCCACGCTGCTCATCGGAATTTCGGCGGCGGCCGCGCAGCAGGCCGCTCCCTCCAAGGCGATCATCGTCTTTGACGCATCAGGAAGCATGTACGGCCAGGTGCCTGGCGGCGTGAAGATCGACATCGCCAAAAAAGCCGTGAGCGACATCGTCGGCTCCGTCGATCCCGCGATGGAGCTCGGCCTCATCGCCTACGGGCATCGCAAAAAGGGCGATTGCGAGGACATCGAGTTGCTCGTCCCGCCGCAGGCGAACAGCGCCGCTGCCATTTTGAAGGCTGTGATGGCACTGGAGCCCAAGGGCAAGACACCGCTCACCGCCGCCGTCATCCAGGCGGCCCGCTATTTGAAGTTCGAGGAGTCCAAGTGCTCGGTCATTCTCGTCAGCGATGGTGTGGAGACCTGCGACAAAGACCCCTGCATGGCCGCGGAGGAACTGGAGCGCCTGGGCATCGACTTCACCTGCCATGTGATCGGCTTTGACCTCAAGCCGGGCGAGTCGTCGGGCCTCGAGTGCCTTGCGAAAAAAACAGGCGGCATGTACCTCGCCGCCAAGGACGCCAGCTCCCTCAAATCCTCGCTCGAGCTGGCGATGAAGCAGGTGGCGAAGCCGGTGACAACACTGGTTGTTGAGGCGCGAAAATCCTCCGGCGGCCCGATGCTCGAAGGTGTGACCTTTCAGGTGTTTGGAGAGGGCTCGGGTGAAAATGCCATCGCCACTGGCGGCGGCGGTCGTTGGAGCACCGAACTGCCGAAAGCAGGCAAGTACACCCTCAGCGCGAAATTTGGCGGCAAGAGCGTCGAACTCGATGCGACGATCAAGGAAGGCGAAACCGTGACCAAAGAGGTCGTGTTCGCTGAAACCGGCCTCAAGGCAGTCGCTTACGACAAGGAAGGCGGCACCGCCTTTGAAAAAGACGTGTCATGGGATCTCTACGGGCCACCTGACGGGGAAGGGAACCGCACCAAGTTTGCCTTCAGCTATGAGGCAAAACCTTTCCTCAAAGTCGCACCCGGCAAGTATCAACTCCGCGCCGTGCGTGGCAATGCCAGTGCCAGTGTGGACATCGAGGTGAAAGAAGGTGCTCCGCAGGAGGTGAAGGTCATTCTCGGCAGCGGCAATCTCAAACTCAGCGCCATCACCGCGGAAGGCCAGCCTCCGCTCACCAAAGATGTCAGTTGGGACCTCTACACACCCGCGGATGCCGAGGGCCAGCGCAAAAAGCTCGCCTTCAGTTACGAGGCGCAGCCAAAGCTCACGCTGCCCTCAGGACCGTGCCTCGTCACCGTCGTTTACGGCAATGCCAAAGGACAGAAGGAAGTGGAGGTGAAGGCGGGCGAGACGCAGGAGATTGTCGTCTCTCTTGGCAGCGGAAAAGTGAAGCTCGCCGTCGTCATGGAGGAAGGTGGAACGCCGTTGGGCAAGGGCGTGGCGTGGGATGTTTACGGTGAGGCTGATGCTGAGGGCAACCGGCCCAAAGCAGCCTTCAGCTACGACGCGCAACCCACCTTGAGCCTCCCGGCGGGCAAGTACCTGGTGGAGGCGCAGGTGGGCAATGCCAAAGGCAAAACCACCGTGGAAGTCGAGGCCGGCAAAACGGTTGAGCGCATCCTCGTGCTCGGCGCAGGCCGCGTGAAGCTTTCCGCCAGTGCTGTCGAGGGGCAGCCTTCCATCGCCAGCGAACTGGCCTGGGATGTGTTTGGGCAACCGGATGCCGAGGGAAACCGGCCGAAGGCGGCTTACAGTTACGATGCGCAGCCGCTCTTCAACCTGCCTGCGGGCAAATACCTCGTCCAAGTGCAGTGGGGCAGCGCCTACGTGAAAAAGGACATTGAGGTCGCAGCTGGCAAGCTGGCGGAGATTCCCATCGTGATGAACGCCGGCACGCTCGTGCTGACTGCTGTCATGGCTGAAGGTGCCGATGCCGCGCCCGACGATTTGTCCTGGGATGTTTATGGCGAGGCCAATGCCGAGGGAGAGCGTCCCAAAGTGGGCTACAGCTACGATGCGAAGCCCAAATTCCGTGCCGTGGCAGGCAAATACCTCGTCACAGTGAAGCGCGGCGCGGTCAATGCGAAGGCGGAAGTGGAGATCGCAGGCGGGAAGCTCAATGAAAAGGCCGTCGTATTGAACGCAGGCATGCTCAAGCTCAGCTCCAGCACTCCGGGCGGCTGGGACATTTACGGTCCATTGGATGCCGAGGGGAACCGCAAAAAGATCTTCTATTCCTACGACGCGAACACCAAATTCGCTGTTCCAGCGGGCAAAGTACTCGTGGTGCGCAGTGAAGGTCAAAAGAAGGCCGAGCAGGAGATCGAGGTGAAGGCCAACACGCTGTCCGAACTCACGCTCGATGTGAAATAGTCCGCCCCAAACTCAATCTCTCTTCGCCATGAAACTTCCGGACCGGAGCAGGCTGTTCCTGCCCTTCGTGGTTCCGGCCACAACTGCGTGGTTTGCGCCCGCCAAGGCGCAAAACACTACTGGGAGCTGGAGAATGTCAAAGATGCCAAGGTTGTGACAGGAACGTTCACCACGATTGGCGGGAAGACCCGGCCTGCAGGTGTTCATTTCAAGCTCGCGAACAACAAGCTCGCGGCACCCGTTGTTCTCAAGCAGACCGAGTTGAAAACAAAACGCCTGGAGGAGCTCACTGACACGGCAGGAGGCTTCAGTGCCATCGCCGGCCTCTACTGGGCCAAGACGAAGGCGGATCCCAACGTCCCCATGAACAAGTCGAAGGCTGGCTTTTACGAGAAGTATGACAGCGGCCAGCAAGACGGCCTCGAATACCTGAATGACGCGCTCAAGGAGATGGCCGGGTTCGAACTCAAACATTACGGCGACCGCAACTGGTATCTCTACTTTGGCCTGCCTTACTACAACTTCATGGTCGCACGTTACGTGCGTAAGTGACCTGGTGCCATTGTTCCGCCACAAAGCAGCCACCAGGAGCGAGGCGGACGCCACCATTTGCAGGTGGCGTGGAACAAGCGGTGGCAAAAAAGAAGCAAGGATGGGTGAACTTGTCTCATCCCAGAGACGTATTGACCTGTGACAGGCCGCCAAACTGTGGCCTGAGCACATCCATCCCTATGAAAATCACACCATTCATCCTCGTCGGGCTGCTCGCAGGCGGCATAACCGCCTGCAAGAAGACTCCCGAATCCTCCAAGGCGGCCGAAGACACCAAGAAAGCTACGGAAGCCATCAAGGAGGCCGCAAAGTCGAACGTGGACGCCGCCGCCAAACAAATGGAGGAGGCCAAGGCTGCCGCTGAGAAGAAGGCTGCGGAGATGAAAGCCGCCGCTGAAAAAGAAGCCGCGGCACTCAAGGCCGCTGCTGAGAAGAAAGCCGCGGAAGCCGCGAAGGCTGTCGAAGACGCCGCCAAGAAGGCCAAGGAAGCACTCACCCCGGCCACTCCTCCAGCCACGCCACCCGCGGCTCCTCCCGCCGTGCCTGCAGTTCCCCCTGTGGCACCGCCGCCAGCCGTTCCAAAGTGATTGCATTCAATTTCGTCCGCGAGAGCGCCAGGCCACTCCTGGCGCTCTTTTTTGTCATCACACTTCCTTCGGAACCTCGAAGCCCTTGCGATACTCGCGTGTGAGCAGCGCCAGCGCTTCGGGCGTCGCGGTGTCGCCAATGAAGGTCTCCTTCGCGACATCGAGCTCGAGCATCGGCCCCATCTTGATGTCGAGCTTTGATGCATCGAGTTCGTTTTTGACCAGATGCTCGTGGAAGTCGGCGATCACATCGTTCCACGGCTGGAAATCCTTCACCGTGGCCTCCGCCTGCTCGCGCACATATTTCTGGCCGAGACGATAGCTCGTGTTCGCCAGGTGGCACCACGCGCTGGAGTAGTGGATGTCCTCGATCTCGGCCTTCAAGTCGGTGCGTTTGCGGCTGCGCAGCGCGGCGATGAAATTGGCCGCGTGTGACTTGCCGCCGTCGCCCTTGAAGGTTTGCAGCTTTTTGCCTTCGGAGTCGAACATCGTGCCGCCGCCGCGGCTGCCAGTGTAGTAGCCGCCCTCGCACTCGATGATCAGAAACGCGGTCGTGCGACGACGCAGATACACATCCGGCGCCTTGATGCCTTTCTGCCGCGGCAGGTTGTGGAAATCGACGATCACAGGAATGCCGCCCGTGTCCATGTAGGCGAAGTGTGTGTTCGGCGTCTCGCCCGCGTCATTCCACGCGAAACGACCACCGCCGGCGATCACGCGCTTCGGCAGCGGCACCTTGTCGCGGAAGACCACGTTGCGCAGGTCATCGAGAATGTGCGGACCCCAGTTGCCCATCTCGCCGTTGCCGGTGTTCCAGGCCCAATGCCAGTCGTAGTGCAGCTTCTCGCGGTAGATCGGCTCGTCCTTGGCCGGGCCGAGCCACAGATCGTAATCCACCGTCGCCGGCGGTTTCAGCGGCTGGGCAGTCTTGCCGATGGAGGAGCGCATGCTGTAGTGATTGCAGCGCACATACTTGATCTTGCCGATCGTCCCGGTGTCGAGGAATGCCTTCAACTCATCCTGCAGCGGATCACTGCGCTGCTGCGTGCCGCCTTGCACGATGCGGTCATATTTGCGCGCGGCTTCCACCAGCTTGCGCCCCTCCCAGATGTTGTGGGAGATCGGTTTCTCGACATAAACATCTTTTCCGGCCTGAATCGCCCAGATCGAGGCGAGCACGTGCCAGTGATTGCAGGTGGAGACGACCACTGCGTCCACATCCTTGTCCTCCATCACCTTGCGCAGATCCTGCGTCGTCTTCGCATTCGGAAACGCCTTTTTCGCACGGTCCAGCGCGACAGTGTCCGGATCACACAGGTAAACAACCTCCACGCCCGGCACCTTCGCCATGCGGCTCGCGTTGCCATTCCCCTGGCCGCCCAATCCAATCGAAGCGATGCGGATCTTCTCATTCGCACCCAGCACGCGGCTTGCGGACAAAGCGGTGAAGGCGAGGGCGGACTGGGTGATGAACGTGCGACGTGAGGTCATGGCGGTGATCGGGGTGGTTGATGATCGTTTTGCCAAAACACCGCCCTGAGCGCAATACCTTCCTCCATCGCCACAAACAAAAAGAGGCCGCTCATCGCGGCCTCTTCGTGGCTTTGGGAGTTTGAAGCGGTCAGGATCAGGCTTGGGTGGCGCCTTCAGCGGCGGCGGCGGCGTCCTTTTCCTTCATGGCGGCCTTGCGGCTCATCTTGATGCGACCTTTGTCGTCCACGCCGATGCACTTGGCGGTGACCATATCGCCGACCTTGACGACGTCCTCGGTCTTGTTGACGCGGAAGTCGGCGAGTTCGCTGATGTGAATCAGGCCGTCTTTCTTGCCTCCGAGGTTCATGAAGGCACCGAAGTTCGTCGTGCTGACGACGCGGCCGGTGTAGAGCTTGCCAACTTCGATTTCGGCGAACTGGCCGCTGACCATTTCGACCGCGCGCTCCAGGCTTTCCTTGCGGGAGGCGTAGATGAAAACGGTGCCGTCGTCTTCGATGCTGATCTCGGCGCCGGACTCGGCCTGGATGGCCTTGATGTTCTTGCCGCCAGGGCCGATGAGCTCGCCGATCTTGTCGGGATTGATCTTGATGATCTCGATGCGCGGGGCGTAGGGGCTGAGGGGCTTCACCTCGGCGATGGCCTGGGCCATGGCGCTGAGAACCTGAGTGCGGCCTTCCTTGGCCTTCACGATGGCTTCCTCGAGGATGCTCAGCGGGATGCCGGGGAGCTTGAGGTCGAGCTGGTAGCCGGTGACACCTTCACTGGTGCCGCAAAGCTTGAAGTCCATGTCGCCGAAGTGGTCTTCACTGCCGATGATGTCGAGCATCGTCAGGTAGCGCTTCATGTTGTCGCCTTCGAACTCGGTGACGAGGCCGACGCTGATGCCGCCGACGGGGCGCTTGATCGGCACGCCTGCGTCGAGGAGGGCCATGACGCCGGAGCAGACGGAGGCCATTGAGGTGGAGCCGTTGGACTCCATGACTTCGCTGCTCACGCGGATGGCGTAGGGGAAGGTTTCCTTCGGCGGAATCACCGGCTCGATGGAGCGCTCGGCAAGGGCACCGTGGCCGATTTCACGACGGTTCTGACCACCGAAGCGGCCCGTTTCACCGACGGAGAATGGAGGGAAGTTGTAGTGCAGGATGAAGCGCTTCGAATCCGGGCCACCCGCGTAGGTGTCCATTTCCTGAGCTTCATCGGCAGGAGCAAGCGTCGCGATGGCGAGGGCCATCGTCTCACCACGGCTGAAAGTGGCGGAGCCGTGGGTGCGCGGGAGCACGCCTGCCTCGCCAGAGAGCGGGCGGATCTGGTCGATGCCGCGACCGTCGCAACGGTTCTTCTTGTCGAGGATGGAGATGCGGAAGGCTTTCTTCTGGAGGTAGTCGAAGGCCTGGCTGATCTCGAAAGCGGTGGCTTCGGGGAACTTGGCCTTGATGGCCTGTTCGACCTCGTCCTTCAACGCGCCGACGGCTTTGCCGCGAGCGACCTTGGAGGGCGTATAGAGGGCGGCTTCAATGCGGTCGCCAGCGACGGCGTAGGCGATTTCGAGCAGCTCGTCCTTCACCAGCATGAGAGGAACTTCGCGCTTCGGCTTGCCGGCGAGCCTGGTGAGTTCTTCCTGGGCGGCGACGATCTTGGTGACTTCGTTTTGGGCGAAGTGCAGCGCTTTGACGAACTCGGCTTCGGGCAGCTCGTTGGCGGCGCCTTCGATCATGATGACGTCGGTCTTGTTGCCGACGTACACGAGGTCGAGGTCGCTTTCGAGACGCTGGGACTGCGTGGGATTGATGACGAACTCACCACCGATGCGGCCGATGCGCACGGCACCGACAGGGCCGGCGAAGGGAATGTCGGAGACGCAAAGAGCGGCGGACGCGCCGTTCATGGCGCAGATATCCGGGTCGTTCTCGCCGTCGGCGCTGAGGAGGATGGCGACGACCTGGGTGTCGTAGTAGTAGCCTTTCGGGAAGAGCGGACGCAATGGGCGGTCCGTCATGCGGCAGGTGAGGATTTCCTTTTCAGTCGGACGGCCTTCACGCTTGAAGTAACCGCCAGGGAAGCGGCCTGCGGCGGAGGCTTTTTCTTTGTATTCCACGGAGAGCGGGAAGAAGTCCTGCCCTTCTTTGACTTTGGTGGCAGAGACGGCGGTCACGATGACCATGGTGTCGCCGAGGCGGACCGTGACGGCACCGTCAGCGAGTTTGGCGAATTTGCCGGTTTCGATTTCGAGGGTTCCAGCTCCGAGCTGGATTTTTTGTGTGTGGATGGCCATAGGTTGGCTTGTGTTTGTGTTGTTTGGTTTGGGTGAAAGGAGGGGCTTCGCAGCTAAGAGCGGAGGGCGTGGAGCAGAGAGACGGGTTCCGGCATGCGAGTACGCGGAAGGAAGCGGCTGCGCCAGGGTTCATGGACGATCATGCGTCCAGAAAATGACTCGTGGCTCTACGCCCTTTGCTCCCCGCTTAAAAGCGCGAAGGGCGATGCGTTCGGCATCACCCCTCGTGAAATTCTGTTAGCGGCGGAGATTCAGGCTCTTCAGCAGGGCCTGGTAGCGGTCACCTGCCGTCAGCTTGAGATAGTCGAGCAGCTTGCGGCGGCGGGCGACCATCTGAAGAAGGCCGCGGCGCGTGGAGTGATCCTTCTCATGCGCGGCGAGATGCTGCGTGAGATCGTTGATTCGCTTCGTCAAGAGGGCCACCTGGACGTCGGCGCTGCCGGTGTCCTTGTCGTGGAGCTTGAAAGAGGCTGAATCGATGGTGGTTGCTTCGCTCATGGTGTGTGGGGGTGCCGGACAACTTGTCAGGCGGAGTGGTGTCTGTTGGGATTGAGGGCCGCGAAGGAACCATAGAAGGTCTCTTTGGCAAGGGGAAGTTTAAGGGCTTGGTGAACAAAATTCCGGCCCTTTTCGGGGCTCTTGTTCATCCTTCGCAGTCTTGCTACGGAGAATGGATCATTCAAAATTCGTCATTCGTCATTTTCCACCCGCTTGCCTCCCGCCTCATCCTCATCCATAAACCCGCCCCCTTTTATGTCCCGCTCGTTCAACCTCGCAGTCCTCCCCGGCGACGGTATCGGCCCTGAAGTCATGGCCGAGGCTCTTCGCGTCCTCGACACCATCGCCAGCCGTTCCGGCCTCACGTTCAACTACCACCACGAACTCGT
Source organism: Verrucomicrobiaceae bacterium (assembly GCA_046346695.1). Taxonomy (GTDB): domain Bacteria; phylum Verrucomicrobiota; class Verrucomicrobiia; order Verrucomicrobiales; family Verrucomicrobiaceae; genus Prosthecobacter. The sequence continues at coordinate 1,651,387 of JAXMHS010000001.1, read as the reverse complement.
CGGCGGTGCCGCCATCGACGCCGTGGGCAAAGCGCTGCCGGAAAAGACCATCAAAACCTGCGAAGCCTGCGACGCCATCCTCTTTGGCTCCGTCGGCGGCCCGAAGTGGGAAAAGCTTCCCCCCAACGAGCAGCCCGAACGCGGTGCGCTGCTTCCCATCCGCAAGCACTTTGGCCTCTTCGCCAATCTCCGCCCCGGCATCTGCTATCCCGCGCTCACCAGTTCCTCGCCGATCCGTCCCGATCTCGTCGAGGGCGGTTTCGACGTGCTCTGCGTGCGTGAATTGACCGGCGGCATGTACTTCGGCCAGCCGAAGAGCCGCACCACGCTGCCCGATGGCGACATCGAGGTCATCGACACCATGGTTTACAAAAAGAGCGAGATCGTGCGCATCGCCCACGTCGCCTTCAAAGCCGCGCAGCTCCGCCGCAAGCACGTCACCAGCGTGGACAAGGCCAACGTGCTCACCAACTCCGTCCTCTGGCGCGAAACGATGGTCGAAGTCGCCAAGGAATACCCCGATGTGACCCTCGCGCACCTCTACGTGGACAACGCCGCCATGCAGCTCATCAAAGCGCCGCGCAGCTTCGACGTGCTCGTCACCGAAAACCTCTTCGGCGACATCCTCAGCGATGAAATGGCCATGATCGCCGGCTCGCTCGGCATGCTCGCCAGCGCCAGCCTCGGCAAACCAAAAGGCGACGGCCTCTACTTCGGCCTCTTCGAGCCCAGCGGCGGCACCGCGCCCGACATCGCCGGAATGGGCATCGCCAATCCGATCGCCCAGATTCTCTCCGCAGCCCTGCTGCTGCGCTTCTCCCTCGGCCTCGAAAAAGAAGCCGTTCAGATCGAATCCGCCGTCAAAAAAGTCATCGATTCCGGCCTCCGCACCGGTGACATCTTCAGCGGTGCCCCCGGCACGCGGAAGGTGAACACCAAGGAGATCGGCGACGCCATCATCGCGGCGTTGTGAGTCTAGCCGCGAAAACGGGCCACCAAACCCAATTGTGTCAGCGTCTTCAAAGAATGCGAGGCCGTGACTTCCCAAGTTCTTGTTTGTTCACCAGCCTCCAAGCGAGAAACGGTTACGAGTTTGCAGCGATGAGGAAGGATCAGAACGTCGATCCTTCCGCGCGGCGGCTGAACAGGCCGTATTTCGGGCTGAAGATGTAGGCGAGTAGGAAGAAGGTGCCGAGGACGATGACGATCGTTGAACTCGGGCTCCAGCCGAGCGGATACGCGAGGAAGAAGGCGATCATGGAACCCAGTGCCCCAAGGATGCCGCCACCCCAGAAAAGGGCGCGTGAGTTGTTGGTGAGCAGATACATCGTTGCCGCAGGTGCGACCATGAGGCCGACGCTGAGAATGCAGCCCACGGCTTGCAGCGAGGAAACGAGCACGAGGATCGTGACACCGAAGGTGGCGTAGTTGAGCAAGCGCACCGGCACGCCGAGGCTGGCGGCGATGTTCGGCTCGAAGAGATAGATGATCAGCGGCCGTTGCAGCGCCGTGAGCGTGATGACGGCAATGGCGCTGATGCCAAAGGCGATCCACAAATCCGAGTCCGCCATGCCGATGATGCTGCCGAAGAGCCATTCGTCGAGCTTCTGCCGCACGTTGAGATTTCGCAGAATCTGCAGCCCCACGGCAAAGGCGGTGGTGTAGAGAACGCCCATGGAGGTGTCCTGGTCGAGTCGCGAGGTGCGTGAGAGGAAGATCGAGCCAAGACCGACGATGAGCGCGGCAAAGATCGCGCCGGCGAGCGCGCTCCATTGTGAAAGTCCGGCGATCAACACCGCAACCGCCAGGCCGGGCAGCAAGGAGTGCGAGAGCGTGCCGATCTTCAGCGCGGATTTGCGCAGCACGACGAACGCGCTGACGAATCCGTTGGCAAAACCGATCATCAGGCACGCGAGCAGGGCGCGTCTGGCGATGGGTTCGGCGAGGAAGTCGGTGATCGTGGGCATTGGGAAGACAGTTCCTAGTTCTTGGTTCCTGGTTCCTGGTTGTCGTAGGCGCTGGCGATGTTTGCAGGCGTGAAGGAGTCTGAAACGGGTCCGAAAGCGATTTGATGACGGCGGATGAGCAGCACGTCGTCGAAGTTGCCCTTCACGGTCTGCAAATCGTGATGGCTGGCGATGAGGAGACGGCCCTCAGCAGTGAGTTCCTTGAAAAGACGGCTCAAATTCTCCTGCGCAGGCTTGTCGAGGCCGGTGAAGGGCTCGTCGAGCAGCAGCACATGCGCTTCCTGAGCCAGGGCACGTGCGATGAAGGAGCGCTGCTGCTGGCCGCCGGAGAGCGCGCTGATCTGGCGATTCTGAAGATCGAGCAATTCCATGCTCGTGAGCGCCCGTTCGACGATCTCGGCATCATGGCGCGAGTACTGCCGCCACCAGCCGAGATTGGGATAGCGGCCCATTTCAACGAGGCCGCGCACGGTGATGGGAAAGTTCCAGTCGATGTCGCCACGCTGGGGCAGGTAGGCGAGTTCGTGGCTGCTGCGGGTGAGGGGTTTGCCGCGCCAGAAAATCTTGCCGCCGCTGCCCGGGATGAGTCCGGCGAGGGATTTGAGCAGCGTGCTCTTGCCCGCGCCATTCGGACCGATGAGCGCCATGCTGCGGCCACACTCCGTGGCAAAGCAGATTTTTTCGAGCGCACGCACCTCCTGATACTTCACGCTCAGATCGACAACCTCCAGCCGGTGATGATGTGCGTGCTGCCCGCCGCCACCCCAGCAGACGTGCTCTTTCGGTGGATGGTTGGTGGCGTTGCTCATTTCCAGGCAAAAGAGATGACTTCGTCGAGGCTGCCGGAAGAAGACCAGCGCGTCTCACTGCGCGAATCGAGGCCGTCGGGTTCGATTTCGAGTGTGAGCGCGGTGTCGGGCGTGTTTTCCGGCCAGGTGGCGGTGAGAAACACATCGACGCCTTCTTTGGGCGCATCGAGCGCGGCATTCAATTCGATGGGAGAACCGGCCACGGCCGTGATGAGTTCCTTGCCGCCGATTTTGAGACTGATCATGGCAGGCTTGTGCGCATAGCGCAGACGCAGGAGGGACTTCACGGCCTTGCCTTCCTTCTTCCCGGTCTTTGCAGCCGGCCTGGTCTGCGCGTTGCCCGTGAGCTGGCTCAACGGTACCGCGAGAGCGGCGAACGCAATGACAAGCAGGGCGATTTGAATGGGAGGAAAGCCACGCATGATCAATTCGCAGGTGTGCGAGCCAGCGCGGCGACGATGGCGCGGACATTGTGCGCGAGCATCGTCTCAAAGGTGTGCGCGTTTTTCGCGGTGCCGTCGGCGACGAGGGAGTCGCCGATCTTCACGCCTGTGCTGCGCGCGATCTCCGTGAGCACCTTCGGATTGGCCTGATCCTCCGGGAAGATGGCCTTGATGCTGTGCTCGCGGATTTCCTGGATGGTTTCGGCGATGTGTTCCGAAGACGCGTCGTCGTTACGGCCGATCCCGAGCACGGACATGGGCTCGAAACCGAATTCCTTGCAGAAGTAGCCGAATGCCGCGTGCGCGGTGACCAGCTTGCGGTCTTTGCGGTCGATTTTGGCGACTTCCTTCTGCGCCCACTTTTTCAGTTCGTCGAAGCGCTTGCTGGCAGCTTTCGCTCCAGCCTCGTAGGCGTCGGCGTTGGCTGCATCAGCGGCGCTGAGTTCATCCGCCACAATGCGAGCGGCGCGCTTCATGTTTTCCGCGCTATGCCACCAGTGCGGATCGAATTCTCCGTGGTGATGGTCGTGCTCTGCCTCTGCATGATCGTGGTCGTGATGACCGGCGAAGGGCAGGGAAGGGATCTTTTCGCCGACTTCAACGAGCTTCACCTCCTTGCCGATGCTGTCGCGCAGCTTGTCGAGGTAGGTTTCGAGTTCTTTGCCGGAGGCGAGCAGCAGTTTGGAGCCGCGCATGGCGGCGATGTCCTTCGGGGCCGGTTCGAAGTGATGGATGTCGCCGCCGGGCTTGAGGATGTCGATGACCTCGACATTCGCCCCACCCACCTGACGTGCGAGATCGGAGACGATGGGATGCAGGGAGGCGACTTTGAGCGTGGCGGCCTGACCGACGGAGAGAGACAGCGCAAGGGCGGCGAGGAAGGTTTTCATGGTGGTGGCTGGCGGTGAACCAGTAACCTTCCCGCAAAGCTGTTGCAACTTGATTGCGAATTTGCGACTTACGTGCATGCCCGAAGCCCTCACATGGCGACTCGAACACTCCTACGCCCGTCTTCCCTCACTCTTCTTCACCGAGGTCGAGCCCACGCCGGTGAAGGAGCCACGCTTGGTGGTCTTCAATCACGCTCTCGCTGCTCAACTTGGCCTGCCGGAGGATGATGCGGCCGTTTATGCGGGAAACCGGATGCCGCCAGGTGCTCGACCCATCGCGCAAGCCTATGCGGGGCATCAATACGCTCATTTCACCGGCCTCGGCGATGGCCGTGCAATCTTGCTCGGCGAACAGATCACCCCTGCTGGTGAGCGCTTTGACATCCAGCTCAAAGGCCCCGGCCCGACGCCGTATTCGCGTCGCGGCGACGGTCGCGCGGCGTTGGGACCGATGCTGCGCGAATACTTGATCAGCGAGGCGATGCATGCGCTGGGCATCCCGACAACGCGCAGCCTTGCCGTTGTCACCACAGGCGAACCGGTCTGGCGTCAGGACGGTGGTTTGCCCGGAGCGGTGCTCACGCGTGTCGCGGCGAGTCATATTCGTGTCGGCACCTTCGAATGGGCTGCGGCTCACCAGGATGTTGAAGCGCTTCGAGCCCTCGCCGAGCACACGCGGCAGAGACACTATCCTGCGGTTGAAAGTGATCCGGTGGCGTTGTTTGAGGCCATCCTGGAGCGTCAGGCTGCGCTGATCGCGCAGTGGATGCTCGTGGGTTTCATTCACGGCGTGATGAACACGGATAACATGGCCTTGAGCGGCGAGACGATCGACTACGGCCCTTGTGCCTTCATGGACGCGTATGATCCAGCGACGGTTTTCAGCTCCATCGACCGCCACGGTCGCTATGCGTATGGAAACCAGCCTCCCATCGCGCAATGGAACCTGGCGCGGCTGGCCGAGGCCATGCTGCCGCTGTTTCATGAAGACGAAAAACGGTCCATTGAGATCGCGAACAGCCTGATTCCGAAGTTCGAGGAGCGCTTCAAGCATCATTGGCTCGCGGGCATGCGTGCGAAGCTCGGTTTGCTCACCGAAGAGCCGGAGGATGCGGTTTTGATCCAGGATTTGCTGAACGGGATGCAGGAAGCCGAGGCCGATTTCACCAACACTTTCGTCGCGCTCACGAATGACAGCTTTGAGCCCGACGAATGGCATGCCCGCTGGCAGAAACGGCTCGAGCGCCAGCCGCAGTCACGTGAAGAATCGTTCGCACTCATGCGCCGCAGCAATCCCGCCTTCATTCCGCGAAATCACAAGGTCGAAGAAGCCCTCGCTGCCGCGCATGACGGTGACATGCAGCCGTTCCATGCGCTTCTCGAGATTGTCACGCATCCATGGAATCAGAGGCGTGACTTTCCCGAATACTCGAAGCCCGGCACCCCTGCTGGCTATCAGACCTTCTGCGGGACCTGAGAGCAGGGGGAAGCAGGCAAGTTGGGATCAGGACTGAAGGAGGTCCAAATCACTCAAATACAAATTGATTGCAAGTGCAATTAGGTTGCGTTTAAGTGCTGGGCTTCGCAGAGTCCCCATGAAGGCAGCTTTTCTCCCACTCCATTTCGTCCTGGCGCTTGGTTCCGCCATGCCTTCGCTCGGCCAGCAGTTGAACAGGTCGGCACCCGCTCACGCAGAGAAGGTGATTTCCTTGGATGAAATCGTGATTTCCGCCTCGTCTGATGAAGCGGCCGACAAGGGGGCGCAGGCGGCCTCGATCATGACGGCGGAACAGTTGAATCTGGCGTTGGAGCCATCGTTGGGACAGACGCTGATGCGCACGCCTGGCATCAGCAGCTCCTATTTCGGTCCTGCCGCGAGCAGGCCGATCGTTCGTGGTTTGGAAGGAGATCGCGTCCGGATCCTGCAAAACGGGTTGAATACCATCGACGCTTCGTCTTTGAGCCCTGATCATGCGGTGAGTTTTGAGGCGGCGAATTTGAAGTCGGTGGAGGTGGTCCGTGGCCCGGCGACTTTGCTTTACGGCTCGAACGCGATCGGCGGCGTGGTTAACGCCATCGATGGCCGCATCGTGGACGAAAGGCTCGATGGCACGCTTCGCGGCGCGATGGGTGGCCGGTTTTCCTCGGTGGATCAGGGGTATCAGTCGAATGTGATGCTGGAAGGCGGATGGAAGGGTTTGGCCTTCCACGTGGAGGCATTCACGCGTGCAGCGGAGGACTTTCACATTCCGGGCAACGCACGCACTGTCGGCGAACAGGAGCGCAATCCTTTGCCTGCGGGAACACCGGAGCCCGGCAAGGTGGTGCCGCACAGCAATCTTCGCGCAGAAGGCATCTCCGGAGGCATGAGCTACATTTGGAATGAAGGGTTCATCGGTTTTGCCTGGACTGAGTATCACACGAATTATGCCTCGCCCGCGCAGGAGAATGTGTTCATCGATCTGAACCAGACGAGGCTCGAAGTGCGCGGCGCCTTTTACAAGCCCCTGCCCAGGATCAAGGAGATCAACTACCGTTTCGCGTGGTCCGACTACGAGCACGTCGAATTCGAGGACGGGCGGGACAACACGGTGTTCAAAAACGACGGCTATGACGCACGCGTGGAGATGAAGCACGAGAAGATCGCAGGCATGGAAGGCGTTGCCGGGTTTCAGTCGAGCCGCAGTGACTTCCTTGTTGCGGGAGAAGAGGCATTCTTGCCACCAACCATCACGCAGTCGAATGCGTTCTTTTTCTTCGAGGACATCACGCGGGGTTCGCTCAGCTTCCAAGTTGGCGGCCGTTACGACCACATCTCGGTCGATGCCTTGAACAACAATGTGTTTGGACCGCCGCGCGGGCGCTCGTTTGACAGCTTCAGCGGCTCCGTGGGCCTGGTTTGCACGGCGAATGAGGAGTATTCCGCCGCGTTCACTGTCACCCACGCGGAACGTGCGCCCACGGCGCAGGAGTTGTTTGCGAACGGAGCCCATCTGGCCACAAACACCTTCGAGGTGGGCAATCCGAACCTTGGAGTGGAAAGCTCGCTCGGCTTCGACCTGAACCTGCGCAAACGCATCGGCTGGGTCACGGGTGCGCTCAGCGGCTACTACAATCGCTACCGCGACTTCATCGGCCAGTTTCCCACGGGCGTGATGGTGGACACGGATGGAGATCTCGTGGGCGACACGCCGGAGTACGATTACCGCGCCGTCGATGCGCGGTTCATCGGCGCGGAGTTGGAGACCACCTTCCATCTGCTGCATCCGGTCACGGCGGAGCCGCGGCAGGTGCCCACCAACCTCCACTGGGAATTCAAGGCGGATGTGGTGCGCGCGCAAAACATGAGCACGGGACGCTCGCTGCCGCGGATTCCGCCCTTTCATCTCTCCAGTGCGTTGATTTTCGAGCACGGGCCTTGGGGAGCCAAAGTGGAGGGCATTTATGCCGCGCCTCAGCATCGTCTCGCCACCAACGAGACCGCCACCAAGAGCTACTTTCTGGTGAATCTCACCTTGAGTTACCGGCTGCTTCAGGGAGCGACAACCGTCGACTTTTACGTCAAAGGCACGAACCTGACGAATGAGGATGCCCGCGAGCACACGTCGTTTCTCAAGGAACGCGTCCCGTTGCCGGGGCGGGGCATCGTTGCAGGTGTGAAGATCGCGTTTTGAACTGCTGCTATCTCACAGCCACGCCCTGCGTGATCTCCTTCGCGTTCGTGCGCAGGATTTCGATGCCGTTGATGATGGGTTCGCCGTTGGGTGCGGACGGCACCAATTCGATGCTCAATGTCCCGGTGGCCGGCACGTTCTCAAAGACCTCGATGGCAGCACCTTTGCGTGCGGCAGGGTCAAAGCTCTTCAAAACGACCTTGTCGCCGAGTTTCACGTCGAAGACGCGATCTCCGGCCCGGTCACCTTCCTGCGCGGCGAACATGAGTTTCACTGTATAGCTCGTCGGTGCGGCGCCTTGGGCCTGGACGGGGATTTCGAGCTTTGTGAGGCCACGCAGGCCGCTGGCGAAGATCCACGGCGTGTCATGACCGGCGATGGTAAAGCTCTCGCTGTTGCTGGCATACGCACCGCCGCTTTTCGTGGTGTATTGCGGCTTGAAGTCGAGCGGCAGATCAATGCCCGCGCGGCTCGCGGGACGTGGGTAGCCGAGCCAGAGCTTGCCGTGAGCATCGCGACGATCACCAGGCGCGCCGAGATTGAGCGCGAGATGCTGCACAGGCAGCGGCGTGGTGCCGTCGCCGCCATACACACCCCAGTTCATGCGGTTGTCTCGCGGCTCGAACACGATCGTGCTCGCGATGGAGAAAAGGCATACGCATCCGGCGCTTGCCTCCGGAATCATCACAAGGCCGTTGGCGGGAATGGTGTTGATCCAGCAGCCGAGGCGATGCCCCGCGAAGTGCTCGGTGCCGCTGTCGCTGTCGCGATCGTAAAACGCGGTGTACTTCGAGCGGAAGAACATCATGTTCGGCGTGGCGGAGATCGCGCCACAGTGATGCCCGGGCCGCGCAAAGCTCCACGCCGTCTCCTCGCCGCTGATGGGGTTTGTGCGCGTCTTCTGCTTACCGGTGTAGAGGTCGTAGCCCCATGGCTCGGCCACGATGTCATCGCCGATCACGACAGGACGATGGCGATAGTTCGCGTCCTTGGCCCAAACCTTGCCACCTTTGGCCGCGTCGAGCACGACGAGGCGGCGGCGTTTGAATTCACCGCTCAAAAACTGCTCCCAGTAGTGCCCGTTCGCGTTCGCGCCGCCGAGCACGAGATGGCCGTTGCTGTACATGAGCGTCAAAGCCCCGCCACCGATGCCGATCTCGCTGCAATCGGTCACATCGACCGGATTCGCCCACAGCTTCTTGCCCGTTTTCGCATCCAGCGCCACCGCCATGCGCATGTCGTTGTTCTTCACACGATCTTCAGCGATTTCACGTTCCTTGCCGGTGAGCTTCGCGAGTTCCGTCTTGTCTTCCGCTAGCATCAGATTGCGCTGCTCCGGCGTGAGCGAGGCGTCGATGAAAAACACGCGCCCGTCGCCAATCGCGACCGTGGTATGTGCGATGTGGTTGCCCTGATAGCTCCACGCCAGCGCACCGGTCTTCACATCATACGCGAAGATGCGATCCGTCGAAATCGAGCCCGTTTTGCCGCGACGCGCGACCTCGCTGGCTTTTTCGACGCGTTCCGTCTCGGTGCCGTAGAGCAAACCGTCCGCGTAGGCGATGTAGCCCCACTCCAGGCCCTTCTTCGTGCCGGCGCCGGGGATTTTCAGCGTGCGCACGACCTTCCCGGTTTCGGCGTCGAACTGAATGCACTCATCTTCGAGCAACATGAAGAGATGATCATCGCTTGCGGCCATGTTGCCGGGCTCGCGGGCGTTGTATACGCCGGTGCGCATCGCGCCGGGGTTCTTCGTCTCCCACAGGAACTGGCCGTTGTAGGCGTCGTAGGCCATCACGCTGTCCTGGCCTTGCACAAAGAGGCGTCCGTTCGTCGAAATCGGCCCCACCGCACCGTCGTGGCGGTTCACGACCTGCCCCGGACCGGGATCGCCATACCACAGCACGCTCAGGCCGCCTTTGATACGCTGGTCGTCAGTGCTCGAGGTGTTCGCCGCGTTGCCATACTGATGCGACCATGAGCTTGCGCCCGGCAACGTCGCTCGCGTGAGCACCGTCCAGCCATCAGTGGTCGCAATCTTCGCCTTCTCTTCGACGAGTTTGGTTTCCGCGAGCCACGCGTCCGTTTTCGGTGACGCTGCGAAGCAAAACTTGCCGCCCACCGGCTTCAAATGCCGCGCCACATCCGCGGCCACACCCACAGGCTGCTCGCTGTCGCTCACGATCAAATTGGCGCAGTAGCTCGAATACGGCATCATCGCGAGATCGAGGTGATCCACCGTGATCCGCGGCCCATACAAGCCCGTGGCGAGCAACTCCCGGCGCGCCGCAGCCACCTTCTTCTCGTCCGCATCGACACCGAAGATGACCAAGTTGCTGCGCTTCGCCAGTTCGTAGGCGAGCGCACCCTTGTCGTTGCCGAGCACGATGCAGAAGCCCTTGGTGATGCCGGTTTGCTTCAAAATCGCCTCCGCAGCTTTCGCGTGCGCGGCATCCGACGGAAAACCGTTGCCCTTCTTCTCGGCAATCGGCGCGACTGCTTTCCCTCCGAACACATGGACTTGTCCCGTCGTCGTGCTGACGACGAGATGTCCGTCAGCAACGGCCAGACCGCGTGCGAGACCCTTCACCGGTGCTTTCCATGCGATTTTTCCCGTCTCGGTGTCGATGCCGATCACTTCGTCTTTTCCGCCGGCGAAAAGCGTCTTGCCCGTGAGGATCAGCGCGGCGTCATGCGGCGCATCGATGGACCATTTGATGCCGATGTCTGCGAATGAGGCCAGATCGGCCTTGTGCTGGGCGACTGCGTCCTGCTTTGCCTTGTACTCGATCCTCAGCGGCTCGTATTTGGCCGCGATGGCGGCGAGTTCGGCTTGCGCCTTCGCAAATTCGGCCGGGTCATCCTTTGCTTTCCGCGCCGCTGATTCCGCGGCCTGCAGCTTTTTCGCCTCGGCGAGTGCCGGATGCTTTTTGAGTTCGGCGGTGAGCTTTGCGATGGCCATTTCGTGGTCGTGGCGGATGCGCGTGCCCTCGGCGTGCTTGATGCGGTCGATGGCGGTGATCTTTGTGCCATTCGCCATGTAGCCCATGTCGCCCGCGAGCGTCATCTGCGTGCCCGCGAACCATCCGAAGCCGCTTTTCTGCTTCTGCTGATCGAGCGCGAGGATGTGATGTTCTCCCACCGCGTAAATCTGGTCGTCTGCGAGGAACGCCTGCGTGCCGCCGATCTGCCCGCCTGCATCGCTGCGCCAGCCGGGTTCGGGCTTCGCGAGGTATTCGCCAGTTTTTTTGTCGAATGACGCCGCGAGCGAACGCCCGGATGGCACAAAGAGAATGTCCTTCGTCGCGAGCAGGTAGCCTTGTGGCGAGAGGTCATTGCGACCGGCGTCCTTCTCGCTGATCGCGTCGTTTTTCCAGATCACTTTCCCGGTCGCAGCCTCGACGGCGTAAAGATAGACCTTCTCATGCGGAAACACACCCGCGCCAAAATACGCGATGCCATCATCCACCAACAAGCCTGTGCGGACCGGCCAGCGGGAGATCATGCGCCCACGGGCGAGGATGCGCTCATCATGCGGCCCGGCGCGCAGTTTCCACACGAGTTTGCCAGTCTTCGCGTCAAGACAGTAAGCATAACCGTCATCCGAGCCGACATAGACTTTTCCATTCGCGATGGTCGGAGCCAGACGCACCGGTGCATTGGTGAAGAACGACCATTTGTCCAGGCCGGTGGCCAGATCGCGGCAAATGACACGCCCATCCACCGACGAGCCGAAGAACACGCGTCCACCGCTGATCGCCACGTGAAACACATCGTCAAAGCGGATGCGGTTGAACAACTCGTGCCCTTCAATCACACGCCCATCCTCGCCAGCCCACGCCATCTGCGGAGCGGAGGGGGACTCGAAGGTCCATGCTGATTGGAGCGGCAGTTTGACCTCCTCAGTCGTGGCGCCAACGCGTGAGGCATCGTGCAGGTAGGTGGGCCAGTCGGCGCTGGCGGTGGACAGGGCGACGAAGAGCAGTAGCAGGCGCATGATGGTTGAGTCTGTTTGATTGGTGCGATCAAAACGCTCGCCAAAGCCGTATTGTGCGGCGTCCCATGATTCGTGCGCTTTTTTTCATTCTCGTCTCCAGCCCCGTTTTTGCCTGCTCGGTGCCGGTGTTCCGGTATGCGTTGGAGCATTGGGACGCGGATGCGTATCGAGTGACGGCGCCTGCGGGCGCGAAAGTGCCGGAGAACTTTGTCGTTGCGACCGGCACGGAGCCAAAAATCGAACTGCGGCAGCCGAAGTCTTCCCGCAACGACGCGGTGATCTGGTCCGCGCCATTTTCGGAGGCGAATGTGGCCGTGCTGATTGATTCGCCCGCGAGAAAGGAAATCGCGGAGCGGCTGGGCAATGGCGAGAGCGCGGTGTGGGTGCTTTTGGAGAGCGGCGATGCCACCAAGGACGCCGCGGCGCTCAAGACACTCGAAGACCGCCTCGATTACCTCGGCGGCGTGATGAACCTGCCGAAGCTGGACGACCAGGACATCAAGAACGGCCTCGTCTCGATTCCCGGCGACGGTTTGCGGCTCGCGTTCTCCGTCGTGAAAGTGAAGCGTGATGATCCGGCCGAGGCGGCCTTCGTCGCGATGTTGCTGGCGAGCGAAGAGGACCTGCGCGGCTTCAATGAACCGATGGCGTTTCCGATTTTCGGCCAAGGGCGCGCGCTTTACGCGCTCGTGGGCAAAGGCATCCGCGCGGAGACGATTGATGAGGCGGCGCAGTTTTTGATCGGCTCGTGTTCCTGTCAGGTGAAGGAGCAAAACCCTGGCATGGACATCGCCATGGCGGTGGATTGGAGGCAACTGGTCAAAGAGCAGGCCACACCTGGCCAGAAGCTGCCGGAGTTGAATCAAATCGCCGACTTGCTGCCGCAGACGGTGAAGATCAATGGTTTGCCCGAGGCTTCATCGGATGACCTTAACAGGCAACAGAAGCGCGTGACGGCACGGCGTGCGGTTGGAATCGGCGTAGTTCTCTATGGAGTGCCGGTGGTATTGATCTTGTGGAGCATCTTCGTTTTCCGAAATAGACGAAAAGGTGGACGGGGGTAAACATTGGCCATATGCGAACCACGATTTCATTCCTCGCCGTGCTGCTCTATGCGGTCTTTGCCACCTCCGGTTTTGCCCAGGAGAAAAAACTCACGCCGCAGCAGGCGAAGGCGTTGTTTGAAAAAGCGGACAAGGCGCTGAACGAGGCCTGGGCGGCGGCGAAGAAGGTGCTGGATGAAGCGGAGTTCAACAAGCTCAAGGAAGACCAGCGCGCCTGGGTGGAGTATCGCGATTACCTCGCGCGTTCACCGATGTACACGGGCGCGGATGTGCAGGAACTGGCGCTGGATGCGCCGGAATACCTCGAAGCGGCGGCGGGTCTCGAAGACATGCGAACTGAGTGGTTGAAGGGCCTGGTGCGTGAGTGGAAGACGGACGAACCGCTCACGGGCTTGTGGACGGACAGCTATGGCGGACACATCGAGGTGGTCGAGCGGGACGGACACCTGTATTTCAACATCGAATGCGTACGCGGGCCGACATCGCACATCGGTGATCTGGCGGGCATCGCGGCGTGGAACCAGACCATCGGCTGGTTCAGTGACAAAGGTCTCGACAAGGAAAAGAAAGATGAAACCAACCTGAGCTTCATCCTTCGTGATCGCAGGCTCGAAGTCGTGGGTGCCAACACCGGTTACTACCACGGAGCACGTGCCTACTTTGACGGCGAATACATCAAGGTGGGCACGCTGGATGCCAAGGAGCAGGCCAAAGTCGTCAAAGCCGCGAAAGCGGGCGAAGTGCCGGAAGAGTAAGCTTAGCGGCCTGACGTGGTCGCCGCGCGGCTTTTGAGCTCCACGAGGGCATTGAGGATTTTCACGCGGTTCATCTCGTGAACTTCGATCTTCTCGCCAATCTTCGGCACAAGGGTGACAGTCAGTTCACCGCCAAGATGCTCGCGAAACTCCTCAAGTCCTTCGAGGATCGCCGGTTCGCCGCTTCTGCCGTTGTCGAGCAGATGCGGTGAGAAGGTGGCGAAGCCGATGCGCTCAATGAGTTTCAGCACGCGTTCGCAGGTCTCCGCATCGAGAATGCCCATCATGCGCGAATAGACGAGATCGACGGCGATGCCGATGGCGACCGCCTCGCCGTGGCTGACGGAGAACTTGGAAATCTGCTCCAGCTTGTGCGCGGCCCAGTGGCCGAAGTCGAGCGGACGTGCGGAACCGAGTTCAAACGGATCACCGCTCGTTGCGATGTGCTCCACATGCAGCTCCGCGCTGCGCTGGACGACTCTTTCCAGCGCTTCTTGCTTCAAGGCGGCGAGATCATCTGCCATGGCCTCGATTTGCCCGAAGAACGCGCCATCGCGAATGAGCGACACCTTGATGGCCTCGATGATGCCATTGCGGCGTTCACGCTTCGGCAGCGACTCGAGGAAGGCGAAGTCGTTCACCACGGCGAAGGGCACGGAGAAGCTGCCGATCCAGTTCTTTTTGCCAAAGTAGTTCACGCCGTTCTTCACGCCGACACCGCCGTCACCCTGCGACAGCGTGGTGGTGGGGAAACGCACGTGACGGATGCCACGGTGCGCGGTGGAGGCGGCAAAGCAGACGAGATCGAGAACCGCGCCGCCACCGACGACGAAGACGTAGCTGTGGCGGTCGAGCGCGGCGTCGTTGACGGCATCCCAGCAGCATTCAACAAGACGGAGGTCGTTTTTGCAGGATTCACCGCCAGGAATGACGATGGGCGCGTCCGCGAGCGTGAAAGCCTCCGCGTGCGCCTCGCCATAGGCCACGATGTCATCAAGCAGATCGCGGTTCGCATTGGCGACGGCTTCATCGACGAACACGAGCACGCGCGGGAGCTTGTGTGGGTGATCGAGCGTGATGAGATCACGAATGGTGTTGTTTCGCGCCGCGAAAACATCCTGCGTGAACAGAATGCGGTGCGTGTGTTCGAGCCTGATGGTCTTCTCCAGCATTAACGGGGGCGTTTTCTGTGCCGCTGAACGGGGTTTTGGTCAATGGGGAAAGGAGAACACGGATTCAGGCCGGTTTCTGTCGAGGAAACTGGCAAATGACGAATGTCGAATTCCGAATGACGAATTGCCCGGGATCACGTCGCTGCCACCCAGCGCTGCCAGAGGCGAAGAAGCGGGGCGAGGACAACAAAGGTGAGGGCCAGCGCCGGATGTTCCGGGGCAATTGCCAGTCCATCTGCCAGCACGATTCCGGCAAGCAACAAACCCACTGCCTCATCCACCTTCCGTGCCTTCAATCGAATCAAGGCACTGATCACGAACGCTGCAAAAGCCACCGGAACAACGAAAGCAGCCAAAGCCGTAGCATGAGTGGTGATTGCCGGACGCTCTCCAAGCAAGAACGGCAGCAACGGCATCCAAAGCAGCCACTTGGTCCAGTTCCTGCCGCCTGATCTGGCTGCCAGGCTCACTCCAACGATGTAGAAACCCAAAGTGCAAGCAGCCAGCAACACTTGATTGTCGTCACACCATGGAATGCTGTCCTTTGCAGGCTCAGTCACCGAACCCACCATCAAATACAAGAAGGTCCGGCACGATCCCATCACGATGACCGAACCTGCCCACGGCTTGTGATAAAGGTCGTAGAACAAGATCGCGGCGACCAGGGCGGCTGTTCCCAAGGCGCTGGCACCAAAGCCAATCGCCAGGGCGCTGCCGAGCACCATCATCGCCAGTCCGACACTCCACGCCGCAATCACGCTCACCTGTCCGCTTGGAATCGGCCGCTCCTTGCGATGTTCGCGGTCGAACTTCACATCCGCGGCGTCGTTGAGGATCATGCCGCCGGTGTAGAGCAACGAACCGGCGAGGACGAGCCAGGCGAGGCGCGGGTCGTTCAACACGCCTCCGGCGAGCAGCCACGCGGCGGTGACGTTCGTCCAAACGGTGGGCAGATTTGAGATGCGGGCGAGATGGAGCCAGGGGCGCATGCGCGCAATGTCGAAATCCGATTGATGAATGTCGAACGATTACTTCAGCATGCCACGCACGAAGGGGAGCATGCTGGAGTAGAGGGTGCTGCCGTGGAAGCGGGAGAGCTGCTCGCTGACGAGTTCGGAGTCGCTGTCCACGTCGGCGGGCAGGAGTTCCTCGTGGGTGTGGGTGCCGCAGGTGGCGCAGACATGAACGAAGCAGGAGTCGCAGTCGCGGCGCACCTCGCCACGGACGCCATCGCCTTCGAGCACGAGGCTCTGGAGGGCAGGCCCGGTGTCTTTTTCGATCAGTTCGAGTTTCAGCGCGGCACCGAGGCGTTGGTTGATCCACGCGGCGAGAAGCAGGGCCGTGGTGCGCTGGCCTTTGAGATGCGTGATGTGCAGACTTTTCAGTTTGGCGAGGTTCTGGCGTGCCGAAGCATCCTGAAAGCAGCTCGCCAGCGCGGTGCGCATGAAATGCGACCGTGTCCACGCGAGATCGCGCACGTCGATGTCGGTGGCGTGCTCGGCCTTCATCACCGCCATCAGCGCATCGAACTGCTGCGCCGGGTGGGTCCAGCGGCTGCTGTCGATGATGAGCGTGTCGATGCGGGAGTAGAAGCGTTCCTCAAAATTCTTCGTGAGGTCGGCCTGCCACCAGACGACGAGCGGCAAATCGGAGTCGAGGTGCGCGAAGACGATGTTTTGCACCTGGGCGGCATCGCCACCTTCGAGCACAAAGCTGATCTGCTCGCTGCATACTACCTGCTTGCCTTGATAAGGGCGGCACAACGCCTGGATCCATGCGCGGGCACGCTGCGGTTGCACGTCTGGAAGCGACAGGATGAGGATGGCACGACAGGCGTGCTCGGCGGCGACGCGGTCGAGCAGGTCGTTGTCCGCTGCGAGGATCGAGCTGTCCTCGGTATAGATGGCGAGATTGATGAGTGAAGCCCGAGTCTTGGCTTCGTCGCTCTCCCAAAGCTTCTTCAACTCCCGGTCGATGCGCGAGATGGGCGTTTCGAGGCCGAGGCGGCCAAGTTCTGATTCGTTGAGGAGGAAAGAAGACATGGCTGGTTCATTCCAAGATTAAAGCAGCCGCCACTCGCGTCCGTCGGCGTGGAGGAGGTCATCGGCTTCCTTCGGGCCCCAGCTTCCAGCGGGGTATTCACACATCGGCGGCGGCGTGTCGGACTTGTGCCAGGCCTTTTCGATCTCATCGATGAACTTCCACGCGTTCTCTACCTCGTCGCGGCGGGCGAAGAGCGTGGCGTCACCGGCCATCGCGTCGAGCAGAAGACGTTCATAGGCCTCGGGGCTCGCCTTGCCGAAGCTGGAGGAGTAGCGGAAGTCCATTTTCACCTGCTGCACGTTCTGCGCCTGGCCGGGTTGTTTGCACAGGATGCGCAGGGCCATGCCTTCATCGGGCTGGATGCGGATGACGAGTGTGTTTTCGCTGTTCTTGAGCAGCGTCGAGGTCGCGAACGGCACCTGCGGCGGCTTTTTGAAGTGAATGCTGATCTCGGTGGCCTTCTTCGGGAGCTGCTTGCCCACGCGGATATAAAAGGGCACGCCCTGCCAGCGCCACGTGTTGATGAAAAGACGCAGCGCCACGTAAGGCTCGGTCTTCGACTCGGGATTGACGCGATCTTCCTGCCGATAACCGACACGAGCCACGCCATCGACGCTGCCTGCGGTGTATTGGGCGCGAATGACATTCTTGGCGACTTCCTCAGGACCGACGAGGGGACGCAGGGCACGGATCACCTTCACCTTTTCATCGCGAACGCTGTCGGCGCTGAGATCGGTGGGCGGTTCCATCGCCACGAGCGAGAGCAACTGGAACAAGTGGTTCTGCACCATGTCACGCAGCGCACCAGCAGTGTCATAGTAACCACCACGGCCGCCTTCCATGCCGAGGTTTTCGGCGCAGGTGATCTGCACGTGGTCGATGTAGCGGCTGTTCCAGTTCGGCTCGAAGAGTGCGTTGGCGAATCGCAGCACCATGATGTTCTGGGCGGTTTCTTTGCCCAGATAGTGGTCGATGCGGTAGGTGTCGGATTCGTGGAAGGTGGCATTCACCACTTCGTTCAAGGCACGCGCGGAGGCGAGGTCCTTGCCGAAGGGCTTTTCGCACACAACGCGCGCCCACTTGTCACCTGCGCCTTGATTGAGGCCGGCGGCACGCAGCATCTCCATGATCGGCTTGAAGGCCTCCGGAGCGGAAGCGAGGTAGAACAGGCGGTTGGCGGGCGTTCCACGCTCCTGGTCGAACTGGTCGAGGAGCAGCTTGAGCTGGACGTAGCCAGCCGGGTCTTCGAACTCACTGCGGTGGTAGTGGATGCACTGGGAGAAGCTGGCCCACAACTCGTCGTTGTGTCCCTGGCGGCTGTTCTTGCGGTTTCCAGCCTCGAGTTCGGCACGGAAGACGTCATCGCTTTTGTCGCGGCGGGCGAAGCCGACGACCTTGAACTGTGGCGGCAGGTCACCGGCGGCGGCGATGTTGTAGAGCGCCGGGATGAGCTTGCGGTTCGTGAGGTCGCCAGTGGCACCAAAAATGACCACAGTGCAGGGGGCCGCGCGATGGCGGGAGAGCAGGGTTTCTTGGAAGGGATTTTCCAGATCGGGCATGGCTTTAAAGCAAGGAATACGCCAGCAATGGGGCGGGGGGAGGGCCAGACTAGCCTGCCGTCCTTTGATGGCAACCCAACATGCACCTGCGGCCGTTCACGATGGATGAAATGACTTCATCACCCGTATGAACGGGTCTGATAAGAGCTGGTGCCCGGACCCGCCGCAGGAGAGGCATCTCTTTCGTTGATTTTCGCCCACCATGCTGGCCTTCAAAGGTTTGACAGCACGGCTCAACCGCTGACAATCAGGCCGCAAATGAGCAAAGAGGTGCCAGAGCCAGAAATCCAGGTCCCCGAGGACGTCAAAAAAGAAAAGGGCTTGTGGGAGAAGACCCGCAAGAGCCTGATCGAGCGCCTGAACAATTGGGAAGACCAGCGCACTTGGAACGAGTTCTACCAGACCTACTGGCGGCTCATTTTCTCCGTGGCCACCAAGGCCGGTCTGACCCGCGAGGAAGCCTTTGATGTGATCCAGGAGACGATCATCGCGATCGCCCGCCAGGTGCAGAAGGGGCAGTACGACCCCCGCGCCGGCTCGTTCAAGGCCTGGCTGCTGCAGATGACCCGCTGGCGCATTCTCGATGTCTTCCGTGCCCGCAAGCGCCAGCCCTCACTCGCCGACCAGGGCAATGCGGACAGCGAGGACACGAGCACGCAGATCGTGGAGCGTCTGTCCCAGGACAAGGACAACATGCTGGAGAAGATTTGGGACCGCGAGTGGCGCGACAACATCACTGCCGCCGCGCTCGAACGTGTGAAGGCCAAGGTTTCGCCGAGACAGTTTCAAATCTTCGACTGCTACGTCATGAAAGGCTGGGGGGTGAAGAAGACCTCCGAAGCCCTCGGCATCAACGCCGCCCAGGTCTATCTGGCCAAGCATCGCGTCGGTGCCCTGGTGAAGAAAGAAGTGCAGGGGCTTGAGAACACGATGCTTTGATGGGAGACTTCGGGGCGCTTGATCCGGCCCCGTGCCGGCCGGTTCTGCCGCGCACCCTCCCATGCCAGCCTCATGAGCGATTCTGCCGCACTGCCAGCCGCATTGCCGCCTCCGTCCCAAACTGCGGACGGGGAAGTGATCGTGCCTGCGGCTGACGAGCGTGGCGGGGATGAGCAGGTTCCGAGCACGGAGTCCATCAGCATCGAGCTGCCCGCGCCGCCAATTGATCCGCCCGATGGTGCCGGGCCACCACAACGCCGGGAAAAGAAAGGCCCGCCATCACATCGGGATGACATCATCATTCCCGACTACACGCTCCTCAAGCGCATCGGCTCGGGTGCCTACGGTGAAGTGTGGCTCGCCCAAAGTGTGACGGGTGCCCTGCGTGCGGTAAAGATCGTCTGGCGTGAGGACTTCGAACTCACGCGCACCTTTCATCGCGAGTTTCAGGGCATCCAGCAGTTCGAGCCGATTTCACGCGGCCATCCCTGCCTGGTGCACATTCTGCATGTCGGCTGGAACGAGAAGCGCGGCTTCTACTACTGCGTGATGGAACTGGCCGACGATGTCGAGGAGGGCGCGCACATCACCAGCACGCAGAGCTACGTTCCGCGCACGCTCGGCACGGACATGAAGCGCCACGGGCGGCTGGATCCGTTTTTCTGCCGCGATGCGGGCGTGTATATGGCTGACGCGCTGCACTACATGCACAACCACGGCCTCACGCACCGTGACATCAAGCCCTCGAACATCATTTTCTGCGGTGGTGTGTGCAAACTGGCCGACATCGGCCTCGTCGCCGCGTTTGGGGAGCGCACGTTCGTGGGCACGGAAGGGTTTGTGCCGCCGGAAGGGCCGGGCACACCGCAGGCGGACATCTACAGCCTGGGCAAGGTGCTCTATGAAATGAGCAGCGGGAAGGACCGCATGGAGTTCCCCGAGGTGCCCGACAATCTCTCCGACGAGGAATGGCCGTTTTGGATCGAGTTGAACCGGGTCATCTGCAAGGCTTGCGAGGCGGATCTCTCGCGCCGCTTTGCCACGGCGGCAGAGTTTGCCGAGGCGTTGCAGCAAGTGGGAGGCATCAGGCAGGAGAGCTTTGTCCGGCGCTTCAGCCGCGCTGCCAGCATCACTCTGGTGGGGTCCTTTCTTGCCGCCAGTGGCATCGTGATGGCGCGGCATCAGCGTGAGTGGGCCTATGACATTCCGCTTCCGGTCAAACCGCAGCCCGTTCTGCCGGCGAGACCGCAGCCACCCACACCGGGCAAACCCTGGCAGAATCGCTTCCAGCAATGGTTCACCTATCGGCAGGATCGTCATGTCGCAGACCTGCCGCTCGATGCCGTGCGGTTCCGCGACTTTCTCGAAACCAACTCCCGGGCCGCCGAATATGAGGTCATGCCCGTCACGCTGCCGGACAAAACCGTCATGTATGCCGCGGTGGTTCCTGCTGCCGAGGCCGATGCCTTCTGCGCCTGGATGACCGCCGTTGAGCGCCAGACGGGTCGCCTCGACGCGGATCACGAGTACGCCTGGCAGCAGAACAAGCTCAACCGTCCGCCTGGAACTACCGTGGCCAAGCCCGGCCATAGCGCCATCCGTTGCGAAATCATCAGCGTGAAGTTCGGCAGCCTGAACATCGCCAGCATTCCTTCGGGAGCTGATGTTTTCGATGGCGAGCGCCTTCTGGGACGCACACCTGTCGCGCTGCCCAAGGTCCGTGCGGATGCCTTCAACTACGAGATCAGAATGCCAGGCTACAAGCCGGAGGTGCTCACCGGCAAGCTGAAGGAAAAGCAGAGCATCAGCTTCAATCTGCGCCTCAAAGCCACCGGCGCGGTTGTGTTTGGCAAGCCGTGGCAGAACAGTCTTGGCATCAAGTTTGTCCCTCTTGGCAAGACCATGCTCGCCAGCACCGAGACCCGGCGCAAAGACTTCATCGAGTTCACCAAGGCCACCAACCAGCCTCCCGTCGATGGTCGCGAGCTCAACGAAGGCCCGGATCTGCCGGTCACGATGGTCAATCGTTCCGAGGCGGAGCAGTTTTGCCGCTGGCTCACCGATCGCGAGCGCGCGCAGGGCCTGCTCGATCCCGACCAGGAATACCGTCTGCCGACCGACGATGAATGGAGCATGGCCGCGTATCTCTCGCGCGAGCTTGGGGGCACGCCCGCGGAACGCAGCCTGCGCATCGAAGGCATTTATCCCTGGGGCTTCATCTGGCCGCCTCCCGCGAAGTGCGGCAACTTCCTCGACAAAACCGCCGACAAGACCGGAAGGATCTCGATCCCCAATTACAGCGATGGATTCGCGTCGGTCGCGCCAGTGGGTTCATTCCGTGCGGACGGTCGTGGTTTGTTCGACCTCTCCGGCAACGTGTGGGAATGGGTCTCTGATCCGTGGAACAACCTCCCGGATCAAGGAGTGCTGCGTGGTGGTGCTTACAGCACTGCGGAGCGCCAGGAACTGCTCGCTTCCTTCCGTCGGCAGGCCACCGCCGCGGAGCGCCATCCGGACGCCGGCTTCCGCCTGCTCCTTTGGAATATCGGCCAGCCTGCGCGAGAAGATGAAGATTGAGGTCGTGTGCTGACGTTTGTGGGAATAAGCAATCTTCTCCACATCTCCCACGTATCAGAAAACCCCAACGCCATGAAACTCCGCCTCGCCACTCTTTTCGTCATCGCCGCCGCCTTCTGCATCGTAAAGGCCGAGGACAAACCCAAAACAGAATCTCCTGCCATGCCCAAGCCTGAAGTAACTCTCTCTGAAGATGAATGGAAAAAGCTCCTCACCGTCGAGCAATACGAAGTGACCCGCCAGCGCGGTACCGAGCGTCCCTTCGGTCACATCTACGAAGAGTTCGAGAAGCAGGGCGAAGGCACCTACTATTGCGTGTGCTGTGGCGCGGAACTCTTCACCTCGAAGGAAAAATTTCACTCCGGCTGCGGCTGGCCGTCTTTCTATGATTCCTCCAAAGCCAAGGGTGTCCTTGAAAAAGTCGATGACAGTCACGGCATGCACCGCGTCGAGACCGTCTGCAAACGCTGCGGCGCCCATCTCGGCCACGTCTTCGAAGGCGAGGGCTTCAAGACGCCCACCGACCGCCGCTTCTGCATCAACGGCGTCGCGCTCAAATTCGTCCCCAAAGGTGGCGAGGCGCCGAAGCTGCTCGAAGTGAAATCCGAGGCCGTGCAGAAGAAAAAGGAAGAAGTCGCCAAGGAAGGCGGCGTCGAGCCGAAGAAGTGACCGGCGTTCTCGCGTGGCTCACTCGACGATGTCGTGCTTTCCCTCCTGCACGATGATTGCCTTCATGCCGCTGGCTGTGATGCGGTTCGCCTTCACCACCTGCGCCTCGCCCGAGAGGATGATGCCGTTCTTTCCGCTGCCGTTGATTTCATTTTGAATCACCGTGTTGCCCTTCGTTCCCGTGGCGATCTGCACCGCGTTGCCCTTCGTGCGTTCAAAGGCGTTTTGCGCGATGATGTTTCCCTCGTTCAGGCCGGGCATCTTGCACCAGCGCCACAGGTTGATGCCCGTGGCACACTCGCGGAACTCGTTTCCGGCCACGAGGCAGTTGTTTGCATCGTTCAACTCAACGCCGGTCAAACTGCGTGCGATGTGGTTGTGCGTGGCGACGCATTGCACGGCGAAATGATCAAAGTCGATCGCCTCATCTGACGTGTCGCGGATCGTGCAGGCGTCGATCTCCACGCCTTCGACCGAATACAGCGCGATGCCTCGTCCGTGGCAGTTCTGGATGAAGCAGCGTGAAATGCCGAGCTTCTTCGGCTTCGGTCCCGTCGGGCCTTTCTCATAGCTGTAGGCTCCTGCCGCAAAGATCGCGCAAAGCTGCGCATGACCACGAATCGGCGGATCATCATCCATGCGCCCGCCATCAAGCGTCAGTTTTTCGATCCTCGCCTCCTCGCATGCGCCACGCAGTTCGATCAGGTTCGGCGCATCTTCGTGACGGATCATCGTTCCATCAGGAACCGGGAATTTCAGAGGCTCTTCAAGCTGGATGACTCTGTCTCCGACGGTTTTCACGATGGCGAGGTGATAAGGCTTCGGTTTCTTCGTGAACGAGTCGATCTCGCCGTCCGCCTCAATCTTCAGCCGCATGCCCGCTTTGAAACCACGTTGTGCTTTCACGCCAATCTGTGCCGCTCCAGTCATGGTGGCACCGGAAGTGATCGCGTAAGCCACGGGTGGCAGCTTCAGCACGGTCTCTTCGGCATCCAGACCGACGATGCGCAGCTTTTTCGCATCCTTCACCATCAAGCCGCGCTCGATCACATGCACCCCCGGCGGGATCACAACCTCACCGCCGCCCGCCTTGATCGCCTCGTCGATGAAACGCTGGATTTCAGCCTCAGTGACAGCCTGGGCAGGCGAGATGGCGGAAAACAGCAGGATGGCGAGCAATGGAAAAAACTTCATGGAGGAACAAGACGAACCGAGCATGAAGGAACTCGCTTTTTCCGCCTTCTTTCCTCTCTTTCGGTCATTCGCATGAAATTCCTCTCCCGCCCAGCCTTCTATTTTATCGCCCTGCTCATTGTCGTTATGCTGCTCCTAACAGGCTGGATGAAATGGAAGCTCGACACGCTGCCAAAGCGGAGAGTAAAACAAGAATCACCACTCTCGGCCGTTTCCACCCCACCATGAAGCTCCTGACCTGTCTTCTCGCTCTCGCATGTGCCTTCGTCACGCACGCCCGTCAGCCGAATATCATCTTCATCCTCGCCGATGACCTCGGACCCGGTGATCTCGGCTGCTACGGCCAGAAGATCATCAAGACGCCGAACATCGACCGCATGGCGGCAGAAGGCATGCGCTTCACGCAGATGTATTGTGGCAACGCGGTCTGCGCTCCCTCGCGCTGCGTGCTCATGACCGGTCTGCATCCGGGCCATGCCTTCATTCGCGACAACCGCCAGGCAGACGATGCGAAAGGCATGCCGGACTTCGGCAAACCCGAGCATGAGGGCCAGTTTCCCATCCCGTCAGACACGGTCACGGTTGCCGAGGTGTTCAAAAACATCGGCTACACCACCGGTGGTTTCGGCAAGTGGGGCCTCGGTGGCCCCACATCGACGGGAGCGCCGTTGCGGCAGGGCTTTGACCGCTGGTTCGGCTACAACTGCCAGGGCGTGGCCCACAACTTCTATCCCACCTATCTTTGGGACAATGACAAGACGATCGATCTCAACAACCCGCCGTTTTCACCGCACGACACGTTCAAGCCCGGCGAAGATCCGACGAAGCCGGAGAGCTACAAGCGTTTCCAAGGCAGCGATTACTCCGCCGATCGCATCGCGGAGCAGGCGCTGAAGTTTGCGCGAGACAACAAGGACAAGCCCTTCTTCCTCTACTGGCCCACCACGGTGCCGCATGTCGCATTGCAGGTGCCGGATGACTCGCTTCAAGAGTACATCGGCAAATTCGACGACTCGCCTTACACCGGAGGAAAGGGCTACATCCCGCATTTCCGCCCGAAGGCCGCGTATGCCGCGATGATCACGCGCATGGACCGTGAGATCGGCAAAATGATGGCGCTCGTCACCGAACTGGGCCTCGACAACGACACAGTATTCATCTTCGCCAGCGACAACGGCCCCGTTAGCGGAACGCATCAAGGTCTCGCCGGCACCGACTGTGCCTTCTTCAACTCCAACGAAAACCGCCGCGATGGAAAAGGAACGCTCTACGACGGCGGATTTCGTTCTCCTGGCATCGTGCGTTGGAAAGGAAAGATCAAGGCCGGCTCCACCAGTGACCGCGTCACCGGCTTCGAGGACTGGATGCCCACGCTCGCCGAACTGGCCGGTGGAAAGGACAAACTGCCCGCGAAGATCGACGGCATTAGCTTCGCGCCGACGCTGTTGGGCGAGAAACAACCCGAGCGTGAGTTCCTCTACCGCGAATTCCCCAGCTACGGCGGCCAGCAAATCCTGCGCATGGGTGACTGGAAACTCGTGCGCATGAACCTCTCGGGAAAGCCCGCCAACGCGAAAGCCAAGGCCAAGGGCAAGCCCATGACCGAGGAACTCTACAACCTCGCCACCGACCCGGCCGAGACGAAGAACGTCATCGCCGATCATCCTGACCTCGTCACCAAAATGAAAGCCCTCATGGCCGCGCAACACAGCCAGAGCACCAACTTTCCGATGAAGGCGCTGGATCAGTGAGGAGAGCACTCGTTCCGCGGAAAATGGCGACGAGTCATGCTCTAACTTGCAGATTATCGCAGACCTTGTGCTGACGTTTTGGACAGACTTTGGCGAAAACGCCGAAGTCAGCGCGTGAGGCGTGTGCGTTTCAATTCATCACTTCAAAGCAGCCGTTTGCGTTTGAAGAACCAGATGGGCAGGACAGCGGAAAGGACGATGACGATCATCACGAGCACGAAGGCCCACCCCTGGCCTTGCACGGGCAGGCCGACGTTCATCCCGTAGATGCTGGCGATGAGTGTGGGTGGCATGAAGAGCACGCTTGCGACGGTGAAAATCTTGATGATCTGGTTCTGCTGGATGTTGATGAGGCCGAGCGTGGATTCCAGCAGGAAGGTCATTTCCTGCGTCTGCTGGTTGGTGTAGTCGTCGAGGCTCTTGATGTCGCGCATGACGCTGCG
Organism: Verrucomicrobiaceae bacterium; assembly: GCA_046346695.1. Classification (GTDB taxonomy): domain Bacteria; phylum Verrucomicrobiota; class Verrucomicrobiia; order Verrucomicrobiales; family Verrucomicrobiaceae; genus Prosthecobacter. Next base: position 1,625,441 of record JAXMHS010000001.1, on the reverse strand, counting down.
GAACTGGGCGGCGAGGTCGCCGCGCATCCAGGTGGCGGCGTTGTTGAGGAAGTATTGCAGCATGCGGCTGAGGCTGAGCAGGCTCTCGCGCAGATTGGCGACAAGTGCGCTGCGGCGGCCAAGGAGTTTCACGACATCGCTGAGATCTTTTTCCATGGCGGCGTGCGCCTTGTGCGGATCGAGGCTGAAGATGTCGCGACAGATTTTTTTCATGTCGGTCTCGATGCTCTGCAGCGCGTCGGCGATCCGTGCGACGATCAATTCCAGCAGCAGGAGGAAGACGGCGTCGCTGCTCACAGGCGTCGAGCATTGGCGGCGTGTCTGGTCCACGAGAATGCGGAAGGCCATCGGGTCCGCATAGCGCACGGTGGTGAGGCAGTCGGGCGCGATGACGAAGGAGATGGAGGTGTTGTCCGGATCAGCCGTGTCGAGGCCCACAGGCACCCACGCGGTCATGTAGAGCGTGCCCCTTTCGGTGTAGAGTCGGCTGGACTCCTCGATCTCCTGCATTTCTTCCCGCGTCGGGAGCTGGTATTCGAGCCATTTCTCCGCCTCGAGCTCCTCAGCGCGTCCCGGATTCAGCAGATCGAGGAAAACAAGATTGTCCGGGAATGGATGCGACTTTTCGTCGTTCCAGTCGATGAGCTGTCCTTGCTGGGTGAGGAGGCGGACCATGCGGGCGGGTTGAGGAAGGGCGCGCAGAGTAGTCGTGTCACTTCGACGCGCCACAGCAAAGTCGGCAAATTGTGACTCAATACCGCGGCATCTCCGGATCGACGAGATCGGCCCACGCGTCGATGCCGCCGCGCATGCTCTGCGCGTTGATGAAACCGTATTCGCGCAACCACTGCGCCGCGCGGAGGCTGCGCATGCCGTGATGGCAGTAGATGATGAGATGCTCCTGCGTGTTGGTGAAGACCTGCGGTGCCAGCTCGCCGAAACGTGACAGGGGCACAAGCTGGGCTTCCGGCAGATGACAGACATGCCATTCGCTCTCTTCGCGGCAGTCGATGAGGCGGAAGGTCCGCTCTCCAGGGCGCCCCAGCAGGTAGGACACGTCGGTGGGGCTGACTTCGAGCGGCGTGTCGGCGTTCATGAGCGTGCGGTTGCGTCAAGGCCGCACGGTGACCGGTGTGCCGATGCTGACGTTGTTATAAAAGGTCGCCGCCATCTTGCCGGGCATGCGCACGCAGCCGTGGGAGGCGGGATAGCCGGGCAGGAATCCCTCGTGCATGCCGATGCCGCCGTTGAAACGCATGAAGTGATGCATCTTCGAGCCGTCAAAGTGCGTGCCGGGCGGCGCCTTGTCCTTGGTGATGTCGATGTTCGCCACGACGACATTGCCGGAGGCATCGACAAAATCGCCGTACAGGTTCGATTTGTGCCACTGGTCCTTCTCGAAGATTTTGAAGTTCCCAGTCTTGGTGCCGTGCCGCTCGTCACCCGTGGACAGGGCCGAGACACCCACCAGCGTCCCGCTCTTGTAGAAATAGGCCCTTTGGTCGCTGAGGTCGATGATCACGCTCGGGCTGCCGCCGACGCCGTCGCCGTCCCAGTAAGACACCTGATCGGCGTTGTACATGGAGGAATGGGGCACGCTGGCGGGATCGAAGGCCTCCAGGTACTGGGTTTGGCCACGCGAACCGTCGCTCTGGCAGGAGGCCAGCAGCGCGAGTGCGGGAAGAAGGGCGAGGCGGATGATTTTCGAGGGCTCCAGATGGCTCATGCGTGTGGGGATGCGATGGGGCGATTTTTCGCCGCGATACATGCCTTTTCCCGAGCATCTGTCCAGCGTCAATCAATGCACGCCCCTGGCGGCGAGGTAACGTTCGGCCTCCAGTGCGGCAGCACAGCCCTGCCCGGCGGCGGTGATCGCCTGGCGATAAACATGGTCGGCCACGTCGCCCGCGGCAAAGAGTCCTTCCGTCTTCGTGTGCGTCGTCCGTCCTTGCTGAAGGATGTAGCCGTTCTCATCGGTATCGACCAGATCGCCGAGGAAAGCCGCGTTCGGAATGTGACCGATGGCGACGAAGACGCACTTCAGCTCCAGTTCGCTCTTTTCACCGGTGACGAGATTTTGCAGCGTCACGGCGCGCATCTCGCCTTTTTCGTCGGTGAGGTACTCGGCGACGGTGCTGTTCCAGACGGGCTTGATCTTCGGATTCGCAAGCGTGCGCTCCGCCATGATCTTCGAGGCGCGCAAGGTGTCGCGGCGGTGGATCAAATAGACCGTGCTGGCGAATTTGGTGAGGAACATGGCTTCCTCGCATGCGCTGTCGCCACCACCGATGACGCAGACGGGTACATTGCGGTAGAAAGCGCCGTCGCACGTGGCGCAGCTCGTCAAACCGCGGCCGATGAGGGATTTTTCGTTCGGCAGGCCGAGGTGCTTCGGCGAGGCGCCGGTGGCGATGATGATGCTTTGCGCCTCACGCACCGTCTCATCCTCCGAAATGACTTCGAAATGGCCTGCGGCGGTTTTTTTCACGCTGGCGACGCTCGAATACTCGATGCGCGCGCCGAATTTCTCCGCCTGCGTCTGCATGTTCATCATCAACTCCGGTCCCATGATGCCGCTGGGGAAGCCGGGGAAGTTTTCCACCTCCGTCGTCGTTGTGAGCTGGCCACCGGGCATGCTGCCGGAAAGAATGAGCGGCTTCAGGTTGGCGCGTCCGGTGTAGATGGCCGCGGTGTAGCCGGCGCAGCCGGTGCCGATGATGATGACGTTTTCCATGTGAGTGGGTCGGGAGAAAGGTCGCGGAAGATGGAAAGGGCGGTTGGCGGCGCAAGGAACGCTTTTTCCAATCGCAGCATTGGAGTTTTACCCAGAACGGTTTATTCCCATCCACCCCCGAATGTCCAACCCCCAACCGGATGCCATAGCCAGCCGCACCACGCTTGCGATGCTGTTCTTTTTCGCGGCTCTGCCGATGGGGATGTGGAATGTGCCGCTGGCGAATGTTTTTGCCGCCTATGGGCGTGAGCATCTGGTGCCTTGGGTTCTGGCGACGACATCCGTGGCCGCGTTCATCTCGCCCTTGTTCGTGGCTGCCCTGGCGGATCAGAAACACTCGCCCGTGACGCTGCTACGGTGGCTCACGGGGGCAACATCCCTCGCCCTGCTGCTCACTTGCGGCTCGGTATTCTGGGGCTGGAGCGATGCCATGATCATCGCCTGCGCACAGCTTCAGGCGCTGGTGTCCATGCCAGTGTGGAGCGTTACCAGCAGCATTGTGTTTTCCCAATTGCACGATGCGAAGCGCCAGTTCGGCCCTCTGCGTGCGTGGGCGACGGGTGGCTGGATGGTGGGTTGCTGGATTGTCAGCTTTGTGCTGCGGGCGGATTCGTCGCTGATGGCTGCGGTCACGGCATCGGTGCTATGGCTGGTGGTGATGGCGCTTACATGGACTCTTCCCAGTGTGCCGCCACCGATTGTGCTGCGGCAGCGCACATGGAAGCAAATCCTCGGCCTCAATGCCCTCGAACTGCTTCATCATCGCGACCACCGCGTGGTTTTCATCACCGCGGCTCTCTACTGCGTGCCGCTGGCAGCTTTTTATCCTTACACCGCACGACATCTGAGCGATCTCGGCGTGAAAAACATCTCCGCGGTGATTTCGCTCGGACAAACGACGGAGATTCTCGTGATGCTGATGCTAGCCGGCTTGCTGGCGAGGGTGCGCCTGAAATGGATATTCCTGTCCGGAATGGTGATCTGTGTGGTTCGCTACTCGTTCAACGCGTTCGCCACCACCGGCTGGGTGATGACGGGCACGCTGCTGCATGGTTTCGCATTCACGCTGTATTACATCACCGCGCAAATCTATCTGGAGGAACGTATCGATCCTGGGTGGCGTGTGCGTGCGCAGGCGTTGCTTGCGTTGTTGATGAGTGGCATCGGCAACATGGTCGGCTATCTCGGCGGCGGATGGTGGTATAATGCGTGCCAAATCATTCATGCCGGTCCCAACAGAGAAATAGGACGCCCTGACTGGTGGTATGAACACTCCACCGACTGGTCGAAATTCTGGTGGGGGGAAACGGCACTCACTGCAGCGGTTTGCGTCTTCTTTGCACTCGCTTATCGAGGACGTGTGCGGAGCGACTGATATCAAGCCAGCCCCGCACGCACGAGCAGCGCCATCGCATCGGGATCGCGGCCCATGAAGTCGTGGAAAAGTTTCGCGGGATCCTCGGAGTTGCCTTTGCTGAGGATCGTGTCGCGGAACGCACGGCCGACGGCGGCATTGAGCACGCCTTCTTTTTGGAAGCGTGTGAACGCATCGGCGTCGAGCACTTCCGCCCACTTGTAGCTGTAGTAACCGGCGGCGTAACCAACCGGGCTGCTGAACAGATGGCCGAACCGTCGCGCGATGGTCGGCGGCTCGGTTTTCAGCGGCATCAGGTAGCCGTTGAGCAGCTTCCGCGCGAGCTTGTCGAGGTCGGCGCCCTCGTCCGTGGCGTGGTGCATGTGCAGTTCGAGGTCGAGCTTGCCGAAGGAGAGCTGGCGCATGATGTCACTGGCGCTCCGGTAGTTTTTCGCGGCGAGCATCTTTTTGAAGAGTCTCGCGGGAATCGGTTCGCCGGTTGCGTGATGGCGGGCGAAGAGGTCGAGGCTCTCACGCTCCCAGCAGAAGTTTTCCATGAGCTGCGAGGGCAGCTCCACGAAGTCCCAGTAAACGCTGGTGCCGTTGAGCGCGGGGACTTCGACGTTTCCACAAAGAAGGTGCAGCAGATGGCCGAACTCGTGAAACACCGTGCAGACCTCGTCGTGCGTGAGCAACGCGGGCTTGCCATCGACTGGTGGCGTCATGTTTCCGCAGATGAGGCCGAGGTGCAGCCGACGGTCGCGGTCACCGCACGGAGGCACGCCCATCTTGAGATAATTCATCCACGCGCCGCCGCGTTTGGAGTCGCGCGGATGCCAGTCGGCGTAGAAGGAGCCGATGTGCACGCCCTTGTCGTTGCACACCTCGTAGAACTTCACCTCGGGATGCCAGACCTCGACGGGACCTTGCTTTCCGGGCTGCGTGCTGACATTAGCGGGCGCTTCCTTGCCTGGTTCGATGTAAACGACCTCGCGTGATTTAAAACGCAGGTCGAAAACTTTTTCGGCGAGCTGGAACATGCCGCCAAGCACCTTGTCGAGCGGGAAGTAGGGGCGTAGTTCCTCCTCGTCGAAGTCGTATTTCGCCTTGCGTTGCTTTTCGGACCAGAAGGCCACCTGCCACGGCTCGAACAGATCAAGCGCACGGTGTCCGTTGTCGGCGCGAAACTCCTGCAACTCGATCGTCTCGTGCTCGAACGCCTCGTGCACGCGAGAATGGAGATCTTCGATGAATCGCAGGGCGCTTCGGCCTGTTTTCGCCATGCGATGCGCAAGCACGTGGTCGGCGAAGTTCGCCTTCCCCATGATCTGCGCCTTCTCGTGGCGCAGGCGGAGGATTTTCCAGACAAGTTCGGTGTTGTCATGCTCGCCACCGCGTCCGATGGCGCCGGCGCCTTCCCAAACCTGGCGGCGGATGCTGTCATCCTCGATGTATTCCATCACGGGGATCATCGACGGCGCCTTCAAAGTGAAACGCCAAACGGGTTTCTCCGGCGTGCCAAGTCCCTTGGCCTGTGCGTCGGCACGCGCGGCATCAAGGGCGGTGGGCGGCAGGCCCAGGAGACACTTGGGATCGTCAATGATGAGCTCCCACTTGTTCGTCGAATCGAGCACGTTCTCGGAATACTTCTGTGTGAGCTGGGAGAGCTCTGACTCGATCTCCTCCACGCGCTTCTTCTTGTCCGGGGGCAAATCAGCGCCGGCCTGGATGAAGCTCTCCATCTCCTCCTCCAGCGCACGTTTGCGCACGGCGTTGAGTTTTTTTGCCTCGTCAGTTGTACTGTAGGTGACGAGCAGGTCCCACAGGTGCTCGTTGAGCGGAATCTTGGCGAAGAAGGCGCTCACTTCAGGCAGCATCTTGTTGTGCGCCTCACGCAGGGCAGGGGAGTTGCAGAGCGAGTCGAGATGCGTGACGAGGCCCCACGCTTCGTTCAGGCCACGGGTGACGTCGTCGAGGCCGAGCACGACGGTCTCAAAGCTCAGCTTGCCACGGTTCTGGTCGATAAGCGCATCAAGATCCGCCTGCGCCTTCTCCAAGGCGGTGCGGATGTCGGCTTCGATGTGATCTGGGGTCAGCGTGGACCAGCGGATGTGAAAATCCTGGGTGAGAAAAGGGGCTGCCATGACGGGGGTTGGCGGGCGCGACTATGGAGGGGCTGTCGGACGTGGCAAACGACATTGTCATTCAGATAGTTGCTCAATCTGCCGCGTGAATTGACAAATCGGCGGCGCTTCACACCATGCGCGCACCATGTCTGACTCCGCCCAGCTCCGCCGCACCCCGTTGCACGCCGTGCATGTCGAGATGGGGGCGCGCATGGTGCCCTTCGCAGGCTGGGACATGCCGGTGCAATACTCCGGCATCGTCGAGGAGCACAAGGCCGTGCGTCAAAGCGTCGGTGTGTTCGATATTTCGCACATGGGGCAGTTCATCGTGAGCGGAAAGGGTGCCGAGGCGTTCCTGAACCGCGTGCTGACCAACAACATCGCGAAACTCACGCCAGGACAGGGGCAGTACACCATGCTGCTGAACCAGAGTGGCGGTGTGATCGACGATTTGATCGCCTACCGCACGAGCGAGCGCGAGTTCTTTCTCGTCGTGAACGCCTCGCGCATCGTCGCAGACTGGGAGCATCTCGAATCCCAGCTCACGAAGGAAGATGAGGTCACGATGGCCAACGCGAGCGATTTCACCGCGGGCCTCGCCATCCAGGGGCCGAAATCACGGGAGGTGGCTTCGGCCATCTTCGGCAACCACGAATCCTTTCCCGGGCACAACACGATCCTCGTCACCATGACCGACAACGGGCCGATGTGGCTCTGCGGAACGGGCTACACAGGCGAGGAGGGATTTGAGTTCTTCATGCCTGCAGAAGCCGCCGAACAGTGGTTCCGCAAGATCGTTGATGCGGTGAAGGCCGCGGGAGGCGTGCCATGCGGTCTGGGTGCACGTGACACGCTGCGCCTCGAAATGGGTTATCCGCTCAATGGCAATGATCTCTCTGAAGAACGCACGCCTTTGCAGGCAGGTCTCGGCTTCTTCGTCGATCTCGACAAAGGTGACTTCACCGGCCGCGAGGCATTGGTGAAGCAAAAAGCCGGCGGATTGCCCGACAAACTCGCCGCATTCCGCATGACAGGCACCGCGCCGCCGCCGCGTCCGCATTATCCCGTGGCGCATGCCGGCCAGATCGTTGGCGAGGTGTGCAGCGGCACGCAATCACCCAGCCTCGGCCATGGCATCGGCATGGCGTATCTGCCTTTGAGCGCCGCCGTGCTTGGCACGACCATCGAGATTGAGATTCGCGGCCGCCGTTTCCCAGCGGAGATCGTGAAGAAGCCGTTTTACCGCAAAGCCACCGCCTGATTTCCAACCAACATCACCATGAGCAACGTTCTCGACCACCTCCGCTACCGCGATTCCCACGAATGGATCGACCCAACCCAGAATCCCGCGACTGTGGGCATCACCGACCACGCGCAGGCTGAATTGACCGACGTGGTGTTCGTGGACCTGCCGAAAATCGGCACGCAGGTTGGTGCCGGGCAGCAGGTATGCGTGATCGAGTCTGTGAAGGCTGCGAGCGACATCTACGCGCCGGTGGCGGGCGAGATCGTCGAGGTCAACGAGGCGCTGAGCGCGGATCCGGGCCTGATCAATCGTGAGCCGTATGGCGCTGGCTGGATTTTCAAAATCAAGCCTGCGAATGCTGCGGACGCGGACTCCCTCATGAACGCTGAGGCTTACCGCAGTCACATTGGCTGATGCCTGGGGTGAAAACCCGCGTGCGCAAAATTGGCATGCTATTTTTGGCTGCAATCGGTGACGAATTTGCTACTCGTGGCGGTGTTGTCTCTTGATCTGTCCATGTCCCCTGAAGCAGCTTCCCACACAGTCACTTTCCCCGCAGGTTTCCAAGTCAAGCCGATCGATGCCTACCACCGCCGCCACCGCACGTTTCCGGCGAAAAGCCTGATGGAAAAGGTGGTCAACAAGCTGCAGGACATCGTCGAGGCCATCATTGCCCATTGTTCGGTTCACGGTGACCCGCCGATCTACGACTCACGCCACTTTCCGTGGGTGACGCAGGTCGAGGCGAACTGGCAGAAGGTGCGCACTGAACTCGACGCCGTGATGAAGTACCGCGATGCGATGCCGAGCTTCCAGGACATCGTGAAGGAGGTGGGCATGATCCAGGGCGACGACCAGTGGAAGACTTTTTTCCTCAAGGGCGTCGGCATGGACTGCGAGGAGAATGCGCGCCATTGCCCGGAGACGATGAAGGTGCTGGAGATGATCCCTGGCTGCACGACGGGCTTTTTCTCGATTCTTTCCCCACGGAAGCACATTCCCGAGCACCGCGGTCCGTGGGCCGGTGTGCTGCGTCTGCACCTCGGTCTGCTGGTTCCCCAGCCTTCGCATGAATGCCGCATCCGCATCGCCGACCAGGCTTATGCATGGAAAGAAGGCAAGGCGGTCATCTTTGACGACACCTACAATCATGAGGTGTGGAATGACACGGACGGTTACCGTGTGGTGCTGTTTGTGGATTTTGAGCGTCCCCTGCGCCGGCCCATGAACTGGATCAACCACTGGATCATGAACCTCGCCTCCCTTGCTCCCTTCCTGCGCGAGGCGAAGGGCAAGCAGAAGGCGTCCGAGAAAAAGTTCTGGGACCTGTTTGGCAAGTGACAGCGGCTTGCTAGCATTCCCGCTTCATCTGCTCCGCGAATGCCCACGAACTTTTCCCGCCGCCACATTGGCCCCTCCGCCGCCGAGACGGAGAGCATGCTGCAAACCCTCGGCTTCAAATCACTGGATGATTTGATCGACAAGGTCGTGCCGGAGGGCATCCGCGTCCGTCAACCCCTGCATCTTCCGCCGCCGTTGAGCGAGGAGCAGGCACTGCGCCGCATGCGCCAGATCATGAGCCGGAACAAGCTGCTGCGCTCGTTCATCGGCCTCGGTTATCACGACACCTTCACGCCGCCGGTCATCCAGCGGAACATTCTCGAAAATCCCGGCTGGTACACCGCCTACACGCCCTACCAGGCCGAGATCGCGCAGGGCCGCCTGGAGGCGCTGATGAATTTCCAGACGATGATTTGCGATCTGACCGCGCTGGATGTCGCCAACGCGTCCTTGCTTGATGAAGGCACCGCCTGTGCCGAGGCACTGGCACTTGCCGTGGCGCAGGTCGCCGGTTCCAACCGCGTGCTGGTCTCGGACAAATGCCACCCGCATTGCATCGAGGTCATCCGCACGCGCATGGATGCGCTGGGCATCCGCATGGAGGTCGGGGATGTGCTGGCATGGAAACACGACGGCACCAAGGGGCTGGCTGCCGTGCTGGTGCAGTATCCGGACACGCTCGGCATCATTCATGATTATTCCGCCGTGGCTGAACAGGCGCATGAGGCGGGCGCATTGCTCGTGGTGGATGCCGATCTGCTCGCGCTCACCGTGCTGCGGCCACCAGGAGAATTCGGCGCGGACATTTGCGTGGGCAACAGCCAGCGTTTCGGCGTGCCGCTGGGCTTTGGTGGCCCGCATGCGGCTTTCATGGCAGTCAGAGATGCGTTGAAGCGCCGCCTGCCGGGAAGGTTGATAGGTGTGTCAAAAGATGCGGCTGGGCAGCCCGCTTATCGTCTTTCGCTGCAAACGCGCGAGCAGCACATCCGTCGTGAAAAGGCCACGAGCAACATCTGCACCGCGCAGGTGCTGCTGGCGGTCATGGCGTCGATGTACGCCGTTTATCACGGTCCGGAAGGGCTGAAGGCCATCGCGCATCGTGTGCATGGCGCGGCTGCATGGCTCGCCGGCGAACTGCTGCGCGGCGGCATCGACGTGATGAGCGACGACTTCTTTGACACCATCAGCATTCGTGTTCCGAATGCGGATGACCTGCTGAAGCGCGCGCTGATCTTCGGCATCAACCTGCGCAAAATCGACGCCACCACCGTCGGCGTGGCCCTCGACGAGCGCGTGCGCGAAGATGAACTGCTCAATCTGCTCACCGCGTTCGGCATCTCCAAGACGCAGCAGCCCGCGGTGCTCGCTGAGAACCAGCCTTTGCACTGTTCCGCACAGCATCATCGCTCGTCGCCATTCCTCACCCATTCCGTCTTCAACTCGTATCATTCCGAGACGGAGATGATGCGCTACCTGCATCGTCTCGAGGCGAAGGACATCGCGCTGAACCGCAGCATGATTCCGCTCGGCTCCTGCACCATGAAGCTCAACGCCGCCGCAGAAATGATGCCGCTGAGCTGGCCGGAGGTGAACGGGCTGCATCCCTTCTGCCCGCACGACCAGTCCGAGGGCTATCGCACGATGTTTGGTGACCTGGAGGCATGGCTGGCCGAGTGCACCGGCTTTGACGCCGTCTCGTTGCAGCCGAATGCAGGCTCGCAGGGCGAATACGCCGGCCTTCTCGCGATCAAACGCTTTCACACCGCGCGTGGTGAGGGGCATCGCGATGTCTGCCTGATTCCAACATCCGCGCACGGCACCAATCCCGCCAGCGCGGTGATGTGCGGCTTCAAGGTCGTGCCCGTGCTTTGTGACAACCAGGGCAATGTCGCCCTCGACGATCTCAAGGCCAAGCTCGAGGCGCACAAGGACAAGGTGGCCGCGTTGATGATCACTTATCCGTCCACGCATGGCGTCTTCGAGGAGTCGATCGTTGAAATCTGCCAGCTCACACACGAGCACGGTGGCCAGGTTTACATGGACGGTGCCAACATGAACGCCCAAGTTGGCCTCACCTCGCCCGGGCGCATCGGCGCGGATGTCTGCCACCTCAATCTGCACAAGACATTCTGCATTCCGCATGGCGGCGGCGGGCCCGGTGTCGGGCCGATTGCCGTGGCCGCGCATTTACGTCCGCACCTGCCCGGTCACCACACATGGGGTGAAAAGCAGAATCAGGGCACTGTATGCTCCGCGCCGTGGGGCAGCGCCAGCATCTGCACGATTTCGTGGATGTACGTCGCGATGATGGGACCGCGCCTCGTCGATGCCACCAAGTTTGCCATTCTGAATGCGAACTACGTCGCCAAAACTCTCGCGGTCAGCATTCCCACCCTCTACAAGGGCGCGAACGGCCTCGTCGCCCACGAGTGCATCCTCGACTTCAGCCATTTCCACAAGGTCACTGTCGAGGACGTGGCGAAGCGTCTCATGGACTTCGGCTATCACGCGCCAACGATGAGCTGGCCGGTCGCCGGCACGCTCATGATCGAGCCCACCGAAAGCGAGAGCAAGGTCGAGCTCGACCGGTTCTGCGAGGCGCTGTTGTGCATCCACGCCGAGATGATCGGTGTCGAGAGCAGCCAGTATCATCCCACGCTGAACACGCTGAAACAGGCTCCGCACACCGCCGCCGCCGTGCTGAGCGCCGAGTGGCCGTTCCCTCACTCGCGCGAGGATGCCGCCTTTCCGCTGCCCTGGGTGCGGGAAAGCAAGTACTGGCCGCCGGTCTCGCGAATCGACAATGTGTATGGTGACCGTCACCTCATCTGCACCTGCGTGAGCGTGGAAGAAGCGGCGGCGAAGTGATAGGCGCGGGCTCTGCGTGCGTTTCAGCGCGCATGAAACTGCTCCCGCGCTTTCTTACTCTTCTCCTCATTCTGTTTTCCACCGCACAGGCCGCCGATGCGCCGCGTCCGAACATCCTGTTCATCATCTTCGACGACTGGGGCTGGCAGCATGCGGGCGCGTATGGCTGCGACTGGGTGAAGACACCGAACTTTGACCGCGTGGCGAAGGAGGGCGTGCTGTTCAAGAACGCCTTCACCTCGAATCCGAAGTGCAGCCCGTGCCGCGCCACGATTCTGACCGGCCGCAACTCCTGGCAGCTTGAGGAGGCCGTCTGTCATGGCGGCATCTTCCCGCCGAAGTTCGCCGTGTATCCCGATCTGCTCGAAAAGAGCGGCTACAATGTCGGATTGACCGGCAAAGGCTGGGGACCGGGCGATTTCAAGCTGGAAGGCCGCACGCGCAATCCCGCCGGGCCTTCCTTTGATGAGTTCACGCAAAAGCCGGTCGCCAAGGGCATCGGCACAAATGATTATCCGCGTAATTTCGAAGCCTTTCTCGCACAACGTGACAAGGCGCAGCCCTTCTGCTTCTGGATGGGCCTCAAGGAACCGCATCGCTCCTACGAACTCGATTCGGGCGTGCGACTTGGCAAAAAACTCGAGGACGTGAAGGTGCCCGGCTATCTGCCCGACAATCCGACCGTGCGCGGTGATCTCGCCGACTACGCCATCGAGGTCGAATGGGGTGATCAGCAAATCGGTCGCACGCTCGCCTTGCTGGAGAAGCAAGGCTTGCTCGAAGACACGCTCGTCGTGGTCACCTCCGACCATGGCATGCCGTTTCCCCGCGTGAAGGGCCAGATCTATGAAGACGGTTACCACCTGCCACTGGCGATGCGTTGGGGCAAAGGCATCAAGTCGGGCCGCGTGGTCGAAGATTTTATCAACGTGCGCGATCTCGCTCCGACTTATCTCGAACTCGCAGGGTTGCCCATTCATGAGCAGATGAGCGGCAAAAGCCTCGCGAACATCCTGCGCAGCGAGAAGAGCGGTTTCGTTGAGGATCGCAAAATCATGCTCGCTGGGAAGGAACGTCACGACATCGGCCGTCCGAACGATTGGGGTTATCCCGTCCGCGCCATCCGCACACCCGAGTTTTTCTACAGCCACAACTACCACCCCGAACGCTGGCCAGCCTGCAATCCGGAGACCGGCTACGGCAACTGTGACGACGGGCCGACGAAATCATGGATCGTCGATCACAAGGACCTCTTCTATGACCTGGCCTTCAATTATCGCCCCGAGGAGGAGTTGTATGACATCGCGCATGATCCCGAGTGTCTCAAAAACCTCGCCGCAGACCCCAAATATGCCGCCACGAAGCAGGAGTTACGTTCCAAGCTCGAAACGATGCTCAAGGAAGAGAAAGACCCTCGCGAACTCGGCAACGAAGCGATCTTCGACACCTACAAGTACCTCGGCAACCGGGCCAAGAAGGGATACGCCGAGTGGGAGGCGAAACAGAAAGGCATCCCGCTTCCTGAAGTGCCGAAGAAGAAGGGCAAAGGAGCGGACGAGTGATCGTGCTCGTAGTTCGGCCTTTAGGCCGTCTGGAATGGTCCCAACGAGCTGAAGCCCGAATTGCCAACACGTCGGCAACTCACTTCTTCGCCGCTTCGTTCTCTTTGGGGGTAGTGCCCTCTTTCGGCACTTCCGGTGGACGGCGGAACTTGCTGCCACCTTCGGTTGATGAGGGCGCGGGATTGAAGCCGCCGGACTTGCCTTTGCGATCCTGCATGGCCTTCATCGCGGCTTCGCGTTCTTCGGGATCGATGATGCCGTTTTTGTTGGCGTCGAACTTCTGCAGCAGGATGGCTTTGCCAGCTTCGCCTGCTTTCGGTTCACCGGTGGTGCCGGGCGTTCCGCCTTTGCGACGTTCCTGCATCGCTTTCATGGCGGCTTCACGCTCCTCAGGATCGAGGGTGCCGTTCTTGTTCGCATCGAACTTCTGCAGCATCATCTGCTTGAACTTCTCGCCGCCTTGACCGGCTGCGGCGGGATTGGGGCGCTGTTTCGGGGCATCTTCAGCTCGCAACGATGCCGTGAGACCGGTTGTGATGGCGAGGAGAAGGGCAGGGGTGAAGATGGTTTTCATCGGAGAGTGGTTTTGATGCTCTGAACACGGAACCGGCGGCGAAGTTGCGCAGATTGACGCGTTACTTGCCTCCTCGGCGGTTCGTGCTGATGTGTTCGCATGAAAACCGCGATCCCGTTCCTGTTGTGCGTCGTGCTGGCGCTGTTCACCGGATGGTCATCGGCCCAAGAAGCCGCGAAGGCCACGCCGGAGGACTTGGTGAAGGAACTCTACAAGGCGGGTCAGGAGAAGTCGCCGTTCTTCCAGAGCAAGGACCGGAAACTCCTGGATCACTACTTTGCCAGGGAACTGGCTGATTTGATCTGGAAGGACATACAGACATCCAAGGATGAGGTCGGCGCGATTGATTTCGACCCGCTTTACAACGCGCAGGACACTGAGATCAAAAAACTCGTGATCAACAAGGCGCAGACCACGGACGGCAAGACCACCGTGTTCGTGACCTTCACGAACTTCGATGAGAAGAAAAGCATCACCTTCCACCTCGTATCGAAGGACGCGGCGTGGAAGATCAGTGATATCGATTACGGCGAGGGAACGACGCTGTTGAAGCTGCTGAAGGAGAACGCCGGGAATTGAAGTTGGACATTCGGCCCTGCGCCGCTAACTTCACCACGGGTCGGCCGGAGTGATCGCTCGCGATTCGTTGCAAGACGGAGCGCGGGAGGAAAGTCCGGACACCCCAGGGCAGCATGCCATGTGAAAGCATGGGGGCTGCGGTGCAAGCCGCGGTCACAGACAGTGTCACAGAAATCAAACCGCCCTCCGTAGCTCGCAAGAGCGAAGGACGGGTAAGGGTGAAAAGGCGGGGTAAGAGCCCACCGCCCCGACCGCGAGGAAGGGGGCACGACAAACCTCATGCGGTGCAAGACAGAACAGGAGAAATGGCCCGCCCTGGCCGCAAGTCCCGCAAGGGATGGATGACTCCGGGTAATAGTCGCATCACTGCCGCAAGGCGGGGCGGGCTGGTCGCTCAGCCCGACAGATAAATGATCACAGCAAGGCGCCGCGAGGCGTCGAGACACAGAATCCGGCTTATGAGGGCCGATCCACATGAAGGCGTCGGGAGAAATCCCGGCGCCTTCGCCTTTTCATCGCGGCGCCGTCACTTCGGCAGCGGCACCTGTACCGGATGCATGAGGTAGGCGATCAAATCGCGCACCTGGTCGGGCTGGAAGGCGAGGAGCAGGCCTTCGGGCATCATGGAGAGCGGGGACGTTTCTGTTTTCGTTATCTCAGACCGGTCAAGGGTCAGGGATTCGGTCAAGGTGCGCAGGGTGAGCGTGCGGTTGTTGGATTCAGCGATGACGCCGCTGAGGGTGCGGCCATCCTTGAGCGTGAGAATGCTCATGCGGAAGTCGGCGCTGACCACGCCGCTGGGATCGGCGATGTTCTCAAGGAGGTAGTCGAGGCTCGCGCGGCCGCTACCGGTGAGATCGGGGCCGATCTTCCCGCCCTGGCCGTACATCATGTGGCAGGAGCCGCAGACGGCGGTGAAGAGCATGCGTCCGCTGCTCAGGTTCGCCTTGGCGAGCACGTCAGGTGTGAGCCGTGCTTTGGTTTTCTCGATGAGTTCCTTCTTGTCGGCGGCGGACTCGCGCAGCTCGCCCCAGGCATCGACGAGTTGTTTGGTGAGCGTCTCGTCGTTGAAGGCGCGGATCTGGCGGGCGTGGAAGGCGGTCAAATCGGTGCGCGGGATGCGGTTGGCGGCCACTTCCTTGAGCAAGGCGGCGGCGAAGGCCGGACGCGAGACGAGCGTGTCGATGACGGCGGATCGTTCGCCCGGATTGAACTTGCGGTAGTTCTTCGCGAGCTGAACACCGATCTCCGGATCATCGAAGAGCGAGAGGCCGCGCGCGGCGATGGAGTTCAGACCGCGTGCTTCAAGCAGTTGTGTGCAAATGGCGCGCAAGTCGTCAGGACGCGCGTCGATGAGCGTTTTGAGCGCGGATTCGCGGGCGGCGATGTCCGCCTTGTCATCAAGCGCGACCTTCTTCACGTCATCAAGCGCACGGCCATCGCCGAAGAGGATGCTGAGGTCGCGGATGTTTGTAGTTCGGGCTTTAGCCCGTTCTGGATCGCTTGAATCACGGGTTGAAGCCCGAACTACGAACGCGTCCCAGTTCGCAGGCTTCGGAGCCTTGCGGATGCCTTTGAAGGCCTCGGCCATGCCTTCGAGCACGTCTTCGGAACTGTTGATGGCAAGCAACTGATTCAACTCCTCCGGCTGTGTGGCGAGACTCCGGGCGATCCAGCGTGTCACCTTCGGCCACGAGCAGTTTTTCGCGAGTTCGACGAGCGCGGATGGATTCTGCTTTGCCAACGGGCTGATGCCAAACCAGACCATGTAAGGCAGAAACGGATCGTTCGCGTCTTTGGTGTGTGAGAGCAGCGCGGCGGCGAGTTCTGGACGATGTGCATGCGGCAATCTCTGAAGAACCGAGGCGAGATTGAGGAGTATGAAGGACGATTTTTCGACCTGAGCGAGGGCGATCAGTTTTTTCCAAAGCTCGGCTTTATCCCAACCGATGTCTGCTGGCCCTAGAGGATGCCTCTCGCCTGTAATCAAGTCTATAGGCCAGAACTGGACAAGTTCGCGGATGGCGAGAGCACGTGCGTGTTCATCGGGTGAGTTCAAATCCGCCTTCGGCCACGGTTTGCGCCAGGCGAAGAGCTTCTCGGGTTTCTTTGGTTCCCCATAGCTCACGCGGAAGATGCGGCCGCTGGTGCGGTGAACGCCGGTCGATTCGTGGCATTCGCCGGTGTCGCTCCAGTCGAGGATGAAGCCGCTGCCGTCGGGGCCGGTGCTGATTTCGATGCCGCGGAACCATGGATCGTCGCTGAGAAAGATGTCGGGCTCGTGTTTGCCGACGTAGCCGCTGCCGTTGCGCTCAAGCCGCTCCACGTTGGTGCGGCGGCCGTGCATGTTGAGCGTGAAGAGCTTGTTGCGGTAGTATTCGGGCCATTGGTCGGCCTGATAAATCATCATGCCGATGTGCGCGTGACCGCCGCCGAGATGGTTGGCCTTGCCGCCGCGGGATTCGCTCCATGCACCGGTGCGGTCGTAATGGTAGTGATCGGCGATGGTGTCGAGCTTTTCATAGATGAGCGGATTCATCGTGTTCGAGTCCACGAGATGGGCACCATGAATGAGGTGCCAGAGGTGGCCGGTGACGGTGTTGATGAAGAACATCTCGCCATTCGCATCCCAGTCGTGGCCCCAAGGGTTGGTGGTGCCGTGCGTGAGAACTTCGACGATTTTCCTTTCAGGATGGTAGCGCCAGATGCCGCCTTTCATTGGCACGCGTTTGTCGTCGGGCGTGCCGGGAATGCCGAGCTTACCAGGGCAGGAGTGGCCGCAGCGGCCGTAAAGCCAGCCATCGGGCCCAAAGCGCAGACCGTTGGCGAAGTTGTGGTAGTTGTCCTTCGCCACCGTGAATCCGTCGATCACGACCTGCGGTTCGCCATCAGGAATGTCATCGCCATTGCGATCAGGGATGAAGAGCACCTGCGGCGGGCACATGAGCCACACGCCGCCGCGACCGACTTCGACGCTGGTGAGCATCTGCACGTCGTCGGTGAAGACTTTGCGTGTCTCGGCGACGCCGTCCCAGTCTTTGTCTTCCAGAATGATCACGCGATCCTTCAGGGCGAGGTCGAAGCGCTTCGCACGCTCGGCATACGTGTAGTTTTCGGCCACCCACATGCGTCCTTTCGCATCCCACGCCATGCCGATGGGATTCTGCACGTCCGGTTCCGCGGCGAAGAGCGTGGCTTTGAAGCCTTCCGGCAGTTTGAGTGCCTTCAATGCATCTTGTGGCGACATCGGCGAAGGATTGCCCGGCTCGCTGTTGTAGGGCGCGGGGAAGTCGGTGGCGCAGGCTGTTGCGGAAACAAGTAAGACGAACAAGACGTGCTTCATGGGGAGCGGGAAGCGTAGGTGGATGATGCGCGCTGACAAGCAACGCTCTGAAATTTAAAAACGGCCAAAGCAGCGCCCTATCGCATTGAGCATCCGCATCACCCGCGGATCAACCACACGGCTGCGAACGCGGTGAGCCAGAAGAGGACTTCTTCAAAGAGCTTTTGCGGCAGCTTTCTCAGAATCCACCAGCCGATGAGCACGCCGAGAATGACGCCGGGCATGAGCGTGAGATTGGTCATGAGCGACTTCGGATTGATGATGCCGAGGTTGGTGCTGAAGGGCAGCTTGAAGAGATTGATGAAGAGGAAGAAGCGGCTGAAGACGCCGAGGTATTCCTTTTTCTCCAGGTGTTGGGCGAGGAGATAGACGGTCATCACCGGTCCTGCGGCGTTGGCGAGCATGGTGACGACGCCGGCGAGAAAGCCCATCGACCACGTGAAACCCTTGTGCTCGGTGAGCGCGATGAAGTCCTGCCGGCGCTTGTTGAGCACCCAGTTGAAGATGAGCAGCACGATGATGATCCAGCCGATGACGATGCGCGCCATGGCGTTGTCGAACTTGCCGAGCAGCAACCAGCCGACGATCACGCCCGCGATGGCCGGGGGCACCATGGGCACGATGCGTTTCCAGCTTCCGCCCTTGCGGTTGACGATGAAGCCCATGAAGTCCGCCGCGATGAGCATCGGCAGGATGACGCCGACGGATTCCTTCGCGCCGAAGATGCGCGCCATCAGGACGACGTTCAGCGTCGAGGTACCGGACAGGCCGGCCTTCGACATGCCGATGCACATGGAACCGAGCAACGCCAGCACGAGCAGCCAGGTGTCGGCAGGCAGAAGGGTGTGTTCGGTGAGCCAGGTCATTCGGGGAATGACGAATGGCGAATGCGGAATGACGAACAAGCGCGTATTCCGCACCAGCACCTTTTTCTCACAACGCCATCAACGGCGCAGGAACCATGAACGCGTGCTGCTCCAGCAAGCTCCAGGTGCCGTTCCAGGACAAGTAGGGCGTGAAATAGACGACAATCACGTAAGCGAGCGCGATGGGCGCGATGCCGAGACGCGCGGCCCAGCGCCAGAACCAGTGGCGCGGCTGTTCGTAGCGCGTTGCGCGGCTCATGGCCCAGCCAGTGAGCATGCGGGCCGGGAAAATGAAGAGGACGAAGAGCAGGCTCGGCGCCCAGGCGAGTTCACGTGGCGTGAGTTCGATCTTCAAAAGATAAAGCGGCACGGCGAAGAGCAGCGTGATGAGCAGTGACAGCCAGAAGGCCAGCGGTGCGCGCAAAAACAGCCGCCGCACCTCGCGCAACTCGAAGATCGCACTGAAGCGGTCGGTTTGCGCGAAACGCGCCTGCAAGAACGGCAGATGAATCGCCACGAGCAAAAGAAGGATGCCACCAAGCAACGAAACGAGGATCGAGACCCCGAGTGGAAGCTGCGTGGCAATGAGCAGCACGCCTACGGGCACGATCAACCACGCCAGCGCTCCAACGAAACCGCGAATGCCGAGCCAGAAGTAAAACGGCAGGCGCAGGTTGACGACGTATTCCGTTACGATGCGCTGGAGATTGCCGAATTTCCCAGGCGTACGCAGCCAGCGGATGAAACGCAGCGGCTGTGGCCAGAGGAAATGACGAATCTTGCCGCCACGCACACAGGCCCACACGATGTGGGCGAGCACAATGGTGATCACGATGATCAAGCCCACATGCCACGCCTTTGCGACGCTGCTGCCCGGAGCGATGAGTTCGGCGTCCTTCCACATGTCGGCGACGAGCCGCGCCGGCCACACGACGAGCCATGCACCCGCTGCGATGCTGCCGATGACGGATGCCTTGCGCACACCGACGAAGGCATCGCGAATGCGTCCGGTGCGAGCGACGGTGCCGCTCACGTTCAGCAGGTAGCCGAGGCTGAGGAAATTCAGCACCGGAATCACCGAGCAGACCGCCAGCAGTGCGAGCAACGCCACGAAGCCGAAGATCCAGTCGAAGATGGAGGCAACTGTGCGGACGAATCCCTTTTTTTCCTTCGTGACCGTCACCGGAATCGGCGGCGGCACGGGCGCAGTCGCCGTTTCAGCGGGCACAGTGGGAGTCAGAGACAGCGGCGGAGGGGCGGCGATCATTCGGGCGGGGCTTACAAAACCGGAAATGCGGGTTTGTTGCAAACGTCGTGAGGAAACCGATCTTCGGGCCGCGTGTTAGACATCGGTCCTCAGTGACCCTCTGCCATGAACCCCTTCCGCAATTCCCCGAGCTGGCTGATCTGGCTGCGCAATGCCGTGATTCTGGGTGCGCTGGCCGCCGGAGTGGTTTGGGGCGTGAGCGAGCTGCTGACGCCGCCCAATGTGCAGGCGGGAGAGGGTCTTGGTTTGTCGAAGGATAAGCTGGCTGAGCTTCAAAAGACGGCGCAGGGCGTCGATGCGGAGTTCGAGAAGGATTGGGCGCAGAAGCAGTTGCAGCCGACCTCGCGGGCCGATGATCTCACCATCGCGCGTCGTCTGTCACTCGCGCTGACGGGCAGCATTCCTTCGCTGCAGGAGGTGCGTGTGCTGGAGTCGGTGAAGTCGGCCGATGTGCCGCAGTGGTGGCTTTCGCATCTGCTGAAGGATCGTCGCACGAGTGACTATCTCGCGGAGCGCCTGGTGCGCGTTTATGTCGGCATCGAGAACGGGCCGTTTCTCATCTACCGCCGCCGCCGTTTGGTGGACTGGCTGAGCGACTCGATCCAGCAGAACCGCCCGTATGATCAAATCGCCCGTTCGCTGATCAGTTCGCAGGGCATCTGGACGACAAATCCGGAGGTGAACTTCGTCACCGTAACGAACCAGATGAACGGCAAGGGTCCCGACGAGACAAAGCTGGCCGCGCGAGTGAGCCGCGCCTTCCTCGGTGTGCAGATGGACTGCGTGCAGTGCCACGACGGCAAGCTCGGCAGCACGTGGAAGCAGGAAAATTTCCACCAGCTCGCCGCCTACTTCGGCCAGGCAAAGTTTGAGCTGAACGGTCTGCGCGACGACCCGAAGCAGAAATACAAGACGCGCTATCTCGGCAAGACGGACGAGGAAGTCATTCCCGCGATGGTGCCGTGGAAGCCGGAACTGCTGCCACAAAAAGGCACGCCGCGTGACCGGCTCGCGCACTGGGTCACCTCGAAGGACAACCGCGCCTTCGCACGCACGCTCGTGAACCGCATGTGGGCGCTGCTGTTCAACCGCCCGCTCATCTCGCCCGTGGACGACATTCCGCTCGAAGGTCCGTTCCCGCCGGGCATGGAGGCGCTGGCGGATGATTTGATCGCGCACAACTTCGATCTGCACCGGCTCATTCGCGTCATCGCCACGACGCGTGTCTTCCAGCAGTCCAGCCGCTCGGTGGATCCTGCGCATCCATCGACCGAGGAGGCGGAAAAGTGCTGGGCGGTGTTTCCGGTCACGCGTTTGCGGCCGGAGCAGATGGCGGGCAGTGTCATCCAGGCCGCGTCGCTGAGCACCATCGACGCGGAGGCGCATGTGATCTTCCGCATCAAGCGCGACATCGACGTGGCGAACTTCGTCAAACGCTACGGCGACTCGGGCGAGGACAACTTTGAAGACGCTGGCGGCACCATCCCGCAGCGTCTGCTCCTCATGAATGGCAACATGGTGACCGACAACACGCGTGGCAATCCGCTCGTGAACGCAGGCACACGCATCGGCATGCTCGCGCCGAACAACACCATCGCGGTCGAGGCCGCCTACTTGTCCATCTTCACCCGTCGCCCGACACCGGTGGAGTCCGATCACTTCACCCACCTGCTCGCCGATGCGAAGAGCACCAACGCACGCTACAACGCCATGGCCGACCTCTACTGGACGCTCATGAACGCCACCGAGTTTTCCTGGAACCACTAGCCCGCTGCGCGGGAATGACGAAATCCGAAACCAGAATGACGAATGAATGCCCCAAGCTCCAATCGCCATCTGATTTTCCGGTTCGTCATTCGCCATTCTGAATTCGTCATTTTATGAACACTTCCCCCTGCCAAAGCCGCTCTCATCACACCCGTCGTTCGCTTCTTCGCGGCACGGGCATCGCAGGAATCTCCTGGCTCACGCCGCTGGCAGATCTGCTCGCTGCGGAGGCTGAAAAGGCTCCTTCAGGCAAGCCAGCACGTTCAATCATCCTGCTCTGGCTCGGAGGCGCTGCCAGCCAGCTCGACACTTTTGATCCGCATCCGACCACGAAGATCGGCGGCGGTGTCAAAACGATCCCAACAGCGATCAAAGGCGTCGAATTCGCCTCCGGTCTCGAACAAACGGCCAGCGTGATGCAAGACGTGTCGCTGATCCGTTCCATGGTCAGCAAGGAGGGCGATCACGAGCGTGCCTTCTACAATATCAAGACTGGCTACCGTCCTGATCCCACGCTGATTCATCCGAGCATCGGCGCCATCGTCTGCCATGAGCTGCCGGAGGCGAAGATCGAGATCCCCACGCATGTCTCCATCCTGCCAAACCAGTGGCCGGCACGCGGCGGCTTCTTTGGCGCGAAGTTTGACGCGTTCCAGATGTATGACCCGAAATTCCCTGTGCCGGATGTGAAGGCACGCGTCGATGAAAAGCGCATGGACAAGCGCATGGAGGGCCTTTCCGTCGTCGAGCAGACCTTCGCACAGGGACGCTCGCCGAATCTCGACCAGGACAAAACGTTGCATCAGATCTCCATGCAGCGGGCGCGGAAGATGATGACCTCCGACCAGTTGAAGGCCTTCAATGTGAGTGATGTTCCAGCGCAGCAACTCGCCGCGTATGGCGAGACTCCGTTTGGACGCGGCTGTCTCGCGGCGGTGCGCTTGATTCAAGCCGGTGTGCGCTGCGTGGAGGTCACGCTGACGGGCTGGGACACACACGCGAACAACCTCGAAGGCCAGGCCTCGCAGGTGAAGATCCTCGACGCTGCTTATGCCTCATTGATCCGTGATTTGAAAAAGCTCGGCCTGCTGGAAAGCACCGTCGTGGTTTGCGGCGGCGAATTTGGCCGCACACCGAAGATCAACAACGTCGGCGGTCGCGACCACTGGCCGAGTGGCTTCAGCATGCTCGTCGCTGGCGGCGGATTTGCCGGAGGCCGCGTCATCGGTGCCACCGATCCCGAAGGCGTGAAGAAGGAGCCTGAAAACCCCATCCACGTCGAAGACCTGCACGCCACCATCCAGGACATGTTCGGCATCGATCACACGAAGGAGATCATGACGCCCATTGGAAGGCCAATGGCGCTGAGCAAGGGCGAGGTGATCACGGAACTCAGTGCGTGACAGCAGGCGCGTCAAACCAGCGGTCGTGCTCCTTGATGAGGTCGATCAGGCGCTCGACGGCTTCTTCCTCGGGAATATTGAACTTCACGGCGGTCTTGCCGACGTAGAGATTGATCTTGTCGGGAGCGCCGCCGACGTAGCCGAAGTCGGCGTCGGCCATTTCGCCGGGGCCGTTGACAATGCAGCCCATGACGGCGATGCGCACGCCTTTGAGATGACCGGTGGCGGCGCGGATTTTCTGCGTGGTGGTTTGCAGATTGAACAGCGTGCGGCCGCAGCTCGGGCAGGCGACATAATCAGTCTTGAAAATGCGCACGCCAGCGGCCTGCAGGATGTTGTAACTGATGCGCAGCGATTGTCCTGGAGCGTCTTCGCCATTCACGATCACCGCATCACCGATTCCGTCGCAGAGCAGCGAGCCGATGTTTGTCGCGGCAACGAGCAGGTTCTCGGTGAAGTCGTCGCTGCCGATGGATTGAAGCATGTCCTTCAGCAGAATCGGATGGCGCGGCTGCAATTTGGCCGCGAGGAGGCGATACGAGGCGATGACGGGCAGTTTGAGGCCGTCTTTGATCGTGACGAGCTTCGCATCGGCGCTGGTGTTGATGTTGTTGATCGCGCCATCGTCACGCGGGTCGATTTCGATCACGCCGCTGTCCTCGATGACGATCTCGGGCTTGTAGTCGCCGAGCTTGTCCATCTTGTGCGCAACGGCGTCCCATTTTTTGCGCGAGGTGAAGACCGGAACGGTTTCGTGGCCGCCGACTTTGACGCCGTTGACCGTGAGCACCTGCGATTCGCGGCGCACGAAGTCGAATGGATCGTAGCTGACGGGCGGCGCGTTGGTGATGTGCTCGAACTGCGCGGGAACGCCGTCATTGTAGGGCTTGACCAGTTGCTGAGCGACGGGGATTTCAAAGATCGCGTCTTCGGTGAGTGAAACGCGCACTGTGTCGCCGATGCCGTCAGCGAGCAGGGAACCGATGCCGATGGCGCTCTTGATGCGGCCGTCTTCGCCGTCACCGGCTTCGGTGACACCGAGATGGATCGGATAGTTCCAGTCAGCACCGAGCTTGTTCAGGTGCGCGACGAGCAGTCGATAGGCCTCGATCATGACCTTCGGGTTGCTGGCCTTCATCGAGAACAGGAAGTTGTGGAAGCCGTGATCACGCGCGATGCGGGCGAATTCGAGTGCACTTTCGACCATGCCGAGTGGGGTGTCGCCCCAGCGGTTCATGATGCGGTCACTGAGCGAGCCGTGGTTGGTGCCGATGCGCATCGCGCGATTCAGGCGGATGCATTCCTTCACCAAGGGCACGAACTGTTCCTCCATGTAGGCCAATTCGGCGGCGTATTCGGCATCGGTGTATTCTTTGACCGCGAATTTCTTTTTGTCGGCGTAGTTGCCGGGATTCACGCGGACTTTTTCAACCCACTTCACCGCCTCCATCGCTGCGTCGGGTTTGAAATGGATGTCGGCGACGAGCGGGACATCACAACCAGCCTTGCGCAAGCCGTCGCGGATGTGCTGGAGATTTTCGGCGATGATGCGCGTCTGCGCGGTGACACGGACGATCTGGCAGCCAGCTTCGGCGAGTCCGAGCGCTTCCTTCACGCAGGCGTCCGCGTCACGCGTGTCGCTGGTGAGCATGCTCTGCACGACCACGGGCGCACCACCACCGATCTGCACCTTGCCGACCATGACCGGGCGCGTTTCACGGCGCTGGTAGTTGTAGAGGTCGGGGCAGTAACGAAGCAGGGCGGAGGTCATGGGGGCGCTAGAATGATGGATTGATGCCAACGGCGCAAACGGGAAGCCTAGGGCAAGGCATCGCATCACAAGTTTCTTACATGGGTCTTGCCGTTGGTGGGTCGGCGTGGTAAAAATCGACTCATTATGGCTAATGTCGTTGTTATTGAAGATCATCCGCCGGTTCTCAAGCTCCTATCCACGCTTTGCCAATCGGAAGGACACGAGGTGATGGCCTTCGACAACGGTCACGCCGGTTTGGAGGCCATTCGTGAGCTGAATCCCGAGGTTGTTCTCGTGGACCGTCGTCTCGGTGAGGTGGATGGTCTGGACGTGATGCGTGAGGCCCGCCAGGCATCGCCCAACACAAGGTTCGTGGTGGTCTCCGCCTGCGCCGAGACGCGTGACATCGTGACGGCGATCCGGCGCGGGGCTTGCGACTATGTGACCAAGCCTTTCGAGCCCGAGGAGATCACCAGCGCGGTGGGACGTGCGCTTTCCGAGCCGCAGGAACCGCAGCCCCAGCCCCGCCAAAAGCTGGTGATCATCTGCCCGAAGCATGCGGCCTGAGCCTTGTGGGTGCTGGGAAGTTTGATGTTGGAAGTTGGATGCTGTTCGCACATTGATACGACATGGAAAACCTCCGCCGCTTGCTCTTTGCCACGCTCGTGTTCGTGCTTGCCGCGATTTTGTTCGTGTGGTGGCGCAATGGTCGCGAAGGCTACGGAGCGCTGAATTTGCTGAAGGGAGAAAAGCCATCTGCCCAGAGCTTCACCCCGCAGGACAAGCCGAAGCTGAACCCCAGCGACGTGTCGGTCATGAGCCGCCTCAACGAGGAGTTTGCGAAACTGTCCGCCGCGGTGCTTCCCTCCGTAGTCAGCGTCAATACCAAGACCGTGCGCCCAGGTGAGCCACGCTGGCACCCGTTTTTCGGCCTCGTCAATGGGAGGGCCCAGATCATCCCCGGCTTGGGCTCAGGCGCCATCATCAGCAAGGAGGGCCACGTCGTCACCAATTACCACGTCATCGAAGGAGTCGTGGAGATCCAGATCACCACCAATGACAACAAAAAGTATCCCGCCACAGTTCTTGGCACCAGTCCCGACCGTGACATCGCGCTGCTGAAGATCGAGAGCACGCGCGTGGATTTTCCTGCGCTGAAGTTCGCCAACTCCGACGAGGCACGCGTGGGCCAGATCGTGTTCGCGATTGGCAATCCCTTCGGCTTGAGCGGTACGGTGACACAGGGCATCATCAGCGCGCGTGACCGTCATCTCAGCGACAGCCAGTTGGACTACTTGCAGACGGATACCGTCATCAATCCGGGCAATTCTGGTGGCCCGCTGGTCAACATCAGTGGCGAGATCATCGGCGTGAACGTGGCGATTTATCGCGGGGACGAGCACGTGAGCGCCTGGCAGGGTGTGGGACTTGCCGTCCCTGCCAATGATGCACGGATGGTGGTGGATGGAATCCAGGAGAAGTTAAAGGCCAGCGCGGACAAGACAGCCGGCCTGACCAGCACGGGAAGGGGTTTTCTAGGCTTGGAAGTCAGCAGCGAACCGGTGGATATCGATCCAGTGTGGGGAACGTCGCGGCGTGGCGCCCTCATCACCGACATCAGTCGCGGCTCACCTGCGGCGGAATCCGGTTTGCGTCCCGGGGATGTCGTCACGAAATTCCAAGGGATGGCTTTTCGCTCGCCAGGCGACTTGCTGCAAATCATCCGCACTCAGCCGCCTGGCAGTGAAGTGAAGCTCGAAATCATCCGCAACAACAAGATGGGCGACATCATCGCCCGCCTCGGCGAGAGGCCCGATGCAGGTCCGTAGGTTGTTCAGCCGTGAGGTGAGAGCACAATTTGGTTGCTGTGACTCTTGGTGACGACGTCCATTTCTTCGGGCATGAACCGCAATTCGACGCTGCCGTCGCTCCAGGTGTCGAGAACCGTGATGTCGTGCTGCTTTGCAAACTCGATGAGGGATGCGGGCAGCGTCACCTCCGGATCGCGTGCATCGCTGCCGCAGACAATCACGCGGGGCATGGCCTTGAGCAGAAATTCGGTGGTCATTGCGAGGTCGTGCTCATGTTGGCTGCGGATCAACACGTCGCAGCGCAGGTCGGCGGCGCTGGAGCAGAGGCTTTTTTCGGCGTTCCAGCCCGCGTCGCTCATCCACAGCAGGCGCCATGGTCCTGCGCGCACCATGAGCACCATCGCGCGATCATCACCGCGCGCGTTTTGCACCTGCCGCGAAGGATACAGCACCTGCGCCTCGCATTTGAGGCCGCCGTGTTCCGCGAGTGTGACACGTTCGTCCACGGCAAGCTTGCGCAATGGGGGCGCGCCAGGCGTGGCGAGCAGCCGGCGGATCGTCGTGAGCGAGGAATCTTGGCCGCCTGGCTCCTGGGTGCTGCAAAACACCAAGTTGGGATGGAACGTCGCTCCCACTTGGAGGATCGCGCCGATGTGGTCGGCGTCGTTGTGGCTGAGAAACACGCCGTTCACAGCATTCACGCCGCTGGAGTGCAAGCTGGGCCGCAGGACGCGGCGGAAACTGGATTCATCACCTGTGTCCAGCAGCCAGTGCGTGTTGCCGATGCGCAGATGGTTGGCGGCACCACCGTGTGGCAGTTCCATCACGCGCCATACGATGGGCGCGTTCGTGGGAGGTGCGTTGGGCTGGAAATGGAAACTGGCACCTGGCAGGCCCGCAAACCACGCTGCGCTGGCCGTCATTGCCTTCGCCAGTGCCCAGTTGGCGTTGTTGAAGATGATCTGCACGCCCGTCAGATGCAGGGCGGCGGCGCAGAGGCTCAGACAGGTGGCGCCGAGACATAGAAACGAAAGCGGCACCAGCACGCAGTTCGCGATCACCGCCACCGGAGTCACCGCTTGAAAATGGCCGAGGATGAACGGCAGGCTGCCGAGCCAGGCCGCGAATGAAACACTCACCGTGGCCGCCAGCCACCGCCGGAACTGGCTCCACGCGCGCTGGCGCCAGTTTGCGAGCTGCGGCGGCAGGAACGGGTCGAGTTGTGTGAGCGGCAGCAGGCGCGCCACCAGCGGCATGGAGCCGATGACGCTGAGCCAAAGCACGACGAACGACAACTGGAAGCCCGGCATGAAGATCTGGTGCGTGTCCGAGCCCAGCAGGATCAGCGCCGCCGCGCCGAGGCTGTTTTGCAGCGACGACTCGCGGTCGAGAAGCGGCGCACCCATGAACACCGCCACCATGAACGCCGCGCGCGCCGCCGACGGCCTCCAGCCGGTGATGAACGCATACGCAAACACAAGGCCGACGGTGACCCACAGGGACAAACCGCGCCGCATCCCCAGTTGACGCAAAAACACAAGCGCGATCACGCCCAGCAGGCCCACATGCAGTCCGCTGACTGCGAAAACGTGCAGTGTGCCGCTGTTTCGGAACGCGTCCTCGATTTCGTCATCCGCTTCTGCGGAGACTCCGAGCGCCATCGCGCGGATCACTGCGGCGGTTTCAGGGTCGTCTTCCAGATTCATGGTGAGCTGGGCGCTGATCCAGCGCCGGCAATGCTCCGCTGCCTGCAAAAAGGCGCACCACCACGCGCCTCCGCTGCTGTCGATGCGCCGCAGTCCTTCCGCGTCGAAGCGCGCCACGCGGCCGTTGCGCAGCGCGAACTCCTGCGCGTCAAACGCGCCGGGATTCGATGACGCGCGCGGCAGATACACATCTCCGCGCAGTTCAAACACGCCCGCGCCCGGAAAGCGCACGCCTTTGGGCAGCCGCACCAGCAGCGTGGCTGCTCGTGTGGTGCTCCAGCCCAGCGCTGCGATTTTCACCTGCTCCGTCACACACACCGCATGTGCTCTGCCATCCTCCGTGGTGTCAAAGTCCGGCAGCAGCCGTCCGCGCATCACTGCAGGCTGTGGTTTGTCCGCCCGTTGCAGGATCGTGCGCAATGGGTGACGGAAGGTTTCATCCGTGCGTGCTTCATGGATGAAGGCAAACACCAGCGCGCAAGCCGGCGGCAGCAGCCAGGCACGACCTGACAGGAATGCGGCGACGAGAAGCAATCCCGCAATCGAAGGGAGCCACAAGCCGCTCCCATGCGTCCACCCCGCATCGGCGGCACAGATGCCGACGGCGGCCACCAGAGCCAGCACCAGCAGCGGATTGGTCCGCAACCATGCCTTCAGTCTCGCGAGCATGGGACGCGAGGGATGTGTTATGCGGCGGGAGTCCCGCCGGTTCCTCCTCCTGTCTTGGACCGCTGCTCCATGATCAGTTTGTACTGCGCCTGCTCGAGTTCGTGGATCTTGTGGTTGGCGTTGGCGCTGTGGCGCGTGTTCGGGAAATTCGCGACCACCTGCTCCAGGATGTCCTGCGCGGTGTCGAAGTCATGCAGGTACTGCAATTGGATTTCCGCGATGCGGAACATGATGAACGCCGCGTCATCCACCGGCCAGTCCTTGCTCTGCAGGTGTTCCTCCAGCACCCGGATGGCCGCCTGGGCATCGTGAAGGCGCTCCGCATGCACTTTTGCGATTTCCGCCACGGGGAAGGGATCGTCCGGCTTGTCCTCCAGCATCTTCTCGTAGTGCTCGATGGCGCCCTCGTAGTTGCCCTGGGAGATGCAGGCCGCCGCCTTGGTCATCTCATCCTGCTCGGTCTTTTCGCCCGAGGAGTAAATCGACTCGCCCAGCGCGTCACCGAGCATCGGGATCACGAATTTCACCACCAGGATGCCACCGACGAGCCCCAGAACGACCACCACCACCAGCTTCACGCCATCGCTGGCGTCCTTCATGGCGTTCCACAGCCAGGCGATGAAGATGAATCCGAGGAGGATGATGCAAAGGCGGATGACGAGCGTGCGGTTCATTTTGGATTATCGCGGACGCTAACAAACCAGCCTGCTTCCGCCAAGCCTGAACTTCACGGGCCTGATCTTTGAACCTCCGTGAGCGGGCCACTCATCGCTTTGGAGAGAGGAACTCACTCACCCCGCAAATCCAGGCAGATCACCCGTTCGCCGGTCTTCTGCATCAGGTCCTTCGACTGCTGCCGGACATAGATCAGACCGTGGCTCAGCGCAGGAAGGCTCCAGGTGTTCAGGGCGTAAAACGGCTGCGCTTGCGCGATGATCTCCGGACCGGCAGGGCTCAGATGGAGCCAGTGCAACGAGCCGGTTTCACCCAGGCAGAGGAACTCGCCGTCCGCTCTCAGCAGGCTCGCACGAAGAATGCTCAGGCGCACCGGTTTGGCGCGGCCGGTCAGCTTGCTGAACTCAGCGTCCTCCCATTCGATGTGCTGCACCCACACCTCGGTGCCTGTGTCGGCGTTCACACAAACAAGACGCGACTTCGGCTCCGTCTCGCCGTCGATGGCGTAGAGATGGCCTTCATGATACACCGGGTTCATCCAATGCGTGCCGAGGTTTTTCGAAGTCCAGACCTCCTTCGGCTGGAATTCGGCATCGAACTCGATCATCACACCACCGCGTGGCCGGCCCTTCGGATATGCTGTGGAGATGAAGGCGCGATTTTTCTCCGGAATGACCACGGGTGATGCTCCGATGGCCTGGATGTAGTCTTCATCGCGCCACGGGAATTTGGAATGCAGTTTGCCGCTGGCTGGATCAATGCACATCAAGCCGCCCGTGGCCGGATCACTCTCACCACCGGCGTAAATGAGCACTTTGGTCTGTCCATGCAGCTTCGCAGGCACAGGCGATGCATAGCTCGCACCCCATGCGTCTTCGATGGTCCACACAACCTTGCCGGTCTTCAGATCAAACGCCGCCACACTCACGCCAGCTTCAGCGAGACGCTCTTTGCGGTCACGCAGGCCCTCGGAGTCGTCGACGGCCCCCTTTTTGCCACCCACATTCAATATGACACGACCATCGAGGATGAGCGGCGTGCCACCGGCGCCGAAGAAATCCTGCGGCACGTGCATTTCACTCCGCAGATCGTGCTTCCAGAGCAGCTTGCCGGTTTTCAGATCGAGCGCATGCAACTCGCTCGTCACTCCATAAGTCACCACGATGTCATCTGCGATCACCGGACTGCCACGCGGGCCGTTGCCGAAGCCATAGCGATCTTGATAGGAGATCGGGTATTCGAAGATCCAAAAGCGTTTGCCCGTCTCGCGTTGCAGGCACTCGACGGTTTCTTTGCCATCGAGCGCATGGAAGATCACGCAATAGTCGCCGCTGATCGCGGGCGAATTGTATCCCTCGCCCATCTGCACTTCCCACACGATCTTCGGCTCGCCCGCCGCCCATTTTTTCAAAAGATGCGTCTCCGGAGAGATCGCGTCGTCCGTGGGGCCGAGCACGCGCGGCCAGTCACTCGTCTTCGCATCCTTCGAAAGCGGTTTGGGTGCCGCGTGAAAGGTCAGGCGGTCAAAGGACTCCTGGGCGGAACACACGTTGAAGGCAAAAAGGAGCAGAAACAGTCTCGACGGGAATTTCATGTGATGGCAGACTAACCAACGTCATGAAGAACGCCACTCTCATCCTCGCCGCCGCTTTCTCGCTCGTTTTGAGCTCGTGCACCACCTGCCCGTTTGGTTACAAGACCACGCCGAAGGGCAAGGTCGAGCACGTCGTCCTCGTCTGGCTCAAGCGTCCCGGCAACGCCGCCGACCGCGCCACGCTCATCGCCACCGCGAAGAAGTTCCAGGCGGAGATCAAACAGATCCAGCATCTCAGCGTCGGCCCCGCCG
Organism: Verrucomicrobiaceae bacterium; assembly: GCA_046346695.1. Taxonomy (GTDB): domain Bacteria; phylum Verrucomicrobiota; class Verrucomicrobiia; order Verrucomicrobiales; family Verrucomicrobiaceae; genus Prosthecobacter. The sequence goes on along the minus strand of JAXMHS010000001.1, from coordinate 1,593,951 downwards.
TGCCGAGCGATCGTCCCATCGTGGATGACAGCTTCGACATCGGCCTCGTCATGCGCTTCGCCAGCAAGGCCGATCTCGACGCCTATGAGAAGCATCCCGTCCATGTGAATGCCGTGAAGCAAACCTTGATGCCGCTGGCGAAAAAGCTGCTGGTGTATGACATCGGGTGCGAATGAATTGAAAAGCACGCTTCATGAATCCGCTGAGGGAACTCACTTGGCATGAGCGCCATTTCGTTGCGCTCATGGTGGGTGGTGTTCCGGCATTCGTGATTGGTTATCTTCTCGGTTTGTATGGTTATGAGATTGGCGGGCAGAAGGCCGATCTCTCCGTAGTTTTGATGCGCGGTGGATACTGTGCCGTCTTCCCTGTGATTCTCGCATGTCTGGCTCCGAGGTCTTGGTTGCTGCCATCGCTAACGTATGCAGCCGGCTTCTCAGTTGGGATCATAAGCGTGTCCACGGCGGTAGATGGCATTGGCATGCTCTCGCATCTGTGCCTCGCACCTTTTTATGCGATCACAGGGGAACACCTCCCGCCTCATCATCAGGCTCCGTCCCACTCGGATTTGCCTTGGACGATCGGTATTGCGCTTTGGTTGGCTGCATTGACCTCGATATTGCGGCGCCGCAGGTGCTTCGCGGTCATGACCCGTCGATTGGAACTACGGGATGAGTAGTTGAAGGGCTTGCCTGGTGGGTTTGTCGAGTTAGCCACCCTGCAAGGCGTCGCATGAGTTGCGCGTTTGGTTTTTGGAGATTTGTGATGTAGCATCGCGGCCTCCGAACCCCCGCATGACCCTTCGTCTCCAGTTTCCCTCGCTTGTTTTGGGCAGCTTCGCTGTCGCCTCGTCTCTCGCGGCGGCAGATGCCGCTTTCCCGGCGGACCAGATCGAGTTCTTCGAGAAAAACATCCGCCCGGTGCTCGTGGAGCGCTGCCAGGAATGCCATGGCGCGAACAAGCATCAAAACGGCCTTCGTCTCGATTCGCGTGACGCGGTGATCCGCGGCAGCGATTACGGCAAGGTGGTCGAGCCGGGCAATCCGAGCGCGAGCAAGCTTGTGAAGGCGATCAATCACGTCGCCGGTGTGGAGGCGATGCCGAAGAAGGGTGGCAAGCTTCCCGCGCCGCAGATCGCCGCGCTCGAAAAATGGATCAGCATGGGCCTGCCGTGGCCGGTGGAGGCTGCGGTGGCTTCTCACGCGGCGCCGAAGGCCGATCCGATGCAGCATTGGGCCTTCCAGCCGGTGCGCGTGGCAGATCGCTCGAAGAAACTGGATGATTACGTCGGTGCAAAACTGAAGTCCGCGGGACTCGACTTTGCGCCAAAAGCAGACGCACGGACGCTCACACGTCGTCTCTATGTCACGTTGACTGGTCTTCCACCCAAGTCCGGCGAGTCAGACCAATCCGACATGCCCGCCCTCATTCAGCGGCTTCTGGCCTCTCCCGCTTATGGCGAACGCTGGGCGCGTGTGTGGCTGGATGTTGTGCGTTATGCGGACACGAACGGCTACCAGGTCGCGGGCCGCTCGAATTTCTATCCCTATGCCTACACGTATCGCGACTGGGTGGTGAAGGCGCTCAATGACGACATGCCGTATGATCAATTCGTGAGCTATCAGCTTGCCGCGGATCGCATGACGGCCTCCACGCCGAACTCGCCGAATCTCGCCGCGCTGGGCTTTTACAATGTGGGCGAGCGTTTCATCAACGACCGCCTCCTCATCAACGACGACCGCATCGATGTGATCGGCCGCGGCCTGCTCGGCCTCACGGTGGGTTGTGCGCGCTGCCACGACCATAAGTTCGACCCGATCCCGAGCCGCGACTACTATGCGATGTACAGCATCATCAACAGCAGCGATGAGCCGGAGGACACGCAAATGCCCGTCATCGGCAAGGCCGCGAACGAAAACGACGCAAAGGACTACGATGCCAAGGTCGCCGCGATCGACGCGAAGCTGATGGACTACAAGCGCAAGGTTCACGCCGAGTCGATCGACGCGAACACGATGCCGCAGTATCTGGCGTTCGCGCAGGAGGCCCTGGGCATCAAGGACGGCACGGCTTTTCGCGGCAAGGCCGGCCAGCTCAAGCTGCGCGACCGCGTGGCCGACATGTGGCGCGATTTCATCAAGAAAAATGCCTTCACCGGCAAACCGCATCCCGTGATGATCGCGTGGAAGGAATTTGCAGCAATCCCTGCAGCAGAATTCGCGCAAAAAGAGCCCGAGGTGCGCAAGCGCCTCACTGATCCCGCCAGCGGCCTCAATGCCGTGCTGCGCAACGAGCTGCTGTCACCGAAACGTGTGTTCAAGAACTTCAACGATGTGGCGGCGCTCTACCGCGACACGTTTGTGGCGACGCTGTCCGGCAAGGAGCCCGACAATGCCGACTGGCGGCAGATTCGTGAGCTGCTGATGACGAATCTCTCGCCTTACTCCGTCACGCCGGACAAGGCGGACGTGTTCTTCACCCGCAAGGACCGCGAGTCCGTCGTGCGCATCGAAAACGAGCGCACGAAGCTCGACAGCACGCATCCCGGCGCCCCGCCGCGCGCGATGGTCATGCTCGACAAGCCTAAGCCGCAGGACGTGCGAGTGTTCATGCGTGGCAATCCCGCGCGCCAGGGTGATCCCGCGCCGCGTGCGTGGCTCTCGATGTTTGGCGGGGAGAAATTCACCGATGGCAGCGGACGCCTCGAACTCGCCAAACACATCGCCAGCAAGGACAACCCGCTCACTGCGCGTGTGATCGTCAACCGCGTGTGGATGCAGCATTTCGGCAGGCCGCTTGTCTCGCAGCCGAGTGATTTCGGCGTGCAGACGCCGAAGCCCGTGCAGGCCGACCTGCTCGACTATCTGGCTGATTACCTCATGCAGAACGGCTGGAGCCTGAAAAAACTCCACACACTCATTCTCACCAGCCGCACGTACCAGCAGAGCAGCCACGCGACACCTGACAAACTTGTCAAAGACGCCGACAACGAACTGCTGAGCCGTTTCAACCGCCAGCGTCTCGATTACGAGACGATGCGCGACTGCATGCTCGCCGCCACAGGCGAACTTGATGCCTCGAAACACGGTGGACGCGCCATCGAGTTGAATGCGAAGGACGCCGACACACGCCGCACGCTCTATTTGAAAGTGGACCGCTACGACCAGGCCACGGTGCCTGCGATGTTCGATTTCGCGAATCCGGACAGCCACAGCCCGCAGCGTTTCAACACCACCGTGCCGCAGCAGGCGCTCTTCCTGATGAACAGCCCCTTCATGCGCGAGCGTGCGGAAGCCATCGCGAAAGAAACGCCGCTGAACGGCAGCACGCTCGATTCCGAGGCCATCCGTGCGATGTATCGCCGCATCTTCGCCCGCGATCCGAAACCGGACGAGGTCGAGCTGGCGCAGCGTTTCGCCGCCGATGCCACGGCGTTGAATGCTGAGATGCCTTTCCGCTGGAGCTATGGCTCGATGATCCTGACACGCGGCGCCGATGGCAAGCCTGCATTCAGCGGCTTTGAGCCATTTACTCACCTCACCGAGCGCGGCGGTGGCGGCCAGCGCATGTGGAGCCCAAGCGAGAAGATTCCAAGTGCTGATCCGAAATGGGGCCATGCCTTCTGGGCGAACTATGGTGGTCACGCCGCACCGAATGATCTCGTCGTTGTCGCCCGCTGGCATGTGCCCACCGACATGAAGGTCGTCATCGATGCCGTGCTTGACCGCAAAACGGACCGTGGCGACGGCGTGCGCGCGTGGATTCACAACAGCCGCACCGGAGTGCTCTCCGAGTACTTCTGCACGCCGCAGAACAAGGAGGTGCCCACGCATCTGGTGGTGGATGTGAAGAAGGGCGACACCCTGAACTTCATCGTCCACAACGAAAAGAGCACGGACAGCGACAGCTTCACCTGGCAGCCGCGCATCACCCGCGCTGACAACGGCGACCTGCTCACCGACGCGAAGAACGACTTCTGTGACGCCAGCCGCTGGCCCTTTGGCCGTCAGAAGCCCCAAAGCGCCCTCAGTCAGCTCGCCCAGGTGCTGCTCATCAGCAACGAGTTCATGTTTGTGGATTAAAGTAGCCCTGTTCCTTCGGAACAGAATGTCTTGTTGCACAGCAACAAGACTACTTTGTGCTCGACTTCACAGCGCTCGTTCTGGTATTGTTGCGCGGCATGAGAATGCTTATTTGCACCATCACCAATGGTGAAGCCATGAGCAGGATGCTAAGAATTGCCTGCATAAGAGTGCTTGCTTCAGCGGCTGTCTGGCTTGCAGGGAACGCATGGGGAGGTTCGGCTCCGACTCAGGAAATCAGAGTATCACTCCGACGATGGTCGGACTGGTGGATGAATGAGGTTGGTCGGCAATCTGTTCCGAGCCCGCAGTTGCTCCATGTCATCGGACAGAAAGATGGTTGGTTGTGTCCGGCTGATGACATTGATGTTTTTCCTTCTGGCTTTGGTTATCGTCATGAATGGCATCAGGCCAATGCAGGCTTGATTTCCACAGAGGCTTTTGTGCTTCCGTCCGCGGCCCAGCACATGTCCAATTGGGAATTCGGCGCCTTCTTCGTGTCACATGATTATGACGGAACCCTGCCCGCCCTATGTTTGAAACCTTCACAGGAAGAAGCCCCGGCCTTCCACTGGCTGAGAGACATTGCCGTGCCTGGAAGCATTCGGTCCGCTGTTTTCAACAGCTCGGGTTATGGCGAAGACCTCCCTCTCAAGGCAAAGTTGCCCAGACTGCTTTATCCAGGCTGCTATGATTCTTGGTGGCCCAACCCATTCTCTGATCCGCGGGAACGGGACGAACGGTGTTATTGAAATGAATGGTCGCAAAGTGACGCCGAGGAACAAGCACTCGCTTTTGCGTTTCTTTGCGGCAATCCGTTTGCCGCATTCCCCTCAGCGGGATGGACTTTCCTGCCCCGCCTCGACGATCCGGGCCTGAAATGGCAAGATTGGTCATTCCTTGTCGTATTCGCACCTGATATTGACCTAACCCACGCACCCAACGCACGCCATGTTCCGCATTCCTGGAGTCCCCGGCAAAGACCTTTGCGACAGCCACCTCGGCACCACCCGCCGCGACATTTTGCGCGTCGGCGGCGCTGGCATCATGGGCCTGACGCTTAACAACATCCTTCGTGGCCAGGCGATGGCGGCGAATTCGCCGAATGCAGGCCGCGCAGGCTGGGGCAAGGCGAAGCACGTGCTCATGATCTACCTCCAGGGCGGCCCCTCGCACCTCGACCTGTGGGACCCGAAGGAAAACGTGCCGGACAAGGTGCGCAGCGCGTTCAAGAACATCCCCACCAAGATCCCGGGCAAGCAGTTCACCGAGATCCTGCCGCAGCTCGCGAAGGTGAACGACAAGTTCACGATGATCAATTCGATGAGCTACACGCCGAACGGCCTGTTCAACCACACGGCGGCGATTTACCAGATCATGACGGGCTACACGACGGACAAGGTCAGCCCATCCGGCCAGCTCGAGCCGCCCAATGCGAAGGACTTCCCGAACTTCGGCTCCAACATCATCCGTTTGAAGCCGCTGCAGGAGCCGATGCTGCCCTTCGTGCAGCTTCCGCGTCCGTTGCAGGAATCCAACGTCGTCGGCAAAGGCGGCGGCGCCGGCTTCCTCGGCAAGGCTTTCGATCCCTACACGCTCTTCCCCGATGGCGATGATCTCGACATGGGCAAGATGGACCGCATCAAGATCGAGGATCTGCAGATGCGCCCGGACCTCTTCAGCGTGCGTCTTGAGCGCCGTGCGAAGCTGCGCGATGCCATCGATCATCAGATGCCAGCCATCGAGGCCGCCACGAAGGATCTCAGCCTCGACAGCTACTACAACCAGGCGCTGAACCTCATCTCCAGCGGACGTGCGCGTGATGCTTTCGCGCTCGACCGCGAACCGGCGAAGCTGCGCGACCGCTATGGCCGCAACACGTTTGGTCAGAGCTGCTTGCTTGCACGTCGTCTGTTGGAAGCCGGCACGCGTGTCGTTGAAGTCATCTGGCCGAAAGTCGCCAACTCCGATAATCACAGCTGGGACCACCACGTGGGCCTCACACAGCGCATGAAGAACCAGAGCGGGCCCATGCTCGACCAAGGACTCAGCGCGTTGTTTGAAGACCTCGACGCCACCGGCCTGCTTGATGAAACGCTCGTCGTCGCGCTCGGCGAATTTGGCCGCAGCCCTGAAAAAGGCGTGTCCACCTCCGGCAACGGCAACAGTGCCGACGGTCGCGACCACTGGCCGTATTGCTACACCGCCGTCATCGGCGGCGCGGGCATCAAACGCGGCTACGTCCATGGCAAGTCGGACGCCACCGGCTCCGCTCCGGTCGAAGACCCGGTGCATCCGATGGAACTCCTCGCCACCATCTACCACAGCGTCGGCATCGATCCCGAAACGGTTGTTTACAACCACCTCAACCAGCCGCGTGAGTTGGTGAAGGCCAAGCCGGTGACGAAGCTGTTTGCTTGAGGTAGCGCAGGCAAACTTACCCGCCGTAGCGGCAGGCGTGTGTTATCATGACAGCATGCCAGCCACGCCCACGCCCGAATCCCGCCTCGCCGTCCGCGAGCGCCCGTCGCGTGTGCACGTGATGCTTCAGCGTTGGCAGCAGCTCATCTTTCTGCACTGGCGATGGGATGCGGCTGAAATTCAGCGTACACTGCCGGCTGGATTGCATGTGGACACGTTTCAAGGCGATGCGTGGCTCGCCATCGTGCCGTTTTACATGCGCGGCATCCGTCCACGCTTTTGTCCGCCCGTTCCCGGCATCAGCGACTTTCTCGAAATGAACGTCCGCACCTATGTGCATGACGAACAAGGCCGCCCTGGCGTGTGGTTCTACTCGCTCGACTGCAACCAGCCGCTCGCTGTATGGACAGCACGCACCTTTTTCCATCTGCCTTATCAACATGCCCGCATGCAGGCACCGTTGGTGGATGGTTGGATCGACTACACCTGCCACCGCCGCGGTCAGTCTGCCGCATCGCGTTATCGCTATCAGGTTTCGCACGAGACTCATGCCGCAGAACCCGGCTCGCTCGAATTCTTCCTCGCCGAGCGCTACCTGCTTTTTTCACAAACACCACGTGGCATCCGCTGCGGCCAGGTGCATCACACGCCGTATCCTTTGGCGAACGTGAAACTTGAAACCTGGAACGTGGAACCGTTGCTCCAGGCCGGGTTTACGCATCCAAATCGTCCACCCGATCACATCATAGGCTCGCCGGGCGTGGATGTGTGCATTTATCCTCTTACATCATGATGCTCGCTGAACTCCGCATTGCACCGCCCCCTTCCCCTTCGCCTACGATTGGGGAAGTTTGGAACTCCTTCGTTCTGGCGTGGCCCTGCTGGCTGCCTTTGCTTGGCATTGCGCTGCTGTGGGGTTGGGTCGCGTGCTGGAGAGTGAGAATGCAAAGAAGAATCTCGAATCGCTCAGACCAAACGAGCGGAATCACCTCATAAACACCGTGATGCCCTCCTCGACGAGCGGCTTCACCGCGCGGAGCTTTTTGTCTGTCGAGGAGAGTTCCTTGTCACCTTGCAGGTATTCCGGGATGTCGTCGGTGCTCGGGTTGAAGCGAATGCTCACCTTGGCCGCCAGCTTGCCGCCTTCAAAGTTCGCAAAGCCGCCGTAGTCCCAACTGAAGCCGGCGATCTTGAACGGCTTCCCATTGATCTTCTCCACCTCCTCGATGGTCATGCCGGCCTTGAGGCCGTTTTCAAATTTCCACGCGGTGCCGATGATGCGCACGTCGAAGACGATCTTCTTGTTCTGATCCAGCTTTTCAGGGTCCCAGATGATCTCCAACTCACGCTCGGTGTCGGCGAACAACTTCGCACCGTCGATCATCTCGCCTTCCGGGCCCGGCAGTTGCTGCACCTTGAGGCTCTTTTTGCCGTAGGCACGCTCGATGTCGGCGGCGGTCATATTCGGCTTGATCAGCCCCACGCGCTTGCCGAGCACGATGGTGTTGTCGGCAGGATCAAATTCATCGGCGTGAAGGATGGCGGCAAAAAGCAGCAGGCAGGTGAGGAAGCGCGTCATAGGCCCATTATACGCCGGGAAACCGGCCAAAGATCAAGACTTCACTTCTCGTGAGAAAACGGCCACACATGTGATCTCCAGCTCCAAACAAGGAAAACGCCGCAGCCGGCCAGCAGGGCGAGCGCGCCATAGACCAGCAGCATGTGCTCCGTTGTGACCAGCAGATAAGCCCAGCCTACCAGCGCCAGCAGGGCAGGGAGCGGATACAGCCACATGCGGAAGGGACGTTCCATCTCCGGCTGCACGCGCCGAAGAATCACCAGCGCACCGATTTGTCCCGCAAACTGCACCACGATGCGTGTGGTGAGCAGTCCGTTGATCAAGGTGTCCAGTTGCACAAAAGTGGCGGCCGCGGCGATCAAGCCGATCACGATCAGTGACACATGCGGGAATCCCATTTGCGGGTGCAGACGGCCAAACACCCGGAAAAAGCTGCCATCCCGCGCCGCCGCATAGGGGATGCGCGAGTAACCGAGCAGCATCGCAAAGCAGCACGCGACCATCGTCCACAGCACGAGCACCGTGAAGAGCTGCGCGAAGTCGCTGCCGTAGATTTTTGTCATCATCATCGTCACCACCGGTTTGTTCACGCCCTCGGTGCTCACAAACTCACGCCACGGCACCACACCGATGATCGAGAGGTTCACGGCGAAGTAGATCACAGCCACCAGCACGAGGCTGAGCATCACCGCACGCGGAATCACGCGTCCTGGCTGTTTCACCTCGTCACCGATGAAGCAGATGTCGTAGTAGCCGAGGTAATCGTAGATGCCGATGCGTGCCGCCGCGCCCAGCGCGACCCATTTCGTCGCGTCAAACGTCCATGCGTCCTTCGGAAAGTCGAAAGCCAGCTTTGCGTCGAAATGCATGACGCCGGTGAAGATCACAACGCCCATCGCCAGCAACGAACCCGCCCAAAGGGCGATCATGAGCTTCCCGACCGCCTCGATCTTGCGATAGAGCAGCAGAATCATCAGCAGACCGACCACCATGCCGGCAGATTTTCGCGTCAGTTCGCTGCTCTCCGGCCAGAAGGGCTGCAGGTAGTTCGCCGCCGCCGCGTAGCCAGAGGCGAGTTCCAACGGCCCGCTGATCAGAAACTGCCAGATGAACAGGAAACCCATGAAGCGGCCCCATTTCTCGCGTCCGTAGCCTTCGCGCAGATACACATACGATCCGCCGGACTTTTGCAGCGCCGCGCCGAGTTCGCTCCACACCAGGCCATCCGCCAGAGCGACGATCAATGCCACGCCCCAGCCCAGCATCGACTGCGGACCGACCATGCTTGCCATGAGCAAAGGAATCGTGATGAACGGTCCCGCGCCGAGCATGTTCGACATGTTCAGCGCGGTGGCTTGAAGGAGGCCAAAGCGGCGTTCGGGCTGGGCGTGATGATTCATCTGTCAATTCGATCTTCAATCCAGCGCATCAAAACGTCCGTGTGGAGCGGTTTTGAAATCCGATCCGCACATCGAGTCGCTGATTCACGAAATTCCGGGTCACGCAGCAGCCGCTCCAAGGCTTGGGCCACACGTTTGGGCGTGAAACGCCGTACGCTGAGACCGATGCCGGCGCCAAGACGTTCCGCGCGATCGGCGTTGTCTGGCTGGTCATGCGCCATGGGCATGATGAGTTGCGGCACACCGGCGGCGAAGGCTTGGGACATCGTGCCGATGCCGCCGTGATGTACAAACACCGACGCGTGCTTCAGCAGCGTGCTGAACGGGGCGTAATCGACTGTGCAGAAGTTTGGAGGCAGGTTGGGCGGCACCTGTTCCGGCTCGCAGGTGACAAACACGGCGCGACAACCGATTCGCCGCACTGCCTCGGCCGCGACGGCGAAAAAGCGTGCGGCTTGCACGTTCGCGCTTCCAGGTGTGAAGACGACCGGGGGCTCACCAGCGGCAAGAAACGCCTGCAATTCCGGTTTGAGCGGCTCCTCCTTGGCGAGATCCTCCAAGGGAAACGTCCATTGCAGCAGATTGGGCGGCCAGTCGGGCTGCGGCGGTGCAAACCACTCAGGAAACAAGACGAGCACGCCATCGGGCGAGTCCCACCACTCACGCTTGAAGCTGCGTGGCGGCTGGATGCCGTGCGCATGACAGACACGCCGCACTTCCGGCATGACAAAGAGATCGACTGGATTGAGCAGCGTGAGCAGAGCCCGCTTGAGCCACAACGGCATGAGACGCAACAAACGAATGAGCGGATGCAACAGCGGGGGCGCGTGCGCGCTGAGCAACGCGGCCGGCTGCAGATGCACGCTGATGAGCGGCGTGCCGGATTTCTCCCGCGCAAGGCGTGCGGCGAAGGTGGTGACCGGCGCGAGCATCAGGTCGAATTTTCCAGCGGATTCGATGGCCGCGAAGAACGGCTCGACATAGCTGGCGGCGGTTTCAAACACGAGCTTGGTGCCGAGGACCGGCTTCCAGATGCGCGGATCGCGTGTCATGGCCTCGAACTCCTCCTTTTTGCCAAACGGGATGAAGTGGATGCCCGTCTTGCGCACCTGCTCCTCAAACAGGCACGCGGTGATCATCGTCACGTGATGGCCTCGCGCCGTGAGCTGCCGCCCCAGCCAGATGAAGGGAAACACGTCGCCTGCGCTGCCAAACGGAAGAAGGAGGATGCGCGCGGGAGGCATGGGACGAAGGAGGGCGAAAAAATGACGAAACCAGAATTCCGAAAGTCGAATGAATGACGAAGCTCCAAAGCTTCAAGCCCTGGTCATTGAGACTTTATTCGTCATTCGCCATTCGGGTTTCGTCATTCACGTGCCCATGCATCCAGCGTTTCAGCAATGCGGGCAGTGCCGTTGGACGCGACAACGTCACATACACGCCTGCGATGACCGCGCAGACGGCGCAGAACCAGAAAATCTGCCCCGGAGTCCATTGCAGACGGATGTTCAGCTCTTTTTGCAGCAACGCCGCCACGCTCATGCCGACCCAAGACAGCCATGAGGCCGCGCCTTGGACCGCGCCTTTGCGATCCGCTGGCGGACGATGTTGCAGCACTGCGGCGAGCGGCACGATGAACAAACCGCCACCGATGCCGAGAAACGCGAGGCAGACGGTGAACGCTGTGCGCGAGACACCTTCGAGACCGAGCACAAAACCCATGGTGGCCATCAAGAACGCGCCGAGAGGAATCAGGCCGTATTCGACGTGATCACCGCTCAGCTTCCCCGCGAGAATGCTCCCCGCCGCCATGCCGATCGCGAGAGCGACCTGCAGCGCGCTGTTGCCGAGAGGATCGACATGCATGACCTGCTCCGCGTAGAGCAGCAGGTTCATCTGAATGAGGATGGCGATGAAAAAGAAGCCTGTGTTGCCCAGATTGGCGCGCCACAAGTCACGGTCCGTGCGCATCCACTTAAACTCACGCCACAGATCACCGAGGAAATTGATTTGCAGCGGCTTGTCGGGGCTCGCCGCAGGGATACGCGTGATGCCGCGGCTCATGAGCCAGCCAAGGATCGCCAGCGCGAGCAGGATGATGCCTGGCCAGCCTGGTTTGTCCGCAAAACCGACCGCCAGCCAGCCGGCGGCGAGGGTGCCGAGAATCGCAGCGAGAAAGGTCAGCATCTCGATGATGCCATTGGCCCACGAGAGTTTTTCGGGCGGCACCACCTCCGGCAGCGACCCGTATTTTGACGCGGCGAAGAACGCGCTGTGCACGCCCATGAGGCAGATGCTCGCGAGCTGGAGGTTCAGATTGCGCGACGCGAGCGCCAGCGTGGCGAAGATCATGATGCCGATCTCCATCGTCTTCACGCCGATCATCACGTGCCGCTTGCTGAAACGGTCCGCCATCCAGCCGCCGAACATGGAGAATAGCAGGAACGGGATGGCGAAAAACGTGCTCGCATCCGAGACGAGGTGATCGAGTTTTGACTTCTCCATGTGCTGCGCCATCACAAGGAAGATCACGAGCTGCTTGAGCACGTTGTCCGAGAACGCTCCCTGAAACTGGGTGCCCATGAGGCACCAAAAGCCTCGTTGCCAGTTCTGGGGGAGGGAAGGGGAGTTCATGCGCGTTTGGTGGTGTGTAGTCCACGAGTCTTCTCGCGGTTCTGTGCGGCTTGTGCTGGCGTAGGGCAGATTTTCTTCAGGATGAAATGCGTCGGCAGGAACACGAGAATGACAAGCATCACGATCCATGTCACGAGATAAAGTTCCGGGCTCATCCATGCCTGCGGCTGTGCATCGTCCATGCCGAAAACGTAGTTCACGTTGCGTGGCAGGTTGGGGTCGGGAAGCGTCTCTCCTGCCTTGGGCAGGAAGAAGAAGGCGGTGAGGCACAATCCCGTTGCCGTGGCTGTCCAGCCCTTGAAGGCGCGGCGATCATAACCAAGCCGGAACACGAGAAAGACGAGCAGAAACGGCAGCCAGCCATGAAACAGCGACAGGCCGCGCAGGAAGAGCGGTTTCGTGTCATCGAACATGTAGTCGGTCATGCCGGTCATTTGCTTCCCCACGAGCCGGACGGCGAAATCCGTGCACCACAGTGTCTGCGGCAGCAAAATGCCCACCGCGGGCAGGGAGACGAGCAGCGGCTTTTCCAGCCAGACACCCGCCAGCGTGAGCAGCAGGGCGATGTCGCAGAAGTAGAGGAAGTTGGTGGGGCCGTAGTGATGCCAGTAAACGGGGATCAAGACCGCCATGAAGGCGGTGTAGGACACTTTGAGCCAGAGCGGGAGTGCGTATGAAGTGTTTGCTTTCATGCGAGGCGAGTTTCCAACCCGGATGACAATGCCGCCAATCGACCTTCTGTGACTTTGCATTGAGGTGATGAATGGAGCGCACGACGGGCAGCCGGGGCGGCCACTTTCTCAGCGCATCCAGCCATCGATCACCGGCGCGACGCTGGCGCCGACATCGTGCGCGAAGAAGGCCACCGCCGCACCGGCGATCACGTCCAGCGTGTAATGCGCCCGCAGCACCAGCACGGCGGCAATTTCTCCGAAGGCGACCAGCACCGCGGCGGCACCGACCCATGCCGGGCCGGTGTGAACGAGCGTCATCGCGCCGAGCACCGCCAGCGCGGTGTGGCCGGAGAAGAAGAAGTCGTTGCCGACTTCATAAGTCACCAGCAGCGAAGGGCAGCCGGGATCCCGCCAGATCATGCCTGGAGGCGGCGGGAGAGTACAAACGGCCTGTGATATCTGACGCAGGGCAAACAAAATGAGCAGAGCGATGAACGGCGCAAAACTGCCGCCAAACACCGCCATGCCGATGACTGAAAGGCCGAGCAGATCGATGAACAACGAACTGATGATGAGCAGCCGGTTCGCGGCGCGGTCATTGCGGCTCAGCCATCCGTGCCAGGACGCCGTGAGGTCGTGGACGAGGTCTCCGAGACCGTCGGGGCGCGCTGCCCGGCTGCCGATGAGCTTTTGCGTCCAGTGCCAGACGAGAAGTGAAACGACGACCACACCGATGCGGGTGAGAATGAGCGTGAGATTCATGAACGGTGATGGGTGAGGGATTCGGCCATGAGTGTTTCCAGACGTTGGCGAAGCTCGGACGTGACCGGATCAACCGAGACACCACGCTGACGTTCGGCGGAGACTTCGATGGCATCGCCAATCATCACGACCGCGCGCATCGGCGGATGCGGACGTGCCACGTCGGTGAGGTCCTCCTCGAAGCGTTCGACGGTTTCCAGGAGCCGTTCCGGCGCCGTGGAGGTTTCGAGATAACTGCCGGGATAACAATGGAGCTGCTGCACCAGATAGAGGTTGCCCATTTGCCGCCAGCGTGAGGCCTTGTCAGCTTCGGAGAGCGATTCATCGAGGAGATCGGGCATGATGGCGGTGCGGAGTGCCTTGACGCGCTCCATGGTGTCTTTTTCACGCCGGGGTCCTTTGAGCCACTGTTGCTCCAGGGGTGAAAGCAAATGGTCGATCAGAGACGCGACGCGTTCTGCAGGCGGGCCGCTGCGGCTTGCGCCGACATGCTCGATCTCCTTGAGCATCAGCAGTGCCTCCCCGAGTTTGGCCACTCGTTCGCGCACGGAAAGATGGGTCTGTGGCTGCCAGGACAGTCGGGCTTCGATGTCTACGAGCACCGGCAGAAGCGTTGCGTCGATGTCACCCTCGAAGAAGTAGCGCAGGAAAACCGGGTGGATCACGACTTTGCGTTTGGGATCGGTCTTGGCGGCGAGTTTGGCACCGAGCCGTGCCATGAAGGCGACTCCATCGGTCAGGCTTGCCAGATGATCGTTGCTGCGCGTGACGAAGCCCTCCGGGAACACGACCAATGGCCTGCGTGCCTCGCCGAGAATCTGAGTGGCATGATTGAGCGACTCACGGTCCATGCCTTCGCGAAACACGCTGAAGCCGCCCATGCGCGGCAGCAGAAACGACTGAACACGGCTCTGGTGGAAGATGTGCCAGCTCGCCATCGTGCTGAAGTCGCAAGGCACATGCTGCCGCACCGCACGCCCGATCACCATTGGATCGCAGGGCCGGCAGTGATTTGCCGCCATCAGCACGCCGTGACCTGCGTTCAGTGAATCGCGGAGCTTTTCCGCGCCAATGCATTCACAGGACTCGATGCCATAGACTTTCCGCAGATGACCCGGCAGCCACAGGTGGATCAGCATGCTCCAGAACTTGCTGTTGCGGGAAGGGATGAAGCGGTAGGGCTTGTCGATGATGATCTTTTGCATGCCGCAAGGGTGTCCGGGTGTGGCCGGGCGTCGAATTGATATACGCCGCGGTGATATTGATGTGCTCAATGACCGTCATCAAGCACGGTGTGTGGCAATGGTGTCTGGCTGCTGGCGGCGAGGTGTCGCATTGCATGTGTACTTTGTCGTGCAGAAGGATGGAGGATGCCCGTTACTCCCGGCGCATGAGAACATTGAGCTGCTTCCTTTTTTTGCTGACTGCTGCTGGCGCCGGCGCGGATGATTCTGCCAGGATCGCCGGATGGTTGTCGAAAGGCGGCGTTGTGACGATTCCCGTAGGAGACTATCACCTGGATGGTGCGGAGCCGTTGCCGCTCGCATCCAACATGACGGTCTTCGCGCATGGGGCGCGGTTCATCCTGCCAGAAACACTGCCGGACAAGGCACGGGTCGTGCTTTTTGCCGGGGAGAACATCGCGCATTTCGCGTGGCATGGCGGGGAGTTCATCGGGCATGTGTTTGATCCCGCGCAGCGGGAAAACACGTGGGAGCCGAACGCGAACACGAAGGGCATTGAAATCACCACCACCGTCGAAGGCGGCACGCATGACATTCTTTTTCACGATGTGAAGTCCAACGGCATGGCGGCCGCGGTCATCGGTGTGCACGGCTTGTACGGCAAAAGCAGCGAGAGCGAGGTGACGGCGTATGCGGAGCGCGTGGCGGTCGAAAGCTGCACGTTGCTGCGCAGCGGCAAGTTCATGTGGGATTACGGCTACTTGTGGCAGATCATGACGTTTCCGGAAGCGTATGAGCCATGGGAGGTGGAACGTGCGAAGAAGTATTTCCGCACCGACTTGATCCGTGATGTGACGATGCAAAATGGCGATGATCGCGTGAAGTTGGACAACACCGTCCGCCCCATCGTCGTGAGTCAGACGGAGGACCCGAAAGAAGCGCTGACCTTCATGGGAACGGGTTTACCGAAAAACATCGTGCGCGGCCTGCAATACTTCGTCGTCGAGTCAGCGCCGGATTTCATCAAGATCGCCGACACGCCGGGTGGAGCGCCGATTCGCTTCGAGAACGATGGCAAAGGACAGCTCGCCTTCAACATCAGCGGCATCTACCTCGGCGCCTATGCGCCCACTGGCAGCGGCCCCGGCAAGGGAGCCCTCGACATCGTCGGCGCGCAGGATGTGCGAGTGACCAGCTGCCAACTCAGCGCCATCGGCGACACGATGCACATTCAGCGCTGCAAGAACATCGTCTTCGCGAACAACCACATCCTCGGCAGCCGCATGGGCGCGTTCTTCCTGGCCGAGTTCTGCCAGAACGCCACGATCACCGGCAATCTCGTCGATGGCACGAACGGATCACGCGTGGTGAGCGTGGAGAAGAGCTGCATGGACGTGACGATGACGGGAAACACCTTCCGCAACGGCGGGCGAGGCGCTTGGATCAACCAGCCGGTCAATTTCATCATGACCGGCAATGTGTTCGTGAACAACACGACCAAGAATGAGCCGGACATGCGCCGCGGCCGCATCGCCTACCGCACCGCGAAGCCCGGCACTTTTCCCGAGCTGTATTTCACCATCTATGATCCCGACGCCACTTACGGCCCCATCATCGTGCGTGACAACATCTTCGTCCTCGGAGAGTCAGCGCCCAAGGAAGCCGTGACCTTCGCGCCGAACGGCCACGATTTGCAGTTCAGCGGAAACACGTTTCAAAACAAGGCGGCGGTCATTGTCGTCGATCCGAGTTGCAAAAATGCCCAAGTCGAAAGGAACTCAGGAGCGGAGACGGTGAGCAAGCCCGTGGATTTCAACCACGGCAGGAGGTAACTCCACTTTGTGCGTGAGCCGTCCCGTAGAGCACGTCACTTGCTGCTGCCAAACACGATCTTACCTTCGCGCACAGTGGCTCCGCCCTTCTTCTCCATGCTGAGCATGAATTTCACCGCATCGCCGACATCGGCGACCGGTTTGAAGTGCATTTTGAGGACGCCTTTTTCATCTGGTGCGATCACACCGGCGCTCACGGGAGCGGACTGCTGCGGATCGACAATCCAGAGCTGGTAATCTTTGCCACTTTCGGCACGAGGCATTTTGTCGAGCAGCAGCACTCCCAGGTGGCGTGTGCTGTCCCAGATGACCAGCATGGAACTGCGGCGGAATTCCCAGACTTCGCTTTGCAGGTTGGTGATCTGGAGCTGTTTGCCGGGGTCTTGGTGTTTCAACGCATTGTTCTCGGCGGTGAGTTGGGTGACTCGCGCCTGTGCCTGGGACTCGCTTTGGCGCAGGGACGCGATTTCCTTGTCGAAGGCGGCTTTTTTCGCCTCCAGGTCGGCGTGCAACTGCTTGAGGTTCTCCTCCAAGGTGCGGGAGTTGTCCTGAACGTCGGTTGACGCCGAGGCGGTGGCCGGAGTGATGGCACGGGACACGGCGTCGAGCTGCTGGGAGAGCTTCCGGCTGGTGTGCCGCTGCCAGAAACCAAAAAGGGCGAACACTGCGGCCAGAACCCAGCCTCCGCCGGTCACCAACGTGTTGCGTGAGAGCAGGAAGGCCATGGCGCCACCGCGTTCGCGGACTTTGGCGCGGATGCGGCGCTTGAGATCCGCAGGCGGTTCAACGGGGGTGATCAAATGCGCCAGTTCCGCAACGGTGTGCTCCAGTTCGGTGCTCAGCCAGCGCAGATCTTTGTCTGCCAGGCTGATGCCGGAGAGCACACGCTTTTCATCGCTCTCGAGCATGCCGAGAGCGTTGAGGGCGGCCAGTTCTTCGTGACGTTCGTCCATTACTCACGGCCTCCTTTCAACAGATCGCGCAAGCGCAGCAGGCCACGGCGGATGTTGCTGCGCACGGTTTCGACCGGAATGCCGAGCGATTCAGAGGCGATGTGATGGGTCACCCCTTTCAGAAACGCACACTCGATGAGCCGCCGCTGGTCGGGGGGAACTTCCTGCAATGCCGCCCGCACGACGCCGTGGCGCGAGTCGTCGGACGTGTCGGCGTCGTCATCGGAGCGTTCCTTTGGCAGCAGCACTGCTTCTTGCAGCACGGAGCTGTCAACGCGGCGGTTGCGCCGGCCCAGGGCGCGCATGCGCTCGATGGCCTTGTGGCGGAAAAGCATGATCACCCAAGGGAATGCCTGGTGGCGGGCAGGATCGAAAGTGCTGGCTTGTTCCCACAACTGTACGAAGCCGTCCACGAGAATCTCCTCGGCTTCGCGCTCATCGTGCATCATTTGCTTCAACATCCCGAAAATCCGGGGGGCCAGCGCATCCTGGAGCCGGTCAAAAGCACGTGTGTCTCCGCGTCCGGAGTGCTGGAGCAGCTCTTCGTCACTGAGTTCGGCGAGTTGGTTCATTGGAGGAGGCTGGCGGCCGTTTCACACCGCGCGGATTTCATGCCAGAGCTTGCGCTTTGATACAAGTGTTTGCGTGCAGTTTCTCATCATGGGTGAGGGGAAATCACGCAATCCCGGTTCGTCACTCGGGTGGATTTTTCCCCGCGAGTCCGGAGCCGGTGGAGCAGGCCAGAATGGTGATGATGGCTGCGCATGGGCCGGCAGGCGCCGCGGATTTTCGCATGCTTTTCAGAAGGGCAAGTAACACGAGGTGATCATACAGGACGGGGTATCGAGCATTTCACTTGTTGTGATTGTGTGCATCGAGATTGTTCGTCATGGCCAATCAGGCCGCCGACATCGTGTAGGAGCGGGGCTTCGGGCCCTGGCCCCGGTCCAACTTACACCTTGACGTGGAGCGTGGTGGAAGCAGTAATGCAGTTTCTTGCGCCCATCCCGAGGCGCCTCTCATAGACCGCCCTTTTCCCCATGATGTACGGACCGCTTTCCTTCTCCCGCCTGACGCTTTTTGTCGCAGCAGCGTTCTCGCTGCTGATTGCTGCCCCAGGGCAGTTGCAGGCCCAATTGGGTGTCCCACAGGTGCCGACCGAGAAGAAAGTCGTCAAGGATGTGAAGATTGTCTTCAAAGGACCGGTGAAAGTGGATGAGAACCGGGTGCGCAGCCAGATGTCCACCCGGGTGGGCCAGCCGTTCTCCGATGAGAAAGTGGAGCGCGACATTCGCGCCATCATTGCCACCGGGACGGTGGAGAATGTCGAATTCCGGACACTGGACGTTCCTGGTGGTGTGCAGGTGATTGTCGAACTCATTGGCCGCGGCGGCATCGCCGACCTCGGATTCGTCGGCAACACTGCCATCAGCACTGACCGCCTGCGCAAGGAGATCGAAGTGAAGGTGGGAGATCCGGTCGATGACCTGAAGCTTTCCGCCGCCCAGAACAAGATCACCGAGCTGTATGAGAAGAAGGGATACTCCGATGTTGCCGTCACTTATGACATTGCTCCGTCGGTTCATGAAGGTTTCTCCAGCGTGGTGTTCAAGATCGATGAAGGCGCTCGTGGGATCATCCACGACATCCGCTTCGAGGGGAATACCGCCATCAGCGCACGAAAGCTGCGCATGAAGCTCAAGTCCCGTGAGCATCATTTCTGGAACGTGTGGGGCAAGACAGGGAAGGTGAGCAACCTGGATCTCCAGGAGGACATCAAAATCGTCGAGCGGGCATTCCAGGATGAGGGATATGTGTATGCCAAGGTTCTCGAAGTTCGGCGGGAGCCTGTTTCCGCCAAGGCGGTGGACATTGTTTTCGTGATCCAGGAGGGCTCCAAGTACGACGTCGCCGGGGTGACCATCAATGGCAACACCATATTCACCACCGATGCGCTGATGCCCGGGATTCAGACGGAGTCAGGCTTCCCCTACGTCGGCAGCTACGTAACCGCGGACGAGAAAATGATCCAGGACTACTATGGCTCGCGCGGCTATGCGGACGCACGGGTGGAAACCAGCATTCTTGACGCTGGTCCCGGGCTTGTGACGGTGGCTTACCACATCACCGAAGGCACCAAGTCGTATATCAACAAAGTTAACATCTCCGGCAATGATGCCACTGAGGATCAGGTCATCCGTCGTGAACTGCCTTTCGCTCCGGGTGAGGAGCTCGACACGGTGAAGGTCGCCGCTGGAAAGAGCCGCCTCGAAAACCTGAATTACTTCACCTCCGTGGATGTACGCAATAATCCCTCCGGCGTTGAAGGCTACAAGGATGTGGACGTTCACGTCACCGAGCAGACCACGGGCACGGTGAACTTTGGTGCTGGCTTCAGTTCCATCGACAGCCTCACCGGCTTTGTCTCGGTGACCCAGACCAACTTCGACATCAGGGACTGGAAGGACTTCCGCGGTGCCGGCCAGCGTTTCAACGCCACTGCCCAGGTGGGTAATTTGCGCAGGAATGCATCGGTGTCATGGACTGAGCCGTGGTTTATGGGCCGTGAACTGGCGCTTACCGTCAGTGCGTTTTATCAAAACCTGTACTATCTTTCCAGCAAGTACAACCAAAGCAGCGCGGGCCTCTCCGTCGGCTTGCGCAAACGCACAGGCGAGCACTCTTACATTGAGGGTGTTTACACCTTCCAGCAGGTTGAAATCGGGGACATCGACCCCTCTGCCACCGTGCTCATCGCTCAGGAGGCGGGAACCTACCTCGAGAGCAAGATTGATGTAAACTGGGTGCATGACACCCGTGACAACGTCTTCCTGACCCGGCGTGGCCATAAAGTCGAGGCGGGTGCCACTGCTGCCGGACTTGGTGGTGACGTTCAGATTTACGGTGTCGGCTTTTCCGGTCAGCAGTATTTCAGCCTCTGGGGTGACTCGATCCTTAGTTTTGAAGGTGCCTTGCGCACCGTTGATAACTGGGGTGGTTCCCGCGTGCCGATTTTCGAGCGCCTCTTCCTCGGCGGTGCCAACAATCTGCGCGGCTTCAATTACCGCAAAGCTGGTCCCAAGGACATCACGGGGGAGCCCATTGGTGGTCTGACCTCTGTTTACGCAACGGCCGAGTACACGGTGCCGGTGAACATTCTCGGCGCTCCCCCGGACAAGGCGCCTCGTGTCGCGTTCTTCGGAGATATTGGTACCGTTGGCTCCAGCGCACTTAACTTTGGCGGGACTGTCTTCTCCGATGTCGGCATCGGTCTGCGTCTTTTCCTCCCCATCGGCCCCATCCGCGTGGACTATGCCGTGCCGGTGTCGAAGGACCAGTTCACAGGCTCAGGCCGCTTCCAGTTCAACATGGGCTACAAGTTCTAGTCTCCGTGCCGGACATTTTGTTTGTCTGGCTCCGCAATCCCGTACAAACTCCCCTCCCTCTGCTTATGATCCTTCGCGCGTTCACCGCCCTCCTCCTCGCCACTGTTCCTGCCCTGCATGCCGCCGACCTCAAATTTGGCGTGATTGACATGTCCAAGGTCTTCCAGGAATTTCACAAGACCAAAACCGCTGCGGAAAAGTACAAGGCCAACTATGAAAAGGCCGCCCAGGAGATGCAGGAGCGCCAGAACTTGTACAAGAATCTCGCCACGGAGGCCCAGAAGCTGCAAAAGACCGCCCAAGACCCCATCATCACGCCGGAGCAACGCAACAAGTATGGCGCTGAGTTGAACGAAAAGCTCAAGGAGATCCGCTCCATGGAGATGGAGATGCAGGAGTTCGCCGAGCGCCGCCAGACCCAGCTCAAGCAGGAGGACATGCAGATCCGCAAGGGGCTTTACGAGGAGATTCTCGCCGTGGTTCGTGACCGTGCGAAGGCCGACTCCTTTGACCTCGTCTTCGACAAGACTGGCGTGAGTCTCTCCACGGTGCCGATCCTTCTGCATGTGAGGGAAGGTGCCGCTGTCGATCTCACTGACCAGATCATCGTTGAACTCAACAAGAATGCTCCTCCTCCCGGCGCCGAGCCGAAGAAGGAAGATCCGGCCGCGGCACCCAAAGCCGGGGAACCCAAGAAATAACAGGATCACGATCCTCCTCCAAGGCACGCCGCAGGCACGTGCGACGTGCCTTTTTCTTTCCAGCGCAACGTCTTCCGCGTCCATGAGCAATTCCATCTCCCTCCAGCAACTGGCCGAACTGGTTGGCGGCACGCTTGCATCTGGCTCCGCTACGAATGTCATCACCGGCCTGAACTCCATCACCGACGCAGGACCGGGTGAAGTCACCTTCCTGGGCAATGTGCGCTACCTTCCCGCGCTCAAGACCACGCGTGCCAGCGCGGCGCTCGTGCCGGATGACCTTGATGTCGCGGAGGCCCCGGCTGAACTCGCTCTCATCCGTGTCAACAATCCCACGCTCGCTTTCTCCAGCGTCATCCGCTTCTTCGGCCCGCCTTCCGTCACCTGCGTGCCCGGCATTCACGAGACGGCTGTCGTCGCCAGTGATGTGTTGTTCGACCCACAAAAAGTGAGCATCGGTCCGCATGCCGTCATCGAGAGTGGCGTCGTGATTGGGGCTGGCAGCGTCATTCACTCGGGGGTTTATATCGGACGGGGAGTGAAACTCGGCACTGACTGCGTGATCCACGCGAACACCGTGATCAAAGAGCGCTGCGTGCTCGGCAATCGCGTCGTCCTGCACAGCGGTGTGGTCATCGGCTCGGACGGTTTTGGTTATGAGCTCATCAAAGGCCGTCACCAAAAGATCGACCAGGTCGGCATCGTGCAGATCGATGACGATGTCGAAGTCGGCTCCTGCACCACCATCGACCGCGCCCGATTTGGCCGCACATGGATCGGCGAGGGCACGAAGATCGACAACCTCGTGCAGATTGGCCACAACTGCGTCCTTGGGAAGCATTGTGTGATCGTCGCGCAGACCGGCATCTCCGGCAGTACCCGTCTTGGCAATTACGTCACCTTGGGCGGCCAGGTTGGTGTGGCCGGCCATCTCGAACTCGGCGACCAGGTCATGGTTCTGGCCAAATCGGGGGTCGCCAAAAGCCTTCCCCAGGCCGGCGCCTACACCGGTTATCCGGCACGCCCGCTCATGGAAGGCCGCAAGATGATGAGTCTGCCCGCCCGCATTCCCGAGTTGATCGATCGTGTGCGTGAACTGGAGAAAAAGCTCGCCGCGCTCGAAGGCGGAGCCGCCAGGGAGTGATTCCACGGCAGGGGAAAGTCGGATTGCAGCGTGACGTTGCCAAAAACGGCATTCGTTCTACTTTCGCCTCCCCATGACCGCCGCCTCGATCCTTCCGCTTCCTGTGATGCCCGACACCCACGGCCATTTCGGCCCGTATGGCGGCATGTTCGTGCCCGAGACGCTCATGGCGGCGCTCACCGAGCTTTCCGATCACTACGAGAAGGCCAAGGCCGATCCCGCCTTCCAAAAAGAACTCGACCGCCTGCTCGGCGAATACGTCGGACGGCCAACGCCACTCTACTTCGCCGAACGCTGGACCGAAAAACTCGGCGGCGCGAAGATTTACCTCAAACGCGAGGACCTCCTCCACACCGGTGCGCACAAGATCAACAACGCCCTCGGTCAGATCCTGCTCGCGCAGCGTCTCGGCAAGAAGCGCATCATCGCTGAAACCGGCGCTGGTCAGCACGGTGTCGCCACGGCCACTGTTTGCGCGCGCTTCGGCTTCGAATGCGTCATCTACATGGGCAAGGTCGATATGGAGCGGCAGGCGCTCAATGTGGCCCGCATGCGCTTCCTCGGCGCGGAAGTCCGTGCCGTCACTGCTGGTCAGGCCACGCTCAAGGAGGCCGTGAACGAGGCCATGCGCGACTGGGTCACCAATGTGCGCACCACGCATTACATCCTCGGCTCAGCGCTCGGTTCGCATCCATTCCCGATGATGGTGCGCGATTTCCATCGCGTCATCGGCATCGAGGCACGCCGCCAGATTTTGGAACGCGAAGGGCGCCTGCCCGATCTTCTCGTCGCCTGCGTCGGAGGCGGCAGCAACTCCATTGGTCTCTTCCATCCCTTCCTGAATGACAAAGACGTGCGCATGACCGGCGTCGAAGCCGGTGGCGAAGGCATTCTTCCCGAAAAACATGCCGCTCGCTTCCAAGGCGGTCGTCTCGGCGTGCTGCAAGGCACGAAGACCTGGCTGCTCGCCAATGCCGATGGCCAGATCGAACTCACGCACAGCGTCAGTGCCGGCCTCGACTACGCCGCCATCGGCCCCGAGCACGCGTGGCTGCACGATCAAGGCCGTGTCACCTACAACTACGCCACCGATGCCGAGGCGCTCGATGCATTCCAAGAGCTCAGCCAGATCGAAGGCATCATTCCCGCTCTCGAAAGCTCACACGCCATCGCCGAGGTCAAAAAAGTGGCCCCCACGATGCGCAAGGACCAGATCATCCTCGCCAACCTCAGTGGACGTGGTGACAAAGACGTCGCCCAGGCCGCGCGCATGATCTTCGGTGAGGAGTTGAAGTTCTGATCTCATGAAGATGTGGGTCACAATCTTCTGCACCTGTGCTTTCGCCTTCGGAAGTGCTCAAGCGGAGACCAAACGCGTCCACGTCTTCGTCGCACTCGCGGACAACGAGCATCAAGGCATCGCGAAGGTGCCTGCGAAGATTGGCAATGGTGACGACGCGACCACCAATCTCTACTGGGGCACCACGGATGGCTTCAAATCCGTGTTTGGCCGCAGCAAGGCGTGGAAGCTCGAAAAGACCGAGGAAAACCCCACAGCGGAGGTTCTCGAACGTCACAGCTATCGCCACGTCGCAAAGGATTGCGTGCTCGTTGCTGAAGCCTGGCGCGGG
This sequence comes from Verrucomicrobiaceae bacterium, assembly GCA_046346695.1. Taxonomy (GTDB): domain Bacteria; phylum Verrucomicrobiota; class Verrucomicrobiia; order Verrucomicrobiales; family Verrucomicrobiaceae; genus Prosthecobacter. The sequence goes on along the minus strand of JAXMHS010000001.1, from coordinate 1,569,568 downwards.
AAAGACATCCACCAATGCCTCGAAGCCTTTTTCGCGAACCTGCGCGACCGCAAAAGCGATCTGACGGTTTTCATCGGCCACAATGGACTCATGGATGAAGCCGTGAATGTTTCCGCCGTCGATGCATCGGCGAAATCAACCGATGCGATCATCCTTTGCTGCATGAGCGCGAGTTATTTCAGACCACATCTGGAAGCGTTGAAAGTGCGTCCTGTTCTCACCACCGAACAGCTCATGTATCCCGGCTCCTTTCTGCTTCGCGATGCCTTGGAAGTCTGGCTCCGCAATGGTCCGCGCTCCGAAATCCGCATGGCGGCCGCCAAAGCCTATGCGTCGAATCAAAACATCTCCGTCAAAGCGGCGGCGGGTGTGTTTACCAAGCTTGAGTGATCATGAGTTCGATCATCACGTCATCTTCCGATTTGCCGCAGCCGCAAAACGCCATCCAGCAGGACATGGCGAAGCTGAAATCGCTTTTGCACGACTCGCTGTCACCGCATCTGTCGGCGGCGCAGAAGGACATGCGCATCCTCAATCTCGCCTGCGGGCGTTGTGATGAGGCGGAGACGCTGATCCAGGTCGGTTCCGATCTCACAAAGGGTGGATCGGTCGAAATGGTGGGCGCGGACATCCGCATTCGCGAAATTCGGCAGGCCCGCGAAACCCATCGCCATCTGCCAGCGCAGTTTTTGATCGAGGACGCGACGAAGATCGACCAGCACAAGGAACTGGGCGATGACTTCAACATGGTCTTCCTCCGCCATCAGAACTTCTGGCACGGCCAGGAGCTGTGGAAGAAGATTTTCGACCAGGGCATCGCCAAACTGCGCCCGGACGGCATGCTGGTCATCACCAGCTACTTCGATGTCGAGCACCGGCTCGCGCTGCGGGCGCTGGAGGCGCTGGGCATGGAGGTGGTGAGCAACAAACGCAACAAGGCCAGCCGCGCTTTGAAGGACGCCCCAGGCAAGTCCGTGGACCGCTGGGTGGCCGTGCTGCGGCGCAGGCAGGGCCAGGGGCTGCCAAGATGATTGCCAAGAGGAGGGGAAGGCGGTATGATCGATGCCCCTGTCCGAAAACCCCTCATGAATCGTTTCCTTCCAGCCCTCATGCTCGCGGTGGCACTCTGTCTTGCCACGACGACACATGCCCAGACCATCGATGCGACCAGCGAGGTGGCCGATCTCTACTTCCGCGGCTTTGTCCTCAACAATGAGGCCACCAAACTGGAGTCCGCAGGCGATCTGGCGATGGCGCAGGCGAAATTCAGGCAGGCGGGTGAGATCATGGACAGCATCGCCCGGAATTATCCGGCCTGGCAGCCGGAGATGCGCGCGGCACGCCAGCAGAAGATTCAGGACTCGCTGAGCCGCATCCAGGTGCGGTTGTCCCAGCCACAGGCGGTTTCGCAACCGCAGGTTTTGACGCCGGTGTCTCCCGGTTATGTGCCTGCCGCGAACGTGGGCATGCCTTCCGCGGCGATTCCGACTCCAGGCACGCTGGCAACGCCGGCAGGCGCGGCTCCCGCCGCGCAGGGTTCTTTGCCGAGCTTGAATGACTTCCTCCGGCAGTGGGAGGACATGTACAAGAAGCGGGTGCAGGAGCTGGAGGTGCAGAACAACCAGTACCAGGCCGATCTTGGAAAGTGGCAGCAGTGGTACCAGTGGGCTTCGGGCGAGATCACCACCGCGCGCGCGCAAAACCAGGCGCTGGGCCAGAAGGCGATGCAGTTGGACCAGAGCATTGCGACCATGAGCAGGGAGGTCGAGGCGGGCCGTGCCGCGAAGACCCAGTTGGACAAGCTGATGGAAGAAAAGATGGCTGTGGAGCTGGAGATGCGCAAAACCGGCCAGCGTCTGATGACCGCCGAGTCCGCGGCGAAGGATGCCTCTGGAAAGCTCACCGAGGCCAATGCCCGGGTCGCCGCCATCGAACAGGAGCGCGCCAAAATCCTCACCGAACGTGATGATGCGATCAAGAAGCGTGACGTCGCGATCTCAGAGCGTGATGCGGCGGTGAAGGAACGCGACGCCGCCAGCGCCCGCAGCCTCGGTCTGCAGGCGGAGGTGGATGCGCTGGCGAAGAAGTCCAGCAACACAGCGATCAAACGCCTCTCCGCGGAAAACGATCGTTTGAAGAAGGAGCTGGCCGACGCCCAGAAGCAGGTGGCTGCGTTGAAGACGGATGCGACACGCAAGGACGAGGAGATCGTCCAGTTGCGTGGACAGCTCAATGGTCTGCAGGGGCAGCTTGCCGATTTGCGCAAGGAAAGCGGTTCGTATCAGACCCAGGTGGCCGAACTGACGAAGCAGCTCAAGGAACTGCAGCAAGGCGGCATGGATGCGAAAATGGCCGCCACACCCGAGCTGACGCAGGAAAACGAAATGCTGCGCGCCATCATCATGCGCCAGCTCCGCGTCCAGCACCGCCAGCAGGCCGCCAAGGACCTCATGATCGCGGAGCTGCAGAAGATGGAGAACGCCTCCAAGGATCTCATCCAGCAGGTCGAGGAACTCAAAAGCGCGCGCATGATCCTGACGCCGGACGAGGAGAAGCTGTTCTCCGATCCCGTCGTGCGCGAGTTGCTGGGACCCAAGGGCGTGCAGGCCACGCTCATCGCCAACGCCATGCCTGACAGCGACAAGAAAGCCGCCGCGCCTGCGCCCAGCGCCGTCGATCAGCTCATCGACAAGGCCAACGAGTCCTACATGAGCAAGGACTTCGAGGCCGCCGCCCGCTTCTATGAGGATGCGTTGCGTGCCGAGCCGAAGAATGTCACGGCGCTTGTCGGCCTCGGCATCGCCCGCCAGCGCATGGACAAGCATGCGGATGCGGAGGTGGCGCTGCAAAAGGCCCTCGCTTACGACCCCGTCAACGAACCCGCCGCGTTTGCGCTCGGCGTGACCTACTTCAAACAGGAGCGCTGGAAGGACGCGATGAGCTACTTTGAAAAGAGCCTCACGGCGCGTCCGAACAATGCCAGCGGCCGTCATTACCTCGGCATCATCGCCACCAAGCTCAACCTGCTGGAGCGCGCGGAGCGCGAGTTCAAAACCGCGCTGGCCATCGACCCGGCCTACGGCGAGGCACACTTCAATCTCGCCGTGCTCTACGTCACCTGGGATCCGCCGCAGTGGGACAAGGCGCGCGCCGAATATGACGAGGCGCTCAAAAAAGGCGTGAAGCCCGACGCGAACCTCGAAAAACTCCTCCAGGGCGCCAAGGTCTCCCAGCGCTGATGGTTGGGCTGGGAGCGCGGCACGCCGATGCCGCTCCGTTGTTCCTGGTTCTTTGTTCCAAGTTTCTTGTTTCAAGGTGAAACCGGAGAGCAGCGGAACCGAGCGTAGCGAGTCAACTCGAACTGGAATACAAGATCCCCGAAGGCTCCGACATGGTGAAAGAAGTGGCGAAGTGCGTGCAGTATTGCCAAGAGGCCCTTGCGTGAGTGGTTCGACTGTGTGTGCCGAGGAGCGCGGTGGCTTTTTCTCCGTATCAATAAAGTCATCAGACTTGGGTGGGCAGCAAGCTATCCCAAATTCATCCGCCACGGGCTGTCCTTGCGAGGAGCGCCGACGGCTCTGACTTGTTCGCATGCACCGCCCGCCCGGGGGCTTGACGGGTGTTTGATTTCACATCAATTTCGAACTGATGCGCAACGGCATTTTAACTTTGGAAGGCGGTTCGCGCTTGTATCATTCCTGCATGCGAGGTGGCATTTCAAAAGCGAAAACATGGATGGTATTCATAACGCTAGCGCTTCTCGGCGCTTTTGGTTCTCCATTAGCAGCAGTAGAAGCGCCGAGCCTCGTCGTGACGATCGCTGCCGACACGGTGGACGACATGGACAACCAGACCAGCCTGCGCGAGGCGGTCGCTTACGCAGGAACTCTCAGCGGGGCGGACACCGTGACCTTCGCTCCGGGCTTGAATGGTGCCACGATCGCCATGACCAGCGGGACCTCCCTCAGCGGAGATGTGGACGGCATCACCATTGATGCCACCGCACTCGCCAACGGACTCACCATCCAATCGAACGCGACCTCCCGGGCGGTCCTCAACACCGGCATCCTGACGCTGCTCGGACTCAAGCTCACGGGCGCGGCGCTCACCGGCGGCCAAGCCGGGGGCGCGGTCTTCTCCAGCGGCACGCTGGAACTCGACCGCTGCACCCTCACCGGTAACTCGGCGGACTTCGGCGGCGGCGCGATCTTCAACGGAGGGATCCTCACCGTCCGTCGCTGCACCATCACGGGCAACAGCTCGGGCGGTCATGCCGGAGCGATCTACAACAACGCGGGCACCCTCACCGTCGTCAACTCCACCATCACCGCGAACACCTCCGGGACCGACTTTTCGATCTACAACAACGCCACCGCCACGCTGCGCCACTGCGCTTTCGCCGGCAACATCGCCCTGCTGAACTCCGGCTCGATCTACAACGCCCCCTCCAAAACCATGCAGATCGAGAACTGCATCCTCGGGCAGGGAAACACGGGAGTCACCGACCTGGTCAATGATGGCAATCTCACCTTCATCGGCGCCAACCTCGCGGAGAAGGCCCCTGTGGGTGGCGTGGTTCCCACGGGTCCAGCTCCCGTCATCGCCGCTCCCATGTTGGCTGCCCTTGGAAACAATGGCGGACCTACCCAGACCATGAAACTGCTGGCCGGAAGCCCGGCGATCGATGCCGCAGTGAGTTCCACCGAAGCCATCGACCAGCGCGGCGTCACACGGCCGCGCGATGGCGATGGGATTGGCGGCAGCATCGCGGACATCGGGGCGATGGAGGTTGCGAACACGAATGCCGACCTGTCCGGTCTCGTCCTGAGCACCGGCACCCTTACTCCCTCATTCAGCAGCGCGACGACATCTTATTTGGGGCGGGTCGGTGCCGGCGTATCGAGCATTACCGTAACCCCCACGGTTTTGGCTCCCTCATCCACGGTTACGGTGAACGGAGTTCCCGTCGTCTCCGGAGCGGCGAGTGGCTCGATCGCCGTCGGCCCGGAGGACTCCGTCATCCAAGTCGTCGTCACTGCGGATGATCCATTCATCGTCAAGACCTACTCGATCAGCATCAGGCAAGTCACAGCGGATCTCTCGAACCTGACCGTTAGCGCCGGCCCTCTGACGCCGGCATTTCAAAGCTCCACCCTCGGCTACAGCCTCACCGTGGCCAACGAAACCACCAGCACCACCGTGACCGCCACACTCGGGGACCCCTTGTCGACGCTCACGGTCAACGGCTCCACGGCAAGCTCCGGCGTCGCCACTTCGCCGATCAACCTGAACGTTGGCAACAACACGATCCAGGTGGTGACAACCTCACAGGATGGCACGCTGACCAGGACTTACACCGTCGGCATCCTCCGCCAGGGAAACCCAAGGCTGTCGTCCTTGGCCCTGGGCGGCGCCACCTTTCTGCCTGCATTTGATCCCGACACCACGTCTTACCTGGCCAACGTCGACAGAACCGTGAACTCGGTGACCGTCACGCCCACCGCAGTGCAGGGGAACGCGAGCATCACGGTCAATTCCGTTCCTCTGGGAAGCGGAGTCACGAGCGGCCCCGTGCCACTGGTGCAAGGGCTGAACGTCATTACCATTGCCGTCAGCGCCCCGGAAGGCCCCGTCACAAGGATCTATACCGTCAATGTGGTAAAACCTTATGTGGTAACCAATTCCTACTCAAGTGGATCGGGATCACTTGAGGCAGTCATCGCGGCGGCGGATGCCGATCCTTACAGGGACACTATTCTGTTCGAACCTTATTTGAACGGCACCACCATCTATACCTCCTCCTCGTCGGCCAGGATCTACATTGTTCATTCCCTGACCATCGATGCATCGAATCTGCCAAACGGCATTACTTTTGACCGTCTCAACCAAGGAAACATCATGTATCTCGCCGGGGCTGACTACGAGATCAGGAACCTGAAATTCACCAACGGTCGCGGCATACAAACCAGCTCCGGCGCCGCCCTGACCTCCAATGGCAATACCACCCTCGTGGACTGTGAGTTCTTCGCGAACGGTCCGAGCGGCGGCACTGGATATGGCGCCGTTTTGGAGGGCGGTGCCATCTACAATGCTGGAATTCTCGTGATGGAACGGTGCGTGGTCCGCCAGAACAGCGCCTACTCTTTTGGAGGTGGCATCTATCAAGAAGGGGCGGCCAAGCTGACCATGCGTCACTGCACGGTCAGCGGAAACTTCGCCCACTTCGCCGGCGGCGGCATTTACTCCAGTTCCAGCGGAGGGGTTTTTCTCACCCACTGCACCGTCTCGAACAACAGTGTCGATGACGGAGCCAACGGTGGCGGCATCTATCTTTATGGTGCCAACGCGAATCTGGAGCTGAAGCATTCGATCTTTTCCGGAAACTTCGGAACCCCGGGGCCCGACATCGCCGCCTTCCAGGGCACCGTCAAACTTCTCGGCAACAACATCGTGCATTCAGCGATCGACGGCACGGTGGACAGCACCAATGGCAGCTATTCACAGGTCGATCCGAAACTCAGCTTGTTCGATTACTTTGGCGGACCGACCCCGCTCTTCGTGCTGGGGGCCGGCAGTCCGGCGATCAACGCGGCAACCGGGAGCACCGCGACCTACGACCAGCGTGGATTCCCAATCGTCGGCGTGCCCGATCTCGGCTCCTATGAAGCCGGCACCTATACGAACAGTTATGTCTATCTGACGGAGAAACTGCCGGTTGGGGCGTCTGCCGCTGAGAGGGATTACAACTTCGACTACGACAAGGACGGCAAGACCAACGGCGAGGAATGGCTCGCGCTAACCGATCCCAACAATCCAAACAGCCGCTTCGAAGTCACTTCCTTCGTGCCCAACGGCAATGCGTTCGATGTGACCCTGCCCACTGCGCTCGGCCGCCACTACCTGATCGAAACCTCGCCCACCATGACCAACGGCACATGGACGCCAGTCGGCACCGGCTTCGACGGCACCGGCGGGATCGTCACCACTCCCATCGGACCCTTCAGCGGCGAGCCACGCATGTTTGTCCGTGTTCAAGTCAGCGTGAGCGGTGGCTGATTGGCAGGTGTGCAACCATTGGGCTTGATAAGCATCACGCACGCATCACGAACCTGCACCTGAAGGACCCTCGCCACCGACGGCGGCAACGTCCCTTGGGGCCAGGGCCAGACGCCGATCAAGGAAGTGCTGCAGTTGATAAAAAAGAGAAGTGGGTTCTTGCCGCTCGGCGTGTTGATGACCAAAGCCATGTCCTTGTTCTTCATCAGGTCGATGACGTTCGGGCGCTGGCCGCTGGCGAGTTTGGGGAGGATGTTGACGGGGATACCGGCTTCAGAGATGCCGCTACTGGTGCCGTAGAGGGCGAAGCCGAGGTCCTTCAAGGTCTTGGCAGCCATGTTACGGTGCTCCTTAGATGCGGATTTCCTCGCCGGTCTGGGCGTTGGCGAGGGTGATCTGCTCGCGATGGTGGGTGGGATCGCTGCGGAAGGTGAGGCGGGCGTGGTATTTGCGCTCGAGATCGACCAGCAGCTCGCCATCCTCGGTCTTGAGGCGGTTGAGGACCTCGGGATGTACGACGACGAGGATCTGACGCTGGTCTTCCTTGGCACGGCCCAGCACGCTGACGAGGACGCGTTGCAACTCGACACTCATGGTGAGCGGTGTTTTGACCTGGCCGTGGCCTTTGCAGTACGGACAGTCCTCGTAGAGGGTGGTGTCGAGGCTTTCGTTGAGGCGCTGGCGCGTCATCTCCATGAGGCCGAATTGGGAGATGGGCAGGACCTGGGTCTTGGCCTTGTCACGCTTCAGATGGTCCAGCATGGACTTGTAAACGGCCTGCTGGTCCCTGCGGTGCTTCATGTCGATGAAATCGACGACGATGAGGCCGCCCATGTTGCGCAGACGGAGCTGGCGCGCGACCTCGGCGGCGGCCTCGAGGTTGGTTTCGAGCAGGAGTTTGTCGACGTCCTTGTGGCCCTTGTTGCGGCCGGTGTTGACGTCGATGGAGACGAGGGCCTCGGTCTGGTCGATGACGATGTAGCCGCCGCAGCGCAACCAGACCTGGCGGTAGAAGGCGTTGTCCACCTGCTTCTGGATGCCGTAGTGCTCAAAGATGGCCGTCTGGCCCTGGTAGTAGTTGATGCGGCGTTTCGCGCGACCGGAGATGTGCGCTGCCATGCGCTGCATGCGCTCGACGGTGGCCTGGTCATCGCAAGCGACTTCGTCGATGTCCTCGGTGAGGAAGTCGCGCACGGTGCGCTCGACGAGGTCGGGCTCCTGGAAGCAGCAGACAGGCGCGTTTTGCCCGTCGCGCTTGGCGACGATCTGGTCCCATTCGTCGAGGAGGATGTTCAAGTCGCGCACGATGTGGCGGGCGCGCTTGCCGGAGGCCTCCGTTCGCAGGATGATGCCCATGCCTTCGGGCAGGGTGATTTTTTCGATGATCTTGCGCAGACGCGAGCGCTCCTTCGGATCTTCGATTTTGCGCGAGATGCCGCAGGTGTCGTTGAGGGGCATCAAAACGAGCAGACGACCCGCGAGGGAGATGTTGGTGGTGACGCGCGGGCCTTTGTTGCCCACGGGGCCTTTGGTGACCTGCACCATGATCTCGGAACCGACGGGATAGAGGCTGGGGATGTCCTTGGCCTCGATGCGCTTTTTCTTCTTGCTGCCGCCGCGGTTGATCTCCTCCATGCCGGCGTCGAGCGCGGCGGGGATGGCGTCCCAGAAGTGAAGGAAGGCGTTTTTGTCGAAGCCGATGTCGATGAACATGGCCTTGAGGCCCTGCTCGATGTTGCGGATGCGGCCCTTGAAGACGCTGCCGATGAGGCTGCTGGTGCCGACGCGCTCGATGTTGTATTCCTCGACGACGCCCTTGTCGAGCAACGCGACGCGGTTCTCCAGCTTCTCACAGTTGATGACGAGGCGGATGCCGCTTTTGATGTCGCGTTTGCCGGTGAGCAGTTCTTTGATTCTCTGAACGAAGGTCAATGCCATGTTGGTAAGTCTCCCTGAAATGATGCGATTCTTCAGCGGCCGAAGAGCCGGCGAAGAAGCCCGCCGCCTGGGGCGGGTTCGGACGGTTTGTTTTCCTGGGAGCCTCCACGGCTGAAAATACCGACCCTGCGCACTGGCACGGCCTGGGGCACATTCTGTCCGGAGCTGCTTCCCGCCGATCCCGCCGAATCGGCCTTCCGTTTGATGTTGGGCGTCGCGTTGGGGCGCGGCGCCGTGTCATCTGACGGTTCAGCGGTGGACGCACCCGCGCCCACATCGCCGTCCTCATCTGCACCGGGTGCCTCAGGCACCGCGGCGTCAACATATTGGACTTGTGAGATATGTTTGAAGTGGCCCTCGGCCGGCGTCATCGGCTCGATGGCCACTTTGAAAGTTGCCTTGGCAGGGTCATCGAGAGCGAGGCACTGCTCCAGCACACGACGTGCGACGGGCGCGGCGCAACCACCACCGGACTTGCCGTTCTGCACGAGCACGCAGCAGGCGAACCTCGGATTCTGATACGGCGCAAAGCTAATGAACCAGGTGTGGTTGTCGTCCAGCTTGTTGCCGTTTTGATCCCGCCGCCAGTTTTGCGCGGTGCCGGTCTTCCCGGCCACCTCGACGCCGGTGATGCGGGCGGATTTGCCGGTGCCGCCTGGGTCATTGACCACCTTCCACATGCCTTTGCGGATGACTTCGATTTCATCGGCCTTCACGTTTGCCGAAAGATCACCGCGGAGGCTGGGCGGGTTGTCCAGCACGATCTCGCTGCCATCCAGGACGCGTTTTAGCAAATGCGGGCTCCAAGCCTTGCCGCCATTGGCGACGGTGGCGGCGACGGATGCCATCTGCAGCGGTGTGGCGAGCACCATCCCCTGGCCGATGGATGTGTTGGCCGTGTAACCGTCACTCCAGCGCTCGTTGGGCCGGTTGATGCGCAGCCAGTCGGGATTCGGCAGGATGCCGGAGTCCTCGTCCTCCAGTTCGATGCCGGTCTTCTCACCCACGCCGAGAATCTTGCCGACCTTGGTGATGTTGGAGATGCCCGCGGCATTGCCGTAGCGGTAGAAGAAGCAGTTGCATGACTTCATGATGGCCTCACTGAGGCTCAAGGTGCCATGCGCACCACCGCTTTGACGCTGGATCCAGCACTGCATGGCAGTGTTGCCATAGGTGACGCTGCCGCTGCAGTTGAAGTGGTTCATTTGGATGCGGGCCAGGCATCCTGCAAAGGAGATCGGGATCTTGAATGTGGAACCGGGCGCGTGCCCTTTCACCGCACGATTGAGCAACGGCACCGTCTTGTTCTCGAGCAACGCATCCCAGTCGGCCTGCTGGATGCTGGGAATGAACTGGTTTGGGTCGTACGAGGGCACCGAGACCATGGCCAGCACTTCACCGCTGGCTGGCTTGATCACAACCACAGCTCCGCGCCCGACGCCGGCTTCTCGCAGAGCCTTGTCCGCGATGATCTGCATGCGTGCGTCCAGCGTGAGGTACACATCGTTGCCTTTGCGGGGCTCCTGATACTCCTCGTGCACCTCACCCACGGGCCGACCACGCTGGTCGCGCTGCATGACGCGTACACCTGGTTTGCCGCGCAGATACTTGTCGAAGCTTTTCTCCACGCCAGCGCCTCCGAAATCGTCCGGCACGTAGTAGTCCCAGCCTTTGCGTTCCTCGGCGGAGGCTCGCTGGTCGTCTGGCAAGCGCACGTAGCCGAGGATGTGGCAGGCCAGTGCCTTCAGAGGATACACACGTGATGCGCGTTCCGCCACGGTCACACCCGGCAGGCCGAGATTGTGCTCGGCGATGCGGCTGAACTCGGCGAATGTCAGGTCGTCACGATAAACCCAGGGCACCGCGCCGCCGAAGCTGCGGTAGTGCACCCGCAGAGAGTCCACCGAGTATTCCTTGTGCACGCCCAGTTCACCCATGCGCGCGGCAATCATCTCCTCGAAAATGGTGTAGATGTCGATCTCGGGCTTCTTTCGCCGGATGCCTTTTTCGACCACCTCGAAGGGCACCTCGGGAATCGCCGGCTTCTTCTTCTCTTTGACGAGGCGTTTGTACTCGGCCACGACCTCGGCGAGGTTGATGCGCACCTCGAAACTGGCCTTGTTTGTGGCCAGTACGACACCATTGCGGTCCTTGATCTCGCCGCGCGGACCGGGGATGCGCGCGCGCTCCTTTTTCGCGCCGGGGATCATCTTGGCGAACTCCTCCCGGCGGTCGATCTGCAACGACCACAGGCGGAAGACCAGCAGCGCGAACCCGCACAGCATGGCCAGCGTGAAGAGATAGAGGCGGAAATGGTATTTAACGACCATCGAAACGGTACCTCAGGCCCTCGTATTTGATTTCATAGCTCGACAGGCGGGCCAGCGAGTAGAGCAGCAGGAAGATGAGCGGCGCGGCCAGCATCGCAAGCAGTGTGTCGGTGATCATCTTCGTCCACACCCCGGCGGGGAACTGCAATGATCCGCGCAGGAAGGTGATGATCAGATACTGGGAGAGCAGCCATGAGAAAGTCGCCACGCCAACCATGAGCACGGGAAGCTCCAGGCGCCCGCGTTTGAACAATGGCCGGATGCCCTGCATCAGCGTGCCAAAAACGCCGAACAAGGCGATCGAAAGCCCGAAAGGCAGCGCCTGGCCGGAAACGGCCAGTTCTGTGTCCAGACCAGTGCCAAACACATCCTCCATTCCCCCCATGCCTTCGACGGCGCCCTGCAGATAGCGTGCGTCCCACACAAAACCGGTGATGAACGCCAGTACCAGCATCATGGCAAATGGCGACGCCACCGATGCGCAGAAGAAAAACACCGCCGGCAGAAACAGCGTGGCAAACTGGGCGATCTCCAGCCCGGGAATAAACTCCTGCACCATGAAGGTGAGCAGCAGCAGGATGACTGTGATGGGATGAAACAGCATGGCGGTTCAGGGCTTGGTTTTGTTCGCCTGCTGCTGCGGCTCGGCGGGCTCGGCTGCCTGCATCTCGATGACAAAGACGTGATCCAGCGTGGAAAAATCAACCGCGGGTTCGACGATGGCCTCGCCGGAAATCTCGCGGTTTTCAAACCGCTTCACTCTTCCAAGGAGCAGGTCCGGCGGGAAAACACCGCCCTCACCGGAGGAGTACACCGCCGCGCCGGCATTGATGTGCGCGTTGCGGCTGAGGAAACGCAGATGCAATTCAGGACGCACCTCCAGCGCGGCACGCTCACCTGCCAGGATGCCTTGCTCCAAAGTGCCTTCGACCTTGGCGGACACCCTGCACATTTCGTCGGTCAGCAGGATGACCTTGGTCAGATGAGGGGCCAGCGTGGATGTCTTTCCCACCAGACCGAGCGAGGTGATCACCGGACTGTCCGTGCCGATGCCATCCAGCGAGCCCTTGTCGATGATGAGGCTGTTCCACCAAGTGGTCGAACTGCGACGGATCACCTTCGCCGGCGTCATTTTGAACGGCGCGGCCTGCTTGAACTCGATGAGCTGGCGCAGCTTGGCGTTTTCCTCGATGACCTGGTTGTACTTTTGCTGGATGATGCGCAGGCGCTCGAGTTGCACACGCTGCTCGTCATTTTCACGTTTCAACTCCACCGGGTTCACCGGCGCGGCCATGGTGGATTCCGCAGCCTGCTCGATCGCCGCGCTGGAATGGATGAACGGCGCCAGCAGGCTCATCGCCTTCGCCTGGATCTGTCGTGTCGCCGGCGTGTCCAGCAGGAACACCGCGACAAGCCCCGCCACGAAGACGAGAAGCGCAAGGATGTTGAATTTTTTCATGGCTGTCCTTTCCACCGGGCCCGGGTCGGCGACTGCGCGCGGTTGGCGTGTTCAGGCGGCCGTGCCGCGGCCCGGGTCGGGGCGTCAAACTTCGGTGGTGCTCACCTTGCGCAGGAACTCCAGTTCATTGAGCACGCGGCCCGCTCCTTCGCCCACGGCGCTGAGGGGATCCTCGGCCACATGCACGGGCAGGGCGGTTTCCTCCTGGAGCAGCTTGTCCAGGCCGCGCAGCAGCGCGCCGCCGCCGGCGAGCATGATGCCGCGGTCCACGAGGTCGGCGGAGAGCTCCGGCGGGCAGCGCTCAAGCGTCGTGCGCACGGCATCGATGATTGCATTGAGGGGCTCCAGCATCGCCTCGCGCACTTCCTGGCTGGTGATGGTGATCGTTTTCGGCAGGCCGGCCACCATGTCGCGGCCCTTGACCTCCATCGTCGTTTCCTTGCCCAGCGGGAAGGCGCTGCCGATGCGCAGCTTGATTTCCTCCGCGGTTCGCTCGCCGATCATGAGGTTGTAGGCGCGCTTCATGTAATTGATGATCGACTCGTCGAGCTCGTCACCCGCCACACGCACGCTGCGGCTGTAAACGATGCCGGAGAGCGAGATGATGGCCACCTCTGTCGTGCCGCCGCCGATATCGACGATCATGTTGCCCGCCGCTTCCTGCACCGGCAGGCCCACGCCGATCGCGGCGGCCATCGGTTCTTCGATCAGATAAACTTCACGTGCACCGGCCTGCTCCGCACTTTCCTTCACCGCTCGCTTTTCCACCTCCGTGATGCCGGAGGGCACCGCGATGACCACACGCGGGCCGCGCATCGGACGGCGGCCTCCCTGCACCTTCTTGATGAAGTGGCGCAGCATCGCCTCGGTCACGCGAAAGTCCGCGATCACCCCGTCCTTGAGCGGGCGGATCGCTGAAATGCCGCCGGGGGTTCGTCCCAGCATTCGTTTGGCGTCATCGCCCACGGCCACGACCTCGTTGGTGCCGGTCTTCACCGCCACCACTGAAGGCTCTCTCAGTACAATTCCGTGGTCTTTGACATAAACGAGTGTGTTTGCGGTGCCGAGATCGATGCCGATGTCGCTCGTGCCGAATCCGAAGAGTTTGCCGAACATTGAGGAGGGAAAGGGGAAGATGGTTGAAATGACGCGGGCACAGGAAATCCGTCTGCATCGCGGAGAATTCTAACTTTATTGAGAATCACGAACAACAACGCGGTGCAGGAAATTCTGACCCATTATAAAGCTAAAACTGCCTGAAAATGCGTCAAGGGAAGTTTCCAAGGCCGGGCAGATTCCCCCGCTGCCTCGAAAACAGCTCCTTTTTCCCTCAAATCTGCCTGACGGTGCCTTCGTTCACCTGCAAAATCCAGCCTCCGAGGGCATCCTTTTCCGCCCAGTCGAGGTTCGTCGTCGTGATGACCTTCTGGGTGCCATTGGGCAGCAGGCCCAGCAGCGCACGCCGGCGATTCGGGTCGAGTTCGCCAAACACATCATCAATCAGCATCAGTGGCGCTTCGCCCCGCGCATGCTCCAGCACATGGGCCTGCGCGAGTTTCATGGAGAGCGCGAACGAACGTTGCTGTCCTTCGGACGCGAAGGTCGTCGCATCGCGATTGTTCAAATACATCGTAATGTCATCACGATGTGGCCCCAATGCTGTCGAACGTGAACGCGATTCCTCCTCGCGCATCGCCAGCAGCCCATCAAACAAACTTCCTGCGTTCCGCGTGCTTGCGAACTCGATGCGCGCGTTCTCCGCGCTCTCGCTGAGATGCGCATGAGCGGATGTGACTTGTGTGAGCAATGCCTCACAAAGCTCCGATCTTCGCTGCCACAACACCTGTGCAAATCCATCCATCACGCGCGCAAACGCGTCTGCTTGCTTCCATGAAATCACCGTGTCACGCTTCAATACATAATTCCGTCCACGCAGCGCGCGTTCGTATCCACGCAGCGCATGCAGGTAGTCTGGAAACATCTGGCTCGCCGCGAAGTCCAAAAAACGCCGGCGATGCTCGGCACCGCCGCGCAGCAGATTCATGTCGCGATGATCCATCCAGACAACGACACCCGATGCAGCGAGGTAGTCCGATGACTTGCCGCACGTCGCGCCATCGAGCGCGAGACGTTTCGTGGTTGCGCTTTGCGCATAACGCAGACGCTTTCCACTCCAGTTGGCCTCAATCAGGCACGTCGCGGCATCGAAACGCACCAATTCCGCGCGGTTCGTCGTTCGTGGCGATTGCAACCGCAGCAGCACGCACGCCGCCTCGATGAGCGAGGTCTTCCCCTGCGCATTGCGTCCCACGAGCAGTGTCACATCGGGATGCAGTTCGACCTTCGCCTCGGCGAAGCAGCGAAAATCGCGCACAAACAGGTCGGAAAGCATGATCAGGGCTGCTGCTCATAAACACCGCATTTCCGGTTGCGTCCACGGTGCATATGAAGATGAATCCCGCCCCTTCTATGGCCTCCTTCCGCACAGTCAAAGGCTTTCGCGACTTCTACCCCGAGGAGTGTGCGACACGCAATTACATCTTCGACACCTGGCGCTCTGTCGCCCGGCGCTACGGCTTTGTGGAGTACGAAGGCCCTCTGGTCGAAAGCACCGATCTCTTTCGCAAGAAGAGCGGCGATGAGATCACCAAGCAGCTCTACTGCTTCAGGGACAAGGCTGAACGTGAAATCACGCTGCGTCCCGAAGTGACGCCCTCGCTCGCGCGCATGGCCACCGCACGCCAGCGCGACTTCAAGAAGCCCATCAAGTGGTTCCAAATCGGCCCCTGTTTCCGCTACGAGGAGCCGCAGGAGGGCCGCAGCCGCGAGTTCATCCAGTTCAACGCTGACATCCTTGGCGATTCGTCGTCCTCCACCTCCGCGGAACTCATTGCGCTGGCGATTGATGTGATGCGCGAATTCGGCGTGAGCGAGGAGGATTTCATCATTCGTCTCAGCAACCGCGAAATCTGGAATGGCTTCCTGACGTCGAAAAACATCAGCGCTGATCACATCACCGCCTTCCTGCAGATCATCGACAAGATCGAGCGCAACAAGCCCGAGGAGACCGAGAAGAAACTCAGCGAGATCGGCCTCACCACCGGCGATGTGCGCACGTTCATGGCCTCCGCCGATGAAAATCATCCCGCCTTCGCTGAATTGAAGTCAAACCTCGCCGCTCGCGGCCTGTGGCAGTTCATTCGCATCGACGCCACCATCGTGCGCGGCCTTGCCTATTACACAGGCGCCGTATTTGAAGTCTTCGATCTCAAGCACGGCCTCCGCGCCCTCGCAGGCGGCGGTTGCTACGACAAGCTCTGCGCCCTCATGAGCGACGGCCATGTGGACATGCCCGCCGCGGGCTTCGCGATGGGCGATGTCGTGCTTGGCATCCTATTGAAGAAAACGCCAGGCGCGCAAATGAAGCTCACCACTGCCCTGCTCGCCGCTTGCAGCATTGACGCGTATGTCGTCATTGCGGATGAAGCCCAGCGTGACAATGCGCTCGCCGCTGTTCAGCAGCTTCGAGCCGCAGGCATTCGCATCGACTATCCATTCGGTTCGCAGAAGGTTGGCAAGCAGTTCCAGGCTGCGGAAGATCGCAAAGCCCGCTTCGCCATCGTCTTTGGCGCCGAATATCCCGAGGTCGTTGTGAAAAATCTCCTCGCTCGCTCGCAGGTGGCCGTTCCGATCACGCAATTGGTCGCTGAGTTGCAAAAGCTTCTCGCTGAGCCTGCGCTCGGTCCGCTGCTCGCCTGACGTGCAGGCAAGCATGCGCACTTGATGAGCGTTGGTTTACACCCAACTCATGAAGAAGCTGCTTTTTCTCCTTCTCGCCTGCTCTTTCGCCTCAGTCACTGCCGCGCCGACATTTCGCGCCGGAGTCGCCACAGTGGACATCTCGCCCACGGAATTCCCGCGCATCATCGCCGGCATGTTCACCGAGCGCACGAGCGACAAGCTCACGGATCACCTCTTCGTGCGCAGTTTTGTGCTCGATGATGGGAAGATGAAGATCGCCTTCGCCATCGTGGACACGTGCATGATGGAGCAGTCGCTCATTGATGAGGCCAAAGGCATCGCGGCAAAGCAATGCGGCATCCCAGTGGACCGGATGATGGTCAGCGCCACGCACACGCACTCCGCTCCAGCGGCGATGGGCTGCCTCGGCACGCGAAAGGACACCGTGTATGCGAAATTTCTCACACCAAAGATCGCCGAGGCCATCGTGGCGGCGGATAAGGCGCTGCAACCGGCACGCATCGGCTGGGGTTCATTCGACGATTGGGAGCACACACACAACCGACGCTGGATTCGCCTGCCCGGCAAAGAGGTCGTGGATCCCTTTGGCGAAGCCACGGGCCGTGCCAACATGCATCCCGGCTACCTCAGCAAAGACGTCGTCGGCCCCAGCGGCCCGGTGGACCCGCAGCTCAGCGTCATCGCGCTGCAAACGCTCGATGGCAAACCGCTCGGTGTGCTCGCGAACTACTCGCAGCACTACTTCGGCAGCACGCCGGTCTCCGCCGACTACTTCGGCCTCTTCTGCAAGCACCTCGCTGCCAAAATGGGCCAGCAGGGCGATGGCAACGGCCCCTTCGTCTGCGCCATGAGCCAGGGCACCAGCGGCGACCAGATGTGGATGGACTATGGCGCGGAGAAAAAGGACATCACGCTCGACAGTTACTCCGAAGCCGTCGCCGACAGCTCCATGAAGGCCCTGCAAACCGTGAAGTATGTCGATCACGCCCCGCTCGGCATGATCGAGAAAACGTTGGAACTCAAATACCGTGTCCCCGACGAAAAACGCCTCGCCTGGGCAAAGCCAATCGCCGCAAAAATCGAAAACGACGTGCCGAAAAACAAAGAGGAAGTCTATGCGAGAGAGGCGCTGATCCTTCACGGGCGCCAAAAGACCAGCGTGAAGCTGCAAGCCATCCGCATCGGTGATCTGAGCATCGCCACGCTGCCAAATGAGGTGTATGCAATCACGGGGTTGAAACTGCGGGAGCTGTCGCCATTCGGAACGCACTTTAACATTGAGTTGGCGAATGGGGCCACAGGGTACATTCCACCGCCTGAGCAGCACACGCTCGGAGGATACACCACTTGGCCAGCTCGCACCGCCGGACTCGTAGTGCAGGCTGAGCCGACCATGGTAACCACCTTGAGCGAAGCCATCGCTAAGACTGCTGACAAGCAGCCACGGCCTCTGCATTCGACACATGGCTCCTTTGCGAAGGAAACGCTGGCATCCAAACCCACGGCCTACCTTCGCTGCGATGATGCTCACTCAACGTTGACCAACGAACTCGGCGGCAGGGCCAAACTGGTCGGTCCGCATGCATTTTATCTCCCAGGAGCTGGATCGAGTCTGGGTTACGATGAAGAGTCGGCTTTGAAACCTTCTGCATTCTCAGATCCGAAAACGATCAACCGCTCAGTCCACCTCGCCGGAGGCCATCTTGAAACTTCAAACCTGAAACTTGGAACTCAGTCCTCCATCGCCCTCTGGTTCTGGCTCGGTCATGAAAGCGGCGCAAGTGATCGTACAGGCGAGCTGATCAATGCCTTGGGCGTCAGCTTGAAGGCGCATCAAGATGCGCAGCATCGCGTAAAGCTCACCCTCGACGGTGAAGAGACGAAAGAGGAGATTCTCGCCGACGACTGGCATTTCGCCGTGCTCATCCGCGATGGCGAAAACGTGCGGGTGCATCTCGATGGCTCTGAGAAGCCTGTGTTGACCGGAAAGGCCGGGAAATCCGAGGATGAAGTGCTTTTCGGCCAAGGGCTCGAAGGCCGACTGGATGAGATCACGATCTGGGATCGCGTCATCGAGCCATCACTCATCGCGAAGCTCTGGAACATCTCGAAAGTGGGTGAGGAGAATGCGAAGCGGGCCGTTTCGCGGGCGGAACGGAAGAAGCGGGCGCAGGTGCAGAGCTCGGCCTTTCTGAAGGCGCATGAGAACTGGTCCGCGTCGATGCGCTTCAAGAACACGAAGGCGAACAACGTCAGCGCCGTGACCGCCTACCTCATCTCGCGCGGGCCGAAGGGCGATCATCAAGCGCCGGGCGATCACCTCGGCATCGGCGGGAACTACAAGGACTCATCGCCGGGCCGGTTGTTCGTCTTCAATGGCAACGCGGCCTCGCAAATCGTGCGCGGCACGACGGTCATCGAACCGGGCACGTGGAATGACGTGAAGCTGGAGCGCCTCGGCTCGCGCGTGAAGGTGACGCTCAATGGCAAGGTGGAGATCGACGCCGAACTGGCCGTCACCGCGCCCGGCGCGAAGGAATTGTTCTTTGGCAAACGCTGCGATGACTTCGGCCCTCTTGAGGGCACGTTTGAAAAGGTGGAGGTCGCTGGTTTGGAAAAACCCGCGGCACCTGCGCCCGCGCCGAAGATCGAATTGGCCTCGCAGCCGCTTTCTCCCGAAGAATCCGCGAAGAAGTGGCATGTGCGCGACGGTTACCGCATCGAACTCGTCGCGGCGGAGCCGGTGGTGCTCGATCCGGTCGCGTTTGATTGGGATGAGCAAGGCCGCCTGTGGGTCATCGAGATGGCGGACTACCCGCTCGGCATGGATGGCAATGGCAAGGCCGGCGGACGCGTCGTGCGGCTGGAGGACACCGACCACGACGGTCGCTACGACAAGCGCCACGTCATCGTCAGCGATTTGAGCTATCCCACCGGCATCTTGACCTGGCGTGAAGGCGTCATCGTCACCGCCGCGCCGGACATCTTTTTCATTTCGCCCGATGGCACAAAGAAAGTGCTCTACACCGGCTTCAGCACCGGCAATCAGCAGCTCCGCGTGAACGGCCTGCGCTGGGGCATGGACGGCTGGGTGTATTGCGCCGCGGGTGCGCATCACGGCGGCTACAACAAAGGCACGCAGATCGAGTGCAAGCTCACCGGCGAAAAGATCGACCTCGGCAGCCGCGATTTCCGCTTTAAGCCGGACACCGGCGAGTTTGATCCGCAGACCGGCCCCTCGCAGTTCGGCCGCGCCCGCGATGACTGGGGCCACTGGTTCGGCGTGCAGAACAGTTTTCCGCTCTGGCACTACGTCCTGCAGGATCACTACCTGCGCCGCAATCCGCACGTCATCCCGCCGGACCCGATTCATCAGCTCTTCCCGCGGAATCCGCCCGTCTATCCCGCCAGCAGCATGGAGAAGCGCTTCCACAGCTTCGACCAAGCCGGACGCTTCACCAGCGCCTGCGGCATCGAGGTGTATCGCGATCAAGTGCTCTTCAACGACGGCAAAACACACGCTTTCACCTGCGAGCCCTTCCACAACGTCGTGCAGCACAACATTCTGGAAGATGATGGCGTGACCTTCCAAGCGACGCCGGATGTAGTCCGCGAGTCCTCTCGCGGTCCGGGCGCTGAGCCGCGAGGGGACTCGAGGACTACGGACTTCCTCGCCAGCGAAGATCGCTGGTGCCGCCCCGTCATGGTCCGCACCGGCCCCGATGGCGCGTTGTGGGTCGCCGACATGTATCGCTACATGATCGAGCACCCGCAGTGGCTGCCGCAGAATGGGAAAGAGGAGCTTCTGCCGCATTATCGCGAAGGGGATGATAAGGGGAGGATTTGGCGGGTGGTGAAAAGTAGCCATCTCGCTCCGCGAGATGAGCAAACGGCGTCCAAAAACGAGAAAGCGTCCGGCAAAGGAAACGTCCCGTTCATCTCGACGGAGCGAGATGACTACTTTGCTTCGCCGAATGGCTGGCTGAGGGACAAGGCGCAGATGCGGGCTTTGTGGAGCGGTGAGTTTGCCCTCAAAGGTTTGTTTGAGCGCCCGAAGGGCATCGTCCTGACACAAGCCGCCTGGACGCTGGGCTTATTGAAGAAGGATCACCAAAACGAATGGCATGAATTGATTGAGAACACAAATCCACGCGTTCGCGAGCAAGCCTTGCAGATGTTGGAGCATTTCGAATGGAAGGCGGACGAGGCGTCCGCACTCCAAAAAGCACTCGCGAAGCTCGTGAACGACAAGGATGCCAAAGTGCGGCTCCAACTGGCCTGCACACTCGGCGAACTGAAGTTCGAGTGGGCGGGAGATTTGCTCGCGGAGACGCTGAACAGCGCAGAGCCGGGTTCGCCGTTGCAAGGCGCGGCGTTGAGTTCGGTGCTACCGCATTTGGAGCGGGTTTGTGCGCGTGCGGACACCAAATCGTTCGCGATGCTCCTGCGCTGTGCTTTGGCGACGAAAAACGAAAAAGCCATCGCGGCGCTCGTGACGAGGATGGATGTGCAAAAAGGCATGGAGGAGCTTCTGGCCGTATTGGACGAGAAAAACCTCTCGCTGGCGGCTTTCGCGAAACAGGTCACGGATGCCAAGGCGCGTGAAGCGGTCGAAAAAATGGCGGCGAGGCTGCAACAGGCCGCGGACTCGATCCAAACGGCACCGACGATGGAATCGCTGGCCTTGCTGGCCTCGGATCGCGAGCATCGGGAGACGGTGAAGGCGCTGCTGCCGGAGCTTTGGGCGAAGACGGGCAACGCGGAGGTGCTGCGACTCGTCTCAAAGCTGCAACCGCAGGGCGGTGTGGAGTTTTTGCTCGAAGGCTGGGACCAGCGCACGCCGGCGTTGCGCGTGCAGATCCTCGAAACACTGCTCTCGAACGACGCGTGGACGCTAGCGCTGCTGAAACGGCTCGAAGCCAAATCCGCCGACGCGGCGACGCGGGCGCGATTGATGAAGCATCCGAAGAAAAACATCGCCAGCCTCGCGGAGAAGGTCTTCGCGGACTCGACGAGCGCCACGCGGACGGCGGTGGTGGAGAAGTTCAAACCGGCGCTGAAGCTCCAGGGCGACGCGACACGCGGGAAGACCGTTTTCGCGAGCGTGTGCATCAGTTGCCACAAACTCGACGGCGTGGGCCTCGAACTCGGCCCGGACCTGCGCAGCGTGGCGCAGCACGACGCGGAAAAGCTGCTCAACTCCATACTCGACCCCAGCGCGATCATCGAGCCCGGCTTCATGGCCTACCACTGCACCCTGAAGAGCGGCGAGCAGCTCTACGGCGTCATCGCCACCGAAACGAGCGCGAGCCTGACGCTGAAGATGGCGGGAAACATCACCAAATCCGTCCTGCGCAGCGATGTAGCCTCATTGAAAAGCACCGGCATCTCCTTGATGCCCGAAGGCCTCGAAGCCGCGATGACGCCGCAGTCGCTGGCGGATTTGATCGCGTATTTGAAGATGGTGCGGTGAGTCGATGGAGCGCGAGTATGGCGAAGCCTACTCGCCACTTTTGGTGTGATTCGTTCGCGATATAACAGACAAACAGGCGAGTGGTCTTCGACACACTCGTGCTCCGTGTGAAGGCACTCGTTGATCTCGCGAGATGGCGATGCGTGGACACAAAAAAGCGGGACCTGGAAGGTCCCGCTCTTTGGATTGAACTCGATTACTTTGCCGCAGGCTTCCAATTCTTCACGAACTCGAGGCACTGGGTGATCTCAGGAACGCTGGTCTCCCAGTTGTACTCGTATTCGCAGTGAAGCGGGCCGGGGAAGCCTTGGGCGTGGTATTCAGCGAGGACGCCGGCGATGTTGCTCTTGCCCTGGCCGAAGGGAAGGTCGTGGGCTTTGACGTCACCGAACTCATTAAGGTCCTTCATGTGGCTGTCGAAGATGCGGCCTTTGAGTTTCTTGACGCACTCGACGGGATCGAGGCCGCTGCGGACCCAGTGACCGATGTCAGCGCAGGAGCCCATGCGTGGATCGCGGTCTTTGACGAGGCCGAGGACGTAATCAGGATCCCAGAACATGTAGGCGCGGTCGAGCGGGCGCTTCGGATGGTTGTGGATGGCCATCTTGATGTCGAATTCCTTCACGAGCGCCTCGATCTTGTCGAGCGCGGTGACATCGGGTTCGGTGACGACAACGCCGATGCCGAGCTTTTTGCAGAACTCGAAGATCTTGCGATTGCCCGCGTCGTCCTGGCCGAGTTTGACGACGCCGTAGCCAACAGCGGTGAGGCCTTTGGCTTCGAGGTGCTTCATCACCTTGTCGATCATCTCAGGCGTGGCGTTGTGATCCCACTTGGAAGTGTCGTCGAACTTCTGGCCTGGATAGAACTCAATCGTCTTGCCGCCGCACTGCGCGGTCTTGTCCATGGCCTCAAACACGTTGTACATGCGGAAGCTGTAGGCCTGGCAGCCGGCATAGAATTCGCCGACTTTCGCGGCATCTGGAATGGTGGCCGCGAAGGTGGATGCGGTGAGAATGAGGGAAAGAAGGATTGTCTTCATGGGTTGAGGGCGCTGAGCGTAGCGGGAGCGTCAGAGAATGGAAGAACTGAAAATGGAAAATTGAGAATGGAAAATGGCCGGGGGCGGGCGTTTTGAAGTGATGATGAAAGCTCTTTGCCTCCTCCTTGCCTCAGCAGTGTTCGTGTCAGCCCAACTGCCCTCGGCAAAGCCGGTTCCGCGTGTGCAGGCGGTGCCGCTGCCGCATCACATCACGTCGTTTCAGCTCGATGGCCGTGAACTGACCGCGATGCACTTCGATCCGTTGGACATGCGGCCGTTTTGTCACCCGATCCGTGCTTCGCGTGACGTGAGCCTGACGCGCATGGGGCATCCGCATGATCCGCTGACGCATTCGCATCACAACAGCGTGTGGGTGACGCACAACATGGTGAACGATCTCGATTTCTGGGGTGACTACGCGAAGAAGCAGGGCCGAATCGTGAATGTGGAAGTATCGCGCGAAGGCTACGAGGACACGGACGAGTATGCGTCGATGCGGATGGTGAACCGCTGGATCAGTGAAGAGGACAAATCGATCCAGCTCGTCGAGGTGCGGCGCACCGAAGTGCGGCCGGAGGATGGGGCGAAGAGCTGGTTCATGATCGTGGACATGGAATTCACGCCGCCGAAGGGCAAGACGACCACCTTTGGCGCCACGGGCTTCGGTTTGATCGCCGTGCGCCTGGCAAAGAGCATCGGTGTGCACGATGGCGGTGGGCGAATCTTGAATTCCGAAGGGCAGCTCAACGAGGAGCAGATTTTCCGCAAACCGGCGCGCTGGTGCGATTACAGCGGACGCATCACGAACGACGCGGACGGCTTCGGCGGCATCACGTTGATGAACCACCCGATGAATCCGCACAACCCGACCGCCTTCCACGTCCGCAACGACGGCTGGATGGGCTGCTGCCTGAGCCTCGACACGCCGGTGGAAGTCACCGAGGAGAAGAAACTGCGCGTCCGCTATGCGCTGTGGGTTCACGACGGCGTGGCGACACAGGAACAGAGCGAAGCGCACTGGAAAAAGTTCGTCGAAATGCCGGTGGTGGACCTCAATCCGCCGAAACCGGCGAAGAAGTAGAAATTGGCCGCTAAGAGGCGCAAAAGACTGCAATGTGAACGGAGATGCCCTATCCCGCCGCCCTTGAGGAATTGATCACCTTTTTTGAATCGCTGCCCGAAGGCGAGCGACGGGAGAATTTGATCGACTTTGCGGCCGCGTCACCGACGCACGCGCCGAAGGAAAACGAGCGGTTTGATCTCGAAGACGTGAGAAAGGACGCGGAATGCACCGACACCGTCGGCGTGCATGTGCGGGTGGATGCGGAGGGCCATGTGCACTTTGCCATCAGCCTCGGGCCGAAGGTACAGACGCTGACGAAGGCGCTGACGACGATTCTTTGCCGTGGGCTGAATGGATGCACGTTGCAGAAGGTGCTGGCAGTGCCGCAGGATTTCGTGCCGCGCATCGTCGGCGCGGATCTGGTGCGGCTGCGCAGCCAGACGGTGTATTACGTGCTCAATCGCATGAAGGAGGCGGCACGGGTGCTTTCAGCAAAGGCCGGGTGACTCAAATGAGCCGCTCCGTCTGGCCTGAACGAAGTTCCTCGGGGATCTGGCCGACGAAACGCGGGGAGAGGTCGATGGCGTCGAAGATTTGATTGATCTCCTGTTGGGAGATGTCACCCGGGCGGTCGATTTCGAAGTACACGAGGTCGTGGCGCGTGTCCACCTTGTAGCGGACGCGCGGGAACTGGTCCATCTGGTTGCGGAGTTGCATCATGGCGGACTCCGAGCGCAAACCGGGGGCGTAGATTTCGACTTCGATCATGGTGTGTGGATAGGCCGCGTTTTAGCGGATTCGACGTGTGGAGCCAAGGAAAAACGGGGCAGGGGAGGATGCCTGGATTCCAGTTTGACAGGGTGGGGGTGGCGTCCTATTCTCGCCGCCCTTTCCCCCGCCCCCTCTATGGCCAACATCCGCTCCGCTGAAAAGAACATCCGCAAAACCACGGCCCGCACCGCCCACAACCAGACGGTGAAGAGCCGCCTCCGCACGCTTCGCAAGAAAGTGATCGCCGCCGTGGAGAAGAAGGACGCCGCCGCCGCCAGCGCTGGTCTGAGCGAGTTCGCCTCCGCCGCCGACAAGGCCGCCAAGACCAACGTCCTCAAGAAGAACACCTCCTCCCGCCTCAAGAGCCGCCTTGCGCTCAAGGTCGGTGCGCTGACGAAGTGAGTTGAGTTTCCAGAGTTTTTTCAAGCGGCGTCCTGATGAGGGATGCCGTTTTTGCTTGTGCAGGCGATCCAAAATGGAAGAACTGCAAATGGAGAAATGGAAAACTGAAAATGGTTTCAGAATGGGTGTGTTGACGCGTTTCAGGCTATTTGCCATTCTCAGTTCCGCCATTCTCCATTCTACCATTTCAGCACCATGATCACCCGCCACCGCATCGCCCCCAACGGCCCTGAATTTTCCCGTCTCGTCTATGGCACGTGGCGCATCCTCGATGATGAGGACTCATCCAACCGCACGCCGCAGGCGCTGTTAAGCCGGTTCAAGGCCTGCGCGGACATGGGAATCACCACTCTCGACACGGCGGAGATTTACGGCGGCTACCACGTCGAGGAGGCGATGGGCGGGGCGTTGAAGCTCGATCCGGCGTTCCGTGACAAAATTGAGGTCGTCACCAAATGCGGCATTTACATCCCGTGCGAGTTCCATCCCGAGCGCAAGGTGGCGTTCTACAATGTGACGGCGGAGCGCATCGTGAAGAGCGCGGAGAAATCGCTGCGCCTCATGGGCATCGACCACATCGATTTGCTGCTCGTCCATCGTCCGGACTGGCTGACGAGCGCCGATGAAACTGCCGCCGGGCTGAACAAGCTGCTCAAGGATGGCAAGGTTCGCAGCGTGGGCGTCTCCAATTACAATGTGCACCAGTTCGAGCTGCTGAACTCACGTGTGGACCAGCCGCTGGTGACGAATCAAGTCGAGTTCAGCCTGCTGCACATGGATCCGATTTATGACGGCACCGCCGACCAGTGCCAGTGTCACCGCATTTTGCCGATGGTGTGGTCGCCACTGGCCAAAGGGGCGCTCATGTCAAAGGACGATCCCGCCGCGACACGCTTGCACGCGACGGCCGCCGAACTCAGCGCGAAGTATGGCGGTGCCACGCTCGACCAGTTCGCCTACGCGTGGATCATGGCGCATCCGTCGATGCCGCTGCCGATCATCGGCACGAACAAGCTGGATCGCATCAAAGCCGTGGTGAAAGCCGCGGAGATCCAGCTTGAGCGCGAGGATTGGTATGCGCTGTGGGGGGCGGCGAAGGGGCACGGCATTCCTTGAGCCGCCATGTTTCACGCCGGTCCATCGATCTTGGCCGCCGCGTTCGTGATTGCGACGATGCCCGGGTGTTGCAAGGTGGTGCCGCAGACCCAGGACGACTTCCAGCGTAAACGCAGCCGGATGGTCCAGGAAATTCCCATGAACTCCGGGCACGACATTCGGAACAAACACGTGACGGAGGCCATGGGCCGCGTGCCGCGGCACGAGTTTGTGCCGGAGCACCTGCGCGCACAGGCTTATGACGATGTGCCGCTGCCCATCGGCCACGGGCAGACGATCTCGCAGCCCTTCATCGTGGCCTTCATGACCGAGGTGATCGATCCGCAGCCCGGCCAGCGCATTTTGGAGATCGGCACGGGCAGCGGTTATCAGGCCGCGGTGCTGGCGGAGATGGGCGCGCAGGTTTTTTCCATCGAGATTGTCAAACCGCTGGGTGAGCAGGCGGAGAAGACGTTGCAGCGCCTCGGATATGACAAGGTGAAGGTGCGCGTCGGTGATGGTTACGCCGGCTGGCCGGAGGAGGCGCCGTTTGACGCCGTGATCGTCACCTGCGCGCCGGAAGAGATTCCGCAGCCGCTGATCGACCAGCTCAAGACTGGCGGGCGGATGATCATCCCGGTGGGGGAAGAAGCCAGCCGGCAGGAGCTTTACCTGCTGAAGAAAACGGCGGACGGCCTGCAAAAGACCTCCGTTCTGCCGGTGCGCTTCGTGCCAATGACCGGGAAGGCGCAGAAGAACGGCGCTTAGGGCGAGTCAAACTGGCCGCCTTGCCCACCCAATTTCGGATCGCATTACGGGTGACGAATGGACACGACGCGAATCCCCTCTCCCCGCCCCTGGTGTTGCAGTTTCAAAGACATCCTCCGGGGAGAGGAAGAGAACTCTTTGGTGCTCCGCTGCCCTTGGCGATCATTTCGTCAGATGCCTCACCGCACCTGGTCGTTGTGGATCATGTTCACCTGCCAGTCCCAGGGCCAGCGGCCCGGATTGTTCCAGTGAAAAATCCACGGTTCGGTGAGCTGGTTGACATGACCGAGCACGATCTGGCTGTAGCCGATGCCGTTGCCTTCGAGACGAATCATCATGGAGACCATGCCCTGGCCTTTCGCCGCGCGCACGTTGGCCTGATCGGTCTTCATCGTCAGCGTGTAGAAGCCGCCGAGGTATTTTTTGCCGTCTTGAACCGCCGACTCGCGCGTGTGGCCGTAGGCGTCGGTGTAGTTTTCCGCGAGCATCTTCTGCACCTTGTTCCAATCACGATCTTCGACGGCCTTGATCAACTTTGCCTGCGCCGCACGAACCTGTGCCTCGGGTGAGCGACCAAACACCCACCACGCAAACCAGAGCGATGTGATGAGAACGAGCGCGAGAACGGCGCGAAGAATGAGGCGTGTGTCCATGGATCAAAGCAGCGCGAGCTGGCCGGTGTCATCCGTGGCGGCAAAGCAGAAGCTGGCGCCTGTGCTGCTGCGTCGGCGCACGATTTCGATGGTTGGGGTCGGTTTATGGCGCTCGGCGCAGATGACACGGGCTTCGGTGGCACCGGCGGCATCCAGCGCCTGCCGGATGTGACGGGAGGCGACGGCAGGATCGTTGCAATCATCGCTCAAATGTCCGAGCACGACATGACTGAGGCCGGGATGCGCGACGTCACGCACCAACTCGGCGGCCTGCTCGTTCGAGAGATGCCCGTGTCGCGAGCTGATGCGCTGCTTGGTGGCCCACGGGCGCTTGGTGTCGTTTTCGAGCAGTTGGGTGTCGTAATTCGCCTCGATGAACAGGCTGTCGGAGCTTTTGAGCCGGTCTTTGATCAGGTTGGTGACGAATCCCACATCGCTGAGCACGCCGAGTCGCGATTCCTCGTCGGCGATGACAAATCCCACGGGATCGACAGCGTCGTGTGGCACCGGGAAGGATTCGATGCGCAGGTCCTGAAACTCGAAAATCGAACCTGTGCTCATGAGCCGCCAGGGCGGGGCTTTTTTGAAGCCGAGGCTGCCCGCGAGGGTCTCTTGTGTCAGCGCCGTGCAAAAAATTGGCACGGAACGCTTCCGGCTCAGCACCTCGATGCCGCCGGTGTGGTCCTGGTGCTCGTGGGTCAGCAGGATGCCATCCAGCATGTCGAGGGAGAAACCGCAGGCGTCGAGCCGCAGGCAAATTTGCTTCGCGCTCAAACCGGCGTCGAGGAGCAGGGTCGTCCGCTCGGTCGAAATGACCGCGCAGTTCCCCGAACTGCCGCTGCCCAGAATCGTGAGTCGCACCATTGGGCTGTTGTAGCGGTAGAGGCATGAACTTGCAATGCTGCATTCCAGCCGGAAAGACGTCAAAAATGGGGCCGGACTTGGCAGGCAGAATGCTGGTTGATTTACCCCTTGGGCTGGCCTAAATCCCGCCCCCCTTTTGTAGCCAAGATGAGAAACCAAGGACTCCCCCCGAAACAAGGCCTCTACGACCCGCAATTCGAGCACGACGCCTGCGGCGTCGGCTTTGTCTGCCATATGAAGGGGAAGAAATCCCACAAGATCGTGGCGGATGCGCTGCAGATTCTCGAGAATCTGGACCATCGCGGTGCCTGCGTGGAAGAAAACACGGGCGACGGTGCCGGCATCCTCATCCAGGTGCCGCATGCTTTCCTGGCCAAGGCCGCGAAGAAGGCGGGTTTTGAGCTGCCCGGCGCCGGACAGTTTGGCGTGGCCAACATCTATGCGTCGCAGGATCCTGCGGCGCGGAAGAGGGGCCAGGAAACGTTTGAGAGACTGGCCGCCGCGGAAGGTCTGCCAGTCATCGGCTGGCGCGATCTGCCGACGGACAATTCGACGCTCGGCAAGTCCGCGAAGGCCAGCGAGCCGTTTGCGCGTCAGGTGTTCATGAAGCGTCCGGCCGGACTCGCAGATGACCTCGCCTTCGACCGCAAGCTCTATGTGCTGCGCAAAGTGGCGCACAATGCCATCCGCAACGACCAGGTGGACCCCTGCTGGTATGCGTCGAGCATGAGCTGCCGCACGCTGGTTTACAAGGGCATGCTCACACCGCACCAGGTCGGAGCCTATTACCTCGACCTGCGTGATCCGGACATGGATTCAGCGCTGGCGCTGGTGCACTCGCGTTTTTCGACAAACACCTTCCCGAGCTGGGAACGTTCGCATCCGTATCGCTACATCGCCCACAATGGCGAGATCAACACGCTGCGCGGCAACATCAACTGGATGAAGGCGCGCCAGTCGCTGCTGGCCAGCCCGCTGTTTGAGGACATCAAAAAGATCTTCCCGGTCGTCAACGAAAGCGGGTCCGACTCCGCGATGTTCGACAACGTGCTCGAACTCCTCCTCATGGGCGGCCGCTCGCTGCCGCATGCGATGATGATGATGATTCCCGAGCCATGGAGCGGCCACGAGTCGATGGATGAGGAGCGCAAGGCGTTCTACGAGTTTCATTCCTGCCTCATGGAGCCGTGGGACGGCCCCGCGTCTGTCGCGTTCACGGACGGCACGATGATGGGAGCCACGCTGGACCGCAATGGCCTGCGTCCTTCGCGCTACTATGTCACGCACGATGATTTCGTCATCATGGGCTCCGAAGCGGGCGTGCTGCCGGTCGAACCCGCCAATGTGAAGCTCAAAGGCCGCCTGCAGCCGGGCAAAATGTTCATCGTGAACATGGAGGAAGGTCGCATCGTGCCAGATGATGAGATCAAGGAGAAGATCGCCGCCGAAAAACCCTACCGCGAGTGGCTCGACAAGAATCTCGTGAAGCTGGCGGACATCGCCGACGGAGCCCCGCCGCCGCTGCCGGATCACGACACGATGCTGCAGCGGCAGCAGGCCTTTGGTTACACGTTTGAAGACCTCCGCATGCTCATGGTGCCGATGGCGCGTGATGGCGTGGAAGCCGTCGGCTCGATGGGCACGGACATTCCGATCGCGGTGCTCTCGAACAAGGCGAAGCTGCTCTACGATTACTTCAAACAACTCTTCGCGCAGGTCACGAACCCTCCGATTGACTGCATCCGCGAGGAGATCGTCACGTCGCCGGTCACCACGATCGGCCGCGAGGGCAATCTGCTCGACCCGAAGCCGGAAAGCTGCCACCTGATTGAGCTGAAGACGCCGATCCTCAGCAACGAGGAACTGGCGAAGCTCAAGGCCATCGCGAGCGGCGAATTCGCATCCGCGACGCTCGACATCACGTTTGATCCGAAGCAGGGCGCGAAGGGCCTCGAAGCCGCGATGGACGCGCTGTGCGCGCAGGCGGACGATTTGATCAAACAGGGCCGCAACATCCTCATCCTCACCGACCGTGCCGTGGGTCCGAACAAGGCTCCGATTCCGGCTTTGCTCGCCGTGGGTGGCCTGCACCATCATTTGATCCGCAAGGGCACCCGCACGCAGTGCGACATCGTGCTTGAGTCCGGCGAACCGCGTGAAGTGCACCACTTCTGCTGCCTCATTGGTTACGGCTGTGGCGCCATCAATCCATACCTCGCCTTCGAGACGCTCGACGACATGATCCGTCAGGGTTTGCTCGTGAACGTGGACCACAAGAAGACGGTTTATAACTTCATCAAGGCCGCCACAAAGGGTGTCATCAAAGTGGCGTCGAAGATCGGCATCAGCACGATGCAGAGCTATCGCGGCGCGCAGATCTTTGAAGCCATCGGCCTCAGCAAGAGCGTGGTGGACCGGTATTTCACCTGGACTGCCACCCGTGTGGAAGGCAGCGACATCAAGGTGATCGCCGAGGAAGCCATCCAACGTCACATGCGCGGCTTTCCGGACCGCGACTCGCAGGTGCATGCGCTCGACGTGGGCGGCGACTATCAGTGGCGCAAGGAGGGCGAGGCCCACCTTTTCAACCCGCTCACCATTCACACGCTGCAGAAGGCCGTTCGCACGGGCAATTACGAGACCTTCAAGCAGTACTCGGCGCTGGTGAACACGCAGGTGAAGCAGTTCTACACGCTGCGCGGCCTGCTGGAGTTCAAGCCGCAGAAATCCATCCCGATTGAGGAAGTCGAGCCCGTTGAGAGCATCATGAAGCGCTTCAAAACCGGCGCGATGAGCTACGGCTCGATCTCCGGTGAGGCGCATGAAGCGCTGGCCATCGCCATGAACCGCATCGGCGGCAAATCCAACACCGGTGAAGGCGGCGAGGATCCTGCGCGCTACACCTGGACCAATGAGCAGGGCGATTCGAAGAACTCCGCCATCAAGCAGGTCGCTTCGGGCCGTTTCGGCGTCACGAGCCTCTATTTGTCGCAGGCGAAGGAACTGCAGATCAAGATGGCCCAGGGCGCCAAGCCCGGTGAAGGCGGCCAGCTCCCTGGCGGCAAGGTGTATCCGTGGATCGCGAAGGTGCGTCACTCCACTCCGGGCGTCGGCCTCATCTCGCCGCCTCCGCATCATGACATCTATTCCATTGAGGACCTCGCACAGCTCATTCACGACCTGAAGAACTCGAACCGCGAGGCCCGCATCAGTGTGAAGCTCGTCTCTGAAGTCGGTGTCGGCACTATTGCCGCTGGAGTGGCGAAGGCACATTCCGATGTCGTGCTCATCTCCGGTTACGATGGTGGCACGGGCGCTTCACCGCAGACTTCGGTGAAGCACGCCGGCCTGCCGTGGGAACTTGGCCTCGCTGAAACGCATCAGACGCTTCTCCTCAACAACCTGCGCTCGAAAATCGTCGTCGAGGCGGACGGCCAGATGAAGACCGGCCGCGATGTCGTCGTCGCCGCGCTGCTCGGCGCGGAGGAGTTCGGCTTCGCCACGGCTCCGCTTGTCACGCTGGGCTGCATCATGATGCGCGTCTGCCATCTGAACACCTGCCCTGTTGGCGTCGCCACGCAGGACCCGCAGCTACGCGCGAAGTTCAACGGCGATCCGGCCTATGCGGTGAACTTCATGAAGTTCATCGCCCAGGAAGTGCGCGAGTTCATGGCGCAGCTTGGTTTCCGCAAGCTGGAGGACATGGTCGGGCGCGTCGATGTGCTCGAGCCTCGCCAGGCTGTCGATCACTGGAAGGCGCGTGGCATCGACCTCACGAATTTGCTCTATCGTCCGCAGGTCGGGCCCGAAGTCGGCACGTTCTGCACCGAACTGCAGGATCACGGCATCCAGCGCAGCCTTGACATCAACACGCTGCTGCCACTTTGCAAACCTGCCATCGAGAAGGGTGAGAAGGTCAAGGCCACGCTGCCAATCCGCAATGTCAACCGCACCGTCGGCACGGTCCTCGGCAACGAGATCACCAAGAAGCATTGGAACGGCCTGCCCGATGACACCGTACAGCTTCACTTCCAAGGCAGCGCGGGCCAGAGCTTCGGCGCGTTCGTGCCGAAGGGCGTCACGCTTGAGCTTGAGGGCGATGCGAACGATTACCTTGGCAAAGGTCTCAGCGGCGGTCGCATCATCGTTTATCCTCCCGCCGGCTCCACCTTTGTGCCTGAAGAAAACATCATCGCCGGCAACACCGCGCTCTATGGCGCGACCAGCGGTGAGTTGTTCCTCCGCGGTGTCGCTGGCGAGCGCTTCGCCGTCCGCAACAGCGGTGTCGATGCTGTCGTCGAAGGCGTGGGCGACCACGGCTGCGAATACATGACCGGCGGTCGTGTCGTTGTTCTCGGCGCCACGGGCCGCAACTTCGCCGCGGGCATGAGCGGCGGCATCGCCTACGTGCTCGACACGAAGGGCGACTTCGCCACGCGCTGCAACGCCAGCATGGTTGACCTGCTCAAGCTTGAAGACAAAGAAGAGATCGACAGCCTCTACGAGCTCATCAAGAAGCACGCCGAGGCCACCAAGAGCCAGAACGCCTTCAAGGTGCTCGCGCTCTGGGAACAGAACGTGCCGAAATTCGTCAAAGTCCTGCCGCGTGACTACGCCCGTGTGCTCAAAGCCCTCGACAAGGCCAAGGCCGATGGCCTCACCGGCGACGACGCCCTGATCGCCGCCTTCGAGGCGAACGCGAAGGACGTTGCCCGCGTCGGCGGGGGTTAAGACCAGCACCACCCGGCATCATCACACTCAAGACTCTCTTTTTTCACACTGCTAGACCATGGGAAAACCAACCGGCTTCATCGAATTCACCCGCGAACTCCCCGCTGACCGCGATCCGCTCGAGCGCATCAAGGATTGGAAGGAATTTCACCTTCACATGCCTGTGGACGGCCTCAAAAAGCAGGGCGCACGTTGCATGGACTGCGGCATTCCCTTCTGCCACAGCGGCACGCTCATCAGCGGCATGGCCAGCGGCTGTCCGATCAACAACCTGATCCCCGAGTGGAACGATCTCGTCTATCGCGGTCTCTGGCGTGAGGCGCTCGACCGTCTGCACAAGACCAACAACTTCCCCGAATTCACCGGCCGCGTCTGCCCTGCTCCGTGCGAAGGCTCCTGCGTGCTCGGCATCAATGAGCCGCCGGTCACCATCAAGAACATCGAGGTCAGCATCATCGACAAAGGCTGGGAAGAAGGCTGGGTGAAGCCGCAGCCGCCTGAAAAGCGCACTGGCAAAAAAGTCGCCGTCATCGGTTCCGGCCCCGCCGGACTCAGTGCTGCCGCGCAGCTCAACAAGGCCGGTCACACCGTCACCGTCTTCGAGCGTGCCGACCGTCCCGGCGGCCTCCTCATGTATGGCATCCCCAACATGAAGCTCGACAAGAAGGAAGTCGTCCTGCGCCGCATCAAGCTGCTCGAAGACGAAGGCGTCACCTTCAAGTGCAACGTCAACGTCGGCACCGACATCACCGCCGGGCAGCTCCGCAAGGACTTCGACGCCATCATCGTCGCCACCGGTGCCACCAAGCCGCGCGATCTTCCGATCCCAGGCCGCGAATTGAAGGGCATCCACTTCGCCATGGACTTCCTCACCGCGAACACCAAGGCGGTGCTCGACAGCCACAAAAATGGCAACGGCCAGTTCATCAACGCCGCGGGCAAGGACGTCGTCATCATCGGCGGTGGCGACACCGGCACCGACTGCGTCGGCACCAGCCTGCGCCACGGCTGCAACTCCCTCGTGCAGCTCGAAATCATGGCCAAGCCTCCGCTCACGCGTGCCACGAACAATCCGTGGCCCGAGTGGCCGAAGGTTTACAACATGGACTACGGCCAGCAGGAAGCCGCCGCCAAGTTCGGCGACGATCCGCGTGTCTATCTCACCACCGCCACCAAGTTCGAAGGCGATGAAAACGGCAACGTGAAGGCCGTCCACGTCGTGAATGTCGAGTGGAAGAAGGACGAGAAGGGCAACTTCGGCCCGCAGAAAATCGCCGGCACCGAAAAAGTCCTGCCCGCGCAGCTCGTCCTGCTCGCCATGGGCTTCCTCGGCCCCGAACAACCTCTCCTCGACGCCCTCAACGTCGAACGCGATGCCCGCAGCAACATCAAGGCCGAGCACAATCAATACACCACCAGCCTCCCCGGTGTCTTCGCCGCTGGCGACTGCCGCCGTGGCCAAAGCCTCGTCGTCTGGGCCTTCAACGAAGGCCGCGGCGCCGCCCGCGAATGCGACCGCTACCTCATGGGCGCGACGAGTCTGCCGTGAACATATCACTTCACGCTGGTTGGTGAGTTGTTGCGAGAAAAGTTGTTCAATGAAGGAGATTCAACCAATCATCCTTGATTGGGCCTGTGCTTGCTAAACCAATTCTGGATGGCAAAATCCCCCCATGACTGCAACGATCACCATCAACGAAGCCGGGCAGATCAGCTTCCCGGAAGCGGTGAGCCGTGTTTTTGGTTTGAAACCCGGTGAGCGCGTCCAAGCGGAGGTGACGCCAGACAAGATCGAGATTGTGCGTGAGGCTCCCGAGGTGTCCGAAGGCGAGATGGAGAACGGTGTGCTTGTCCTGCCGAAACTGGGCATTTCCATGAATGCAGGAGCCGCCGTGCGTGCCGAACGCGATGAACTGGCGAACCGTGCAGCGCGTCGATGACCGCCCTTCTCGACAGTTCCATCCTCGTTGCTGCATTGTCCCGCGATGAGGAACGCCATCGGCAATGCCTCGACTTGCTGCTCGAAGGCGGTCATTTCATCCATGCTCACGCCCTTCTCGAAACGTTCGCCACACTGACCGGTGGACGGCTTGGAATCCGTGTTGATGCCGATTTTGCCAGCCGCCTGCTCCGTGAAACCATCCTGCCCAAGGTTCAGGTCGTTGAGATGACTGTGGATGACATCCTGACAGCCACAGCCCAAGCCCGCAAGCAGGGTGTTCGAGGTGGCGGCATCTACGACTACATGCACCTCATGGCGGCTCGAAAGGTCAAAGCCACCATCTTGTACACGATCAATATCAGCGATTTCGAAGCCGTCTGGAGAAGCGGTGATCCCCAAGTGAAGTGCCCCTGAAAGTGGACCACAGCCTCACTCCGCAGCCTTGTCCTTCGCCTTTTTCTTCTTCTCGCGCTTCAGTTCCTTCTTCTCCTCACCACCGCCGACAGGCTGCTGGTTATTCTTCGGCATGAAGGCGGCCAGTTTGGCCTTGGTGTCGTTGTATTGCGGATCGTTGGCGAGGTTGGTCCATTCGTTGGGATCGGTGGCTTCGTTGTAGAGTTCTTCGTCGCCGTTGGCGTAGCGGATGTGACGCCAGCCTTCATTGCGCACGGCGTGGTTGTTGAACTTGTAGGTCGTCATCGCGGGCGTTTCCCATGCGGCGGCGGGATCGGCGAGCAGCGGCTTGATGCTCACGCCTTCGAGATGCGCGGGCTTTGGGAGGCCGCAGACGTCCATGAGCGTGGGGTAGATGCTCATGAAATCGACCGTGCGTTCGCAAATGCTGCCGGGCTTCGTCAATCCGGGCACGACCCACAGCAGCGGCGCGCGCGTGGCCTCCTCCCAGAGCGCAAATTTGCGCCAGTGATGCTTCTCGCCGAGATGCCAGCCGTGGTCGCACCAGAAGACGATGATGGTATTGTCCTTGTGCGGTGATTTGTCATAGGCATCCAGCAGGCGGCCGATGTTCATGTCCGTGTAAGCGGTGGCGGCGAGGTAACCTTGGATCGCCTCCTTCCAGCGACCGGAATCGAGCATCGCCTTGTGATCGCCCTCGGGCCTCGCCATCGCCACACCCGCAGGCGGGATGTCGGCGAGGTCATCCTCCTTGTAAGGTGGCAGCTTGATGCTTTCCGCCGGGAACATGTCATACCATTTCTGCGGCACGTTCCAGGGCATGTGCGGCTTGTGCAGGCCCACGGCGAGGAAGAAGGGCTTGTCGTGCGCCTTGCCGAGCTGCTCGATGCCGTAGTTCGTGATCTTGTAGTCGGGCAGGTCGCTGTCCTCGCAGTCGAGCGGCGCGAATTTGATGCCGCCGACGCCATCGTCCTTCACGTTCTTTGAGAGTTTCTTCTCCGCTTTCCCGCCGCCTTCGTTTTCCATGTAGTCGTCCCACTCCTCGCGGCGCTTGTAGGACTCGTGGTAGATCTTGCCCGCACCACAGACGAACCAGCCTGCATTGCGAAAGGCTGTTGTGAGCGGCTTGTCCATCGGGATGGCGAGACGCCAGTCGTTGTTGTTATCGTAAACACCCGTCGTCGAAGGCCGCATGCCGCTCATCAGTGCCGCACGCGAGGGATTGCACACCGGCGCGGCGCAGTAACTGCGCGTGAAGGCGGTGCCCATCTTCGCGAGGCGGTCGATGTTCGGTGTCTTCGTCTGCTCGTTGTGATGCAGGTAGCCCACCCAGTCGCGCAAATCATCGATGGCGATGAAGAGGACATTGGGTTTCTTCGCATCAGCCGCGTGGAGTGTGGAGGCGCAGACGAGGACGCAGAAGGCGGACAGCAGGTGTTTCATGGTGGAGATGCCGGTTGGGCAGGCTCGTGAACAGTCCGGCGGCCCGGTTTCTTAACACAAAAGCAAGCCAGTTTTTTGGTGGCGCACCCGCTTCGCACTGAGCATCGTCGCCGCCCGATTGTCTCCATGCAGATGCGTTTGATTGTCCTCCTCGGCCTGTTTGCTTGCAGCACCCTGCTGCACGGGCAGATCGCGATTGGCGGGAGGCAATTTGAGCGTTCGCTCACCGAAACGGGCACCAAGGGCGAATGGGTGCTCTATGAAAAAGGAGCGCCGCAGAACGAAGGCACGCGGCGCTGGCTGACGCGGAAGGTTTTGGTC
Organism: Verrucomicrobiaceae bacterium; assembly: GCA_046346695.1. Classification (GTDB taxonomy): domain Bacteria; phylum Verrucomicrobiota; class Verrucomicrobiia; order Verrucomicrobiales; family Verrucomicrobiaceae; genus Prosthecobacter. Next base: position 1,532,041 of record JAXMHS010000001.1, on the reverse strand, counting down.
GAACTTCAGCCCGGAACGGCAGCGGCGGGCCTGAATGGCATCGCTGGTGTGCTGAAGGCAACGCCGCGTGGCAAATACGCCGTGGTCGAATTCGCCGGAAACCCGGACGCGGCGCTCGCGGGCGCGAAGACGCTGCAAACCGTTGCAGGTGTGCGTACGGCGGAGCCCATGCTCGCCCGCCAGCAGTTCCGGCGCTTCGTGCCGGATGATCCCTTCTTCGCCTACAACGCGGCGAATGCGGGTTACCAATGGCATTTGCGGAACACGGGAGCGAACGGTGGCACGGCGGGAATTGACCTGAATGTGGTGCCTGCGTGGGACACGTACAAAGGCACCGGCGTGCGCATCGGCATCGTGGATGACGGCCTGGAGATCACGCATCCGGATCTCGCACCCAACGTCGATTTGATCAACGATTACGACTTCAACGGCCTCGATGACGATCCCTCGCCCGGCCCGGAAGATTTTCATGGCACTTCGTGTGCAGGCGTCGCCGCGGCGCGTGGCAACAACGGCATCGGCGTCAGCGGTTCCGCGCCCGAGGCCACGCTGGTCGGCCTGCGGCTCATCTCCGCGCCCACGACAGACGCTGATGAAGCGGACGCGATGTCCTACAAGACCGACATCATCCAGCTCAAGAGCAACAGTTGGGGGCCTTACGACGGCGCTTATGGTGTTGGCGGGCCGGGACCGCTCGCGCTCGCGGCAATCGATGATGCGGTGGCCAATGGCCGCGGAGGCAAAGGCACCGTGTTTCTCTGGGCGGCAGGCAATGGCAACTACACTGGCGACGATTCCAACTACGACGGCTGGGCGAACGCGCCGAATGTCATCGCGGTGTCCGCGATCAATGACAAAGGCCGCGCGTCGTTTTACAGCGAGCCCGGTGCGAACATTCTCGTCTGCGCACCTTCCAACGGTGGCAAGCAGGGCATCACCACCACTGACCGAACGGGTGCTTCCGGCTACAACGAGGACGGCGGCATCGTCGAGTATCCCGATTTCACCGACTTTGATTACACGGACACGTTCGGCGGCACTTCGTCGGCCACGCCCGCCGTGGCAGGTGTCATCGCTCTCATGCTTCAGGCAAATCCGAACCTGACATATCGCGATGTGCAGGAGATTCTCGTTCGTACAGCCAAGCAGAACGACCAGTTCGATGGCGACTGGGTGACCAATGGAGCGGGCTTTCATTTCAATGTCCGCTACGGCGCCGGCCTCGTGAATGCCCAGCTTGCCACCTCGACCGCGGCCACGTGGACCAATGTGGCACCGCTGCAGACGAAGGTGATTTCACAAACCAGCCTCGCACAGGCCATTCCTGACTCCGATTTGAACGGCACGTCGCGCACGTTCACCGTCTCCGCTGCGGACAATCTCCGGCTCGAGCACGTGCGCGTGAAGGTGAAGGCCACTCATCCTTACGTCGGCAATCTCCAGTGGTATCTGACCTCGCCCAGTGGTGTGAAAGTGCGCCTCGCACGTGCCCGCTTCAATGACACCGCCGCGAATCTCGACTGGACCTTCACCACGACGCACTTCTGGGGCGAACGGTCGCAGGGCGATTGGAAGCTCGAAGTCGCCGATCTCATGGTGGATTACACCGGCACACTCGACGAGGCGACGATCACATTTGAGGGCACGCCGGCGGATGGCGCGCTGCCGTTGCCCGTCATCACATCGAACTGGATCATTGTGGGTCGTGAAGGATGGGAGCTGAAGCATCAGATCACCGCTTCCAATTTTCCCACGAGCTTCGCCACCGGACGCTACTTCTTCAGCGGCCTGCCCGCAGGGCTCTCGTTCAATCCCGCCACCGGCCTCATCACCGGCACGCCCACGGAGACAGGGCTTTTCGAGGGCTATCAGGATGCCACGAATGCCACCGGCACTGGCGACCAGTACACCTATTATTATATTCTCGCCGCCACGCCCGCTCTCTCCACCGCCGTGGAGCAGCCCCCCACGACCAAGATCATCCCCTTTGGCTACGGCGATCCGTTTTCTCAAACGACGATCACGCACGATGGCGTGGATGCCATCGAGACGGCGGTCGTCGGCGATGAGGAGTACTCGGGTCTCGAATTCACCGTGAATGGCCCCGCGCATCTCGAGTTTCAATGGAAGGTCTCGTCGGAGAAGAACTACGATTATCTCATCCTCGCCGTGGATGGATACATCCGCGACTACATCACCGGCGAAACGGACTGGACGCTCTCCTCGACCGATCTTGGCGACGGTCCGCACAACGTGGACATTTATTACAGCAAGGATGAGGCGACAGCCAAAGGCCAGGACAAGGGCTGGATCGACGAGATGGTCGTCACGCCGATCAGCGCAGCGCCGCAAATCACCACCACGACGATCCAGGCATTCCAAGGAGTCTATTTCCGTCATGCGCTCGAAGCCACCAACGCGCCTGCCACTTTCTCCGCCGACAATCTTCCCGCCGGACTCACGCTGCATGCGACCACCGGGCTGATATACGGCAGCGTCGCCACCACGGGCAGTTTTCCCGTGACCGTGCATGCCACGAACAGTTTCGGCACAGGCACGGCCACGATCACAATCCATGTCGGCACCGTGTCCGAAGGTCTCGCCGTTGCCATCGACGCGCCTGCACAGGTTGTCACCACCTCGGGTGACCAGGGCTGGATCCCGCAACAGTTGTACTCGAGTGACCGTGAGGATGCCGCGCGCAGCGGACCGGTCTCCGATCTCCAGCAGAGCGTCATGACCACTGACGTGACCGGACCGTGCAAGGTGATTTTCTATTGGGGCATTTCATCGGAACCGGATTACGACTTCCTGCGCTTCTACATCGACGATGTCGAACAGGACGCGATCAGCGGCGAGCTTGGCTGGACTCGCAAAGGATTCCTTGTACCCGCCGGCGCTCACACGCTTAAATGGGCCTACATCAAGGATGACTTCACCGCTGCCGGGCTTGATTCCGGTTTCGTGGACCGCTTCGCGACGTATCAGGACAACGATGGCGACGGCATCTACGCCGACGACGAGGCGTGGTTTGGCACCAGTGACAATGACTCGAACAACCGCCCGCAGTTCGTGCTCAACCGCTCCACCAGCACAACGCTCCAGTTCCCCTCCGTTTCCGGCAACGACTACCGCGTCGAATACAGCGACGACCTGGTCAAATGGACGCCCGTCATCATCACAGCCACCGGATCGAGCACCACGTGGACGGATCTCAATGCCGTGAACAAAACGCACCGATTCTACCGCGTGGTCATTCCGTGAGCCAATTGCCCGAACTACTTCAAGCTGCGCAGGAACCGGGTGAAAAACGCCACGCCGTCCTCCAGATCGCTCACGGCGATGAATTCATCCTTCGTATGCGCCTGCACGATCGAGCCGGGACCAATGGCGATGGATGGTGTTCCCGCGACGGCGAGGAATGCGGCATCGCAGAACCATGGCGCGCCGGTTAGTTCACCACCAGCGGCGATCAACTTCTGCACGAAGGGATTCGCCGGATCGGTGTCGAGGTGAAACGCCTCGCTGGCGACGGTGACGCTCGCCGTTTCGTCGATGCGTTTCACAAAATCGGTCAGCAGTGCCAGCGCACCACCTGCATGCTGCAATCCGGGCGTGGTACGGATGTCCACACGCAGTTTGCAAGCATCGGCGACGATGTTGCTGCGTGTGCCACCGTGGATCATGCCGAGATTGATCGTGCTCGGGCCGAGCCATTCGTCCGCGCCGCCCGCCTCGGCGAGTATGTCGCGAAACTGCGTGTCCAGCGCCTCCACAATCTTCGCCATCTTCACAATCGCGTTCACGCCGAGTTCGGGCGTCGCACCATGCACCGCGACACCGGTCGTGTGCACGTCAGCCCACAGGCAGCCTTTGTGACGAAACACGGTTTTGAGACTCGTCGGTTCACCGACGATGGCGAGATCGTAGCACCCGTGATGCCTCGCAAAATGCTGTGAGCCGAGCTGTGCGCTTTCCTCCGACATGAAGCCGACGAAATGCACCTCCACGGGCAGATCGGGAATCTCATCGCGCATTTCGTGCAGTGCCCAAAGGTAAGACGCCATCGGGCCTTTCGTGTCAGAAGCACCACGGCCCCAGACTTTGCCATCGCGCAGCTCGCCGCCGAACGGATCGATGGTCATGCCACCGACGCTCACCGTGTCGGTGTGTGGTCCGAAGACAATGCGTGGCTTTGGTTTGCCATCCACACTCGGATTCGTCGGAAAGCGGCCAATAACATTGGGTCTGCCGGGCTCGACTTCCTCCAGCACCGCCTTTGCACCCGAGGCTTCGAGAAACTCGGCGATGAACCGCGCGCACTTTTCCTCGCCGATGCCGTCGGTGCCGGGATCGCCGTCCGGATTCACGGACGGGATGCGCACGAGCGCCTGGGTGAGTTCGACGACGTTTTTCGGCAGCGCAGGCATGATGGCAGAAAGGCACAGGCAGGAGCGGGACGCAAGCACGTGCCGGATTTGCCCTGCGATGTGCGAATTTTGGCAAAGAAGCTGGTGAAGCACGTTTCAGGAGGCATTGTTGTAACGGGCGTGCAACTTACCCCGTTTTCCGGCCATGAATTTCATCCGCCAGCCTCTCACGTTTCTGCTCACCGGCGTCTGCGGAGCCGCGTTGCATGCCGCCGATCCCGTGCATGCCATTGATCCCGTGCACCCCGTCATCGCCCCCACAAAGGCCACGGATGGCAAAACCATCTTCCAAACCGTCTGCGCTCAGTGCCATGGCGCAAACGGTGAAGGCAAGATCGAGATGAAAACACCGTCCATCGCGGGAATGCCTTCCTGGTATGTGACGACACAGTTCAACAACTTCCGTGAAGGCCGTCGTGGTCAAAACGCCGCCGATGCCCAGCCCTTCATGATGGCCAGCATCGCAAAAGCCTTGCAGCCCGGACAGGTGAAGGCCGTGATTGAACACGTGGAAAAGATGCCCGTGGTCGTTCCCAGCGGCAAAGACCGGGAGATGGCCAACGTGGATCCCAGCGAAGGCATGCAGCTCTTCCAGGAGCGTTGCATGGAGTGCCATCGCTACAACGCCAGCGGCGAGATGGCCTTTGGCAGCCCGCCGCTCGTTGGCCGCCAGGCATGGTATCTCGAAGAGCAGCTCAAACGATTCAAAGCGGGCAAGCGGGGAGCGATCAAGAACGACGTGAACGGAGCGAAGATGGTGCAGATGACCAAGCTCTTCATCGAGGACGAGCAGATGCTGCGCAACGTGGTGGCCTACATCATGACGCTCAATCCAGAACCCGAGCCGGTGAAGGATCTGACCAAGCAGGCGGTGGAAGGCAGTCCATTTAAGGACTTGGAGACGGTCCAGCGCTGATTTGTGCCACGCGCTTTGCGATCGCATGACTGGCTGCGTTCGTCGTTGACCGCATGACACCGGCTTCCCATCGTGCGAAGCACACCACACTTGCTGCCATGCCTGCCTGCCACACCCTCCGTGTTTTCATTCTGTCATTCGCGTTCATCGGGATGGGCACGGGTTTGGTGAACGCCGGCCAGTTTGTGCTGTTCGATGTGACATTCACGTTCACGCACGAGGATGCGTTGAACTCGAAGCCCAGCCAGTCACACTACTATGTCAAAAGCGACCGGCTGAACCCAGAGCGTCCGAAGGACTGGACGGCGCCGGTCGATTTTCGCAACGGCACAGCCCATTTGCGACTCGAAGTGCTGGAGAAACCCGACGGCAGCCAGCCGACGACGTGGAGCGTGTGCTACATCCCTTACAAGGGCCAGAACCACGGCTACGGCTGCATCGGCACCGGTGTTTACCAGGAAAAGGGCGTCATCGAGAAGGATCTCGACATGACGAAGTTCTGGCAGAACAACGACATCATCTGGGGCGAGGGCATCAAGGAGATGCACCTTGTGCTGAAGGACGATCACAACACCCACGCGCACAAGTTGCCCGATCCCGGGAAGTTTTTCCCCACCAAGGTGCGCATGACCGTCATCCAGGTTTCCAAAGGCGCGAAGTATGACCCGAAGCTGGTGCCCGGCCTTCCCGTGGTGCCTTGACCCGCAGGATTCACCATGCACACGGCGTATGGCATTTCTGCCATGAAGATCACCGCCCTCACGCGCCGCCGCCTTCTTTTCACCAGCGCTGGATTTGCCACCGCAAAGGCATTGCGAGCCGAGTCTGCCGCCAGAACACAAAAAGCCGCCATCATCGGCCACACAGGTGCGGGTGATTATGGTCATGGCATCGAGCGCATCTTCAACGGCCTGCCGGATGTGTCTGTCGTGGCAGTGGCGGACCCGGATGATGCTGGTCGTGCCAAGGCGAAGGCCGCATGTGGCGCGGCACGCGATTATGCGGACTACCGTGTGATGCTGGAGAAGGAAAAGCCCGATCTGGTGGCGATCGGTCCGCGCTGGGCCACGGAGCATCATGCGATGGCAATGGCGTCTTTGGAAGCAGGTGCGCATTTGTATCTGGAGAAACCTTTCACGATCACTCTTGCCGAGGCGGATGACATTCTGCGTCTTGCGAAACAAAAAGGGCTGCGCATTGCCGTGGCGCATGTCACGCGCATGGCACCCACGGTGCTGCGCCTGGAGAAGGCGCTGCGCACGGGTCTCATCGGCGATGTGCTGGAAATTCACACGGCTGGCAAGATGGGTTCCCGTGCCGGTGGACAGGACATGATGGTGCTTGGCTTGCATGTCTTCGATCTGGCGCGCTTGTTTGCGGGCGAAGTCAGATGGTGCCAGGCGAAGATCCATCAGCAGGGGAAACAGGCTGTGATCGCGGACGCAAAGGAATCGCCATCTGACAAGGTTGGCCCCGTGGTGGGCGATGACATCTACGCGCTCTTCGCGATGGACTCTGGCGCGAGCGTCACGTTCCGCAGCCGCGCCGGCCTGGAAAAGGCCGCAGGGCCGTTTGGCATGGAGATCGTCGGCACCCGTGGCATCATCAGGCTCAATTCCGGTTTCGCGCCCACGATTTCCATCCTGGCTGATCCTGACCGTGCACCGACGACACGTGCCGAAAGCTGGAAGGACTGGAATGGTGGCGTCGATCCGGCCTCGGAAGCCGTGGTCGATGGTCTCACAGGTTACGACGCCTCGCATCGTCGTGTGGTGCGCGACTGGTTGCAGGCGATCAGTGAAAAACGGGAGCCGCTCGGGTCAGGAGAGCGTGCGATGAAGGCCATCGAGATGGCGCACGGTGTGTTCCAGGCCGGCATCGAAGGCGGGCGTGTGCAGTTTCCGCTGGAGCGGCGCAGCCATCCGCTCATCGCGGGCTGACGTGCGCCTCAGCCCACGAGTTCACAGCTTCGCACGCGCGCGCAATCGTCCTGCGCCATCCATTTCACGCGCCAGCCTGCGATCTCGGTGGCGTATTCGCGCTCCACATTGTCGTGATAGGCCGGTTGTGGCTGCTGGGCGAGCGACTGGTCGATGATGGCACGCACATCATCCGGCACGGCGCTCGTGCATTCCCAACGCACCGGCACACGTGACGGCGGATTATCCGCAAAGCCGCTATGCGCTTCAGGAATGGCATCCACATAGCGCACGTAGGGTTTGATGTCGAAAACCGGCGTGCCATCGACGAGATCGACACCGGAGACGAACAATCGTGGTGCCTTGTCACCTTCCCACTCGACACGATCGAGCTTCACCACGCTCAAAGTCAGCCGGTTTGGCCGGAACGGCGAACGGGTGGCAAAAACGCCGCGCTTTTCATTCCCGCCGAGCTTTGGCGGACGCACCGTCAGTGAATTCGGCTCTTCGCTCACGAGATGAAACTGCGTGATGAGCCACAGATGGCTGAACTCCTCGATGCCGCGCACTGCTTCGACACGCCGGTAAGCTGGCTCGAACTCGATGATGCCCCACGCGGCCGGGACGAGGCCAGATTGACGCGGCACACCGAATTTGTCGGTGTAGCAGGTGCGCAGAGTGGCGATGACGTTCAGCGAGGGCATGGTGCAAGTAGTTTGATGAGTTGCCGGCGGCAAGAAGGCATTTGGCCGGCCAGGTGCAGTCTCAACGTGTGTCGGCTGTCCGGCGTCCGTGCGTGGCTTTGACCAGCGGACGCAACTTGGAGGCTGTCTTCGGGCTGATGCCTTTCACCCGCTCCAATTCGTCCACGCAGGAATACGGACGCTCCGCAACGATCGCCGCTGCCAGCGCGGGTCCGATGCCGGGCAAAGCATCGAGTTCCTCCGGCGAGGCATAGTTGATGTCCACACGGGTTGGATCGGCCGCCTCGGTGGGATGACGATGCATCACTGCGGACTCATGAACGATTGTCACGACTGCCAACGAGAACATCAGCAGCGCCAGCGCCTGCCACCGCCACGAAACATCCTGTGGCTGAGCTTCCAGCACGCTCATGTGGTGGCGCTTGCGTCGGGATGATGGCCTCTCCATCCGTGCATATCAGCACAAGAGGCCGCGCGGCGCCAGTTTGTCCTGTCCAGGGAGACCTGCTTCGTGGTTCTTCTCCGGCGTGTGGTTGTGAATGTTCGGACGCAGTTTTGTGTGGCGGCGATTTGCTCAAACGTCAACATTGTCCGCTGAAATCCCACGACACAAATAACACACCCTTGACCATGCCCTCTGTATCGACCACTCCCGCTCAACACTCGCTGAAGAGCATCGTGATCACCCAGTTGATCGCCTTCGTCGGCTTTGTCCTGGTTCCCGCACTTGTGACGATGATCGCACCTGTTTCGTGGGTGAAGTTTCAGCGTCAGGGCGATCGGATTTCTGTCCGGGCGCAGACCTGCCTGTTCTTCGTCGTTCCATTTCGGACGGTGTCTGTTGATCCTCTCATTGCTGTCGACGAACGGACGCTCACGGGTTCCATCACGAATGAAAGGCGCGTTGGCCGGCAGGATATCAAACGCCGTGCGGACGACGAGGGTTTTCTGGTGATGAAAGGGCCGGAGCAGAGCGCGGAGGTTCAGGTCTCGCCAGCGAGTCTCAAGTCGGTGTTGGAAAAAGCGAACGCCTTCCTCAAGGATCCTGCGGCCACCGACTTGAAAATGTTTGTCGTCGCCAACTGGAAGTTCAGCGTTGGCGGGGGTGGCTTCGTTTCGCTGCTGACCTTGCTGTATCTGGTCGGAGTGACGCTGGCCATCGGAAAAGGGATCCTGACCTTCGTTCGTCGGGTGGGACCATCGTGATTGTGTGGTCGGCTGTTCGTGCCGACATCGAGTTGACTGTTCATACACTTCCAACGTTTCCACGGACATGACTACTGCACCTACTCAGGCTTCTGCCTCCCGCTCCTCGCTGGTCACCGTGATTGGCTGGATCATCATCATTGGCGGTGCCTTGTTCAGCATCATCAGCTTTTTTTCGTTCCTGATGATCATGGTTGGGAAGGACGGTGCTCGGAATACTGAATTGGTGGGTTTTCTCCTTGTCGTTGTCGCCCCACCTGTGACCGCCTTCGCGGGGTTGGGGTTGATCAAGCGCTGGCGCTGGGCCTGGTATTATCTGCTGCTCGGGCTGGTTGCTGTGACGATTGGAAATGCGGTGGTCATTGTTCGGGATCCGGGTCCGTCGGTGACGACTTCCACCTCTCCCACAGGCACGAAGACGACGACTTACCACTCGGGGGCAGGTTATTTGCTGCCGGTGGTGGCACTGTCGGCCGGAATGCTCGTTGTGCTGCTCTTGCCGCCCTTCCGGCGCGAGTTTGCAACGGCGCATCGTCAGGCACCTCCACTGCCCGCGTCTCCTGACTCGTCGGCGCCTGCGCCAACCGCAGATCAATCGGCCCGCGGATGGCGTGCCGGGCATCGAGGCCGCGACTGCATGTTTTACGAGGAGAAAATCGACGGCACATGGCAGCGCATCGTTATCAGTGGTGAGATGCTCATGGGCCGTGCCCATCACGTCATTTACTTTCCGCCTCCTGAAGCCTGGGCGCGCCTGCCAGAGTGGGCGCGGCATCGTCGCGAGGAGATCATCGCCCGCATCAAGAGCGAGTTTCGCGAACCGGACTACGAGTATGCCTCGGATGTGATGCCGTCCGCTTCGCTGACTGCTGCTCCTGTCGTTTCAAGCCGTACACCTGCGGCAGAACGTTGGACGGGCCAGCAGTGGATGGCGGTGGTCACGTTTGTCGCCATTCTGCTCGGTGTCGCGGTGTTCACGGGTTGGAAGGTGAAAGCCGGGCTGGAGAAGGGGATCGTCACACTGCCCATTCCGAAGGCTTCGTTGCAACGACCTGTGTTGCGTGATGAAGAGCCCGCGCTGTTCTGGTTCAGTCTCAGCGTTTATGCCGTCGCGGGCCTGGGCTCGTTGGGAGTGCTGGTCAGGATGGTTGCCCCGACCGGGAAGGCTTTGAAACGCTGACGGAAGTGAATCGAACGCGTCCTTGGCGCGCCTTCACCGTTAATTGGTGAGAATATTGAGATCGCGCATGTTTCGGGCCGCCGGTCTGTCAGTGACGATGATCGTCGCGCCTGGCGAGAGCACGTCGTAAACCTTCTGGGCAAACTCGGGAGAGAAACTCACCTTCGGTGCCAGATCGTGAGGCGAGCCACGGCCACCGCTGACGCTCATCCATTTCCGTGCGGTTCGACCTGGTGCAAGCGGGCTCTCTCTGTCGCTCACGCCTTCGAGCATGGTAAAGACATGATCCCCAAGTCTGCCTTTCACTTTGATGGCAGCACGACCGATGGGCTGGCCGTTGCGGAAAACGTAGATCGCACCGTCAGCGGCGCTGACGAGGATAGTGACCGGTCCGTGCGTGCTGCGTTGTGGCTGCCACTGATATTCGTCCTTCGCGAGCGGTTTGAGCATCGCAGGGGTGAAATCCTTCGGCGCGAGCATCAGGCCCGGATTTGCGGCGAAGTGCGGCTGTGTGTTGCGGTCATCACCGATCACCACCGTGGCTCCGCGTGATGTCAGGGAGAAGAGCAGCGTGGAGAAATCATACGGCATGCGGATGCAGCCGTGGCTGGCGGCATGGCCGGGGAGATTGCCGGAGTGCATCGCGACGCCGCTCCAGGTCAGCCGCTGCATGTTTGGCATTGGCGCGTTGTCGTAAGTCTTCGAGTAGTGCGTCTTGTTCTTCTCCAGGATCGTGAATACCCCTGACGGCGTCTCGTGGCCCCTCGCTCCAGTGCTCACGGAGGAACGACCGACAAGAATGCCGTTTCGGTACACGCTGGCGGTTTGCAGCGGCAGGCTCACGAGCACCACCACCGGCCCCGCTGGCGAGATCTGGGGGTTCCACCAATACTCACCCGGCTGGAGAGGACCGGTCGGCTTGCCCGTGGGCGTGCCTTTCGTGTGGTAGGACGGCTGCGCCATTTCGCCGGTGTGTGTCGGCGCCTGGCTGACCGTCAGGTCCGTGCCCTTTTGCATGGATGAGCACGAGGAGAGTGCTGACAGCAATGCCAGCGCGAGTGGCTTCAGAATTGGAGTTCTCATGGTTTGTAATTCAGAGCTTCAAAAGCTTTTTCGTAATGCGCCATGCTTATGACTCCCCCGCGCTGTTTTATCAATGTCAAACGTGACGGGCTGGTCCAGTTACGGTTCCGCTTTCTCCAGGTCCTCGGGAGTGATGTTCTCCTGCTTCACAATCACCCAGGCGCCCTTTTTGTTGCGCTGCAGTCGAAAGCGAAGGGTGCCATCGAAGTCGGCCGACTCTTCGCCATCGACCACCACCGCCCTGATCGAATAGGCATCGACTTCGACGGTGGCGGCATCGATCCAGCGCCTCACACGGTAGCAATCCCAAATCCGCCTTTTGTACACATCCTTCTTGATGCCTGCGGCTTTGTACTTCTTTTCCTTCTCGGCCTCCAGCTTGTCCGCCAGCATCTCCTCGAACGAAGGCAGTTCGACGAAGGCTTTTCCATTCCAACGATACACCTGCGCGGTTTCATATCGAGCGCCCGCCCTGTAGTTGAGCGCAAACTGCTTCGAGTCAGGAGACCAGATGCACTTCACCGAGTCAACGAACGCGTTGTTCGCTTCCTCCGGCGCTTTCACGAGAATGGCGCCCGTCTCCTTGGCAAAGATGCCGAAAGGCACCTCAGGATCGGCTTTGTCGAACTTGAACACAAACTTCCCGTCTGGTGACGGGATATCTTCTCTCACCGATTCCTGCGCAGGCACATGGGCGCCCGCGAAGATGCACGCCAGCACGCACAAACAGCGGGCCAGTTTGATGAAGTGAGTTTCGTTCCAAACTCCGATGTGGGAGATCCCTATCGGGTTCCGTAGTGTCCTGCACTGGTCTGGACGATCAGACTTCATCGCGAGCGAGCTTAGCTACAGGGTCGGAGTTGCCAAGGCATTTCGGGGAGTGGTGCCGGCAGGTACGCTCTGCTTCGCCTCCGTTTTCCTTTGGGCCGAATGACTGTAGCTCAGGTTTCTTGACAAAGCGGACGCCGGTGGCTTCGATTGTTCCCTGTGTCGCTCTTTGAATCTCGCGCCTTGAAGGAAATCCGCACTCTTGATCCGGTGCGCGATCATCAGCGTATCGCCTTCCTGACGGCGCGGGTCGATTTTCCGTGGGACACGACGCGGGCGCTGGAGTTTGCGTTGTTCCGCACCTTCGCCGTGCCGTCCATCGGCGCGCTGCTGCATCGCACCGGCGAGTTCGAGAAGCGAGCGCAGAAGCGCTATGACGACACCGACATCATCATGAGTGAGATCATGGAGCACGGCTACGACAGCGAGCGCGGTCGTGCCGCGATCAAGCGCATGAACGGGATGCATGGCCGCTTTCCGATCAGCAACGACGACTTCCTCTATGTGCTCTCGACCTTCGTGTTCGTGCCGATCCGCTGGAACGAACGCTTCGGCTGGCGGCGCATGATCGAGACCGAGCGCATCGCCTGGTTTCAATTCTGGCGCGAGGTGGGACGGCGCATGAACATCCACGACATCCCTGCCGAATATGCTGCCTTCGAGAAGTTCGGCGACGAATACGAGGCATCGCACTATCGCTTCACCGAGGCCAGCCAGCGCGTCGGCACCGCCACGCGCGAGCTTTTCAAGAGCTGGTTTCCACGCGTGTTCTCACCCTTGGTTGAGCGCGGCATTCACGCCTTTCTCGACGAGGGTCTGATCGCGGCGTTTGGCTTTCCCAAACCATCGCCCTGGCTCAAAACGGTGGCGGAGTTGTCGCTGCGCGCACGCGGCCTCCTCCTTCGCTGCCTGCCACGGCGGAGCAAACCAGTGCTGCGCACCGAGATGACGCACCGCAGCTATCCCGAAGGCTATGAGATCGACAAGCTGGGGCCTCCGGAGGCGTGACAACCACCATGACGATGGGGACGCGCTACGCCGCGTCCGACGGAGCCGACGTCGTTAAATGTTGGCGCTGCGATAGACCTCCCAAGGCGAGTGCTTGCGCAGGCTGCGGCAACTGTTCAGCGTCAGCATGGCGAGGGCTGCAAGGGCAATGCAAATGGCTGTTTTCATGGGGCTTGAGTTTGTTTCAAGCTGTGGGCGTTGTCGATCTCTTCCTTGCTTGTCCCCTCTTTCTCACAGCGAGTTCGTGCCCATCCGCTGGAACATTCACCTCCTTGATTCTCACGAGTTTTACGCCCCAGTAACCCTCACCTCAATCCAGCCATCCCATGACCTCGAACCCGCTCTCCCGTCGTAACTTTCTCGGTACCGCCGTTGCCGCCGCCACGGGTTTTTCGCTGCCACGCTTCGCTTCGGCGGCGGAGAAGCCGAACTCGGTCTTCGGTGGGGTGCGCGTCGGGTGCATCACGTATAGCTACCGCAGCATGGCGAAGACGGCGGAGGAGACGCTGAAGGCGCTGGTAGATTGCGGGATCAGCGAAACCGAGCTCATGGGCGGACCGACGCAGCTTTTCGCAGGTATCAAGGGCGGCAAGATCACCGACGCGGAGCGGGAGCAGCAGATCGCCAAGTGCGTGGAGATGCGGAAGATGTTCAACGACGCGGGCGTGAACATTCACATCCACAAGATGGGCTTCGGCCAGTCGGATGAGGAGATCGAGTTCAACTTCCTCGTGGCCAAGGCGCTGGGCTGCACCGCCGTGACCACGGAGCGCAATGCCATCCTCGCCGCGCGCGTCGCGCCGTTTGCGGACAAACACCAAATCTGGGTCGGCTTTCACAACCACACGAACAACCTGCCGGAGATGGACACGTTCGACTCCATTCTGGATCTCGGCCAATACATCGGCTTCAACCTCGACATCGGCCACTACGTCGCCGGGACGAAGGGCAAATCACCGATCCCCGTGCTGGAGAAGTATCACGCGCGCATCACGAATCTCCACCTGAAGGACCGCACCGCCGACGGCGGCAACGTCCCGTGGGGTCAAGGCCAGACACCGATCAAGGAAGTGCTGCAGTTGATGCGAAAGGAGAAGTGGACCTTCCCCGCCGAGATCGAGCTGGAATACAAGATCCCCGAAGGCTCCGACGCCGTGAAGGAAGTCGCGAAGTGCGTGCAGTATTGCAAAGAGGCGCTGGCGTAAATGTCGCTCACTTCAGCCGCTTGATGCAAAGCTGGGGCTAGTTCGAAGGTAGCTTGTCGTTTTTGCGCACGCTGAAATCATGGTCACCGCTGCCGGGGATGATCTGAGAGCACTGCAATCGAGTTCGTCAGGCAGCAGGCTGCACACCTCAAGCTTGCCGTTTTGTTGACTTTTCACCCTGACTCCGTTTCTCTTGAGGGCGGTTACTTGTGTAATGCTATATTCTGACGTCAACGCGCCTTCCGATAACCGATTTCCAAACCGGGTTCGTCATGAACAGAATGCCGTTCTCGCTGATTTTTTCCTTAAAGCCATACCTCTCGAAATAGGCTTTGGTTTTCGCCATTCTCTCTTTGCTTTGAAAGCCGAAACAAAACGCCAGAGGAGCTGAGGTCAAAACGCTCTGCCAGACCTTGAGATGATCAAACACCGGATAGCACGTGCCAAAAATAAAATTTCCACCCTCTGAGGTTAGCGAAATCTTGTTTTCATCCAAGAAAATCACCGTGGGATGCAATGACTTCAGAATAGCACGTTTGAAAAGCATGTTGTGAAAACTTCCGACGTGAAGCCCAGGATATCGGTGCTTTTCATCCAACTCCAGCCCAGAAGCAGTCGCCAAGATGAGCGATGGGTATCCCAAGGGGAGCAGCTCAGAAGCCTGCCGGTCTATCTCTTCTTGAGTTCTTGGGTCCAAGTTAAGCTCATCGTCTTCGTCCGAAGGCGGATCGAGATTGAATCGTTGGAGCGAGCCAAATGTCGCGCCATACTCGTTGTCAGGAGGGCCATAAGGCGAAAGCACGATATCGATGCGTTCGAATAGGACAAAATTGAGATAAGTGACGATGTTGTTCGTCTTGATTGTCCATTCGCCCAATGGCGAGTGTAGATGCTTGCAATGATGGACAAACTCTTCTGCTAAATACACAATTGTCGACCCAGATTCAAAGAATAGGTTGCGAATGTTTTTCTTAACCAACTCTCCATGTGCATGCCTCCAGAAGAAGCGGGCCATTTCTTGCTTTAATTCGGGATTCCTATTCGCGCATCGATCTGTCAGTTTTTCGAACAAGTTCAGGCGGGTTACAATCCTCTTGAGGAAGCGATTCCTCTCGACCGCTACTTGAATGGTTGCTGCCTCCGCTTTTTCTTTTTGGCTTGTCGCTTCACGCGTGGTCTTGATAGCATGCACGACTGAGGAAAGGTGCTCGGCAATCTGAGTCTGCAACTCATGGACATTCTTGAAGGTGCCGAAGAATCCTCTCTTCGAGATTTGCTTCTGGAGTTCGGTAAGTTTTTTGAACTGCGGTGAAGTCGCGGTCTTCCTATCAACCCCGTTACAAGCGAAATAGAGCAGGACAGGTTTCTGCGCTGCTTCGAATTGATTTATTTCTTCAACAGTGCCGGAGATTTCATTTTCAGTAGGAGTGCCTACTCTGTTGTTAAAGAAGGCAATCAAGAAGTCAGCTTTACCAACTAGTTGTTTGTTAATTTGAGCTTGGGGCTTACCTCTGAGGTCGGGAACGGCGTCTTTCTCCCAAAGTAAGGACCGCAAGGTAATTCCCTCTCTCTCAGCATGTGCATTGTTCCAGGAACGGAATACCGTCGGCATGAGATCTCTAGCTTCTTGCATGTCGCCAGGTGAGGCAATGAGCCCGCAGATCACTATTGATTCGTATGCCATCGTGAGTGGAGATAGGAATAGTGAAACGGGCAACGACGCATAATCTCACAAAATCTACCCATGATACTCCTGCAACGCACGCACCTGCACCTCGCTGCCCTGCAGTGACTTGATCGCCCGCAGCGCGGCATCGGCACCACGCAGCGTGGTCATGATGGGAATGCGGTTCTGCATCGCCGCCGTGCGGATCTTCACTTCGTCTTCGCGCGGGTTCTTGCCGCTGGGGGTGTTGATGACCATCGCCATGTCCTTGTTTTTCATGAGGTCGATGACGTTGGGGCGCTGGCCGCTGGCGAGTTTGGGGAGGATGTTGACGGGGATGCCGGCTTCGCTGATGACGCCGCCGGTGCCACTGGTGGCGTAGAGGGTGAAGCCGAGGTCGGCGTAACCTTTGGCAATGCGGACGACGTTGGGGCGGTCGGTTTCTTTGACGCTGATGAAGACGTTGCCCTTCGTGGGCAGGGTGCCGCCGGCGGCCATCTGGCTCTTGGCGAAGGCCATGCCGAGGTCCGGGTCGATGCCCATGACTTCGCCGGTGCTTTTCATCTCGGGGCCGAGGATGATGTCCACGCCGGTGAATTTGCTGAAGGGGAAGACGGCTTCCTTGACGCTGTAGTGCGAGGGGATGACCTCCTCGGTGAAGCCGAGTTCCCGCAAAGTTTTGCCGGCCATGATCTTGGCGGCGAGTTTGGGCAGCGGGACGCCGATGGCCTTGCTGACGAAGGGTGCGGTGCGGGAGGCGCGGGGATTGACCTCGATGACGTAGAGGTCGTCGCCTTTGACGGCGAGCTGCATGTTCATCAAGCCGCGGACGTTGAGCGCCTTCGCGAGCTTCTTGGCGGCGTCGCGGATGCGGTCCTGCATGGAGGCGCTGAGCGAGAAGGGAGGAATCACGCACGCGGAGTCGCCGGAGTGGATGCCGGCTTCTTCGATGTGCTCCATGATGGCGCCGATGACTGTCGTTTCGCCGTCGCTGATGCAATCGACATCGACTTCGGTGGCGTCTTCGAGGAAGCGGTCCACGAGCACGGGGCGGTCGGGCGTGGCCTCGACCGCGTTCTTCATGTAGTGCGTGAGTTCCGCGTCGGTGTAAACGATCTGCATGGCGCGGCCGCCGAGCACGAAGCTGGGGCGCACGAGGCTGGGGTAGCCGATCTTCGCGGTGATGGCCAAAGCCTCTTCCAGCGAGGTGGCGGTGCCGCTGGGGGCCTGGTGCAAACCGAGATCGTCGAGCAGCTTGGCGAACATCTTGCGGTCTTCGGCGAGCTCGATGTTCTTCGGCGAGGTGCCGATGATGCGGACGCCGTTTTCTTCGAGGCCTTTGGCGAGATTGAGCGGGGTCTGGCCGCCGAACTGGACGATGACGCCGAGCACCTGGTCGTGGCGGTTTTCGCGCTCGTAGATGTTGAGCACGTCTTCGAGGGTGAGCGGCTCAAAGTAGAGCTTGTCGGAGGTGTCGTAGTCGGTGGAGACGGTCTCGGGGTTGGAGTTGACCATGATGGTCTCGTAGCCGAGCTCGCGCAGGGCGAAGCTGGCATGGACGCAGCAGTAGTCGAACTCGATGCCCTGGCCGATGCGGTTCGGGCCGCCACCGAGAATCATGACTTTTTTGCGGTCGTTGTCGCGCACCTCGTCCTCGATGCCGTAGGTGGAGTAATAGTAAGGCGTGAAGGCCTCGAACTCCGCCGCGCAGGTGTCCACGAGGCGGTAGGTGGGGATGATGCCCATCGCCTTCCGCGCTTTGGCAACAATCAAGGCGTCAGCGGCACAGCCAGTAAGTGAGTGAGCAATTTGACGGTCACTGAAGCCGAGACGCTTCCACCGACGCATCGTTGAAGCATGTGAATCAGCCTTCAGTTCATTCAAAAGCTGATCTGATGTCTTCGTTGTCTGCTGCGGATGTTTGTGCTCAGCCCTTACAAACTCAAGAAGCAGTCCACTGGACTCGCATTGAGCAATATTGACTTGGGCGGCGAAAATCTCCTCAATCTGCCTCAAGAACCACCGATCGATCTTGGTCAGCTCGAACACCTTCTCCACATCCCAGCCCTTCGCGAAGGCGGCACCGAGCCAGAAGATGCGTTCGGCGTTTGGCACGGTGAGCTTCGTCGTGAGCGTCTCGTCATCGATTTCCTTGTCGGCACCATCACCGATGAGGCCGAAGCGTTTGATCTCCAGGCTGCGCAGGGCCTTTTGTAGGCTCTCTTTGAAGGTGCGGCCGATGGCCATGGCCTCGCCGACGGATTTCATCTGCGTGGTGAGCGTCTCGTCGGCTCCGGGGAACTTCTCGAAGGTGAAGCGCGGCAGTTTGGTGACGACATAGTCGATCGTCGGCTCGAAGGCGGCCGGTGTGTCGCGCGTGATGTCGTTCTTCAGCTCATCGAGCGTGTAACCGACGGCGAGCTTGGCGGCGATCTTCGCGATGGGGAAACCGGTGGCCTTCGACGCGAGTGCGGAACTGCGGCTGACGCGCGGATTCATCTCGATGACGATCATGCGGCCCGTGTCTGGATGCACGGCGAACTGGATGTTTGACCCGCCCGTCTCCACGCCGATCTCCCGAATGCACGCGAAGGAGAAGTCACGCATGATTTGATACTCGCGATCCGTCAGCGTCTGGATCGGCGCCACGGTGATCGAGTCGCCCGTGTGCACGCCCATGGGGTCGAGGTTTTCGATGGAGCAGATGATGACGCAGTTGTCCGCCTTGTCGCGGATGACCTCCATCTCGTATTCCTTCCAGCCGAGCAACGATTCCTCGATGAGCACCTCCGTCACCGGCGAGAGATCGAGGCCGCGGGCCACGATGGTCTCGAACTCATCCATGTTGTAAGCGATGCCACCGCCGGTGCCGCCGAGCGTGTAGGCCGGCCGGATGATGAGCGGGAAGGTGCCGATCTCCTCGCGGATCTTGTGTCCTTCCTCCATCGTGTGCGCCACGCCGGACTGCGGCAGGTCGAGACCGATTTTGAGCATCGCGTTTTTGAAGAGCAGACGATCCTCGCCCTTTTCGATCGCCTCCGGCTTCGCGCCGATCATGCGCACGCCGTGTTTCGCCAGCGTGCCTGCGCGATGCAGCGACATGGCCGTGTTCAGCGCGGTCTGACCGCCGAGCGTCGGCAGGAGCACATCGGGCTTCTCCTTGATGATGATCTTCTCCACCATCTCCGGCGTGATCGGCTCGATGTAAGTGCGAAAGGCGAACTCCGGATCGGTCATGATCGTGGCCGGATTGGAGTTGATGAGCACCACCTCATAGCCTTCCTCGCGCAGGGCCTTGCAGGCCTGGACGCCGGAGTAGTCGAACTCACAGCCCTGGCCGATGACGATGGGGCCGGAACCGATGACGAGGATGCGATGAATCGTGGTGTCTTTGGGCATGGAGCAGGGATGAGAGATCTGAGATGAGGGATCTGAGATTTTGGGTGAAAGCGTTCAGTTGGGGCGCTTTCAGGAGGGCGGGGAACTCCAGTTGCGGCGCAACTGGGCTACTTCGGGCCGGAAAGCGCGGCATCTTGCACAGTCGGTGCGGTGCGTCAAATGCGGGGGTTGATTTGATGGCGATCCATCTGAAAAATGAGCCTTTTCCTCACAAAATGCCCGCCAGGACCATTGCGCTCGGATTCGGCCATCTTCCGCAAGATCACGCCAAAAACACGGTGCTGGACGTGCATCTGCACCTGGACTGCCCGGCAACGCCGATTTCACTGGGCGAGCGGTGGGGGCTGCAGTCAACCGGAGCTGGATTTACGCTGCAAAAGGCCACGGAATACCAGCTTGAGGAGCATTTGCGGGCCTGCGGGTGCGACTGGCTGAGGCAAGTTGCGGCGGAGGAGCGGCTATGCGGGCGGATTTTCACACCGGAGGAGATTCTGGCGCGGCGTCCGGCATTGGCGGCGACCTCCCCTCCTTCACCGACCGCTCCGAAGAAGCAGCCGCAATCCGATGCACTGGAAAAGATCCGCATGGCGGTTGCCGCGCAGGACTTTGAGGAGATCGAAGGACTACGGGATGTTTTGAATGAGGAACTGGCACGCAAGATCGCGGGTGAATGGCGGGCGGATTTGCCGTGGGGCGTGAAGGATGGCTATGCAGCGCTTCTGATGGATCAGACGGACGAATGCGTGCGACCGATCTTCGAGGATGCGCTGCGCTCTCCCACGGTCGAATCGCGAGCCTACGCTGTGTGTGTGCTGACACGTGATTTCAGCCGTTTTGACGCCATGCTGGTGCAGGGCGGACTTGACGCGGCTAAGGTGGATGCGCAGGTGGCGGCACTCAGTTCACCGAAACCTTGACGCCAATGTCCTTGTAGGCGGTGGTGATCTCCTGGGCGATTTGAGAATAGGTGCGGCCGTCGAGGAGAAGATTGAGGTGCTTGAACGGCGCGGTGTCGGGCTTCATGTCCGGCGGCGGGAAGTTCGAGGGGTAGCTGAACCGGCCTTCGGGGAGACGTTTGACACGCGGATCCTTGAAGAAGGTGTGCAGCGCGTCCACTTCGCCATAAACAGCGTCCATGAACTTGATGAAGCGCGTGCCTTGCTTGTCACCGTCCTTTTTGACGCCGTCGAGGTGGCAGAAGAAATAGACGAGCAGCACGGAGCGGAAGTAGAGCTCTCCCATTTTCTTGTTGGAAGTATCGGCGATGCCGGACCATGTGGCGCGGTTCATCGTCATGTGCGTCTCCAGGTTGCCGATGTCGAGGGCGTAGCCGCGTTTTTCCATCTCCTTGATGTGATCGCGAATGCTCGTCTTGTGGGCCTCGGCGCGGAATTTGCCGGCGTTGTAGGGGAGCATCTCGGTGTATTCGGCGGTGCCCTCGATGACCCACACGGGCAGGAAGGTGAGGTAGTTGTCCATCACCTGATGGGTGATCTCGTGGATGAGCGTGCCGCCATCGTAGTCGGAGTCCTTGGCGTAAGTTTTGCCGAGGAGTTTCAGACCGATGCTGGGGAAGGGCACACGGAAAATTTTGTCGCCACTCGAATACACACCGCCGGAGTTGTCCGGGCCGCCGGCGGCCTTGTAGTCCTCCCGCGTTTCATAGAGGGCGGCCTGGTAACGCTCGAAACCCTCGGGCGGGTTGCATACGACGCCCCACGGCAGCGAGGAGACGAGTGCCTTGGTGGCCTCAAAAGTGCGCGCGACCTCCTTCATGACGCTGCCGGCCAGCTTGGCCTGGGAGGTGAACTCGAAGGACTCTGAGCGATAGATGCACTTCCGCGCGACAGGGTTTTCCTCAATGGCCTGGATTTCGACCGACTTGGTGGGCACCATCACGATGTCCGGCCACGTGCGTTTATCGATGGGGACACGGTCGGTGGGCGCGGGGGCAGGCTGGGCAGGTGCGGGGGGCGAGGCAGGGGCAGCGGGGGCCTGGCTGCGGACAAACGCCTGGTCTTCCGCGCAAAGTCTTGCGAGTGCGATTTGATGCTCCTTCCCGTCCTGCATGCGCACGACGACGCTGTCTGTCGTGGCGCTGACATACTCGGCCTGAATGACGCGCCCCTGGATGTCTTTCCAAGGACGCAGAAGGGATTCCCCGGCCGGAGATGGCAGCGCAAGGGCAAGGCAGGTGATCCCAGCGAAGGTGGCGGCAGTCTTCATGACAGGGTTGAATATCATGTGGCGAAAATTCTGGCAAGTGCGGGCGATGCTGGCAAAGTGCGGTGTCCTGCCGTGTTTTGCTTGGCAAACGCACCGGGCAGGCTTTTTCTGTGCTGCGAATTTTCACGATGGTCCCCTCCTCCCCGAATCCCTCGCGTGCCATGCTGCACGTTTTCAACCGTTACCTCCTGCGCGGAGGGGAGGAGATGATCGTGGAGCAAATGCATGATGACCTTTCCAAGGTGCATCCGATGACATGGTGCCGGTTCGCGAGCGCGGAGTGGACCGGGCAGCGTGCGGCCGCGGTGGTTCCGCAGGTGGCGCGGCTTTTCTACAACCGGGGAGCGCGCCATCGTTTTGAAGCGGCACTGGACGCGAGCGAGGCTGGCGCGGCGTTGTTTCACAATGTGCATCCGGTCGGTTCGCCTTCACTTTATCATGCGGCGATGCAGCGCCGGCTGCCGGTGATCCAGTTCCTGCACAACTTCAGGCCGTTTTCCGTGGGTGGAACGCTCCAGGCCAATGGCAAGCCGATGCTCGACGCGCTTTATGGCAACTACTGGGAGGAGGTGCGTGCCGGGGCGTGGCAGAACTCTGTCGTGAAGAGCGCCCTGTTTGCCCTCATGTTGCTGATGCTGCATAAAAGCGGCTGGCTGGAGAGCGTGAAGGCGTGGATCGTGATGTCTGATTACATCAAGAAGCGCCTCATCGACGCCGGTACGCTGCCTCCCACACGCGTGCATGTGCTGCGCCATGCGTGGCACGCGATTCCCAAGGAACCGACGGTGGAGGACGCGGGCTATTATTTGTTCCTGGCCCGCCTGGCGGCGCCCAAGGGAGTGCTCCCGCTGCTGGACGCGTGGGACCGGTTGCGCACCCAGCTTGGTGACCGCACACCGTTCCTGCACATCGCCGGGGAAGGGCCGTTGGAGCAGAAGGTCAGGGAACGCATGCGCCACAACCCTTACATCGGGCACCTGGGTCACATCACTGGAGAAACCAAGCGCGAGGCGTTGCGACGCTGCCGGGCGCTGATGGTTCCCTCCACCTGGTGGGAGCCGCTGGGATTGGTGGTGTATGAGGCGTATGATTATCTCAAGCCGGTGGTCGCAGCCCACACCGGCGGACTCGGTGAAACCGTGCAGCATGGCGTCACCGGCCTCCTGCACGAGCCTGGAAACGTGGATGGCATCGTGCGCAACGTGCTGGAGATGGAATCGATGCCAGAGTCAAAACGCACGGAACTGGGCCGTGCCGGACGTGAATGGTTGCTACGCGAGGCTGATCCGCAGGCGTGGCTGCTGAAGTTTGAGGAGATCTGGTCCGGCGCTGTCAGTGCATGATCGACACGCGTGTTCCAACCGGGGCATGGTAAAAAATGGTCTCTGCCATCTGATACGGAAGCCGGATGCATCCATGGGAAGCGGGTGAACCCGGATTGGGAATGGCCCCGGCGTGCATGCCCACGCCATATCCAGTGATGCGCATCCAGTAGGGCATTCGCGCCCCGATGAAACGGCCGCCTGGAGGAATGCGCGACACACCGGCGGTCGCGTTGCTATTCACCACATCGCCGTTGCCGTCCACAATAATGCCGTATCGGTTGGAGCGCTTGTCGGCGATTTTTTCCATGATGCGGAAGGTGCCGGTGGGGGTCGCATAACCGCTGCGTCCGGTGGCCACGTAGGTCCAGCCAACACTCTGTCCATTGCGAAACAGAAAGGCCTTCTGCTGGCTCAAGTCGATGTTCACGCTCAGAGGGCCGGGCGCGCCGCCGCCGTGCCAGACATACATGGGAGCTTGTGATGCAAAAGGCGGAAGGATCGTCAAGGGACGACGCACCAGTTCACGGCGTGCAGAGAGAAGCGGAAAATCCGGCAGTTCGCACTGGCAGAGCAGAAGCGCACTCAAAGCAGCGAGGGGGAAGCGTCTGGTTTTCATCGCGGCTGCAATTTTAGAAGCACGTTCCGCGCCTGCGCAACCCATCAGCTAGAGCCAGTGCAAAGTTTTATGTTTCACTGGCTTCGCTGGTTCCAGTAAATCTTGACATTCTTGCTGCGACGACCTGCGGCAATGATTTCCAAGTCGCGGTCACCATCAAGATCGGCGCATACGGCATCTTCGCAGGCCATGCCACCGTCGTCGATGAAGGCATTCTGCCAGCCGTTGCCGTCTTCCTTTGTCGTCCAGAACAGCTTCACCGCCACCTTGCCGATTTTCTGCTGCGCGCGCCAGCCGACGACGATCTGGCGGTTGTTCAAGCCGAGCAGATCGTGCGTGGCGATTGCATGGCCATCGACGAGTTCGTTCGTGATCACATGCCGCATCCAGGCACCGTTTTTTGGACCGTTTGGTGGCGGTGTGTAGAGTACCAGCTTGTCCCCGTGCATCGGCTCGATGGTCACCACATAGGGCTGGCCGCCTGCAAACGCACCGTAGCGCACCTCACCCGCGCCTTGCAGTTCAGGATTGTCCTTCGGGTGCTGCGTGATCCACTGCTCCTTCCAGCCGTTGTCAGTTTGATCCAGTCGCATGACGCCTTCGCGGCCGCAGAGCAGCAGGCTTTCCGCTTCGGATGCCGGGGCGGGGATGATGTCGAGATTGTGCGTCTTGTGCATCGTGCCCTGCACCAGCGTGGTGTTCCATTCCTTGCGCGGATCGTCCGGCATGTGATAGGCCAGCACTCGCACACCTGCGCCTTCGCCGTTCTTGTCATTGCCACGACCATGCAGAGGCACCACGACAAGGTCATGCCGTCCTGCGCGATTGCGCACCCATTTCATGCGATGCGTGGTCGGTTCGTGCGTGAGCTTCACTGGCTCCCATTTTTGCGTGCGGTCCGCCGGCGGGATCAAATAAAACACCGCGCCGCTGCCCACCGTGTCGCCTGGATTCCATTCCGCACCCACGGCGATCTCGCATTTGCCATCGCCATTGATGTCACGCGCCGCGATGCATACGTGATCTTTTTCGGTGAGCTTTTCGGCGATGACATGCTTCGTCCACGTCGGATTCTCATACCAGACGATCACGTTGCTGTCGGCGAGCAGGATGTCCGTCCGCTGGTCTCCATTTACATCTGCCACTGCCAGCCCGTAGCCGATGCCGACCTCGCCATCAATCTGCTGCTCTTTGAAGCCCGGCGTTTGCGCATGCAGGGAGGTGATGGCGGCGAGCAGGATGAGGGGGCAAGTGAGTTTCATGTGCCACAGCCTAGGCGAGACGTAAGGCGTGAGGCAAGAACTCAGTTTGGCCCGGCCTCACACCCGGTTTGCGATGTCCAAGGCGCAATCTTTACAGCAAGCTTTGGTTCTAGTGACTATTTGTCAGCAATCGCCGCAAACTCTTGCCAAGCTGAACGGGGCACTCTTAAATCCGCGCATGGAGGCGGAGAAACACAACAGCGGCGACGCAGTCAAATTTGAGCCCTTCAAGCCGCCTACAACGGACGATCTGGACGCGTTGATTCCGAGCTACAAATTTGTTCAGTACATCGACAGCGGCGGGATGGGCGCTGTTTACAAGGCGGTGCAGCGCAGCCTCAACCGCACGGTCGCCATCAAGCTGCTGCCCCAGGTGCACCGCAACAAGGAAAGTTTCGCCGAGCGCTTCAAAAGGGAGGCGCATGCGCTCGCGCAGCTGAATCATCCCCATATCATCGCCGTGCATGACTTTGGCGAGACTCCCGACGGGCAGATGTATTATGTCATGGAGTATGTCTCCGGCATGGATTTGCAGCACCTGCTCAAACGCGATCCACCGGAACCCCGGCAGATTCTCAAAATCATAACCCAGGTTTGCGAGGCTCTGCAGTTTGCCCATGAGCGCGGCATCGTGCATCGTGACATCAAGCCGGCGAACATCCTCATCGACGAGCGCGGCAACGTGAAAGTCGCGGATTTCGGCCTCGCCAAGATCGTGGGGCCGCAGTCGGTCGATTATACCGCTACGGGGACCACGCTGGGTACGCCGGACTACATCGCGCCCGAAGCTCTCGATCAGAGCAGGACCATCGACCACCGGGCGGACATCTACTCCCTCGGCGTGATGATTTATGAGCTTTTCACCGGGCACGTGCCCAAGGGCATGTGGGAGCCTCCATCGATCCGCTCGGGAGCGGACAAGGGCATCGACGCAGTCGTCAGCAAGGCGATGCAAAACAACCCCGAGAAACGCTACCAGCATGTCAGCGACATGACGCAGGTGTTGGAAAAGCTTTTCAAGAACAGCGACAACTGGAAGAACTTCCGCCGCCCCGTTCCAAGCGGATGGGTGGAGGCGCCCGGCAACCAGGCCCGCGCTGCCACGGATGCGCAAACCTTGCGTCTGAAGCCCCGGCGTTTGAAGCTGCGCTGGCCGATGATGGCGGCGCTTGTTGTGTTTCTCGGAGCAGGTGCTGGCGCGGCCTGGCATGCTGGTTGGCTGCGAGGCACAGGAAGCAACACGGCTGTGCATCAACCGCCGGTGGCTCCTCCGACAAAAACGGCTCCCATCTCTCCTGAGCAGGACAAGCTTTTGAAATGGGTCTTTTCCCACAATGGATTTGTGAATGTGGCCACCAGTTCCAATCCAGAGCAACGCATGGGAGGCAGTTTGGACATCTATGACGAGGCGGACCTTCCTGCGGAGCCGTTTGTGATCTGGCGCGTTTGCTTTGCAGTGGCTGGACTGCCTATTTCCAAGGATGAGGATCTGGCGCAGCTCATCACGCTGTTGAAGAATGTGCCGTCAGTCACCAATCTCAATCTGCGCGGACTGCGGGTGCAGGTGGCGGCACTCGGCCAGTTGGGCACCCTCGACACACTCACCAATCTCGATCTGACCGCCAGCCCGATGGCCACGTTGGAGGCCGTGCCTTTTCTCGCGACCTGCAGACAGTTGAGACTGCTGCGTGTCGGAGGTACACGCGAACCTTTGGACCCTTCGTTTGCGGAGGAACTGCGCATGGTGCTGCCAAACTGCACCGTGAGGCAGGACTGAAACGGTCTCTTTCCATCCAACCACACCCACGCTCATCATGAAAAAGAGTCCCTCAAAAAAAACGGCCGCCGCTCGCTCCGCCCGATCCTTGAAAACCACAGGGAAAGCGCGAAAGCCCCCGGCAAAACAAGCCGTTTCCAGACCAACGACCCGCAAAATGGCGTTGGCGAAAAAGAAAGTGCCGGTGAGGGCGAAGGCCGGGATGAAAAATAAAACTGAGGCGAAGGCCAGGGCCTCGGGGAAAAAGAAAGCCCTGCCGAAAAAGCCCGCTGTCGGCAGGCCGTCCGTCAAAAAGGTGAACAAGAAATCTGCTGCCACGAAATCGCTTCCGAAGAAGACTGCGCGTTCGAAAAAGGTCGCACCCGCCGCCAAATCCAAACGGGTGGTGAAAAAGGCGGCGCCTGTTTCCAAAAAGAAGACAGCCGCTTCAAAGACAAAAAACGTGCCGATGTCCAGGACTGCGGCTCCTCACTCCACCGCTGTCGTGCGCAGTATGAGTGTGCTCTCCTCCGTGGCGGTGATGGCCAGTGGTACGCCGGTCAACTCGGTCACGTCGGTGCCCCACGTGTGCGCCGAGCCGGCCACTCAGGTGAAGTTTGGGGGCGTTCGTCGTTTTCCCAAACCGCGTTTGCTGTGGATCGGTGACGCGCTGGTCCCCACCGGGTTCGCCACCGTCACACACTCGGTTTTGAACCATCTGCGCCATGACTGGGAAGTCGTCGTGTCCGGAGTCAATTACGATGGTTCCGCGCATGATCTGCCCTATCAGGTCATGCCTGCCTGGCAGGGCGGGGACATGTGGGGCATGAACCGTTTTCAGCATCTGTGTGCCGAGTTTGCGCCTGCCGCCGTTGTCATCAACAACGACTGGTGGAACGTTGCTCAGTTCGCGCGGATCGCGCCGGCCGGCGTGCCCGTCATTGGCTACATGCCCGTGGATGGCGGCCATCTGGATCCCTCCGCGATGCGTGCGTTGAACAAGCTCCATGCCGCCGTGTGGTATACACGGTTTGGTCATCGTGAGGCTGTGAAAGCGGGATTCGGCGGCCCGGGCCACATCATCCCTCATGGCATCGACACCGGCGTCTTTCGGCCGGTGAGCCGCACGGAAGCACGCCGCCTGCTTGACCTGAACGTTCCGGCAAACGCCTTCATCGTCGGGAACATCAACCGCAATCAGCCGCGCAAACGGCTTGACGTGACCATCCAAATCTTCGCCGACTGGATCAAACAGCACCGAATCTCCGATGCCTATTTGCTGCTTCACTGTGCAAAACAGGACACCGGCTGGGATCTGCACCGCGTCGCGGCCCACCATGGCGTCGCCGATCGTCTCATCCTCACAGGAGGTGACGACATCCGCGAAATGCAAGGACGACGGAAGCTGCAGCTCATCTATGGCAGTCTCGACGTACAGATGACGACCACGCTCGGTGAAGGCTGGGGGCTCACCACGATGGAAGGCATGGCGTGCGGCATCCCGCAGATCGTACCGGATTCGTCGGCGCTAGCTGAATGGGCCGTGCCGGCGGTCAAGGTTCCGTGTTCGCGGATGCTCATGAATCCGGAGATCAACACCGTCGGGGCACTGGTGGACGACGTGCCGTTTGTGGCTGCGTTGCAGAAGCTATATCGTGACAAAGCCGCACGTGCCCGGCTCTCCTCCCAAGGGATCGCGCATGTGCGCCGGAACGAGTTTTCTTGGAAGAACGTGGCGGGCCGGTTTTCCACCGTCCTTTCCGCCGCTCTTCGCGAGAGGCCGGCAAGATCGAAGGTGTTCGCATGAAAATCGCCTTCGTCGGAGCTTCCGGTTACGGCAACGTCGGTGATGACACTTATCCGCTGGTGTTCGCGCAACAGCTACCGGAACACGAACTGGTGTTCTACAACTCCGACCTGCCTTCAGGCCTGCCGGACGACATTGAACTGCTGGTTTTGGGTGGTGGCGGCATTTTGTACAACAATCCCAAGGATGGGCCCGAAGAGGCGGAGTCGCCGCACTTTCGCTGCATGAAGTTCTACATGGATGCCGCCATCCAGCGCGGCATTCCGTGGGGCATCTCTTCGTGCGGCTTCCAGTTTCGCAGCAAACGCGAAGACGCCTACGCGATCGCCCTCACGCCCTGGGTGCCGTATTTGCAGCAGGCGAAATTCATCACTCTGCGTTCGCCGAACTGCGTGCGCATTGCTCGTGAGCTTCGCGGGCAGGATGATGTGTCGTTCTTCCCTGATGCGGCCTATTTGTTTCGGCCCGCTGTTGAACCCATGCATGAAGCGCCCCGTGAAGTGACCGTCGTTCCGGCAGGTTTTGTGAATCCGCGCAACGATTTGATCCGGCGCTATCTGCGACAGTTCGCTTCGTCGGATGTTCCGATCACCTGGTTGGGAATGGGGGCGCCGGTGGATGATGACCGGCATCTGGCCGATGCCGCCGAGCTCTTTCCGCGTTCACAAATCATCGCCAATGCCGATCCCCAGGCCGCGTATGCGCAGATCGCACGCTCGCGATTCGTGATCACCGGGCGTTATCACGGACTGGTCTTTGCGCGCATTCACCGCGTGCCGTTCATCACCTCCGTGCACACGCCCTACAAAATCACGAATGAGGATCTCGATGCGGACATTGCCAGTGCGGCAGGCCACATCGAAGTCCTGCGCCGGTTCATCACCAGCGTCTGAAAAACGCCTCCAACTCTCCCGGATCCACCTGCGAATAGTCGCGCCCGAGAGTGTTCTCCCGGTCCAGACCGAAGGCGTATCCCGTGCCATTACGTACATCGATGTAATTCTCGGGGTAAAACACGGCGACGGGCTTGTTTTCGAGCCACGCCGCCTGATGCAGGCTGGACCAGCTCCCCACGTAGGCGCGGGAGGATTTGATGAGGTTCAGCGCCGCAGGGGTCGATAGGTTGTCGAGCACGGTCACATTGCCTCCTTCGAAGCACTTCGCATCCTCATCCGCATGAATCGCCTTCCCTTTGGCGCCCGTTCTCAGGTAGTTGCGGGTTACGATGAACACCTGCCATGGCAGCCTGCGCAGCACCTCCACAGTTTCCTCGATCAACGCATGCGGCAGTGAACGGTAGGATGCGTTTCCTGCAAACGGCTGAAATACGATGTGACCGGCGGAGTCTATGTCGTCCGGCGCATCAAACACCGGCACATGGCCGTCCGCTTTTCCCCGGATGAGTGTCGCGTAGTCGGCGCCCACACATTCGCACAACGCACGGCTGATGTCCGGCCCGCGAAGACCGGCGGCGGAAAACTCCTCAAACTTGTGGCCGAGATCGTGGAGAATGAAGTTTTCCGTATTCCGATGGTGACGGAAGATCTCGATCGCGAACGGGTTGTGCGAGGCGACGATCACCGGCAGCGGCTGTGCGGTCTCGCTGATCGTGCGATAGCTCGCGGTTAGATAGCAGGTGCGAATGACGTCCCCCAGACCGGCGGAAAAAAGAGCGACTGACATTCGTGAAGCAATGGTGCGGGCGCTGACGTTGACAAGGCTCTTCTCAATCCAACCCGTCATGAAATCGCTCGCCCTTGTTTTTCTCCTCGCTTTGTCCGCCCGCGCCGCCGTCACGCTGCCAGCGGTGTTTTCCGATCACATGGTGCTGCAAAGCGGCAAGCCCGTTCCTGTCTGGGGAACTGCGGATGCGCACGCCGAGGTCACAGTGAGCATCGCCGGGCAGAAAAAGAGCGCCAAGGCCGATGCAGAGGGCAAATGGTCGCTCAAACTCGACGCGTTGACTGCGTCCTCCGAACCGCAGACGCTCACGGTTGGCGACAAGACGATCAATGATGTGCTCGTCGGCGAAGTGTGGCTCGGCTCCGGCCAGTCGAACATGGCGATGAACGTGCAGGGCGCGAAGGACTTCGAGCAAACCAAGGCCGAGTCGAATCTGCCGCAGATCCGCATGTTCACCGAGGGCAGCAGCGCCTCGGACACGGAGCAAACACAGGGCAAAGGAACATGGGTGATCTGCATGCCGGACACCGTGGGCCGTTTCTCCGCCACGCTGTTTTTCTTTGGCCGCACGATTCACACAGCGCTGAAAACGCCCGTGGGCCTCATCAATTCCTCCGTCGGTGGCACGCCCATCGAATCCTGGATCAGTCCCGAGGTGCAGAAGGCCAGCAAGGAGCTGAAACCGTTCTTTGCAGCGGTGAAGCAGGAGGACGCGAAGTTCGATATGGAGAAGGCGAAGGCCGATTATGAGCGCCAGCTCGCAAAATGGACCGAGGACGTGAAGAAGGCGAAAGCCGGGGGCAAACCCGCACCGCGCAAGCCGCGTGATCCGATCGAAACGCGTGCTCGCAAAGGCAATGTGGGCGGCTTGTTTAACGGCAAGATCTCGCCGCTCATCCCTTATGCGATTCGCGGTGCGGTCTGGTATCAAGGCGAGGCGAACAGCAATGAGCCCAAGCCGCCGTTTTACCAGGCGCAGCTCACGCTGCTTGCGAAGGACTGGCGCAAACGCTGGAAGGATGAATTCCCCTTTGCATGGGTGCAGTTGCCGAATTTCACCCGTGCGGGTGATGGCTGGATGATCGTGCGCGAGCAGATGTTGAACGCATTGAGCACCATTCCGAACAGTGGCATGGCCATCACGTTCGACATCGGTGATCCGAAGAATATTCACCCGACGAACAAGCAGGAAGTCGGCCGCCGTCTCGCGCAGTGGGCGCTCGGCGCTGTGTATCACCAGGACGTGCCGGACACCTCTGGCCCGCTGATCGACACGGTGACGGTCAAAGGCGGTGAAATCGTGTGCACCTTCACTCATGCGAAGGGTTTGAATGCGAAGGGTGACCTGACTGGCTTCGAAGTCGCGGGTGCGGACGGTCAGTGGCAACCGGCGGAGGCGAAGATCGATGGCGAGACGGTGATCGTTTCGTCCAAGGCAGTGTCTGAACCGAAGAACGTTCGTTACGCCTGGAAGGACAATCCAACCGCCACGCTCTTCAATGGTGCCGGCATTCCTGCGTCGCCGTTTCGGAAGTGAGGATGCCGCTTGCGAATGGCAGCGCGTGATCTTGTCTTCTGGAAGCATCACGTTTCCGCCATGACTTCGGCCTCACACCCGCCCGTCCGCACCGCCGCGTTTCACACGACACGGTGGACGCAGGTGCGAAATGCGAAGGCGGAGTCGGAGGACGGCAGAAGAGCGCTGGCCGATCTTTGCGACGCGTATTATGAGCCGGTGCAGGCGTTTCTGCGTTGCGAGCTGCGGGATGCGGACGCGGCGCGGGAGATGGCGCATGAGTTTTTTGCACGCATGCTCGCAGGCGGCGGTCTTGCACATGCGGAACGAGTGCACGGGCGGTTTCGTTCGTATCTGCTGGGTGCGGTAAAGCACTTCCTGTCGCATCAACGCGAGGCGGTGCGGCGGTTGAAGCGTGGTGGCGGCGTGGCACCGGTGTCGCTGGATGAAGAGGCATCAGCCGTGCAGAGAATCACGGACAAGGGCGTGTTGTCGCCCGAGGCGGAGTTTGATCGTCAATGGGCGGTGACCGTGCTGGCGCATGCGCTGGATGCGTTGCGGCAGGAATGCGGAGCGAATGGGAAAGCAGAGTTTTTTGAGCGAGTCAAACCGTGGCTCACTGGCGAGGCTTCGCATGGTGATCAGGCGGTACTGGCTGTGGAATGTGGCATGACGCCCGCGGCGTTGAAGATGGCGATCCAGCGGCTGAAGCAGCGCTTTCGTGAGTGCGTGAAAGCGGAGATCGCAGGCACGTTGGAGGATGAGTCGATGGTGGAGGAAGAGATGCGTGCTTTGCAGGCGGCGCTGGCGGGTTGAGATTTTTTCGTTACCAATGGGCCGCCCCACGTCAGGATGCCTGTATGAGCGATTCCTCTGTCCTTCCGAAATCCTGCCCCAAGTGCGGCGCGGCGCTGCCGTCGGATGCCACGGATGGTCTTTGCCCGAATTGCCTCATGGGAGAGGCCATGCAGCCCACCATTGTTTCAGATGCCTCGAAGCCCAAGACCCACGCCGCGATCCTCGCACCGGAGGAACTGGCGCCATTCTTCCCGCAGTATGAAATCCTGCGCATGCTCGGCCGCGGCGGCATGGGTGCGGTGTATCTGGCACGCCAGATCTCGCTGAATCGCCTGGTGGCGATCAAGGTGCTGCCCGCGGACATGGTCGATGCCGAGCAGGGCTTTGCCGAGCGCTTCAAGAACGAGGCGCAGGCCATGGCGCGGCTCAGCCATCCCGGCATCGTGGCCGTGTATGACTTCGGCCAGACCACGAACGGCCTGCTCTACATCGTCATGGAGTACATCGAGGGCACGGACGTGCAGTTGATGCTCACCAGCCAGGGGCGGCTGCACAGCGCGCATGCCATGGCCATCACCGCTCATGTGTGCGATGCGCTGCAATACGCGCACTCCTGCGGCATCATCCACCGCGACATCAAGCCCTCCAACATCATGGTGGGAAACAATGGCGTGGTGAAGGTGGCGGATTTCGGCCTCGCGAAGATGAGTCACGCGCAGACCACCGGCCTGACGCAGAGCGGCATGGCGATGGGCACGCCGCACTTCATGGCGCCGGAGGCGCTCACGCTCGGCAGCGCGGTGGACCAGCGTGCGGACATCTACGCGGTGGGCGTGATGCTCTACCAGATGCTCACCGGCAAGCTGCCGCAGGGCATGTTCGAGATGCCGTCGTTCCAAGTGCCCGGCCTCGACCCGCGCTACGACCGCATCGTGGCGAAGGCGCTGCGCGAGGACCGCAGCGTGCGTTATCAAGCTGCCGCCGAACTGCGCCACGATCTGGATGCCATCCTCACCCAGCCGGTGGAAAAGACCATGCCGGAAGCCGAGGAGGTGAAGGCACTGCCGCCGGTGGAGGCGCGTGGGAGAAAGAAAGCCCGAGTTCCCAGCCTGCCATCACCGCACGCAGCAGCACCAGCGTCAGCAGGAAAGAAGCTGGCTGGGCTGATCCTCTCAGTGCTGGGTGTGGCCGCAGCGCTGGTAGCAGCTTTTGTTTATTTCCGTGATCGCGGGACTGGTCTCACCTCCGCAGAACCCGCTCTTGCGACAAAGGAGAAGCCGTTTGTGAACTCCCTCGGCATGAAATTCGTCCCGGTGCCGGGGACGAAAGTGCTTTTCAGCATCTGGCTCACAAGGGTGCAAGACTACGCGGAGTATGCGCGTGAGCGAAATCACATTGTGAATGGAGCTTGGGTGATGCAAAGCAAGGAGGGTGTTCCAGTAAGCCGGGAGTCCGATTATCCTGTGGTCGGCGTGAATTGGGAGGATGCGCGCTCCTTTTGCCAATGGCTCACTGAAAAGGAGAATGTAGAAGGAAAGCTGCCTGCGGGTTTCAAATACCGCCTGCCAACCGATGAAGAATGGAGCCGTGCGGTGGGGTTGGTGAACGAGAGCGGAGCTACACCAGCAGAGAAGCGTGACAAGAACAATCTAGACTTTCCGTGGGGCATTGGATATCCGCCATTGGAAAAGAAGGGGAACTATGCGGACGAGCAATTCCATGAGAAGTTCCCAAAACCTGACGCCAAGAATCCGGACATAAAAAACGAATGGATGAAAGGCTATGTGGATGGTTTTGCGACAACGTCACCCGTGGGAAGCTTTCCACCGAACGAACGGGGTCTTCACGATATGGGGGGGAATGTTTGGCAGTGGTGTGAAGACTGGTTCGATGATAAAAAATCTAATCGCGTTCTTCGGGGCGCATCTTGGATTTATCACGAACGAAATGCCTTGTTGTCTGCTCACCGGTTTGCACTCAACCCCACTGCTCGTGGAAATGATGACGGCTTCCGAGTCGTCCTAGCTCCCGATATCGATGGGTCTGCGACTTCAAGTCTCCCCGTCTCCCAGTCTTCACCCACCAGTGCCACCAAGGACGCCCCCTTCATCAACACCCTCGGCATGAAGTTCGTCCCTGTGCCCGTCACCGGCGGACCGACCGACGGTACGCGCGTGCTCTTCAGCATCTGGGAGACGCGGGTGAGGGACTATGAGGTGTTTGTGAAGGAAACAAAGCGCGAGTGGCTGGCTGCGGATATTGAGCAGGATACTGCTCATCCAGCAGTGATGGTGAGCTGGGAAGATGCAGTCTCTTTCTGCCAGTGGCTTACTGAGAGGGAGCATGCTATCGGGAAACTCGTGTCGAGCGGCAAGTACAGGCTGCCTAGTGATCATGAGTGGAGCTGTGCCGTGGGTGTTGGCGCGCAAGAGAACGCCACGCAGCTCCCATCTGCGAAGGACAACAAGCTGGGATCTGTATTTCCATGGGGCGTGAATTGGCCGCCACCACCAGGCACGGGGAACTACGCGGGGGAGGAATTGCAGCCCGTCCTCTCCACGGGCAAATACAAGTACATCCGTGGCGTGATGACGGGTTGGAGGGACAAATTTATTGGAACCGCACCGACCGGTTCGTTTGAACCTAGCGTGCTGGGATTATTCGATCTCAGCGGCAATGTGTGGGAATGGTGTGAAGACTGGTACGATGCAAACAAGCAAAACCGGGTGTTGCGAGGAGGGTCGTGGACCAATTACGAGACTGCTCGTTTGTTTTCCTCTCAGCGTAACCATTGGCCGCCAGTCACCCGAATCAGCATGAACGGTTTCCGCTGTGTGCTGGAGGTGCCGGCACTTCAAGGAACACCGCAGGCTTCTGCGGCAGATGCCACGTCATCTGCTGCCTATGTTCCCATCCCGATCGACGAGATCGCGCCGCATCCGGTGAATGGTTTTGGAGTGCCTTTGGCAGGGCGGAGGACTTTCAACGGTGTGCCGTTCGAGTTCGCGAATCCGCCGAAGTATTTCATCACGCAGAACCTGTATCAGCCGCAGGCACCGGTTTCGGGTGCGTTGAAGGTGGATGTGACGGGCGTGTCCGAAGTTTATTTGATGATGTGCGGCAGTGGCGGCGGCACGCCGGAGCTGGAAGGGAAGGAGATCGGGAATGTGACCCTCAGTTTCTCGGATGGGTCGAGTTTTGTCGCCCCACTGAAGATGGAGACGCATCTGCGGCGCGCCTCGTGGTTGAGCGATCACACCAATCCAGTGAAGCCGCCTGGTGATGATGTGGTGCAGGTGTCTGAGGCCATCGTCGAGCCGCAGTTCCGCGGACGTCCGGCGAAGGGCTACATGGACATGCTGACGATCAAGCTGCCGCCGGAGAAGTCGCGACTCACGCTGACAGGTATCACGTTCAACGACACGTCCATTCAGACGATGAAGTCGATGGGCCCGGGGTTCGATGTTTATGCGGTCACGGTGAGGCGGGCCGCATCCTCCGCTACTGCAGTGTCGAGAATCCTGCCGAATGTCGGCGATCCACCAAACACGACCCGTCGTGTAGTCGATCTCATGCCATTGGTGGATGTCAAACGGGACGCGATGGGCGGAAACTGGTCCGTCAAGGGTTCTGATTTGGTGCTGGCACCTTCGATCGAGGTGCAATCACGCATTCAGTTTCCACATGTCATCGCAACTGATGAGTACGACTTTGAAATCGAGTTCAGTTCAGCGGGCGATCAACCTGTGCATGTCGGGCAGAGGTTCCCGGCAGCAGGCAGGCACTTGTACTGGGCGATGAACCTGTTCAAAGATGTTTCCGAGCCTTACTTTGGTTTCCCCAGCCTGGACGGCCAGCAGGCCGTGGGATCAACAGAAGCGCGAATCTGGAAGGGCGGGCTGTTGCCGCCGAACAAACGGCATCGTTCTGTTGTCCGCGTACGCAAGAACTCGCTCACCGGAGTGCTGAACGGCGAAACACTCGTGCACTGGTCGGGAGATTTGAGCCGGTTTCAAACGGGTGGCGGACCGCAGCCGCGTAATACCCGTTTCCCTGTGATCAGCGCTGACAAGGATGGCATTGTCATCCACAAGGTGATGATCACGGAGTTTCTGCCAGCAGCGACCTTGTCCGAAGCTCGTCCGCGATCAGACAACTATCCTGCTGCCGCCACGAAGGACTCCCCCTTCATTAACACCCTCGGCATGAAATTCGTCCCCGTGCCCATCACCGGCGGGCCGACCGATGGCCAGCGCGTGCTATTCAGCGTGTGGGAGACGCGCGTGCAGGACTACGAGGTGTTTGTGAAGGAGACCAACCACGAATGGCCCAAGAGGGGCGAAGTAGAGCAGGGGCCCGACTCCCCGGCAGTCAACGTGCGCTGGGAGGATGCACAGGCCTTCTGTGCGTGGCTCACCGAACGGGAGCGCAAGGCGGGCTGGCTCGGCGCGACGGAAGCCTACCGTTTGCCGAGCGATCACGAGTGGAGCTGCGCGGTGGGGATCGGAGAAAGGGAGGAGGCCGCCGAGTCTCCCGGCGAAAAGAATGAGAAGCTGGCTGACGTGTTTCCCTGGGGCAGCATCTGGCCGCCGCCGGCGAACTCCGGCAACTATTGGAGCGAGGAGCTGCGCCCCCTGCTGGTGGACAAGAAATACTCCAGCATCATTGGGGAGCTGCCCGGCTACCGCGACGGACATGCGACGACTGCGCCTGCGGGATCGTTCCCGGCCAACAGCCTCGGCCTGCACGATTTGAACGGCAATGTATGGGAATGGTGCGAGGACTGGTATGATGCCTCGCAGAAAGACCGGGTGCTGCGGGGTGCGTCTTGGGGCGGCGTCGGTCGTCGCAGTCTGCAGTCGTCCTCCCGCAATCACAATCCCCCCGGCGATCGGAGCTACACCATTGGCTTCCGCTGCGTGCTGGCGAAGACGGTGTCCACCGCCTCGACCGGTGCCACCAAAGACGCCCCCTTCGTCAACACCCTTGGCATGAAGTTCGTCCCCGTCCCCATCACGGGCGGACCGACCGATGGCCAGCGCGTGCTCTTCAGCGTGTGGGAGACGCGCGTGCAGGATTACGCGGTGTTTGTGAATGAGACAAAGCGCGAGTGGCAAAAGCCGGGCTTCCAGCAAGGCCCGACGCATCCGGTGGTGATGATGAGTTGGGACGATGCGCAGGCCTTCTGCGCGTGGCTGACGGAGCGCGAGCGCAAGGCGGGCAAACTCGGCGCGAACGAGCGCTACCGGCTGCCGGGCGACCGTGAGTGGAGCTGTGCGGTGGGCAGCGCGGATCGCGAGGACGCGACCCTGCTGCCTGGCGAGAGGAACCAAATGCCCACGGGCGTGTATCCATGGGGGAGCCAATGGCCTCCGCCGGAACAGGCGGGCAATTACCGCAGCGAGGAACTGCGTCCGCTGTTGCAGGCCGGGAAGTTCGCCCCGACGAAGGAAGTCCTGCCCGGATATCTCGACGGGTATGCGAACACGGCGCCGGTGGGCAGCTATCCGGCCAGCCGCTTTGGTTTGCACGATCTTGGCGGCAACGCCTGGGAGTGGTGCGAGGACTGGCGTGAGGCGGCGCAAACCAACCGTGTGCTGCGGGGGGCGTCGTGGGTGGATGCCGCCCCCGGGCTTCTCCTCTCCTCAAACGCCCACGGCCAGCCACCGGGCGCACGCGCCGACGGCCACGGTTTTCGCATTGTTCTGGCAGAGTCGGCACCAGTCGCGTTAGCCATCTCAGATGAAGCTGCCACCGCCACCAAGGACGCTCCGTTCGTGAACACCCTTGGCATGAAGTTCGTCCCCGTGCCAATCACCGGCGGGCCGACGGATGGGCAGCGCGTGCTCTTCAGCGTGTGGGACACACGCGTGCAGGATTACGAGGCATTTGCGAAGGAAGCCCAACGGGCATGGCCGAAGCCGGGCTTTGTGCAAGGATCAACACACCCTGCTATAAACGTGAGTTGGGAAGATGCGACGGCCTTTTGTGCCTGGCTCACCGAGAAGGAGCGCAAGGCGGGCAGGATCACTGAGATGGATAATTACCGATTGCCCAGCGACCACGAATGGAGCTGCGGTGCCGGCATTGGGAACCGGGAAGACCCCGCCAAGATGCCATCTGAGAAGAGCAGCAAGATCCCTGACGTCTTTCCTTGGGGAAACGAGTGGCCACCGCCGGAGGGCGTGGGCAACTATTCGGGTGAAGATCCAAAAACCAATGCAATTGGCGGAAGTCTTTCGATCCCCTTGAAAATGATCCCGGGCTATCGCGATGGGTATGCAACAACTTCTCCCGTGGGCAGCTATGCAGCCAACCAACTGGGACTTTACGACATGGGTGGCAATGTCTGGCAATGGTGTGAAGGGTTCGACACGAATCCACAGTACCGAGTGTTGCGTGGTGCTGCGTGGACCAGCAATGATCGTGATTCGTTGCTTTCATCGCACCGTGCGAGCAGCCCTCGTGATTTTCGCCATGACACCTATGGCTTTCGTGTTGTGCTTGAGGTGTCCGCAAAACCTTGAGTCACGAAGGCCAGGGGATGATGACAGCCGACCCGCGCGAGTCGTCCTCACGGCCGGGTGAGCAGCCACCAGACGGTTTTTTGCGAGGGAGTGATGTCGAACTCGCGTGTTTGGTCGGCGATGCCGGCCTTGGGTGCGCCGGTGGGATCGAGGGCTTCGATTTTCCAATTCGCGTCGCCGGGAAGTTGAATGTGCGCTTTGACGCCGAGGACGAGGGCGGGGCCGGTGCCCCATTTGCTGCCGACGCTGCGGCGGTCGTTGTCCCACATCATGCCTGGGTTTTCGGCGCGGCTGAGGGCGCAGAGCCAGAGCTTTCTGGATGATTTGATATCCTTTCCGTCGAGAGGCGCGAGCATGAGGACGGATTGGGAACCCAAAGCGGTGACATTGAAACCAAACGCTCCTGTTCCCGAGCCAAAATCGACATTCGGCTGGCCGCCGATGAGAACGATGGCAGTGCCGGCGGCCTCCATCTGCCGGACTTTGGTGTCAATGAACGACTCGGAGGACGAAACTTCGGCGGCAAGCGTGCCGGAATTGAACCGGTTGTGAACCAGGCTCAGCGGACGGCCTTGATCGTCGCGCCTTGACTCAATGAAGGGTATTTCATCGTGGTTGCTTCCGCTGAAGTCGTAACGTGTGCCCACGCGCCACGCCGCGCTGCCGGTGAGGTTGTGTTTGCCCCAGATGTCGCGCCAGCTTCCCCACACATCGCCTGCTTTGTCGGCGGCGTAGCCGACCACTTGCTCGGATGACAGAGGCAGCACCACATGTACCTCCGCCGGTTTGATCAAGCCTCGGCGAAACACCAAGGCCGCGAGTGGCATGAAGGCCTGTTTGGCCGGATGACCGGGCAGGTCGAAGAAGCTGGTGATCTTGTCGCTGTCGTATTTGGCACTGTGCTTGAAGTTGAAATGATACACGGCGCTCCAGTCCTGCAGGCAGGCGATGGCGGCGAGCATGGGGAAGGTTTCGGCGGCGAAGTCATTCGGCGCGGGCGTGTCGTATTCGCTGACGCTGTAAGGCTTGCCTGCGGGACGTTGCATGGCCATCTCGGCGAGAGTGCCGCCGTCTTCCGCGGTGAGCTGGGAGACGTTCCTGATCTCCCAGTCGTTCATGTCCCATGACTTGCGCGGGAAGTGCGGATGATGCCAGTAGCCGTGGGTGTCCACGATGTCGCTGACGAGGAACTCGCGCCTGGCGCCGACGATGCCGCCGAAGAGCACTTGGGAATGGGAGATCATCTGTTTCGCGCCGATGTCTTCGCGGATGTATTTTTTCATCGCGAGCGAGTGGTCGATTTCGAGCTGGGTGAGGAACTCGATGAAGTCGCGGCGCACGGCGAGGTTGGCGCTGCGACCGGGGACGGGGATGTTGCCTGCTTCGAGCGTCTGGCCTGGCGTGAGATAACCGGTGGAGACGGAAACGAGCTTCACATCGGTGATGTCCACGCTGGTGACGACATTGAGCAGGCTGAAGACGATGCGGTTTTTGCCATCGGGCAGCACGGAGTGCGGGGCGAACTCGAACTGAAACGACCGCCATTCGGGCGTGAGGCTCATTTTTTCCTGCATGCCGAGCAGTGCCCATGGCGGGGCGGCGTTTTGCACGTGGACTTCGAGGACGGCCTTCTTGTCGGAACGGGCACGGAAGGTGAGGCGGTAGGACTTCGACTCCTCCAGTTGCAGTCCAGGCTGGCTGAACTGGAGTGAATAGCCTTCCTTGCCGCTCTGCGTGCTGGTCCAGCGAATACCGCCGCCTTCGACAGGAGTGAGCGTGGCCTTGGCGCCGAAATTCGCCTCGCTCTGCCAGTGTTTCGTGCCTTCGGCAAAATTGCCGTTCTGGATCAAGTTGGGGCCGGTGGAACCATCATTCACGCCCCAGGATTTTTGAAGCTCGCCGGTGCTTTTGTATTTCGTGCGCAAGTGGCGGACGAGCAGCGAGCTCAATTCGCCTGCGAACGGTTCTTTCAGATTGCCCATCCACCACGGATTCAACACGAGCGTGTTCTCGTTGTTCATCTCGATCAGGGCGATGCCGGGCTCGTCCTTGTAGGCGCGGCCGGTGTGCGGGTTCACGTGATCGAGCAACTGCCGGGCGTAACTTTTGAACGCGTCGATGAACGGCGGATGAAAATAGTCGAGCCCTTTGCTGTACTTCGGCGTGTCCTGCGGCGTGCCGGCGTAGGTGCGGCTGACGTGCAGGTTGAGATTGATGTAGATGCCGTTTTTGATGAGCTCGGCGATGAGTTTGTCGAGCCTGGCGAGATTCTTTTCATCAATCTTCGTCGTCGCGGTGTCGGCGATGAGCGACTCGTTCCAATCGTTGTCCATGTGATGCAGCCGGACGACGTTGACGCCGTTTTTTGCGAGATGGGCCGCGACTTTTTCGGCATCGGCAGTCTCGGGAAAGCAGGCACCGCCGCAGAAGTTCGTGCCGAACAAACGCACCTGCGCGCCGCTGCCATCGACGATGTGTTCACCCGCCGCATGAAGGAAGCCTTTGTTCCCCGCCGGCTTGTCATTGAGGAAGGAGAGATCGATCGCGCTGTGCGAGGACTCCATCACGCTGATGGGGAAGGGGAACCAGTTGGGGTTGCCAGCGATGGGCGGGCCAGGATCCACGGCGTAGGCTGACACGGCGCAAAAAACGAACGGGAACGTTTTCATGGCCCGCAGCATGACGGGGCGCGGCACGCATGCAAATGCCGTTACGGTCTCTCAAAAAGGCCAAAATTTTCCCTGCATGGGCAGAACACCACGATCCGCGCCACGCAGGGATTTGATCCAACCAACCTGGTTTGCGGGATCAGAAGTTGAAGCTGCCGCCGAGGTAGAAATTCCGGCCGTAGGCGGGGATGATGCCGCTGGAATTCACCAGTGAGTAGTAGTGCTTGTCGAAGACGTTGTTGACGCCGGCAAGGATGGAGAAGTTTTTGCAGACGGGAACTTCCGCGGTGAGATCCCAGGTGGTGTAGGCGGGAATCGCGAAGGCATTTGTGTTGGTGTCGTTGCCCCAATGCCTTGCGACGAGGGTGCCGAGGAAGGCGATCTTCAGACCGTTCTTGCGTTTGTAGATGGCGCCGGTGCGGATCATGTAGGGCGGCGCGTATTGCGGTGTGCCGCCGCTGTTGACGCCACCATCGAGGCGGGCCTCAAGCAGCGAGATGTTGCCGTAGAGGTTGAGCGCGCCGAGGCAGTCGCCGTGGTGAGTACCATTGAGCGCGTCGAGGGCGCCGATGAGATCGAGCTGCATCGCGCCATCCCAGCCGTAGTTGATGCTGCGACCGACGCTCTGGATGTTCACGCCGGCGGTGCCGAGTTTGTCATCGAGGTCGATGAGGAAAAATGAACTGTCGTAGCTGAACCAGGGGCGCGGAGTGCCGCGGATGCCGATTTCGTAGTTCCAGCCCTGCGAGGGGGCAACGTCATTGGCGGTACCGCCCGCAGTCGTGATGAGCGTCTGGCCGAAGGTGGTGGCGCGGTAGCTTTGCGAGACGTTGGCATAGACCGCGGTGTCGTTGCCGAGATCGTAGGAGAGGCCGAGTCCGAAGAGCGGCTGCTTGTCGAACTTGCTGTTGTCGCGCTGGGAGCTGATGGCGACATTTCGGACCGTGACGTCCTGATTGATCAGCTCCATGCGAAAGCCCGGAGTGATGGTCAGGCGGCCGAAGGTGAACTTGTTTTCGAGGAAGAAGGAACCATAGATGACATCGCGCTGCGCATCGACCGTGACAACGCCGGTGTCGGCTGTCGGGGAGGCGCCGGTGGCCGTGGTCAGAGGCGAGTGGCACATGTAGAACTGCATGCCTGCCGCCAGCGAGTGATTGCCGCCCCACAACTCGTAGTCGTGACGGATGCGCGGTTCGATGCCCCAGTTGTAGAACTGCTGTTGCGCGATGCTGTTGGTGAGAGCGGTGACGGTACCGAAGCCTCCCGTCTGCCGGCGGCTCCATCGGTCGTAAGCTCCCGCCCAGGCTTTCACACTCAGCTCGGTCTGTTCGGAGAATTTGTGCTGCAACTCCGCGCTGGCCACATAGCGGGTCAGGTTGAAGCGGTCAAACATCCGCACTGTCTGGTTGCGGTCGGCGTTGTAGGCCGCCTGGGTCAGGCCGCCGGGTTCGCCATGGCGATCGGAGCCAGCGTCGAGGGAGAAAATCCAGCGCGTGTCCGTGGACTGCTGGTAGATGAGTTTCAAACGACCGGCGATGACTTCGAAGTCGCTGTTGGCAGATCGAAAGCCATCACCGGAACGGTAGTTGAACCAGCCGAGCCAGCTCCACTTGCCT
Source organism: Verrucomicrobiaceae bacterium (assembly GCA_046346695.1). Taxonomy (GTDB): domain Bacteria; phylum Verrucomicrobiota; class Verrucomicrobiia; order Verrucomicrobiales; family Verrucomicrobiaceae; genus Prosthecobacter. The sequence continues at coordinate 1,488,693 of JAXMHS010000001.1, read as the reverse complement.
GAACTGCCGTCGAAGGCGTTGAAGGTGGAATAGAGATTGTTGCTACCGAAGATGTGCTTCGAGCGCAGGCCGAAAAGACGATCTGTGCGCGGCATGAGCGAGACGTAGTTGAGTGCCCCGGCGGGTTGCGGCCCGTAAAGCAACGAGGCGCCACCACGCACGAAGTCGATGCGCTGCGTGGATTCCAGTGGCGGCGTCCAGTAGGACTCGGGATAGCCCTGGGGATCAGCGGCGATGGGGATGCCATCCTGCAGCACCATCATGTATTGCGCGCGGTCTGGGGAACCGATGCCGCGGTAACCGAGGCTCACCAGCGGGGTGCTTTCCTCCGCGGTGAGCAGACCGGGTGTGAGCGCGAATGCCTGGCTGTAATTGTTCGCCTGCACCTCGGGAATGGCTTGCAGGTTGAGCGAGGTCGCTTTTTTGCCCGCGTAAATCTTGGTGCCCTCGACAGGCGGCAGGAAGGGGATTTTGACCGGCGGGTCTTCAGGCGCTTCCGCAGTGATGGTGATGTTCGGCAGCTCTGTGTTGCCTTGAGCGGATGTTTTGGGCTTGGAGACCGGGTCGCTGATGGTTTGGGCGCGAGAATGGGAGGCCCAAGCTAGAAAGAGAACGGCAGCAGAGGCCAAGACGGGCCCGGCGAGGCGAGCGGAGGTAAGAAGAGAGGGGTGGCAGGTTTTCACTCGTATTGATATTGAGATTCGGTTGCAGCGAGGCGCGGATAGTGAGCGGCCTAAACCACCACGCAAGTAATTTTTTGCGACAGAGTCTCATTTGCAAATTGACACCCTTTTCTTGCGTTTCATGATCCGCCCGCCTCCCCCCAGTTGTGACATGACCTCCCAGGTGATACACACGCTGCCCCCCATGGGCATCGATCTTGCCATGCCAAGCGCTACGAATGCCGCTGCTTGTCCACCGGTCGTGTGGCGTCGTCGCGGCACTTTGGAGGCATTGATCGGCCTGTCGTGGATCGTCGGCATCACCGGCACCTGCCTGGCAGTGGGCATCATCGGCATGTTTGCGGCTGATCTCCCGCCGATCCATCTGCGATCTCTTGCCGACCTCGAAAACCTCGCTGAAGCGCCGATGATCGAGACCTCGATGGCTGAACTTCAGACCTTGGACGCCACCGAGCAGGAGGTGACACCGGACGAAAGCGTGCTCCCGGTCGAGATTCCCGACGCCATCGAAACACCACCGGAAAACCTGGACCTTCCAGAGATCGCCGAGGCAATGACCGTGGAAGACATCTTTGCGATCCCGACCGCGCCCCGGATTGAAGACGCACTGCGTCCGGTCGATCCCGTGGTCAAACCCAAGCCACCTCCTGCACCAACACGTACGCGCACACCAACAACCGCCGGCACCCGCTCCAGCACACAGCAGGCTGGCGCTCCTGGTGGAACGGGCGGTACGACTGGTACAGGCCGCGGCAAATTCCCCACGCCTCCGTATCCTGGTTTCGCCCGTTCTGCGGGAATGCAGGGCACCTTGCGTCTGAGCATCAGTGTGGGCCCGTCGGGTGCGGTTGAGAGTGTGACGGTCACAAGCAGCACCGGTTACAGTTCGCTGGATGACTACGCCGCCTCGTGGGTGCGCCGGAACTGGCGCTGGCCCGGTGGGGCGGCCAGTCGCTACACCCTGCCGCTCACCTTCCGCCTGCGCTGATGCTTTTCCTTCATTCCTCCCCCAAGTCCATGCTCCTTGCCAACGTCGTCGTCGATTTCTTCATCAAAGGCGGTCCAATCATGTATCCCATCGCGCTGGTGTCGCTGGTGGCCGTCTGCATCTTCATCGAGCGCGTGTTCTGGTGGATTCGCTTCGCCGCGAAACGTTCCGTCAGGCAACTCGACGACGTTTACGAGAGGCTGGAGGCCGGAGACCTCGCCAAAGCCATCGCTCAGTCCGCGAATTCGAGTGATCCGGTTGTGCGCATGATTCACCACGGGCTCAATCATCGTCACACCAGCATGCAGGGGGCGCTCGAAGTCGCCTCCGGTCAGGAACTGCGTGATGCCGGCCGCTTCTTGAGCGCGATGGACACCATCGTCACGCTTGCGCCGCTGCTGGGTCTGCTCGGCACCGTCACCGGCATCATGGGCAGCTTCACCAGCATCGGCAGCAGTGAACTCGCGGTCGAAAAAGTTACCGGCGGCATTGGCGAGGCGCTCATCGCCACCGCGGCCGGTCTTGGCATCGCCATCGGCACGCTGGTGCCCATGAACTACTTCCACTCGCGCCTCACCGCGTTGAAATTCGACCTCGAAGCCGCTGCCAACAACGTGCTCATCCTCGCCGCACAGCACGGCTTTGACAAAGTGGGCGCCAAAACTGCGAACTGAGAACTGCGAACCGAAACGTCGCGTGAAACTCCATTCTCCCATTCCCGAGCGCCGGACACGGCTGGAGATCATCCCGCTCATCGACGTGATGTTCTTCCTGCTGGCTTCCTTCATGATGGTCAGCCTCACCATGACGAAGCAGCAGACCATCAAGGTGAATCTGCCTGTCGCGTCGTCCGCGCAGTCCGATTTCAAGCCGGACATGATCAACCTCGCCGTCAATGCCACGGGCGATGTGTTCTTCGACAAATCCGCCATCACGCTACCCGAGATGGACCGCAAGCTCGCCGAACGCTTCGGCAAGGATCCCTCCACGCCCGTTTACATCAGCGCCGATGTGAACACGCGCTACGCCGACCTCGTGAAGGTGCTCGATGCCGCGAAGCGCGTTGGCTTCACCAAGGTTGCCTTCAACGTCAAGCCGGCCGGAGCCGCCAAGCCGAATCCCTGACGCATGAAGCGCCTCCTCAACACGCTGCTCGTTGTCATCTCACTCGGCCTGTGCGTCGTTTCCGTCGTGCAATGGAAGCGTGAGGCGCGCTTGCGCGGCCACATCGCCGATCTTGTGAAACGTCTGGAGGCTGAAAACGCCGCGCGTGTCGAGGCAGAACGCAAGGTGCGCGAGTACGAGCGGGAAATCGCCCGTCTGACAGAGCTGCGTGCCGAGATCGAGGCGAAGCTCCTCGAAGTCACCCGTGACTACAACGACCTCTCGCGCGATTCTGTCGCCCGCGGCATCACCATCGCGGTTTACATGCGCGAATTCATGCAGGCGCAGGCCGGCTTCGAGGCCGCCCGGCTCGCCATCGGCAAGGAGGGCGCCGCCATCAAGGAGCGCAACACCGCTGTCACCGCGCAGAACGAGGCCATCGAAAAGCAGAATGCCATGCTCAAGCAGCTCGCCTCCGAACGCGACGCCGCCATCGAAAAACTCAACGCCCGCACCCTCGAGTTCAACGAACTCGTCGAGAAATACAACAAGCTGGCGAAGCAACGGTAGGCCGGTAGGCCGGTAGGTCAGCAGGCAGTGGGTCAGTGATCCAGTTTTGGGGCGAGCCTCCTCTTCCTTCTTCGTGTTCCGTTTGCACTGACCAACTGTGCTACTGACCCACTGCCTCACCGAAACACTTGCCATTCCCCGTGCGCTGCGAAAGACTCGCGCCCTCATGAGCCAGCCAGCCAACACCGAGATCAAGCACCTGCGCGATTTGTCGTCGCATCAATGGAAGTCCGGCATCGCCGCGTGGCTGGGCTGGTTGTTCGATGGCCTCGACATGCATCTCTACACGCTCGTGGCGACGGCGTTCGTGGCCCAGCTCATGCACGTGCCGGAGAGCGATCCCACGGTGGGCACGCATGGGTCGATCATCCAGGCGGGCTTTCTCGTCGGCTGGGCGCTCGGCGGCGCATTCTTTGGCCGTCTTGGCGATCTGCTCGGGCGCAGCCGTGCCTTGACGCTGACGATCCTCACCTACGCGGGCTTCACCGGCCTGTCCTACTTCGCGCAGGAGTGGTGGCATCTCATGATTTTCCGTTTCCTCGCCGCGCTGGGCATCGGCGGTGAGTGGGCGGTCGGCGCGTCGCTGCTTTCGGAGACGTGGCCGAAGAAATGGCGTCCATGGATCGCCGCGACGCTGCAAAGCGCGGTGAACTGCGGCGTGCTGCTCGCCTGTCTGGCAGGATGGCTGCTCGCAGGCAAGGAGCCGCGCATCATCTTCCTCGTCGGCATTCTGCCCGCGTTGATCACGTTGTGGATTCGCAAGGCGGTGCCGGAGACCGAGGAGTGGACGGAGGCACGCAAAGGCCAGGAAGTGCCGCGCATTCGCGAGCTGTTCAGCCCGGCGGTGCGCAGCGTGACGTGGCGTGTGCTCATCATCTGTGCCGTGTCGTTGACCGCGCATTGGACCTACCTGTTCTGGCAGCAAAAGCACGTGCTCAGCCTGCCGGAGATCGCGTCTCTAGACAAATCGGGCAAGGACTCCGCTCTCGTGACCGCGCTGATGTGGATCATGGTCGGCTCGCTCATCGGCAACTACATCGCGGGCGGACTCGCGAAGATCTTCGGCTACCGCAACACCATCGTCGGCATGATGCTCGCCTACTTCGCCGCGATGTATCTGTCCTTCTCCCAGGTGTGGAGCTGGGAGGCCACGAAGTGGCAGTTCGCCGTCATCGGTGCATGCCAGGGTGTGTTTGGCCTGTTCACCATGTGCCTGCCGCCGCTGTTCCCCGTGCTGCTGCGAACCACCGGCTCAGGCTTCTGCTACAACATCGGCCGCATCGTCGCCGCGGGCGGCACCGTGTTCTTCGGCATCTTCGTGAAGGTGGGGGACTTCCGCACCGCGCTGCTGTATGCGGGCTTCCTGTTCGTTCCCTCGGCCATCGTGGCCCTCATGCTGCCATCAGAGCCGAAGGAGGCCGATGGCATGGCCAGCGCGGTGGATTGAGGCGGAGCGACAGTTCACACCTTCAGCGTGTAAAACTTGTGCATGCCGGAAAAGCCTTCCACGGTGCTGTCTCCTGCGGAGGCGACCTCGCCCTCGGCCTGCATCTTTTTCACGGCCGCCTCGCTGAAGATGACGTTTTGCTTCAATGCGGACGCCACTTTTTCGATGCGGAAAACAAAGTTCACCTCCGGGCCGTGCAGGTTGAGTTCCTTCATCGTCGGCACGGTGCCGAGCGCCGCGGCGCCGAAGTGCAGCGCCACGCGGAAGGGCGGATTGGCCGCCGCCTGGGATTCGTGGAGCTTTGCCACGGCCTGCCGCACGCGGATCGCGCTGTCCTCCGCGTCATCCCAGAAGCAGAAGAATCCGTCTCCGAGGTACTTCGACATGTGCCCGCCGCATTCTTCGATGATCTGGTGGCAGTTCTTGAACCAGGTGCCCGTCATGCGCGGAAACTCGGCGGCGGCCATGTTTTGCGCCAGTTTGGTGGATCCGATGATGTCCGCCACCATGAGCCAGCATTGTGCCTGGCGGATCTGGATCATCGTGGAGGCCATCGCCTGCCTGCCGGCTGGATGCAGGGCGCTGAGAATCTCCGTCGCGAATTCCATCTCCTGGCTGGCGATGCGGATGACATCGCCGTTGTGCAGCCGCACCGACTGCGAGATGCGGCGTCCGTTCACATAAGTGCCATTCGCGCTGCCAAGATCGACGAGCCAGAACTCGCGCTCTCCTTGCGCCTGGATGATCGCGTGGCGGCGTGAAACTTCGTTGTCGTCCAGTTGCAGCGAATTGGTCGGGGCGCGGCCGATGGTGCACGTCCCCGTCAAATCATGGCGCTCCCCGTCAGGAAGGCGCAGCCAGGACTGGAGTAATGCGTCGCTCATGGTTGGAATCTGACGGACTGTTGCAAAAGAACGCCCTTGCGCCAGAGGGGGTTTTGCGAAAATCAAAATCAGGCCGCTTTTTCGGATGACCCCTGACCTGCCGTTTACCACCGTCTTCAACCTTGCCGAGGCCGGGTTCTGGTTCTTGATCGCCTTTGTGCTGCTCTTCCGCCGCATGGGCCGGCCCTGGCGCTGGTTGCTGCCGCTGGCCTTCGCGGTGTTTGGCGTTTCCGACCTCATTGAGGCGAAAACTGGTGCCTGGTGGATTCCCTGGTGGCTTCTCGTCATGAAAGCGGCCTGCGTTCTCGTCTTTCTGCTGGCGTGGCGGGCGCATTGGCGGCAGGGAAGGCGCAATGGCTGAGTCCCCCTTCAAGTTTTGCAGCGATTGCGGCGCGAATGACTGGATCGTGCGCGGAGAGCGTGAATTCGTCTGCGATGTGTGCGGCCACCGGCACTTCATCACCCCGATTCCAGCCGCCGGGGCACTCATTCTCGATGCACAGGGCCGTTTGCTCATCATTCGCCGTGCCCACGAGCCCGGCTTGGGCAAACTCGGCCTGCCCGGTGGTGTGATCGAGCCGGAGGAAAGTGGCGAGATGGCTGCCGCCCGTGAGACCTTTGAGGAAACCGGCATCGAGGTGCCTGCAGGCGCCTTCACCTACCTCGCCACATTGAACAACCGCTACCTGTTCCAAGGCTTCGTCTGGCCCACGCTCGATTTGTTTTATGTCGCCCGCGTGCAGGACTTCAGCGCGCTCAAGGTCGATCCGGGCGAGGTCATGGGGACGCTCATCTGTCCCCTCGCAGACGTGCCGCTGGCTGAATTTGCCTTTGAAACGAATGCCGAGGCCGTCCGCCGCCTGCAGCAGATGCACGGGCGCTGATTTGACCTCCGACGTCGAAGCAGTTGCCAACTGGGCCGCTCATCGCTTTGATGCGCGCCATGCTTTCGAACGCCACCCTCTTCCTTGCCCGCCGCTACCTTCGCGCGGGGCGTTCGTTTGTCTCGGTCATCACCATCATCTCGATCCTCGGCGTGGCGGTGGGCGTGCTGATGATGATCGTCGTCAGCTCCGTGATGAAAGGATTTGAGGGCGAGTTCCGCCGCGTGCTCATCGGTTCGGAGCCGCACATCCTGCTGCACCCCCAGGGTGGAAAGCCGACAGACGTTGCGCTGGCCTCGGAGGTGCTCGCCAAAGTGAAAGGCCAGGCAGATGTCGCCCACGCATGCACTTACATCAGCAGCATCATGTATGCGGAGCGCGAGGGGCAGCAGTCGGGCATGGATGTGATCGGCCTTTCGACTGATGGCGCGGAGTTCTACATGGCCAAGCTCGCGAAGCACCACGTCGAAGGCAAACTGGAGCTCCGCCACGGTGGTGTCGTTTGTCCGGATTACGTCGCCGGCCAGCTCGACGCCCATCCCGGTGCCAAGATCAGCGTTTATGCCTCCAGCAACGTCACCAGCGCCGTGCAGCGCTTCCGTGTGGCCTCGGACGAGCAGGACGAGAAAAAACGCCACGCCGCCTACAAGGAGATCAAGCTGCATCCGCGTGAGATCATCCTGCAAGGCAGCATCCGTGCCGACACCGCCGGCGCCTATGGCTACGTCACGCTCGAAACCGCCCAGCAGATCTTCGGCCTTGGCGAGCAGGTCAGCGGTGTCTTGATCGAACTCAACCACCCGGACGAGGTGAAGGACGTGATCAAGCGTTTCGATGCCGCAGGGATCATCCCCAAAGGCTGGAGTCCTTCGCTTTGGACCGACGCGGGCGATGCACGCCTCGCCGCGATGAGCAACGAGCGCATCATGATGTGGATCGTGCTCATGATCATCGCCGTCGTGGCGGCGTTCTCCGTCATGAACACCACGATCACCGTCACCACGCAGAAGCGGCGGGAAATCGGTGTGCTCACCGCGCTCGGCTCACGACAGAGCCAGATCATCGGCATCTTCGTCTCGCAGGCCGCGGCCGTGGGCACTCTCGGCACGGTGATCGGTCTCGTGCTCAGCGGACTCGTGCTGCACTTCCGCGATGAGATCCGCATGGGCATCGCTGTGTTCAGCGGTGGCAACGCCAATGGTGACGGCGGCATGTTCCTGGCCACCATCCCGGCACAAATCGAACCGTGGTTCATTCTCACCACCTGCCTTGGCTCCATCAGCCTCTGCCTCCTTGCCGCATTGCCGCCTGCATGGCTCGCCGCCCGTGTCGATCCCGCCGTGGCGTTGAGGGATTGACCTCGGCGGAATGACGAAACCAGAATCACGAATGACGAATCAAATCCCAATGTTGAAGGCCCAAATCATCCGCGCACCGCGATGCATCGCCGGCCTTTCGTCATTCGAACTTCGTCATTCATTCCTCATTCCTCATTCGAACTTCGTCATTTTCCTGCCGGCCTTCGCAAACGCCTGAAACTACCCGCAAATGTCCGCGCCACTCTTCCTCGCTCTGCGCTACCTGCGTCCCACGCGCTCTTTCATCTCGGTCATCACCGTGATTTCGATGCTCGGGGTCATGCTCGGTGTCGGCGTGCTGGTGTTCGTGATGTCGGTGTTCAGCGGCTGGCAGCGTGAGTTCCGGCAGATGCTGCTCGGTTTCGAGCCGCATGCGATGGTGCAGCAGATGACCCGGCGCGATGACGTGCCGAAGGCAGACTGGCGCGAGCTGCGCAAAATGCTGGCCGCGCGTCCGGAGGTCGTCTCCGCCGTGCCGGTGGCCGAGGGCGTCGTCGTGGTCGAAAACGAAGGCAGCCTGCAAGGCGTCAACATCATCGGCATGGCCGACGAGCCGGACAATGCGCTGCTCAAGAAGCTCCAGAAGCACCTCAAGGAGGGCAAATTCGACCTCAAGAATGATTCCATCATCCTCAGCGACAAATTCGCCAAAGAACTCGGCGCAAAGATCGGCGACACGCTCGTCGTGCATGCTGCTGACAGCGTGAACCAGTTCATCCGCCAGGTGCGGGAGATTCCAGAGGACGCGGAGGAGTCCAAGCGCGCCGAGGCGCTCGACAACGTCACCGTTTTGTCCAAGGACCTCACGCTTGTCGCCACGTTGCGTGCCGACACCGCCGGCCCGCGCGGCTACGTGCCGCTGAACATCGCGCAGGAGTTCTTCAATCTCGAAAGCGATGTCAGCGGCATCGAGTTGGAGTTGAAGGACCCCGACAACGCCGAGCCGGTCATGGACGCCATCTTTCGTTCCAGCGTCATTCCCGATACTTGGGGCTGGCGCACGTGGATGCAGGAGCACGGCTTCATGCTCGAATCCGTCGAGAACCAGCGCACGATGATGTGGTTTCTGCTGCTCTTCATCATGCTCGTCGCCGCCATCTGCGTGATGAACACCACGATCACCGTCACGGTGAAAAAGCGACGTGAGATTGGCATCCTCACCGCGCTGGGAACGCGCGCATGGCAGATCGTGAGCATCTTCGTCTCCCAGGCTGGCATCGTCGCGCTCGTCGGTGTCATCGCCGGTCTTGCGGGTGGATTCTTCTTTCTCTCCATTCGTAACGTGCTGCGGGAGAAGATCGCGGAACTCACCGGTCGCGACATTTTCCCGCAGGACATTTACTTCCTCTCCAGCATCCCGGCGCACACCAACGTCTCCGACCTTCTGACGATCTGCGCCACCGCCGTCTCCCTCTGCCTCATGGCCGCCTTTGTGCCCGCGTGGTTCGCTGCACGCGTCGATCCTGCGGTGGCGTTGAGGGATGCGGGCTAGAGAAATCTGTCTGATTGCATGTCTGTTCTTTTCGTTCCGTCCGATTACTTCCGCGAACTCAAACGCGCCGAAATTTTCCCCGATCCGTCGCGTCCGCTCGAAATCGACCTTGGCTGCGGCGACGGCACGTTCCTCGCCGGCATGGCGGCGCATCATCCGGAACGCGACTTCCTCGGTGTGGAACGCATGCTCGGTCGTGTGAGCAAGACCGCACGGAAGATCGACGCCCAAAAGCTCCCGAATGCCCGCATCATGCGCCTCGAAAGCGCCTACACCGTGGCCTGGCTGCTGCCGCGGGCCAGCGTGTCGCGGCTGCACCTGCTCTGTCCCGATCCGTGGCCGAAGAAGAAGCACGCGGCACGCCGTCTCGTGAACCAGGCCGAGTTTCTCGACGGCATGGCCCGCATCCTCGCCCCTGGTGGCGAGTTTCTTCTCAAAACGGATGATCATCCTTACTTCGAAGACGCGCTGCTGAGCCTGGAATCACGCGCACATCAGTTTGAGCGTCTCGACTGGCCCGACGACGCTTTCTTCTATCCGAAGACCGACTTCGAGCAGAGCTGGTTGCACATCGGCCGCGTGATTCATCGTGCGAGATGGCGTTTGATCGCGCGTTAAGGTCCGCATGCTCCGCCGATCTCTCCTCGCACTCGTTTGCAGCCTCCTGACGGTTCACGCCGCTGAAACCAAAACGCGCATCGCGCTCGCCGGTGATTCAACAGTGACCGACAAGGCAGGCTGGGGGGCCGCCTTCGCGAAATTGCTCGGGCCCGACGCTGAATGCATCAATTTCGCCCAAGGCGGCCGTAGCTCGAAGAGTTTCCGCGACGAAGGTCATTGGAAGAAGCTGCTCGACTCGAAGCCCGCGTTCGTGCTGATCCAGTTCGGTCACAACGACATGCCCGGCAAAGGCCCGGCACGCGAAACCGATCCCGCCACCACCTTTCCGGAAAACATGGCCCGCTACGTCGATGAAGCCCGCGCCATCGGCGCGCAGCCGATTCTCGTCACCTCGCTGACGCGTCGAATCTTCGACAACGGCAAACTCCGTGGCGAGTTGAAGCCCTGGGCCGACGCCACCGCCAAAGTCGCCGCCGAGAAGAAGGTGCCGCTCGTCGATCTGTTCGCGCGCAGTGTCGAGCTGCACACCAAACTCGGCCCCACGGAGTCGGATACCTTCAATCCGCCCGGCAAAGATGCCAAAACCACAGATCGCACCCACCTCAACGAGCATGGCGCGGAGATCATCGCCAAAATCATCGCCGACGAGCTGCGCAAAGTTGCTCCCGACTGTGCGAAGCTGCTGAAGTGATCTTCGCGAAACTCACGCAAACGCCTTCGCATCCGCGACAAACGCGTCCACATCCGCCTCCGTCGTGCGCCACGAGCACATCAGGCGCGTTCCGCCGCCGATGAAGCTGTAAAACACCCAGCCGCGCTCCTTGAGGCCGGACTTCATTCCGTCAGGCAGCTTCGCAAAAACCGCGTTCGCATCCACCGGATACAGAATCTGCACGCCTGGCAGATGCCCGAGCGCATCGGCGAGTTTTCTGGCGAGCGTATTGCCACTGGAGGCATGCTTCTTCCACGTGTCATTCGTCAGCATGCGCCGCCATTGCGCGGAGATGAAGCGCATCTTCGAGCAAAGCTGCCCGGCCTGCTTGCAACGATACTGAAAATCCTGCGACAGCTCCTTGTTGAAGAACACCACCGCTTCCGTGACCGCCATCCCAAGCTTCGTGCCGCCGCAGCACAGCACATCGACTCCCGCGCGCCAAGTGATGTCGGCGGGCGCGCAGCCTGACCCGGCGAGCGCATTGAAAAAGCGCGCGCCGTCCATGTGAATTGCCAGTCCATGCTGCTTTGCGAGTGCTCCGAGCCCTTTGATCTCGCCAGGACGATAAACCGTTCCGAGTTCCGTGCTCTGGCTGATGCTCAACGCGCGTGGTTTCGGGAAATGCAGGTCATTCCGGCTCCCGACGATGCGCTCCACATCGGCGGGGTCGAGTTTGCCCAGCGGGCTGCGTGCGAGCAGGATTTTCGAGCCGTGGCTGAAAAACTCCGGCGCGCCACATTCATCTGTCTCCACGTGCGCCTCATGCGCGGTGATGATGCTGTTGTAGCTGCGGCAGAGCGTCGCAAGCGCGAGCGAATTCGCCGCGGTGCCGTTGAAGACGAAATACACATCACAATCCGTCTCGAAGAAGCGCCGGAAGGTCTCGCAGGCCTCGGCGGTGATCGTGTCCGCACCGTAGCTTGGCTGATAGCCTTCATTGGCTTCCTCCAGCGCCTGCCATGCCTCCGGGCACACGCCGGAGGTGTTGTCGGAGGCGAAATGGTATTTGAGTTCGGCGCTCATGAGCGTGTTTTCGGTTTGCCATGCCACACGAGCACGATGCCGGCGAGCAGCAGCAGCAAATCGCGCAGGATGAGGTCACGATAGCTCGACGTGGCGTCGGAATGGCCGAAGCAGCCGCAGCGGATGTCGATGCCGCGCCACCAGGAGATCGTGATCGCGATGAGGAACACCACGAGCGCTCCATTCAAGATCAGCATGCCGCCGGAACGCAGGATTCCGCTCATCACGGCGAGTCCGGCTAGGATTTCCAGCCACGGCAGGCCCATCGCCAGCCATGCGGCCCACGGATCGCCCAGCAGATCGAAGCTGCGGATGTCATCAAGGAACGAAATCGGGTCCGCCACCTTGAGGATGCCCGCATAGACGAAAACGCCGCCGAAGAGAAAATGGAGAAGCAGTCGCAGCATGAGAGGCGCGGACTATGGCACCAGTTCGGCCATTGGCAGCAGGCAGATGACAAGTTTTTTGTCCTCGTAGGTTTCACCTGCCCGTGGCATGCCACGCACATCGAGCGGCTTGCCGAGCAAAGTGGCCAGTTGCGTGGCAAACCCGGCACGAGGTGATTTCCCGCCGCCGCCGAAGCTCAAATTCGCATCGTCGAACACCCGCATCATCTCGTCACCATGCAGCACGACGGGAGCTTTCGCATCCGGCTCGATGCCCTGGATCGAAATCAAGTCCGCAGGCTCCACACCGAGGAGATTGGCGGGATGCAGCGGATCGAGTTGTCGCGCCAGATCGCCCGCGTCGCTGTGTTCGAGGATCGTCGCGTTGATGATCGGCGTTTCCGTGCCGGCCAGTCGTGGAAATTTCTCGCGCACATGCTTGTTCACGGCCAGCGCCACCGCCTTCATCGCCTCCGGCGTCCAGTGGCTGTCCTGTGCGTAAAACACGGCCTGTCGCTCGCGGAAAGTCCAGAACGCGTCGGTCATGTCCATCACCCCGGCTCCGGCCTTGCTCAGTTCCTCCAGCCTGGCGGTTTCTTCTTTGGCACGAACCGGCCCGGCGTAGTTCGCAGCGCGAATTTGCTCGGGATACAGCGCCGCACGGCTGGGAATCGCGACGACGAGCAGCTTGCTGTCCTGCTTCTTCAAATCGGCGGCGAGTTGCATCAAACGCTGATGCAGCCCGTCGTCCTCACGATTCGCGCGCACGGCGCGATCGATGTCGCGCTGCGTGAAGAGCCATCCGTCGTGACCAAGATGAACGTCGCGGTTGCCTTCGGTGAGCCCATGAAGCAGCACCCACTGCATGCTGCTGCGGACCGTTTTGGCGGGAAGATTGCCATTCGAGGCGCCGCACCACGACACCACTTCGAAGATGAACGGCACCACGAGCAGCACGGCAAACGCCAGAACGATGTTCTTCGCGGCCCTGGCGCTCAATTCAGGCTTCGGGGCCACGAACGAATGCTTTTTCGGATCGATGGGCGGCGCGGTCGGTTTCATGACATCGGGGCGACATGGGTCCAGAGCATCGCCACGGCGAGCAGGAACGTGAGGAAACACACCACGGCCTTCCACACAGCCGGGACACGAAGGAATTCGCGCGAATACGGCAAACCAAGGAAACAGGCCAGCGCCGCGAGCATCGTGAGCACATGGAAATCGGTCCACACACACGCTTCTTGAAGCACCGAGGTCACCGTTCGTGGTGGGGAGGCGAACATCGCCTTCATTTGCAGCCACACATCGACAGGCGTGGCCTGAAGCAGGTGGACGCAGAGCGCGAGGATGACGAGAACCGCCAGCCAGCGCACAAATTTACCCTGGGTGACGCGACGCCACGTAAGCGCGTCTTGAACCTTGTCAGCGAGCTTGAATCCAAACAGGCCACCGAGGCCATTCACAAGGTCTTCGATCCCGGTGCACGTGAAATGCAGGCTCAGCAACCGCGAGAGGAATCCCATCCAGACGATGCCCTTGCTCAGGCTTTCCGGACCACTGGCGCTGACAATCGACGAAAGATGCCACAGCGGGCTCACCAGCAGCGCAAATTTGCCGAAGCCGAGGCAGAAGCACATCGCACCCTGCGCCATCGGCAGCAGGGCGGGTTTCGGCTTCACAGCCATGCGTGCCGCCAGCGCGAGCGGCAGAAGCACGAAAAGCAGTTGGTGGGCGGTCGGGAACACGATCAATGCCAATGGCGACAGCTTCACGGCAGTCAATCGCGGAATCTTGGGGACATGAGCCCAGATCTGCCTGCGACAGATCTTGCAACACCCGCCACGGGTGGTTGCGTTTAGACAGTATGCATGATCTCGATTCCAGCCTGCCGGAGCCCCTGGTCCGCCGCGATTTCCTCAAGAAGCTCGCTGCGGCCTCCACCGCTGCGTGGATGACGGGCGAACCACGGGCGATCTGGGCGAAAACGGGTGAAAAGGTCACGCATCCGCCCGCCAAGGCCGATGCGTGCATTCTGTTGTGGATGGCGGGAGGGATGGCCGCGCCGGACACGTGGGATCCAAAGCGCTACTCGGCCTTCGAGAAGGGCCTCGAGGTCAAAAAGATGCTCTCCACCTTCCCGGCGATCGACACCGTCGTCGATGGCGTGAAAATCTGCCAGGGCCTCGAAAACATCGCCAAGGTCATGGATCGCGCGACTTTGATCCGCAGCGCCGTGCAACCGGACCTTGGCAGCATTTTGCACTCCCGGCATCAGTATCACTGGCACACCGGCTACGTGCCGCCGCAGACCGTGGCGTGTCCGCACATCGGCTCGTGGATGGCGAAGGTGCTCGGCCCGCGCAATCCGGTGATGCCCGCGTTCATCAACATCGGCCAGCGACTCGAAGGTGTGGGCGAAAGCGAGGAGCTGAAGGCATTCACCACCGCCGGGTTCTTCGGCACGGAGTTCGGCCCGATGAATCTGCCGTTTCCCGAGGACGCCGCGCAGTCTGTGAAGCCGCCGAAGGGCATGGACGCGCAACGCTTCGCCAATCGCGACCGCCTTTTCCGCAAACTTGTCGATCAAAGCCCGCAGCGTGAGTTCATGAGCGATTACCAGCAGCAGTCCATGCTCCGCAGCATGGACAACGCCTACCGCCTGCTCAGCGCGAAGGAGCGCGAGGCCTTCGACATCACGCTCGAACCGAAGGAAAGCTACGCCAAGTATGACACCGGCCGTTTCGGTCGTGGTTGTTTGCTCGCGCGTCGTTTGATCGAGGCCGGGGCGCGTTTCGTCGAGGTGACGACGGAATATGTGCCCTTCCTCTACTGGGACACGCACAAGAGCGGCCACGAGACTGTGGACGGCCTGCACAAGGAAATCGACCGGCCTATCGCGCAACTCGTGCTCGATTTGGAATCCAAAGGCCTGCTCGACCGCACGCTCATTGTCATCGCCAGCGAGTTCAGCCGCGACGCGCTCATCGAGGGCAAGCCCGGATCAAACGCGAGCGACCAGGCCACCTTCAAGGTCGATACGATCAGTGAAATGGCCCACTACGGCCTGCATCGTCACTTCACCGGCGGCACCAGCGTTGTCATGTTCGGTGGTGGAACGAAGAAGGGCTTCCTCTACGGTGAAACAGCGGATGAACGTCCGCTCATCGCCACGAAGAACCCAGTCAGCGTCATGGACCTGCACGCCACCATCATGACCGCCATGGGCATCAGCCCAAAGACCGAGTTCGAGATCGAGGGGAGGCCGTTCTATGTGACCGAAGACGGCAAAGGGAAGCCGGTGATGGAAATCTTCGCGTAAACGATTGCCAGCCTCTGCCTGCGCCGTTTAGGCTGGTGCATGAACGCGCATCGCCTTCTCCGTCTCGGGGCCACGACTTTTGTCCTGGCCGTCTCCTCCCTCCTCCAAGCTGCTGACGGCGATGCCGAATGGCAGAAGGTCAATGATGTCATCGAAGGCATCAAGAGTCCGAAGGAGCGTCCGCAATCACGTGAGGAGGTAATCGCGAAGCTCAAAACAGGCATCACCGACTTCGACGCAGCCTATGCAGCGGCGATGAAAGTGGCTCCAAACAATCCGGCGCGTTATGATGCGGCCCTGTTCGAGTTCATGGTGAGCCGTGCGCGTGAGATCGTGGGTGTGCCTGCTCCTGCGAAACCTGCCATCACGCTGGCAGACATTGTCAAAGCCGAGGATGCGAAGCCGGAGACCAAATCCCAGGCAAGTCTGGTCGATGTGATGGAGTCCGCCGACGCGGCGGAAAGGGAGGGCGGCGACACCGCCGCATGGATTGTCAGGGCGGAGAAGCATCTGAAGGACTTCCCCAAGGAGAAGATGAACAAGATGGTCGAAGGCAAGATCAAGGGCATCAAGGCCACCGCTGATCTCAAAACGAAGCCGCTCGATCTGAAGTTCACAGCCGTGGACGGACGTGAGGTCGATGTCTCAAAGCTTCAGGGCAAGGTGGTGCTCATCGACTTCTGGGCCACGTGGTGCGGTCCATGCGTGGCGGAGCTGCCCAACGTGCTGAAGGCCTACAAGGAACTTCATCCGAAGGGATTTGAGATCGTCGGCATCTCGCTGGACTCCGACAAGGCGGAGCTGGAAGGCTTTGTGAAGGAGCGTGGCATGGAATGGCCGCAGTATTTTGACGGCAAGGGCTGGCAGAACCAGATCTCCTCAAAATACGGCATTCAGTCCATTCCCACCATGTGGCTGCTGAACAAGAAGGGCATGGTGGTGAGCACCGCCGCACGCGGCGGTCTGGAAGAACAGGTGGCGAAACTGCTCGCGGAGTAAGGTCATGATGAAACGCATTTTGTTTGTGGCAGCACTCGCGGCTGCGTTCTGTCTCCACGCCCAGGAACCGGCCGTTCAGGTCGAGAAAAACGTCATGGTGGCGATGCGCGATGGCGTGAAGCTCGCCACGGACATCTACAAGCCGGAGAACCTCGGCGGAAAGCTGCCGGTGATCCTCACGCGCACGCCTTACAACAAGGACGGATCGAAGAAGCACGGCGAATACTTCGCCACGCATGGCTACATCTTCATCGCGCAGGACACGCGTGGCCGCTACGGCAGCGAAGGCGTGTGGCATTGGATGACAGACGATGGTGTGGATGGTGTCGATTGCGCGAAGTGGATCATCGAGCAGCCATGGAGCGACGGGCAGATCGGCATGCTCGGCACCAGCTACGTGGGTGGCACGCAGCATGCGATGGCGTTGGCGAAGGCGCCCGGTTTGGCAACGGTGATCCCGGTGGATGCAGTCTCGAACTGCGGCGTGCAGTCCATGCGCAACGCGGGTGCGTTTGAAATGCGCTTCTGGAACTGGATCATGCTCAACGGCGGCAAAGGCAGCAACGCTGCGCAAGATCCCGGCACCGGCGCTGTGCTGAAGGAGATGGCGGACAACCGGCTGACCTACATCACCCATCTTCCGCTTCGTCGCGGCACGACGCCGCTCAAGCTCGCGCCCGAATACGAGGACTGGCTCGTCAACGCCATGCGCCATGGCGCGAACGATAATTTTTGGCGGCAGAACAACATCATCGACCACGCCAGCGACTACAAAGACATCCCCGTCTATCTCGTTGGCGGCTGGTATGACTCCTGGGGCGGCAACACCACCGCGAACTTCCGCGCTCTGACGCCCGCGCTCAAAAGCGACGTGTATTTGATCATGGGTCCGTGGATTCACGGCCAGCAGGCCAAAAGCGGGCATGGGATGGTCGATTTCGGCCCGAGTGCCGCCATCACCGACGAACTCGCGTGGCGTTTGAGTTGGTATGATCACGTCATGAAGGCCAAGCCGTCGCCCTTTGCCAAAAAAGTGCGCTACTTCACCATG
Source organism: Verrucomicrobiaceae bacterium (assembly GCA_046346695.1). GTDB lineage: Bacteria > Verrucomicrobiota > Verrucomicrobiia > Verrucomicrobiales > Verrucomicrobiaceae > Prosthecobacter. The sequence continues at coordinate 1,471,169 of JAXMHS010000001.1, read as the reverse complement.
GGCACGGGCGACGGTCACAAGACCGACAAGGGCCTGCTGTATCGCGGCGGCGAATGGCATGACACCGACTCCTGGCCGCCCGCTGGCACAACAAATGTGAGTTTCTATTTTGGCTCCGACGGTGTCCTCGCGAAGGAAAAGCAGTCCGGCAAATCCAGCTACACCTTCGATCCGCGCAATCCGGTACCCACCATCGGCGGCAACATTTCCAGCGGCGACGGCATCATGCTGCAGGGTGCGTGGGACCAGCGTGGTGGCCCGCATGTGTGGAACTGGCAGCAGCCGCTGCCGCTTTCTTCCCGCAATGACGTCCTCGTTTTCCAAACCGGGCCGCTGACCGAAGATGTCGAGGTCACCGGCGAACTGGAGGTGAAACTGTGGGTCTCCTCCGACTGCGTGGACGCTGATTTCACCGCGAAGCTGCTCGATGTGCATCCCGCGAGCAAAGACTGGCCCGGCGGCTTCGATTTGAACATCGCGGATGGCATCTGCCGCGCCCGCTTCCGCGATTCGTTGAAGGAGGAGAAACTCATGGAGCCCGGCACGATCTATCCGCTCACCGTACGCCTCTATCCGACGAGCAACGTCTTCAAAAAAGGCCACCGCATCCGCGTGGACATCAGCAGCAGCAACTTCCCGCGTTTCGATGTAAATCCGAACACCGGCGAGCCTCTTCAGCAGCACCGCCGCATGAAATCCGCGATCAACACGATCCACCACGACGGGAAGCATCCCTCGCACATCGTGCTGCCGGTGATGGGTCAGCGTTGAAGCACCTCGCGCAAAATCCCCATGCTCGCGTTGCCGCCGGTGAGCACGCACGCGACTCGTTTGCCCTGCCACTGCTCGCGATGTTTCTTCAACGCCGCATAGGCCAGCGCACCCGCGCCTTCGGCAATGTTGTGCGTCGCCTGGATGATCTCGCGCATCGCGGCCACGGCTTCATCGTCGTTCACCGTCACGATCTCATGCGCGTGCTGCATGATGTGTTGCAACGCGTCCTTGTTTGGCGTTTTGCACGCCACGCCTTCCGCCACTCGTGTCGTGCTCGACTGTTCGACAAACTGCCGCCGCTGAAACGACAGCGCATAGGCCGGAGCATGTTCGGACACGACACCAATGATCTTGGTCTTCAATCCCAGGGCTTCACGAACCGATGCGACACCGCAGAATCCAGAACCGAGGCCGATTGGCACAAAGACCGCATCCAGATCGGCCACGGTGTGAAATAGCTCCCGCGCATATGTTGCCACGCCACGCACGAGCCAGGAATGAAACGACGGTACGGCATGCAAATCCTCCTTGGCGGCGAGTTCGCGGGAGAATTCGAGCGCTTCCTGAAATTCGCGGCCATGCTCGATCAATTCGGCTCCGAGCGAGCGCATCGCCGTGTTTTTCTCCGGGTTGTTGCCGTGCGGCACGACGATCACTGCACGCAGGCCGTTCAGCTTCGCCGCGAACGCGATGGACTGGCCGTGATTGCCCGTGGTGGCCGCGATCACGCCGCGCACGCCGGGTTCAGCGCGTTTCAATTCGTTCATATAGACGAGTCCGCCGCGAATCTTGAAAGCGCCCACCGGCGTGTGGTTTTCGTGTTTCAGCCACAGTTCGCAGCCGAGTCCGTTTTCCAGCAGAGGCCAGCGATAGGTCGGTGTTTCGCGGATATGCGGACAAATGAGCAATTTCGCGGCTTCGACCTCGCTGAGAGTGGGCAGGGGCTGCATACCGCACGGCTAGACATGAACTTCGCAAAGGCAAGCACACAGGCCGCGTTATAGCACGCACCATGCATACGCCCGTCACTTCCCGTCGTCGTTTTCTCGCCACCTCCATCGCTGGAGCCGTTTCACTGCCTGCCTGGGCCGCGCCGCTCGGTGCGAACAGTGATGTGCGTGTTGCCGTGATCGGCTTTCGAGGTCGTGGTGGCGGTCACATCAAGGAACTGCTGAAAGTCCCCGGCGTGCGCCTTGTGGCACTGTGTGATGCCGACCAGGCGGTCATCGACAATAAAGTCGCCGAACTCGCGAAGCAGAACATCACCGTGAAGACTTATCGCGATTTCCGCGAGTGCTGTGCGGACAAGGACATCGACGCCGTGACCATCGCCACGCCGAACCACAGCCATGTGCTCATTGCGTTGACCGCCTTGCAGCATGGCAAGCATGTGTATGTCGAGAAGCCGGTGAGTCACAACCTCATCGAAAGTGCCAAACTCATGGCCGCTGCGTCAAAAGCCGCAGCGAAGGGCATCGTGGTGCAGCATGGCATGCAGCGTCGATCGGATGAAGGCTGGGCTTCCGCCATGCAGTGGGTGAAGGAAGGCCATATCGGCAGGACGACGCTCTCCCACGCGCTCGTTCACGGCCTGCGCATGAGCATTGGCAAGGTGGACGGCCCGCAGCAGCCGCCCGCGACGGTGGACTACAAGCTGTGGTCGGCCCCGCGGCCTGAGATGCCGGTCATGCGCAAACAATTCCACTACGACTGGCACTGGCAGTGGCCGTATGGCAACGGCGACATCGGCAACCAAGGCCCGCATCAATACGACGTGGCCCGCTGGGCGCTTGGCGACCCCGACACGCTGCCGAAGCGTGTGATGAGCTTTGGCAACCGCTGGGGTTATGTGGACGACGGCCAGACGGCGAACTGCCAGATCGCGTTCCATCCCTACGAACCGGTGCCGCTTATCATGGACAAGTTCGGCCTGCCTGTGAAGGACATGAATCCGAAGTTCGGCTCAGCACCGTACAAAGGCGTGCGCGATGGCAACGTCATCCACTGCGAAGGCGGTTATGTGGCGGAGTCGAAGGCCTACGACAACGAGGGCAGGACCATCATGAAGTTTGAGAACTTCCTCACCGGCCCGGATCACATGAAGAACTTCATCGACAGCGTCCGTGCCGGCAAATACACCAAGGACGTGCTGCACATCAGACACGGCCACCACGCCGCGTGCCTCGCTCATCTCGCGAATGTCTCCTACCGTCTCGGCAAGACGATGAAGACCGAGGAACTCAAGGAACGCCTGCAAGGCGACAAGTTCGGCCAGGAACTCTTTGCTGAATTCCTCAAGAACCTCGCGGCCAACCAGATCGACCTCAACTCACAGCAGGTCATCGTCGGCCCGTGGCTCGACTACGATCCTGCGAGCAACCAGTTCACCGGGGAGTTCGCCACCGAGGCCAACAAGCTCTGCCAGGAGGAGTATGCGGCCGGCTTTGAACTGCCGGAGGTGTAAAGATGAAGGTCGAAATTGCCACGCCACCTGCGGACGGTTGAACCCCTCGCCTTGAAACAAGCTGCCATTCCGCCGTGTAACTCTTCACCGATGAATCTCTGGCTCAAATCACGCGGCGGCCCGGACTGGAGTCCGGAGCGGCGGCGCTTGCTGCGCTCGCTGTCCGCGGGCGCGATGGGTCTGACGTTGCCGGAATGGATGACGGTTGAGTCTCATGCGAGCACGGCGGACGGTCTGCGGGCCAAGGCGCAGGCGAAACGCGTGCTCGTCATCTATGAAGAAGGCGGCATCAGCCAGATGGACTCGTTTGATCCGAAGCCAGACGCGCTGCTGGATCATCGCTCGCCTTTCAAACCGATCCGCACGAGCGTGGCGGGCACGCACTTCTCCGAACTGATGCCGATGACGGCAAAGATCGCGCACCGGCTGTCCGTGGTGCGCAGCATGACCTCCGCGCCGACGGCGGGGCACAAGGAATGCTGCCAGGAGTTCTTCAAAGGCTGGCGGAACACGAATCCCTTCGACGTGCCGGACATCGGCTGCGTGGTGACCGAATTGCTCGGCACCGAGCGCAAAGAACTGCCGGGCTACATTTTCTGTCCGGGCATCAACATGCCGAACGCGGTGACGAGCACGGGCTTCCTGCCTGCCGCGCGCGCGCCGTGGAAGCTCGGCACGAAGCAACTCGGCGAAAACCTGAGCGATCCGAAGTGGAAGGTGCGCTCGCTGGAGCCGCAGCCCGGTCTGCCACGTGAGCGCATGCTGGAGCGCCAGCATCTGCTCGATGAACTCGACACGAGCAGCGTGGCGCGTTCGGAAATCGGCCGCGTGATGAAGACGAACACGCAATATGCGCTCGATCTGCTCACCAGCCCGGAGGCGCGGCGTGCGTTCGATTTGAACCAGGAGTCCGCGGCCATGCGCGACCGCTACGGACGCGATCATCGCGGCAATTGCTATCTGCTCGGGCGTCGCCTGATCGAGGCGGGCGTGCGGTTCGTGACCGTGACGTGCATTCAGCCGCCGGAGCATGTAGGCCGGCCCGGCTACGGCCAGCCGGGTGGTGTCTTCCTCAACTGGGATCATCACGAGGGCATCTACAACAACGGCCCGTGCGGCGGACCACAGGGGAACAGCAACCAGGAGCGCTACGGCCTGCCGCATCCGGTGATGATGCCGAGCCTGGATCGCTCCTTCAGCGCGCTGATCGAGGACATGCATCAGCGCGGCCTGCTCGCCGACACGCTCGTGTGCTTCGTCACCGAGATGGGGCGCACGCCGCGCATAAACAAGAACGGCGGTCGCGACCACTGGGCCCGCGCGATGTCGATCGCCTTCGCCGGAGCCGGATGCCCCGGCGGTGCTGTCATAGGCGCGACTGATCGCGAGGGAGGCGATGTGACCGACGCGCTCTACACACCCTACGACTACGCTGAGACGATCTACCGCAAACTTGGTCTCCCCGACACCGAACGCCTGCACAAGCCGAACGGTGTCGCCGTGCCGCTCTCCGATGGCGGGAAGGCGATCAAGGAGCTGTTCGGGTAAGCTTCAAATCAGCTCCGCAATCGGCTTCCCGCCGTCCACGATGAAGGTCGGGCGGCCTTGATGATCGGTGTAGGTTGCATCAAGCGGCACGCCCATGTGATGGTAGATCGTCGCGGCGAGATCAGAGGGCGTGACAGGGCGTTCTTCGATTTCAGCACCGTCCTTGGTGCTCGATCCGATGACTTGCCCGTGGCGAAAGCCGCCGCCAGCCAGGCACATGCTCATCACGACGGGCCAGTGGTTGCGGCCGTCGGTGCTGCCTTGCGTGCCGAGATTGGGGGTGCGGCCAAATTCGCCCATCGCGATGACGAGCGTGTCATCCAGCATGCCGCGCGCGCGCAGATCGCTGACGAGCGTGGTGATGACGTGATCGAAAACAGGCAGCAGCGGACGCAGGCCGTTCCAGATGCCGCCGTAGGGCGGGATGTTGTCGCCATGATTGTCCCAGGTGCCGGACGCGCTGTGATTGCTGAGGTCGATGGTGACGAAGGACGAGCCGCGTTCGACGAGACGACGCGCCAGCAGCGCTTGCTTGGCCCAATCGTGATCGCCGTAGCGATCTCGTACCTTTTTCGGCTCTTTTTCCAAATCGAAGGCTTCCTGCGCACGACCACCAGCGACGATGTCGAAGGCTTTCTGGCCGAAGTTGTCCATTGCGCTCATCATGCCGCTCGCGTCGAGCTCCGCGCGAAGGCCGTCCATCTGCTTGCTGAGCGTCTGGCGGGCATGCAGCCGGTCCATGCTGAGCCCGGCGGGCAGTTGGAAGAGCTTCGAGGCATTGTTGCCATCGAAGGGATCATACTGCGTGCCGAGATAGCCGCCCCAGGCCACGTGCGAACGCGATTTCATGTTCAGCACGACATAGGGCGGCATGGCGGGATGATTCGAGCCGTGATGCTTGGCCACGATGCTGCCGAAGGATGGAAAGTATTTCGCTTTCGGATTGGTGCGTGGCTCGTTGGCGAGATTCGCGGTCTGCATGACCATGTTCGGCTCGTGATTGCTGAAGCGGCAATCGACCGAGCGGATGAGCGTGAACTGATCGAGCATCGCCGCCTGCTTCGGCAGAAACTCGCAGATGCGCACGCCGGGCAGCTTGGTTTTGATCGTCTTGAACGGGCCGCGGTTCTCGATGGGCCGGTCCGGCTTCGGGTCCCAGGTGTCGATGTGCGAGGGACCGCCGGTCATCCAGAGCAGGATGACCGACTTGTTGCTCTTCTTTGCAACGCCATCCGCCCGCAGCTTCATCAGACCGGGCAAGGTGATTCCGCCGAGACCCGCGAGGCTTGTTTTCAGAACTGAGCGGCGGCTGTGAACGACGACTCCATCCCGCAGTCGCGGGTTCATGAAGGTGAAGGCGTGCCCATGGGCATGTTCGGACATGCGAACTCATACGGCAGCCACCGTCCGGCTCTAACCGCGTCAGAGCATGATCGGCTTCAAGATGTTTCCGGCGACGCTGGTGAGACGCGCGTCGAGACCTTGAAACTTCACGGTCATGCGCGTGTGGTCGATGCCCATGAGCGCGAGCATGGTGGCATGGAGATCATGGACGCTGACGGGGTTTTCGACGGCGCGATAGCCGAGGTCGTCGGTGGAGCCGTACATGCCCGGTTTGATGCCGCCACCGGCCAGCGCGACGCTGAAGCCGAGGATGTGATGATCGCGGCCCGTGCCCTGGCCCATCGGTGTGCGGCCAAACTCGCCACCCCAGAGGATGAGCGTGTCCTGCAGGAGGCCGCGCTGCTTGAGATCCTTGATCAATGCGGCGCACGCTTGATCGACATCGAGCGCGGCGGCCTTCATGCCCTCCACGATGCCGCCATGGTGGTCCCACGCACGATGGTAGAGCTGCACCATGCGCACCCCCTTTTCGATCATGCGGCGCGTGAGCAGGCAGTTGCTGGCGAAGGAACCGTCGCCAGGCTGTTTCACGCCGTACATTTCCAGCGTCTCCTTCGACTCCTTGCTCATGTCCGTGAGCTCGGGCACGCTGCTTTGCATTTTGAAGGCCATCTCATACTGCGCGATGCGCGCGGCGATCTCCGGATCGACGCGTTCCTCGGCGAGCATGCCGTTGAGGCGCTTCACCTCCTCGACGATCTGCCGCTGCGTGCTTTGACAAACGCCCTCCGGATTGCCGAGGTAGTGCACGGCGTCACCCTTTGACTGAAACTGGATGCCCTGGAACTTGCTGGGCAGGAAGCCGTTGCTCCACTGCCGCGCGGAGACCGGCTGCTGGCCGGTTTTTCCCGCGGAGGTCATGACGACAAAGCCCGGCAGCTCGTCCGTCTCGCAGCCGAGGCCGTAGAGCAGCCATGAGCCCATGCTGGGGCGGCCCTTGATGATGGAACCGGTGTTCATGAAGGCGTGCGCAGTGTCGTGATTGATCTGCTCCGTCTGCATGGAGCGGATGATGCACAGCTCATCGGCCACGCCACCCATGTGCGGGAAGAGGTCGGAGATGACGTTGCCGGTCTCGCCATGCTCATGGAAGTCGCAGAAGGCGCCGCGGGCGTTGAGCACGGTGTTCTGAAGCTGCGCGAGCTGCTGGCCCTTGGTGAACGATTCCGGGAAGGGCTGGCCGTCGAGGCGCTTCAGTTCCGGCTTCCAGTCAAACGTCTCCAGATGCGAGGGACCGCCCGCCATGCAGAGATGGATGATGTGCTTCGCCTTCACAGGGAAGTGCGGCTTCGCGATGACACCGGTGGAGGCCTGCGCACGGTCCAGCAGCGAGGCAAACGCGATGCCACCGAGACCGTACGCCGAGTTCGTGAGGAAGGCGCGGCGTTTGATGGAGAGATCGTGCGCAGCGGAGTCGAAGAGCGGTTTCATGGCGGTCAATCAGTAGCGGGTGATGGTTTCCTGGAGGTTCAGCAGCACGCGGCACACGCTGGTCCACGCGGCAAGCTCGGCGGGCTTCACGCAGTCACCGCACACAGGTGAAAGGCCCGCGTGCGCGAGCTTCGCGGCATCCTCCGGTGTCTTGGCAAACTGCTCGCGCTGGGACTTCAGCAGCACGAGGAGCGACCTCGTTTCCTTTTCCTGCGGCGCACGTGAAAGTGAGAGCTCATAGGCCCGTGCGAGCCGCGCGGTGTCATCGCCCTTCTCATTGAGCAGGTGCGTGGCGAACACACGCGCCGCCTCGACGAAGGTGGGATCATTCAGCAGCGTGAGCGCCTGCTGCGGCGTGTTGGACTGCGAGCGGTTCGCGGTGCACTCGTCGCGCATCGGCGCGTCGAAGTTCGCGAGCATGGGATGCAGGAAAGTGCGCTGCCAGTGCATGAAAACACCGCGCCGCCACTGGCGCTCGTCCGTGTCGGCCACGTAGTCGCGGTTCGGGAACTGGAGGTTTGTGTAGTAGTCCGCGGGTTGATAAGGCTTCACGCTCGGGCCGCCGATGTCGTCGAGATTGAGCAGGCCGGCGATGGAGAGCGCATTGTCGCGCACGAACTCGGCGTCGAGCCGGCGCGGGTTTTGCGAGGCGAGCAGACGGTTGTTCGGATCAATCTCGTGCAGCTCCGGCCGCAGGCTGCTGCTCTGGCGGTACGTCGATGACATGACGAAGAGCTTCATCATGTGCTGCATGTCCCAGCCGCTGTCGCGGAACTCGGCTGCGATCCAGTCGAGCAGCTCGGGATGGCTCGGCGGCTCGCCCTGCGCACCGAGATCATCGACGACGAGCGAGAGCGCATTGCCGAAGAACTGCTTCCACAGGCGGTTCATCACCGCACGCGGCGTGAGCGGATTTTCCTGCGAGCACAGCCAGCGCGCGAGATCGCGGCGGTCCTGGTTCGGCTTTGCGGAGTTCAGTTTTGGCAGAATGCCGAGCGTGTCCGGCTTCATCACGGGGCCGGATTCGTCCTGCCAGTTGCCGCGCTTGAGCAGATGGATCTTCAGCGGCTCTTTCAACGCCACGGTGACCTGCGTCCACGCCTTGCCATCGTGGCAGAGCAGCACCTCGTTGTGCAGGCGTTTGAATTCATCGAGCGCGGCCGCGTTCCAGCCGGAGGCGAGCAGGTAAGCGCCCGCGAGCATCTCCGTGTCACCTGCATTCAACGCCTTGCGGAAATCTGCATCCGCCACGTGCAGCGGATCCACACCGCTGAAAGGCGTGACGGCCACGCGCAGCGGCACGAGCACATCCGCGTTCAGCGTGAGCACGAGCGTGTCATCCTCCGCGAGCACAACGGAAGGACCGAGCACCCACACGGCGGTCTGCGTGCCCCTGGTCGTGCGTGAAATCTTCCAGCCGCTCTTCACCCCGACGAGTTCCTCGGTGCTGTCATAGCGCGGCTCCTTGTGATCCGCATCGGCGTGATACACGGCCAGCTTCCGTTCCGAGCCTTTCGAAGAGCGCACGCTGGCGGCAAGGCGCAGGCCCTGGCGTTGCGCGCCGTTGCCCAGCTCGGCCTCGTTTTGATTTCCGGGCACGACTTGCAGCCGGATCGCACCCACGCGTCCTGCACCGGGTTTCACTTCGAGGCGGAACTCCTCGCCCTTGCCTGGCAGCTTCGCAAAACGGACCACGCCATCATTGCTGACATTCGCATCCGTCTTTGGCAGCGGCTTGCCGGCGCGGAAGGTGCGGCCGGTGGCTTGCGGCGAAAGCCAGCCGCCGGCATGCTTCGCCAGGAACGCGCGCCCATCCTGCACCCAGGCATCGAAGACCGCCTTTGCCTTCGCATCCTTTTCGAGCTGCGCGGCCACGGTGTTGAGATGGTGGCGCAGTTCCGCCTCGAAGCGCGTTTCGCGTTTCTTCAGATAAGGGCTGTCCACCTCGATCTCCGGAGGGAAGGGATGCTCGTTGCTCCAGCCCTTCAGATCCGGGTTCGGCGTGTAGCTGTAGTCCGCATACACGCCCCACTGTTTCACATCGGCGAAGAAGGCGGAGATCGAGTAGAAGTCGCGCATCGTGAGCGGGTCATACTTGTGATCGTGGCACTCGCAGCACGTCATGCCGGAGCCAAGCCACGTGTTCCCGATGGTGCGCACGCGGTCCGCCTGGTATTTCGCCAGGTATTCCTTCGGCTGCGCGCCGCCCTCGCGCGTCATCATGTTGAGGCGGTTGAAACCGGTGGCCACGAGCTGCTCGGTGGTTGGCTTTGGCAGCAGATCTCCCGCGAGCTGTTCCAGCGTGAACTGGTCGAAGCGCTTGTTTGCGTTGAACGAGTTGATGACGTAGTCGCGATACGGGAACACACGCTGGTTCTGGTCGCCATGAAAGCCCACCGTGTCCGCAAAGCGCGCGACATCGAGCCACCATACCGCCCAGCGTTCGCCAAAGCGCGGCGACTTCATCAAACGGTCCACAAGCTGCTCGTAAGCCTTGTCCGAAGAGTCGGACACAAACGCCTCCACCTCCGCGGGCGTGGGTGGCAGGCCGGTGAGATCGAGTGTCACGCGACGGATGAGCATGCGCGCATCCGCGGGTGCTGACGGGGCATTCACCTTCTTCTCGATGAGCTTTGCCGCGATGAAGCGGTCAATGGCGTTGCGCGGCGAGAATTTCGCGCTGTCGATTTTCGGCGGCCCGGCTTTCACCAATGGTGTGTAGGCCCAGTGCGCCTCGTATTCCGCGCCTTCAGCCACCCAGCGGCGGAACATGTCCTTCTGAGCCGCTGTGAGCACCTTGTGCGTCTTTTCGGGCGGCATGAGGTCGTCTTCGTCCGCGGTCAGGATGCGGTCGATGACCGAACTTTTCTCCGGCTTTCCCGGCACGATGGGGATGTCTCCCGACTTCGCGGGCTTCAGCGCTTCCACGCGCAAATCGAGCCGCAGATCGCCCTTGCGCGCGTTTTTATCCGGCCCGTGGCAGTGAAAGCAGGTGTCGGACATGATGGGCCGGATGTCGCGGTTGAAGCGCACCTTGCCTTCGGCGGCGGAAGCAGTGCTCGCGAAGCACAGCCCGATGAACAAAACGGGAATGAAGTGTGACATGGGTGGGTGGGCACTGGAAACGCTCCCATCCCCGTCTGTTTATGCCTGCCAGCCTCATGCGGACAACATGCGCACGGTAGTTCCCAAACGAGGCGCGGAGGATGACCGCCAGGGCCTCTACGCCGTTTTCACCAACGTGACCAGCTCCTGCAGCGAGGCTTTGGCATCACCAAAGAGCATGCGGCAGTTGTCGCGGAGGAAGAGGGCGTTTTCGATGCCGGCGAAACCCTTGCCCATGCTGCGCTTCATGACGATGACGGTACCGGCTTTCTCCGCCTCGATGATGGGCATGCCGTAAATCGGGCTGGATTTGTCCTCGCGCGCGGCGGGGTTCACCACGTCGTTCGCGCCGATGACGAGGCACACATCCACGCGATCCATCTCGGGATTGATCTCCTCCATCTCGATGAGCTGGTCATATGGCACATCGGCCTCGGCGAGCAACACGTTCATGTGACCGGGCATGCGCCCGGCGACGGGATGGATGGCAAAACTGACTTCGACGCCTTTTTTCGCGAGTTCGTCGGACAACTGCCGCACTTGATGCTGCGCCTGCGCGACAGCGAGACCGTAACCGGGCACGATGACGACTCGCGCCGCCATGCCGAGCAGCAACGCGGCCTCGTCGGCCTGCACGGGTTTCACACTGCCGCTGGCGGCATCCGCGCTGGCGGCAGCGGCATCAACCTTGCCGAAGGCGCTGAACAACACATTCGTCACCGGGCGGTTCATCGCCTGGCACATCGCCAGCGTGAGGATCGTGCCGGACGAGCCCACCAGTGTGCCCGCGATGATCATGGCGACATTGTTGATGGCAAAGCCATCCGCCGCCACGGCGAGGCCGGTGAAGGAATTCAGCAGCGAAATGACCACCGGCATGTCCGCGCCACCGATGGGCAGCACCATGAGCACGCCGAGTGCAAGCGCGAGCACGAGGAACAGCACCATCAGCATCATGCTGTGGGAGCCTGAGGCCATCGCGAGCGCGAGCAGCACGCTGAGCACGAACAACGCTCCGTTGAACACCTGCTGCGCGGGATAAGTGACCGGTTTGTCGAAATGTCCCTCCAGTTTGAGGAATGCAATCACGCTGCCGGAAAGCGAGATGGCACCGATCAGCGCCGCGCACAGCATCGACACGACAAACGTGAGACTCGATGCCGGCGTGACATGCGCGAACTCGATGGCGGCCACCAGCGCCGCCGCGCCGCCGCCCGCGCCGTTGAAGAGCGCCACCATCTGCGGCATCGCGGTCATCTTCACCTTGTAGGCGCCCAGCGCGCCGATGACGAGGCCGAGCCCGATGCCTGCAATGAGCAGAAACCATTTCCAGGTCGATACCGCGCCGCCGTGCGCGTTGTGCAACAGCGGCAGCACGGCGAACAGCGCCAGCAGCATGCCCGCGCCGGCGACCAGATTGCCCGCGCGTGCCGTCTTGGGCGACGCGAGCAGCTTGATGCCGCTGATGAACAGCACGGAGGCGACGAGAAAGACGAGCGAGGTGATCATGGCGGCGTCAGGCGTCTCATTTCTTCCGTTTGAACATCTGCAGCATGCGGTCCGTTACCATGAAGCCGCCGAACACGTTCGCCGAGCCGAGCACGACGGCCACGAAGCCCGCGGCGTGCTGGATGAAGCCCTCTGCCGCCGCCAGCGCGAGCATGCCGCCGAGCAGGATGATGCCGTGGATCGCGTTCGTGCCGGACATGAGAGGCGTGTGCAGCATCGACGGCACTTTGGAGATCAATTCGAAGCCGAGGAAGATCGACAGCACAAAGATGAAGAACACGAGCATTTCGGCGGTCATGGCGGAATCAGGTGGCGGCGAGTTTTTCGTTCACGATGCGTCCGCCGTGCGTCACGACGCAGCTTTTCAGGATGTCGTCGTCGAGGTTGAGCTTGAACACCTTTGACTCCTTGTCCCAAAACTCCGCCAGCAGCGCGGTGATGTTCGAGGCAAACATCTGGCTGGCATGCACCGGCACGGATCCCGGCAGGTTCGCGACGCCGATGATCTGCACGCCGTTGCGGTAGATGATCTGGTCCGGCACCACGCCTTCCACATTGCCACCGCTCTCGACGGCGAGATCCACCACCACGCTGCCCGGCTTCATCGCATCGAGCATTTCGCTGGTGAGCAAAATGGGCGCTCGTCTTCCAAACACCTGCGCCGCCGTGATCACCACGTCGGACTCCGCGCACACACGTGCCATGCCCTCGCGCTGGAGTTTGAGCTGCTCGTCGGTCAGCGCCTTCGCGTAGCCACCTTCCGTCTGACCGGTTTCGCCCACGTCGATCTTCACAAACTTGGCACCGAGCGACCTCACCTGCTCCTCGACCACCGGACGCGTGTCAAAGGCCTCCACCTTCGCCCCGAGGCGCTTCGCCGTCGCGATGGCCTGCAACCCGGCCACGCCCGCGCCGATGATGAACACCTTCGCTGGCTTGATCGTGCCCGCCGGCGTCATCATCATGGGAAAGACCTTGCCCGACTGTTCCGCGGCCGCGATCACTGCCGAGTAACCGGCCAGATTCGCCTGTGATGACAGAACATCCATTTTCTGCGCCCGCGTGCTGCGCGGCACCATCTCCATGCTGATCGCGGTCACGCCATGTTGCGCGAGAGTCTGGATCAAATCGGGCGATTGAAATGGATCGAGCAGCGCAATGCACACCGTGCCCTCGCGCATCAGCGCCACATCGGCTGGCGTGGGCTTTCGCACCTGCACAATGATGTCCGCGCCCTGGATCATCGCCGCACGATCCGTGCGCACGGTCGCGCCAGCCTTCGCGTAATCGTCATCCGTGTGCCCGCAGGCCGCGCCGATCCCGGACTCCACTTCCACCATGGCACCGAGCGCGTTCAGCTTTGTCACCTGCTCGGGAACCATCGCTGCACGCGTTTCTCCCGCGTGGGTTTCTTTGGGAAAGGCGACGGTCATCTGCATGCGATGGCCGCCATGTTAGCAAGGTCCGCCATCACGCCAGCGGGATTTCGGGAGATTTGAGCCTGACGGGCTGTATTGGAGGCATGAACACTCGCGTGCCACCCGATTTGCTGACAGAAACAAGGAGGACAAAAACAAAAGCTCTTTTTTCTGTCATCCTTGTTTCTGCCAGTTGCTCGCTCTTTGCCGAGATCCCGCATCCCGACGACGCTCCAAAGCCATTGTCGCCTGCGGAGAGTGCGAAGCAGTTTCGAGTGCCCGCGGGTTATCAAATCCGCCTCCTCGCCAGCGAACCGCTCATCACCGAGCCCTCCGGCATCTGCTGGGATGACAAGGGCCGCTGCTTCGTCTGCGAACTGCACGGCTACAACGTCGAAGGGCAGTATGACATCGACGAACTCAACAAGACTGGCCAGCTCGACCTCGAAGTGCGCCGCATCCAGGCCAGCGAGGAGGCCAAAAAAAAGGCTGAGGCCGAAACCTACGGCACCGTGAAGCTCCTGCGCGACACCGATGGTGACGGCCTCATGGACAAGGCCATCGTGTGGGCAGATCGACTGCCGCCATGTTACGGACTCGCCGCCGCGAATGGCGGCATCATCGTCGCCTGCGCCCCGCACATCGTTTTCCTCAAAGACAGCGATGGCGATGACCACGCCGACGAGAATGAAAAGCTCTTCACCGGCTTCGGCACCGGCGCGCTGGAGCGCGGCATCAACGCGCCGACCTGGGGGCCGGATGGCTGGCTGTATTTTGGTCGTGGCTGGGCCGGAGGTGCGATCACCGGGCCGCACTTGGCAAAGCCCGTCACACTTCCTGCCACCGACTTCCGCATCCGCGCCGATGGCAGTGCCATCGAGCCTGTGAGTGGCAGCACCAAGACCATGGGCATGGCCTTCACCGACAGCGGCGAGCGTTTCACCGCAACCACGACACATCCGGGTCTCTATGTCACGCCGATCCCGTGGCGTTATCTCGCGCGCAATCCCGATGCCGCCGCGCCTGTGCTCGATTCACCCGCCAGCGACGACACACGCGTCTTTCCCGTCTCGAAGCCGCATCCCTGGCGTACAAAGCGCGAGCAGCATGCCGAATACTTCGCCTTCTATCGCAAGATCAGCCTCAGTGACGCCGCGGCATCCGGTTATTTCACGAGTGCTTGCTCGCCCATCGTGTGGCGCGGCCAGTATTTCGTCTGCGAACCCGCGCAGAATCTCATCCACCGCGCCGATATTGTGCGCGATGGCACACGCCTGCGCCTGCAACGCGTGAAAGGCGAGGAGCAGAGCGAATTCCTCGCCTCCCATGATGCGTGGTTTCATCCCATGAGCCTTGCACACACACCCGAAGGCCACATGGCCATCGTCGATTTCTACCGCGAGATCATCGAGGACTACTCCGCCATCCCGCGCCACCTCCAGCAGCAATACGGCGTCATCAACGGTCGTGATCGCGGCCGCATCTGGATTCTCGAAGCGACGGAGAAATGGCAGAAACCGCCTTTGAGTGCCGCCGATGCCAAAGTGCTGCAACTCCGGGAAAACGACGACACTTCGAACATCGACCTTAAAGGCGACTTGGAGCCCCAACTTGCCCTCCAGCTCGCTTTGAGCCTCGGTCCGCAACGCGCCGCTCTTCTGACTCTCGCACGCCGGTACGGACAACTCCGCTGGATGGATGCCGCCATCGCCAGCTCGGCCCACAAGCTCGAAAAGGACCTTCTTCTCGCCCTCACCGCTGATCCCGGCCAAAGCGAATCCGTGATGACCAATCTCGCTGGCATCATTGCAGCTCGTGGTGATGCCAAAGAACTCACCGAATGCCTCGCCGTGGTCAAACTCGGCAAAGCGCATGACATTCTCCAACTCGGCCTCGAAGAAGCCAAACCGCTCGCAAACCCAGTCGAAGTTCCTGCTCCCACCGCTCCCACCGCCGGGCAAAACGCCGCATGGGAAAAGCGTGTGCCCGCCATCCTTGCCGCGTTGAAACAGAAACCGAATCTCGACGAAGGCAAAACGCTCTTCCAAGGCATCTGCGGCGCCTGCCATAAGTCCCATGGCATCGGCTTCGCCGTCGGCCCTGACCTTGATGCCGAGTTCCAACGTGCCCCCGAAGTCATCCTGCGCGACATCCTCTTTCCCAGCGAAGCCGCACGGCCCGGCTACGAGACGATGATGGCCAAAACGCATCGTGGTGAGACGCTGCTCGGCATCACCACTTCTGATTCCCCCACCAGTATCACGCTCCGTCTTCCCGGTGGTGCAGAACGCACCGTACTGCGCAAACGCGCAGACATCCGCACCGTGCGCAACGTCTCATTGATGCCCGCTGGTCTTGGCGATGCGCTGAAACCGGAGCAGATCGCGAACATCATCGCGTTTCTGCGGTCGGCTCAATGAGGGAGCCTTTCCTGCGCTACCAGAAGCGTGGACCGTAATAGAAGTCTTGTGCAAACGGACGAGCTATCAATCGGCCTCCATAATCAAGCAGTTCACCTTCGATTCCTACGACTCCAGGTTTGTCATCAACGATATCGTCGTCATACAGAAACACGCGATCTCCTGCCTTGAACTCAAGCACTCGCACTTTATCGAGAGAATAGAAGCAGTTGTCGTCGGGTCGGCCCGACAAACCACAGGCATTGAAATCACACCACAGAGGCGGAAACTCGGAGGGCTTCGTCATCTTCCGTTGTTCAGCAGTCTTGGGGATCTGTTTACTCTCCCATCAGCTTCTTCACCGTCGGTTCGATGGCCTCGGCCCAGATGCGGTAGCCTTTTTCGTTCGGGTGGAGGAAGTCGGGCATGATGTCCTTCGTGATCAGGCCTTCGGGCGTGAGGAATTTCGCGCCGATGTCGAGGAAGGTGACGTGGTGCGTACCGTCGAGTTTCGCGATGCCTTGGTTGATCTCGGCGATCTTTTCGCGTGCCGGATTCGGCTTCTCGCCGCGTGGAAAGACGCCGAGCAACAGTAACTTCGACTGCGGCAGCCGCTTTTCGAACTCGAGCACGATCGCCTCGATGCCAGCGGCGATGTCGGGCGCGGAACAGGTGCTCGTGTTGTTGGTGCCGATCATCATGACGACAAGTTTCGGCGCAATGCCGTCGATCGCGCCGTGCTGCAGCCGCCAGAGCACGTTTTCGGTTTTGTCCCAGCCAAAGCCGAGATTCCCGGCGTTTCGCGGTGCGTAGAACTCGTCCCACGTGTTTTTGCCGCGCAGCGCATAGCTGTCGAACTGCTCACCGCCGAAGAAATGCGTGATCGAGTCGCCGATGAACAGAATCTGCGGCTTCGCGCGTTTCACGGCGGCACTGGTGAGTTCGTGACGCTTCTGCCAGTCATACTGCGGCCAGCTCCGGTCCTGCGTGACCGGCACGACGGTGCTCGGAAGTGCTTTGTGGTCGGGAAGCGGCTCAAACGTCGCCGCCGCGACCTCGCTCATTGTTTTGCGATCCTTGGAAAACGTACGCGCCTTCACCGTGCCGCCCGCGGGCAGCCAAATGGGCGCGAGATACGGGTTCGACTTCGCAATGGGATCCGCGTCGTCGAGTGTGTAGAGAACGTTCTCCCCTTTGAGCGTCACGGTGCCGTCCGCGGCACGCTGGATCGTGGGCGGAGCGAGCTGAACGGCGGTTTGCGCGTGAACAAGGCCGCAGGAGACGATGGCAAGTGAGGCAAGGAGTGGTCGGCAGGTCATGCGCTGACTCATAGCCAGCTCGCGTTCATTATCCAAGCGCGGAAACGCTCCGCCTCATCGAATCGACGCCACATCCGCCGCGTCGTGTAGCTTTTTGATCTCATCATCGCTCAGCGCACAATTGAACACTGCGAGTCCGCCGAATTTACCGATCGTCGCCTCGCCGGTCATGGAGCCGACGGCCATACGAGCGCCAACAGTAAAATCGGACGGTGCGATCTTCGTCGTCGCGTGAACCGCCGGATCGTATTTGAAGATGCCGCGGCCGTGGTAGTAGGGGTTCATGCCGCGGTCTTTTCCCTCGGGACCTTCCTTGGTGAAGTAAGGGTCGTTGCGCTTGTCTTTGACGGCGTCGAGCTTCCGTTCGTCGAGCATGCCGTTGATGTAGGCGCGGATGTATTTCGAATCATACGTGAAGGCGAGCGTGCACCACTGCTCTTCCGGCACTTCGAGCTTCGTGGCAGCGTAATCGGCGCACCACGGGAACTTCGTGCCGTCGGCGCGCATCGTCACGCCGCCCTCGGCGCTGATGTGCGGCACCAGATTGCGCGGGCCGCCGTAAGTAGGCATGTTCATCAGCATCGCATATTGCCGCGTGCCAGTGTCGTCGTTCGCGCCTTTTCCTTCGCTCCACATGCCGGCGATGGTGCGGCTCTTTTTGAGATCCACGATGCGCGCGACGGCGAACATCGTCACCTGGGCATCCTTGCCAGCAATATTCAGATCGCCCGTCTCGCTGTGCTTGATCTCAAAATACTGGCTGCCGTTCAAGTCGGCTGCATAGCCGGAGAAGGGGCCGCCTTCCACGCGTTTGATGGGGCCGTTCACTTCGGTGAGCGGATGTGCTTCCTTAGTGCCCTGCGAGACGCGTTTCTGACCTGCTTCCTCGCCAAAGGTCCAGAAGGCCACGAGGCCGGGTGTCTTTTCGATGATGGAGGCGTCGCCGGCGAAGACCGAAGAAAGGACGAACGGGAGAAGGAAGAATGTGCGCATGGTTGAATGAGGATGGCAGGCCCTCAAGGCTTGGGAAGCCAGTTTTTGGACAACAAAAGACTCGGTTCGCCAGCAGCGTAGTTCTCCGGCCAGTGATGAAGCCTGCCATTGTTCCACTTTTCTGTTCTGCCCACGAATTGCGTGGTGGCATTCTTGTGGCGTGCCTGGTGTTCACGTCATTGCCTGCGCTGGCGGTGGATTACGAGAAGGACATCAAGCCGCTGCTCAAGGAGCGCTGCTACACCTGCCACGGCGCCCTGAAGCAGAAAGCCGATCTGCGACTCGATACGACGGCAGCGATGCGAAAGGGCGGCGACGGCGGCGACATCCTCGCCGGGGAGCATGCGTTGCTGCTCGAACGCGTCACCACCACCGACAAAGACGATCGCATGCCGCCGGAGGGTGAGGGCTCGATGCTCACGACTGAACAAGTAGCGAAACTCAAAGCTTGGGTTGCCGCTGGTGCGCCGGCGCCTGCCGATGAGCAGCCCGAGGCCGATCCGCGTGCGCACTGGGCCTACCAACCGCCGAAATCCTCCGGCAAATCGATGGATGCGCTGCTTTCTTCGCGACTCGCATCGAAGAATCTCAAGCCGCAGCCCGAAGCCGCACCTGAGATCTGGCTGCGCCGGGTCTATTTGGATCTCATCGGGCTGCCGCCCGCGCCGGAGGAGATTGCGACCTTTTTGAAGGACACATCGATGCCGGCGCGTCAGCGCGTGGTGGATCATCTGCTTGGCACGCCACAATACGGCGAGCGCTGGGCGCGGCACTTCATGGACATCTGGCGCTACTGCGACTGGTACGGCCTCGGTGCGCAGCTTCGTCATTCGCAGAAACATATCTGGCACTGGCGCGACTGGATCGTGGAGTCGCTGAACGCCGACAAGGGCTACGACCAGATGATCGTGCAAATGCTCGCCGCGGATGAACTCGCGCCTGAGGATCGCGACAATCTACGCGCCACCGGCTTCCTCGCTCGCAGCTACTACCTCTTCAACCGCACGACTTGGCTCGACGAGACCATCGAGCACACGTGCCGCGCATTCCTCGGCATCACGATGCAGTGCGTGAAGTGCCACGACCACAAATACGATCCCATCGACCAGCCCGACTACTACCGCATGCGTGCCATCTTCGAGCCGATGCACGTGCGTCTCGATCCGTGGCCGGGTGAGACGGATTTCGAGAAAAACGGCCTGCCTCGTGTCTTCGACCTGCATCTCGACCAGAAAACTTTCCGCCACGTGCGCGGCGATGAGAAGAACGAGGACAAATCGAAGCCGATGCAGCCCGGCATCCCGCCAGTGCTTGAGTTTGCCGCGTTCCAGCCCTCCAAAGTCAGTCTCCCGCCCGCAACGGCCAAACCGGTCCTCCTTCCCTTCGTGCTAGATGATCAACTCAAGGCCGCGGAGCGTGAAATTGCCGCGGCACGGAAGGCATTGGATGACGTGAAGGCGAAACTCGCCAGACTGCCGCCACCCGCAGCGAAAACACCCGCGGTGTCGAAGATCAGCATCAGCGACGACTTCAAAAAAGCAGCGCCGGATCGCTGGCAGGTCATCAAAGGCGACTGGCAGCACTCCACCACCGGTGTGCGCCAGCGCGAGACCGGCGCCGAACGCCGTGTACTCCAACTCAAGCCCGCTCCGCCAGCCCATTTTGATGCCACGGTGAGTTTCACCATTCGCGGCGGCCAGAAATGGAAGTCTGTCGGACTGCTGTTCGACAGCGCGAATGGCGAGGATGCGATGGTTTACATGAGCGCGGTCACTGGCGGCTCAAAGATTCAGTTTTCGACAAGCAAGGACGGCAAGTCCACCTATCCAGCCGCCGGTACAGTCGCACGGCCCATCAAGCAGGATGAACGCTACACACTCAACATACGTGTGCGCGACCAGCTCCTCAACGCGAGCATCAACGGCGAGCACGTGCTGGCATATCGCCTCACGCAGCCGCGTCGTGCCGGAACGATGGCACTCACGGCATTCGACTGTGATGTCGAGTTTCACAGCTTCACGCTTGCCGATCTCGACGCCGGCGTCGTCCTGCGCGAGGCGAGCGCGGACCCGCTCGCTTCGATGAGCGATGCCAAGGCCGCCGTTACGCTCGCCGAAAAGCAACTCGCGACCGCCCAGGCTCGCGTGCCGATGATTCGTGCTGTTTTTGCCGCAGAGAAGAACAAGAGTGACAAAAAACTCGCCCAAGCGGCAGCGGCTGCCGAATCGAAGTTCAAACTTGCGCAGGCCGAGTCCGACCTCGCCAAAGCGGAGGCTGACGCGAAGGCCAAAGACGCCGAGAAGAAGATCAATAGCGCCCGCGAAGCACTGGAGAAGGCCAGGAAAAAAGCTGCTGAACCCGGCGAGGCTTACACCTCCTTGCCCGCGAGCTTGAAAGCACAGGAAGGCCCTGAGGAGAACAACAATGCCACTGTGCAGACATACCCTGAGAGCAGCACGGGGCGCAGACTCGCGTTTGCCAAGTGGATCGCAGACAAGCGCAATCCGCTCACGGCTCGCGTGCTGGTGAACCAAGTCTGGATGCGGCATTTTGGGGCGCCACTTGTTGCGAACATGGATGACTTTGGCCTTCGCTCGCTGGCGCCGCTGCATCAGGACATTCTCGACACGCTCACGGTCGATTTTATGAACAGCGGCTGGAGCTTGAAGCATCTGCACCGCGCCATGGTGCTCTCCGAGTTGTATCGCCGCAGCTCCTCGAATGCGGAGGCCGATCCGGCCACGCTCGCCGCTGATCCGGACAACGCGAGCTACTGGCGCATGAATCCGCGCCGCATGGAAAGCCAGCTTGTGCGCGACAGCCTGCTGCATCTCGCCGGCAAGCTCGATCTGACGCTGGGAGGTCCGAGCATCGATCCGGTCAAAGCCGAGACCAGTCCGCGGCGGTCGCTCTACTTTGTGCAAAATGCTGATGAGGAACACCGCTTCCTCGCCACGTTCGACAACAGCAACGTCCTCGAATGCTACCGCCGCAACGAAAGCGTCGTTCCGCAGCAGGCGCTTGCGCTCACCAACAGCAAGCTCAGCCGCGAGTGCGCCGATGCAATCGCTTCGAAGATGAGCAAGCTCGACGAGAAGGCGTTCATCGACCAGGCATTCCTCACCATTCTCAACCGTTTTCCCGCCGATGCTGAGCGAACCGCGAGTTTGGAGGGGTTCGCAGCGTTGAAACAGAACCGCAGTCTTTTTTTGCAGGCGCTGCTCAGTCATAACGACTTCGTCACATTGCGATGAACTCCTCCTTCCAACCAAGTCCCTTTCTCCGCCGCGACATCCTCGGAGGATTGGGGGGCATTGCTGTCACGGCGATGCTGGCGCGTGAGATGCGTGGCGAGGAGGCGTGGCAGCCACCGAACGGGCTGCCTATGCTGCCGCAGCGGGCGAAGCGCGTGATCTGGCTGTTTATGCGCGGCGGGGTCAGTCACATGGAAAGCTTCGACCCGAAGCCAGCGATCAATAAGTATGCTGGCAAGTCGATCAGCGAGACGCCGTTCAAATCGGTGCAGGATCCGGAGAAGCTCAAGAAAGTGCGCGTGGTGGTGGTGAACGATGCCAACGGCAAACAACGCAACACGATCTACCCGCTCCAGACCGGCTGGAAGAAATACGGCCAGTGCGGGATGGAGGTCAGTGACTGGTTTCCGCACATCGGCTCGTGCGCGGATGAGATCGCCTTCATCCGCAGCATGTGGACGACCGACGACAATCACGGCGCACAGGTGCAGTTCCACAGCGGCCGCCACATGCTGGAACCGCGCGTCCCGACGATCGGCGCGTGGGTGACCTACGGCCTCGGCTCGATGACGGACAACTTGCCGTCCTTCATCAACATGGGGCCGCGTTACTTTGATGTGCGCGATGGTCATTACCTCGGGCCGGCCTACGACGCCGTGAATCTGAAGGTCGATCCGAAGAATCCGCTCACTTTTGCCTCGCCGGAGTTTCAGATCGGCAAACCAGAGCAGGAGGCACAGTTCGATCTCATCCACAAGCTGAACACACTGGCCTCCGAGCAGTATCCAGGCGACAAGACGCTCGCCGCTCGCATGAAGAGTTACCAGCTCGCCTACAACATGCAGACTGCCGTGCCGGAGACGATGAATCTTGATGCGGAGAGTGAAGAGACGAAAAAACTCTACGGTCTCGATGACAAGGTGACGGAGCCGTTCGCGAGACAGCTCATCGTTGCGCGTCGTCTCGCCGAGCGCGGCGTGCGTTTCATCCAACTGCAGCACGGTGACGGTGCTGCAGGCGCATGGGATTCGCATTCCGGTTTGAAGAAGAACCACTCTAGTCTTGCCCATCAGGTGGACAAGCCGATCTCCGGCCTGCTCAAGGATCTCAAGCAGCGCGGCATGCTCGATGACACGCTCGTTGTCTTCGCCACCGAGTTCGGCCGCACGCCCGGCACGCAGGGCAGCGATGGCCGCGATCATCATCCGTATGGATTCAGCGTGTGGATGTCCGGTGGCGGCATCAAAGGCGGCACGATCCACGGCAGCACCGACGAACTCGGCTTCCACGCTGTGGAGCATCCGCACTACGTCACCGACGTGCATGCGACGATCCTGCATCAGCTCGGCCTCGATCCGCATCGGCTGGAGATTCCGGGGCGCAAGCGCCTGGAGCGCGACTTTGGCCATGTGATTCGCGACATCCTGGCCTAAGCCCAAAAATATCGCTTGCCGGTATGTTGGATTGATGTCCAATATATCGTCGTAATCATGAAAGCACTTGTCAAAGCACGCTCAGAGCGCGGACTCTGGCTCCAGGATGTCCCGGAGCCCGAGGTCGGCATCAACGATGTCCTCATCAGAGTACACAAAACCGGCATCTGCGGAACCGACCTGCACATCTACAAATGGGACGCCTGGGCACAGAAGACGATTCCCGTGCCGATGGTCGTCGGACACGAGTTTGTCGGTGAGGTCGTGCGCGTCGGCAGCAACGTGAACGACTTCCATCCCGGCGAGATCGTCAGCGCCGAGGGCCACGTCGTCTGCGGTCGCTGCCGCAACTGCCTCGCCGGACGCCGCCACCTTTGCAAAGACACCGTCGGCATCGGCGTCAATCGCACCGGTGCCTTCGCCGAATACATCAGCGTGCCCATGACCAATGTGTGGCATCACCGTGAAGGCGTGGACGAGGAGGTGGCGAGCATTTTCGATCCCTTCGGCAACGCCGTGCACACTGCGCTCGCCTTTGAATGCATGGGTGAGGATGTGCTCATCACCGGCGCAGGCCCCATCGGCATCATGGCCATTCCTGTCGTCAAGCACGCTGGTGCGCGTCACGTCGTCATCACCGACGTGAACGAGTATCGCCTCGATCTCGCACGCAAAATGGGCGCGACGGTCGCTTTGAACGTCAAAAACGGGACCATCGCTGATGTGCAGAAACAACTCGGCATGAAGGAGGGCTTCGACGTGGGCCTCGAGATGAGCGGCAACGCCGCTGCCTTTCGCGACATGATCGACAACATGTGCCACGGCGGCAAGATCGCCATGCTCGGCATCCCCAGCGAGCAGATCGCCATCGACTGGAACAAGGTCATCTTCAACATGCTCACCATCCACGGCATCTATGGGCGCGAGATGTATGAGACCTGGTATCAGATGAGCGTCATGCTCGAAAGCGGCGTGAACATCAAACCCATCATCACCCACCGCTTCCACTACACCGAGTTTGAAAAGGGCTTCGCCGCCATGGAAAGCGGCAACTGCGGCAAGGTGGTGCTGGATTGGAGCAAGTGACCGCGTTGCATGACCTCAATCTTCAATCTGTGACCCACCATGATCATCGGCGTTCCCAAGGAAATCAAAGAGCAGGAGAATCGCATCGCAGTCACGCCTTCATCAGCATACCAGCTCATCAAGCGCGGACATCGTGTTATCGTTGAAACACAGGCCGGAGTTGGCGCTGGTTTTCCGGACAACGACTACTCCGACGTCGGCGCAGAGATATCCAACGACCACGCCAAGGTGTTTGAGAATGCGGAGCTGATTGTGAAAGTGAAGGAACCGCAACCATCCGAATACTCATTGCTGCGCCGAGGGCAGTTGCTCTTCACCTACCTGCATCTCGCGGCAAACAGGGAGCTCACCGATGCCTTGATGGCATCAGGTGTGACAGCAATCGCCTACGAGACCATCGAGGTTAACCGCCGCCTGCCGTTGCTCGAACCGATGAGCGAGATCGCAGGGCGCATGTCCGTGCTTGTGGGTGGTTACTTCCTGGCCAAGCACGCGGGCGGCAGCGGGACGCTGCTCGGCGGTGTGCCGGGCGTGCTGCCGGGAAGAGTTGTTGTGATCGGTGGAGGTGTGGCAGGTGTCAATGCAGCACGAATGGCCACCGGCCTCGGCGCTGACGTGACGATTCTTGAGGTCGATTTGGAGCGCATGCGCTTCCTCGACATCACGCTGCACACCGCGCACACGCTTTACTCGAATGAATCGCATCTGATGGAACTGCTGCCGCAGGTGGACCTGCTCATCGGCGCCGTTCTCGTTCCCGGAGCGAAGGCACCAAAACTCATCAACCGCGCGATGCTGCGCCGCATGCGACCCGGAAGCGTGCTGGTGGACATTGCGGTTGATCAAGGCGGTTGTGCGGAGACCACACGGCCAACGACGCATCACGACCCCATTTATGTCGAAGAAGGCGTGGTGCACTACTGCGTGGCGAACATGCCCGGCGCGTATGCACGCACCGCCACGCAAGCGCTCATCAATGTGACGCATCCCTACATTGAAAAGCTGGCCGATCACGACCTCTCGGAAGCCTGCCGTCTTCATCCGGCCCTGGTAGGAGGCATCAATGTCATGGACGGCCATCTGACTTACGCTCCCGTGGCCCAGGCGCACGGACTGCCGTTCACGCCTGCAAAGTTTTGACGCATCGCCTCATGAACGCCGATCGAATCGCTCGACAGCGCTGTTCATGAAGAGGGATTCGTCCTTTGCTCCGCGAAAACACCTCTGTTAGGCTGGAACTAATCATGAAACCCAAGTCCAGCACGCCCCGAAGAATCGGCGCAACGGCTGAATCACCGGCTCGCCGCTATTTCAAGGAGGTGCGCTTCCGGCAGATTCGGTCGCTCGTGGAGCTTTCACGACAGGGAAGCTTCGCGGCCACGGCGGTTGCGCTGGATCTTGCCGTGCCCTCGGTCTGGCAGCAGATCCGCTCGTTGGAGGATGAGTATGGCGTGCAACTCGTCGTGGCGGAAGGGTCCAAAGTCTCGCTCACCGAGGATGGCCGCACGCTGGTGGATCTGGCTGCCCCGCTGGTCGAATCCTTCGATGGCTTGCGCTCGATGTTTGAGGACCGTCGTCACACCGCGGCTCGCACGCTGACGGTGGTCGCGCCGCCGGCAACAATCGCGGGCGCTTTGCGGCGGCCGATCATTTCGTATCGCCAGCACCATCCCAAGGTGAAGCTCGTACTGCTGGACCGCCCGTCGTTTCTCGCACGGCAGGTGATTGAGAACGACGAGGCGGATCTGGCGATCATGGGCATGGCCGCGGGCGACGAGCCGATGCCGCAGTTCCAATGCTTGCCGCTGACTCGTCACGCCTTCCACCTCATCTGTCCGGCGAATCACGCGCTCGCACGGACACGGCAGTTGACGCTCGTAAGCATTGTCGGCGAGCCGCTCGTGCTCGCGCCGGAGGAAAGCAGCTCGCACCGGCAGATTCGCCAGGTGTTTGCCAAGGCCGGGCTGGCGGAACGCATGAACGTGACGATGACCGCCACGAACCGCGCCCTGCTGCTCAGTTACGTCGCCATCGGCTTCGGCATCGCCATTGGCACCAGCGCGGCGAGCGTGAAACCGCCGAAGCGTGCCGCTGGCGAGGCGGAGATCGTCTTCCGCGATGTCGCAGCCCTGTTCGGCCACGAGGAAGTCTTTCTCGTGCAGCGCAAAGGCCGCTTCGAGCCTGCTCATGTGCGCGCGTTTCGCGAACTCGTGATGAAAGCCTTTCGCAACGACGCGTGATCGGCGCCTGATAACTCGTTCAGCCATTCAATCATTGCATTAGGCGCAGACAAACGAATGGCTGATGAATTGGTATTTATTCGCATGAAGACCAAAGCCGCGGTTTTCATCCGGCGTTCATGCAGCTCCACCAAAACACATCATCATGAACCGCCGTTCCTTCTTCCACGCCACCGGCCTCGCCACGTTTGCCAGCCAGCTTGCCGCGCAGACGGCTGAAACGCCCCCCCCACCGCCGAAACCCGCCTACACCGGCCCCGTCTTCAAAATCGGCAACATTGGCTGCGGCGGTCGCGGCACCTTCGTTTCGGGCATCATTGCTGAAAACCCCGGCTTCAAGCTCGTGGCCGCCTGCGACTACTTTGAGGAGAGCGTGAAGGCTTATGGTGAAAAGTTTGGCATCGCGGCTGACCGTCAGTTCACCGGCCTCGATGGCTACAAGAAGATGCTGGAGCACGTCGATGCTGTTGTCATTCACAGCCCGCCTGGTTTTCACGTGCAGCAGGCCGTCGATGCCGTCGCCGCGGGCAAGCACGTGCTCATCGCGAAGCCCGTCGCCATCGATGTGGCCGGTTGCGAGACGATTCGCCAGCTTGCTAAGGACGCCGCAGCGAAAGGCATCGTCGTGCTCGCCGATGTGCAGTGCCGGGGCGACGAGTTCTTCCAGGAAGCCATGAAGCGCATCCATGAAGGGGCGATTGGCGATCTCATGTTCGGCGAGTGCCATTACGAGGCCGATTTGATTCCGTTGAAGTCCGAAGCGGACGAAACGCCCGAAGGCCGCCTCAAGAACTGGATCCGTCATCGCGATCTCGGGGGTGACATCATCACCGAGCAGAACATTCACGCTCTCGACATCGTGAGCTGGGCCTTCGGTCGTCCGGCACGTGTCAGCGGTACCTGTGGTCGCGGCGGTCGTCCCGACAACGTCGGCGACGTCTCCGACCACTTCGCGCTGCTGTTCGAGTTCCAGAAGGGCGCCGTCACCTTTGCCTCACGTCAGTACAGTGCCTGGGGTTCGCCTTTCCTCTGCGAAAACCGCTTCGTCGGCAGCAAAGGAGCGTTCCAAAGCAAGTTCGGCGGTCGTGTGATGATCCGTGGTGGCAAAGAAAACTTCTGGGGCGGCGGCGAATCGAAGAACCTCTATCGCAGCGGCAGCGTCAACAACGTCGAGGCCTTCCGCGCCGCCATCGCTGACAAAAACCCGAACGGTAATCCCACCATCGAAGGCGCGGTCGAGACGACGCTGCTTACCCTCTTCGGTGAATTCGCCGCCAAAGCTAGCCACAGTGTCACTTGGGACGAATTCATCACGAATACAAAGCCGGTGAAGGCTGATCTGAGCGGACTTAAGGCGTAAAGCGGTCAGCAGCGGAGTGAGAGGATCCAAAATCTTGGTTGCCAAGATAGCGGACATGCGTCCAATATAGCGACAACCATGCGCAAGCTCCTTCTCGCCCTCGTCTTTCCCCTGGCAGCCTCTCTGCACGCCGAACTGCGTGTCCCCGCCTTCACCGCTTACTCCGAGCCCGACTTCCGCGGCGTCGAGATTTCGAAGGAAAAAGGCCTCGGCGGCTGGAAGGACGCGAAACAACGCGTGCTGTGGTTCGGCGAGATCAAAACGCCCGGAAAGCTCGCCGCCGCGCTTCGCGTGCAGGGCGATGAAGGCCGCGTTTTGAGCCTCAAGGTCGGCCAAATGAGCCGCGAAGCCACCGTGACAAACGGAACGGCCTCGTTCGGCGAATTCGACATCGCGAAGCCCGGCTACGTGAAGTTTGAACT
This sequence comes from Verrucomicrobiaceae bacterium, assembly GCA_046346695.1. Taxonomy (GTDB): domain Bacteria; phylum Verrucomicrobiota; class Verrucomicrobiia; order Verrucomicrobiales; family Verrucomicrobiaceae; genus Prosthecobacter. The sequence continues at coordinate 1,443,010 of JAXMHS010000001.1, read as the reverse complement.
GACCTCCAAAGAGGGCTGCAAAGGCATCATCGAAGCCCTCGTGCTCGATGGAGCCGCGACGCAGGACGCGCACTTCAATCTCGAACCGCGTCGCAATGCCTCGTCGGTGCATTTGATGTATCCGACGCCGAAGGACGAGAAGATCGCGCTTTTCTACAATGAGGTCACCGCCGTCGAGGAGCCGCTTTACACCTTCTACATGGCCTGCGGCTTTTCACGCGGCTACTTCGGCATGCAGATCAATTCAGAGAGCGAGCGCCGCATCATCTTCTCCGTGTGGGACGCGGGCAACGGCACCAACGCCATCGACCGCTCCACTGTCTCCAAAGATGATCAAACACAACTCATCGCCAAAGGCGAAGGCGTCGAGGCCAGCGTCTTCGGCCACGAAGGCACCGGCGGGCACTCGCATCTCGTCTATCCATGGAAAACCGGCCAGGCGCAGAAGTTCGTCGTCGCGGTGAAGCCGGACGGCGATCACACGACTTACAGCGGCTACTGGTTTCATCCGGAAAAACAGAGATGGATGCTCATCGCGAGTTTCCGTGCACCGAAAGACGGCCAATACCTGCGCGGCCTGCATTCCTTCAGCGAGAACTTCGGTGGTCAAAACGGCCACCAGCAGCGCAAAGCCCTCTACGGTCCGCAATGGATCGCCAACGCTGATGGCAAGTGGACCGAACTCACCACCGCCAAGTTCAGCCACGACCCCACCGGCAAAGCACACCGCCTCGATCGCTTCATGGGCGTCGAAGCCGGAAAATTCTTCCTCTCCCACGGCGGCTTCGTCGAAGGCTTCACGAAATACGGCGAGCCCTTCACCCGCCCCGCCACAAACACGCCACCCGATTTCAAGCTGCCATGAATGCCGCCTTCCAAGCTCATCTCACGACTCAACTCGATGCCATCCGCGCTGCGGGCACCTACAAGCGCGAGCGCGTGCTCAGCACGCCGCAAGGCACGCTCGTTCGCGCCAACGGCGGCGCGGCGGTGCTCAACATGTGCGCAAACAACTACCTCGGCCTCGCGCAGCATCCGAAGGTGCGGCAGGCCGCGCACGAGGCGCTGGAGCACTGGGGCTACGGCCTCGCCAGCGTGCGTTTCATCTGCGGCACGCAGGGCGTTCACAAGGAGCTGGAGGCCAGTTTGACCGACTTCCTCGGCACGGAGGACACGATCCTCTACGGATCGTGCTTCGATGCGAACGGCGGCCTGTTTGAAACGATCCTCGGCCCCGAAGACGCGATCATCAGCGACGAACTCAACCACGCCTCGATCATCGACGGCGTGCGTTTGTGCAAAGCGCAGCGCTATCGCTACAAAAACTGCGACATGGCCGATCTGGAGGCCCAACTCGTCGCTGCGGATGCCAAAGGCGCTCGCTTCAAGCTCATCGCCACCGACGGTGTGTTCTCGATGGACGGCTACATCGCGCCGCTGAAAGCCATTTGCGATCTCGCGGACCAATACAATGCACTGGTGATGGTTGATGACTCCCACGCTGTCGGCTTCATGGGCAAAACCGGCCGCGGCACGCATGAGCATTGCGATGTGATGGGTCGCATCGACATTCTGACCGGCACACTCGGCAAAGCGCTCGGCGGTGCGAGTGGCGGCTATACCAGTGGTCGCAAGGAGATCATCGAGCTGCTGCGTCAGCGCTCGCGGCCGTATTTGTTCTCGAACACACTTTGTCCTTCGATTGCGGGCGCCTCCATCGCGGCTTTGTGCCTGCTAAAGCAGAGCACTACGTTGCGCGACACCCTCGAAGCCAACACCCGCTGGTTCCGCGCCGCGATGACCGACGCCGGTTTCCACATCGTGCCCGGCGAGCATCCCATCGTCCCTGTCATGCTCGGCGATGCTGCGCTCGCGTCGAAATTCGCCGACGCTATGCTCGAACGCGGCGTCTACGTCATCGGCTTTAGCTACCCCGTCGTCCCGCAAGGCAAAGCCCGCATCCGCACCCAGATCAGCGCCGCACACACCCGTGAAGACTTGGAAAAGGCGGTGAAGGCATTCACGGAAGTGAAGCACCAACTCGGTCTTTGATTGCGATGAGCGCGACACCGCTTTCGCGAGTGAACTTGCCGCCTCTTGACGTTCCATGCGCCCGCTCATGAAGAAAATCCTCCTGCTCCTCCTCCCCGCGTTCGCTTTCGCCGAGCCTGTCCGCCTCGCGCATGAGCCTGCGCTCTCGCCAGATGGAAAAACGGTCGCGTTCGAGTGGCAGGGAGATCTTTGGACGGCTCCGACTGAGGGCGGACGTGCCACTCGGCTCACGACGCATCCGGCGCTCGACTTTGGTCCCGCCTTCTCGCCCGATGGCAAACAGATCGCCTTCAACAGCGAGCGCGAGGGCTTCAAACTCCTCTACTCGATGCCCGCGAGCGGTGGGGAGCCAAAGCAGCTTACGTTTCACACCGACGGCAGTGATCTGCGCGAGTGGACGCCCGATGGCAAAGGGTTGCTGGTGACACTGGCACGGGATTTGTCGTGGTTGCGCGAGTCGCGTTCGGCGCGGCATGCGATCATCGACGAGAACGAACGGAAAGCAGAGAGCGTGCTCTTTGATAATTACGGATTCGACGGCGTGCTCTCGCCGGACGGCCAGAGGCTGCTCTTCATGCGCGAGGGCTCGGAGTCGTGGTGGCGTCAGGGCTTCAAAGGCTCACGTGCCGGCCAGATTTGGCTCTTCAATCGCGCGGATGGCAGTTTCAAGCAGGTCATCAGCGATGAAAACGAGAACCGCTGGCCGCTGTGGAAGCCGGACGGCAAAGGCTTCTACTTCGTCCGCAACGGCAACCTCTGGCAGCACGACCTCGCCAGCGCCAAGCACACGGCGATCACGAATTTCAAAGACGATCTCGTCGTCTTCCCCGCGATCTCGCGCGATGGCAAGACGCTCGTCTTCCGCGTGCGCTTCGATCTCTACCGCTGGCAGCCCGGCGACAAAGAACCGGTCAAAATCGCCATCGAAGCTGTCACCGATGCCACGCCGGACATCACGCGCGTCGTTCTCGAAAAAGCCACGGACATCCACTTCACGCCCGATGGCTTGCAGATGGCGTTCATCAGCGGCGGCGATGTGTGGGTGATGGACACCGAACTCAAGGAACCACGCCGCGTGACGCAAACGGCCGAAGAGGAACGCGAGATTCTTTTCGCACCCGATGCGAAGACGCTCGTGTTCGTCAGCGATGCCGGTGGTCAGACGGATTTGTGGAAAGCGGTGCCTGCTGACGAGAAAGAGCCCTGGTGGGAGAATGTGGAATTCAAACTCAGCAAGCTCACGAATGACGCACAGGCCGAGGCGCGGCCGCAATTCACGCGTGATGGCAAAAAGCTCGCCTGGCTGCGCGATCACGGCGATCTCATGCTCGCCGATGCGGACGGCAAGAATGCCAAACGCCTGCTCGAATCGTGGAATCCGCCGAGTTTCGAGTTTTCGCCCGATGGCACGTGGATTGTGTATTCGCAGGAGGACGAGTCGTTCAACGACGACATCTGGCTCATGCCTGTGGACGGCTCAAAGTCGCCCTTCAACCTCTCGCGGCATCCGGATGACGACACGCGCCCGCATTGGTCGCCGGATGGCAAAATGATCGCCTGGACCGGTCAGCGCGAACTCGACGAGGCGGACATTTTTTATGTGAACCTGCTCGCCGAAGAGGACGAGAAGACGAAACGCGAGCGCACGCTGGCCAAAGTGCGCGAGAAGTTCAAAAAGGCGGCCAAACCCGAGCCGAAGAAGGAAGAACCGAAAAAAGAAGAGCCCAAGGCCGCCGCTGCTCCTACCACGGCCAGCACGCCGAATGCGCCACCGGCCACGCCCAAGCCCGCTGAGCCCAAAAGCGATGCGCCGAAGCCTGCGGAACCCAAAGCTGAAGAGAAGAAGCCTGAAGTGGCAAAGGCCGAGGAGAAGAAACCGGAGCCGAAGAAGCCTGATCCCCTAAAAATCGACTTCGACGACATCCACGAACGCATTCATCGCATTCGCATCTCGAACACGGTCGAGCATTCGCTCGTTTGGTCGCCGGACTCGAAGAAGCTCGTGTTCCAGTCGCAGTTTGAGGAGAAGAAGTCCACGCGAGCCATCGACTTTCCGGACGATCTCACGCCAAAGCCGTTCAGCACGGCCGCTCTGACCAACATCACCTGGCTGAAGGAGGGCGATCAACTCACAGGCCTGCTCGATGGCAAACCGGCGACGCTTTCGGGCAAGGGCGGCGAACCGAAGCTCATCGCATTCAAGGCGCAGCAGAGCTACTCGCGGGCGGAGAAGCAGCGCGCCGTTTTCGACCAGTGCTGGCAAGTCATGCGTGATGACTACTATGACGAGCGTCACGGCAACCGCGATTGGGATGCCGTACGCGCGAAGTATCGCGACATGGCCGCCGAGGCACCTGACATGAACAGCGCGGGCGAATGCGTGCTGTTGATGCTAGGCGAGTTGAACGGATCGCATCTCGGTTTCACCTGGAGCAGCGGAACAACAGTCCCGAGCACCGGCTGGCGTGAGGAAACGGCGCATCTCGGTCTGCGCTTCGACTCGACGTTTGCCGGTCCTGGCTGGAAGGTGCACGATGTGATTCCGAAATCGCCAGCAAGCCGCAAAGAGAGCCGTGTGGAGGCTGGCGAGGTCGTTTTGAAGGTCGATGGCAAAGAAGTGACGCCTTCCACCGATGTGAGCAGCGTGCTCAATGGCCCGATGGACCGCGACATCGTGCTCACCGTCAAAAATGGCGACAAAACCCGCGAAGTCACACTCCGCCCGATCAGCTACCTCACCGCGAGGAAACTGCTCTACGACGCCTGGATTCACAACAATCGCCATGCCGTCGAAAAAGCCTCTAACGACAAACTCGGCTACCTGCACATCAGCGCGATGGACGACGCGAGCTTTCAGAAGTTTCAGGAGGAGCTTTATCACGCGGGCGCCGGGAAGGACGGTCTTGTCATCGACGTGCGCGAGAATGGTGGCGGCTCGACGACGGATCATCTGCTCACCGCGCTCACGCAGCCGCAGCATGCGCTCACCATTCCGCGCGGCGGCAAGGTGCCTGGCTATCCGCAAGATCGCATGATCTACGCCACGTGGAACAAGCCCATCGTCGTGATGTGCAACCAGAACAGCTACAGCAACGCGGAGATCTTCTCCCATGCCATCAAGACGCTGAAACGCGGCAAAGTCGTCGGCGTGACCACCGCCGGCGGCGTCATCAGCACCGGCGCGGCCGCCATCATGGATGTCGGAATGCTGCGCCTGCCTTTCCGCGGCTGGTATGGGCTCAATGACGGCCAGGACATGGAGCTCAACGGCGCGAAGCCTGATTTCATCGTCTGGCCGCAACCCGGTGACAAAACCGACCGTCAGCTTGAGAAAGCCGTCGAGGTTTTGAAACAAGATGTCGCCACGTGGAAGAAGCGACCGCAGCCAAAACTCATCAAAGCGAGCGAGCGAAAACCATGAGCCTCTCCGTCCTCGATCTCTACACCATCGGTATCGGTCCGAGCAGCTCGCACACCGTCGGGCCGATGCGTGCGGGGCAGCGGTTTGTCACGCGATTGGTCGAGGCAGGAGCGCTTGAGCGGACGACGCGTGTGGAGTCGCATCTCTACGGTTCGCTCGCGTTGACAGGCAAGGGCCACGGCACGGACAAGGCGGTGCTGCTTGGGCTTGAAGGAGAATTGCCGGAGAGCGTGGATGTGGACAACGCAGACGCACGCGTGACAGCGATTCGTGAAGGAAGGCGCCTGCGGCTCGGCGGAACGCGTGAGATCGCATTCGATGAGAAGGGCGATCTGCTGTTTCACCGCACGGAATCGCTCCCCGCGCATCCGAACGGCATGCGTTTCATCGCGCGTGATGTACAAGGCGCGGAACTGCTCTCGCGCACCTATTACTCGATCGGTGGCGGCTTTGTGGTGAACGAAGTCTCGGCCCAGCGCGATGAATTGAAGCAAAAGACACACGATCTGCCTTTCGCGCTGAACTCTGGCGATGAACTTCTTCGTCTGGCTCGTGAATCAGGCCTGAGTGTGAGCGAGATGACATTGCGCAATGAGGCCACGTGGCGGCCGGAGGCGGAGACACGCGCCGCCTTGATCAAAGTGTGGGACGCGATGCAACGCTGTGTGAAACGCGGCTGCGAGAGCGAGGGAATCCTGCCCGGAGGACTCAAGGTGAAGCGCCGCGCACCGGGATTGTTCCGCGAACTGTCGTCGCGGCCCGAGGCGGCGCTCAATGATCCGCTGTGCGTGATGGACTGGGTGAGCCTGTGGGCCATGGCGGTGAATGAGGAGAACGCGGCGGGCGGGCGTGTCGTCACCGCACCGACGAACGGCGCGGCCGGCATTTTACCCGCAGTCCTGCATTACCTCGTGCGCGTGCATCGCGTCACGGATGATGACAAACCGGTGCATTTTCTTATCACCGCAGCGGCGATCGGTCTCATCTACAAGCGCAACGCGTCGATCTCCGGCGCGGAGGTCGGCTGCCAGGGCGAGGTGGGCGTGGCGTGTTCGATGGCCGCGGGCGCTTTGTGCGAGGCGCTTGGCGGCACCGTGCCGCAGGTCGAAAACGCCGCCGAGATCGCCATGGAGCACAACCTCGGCCTCACCTGCGATCCCATTGGCGGCCTCGTGCAGGTGCCGTGCATCGAGCGCAACGCGATGGGCGCGGTGAAGGCTATTCACGCGGCGCGCCTCGCCCTGCGTGGCGACGGAACGCACCGTGTCTCGCTCGACAAAGTCATCGCCACCATGCGCCAGACCGGCGCGGACATGAGCACAAAATACAAGGAGACTTCACGCGGCGGACTTGCCGTCAATGTCACCGAATGCTGAACTCGAATCTTCATGCGATCCTCCTGCTCTATTCTCTTCTTGATACAAGCCTGTGCTCTCTCGGTTTTGGCCGAGGATCTTTGCAAACAACCCTCGCCTGAAGAGATGGCAAAGGCCGCAGGAGTCGCATTGCCGCCGCTGCCCTGGCATGTGGCAAATGTTTGGTGGGATTTTGAGAAACCGGTGGAGCATTTCACTTCCCTTGAAGTGGATGTGACGATCGACCGCGACGTGCCGAGCGACTACAACCTGTACATCTCGCCCTGCGGCATCGCGAAGATCAATGGGTTGCAGTTCTACGGCGGCATCCAGACGAATATCAATGGCTGGGCATCCAAAGAGAGCCGCGAGCGCGTCCATCGCGGCAAAGGAGGCATTTTCTCGCGCTGGTCGAGCGACAAGACAACGCCCATCGGCCTCGATCATGTGCGCACGGTGGCGGAGGACTGTCTGGTCGAAAGCGCGGGATACGAAGGCGAGTTCGCGAGCGTGCGGCGGCCGTTTGCGTGGACGAAGGGCACCTACACCTACTGCATTGCGAAAACGGAATCTGAAAAGGTGAAGGGCATCGATTGCACCTGGTTCACCTGCACCATCCGCGACGCGAAGGGCGCGGTGCATGAGATCGGTGGTTTGCGGTTCGAAGGCACGGACTTCACATTCTGGGACAAGCACAGCGCGTTCGTCGAGGTTTACAGCACGGCGAAGATTCCGAAGTCGGGCATTCCGAAGGTGAATGTGACTTTTGGCTGGCCACGCTTGAACGGGAGGAAGGTGCCGCTGAAAAAGGCGTCCGCATACTATCCCGACAAAGGCGGACCGGATTCACCCGATTGCGCGTGGGTGAAGGCGGATGGCGAGAATTGCGTCGTTGAGGTCGGTCCCATCTTCAAACGCGATGAGGCAAAGCGTCGTCACGATCTGCCGCTCACCGGACTCCAGGCCCGCACGCTGACGAAAATCAGCTCGCCTGCTGCGACGGCGCTCGTGGACACGAATGATGCGCCCGATTTGAAGGAGTGGGGAAATAAGGCAGGCACGCTGTGTGTGGAGTGGTTCCCGAAGATCGCCGCGTTGCTGCCCAGCGAGGGCTTTGTCGCACCGAAGCAGGTCACGCTCTACTTTGATCCGAAGATGAAGGGGGTGGCACATGCGCTGGGTGGCAAGATCACGATCTCCGCGAACTTTGTGCGTCAGCATCCGGACGATTTTGGGATGGTCGTGCACGAGCTCACTCATGTCGTGCAGGCGTATCCGCCTGGAGGGCCGGGATGGCTCGTCGAGGGCATCGCGGACTACATCCGCATCGTGAAGTTCGAGCCGGAGGCACCTCGACCGAAGATCGACGCCGCCAAAGCGAGTTACAAGGACGCCTACAAGACAACGGCGATGTTTCTCGAATGGGTCGAGAAGCATCACGCTGCTGATCTTGTGGTGAAAATAAACGCCGCGTTGCGTGCGGGGAAATACGAGGACGCTCTGTGGCAGAAACTCACTGGCAAGACGGTGGATGAACTTTGGAAGCTGTTTGTCGAAACACTGCCAGCGAAACCATGAATGCCGATCTCATCACCAAGGCCATCGCCCTGGCAGCCAGTCTCCAGCGTCGCGCGACCGAGCTGCAGACTCCTGCGGAGAAGCGCCAGCAAGCGGAGCTGGACCGCATGCTGCAGACGCCATCGGACAAAGCCACGCTCGTGCAACTCACCGACCAGGCGTTTCGCGCGAAAGCGGCGTCACGTGTGGCGGACCAGTTCACGCACATTCTTGATGTGCAGGGCGTGCCGCGCTTCTTCAGTCCGCTGGATCGCGCGATGCTTCGCGGTTTCCAGACCTTCGGTGGCTGGCTGCCGGGCGTGTCGGTGCCGATGGTGAAGGAACACATGCGGCAGGAAACCGCGAACGTCATCCTGCCCGCGGAGCGCGAGCTGCTGGCCGAGCATCTGCGCCAGCGCACCGCGCAAGGCGTGCGCATGAACGTGAATTTTCTCGGTGAGGCGATCCTGAGCGAAGCGGAGGCCGAACGGCGTCTGGAGCTTTATCTCGAGGCACTGCAACTGCCGGAGACAGAGGTCTTCTCAGTGAAAATCTCCACGCTCTACTCGCAGATGTCGCCCATCGCACGCGAACAAACGATCGCGACGCTGTGCGACCGCCTCGAACGGCTGTATCGCAGCGCGGCGCGCGCTAGCTTCACACGTCACGACGGCACACGCGTGCCTAAATTCATCTACCTCGACATGGAGGAGTATCGCGATCTCAGCCTGACCTGCGAGGTCTTCATGCGCACGCTAGGGCGTCGCGGATTGGAGAATGTGAGCGCGGGCATCGTGTTGCAGGCCTACATCCCGGATTCGCATCGCTGGCAGCTCAAGCTGCTCGACTGGGCGCGAAAACGCGTTGCGGCCGGGGGCGCAGAAATCACCATGCGCATCGTCAAAGGCGCGAACATGGAGATGGAGCGATTCGAGGCATCGGTCAAAGGCTGGCCGCAGGCGCCATTCGATTCGAAGATCGACACCGACGCCAACTACAAGCGCATGCTGCACACCGGCATGGAGCCGGAAAACATCAAGGCTGTGCGTCTCGGCATCGCTTCGCACAATCTGTTCGATGTGGCCTATGCGCTGGTGCTCGCGCAAGAAACCAAGGCGCTGCATCGCGTGCAGTTCGAAATGCTCGAAGGCATGGCGAATCATCAGCGCCGTGCGCTGTTTGAGCAGGCATCCAATCTGCTCCTCTACTCGCCGGTGTGTCACAAAGAGCACTTTCTCAGTGCCATCGGCTACTTGATCCGCCGTCTCGATGAAAACACCGGTCCGGACAACTTCCTGCGTCACACCTTCAAGCTCGTTCCCGGCAGTGCTGATTGGAAGGGGCTCGAAAAAGGTTTTGTCGCATCATTTGAGCGTCTCCAGACGCTGAGTGATGCGCCGAGGCGGACGCAGGATCGCAGGAACGTGAAACAGGCTGCCAGCCTGTCCGAGACCACAGGCTGGCAGCCTGTTTCACGCACGTTCATCAACGAATCCGACACCGACTGGTCGCTGCCGCATCACGCGGTGTGGGCGAAGAGCATTCTCGATTCGTGGAGGGACCGGATCACGGATGTGCCGCTCGTCATTGGCGGCGAGGAACTGCGCGATACGTGCGTCACACGCGATTGCCGCGATCCATCACGGCCCTGCGTCGTGGTCGGTCGCTATCATCAGGCGGGTCCTGACGACATCACACGAGCCGTCGAATGCGCTGCGCGCGATGACGACGGCTGGCGCAAGATGACGCCCCGAGCCCGTCAGGAAGTCATGCGCAAGGTCGCGGAGGAATTGCGCCGAGCACGTGCGGATCTCATGGGTGCGGCTTTGGCGAACACGGGCAAGACTTTGGCCGAATCCGACCCCGAAGTGAGTGAGGCAGTCGATTTCGTCGAGTTCTACGCGGCGACGGCACGCTGGTTCATGGAAGGCTGCACACAGAGTGGTCAGCACAGTTCTCTGTGCGGCGTTTCGCAATCAGCAGAAGCTCCGAATCACCTGCACGTCGATGCGGAACGCGAGTTGTCATCGGTGCACCGCACAGCGGACTGTGCGGACCACTTTAAGGCTGAAGGCAAAGGCGTGGTGGTTGTTGTTTCGCCGTGGAATTTTCCCATCGCGATTCCCTGCGGTGGCATTGCTGCTGCGCTCGCCGCGGGGAACACGGTCATTTTGAAACCTGCGTCGGATGCAGTGCTTCCGGCGTGGGAAATGTGCCAGTGCTTCTGGCGTGGCGGTGTGTCGAAGAAGACACTTCAGTTCGTTCCGTGCTCCGGCGGCAAGGAAGGTGCGCAACTCGTGCAACATCCGCTCGTGAACGCGGTGATTCTGACTGGCGGCACCGAGACGGCGCTCGCCATGCTGCGTGCGAAGCCGGATCTGCCGCTCAGCGCCGAAACGGGCGGCAAGAACGCCACCATCGTCACCGCGATGGCCGACCGCGATCTCGCGATCAAAAACGTGCTGCACTCCGCGTTCAGCCACGCGGGCCAGAAATGCTCCGCCACTTCGCTGCTGCTGCTGGAGGCCGAAGTTTACGACGATCCCGAGTTCAAACGTGCGCTCGTCGAGGCTGCGGAGAGCCTGCATGTCGGTTCAGCGTGGGATTTGAAGACGAAGATTGGACCGGTGATCCGTCCGCCGTCCGGCGATCTCGAAAACGCGCTGCTCACGCTCGAATCCGGCGAATCGTGGGCGCTCATGCCGCATCGCCTCGATGGCAATGACTGCCTGTGGTCGCCCGGCATCAAGTGGGGCGTGCAGCCGGGCAGCTATACGCATCTCACGGAGTTTTTCGGTCCGGTGCTCGGTGTGATGCGCTTTGAAAAGCTGCACGAGGCCATCGCGCTCGTGAATCAAACCGGCTACGGACTCACCAGCGCCATCGAGAGTCTCGACGACCGCGAACAGGTCGAATGGAAGGCCGGCATCCGTGCCGGAAATCTCTACATCAACCGCGGCACCACGGGCGCGATCGTGTTGCGTCAGCCCTTCGGCGGCATGGGCAAGAGTGCGTTTGGTCCCGGCCTCAAAGCCGGAGGGCCGAACTATGTGGCGCAGTTCATGAACTTCGCTGAAGCGAAGAATGACGAAACCAGAATGAGGAATGACGAATCAAGTTCCAATGATTCGAGCTTCGGCATTCATTCGTCATTCGCCATTCTAGTTTCGTCATTTGATGAAGGCTTCCGCTTGTCGCGGGCGCTCACGAGTTATCAACATGCGTGGGATCGTGAGTTCAGCCGCGAGCACGATCACTTCCATCTCGTCGGCCAGGACAATGTGCGGCGCTATCTTCCGGTGCGTGAGATGCGTGTCCGTGTGCATCCTAATGACACCACCTTTGATCTTCACGCCCGCGTTGGGGCAGCTCGTGTCGCTGGATGCCGTATCACGGTCAGTATGCCGAATGGATTTGAGTCAAAGGCGGTTCGGCGACTATGCGAGGCGACGGAGGACTGGGCCGGGGCCATCGAATTCATCGAGGAAGGCGACGAAGAACTCGCGATGGCGATTTCAGAGCGTGAAACCGACCGTGTGCGCTATGCCGCTCACGATCGCGTGCCGGAAATCGTGCGTCGTGCCGCTGCGGAGGCACAGGTTTTCATCGCCGATGCACCCGTGCTCGCGGAAGGACGCGTGGAACTGCTTTGGTATGTGCAGGAGCAGAGCGTGAGTTTTGACTACCATCGTTACGGCAATCTGGGGGCGCGTTCGGGTGAGGAACGTGCGCCGTTGGTTGCGCCGGAGGCAAACAGGGGCTGATTCCAGTTATGGACACGCTTTCCGCCACACTTCTGCTCCTGACGATCATGGACCCGCTGGGGAATGTGGCCACGTTTGTGTCCGCGCTGCGTCCGGTGCCGCCTGAGCGGCGGCTGAAGGTGATCGCGCGGGAGTTGGTGGCTGCGTTGGTGATTTTGATCCTGTTTCTGCTGCTGGGGCAGCGATTGCTCGGGCTGCTGCATTTGAAACAAGAGGCGTTGTTCATTAGCGGGGGCGTGGTGTTGTTTTTGATCGCGCTGAAGATGATCTTTCCGCCTTCACGGCGCGATGAGGAGCCGATGGTGGAGCCTTTCATCGTGCCGCTGGCCACGCCGATGGTCGCTGGCCCCTCGGTGCTGGCGACGCTGCTCGTGCTCGTTAGCACGCAGCCGGAGCAGTGGTGGAACTGGCTGGTGGCTCTCTTGATCGCCTGGGGCATCACGTCCGCCGTTTTGCTCTGTGCTCCGGCCATCGCGCGGGTGTTGAAGGAAAAAGGCTCGATGGCAGTGGAGCGCCTGATGGGCATGCTGCTGGTCATGGTGGCCGTGCAGATGTTTCTGAATGGCATCGAGCACTATCTCCAACACTGACCATGCCCGCCTGGATCGAATACTTCGCCGTCGCCGTGTGCGCCATCACCGCCGTCCTCGCGGCGGAGGGGAAGCGCATGGATTTGTTCGGCGTGCTGGTGCTGGCGCTGGTGACGGCGGTGGGTGGCGGCACGATTCGTGACCTGTGCCTCGGCGTGCGGCCGGTGTTTTGGATCGAGCAACCGCATCAGGTGTGGACAGCCCTGATCTCGGCATCGGCGACATTTGTACTGGTGCGCTTCACCCATTTGCCGAAAAAAGCACTCGCCATCGCGGATGCATTTGGTTTGGCGTTATTTGGCATCGCAGGGACGGAAAAGGCGCTCGCATTTGGCTCGCCCGGCATCGTGGCGATTCTTCTGGGCATCGTCACGGGCGTGGCGGGCGGCATTCTGCGCGACGTGCTGCGGCGCGAGATCCCGTGGGTGTTCCAGGCGGATGAAGCCTTGTACGCCACGGCCGTATTCGCGGGCGCGACGGTGTTTGTGCTGCTGCGTGAGTGGCTGCCACCTTCGGAAACACATCGCTACATCGGCATGGTGGTCATCCTGGGGCTGCGTCTTGCCGCGATGCGCTGGAAGCTGCGGCTGCCGACGTTTCGGACGCGGGGAGGGGCGTAGGGCAAAGGGCGGAGAGCGAAGAGTGACAAACGAGGAGTCCCGCGAAAGGTGTGGGAGTGTGAGGAGGTTTGAGAGTTATGAACCGCCGTCATTTCGTCGCCTCCACTGCCGCCACCGTTCTTTCCGCGCCGTTTGTGAAGGCGCAGAGCAAGACTTCGCTGAATGGCGCCATCATCGGCCATGGTGAGCATCGCTATCGGGTCGATCTGGAGTGGTGCCAGGCGAAGCGGGAGGTGCATCCGGTGAAGGACTGCCATGAGATGGTCATGGATGCGCAGAAGCGCCTGATCCTGATCACGAACGAGGCGAAGAACAACATCCTGATCTTCGACAAGGACGGCAAGGTGCTCGATGCCTGGACGCTGAAGCTGCGCGGCGGCCACGGACTCAGCCTCGATGCGCGTGATGGCAAGGAGACGCTCCTGCTGTGCGATCCAAGCGGCGGACGTGTGGTGAAAACCACCTTGTCCGGCGAAGTCCTGCTCGAGTTGCCGCATGCGAAGGACTGCGGAGCTTATGATGCGGTCACGAAGTATGCGCCGACGGAAGCTGTGGCAGCGCCGAATGGTGACATCTATGTGGCGGATGGCTACGGCTCACAGTACATCCTGCACTTTGACGCGAGCGGCAAATTCATTCGCAAGTTCGGCGGCACCAGCACGCAGGCGATGAACGCGGGCAAGTTCATGCAGGCGCATGGCGTGACGATCGACTCACGCGGACCGGAGCCGCTGGTGCTGTGCACGGAGCGCATCCGCAATGAGTTCCACTGGTACAAGCTCGATGGCACCTACTCGCATTCGGTGTATCTGCCCGGCGCGTTCATGAGCCGGCCGGTGATCGCGGGTGATCTGCTGCTGTCCGGAGTCTGCTTCGGCATGAAGCCAAATGATTTCCGCATGTGGCGCGAGCGCGGGTTCATCATCATTCTGGACAAGAACAACCGCGTCATCTCCGCCCCCGGCGGTCAGCAGCCGAAGTATGACGGCGACCAGGTCGGCCTCCTGCTGCAGGACCAGCCGGTGTTCCGCAATGTACATGATGTGTGCGTCGATGACGCGGGCGATCTCTATGGCTGCCAGTGGAACGCGGACCAAGTTTACCCGTACAAGCTGCACCGCGTGTGAGAGAGGCCTGAGAGGCGGGGCGTAGAACTGCGAGCGCATGCATCGAGTTCCATCAGCCACCTCCCTCAACCGCCGCGAATGGTTGCGCGTCGGAGGATTGGGCTGTTTTGGGCTCTCGCTCCCATCGTTGCTTGAAGCGAAGCCGATGCACAGCCGGGAAGGCTCGTTCGGACGGGCCAAAAGCTGCATCATTCTCTTTCTCAGCGGCGGACCGCCGCAGCATGAGACGTTTGACCCAAAGCCGGATGCGCCGCTGGAGATACGCGGTGATTTCAAATCGATCCCGACCTCGGTGCCGGGCGTACATTTTGCAGAGACGCTGCCACGCACTGCAAAGCTGATGCACGAGATCGCGGTGATTCGTTCGATGACCACCGGCATCAATGCGCACTCGACGAGCGGCGCGTTCATGCTGACGGGTTACGAGCCGGCCACCAAGGCGGAAAGCGTGCCGCCGAGCGGCAATGACTGGCCGAGCATCGCGGCAGTTGTTGGCGCATTGAAACCGAGCGAGCGCTCGCCGTTGTCGTCGGTCGTTCTGCCGGAGCGCATCGAAAACAATGGCAACATCGTGTGGCCCGGGCAGAACGGCGGCTTCATGGGTGCGCCGTGGCATCCACAGCTCATCAAATGCGATCCGGCTGCGACACGGATGCAGATCGAGGGCATGAGTCTGACTGATGGCATGACCGATCTGCGCTTTTCGGAGCGCGGCAGCCTGCTGCGACAGATGGACGATCGTTTTCGTGCGTCGCTCGCCAATCCGCTCATCGACGAGGCGGACGCGATGCATCAGCGTGCGTTTGATTTGATCCACTCGGAGACCAGCCGTTCCGCGCTGGAGATCGAACGTGAGCCGGCGGCGATGCGGGATCGCTACGGGCGCGGCAAGTTCGGACAGAGCGTGCTGCTGGCACGCCGGCTCGTCGAGGCGGGGACGCGGCTGGTGCAGGTGAACTGGCCGCGCGAACCGGGCGACTTCAGCGCGGGCAGTCCGCTGTGGGACACGCATCAGCGCAACGGCCAGCGTGTGCGTGAGGTGCTTGCGCCGCAGTTTGATGTGGCCTATTCGGCGCTGATCCAAGATTTGAAGTCCCGCGGCCTGCTCGACGAAACGCTCGTCGTGGTGATGGGTGAGTTCGGTCGTTCGCCCACGATCAACAAGAGCGGCGGACGCGATCACTGGGGCAATGTGTTCTCCGTGGCGATGGCGGGTGCGGGCATCGCCGGTGGTCAGATCATTGGAGCGAGCGACAAGATCGGCGGCTATCCAGCGGACCGTCCGGTGCGGCCACCGGATCTGGCCGCGAGCATTTTTCACCTGCTTGGCATTCGCCCCAATCACGAATTCCTTGATCCCATCCAGCGCCCGCGCCTTGTGACGGATTCCGGCGTGCCGTTACGCGAACTCATCGGCGCCTGATCATTCTCCAACCATGCGACATCTCCTTCTCTCCATCTTCATCGCCACCGGCATTGCAGCGGCGGAACTCCCGAAAGAACAACGCATCGTCTTCCTCGGCGATTCGATCACGCAGGGCGGAGCCTATGTCGAGTTCATCGAGGCGGCGCTGATCGCTCAATACCCGGATTCGGACAAGATCATCATCCCGCTCGGCCTCAGCAGCGAGACGGTGAGCGGTTTGAGCGAGGAAGGGCATGCGGGCGGCAAGTTTCCGCGCCCTGATCTGCACGAGCGGCTCGACCGTGTGCTGGAAAAGGCGAAGCCGCAGCTCGTGTTTGCCTGCTACGGCATGAATGACGGCATCTACCTGCCGTTGGGCGCAGAACGCACCAAAGCGTATCAAGATGGCATGCGGAAGCTGCGTGCGAAGGTCGCTGCGATCGGTGCGCGCATCATCCACCTCACGCCGCCGGTGTTCGATCCGGTGCCCATCGCACAGAAAGTGGTGCCGGGTGATCAGGTGAAGCCGGGGCAGTTCTACAAGGGCTACAACGAGGTGCTCGACTTTTACGCGAACTGGCTGCTCGACATGCGCGACAAGGAAAAGTGGGAGGTGCTTGATGTGCACGGCGTCATGATGAGCGCTCTGGCCGAGAAACGGAAGAGCGATCCGCAGTTCACCTTCTCGAAGGACGGTGTGCATCCCGGCGCCGAAGGTCATCTACTGATGGCGCGGCCCGTTCTCGATGCCTGGGGCCTGAAGGTGCGCGAGGACGGCACGCCGGATCATCCGAATGGCGCGGCGATTCTCGCGGTGATCAAAAAGAAGCACGCCATCCTGCGTCCGGCCTGGTTGAGCCATGTCGGCCACAAACGCCCGGGTGTGGCTCCGGGATTGCCGATTGAAGAGGCATTGAAGAAGGCTGCGGAGTTCGACGCGGAGGCCAAGAAGCTCGCCAACTCCAAAGAAGTCGTTTTTCCGAATCAAAAGGGCGAGTGGAACGGCTATGCGAAGCACGAACTGACCATCGCAGGCAAGCCGGTGACCGTCGTGGCACCGAAAACAGCCGCTACAGGCCGTCCGTGGGTCTGGCATGGCGAGTTCTTCGGCCACAAACCCGCGCCGGACATCGCGTTGCTCGGCAAAGGCTTCCACATCGTTTACATGAAGATCAATGACATGCTTGGCTGCCCCGATGCTGTGAAGCTTTGGAACGAATGTTATGCCGAGCTCACGACGAACTACGGCCTGAGCAAGAAACCTGCGCTCGTCGGTCTCAGCCGCGGCGGATTGTACTGCTACAATTGGGCCATCGCCAATCCTGACAAGGTCTCCTGCATCTACGGCGACGCGCCTGTGTGCGACTTCAAGAGCTGGCCCGGCGGCAAGGGCAAAGGCAAGGGCGATCCGCGCAACTGGGGCTTCGTGATGAAACTTTGGGGCTTCAAAGACGAGGCCGAGGCGCTCGCCTACAAGGGCAATCCGGTGGACGGCCTCGCCCCACTGGCAAAGAACCACGTGCCACTGCTGCATGTCTTTGGCGATGCTGACGATGTCGTGCCGTGGGACGAAAACACCGGCTTGATCGAGTCACGCTACAAGGAACTCGGCGGCAGCATCACGATGATCCGCAAGCCGGGAGTCGGCCATCATCCGCACGGCCTCGATGACTCGACACCGATCATCGAATTCATCGAGAAAAACGCGAAGTAGAGGGCAGGGGAGGCAAGACGAGGCTTGACGCCGCCGACTCTGTCGGGTTCACTTCCCGCCGACATGAAGCGACCACGCGCACATCGTCTCGTTCTCAGCCTCCTCGCGTTTTTCGCGATTGGCTGGGCGCAGACGTTTGATATGGCTCCGGTTTTGGCAAGTGGGAATGTGCGTCCTGTGTCATTTGGATGACCTTTTGCTTGGTTTGTTCTTCTCACCTCAGAAGCAGACTGACCGACCAGGGTGAATGGTATCACTTCGGTGGTTATGCTGATATTCGCGTGCTGCCTGCCCTCCGTGGTTTTAACGAAGGAGGGGGTAACGCATTTCTTTTGTTCACCGCGGCCTGGGTTCTCACAGTCTAGGCTCGAGCGCTCAAGTGACCTTGCGGTCGCTCTGATCTCATAACGTCTCTCGTGTGCTGGCCTCCGCGTCGATCAGTCTGATTCTAAGGTGTGAAGCTTGGGCTTTGGATGGTGCTGTCTGGGGTTTTACTGAGTGCCTGTTGGTTATTCCGGCTCGTGCAGTTCACTTTGTCTTCAAGGTGTACTCGCGGCCTTTCTTCTTCACGGCTGGTTGGGTGCGCTCGGTGACCTTTGGCGGACGTGCGGCGCTGGCGGCCTGAGTTCCATCGGCTCTGGGCATCACCGCCCGCATGACCTCCCACACGAACGCCGACAGTTCGCGTGCGAGTGCCGTCTGCACCTTTTGCCGTGTCTTGCCGCGGGCGGCGAGCTTGCGCCCTTTTTCATGAAGACGGTTCTGACAGCGCCAGGAGATCTCCATGACCTGCCGTCGATGTGCTTTGGGAATGGCCTCCTGTCGTGTGGTGAGTTCCTGGCTGATCTTCGGTGGCAGCCGGTAGTGCTGGGCGCATTCGTTGAAGAAGATCGCGCAGGTGGCCGTTGCCGCACTTGGTGATGGTTCCTTGCGCACGGCTTCCTCCACTGCTGCTCTCGCTGGGCACGAAGGTCAAAGGGTAGGCCATGGTGGCGTGGATGGGCAAAGCGGTGGATGTCACCGATTTCACTGACGGTGATCATCGCAGCGACGGTTTGATAACCTTTAAACCCCATGAGGGCGAGCACGACGGGCTTCATGTGCCACTCGTCGAGCAAGGCTTTCATGTGCACCTCCAGCCGCTCGATGCGCTCGGCTGCGGCATCAATGCATTGCAGATACTCCTCCAGCACGATCTTCATGGCGGGGTGCGGCAGGATCAGTTCACGCAAGTAACGCATATTGCGCCGCGCTCCGCGAGGTCTTTTCACCATAGCGGTAGCGTTGCGCAGCAGGAGGCCTTAGGCTGATGGCGTCCGCTGCGTTGATCCTGCGGCATCGGTGCGGGCGCGGCACAGATCGCGAATGGCTTCATCGCGCTCATCGGGGACATACCTGGCGGTCAGCTCACCTGCACGATGAAGACGTGCGAGCATACGCGCATCACGACGGTCCGTTTGATCTTGTCACCCGATCCTTTGGGCGTGAGCGACAGCGCGATGACATCGCAGGCGATGCCTTTCTTCTTCAGGAAGCGCGCCAGCACGAAGCCGCAGGGACCTGCTTCATAACAAAGCCTCAGCTCCTTGTCAGGATGGCCCAGCTTACGCATGAGCTTTTCGACGCTGTGAAAAGTGTTGGGGATCTCGCCATAGTTCCTGACCTCTCCGTCGCGACCGGCCTCGGCGATGGCGACGGCAATGTTTTCAGCATGGACATCAAGGCCCAGATACAATACTTCTTTGCTCATATGATGTGGTGTGTTGGTTGCTCTTCATTCGGTTCGTCCGGCAGGGACTGCTCGTTCCTCCCCGAACATGCGGATAGGCCTCGCCAGAAGCAGCCCGCGAAATACATGCAGCCAGCACACCACGCCTTTTTCAATCAAACGCGCTGCGCTTCCGACCTGCTCGCGCAAGTAGGGCCGCAGCCATAATGTCTGGGCTTCATCGAGGCTATGTCTGCGACTGCGGAGGCGTGGAGCATCTCACACAGACGGATCATTGCCACGGCCCGCACTCCGCCGCCTGCCATGAAGGCGAGGAGCCGGCGCTTCCGCATCAGCACGACGATGACGATGACGGCGACACGCACCAGCACGCCGCCGTGGTGGATACGTTGCTGGCCATGCAGAAAGACGAAGCCGCGATGCCTGTTGTCGTGCCGGTGATGTTGGTCGGGGCCGCTGATGAGTTCAGTTTTGTCTGTCTGCCCGAGCCAGGTGCGAATTCCGTCGTCAATCCACCGCCTCGACGAAGTTGGGGCGTGCAAGAGTGGCCGGGCAGGCTCGCGCAGACGATCGTGCTGAGGATTTGAGACATCGTGCCGCCGGACAAGCATTCCGGCCCTGTTGGCGCATCCGCGTTCATCGCGTGTTTGCCGTGCCCGCATGTCTCCACCCTTCGCCCTCTTTCCCATGTCACGTCTTTTGTTTTTCCTCCTCACGCCCACCTTGGGGCTTGCCGCCGAGTTGTCGCTGCACGGCATCGCCGCGCGCGTGCGCTCCCATCATCCCATGCTCAAGGCCGCGCGGCTCGCGATTGAAGAAGCCCGTGGCCGTCAGCTCGGCTCCGGCAGGCTCGCAAATCCAAAGCTGGAGTCCAGTTTTCAGAACGAGAGCCGTGTCAGCCCGCGCACGTTGTTGTTCGGCATCGAGCAGTCGTTCCCGCTGACGAAACGGCTGACGCTGGAAAAGCAGCTCACATCACAACTTGTCACCGCAGCGGAGCTGGAGGTGCGCGATGTCGAGCGGCGTTTCATCGCCGAGGCGCGTGCCCTTGCGGTCAAAATCGTCGCGCTCGAAAAGCAGCGCGCCCTCCGCCAGCAGCAGATGGATCTGGCTCACAAGCTTTCCGAGTTCGCGAAAAGCCGGGCGGCGAAGGGGGAGCTGTCACCGCTCGATGCCGCGCAGGCACAGGTGGATGCGCAGCGTCTGCTGCTCGAAGGCCGCCGGCTGGAAACGGAGCGCATCAGCGTGCTCGGTGCATTGAAGCCGATGCTTGGCCTGGCACCAGACGAGTCCTGCATGATCACCGGTGAACTGCCCGCCCTGGTCATGCCCGGCATCCTGCCCTGGGAGCGGCGCGCCGACTACCAGATGGCCCGCACGCGGACACAGGCCGCGCAGACCGACGCCGCGCTCGCCAGATCGAAGCGCATGCAGGATGTCAGCGCCGGATTTTTCAGCGCGCAGGAAATGCAGGACCAGTCGAACGGCCAGCGCGAGCGCACCGGCTATGTCGGCTTCCGCATCTCCATTCCGCTGCCGTTTTGGAATCGCAACCAGGGCGAGATTGCTGAGAAAAGGGCCACCGCGGAGCGTCAGCGGCTCGAAGCCGAGGCGCTGGGAAAGCAAATCGCCAGCGAGGCCGACACGGCACGCAAGGAGATGCAGGCAAACGCCGATCTTGCGCGCGAAACACGCGACAAGCTGCTGCCGCTCGTCATCGAGCAGACGCAAAAACTTGAGAGGGCCTACGAGGCCGGCCAGACCGATCTCATGACCATTCTGCGCGCACGCGACCAGCGCCTGCAACTCGAAGCTGCCGCGTTGGATGCAGCGCGCGACTTCCACCTCGCCCGCATCCGTTACGAATCCGCCACCGGAGTCACGCAGCCATGAAACTTCTCCCGATTCTCATCCTCGCCACTTGCGGGCCGCTTTTCGCCAACAAGCCGGACATCATTCTCGATGACGTGGCGGTCTCGAACATGAACCTCGAATTCGCCGAGGCGGAGGAGACCTCGTTTGAGGAGACAATCTTCTCGCTCGGCCACATCGAGGTGCTGCCTGGCAGCAAGGCCATCGTCAGCAGCCGCATTCCGGGGCGTGCGTTTTCCGTGCTGGTGATTCCTCATCAGGAAGTCGATGCGGGCGCCGAGGTGGCGTGGATTGAGAGCCGCCAGCCGGGTGATCCGCCGCCGGTGATCAAACTCGAAGCGCCCATCGCCGGTCTCGTTTCCAAAGTGGCCATCGTGCCAGGCCAGCCGGTGTCGCCGGATGATGCTTTGATCGAAATTCTCGATCTGAGCACCGTCGAGGCGGTGGCGCATGTGCCGCAGCATCTCGCGGGCAAATTGAAACTCGGTCAAGCCGCGCACATCCGGCTCCACGCGCTGCCGGATCGTGTTTTCGAGGCAAAACTTGTGCATGTTGCCGTCGAGGCGGATGAGACCACCGGCACCATTGAGGCAGCGTTTCACGTCGCGAATCCCGACAAATTGCTGCGGCCGGGCATGAAGGCCGAGTTCAGCATCGTCGTGAGCCAGCGCGAGAACGTCATGTCCATCCCACGCAGCGCCGTGCAGGGCGATCCCGCGCAGCGCTTCGTCTATGTGAAGGACTTCGAGTTGAAGAATGCATTCGTGAAGGCCCCGGTGACACTCGGTGCGCAAAATGACCGGTTCGTCGAAGTCGTGAAGGGACTGTTGCCCGGTGATGAAGTGGTGACGCGTGGCGCCTATTCCCTTGTCTTCGCCGGGAAAGGCAGTGTGAGCCTCAAAGAAGCTCTCGACGCGGCCCACGGTCATGCGCACAACGAAGACGGCACCGAGATGACCAAAGAGCAGCAGGAAGCCGCGCACAATGAGCACGATCACGAAGGGGGGCACAGTGAGTGGAACACACTCACATTCTTCTTCGCAGGCACGAGTGGTCTGCTGCTGGTTTTGCTCATCATCACCGGACTGAAACGGAAGGAACTTCGCGCATGCTGAACCACCTCATCCGCTTCTCCCTGCATCATCGGGCGCTCGTGTTGATGATCGCGCTCGTGGTGATGTTGTTTGGAGCGCAAACGCTCACGCAACTGCCCGTGGAGGTGCTGCCGGACATGACGAAGCCCACGGTGACGATCCTCACCGAGGCGCCTGGTCTTGCACCTGAAGAGGTGGAGACGCTGGTGACACAGCCGATTGAAAACGCAGTGCAGGGCGTCGGCGGGCTCGACCGGCTGCGCTCGAACTCCGATGTGGGCCTTTCGCTTGTCTTTGCCGAGTTTGGCTGGGGAACGGACATCTATCGCGCACGGCAGCTTGTGCAGGAACGCATGCAGGCGGTGAGGCTGCCTGAAAATGCGAAATCGGGCATGACGCCGGTTTCATCGCTGATGGGCGAGATTCTGCTCGTCGGTTTGAAAAGCAGCGATGGCAAAACGACGCCGCCCGAGCTGCGAACGCTCGCAGACTGGACGATCCGGCGCCGGTTGCAGAGTCTCAGCGGCGTGGCGGAGGTGCTCACGATTGGTGGCGGTGTGCGGCAGATTCAGGTGCAGCCGGATCCTTATCGGCTTGCCGCGCATGGCGTCTCGTTTGAGGAGGTCGAGGCCGCGGTGGCGCGTGCTTCAGGCAATGCGACGAGCGGTTACCTGCAAGCGGGGCCGCGCGAGATCATGGTGCGCAATCTCGGCATGACGACACGGTTGGATGACATCGCGCAAACCGTCATCAAGACCGTCGGTGACCGGCCGGTGCTCATCAGCGACGTGGCGGAGGTCAAACAAGGCATCCAGCCCATGCGCGGCGATGCGAGCGTGAACGGCACCATGGGCGTCGTCCTCAGCATCGACAAGGCGCCCGGCTTTGACACGCTGAAGCTCTCGCAGCAGGTCGAGACGGCGCTGGAGGAACTCAAACCCACTTTGCCGGCAGGTGTCACTGCTGAAATCCTCTTCCGTCAGGGCGATTTCATCGAGCACGCCATCGGCAATCTGAAGGAAGCGATTCGCGATGGGGCGATCATGGTGACGATCATTCTGTTTCTTTTCCTGATGAACGTGCGCACGACGTTCATCACGCTCATGGCGATGCCGCTGTCGTTTGCAGTGACGATCCTGACTTTCAAACTGTTTGGCGTGAGCGTGAACTCGATGACGCTCGGCGGCCTCGCGGTCGCCATCGGCATGGTGGTGGATGATGCGATCGTCGATGTGGAGAACGTGTGGCGGCGATTGCGGGAGAATCCCTCCAAAATCCGGATCGAGATCATCGCCAGTGCGTCCGGCGAGGTGCGAAATTCGATCCTCTACGCCACGGTACTCGTGATTCTCGTCTTCATGCCGCTCCTCGGCCTCGAAGGCATCGAAGGACGCCTGTTCACGCCGATTGCCATCGCCACGATCACCAGCATGGCGGCGTCGTTTGTCGTTTCGCTCACCGTGATTCCGGTTTTGTGCTCGCTGCTGCTCAAAACCGGCGGCAAGGCCCATGGCGATGGTTTTGTGGTGCGTGGCATGAAGTGGATCGTGCGGCATACATTTCTGCGTTTTGCACTGGGAGCACCGCAGATGGTCCTGGCACTCGCGGGCGTGCTTTTGATTGCCTCGCTGATGCTGTATCCGCGGATGGGCAAAGAATTCCTGCCCGCGTTCAATGAAGGCAGCGCCACGATTTCACTCGCCAGCGCTCCGGGAACTTCGCTGGCGCACTCCAATGATATCGGCGAGGCGGGTGTGAGGCTCTTGCAGGGCATTGCCGAGGTGAAAAGCGTGGGACGACGCGCCGGACGTGCGGAGCGTGATGATCATGTCATGCCGGTGAGCGTGAACGAGTTCGACGTGGAGTTTTATGAGGGCGGCCGGCCGCGTGAGGAGGTGTTTGCGGAGATCCGCGAGAAGCTGGGCAAGATTCCGGGCACCTTCGTCAACATCGGCCAGCCCATCGGGCATCGCCTCTCGCACATGCTCAGCGGGGTGTCGGCGAAGATCGCGGTGAAGGTCTTCGGCACGGATCTGGCGGTGCTACGCGAGAAGGGTGAGCAGATTCGCAACATCGCCAAGACGATCCCCGGATTAACGGACGTGATGCTGGAGCCGCAGGTGCCGATTCCGCAGATTAAAATCGAAGTGAATCGCGAGCGGGCCGTCGCATACGGAGTGCAACCCGGATCACTCAATGAACAGGTCTCGGCGCTCATCGGCGGCAAAACGCTCGCGGAATTGCGCGAGGGCCAGCGCACGGTTGAACTCGTGCTGCGACTGCCGGAGGCATGGAGGGATTCGCCAGAGAAGATCGGTGAGTTGCTCGTGGAGACCGACAAAGGCCGCCGCATTCCGCTACGGCTCGTGGCGGACATTCGTGAGAGCCAGGGGCCGAACGTCATCAACCGCGAAAACACGCAGCGGCGCATCGTCATCAGCGCCAACACAAGCGAGCGCGATCTGGAGGGCGTTGTGCGCCGCTGGGAGGCCGCGGTGAAGGAACAGGTGAAGTTTCCTGAGGGCTATTTCCCGCGTTTCGAGGGTGAATTTCAGGCGCAGCAGGCCGCGACGAAGCGCATCGCGTTTTACTTCGCGCTCGTGCTCGTGGCGGTGACGGTGCTGCTCTTCAGCTACTTCCGCAGTCTCTCGCTGGCATTTCAGGTGATGCTTAACATTCCTCTCGCGCTGATGGGCGGCCTCGTTTTGACCTGGGTGCTCATCGACAACATCAGCATTGCCACCATTGTCGGCTTCATCGCCGTCGGCGGTGTGGCGGCGCGGAACGGAATCATGATGATCAGCCATTACTTGCATCTGATGAAACACGAGGGCGAGGGCTTCACGCGCCAGATGATCGTGCGCGGCACGCTGGAGCGTCTCGTGCCCGTTTTGATGACCGCATTGAGCGCCGGCATTGCCCTCGTTCCGCTGCTGTTCGCCGCGAACGAGCCGGGCAAGGAAATCCTCCATCCCGTGGCTGTTGTGATTGCCGGTGGCCTCGTCAGCAGCACACTGCTGGACCTGATGGTCACTCCCGCAGTCTTTTATCTTTTTGGCAAACCTCCACCCCCAACACAAACATGAAAACCAAGCTCATCCTCCTCGTCACACTCATCACCCGCCTCGCCCTCGGCCACGAAGGTGTGGAACTCGGCCCGAATGGCGGGCGCATCCTCGAATTCAGCGACAACGAAACCATGCACGGCGAGATCATCGTGAAGGGCGACAAATTTCACATCGCCGTGCTCGACAAGGACATGAAGCCCGTGGTCATGGACAAGCAGAGCCTCGCCGCCACGACCGGAGACCGCAAGTCACCGGTCAAACTCGATGTCACCAAGGACGCGAAGGGCTTCATCGTGCCGCTGGTGAAGGCCGGAGAGTGGCTGATCCTCCGCTACAAAGAAACCGCCGATGCGAAAGCCATCACCGCCCGCTTTGAATACAACACGGCCACCTGTGAGGAGTGCAAGAACCCGGAATGGCTGTGCAAATGCAAACCGGACAAGGACAAGAAATAAGCAGACGGGTTGCAACAAAGGACGTTTTTAGCCAAGGGTTTTGGGCTGTGGTGGTGTTTGTCCCATGAGCCCATTCCACATCAAACCTCACGCATCTTCCATCATGACTGACGAGCAAATCCATCGCTTCCTTCGCGAAACGCCTGCGGACGTGCGTCTGCCGGATGGTTTTGGTCGCGAGGTGTGGGCGCGCATCGAGGCAGCGGAGGTTCCGGGGCTGGGCGCCTGTATGCGCCGCTGGTGGGACGAGCTGTTTGCGGGGCTGGAGCGGCCGTTGGTGGCCGCGGTGACGATTGCGTTGTTTTTGATGCTGGGGACGGTGCTGGGAGGCTGGCACGCGGCGCGGAGTCACGCCGTGGGAGGTGAACTGGCATATCTGGAGTCCATAAGCCCGCTGTTGCAGTCGATGCGGGAGGATGTGCCATGAGACGCGGGCAGCAGATCCTGCTCGCCGCCCTGGTGCTTGGAGCGTGCATGTTTGTTTGTTCCCGGCTGGTGATGCGCGATCATTTAGCCAAGGGTGCGATGGACGACATGCGGGAAGAGCAGGGGACGCGGCTGCCGGAACTGGAGTGGCTGCGTCATTGGCTGCATCTGAACGACGCGCAGTTTGAGAAGGTGAAGGCGCTGCATCTGGCCTACCGGCCGAAGTGCCAGGAGTTGTGCCAGCGCGTGCAGGAGGCGGAGGTTGCATTGCGCGCCGGCATGGACGATCCACGAAAGGACCTGACCGTCGAGTTGCGTGTTTGCGCCGATGCGCGCCTCGAGTGCCAGCGGCAAATGCTGGCCCATGTGCGTGAGACCGCCGCATGCATGGACGCGGTCCAGGCCGGAAAGTATCTCGACGCCATGCTTCCCCACGTTCTGGGACTGGCGTCACACAGCGGGGCCTGCCCCTCAATGCCTGCGCCCCGCAATTGATGTCCCATTCCCCGCCTGATGCTGACATCGCAGACATGCGGCGCCTCGCCGCAGGTGATGATGTGGCGCTGAACGACATCATGCGCCGCTGGCAGGAAAAGGTGGCGGCCTTTCTGCAACGCATGACAGGAAACCCGACGGTGGCGGTGGATTTGGCGCAGGAGACGTTTGTGCGGCTTTACCAGCATCGCGGGTCGTACTCGCCCAAGGCATCATTTGCGACGTATCTGTTCCGCATTGCCGCGAATCTGGCGCGCAATCATCAGCGATGGCTGCGCAGGCATCCCACGGTGGCCATCGACGATGAAAACGTTCCGGTCCACGAACTGGCCTCTGCGGAGGAAACACCCGACGGGAAGGCCGAGAAGCGTGAACGGCTGCAGATCGTGGAATCAGCGCTCGCGGCGCTGCCTGAGGAACTGCGGGAGGCGATGCTGCTCTTCACGCATGAGGACATGAGCCATGCTGAAATCGCCCGCATCGCAGGGTGCAGCCCGAAGGCGGTGGAGACGCGCATTTATCGTGCGCGCCAGATCCTGCGGAACCTGCTGAAGGATCTGGATGACTGAGCGGATTTTGCGGTGCCTTGGGCGCTTTGTGCCTGTTGTGAGGGGTTTTCACGCAGGCGGTGTTTGTCGTGATGCAGGCAGCCAGTCTGCTCAAACCACAAACCAACACCATCATCATGAAAACTTCATTCGTTCGTTCCATGCTTCTCGGGCTCGCCGCGTTTGGCGGCCTGGCTCTGGCATCCTGCCAGGCACCTTCTTCTGCGCCCCATCACGCGGTGACCTGTGACAAATGCCGCACTGTTCATTTCATGGCTCCGTCGGTGGGAGCCGGACCTGGCAACAAGGGGGTCCTCACCCTCCGGCATGCTGACAGCATGTCCTGCCCGGATTGCGAGAATCATCTGGTCGCCATGCTCAAGGGCGGCAACCTGACCAAGCACACCTGCAAGTCTTGTGGCGGCACGTTGTATCATTGCATGCATCATTGATGCACGTTTGTTTGCCAGGCCGCCCAGCCCACATGAGCCGGGCGGCCTGGTCATTCGTAACAAGAATGATGCCGCCAGTTTTGGCCTGTGGTAGAGCGCCTCCTCATCATTCACTTCTCCTCATCTCCGATGAAAACATTCCTTCCTTCTGTCTCCATGGTGCTTTGCCTGTCCGCGTTGCTGCTCGCAGGCTGTGGCAAGGCATCCCACGGCGTGCCAGCCGGCTATCCGCTCACGAAATGCGTGATTTCCGGTGAATTGCTCGGCGGCATGGGAAACCCGGTGAAAGTCACCCACGATGGCACCGACGTGTATTTGTGCTGCGACTCCTGCATTGACGATTTCAACAAGGAACCGGCGAAACACGCGCAGCAGGTCAAAGATGCCGCCGCCGCGCGGAAGTGACTGTCTTGTTGCGGCCCCATCCGGGCGCGATCATGCTGACGCGGCCATGTGCATGACAATTTCCGCCATTGATCATGAAGTTTCTTCCGCCCACGCCCTCCGCTTCATCCACCCGGATGAAGGGCAGGAGGCTGTGGGCTGCCACCACGCTGGTGCAGGCGGCGGCCATCTGCCTGCTCTCGTCCAGTTGTGTGGGCATCAGGACTGTCGGTGAAAAGGATGAGCGAGTGCGTGCGCAGGCGGTGGTGGCGAAATACCGCGGTGCGGGCGGTGCTCCGGTGGTGCCGGTGCTGCGTTCAGGCGGCAGCCCCGAGAGTTTCATGCTGCATGCGATGATGCGGCATCCGCAGGTGGAGGCAGCCTGCTACGAGTGGCTCGCCACCGTGGAAAAGATCACCCGCGAGCGTTCGCTTCCAGATCCGCAGGTGACTTTCCAGACTGACATTGCGAGGATTGTCATGACCGTGATGCCGGGACTGATGATGGGCTTTCCCGGTCCGGGAAAACTGCGTGCTGCCGCCGATGTGGCCACCGCCGAGAGCCGGATGAAATACCAGCAGTTTGTGAGCGCGGTGTTGCAGGTGGCATACCGGTTCAAGAAGAGCTGGTATGAGTTGCGGCTCGTGGACGAGCGCATCCGGGTGAACAGGGAGATCATCACGCTGCTGGAAGATTTGGAAAAACTGGCGCAGTCACGCCTGGAGGCCGGCAAGGGCAGCCTGCAGGATCTGCTGCGCATCCAGATGGAGAAAGAACGTCTGCAGACCGACCTGGTGAACCTGCGTGATTCGCGTGGCTGGTATCTCACGCAGTTCAAGGCGGCGCTCGGTCTGGGCCCGGGTGAACGCACGCCGCCGCTGCCGAGAGTCCTTGCGTCGTCATCTTTGAAACTGGGCGGCGACGAGGTGCTGGCTGTCGCGATGGAGCGCAATCCACAGCTCAAGAGCCTGGAGGAGGATGTGCGCCGCGCGGAGGCTGCCGTGGTGGCGGCATGGCGTGTGCGCATTCCGGATTTCTCACTCGGCGCCATGGTGGATGTGAATGCCGCGCCAACGATGGTGCGCCCGCTGGCCGGAATGACACTGCCTGTCTGGCGTGACAAGATCGCGGCGGAGGTCCAGGGTGCGCGAGCTTTGGCGGGTGGCGCGAAAGCACGGCTGGACAGCGAGCGGCTGAACCTTGCGGTGGATGCTGCGATGAAAAGCTACCAGTACCGTGAGAGCACGCGCCTGCTGGCGCTGCTGGACGGCAGCCTCCTGCCAAAAGCGCGGCAGGCGCTGGAGGTGGCCCGTTCAGGTTATGCCACCGGTGGCACGGACTTCATCAATCTCATCGATGCGCAGCGCACGTTGTTGAACTTCCGCCTCGGCGAGGTGGAGGCGCGCATCAAACGTGAACTGGCACTGGCGGAACTGTCCTTGATCGTCATGGGCGTGCCACCGTCAGGCGCGCCCGTGCTCTCCGTCGAAAAAAACAGGAGGTGACCCCATGCATGCAAAAATCATCAAGCCCGCACTCCTTCTGGTCCTGGCAGCAGGACTGGGAACAATTGCGTTCGTTCTGATCCGGAACGGGTCCGGTGGCGAGCATGCCGGCACCGGACAGACCTGGACGTGCTCGATGCATCCGCAGGTGCGCATGGCAAAACCGGGTCTCTGCCCGGTGTGTGCCATGCAGTTGACGCCCGTCAAAAACGCAGCGTCCGCGCCAGGGCCCAAGGATGAGCACGCCGGTCACGACATGGCTGCGGAAGAACACAAGTCACATCCGATGCTCGTGCTGTCAGACCATGCGCGGGCGATGGCCGGGGTGGAGACGACGAAGATCGAAAAACGCGCGTTGCGGCATGAAATCCGGGCGGTGGGCAAGGTGCAGTACAACGAATCCGCGCTCGCGGTCATCGTCAGCCGCGTGGAGGGCTACATTGAAAAGCTGTTCGTGGACTACACGGGCCTGAAGGTGAAAAAGGGCGACCACCTCGCTGAAATCTACAGCCCCGACCTTGTGCTGGCTCAGCGGGAGCTGCTTGTGGCTCTGGAAGGGCCTGCCAACAGCGCGCTGACCGATTCGGCGCGGTTGAAGCTGCTGCGCTGGGGCCTGACCAGCCAGCAGGTGGACGAGCTGGTGCAAAACCGCAAGGTCAGCGAACGGATGACACTCTACTCGCCCATCGACGGCACTGTCACCGAACGCATGGCCGTGCAGCAGGCGATGGTGAAACCGGGCGAGGCCCTCTACAAGCTGGCCAGCCTCGAATCCGTGTGGGTTTACCTGGACATCTACGAGAATGAACTGAGCTGGGTGCAGCCGGGGCAGACGGTGAGCATCCTGACGGAGGCATATCCGGCGGAGACGTTCAGCGGACGCATCTGGTTCATCAATCCGGTGCTCACGGAGGAAAGCCGCACGGTGAAGGTGCTGGTGAACATTGAGAACACGGGGGAGAAGCTCAAGCCCGGCATGTTTGTCAGCGCGACGATCAATGTGCAGGTCATGGCGGACGGCAGTCCGGCGCCCACCGGACTTGAGGGCAAGTTTGCCTGTCCCATGCATCCGCAGGTGGTGCAGGATCATGCCGGAGCATGTCCGCGCTGCGGCATGGCGCTGGCACAGATTCCCGGCAGGCCGGTGAAGCTCTCTGATGCGGACGTGCAGGTGCTTTCCGTGCCCGTGTCCGCCGTGCTCGACGGTGGCTTGCGCAAAGTGGTGTTCATGGAACACAAGCGGGGCGAATTCATGCCGGTGGAGGTGACGCTGGGGCCGCGGGCGGGAGCATATTACCCGGTGTTGAAAGGGTTGAACGGTGGTGAGCTCGTGGCGGTGCGCGGAGGTTTCCTGCTCGACAGCCAGTTGCAGATCCAGGGCATGCCGAGTCTGTTTTATGAGAAGGGCCAGGCACCTGCGGCCGGACACCAGCACGGTGGTGCACCCGCGACCGCTCCCAACCCGGCGGGGCATGAAGGGCACACCGTGCCACCAGCTCCCCAGCACAAGCACTGAGTCTCATGATCGACGCCCTCATCCGCTGGTGCCTGCGCAATGCCTTCCTGGTCATCATCGGGACTGCCGCGTTGGTCTTTGGCGGCTGGTATGCGCTCAAAAACACGCCGGTGGATGCCATTCCGGACATCGGTGAAAAACAGGTCATCGTGTTCGCCGAATGGTCCGGACGTTCACCGCAGGATGTGGATGACCAGGTGACGTACCCGCTCACCACCAGTCTCACGGGCACGCCGGGGGTGAAGGCCATCCGCAGCATGTCAGGCTTCGGCTTCACGATGGTCTTCGTCATTTTCAAGGACGACGTGGACTACTACTGGGCGCGGTCGCGCGTGCTGGAGCGCATGAACGTGGCGCAGCAACGTCTTCCAACCGGCGTGACGCCGGTGCTCGGGCCTGACGCCACGGCGCTGGGGCAGGTTTACTGGTACACCGTTGAGGGGGAAGGCTTCGATCTGGCAGAGCTGCGCAGCATCCAGGACTGGTACCTGCGCTACCAGCTCAATTCCGTGGAGGGCGTGAGCGAGGTCGCGAGTGTTGGTGGATTTGTGAAGCAGTACCAGATCGACGTGCATCCGGACAGGTTGCGCGCGCAACGCGTGACACTCATGGACGTGATCATGGCCGTGCAGAAGGCGAACATCGACGTCGGTGCCAAGGTGATTGAGAAGAACGGCATCGAGTTCTTCATCCGTGGCGTCGGATTCATCAAATCAGTCGATGATCTTGAAAAGGTCGTCATCCGGCAGGAGGGCGGCACGCCGATCCAGGTGCGGCATGTCGCCACCGTGAGCCTGGGGCCGGACTTTCGCCGTGGATCGCTCGACAAGTCGGGAGTGGAGGCCGTGGGTGGCGTGGTGGTGATGCGCTATGGTGAAAACCCGCTTCATGTCATGGAGCGCGTGAAGGAAAAGCTGGCGCAGTTGGAGGCTGGCCTGCCGCAGAAGACGCTGCAGGACGGGCGTGTGTCCAAGGTGCGTGTGGTGCCGTTCTACGACCGCACCGACATCGTCCATGAGACCATCGACACGCTCAAGGAGGCGCTCAGCGAGGAGGCGCTGATGGCCAGCCTGGTGGTTGTCGTGTTCCTGCTGCATCTGCGCAGCACTGCCGCGGTGCTTGCCACGCTGCCGCTCTCTGTCTGCCTGTGCTTCATCCTGATGTACGCCATGGGCGTGGACTCCAACATCATGTCCCTGGCCGGTCTGGCCATCGCGATCGGCGACGTGGGAGACATGGGCATCATCATGACGGAGAACATCTACCGTCACATCGCCACAGGTGATCCGCGCAAGACGCATTTCGAGAAGGTGTACGCCGGCGCGTCCGAGGTTGGAGGTGCCATTGTCACCGCCGTCTCGAACACGCTGGTGTCGTTCATCCCCGTGTTCTTCCTCATCGGGCAGGAGGGGAAGCTCTTTCGTCCGCTCGCCTTCACCAAGACGTTTGCCATCGGTGCCAGCGTGATCCTGGCTCTCACCGTGGTGCCGCTGGCCTGCCTCTTCCTGTTTCAGCCAGTGAAGTGGTCGCGCAGGACGGTCTGGCGCGTCGCGTTGGGATTGGGCGCCATGTCCGTGTTCGCTGCGCATTTCGTCTTCATGTGGGCGCTGGAGGGCTCCCATTACAGCGGCTGGCCCATGTCCATCGCGGTTGGTGTGATCGTCGCGCTGGCGGTGGTGCGCATGTTGCGGGAACGTTTTCTGCTGCTGGAGGAAAATCCGGTCTCCCGCGGCATCGCGCTTGTTTACACGCCGATGCTGCGCTGGGTGCTGGAGCACAAGAAGACGTTTCTCATCGCGCCAGTGGCGGTCCTTTACCTCGGCCTCACCATCTGGCTCGGCATTGGCACGATGTTCAAGCCGCTGGAGTGGATCGCGAACCTCGGCGCGCCTTCCGACCAGCCGCGGCTGGAACTCGATCAACTCCGCTGGCAGACCGTGCGCCTTGCGGATGGTTCGACGCATCGTCGCTTCGTTGCGAGCAGCAAGGTTGATGACGCCGGGACCGTCGTCCACGAGACACGCATTCTGCCGGGACTCGGCCGCGAGTTCATGCCGCCGCTGGACGAGGGGTCGTTCCTGTACATGCCTTCGTTACTGCCACAGGCCGGCTTGGGACCGGGACTCGAGGTGAATGCGAAGCAGGACATGGCGATCGCCAGTGTGCCTGAAGTCGAAAGTGTCGTCGGCAAGCTCGGTCGTGCCGACAGCGCGCTTGATCCCGCCCCCATCGGCATGATGGAGAGCATCATCATCCTGAAACCCGAGTCCGAATGGCGCCGGGTGCCGGTGAAGCGTTGGTTCTCCGGCTGGCCGGGCTGGTTGAAGGCGCCGCTTGCCTGGTGTGCACCGGAGGAACGCGCGATCACGAAGAACGAGATCCTCACTGAACTGCAGGAGAAAACCGCGATCCCTGGCGTGCTGCCCACTTTCCTCCAGCCGATCCAAACACGCCTCGTGATGCTGCAGACCGGCTTTCGCGCCATGATGGGAGTGAAGGTTTTTGGCAGCAACTTGAGGCAGATCGAGGAGGTCGGTCTGCAGATCGAATCCCTGCTGCATGAAGTGCCGGGTGCCACCGACATCGTCGCCGACCGCATCGTCGGGAAGCCCTACATCGAGTTTAAGATCGACCGTGATCGCATCGCCCGCTACGGGGTGAACATCCGCGATGTGCAAGACGTGATCGAGACGGCCGTCGGCGGCATGAATCTCATGGAAACGGTCGAAGGACGTGAGCGCTACCCGGTGCGGGTGCGTTATCTGCGTGAGTTCCGCGAGGATATTCCCGAACTCGGCGAGATTCTCGTTCCCAGCACGAGCGGAGCGCAGGTGCCGCTGGCGCAAGTCGTCACCATCACCACGGTGCTTGGCCCGCAGGAGATCAAGGGTGAGCGCGGGCTGCTTGTCGGCTATGTGACCATGAACACACGCGACCGTGATGAGGTGAGCGTCGTGGAGGATGCGGAGCGGCTGCTGCAATCCGCGCTGAAGGACGGACGGCTGACACTGCCTGCGGGTTGCTACTGGGAGTGGAGCGGCCAGTTTGAAAACCAGGTGCGCGCCACCAAGCGGATGCAGGTTCTCGTCCCCGTCTGCCTCGCGATCATGTTCATCATGCTCTATCTCGGCTTTCAGCGCTGGTGGATCGCGCTGATCATCT
The DNA here is from genome assembly GCA_046346695.1 of Verrucomicrobiaceae bacterium. Lineage (GTDB taxonomy): Bacteria > Verrucomicrobiota > Verrucomicrobiia > Verrucomicrobiales > Verrucomicrobiaceae > Prosthecobacter. The sequence continues at coordinate 1,408,699 of JAXMHS010000001.1, read as the reverse complement.
ACTTTGGCATCCTTGTCGCCTCATCCGGCGGTTTCATCATGCTGGCGTTGTGGGATGTGAATCTTTCAGTCGCGGTGTGGGTCGGCTTCCTGGTGCTCTTCGGGGTGGTGGATGATGACGGCGTGGTCATGGCCACCTATCTGGAGGACTTGTTCAATGAGCGGTCCTTTCAGTCCATCGATGAGATCCGGGCGACGGTCATCGAAGGCGGTCTCAAGCGCATCCGTCCCTGTCTGATGACCACCGCCACCACGAGCATCGGTCTGCTGCCGATCTTCTGGGCCACGGGGCGGGGTGCGGATGTCATGCAGCCGATGGCGATTCCTTCCGTGGGTGGCATGACGGTGAGCCTCATCACGGTTTTCATTGTTCCCTGCCTGTTCAGTGCTGTGGAGGAATGGAAATGGAAGCGGCAGCAGGCGGCCGCCCAGCAAACCCAAAACGCATGATCACCCCGCCTGCCCCTCCCGTGTCCCCCGCATGGCACAGCCTGCCGGAGCACGAGGTCTGGAGCCGGCTGGGTTCCAGCGTGCGCGGGCTCGACGCGCAGGAGGCAGCACGTCGGCTGGTCGTGAATGGACGCAACGAACTGGCGGAGGCGTCTCCGGTCAGCCCATGGTCGATTTTTCTCGGACAGTTCACAAGCCTCATCGTCTGGATTCTGATAGTCGCTGGCATCATCAGTGGTGCGCTTGGCGAGGTGGTTGATGCGGTTGCCATCCTGGCCATCGTCGTGCTCAACGCCGTCATCGGGTCTTACCAGGAATACAGCGCGGAGAAATCCATCGCCGCGCTGCGCCGGATGACAGCTCCATGCGCGAAAGTCGTGCGTGATGGCCGCGTGGTGGTGATTTCGGCGTCCGAGGTGGTGCCAGGGGATGTGCTGGAACTGGAAGCCGGGGATCTCGTGGCGGCCGATGCGCGTCTGATTGAAGCGGTGTCCTTGCGCTGCGTCGAGTCCGCGCTGACGGGCGAATCGGAGGCGGTGGATAAAAGAGCCATGGCACCCGACCTCCCCGATGTGCCGCTGGGGGACCGCCACAACATGGTTTTCATGGGCACCAGTGTGGCAGCAGGGCAGGGAAAGGCGGTGATCGTTGCCACGGCGATGAACACGGAGATCGGTCAGATCGCCGGACTGATGCAGGAGGCGGAGGCGGATGAGGGCACACCACTTCAACAAAAACTGACTGCCTTCGGGCACGTGCTGGTGTGGGCTTCACTCGGCATCGTGGCCATCCTGTTCATCCTCGGCGTGGTGCGCGGCATGGCTGTTTTGGAACTGTTCATGACGGCAGTCAGCCTCGCCGTCGCTGCTGTTCCCGAAGGGCTGCCTGCGGTGGTGACGGTGGCGCTGGCACTGGGTGTGCTGCGCATGTCGCGGCGCCGGGCGCTGGTGAGACGCCTGCCTTCCGTGGAAACGCTTGGCTCCACCAGTGTCATCTGCACGGACAAAACCGGAACCCTGACCGTTGGCGAGATGACCGTGCGCGAGTTATATGTGGCCGGGAGGAGCTTCCATGTCACTGGCGAGGGCTACGGCCCGCGCGGCGACGTGCTGTTTGAGGGCAAGGCGGGCACCGCGCAACATGCCGCCCCCTTGCTGGAACTCGCCAGCATTCTGGTGGGCTGCAACAATGCTCATCTCATGCTTGAAGACGGCATTTGGAAGGTGGCGGGCGATCCGACGGAAGGCGCGTTGCTGTCAGCGGGGCACAAGGCAGGCGGCAGCAAAGAAGCGATGGAGGGCACGCATCCGAAACATCATGAAATCCCCTTCGACTCGGATCGGAAGCGGCGCACGGTGATCCGCCGGATGCCGGACGGCCATCTGCGGGCCTTCATCAACGGAGCGCCGGATGAACTGCTGCGGCTCTGCACCCACATCCACACTGACACGGGCGTGCGTCCGATGACTGAGGAAGATCGTGGCCAGATCGCCGCGCAAAACACCACCATGGCCGGGAGGGCTCTGCGAGTGCTGGGCTCGACGTTCCGCGATCTCGATTCCGGCGTCACCGAGAATCTCACAGCGGAGAGCGTCGAGCATTCTCTTGTCTTCGTCGGGCTGACCGGCATGTATGATCCGCCACGGCCCGAGGCCAGGGCTGCAGTCGCCAAGTGCCATGAGGCTGGCATTCGTGTCGTGATGATCACCGGTGACCATCCGCACACGGCGCTGGCGATCGGACGGGAACTGGGAATTGCCGGACCGCATGATGTGGCCATCGCCGGCGCGGAACTGGATCAGTTGAGCGATGACGAGCTTCAGGTCCGCGTCACAAAGGCTGCCGTGTATGCGCGTGTGACCGCGGCGCACAAGCTGCGCATCGTCCGCGCATGGAAGGCGGCCGGCGCGGTGGTGGCAATGACGGGTGACGGCGTGAATGACGCTCCTGCGATCAAGGGAGCGGACATTGGCATTGCCATGGGCCGCAGTGGAACCGAAGTGACCAAACAGGCATCCGACATGGTGATCACCGATGACAACTTCGCAAGCATCGTCGCCGCCGTGGAGGAAGGCCGCGGCATCTACAACAACATCCGCAAGACGCTTCAATATCTCCTTGCCGGCAATTGCGGTGAGCTTCTGCTCGTGACGGCCACCATCCTCGCCGGGCTGCCGATGCCGCTTGCTGCGATTCATCTGCTGTGGATCAACCTCGTCACCGATGGTCTGCCGGCGCTGTGCCTGGCCACGGACCCGGTTGAATCCGATCTGATGAAGCAGCCGCCGCGGGCGAGAAATGAGCGCATTACCGACGGCGGGTTCCTGAGCACCATGTTCCTCACCGGCATTCTCACCTCGGGGGTTGCGCTCGCGGTCTATCTCTACGGTTTGAAGACGGAGACGGAGGAAATGGCGCGCACTCATGCCTTTGCCGCCCTCGTCTTTGCCGAACTTCTTCGTTCCTTTGGCGCGCGCAGCGAGACGCGACCGCTCTGGAGAATGAACCTGCTCGCCAACCTCAACCTCCTCCTCGTGGTGGGTGTGTCCTTCGCCATCCAGGTTTGGAGTCATCATCATGCCGGGCTCGCCGCTTTTCTCAAAGCGTCGCTGCTGTCCGCCGACGACTGCATCATGCTGCTGTGTGTCTCCACCATCCCGCTTCTGGTGCTGGAGGCGCGCAAGGTGCTCCGCCGGCAGCCTGAAGACGTGCGGTGTTGAGCTGCGCCACGCAGCGTGGCGGTCACTTCCTGCCGGTCACGTTTTTCAGCGCGGCGAGGCCCTGGAGCACACGCACCTTGCCACCACGGGCACGTGAGGCGATTTCCTCGAAGTGGGATTGCAGCGGGATGACTTTTTCGTCCTTGCCGACGAAGAGCACGAAGTTGATCTGCGGCTTGGTCTTGCCCTGGCTGCCATAAATCGCGCGAATGGCGTTGATGACCTGCTTTTCGCGTTCCTCGGCCTCAATGTTGGGCCCGGGTTTGTGGCGGACATTGATGTTCAGTTCGGCGATGATTTCATGGATGCTGCGGATGACGCGCTGAGGGATGCCCTTGGCCTTGCGCTTGTCGTTCTCCTCCTTGAGCCACGCCGTCGCCTTGACCACGGCTTCCTGCCATTCCTTTTCATTCTTCTCGGTCCAGCGCATTTCCTTGAGGTAAGCGGCGAGTTCCTCCTTGGTTTCGTATCGCGCCATGTGACGCCAGCCGCTGGTGATGATGAACACGGTGTCCACATCGCTCTCCAGCGCATATTGGATGGCGAGCATGTAACCCTGGAGCAGACGGTTGCGGATGGGCTCGATCTCCTGCGCGGCCTGGAGCTTCGGATAGCCGACCGCGGCGAGGCCGATCTTTTCAAACTCGCGGTTCACCGGGTAGAGCCAGTCGCGCACCTTCTCGATGTTTGCCGTGGTGGCAGGGACCAGTTTCTCGCTGAAGGCGGAGAGGTGGAAGTGGTCGAACATCAGGACGTTGTAGGCGGTGGAGACGTCGAACTTGCCGATCATGTTCGCGATTTCCTCTTTCACGATTTGATAAGCGGGAATGCCACCTTTCGGGTCGGTGAGCATGTAGCGCTCCGCCTCGATGAGAAACGCGATGCGGCGGCCCTTCGATTTGATGCCGAAGAAGTTCACCTGCACGGTGCCTTTGGGCTGGAAGGCGACGGAAAAGCTTGAACCGAGGTCGGTGGTGGCAACTTCGGCCACCGCATCGCTCGGCGCTTTGAAGTCGAAATCTGGCAGCGAGATGGAAGACACGCCTGCGGCGGTGATGGCAGAGGTGGTGGGTCTCGCGACGGCAGCAGTGGCCGGAGTGGGCTGCGGAACGACGATTTGCTTGGTCTCTGGTTTCTCCTGAACCTGCTCAGTGACGGCAGTGGCAGTGATTTCCGCCACCGGCGGCGGCGGAAGCACGATCATGATGATGCCGAGAAGGAAGAACAACGCGGCATGCACGACGATGGCGGCGGCGGCGGCGGCAAGTTGGGGACCAAACAGCCGGCGCTGTTTCGGGCGGGCTTCGATGACATCCGTATCCTGCACGGGCCGGGACGTGAAGACTGGTGAGGATTCGACGTCCGGCGCCGGAATGCCTGCCGCGGTGGGTGCTGGCAGCGAACTGGGCGCTGGCAAACCGGATGGCGATGGCAGACTCACGGCCACAGGCGTGGCTTCCTCAGAATCTTCTGCCACCACCGCCACGGGAACGGCTTCTTCTTCCAGCACTGCTGGCTTTGATGGCACCGAGTGTTCTCGCCGCAGGATCTGGAGCTTGATCGGAACGGTGGCCTTGGAAGCGAAGGTGGTCGTGTGACCTTCAATCCACTGTTTGAGTTCGGCGGCCTGTGGCTCGAGCGAGGGATCGAGCTCCATGGCCACGAGATAATGCTTTTCGGCCTCATCACCATCTCCGAGGGCGCGGCAGGCCTCGGCGGCGAGCAGCGGCGCGGTGGCGTTCATCTCATCTGCCCGCATTGCTTTGTTGGCATATTGCAGTGCGACTTCCGGATTGATCTGCAACAGGTAGCGTCCGGCGTGCACAAGTTGTTCAAATTGCTCCGGTGCCGAGGGTGCCAGCGACACGATCATCGCTGCCATGTCACTACGACCACCCTCCACCAGGGCATCCGCCAGTTGCAGACGTATTTCCCAGTTTTCCGGCTGCTCACTGACACGTTGTTGGAGTTCGTTGAGTGGAGTGGACATGGCGGAAGGGGCTTGCTGGTATTGAACGGACTTCAGAAGGCGGCTGCAAGCTCAAAAACACGGGCCATGATGGGGGCCAATGACGCTTTTTGACGAGCTTATCCTGCATCTGGACCCGCATCCGCATCCGGGAGCGTGGAACATGGCGGCGGACCAGGCGTGGCTGGAGGAATCCAGCGTGCCTGTACTGCGGGTTTACGACTGGGATGTTGCGACCGTTTCCATCGGCTATGCACAAAGCCTCGCGAAACTCGGTGAGGCGCTGCCTGGATGGCCGGTGGTGAGGCGTTGGACGGGCGGAGGAGTCGTGCTGCACGAAAACGATGAAACGTACTCCGTGATCGTGCCTGCAACTCATCCGTGGGCTGAAACACGCCCGCTGGACAGCTACCGGCTCATTCACGCGTCGTTGGCGGAGGCTCTCGTGGCCGCGGGATTCAATGGCTGCCGCCTCGCCGGGCCGGAGGATTTGATCGAGAATCCGTTCTGCTTCGTGGCTCCGGCTTTGCACGATGTGGTGCGCGGAAAGGTAAAGATTGCCGGGGCAGGGCAGCGTCGCGGCAAGATGGGACTTCTGCATCAAGGCAGCGTGCAGCAGGTCGAAGTGACCTCGGATTTCTGGCGCGGATGGGCCGCGCAACTGGCGAGGCGTGTCACGCTGGTGGAAGAACTACCACCGAAGGCCGCCACACGCGCGCAAGAGCTGGTGATGAAACGTTATGCGTTGTCGCAATGGCTCGATGACCGGGAGGATGCGCTGTGAAAACGCTCGTCTTCGTTTATGGGACACTGAAACGCGGTTGTGAAAACCACGGCTGGATCGCACAGCAGCACCTCATCGCCACCGCGCACACCAAGCCGCACTACCGGATGTTCGATCTCGGCGGTTATCCCGGCATGGTTCGCGATGAGCACGGTCTTGCCATCGAAGGCGAGGTTTGGGAGGTGGATGAGAGCGGATTAAAACGTCTCGATGTGCTCGAAGACACCGCAGGTGGCGAGTACGAACGTGTGGCGATCGAACTCGAAGGTGAATTCGCAACGCAACGAGTCGAAGGTTATGTTTACCTGCGAAGTGTCGCGGGAAAACCGGACGCCGGAGCGTGCTGGTGATCAACCGTGGCCGAAGAAACCGCCGAGTTTGCGGATGCGCGTGGGGTGACGCAATTTGCGCAGGGCCTTCGCCTCGATCTGGCGGATGCGTTCGCGGGTGACTTGGAATTGCTTGCCCACTTCTTCGAGCGTGCGGCCCGCACCGTCGCCGAGGCCGAAGCGCTGCTCCAGCACTTCGCGTTCGCGCGGATTGAGCGTGTCGAGCACGTCGCGCAGTTTGTCGCGCAGAAGGTTCATTGCGGTGAGTTCCATCGGGTCGCGCGCTTCCTTGTCCTCAATGAAGTCGCCGAACTCGGTGTCGCCGTCGCTTTCACCGACCTTCGTCTGCATCGAGACAGGTTGCTGCGAGAGACGCAGAACAGCGTTCACGCGTTCTACCGGCAGGTGGATCTCATCGGCGATCTCCTCGGGCGTGGGATCACGGCCCATTTCCTGCACGAGCTGCTTGTGCACACGCATGAGCTTGTTGATCGTCTCGATCATGTGCACCGGAATGCGGATCGTCCGCGCCTGGTCGGCGATGCTGCGGGTGATGGCCTGGCGAATCCACCACGTGGCGTAGGTGCTGAACTTGTAGCCGCGCTGGTACTCAAACTTCTCCACCGCGCGCATGAGGCCCATGTTGCCCTCCTGAATGAGATCGAGGAACGACAGGCCGCGGTTGGTGTACTTCTTCGCGATAGAAATGACCAGGCGCAGATTCGCCTCGATCATCTCAGTTTTGGCCTTGGTGGAATCGGCCACATGTCGGAGGGTCTCCGTGATCAGCGTGCGGTATCCAGCGGCTGACATCCAGGATTCCTGCTCAAACTTCCGCAATGCCTCCTTTGGTGCCTCAGCGCGTGGATGCTCGCGTTGGGCGCTTTCCAGACCGGTGAGCTCGGTCAGCCGTTGTTGCAGCAGCGTGACGAAGTCTTCGGTGACCTTCGATTTGAAATGCAATTTGTCGCACTGACGGAAGAAGGAGGCGCGGGCGGTGGTGAACTGCTCCTCGATCGTTGCACGCTTGCGCGGACCGGCTTCGGCGAGAGAGCAGTATAGCTTCGAGGCTTTCTCATGTGCGTCCCTGGCTTGCGAGAGCAGCGGCTTGAGCTTCTTGAAGTAGGAGTCGCGTTCGTCGGCCTTGCGGTCGCTGACGAGGCGGTCGAAGCGTTCGACACCATTGTTCAGGGCCTCCGCAAACTGGAGATACGCCTGGCCGATGAAGCCGATGGTGTGGAGGCACTGGCGCAGGCTCAGATCCGCCTTTTCAATGCGTTTGGAGATCTGGATTTCCTGCTCGCGGGTGAGCAGCGGCACCTGGCCCATCTGCCGCAGGTACATGCGCACGGGGTCGTCCAGCGCGTCGAGTTTGGCGGAGCTGTCCTTCTCCACGCTGGCACGTTCACGGACGGCGGCTCCGCGCGTGACACCATCCACCTCGACCTCGTCAATGATTTTGATCTCCATCGCGCGAAGCCGCGTGATGAGGGCGTCCATCAGGTCCGGTGTCACAAAGCCGGCAGGCAGGGCGTCGTTAATGTCGTCCCACGTGAGATGGTCGTGCTCACGGGCGGTGCGGATAAGATCACGCAACCGGGCCTGGACTTCCGACGAATGGATGTCGTCATGAGTGACGCTGGTGATTTGCGCCAGCCGGCTGCCATAACCGTTCTTGGGTGGCCGGCCACGGCGGCGTTTCAACGGCATTCCGTCCGGACCGAGCATGAGGGGGGGCTTTTCCTTCGGTGGATGGATGCGCGGACGACCGCGACCGCGTTTCACCGGTGGAATGACATCACCCGACGCAGCGTTTGCATTAGCAGAAGCTGGAGAATGCGTTCCGTTGTGGGAGGGGTTGGAGACGGCCATACAAGCCACGGGGTTCCGGGAGCTGCGCAGGTCAGGGGGGGGAACTATTCGAGGAGCCTTTGGCACGGTCAAGGCATTCTTTGCGCAGGGCGGTGAGTTCCACGACCTGCTGTTGCAGCCGCTCCATTTCAGCCTCGGGAAGGCCGGGCTGTCGCAGTCTGGCTTGCGTGCCTTGGATTAACGCCTCCAACCGTGCGAGTTCGAGCCGGTAGAGTGCCTGTCTTGCCTCCTCCAAACCTCCCGGCGGTCGCTGACGTGTCTGAAGCTGCGCGAAGGCTGCTTCCTGATGTCGCTCAAGACCTGCCATGAAGGCGAGTTGCGAGGTTTCATCCATCGGGTTGTACCGGCTGTGCATCAGCAGTGCCAGAAGTTCCGTGCCAGGGACATCGCGAATGAGGTTCTCGCAATCAGCTTCACGCAACCAATGCAGCACCTCGGAGTCGTTGAGTGCCATCTGGCAGATGAGCACGGCGTGTTTGTGCTGCAAGGCGAGAAGTTTTCCTGCCTCGTCAGCCACGTTCGCTGTCGCGGTTGTCCTGCCCGGCGTGTCCGCATGGTTCTTGTGCTCGACTGCGGCACGTTTCACCAAGGCACCGAGCTGCTCCTCGGAGATTTCGAGCAGCTTAGCCACCTTGTTCACGGCGGCGACGCGCTGGGCCACACCCTGGAAGATGCTGATCGCGCCGGCCACCTGTTCCGCCATGCGCACACGCTCGACCATGCTGTCGCCTTTGGTGCTGGCACGCATGTGGCGGATCTTGTGCTCCAAAAACTCCGGCGCGTTCGCGATGATCTCGCGCAAGGCATTCGCGCCCTGCTTGCGGATGAGCGAGTCGGGGTCCTCGCCTTGCGGAAGATCGGCGACACGGACGCTGATCTCTTGTGGCGAGAGAATGCGGAAGGCTTTTTCCGCGGCTTCGCGTCCAGCATTGTCGCTGTCATAACAGAGGACGACTTCATTGCAGACACGCTTGAGCAACCTCGCGTGTTGTTCGGTGAACGCGGTGCCTTGTCCTGCCACGACGTTTTGCAACCCGGCCTCGAAGACCATGATCATGTCAATCTGGCCTTCGCACACAATGGCCTGGCCTGCCTTTGAGATGAATCCCTTCGATTTGTCGAAGCCGAACAACACCTGGCTTTTCTTGAAGACGGGAGTTTCGGGCGAATTGACGTATTTTCCGCCTTTCTGGTCCTTTTCAAGCACGCGGCCGCTGAATGCAATCACATCACCGTTGTTGTTGCGGATCGGAAACATGAGGCGATGCCGCCAGCGTGCGTAAGGGCGGCTGGTCTGGCCGTTTTCGTCCTCCGTGGGCTGGATGAAGATGCCAGCTTCCACCATCACGTGCTCGGGCAGTTTTTTCTGGGACATCCACTCGCGGTAAAAGGTGGTGCTTTGCGGCGCGTAGCCCATCTGCCAGCGTTTCGCCATCTCCGCGTTGATGCCGCGGGACTTGAGATACTCGCGGGCTGGCGCGGCCAGTTTGTGTTTCATGAGCAGGAGGTGAAACCACTCCGCCGCCTCGCGATTGGCACGCAGCAGCAGAGAGCGCTGCTTTGCCTCCGCCTCGGCGTTGGCATCCCACACTTCTTCTTCGACCCGGATTCCTGCCGCGTCCGCGAGTCGTTTCACGGCTTCGATGAAGGACAAGCTGTCGTGCTCCATCACAAAACGGATCACCGACCCCCCCGCTCCACAGCCGAAGCAGTGATAGGTGCCGCGGGAGGGGCTGACGTTGAAGGACGGTGTGCGTTCGTTGTGAAACGGGCATAGGCCGAGGTAGTTCGTGCCAGCCTTGCGCAATTTCACGGAACGCCCGATGAGCGCCACGATGTCCGTGGCGGCAATCACCTGCTGGATGGTTTCTTCCGGGATGCGCGGCATGGCGGCGAGTGTGTTGAGCGGCGCGTAGCCCGCAACCGATGATGCACTTGGGACCAAACTGGATGAAAGATATCCCTTGGCTGAACGCGGCAGGGGAAAAGGCAGCCAAAAATGAAGATTTGGCTTATATTATGCAAAGGAAGGGATGGTGTTCAAAATCCGAGGTTCTTAAACAACTGCAAGCCATCGTCCAATGGCTCTGAATCAGGGTTTTAGCTCAAATAGGGCGCCCTAAATGATGTTCTAAATGCAGCTCCCGTCGCTGCATTTCTAGCATCATTCCAACCACGTCTCCCACAGCCCTCTGAAGAAGCCAGCCATTCGATGAATCAGTTCAGCCTTTTGCACTTTTGTCTGTGGCGTTACGACAGACAACCGGTCACCACTTTTCTGCTGCTTCCCGGCTCCCATCTGGCTGCTCTCGTGTGTGAGTATATATCAGCCGCAACAACGGTGGTGAAGATGCCAACGGCATCTCATGCGATGCGCAAATCTTACGGGCTGGTGACCAAGTTCATCAGCGTGCCATCCGACTGCGAACCAGCCTGCTGAACAGCCCGCGCTTTTTTCAACTATCTCCCCTTTTTTCCAACCACGATTCTTATGAAGACACTCCGCCAACATCGCAAACTCCTTGGCTGGTTGATGACATGCCTGATGGCTGTCTGGCTCCCGGGACAATCTTTGCAGGCAGCCACCTTTGTGTGGAATGTCGATGCGGCCGGCACAACCTCCACCACAGGCAACTGGCTCGGAGGTGTTTCTCCCAACAGCGCCAGCACGACGGATGACATTATCAGTTTCGCCAACAACATCACGGCGGCGCGCACGGTGACCATCGACGGAGATCTGGTTGCAGGGACGTTGAACATCGGGGACTTGCTTGGAAACAGCGCCTTCACCCTGGCGAATTCAGGCGGCACGCTGACATTGGAGGCGAGTGGTGGTAGCTCTGCGTTGATTTTCAAAAACCATGGTGGTGGCGGCATTGCAGCGCTGAGCGCGATGGATACAATCTCCAGCAACATCGGCATCAACAGCAACCTCATCATCAACAACGCAATCGCCGGGCAGGGCATCAACATCACCGGTGTCATCGACGATGCTGGCTCCTCGTTGTCCCTCACCAAGGAGGGGGCCGGCTTCCTGCAACTGGCGGGAGCGAACACGTATGATGGAGGTACATTTGTTAATGCCGGCACGCTCGCGATGAGCATCAGCGCTTCAGCGCTCGGCACTGGTGACCTTGCTCTGAGGACGGGCGGCACGTTCAGCATTCTAAATGAAACCGCCCTTGCGACCATTGCGAACAACATCGTGGTTAACGGCAGTTCCACCATCAACGTGGACCGTGCCATTGGCGGGACTGGAAGTGCCCAGGTTCATATTGTCACTGGTGGGTTGACTTTGAGTGACAACACGCTGGCGACCACCGCTGGAAACTCGTACGGTTTTCGCGTCAACGGCACGACCACCCTGCAAGGCGTGGTCAGCACCATCAATGCCGCTGCGCCGACGACGCTGGCTGGCAATGTGACGGGGTCTGGTGCCCTCAGCAAGATTGGTGGCAGCTCACTGGCTCTTCTCAGCCCGAGTAACTCTTACACAGGCGGCACCAACATTTTCCAAGGCGTTGTGGCTTTGGGTGGCACCGGAACTCTCGGAACTGGTGCGGTTTACGTGGCACCGAATGCCACGCTGCGTCTGGACACGGGGACACTGCTTGCCGGCCCCTCGCAGATCGCCATCCAGTCCACACTTGGGAGCGTGGTCAATGTTTCCCAGACGCCGACGGGCCCGCTGTCCACCACGACGACGGCCAACCTGCCGGGCATCTTGGAAATGAATGCCAACTTCGCCATTGGCACCGATGCTGGTGCCATCAAGACCAGCCCCGTTTTGGGCGCGGTGCTTCGTCTGAATGCCAACGTCACCAATGACCTAAACATGAGCAATGTGGGTGCCAACACCGCTGGCAACGGCCAGTTCTGGATCGGTGCCAACACGGCCCGCACTCTCGGTACGGGTGTGATTACTGCGGACACTGACGGCGTGTTGCGCTTGGGTGTTAATGATGCCCAAGGCACAATTCTCACTGTGTCCAGCAATCTGCTGTCGGCCAACGTCACTTCCGTGCAGGTCGGCCACCAAGTGCAGAACATCATCGGCTCCACCACGGGTCTGAACGGCACCGTGCTTCTGAGCGGCACGGGCAACACCTACACCGGCGCCACGACGGTCAACAAAGGCGGCATTCTTCAAGTCACGGACACCGCGAATCAAAACATCATTCCGTCAGGCAGCCTCATCAACATTCTCGGCTCCTTGCAGGTGAGCGGCGCCTACGCGGGTACAGCGCCGCAGTTCGGCAACAGCACTTACAACGTTTATAACACGGGATGGACGGCTGCGGCGGGTTCCTCGGTGGGTCTCTTGATCAATAATAATTTACGTACCACAAACAGCACTGACCTGCGCATGGCGAATACTGCCACATTGAACCTGAGCGCTGGTAATTTCCGCATTCTTGGCTCCAACACGGCGGCGCAAAACATGATCCAGAATCTGGCGAACGTGAATTTCGACGGTGGTAGCATGATTGAAGTATCCCGCGGCAGCTCGACTGCCACAGATGGTGCCCGCCTCAATGTCACCAACCTCAACCGTGTGAATGGTGGTGTGCTGACGATCCTCACGACCGGTGGTGCCTTCAGCGCCACAGCGGGCACGGACACCAAATTTGTAGTCACCAACTTGCAGACCAACGGCTCAGGCACAGGCATCACCGCCACCAATGGGATGATCGCCCCGTGGGTCATCAACCACACCACGGCAGCTTCGCCGAGTTTCGTGACCACGGGCGCCACGGGGCTTGGCAATGCCACTTACACCACGGCTGCCACTGCTGCCGCCCTCCAGGCGCTTACTGGTGGGACCGCCATTGCCGATGTGACCACTGCAATGACGCTGACCGCGAGCACGACGAGCGTTCATGCGATTCGTGTTGGAAACGTCGCCATCAGTGGCGCGTTTAACATCAACGTTGGTTCCGGTGCGAGTGTAAGTGACGGTGCAGGCGTCATCTTTGGCAGCACGGCGGCGCAGACACATGCCAACAACTGGATCTTCGGCACCGGCGGCAATCGCGAGGCGGTCATCTACAACTCGACGGCCACCTTCGCCACGACGCTCTCTGGCACAGTGAATGCCACCAGCCTGACCAAATCCGGTCCCGGTGATCTCACGTTGACGGGAACGAACACTGGCGCGGGCACCACTTCGCTGCTCTCCGGGACGCTCACTATCAACCAAGGCAACCTGACCTCCGCGGCTCCAGCAGGCATTGGCACGCGGGCCAACCCGACCTCTCCTTATGTCATGGACACCATGGCGGTTCGTCTTGCCGGGGGCACTTTGAACCTGACGGGCACCACCCAGGCGGCTTCGAACTACCTCAATAACATCACGGCGGTGAATAACTCCCAGCTTACGTCCGTGGCCAATATCACGCCTCGGTTTGGTTCATTGACAGTCGCCGCGCGTGCAGGTGGCTCGACCGACCCAATCCTGCTCACCATTGCAACCGGGGGCTCGGTGATCACGGGTTCCACCACGCTCAGTGGACCGGTGTACCTGAACCCCACCGCCACCGGTGTGGGTAACATCAATGTGCTCGAAGGCCAGATCACCGGCAGCGGCCGTCTGGAAAAGTGGGGCACGGGCACCGTGGTGATCACGAACGGAGCGGCCTACTCCGGCTCGGTGACGCAAAACAATTACTCCGGCGGTACCATCATCAACCAAGGACTGCTCGTCACCACCGCTGGTGGCTCGAGTGACACGCCATTCGGTTCCGGCGCGGTCACGGTGAATGCTGGCGGTCAGCTCCGCCTGGCAAACACCAATAACGTATCTGGGACGCTTTCGGTGAACAGCGATCTGACGGGCCTGGGTGTCATTGCTCTCGGTTACAATGGCGCGGCTCCCACGGCGACTTACAACAACGGCAACACCGGCGCCCCCTTCAGCGCTGTAATCGGCATTGATGTGGCGGGCTTCAACACGACCATCGACCAGAGCACTCTCGCGGGCGGAACCAGCTTCCTCGGCAGTGTGGGCGGTGTCAACGCAGCCACCGGTGTTCCAGGATCCAGTTCCGCCAACTTCACAGGAACGCTGACACCGAGCGGCACATTCGTCGCGACCAGCAGCGGATTCACCTCGAATCCAAATGCAGGGAACTGGTATCGTCTCGGCGGCGGCACTGGCGTGCTGAACCTGAATGTGGCCAACCAGCTTACCGGCGCCAACAACGTCATCTTCGGTGCCATCAACAACAGCAACCAGGGCAACTCCGTCGGCATGGTCAACGGTGGCGGCACCGTGGTGCTCAACCAGGCGAACAATTATTCCGGCTACACGGTGTTCAACCAGGGCCAGACGGTGCAGATCAGCAACAACTCCGCCTTTGGCACAAGCACTCTGCTGTTCAATGGCGGCACGCTCGTGGGCGACAGCGTGCAGCGCACCAATGGCTTCACATACGGGCACACCATCACCAACGACATCCAGTTTGCCGGCGACGTCACCATCAACAGCGTATTCAATGGCGCTGCGGTTCCCGCTGACCTCACCTTCACAGGAAATGTGGGGCTTACCAACAGCAGCACCGCTGGCGGTGCCATGCGCACGATCAACATCAGCACTTCGTCCTACCAGCAGTTGGGCGGTGCCATCATCACACTCTCCGGCGTGATCAGCGACGGCGCGAGTTCCTACAACGGGCTCGTCAAGGCGGGTGCAGGTGCGCTGCGGCTCACCAACACCAACACCTACACCGGCATCACCCTCGTCAACGCTGGCAACCTCGTGATCTCCAGCGACAGCAACCTGGGCACAAACCCCTACGTGAACATGAACGGTGGCAACCTCTCCTACTGGGGATCGCAGGGCAACACGTCGTTCACCAACGGCAAGACACTCAACTTCCTGGCCGCCAGCACGCTGGATGTTTCTGAAGGCAGTACGCTGACACAGGTGTCCACCACGAACTGGCAGGGCGCGGGCGCTCTTCAGAAGGCTGGTTCCGGCACACTGGTGCTGACCGGGGACAACAGCTTCAATGGCCTGACGATCGCCGGTGGTGTGGTCAAGGCGAGCGCCAACAACCAGCTCGGCAACACCGCCACCGCTGGCGGCATCACCTTCAGCAACACGCTCATCTACAACAACTCCTCGGGCGTGCCCATGTTGCAGTTCACCGACGACATCAGCGATGTGAACCGTGCCATCACCATGACCACCGCGGGTGCCATCAGTGTTGATTCGACCAAAACGGTGACTTTCTCGGTGGCATCGGCCAACACGGCTGGTGTTTTGAACAAAGTGGGGGCAGGCACCTTGATTTTCGGTGGCACGGCGGCGGCCTTCAGCAACCTCCATGACACCACCCAGGTCAACGCGGGCATTCTGCAAACTTCGGCCATTTCCGGCACTCCGTTTGGCGACGTGGCGGTGAATCTGCACGGTGGTACGATCCGCATGCTGGCCTCCGCGGACAGTGCCATCACCATGGGTACCACGGGCCTCAGCATCGTCGGTGGCGGCACCATACGGCTCGACCAGACTGGCGCGTTCAACGCGCAGATGACCTCGGCCAGCATTGCTCGAAGCGGCCAGGGCACATTAATTCTCTCAGGCACCAACTGGGGAGGCACATCGGGCCAGCGCTCCCGCTTGATTGCCACCACCAACCTTCTGGGCACGGCCGTGGCCTCCGCCAACTTCAACGGCATCGTGTCCCCGGTCATCGTGCGCTACGCCACCGACGGGGCCACCTCAGGTGATGTGAACTTCGTGACGTACAACACCACCAACGGTTTCATCACCGGCACGCCAACCACATCAGTGACCACGCTGTCTGGTTCGCAGGCCACCGCCGTGGGCAACATCACCACCTCACAGGCCCTCACCGGCACGAACTCGATCTATGCCTTCAAAACCACGGCGGATGTCTCCGGCGGCCTGCTGCAGGTCGTGGCCAATGCTTCCACTGGCAACCAGACCCAGATCGGCGGCATCCTCATCAACGGCTCTGGCGCTGCGGCTCCGCAGATCAGCTCGGATCTGTTCTTCGGCATGGTGAACAACGGCGTCAGCCAGTTGAATGGCGTCAACTACGGTGAGGGTGTCGTTTACACCAGCACGGGCTACACCAGCGGCACGCCGACCTTGAGCGGAACGGTCACGGCCAACAACTTCACGAAGTTCGGCAACGGCACCCTCGTGCTCAGCGGCACGAACCGCATCACCAACAGTCTTGCGGTGCAGGCTGGCACTATTCAATTCAGCGGCACGTCGGCACAGCCTGCTTCGATCAACCTGCTCCTCAACGACGCTGGCACGCTCGATCTGAACGGGGGCACGGTGAAGGCGGGTGGCATCGCTGGTACCGCAGGCTTCGTGACCAACAGCAATGCCACGGCGGGAACGCTGGTTATTGAAGGCGCGAACAGCCCGATCTTCTCCGGCACCATCCAGGACGGCGCGGGAACCACGCGCGTCATCAAGGGCGGCTCAGGCACGCTGACGCTGGCCGGTGCGTCTAACAATAATCCGCTGGCGAACCTCAATACGTTTACTGGCGGTATTGTGCTGAGGTCTGGTCAGATCACGTTGAACAACATGTTTGGCCTGGGTGGTGCCAATGGCAGCACACCAGGTTCTCTGGAACTTCAGGGCGGCACCTTGCTGCTCCAGCCGACGGGCATCGGGCCCGGCATGGCCACCATCATCGGCAACCAGGCCACCAACGGCGTCAATGTCGTGGTGAACGGCACCAGCACCAACATCACCACCGACAACAATGGATTGGGCACTGGTTTCCTCGACAACTACCTCCAGTTTGGCAACCTGACCCTCGGTAACAGCAGCTTCACCTCCACTCCGCAGACCGACAGCCAGAGCCTGCGTTTTGCCGGCACCGTCACTGGTGGCAATGCCGCCGTCTTCAACGTGGCCACCGGCGCAGGTTCGGCCGGTCGCTCCGTGGTCGAGCTATCCGGAGTCGTGCAGGACAGCGGGGGCGTGGCCTTCGCCATCAACAAGAGCGGCGCCGGCACGCTGCGCGTGACTGGCACCAGCAACACCTACACCGGAGGCACCAACATCATGGCGGGTGCCGTGCAGGTGTACAGCACGACGGGAACGCCGCTCGGCAGCGGCCCGGTGGTCGTCAATCCCGGTGGTGTCCTGCGCATCGCTGCCTCCACCAGCACCACCGGTGCTGCCAGTGTGGAGATCCTCAGCAACACCACGGCGCTCGGCCAGTTGGTGCTCGATGGCAACTTCAGCCCGGACAACGGCACTGGGGCGTTGACCAGCGGGTCGATGAACTCCTTCCTCAGTGGCGCGGTGCAGATTGGCCTCCCGACATTCGCGGGCACGATCAACATGAACAGCATTGGTGACGGCAGCCAGTTCCTCGGTGCCTACGGCACCAATGCCCTCGGCAACTCTGGCGTGCAGTTCGTCGGGACGCTGAATGCGGGCGCTGGCAGCCGCTACCGTCTGGGCGCCAATACCGGCGCTGCGGTCGCTCTCACGTTTGCAGGAGCGGACAACACGCTTACGGGTGCCAACTCGGTCGAAGTGGGCACGCGGATACCAACAGTCACCTTTGGTCAGTTGGCTCCAATCAACAGCACCGGCACGGTCGTCATCCAGAATTCCAACAACTACAGCGGCGGCACGCTCGTCAATCGTGCCAGCACCCTCGCCGTGGAAACCGGCGGTGCGATCGGCGGCTCCACACCGCTGGGCTCCAGCGTGGTGGACGTGGCCAACAGCGCCCTGCTCGTGTATCGCGGCGCCTTGGGCTCCGCCTATAACGCGAACACTGCTGCCAATGCCAACACTTACAGCCTTCGCGTACTCGGCACCATTCGTCTGGACAACACCGTCGGTGTCTTCTCCGGTGCGGGCGGCCAGGGCCGTTGGGGGGATTCGGCGGGCATCACGCTCGATGGTGGCACGTTCAGCCTCTTCGGTGCGAGCAACTTCGACACCTATGAAAAGATCGGTGCCGTGACTGTGGGATTGGGCGGGGGCACCCTGAATGTGACCCGCAGCAATTCTGGAACCGCGATCTTGGAGGTGGACAGCATCACACGTGGCTCGCAGCGTGGCACGCTCTCCCTCACTACCGCTGCCGCTGGCACACTCAACGCCGCTTCTGCCTTTGACCGCCTCCTTGTGACGACTGCCATCACCAATGGTGGCAGCACCAACACCGGAGCGGGTGCCACGGCAGGCATTGCCCCGGTGTGGATGGTGGATGTCACGAACAACACTTTCCTCAGCTACCAAGGTGCGACGCTTGGCCTTCAGCCGCTTGTCAGCGTCGCCACACCAGGAACGGGCCAGGTGGCCTACAGTTCGCGGATCACTGCTGCCGGAAACTTCAGCACTGGCCTCACGACAGGACTGGCAACGGTGGACATAAGCGGCGGCACCCAGACGCTGAACTACAATCCGAACATCTACGCCCTCCGTAGTGATCAGGCCATCACCACCGCCGCTGCTGCGACGATCACAGGTGACACGACTACAGGTTCGAATGTGATCGCCACCACAGCGACCAGCGGTCTGGTGGTCGGCCAGTCCGTCACTGGTTCGGGGATTCCGGTCGGAGCGGTCATCACAGCCATCAATCCTGGGGTGTCCATCACCATCTCCAATCAGGCGGGCCAGACCGCCACAGGCGTCACCATCACCCCGAACTTCGCCCTGACCATTGCCAGCGGTGGCTTCATTGGCACCAGTGCCGCTCAGACCATCAACGCGCCTATCGTCACTTCCGGCGAACTTGTGATTTACCGTGCCGGTAGTGGCATTCTCACCCTTAGCGGTCCAATCACTGCCACGGGCATTACCAAATTTGGCCCGGGTGACATGGGGCTTAATGGTGACAACCGCGGCACCCTCACCGGGGACGTGGTGGTAAACAGCGCCAACTGGTTCCGCCTCGAGAACCAGTATGCGCTCGGCGGCAGCACGACCAATCCATATGGTGCTACCAACGATCTTATTTCCAATGGCGGCCAGTTCCACAGTGGGGCTTCGCTCTCCTTCTTGCAGACGGATTTCATTATCAACCAAGACACCCGCGTGGGCCTGAACGCCGCCATCTTTGGCACCATGACCATCAATCCTTATGCCTCGAACACCTTCAACACGCCGACGGTGCTGGCCAGCATCTCCAACGGCATCACCAACGTGGCGGGGGTTACCACGTTGAACGGTCCCGCCTCCTTCGTCTCCAGCGCGGCCACGGAAGCCATTCAGCTTCATGGCGGCATTGCTGGCACTGGTTCCATCGAGAAGTGGGGCGCGGGCTGGTTGAGCATCGGCGGCAACTCCTCCGGTTACAGCCAGTCGATCACGGTGAACCAGGGGGCGCTCATTTCTCTCAATGGCAGCAACCAGACGCCGTTTGGCACCGGTGCCATCAGCGTGAATCCGGGCACCTACATTGGCATCTCGAACTCCGGCAACGTCAGCGGCACCATCACCATCAACAGTGACATGGCTGGCGTCGGTGTGCTGAACATGCAGTATGTCGGCGCGCTGCCCACCGTCACCTTTTCTAGCACGGCGCCGAATTTCGACGGTGTGGTTGCACTGGATGTGGTCGGTTTCAGCACCGCACTCAACCAGAGCACCATTGGCGGCGGCAAGACCTTCCTCGGCGGCGGTCTGACGGGTCAGAACGCGATGTACAACGCCACCAGCCTCACCGCAGGCAGTGGCAGCACCTATCGCCTCGGTGGTGGTGCCGGCGTGCTGTGGATCAACACGCCCGTCCTCTCTGGTGCCAACAGCGTCCAGGTCGGAGTGTTGAGCAACGGTGTCCAGGCCCAGTCCATAGCCCCGGCGTTGGGCGGCGGCACTGTGCTCCTTAACACGACCAACGGTTTCAGCGGTGGTCTCACCTTGAATCAGGGCGCTGTGCTTGAAATCGGCAATGAGGGCGCCCTCGGCTCTGGCAACCTCATCTTCAACGGCGGCTCCATCCGGCCGAACGGCAACCTGGGCCTCGTGCGCCTCATCCAACCCCTTACTGTTTCGAACAACATCGTCATGCTGGGGGATGCTGACTTCAATGCGAACGGCAACGTCAACACCAACTTCACGCTCTCCGGCACCATCAGCCTCTCCGACAGCGCTTATGGATCCTCCCAGGGTGCCGCTCGCACCTTCACCCAGAACAACACTGGCAACCGTGTCATCCTCTCCGGCACCATCCAGGACGGGACTGGCGGCGGTTTCAATCATTTCATCAAGGCGGGCGCTGGCATCCTCGAACTGCGTGGCACGAACACCTACACGGGGTTCACCCAGGTGAATGCCGGCACGCTCGTCATCGGCAGTGCAGGGGCCATCCCTTCCGGCTCGCACATTCTGCTCAATGCTGGTGCGCTTGCCGCGTGGGAAACGGACTACACGCTCAGCAATGACGTGACCAACCTTTCCACCAGCAGCACGATCAGCGTGGGCACCAACCGCACCATCACCCAGTCGTCCAACAGCAACTTTGCGGGCGTGGCCTTTAGCAAGCTCGGCAACGGCACCTTGGCTCTTGGTGGCAACAACAGCTTCAATGCAATGACCATCACCGCCGGTCGCGTCGAGGTGTCGGCGAACGCCAACCTCGGTGACACGGTCACCAGCGGCAACGTCACTTTTGCGGGCGCGACAGCCACAACGGCCTACGGTCCCGTGCTGCGCATCACGGACAGTTTTGCCACCCAGCGTGGTGCCACTACCAGCGCTGTTGGCACAGGCGGTGCGATCGACATCGTCGCGGGCAAAACTCTCATCATGAATGGCGTGCTGACCAGCACCGCGGCCTCGACCTTTGGCATCAGCAAAACCGGCAACGGCACTCTCGTGCTCACCGGCACCAACACGTGGACCGGCACCGCCACGACCACGGCTTTCAACATTGACCAGGGCACCGTGGTGACCTCGGTGGCAGGTGGTATCGCTGCCTCGGCTGCCAATGCCAACACCGGTCTTAACGGTGGTACGTTGCAGTTCACCACGCCGTCCACCACAGCGGTCGCCTTTGCCAGCGCCACCAACTCGTCCTTCTTCATGGGCGGTGGCGGCCATCTGTCCCTTAGCCCGTTCACTGCTGGCCAGGCCACGGTCAATCTTCTGGGGTTGATCCAGCAGACGAATACCCACGGGACCTTGGTCATCGATGTGGCTTCCGGCTTCACCTTGGGCACCAACGCTGCCAGCGGTGTGCGTGTCATCCCGACCAACCTCTTCACCGCAGGCACGGCCCGTGCCACATCGCTCATCAATGGCATCTTCTCCCCGGTGATCATTGGCAACAGTTCCGCTGGCACGCCGTTCTTCCTGCAGAACGACGCGACCCACGGCCTGGTGCCCTACAGCGGCACGCTCAACACGGCGATCGGCACCGCCACCGCCACGAGCATCAATGACTTCACCTCGGCGCAGAATCTCACCAGCAGCCTCACCACTTACGCCATCCGCACCAACAGTGACATCACTGCCTCCGGCGCGTCCAAACTCAGCATCACCAGCATCGGTGTCAGCCTGACGGGCGGTGAGGGCGGTCTGATCACCTACGGCACCCCAACCATCAGTGCTCCGGTGATCTTCTCGCCGACTTCGACAGTTGGTACCGCAACGTCAGGTGAAGGTGTCGTTTATACGGGCGGCACCACCACCATGAGCGGTGCTGTCACCGCCAACGGCTTCACCAAGTTCGGCACCGGCACGCTGGCGCTTACCAGTACCACTGGCATCGTCGGTGCGACTCAGGCCAATGGTCTCGCCATTCAGGACGGCACCCTGCAGGTGGGTGCCAACACCCGCCTGGTGTCCTTGGTGACGGCGGTCAATGTTAATCTTGGTGCCACACTCGACCTCAACGGCACGAACCTCGTGGTGGGCTCCCTCAACAATGCCGTGAACAACTCCGGCGGTGTGGTAGGCAACAGCAGCACGTCCTCCGCGGCAGGCATCATCATCAATGGCGGCGCCGCCAGCACCTGGGCCGGGCGCATTGTGGATGCTGTCAATGGCGGTACTCAAACCACGTCCCTCAACAAGATGGGCACAGGCACCCTGACCCTGGCAGCCAGCCGTGTGGATTCGCCGGACGCCAACAACAACACCTTCACCGGTGGCACCAATCTTTATCAAGGTACCATCACTGCGCAGAGCCCCTATTCCTTCGGCGGCTTTGGCACCGGCACTCAGCCCGTTCTCAATCTGTTCGGTGGCACGCTCAATCTCAACAGTGATGTTTCCGGCGCGGTGAACGGCTACGTGATCTTCGGCAGCCAGACCGGCAATGGCATGACGGTAAACGTGAAGGGCACCACCACCATCAACGTGGACCGCATCGCTGCCGGCGCGGGCAACATGATCCAGATCGGCGATCTCAACATTGGCAACCAGACCTTGAACGTCACAGGTGGCAACACTTACGGACTGCGAGTCGCGGGCACCACCAACATCCAGGGCGCCTACGCCATCTTCAACACAAACACCACCGGTCCTGCGGGTCGTCTGGAACTTGCAGGGCCCATCACGGGCAGCGGGAACATCGTCAAAGGCGGTGGCGGCACGATCGATAACTTCCGTCACCTCATCATCTCGGGTTCCAGCAACTCCGGCTTCACCGGCGGCATCGACATCCAGAGTGGCGCGGTGCAGGTCACCAGCACGACCGGATCACCTCTGGGTTCCGCCATCATCCGCATCTATCCGGGTGCGGCACTGCGCATCGCTGGCGACGGCAGCCTGAACACGCCGAACAATCTGCGTACCTTGAGCCGCACCGACTCACTCGGGGCAGTGGTTCTGGATGGAGATTTTGCGCCGACGGTCTTGAACTCCACCAACTTCAGCCATGTCGCCAGCGAGGTGCTCCTGCTGGGTCGCAACATGTGGACCAGCGCCCTGGACATGTCCACCATCGGTGATGGCAGGGCTTATCTCGGTTCAGGCGACGCCACGGAAGTCAACTACCTGGCTTCCACGCTCGGAGTCGGGGCTGACAACACCTACCGCCTCGTGGGTGGTCCTGCCGGCACCTTGGTGTTCAGCGGTTCTGACAATGTGCTCACTGGCACGGCCTTCGCACAAATTGGCCTGGATCGTAACAACTGGCTCGGGGGCGCGCAGGTCAACGCGGGCGGCACGATCATCATCCGCAACTCCAACAACTACTCCGGTGGCACGCAGATCACCAAGGGCATGACTGTCACGCTCGACACGGGCGCGGCTCCGGGTGGCAGCACGCCGCTGGGAACGGGTGCGGTGGAAATCTTCGGCACCTTGCAGTTGAGTTCCGATCCGCAGGGTTACAACGGCACCGCCTCCTTTCTCAACGCCGCGACCGGCAGCAATGCCAACAGCAGCTACATCCTGCGCCCCGGCGGCACCATCATCATCAACGACCAGCTCGGCCAGGTGGCCGGGGGTGAGGATCGCTGGGATGATTCGGGCGCCATCGATCTCAACGGCGGCACCTTCCGTTTCAATGGCATCACTGGCAACCAGTCGAGGGAGACCATCGGCAATGTCATCGTCAGCAAAGGAGGCACGATCACGGTGGTTCGTGCTGGCTCGGGCAGCGCCACCTTGAACCTCGGTACCCTGACCCGTTCCTCGGGTGGCAGCCTTGCCATCACCACCAGCGCCGCCGGCACGCTCGGCATTCCGGGCACCACCTCCACGAACTTCTTCGATCGTGTGACCACCACGACGAGTTTCACGCTCAGTGGTGTCACGCGCAATGGCGCCGGGGTGGTCAACAGCGGCATGGTGGCTCCTTGGATCATCGATGCCAGCACCAACAGCTTTGTGGGCTACAACGCGGGCAACGGCACCTTCGGCACGGACACCGGCTTCCAGCCGCTGCTTAGCACTGGTGCGCCAACGGCAGGCACCATTGAGTACGGCGTGCGCATGACGGCCGCGGGTACCTTCACCACCGGGCTTACCGGTGGCACGGCGATTGTGGACGTCGTGACCGGTGCGCAGACCTTGGGCACGGGAGACAATCCGAACATTTACGCCCTGCGCACGGCACAGAATATTCTCTCCCCCGGCGGAGCTGGCAATACGATCACCATTGCCAGCGGCGGTTTGATCCTCACCGGCAGTCCCACCATCAACGCCCAGCAGACTGCGACCATTGGCACGGACATCACGGCGCCGATGACACTCGATTTCGGCGGCAATGAGGCTTTCATCTTCACTGCATCCGGTGCCACCGCCCAGATCAACGCACAGATCACCCAGACTGCGGGCGGCCTGACCAAGTTTGGCACAGGCATCCTGATTCTCACCGGCAGCAACACCTTCAACGGCCCGATCAATGTGAACCAGGGCACGCTGCGCGTCGCCAACCCGGTTTCGGGCTCGGGTGTGGCCATCAACTCCGTCACCAACAATCAAAACCTGATCCTCAACGGCATCACGATGACGCTGGACTCCCTCATCGCCAATCCGGACGGACGTGACGCCATTCTTACCAGTGGTTCACGTGTCACCGGTTACCTTGGCAGTGCGGTCACCATCGCAGGTGACTCCACGATCAACGTGCAGGACATCGCTGCCGCCACGGGTGGCGTGCAGCAGCGCATCGGCTCGCTCACGTTTGCAGACCTGGGCCCGAACAGCCTCGTGACCTTCACCAACAACGGCAACTTCACGGTCACAGGCACTACCACGCTTGGTTCCAACGGCAGCGTTATCAACGCCGGTTTCTCCAGCAACGGTCACACCATCCTCAATGGCGTCGTCAGTGGAGGCAAGCTGGTGAAGGTCGGCAACGGCATGGTGGATTTCAACAGCAGTGCGAACACCTTCGGCACGGATGGCCAGATCGGCCTGGACGTTTGGGGCAGCACCCAGAACACCGCCACCAGCCTTGTGGCCAGCATGGTGCGTAGCGGCACGCCCTTCGGCGCGGGAGACATCCGGTTGAATCCCGGCACGCTCATCCGTCTCTTTGACCCCAGCAACATCAGCGCGCAGAAGGTTTACTCAATCTCCGACTACAACGGCTTGTCCGGCCTGGCGGTTGGCTTCAACACCACCCAGGCGCAGTTGTCAGCCCTCGTCACCACCACGCCCACGGATGGCAAGGTCAGTTTCAGCACCCAGGGTTCCTACCTCGGCGGCATCGCCTTGGATGCCGGCTGGCAGTACAATGCGCTCGACATGGGGGCGCTTGAGACCCTGCTCGGCGGTGGCAAGCTCTGGCTCGGCGCCTCGGCCGGTACCACCAACTACTTTGCCCCGACCTTGGGTGCCGGTGCAGATGGTGTTTATCGCTTCGGATTTGGAGGCAACCAGGGCAGCCTGGCCTTGGGCAACTTTGCCTTTGAGAACATCCTCACCGGCAGTGCCAGCGTGGTCTTCGGTGCCAACGTGGGGGATGACGGCGGCGCGAGCCAGATGATGATCAACGGCAATGGACCCAACAACACGGCGGTGCTCCTGCGCAACCGCAACAACTACACCGGCAGCACCCTCTTCAACACGGGCGCGGGTGTGACGGTGAACAACCCCTACGCCTTCGGCACGGGAACCCTCATCTTCAACCAAGTCTCCGCCTCCGGCGGTTACATCCGCGTGGATGGCAACTTTCCCCATGTGGACCTGATGAACAATGTCGAGATCCTCGGTGATCTTCGCTATCGTGGTGACAACAGCAGCCGTGAGTTGATGCTGCGTGGCAATGTCAACCTGTCTCCGGGCGGTGTGGCGGGCACTCACATCATCAATGCGGATGGTGAAGCCGGTAACCCGATTCTGGGCATCTCGGGTGTGATTTCCGGCGTGGCGGGCAGCAATCTGATCAAGGCAGGTGCCCAGACCTTGGTGCTCAGCGGGATGAACACCTATCAGGGCACCACGGAATTGAACGCCGGTGTGCTCCAGGTCGGCACGGATGTGCTGCCCAACACCGCAGGCGCACTCGGCGTCAGCGCCACTCCGCTGAACATCACCGGCAACGGCTCCTTCCTTCTGCTGGGCGGCAACATCAACTTTGGCCGTGACATTCTCAACAACACCGGCACCAACAACACCACCACCATCATCGCGGCGACACTCTACCGTGCCACGATCAGCGGCGCGGTGCAGACCCAGGGCGGCACGGGGCAGACCATCTTCCGCAGCGTCAACCGCGGCGGTCTTGGTGCCCTGGATGTGACTGGCGCCATCACCGGAACCGGCGCGGTGCGTATCGGTGACACCAACACTTCCAACATTGACAGCGGTGTGGTCCGCCTCCTGAACAATGTGAACGGTTACAGCACCAACACATTCTCCGGCGGCCTGAACATTCAGAACGCCCGCTTTGTGATCGGTGGTGACACCTACTGGACGGGCACGACGGCGGCGCCGGTCATCCTGAGCGGCCCGGTGGGCACCGGGACGCTGGCGTTCGGCGGTGGGGGATCGGACGCTACCAATGACCGCGTGGGCAATATCGGCTCCAACGGTCTTAGCATCACCATCCCGAATGCCTTGGATGCCTCGGCTCTCACCACCGACCGGGCACTGACCATGACGTTTGAAGGTCGTGGCAGCATCAACTTCAACCGCACCGGTTCAAACTTTGACATCGGCAACGGTTCCAGCACCACCGTGGCCCGTGCGCGCAATTTCAACGTTACCACGCAGCAGGGCACGATCACGATTGCCTCCAACCTTTCAGTGACTGGCAACGGTGCGGTGGCCACCAAGACCGGTGGCGGCATCCTGATTTACACCGGCACCAACAACGCGGGTGCCACGGCCGCCACTCTCGACAAATACCGCACCGCTTGGGAAATCAGCGCCGGCTCCTTGGTCGTCAACGCCGCCACCGGCCTTGGAACCACGGTCATCGGCAGCGAAGTTCCTGACATCCGCCTCTCCGGCGGCACCTTGTCTGTCAACGGTACCTTCCTGAGCGACAACCAGTTCATCTTCACGGCCAACAGCACGATCAACGTCACGCAAGGGAACACATTCACCATTCGCGGCCAGGATCAGGCGGCTCCCACCACCAACTCGGTGCAGGGTGCCTTCACTCTGACCAAGACTGGCCTCGGCACTCTTCTGATGACGCCCACCACCACCGGTGCCAGTCCCACCACCAACGGTAACGTGGCCACCACAGGCCTTACCATTGGTGGTTTCAATCCGGGGGCCATGTCCAGCGCCACGGTCGGCAATGCGCTCAACGCGGTTGTCTCCACCAGCGTGAGCGGGTCTCCCTTCATTGCATCGGCGGCGGGCAACATCATCACCATCAACGGTGGTCTCCTCGGCCTGACCGGCACAACTGCACAGACCATCACGCATGCGGGTCCGATCGTTCTCGGCGGCGGCGGCTACATCAACGTCTCCAAGCCCTCATCTGGTACCAACGCCCTGACCGCGCTCACGTTCAATGCGGCGGTGAACAAGGGCACCCTGGTGATCATGGGCACCGACACCACAACTGCCGGTGCCTTCGGAACGGCCACCGGCACACAGAAATTCATTCTCAGCGGCACGTTGCCGACGGTGACCAATGGCACCCTTGCCACGCCGAACATGGTGATTCGCAACAACGCGACCAATTCTGACGCGAATTTTGCCAGCGTCATCGCCACCCACGGCTTCCAACTTCATTCCGCCACCACTCAGGCCAACCTGACCGCCAGTGGTGCCACCAGCATCGGGGACATTTCCGCCGCCTCTGGTGTTGGCACCGCCTCGGTGACGGACACCATCGACATCTACGCCCTGCGCACCTCCGCGAACATCGATGGCACGGACACGACCGACACCCTGCGCATCGTTAACGGCGGCCTGATCATGAACGGCAACACTGCGCCGGTGATTGGTGGCACAACAGCCTTCACGCTGCGTTTTGGCACGACGTCCACCACTGACGCCTACGTGTATGTGCGTGAGGGCCAGTCCGGCATCTCCACCATCACTGCGAGCATCCAGGCGAATGACTTTATCAAGTTTGGTGCCGGCAATCTCCTCATCAACGGCACGAACAACGTTCTGGCTCCCACCACCGCTCTGCGCACCGTTTATGTGCAGGAAGGCATCCTGCGCTTCGGCAGCGACGCCGCGGTATTCACCGGCGGCACCGGCACCAATGGCCGCGTGAACCTGATGGTCAACGACACCGGTACCTTTGATCTCAACGGCCAGAGCATCACCCTCGGCAGCCTGAGCGGCACGGGCTTTGTGACCAACTCTTCAGGCTCCTCCACGCTCACCTTGAACACCGGGCTCAACCAGGCCCAGTCCTTCACCGGCATGATCCAGGAAGGTGCCGGTACGATTGCCTTGGTGAAATCCGGTGTGGGCACCGCCACCATCGCCACGCCGCTGTCCATCGGCAACATCATCGGCCAGAACACCTTCTCCGGCGGCACCACCATCAATGCCGGCCAGGTGATCAACACCAATCCGGCTGCGCTGGTCACCATTGGCAGCAGCCTCGGCACGCTGGCGGTGAACAATCCGCTGGGCCTCGGCTCCGGCTCCATCACGCTCGCTGGCGGTCTTCTCAGCCTGGGTGGCGTGGTCAACATCGAGACGGTCGCCAATCAGGCCGCCGAGCAGTTTGGCGCGGGCAGCGGTTACAACATCATCGTCGCCGCCACCAACAACTTCGGCCAGCCGAACGTGACCTCCATCCTGACTGGACCGGGAGCGACGGCCGCGGCAGTCATCAACAACCTCACGGTGAATTCCTCCGCGTTCGGCTTCAGCGGCGGTGCCCAGGCGCAGGCCAGCTTTGGCATCCAGGTCAATGGCACGGCGAGCCTCACCCAGGCCAACACCACCATCGCCGGCACTGGTGCCATCTCCTTCTCCGGCTCCATCATCGCCAACGGTGGCACGGGCACGATCACCAAATCGGGCGCAGGCTCCATCTTCCTTTATTCCAACGGCCAGACCTCGGACAACCAGGTGGGTGCCTGGGTGGTGGCCGGTGGTGTGCTCGAAGCTCGCGGCGCCAACGGCATGGTGAACCTGCTTGGCAATGGCGCGACCATCACACTCAACGACGCCACGCTGAACACCCGTTACGATGGTGATGGCGCCCAGACCTCGCAGATCATCAACACCAATCAGAGCAACAACCTCATCGTCGGTTCCACCGCCAGCATCGGATCCACCAGCTACATCGGCAGCCGCAATGCGGTGCTCAGCAATCAAGGTCTGCTGACCGGCACCCAGGTCATCAACATCGGCGTGGCCTACAAGACGGTCGTGTTTGGCGATGTCACCTTCGGCGGTCCGCTTGGCTCGCCGTTCCTGACGGTGACGGGCGGGACGGTGACGAACTCCGCCACCTCCTACAACAACCAGCTTGGAAATGTGGTGATGACCAAGAATGGTTACCTCAGCCTGGGCACTACCACCACCATCACCGGCACCGTGAGCGGTGCCGGCACCTTGTATCACCAGGGTTCCAGCCAGTTCTTCAGCGGTGACAGTTCTTCCACGCTGACCGGCGGTTACGTGAACGGCAGCGGCACCACGTTCTTCGGCAGCCAGACGGGCAACCTCATCAC
Source organism: Verrucomicrobiaceae bacterium (assembly GCA_046346695.1). Lineage (GTDB taxonomy): Bacteria > Verrucomicrobiota > Verrucomicrobiia > Verrucomicrobiales > Verrucomicrobiaceae > Prosthecobacter. The sequence continues at coordinate 1,379,051 of JAXMHS010000001.1, read as the reverse complement.
ACTGAGCGACACAGCCAAGATCACCTCTGGCAACATCCTCGTGCAGCCCGGCTCGGCCATCCAGTTCAACAACACAGGCAACGTGGCCGGTGGCTGGACCGGAGAACTCGACCTGCGCACCAATCTGCTCAGCTACGGCATCCTGCGCATGGCCGCCGACGCTCCGCTGACCTCGTTCAACACCCGCATCGGCAGTGTGGGCGGTCCGGTGGACACCAGCCGTTACATCTACTCCACCGCCGCCAATGCGGCCGGCTTGGGGCGTGCTGCGGGGGGGCTGCTCCTGATGATCAATACCGTGTACAACCAGAACCTGGATCTGGCGAAGATCGGCGACGGCATGGCCTTCATGGGCAGCAATACCAATGCGGTCGGCCTGCAGGGTACCTACAATGGTTCCACACTGGGAGCTGGCGCGGGCAACAGGTACCGCCTCGGCGTTGGTGGTACCCTTTACTTGGGCAGCAACGGCAATGCCAACGTGCTGGCCAATACCGATCTGCGCAACATCAACAGCCTCGAAGTCGGCATGCTGTGGAGCGCGGCGAATGTGGACAACCTCGCCGGTGGCAGCGGACGCGGCACCGTGGTGCTGCTGCAAAACCAGAACTACACCGGCGCCACACTGGTCAACCGCAGTTCGGCGCTCGACTTCCGTGGCTCGCTCACGAGTTCATCTTTTGAGACGTTTGGCACGCTCATCGCTGGCGGCCTTGCAGGCACGTTTGTCAACGCTGGCCAGACCGCCAACCTCGGCACGGTCACGACCCGTCCGGGATCTGAAGTCCGCTTCGACTACAGCACAGGTGTGCTGCCTGTGGGGCAGACCGAGGGCTTTGGAGGCCAGGGACGCTGGTATGACAGCGCCGCCCTGACGCTGGACAGCTCTGTGTTGCGCCTCATTGGCAACCGTGACTACGAAGTGCAGGAAACCGTGGGCACGGTCACTGGTTATGGTGGCAGCTACCTTCTTGTGGCCCGCGATTACAGCGGCCGCACAGTCACCTTGAATTTGGGTGGCTTGGTTCAGTCCACCAATGTTGGCGGCATCGCCGGCAACAATGCCACCTTCAACATCCGTCCCAACAACGGCGGCCAGTTGGGTTCCGACGAGCGTGTCATGTTCACTGGCGGGGTGGGCTCGGTGCCCGGCGGCATCACCAACGGCATGGTGGCTCCTTGGATGATCAACAACGTGGACGGCCAGTTCCTCACTTACACGGCTGACAACGGCTTTGTGAGCGCCGGCTTTGACCGCAACGTCTCCGGCACGGTAAGCGCGAACACGGGCAGTTCCACCGACCGCATGCTGCTCACCGCTGCCACCACGGTCAGCAACAACGTCATTCTGACTTCCTATGCTCTCCGTGGTCCGGACGCGGATGTGTCTGCCCAGACTCCCGGCAGTCTGGCCAACCCCTCCACCGTCCAGATTTACAGCGGCGGCCTCATCCTCCAGAACACCAGCACCACGGCACGCACCTTCGCTCCGAACAAGATCATCGCGGGTGACGGTGTGACCCCGGCGGACCTCTACATCTGGGCCTTCTCCACTGGACAATCGGTGATCCTCGGGGACCTGGCCAATGCCGCCACCACGGCCCAGCTCACCAATGTGAGCAATGTGATCGCCAACATCGGCCAGTTCCAGGCCAACCTGGCCAACCTCGAACTCCAGGTGGATCAGCAGACCTTCACCGGCAACACCATCATCAACAACGGCAGCGTGGTGCTCCGCACCGCGGCCACCTCCGGCACCTTCAACCCTGCGGGCAACGGTGGCGTGGTCGTGATGAACACTGGCGGTTCCTCCACCACGTTCAGCAACTTCTTCCTGCGTGCCGGCGGCAGCGTGTCATTCCGCAACGGCCTCGTCATCGGTCAGAACAATCAGTTGGTTACCCTCAACACGGATCGCGATGGCACCACAGCGACTGGCGCCACTATCACCCTCACTGGCGGCCTGACCTTCCTCGGGGCGCCTGGGGAGCAGGGACAGTCCTTGAACGTGACGGGCGCGAACACTTTTGCCGCGGCGATCTTGGGCACGGTGGACCTTGGGCCTTCAGGCAATTACACGAACATCATTGCCAACACCGCCGCCCTGACCCTGTCTGGAAAAGTGACTGCCTCTGGCGACAAGACCGCCATCCTCAACAAGTCTGGCGGATCCACGCTGGACTTGAGCAACCTGGCCAACGGCGCCAACGACTGGAAGGGCGGCATCATCATGACTGGCGGCACGCTCAACCTCCGCGGCAACACCACCGCTACCACCGGTGTGGCCTCCATCGGTGCGCTGCTCAATGGCGGCCTCGGCGAAGGAGCCCTGCAGCTCTACGGTGGCACCACCAACATCCGCATTGACGGTTCCGGCACCACCTATGACCGCCTCTCGTTGGGCAACACCACCAACAGTGTGAGCCTCGTGATCAACGGCTCGGCCACACTGACTTTGGACCGCCAGTCTGCCGGCTCCAACAAGTTCATCAGCTTCAAAGACCTGACGATTGGCAACGAGACGCTGACCTACACCACGGGCAACGGCTATGCCCTTGACATTTTTGGCCAGACCAGGCTCGTGGGCAACGCAGTCCTCAACAACGGTGGTGACATGGTGCTCAACGGTGCCATCAATGACAACGGCAGCGGGCTGGTTCTCTACAAGACCAGCACCGGCGTGCTCTGGCTCAACGATGCCAACAGCAGCTTCACCGGCGGCATCACGGTGAATGCGGCCAACAACGCCGTGGGAGCTCTTCGTTTCGGCAACTACAACGGTGGCGCCAACGGTGCCTCGGCGGCCAACACCGCTGCCACGGCCGGCAGCGGCCAGATCCGCATCAACCCGAACGGCGCGATCCATCTGGAAGCCGCCACCAACATCACCGGTGCCAACCAACTCCGCATGGTCAGCGCTCCCACCAACTACTCTGTGGTCGCATTGCGCCAGAATTATGGCGGCTTCACGCAGAGCTACCTTAATGGCCTGTTCACCACCGATTCCATGGGTGTCCTCGCCTTGGAAAACGCGCAGACCTATTCGTCCAGCTTGGATCTTTCCACCATCGGCAATGGCAGCTTCTTCCTGGGCGGCGGCAGCATCAATGGTGTGACCGCCAACGGCACTTACAGCGGCACCAGCCTGACCGTGGGCGCTGGAAATCTCTACCGCCTCGGTGGCGGCCTTGGCACCCTTACCGTGGATGCGGCTGCAACCACCACAGGCGCCCTGACCGGCACCGCTAGCGTGCTCATCGGTGCCCAGGCCTACCTCGGCACTGGCACCGTGGTGTTCAGTGACCAGCATGACTACACGGGCAACACGATCATCAACCGCAGCAGCGTGCTGCAATTTAACCAAGGCTCCACTGCAACAGCCGGTCCTCTCGGCTTTGGCGGCACCGTGGAAGTGTTCGGCACCCTTTCTGCCAACGGCACCACACCGGGCACGTTCCTGGCCAACGGCAGCACAACCACCAACGCCTACACGGTCAACACTCATGCGGGCAGCGTGTTGCAGTTGGACAACAGCGCCTTCACGACCGCCACCATGCAAAATCGCTGGGGCGACAGCGCGGCACTCACGCTCAACAGCGCTGTTCTTCGCGTGAATGGCCCGAACCTGACCGGCAACCTCGCGGCTGTTGAAACCATGGGTGCGATCACCATCGCCGGTGGCAGCCAGATTGACCTGCTGCGCACGGCTACCAACTTCCAAGTTGCTGTGACTGCAGCCTCGATCAACCGCAGTGGCACGGGCACCCTGATCATCACCACTTCGGGTGCGGGCTTCCTCGGCATCGCCGCAGGCAACAACAGTTCGCGTCTCGTGGCCACGTCCGCACCGACGATCACCAACGGCATGGTTCCCGGCTGGATCGTCAGTGCGACTGACAACACGTTCGTCACCCATGGGGCCAACGGCTTCGCCGCCGTCACCTATGACAGCACGCAGGGTGCCACCTTCGCGACGACGACGACCCTCACCCAGAAGGTGGATGTGAACGCCGCCAGCACCCTGCAGAGCGACGTTTCCGTGTATGCCCTGCGCACCAACAACAACATCAGCAGCGGCACCGGCCAGTACAACACCATCACCTTTGGTGGCAGTGGCGGTGACATCGGCGGCCTGCTGTTCAGCGCTGCCTCCACCATTGCTGCCAACCTGAAGTTTGGCAGCACCGGTGGCAACGAGGCGCTCATCTACACCGCCACCAACATCACCGGCCAGATCAGCGGTGACATCACCGCCGCCAGCGTGACGAAGTTCGGCACCGGCGTGCTGCAGATCAACAAGGACCAGACCGATGCCGCGCGTGGCACGGGCAACGGCTTCACGGGCAACTGGGTGGTCAACCAAGGCCAGCTCAACCTGCAAACCTTCGGCGCGGCAGGCACCGGCACCATCACATTGGCAGGTGGCCAGGGCAACAACGCCCTCGGCGCCGCGGTTTCCATGATTGGTGGCACCAACAATGCCGTCACTCTTGTTTTGAACGCCAACACCGGCGGCATGCTCAACGGCACTTACAGCTTCGGCCAGCTCAACGTGCGGGACCAGGGCCGCATCTTCTATGACCCGCAGGGGGATGACCGCACGGTCACGATCGGCAACGTGGACATCAATTCTTCTGACACCACCGGACTCGTCCCGGGTCGTGTGCGTTTTGAGACCAACCGCAGCCGCGGAGTCCTGATCGCGGGCACTGTCTCCCTCAGCGGCACTGGCAACTCCATCGTGGATGTGAACGCCACTGTTGGTGGTTCCGTCACCGGCATCAACGGCAACACTGGCGTCACCGCCGGGGTGTCCATCGCCAGCCTGAGCAACGGCGGCACATCCAGCATCGGCCTCCAGAAGTGGGGCAATGGCTATCTCTTCATCCGTGGTGACAGCAGCAGCACCTTCAACGGCGCGGTCAGCATCGAGCAAGGTGCCATCCAGGTGAACCACAATGGCTCCCTCGGCACGGGTGCTGTCACCGTCAATCGTTACGGCGTGCTCGACATCAACACGGCGGGCTGGACGATGACCAACAGCGGGCTCACTTACAACGCCGGCTCCGCCGAACGCTGGAGCATCGATGGCGCGCGCAACGGCCAGACCGTTGATCTTGGCACGGGCGGAAGCCTCCAGGTCAATGCGGATCAGTTCACAGCCACAGGCGTCACCGTCCAGCTCAACGGCGGCACCATCGAAGGCTGGCTGCGCGGTGATGACCTCATCGACGGCACGGTTGGCGTGGTGTACCGCACTCTCGGAACTGGCGTTGGTGTCAGCCTCGTCGGTAACTCCTTCATCGGCCAGAACATCACCGAGAGCGCGGGCGGCATCGACAACGGCCGCGTGCCGAACGCCTTCAATCCGCTGTCCAACACGTCGCGCGGCGTCATCCTCGAGGTTCTCGGTGTGATCAGCGGCTCCGGTTACTCTCTCACCAAGCAGGGCTTTGACACGGTGATTCTCTCCGGTGCCAACACCTATTCCGGCGGCACCAATGTCACCCAGGGCACGCTGCGCATTGGCCAGACCAACGCGCTGCTCAGCACCGGCAATCTCACCACCAACGGTTCCGGTGTGTTTGACCTGAACGGCTTCAACCAGACCGTCAGGCACCTGAGCACCAGTGCTGTCACTGCTCCGGGCAGCACCAGCGGCTTCATCACCAACAGCGCCACCAACACGAGCACCCTCACGGTGGGCAGTTCCAGCACGGGCAGCATGCTTTACAATGGTGTCATCCAGAACAACGTGGCGCTCGCGCTCAACACCTCCGCGGCAGGTCACGTCTTGAGCCTGGCCAACGCCAATACCTATGTCGGCGGCACCACCATCACCCAGGGCTGGCTCGAAGCGGCCAACACGGTCGCACTCGGTTCCGCCACCGGCACCAGCACGGTGACCATCAACGGCGGTGTGCTCGCTGGCGCGGGCTACATCACCGGACAGGCCGTTCTTAACTCGGGCGGCACCATCCAGCCCGGGGCTGTCAGCGGTGGCCCGACCAGCCTCGGTGGCGTGCTCTCTCTGGGCGGACTCACGATCAACGGTGGTAACCTCGTGTTCGGACTCACGACACCCACCAGCACCACGGATGACATGATCCAGCTCACCGGTGGAGACCTTACGGCCACGATCAAGGCGCTGCAGTTGAGCGGAGCCCTCTCCTCGCTGACCATCAACAACCTGGGCGGCTTCACCAATGGCACCTACACCCTGATCAACTACAATGCTCCGGGCGCCACCGCCGTCACCACAGGCGAATTCAACACGGCCTTCAGTGGTGTGTTGAATCCGCTCAGCCCCGTCGGCGGCAAAATCCTCACCGTGGTCAACAATACCGCCGCCCTGACCATTGATCTTCTCGTCCAGAACAACACGACGGCCATCTGGACTGGTGCGGAAGACCAGAAGTGGAATCTTTTGCTCCATTCCTCGCCGAAGAACTGGAAGAATCTGCTCAATGTTCCGAGCGACTATGTCGATGGTCTGGACGTCTTCTTCGATGACACCGCCACGAACTTTGCTCCTGCCATCGACGGTGTTGTGCGGCCGCTCTCTGTGACGTTCAACAACGTCACTGGCACCTACACCCTCAGTCAGGCCAATGGCGCGGGCGACAAGATCAGCGACAAGTCCGTCACTGGCATCACCGGTGACACGGATGGCTCGACGGCTGTCATCACCAGCGTCTCAGACACCAGCAATCTGACCGCCGGCATGAAGATCAGCGGCGCGGGAATCCCGACGGGTTCCACCATTCTTTCCGTTGATTCCGCCACGCAGATCACCATCAGCCAGAATACGACCTCTGCCAACACGGGTGCCGCACTGACGGGTTCCACCACTCCGGAACTGGTGAAGAACGGTGCTGGCATCCTGGTCATCAACGTGCCTGACAACGATTTCACCGCCGGAACCATCCTGAACGCCGGGACCATCCGCCTCGGGGCCAGCACGACGGTGACCGCAGGTGCGCTTGTGAAGGGTCCCCTTGGCGTGGGCACTTTGACACTGAACGGCGGCACGTTGCAGGACGACAACAACGCCCGGAACATCGCCAATTCGGTGATCATTGGTGGCAACATGACCTTCTCCTCCACCGGCACCGGCAGCATCACCTTCACCAGTGAGGTCACGACTCCTGCCGCCAGCACCACCACCATTACGAATCCGTCCGCGAATACGACCTTGACCGTGAACAACACGACCGAGTTCCAGCAGGTCATCTCCGGCTCCGGCAAGGCCATCACGAAAGCCGGCACCGGAACGCTGCGCTTCACGGCAGTGAACACCTACGACGGCGGTACCACGGTAAATGACGGCACCCTCGACATCACCAGCACCGGTGGTCTCGCCTCCGGTTCCAATCTCACCCTTGGCGCGTCTGGTGTTGCCACCTTTGCCCACGCATCCCAGACTCTGGGCACCCTGTTGAACAACGGTGCCTTCTACTACAATGGGTCGGGAGTCCAGAGCTACATAGTTACCACTTTGAACGGTTCCGGAGATCTGAACTTTGGGTCCTTCAATAGTACCCTTACCGTTGCCAATGGCATCTACTCCGGCACCATTGATGAACTCGGTTCGCTGGTGAAAAACGGTGGAGCGGCAGACTCCCTGACTCTCTCAAACGCCAACAGCACCTATTCAGGTGGCACGACTCTGAATGCCAACAGCGGCACACTGGTGATTGGTGCCAGCAGCTCGGTCATCGGCGGTTCTGTGGCCCAAGGGCCGATCGGCGTGGGCACTCTGACGATTGCGGGTGGCAACACCATCAACGGCACGGGCGGAGCCCAGACGCTGCACAACAGTGTTGCTCTCAATGGTGCCGTCGCCTTCGGCGGCAACGACCTGACCTTCAGTGACGCCGGGGTGACCATTCCCGGTCCCAGCGTGATCACGCTCGGTGCCACCACGACCGTGACCGTGGGTTCTGGTGGAACCACCACCTTTGACCAGGTGATCGACGATGGCGCCAGCACTTTCGGCCTCACCAAGGCCGGCACCGGCACCTTGGTGCTGACGAAGACCGACAACACCTACAGCGGTGTCACCACCATCAGCGCAGGCACGCTTCAAGTGTCCAGCTTGGAAGTGCAGACGGGAACGGCGGGCACCAATCAGGACAGCTTGGGTGACTCCTCCAACGCGGCTGCCAATTTCGTGATCAACGGCGGCACCCTGAAATACGTTGGCTCCGGATCGACCACGGACCGTCAGTTTACCGTTGGAACCACGGCGGGCAGCACGATTGATGCATCAGGCACGGGTGCTTTGGTGTTCACGGAAACGACGGCCAGTGGCTTCACTCTGAGTGGAACCAACACCGCCCGCACAGTCACCCTCACGGGGACCAACACGGCTGACAACACACTGGCCGCTTTGATCGCCAACAACGGCACTGGCGCTACGGCCATCACCAAGACGGGGCTTGGTACTTGGTTCTTGAGCAACGCCGCCAGCACCTACACCGGCGTGACGACCATCAGCGGTGGCGTGCTCAAGGTGAACAAGCTCTCCAACGGTGGTTCAGCCAGCAGCATCGGTAGTGCGGCAGTGGCTGGCAGCAACTTGGTCATCAATGGTGGCACGCTGAGCTTTGTTGGCTCTGGCAACGATTCCACCAATCGTTCGGTGAGCCTCGGCGCCACGGCGACGATTGATTCGTCTGGCACGGGCACGGTGAACTTCAGCGACACGGCCACCACCGTCAGCAACTCCGCCGCCACCAATGCCGGGCGCACCCTCACACTCAGCGGCACCTCGGGCACCACCACCACCTACAACCAGTTCGGCCTGAGGCTGGCGGACAACGGAACGGGCAATCAGAACGTGGTGAAGACTGGGGCAGGTGTCTGGGCCTTGACGAATACCGGCAGTACCTACACCGGCACGAACACGATCAGCGCTGGTACATTGATCGTGGTCAAGATGGCTGACGGTGGTGTGGTCAGCAGCCTCGGCCAGTCCACCAACGCTGCTGGCAATTTGGTGATCAACGGTGGCTCCACCCTGCGCTACATTGGCTCGGGAGACACGACCAACCGCCTCTTCACAGTCGGCACGGCGGGTGGCACATTTGATGCCTCCGGCACTGGCGCCTTGGTCTTCTCCAACACCGGTACCGCCACCCTTTCCGGCACCAATACGGCTCGCACTGTGGGCCTGACGGGCAGCAACACGGCCGACAATACCATGAGCGTGGCCTTCGCCAACAACGGCACAGGTGCCACCTCCATCACCAAGACGGGCGCGGGCACCTGGGTGCTCAACAACACCAACACCTACACCGGCGTCACCACGGTGAATGACGGCACCCTGAAGGAAGGCGTCAACAACACCTTGGCCGACACCAGCACGCTGGTCGTTGCCGCCACCGGTGCCTCCACCACCTTTGACCTCAATGGCAAGACCGACACCATCGGTGCCGTCACCCTCGGTGGTGCCACGGCCTCTAGCGCCTCGACCATCGCCACCAACGGCGGCACCTTGACGCTTAACACCAGCGTTGCTGTGACCTACGATGCCACCAACAATGCCCTCGGTGCCACCATCAGCGGCACAGGCACTGGTGGTCTCGCCCTTGGCACCACCAGCCACACCTTCACGGTGGGAGACAGCACCAATGCCACGACCGATCTCACGGTCTCCGCCATCGTTTCGGGCGGTGCAGGTGGTGCGATCGTCAAGTCTGGCGCCGGCACCATGGAATTGAGCGCGTCCAACACCTATGTCGGCACCACGACAGTAAATGATGGCACCTTGGTTGTTAACGGGGCGATCACTTCTACTGCTGCGGTCACGGTGAATGAAACTGGCGGCTCGCTCGCCAATGCGGCGGTCCTGGCCGGTGGCGGTAATGGCTCGACCACGGGTCTCATTGCGGGTGCTGTGACCGTTGGTTCTGGCACTGGCGTCGGCATCCTGAAACCGGGCACCAGCCCCGGCACCAGCCCCGGCACCATGGTGCTCAGCGCCAACAACACAGCGCTCACGGTTGCCAATGGCTCGCAGATCCAGCTTGAAGTTGCCACCCCCACGACCGCTTCTGTCATCACATTCAGCGAGGGCCAGTATCAATACAACGGCAGCACCTACGCCAATGCACTGGCTGTCTTCAACAGCACAGCGGACACCGGCGGAGCAGTGGGTGCGGATGGCCTTGAGGCGCTTGCCACCTGGAATGTGGCTCCTACCAGCACCACGAATCACGACTATCTCAAGCTCACTGGAACCAACTCCAACCTCACCGTGGGAACCCGCGCCTCCGCAACTTATGGCGACGGCTCCATCAGCGTTCTCGACTCCGGCATCGTCGCAGGCAATCTCAGCGTGGGCCAGGTGTTCAATCTGATCGACTGGACGCAGACCTCGGCGATGAGTTTCAGCTACACCAGCGGTTTCATCGGTGGTTCCAGTCCGATCGCCGGCAACCTTGACCTGCCTGACCTCGACCTCATCACCGGCACCACCGGAGTTTGGGCGTGGGATACGTCCGCCTTCGGAACCTACGGCATCCTGGTGGTCGTTCCTGAGCCCTCCCGCATGCTCTTGGTGATGTTTGGTCTCCTGGGCCTGTTCTTCCGCCGCCGTCGCAGGAATGTCATTTGATGGCGATGACAGGCGTCCTGCAACGCCAGTCGCAAAACGTTCAGAGGGGCTGGTGGCGACACCAGCCCCTCCTTGTTTGGTCAAAAATGTTAAACTTGGGTGTGGGCGCCGCCTTCAACGGTTTTTCTGCCCTTCGGCCCAGCGGATGGCAAAGTAAGTCAGATCATTGCCGTCCTTGAGCCCCAGCTTGGTGCGGATGTTGAGCTTGTGCACATCCACAGTCTTCGGACTGATGCGCAACTCCTCGGCGATGTTGCCGGTGTTCTTTCCGGCCCCGATGAGCTGAAACACCTCAAACTCGCGATCACTCAAGTCCGAGATGCCGTCCTTGGTTGATGATATGCTCGCAGAGCCGCTCACGAAACTCTTGAGGATTTCCTCCGACATCTCCTCGCTGACGGCAATGTTGCCGGTCACGATGCGCCGGATGGCGCCTCCCAGTGCCTTGTGGGGTGCGCTCTTCATCACGTAGCCGCGGGCGCCAGCCTTCAGCGCGCGTTGCGCGTAAAGTTTTTCGTCATGCATGGAGACTGCCAGGATGGGGAGTTGTGGACGCAGCAGACGCAGATCTTTAATCAGTTCCAAACCCGAGCGATCTGGCAGCGTCAGGTCCACGATCAACACGTCCGGAGTGTCGTGCTCCACCATTCGCACGGCCTCACTCGCGTCACCAGCCATCCAGGCGCAGCGCATGTCTCCGGTGGTGTCGATGAACAGCCGCAAACCTTCGCGCATCATGGCATGGTCATCAACGATGGCCACTCGTAGCAATTGCTTGTCAGTTGGCAGGGACCCTGGGAACGGGGTGGTCTTGGTCATGGCGGGAGAGGGACGATTCAAGATTGATGGCACGATTTGCAGGAATGTGTACCATCGCAATGGACATTTCAGGCGGTCCGGTCCTCGTCCGTCGCTCCAGCCGGGCGTTGAGCGTCAGGAGTCGCTGTTTCATGAGATGAAGGCCCATGGCCTTGTGGGTGGCGTCTGCCGGTTTTTCCTCGAATGGTTTGCCGTCATGTTCCACCGTCAACTCCACGTGGCCCTGGGCCGTCTTTACATCAATGCTGATGTTCGTGGGTTTGGAGTGCTTGCCCGCGTTCACCGCCAGCTCCTGGGCGATGCGGAAGAGCAGCTCCTGCGCGTGGTCATTCAACAGGCCGCCCACCGGCTCGCAAGTGACGGAGCAACTGGCTCCGTACGATTTTCTCACAAACAGCGCCACGTCTTCCAGCGCATCGGCCAGCCCATCCCTTTCCAGCCCCACCGGGGAGAGCCCGCGTGCGATGCTGCGTGCGATCACTGCGGACTCCGCCAGTTCCTCGGCCAGTTGCCGCGTCAGTTCGACCTCCCGTTCCTGTTCCGCTGGTACAAGTTCATGCACCACCTCGGCTTTCAGCTTTGTGGCGGTGATTCGCTGGCAGAGGTCATCATGCAGTTCCCGTCCCACTCTTCTCCGTTCCTCCTCCGCGGCCTCCAGCACCATGTTTTCCGCGTTGCGCAATTGTCCGACCGTCTGGGCAAACTGTTGTGATATCAATGCCAGTTCGTCATTGCCTTGAAGCACGTCAGGCGTCCCGCCTTTTGTTGTCGCGCCATGGAAGTGCTCGATCATCTGGGCCACGCGCTGCAAAAACAAGGTGTCCAGCACGTGCCACAGCAGCAGGCACAGCGCCACCAGCACACCGACCTGGGCCAGGAAGTCGTGCAGCGCGTCACCGTGCAGTTGTTCGAGTTCCTGGGTGTAATCATAACGCATCACCACCATCCCTTTGCTCGCAGCGTCGTAGCCCTCGTAGAAGCGGGCCGCCACCACCAGACCGTGCTCGTCCGTGCTCCAGATGTTCACCGCCTCGTTTGCTGCCAGCGTCTGTTCGATGCGCGGCCAGTCGCTCGCGAGCGGCGTCTCCTCCATTTTCAGCCCGCGCCATTGCAGTTGGGTGGAAAATATCACCCGTCCGTTCCGGTCACAAACCAGTCCGAGTTCAAGCCGTGGTGACAGCGCCGCATACGACATCTCCAGTTCCGCCGCGCGGAGCTGTTTCCGGCGCAGCAAATGCTGCATGATGCCGGACAGCGGGCTCGCAGCCTCTGTCGCTTCTACCTGCAGCCGTGCCAGATGCCGTTCTGAAACCTGGCTCCGCGTCCACCAGTGGTTGACCAGGATCAGCAACACGCCGAAGAGCAGCATCATCAGTGTGATGCGCCGCTTGAGGGACTGTGGTCGTTTCATTCCCATGCGTGTTTGAGAAACCGGGGATCCAGCCACTCCGTGTCGGCGGGAAGGCCGCCGAGCAGTCCATTGCGCACCATCTGTTCACCCATGCGTTGGGCATGCATGTTGAGCGCTGGCTGGGATCCTTCCAGCAGCGCGGCGTTTTCCTTCGCATCCAGCGGTCGCCAGTGATCCAGACTGCGCACAAAATCTTCAAACGACACCCGCTCCCGGCGCAGAATCACCGCCATGCCTTCAAACTGCGTGCCAGAGCGCACCAGGCGGTTCATTTTTGTCATCGCTGCCAGCAACGTGGGCAGTTCTTTCTGATATTCCTGACACGCGTGTTCCGAAGCCACCAGCAGGCGGAAAATCGGAGTCTTCAGTTCCTTGGAATCATACAGGCGGTGTGTGTGCAAGGAGCTGACCTGCGTCAGCCACGGCTCGGCGGCCACTGCCGCGTCGATGTTTCCTTCATCGAACATGCTTTCGATCTCAGGCTGGATCAGCGGCACGGTCTGGATGTCATCCAGCTTCATGCCGGCGTGTTCGAGCGCATTGATCAGCAAATACATGCCGCTGCCAAACAGGTCCACGCCCACCCGCTTGCCTTTGAGATCATGCAAGTCCTTGATCGGCTCTTGGGCGATCACCGCATCGCCGCCGGTGGACTCGTCCAGCACCTGAAGCACGCGCAGGTGCTGGCCGGACTCCCGCAGTTGCAGCACCACATCCAGCGTCAGCACCGCCACATCCACCACCTCGTCGTCAAACGTGCGCGTCACCGCAGATGCCCACGGCAGCTCGATCACGCGCGTCCGTCCCTCAGGCAGCAGGCTGGCATCCCGTGCCAGCACCACGGCTTCGGAGCCGGGCCACACGCTCAATGCCACCTTCATGCGTGGTTTGATCTCACCATGCGGCAACAGAAACACCCCCAGCATCAGCAGCAGGGCGCAGAATGGCACCGCAGTTCGTTTCAACATGGTCCTTGGTTCACCCATCGAAGTTCTTTCGTCATCTTGGGGCAAAAGGGTGTCCTGTGTCCATCGTTGATTCTGGCTGCCTTGCAGTTTAGTGGCGTTTTCAGCTTCCGAAATCTTTGTTGGCCTCATCCGCGGCTCCCGCTAAGCTGGCCGCATGAATCCAGCGCCAGCCATCGTCTCCCGTCGTCGTTTCCTCGCCACGAGTGCTGCAGCGCTCGGCTTTCCCACCATCATTCCAGCCACCGCGTTCGGCAAAGGCGGTCGTCCCGCGCCTTCGGAGCGCATCACCGTCGGTGCCATCGGCTGGGGCACCATCGCTGGTGACTGGACACCCACCTTTTTGAGCAATCCAAAGTGCCAGGTCATCGCCGTGGCCGATCCGATGAAGGAGTACGGTCACTACGGCTACGATGGCAAGGAAACCGGCGGACGCGAAGCCGGGCGCAAGATCATCGACGAGGCTTATTCCAAGGCCGGGCACAAGCCCTCCAAGGTTTGCACCGCGTATGCTGACTTCCGCGAGATGATGGAGAAGGAAGACCTCGATGCCGTGCAAGTTTCCACGCCGGATCACTGGCACGCCTATCTGGCCATTTATGCCGCGCGCAAAGGCAAGCACATCTACGGTCAGAAACCGCTGGCGCTCACCATCGCCGAAGGTCGCCGCATGAGTGACGAGGTCGCCAAGGCTGGCGTCACCTGGCAGACAGGCAGCCAGCAGCGCAGCGATGTGTATTTCCGCCTCGCCTGCGAGCAGGTGCGCAATGGTCGCATCGGCAAGCTCAAGAAGGTGCGCGTCGGACTTCCCGGCGGCCACAAGAACTGGAACGGCATGGCCGACCAGATCAATCCCGCGCCGCTGCCGCCTGATTTCGATTATGAGATGTGGCTCGGCCCGGCGGAGCAGATGGATTATCGCCCGGCGCTGCTGCCGTTGAACTGGCGTCACAACTTCAACTTCTCCGGCGGCATGATCACCGACTTCGGTGCGCATCACATCGACATCGCGCAATGGGGCATGGGCACCGATCTGACCGGTCCGGTCGAAATCAAAAACGTCAGCGGCAAGATGGATGCCAAGGCGCTCTACAACACCGCCAGCGAGTTCACCTTCGAGTGCGTGTATGAAAGCGGCGTCGTCATGCACGTGGCGAGTCCCGAGCATGAATTGATGCCGGAAGTCGCCGCGACACAAAAGGACTCAAAAAAGCCCTTCGACCATGTCGGCGTCTTCTTCGAGGGCGAGGACGGCAAGTGGATCTACGTCAACCGCGGCAAGATTCAGGCCAGCGATCCAGACATCCTGCGTGACAAGGCCCGCGAAGGCGAGATCCACCTCTACGAGAGCAAGGACCACACGGATGACTTCCTCACTCACATTTACGATGGCAAACCCACCGCCACGCCCATTGAGGTCTCGCACCGCAGCATCAGCATCGCGCATCTTGCGAACATCGCCCTGCGCAGCGGCAGCACGTCTTTGAAGTGGGACCCGAAGGCGGAGACGATCGCCGACAATGCCGCGGCATCGAAGCTGCTGTCGAAGGAATGGCGCAAGCCGTGGGCGCTGTGAGCAGGAGTGACGAGGCCAGAATATCGAATGACGAAGGAAACCCGAAATCCGAATGACAAATGCGTTGCGCGATCCGGCGCACGTGTGGTCGCGCTTTCATCATTCGCCATTCGTCATTCGTCATTGCTGCTCATCGCAGTTCTCATCATCGGAGCCGGAATCGCACGTGCCCAGGATTCTTCAGCACAGCCTCCCGACACGATCAAAATCGGCCCGCTGAAGCCGCTGGAGACTTTGCCATCGCTTTCGTCGAAGCATGAGGAGAAGCCGTCGGAACCCAAGCCCGCCGCATTGCCAGCCGCACCGCCTGCAGCCCCGACGGTACCACCGCCGCTGCCCACCACCAAGTCTCTCATCATCACCGGCCCGGTCTTTCAAGGTTATCTCTACGTGGAGGCGTATCAGACCCGTTTCGAGGTCTTGTTCGATGCTGCCACCGTGATGGCATGGCTGTCTCCGGGTCAAACGGTGCCGAAATCACTCACGCCTGCGGATCAGGCCCAGTTAACCAGCAAGGCCGCCGGCCGTGCGGATGATTGGTGCCGTGTCAGCGTAGGAAACCAGGACCTGCAGTCACCGCAGCCAATCGTCAGTGTGATCAAGGGCCTGCCGGGAAACACCTTTCCGTTGAAGCAGGATGAGGAGGTGCCTCTCAACGAGGCGATGGTCGGTTTCATGTGGGAGTTTGCCACACCTCCCAGTCCGGACGAACTGACGGTCACCTGGAAAGGTTGGATTCAAGGTGCCACCCATCTGCCGGTGCGCGTGTTTTTTGGTTCGCTCAGTGAAACGGCGGACATTCACTCGGCCGTCACCACCATGCGCTGGCGCAGTGGTGGGCGCCTGCCACGTCCCTCGCCGCTGGCCGCAGTGCCCCAGTTCGAAGTGTCTCCTCCATGGCGAATTCCTGTCGGTGCCATCGCCTGGCTGGTCGCGGGCGCGATCTTTTACGCCTACATGAAGTTCAGAGACTATCGTCTGCCCGGTGGCAGCATGCCCTACCTCGTGGTCTGGCTGCTCGGCGCCGCTCTCATGCGCTACATGTTTGTGATCCCCGTGCGTTTCGGTGCCGCAAGCCCGGTGATTGCCGATGCCGAGGCGGCGCAGAAGATCGTTGTGCCGCTGATGCGCAATGTGTATCGCGCTTTCGATCATCGTGTCGAGTCCGAGGTGTACGATGTCCTTGCCCGCAGTGTCGATGGCGAGCTGCTCAGAAAGCTCTACCTCGAAACCATCCAGGCCCTCACGCTGGAAGGCCGCGAGGGCACCCGCGTCACCATTGCCGAATTCCAGCTCAGTGTGGACCAGGTGGCCCGCAATCCCAAAGGCGATGGATTCGTGGCCGACTGCAACTGGATGGCCCGCGGCATCGTCGGCCACTGGGGTCACAGCCATCCCCGCGTGAACATCTACAACGCCCGCATCACCGTCACACCCAACGAGGGCGAATGGAAGCTCACCGGCCTTGAAGTGCAGGAAGTGCGCCGCTTGTAGCGTGGTTACTTGCTGGTGGAAATGGCCGCGATGATGCCGATCAGCACGATGATCAGCACCGCCAGAAGAACCAGCGCCACGATGGAGGTCTTTCGCTTCACATGCGGTGTCGCCGCGATGATCTCCTGGTATTCAGGCGTCATCACGAATTGTCCCTGTTTGCCCAGCACTTTCACCAGAATGTAGGCGTTGATCAGCGTGCCCACGGGGAAGCCCACCAGCCCGATGCACGAGAAAATGACCGTCGGAATCCGCGCCCAGCCGCGCAGCCGCCGCAAACCGTAGCCGACCACGCCTTGTCCGGCACCCAGCGTGAGGAAAATGGCCCCTATCAACTGCGGCGGCACACCTTCTTCCAGATTGCTGCCGCTCAACCCGGCGGCCCCCATCAGAATCAGCGCAAAAGCCCCAAGATAATACAACAGGCCGACGGACTTGATCGTCGCCTCCGTGTTGATGTGCTGCATGCGTTCCAGCTCGGCTTGGGGCGTGGCTTGAAGTACTTGGGACTGCGGCGCGGCGTAAGGATTGAATTCCATCGGGCATGCTCCCGTGGGAGTTTTAACCGTCAATCATGTTCTGTATCATTTCGACACAAGTGCACGCTCCATCGCGTATGTTGCTCATGCGCCGCCTCACCCTCCTCCTCGCCGCTGTCGTCGTCACCGCACGTGCTGCTGACCTTCCACCGGACAAAGGCAACACCATCCCCGAAAGCGGCAAGCGCCCTGTGGTGGTGACTCTTTCTGGCTCTTCGTCCTCCGTCCTTCGCTCTTCTCTGCCACAGCACGACCTTCCCCCCGGCTACACGCTCGAACTCGTCGCCGCATCGCCGCTCGTCACGCATCCCATCATGGGCTGCCTCGATGACAAAGGCCGCCTCTTCGTCGGCGATGGCGTCGGCGTGAACTGGAACAAGAAGCAACTCGAGGAGAATCCGCCAAACCGCGTCCTCATGCTCGAAGACACCGACAAAGATGGTTCCTTCGACAAGAGCACCATCTTCGCGGACAAGATGACCTTCCCCCAAGGCGCGTGCTGGTTGAACGGCAGCCTCTACGTCGGCTCGCCGCCCTCGCTTTGGAAGCTCACCGACACCGACAACGATGGCGTGGCCGACAAACGTGAGGAGATCGTCACCGGCTTCGAATACACTGGCAACGCCGCCGACATCCACGGTCCATTTTTGCATCCAAACGGCCGCCTCTACTGGTGTCACGGTCGCAAAGGGCACAAGGTCGTGCAGAAGGACGGCACGCTGGTCGATGAGTCGCTCGCCTGCGGCATCTGGAGCTGCAAACCGGACGGCAGCGACGTCGCCTGGCACTCGCTCGGCTGCGGCGACAACCCAGTCGAGGTCGATTTCACCCGCAGCGGCGACATCATCGGCGTGCAGAACCTCTATTACTCGCAGCCGCGTGGCGACACGATCATCCACTGGCTCTACGGCGGCGTTTACGAGCGCGGCGACCAGCTCAAGGCCATCGCCCACCTCCCGCGCACGCTCGAAACCATGCCCGTGATGTACAACTTCGGCCACGTCGCCGTCAGCGGCTGCTGCTTCTGGAAGAGCTATCCAACCGCGAACCGCGAACCGAGAACTGAGAACTTCATGGTGACTCATTTCAACACCCAGCGCCTCGTCCGCATGGAGCTCACACCCAGCGGCAGCACCTACAAGGCCATCGAGAACGAGTTCCTCAAACTCCACAACCCCGACATCCACCTCACCGACGTGATGGAGGATCCACGTGATGGCTCTCTCCTCCTCATCGACACTGGCGGCTGGTTCCGCATCGGCTGCCCGAGCTCCCTCATGGCGAAATCTGATCTCCTCGGGGCTGTGTATCGCATCAAGCCGAAGAAGCCGCAGCCGGTCACCCTCGCGAAGGTGACGGAACCTGTGTCCGATCTGAGGTCTGCCATCTCGGGTCTAAAGTCGACCGATGCTCATGCACGACGCCTTGCCCTCGCGTGGGTGGCACAGAACCTGCCCGAAGGTTGGAAACGTGATGACAAAGTGGACACGGATCCGGAAGTGATTGGCGAACTCGTGCGGAGATTGATGCAGGAGGAAATGGACCCAGGGCTTGAGCACTCATTGATCTGCGCCGCTCAAAAGATGAATTACTTGGCGGTAACATTGGACGACTTGCGTCGGGAGAAGAATCGCAACGCGTTGCGCAGGATGTTTGCGAGCTTTTTCACTGGCGAAGATGCCTCCGGCTACAACATGATGGTGGGCATCGCGGCCCAGCATTTGGATTCACCAGACGACCAACTCGCCAACGCTGCACTGCGTCAGGTTACTGCACATCCAGACGCGGACGAATGGTATGCCCCCAAACTGGCGGCATGGCTGAACGAAAAACTGAGTTTGCGACGGCTGGAGGCGCTGAAAGGCTTCTGCTCGGTGCTAATCACGAAACCCGAAACACAGAAACTCATCACTGCGATGCTCTCCCACGCTTCAGCCGAAGTGCGCACGACGGCCTTGGGCATCCTCGCCTCCCAAACGGCGGGCGTGAGCAACGACGCCTGGCTCCCGCTCCTCGACAAACAGCTCGCCGAGGCTCCGACGCCGCTCGTTCTCGACGCGATCAAGAAACTGAAGTCGCCACACTTCGACACCGCGCTCCAGGCCATCGCCAGCGATACCAAGCGCCCGCTGTCCATCCGCTTGAAGGCGCTCGACTCGGCGAAATCGGTCAAGCTCACCGGCGAAACCTTTGACATGGTCAAAAACGTCCTCGCCGATGCCGCGTCGTCGTCTGCGGCCAAGATTCAGGCTGCGGGCATGATTGCCGCCGCGCCTATGCCGAAGGAACAGATGGAAAAAATCGCGCCCCTGTTTGCCACAGTGGGCCCGGTGGAGCTCAAAACGCTGCTGCCGCTGCTCAAGCGCCACAAAGATGCTGAGATCGCCAAGCTGCTCGCCCGCGAAATCGCGAAGAATCCGGCCATCGCCAGCCAGCAGGAGAGTTTGTACCGCACTGCCCTTGCCGATCTGCCGCCTGAGATTTTTGAGACGATCATCCTGCCTGCCTACAACACCGCCGTGGCCGCCACCGAGGCTAAAAAGCGTCAACTCGGTCCTCTTGCCGACAAAGTCGTTGCCAGTGGCAATGCCGAGCATGGAAAGGCCGGTTTTGCCGCAGGGAAGGGCACCTGCATCGCCTGCCACAAGATCGGCGACACAGGCCGAGCTATCGGCCCCGACCTCTCCCATATCGGCGCCATCCGCACCGAACGCGATCTGCTCGAAAGTATTCTTTTCCCCTCCAACACACTCGCCCGCGACTACGAGGCCCATGTCATCGAAACCAGTGACGGCCAGCAGACTCTCGGCGTCATCAAATCCCACACCGCCGAAGGACTCCTCGTTGTGGACATCGCCGGCCAGGAGAAAAACATCCCGCACCAGCAAATCACCGGCGATACCACGCTCACCACCAGCTTGATGCCCATGGGCCTCGATCAAACGATGCCCGAAGGCGATCTGCTCGATCTCGTGGCGTGGCTGCGGAGTTTGAAGTGACTTTGATTGGCCGCAAAGAGACACAGAAAATCAAAGCCTGAATGGATCAGGTTCCTTTTTGAGTTTCTTTGCGGCCTCCATCACTCCGCCAGCAGGAACCGCTTCGCGGCCTGCAGATGCTTCTTCTGCTCCGGTGGCAGTTCGGGATACTTGAGCTTCATGCTCTGCATTTCGTCCAGGATCGCGGCGCTGACGATGAGGCGCATGTTTTTCTTGTCGTCGGCCGGAATCACATACCAGGGGCATTCCTCGCTGGCCGTGGCGCGGATCGCCTCCTCGTAAGCGTGCATGTATTCCTTCCAAAAGGCACGCTCATGCACATCACCCTCCTCGAACTTCCAGTTTTTGCTCGGAGTGTCGATGCGGGTCAGGAAGCGCTTCTTCTGCTCTGACTTGGAGACGTGCAGGAAGAACTTCAGCACGCGGATGCCGTTGCGATGGCAGTAGGACTCGAAGTTGCGGATGTCTTTGAGACGGTCGGCGAACAGCTTGTCGATGTTCTTGGTTGTCGCGGCGGGCAGGCGCTGGACTTTGGTCACGATCTCTGGGTGCACGCGGCAGACGAGCACCTCCTCGTAGTAGCTGCGGTTGAAGATGCCGATGCGTCCACGCTCTGGCATCACGCGCGTCGTGCGCCAGAGGAAATCATGATCAAGCTCGGCGGAGGTGGGGCGCTTGAAGGCATGCACCTCGACGCCTTGCGTGTTCACGCCGCTCATCACGTGCTTGATCGTGCTGTCCTTGCCCGCGGCATCCATCGCCTGGAACACCAGCAGCAGGCCCTGGCGGTCCTGCGCATACATCTTCTGCTGCAGGTCGTCGATCTCGGAGCGGAACTCGGCGATCAGCGATTCGTAGTGCGCGTCGTCCTTGTAGAGGTCTTTGACCTTGGTCTTCGCTTTCTTGATGCGAAACGGTTTGCCATCAGGCACGCGAAAGTCTTCGAGGTCGAGCTTGAGTTTCATGAGGTAAAAATAGGAACATGGCAGGATTAACAGGTATGCGCGTCGATGAACAGAACGAACTGCAAGAAGACAGCCATCCTGCCTGTTTTTGGCTTCATGTTCGAAGCATCCACAGCAACTCCAGGATCGGCAGGAGCGCACGCGTCCAGCGTGCAGCGATCGGCGTCTCGCGGATTGCCGGTCTGTCATGCGGATGGCTCCAACAGGTGCGAGTCGGTTGAGCGGAAGTCAGGAGACGGATTGCGGCGGGACACCGCAATCAGCACTCGAGACGCGTGCGCTCCACTCGTGCTGTTGTTTGCGCTGCTGTCATTCGGTTTGGTGACGGCGCAGGTGAGTGATGATGTGTCGGATTTGCAGGTGGGCTTGGTGGCGAAGTGGGATGAGGTGATGCCTCTCGACACCGAGAAGCTATTGCGGCTGCCGGCTGTGACGGAGGCAATGAAGCTGGAGGACTTCGCGGTGGCATTCGCGTTCCAAGTCGAGAAGGCACCTGACATGCACCATGGCAGCCACATCATGACTCTGATCAATGAGTCACAGAGCGGGCTGCTGGACTGGCATCTCGGCACGAAGGGTTTTTCCATCACGCTCGAAGGTCGCGGCTTCGGACATCCGGTTTCTGTGTCGCAGCCCATGGAGGGCCATTGGTGGCAGGTGGTGCTCAATGTGAAGCGAGATGCCCGACAGGCGCTCTCGGGCATTTGGGTGAACGGTGTCGAGATGAACTCCTGGCGCGAGGCTCCTGGTCCCATCGTGCTCTCCAAAGCGTTGTTTGATCCGTGCAGTCGAGGACTGGGCGGCCAGATCGCCAACCTGCGGCTCTACAATCGCGCTTTGACTCGTCCGGAGATTCTTGAACTGGCTGCGATGACACCGATGACAGGTTTGAAGACGAAGCTGGAGCCGTTCACGGGTTCGATGAATCTGATGACGGTGGAAGTTGTCGCCGTGCTCGGTGGCACGGAGGCGGTGGCGGTGATGGAGGATGGGACGATGGAGGCGCTGCTCATGATGCAGTTTCCGGGCAGTCGCGTGAAGGTGCGCAGCCTGGCCTGGGAAGCAGACACGGTGTTTCGCCAGGATCGTCCGATGAACTTCGGTGGCTTGAAGCAGCAACTCGTGCGCTCTGGTGCCACAGCGGCGATGCTGATGTTTGGACGGCAGGAGTGCTTGGAGCGTGGCGAGGCCGGACTGGCGGATTTTCGTGCGGCGCTGGAGAAGATCATGACGATGTGCGCCGAGGTGACGCCCCGGCTGGCGCTGGTGGAACCGCCCGCATTTGAAGGTGAACTCGCGAAGCACAACGCGACGCTGAAGAAGTATGCGGCGGTGACGGCGGAGGTCGCGAAGGCGCATGGGACATTGTTTGCGACTCAGGATGGCGATTTGAAGCCGGGATCGACTCGTGATGGACTGACTCTGACTTCCACGGGTGCGGCGCAGGTTGGGATGAGCGTGGCGAAGCTTTGGGGCAGCGATGTGAAAGCACCGGATGGCCGGTTAAAGGCGTTGATAAGGGAGAAGAACACGTTGTGGCATCGCTACTGGCGTCCGGCGAACTGGGCGTTTCTGCATGGCGACCGCACGGCGCAGCCGAGCAGCCGGGATCACACCGATCCGACTCAGCGGTGGTTTCCGGGTGAAGTAGAACAATTCAAACCGCTGATCGAAGCGAAGGAGAACGAGCTATGGAAACTGGCGAACGATTTGGGAGGAAAGCTTCCGTGAAGTGCATGAAGGGAGCGCGGACACTCTTGTCCGCTTTTGGAAGCGCTTTGTTGCGGGCAGGAGTGCCCGCGGTCCTCTTGATGGGCATCGCCTTCTCTCAGCAGGCGGCGAAGAAGGGCATTTCGGTCGGTGAGCCGCCGACTGATCATTCACCGGAGGCGGAGTTGAAGTCGTTCAAGGTGCTGGAGGGCTTCGAGGTGAACCTGTTTGCGAGCGAGGCGGACGGGATTCCAAACCCGATCGCGATTCGTTGGGATGAACGTGGACGTTTGTGGGTGCTGCAGACGAGTGATTACCCGCAGGCGAAGCCGGGGACGGTGTCGGACGACAAGATCATCATTCTGGAGGACACAGATCACGATGGACGTGCGGACAAACGCACGGTCTTCACCGGCGGATTGAGCCAGCCGATGGGCATGGAGCTGGCACCGCGTGATGCGGGTGTGAAGTCGCCGAACGGGCACTCGGTGTATGTCGGCGAGGGCGAGAAGCTGTGGCTGATGCACGATGACGACGGCGATGATCGCGTGGACCGGCGCGAGGTGGTCTTCAGCGGCTTCGGCACGGGGGACACGCATCAGTGTCTGAACAGCTTCATCTGGGCGCCGGATGGTGCGCTGGTGATGCATCAGGGCCTGCACTGCTACTCGCGCGTGACGACGGTGCATGGCACGAAGACACTCTACGGCGCGGGCTTCTGGCACTACTACCCGAAGAGCGGGCGGCTGAATCCGTATCCGACCGGCATGCCGGCGAACGCCTGGGGCACAGCCTTCACGAAGTGGGGCCAGCCGATCATGGTGGCTGGCGCGGCAGGCATGTTTTGGTCGCGGCCGATGGAGGTGAGCACATCGCTGGAAGAGGACTCGCACGTTTCCAACCGCCACGGCATCCCGCATTTCCTGCTGGAGCGTTTTCAACTGCCCTACAGCGGCCAGATCATCAAGACGGACGGCCTGCGGAAGTTTTGCGGCGTGGACATCGTGGGAAACACGCACTGGCCGGAGTCGATGCAGGAGGAAGTCATCACTGGTGGCTTCTTCGAGAACGCGGTGTATCGCCACAAGCTCATCCCGCACAGCGAATTCCCCAGCGGCATGGAGGCCGTGGAGCAGCCCGCGCTCATCACCAGCGATAACGTGGCCTTCCGGCCGATTGACGTGCGCTTCGGGCCCGAAGGCGCGCTCTACATCGCCGACTGGTATGATCCGATCATCGGCCACTATCAAGCGAGCTTCCGGCATCCGAACCGGGATGCGACGCATGGGAGAATTTGGCGGGTGGTGAGAAAGGGACAACCAACAATCGGCAGGTTTAACATATACGAATATCAGATTCCAGGGATGAAAGGAATACGCGCTAGAGGGCAGCCTAGCCGATGGCTGGATTATCAGGTGCATAGGATGATGCCAGATCGGTCATTCACTCCCGAGGGCTCGGATGAGCAAAAGCGTGCATGGCATGTTCACCAGATGAATGATCTCAATGAGATCGGGAAGGTCATTCATGACGTTTCGGCCTTGGTGAGGTTAGAAGCCATCGTAACAGCTGCGAAAATCCAATCCCCCGAGGCTATCAAGGTCGCCTTAAAGGTGCTCGACAAGCCGATGGACAGCTTCATTGAGCGAGCGTTGTGGCTGGCGGTGCATGCGACGGCGCCGCAGTGGAAGAAGCCGCCGTTTGAGGTTTTGAACTCGCTGTCGCCGAAGCATCTGGCGTTCTTGGTGGAGAAGGAGGGTAGCGCGGAGTTACTGGGCGTGGTGCGCACGATGCTGGCGGAGAAGGGCGAGTCGATGTCGCCTGAGACGCGGCGTGGCCTGCTGGCGGCGCTGGTGCGCAAGGGCGGGCCGGGTGACATGCTGATGGCGCTGAAGCTCGGCGTGAAAGATCAGGCGGTCTTGGAGGATTTGGCCGCTGTGGCGGCTCAGCGTGGCTTCAAGACGCCGGAAGGCGCGGAGCCGGTTCTGCTGGGGATTTTGAAAGAGGGAAATGAAGCGCAGAAGGCGGCGGCGTGCTCGCTGGCGGGCGCTTGGCGGCTCAGGAGCGCAGATGCCCTCATCCGCGAGCTTTTGAATGCGGGTGAGGGCATCCGCGCTCCGGCTTTGATGGCGCTCTCACGATTGGGGGAGCCGGTGGAGACGTTTGAAGGCTTCGTGAAGGATGCCAAGCAGTCGTGGGCGGTGCGCACGGCGGCTTTGACGGTGCTGGCGGAGAAAAAACCGGTGCTGGCAGGGCAACTGGCTGCGGCGTCGCTTTCGAGCATCACTGATGCGGAGGCGATGCGGGCGTGGCTGGTGCCGTTGTTGTCGCGTGAAGTGGCGTTGGGCGCACTAGCGAAGGCTTTGAATGAGAAACCGTGCTCGAAGGAAACGGCGAAGCTGGCGATGACGACGCTCACGGCAGCCGGACGCGGTGATGCGGTGCTGACGACGGCGTTTGGCAAGATCCTCGGCGTGAAGAACACCGTGCCTGCTTACGACGCGGCCTGGGTGGCCGCTTTGGCGACGGAAGTGAAGGCGAACGGCGATGCCGTGAAGGGGAAATTGGTTTTCAATGCGCCGCTGTCGGGCTGCATCGCGTGTCACAAGATCGGCGGGCAGGGTGGCATCGTGGGGCCGGAACTGGATGCGGTGGGCCGTGGTGTGCCCGTTGAGCTTTTGATTGAGGCCGTGGTGTGGCCGAACCGGCAAATCAAAGAGGGCTACGTGGCGACGACGTTGACGTTGAAGGACGGTCGCAAGCTGCAAGGCTACAAGGTGAGCGAGGCAGGTGGGGAGATGCAGTTGCGGGAACTGGCGAGTGGTCAGACAACCAGATTCACGCCAGCGCAGATCGCCGAGCGTCAGGAAGCGGGCTCACTTATGCCCGAAGGGCTGATCATGAATATGACGCGTGAGGAGCTGCGGGATTTGATCGCGTATCTCGCAGGGCTGGGAAGGTAGGCGCGCAAGGATGGCGCTCTCAATGCCAAGGGCTGACGAGAGCCGGATGCCTTTCTGACAATAGTGCGCTCGTGATGAACGCGCCTCACACTCAAGTTAACTGCACCCATTGTGGCTCGCCGGTGCCGGCGGGTCGTGACGATGGGTTTTGCTGCGCTGGATGCAGCTACGTCCACGATCTCCTGCATCAGGAGGGGCTGGATCACTTCTACGACCTCAAGGGCAATGCGGCGCTGCCGCCCGTGGCGCCGCAGGCATTGCGTGAACGCGATTACGAGTGGCTGACGCTGCTGAGCGCCGAGGCGGAACGCACGAGCGAGTCGGATGCAGTGGAACTGCGGCTGGCGGTGCAGGGGCTGTCGTGTGTGGGCTGCGTGTGGTTGATCGAGCGGCTGTTCGCTCGTCATGTGGGCGCGTTGCGCGTGAATGTGGATGTGGTGCATGGCGAGGTGCGGCTGACTTGGCAGCGCGGGCAGTTCGATGCGGTCGCCGTGGCGCGTGATCTGCAAAGTTTTGGCTATCTGCTCGGTCCGCCGGTTCAAGGCGGCGAGAAAAAGGAATCCTCCGGCCTGGCGCGTCGCATGGGCGTGTGCGGTGCGTTTGCGATGAATGCGATGGCGTTCTCGCTGCCAGCATATTTTGGCATGCCGCGTGATTTTGCCTTCGCGCACTGGTTTGATCTCATCGCCGCCTTTTCCGCGACACTGGCGATGGCGGTGGGCGGCAGTTATTTCATCGAGCGTTCGTGGCGCAGTCTGCGCGCAGGCGTGCTGCACATCGACACGCCGATCGCGCTGGGCGTGTCGGCGGCGTATGTGGGCTCGATGGGCGGCTGGATCGCGGGTGTCGAGGGGCTGAAGTATTTCGACTTCGTGGCGATTTTCATTTTTCTCATGCTCACCGGTCGCTGGACGCAGCAGGCGGCGGTGGATCGCAATCGCAGACGTCTGATGCGCGACACTTCAATCCCGGAGACGGTGAATGTGCTCGATGATGCGGGCTTGGAGGAGGCGCAACCAGTGGCGAACTTGAAGGCAGGCATGCGCTTCATCGTGAAGCAAGCGCAGACCGTGCCCGTTGCGGCCAAGTTGATGAACGATAGTGCATCGGTGAGCCTGGAGTGGATCAATGGCGAGAGCGAGGCTCAGGAACGTGAGGAAGGGCAACTGGTACCATCGGGCGCGTTGAACATCGGCACGCAGGCGATCACGGTGGAGGCGGTGGAGACGTGGGACGAATCAACACTGCGTCGTTTGCTCGATGCACGGCGAGAGGCGGAGTTTCGTGATGTACGGCTGGAGAAGCTGCTGCGGGTGTATCTGGCCGTCGTCGTCGTCGTGGGCATTGCGGGCGCGATCTGGTGGTGGAGCCATGGCGCAGGCATTGCGCAGGCATTGCAGGTGATGATTTCGATCTTCGTGGTGTCGTGTCCATGCGCGTTGGGTGTGGCGGTGCCGCTGGCGGAGGAGATGGCGGCGTCACGTGCGGAGAAGCTTGGCGTGTTCGTGCGGGCGCTCGGTCTGTGGAAGCGGTTGATGCGTGTGAAGCGCGTGGTGTTTGATAAAACGGGCACGCTGACGCTGGAGAATCCGGTTTTGGAGAATCCCGACGTGCTGCGCACGTTGGATGCGGAATCACGCGCGGCGTTGCGCCATTTGGTGACGGGCAATCTGCATCCAGTGAGCCGCAGTTTGTATGACGCGGTGGCGTTTGAGGGTGATTCGCGCTTTTTTGACGCGTGTATGGTGAAGGAGGCCGTGGGGCATGGCCTTGCGTTCATCGATGCAGGCGGTCGTGAGTGGCGTTTGGGCCGTCCTGAATCGGGAATAGCGGGCGATGCTGTGCTGACGCGTGATGGCGCGGTGCTGGCGGCATTTCGCTTTCGCGATGAGTTGCGCGCTGAGTCGGTGCAGGAGGTCGGGCATCTGCGGGAGCGTCAGATCGAGGTCTGTGTGCTCAGTGGGGATCGTGCGGCCAAGGTGGCTGAGATCGCACGCAAGCTGGGGCTGCCAAATTTGTGCTGGATGGCCGAACTCACGCCGGAAGCGAAGGCACAATGGCTCCGCGGGCGGAATCGCGATGACACGCTCTACGTGGGCGATGGCGCTAATGACAGCCTGGCCTTCGATGAGGCGTTGTGCGCGGGCAGTCCGGTCACGGGACGCAGTTTCCTCGAACAGAAGGCGGATTTCTTCTTTCTGGGCCACAGCCTGCGCTTTGTGAGCGGCCTCATGTTTGTGGCGAAGCTGCATCGCCGTGCGACGCGGCGTGTGTTTGCGTTTTCGGTGAGCTACAACCTCATCACCGCCGTGGCGGGTCTGATGGGGCATCTCAGTCCGCTGGCGGCAGCGATTTTGATGCCGTTGAGCTCGGTGTGCACGCTGTCGCTGGTGGCGTTCACGTTTCGCCGGTCATCCGGAGTTCCAGTCACTCCCCCCACTGCCCCTCTCGTCAGGGAGGAGAGGGAACCAGAAGTTGTGGCGGCGGCTGTTTGAGAGATGCGGGCACGAAAAAGGGCGGTCGTGTGACCGCCCTTTTGAAAGGTGCTTTTCCCAACGTGCCGGATTAAGCGGCAGGGGTGGCTTCGCCAGCGGCGGCAGGGGCCTTCGGCATGGTGAAGCGGAAACGGACCTTGCCACGCTTGGCGGCGGCGCGGGCCTTGCGACGGGTGCGCTCTTTCGGGGTCTCGTGAGCACGCAGGCGGCGGACTTCTTCAAGGATGCCCTCCATTTCGAGACGGGTCTTGAGGCGCTTGAGAGCGCGGTCAACGGGTTCGCCTTTGCGGATTTGGACTTCGGTCATAACAGGTTCTGGGGTGGGTGGGAAAAGGGCGGCAAGAGTAGGGGCAGGATCGCAGGCGTCAAATGGAATATCGTGCGCCAAAACGGTCCCCCAGTCCCTCATCCCAGCACTTCCCGAATGACATGCCCGTGCACGTCCGTCAGCCGGCGTTCGATGCCGTTGTTGTAGTAGCTCAGGCGCTCGTGGTCGATGCCGAGGAGGTGCAGGATCGTGGCATGCAGGTCGTAGATGCTCGTCACGTTTTCGGCGGCCTGGTAGCCGAACTCGTCCGTGGCGCCATGGCTGAACGCCTTCTTCACGCCCGCACCCGCCAGCCAGACGGTGAAGCCCTTCGGATTGTGGTCGCGACCATTCGCGCCCTTCTGGAAGGTAGGCATGCGGCCAAATTCCGTCACAAACGCCACCAGTGTGTCCTGGAGCAGGCCTCGGGCTTTCAGGTCCTTCAGCAGCCCGGCCACCGGTTGGTCGAGGATGGGCCCGTGCACCGAATACTGCTTTTCGATCGTCTTGTGCCCGTCCCAGTTGCCGACGCCCTCGCCCATCGCGTAGGCACCGTTGAAAAGCTGCACGAAACGCACCCCGCGTTCGATCAAGCGCCGCGCCAGCAGGCAGTTTTTTGCGAAACCTGCCTTTGTTTCGTTGCTGTCGTTCACGCCATACAAATCCAGTGTCGCTTTGCTCTCGTTCGCCATGTTCCCAACCTCTGACGCCGCGATCTGCATTCGCGCCGCGAGTTCATACGACGCGATGCGCGCGGCGAGATCGCTGTCCGCCGGATGCTCCGCTGCCTGGCGTTGATTCAAAAAGCTCACCAGCTTGCGCGTGTCACGATCCGCTGACTCACTCACCGTCGTGGGCCGCAGCAGATTCGGGATCGGCTTGCTCGCATTGAACGCCGTGCCTTGAAACACCGCGGGCAAAAACGCCGAGTTCCAATGCCGCGAGCCAATCTGCGGCACGCCACGCGGATCGGGAATCGCCACAAACGCTGGCATATCGTCGCACTCTGAACCCAGCGCATACGTCACCCATGAGCCGATGCCGGGGAAGCCGTCGAGGATGTAGCCCGTGCTCATCTGGTTCTCCGCCGGGCCGTGCGTGTTCGACTTCGCTGTCATCGAGTGGATGAAGCACATGTCATCTGCGAACTCGGCAATCTTTGGCACCAGCTCGCTGATCATCTTGCCGCTTTGACCACGCGGCTTGAACTCCCAGATCGGCTTCACCAGATTGCCTTGCGCTCCTTGGAACGTGATCAAATCCGCCGCGCCAGGCATCGGCATGCCGTGGCGTTTCACCAGTTCCGGCTTGTAATCAAACGTGTCCACATGGCTCAGCGCACCCGAGCAGAAGATCATGAGCACATTCTTCGCCTTTGGTGCGAAATGTGGTGGCCTCGGCGCATAGGGACGCGCCGGATTGATCAACGGACGGATCGGCTCGCTCGCCAACAGCCCCTTGTTCGCCAGCAACGACGTCAGCGCGATGCTGCTCAGCCCGCTGACCGTGTGATTCAGGAAGTTTCGACGTGAGAGAAGATGCGTTTGCATGGCAAAATTAGTAAAGGGTCATAAACTCGCTCGTGTTGAACATCGCCCGGCAGAACATCGCCAGTCCGTGCTGTGAAATCAGTTTCGTGGACACATCGAGTTCGTCCGCGCGCGGATCACGCTGATAAGCCAGTTGGAACGCGCGCTTCACTTGCGCGCCGGCTGCCTTGCCAGCTTCCTTTTCGATCCGCGCAGCGAACAAACCGGCCTGCTGCATCGCAAACTTGCTGTTTAGGAAATTCAGCGCCTGCAACGGCGTCGTGCTTGAAGTGCGTCGCGGGGCGATCTGACCCGCGTCCGGAACATCGAACGCGCCAAACGTGTCGTCGAGCTGCACGCGTGGCTTGCTCTGATAAATCATGCGCCGGAACGTGTCGGCACCGAACTCCTGCTTCGATTGATAGACCTTCACGTAGTTGTCATTCGGCTCGAAGAGGTCGAATCCCGGCCCGCCCATCGTCAGATCCAGCACGCCGCTCACCGCGAGGATCGTGTCGCGCAACGGTTCCGCCTCGATGCGTCGCGTGGGGAAGCGCCACAGCAGCCGCGAACCCGAATCCGCTTTCAAGCCCGCATCATTTGCGTCGCTCGACTGGCGATACGCCTTCGAGTTCATGATCAATCGGTGCATTTCCTTCAAACTCCAGCCGCGCTTCATGAATTCACCCGCCAGCCAGTCGAGCAACTCGGGATGCGAAGGCTTGCCGCCATTGAAACCGAGATCGCTCGGCGTATCGACAATGCCGGTGCCGAAGTGGTAGTGCCAGAGGCGGTTCATCATCACACGAGTTGTGAGCGGATTCTTCGGATCCGTCAGCCACTTCGCAAAAGCCACTCGTCTGTCTGCTTCGGGCGCATCCTTCGGCAGATCGAGCTTCGCGCCAAATTGCGCCGGAGCCCCCGGTGGCACCTCCTCCTTCGGCATCATCGGATCACCGCGGTGCAGGCGGAATGTCGGTCCCGGCTGCTCAAATTTGCCGAGATACGCCATCGGAAAGCTAGTCAGCTCCTTCAACTCACGTTGCAGAGCTGCACGCCGCTCGCTGTGCTTCTTCACCTCGGCGGTGTTGTCACTCGCGACGCCGCTCAACGTTGGAATGTCACGAATCCGGTCCCGATACTCTGCTGGCAGCCGGTCCGCCGACGATGCCACGGCCTTCCACTCTTTTGCATCCAGCGACACTTCGACGACATAATCCGTGGCGAGACGATCCTGGTAAACTTTGCCCTTTTCACCGCGATCCCGGCTCCACACGATGCTGTTGATCGTCTCCTCATGCGGAAACTCGATTTGCAGCCAGCCCTGTCCCGCGTTCTTCGAAATCCAGCTCTTCGCGTTGCCATACAGGCCGTCGTTCGCATGCGCGATCTGATGAATTGGATTCCCGCCATCGACGAACACATCCGAGGCTGTCACTTTCGAGCCATAACTCGCCAGCGCCACGTTGCGCGGCTGTTTTCCGGTCGAAAACACTTCCAACTCATCGATGCATGGCTGTCCGCCGGTCGTCGCGCGAATCGTGAAACGCAGGAACTTTGCCTTCACTGCGTCATAGCTCTCGCGATTCGCCAGATGTGTCACTGGCGCGCGCAAGTGTGGTTGCGACGCGGGTTGACTGCCGTCGGATTCTTCAAACAACACCGCATCCGCCACCGTCGGCCCGCCAAACTTGCCGCTGCGCAGGATGAGGATCGAATCCTTCGTCAGCGCATGCGTTCCCGCGTAGCGAAAGCCGCTCCAGCGCTTCTGCTGCGGAATGGCGCCACTGCTGTCGGCGAACTTGCTTTGATCCACCACGGCGATCTCCTTTTGATCGTCCTTCGTGTTTGCATCGCCATCGAGATCGAGAATGTAGCGCGCATCTCTCGCGTGCGTCGTCCACGTGCCCCAGGACAGCCAGATTCGTTGTTTGCCGCTCACCCGCGGATTCCACGAGAAGAAGTCATTGCCGGGCTCATCCGTCTTGGCGCTCCAGTAGCGATAGCTTTCACCGAGATTTGGCAATCGCGTCGAATCACCCGGATCGGAGGCCTGACCGATCTCCGTGCCCGGCGAATACTCAATCGGCTTTCCATTCGTCGGCTGTTCGATCTGCACGCAACCCACTGCGTCCGGCTTTGTTGGTGGCGGCAGGTCGTCATCCACCAACACGCGCTTCGTCAGTTGCGCCTTCGGTTGGAAGCGGGAGAGGGACGAATCAATCGCCGCGATCTCCAAACGCACGGCTTCTGCCTTCTTCAGCCGTTCTTCCGCGTCTCCCGGCTTCAATTCGCGCTCCGCGTGCTGCACGCCTTCAAAAATGCCACGCATGCGATAGTAATCGATCTGCGACACGGGATCGAACTTGTGATCGTGGCACCGCGCACAACCCATCGTGAGACCCAGGAAAGTGCTGCCCGTCGTGCTGACGATGTCGTGCATCTCATCCGCGCGTTGATTGGCCCGCAGCACCGGATCCTGGCCTTTCACCTGATCCCATGCTCCCGCCACAAGGAATCCCGTGCCTTCATCCGCGCCAAGCTGGTCTCCGGCGATCTGCTCGCGCACGAACTGGTCATACGGCTTGTCGTCATTGAGCGCATTGATGACGTAATCGCGATACGGCCATGCATTCGGCCGCGCACGGTTCATTTCAAACCCGTGGCTCTCCGCGAACCGTACCACATCCAGCCAGTGCCGCGCCCAGCGTTCACCGTAGCGGGGTGACGCAAGAAGGCGGTCGATCAAATGCTGGATGCTGGATGCTGGATCCTGCCCGAACTCCTTTTCAAATGCGGCCACTTCCTCAGGAGTCGGTGGCAGCCCGGTGAGATCGAAGCTCGCACGGCGGATCAACGTGCGCGCATCGGCGGGCGGATTCATCACGAGTCCTTTCTCCCTCAGTTTTTCATCGATGAACGCATCGATGGACACGTGTTTCGATGCTTTTAGCGGATGAAAGGCCCAGTGCGTGACATCGCCCTTCGGCTTCTCCTTCAACACGATCTCCTTCGGCCACACCGCGCCCATGTCGATCCATTGTTTGATGAGTTCTGCTTCGGCAGCGGAGAGCGCCGGCTTCTTCTTTGGCATCTCGGGCTTCTCGCCAGCGGACTCCGGCACGATCATCGTGTAGAGCGATGATTGCGCCGCCTTGCCGGGAGTGATGGCGGGGCCGTCATCGCCTCCTTTGAGCACGGTATCCAGCGTCTCCAAGTTCAATCCGCCTTTTGTCGTCACGTCGTTGTGACATTCGAGGCAGTTTTTCACCAGGATGGGAGCCACCTGCTCGTGAAACAGCTTCGCGGCGTCGGATTCGACGGCCAGCAAACCGGCGTTGGTGATCAACAAAGAAATAAAAAGGAGGAATTTCATGTTCAGCGTGATTTCTTCTGCTTCGGCAACGCCAGATCGGCTTCGGCGGTGATCAAGTGCTCGCGCATGGCTTTCGCGGCTGCGGCGGGATCGCGCTTCTCAATCGCAGCGAGAATCGCCGCATGCTCGCGCACGGGATTCTGTGTGGAAACACGGCTGTAGCCACGCGTGAGGCCGATCTGCATCAAATCAGAGAGCGAGTGCAGCAGTAGCGCGGCGATTTGATTGCCGGAAGCGATGGCCAGCTCGCGGTGAAACGTCATGTCGGCATCCACCGCGGCATCGTAGCCGTCCGCTTCTTCGAGTTTCTTCAGAGCGGCCTTGAGTTTGCGCATCTGAGCCGCGCTGGCGTGTTCGGCGGCGAGGCGTGCATTCTCCGGCTCGATCATGAAGCGCACCTGAATGAGCTGGCGCAGCCGCTCCTTGTCGTCGGGAATCAATAGTGCTAGCGAGCCGTTCAGCGGCTTGTGCAGCTTGTCCACGACCTTGGTTCCGACGCCATGCTTCACCTCCAGCAGACCTTGCAGTTCGAGCCGCTTTGTCGCTTCGCGAACCACGGGACGGCTCACGCCGAGTTTGAGAGCCAGATCACGCTCCGGCGGCAGCCAGCCATCGCCTTCCGAAATCTCGTCACGAATTTCCAGCGCGATGCGTGCGCACACCTCCTCGACGAGGCTGCGCTGGGGTTTGATGGATGAAAAAGCCATGTGGTTAGAGGTCTTACCACTGGCCTGAACGGGCGGTTCGAGAGATTTTTATCGCCGGAGACTCAAGATTGCTGAAATTGCTTCAGAGGCCGAGTGGAGGACAGAATGACGAAATCAGAATTCCGAATGACGAATGAAACCCGAATGTCCAAATTCGTCACTCAGGCTTCGGACTTCATTCGGCATTCCTCATTCGGGTTTCGTCATTTGCCTGTTCCGCCTGAGCAAGTTGCTCCGAATCGTGTCTCAGATCGTCATCGACGAATACCCGCCATCCACGACCATTTCATGGCCGGTGATGAACGAGCCGCCTGCGCCGGCGAGAAGCAACGCCGCGGCGACGAGTTCCTTGGCTTCGCCAAAGCGGTTCATCGGCGTGTGCCCCATGATTTTGGCGACGCGGTCGGGCGTGAGTACTTTCTTGTTCTGCTCGGCGGGAAAGAAGCCGGGCACGAGCGTGTTCACGCGGATGCCGAGCGGTGCCCACTCGCGGGCGAGATTCTTGCTGAGGTTGTGCACGGCACCTTTGCTCATCGAATACGTGAAGACGCGGCTGAGCGGCAGCAGGCCGGACATGGAGCCGAGATTGATGATGGAGGCGGGCACCTTCTGATCGACAAAGTGTTTGCCGAACACCTGGCAGGCGAGAAACACGGCCTTGGTGTTGATGTTCATGATGCGGTCATACTCCTCTTCAGGAATGTCGAGGAAGGGCGTTGGCGAGTTCACGCCTGCGCCATTGACCAGAATGTGACAGCCGCCGGAGCGCTCAAGCACCTGGTCGAGCAGGATCTGCAGGTCCGCTTTGCGACTGGCGTCGGCGGAGAGGAAATAAGCCTGGCCGCCGTTCGCCTGGATGGTTTCGAGGCGTTTGTCAGCCTTCGTCTGGTCGCGGCCCACGAGAACGACTTCCGCGCCGGCGGAGGCAAAACCTTCCGCGACCGCGCCGCAGAGTTCGCCAGTGCCGCCGATGACAACGGCGGTTTTGCCTTGAAGGGAAAAGAGTTCGAAGATGGAGGACATGCGGGCGCATTTATGGCGTGCCACGCAGCCGCTGCAAGCGGGCTGTCTCGTCAGTTTCGCCGTCTTGACACCCCGCCCGGGGTGCTCTTCGATTAATGCATGCCTTGGGGCCACATTCTCACGTTTTTCTCCGGTGTTCTCGTTGGGGCCGCGACGATAGTCTTGTGGAAGGCGCTTCGCTTTGCCGCCGACCTGCGAGCAGCGCGCCACGCGCTGGCGAGTTACGTCTATCCTGAATGCGGCATCGCAGACGAGCAGGCGCACAAGGCCGTGGAAGACTGCAAAATCCGGCTGCGATGGCAGAAGAACCTCAATCCCGAGTGGCTGCCCCCGCTCGTTGATGAGGTGCCGAAGCTCGTGCGTGAGATCGCGGCGATTTATCATCCGGGAAAACAGGAGCCGCTGCTCGCGCCTGGCCTCAGCCAGTTCTCAAGGGCGGTTCACCTTGCCGCGATGGACGTGGCTGACTTTTTGCAGACACGCTCCATCGGACGCCTCGTCGATGTCAGTGCGAGCACGGCACTGAAGACGTGGGAGATGACCCACAAGATCGCCACACACGAGAAGATGCAGACCGCGAACAAGTGGTATAAGCGCCTGCTGCCCGTGTGGCAGGTGCTGCGCTTCAAATCACCCATCATGTGGGCCAGCATGGCCGTCTCCAACGTGGCTGCCCGCACGTTGCAACCCGCGGTGATCGACATTATCGCCAAACGCGCCATCGACCTCTACAGCGGTCGTCTTGGCAAGAGTACTGGCAACATTCCCTCGGGAGTGATCACGTTGTCCGAACAGGGGTCGTGACCGGACAAAACAACCGGCTTCCGCAAGGCCTCATCACCCACCTCAAAGACGCGCAGAGACTGATCGTGGCATGCGATGGCGAGTTTGTTCCTAGTGTGGAACCAATCAACGTCGGTTACGAGATCAGCCGCATCCTCCCAGCGTGCGATCACGCGACTGGACGGCCACTCCAACAGGAGTACGCCGCCTTTTTCTCCCGGCACACACCACCACCGGTGGGAGCATCGTTGTTGAGTGTGATCACATCGTGCTTCTTGCCAGCCTTAGTTCCGATGATGTCCACCGATTTGAATGCTGTCGTGGTTTCTCCGGGCTGCGGGTCTGAAAAAAACCGGATCGGTGGCATGCAGCCGTGTCAGAAGTCCAAGCAGCAGGCACGAGCGAGAGAGCAGATGGTTCATGGTGGATCGTGATCGTCAGGGAATGCTTCAAACATCGGAACCAACGGCAGGATGTGCCGATTTTGCTTCGGATCACGCCCACATCTTCCGGTCGAGCGAGCGGTAGCCGATGGCTTCGAGAACGTGGTCGGCGGTGATTTTTTCGCTGTTTGCGAGATCAGCCAGGGTGCGGGCGACCTTGAGGATGCGGTCGTGGGCGCGGGCGCTGAAGTTCATCTCGGCCATCGCATGTTCGAGGCAGCCGGCGCCTTCGCTGTCGAGTTCACAGTGCTTTTTGATGAGGCGCGGCGTCATGGCGCTGTTGGTGTGGATGCCTGCGTGGCCGCTGAAGCGCTCCTGCTGACGATGACGTGCGGTTTCGACGCGCTGGCGGATGGGTTGCGACGATTCGCCTCCATCGTGGCTGGCGAGCGCCTTGTAATCGACGAGTGGCACCTCGACGTGGAGGTCGATGCGATCAAGAAGCGGGCCGCTGATGCGCTGACGGTAGCGTTGGATGACCGGCGGGCCGCAGCGGCATTCACGTTTGAGATCGCCGTAAAATCCGCAAGGACACGGGTTCATCGCCGCCACGAGCATGAATTGCGACGGGAAGGTGACGGTGCCAACGGCGCGGGAGATGGTGACCTTGCCATCCTCCAACGGCTGGCGCATGACTTCGAGCGTGCTGCGGCGAAATTCGGGCAACTCATCAAGAAAGAGGACACCGTTGTGGGCGAGCGAGACTTCGCCGGGGCCGGGATTGGTGCCGCCGCCGAGCAGGCCGGCATCGCTGATGGTATGATGCGGCGAACGAAACGGACGTGTGCCGACGAAGGCGTTCGATTCGGTGAGCAGGCCGGCTGCGGAGTGAATTTTTGTGGTTTCAATCGCTTCCTCCTCGCTCATGCCAGGCATGATGGTGGCGATGCGCTTGGCGATCATCGATTTGCCTGTGCCGGGTGGCCCGATCATGAGAATGTTGTGCCCTCCGGCCACGGCGACCTCGATGGCGCGTTTCGCATCGCCCTGGCCTTTCACATCGGAGAAGTCGATGTCGTAATGCGAGACGGCGGCGAAGAATTCCGCGGCACGACAGGGCTCCGGCGCGATTTCGACATCGCTTTTGAGGTAATCGACAGCTTCGCGCAGATTGGCGATGCCGACGATGTCGATGCCTGCAACGACGCTGGCTTCCGCAGCGGCACGTTTGGGCACCAACAGGCGTTTGCGGCCTTTGGCGCGTGCTTCGAGGGCAACTGCGAGCAATCCACGCACGGGGCGCAATTCGC
The DNA here is from genome assembly GCA_046346695.1 of Verrucomicrobiaceae bacterium. GTDB lineage: Bacteria > Verrucomicrobiota > Verrucomicrobiia > Verrucomicrobiales > Verrucomicrobiaceae > Prosthecobacter. The sequence goes on along the minus strand of JAXMHS010000001.1, from coordinate 1,341,076 downwards.
CATCGAGCGCGAGTTCGCCGATCATGGCCGTTTCCCGCAGCACCGGGATGGGAATGCGTGCCCGATGCGCGATCAGGGAGATGGCGATGGGCAGATCGAAGCCTGGGCCTTCTTTTTTGAGGTCAGCAGGAGCGAGATTCACGGTGGTGACACCGTCGTTCATGAGAAAGCCACTGCTGTGGATGGCGGCGGTGACGCGTTCACGACTTTCCTTCACCGACGCATCCGGAAGGCCGACGATGAGCATGCGCGGATTGCCGCCACCATCGTGGGACTCCACCTCGATTTCGACGGCATTGACACCGACGAGCGTGGCGGAGTAGGTGCGGGCGATCATTCAGTGAAAGGCACGTTCTCTCAGGATAACACTTTCTGTTCCACCGGCAGCGGTTTGCCGATGCTGTAAACCTTGAAGCCGATGTCGCGGAGCTTCGCATGGTCAACCACGTTGCGACCGTCGAAGATCCATGCGGGCTTGACCATGTCCTGGTAGATCGCCTCGAAATCGAGCTTCTTGAACTCGTCCCACTCGGTGAGCACCAGCAGTGCGTGTGCTCCCTTGGCCGCCTGCGCAGCGCTGGTGGCGAACTCGACGTTCGGGTTGTGGGCCTCGATGGCGAGGTCCTTGCACATCTGCGCGACGGTGACCTTCGGATCGTAGATCGAGAGCGAAGCACGCTCTTCGAGCAGATCGCGACACACGTAGATCGCGGCGGACTCGCGGGTGTCGTTGGTGTCCTTCTTGAACGCGAATCCGAGCACGGCGATGCGCTTGCCGGTGACCGTATTGAACAGGGTGCGCAGCACTCGCTCTGCGAAGCGGTGCTTCTGCCAGTCGTTCATCTTGATGACCTGTTCCCAATAGGCGGCGACTTCCGGCAGGCCGAAGTGTCCGCAGAGGTAGATGAGGTTGAGCACATCCTTTTGGAAGCACGAGCCGCCGAAACCGACGGAGGCCTTGAGGAACTTCGGGCCGATGCGCGAGTCGGTTCCGATGGCACGGGCGACTTCATCGACGTCGGCGCCGGTGTTTTCACAGAGGGCAGAGATGCTGTTGATGGAGGAGATGCGCTGGGCGAGGAAGGCGTTGGCGACGAGTTTTGACAACTCGGAGGACCAGAGGTTGGTGGTGAGGATGCGATCGCGGGAGACCCAGTTGGCATAGACGCTGACGAGGGTTTCAACGGCAGCGAGGCCCTCGGGAGTCTGCTCGCCACCGATGAGGATGCGGTCGGGCTTGCTGAGATCGGCGACGGCGGTGCCCTCGGCGAGGAACTCAGGGTTGGAAAGAACCTGGTGCATGAGGCCTTTCTCGCTGGAGGCGAGGATGGTCTGGATGGCCTGTGCGGTGCGCACGGGGATGGTGCTCTTTTCGACGATGATCTTGGGCGTGTCGGCGACCTCGGCGATGGTGCGGGCGACGGACTCGACGAAGCGCAAATCGGCGGCCTTGTGAGCGCCGACGCCAAAGGTCTTCGTCGGTGTGTTAACGCTGACGAAGATGATGTCGGCATTTTTGATGCCCTCATTGACTCCGGTTGAAAAGAAGAGGTTGCGCCCGCGAGCCCCGCGTACGAGGTCGTCGAGGCCTGGTTCATAGATGGGAAGGTGATCTGAGTTCCATGCCGCGACGCGTTCGGCATTGAGGTCAACAACGTCCACACGGATGTGAGGGCACTTCGCGGCAATCATCGCCATGGTGGGGCCGCCGACATATCCGGCGCCAATACAGCAGATTCTCATAGGTGGACGGGTGGTTGGTTAAGGCACATGGCAGTCAACGAAGCGTCCTGAGCGGCAGAACGCACAATCACGCCACCTTTGAGCGGGCGGGAAAAATATGCAACGGCGTGATCAGGATGATCCGAAAGTCCTATCTGCGCTTCTTCTTCCGGCCGGTCATGATGCCGCGGGCCTTGTCCTCCTCGTCGAGGACGGTGGTGTACTTGTAGGGGAAGCCTTCGAGCTTCTTGCGCGGGATTTTCTGGCTGATGAGGCGCTCGATGGAGGCCACGTTCATGATTTCGTCGGCGGCGAACAGAGTGAAGGCATCGCCCTCCTTTTGCGCGCGTCCGGTGCGGCCGATGCGGTGGACGTAGTCCTCGCTGTTCTCCGGGACCATGTAGTTGATGACGTGGGTGACGTGAGTGATGTCCAGACCGCGCGCGGCGAGGTCGGTGGCGACGATGATCTCGAACTCGCCGTCGCGGAAGCCTTTGAGGGCTTTTTCGCGATCCTTCTGGCCGATGTCGCTGTGCATGACGGCGGCCTTGTACTCGCCGGTTTGCATGATGGCAGCGTGGAGGTGATCTGCCTGCACCTTGGTGCGTGTGAAGATCATCATGCTGTTGAAATGCGTCTCCTTCAAAATAGCGAGCAGCAGTTCCTGGCGCTGGTCGCTGGCCACGGGATACATGTAATGGCTGACGGTCTCCGCGGCGGAGAAGCGGATGCCCACTTCGACGCTCTCCGGATCCTTCAAGGCGAAGTCGGCGAGGCTCTTGATCTGCGGCGGCATGGTGGCGCTGAAGAAGAGCGTCTGGCGCGTCTTCGGCGTCTTTTCGATGATGCGGCGCACGTCGGGGAGGAAGCCCATGTCGAGCATGCGGTCCACTTCATCGAGGACGAGCACCTCGACGTCGCGCAGGTCGGCGATGCCTTCCTGCATGAAGTCGAGCAGGCGGCCAGGCGTGGCAACGACGATGTCAACGCCCTGCTGGAGGCCTTTGCGCTGCTTGTCGTAGCCGACACCGCCGTGGACAAGCAACACACGCAGGCCGGTGTGCTTGCCGTATTTTTCAAACTGCTCGACGACCTGCGCGGCGAGTTCGCGCACGGGCTCGAGCACGAGGCAGCGGAATTTCCCGGGCGGGCCAAGACGCGTGATGGTGGGGAGCGCGAAGGCGGCGGTCTTGCCGGTGCCGGTCTGCGAGGCACCGACGACGTCCTTGCCGGTCAAGATGATCGGGATGGCCTTTTCCTGAATGGTGGTGGGCTTTTCGTAGCCTGTCTCACGCACGGCTGCGAGGACAGCGGGCGAGAGGCCGAGGACTTCCCAGTTTTCGGGGAAGGGGCCTTCCGGGACAGGCGGGGGCGGCGGCGGGGGGACGGGCGTATGGTTTTCACGGGCCGCCTTGGGCTTCTCCTCGCGCGGTCCGCGCTCACGACGCTCGCTACGGTCGCGTCCGCCACGCGGCGGGCGTTCGGAGCGGTCACGTCGAGAATGTGACTCCTGCTTTTCGGCATGCTCACCTCGGGGCTTGTGATCGCGATGCGGTTCGTGGGGCCGCTTGTGCGCGTGTATGGTGGCTGGATGATGCGGTTGCGCCTTGTCGTGATCCTTTCCGTGTGATTTGGAATCGTGCGGCTTGCGCTTGCCCAGGCGCAGCACCTTTTTCAGGCCGGATTTCAGCCTGCTGAGGATCGAAGGCTTCCTGGGGGCATGTTCGGAGCGGCGGTGTGTGGTCACAAGTGTGGCGGGAGGGATCAGGCGCCGTCTATCGGCCAGATTGCAGGACAATGCAAACCCGCAGACCTATTCCGGCGTTCCGGTGTCACAGCGTCATTGCGTAGTGAACCTGGCGTCCCACCTCCTCAAATCCGCAACTTGGGTAAAGATGCTGGCCGATGGCGTTGGAGGCCATGGTTTCTATCTGGGCCAGTTTCATGCCCTCCCGCCGCATGTAGTCCACCGCATGCTGAATGAGACGCCTGCCCAGTCCCAACCCCCGGGCAGTCTCCAAAACGGCCAGGTTTGGGATGCGGCCCTTCGCGTTGAGGCGGTCGAGACGAACGGTGATGTAGCCGAGGATTTCTCCACCACGTTCTGCCACGAAACAGCCCTCGCCGCAGACAGCAACATCGTCGTCAATGTGGTCGGCTTTGCGGGTCTGCCAGTTGCGACCGTTCCAAATGCCGAACTTGTGCTCCAGCATCTGCTCCAGAGCCACACTGCCAAAGGACTCCACAGTGATCCGCCGCATTTCCGGCAGATCTCCCTCACGATAGGGACGGATGGTGATCGGAGCGTTGTCCATGAACTTCTAGGAAATCAAGGCGGAATCGGCTGGAGAAGGCAAGAAGGAAACTTCTATCGGCGGGATGGCACAAGTCTTGCGAAGAACTGGCGCGTTCGTCCCGTTACCCTAAAACATTGGTAATTCACTATTGCGAATATCTTGGTTTGTATCATTCTTGTAGCACATGCTTTTATTTGACCGCTCTCCCGAAGGACGCCATCCACGGCACCTGACTCTCAGGGCCCTTTGGAGTGCTGTGCTTCTTGGTGCGCTCAGTCAGTGCACTTCCACGCTCCCGAAGGGTGATGTGGTGGTCAGTGTGAAGGATCAAAAACTCGGCATCTACAGCGAGGACGGCAAGCTGGCCAAGGAGTTCGTCATTTCCACCTCGAAATTCGGGCTGGGCGATCAGCGTGGAAGCAATCGCACGCCGCTCGGCACACATGAAATCGTTGCCAAGATTGGCCACGGCCTGCCTGCGGGCGCGGTGCTGAAAAGCCGTCGTTGGAACGGAGAAGTCCTCAAGCCCAATGCTCCCGGTCGCGATCCCATCGTGTCGCGCATTTTGTGGCTCAAAGGCACGGAGAAGAACAACAAGAACGCTTTCAATCGCTTCATCTACATCCATGGCACACCCGAGGAGAAGGCTCTTGGCAAGCCGGCCAGCTATGGCTGTGTGCGGATGGGAATGAAGGATGTGGTCGATCTTTTCAACAATGTGGACGTCGGTGCCAAGGTGGTCATCACCAAAGGTCATCTGCCTCCTGGCGCCGTGGACAAGCCTGAGTCTGTCATTGAAGACGGCTCGCCGGACACCTTGGCACCTGTCGTCAGCGCCCAGCCGATCGAGGTCGCGAAAATTGTGCCCACCGAGGCTGAGCGTAAGCGTGCCGAGGAAAACGAGGCGAAGGCTCATGGGAAATTCGGACCGGCGACGATCCTTTACAGAGCACCCTCCGCAACGGGTTCTGGCCCCGATGCCAAGGTCGCTGGCCAGACCTCGGCCAAAATGAAGCCGCGGGCCTGAGAATCGCGCGGATCACTTCCGCACAATCTCAAACGGCGGAAGACTGGCGAGCAACGCAGGATTCGTCTCCTGTTTCATGCGTCGAGTGACTTCGAGAGAGCGCTTGTCGATCACCACCCGCTGCTTGTGAACGCCGCTGTCGTGAACCTCGCCTTCGATGCACCGTGGTTCGTCGCGAAAAGCAACTTGTGACGGGAAATAAACCGCCGTGCGGCCGACATTCTCGTCGATCAACTCCGACAAGGCTTTCCCCGTGAGATGGCTCACGCCCACAACGGCTCCCAGTTCCACCGCACGAGCGGAGGCACAGCGATCCACGCGTTCCAAGCCGAGAACCGTCTCCGTCGCACTCGGCACGAGCACCACGTCGACACCTGCGCCACGCAACCGCGCACTGATCTCTGGAATCTCGATGTCCAGGCAGATCACCACCGCGAATCGCAGTCCTGCAAACTCCCACAGCCGCAATTCCGTGCCTGACGCGAACTCCTTCTCCCACGGCGTCAGATGCAGTTTGTCCTGATGCAAAACGCGGTCTCCCACGAAGATGGGCGCACGATTGAGCAACGCATGGCGCTCCGCGTCCCAAAACGGTGCCGTGCCAAGAACCACCGCTTTTTCCGGCCGCATCAGCAATGACTTCAGCGTCGGAAACAAATCGTGCCAGAACACTTCAGCCACACGACGCACCGATTTCGGTTCCACCAACGGCTCAAGGCCCATCCAGGTGAACTCCGGAAGCAAAACAACGTCTGCACCATCATTCCAGGATGTCTCCACGCATTCCGTGACCTCCGCTGCAAACGCCGCAGGTGATTTGGCATGAATGCCGGGATCAAAAGTGCAGAGATCGAGGGAAAGCATGACGCTCCGTCATTCTCGATTCATTTCCCGCAGCCGCAACCTCCGCCGCAGCCGGGTTTCTTGCGGCGTTTCGCGGCGCGCACGGCGAACAGCACCACGGTGATCAAGATTACCGCCAAGGCGGCGATGGACTGCCAGTTTTCATTCATAAACCGTGGAGAGGAACGTTTTAAACCGCTGATATGACGCTAATGAAACGCTGATGGATCACCATTAGCGACAAATAAGCGTCCCATCAGCGGTTAAGTTTATTTCAATACCCCATTACGCTGCCGATCTGGAAAATCAGCAGACTCAGCACATACGCCGTGCCGGTCATGTAACCAAGCTGGAAGAGCGCCCATTTCCAACTGCCGGTCTCGCGTTTCACGATGGCGGTGGTGCTGATGCACTGCATGGCGAAGACGTAAAACACCAGCAGGCTGATGCAGACGAGCGGTGTATAGACCGCGCTGCCGTCAGACCGGCGTTCGGAGGCCAGTTTGTCGCGCAGCGGAGCGAGGTTTTCGTCGTCCTCGCTTTCGACGGCGTAAACAACGCTCATCGTCGAGTTGAACACCTCGCGCGCGGCGAAGCTGCCAATGAGGCCGATGCCGATTTTCCAGTCATAACCCAGCGGCTTGATCGCAGGCTCGATCAACTTGCCTGCACGACCGGCGAAGCTGTTCTCGAGCTGCAGCGCCTTGTCCTCGGTGTTGCTCTTGGGATAAGTCGAGGCGGCCCAGATGAGGATGGAAATGCCGAGAATGATCGTGCCGGCGCGGACGAGGAATGCCTTCGCACGCTGCCACAGGAGCAGGAGAATGGTTTTGAGCGCGGGCCGTTTGTAGCCGGGCATTTCGAGAATCATCGGGCTTGCCTCGCCCTTCATCACACACCTGCTGAAGACCCATGCAAAGACGAACGCTGCGCCGGTGCCCAGCGCGTAGAGCGCGAGCATCAATCCAGCCTGCGTCCATGCTCCCACCTTCCCGGCGGGGAACAGCACACCGATGAGCAGCGAATACACCGGCAGCCGCGCCGAGCACGAGGCCAGCGGAGCGATGAGAATGGTGATGAGGCGGTCCTTCGGATTGTCGATCGTTCGCGCTGCCATGACACCGGGAACGGCGCAAGCGTAGGAACTGAGGAAGGGCAGGAAGGATTTTCCATTGAGCCCCACCTTGCTCATCAGCCAGTCCATGATGAAGGCAAGCCGCGCCATGTAGCCTGTGTCCTCCATGATGCCGATGAAGAAGAACAAGATCAAAATCTGCGGCAGGAAGATGACCACGCCACTGACGCCGGGCACGACACCGTTGACGATGAGATCGCGCAAATCACCGGGGGGCATCAGGCCCTCCACCCAGGCGCCGAGATCGCCAAAACCCGCCTCGATCCAGCCCATCGGCCCCTCGGCGACTTTGAAGATGAGATAGAACAGCACGCCAAGGACAACGAGCAGGTTCACAAAGCCGAGCACGGGATGCAGGAAGATGCGGTCGAGCTTGGTGGTGATGGTTTCCTTTTCCTGATCGGGCCTGTGCAGCACTTCCTCGCAGAGTTTCTCAATGCCGCGGTAGCGCTCCGCCACCAGATTATCCTCCCAGCCGGGAAATGCCGCGTCGATGCTCTGGCGCAGCTCATGGATGCGCGACATCTGCGCGTCGGCGATGCCGTAGTGCGTGGGATCGTGGTCGGAGAGCAGATACAGCGGCTCCAGCAGCGAAGCCTTGGCATGAATAGCGCCCGTCTCGCACAACGGTCCGCGGCTTTGCTCCAACGCGGCACGCACACCGGCAGGAATGGCGGCGCTTTGCCACGTCGGAACAGGAACATCATTGCGGCTCAAGGCGAGCTTCAACTCAAGGATCCCTTGCCCCGTCACCGCCTGCGTCTTGACGACAGGAATGCCCAGGCGCTCGCTCAACTTCGCGGCGTCAATGCGCCACTCGCGCTGCTCGGCCATATCGACCATGTTCAGCACCAAAAGGGTCGGCAGACCAAGTTCGAGCACCTGCGAGACAAGGTAGAGATTGCGCTCGATGTTGGCGGAATCGACCACGCACACCACGCGGTCAGGCCGCGGTGTCTCAGGGCGTCTGCCGAGCAAAACATCACGCAGCACGGCCTCGTCGGGCGAGCGAGCGTTGAGGCTGTAAGCGCCGGGCAAATCGATCAGACGCAGCTTTTTGCCATGCTGGCTGTAGCACTCGCCGATTTTCTTCTCGACGGTGACTCCGGGATAGTTCGCCACCTTTTGCTTCAAGCCCGTGAGCAGATTGAACAGCGTGGTCTTGCCCGAGTTCGGGTTTCCCACGATGGCGATGAGCGGAATCTCGCTGGCAACAGAGCTCATGCGGCGGAGATGGCGATGAAAGCCGCCTCATGATTGCGCATGGAAAGATGCGATCCTCGCACACTGATCTCGATCGGCTCGCCCAGAGGCGCACGGCGCGTCACGCGAACACGCGTGCCCGGCACGATGCCCATTTCCCGCAGCCGTGTGAGGCCGGAGCGCCCGGTGGGCATGGCCTGGATGATGGCGTCAGTGCCAACAGGGAGTTCAGCAAGGGTGGCGGCGGACATGACTGGGGTACGTGGTTGCAAATGAGACTCTGTCGCAAACTTTCGTCGAAGATTAACAAGAAGCGGCGGGCTGGCAAATGCGGACTTCAGGCGGATTTTGCGTTTCCGGCCCCCAAAGCCAGTCTGCCAGCCCTTGCCAGAGCGGTTGCGCCCGCTCTGAAAGCCGTTAGTCTCCGCGCCCCTCGAACTCTATGTGGAAAGGCCGATTTGCCCAGGAAACCAGCGCGCTCGTGCAGCGCTACGGAGAGTCCGTGTCCTTTGACTGGCGGCTCTACGAGCACGACATCGCGGGATCCATCGCCCACTCGAAAGGATTGCTCAAGGCGGGCATTCTGACTGCCGAGGAGCAGCAGAAGATCGAAAAAGGGCTGCTCGAAATCCGCCACGAGATCGAAAAGGGCCAGTTTGAGTTCAAGGAGTCGCTCGAAGACGTGCATATGAACATCGAGGCCGAGCTGACAAAGCGCATCGGCCCCGCAGGAGCAAAACTGCACACCGCCCGCAGCCGCAACGATCAGGTGGCCACCGATGTGCGCCTTTACTGCCGGGCTTGCATCGACGCTCTTGTTAAACTCGTCCGCGCCATGCAGGCCGCGCTTGTTGAGTGCGCCGAGCGCGGCGGCGATGCGGTGATGCCCGGCTACACGCACCTGCAACGCGGACAACCTGTGCTCTTCGCCCATCATCTGCTCGCCTATGTCGAGATGCTCGACCGTGACGCGGCCAGGCTCGCCGATTGTCGCAAGCGCGTGAACGTGATGCCGCTCGGCTCTGGCGCACTCGCGGGCAGCACGATCATTCTCGATCGCGAATTCGTGGCGCAGCAACTCGGCTTCGACAGCGTGACGCAGAACTCGATGGATGCGGTCAGTGACCGTGACTTCATTGCGGAGCTGCTTTTCGGCATCTCGCTCATCGGCGTGCATCTCTCGCGCTTGAGCGAGGACGTGATCTTGTGGGCCAGCGCGGAGTTCGGATTCGTGACGCTGAGTGATGCGCACACAACGGGCTCGTCGTTGATGCCGCAGAAGAAGAATCCGGATGTCGCGGAACTCACGCGCGGCAAGTCGGCGCGCTTGATCGGAAACCTGATGAGCATCCTCACGCTCATCAAAGGCCTGCCGATGACCTACAATCGCGATTTGCAGGAGGACAAGGAGCCGCTGTTCGATTCGATCGACACCGTGGCGCTCGCTTTGGAGGTGTTCACGGAGATGATCAGCGGCATGGACGTGAATCCGGCTAAAACGACCGCGGCGGCAAGCGATCCGATGCTGCTGGCGACCGATCTGGCTGACTACCTCGTCAATCACGGCGTGCCCTTCCGTCAGGCGCATGAAGTCATCGGCAAACTCGTTGCCTATTCGATTCAGGAGAAGAAAGCCTTCGGTGAAATGACGCTCGCGGAGTTCCAGAAGTTCTCCCCGGCCTTCGAGGCCGATGTGACAGCCTGTTTGAACCTCGAAACCGCGTTGCAGGCGCGCAAAGGCATCGGCGCACCGTCGCCGCAGAATGTGAAGGCCCAGCTCTCCCGCTGGCGTGCGGCCTTGAACGCGTGATCTGGCATGCACATCCCGGATTTTGAACTCTACACTCCCGGAGCCGAGCCTGGCTGGCGGAAAACCCGCAGCGAGATGGCGTTTGAGAATCCGCATGTGAGCGTGGAGCGCGCCTGGTTTGACACGGCCAGCGGACGCAAAGAAGTGCCGTGGATGGTCGTGCAGCGAAAGGCGGCGGTTGCCGTTGTTCCCGTGCTTGAGGATGGTCGCTTTGTGATGGTGCATCAGGAGCGCCTGCCGGTGATGCAGACGATGTGGGAGTTCCCGGCCGGTCAGATCGACACGGAGGTGACGCGCGAGTCGGTCATCCACACCGTGCTCAACGAGTTGCGCGAGGAGTGCGGTTGCGCCCTGAACAACGACCACGGCGTGCTGCAGCCGCTGGGCTGGTATTTTCCCTCGCAAGGTTTCACCGACGAGATCGTTTATTTGTTCACGGCGAAGCCCGTGTGCGTCGTCAGCCGTCCTGAACCGGATGGAAACGAGCACATCAGCGACGTGCGGTTTGTCAGCGCGGGAGAACTGCGTGGGATGATTGCTGCCAATGCGATCACCAACGCCCTGACGCTGGCTCTCTACGCGCGGATCGCGGCCCAAGGACTGCCGTAGTCCTCTGCATCCGCAACCCCCTACCTTCTCATCCCCATGTGGTCAGGCATTCTCCAAAAAGTCTTCAAAGTCCGCGAAAAAGTCGCGCTGAACCTCAGCGGCAGCACGGACGAGGAAAAACCGTTTCTCGAGCACCTTGAGGACCTGCGCACGATGCTTGTGCGCATGGCCATCACGCTCGTGGTGTCCACCATCGGCACCTTTGTCTTCTACAAGGAGCTGTTTCAGGCCATCCTGTATCCGCTGGTGCTCGCCGGCTTTGCCAAGGACATCGGCGAGGCCCAAGGACTGCTGATTGTCACCGAGGTGGCCGGGCCGTTCATGATGGCGGTCAATGTGGCGCTCATTGCCGCGGTGATCATCTCCTTCCCGCTGCTGCTGATCTTCCTGCTGCAATTCATCCTGCCGGGTCTCAAGCCGAACGAGAAGAAGCTGCTCTTTCCGGCGATCGCCATCGGTACGGGCCTGTTTCTCGGCGGCGCGAACTTCGCTTACTGGGTCGTGCTGCCACGCGCTTTGATCTTCTTCGCCGAGTTTGCCGGAACGATGGGAGCAAAGCAGATGTGGGAGATGACCGCCTACATCACCTTCACCACGCGGTTCATCCTTGTGTTCGGCATCGCCTTTGAGCTGCCGGTGATTGTCATGGCGCTCGTGAAGCTCGACTTCCTGAACTACCGCATGATGAAGTCCACCTGGCGGCATGCGCTCATCGCCATCACGCTGTTTGCCGCCATCATCACGCCTACGCCGGACGTGCTGACGCTGATGCTGATGTCCGGCCCGCTCTATGTGCTGTATGCCATCTGCATCGTGCTGGCCTACTTCATGGAGAAGAAGGACCGCGAGGCTTATCCCGAGTACTACGCGCAGATCGAGAAGGACGAAAAAGACTTCGAACAGGCCGCCAGCGACGACTGGGACAACGAGAGCTACAATCCGTGGTCTTCCGCCGACGATGAAGACGATCAGGATCGTGACGATTACCAGAAACCTGCCGCCACACCTTCCGCGCCGCCGCCGGAAGTCGAAAAACCTGCTCCTGCAGTCGACGAATACCAAGGTGAGGACCAAAGCTCGCGTATGCCGGACGACGACGAACCAGCGAGTGCGCCTGCGCAGGAGAAAACGCTCGAAGAACTCGCCCGTGAGGACGAGAAGCGCTCTGGCGGGACTCCGACTTGATTGTGAGACTGGCTGCCAGCCTGCGATGAGGCTGCGTTGAGATGGGACAGGCCGCGGCCTGTCCCATTTTGGCTCAGCGTTCAGGCGCGCCTTCGCAATCGACCACGATCATGCATGGCGCATCGGCCTTGATGTCGAGACGGCGCACCAGCAGCCGTGCGAGGCAGGCTTTGCCCCATTCCGCCTCGCGATCCATGAAGCGCCCGAGCGGCGAGTCGCGCTCCACGCATGCGACGAAGTGCGGAGTACTCGATGCACAGGCCTGCACGTCGAAGGTGAGGTATTTGGATCGCAGCTCGGCGGGAATGTCGAGTCCGTGGCTGAGGCGCAGTCCGGTGTGAAACCAGGCGGCGTCATCAGCGACTGAGTTTTTCATGAAGCGCTGCAAGCTGCCCTCGTGCGTCTCGAAGAACAGCGGCCAGTGGATGCGTCGTTTGCCATCAGCGCCGGTTTCGAGACGGATGAGGGCGCCAGCAGGACATTTCGAGGTCACCACCTTGAAGAGCAGCACCGGCTTTTGACCTGGAAGCGTGAGCGGGAAACCGGGAAGGCGTGAGAGCAGCCGCAACTCAGGACGCTCAGAAGCGCCCGGGCCGAGCATCGCTTCGATTGCGGCCCGATGCTTTTCAGCGTCGTGAACACAGGCGGCCCGGCGTTCGGGCGTGTCAGCGGCGAACAACTCGGTGACGAGCAGCTTCGCGTCGGCAGCATGAGATGCTGCGTCGGGAATCTCAATGGGAACGGTCGGGCGGGCAGGGGGGATTGCGGGCTCCCGCGTGATCGGAGCGACAGGCGCAGGTGTCGTGTTCGCGGAAAAATGGGCAGTGGGGTGGGAATGATTCCACCAGAGCCATGCCGCCACAGCACACACGACCAGCGCCAGCAGTGCGAGAAAGCTGGCGCGCCACGGAGGTGCTTGCAGTTGCGGCGGGGTGATGAATTCCGCAGGCTGCGGTGGCGGCGCGCCCACGGGCATCAGAGCCTGCGAAGGTTGCAAGGTCGCGCGTGCGATGGATGCAGGCAGTGGTGATTCCACGACAGGTTGCAAACCTGGCCAGGTGGCTGGCTGCGGTTGCTGTTCAGGTGGCGGTGATGGCCGGATGGATGTGGCAGAAATGGGTTGTGTCTGTGTCACCTGCCGTCGGCCCGGCGCAATGCCCAAGACCTGGATCTGTGTTCCAAATTGAGCGCGCGGGCCGTTGTGTGCGCAGTGCGGGCACTGCACCACACCCTCCGGATTCTGCTGCATGCAGAGAAATGGCTGCCCGCAGGCTGGACAGGTCACACTCGCGGTGGTGGGGTTCATTGTGCGCAAAACCTAACGCAAGCGCACGATGTTGCGCCAGCAAGTTCTCTGGTCGTGGGCGTCGGAAAACGCACAAGATATCGAAAACACGGGGTGGCGGCCCTGCGGACCCGCAACGAACTTTTCTGGCGCGGACCGCCTGACGCGGTAAGGTCCCTGCCCCGATGAGCCGCCCCAATGATGATTTGAAGCCCGTGCCCCGCCATATCGCCATGATCATGGACGGCAACGGCCGTTGGGCAAAGGAGCGCGGCCTGCCGCGCACCGAGGGGCATCGCATGGGCGCGGAGACGGTGCGCCGCGTCGTCGAGTGCTGCGGGGAGATCGGCGTGGAGTTCCTCACGCTCTACGCTTTTTCCTCTGAGAATTGGAAACGCCCGAAGCGTGAGGTTGATGCGCTGATGAAGCTGCTGGAGATTTTTCTGCGCGGCGAGCTGCCGCTGATGATGAAGCAAAATGTGCGCCTCCAGGCCATCGGGCGCCTGCACGATCTTCCGCAGGCCTGCCAGAACCAGCTGCACCGCTGCATCGAGACCACGGCGCAAAACACGGGACTCACGCTCATCCTCGCCCTGAGCTACGGCGGACGCGAGGAGATCGTCGATGGTGTCAAAAGCCTGCTGCAGAGCATCGAGCGCGGCCACCTCGACAAGGCGATGATCGACGGCGAGGTGTTCAGCAAGCATCTCTACACGCGCTACTACCCCGATCCCGATCTGCTGATCCGCACCAGCGGCGAGATGCGCCTGTCGAACTTTCTGCTCTGGCAGCTCAGCTACACCGAGTTCTACATCACGCAAAAGCTCTGGCCGGATTTTTCCAAGGACGACCTCAAGGCCGCCATCCGTGCTTTTCACCAGCGCCACCGCCGCTTCGGCGCGGTTTGAAGGCGCAGTTGACCATGCGACATATTTCTGTCATAAGCCCTTCCGCCCCAACGCCTCATGCCTGACACCCATCTTATCATCGTGGATCCCGATCCCGATTTCCTTGCCTGGGCAGCGTCGCATCTGAAGGCGCCGGGGGTGACAATTTCCTCCTACGAGCGTGGTGAGGAAGCGCTGGCAGCCTACCAAAAGAAACGCGCTGACCTTGTTCTGTCCGAAGTGCGTCTGCCCAATGTCAGCGGCATCGACTTGCTGAAACGTCTGCGCCAGTTCGACCCCCAGGCCATGGTGATCTTGTTCAGCGGCACCGCCACCACCAGCCATGTCATCGAGGCGATGCGAGTGGGCGCGTACGACGTGCTCGGCAAGGAGCGCATGCAGTATGAGCTGCGCAGCGTGGTGGAAAGCGCCCTGAACGGAATTGAGGCCCGCAACGCCACGCGTGCCTCGGCCGCGGAAGTGCCGGCAGAAAGCATCCAGGAGACCATCATCGGGCGTTCGTCGGCCATGCAGGAGGTTTTCAAGCTCATCGGCCGCGTCTCCCGCTCCGACGCGCCGGTCATGATCACGGGCGAAAGCGGCTGCGGCAAGGAACTCGTCGCCGGTGCGATCCACAAGTTCAGCCCGCGCGCCCAGAAGGAATTCGCCGCCATCAACATCACGGCGATTCCAGACAACCTGATCGAAAGCGAGATTTTCGGCCACGAGAAAGGCTCCTTCACCGGCGCTGTGAACCAGCGCGTCGGCCGGTTCGAGCAATGCGATGGCGGCACGCTCTTTCTTGACGAAATCGGTGACATGCCGCTTGCCGTGCAAAGCAAGCTGCTGCGCGTGCTTCAGGAAGGCCAGTATTCCCGGGTCGGCAGCAACCAGACGCTCAAGACGGATGTTCGTGTGCTCGCCGCGACGAACAAGAACCTCGAGGACGAGGTCGCGAAAGGGACTTTCCGCGAGGACCTCTTTTACCGCCTCAATGTGGTGCGTATCCACATTCCACCGCTGCGTGAACGACGCGAGGACGTGCGCCTGCTGGCGGAGTTTTTCCTCCATCGCATCTCCAGCCGCCGCCGCGGTCCGCAGATGCGCTTCACCGACGACGCGCTCGACATTCTCGAAGCCTACGACTGGCCGGGCAACGTGCGCGAACTCGAAAACACCATCCAGCGCGCCTGCGCCCTGTGCAATTCCGATGTTCTTCTGCCCTCCGACATCCCGCTTGGCAGCAAAGGATCGCGTCATCATTCGTCCACCAGCACCGTCACCCGCATGCGCGATGCGCTCGCGATGCTCGTGAGTGTCGCGGAGAAGACCCCTGACATCGAGTTGCTGCCGTGGATCGAGCGCGAGTTGTCCCGCCTCGCTTATCGACACTTCGAAGATGACGCCGACCGCACCGCCAAGTTCCTCGGCGTGGACAATCCGACGCTCCAGTCCCATCTCAGCGCCCCGGCCGTCAAGAAAGCGTCGATCGACAGTCATGTCGTCGTGCCTGCTGCCACGAAGAAGGCCAAAAAAGCCAGTTAGGGCGGACAATGACCATCTTTGTCGCAGACAATCTGGCGCGACTTGCCTTGGCGGACCTCGTTTGCTAGACACTTCCCCCACACCACGTTAAACCGCACCCACCATGCTCAAACAACTCACTCTAACCGCCCTCGCGGCATTCTCACTCTCCTCCGCATGCCTCGCTCAGGCTGACGGCTGGATCTCCATGTTCAATGGCAAGGACCTCACCGGCTGGAAATCGAACGACGAAGTCCCAGGCGTCTTCACCGTCGAAAACGGCGAGTTGAAGGTCAGCGGAGGCCGCGCGCACCTTTTCTACGTCGGTCCGAATGGTGATGCCAGTTTTCAAAGCTTCGAACTCAAGCTCAAGGTGAAGACTACCAAAGGCTCCAACAGCGGCGTGTACTTCCACACCCAGTATCAAGCCACCGGCTGGCCCGACAAGGGCTACGAGTGCCAGGTCAACAGCACCCACACCGATCCGAAGAAAACCGGCAGCCTTTATGGCGTGATCAACATCCTCGCCCTGCTCGAAGGCCAGAAGGAGCCTGAGGGCGGCAAGCACATCAAAGTGCCCCTCGCCCCCAGCAAGGATGACGAATGGTTCGACTATGACATCAAGGTCGAAGGCAAGCACATCACCCTCAAGGTCAACGGCGAGACCACCGTCGATTTCGTCGAACCCGAAGGCTGGGATCCTGCGAAGGAGCTGAAAAACATGCCCGGCCGCAAGCTCAGCGCAGGCACCATCGCCATCCAGGGCCACGACCCGAAGAGCACGACCTACTACAAGGACATCTTCATCAAGGTGATTCCTTGACCTTGCTTCCGTCGTTTTAATGATGCGGCGGGCGTCTTCGCGGACGCCCGCCTTTTTTGCACCCAATCTCATGCGCCTCAATCACGACATCCACCTCGGCTACTGCACGAACATCCACCGCGGTGAGGCGTGGGAGGAAACATGGCGCGGGCTCAGGGAAAACACGCTGCGTGTGAAGGATCGCGTCAGTGGCGGGAAGCCATACGGCATCGGCTTGCGCCTCAGCCAGCAGGCCGCGGTGGAATTGAGCGCGCCGGGCAAGCTCGACGAGTTCCGCAAGTGGCTCGACGCGAACGGATGCTACGTTTTCACCATCAACGGCTTCCCCTACGGCGCGTTTCACGGCACACGCGTCAAAGAGCATGTGTTCAAGCCGGACTGGAGCACGAAGGAGCGGCTCGATTATACGAACCTGCTGTTCGATCTCCTCGCGCAGCTTCTCCCTCCCGGTGTCAGCGGCAGCGTCAGCACGCTGCCAGGATCGCACAAGACCTTCAATGTCGGCAGCGACGAACTGAACGCGATCTTCGCGAATCTGAAGCTGTGCCGCGAGCACATCGAGAAAGTCGCCGAGAAGAGCGGACATGATCTGCATCTCGGCATGGAGCCGGAGCCGCTCGGCCTGTTTGAAACCAGCGGCGAGACGCTGAAGTTCTTCGGCCTCTACCTCGACCGCAACCCGCAGGACCGCGACTTCTTCAAGTTCATCGGCCTCAATTACGACACCTGCCATCTCGCGATCGAGTTTGAGGATGCAAAGAAGGCGCTGGATCGCATCACCGGCGCCGGAATCCGCCTCAGCAAACTGCATTTCAGCTCCGCGCTGAAACTGAAGCCAACCGCGGAGAATGTCGCGAAGCTGCGCTCCTTCGACGAGCCGGTCTATTTTCATCAAGTCATCGCCAGCTACGGCAAGGACGAGCCACTACGCCGTTTCAAGGATCTGCCGGACGCGCTCGACTTTGCGCAGACGAATCCGGATCAACTAGGCGAGGAATGGCGCGTGCACTTCCACATCCCGATTCATGCGCAGCCCGGCGGGGGCTTTGACAGCACGCGGGATCATTTGATCGGCGCGATGGACTGGCTGGCCGCGAACCCGACGAAATGCCAGCACATCGAGATGGAAACCTACACCTGGGAAGTCCTGCCGCCTGAAATGCGCAGCGGCGACGTGGTGGATCAGTTGGTGAAGGAATACGAGTGGACGTTAGGGGAGATGCGCGACCGTGGTTTGAGTCCGGCCTGAGGGGCAAAATCCCCTTGCTTCAAGGCCTATCCATCCGAAGTCTGCCGCTCCTATTTCCCAGCCATGCAAAGCCTTTGGAACGACCAAGAAGCCGCCACTTTCGGAACCGATCTGCTCGGACAACGCGTCTATACCTCCCGCCTCCTCGGCCGGAATCCCGCGCTCGTTCTTCATGGCGGCGGCAACACCTCGGTGAAGGTCACGGAGAAGGATTATTTCGGTGATCCGGTCGAGATTTGCCATGTGAAGGGCTCCGGCTGGGACCTCGCCACCATCGAGCGTGCTGGCTTCGCCCCCGTGCGCATGGAGGCGCTCCTCAAAATGGCCAAACTGCCCACCATGAGCGATGAGGACATGGTCCTGCAGCAACGCGCCGCGATGACGAATCCCAACGCGCCCGCCGCCAGCATCGAGGCGATCCTGCATGCCATCCTGCCCTTCAAATTCGTCGATCACAGCCACGCGAACGCCATCTCCGCCCTCACCTGCGCGAAAGACGGCGAGGCACGCACAAAGGAGCTTTTCGGCTCCAAAGTGCTCGTGCTGCCTTATGTGATGCCGGGCTTCGTTTTGGCCAAACAAGTCTTCGAAGTGCTCCAAAAGACCGATCTGCGCAAAGAAGGCATCGAAGGCATCGTGCTCCTCAAGCACGGTCTCTTCACCTTCGCGGATGATGCGAAGGCCAGCTATGAGAAGCACATCGAGCTCGTCACGAAGGCCGAGGAGTATCTGGAGAGGAGCGCGGGCACTCCTGCCCGCAGTTCAGAGCGGACAGGAGTGTCCGCGCTCCCTTCCGAGCAGCTCCTCGCCCTCGCGAAGCTCCGGCAGCTTGTTTCCAAGACCCGCGGCTTCTCTCAAATCGCACGCCTCAGCACCAGCGAGGCCGCTTTGAGCTACTCAGCGCTGCCCAATATCGCCGATTGCGCCACGCGCGGGCCTTTGACGCCGGATCACAGCATCCGCACGAAGCGCATCCCCGTCGTGCTCGGTGACGACCACGCCGTCAGCGTGCAGAAGTTCGCCGACGACTACGCCGCCTACTTCACGAAGCACGCCAGCGGCCAGACCATGCTCGACGCCGCCCCGCGCTTCGCCGTGTGGCCTGGCAACGGCATCGTCAGCTTTGGAGATACCTTGAAGGACGCCAAGATCGTCGCCGACATCGCGGAAAGCACCGCTGCCACCGTCGCGCTCGGCGAGCGCACGGGCGGCTGGGCCCCGCTCAGCGAGAAGGACATCTTCGACATCGAATACTGGGACCTCGAGCAGGCCAAGCTCCGCAAAGGCCCCGCACGCAAGGTGCATCAGGGCAAAGTCGCCCTCGTCACCGGTTGCGCGGCAGGCATTGGCTTCGCCATCGCTGAATCGCTCGCCGAACAGGGCGCGCAAGTTGTTGGACTCGACATCGACAAGGAGATTTCGGACATCATGAAGAAGATCGGCGCGATCGGCATCGTCGTGAACCTCACCGAGGACCAGCCCGTGCAGGACGCCATCGACTTCACCGTGCGCGAATTCGGCGGCATCGACATCGTCGTCAGCAACGCCGGCATCTTCCCGAAGAACGACGCGCTCGACGTCATGGCGCAGACCGATTGGGACCGCACGATCATGATCAATCTCACCAGTCATCAAAAGCTGATGAACAAGGTCATCCCGTATGTGAAACACAGCGTCGATGGCAGCATCGTCTTCGTCGGCAGCCGCAACTTCAAAGCCCCCGGCCCCGGCGCCAGCGCCTACTCCTGCTCCAAGGCCGCCCTCACGCAGCTCTGCCGCGTCGCCGCGCTCGAACTCGCCCCGTGGAAGATCCGCGTCAACATCGTGCACCCCGACGCCGTCTTCGACACGAAGCTCTGGACCCCCGAAGCCCTCGCCAAGAGCGCCGCCCGCTACAACATGACCGTTGAGGAATACAAGACCAAGAACCTCATGAAGGTCGAGATCCGCTCCAAAGACATCGGCAACATGGTCGCCGCCATGGCGTCACCGTTGTTTGCCAAAGTCACCGGCGCGCAGATTCCGGTGGATGGTGGGAATGACCGGGTGATTTGACCTCCAGCGGAAGAAATCTTTTCAGCTAGCAGCACGACTAGCAGAAGTCTGTTACTGGAGAAAACGAGAGATGATATCTCTCGATGAGTTCCCGCACACCTCGCGCTGGTTGCAGAATGCGGTTTGTGACTATGGTACGCAGGCATGAACGTCAAACGTCATGTCCCAAAGCCAACGAAGAAGCCAAGTCCGAAAGCGTGGGAACCTGAGCATTGGCTGGTGTTGTGGGAGATTATCTGGAGACGACTGCCTTGGATCATTTGGTCGCTTGCTGGACTGATGCTCGCTGCTGCATGTTTGATCCATTCGGCGGTTTCGGGGGATTCTCCGTCATCTGCTTTTCGTGAATGGCTTTCTCTATCCCGCTGGTTCCTGCCACGATGAGCATCTGGAACCTTCAACCACGCGGCAGCGGCTTTGTGGGGATGGACGGAACCGCGTTGCGGTTCGCGCTTGAGAGGGTGGGATGGGCGATCGGGTTCCCAGGATTCTGCGAACTCTGGGGCTCAATGACGGAAGGCCCTTGGCCTTCGAGGACGGGGTGGGGTGCTGCTGGTGACTGAACACGGAGGGAGGCGGGCAGGACGGGCGGGGATCAGCACCGGCCTTGCGGATGGATGCAGGCGTCTGGATGGGGGTCTGCAACGCCTTTTTGTGGCACTGCGACGGCTGGTTGGGCCGATGAAACGCCTTTTTTAGGTGCTGCAATGCCTGGATGGGGGTCTGCAATGCCTTTTTGGCTCACTGAAATGGCTTTTGTGGCTGCTGCAGCCACTTTTTGGGGGTCTGCAGTGACTGCAGAGGGGGAAGAAGTGACTGCAGAGGGGGAAAAAGTGGCTTCAGAAGAGGTTTCAGGCGGAGCGGCAGTCAGACCCGTGGTGGGAAGGCAAGATGCCAAGATTGAGGCCAAAAGGGAGTGCCAGAAGCATCACCGGGCTGCCATGCAGGCTTGTCGAAATGACTTCTTCCTGAGGCAAGTAAGTCATGCGCCTGCTTGAACTTCCTCTTTCCACGCCATCGCTGCTGATGCTGGCCTGGATGAATTGATCCCTCGGATTGGTGGGGATGGCAATGCTGTCGTGCAGGCAGCTATTTGGAGCGAGTGCTACTTCCGCAGCAGCGGCCGCAGGGCGCGGGCCCACACTTCGTAGCCGCTGGCGTTCATGTGGATGCCGTCAAACCCGAACAACTCGCCGCGCGGGCGGCCCCGCCCGTCAAGCATGAGCGAGAAAATGTCCACGTAGGTGGCGAAGCCGAGGCGAGCGGCTTCCTGCTCGATTTGGAGGTTCGTCTTGCGTACGGTGCCCATGCGCAGGCGGCGGAGGAGGTTCGAGTTGGGTTTCACGGAGAGCACAAAAATTTTCACGTCGGGAATCTTGCGTCGCAAGCGCGTGGCGAACTCGCGAAAGAGGCCGGCCACGCGTTCGCTTGAGGAGCCCCAGGCAATGTCGTTGTCGCCTGAATAGACCACGAAGCGACGTGCGGGATATTTGTCCGCCCACTCGTCGACGTGGTCCACAAGGTAGGAGTAGGTGGTCGCGGCCACGCCGAGGTTTTTCGTCTTCAATCCCGGGAAACTCGCAGGCAGGTCCTTCCAGAGTTCGATCGAGGAGGACCCCACAAACACCACGGTGTCGCGGTCGAATTTGCCGAAGGCGGGAAAGGAGACGAGCAGGCTGGCGAGCAGGATGAAGAGCTTCATGGTGCCTCGAAAAGGGGAACCAACGGCATTGAAACAACGGGATTCACAGTAACGCATGGGGCAGGGGAGTTGAGCCGCGAACGAATGCATTGCGCATGCGTTCGATGGGGCGTCTAACGCAGTACAAGAGACGCGTTCGCTCTTATTCCGGCCACCGGCATACGAAAGGCTTCCTGGTGGCGATGCCAGCCCACGAGGGGATTTGCCTTCGAGGAAGTTCAGAACGACTGAATCGCCATGCACCTGCCTGAACTTCCTCTCTCGACGCCGTCGCTGCTGTTTCCGGCGATCTCGCTGCTGATGCTGGCCTACACGAACCGGTTTCTGGGGCTGGCGAATGTGGTGCGGGGACTGCATGCGAACTGGCAGAGCACGCAGGAGCCGATGCTGCTGAAGCAGATTCACAATCTGCGGAAACGCATCCGCATCATCAAGCACATGCAGACGCTGGGCGTGCTGAGCCTTATGATGTGCGTGGTGAGCATGACGTTGATTTTCTTCAATCACCAACCGTCCGCCCAGATCACGTTCGGGGTGAGCCTGATCCTGATGCTGGCATCGCTGACGCTGTCGCTGGTGGAAATCCAGATGTCCGGAACCGCGCTGGACCTACAGCTTCGCGATGTGAAGTGCCGCGAGGAGTGAGCCGGGCCGCTCAGAGGCTGAGGCCGGCGATACGAGTCATCACTTCATCCGCGAGCGCCTGATAGAGATCTTTGCCGGTCTGGGGATACTGTTTCACATCGGGTTTCCAAAGCTCACCGACCACGAGAGTGACGCGGGCCTGGTGCAGCGTTTTGGCGCCACGCGGATAGGCCTCGCGCGTGCCGAAGAGGCGCACGGGGAGCACTGGAGCGTTGGCTTTGGCGATGAAGAGACCGACTCCGGCCTCCGCAGATTGGAGATTGCCATCAGGGCTGCGGGTGCCTTCGGGAAAGATGAGCACCTTTTTGCCGTCGCGCAGAAGACGGATGGTGGCCTTCAAGGAAGCTGCGTCGGGCTTGTCGCGGTCGATGGGAATGGTCTGCCAACTGCGGAGGATGGCACCGGCGATGGGATGATCGAAGAGCGTCTTGCGCGCGAAGTAGTGGATGGCGTCATTGAATGCCTGGCCGACGAAGGGCGGATCGAGAAAGCTGACGTGATTGCAGGCGATGAGCGCGGGGCCGTCGAAATGCAGCTTCTCGGAGCCGATGACGCGAAAATCGTAAAGACCACGGGCGAGTTCGCGGAAGAAGCGATAGCCAAGCCAGTAGCTGAAGTTCATGACGCAGCGGACGAGATCAGGGGTGAAAACTGGCGCTGGAACGCGGCGGAATGACGAAACCAGAATGGCGAAGGACGAATGAGTCCAGAACTGCATTCCGAAGGCGGATCGTCATGGTGCTTCGATCATTCATTCATCATTCCTCATTCTGGTTTCGTCATTGCAACTACAAGGCTGCGATCACCTGCTCGACCGCCTGGTCGAGGGTGATGTGCGAGTTGTCGATGACCGTGGCGCCATCGGGAATGACCAGCGGGCTGGTTTTGCGCTGCTTGTCGAGGCGGTCGCGCTCGGCGACTTGATCCGCATGTCCCTGGGCCTGGCGGCGGCTGGCGCGGACTTCCTCGCTGGCGTCGATGTAAATCTTGTGCGGACTGTCCGGGAAAACGACGGAGCCGATGTCCCGGCCTTCCATGACGAGCGGACCGATGGCGATGAGCGCACGTTGATCGGCCACGAGACGCTCACGCACTTCTGGAACGCGGGCGATGAGCGAGACGGCACGATTGACGGGATCGCTGTTGAGCTCGGCATCGGTGAGCGTGTGGCCGGCGATGCAAACCTGTGTCTTGCCCTCGACCACGGGGGATTCGAGCACGATGGCGTCGGCGGCGGTGCGCACGGCTTCCGCATTGTGCGGATCAACGCCCGCCTTCAACACGGCCCAGGTCATGGCGCGATACATGTTGCCGGTGTTCACGTAGGTGAAGCCCAAACGTTGCGCGACGAGCCGTGCGATGCTGCTTTTGCCAGAGGCCGCCGGGCCGTCGATGGTGATGACGGGATGAGCCTGGCTCATGAGTGCTTCTGGCTGAGTTTTTCGGCGAGGGGCTGCGGAATCCCGGACATGACGGGGATGGCAGGCGCCCCCGTGTCGCCCAACAGGAAGAGATCCAGATGGTGTTTGAAACCGGGGTAGGAGGTGGCGATGCACTCGGTGCCTTCGACCGTGGTGATGCCCTCGGCGAACATGCCAGCGACGAGGAAGGCCATGGCGATGCGATGATCGCCCCAGCATTGCAGCGTGGCGCCCTGCAGTTTGGCACCGCCCTCGATCTCCATGCCATCGGGATGCTCGGTGACGGTGACGCCCATCGCACGCAGGTTGGTGGCAACGGCGGCGATGCGGTCGGTTTCCTTCACACGCAGCTCGGCGGCATCGCGGATGAGTGTCTTGCCACGCGCGAGCGCACCGGCGACGGCCAGGATCGGCAGCTCGTCGATGACATTCGGGATGATTTCGCCGCCGATGACGGTGGCATTCAAGTCGCCGCCCTTGACGATGATGTTGCCGCGCGGCTCGCCTTCGGAGTGGGTCTCGGAGTGGATGATTTGAGCCCCCATGCGAAGGAGCACGGTGATCACGCCGGTGCGGGTGGAATTGAGTCCGACGTTTTTGAGCGTGATCTGGGCGCCTGGCGTTGCGGCGGCCGCGACCATCCAGAACGCGGCGCTGGAGATGTCACCCGGCACCACGATGTCGGTGGCCCGCGGCTCCTGGCCACCATAGACGCTGACGCAATCATCCTCCCGGCGCCATTTGATGCCGAAGTGGGAGAACAGGCGCTCGGTGTGGTTTCGTGTGGGCACGGGCTCGACGACCGTCGTTTTCCCCGGGGCGAAGAGGCCCGCGAGCAGGACGGCGCTCTTCACCTGGGCGCTGGCGACAGGAAGCTTGTAGTAGATCTGCTTCAACGAACCGCCCTCGATGGTGAGAGGCGCGCAGATTTTTTCGCCCTGGCCGGTGATCTTCGCACCCATCTGGCCGAGCGGATCAGCGACACGCTTCATGGGGCGTTTGGAAAGTGATGCGTCACCGAACAGCTCCGTCTTGAACTCCTGCCCGGCGAGAATGCCCGAAAGCAAGCGGATGGTGGTGCCGGAGTTGCCGCAGTCGATGGGCTTCGTCGGTGCCTTGAGCTTCATGCCGTTGCCGGTGATGGCGAGCTTGACGAGGCCGATGCCCTCCACTTCCTCCAGAGGTTCCACTGTGGCACCGAGGGCCTGCATGGCATGCACGGTGCAGAGGCAATCCTCGCTGGGCAGGAAGCCCTCGATGACACTGGTGCCCTTCGCGAGCCCGGCGAACATTGCGGAGCGGTGGGAGATGCTTTTGTCACCAGGGACGGTGATTTCAGCGGGGATGCTTTTGAGTTTCTTCGACTTGAGGCTGGCCATGGTGCGTCAGACCGCCGGGAGGAGATCGCGCAGGGCCTTGGCCTTGGCGAGGAAACGGCGGAGGGCTTCTTCGTCCATGGTCCGGAGCATTTCAACAAGCTCCAGCATCACCTCCGCGGCATCTTCCAGCGCGGAGGTCATTTCGACGCGATTTTGCAGCAAAATGCCCGCCCACATGGCCGGATCGCCTCCGGCGACACGCGTGGTGTCGCGAAAACCACCGGCGGAGCTGTCGAGGAAACTGGTGTCGTCACGCAGTGCGGCGAGCGTGGTGAGGACAGCCATGGCATGCGGCAGATGGGAGATGCGGGCCACGCAGCGGTCGTGCCGTTCAGGCGTCATCTCCTGGATGCGGCAGCCGAGTTTCAGCCAGAAAGAGCGCAGACGCTCCAGATGTTCGCGATTCGTGTCTGCGGT
This sequence comes from Verrucomicrobiaceae bacterium, assembly GCA_046346695.1. Taxonomy (GTDB): domain Bacteria; phylum Verrucomicrobiota; class Verrucomicrobiia; order Verrucomicrobiales; family Verrucomicrobiaceae; genus Prosthecobacter. Next base: position 1,315,858 of record JAXMHS010000001.1, on the reverse strand, counting down.
GGGGGTGAGGATGCAGGCCGCCTGGTGAAACAGGTCCCCTCGCGCATGTTCCAGTCCCGTGCGTTGCGAACCTGCCATCGGGTGGCTGCCCAGAAACGCGGCCTTGGTGGAGGCGAAAATCGGCTCCAATTCCGCAACGATGCTGCCTTTTACGCTGCCAACATCGGTCACGATCAGATCATCAGCGAGGTCACAAGATACGATTTCTCGTGCAACTGTGGCCATGTGTTGAATAGGCATGCACAGGACCGCAAGGGAAGCGCCTTGGATGGCCTCAGCCACATGGGTGGTGGCGATGGCCGTGGCGAACTCCTTTTTTACTTGTTCCACCGCCTCCGCACGTCGTGCCCAGATGCGGATTTCCATCCCTGGCATGCGTTGCTGGATCGTCTTGGCCAGAGATCCACCGAGCAAGCCGGGGCTGAAAATGGCAATGGAACGCTCGGCGGGCACAGGCAGGACAGGAGATGGGTCGTCAATCGTCACTCACACCACCGCCGCGGCCAACGCAGGCGTTTTGACACCGGTCACCATTCGATCTGGCGGTGTGACATCAGGAGAGCGTGAGATAATCAGGGCACGCGGAAAACCTTGCCAGTGTACGGGCAACGGGCCTTCTGGCCGGACTGGAAGTCACGTACGTCAATGGCCTGACCGTTCGGATCGAACGGGCTTTTCACAAACCCAGGCTTGCCCGGAATGCGGGTGGCAAAGGGAATTTCAGCGGGTGCCGCTGGTGTGGTGGGAGGGGTCGAAGGGGTGGTGTTGCCAGGGGGAGTGACGGTGACAGGCGGTGGAGCAGTCGTGCCTCCGGGCGCCGTCGGCGGTGGTGTGACTGGCCCATTGGCGGCTGGCGCATTAGGATTGGGCGGCTGCACATTGGCGGCGTTGGGGTCTGCAGTGTTGGTGCCTTCCAAGTAACTGGTTTGAGAGTCAGGTGCACCATAGCGGGGAGGAACATCCAGCGAACGGCCATGAGGGCCGGGTGGTGGCGGAGTCGGACCGTAACAGGCAGACACGCCAGTGAGGGTCACGATCAGCAGGGCGGCTTGCAGCAGACGATTCATGAGGTTCGACGGTTGGTGCGGAGTTGGACAGTCAGGTCAGGCGTTCACGCGCATGGGCATGAGCACGTAGAGGAAATTCGTGCCGCTGCGCAGCACACCCGGGCTGATCTCATCAATCAGATGCAGATGCACCTCGTCAGCGCTGAGATTGCGCAGGGGTGCCATCGCAAACTCTGGATTGAACGCAATGGTGATCGACGCACCCTTGTAATTGATGGCCAGCGTTTCGCGTGCCTCGCCCACATCCGGCGAAGAAGCGACGATTTCCACGCTGCCAGGGGAGAAGATGAATTTGATCGAGTTCGACTTGTCCGTGGTGAGCAACGACACGCGGGAAATGGCGCGCAGGAAGCCCTCGCGCTCCAGTGGGATGCGTTCCTTGGACTCGCCCGGAATGACCTGGCGATAGTTCGGGTAATTGCCATCGATCAGTTTGCTGACGAGCAGGCTGTCGCCGAGATCAAAGCCGACTTGGGAGCCGGTGACACGCAACGTCACCTCGCCGGAGTCACCCAGAAGGCGGGAGAGTTCGTTCACGGCCTTGGTGGGGACGATGATGTCGATCTCCTGGCTTTGCGGGAACTCCAGTTCCTGCTCCACCATGGCCAGGCGGCGGCCATCCGTGGCGACCATGGTGAGCGCGTTGTCCTTGAAGGAGAACAGGATGCCATTGAGCACGTAGCGTGTCTCGTCCGTGGAGATCGCGTAGCTCGTCTTGCGGAGGCAGTCGCGCAGCACCTGCTGCTCGATCTTGAACTCGCGAGCGTCGTCGAAGCGGGGGAGGGCGGGGAATTCCTCACTGGTGAGGCCGAGAACCTTGAAGAAGCTCGGGCCGCTCTTGATGGAGGCCACGTTCTTCTCATCCACCTTCACCTCGATTTCCTCGGCGGGCAGTTCGCGGACGATGGTGGCGAGGCGGCGGGCGGGGAGGGTAGTGGCGCCGGGTTCATCCACTTCGGCAGGAACCGTGCAGGTCACACCCACATCAAGGTCGGTGGTGGTTAGTTCCAGCACGCCGTCCTTGGCCTTGAGCAGAACATTGGAGAGAATGGCAAGCGTGGTGCGTGCACTGACGACATGCTGTACTTGGTTGATGGCTCCCAAAAAGGATTCCTTGCTGATGGTGAACTTCATATGAATGCCTGCTTTGGGGCGATTTGTTAACAAACCCCGCTGAATCGGCAAGGATATTGAACGGAAAAATCCGGGTGTCTAACTGCAATCTGTGCTGTCGGTGGCTCAGGGCGGCGCCAGTTTGCGCGGGGCGGACTCAAACTTTGCAGGCACTGGGACGCCAAACACCTTGGGCTTGGGCTGGAGGGCTGGGGAGGCATCGGGTGTGAGGTGTTTGAAAAAATCGTCAAAACGCAGGCTGCATTGCAGGCGGCGCTGGCTGCCGTCAATCTTTGGATTCACCTGAATGACGGACTGGGTGAAAGGTGGCTGGGATTTGATGTTCTGGGCGCGTGCGCGTGCTTCCTCAAGACTCAGCGCCTTGTCCTTGATCACCGCGTTGAGCTTTTCGAGGTCGGTTCGGGTGATGGGATGCCACAAGCGCACCCAGGCATCTGGCGTTACTGTCACGGTCTGCACATTTGTCCAACGTTTCTCCTCCGGAGTCACCTGCTCCCAAAAGCCGACGATCAGCATGAATGGCTCGTTGATTTCAAACTGGCGCAGCGCATCACCGAGCCCGATCGGCGTGCCATGTTTGGCCGCCTTCGGATTCACGGGAATGCGGCCGTGGTCCGGGTTTGCAGAGGCGGGGATGTCCCACTTCTGGGTAGGGCTCTCCGGCTGGTAGCCGCCAAAAAACGTGTCGCGCAGCCAGCGCTCAAACAACAGCCCGTGGCTTTGCACCTCCCGTGCCTCCATTGTGGAGAAAGCGCCTAGAACCAGGAGCAAGAGCGCTTTCATGGTGGTGCAACTTGCATGAACTGGTGGAGCATAGCGGGTTCGAACCGCTGACCTCCTGCATGCCATGCAGGCGCTCTACCAACTGAGCTAATGCCCCGGAAAAAGAAAACCGGCTCCCCTGGTTTTGGGGAGCCGGAGACTAGCAAAGGGGTCTGTTTTGACAAGCGCTTATTTGCCCTTCTTCTTCGGTTCTGGCGCAGCCGGAGCCGGAGTCACAGGCGCGGCAGCAGCACCCTGTGGTTTCGGCAGTTTGTCGTAGATCTTTTTGCCTTCCGCCTTGTCGGCGTCGGACATCTTGGCCTCGAGTTGCTTCAAGACATTGGCGGTCGTGTCTTTGTCAGCCTGATTGCCGGCTTTCTGCACGAGGTCATCCGCCTGCTTGGCATAGGCCCAGGCGCGTGGCAGTTCCGGCGTGCCGGGCACCACACCCACGGCGTACAAATTCGCCAGGCGGAGCATCGCAAGCACGTTGCCCTGCTGGGCGGCATCGGAGTAGTGACCGGCGGCCACGGTGCGGCTCTGGCGCACACCGGCACCTTGCTCATAGAGGATGCCCAGAGCGATCTGAGAGGGAGCGAATCCCATGTCCGCGGCGCGTTGATACCAGCCTGCGGCTGCCACCAAGTCCTGCGTGGTGCCCGTGCCGTTGGCATAGAGGCCGGCGAGGCGGTTCATGGCCTGCGGGATTCCAGCAGTGGAAGCTTTCATGTGGAAGGCGAATGCCTTTTGCGGATCCTTGTCCACAACGGTGCCGGTTTCATAATAGACACCCACGTTGTAGAAGGCTTCGGCCAGGTTGTTCTGGGCGGCGAGGCGGTAAAGATCGAGCGCGCTCTTCGGATTTGGCTGGATGAGGATGTTGTCCTTGTCATCGCGCTTGCCCTTCGGGTCCTTCACGATGCCGGTCTCAAACGCATTGCCCAGGCGGAACAGCGCCTGCGGGTCGTTGCCGTTGGCGGCCTTGGTGTAGTACTCAAATGCCTTGGTCACATCCTGTTTCACATCAGCACCGTCCTGGCCAACTCCGTTTTCATAGATCTGGCCGAGGATGCGGCTGGCGGCAGCCAGACCTTTGTCAGCCGAGTCATTGAACATCTTCAATGCGGCCTGCACATCCTTCTTCACGAGCTTCGGGCTCTCCTTCGCGTCAGGATCGCCATTGAGGAGGCGGGCGCCGTAGGTGCTGAGCGCCACTGCGTTGCCCTGCTTGCCAGCCTCGATCAGGTAGTCGAGAGCCTTTTGATGATCCTGCGGGATCCCTTCCACGCCTGCGGAGTAAAGTTGGGCCAGGCCCAGCGTGGCTTCACCGTCTCCCGCCTTTTCACCCTTTTCGAGAAGCTCCTTGGTCTTCGCCGCATTCTTTTCGACGACCACGGTGCCTTTCTCGCCCTCGGTCACTCCTTGCAGATGCAACTGGGCCAGCATGCGGCGCGCCACCTTGTTGTCAGCAGCCTCAGCCTCCTTGATCAGCTTGATCGCCTCTTTCACCGCCTCGGCATTTTGCGCGCCGGCCTGCATCAGCACCTGCGCCAGCTCGGATTTGGCCAGGACCTGCCCTTTGTCCGCTGCTTTGCGGTAAAGTGCGGCGACCTCGTTGATGTTGGCTCCGCTGAGCACTCCCCAGTGCGCCAGCGCGTAGGTCGCGTCCTTGTCGTCCTTCTGCGCAAGATCACGAACCTTGGCGACGGCATCATTGAACGCCTTGTTGATGTCTGCGTTGTTGGCACCGGGGCTTTGCGAAACTTTGTCTTGTTCGGCCTTCAGGGCGGTGAGGACATCGACGAATTCTTTGGAGGCACCGGGCATTTCGGCGGTATCGAGTCCGGCGACCACGACCATGGTCGCTAGTTTGATTTTGATGGCTGTGAGTAACATATGGTTGTTTGTGAAGAAGGGGGCGGTTCTGACCCGGCATTGCGGGGAGCGTTCATTTTTCAGGAGAAAGCCCATATAAATCAAGCTTTTGCTGAAAGATTTTTGTTAATCTCACCAAACTCTGACACACAAGCCGCATCACGTGTGGCGTTGACGGCTTTCCATCAGCCTGCCATTCTGGCTGCCCCTCATGGCTGAAATCTCCACTCCCAGCGCGACAGCAACCGCATCCTCAGGAGGCGGAACCGCGCCCCAAGCACAGAACCGGGAGAGCTTCAAAAAGCGCAACGAAATTCCCTCGGCGGAAGAACTCCTGGCCTCCTTCAACCGTGCGCTCCCCTTCAGCGACGAGGCCGAAAAAGGCGTGCTCTCCTGTCTGCTGCAAGATCCTGTCGAGCGTCTCAGCGAGTGTCGCGTCACCCTGCCGTCACTGGCCTTCTATCATGAGGCGAATCGAACCATCTACGAGAAGCTGCTGGAGTTTTACGACAAGAACCTTCCTGTCGATCCCGTCACGCTCACGCATGCGTTGAAGGAGCAGAACCTGCTCGACAAGGTCGGTGGCGCGGCGGCGATTTCCGAGCTGTTCGCGTTTGTGCCGATTCCGGCGCACTTCCCGTTCTATAAGAAGATCGTGCTCGACAAGCACATCCTGCGCGAACTCATCCACGCCAGCTCGCTGAACATCCATCACGCCTACGAGCACGGGAAGGAGCAGATGGACGAGAACATCGACACGCTCATCGACCATGCCGAGCAGCGCGTGCTCGCCGTGCGTGAGTCAGTTGGCGCACAGGAGGGCATCAAGACGCTCTCCACGCACGTCATGGATGCCATCGATAGCATTCAATACATGCTGGAGCATCCCGGCCAGCTCCGCGGTCTCTCGACCGGCTACTCGAAGCTCGATAGCATGAGCAGCGGCCTCCAAGGCGGCGAAATGTTCGTCATCGCCGCCCGTCCCTCGATGGGAAAGACCTCGCTCGCGATGAACATCGTCGAGCACATCGCCGTGGACTGCAACACGCCATGCGCCGTCTTCTCGCTCGAAATGAGCGCCACGATGCTCGTCCGTCGTCTGCTCGTCTCCCGTGCGCGTTTGAGCATGCAGGATCTTTCTCGCGGTCTCCTTTCACGCGCGCAGCAGGACGCCCTGGCCAAAGCCACGCGTGATCTGCAAAAAGCGCAGATCTATATTGATGAAACACCTGGTCTCGACGTCCTGGAGATGCGCGCCAAGTCACGCCGGCTCAAAAAGCAGCACGGCATCCAGATGATCATGATCGACTACCTGCAGCTCGTCACCAGCGGCAGCCGTCGTGCGAAGGACAACCGCCAGATTGAGATCGCTGAAATCTCCGCCGGCATCAAAGGACTCGCCAAGGAGCTGAACATTCCGATCATCGTTCTCGCGCAGCTCAATCGCGCCGTCGAATCTCGCAAAGGCCAGCGTCCCGTGCTCTCCGACCTGCGTGAGTCTGGATCCATCGAGCAGGACGCCGACATGGTCGGCCTCCTCACCCGCGCCGACTACGCCGGTGCCAAAATGGAGGTCGAAGATGAGGAGGCTGAGGAGAAAAAGAAAGGCGAGGCCATGCTCATCATCGCCAAAAACCGCAACGGGCCCACAGACGACGTCCCGCTGCGCTTCATCGACCACGCCATGCGTTTCGTCGAACGGAACGAAGAGGCGGAGTCGCCGTAGTGCAGCTTACTTTTTGAGCAGATCGCGGATTTCCGTCAGCAAGACGATTTCCGGGGCGGGTGCAGACGGCGCCGCCGCTGCCTCCTGCTTTTTCATCATCGTCATGAGCTTGTTCATCGGCTTGACGATGACAAAGAAGATCACCGCGGACGTGATCACGAAGCCGATGGCGGCGTTGATCACCATGCCGATGTCGATCATGTTCGCGGCCTTCTCACCCTTGTCGTTGACGAACTCGCCGATCTTGATGCCGAGCGAGACATTCGGATTCCCTCCGATCGCTTTGAGGACGGGTTCGATGATGCCCTTGGTAAACGCGGTGACAATGGTGCCAAAAGCCGCGCCGATGATGACGCCGGTGGAGAGGTCGATGACGTTGCCTTTGAGGATGAATTGCTTGAACTCGTTGAGCATGGCGGTGGAGCTGTGAAGTGGATGTGGCCGGGTGAAATCACCCGGCCACCTTTTACCTCATCCAGCAGCCTCAGCGCCAGTTCAAAGCTCCTGCGCGACCTTCCAGCTCTCCTGGTCGATGCCTGCATGCAGTTTGGCAAAACTCGCCGCGATGCGTTCGCGGGTCATTTTGCCGAAGAATCGCACCATCCGCAGCAGTTTGGCGATTTCCGGCTCCGCCATCGCCGAATCGGTGACTTTTGCCTCCGCATGCGCGAGAGCGCAGCTCCACACGAAAAGCTCCGACCCGACATCGACGAAGTGGCCGAGCACCACCTGCCGTTTTTCGAGCTTCGGCCCGTTGAGCGCCATCGCGAGGAACAATTCACGCGCCAGCTTGCGGCTCAGGCGGGCGATGGCATCGAGGTCGAACTGCAATGACGGATGCAGCATGTCGCGCTTGTCCCCCGCGCCCAAAGGCAGCCATTTGAGCGGAAACCACCGCGCGTAGAAGCGCGCGGCACGCAGCGCGGCCTTCACGCGCACCTTCCACGGCAGCGTGGGATTCACCACCTCGCCGCCGAGCTTCAAATGTGGATCGAGCGCCTCACGTGCGATGAAGAGCCGCATGATCTCGCTGCTGCCTTCGAAGATCGTGTTGATGCGCGAGTCGCGGAACAGCCGTTCGACCGGCTCCGGCACCTCGCCGCGCGCTTTGAGAGACTGCGCGGTTTCAAAACCGCGTCCGCCACGGATTTGCATGGTGTCATCCACGATGCGCCAGGCTTTCTCGCTGCCCCAGAGTTTGCCAATCGCCGCCTCAAGCCGCACATCGGCATGCTTGTCCTTGTCCACGAGCGCGGAGACGTAGCGCACCACGCTTTCCATCGCGAAGGTGTCCGCGGCCATGCGGCTGAGCTTGTCCGCGATGGCGGCGTGCCTGCCGATCGGCTGGCCCCACTGCTCGCGAGACTTCGCCCAGCGTGTGCTGATGTCGAGGCAGCGTTTCGACAAGCCGGTGCAGGCCGCGGGAAGTGTGATGCGTCCCGTGTTGAGCGTCGTCAAAGCCACCTTCAATCCACGACCGACACCGCCGAGCACGTTGGCCACCGGCACGCGCACACTCTCGAAATGAATCACGCCGTTGTAGAGCGCCTTGAGGCCCATGAAGCGGCTGCGGTGGATGATTTCCACGCCCGGCCAGCCCGTTTCGACGATGAAGGCCGTCGTCGCATGCGGTTTGTCCGGAGATGGCGTTTTTGCCATCACCACGATGATTCCCGCTTTCGTGCCGTTGGTGCACCAGAGTTTCTCACCGTTCAAAACGAAGAACTCGCCGCTCTCGTCGAGCTTTGCCTCGGTTTTCATGCGGGCAGGGTCGGAGCCGACATCGTTTTCGGTCAAAGCGAAGGCGCTGATCTCGCCCTTGGCGCAGCGCGGCAGGTATTTCGCCTTCTGCTCCTCCGTGCCGAACAGGATGAGCGGTTGCGGTGCGCCGATGGATTGATGCGCGGAGAGCAACGCGGCCAGATTGCCACAGCGGCTGCCGAGCAGCATGGCCGCGCGCGAGTAATTCGACTGCGAAAGGCCGAGCCCGCCATATTTGGTGGGAATCTTGATTCCGAAGGTGCCGATCCTTGCCAGTTCGTTGATCAGCATGTCGGGAATCTCTCCCGTGGCGTCGATCTCATCCGGGTCGGCATGCTTGTCGAGCACGGCCTCCAACCGGTGCAGGAACGCATCCCCCTGGTCGCGGTCTTCGAGCGTTTGCTTGGGGAAGGGAAGCAGCTTGTCGAAGTCAGGCTCGCCAAAGAAAATGCCGGCGGCGAGCCCGGTGTTGCGTCGTTCGTCGCGGGCGGCTTCCGCCATTTCGAGAGCGGCGCGTTGTCCCGCGTTCATGCGGGAGGTGTCGATGAGGACTTTGTTGTCGGTCTTGGTTTCTTCCAGAGTGTTCATGGCCTTGGTCTCCAGTTGAGGTTTTTAGTAATCAATGATGCCCGAATCACGGGCGAAAGTGACAGGACCGCCGCGGAACGGCGGGTAGCCGGTGCCGAGCACCATGGCGAGGTCGATATCTTCGGCGTCGCGGGCGATGCCCTCCTTGAGGCAGCGCATGGCCTCCTGGCTGAGGAGAAGTGCCAGCTTCGTCTGGATGCTCTCATGCCGCGGCAGGTCCGCCGGACGCTCCGGTGTGATCTCCTGGCCATCCACGTAGCGATAGAAACCCTCGCCGGTTTTTTTGCCGAGATGACCGGCGGCGACGAACCTGTCGAGTGCGTCGCTGTTCGGGAAACGATCTGGAAATGCCCTGGCGAGTGTCTTGGCGACGTGCGCGGCCACATCAAGGCCGACTTCGTCGAGCAGGCGCATCGGGCCCATCGGCATGCCGAACTCGAGCATGGCGTCGTCGAGATCTTTCACGGGAATGCCGCTGTCATGCAGACGCACGGCTTCCATGAGATAGGGCATCAGGATGCGGTTCACGAGGAAGCCGGGGCTGTCTTTGACGACGACCGGCGTTTTGCCGATCTTCTGCACAAAGCTGACTGCCGTGGCGAGAACATCCGCGGAGGTCTCCGACAGCGTGATGATTTCCACCAGCGGCATGCGGTGCACCGGATTGAAGAAATGCAGGCCGATCACGCGCTCGGGATGCGGCACGGACTTCGCCAGTTCGGTGACTGACAGCGCGCTCGTGTTTGTGGCGAGGATCGTGTCTGCCGGCACGCGGCTTGCGAGGTCGGCGAAAATCTTTTTCTTCAGCTCCATGCTTTCGGTGGCCGCCTCGATGACAAGATGATGGCGTGTGAGCGGCACCGGCGTGTGCGTGGTGCTGATACGGTCCAGCGTGTCGCGGGCCTGAACCTTGGAAACCAGCCTTCTACGCGTGGCTTCTGAAACGAGGCCATGAATTCGTTCCATGCCACGCGCGAGGCTGTCGTTGGTGACGTCAGTCAGCAAGACCCGGACGCCACGCGAAGCGAGTGTGTGCGCGATGCCGGCTCCCATCACGCCCGCGCCGATGACGACGGCGTCGTGGATGGGAATGGCTGTTCCGGCGGCTGGAGGCCGTTTGTTCGCCTCCTCGCGCTTGAAGAAAAGATCAATCAGCCGCGCCGGCCCAGGGTTTTGCAGCAGTTCGGCGACGGCGTCGCGTTCCAGCTTCAATCCGTCGTCGATCTTGCCTCGTGCTGCGCGGGTGACGACCTCAATCGCCTTGGTGATCGAGGGATACAGACCACGGGTCTTCTTCAATGCCTTCTTTGCGGCGAAACGACGGATGAGAGGTGAAAACAGGTTTTCAAAGTGAAGCGGCGGCTGCGGACGTTGCTCATGCACGAGGCGGCGGGACAGCGTTTTGAGATGCTCTGGAGCCACAACATGGCTCACCAGGCCCGCATGTTTTGCAGCGGAGGCGCTGAGCAATTTGCCTGCGGTGATGAGATCGAGCGCCTTGCGCACGCCGACGAGGCGCGGCAGACGCGTGGAACCGCCCCAGGCCGGAAGAATGCCAAGCTGCGTTTCAGGCAGACCGATCTTCGTCGATTCGTGATCGCTGGCGATGCGCCAGTCGCACGCGAGCGTGACCTCGAAGCCACCCCCAAGGCAGGCGCCATGGATTGCGGCGATTTTCAGCACCTTGAGCCGTGCCAGCCGATCGAATACCGCCTGGCCGAGCCAGATGAGGTCGTTCACCGCCGTGTGCGGCATGTCGCGGATGGCCTTCAAATCAGCGCCTGCGACGAAGATACGTTCCTTGGCGCTGCGGAGCACAAGTGCCTTCACGTGCGTGTCATTTTCGAGCGCTTCAAGGTGGTGGTTGAACTCACGCAGCGTTTCCTCATTCCAGACGTTGGCGGAGGATTTGGGCGAGTCGAACACCAGCCACGCGATGCCGTCGTGATCGACGTCCAGGTGGAAATGTTTGGCTGTAAACGGATCGCCGTGGGCGATGGCATCCAGCACGTGAGGAGGATCGTGGATGACCGTGGGACGGTCGGTGAAGAGTGTTTTCATGGCGCTTGGTTGGGTTGGGATCGGATTCAAAGTGATTCGAGGCACGCGGCCATGCCCTGGCCGCCGCCGACGCAGAGACTGACGACAGCACGCCGGCCGTCTGTGGAGCTGAGTTGATTGAGCGCGGTTTGCACGAGGCGTGCGCCGCTTGCGCCTACTGGGTGGCCAAGAGCGATGGCACCACCGCAGGCATTGACTTTGGCGGGGTCGAGATCGCCAAGCGGGCCTTCCAGTCCGGCGCGACGTGCGCTGGCAGGATCCGAAAGGCACTTCATGACGGCGAGCACCTGCGCGGCGAATGCCTCGTTGATTTCGACAATGTCGGCGTCGTCGAGTTTCCAGCCGCTGCGATGCAAGGCCGCGTCGATTGCGCGCACAGGCCCAAGGCCCATGCGTGCTGGATCGCAACCTGTCGCGGCGTAGCTGACGAGACGGCCCAGCGGCTTCCAGCCATGCGCGGCGGCGGCTTCTTCAGTCGCCACGAGCATTGCGGCGGCACCGTCGGTGATCTGTGATGAGTTTCCGGCGGTCACGCTGCCGGTGAGCGTGTCGAAGAGCGGCTTGAGTTTGCCGAGTTTTTCGAGGCTCGAGTCAGCGCGGATGCCGTTGTCAGTCGAAACGATCTGTTTGCCGAGAACGGGCGCGATTTCCTGGCTGAGCAAGTGATTGGCCTGCGTCGCGCGCAGATGGCTGCGCATGGCAAAGGCATCCTGCATCTCACGGGTGATGCCGTACTCGCGTGCGAGCACTTCGGCAGTCTGCCCCATGTTCAGGCTCGAAACCGGGTCGGTGAGGCCGACCTTGAGGCCGATCACCGGCGCGAAGTCGGCGGGACGGAAGCTCATCGCGGCCCGCGCGCGGCCTTTGAAATCGCGCGCACGGCTCATCGCGGCAAACTTTGCGACCGCGGGTTTTGAAAAGTAAAACGGCATGTTGCTCATGCTTTCCGTGCCGCCGACGACGAAGACCTCTCCCTGACCCGCGCACATTTTCGCATGCGCGAGCGTGATCGCTTCCAGACCGGAGGCGCAATTGCGATGCACGGTCATCGCGGGCTTCGATTCCGGCAGTCCGGCACGCAGGGCGACGACGCGGGCGATGTTCATCGCGTCCGCAGGCTGGCCGACGCAGCCGAGAATGGTTTCATCGACAAGCATCGGATCGATGCCGGTGCGTGTGAGCAGCGTACTGACCGCATGACGGCCGAGTTCGACGGCGTCGAGATGCGCGAGGTCCGTTCCCGCTCGCGAGAACGGTGTGCGGACGGCGGAGACAATGACTAAAGACGGAGTTTTCATGGCGTCAGGAGCTGAGGGCCACGTGCGAGGTGGCGGTTGGGGGCTTGGGGCGGTGATCGACGAGCTTTTCCTCCTTCAGGAGGCGGCCAATGCCGAGCTGCTCGCGCAATTCAGCCAAGGGGTGGAAGTGCAGCCCGTTCGGCGTGATCTCGGTCACCTCATGGAATCTACGAATGACAGCGCGTTCCAGATCCCCTTCACGCACGCCGGATTCGGCGGTGAGGTGGAGATGCACCTCGTCGGTGTCGAGCGCGTCGTTGTTGCGTTTGCGCAACTCGATCTGCCAGGCGGCGATGCCTTTTTGATCGTCGAGCAGATGTTCCAGAACGTTGAAGTTCACCAGCGTTCCCTTGAGCTTGTCGATGTAAAGCTCTCGCACTTCGCTGACACGCGAGATGGGGCCGAGCACGCGCGGGCAGGTGCGACCGCAGTGCGGGCATTTTTCCCATGTGAGGCCGCCTTCGGCGATGTCGCCGGTGCGATAGCGCAAGACGACGGTACCACGGGCATCGAGCGGAGTGAACACGATCTCGCCCGGCTGGCCGTCGGGGACCACCTCGCCCGTTTTTGGGTCGATGATCTCGACGATGCCGAGATCCGGACTGAGATGATAGCCAGTGGCCTCATGTGAGTCGCTGACGCATTCGGGGAAGGCCATCTTTGCCTCGGTGAATCCATACGTCGCCATGACATGGACGTCCGGGCTGCCAAGACCGGCGGCGAGATCGCGCAGGCGGGCACGCAGCCCTTCGGCGGCTTTTTCGCCACCGAGCACGATGCGCTTGAGGTTGGGCCAGTGTTTGCCGGTTTCATGTGCCTCGCGCAACACATGGTAAATGAATGTCGGCATGCCGATGATGATGTCCGGCTGGATTTTGTCGATGAGCTTGATGTTGCCGTCGGTTCCCATGGTCTTGCCGCCGCCGGTGCTCAGCATGAAGGTGCCAAAACCCAGTCCGGCATGATGCGTCTGCCAGAAGGCCAGATGAGGTGCATACGGAAAGAGGTTGATGTGACGGAAGTCACGTTGCGAACGGCCTGCGAGCATGATGCGCGAGCCTGTGACATCCAGGTTCTTCAGATCATGCTTGGTGAAAAGAAACGGCACGGGATCTGAGGAGCGTCCGGTGGTGCTGGTGAGCAGGACGGGACGAAACTCCGCCTCGGCGTGTTCTTTTGCGGCTGCCGGGCCGTGCATGAGCGCATCGAACCAGGTGGCAGGCTGGCGGCGAAGCACAGCTTCATCGGGGATGAGCACAAACTCACGTTGCTGTTCGCGCGGCACATTCAGGTCCCCTTTTGAGGTGAAAGGGATGTGGTGCCAGTCTTCGAAGCTTTGAATGTCTTCGGGATGCGCGCCGTGATCGGCGAACAAACGGCCGTAATGGGCGCTGAACGGAAGGACGCGGCGGCTCAGGTAGGTGCGCAGTCGCGCTAGCTGCCATTGCTGCCACAGTTCATGCGGCGTCGAGTTCCAATCGGGTGTGTGTCGGAGCGATTTCATGGCCAGGGTGCTCCAGGTTGTGGGGTGGTTGTGGAAACAACGCGCGGATTGCGGGCAGTGCTGCCGTGGCGGCATCGCGGCCTGCCTGCAGATATTGCGCGAAGTTTTCAAAGTCGTGCCACGTCGAGGTGGCGAAGCGCGGATGGATGACCACGTCGGCGACGGCCTCCTCCTTGTGGATGAGGCGGAGCTGCGCGGCCATCAAGGCGCGGCGGAAAGTGTCCAGTACGTTGCCGTGGGCGAGCAGGTTGATCCTGCTCCAAACCGGGAAAAGAAGGCGGCCGAAAATTCGCGACGATGCCCGGCTCTGGGTGGAGAACGTGCTGTCGGATTGCGATTCAAAGGCATCCGGTTCCGGCATGACGTTCACGGCGATGATGTGATCGAGGTGCATGCGCTGCTTGAGCATTGACACGGGCAGCGGTTCCGATGCGCCGCCATCGCAGTAGCGGCGGCCATTCAAACAAACGGGAGTGCAGATGGCCGGAATGGCCGAGCTGGCCTGCACGGCATGCGAAACAGGACCGGTGTCGAAGACATGAGGCGTGAGGCGGTCGAGATCGGTGGCGATCACGATGAGCGGCATGCGCAACTCGGCAAAAGTCATCGTGCCGAGGTCGCGTTCGAGATGCTTGCGCAGTTTGTTGCCGTGGAACAAGCCCTTTGAAGGGACAATCGTGAAGTCGAGCAAAGACCGGAGGGTGGCACGGTCTTTGATTTCCCTCGCGCGGGCCTCAAGCTCGACGCCATCCAGTCCAGCAGCCCACAGTGCGCCCACATAAGCACCCATGCTGCAACCGGCGATGGCGCTGATGGGAATGCCTTCTTGTTCCAGCACCTGGATCACACCGGCATGGGCCAGACCACGCGCTCCACCACTGGACAGCACCAAGCCGATTCTCGGAACATTCCCACCGCTTGAGCCGTGTCGGTTGCTTTCTTCGGCACGGCTCCAGCCCTGAAATGGTGTCTGGAGGTCGGCGTTCATGGCCTGTGGTTGTTGTTAATATGTTAGACTCCAAAGGCCGAAATAGTTTCAAAAACAGTGGAAGAATCTGCTTACAATTCCTCCGCCGAATGATTGTTACCAAACTGGACTGCGAAACGTAGTACTTCCTTCGAAAGCGAAGCCAGCTTGTGTTGGGATCCGACGGCGTAGGGCGCCATCTGACGGCTCGCATCACGACGGGCAGCTTGGGTCAATCACACGTTTGTGACCAACGGGATGTCGAGTGGCTTCACACATGAGTCCTCGGTTTGGAAGAAGTTCACGATGCCAGTGCGGACGTCATAAAGCGCACCTACGATTGCGATTTTGCCGTCCTTGACGAGTGCGTCGAGCGTGGTGCTGCGCTCGCGGATTTTGCGCATGGTGCGCAGAATGTTCCGGCGGGAGACTTCGTCGGCATAGGCAGCCTTTTCACCAGCCAGCCACTGGTCTGGATGCTTGCAGGTTGTGACATCAACGGACTTCTGAATCTCGGTGACAAGACTGTCGAGGTTGACGCAGCCAGTTGCCTCGGCGGCGGTTTTGTTGCTGCAGATCAGATCCACGGCTGCATTCACCGCGCCGCAACTGGTGTGGCCCATGACGAGCACCATCTTCGCCCCGGCCACGGCACACGCATACTCCATGCTGCCGAGGACTTTGTCGCGAGCGATGTTGCCGGCGATGCGCACGCTGAAAATGTCACCGAGACCGAGGTCAAAGATGAGTTCGGCAGGTGTGCGTGAATCGATGCAGCTCAGCACCACGGCGATGGGGAACTGGCCGGCGGACGTTGCATCGACAAGACGTCCGACATCACGCACGATCTGACGCCCCTCGCGAAAGCGCTCGTTGCCTTCCTGGAAAATTTCCAGCACACGGGCGGGCGTCAGGCTGCTCTGCACTTCGCGGCTGCTGAAGTCGGCATACTGGATGCGATCCTCCAACTTCGCATACTTGTCCTTGAAGCCTGAAAGGCTGAGCTGCACACCGTGGACCCTGGCTGTTTTGTTTTGGAAGTCCTGGATGAGGTCGAGGATGTCCGCGTCGATGTAATCGGTGTTGCGTGCGTCGATGAGCACATGGCCACCGCGGGGAACCTCGCGCAATGTCTTCTCCAGCGTGGGCCTGCTGAAAAAACTCACCTGATTCGCAAGTTCGATGCGCAGCACATTGCCGGCGAGATGCTGCTCCAACACCTTGCGCAGCGGGCGGCGCATGTTGCTGTGAAGGATGAAGCCGAGGCTCACACCGAGGCCAATGAGGATGCCTGTGAGCAAATCGGTGAGCACGATGGCAGCGACGGTGATGATGAAAGGCAGGAACTGCGGCGGGCCCTCGGTCCACATCTCTTTGAAGAGCTTCGGGCTCGCCAGCTTGAACCCGGTGACGATCAAGATGGCCGCGAGTGCCGATAGCGGAATCTCATTCAGCCAGTGCGGCACCGTCATGACACACACGACGAGCAGCACGCCGTGCATGATGGCGCTGAGCTTCGTTTTGCCGCCCGTGTTGATGTTCACGGATGAGCGGATGATGACGCTCGTCATCGGCAGGCCACCGATCAGGCCTGCGATGAGGTTTCCCGCACCTTGGGCGATGAGTTCGCGATTCGGCGGAGACTGGCGCTGATCCGGATCGATCTTGTCGACGGCCTCCAGATTGAGCAGCGTCTCCAGCGTGGCCACGAGCGCCACAGTGATCGCGGCTTTGAAGACCAGAGGATTGCTGAAGTGCTCCACACCCGGGAACTGCAAGAAACTGACGAACGACTTCCCATCGGACGTCACCGGCACCTGGACGAGGTGCGAAGCCTTCACTTCCCACGCATGGCCCATCTTCCGAAAGATCACATTGATCACCACCCCCACGATCACGACGATGAGAGCGGAGGGCACCGGTAGCTTCTTCAGCGTCTTCACCTTGTCCCACACGACGATCAGCAGGATGCTCACCATGCCGATCAGTGCCGCGCCGGGTAGAATGTCCGAAAGCGTCGACATGAGCTCCGTGAAGGTGTTTTCATGGTCAGGCTGCTCAAAGCTCATTTCACCTTCGGCATCGGCGTCATGGCCGAACACATGCGGAATCTGCTTCAGGATCAAAATGAGGCCGATCGCCGCTAGCAGGCCCTTGATTACGCTCATCGGGAAAAACGAAGCGATGAAGCCGAGGCGGAAAGCGCCCATCAGAATCTGGATCACACCAGCGATGGCCACGGCCGCCAGAAACGCCTCAAAACTGCCCAGCGCAGCGATCTGCGCCGCCACGATGGCCGTCAGGCCCGCCGCAGGTCCGCTCACGCTTTTGTGCGAGCCGCTGAGGATGCCCACCACAATCCCGCCGACGATGCCGGAGATCAAACCGGAGAACAGCGGCGCATTCGACGCCAGCGCAATTCCGAGGCACAACGGCAGCGCCACGAGAAACACCGCGATGCTCGCAGTGATGTCCTTCGGCAGAGTGACTGAGAGAGGCGCTTGGTTGTGAGGCATGGGGAAAGATTCACGTCGGAACGCGGCTTTGACGATTCCACTCTTTCAAAGCCACTCTTCGAGTATCTCTAACCATGCCTAAGCGCCACAAACGATTCTTGTGGCGGCTCGCATTACGCGGCCACCCATCCACCTGCAGCGCCCCGCCGCGCGATCACCCGCCCCTCATCCTCGATGGCGAAGAGGTGGAGCCAGCCGTTTTCGACGAGTTGGCGGACGCTTTCGTGATTCGCGATGACGGCGTCGATGTCGGTGCGGGGGGCTTCGATGAGGACGCTGAGGCGGACGGGCTCGTGCATCCAGGTTTCGCCGTTGTGGACGCTTTGCAGCGGCAGGCCGGCCTGGAGGTCGCCGCCGTTGCCTTGCTGGATGCCGAAGGTGCCGACGACGTTGTGCGTGACCTTGTTGCCGCTGCCCCAGAGGCGATTGTTCACCGTGCTGGCGTAGTATTGGAGGTTGATCCAGTTCGCCACGACCATGGGCGCGGTCATGATGAGCTCGAGCGTGCTCTTGGTGGTGTCGGCGCTGTGGCGGTAGTTGTGCAAAAAGACGCGTCCGCCGAGATTGAGGTGCCGCGTGCGCTCGCGTGGCGCGGCGATGAAGGCGGCGTTGCCGGCGAGGCCCCACTCGGGCCGCACCTGCGCCCAATCGCGGCTACGCTGATGGATGAGCTGGTCGAGCTCGGCCTCCTCGGCGCTGGCGAGGCCGAGACTGGCGGCGCGTTGCTGGCGGCAGCGTTTCGAGCCTTCCTCAAGCCAGAGCTGGAGCTGCAAAAGATCGGTCTCATGCGAGAGCGGCACTTTGTCGGCATCGAAAAGCGTGATCGCGTCCGTGGTGGTGTCGTGCAGCGCGGCGATGAAGCGCGTGTCCTGCGGAATGCGGATGCCGTGACCTTCCAGCGCGCTGCGGACCATCGGTTGATTGAGGATGGCGGCGGCGACTCGGGCATTCGAATCGCCGGCGTGACCTCCGCAGGCACCGCAATCGAGCCCGGCGGCATACGGATTGTTCGTGGTGTTGCTGCCGTGGCCGCAGAGCATGACGAGGCGGCTGAAGTTGGAGGTGAGGCCCATGTTTTTCAGCGCACCGAGAGCGAGCTGCACTTGGTCCTCCGGCGGGATGCCGGCCTCGGCCTGCGTGTCATCGAGCGGATCGGGGATGAGGCGTTTGTGCTCGTGCAGATTCGGCGCGGCGCAGGAGGAGCAACTGTGTGCGTCGTGTTTGCCGAGTTGAAAGCCGTCCTTCACCAGTTTCCACGCGAAGCCGACACCTGCGGCCTCGACGAAGCTGAAGCAGCTCACCGCGGAGGTCTTGAAGGCATTCCACGAGTGCGCGACTCGGCGACCGACCTGCAGCTTCCGCCGCGCGTCTTTTTCCTGTTCCGGCGTGGCCTGCGGCAGATGCTCGCGGATGCGATACTTCGGCGTGAAGAGCACGGGCACCTGCGAGCTGCCATGCCGCTGGCCAAAGGGGATGTATTCGATGGGCATGCCAAAGAAGCCCGCGAAGCCCATCGTCTCGATTTCAGGCGATGCGGCCTCTAGCGAGCGCCGCATGACCTCGGAGCGCACGTCGATGCAAAACACCGCCTGCACCGCGGGGCGCACTTTGGCCTCGCTCGGAGCCTGCGCGGCGCTTTGCGTGATCTTCGTGCAAAGCTCGCGCTGGAAGCCGATTTCGAGCGCGACATGCCAGAGGAGTTGTTTGTCCTGCGACGCGGCTTTTTCGAAGGCGAAGCTTTGCAGCCACTCGCCTTTCAGATCGGCATCATCGAACTGCCGCGCGAGTTGCGCCTCAAACGCGAGCCGCACCGCGAGCAGGTCGAGCAGCGATTCATCGTGCGTGCCGTGCATCGCTTTATCGCGCACCTGATATTGCACGTAGCTGCTCCAGCCAGGCAGCGTCATCAAAAGGCGGTGCAGGTAGTCCTCCACCTTCGCCGCGGGCACGCCGAGCAGGTCGAGCATCATGCTGACCGCGTCCGCGGTGCTCTCCGGCAGGCCGGTGACGACTTTGCGGAAGCCTTTGAAGCCGATGAGCTCCGGCGTGGCATCCACCAGCGCCGCCTGTCGCCACGCGGCGAAGAGCGACTGCTTCTTCCACGGCATGCGCCAGGCCGATTGACCTTCGTCAAAGTAGGCCGCGCACCATTTCGAGATCTCCTCCGTAATCAGCGTGCTCCAGCGTCCGCCAAACCGCGTCGTGGCGATGTCGGCGAGGCTTTGCAGGCCCGCGAGCGGTTGCGGCTCGGGATTTTTCAACCACGCGAGCAGATCCGCAGTGCTGATCTCCGCGCCACTCTGCTGGATCGCGGCGGTGAGATCTGGCGTAGTGATGCGGCCGCTGGCGAACTGCTGCTGAAAGTACTCCACGCTCATGAGCATGCTCTCGTGCGTGACGCGCTGCATGAGGCCGCACACCTCGACAAACGGCCGGCCGGTGAGGCCCACGAAGGGATTCACGGCCACAAAACTGTGCAGCGGCCACAGCGGCGGCACGCGCAGGCAGGCATTGCGAGCATGCCGCAGCCAGTTCGGCTTGTCCGCGAGGACGACGGGCTTGTTGATGGCGAGAGCTTCGGTCGCGGCGTCGAGGGTGGTGTTCATATAAAGGGGATGCGTGGGGTGTTTCAGGCGATGAGTTTCTGCGTGATGCGATTGAAGAGCGTGCCGAGGTAGAAGCCGTTGCTGGCATGCACGTAGAGGCGCTGGAAGGCCGGGCGTGAGGCCCAGGCGGGCAGTTGTGACTGGAAGACGAGCACTGCGAGGAACAGCAGCGCCACGAGGATCATCACCGCATGCTCCACACCGCTGCGCAGCGGTGCGTAGGCCGGCACGCTGGCCGCGAGCAGGTGCTCAAAGCCCGCATGCAGCGCGAAGCACGCCGCCGTGGCCACCGCGACGAGGCCGATGCCGCGCAGGATGAGCCTTTGCCGCATGCTGCTGCTCCACAGCGTCCACAGCAGGTGAGACATCGCCATGATGAAGACCGCGATGAGCAGCACCTGCCCCGGATCATTCGCCAGATCAAAGCTGAACGCCGCCGCGACACCCAAACCGATCGCGATCGACACCGCGAGCGAACCGAGCACCACCAGCGGATGCGCCGCAGGCCGTCCGACCGGCGTCCACGCGGATTTTGCGAGATTCACCACGCTGCCGCTGCTCAGGAAGGCATGCGCTTTGTAGAGCGAGTGCGCCACGATGTGCATCATCGCCAGCGCGAAGGCCCCGAGGCCGCATTGCAGCATCATGAAGCCCATCTGCGCCACCGTGGACCACGCGAGCGACTTCTTGATGCTCGTCTGCGTCATCATGATCACACTCGCAAACAGCGCGGTGAAGGCTCCGAGCAGCGCCAGCGTGTTCAGCGCCGTGGAGGATTGCGTCACCAGCGGGCTCAGTCGCACGATGAGGAAACCGCCCGCATTGATGATGCCCGCGTGCATGAGCGCGGAGACCGGCGTCGGCGTCTCCAGCGTGTCCGGCAGCCAGGAGTGGAAGGGGAACTGCGCCGACTTCAGCATCGCCGCTGCGACGAGCAAACCGGCCACCAGACCCGAGTGCGGCCCCGCAGGATTCGCGAAGAGCTCATGAAACTCCCACGTGCCATGTCCGCGCCACACCAGCACCAGCGCCGTGATCATGCACACGTCCGCCAGCCGGCTGATGATGAATTTTTTCCGCGCTGCGATGACCGCCGCCGGCCGCTCGCGGTAGAAGGTGAGCAATTGATGCAGACTCAGGCTCGTGGCGATCCACGCCGCCGTGAAAAGCAGCAGATTGCTCGAAAGCACCAGCACCAGCACGCTCGTGAGCGTCAGCACCAGCCAGCGTGAGAAGGTCGCCTGCCGCGCATCGCCGTCGAGGTAGTTCACCGCGTAGCGTGTCACCACGATGCCGAGAAAGCTCACCAGCAGGAACATCAGCGAGGACAGCGGATCGACCAGCAGCGCGAGCTTTGCCGGTCCCCAGGCTGCAAACTCCAGTCTCATCGGCCCCGCCAGCGCCACACCGCCAGCGAGGATCAGCGCCGTCACAAAAAACAACCGCGCCACCCACGTCGCGCCCTCCGCGGCCTGGCGTCCCTGACGAATCATCGTGCCAGCGATCACCGCTGCCACAAAAACCAGCGGCGTCATCCATTCGGGGGCTTCGAGCATCTGTGGCGAGGTCTGGGCGAGGGTCGTCATGGGGAGAGTGGAGTTCACGGGCGCAGTTTATGCTCCCCGGCCTCGCTTCTCTCCAATTCATGTTTTGCCAGGAATCGTTCGCTTTGCTAAAAGCATGCCGTCATGGCCTTTTTGAACTACCACCACCTCCGCTACTTCCGCGCCATCGCCCATGAGGGCAGCCTCACGAAGGCCGCGAAGCACCTCAAACTCTCGCAATCGGCCCTCAGCGTGCAGCTTCGCAGTTTGGAGGAAAACCTCGGCCAGCCGCTGTTTGAGCGAAAACACAAGGCCCTCATGCTCACCGAGGCCGGCCAGATCGCGCTCGAATATGCCGACTCCATCTTCCGCAGCGGCGAGGAACTCACCGACCTGCTGCAAAACCGCGCCAAACGCAGCCGCGGCTTCCTCCGCGTCGGTGCAGCCTCGAATTTGTCGCGAAACTTCCAGCTCACCTTCCTGCGACCGCTCATCACCCGCGACGACGTCGAGCTCATCATCCATTCCGGCACGCTGCGCGAGCTTTTGGCCCAACTCCAGGCCCACACCCTCGATGTCGTGCTTTCCAACACCCCCGTGCGTCGCGATGCCGAGACCGGCTGGCACAGTCATCTGCTCGATGAGCAACCCGTGAGCCTCGTCGGCCACAAAACCCGCGGCATGAAGCCCTTTCGCTTCCCCGAAGACCTGCGCAAAACGCCCATTGTCCTCCCCAGCCTCGAAAGCAGCATCCGCGCCGCTTTTGACGTGCTCATGGATCAAACCGGCATCCGTCCCATCATCGCCGCCGAGGTCGATGACATGGCCATGCTACGCCTCATGGCGCGCGAGACGAGTGGCGTCACGCTTGTGCCACCCGTCGTCGTGCGCGATGAACTCGAAAGTGGCGTGCTCGTCGAGCGACACCGCTTTCCGCAGATCAAAGAAACCTTCTACGCCATCACGCCCAGCCGTCGCTTCCCGAATCCGATCCTGCGAGAGTTGATGGGGAAGAAACGTTGAAGATCTACCGCGTCAGTTTCGATGGCGCGTCCGCAGCAATGGCGGCGCGGTAGTTGGCTTGGGCGCGGAAGTAGTCGGCTTGGGCCTCAACTTCGAGGACTTGGGCGTCGAAGGTGGCTTGTTCGCGGATTTGCAGGGCGAGAAGGTCAGTGGCGCCTTGTTTGAGGCGTTCGTTTTCGGCGGCTTCCAGCTGACGGGCGAGTTCGACGTTTTTGCGCGTCATCTTGAGCGCATCGTAGGCGGCGATGAGGGCGCTGTAGGCATCGCGTACGTCGGCGACGATACGGTCGCGGGCGAAGCGCTTGTCGTTGTTCAGGCGCTCGATAGTGGCTTCGGCAATGTCGATGCGTCCTTTGGCATCGCGTCGTTGCAGCGGCAGCTTGAACTCAATCTTGGCGCCAATTTCGTTCTGTTCAATGTCCTTGGGTCGGTTCGCACCGAATGACTGGCCGGCTTCGACCCCCACATCGAGATACGGAAGCAGATTGTTCTTCGCCAGCTTGCGGTCGATTTCGACTTTTTCGACGAGCAGTTCGATGCGGCGGATCTCAGGGCGGAATACGGCCGCTTTGCCGATGTCGGCAGTGAGCTGGCTTTCTTCGAGCCGCGGATGTGGCGGGAAGGCTTTGGGCACGCGGTTGCGCTCGGCGATGATGGGCTCGGCCTTGTCCTTCGTGCGGAAGAAGAGCGAAAGCTCGATGGCAGCGGCCTGAAAGCGTCGCAAAGCCTGCACGGTGGCGATTTCGCGGCTGACGACGAGGCGCTGGTTGTCCACCTGCACGATGGGAGCGCTGGCGCCCTTCTTCACCTGCTCGGCGATGGCGCTGTCGCGGTCTTTGGCAATGCGAAAGAGCTCTTCAGCGAGCGCGAGGCGCTGTCCGCTCGCCACCCAGGTGTAGTAGCTGATCGTCGCGGCGCGGATGAAGTCGAGGTATTGGCGCAGGATGATCGGATCGGCGAGTTCCTGGTCGATCTGCGCCTGCCAGAGTGAAGCGCGGCGACGGTCGATGGTGCCATCGCGCAAGAGCGGGATGCGAAAGCCGAGCACGCCCTCGCCATCGACGCCGGTGCGGTCCTTGTTGTAGTTCGGCAGGAAGCCGCTGCTCAAACGGTAGCCGCCATACACGCTGCCACCCCAAAACGGCAGCGGCTGCTCCAGCATCGCGTAACCCGTGCGTCCGTCGTAATAGCCCGCGAGGTTCATCGTGCCGCCCGCATTCAAATTCAGGTCAAACGCTCCCTGCGCCTGCCGCACACGACCGTTCGCTATGTCTTGTTCAATCAAAGCGGCAAGGTAAGGCGGATACTGCGATTGAACGGAAGCTAACACTTCGGCCAAAAGAAGCGTCTTGGGCTTTTCGGCCGCATTCAGTATTGAAACCAACAAAATGACGAACCAAGCCGCGAAGCGACTGAGCACGGCGGCCTGAGCATTGAGCACTTGGTTGGTCATTTCTTCGTGGGATCGAGTTTGCCGTCCTTGTCGCTGACCACGGGCGGGAAGCCGTTGATTTGACGCCAGAGTTCAAACCAGAGCGGGACCTGGTTCAGCATGACCCACGCATTCGCACGGGCGCCTTGGCGGAGCCAGCGGTCTTTGTCGGGCCAGCCGACGGTGACGGGTCCTTTTCCATCGCCGCGATCAACGATGTCATCGGCGGGACCAACCACGACGCGGAATTTGCCTGTGCCGTCATCGGTGGCATCGACAAACACAACCTCGCCGCCAAACGTGCCGATGGCGAGTTGGGGCCAACCGATCATCTGCACCGCAGGCCAGCCTTCGAAGGCGAGACGCACCGGGCTGCCGGGCTGACCATCTTTGCGCGGCTGAATGAGCGGCATGTCGTTGCCATCGACCATGACCTCGACGAAGCGGCTGTCGGTTTCTGGAATGATGACGCAGATGAGCGAGCCGGGCCTCAAGTAGGTGCCATCGGTGGCGGCGACGTTCAGCACGATGCCGTCGCGCGGCGATTCGACGACCTGACGGAGGTTTTGATTGATCTGGATGTCGATGGCCGAGAGATCGCGCTCGGCGGTGGCCACTTCGCTCAAGGCGGTGCCTTTCGACGCATGCGTGGAGGCGATGGTGGCATCGAAATCGTTGCTGGTGCGCTTCAGCGCGGCCTCGGAGGACTTCAGCTCGGCGATGGTCGAGTCTCGCGAGAGCGTGGCGAGTTCGAAATTGCGCTGCGACTCGAGTTTTTTCTCAAAGAGGTCTTTCGTGCGATTGTAATTCAAGAGCGAGGTCTCCGCGGCGATCTTCGCAGCGGCGACACGCTGCTGCGCACCATCGATGGCCTGCGCCTTGGCGAGTTCCTGCTGCGTGATCTGCGCAGTGAGCGACTCGACGCGACCATTCGCAAAGTCGCGACGGCTTTCGATAGCCTCGCGCTGCGCCTTGAGGTTGTTGAGGAGATTCGGGTCGTTGTCCTGAATCTCGATGATGAGCTCGCCCTTCTTGACGCGCTGGCCTTCGACGACGTGCAGATGCTTCACGCGACCAGCGACCTGCGCCTCGATGTTGATGCGCCGATCCAGCGGATTGAAGGCGATTACGCGGCCCGCTCCAGACACAAACTGTCGCCACGGCAGGAATAGAATGCCAATGACGAACGCGATGAAGCCGACCAGCAGCAGGCGGCTGAAGATGCGCGTGAATTTCGCTGAACCAGCGAGGCTCAGCGCAGGCAACGGAGGCGCGGAGTAGGTGGTGGCTTGGCTCATGAGCGGTTTTGCAGGCGTTGAGTTTCCGATTGCGAAGTCGTGCCGTCATTCAAATGACACGGCGCGAGTTCGATGATCTGGTCGCAGCGCTTCGTGACATCGTGATCGCGAGTGGCGAGAATGACAGTCCAGGTGAGCGAGGGATCGAGAATGGCGGTTTCGAGCAGCTTGAAGGACTCGTCGTCGAGGCTGTCGAAGAGTTCGTCGATCAATAGAAGTCGCGGACGCTGCACCAAAGCGCGGGCGAGCAGCAAGCGCGTGCGCTGATTGCCGCTTAGTGGCGCGCCGCCAACCTTCAGACGGAGATTCAGGCCTTCGGGGCGATGCAGCAGCACATCGAGCAGGCCAACGCGTTCCAAGGCGCTGCGGATTTCATCCAGACCGACATCGACGCGGCCGAGGCGCAGGTTTTCGATGACACTGCCGTCCACGATCTCATCGCGACGCAGCAGCATCACGCTCTCACGCAGCGCCTCGAGATACCAACTGCGCAAATCGAGGCCGTCGATGCTCACATGGCCCTCCAAGGGCTGGCGAAGGCCAAAAAGGATGTCGAGCAGCGAACTGGCACCCGAGCCATGCGGGCCGACGATGGCCGCGCGGCTGCCCGGAGTCACGGTGAAGCTCTTTTTGGCAAACAGCGGCTCATGATAACCAAAAGATACCTCGCAGGCGCGCACCTCCGCGCCGCCTTCGCGCTTCGCAGGTTGCTCGCCGTCCTCGCGCTCGATTTCGAGGTCGAAGATGTGCCCCAGCTTGTCCATCGCCGCCATGGCATCATACCAAGCCTCGAGCTTTTTGCCCATCTTCGCCATCGCAGTGACAATCGTGCCCATGATGAGTTCCGAGGCCACCAACTGGCCCAGCGTGATCTGTTGGCTCACCACCAGCCAACCGCCGAGAGCCAGCAGCGTCGCACTCGCCAACACGCTGAGCACCAGCAAGCCGACGATCTGACGCATGACGATGCGAAAGTGGCCCGCGCGGCGATTGAGATACTCGGTGGCCAGATGATTGGCGCGCTCATACGCCATGTCGTAGCCACCTGGCCCTTTGAAGAGGAACGGGAAGGCGGCGATCTCCTCAAACCAGTTCACGACATCGTATTTCATGCGCGACTCGGCGATGGAGGTGTCCACCGCGCCTTTACCCAGCAGCCAGGTGATCACAAAAATCAGCACGAGCAACACGCCAACGAAGAGCAGCAACACTGGATGATACAAAGCGAGCAGCAGCATGCCGATGAGGCTGCCAAAGACGAGGTTGATGCCATCCAGCAGCAGCAGCGAGGTACTCTTCTGCGCGGTGACGACATCGAGGAAGCGATTCACGAGTTCCGGCGCGTGCACATCATCGAGCGCTTCCGCCTTCACGCGCGGCAGGCGATACGCGAGGTCTGCCGCCGTGCGGACAAAGATGCGGCGCTGGATGATGTCGGAGATGTAATACTGAAACCCGCTGACGACCGCCTGCAGCGCCAGCGCGCCAAACAGCGCGATGGCGAGGATCACGATGGCCTGCACATACGGCTGCGATTGCCCGCCGAAGGCCAGATTGCTCACCACCGCATCCACCGCTAACGGCGCGGCGAGGTAGAGCAACCCGGCAAAGATGGAGAAAGTCAGCAGCGTGACGATGTCTCCGCGCTCCGCCTTCAGCAGACGGAAAAACCGCCGAGCCGGGCTGACATGCAACACGTGGTGGCCATGGCCATGCTCCGGACCATGAGTGAGTGCCTCCTGGGCCACGGCTGCATGCACGCTCATGTCATGCGCGGGACGCTCTGGATGCACGATGCCGGCCTCGACCACTTCATTCACGCTTTTGAGTCCAAGCAACTCCGCCAGAGCCGTTCGGGAGAGACTCACCCGATGCGTAGGATGGTCGCCGTCTGCAATGCGCAGGCGAAACCAGCCCGCGAACGTAACGACAATCCACCGAGACTCTTTGATGCTCCAAATCACCACAGGCATGTCGTGATGCGCCCGCCAGACAGCCTCCGCGAGCGGCAGCCGCACCGGCGAGACATGCATGTAAACCTCCGCCGCCGCGGCGACGAGCTGTTCCAGGGGATCGCTGCTGGCCTTCGAGGCATTCTGAATGGCGATCAAAGATCGTTCATGATCGAACTGACTGCCTGATATGGCAGCCATCTGCGCCAGGATGCTGGGTGACAGGGATGTCTTCTCGTGAGGCACGGGGCTGGGCGTAGATGACATTGGCGAAAGATTGAACCGACAAGTGGGTCAGCGTGAAGCGGAATGAAGACGTTGCGGAGATCGAGGAAAAGTCAACGAACGGCGAACTCATGCTCTGCCGTGACTTTTTCCCATGAACGAGCCATCATTTCATACCCACGCTTCAGCGAGATCTCCCCGCGAACGACCAGCCGATGAATCTCACGAGCGGTCGCCATGTCCAGATCGTAGTACCAGCGCTGATCATTCAAGCCATCGACATCCGTAAAGCCGATGTGGCCCACAGGACTGCCCTCCGAGTATTTCACGACTGCGATGAGACTGCAAACGAGCCACTCGTGCCGCTGTTGTGTCGTCATTTCGTCCTTCACACCAAAAAGAGGGCGCGCACTGCCCACGAACAGACCCATCCGCCCGCGCTGGTCATGCACACCATGCGCCCACACGCTTGTCGGCACGGACTCCAGGAGCGTCATCATCGACTCGGCTCGGTAAGCGATCGACTCCAGGGTAAGGATCTCCCGACGGTCCAAGACCTTCGCTGCCTTGGGTTCAAGAGATGAGTGGTTGTTCGCGCGCAGAAGCGGCTGCCCACCGAAGAGGGTGATCAGCGCGAGCGCCATGGCGCACACTTGGGTGAAGAGAAGAGGTATCGTTTTCATTGTGAGTGGTGTGAATGGGTGAATCGTGCGCTCAGCCCCGGAAGGCGGGTTTGACCCCGCGCGCGGCTCCAGACCGCCGCTGCGCCTGCATTTCTCTCGTCTTGATCGTCTTCTGGGCTGCATTGACGAGCTTGACCATGGCCTCTTCAAAGGTCTGCCCCGTGCCTTTCGAGATAATGTCTGGTCCTGGGATGCTCAGCATCATGGAAAGGCGAAAAGGGGCCGTGCCTTCCGTGAGGTGCTCCACGGTGACTTCCGCCTTCGAGATCGTCTTTGAAGCGGCGAAGCTCTCCAGAGCCTCCAGAATCCGGTGTTCCCATTTGTCGCAGGAGTGACAGCCGAGCCAGTTGAGTTGAGTGGTCATCATGTTTTTGAGGGGTGAGATGTTGATAGGATTTGTTCAGAAAGGGTTGGCTGGACGGGGGCCACCGAAGAGCGACTCCCCACCCAGCCTGCCGCAGCATCAAGAATTGTGGGGGGCCAATGCCAGGTGCTGTAACAGGGTTGCCCGGCTCCGCGTCCGGATCAGTTCAAATGCGAGGGATGCCAGTTCCAGCGGTCGTCCTGGCTAGGTTTTGCATCTGGTTTCCAGCTGGGATCGAAGGGAGCGCAGGAATTCAGCATTCCGAGGGCGAGGACGAACAGGGCGACATGGAGTTTCATCGTTTAGGGTGGGTTGAAGGTTTCGGTGTCAGGGTGAAGAGACACTGAAGCGCTTGCTTCGATGTGAAGGTCCGCTCGAATCGACGTTTGACTATTTCGATGTTTCAAAGATATACTTCGGTATTATCTAATAATCAGACCATGGACCTGTCCCAGCTCAACTTTCACCACTTGCGCTTGTTTTGGGAGGTTGCCCGCGCAGGAAGCCTGCGTGGGGCGGCGACGAGGCTGCATCTCTCCCAGCCGACGATCAGTGCTCAGATCAAGGCGCTCGAGACCTCCCTCGACGAATCTCTTTTCGACCGGTCGGGACGCGGCATGAGGCTGACGGCCTCAGGTCGGTTGGTGATGGACTGCGCTGGGGAGATTTTCTCCCTTGGCACCGAGATGATCCGCACGCTGCAGGGGCTGGGAAGCACACGCAGTTTGCGGTTAAACATTGGAATCACGGACTCGCTGCCGAAATTAGTCGCCTGGCGGTTGATTCGTCCGGCGTTGAAGGCATTTCCGAATCTTCAGCTCTCCTGCGTGGAGGGGCATGCGCAGGAACTGCTGGGCTCACTGGCTTCCGGCAGGCTCGATGTCGTGCTGTCAGACGAGGCTGCGCCGTCATCCCTCCCGGTAAAAGCCTTCAATCACCTGCTGGGCGAATCTCCCGTGGTCTTCTGTGCGGCTGCGGCTCTCGCCAAGAAGCTGGGCAAGGGGTTCCCGGCTCTGCTCAAGGACGCTCCCGTGCTGCTGCCAGCGAGCCGGACGGCGTGGCGGCATGAGATCGACCGGTGGTTTGACTCCCATGACATCCGCCCGCGAGTCGTGGCGGAGTTTGACGATGCGGCGCTGATGAAAACAGCGGCAGCGGACGGCCTGGGCTGCGTGCCCGTACCGGCATCGGTTTTGGACGATGCGGTCGTGCGCTACGGGCTCCAGGCGATCGGACGCCCGGTGCAGTGCGGCTTCTCGTGCTACTTGATCAACCTGGAACGCGCCATGCGTCATCCGGCGGTGGCGGTGATCGCGGGTGAGTCAAAAAGTGTGATCCCCGCGCAGTCCCGTAAACGACTCCCAAAAACGGTCCCGCCTCAGTGACCGATGCCAAGCGCGGCCTCGATGGCGTGCGCGGCATCTGCCCGCCATCCGATGACGACGCCTGGCAGGATGCCTCCGGCGATGAGAAAAATCATGCAGGCGGCGAGCGGCCAGCGTTCGCGTGGCAGCGCATCAGGAATGTCGATGACATCTTTTGGCAGCACGCCCAGGAAGATGATGCTGAAGAGGCGCATCAGGTTGATGGCATTGAAGGCAGTGGCGATCGGGAGGGCAATTCCGAGCCACGGGTGATTTTCCAGGGCGCCGTGGAAGATCAAGTCCTCTGCGCAGTAGCCGAGCGTGCCTGGCAACCCGATGAGAGCCAGCCCGCAGAGCAGGAAGAACGTGGCCAGACGCGGCGCCTTCACGGCAAAACCGAAGTGGTTTTCAAGATCCACGACACCCGCGACACGGACTTCGAGCACGCGGACGATGCAGACCAAGCCCGTGGAGGCGGTGGAGACGACGAGCCAGTGAATGAGCGCGCCGGTGATGCCCTCGGCGGTCGAGGTGGCGATGCCAGCGAGAATGAAACTGGCCTGGGAGACGCACAGCAGGGCCAGCAGGCGGCGGGGTTTGCGTTCTGCGAAGGAGCGGATGCTCGTGATGAGCGCGGTGGCGAGCGCCGCAATGCCCAGGACGTTCAGTGCGTGGAGCGCGGTCTGCGGCAGTGCAGTGGCCTCTGAGCGGGCGATGAGGAGGGCGCCAAGATGCCCGTTGAAGATGAGCACTGCAGGCAGCAGCGGACCGTGCTCAAAGACATGCACCATCCAGGAATGCAGCGGGAAGACGCCTTTGCGCAGGATAACGGCGAGAATGAGCAGGCCGAAGGCCAGCATGCTGGTGTGCGAGAGGTCTTCCATCCGCGCTGCATGGAGCGCGATGATCGCGGCCACCAGTGCCAGGCTGCTGGCGAGCAGGAACCCTTGGGCGATCTTGCGGCTGCGGTCGGCATCAAACATGTGCAGCATAAATGGAAGGCTGGTCAGCCCCCAGCCAACCGCGAGTGTGATCAAGTCCGCCGCGGCATAGCTGATCTGGGTGGCCGCGGAAATGAGCAGCATGCCGGCGAGGTCACGCCCCGTGGCGTCACGCTTCGGCGCCAGGATGATGACCAGAAGCGTGAGCACGGCGAAGAAGGCCATCGGCACGGCATCAAGGGCGTCTGCCTCGAACCTGCCTATCAAGGGATCGAACAACTGCCGTGCGTGCCCGCTGGCGACGACCTCACGCGCCGCGAGAAGAAAACTGAGGCACGCGATGATGGAGGTCACAACAGCGGCATAGCGCGGGATGCCGGCGCGCAGCACAATCACCGCGCCGACAAACAACGTGGCGATGCCGATGGTGATGAAAGGAAGGGAAAGGTGTACCATGATTGAATGGCCTCAGGCGGTGGTGGTTTGGGCGTCGGTTTCGTTTGGCCGGGCTTCCTCCTGCCCGCGAGGCGACCAGTCGGGTTCGATCATCCCGAGCAGTTGCGCCAGTTTCTGGAGTGGTGTGATGAGGAAACGGTCCACGGTCGCATCGTAGAAACCGCGGGCCAGGGCGACCCGGTAGAGCCAGAGCTGGGCTCCACGTGGCAGAAGGGACTCGTAGTGCTCTCCTGTGGGATCGATCTGCCCGCCCGAGGCCGCGTGTACGCGGTGATAATCACGCAGCATGGAAGGCGTGCGCAGGAATTGCAGTGTGCGCAGCACGGCGTGGCTGACGGTGTGGATGATGGCGAAGGTCGTCCAACCAAAGCCGATCTCAGCGAAGATGAGGCCGAGCTGGGTCTGGGAGGCGTAGGCGAGCGAAGTTTTGGCATCCGCGCAGGTGCGATGCACGAGCGTACCGAGGAAGGCGGTGGTCAGGCCGATGAAAATGACGAGCGCGGTGGCGACTGTTGAGTAATGCAGCAGCGGTTCGATGCGCAGCAGCAGGTACGCGCCGGCATGTACGGAGATGGCGCCGTAGAACACCGCGCTGGAGGGTGTGGGGCCTTCCA
This sequence comes from Verrucomicrobiaceae bacterium, assembly GCA_046346695.1. Lineage (GTDB taxonomy): Bacteria > Verrucomicrobiota > Verrucomicrobiia > Verrucomicrobiales > Verrucomicrobiaceae > Prosthecobacter. The sequence continues at coordinate 1,284,097 of JAXMHS010000001.1, read as the reverse complement.
TCGCACGGGGCAGCCAGCCGCAGAACGGGCCCTGCGAGGCCTTGCCGCTGGCGGCAAAGACGAGCAGCACGGCGACGACGCTGGCGGCACCCCCGTCGAGTTTGTTGACGTGCCCCGGCCAGTCGCCGCTGAACATGCCATTCCAGGAGGCCGTGCCAAACCAGTGATGCGCCAGGAAAACGGCCATCAGCATGAACAAATCGGCCACGCGGTAGGTGCCGAACACGCGCAGCGCATTGCGGACAGGATCAGGCCGGTATTGGAAAAAACCGATCAGCAGCACCGAGGTGATGCCGACGATCTCCCAGCCCGCGATCAGCAGATCGAGCGAGTCCGCGGTGAAAACGAGCAGAGCGCCAAAGGTGAAGAGATGCAGCAGCAAAAAGAAGCGGTGGAATCCCGGGTCACGATGCAGGTAGCTCACCGAGAAGGAACCGACGACGCCCGCCAGGATGACCGTGATAAAGACAATCGGCAGCGAAAGCCGGTCGAGGATCAGCGACAGTGGAAAGCCGTAGTGGGAGACGGTGAACCAGTCGCCGAGCGAAACACGCAGCGAGGTCATGCCGGACTGCCATAACTTCCAGCCGATCATCACAACGACGATGGTGAGCAGCGCGTACACGGCCTTGGTCAGGCGTGACATGACGCGCTCGGGCAGATGGCTGCCGAGCAGCCACACCAAGCCCAGGGTGAGTACGACGAGCAACGGCGTCGAAACCAGGAATACGAGGAGATTTTGCGGGGACATCGAGAAGCGGGGATTGTTTCGTGCGGTTCAGGCGGCCTTGGGCATTTTGGGATCGATGCGCGCGAGGGGGAGGTGCTCCATTTTGCCCTGATACCAGGACATGGAGTCGGGGGCCACGGGCAGCGGCACTTCGTCGCCTTCAAGTTTCTCAAAGACGCCGTTGCGGTAAACTTCCATGTGGCCGTCATCCGGGTCCATCGTGGCCACGCGAATCCAGTTGTTGCAAACGAACTCGGTGAGCTCGGGGTTGGCCTTGATGACACTCATGAGGCGCTCCGGCGTGGTTTCGATGATGAAAAGGATGCGCACGGGCTCGTGGATTTCCACTGTCTGCACCGGCAGGCCGGTGCGCAGGTCGCCTTGATAGCCGTTCATGACGCCCACCAGTCCGGAGACGTTGTGCGGAAGCTTGGTGCCGCTGCCATAGACCTCGTTGTCCACGGTGGAGAAGTAATATTCGAGGCTGATGCCCCCACACACGGGAATCACCGCGCCCAGCACGCGGGCGAGCGCCTCATTGGTCGGATCCAGCGTGGCATCATAAGAGATAAGGAAGGCCCGGCGGTCCATGAAAAGACCACGCGTGAACTCACGCCGGCCGACATAAGCCACCGCATTGGTGCAGTGACCATACTCGGGGCGCGGCTCGCCAATGTGCTCGGCACGTTCCTGCACGTGATGCAGGGCGAGTTCCGGCGAGAGGGAGCGGTCGGCGGCCTCAAACCGGCGGGAACGCTCATGGGCGTTGAGCATACGGGCCTTGTTGAGAGATTGGTGGACACGTGCGAGGTCGCCGTGATGTGATTCGGGCATCAAGTCCACATCGAAGAACTCAATGTCGTCGCTGCAAGTGTCGTGGTAGCCGCCGAGGAACCACGTGTCCTCGGGAATGACGATGCCTTTGGCACGCAACGCCTCGCGCACCGCCGGGCGGTTGGCGATGAGGGCGAAGAGGCGTGCGTTCGGGGCACCGGTGCGGCCACCGCAAGCGCCGCAGCAGTACGCTGACTCGTAAGGGTTGTTCAAACTGGTGCTGCCGTGACCGAGGATGACAACGAGACGCGCATGCGCCTTGTGCAGGCCGGCGGGGCCGAGCACGGCATAGACGCGGTCGGCCATCTCCTGGGTGGTGAACCCGTTCATGAGGCCGGTGGTGGCGTCGCGTGACGCCTCATCATCACGCATGAAGGTGAACTCCGTCCTGGGTTCCGGCAGGAAGGCGCGGTTCATGCGCTTGATGAAGCGGCCATAGGCCAGCGGGCTGAGCACACGCAGCAGGAGCGGGAAGAGGCTGAGGAAACCCAGGCAGGCTGTGCTGATCCAGCCACGCACCAGGGTGCGGGAGGAAATGAAACCGTTGCGCACCACCTTGGCCCAGGCCCGGCGCAACCAGCGGCGCTTCTTGTGGACGTAAGTGTGCTCCTCCACGGCTTGTTCACGCACGACATGGGCAGGTTTGACGACCACCGGACAGAGAGACATGCCGGCGGCATCGTCGATGCCCGCGTAATTGATGGCGACACCGAAGAAGCCGGCTGCGCCTACGGTTTCGATGCTGGGATCGACTTCTTCAAGGGCACGGCGGATGGATTCCTCGCGTTCGTCGATGCAGAAGACGACCTGCGCGGCGAGGCGGTCTCCCGGAGGCTCGATGCGCGGCATGGCGCGATGTCTTGCCAGGGGAAGAAGAATCAGGCGCTCGTGACGGCGTTCGTAGGCGATGTGAAGGAGGCGTCGCCGCTCGATTTCGTTGCAGGCGATGATTTCGTGGTCCAGCCGGCCGAATTCTTCGTTGGAAAGGGATCGCAGCTCCGTGCTGGAGAGGCCCAGCAGTTGCGCGACATCGAAAAACCGGCCGACATGGGTCAGCGGATCATGGCGTGGAGGCGGGAGTTGGGCGGAATGCCATTGGGTGGTGTCACCGACCACATCCAGCAGGGCAGCGACCGTGTAGGTCAGCCGCACGGCCAGAAACTCCATGATGGAGCAACGTACACGGTCGTGCGGGGCGAGCGAGACATCGTTCTCCAGCATGCGCACCATGCCCGCCCAGCCGCGGAGCGCGAGCAACTCAGCGGTGATGAATGCCTCCCAATCTTCGGGGGCGACCGCGAGCCGCTCCAAGGCATCGAGCACGACATCATCGACACTCATCTTGTCTTGTACCTGGCGTTGAAACTCCGCCGGCACCTTGGTGAGATGCTGGCGGGCGACAGCCTTGGACTGGGACATGATTTTGCGTGCAGCAGAGAGAAAACCCTCCTCCCTCAGTGGCATGGGCCAGTAGGCGATGCCCTGGTCAAGGTAAGCTCCGACCAGACGGATGAGCGGCGGATGAATGATCAGATCGAGATCCACGCCGCGCTGGGCGAGGAGGGCATCCCGCGGTCGAACTGGACGCGCGGGCTGTGGCGCGGGCTGCGGGCGCACACGCTCCAGACACACTTCCCAGAGCTGTTGTGGCGTGTCGTTCAGAAGTGCCTGCGCAGCGTCATCAGGCAGGTCGTGGCGGAACGCTTCGAGCCAGTCACCTTCCTCGATCTGCCAGGAGATGTTGATGCCATTCACACGGCGCACGCCTGGGATGAGCATCACGCGCCGGAGCTGGCGGCGTGTGAGTTTGCCAGGCAAAATTTCGGCATCGGGCTCGCGGCCCAGCGTGTCGTCGATGTCCTCGTCGAGAATGCGGCCGACGGCACGTTGGTTTTGGAAATCAGCCTCGGAGAGATAAGGCTCGGCGCCGAACATCCTGCCGCCTTCAAGGATGGCCTGTTCAAAGGGTTTGTTTTGGAGGGAATGCAGCGTGTTGTGATGCACGAAGACGCCGATGGGGCCCTGCGTGGGCAGGAAGTGGGCGACGTGATCCACCACGTGGCGAAGATGGTCGAGGCCGCCGCTTGACGCGTGGGCGTCATGGGAATGATCGTGACAGCAGCCTGGTGTGGTGTGGGTGTTGGTGCTCATCGAGGGGGTTGTCGAATAAACGGCGGCAGCAGATGTTCTGCCATCCCTTGGAAAGGGGGTATTCGATTACGGATGGCGGGGGCTACCGGGCCGCGCCCCGTTCTTTCACCCATTCAGGCCGATGTGCCTACTTGTTTTCTCCCAGCCTGTCGAGCAGGCGCAGCAGCCCGTCGAGAATGGTCAGCGGGTGCGGAGGACAGCCTGGAATGTAGAGGTCCACCGGCACGACCAAATCCGCGCCGTCATTGACCTGTGGATGACCGACGAAGGGACCACCCGCGATGGCGCAGGCACCGAGGGCGATGACGATTTTCGGATCCGGCACGGCGTCGTAGGTTTTCTTCAACGCCAGTTCCATGCCCTTGGACACCGGACCGGTGATGAGCAGACCGTCCGCATGCCGCGGCGAGGCGACGAACTGGATGCCGAAGCGGCCCAAATCCCATCCGATCGTGCCGAGCACGTTGGTGTCGGCCTCGCAGCCGTTGCACCCACCCGCGCTGACCTGGCGCAGGCGCAGTGAACGGCCGAAAAGTTTGCGCAGTTTGTCGTCGAGCGCTTCGGCGAGCCGCAGTTCTTCCTTTCCGCGGGCTCCGAGCACCAGATCTTCGCGTTTGCGCACCGCCATGCGGTGATCGCCGGTCTGGGTGATGGCATGTTTCGGACAAACCTCCACGCAGGCGGCGCAGAAGACGCAGCGGCCGAGATCAAGGGCGACTTCCTTGCCTGCCGGACGCGTGATGGCCTGCGTCGGGCACACTGGCACGCACGCATCGCAGCCGTCGGCGCACTTTTTGGCATCGACCTTGAGCGAACCACCATGACGATCAGGCAGCGGTGGCGGCGGGCCTTTGGGATAAGCCATCGTCTCGCAGCCGCGCTTGAAGCGGTGAAGGAGTGTGTTGTGGACGAACATGGCTCTGGAATGATTTTAGAGGTCAAATCCGCAGTAGGAGAGATTGAAGCTCTTGTTGCAGATGGGGAAATCGGAGATGGCGGTGCCACGAAGCGAAAGCGCGAGGCCCGTCCAGTTGTGGAAGGACGGGTCGATGATCTTGTAGCGGCGGAAGCGGCCTTCAGCGTCGGTCACGGCCACGTGGCAGACCTCGCCACGCCAGCCTTCCACCATCGCGATAGCGAGCATGTCGGGCGCGGATGATTTGAGTTCGACACGCAATCCATCTTCGACCTTGGTGGCGAGTTGCTCGCGGAGAAATTCTCCCGAGCGTTCGATTTCGAGCGAACGCACACGGGCGCGTGAAAACACATCGCCTCCAGCCCATACGACGGTCGAGCCTGGTGCGCTGCGATGCCAGCCCGCGGGATGATCGACACGCACATCACGCAAGAGGCCGCAAGCACGTGCCGCGGGACCCACGAGGCCGATTTCATCCGCCTGCGCCATCGAAACGACGCCGAGGTTCTCAAAACGGGCGCGGACCGAGGCTGAGTCCCACATCCAGCCCGCGGCCTGCGCCACATCGGCGAGCGCTGCATCGAGCCGTTCGAGAAAACGACCCGCGCGTTCGGCGTCCAGATCGTGGCGGCAGCCTCCTGGCCGTACGAAGCCGCGTCCGAAGCGATTGCCACAAAGCAGCGCGGTCAGATTGAGGAAATCACCGCGGATTTTGCCGCAGGCGGCCGACGTGGGCAGAAAGGCCACATCATTGGCGAGCGCGCCGAGATCACCTGTGTGATTGGCAAGACGCTCGAGTTCGAGCGCGAGAGCGCGCAGCCATTGCGCGCGCGGCGGCGCCTCTGTGCCGGCCAGCGCCTCAAGGATGGACGTGTATGCGGTGGCGTGAGCGATGCTGGTGTCACCGGCAATGGTTTCCATCTGGATAAGCGTGGCGCGGTGCGGCCCGCCGATGATCGCCTCCTCGATTCCACGATGCTGGTAACCGAGCGCGATCTCCAGGTGCATCACTTCCTCTCCCGCACATTGGAAACGGAAGTGACCAGGCTCGATGACTCCGGCGTGCACCGGTCCCACGGCCACTTCATGTACTTCCTGGCCTTCCACGCGGAAAAAGGTGCCGTTGGCGGGTGCATCGCCATTCGTGCGGCGCACCGGCTTGAGCCACGGATGACCTTCGGGAATGATTCCGTGCTGCTCCCATACCTCCCGCTCGAACATGTGCGCCTGGTGATGCCTTTTCGTCACCGAGGGATAGGAGCCGGTAAAGGATGTGCTGCGTGCGACGGCGAGCGCCTTTTCCGAGTCAAAGGCCAGCACAGCCACCAAACAGACGCCATCACCATCCGGCATGGCGAACCACGCGGAAAGCCGTGCGCCACAGTCCAGTTCAGAAATGGTGGCGCGCGCCAGTTCCTCCGCGGACACCGCGGGCACGTCCGCCCACGGCAGCGTTGCCGCGTTGGCCAGACGTTTGAATGGATGGGAGGCGCTCATGGTTTGGCAAAGATCTGCGCGGCCGCGGCTGCCCAGGCGTCTTGCAGCGCGGCTGGAGTGAACAGCCCCAGCCACAACGAAAGAATCAGCAGAGCCAGCGGCGGCAGGAAGAGGCCCGGCATTTCGATGAAACGCCTTCCGTGAGTCCGGGCCGCTTCAAACGGACGGCCGTCGATGACGGGAAACACGACGCGTGTCATGCCGATGAACGCCAGCAGCAGGCAGAGGAGAAACACCGCGGTTCCGGCGTCCTGCCCGATGCCGAGGCCGGCGCGCACGATGCGCAGTTCGCTGAAGAAAGGGCCGAACGGCGGGCAGGCGGTGACGGCGAACATCGCGGTGACAAAAATGGCCACGGAATGCGGTGCCAGCATCGCCATGCCGCGCACCTCATCCATCGATGACGAACCGGCGACACGGCGGATGTTGCCCACGCTCATGAACATCGCGCCTTTGGTCAGGCTGTTGCTCCACACATGAAACAGAGCCGCGGCTGCGCCTGCGGGCCCGAGCGCCGCGCCCACGGTGAGGATTCCCATGTGCTCGATGCTTGAATAAGCCAGGATGCGTTTGAAGTCGCGCGTGGCCAGCAGGAACAACGCGGCCATCAGCATGGAGAACAGTCCAATGCTGAGCATGGTACGGTCAGCGATGACGCCTTCACCCGCGGCACCGACCACGGCGCGCACGCGCAGGATCGCGATGAATGCCACCGTGGTGATACCGCCTGCCAGCATCGCTCCCACGATGCCAGGAGACTCGCCATAGGCATCCGGCTTCCAAGTGTGCATCGGTGCCAGGCCCAGTTTCGTCCCATAACCGACCAGCAGAAGCACCCACGCGATCAACACCCACGTGCGCGTCAAACCGTGGCCTTGTGCCATCAGGGCGACAAATGTCAGATTGCCATCGCCTCCGCCGTGCAACGACGCATAGCCGAGACAGAATGAGCCGAGCAGTGACAAAGCGATGCCCGTGCCGCCCACGACAAGGTATTTCCAAGTGGCCTCAATCGAGCGCGGATTGCCATTGAAGTGAATCATCGGACCGGCGGCAAGAGTCACAGCCTCCGTGGCGATCCATAGCAGGCCCAGATGTCGTGCCTGCAACCCGGCGCTAAGCATGCCCAACACGGCAAGCAGCGCGACAACGAAGATGCGGTTTGGGCGTTCCTCGCGGACGCGCAGATAGCAGACTCCGTAGAATGAGCATGCCAGATTCAACAGCGACACGACTGGCAGCACCGCGCGGGCAAGTGGATCGAAACCCAGCCAGGACTCAGGCGACACCACCGGCGGGTAGAGAAACAATCCGAACGTCAGCAGGCTGTGCAGCACGCCCACCGCAGGCAGAAGCAGCGGCCGTTTGCGGTCATCCTTCCAGCATGCCGCGGCAACGGCACCCACGATCGGAATGAAGATGATCAAATACGTGCTCATTCCCGGAGGGTGGTAAGGTGGCGGGTGTCGAGCGAGTCAAAGACACGCTGGATGCGGTCAACCACGATGCTGATGATGAAGACGCTGACCATGATGTCGAGCAGCACCCCTCCTTCGACGAGCATCGGCATCGCTTTGAGCAGCAGCAGGCCGAAGAGATAGATGCCGTTTTCCAAAATGAGGTAGCCGCAGGCCTGCGAGATCGCCTTGGCACGACCGATGAGCAGGATGAAGCCCGAAAAAATGGTCGCCAGCGCCGCTGGAACCAGCAGGGAGCCGGAGTGCTCCGGCAGCAGCGGCAGCGAACGCACCAGGGCCAGCGCCGCGATGGTGCCGCCGGTGCCGAGCAGAAGCGAGGGCACGAAACCGATGAACGGCTCCAGTTCACGGTCGTTCTGGGCGTCCCGCATCGCCTTCCGCAGGAGCAGGGGGATCACCACACCTTTTCCTGCCACGGTGGCGAGCGCGATCATCACCACGCGCCAGTCGAGATCGTGCTCCATGACCAGAGGCATCAGACCCAGCGCGATGCCTTGCAGTGCCATCGCGCGGATCAAAGTTTGCAGCCTGCTGCAGCCCAGCGCCAGGAGATTGAGTCCCATCGCGATGTCGAGCAGGAGATTGGCGTTCGCGTTCATACGGAGCCTCCTTTCCATGCCGCCAGCAGTGCAAAGAGACACAGGAGGAAGGCGGTGGTGAGTTGCAGCGGCACGCGGCGGAAGGCCAGCCGTGCCATCAGGGACTCCACCAGCCCCACAGCCACTGTGACAACAAGCACTCCCAGCACGAGCACGATCGTGGCCGTCACCGCGCCGAATTTGCCCATCGGCAGCACCGCCTGGGTCAGCAGCACGGCGAACAGAAGCAGTTTCATCGACGCACCGTGCAGAATCACGGCAAACGGCGGGCCGCTGTGGTCGAGCACCATCACCTCATGGATCATCGTGAGTTCCAGATGCGTGTTGGGGTCGTCGAATGGCACGCGGCAGTTCTCCGCGAGCAGCACGATGAACAAGCCGGCAGCCAGCAGCACCGCGCCTGCGCTTGCGGACGGCGCCAGCATGACCGCCAGCGTCAGACTGCCCGTTTGCACACTCAAAGAAAGCATCGCAGCCACCATCGCTGCCTCGGCTAGCACGGCGTAGCTCACTTCCCGCACCGCACCCATGCCTTCAAAGGCGGAGCCGGTTTCCATTGCCGCCCAGGCGGTGCAGAAGCGGCCCAACGCCAGCAAATAAAGCATCAGCAGCACATCGCCACGGAAACTCAGACCGGCTCCTGCCGGCCCCAGAGGCATCAACATCGTGGCGGCGAGCAGCGCCACCCACGCCACGGCAGGCAGCATGACAAAGGCTGGCGATGCCAGGTTGCTCATCACGACACCTTTGCGCCATAGCCGGGCCAGATCGAAGTAAAGCTGTAGCAGCGGTGGTCCACGACGTCCGGCCACCCAGGCCTTCACGCGGTTGATGATGCCGGGCAGCAGCGGCGCCAGCAGCAGCCAGAAGGAGAGTCGCAGGAGAATGTCGAGGATCGCGTTCATTTTCCACCTCCCGCGATGACCAGCACAGCGAGCACTGCCAGCCCGACGAAAATATAAAACACATAAGACTGCACGTGCCCATGCTGCAGCCTCCTTGCAATCAGCGAGACGCGCATGATCAGGCTGCCGACAGGCGTGACAACATGCTCCAGCACCGTTTCCGGCGTGTGTTCCTCAAAGCTGGCATCCCGCGGCAACGTGCCTTTGGGCCGGTGCATATGCCGGATCGGGCGCAGAATGAAGGCGAACCATTCCGTGATGACACCGGCAAACGATCCCACCGTGTATTGCATTCGCGCTGACGGTGCCGCGTAACCGCAATCCCAAGTCACCTGCCGCTTCAAGCCCAGATGCTTCACATGCCGCCACAGCAACGCCGCGGCCGCAATCGCCAGCACGGCAAGCGTCACATGCACACGACTTAGCGGTGCCAAAGAATCGGGCGTTTGTGCTGCCGCCCATGCAGGCTGCCAGGAACCGACGGCCCTGGCAATCGCTGGCCAGAAAAACGTCGGCGCCAGTCCGATCGCCACACAGGCGGACGCCAGCACCAGCATGGCGTTGCGCATCGAGGGGCCGCATTCATGCGCCCCGGCGGCATCCTGGGAGCGTGGCGCGCCGAGAAACACGATGCCGCACACTTTGATGAAGCACGCCAGCGCCAGTCCACCGGTGATACCCAGCGCCACCGCTGCCGGAATCGCAGACCGGGCGGCGGAATCATGCAGGATCGTCGCGTCAAACAAGCCCAGATACACCAGCCATTCACTAACAAAGCCGTTCAACGGAGGCAGGCCGCAGATGGCCACTGCGCCAAGACCAAAGAACCCCGCTGTCCACGGCATTGTGCGCCACAGGCCGCCGAGCCTGCTCATCTCACGTGTGCCGGTGGCATGCAACACCGATCCGGCGCCGAAAAACAGCAGCGCCTTGAACAGGCCGTGGTTCCACACGTGCAGCAGCCCGCCTGCCAGCGCCAGGGTGCCCCACGCGGCGTTGCCATGCTGCACGGCGATCATCGCAAAGCCGAGACCGATGAGGATGATGCCGATGTTTTCGACGCTGTGGTAGGCCAGCAGCCGTTTCATGTCGTGCTGGCCCAGCGCGAAGGCCACGCCGAACACCGCGCTCACCACGCCCACCAGCGCCACCACCGCGCCTGCTGTATGCGGCATTGGCAGCCAGCCGCTGAAGCGCACGAGTCCGTAAATGCCCATCTTGATCGCCACACCGGAAAGCATGGCGGAGACGTGGCTCGGCGCATTGGCGTGCGCCGAAGGAAGCCAGATGTGCAGAACAAAAAGTCCCGCTTTGATGCCAAACCCGCCCAGCGCCAGCCAGAAGAACGGCGCGAGGTCACTGCGCTCGCGCATCGGTCCCAAGTCCCAGCTTCCCGTGTGCGCGGCCAGACAGGCGAAGAATGCGAAGAGCAGCAGTGTCCCGGCATGCGAGGCCGCCAGGTAAAGCCAGCCTGCGGCACGCACCTCGGTTTTCTGCCGGTCCAGCGTGATGAGGTAATAGCCGCCCACGGCAAACAGCTCCCAAGCCATGAGAAAGTGCAGACCATTGGCGCACACGAGCACCGCCATCATGGTGAGCACCAAAAAGTTCCACCACATGCGACCCGAGCCTGCCGAGCGCGGGTGTTCCTTGTCCGTCCAGTACTCGCCCGCATACAGGGCTCCAGTCCCGGCGATCACGCTGAGCAGCGCGAGGAACATGGCGCTGATGCCGTCCAGTCGCAGATGGATGCCTTCTCCACCCAACGCGAACGTGCTGCGCCATTCCCAGTCCGGTCCGCCTCGCAACACGGAGATGGCTGCAAGCGCCGCTGCCACCGCCCCCGCCACCGTTGCCACTGTCCAATACCGGGGTGCTTTTCGTGCGATCAGGATGCCCAGAAGCAACGCTGCCACGGAAACGAAAAGCATGGCGCCAGTGCTCATGAGAGATGGGGCGTTTTGAATGGTGGCAATGTCGCGTTCAGGCGCCTTGCCCTTGGACAGCTTCCTTGACCCATTGATGAGGCGGTCTGCACATTCATGATTTTGAATTTCGCGAGCTGTCGCACGACTTAACGAACAACTGGCCCATCGGTGTTGCAATCATTTTTCAAGGCGGATGAGAATATACGATGCAAATCGTGTTGCCATTGTTTGTTCATCCCTTCGTGAGGGGATGGCAGGCATGCCTTGAATGCCCGACCCCTTGAACGAGATGATATTTACCCTGCGGACGGGACAGCAATGGAATGGCCGCAGCCTGTATGATGTTGCACCAAACAACGCGACTGTCCGGACATGCGCGCTCTTCAGCCTCGCGAATGCCGGAGGATCGCTTGAAAAAAACAGCATGAAACCACCCCCCCATTCATTCTTCAGCAACAATCTTCTTTGTCGTGTGCTTCCTGTCGTCGCCACGCTTTTTGTGGCTGCCGGCGCCCACGCACAGACGGCTTATTCACAACCGCAGCCACCTGCCACCATCTCACAGGCCGCCGGATTTGGTCCCACCAACTTTTATGACGGCAGGCCGGAAATTGAACGTTATTCGTTGATGGGCGGAAGGCTCGTGTTCGACGAGCATTTCAACACGCGTTTTGAAGGACGTGATAACAACAATGACTTCAACAGCGCCGTCAACAGCCCCACCGATGCCACCTGGCTGCTGACGCGTTTCCGCCTCGGCGCCTTGTTCCACGCCACACCCTGGCTGAAATTCTATGTGCAAGGCCAGGACATTCGCGAACTCGGCGGCAGCCGCCCGAACAACGTGGGAACTCTCGGCGCGGATGGTGACGATGTGTTCGACTTGCTGCAAGGATGGGTGGCCATCGGCGATGAAAATAATGGCCTGAGCCTGCGTGCCGGTCGTCAGACGTTCAATTTCGCCAACCAGCGTCTTCTCGGCAATCCTCAGTGGAAGAACTCCACCAACGCTTGGGATGCCCTGCGCATGCGTTATGCAGCCTCCACGTGGGCCGCCGACTTGTTCATCGGCAGTCCGGTGACCTTCATCAACAACCAGTGGAACAAGTCGGACTATTTCAACACCCATGAAGGCCGTAACGCCGTCGTGAGCGGTGCCTATTTTTCCTCCACGGCTCTTATTCCCTGGCAGAGCGCCACCGACTTCTACCTCCTGCATCAGGGTTCGAGCAAGAACGCGGGTGCTCCGGGAGCGCCCATGGGTGCCGTCGGCTATTCCAATTTCTGGACCGTCGGCACCATGTGGAAGGGGGATCCCAAGAAACTCAACAACTGGGATTACGATTTCGAGATGGCCCTGCAGTTCGGCAAGGCCGCCGGCCTGAATCATCGCGCCTTCGCCGGCCACTGGGGCTTCGGCTACAACTTTACCCATTCGTGGAAACCGCGCCTCGGCTTCCAATACAACTACGCCACGGGCGACGGTGATCCGAATGACGGCAAGAGCACGACTTTCCAGAACATGTTCCCTGGCAACCACGCGCTCTTCGGCTTCATGGACACCACCGCCTGGATGAACATGCACAACCCGCAGCTCAATTTCTCCGTCCAGCCCACGGAGAAACTCAAGGTCACCTGTGACGCCATGGCCTTCTTCAATGCCAACAACGGCGACGCTTGGTACGGCTCCAACACCACAACAACTGTGCGTCCCGTCACCGCCAGCGCCCAGTCCGCCAGCAGGTATCGCGGCATGGAGTTCGACATCAACGCCTGGTACAAACTCAACAAGCACGTGTCCCTCCAGGCGGGTTATGCCTTCTTCCTGGCTGGCAAGTATCTCGCCCAGACCGGCGCCAGCGACAACGCCCACTTCGGTTACGCCCAGATGACGGTGAACTTTTGAGTCCCTGCTCGCAACCGGTGCTTCCGGAATGCCCCCTTCCGGGGGGACAGATTACCCCGCCGAAGGGATGTCTTTCTAGAACGCCTCATGCGTCCTTATCACTGCCCGCAACATACCCCACCTCCACTTCTTTAAATCATGTCTGCCGCCGCTCCTGCCGCCAAAGCCGAAGGCCCAACGCCAGTTGGCAATCTTGCCGGATTCAAAAATTACCTCAGCAAGGACATTGTGTCCGGCTTCCTGGTGTTCCTCATCGCCCTGCCTCTCTGCCTCGGCATCGCCAAGGCCAGCGGCTGCCCCGCCATTGCAGGCATCTTCACCGCTGTTGTGGGTGGCATGCTCACCCCGTTTCTGAGCAACTCCGAACTCACCATCAAAGGTCCGGCCGCGGGAATGATCGCGATCGTGCTCGGAACGGTGAATGAACTCGGTTACGAGAAGGCCCTGGCGATTGGAGTGGTGGCGGGGTGCATCCAGATGCTCGCCGGCGCGCTGAAACTCGGAACCTTGGGGGAGTTCTTCCCGGTTGCCGCGGTGCATGGCATGCTTGCCGCCATCGGCGTCATCATCATCTCGAAACAGATCCACGTCGCCCTCGGTGTGGCCGCGCACGCGAAAGAGCCGCTGGAGCTGCTGGCTGAAATCCCGGAAAGCATCGCGCACATGAATCCGGAGATCGCCCTCATTGGTGCCATTGCCCTGGTGATCCTGTTCGGTCGGTTGTTCATCAAAAACAAATTCATCCAGTCCATTCCGGGGCCGCTCGTCGTGCTGCTGGTCGCCGTGCCGCTGTCCTTCTACTTCGACATCGGCCACAAGCACATGTACCAGTTCCACAACCACGCCTACGAAGTGGGGCCGGACAAGCTCGTCAGCCTCCCGCTGAACATCCTCGATGGCATCAAGACGCCCGACTTCTCCGCCATCACCTCGGCCACGAGCATCAAGTGGATCATCATGTTCTGCCTCATCGGCAGTCTGGAGTCCCTGCTCAGCGCCAAGGCGATTGATTTGCTCGACCCATGGCAGCGCCGCACCAACCTGAATCGTGACCTCCTCGCTGTCGGTGCGGCCAACACTCTCGTCTCCTTCATCGGCGGCCTGCCGATGATCTCTGAAATCGTCCGCTCCTCCGCCAATCGCAACAACGGCGCCCGCACCCGCTGGGCGAACTTCTGGCACGGCACCTTCCTCCTGGTGCTCGTCGCCAGTGTTCCTGCGCTGCTCAACAACATCCCGCTTGCCGCCCTCGCCGGCATGCTCGTCTTCACCGGCTACAACCTCGCCTCGCCGAAGGAATTCCATCACATGTGGGAGGTGGGCAAAGGGCAGCTCATCGTTTTCGTCTGCACCATGGTGGCCACTCTTGCGACGGACCTGCTCATTGGCATCGCGGTGGGGATCATCGTGAAACTCGTGCAGCACATGATTAGCGGCACGTCGTTCGGCAATCTGTTCATCCCCCATGCCGAGGTGGTGAAAGGAGAGCCTCACACATCCTTGCACGTGAAGAAGGCGGCGATTTTCAGCAACTGGCTCGGCCTGCGCAAACATCTCATCGACCTCAAGGATCACCCCAAGGTGCATGTTGATCTTTCCGGAACACATCTGGTCGATCACACCGTCATCAAGAAGCTCGAGGAAATGGCCCAGGATTGGAAACTCGAGAACCGTGAACTCATCATCGCGGGTCTGGACGACCACCAGCCGGTGTCGAGCCATCCACAGGCCGCGCGCTATCGTCGGCAGCCCGCCTGACTTCCCCCAACCCAGCCGTCATGCAACCACGGGCGGCGGCGAGCCGGAAGTCGCCGCCGCCTGTTTTTGCCGCTCTCTCTCAGCCACGGACGCCTTTCCCAAAACGCGCATACAGCGCCGGGAGCAGGAACAAATTGAGCAGAGTGCTCGTCACGAGACCGCCGAGGATGACGAGCGCCATCGGGCGCTCGATTTCATTGCCGGGGACATCGCCTTTGAGCACGAGCGGCAGCAGCGCGAGCGCAGCAGTGGCGGCGGTCATCAGGATGGGCACGAGGCGCTCCTCGCTGCCGCGCAGCACGAGCGGCAGACCAAAGGCTTCGCCTTCTTCCTGCTGGAGATGGCGGTAATGGCTCACGAGCAGGATGCCGTTGCGTGCGGCGATGCCGAGCACGGTGACGAAACCGACGAGCGATCCGAGCGAGAGCACGCCGCCACTCCACCACGCGGCCAAGACGCCGCCGATGAGCGCAAACGGCAGCGTGAGCGCGACGAGCAGCGTCAGGCGCACGCTTTGGAAGTCGGCGAGCAGCAAAACGAGGATGCCAGCGAGTGATCCGAGCGCCAGCCAGCCGAGGCGTGACTGCGCGGCCTGTCGTTCGGCCCATTCGCCGAGGATTTCGGGATGGTGTCCGGCTTTGAACGTGAGCTTGGCCACGCGTTGCTCGACCTCGCGTGCGACATCACCAAGCGCGCGGCCGGTGACGTTGCAGGTCACGTCGATGCGGCGTGAGGCACCTTCGCGTTTGATGGCATTCGGCGTCGGGACGATGACGACTTCCGCGACATCGGCGAGGCGTGTGTGGCCACCACCGGGTGTTTCGATCAAAAGATCGCGCAGCGTGGTCAGATCGGCACGTGCACTCGGCACGCTCCACACCGTGACATCGTGCACGCGTTGCTCCTGATACACCTCGCCGACTTTGCGGCCGCTGACGAGCGTGGTGACGGCCTGGCGGATCTGTCCGGCGGTGAGGCCGTGCAGCGCGGCGGCCTCGGGTTTCACTTTGACGGTGATTTGCGGCACGAGGCTCAGCGATTCGACTTTGAGCGCACTGACGCCCGGAATGTCCTTCACGGCGGCGCTGACCTCGGCGGCGTGCGTGCGCAGCGTGTCGAGATCAGGACCAAAAATGCGCACGACGACACTCGCACTCGCGCCGGTGAGCACTTCCTTGATGCGCTCGCGCAAAAACGTCAGCAGGTCGCGCGTGAGGCCCGGATAGCCATCCACGACGGTCTGCACCTTCTTGATGGTCTCGTCGTAAGGCGCTGCGGGATCGATGCTGATCCACAACTCGGTGAAGTCAGGCCCCACGACCTCGTCGGCGACCTCCGCGCGGCCAATGTGCGCGCCTTGATTGCGCACCCCGGGCACTTTCATCAAATCCGTGGCCGCGGCGATGGTGATGCGCTTGCTGGCTTCGACACTCGTGTTCGGCTTTTCGAGCCAGTGCATGAGGAAGTCGCGCTCTTTGAAGTTCGGCAGAAACTCCTCCTTCAACTGCGTGTGCCACACCCAGCCGCTGCCGGTGAAGGCCGCGAGCAGCACGAGCAAGGCCAGCCAGGGGCTGCGGGCAAACACGGGCAGCACCGCGCGATACAGCGCCTTCATGCCACGGGCGAAAAATGCATCACGATGGTTGCCGGGCTTCACTTTGAGCAGCATGAGGCTCAAAGCGGGCGTGAGCGTCAAAGCGACCAGCAACGACGCGGCGATGGCGAGGATGTAACTCAGCGCGAGCGGCCTGAAAAAGGTGCCCGCGAGCCCTGGAAGGTAAAACACAGGCACGAAGACCAAAACAATGATCACGCTGGCATAGACGACCGCGCTGCGGACTTCGAGCGAGGCCTCCAGCACGACGGCGAAACGCGATTTGTCCGGATTCTGCCGCAAGCGGCGCAAAATGTTCTCCACGTCGATGATCGCATCATCCACGACTTCGCCGAGCGCGATGATGAGGCCCGCGAGGATCATCGTGTTGATCGTTTCGCCACGCCACGCGAGCAGCAGCAGCGCCACCGCGAGCGAAAGCGGAATGGCGGTGATGCTGATGATGGTGGTGCGCCAGTCGCCAAGAAACAACGCCAGCACGACCACCACGAGCAAGCAGCCGAGCCACAGCGCCTCGGTGAGATGATGAATCGAAATCTCGATGAAGCTCGCAGGCCGGAAGATGGTGCTGTCGATCGTCATCCCTGGCAGCGCGGGCTTCAGCTCTTCGAGCACTTTTTCGACGCCCTTCGTCACATCGAGCGTGTTTCCCCACGGCTGCTTCTCCACGATGAGCAGGATGCCATCGCCATCGTTGATCACGGCATCGCCGATGGGCGCGGGATGGCCGATCTTCACCTCAGCGACATCGCCGAGGCGGATCGGCGCGCCGTTGCGGAACTCCACGACCGTGCGCGCCAGATCTTCCGGCGTTTCGATCAAGGCGAGCTGCGCCACGCTGAGCCGCTGATTTGGTGTATCGACGAATCCGCCCGCGCTGATGACAGCGGCATCTCCGGCGGCCTTCGTGATCGCATCCAGTGTCACGCCCGCCGCACGCAGCTTCTGCGGATCGACGAGCACTTGGAATTGCTTGTCGCGCTGCCCCCAGATCGCGACATTCGCCACGCCCTTCACCGACATGAGCCGCGGACGCATCGTCCAGCGCGCGAGTTCGCTCATCTCCATCTGCGAGAGCGTGTCGGATTTGAGCCCCACCTTCAGCACACGGCTCAGCGACGAATACGGCGCCATCAGCACCGGCGGCGTCACCACGGCGGGCAGTCGGCTTTGCGCGAGATTCAGGCGCTCCTGCACGAGTTGGCGCGCTTTGAGGATGTCCGTGCCCGTGTCGAAGATCATCACCACCGACGACAAGCCGAGCACCGACTTCGAGCGCAGTGTTTTGAGGAACGGCAGGCCGTTGAGCGCGTTTTCGAGCGGCACGGTGACGAGCGCATCGACTTCCTCCGTCGAAAGCCCCGGCGCTTCCGTTTGTACCTCGACCAGCGGGGGCGCGAACTCCGGAAACACATCCAGCGGCGCGTTCTTCGTGGCCTGAATGCCCACGACGAGCAGCGTCGCGGCCGCAGCCACGACAAGTACGCGCATCTTCAGCGCCCAGGTGACAATGGCGTTCAGCATGGTGTCATTTTCCGGTCATGAATTCCGTGCCAAACAGCTCCGCGCTGCCATCGGTGACAATGGTGGTGCCAGCCGGTGGACCGCTGGCGAGAATGGCGTCCTTGCCAGCGATGCGCGCCACCTGGATGCGCCTGCGCGTGTAGGCGTGCTCGCCGGTTTTTGCATAGACCCACTGACCGCCGTGGATGTCGTGCAGCACGGCATTGAAGGGAATGACGAGCGCCTCCTGCTGATGCTCACGTGCAGGAATCTCGATCGCGATGCGCTCACCGGCTCGCAGTTTGGAATCCGCGGGCAGTGCGTAATACCAGTCGATCGTGTTCGCCGTTGCATTGGCCGTGGGCGGGCCTGCGACAGGCTGCAACGCGCTCGTTTGATGCATCGCGGTGGCTTTGTCGTCGAGCAGCGCGGCCTCAGCGCTGTAAATCGCGACGCGCACCCAGCGGCGTGGATTCTGGCCGATGTCACCACCGAGCAACGCACGCTGCGCCTTCGCAGTCGTCATCGCGGCCTCGGCGAGCGAGAGCGCGGCTTTCGCTTCATCAACACTGCGCACGCTGCCCGCCTCAGCGCTGAGCATCTTTTGAGCACGCTCAAGCGCCACCTTCGCGGCATCGATCTGCACCTGGGCCTGAAGAATGCGGCCATCAGCGGCGGCTTGGAGATCCGCGAGACGCAGCACTTCATCCAGCGTGCCACCGAGCACCGGCGCGACCGTTTTGCCTTCGGTGGCGAGCGGAACGACCACCTCGCCGGAAAACAAGCGTGTGGAGGCCACCTTACGTTTCTCGATGGTCGCGGTCTTCAAACGCAGGCTTTGCTCGGCCTCCGGTTTGAGCGTCACGACGACGAGATCGGCTTCCTTCGTCACCGTGGCCGGCGCGGAGCCGCCGGAGTCGGCGGCTCGCGCGGCGAGAGCGAGGAGTGAAAAGAGCAGGAGACGTTTCATGGGGAAAGCGGTGCGTGCATGGCGTCTTCGAGCGCGCCGGCGGCGGTTTGGGCTTCGAGTTGGGCGGCGAGTCGCGCGACATTCGCTGCGCTGGCCTCGATTTGACGGCGCGTGTGCTCCAGTGGCGAGAGTTCACCGCCTTCGACCATGCGCTTCGTGGTGTCGGCGGCGGTCTGCGCTTCTTGGGCGATGGTCGTGGCCGTCTGCGCTTTGTCACGCGACGCGTTGTAAGCCGCGAGCGCCACATCGAGCTCGCCGCTGATCGTGGCCTGCTGTGCGAGGAACCGTTTCTCCGCGGTCACGCGCTTTGCCTCCGCCTGCACGATGGGACCGCGATTCTTGTTCAAGGGAATCGGCACGCTGAGGCCGAGCTGCCAGCGGTTCTGACCGGAGTTGTAATCGTAACCCGGGCCGAGATTCACATCCGGATATTGCTTCGCGATCTCCAGCCGCAGCGCCGCCTCACTGGCCGCATACTCAGCGAGCAGCGCCATTAAGTCGGCGCGCTGCGTGAGCGCTTTGCGTCGTGCTTCCGACGGCGAGCCGAGTCGATCAAACGCGGAGAAGTCGAGCTTCACCGCACGAATCGCACTCACCGGCACACCTACAGCCGCCGCGAGCTTTGCCTCGCCCGTGGCCGCCGTGCGCTGCGCATCTTGAAGAGACAAACGCGTGCGATTGAGCATGAGGCGGGCTTGCGTCAGTTCGAACGGAGACACATCGCCCGCCTCCATCTGCGCGGTGAGTTTCTTGATCGCTTCCTCATGCAAACTTTGCTCCGACTGCAGCAGCGCGATGTTTTGACGTGCGCCATGCAGTTCCAGCATCGCGGCCCGCACTCGCGAGCGCGCCTGCCACGCACGTTCCGACACACGCCAGCGTGCGGCTTCTGCCGCGGCGAGGGCCTGCGCGGTGCGCTTCGACCGTTTGCCCGCTGTTTCGATTGGAATGGTGAGATTGGGACCAAAAAACCACGGCGTGGGTGCCGGTGCGCGAAAGCTCGCGTATTGCGGCATGAAGGTGAAAACGGGATTCGGCCGCATTTGGGCCGTTTCGATGCCCGCAGCAGCCTCACCGGCCTCCGCACGCGCCAAAGCCACATCCGGGTGAAAATACGCCGCGGCGAGTGACAGGCGGTTCACACCCCATGAACCCTGTGCCGCCTTTTGCTCCGCGAGAAACGCGCGCAGTCCGGGATCCGACAGCGAACGTCCCGCGAACTCCGCCGAACCCGTCTCGGCTGAGAGCGGCCGCGCCTGGTAGTGAGCACACGAGGTTAGCGCAGCTGTCGCAAGGATGAGCGGAAGAAGCGGGAATTTCATGCGCAGCACAATAGGGATGGCGTCGTTAAACGCCCGCCAGTGAAAAGGTTGTCATGCAGATTCCGCCCGCAGCCGCAACGTGAGCTGTGTTCGACCGTCTGCCAGCACGTCATACACGAGGCTCCCCTGATGCGTTTTGGCGATGGTGTCAGCGATGCTGAGGCCGAGTCCGCAGCCCTCGACCGCGCTGCTGTGTGCGGGATCGCCGCGGAAGAAGCGCTCAAACACCCGGGAACGCAGCTCCGGTGGAAGCGCCGTGCCGGTATTGATGATGCGAAACTCCGCGTGTCCGGAGTCAACCTGCAAGGCAAGCGAGATGCTGCCACGCGGACGATTGTGCTTCACGGCATTGTCACCAAGAACGAGCAGGAGCTGACGCAACCGCATGCGGTCCCCATTGACGATGGCTGGCTGGCAAGTGTCGAGCGTGACGGTGATTTCCTGCGCCGCGCCCAGGCGTGTGAGGTCCTCCATGAGTTCGGACACCAGTTCGTGCATGGCCACCGGTCCACGCTTCGTCTCCAACTGCCCGGCGTCGGCCTTGGCGAGGAAAGCGAGCTGCCCGACGATGCTCGAAAGCCGCTGCACCTCCTCCAGCATGGAACTGATGCGTTCACGATGCGCCGCCGACGTGGTGCCATCATCCAGCATCTGCTCCAGCGTGCCGTGCATGATGGTCAGCGGCGTCTTGAGCTCATGCGAGGCGTGCAGGGTGAATTCACGTGCCTGGGTGAAGGACATGCCAAGACGCTCCTTCATGTGATTGAAGACCACGGCCATGCGGTCGAGTTCGTCTCCGTTACCGGTGCGGGCCACGGGACGGGAGAGATTGGAGACATCTGTTTTTTCCAAGTCTTCCGTTAGAGCGCCGATGGGACGCAGCACCTTGCGCATGAGCAGGTGACCGCCAACCACGACAATCAAGAGCGCCGGCAGGCCGCCGATGATCACCACTTCCAGCGTCTCCACCAGCGGGCTTTCCTTCTCTGCAGCCATCAGGCCGCCTCTGCGCATAATCTCGCGCTGTTCCTGAAACTCAAACCAGTTCCAGAAGGCGATGACACCGAGCGCCACAAGAACCGTGGTGGTGTAAAACGTCAGGATACGCCTGTGAAGGGTCATGGCTCAAGACGTAGCGCATAGCCCAGACCACGCACAGTGTGAATCAGCGGCTGCGGGCGGTCCCGGTCAATTTTTTCGCGCAGCCTGCGGATGTAAACATCCACGAGATTCGTGCCGGGGTCGAAATCATACTCCCAGACGCTGCCGATGATGTCGCGGCGGCTGATGACACGGCCTTCCGCACGCATCAGACACTCCAGCAGCAGGCTTTCACGAGCAGACAGCTCGATGCGCCTGCCGGCACGGCGCGTTTCCCGCGTGGCGGTGTCATAGGTGATGTCCGCTACAATCAGCACCGTGGGTTTGAGCACGATGTGCCGCCGCAGCAGCGAACGCAGCCGCGCCAGCAGTTCCGATGTGGCGAACGGCTTCGGCAGATAGTCATCCGCGCCAGCATTCAGACCCTGCACACGTTGCTCCACCTCGCCACGGGCGGAGAGCATGAGCACCGGAATGGTGTGCCCTTGGTCACGCAGAGCTTTCACCAGGCTGAGGCCGTCGCGTTTGGGCAGCATGATGTCCGTCACCAGCGCGTCGAAAGGCTCGGCAAGGGCGAGTTGCAGGCCGGTGTCACCATCACCCGCCACGGTCACTTTGAACCCTTCCTGCTCCAGCGTTCCGGCCAGGAGAGCAGCGGTTTTTTTGTCATCTTCGACGATCAGGATCTTCATGAACAACTGGGCGGGAAGGCAGTAGAGGAGAGGACGGCCTCCAGCGCATGATACAACGGTCAAAATGACAGCTTTTTCATCTTCATGACAGATGTGTCATTCGGGGTCCTGCGGGCGTGGGCCATGGTCAGACACGAATGCCAGCCACCGTCGTTCCGCCATCCAAGACCGTCTCACGTCTGATTCATCGGCTGACGCCAAAGTCGGCCATTGCCCGCGGGGCGGTGTTTATCGGCGCCTTGTTTCTCGCCCTCTCATTGATCACCCGTCTGGCGCTGGCGCTTCAAGGCCGGAGTGACATCGCGTGGGACTTTTCCCTGCTCGGCTCGTTGGGATTCGGGCTGTGGTATGATCTTCTGGCGGCCAGCTACGCGCTGGTGCCGTGGTTCCTGCTGACCTTTCTGCTGCCCGCCATGCTGTGGCGCAGCAAGGCGATGCACTGGGTGGTCGCGGTGATCACGGGGCTGTATGCAGTGGTCCTGATCTTCATCGCCGTGGCGGAATGGTTTTTCTGGGACGAGTTTCAGGTGCGGTTCAACTTCATCGCTGTGGACTATCTGGTCTTCACCCAGGAGGTCGTGAACAACATCAAGCAATCCTATCCCATGCCGCTGATCTTCACCGGCCTCGGGTTGATCGGAGCGGCAGCAGCGTGGACGGCCTGGAAGCTGGGGGCGGTGCGCTGGGTTTGTGAAGGTGATGCTGCGTGGAGACGGCGCATCGCTCCGGTGTTCGCCATCATTGCGGCCACTGTGGGCATCGCCAACGTGTTTTCCGAATCCCAGCTCCCGCATTTTGCCAACGAGTTCAACCGCGAGCTGGCCAAAAACGGCCCCTACTCCTTCTGCGCCGCGTTTTGGACCGGCATCGACTTCGAACGCTTCTACCTCAAACAGGACACGAACAAGGCGCTGGCGCACGCCAAGGAACTCCTCACCCTGCCTGACACTCCGCCGGCCAGCGCTGACCCGCATGATCTGCGTCGCATCATCAGGCACCCAGGTCCCGAAAAGCGGCACAACATCGTGCTGATTTCTGTGGAAAGCTTCAGCGCGGCGTTCATGAGCCGCTTCGGCATCAACTTCAAGATCCGCAGCTATCTGACGCCACGCATGGACCAGATCGCCAATGAGGGGATCTTCTTCTCCAATGTGTATGCCACCGGCACGCGCACGGTGCGCGGCCTGGAGGCCATCACTCTCTGCGTGCCACCCACGCCCGGCCAGTCCATCATCTGGCGGCGGCCGAACAATGCGCATCTTTTCAGCATCGGATCCCTCTGCAAGGCCCGGGGATACGACGTGAGCTTTGTCTATGGAGGCAACGCGCTGTTCGACAACATGGGCTCGTTCTTCGAAAGCAACGACTACCGCGTCGTGGACAGGCTGGCGAAGTCGGACAGCGACGTGACCTTCGAAAACGCCTGGGGCGTGGCAGACGAAGACCTCTTCCGCTGGGCCACGCAGGAGGCGGATGCCAATCACAGCGCAAAGAAGCCCTTCTTCATGCACGTGATGACCGTCTCCAATCACCGCCCGTTCACGTTCCCTGAAAACCGCATCGACATGGAGCAGGGGTCGCGTGAAGCCGCTGTGAAATACACCGACTGGTGCATCGGTGACTTCTTGGAGAAGTCGAAATCCAAGCCGTGGTTCGACAATACCATCTTCATCATCATGGCCGACCATTGCCACAGCAGCGCCGGCAGGATGGAACTCGACGTCACCAAGTATCACATCCCCTGCGTCATCTGGAACCCGAAGCTCGTGCAGCCGCGTGACTTCAACCGTCTGTGCAGCCAGATCGACATGATGCCCACCCTCTTTGGCTGGATGAACTGGAGCTACACCACGCGCTTCTATGGCCAGGACGTGCTCTCCCCCGGCTACACGCCTGATCACGAACGCGTGTTTGTCTCCAACTACCAGAAGATCGCCTACATCTCCGGGTGTGAGCTCGCCATGCTCAAGCCGAAGCAGGAGTTCACTCTTGGGAAAGTGGATCTCAAGGTCGGCACGCTGGTTCCCGACCAGTCCAATTTGGCCAGAAGCCGTCTCCAGGACACGATCTCGCTTTACCAGTCCGCATCGTGGCTCTTCAGAAATGGCCATCTCGGCGCTGTGACGGAAAGGCCGTAGCCCCCCGGTTCACCTGCCCGCAGGCACCAACACCTCGATACGCACGCCGTGTGGATCGACTGGAGAGACGCTCAACTCGCCACCGCACTGTCGTGCACGCGCACGCATGCCGACCATCCCAAGGCTTGGCTGCAATTCCACTGTCGCGTGCGGCAGGCCTTTGCCATCGTCCTCAATGCTAAGACGGATGTTTTTGTCCTGCAGCACCAGTTCGATGCGCACACGCGTCGCCTCGGCATGGCGTGCGATGTTTGTCATCGCCTCCTGGGCGATGCGGAAGAGATGCGTCTCCGTCTCGTCGGCAAAGCGGCCCTTGCAATCCATGTCACACTCCACCGTGATGCGCGTGCGCTGGGCGAACTTTTCTGCAAGCCAGCGCAGGCCCGCTTCAAGGCCGAAATCATCGAGGATGACCGGGCGCAGCAGTTGTGACAGCTCGCGCACATTGGCGATGGATTCATCGACGAGATGCAGGCAGTCGCTTCTCAAGGCTTCCAGGTCATGCGTGGCCTCCTTGGTGAGGTTGGAACGGACCGCGGCCAGGGACTGGCCCAATTCGTCGTGCAGTTCGTGGGAGAAACGCCGTGCGGCCTCCTCCTGCGTCTGCAGCATGTGCCAGGACACGCGGTTGAGTTCATCCGCCTGCCAGCGGATGCGGTGAATGCTGTTGCGCGCAAAGGCGATCGTCAGCGTCGCGCACAGTCCTGCCAGCACAAAGCTGGAGCCGAGCAGCAGCGTGGCGTCATCGCTCAGATCCTGGGATTGCCGTTCGATTTCATGCTCGGCATCCACCAGATGGGCAGAACTGGCCTTGATGAGCTCGTTGACGAGCTGCACGACGTGGTCATGCAGCACGAACAGGGATTCCAGCTCTGTGCGCGGTGGTGTGTCCCGGGCCTCCAGCACCCGTCGTGCCTCGGTGGTGAAGCGCCGCGCGCTGCGCTTCATGTCCTGCCACAACTCATCCCCGGCAGCGATGCGAGCATCATCAGAGAGCCGCGCCAGTTGCTTGTCACTGGTCTCCAGGTCGGAGATCAGCTTCTGCCTGTCCGGCTCGGTGGGATGAAATTGGGCGATCTGGTGCAGCACCTCGGTCATCGCGTTTTCCTCCATCTGCACCTCATGCCTGAGACGGGCGATGAGGAGCTGGTCGCGGGCGAGCTGGGCCACTTTTTCGCGGATGCCCTGGCTCTGCCGCACGGCGATGAGCCCCGCCGCGCCCAGCAGCACCATCACGAGCATGAAACCGAGCGACAGTACGCGCAGCACGTTGCGCTCGGTGATGCGGAAGACGGTCAAGGGCATGGTGGCGGCCTCCGGCTCAATCGATCAGTCCGTTGCGGATGGCGAAGCGCACCAGCTCGCCGATGGAGTGCAGGTTCAGCTTTTCCATGATGCGGCCACGGTGTGCCTCGACGGTGTAAACACTCAAATTCAGCGCCGTGGCGATCTCCTTGTTGGTCTTGCTTTCCGCGATGAGCTGCAGCACCTCGCGCTCACGCGGGGAAAGGAGGTCGATCGGATTGGTGACGTGCTTGCGGTAATCATCGAGCACGGCATCGCTCACCTCGGGGCTGAGCCAGCCTTTGCCGACGGCGACAGCGCGAACTGCGGCCAGCAGGTCTTTTTCATCACAGTCCTTCAGCAGATAGCCCTTCGCCCCAGCGCGTAGCATCTCGCGCACATAGACCGAGTCCTTCTGCATTGAAAGCGCGAGGATGCGCGTCTTCGGGGCGGATTTGGTGATCTGACGTGCTGCCTCGATGCCGTTAAGCTCGGGCATGGTCACGTCCATCACGACAACGTCGGGGGCCAGCTTTTCAGCCATTTCGACTGCTTCGCGTCCATTGGATGCCTCTCCGACCACTTCCATGTCCCACTGCGCGGCCAGGATCATGCGGAAGCCGTTGCGCACGACGCCATGATCGTCAGCGAGGAGGATGCGTGTCTGTTTGGAAGCCATGATGATGCGAACGTACGCACTGCATCCCAAAGATCAAAAAAACTGCGGGACAATTCGCAGGATCAGACTCATTCCTTGAACTCCTCGCGGTCGGGGATGCGGGTGAAGGCGATCTTGGTGCCAGAAAAGGTGCGCACGGTGGAGGGGCTGCTGCCCATCGAGCAGGTGCGGGCGGGCATGTACGTGTGGTCACGGGAGGAAGAGACAGGAAACGCGGGCTGGAAGCGTGTGGAGCAGACCTTCACTACGCATCCCAGTGTCATCCATCATCTGACGTATGAACTGCGCGGCCCGCCGGAGTGTGAAACAGGCTGCCAGGGATGAGGAGCGCGGCGAACGTGAGCCAGCAGTTGCGACGGCTGGACCGCAGGAGAGCGCAGGCAGCACTGCCGGAGCCGTTGAAAAGCATCTGGGATCAGCATGAGCACTGTCAAGAATTTGCACACTGCCCCCGTTTCCCCTGTCAAGAATTTGCACCCTGACCCCGTTTCCCCATTGATCAATGCATTGGACAACGACGATGTTGATGGAGTGGTTGCCATCAATCGTGTAATTGATGCTTACCGCCACGAATTGGGACAACCTGCACAGGCTGCAGTATTGGAAGCGTTCTGGGAATTCTGCCTGACCCTTAATTTGAGTTCTTGCGCATGAAACAGTTCGTAATCGCATCCTTCAGTGACGAGAATTACACACGCGGCAAGAAGAGCACCGATCTTCCAGTGAGTGTTTACAACTCACTCCGAGATCATTGGCCTCAATTTGCAGGCCCTTATGCGTTTACAGTGCGTGTCGAACCTGGCAGCGACCTTCAGAGGGAGGTTTTTGAATACCTTGCAAAGTACGACAAGAAGCCTTGCTGGAAAATGTACCCAGGCATTTACAGTTTGAAATATGTCTTCCAGCTTCGCGGTGAAAATGTGTTTGACGAAGGTGACTTGGATCATTGTCGTTATCTGATCATGTGCCCGGCAAAACGTATCGCTGGTGAGGGCGGGTATCTTGAAGAATACCGCCCCAAGGAAATCAATGGCCGGGTATATCGGGTCACGGATGTCGTGGAGGGGCAATACCGCGACAGGCTGCGCCTGTGGGCAGATGCGGGGTCCATTTATGGCAAGGTTCAAATCGGCACTGGTCCATGCTCGGGGCGCAATGCTTGCGTGGATGCCGGGATGCGCGAAAAAATGATCGCCCAGAATTTCCAAGATGTGTATTTCCGCCCTGTAGAGATTCGAGGGGAATCGCGGCGATCCAAGCCGCTCTGGCAACTTTGGACAGACCGCATTCTGCCTCCGGTGCTCAATGAACTGGTCGAAACGAACGGCAAACCCTATGTTCCAGGAATCAGTCCGGAATGTTATGTCCAGGAACTTTATCAACCCAATGTCTTGCATTATCGAAGAAGTGATCTTGATGCCATGGGAGAGTTTGATTTTGCCCTGACCCATGAGCTATGGGGGCAAGGCCAGCGCTCACCGAAGATGTTCGTCTCAAAACGTGTGTATGAATGGTTTGAAAGCCAGGGCTTGCTGGAAGGCTTCATCCCTCTGGTGGAAGAATGAAGGAATACTCCCAACTCGTTTCGCAGAAGGTCGTGCTGGCGGCTTTACAAGAGCTTGAGCCGAACCACTACCGGCTGGATTTCATCACGGAGGATTCTTTGCCACTGAAGATGTCCATCGACATGGGAGACATGCTCATCACGGAGAATGCCGTGGCTTTTGTGCGTGAAGCGATGCTTCAGGAGACCAGGCTTCGAAGGCAGGCGGCCGAAGATGTGTTTTCACGCAATGACCTGATGATGAGAGAGCTCGAATACACCACGGCGAATGACCTTCACCGCGCTCTCGAACCGGAGGAGATGTGCTTGTTCTGGGAACGCCAGAGCTGCGTCTTCATCTATGTTTCCCCCTTGGATGATCTCGAACTTTACGACTACAAACACTTCATTCGGGTGGATATGAAGCGTGGAACAAGTGAAGTCGAAATAAGTTTGGAGCAGGATTGAGGCATCCAGCTTCGCCTTGGGCATCGGCTACGGCGGGCTGGACATGGTGAAGAGCACGGGGGAGACGATCGTCGGCGCGGCGAAGTTCGTGGGGCGCGCGCACCTGCAGGTAGGCTTGAGGTTCAAGTGGGCCTTCAACTGGGCAGTGGGCAATGACAACACAGCGACCAACGAGATGATCGCGGAGGTGGACGCGGCGCAGGGGGAGGTCATCGACCAGGGGCTGGCGGTGGGGAAGTTCCTGGGCACGCTGCTGGTGGACACGGCGGCCATCATGCCGAAGATCGAGGTGGGGCTGCTGACGGGGGATGTGGAGCTGTTGCGCACGGCGCTGCACGGCAGCGAGACGCACCGCAAGATCTTCGAGATGGCCGCCGAGGTCATCACCGAGACGATCAACGACCTGCAAACTGGCTCAGCAGGGCAGAAGGGCTACATCACCGGCAGGATTGTGTTTGAGGCGGCCAGCATGGTGTTTGCCTACACGAAACTGGGCAAGCTGGCGCAGTTGAAGAAGGCGGCGTTTCTGGAGAAGATTCTGAGCACGAAGCTCCCCGGGAAGAACATGCGCAATGCCTTCCGTCCGCTGATCGTGGCGCTGAAGAAAACGAAGATGTGCTTCGTGGCCGGGACG
The DNA here is from genome assembly GCA_046346695.1 of Verrucomicrobiaceae bacterium. GTDB lineage: Bacteria > Verrucomicrobiota > Verrucomicrobiia > Verrucomicrobiales > Verrucomicrobiaceae > Prosthecobacter. The sequence continues at coordinate 1,255,446 of JAXMHS010000001.1, read as the reverse complement.
CTGGTGCGCACGCTGGCGGGGCTGCTGCCCATCGAGCAGGTGCGGGCAGGCATGTATGTGTGGTCGCGGGATGAGGAAACCGGGCAGATGGGCTGGAAGCGCGTGGTGCAGACCTTCACCACGCATCCCAGCGTGATCCATCATCTGACGTATGAACTGCGCGGCCCGCCGGAAAGTGAAACAGGCTGCCAGCCTGTGGCTTTACGGAGCGAAACCCTCGGCACCACCGCGCCGCATCCGTTCTTCGTGCGCAATCGCGAGGTGCCCGGCTTTGTGGCGGCGGCGGAATTACAGATCGGCGACGAGCTGTTCATGGCCAATGGCCGCCAAACCTTTGTGACAGCGAACGTGACCGAACACGCGGCGACAGGCGGAACGTTCACCACTTACAACTTCGAGGTGGAGGACTACCACACCTACTTCGTCGGCAGCAGCGGCGTGTGGGTGCATAACGAGGCTACGGGCTGGTGCGCGGAAGTGTTGGAAGCCTTTGAGGTCATCCAACGTGAGATGAAGGATCTCTGGGGCGCTTACGGGCAGATGATTCATGGCGCGGTGGGTGCTGGCTTTGACGCCAAGCTTGTGTCACGCTGGCGTCTGCGCTGTTTCAATGACGTGCGCAGGCGGTTCTTCGCGGGCGAGGGCGGAATCACCAAGGCCGTGTGGAACGATGCCCAGCGCATCGGCCAGCAGGCGGAGTATGGCGTGCTCAATGCAATCAAAAACCCAGATGTTCTTGGCAAGAACATGGAAACTCTCTTGGGAATCCCGGACCTCCGGCCTGAATTCTCACGACATCACATCCTGCCCACATTCACCAGCGAGAGCAAGCCTCGCATGAAGCAATTGAGCGACCAAGGGCATGCCATCCTTCGCAAGCACGGCATCGGTGTGAATGATGGGGCCAACGGGATGTACCTGCCGAACAAATTCGCAATCGACGCGGACATCAACCATTCTATTTATGGGCCACTGCATACTCCCGCCCCGAAGGGAACAGCCAACATTCATACCGAAGAGTATTTGGAAAATCTGGTGGAAAAGCTTGTGGCGGCCGATGCAGCCGGTCCAGAAGCTGTAAGAAATGCATTGCAACGATTTGCGAACGGACTGATTCCTCCTGGCTGATGAATGTTTATAAAATCAGATTTGATTGGTCGATTCGGAGCTTTGCCCCCAATCTGTCAGAAGAACGACGGATGAGGATTGACGAGGGCTTCGGTTTGGGCCGTTCTGTTTCAAGTGATTGGGACCCTTTCACGTTGGTTCACATATTGAATGACGATCAAAAACTCGACCCCATTGGTGATTTCTTCACTGTGTTTATGAGAGCCGTGATTGGCGTGACACCCCAAGCATTGGGAGTCGAAGGTGCGAAAGAGTCGTTGCTTCAATGCGGAGAAATACTTCCAGTAGAATACGAACGGGAAACATTCTGGCTGCTCAACTGTTTGAACGTGGTGGATGCGCTTGATCCGATTCAAAGTGACATTGTTGTCTGTGACAATGGGCATCGGTATGCATGGGAGATGGTGTTCAAAAGAGACCTGTCTATTTCAGAATGGCTCTTCTGCGTTCCCGAGTCGTGCGCCAACACTTTCGCGACACAGCACTTTGTTGATTTCTACCGGGAGCATCAGATGACGGGGCTGATCTTCATCCCTCAAAAGACGGCCTCTTGAGGACGGCACGCCGGGGCAGCAGGGCTACATCGCCGGGCGGATCGTGTTCGAGGCGGCGAGCATGGTGTTTGCCTACACGAAGCTGGGCAAGCTGGCGCAGCTGAAGAAGGCGGCGTTTCTGGAGAAGCTGCTGGCTACAAAGATCCCCGGCACGAACATGCGCAAGGCCTTCCGTTCAATGGGGTTGCTGCTCAGAAAGGCCAACTTTTGTTTTGTGGCCGGGACGCTGGTGCGCACGCTGGCGGGGCTGCTGCCCATCGAGCAGGTGCGGGCGGGCATGTATGTGTGGTCGCGCGATGAGGAGACGGGTGCGACGGGCTGGAAGCGCGTGGTGCAGACCTTCACCACGCATCCCAGTGTGATCCATCACCTGACGTATGAACTGCGTGGCCCGCCGGAAAGTAGTGCGAGCGTCCCGCTTGCCGGAGAAGACGAAGGGAGCGCGGACACTCCTGTCCGCAATGTCAGAAGCGAAACCCTCGGCACCACCGCGCCGCATCCGTACTTCGTGCGGAATCGCGAGAAGTCTGGCTTCGTGATGGCTGAGGATTTGCGCGAGGGTGATGAACTTTTCCTCTCCGGCCACCGACAGGCCGTGGTGGTTTCCAACACCACCGAGAACGCGCCCGCAGGAGAAACCTTCACCACCTACAACTTCGAGGTGGAGGATTACCACACCTACTTCGTGGGACGCAGCGGTGTGTGGGTACATAACTTTTCCAGCAAATTCTGCAATGAGCTGGTGGAGCACCTCGACTTGACCCGGAAGAAGATGGGCATCCCCGACGGGGCTTCGCTGGACGGGAAGAAGTTCGACATCCTCGAGGAGGGCTACGCCTCGTGGGCCAGGAGCGGCAAGCCGATTAACAGCAAGGATGCCAACTTCGCCATGCATGTCACCGGCGTGGAGGAGCTGGAAGCCTACGCGAGCCGCTTCCCCAACGGCTCCGCAAACAATCCCGTCGAGGACATCGCCTCCTACACCAAACAAGATAGAATTCGCAAGACATTCGACGCGCCCAAATCCTACCACTATGAGATTCATCACTTGAGCGAGAGGCGGGTGTCCAGGGCTTTGGCCATTCCAGAGAAATCTCCCGATGGCAGTATTGATATCTGGAACACTTCACCCTCAATCAATCTGCCAGAACGTCTGGGTGGCGCTGGATTTGATGACAGCGATATGCAGCATTACCTCGAAAAATACGGGCACAAACCTGTGTTTCATCAGGGGGAGGATGGGATTGCTGGGGCGATTGAGAAGATTTTCACAGACATGAACATGCCCCATGATGGCAGCATCGCTTTCACGCCGACTCAAAAACAGGAGCTGGTTGTGCGACTGTGCCATTTGTACACGCATGATGGGCGTTATAGCCACCTTCAAGCGTGGCCGGCGACTCGCGACTGGCTCCGGCGTCATGTTCAAGGTGTTTCCATTCCTGACAGTGTCCCGACCGTGCTGGATTTTTGACATGAATATCGTAAATCATTTCGTATGACAAGGATTGTTCACTTCACCGTTTGGGGGCCGGGCTGGGGACTTGCTCCAGAGATCACGAATCCCGAGCAGTACAAGGCATTTCGTCAAAAGGCAGCGGACCTGGGTTTCCCAAAAGCCACGATCAACTGCCCGCCAGACCATCCTTACCTACCCACCTTGTTGACGGAACTCGAAGGCTTGGGTTGGCGTGCTTATCACGGGTATATTCCTCCTGAATTGAAACCGACTCACTTTCAACTGAGGACTATTGTGGAATATGAGGAGTCTGAAATCGAAGCCGCCGATCTGCTGTGTTTGAGCGCCTGGGCGGAGTGGCACATCACGAGTTTTGCTCGGCGAAATGGAAAGAGGTGGGTAGGACACGCAGGTCATGATGTCGGGCATTTAACAGGCGAGGGATGGAACCAGACACACGGTGTAGTGGATGGATGGAGAAACTACTTCGTTCACCCCAAGGTTCGTGCGCATTTTGAAAAGGCGGGGCTTCAATTGATCTATCATCCTTTGGAGTGGGACAAGCCTGAACTGGCGCAGGGAGAATTCTGGGAGATCGACACCCCGCATGTCATGCCACCCTGTTTGAACGACATGATCACTTGGGAGGATGGAGCGAGAGTCTTCGAAGACGGCGGCTGCGAGCCCGTGGAACTCCGCTTCCGACGTTCCGAAGTGGCGGCGATGGGAGATTTCGACGCCGCCTGGACGCGGGAAGAAGTCGGCAAGCCCAATGATCCACGTGACGGCGGCCATCATCTGATCGTCTCCCAACGCTTCCGCCGCGCCTGCCTCGATTATCCCTTGGAGCATGTGAGCTTCGTGCCGGTGCGTCTGGTGGATTCATAGTGGCAGCCAACGGCGAGTGTTCAACTGGGCAACGCCCAGGACCAGGTGCAGCAGGACGCCATCGCCCTGGCGAAGTTCTTGAACGACTTCATTAAAAATAAAAAGATGCCAGGCATGAATGGCACTCGGTTAAGGGGTATCATCGTGGATTTTGAGGGTGGCTGAGAGGTGTGTCCTCAACGCTGTTTTTTGCGGTGGATGGAGCATGCTGCTTTCGTACGACGGTGCGGCGTGCGCCGGGTTTCATGAGCATGAGTCTGCTCACCTGCTTTCTTCCTCACTTTCCCCGACAACTGCAAGGCCGCGCGAAGGCTGTGCAGTCCACTTTGCTGACCAAGGGGCTGAGTCAGCTCAGCGAACTCGCCCTGCCGGATCTGGCATCTCTGCTGGGCGGTCTGCTGCCTGCGGACTTCTTTGCCAGGGCTCCCGATGCGCGTGCCAGACGTGAGCGGCTTTATCCACCGGTCACGGTGTTCTGGGCCTTCCTCTTCCAAGTGCTCAACCCGGCGATGGCCTGTCAGGAAGTCGTCGGCAAGCTGCGTGCGTGGCGCCGCTCCAGTCCTCGCGCTTCACGCTTTCCCTCGTTGAGCACCGCCGCCTATTGCGAGGCACGCGCCGCGCTGAGCCTGCGTTTGTTGCAGGCCGTCTTTGCCGCCTTGCGCGAGCATCTCGAACGCCGCGCCGCGGCCTGGCTGTGGTGCGGACACCGTGTCAAAGTCATCGACGGCACCAGCTTCTCCATGCCCGACACACCTGCCAACCAGAAGCGCTGGCCGCAGCATCGCGGGCAGAAGCAGGGCTGCGGCTTCCCGACCGCCAAGATGCTGGGCGTGTTTTGCCTCTCCACCGGCGGCTGGCTCGGACATGCCCTTGGCAGGTGGTGCAGCCACGACCTGGGCCTGTGGCATCGCCTGGCTCATCTGCTGGTCAAAGGCGACGTGCTGCTGGGCGATGCGGGACTCTGCGCCTACGCCCTGATGGCAGAGCTCAAGGCCCGGGGCGTGGACAGCGTTTTCCGCCTGCATCAGACGCGCAGCAAGGACATGCGCCGCGGCACCTGGCTGGGCCACGACGACCGTCTGCAACGCTGGTCAAAACCCGCGCAGCGTCCGGCCAACAGCCCCTGGAAAAAACGCCTCTGGAACAAGCTGCCGGCGCAGCTCGCCGTGCGGGTGGTGCGTGTTCACATCAGCCGCAACGGCTTTCGCACGCGCTGCCTGTGGCTGGCCACCACGTTGTGCGATGCGAAACGCTACCCCGCGCAAAAGCTCGCCGAACTCTACTACAGGCGCTGGAGCATCGAGCTGTTCTACCGCGACGTGAAAAGCACCATGCACATGGAGGTGCTGCGCACCAAAAGCCCGGAGATGATCGAGAAGGAGCTGCTCATGCACGCCATCGCCTACAATGCCATCCGCGCCCTGATCCTGCGCGCCGCCGTCATGCACCAGCAGCAGCTCGGACGCATCAGCTTCAAAGGCGCGGTGGACCTGCTGCGACAATGGCTCCCGCAGGCCGCCTCTTGCCACGACCGGCCGCGCAAGCTGGCCTGCTGGCGCAACGAACTGCTGGAAGCCATCGCCAGCCTGCGCAACCCGCTGCGGCCAGGACGCAGGGAGCCCAGGGCGCAGAAACGCCGGCCCAAAACCTATCAGTTGCTCACTTCACCACGGCATGTGTTCAACGAAATCCCGCATCGTGATCGCTATCGTGTTGCCGCTTAACCGAGTGCCATTCATGCCAGGCATTATGCAGCGGTGATGGTCGCGCATGGGACGGGGGATCGCGTGATCCCGCTGGAGTGCGGGCGCAGATTGTATGATTCCCTGCCAGCCACGCTGGAAAAGCGCTGGGTCGAAATCCCGGGCGCTGATCACGACAATGTTTTGATCACCGGTTTTCCAATCTACGCGGAGATGGCGGAGTGGTTTCTGAGCCATGTTCCGGATTGAAATCAACCTGACCAGCCGGATGGCAGTCCAATTGCGCGTTGGCAGGTGATCAGAGCTGGGTCATGTTTGCCACAGTTTTCTGAATGCCGGAAGATGAGTGAACCGAACAATGCCCCTCAAAAAATTCCCAGGCGTGGTCTTGGCTGCTTTGGCATGATGACGCTGACGTTTATCGCCGTGGTGATCGGGGGCGTGATCGTGGGGTGGAAGATGGTGGATTCGGGATTCGGACTGAAGTGGCTGGCGGAGCACTTTCAGAAGCAGACGATCACGGAGTCGTTCCGGGAGAATGTGAAACGCATCGCCTCGAGCAATGGGGACGTGCTGGAACTCGCCACGCTGGAGACGGAGGAGACGGTGACCCGGTTTGACTCAAAGACGCTGTTCGATGTGGTGTATCTGGGCACCACGGAGTCGGAAATTCGCGCGATGGTGGTTTATCGTTATCACTTGAAGCTGTCAGACTCGTGGAACTTGAGCATGCATGAGGGGAAGTGCGTGGTGGTGGCGCCGACGATCCGGCCCTCGCTGCCACCGGCGATCCGCACGGAGACGATGGAGAAGCGCTCCGAGGCCGGCTGGCTGCGTTTCAATGCGGCGCAGAATCTGACAGATCTGGAGAAGGGCATGACGGGCATCCTGGAACGCCGCGCCGGAGTGGCGGGCAAAATCAATCATGTGCGCGTGGCATCACGGCTCTCCGTGGCGAAGTTCGTCGAGGCCTGGGTGCTCAAGGAGCAGAAGGATCTCGAGCAGGGGGGCATTCGCGAGATTGTGGTCGTCTTTCCGGATGAACCGGGGGCGAAAGACATCCAGACCGCGCTCAAACAGCCGGCGACCCTCCATCTGGAGGTCAAGGCCAACTGAAACCAGTCACAACTGGCCGCCTGCAGGGTCGTATAGCAGCAGCCCGGAGTCGAACTTCACAAAGGTCAGCGCACCTGGAAGGAAATCGGGGCGCAGACTGGAGAGGCGGAAGGTTTTTCCTTTCCACTGACCATGCCTGCCCACCGTGCCGCTGATGAGGTTCTGCACAGTCGCCTGCTTGTTGTCGGGCACCACAAAGTCCGCACCGCTGACCGTGGCGCAAACACCGAGGGAGACGATCTCCTGCGCGTTGCGCTGGTTGACGGTCCGTTCGAGAATCTCGTGCTGTGCATTGGCATACCATTGAATCGCGATGGTGGAGAGGACGCCGAGGAGAGCGACGACAATGAGTCCTTCCAGTATGGAAAATGCCCGACTCGCCCTGGGGACGGGGCAGAGCGTGAGCCGGTGTTGCGGGATGGACAAGCGCGTCATTTGAATAATGTCCGGTATAGACAGCCACGTGCAATATCAGTTTTTGACCGCGGCGCGGTTGCGGGTAGGACAAAACAAAGCATGACAGAAGCCTCCATCGACGCACTGCCACCCTCGGTTCGCCCTGCGGTTCACTCCGCCGGTTATCGTGTCAGCCGCTGGGCGTCCGCCAGGGAATTGCTGCAGCGGCGTTTCGAGAAACAAAGGCTGCCAGGCGCCCTGCTGGAGTTTCTGCAACGCTGGCTGCCCGTGAAACCGCCGCACCTTTCTGAGCCGCTGGCACTGCGTTTCCGCCTCTTTGACGGACGGTTGCTCCTGCGGGATGAGTCGGTGCCACTGGCGGTTCCGGTGGAACGTGCGCTGCTCCATTTGCCCGGCTTGCGGAACTTTTGGCAGCAGGAACTGCGGCGGGAGCATTTTATGGAGTTGCTGGCCATGGTGCCGCGAGCCTGGCTCAAAGATGATGCCCTGGTCCCGCCTGGGGCGGTGATTCATCACCTCGGCGTCGGTTCCTGGGAACAACTGGACCGTCTTTCTGGACGGACGCCGCCACTGGAGGTGCAGGATGGGGTCGTGACCGAGTCGTGCGGACCACAGAAGGATTTCAACGCCATCTATCACCGGGATGACAAAGACCGGTTGGTGTTGCGTTCTCTTGAAGGCATATCTTGACGCACATCAGGCTTCCGTGCGAGATTCTCCTCATCCACTAAAACCCATGGCACGCGGCTCCAATGTCACTCTCTGTTCCTTCTGCGGGAAAAGCCACGCGGAGGTGAAGAAACTCATCGCCGGGCCGGGGGTGTATATTTGCGACAATTGCATCCACGTGTGCAAAAACATCCTGGACAAGGAAGCCACGCAGGACGGTGAAGCAGGTTCCGCCTCGCTGCTGGTGCCGCGGCCGGCGGACATCAACGCGTTGCTCGACCAGCATGTCATCGGCCAGCCGCACGCGAAGAAAGTCCTCAGCGTCGCGGTGCACAACCACTACAAGCGCATCCTGCACGCACAGCAGCAGGCCGCGCGCAGCAGCGGTGGTGCGCAAAAGAAAATCGCCACCACGCTGCCAGATCCGCACGATGTGGACATCGAAAAGAGCAACGTGCTGCTCATCGGCCCCACCGGTTGTGGCAAGACCCTGCTGGCCAAGACGCTGGCGAAGATTCTCAACGTTCCCTTCAGCATCGCGGACGCCACCACGCTGACGGAAGCCGGCTATGTGGGCGAGGACGTGGAAAACATCATCCTGCGTCTCCTGCAGTCGGCGGACTACGACGTGGCGCGGGCGGAGATCGGTATCGTTTACATCGACGAGATCGACAAGATCGGCCGCAAGACCGAGAACGTCAGCATCACCCGTGACGTGTCCGGCGAGGGCGTGCAACAGGCGCTGCTCAAAATCATTGAGGGCACCACCTGCAATGTGCCGCCGCAGGGCGGGCGCAAGCATCCGCAGCAGGAGTACATCCAGGTGAACACGGAGAACATCCTCTTCATCTGTGGCGGGGCCTTTGTGGGCCTGGACAAAATCATGGAGCGCAGGCTTGGCCGTAAAACGATGGGCTTCGCCTCTGCGCATGACGAAACCTCCGCCGATGGCGGCAGACAACGTCAGGGTGTGGAACCGGAGGACCTGCTTTCCTTCGGCTTGATTCCGGAGTTCATCGGTCGTTTGCCGGTGGTCTGCTCGTTGGAGGCGTTGACGGAGCAGGAACTCATGCGCGTGCTCACCGAGCCGAAAAACGCCCTCATCAAGCAGTATGCGAAGCTCATGAACATGGACGGCGTGGAACTCTCCATCACGCGCGACGCGATGCTTGCCATGTCGAAGGAGGCGGTTTCCCGCGGCACCGGGGCGCGTGGCTTGCGCAGCATCTTTGAGCGCATCATGCTCGACGTGATGTATGACGTGCCCAGCCGCATGGACGTGCGAGGCGTCACGATCAATGAAGGCGTGGTCAAAGGCGAGCGCGCCCCCCTGGTGCGCAAACGAATCGAGCGCAAGGCGGCCTGACCCTGGCTGTGGGAGTGTGATCTGGAGAAACAGGCCGTTTCCGGCGTTTTGTTTACAAAGCTGGTTTCAAAATTCTTCTGGAGCTTTCAGGCCATCGCACTCCATAATGCGGGCGTTACTCCCATGAGCATCCGCCCATCGTCCCGCCGCCAGTTTTTTCAATTCGCCACCGCCGCTGCTGCGGTCACAGCCGGTTCCCGTTTTGCCATCGCCGCCGGCAAGGAGCCGCCGTTCAAGGTCTCGATCGCCGAGTGGTCGCTGCACAAGGGCATGTTTGCCAAGAACAGCGCGGAAAAGCTGGATCATCTCGATTTCTGCAAAATCGCCCGCAGTGTCGGCATCGACGGCGTCGAGTATGTGAACCAGATGTTTTTCGACAAGGCATCTGACGCCGCTTACCTCGGCGAAATGAAGAAACGCCAGGATGGTGAAGGTGTGAAGGGCCTGCTCATCATGTGCGACCGCGAGGGCAACCTGGGCGACCCGGACGACGCCAAGCGCGCCAAGACCATCGAGAATCATCTCAAGTGGCTCGATGCCGCCGCCACTCTCGGCTGCCACAGCATTCGTGTGAATGCCGCCAGCGATCCGAAGCTTGGCGCGGAGGAGCAGATGAAGCTCGCCGCGGACGGGTTGCATCGTTTGTGCGTCGAGGGCGACAAACGCGGCCTCTATGTCGTCGTCGAAAATCACGGCGGGCTTTCCAGCAACGGTCTCTGGCTCACCGGCGTGATGAAAGCCGCTGATCATCCTCGTGTGGGCATCCTTCCTGACTTCGGTAATTTCTACACTGACCGCAACAAGGGCGAGTTGTACAACCCCTACAAAGGCCTGCGCGAGTTCATGCCGTGGGTGAAGCAGGCGGTCAGCGCCAAGGCGTATGACTGGGACACGGGCGCGGGCAAGTTCTACACCGAAGACCGCCGCGAAGGACGTGAGATGACGCTCGATTTCCAGCGCCTGATCGAAATCGTCATGCAGGCTGGCTACAAAGGCTACATCGGCATCGAGTACGAAGGTGACAAGCACACCGAGATCGAGGGCATCAAGCGCACCAAGCAGGCGCTCGACGAGATTGCCGCCATGCTGTGATTTTTTCTGTCAGTTCCACCCTTATCCAACAATCGCCATGCCCACCGACGACGCCCCCATCAGTTCAGCCAGCGAAACCATTCTCTGGTCCGGCCACACCTCCCAGTGGATTCATTTCTGGTATTACTTCTTTTGCGTTCTGCTTGCCGGGGGGATCGCCGTGGCTGCCACCATGTTTGGTCTGGCCACTGCCGGTGTGGGAGCGCTGGGTTATCTGGCGCTGTTTATTCCTGTTGTGATGTGGGGGCTGCGCTGGTGGATCACCAAATGCACCTTTTACGAGCTGACCAGCCAGCGCCTGCGTATTCGCAGCGGCATCTTGAACAAAAAGGTGGATGAGCTGGAGCTTTTCCGGGTGCGGGATTACACGATGGAGCAGCCTTTTCTCCTGCGCTTGGTGGGGTTGGGAAATCTGACCATGATTACTTCGGACGCTACCACGCCCACCATTGCCATCCGCGCCATTCCGGATGTGGAAAATGTTCGCGAAAAGCTTCGTACCGCCGTCCAGGCTGAACGTGATCGCAAACGCGTCCGCCAGCTCGATGTGGACAATGTCGAGGACGGTCACGAAGGACTGCACTGACCACCGGTCAGTTGCCTTCGAGTTTTTCAGTGTTGGTGACGCTCGTTTTGCCGTCCTTGGTCTCAAGCTGCAAACGAAGTCGTTCAAACTGCTTTTTGTAGCTCCAGGCGACATCGGCCTGCCACGTGGTGGCGCTGGTTTGTTGCAATGTGCGGAGTTGCAGCACGAAGGCGGCGAGACGCGTGTCTGGATCGGCGGTGGTCGCGTCGGGCTCGACGACCTTGAGGTTCATCGCGTTGACGAATTTGAGCTTCAGGTCGGCAAATCGGGCGGTAAAGACGTCGGTGGCGGGGGTCATGCCGTCGCGATTGATTTCGCCGAGCACGATGGAGTAGCTCTTGGCGATGCCGGGGTTCAGATCGGGCAGCTTGCTGATGAGGTGACGGATCGCGGCCTCACCAGCGTCACATTCGAAGAGGCTGACGGGAAGTTTGCCATCATCCGAAGTGTCGCAGGCGGCGAGACCGAGGCAGAGGGCAGCGAGGAGGGCGTGGCAGCGGGTCATGGGTGGTGTTCATGGCACGGAACACGCGGCTTGGCAATGTGCGGACGCTCGCCATGCTCGGCGGCTCATGTTCGACATTCGAGAAAAGCCCAACATGGTCGAGCGCGCCTTCCTCATCGGCGCCTACTTCGACCGTCGTGACAAACAGCAGGCCACTGACCTGCTGGAGGAACTGTGCGAGCTTGTGAGCACGTTGGGCATTGAAGTGGTCGGCAGGGAACTGGTCTATGCGCGTGAGCACACGGCGCGGCATCTCATTGGCAGCGGGAAGTCGGCGGAGTTGATGAAGCAGGCGAAGGAACTGAGCGCCGACTGCATCGTGTGGGACAACGAGCTGAGCCCGGCGCAGCAGCGTGCGTGGGAAAGCGAGGGCGACATCTGCGTGATCGACCGCCATGAGGTGATTCTCGACATCTTCAACATGCGCGCGAAGACGCGCGAGGCGCGGCTGCAGGTGGAACTGGCGCGTCTTGAGTATTCAATCCCGCGCCTCACGCGCATGTGGGCGCACTTGGACCGCCAGGGCGGTGGTGCTGGCGGGGGACAAGGCGGAGCGGGCGCGGCACGTGGTGAAGGGGAAACACAGCTGGAAGTGGACCGTCGTCTGGCCAGCAAGCGGCTCGACAAGCTGCGCGCGGAACTTGAAGAGGTGAAGAAGCAGCGCGACACGATGCGCAAGGAGCGCAGCCGCGTGCCGGTGCCGCATGCGGCCATCGTTGGCTATACGAACGCGGGGAAGTCGTCGTTGTTGAACAAACTCACCACTGCCGACGCGTATGTGGAGGACAAGCTCTTCGCCACGCTCGACACGACGACGCGGCGCATGGAACTGCCAGACGGGCAGGCGTTGCTCGTCACCGACACGGTGGGATTCATCCGCAACTTGCCACATGACCTCGTGCAGTCCTTCCGCGCCACGCTGGAGGAGGCGAACCAGGCGGATTTTCTCATTCACGTCATCGATGCCAGCTCGCCGCAGGCCATGGAGTTTTACCAGACGACCACGAGGGTGCTCGCCGAACTCGGCGCGGGTGACAAAAAGGCGTTGCTGGTTCTCAACAAGATCGATCTGATCGACGACACGCGATTGATGGAGCTGAAACGTGAGTTCCCTGACGCGGTGATGATTTCCGTCAAAACAGGGCAGGGGATGGACGATCTGCTGCATCGCCTGCACGACTTCATGATCGACCGTGTGGTGCGTCTGAGCCTCGACCTACCGCTGGAACGCATGGACCTCGTCGCGCTGGCGCATCAGGAGGGCAAGGTGCTCAGCGAGGACTACGAAACCGGCCGCGCAAAGATCCAGTGTGTGATCCCGAAGCGGCTGGAGAGCCGGTTCACTACATTTGCGGTTTGATCTGCGAACGTGACTTGGGGCAAGGTTCCAAGTTTCAGGTTTAAAGTTTCAAGTTGCCGTTTCGTCGTTCAATACTTCCTCTTGTGACCGTTCTTCTTCGGCTTCCCAACTTGAAATTTTCAACTTTGAACTTTTAACTGCCCTTCATGTTCTCACTCGCCAACAAAACCGTCATCATCACCGGGGCCGGATCAGGCATCGGCCAGGCCATCGCTGTCCTTTTCGCCAAGCAGGGCGCGCACGTGGAGGTCTTCGACCTCAAGCAGGAAGCTGCGCAGGAAACCGTGGACCAGATCAAGGCCACGGGCGGCAGCGGGAACGCGAATGCGTGCGATGTGGGCGATTATGCCGGCGTGAAGGCCTTGTTTGACGGCGTGGCCGCGAAGCACGGCAAGATCGACATTCTCGTGAACAACGCGGGCATCGCGCACATCGGCACAGCGCTGACCACGGCGGAGGAGGACATGGACCGCCTGCACCGTGTGAACATCAAGGGCGTTCACGCCTGCGCGCAGGCGGCGCTGGCTCATATGGTGGCGCGCAAGAGCGGCGTGATCCTGAACATGTGCTCCATCGCGGCGCAGATCGGCCTCGCGGATCGTTTCGCCTACTCGATGACGAAAGGCGCGGTGCTGATGATGACCTACTCGATCGCGAAGGATTTCATCAAGGACGGCATCCGCTGCAATTGCATCGCTCCGGCACGCGTCCACACGCCGTTTGTCGATGGTTATCTGGCGAAGACTTATCCGGGCCGCGAGGCGGAGATGTTCCAAAAGCTCAGCGAAGCCCAGCCCATCGGCCGCATGGCCAAGCCGGATGAGATCGCCAACCTCGCGCTCTACCTGTGCAGCGATGAGGCGTCGTTTGCCACGGGCACAAATTACACGCTCGATGGCGGCGCGGTGAATCTGCGGTGAGCGAGTACATTTCTGGACGCTCTCATCGGGGGCGCTGATTCAATCGTCGTCGAACGAGTGGTGAATGAGTAAACCCGAATGAAGAAAGAGTGACGAAATCCAATGTCGAGGCTTGTTCGAACCCGGCGGATATTCGTGTTAACTGCATATGCGGAGGTCAGTGTATGTGCTCGGGATGCAAAGTTGAATTGCCGATCCGACATCTAGACAACCTAGTACAACTATGAACTTCGACCCGTTGTCAGCCCAATACGTCCGCTTTGTTCGGTCTGTCTATTCATGCACGGAGGATTCGGAACATCCGGTCCAGCGGCTGGGTTCAGGGACAGTGGTTGCTTGGGAGGGTGAGTTTTACCTCATCACAGCTCGGCACCTTTTCGAAAACATCGACACAAATCCCACCAAAGTGGTCGCTTCATTCCCAACCTCTGGAACTGACTGGTGGCCCACAGACGCTTGCATGCACCTTGATGTTTCTTCGTGGTTCGCAGATGACAACACATTTGGCGATCTTGCCATATACAGTCTCTACACGGAGGTCGGCTTACGGAGCTCAATTTTCGATCACGATTTTCTTCCATTCCCACGCGCAACGCATTTTGAAACAGGCATCCCCCTTTATGCATTTGGCTATCCTGACATGGAATTCGATATGGATCTGGATCGGCGTCAACATCTTCTCACCGCAGCGCTAGTGGAGGGATTGTATGGAGGACAAACAAATTTCAGGGGAATCCACAGATTTACGTCGGCTCATCTCCCAACAGATTCGAATGGTATGAGCGGTGGGCCGATCACATATTTGGACAACGGTAGGATGGGCCGTCATCTTTTAGCTGGAATCATTGTCCAAGGTGGAGAGGGGCTACTTCATTTCATAGATGCAAACATGGTGAGGGAAGCGCTTCTTTTTTCGATACCCCGCCTGAGTGAGCTTCGTCGGAACGGCCCATTTGCGCCTGAATAGTCAGGTACACAGCGTCAGCCCCTCATAACTTTTTTGGCAAGGGGCATAGTTCTGCAACAATCCTCTGCGCGCGTGCGAAGGAACTGGAAGCTCGATTCACGGACATAAAAACGGCATCGGATCACCGATGCCGTTTCCGCTGCGAGTTTTCGTGCGTGGTGCGATCAAGACACCTTCCAGCCGTCGCGGTAGGACGGGCGGGTGATGAACTTGTTCGGGGCCTCGACGTTGGTGACCTTCATGGCGTTCTTGTCCCACTGGACGGCCTGCTGGGCGCGGATGGCGAGGTTGCCAAGCAGCACGAACTCGGTGAGCGGGGCGGAGTAGTCGAAGTTTGAGCTGGGCAGGCCGCCATTGACGATGTGGTATGCCCATTCGCCCTGTGGATTGTCCGGCATGACGCTGCGGGTTTCGGTCTGCTTGATCTTGCCGGCCTTCATGTCGAGGCGGACCTGGGTGAATTTTTCCAGCGGATAGATGACCGGGCTCTTGCAGTAGGCGTCGCCCTCGAAGATGACGCCGTCGGTGCCGATGAACATCATGCCGCTGCTGGCCTTCTTGAAGGTTTCCTCGGGGATGTCGGGATGACGCTCCGGCTTGTTGGGCATGCCATCTTTCTCGCCGTCGTGCCAGGAGACCGTCATGGCCGGGTGTTTGCCGGCGGGCATGTGATAGACGAGTTTGCTCCACATGGGCGCGTTGAGGTCGCTGATGGGGCCGCTTTCCGCCTCGATCTTTTCCGGAATGAGCTGGCCTAGGATGCTGAAGGTAGCGTCCATGATGTGGCAACCCATGTCGCCAAGCGCGCCGGAGCCGAACTGCCACCAGCCGCGCCAGTTGAACGGAGCGGGGCCGGGGCTGCGCATTTTCTTTTTGGTGGCCGTGACAGCTGGGTCGAGATCGAATTCGAAGTAGGGCTCGCTGGGCTCGCAGGAGAGCCAGAGGTCCCAGTTTAGATTGGTTGGGCACTCGACGAGCTTCTTCTGGATCGGTCCCTGCGGCCAGATGGGGCGGTTCGTCCACAAACGGATCTCTTTCAGTGTGCCGATGGCACCCTGTTCGATCCATTCCTTGGCGAGGCGCTGGCCTTCCATGGTGCGGCCTTGATTGCCCATCTGGGTGACGATTTTCGCCTCCCTGGCGGCACGATGCAGGTCGCGCACCTCGGAGATGTAATTGCACAGCGGCTTCTGCACGCAGACGTGCTTGCCGTGCTTGATGGCATGCATTGCGGCGAGGTAGTGTGTGTGGTCCGGCGTGGAGACGATGACGCCGTCGATGTCCTTGGCCATCTCATCGAACATCTTGCGGAAGTCCTGATACAGCTTCGGCGCGGGTGGTGCCGGTTGGTTCGAGGCGAGGTGATGCTTCTCGCGCTTCTTGGCAGCTTCTTCGAGCCGCTTTGAATCGACATCCACCATGGCGACAATGTTATGATTGAGCGTGACCATTCCGGTGTCGGCGAGGCCTTTGCCGTTCGCGCCAATCTGGGCGAGGTTCAGGCGCTTGCCCGCCGCTTCCTGGCCACGCAGCAGAAGATTAGGACCTGTAAAGGCACCTGCCGCGAAACCGGCGGTGGTGGTGAGGAAGCGACGACGAGAGTGCAGTAACGATGACATAAAGAGCGGGTGGATAAGGCAGTGTGTTCCTGTGAACGTGGGGATGTCAGTGATGTTGCGCTCCGATTCGGGCCCAAAACGGCAGTTGAAAGCCATGACAACCGGTGGAAAAGGGCAGGGAATCAGGCGATGTCCCGGTAGTTCAATGGATAGAACGAGGGTTTCCTAAACTCTAAATACAGGTTCGATTCCTGTCCGGGATACCAAAGGTAAGACGTCTTGCGGAGAAGGCGTGGAGGTGCGGAAACAAGAACGCACCTGCAATCTAGTGAAAATAGAAAGTTTAGTAATTCAAACAAAAGCTTAAGAGGAGTTGTTTGTTAGCCTTCGTCTTCGAAGCTGGCTGGGGCTAAGTAATGTGGGGTGTCTTGAAGTTTTTGTGCACATTTGAAGAAATGGATTGCGGTGAATGAGCGATTTATGATCTTATTCAGCGGAACCTTTAGATTTTGCAAAACTGTCGTCAGGCTCACGGTAAAGATTTGTCGTGCCTGCACACGAAAGTGTGCGGGTTTTTTGCTTTGCATCGACTTGCGTGGGCTGATTGTAAATTTAATTCCTAAACAAAAATCGTATAACAATGAAGACATTACGTAAACAACGACGTATACTCGGCTGGCTCATGACTTGCCTCATGGCGGTATGGCTGCCCGGCCCCTATGCTCGTGCCGCCACTGGCACTTGGATAGAGCAAGATGGAGGCGCTTTCTCCTGGCTGGATTTCGCACGTTGGAACAGCGGGTTGATTCCTGGTTATGCCATTGGGGACGCAGCCAATCTCAATCTGAACATCTTTGGAACCCAGACCATCCGGCTGGATGACACCTTGGTGCTTGGCACACTCAACATTGGTGACGTGGCGGGGGGATCAGCCATCGCGCTGACGAATGGCGTGGGTGGCACGTTGAGCTTCAACAACAGTGGCTCGGCCACCATCAACAAGACTGGTGCGGGCACGGTCGTGATTCAGACGAATGTCGGACTTCAGAACCAGTTGTCCCTCAACGTGAACCAGGGGCTCCTGGTGCTGGACGGCGTGTTGGACGGCGTCAACGGCCTCACAAAAAATGGCGATGGCACACTCGTTCTGCGCCGCGCCAACACCTTCGCCGGAGTGACGATCCTTAATGGTGGCATCACTCTGATTTCGCAGGCAGGCAACGATCTCGGAGTGCTGGGCGGGACGGGGACTTTTCAGGGCACGTATGTGAATGGTGGCGCAACCCTGGCGCTCAACAACGACACCTCAAACACTGCGGGAGACACCATCGGTGGGGCGAATCTCAATAGCGAACTGCTTTACATCACAGGACAAGGTTTTAACAACCAAGGTGCCCTGAGAAGCCTCCTGGGCAGGGAGAGCAACTCTTTTACAGGCACGGTCACTCTCCTTGGGTCGTCACGGGTGCAGAGTGATTACAACACACTGACACTCTCGGGCACCGTCGATTTGGGCAGCAATGTGCTGAATGTGGGAGGGGCTGGCTTCGTCTCCTTCACCGGACCGGTGGCCGGCACCAACGCAATCAACCATTATGGCGTGAACGGTTTCCGCATGCAGAGCACGTCGGTGTACCAGACTTTTTCAGGAGTGATCAACTCTGGGCTTGGTGAAATCCGCAGTGATGTGGGCAATGCCAATGCGTCGCTCAACCCCTACAACGACATCAGTGCGTTGAATCTGCGGAATTCCTGGCTGCGCCTGAACTTTGGCAACGCTGCGGGTGGCAGCACCGATGTGGAGAACAGCCGTTTTTCCACCACGGCTCCGATCAGCATGCGCTCCAGCCAGATTTACGTGGACAACGCTTCGTTCAGCGGCACTTCGACCAACTTCTTCGACTACGCGGTAAAGCAGGCATTCGGCGTGGTCACGCTGGAAAGTGGCTTCAATCGCATTGGCTTTCGCTCGGCAGATGCTGGCAGCGTCACATTGACGTTTGCTGACATTCTCAAGCCGAATCCAGGTACTGCACTGGAGTTTCACATTGATAGTCTGTCTGGATCGGCCCTTGGGATCGACAGCAAGCACCGCATCATCAATAGTGCCTTGGAAACCGGTGGTGTGAATGTGCCATTCGTCGGCGGCTGGGCTTATTCTGCCGGCGGCACCGCCAATCCGGAGTTTGTAAAGTACAACACGGTCGGACTGGGTGGATTTGGTTACACCCCGCTTGTCGCCGCAAATTATAAAATCGACCAGGCTGAAACCGGGTGGGGGGCGTCGGACAACATCAAACTCTCCGGCAACGGCGCCACGATCACCGCTGATCGCACCATACAGTCCCTCAACATCCAGAACGCCGCGGCGCGCACGCTGTCTGGCAATGCAGGCACCACTTTGGAGATCGGTTCAGGCGGCATTCTCACCAGTCTCACCACCCACACGATTTCGGTGCCATTCTTGACGGCTGGATCGGCCAGCGGCTACGAACTCTATGACATCGCTTGGAGCACCAACGTGATTTCCTCGATCATCAAAGACAACGGTGCCAATTCCGTGTCACTGGTGAAGACGGGTGGTGGCACGACTTCGTTTTTTGGCGCCAACACCTACACTGGTACTACTTACCTGAATGAAGGCATGTTCCGTGACGTGATTGGCTCGAATCGCGTGGCCCTTGGCAGTGGCAATCTCACATTCGGCGGCTCTCCTAACATTCAAGCAGCCTACGAAACAGACCGCGATTTTACCCGCGCTCTCGGCACGGGAGTGGGCGAGGTACAGATCATCGGCGGTGGTGGTGTGGGAGGTGGCAGCGCAGGCTTCTCAGCGTATGGGGCGCCGATTGATGTGAATTTTGGCGGAGCGGGGGCCACGGTCACGTGGGGAAGCGCCACCTTCAATCCCGGTATCTTCACCCTCAACGGAGGCAATGCCACGCACGTCGTGACTTTGGTCAATAATCTCGATCTCGGCGGAGAGCAGCGATATGTGCGTCTGGACGGCAACGCGTCCGCAGGCAACCGCGCTGTGCTGGGAATCATTGCGGGAGACATTTCCAACGGTGGAATCGTCAAACGAGGTGGTGGCGTGTTGGTGCTTGAAACACCGAAATCCTACGCAGGCAGCACCATCATTCAGGAAGGCGAACTCTGGTTGCGTGGCACCGGAACGGCGGGTGGGAACGTGATGGGAAATGACATTCTGGTCGGCCCGGCCTCACGCTTGAAGGTGGAATCACCCGTGAACATCGGCTCCAACCAGATGATTGCGTTGCAAAACGCCAGTGATGCAGATGCGTCGGCCATCGCTTTCGGTGCGGGTTATGGCACCGGAGCGGATATTGTGTTCAACAGTCTGGTTACCAGCGGTGGAATTCCCCAAACGGGCCCCAACAACATCCTGCTGGCCAACCAGCAGACGGGCACCGACCGCCGCAATCGCGTCGCGGTGCAGCTCAGTGGCAATTTTGACTTCCAGAACGATGTGACGGCTCAGATCAAGGCGGCGGCGCCTGACGTTGAGGTTTGGTTTGGTGCGGATACCGGCAACGGCACGTTCACTGGCTCAAGCCTGTCTGCCACGGGACGCGCCAAGGCCACGGGGTTTTATCAGGCATTTCGTCTCGGCACGGGCAGCGGCACCATCACTATTGCCAATGCGAACGTGCTTAATGGAGCCTTTCCTCTTTTTGTGGGTGCGGAGGATCAAACAGCGCGCACCAACATCGGCGGCATCGCCTACATCCCGCAGGCGCAGAACTACACCGGAACGATCACTCACCAAGGAGTTACCGGGGGCACCCTGATTGGTTCTGGAGGCATCCTGCATGTGGGCGGCAATTCTTCCCTTAACGCTGCGAACAACACCATCCTGCTCCGTGCTGGCGAACTCCGTGTCGAAATCACAGACGGTCTCTACAACGGCGCTGACACACAGTATGGCTCTCGCATACTCGATATTCAGGGAGGGAATCCAACTCTGCGCACATCAGCTCTCAGCGGTGGTGGTTTCAGCACCGTGAATTTCGACAGCTTTACCTTCACGGAAGCCGGTGCTGACCGTTCCATAATTGTCACCAACCTGGGCACTATCTTCACGGATGTGCATGTGAATACCATCGTGATGCCCAACGCGGCACGAACTGTCTATTTGGACGTCGGTATTGACAATAGCTATCAAGCCGGGGCCGGGATGCTGACCGTCGATGGCGTGATTGCGGACCAAGCCACCGGGGTGCAAAACCTGCGCAAACGCAACGGAGGCGTGCTCATCTTGAACGCTGACAACACCTACGATGGTTCAACCATACTGGAGCAGGGTCGCTTGGTGCTGACCAACGTTGGTGCCGCTGGCAACGTCGGATCCACCATCGACATGGCAACGGCAGGCAGTCGCTCTTCTGGCCTCGAATACCGCATCAACGGCACGGGCCCTTTTCTCTTCAACAATCCTGTCACCACCTCGGGTGGGGACAACAACAGCACTCGAATCATTACCGTTGGCCCGACTGGACCTGGCTCAGAGAACCAGGTCGTGCAGATACCGACTCTGACCATCGGACATGCGGGAACCTTCGCCACGGATGGCACTGGCAACAGCGCCATCTGGTTTGATGGCTATAATGGCTACAGCATTACGGTCAATGGCGCGGTCACGTTGAACCGTAGCATTGTATTCCGCACCCGCGGTGCATTGACGACCTTTGATGGTGTGGTGTCCGGAGCGGTGGGGAACGCCTTTGAAAAGTCCGAGCAGGGGACTCTCTGGCTGAATGGCAACAACAACTATCTTGGGGCCACCACGATCTCCAACGGTTATCTCGTTGCGGGCAATGACAATGCCTTCGGAGCTGCCACCTCGGATATCACCTTCCGCGGCGCAGCCTTCTCACAGATACTTGCTTCCGGCGTGCGGACGATCAGCCGGAACTTCATCAACACGGCCACGGCAAGCACACAAACCCTGGGGGGACTGGATGCGGGTGCCAAGTTGTTCAGTGGCAACGTCAATCTTTCCGCTCGTGGGCTGAACTTGACGGCAGTCAGCGGTGGCGATGTGACGTTCACCGGTGCCATCAGCGGGACTGGAGCGGGAGGCATCAACAAGGTGGGCAATGGCACGGTGATTCTCAATCCTGGCACCGGCAATACCTTTACTGGCGGCGTGACGGTCAGCCAGGGAACCTTGGTTGGTGAGGCGAAAACGGGGGGCAATCCCTTTGGCACCAACAATGTCTTCACGGTGGCCAACGGGGTGTTGCGATTGAACAACAACACAGCGGCGGCCAACACCACGACAACGACCGGTGCTTTGACGGTCAACTCCGGCAACGGGGCGCTGATTGTGGACAATACAGGCGGCAGCAGCACGCAGTTGACGTTTGGGTCGCTGGCACGCAGTGGCAACGCGACGGTGACCTTCAAGGGGATCACCACGGACATCGGCACGGCAGGCAATGAGAAGGTGAGCTTCACCGCAGCGCCCTCGGTGCTCAACGACACGATCGGGACGTGGGCGGTGATCCAGGGGGCAGGGAGTGACAACAGCGGGCATTACGCGACGATCAGCGGCGGGAACATCATCACGCACACGTATGACACCAGCGGGGACCTCGGAGCGGCGGTGACCAGCGCGACGACGACGCACGACGCGGGAGTCACGGCGAGCACGCTGGTGGCCAGCCAGAGCGTGTACGCGCTGCGCAGCAACGCGAGCGTGGACCTGGGCGGGTTCACGTTGAACGTGGGGGCGGCCAACGCGGCGACACTGGGGCAGGCGGGGATGATTTTGAACAACGGGGCGGACGTGGGAGGAGTGGCGGGATCGCTGCTGAACTTCGGCACCAACGTGCTGTCGGTTTACACCGACGATGCGGCGGTGTCGACCCTCAGCGCGCCGGTGACGAACTTCCGCGCCAACACCAACAACACGCTGAGCACGGTGTTCATCAAGTTTGGACCGGGGACGCTGGAACTGGGCGGGGCGAACACGTTCCAGGGCAACGTGCAGGTCAACCAGGGGACGCTGAGCCTGACGGCGGCCAACGTGATGCCGGTGTTCGGGAATCTGAACGCGGTGACCGGCTCGATGGTGACGATTCAGCCGGGAGCGACGGTGAAGCTCAACAACAACAACCAGGAGTTCGGCAACCTGGCGGGCACGAGCGTGGTGAGTCCGGTGCTCAACACGGCGGGGACGCTGGATTTGGGCACGGCGACGCTGGTGGTGGGGCGTGAGGGCAGCAACACGACGTTCTCGGGACAGATCATCGGCGGAGCGGGCTCGGTGCTCACGAAGGTGGGCGGGGGAAGGCTGACACTTAACAATTGGGACACTTCCGTGCCAAATTCCTTGGGGACGCTGGATGTTGCCCAAGGAACCGTTCAGACATGGCTTAACGACCAGTCATGGGCCACGCCCACCGGGTTTGCATCGGCGGTGACTGGTTCCACCAACATTTTGCTTCGCGGTGGTTCGTGGGAGGCTTTTATCAATGGCGATCAAACTGGAAATGCCCAGCGCATATATCTTGGTAACAATGTCGTCCTGCAGGGAGGAAACTCGGTCCTGAACACCAATCGTTGGCAGGGGGGGGCATCCAGCAAGGTTGTTGTCTTCAATAATCTCACGCTCGACAAGCAACTCTTTCAGGTCACCGGAGGCAATGCCATATATCCACGCTTTGACGGCAGCATTACTCTCAATACCAATGGGCGCATCCAGACCGATGCACCGTTGCTCCTGGCGGGAACCATCACCGGCAACTATTCGCTTGAAAAGCGGGGCGGCAGCAATCTGGAGATCGGCGCGGACAACAGTTCTTGGAATGGAGGCTTGGTCATCACGGATGGTTATGTGCTTTTTGACAATCGCGGCACGGACGACATCCGTTTTTCTGGAACGACCTTCATTCCCAGCTCCACCGCGAATGCTGGCACAGGTGATATTGTGCTGAACCGCTCCAGCGCACTCCGCTTGAACGCCCCTTCAAACGTTCTGACTGCCCAGGGGCAGCGCGTGCAAGCCTTCGCCAATGAGACGATCAACAGCCTGCGTATCGATCTTGGCACCGATACCGCGATCACCAATTACAGCATCCGCTCCACAACGAACGGCAGTCTGGGCCTGAACCTGAGTGAAGGCCACTGGACCAACACGATTGACGAATCCAAGCTCGGCAACGGCAAGTGGGGCATCAACGCCGTCACCAACACATATTACACAGCACCCACCTTGGGCGCTGGTGTGGACAATGTGTATCGTTTCGGAGGCAACAGTGGTGCGACACTTGCCATCACTCAAAGTGGCGCGCTTTCCGGCACGGCCTCCTTGGACGTTGGTCGTTCTCACGTGCTGGCGGGACAGAATCCAGGCTTCACCGAGGCCGTTGTGCGCATCTATGGCAACCAAACATACACGGGAGCCACCAACATCTACCGTGAGGCAGACGCTGGCAGCGTTGGGGCCATCTTGGAACTCACCGGCGACAGCGCTACATCGGCATTCAATGTTTATGGCCGCCTCACATTGCGCGGAGACGGGCGCGTGACCAATGACGCCGGAGGGCAGGCCAACACCGTCAATCTCATGCCGGGGGGCAATCTGCGCCTCGACTACAACATGGACGTGAATGACAACTTCATCATCTCCCGCCTCGATAACAGCAATTTGGGCCTTGAGACCGACGAGAACAAGTGGTCCGACTCGCAGACGATGGTGCTGGACGGCGCCGGGCTGAACCTGATCAACAGCGGTGGTCGTGTGAACGCCGAAACCGTCGGGGACATCACCATCAAAGGCGGCGCGGGCATCACGTTGGAGCGCAATGGCACCAGCGGCCAGATCATCCTGCGTGCGCCCAGCATTACTCGCGTTGGCCAGGCGACGCTGGCCATTCGTCCCACGTCATCCGCTGCCGAGCTGGGTTCCATCAACCTGCAATCCGCCAAGTTCTACATCACAGGTGCGGCTCCGACACTGACCAATGGCATTGTAGCCCCCTGGATGATTGACTACGTCAGCCAGCAGTTCCTCACCTACACTGCGGAAAACGGCTTTGTTGACGCGGTTTTCACCGGCACCGGCACCGGGGACGGTTTCCTCAGCGGACTTACCAGCACCTCCGTCGCCCAGTACACAGCGGGAGATGCCGCCCTGGCCGCGACACGCAACGTTTACGCTCTGCGCATCAATCACGAGGCCAGTGCCAACGACACCACATGGACCGGGGGCCAGATCAACATCTGGAGCGGTGGCCTCATCACCGACAACCGCGACAATGCCCGCGTCAACATCGACACCACCAATGTCTTTTTCGGGGACGGAACCACGCCTGTCGAAGGCATCATTTACATCGACGAAAACGTCACCCGCATCGGCGGAAAGGTGACGGCGTCCGCTTTGACCATGGATGGTCCCGGTGCCTTGCAACTCACCAACGGGGCCAATGCCATTTCCGGTCCGATACAGATGAATGGTGGCACACTTTACATCGATGGTCCGGGGGCCATCGCAGGAACAGCGACACCGGAAATCATCCTGCATGCGGACTATCTCAACAATTTCAACGGTGGAGAGATGCCCAGCCTGCGTCTGCGCCATAACAGCGCCACCACCACCTATACGGGCCTGACTGTCACCGTTGCGGAAAACGTCCCGGTTGCCACGATTCAAGGGGAGCGCTTCTCGGGTGCTGGCACAACCAACGCCGTGCAGTTCCAAAATTTGAATGTCATCGGCACCAGTGGTCCTGCGGGCACGCTCCTGAACTTGTTCAACAGCAACTCCAACGTGGATGTGCTCGGCACCACGACGCTCGGCGGCACGAGCCCCTTTGCGATCAACGTCAATGGGAACACATGGCGCCTTGTTGGCGCAGTGACTGCCAGCGCTCCGATCAGCAAGTGGGGCGGTGGTGTGCTGCGCCTCGACGGAAACAATGACGCCACGTTGTCCAGTCCGATCACACTCAATGGCGGTGAATTACGAATCACAGGCCCGAACGTGGCGGGCAGTGACTCGCAAGCGGAAGGCACGGGCGATCTGCTCATCAACACAGGCACCCTGCGTCTCGCCGCCCAGAACACGGGCACGACCAACTCCACCACCACCTTCTTCAGCAGCGCGGGCCAGGACGTCACCATCGCGGGCAGGACAACGATCACCTATGATCGAAACGGCGGCACGCCCGCCTCGGGATCCAATGGGGCCACGATTGGCGCTGCTGGTTTGGAGTTCCGCACGCAAAACAGTCCGACAATTATTTTCAGCCAGGTGTCCTTTGGGGACTATCTGCGCATCAACAGCGAGATGGTCATCAATGACCAGCCGTTCTTCCGTGTGTCGAACCCGAACCTCATCGTCAACAACATCATCCGTGGTGTTGGCACGCTTACACGTGGCGATTCTTATTTGATCACCTTCAACAACAACGCGGCCAATCCGAACTGGAGCGGAGGGTTTACCACCCTTCAGGGCTACAGCCGCGTGACCCAGGGGGCCACCAACTTCACCTTCGGTACTGGCGCGGTTCGTGTCGGCCCGACCGGCAACCTCTCCCTCAACTCGCTCACCAACATTGCCGGCGGCGCCGTCACCAACTTCAACAGCGGCTACAGTACGCCGGTCACGCTGACGGTTTCCCAAGGCTCGTTGTTCACGACGGCAAATCTTGCCACGCTGTTCCCCAATGCCAACAACACCAGTCGTCCAGGCATGGGTGGCATTCTCGGTCTCGACAACCTCACGACAGGCACGGCCATCGACCTGTCCACGTTCCAGGACGGCTATTGGAGCCTGGGTGGGTCCATCGGATCTTCGACTTACAATGGCGGCGCGGGAAGCATCATTCCTGGCGCAGGTAATGTGTATCGTTTCGGCAACGGCGGCGCCACGCTCACGCTGCAACCCACCGCGGCGAATGTGGATGTGCTGTCAGACGTGGGCGGTGCCTCCTCGGTCCTCGTCGGACGAGCTGACGCGTGGCAGTCAGCCGGCTACAACAGCACACCGCTGATCTATGGCTCCAACTTGAACAACTCCTACACAGGCGGAACGGTCATCACGCGTGGCCGCGACATCGGCGGGGGCTGGTATCAGACGGGTGTGCGTGTGGACGGCGGGGATCATGGTGCAGGCACCTTCAGGACGCCCCTTGGCACCGGAGTGGTGGACATCTGGGGCCACCTTCGTTTCTCAGGAGCCAACGGCAGCCTGATCAATGCGACTGGTGACAACTACACCACGCTGGTGACCCACGCTGGCAGCCGCATCACATTCGACAACCGCACCGCATCGCTCAACAACGGCGGCGAAGGACGTTATGACGATCAAGCGGACCTGACCCTCAACTCCGCTCATCTGCAGATTCGTGGCACCAACAACGTCAACACTGCCGCCACGAACCTTGAGGTCATCAATGTCCTCAACATCTTCGGTGGATCGCAAATCCGCCTCGACCGCGAGGGCACCGGGTTTGCGGGCCTCGGTGTCGCCGACATCGTGCGTGGCACGGCGGACAACCGCTACGGCACGCTGACCATCAATCACAACACTGGACTGTTGGGAGCCAACACGGCTGCTGGTGGCGTGAACAACACCGAGGTGGTCTGGCTGACCGGCGGTGGTTCCATCCCGATGACCAACAACATGGTCGCTCCCTGGATCGTCAGCCGCAACGCGGACCAGTTCCTCAAGTATGACACCACCAATGGCCTGCAACTGATCACGCAGGGGACTTCGCCAGCGAACTATCTCAATCCAGCCGCCGCCACCACGACTCTCAATACATCGGTGGTCCCGCTGAACGACGGCACCGAGATTCTCGACCTTGGTGCTGCGACTGGAACGCAGACCTTGGGAGCCAACCTCGACGTGCATGCGTTGCGTGTGAATCGCGACATCAACGTGTCAGCCGACGGCAACTTCACCAACATTGCCATCGAGAGCGGTGGTCTTATTTTCCTGGCCAACAATCCCACCATCAATGCCAACCTCAGCTTTGGCGCCGGTGGAACTGGCGAGGCTCTCATCTTCGCCCGGCAGAGCACCGGCCAGATCAATGGTCAGATCAGCGCCAGTCAGGTCACCAAGTTTGGATCTGGCTTCCTGAACATCCGCAATGATCAGCCGGCCTTCTCAGGCAACTGGATCATCAATGAGGGCGGCATCCAGTTCCTCACTCCGGGATCAATCGGCAGCGGTTCCAGCCAGATCGTTCTGAACGGCTCCGTGATGAGTGATGACGACGATCGCCAGGACGGCGGCGCCTCGCTTTTGTTCACCGAACTCCGCTACAACTACAACAGCGGCACTCCTGATCTGTTTGCATGGAATCACGGCAAAATCACCTCATGGGACAATAATCTGATTCGCACCCTCACCGCGAACGACCGCAATCAGTTGATTCCAGACATCGATTTGAAGACCACTGCCACCACACCGGGGGGGCTGCAATCCGGACTCATCCGTTTCCAGGTGGATGGCGCGCGCAGCACTCTCTTCACCGGTACGGTGACACTCTACGATCATCACATGGTCAACGTGGACGCCACCAGTTTTGGCACAGGAGCGACGACGGGCGTGCAGTTCGGCGCGCTAGACAACCAGAGCTTGTTTGACCTGATCAAGACAGGCGATGGCGTGCTCGCTCTCGGTGACAATTCCACCACCTTCGACGGCAATCGCTTCCTCTACGTGGATGAAGGTGCCGTGCGTGTGCTGCATAACGGAGCGCTCGGTGCGGCGGGCAATACCGCGGTCATCAGCCAGGGTGGCGTGCTGGAAATTGCTGTGGCTGGGTTCAACCCGCTGGCCACCTTGGATGAACGTCCAGGTTCGATCGAGCGCTGGGCGGTGGATGGTGCGCGTTCCGGCACTGTGAACATGGGTGCTGGTGTTCATCTTCAGATCTTCAACAACCAGACCGGCACCCAGACCATCAACATGAATGGCGGTTCGATCATGGGCTACCTGCCCTCCGATTGGGATCATGTCGGTGTCATTCATCAGCTTGGCAGCGGCGTCACGATCAATCTGCAGGCAGACTCATTCCTCGGCCAGCCCTTCCCGGCAGGTGAGACGGCCATCTACGACATGGGCAAGCAGAACACGATCATGGGCGGAAATCCGAACGATCTGGCACTGCGTGGTTCTTATCTCCAGATCGATGGCGTCATCACCGGCACAGGCGGTCTGACGAAACTGGGTCAGGACGTGATCCTGCTCAACGGTGCCAACACTTACAACGGTGCGACCACCGTCACCAACGGCATCCTGCAGATCGGGCGGAACAACAGCCTTCCTGTTGGTACTTCCTTGGTCATGAACGGCAGCGCCGGTCAGTTCGATCTCAACGGCTACAATCAGGAGGTTGCCTCCCTCGGTGGTCTGGCGGGCAGCATCAACAACGGCGCGTTTGATTACAACACGCTGACGGTCA
This sequence comes from Verrucomicrobiaceae bacterium, assembly GCA_046346695.1. GTDB lineage: Bacteria > Verrucomicrobiota > Verrucomicrobiia > Verrucomicrobiales > Verrucomicrobiaceae > Prosthecobacter. Next base: position 1,226,711 of record JAXMHS010000001.1, on the reverse strand, counting down.
ACCAGTCCTCCAACACGGACTACGGTGGCACGCTGGACGGCAACGTGATCCTCTCCAAGACCGGCGCTGGTGTGCTGACTTTGCTCGGCTCCAACACTCATCGTGGCGGTACCATCATCAATGCGGGCACGCTGGCTGTCGGCTCCTCCGTTGTTTTGAGCGGCGCAAACGCTTCTATCACCGCGAATGGCGGCACTCTTGATCTGGGCGGCACCAGCCAGACCACCGGTGTTGTCACTGTTGCGGGTGGCACCATCGCCAACGGCACCCTGACCGGCTCCTCTTACAATGCGCAAAGCGGTGTCATCAGTGCCAGCCTGGCCGGCAGTGGTGCTTTGACAAAGACATCCAGTGGTGTTCTCACGCTCAACGGTGCGAACACCTACACCGGTGGCACCAATGTGCAGGACGGCACTGTCGATCTCAACGGCACCACGCAAAATGTGGGTGCGTTGACCCTTGAGGGCGGCAGCATTATCAACGGCACTCTCAACGCCACTTCATACGATCTGCGGGACGGCAGCATCAGCGCGTCAGTCTCCGGCGCCGTGCCGGTGACCAAGACGACCGATGGTGTGGTCACACTCACCGGCGCCAACAACTATACAGGAGCCACCAACATTCAGCAGGGTCTGCTGATCTTCGGCTCCAGTGGTGCGCTGCCGGGATTTGCCACTCCGGGCCAGGTCAATGTCTCTGATGGAGCGTTTGTCGTGTTCCGCGCGGGCGGCGTGGGTGAATGGTCCACCGCAGACATCAACACCGCCATCGGCGCGGCCAATTTCAATGCCTTCGGCGGGTTTGGCTTCGATGTAATCGGCAGCAATGAATATACGTACAGTGATGCCATCAGTGGCAGCGGTCGTTCCGTTCTCAAGACCGGTTCCGGTACTTTGATTCTCACGGGTGCCAGCACACACACCGGTCCGACCATCATCGCCGGTGGCACATTGAAAGCTGGTTCACAGGCCGGCATCTTTGGCCCCGCTCCGGTGATCGTCGCGAACGGCACGTTGGATCTCAACGGCTTCGACCAGCACGTTGCCGCGCTCGGGCTGGGTGGCGGTGGTTCTGGCACCACTGCACTTGTCAACATCGGCTCCAGCCTGCTGACGCTCGGCGGCGGGGTCACTTACCTTGCCAATGGCAATCCTCTCGGCGCCACGATTTCCGCCGCTGTCACTAATTGTGCCCTGAGTCTTGGCGGAGTGACGCGCTACTTCACGGTGGAAGACTCTTCTGCTGCCAGCGCGGATCTGACGGTTGATGCGGTCATCGTCGATGGCATTGCTCCGGCCGGATTGGTGAAGCTGGGTGATGGTACCCTCGTGCTCACGGCCGCGAACACCTTCTCCGGACCTGTGTCTGTCCTCGGTGGCACGCTGCGTGTGACCAGCGCGATGAATCTCGGCGTTGCCTCCACGCTGAATCTGGCCGCCACGTTGCAAATCGCCGGTTCCACCGGTGTCAGTCTTCCGAAAAGCATACTGCTCTCCGGCAACAGCACTCTGGACATCACCAACACGGCAGGTGTGAGCATCGGCGGAGTCATCTCCGGCCTGTTCAATCTCACGAAGAGCGGCAGCGGTGATCTGACACTCGCTGCTGCGAACACCTTCAACGGAACCACCACTGTGAGCGACACGGGCCTTTTGATCCTCGGCCATCGCGACGCTCTTCAGTTCAGCACGTTGAATTCCAGCGCCAATGTTGCTTTCTCCAGCACGGCGGGCGGTGTGTTCACCGTGGGCGGCCTCACCGGCTCCACCAACATGGTGCTGCAAGACACAGCCTCCGGCGCTGTGACGCTTGAGGTTGTTGGCAATGGCACCACATATACTGGCGTCCTTTCTGGCAGCGGCGGTCTGGCCAAGCGTGGTCAAAACAGCACGGTGAATCCGACGATGATCACCAACAGCACCTTCACCATTGGCGCTGCGCAGACTTACACCGGTGCGACGACTCTAACCGGCTCGGTCTCGGCACCGATTGGTGCTGGCAACTCGGCCAATGCGTTGATTCTGGATTTTGCGAACGCTGCCGCGCCAACCACGAACCTTCTCTCCAGTTCATCCGCGCTCGTCTTCGGTGGCTCCAGCCAGACTAACGGTGGTACACTGCAATTGAACGGCAAGGCTTCCACAGTGAACAGCCAGACCTTTGCCAGCACGCTGGTGGATCAAGGCTCCTCCTTCATCTACATGAACCAGGGCACGGCCACCTCGCTCAGCCTCGCGCTCGGCACCATCACCCGCAACACGGGCGGCACGCTCGATGTGGCTCTTCCTGCCGCGGGCACGGTTTCCGGTTCGTACACGCTCACGAATGGCATTCTCGGCGCCTGGGCCACTACCAGCGCACCAGCCACCGCAGGCGCGGGCACCAACTGGGCCACCATTTCCACCGGCAACATCGTCGCCTACACCGGATACACTGACATCACCAGCACGGGCACCACGCTGGCCAACAATCCTGCCAACAACGTTCGCATCACCGCGGGTGCCACGGTCACGACGACGAATCTCGCCGCCGGCACCACGGACATCAACACACTGCTCGTTGCCGCGACCAACACCGCCAACTCAACGCTCAACATCGGAGCGGGCAACACCCTGCGCTTCGGCGCGGTCGGCGGTGTCCTGCTGGCCAGCGGTGCTGGCAATGTTTACCTTGGCAACCCGATCGGCAGCGCCACCGGGACCACCTATGTGGGCAACACAGGCAACACCTATCTGCCTGCGTATGTTGGTACGATCACGGCCGGTGGTGCCGCGGACACCAATGGTGAGCTGATTTTCAGCAACTCCACGCCCGACGCCAACAGTTCCAAGGTGCTCACGCTAAACGCTTCAATCGTGGACAACGGAACCGGTGTGGTGTCCGTGACGTATTCGGGATGGGGCAAGAAGGAGGTGAACGGCATCAACACTTATACAGGCGGCACGATTGTCGATCTGGGCCAGGTGTACGTCCGCAACAACCCCTTCGCCTTCGGCACGGGCAATGTGACCGTCAAGGCGGGTGGCCAGGTGTTCGCGCAGGACACCATTCTCACCAACAACTTCATTCTCTCCAGCGCTGCGACGACCCAGGGGGTCGGTCTTGGCGGCATCCGTCTGGATTATGCGATTGCATCAGGAACGATCACCTTGCAAAACGATGCCCAGATCAGCACTGCCAACTGGGGATGGGTCACGGGCGGGATCACGGGTGACGGAGCATTGCTGAAGCTTGGCAACGGCACCACCATTCTCACGAGTTCAGCCAATAGCTACACAGGCGGCACCACCGTGACCGGTGGTATGTTGATTGTGCGTGGCAGTGGCGTGCTGGGAGCCAACGTGGCCGGCAATGACATTTTCGTCAGCGGTGCCAATGGCACCACAGGGGCTCTCTCCTTGGCTGGTCCCGCCAGTGTCGGGGGAAATCAGCGCATCACGGTTGCGCTGGCACCTCTGGGTGATCTGAACAATGCCGTCGCCGTAGGTTTTGGCGCAGGTTACGGCGATGGCAGTGGCATCCACTTCCAAAGCCTCGCTGAAAGCCCGGGCATCACGTTGGGAGGCAACGAGTTTTTCCTCACCAGTTCGGCGACGGGTCTGGCGGGTCGTCTCGCCATTCATCTGAGCGGCGGCATGAATTTCTCCACCGACATCACGGGACAAATCGCCGCGGTGTCACCCAACACGCAGGTCTGGCTCGGCGCCAATCTGGGCAACGGTGTCTTCACCGGCAACGTTTTGTCAGCTTCAAATGGAGCCCTTCGCCTCGGTGCGGGCGGTGGCACATTGACTATTCAGAATGCCAATGTCCTCAGCGGCAACGTGCCGTTGATCGTGGGAGCGCCTGATCAGACCGGGCGCGCGAATCTCGGCGGCATCGTTTATATCCCTCAGGCACAAAATTACAGCGGCACAGTCACGGTGGGGGCAAGTGGTGTTCTTCAGGTGGGAACCAACGCAGCACTCAGCACCGGGGACAACAACATCTATCTCATGGGTGGTGATCTTCGCCTGGATCTGGCGGATGGCGACTATGGCCAGACCGACACGCAATATGCGTCCCGCAATTTGGTGGTGGTGGGTGGTAACGGCATCATTCGTACCACGCCGCTTTCCGGTGGTGGTTACAACACGGCGCAACTCAACAACATCGACCTGTATGATGCCAGTCGTGTGCTGACGGTGCTGACAGTGGGCACCATCTTCAACAACCTGGTGGTGAACAACATCACTCTGAACAACAACACAGCAGGGGTGATCGACCAGTATCTTGATGTGGGTGGTGATAACAGCTTCCAGGCGGGCATTGGCGTTCTGACAGTCAATGGAGTCATCAGCCAGACGGGCCTTGATGCCGTCAATCTTCAGAAGCGCCAGGGCGGGGTGCTCATCCTGAACAGTGACAACACCTATGCCGGCACCACGAATGTCCAGCAGGGACGCTTGGTGCTCGGAAACGTAGGGGCCGCAGGGAATGCGGGTTCCACCATCAATCTCAACACCAATGGTTCACGTCGTTCGGATCTGGAGTTCCGAGTGGATGGTGCCGGACCGTTCGTGTTCAACAATGTCATCAATACCACCGGCGGTGATGATAACAGCACGCGTGTGCTGGTGGTCGGACCGAAAGGGCCGGGTTCCGAGAACCAGGTGGTTCAGATACCGACATTGACGATTGGTCACAGCGGGGTGTTTGGGCTGGACAGCGGAGTAAGCAGTTCAATCTACTTCGATGGCTACAACGGCTATGGCATTGACATCACCAACAGTGTGGTCTTGAACCGCAGCATCAACTTCCGCACGCGCGGTGCGCTGGTGACCATTGACGGGGTGGTGTCAGGTGCTGCGGCCAACCTGCTCAACAAGCAGGAACAGGGCACCTTGTGGCTCAACGGCAACAACACGTATGCCGGGGACACAAACATCTCCTATGGCTATCTGGTGCTCGGCAACGACAACGCCCTGGGCACCGCGACATCGGCGGTCCTCTTCCGGGCAGGCAATTCCTTCTCGCAGTTGTTGCTGAGCGGTGCGGGACGCACGCTGTCACGCAACATCACCAACAGTGCCACAGCTGGAACTCAGACATTGGGAGGTCTGGGGGCCGAATCGACCTCCTTCACTGGCAATATCACCTTGACCCGTGGTGTGAGCCTGTCTGCGGCGGCAGGCGGGGATGTGACCTTCAGCGGTGTTTTGAGCGCGGCTGGCGCCGTCACCAAGACGGGGGCAGGCACGGTGATTCTCAATCCTGGCACGGGCAATACCTTCACTGGCGGCGTGACGGTCAGCCAGGGAACCTTGGTTGGTGAGGCGAAAACGGGGGGCAATCCCTTTGGCACCAACAATGTCTTCACGGTGGCCAACGGGGTGTTGCGATTGAACAACAACACAGCGGCGGCCAACACCACGACAACGACCGGTGCTTTGACGGTCAACTCCGGCAACGGGGCGCTGATTGTGGACAATACAGGCGGCAGCAGCACGCAGTTGACGTTTGGGTCGCTGGCACGCAGTGGCAACGCGACGGTGACCTTCAAGGGGATCACCACGGACATCGGCACGGCAGGCAATGAGAAGGTGAGCTTCACCGCAGCGCCCTCGGTGCTCAACGACACGATCGGGACGTGGGCGGTGATCCAGGGGGCAGGGAGTGACAACAGCGGGCATTACGCGACGATCAGCGGCGGGAACATCATCACGCACACGTATGACACCAGCGGGGACCTCGGAGCGGCGGTGACCAGCGCGACGACGACGCACGACGCGGGAGTCACGGCGAGCACGCTGGTGGCCAGCCAGAGCGTGCATACGCTGCGCAGCAACGCGAGCGTGGACCTGGGCGGGTTCACGTTGAACGTGGGGGCGGCCAACGCGGCGACACTGGGGCAGGCGGGGATGATTTTGAACAACGGGGCGGACGTGGGAGGAGTGGCGGGATCGCTGCTGAACTTCGGCACCAACGTGCTGTCGGTTTACACCGACGATGCGGCGGTGTCGACCCTCAGCGCGCCGGTGACGAACTTCCGCGCCAACACCAACAACACGCTGAGCACGGTGTTCATCAAGTTTGGACCGGGGACGCTGGAACTGGGCGGGGCGAACACGTTCCAGGGCAACGTGCAGGTCAACCAGGGGACGCTGAGCCTGACGGCGGCCAACGTGATGCCGGTGTTCGGGAATCTGAACGCGGTGACCGGCTCGATGGTGACGATTCAGCCGGGAGCGACGGTGAAGCTCAACAACAACAACCAGGAGTTCGGCAACCTGGCGGGCACGAGCGTGGTGAGTCCGGTGCTCAACACGGCGGGGACGCTGGATTTGGGCACGGCGACGCTGGTGGTGGGGCGTGAGGGCAGCAACACGACGTTCTCGGGACAGATCATCGGCGGAGCGGGCTCGGTGCTCACGAAGGTGGGCGGGGGAAGGCTGATCTTGGACAACTGGGACACATCGCGTCCGAACTCGCTGGGGACATTGGACATCGCGCAGGGCTTTGTGCAGACGTGGGTCAACGACCAGTCATGGGCGACACCGACAGGCTTCGCCTCGGCCATTCCGAGCACCACGACCGTGCTGCTGCGTGGCGGTCAGTGGGAAGCGTATGCGCTTGGCGACAACACGGGCAACAGCCAGCGGATTTACGTGGGCAACAACATCATTCATCAGGGCGGGGACAGCCAGTTGATCGTGAACCGGCCGTCGGTAGGTGCGGGCAGCAGTAAACTGCTGACGTTTGGAACACTGTCACTGGACGTGCAGCGTTTCCTGACAACGGGAGGTAGCACCTACATTCCGCGGTTTGACGGGGTGACGACGCTGACCAACCACGCGCGCATCCAGACTGATGTTCAGTTGGTGCTGGCAGGTGGCATCACGGACAACGGCAAGGGCTACACCATCAACAAGATCGGCGGCTCGGACCTGACGATTTCGGGTGACAACAGCGCGACGTGGAGCGGTGGTTTGGTGCTCAGCGGCGGGACGATCCTCTTTGGCAGTCGCGGGACGGATGACATTCTCTATCCTGGGGTGACTTTTGTGCCGAGCAGCACGGCCAATGCGGGCAGCGGGGACATTGTGGTGACGCAAGGATACAGTGCAACAGGTGCCAGCCTCGCGCTGCGATTGAACGCGCCGGGCAACGTGGTTGCGGGCCAGGATGTGCTGGTATTTGGCAGCGAAAGGAACTGGACGAGCCGCATCGACCTCGGCACGGACGCGCCGCTGACCAGCTACAATCTGCGCTCGACGACGAACGGCTCGCTCGCGCTGGGCTTGGGTGATGCCGGTTTGTACACCCAGGCTCTCAATGAAGCGATGATGGGCAGCGGCAAGTGGGGCCTCTCTGCTTACGCCAACACATTCTACATGGCGAACACGTTGGGAGCAGGCGTGGACAACGCCTACCACTTCCTGGGTAGCAACGGAGCGACCCTGTCGTTTGTACAAGACCGTGTGCTGACTGGCAGCGCCTCGGTGGAAGTCGGTCGCAATCCGCTGGACTATGGCAGCGGCACACCTCAGGGCACGCTGGCGATCATCCGCTTGTACGGCACACAGGATTACACGGGCAACACCACCATCTTCCGCGGCGCAGACTTTGGATCGATCGGCAATTTCCTCGAAGTCACTAACAGCATCGCATCTCCGGTGATCGATGTTTATGGTCGTCTGACGTTGCGTGGCGCGGGTCGTGTCACGGATGATGCCGGCAACCAGGTCAACACCGTCAATCTTCTGCCCGCGGGCTCCCTGCGCCTCGATTACACTCTCGACGTGAACGACCAGTTCGTCGTCAACCGCCTCGAAAACAGCAACCTCGCCGTTTCCAACAAGTGGGGCGACACCACTCCGATGGTCCTTGACGGCGCCACGCTGAACATGGTGGCCGCAGTCCAACATTACACGTCAGAGACCGTCGGCGAGATCACCGTCAAAGGGGGCGCTGGCCTTTACTTGGAACGCAACAGCACCAACGGCGGCATCGTGCTTGTCACGAACACTGGCATTGTCCGTTCGGGGCAGGGAACATTGGCCATCCGGTTGAATGCGGACGAGTTCGGTCTCAATCAGTTCCAAGGACAGCGCGTTTACGTCAACGATTCAGGCTGGCTTTCCTCCAACTTGACCAACGGCATGCTGAGTCCCTGGATGTTTATTGCTCCCGCCGCCACCACGACAGCTCTCAACAGCCTCAACCTGTCCTTTGTGACTTACAACGACATCACGGGCATGACCTATGCGCCCTGGACCGCCACAGGGACCGGTGCGGCCTTCCTTCAGGGCCTGACCTCGACTTCAATCGCGTATTACAACACGGCGGGGAATGCTGCCCTCACCGGGGTGTCCAACAGCTACGCGTTGCGCGTGACCGGCACTACCACCATCTCAGGAAATCAGGTCAATATTTTCAGCGGCGGGCTTCTCACCAGCGGTGCCGTGACTTTCAGCAGCACGGCTCCTCTCTACTTTGGCGACGGCACCACTCCGGTGGAAGGCATCATCTACTCCTTTGACAACACACTGCTGCTGCAGGGGAAGGTGACGGCTGCCGGCCTGACACGTGCTGGTCCCAGCACGCTGCAGTTGTCCAACGCTACCAATGACATCACTGGCAACATTCAGCTCAACGGCGGCACGATCATCGGTGACGTGCCCGGCACGTTTGGCACCGCGAACATCACATTGCACGCGGACTTCCAGAACAACAACAATGGATCGCAGATGCCAATCGTGGCCTTCCGCACGGCGAGCGTGAGCGGAACGTTCAACAACAGCGTGATCGTGGCGCAGAATGTCCCGCTGGCACGCATCGACACGAACCGTTCCAGCGGCACAGGCAGCGGCAACATCACCATGCAGAATCTGACCATCGAGGGGACGAGCACGCTGGCGGGCACGTTGTTGCAGATTCAGAACAACAACAGCTACAACCTCATTGTCGGCGGCACCACCACCATCAACGGCACCAGCCAGGTGGGCATCCATGTCAACACGGGTACAACCGAGCTGGTGGGAGCGGTGACCAGTTCGGTGGGCATCACCAAGACCGGCAACGGCATTCTTCGCCTGGATGCTGACAACATGGCCACCATGACGAGTGACGTGACGCTCGACCGTGGCGAAATTCGCCTCCAGAACATCGGTGCCACGGTCAATGGCTTCACGACGGGATCGGGCAACTACATCTCGAACTTCGGCACAATCCGCCTGGCCAGCGCGGTGGCGAACACGGTGTACTTCTCCGCCACGAACCAGAAGCTCTTTGTCAATGGTCTCACTCTCATCACGCTCGACCGAAACGGCGGTGGTGCGGGGAACAAGTTCATCGGCACCAACAACGGCGGCCAGCAGATCATCACCAGCAACAGCCCCTTCCTGATCGTCAACGGCAGTGATGCTCTCATCATCGAGGCCAGCATGCTGGTGAATGACATCCTCAATCTCCGCACGGACACCACCACGTTGAGCCGTGACTTGATCACAGGCACGGGACGTGTGGTGAAGATCGGCAACGGCTACTTCCAGCCGGACAACAATGCCGCCAACACCTTCAGCGGCGGCTACGATGCCTACAACGGCCACACCTTGATTTCTCAAACCAATGCCACGCTGGGCACTGGTCCGGTGCGTCTCTTCAGCGGTGCCACGTTGTCCACTCCTGGGGCGGCCAATTTCGGACCGACCGGACTGACATTGGTGGTGACCAGCAGCAGCGATTTGCCGACCATCGGGGTCCGCACCATTGCCAATTTCAACGCCGTCAGCGCTGCGGTGGCGGCTCCAGGAGTGGTCAAGGGCAACGGAACCGGCATTCTTGCCATCGATGGCAACCAGACGCTTTCCACCGACCCGGCCATGGCCACACGCGACGGCGGCTTCTTCAACAACTGGTTCCTGGGTGGCGGTGACAGCAATGGCAATCTCACCGCCAACAGCGTGGCGCCATGGGGCAATGGCGGGGCAGAGTTCCGCCTTGGTGGTGGAGGCTCCACGTTGACCGTGGGACCGGCCACCGCGGGATCAGCCCAGTTCTCCGGTGCTGGCAATCGCATGCTGCTGGGTGAAGGAATGGACATCAACGCGTATGGCGCCGTGGCGTTCAACAACAACGGCAACAATGATTATGACGGAGGTACGCTGCTGGGGCGTGTCCGCCACTACGACGGCAGCTATCGCGGCTTCATTCTGTTGCTGCAGGGTGGCAACAACGGTACTCGCACACCGCTGGGTACCGGAGTGGTGGATGTGTTTGGCGAAGTCCGCATTGAGGGGGCTGCGGGCACGGCGGTTGGCTCGGGCGGGGTCAATGCGAACCAGTGGGCACTGCATCCGTCCACGCGACTTCGTTTTGATTTTGCCACGCCCTACACCGGCACCAACAGCGATGGTCGCTGGAGTGACACTGACGCTGTCACCCTTGATGGCGGCAGCATTGAAATGCTCGGTGATGACGCGACAACGGTGGCCAGCAGCATCCAGTATTCAGAGACCATCGGTGCTGTCACCATCAAGCGTGGCGCGGACATTTCGGTGGTGCGCCGCAGCACATTCTCCGCGGAGTTGATTCTGGCGGACCTTGTCCGGGACACGGCCACCAGCGGAACACTGATGATCCGCCATAACACCAACCTGCTCGGTGTCGCTGGCGCCACCAACGCTGAACGTCTCATTGTCAGCACCTGGTCGGGTGGTTCACCGCTGATGAACAACAACATGATCGATCCGTGGATCATCGACCGCAGCGAGCAGCAGTTCCTCAAGTACGACATCACCACTGGTTTCCAGGTCATCACGGCAGGCAGCGCTCCCGCCAACTACGTCACTTCTGCTGGCGGCACTCTTACAGTGGCCCCCAACGACGGCACCCGGATTCTCAATATCAACACGGCCACCGCCACTCTGGGCGCAAACCTCGACATTTATGCGCTGCGCCTCGACCGGGACATCAATGTGAGTGCTGATGGCAACTTCAACAGCATCATCATTCGCAGTGGCGGTTTGATCCAGGCTGCGAACTCGCCGACAATCAATCCCGACCTCTACTTTGGCTACAACGCGACGCCGGGTGACGGTGAGGCGCTTATTCACGCCTCCAACAACACGTTGCAGATCAACGGTAGGATCTACGCAAGCCAGGTCACAAAGTCAGGTCTGGCCTTCCTGAACATTCGTGGCGACCAGTCCCAGTTCCATGGCAACTGGGTGATCCAGGACAGCGGCATCCAGTTCCTGACGCCAGGCTCCACTGGAGATGGCAACAACCAGATCATCCTGGGTGGTGGCCACATGAACGACAATGACAACTACCTGCAAAGCTTCTACTCAGAAGCTCGCTTCAACTTCAATCCGGGCACGCCGGACCTGTTCACTTGGAACACCGGGAAGATCACCAGCTACGATATTGGCCGTGTGTACACGGTGACGGCGACTGACCGCCTGACACAGGTGGCCGACATTGATCTGAAGACGACAAATACGACGCCGGGGGCAGGGCAGGAGGGCGTCTTGTTCTTCCAGGTCGATGGTTCGCGCTCAGTGACGCGCACCGGGACAGTGACCCTGTATGACGATTATCTGATCCATGTCGAGTCCGGCAGTTGGGGGCCTGGGGCCACCACGGGTGTGCAATTGGGATCCGGCACCGGTACAGGCGGGTTGAACAACCAGGGGCAGTTCGATTTCCGCAAAGTGGGTGACGGCATGCTGATCCTCGGGGACAACAGCACCACATTCACCGGTGGCCGCAGCTTCATCGCCGGTGAAGGCGGAGTCAGGGTCACGAGCAACGGTTCGTTTGGCAACAACACCATCAACGCGGAGATCAGTCCCACCGCAGCCCTCGAAATCGCCGTTTCCAACTGGACTCCGACCGCAAACCTGACGCAGGCATGGGGTTCCTTGGAACGCTGGGCGGTCAGCGATGCGCGCGGCAGCGGCAACTGGACCATGGCTGATGGAGTGAGCCTGCAGGTGTTTGCAGACTTGGTGGGAACACGCACGATCAACCTGACGGGTGGCTCGATCATGGGTTACATGCCGTTGGATTATGATGAAGTGGCCATCATCCAGACCATTCGCAGCGGAGTGACGATCAACCTGACGGCGAATTCATTCCTCGGGCAGAATTATCCGGCAGGCACATCGAGCGGACAGAACAGCTTCAGCTACGACATGGGCAAGCTCAACACGACGACGAACCTCAATCCAAACGACAATGGCTTGCGTGGTTCGTACCTGCAGATCGACGGCAACATTACCGGCAGTGGCTTCAATCTCACCAAGGTTGGCCAGGACATCATCAAGCTCTCTGGGACCGGCAATACTTATGCGAGCACAACGGTTGAAAACGGCATCCTCCAGATCGGTGCCAACAACGTCCTGCCTGTCGGCGGCACGCTGACGACCAAGTTCACCGGCATGTTCGACCTCAACGGTTACAACCAGGAGGTCGCGGCGTTGCAGGGTGACGGCGGCTCGGTCAACAACGGCGCCTTCCAGAACAACACGCTGACCGTCAACCAATCCACGGACACCACCTACGGCGGCCAGGTCAATGGCAACGTGACGCTGCGCAAGACAGGTTCCGGCAAGCTTACCTTCACCGCGGTCAACAGCCATCGTGGCGGCACGGTGATCGAAGGCGGCACGGTTTCTGTCGCCCAGGCATCCAGCCTTGGCTACACGGCCAACAGCTATCGTGAGGACGCCGTGGTACTCAACGGCGGCACGCTGGAAACCACTGGAACCACCACATTGGCTGCCACGAACGGTGTGAGGCTTGATGCCGCAGGCGGCACATTCTCCACCGCCACTTCCACCACCTTTACAGTTCAATCGGTGATCACGGGTTCGGGAGTTCTCACCAAGGCTGGTTCCGGCACGCTGAGGCTCGGCGGTACCGGCACCAATTACAGCGGCAACACGAACATCGTCGAAGGCACGGTGCAAGGTGCGGCTGCCAATGCGTTCTCGTCGGCTTCGCGCCACGTCATCACCGGGGACACGGTCTCGGGCACGCTGGATCTCGGTGGCTCGGATCAAGCCATCGGCTCTCTCGCCAGCACCGGCCCCACCCAGGCAAACGCCACCGTGTCCATGGGCTCGAACACTCTCACCGTCGGCGGTGATGACACCACCGGCGCCGTTTACGCCGGCAGCATCTCCGGCAGCGGCATCTTCCGCGTCAGCACCCACGGCACCCAGGCACTTTCCACGATGGATCATTCCAGCCAGACTTGGGCCACGGAGGTCGCCAACGGGACGTTCTCTCTCGTCAATGGTGCCAAACCTGGTTCGGGAGTTGTCACGCTCAACATCGCTGCTGTCACCGGCAATGACGACATGACGGTGCTCGACCTGCAGGGCGTATCTCTGGCCAACAATGTCGTCGTCAACGCCACCAACGCCGCAGGCGTGAGTGTGATCCAGGCATCCTCGGCCAGCAATTCCAACATTGCCGGCACAGTCGCCCTCAATCGCGACATCTTCGCTGGCGCGGTGCAGAACCAGTCGCTCGCACTCGACGGTGTTGTCAGTGGTGCGGGACGGCTCACGGTGGTTGATGGCGGAACGGTCTCGCTCAACGGCGCGAACAACTTCGCCACGGCAGTTGCCGGCAGTGCTGGCACGGCCATCGACGGCGGCACGGTCATCCGTTCCGGCACGGTTCAAGTTGGCGACAGCAGCGGCCTTGGTGTCAAGCATGTGGAACTCGGTGATATCCGCACCGTGATGACCACGGTCATCGACCGCGCCACCACCACGAGCCTCACCCTCGGTGGCGGCAGTTACGAGGCCACCGGCGGTGATTCGCAATCCGGCCTCTTCGCCGGAGTTTCCTCCACAGTGGATGGCGTCACCTATACTGGCGCCGATGTCGGCAAGACGATCCTCGTCAAGAACGAGGAGATTGATCCCACTCGCAACGGCATTTTCACCATCGTCAGCGTCTCCGGTTCCACGATGACCCTCGCCCGTCATCCGGACTTCGACACGCCTCGCGAAATGACTTACGGCACGCAGTTCACCGTTCTCAACGGCACTTCGGCAGGCAAGTCCTTCTTCATGATCGAGCCAGATGCACAAGTTTGCTGCCTGCCGGTGGAAGATCCGGTGCGTTTCCGCGAGGAACTCGCCGTCAACAACGTGGCGCTTCTGCTCAATGCCGGTTCACTCACCGTGGCCAACGATCTCGACGTGAATGCCACCGCTGGCACGGGTTCCGTCACGTTGGGTGGTGCTGCCTCCTTCATCTCCGGCGCGTCCACCTTCAGCGGCAACCTGGTGCTGCAAAATCTCCAAACGGGAGCCACCGGCGTTGAAACGAAAACGGTGACCCTCACCTCCGCCACCAATGGTTCCGGCACGGGCGTCACCTTCTCCGGTGTCATTTCTGAGGCCGATTCCGCCAACGACACACTCTCCATCGAGAAGACCAGCACTGGCACGGTCACCTTCACCGGTGCCAACACCTACCACGGCACCACACTGGTCACCGCAGGCACCTTGCAGCTCGGCACGGGCGGTTCGGTCAATGACACCACGTTCATTCGCATCGACAGCGGTGCCACCTTTGGCACCCCGGCAGGTGGATATACGACTGATGCCACGGTGAGTGGCTCGGGCACTGTGGCTGGCAGCCTCACGGTCGGCAGCAATGTCGGCTCCATCAATACCGTCGGCGTCCTCAAGCCCGGCGACAGCACCGGCGGTCTGCTCGTGAACGCAGGGGATCAAGTGGGTGCGCTCAACGTCACAGGTGATCTCACGCTTGCAGCCGCAACAGGTGGCGGCACCCGCCTCCAAATGCAGTTAGGCTCCTCCTTGGTCGCGGACGCCAATGCCTCCGCCGAAATCATGACCCGTCTCGGCAACGGCACCTTCGATGCCTGGATCACCGACAATACTGACGGTCACATCACGACTTGGGAGGCTGGTGCCGGCACTCATGACCGTGTGGGCATCACCGGACAACTGAACCTCACGGCCACAGGCCGGATCGTGATCACCAATCCCGATTCCTACACCATCGTGCACGGCGATGTGTTCGACCTGCTTGACTGGTCGTCCGTCAGCGCTGGCACGTTTGACTTTGGTGGCAACTACCGTGCAGGTGGCCTCATTGGAGACCTCGAACTCCCGTTGCTCACCGGTGACCTCTTCTGGAACACCAGTGTCTTCCAGACCAATGGCATCCTCGTGGTGGTTCCCGAGCCTGGACGTGTCCTGCTGCTGCTGCTGGGCCTGCTCGGTCTCTTCCTCCGTCGCAGACGTTCCTTTTCCCGGTGAGGGTGTTCAACAACGCGCTGCATTCCGCGTTTTTCCCGCCACGGCCAGCAATGGAGTGGCGGGTTTTCTCTGGCGCTTATCGCGGCAGCAACCGCGCGGCGATGCCTCGTGCGATGCTCAGGAGCCGTTCTTTTTCCTCAGTGGTGAACTCATATGGTTCCATCTTGCCAATGCCCAGGGTGCCACAAAGGCGTCCGTCATCCATCACTGGTACCGCCAGCGTGCCCTGCACGTTGGTTTGCTTCGCCCCGGGCTTGGCCACCCCGGAGGTGTCCGTCTGTAGATTGCACATCTCCACCGGCTCCTGCTTCAGTGCTGCTGTGCCGGCAATGCCTTTGCCGATGGGGATGGATTGAATGATCGGCATCAATGCCTCGGGAATGCCTTGATGGGCCACCAGCTTCAGGTGCTGGTCAGCCGGGTCCAGCCGGTGCAGGGTTCCGGTGGTGCAGCCAAATGCAGAGATGGTCTGGGAGAGAAATTCGGACCAGGGCGGGTCGGTCGGGTTCATGCGCGCTGAGGGAGGATGGTTTGTCGTTGTCGGAATCGGGTGGGGGCGTTATTCTCGCACCTGACTCGTTGTACACGCCTCATGAAATTCTGCTCTGCCATTTTTGTCCTTCTTTGGCTGGCATCTGCCATCGCCACCGCCCAGCCTGCCGCCCCGGCGACAACCCCCATCGTGGCCAAAAGCACCTACCATCCCGACAATTCGCACACCGAAAGCGTCGTGGACAAGACCACCAACGAACTCACCGAGGCCACCTACAACTCCAACGGCGCCCTCGTCAGCAAGAAGCATTACCTCCTCAATGAACGTGGCCTGCCCACCCAGGGCCACGTTTATGACGGCAGGGGCAACCTTGTTGCCCGCTGTCAGGTCTATTTCGACGAGTTCGGGCGCGCCAAGGAAATGCGTTCCTTCAACCTCCAGGGTCAGTGCTACCAGCAGGTCCTCTACGAATACGGGAACGACGGCAAACCCAAGCAGCCCAAGGTCATCAATGTCAATCCCGGTGCCGCTCCCTCCATCAAGCCGGGCGTCATCGACTTCACGCAGGGCACACAGCCTTCCGGCCAGGTGGTGCCTCAGCAAGGCGTCCCCACCCAGCCGCAAACACCTGCCGCGGCTGAGCCACCGAAGAAAAAGGGCTTCTTCGGCCGCCTCTTTGGCAAAAAGGACAAATAGCTCCCGTCCGGATGGAAGCACCCGCCACCAAGCAGCAGGGCCGCTCTGGCCCTGATTCTGCCCGCCACATCCCCGCGTCCGGTCAGCGCTGGATCAGCCAAAGCGAACCCGAACTCGGCCTCGGCATCGTCACTCACGTCGAAGGCAGCTTCATCGAGCTGAAATTCCCAGCCGCTGGCGAGACACGCCGTTACGCGCGTCACAGCGCCCCCTTGCATCGCGCCAGTTTTCATGCCGGCGATCAGATCGCACTGCGTGACGGCTCAAAGCATCGCATCGACTCAGTCTCGGATCAAAACGGCGCGCTGACCTATCATTGCGGTGCACACAGCATTTCCGAGTCCGAATTGGCAGACACCCTCGCCCTCGGCGGCCCGCAGGAACGTCTGCTGGCGGCGAACGTCGATGATCTTCAGGCATACGCCCTGCGTGCCGAGGCCGTCGAATGGCGCTGCCGCATGCAGGCTTCGCCCGTGCGTGGATTCATCGGCGGTCGCGTCGATCCCATCCCTCATCAAATGTCCATCGCCGCTGATGTCACCACACGTCTGCTGCCACGCGTGCTGCTCGCGGATGAGGTCGGCCTGGGCAAAACCATCGAGGCCGGACTCATCCTGCATCGGCTTCATCTCACCGGCCGTGCGTCACGCATTCTCGTCCTCGTGCCGGATGCGCTCCCGCACCAGTGGTTCATCGAGTTGCTGCGCCGCTTCAATCTCATGTTCAGCCTCTTCGATGAAGAACGCTGCGCCGCCATCGAAGCCGGCGATCCTGAGGGCAATCCCTTCCTCGACAGCCAGCTCGTGCTCTGCCCGCTCTCCCTTCTCAGCGGCTCGCCACAACGTGCGCAACAGGCCGCGGAGGCCGGCTGGGATCTCCTCATCGTCGATGAAGCCCATCATCTCGAATGGACACCCGAAGCGCCCGGTGTGGCCTATCAAGCGGTCGAAACGCTCGCCCAACGCGTCCCTGGTGTCCTGCTCCTCACCGCCACGCCACAACAGCTCGGCGCCGAAGGCCACTTCGCCCGTCTTCGTCTCCTCGATCCCGACCGCTACGACGATCTGGACGAATTTCTCAGCGAATCCGACCGCTACGAGCAGGTCGCACGTCTCGTTGACCAGATTCTTCAAGGCGGTGATGCGTGGCTCCGTTCGCCAGAACGTGGCGTGTTCGCCAGCCACTCCCCTCGCGTGCAAAAACACGTCGCCGAACTTCAGGCGGGCGATGAATCGGCCCGCGCACGCCTGGTGAACGACCTTCTCGACGAATTCGGCACCGGCCGCGTCATGTTCCGCAACACGCGTGCCGTCATCCAAGGCTTCCCGCCGCGCCAATGCGAAACCCGCCTGCTTGGCATCGAGCCAAATTCGACGTCGGAAGAGACCTTGATTCGCTGGCTCGCTGCGAAGCTGCGTGAGCTTGGCGAGGCGAAGGTGCTGCTCATCTGCCGCACGCGTAAACTTGCCGAGGAAATCCACGAACGTTTGCTGCGGGAGATCAACATTCACGCCGTTCTTTTCCACGAAGGACTCAATCTGATGCAGCGTGACCGCCACGCGGCCACGTTTGCCGATCCTGACGGCGCACGGCTGCTCATCTGCTCCGAAATCGGCAGCGAGGGCCGCAATTTCCAGTTCGCGCAGCATCTCGTGCTCTTCGATCTGCCGCGCGATCCCGAACTGCTCGAACAACGCATCGGCCGTCTCGACCGCATCGGCCAGAAAGGCGTCATTCACATCCACGTGCCCTTTGTCGAAGGCACGGAAGGCGAGGTGCTCGCACGTTGGTATCACGACGGCCTCGACGCCTTCGAGCACAGCCTGCAAGGCGCCACTCAGTTGCTTCATACCTTCGCGCCGGAGGTGGAGGCGCTGTGTTCGCAGTTTGACGGTATGAAGCTTGGCGATCTCATTGAGCGCACGCGTCAATTACGACAGGAAGTACGCAAAAAGCTCGAACGCGGCCACAACCGCCTGCTGGAGCTCAATTCATGCAAGCCGCGCCTCGCCGCGCGCATCATTGAGCGCATTGGTGAGATCGATGCGGACGGCGACTTCGAGCGCTTCTTCATCCGCCTGCTCGATCACCTTGGCATGCATGTGGAGGAGATGACGCAGCGCACCTGGTTCATCCGTCCGGACAATCTGATCACCGACGCGCTGCCATCGCTGCCCGCTGAGGGACTCACAATCACGTTTGACCGCGAGCGTGCGCTCTCACGCGATCACGAGTCGTTTCTCACCTGGGATCATCCGCTCGTCACCGGTGCTTTGGACGTTTTGCTCGGTTCGCACACCGGCAACGCCGGTTTTGCCTTCTGGAAAGCCTCCGGCGCGGAAGGATTGATCCTGCAGACCACCTTCATCGCTGAATGCATCGCGCCACCCTCATTGCACGCGGCGCGTTTCATGCCTGCGATGCCAATTCGTGTCGCCGTGGATCACCAAGGTCGTGATCTGACCACGGATGCCACTTTTTCGCGAGCCAGGCT
Source organism: Verrucomicrobiaceae bacterium (assembly GCA_046346695.1). Taxonomy (GTDB): domain Bacteria; phylum Verrucomicrobiota; class Verrucomicrobiia; order Verrucomicrobiales; family Verrucomicrobiaceae; genus Prosthecobacter. The sequence continues at coordinate 1,207,732 of JAXMHS010000001.1, read as the reverse complement.
CACAACGGGAGATTCGAAGCGGACCATCGAAAACGAGACGGTCCGCCACAAACTTCTGCCTTCGATGCTTGCCAGGGCACAGCAGCTTGCCGACGCACAGTTGCAGCAGCTCAAGCAGCGCGGTGCCGTTTCCATGCGCAAACAACTCGACGAGGAGATCGTGCGTCTTGAAGATTTGCAGGCGCGCAATCCGCATATCCGCCCGGAAGAAATCGCAGCGCTGCGTGATCAACGCGCCTCTCTCTCCACCGCCATCGATTCGACGACATTGCGCCTCGATGCGCTGAGGCTCGTGCTGCGGCTAAGATGAGCTGGAGTGCGAGTGTGTCGAAGGCCGCTCGCCACTTTGGCGTGACTTGCGCGCGACAGGAGAGACAGGCGGGTTGAAAACTCACGCGCCGCCGGGCCGCGATTGCAATGAAAAAGCCGGAGTCTTGCGACTCCGGCTGTGATTCATTCGCGCGGCGACTTCAATTATGCCGGCACGCCGGTCAATCCCGGAGCCAGACCGCCTTCGTCCTCGTCTTCCTGCTTCGCAGGGCGAGGCTCGGTGGCCTTGGGCAACGGGGGAGGAGGAGGAGGTTTGCTGCGTGTGTCAGGCGGGTTGAGGAGCCGGCCGTGCGCCATGATCTCCTTGATGTGCGCGCCGTCGAGCGTCTCGTATTCGAGCAACGCCTGCGCGATGACATTGAGCTTGTCGCGGTTCTGGGTGATCAGGTTGTGAGCCTTCTGGTAGGCGTTGTCGATGAGAAGCTTGACCTCGGTGTCGATTTTCTCCGCCGTGGCCTCGCTGTAGGTCCGGGAACGGCCCAGATCACGGGCGAGGAACACCGCGCCTTCGTCGTCGCCGTATTCCACCATGCCCATCTTGTCACTCATGCCCCACTCACACACCATTTTCTTGGCGATGTTGGTGGCCTGGCCGATGTCTCCGCGAGCGCCGTTGGTCACATCGCCGAAGACCACTTCCTCGGCGACACGCCCACCCATGATGGTGACGAGACGGTCAAGAAGTTCGTTTTTGCGATGGGTGTACTTGTCCTCAAGCGGCAGATACATGGTGGAACCCAGCGAGGGGCCACGCGGGATGATGGTCACCTTGTGCAGCGGGTCGGTGTGCTCCAGCAACTCGTTGAGTATGGCGTGACCGGCCTCGTGATAGGCGGTGTTTTCCTTCTCCTTGTCACTGAGCGCAAGGCTGCGGCGTTCGCGACCCCAGCGCACTTTGTCGCGGGCCTCCTCCAGCTCGGGCTGGGTGATGGCCTTCATGTTCTTCCGGGCGGCGAGAAGCGCGGCCTCGTTGAGCAAGTTGGCGAGTTCAGCACCGGAGAAGCCGGGCGTGCCGCGGGCGATCTTGGAAAGGTCGGCGCTGTCGGCCAGCTTCACCTTCTTGGCGTGAACGCGCAGGATTTCCTCGCGGCCCTTCACATCCGGCAGATTCACGGTGACCTGGCGGTCAAAACGGCCCGGGCGCAGCAGCGCGGGGTCGAGCACGTCAGGACGGTTCGTGGCGGCGATGATGATGATGCCTTCCTGCGTGTCGAAGCCGTCCATCTCGACAAGCAGCGCGTTCAAGGTCTGCTCGCGCTCATCGTGACCGCCGCCGATGCCATTGCCGCGATGACGGCCCACGGCGTCGATTTCATCGATGAAGATCAGGCAGGGGGCGTTTTTCTTGCCCTGCTCAAACATGTCACGCACACGGCTGGCGCCGACGCCGACAAACATCTCGACAAAGTCGGAGCCGCTGATGCTGAAGAATGGCACATCGGCCTCACCGGCGATGGCTTTTGCAATCAGCGTCTTGCCAGTGCCGGGCGGGCCGACCATGAGCACGCCTTTGGGGATCTTGCCACCGAGGCGCTGGAACTTCTTCGGATCCTTGAGGAACTCGACCAGTTCCTGCACTTCTTCCTTCGCTTCTTCGACACCGGCCACGTCCTTGAAGGTGACCTTGTTGCGGTCCTGGGAAAGCATCTTGGCCTTGCTCTTGCCGAAGCTCAACGCGCCCCGGCCCGCGCTGCGGATCTGCTGGCGCACGAGGAAATAGAAGAACGCGAGGATGATCAGCAGCGGCAGCAGGAAGCCGATCAGCGAGGACAGCATGCTGTTGTCGTAAACGGGGACGAGCACGAGGTTGTGCGCCTTCAGCAGGTCGCGCAGTTCCTCCTTCTGGAACTCGATGTTCACCTGCACGGAGAACTCCTTCGATTCACTCTTGGCGGAGGAGAACAGAGGCTTCTTGCCCTCTTCATCCTTGGCCGTTTCCGTGGGAAGCGGCTTGCTCAGGTCCGGTGTGGCGGGATCGGGTGTCTTGCTTGGGATCTTCTCGGGGAAGTACCAGCCCTGGATGGTTTGCTCGGAGGTGGCGTCCGAGTTCACCAGCACGAGCTTCTTCGGCGGCGTGGCGTCGATGCGGTCCTCCTCGACCATCTGCTTGAACTGGCTGTAATCGAACGTCTTCCGGCTGGAGACGAGCCCCTTGTTCATCATGAAGCCCGAGATCAACAGTGTGATCGCGAGGGCGAAGAGCATGAAACCGCGCCAGTTGAACTGCGGGTCCTGGTTGCGGCGGCTTGGGCCGTCGGGGCGGTTGTTGAAGGGGTCGTCTGACATGGGTGGGGTATGCGTTTACATGCTAGTAACGCGGGCGCCAGCATACATGCCGGAAGTTTTTTTGCAAAATGCCTTTCCGGGCACGGGGAGCCCCCCTTTTCAACGCCTCACAGCCTTAAATTCGCGCGTCAGGTTCGTCAGCGAGTCCTCCACGCCCATGCGTTCGAGGCTGCTCGCGCCGACGAAGCCGTCCGCGGTCGTTTTGCCCAGCACGAACTCGACATCCTTCGGCGTGTTCACCGGGCCGCCGTGCGTGAGGGTGAAAACGTCTTTTTTCACGCTGCGGGCCGCGTCGATGATCTCCTGGGTGCGCTTGAGGGTGAAATCCCAGTCCACCACCGCGTTCACCACGCCGATGGAACCACCCACGGTGGTGCCAACGTGCGCAATGACGGCATCCGCGCCGTTTTTGACCATTTCGACCGCCTCTTCCGGCGTGGCGACATAGACGATGCTGAACAGGTCCATCTTCGTGGCCAGGCCGACCATCTCGAACTCCTTCTGCACGCTCATGCCCGTCTCTTCCAGCACGCCGCGGAAGTGACCATCCACGATGCAGTGCGTGGGGAAGTTGTTCACGCCGCTGAAGCCCATGTTCTTCACCTGCTGCAGCCAGTGCCACATGCGGCGGCGCGGGTCGGTGGCATGCACACCGCAGACGACGGGAATCTCTTTGACGACCGGGAGCACCTCGTACTCGCCGATCTCCATGGCGATGGCGTTTGCGTCGCCATAAGCCATGAGGCCGCAGGTCGATCCATGGCCCATCATGCGGAAGCGGCCGCTGTTGTAGATGATGATCAAATCCGCGCCGCCCTTCTCAATGAACTTCGCGCTGATGCCCGTGCCCGCTCCCGCGGCGATGATGGGCTCACCCTTCGCCAGCGTGGCTTTGAGGCGATCGACGACTTCCTGCTTCGTGTAGGGGTTTCCGATTCCGGTCCAGGGATTGGGCATGGCGTTGGTTGGTTGACGGTGGTTTACGATAGGTGACGGTGGATGACAGTGGTTTGAAACAACGGTCAACCACCGTCAACCACTGCAAACAACCGTAAACGGCCTTACATGCACGCCAAAGCTGCCATCCAAGAGCTATCCGAAACGCACACGCACGGGCCGGACACGCGCTTCCGCGTCGTGCGGGCCACGGAGCAGGACACGCGGCCGTGGATGCGCGGGGCGCCGGTGTGTGCCACGCTTGGCACGCACCGCATCGCCCATGCGGGGGTGATGACGGCCCGCGCGCCCTATCGCATCGTGCGCATGCACCAGGGGGGATTGTATTTCCTCGCCTGCCTCGAAGGGGAGGGAAGGGTGCTCGTCGATGGCGCCTGGAAGAAATGCGCCGCCGGCATGGCCGTGGCGCTGCCGCCCTTCATGGTGAACGCCTTTCAGGCTGTGCCCGGCAAAATCTGGCGCTGTTGCTGGGTGCGTTACGAGCAGCAGCCGGAGCAGAAGCCTATTTTGAGCAGCAGTTCTCCACTCATGGCCCCATTCGATGGCCGCGCCCTCTGGAATGCCATCGAGGGCCTCATTGAGGAGTCGGGAAACGAGGCCAGGCCCGCCGCCATGTTCCACTGGGTCGAGCTTGTGCAGCATTACATCGAGCGCTTTGCGCAACCGTGGCAGGTGGACGACCGCCTGCACCGCATCTGGGAAAAAGTCGCCGCCAATGTCGGCTTCGACTGGACCCTCGACGAGCTGGCCCGGCAGGCGCATGTCAGCGCCGAGCACCTGCGCCGTCTCTGCCGCAAGACCCTGGGCCGCACGCCCATGCACCACGTCACCTGGCTGCGCATGCGCAAGGCAGCCGAGTTGCTCTCCACCACCAATCTGAAGATCGAGACCATCTCCCACGAGATCGGCTACCAGAACCCCTTCGTCTTCAGCAACACCTTCAAAAAATGGATCGGCTGGCGTCCGAGCGAGCATCGGTCGAGGATGAACCGGTAGTTGCCACCGATCCTCGTTAGGGCGGCCTGCCGCGGGCCGTTCCTATAACTCATGAACCGAATTCGATTCCTTGGACTCATTCTCGCTGTCGCTGTGCCCGTATTTGCGCAGACGAAGCTGCAAAAGGCCGACGTGACGCTCACGCCGCCGAAGAACCTGAAAACGAAACTGCCGCCCGGTTACACGATTCCCATCGTGGACATCAGTGGCGAAAAGGAGCGGCAGGTGATCGTGGATCGCGAAAAAGGCCAGTATCTCGGTCATCCGACCACCGTGCTGCTCGAAGATCAGAAGACGATGCTCACCGTCTATCCGAAAGGCCACGGTCGCGGCGCGATCGTTTACAAGCGCAGCAACGACACGGGCCTCACCTGGAGCGAGCGCCTGCCGACACCGAAGTCGTGGGAGACTTCGCTGGAGGTGCCCACGTTGCATCGCGTGGTCGATGCAGCGGGCAAAAAGCGCATCATCATGTTCAGCGGCCTCTATCCCATCCGCATGGCCGTCACCGAGGACGATGGCGCGAGCTGGAGCGAGTTGAAGCCCATCGGCGGTTTCGGCGGCGTGGTGACGATGGCCACGGTGATCGATTTGAAGACACCGGGACATTATCTCGCCTTCTTCCACGATGATGGCCGCTTCATCCGCGGCGGTGAGGAGGAGAAGTTCCGCATCAAGAGCCCGGACGTGCCAGAGTACTCGTCATCCACGGCCAAACCGTGGCGCTTCTGGGTTTACACCACACTTTCCAAGGACGGCGGCCTCACCTGGAGCGTGCCTGTTCCCATCGCGATGCTGCCCGATGCGAATCTCTGCGAGCCTGGCGCGCTGCGTTCGCCCGATGGCAAACAGATCGCCGTCCTGCTGCGCGAAAACTCGCGGAAGTACAATTCCTTCGTCATTTTCAGCGACGATGAGGGCCTGAGCTGGAGCGAGCCAAAGGAACTCCCCGCCGCGCTCACCGGTGACCGCCACGTCGCGAAATACACGCCCGATGACCGCCTCTTCATCAGCTTCCGCGACACCACGCACGTGAGCCCGACGAAAGGTGACTGGGTCGGCTGGGTGGGCAGGTATGACGACATCGTGAACGGCACCGAGGGCCAGTATCGCATCCGCATCATGGACAACACCAAGGGTTCCGACTGCACTTATCCGGGCGTCGAAGTCCTGCCGGATGGCACCATCGTCACCACCACCTACGGCCACTGGACCGAGGGCGAGCCGGCCTACGTCGTCAGCGTGCGCTTCAAGCTCGAGGAACTGGATGCGAAGCTCAAACAGGCGAAATGATGCATTGCCGTACGATGACGAGATCATCCTTCATTCTTCTTTCGCTGACACTCGTCATGCTGCCGCAGACGGGGCGGGCTGCGGATGCCGATTGGGTGCTCGAAGGCAACGCCGCATGGCAGGCACGAGATTCGCAGGCAGAGTGGGTTTTCAAAGACAAGCTGTGGATCGGTGGCGGGTGGTTCCAATCGTATGCCGAGCCGCCTCGCGACGTGTGGGCCTCCGGCGATGGCAAAGCGTGGTCGCTGATCGAAAAAGACGCGCCGTGGCTGCACAGCGACCTGCCGATGAACATCACTTTCGCGGACAAGATGTGGATCATGGGTGGCTGGCACAAAGGACGGCTGCCAGGGCACTCGGCGAGCAACCAGGTGTGGTCATCAAGCGATGGTGTGACGTGGGATCAAGTCACCGCGAGCGCTGCGTGGTCGCCACGGCTAGCCGCGGGCCTTGTGGAGCATCGCGGACGCCTGTGGCTGCTCGGCGGCACGGAGAACTACTACTTTGGCGACGATGCTAGCCTCAAGAATGACGTGTGGTCGTCTGCGGATGGCAAAGCGTGGAAGCAGGAGACGCCGAAGGCTGCGTGGTCGCCGCGTGCGTATCATCAGGCAGTCGTGTTGAACGACAAAATCTACGTCATGGGCGGTGGCAACTACGTGCCTGCCTACCACGCGAAGAACGATGTGTGGTCATCGAGCGACGGCGTGAACTGGAGCTGCGAGACAGAATCCGCGCCGTGGTCACCGCGCATGTGGTTCAGCGCGGCGGTGTATCGCGGGCGCATGTGGGTGCTCGGCGGCTGGTCGAAGGAGAAAGATAATTTCGGCGATGTGTGGCACAGCGCGGACGGCAAAACCTGGCAGCGATTGGAGACAAGGACATGCTGGAAGGCACGGCACGAGCACTCGGTCTTCGTTTTCAAAGACAGGCTGTGGATCGCCGGAGGTCATGCGCGCCCGCTCTCCAGCGAAGTGTGGTCGCTGAGCCTGCCGGAGGACTGGAAACCGTGAGGTGCGTGCCTGTTCACTCCGTTTCGAGCCGGTAGCCGATTCCCGGCTCATTCACGATGCGCGGGCCGTTATCGCCGAGTTTTTTGCGGAGATGGTTGATGTGCACGCGGAGACCTTCGCTGGGATCGCTGGACTGGCCGGCCCAGACTTGTTTCACGATCTGGTTTTGTGTCACGATGCGACCCGCGTGCTCAGACAGCACCTTCAACAGCGCAAACTCGGTGGGGGTGAGCTTGAGCGGCGTTTCATTCAACATGGCCTCGTGATGCAGCAGATCGAGCTTCAGTGCTCCCGCGATGATTTCCGGGCTCTGGCGCGTGAAACGTCGGCGCTGGATGACATCGAGCCGCGCGATCAGCTCCGCCGTGCCGAAGGGTTTCGTGACGTAATCATCCGCGCCGCATTCGAGCGCCTCGACCTTCACGTTTTCCTGATCACGCACGCTCAAGATGAGCACGGGCACATCGCTCCACTCGCGCAGGCGCTTGAGCACGTCGATGCCGCTCATGCCAGGCAGGCCGAGATCGAGCAGCACGACATCAGGACGCTGAAATGCGGCCTCCTGCAGGCCTCGCTGACCGTCGGCAGCCTCGCTGACCTCGTAGCCGCGGGATTCCAGCACCATGCGCAGCAGGCGGCGCATCTGCTGCTCGTCGTCGATGATGAGGGCCTTGCTCACGTCGGGTTGGCGTTGCGGGTTTTCACAGGGAGGCGCAGCACGAACTCCGCGCCGCCTTCGGAATGATTGTGCGCCTCGATGTCACCTTTCATCGCCCGCATCAAGCCTCGTGAAATGGCGAGGCCCAGACCGGTGCCGCCGGCGGGTGAGTTGGGTGCGCGGTAGAATTTGTCGAACACTCGATCTTCAAGGCCCGGCGTCAGACCCGGACCGTGATCACGCACGCGCAACTCCAGCGTGTCGTTTGCGACCGCGGCATGGATTTCGATGTCCCGGCCGGCAGGCGAGTAAAGCGTGGCGTTGTGAAGCACGTTGCCGAGCGCCTGGGCGAGCAGGCGGCTGTCGAGCATGAGCAACGGCAGTTCTTCCGTGCCGGAGATTCGCAACGGATGCGTGGAGGAGCTGCCATCCACGGCCTTCATCGCCTCATGCAGTACATCGCCGATCTCACACCAGTCGGGTTTCGGTTTCAGCGCGTCAGATTCCACACGCGTCATCTCCAAAAAGTTTTCCACGATGCGTTGGAGACGACGATTCGCCGTTTCGATCTCTGCCGCGAAAGGATTTCCCGGCCCCAGACCATCAAGCGCGGTGCGGATGATGGCGATGGGCGTTTTCAGTTCGTGCGAGACACTGTCGAGCAGCGTGCGATGCAGCCGCTCCGACTCCGCGAGCAGCTCGGCACGATGTTTTTCCGCCAGCAGCTTCTCGCGTTCCTGGTGATTTCTTTCCAGAGCCGCCTCACGCTCGCGCAATCGGGTGATCAGGTGCCCCATGCTCAGCGCCACGACGAAGAACATGCTGAACATCACAATGTCCTCCGGCTTCTCGATGTGAAAGGTATAGCGCGGAGGGATGAAGATGAAATTCCACACCAGCGCGCTTGCCACCGCCATCGCCAGCACCGGCCCGCGGTTCCAGCGCGTCCCGGCGAGCACGATGGCCATGAGAAACACCAGCGCGGAGAACGTCGAGCCCGTGTAGGGCAGCAGCATCCAGCACACCGACGCCAGCACGAAGAGGATCGTCAGACCCCAGCTAAACTGTCCCACCACCGCCACCGGAACTGGCGGGCGGGTATGATGAGAGGAGTGCGTGGACATGGTTGTGAGTGTTTAGATTTCAACTTGCTGCCCCAGTTCGATCACGCGGCCAACTGGAATTTGGAAATACGTTGCCGGTTGCTGCGCGAGTTTGCTGGCGAAGGAGAAGAGATGCTTGCGCCAGCCCACCATGCCGGGGGTCTTGGTGCAGACAATGATCTCGCGTCCGAGGAAGAACGTGGCCTTCTCCACCTCGACTTCGAGTCCGTGGCTGGCGCATTGGCGGAGCAGTCGCGGCACATCGGGCTTTTGCATGAAGCCGAAGCGGCCGGTGACGCGCCAGAAGTTTTCGCCGAGTTTATCCACCTCGACACGCCGGCTCGGTGGCACCCATGGCTCGTCCTCGACCATCAAGGTCATGAAGATGACGCGCTGGTGGATCGCCTGGTAATGCTTCAGACTGTGCAGCAGCGCGACTGGTGCGCGTCCGCCCGTGCTCGACATGAAGATGGCCGTGCCTGGCACCGTGACCGGCGGACGGCGCTTGAGGCTTTCCACAAGTGTTTCCTGGGTGAGCGCGCTCTTTTCCATCGAGGCACGCAGCATGCGTCGGCCGGTGGCCCACGTGGTCATGACCACGAAGATCGAGATGCCGACGACGATCGGGAACCAGCCGCCGTCAAAGAACTTCACGAGATTGGCACAGAGGAAAGCGGTTTCGATGGCGGCGAACACGAGACACAGCGGCAGCACTTTGATGACCGGCCACTTCCACAAATGATGCGCGGCAAAGTAAAACAGGATGGTGGTGATGAGCATCGTCATCGTCACGGCCACGCCATACGCCGCCGCGAGGTTTGACGAAGTGCGGAAGGCGACCACGAGGGCGAGGCAGGCGAGCATGAGCAGCCAGTTCACCAGCGGGATGTAAATCTGGCCGCGGGCATGCTCGGAGGTGTGACGGATGCTCAAGCGCGGCAGGTAGCCCAACTGCACGGCGCTGAGTGTGAGCGAATACGTCCCGGTGATGAGCGCCTGCGACGCGATGACCGTCGCCGCCGTGGCAAGCAGCACGAGCGGCAGCGCTGCCCAGCCGGGTGCCATTTGAAAGAACGGCGCATGCGCAAGCTCCGGCTGGCGCATGAGCAGCGCGCCCTGGCCGAGGTAGTTCAGGCCCAGTGCCGGAAACACGAGCGCAAACCAGCCGCGACGGATCGGTCCGGCGCCGAAGTGGCCCATGTCGGCATACAACGCCTCGCCGCCCGTCACGGCGAGGAACACGCTGCCGAGGATCACGAAGGCCGCATGACCGCCGGTGGTCAAAAACTTCCATCCATACCACGGATTGAAGGCCGCAAGCACCTCCGGCCCGCGCACAAGATGCGAAATGCCGAGAATGCCGAGGCTCACGAACCACAGGCCGGTGACCGGGCCGAAAAAGCGTCCGACATGCGTGGTGCCGAGGAATTGCACGGAGAACAGAACGATGAGAATCACCATCGTGATGCCGATGATCAGCCATTCACGGTGCTGCTCCCATGCGACCAGCGCGGACGCATCGACTGGCGGCGTGCCGAGCAGGCCGCCATCCTTGAGGCCTTCGATGGCGCTCAACACCGAGATGGCCGGCGTGATGACGCCATCACCGAACAGCAACGCCGCGCCGAACAACCCGAGCAGCACGATCAATGCGCGACGTTTCGCCGTGTCGAGCATGCCATGCGACGCCAGCGCCATCAGCGAAAGCACGCCACCCTCCCCCTTGTTGTCCGCCCGCAGCACGAAAACGAGGTACTTGATGCAGATAAGCAGGATTAGCGACCAGATGATCAAGGAAAGGACGCCGAGGATGTGCTCATGCGTGGCAGCGATGTGATGCGGGCTGTGCGGGCCGAAGCATTCGCGCAGGGTGTAGATCGGGCTCGTGCCGATGTCGCCAAACACCACACCGAGCGCCGCGATGACCAGCGTGGTGGTGGAAAGCTTGTGGAGACCTTCTTTGTCGGAGTCATTCATGACAATCAGACGCTTCATCACCGGGTTTCCGTTGCCAGTGAACGGCAGGACGCCGGGCGTTAAGAAAGTGTGAAGGACGTGCGGTGTGTGGCAGGTGCCGCATCCCGGGTTTCGTGCCTTCTCGTGACAAAAGCCCGCGGTGAGCCTTGTATTCTGCGCATGCGTTCTCTTGCCGCTCTCTTCCTGCTTGCTGTCTCCCTGCCTGCCGCTGATACCCCGCTTCGCGCGGGTGCAGCCACGTCCAACATCACGCCGGACATCGGGGGCGAGGTCGTGGGCGGTTTTGCGCCGTATCCGGCGGAGCACATCCATGACGAGCTGCATGCGCGCTGCCTGGTGCTCGATGATGGCAAGACGAAGATCGCGTTTGTCGTGTGCGATGTGCTGGGCATGCACCGCAGCGTGTCGGTGGCGGCGCGGGAGTTGATCGAGAAGGAATCCGGCATTCCCGCGGCGAACGTGCTGATCTCCGGCACGCACACGCACTCGGCGGTGAATGTGCTCGGCGGGCCGGTGCGCTTCTACGCGTCAGACATGGATCTCACCGATTACCAAAAGTTCGTCGCGCGGCGCATCGCCGACGGCGTGAAGCGCGCGCGCAATCTGCTCCGTCCGGCGGAGATCGCATATGGCTTTGTCGATGTGCCGGAGCACGTGCACATCCGCCGCTGGTTCCTCAAAGAGGGCGAGATGCCGCCGAATCCTTTCGGCAAGATCGACAAGGTGAAGATGAACCCCGGCGCGGGCAATCCAGCGCTGGTGAAGCCTGCGGGCGAGCCTGATCCGCGTGTGTCGTTCATCGCCGTGCGCGAGGTTGGCGGTCGCATGATCTCGGTGCTCTCGGCCTACTCGCTGCATTACGTCGGCGGCGTGAGCGGCGCGGACATCTCCGCCGACTACTACGGCTATTACTGCGAGGCGTTGAAGAAGCTGCAGACCGGCGGCGAGGAGTATCCGCCTTTCGTCGCGATGATGGCAAACGGCACGAGCGGCGATGCGAACAACATCAACTTCACGAAGCCGCAGCCGCGCAAGGCGCCTTACGAGCAGATGCGTTATGTGGCCGATGATGTCGCCGCGAAAGTGAACAGCGCGATCAAGGCGGCGAAGTGGCAGGACAGTGTGCCGCTCGATGCGCGCTACCGTGAGCTGGACGTGAAGTGGCGCACGATTCCGGATGATCTCATCGCGTGGGCGAAGGAGACCGAGGCCAATGCGCCGCGCATCCAGGGTGGCAAGGCGGACATTCCGCGCGCCTATGCGGGACGCGTGCAACGTCTGGCGAAGGCCAGCCCGCAGACGAAGACGCCCGTGCAGATCCTGCGCATCGGCGATGTGTGCGTCGGCACGACGCCATGCGAGACCTTTGCTGAAACGGGCCGCGAGTTTCGCGAGCGCAATCCCTTCGCGAAGTCGTTCATGATCGAGCTGGCGCACGGCTACTACGGCTACATGCCCACGCCGCGACATTTTGAGCTCGGCGGTTATGAAACGTGGCCCGGCACGAACAATCTGGAGCCGCAGGCATCTGTGAAGATGATGGATGCGCTGCTGGAGATGGCGGCGGAGGTGAAGTGAGCCGTCCATGAACGTTCGCATGCCAATTCTGATCCTGGCGCTCGCGGGTATTTCCGCGAAGGCTGCCGGATTGAGCCTGGAGGAAGGCCGGAAGCTCTGGAGCCTCCAGCCGCCACAAATCGTGCCGGGTGCGAGCATCGACAGTCTCGTGGACGCCAAGCTGGCGGAGAAGAATCTCAAGCCCAACGCGCCAGCGAGTCGTGCCGCGCTGGTGCGCAGGCTGCATCTTGATCTGACCGGCTTGCCGCCGACCGATATGTCGGACAAGTCGGACATGGCTGACATCGTGGACGCCCTCCTTTCAAGTCCGCACTTCGGCGAGCGCTGGGGGCGGCACTGGCTGGACATCGCACGTTATGCGGACAGCAACGGGCGCGACCGCAATGTCATGAACTACCACGCGTGGCGCTATCGCGACTACGTCATCGCGTCGTTCAATGCGGATAAGCCTTACGATGTGTTCATCCAGGAGCAGATCGCGGGGGATTTGATGCTGGCAAAAGATGGCGCGCAGCGCGACGAGCGACTCACGGCCACGGCTTTCCTCGCGCTGGGTGCGAAGGCCTTTGAGGAGCTGAAGCAGGACTTGTTTCACATGGATGTCGTCGATGAGCAGATCGAGGTCATCAGCCGTGGAGTGCTGGGGCTGTCGGTGGCTTGCGCGCGCTGCCACGATCACAAATTCGATCCCATACCGACGGCCGACTACTACGCCATCGCGGGCATTTTGCGCAGCACGCAGCCGCTTTACGGCCACGGGCCTCGCGGCATCAAGGCAACGATGTTTCATCACACGGAGCTCCAACCGCTGGGCGGCGAAAAGGGGCGGGTGTTGGCTCCGGCGGCTCTGGCTTACTTCACCAAGCTCGACGCGGACATCCTCACCATGCACACGGCGCGCAGCGATCGCTATCGCATCCAGAAGCGTCTGCCGGAGGCAAGGCGTGCGGTCGAATCGGCCACCGGTGCCGCCAAAGCGAAGGCTGAGGCCGATTTGAAGGCCATGGAGGCCGAGATTGCCGAATGGAACGTCAAAATCAAAAAGCTCGAAGACGATGTGGAGGCGCTCAAAGACGCCGCGCCGCCGCAACCGGCCTGGACGATGGGCGCACGTGATCGCGAGGCGATTTCGGACTGCCGCATCCACATTCGCGGCGAAACGACGAGTCTGGGCGACAAGGTGCCGCGAGGCTTTTTGCAGGTGATTTCGATTCCCGGTGCCAAACCGCCGGCGAAATCGCAAAGCGGCCGTCTGGAGCTCGCGCAATGGCTCGCACATCGCGACAATCCGCTCACCGCCCGCGTGATGGTGAACCGCGTGTGGCAGAAGCTCTTTGGTCGCGCTTTGGTCACCACGCCGGATGACTTTGGCGTGAATGGCGCGAAGCCGAGCCATCCCGAGTTGCTCGATTATCTCGCCGTGCGCTTCATGCAGCAGGGTTGGAGTGTGAAGAAGCTCATTCGCGAGATCGTGATGAGCCAGGCCTATCAGCGCAGCACCGATCATTCGGAGATGGGCGCGCAGAGCGATCCGGACAACGTGTGGCTCTGGCGCATGGCGCCACGTCCCGTCGAGGTGGAGGTGTTGAGGGACTCGATTCTCGCGCTCAGCGGCCAGTTGGATCCCTATCCGCCGCAAAAGCCGTTCCTCGAGCGTTTTCATCCGCAGAAGGATGCCGAGTTGCACACCTTCAAGCCTTTCCTGACGGTCGAGGCCATCGTGGATCATCATCGCAGCGTGTATTTGCCCGTGGTTCGTGGCACGTTGCCGGAAATGTTCCCGCTCTTCAACTTCGCGCCGCCCGAACGGCCTGTGGCGCAGCGCGAGGAGAGCCTCGTGCCCGCGCAGTCGCTCTTCTTGATGAACAACGCCTGGGTCCTCGAACAAGCCCGCCACACCGCCACGCGTCTGCTGAGTGACTCGAGCCTCATCGACGACACGCAGCGTCTGCGCAGGCTTTACGAACGTGCCTTCTTCCGTGCGCCGACTCCTGCGGAGCAAAGTCGCGCGCTCGCGTATTTGAAAACCGGCGGCCCCGAGACCGCATGGACCAGTCTTTGCCAGACCATCATCGCCAGCGCTGAGTTCCGCGTGGTGAGGTGATGGTAGGATAATTGAGGGTAGGATAATTTTGTTTTTTGGTTCAGACCAATTCATTCAATTATCCTACCCTTACCTCTTCACTTCGCTGAACTGGATTTCGTGATGCTTGAGATTGATCCAGGAGATGGCTTCGAGGCGGGTGTGTTTGAGGAGTTTGTGAAGTGTGGTTCGCATGGGGGCTGGTTTTTCCAGGCAGGTCACGGCCAGACCACGTTCGGGTGTGAGCAGGTGCATGAGGTGATGGCCCAGAACAACGGCCTTCGAGTAAATGGGCACCTTCGCGGGGGTGATGGCCATGCCCCCGAGTAAAAAGGTGAAGGCAGAGCGATACAATGGTGCATCGAGGCTCAATCCGATGTCGCGAGCAAACGCGACAGCAATGTCTTGCAGTCGGTTGTGCTGCTCATCTCGCGGCCAGCGAGCGGTGGAAACCTCAAACCTTCGTCGCTCTTCCAAATCTTGGAGTGCGGTGACGAACTCGCGTCTGGCGCCCGGACCTTGGAAGTTGATCAGGCTGCCGAAGCGGATGTTCGCGAGCATGAGGTAGTTCGCGGTCTGTCCGCGATGCGCGGAAACAATCCGTTCGGCTGTTTTGCCTTCCACGATCACACAGCGTTTCATCAAGAGATCAATCCGGTAGTCCTTGGTGAACTCACCATGCTGCACACGAACCAAAACCTCGCGCTCCATGCTCAAGCCTGCCGAATTGCACCGCAGAGCGAGTTCGTTCTTGTAGATGGCCTCGTCTAGAACGCCACCATACTCTGAATGGATGTCCAAGGCGTGGCGCATCATCTCAAAGTCCAAATCGTAAAACTCCTGGCGGCTGGCAGATCGAATGGGGACAGCAGTTTCGATTGGCATGAGGGTAGGATGATTGAATTCAGGTTCTTGAACCCAAGATCAAAGCGGCACGAAGTCGGAGTCGATGGATTTAAGGTAGGATGATTATGGGTAGGATAATTGAAATTGGATTTCCAGACCCCAAGAAAGAAATCATCCTACCCTCAATTATCCTACCAAACCGAACGTTCCGCTATCATGCACACCCGTCGCCAGCTCCTCCAGCAAGCCTCCGCAGGTTTTGGTTATCTCGCGTTTGCGGGCATGGCGTCTGCGGAGGGCCGGCTGGCATCGCATTTTCCGGCGCGGGCGAAGCGGGTGATCTTTCTCTGCATGCGTGGCGGGCCGTCGCACATGGAGACGTTTGATCCGAAACCGGAGCTCACGCGTCGTCACGGTGAGCCGGGTCGTCTCAAGGGCACGAAGTTGCTCGGTTCGCGCTGGAAGTTTGCGAAGCACGGACAGAGCGGAATCGAAATTGTGGAGCTGTTTCCCGAACTCGCGAAGCAAGCGGACAAGCTCTGCGTGCTGCGTGGCATGCACACGGACAACGAAAATCATCCGCAGGCGCTGCAGCAGCTCCACACCGGCAGTTTTCAGTTTGTGAGGCCGTCGATGGGCTCGTGGACGGTTTACGGGCTCGGATCGGAAAACGAGAGCCTGCCCGGCTTCATCAGCATCAACCCGCTCACCGCGCTCGGCGGCCTGCGCTACTACTCCAGCGCGTTTTTGCCCGCGTCCACTTCTGCCACGTTGCTCGGCAATGCCAACCAACCCGGTGCGAAGCTCCAGCTCGACAACATCACCAACGCGCGTCTCGACAACGCTGCGCAGCGTCAGCAACTCGACCTCCTGCAGGCGATGAATCGTGATTTGCTCGCGCAAACCGGCGATCCTCGCGTGGAAGGCATCATTTCCTCTTACGAGCTCGCCTTTCGCATGCAGGGCGAGCTGCCACGCGTGATGGATCTCAGCGGCGAGAGCAAAGCGACGCTGCAACTCTACGGCGCGGACAAGTCGCCCACCGAGACCTTTGGCCGTCAGTGCCTGCTCGCGCGTCGATTCGCCGAGGCGGGAGTGCGATTCATCGAGATCAGCCACATGGAGTGGGATCTGCACGGCTCGCTGCAAAGCGGTATGACGCGCAACTGCTCGCAGATCGACAAACCCATTGCCGGACTGCTGCACGATCTCGATCAGCGCGGTCTCCTTGAGGACACGCTCGTGCTATGGGGCGGCGAGTTTGGTCGCACGCCGGATGACGCCACGCAGGACGGCCGCGGGCACAACAACAAAGGCTACAGCATGTGGATGGCCGGCGGCGGTGTGAAAGCCGGTCACATCCACGGCGCGACGGACGATCTCGGCATCGAAGCCATCGACGGCAAAGTACACATCCACGATCTGCACGCGACCATGCTGCATCTGCTCGGCCTTGATCACGAGCGGCTCACGTTCCGCTATGGCGGTCGTGATTTCCGGCTCACCGATGTGAATGGGAAGGTCGTGAAGGAAATTCTCGCATGAAAACTTTGCTCCTTTCCCTGTTTCTCCCGCTGACGATTCAAGCTGCCTGGCAGGCTGGCGCGGCGAAGGCTGACATCACACCCACCGAGTCCGTGCCGCTTGCAGGCTATGGCGGCAAAACACGCATGTCGCAACGCATCGAACACGCCATCTGGCTCAAGGCGCTCGCGCTCAAAGATGCTTCAGACACGACTTCCGTGCTCGTCACTGCCGATCTCGTCGGGCTAAGTGACAAAATGATCGCGGTGATCGCGAAGAATGCGGCGGAAAAGCATCACATCCCGAGAGAGCGGCTGATCCTGAACACCTCGCACAATCATTCGTGTCCTGTGACGGAGGATGTGCTGTGGCTTTATTATGAATTCACGCCGGAGGAGGCGGCGGCCAAGGATCGCTACACGCAGAGGGTGTATGCAAAGTATGATGAAGTCATCGCAGCTGCGATTGCAAATCTCGCGCCGGCGGAACTCGCGTTTGAGCAAGGTCTGGCCGGCGTGGCGGTGAATCGGCGACGTTCACGTGGGCCAGAGAGCCGTGCGCTTGGCGGTCAGGTGGATCAGGATGTGCCGGTGATCACCGTGAAGAGTGGAAGCGATCTCAAGGCCATCGTCTTTGGCTATTCGTGCCACACGACGGCGCTCGGCGGCTTGAGCATCAATGGTGACTACGCTGGCTTTGCGCAGCTTGAGTTGGAGACGTCGTTTCCGGGATGCGTGGCGATGTTTGTGCAGAATTGCGGCGGCGATGCGAATCCGCTGCCACGCATCCGTGGCAAAGATGCCGAGGCGACTAGCCTCGCCAGCAAGTATGGTGACATTCTCGCTGAAGCTGTTCGTCAGGTGGTAGTGGGCACGATGAAGCCGCTCAACGGTCCCATTCGTACGACGATGGGCGAAACGGAGTTGGAACTGCAACCCGGCATTCCGCTCGATGAACTCAAACAACGCGTCCCCAACCTCACCGGCATGCCCAAACGCGAGTTTGAGCACTTCATCCGCCGATACGAAACCCTCGGCTCACCGCCTGATCGCGTGAAGTATCCGGTGCAGGTCTGGCAGTTCGGCTCGGACCTCACCTTCATCGCCCTGACAGGTGAGACGGTGGTGGATTACTCGCTGAAGTTCAAAGGCACCTACGGTTGGAACAACACGTGGGTCTGCGGCTACAACAACGACCTTACCAGCTACATTCCCAGCCTGCGTGTGCTCAAAGAAGGTGGCTACGAAGGTGTCAGCGGCATGTTTGAATACGGCCACCGCGCGCCTTACACCGAAACAGTCGAAGAACGCATCACGGCGAAGGTCGAGGAGCTCGTGAAGGCGACAGCAAAGTAGCCATCTCGCTCCGCGAGATGAGCAAAGTGCTCACGCCGACACAACACGTGTCCAAACTTCCCTCCCGCCATGATTTGGCGAAAGCGTCCGGCTCGTCTCGCGGAGCGAGACGGCTACTTTACCACCGGAGCCGTCTGCTCGGGCGTCACACGCCCACCGGGCAACTCCATGATCTTGATGTTCCGAAAGTGAATTTCCGCGCCCTCGGATTCGAGGCAGAGGTAGCCTTTACGCACGGTGGACTGGCTGATGCCGTTCACGAACTTGCCATTGATCGAGAGCTTCACCGTTCCATCGACACAAACGACATCATACGTGTTCCATTCGCCTTTGCCTTTGCAGCGCATTTCCCAGGACATGCTGCGACGGCCGCGTGGATTGTCGGGAACGCCCTCCAGGCCGTTCGCGCCGAAGAGTTCGCCGGAAACGTAGCCCGGATGATTCGGCAGGCCGTCTTTGCCAGGATGCAACTTCGGCCATTCGAGTTCGAGCATCTGCACCTCCATGCCTTTGGGTAGCGGGCGGTCAGGTGGCGTTGAACCCTCGCTCCAGACAAAGACGCCTGAGTTGCCGCCGGCCTGCGTGTGCTTCCACTCGATGTGCAGGATGAAGTTCTCATACTGCTTCTCGCTGCGCATCACGCCGATGGGCAGACCTTTGCAGACGAGCAGGCCGTCTTTGACGCTCCAGGTGTCCTTGCTGGTGTTCACATCGACCCAACCGGTGAGATCCTTGCCATTGAAGAGATCACGCCACTGCGGCACGTCCTCGGCGAAGGCGGCGGTGGCGAGGAGTAGGGTAAAGAGAAATGGTTTCATGATTAGGCTGGGTTGGCAGCAAAACTGGGCTGGATCGTCATCTCGAATTATCGCGCGATGGTGATCACCAAATACGTCCTCTTGCCTGATTGTTCGATCGGGCCCGGTAGCACTGCGCTCTCGCCCTCGGTGAGATTCAGTGGCGGAGCGTTCGTCCAGGCCGAGACGATGGGATAAGGATTCCCGCCGAACTTCTCCTCACCAACGATTCGCGAAATCATGAGATCGGTCTCGATATGAATGCGGCCTGACGGTGTGAAGACAGGGCAAAGCCAAAGTATCGTGCCGACGGGGGCGTATCGGATATCAGTCGCGACAGAGGCACCTTCGCCTGCAAGCTGCTTTGAATGCGAGGAGGCGAGCATTGGCTGATTGACTACGCTACGGATCATCATCGTTTGCCCAATGCGGCCCATCATCCGCGGGTAGGAAGTCGTTTTGGCGTGTGGATCGCGTATGATCGAGCGGAGAAATGTGTTCAACTCGTCAGGGGAGAGGATGCGAGCCTCGCGCTCCTTAACGACGGACTGCGGCGCTTCGGTTTGCAACTCGATGAACTTGATCTCCATCTTGACCAGCCTTCCACTCGCACGTCCATGCCTCCTGGACCTGGCTTCGAGCTGCCGCGCCATACTATCGCCCTCCTGAGTGGAGCTGCTTGAGCCATTGAACATCATGGCTGGAAATCGCTTCTGCACTCGCGGCCACTCATTGGGAGTCGTGTGGATGATCTCTCCATTCAAGTAGGGGCTTGCCTTGGAGGTGCCTCGAAAAGAGCACCCGGCCATAGTGACTGAGGTCATCACAACGAGGAACCAAAAGATGGTCTGGTGACGCCACTTTGTTGATTGCGTTGAGTCGAAGTGGTGGAGGTGGCTTTTCATCGATTGCAGGAAGGTTGGGGAAACAGACGATTCTGTAATGAGGATAGGTTAGCCGATCACAGCGGGCTTCATGGTGTGACTCTCACAGCGCGGCCCGGACGAGCATCTTTCACGAGTTCGCCATCACGCACGACGAAAGTGCCACCGACAATCACCTGCGAAATCCCGGCCGAAGGCGTGGTGGGCGCTTCAAACGTGGCGCGGTCGATGACCTTCGTCGGATCGAAGACCGTGATGTCCGCGTCGGCACCGACGGCGAGGCGGCCTTTGTGTTTCATCATCGGCACGTGGGCTTCGAGGCGTTTGGCAGGCAGGATGGTCATCTTGGCCAGCGCATCCATGAGCGGCAGGAGCTTCTTCTCGCGGGAGTAGAGACCCAGCACGCGGGCGAAGGTGCCTGCGCCGCGTGGATGGCCTTTGCCATCGACAAACGGCACGCCGTCGCTGGCGATCATCACGCCGGGATGCGCGATGGCCTTCTCGACGTTCGCATCCTTCATCATGTACATGATCACCCAGCCACCCTGTTTGCGGTAGCGCTCAAAACTCTCCTGCGTGAGCCGCTCGCCCGTCGCAGTCCACATGATGTCACCGTAGTTGATGCGCAGGTTGTCCTGCCATCCCGGATTGAACATCGCCGACTCCAGCAGCGTGGACGCGGCGGTGTAGGGATAGACCTCCGTGGTCAGATCCATGCCCGCGGCGCGATTTGCGTCGATCAACTTCAGCACCTCCGGCATGTCGCCGATGGAACTGCTGCCGATGTGCACGATGTGCAGCGACGCGCTCGTCTTTTTCGCCGTATCAATGGCCTCGCGAATCGGTGCGATGCCAAACGCGCGCGTGTGGACGAACGCAGGCACCTTCCGCTCCGCCGCGATGCGAAACAGCGCCTCGATCTCCTCCGCCGTGGCCGCAGGCGTGTAATTGATGCCGAAACCGACGCCCAGCGCGCCTTCGTCGAGCCCTGCGCGGATCGCGGCGCTCATGCTCTTCATCTCCGCTTCACCCGCGACCTTGTTTGCGCCGGCAGGATTCGGGCCGAGCAGCGCCAGCTTCGCCTTGCCGCTGGCCCACTGGCCGGTTTTGAGCTGCGGATGAAACGCGGCGAAGCGCGCCGAGATGTGACCGACTGTCGCGCCATAGTGGATCGGCGCGGTACCTTCCATCGACGAATACCACTCGGCCACCGGATACACGCCGCCTTCGAGTTCGAGCGCCGTGGTCACGCCATCCTGCGCCTTGATCTGCAAATCGCTCGTGGTCTGCCCATGCGCATGCAAATCGATGAAACCCGGCGAAACAATGAGTCCGGCCACATCGACGACTTTTTCACCCGCGAGCGCTGTTTCGGAAATCGCGGCGATTTTGCCGTCCTTGATGCCGACATGACGAACAGCATCGAGATTCGACGCCGGGTCCATCACGCGGCCATTCGCGAGCACGAGATCGAAATCCGCCGCCGAGCATCGGGCGACCGTGAAGAGAAGAAAAAGGGCAATCAGGCGCATGGGAGGAGTCATTTGGCCGCGGGTGCGGCCGGGAACAAGGCCTGCATCGCACGGACGGTTTGATCGACGAGAATCTGGCCGCCTTCGGGGCCGACTTTGTTCACGTGCGGCAGGCCGCTGTAGCTGCCGCCTTCGATGGCGAGCGCGGTGGGCAGATACATGCCGCAGCCATTCGTGAGCTGGAGCACAAAGGTCTGCTGCGCAGGGCTGCGGGCCTTCATCTGGATGCCCCAGTCGAGATACAGCTCAAACGTGTTCGTGGTGATGGCGATGTCGCCGAGACGCAGGACGTGAAGCTCCATTTCGTAGGGCGGCAGCTTGTCCGCTTCCTCAAAGCGCTTCACGATGCCCTTTTCGAGCGCGAGCATGGTGATGACGCGGTTGTCCGGCTTCTCGACAACGCTGTATTGCGCGATGTTCTTCTTCGCGTCCGCATACTCGCGCTCGAGAATCTTGCGCGGCGGCAGCGGCAGGTCTTCAACGATGTGGCCGAGCGGCGCGTCCGTGCGGATGTCGGCCTTGGCGGCATCGACAGTGTCGAAAACGGCATTGCAGATGCGCCGGCCGAGTTCCTGCTGCCGCGTGAGGCCGCGTAACTTGATCATGCGCGCCTCGGCGTCCTTGCGATACTGCGGATGCGGCGATTGATCGCCCGCCGCACTGCACCAGCCGAGCACGGCGAGATCTGGCATGTTCAGTTTGGCCTTCAACTGCTCGCGTGCGTCATGCCAGAAGTCGGCGTTGAGGGCGCTGCGGCTCTCCACTTCCTGCGATGGGCACGCGACGTTGATCGCGACAGCTTGAAGCTGCTTTTCAGCATTCCAGAAGAACAGTGTCTCGATTCCCGCGTCCGATCCGGCCTCCATGTGGCGGAAGCGCGCGTCGTTCGTCTTCGCATACATCTGAGCGTGGCCATCCGCGAAGACGGAGCGGCGGTTCTCGCCGATTTGCGCGAAACCGAGCGTCCAGCTCACGCCACCCGGCTTGCGACTCTTCCAAGCCTGCACGGCGGCCTGCGACAGGCGCTCGATGAGAAACGCGGTGTATTCCGCCGGCTGCATCACGCCTTCTTTCGGGATTGGATAGGTGATCAGCGTCTCCTCGGGAATCTCGGAGGTCACAGGCGCGGTGTGCGTGTGCGTGGCGGACACGACGACCTTTCGCACATCGAAGTCCGGCAGCAGTGGCTTCAAATGCTGCCGAAACTGCGCCAGCACGGAGTGATGAATGCCCACGAGGTCACAGGAGATGAAGATGGCTTGATCCGCTGCCTTGCCGGCCTCCACGGATTCAACCGCCACCGCAGCGGCAATGATCGGCGCTTCGACACTTTGCGAAATGCGCGTCCCAAACTGCCCCGCTAGCGCCACCGGCCTGTCGGGCGTGATGCTGACGGTCGAAGAGCCGATGCGGAGTTCAGCGGCGTGGATGGAACCCAAGGCAAGAAAGCAAAGAAGAAGTCGCATGAACGACAAACGGCCCATCGCAGGCGGTTCTTCGAGGCCGGCGGCAGGCGAAACATGCAACAACACCTCACGCACTGGCTTATTTGATCGCCATGAAATCCGTTGCCGCATCGAATCGCCGCCACTTTCTCCAAAACACCGCCGCCGCGGCCTCCACACTGATTTTGCCGTCCGGACTGCTGCGCGGTGAATCCGCACGAAAGCTCAACCTCGGCTTCATCGGCATGGGCGGGCAGATTCAGGGCCACGTGAGCAAGATCCTGCAGCTCGGCCATCACGTGGGCGCGCTGTGCGATGTCGATGTAGCGCAGATCGAAAACTCGAAGAAGCGCCATGGCGCGGGCGTGGCCGATGCGGCGGTGTATCGCGACTACCGCGTGCTGCTTGAAAAGGAGAAGTCGCTCGACGCCATCGTCATCGCCACGCCGGACCACTGGCATGCGCCGATCTGCCGTGCCGTGATGCAGGCGGGCAAGCATGTGTATTGCGAAAAACCGCTCACGCACACGATCGCGGAGGCGCGCGAACTGCGCGAGATGTCGCGCACGGCCAAGGTGATCACGCAGACGGGCAATCAGGGCAGCGCGTCGCCCAATCTGCGCCGCAGCATGGAATTGATCGCCGCAGGTTTCTTCGGCGCGATCACTGACATCCATGTGTGGCATCCGACGCACAGTTGGCCGAGCGGTGAGGAACGCCCTGCGGGCAATGATCCCATCCCTGCGACGCTCGACTGGGACTTCTGGCTCGGCACCGCGCCCGAGCGTGCCTACAAAGCCGGTATCTACCATCCGGCGAAGTGGCGCGGCTGGTATGACTTTGGCAACGGCTCGCTCGGCGACTTTTGCTGCCACGGCTTCAACATGCCCGTGCGCGCCTTGAATCTCGACTACCCGACGCGCATCGAGATCAGTGGCACCGGCATGGGCAAGGAGAGCTTCGCCGCCGCCTGCACCGTGCGTTTTCACTTCGCAGCACGTGGTGATCGCGGCCCGGTGCGGTTGCATTTCTACACCGGCGGCGATTTGCCGCCTGCGGACGTCACCGCGCCGCTCATCGGCACCTTCGGCAGTCTTCCGCGCACCGGCTGCCTGCTCATCGGCGAGCACGGCCAGCTCCAAAGCGGCCTGTGGAACTCTGATTGCTACGTGAAGCTCAACAGCGACGCGAAATTCACCGGCTCGGACAATCATGCAGCTGCGAAACAAGTGCCCATCTCACTGCCACGCGTGAAGGGCCACATCGACGAGTGGATCGACGCGATTCAAGGTGGGCCGAAGGTCTTCGCCGACTTCGATCTGGGCGGTCACCTCACCGAAATCGGTCTCGCCGGCATCGTGGCGCTGCGCTTGCAAAAGAACATCGACTGGGACGGCCCGAACATGAAAGTCCCTGGCATGCCGGAGGCGGACAAGTTCATCCGCAAGACCGAGCGCGCGAAGTACGGACGTGCGTGAGGACGCACAGTAATGGGGCCATTCCTGGCCCCTCGGTCCGGGGCAGGAATGCCCCGATTACGAACGAAAGTCTCAACCGACCAACTCGGTGATCACCTGGCCTTCATCGGCCACAATCGGGCGCGGACGGCCCTGCGGATCGATCCAGTGCGAGTCCTGCTTGATGCCAAGATGGTGAAACACCGTCGCGGCGAGATCGCCGGGCGCGACGCGGCGGGTTTCGATGTCGCCGCCGCGTTTGTCGGTGCTGCCGATGACCTGTCCGTGGCGCATACCGCCGCCGGCGACGACCATCGACATCACACGCGGCCAGTGACCGCGTCCGCCAGTTTTGCCGATGGTTGGTTCGCGCCCAAACTCGCCGAGCATGAGGATGAGAGTGCTGTCGAGCAGGCCGCGGTCTTCGAGATCGGTGACGATGGCATGCAGCGTGCGGTCCACGCTCGGCAGCAGCGGTGTGAGGCCCTTTTTGATGCCGCCCCACTTCACTTCATCGCCATGATGATCGAAGTAACCCCACGCGCCGCTCACGGTGACAAAGGTGGAGCCGGCTTCGACGAGACGACGCGCCAGCAGCGCCTTTTCGCCGAGACTGTCGCGGCCGTAGCGGTCGCGCATGGCGGAGGATTCGGCGTCGAGATTGAAGGCACGCTGCGCAGCACCGGTCATGAGCACCTCGTAGGCCTGCTGCGTGTAGTGATCCGTGGCGGCGATCTGTGCATTGCCATCGACGCTGCGTTTCCAGTCGTCCATTTGCGCGAGCAAATCACGGCGGTTGCCGAGGCGCTCCACGGTGAGGCCTTCGGAGAGCTTGAGACGTCCGGCGAGGTCCTTGCCGCTGACCGGTTCAAAGTCGCCGCCCATGTGCCCCGCGCCCCAGATGTCCGAAACGAGCGAATCAGCGAGCGCGACGTAACCGGGAATGCCTGGAGCATTCGCACCGCGAAACTTCGCCGCGATCGAACCCATCGACGGCCAGCCGCCGCCATCGCGACCATCATTCGTGCGCTTCGCGAGCGGATTGCAGGCCTGCATCGTGATCGGCGTGTGATTGCTGGCGCTGCAATCGACGGAACGGATCAGCGTGAGCCTGTCCATGATCTTCGCGGTCAGCGGCAAGTGCTCGCAGACATGAATGCCGGGCACTTTGGTCGGAATGTGGCCGTAGGGGCCGCGAATCTCGCTCGGCGCGTCCGGTTTCGGGTCCCACATGTCGATCTGGCTCGGACCGCCCGAGAGCCAGAAGAGAATCACATTCGTCTTGCTCTTCGCTTGTCCAGCCGCGGCGGCCAGCGCCTGCTGCTGGAGCAATGAAGGCATCGAAACGCCTGCCAGGCCCGCGAGACCCGTCTGAAGGCACCCACGACGCGTGGAGCCAACGCGCAGCAGATCGCCGCGAGCGGGACTGAAACTGCCGGTGATCGATGAAGTCGTGGGATTCATGGGTGGCGAGGAGTGACTGCCAAACCTACGCCGCCACATCGGCCGACTTGCCGGATCACCTCAAATGATCTCCGCGATCGGCTGGCCGAGATCGACGAGATACTGCGGCCTGCCGGTCGTGTCGGTCAGTGTGGTGCCGCGCGCGTCGATGCCGAGATGCTGATACAGCGTGGCGATGACATCCTGATAATGGACCGGGCGCTCCGTGGCCTCGGCGGCCTGTTTGTCAGTCGCGCCGATCACCTGGCCCGTTTTCAAGGAACCGCCCGCCATGATGCCCATGGCCACCTTCGGCCAGTGATCGCGGCCGGCCTTGCTGTTGATCTTCGGTGTGCGGCCAAACTCGCCCCACACAATGATCATCACGTCCTGCAGCATGCCGCGCTCATTGAGATCGGTCACCAGCGTGTGCAGCGCGTGATCGACCAGCGGGCCGAGGTAGCGCATGGCGGAGAAATTGCGCGAGTGCGTGTCGAAATCGCTGATGGAGATGCTCACGCAGCGCACGCCGGCCTCGATCAGGCGTCGCGCGAGCAGGAACTTCTGCGCGCACTTCGGGCTCTCCATCGAATTGGCGACGTCCGCAGGCCGCATGATGCGCGGCGTGTAGCGCTCGAGCACTTTGGGGTCCTCCTGGCTAAGATCCATTGCCGCGGCGAATTTCCCCGAGGTCAGAATGCCGAGCGAAAGCTGCGTGAACTCATCCAGCGCGTGCATGGAGCCGCTTGAGTCGATGTCGCGACGGATTGTGTCGAGATCGCGCAGCAGCGACACACGATCTTCGAGCCGGCCAACGGTCAGGCCTTTCGTCAGCGCGAGACTCTGACTGTGACCCGAGCCGCGACGCGCGAGCTCCGCCTTCATGCCCTCCTCCAACTGACGCTCGAACATCTGCGAGATGTCCGGACGAAACGCCGAGCACGCAGTGCCGAGGAAGCCGGGACGCGCGCTGTTGCGCACGAGCGCACGGCCCTGCATGAGATCGACAAAGGCAGGTGCGGCATCTTTGGACGTGCTGAGCAGCTTGCTCACCACACAGCCCATCGCGGGCCGGCCGCCGATGAAGGCGAGATCCTTTTCCTCAAAGCCCGACTGGCACTGAAACGCGTTGTGCGCGCCCGCCGCACCCACGAGCGAGCGCAGGAAGACATACTTGTCCGCGTTCGCCGCCAGCCGCGGCAGCAGTTCCGTCAGATGCAGCCCGGGAATCTTGGTCGGCAGCGATTTGAACTCGCCACGGATCTCGCTCGGCGCGTCTGGCTTCGGGTCGATGAGGTCCATCTGCGGCGGACCGCCATCGAGATGGATGTTGATGACCGCCTTGGTCGAAGAACGAATGCCCGCGGCCGACTCAGCACGCAGCAGATCCGCCAGCCCGAGCGAGCCGATGCCCATCGCACCCGCCTTCAGAAAACTGCGGCGGTGCTGGCTGGTGGTGCTGTTCGGGAAGAGGAACATGCGGCATCAACTACGACACGGGCCGTGACGGGCTTTCCTTTTCACCCACGATCACGCTGCGCGGGCAAGTCTCACCGCTGGCCACGCGTAGTCATGCCAGCTCATGAAACTTGTCCTGTTCTCCCTGCTCTTTTCGTCGTTCACGCTGCTCGCAGCCGAAACCCGGCAGGTTGGTGCGGCCTCAGTGGACATCACGCCGGACTATCCCGTGCGCCTCAGTGGCTATGGCAGTCGTCGCGCACCAAACGCCGGCATCTCGCAGCACATCTTCGCCAAGGCGCTCGCGATCGGCAGTGATGCGGACGGACCGGCTGTGCTGGTCACCGTGGACAACTGCGGCGTGCCTGCGGCGATGCGTGATGAGGTCGTACGCCGGCTGAAAACGAAGTCCAAAGTCATCGACGAGCGCTTCGCCATCTGCTCCAGCCACACGCACTGCGCGCCGATGCTCATCGGAGTGCTGCCGAACCTTTTCGGCATGGACATCCCGTCGGAGCACGTGCCCGCTATCGAACGCTACACGCGTGAATTGACCGACCACATCGAGAAGGTCGCGCTCGCGGCGCTCGCTGATCGTAAACCGGCCACGCTGGCCTGGAGCGTCGGAAAAGTCGGTTTCGCGGCCAACCGTCGCAAGTTCACGCAGAAGCCGGTGGATCACGACCTGCCCGTTTTGCGCGCCACGGGTGCCGACGGCAAGGTGCGGGCCATTTTCACGAGCTACGCCTGCCACTGCACCACGATCGCCATCGATGAAATACACGGCGACTGGGCCGGGTGCGCTCAAGAGGCTCTGCAGCGCGAGTTTCCCGGAGCCATTGCGCTCACCGCGCTCGGTTGCGGTGCAGATCAGAATCCCACTCCACGCCGCACGATGGAACTCGTCAAACAATACGGCGAGGATCTCGGAGCGGAGGCGAAACGGCTCGTGCAGACCGGGATGAAGCCCGTGAACGGCCCGCTGGCATGCCAGGCGAAGCAAATCGAGCTCGCCTTCGACAAACTGCCCACACGCGAAGAGTGGCAGGCGCTCGCTGCATCCAAAACGCCTGCCATCGCCTACCACGCCACGAAGAACCTCGCGCGCCTCGACCGCGGCGAGGCACTGCCCACGCAGTTGCCCTACCTCGTGCAGACGTGGAGCTTCGGCGGTGATCTGGCGATGGTCTTTCTGCCCGGCGAGGTGACCGTGGATTACTCCCTGCGCATCAAACGCGAGTTCGATCACGCCCGCATGTGGGTGAACGGCTACTCCAATGACGTGCCTTGCTACATCCCGTCGCGCCGCGTGCTCGATGAAGGCGGCTACGAAGGTGCCGGCGCGATGGTTTACTACGACCGCCCGACGAAATTTGCGCCTGATGTGGAAGAACGCATCGTGAAGGCCGTGCATGAGGTCACACCCAAGACATTCCTCGCCCCAACCCCCAAGCCATGAGCACCACTCCCTACGCCGCCACCGCCTCGAAGCCCGCCGCCATCCTCAAGGATAAAATGATGAAGGGGCACACGGTCTTTGGCACCCTGATCCAGCATGCGGTAGTCCCGGCCATCGTGGATTTCATTCCGGATGGCAGCATCGACTTCGTCATCGTCACAGCGGAGCACAATGCGCTCGACATCGCCGACTTCATGCCGTTGCGCTATGCGCTCGCCGCGAAGGGCATCGCCACGCTCGCTCGAACGCACAGCCGTGACGCCGATGATGTGGCGAAGGTATGCGACTCCTTCGACGGCGTGGTCATTCCGTATGCGGAGGACGTGGAACTGATCAAACGCCTCGCCGCCGCGGCCGTTTATCGCCCGTTGAAGGGCCTGGCGCTCGAACGCGTGATCAAGGAGGGCAGGTGGCCCAGCGTGAAGACGGAGAAGTATGTCACCGAGGAAAAATGTGCCTCCACGCTTTTCGTGCCGATGATCGAGTCCGTGCGCGCCATGGAGAATCTCGACGCCATCTGCGCGATACCCGGTGTCAGCGCCTTGTTCATCGGCCCGAACGACATGACGACGAACATGGGCATCCCGAACGAATACGATCACCCCGACTTCATCGCCAACGTGCAGAAGGTCATCGACGCCGCCGACAAGCGCCACATCCCCGCGGGTTCATGGTTCGGCAAGACCGAGCAGCAGCTCCGCGCCATCAAGCAGGGTGCGCGCTTCATCTGCCATTCGAATGACAGCAGCCTGCTCAAGGATGCGATGACTCAGGTGTTTGGCGAACTGCGGAAGGTGTAGCGGAGCCCTCCGATTCTGCGCGGCAGGTTTCTGCCAATGTCCGTGAACAATGATGATTTGCATCCGGCGGGACAGATTGGTGGTCGATTTTGTGTTTTGGTTAGCATGACACACTCACGCCGAAACTTCCTCGTCTTCTCTCTTCTCATAGCTGCAAGCGTCAGCATCCATGCCGCGCCCGAGATTGCCGGCGAGACAGAGCATTTCTTTTACCGCATGCCGTCATCGGACGATCCTTACATAGACACTCAACGCGACAACAAGGCATTCGCATTCCAAGGAACAAAGATCATGCTGTCCGAGGACTGCGGAAAGACGTGGCCGCATCAGGCGGAGTTTCCGGAGGCGCAGAACATCACCTTCAGCGTCATCTTGAAGAATGGAAACGTGCTGTTCGCGACGCTCAACCGGCTCTTCCTGAGCACGGATAATCTGAAGACGCATCGCGAGATCATTGTGAAGCGTTCCGATGGCAGTGATTACCTGCAGCACAAGCCGGTGAAGGCCGATCAGCCCGGCTGGTATTTCCACTCGCTTGATGGCGAGCACTGCTTCGACGTGAATGGCAAGGAGATGCTCGTGTGGGGCAACTACTGCAATGTGCTCGGCGGTTCCGTGCCGGTGAACATCTATTACTCCACTGACAGCGGAGCGACGGTGAAGCTCGCGTATGCCTTTGGCCAGAATCCAAAGTTCCAGCAGAAGGACGCTCCACCGGATGCGCCACTGCTTGGTGACCCGAACAACCAGCTCATCGCCCGCCACGTGCACAACGTGACTTACAATCCCGGCGAGAACGCCTTCTACGCCGTCACAGGCGACATCGACCGCGGTCACGGCAACGAGTGCCACTGGCTGCGCGGCACCTACGACGCCGCGGCCGACAAATGGGACTGGAAGCTCGTCATCTCGGTGAATTCCAACTCGCGTTTCAAATGTGGCGGCCTCAACTTCATCGACGGCAAACTCAACTGGATCGCCGATGCGAACGGTCCTGCGATCGCGAACCGTCACGACCGCGGCATCTTCCGATGCGATCCGAAGGACATCACCGACACCTCGAAGCACATGCTGCTGTTCAATCCGATGTTCGAGTCCGCGAACATGCTCGTGCAGGACGGCGTTTTCGTCGCCACCCATTGCGCACCCGCCTCCACGTATGCCTGCGGCATCATTTGGTCGCCTGACATGGGCAAGACGTGGACGCAATACGATCTGAAGGAGTTCGGCCCGCGCAGCGGCTGCCGCATCAACCGCAAGAACAGCGACGGCTGGTTCCGCATGGACTTGCGCAAAGGCTGGATCGAACGCGCCGAGGTGCTTTTCCTCAAGCCGAAGCCGTGAGATGAAGACGGGCCGGGACATGCATTGCGCATCTTGCCACGACATCGCTGCGAAAATCACGATTCTGGGTCCGTAGGTTTCCCGACATGTTCTGGAAAACCCTCCTCATCTGCTGCATCAGCACCGCCAGTCTCGCCGCGGAGCCTTTGAGCTTCGTGCGCGACATCCAGCCCATTTTGACGAAGACCGGCTGCAACGCGGGCGCGTGTCATGCAAAAGCAATCACTGGCCAGCGCGGCTTCCGTCTCAGCGTGCTCGGATTCGAGCCGGAGGAGGACTATGAGGCCATCGTGAAGCAGGGGAAGGGGAGGCGCGTCTTCCCGCCTGCACCGGAGGAAAGCCTGCTCATCACCAAAGGCGCCGCCATCGTGCCGCACACCGGCGGGAAGCACCTCGAGCCCGGTTCCGAGATGTATCAGACGCTCGTGCGCTGGATCGCCGAGGGAATGCCTTACACGCAGCCGAACGAACCGACGCTCAAGGAGATCGCCGTCGAGCCTTCGCGTGCGACGATGAAGATCAAAACCGCGCAGCAGCTCAAAGTCACCGCACGCTACTCCGACGGCAGCAGCCGCGATGTGACAAAGCTCGCGCTCTTCGAGGCCAACGACACCGCCATGGCCACGGCGAACGACCAAGGCATCGTGAATACGCTCGACCTGCCGGGCAATGTGGCCGTCATGGTGCGCTTCGGCGGCAAGGTCAGTGTGTGCAGCGTCTCCATCCCGCTCGGTGCTCCTGTGGATTCGTTGCCGCCGGTGAAAAACTTCATCGATCAGCATGTGTTCGCCAATTTGAAGCAGATCGGCATCCCGCCCTCGCCCATCTGCGATGACAGCACCTTCCTCCGCCGCGTCTCGCTCGACATCGGCGGCCGGCTTCCCACGATGGAGGAAACGAAAACCTTCCTCGCCGACAAATCGCCCGACAAGCGCGACCGCGCCATCGAGGCGCTCATCAATTCACCCGACTACGCCGACTACTTCGCGAACAAATGGACCGCGCTGCTCAAAAACCAGCGCAGCGAAAACGCTGACATCACCTCGAACTTTGCCTTCCACGCCTGGATGCGCGACAACCTCCTCGCGAACACGCCTTACGACCAGCTCGTCCGCCAGATCCTCGCCAGCACCGGCACCATCGTGTCGAACCCGCCTGTTGCGTGGTACAAGCGCGTCAAAGAACCCACCACGCAGGTCGAGGATGTCGCACAACTCTTCCTCGGCGTGCGCATGCAGTGTGCGCAGTGCCACCATCATCCCTTCGAGCGCTGGACGCAGGCCGAGTACTATCACTTGGCGGCGTTCTTCAGCCAGATTGGCCGCAAACCCACCGCCATCGCCGGCGAGGACCTCATTTTCCACAAGCGCGGCCTCGCGCAGACGGAGCATCGCAAAACTCACGCCATGCTCAAGCCCGCCGGTCTGGGTGAATCTGAACTCGACATCGCGCCCGATGACGATCCGCGTCTGGCACTCGCCGACTGGATGGCGCAAAAGAAAAATCCCTTCTTCGCCAAGGCGCTTGTGAACCGCTACTGGAAGCACTTCTTCAAACGCGGCCTCATCGAGCCCGAGGACGACCTGCGTGACACGAATCCGCCGACGAATCCTGAATTGCTCGATGCTTTGGCGAAACACTTCCTCGACAGCAATTACGATCTCAAATCCCTCGTCCGCGTCATCGCGCAGAGCCACGCCTACCAGCTCAGCGCCATGCCGAACCAATACAACGCCATCGACAGCCAGGCGTTCTCCCACTTTTATCCGAAGCGCATGACCGCCGAGGTGTTGCTCGACAGCATCGACATGGTCACCGAGTCAAAGTCCGACTTCGCCGACCTCCCGCCAGGCACCCGCGCCATCTCACTGCCTGACAACAGCTACACCCGCGCCTCGCCGTTCCTGAAGGTCTTCGGGCGTCCTGACAACACCAGCGTCTGCGAATGCGAGCGCGTCCAGTCCGCCAGCCTCGCGCAAAGCCTGCATCTCATGAACGCCGCCGATGTGAAGGCGAAGCTTACCGCCAGCGGCGGCCGCGCCGAGCTGCTCTCCAAGGCCGAGATGCCCGAGCCCAAGCGCATCCTCGAACTCTACCTCGCTGCCTTCTCCCGCGAACCCACCGCCGACGAAGTGAAGATCGCCGAAAGCTACCTTCTCAAACCGCGGACCGACGCCCAAGGCAAACCGCTCGACTCCCAACGCGCCAAACGCAACGGCTACGAGGATCTCCTCTGGGCGCTGATCAACACGAAGGAGTTTCTATTCAATCACTGATGCGCCTGCTTCAGCGCGGCCGTGCTTCTCGGGCCGGAGCGCCTGCATTGACCGGTCGCCGGACAACATGTGGTAATGCCGGGCGTATTTGTCAGCTGGATGAAATTGTCTTCGATAGTCTCAGTGCGATTTCGGCTCGGGATGCTGGTTTTGGCATTTCAATCCGTGGTCCTGCTGAATCTGCAGGCCGACGGTGAAGCACGCTACAATCGCGACGTGCTGCCGATCCTGGCGGACAACTGCTTCAAGTGCCACGGCTTTGACAAGGCGCAGCGCAAGGCCGGCCTGCGGCTGGACCAGGCCGATGGCGCGACGGCGGAACTGGAGTCCGGCGCGCGCGCGGTCGTTCCCGGCAAGCCGGACGAGAGCGCGTTGATCGGGCGCATTTTCACGGACGAGGCGGATGATGTGATGCCGCCGCGAAAGTCTGGCAAAGTATTGACCGCGGCGCAGAAGGTGGTGCTGCGCCAGTGGATCACGCAGGGCGCCAAGTACGAATCGCATTGGGCCTATATTCCGCCGCAGCGCACGGAGCCTGCGATGATCGCGGGAGTGAAGCATCCGGTGGACCGCTTCATCCGCGCGCGGCTCGCGCAGGAGGGTATCGAGCCTTCGGCGGAGGCTGATCGCACGACGTTGATCCGGCGGGTGACGCTCGATCTGACCGGGCTGCCGCCGTCGTCACTGGAGGTGGATGCGTTCGTGAATGATGCGCGCGGTGATGCGTTTGAGCGCGTGGTGGAACGGCTGCTGCGCTCGGAGCATTTTGGCGAGCGTTGGGCACGCTGGTGGCTCGACCTCGCGCACTACGCGGACAGCGACGGCTACTTGCAGGACTTTATCCGGCCCGTGGCGTGGCGCTGGCGGCAATGGGTGGTGGATGCGTTCAATCGTGACATGCCATTCGACCAGTTCACCATCGAGCAGCTCGCTGGCGATCTGCTGCCGGGCGCCACGACCGCGCAGCGCATGGGCGCGGGCTTCCTGCGCAACACGCTGAGCAATCGCGAGGGCGGCGCGGACTTGGAGGAGTACCGCGTGAACCAGGTCATCGACCGCACGACCACGCTCGGCACCACCTGGCTCGCGCTCACCACCGGCTGTGCGCAGTGCCACGACCACAAATTCGA
The DNA here is from genome assembly GCA_046346695.1 of Verrucomicrobiaceae bacterium. GTDB lineage: Bacteria > Verrucomicrobiota > Verrucomicrobiia > Verrucomicrobiales > Verrucomicrobiaceae > Prosthecobacter. The sequence continues at coordinate 1,173,708 of JAXMHS010000001.1, read as the reverse complement.
CGCCATCTCGCAGCGTGAGTTCTACCAGCTCTACGCCTTGTTTAACAATGCTGACGAGGTGAACTTCGATGCACCGCTGCCCGGCGAGCGCGAGCCGCATGATGCGGCGAAGCAGGAGCATGATCGCAAACGCGCGGAGTTGATCGCACCGATCGAGAAGCAGATCGCGGATTTGCAGGCGGATTGGGAACAGCGGCTGCTGTACGCGGAGGCGCATCCGAACGAGGACTTTGCCTGGGACCGAACGCTGGAGTTGCTCGGCTTGCAGTGGGGTCAGAATCTCGGCGAAGGCCAGCTCGAAGGCATCAACATCATCAAGACGCCGCTCGCGCAGCGTACCAAGGACCAGCGCGACCGGCTGCTCGATTATTTTCTGAAGTCGCCCCCTTCGGTTTACGCCGACAAGTTCAAGGAGCTGAAGCTCGGCGAGTTGCGAGCAAAGCTCGATGCGCTCGCCAAGGAGTTGCCAGCAGTGACGCGCGCGCCAGGCATGATGACATTCCCGACGCCGCGCCCGACCCATGTGCATGTGCGCGGTGAGTTCCGCCGCAAAGGCGATGTGGTGCGCCCTGGCACGCCGGCTGCGCTGCCCGCTTTGCATGGGGGCGATGACCGGCTCGCGCTCGCTCGCTGGCTCGCGTCGCCGGAGCATCCGCTCACAGCGCGCGTGGTGGTGAACCGGTTGTGGCAGGAGATGTTCGGCCGCGGCATCGTCGCCACCTCGGAGAACTTCGGCGTGCGCGGTGACCGCCCGTCGCATCCCGAACTGCTCGACTGGCTCGCCGTGGAGTTCATGCGTGGTCGCTGGAGCGTGAAGTCCATGCTGCGGCAGATCGTGCTCTCGCAGACCTACCGCCAGTCGGCTCATGCGCGACCCGAGCTTGCCGCGCGTGATCCGCTGAACGTGCTGGTGGCGCGGCAGACGAGATTGCGTTTGTCGGGCGAGGCCGTGCGCGACTCCGCGCTCGCCGTCAGCGGCCTGCTGAACCGCACGATCGGCGGTCCGAGTGTGAAGCCGCCGCAGCCTGCGAGCGTGTCGAAGGACGGTTACAAGAACACCTGGGAGCCGAGCCAGGGGGCGGATCGTTATCGGCGCGGCCTCTACACCTGGATCCAACGCACCTCGCCTTTCGCGCAATTCGTCACTTTCGATCTGCCGGACACGAGCCGGAGCTGTACGCGCCGCGAGCGATCCAACACCCCGCTTCAGGCGCTGAACCTGCTCAACGACCCCGTCTTCCTCGAATGCGCGCAGGCCCTCGCCGCTCGCGTGATGCGCGAGGCTTCGGCAGACGACGGCGCGCGGCTCGATCATGCGTTCGCGCTCGTGCTTGCGCGACAACCGACGTCTGAGGAGCGGGAGCGCCTGCTCGCCTATTTCAGCCAGCAGCGTGAGTTGCTGGCCGGCGATGAAGCCTCCGCGCGCGAACTGACACAAGATTCGCCGCACGGCACGGACCCGGCGTGGATCGCCTTGTGCAGCGTGCTCTTGAATCTCGATGAATTCATCAACCGTGAATGAACTGATCCAGTCCCGCCGCGATTTTCTCGCCCGCAGCTCGCACGGCTTCGGCGCGATGGCGCTGTGGCATTTGCTTGAGCGCGATGGACTGGCGGCGCAGCCGCATTTTGCGCCGCGGGCGAAGAATGTGATCTTCCTTTTCATGATGGGCGGGCCGTCGCATCTCGACTTGTTCGATCCGAAGCCGAAGATGGCCGCGCTGCACGGGCAGCCGATGCCAGCATCGCTGATCCAGGCGAAAAAGAGCGCGACCGGCGGCGTGCTTGAGACGGTACTGGCGAGCCCGCGCAAGTTTTCGCGCCACGGACAAAGCGGCATGGAGCTTTCCGAGCTGCTGCCGCACACGGCGACGGTGGCGGACGAGATTTGCATGATCCGCTCGATGCATTGTGAGCAGAGCAACCACGATCCCGCGCAATTGCTGCTGCACTGCGGCTCGCCGTTGTTTGGGAATCCGAGCATGGGATCGTGGGTGAACTACGGTCTCGGCAGCGCATGCCGGAACATGCCGGGCTACATCGTGATGACCTCCGACGACGGCCACGGGCTGGAGGGCGCGGGTGCGTCGCTGTGGGCCAGCGGCTTCATGCCCTCGACGTATCGCGGTGTGACATTCCGCAACAGCGGCGATCCCGTGCTGCACCTCGGCAGGCCGCCGGGCATCAGCGCGGCCACCCAGCGTGCACGGCTCGATGCGCTGCGTGATTTGAACGCGATGCACCAGCAGAGCACAGGCGATGCCGAGATTGCATCGCGCATCGCGTCGTATGAGATGGCCTTCCGCATGCAGACCGCCGCGCCGGAGTTGCTCGATTTCAAGGATGAGTCCGCGGCTACTCGCTCGATGTATGGCATCGACGCGGAGAAGACTCGCGCCTTTGGCACCAACTGCCTGCTCGCGCGGCGCATGGTCGAGCGCGGCGTTCGCTTCGTGCATCTCGTCCACAGCACATGGGATCATCACAGTGATCTGAACAACCGCCTGGCGAACAACTGTGCGATGACAGACCAGGGCGCCGCCGCGCTGATCAAGGATTTGAAACAGCGCGGCCTGCTCGATGACACACTCGTCGTCTGGGCCGGTGAGTTTGGCCGCACGCCGATGGGCGAGGTGCGGCGCGGCATCAACAAGGGCAGGGAAGGCCGCGATCACCATCCCAACGCCTTCACCGTATGGCTTGCCGGCGGTGGCGTGAGGCGCGGCCACGTCCACGGCGCCACGGACGACTTCGGTTTCAACGTAACGTCCGATCCCGTCCACATTCACGATCTCCAGGCCACGATCCTGCACCTGCTCGGCATCGATCACGAACAGCTCACCTACCGCCACGCCGGCCGGGATTACCGGCTCACCGATGTGGCGGGCAAGGTGGTGAAACAAATTGTCGCCTGAAGCCCCATGAACTTCCGCCTTCTCTCCCGCCGCCGCTTTCTCGCCGCATCCGCCGCGGCATGGTCCGCGTTTGCGCAGCCTGCCACCCGCCCCAGGCATCGCTACATCGACATCCACACGCACCTCGGCGCGTTTCGCTTTGGGCAGAATGTGAGCGTCAAGGGCCTGCTCAATTGGATGGACGAGCACGATGTCGAGCGCGCGGTGATTCAGCCGCTGGTGTCGCCCGAATCGGCTCCAGTGATGCAACCGTTGCAGACGAGCGATGCGGCGCTCGACGCCGCGCGCGCGCATCCCGACCGGTTGATCGCGTTTTGTTGCATTGATCCACGCGCCACAGTTGATCCGACGGCGAAGAAAACGTATCCGGAGCGCCAGGGTCACGTCGCAGGCGTCAAGGGGCTGACCGAAATCCTCAAGCGCTGGAAGGACGCAGGCGCGCGCGGCCTCGGCGAGCACAAGGTCGGGCTGCCGTTCGATAGTCCGCAGATGATGCAGCTCTACGAAGCGTGCGACGCGCTCGAGCTGCCGATCCTTTTTCATCTCGATGATCTGCGTGGCATCGACACGCCGGGCCTGCCGCGATTGGAAAAGGTGCTCAAGGCATTTCCAAAACTCCCGCTCATTGGCCACGCCTGCGGCTTCTGGTCATCGATCTCGGGTGATGCGACGCCGCAGGACTTCGGCTGCTATCCGAAGGTGCCGCGTCCCATCACGCCCGGCGGCGCGCTCGACCGGCTGCTGGATGCCTGCCCCAATCTCTACTGCGATCTCTCCGAACCCGGCGGCGCCATCGCCCTCACGCGCGATCCGGCCTTCGCGCGGGACTTTGTCATCCGCCGCGCGGACCGCCTGCTGTTTGGCAGCGACTACCTCGCGCCCGGCCAGGAGATACCGCAGTTTGAGATCCTCGCCGCGATGAACCTGCCCGACGACGTGCAGTACAAAATCCATCGCGGCAATGCGATCCGCGTGCTGAAGCTCGGAGGAGTGTAAGGCCGCAAGGCAGTCTTCTCTCAAGAAACTGCCCGCCAGGCGCGTAGGTTTGGGGTCATGATTCCGCGTCTTTTCTGCCTCCTCGCCCTTTTCGTCGCCTCCGCTTTTGCGCAACAGGTCACCCTGCCGCTGCCGCGCCTGCTCACAATGATGCCCATGGGCGGTCAGGCTGGGCAGAGCGTCGAAGTCACGATTACGGGAGAAAACATCGAGGATGTGACCGAGTTGGCCTTCTCCACGCCGAAGATCACGGCAAAGCCAGTCGCTGGAGCGCCGAACAAGTTCACGGTCAACATCGCGGCGGATGCACCGGTGGGTGTTTATGATGCGCGGGTGATGTCGCGGCTCGGCGTGTCGTCAGCGCGGGCTTTTTCGGTCAACAAGCTGCCGGAGGTCGTGCGCACAAAGCCGAACAACACGCTCGAAACGGCGCTGCCGCTCACCGTTGGCTCAATCTGCAACGCGACGATGACGAAGCGTGCGGTGGACTTTTATTCGTTCCAAGGTGTAAAAGGCCAGCCGGTGGCGATTGATTGTGCGGCGGTCGGCATCGACTCGCGCCTGACGCCGGTGCTCATCCTCGCCGATGGCAAAGGCGCGGATCTCAAGGTGAACCGCACAGGCGGCATGATCGAGTTCACGCCGACCGCCGACGGCACCTACATCATCAAAGTGAGCGATCTCACATATCAAGGCGGTGATCGGCATTTTTATCGTCTCGCTCTGCAAAAAGGCCCTGCAGAGTCGCAACCGCAGACGCAAACGGTCAGCGCGATGTCCTGGCCGCCCGTTGGCCTCGCCGCCACCGCCGCGGCGAAGGAAAAGGAACCGAACAACAAGGACGCGCAAAAGATCACACTGCCATGCGACATCAGCGGCGCGTTTTTCCCTGCGGCGGATGTCGACACCTATGAGTTCACCGCGAAGAAAGGCGAGACGTGGTGGGTGGAGGTCGCCAGCGAACGTTTTGGGCTCAACACAGACCCCTTCGTGCTCGTGCAGCAGGTGAAGGGCGGCAAATTCAGCGATGTGGCCGAGCTATACGACATCGCGCCGCCGATGAAGGTCACCAGCAACGGCTACAGTTACGATGGCCCGCCTTATGACGCCGGTTCGCCGGACGTGCTCGGCAAGTTCGATGTCAAAGAGGACGGCACCTATCGCCTGCAGGTGCGCGACCTCTTCGGCGGCACGCGCAGCAATCCGCACAACATTTACCGCCTCATCGTTCGTCAGGCCGCGCCGGACTTCGCGCTCGCCACGTGGGCCGTGCACATGACGCTGCGCAATGGAGACCGTGCCTCGCTTTCCAAGCCGATGGCGTTGCGTCAGGGCGATGCGCGTGCGTTTGAAGTCGTCGTGCAACGCCGCGATGGCTTCGATGGCGAGATCGAGATCAACATGGAAAATCTGCCGCCGGGAGTCAGCGCCGCCGGTTTGAAGATCGCCAAGGGCAAGACCTACGGCCACCTCATCCTGACTGCTGATGAAAAAGCGCCGCGTGGTTTCTCACTCGCCAAAATCACCGGCAAGGCGGTCATCAATGGCAAGGAAGTCACACGCCCTGTGCGCCTAGCCAGCATGGAATGGCCGGTGAAGGACGCGAAGGGCGAAATCCCCGCCCCGCGCCTCGTCGCTGATGTTCCGGTTTCCGTCACGGATTCCGAACAGGCGCCGCTTTCGATCACCTTGGCCGAAAACAAAGTCTTCGAGGCCAAGGCAGGCGAGGTGCTGAAAATCCCGCTCAAACTGACGTGGCGGAACGAATTCAACGGCACCTCGATCAAAGTGAAGGCTTACGGCGAAGGCTTCAGCGCCATCAAGGAGTTCGACATCCCGATGAAAGCGGCCACGCATGAGCTTGCGCTTAATCTCGCCGAATTGAAGATCGCTCCCGGCGATTACACCTTCGCGCTGCAGAGCCTTGGCATCTGTAAATACCGCTACAATCCCGCCGCCGTGCCGCTGGCCGAGGCGGAACAAAAGAAAGCCGAGGCCCAGCTCGCCGCCGCTGCTGAGGAGGCCAAAAAAGTCGCCGCCACCGATGCCGAGGCCGCAAAGAAAGCCGCTGAGAAACAAAAACAGGCCGAGGCTGCGATGACCGCCGCCACCAGCAAAATGAAATCCGTCATGAATACGGCGAATCCGACCGACACGGTGGAAATCCTCATCTCCCAGCCGATTCGCGTAAGCGTGAAACCTGCCACACCGACGACTGCGGCGAAGTGAGCTTCCCCAAAGCCATCATGGCCTGGCTGCGAACAACCAGGGCGTGATTCATTGCAGACACTGGGACGCTCAGCTCATGCGGCGTTCTTGTTCAGCATCGCGTGGAGATCTTCCCCGGCCTTGCCGCTGGGCTTGATGCCGAACTTCTCCACGAGCACGAGTGAGAGCGGCAGGCCGTTCACATCCGTGCCGAAGGCATTCGCGAGCGCCATGACCATCATTCCCAGCCAGTTGCAAGATCGGCCCATTCTTTCGCAAGCACGGTTCGCTCCTGCCGCAAATCAGGCCGCCGTGATCTCGTATTCTCACACGTCTCAATCCGTGCGTTTCGCCATGAAAAACCTTCTCTTTCCATGCCTTGCGACGGTTCTTCTGCTGCCTGTCATCGCCGATGGCGGCACCGTCAACTTCGCGCGGGACATCAAGCCGCTGTTCAACAAGCACTGCTCCGCGTGCCACGGCGGTGTGAAGCACTCGGGCGATCTTTCGCTCGTGTATCACAACAGGGTGCTGGAACCGGCGAAGTCGGGTGAGATCCCCGTCGTGCCGGGGAAACCGGAGAAGTCGGGCATCATCGCGCGTGTGACGACGTCGGACACGGATGAGATCATGCCGCCGCCGAAGCATGGGAAGCCGTTGCCGGAGAAGGAGATCGCGCTGCTGCGCGACTGGATCGCGCAGGGAGCGCCGTGGGATGAGCATTGGGCCTTCACGCCGCCGAAAGAACCGGCGAAGCCCGTGTTGAAGAATGCGAAATGGCCGAAGCAGCCGCTCGATGCCTTTGTTTTGGCCAAACTGGAGCACGAAGGCCTCAATCCATCACCACAGGCGGAGGGGACGCAGTGGCTGCGGCGGGTGACCTTCGATCTCACGGGCCTCCCGCCGACACCGGAGGACATGCAGGCGCTCGAAGTGATGCCGTATGAGATGATCGTGGACCGCTTGCTGAAGTCGCCGGCCTTTGGCGAGCGTTGGGCGGGCGTGTGGCTCGATCTCGCACGTTACGCGGATTCGCAGGGCTACGAGGCGGACAAACCGCGCATCATCTGGCCGTATCGCGACTGGCTGGTACGGGCGTTCAACGCGGACATGCCGTTTGACCAGTTCACCATCAAGCAGCTCGCCGGAGATTTGCTACCGAAGGCCACGCTGGATGATCGGATCGCCACCGCGTTTCATCGGAACACGCCGACGAACTCCGAGGGCGGCACGGACGACGAGGAATTCCGCGTGGTGGCCGTGGTGGATCGCATCGCGACGACGTGGCGCACGTTTCAAGGCGTGACCTTCAACTGCGTGCAGTGCCACTCGCATCCTTACGATCCGTTCGAGAACACCGAGTTCTACAACTACATGGCCTTCTTCAACACGCAGAAGGACTGGGACCTGCCGGAGGATGAGCCGAAGCTGCGCGTGCCGTTGAAGGAGGCAGATTTCGCGAAAGCACAGCAGCTTGATTCACGACTGCTCGCGCTGCGTTCTGCAAAGGTCGCGGAGATGGAAAAACGCTCCACCGAGTCGAAATGGAACGCGCTGGAGCCATGCTGCGTGCAATCCTCCGGCCAGACGAAGCTCATCACGAAGAAAGCCGCAGATGGCGTGACTGACGTCGTCGCGGAGGGCACGGTGTCGCACTACTCGGTGTTCACGATTGATGCGCCGGTGCCGAAAGGCGTGAAGAAGCTCACCGCGCTGAAAATGGATGCGTTGCCGCTTGATCCGGTGAAGGCCAAGAGCAGCGCGGAACTGGGTTTCGTCGTCTCGCTGCTGCGGGCCATCGTGGTCACGCCGGAGACGGAGACGGCTGTTTTTGCCGCGACAGACGCTCCGCCGGAAAAAGAGGTGGATGTGGCCGTGGATGCCAGCGCGAAGAAAAAAGTCTCCTCGCCGCCCGCACCGAAGGGCGTGCCGAATCCGCCCGCGCAGCCAGGCGAGATCACCTTCACCTACGCGCTCGGTGATGAGGCCGATCCGGTGTTTGACGCGCAAACGACGCTGAATGCCGACAAAGGCGGCTGGGGCGCGAATCCGCGCATGACGCATGCGCGACGACTCGTGCTCATTCCGTCCAAGCCGGTCGATCTGCCTGCCGGCGCGAAGCTGCGCATCCTGCTGCGTCATGATGAGGGCGGCTTCGGCTACGCGCCGCTGGTGACGAATCGCAGCCGCTTCGCCATCAGCGACAGCGAGGAGTGGACGAGCTACGCGACGAGCAAGTCCTTCGTAGATCGCGAAACGGAGCTGGCGAAGCTTGAAAAGGATCGCGCAGGCATCGCGAACGCTCCGATGCCCGTTTTGGAAGAGCAGGATGGGCATTTGCGTCGCGACACGGCCGTCTTCACGCGTGGAAACTGGCTCGACAAAGGCGACCGGGTCACGCCGGCCATTCCGGCGGTATTCGGGCGCCTTCCAGCGATGAATGAGCCTGCGCGGCTCGCGCTCGCGAAGTGGATGGTTTCGCCGAAAAACCCGCTCACCGCCCGCGTGGCCGTGAATCGCGTTTGGGAACAGCTATTCGGTCTCGGCATCGTCGAGACACTGGAGGACTTCGGCAGCAGCGGCCAGGCACCGTCGAATCAAGCGCTGCTCGATCATCTCGCGGTGCGCTTTCAAACCGATCTCGGCTGGAGCATGAAGAAGCTGCTGCGCGAGATCGTGCTCAGCGCGACTTATCGTCAAAGCGCAAAGACCACGCCGGAGCTGCGCGAGCGTGATCCTCGCAACCGCCTGCTCGCCCGCGGACCGCGCACGCGCCTCACCGCCGAGATGGTGCGTGACAATGCGCTCGCCGTCGCCGGGTTGCTCTCGCCGAAGATGTTTGGTCCGCCGGTCATGCCCGTGCAGCCAGACGGCATCTGGCGTGCGGCCCGTAGCGGTGCGAAATGGAAAAACGCCGAGGGCGAGGACGCGCACCGACGCGCCATCTACACCTACTGGCGTCGTTCGAGCCCGTATCCGAGCAGTCTGACCTTCGACGCACCGGATCGCCTCCTCTGCACCGCGCGACGCTCCACGACGAACACACCGCTCCAGGCGCTCGTCACGCTGAACGATCCCGTCTTCATCGAGGCCGCTGTGGCGCTCGCGAAGCGCGTGGAAGCCTGTGGTGATATCTCAAAGCAGATCACGCAGGCATTTGAGCTCGCCACCGGCGTCAAACCGTCCTCCGCCGATTTCCGTGACCTCACCGTGCTGCACGCCGCTGCCCTTGCCGAATACAAAGCCGACTCCAAACTCGCCCAACCGCTCGGCGGCACGCCTGAGAAGGCCGCGCTGGCCGTCGTCGCGAACGCGATCCTCAACCTCGACACCGTCCTCACCAAATGAACGCGTTCCGACATCTTCAGATCGACACGTTGCAGCAGTTCACGCGCCGGCATTTTCTTCAGAAGTGCGGCGTCGGCCTTGGGGGTGCCTGGCTGGCTCAGCAGGGCCTGGGCATGGAGCGTGATCCTGCGCGGCCGAATGCGGCGCAGTCGCCCGCGTTGCCTGCAAAGGCGAAACGCGTGATCTACATGCACATGTCGGGAGCGCCGAGCCAGCTCGAGCTTTTCGATTACAAGCCCGTGCTGCAAAAGCTCAACGGCAAGGATTGCCCGAAGGAGTTTCTCGAAGGCAAGCGCTTCGCCTTCATCCGCGGCACGCCGAAGCTGCTGGGGCCGTATTACCCCTTCCATCAGGAGAAAAAGACCGGCCAGTGGGTGAGTGACAAGCTGCCGAACTTCGAGTCTGTCATGGACAAGGTGTGCATCATCAAGTCGATGCAGACGGATCAGTTCAACCACGCGCCTGCGCAGCTCCTCGCGCTCACCGGCAGCCAGAATCTCGGCCACGCCAGCATCGGCGCGTGGACGCTCTACGGCCTCGGCAGCGAGAGTGAAAACATGCCCGGCTTTGTCGTGTTGCTCAGCGGCGGGCAGAATCCCGATGCGGGCAAGGCCGCGTGGGGCAGCGGCTTCCTGCCGAGCGTGTATCAGGGCGTGCAGTGCCGCAGCGAGGGCGATCCCGTTTTGTATCTCTCGAACCCGCCGGGCATCAACCGCCACCTGCGCGGTGGTGTGATCGACGCGGTGAAAAAGATCAACCAGCGCGCCTACGAGCAGCTCGGCGACGCGGAGACGGTCACGCGCATCGCGCAGTATGAGATGGCCTTTCGCATGCAGATGAGCGCCAGCGAGGCCATGGACATCACGCAGGAGCCGAAGCACATTCACGAGATGTATGGCACGGAGCCGGGCAAGGAGAGCTTTGCCAACAACTGCCTGCTCGCGCGGCGTCTCATCGAGCGTGGTGTGCGCTTTGTGCAGCTCTTTGACTGGGTGTGGGACCACCACAGCGGCCTCGACGATGCTTTTCCAAAGAAGTGCCAGCAGGTGGACAAGCCGATGACCGCGCTGCTGCACGATCTGGAGCAGCGCGGCCTGCTGGAGGACACGCTCGTCGTGTGGGGCGGCGAGTTTGGCCGCACGCCGATGCAGGAAAACCGCGGCGGCGTCGCCGCGAAGTCACCGGGCCGCGATCACCACGTCGATGCCTATTCCATCTGGATGGCCGGCGGCGGCGTCAAAGGCGGCATCAGCCACGGCGAGACCGACGAGATCGGTTACAATGCCGTGCTCGACAAAGTGCAGGCCCGCGACCTCCACGCCACCATCCTCCACCAGCTCGGCCTCGATCACCTGAAGCTCACCTACCCGTATCAAGGCCTCAACCAGCGCATCGTCGGCGTGAAGCCGTGTCGTGTGTTGAAGGAGATTTTGGCGTGAGGAAACGTGCCGTTACTGGCTCCGTCATCGTTTTGATTCACCCCAGAGCACACAGAGATGCACAGAGTTCCTTCAAACACTCTCTGTGAAGCTCTGTGAACTCGGTGGTGAATCCTTCAGCTTCATCCATTTCCTGCCATGAACACACGCCGCCAATTCGTGACCGGCCTCGCCGCCGTCTCCACCATCCATGCGCGGACCGCGCTCGGTTCGCAGGCAAACAGCCGTGTCAAAGTCGGCCTCATCGGCTGCGGGCAGCGTGGGAACCTCATCGCGAACCTGTTTCGTCAAAATGGCTACTGCGAGGTTGCGGCGGCGGCGGATTACTTTCCGGATCGTGCCGAGGCCATCGCGAAGGAGCATCAATTCGGATCCGGGCACACGCACAGCGGCCTGAAATGCGCGGAGAAGCTCATCGCAAAGGGCGGTGTCGATGCCGTGGCCATCATCAGCCCGCCGTGGTTTCATCCGGAGCAGGCAAAGGCTGCCGTCGAGGCTGGATTGCATGTCTATCTCGCCAAACCGATGGCTGTCGATGTGCCCGGCTGCCAGTCCATCGAGGCCAGCGCCGCGAAGGCGAAGGGAAAGGGCCTCACTTTCCTCATCGACTTCCAGACGCGCACCGATCCGTATTTCATCGAGTGCATGCGTCGCGCGCACTCAGGCATGATGGGAAAACTCGGTCACGGCGAGGCCTTTTATCATGCCGGCAGACTCGGCGTGAAGGGTGATGACACGACAGCGGAGGGCCGCCTGCTGAACTGGGTCTTCCACAAAAACCTCTCCGGCGATATCATTGTCGAACAAAACATCCACACACTCGATGTCATGAACTGGGCGATGAACAACGCCGCTCCGGTTCGTGTGACGGGCCTCGCCTCGCGGCTCATCCGCACCGATGTGGGCGACAATTCGGATACCTACTCGCTCGTCTATGAATATGCGGGCGGCGTTGGCATCACCTTCAGCAGCCGTCAGTTCGACAGCCGCAACGGCGCGCCGGGCGGCATCACCAACCACATGCACTATGCCAATGGCGCCCTGCTGACCGAATACGGCGGCCAGACCATGATTCGCGGCGGCAAGGACGTCTATTACTCCGGCGGAAAAAGCCCCGGCATCTACAAGGACGGCATCATCGCCAACATCGCCGCCTTCCAGAAGGCCATCGCCGCGAATGACACCAGCAACAGCACCATCGCCCCCAGCATCCGCAGCAATCTCATCGCCATCATGGGCCGCCTCGCCGGGGAACGCAGAGCCCCCGTCACCTGGGATGAACTGATGGCCAGCCCCGCGATGCCCGCGCCTGATCTCAACGGACTCCAAGCATGAAACGCCGCCGCTTTCTCCAAACCACCGCCGCACTCGCCGCCTGCACTGCCAAAGCCGCGGAAAAGTCACGCATCCGCTTTGGCGCATGCGATTGGACACTGAAACTCGCCACGAATCCCGGCTCGCTCGATCTCGCCAAGCGCATCGGTCTCGATGGCGTGCAGGTGGATTATGGCAGCGAACCCACGAGCAACGGTCTGCTGCCGCTCTTTGATGAGGCTTTGCAGGATCGTCTGCTGCAACGCTCCGCCGACACCGGTGTCGCCATTCCATCGCTCGCCATGGGCGTGTTGAACAAGCACGGCCTCAAAAACTCGCCCGAGGCGCTGCGCTGGACGCTCGAAGGCGTGAAGGTGGCCAGACGCATGAAGACGCCCGTCGTGCTGCTCGCCTTCTTCGGCAATGGCGACCTCCGCAACGACGAAGCGGGCACGCAGGCCGTCATCGCCGCACTGAAAAAGCTGGCACCGTTCGCAGCGGAAGCCGGCATCACCTACGGCATCGAGTCGTGGCTGAAGGTGGATGCCTTGGAGCGCATTCTCGATGCCGTGAAGTCGCCCGCCATCCAGGTCTATTACGATGTCGGCAACATGCAGAAGGAAGGGGAGGACTACGCCGCCGCCATCCGTCGTCTCGGCAAGGAACGCATCTGCGAGACGCACGCGAAGGACTACGCCGGCCTCTACGGCAAAGGCAGCACCGACTTCATCCAGGTGCGCGATGCCCTGCGCGACATCGGCTACACCGGCTGGATGCACCTCGAAGGCGTGAAAGTCCCCAACGGCATCGAACAAGACATCGGCTACGACCTGAAATACCTGCGCGGTATCTTCGGCTGAGTGAACTCGCCGGCCATCAAACCACAAATCGACGCGCTGACCGCTTCGCTACCAACTCTCACCCTCATGAACACGCTCACCACCTCACGTCGCGACTTTCTTCAAACAGCCACCTTCGCCGCGGGTGCGCTCAGCGTTTTTCCTGTGATGGGGCAGGACGGTGTATCCAGGAAAGTTCACGTCGGCATCGTCGGCGGACGCTTCGGACTCGGCTTTCAATTTCATGAGCACCCGGACTGCATTGTGGAAGCCGTGAGCGATTTGCGGCCGGAGCGGCGCGCGGCTTTGCAGAAGACTTACAAATGTACCAAGGCCTATGACTCGCTCGAAGAGCTGGTGAAGGACCCGAAGGTGGAGGCGGTGTTTCTGGCGACACCGATGCCAGATCACGTGCGCCATGTGCTGCTGTGCCTGGCGGCGGGCAAGCATGTGCTCTGTGCCGTGCCTGCCGCGATGACGCTGGAGGAGTGCCAGCAGCTCATCGACGCCGTGAAGAAAACCGGCCTGACCTACATGATGGCGGAGACGAGTCACTGGCAGCAGCTCACCATCTCAGCGCGGAAGTTTTATCGTGAAGGTGCTTTCGGAAACCTCTACTACGTGGAGTCGGAGTATCATCACCCGGGCCTGGAGGTGCTCTATTTCGAAGATGGCAAGCGCACCTGGCGTCACGGCATGCCGCCGATGCAGTATCCCACTCACTGCACCTCGCATCTCATCAGTGTGACCGGCGAGCGGCTCACCGAAGTGACCTGCCACGGCTGGGGCGACGATCATCCGATCGTGAAGGACAACGTGTATAAGAACCCGTTCTGGAACGAGACCGCGCTCTTCAAAACGAATCGCGGCAACTCCATGCGCGTGGCCGTGTGGTGGCGTGGTGCGCAGACGGGCGGCGAGCGGGCGCGCTTCTTTGGCGACAAGATGAGCTTCTATTTCAACGGCCCGAATGGAGCCGAGGCATGCATCGTGCGCTCGGAGACAAAGACGGAGAAGGACGCGGGTGGTTTTGTGCGCTCGGCGCAAGTGCGCGAGAAATTCGAGGAGGTGCAGTGGTGGAAGACGGATCTGCTGCCCGAGCCGTTGCGTCACAACAGCGGCCACGAAGGCTCGCACTGCTTCATCACCCATGAGTTCATCGACTCCGTGCTGAAGCAGCGCAAACCGGCCGTCGATATTTACGAAGCCGTCGCCTACACCGCACCCGGCATCGTTGCGCACCAGTCCGCGCTGAAAGGCGGCGAACTGCTGAAGATTCCCGCATTCAAATTCTAGCAGGCTGCCACGCACCCCTCATGACTGTTTTTCGCCGTACTTTCTTGCTTCTGCCATCGCTGGTCTTGTTTCATCTGCCGGTGCTGTCTGCGGACGATGTGTCCATCCTGCCTGTCGGCAGCGCACCCGCGGCGCTGGAGACGCCGTGGTTTCCGAGCCGGCTGCATGCGTTTGTGTGGCGGAACTGGCAGCTCGTGCCCGCGCAGCGCATGGCGGAGGTCGTGGGTGGCAAGGCGGAGGACATCCTCGCTCTCGGGCGCAGCATGGGGCTGGAGCCGGTGAAGGCATTGACCGACGCGCAGTGGCGGCGGGCGCATCTGACGATCATCCGGCGCAACTGGCACCTGCTGCCTTACGAGCAGATCTTGCGTCTGCTCGACTGGAAGGCCGAACGGCTCGCCTACACGCTGCGTGAGGATGATTTCTTCTTCCACAAGGTCGGTGACCTGAAGCCGCGGTGTGATCCGCTTGTTTACTCGCCGCCGAGTGCGGCGCAGAACACGCGCGCTGCTGAAATCGCGACGCTGGTGAGGCAAAGTTTCCCCAAGGGTCATCTCGAAGGCGGTGAGCCGTTGTTTGCCTTCATCGACCAGTTCAAAACGATGCCGGTGAATGCCAAAACGCGAACGGTCGATCCGGACGCGCCGCTGCGCATCGGCTACTCCTACTTCGCTCCGTGTGGCGATCCGTTGCTCGATCCAGCGCTCGATCCGTATCCTGATGGCCTGCTGGCGCGGTTGTCAGCCGTCGGTGCGAATGCGGTGTGGCTGCATGTCGAGTTGGGGCACCTCGCGCCGCTGCCGTGGGCGCATGATGACCACATCGAGTCGCGCCGCGAGGCACTGCGGGCGCTGGTGAAGCGTGCGGCGGCACAGGGCATGCGCGTGTTTCTCTATTTCAATGAGCCGCGCTCGCTGCCGGTGAAGTCGCCGGTGTTTGAAGAACATCCGGGTTGGCGCGGCGTGCTGGAAAAAGACTACAACGCGCTGTGCACCAGCGTGCCGGAGGTGCGCGCGGCGATCCGCGATGGCGTCACGTCGCTCTGCCAGGCGGTGCCGGAGTTGGGCGGCTTTTTCACCATCACGGCGAGCGAGAACCTGACGAGCTGCTGGTCGCATGGACGCGGTGCGGATTGTCCGCGCTGCAAATCACGCACCGCCTCTGAAGTCATCGCAGAAGTGAGCACGACGATTCAGGAAGGCATCCGTGCGGCGGGCGGAAAGCAGCGCTACATCGTGTGGGACTGGGCCTGGCGTGATGACTGGGCGCTCGATGCCATCCAGCGGCTGCCAGAAGGTGTCACCTTGCAATGCGTGAGCGAATGGAGCCTGCCCATCGAGCGCGGCGGCGTGAAGTCGGCCGTCGGTGAATACAGCATCAGCTCCATCGGCCCAGGACCGCGTGCGCTGAAGCACTGGGAGGCTGCGAAGCAGCGCGGGCTGCGCATTTCCGCGAAGATCCAGTGCGGCAACACCTGGGAGATGTCCTCCGTGCCCTACCTCCCGGTGATCGAAAACATCGCGCGTCATGCCAGCGGCCTGCGCGAGGCCGGCGTGCGCGACATTTTGCTCGGCTGGACGCTCGGCGGTCATCCTTCGCCGAACATCGAGGTGGTCTCCGCCATCCTCGGCGGCGGTTCACTCGAAGCGTATGCGAAACAACGCCACGGCAGCGACCACGAGGCCGCGCTGGCCTTCTGGCGCGGATGCAGCGCGGCGTTTCGCGAGTTCCCCTACAACATCGGCGTTGTTTACAACGCGCCTTTGCAAATGGGCCCGGCGAACCTGCTCTGGCCTGCACCCACGAAATACCACGCCTGCATGGTGGGCCTGCCGTATGACGATTTGAATGCCTGGCGTGCGATCTATCCCGAACAGGTCTTCGCGCAGCAGTTGGAGAAGGTGGCGGAAGGCTTCGAAGACTCGCTCAAGAAACTGCGAGCCGCCGTGAAGCAGCCCAGCGCGGCGCTCGCCGAGGAAATGCGCTTCGCCGAGGCCGCGGCGATTCATTTCGCCAGCGTCGCCAATCAAGCACGCGCCGTGATGGCCCGTGATGCCAAGGACAACGCCACCCTCGCCCGACTCGCGAACGCCGAGGCCGCGCTGGCGGTGCGTTTGCACGCACTGCAGAGCAGGGACTCGCGCATCGGCTTTGAGGCCTCAAATCAGTATTACTACGTGCCGCTCGATTTGATTGAGAAGGTGATCAATTGCCGCTGGATGTGTGAACAATTCGAGCCATAAAGAGCTGTCGGGTGGGGCTGAGGAAAAAGCCGTGC
This sequence comes from Verrucomicrobiaceae bacterium, assembly GCA_046346695.1. GTDB lineage: Bacteria > Verrucomicrobiota > Verrucomicrobiia > Verrucomicrobiales > Verrucomicrobiaceae > Prosthecobacter. Next base: position 1,157,075 of record JAXMHS010000001.1, on the reverse strand, counting down.
TCATCATAATTCGCCCGGACCAACCGTCGCAGTGCATACAATTTCCGCCATGAGCAGTTCAGGCACCCCATCCTCCGATCTTCCCGACATGCGCCGTCATTACGACCGCGCCATCCTCACGCGGGATTCCCTCAACCCGGATCCCATCGTGCAGTTCGAGTCCTGGCTGAAGGACGCCGTCGACGAGAAGGTGATCGAGCCGAATGCGATGACGCTGGCGACGTCGTCACCCGATGGTCGTCCGCTGGTGCGCACGGTGCTGCTGAAGGCGCTGGACCAGCGCGGTTTCGTCTTCTTCACCAACTTTGAAAGCCGCAAGGCCGCGCACATTGCGGCGAATCCGCATGTCTCGATGGTGTTCCCGTGGCTCGCGCTGGAGCGGCAGGTCATCATCACCGGCACGGCATCGCGCGTTTCGACGACGGAAACGATCAAGTATTTCCTCACCCGGCCGCGTGACAGCCAGATCGCCGCGTGGGCCTCCGCGCAGAGCCGCGCGATCTCCTCGCGCAAGGTGCTGGAAATGGAGTGGGCGAAGATCAAAGCCAAGTTCAGCGCGGGTGAAGTGCCGCTGCCGTCATTCTGGGGCGGCTTCCGCGTGGAGCCCGCGACGATGGAGTTCTGGCAGGGCGGTCCGCATCGCCTGCACGACCGCTTTCAATACACGCGTAACGTGGAGGGCGGCTGGAGCATCGAGCGCCTCGCGCCTTGAACACGCTGAATGGAATGACGAAACGGGCGGCCATGCGCTGAATGGTTTCTTGGTTTCGGGCCGTAGGTTTCACAGACCCCCGTTCCATCTGTGAAAAAGCTTCTCCAGACCGCCCTTCTCATCAGCCCGACCCTTGTTTTGGCCGATGATCTTGAGTTCTACCGTGATGTTTACCCCTTCCTGAAAGGGAACTGCATCTCGTGTCACAACAAGACGACCACCAAGGCCGATCTGAACATGGAGACGCCGGAATTGATGATCAAAGGCGGCGAGTCGGGGCCGTCGATCATCCCGGGCAAGAGCGCGGAGAGCCTCATTGTGGCCGCATCGTTGCATGCGAAGGACATGGAGATGCCGCCGCCGAACAACAAGTCTGGTGCGGTGAATCTTACCCCCGAGCAGATCGACACGCTGAAGCTCTGGATCGACCAGGGAGCGAAAAGCACGAAGCCGCAGGAGCGCACCATTGTGCTGCAGGCATTCTCAGCGAGTGTGGATCCCATCTACTGCCTCGCGATTTCGAAGGACGGGCGTTATGCCGCCTGCGGACGTTCGAACCGCATTTTTGTGTACGATCTGGCCACGCGTCAGCTTGTGGCGCAGGTGGGTGATCCGACGGAGAAAAACGGTGCAGCACACCGTGCGCTGGTGCAGTCGCTTTCCTTCAGCCCGGATGGCACGCGTCTGGCCAGCGGCAGTTTTCGTGAGGTGAAGCTCTGGAAGCTGGATTCGGCGAAACCGACATCGAATGCCGCGAAATCGGCTTCCGCGCCTGCCAGTCCTGATCTGATCAAGAAAATCGCCACCGCAGGCAAAGTGGTCGTTTTGAGCAGTGCGATGTCGATGGATGGCAAACAGGTTGTGACCGGCTGCGACGATGGTTCAGTGCGCGTTTGGGATGTGGCGTCGCTGAAGCCGGTCATCGAATTACGTGGCGGCGTGGCGGCCACGAAAAAGATGGCGGAGCTTGACTGGACCATCGCCGCGCAGACGCTGGAGCAGACTTTTCAGAAAGGTGAGATCACCCGCATTGAGGCACAAGACAAGGCTCTCGATGTGCTGCTCGGCAAGGCCAACGATGCCATCGCCACGATGAAGAAGGTGCTGCCGGAAAAACAAAAGGCCGTGCCGCCGACCACCGAGGCCAAGACCGCCGCGCAAAAGGCCGTGGATGAGGTCGCCGCAAAAATCAAAGCCGCGCCCACTGGCAAACCGGACGCTGCTCTCGACAAACAGCTCAAGGATGCCCAGGACAAGCTCATCACCGCCAAGATGACCGAGGTTTCGGCCCTGGCTGCCGTTTCTGCCGCTGAGAGCAATGTGAAGGATGCTGAGGATGATGTGAAGCGCATCACGGACTCCAAAGCTGCCAACGCCAAAGTCATCGCTGCTGCCAACGCGGCCATCACTTCCGCAAAAACAGTGCAGGACAAGGCCGCCGCCGATTTTGCTGCGCTGAAGCAGTCGTTGACCAAAACCACCGCCAAACCCATCGCGGTTTCTTTCTCTGACGACGCCCGACGCGTGGCCTCGATGTTCGACGATGGCACCTTGCGCGTGTGGGCGGCGGCTACTGGCACGCCGATCGAAGAAAGCGTCGCGAACACGGCTGCGACCACCACGATCACCTCATCGCCAGATGGCACCTTCGTTGCTACGAAAGCCATCACGCAGACCGTGGGCACGCTGCCGCGCTGGACCTTGGAGCGCAAGATCGACCAGAAGGGTCTCTTTGCCGACCGCGTGAACGCCGTGCGTTTCAGTCCCGATGGCAAGACGCTCGCCACCGGTGGCGGTGAGCTTTCCCGCTCCGGCGACATCATCCTCTTCGATGTCGCAACCGGCAAAGCCACGCAGACGTGGAAGGAAAAGCACACCGACACGGTGCTGTGCCTCGATTTCTCGCCCGATGGCAAGAAGCTGGCTTCGGGCGCCGCGGACAAGATCGTGCGTGTCACCGAGATTGCCACGGGCAAGCAATTGAACCTGCTGGAAGGCCACACGCATCACGTCACCAGCGTTGCCTTCCGCAGCGATGGTCGTGTACTCGCCACCGCAGGCGCTGAAGGCACCGTGGTGACCTGGGACATGATCATTGGCGAACGGAAGCGGAAAATCGAAGGCTGGAGCAAGGAGGTCACCTCGCTGCAGTTCATCGGTGCGACCAACCAGATCATCACCTCCGCCGGTGACAACCGTGTCCGCATCGTCAACGACGAAGGCACAGAGATTCGCAACATCACCGACCTCCCCGATTACATGCAGGCCGCCGTCAGCACGCCCAATGGCACGACTCTCGTCGCCGGTGGCGAGGACAGCCTGTTGCGCGTGTGGGACGGGGCAGGGAAGGAACTCGCCGCGTTTGGCGCGAAGTGATGCGTGGTGTTCTCCTATCTGGCCACACTCTTCCGCCAGCCATTCACGCCTTCGCGGAACAACTCGTCCTTCAACTTCGTCCCCAAGCCTGTTCCCGTTGGCAACTGCGCCTTCCCATTGGTGATCACTGGCAGTGTATCGACCAGCTTGTCGTAGAACGAGCGGATGTGTGCGCGCACGGTCTCCTGGAACACGACATTCGCAGAGGAGGCGGCGAGATGCAGGCCGCTGAAGAGGGTAAGCGGACCGGTGCAGTCGTGAATGGTGGAGGGCACGTTGAAGGTCTGCGCCATGTCGATCACGCGACGCGTCTCGCTGATGCCGCCATTCCACGTTGGATCGACCATGCAGTAGTCGCAGGCCTGCGCCTGTAGCACGGCGAGGTATTCCTTCCGCCCGAGCAGCATCTCGCTCGCGGCAATGGGCAGACCGCTCCTGCGGCGGAAATCGGCCAGTGTGCCGACATGATCCACGCGCAGCACATCCTCAAGCCACAGCGGCTTGATCTCGCGCAACGCGTCGGCGATGCGCTCGGCGGCGGGGAGATGGAAAAACGCGTGTCCTTCGATGGCGATATCCATTTTCATGCCCACACGCTCGCGAATCTCGCGCAGCGGCTTCATCGCCTCCTCGACATCGGTCCACGAGATGTGCAGGCCTCCGTTGCGATGAGCGGCGCGGTCAAAGGGCCACAGCTTCATCGCAGTGATGCCCTCGGCGAGCAGTTCCTCCGCCAGATCGCCCGCGGCGAAATGCGAGGCCCAGTTGTCCTGTAACGGACCTTTTTGACCGATGTCGCCGTAGCCGGGCCAGCCGGGATGTTTCGGCGTGCCGGTCACGCCGACGAGCGCGCCGTAGCTCGGTCCGCCGCTGGTGTTGTAAACAGGAATCTCCTCGCGCACCGGCCCGCCGAGTAGGCGATAAACCGGTTGCTTGCACGCCTGACCGAGAATGTCCCACAAGGCGAGGTCGATGGCTGACAGCGCGCGCATTTCCGCACCCGGATGGCCAAACGGCGTGCAGCGCTCATAAATGAAGCGCCAGTGCGATTCGATGGCGAGCGCATCCGCGCCGAGCAGTCGCTCCGCCATCCAGTCATGGATGAGCGACGCGATGGCATGCGGCGTGTAATACGTCTCCCCACAGCCGACAAATCCGTCCTCCGTGTGAATGCGGACGAGCAGCAGATTCGGCATGATGCCGGACGGGATGACGGTTTCGATGGTGGTGATGCGAGACATGGGGAAAAGGCTCGACTGTGACAACAAACGTCACGTCGTGAAACAAGGCGCTCGATACGCGTGTGATCTTGCGTCAAAACTCCAGTCCGTGGATTCGGCGTGCTGACGTCCGCTGCCACGGGAAGGCGACTCCTACAAAATCACACCCGGCTCATACTTCGCTTCTTCGGGATACTCCTTCGTGATGGCATCCACGCGGGAACAGAAGGCATCGACCTGCTGTGGGGCATCGCCGGTGTTGTTTTTGCCGGCAGCGACAAGGCGCTGCATGTCGGCATCGGTCAGAGTGAGGCGTGAATCGGCGACGAGGCGGGTGAGAAGGTCGTTTTCTCGCACTTTGCCGGTGCGCATGTCCTTGGCGACTTGGACGGCGTGTTCTTTGATGACTTCATGGGCGGTTTCGCGGCCTGCACCGGCTTTGACGGCTTCCATCATGACGGTGGTGGTCAAAAGGAACGGCAGGTAGCGCATGAGTTCCTGCTCGATGACGGATTCAAAGACCTCCATCTGGTTCAAAATGGTAAGGAAGGTCTCCAGCAGGCCATCGAGGGCCAGGAAGGCATCTGGCAGCATCACGCGGCGCACGACGGAGCAGGACACATCGCCTTCGTTCCACTGATCACCGGCGAGTCCGGCCGCCATGGCGAGGTAACCTTTGAGGATGACATGCAGGCCGTTCACGCGCTCGCAGGAGCGGCTGTTCATCTTGTGCGGCATCGCGGAGGAGCCCACCTGGCCTTTGGCGAAGCCTTCGGAGGCCAGTTCGTGCCCGGCCATGAGGCGCAGCGTGCGAGCAAAGCTGCCCGGACCACTCGCAACCTGGCAAAGCGAGCCGATGACCTGCATGTCGAGGCTACGCGGATACACCTGACCTACGGCTCCAAAGGCCGCTGGCATGCCGAGGTGATGCAGGATGCGATTTTCGAGCTCGGAGGCCTTTTTCGCGTCGCCATTGAAGAGAGTGATTTGGTCCAAACGCGTGCCGACAGCGCCTTTCAGGCCGCGAGCGGGATAGGTGGCGATGACGTTTTGCAGATCGCCAAAGGCTAGCAGCGTCTCCTCGCCAAACATGGCGAGGCGTTTGCCCAGGGTGGTGGCTTGCGCGGCGACGTTGTGCGTGCGGGCAGTGAGCGGAATGTCGCGCGTCTGCGAGGCACGACGGGCGATGCCAGCCAGCACAGCCACCGTCTTGCGGCGGATCTCCAGCAAGGCGCGGAAGACTTGGAGCTGCTCGACATTCTCAGTGAGGTCGCGGCTGGTCATGCCCTTGTGGATATGCTCGTGGCCGGCGAGGTCGCAAAACTCCTCGATGCGTGCCTTCACGTCGTGACGCGTCACCCGCTCACGCTCCATGATGGAGGCCACGTTGATCTGGTCCTTCACCTTTTCGTAGGCCTCGATCACGCCGTCCGGCACAGGGATGCCGAGATCACGCTGACCCTTGAGTACAGCGATCCAATAATCCCGCTCCAGCCTCACTTTGCCCTCGGGCGACCAGAGGGCGCGCATGGGGGCGGTGGCGTAGCGTTCGGCGAGGACGTTGGGAATAGAATCGGGCATGGGCATGCGCATCTAGGCTAGTCCGTGACAATTCGCAAATCAGAGCTCTGGACGAAGCTGTAGCAAAGACCGACTCCAAGGAGCCATCGTAACAACCATGACGTTTTCTCGTGGAATCATCCACTGGCTCTACCTGAAGCTTGTGGTTGTGTGCGTTTTGGAGCCGGGCGATTTGTATGAAATTCTTCAGGTTTTGCGAAGTTTTTCCCCTGGACCTCAATTTTGGTTTGCAATTGTGACTAAAATTCGCAAATCTACCAATTATCCAAAGACCGGTTCTCTCCCAAACAGCAGCGTATCCTTTATAACGGTGGAAATTATCAAGTAAACTCCCAGCTCTTCGACCCGACAGTGCCTTTCTTCTTCACCCGCAACTGCCCACTCAATTTCCCGTAACAACCATGGCTGACCTCAACGCGCCCGAACTTATGACGGTGAAGGAAACCGCGGAATACCTCCGCATTCCACTCCCGACCGTCTATTACCTTGTCCAACGTGGGCAACTGCCTGCCGTGCAGATCGGCGGACGCTGGCGCATCAAGCGCAGCCTGCTTGACCGTGACGTGTTACGCAAAGAAGACGAGGCTGGACAGCCTACGGTGATGGTGGTCGATGACGACCCCGCCCTGCAAGCGCTCTTCAAGCAGTTCCTCAAGAAGGCCGGCTTCGGCCGTCTTGTGGTTGGCACCGGCGCGGAAGCCATCGCAATGGCGAAGAAGCAGAAATTCGATTTCGTCTTCCTGGACCTCAAACTGCCTGATGTGCCGGGTGACGAGGTTTACTCACAACTCAAGGCGCTTTATCCAGACCTGCCCATCGTGGTCATCACTGGCTATCCGGACAGCGAAATCCTCAGCCGCATCCTGTCGCACGGTCCGGTCACAGTGATCAAGAAGCCCATCGAATACGACCAACTCAACCTCGCGGTGAAACAGCTCGGCCACAAAGGCGCCGAAGCTGCTGCTTGATTCGTTCGCCAACCATCCCTCTCGAAACCAAGCCCCGTCGGCATGCTGACGGGGCTTTTTCATGTGAAGCAGGCTGGCCCGGTTGGAATGTCACATGGAGCGAAAAAATAACCGTCTGCCTGCCTCACGAGAAGAACACCTTCTCCGCCGTTCCACGCAGCATCCACGACTTGTCGCTCTCATTCAGGAAATCGAGCCGGTCACGGATCAACGCGATCGAATCATGGTAGTTATGACCAGGATCGACTTGGAAAGGACAGTCGCTCGCCCACATCACACGCTGCGGGCCAAAGGCATCGCGAAGCTGACGAATGAGCGGTCCCATGTCGAGGTAGGGCGCCTTCTTCCGCCCCAACGCGTAGAACGCGGATGCCTTGACGTGCGTTTTCGCATGGCGCGCCAGGCGCAACAGGTTCCTCACGTCGGTTTCCTTGATGCTGCCAGCCATGCCGATGCGCGCGAAGTGATCAATTACGACGCTGGTGTCTGGATACCACTCGCACATCTTGTCGATGAGCGGCAGCGTGTCGGGATTAATGAGGGGACACACGCTTGCCTTCAATTCCGCGGCCGTTTTCCACAGTGTCGCCATGCCGGGAGAGCCGATCCATTGGGAAAGATTGCTGGCCTTGCCGGCGGAGATGCGGAATCCACGCACTCCTTGCCGGACGAGTTGGGTCATCGTGGTAGCCACGTCAGACGCGTTCTCATCCACGATAGCCACGCCGCTGAAGGTGCCAGGATGCGCCCGCATCACGTCGAGCATGTAGCTGTTGTCGAACTGATAGTAACTCATCTGAATCAGCACGACGCGCCGCACGCCTTCCGGCCTGCAGTGCGCGAACAACTGCTCTGGCGTGAAGCTTGGCGGCCGCATGTCACTGACGGCGTAACCGCGGGCCAGCGGGTACTTTTCCACATCTGGTGTCCACACATGCACATGCGCGTCGATCCAGTCGCCCTTGCGGAATGAAGGCAGCAGGGAACAACCGGTGAGCGTGGCGGCGGAAGAAGCGATGAATGAGCGGCGGGTCGGGTTCATGGAATGAAGTTAGCGAAGAACGCGACATGCATGCAAGCCTTTGCAGTGGCAGGGAATTCATTCATCATCAGCCGCATGCTCTCCTTGCGCCGAATTTGTGTCTATTGTGGTTCCAACTCTGGAAACGATCCCGTTCACCGTAATGCCGCGCATGATCTCGGTGGCTTCCTGGCTCGCAATGGCATTGGCGTCGTCTATGGCGGGGGCAACATCGGCTTGATGGGTGCCTTGGCTGACGGTGCGCTTGCGCAAAGCGGCGAAGTCATCGGGGTGATCCCGCAGGCGTTGCTGGAAAAGGAACTCGGCCATCGCGGCGTGACGGAACTGCGTGTTGTCGGCAGCATGCACGAACGCAAGCAGATGATGGTTGATTTGAGTGACGGCTTCATCGCACTTCCTGGTGGGTTCGGCACGCTGGATGAATTGTTCGAGACACTCACCTGGTTGCAGCTTGCGTTTCACGACAAGCCGGTGGGTCTGCTCAACGTCGGCGGCTTTTTCGACGGCCTGGTCGATTTCATCCATCATATGAGCCATTCCGGCTACCTGAAGCCTGAGCATGCAGCCTGTGTTCTGGTCGAAACCGGGACTGAGAAATTGCTTCAACGCATGCAAAGCTTCTCACCGCCGGATCTTGGCAAGTGGATCGAGAAACTCGCTGCATCCGCCCGCTAGGAGAGCTTGTTGCGGAAGTCCTCGTAGCCAAAGCGGCGCACCACGCGGTATTCCTTTGTCGTGGGATCGTAAATCGCGATGTCAGGGTGGTGCACGCCGTTGAAGGTGGTCGTCTTCACCATCGTGTAGTGCGCCATGTCGGCGAATACGAGTCGCTGCCCGATTCGGAGTGGTTCAGGAAACGAGAAGCCTTCGAGTACATCGCCCGCAAGGCAGGTCGGGCCGCCGATGCGATACTCGTGGGCATACTCGCCCGTTTTGCCTGCGCCGAAAATGTGCGGACGATAGGGCATCTCCAAACAGTCCGGCATATGCGCGGTGGCGGAGATGTCGAGGATCGCGGTGGGAACCGGCGTCGGCACGATGTCCTGCACCTCAGCAATGAGATAGCCGGTGTTCAGGCCCGTGGCCTCACCCGGCTCGATGTAAACTTCCTTGCCCCACTTCTCGCGGAAGGTGCGGAGCACGCGCACGAGGCGATCCACGTCGTAATTATTGCGCGTGATGTGATGGCCGCCGCCCATGTTCACCCACTGCACTTGTTTGAGCAGGCGTGGGAAGCGGGCCTCAACGGCAGCCACGGTGCGTTCCAGCACATCGGAGTCCTGTTCGCACAACGCGTGGAAGTGCAATCCTTCGATGCCGCTCAGGTCCTCGCCTTCGAGTGAATCGGCGCGGACGCCGAGACGGCATCCGGGCGAACACGGATCGTAAAGCGACACCTCGACCTCCGAATGTTCCGGATTCACGCGAATGCCCGGACTCGGCGCGTGACCAACGGCTTTCGCGGCATCCAGCGCAGGCTTGTGCTTCCGGAATTGGGCGAGCGAGTTGAAACTGATGTGATGGGCGATCGGAATGATCTCGCGCATCTCCGCCTCTTTGAATGAGGGCGCATAAACGTGCACTTCCTTGCCGAATTCCTGCGCCAGCATCGCCTCGTGCAATCCGCTCGCGCAGCAACCGCTCAGATACTCGCGCATGATCGGAAACACGCTGAACATCGAGAACCCCTTCAGCGCAAGCAGCACCTTCGCGCCGGAGCCACGCTGCACGCCTGCAAGTTTCTCCATGTTTTTGCGCAGCAACGCCGTGTCCACCACGTAGGCGGGCGTTTCGATGGCGTTGATGTCGAAAGCCGGATAAGGCTGCTCGTAAACGTGCGGAGGCGTGAAGTCAGTGGATGCCATGAAGGGAAATGACGAATGAGGAATGTGGAATGACGAATCAATACCGAAACCCGAATGACCAACAACCGAGCCTCATCTCCGTGCGCATCATTCTTGTTTGGGGTATTCGGACTTCATTCGTCATTCGCCATTCTGGTTTCGTCATTCCTTAACGCACGACACGCGCGCCGCCGCCACCAAAGGTCTTTTCGACTTCCTTGCGGGTCGCCATCGAAGTGTCGCCAGGGGTCGTTGAAGCGAGAGCACCGTGGGCGGCTCCGTATTCGACCGCCTTCTGCGCGTCGTTGAACTCCATGAAACCGAATTGCACGCCGGAAGCGAAGCTGTCACCACCGCCGACGCGGTCGAGGATTTCCAGGCCGGGATACTTGCGGCTCTCGTGGAACTTGCCGTCATGCCAGAGGATGGCGGACCAGTCATTGACGGTGGCGGTCTTCACGCCGCGCAGTGTGGTGGCGGCGACCTTGAAGTTCGAGAACTCCTTCACTGCTGTCTCGATCATGGCCTTGAAGGCGTCGAGTTCAATCTTGGAGATGTTGTGGTCCACGCCCTTGACCTCGAATCCGAGCGAGGCGGTGAAATCTTCCTCGTTGCCGATCATGACATCGACATACTTGGCGATCTCGCGATTGACCTCCTGGGCCTTCTTCAAGCCGCCGATGGTCTTCCAGAGCGAAGGACGATAGTTGAGATCGTAGCTGACGATGGTGCCGTATTTGTTGGCAGCTTTGACGGCTTCGACGGTGAGTTCGGCTGTCGTGGCGGAGAGTGCGGCATAGATGCCACCAGTGTGGAACCAGCGGACGCCAAGCTTGCCAAAAATGTGATCCCAGTCGATGTCGCCGGGCTTGAGTTGCGAGGCGGCCGTGTTGCCGCGGTCAGGGTTGCCTACAGCACCTCGGATGCCGAAGCCGCGTTCGGTGAAATTGAGGCCGTTGCGGACCGTGCGACCGATGCCGTCGTCCTCGCGCCACTTGATGAAGTCGGTCGCGACACCGCCTTGCATGATAAAATCCTCAATGAGATGGCCGACCTCATTGTCCACGAAGGCGGTGACGACGGCGGTCTTGTAGCCGAAGCATTTTCTCAGGCCGCGGGACGTGTTGTATTCGCCACCGCCTTCCCACGCTTGAAAATGACGGGCCGTGCGGATGCGGCCCTCGCCGGGATCGAGACGGAGCATGACTTCTCCGAGTGAAATTTGATCGAAGGCGCAGGATTCGCGGGATTTGATATTGAGGCTCATGGTTGGAGGGAAGGGGATGTTGTCTGAGAGGTACGGTTAGAAAGTATTGGCCTGCGCGTGCGGCTTCTTGCCAGCAAGGAACAACGTGAGATTCTCGACGGCGCATGTGGCCTGGCGTTGCACGCTCTCATGTGTGCGGGAGCCAATGTGCGGGGTCACAATGCAATTCGGCAGCTTGAGCAGCGGGTGATCAGCGGGCGGCGGTTCGTGCTCCAGCACGTCTGTGCCATAACCGGCGACCTGTCCGGATTGCAGAGCGGCAACCATGTCGTCCGTGTGGACGATCTCACCGCGCGCGCAGTTGAGGATGATGACGCCTTTTTTCATCTTGGCGATGGAGGCCGCGCAGATCATGTCGCGTGTCTCCGGTGTCAGGTTCGTGTGCAGGGATAGATAGTCCGAGCAGGCGAAAATCTCGTCGAGGGTTGCGGCCCGCTTCACGCTGTGCTCGGCGGCAAACTTGTCGTCCCAGTAGAGGTCATAGCCGACGACTTCCATGCCGAACGCGCGGGCGCGGATGGCGACTTCCTTGCCGATGCGGCCGAGGCCGACGATGCCGATCGTCTTGCCCATCACCTCGTGGCCCGTCTTGCGCTTCCAGCCGCCTGCGCGTGTGGAGTCCGTGTGGAAGAAGAAGTTTTTCTCGAGAGCGAGGAGCAGCAGGAAGGTGTGCTCGGCCACCGTGGTGTGGTTGACACCCGGCGTGAACAGCACGGGGATCTTGAACTCCGTGGCGCTCTTCACATCGATCTTGTCGAGCCCGATGCCGTATTTGCTAATGACTCTGAGACGCGGGAGGGATTTTTCGATCACCGCGCGCGTGATGGCGTCATCTCCGCAGATGAAGGCGTCGAACTGGCCGGCGAGCTCGAGCATGCGCGATTCCGGCAGCGGACCGCGTTCACTGACGACCTCGAAACCGGCGGCGGTCATCAGGTCGTGATGCCGGCCGGGCGTGTCTTGGAATGACGTTGTGGTGAGGAGGACGCGGGTGGAGCTCATGAGGGAAAAGTGAGTGAATTCAGTGTTTTTCGGGGTGACATCGTGGCGGGGAGCAAGCGCGCCGCAAACACGATAATAAGAAAAAGTGTTTTTCAACCCTTGAGCCATTCCTCCGAACCTCTCAACTGTCACCCCTTGGTTCCGTCGCCGAAACAACGATTCTGTTAAACCGCTTTCGCCGCGTCGTGCGCGAATCGCCAGTGGCAAATCACTCCGTGCTGGCGTTTATGGCGTGTGACGTTAGCATGCGCGCATGATCCGCACGCTCCTCGCCTCCCTGCTGCTTTGTACCGCCGGTTTTGCCCAAGCCCAAAACGCACCCTCGGAATTGAAGCCCTGGAATCAACATGCCTTCGACTTTGAAACCGGCATGCTGTGGAAAGTCGGCGGCGACACGACCTTCAATTACCGCATCGTACCATTCATGGTCTCCTGGCGGTCGAAGGAAATGTTCGGCCTGCATTTCAACAATGGCTCCGCGCTCGTCGTGCGCAACAAGATCACCGTGATGGCGAACTGGTTCGAGCAGGGCAGTGAGAACCGCTATCTCGGCTTCTCAGCCTCGCCCTCCATCGAGTGGTGGGATCCGACCGCGACATGGAGTGTCTTTGGCTCCATCGGGGGCGGTTTCGGCTGGGTGGATGCGCAGAATGTGCCCGGCGGCCAAGGCCAGGACTTCACACTGAACTGGTTCGGCCAGCTCGGCGTTTCGCGTGTCCTTACGCAGGAATGGTCCCTCCGGGCCAGTGCGATGTTTCAGCATCACTCCAACGGTGGCGCCACGAATCCGAATCCGGGCCTCAACTCGCTCGGCGTGCTCGTTGGTGTCAGCCGCAGTTTTTGATCGCGCTGAAATGATGCTCGCGTGATCGCACGAAGCATTTCATGATGCGGGACCGTCATGAACCTCCGCTTTCTTAGCTTGCTCGCTCTCGTTTCGTCGCCGCTGGCCGCTGCTGATCTCTATTTTCCACCGCCTGATAGCGAAGGCGGCTGGCGTGAGGCTAAGGATGCGAAGTCCTGCCGTGATAATGCCGGCATGGATTTGGTGAAGCTGGAACCGGCTTATACCATGACCGAACGCAGCACCGCTCATGGCGGACTCGTCGTGGTGCACAAAGGCTGGCTGTGCTTCGAGCGCTACTTTGGCCGTGCCAGCCGCAATTCGAATCCCGACATGGCCTCCACCGGCAAAGGGTTTTGCAGCATCGCGTGCGGCATCATGCTGGAGGAGTTCAAAGACAAGATTCCAGAAGGCCTCGACACGAAAGTTTTCACTGAAAAGTATCTGCCTGAGGCTTTTCCGCTGAATGATCCGCGCAAAGCGAACATCACGCTCGGCCAGTTGCTCTGCATGACCGGCGGTTATTGGGGTGAAGGCCAGACACCCACCGGTTATGTCACAGGCAATCCGAAACCGCAGCCGCTGAAGCCCATGCCCGGTCAGAACATCAAGGACCTCGACAAATCCTCGCTCAACGTGCCGCTGTGGTGCGATCCAGGCGCGGGTTACTCGTATTCATCGCCCTCACCGCACATCGCCAGCATTGTGCTGCGCCATGTCAGCGGCATGGAGTTGAAGGACTTCATCAACGAGCGTCTCGCAAAGCCGCAGGGCTGGGGCGCGTGGGATTACTGCCTGCATCGCGGCGATTTCGTCATGCCGCACGCAAATGGCGCGGGCAGCACCGCTTTGCACGCCACAGATGCTCTGCGTTTCGCCTACTGCCTTGCGCATGGTGGCAAGTGGAAGGACAAGCAGCTCGTCCCGCCGGAGTACATCAAAAAATGCCAGACGTGGAGCCCCTACAACCCGCACACGCCCTTCAGCCTGCAATGGGAGCACAATTCCGACGGTCACGTGGCAGGAGCGCCGAAGGATGCGTTTTGGAAGAGCGGCGCTGGCGGTTTTTGCCTCTACGTCGTGCCGTCGCTCGATCTCGTGATCTACAAGCTCGGTGGCAAGACCGGCCAGTATGATCCGACGCTCACACTCATCCCGCAGCCGAAGCCCGACACCAGCCGCGACAACTGGGAAGCCTTCCCCGGCAGCGCATTCATGGAGGGTTCCGGAGCGTCATCACTCAACCGCATTCTGGAAATGGTTTGTGCGGCGGTGCGGGTGGAGTGATGCCCACCCACAGATGAAAATCATCTCTGCATGCCTCTCGGAACGATGCCGAGGTAATTGCGCACCGTGCTCCAGCCGGGATCGGAATGTTCGCGGCCATCGGCAGTGTGATAATAGATCGCTGACGAGTGGCCGCCGTCGAGATTGAGGGCGCGGTGGACGGGAATGGTGAAAAGGCCGGGGATGGCGAGGATTTCAGCGAGTTCGCCGAGGCTGGTGGCCTGCGCCGTACCGATGATCCAGTGATGATTGCCATCGGTGGCGACGAAAGTGCGCGATGTGTGTCTGCTGCGTTCGAGTCCGGTGACAGGCTGGCCGGAATCGACGAGGCGCGGACCGGCTTGGATGAGTTCACGCGCAGCGTGATGACCGGCTTCGGCATTCCAGAGAAGTTGTGAGGTGTGATTCACGACGACGGCGCCGCTGAGGAGCTTGTTTGCCTGCCAGGCGCCCGTTTTCCGGCCATTGGCGATCATGAGGCCCATCGGCGTGAATTGAGGCGTGAAGAAGCCGCCGTTCACCCCCGCGACGGCTCCGGCCTGACGCATGCAGCCGCTGATTCTGCCGCCGCCCGACCAGTCTTCCGGCTGGTCGATGACTTTGATGTCGTAATCGCGGCTGTCGAAGGTGACGGTTTGAAAATCGACTGAGTGGCGGTCATTGCTGACGCTGAAAGTTTGCACATTGGCGCCGCCGATCAGCGGGCGGCTTTCCATCTGCCTCGCAGGATGCCACTCAATTTGGCCAGAACGTAAAGCAGCCGGGTTCTGGCTTGTTGCGCCGGCTTCGATCCACGACGGGTCATGCGGGGCCAGTGATTGAGATTCCGGCTCGTGGACGGCGGGAGCACGAGGTTGCACACACCCCACTACTCCTAGCAAGACTAGGCCAAAGCAGAACCGCCTGAGAGTCACAGCAATCACAGCGATGATTCGAGCTTTTGTTTCATGGCAGCGAGAGCGCGGGCGCGATGGCTGAGTTCATTTTTGGTTTCGGCGGGAAGCACGCCGAAGGTTTGGTCGAAGCCATCGGGAATGAAGAGCGGATCGTAGCCGAAACCGCCTGCGCCCTGCTCCTGCATGATGAGGTGTCCTTCGACGCTGCCGTGGGAGATGTGCAGCACCGCGCCATCGCGTGCGAGAACCATGCAGCAGTGGAAGCGCCCGGAGAAAGGGCGCGTTTGCGGCAGTCTGGCGAGTTCCTGCTTCAACTTGGCGCGGTTGTCGGCGGCATTGGCATTTTCGCCAGCGTAGCGGGCGCTGCGCACGCCGGGTGCGCCGCCGAGGGCATCGACCTCCAGACCGGAATCGTCGGCGAGCACGAGCAAACCGGGTAGCGCACGGCTGCCGCTGACGGCTTTGATGATTGCGTTGGCCTCGAAGGTGTCGCCGGTTTCCTCGTCGAGCGTGACAGCGGGGTGAGCACGAAGATCCTCGACCATCCAATCGTCACCGAGGATGGCGGCGACTTCTTCGGTTTTATGTGCGTTGGAAGTGGCGAAGACGAGACGCATGCGGAGGGGTGTTGGAGTAGTGAAGTGCTGGATGAATGATGAGCGAACGTCAACATTCCATTATTCCAACACTCCACGATTCCATTGCTCCGCTGCTCAATGCATCAACGGCTCAAGCAGACGTTCCTCGCTGACGAGGCCGATGGGAGAATGGCGCTCATCGACGACGATGGCGAGGCGGCGGCCCTGTTTGCGCAGACGTTGCAGCACTTGCAACGCGGGCAGGATGGCGGGCACGGTGTCGAGCGTGCGCATGTGCTGGCGTACGAGGCGGTCGGGTGGCAGGGTGGGTGGCAACTCGGTGGTGTCGAGCATGCCGATGAAGCTGCCGCTTTCGCCGAGGACGGGGAGGAGCGGGCAGTTTTGCTCACGAGCGAAGATGAGCGCGGTGTTGAGAGGCATCTCGGCGGCGAGAGCGACGCTGCGTGTGAGCGGCTGCATGACGTCGGCGGCGTGCAGCTTTTTGTAGTCGAGCACGCGTTCGATGAGATGCGTCGCAGTTGGCGACAACTGGTGTTGCATGGCGAGTTCGTGCGCGAGGGCCTTCAGGTCGTCGCGCCCGCGCGTCTGCCGTGCTTCGCTGGGAGTGGTGGAAATCTCGGCGGAGTTGTGCTGCGGCGCGAAGGCACGAAAGAGAGGCCGCGCCAGGCCCACAACGTGCACCAAGGGTGAAACAGCGCGAAGTGAGCGAAAGGGATAGCGGCGGAAGAGCTTCTTCGGCATGACTTCGAGGCCGATGAGGAAGACAGGCAGCGCCAGAAGAAATGCGATGGCGAAACTCCACACGCTGGCACTGTGGATGACGGGGAGCGCGATGAGGAGGAAGGCGCAGAGATTCGTCATGTGGTTTGTGACGGTGATGCAGCCGATGAGGGCATCGCGGTCCTCCAGCAGCGGCAGCAGGCCGCGGGCGCGGTTGTCTCCCTCGCTGGCGGCATGGCGCACCCGCACGCGGCTCACCGCCAGCACCGCGCTCTCCAATCCAGACAGGATGAAGGAGAGCACGAGGCAGAGGATGAGGAGGAGCCAGGTCATGGCAGAATGACGAAATCCGAATGGCGAATGACGAAGCTCAAAGGAGAAGAATCAGATTTCGCCGGATTCGTCGGCGGGTTTGGGTTTGAGACGGAGTTCGAGTTCCTGGATGCGGGCGCGGACGATGCGGCGCACTTTGATGTCTGTGTCGGCGATGGTGACGCGCTCGCCAGGCTTGGGAACGTGGCCGAGCTGGTTGAAGACGAGCCCGCCAATGGTGTCGATGCCGCCGGCGTCGATTTCGAGGCCGAGTTCCTCCTGCAAGTGGTCGAGGCGTGTGCCGCCGTCGAGAAGGTAACGCCCGCTGCCCAAGTCGCGGATTTCCGCCGCCTCACCGCGCCACGGCGCGGCCTCGTACAGCAGCCAGTCGGCGATTTCGCGTCGCGTGATCATGCCTTCGAGGCCGCCGTATTCATCGGCGATGAGCACGGGCAGGTCGTCGCTGTGCAGGTGCTGCTCCAACGCCTCCAGCACGGGCATCGTCTCGGGCACGAACACCGGCGGGCGCATCAGCGTGCGCCAGGGCGGGCGGTTGCCGAGTTTCCACGCGGCGGTGTCGATGACGCCTTCCACCGAGTCAGGTGTTTCGCCGTAGATGATGACGAAGCGGCTGGCCGCGCGTTCGAGTGCCGCGGTGACCTTGCTGTCCGGATCCTCGCTGCTGACGAGCGCGAGATCGACGCGGGGTATCATGCAATCGCGCACGGTGAGCGCCTCGATGTCGAGCGCCTCGTGAATCATGGCGCTTTCATCGTTGTCGAGCAGTCCCTGCTCCTGGCGCATTTCGACGAGGGTTTCAAACTCATCGCGCGTGAGAGGAAGGCGCGTCTTGACGTGGCGGGCGACGAACCGTTGCAAAAGCGCGTCAGTGGCGTGGTCGGCGAAGGCGGTGAAGGGATCGAGCACGCTACGCAGCGGATGCAGAAGGCGAAGGCTGCCGAGCAGCACCACGGAGGGATTGCGCGCGGCAAAGAATTTCGGGGCCATGTCTCCTAGCAGGACCGTTGCCAAAAAGAGCACGGAAGAGGTGACCCATGGATTCCACCCGAGCGAGCGCAGCGGGCCGGTGACGATCCACAGGCCGAGCGCCGCCAGAGCGAGGTTTAACGCCGCGGAGAGCAAAAGCGCGCGGTGCAGTTGAGCGAAGGGATTAGCCGTGATGGCGCGGAGCTTTTGCGCCACCGCGCCTTCTCCCGCGGCGAGAAGCTGCGCCTCGACATCCCTGGCACTGTGAATGGCGGTTTCCGAGGCAGACACGACCGCGAGAATCAGCAGGAGATTGAGGTAAATCAGGAGAGCGATGAACAGGGACATCGAGGGAGAGCAAACCAGTGTCGGCGGGGACGACGCGGAGGGTCAAGGTGAATTACGGTGCGGTCCGGTGTCTTCGTTCTTGCCATTCAAGCGGCAACTTGATAGCAACAAATCCACAACCATGCGCTCTCTCCTGCTCTCCTTCTTCGTTTTCATCGCCACCGGCCTTCAGGCGGCTGACAAGCTGAAAGTCCTCATCGTGGACGGTCAGAACAATCACAAATGGGACATCACCACGCCCGTTTTGAAAAACGCACTGGAGAGCTGCGGGGCTTTCATGGTCGATGTGAGCACGACACCGCCGAAAGGATCGCCGCCGGAGGCGTGGCATGCGTGGAAGCCGGAGTTTGGCAGCTATCAGGCCGTCGTGAGCAATTACAACGGCGAGCCCTGGCCGCAGAATGTGCGTGATGCGTTCACGAAGTATGTGGCGGAGGGAGGCGGTTTCGTCTCCGTGCATGCGGCGAACAATGCATTTGGGGACTGGAAGGAATACAACGACATGATCGGTGTCGGTGGCTGGGGCGGCCGCAATGAGAAGAGCGGGCCGTGGCTCTACGTGAAGGACGGCAAGCTGTTCCGCGACACAAGCGCCGGCAATGGCGGCGCGCATGGTGCGCAGCATGAATTCGTCATTGAGGTGCAGAATTCCGATCATCCGATCACGCGCGGCCTGCCGAAACGCTGGATGCACGCGAAAGACGAGCTTTACAGCAAGCTGCGCGGCCCGGCGGAGAATGTGGATGTGCTCACAACGGCGGTTTCTGATCTTACTGGCGTGAACGAGCCGAACAACATGGTGCTCGGTTATCACAAGGGGCGCGTGTTTCACACGACGCTCGGTCACGCGGATTACTCCATGCTCGACCGCGGATTTTATACGATCTTGCAACGTGGTACGGAGTGGGCGGCGACTGGCAATGTGGAGCGCACGGCAGCGATTCCATCTGATTTTCCGACGGAAAGCGCCGTGAGCGTGGTGAAGCTGGATGGTTATCCGAAGCAGGAACCGCCGAAGCCCAAGAAGTGAGAAACATCAGGCTCTCGCAGCCTCGATGTCGCGTGCGATTTGCGCCTTGAGTTCGTCGAGTCCGTTGAATTTCATCTCGGATCGCAGGAAGCATGTGAAGCGCACTTCGAGATCTTTTCCGTAGAGATCGCCGTTCCAGTCGAGAAGATGGACTTCGAGCGATGGATCGGCGTCTGGCGCGATCGTCGGTCGGCGGCCGAGATTAGCCACGGCGGGCAGCCAGTCGTCCTGGACGCGTGCCTGAACCGCATATACGCCAAGCGGAGGCAGTTGTTCGTTTTCTACTGCCACATTCGCGGTGGGGAAACCGAGCTGCCGTCCCAGGTGCTGGCCTTCGACGACAGGGCCGAAGACGGAATACTCGCGCCCCAAAAAGAGCGCCGCCCTGGCGAGATCGCCCTTGGACACGGCTTCGCGGATGAGTGTGCTGCTGGCGATCTCGCCATGGATGCGCAAGGGAGGCACGCCATAGACGGCAAAGTCGTGCTGCTGGCCCAATTCCATCAGCAGATGGATGTCACCCTCGCGCTGGTGGCCGAAACTCCAGGTGTACCCGACGGAGATGCAGCCGAGCGGTTTGGCGGCATGAACGAGTTGCTGGATGAAGGCACGGGCCGGTGTCCTGGCCGTTTCGGGGGTGAAAGGGCAGGCGAGCAGGCAGCGGATGCCGATTTGTTTCAGCACCGACTGTTGATGCCGTGGACCACAGAGCAGTTTCGGCGCTGATCCAGGGCGCAGAATCTGCACAGGGTGCGGGTCGAAGGTCACGACGACTGCCGTGCCATGATGTTGGGTGGCATGTTCCTGGGCGGCGCGGATGACTTCTTGATGACCGAGGTGGAGGCCGTCAAAAACACCGACTGCAAGCGCCAACGGACCTGGAAGCTGGGCAAGAGAGTCGATGGAGCGAAGAACCTGCATTGCTGGAAGGCCCCCAGCCTTACCTGCGGCTCACGCAATCCGCAAGGTCAAGGCCGGGAGGCTGCCAGACAATTACTTCAGGCTGCTCAGCATGCTCCAGAAGGAACTCGTCAGATTCTTGTTGGTGACGTTGAGGGTGGTGGTGACGTTCGTGTGATCGGTGCCGACGAGGGTTTTCATCACTTCGCCGTAAGCGGGCATCGCGTTCCAGCCGAGGGTGACTTCTTCGTTGGTGGAGGAGAGGGTGGTGGTCGTTTTCATATGATTCGTAGATTTGAGAGTTTTGGTGGTATTTAGGCCGTGAGTTTCAGTTTTGAATGAAGCGTTGTTTATGGGTGTGAGAATCGAGTCACAAATTTGAGAATTACATGCCAAAAGGATGGCGCGGGGTGAAGCCAGCATAGTTGCGGCTCTTGGTGCGCCAGCGGGGGCCTTCGCCAGTAACCTGACCGCTCGTGTCCATGCGAAGACCGCAGATGGTCATGAAAACATGCTCGCCAGGCTTCACCCAGATGGTGATGAAGCGGCCGACACCAGCCTCGCCATAGGTGGCGAACTCCTTGCTGGACAGGCAGCGGTTCAGCAATCCTGCTTTGATCAGCACATAAGAGGTGCTGCTGCTGCAGTCATAAGCGCTGTCCTCGATGTTGCGATGGCCGCCACCAAGGACATAAGGCTTGTTCTGGAGGGTGTTGGCGGCATAAACGGCAAACTGAAGGGCCTGGGGAGCTGTGGCACCGACGCTGGCGAAGCGGCCATCAAAGCGGATCTGCGAGTTGCCTGCAACCGCAGGGCGTGCAGCGGTTGCGGCACGCTCAGCAGCGGCGCGCTGGGCGGCTGCCTGCTGCGCTGCGGCCTGTTGGGCATAGTAGTTGGCCCAAGCTTGGGCATTAGCCTGCTGCTGATAGTAGGCGTTCCAAGCTTGCTGCTGCGCATAAGCGGCCTGGGCTTGGGGTGCGGAGTAGTAACCGGAGGCGTAATAGCCGTTCTGGGCTTTCGCGGTGGCGGCAACCAAGATTGTGGTGGCAAGAGCGAGGCGGATAATTGTTTTCATGACTGCGTGAGTGATTTCTGATTCTATGGTATTTATAGCAGAATCTAGAATCACTGCAACAATCATTTCATAATTAATTCATAAATTTGTAAAATTGAGAATAATGGTAAAGCGCTTTTCTTTATAAACTATTGATTTCCAATAATTTAGTTTTTCCGCCTTTGTGACCTGTTGCTGACATCTCGGTCTGAAAAGTTGAGAAAAAGTATTCTCATCTGGTTTTTACCGTCGGCTTGCCGTGACGTTTTCTCAGCTTTCTGAGGCTTGGGTGCTGCTTAAGGGCAGCTTTTTCTAAGCCTTGTGCATTGGCTCCCGTCTTTGAGAGTCACCCGCGATGAGCCCAATTCTTCTTCCCTCTTCGATGCGTGCGTTGCTGCTTGTTTCCTTGGCTGGCGGTGTGCTGGCAGCTACCCCTGTCACAATCACGCACTACTTCGACGAGACGAGCCAACGTCATCTGACTGTGCAAAACGTGACTGCAACGAAGGTGATCGTCTCGTTGCGTTGGGCTGCCGATCCTGGTGCGGCAGGCATGTGGACCGGCAACGGTGAGCGGCGTGACAACCAACTGGTGTTTGCGGCCACAGTTGACGAAGGTCAGGACCGGGGTGCGTTTTTTGTGGCCAAGGGCGAAGGGAAACTGGAGGTCGCCTTCCGTCCCAATCAAAAGATGCCGCAGGATCCGGGCATTCTGGGCACCTACAAACACGTGAGTGACGAGAAGTATGCCCAGTTGATGAAGAAGGAGTTTCAGGCCGCGGAGGACCGTCTGGCTGGGACGTGGAAGAATGCCTCGCGTACCTGGCCTGTGGAGGACAAGGCGATGGTCACAGATTGGAAATCACGCTGGCTGGGGCTGCGGGATCGCTGGATGGCGCTGGCTTATCAACCACCCGGACCGCCGAAGCTCGCTCCAGGTGTCTTGATGCCCCTGCCGTCGAAAGATGCCACGACGAAGGAGAAGGATGCCAGTTACTGGCTCAAACTCGCCCAGGCGACGGCGATGGGCTATTCCTTCATGCAGCAGCCGCCGGACATGAAAAGCAAAGGCGAGTGGAACGGCGAGTTTGATGACGGCTTCGGTGGTCACGTTAGCCTGCGCCTAGCGAAGGATGGCAAACTGCGCGTGTCGCTTTCCTGCACGCGCTACGGCGAGTTGCAGGGCATGGATGTTTCAGGAGCGATTCCTGCCGAGGTGCTAAAAACCAAAGGCGACGAGTCCACGGCGGAAAGTGTCTTTAAAGAAGAGGATCCAGCGCGGGAGACGCACGTGACGCTCCGCCGCAAGGGAGGCTTCCTGTGGCTTGAAACAAAAATCAGTCCACCGCTGCCTGCGAAGTCCGCGTGGTTCGACGGCATCTACCGCTGGTCTCCTGTGCCGACAGAATGATGGATCACGCCTTTTTATTTTCCGGCGGCGCTTCGAAGAAGGATGCCAGCGCCAGCAGGATCGCCGCGCACACGACGCAGGAGTCAGCCACGTTGAAGGACGGCCAGGGATGGAAGGGCGGGAAACCGAAGTCGAACTTCAGGAAATCAACCACATAACCATCGAGGAATGTGCCTTTGAAGAGCTGGCCCCCATCATGTGTGCGGAACAGGCGGTCGGTGAGATTGCCAAAGATGCCAGAGACAAGCAGCGCCACGGCGAGACGGCTTAGTTTGCCTGGAAAGTACCCCTTGCGATGCATCACGTAGATGAACGTCAGCGCGGCCAGTGAAACGAACGTGAAGGCGTAGTTCGCGTATTGCGTGCCGTTGAACATCCCAAAGGCCACACCCGTATTCGCGGCGTGATGCAGCCAGAAGATGCCCGGGATCACCTCCTGTTCATTCTCATAGAGACGGAAGTTCGCCACGATCCAGCTCTTGGAGACCTGGTCGAGGATGTAGAGCGGCAGCGAGAGCAGCAGGAAGAGGCGAATCATGAGAAGATGACGAATGACGAATTCTGAATGACGAATGAATGATCAAATTCGAATGCCGAACGCGTCAGTTGCTCCGGGAAATTCGTCATTCCTCATTCTGGTTTCGTCATTGCGAAGCGAAGATTCACGCAGGCTGCAGCACCACTTTGAGCAAACCTTCCTTGTTGTCATAAAGACGCTTGAACCAGCCGGCGCCTTCTTCGAGTGGTGCCACCGCGCTGAGGAGCGGTTCGACCTGAATGCTGCCGTCCTGAATGCGGCGGATGGCTTCGGGATATTCGCCCGCGCAGGAGCAGGAGCCTTTGATCGTGAGCTGACGCGTGACGACTTCTTGAAGCGGGAAGGGGGTGTTTGGCTGGAGATTGCCGATCAGCACGACCTGTCCGCCCTTGCGCACGCTGCGGATCGCCAGATCGAGCGGAGCCGCCGCACCGACGACCTCAAAGCTGGCATCCGCGCCATCACCGCCGCAGATCTTGCGGATTTGCATGGCCAGACCTTCCTGCTTGGCATTGAAAACTTCTTCCGCGCCCAGTTTGTGGGCGAGTTCGAGGCGTTTGTCGTCGAGATCGACGGCGATCACCTTTTCCCAGCCGCGTGCCTTCAGCGCTTGAATGACGAGCAGGCCGATCAAACCAGCGCCCACGACCACTGCGGTGCCGCCATTCGATTCGCCTTCGCAATCACAGTCATGCCCGCAACCCTCAGAATGTGTGAACGCCTCGCCCACTTCCACGCCATCGGCCAGATTCACTGCGTGCAACGCGATGGACACCGGCTCGGCGAACGCAGCCTTCTCATAAGAGAGCGCTTCAGGAATGCGATACAGGATGCGCGTGGGCAGCGCGATCTTCTCTGCGAAGCAGCCATGACGGCGATATTCGCCTGGCGAAACACCCAGCACGCGGCGGTTGGGGCACAGGTTCACGAAGCCTGCTTTGCATTCGTCGCACTCGCCGCAGTATTCTGTGGAGTCAAAAGTCACGCGTTCGCCGAGATTCCAGCCTTCCACGCCTTCACCGAGGCCGATGATCTCACCCGCAGCCTCATGGCCCATCACGATCGGCATCTGGCGACGTCCGCTGCGTCCGTCCATGCCATGAATATCACTGCCGCAGATGCCACAGGCCTGCACCTTGACCAAAACCTCGCCTTTGCCGGGTGTCGGATCGGGAAAGTTCAGGTCGTAATTGAACTCGGAGGGGGCGGTCAGGACGAGGGCTTTCATGGGAGCGCCGATCATGCCCCGAGAGCGCTCGCTGGCAAGGAAGTTCGCGGCTCACTCGTCACCGCCAACCTTGCCGCGTCCCTGCTTGATCTCCGCACGATGCCGCTTGCCCGCCACGTAACGCCGTTTTAGGCCGCGCGGGCGATCTCGCGTCTGTCGGCGCTTCTTTTCGCGTTCATTTTGCTCATCGAGTCGCACCTTTTGAAAAATATCCTCCAGCCGGTCGCACAACTCGCTGCGTGCAACGAGACGGTTCTGCGACTGCGACCTCTCGCGCTGGCAGCGCACCTCGATTCCGCTGGGGATGTGCCGCAGCACCACGGTGGAACTGGTTTTGTTGATCTTCTGCCCGCCCGCGCCCGAGCCGCGAATGAATGACTCCTCCAGATCCTCCTCGCGGATGCGGAGTTTCTGCATGCGGGCGCGCAGGGCGTTGTCTTCAGGCAGGTCGGCCATGCGTGGAGCATCAGGGCAGGGGAGCGCCGCCGCAACGTTTGATTGTGGCTGCGCTCGCCAGAACGCGGTCCTTCGATATTCGGAGTTCCTTGTTCGATATTCGATATTCATCCCGGTGGAGGGGAATATCGAACACCGAACAAGGAATCTTGAAGTCTGAAGTCCGGAACACATCCGCTTTCGCGTCAAACCACCGGTTTGCATCCCGCGCATGGCCCGCTATGTCTCGCGGATGGAAGAATACCACCGCCTGCTCCGCAAAGTGCTCGACCACGGCAGCTACCGTGAAGACCGCACGGGCACCGGCGCGTATTCCGTCTTCGGCGAGCAGAGCCGCTACGACCTCAGCAGCCGCTTTCCGCTCGTCACGACGAAAAAACTGCACCTGCGTTCCATCATCCATGAGCTGCTGTGGTTCCTGAAGGGCGACACCAACGTCAAATACCTCCAGGACAACAAAGTCACCATCTGGGACGAGTGGGCCGATGAAAAAGGCGATCTCGGTCCTGTTTATGGCGCGCAATGGCGTCGCTGGCAGGGCGCACCGGAGGCCGAGACGCACGATCAGATCGCCCGTCTCATCCACGGCCTCAAAACGAACCCCTATTCCCGCCGTCACATCGTCAGCGCGTGGAATGTGCCGAATATCGAGAAGATGGCGCTGCCGCCCTGCCACTGCCTGTTCCAGTTCTTCGTGGACAAAGGAAAGCTGAGCTGCCAGCTCTACCAACGCAGCGCCGATCTCTTTCTCGGCGTCCCGTTCAACATCGCCAGCTACGCGCTTCTCACCATGATGGTCGCGCAAGTCTGCGACCTCCAGCCCGGTGAGTTCGTCCACACCTTCGGCGACCTGCACCTCTACGCGAACCACCTTGAGCAGGCGAAGCTCCAGCTCACCCGCGAACCGCGCCCATGGCCCGTGATGAAGGTCAATCCCGCCATCAAAGACATCGACACCTTCCGCTTCGAGGACTTCTCTCTGGAAGGCTATGATCCGCATCCAGCGATCAAAGCCGAGATCGCGGTGTGATAGTTCGAGCCATTGGAGTGTATGTCAGTGATCTTGCTCTTTGGTGGTCTAATGTAGGTGGCGCTGTTTTCTTTGCTTCCGTCATCATGTGCCTGTTGAAGCTTGCGGGTTGCCGCTTAACTCATCCACATGCGTTACATGCGAACCCGCTGGATTCTGGCCTGCATGACCATGTTGGCCAGCATTTGGTTGATGAACGTCGCGTTTAAAATCGGCGGGATGGGCGCGGCGGGACCGGTGATTGTCAGCATGGTGATGTTTGTGAGCACGGTGTTGTTGATCGCGCCCGAGACTGCCTTCTGGCTTGCGGAGCAAATCGCCAAACCGTTAGCCAGCTTGTTTTATCCCTCGGACAGTTTCAAAAAGCCGCCGTTGTCTTACACGTTGGCAAGGCGTTATCGCAACGAGCGTCGTTTCGACGACGCGGCGACGCAGTATGAGGGCATCATCAAGTACTATCCGGAGGAGAAGGACGCCTATTTGGAGCTTCTCGATGTGACCCGGCAGATGGAAGACACCGGGCTCACCGAAAAAATCACCGCACTTCTGTGCAAGCGCTTTCCAGATGCGGTTTCCCCAGATCAAGTGCCAGATAGTGGTGCGCCTGCCCCCCCTTGAGTTCCCAGCTCAATCCAAAAACCGGAACTCCGGCGTGGCCCACAGTGTCTGGATGAAGCGGGCCCACAGATCGCGCACGTCGTCGTTTGTGGCGTTGCCGGAGATGCTGGAGTCGAGGAACTCGCGCACTTGGGCGAGTTCCTGGTCATTGGGTGCGCGCTGCAATGATTTCTCGAACGCGGTTTGAATGCGCTTTGTCGTGTCATCGCTGGCCTTGAGCACCACATCGGCCGCGGCGCGGGCTTGTTCGATGACTTTGGGCGAATTCATCAGGAACAGCGCCTGCGTGGCGACGGTGCTGGTGGTACGCTGGGCGATGGGCTGGTTGATGTCGGCGAAATCGAAGACTTCAAAGAGCGGATGGCGCACGTTGCGGAACGCGGCGGCGTAGAGACTGCGGCGCGTGTCGTTGAACTGGTAGCCGTATTCGAGATTTTGAATCTTCTGGTCGTTGGCATCGACGGCTTTGGCTTCGCTGACGCCCGGACCGCCGAAAGCGCGATCCAACGTGCCCGCGGCGACGAGCATGGCATCGCGGATGCACTCGGCATCGAGACGTTTGCGGTTCATGCGGGACAGCAGGCGGTTGTCGGGGTCTAGCGAAGGGCTAAGGGCAGAAGGCGAAGAGTCAGACGCTTCGCGGGGTTGGGGCTCTTTGCCCTTCACCCTTGGCTCTACGCTGCTCATACGATACGTCCGCGACATCACCATGTGCTTGATGAGGCGTTTCAAATTCCAGCCGTCTTCCATGAACTGAATGGCGAGATGGTCGAGCAGTTCGGGATGCGAAGGCGCTTCGCCAGTGGAACCGAAATTGTCAGTGGTGCGAACGATGCCCGCGCCGAAAATCCAATGCCAGACGCGATTGACCATGACGCGCGCAGCGAGTGGATTGTCGCGCGAGGTGATCCACTGTGCGAGTTGCAGACGACCGCTGGCATCCGTGGGAATAACAGGCGCATTCGGACGCATGGCGGCCTGAATGAAGCCGCGTGGCACAGAGGCACCCAAATTGCGCGTGCTGCCGCGGATGTGGATTTTCGCATCTTCTGGCGCGGTGTCTTCGGCGACTGACATGGCATCCGGACGCTCGTCTTTTCCTTTTTGCAGTTCCTTGAGCTGCTTTTCGAGGTCGGAGAGCCGCGTCTTGAGCTTCTCGATGCCGGAGAGCTGTGCCCTCGCTTTCTCGCGCTGCACTTTGGTCTTCGTTGGATCCGTCGGCGCAAGTTTGACACCTCCTTTATCGTCAAGCATGACCTCTGAAGGAATGAACTGCACCGCATCGACGGTGACGAAGCCCTGCGATCCGGCATTCGAGATCAGCACGAAGCCCTGTCCGTTGGCTTCGAAGCGATAGGTGCCAAGGGACGCGAATTGAAGCCCCTTGACGCTGTTGGTGGCCATTTTGATGGCCTTCAATTCCTCGCCATCGGCATGCAAGATGGTGGCGGTGACGCTTTCGGCGCGGCCGGGACCACCGTTGAATGCGACGCGCACTTCATAAAGACCGGTCTTTGGCAGCTTCGGCGTGAAGGTGACGGTCTTTTCGCCTTTACCGTCGTCGTTGTCGCTGAGATAACCGTCGCCAATGTAGGGGGCGTAGCTGGTGGAGTTCTTCCACATGCCGACTTTTTGCGCGACGCTGTCATCGACGACAATGCCGGGAAGATCGGAGATGGAGATGGTCTTGCGCTTCCGCAGGTCAGCGCTGCCGGCATCGCGCAGATCATCCTTGAGCGCGTCGATTTCATCCTTGAGCACCGCAACCTGCTGTTCGTGCTTTTGCATTGCGATTTCGGCTTCACCATCGAGCGGCAGCGGTGTGTCGATCCAATGCGCGACGTTGTCGGTGTAGTTTCTGAGTGTCTTGGTGCTGCGCAGGATGCCGGCGAGCGCGTAGTAGTCGCGGGCGGAGATGGGATCGAACTTGTGATCGTGACAGCGGGCGCAGCCGATCGTGAGGCCGAGGAAGGCGCGGCCCATGGTGTCGAGCTGCTCATCGACGATGTCCATGCGCAGCATGCCTTTGTCCTGCTCCTCGTAATTCGTCGGGCCGAGAGCAAGGAAGCCGGTCGCCGTGAGCTGGCGGCGGCGCTGCGCAGCATTCTGTGATGGCATCAAATCACCCGCGAGCTGTTCGGTGATCATGCGGTCGATGGGTGCGTTGTCGCGAATGGACTCGAGCACGTAGTCGCGGAAGCGCCACGCATCTTTGAACGGCAGCGAGCGTCCGCCGCCGCTTGACTCCGCGAAGCGCGTGATGTCGAGCCAGTGCGAAGTGAAGCGTTCGGCGAAGGCGTCGGATGCGAGCATGCGATCCACCAGCTTCTCGTAGTTCTGCGGCGTCAGATCCTCGTTGGTTGGTGGCAGACCGGTGAGATCAAACGAGAGGCGGCGCAGCAACGTGCGCGCTTCGGCATCTGGCGCAGGCGTGAGGCCGTTCTGCTCCAGCTTCGCCAAAATGAAACGATCAATGTCATTCGCGGGCCACGCCTTGTTCTTTACCGCAGGTGGTGGAGTGGCTTTTGGTGCTTGGAACGACCAGAAACTGGCATCAGCGCGTGTCTGCTTGTGTTTCGAGGTGTTGGAGGCAACCTCGTCACGCGGATCAGGCGCGCCGCTTTCGATCCACTGCTTCAGATCGGCAATCTCGCTGTCCTTGAGCTTGCGCTTCGGCGGCATTTTCAGATCGCGGTCCATGTAACTGACCGCCAGCCACAGCTTGCTCTCGCTCAACTTGCCCGGCTCGATGGCGGGACCAGAATCTCCTCCTGTCTGCCACCCCGCCCGCGAATCAAGCCGCAGGCCGCCCTTCTGCTTGTCCGGCCCGTGGCATTCGATGCAGTTCTCAATGAGCAGCGGACGGATGCGCTGCTCAAAATGCGTCATGTCCACAGCGCTGGCTGAGGTGGTGAGGAACAAAGTGAAAACAAACAATCGCATGGGGCGCCAGCCTAACGGGAGGGGCTTGGTGGCTCTTTCAATCCTCGGTTTCACTTCACATTCATGTAACCATCACTCGAATCCGTGGGATTGCGCTTGAAAGGCAGCGCTCCTGTAAAAGCCTCGGTGACCGAGCCAAAGCTGGCCAGATTCCTCTGCGTTGCTCCGTGCCAAAACGTGACCATTTTTTTTGGTGGAAAGGCAAAGTCATATTCGATCTTCAACATCTTGGGCGACGGCCACGAAATTTTGGGTTCTGCGACAGCCCCATCCTGATAAAATACCAAGGCTGTTGAGGGCCGGTTTGCCCCGGCAAATTCAAGAATCAGGCTTCCACCGAGCGTGGAGGCTTTCACTGGAGTTGCGCCAACCTCCACAGGGCGCCCGCTGGCATCATAAAGGGCCCGAACAGGTTCGGTGAACGTGCTGATGTAGACGGGGTTGGATTTCACCGGCTGGTCCGTCTGATTGATGAAGTGGTCGATGATGAGCGGGAGGGACTGGTCATTCGATCCTGTCGAGCGTGTCACGGTGATGCTTCTGTTCAGGTTGGAACCGTCAACCCACACATGCCCGCCACCGCCCGGTGGCGGCTCCTGCCGCAGGGTGTCGCGCAAAAGAAACGCTCCTTTGCTGCTGAATGGCAGTGGAGCATCATCCAGCCATAGTTGATGTGCTTTCGATGTCGTGGTGCCGTTGACAAGACTGCGGTCAACATCCTCCTCCCAACTAGCTCCAAACTCATCGGGTCGTTTGCGCGCACTGCGTAACCGTTCGAAAACGTAGGGCTCCAAGCCTGACGGCGGGCCAAAATTGATCGCATTCTTGCTCACCGAAAGTGCGGTGATCACACCATGGTCGATGACTGCAGGGACGGTAAACTGTGCGGGGGATTCACCTTCCTTCAACGTGACGACACGCAACGCATGCATCATCCAGCGTGTTTCGCCAGGAACGAGCGTGACCGGATGACGGACTGTGAGGGTGCTCGTTTCCGCCTTCCAGAGAAGCCGGGAAGCCTGTCCTCCGGAAGCGCTACGAAACATGAAGACCGGCACAGTGACTGACTTGCCAGCCTCAGGCAGTGCAGCGATCCAGAGGGCGTCCTGCGCTAGTTTGAGCGCGCCATCCGGTTCTATTTGAACGGGTTTAAAACTCGAATCGACCAGTGACTTCGTCAGCGCCGGGAAACGTACTTCAAACTCCGTGACGATCTGTTTTTCCTGGGAACCACGGTGCGTGATCGCATCGGTGAAGGTAAGAAAGGCTCCTCTCGTGCCCCCTGGATTACCGATCTGGCGGGACACCCACACCTCGCCAGCTTCGCCTTCGCTGATCTGGATGAGTCCGGCAGCAACAGCCGAATACTCACGATGCACGATGGGCCGGAACCTTGCATCACCAGGCTTTGGGCGGGATTCAGTGTCGAAGTCCATCTGAGCCTTTTGAAAGCGATTCAGGTCGAACGGAGACGTGAGACGGCAAGCCCGGGAAGTGAAGGTGTTTCCGTCCACACGCAGCAAACCCGCCTCCGGTAAAGCCTCCCCCTTGGTCACGGTACCGTTTTCACGAATATCCCAAAGGCCGCTTCCAAAGGGGTGCTCCCGCCTGACCGTGGGTGATGACGGAGGCGAACCTGGAGCGGGCGGACGCGGCTGCACCGGTTGCACGGCCACGCGTGCTGGCGCCGTTGATGCGGGCAGCGTGGCAAGTTTCGCGACTTCCCACAGAGAGATGGAGGTATTGGCATGCCCACAGGCCACCACGGCGCCGTCCGGTGAGAGGGCGATGCTGCTGATGTCGTTGGTTGGCAGTTGTGCCTGGCCAAGCAGCCTGCCTGTCTCCACCTCCCAGACAAACACATGCTGGCGGTGAGTCACGTCATTCACGAGCACCCACCCGCAACGCCGCTCGTCCAGGCTCGCCGCCCCTTTGAAGCCAGCGAAGATACTGAAGCCCCGGGCAGGCTTCTCAAAATTTGGGAGCTGTGTCTTGCCGTCGATGGTGCAGGCCCGGATGATGCCGCCCTTGCCCTCACAAACCATCATCTGACGCTTTGGCAGAACCGCGACGGGTTCGTCACGGAGCGAAGACACCTCTGAAACGGTCCCCTGCTGCAAGTCCATGCGGTGCCACCCTTCGCGTATTTCGCTGTGAAAGGTGAAGGTGTCATCGGGACCAAAAAACCAGTGTTCTGGATTCACAGCGGGAATCTCTTTTTGAGAACTGCGGGTCACTGCGGCGCCCAAACCACGATGAATCACCGCACGGTTGCTGCGATCCACCGACACGATCCACTTCCCCTCCGGATCGGCAAAAACACCAGAGTAGGCCCAGGATCCCATCTCTGTCGAACGCACGCCACCGAAGGCCAGCTCCGGTTTTACGATCACAGGTGCCTCCGGCGGGGGGACACCAGATGGCGGCAGTTTCCAGTGCAGAAAGTCGTTAAATTCCTCAGAGAGAAGTTCCGTTTCGTTTCGGAGCAATGCCATCGTGCGAAAAGTGCCCTCAATCGAATCGTGCCTGTCATAGCTTTTCAGCCACGCACGTGGCTTTCGCGTAGCCACGTCCCACACCCAGACACCCTCGGCATCGGAAGCGAAGAGCGTCTTTCCATCGTGAGCAAACCGGAGGAGGTGAGGGCCCCAGAAGTGCTGACGATGCTGGGCGGGATCGGTCACATCCGTCTCACGCACACTGACAACTTGCAGGCCGTTGTCATGCTGAACGAGAAGATAACTGCCATCAGGCGAAGGACAGACACCATGACAGGCGTTGAGCTTGATACGCCGGGTCTTCTTGGTGGCCAGATCCGTCAGCCGGGCTGAGTCATCCGAGGCTAGTACAATGGATCGTCCGTCCGGCATGAAGTGAGCACTCGTGAGAAAGTTTCCACTCGGCCCACCGAGGGCAATCATGTTAAAATCGTTATCTTCGTAAACTGGCTGCCACCTGCCATTCACCAGCCCCAGGCAGGTGGCAAAACCATTGCCCACCAGCAGGATGTGCCTGCCGTCTGGTGCCAGTCTCACTCCGCCTTGGAAGCCGTCCAGAGGCGGGCAGTCCACTTTCAGCGGTTGCAAAGTCACCAGAGGGAAGTGTAGCAAAACCATTTTCTGCTCTTCTTCATCCGTCATCCACACTTCGTCGGCACGCATGATCAGATTGGTGGATCTGAAGGCTTCTTCCTGCCTCCTTCCTGCAAAATCATGCTGGCGGACCAGCATGCCGTTCGTGGCATCAAGGAGACGCAAGCTCATCTGCCCGCTCCATACTGTCAGGATCACGACCATCTTGTCGTCGAGGGTGAAAGCGGCTCCTGATACTTGTTCGTTCTGGCGCACTGGCAGCTTCCACAAACGCACTCCATCACGAAGCCGGAAGCAGCCGAACGCTCCCGGCTCCCATGCTGCCGGATTGAGCGCAGCATCAAGGTCTTCATCATCTTTGCGTGGCGACTGCGCGCAAACCAAATCTCCTCCCTGGGACACGCACCACGACTCACCCGCGTTCAAAATGGCTGATCGGGATACGCGAAGAGTTTTGGGATCCCCTTTCCAGATGCTCAGCGGACAGAATCCCGCGCGCTGGTGTTCCAAGGCAAAAATCTGCCCACTGCGATGCCACAGCGGACCATCCTGAAAAAAACCTCCGGTGCCAGGAACCCCCAGAAAACCCAGCAGAGCCGGATTGGGAGTGTTCAAAGGTCCAAGAACCGGATCTGCGGCTGACAAAGCGGAGCAAACGCCCAGCATCAGCACCAATAACGAGAACGAATTCGCATGCTTCATGATGAGAATAAATGGGGCAGGTCATTTTTTCGCCGGCAGCGTGAACCCCGTGTCAGCTTCCTCGCCTGACTTTCGCTTCACGCGCAGCAGAACGAGCGGTTTCTTGGGACGCAGTCGTTCGATGTACTGCTCGTTGGTTTCGTTGAGATCGCGAGACACACCACTTCCGTTAACCCGCAGGATATACTCCCCTTGCGCCACCTTTATGGAGCCATCCGCACCTTTGAAATCGGTCAGCGCCATGAGAGCCTGAAAGGTGTGTGGCAGCAAAAACTGGTTGCGAAGCTTGTCATTGAGCAACGCCACGCGCAGTCCGGGAATCAGTTCCCACTCGAGCGCAGGCGGCAGCGGTTTCGTGCCAGGAGTCTCGATCAAGGTCGCCACCGACTCCCGCTGTTCCCCGCTCCGGGTGAATGTGAGCTTCACGCTGTCACCGGCCTTCTGGGTCGTCATCCGCATCAGAAACCGCGCACGGCTGGTCACCGTCTGTCCGTTGACCGCGGTAATCACATCTCCGGGAAGAAGGCCAGCCTTCGCGGCAGGCTGTCCTTCCTCCACCTGCATCACCACGGCTCCCTTGACAGCCGATCCCAGTTTGAGTTCTGCGATGACGTCGGGCGTTACATCAGCCAGTTTTACACCTAGAAATCCGCGCTGCACGTTTCCCTTCATCAAGTCATCAGCCACTTTGAGCGCAAGATTCATTGGCACAGCCAGCCCGATGCCTTCTCCTCCGTAGCGTGCTGTGTTCATGCCGATGACGCGTCCGCGTCCGTCAACAAGCGGACCGCCCGAATTGCCAGGATTGATGGCTGCGTCGGTCTGGATGAAATCTTGCAGCATGCTGGCCAGTCCCCGGACTTCAGCCCGCCCTGTGGCGCTGACGACCCCCAGCGTGGCCGTTTGTTCCAGGCCAAATGGACTGCCCAAGGCGAGAACAACATCCCCCGATTCGACGAGATCGCTATCGGTGATGATCGCAGGTTTCCAGTTTCCGGACTTCGCCCGCAGAACAGCCACATCCGTGGCACCATCCAGTCCCGCGATTTCGGCCGGAATGTCGTCCGTGCTGCCTCGGGCGCGCAGCATGATTTCCTGCGCTCCGTTCACCACATGGTAGTTGGTGAGGATGATGCCTTTGTGGGTCAGGACAATGCCGGTTCCGTTGCCGGTTGCACGGCCAGTGTCGCGGGGCATCAAGTCATAGCCGTCATCAAACCACTGGTTCCTGGGCTTCCAGTGGCGTACCCAGATCGTCACCACGCTGTCACGCACACCTTTTATGGCATCACGATAACTGAGAACGACGGCACCAGCGTTTGGGATTGGTGCATCGTCTTGCTGAACCAAACTCTTCAAATCCTCGGCTGTGGCCAGGCACGGCAAAACGAGGAAATAGAGAAGTCGTGGCATTTGATGACCCTAACAAACTTGCTGGAACGACCGCAATAACAAAGTCTGATTCATGATTGGTCAAAGACGCCACAAACTTTCTAGCGGCCAAACACGAGAAGATAATGCTGTCCGTGACGCCCGATCATCTCCGCTTTGGCGAACGAGGCATTTCGTGCCATCTGTGTGAGATCGGCGAGGGTTTCCGGGAAGTCGTAGGTGGCGACGTGGGAGCATGCCTCGTCGAGTTGATCGGACAGTACCGTGGTCCATTGGGTGCGCATGAAATGCAGGTAGTTTTCGAGGTATTGCTCGCGGGTCTGGTCTTCCTCGCGCACGACATCGACGAGGATGAACTGGCCGCCGGGAACGAGCTTGGCCGCGCAGGCGTGGAAGAGCTGCTGCTTGGCCTCGGAGTCGAGATGATGCATGGCGAAGCCGGAGAAGATGATATCGTAGGCCGTGGTGGCATCGCTCACGGCCTGCAGCATGTCATTGTGATGCAGTGTGACGTTGGAAACGCCGCGCAGATAGTCACGCGCTTCTTCCAAAGCGGTCGGGGAGAGGTCCACGCCGTCGTAACGCTCAGGCGTGGCCGTTTGCAGGCAAGGGGCGAGGAATCGGGCGTTGCCGCAGCCGAGATCGAGCAAGGTGTACGGGCCACGTTGATGACGCCGGCCCAGCAGTTCGGCGACTTGCGCGTAGATCTCGCGATGGAACATGTAGTTCTGCTCCGAGATGGCGTCGTAGAGGGTCCATGCCGTGCGGAAGAGGGTGGTGTGGTCGTCTTGGGGGAGGGAAAGACTCATGCGGAACGGGTGGGGGCTCGGGTGCGGCTTAGATGAACGAGCAGGGCACTCATGGCGAGCATCACAGCGACGCCGCAGAGCGCGATGCTCATGCTGTATTTGTTTTTCAGCCACGCGACCATCTCCGGGCTGAAATGGCCGGCGAGATTGCCGAGCGAATTGATCCACGCGATGCCAGCGGCGGCTGCGGTGCCGGAAAGAATCGCAGTCGGCAATGCCCAGAAGCACGCGGCGGCTGACATCACTCCGGTGATGGCAATGGAGAGCGCGATCATCACAAGCACTGGCGACAATCCAGGCAGCCCGCTGATGGCGAACCCAACAGCAGCCACGAATGCGGAGATGCTGATGTGCCAGCGACGCTCTCCGGTTCGGTCGGAGCGTTTTCCGATGACGACCATGCCCGCCGCCGCACAGCTCCACGGAATGGCGCAGTAGAGGCCGATGAGCCATTTGTCCTTTGTGAAGGTGTTTTCGACGATCTGCGGCAGCCAGAACGAAGCGCCATAGATGCCGACGACGATGCCGAAGTAAATGAAGCAGCAGAGCCAGACCTGTGGGGACTTGAAGGCGTCGAGCACACTGTGATTGCGATGGCCTTCAGAAGCTTTGGCCTGCTCATCGGCTTCGAGGCGGTCGAGCAGAAGTTTTTTCTCATCCGCCGTGAGCCACGCAGCTTTTTCAGGGCGATCTGTCAGCAAAAATGGCACGCAGAGCCCGAGCAACACGCTGGGCAGTCCTTCGATGATGAAGAGCCACTGCCAGGATTTGAGGCCGCGCCAGCCGTCGCTGATTTGCAGCAGCCAGCCGGAGAGCGGAGAGCCAAACACACCCGCCAGCGCGATGGCGGTCATGAACAGTGCCACCATGCGCACACGATGCTGGCGCGGGAACCAGTAGGTCAGATACAAAATGATGCCAGGGAAGAAGCCAGCCTCCGCGATGCCGAGCACGAAACGAAGCGCGTAAAAGGACGCTGGGCTCGAACTCAGGCACATCAGTGTCGAGAGAATGCCCCAGCCGATCATGATGCGTGCGATCCACAACCGGGCGCCGACGCGATGCAGGATGATGTTTCCAGGCACCTCGAAGAGAAAGTAGCCGATGAAGAAGATGCCCGAGCCGGTGGCATAGACCGCGTCCGAGAACCACGGCTCCACCTTCATGCCGAGCTTCGCAAAGCCGACGTTCACCCGGTCAAGATAAGCCAGGATGTAGCAGGCGAAGAGCAGTGGAATCAGCCGCCATGCCACCTTGCGGTAGGTGGCGGTGGAAAAGGCGTGGTCTGCGTCAGAATCCGGCATGCGGGCCGCATGAGAGCATCATTCGGCCTGTCCGCCAGTTTGCAGGCTCAGAAAAGCACCGCAGTTCAATGCGTGCCGTAGCGATGGTGCGAACGGCGTTCCGCCGGGGTAATGTGCCGTCCGCCGGGGCTGAGCGGGCTGCGGTCGTTGCGCTCCATGGGGGTGATGACGCGTCCGCCCGGGCTGTAAGGGCTGTGTGCGCCGCCACGATACCCATAGGGACGCGGCGTGACGTAGCAGGAGGAAAGCGTGAGGACGCAAAGGAGGGAAAGAAGGATGGGTTGGTGTTTCATGGTGAGGAAATAGAGACCGCCGACACTGTTTGTCGTTGCAAAAGTGTTGGGACACGGGCGCCATCACCGGGCCGGTGGAAAGGCCAGGAATTTTGCTTTCGTTTCCTGCGGCCCTTTTCAAAGTCCCCGCCCTCAAACTCTGACCATCATGACCCCCGCCGACGCCAAAGCCCAGCTCGACAACCAAGTCCGTGAAATCATCAACTGGCATTTTTCGCCTGAAACTGGCTGCCAGTTCTGGCTGGAATGGGCGCAGAAGAATTTCGATCCGCGCGGTGTGGTGAACAGCTACGAGGACATCATCGCGAGGTTCCCGCACTTTCAGGATGAGTGGCTGCGTGACCTGCAGCCCGAAGTGTGGGTGCCCAAGGCTTTCGCGGGCAAGCCGTTCAACATTTTCGAGACCGGCGGCACCACCGGCATGCCGAAGCAGCGCATCGGCTGGAACGATTTCCGCGTCGATTACGAGGAGTTCAGCCACAAGCTGAAGGACGAGCATTTCCCCAAAGGTCAAAGCTGGATCATGGTCGGCCCCACCGGCCCGCGTCGTCTGCGCCTCGCCGTGGAGCACCTCGCGAACTACCGCGGCAGCGCGTGCTACTTCGTCGATCTCGACCCGCGTTTCGTGAAGAAGGTC
Organism: Verrucomicrobiaceae bacterium; assembly: GCA_046346695.1. Taxonomy (GTDB): domain Bacteria; phylum Verrucomicrobiota; class Verrucomicrobiia; order Verrucomicrobiales; family Verrucomicrobiaceae; genus Prosthecobacter. Next base: position 1,119,633 of record JAXMHS010000001.1, on the reverse strand, counting down.
ATTTCGAACAAGCAGTTTGACGTGGCGCGCCAGTACATGGACCACGTGGTCGACCAGGCTGTGCTGCTTCTCAAGCACCGCAAGATTTCCGCCATCTTCACCACGCCGAAGCTTCTCGAAGCTCTCGCCGAAAAGGTGGACCTCTACAGCGCTGGCATCCGCGGCGTGTTTTGTGGCGGCACGACGATGACGCCGCAGTACGTGCGCTTCATCGTTGAGGAGGTGCTGGAGGGCAAAATCGGTTTCTACCCGACCTACGGCAACACATTGATGGGCCTCGCCGCCAGTGTGCCGCTGGAGCCTTCGGACAATTTCTCCATCACCTACTACGCGCCGCAGCCACGTGCCGTGCTGCGTATCGTGAACCCGAACGAGACGAGCCAGACAGTCGATTACGACCAGTGGGGCCGTGTGGAACTGACCACGCTGACGAAAGAGTTCTTTATGCCGCGCTTCCTGGAACGCGACGAGGCCATGCGCCGCAAACCGCGCGCGCCTTACGCATGGGATGGCGTCGCCGACGTTCGCCCGTTCGGCGCGATGGAGAAGACCATCGTCGAAGGCGTGTATTAGCCCTGCGGGCAATGATGAATGAGTAAATCCGAATGACGAACCTCCGGGGTTCGACATTCGTCATTCTGATTTCGTCATTGCCGCTGAAAGCGGTCCAAAGTCCCGTTTGCATTCCCGCTTTCTCACGCTTTAAGACAAGCCTCCCGCTACCTCTTGAAGACCCAACTGCACGTGAACGAATGAAGATCGCTCTGGATGTCATGGGCGGCGATTTCGCCCCTCAAAATCCCATCGGCGGCGTCAGACTCGCCCTCGAAACTCTTCCTGCGCTCGAAAAGCTGTTTTTGGTTGGTGTTCCCGAGGTCGTGGAGGCCGAGTTGAGGCGTCAGGGTGTCTCCAGCCCGAATCTGGAGATCTTTCCTGCCAGCCAGGTCGTGGACATGTCCGACAGCGGTCTGGATGCCGTGCGCAAGAAGAAGGACAGTTCCATCAGCCGTGCGGTGGACCTCGTGAAGGATGGCAAGGCCGACGCCGTCGTCAGCGCAGGCCACACCGGAGCCGCGGTGACTGCCTCGCTGATCAAGCTGCGCACGTTGCGACACATCGAGCGTCCGGCCATCGCCTCGCTCATGCCGTCCATGACCACACAGTGGGTGCTGATCGATGCCGGGGCCAATCCCGACAGCGAACCGCAGCATTTGGTGCAAAACGCCATCATGGGCAGCGCTTACGCCCGTCATGTGCTGGGGCGTGAGAATCCGACCGTCGGCCTCATGTCGAACGGCACCGAGGAGGAGAAGGGCAACGCATTGTGCAAAGAAGCGGGCAAACTCCTGCGCAACACCCCGGGCATCAACTTCAAGGGCAACGTGGAAGGCCACGATTTGTGGGAGACGCCGCCGGATGTCGTCGTGTGCGATGGCTTCACGGGAAACATCATTTTGAAGAACGCCGAGGCGCTCGCCCATGCCATTTTCAGCATGGTGAAGAGCGAGATCAAAGCCTCCTTCCGCACCAAGATCGGCGGGCTGCTCGCCAAGCCCGCCTTCAAAAAGGTCCACACCAAAACCAACCCCGACGAGGTCGGCGGCATGCCGCTGCTGGGCCTCAACGGCATCACCATCATTTCCCATGGCGGCGCATCTCCGCTTGCCATGAAGAACGCCATCCGGCAGGCTTGTCAGGCCGTGTCCCATCAGGTGAACCCGCACATCGAGGCTGCCGCCACCGCCCATTCCATCGCCGTCCATGCCCACGCCTAGTTCCAAGCCTTTCTGCGCCTCCAGTATCATCGGAACCGGCAGTTACATGCCGGAAAAGGTGCTCACCAACGATGATCTCTCCAAGATCGTCGATACCTCGGACGAATGGATCACTTCGCGCACCGGCATCAAGGAACGCCGCATTGCCGCCGCTGACCAGGCCACCAGCGATCTCGCAGCGGAAGCCGCCCGCCGTGCCATGGCCGCCGCAGGTGTCACGGCTGAGGACATCCAGCTCATCATCGTCGCCACGGTCACGCCGGACATGTTTTTCCCTTCCACGGCCTGTTTCGTGCAGAAGAAGATTGGCGCGACCAATGCGGTGTGTTTCGATGTTTCCGCCGCGTGCTCCGGCTTCCTGTATGCGCTGCAGGTGGCACGTCATTTCATCAACACAGGCAACCGCGTCACAGCGCTCGTCATCGGCGCGGAAAAGCTCAGCAGCCTCGTGAACTGGCAGGACCGCAACACCTGCGTGCTATTTGGCGATGGCGCTGGCGCGGTGGTGATTCGTCGCGCTGAGGAAGGCACGGACGCCCCAGGTCGCGTGCTGTCCACCGTCATGGGCAGCGATGGCAATCTCGCCGATCTGCTTAAAGTTCCGGGCGGCGCCTCCGCATGCCCCATCACACCGGAGAATGTCAATTCGCGCCCCAATACCATCCACATGGAAGGCCGCGAGACCTTCAAGCACGCCGTCACGCGCATGCTCGAAGCCTCCCAGCAGGCCCTCGAAATGGCTGGATTGAAGACGGAGGATGTCGCGCTCGTGATCCCTCATCAAGCCAACGCCCGCATCATCGGCGCCATCGCCGAGCGTCTCAATCTGCCGCCGGAGCGCGTGTTCATGAATCTCGACAAGTATGGCAACACCAGCGCCGCCACGATCCCTGTGGCTCTGGACGAGGCCAACAGGGCCGGACGTCTCAAGAGAGGTGACGTGATCCTGCTTGTGGCCTTCGGCGGTGGCTTCACGTGGGCCAGCTCGGTCCTGCGGTGGTGATCTGGTGTGAAACAGGCTGCCAGCCTGTTTAGCAGGGGCACAGGGACGACAGGCTGGCAGCCTGTCTCACGAGCTTGGGTGTCTTCGGGCAGTCATCCCCACGACTGATTTGGGCTTTGCATCGTTGCACAGCCCGCCATATTCGCCGCCCTTCGTTTCTGACCCATGGCATCGGCCTCCAAGCGCATCGTTCTCAAATTCGGCTCCGGCATCCTCACGCGCAAAGACGCGCCGGAGCCGGATCCCGTGCAGTTGCGCAAGCTTGTCGAGGCCATCGCCTTGCTCAAACAGGCGGGGCATGCCGTCGTTGTCGTCAGCAGTGGCGCCGTGGCCTCGGGTTTGAAGCCGCTGGCGTTTGCACAGCGTCCTTCCGATGTCACCACGCTCCAGGCGCTTGCCGCCGTGGGCCAGACGCACCTCATGCACGCCTACGAGTCGCTTCTGCGTGACCACGGCCTGCATGTGGCGCAGCTTCTCGTCACACACGAGGATTTCGAGAATGCCGACCGCGCTCCGCGTGTGAAGGCCGTGCTCGAGCGGTTGTTGGAGTTCTCGAAGGTGGTTCCGGTCATCAACGAGAACGACTCCGTGGCGATCGAGGAACTGCGTTACGGCGACAACGACAAGCTTTCCTCGCGCGTCGCCCGCTTGTGGGGTGCTGACGTGCTGATGCTGCTCACCAGCGCGCCCGGATTGCTGCGCGACACGAAAAAGCCAGAGGACGGGCCAATTCCCGTCGTGACCAATGTTGATGACGTGATTCATCACGCTGAGCAGGAGAAGTCCACGCTCGGCACCGGCGGCATGATCTCCAAGCTGCGTGCTGTGCAGGATGCCGTTCACGGTGGCGTCGAGTGCATCATCGCCTCCGGCCGCCACACGGAGCAAATCCCGTCGCTCATCAACGGCGGGGGCGTTTGCACGCGTTTTCCGGCCAGTTCCAAGTTTCAAGTTTAAGGTTTCAAGTTGTTGCGCATCGAACCTGCGCGAGTCACATGAGATCAAACCTGAAACTTTGAACCTGTAACTTTAAACTTTGAGATGTCTGACACCGCCACACTCCTCATCCACTGCCCGGATCGCCCCGGGCTCGTGCATGATGTGACGGGCTTCATTTTTTCGCATCAGGGCAACATCATTGACCTGCAGCAGCACATCGACGAGGCGGAAAACGCCTTCTTCATGCGGCTGGAGTGGAGTTTGGAGAAATTCACGCTCGAAAAGGAGGAGATCGAGTCGCGTCTCCAGCCGATGGCGCGCCGCCACGAGATGCAGATGCGCCTCAGCTTCGCCAGCCAGCGCAAACGCATCGCGCTGTTCGTCACAAAGGAAAACCACTGCCTCTACGACCTCCTGGCCCGTCATGAGGCCGGTGAACTGCCCGTGGACATCCCCCTCATCGTTTCCAATCACGAGACCTTGAGGCCCGCCGCGGAACGCTTTGGCATTCCGTTCCATCAATTCTCGATCACGAAGGAGAACAAGAGCACGCAGGAGCAGGCGATGATCGCCCTGCTCAAGCAGGAGCGCATCGACACTGTGGTGCTCGCCAAGTACATGCAGATCATCGGCTCCGCGATGATCGCCGAGTTCCCCAACCGCATTCTCAACATTCACCACAGCTTCCTTCCGGCCTTCGTCGGCGCGAAGCCCTACCATCAAGCCTTTCAACGCGGCGTGAAGATCATCGGCGCCACCAGCCACTACGTCACCGCTGACCTCGATGAAGGGCCGATCATTCATCAGGACGTCATGCGCGTCAGCCACGAGGATGTCGTGACCGATCTGGTGCGGTTGGGCCGCGACTTGGAGAAAACCGTGCTCGCCAAGGCGCTTTGGTGGCACGTGCGTGATCGGGTGCTTGTCTTCAAGAACAAGACTGTGGTATTCGATTAATAGACCTGCATGACCACCACCACCGCCATTCTCGCCAGCATTGCCTGCGGTTACCTTTGCGGCTCCGTGCCGTTCGGATACCTCGCGGGGAAACTGAAGGGCATCGACATCCGCCAGCATGGCAGCGGCAACATCGGGGCGACGAATGCCATTCGCGTGCTGGGGAAGGGGATTGGCATTCCCGTGTTCATCCTCGACATGCTCAAAGGCTGGCTGCCCGTATGGCTGGCGGCAGGCTGGCTGGTATCGGCAGGATTCGCTGATGAGATGCTTTCCACCTGCAAGGTGCTGGTCGGATTAGCGGCGGTGCTGGGCCACATGTTCACCTTCTGGCTCGGCTTCAAGGGCGGCAAGGGCATCGCCACTTCGGCGGGTGTGCTGCTCGGGATCGCTCCGCTTGCCATGCTGGGCGGTCTGGCAGCCTTTCTGCTGCTTCTTTTTTCAACACGCTATGTCTCGCTTGGGTCGCTGGCAGCGGCGCTCGGCGTTCCTGCCACGATGGCGGTGCAGATGGCGCGCGCGGGCCGTTGGGACTGGGTGATGCTTGGCTTTGGTGTCGTGCTGATGATCCTCGCCTTCATCCGCCATCGTTCGAACATCCAGCGCCTCATCGCCGGCACGGAGAGCAAGGCGTTCGTGAAAAAAGACAAGCCGCAGTCATGATTCAATCCGCCACAGTCATCGGTGCCGGAAGCTGGGGCACCGCGCTTGCCTCGGTGGTGTCGCTTCGCGGCCTCAAGGTGCAGTTCTGGGGACGTGATGTCGATTTGATGGAGGAGATTCGTTCGACACGCCGGAATTCGCGTTACCTGCCGCATTTGGCGCTGCCGGAAAACATCACGGTCACCTCCAGTCTCGACGCACTGGAACCCGCGGACATGATTGTGTTCGTCGTGCCCTCGAAGGCCATGCGCGGCACGGCGGAACTCGTGGCAAAGACGCCGGCGGCATCAAAGGCGCGTGTGCTTGTGTCCTGCGCAAAGGGCATCGAACTCGAAACGGGCCGCCGCATGAGCGAAATGATCGGCGAATCGATTCCTGGCATCCCGCTGGCCGTTTTGACCGGCCCGAACCACGCCGAGGAAGTCGCGCGTCAGCTCGCCACCGCCGCCGTGGTGGCATGCGCGGATGATGAAATCGCCAAAGCCGTGCAGGCATGCTTCACGCTGCCGTTTTTCCGCACTTACACCACCGACGACATCACCGGCGCGGAATGGGCCGGCGCGATGAAGAATCCGTATGCCATCGCCGCTGGCATCGCGCTGGGCCTGAAGCTGGGTGACAATGCCATCGCCGCGCTCGTCACTCGCGCCCTGGCGGAGATGGTGCGCCTTGGGTTGGCAGAGGGTGGCAAGATAGAGACGTTCTATGGCCTCAGTGGTGTCGGTGACTTGGTGGCGACGTGCTATTCGGAGCACAGCCGCAATCACCGCGTGGGCCTTCTGCTCGGCCAGGGCAAGGCGCTCGATGAAATCATCGCCAGCACGCGGATGGTGGCCGAGGGCGTGCTCAACACGGCCAGCCTGCATCGTGCTGCGAAGGAGAAAGACGTGCGCACGCCCCTGCTCGACGAGATTTTCGCTTTGTTGCATCAGGGCAAGCCCGCCAAGGAAGGCTTGCGCGCCCTGCTTTCCCGCGATCCACGGCCCGAGGCGGATTGAGGTCACGCATCCTTACTTCTCATCCAATCCGCGACGGATGCGATACTTGATCGCCAACTGGTGCGCGGGCGTGTTGGGGAAGTTCATCTGTTTGATGCGCTCGATCTGGAGCAGGGCACTGCTCTGGATCGCGTGGTAGTAGCTGCCGTTGTGTGCGATGTTGAGCAGGCGGTTGAGGTAATCGAGCTGAAGGTTCTGCCGCATGGTGCTGACGGGCTTCGCGGGATCATCGCCGGTGAAGATGGCGGTGGTGAGGGTGTCGAGCACCTCATCATTGGTGACCTCGTTGCCGTACAAGTTGCTGTCCATGATGCGGCGCAGCGTGTGGATATGCAGGAGGTGATCGAGCAGGCCGTTTTGGATGATGTAGATGCGGTCGTGGAGCTTCGGGTCCTCACCTGTGTCGTGATGATCGAAGCCGCGCCGTTGCATCTGCAGATGCGCGTAGAGTTCCGGCGGTCCGGCGAGCGCATCCGGCGCGAAGGCATGCTTCGCCAGCACGGCGAGGGCCTGGCGCTGCTTTTCGGCTTCGACGGGCTTGAACGGCGCGACTTCCGGTGCCTGGCCTTGCACGGCACGTTCGACATAGACGCCACCGACATAACGCGACACCGCATTGAGCGAGCTGCTGGCCTCCTTGGTGAGAGATGCGAAGGCCTGGGCGACTTCCTGCCAGCTCTTGCCAGGATCGGACACGTCTTTGAGGATGTTGCCAATTTCCGTGCGGATGAGATCGCAACGCTGGTCGGCGTAGCCGATGGAGTCGCCGCTCATGTCGTAAAGCATGGCACGCGGGTCGATGGCCTTGCCGGGCATGCGCATGTCATCCGCGTCGTTTGCGAAAGCGAGTTCCGGTTTGTGCGACTGGCTGGCGATTTCGTCGAGGCGCTTCTGCTCCTCGACAGGATCTTCGAGCGCCTCGCTGTAGCCGTAGTTGATGACCCAGTGGTCATACGGGCCGGGCTTGGTGGTGAAATACTGCCCCTGCTTCACACCTTTCGGCGCAATGTTCACCGGCGGGTAATCCATGACGGAGCCGGTGAGGCCGATTTTCTCGGTGATCTCGGCGTTGTGGATGTTTTGCAGGCTGTGCAGCTGGCTGGAGCGGAAATTGTGGTTCAAGCCGAGCGTGTGGCCGACCTCGTGCAGGCAGAGGTAGTAGAGTGACTCTTTGATGAGACGATCCACCTCGATGCGGTCGCTTTTTTGCAGGCGCAGCATCGTCTGGCCGAACATGAGTCCCTGACGCGCGGAACCGCAGGCTTCGCAGGCGTGTGGATTGAAGAGGGCAGGGGAGGACGGCGAGTCATTCGCAGCACCGAGGTCCTCGAAGAGCTTCTTCGTGAGCAGGCGCTTCGTGATGAAGCTGTACTCCAGCATGATGTCCGCGCCGAGGATTTCGCCGGTGCGTGGATTGGCGAAGCTGGGGCCGTAGCCACCGAAGGGCGGGTTCACACTGCTGGTCCAGCGCAGCACGTTGTGCTCGATGTCACCCGCATCCCATTTCGCGTCATCAGGCTGCTGCTTGACGACGATGGCGTCCTTGAAGCCGGCAGTCTCAAACGCCTCGTTCCAGGTGAGCACCGCTTTGCGGATGGTGTCGCGGAATTCGACAGGCGTGGTGTTTTCGATCCAGAAGACGATGGGCTCCACCGGCTCGCTCAGTTTTGTGCCGGGCTTCTGCTTCACCAAACGCCAGCGGTGGATGACATCGCGGAACGGCGCGACATCGACGCTGGTCATGTCCGTGATCTGATGCGTGAAGTAACCGATGCGTGGATCGTCGATGCGCGGCTTGTAGTCGTTCTCCGGCATGGCGATGAGCGTGTGCTGCACCTTCACGCTGATGTAGCGCGGGTTGGCGACATCAGCCGCCGTCTCCCAGGATGGAGTGGGGTTTTCATACACATATTCGGCGGTGATCGCGGTGTTTTTGGGATAGCCGTGGATGTACAACCACTTCGACTTGGACTCGGAGAGCCTGCCCAGCACGGCCTTGTCGCCGCCGCTGTTGCCGAACTTCACCTGGGTGAGGTTTTCGCGAAGGAAGAGGTTGATCGCCGGGATGAGAAAACCGTCAGCGTCCTCGGCCACGATGCTCTCGCTGGCGAGCACGGCGTCGCTCGTGTTCGCGTTGCTGGCACGGGAGAGCGGGTTTTGTGGATCGAAGTAGAGCTTGGTGTTCTGCTCGATGAGTTCGATGCGGTCGAAGATGTGCGTGAACCGGAAGACGAGTGAGTCGCCATAGCGGCCGCGGTTGTGACCCGCGCCCACCGGACCATCCACGCTGTGGTTGAAGTAGATGAACTCAGGACCGATCTGCGGTTTAGCCACATAGAGCCACAGGCCGCCTTTTTCGGGATCGAAATACATGCGGAAGAGGCCGTCGTTGCGCCGGAAATCCTTGGTGAATTCGGCGACGGTTTTGCGCTTCGGTTTTTCTTCCGCGGGTTTGGTGGCAGTGACCGTCGGAGGTGTCGTCGCGGGTGGTGTTTGAGCAGGCGCGGCAGGTGCGGGCTGCGCCGGAGGATTGGACGGAGCGGGTTGTGGTTTGGCCGGCTCGGGAGCGGGCGCAGGCTTCGCGGGTTCAGGCTTGGGCTCCGGCTTGGCGGGATCGCGTTTCGGCTCGGGCTTCTCGGGTTCGGGTTTCGCCGGGGCCGGCTTTGGCTCGGGTTTGGGAGAGGGCTTGGGTTCGGGGGCTGCCGGAGTGATGGAGGCCAAGGCAAGAGTGGCGATGCCGGAGAGAAGAAACTGGCGCGACATGGGGATGGGCTGGGTTGACCGCAGCATAACGTCGCAGCCAGAGGCTTGCACACATTTCATGCTAAGAAGTGCGCAACCCTTGCGTTTCGGCGGTAGCAAGCCCCCCACATCATGAATGCGTTCCGTTTTACCTCTGCGCTGGTATTCACCCTCGGCCTCGGCTGCCTCTCGGCGGCTCCATTGGCCGAGAGCCAGAAAATCGATGAACTTCTCGCCAAGGATTGGGAGAAGGCCGGCCTGAAGCCCAATCCACCCGCCAACGACGAGGTGCTGGTTCGCCGCCTCTACCTCGACATCGTCGGACGCATTCCAACCATCGACGAGTTGCAAGCCTATGTGAAGTCGAACGACCCGCAGAAGCGCATGAAGCTCATCGACACGCTGCTGGCCTCCGACGGCCACACCAGCCACATGTTCAACTACTGGGCGGACATCCTGCGCCTCTCCGATAACGTCAAGGGTCGCCTCGCCGCCGAGGCCTACGAGGAATGGCTCAAGAAGCAGATCAAGGCGAACACCCCCTATGATCAGATGGTGCGCAACCTCCTCACCACCGATGGGGGCGTGTGGGACAGCGGCAGCATCGGCTTCTGGCAGCGGGACGAGAACAAGCTCGATCACCTCGCCTACACCGTGCAGGTCTTCCTGGGCACCAGCATCGTCTGCGCGCAGTGCCACAACCACCCTTTCGACAAATGGTCGCAGATGGATTACTACCACATGGCTGCCTTCACCTACGGCATGGACACGCGTGGCAAGGGCTTTGATGTGAAGACCGAGAAACCCAAGCAGCAGTTCGACAAGAAGCTGCTTGCGAACATGGACGCCAAGGAACGCCGTGCCTACATCCAAAAAATGCAGGCCGAGCAGAAGACCGCCCCGAAGACCGCTGACACCGGTGTCAGCCGCGAGGACATGCAGAAGGTGAAGCAGGCCATGCAGGACGTGATGAAACCCCTGCGCTACACCAGCGCCGAGTGGCAGGAGGGCAAGCTGCCCACGCTTCCGCATGACTACAAGTACAGTGACGGCAAGCCAGGCGAGAAAGTGACCGCCAAGGTCATGTTCGGCCATGAAGCGGAGCAAAAGCCCGGCATGACCACGCTCCAGTCCTTCGCCGACTGGATGGCCAATCCTGAAAATCCGCGTTTCACCACCGTCATTGCCAATCGCATGTGGAAGAAGGCCTTCGGCATCGGTTTGATCGAACCTGTCGATGAAATGACGGACAGCACGGTGGCCAGCAATGCCCCGCTGATGGATTACCTCAGCGGCTTGATGATCGAGAAGAAATATTCGCTCAAATCCTTCCTGCGCGTGCTTTACAACACCGACGCCTATCAGCGCATGGCCACGACGCAGGAAGTGCCCGCGGGCGAGACCTACCACTTCACCGGCCCCATTCTGCGCCGCATGAGCGCGGAGCAGATCTGGGATTCGCTCGTCACCCTGAGCCAGGGCAACGTGGATGATGCGGTCGATGAGGAAAATGTGCGTCTGCACCAGTATCTCGACGATCTGGCGATGTTCCTGAACACCATCAAGGCCAAGGGTGCCGCTGGTTTGGTCGAGATCGCCCGTCAGAACGCTGACAAGCTCGCTGCGAACCAGAAGAAGATCGACGAGATGAAAGCGCAGATCGAAGCCGCGAAGGAAAAAGGCGGTGACGTGAAGGAGCAGTCCAAACAACTCGCTCGTGAGGCCCAGCAGCTCCGCAAAGCCACTGAGAAGGATTTTCTCGTCGCTCTCCTCGGTGAGGAACGTGCCGCCGAACTGCGCAAAGGCTACAATCCGCCCAAACCCACGCAGCAAGCCAAACGTCCGCAGATCGATCCCAAGCAGCTCGCCAGCATGACCAAGGAGCAGCGCAAGGAGTTCATGAAGAACTTCCGGAAATCGCCACCGGCGGTAACCGTGGTGTGAACCTCGCCACCGTACTCCAGGGCGGCCAAGCGCCGCGTCGGGCACGTTCCTCCACGCACGGCAGAGTGACCGCGAACTCGTTCAAAATGCCTCGATGATGCTTCCGTGCCACACCAGGCGCATCCGCTGCTCAACGGCGCGGCTGGCATCCTCGACAGCGCGTCGTCGAAGCTCAACCAGGACCTGAAAAGGCGCTGCCCTCAAGAAGCTCGAAACGCTCTATCTCGCCCTGCTCGGCCGCAAGCCCAGCGCCGACGAGAAATCCATTCTCGACACCGTCGCCCGCGAGCGCGGTGACAAGGCCGTCGATGATGTGACCCACGCGCTCATCACCGGCTCCCAATTCCTTTTCGTCCAGTAAACCAAACCCTCCTCCACCATCTGCCATGAAAGCTCTCCTCAACTCCTGCGACGAACTTTCCCGCCGCGAATTTGCCAAGAATGTTGCCAAGACCTGCCTTGGTGTCTCCGTGATGAGCGCGCTTGCGCCACGCGGGTTTGCGGCCCCGTTTGAAGGTGCCTCCAAGGCCAAACAGGCCGCCACCGCCAAGCGAGTGATCTATCTCTACATGTCCGGCGGCATGACACATCTCGATACCTTTGGTGTGGTGCCCGGCGCGGACACGATGGGATCGACCAAAGTCATCCCGACCAGCGCCGATGGCGTGCAGATCAGCGAATATCTGCCGGGCACTGCGAAGATGATGCACCGTGGCGCCATCATCAATTCGCTCACCTCGACGCAGGGAGCGCATGCTCAGGGGAATTATCTCCAACACACCAGTTACACCATGCGTGGTGCCACCCGGCATCCTTCGATGGGAGCCTGGCTGCAGAAGTTCCAGGGCAAGGGCAACACCGACCTTCCCGGTTCCGTCATCATCACCGGCGATAGCAAGCATCCTGGCGGCGGCTTCTTTGAAGCTGCCTACCAGCCGCTCATCCTCAACGATCCTGCAAAGGGCCTGCAAAACAGCCATCGCCCCGCCAGCATCAGCGAGAGTGATTTTGACTACCGTCTGGGCCTTTCCGCCAGGCTCGACCAGTCTTTCCGCCAGACCTACAACTACCACGGCGTCAAAGCCTACTCCGAGGTTTACAAGGATGCGATCAAGGTCATGAAGAGCGAGGACCTGACCGCGTTCGATCTCAGCAAGGAAAGCGAGGAAACGCATGCGGCCTACGGCGACGGCAATTTCTCCCAAGGCTGCCTTCTTGCACGCAGGCTTATTGAGCACGGTGTTCGTTTTGTAGAAGTGAATCTTGGCGGCTGGGACATGCACCAGGACATCTATGCGCGTCTGCCGGAACGCGCAGCCGAGCTCGACAAGGCGCTCGCCGCGCTTCTCACCGACCTTGAACGCCGTGGCCTTCTCGACGACACGCTTGTCGTCCTGACCTCCGAATTCGGTCGCACGCCGAAGATCAATCAGAATGACGGCCGCGATCACTATCCGAAGGCGTTCAGCTCCGTCCTCTGGGGCGGCGGCATCGCCGGCGGTCAGGTGTATGGCAAGACTGACAAGGGCATCGAAGTCACCGAAAACAAAGTCAGCGTCCCCGACTTCAACGCCACCATCGCCTACGCGCTCGGTCTGCCGCTCGACCTCGTGCTTTACAGCAGCACGAAGCGTCCGTTCACTGTGACCGACAAGGGCCAGCCGCTCACGAACTTGTTCGCCTGATCATCAGCAAGGCAACCAGCCGCGCGTTGGCAGACAATTTACACAGCTTGCCATCGACAAATTCTCCCGTTCTGATCAAGATCGCGGAAAATCATGCGGTTCCGATCACGGCTGATACGTGTGTTCACGTTGGCGCTGGCCTGTGCAGGCCATGCGTGGAGCGCTGATCTCACCGAGGCGCAGCTTCGGGATGGATTGGGCCGGCTCGCCACCCTTCTCGCCGCCGATGTGCCGAAAGACGCGCGTTGGGTGCTCGTGAGCAGCGAGCGTGGCCGCTTTGGCATCTTCGCGCAGCAGGAGGATGTGTTTAACAGCGAGGGCAACGCTTTCCTCTTTGACGAGAAGCCCGGCAAGGAGGCGCGCATCATGGTGATGTATGACGGCAATGTCTATCCCGTCAAAGCCGGCGGAGAGGCGGAGCCCGATGACAATGCCTACTCCGACCAGCCGCGGGAGTTCCGTGCCACCTGGAAGAACGCGGACGTGGCCAGGGATGTGGCCGCGGCGGTCGAATGGCTGAAGAAGGAGGCAAAGAACGTGAAGGGTGGCTCGAATGGCCGTGGCAACGACCCCTTTGGTGGCACCGGCGATGATGACACTGCTTCGCGTTACGCAGCCAGCCAGCAGACAGCGTTGTTTTGGTCGGCGTTGCTGCTGCACACGGGACATGATGCTCCCGCCTTCGCGCTCGCCACGACAGCGCTTGCGGGCACCGATGAGGTGAAGCGCAAAGAACTGCTCGATGCCTTCTTCGACCGCATCGCCGGACGCGCTTATACCAGGGTGATGTCGGACTTTGCGAAGCACCGTGACTGGAGCAAGCTGCGCGATGCGCTTGCGGCACTCATCAAGCAGTTTCCGCTCGGATGGCAGATGCGCGACGCCGTTCGCGTGTTTCATCATCATGTCACTGAGCGCGCAAAGCTCGCAGCCGCACCGCCTTTGAAGACGAAATCGCCCCTGGCTGATGCGGATCAAAAAACGCTTCTTGGCTGGATCAAGGATCTCGAAGCCGGCAAACAACTGCCTTACGACATTTGGACGCTGCCGCATCCAAAAGGCGGACCGGACGAGGAAGTGTCGGCGCGTCAGAACCCGGCCGAAACGAGTTTCCCACGATCCCAGGGCCTCGCAGCCGTGCCGCTGCTCGCCTCGTTGCTCGCGGATGACACGCTGACGCTCGTCGGTCTTGGTGAGCGCTCGTCTTATGAAGGTCATTTCTGGGGTGGCGGTGATCAGGATGCCACGGAGCAGCTCCGCAGCAGATACCGCAGCCTGCAAAAGCCGCCCACACGTTCCCAGCTAGCGTGGAATGCTCTCCAGCGTGTTCTGCCGCAGGAATTGCAGCGCACGGAAAACGACGATCTGGCCGAGGTGATCCCCGACATCCTCTCATGGCATGAGCACGTGAAAAATGGCACGCCTACTGACCTCGCTCTCGCCTACATCGAGTCCGGCAATCACGATGACTCCGTGCTCGCCCATGCGGCAAACACCGATGATCCGAAAAAACTGGCCCGTGTCGAAGGCGCGATGATTGAACGTGTGGATCTGTGGGATCTGAACCGCATGGAATCCTTCGTCGTGAAACTCGGCCCGCAGCGCGGACCGGCCTTCCTGGCCAAGGTGCGTCAGAAACTTGAGGATGACCTCGGGCGCTTTCAAAGCGACGCCAGCCAGCAGGAACGTCAGCGCAAGCAGATGGAGTCCGCCCTCAAACGCCTCGAAGCCGCGGCGAAGGGCGAAAAGAAGACGCATGACTTGAAGGACATCCTCGCCACGGCCGCGCAATACGACCCGGAATCCGAGGATGTGGACCGCATGGAGATTCAGGACGTGTTCCAGCAAATGCCCCAGGCCATGAAGAAGCTTCCTGCGGCGCAGCGCTATGAAGCCATCGCCAAGGCTCTGCCGGACTTCAAGTCACCGCAGTTCGCCGCGCAGATGCTCAGCTACTTTTCGCGTGGGGATGGCGAGGCATTACCGGAATTTAAGCCGGAGGAGAGAAAGACGGTTTTGGAAACCACCAGGCCCCATTGGCAAAAGATCCTCGATGCTGAAATGACGGAGGAGCGGCATTTTCTCACGGTGCAGGTCGTGAACATGCTGCAGGAGCTGGCGGGCATCCAAAGCGACTTCCCGCTCAACATGCTCACCGAACTCGGCGATCGCGGTGTGAAGCTGCTGCATGATCGTGGCGTCGCGATCCTTTCCGGCCAGCAGCCTGAGGCGCTTCCTGATCCCAGGGCCATCAAACGGGAGGATCGTGAGAAGCTGCTCGCTGATTGGAGTGCAAAATCACCGGCGGACATCGCCGCCGGGCTCGCCACGCTCGAAATCGACAAGCTCATCGCTCTCAACGCGGAGATTCAGCGTGCTGCGGGACGCGGCGATGATCTTTCCGCCGGCCTCAAGGCTCACATCAACGCGATTCGTGAGATCAAGGTCAAGGCCACCGATCCTGCCGCGTGGCAGGCATGGAAGGGCAGATTGCTCGACAAAGACTCCGTGATCGCGCTCGCACGCGAACTTTCCGCCACGAAAACCACGGGTGCGTTGTCCGTCGTGGTTTACCGGGCCTCGCCGCTGCTTGGTTTCACCCTGAGTGTCAGCGAAACGCCGAAGCTCGGCTCCGGTTGGCAGTTTTCCTACCTGAGCAACGCCATCTCGAATTTTGACGAGAATTTGCCCAAAGACGTGCAGCGCGTCACTTCCTGCAATTTCAACGCCGGTCGCACCCAGGAGAGCTGGGTGTGGTTTGATGCTCCGTCATTCGACTCGGACAAAACCGACGAAAAAGCCGCTCCGGGACTCAAGGAGATGCAAAGCGAGGCCCGCAACGCCTGGCAGAAGGTTCTCAAATCGCTCAGCTCGTCACACGATCTTCAAATCGCCATCCAGTTCACCACCGCTCCCGTCTCACTCGCGAAAAAGAACAACGAGTAATTCACCAGTCATCCCTTCATTCAACCCTGCACCATGCCACCACCCGTCCCACAACCCTCCTGGGAGCACGTCTTGAAACAGGCGGCTCGTATTCGTGAAGAAACCGCCCGCGTCATCGTCGGGCAGAATGCCGTGGTGGAGCAGATGCTCGCCGCGCTGCTCTGTCGCGGCCACTGCCTGCTCGTCGGCGTGCCCGGCCTGGCGAAAACGCTGCTCGTCTCGACGCTGGGCAAGATTCTCGGCCTCAAGTTCCAGCGCATCCAGTTCACGCCGGATTTGATGCCCACCGACATCCTCGGCAGCGAGGTGCTTCAAGAAACACCGGGCGGTGGTCGCAGCTTCAACTTCGTCGCCGGTCCCATCTTCGCGAATCTCATTCTCGCTGACGAAATCAACCGCACGCCGCCAAAAACGCAGGCCGCGCTGCTGGAAGCGATGCAGGAGAAGCAGGTCACCGTCGCTGGCAAAACGCGTGCGCTGGAGGAGCCGTTCCTCGTCTTCGCCACGCAGAATCCCATCGAGCACGAGGGCACCTATCCGTTGCCGGAGGCGCAGCTCGACCGCTTCTTTTTCCAGATCAAACTCGACTACCCCACGATGACCGAGGAAGCCGAGGTGCTCGCCCGCACCACCGGAAAAGCCGCGCCTGCTGCCGAGACCGTGCTCGACGCCCCCAGCCTCATCGCGCTGCAGGAGGCCGTCGTCGATGTGCCGGTGCCCGACCACGTCACGCAGGCCATTCTGCAACTCACGCATCGCTCGCGGCCCGGAGGTGAACTCGCGGATGAATTCGTCAAAAATTACGTCGCCTGGGGCGCAGGCCCGCGTGCCTCACAATCGCTCGTTAAAGCCGCGCGTGCCCTCGCCCTGCTCCGCGGCCAGGCCGCCGCTTCGCTGGAAGAAGTCAAAGCCGTCGCCGCACCCGTCCTCCGCCACCGCATCCTCCCCAACTACAACGCCACCGGCGACAACATCTCCGTCGAGCAGATCATCGAGCACCTGCTCGCGAAGATCTAACCACACCATCATGACTTCGATTTCGCCGCAGAGGGGCAGAGGAGCAGAGAGAGCAGAGAGAGCAGAGTTTTTTTCAAACTCTGCGGCCTCTGCCTCTTTGCCCCTTTGCGGCTAATCCGAGCGTTCCAAACACCTCTCCATGCCAGCCACCTTCAAGCACCTCAAACCGGAGGACGTGCGCAAGCTCAAGAACTACGAGCTGTCCGCGCGTCTCATGGTCGAGGGCTGGCTCAGCGGGCGGCACCGCTCGCGGCAGCGCGGCTCCAGCATCGAATTCCATGAATATCGCGGCTACACGCCCGGCGATGACCCGAAGCTGGTCGATTGGCGCGTCTTTGCGCGCACCGACCGCGTGTTTTTGAAAACCTTCGAGCAGGAGACGAACATGGAGATGCACCTGTTCGTCGACAGCAGCGCGAGCATGGGCTTCCCGCTGACCGAGGGCGTCACGAAGCTCGATCACGCCTCGTTCTTCGCCGCCTGCCTCGCGTATCTCGTCGTGCGGCAGACGGACAAGGTCAGCCTGCATCTGTTTGATGATCGCATCCGCACCGCCTTGCCGCTCGGCAGCACGCGCACGCATCTGCATCAGTGCCTCAGCGCGCTGGAGAACAACAAACCCGGCAACAAAACCTCCCTCGCCGCCGCGTTGGAGCGCTCGCTGCCCGTTTTGAACCGTCGCGGCACGCTCGTCATCCTCAGCGACTTCTACGAAGAGCCCGCCGCCGTTTTCAAAGCACTCAATCCCTACATCCATCGCGGCTTCCGCATTCATCTCTTCCAGGTGCTCACGCCGATGGAACTCGATCTCGGCGAAGTCGGCCTCGCGCGCTTCACCGATCTCGAAACGGGCGAAAAACTCACCATCCACAGCCAGCAGGTGCGCGAAAGCTACCGCGAAGCCGTGCGCCAGCGCATCCAGACGCTGCGCAGCCTCGCCGCGAGCCGCCGCGTCGATTGGATGCTCGCCCGCACCGACGAAAGCTACTTCGCCCTCCTCGACCGTCTTACGCAATGACGCTTTCGCTGCTCAACGCCTCGCTCCTCGCCTTCGCAGCCCTCGTGGTCGTGCCGGTGCTGGCGCATCTGTTCGCGAAGGCGCGACCGCGTGAGTTTCCCTTCCCATCGCTGCAATGGCTGCGCCAGGTCGAGCGCAAGACGACCAACCTGCGCAAGCCAAAGGACTGGCTGCTGCTCCTTCTGCGCACGCTCGCCGTCGCAGCGCTGGTTGCTGCCTTTTTGCAGCCGCTGCTCTTCAACGGCGCGCAACTAGCCGCGGCGAATGCGCGCAAGACCATCGTGCTCGTCGTCGATCGCACGGCGTCGATGGGATTCGTCGAGCAGGGCCAGTCACGCTTCGTGCGGGCCACGGCGCGTGCGGATGAGATTCTCAACGGCGCGGGCTCGCAGACATTGGCGAACGTGATCTGGCTCGACGCCGCGCCTGACGCCGAGTTTCCCGATCCGGCGGTCAATGTGAACGCACTGCGCGATTCGCTGCGTCGCGCACAAGTCACGCTCGAACCCGGCGACGTGAATGAGTCAATGCGCCTCGCGCTCGATCAACTCGGCCGCGGCGAGGGCGCGAAGGAGTTGTATGTGATCAGCGACTTTCAATCCAGCGCGTGGAAGCAGGCCTCGCTGAGCATTCCGCCGAATGTGAAGCTGCTCACGCTGCCCGTTGCCTCGACGGAGGCCGCGAACGCCGCGCTCACCAGCCTCGTCGTGCAGCCGGAGCGGCCCGTGAGCGGAACGGAATGCCGCGTGCTGGCGCGCGTGCGCAACTTCTCCGCCGCCGAGCTCAAAACGACCGTGCAACTCGCCTTCGCCGAGGTGCGCCAGTCGCGCGGCGTCACCCTGCCCGCCTGGGGCGAGGGCGTGGCGGAGTTTCGTGTGCCCTGTGGTGCCGCCGGCCTGCAAAACCTCGCCGCGACACTGCCTGAAGATGCATTTCCTGCCGACGACCGCCGCTTTGCGACCGTCGAGGTGCGCGAAAGCTGGCGCGCGACTCTCGAAGGCCCTGACAAGGACACCACGCTTGCCATGTGGCAGCGCGCGCTCGGTTCGCTCGGCTGGCTCGATCTGAAAAGCACCGCGCCCGATCCCGAGGTGCGCGTCGCCGTGCATGCTGCGCCAGATCGTGCCGCCGATCTCCGCGCCGCAGCTGAACGCGGTGCCACCGTCATCTGCCAGCCCGGGGAAGACTGGAACGGCAGCGCATGGATGGCGTTCTGGAATGCCTCATCCAAAGACGCCGCGATTCAGCGTGAGCAGCTCAATCGCGACAAGGACAAGCCGTGGACCATGCACACCACGCAGGACGATCACGCGCTGTGGCAGGTGTTTCGCAGCGGTGAGTTCGGCGATCCGGCCTCCGGCAATCTCTGGTCGCGCCTGAATCTGAAACTCGGCGACGAACACGCGCTGCTGCGTTTCAACGACGGCGTGCCCGCGCTCGCCGCACAACGCGTCGGCAAAGGCTGGATTGTGTTTTGGAACATCGAACTCGATGAATCGACGAGCGACCGCGTGCAGCAGCCTTCCTTTCTCGTGCTGCTCGGTGAGTTGCTACTCCATCACGGTGAAAGCGGTGCCGCCGCGGCCCTGCGGCAGTTCATTCCACCGCAAAAACTCTACTGGCAGCCGCAGCAACCCGTCGCCGCCGATCAGGTGCGTCTCTACGACGACGCGGGCGAGGACATCGTCATCAGCACGAACGCCGCGCAATCGCCGCCGGTCTTCAGCGCGCGTGATGCGCTGCCGCCAGGCAACTACAAGTGGCAGCTCGACGGCCAGACCGCCGAGCGCGCCAGCATCAACTTCCCCGCCGACCTCGAAAGCGATCTACGCACGCTCGATCCCGCTTCGCTCGGCGTCGGCAGCTCGCTGAGTCTCAGCGCCGCCGCCGCGCTCGCCGCGCAGCGTGATGGCCTCCCGCTCTGGCCCTGGTGCCTCGCCATCGCCGCCTGCGCCCTCCTTCTCGAAAGCCTCCTCGCCCGCGCCGCCATCATTCGCACGCAACCCGCATGAAGACCTTCGATCTGACAGCATCAATCATCACTCGCTTTTGCCGCAGAGAGGCAAAGGAGCAGAGGACGCAGAGTCATTTTAAATCTCTGCCTCCTCTGCCTCTTTGCCCCTCTGCGGCGAATCCGAACGTTCCATGACCTTCTCGCCTGCATTGCCTCATCCCTGGCCCTGGATCACCCTTGTGGTGCTTCCTCTGGTCGGGTTGTGGCTGGCGTGGCGGGCCACGCGCACGTTGGCGATGTCGTCGCGTCTCGTGTTCACCGCATTGCGCACGCTGGTGTTTCTCACGCTCGCCGTGCTCCTGCTGAATCCAGGCGAATGGAAGCAACCCGAGCACAAAGAAGAAAAACTTCACGCCGTGATGCTCGACCGCAGTGCTTCGATGGCCGTGCGCGATGTCGGTGATGCCACGCGTTGGTCGGAAGGTCTCGCAGTCGCACAAAGCATCGCCAAGGCCGGCAGCGACAAGGTGAAGACCTTCGCTTTCAGCGATGCGCTCGAAGACGACGCACTGAAGAGCGGCCTCAAGCCCGACGGACAGGCCAGCGCCATCGTTCACAGCGGAAACGGCCTTTTCAGCGGCGCATCGGGCCTCGGTCGAAAACTCGCCAGCATCACGATCATCAGCGACGGACGCCAGACGCGCGAAGATCCCGCCGCGGAACTCATTTTGCGCGCACGCGCCGCGCAGGTGCCGCTGCACGTCGTTCCGCTCGGCGGCGACTGGGGCGGGCGTGATCTCATCCTGCACGCCACACGCCGTCTGGTCATGGCGCTGCCCGGAAAACCGGTGTCCATCAATGTCAGCCTCGAAAATCGCGGCCTAGGCCTCATCAAGCCGCGCGTGCAGCTCGTCGATGCCGCGGGCAAGACGCACGCCGAGCGCGATGTCGATCTCGACAGCGGTGCGCGCAAAACCATCACGCTTGAGGTGCCGAAGCTCGCCGGAGGCGACTACCGCGTCGTCGTTCCCACGCAGGAGGGCGAGGACATCACGCGCAACAACGAGGACCGCCTGCGCGTGCAGGAGCTCACCAGCCGCACACGCGTCTTCATCGCCGAGGGCGCGCCGTATTGGGACAGCAAGTTTCTCGCGCAACTGCTGCGCGAGCAGGGCTTCATGGATGTGCGCGCGATCTACCGCCTCAATGAGGAGCGCTACTTCCGCGTCGATGCTGGCAGCAGCGAACCCATCGTCAGCGGCGAATCGACTTTCCCTGAAACCGCCGAGGACTTCGCCAAACTCGATCTCATCGTGCTCGGCAAAGGTGCGGAAGGCTTTCTCGATGCGAAGCGCGTCGAGGCGCTGAAGAGCTTCGTGCGCGACCGTGGCGGTGCGTTGCTGCTCGCGCGCGGAAAGTCGTATGCGGGCAAATTGCCCGAGTTGGAGCCGCTGGAGCCCGTCGAATGGGGCGTGGCGCTCGAAGGCGACTTCCGCTTCGAACCCGGCAGCGTCGGCGAGGCCGCGGGTTTGTTTGGTCAGGCCCTTCCCGAGGCGCAGGACCCATTGTGGCGTCAGCTTCCTCCGCTGCGCGATGTCGCGACCATCGCGAAACTGAAGCCCTTCACGCAAGTCATGGCGATGGGTGTCAAACCAGCCGTCGGACGCGAGGAACGCGTGCCTTTGCTCGCCGCGAAGCATTTTGGTCGCGGCGTGGTCGTCGCGCTGAATGCCGACGGCTTGTGGAAGTGGGACTTTGACCCGCAGGCGCGCAAACTCGGCAACATGTATGAGGAATTCTGGACGCAGCTCCTGCAATGGACCGCGAGTTACGCCGAGTTCCTGCCCGGACAGGAACTCTCGCTGCGATTGAGTGAAACGAACGCCAAACTCGGCCGCGGCGTGCGCGCGAGCATCGGCTGGCGCGGCGGCAAAACGGTGCCGCAGCCAAAGATCCGCCTCTTCCGCGACGGACAGGCCCTTCAAGACATCACCGCCAGCGAAGCGGAAAGCGATGCCGAAGGCCGCCGCTCGTGGACCGCGCTGCTCCAGCCCGACAATCCCGGCACCTATCGCATCCAGGCCTTCAACGGCGATCAAGCCGGCCCCGAGGCCGTTCTCAATGTCCTCGCACCGCCGACCGAACAGGAAGCACTCGCCGCCGATCCCGCCTTCCTCACCGAACTCGCCAACGCGACCAACGGACAGGTGTGGAAGGCCGGCGATGCAGCCAAGCTCGCGCAAACGCTCCTCGCTCCGCCGCCGGACAATGCCGCGCAGTTCGAAAAAGCCACCTGGAACCCGCTCTGGCCGCAAGGCTGGCTCATCACGCTTCTCGTTCTCCTCCTCGCCCTCGAGTGGTGGTCACGCCGTCGTTTGGGGCTGCTTTGAAACTCACCGTCATGAACTCCTACTTCACCGCTCTTTCCCGCTTCGCTTCGCGTTGGCGGCGTGGATTGTTGCTGGCCGCCGCGTTGATGACGCTGGCGCTAGGCGCGCTGGCATTGATCGCGCTCGGACTGTTTGATTTCGTCGCGCCATTTGGAGACACGGTGCGTCCGGTGGTGTTCTTGGCGTGGTGCTGCGTATTGGTGGTCATTGCGATCACGGCGCTCGTGCCGCTGATGCGTCTCAGCCGCAAAGAGGCCGCTGCGTGCGCGGATGCGACGCTCTCCGAGCGTCGTCCGGTGACCACCGCGCTCGAAGTTTCGCAGCAGCAGGCCGAGATGACGCCGCTGCGTCAGTTCCTCGTCGATAAGACGCTGTGGGAAGGCGCGCGCGCGCTCGGAGCCCTGCCGTCGGCTGCCACGTTGCCTTGGCGCAGCATCAAGAAGGCGGCTGTGACCATCGCGGTCGTGCTGGCGCTGCTCGCAGGACTTTGCGTCGCCAACTTGGACGCGGTGAAGACGATCACAGCGCGGTTGCTGCATCCGCATGACGACATTCCGCCATTCAGCCCGCTGAAGTTTGAAGTCACGCCGTCGAATCCGAAGGTCGTGTATGGTTCCGATGCCGAGATCGAAGTCCGCATCAGCGGCGGCACCATTCCGGAAGGTGTGAAACTGCTCACACGCGAGGATGCCACGACGCCTGTGGCCGAATCGGGCGCGTTTGCGATGGGCGGCGGTCGTTTTGGCCAGCGTTTGCAACGCGTGACGCAACCGGTGCAGATCGCCTTCGCCGCAGGCAGTGCGCGCAGCGCGTGGGTGACGGTCGATGTGATGCGCCAGCCGCGTGTCGAGAGCGTGATGCTCAAAATCATCTCGCCCGCGTATTCGAAGCGTCCCGTGCGCGAATTTGCGCTCGGCACGTCGGATTTGGTCGCGCTTGCGGGTTCGGAGATCGAGGCGCGCATCACCAGCAATCGTCCGCTGAGCGGTGGCGAGGCCAGTTTGACGCCGCCACGCAGTTTGAGCCGCGAAAAGCCGGAAACGGTCATCGGTCGCGCGAATGGCGGCAAGGAAGTCACGCTGCGCTGGAAGGTGAAATGGCCCTGTTTGGTGCGTCTCGACCTCAAGGACATCACGGGTGCCGGTTCGGCATCGCCGGTCGAGTTGGAGCAGAAGCTTCTGCCTGACAATCCGCCCGTCGTTTCGCTCGAATCGCCCGCAGGTGTCACTTTGGCCACGCCGGAGAGCGAGGTGCCGCTCAAGGTCGAAGTGGAGGACGATCTCGGTCTCGCGCGCATCGACCTCGTGCGCAAGCTCGTCGGCTTCCGCGACCGTGGGCGTCGTCTCACCGAGGACGCGGACGATCAGGCGTATGCGCTGGAGGAAAAGATGCCGATGAAGGCGCTCGGTGTCGAGCCGGGGCAGACGCTGGAGCTTTACGCCGAGGCGCACGATCACAATCCCTCGCTCATGGGCATCGCCAGCTCGCCCGTGGGCCGCATTCAGATCATCAGCACGGAAGACTACGCGGAGCTGATGCGAGCGCGCACGACGATGAAGGAGTTCCAGGCACGCTTCAGTGTGCTCAATGAAGCGATGGAGAAAGTGCGCGAGTCCTTGAGCGCCGAGGATCGCGCCGCCGCTGAAAAAGCCATGCAGGAGGCGCAAAAGCTCGCCGAGGCGCTGGCGAAGGATTTTCAGGCCTTCGATGCCGAGAAGGCCGTGGCGCAGGAAGCACAGAAGATCGCGAAGATGATGGAGGACATGCAGAAGCGGCTGCAAAGCGGCTCCAAGGAGGAGATGCAGAAGATACTGGCCGAGATCGGCGAGGCGGCGAAGCGCACGCAGGAGCTGAAGGAGAAGGGCAAGCACCTCGCCGAGATCGGGCGCGTGCTGGAGATGGCCGCGGAGTTCAAGGCGATGCATGCACAGCAGCAGAAGCTCACGAAGCAGCTCGAAGAACTCGCGCGTCAGGTCATGCTCGGTGACATGCGCAACGCGGCGAAGCTCGACTCGCTCGCGAAGCAACAGCAGGCCGTGCTCGACCGCTGGAAGGCGTGGCTGCCCGAGCTGCGCGCCGCAGCGGAGGCGCTGCCAGCCAGCGAGGCCGACTTGAAGAAAGAGGCGCTCGATTTCGCCAATGCCGCCGACAGCGCCGGCATCCAGCGCAGCATGGAGACGGCGATGCAGCAGGCGAAGAAGGACAACACGCCGAACACCTTCGTGAACTCGCAGCTCGCGCTCGTGGGCATGGACACGCTGATGAACAGCGACAACAAGCTGTGCCAGAGCTGCAAGAAAGGCGGCATCCACTTCATGACTCAGGAAGGCTTGGGCGAGACACTGGCGCAGATGCTCGCAGGCATGTGCAGAAAACGTGGCGTGGGTGAGAAGCCCGGCCAAAATCCCGAAGCCAGCGGCGGCGGCGAAGGCGACGCGAGCGATGGTTTCAGCACCGAAGGCGATCCGCTCATGAATGCACCGGTTTACGGCCCCGACCGTCTCGCGTTTGGCGGCGAGGGCGATTTGAGCGGCAAGACGGCCTCGCGTGGCAAGAGCGGCACCGGAAAGCCCACGGTGACGCCGAAGAACTCCAACACCATGCCAACCCAGGCCATCCGCACGACGGCGAAACGCCAGATTTCGTTGCGGGACGTGCCGGAGAGATACCGGGAGGCCGTGCGCAGGTTTTACGGAGAAGAACAAGTCATCGAAACCACTGCGAAGGAGGGGAAGCCATGAGAAATGACGAAACCAGAATGAGGAATGACGAAGGAGTGACGAATTCCGAATGTCGAATGCTTTCACAAAACCCAAGACCTTCGTCATTGGGGCCTCGGGCTTCATTCGTCATTCTGATTTCGTCATTCGTCATTCTTCAGCCGCTTGCGGCGAAGGAAGGCGCGATTCAATGCGGCATGCTGATCTACGCGGGCACAAAGACCTCGCGCTGCTTCAGCGATGAGTTTCTCAGCACGGTGCAGCAGAAGACGAGCATTGCCACGGAACGGCGCTTCAAGTTTGTGAAGATGGGCACGGACGACTTGTTCGCGTTTCCCTTCGTGGTGATGACGGGCGAGGGCGATTTCACGCTGAGCCAGCGCGAGCGCGAGAATTTGAAGAAGTATCTGAGCAACGGCGGCTTCCTGCTCGCCAGCGCGGGCTGCTCGAACAAGGACTGGGACAATGCCTTCCGCCGCGAGATGAAAAAAGTCATGAACGAGAATCCGCTGAAAGGCATCGCCAGCACGCATCCGCTGTTCCGCACGGTCTTCCAGCTCGACAAGATGAAGCTCTCGAAGTCGAGCGGTGAGGCGAAGCTCGAAGGCGTGGAGCACAACGGCCGGCTGGTGGTCGTCTATTCGGGCCAGGGCCTCAACAACACCGCCAACACCAGCGGTTGCTGCTGCTGCGGCGGCAACGAGATCGGCAACTCGCTCGAAGTGAATGTGAACATCGTCGCATATGCGCTGCTGCATTGAATTCATGGCCCGGAGGCTTCTGGGCGGCTCGATGGGCCGCAGAGGGGCAGAGAGGCAGAGGTCGCAGAGAATGAAAAAAACTCTGCCGTCTTTGCCCCTTTGCCTCTCTGCGGCAAAAGCGGGCGTTCTTTGGCTGCTGTTCGCGCCAAACGGCTTTTCACACGCGCAGGTGCTCGACGCGGGGCCGGAGATCAAACGCATCGAAGCGTCTGAACTCAATCCGAAGCTGCGCGAGGCGGCGGCGACGCTGGATGCGATCCGCGACGAGGAAAAACTGCCAGGCGCGGAGAAGTGGGCGGTGGTGTGCGAGGCATGCGGGCTTCATGTGAGTTTGCGTGCGTTCGCGGCGCAGGTGAAGCCGTTCCCGGCGATGATCACGGCGGGCTTGCTCACGCATCCGAAATTCGCCGTGCGCATGGGTGCGCTGGAGATTTTGGAGGAGAGAACCGGCAAGGACTCGAACTTCGACCCGTGGGAGCCGCAAAGCGATGAGAGCAAGGCCGCGCTGAAGTTCTGGCTGGAATGGGCCACGAAGCAGGAAGGCGGCAAGGTTGCCGAGGATGCGGCACCGGCTTCGCCAGCAGCCGACGAGGCGAAAATGCGTGGTTATCTCGTCGATCTGGCCGGCGCTGACGTCAGCAAGCAGGAGCGTGCGTTTGAATCGCTGGCGCAGTCAGGAATGACGTCGGTGGCGTTTTTGGAGCAGTATCTGCACGACACGCCGCAGCTTGCCGATGGCGTGCGCAGCCGCATCAAGCAGGCGCAGTACCGCCTCGTGTTGCGCGAGACCTTTCCGAAGGACGCGGCGCGGATCGCGCGCGACCTCGTGTATGGCACGCGCGATCAAAAGCTGGCCGCCATGCAGCCGCTGCCGCGCTGCCGCGAGAAAGCGGTGCCCATCCTGGCCGAGTATCTGGCCGACAGCGACGCGCTGATCCGCGAGGCGGCGATGGACGCGCTGATTCTGGCCGGAGGCGAGGCGGTTTACGATCTCGTGCAGGAGCGGTTGAAGGTGGAGACGGATGAAAACGTCATCCACGCCGTGCTGCGCCGCGTGAGCACGCAGTCAGATCGCGGATCGAAGCTCATCGCGAGTTTCATGACCTCGAAGAACGAGGATCTTGTCGTCGCCGCCCTCAACGCGCTCAGCGATGGCAAATCCCATGCGGGACAGGACGGCGTGATGGCCTGCATCGACGATCCACGCTGGCGCGTGCGCGTGGCGGCGCTCGAATACGCCGGGAAGCTGAATCTGCACAACGCCGATGACAAGGTGATCGCCGCGTTCAGCGACAAGGATGAGTTCGTGCGTTACGCGGCGATGAAGGCCGCGGCGGACATGTCACTCGAATCTGCCGTGCCGCTGATCACGAAGATGGCGCTGGCCGACGACACGTTGCTGGGCCCCGCCACGGACGCGATCGTGCGCATGGGCCGCCTTTTGCCGGATGAACTGGTCGATGCGCTGCCGAAGAAGAATGGCGAGGCGCTGCTGGGCGTGCTGCGGGCGTTCGGCAAGCGCGCCGGTCATGATGGCGAGCACATTGAATGGCACCGGCTCACCGAATCGAACACGAGCAACTACGCGCAGAAGGAACGTGCCACGGCAGAGCAGGCGCTCAAGATCGTGCGCCTGCTGTCGGATCATCGTGATCCCGACGTGCGTGGCATGGCGGTGCAGTTTCTTGCCGGCATTCTGCTGACCATGGAGGACAGACGGCTCGTCTATGACGCGCTGAAGAAAGCGGACGCGGACGGCCGCATCACGATTCTCGAAAGCATGGAGCCCGGGCCGTTTGATTTCCGGGAATCGCTCGCTGCCGAGCCTGAGGAGGGAGAAACCACCACCACCGGCGATGGCGATGACATCTTCGCACGCGTGCTGCGCGAGCCGCCACCACGCAACGAGGCGCAGGAGGCTGTCTATGCGGCGTTTGGCGTGAAGCTGGAAAAACCGCCGCCTCCCGCGCCTCCGACCGCGCCCGGCGAACGCTCGTGGCAGCCGATGGAGAAGGAGTTTCACGACCTGCTTGTCGAAATGATGACACAGCGCGACAACGCGGAACTCGCGTTTCTTGCCGCCGCGCAACTGGCCTTTGGCGGGCAGAAGCGGGCGATTTCGGAGATTCACCAGATGCTGCCGCGTCTCGAGCCGCACCAGCGGGCGCGGCTCGGCACGTATTTGAACATGGATTCGAAGCTCACGGAGTTGAAGGCGGGCATGGCGCTGTTGCGCAGCCTGTTGCAGGATGAATCGCCCGAAGTGCGCGGTGACGCGGTGTATGCGACGTTGCGCAAAGATTCTCCCGAGCGCGTGCGCCTGCTGCTGGAGGAGGTGAACAGGCCGGACGGGCATCTGAAGGCCGTGAACGCCTACAACTACAGCCTCGCGAATGCGACCGAACAGCCGCGCACGCGGTCGGTGATCGAAAAGTGGAGCTTAGAGGTGCTGGGAAACGCCAATGCGAAGGACGAGGCGCGGACGCTCGCGCTGGTCTTGCTGGGTTCCGCGGGGAAGGATGAAGCCGCTGACGAGGCGGTGAAGGCCGCGCGCAGCACCGCGAATGTGTGGCAGCGCCGCGCGGCCTGGCGCGCGTTGATGCATCTGGATCACGGCACGTTTGATGGCGATGCGGACAAGGTGGCCGGTGACAGCTCACCCCTCGTGCGCGAGGTGCTGGCGGCGGCCTACATGAAATCGGATCGCGATCATGCATGGCGCGTCTGGTTCGGCGAACGCGACTGGGAGGAAGAATCCATGCCGTATCGCCAGAGATCGAAGAATTTCGGCCTGCCTGAAACCATCAAGCCGCTCGTCACGAAACTCGCGGCCGACAGCAGCCCTCTGGTGCGGCTCAAGGCGATGATGACGCTGATCAGTCATGGTGAGGACGCGGATCCGCTGTCCATGCGCGAGGCGCTGGCCACGCTCAACGAGGAAGACGAGCGACGTGAGCTGCTGGAGCCGTTTTTGGAGCAGTCGTACCGCCAGCTTTCGCCACGTTATGGCTTTGTGCTCGATTATGTGCAGAAGAAGTGGTTCGACGACCGGACGTGGAAGTCGATGCAGTCGGTTCTCAATCCCGACGGCGGCACGAAAAGCGGCCAGGCCCTGACCAGCTTCGCCTCGCTGGTCAGCACGAGCACCGAAACCGCCAGTCCGGTAAAAACGCATGAAGCCGCGCCGAAGGTGGCGCACACGACGGCGGCGACAAACGTGCCGCTGCGCGTGCTGTTCTTCCACAAACCGGGCTGCAAGGACTGCGAACGTGTTCGCGACATGCTGCGCGTGATCAACAACGCGCAGCCGCTCGACATCGTGGAGTACAACATCGAGCGGAGCGAAGGCGCGGAGATCAACCAGACGCTGTGCGTCCGCTTCCAGGTGGAGCCGCAGCTCCAGCAGGTCACGCCCGCGGTGTTCACCCAGGCAGGTGCGTTGGTGAAGACGCAGGTGACTTACAACGCGTTGCAGCGCCTCATCGAAAAGACGAGCGAGCTGCCTGTCGATGCGGACTGGAGCCGTGTGGATGAAAAGGCGCGTGCCTCCGCAGGCGGAGAGATCGCGGAGCGTTTCAGCAGCTTCAGCATTGGCTGGGTGGCGCTGGCCGGATTGCTCGACGGCATCAATCCCTGCGCGTTCGCGACGATCATCTTCTTCCTGAGCTACCTGCGTGTGGCACGACGCAGCCCGCGCGAGATTTTGATGGTGGGCATGGCCTTCATCGCGGCGGTGTTCATCGCGTATTTCGCGGTGGGGCTTGGTTTGAGCCAGTTGGTGGCGAAGCTGGAAGCGTTCGCGTGGGTGCGCACGTGGCTGAACCGCCTGCTCGCGCTCGTGGCGCTCGTGCTGGCGTGGTTGAGCTTTCGCGATGGTCTCAAGGCACTGCGCGGCCGCATCGAGGAAAGCACGCTGCAACTGCCGGAGTTCTTGAAAACGCGCATCCGCTCCGTGATCCGTGTGCAGACGCGCAGCACGCACTTCATCGTGGCGGCGTTTGCCAGTGGCATCGTCATCAGCCTGCTGGAGCTGGCCTGCACCGGGCAGGTGTATCTGCCGACGATCGTCTATATGATGAAACAGGGCAGCCTGACCGCCGTGGGCTACCTGCTGCTCTACAACATCGCCTTTGTGGTGCCGCTCATCGCGATCTTCGTGCTCGCCTGGCTCGGCATGACCAGCGACGCGCTGATCGAATTCCAGAAGAAGCACACGGCCGCGGTGAGATTTGCGACTGCCTTGCTATTCCTGGCGCTTTGGATCGTTCTACTGGTGGCGTGAGTCCTGCGCCGTGTTCTGCCCATGAGCCGAGTCTTTGTTTTCTGCCTCTTTGTGATGAGCGGTGCCGTGATGGCGCAGCAGATCGACCTCGAAAAGATCTTTGAGGAGCGCAATCTCGGGCCGGTGACGGAGCTGCTCGCGCGCGGAGATTACGAACTGGTGGCGCGGATTGGCGAGGCGGCTGCGGAGAAGGGTTTGAAGGCACCGGAGTGGCGCATGCTGCGGCTGAAGGCGCTGGTGGAGATGGGCCAGGTGGAAACGGCGCTCGATGAATCCCACAAGGCACTCGTGTTGCATCCCGGGCATTTCGAGCTGCTGATGCTGCGGCATGACTTTGCGAAGATGCTGGGCAAGGCGGACGTGGCGGCGGAGGCGCTGAAGGAGTTGAATCTTGCGGCGAAGGCCAAGGCGCCGAAGGATCGCGTGCCGATGGATTATGTGATGCTCGGCAAGGCGGCGCTTGTGCTCGGCGCGGATGCGCAAAAGGTCATCGCTCAGTATTTCAAGGCGGCGCAGGGCAAGAATGCGAAGCTGGAGGCCGCGTACCTCGCGGAAGGACATCTGGCGCTGCAGAAGGACGACGCGGCACGGGCAGCGGATGTGTTTCGCGCGGGCTTGAAGGCGCATGGAGAGACGGCGGATCTGCGTTTTGGCCTGGCGAAGGCGTTTGCGTCGAGTGATCGCGAAAAGGCGGTCGAAAACCTGGTCAAAGCGCTCGAATTGAACCCACATCACAAACCATCGCATCTGCTGCGGGCGGAGTTGCTGATCGGCGGCGAAAAATTTGTCGAGGCGGAGGCGGCGTTGCAGCAGGTGCTGGATTTTGACGGGCAGCATCCGCTCGCGTGGTCGCTGCGGGCCGTGGTGGCGCATCTGTTCTATGCGGACGAGAAAAAGATGGCCGGTGCGCGTGATGCCGCGCTTGAGCGCTGGAGCAAGAATCCCGAGGTGGATCACACGATTGGCCGTTGTTTGTCGCGGGCCTATCGTTTTGCCGAGAGCGCGGCGCTGCAACGCAAGGCGCTGGAGTTTGATCCGAAGTATCTGCCGGCCAAGGTGCAGCTCTGTCATGACCTGATGCGTCTTGGCGAGGAAGAGGAGGCGTGGAAGCTGGCGGCGGCGGTTCGCCAGGAGGACGGCTACAACATCCAGGCTCACAATCTCGGCCTGCTGGAGAAGGAGATGAGCGGCTATGTCATCAAGACCTTCGACGACTTCGTGTTGAAGATGCCCAAGCGCGACTGGCCCATCTATGGCGAGCGTGCGCTGGCCCTGCTGCGTGAGGCGAAGACGGTCTTGAGCGCGAAATACGGGCTCGATCTGAAGCGGAAGGTGCTGGTGGAGTTTTTCGGCGCGCAGCAGGATTTTGCCATCCGCACGTTTGGCGCGCTCGGCGGGCAGGGGATGCTCGGCGTGTGCTTCGGCACGGTGGTGACGATGAACAGCCCCGGCAGCCTCGCGCATGGCCGCAACAACTGGGAGAGCACGCTGTGGCATGAGTTCTGCCACGTCATCACGCTCACCGTCACGAACAACAAGATGCCGCGCTGGTTGAGCGAGGGCATTAGCGTGTATGAGGAGCGCCAGCGTGATCCGGCGTGGGGCATGCCGATGGATGCGACCTTCCGCGAGATGGTGCTCGATGAGGAGACGCTGACGCCGATGTCGCGGCTCAGCGGCGCGTTCATGAACCCGGAGACGCAGGATCATCTGATGTTCGCCTACTTTGAGTCGAGCCAGGTGGTCGAGTATCTGCTGGAGAAGTTCGGGAAGGAGAAGTTCCAGGGCATCCTGCGTGATCTGGCCGCTGGCAAGCGCATCAACGACGCGATTGCCGCGAATGCCGGTGACATGGAGAAGTTCGAGGAGGACTTCGCGAAGTTCATCAAGGGCAGGGCGCTCGGCTTTGGCGCGAAGGCCGAGTGGGAGGCGCCGAAGCCGGAGGAATTGAGCCCCTTCGACCAGGGATCGGTCGCCACGTTCTTGAAGCAGCATCCGAACAACCTGCCGGCGATACGAAAATTCGCGCAGGAGATGATCGAGCAGAAGAACTGGCCGGAAGTGATCAAAACGGCCGACATGCTGATCCAACTGCTGCCCGAGGACTACAGCGCCGAGAGCGGCCACAGCCTCAAGGCGATGGCGTTCCGACAATTGAAGCGCGAGGACGAGGAAGCCGCCGTTCTGCGGCAGATCGCGGCGCATTCATCCAGCTCGCAGAGCGCGTTCCTGCGTTTGATCGAGCTGGACGCACCGAAGCAACGCTGGGCGGAGGTGCGCACGAACGCGCAGCGTGCCACCGCGCTGAATCCCTTCCTTGTGACGCCGCAAAAGGCGCTCGCGGACTCCAGCATGGCCTTGAAGGACAACGCCGCCGCCATCGCCGCCTGCGAACGGCTTCTCATCCTCGATCCCGGCAGCGCCGCGCAGACGCATTTCAAGCTCGCCCAGTTGCTCCGCGAATCCGATGCCACCGCCGCGAAACGTCACCTGCTTGATTCACTCGCGCTGGCTCCACGCAACCGCGAGGGACTGGCGATGCTGCGGGAGTGGAAGTGAGTCACGTTCATCCTCACACGACTGGATAAGTCGACTGATGCTGTCACACAACGACACGCATGGATGGGACCACCGACGGCGAAGCCGCGGGGGAGACTGACCGAAGGTCAGCCCGCAGGGCGAGACGAACGCAGTGAGCGAGTCAACCGTCTCCAAGGAACCTCAACACCACGCACCCCATGTGACATACACAAACAACCTCACACGGACTTCCACGCTTGACACCCTTCATGGGGGTTAGGCGACGGGTTCATTTGTAGTTGGCGATCGTGTATGGCGCTGCCTCCTCGGCGCTCAATAAGGTGAGGGCGTCCGAAGCGGGATCAAAGCGATAGACCTGATATGGCGTCGGCATGATGTTCGGAAACTGTGCGCGATAGCTGTAGATGCGCACTATAAGTGTCGCTCCGTCCTCGGCGACTTTGCAGCCGCGGAACACACGCTCCGGCTCTCGCTGCGTGAAACTCGCACGGACTCTCTCCTGTAACTCTGCCGATGGTTCATTCATGCGCGCGCTAGTCGCCTAACGACACAAGCTCAGCGACGGCCTCGGCGGCGCGGGTGGAGCGCACGGTGCGCTCACTACTTCCCGCGACGCTCGAACGGACGGCGGAGAGGCCGTTCGCTGCAGCGCATGGTTAGGCCACAAAGTCGTCATCTCAATATCAAAGCTGTGCCGTCTGATGCCAAACGGCCAATCTCTCGCCAAACCTCTCGACCAACTCCCTCAAGAATCGGCGAGCCGGTCTCCTGTCCGTCTCGAAACACTCTAACCGAACCGCTCCACCGAGGGCCAACTGCAATCCATGAAGTCGCTGGGCCTGACGAGCGACAAGCGCGACAACGCAACAAGTAGCTGCCGAACTGGACGACCGACTCGAAATCGCTGCCACCGCAACTCTCGCAACGCAAAGTCTGTGGTGAAGCGTCCATGTGGCCTAACTAGTTGATGAGAAACAATTCTGCTGAGTACGCCAACAGCATTATGGGCCACAGAATTGTCGAGTACCAACGGAGTTTTTGTTTCACGGCTGTCGATTTTGACGCTCCAGGCGGAGATGGTAAACAGAAATGTTGGATATGACGCGGATGCGCGTCCTATTTCGCTGTTAAATATGACCGGTTTAGACCCGGAGCGAGCCGCGGAAGGCGCGGCCGCTGTAGTAGGACTCGGCGCCGTTGTGATAGATGAAGACGCGGCCGAAGCGGCGGTCGCCAAAGAGGGCGCCGCCGAGTTTGCGGATGGCCGGCGGAGTTTTCAGCCAGCTTGAGCGCTTCGTGTCGAACTCACCGAGTTTCTGCAACGCGTGGTATTCCTCCTCTGTCAGTAGCTCGACGCCCATGGCGGTGGCCATGCCGACGGCGCTGTCCTTGGGCTTGTGCTCCTTCCGCGATTCCAGCGCTTTATCGTCGTAGCAAAGACTGGTGCGCCCGGTGGGTGTCTGCTCGGAACAATCGACGAAGAGGTATTCGCCGGTCTTTGAATCCTGGCCGACCACATCCGGCTCGCCACCGGTGCTTTCCATGATGTGGAGGGACCACAGTTTGGCTGGTTGCTTCTCCAGCCGTGCCTTGACCCCGGCCCAGTCGAGACCCGAATGACGTTTCATGTGTTTCTCAAAGCGGGACTTCAGTGTTTTGAGCAGCTCTTCGCGTTCTGCGGGGGACAGTTCATTTTGGGTGCTGGCGCTCGTGGAAGTTTTCTTTTTCATGGCGGTGGGAGGAAGATTCCCGCACACAAAACACGAGGTCGTGGTGCGATCCAGCACGATTGATGATGGCCTACGGAACACGCAGAACAGACGGAAAGTCAGGCAAAGTCATATGCAAGCCGCCTCACCTTTTGAGCGAGCGGTTTTTGAAAATCCATTTCCGAGTCTTCCGAGTCTTCCGAGTCTTCCGTGTGTTCCGCAGGCCACCATTCTGGCTTCCGAACATCTACGATTCGAGTTCCAGTGCCTCAACATTGTCGTAGCGGGCGCAGAGGGCGGTGATTTCATCTTTTTCCATCACCATGAAGGCGGTGGAGAGGGCGTCGGACAATGCGGCGGTGGGGGCGAGGGCGTAGGTGCGGCGATTCTTGATGGGGACGGGCTGGAAGAGGCGCGGGTTCATGATGTGCGCGCCCTGGACGGCGAAGCCGGAACCGCTGACGGCGCGATTGCTGAGCGCGAGCTGCTTCGCGCCGCCGCCGAGTGTGAGGGGCCATGCTTCCTTGCCGGCGGGAGCACCGATGGCGAGGATGGTGCTGTCGCCGGCGTTGAGCACGAAGTTGGGCACCTTCCAATCCTGAAGGACATCGGCGCATTGGTCGAGCGTGTAGCCTTTTCCCATCGCGCCGAGGTCGAAGATCATGTTGGAGGCATGCACGGTGACGCGCATGCGTTCCTCATCGAGATCAAAGCGATGGCTGCCGATGATCTGCCGGGCTTGTTCGAGCATTTCTTTGCTGACCTGTCGCGGTTCGCCATCGCGGGTGACAAACAAGCTCATGAGCGGGCCGATGGTGATGTCGAACGCGCCGTTCGTCTCCTCGTGCATGGCCTTGGCGAGACAGAGGCAGTCCCATGCGGCCATGCCGACGATGATGCTCTCTCCTGCCTGAAGCTGGCCGAGGCGGTAGATGTCACTGCTGGCGCGGAAGCGGCTGAGTTCGTCCTCCAGGCGGCGGATTTCATCAAACACCGCGCTGGCGGCCTGCGCGGCGTAGGTTTCATCGGCGTCATCGCGATTGATGAAGACGTCGAAGGTGGTGGCCATCGCGTTGCAGGTGAAGCGATGATGCGCTGGGGCGGCTTCGCTCACTGCGAGGTGGCCTCCTGCTGTTTGCGCAGGTTGTGGCGGTCCCAGAGGGATTGTTCGACCCAGAGGTTCAGCATGACGCCGGGGCGCAGACCGAACGGACCCTGCATGAAGTAGTTTTTGCCGCCGAGTTTGGCCTCCAGATCCGTTTTCATGTCGGCTTCAGCGATGATGACGCGTGCATCGATGGTTTCAGGCAGCGTGGTCGCATAGCGGGCGGATTTGATGTCGCGCCAATACCACGGCAGCGGCCAGCCGGCGTCACGATTGACCACGAGCACGTCGAAGGCGTCATCGGGCGCGATTTTTTGCAGGTCACGCACGACAGGCAGGAGGCGCAGCAGGTTGGTCGTGGTGTGCGAATAGACGTAGGGGTTGCGCGAGTCGGCGGCGTAGAGGTGGATGGCGAGGTTCGTCTGCGCGATGAGGTTGTAGAGTCCGTAGCCGAAGGCGATGCGATAGACGAGGCGCGGAATCTTGCCCCGGATGGACTGGGAGGTGGCCGCGGCGCCGACACCGGCGAGGAGGATCAACGCGTGTTGCGCGCTGAGGATGGACCACGGCGTCTTGTAGGCGAGGAAGGAGTAGATGGCGAGGAGGACGACCGCATAGACGGACAGGAAGACGAGAAAGGCCTGCCGCGAGGGCTGCTTGATGTGGTTCCCGAGGAAGGCGTGAGCCATGCCGATGATGGCGAAGCCGACGATCATGGCCTCGGTCCACACCTGGCCGTCTTTGCGCCAGACGAGGAGGGTGAGGTAGTAGTGCCACGGTTTTTCATGCCCCACGCCTTCAGAGCGGTTGAGATAATGAAAATAGGTGGTGGCGCTGTCCTGCACGGCCTGCCAGTCGCGGAAGAAGCCGGAGTAGAGTGTGATGCTGGCCAGAGCTGCGATGGCGGCGACCCACAGCCACGGCCTGGAAATGCGTCTGCGCGAGGAGCCCAAGGCGAAACTCGTCACATGCGGGGCAAAGCCGCCGGTGATCATGCTGGCCACGCCCCAACCGACGAGGCCGGCGACCACGTTGATGGCGAAGGTTTCCTTGGTGGCATGCTGCATGCCGAGCGCAAGTCCGGCAAGCACCAGCCAGCCAATTTTCCTGTCCTGCGACCAGCGCCACAGCGCCGCGATGCACAGCGTGACGAACAGCACCAGCGGCACCTCCATGATGAAGTAGCGCGAGTAATAGACCATCATCGGTGAGATGGCCGCGAGCAGCATGGCGAACGCGGTGCCGAGCCGTCCGAGCGCATCGTGCAGCAGCAGCGTGCAAAGAAGGAGCAGCAGGCTGCAGATCACCGGAACGGTGCGCAGGCCCTCTTCCGTCCAGGTGGTGACATTTCCCCAACCGGCGAGCGACGCCCAGCAGCGCGTGAGATAGTGCAGGCCGGGGCCGTGAAAATCCTTGGGATCGTATTGGAAGTGTCCGGAGCTTTGAAACTCTGCGAATTTCATCGCCAGGATCGCCTCGTCCGTGTGCATGGGGCGCTCGCCCAGGCCGGGGAAACGGTAATAAGCGGCAAGTGCGAGCGCGATTATGACGAAGACGGCAAAACCGAGACGGCTGAGATTGTTCTGGGGCGGAGGGGGCATTTGGGGAATGACGAAATCCGAATGACGAATGATGAATGTTTCAAAGAAGATCGCGGCGGTGCACGAAGAGCTGCGAGCGGCGGTCGCGGCGCAGGTTGAACAGCTCACGCACAGGCGCCAGCGTTTCACTGCCACCGTGTTCGATGGTGATGGTGACGGTCTGCGGCTGGACGGTCATTTCGAGAAAACGAAGCACGGGTGTTCCGCGGGTGCGGAAGAAGCAGTAAAGCGGCACATGCGGATGCGCGGCATTCCACAACCAGCGGCCGGGAGCGAAGCGCTCCTCGTCCATAAGGGCGCAGAGGATTTCGCGGATGAGGCGCTCACCGTGGCGGCGGGACCATTTCCAGGCTTCGCGGCGGTTCATCAGCTCGTTGAATTTGGCCACCAGCGGGTTTGCGTGCGCCTGCTCCATCTCCTGGATGAGTTCGCGGGCATGCACCGCCATCGCCGTGCGGAATTCCGCAGGGCTGATGTGTCCGCTGTCCAGCCAGCGGAAGAGCTGCTGGGGCGTGGGAACG
Organism: Verrucomicrobiaceae bacterium; assembly: GCA_046346695.1. GTDB lineage: Bacteria > Verrucomicrobiota > Verrucomicrobiia > Verrucomicrobiales > Verrucomicrobiaceae > Prosthecobacter. The sequence continues at coordinate 1,082,362 of JAXMHS010000001.1, read as the reverse complement.
GGATCGAGGATGTTCATGGTGAACGCGCGAAATTGGCGCGTTCGGAGGGCTTCGCAAACGGCTGTTCGCAGTCCGGAGGCGGCGGGAGCGGCGCAGCGCAGTGTGGTCAGTTCGTCGTCGCGTTGCTGGCGGACTCCTCTTCTTCGTCCTTGCTCTCTGCTTCCACCACATTCCAAGGGATGTCGAGGATGCGCAGAAGGTTGTGATAACGGTCGGTCCAGAGGCGGACGTCGTGTTTGAGCACGATCTCGTTGCCGACGAGGCTGGGCGGATTCGCGGCGAGGAAGGTCGCGTTGTTGGTGACCAGGATGTAATCGGTCGAATCGTGGTCGCCGCCGTCACCGGGCGTGGCGATGCGAGTGGTCTTGTAGCCGGCATCGGCGGCGATTTTTTCGATCACCGGTGCGAGCACGAGGTAGGAATTGGTGATGTGGACGGCGATGATGCCGTCGGGCTTCATGTGGCGCTTGTAAATGGCGAATGCCTCGCGCGTGAGGAGGTGGACGGGCACCGAGTCACCGCTGAAGGCGTCGAGCAGCAACACGTCGAAGTTTTGCGGCTTCTCGCTGTCGAGGGCGAGGCGTGCGTCGGCAGTCACGATCTCCAGTTTCGCGCCGCGGGCCTGCATGTCCGCGAGGTAGGTGAAGTGCTTTTTCGCAATGCGGACCACGTCGGGATTGATGTCGTAGAAGCGGAAGGTGTGGCCGCCCTTGGCGTAGCACGACACCGTTCCCGCGCCCATGCCGACGACGCCGACGCGCGCATCGCCGCGGTCCTTCAGGCTGTCGAGCGCCTTGCCGATGCCGGTCTGGTGGCCGTAATAGGTCGTGGGGTCGGCGCGGAGGTTCGGCGCCATGTTCTGCATGCCGTGGATGATGCCGCCGTTGCTGAGCTGGCGGTAAGAGGAGTTGATGCTGCTGTCGAACTCCTCGTTCACCGACAGCATGCCGTAGAAATTGCGCACGCGCTCAAGCTTCTCGTCGTTTTTGAAACCGAGATCACACATCAGGAGCACGATGACGGTGGACTGGATTCCAAGAAGCAGCAGGGAGATGAGCGCCGGGCGGAAAGTCCCGCGACGCACAGCGCGGAAAATCAGGATCGCGACACAGAGCACGATGACACCGATGATCACCCAAAGTGTCCAGAGGGGAGCGACGTTTCCGATTTTCTCCAGTTTGGCCTCGATGATCGCTTTCGTGACAATGCCGAGGCTGTCGAGCATCCAGCCTTGGAGAAACAGCAAAACGGCCAGCGCGGCGGCGATGATCCAGCCCCACGTCTGCCTTTGCACGCGCCACACGCAGCGCAGCAGTACGATGCAGGCGAGGGCGAACACCACGATGAGGCTGACCGGCCATTCGGCGAAGGTGGTGAACAGACGCGGCGCGCCCAGGCTGACGAACAAGCCGCCCAGCGCACCACCGGCGGACATGAGCAGGTAGAACTCGGTGAGGCGACGCGGCGCGGGCTTCAGGCGTGTGAGTTCGCCGTGGCAGAGCATGCAGGCCAGAAACATCGCGCCAAAGGCCCAGCCAAGCTCCCAGATGAAATCAGGCGTGAGGTCAATGGAGGAAAAATTGACGTGAACGCCGGGAATTTTGTTGAGCAGCGGCTCCACGTGTTCATGCGCGGTCTTTTCGATCTTCGTCCAGTAATCCTGTTTTTGCAGGCGGCCCTCCGTGCAGGTGATAAAGAGCAGCAGCAGCGCGGGCAGCACCCACAGCACCGGCACACGTGCGTACCAGCGTTCGTGCTCGAAGCAGATGATGAACGTCAGCAGATAGAGACTGAGCGGCACCACCCAAAGGAACGGAATGACCGCCACATCCTGGCAGACGTGGTTGGTGGCTGCGAGCAGCACGCAACTGGCCAGCGCAGGCAATAACACCCATCGAATGCGGCGGAACCAGCCGGGATGGTCCGCTGCGGTGTCCACCGGTGGCGGAGGCTGTGCGGCCTCCTTGATTGCATGATGGCGGTCCATCCACACACCGGAAAGCGAGAGAATGACAAAGGCGCCGAATGCCACCGACCACAGCGTCGTCTGCTCCACCACGTCCCAGCGCACTTCAAAGAATAACGGATAGCTCAGCAGCGCCGCCAGCGAGCCGATATTGGACAGTGCATACAGGCGCCACGGGCTTACGCCGCCGCTGGCACGTGTGAACCACACCTGCACGAGCGGACTGGTGCTGGAGAGGACGAAATAAGGCAGTCCCACGCTGGCGGCGAGCAACAGCAGGATGCGAAAGGCCGGATCCTCGTGTCCCGTCGGCTTCCACATGTCGCCGGGGGCGATTGGCAGCAGCGCAATCGCCGCGCCGAGCAGCAGGCCGTGGACGACGCCCTGCCACTTGCGCGGGAGGAGCGTCAGCGCATGCGCGTAGGCGTAGCCGGCAAACAGCACCACCTGGAAGAACAGCATGCACGTCGTCCACACCCCCGGACTGCCACCGAACCACGGCAGGATGAACTTGCTGATGATCGGCTGGACCTGGAACAACAAAAACGCGCTGAGCAGGCTCAGCGCGCCGAGGATCAGGCCGGGGACAACGCGGGAGGCGGTCGTGGAGGACATGTGGGAGTGTGTAAGCGCAGGCTCCCACAATGGTTTCGCTTTGGGAAGTAAAAAGCATGAAAGTCAGGCTAGGAATGGTGTCCCTGCCATGCACCGCTTCGCCTCAATACGCCGAGCCTGATGCGATGACCCATGCACCCCAGGCGACGAGGTACACGCCCGCGAGGTGGCGAAGGCACCAACCCGGCGGCATCACCTTTTCCAGCATGACCAGAAGCGTGACGGTTGCGACCCAGATCATGTTCATCACACCCGCGACAAACAGAAGCGCCATCAGCATCCAGCAGCAGCCGGTGCAGAAAGCACCGTGTTTGAGTCCCATCGTGAACGCGCCGGCCGGACCATCACGCCAGTCTGTCATGATGAATTGAAGCGGCGACTGGCAATGGCTGAGGCATGCATGTTTCCAAGGTGTCCATTGGAAAACGCCGGCCATGATCAGCAGCGAGCCACCAAACCACGGGCTGGCGCTTTGCATCATCGGCGAGAGGAGTGCCGTGCCGTGCAGAATCCACTGCGCCAACGCTGCCATCAGGCTGAATGCCGTCCATGCGACGAGATAGCCTGACAAAAAGATGCTCGTTGGCACAAAAGGCCCCGCCTTGACACGGCGATTGCGATTGATCATCGCAAACGTGAGCACCATCGGCGTGACCGATGGCGTCATCATCGCCACCATCATGCCTGCCCACATGAGGAACAGGGGCAGGATCACAGTGGCGTTCCATGGTTTGACGTCTGGTCCGCACATGGCGATGCCTGCGCACTCGCAGACACCGGTGGCCTCCATCACACGTGCCTCACGGATCAGCCAGATCCATGTGATGGCGACGATGCCCGCCAGCGCCGCCAGAACGATGAGCCGGTCGCGGCGCATCGTCGGTGGAGTGTTCTCCGCTCGTTCCATTCGGAAGCTGACCGATCGGGTGCTCTAATTCGAATAGTGAATGCGGGTGACAAAGCCCGCCTTGTCCGGCCAGTCGAACTTCAAGCCGGGGGTGTTCACGCTGCACACTTTGCCGGAAACTGCCTCGGCCTTTTTGAAGATGAAACCGGTGCCATGCTCCACGCCCACCGATTCCGGTTCGCCGGTAACGGGATTTTTGATGGGTTCCATTTCCACACGGAGATGTGAACCAACTCGGGCCGAACTGTTGCGTCCGTTTAGATTGACCTCAATGGGTGCGAACACTGGATCAAGAACCTTTGAGAAGGTGTTCACGAGAATTTCAAAGGGCAGCCCTCCCGCCTGTCCGGAGCAGATGGTGAGGATTGCCTCGCGCTGCTGGGCGCTGGCCCGTTCATCGATAAACAGCGCCAGGGTGCCATTCCCCTCGTGAATGGCCTTGGGCCAGTGCGCGGCGAACGCTACGGCCAGACCGTCCAGGCTCACGCTGCCAAAGTTGCCTTTGATGATGTTCCATACGCCAGTGCCTTCGCAAAAGCCCCGCGTCGGTGGCGCGGAGAACTCACAGGGGCATCCGTAATCGCAATTGCATGCCTGGAGAAAATCGGCCTCCAGCGACCATTTGGTTTTGGCTTCACTCATGACGGTTCCTTCCTTGAAAAGGTGGGGTGAGAGACTATTGCGGCCCTCCCGCAGTGGGTTGGGAGTCCTGAGCCGACGCTTGTTTACTCTATACGCACGGCTGGGGCAACAAGCGACTGAGACCGGTTGTTCCCACAGAATTTCCCAAGGGCGCACGTGAGCGGGTGTGCGGGTTCCTTCCGCCATCCTTTGGGTATGAGTGATTATGTGGCTTGTGTGGTCTTCAACGGGACTTGAGTGGTTTTGCAATGATCTTACAAGACGCTGACACAAACAAGAGGAACACTCCAGTTCGTCAGCATGGCAGCGGCTCTTTTCGAGCCACTGCATTCTTCACAATTCATTTCCGTTGCCTCCGTGTTCTATGAAAGTTGCGAACGCTCGTCACAGCCATGCCGGATTCAGCCTGATCGAACTGGTGACAGTGTTGCTCATCCTGGGGGTGTTGGTGTCGGTGATTGTGCCGCATTTGGGATCGGAGGAACGGCGGAAGCAGGACATGCGCAACGCGCAGGCAATCGTGCATTGTTACGCGATCGGAAAGGCGGCGCGGGTGCCGTGGCCGGCAGGAGATGTGGCGACGGTGGTGTCGGCCGTGGTCCAGGGTCGCAAGCCGCGTGACGGAGCCTTCCTGGACCGGACGTTTCAAGCCAAGGTGGACTCGGAGCAGGCAAAACGCACTTTCCGCTATCTGGGACGGTTGCCAGATGGCAGCCTGTTCTTTGACCTGAATGGGACGCAGGATCCTGAGGGGAAGTGGCTTGTCCCCGGAGGAGGCTGACGGGGCAGGGGGACATGAATGTGAGGAGAAATGAGCATTCATGGTGCCTTGCTCCGCATGACCGCCGCTTCATGATGCCGCATGCCGCAGCCCCCACGCCGCCCGTTTCGTTCCCGTCCTCCGCAGCCACAGCGTGAGCACGGCACGTCATGGGAAAAATCGGCGGACTGGTATGACCGCATCATCGGCGAGCGCGGCTCGGAACTGTATCAGGCCGTCGTCATTCCCGGCGCTTTGAAGCTGCTCGATCCGAAGCGCGGTCAACGTGTGCTCGATCTCGGCTGCGGGCAGGGTGTGTTCAGCCGGGCGCTGGCGCAGAAGGGCTGCGATGTCGTCGGTGTTGATGCCGCGCCGACCTTGATTCAAAAAGCGCGCACCTATCCGTCGAAGCCGCCGGTGCGCTATCTCGCGCGTGACGCCGCGCAGATCGAGGACCTCGGCGAATTCGATGCCGCGTCGGCGATCCTGTGCGTGCAGAACATGGAGCACCTCGATGTCGTCGCCGTCGCATCAGCCAAGGTGCTCAAGCCCGGCGGGCGCATGCTGTGGGTGGTCAATCATCCCGCCTTCCGCATCCCGCGGCAGTCGAGTTGGGGCCACGACGAGCCGCGCAAGATCCAGTTCCGCCGCACGGATGCCTACAGCAGCACGCTGAGCATCCCGATCGTGATGCATCCCGGCAAGGCCGACAGCGAAAGCACGGTCTCCTTCCATCGCAGCCTGCAAACACTCACGGCCTGCGGTTTCAGCGCGGGACTGCAACTCGCCGGGCTGGAGGAATGGTACTCGCACAAGGAAAGCCAGCCCGGCCCGCGCGCCCGTGCGGAAAACCGCGCCCGCAAAGAGTTCCCGCTGTTTCTGGCGCTGCTGTGGGAGAAGCGGTAAAAAGTTAACGCCTCGGATCAGGCGACGGCGAGCGCAAGACGTTGCTGACACGACAGATAGCCTTCGAGCCGTTGCCTGCATCCGTTTTGTTCTGCCTCGATTGCTCGTTCATGGTGCTTCTTGAATCCTGAACTCGATGGGCGGGGCTTTCAGAATGATGCGCCCTCCTCCCTTCAAAACGCCGCTGTAGGTAGCAGTAAGCCGAAATTCACCCAACGACTCTGCTCTGAATGCTCTCTGAAGTTCCGCCATGTCCTTCTTCAGTTCTTCATCAGTTTTCTTCTCTGTCATGGCCTTCTTCGCGAGTTGCATGAGCAAGGCAGCCTGAATATTCGATGAACCGGGGAAAACTTCGATGCTTAGGTCGGCCTCAAGACGTTCCAGATTCCCACCGCCACCCTGTGAAGAAGATCGGAACGGAACCGACTCCCAACTTCCGTCCCTTTTCTTTCGCTCTACGTGAAGGACGACGTTCGGAACTCTGCCGTCAGCGAAATAGTTTGGTTCGTCATATCGCCAATCATCTACAGTCAGGTGCTCCAGCGCGTTCTGATCCTCAACGCTCTTGGCAATCACGACAATATTGAAGGTCGGCAACTCGCGGACGCTGAATACTGCGTTGGCGTTGGACTTTGGAAGTTCGACTCGCATGGATCGCCCGACCTGCTGGGCGTGAGCCAAACCCGTAATGCAGGCGATAGTGAGGAAGAGCGCAGCCTTCATGGATTGGCAGAACGACCCAAGCTCAGCGACCCGGCCCGCGGGACGCCACGGTTGCAACCAGAGCGCGACGGACGGGTTCGCTGCAGCGCATGGTTAGGCGTTCGCGGTCTCATCTGCAAATGGTCGTAAAGAATCTGGACTCGGTAAAGTCTTCGGTGCGTCGCCAGCCATACCGTAAACCTCCAGACCAGCGAGAACTCCCGCCTGCTCGAAAACAAAGATGCCGCTCACCTCGTCACCGCTACCAAAAACGAAGTCGGCAATCGGACGAAGTCCACCACCCGGCTGCGGCTTTCCATCAATGCTGAAATCAATACTCGCGCAACCGCACGGGCAACGCCTCGGGAGAACCTGCGCTCGCTCAAGCTGAGGAAGAAACGTGCGAGCGTCTGGTGCTCCATGCTCCAACATCCAGCGAACGAGATTGCGCTCCTCGCTCGTCAGGTCTCGGTTGGATGTGCTCTCGCTCATGGCGGGTGCGTAGCGACGCCTAACGCCCCAAGCTCAGCGACTGCGCTGGGCGAGGCAAGCGTGAACTTGGCGACCGACGACCACCGCCCAGGGCAGTTCGCTGCAGCGCATGGTTAGGCGTTGCGGTTGGAGTCATACAGCGCCTCTGGCAATAAGTTTGACGGCGCGTGCCTGATCGTCGCGAGCCGTTATGCGCGGTGGCCGCGCGTAGGTGATGACCACTGTGCCACAACTGCAATGCGTCGAGTGGAGGGGGTAGGAGTGCAGCACGTCGTGGCATACGAGACACTCAATCCAAGGTTCGGCGTGGCCAGCGTCGCGTGCAGGTAGCAAAACGAATCGCCGCGCTACCTCGGTCGCTGGGATGTGCCCCGGCAGATGCTCCGAGAGCCAATGCTGATTCTGGTTCTGAGTGCGGTAGTTCTGAACCCATTCGTCGCTGGCGATGGGTGCGGGGTTGGCTTGCTTGAGAGCGTTGTGAAGTGCTGCCGATCGCTGCTCAACGATCTGCTTTCCGCGCTTCTTCAGTTCACGTTTCTCTTCGGGTGTCATGAGGGTGCGCGAGCGACGCCTAGACATTATGGCTGCGGCCCTACTTGCGCGAGCAGGTCGGAAGCGCAGCGCGTTTGATTGAAAAAGGCGTGGTGTGCTGGCTGCATGTATTTCGCGGGCTGCTTCTGGCGAGGCCTATCCGCATGTTCGGGGAGGGACGAGCAGTCCCTGCCGGACGAACCGAATGAAGAGCAACCAACACACCACATCATATGAGCAAAGAAGTATTGTATCTGGGCCTTGATGTCCATGCTGAAAACATTGCCGTCGCCATCGCCGAGGCCGGTCGCGACGGAGAGGTCAGGAACTATGGCGAGATCCCCAACACTTTTCACAGCGTCGAAAAGCTCATGCGTAAGCTGGGCCATCCTGACAAGGAGCTGAGGCTTTGTTATGAAGCAGGTCCCTGCGGCTTCGTGCTGGCGCGCTTCCTGAAGAAGAAAGGCATTGCCTGCGATGTCATCGCGCCGTCGCTCACGCCCAAAGGATCGGGTGACAAGATCAAAACGGACCGTCGTGATGCGCGTATGCTCGCACGTCTTCATCGTGCAGGTGAACTGACCGCCGTGCATGTCCCCGATGAGCGCGATGAAGCCATTCGCGATCTGTGCCGCGCCCGCACCGATGCCGTGCAGGATCAACGCAGCGGACGCCATCAGCTCAAAGCCTTCCTTTTGCGCAACGGATACCGCTATGGTGAAAAGACCTCGTGGAGTGCGGCGCACATGCGTTACTTGCGTGAACTGATCCTGCCGCACCCCGCCATGAAGATCGTGCTGGAGGAGTATTTGCAATGCATCGATGCCGCCGCCGAGCGCATCGAGCGACTGGAGGTGCATATGAAAGCCTTGCTCGACGAGTGGCACATGAAGCCCGTCGTGCTCGCCCTCATGGGGTTTAAAGGTTATCAAACCGTCGCCGCGATGATCACGGTCAGTGAGATTGGCGACATCCACCGCTTTGCCCATCCACGCCAGCTCATGGCCTACCTCGGACTCGTGCCCAGCGAGAGCAGCAGTGGAGGAAGCCGTGCGCAAGGAACCATCACCAAGTGCGGCAACGGCCACCTGCGCTGGATCTTCAACGAATGCGCCCAGCACTACCGACTGCCGCCCAAGGTCAGCCAGGAACTCACCACACGACAGGAAGCCATCCCAAAAGCACACCGACGTCAGGTCATCGAAATCTCCTGGCGCTGTCAGAACCGGCTGCATGAACGAGGGCGCAAGCTCGCCGCCCGTGGCAAGACACGGCAGAAGGCACAGATCGCCATGGCGCGCGAGCTCTCCGCCTTCGTGTGGGAAATCATGAGGGCGGTGATGCCCAGAGCCGATGGAACTCAGGCCGCCAGCGCCGCACGTCCGCCAAAGGTCACCGAGCGCACCCAACCAGCCGTGAAGAAGAAAGGCCGCGAGTACACCTTGAAGACAAAGTGAACTGCACGAGCCGGAATAACCAACAGGCACTCAGTAAAACCCCAGACAGCACCATCCAAAGCCCAAGCTTCACACCTTAGAATCAGACTGATCGACGCGGAGGCCAGCACACGAGAGACGTTATGAGATCAGAGCGACCGCAAGGTCACTTGAGCGCTCGAGCCTAGACTGTGAGAACCCAGGCCGCGGTGAACAAAAGAAATGCGTTACCCCCTCCTTCGTTAAAACCACGGAGGGCAGGCAGCACGCGAATATCAGCATAACCACCGAAGTGATACGATTCACCCTGGTCGGTCAGTCTGCTTCTGAGGTGAGAAGAACAAACCAAGCAGAGGTCATCCAAATGACAGCGAACCAACATTCCCACTTGCCAAAACCGGAGCCATATCAACGTCCCGGATCAGGCGACGGCGAGGGCAAGACGTTGCTGACACGACAGATAGCCTTCGAGCCGTTGCCTGCATCCGTTTTGTTCGGCCTTGTCGTGGCGGTGGACGTAGAAGTCATGCTCTGTCGATGGTGAATACGCTCTCATCTATCGGGTGACCAGTCCGAATGGCTCGTCGAATCTCGTCTGAGGTCGACCCATCCATGACAGACGAAGATACTCTGTGCAGCAATAGGTCATCCATGCCAATGTAGAGCCGATAGGGTCTCTTCCGGGAATCGAAGGCAATCGCACAGTGGCAGTCGATGCCCTCGGTCTCGCCAGCCACCACGGCCTGAACGGTCAATCTCTCTGACGCAAACACTGGCTCGGTAGCCAAGAGCATCGCTGGGACGGTGTAGCTCGAACCACCTGAAACACCCTTGGCTCCTGAGATGGCAAGGTGCAGGTCTGCGACAGACTCCGTGCCTCGTCCCTGCCACCAACTGTGGACACCCGATGCGGACTGCCAAATGCAGTGGTCAGTGGTGATGTGCTTCAACGGTGGATACGGATGGTGGCTGGTCCAATCAAAACGAAAGCGGTCTGGCCGTGTGAAGAACGTCGAAAACTTTGTCTCACTCACGAAGTCTGAACCCGGCAACTGGCTCAACAAGACCCCTTCGTCCTGATAAGACGACAAACCAGCATAGCGCTCGTGCAACTCGTGGAGGACGGACTCTGGCTTCATGGTGATTGGCGCTGTTTCTTGGCCGAACGCTTCGGATCAGGCGACGGCGAGCGGTAGGCGTCGATGACACGACAGATGGCCTTCGAGCCGTTGCCTGCATCCGTTTTGTTCGCCTTTGGTTGCGGACCTGAGTCGCTCATTCTTGTGGTAGATGCTGAGTCTCATCGGATGGGTAGAAACTCCACGCTAAGTCAATGTGCAGCGCCGCCATCCTCGCGAGTGTCTCAGCTGTGATCCGGTCGTGTGTGCGGTCCCGAGACATCAACACCTCATACCCGAGGTCGATCACTCTCTCACGAGACGAGTCCCAGAGTGCTCGACTAGTCGATGAAAGGCTTTCAATGAGAAGGCAAAACCCCACGATTAGTGTCTCTGGACTCTTCGTGCCAGGATCATGATCTATCTCGTAGCGGGCCACGAACGGCAGTTCGTCAGTGACGGGGCCGCCGTGCAGGAGGAAAGCTCTCTCACCGATCTCGTCGATTAGGGGCTGTAAATCCCGATCACTGAAGACGTCGAGGTCTGCATTCAAGAACTGGGCTGGCACAGAAATTGGAGGCTTGGTAGTTAGGCGAACTAATAGCTCACCCACAGCCGCCGGAAGAAGACGTCCGCTGCGAATCGGGCGTCTGAACTTTCGGTGATGATGACGACTGCGAGGGCGGGCGGCTGTTGGGTGCAGCGTCTTGTTGGCCGCCTTCGTGTAACAATCCAATCACGATGTCCCTCATCCGCCCCTCCTCAATGCCGTTCCTCTGATCAACGGCGAGGAGATGATCTGTCGCCTCAAGCTCGACCAATGGTCGGACGCCAACGTCTCTCTGATGAACCATCGTCTTGAGGAACACGGTGTCAGGGTAACCGGGAATCTTCGTGCACAACCAGCCGAAATGCGGGCCGAGACTCAACCTCGCGGGATCGTCCCAGTGCTCTGCGATCTCCACGTAGCTCTTCTCGCTCAATGAACACCAGACACCCCACGTAAACGTGCGGCCTGTGCCCCTGATCGGAATCTCCAGGCAAGCCCGGATGTAAAAGCTACGGCCCTCGCGACTCTCGATCTCACATTGCTCTCCAGCGAGCAACGAGCGGGATCGCTCATCATCGGACAGCAAACCCCACTGAACCGGAGCATCCGTGCCGAACGAAATCTCATCAATGTCGTGCTCGGCTCCGCAGATGGCGCAGGTGAAGTGCATAGGTTACGGCCAACGTCTAAGCTGTGCCGACCGCGAGCGCAAGACTTCGCTCAAGTGAGAGACTAGGCCGAGCGGTTGGCACCAGCGTTTTGTTCGGCCTTGGTGGTGTTGTGCTTACTTTGCATCATCTGACGGTGTTGCGGGCGATGCAGATCTGACTTCAACCTCGCGTGAAGGTGAAGCTGGGCGAATGAGTGGAAGTGAATAAAACACGGCCGAGATGGCGAGTAACAATAAAGATCCAGGAAGAGCAACCGCTACGAACATGGCAAAAATCGCGGACCTCGAATGACGCAGATGAACGATCAGAGCTAAAGACACCGCCGAGACAATCCAACCCCATCTGCCAAGCAACGCAAAAACAGCGACCATGGCCCAGCCAATCCCCGTATCAGGCTCGGCTGCCAGCAGAGGTAGAAAAGCCTGAGATTCTCGCATCATGGGTTGGCCGAACAATTCAGATGGTAAACACTTCTGTTGGTTTGCCAGCACCTTTATAGGCGACAAAAGTGTGGGAAAAGTACGGGGACGGCGAATTCATGATGTGGTTTTACACGCCCACGGCGGAATAGGGCAACAAAAACGTCGAATAACACACGGCATTCGGATATTGGAGCATGTAAAATAACACGCGATGCCGCACGCCCGAGATCATCGCGAAGAAGGTGATCGGCGGTGGTGGATGGATGCCGCCTTGAGCGTGTCGAACACAGGAATTCACACCAGCCGCACATACCTGCGTCCCGGCAGCGCGCGGATGAGGCGTTTCATTTCGAGGCGCATGAGGGTGGCGTTGACCGTGGCGGTGGTGAGGCCGGAACTGGAGACGATGTCGTTGATGTGCGCCTCGTCGGTGCCGATGGCCTTGTAGAGTATTTCTTCGTCGAGCGTGAGCGTGGCGACGGGCTTGGATTCCTCGACTTTCGGCGCACTGGGAGCGGTGGGAAAGAGGGTCATCAAGTCATCGAGCACGTCGGCACCATCCATGATGAGCTTGGCGCCTTGTTGAATGAGGCGATTGCAACCAGCGGAGGTGGGTTTGTCGATGGGACCGGGCACGGCATAGACGGTGCGGCCTTGTTCCGCGGCCTGTTGGGCCGTGATGAGTGATCCGCTGCGTGCGGGAGCCTCCACGACGATCAAGCCGCAGCTCCAGCCGGAGACAACGCGGTTGCGGTAGGGGAAGGTTTGTTTGTCGGCGATGCGATCGACGGGATACTCGCTGATGACGGCACCGTTTTGCGCGATGCGTTCGGCGAGGGCCATGTTCTCCGGCGGATAGAGTTTGCCGATGCCGGAGCCGATGATGGCGATGGTGCGGCCCTTCGCGGCGAGCGCGGCCTCGTGCGCGGTGGTGTCGATGCCGCGGGCGAGTCCGCTGACAACGGTGTAACCGGCATACGCGATCTGGAAGCCGAGCTTCTTCGTGGCGCTGAGGCCGTAGTTCGTGGCGTGGCGGCTGCCGACGATGCCGATGGCGTTGTGGTCGCGCTTCGTGAGCCGGCCCCAGACGTAGAGAATCACGGGCGGATCGTGGATTTCCCGCAGCAGCGGCGGATACAACTCGTCCTCCTGCGTGAGAAGCGTGAGTTCACGTTCACGGATTTTTTTCAGTTCATCGGCGAGGTCGATTTGATTCTCCCAACTCGCGATGGCCTCGGCCTGAGTGATGCCGAAGCCGTCAATCTGCACGATCTCGCTGCTTTTCGCGGTGAGGATGCGTTCCGGGCTGCCAAAGTGCTGCAGCAGCTTGCGCACGCGCACGGGGCCGACCTGCGGGAGCAGGTTCAGCGCGAGGAATGCCTCCGTGCGGGTCATTCGCGCTGTGGATTAAGCGGCGGACGGGGCTGCCGCGCCGCTTTTGGCCGCAGCGACGGCGGATTCTGGCAGGGCGACATTGCTTTGGGGGGAGCCGGAGCCGATGAGCTTGCGGAAGACTTTCTGTGGGAAGGAATGCCCTTTTTCCTCGGTCTCGATCTGGCTGAGTGCGGTGGATTTGGCCATCTCCCACACCGGGGCGAAGCCCGGGGCGCTGATGACCATCTGCTTTTCGGCGCGGGAGAGGATTTCGAGCTCGCGCTGGAGCTTGTTGTCGGGGCGCTCGTTGAGGCGGGCGATCTGCATGCGCAGATTTTCATTCTCCTGCTTCAGCGATGCCTGCTCCTTCTTCACGTCCTGGTTTTGCTTTGAGTCCAGTTCCAGTTTGTCGCTGAGCATGCCTTTGTAGCGCTTCAGCTCGCGCTTGGTCTTGAAATGAGCCCACCACGCCTGCGCGAGGAAAATGCCGCACAGCACAAAGCCGTAGATGAAGGTGTTCAGGGGGGAGAAGAGGTCTTTGAACATGACGGCGGAAAGCTAGTGCATGACGCGGCAGGTGCAACCGGGCAAAGCGGTTGCACGCGGCGGCGGCTTGGCCTAGATGCGGGGGACGATTCCCATGCCCCACGCTCTGCTGCTGAAATTCCCCGGAACCAATTGCGATGCCGAAACCGCCCGCGCCCTGGAGGCCGCCGGCTTCACCTCCGAGGTGCTGCCTGTGGCTTTATTGGAGCCTGCATCTCTCGATCAAGCACAGATGATCGTGTTTTCCGGCGGCTTCAGCTACGGTGATTACGTGATGTCGGGCCGCATCGCCCAGCTCATCACGAAATCGAAGCTGGGAGACCGTTTGAAGTCCTTCGTGGAGAAGGGCGGCTACGCGCTGGGCATCTGCAACGGCTTCCAGATCCTCACGCAGCTCGATCTGTTGCCCAAGGGCAGCCTGATTCACAACACCAGCGGCCGCTTCATGTGCCAGTGGGTGGGATTGAAGAAGACCGCTGCCAAAGCCAGCCCCTACCTGACCAAGCTGCCGGAAACGTTTGAACTGCCGATTGCGCATGCTGAAGGCCGTCTCGTGACCGAGGGCGATGACGCGGCGAAGTACGTGAAGTCCGGCCACGCGGCGCTGCTTTACACGAACAACGTGAATGGCTCGACGAGTGCCATCGCCGGTTTGCAGGACGACACGGGACGTGTTTTCGGCCTGATGCCACACCCTGAGCGCTTCATCTTCAAAAGCCAGCACTACGATCCAGACTGGAGCGGTGATACGCAGCACGGCTGGGGGCATTACCTGTTCCAGTCGGTGCGTGAGGCGCTGAATTGAATTTTCAAAGCGTTGGCGGGACCGGCGGGGGCGCGACGCTCATGCGTGCCACGGCACCGCGCCCGAAAAACGGTGGCACGGAGAGGAAGGCGTTCCTGCGCCACTGGTAGTAAGCGTACAGACGGCTGTACGCGTGGTTCATGCGCTGGAGGAGAGCTTCGTTTTCGGGGGTTTTTGGGAGCCGCCGGGCATTGCTGCGCATGAGGAGAATGGCTTGGTGGGCGTTCAATCGTCGTGGAGAGGCCGTTGGGTTGGTGGCTCCAGAATGAACGACGATGACAGGATCAGAGCCGCGTTCGCCTAGAACTGGCTTCACCAAGCTGGCGGGGCCGAGATCGTCATACGAAAGCTGCAACGTCCTGGCTGCGAAGGCGTGATGCAGTTGATCCGAAGTGCAGCCTGCTGGGAAGAAGGCCAGCAGGAAGGGCAGAAAAAGGAAAGGGAACTTCATGATGGGGGAGCCGGGGAAGCGGGAGCAGTGCCTCATAACGGGCAGCGAAAGTAGGTATGAGCGCATAATATATCTGTAAAGTTATTGAAATTATATTAAATGCTTGTTAATTTACAAATGCTTATGACCTCAAGCACAACCCTTTCCCCCAGTTCCCGCCCGCGACTGACCACATTGGCCTTGGCGCTGATTCTGTTTCTGTCTGGTTTTTGTTCGCTGATTTATCAGACGGTATGGCTGCGGGAGTTCCGTCTGGTGTTTGGCGGAGCGGCTCCCGCGGCTGCGGCGGTGGTCGCGGTGTTTATGGCCGGGTTGGGATTTGGCGGAAAGTTGTTTGGGGCCTGGGTGGAACGCGTGGGACGACCATTTCGTTTTTATGCGCGCTTGGAGGTGGGTATCGCGGTGGCTGCGGCGCTGTCACCAACGATGCTCGGACTGGCGCGTTCACTGTATCTGACAACCGGCGGCACGGCGGGCATGGGGCTCGGTGTGGCGACTTGCCTGCAACTGCTCATGACTGCGCTGGTGCTTGGCCTGCCATGTTTTTTGATGGGGGGGACGCTGCCGGCGGCGATGAAGTTCGCACAGCGTGATGATGATCCGCGCCGTTCGATCACCGCATTCTTTTACGGCATCAACATCGCTGGCGCTGTGACCGGAGCGATGCTGAGCACGTTTTGGTTGCTGCCCAGCTTTGGCAACCGAGGCGCGCTCACCATCGCGGTGCTGGCGAATTTGGGACTCGCGTTGGGAGCCGGGCTGATCTCGATGTTTCAGGAAAAGGAGCCGCGTAAGCGTGCTGAAATGCAGAGTTCGGTGGAAGAGGAGACGGTCACTGCGAAGGCACCTGCGTCCTTTGTGCTGGCGGCGGCTTTCATGAGTGGCTTCACGTTTTTTGTCGCGGAACTGGTGTGGTATCGCGTCTCGACGCCGCTGCTGGGCGGGTCGGTGTATGGATTTGGTCTGGTGCTGTGTGTGGTGCTCGCAGGCATGGGCATCGGCGGGCTGTTGTATTCGCTGATGCTGAAGAAGGCGGAGCCGAGTCTGGGTGGTTTTACACTCGTCTCCGCCTTGCAGGCGCTCGCGGTGTTGCTGCCTTATGCATTGGGCGACCGCATCGCGCATCTGGCGCTCATCTTGAATGACAGTCTTCGCGGCGTCGGCCTCACGCAGATGGCGTTGGGCTGGGCTGTGGTGATGGGCACGCTGGCGTTTCTGCCTTCGCTGCTCAGTGGCATTCAGTTTCCGTTGCTCGTCTCGCTGCTCGGTCGTGGCAATGCGGGCGTGGGGCAGCAACTGGGCCGCGCCTACCTCTGGAACACGTTTGGCTCCATCTCGGGTTCGTTGCTCGGTGGTTTCGTACTTGTGTCACTGCTCGGATTGAAGGGCTGCTGGGTGCTGGCGGCTGTTTTGATCGCCACGATGTCCGGTGCGTCGCTGTGGCTGCAAATGCGTCGCCATGAGGCTCCGGTGAGTGCTTTTTCCTGGAACGGTCGTCTGGCGGTCTCGGCACTCGTGGCCTGCGGTTTCTGTGTTTTTGGTGCGACCGGGCCGACGGCAGCGTGGATGCACACGCCGATCGGTTATGGCCGTGTGAAGGATGATTTCCGCACCGCGCTCGGTTTGGAAACATGGCAGCGCAATGCGCGTCGCACGCTTGTTCAAGCCTATGACGGTCGCGAGACGAGTGTGGCCGTCGTGGGCGGGCAGCAGTATGCGTTTCTCACCAACGGCAAGAGCGACGGCTCCGCTGTGGGAGATGCGGCGACGCAGGTCATGCTTGGCATCACGGGCGCCATTCTGCATCCCAATCCGCAGAATGCCTGCGTGGTCGGACTCGGCACCGGCACCACGGCGGGATGGCTGGCAGATGTGCCGGGCATGCGGCGCGTTGATGTGCTCGAACTGGAGGAAGAAATCAGAAAGGTGGCCCGATTCTTCGATCCCGTGAGCCGCAACGCGATGAAACATCCGCGCGTCAACAACATCACCGGCGACGCGCGTGAGTTCCTGCTCACCAAGGGCGAAAACTACGACCTGATCGTCTCCGAGCCGTCGAATCCGTGCCGTGCCGGTGTGGCGAACCTTTACACGCGCGAGTTTTACGCGAACGCGAGCCAGCGCTTGAACAAGCACGGCATTTTCTGCCAGTGGTTGCAAGGTTACGAGGTGGAGCCAGCGACGATCAGCACGGTCATCACCACGCTGCGCCAGGTTTTCCCAAAGGTGGAGGTGTGGGCCACGCAGAGCGTGGACATGCTGCTCATCTGCTCGAATGACGAAGCACCGTGGTCGCTCGACTCGATCCGCAAGCGTGTTCAAATCGACCCGATGGCCGAGGCGCTGCGCCGTTTTTGGAAAACCGACAATGCGGAAGGGTTCCTCACCAGTTGCCTCGCCAACAGCGACTACTGCAGCGCCATTGCCGCTGCGACGAAAACGGTCAACACGGATGACATGAACCGCCTGGAGTTCAGTTTCGCCCGCAGTGTGGCGAAGCAGTCGAACTGCTCCTTCGATCTCGCCCGCGCTGCGACGCGTGCGGGCTGCCATCTGCCGAAGGTGGATGCAGCCATCGACACAGGTCGCTATCTCGCCGAGCGCTTGCACACACCGGGCCGTTTGTGGGAGTCCGCCAGCGCCGAGGTCATGCCACAGGACACGCCGAAGGCAGTGCTCGATCGCGTGGCTGGCATCCGTGCGTTCTGGAAGCAGCGCTATGCCGATTATCTGGCCGCGCCTGAACCCGCGGTTCCTGCGCTTGCGGATCGCGTGCTCCGCGCCCAGGCAAAAGCCCGTCTCGGTGCGGACGATGCTTTTGCCGCCATCGACTCCATCGCTGCGGTTTCCGCGGCTGATGCTTCGTTCTTGCGCGCCATCGCCTCGTATGTCCGCAAACAGCCGTCCGAGGTGCTGCTGCACATCGAACAAGGCCTCGACAGCCTCATGAAGGCGCCCTGGTGCCGCACCCGGCTGGTGGACGAGGCGCTTGAGTTGCTGCCGGAACTCGCACGCGATCACAAAGCTGTCGCCGATCCGCGCTTTGGCGTGATTTTCGAAAAACTGGGCCGCGACTATCCGGTGGAAATCGTCCGCAACCTGCGCCAGGGCATCCGCTGTGAGATGGCGATGCATCTCAAGGTCCCGCAGCAGCTCGCTGCCGTGGAAAGCCTCGGCACGCCATATCCGTGGACTGGCCGCGCCCTCGCCATGCGCGTGAGCGCCTACATGCAGGCTGGCGATCCGCGGCTGGATGAGGCACTCGCCGAGATGAATCGTTTTCTCGACCAGGGCGGCAAAATTGGCGGTGAATCCCCTCCGTTCGTCGTTCGGGTGAACCGCCCCGCTCCCCAGACAGCCACGGTGAAGGAAATGGTGCTGGGCACGCAGGCGGCGAAGTGACTCAAACGAAGGGCAGATCGTGGCAATTTTGTAAGGTGGCGTCCGTATTCATGCGGCCCCCAGTTCATGTCTTTCCTCGCCCAGCATCCCGTTCTTCGTCTTGTCGCCTCCCCGCAGCATTTGTGGCGGACGCTGTCGCTCGGCATCAAAACCATCTGGCTGCACAAGCTGCGTTCGTTTTTGACCGCGTTGGGGGTGGTGTTTGGCGTGGCGTCCGTGGTGGCGATGCTGGCGATCGGGGAAGGGGCCAGCCATGAGGCGCAGGAGCAGATCCGCAAGCTCGGCAGCCAGAACATCATCCTGCAGAGCGTGAAACCGCCGGACGGGCAGGGCTCGAACGCGGAAGCCCGCAGCTTCATCAGCGAATACGGTCTGACGACCCGCGACATCCAGCAGATCCGCCAGACGGTGCCGGGCATCAGCATCGTGGTGCCGAGCCGCTTCATCACGGAGAACATCTGGAACCTGGATCGCAGCGTGGACGGCCAGATCATGGGCGTGCTGCCGATCTATCCGGAGATGCGCAATCGCAAGATGGTGCAGGGTCGTTTTTTCACCGACATGGAGATGGATGAACGCGTGCCGGTGTGCGTGATCAACGAATCCGTGGCGGCGCGTTTGTTCCCGCTCTCAACTCCCACCGGCAAATCAGTGCGTGTGAAAGGTTATTACTACAAAGTCATCGGCATCATCCAGGACGAAGGCCAGATGGTTGGCACGGATTCAGGCAGCAGTTCGTCAAGTGCGCAGGCGCAGATCATGATTCCATTCTCCACGTTGATGGACCAGTATGGCGAGACGTTCTTCCGCTATCGCACGGGCAGCTTTGAGGCGGAGAAGGTCGAATTTCACGAGGCGGTCATCCGTGTGGAGGATGTCAACAAGGTGGAAAGCCGCGCCGGCGCGATCCGCCATCTGATGGAGACCAATCACAAGAAGGAGGACTGGCGTATCATCGTGCCGGTGGAACTGCTGAAACAGGCGGAGCGCACGAAGCAGATTTTTAGCATCGTGCTGGGCAGCATTGCTGCCATTTCATTGCTCGTCGGCGGCATTGGCATCATGAACATCATGCTCGCCAGTGTGACGGAGCGCACACGTGAGATCGGCATCCGCCGCGCCCTCGGAGCGCGTCAGGCGGACATAGTGGTGCAGTTCCTCATCGAAACCGTGCTGCTGGCAGGCGTGGGCGGGGTGCTGGGCGTGATGCTCGGGCTGGGCATTCCGATGGCGGTGCAAAAATTTGCCGGAGTGACCACGGTCATCAAAATGTGGTCGCCCATTCTCGCGTTCTCGATTTCCGTGATCACCGGCATCGCCTTCGGCATCTATCCCGCGCGCCGTGCGGCGAAGATGAATCCGGTGGAGGCGCTGAGGCACGAGTAGGCGTTGAGGGCCGCCGTGACCGACTGTTTGCGACTACTTCTGGTAGATCGGCAGGAAGTGATGATGCACCGAGAGGCTGAGCAGTGCGAGCGAGGTGGCATAAACGGCCCCGGCGCTTTTTTCGTTGCCATTGCGTGGATACCAACTGCCATCATCGGATTGCGCGGAGACGAGCGTCTGCTCGGTTTTTTGCCGTGCGGTGGCGGCGTGGTCCCCGCCGCGTTGATACATGCCCTGCGCATAGTAGTAGCAGCCGTAGAAGAACCAGGGCTCGTTGATCTCAGGTGGTGATTTGAGCAGCCAGTTCGCGGAGCCGAGCACTTCCGGCGTATCGTACTGGCCGCACACCTGCAAGGAGAGCAATCCGGCCGCTGTGGTCGAGAAGGTCTGTCTGCCGCCATAGGGTTCGTAGCTGAACGCGGCGGCATCGCTTTTCGGATTGCCATTGGAGTCGCGTTCGACGCGATAGCTGCGCTTGATGTAGGCCACGGCGTTGTCGATGGCTTCCTTTGGCACCTCAAAACCCGCATTCTTCGCAGCGCGAAGAGCCATGACTTGCCAGACGCTGACAGAAATGTCGCTGTCGCTCGAACTTGGCTCATAACGCCAGCCGCCGCGATTCGCCTCGCTCTTGGGCACTTGTTGCGAGCGCAGGATGAGCTGGATTGCGCTTTCGATCATTTGGTGCATGCGTTTGTCCGTGGCCTCGTCGGGCGCGTGGCCGATCATCTCCGCCAGCATGAGCGAGATGATGCCGTGTCCATACATGCGCGAACGGTCGCTGCGGCCGAGGTAGCCGTTTTCATCCGGCTCAATGCCTTCCACCACGTAGCGCAAGGCGCGGCCACAGGCCTGGCCCTCCGGCGTCGGATCATTCGGCATGTGGCCGACAGACGCGAGGCCCATCAAGGCAAGCGAGGTCATCGCAGCACTGTGAGAGGGCAGATCACCACGCTTGGGTCGTGAGTCCGTTTTTTCGTCCACGATGTAGCCGGAGGACTTTTGCTGGCGGATGAGCCACCCGACGGCTTTGTCCACGGCAGCCTTCACTTGCGGGGAGATCAGCTCGGGCTTGGGCGATTGCGCCATGCCGGAAGTGACGAGCAATAGGAAAAATGGAAGCGAGATGAGGCGCATGGCGGTTCAAACGGTGCAGGGCAGACTCATCGTGCGTTCATCCAGGGAATTTGCGGCTCGTGGCGCAACGCCTTCCAGTTGTTCCATGCCAGCATGCCGAAGACGATCAGCGCAAACAGTCCTCCGCCCACGCGGGTGACGGCGTGAATGCCCAGCGTGCGCAGCACACCATCCTGCAACGCCAGCCAGAGATCGCGTTGAAGTGCCACCAGCGCCAGCGCACCTGCGCAAACAAGGCTGATTTGCAGCGCCTGCCGCTGGCGCCCCGTGCCGAGATAGGCCCGGCATAAATGTCCTCCATCCAGCGGAATGATGGGCACCAGATTCAGCAAAGCCCAGAACAGGCTCACAGTCGTGAAGGCATCCAGCATCCACCGCAGCCAGAGGAACGGAACTTTCCACAACGTCATCGACCAGCCCACGGCCAGTCCCACCAGAATTTGCACCACCGGCCCCCCTGCGCTGACCATCAAATCCTCCCGCCGCGTCAACGGCCGGCTGCCCTGCGCCAGACCACCGAACGCGTAGAGCACGATGCCCACGCGGTGGTCGCCGCAATTTCGCATGGTGAAGGCGTGGCCCAATTCGTGGATGAGGATGGAAAGAAACACCGCCACCATCCATGCCAGCAGTCCCCGCAACTGCTCGGGCGAACTGGCGCCCAGCGCCCCGCCCATCAAGGCGGTGTTCAGCCAGAACATCCAGTGAATCAAAACGGGGAAGCCAAAAAGGGTGAAACGCAGCATGGAGCATGCTTAGCGATGCAAGGTTCAATGTCCAAACTTCAGTGCTGGCGGCCGCAAATCCATTTGCCGAACGGGCGCGGTCGTTTACCATCGCGCCCCACCCGCGAACGCCAGCATAGCTCAGCGGTAGAGCAGCGGTTTTGTAAACCGCTGGTCGTCGGTTCGATTCCGACTGCTGGCTCCACGCCAAGCCCACCGGATGGACGCAAGCCGTGGGGACAGTTCATTGCCGCTGTTGGAGAACAGTTTTTTCAGGCTCCCACGTCCAGACACACGATCTCGCCTGCGTTGCTCCGGCACAGCACGTGTTTGCCTGACAACACCGGCAGCACCCAGCATTTTCCTTCGAGCACCTGCGCACGCGCGAGCACTTGAATGCCGCTTTCAGACGGCAGGCAGAGCTGCAACTCGCCCGTGGTGCTGAGCACAAGAAGGTGACCATCGCTGAGGATCGCGGTGCCTTTCGCCACTTCGGCGGACTCCCACAATGCCTTGCCGGTGGCGAGATCGAGGCAGCGCAGGTCATTCACGCCGCGCTTGGTGTCGTTGAAGACCATCAGGGCGTTCTTTCCCCACGGCACGCCGGAATTGTAGAGCAGGCCCAGATCGCGAATGTTCCATGCGGCGCTGAGCGTCGTGCCGTCCAAGCGCAGGCCGGTGGAGCCGTCGTTGCCGGTGTGAGAGATGAAGATCGTGCCGTCGGTGCCGATGGCCGGAGTGGCGCAGTTGCAGAAGTCCGTCGTTGTCGTCGCGTAACTGGCGATGGTGCCGCCGTTCTTGGGATCGATCACCGCGAGTTCGCGGCCCTTGAACATCACCAGGCATTCCGTCCCGCCCAGCTTCGTCATCACCGGAGTCGCGTAACCGGCCTCGCCCGCTCCCTTTGCCCACACCGTCTCGCCTGTCGCGGCATTGAGGCAAAGAGTGGAACCTTCATTGCCGCCGACATCGAGATGGAGCTTCCCCTCCCGCAGCAGCGGACTGCCAGCGTAGCCATACACCGGACGTTTCCCGCCAAAGTCACGCAGCAAGTTCTTCTGCCACACGACTTTGCCCGACGCGGCATCGAGGCAGAACACATCGCCTTCGCGACTCACGGTGAAAACACGCCCGTCACCGACGCATGGCGTGGCGCATGGACCAGCGGGCACGATGGGCATCACATGCGCGGCGCTCTTGCACGGATAATCATGCCGCCACAGCGTCTTGCCGCTTGCGAGATCGTAGCACCAGATCGTGTCCTGGTTCTCGCCGTCATTGCCTGCGGTGAACACATGACCATTCACGACGGCAAACGACGCCATTCCCGCGCCAGCCTGCGCTCGCCATGCGACCTTCGGTCCTTCCGCCGGCCATGCTTTGAGCCATCCGGTTTCGGGTGTCGTGTTGTTGTGTGCGGGACCGTGAAACTGCGGCCAGTCGATCGCTTTGGCTCCATCAGCGGCCAAAGCGTGAGCGTCCGTCATCACGACGACTATTCCGACGAGCGAAGCATGCAGCAACGATCTCATGCGCGATCAGGGTTTGGGTTTGGCTGCTTCCACTGTCATGATCTCCACATCGTCCATCGGCTGGCCTTTGGACGTGCCGCCGATGGCCATCAGATGCGTGTCATCCAGCGCGATGAGTTGATGGAAGTAGCGCGACTTCGCCAGCTTCCCGCATTCGCTCCACGCCTTCGCCTCCGGACCGATGCTGTAAACCTTCCCGCCCTCCGGACTCGCATACAAGCGACCACCCGTCACGCACACGGCAATGCCAAACGCCATCGCGCGTTCCTTCTCACCCACCGGCGGTGCGCTGCTCCATTGCTTCGTTGCCGGATCGTAGATGTCCACGGCAGAGGAAAGCTCGTTGTCCTCCGTCATGCCGCCAATGCACCATAGTTTTCCATTCAGCACCGCCGCCGCCAGTGCGCGACGCGTCCATGGTTGAGGCAGTGTTTTCCATCCTTCGGCCGGCTTCGTCAAATCCATCACCACCATCGTGTCGTGCCACTTCTTCGACTTCGGCGCGTCAGGCGCTGGCTTCGGTGCGCCCACATCCAGCGGCCAGCCGCCCACGGCGTAGAGTTGATCGCCGATCACCGCCAGCGCATGGCTGGATCGCGGCTCCGGCAGCGGTGGTAGCTTTGTCCACGCCTTGGTCGCCGGATCAAATATCGCCGCATGATCGAGCGACTTGAGCTTTTGATCCTCGCCCGGTGCGTTCTGCGGCTGCATCCCGCCTGCGAGGATGATCTTGTCCTTCCATGCCGCGATGCCCGGACTCTGCACCGGTACATTGCCCGGCAGAACCTCCCACGCGTCCTGTTTCGCCAATGACATCCGCCACAATGCGCCGCTCACCGTTTCCGTCGAATACGCATGGGCCTTGCCCATGTGGCCGCCATAGACATACACGGCTCCGTCACAGACCGCCGCGCCGAAACTCGTCACCGACTTCGGCAGTGCTGGCGGCTCCGCCCCTTTCAGCGCGGACCACGACAACAGCAGCACGATCAAGGCAGGACGTTTCATGCCTCCGAGTATCCCCGCCATCTCCCAGCCCGCAAGCGCCGTGCGTGGCAGTCAGACGAGCGACTTCTCTTGCACCAGCCCGGCAAACAACCACAAAGACAGCAATGGTGGGCGGAATGGTAATCTGATTTTTTTCTTACAATTATTAGAGCGGGCCTTTGGGCATCATCGAATAACCTTGTTGTGATCCCATAACAAATGATGCAATGATATGTGTGAGCCTCCCCTGACTCTGATGAAATCTTTCTATCGCGTCTTGCTGCTTGTCCTTTGCGGACAGGTCATGGCATTCGCGGCTGATACCGGTGGCGTGGTTTCGATCGCCGTTGGAACAGTGACCATGATTCCCGCCAATGGTGGTGCCGAGCAGCCACTCAAAGTAGGAGATGTGGTGCCTGTCGGTTCAACGGTGAAGACAGGCCCTTCATCGAGGGCCGTGATCAAAACCACCAAGCAGTCCGCAGTGCGCATCGCCGAGAACTCGCAGGCGGTGATGATGGAACTGGTGGATTCGGATGCGACGCCGAAAGTACTGATCGATTTGAAGTCAGGCAGCTTGGGTGCGTTGATCCAGCCGCAGGCTCAGGCAGCGATGGACTTCAAGATTAAAACTCCCAGTGGCATCGCGGCGGCACGCGGGACCATGTATGCGGTCGCGGTGGAGGATGGGAAGGGTTACGTCAAAGTCGAGCATGGCAAAGTGGACGTGATCCCGGACAATGTGGTCAAGCAGCAGCCGAAGACGGGAAAAGTGACCGTCGTGGCTGGCAGCGTGATCGAGACGCCGCTTGGCGCTCCCGCCCGTGCGATGAAGGAAGGCGACATTGTGAGCCAGGGCAGCACGATCAAAACCGGAGCTGACTCAAAGGCCACGGTGACCATGACCACGACTTCAGCGGTGCAAATCGGCCCGAACTCGGAAGTTCTGGTCGCCGAGATTGTCGAGTCACCGGAAAATCCAAAGGTGTTGCTCGACTTGAAGAATGGCACCGTTGGCGCGCTGGTGAATCCCGGAGCCAAGGGCAAGATGGATTTCAAGATCAAGACACCCAGCGGCATCGCGGTGGCAAAGGGTGCGTTTTACTCGGTCGCGGTCGAGAATGGCAAAGGTTATGTGCAGACCAAGGAGGGAGAGGTGGTGGTGACGCCTCTCGATGGTACTGCCAGCAACAAGCCCTGACGAACGATCCCAATCATGTCGTCGGGGCATCCATTTTCATGGAGATGCCACGCGTTCCTTTCGCAAGGATGCGTCTGGTTGGGCGTGCTTTTCGCACAAATTGCATGCCTGGCGAATCCGACCGGCGGTGTGGTGGTCGGTGGTGATGCGGTGATCCAGAACTGCATCCCTGGACTGACCACGATCACACAGAGCACGGATCGCGCGGTCATCGACTGGCAGTCGTTTTCGATTGGCGCGTGCGAGCGCACGAATTTCATCGTTCCAGATGCGAACTCGGCCACGCTGAACCGCGTGCTGGGTTGCGATCCTTCGATCTTGAATGGATCGCTGACCTCCAACGGCCACGTGTTTCTGATCAACTCCAACGGCATCGTGTTCGGCCAGGGTTCGATGGTGGATGTGGCAGGATTGACGGCCTCGACGCTGAACATCGACAACTGCGCGTTCATGGCTGGCGGTGAGATGGTTTTCAGCGGCAGCTCGAGCGCGGCGGTCAAGAACTCCGGTGTGATCAAGGCCTCCAGCGGTGATGTTTTTCTGATTGGCTACCAAGTTTCCAACACCGGCACGATTCAGGCGTCGAATGGCACGGTTGGCCTCGCGGCGGGCACGGAAGTGCTGAT
The DNA here is from genome assembly GCA_046346695.1 of Verrucomicrobiaceae bacterium. Taxonomy (GTDB): domain Bacteria; phylum Verrucomicrobiota; class Verrucomicrobiia; order Verrucomicrobiales; family Verrucomicrobiaceae; genus Prosthecobacter. Next base: position 1,056,472 of record JAXMHS010000001.1, on the reverse strand, counting down.
CCGACCTGCGGGCGACGAACGTGTGGTCGTGCGCACAGCCTCGGGGCCGCAGAAGAAGTATGGCGTGAGCAACAGTGGCGTGATCGAGGCGAACGTGGCGGAACTCAAGGCGCACGGCGGCAATGTCTATGCCATGGCGATCCGCAACACCGGTCGTGTGGCGGCCACTGGTGTGACGGCACAGGGCGGGCGCATCCTGCTCACGGCGGACGGTGGAAAAATTGAGAACACGGGAACTCTGGTGGCGCGTCGTCCGCTGGGCAATGGCGGCCAAATCGCCATCAACGCAGGAAAAAAAGGCAGCGTGGACGTCGGCGGACGTGTGGACGCGGATGGACCGGACGGTGCGGGCGGACAAATCATGATCGACGGGCAGAAGGTCACGATTCGCCGCGCCATTGCAGTCACAGCGGATGGAAAAACCGAAGGTGGACAGATTGAGATCGGCTCGAAGGCCACAGCCGGGACGGATGACGCCGCGGCATCTGAAACACGCATTTCAGGCATCGTCAGTGCCAGCAGCAGCCAGGGAATTGGTGGTGAGATTCGTCTCGGCGGCAGTTCGCTGGTCATCACCGACGATGCGGTGGTCAGCGCGAACGGATTCGCAGGAGGCGGACACATTTTCGCAGGCGGTGGCTGGTCGGTGACCGAAAGCGGGCTGCTGGACTCGACGCAGGTCACGATTGATTCCGACGTGTTGCTGGAAGCCAATGCGATTCAAAACGGCCAGGGTGGCAAGGTGATCGTGACGGCTGATGAGAATCTCGATTTTCTCGGCAGCTTGTCAGCACACGGCGGAACAACGTCGGGCGGTGGCGGCATCGCGGAACTGTCTGCAGGGATGAGCGTCACGATTGATCGCCTCAGCGGACGTGTTGACCTCGGTGCGGCGAATGGACTTGCAGGCAGCCTTCTGGTGCTCTCCAGCGAGTGGGAAATATCCAGCCGCAGCTTCTGGACACGCACCAGCAACGTGCTCGACGACGAGGACGTTTCGAATTTCCTCAACAGCGGCAATCTCGCCGTGCAGACCATGCTCGGCAGTGGTGGCGGCAACGGAAACATCGCGGTGACCGGCACGGTGACGTGGTCGTCGGCGAATCTGTTCACCATCAGCGCGGATTGCGACTTCCTGCTGCTCAACAGGGATGGGGCGGGTGTGATCGCTGTGATGGGAACGCCTTCGATGACGATCAGCGCGGCGCGCTCAGTGCTGCTGGAGGGAGGCACGCGGATCAGCACCACCACGGGCAACGTGTTGCTTCAGGCCAATCAACGCACGACATCCGTCGATGGAGTTTCCCGCGGCATCACGGTAGCGGGGGAAATCACCACGGCTGGTGGCAGCATCACGCTTGTCGGGCGGGCGGGAGCGTCGAGTCCTGCGGACACACCGGCCATTCTGGTGGATTCCGGCACGCTCAGCACTGGCGTCGGCGGCATCATCACGCTGAAGACGAGTGGTGGCGTTGTGGTGAGCAACGGCTTAGTATCCACGGCAGGCCTGATTCTCGAAGGGAACAGCGATTTCACGCTCGCCGGGACTTCCAATGCGATCACCACCGTGTCGACTGCTGGCGTGGTGAAGTCCATCACGCTTGAAAACGCCACAGCACTCACCATTGGCAAGGTCGGTACTGCAAACGGCCTCGCTGCCACCGGTGATGTCCGCGTGTCCACCACGAGCACAAACGGCATGGTGGTTGGTGCAAACGTCACTTCGCAGGGCGGTGCGATTGATTTGAGCGCATCAAGCATTGCGGTGAATGGAGTGACAGTCTCCAGCACAGGAACTGCGGCTGTGACGCTGTCTGCGGGCCGGTTCGTGCTCACCAACCAGCCTGTCATCAACGGCCAGCTTGTTGGTGTTGGCGCGGCGGCGCAACTGACGATCAGTGATGCGAATCTCGCGCTTGGAGCGGACTATCTGATCGAGGCAGGCAGGATCACCATCGGCACACGCATCTACGCGTTTCAGAATCTGGCGGCGTTCCGTCTGGATCTCGGTTCTGGCAACGACCGCGTCGCCACCGACTTCTTCAGCTTCACGCAGTTGCTCAACGCGGGCGCGGGGCGAAACCAGCTTTTTGTCGGAAGCATCCAGCAGGTCGTTTCGCCGCTTGTGAAGGCAGGGCTCGGCACCATCACCTTCACAGGCTTCTCCAGCATTCCGCTCGATGGCACGCCATTCGGTTCCCTGGTGTTGCAAAATGCCACGCAGCCCGGTGGCGGCGGACAGGGCTCGTCGTCGCAGACCAACAATTTCAATTCGACCTCGATTGGTGGTGCCGCTGGTCTTGGCGGTCTCGCAGGCACGTTCGGCGTGGCAGCAGGTGGTGCTGCTGCGTCGATTATCAGCGGGCTGCTTGCGAACGTGACCGGCACACTCGGTCAGAACACAGGCTTCGTTTCAGCGGGAGGTGGTGCGCCGCCGAGCGTGCGAATGCAAACGTTGATGAATTCCACGACCTCGCCGCTGGCAGAGAGCGAGTTGAATGCCGCGCTCGGTGGCAGTGGCACGATGGGAGTGCGTTCAAGCACAGGTCTTGTCTCCGTGGATCCGCATGCCGCGCCTCCAAGCGCCGCGGCGGTGGCAAAGCTGTCCGTGGACACCGACTTGCAGGCACTTTCTGAACTGGCCTTTGGTGTGTTTGGAGTCAGCCAGGTGAGTTTGACCAGCCAGTTGGGCGCCCAGTCGCTTCAATTTGGAGCCATGCCGCCCTCGTCGGCGGTGCAGCAAAAAATGGCTCAAATCGCGAGTCCGCAGGCCTACGGCATGCTTGCCGCGAGCCTGGGTGCCAGCGGCGACGCATTTGTGGACAGCGTGGCAGGCATCATTCCCGTGGATCTGAAGGAGCGGATCATCTCGGCGGGCGTGCAGGCCCGTTTGATGGGAATTACCGCCCTTGGGGCAGTTGGGGAACTCTTCCTGGCCCTCGGTGGCACAGGGGAATCCGTGGTCACCGATTCGCTTGGGCTGGTGAGCCTGGATGCCACCGGCACAGCTCCAGGAGGGCAGGTGACTTCTGCCATGCTCACCCTGCTCGCCGCGTCAGACATGAGCCAGATGTCCCTCATGCTCGATGGGAACGGCGTGGGCTCGATGACGCCGGAAGATGGCATCCAAAGCACCGGCTTTGCCGCGGAACTGCCCAGTTCGTTTGTGAAAGCCCGTCTGTCCGACGCCACCAGCCAGTCCAGCGTGGAGGAACTCGACCATGCCATCCGCTGATCACGCACGCCGCCTTATGAAAACAATCTTCTGCCTTCATCTCGCAAGCCTGATGATGGTCGTTGCCATGTCATGCCTGCCAACGTCGAGTTTCGCGCAGGCATCGCGAGGTGCGGCGGGTGCTGGAAGCCTGGTGGAACGCGTTCAGCCGCTTCCCGAGTGGAAATCACCAACTCCGCAATCGTCTTCCGATACGACAACCACAAAGCAGGAGACGAAATCGAATGACGAAGGCGATCCCAAGCCGCTTGGCGTGAACTTGCACGGCCTGCAGTTGATCTCGAAGAAGACCAGGCCGCTGCCAAAGGAGATGCGCGGTGTCCTCGTGGTCGATCCCGCGTTGCAACTGCCGAAGAACCTCGCTGCGGAGCTGGAGAGCGAGTTTCTCGGCCAGCCGATCAGCATGGCCCTGCTCAACCGCATGGTGAAAAAAATCAACAAGGCCTACCAGGCCACGAATTTTCCGCTGGTGGACGCCTACCTGCCCGAGCAGGACATCACCGGCGGTCAGGTTCAGGTCATGGTGCGTGAAGCCGTGCTGGGCGAGGTGCGCGTGGAGGGCGCGAAGCATTCCTCGCCCGATTACATGCGCCGTCAGGTGCGCGTGCCTCCCGGTTCCCGCATCGACACCCGCATGATCGCCACCGATGTCGCATGGCTCAACGAGAACCCCATCCGCAATGTGAACGTCGTCTATGAGCGGGGGAAAGCGGAGGGCAGCAGCGATGTGATCTTGAAGACGAAGGAAGTGAAACCCTTCCAGATGTATGCGGGCTACGCGAACTCCGGCCTGCGTGCCACGGGCATCAATGAAGTTTCAGGTGGCTTCAACTGGTATCAGGTGCTCGGCACGGAACAATCGCTCGGCTATCAATTCTCCGGCAACCAGGAACTCGACCGGCTCAAGGCGCACGCCTTCGTGTGGAGCGTGCCGTTTCCGTGGCGGCATCGGCTTCAATTGATCGGTGTGATGGCAGAAAATGCGGTGCAATCCGGCACGACCGGCTTTCCGCTCGACATCAACGGCAAAAGCCGGCAGTTCTCCGCTGCATACACGGTTCCGCTGGCGAGCGCCTGGAGCCGTGTGAGGCACAAGGCCTACATTGCTGCCGACTACAAGAGCACCACCTCGGACATTCTCTTCGGTGGCGAATCGCTGGCCACGAGTGACGCGCAGGTCATGCAATTTCGACTTGGTTACGATCTCGTTGTCACGGACAAGCTGGGCTACACCCGCCTCAGTTTCGCCGCCGTGCATGGGCCGGGCAATCTGATCGCCCGCAACAACTATGCGGCCTTCGACCAGCTTCGTGCCGCCTCACAAGCGGAGTATTGGTACGGGATTGCGGAGTTGGAACGGCTGCTGCGTCTTCCCAAAGGCTTTACCGTCACAGCCCAACTCATCGGGCAGTACACAGAGAATCGCCTGCTGCCCACGGAGCAGATGCTCGCTGGCGGCTATCGCACGGTGCGTGGCTATCAGGAAAGCTCGGCGCGTGGCGACTCCGGGCTTCGAGGCACCGTGGAGTTGAACCTGCCGCCCATCCACCTGTTCAGTGGTGACACGAAGGACAGCTTGAATGGTTTTGCCTTTTACGATGGCGCTTACCTCAAGAGCACGGGTGCCTACGAATCCGAGCCGGATCAAAACCTTCACAGCATTGGTGTCGGCATGCGTTACAGCATCACGAATCTGCTCGACCTGCGTCTCGCTTACGGCTGGCCGCTGCGTCACTCGGGAGTCACGAATGTGCCGCAGCACGGACGCCTTCACTTTGGCATGAACATGAAGTATTAGGGCTGGGCCACGAATTCCGGCCTGAAACAACGTCTGTCACCTCCATGCAAATAAAGAAGAAGTCCGGCAGCCTCGGTTTTGTGGCCAAACTGCTGCCTGTGGCGCTTCTTCTGGCCCTGGGGCTCAGCCAGACGAGGCTGGGTGAGGATTTGGAGAACCTCACGCTCGACTGGCGTTTCCAGGCGCGTGCCGCTTACGACCCTCCTGCCCACCCGCAGGTTCTCATCGTGGCCATCGACGAGGCAGCGCTTGCCACATTTGGACGCTGGCCGTGGTCGCGCGATGTACATGGGGCGTTGATGACCGGGCTTGCCGGGCGACCGCCAGATGCCGTGGCATTTGACCTGCTTTTCACCGAGCCCAGCCCCGATGTGGCGCAAGATCAGAAGTTTGCTGATGGCCTCGCGCTCATGAGTTCTTCCATCACGGCCGCCGCGGCTGAAAATCTGGAGCATGCATCAAAGTTCACCGCTGAATATGCAGGCAACACGCGCGCCATCGCCGATGTGAAGGGCGATTTGTCACGCGTTGTCGGCAGCGACACCGGTTTGCTGCCCGTCCAGATCATCGCCGAGAGTTCACATACCGGATTTGTGAACGCGCCGCCCGAAGTGGATGGTGTGCGTCGGAAGCTGCCGGTTGTCGTACGTTGCGGCACGCGCATCTTTCCCAGTCTCGTTCTGCAGGCCCTGCTGCAACGAGAGGGGCTCGACACGAGTGCTGTGGAAGTCGTGCTCGGGCAGCATGTGCGGGTCAAAGCCAACGGCAGAAACTGGGACATTCCCGTGGATGAGCAGGGACGCATGACTGTGAACTATCGTCGTCCCGAGAGCTTCACCGTTTTTCCGTATGCCGCGCTTGTCGCGAAACTTGGAGAATTTCAGGGCAAGCCATGGCCGAAGGATGTTCCGCTCGTGGAAGGGCAGGTGATCTTCGTCGGCCAGACTGCCGCCGGTTTGTCAGACCTGGGCCCCACACCTTACGATCCGCTGACGCCGCTCGTGCTGGTTCACGCCAACGCATTCAACAACATCGTCAGAGGTGATTATATTAGACAGCCCGACATTCGCATTGTCATCGCCGCATGGACGGTCCTGGCTTTCATCACCATGTTACTGTTGAGGCACGGCTCGATCAGAGTTTCCATCCTGGTGCCCGCGTTCATGATCGCCGCTTATGTCGGTGTGGCGTTTTATCTGTTCCAGCGGTCCAGCGTGCATTTGCCGCTCGTCTGGCCGGTGATTGGCTTCACAGTCGTCGAAGGCGGGGCATTCCTGCATCGCCTGATGCTCGAACTGCGCGCCAAGAGCCGCATCAAGGGAATGTTTGGTACCTATGTTGCGCCACAAGTCGTCGAGCAGATGATCGCTTCGGGTGAGGAGCCTAAATTGGGCGGACAGCAGTCGGTTATCACCGCCTTCTTCAGCGACATCGCGGGTTTCTCCTCCTTCTCCGAAAAACTCACCGCGGAAAAACTCGTCCATCTGATGAATGACTACCTGACGGAGATGACGGACATCCTCCACGACAACGGCGGCACGCTCGACAAGTTCATCGGCGACGCCATCGTCGGCATGTTTGGTGCGCCGCTGTATTTCGAAGGCCACGCCTATCACGCCTGCCGCGCCGCCTTGCTCATTCAGAAGCGCCAGATCGAACTGCGTGAGAAATGGCGGCAGGAAGGCACTTGGCCGGACATCGTTTACGAGATGAAAACCCGCATCGGCCTCAATTCCGGCGAGGCCATCATCGGCAACATGGGTTCCCGCCGCCGCTTCAACTACACCATGATGGGCGACACCGTGAACCTCGCTGCCCGTAGCGAGAGCGGTGCGAAGAGCTACGGCGTTTACACCATGATCACCGGCGAGACGATGACGCTTGCGAAGGCCTTCAAGGATGACATCGCCTTCCGTTTCCTCGACCGCATTGTTGTCAAAGGGCGCAGCAAGCCGGTGGAAATGCATGAGCTGGTCGGATTCACCAGCGAAATCAGCGACGAGACCCGCGAATGCATTGCGCGTTACCACAACGGCATGGAGCGTTACTTCGCCCAGGACTGGAACGGCGCCAGGGAATGCTTCCTCGCCTCTGCCGCCCGCGAAATCCATGAGGACACCAATCCTTCCATGGTCATGCTCGAACGTTGTGACGCCCTCAAGGCCGATCCCCCGCCCGCGGATTGGGACGGCGTCTATGTGATGAAGACGAAATAAAAGCACTGGTTTGACCCACTCCGCCGTGCTTCTTCATCACGTTGATGAGCGAGAGCCGCACCCACTACTATCCCCACATTGATGGTCTCAGAGCCATCGCTGTTCTCGGAGTGCTGCTTTTTCACGCTGAGCTTGGCTTTCCCGGAGGCTATGTCGGTGTGGATGTCTTTTTCGTCATCTCCGGTTACCTGTTGACCGGGCTGATGCTGCGGGATGCTGCTGCCGGCCGCTTCAGCACGTGGCACTTTTGGGAGCGCCGGACGCGACGGATCTTTCCGGCTCTGGCGGTCGTCATCGTTGCTTGCTTCGCGGCCGCCTGGTTGTTGTTAATGCCATCGGACTTCAAGCGTTTTGCGTCATCAGTGATCGCGCAGGCGATACTGGCGTCGAACCTCTATTTTGCGCGACTGGTGGGCTACTTCGACCAGGCCGCCAGCATGAAGCCGCTGCTGCACACGTGGTCCCTGGCAGTGGAGGAGCAGTTTTATCTGTTCTTCCCGCTCCTGTTCGTGGTGCTCAGGAGAGGTTCGCGACCTCTGATCATCCTGGCAATTCTTTTGCTCGGGTGCTTGTCCTTTGGCTTCGGCGTTTACTACGACGGAGTGCGTCCGTGGCGCAATTTTTACCTTCTGCCATCGCGCGCCTGGGAGCTTCTGACGGGAGCTTTTCTTGCTGCCATCCCGATGCAGCGTGCATTCAGCCGCTGGCTGGGGGAGTTGATCAGCGGGGCAGGCCTCCTCGCGATCGTTTACGTCATGCTGCAAGACGATCAAATGATACGGTTCCCGGGAAGAGCTGCCATGCTGGCTTGTGCGGGTGCGGCTGCGATCATCTGGGCAAACGGGCACACGATGACGACCGTGGGGAGGTTGCTGTCGGTGCGTCCGGTCGTCTTCGTCGGGCTGATATCGTATTCCCTCTATCTGTGGCACTGGCCGCTGCTTGCCTTTGCAAGGTACTGGAATATTGACCCGCTGCCTGGAGGCCAGCGGGTGTTGTTGCTGCTGGCATGCGTTGTCCTCGCCACGATGACATGGCGGTTTGTGGAGACGCCGTTTCGCACGCGCCGGGTCGTCGCGGGTCGGGGACGGTTGGTGATGCTCACGCTCAGCACCTCGGCCGTGTTGTCGCTTGCTGCGTATGGAATCCACCGATGGAGCGGAGTGCCTTCAAGATTTCCTCCGGCTGCGGTGCAATACCTGGATGAAGCTACCCACGACCTGGATGTCGTGGCGGAAATGTCGATCAAGGTCGATGTGAACAAAGCTCTGGCAGGTGATTTCCCTGAACTGGGGACGGGCGATAAAAACATGCCGGTCGAAGTCCTTCTGTGGGGGGACAGCCATGCGGCGTCGCTGATGCCATTGCTGGATGCGTTGTGCAAAGAGAACCACGTTCGAGGTGTCGCGGCAGTGCATGCAGGAACACCGCCATTGATCGGTTATCAATCCCTGTTGGATGAGAGCGACGGCATTGCCTTCAACAATGCGGTTGTCGAGTTCATTCGCAGGAATCATGTTGGCAATGTGATTCTGGTGGCAAGGTGGGGCCTCTATGTTGACGGTGTCCGGAGTCATGAGGCACTGGCTGGAACGGTCAAGGTGCTGAAGGACACGAACGCGAACACGAGAATCTGGATCATGAGACAGGTTCCCAACCCAATCTGGCCCGTGCCTGAGGCCGTGGCTTTGAAGGTGATCCAAGGCTGTGATCCCGAGGATTTCGGCATACCCCTCGCAGAGCATCAACTGGACTGCCAGCGTCAAAGCAGTCTCTTTGAGGGCATCGCAGGAGAATCTGCCCAGGTGACTGTTCTGGATCCGACCGCATTGTTCGTGAACCCGCAGAAACAGTTGTGCCGGGTGGTGGCGAACGGCAGGGTTCTCTTTTGCGATGATGATCATCTCAGTGCCGCCGGAGCGCACATGTTGAGGCCGCTCTTTGTTCCCGCCTTTCAGGGCATCATCCAAAGCAAGGCGTCTTCTGCTGGAGACAAGGGTGCCAAACGATAGTGTCTGGGGGGACGGACGCAGTTAATAAAGTGCTGGTTTGATCCGCTGTGCCGTGCTTCTTCCTCCGGTTGATGAGCGAGAGCCGCGCACACTACTATCCTCACATTGATGGTCTCAGAGCCATCGCTGTTCTCGGAGTGCTGCTCTTTCACGCTGAGCTTGGCTGTCCGGGAGGATACATTGGGGTTGATGTCTTTTTTGTCATCTCCGGTTACCTGCTGACCGGGCTGATGCTGCGGGATGCTGCTGCCGGCCGTTTCAGTACGTGGCACTTCTGGGAGCGCCGGACGCGGCGGATCTTTCCGGCCCTGGCGGTTGTTCTCATTGCGTCTTTCGGAGCCGCCTGGATGCTGTTGATACCATGGGACTTCAAGAGCTTCGCATCATCGGTGATCGCGCAGGCGATATTGGTGTCGAACCTCTATTTTGCGCGGCGGGTCGGCTATTTCGACCAGGCTGCCAGCATGAAGCCGCTGCTGCACACGTGGTCCCTGGCGGTGGAGGAGCAGTTTTATTTGTTCTTCCCGCTGGTGTTCATGGCCCTCAGGCGTTGTTCGCGGCCGGTCATCGTCCTGGCAATTCTTTTGCTCGGATGCTTGTCCTTTGGCTTCGGCGTTTACTACGACGGAGTGCAGCCATTGCGCAATTTTTACCTTCTGCCTTCGCGTGCCTGGGAATTGTTGGCGGGAGTCTTTCTTGCCGCCATCCCGATGCAGCGTGTTTTCGGCCGATGGCTGCGTGAGGTGATTAGTTGGGCAGGTCTGCTCGCGATCGTTTACGTCATGCTCTACGAGGATCGAACGACACAATTCCCGCGAACCGCAGCAGTACTGGCTTGTGCGGGTACGGCTGCGATCATCTGGGCAAACGGGCACACGATGACGACCGTGGGCAGATTGTTGTCGGTGCGTCCGGTCGTCTTCGTCGGGCTGATATCGTATTCCCTCTATCTGTGGCACTGGCCGCTGCTCGCTTTCGCCAGGTACTGGAATGTTGACCTGCTGCCTGGAGGCCAGCGGGTGTTGTTGCTGCTGGTGTGCGCAGTCCTCGCCACGATGACATGGCGGTTTGTGGAGACGCCGTTTCGCACGCGCCGGGTCGTCGCGGGCCGGGGACGGCTGGTGATGCTCACGGTCAGCACCTCGGCGGTGTTGTCGCTTGCCGCGTATGGAATCCACCGATGGAGCGGAGTGCCTTCAAGATTTCCTCCAGCCGCGTTGAAGTATCTCGATGAGGCGGACACTGATATTAGTTTTGTGTTTGAAATGTCCAACAGGATCAATCTGAAGGAAGCCTTGGCTGGTGATTTTATTGAAATGGGGACGGGCGATAAAAACATGCCGGTCGAAGTCCTTCTGTGGGGGGACAGCCATGCGGCGTCGGTGATGCCATTGCTGGATGCGTTGTGCAAAGAGAACCACGTTCGAGGTGTCGCGGCAGTGCATGCGGGAATTCCGCCATTGATCGGTTATCAATCCCCGTCGGATGTGAGTGACGTCATCTCCTTCAACAATGCGATTGCAGCGTTCATTCGCAGCAACCGAGTTGGCCATGTGATCCTCGTGGCAAAGTGGGGTGGTTACGTTGGTGATGGCAGGGGTCGTGAGGGATTGGTTCGTACGGTCAACGCGCTGAAGGACACGGGCACGAGAATCTGGATCATGAGGCAGGTTCCAAAACCCCGCTGGCTTGTGCCTTTGGCCATGGCTACGAAGGTCGTGCGGGGTGCTGATCCCGACGACATCGGTTTGCCCCTCGCAGAGCATCAACTGGACTGCCAGCGTCAAAGCAGTCTCTTTGAGGGCATCGCAGGAGAATCTGCCCAGGTGACTGTTCTGGATCCGACCGGATTGTTCGTGAACCCGCAGAAACAGTTGTGCCGGGTGGTGGCGAACGGCAGGGTTCTCTTTTGCGATGACAATCATCTCAGTGCGGCCGGGGCACACATGTTGAGGCCGCTCTTTGTTCCCGTCTTTCAGGGCATCACCCAAGGCAAGGCGTCTCCTGCTGGAGACAAGGGTGCCAAACGATAGTGTCTGGGGCCGGACGCAGTTAATAAAGCACTGGTTTGACCCACTCCGCCGTGCTTCTTCATCACGTTGATGAGCGAGAACCGCACCCACTACTATCCCCACATTGATGGTCTCAGAGCCATCGCTGTTCTCGGAGTGCTGCTTTTTCACGCTGAACTCGGCTTTCCCGGAGGGTATGTCGGTGTGGATGTCTTTTTCGTCATCTCCGGCTACCTGCTGACCGGGTTGATGCTGCGGGATGCCGCTGCCGGCCGTTTCAGCACGTGGCACTTCTGGGAGCGCCGGACGCGGCGGATCTTTCCGGCTCTGGCGGTTGTTCTCATTGCGTCTTTCGGCGCCGCCTGGATGCTGTTGATACCATCGGACTTCAAGCGCTTTGCGTCATCGGTGATCGCGCAGGCGATACTGATGCCGAACATGTACTTTGCGCGGCAGATCGGCTACTTCGACCAGGCCGCCAGCATGAAGCCGCTGCTGCACACGTGGTCCCTGGCGGTGGAGGAGCAGTTTTATCTGTTCTTCCCGCTGGTGTTCGTTGTTTTGAGGAAGTTTGGGCGCCTTGCCAGCATCCTGGCAATTCTTTTGCTTGGATGCTTGTCCTTTGGCTTTGGCGTTTACTACGACGGAGTGCAGCCATTGCGCAATTTTTACCTTCTGCCATCACGCGCCTGGGAACTTCTGGCAGGAGCTTTTCTTGCCGCCATCCCGATGCAGCGTGTTTTCGGCCGATGGCCGCGTGAGGTGATCAGTTGGGCGGGTCTGCTCGCGATCATTTACGTCATGCTGCACGACGATCGAGCGGCACAATTCCCGGGAAGAGCCGCCATTTTATCTTGTGCGGGCGCGGCTGCGATCATCTGGGCAAACAGACACACGATGACGGCTGCGGGGAGATTGCTTGCGGTGCGTCCGGTGGTCTTCGTCGGGCTGATATCCTATTCTCTCTATCTGTGGCACTGGCCGCTGCTCGCCTTTGTCAGGTATTGGAACGCTGACCCGCTACCTGGAGGCCAGCGTGTGTTGCTGCTGCTGGTGTGCGCGGTCCTCGCCACGGTGACGTGGCGGTTTGTGGAGACGCCGTTTCGCACGCGCCGGGTCGTCGCGGGCCGGGGGCGGCTGGTGATGCTCACGGTCAGCACCTCGGCGGTGTTGTCGCTTGCCGCGTATGGGATACATTTATGGAGCGGAGTGCCCTCAAGATTTCCTCCAGCCGCGTTGCAGTATCTGGATGAAGCAGCGTCCGACTATAAGCTTTTGGCGGGAAAGATTTTCAAGGTCGACATGAAGGAAGCGCTGGCCGGCGATTTCATTGAACTGGGGGAGGGTGATAAAAACATGCCGGTTGAAGTCCTTTTGTGGGGGGACAGCCATGCGGCGGCGGTGATGCCTTTGCTGGATGCATTGTGCCAAGAGCACCACATTCGAGGTGTTGCGGCAGTGCATGGGGCGACGCCCCCGGTAATCGGCTATGATTCCCACATGGGGGTGAAGGAAAGCATCGCGTACAATAATGCCATCGTCGGGTTCATCCGTGCCAAGAGCGTTGGCCATGTGATCCTCGTGGCGATGTGGTCTGGTTACCTTGAGAGTGACCGGATGCGCGAGGGATTGCTCGGGGCGATCAATGCGTTGAAGGACACGCCCGTGAAGATATGGATCATGAGACAGGTCCCCAATCCTCATTGGCCCGTGCCGCAGGCCGCGGCTTTGAAGGTCATCCAGGGCGGCAATCCTGAAGACATCGGTGTGTCCTTCGCAGAGCATGAAGCTGACCGCCAGCATCAAGACAGGCTCTTTGCAGGCATTGCCGCAGATCACCCCAATGTGACCATCCTGGATCCAACCGCATTGTTCATGAACCCGCAGAAACAACACTACCGGGTCACGGCTAACGGCAGATCCCTCTTTTGCGATGACCATCACCTCAGTGCTGCCGGGGCGCACTTCCTGCGACCGCTCTTTGTTCCCATCTTTCAGGGCATCACCCAAGGCAAGGCGCCTCCTGCTGGCGATACTGGGTCCAAACGATAGGGTGTTGGGGGATCACGAAGGCAAATGGCGTGACACAGGCTGCCTGTTTCACCACTCACTCTTCCGCCCAATCCTCCATCAGCCGGGCCAGTTTGCGCTTCATGCCGACTTTCGCAACGGCGTTCATGCGGTCGATGAAGAGGATGCCGTTCAAGTGATCGATCTCGTGTTGGAAGGCACGGGCGAGCAGGCCGTCGGTTTCCACCGTGACGGTTTTGCCATCGAGGTCCATGTAGGTGACCCTGACCTCGCTGGAGCGGCGAATGTCGGCGCGCAGGCGCGGGAAGCTGAGGCAGCCTTCCTCGCCGATTTCCTTGTCCTTGCCGAGATCCAGCTTCGGATTCATGAACACGATGGGCATGTGCTCCACCATGTTCACCTTTTCGCCATCCTTCTTCATGAAGGTGATGCAGTCGGGGTTGTGCGAGACATCGATGACCGCGAGTTGCACATCCACGGCCACCTGAGGAGCGGCGAGTCCGACCCCGTTCGCCTCGCGCATCGTCTCCAGCATGTCTGTGGCCAGAGCGCGGATGTCCGGCGTGATTTCAGTCACGGGACGGCACTTGGCGCGGAGCACGGGCTCGGGGTAGCGGACGATTTTGCGGACCATGAGGGCTTTTATCACTGGGTTTCAGCGGGCTCAAGCGCGGGAGTGCGTGGGTGATGAAAACGGGTGGTCCGCCTTCTTTTGTCGGGGCCTAACGGGCTTGCAGCCGGCCTTCCGGCAGCAGCGGCTTTTGTCCTTGCCAATCGGAAGCCATCTCCCTAGCCTCGCGGCCACTTATGACCGACACCGCCGACCAATCGTCCATCAAGTTCAAGCTCTTCCTCATGATGATCCTGGAGATCGCGATCTGGGGGGCATGGCAGATCAAAATCTTCTCGTACATGGGCATGTTGGGGTTCAATCCGGATCAGCAGTGGCTGGTGGGCAGTTCCTTCGGCATTGCGTCCATCGTCGGCATCTTCTTCAGCAACCAGTTCGCAGATCGTAACTTCTCGGCAGAGCGTTTTCTGGCCTTCAGCCATGTGGTCGGTGGCATTGCTCTGGTTGCCACCGCCTTTCAGACCTCTTTCTGGCCGTTCTTCGCCTGTTTCGTGACCTACTGCCTGCTCTATGTGCCGACGATCTCGGTCACGAACTCGCTGGCCTTCGCCAATCTGAAGGATCCGGCCAAGGACTTCGGTTTTGTACGCATGGGGGGCACGGTGGGCTGGATCATCGTGAGCTGGCCGTTTATTTTCCTGCTCAGCGAGAAGGCTGGTGCCTCAGAAACCAAGTGGGTCTTCATTGTGGCTGGCATCATCTCCTTTGTATTGGCGGCGTTCAGCCTGACACTGCCGCACACGCCGCCGCGCAAGGATGTGTCGGAAGCCGACAAGGTGGCCTGGATCAAGGCGCTGAAGCTGCTGGGCAACCCGTTCGTGCTGATCCTCTTCATAGTGACTTTCATCGATTCCACGATCCACAACGGTTACTTCGTTGTGATTGACGGCTTCCTGCAAAAGGTGGGCATTTCAGCGAACATGAGCATGGTGGTCAGCAGCATCGGCCAGGTGGCGGAAATCGTCACGATGCTGATCCTGGGCGCTGTGCTGAAGAAGTTTGGTTGGAAGGCCACGCTCATTCTCGGCATCCTCGGCCACGCGGCCCGCTTCAGCATCTTTGCGTTCTTCGGCACGCCGGAGAACCAGTGGCTCATCATCGCCGTCCAGGTGTTGCATGGCATCTGCTATGCGTTCTTCTTTGTGACCGTTTACATCTTCGTCGATGCCGTGTTCCCGAAGGACATCCGTTCCAGCGCACAGGGCTTGTTCAATCTGCTCATCCTCGGTGTCGGCATGGTGGTGGCGAGCAAGATATTCCCGCAACTGCTGGCGAACTACACCAAGGGTGGCGTGGTGGATTACAAATCGCTCTTCCTCGTGCCCACGGGCATGGCACTCGCGGGTATTGTGTTGCTTGCGCTGTTCTTCCGCCCTCCGACGCATGGTCCTGAGGGTGATATCCAACATTGATCGAAATGCCGCTCACGGCTTGAGCGTGGCTCGTCCACGTTCTATTTTTTGTGATGAACCCTCCCGGCCTCGACGATCTCCTAACCTGCCTGCGTTTTCCGTCCGTCTCCACCGACTCGGCGCGTCGTTCGGACGTGCGTGCGTGCGCGGAGTGGCTGTTGGGCAAAGTGCGCGGCATGGGTTTGACCGGTGAACTGCATGAGACGCCCGGTCATCCCGTGCTGGTGGCGAAGAACAAGCACATCGCTGGTCGTCGCACCGTGTTGCTCTACGCACACTACGATGTGCAGCCAGCCGAGCCGCTGAACGAGTGGAAGTCACCGGCGTTCGAGCCGACGATCCGTGACGGACGCATTTACTGCCGCGGCGCGACAGACAACAAAGGCCAGCTCATGGCGCATGTGCAGGGATTGGCAGAGACGCTCTCCCAAAACGCCGATGTGCCGGTGAATTTGATTCTTTTGTTCGAGGGCGAGGAGGAGATCGGCAGTCCGAACTTGAAGCCGTTTCTGCAAAAGCATCGTGATGAATTGAAGTGCGATGTGGTGGCGATTTCGGACACCGGAATGGTCGCTCCGGGCATCGGCACGTTCACGTATGGCCTGCGCGGCATCGCCTGCATGGAAGCGCGAGCGCACGGGCCGGCGATCGATCTGCACAGCGGGATTTTCGGCGGCGCGGTGGCAAATCCGGTCACTGCCATCGCGCGTCTCACCGCGACGTTGCACGATGCTGAAGGCCGCGTGGCGATCGAAGGCTTCTACGACGGTGTGCGTCCGATTGCAGACTGGGAACGGGCTGCGTGGGCTGCTTTGGGTGATGGTGATGCAGAGATGCTCGAACTCACAGGATCGCCCGCGCTGTTTGGCGAGCCGGGTTACACGGAGCGTGAACGCCGCTGGGCGCGTCCCACAGCCGAAGTGAATGGCATCGGAGGTGGTTATCAGGGCGAAGGTTCGAAGACCGTGATCGGACGCGAGGCATTCGTGAAGCTGTCCTTCCGTCTTGTGCCGGAGCAAAATCCCGATGCCATTCTGAAATTCGCAGAAGCCCATTTGCGCAAGAATTTGCCGAAAGGAGTGCGGCTGGAGATCATTCCCGGTCACACTGGCATGCCTTACATCATGGATCCTCATTCTGCGCTTGGTTCCGCGGCGCAGCGTGCGCTGAAGAAGGTGTTTGGCGACAAGGTTGCGCTCATTCGCGAAGGCGGCAGCATTCCCATCGTGCAGGCATTCAAGGATGTGCTTGGCGTGGACACGCTGCTGCTCGGCCTTGCGTTGCCAGACTGCCAGGCGCATGCGCCGAACGAGAATTTCCCCATCGCAAATTTCGAGGCAGGCGTGCGTCTGAACCAGGCGTTGCTCGCCGAGCTGGCGTGATTTTTTTCAGGAAGTTTGCAACCGTTCGCCGTGAATGAGGTTTTTGGCGTCGTGCTTCCAACAACCAGCGCAACTACGACATGAAACTGAAAAAATCATTCATCTACGGCTTCAGCATTCTGAGCCTGACCTGCCTCGCCAGCGCTCAGGACGCTCCCAAAGGCCCGCCCCCTGAGGGTGGTCCTCCTGGAGGCCCTCCCGGCGGCAGACCCCAAGGCGGCCCTCCCGGTGGTGGTGATCCGGGCGCCCGTCTCGCCGAGTTCATCAAACGTGCCGACACAGACAATGACGGCAAGATCAGCAAGGAAGAGTTCGCCAACATGGGCAAAAAGGAGAGCGAAGAGCGCTTCGGCCGCATGGACGAGAACAAGGACGGCTTCGTCGATGAGAAAGAGATCAGCAACATCGCTCAGATGATGCGCCGTGGCGCCGAAGGTCAGGGGCAGGGCATGCGTCGTCCTGAAGGCGGCCCTCCTGGCGGTGAAGGCGGTGGTTTCCGTCGTCCTCCGGGAAGTCCTGAGGGAGGTCGGCCTGAAGGCGGCCCGCGTCCAGAGGGACAAGGCAGGCCCGACGGCCAAGGACGTCCCGAGGGCATGCGTCCTCCGGGAGAAGGTGGATTCCGTCCTGGTGGTGAGGGCGGTCCGCGTGGTGGTGGCATGTTTGGAGATCCGAAAGAAACCTTCAAGCGCATGGACGCTGATGGGAACGGCAGTGTTTCCGAACAGGAGTACATCACAGCCACCGAGAAGATGCGCGAGATGTTCCGCAATCGTGGCGGACAACCGGGCCAGCCTGGGCAGCCCGGTCAGCCGGGCCGCGAGGGTGGTTTCCGCCGCCCCGGTGGCGAAGGTGGTCCTCCCGGAGGTGCTCCTGGCGAAGGCGGTTTCCGTCGTCCTCCGACCGAAGGTGACGCTCCGAAACCCGAAGGCGACAAGCCGAAGGACGCGGCCTGATTTCAAAGGTTAGGTTTGCATGTGTGGCGGGATGGTCGAAAGGCCATCCCGCTTTTTCGTGTTTGAGTTGTCACGCGGAGAGCTGGCGAATGAATGTTGGCATCAACGTCGCGTGTCTTCTATGTGGCGGCTTGGTGATTGTCGTGGTTTTCGCGGCCTGGTTATTGGAGATGTTCTGATGATGGAGGGCTTGTGATGTGGCGGGAGAGGTTTATGAGTCGGGCATGGTCGCAGTTGCCGACTTCAGCCTCTCAATCGTCCATCTCAGGCCGTTGTCCGGCCTGCATCTCGTGGTCATTGCTGGTTGCGTGATGGGAGTGTCATCGCTTGCACATGGACAGGAGGCACCGGTTGCGGGTTTTGTGCCGGGAAGCGGGACACGCACGGACGTGAAGCCCTTCTATTTTGCCATCCCTGCTCCACGTGGGCAGATTCTCGACCGCAGTGGCCGCCCGCTGGCGCAAAACACTGTGGTGCATCATTTGCAACTAACGGTGCCGGCCACGGAGAGGAGTACGCTGGAGACGTACACCGCCTGGCTCGTGAAAGCTCTCGAAGACCTCAAGCAGGAACTGCCCGCGGCCCGGATGCCGGACCCAGATCAGTTGAAGCGCCACTATGAGGACCGTCGCGAGTTGCCCATCACGGTGAGTGATGTGTTGCCCGGTGAGGTTACCATCGACCGCCAGAAGCATCCGAATGCCAATCTGCGCACAGAATACGTGCGGCATTATCCGCATGGCATGCTGGCGTCACATCTGCTGGGTTATGTCTCGTCAGATGGAGCTCCGCCGGCCGGGCCGGTGCTTCGTAACGAGCCACTCTGGCAGCGCACGCGTGGCACGGCAGGACTGGAGCAGGCGTTTAACAAGCAGCTCACCGGCACCGATGGCACGCTGTGCGTCATGATGGCCGATGCCGGCACCGTGGCATATGAGCAGGTCTTCATTGCGCCCGAAGCAGGCCGTGATGTCATCACCACGCTGAATCTCGACACGCAACTCGCGGCGGAGGCCGCTCTTGCCAAATCCGGCCGTCGCGGCGCCGTTGTCATCGTGGACGCATTTACGGGTGACATTCGTGCGATGGTGAGCCATCCGGGGTTTGATCCGAATGCCTTCGCGCAAGGCATCTCCAGCAGTGATTTTGCCACGCTCACGCAGAGCACGGATGGTCCGCTCTTCGACCGTGCTGTGCAGGGCAGTTATCCTCCGGGATCGGTCTTCAAACCGATCGTGGTCCTCGCTGGATTGCGCGCTGCGACGGTGGACGCGTTCCGCGAGTTCGAGTGCGGTCCTACGCTCATGATCGACGGCCGCGAGTTCGACAACTGGTCGAAGGATGACCATGGCTGGTTCAATGCCCGCGCTGCAATCATCCGCTCCTGCAACACCTACTTCTATCAGTCCGCCATGGTCACGCGTGACGTGCCCATTCTTTACATGGCGCATGAGTTTGGCTTCGGTCAGGCGCCCGTTTTTCCTCTGAAAGCGTCCGCGGGTTCGCTGCCGACGCGCGCGCCCTCGAATCACGACCTGGCGAACCTTTCCATCGGTCAGGGTGTCACGGAAGCCTCTCCGCTGCAGATCGCGATGTACATGTCCACCCTTGCCAACGGCGCCTGTCGTCCTCGACCGCGGCTGGTGATGCAAACGCAGTCACAAACTGGCCAGGTGGGTGATGTCGCCAGTCCATGCCGCGAGGCGCTGCTGCCTGTGAGTGACTTTGATCTCGAGACGGTGCGGCACGCGATGTTTGGCGTGGTGAATCACGCGAACGGCACCGGAAAGGCGGCGCGCTTGCGAAAGGTGCCTGTGTTTGGCAAAACCGGCACGGCGCAATGGGTTCTGCGCGGCGAGAAGGCCAACGTCGTGTGGTTTGCTGGCTACGTGGGCACCACACCGCCACTGGCCTTTGCTGTCACCGTCGAGGGAAATGCGGGCGAGGGCGGTCTTTCAGGCGGTGGCACCGCCGCTCCGATCATTGCCAGTGTTTTGAAGGAGATTCAGGAGCGGCCGGACGTGCACGCGGTCAAGTATGAGCCGGGCCAGGTCATCGAAGAAAGCGATCCTCTCACCGCGCCCGTGATGCCTGATTTCATGGCGGGTGCACCGCCGCCTGTCCGGGAGGTTCGCGAGAACCCCGTGAGCAATTTTTTCTCGCGTCTGTTCCACTAGCCATTGCCGGGCACCATGAGTCTCCTTCTCCAAAAGCTTTTCGATCTGTGGCGCTGGTTCCCCAAATGGCTGCGCTGGTTGGCGGGCGCGTTTCTTATTCTGTTTTTCATTGGTCTTAGTGTTCTGGCCTTCGTCTGGAAGCATTACGCGGGGATCGCCGCCACTTACGATATGAGTGCGCTCAACCGAGGCCAGAACGAGACACTCATCGTGGATCTCCAGGGTGATCTCATTGGCAGCGCCAGCGACATTGAGCGCGAGCCGGTCACGCTCGATTCCGTGCCTCCGCATTTGATCAAAGCCATCATCGCCACGGAAGACGCGCGTTTTTACTCGCACCCCGGCTACGATCTCGTCGGACTCACACGTGCCGCCGTGGCGAACTTCACCTCCCGCGGCATCCGGCAGGGAGGAAGCACCATCACACAGCAGCTCGCACGCAATGCCTTCGGCCTTCAAGGAAGGAACTATGACCGGAAGCTGACGGAAATCTTTCTGTCGATGCGCATCGAGCATGCGTACAAGAAGGACCAGATCCTCACGGCTTACTTGAACCGCATTTACCTCGGTCACGGATGCAGTGGTGTGGGCGCTGCCGCGCGCTGCTACTTTGGAAAAGACGTGAAGGAGATAAATCTCTCCGAGGCAGCCACGCTGGCTGGCATCATCAAGGCGCCCGTGTCGTTTTCACCGATCACCCAGCCAAAACTGGCCCGTCAAAAGCGTGACCTCACGTTGAAGCGCATGGTGGAGACTGGCGCGATCACGGACAAGGAGGCCGCTGCTGCCCAGGAAATGCCTCTCGTCGTCAAGCATGACAAGACTCGCGTGCGCACCGGTTACATGCTGGCCGCCGCACGGGCGGAGTTTCAGCGTATGGGCCTCAAGCCGGGCAGTCCGCCGACGATGTCGATGACTCCGCGCCTGGACTGGCAGCATCGGCTGGATCAGATGATGCGTCAGCATCTGGAGACGCTCGCACCGAAGGACAAACAGTCGCTGCAAGGAGCCGTGATCGTGCTCGACAACCGCACGGGCGCCATTCTCGCCATGCAAGGCGGGCGCGACTTCACCACCAGTCCCTTCAATCGTGCGCTCGATGGCATCCGTCCTCCTGGCACGGCCCTTCTTCCGCTCGTGTACGCCGCCGCGCTCAGCTTGCAGCCGGACGTCACCGATGCGCCGATGATCGACGGCCCGCTCGACAACCGGCAGGCCATGATCGGCGGGCTCGTTGGCACGCTGGGTGAGTGGGGGGCCGAAGGTGAGCAAGTCGCATACACCGGAGGCACCATCACGCCGATGCAGGCGCTTGTGGAAGGCCGCACCGCTGCCACCGTCCGGCTGGGTTATCAGGTCGGTCTCGATCCTCTTCGTGCGGCGCTGACGCGCTGCGGTTTTACCACACCGTTGCGAGCTGAGGCGGCCTTCACACTCGGCCAAAGCCATGCGCGCCTCATTGAAGTCGCCCGCGCCTTCACTGCCATCGCCAACGACGGTCGTCCGTGTCCGCAGCCTCACCTTCTTCTGGCATCTTCCTCGGCCCGCAGTGAGGAAATCTTCACGCCCGCCGCCGCCTCCCACGTGCGCAACACCATGATCGCGGGCATGACGCGGCCGGAGTACCGCCGTCCGCTCGTGGCGCATGGACTCGCGCAAAAAAGCATCGCTGGTTACGGCGGCGTTACTTACGACCGCACCGATGCGTGGTTCGTCGGTTCCGACCGAATCCTCACCTGCCTCGTCTGGATTGGTCATGACAAAGACATCGCCATCAGTCCCAAGGCCACTGCTGCAACGGTTGCTCTTCCGCTTTGGGCCGCCGTTTTTGAAATGGTCACCGCAGGAAAGATTCAGGGTTGGGATGCCAAAGGCGGACTGCCCAAACTCCTTGCCGTTCCGCTGCGCGCACTGGCCGTGGAAGACGAGGTTCGTGTCCCCGCCATCCCGCCTGCGTCCAAAGTCGTGCTGGGTCTCGATCCCTACCAAACCGTCGTTTCAGGTGTAGTGCCTCCGTCGGGTCAATGAACCAAGGATGTTGCTGAACTAACAGCAAATCATTCCATGATCCGCATTTGGTAGTCAGTGCAGGAATCGACAGAGATCAGATTCCAGCCTCGTTCAGCGAAGAGTTCACTCATGGCGCGCCAGTAGATTTTTTGTTCGGCGGAAATGATGGCTCTGCCTTGTTCTGGGATGCGAAGATCGTCTTCAATTTTGGACTTTCTGGTATCTATCTGAGGTCGCATTTTTTCAAACTCAGCGTGAACGAAGGGATGCGTGAGCAGGCGTCGATCAACCGGTAAGGTTGTCCCGATGATGGAGCCCGGGTGCACGCGGATGAAGATCACGAGATCGCCGTCTGGCAGCAGATAATCTGCTTCGCTGTGCTCCTTTTTGCCGAAATCATGCTCCAAGGCATCACTTTTGATGAGTAACTCGGTTGGGAGAGCCAGATGGTAGCGGATGGCCTTGAGGTCGGGATCCGATGTGGATGCAAGCTTGGCGGTCACACCCTTGTCGTCCTTGCGATGTCTCAAAAAGGCACGTTCAGACGAAAGCCTCGGAGTCATGCCAAGTGTGCGGCTGTTGATGTAGGTTCTCAGCATGCTCGAGAAGAACCTTGCATCCAAGTATGGGAGCCCGCCTATTTCCAGCTTGAAGGCAAGTTCTTCCCAAGAATTGGACCTGTCCACCTGCGGCGTGCATTTGACGGTCACTGCTTTTGTGTCTCCGCCTTCTGTCATTTTCAGCTCGTAAAGCAAGTCACGGCTCAAAGCAGGGTTTTCTACTTCTTGTTTTATGATCGCCACGTCGTTGTTGTTCGCTGGCAACCTCCCAATGAAAGTGAATTCGCTTTCTAGCGCCAGAAGGGCTTGAGAAGCCAGAAGCAGAGCCAGAATGACCCCCAACCAGATCGGATGTGAGTTCAATCTTGAACCCATTGTCTTACGGTCATGCTGACAAGCTCCAAGTTCAGAACGCAGGATATTCATGAACCGAGAGATTAACGAATCTCTCGATACCGCGTCAAGCCGACGGACAAGAGTGTCTCGTCGCACTTCTGTCACACTCCCATCACCTGCTTCAAATACGCGATGCTCTGTCGCGCAATCGTTGGCGCGTCCGGCGTGTAATCGAAGACTTCGGTGGAGAGATAGCCGTCGTAGCCGGTCTCACGCAGCGCGGCGATGATGGGTTCGTATTTGATCTCACCCTGGCCGGGACCGCGGAGATTGGGGTCATTCGTGTGGAAATGCACAGTCCATTCCTTGCTGTCGCGGATGATGTCGGGAATCGGTTTTGATTCGTCGCTCATCGCCTTCACATCGAGATGGAGCTTGCAGGAGGGATGATCGACGAGCTTGCAAAAGCGAATCGTTTCCTCGGCGGTGTTCAGGAAATTGGTTTCCTTGCGGCCCAGCGGCTCCATGGCGATGACCACGCCGTATTTGCCGCATTCTTCGGCGACCTCGCGCACGCACTCGGCGGCACGCTTGAACGCCTCCTCGTAATTCCACTCGGGCAGCAGATTGCGCGCCTTCGGGCTGCCCCAGACCATGATACGACCACCCGTGGCGCCGCAGAATTGGGCGAGGTGGCGGCCGAACTTCGCCGTTTCCTTCCGCGGCAACACATCCGGCGTCGTGATGTGAAACCACGTTGGTTTCGTCAGCAGCCAGTGCAGGCCGAGAATTTCGAGTCCGAACGACTTTGCCTTCGCACACAGCGTCAGCGCCTCCTCGATGGTGAGTTCGCGCGGATCCTCCTTCAGCGTGAAGGGAGCGAGTTCGATGGCCTGGTAGCCGGCGGCGGCCACATCCTCGCACATTTTCTCAAAGGTCCAGTTCTGGTAGGTCTCGTTGCAGATCGCGAATCGCATAGGGCGGGCAGCTTGGGCGGATGGCCCGGCGCGTCAACACGCTTGCGCATCGCGGTGCTGTCCGTGTATGTTTCCGCATGAAAGCCGCCCGCCTGACCCTGCTTCTGAGCGCCCTTGCCCTGTGCGCACGTGCCGAGCTTGCGCTCGACGTGCCTGCGATCGAATTGAAGCCCAAGCCGGAGGACGAGGAGGTTGAGACGACCTTCAAATTCCGCAACAAAGGTGACAAGACAGTGAAAATTCTCGGCCTCGAAAGCGCCTGCTCCTGCCTCAGCGCCGAGCTCGACAAGTCAGAATACAAGCCGGGCGAGGTCGGCACCGGCAAAGCATCGTTCAAGGTGTCCACCTTTGTCGGCAGGCACGAGAAGTATGTCAACGTGAACACCGACGATCCGAAGCAGCCCGAGTGGCAGGTGCAGTTCATCCTTGATGTTCCTGCCGTCGTGGACATCAAGCCGAAGACACTCCAGTGGTTCATCGGCGACGAAACGACGCCGAAATCCTGCCTCGTGCAGTTCACGAGCGACATGCCGACTAAAATCCTCAAAATCACACCGACGCGTGAAAACGTGGATTTCACCTGGAAGGAGATCAAGGAAGGCCGCGAGTACCTCATCACCGTGACGCCGAAGTCCACGCAGGACGTCACGATGGGTGCGTTGAAGATCGAAACGAGCAGCAGCATCGCGAAGTACCGCAACCAGCTCGCCTTTTTCTCGATCAGCAGGAAGCCGGAGACATTGCCCGTCGCCGGTTCATCCAAGCCCTGACCTGGTTGCTTATGCTGATCGCGATCCGACAGTCCGTTTATCTCATTTTGCTCAGCGCGGTCGCAGCGTGGGCCACGCATGCGTGGCATCCGCGTGCGCCGGCGTTGTATTTGGTGCAGGAACCGCTCCAGGATGACGAGGTGTCGATGCAGGTCATCCAGGAGAAATGGAAAGGCGATGTGCTGTGGATCGATGCGCGGCCACAGGAGCAATTCGATGCTGGTCATGTGCCGGGCGCCTTGCTTCTCAACGAGCAGAAGTTTGAGGAGCAACTCGTCTCTTACCTCGACACGCTGCAAACGAACACCAAACCGGTCATCATCTACTGCAGCGCCGCGAAGTGCGATGCCAGCCGTCACATTCTAGAGCGTCTCAAGCAGACGCTGCCGGTGGAAAACACCTTCGTGCTCAAAGGCGGGTGGCGGGCCTGGCAGGCGGCACGGAAATGACATTGACGATGGGGCGCTCTCATTCGTAACATCCTGGTGCTATGACTCTCCAAGCACTTCTCATCTGGTCCGCGCTCGGCTTGGTGGCCGGCGTTGTGGCAAAAATCGTCATGCCCGGCAAGCAGGGCATCAACCCCATCACCACGGTGCTGCTTGGCATCATCGGCAGCATCATCGGCGGCTATCTCGGCAAGCAACTGGGCTATGGAGACATGACCGGCAGCTTTAGCATCAAGGGCATCATCACTGCTGTTGCTGGCGCCCTGGTCCTGATGACCGTCTGGCGGCTGCTCTTTGGCAAGAAGAACTGATCCAGCCGCAGGTTGCGTGGGGGCCTGCCCGAACGTAACCTCAGCCATGAGCCTCCTTCGTCATCTTATCGTAGCAGTGGCGCTGATCACGTCACTGTCGGCTGCCGTTGTTCCCGGGCTGAAAGGCGGCCTGGCACGCGTGGCCGTCACCGACTCGGATCTCGACGATCTCCGGCGCTGGCAGGAAATCCGCCATTGGATCGACCAGGCGGTGAATGATGGTGCCGCAGGCATCATTCTGGATCTGAATGTGACTCAGAGCAGCGCCCAGACGGCATTGTCGCTCGCGGAGGAGATCGCCCGGCTGAAGGTCAAGACGCTCGCGTTCGTGAACACGTCCGCAGTTGGTGGTGGTGCACTGATGGCTCTGGCGTGTGATGAGATATGGATGGCACCTGGTTCACGCATCGGTGCTGCGCCACCGCGGCCGGATCTGGGGGACTCGCTGTCCCCCAAGGCCCAGGACACGCTGCTGGCGGAGGCGCTGGCTGTTTTGAAGGCGGGTGCCCGCAGTTTGTGCAAGCTCAAAGGCCATCGCCCCGAGGTTGCCGAGGCTTTTGTGGATCGCGACAAGGGCCTCATGCTGGGAACCCTCGCTTTGGCCGAAAAGGGAGAACTGCTGCTGCTGGACGCTGACAACGCGGTGCAGCCGGTCGATGGCAGGCCCTTGCTCGCTCGTGCGATTATTTCCAGCGTCGATGCGCTGGCAAAGTCCGCCTCGCCTGCTGGAACGCTCGTCACGCTGGACGCCAACTGGTTCGAAGCACGTGGCAAGCCAGTGGTGAAGGTGATGGAGAAAAAGCGGGAGGTTGCCCCGGCCCTGTCCAGCGAACACGATTACAAGGGCAGGGTGGTCGTCATTCCCGTGGGGGAGGATGACCTGCTGATCCCGGCGCGTTTCGAGTTCATGCGCCGCACGATGGATCTCTGCAACGAGCAGGGCGCGGAGGCGGTCATTTTCGATCTCGACACGCCCGGTGGTCTCGCCTGGGACACGATCACGCTGATGATGAAGGACCTGCAAAACCTCAAGACGCGCAGCCTCGCCTTTGTCAACACGCGCGCCATTTCCGCCGGTGCGTTGATCGCGATGGCGACGGATGCCATCTACATGGCTCCTGCGAGCGCCATCGGAGCCTCCACGCCGGTTTCAGGTGATGGAACACCTCTCGCCCAGGCAGAACGTGCCAAGAACAATTCCGCCTTCATGGGCATGGCCCGCACCGTCGTGCGCGAGAAAGGCCACGATGTGCGCATCATTGAAGGCATGATCGACATGGATCGTGGCCTTATCATCAATGGCCGTGTCATCATCCCGAAGGGCGAGATCGTCACGCTCGACTCCGAGCAGGCCACCATGCTCATCGATGGAAAACCGCTGCTCGCCAAAGGCATCGTTAAAAGCATTGAGGAAATCAAACAACGCGAGAGCTTGAAAGGCGAGATCATCACCGCCGAGCCAACCGGCTTCGAGTGGATCGCCATCTGGGTCACACGTTACGCGGCCATCTTGATCCTGATCGGCGTCGCTGGTGGGTATTTGGAGATGCAAACCCCGGGCTTTGGTATTCCGGGCTTCATCGCCATTGGCGCGTTCGCACTGTTTTTCTTCGGCCATTACGTCGCTGGCAGTCTTGCGGGGCAGGAGACGCTGGTGGTGGCCGCCATTTTCATTGTGGGCGTCGTCTTGATCGGCGTCGAACTTCTCGCCGCGCCAGGCACAGTACTGCCCGGGCTGATCGGCTTTTTGTGTGTGATGGTGGCGCTTGTTTATTCGATGTCGGGCTGGGAGGTGCCGCCACCGACCGGGGAGGCCGCGCCTGCGGTGCATGAAGGCTTCCAGTTCAACCTTTCGCTGTATGCGGTTGGCTTCCGCAACTTCGTGCTCGGAGTCACCGGCGCGGCGGTCATCATCACGTTGCTTGCCTTGTGGCTGCCGGAACTGCGTCCGTTCCGCGCGTTGGTGCTGCAGGCGTCCGCTGGAGGCACTCTGCAGGACACCCCCGCCATCGCTTCCGCCACCCGTGCCAAAACCGGTGACAGCGGCATCGCCCGCAGCGCCCTCCGCCCCTACGGCACGATCGAAATCGGCGGACGGCTCGTCGAGGCCATGGTGGAGGGAGATTACCTGCAAAGCGGCACCGCAGTGAAGGTCCGCGAGGTCCGGGGCGAAAAGATCATCGTCGAAGCGGCATAATCGCGTTTTTTGCGAGTGCATTCGCGGGATTTGGTCGTTACTCTACCGCACAATCGCATGTCCAAAAACCTCAGCGCGCTCTCCTTTCGCAAGGGAATCGAAAAAAACGTCTTCGAACGCATGGTCGAGGCCGCCGAAAAGCACGGCACGGCCGAGAAAAACGACCTCGTTCATCAGATGGGCCAGGATCATTTGTTTGGTGATGCCCTCACGCTCGGCGCGGTGTCATTCTACGATTTCCTGAAGAAGGAGAACGAGGGAAAGAAAGTCTTCGTCTGCAACGGCAGCGCGT
Source organism: Verrucomicrobiaceae bacterium (assembly GCA_046346695.1). Lineage (GTDB taxonomy): Bacteria > Verrucomicrobiota > Verrucomicrobiia > Verrucomicrobiales > Verrucomicrobiaceae > Prosthecobacter. Next base: position 1,028,711 of record JAXMHS010000001.1, on the reverse strand, counting down.
GTTTGTGCGCGGGCACGCAGGACAAGCTGCATCACACGCTCGAAGGTCATTTCAAGAAGGAGGAGATCGGCCACATCTGCTGCCTTGGTCGTTGTCACGAAGGCGGGGCCTTCCAATACGCGGGCAAAAACTACTCCGGGCAGCCGGACACGGCCTTGGGCGAGCTTTTCAAAACCGGCAAAGGCGATGCTGCTGACCGCTACGCCGTCGTCTCGCATCTCCAACCCGCGATCCTCACGGCAGAGTTCGCCGGCATCGACGCTTACTACGCGCCTTTCAAAAAGCTCATCACGAGTGGAGATCGCGATGCTCTCGCCGCTGAATTGAAGGACAGCGGCCTGCGTGGCCGTGGTGGCGCGGGATTCCCGCTTTCCATCAAATGGGCCGGATGTCGCGCCGCCGAAGGGAAGGTGAAGTACGTTGTCTGCAATGCCGACGAAGGCGATCCCGGTGCCTACATCGACAAGTACCTCATGGAGCTGCGTCCGCACAGCGTGTTGCTCGGCATGATGGTCGCCGGTTGGTATGCGGGCGCCGAATATGGCATTCTCTACATCCGTGCCGAGTATCCAGACAGCGTCACCATCGTGAACGAGGCCATCGAAGACCTGTGTGCGGCGGGATTGCTCGGTCAGAACATACTTGGCACCGGCTTCAACTTCATGCTGAAGACCATCAAAGGCGCCGGCGCTTACATTTGTGGCGAGGAAACCGCCTTGCTTGCCAGTTTGGAAGGCCAGCGCCCCGAAGTGCGCACGCGTCCTCCCTTCCCGGTGAACGAGGGCCTCTTCCGCAAGCCGACCATCGTCAACAACGTCGAGACCTTCGCGAACATCCACGCCATACTCACTCTCGGCGGCAAAGGTTATGCCAAAATCGGAACGCCACAGTCCACGGGTCCGAAACTGCTCTCGCTCGACTCGCATTTCGTCAAACCCGGCATCTACGAAGTCGCCATGGGCACGCCGTTGCAAACGGTGATCGACCTCGCGGGTGGCTTCAAAACGAAGATCAAGGCCATCCAGATCGGTGGACCGCTCGGCGGCATCGTGCCTGTCTCTCACATCGGCAAACTCACCGTCGATTTCGAGAGCTTCAAAAAGGAAGGCTTCCTTCTCGGCCACGCCGGTGTCGTCAGCATCCCTGAGACGATGCCGATGATCGAATACATCCAGCACCTCTTCCAATTCACCGCCGACGAAAGCTGCGGCAAATGCTTCCCCTGCCGCCTCGGCAGCACTCGCGGCAAAGAGTTGATCGCCAAAGCACGTGGCGATAGCAGCTACAAGATCGACCGCGAACTCATCAACGACTTGCTCGACACGATGGAGCAAACCTCTCTCTGTGCTCTCGGTGGTGGTGTGCCGCTGCCGATCAAAAACGCCTTGCAACACTTCGACGCCGAACTGCGTCCCTATTTTCAGTCCTAAACTCCAACCATACGCGCCCCATGGTCCAGGATCTCTCCACCCTCACCGCCTACATTGATGGCGAGCCGCATCGCTTCGAAGCGGGCGACACTTTGCTGAATTTCATCGACCGCCATCGCGGCCGTGGTTTTGTGCCGACGCTCTGTGATGCGCCGCAGCTTGAGCCTTATGGTGCCTGCCGCGTTTGTTCGGTCGAAGTTGCGCTTCAGGCCGATGGACCGCGCCGTGTGGTGGCAAGCTGTCATACGCCGATCGCGCAAGGCATGCATATTTTCACCGAGAGTCAGAAAGTCCGCCGCCTGCGCCGGAACATCGTCGAACTCGTGCTCACCGACCATCCGCTCGATTGCCTGACTTGCGAGGTCAGCGGCAACTGTGAATTGCAGACGGTGGCGGCGAAGGTGGGCATTCGTGGTGTGCGTTATCCAGCGGGCACGAACCATCTCGACCGCGCGAAAGACCGCTCGCATCCCTACATGACCAGCGAGCTGTCGAAGTGCATCAACTGCTCCCGTTGCGTGCGTGCCTGCGATGAAATCCAGGGCCAGCATGTGCTTTCGATGCATGGCCGCGGTTTCAACGCGCGCATCATCAAGGGACTCGACCAGTCCTTCATGGACTCGACCTGCGTCTCCTGCGGCGCGTGTTCGCAAGCCTGCCCGACCTCGGCCATCAGTGATGTCTTCAACTCGAAGTCCATCGAAGCGACGAAAAAGACGCGTACCATCTGCACGTATTGCGGCGTCGGTTGCAATCTCAACGTCGCCACGAAGGGCGACGAGGTGCTCAGCATCCAGGCCCCGGTCGATGCGGAGGTGAATCATGCGCATACCTGCTTGAAGGGCCGCTTTGCCTTCAAGTTCTACAATCATCGCGACCGCCTGCGCAAACCCCTCATCCGCACGAACGGTCATTTCGAGGAAGCTACTTGGGAGCAGGCTTACGATCACATCGTGCAGAACCTCACGCGCATCAAAAACGAGCACGGCGGCAACGCCATCGCGGGCATTTCGTCCGCACGTTGCACGAATGAGGAGAACTACCTCATGCAGAAGTTCATCCGGCAGGTGATCGGCACGAACAACATCGACTGCTGCGCCCGTGTCTGCCATTCGCCGACCGCCTGGGGCATGCAGAAATCCTTTGGCACCGGCGCGGCGACGAATTCGTTCGAGGACATCGAGCACACGCGCTGCATCATGGTCATCGGCGCGAATCCGACAGAAGGCCACCCGGTGACAGGCGCACGCTTGAAGCAGCAGATCATGAAGGGCACGCCACTCATCGTGATCGATCCGCGCAAGATCGAGATCGTGCCGTATGCCAAATACCACCTGCAGCTCCGCCCCGGCACCAACGTGGCCCTGCTGAACATGTTCGCGCGTTGCATCCTCGATGCCGGACTGGTGAAACAGGACTTCGTGAAGAAGCGCTGCGAGAACTGGGAGCAGTTCGAGGCGGGCCTCAAGGCGCTCGATTTGGACGAATTGGAAAAGATCACCGGTGTGGACAAAGAACTCGTCCGCGCCGCCGCCATCGAATACGCCTCCTCCGAGGCTGCGATGAGTTTCCATGGTCTCGGTGTCACTGAACACGAGCAGGGCGCGAAAACGGTCATGCTCATCTCGAACCTCGCCATGATGACCGGCAACATCGGCCGTCCGGGTGTCGGTGTGAATCCGCTTCGCGGCCAGAACAATGTCCAAGGCGCGGCCGACATGGGCTGCCAGCCCCATCAGGGCGCCGGCTACCTTGAAATGAACGACCCGCAGGTGTTGAAGCACTATGAAGAGTTTTATGGTGTTCCCACACCGAGTGAACCTGGTTGGAAAATCCCGCAGATGTTTGACGCGGCCATCGAAGGCAAGTTGAAGGCGCTCTGGCTCATGGGCGAGGATGTCGTTCAGACTGATCCCGACAGCGAGCACGTGAAGCACGCCATGAACAGCCTCGAATTCCTCGTCGTGCAGGAGTTGTTCATGACCGAGACATCCAAGTTCGCGAACGTCATCCTCCCCGCCGCATCCTTCCTCGAAAAGAGCGGCACCTTCACGAACGCCGAGCGCCGCGTGCAGCGCGTGAACGCCGCTGTGAAGCCGCTCGAAGGCACCAAACCCGACGGACAGATCATGTGCGAGATCATCCAGCGTTTCGGCTTCCCGCAGGCGGATTACACGCCGGATGGCGTGCTTGCGGAGATTTCACGCATCGTCCCGTTCTTCAAAGGTGCGACATGGGAAAACCTTGGTGAACAAGGGCTCCAATGGCCGATCAAAGAGGGTGGTATCGACACGCAGATCATGCACAAGGAGCAGTTTGCCCGCGGTCTGGGCCATTTCCATTTCTTCCCCTGGGAGGAGTCAAAGGAACTCGTCGCCAACGGCAAGGAATTCCCCTTCATCCTCACCACAGGCCGCATCCTGGAGCATTACAACTGCGGCACCATGACCCGCCGCACAGGCAATGAGCAAATCGTTTCCCAGGATATGTTGTCCATCAACCCTGCCGATGCGAAAGAGAAAGGCATCACCACTGGCGACACCGTCCGTCTCTTCAGTGCGCGCGGTGAGGTTGAACTCGAGGCCAGAGTCACCGAGGAAGTGAAGCCCGGCATTCTCTACACCACCTTCCACTTCCCGGAAGCCATGGTGAACAACGTCACTGGTGGTGGCTGTGACAGCGACACGCTGTGCCCCGAGTACAAGGTCATCGCGGCCAATCTCGAGAAGGTCAGCAGCAGTAAATCGGTCCGGAAACGCAAAGAAAACCTCGCGCCGGCAATGTCGTGAGTCGGCTTTGTTTCTTGTCCATCACGTAAACAACCAAGCGATCAGCGCTCACGCCTCCGGCAGATCCTGATCCTTGGTTTCCGGCAGGAACGCCAGAATCACGACTCCGATTAGAAACAAACAGCCGAGCATGGCGATGGCATTCGGCAGAGTGGTCCACGTTTTGACGTAACCGGAGAAGAACAGCATCGGCGCGGCGAGAAGGCGGCCGGCATTGAAGCAGAAGCTGGAACCGGTGGCGCGGAGATGATTGGGGAAAAGCTCCGGGAAATAGATGGCGTAGCCGGAGTGTATGCTCAGTGTGACGAAGCCGAACAAAGGCAGCAGCACGAGCATGTGCCAGTAGGCCTGCGGCAGGTAGCACACGACCATCACCATGATAAAGCTGAGCACATGCATGAGCACAAAGGTGCTCTTGCGTCCAATTCGCGCACAAATCGGCCCAAAACTGAGCTGGCCGATGCCGGCGCCGATGACCTGCACGATGCCGTAGGCGAATTTCGATTTGCTGTCCGCATTGGCGGCGGAGAAGCCGTGTTTCAGCAGCAATTCCCGCACGAGGTCCTGCGTGGCCACACAAACGCCCCAAAACGTGCCGAGTCCCACCGCTGCCAGTGCCATGCCGAGCAGAGCACGCATGCGCCAGCGTGTGTCACCGAACAAATCCGCGAAACTACCCATGCGCTTGCCGCTTTCCCGTGCCTCGTTCCACGATTCCGGCTCTTCCACCGATGAACGTACCCAAAGCGTGAGCAGCGCTGGAAGAATGCCGATCAGGTAAGCGATGCGCCATTCGTTCTCGACGCCCATCGCAGTCAGCGTGGCGATCCATGTGCCCAGGACGCCGGTGGCGTGGAAGATGCCGCCCGCATGCGTGCGTGCGCTTTTCGGGAAAATCTCTGCCACGAGCGCTGCGGCCACGGCCCATTCGCCACCGACGCCCATCGCCACGAAGAAACGCAGCACGCCGACGTGCCATAACTCCGTCGCGAAGTAGGTCAGGCCGGAGAAGATCGAGTAAAACAGAATCGTCAGCACCATCACGGGCTTGCGGCCCATTTTGTCGCCCAATGATCCAAAGAGCAGCCCGCCGAAGGTTCCGCCCGCGAGGAAGATGCCCAGGAAGATGTCGCCCCACTGCTTGACTTGAGGATCGCCCGGTTTCACACCGAGAATTTCCGACAGCATCGCTCCGCGTGTGAGATTGAAGAGCTGTCCTTCAAAAGCATCGAACACCCAGCCGAGCGAGGCGACGAGCAGCACGAGCCATTGGTAACGCGTGACGGAGGAATACCATTTTGCGGGAGCAGAGTTCATCAGAGGAGCTGGAGGGAAATGACGGAATCAGAGCCGAGCGAAGCGAGACAGATGAAGCGAAGCTGAAACTGAAGGGTGAATCAATGAAGAATGATGAAGTGATTGTCGAAGCTAAAATGACGAGAAAGGCCAAGGCTAAACGCGCCCAGGGTGGTGATCTCGCGATGCGCTTTGATATTGCCGGAGATTTGGGTATCTGGGCGCGCCGCATCCATGTTTTTAGCTGATTTTCTCCAACACCATCCGCGCATCCGCCTGGTGCGCAGCTTTGATGAATTGGTGACGACCCGGTTTGCTGACGGCGTGAACGCCTTGTGCTGGCCGAGGATCTTGGAGGGAGATTTTGAGGAGGTGGTGACGAAACTCGAAGTCGGGCAGGGGATCACGCATTTGAATGCGGAGATGCTGCGCGCCTTGCCGCTGAGCCAGGCTGGCATGCAGGCGATGGAAGTCATGCTGGCGGATTATGACCGTCTGGTGGATCGCGGACTGCAACCGACGCTGGACTGCATCAACGGTTACGTGCAGCCGGAGGAAGCCGGCCCCGTGCGCACGGATGTCTGCTCGTGGCATGCAGACAGTGCCACGTGCGAGGCGGACACGTATTTGTGCACCTATTTCGGCGTATCGTCGGAAGGCTTGCCCAATGAGCATGCCGTCCAGCGCATCGACGTGCCGGAAACACGCGTTCGGCTCCTGCAGATTTATGGCGGCGCCGATGACGAGGATTTCGCGGAATGGTTGAACGATCACTATTACGATCTGCATTACGCACCGCTGCCGGAGGCGAAGCCATTTAGCTTCGGCGTTGGTAACTTGTGGCGCGTTGCCACCTTGCATGATTGCTGTGTGGTGCCTCCATGCATTCATCGCGCTCCTGATCCGATTTCCGGCCAGAAGCGCTTGCTGCTGATCAGTTAAACCGTGGTGCAACCGTTCCGGTTGCATTTATAAGAGCAAGCCAGAGGCTTGTACTACACCGGCAGCGTCGTGCCAGGAATCGCGACCGGATACCAGCCTTCTGCATCGGGTTTCACTGGAGGTTCAGTGTGCCAGGTGATGTTGTCGGGCACGAGGTTCTCGGTGGAGTTCAGCGCCTGCTCCCAGGTGATGACCTGTCCCGTGTAAGTCGCCATGCGGCCCATCACGCCCATGAGCGTGCTGTAGGCAGCGTATTCGGCATCGATGCGTACTTTGCCGGTACGCACGTTTTCAAACAGCGCGTCGTGTTCGAGTTGATAAGGATCGTATTTGTTGCGTGTGCGTTTGCCGCCGGGCGGCTCGCCATTGACGAGGAACTTGCCGCCGTTTCCGAGATCGGCGCTGCCTTTGAGGCCGCGGAAATGCTCGCTCACGTCACGTGCACACTTGCCGCCGATCTGGCAGCACTGGCTGAGCAGGCGGAAGCCGTCTTCGTATTCGAATTCGACCGTGTGGTGGTCAAAGATGGTGCCGTTTTCCTTCGCACGGCGCACCTGACGGCCACCCTGGCCCACCGCTTTCACCGGCATCTTGCCCTTCAGCACCCAGTTGGCCACGTCGAGGTTGTGGCAGTGCTGTTCGAGGATGTGATCGCCGCTCATCCACGTGAAGAAGTACCAATTGCGGATCTGGTAGTGAAGTTCGCTCTCTCCGGGTTCACGCGGATAGCCTGGCCGCGAACTGCCGTTCCAATAGACGCGGCCATACACGAGATCGCCGATCTCTCCGTCGTGGATGCGCTTCACCACATCGATGTAACCCGGATCGTAGTGCCGCTGGAAGCCCACGCAGACGTTCAGGTTCTTCTTTTTCGCTTCCTCAGCGGTGGCAAGCACACGCTTCACGCCCATGGCATCCACCGCGACTGGCTTTTCCATGAAGACGTGCTTCCCGGCCTTGATGGCTTGCTCGAACAAGAAAGGGCGCGGGCCCGGCGGAGTGGTGATCAACACCACATCCGCGAGATCGAAAGCCTTCTTGTAGTCCTCGAAGTTAGTGAACACCTGATCCGGTGGCACATCGACCTGCCCTTCGTGCTTCGCCTTCAAAATATCGAGCGCCGCCTGCGCCTTGCCCTCAAGAGGATCGACCAGCGCCACCAGCTTGATCGTCGAGCCCGCGGTCAGCGCCTGATTGCACGCGCCAGTGCCGCGTCCTCCGCAGCCGATGAGAGCGATCTTGATGTCGTTGTCCTTGGGAGCCGCAAAGGCATGCGTGGCGGCGGAAAGTGCGGCGGCGGACGAGGAGGTGAGGAAGGAACGGCGGTTGGTCATTCTTCTTCAACTGCCGGAGGGCCGCCCATATTTCACCCCCCAAAGTGGATGTGTAGCTCGCTGGCGGTAGTTTGGAGCGGAGGCGGATTCAAGGGGGTATACTTTGTGGAAAAGATCATGCTTCAGAAGGCGGAGGACAATCTCCGGACATTTGCTCCCAGCGCTTTTGCAGCTCATCCTCGGACAGTTTTTCGATCTCCTGCTGGAAAGACCATTCATGGCCAAACGGATCGCGCACAGTGGCGGTCCGGTGGCCGTAGAATTGATCGGCTGGTGGCCGGGTGCCGGTGGCTCCGGCATCCAAAGCATGCTGATAGGCGGCGTCAGTGTTCGGAACCATTACGGCGAAGCAGGTCATCGCGCCGCCGAGTGTCTTCGGGTCGGCGAGGTGGCAAGCTCCTTCGCATCAAAAGCGGCTTTGTAGAAGTCGATGGTCTTCGCCGCATCGTGTACGGCGAGGTAAGGAGTCACGGGCGGATATTCGTCGAAGGTGCCCATAGCTGTGTGAATACGGGTTGCATTGCGAAGCGGACGCTCCGCCTCAGGGCTTCGGTGTTGCCATCACGAGCCTGCCCAGGTTGTCGAGACCTTCAATGAACTGGTCGCCACACATCTTCTCGCAGTCCATGAAGAGGCCCATGACCTTGCCGATGAAGGGCTTCTTGCTCTGCATCGTCCAGGTCACCTGGGTGGCTTCGCCTTGGGAGGCGAATGTGAACGTCACATCGGCGCTTCCGGCAAACGGACGCACGAACTCGAGCTTCATGTCGATCCGCTCGTTCGGCTTGCTTCCGATGAGCCGGGTGGTGCCTTCACCGACTTCGTTGTTGCCCGACCAGTGATACACGGCGCCCACACCTTCTGGAGAGCCTTCGAGGGTTTTCTTCATGTTGGGGTCGAGTTTCGACCATGGAGACCAGGAGTCCCACAGGCGGAAGTCATTGACGACTCTGAAGACATCCGCGGGCGTCGCGAGGACCGTGGCGGAGCGGCTGACCTTAAGATCGTCGGACTGAAAAGAGGCGACGACGAGGACGATGGCGATGACGGCGACGAGGCCGAGGAGCAGTTTCTTGAGCATGGTGCGTGTTGGGTTGGATGGTCTGGATTGAACCTGTGTCAGGACTTCTGAAACGGCCCGTCCACGAAGCTGCGGGCGAGCTTGAGGTTGGCGTGGATCATGGTCTGCGATTCACATGCCTTGCCGACGAGCATGGCCCCCTGCCAAAGGCTGTTGAGGAACCAGGCGACCTGCTTCGGATCGAAGTCGGTTGCGGCTCGTGCTTCTTCTTCGCAGCGGCCTTCTTGGGCATACAAACCGGTCGGTTATGTAGTGACTGGCGTCAGATCGGCAAGCAACAAATTCGATGCTGCCGGGGCGCGCGATCAGTTCGCCTTCGCCTCAGCCTTCATCAAGCCGCTCATTGGATGATGGCTCACCGTGTCCCACGCGATCTGCTGGAGCAGTGTGTTGAGCTTTGCCTGGTCGTCATCGCTCACATCCTTGAGCGTGCGGAAGGCGAGGGGAACCGGCAGCCCGACGGGGCTCTTCCGGTAGATCACTGCGAAGTGGCAGTAGCTGGAGAGCAATTGCAGCGGGAGCATCGCGTGGCCCCAGTAGTCTCGAAAAAGTTGGCCCTGCTGCTTGATGCCCGGAACCTCGCCTTTCACGATCTTCTCCCGCAGAGTTACTGCTGCCATGCCGACAGGCACAATGAGCACGGCATCCTTGCCGAGGCGCTGGTTGATGCCTTTGACATAGTCCTCGACGTCTTTCGCGTAACGCAGCGTCGCATCGCGGAGCTTCGCGAGGTCCGTGGCATTGTGATCGACCTTCTTCCGCGTTTGCAGCGGATACACCGGCTCATACTCGTCATTCGGCATCCAATACTCCTGCACCGTGATGCGCAGCGCCGGATTGTGCTCGATGCCGAGCTTCACGAACTGCTCGATTGCCTCATCCGGCAGCCAAATCGGCGAAAGCGTGAGCACATCGGCTCCTCCGGCCTTCAGCACTTGTTTCACCGCGCTTTTCTCGTCCGGTACGTCCCAATGCTTCTGCACCGTGGAGCCGCCGATGCTCGACAGGCCTGCCAGTTGATGCTTCAGACCTGCTGAAGTCGCGATCTGCTCCACCTGCCGATACGTGAACACATGAAAACTATGCCCGCACGTGGCGACGCGCTGGCCTGTGGTGATCGGCGGTTGAACTTCCTGTGCTTCAAGAACGATAGCAGAGGCTAAAGCGAGGGCGGCGAGGAGGGAAATGGCTCTCATGGCCCCCACAAACGTCCGCATCGCTTCGAATCACTCACGACAAACTCCTGGCGTTGCGCAGATCAGCACGGCTCACGGCATGCCAGCCAGCCATTTCCCATTTTCGGTGGCGACACCGCTCAGCGTGGCGCTGCCTCCGGCTTTGATCGTGTAGCCCGCGGCGGTCAGCGCGTCGATACTGGCTTTGGGCCAGTCCTTTTGATGTTCGACGAGTTTTCCGCCCTCCGTGTGCAATCGTGGCGAGGCCAACGATTCGCCAAACGGTCGATGGCGCACGATGTGCTGGGTGAGGAATTCAAACATCGCATTCGGAATGCGCCGTCCGCCGCGTCCGCCGATGGCGACGACGGGTTGTGTGCCCTTGGTGATGAGCACAGGCGTCATGTTGTGGAGCGGGCGTTTGCGCGGGCCGGGTGCGTTGGGGTGGTCGGGTCGCAGATCAAAGCGTGACATGCCGTGGCCGAGCGTGAGGCCCAGACCATCGACGGTGACGTGCGCACCGAAGCCGTTTCCATGAGTCAGCGTCAGCGCAGCCATGTTTCCGTGCTTGTCGCAGGCGCTGAAGTTCAATGTGCCGCCCTGCGTGCTCGTTTGGAAATCCGGTTCGAGAATCTGGCCGGCTTTCAATGCTGCTTTGATCTTCTCCGCGCATTCCGCGGCGTAATCCGCCGAAAGCAGCTTCTCCTGGGGCATCGGGTCAGCTTCAGGATCGCCGAGCAAAGTCAACCGGTCACGCCATGCGAGTCGCATGGCCTCCACGCGCAACACGAGGCGCTCGCGGCCATCTTTGATCGAATCCCACTTCAGGGCCTTCAGGATTGAAAGCATTTGCAGCACCGTGATGCCGCCTGAAGTCAGCGGTGGCGTGAGAATGGTGTGCTCTCCCCAGGACAAACGCAGCGGCTCCACGAGGCGTGCGCGGAATGCCGCCAGATCGTCCGTGGTGACCAGACCGCCATTCTTCGCAAAGCCCTCCGCGATTCGCTGTGCAATGTCGCCCCGATAAAACGGCTCGATGGAATTGGCCTGCGCCAGCGTCTCGAGCACCTCGGCGAGAGCGGGGTTTTTGAAAAGGGAATCCACCTCGGGCGCGGATCCACCCGGCAGATACAGCCGCGCCGTGCCCGCATCCTTTTGAAACGAGGCTTTGGCCGTCTCGATCCTCGCTTTGAACGACGCCGTCACCCGGAAGCCATCGCGCGTGAGTTTGATGGAAGGCGCGAGCACATCCGCAAATGACATCGTGCCGAATTCATCCAACGCGAGCTTCAGTCCGGCGATCACACCCGGCACACCGGTGGCGAGCCAGCCGTGTTCGTTCTTGCGGTTCGGAACGCGACCTTTGGCATCGAGCTTGAAGACGTCCTTGGTGAATGCCGCTGGCGCGATGGTGTTCGAATCAATTGCTGCGATGCGTTTGCCGCCATCCATCGCAAAGATGCCGCAGGAGCCGTAACCACCGATGCCGGTCTGGTGTGGTTGGGTGATCGCGCCTGCCAGTGCCGTCGCGATGAGTGCGTCCACAGCGTTGCCACCATCCGCGAGAATCTTCGCCCCAATGTCCTCCACCACAGGTTCGCCGACGACATAACCGATCTCGCTCGGCGATCGCAATTCCGCCCTCACCCACGACGATGCAGCGAGCATGCCGCTGGTTTGTGCCAGGAAGCGACGACGGGAAAACTGCGATGGATGAGCAGGCATGGGTGTTGTGCGTTGGAGTTGCTTCAGGAAATCCAGCCGGCGCGATACTCCTTGTCGAGCAGCGCATTGGCCGATGGTGCGTTCTTGAAGGCGACGGCGTCGTTGTCCCATTCGAGGCGCTGTCCGGCGTGGCGGATCGCGATCATGCCGAGCAGGCCGATCTCACTCAATGCGCCACCGTATTCGAAGGGCGAGCCCGCGGGACGATTCGCACGGATGGCATCGAGCCAGTCTTTGTGATGATCGCCCTTCTCGACGCGTGGGATCGTCTCTTTCGGCATGGTAAAGCCTTTCATCTTCGACTCGGGGATGATGCGCACGCTGCCAGCGCCGTGCGAGCCGTGCATGATCTTGCCTTTGTCGCCAATGATCACCGCACCGACGCCGACGACCTTGCGCTTGTCCTCCTCCAGTTCCGGCGGTGTGGGAATCGTGGTCTCGCCATCGTGCCACACGAGCTTCACCGGGCCGCGCGAGCCCTTGCCGGCGAATTCGAACGTGATGCGGCTGCCTTTCGGATAAAACGCGGCATCCTTGACCGCATCGTAGCCGGTCACCTCCGCGGTGATCGCCGCTGGTGCGCCGAGATCGAGCGCCCAGTAGCTCGGATCGACGATGTGGCAGACCCAGTCGGCGATGCAGCCGTTTCCATATGCGCTGAAGCCACGCCACGCGAATGGCACCGCCGCCGGCTCATAGGCATGGGCTTTCAAAGGCCCCATCCACAGGTCCCAATCGAGCTCCTTCGGCACCTCGGTGGGGGGCGACGCGGGTTTGCCGATGCGGCAATACACATCACGGAAGGCATCGCAGCCAGCGTGGATCTCCGTGATGTTGCCAATCGCTCCTGCCTGCACCATCTCAACGAAAAGGCGGATCGTGTGCGACGAATGCCCTTGGTTGCCGACTTGCGTGATGATCTTCTTCTCCAGTGCCGCCTTCCGCATGCGGCGCACCTCTTTTACCGTGTGCGCGAGCGGCTTCTCGCAGTACACATGCTTTCCGAGATCGATCGCCGGAAGGCACACGGCTGCATGCGTGTGGTCCGGCGTGGCGACGACTACGGCGTCGATCTCGTTGCTCATTGCATCGAACATCTTGCGGAAGTCCTTGAAGCGCTTCGCCTTCGGATGCTCTTCAAAGCTTTTCGCCGCGCGCCGGTCATCCACATCACACAGCGCGACAATGTCCTCGCCCGAGACGCCCTTCAAATCCACCGCGCCACGTCCACCGCAGCCGATCACCGCGATGCGAATCTTCTCCGAAGGCGATCGCGTGTCACCCTGCGCCCGTACCACGTGCGCCGGAACAAATTGAAAGCCGAACGCGGCCGCTGCGGAAGTCTGGAGGAAAGCACGACGGGATGATGACGGAGTGAGCTGGCTCATGATAGTGCCTGCTAAACGCATGCACGGGGCCAATCTTCACAATTCACGACTTCTTGTTGTCCAAGTCAGCGCGTGAGTGCAGGCGAGGCTCTGGAGACACATCAAAGCCACATCGTGATTTTTTGCTCCCTCGACCATCAGCGAGGCGAATCAGCTGTCACTAGCTCCTTCATAGCCCGCCTCGTGCTTCGTGAGGTTCTCGTAGGGAGGCAACGCCTTCACGCCCTCAAACTATCCCTGCCAGTTCCAGGTGCGCACGGGGTTCTGCATCATCCAGGCGATGGCTTTGTCACGCACGGCGGCGAGATACTTCTCGTCCTTCGTCGCGGCATGGACATCGAGAAAATAGCCGCCGCCCTCCATGCTGCAGTTGGTCATGTAGTTCGCGGGATTCATGTGCCCTCCTACCGTGAGTGTCACCTTCCCAGTGCTCAATTTCACCCAAATCGGCGCGAGTGATGCCGTGGGCTTGTCTGCGGTGAAAACGAGCGTCTCACCCTTGCAGGCTGTATGCTGAAACGATACGTTTTGGCTCCCGGAATCGTTTTGAAGTCAAAAGACGGCGCAAACTGGAACTGCACCGCATGCTGATTCCCAAAACGGCACGCCTTCTCGAACCGGCGTGGCGCTTTCCTCGATCGCTCGCTGACGCAGAGGCGGATCGATGACCACCTGTGCCTGCAAAACTGTGACAAGCCCGAGACTAAAGACGAAGAGGCAGCGCATGACGGAAGCATGAGCGTTACTTCGCCGCCCAGATGCGGACTTTGTCGAAAAGCACGCCGGGGCCGTTAACGGTAAAGTGAAAACTGCTTTTTGTCTCGTGGGCGATGCCGGGGGACTGGAGATGGCCGACGGGTTTTCCGTCCATGCTCACGCGCATCTGGTCACCGCTGATCTCAATGATCACGTCGTGCCACGTCTTCGGATCGAGCGTGATGTTTGTCACCGAGCCGCGCGCGGCGAGGAGCTTGTCGGCCTCGGCCTTCTTCGCGGGATCTTTACGCATCTCGAAGATGTCGTTGCGCATGACACCTTCTTTGTCGTCGCCGAGACGGATCTGTTTCGGGGTGAAGGAGACACGGCAGATATGTCCTGCATGCGAGCCTTTGAACTTCTGATCGTCAAATACTGCATTGAAGCCGGAGGAGCCGTCTAGCTTGAACTTGAATTCGACGACGATGTCTTTCATCGGCCGATACACACGGCCCACCGCGCCGTGATCATCGCGTGCCTGCAAGCCTTTGAGCACGCCGTTCTGCACGGAGAAGGCGGGAATCAACGGCTTCCATTCGCCAAGGTCGCTGCGCTCGAAGTCATCGGAGAAGAGCAGCTCACCTTTTTTGGCGATGGGTTGCTGGGGGGCATTCCCAGCAAAAGCAATGACAGCGCTGAAAAAGAGAGAAACGCAGGAGAATTTCATGGTGATTCTGGGTGAACGTGCTCCAACCGCTCTCTTCGTTGAAAAAGTCACTTTGACCTGCATGAGCTTCCTGTTGGATGAGATTACTGCAAATGACTTTCTCTTCGCATAGTGCAAGAGCAACAGCGAAGCATTGATCAACGCTCATAGCGGCGGAATTCGAGGTCGCCGCTGCGTTCGATTACCTCAGCCAGCGTGAACAGATGCTCGAAAGGCGGCAGGAGGATGTCGCCTTCATAATCCTTGGTGATGAACGTCAAATAGAGGCCATCGCACAGCGGCAGCAGTTCTTCAAAGACGCGGGCTCCGCCGATGACGAAGACGGTTTCAGCATTGCCGCAGACTTGGGGCAGCTCAGCGATGTCGCGGATGACAATGACGCCTTCGCTGGGCTGCATGGTGCGGCTGAGGACGATGTTTTGCCGACCCGGCAGCGGTTTGCCGATGGAATCGAAGGTGGCTCGGCCCATGAGAATGGGATGGCCGAGGGTGGTGCGTTTGAAGAACTTCAAGTCCTCGGGGTAATGCCACGGCAGCTTGCCCTCGCGTCCGATAACGCGGTTGGCGGACATGGCGACGATGGCGATGAGGCGCATGGGAAGAATGACGAAACCAGAATGAGGAATGACGAATGGTTTTACCAGAGGTCAATGGGCTGGTGGACGTCGGGACGGATGAGTTCGGTATCGGGGATGGTCTCGGTGAAGCGGCGGATGAACCACTGTTGCGCGGCCTCCTCACCGTGGACGAGGAGCATTTTCTTTGGCTTTACCTTTTCCGCGTAGTCGGCGATCTGTTCGCGGGTGGCGTGGGCGCTGAGGTCGAAGCTTTCCACACGGGCGCGGAGCGGGACCGCTGGCAGATCACGGGCGAGTTTGATCATGTCGCCTTCCTTGGCGTTGCGGATCTTGTAGCCGGGGGATTCGGGATCGGTGTAGCCGACGAAGGCGATGGCGTTGCGCGGGTTGTCGAGGAATTTCCACGCGAACTGATTGCTGGCGGTGTGCTCGGTCATCATGCCGCTGGAGAGCGCGTAGAGCGTGCGCGGGCTGGAGACGATCTCCTGGCGTTTGCGGCCGTTTTTGCGTGGCACGAGCATGTCCACGTCCTCCAGCAGGCGGAAGCCGGGGTAGCTGCGGCGGCTGCGGGAGGCGTAGTGGTCGTAAAGCACGGTAATCTTCGTGCTGAGGCCGCCGATGTAGAGCGGCATCTCGGGAATGAGGCCCTCCTGATGCAACTCGTGCAACATGAGCATGACCTCCTGTGTCTTGCCGAGCGCAAAGACGGGGATGAGCAGCGCACCATTGGCTTCGTGCGTGTCGCGGATGAGCGCGGCGAGGCGTTCTTTTTCGCCTTTGCGTGAGTATTCAGCCGGACGAGCGTGATCGCCGCGTGTGGTCTCGATGACGAGCACATCAATGCCGCTGGTGGGGAAGTCGGCGGCTCGGCAGATGGTCTGGTTTTCGAAGTTCACATCGCCCGTGTAGAAGAGCGTGTTCGAGCCTTCGCGGATCAGGATGCCGGTGGAGCCAAGGATGTGGCCCGCGTCAAACATCGTTGCCTCCAGTTCGGTATCGGGGATCGTGAACGAGCGGTCCGTGTCGCGGTAGATCCACTGCGCACGGATTTGATCGAGCTCGCGATGTGTGAAGAGCGGATACTCGGTGACACTCTCTTCCTCGCGCTGCTTGGTCATGACGTTGACCGAGTTGTGCAGCATGGCGGAGGAAAGCTCACCAGTGACCTCGGTCATCAAAACGGGCGCGTGCGGTTGCTTGCGCTGCAAAACGGGCAGCGAGCCGATGTGGTCGTGATGCGCGTGCGTGATGAGGATGGCGTCGGCGGAATCGTGGGGCAGGGGACCGAAGTCCGGCAGCGCGTCGAATCCCACCGCCTTCGGGTGCATGCCGGAGTCCAGCACGACACGGTTATCCCCGGTTTCGAGGAGGTAGGAGTTGGCGCCGATCTCACGACGGCGCGTCAAATTGCGGAAACGCATGCGGTTTGGAAAAAAGAGCGCGAAACTAGGGGCTTGAAGCCCGTGCGCAAGGAGTCTTTAGCCCTTCACGGCTCCGGCGAATCTGGCAAACAACGTTGAGACTGCCAGCATGGCCGCAGGCAGAGTCGGCGGGCACCAGATGAGGGCGGATTGGAAGGCGAGAAACCCGATGACGAGGCCGGAAAAGATCAGCCCAAGGCCACGCGTGAGCGCCTTCTTTTGTGGGACGCGTAATACGAGCCAGAAGCCCGCTCCGGCGGCCAGCCCCCAGGCGATCCACTGCGCATAGGCGGGAAGAATGTGAATGCGTGGCATCACGAGCACGCGTGCGAGCGCCTGTGCGTGCTGGCGGGCGATTCCGCCGGTGGTGTCATCGTCCGTGCCTATGATCATGACCTTGCCATGACCCAGAAGTTGTTTGTCTTCATTGGTGAGCGCACCGGTGAGTTCGGAGGTCATCAAGTTGAGCGCATCAACCGTCGGGACAGCTTGCTTGTCATCCAAGGGCAGGCTGCCGTTTGGGAGCAGTGGAATGAAGGTGCCGTTTGCGAGGTAAGCGCCCGCGCCCGCGCCAAGCAGCAGACGATGCGTGAGGTATGGCGTGCCTGAAGCACGCGCGAGCGCCTGTGCGAGCACGGTGGGGCGCAGATGGCCACCTTCCTGCAGTGCGTAGGGCAGCAGCGTCTGAGCTTTTTCGTGAAGTGCCACGGTGATGCCAATTTCTGCCTGACGTCGAAGCAGTTCATCTGGAGCGATGATCAAGGCGCCCAGCGCAGGCACGTTTTTGATTTCGCCCCCGATCTTCTCGAACCGAGGCAGTGAGTCATCGAGCCCGCCCAAAAATGCCGCTTTGTCAGGAGCAGCGGCCAACTGTGCCTCAATGCCCAGCACGACGCTGGGGAAGGGCAGGAGTGCCTCGCCTGCTTCGCGGGTAAATTCTGGCGGCGGTGTGCCCCAGTTCAGCGTTTCGGGAATCACGATGACTGACGGCTGGAAAGGCCGCAAACTTTTGAGCACCATCTGCCAGTCGAGCGGGCGTGGAGGCCAGCCGGCATATTCCTTCTGGTCCGCCACCCGCATCTTCACGAACACCACGGGCGGGTTCGTGTCCGGCTTCTCCGTCTTTTCAAAACGATCGCGTGAATTGGCCACGAGGAAGTCGAGGAACCCTTCGTCCACCTTTTGAAAACGGCCCGCGTGGTGCTCATGGTCCAGCCACCAGCCGACGCTGGTGAGGAGCACGAGAAGAATCAGGGCGCGGATCATGATTTTATGCGAACACAGCAGCTAAACGACCTGCAGCCTCTCCACCAGCCGCGCTCGCACGATCACGAGGAGGCTGAATTGGAGGCCACTTCGGCGCTTTTCCGGTCCTCGGCGGCGAACTTGAGGCGCTTCTGCTCGTCGTCGTAGGAAACCTTGACGTTGTCTCCTTCGCGCACGTCACCACGCAGGAGATGCTCGGCCAGCGGGTCCTCGATGTGCTTTTCCACGGCACGGCGCATCGGACGCGCGCCGTACTGCGGATCGTAGCCCTCTTTCATGAGAAACTCGCGGGCGCTGTCATCAAGCGTGATGTGGATGTTCTTCTTCTTGAGGCGGGTGACGACCTTGCTGACTTCGAGATCGACGATGGTGTTGAGCTGCGTCTTCTCCAGCATGCGGAAGATGACGATATCGTCGAGGCGGTTGAGGAATTCCGGTTTGAAGAACTTCTTCGCGGCCTCGGTGATCTTGCCCTTGATGCCCTCGTTGTCGGCGTTGTCCTGCTGCATGGCCATGAAGCCAAGACTGGTCTGGCGCTTGATCTGCTCCGCGCCCACGTTCGACGTGAGGATGACGATGGTGTTCCGGAAGTCGATCTTGCGGCCGAAGTTGTCAGTGACCTGGCCTTCTTCGAGAATCTGCAGCAGCAGATGCATCACATCCGGATGCGCCTTCTCGACTTCGTCGAAGAGAATGACGGAATATGGACGGCGACGCACTGCTTCGGAAAGCTGCCCGCCTTCCTCGTAACCCACATATCCGGGAGGAGCGCCGATCAGGCGGCTCGCGGTGTGCTTCTCCATGTATTCGGACATGTCGATCTGGATGAGCGCGTCCGACGTGCCGAACATGAACTCGGCGAGGTTCTTCGCGAGGAAGGTCTTGCCGACGCCAGTCGGACCAAGGAAGAGGAAAGAACCAATCGGACGACGCGGATCCTTCAAATCCGCACGCGAGCGACGCAGAGCCTTCGAAATGGCGATCACGGCCTCGTCCTGACCGATGACCTTGCTCTTCAGCTCGGCCTCCATCTTGAGGAGTTTCTCCGCCTCGGCCTGCTCCATGCGTTGGAGCGGGACGCCGGTCCACTTTGAGACGACGGACATGATGTCCTCCTCGGAGACATCGACAATGCGCTCCTGGCTGGTGGCACGCCAGTGTTCCAGGACTTCGTCGTAACGTTTCTTGGCGTTCTTTTCCCGGTCACGCAGATGGGCGGCTTTTTCGAAGTCCTGTTCTTTGATGGAACCTTCTTTTTCGACACGGATGTCCTCAATCTCGGCTTCGATGGCCTTCAGCTCGGCCGGCCGCGTCATCGCGGAGATGCGCGCCTTCGATCCGGCCTCATCCATGATGTCGATGGCCTTGTCCGGCAGGAACCGGGAGGGCAGATAACGCGAACTGAGGTTCACCGCGGCCTTGAGGGCATCGTCGGTATACTTCGCCTTGTGATGCAGTTCGTATTTGCCGCGGAGGCCGAAGAGAATCTTGATGGCATCTTCGACCGATGGTTCCTCGACTTTCACGCTTTGGAAGCGGCGTTCGAGCGCGGCATCCTTTTCGATGTACTTGCGGTATTCGTTCAACGTGGTGGCGCCGACGCATTGCAACTCGCCCCGGCTGAGGGCGGGCTTGATGATGTTGCTGGCGTCCATTGCGCCTTCTGCACCGCCTGCACCGACGATGGTGTGCAATTCGTCGATGAAAAGGATCACGTTTTTGGTGCGGCGGATTTCATCCATCACCGCTTTGATGCGCTCCTCAAACTGGCCGCGATACTTCGTCCCAGCGACCATGAGGGCGAGGTCGAGCGTGATGACACGTTTGTCGCGCAGGATTTCCGGCACATTGCCGGCTGCGATTTCCTGCGCGAGACCTTCGACAATGGCAGTCTTTCCAACACCAGCTTCTCCGATGAGCACCGGGTTGTTCTTTGTGCGGCGGCAAAGAATCTGAATGACGCGTGCGATTTCGTCCGCGCGTCCGATGACGGGGTCCATCTCGCCTTTTTGAGCAAGTTCGGTGAGATCGCGTCCAAAAGCTTTGAGTGCGGGAGTCTTCTCGTTTTTCTTCTTCTCGCCGCCGGCGGGCGTGTTGCCTGTGGGGTTCGCGGGTTCGCTCTCCTCTTCCTCCTCCTCATTTTGCGAGGTGAAGTTCGGATCAAGCTCCTTCAAGATTTCGCTGCGTGCCTTGTCGAGGTTCACATCGAGGTTGCGCAGCACCTGTGCGGCGACACCCTCACCCTCACGAAGCAGACCGAGCAGGATGTGCTCGGTGCCGACATAGCTGTGATTGAGCGCCTTCGCCTCCTTGGAGGCCAGCGCGAGCACCTTTTTCACACGGGGCGTGTAGGGGATGTTGCCGACCATCTTGGTCTCCGGGCCGGAGCCAACCTGCTGCTCCACCTGCATGCGAACGGTTTCAAGATCGAGGCCGAGTTTCGTCAAAACGTTCACGGCAACGCCCTGGCCGAGCTTGATGAGGCCAAGGAGCAGATGCTCGGTGCCGACATAGTTATGATTGAAGCGGTCCGCCTCCTTGCGGGCGAGCGCGAGGACCTGTTGGGCACGTGGGGTGAAATTATTCATCTTTTGGGGCGGAGGATGGGCCTCCTGGGGTTGATTGAGCTGGTGGAAAATTACCCGGGCCGTCGATAGATTGCAACCGCGCACGGGTGATTTCAGCACGCATGCTGTCGCGTTCCTCGGGAGACAGTTCCCGGGCGGCGGCGAGTTGAAGATGCGCGGGTTGAATTTCAAGCAGCAGCATGTCGAGCAGGCCTCGGTCGCAGTTGCCGATGAGATCGAGATCGGCGCCAAGGCGCAGCATGGAAAGCAGGTTCAACGCTTCCTTCGAAGAGAGGACGTGTGCGTAGCGCAGAATGGCAAATGCGCGTCCCACCTGGTCCCGCAGCATCGTCTGGTGATCCTCGCGCAGCTTCACACGGGCTGTATGCTCGGAGCGCACGACGCCTTCAATGACTTTTTCGATCTGCGCGATGATCTCCGGCTCCGCCTCGCCCAGCGTGTGCTGGTTGGAAATCTGGAACAGGTTTCCAAGCGCCTCGGTGCCTTCGCCATAGAGGCCGCGCACGGCCAGGCCGATCTTGCCGACCGCCTTGATGACGGGATTGATCTGATCCGTCAGCACCAGCGCCGGCAGATGCAGCATGACGGAGGCGCGCATTCCCGTGCCGAGGTTGGTGGGACAGGCGGTGAGGTAACCGAGCTTCGTGTCGAAGGCGAAGGGCAGCTTCTCCTCCAGTTCCGTGTCCACATGGTTCACCAATTCGTAGGCGCTGCCGAGGTTCAGCCCGGCACGGATGCCCTGGATGCGGAAATGATCCTCCTCGTTGATCATGATGGAGATGCTCTGCCGGCGGTCCACGACCACGGCGCAACCGGAAGATCGCGCCGCATGCTCACGGCTCACGAGGTGGCGCTCCACCAGCACCTGCTTGCGGATTTTGCTCAAGTCCGTGTAGTCCTCGCTGTAGCCGTCCTGCATTTCCGGCAGGCCTTCCACCACAGGGCGCACCTGTTCGAGCAACTCCACACGCTGCCGTTCCTGGCTGAATCCGGGAAAGGGAAAACCGCGGATGTTGCGCGCCAGTCTCACCCGCGAGGTCATGACGACGTCGGAATGCGGGCCGGTGCCCTTCATCCAGTCGGCGGGGTTTTTAATCAGTGTGGCAAAACGCATCATGATGTTTGCAGGGATTCGACCCTCCAACATGGATACGTGTTGAACGCCGTGCAAGGACGGCACTGTGCATCATTGCGCATCATTTGCCCGGCGGATGCGGCTGCAGACGTTCAATTTCGGCCTTCAATTTCGCTGCGTCTTCGTAGCGTTCCTCCTTCACCGCCAGATCCAAGTCGGCGCGCAGCTTGGAAAGTTGCTCGCCACTGGGGGGCGCTGGCACGGGCGGTGGCAATGCTGGAGGATCTGGCGGCACCACAGCACGCTGCCTAGGCAGCAGTTGCGGTGCGACGACACCCTTGCGGTCCGGACGCTTGCCAACGTGCCGCGTGCCCTTGTGCATGTTGCGCAGCAGGGAGTCGAGCCCGTCGCGGAAGGCGGTATAGCATTCCGGGCAGCCCATCCGGCCGATCTTTTTGAGTTGCGACGCGGTGAAACCGCAGGCGTCACACACCGCTTCCATCGACTCCTCGGCGCGGTGGCCGGGTGTGAGAAACGCCTCCGCGAGACCGAAGCCGGTCTCCTCGGTCACCCCTTTGGCCTTCGAGCACTCCTCGCACAGGTTCACCGTGGTCATCTGACCGTTGATAATCTGGGTGAGGAAGACCGTGGCCTCCTTCTCGCAAACGTCGCATTTCATGTCCTGGATGTGCTGCTGTTGTTTCACATGAAGGATACGCACAGCGGCACACATTGGTTATGACAGAGAATTGCCGCCGTCAACCGATGCCCTGACCCGTCAGCCCCTCGCCCAGTTCGGCCTGAAATTGCGGATGTTTCGCAAAGCTGTAGTGAAATGCCCGGAACCCCAGCCGTCTCGCCGTGGCGATGTTCGCCTCCAGATCGTCAACGTAAAACGTGCGAGCGGGGTCGAGGTCGAACTGCTCGATGGTTTTGCGGAAAATCTCCTCGCCCGGCTTTGCACAACCGGCTGAATACGAATACGTGCCGTCCAAAAAGTGCCTGAACACGTTGAACGTTCGCAGGAAGTAGTCCTTGTGCAGTCCGCAGGTGTTTGAAAGCAGATACATCGGCAGCTTGCTCGCCACGGTGTCGAGGCTGGCACGCATCGGCTCGTTCTCCGTGAAAATTTCGCACCAGATGCTCGCGAACTCCTCTGACGTTCCGCGAAAACCCGTGCGTGCCATGCCCTGCCGCACAAACTCCTCATCAGCGAGGCCGCCGGTCTCGTGCGCGCCTTTGATGTCGTCAAACAAAGTCATCACCGTCTCAGCTGAATGATCGCATTTCTCCGCCAGCCGTCGCGCAGCGATGCTGAAGTCGAAGTCGATGAGTACCTTGCCAACGTCGGAGAGAAGGGCGGGGGATGCCATGTGCGGAGGGTGGCGTGAAGCGTTGCCATCGCAAGCAGCGCTTCCAATCAACAGGTGGTGAAAGGCGCTTGCGGATGTTGCAGCGAAGGGAATCAGGATTCTGGTGAGTTTTGCGTCCGGCAATTCGTAGTGTTGTTCAACCATGCCCCGGTTGACCACGCTCTGCTTTCTGTTCGCCACCGCCATTCACGCCGCCGACTGGCCCATGTGGCGGCATGATCCCGGCCGTACGGCCGCCACGTCGCAAAAAATGCCCGCGGAGCCGCATCTCATTTGGAGTCGCGAGCTGCCGCCTCTGCGTCCGGCCTTCAAAGAGCCGCGCTTGCAGTTCGATCGCAGCTACGAGCCCGTCGCGGCAGGAAAACGCCTCCTTGTGGGCAGTTCGCGGGAAGATTGCGTCATCGCCTTCGACACCGAAACCGGCGCGGAGCTCTGGCGGGCGCTCGCGGATGGCCCGGTGCGCTTTGCGCCCGTCCTCGTCGGCGAAACGGCCATCTTTGGCTCCGATGATGGCATCGTTCGTTGCGTGAAACTCGGCGATGGCAGCCCCATCTGGCAAAAACGGGCTGTTCCATCGAATCGACTGCTTCTCGGCAATCAGCGCCTCATCTCCGTGTGGCCCGTGCGTGGCGGTCCGGTGGCGAAAGATGGCCGCGTTTACTTCGCCGCCGGCGTGTGGCCGCTCGAAGGCACTTTCGTCTTCTGCTGCGATGCCGCCACCGGCGCAGAAATCTGGCGCAACGACCGCTGCTCCTACCTCTACGGCACCCATCCGCACGCCACCGAGGCCATGGGCGGCCTCGCGCCGCAGGGCTACCTCCTCATCGACGGCGACGACCTCATCGTCCCGTGCAGCACCGCTTACCCAGCTCGTCTCGATCTGAAAACCGGTGCCATCAAAGAGTTCGAGCTGCCTTCCGCCGGTCGCTACACCGGCGGCTGGTTCGCCTCCACGCCCGCCGAAAAAGAAGCCGCCAAACTCCGCCGCCGCGGCCTCCTTTTCGACGAAGCCATCAATGTCAAACGCCACGAGGACAAACCCCGCGCCGAAGGCCAGAAAGGCATCCAGCGCACCCTCCACGCCGCCGAAACCGAAGTCCCCTTTGACACCTTCACCAACGCCCACAGCGTCATCCTCGCCGACGATAAATGCTTCGTCGTCACCACCGATGGCATCCTCAGCGCCTACGGCCCCGGCAGCGGCGAAACGAAGCGATGGGAGCGCGAAGTCGTTCTCGAAAAAGCCGAAGAGGACCTCGCCAAGAAATGCATCGAAGCCGCGGGCACCACGCGCGGCTACGCGCTGCTCACCGAGCCCGGAAAGCCCGGTTTCATCGAAGCGCTGCTCACCAACAGCCAGTTCCACGTCATCGTGTTGAGCGACGACAGCATTCTGCGCACCCGCCTCGCCAAAACCGGCTTCTATGGCGAACGCGTGGCCGTTTTGTCGCCCAATTCCGAACTGCCGCGCTACTTTGCGAACGTTATCTTCGGCTCCAAAGCCATCGGAGATGCGCTGCGGCCGCTGGGAGGCAAACTCGTCAGCTTGGAAGGCAAACTCATCGAAACGCG
This sequence comes from Verrucomicrobiaceae bacterium, assembly GCA_046346695.1. Lineage (GTDB taxonomy): Bacteria > Verrucomicrobiota > Verrucomicrobiia > Verrucomicrobiales > Verrucomicrobiaceae > Prosthecobacter. Next base: position 1,004,255 of record JAXMHS010000001.1, on the reverse strand, counting down.
CGGCTCGCTCACCGGCTCCACCAACTACCTCGCCGATTGGAACGCGAATGAAGACCCGCTGGTGCAGGCTCCGCTCGGCGTGCTTTGGTTTGATGATGCGCTGAGCAACTTCAAGCGCTCGCCGCAGCCGAAGATCGTCGATGGCGTCATGATCACGGCGGACAAGGACTGGCTCGATGCCACGAACCGCAAAGGAAAGGTCGATTACAAGCTCCTCGCGCCCGTGTTCAGCGACATCTACACCGGTCGTGTGCTCGATGAATACGAGCAGCCGGAGCTCCGCGCGAAATTCGGCACCGTGGACCAGCAGAGCATCCAGCAGGCGCAGTATCGACCGCCCACGCAAAAGAACGACTGGGCTCCCGATCAGCCGAAAGCCGGCCTGCGCATCAATCCGCTCACGTTGGAAGAAGAGCCGCGTGTCTTCCCGAAAAGCTACGGCTGCGATGGCGGCTTCGACTACGGCGGCATCTTCACCTTCCGCAGTGGCACCGCTGCTTTCTACGACAAGAAGGTCGAAAGCGGCACCGTCCACATCAGCGGCCCGCGCAGCGGCTGCACGAACAGCATCGTGCCAGCCGGAGGCATCTTGAACGTGCCTTACTTCTACGAAGGCTGCACCTGCAGCTACCCGCTGCCGATGGGACTCGCGCTTTACTCAATGCCCGAAGACTTCGAGCAATGGGCCACCTGGGGCGCGGTGCCCAAAGCCGCGATTCACGGCAAAATCCAACGCATCGGCATCAACCTCGGTGCGCCCGGCGATCGCAAAACACGCGATGGCACGCTCTGGCTCGATTTCCCGAGCGTCGGCGGTCCTTCACCCGAAATCGACTTCGTCACCGAATCCGCAAAGCCCGAGGTTTTCTACCATCACTCGCTCTGGATGAAAAAAGGCACCGGCTGGCCCTGGGTGGCCGCCAGCGGTGCCAAAGGCCTCCGCAGTGCCAAACTCAGCGGTCTGAAAAACGGTCGCTACACCGTGAAACTCGTCTTCGCATCGCCTGACAGCGCCAAACACCGCTTTGACATCGCCGTGCAGGGCAAAACAGCCCTCACCAACTACCAACCCGCCGAGATGACCGCGAGCACCGAAGTGCTTCAAGACATTCAAATCACCGACGGCACTTTGAATCTCGCGCTCACGCCCCACGAGGGTGAAACGCTGCTCAGCGGCATCGAGGTCATCCGTGGCTCGGATTGAGTTGTGCGAGAGATCACTCACTCCCCCTGCAACGCAAACCAGGCCTGCATCTGGTAGCTGCAGTGGCATTTGGAGGAGCCGTCGGGGACGAGGACGAGGCCGGAGGCGGGGATGGCGTTGATCCAGCAACTGGGGCGGATGCCGCCGTAGTTTTCGGTGCCGGCATCGCGTGTGAGATCGACGTAGCCGAGCGTGGCGCTGCGGAAGAGCATCAGGTTTTTGCTCGCGGCGATCTGGCCGCAGCCATAGGAGCGTTTCAGCTCCCACTCGACGGGTGAGCCGGTTTTGAGGTCCCACGCGCCGCCCTGGGCGTAGATGGTGCGGTCGTTGATGAGCGGGCGCGTTTGATACTTCGCGTCCTGGTCCCACAAACGTTTGCCGGAGGTGATGTCGAAGCCGGCGAGGCGTCCGCCGACCTCGGAGGGCAGCTCGAAGAAGTTGTGACGCACGGCTTTGAAGTTCATGAGCAGCACGCCATGCTTCGCGCTGACGGCGAGCTGCGTGCCCCACACGTCGTCGCGGTTTTCCCACAAGACTTTGCCGGTGGCGGCCTCGATGGCGAGGAGCGTGCCGGGCGGCATCTGGGTGTGGGTGAGCTTCGGCGCGGATTTGCCATCGCGACGCGGATTGGTGACGCGATCCGCTTCGACGATGGGGCGGTCGATCAAATAGACGCGCTCACCGGCGATGGCGACGGCGTTGTGACGGATGCTGCCCTTCGGCTGATACTGCCACTTCACCGTGCCGGTGGCGGGATCGACGGCGAAGAAGAGCACGGACTCGGTGCGCAAGTTCGTGAGCTGGTAGCGCGGGCTGACGTTGTGCGCGGCGTTTTCGACGGAGCCAAACAGAATGCCGTTTTCAAAGGCGAGGTAGCCCCAGTTGCGGTTTGCGGCATCGGCGGGCACGGGCGTGGCGATCTCGCGCACGAGTTTGCCGGTGGCGAGGTCGATGCGCAGGCAGCGCGGGCCGTGTTTGACGTAAACGGAGTCGCCATCGAGGCAGAAGGGGCTGCCGGTGTCGCCAATGCCGACATCGTGATGGATGCCGTCGTAGTCGATGAGCAGGTTTTCGATCTTGTAGTCCCACAGCTTGCGGCCGTTGTAGGCATCGAGGCAGCAGAGGCCGTGCACGCCGCTGACGACCATGAAGCCATGCGCGATGAGCGGCGCAGGACCTTGCCCGTGTCTGTTCGCGACCTCGAACTCGACATCGCGGAACCAGAACATCGAGAGCTTGCCCTTCACCACCTCGTCATCGGAGCAGAGCGTGTTCGCAGCGCTGCCGTTTTGATGCGTCCAATCGCCCGCACCGGCGAGCGTGGCGGCTTTTTCGATCTTCAAACTGCCGCGATGACAAAGAATGCCGCTGTAGGGTCGGCGCAGACGCTCGAGCTCTTTTTGAATCGCGGGCGTGATGTCCTGCGGCGCGATGACGAGGTTCGCGAAGCCTTTCGGATACGCGGTGGCCTCCAGCGAGCCGCTGTGAACGCTCACGCGTGTGCCGTAGATGCCCGCGGCGACGAGTCGATGCCGCGCGGCACTCGCAGCGGCTTCATCGGCCTCCATCGCGATGATTTGGAGATTCGACTGACGGGCCAAAGCGAGCGCGAAATCGGCATGCGCGGCTCCGAGCACGACGGCGTAGCCTTCGGTGACTTTCGTGGCATCGAGGATGGCTTTCGTTTCGGCGACGATGGCGGCATCGAGCGGCTTTTCGGCCTCAGAAACCTGCGCGAGCGGCAAGGGCGCGGGATCGCCATCAAAGAGATACACGATGCCCGCATCGGTGGTGGCGACGAGGCGGCCATTGCCCGCGGCGAGGCCGAGCACGCGGCCTTCGACCTTGTGCTTCCACCATTCGGTGCGCTGGCCGGTGTAGTCGATGGCGCTGATCTGGCCGTCCGCACCCACGACGGCCTCAGGGCCGGTGATGATGAATTCCAGCACCTCGCGCTCGACCGGCGCGATCTTGTCCTGCTCGAGCACACGCGCTTTGTAGCTCTGGCCTTTGCGGTCGATTTTCTCGACATCCTTCCAGCGATACGTCGCGAGCGAGCGGCCCTCCGCACGCACGACACCGCCGTTGATTGCGACGCTTGGTCCGGTGCCGAAGGTGCCGGAAACCTCGCCGGTGCCGAGATCGAAGAGCGTGCCCGCATTGAGGAAATTCGACTCGGTGACGAGCATACGCGTGCCGCCGCGCTGTTGGTTCTTTTGCAGGTGGTAGTAGCGCAGCTTTCCATCCGCCCGCTCAAACACCGCGGGCACCGCACGACCCGTGGGCACGATCAAGGAGCCGCCACTCGCGAGCAGATAGCCCTGCGGCGCGACACCGCTCGCGGCCTCCGCGCCACCGTGCGGCTGCGGCATGTAGATCGAGCCTGTGTCGCCATTTTGCCAAACGGAAGCACCAGTGTCCGCTTTGAGCGCATGCAGATAAACGCCATCGCTCGGCCAGATGCCGCCCGCGTAGTAAACGATGTCATCCATCACCACCGGCCCGCCCCGCGCCGGCCAGTGCGAGATCATGCGCTCATTGCCGAGCACCTGACGCCCCGCCGGACCTGCGCGATGTTTCCAAAGCACCTTCCCATTCGCCAACGCGAGCGCGTAGAGATGCCCGTCATCGCTCACGACGAACACGCGATCCTTCCAAGCCACCGGCGCGAAGCGCACCGGCCCGCCGGTGAAGAACCGCCACTTCACGCGACAACTTTGCGCCTCGATCGCATACACCTGATCATCCGCCGAGCTGCCAAACAGCACGAGATCGTCCACGATGATCGGCTGAAACGCCCGGTCATACTCCATCCGCTCCGAATTCGGCCACGCGATGCGCGGCCCGCTCGGCAACCGAAACGCCCAGCGCTGCCGCAGTTGATTCGGGATCGTCTCGCTCGTGTAGCCACTGCGCGAGGCATCCGCGCGATACGTGGGCCAGTCGGCGGCGAAGAGGGATGAGGTGAGGGCGAGGAAAAGGAGCGGGCGCATGAGGTTGAGACCAAAAAACGGCCTCAGCTCACGGGTTCTTCTGCGGGACGGTGGTTTCGAGCCCAGGCACGCGTTCGACGATGCCGATACTGGAACAGAAGCTTCAAATACCAAGGCACCACCGTCTCGGAGAGAAGCCGTCCCCACCACGAACGACCGAAGGCAAAGGTGATCGTGTCATGCATGACGCAGCCGCCGTCTGGTGATGACTCGAAGCGATGTTCGTGAACGAATTGCGCAAACGGACCTTCAAGCATTTCGTCCACCAGCACGTGCGGAGGTTGCACGGTGCGCCAGCGGCATTTCCAATGCATTGGGAAGAGACCCCAGTCACGGCAGTCGAACTCGACAAGCCGTCCTTCCTGTGCGGGGCCATCGGTTTCGATGCGCATGATCTTTAGCGTCGGCGGCATGACATGGATGATGTTCCGCGGATCGCTGTGAAACGCGAACATCACTTCAGCACTCGAGCTGAGGGTGGTGCTGGCTTGAAAGGTGAACGGCATGACCTCATTACGCTTTGGCAGGCATGCGCAGCCACAAATCGCTGCAGAACAGCAGCACGCCGGTCCAGATCAGTCCAAATGACAGCAGCGAGGCCGTGGTGACTGTCTCATGATAAATAAGCGCGCCGACGAGAAACTGCCCCGTGGGCGCGAGGAACTGCAACACACCCAGCAAAGCGAACGGAAGCTGCCGCGCACCATGCGCGAAGCCGAGCAGCGGAATCGTGGTGACGATGCCGAGGCCAATGATCAATGCGAGATCACGCACGGAAGCAGTTCCCCAGATCGAAACACCACCCTGCTGGCTCCAGATCAGGAAAGCAGCCGCCACGGGAATGCCAACCACCGTTTCCACACCGAGGCCGGGCAATGATCCCAGCGGCGAACGACGCCGTGCGAGGCCGTAAAGCGCAAAACTGCCCGCCAGCAGCAGTCCGATCCATGGAAAGCGTCCCACGAGCACGATCTGTGTTGCCACACCGCAGGCTGCCGAGGCGATGCTGAGCTTTTGCAGCCGCGACAGCCGTTCGCCGAGCAGGCGGCTGCCGATCAGCACGTTCAGCAGCGGATTGATGAAGTAACCGAGGCTGCAATCAATGATGCGCCCATGCTGGGCGGCCCACACGAAAACGCCCCAGTTGATCGCGAGCAGAAACGCCGACCACGCGTGCGCTTTGAGGAGCTGGACATCCCGCAGCGATTTCACAAATCCCGCCCACTCACCGCGCAGCATGAGCAGTGGCAGCACGGTGACGGTGGTCCACACGACACGCTGCGCCAGTGCCACATCGCTGCCGAGATGGCCGATCTGTTTCCAATACACCGGCAGCACGCCCCACAGGCCAAAGGCCGTCACCGCGCTGAGAACGGCCTCGGCGGATGGTCGTGGCGAATTCATGAGAACTCCTTTCGGCGGCTGGAAAGGATCAATGCAGCAGCAGCAACACCGAGCGCGGCGTTGAGCCACCACAAGATGACAGGGTGATGATCGTAGAGAGTCATGCCGAGCGCGGAGCTGGCGGTGTTGCCCGCGCACCATGCAAAGCTCAAGAAGCCAACGTAGCGCCCGCGCATGTCGTCAGGCGCAAGGCTGGCTGAATAGGCCTGCTGACGTGAGAACGCGGACATTTCGCCAAACGTGAAGATGATCATCATCACCACGAAGGCCGTGAGCGATCCGCTGACGAGAAACACGAGGAAGCTGGCGCCCATCAGCACATAGCCAAGGGCGAGCACCTGCTTCACCGGCCACAGACGCAGTCCCGAGGCCAGCGGCACTTCCATCAGGCAGATCATCACGCCGTTGAGCGCCAGTACGAGGCCACAAAGGTGCAGCGACAGGCTGCTGCGCTCGAAGTGCAGTGGAAAGGTCGTGTTGGTCTGGCGGAAGATCCAGGCGGTGCACACACAGGCGCCAAACAAGGCGAGAAACGCGTGATTGTGCCTGATTGACTGCCACGCGTAAGCCCAGCCTGCCTGCTCACGCGGTGTTTTGCGTCCACGCGGCAGAAACAACCACGCGATGATGCCAAAGAAGGCCGAGGTGGCCGCATCGACGGCAAAGAGCCAGAAAAACGAGTGCTCCGCGAGAAAACCTGCCGTCGCCGGGCCGAGCGACCACGCGAGATTGATCGCGAAGCGCTGCACGGCATACGCCAGCACACGGTGCTCCGGCGGCACGATGTCCTGCACCAGCGCCGCGCTGGCGGGATGCCCGGCTTCGTTGATCGCACCTGTGACGAACGCCAGCAGTGCCAGCATGCGCCAATCCACCGCCTGCGACATGCAGATCATGCACACGGCGCCAGTGAGTGATGAGACGGCCATCGTGACGTTTCGTCCGAGCCGGTCGGCCATCCAGCCACCGATGCCTGCGGCGATGAACCCACCCACGGAGTACGAAGCCGCCGCCCAGCCAGCCTGCGCCGCGGTGTTGCCATTCCGGGTGATGAAGAGCGTCAGAAACGGCACCACAAAGACGCCAAAGCGGTTCACGAACGTCGCGCCCACCAGCACCCAGAAGGGACGAGGTAGAAGGCGGAGTTGATCACGCAGTGCGTCCATGCCGATGTATGGCGATGGGGCGCAAAGGTGCAATCGCGGTCTAGCGTGTCACTCGCAGTCGTATGAAGCGGCGTGTGCCGCTTGTTTGGTCGCGGACTTGAAGTGTGCTGGCGGTGTCGATGAGCGTGGTGGTGAATGAGGGGCCGCTTTGCCAGGTCTGGAGGTCGCTGGTGACTTCCACCTGATATTGGAGGTCGGTCGCAGCGGTGTTTTTGTTCACGGTCATGCGCAGCAGGCCGGTGTCGAGAGTGACGCTGGGCTGCCAGGAGGCGTTGGGCACGAATGGATCGAGGTTCATCGCGTATTCGAGCAGGTTGGCGGCTCCGTCGTGGTCGGTGTCGATGAGATCGCCGGCGATCTCAGGCGTGGCGGCATCGAGGAAGAAGTGCGTGAGGAGCCAGGTGTCGATGGGAGAGGCGAGTTCGAAGGCTCCGAGGTCGTCTGCGGCCCCGCTGCGATGGCGGAGGTGGCCGGTGCCATGGTGGGCGTATTGCGCGAAGGCGGGGAGAGCGTTCGCTGGCAAGGTTGTGGCCGCGTCGATCGCAGGAGAGCCGATGTCGAGGTGGTAGTCACCATTGGCTTCATCGACGAAGCCGATGCTCGCGCTGCTGACTACGTTCGCGAGGCCGGTGGCTCCCGCGTTGCTGAGATAGCCAGGCGTGAGAAGGTTCTTGCCGAACGTGACGCTTCCGGGGCCGTTGTTGAGGTAGAACTCGGTGATGCCGATATGGCGCACGATGTTGTTCGTGGCGAAGGCGCTGTCGCCAGCGGCATGGATGTTCAGCAGGTTGCGCGAGTAGCTTGTCTCGCACTGCACGGTGTTGTGGTGGAAGTGCAAAATGCGATCGCCGGGCAGGTTGGTGCTGCCAAAGTGGATCACGTTGCCGGAGCCGTTGCCGAAGTTGCGCAGCACGTTGCCCCACACGTGAGTGATGCCGTAACTGGAGTCGCCGGTGATGAGCGGGACGGCTCCGTAAGGCTCGTCGAAGGTGAATTGCGAGCCGCCGCCGGTGATGTAGTTGCACCGGGCGACGAAGCCCGCGCTGAGATCGCGGACGTTGTCCACGTTGGCGCCGGAGAGCGGTTCGTCGAGACGGCAAAACTCCAGCGTGAGGCCCACGGTCTGCGTTTCGATGTTGCGGCCGAAATAGAGGCCAGATTTGCCGTTGGAGTGGAAATGGCAGTGCGTGATGAGCAGGTCACGCACGAGATTGCGCTCCTCGGTGCCGCCTTGATTCGTTTCGATGCCGTTGGCGCAGTGGTGGATGACGCAATCACGTACGGTGACGTGTTCCGCGCCGCGCAGGTAAATCGCGCCCGCGGCGCTTGACCACGCATCCGCGGCTCCGCCAGTCTGGCGGGTGTAGTTGAAGTCGGGATGCGCGTTGCGGAGTTCGAGGCCGCTGATCTCGATGTAGCCCGGTTTGAAGTTCGAACTCATGCCTTGGGCGCGCTCGACGACGATGAGGCCGCTGTCCTCGGAGTTGCCGCTCGTCTCATTATCGTAAGGCGTGCTCAAAGGCGGCGGCGCAGCGTTTTCGCCATCGATGATGGGCCGCTCACCGCCCGCGCCTTTCACACCGATGACGCGAATGGGCAGTGTGGGCGTGCCGCGATTCGGCAGAAGAATCTTCCCGGCATACGGCGTGGCCTGATGATGGATGTAAACGGTGCTTCCCGCCGCGGCGAGATGCCACGGCACGCTGGCGAGCGTGGTGTATTGCTGCCCCGTGCCGATGTGGAACTCGGCGGGCAGCGGATCGTTTTCCGTGATGGTCACCGTGGCCGTTGCAGAGCCGTCAAAGCCTGCGCCGCCGCTCGGATTCGACAGCGAGAAGGTGAATGCCTCGTCGCCTTCGTAGGTGCTGTCATCGGCAAGCGTGACCGTGATGTGCTCGACGTGTGAATCGAGGTTCGCCCAGTTCAGCGTGCCGTTTTTCGCGATGAAGTCGCCGCCAGCGGTCGCGGTGCCGTTCACGGTTGCGTATTGCACGCTCACCGCTCCGCCATTGCCGCCCGTGCGTTCGATGTCGAAGGTGATGGTCGTGGGTCCATTCTCAGCGAGCGTGCTGGAGAGCGGCGTGAGTTTGAAATTGCCGGGTGGCGGCGGTTCGTTGTCGAGAATGGTGAGCACAGCGGTCGGAATGGGGCCGTAGCCCGCTTGGCCACTGACCTGCGAGAGCGTGAGATTGACCGTCTTGTTGCCGCCGTAGGTGCCGTTGTCGATGATGGGCACGGTGATGGTTTGATCGTCCGTGTTTCCGGCTGACCAAGTGAGAAGCTGGCTGACAGTCGTGTAGTCGTCCGGTGCGCCGGCGGTGCCGTTGGTGGTGGAGACGAGCACACTGACCACTCCGGTGCTGCCTCCGGTGCGTGTGACGGTGATCGTGGCGTTGCCGGCATTTTCCGCGATGGAGAAGGCAGCGCTGGCGAATTGCAGCGTGCCGCCGGGCGGTGCGTCGTTGTCGGTGATGGTCGCGTTCGCCTGCTGTGCGGCCTCGCTGGCGTGGTAAGCGGCTCCGTCGACGATTTTCACGACGATTTCCTCAGTGCCTTCGTATTGCGCGTCATCACCTGGCGTGAGCGTGACTGTCGTGGTGGCTGAGTTGGCGGTAAAAGTGGCCGTGGCAGGCCAGGAAGTGATGTCGGAGGCATCGGCGGTACTCACTGTGTCATTCACGGCCAAATCAACCGTCAGAGCCGCGGACACATCGCCGCTGCGTCGGAGCAAAAAGGCCACGGGATCGCCGGATTCGCTTCCGGTGGCATCCGTGGCGCTGATTTCGACATTGGGCACTTCGACGCCGCCGAGCACCACAACGCCGCCACCATCAGCAAAGCGCTGCGTGCCATTCGCGGCCAAAGTGACGCTGGTCGCCGTCTGCGTGACATCGTAGCCCGAAAACGGCGCGAGGCCGGTGATGTAGTGCGCCGTCGCACCCGCAGGATGCGTGTAACTCAACGCTGCGGGCGCGGAGCCGAGTGTTTTGCGAAACAGCACGCAGGTGGTGCCCACGAGCGAGCCCTCAAACTCGCCATCCGCGCTGGCGATCACTTGCGCGGCATCCGCGCTGCTCACACCGGCGTTCGTTCCCTGGATGACGTGAAGAAAACGCACCTCTTGCGGCGCTCCCGGTGCCTCGACGAAGACCTGCGACCACATGTCTTCGTATGAAGGGCGATTCGTGCCGGAGTCGATGCCGCCCGCAGGCTCGCCGTCGTTGATCGTCTTCCACTGAATGCTCGCGCCCGCGGGCAGCAGCGAGGTGACAAAGAGGCGTCCTTTCTCGTCGGGACCTTCCATCGCCGAAGAACGCGCGACGTTGCCGGTAATGACCGGATCACGCGGCACATTGAGGAAGAAGCGCTTGTAGTAGCCGGCGCTCTTCGACTTCGCGCGGTCATACACGACGATGTGATCCGGCTTCAGCCACACGATGCTGCGGCTGGCGTGCTCGATCTCACGCAGCGTGGTTTGATACTGGTGATTGTAGAGGTTCGTCGCGTCGCCGGTGAAGTAGAGAAACGAATCACCGGTGCTGCGTGCGGTGATTTCGGGATCGCCGATGGGGCTGTAGTCCCACTGCGAGCCATGGGCGGCGAGCGTCGTCTCGCCGACAGGGCTGCCGGTCGGCACGCCGTTTTGCAGCGAGAGCGAGTTTCGGTAATCGGAGCATCCCTGGAGCACACCGTAGCCGGTCATGCCCTTGGTGAGCCAGAGGCCGTTTTTCCAAAGGCCAAAGCCGAGCGAATCGCCACGCTGATGGTCGATGCGGTTCCAGTCGAGCCGCCAGTGGAAGTAGGTGTCGCTGGTGCTGTAGCCGCTGCGTGCCAGCACCATGCCCATGAGCTTGTTGTTCACGGTGTGCTGGGAGAAAAAGGTCTTCGGCTGCATCGCAGGCCGTGGATCGGCCGGCGCGGGTGCGGCGGGATCGAAAAGGAGAAAGTAGTAGATCGCATCACGCAGCGCGGTGCTGCCTTTCGTGGTGGCGATGCGTCCGGCGAAGTTGGACGGGCCGCCTTGCGCGAGATTTCGCTGAATGTAGCGCACGGCCTGCACGATGGAGCCGCTGTTGCCATTCACGCGTTGATCCACGAGCGCCATCGGTGCCAGCACCTTGATCATCTGGTCATTGATGTAGAGGAAGTTCTCCAGATCGCCTGAGAGCGGCGGTTGATAAATCGGGCCGAGGTAGCCGAGGTTCACGCCGGTGGGCACGCGGCTCGTCGGCGTGAGCTGCGAGAGGTAAGACGGCACCGTGAGGCTCCAGAACGGATGCTTGGCCACGTTCGCTTGCGGCCCCCAGGCCTGCGCATCGTCCTGACCGGCGCTGTTGAGCCCTGCGAGCATGATTGCCATCGGACCGAGGCCGTTGCTGGCGTATTGCGTGCCCTCCATCGAGATGCCACCCGCGCCATCGGTGCGCAGCGCATCATCGGCGAGGTATTGCCACACGCTCATCGCATCAAACAGCACGCCGCTTTGCTGGCGCACCCAGTTCTGCGGTCCTCCAGACGTGACATGGCTGGTGAGCGAGCCTGCGGGCGCGGTGTCCGCATGCGTGGCGTTCGGCAGGTCGTCCTTCGGGTCCAGTGACAGCGCGTAGAGCACCATCTCGCGCAGGTGATTGGTGTAATGGTTGTTCAGCGCCAGGCGCAGTTCCGCGCGTGTCTGCTGCTGATACGGATCGTTCAAGCGCAGCAGCGAGGGCGAGTTTGGCGTGCCGTGCGGATACGTCGGCGCGAAATAGACGTGCTTGTTGCAGTCATCCGCCCAGATGAGGAAGGTCTTGCGCACCTTGGCGAGTTCATCCGCGGTGAGATCCTCGTAAATCCAGTCCACCGTGAGCGCGAAGGACTCCGCGGAGAAGCTGCGGTCATCCAGCGCAAAGCCCGGATGCTGAAACGGCGGGTAGTGCCCCTCCGAATCCGGAGCCGGGTGGCCGTCCTTTGCGTGATCGATGACGTGGAAGAGGCAATCCTTCGCCGCATTGAGATACTCCGTGCGTTGAGTCGTCTGCCCTGGCTGATCCTTCAGCAGCCGCGCCATCAGCGCGAAGATCATCGCATACTGCTCCGAGTTCACCCGCGTGTAGCTGGAGCCATTGCCGTCGTCATCCTCGGGGCATGCCGGACGTGCGGTCTGGTCCGACCACGAGCCCCAATCGCCATCCGTCGGCAGATGCAGCGAGCCGTTTTCATCCGTGAACGAATCGCGAATCCACTGGTAGTTCGGCGCGCCGGTGTAGTGCGAGGTGGCGCTGCACTTGTAGTCACGCAGGCACTTGTCCACGATGTCCGTCTTGAAGGCCACCCACGAGTCGTTCGAGATCGTCATGCGGTCCCGCAGCGATTGGAGATCCTCCGCGCGGAACAGCAGGCGTGGATGCGTTTTGACCGGCTCGGCAGCGTGCAGCAGCATCGCGGCCAAAGACACGAGCAGGATCAAGAGGCGTGGCGAGATGGACATACGACGTATTTCGTAATGATGGATGAAAGGGAACGACGAGGGCAGGAAAGAGCGGTCAGCGCGGCTTGGCGGTGTTTGCGACAGGATTGCCCGTGTGCGGGATGGCACCGGCATAGGCCTCGAATCCGAGGCGCAGCGTGATGGAGAGCGCCAGCAGCGCGACGATCAGCCGCGGGAGCTGCAAGCGCAGCGGAAACGCATCGCCGAGCAGCGCCTGCACGCGTCGCAGCAGGCTGCCGTTATTCGCACCCACCGCGAGGCAGGCGCTGCTGCATGACTCGGCGAGATGTCCCAGTGCCTGCGCCAAATCCGAGCGGTCTTCGTTTCGATGCACGGCGAGTTCGTCGGCGCATAATTCGCGCTCGTGCCGGATGCAGCGTGACATCCACAGCACCGCCGGATGCCAGAACAGGAAAGTCTCGATGAGGCACTGCAGGGCGTTCCACCAAGGATCGCGGCGGACGATATGCGCCAGCTCATGTGCGAGCAAGATGCGGCGTCCTTCTGGCGGCAACGCAGCCTCAAAGCCGGCCGGCACGACGATCATCGGCCGCCGCACGCCAGCGACGACAGGTGCATTGACCGCATCACTCTGCCGGCACTCGACTGAATGCGGCCAATTCATGCGCGTGGCAACTGCGGCGAGCATTTCACGTGTTTCGGCCATGGCAGGACGTGCTTTGTCGAGCCGGCGCAGCAGCAGCGACCAGCCACGGCGAAAACGCCAGAGCAGTAAGACGGCTCCGATGGCCCAGATGACCGCAAGCACGGGAAAAATGCGAATCGCCACCTGTGTCTGCTCCACCGTCAAGATGACCGTGACGCGTGGAATCGGAATCAGCGAGCGCTGACGCAGCATGACATGCACACCGGGTGTCACTGGCTCGGAAGGAACCTCGACAGCGGCCTGCACAACGCCTCGTTGATCGTCAAAGCTCGTCAGGAAGCGTGTGGCGATGATCACCGGCAACACCGCGCACACGAGCAGCGCCAGCCACGCGCAGGCATGCCGGCTGCGTGCGGAGGCATGGCGCAGGAGGCGGTTCGCGCCCCATAAAACGGCTGCGACCATGCTTGCCTGCCACAGCAGATGCACCACGACCCAGCCGAGCGTGTGCAGCAGCGGATCATGCACCCACGCGTTCATTTTCCGCCTCCTTTGCGTTCCTTTTTGGCCAGCAGCTCCTTGATCTGCTGCAACTCATCCGGGCGCACTTTCGTCGCACCGAGGGCGCTCAGCACAAGCTCCTCCGCCGAACCACCAAAGACGCGTTCGATGAGTTGTTTCACCACGCTCTGGCGCGTGCGTTCACGCTCGATGGCGGCGCTGAAGCGGTGAGACCGCTCCGAGTCGTCGCGCGTGACCAGCCCTTTCTCATGCATGACCTGCATGACCTTCAGCGTCGTCGTGTAGGCCATGCCGCGGGGCTCGTTCACCGACTCATGCACCTCGCGCACCGTGGATGGCCCACGCTCCCAGAGAACCTGAAGGATCTCCATCTCGGCCTCGGTGGGCAGGTTTGATGAGCGCACTGGCATGATGATGCTGACATACGAAAAGAGTCGTAGTTTGTCAACCGGGCACGAAAAAGCCGGTTCCCTGCGGAACCGGCTTCGAAGGTATTTCGCTGACTCGCTGGGCTTACAGCCCCTTGGAGACAATATACTTCACGAGATCGACCACGCGGTTGCTGTAGCCCCACTCATTGTCGTACCAGCTCACCAGCTTGAAGAACTTGTTGTTCAGCTCGATGCCGGAGCCGGCGTCGAAGACGGAACTGCTCTGGTCGTGGATGAAGTCGGTGGAGACCACTTCGTCGCTCGTCCATCCGAGGATGCCCTTGAGGTAGGTCTCGCTCGCCTTCTTCATCGCGGCGGAGATTTCCTTGTAGCTGGTTTCCTTCTCCGTCTTCACGGTGAGATCGACCACGGAAACCGTCGGCGTCGGCACGCGGAAGGACATGCCGGTGAGCTTGCCCTTCACTTCGGGAATCGCGAGGCCCACGGCCTTGGCGGCGCCGGTGCTGCTCGGGATGATGTTGATCGCGGCGCTGCGGCCACCTTTCCAATCCTTGGCGCTCGGGCCGTCCACGGTCTTCTGCGTGGCGGTGTAGCTGTGGATGGTGGTCATGAGGCCTTCGGCGACGCCGAACCCTTCCTTCAGAAGAACGTGCACCACCGGAGCGAGGCAGTTCGTGGTGCAGGAGGCATTGGAGATGACGTGATGCTTGCTGGCATCATACTTCTCATGGTTCACGCCCATGACGATGGTGATGTCCTCTTCCTTGCCGGGAGCGGAAATGATGACCTTCTTCGCGCCTGCGTCGATGTGGCCCTGCGCCTTGCTGCGCTCGGTGAACAGGCCGGTGGACTCGATCACGATGTCCACGCCGAGTTCCTTCCAAGGAAGGGCGGACGGACCCGCACGGACGGCGAGGCACTTGATCTCATGGCCATCGACGACAAGCACATCATCATCAGCGAGGTCGGGCTTGGATTTCTTCGAGGACACATTCTCGCGGGCCTTGCCCTGCGTGGAATCGTATTTCACGAGGTAGGCCAGATTGTCGGCCGACACGAGGTCGTTCACGGCGACGACGTCGATCTCTTTGCCCAGAAGGCCCTGATCACAGATTGCGCGAAACACGAGGCGGCCGATGCGCCCGAAACCATTGATGCCGATTTTGACCATATTCTTTTGAGGTGTTTTGGATTTTTGAGGGCGGCAGTCCTACCGCGAGGGGGTGGGGGTGTCAACCCCGTTGCCAGCAGGTTTCGGGCCGCCAAAACATCAATGGTTGCAGTCTTCCTGATGCCTATTGAGAATCGACTCATGGCATTCTCGAAACCATCCGACCTCACTCAACGCCTCCGTGAAAATGCCTGGATCGGCGATGCCGTGCTCGAACTCTATGTGCGCTCCCATATCCTGCGCACGCATGGCAAGGTCGATGCGGAGATGAAAACGCGCTTCACCTGCAATCAATTCCTCTCCTGCCACGGCAATCCTACCGCCGTCGAAGCCGAGATCGGTGTCCTCTACCAACGCGAAGGCCTCGAAGCCGCCTTCGCGTGGATTTGCGACACCTTGGAGCCGCTTTTCGTGAAGCAGGAAGCCAAACGGAAGCGACTGGGCAAGTAAACACGCTCGATCATTCGATTGAAACCGCAGAGGGGCAGAGGAGCAAAGGTTGCAGAGATTCGATCAAACAAACTCTGCATCCTCCGCCTCTTTGCCCCTCTGCGGTAAATCCGACCTTCCATGACTCTCTCAAACTCGGATCGCTGCCAGCTTCGCCTCGCTTTCCTTCCACTCGACCTCGTGAGGCATCCGCTTCGTCGTTGCTGCAATCGCAGCCGTCACACCGGCGGCCTCGCCCATCGCGACCGAGTTGCCCGTCACGCGGTAGCTCGCGTGCGCGATGAAATCGCCGCTGATGTTGCGTCCCGCCATCATCAAACCATCGACGTCTTTCGCGATCAGCGCCCGCAGTGGAATGTCATACGGCTTCACCTTCACGCCGGCATTGCTGTAAGCAGCCTTCTTGTTGTGTTCCGCGCTCAACGCATGGATGTCCACGCTGAAGGTGGGCCGCACGACAGCGTCATCATAGCGTGAACCGGCGATGACATCGTCTTTGCTCACCGTGAAACGTCCCGCGATGCGTCGCCCGTCGCGCACGCCGATCTGCTCCGCCGTCGCGGCGATCTGCAGCCCTTCCCACACCCCGCCGAGTCTCCGCAGGCCGTTCACGATCTTGTGCAACTCCGAACGGGCCATCACCGTGGCCTCGGTGATCTTCGCCGCGTCAAAGCATGGCACGCCGTATTGATGATTCATCATCACCAGCAGCAGATTGTCGCGCACCTGCCACAACGTTGGTTTCGCATACGAGGGGAAATGCCCCGTGCGCTCGATCTCCGCCTTGAACGCATCCTTGGCAATGCCATCCGCCTTGCTCGGGTCCGACTTGTGAATGTAGGAACCCAAAGCCTCCACGTCTTTGCACACGAGCAACGCATTGAGCGACATCGGCTGGCACGGACAAGATTCGGCCTCGCCATACTCGAAACTGCAACCTGCCAGCGCTCCGAGATCGCCATCGCCCGTCGTGTCGATGAAAACGGGTGCACGCCACGCCTGACGGCCCGACTTCGACTCGGTCACGATCGTGGTGAGACGCCTCCCTTCGCGATACGCCGCCGCCACACGCGTGTGCAGTTGAAATTTCACCCCCGCCTCCACGAACATCTCCTCCAGCAGCAGTTTCATGCCCTCCGGCTCATACACGACGCTGCCCTTGCTCGTTCCACGACGCATGCCGCGCTCGTCGAGACGTTTCAGCAGCTCTTGATTGAAGCCCGGCTTGTCGAAATCCAGCAGATAGCCCAGCAAACCGGCCGTCCACACGCCACCGAGGCAACCACGCCATTCAAACACGCGCACCCTCGCTCCCGCACGCGCCGACGTGATCGCCGCCGCGATGCCCGCAGGACCCGCGCCGCACACGATCACGTCCGCGTCGTCCACCAGCGGCAGATCGCGAGCCTCCTCATGAAACTGGCCCGCGATGGTCTTTTCCACCTCCGCAGCCGACATCACGCCGGGTGTGACCAGCGCACCAGAGAAGGCGGCACGGAGGAAAGAACGGCGTTTGAGGTCGTTGGAAGTGGTTGGCGTGTCCATGATGAAAAGAGTCTGGCTCAAGCCGCCTTTGGACACGATCTTTTTCTTCCGCCGCAGCGATTGAAATCCTCCCGCCACACGCCACGCTTCCCACATGAAGCGTTACCAGGTCCGAAAACTCAACGGTGCAGAATCTGATTTGAAGATGATTTCCGGAACATCCGCCGAATTGCCGACAATCTGGCACCAGGCGGAAACGCTGACCGATTTCGCCTTTGCTTGGGAAAAACGCCCGTCACCACGCACCGAGTTCCGCGCGCTTCATGATGGCGTTTGCCTCCACTTCCGTTTCGACTGCGACGATGATGACCTCGTGCTGCCTGACGGCCCAACAGCCAAAGAATGCGTGATTGGCTCTGATCGCGTCGAGATCTTCTTCGCGCCCGATTTGAGCCTGAAACCCTATTTCTGCCTCGAAATGTCACCGCGTGGCGATGTGCTGGCCTATGAGGCGCGATTTTATCGTGAAATGAACTGGGACTGGCAATGCGACGGTTTGGAAGTCAGCGCGAATATCCATGGCAATCGCTACACTGTCAGTGGCAGCCTACCGCTCGACACCTTGCGAGTCTTGAACGTTCTCAAACCCGCTTCACGCGAGTTCTGCGCCGGCCTTTATCGTGGTGAGTTCCATCACAAGCCCGACGGCGACATTCATTGTGGCTGGATGCCATGGGTGAATCCGCAAACGGAGAAGCCGGACTTCCACGTTCCTGCTTCGTTCGGCATTCTGGAGTTGGCGGAATGATTGTCACTCCGCCTTCTTCAACTCCGCCAGCATCTCCAGCAGTTGATTGGACAGGATCACGCTCGCGTCCTCCTGCACCACATTCGTGCCGATCCATGTTTCGTAGCCGCCAAGCTTGTGCTGCTCCGGCGTGGGCAGATAACCATGCTTTCCGTTCGCGAGGCCGATGACCATCGTCTGCGGAAACGGACTGCGTTTCTTCAAGTCGAGCCCGATTTCGACGAACGTCTCGAACGGAATGCCACACGCCGCGAGATCACCGATCCTGATCGCCTGAATCTTCACCGTGATCGTCTCCTCGGGGCGCTGGGAGGCATTCACAACGCTTCCCGCATAGTTTTGCGCCAGCCGTGGCAGCTTTTCGATCTCCACCTTGTCTTTCACGGCCAGCACTGCCTTCGCTGCCTTCACATCCTCCTCGGATGGACGTCGATACTTCAACGTCACCTCGCGTTGCAGCATGCCGAGCGGCACATCGTTGCGATGCTTGTCGATCTTCTTCATCGCGAACCACACGGTGTCCGCGGCCTTCTGCGCCACGATGCGAATCTGCTCGAACGGCTCACGTGGCGGACGTGTGACGTTGAACGGGATGTTGTTGATGTCACCAGACGTGCCATTGGACATCATCGCGATGAGCTTGCCATTGCCACGCACGCGCGAGGGCATCAAGCGCGCGAACTCGCCGTAGTAATCCGCCGAAACCTGCCCCGAAGGCGCACCACCGACATAGTGCAGCGAATAGTTGGCGAACACGGCCATCTGCATTCGCTTCGCATCCTGCACGGAAATCACCGTGATGTCCGGATCGGTCGGTCCTGCCGGGTGATCGAGCACGTCCGGGCTTGTGCCGGGATTCATCTTCACCTGGTCCATTTTTCCGAATGGGTTCAGCGGCATCTTCCCGGGCTTCAGATACCAGCGGCGGTTGAAAACCTCGTCCGGCAACGGATGCGAGGCTGCGCCGACGCTCGCAGGTTTCAGTGCCGCATGCGCCTGCACGATGGATTCGGCCACTCCTTCAACAAAATGCTTCCGATAGGCCGCCGCGGTCTCCGAGCGTGTGTTCAAGGATGAGCCGCTGTGCGTGTGCGTCGAACTGATGAGCATCTTGTCCGTCGGAATGCCCGTTTTCGCCGAAGCAATCGCCTTCACCTCGTCGAGCACATCTGGTCCTGCGCCAAGATTGTCCACCACCACCATCGCCAGCGTTGTCGTTCCATCCGAGAGCACCATCGCGCGCGAGTTGAGCGGATCGTGCGCCTTCTCCGCCATGTTCGCGCTGAATCCACCCGGCATGTTCAGTGGAAACTGCTGCGGCGTGATGTCCACTGCGGCGGCGCCCGCGGAGAGAGAAGGTTCCTTGGCAGACACGAACACGGCTGAGGCAATGAGAAGAGTGATGACGATGGATTTCATGAGGAAGTGGAATCAACGGGACAAAAGAGACTCGACCTGCGCAGCAACTGCCTGGTCGTGCTGCTTTAAAACGTCGCGCAGCTTGCCGGCCTCGCTGCCAAAACGCTTCACGAGCTCCTGCGCGATGACGAACGCGGAGCTGAACTTCCCATCGCCGTCCGCATCGATCCAAACGGGATTCGTTGCCCCGATGACACGCGGCGTGAAACTCTTGCTGCTCGGTTGATAGGGCCGCGGAATCTCCCAAAACGGTTCGGTGACACCAGGCCCAGTCGCAATGGCCACAAGATGCACATCGTGCGCCGGTTTGGGCAGCTTCCAGGTGATGCATGCCTTTTCACCGGCACGATGCTCGTCGGCAATCGCCTGCTCGCGGATGAGAACGCCGTTCGCAAACAGCTCCAGCCGGTCTGCCGTCACCCACGCAGGCCCGCTCACAACCGCCGTCACCTCCAGTTCATTGCCAAGGCCTGTGGCAAGATCACCGACGGTGAAGCGCTGGTTGACCTTCAGTGTCGTCAGCAAGCCGAGACTCACCAGCAGGCGGCCTTCGTGATAACCACGCCACACCTCATCGAGATCGAGTTGGGCAATGTTTTCGTCTTTCGCGGCCACATAGGTTCGTCCCTGGCCGAGAATGAAGCGGTTCACGTCGTGCGAATCACTTGAAGCCAGCGCTGCGATGCGATGGCCGCGGTTTAGCAGCGCAAACCAGTCACGAAACAGCAGATAAATGTCCGACTGCATCGCCGCGGAGGTCACCACCTCCATTGCGTCGATCTTGAGAGCGTCACCATTACGGTGCTTGCCCGTCGCGGGATTGAACTGCACGCCGCCGAGCGGAATGAAGCCGCTGTGCACATCACGCGGATGATTCAGCGTGATGACCTGCACGCCTGGCGTGGCACGAATGGCCGGAATGAGCTTTGCCCAGTCCTGTTCATTGGAATCGACCACCTTTGCGCCGGACTGGATCGGAAATGCATTGAAGTGCCCATGCTTCGTGGTGACCTCGTTGCCGATGACCGGCGTGAAGCGCTCCGCCACGCCCATGCTGGCAGCCACGGGCGCATAATCGGTGTGATGATTGTGATCCGTGGAGATCGCCAGTTCGATCCCCTCTCCCGCCACCGTGAGCATGCGTTCCTCGATTTTCGCATCACCGTGCCCGCTGTAGGTCAGCGTGTGGATGTGACTGTCCGTGGCGATCCAGCCACGTGTGTCCACCTCGCGCCTCAACTTCACCGGCACTTCTTTGATCTCATCTTTTTTCAGCAGGAGTTCCACGCGTTCGACACCCCATTCAAAACCACGTCCTGCATGCAAAATGTAGTCGCCTGGTGGCAGTGAGATCGTCGCGTGACCATCGCGCGTGTAGATCACGCCGACACGCACCGCCACGCCGACCGCAGGTTCCGCACGCAACGGCTGCAGCGTGCCGTCTGGTCGTGTCACGGTCAGCCGACAGGGCAACCCGTCACCCGTTTCAGCGTCGGTCACCGTCACCTCGATCGTCGCCCCGCTGAGCGCAGCCTGAACTGGTATGGCAGCAATCGACACTGGTCCGATCTCGATGTCATCAAGGCTGGACGGCGCTTCGATCGTCAAAACGTTTTCTCCATCGCGCAGGGCACCCGCGGGAATCGCGAGCACGCTCTCCATCGCCGTCTCCGCATTCACAAGCGAGCCCAGCTTGCCACCGTTGAGCAGCACGAGCCATGTCTGCTTCACATCCCGCTGCCAGATGCGCAGGGTGTGTTCGACCGCGTTCGACTTCGCCTCAAAGCGCTTTTCAAACCGCTCTGCATCGACGGCACGATCCTTGAACGCGTCCCATTCAAACTGCCCCGCCCGGCCGAGATGCAGCCGTTTCGCCTGCAGCACCAGATCATCGGCTCTCGCCGAAAACGAAATCAGGAACAGGCACCCCATCAGGATCAATCTCATCCCTCACCAACGGTCGAACTACATCGCAACTCTCCGCTGCCAATGAATTGCCACACGGACCTGCATCGTTCGGTGTGCTGGAACTGGCTCGCTGAGCCTTCGTCACGCCGTCTCCGGCATGAAGGTGGGAAACACAATGCCGCGCGCTGATGCGACCGGCGCGGTGGATTGAGCGACGTGGATCTCCACATTGCGTGTGCCCCATGAGTAAGCGGTGCGCACGAGTCGGGAGGCGGCGCAGGGCACGAGGAAGACCAGCGTCTTGCCGCGCAGGCCGTCCAGCGCACGCCAGAGCAGCGCGGCGGCCGTTTCTTCATCCGCAGCCACTCCGGGGCCGATCATGGTGAAAGACGCATGCGTGCTCATCGCGAGGAATCCGCCCAGCATTTCGTCTTCGCGCTCCGAAACGAGCACGCGCCACGAACCGACCTCGTTGCGCAGGAAGAAAGCGAAATCCTTTTCACGACGGATGCTCTGCTGCGACTGCTCGAAGTCTGCGATGCGCCCGGCTTCGTCCTGCCTCGCTTCACGCACGCGATCTGTGCCGGTGGGAGCAGGCGCAGTCATGCCGCTTTCGGGAACACTGATGAGCATGTCTTGGAAAATGGCGCCCGGCACGAAACCGAGACGTGTGTAGAGCGAGAACGAATCGAGATTCAGCAGGCTCGACACCAGACGCGCCGGTTTGCCGAGGACACGGGCCTTTTCGAGCACCGATTCCATCATGCGACGCGCCACACCGCGACCGCCCGCCTCAGGCGCGGTCGCGACGATGCCGATGGCGACATGCGTTTCACGTTCATGCGAGAAACAAACCCCGAGGATGGCCTGGGTCTGCGCGTCACGTGCGACGACGCATTCGCCCGGATCGAGCGCTTCATAGACTTCGGGAAACAGCAGGAACGGCTCGTGGCTGTCGCCAAATCTCGCGCCCTGGCCGAGCCGGCTTTCATACCAATGCACCAGCGACTGATGCAGCAGACGCGCCACGGCTTCGCAATCGCCGGGTGCAAGAGAGGTGAGTTGAATCGGACTGCTCATGGCTCAGACGATCTCCCAGCCCTTGCGATAAGTTTCCTTGATGAACGCGTCCGCGGCCGGCAGGCCGATGGCTTTCATCGCGGCCGCATCCCAGTCGATGGTCTTTTGCGTGCGCAGCGAAAGCACTCCGAGCAACGCGATCTCGGTGAGATGCGCGGCGTAGTTGAAGGGGCTCGTCGCAGGTTCGCCGCCTTTGCAGGCGTCGATCCAGTCGCGGTGATGGCCGTTCGAGCGCTTCAGTTTGGGCGCGGGCTTCTGATATTCGGCGCGTCGTGCATCAGGGAAGAGTCGTGGCGCACCGCCTCCGCCATCGCACTGGATGACACCTTTCTCACCGATGAAGAGGCAGCCGCGTTTCGGCAGCGGGAACGCACCCAGCGCCTCGGGTGTCTCCGGCATCAGGCCGCCGTCATACCACGTCATGCGAATCTCCGGACGCGCTCCGGCGGCGGGGAAGGTGTAGTAGATCATCGAACCGTGCGGCGCGATCTCGCTGTCCATCAAACCGGCCGCGTGGGCCTCGATGCGCGAGGGAATTGGCAAATCAAAGGCACGCACGGCGCTGTTCATGTCGTGGCAGGCGAAGTCGCCGATGCCCGTGCAGCCGAAGTCCCAAAAATCACGCCACGCCACGGGGAAGTAGGCTGGATGAAAGGCGCGCTCGTTGCGCGGCCCGAGCCACAGGTTCCAGTTTAATCCGGCTGGCACCGGCGGTGTCTCGGTCGGTTTGCCGGTGAGCGTGGGATTCCAGCGCTTCGCGCCCACCCACACGTGAATGTCACGCACCGCACCGATGGCGCCGTCCTGGATGTATTCGATCGTCTCACGCGTGCCGAGCGAGGAATGCCCCTGGCTGCCGAGCTGCGTCGCCACACCGGTTTCCGCAGCCACTTTGGCGACGTGGCGCGCCTCCCAGATGTTGTGTGTCAGCGGCTTCTCGCAGTAAACGTGCTTGCCCGCCCGCATCGCGATCACCGAGGCATAGGCGTGCAGATGATCCGGTGTGGCGATGAGCACCGCGTCGATGGACTTCTCCTTCTCCAGCATCTCGCGAAAATCGACGTAGTCCGCGCAACGGTGGTTGGGCGTCTTCGCCGCGTAGTGCTTCTCGATCTCGGCCTTCACCGGCAGGCGACCGCCCATGCCTTTGAAGTAGAAGTTTTCCAGGCTGAATGACTCCGCCGGGTCGGCGACAGCGATGATCTGCGCGTCGTCGAGCTGCATCAGCGCCCGCACGTTCGTGCGTCCCTGGCCGCCCGTGCCGATGATCGCCACGTTCACCTTCTCGCTCGGCGGCACAAACCGCGGCCCGCCCAGCACATGCCGCGGCACGATGTTGAACGTGGTCACCGCGGCGGCGGCGGTTTTGAGAAATTGACGGCGTGTGGGGACGGCGGGCGTGTTCATGTGAGAAAACGATACGGTCAAAGGCGCAAGAGCTATCGCCATGCGAAGCAAAGTAGCCCTCTCGCTCCTGCGAGAGGAGCAGTGCGTGTGAAAAGCAGGTGGCGTCACCCATCTTTGAAATCGCATTCTTCGAAGTGAGCCCTTGGCTCATCTTGCGGAGCAAGATGGCTACTTTGCTGACGCACGCTCCAAAATACGCACGACGTCCTCTTCCAGCAAAAATCCTTCACGATACAGTTTCAGTGCGGCCTCGGTGAGGCGGCCCAGGTAGTCGGCGCGGGTCGGATAGCGTTCTTCGAGCGACAAACGCGGATCGCCGGACTTCTCGCGTTCGGCTTTCGTCTTCGCGAACGGCAGGAACATGCCGTCGAGCGGCGAGAGCATCGTTTCCGCGCCGAACTCCGGCGCACGCAGATTCCAGCCGGTGTAGGTGCCGAGGGGCACGGCAACCTCGGGCAGAAGGATGCCACAGGTTTCGTTGCCGTCAGCGTTCACGGCGGGCAGCAGCGTGCGGAAAGGCTTGCCGACTTTCGGCGGAATGATGTCGGCGATGCCTTCGGTGTGAAAACGTGGGCCGAAGTCGAGACGCGCGGGCTCATAATGATGCGCGGGCAGGTTGCAGCCGGGGATTTTCGGAAATGCCTCACGCCAGGTCTCGTGATCGACCAGCGTGCCGTCCGCCAGTGTTGGATGGCGGCTGGGTGGCGGTGCTTTGCCGGTCTGCATCCACTCGGAGAGATTCAAAAGCATCGCACGTAGCACGGGGCCGCGATCATCGAGCGTGTTGCGCGGCTGCTGGCAGATGCCGTTTGTGCCGTCGCTTTTGCCGAGGTGCTCGGCTCCGGCGATGAAATACGCGCGCACGTCTTCAGGCAACGCGAGGTCCGATTTGCCTTCGACATCAGTGTGCAGCAGCGATGCCGCGCGGCTCCAGTATTCCGTCGAAGTCTGCGTGAAGATGATGCGCGGCACATGGCCGGACTTTCGCGAGCGTGCAAGCGAGTCGTCGGTTTCGCCGGTCACCGGGTCGGTCTGCGGCAATGGTGCGAGCGGGAAGAACTCGGAGCCCGAGAAGCGCCCCTCGTGCTGCGTGCCATACTCCGTGCTCATGCGGAAGCGATGGTTGAACATGCCCTTGCCCGCGCCGGCGACGTGGATCAACGCGCCGTCAAACACCGCACGTCCCTGCTCATCGGTGTTCAGACCTTCATAGAGGAAGTGGTGAATCACGCGGCCGGACTGCGAGATGCCAAACACACAGGCTTTCTCGATCGCACCTGCGAGCGGATTCCTAGCTGCGTCCCCATGGCGGAAAAACGACACGCAATCGCGCAGCGCAGTGAGCCCGAGACCGGTCACGCGCGGTTCCTTGGCCGTGTAAACGAGATCGTAGAGCCAGCCGGGACGCAAACCGGCCTTCACATAGACATGCGTGGGATCGGGAATGAGCCTCTCATTCTCCCAACGTCCAAAGGACCACTCCGCACGCGGCAGCTCGATGCCATCCGCGCCGCGATGCGGCCGCATCGTGAGCGTGGCGCCGGCGTTGTCGAGATTCACCGATGGAAACGCCGCGCCGATGCCCCACGGGCTCCACGAGAAGGCGCGGCTGAAGACCTTTTCCGTGCTCGTGATCTCCAGATGCGCTTTGCCGGTGATCGTCTTGCCATTGTCTGTCGCGATGGGCAGACCGCACAGCAGCCGCTGTGTGTCATCCGCCTGCACCTCCCCATTCCAGCCGCACCACAGCACGGAGAAACCCTGCTTCATTAGGAAGCCATGGCCCGCATGTGCCTCCGTCTTCGGATCATTCGTGCGCTCGCCATCATTGAAGGTCCACAGCGCGAGCATGTTACCGCGATTGTGCACGTCGTAGAGCAGCACGCCGTTGCCCTTCCGCGCATCCACCGGCTTGAGCAGAAAGAAGTCCGTCCAGCTCTCCACCTTGCCACGCGCATTGCACGGGGCCCGTTTAAGATCGCTGATGCGCGCATTCGCTTCATGCAACGGGTCCGTTTCCAAATACATCCGCCCGCGAATGCGCTCATACGCGCCCGCCGGACCAAAACTCACGCCATCGGCAAACGCCGTCCGATCCGTCACTTCAACACGCACCACCTCGGCACGCAGCAACGGCGTGAGCACCATGGCCGCAGCGGCGCAGACGACGATCGAGCACCTCATGCGATGATATCCTTCACCACCTTGCCGCCTTGCAGACCCGTGAGCCGGATGCGGCGGCCGCCGCTGACCACAGCGAGGTTTTCGTGATCGAGACCGAGCAGGTGGAGGATCGTCGCATGCAGATCGCGGAAATGCACCGCGCCATCAGCGACGACACTGCCATCGTGATTCGTCTCGCCGTGCGCGTGACCGGCCTTCACGCCGCCACCGGCCATCCAGAAGGTGAACGCGCGATGCTGGTGCCCAGTTTGATCCTTGTCAGCACCCGGCGTGAGGCCAGGACGGCCAAACTCACCGCCCCAGACCACCAGCGTGTCCTCCAGCATGCCTCGCTCATCCAAATCATCGAGCAGCGCGGCGATGGGTGCGTCTGTGGTGGCGCAGTTCGCCGTCAGATCACGGCGATGATCGGTGTGCTGATCCCAACTGCCATGCGTGATCTCGATGAAACGCACGCCTGCCTCGCAAAAACGCCGCGCCAGCAGGCACTGGCGGCCAAAATCACTGCCTTTGCAGGTGCCCACATTGAAGTTTTTGCCGACCGCGTAGCGCTCCAGTGTGGCTTTGGACTCCTGACTGATGTCGAGCAACTCTGGTGCCTGCGCCTGCATGCGGAAGCCGAGTTCCATCGTCTGGATGACGCCTTCGAGCTGCGCATCGTCGCCACGCTGTCCCGCGTGCTCGCGATTCATCGCCTGAATGAGATCGAGCTGGCGGCGCTTCACACCGGGCGGCAGATGATCGCTCGCGATGTCGCTGATCGTGGCTTTGCTCATGTCCTCGCCATTCACGCCGATCGGCGTGCCGCCAAACACGGCGGGCAATTGCACCGCGGCGTATCCCGAGGGCTTGGAAGTGTTGAAGCTGATGAAGCCGGGCAGGTTTTGATTCTCGGTGCCGAGGCCATACGCCACCCACGCGCCCATGCTCGGGCAGGGCCGCAGGCGGTCGCCGGTGTGCAGTTGCAGCATCGATTGCGCGTGGATGCTCGTGTCCGCGGTCATCGACTTGATGACGCAGAGCTTGTCAGCATGCCGCGCGATATTTGGCAGCAGGTCGGAGACCCAGAGGCCGCTGTTTCCGCGCTGCCTGAAGTTCGCAATCGAGCCCGCATGCGGCTTCTGGCCGATCTGAGGCTTGTAATCAAACGTGTCGAGCTGCGCCGGGCCGCCGGCCATGTTCAGAAAGATCACCCGCTGCGCCCGTGCGCGAAGCCGCGGAGGCCTCGACTCCAAACCCGCCGTCGTCGCAGCCGCGAGCCCTGACATCGCCAAATAGCCGAAGCCACACGAGGCGGTGTGGAGCATCTGGCGGCGGGAGACGGTGACCATGGTCTGCAAACTACGCCTGAAAACTCTCACGACTTGCGCTCCCAGCCCCTCAAAGCACAATGTTTCACGAACCCTGGAGTCCGCTCAGCGCCCCTGTGGCGCTTCCGAAGGCGTCCTTCTCGACGCCCATGTTTTGCAACATGGTCACGAAAAGATTGCACAGCGGCTTGTTCTGCACGCTGTCGAAAGAGAGGTGCTGGCCGTGTTTGAATCCGCCGCCGGCGAGCAGGACGGGCAGGTTGGTGCAGTTGTGCACGTTCGCGTCACCGAGGTTGCTGCCGTAGAGAACCATCGTCTGGTCGAGTAAACGCTGACCTTCGGCGGCGGGTGTGGCGGCCAGCGCGGCGAGCAGCTCGCGCAGGTGACGCATCTGCTGGAGGTCCACTTGTTCCAGCTCGGCCAGCTTTTCCTTCGACTGGCCGTGGTGGCTGAGATTGTGATAGCCGTCGCGGGTGCGGTGCTGGGCATCGATCTCGAACACCGGCGTGGCAAAACCATCCACCATGAGCGTGATGATGCGCGTGGAGTCCGTCTCAAAGGCGAGACGCGCCATGTCGAGCATGAGCTGGATCTTGGGGAAGAATCGCGCCTTGTCCGCAATGTCCTGCGGAGGCGTGGCCTTCGTGGCGGGCCTGGGTTTCTGCTCCCATTCGCCGGAGACGGCCAGGCGTTCCTCCAGCTCGCGCACCGATGTCAGATATTGATCCATGCGGGAACGATCCGCGGCCCCCAGCCCACGCTGGAAGCCGCGCACATCCTCGCGCAGCACATCGAGTACGCTGCCGCGCTCTCGCAGCCGCTTCAGCCGCAGCGCGACTTCTTTCGCATCGCCCTGGATGAACATTTTGCGAAACAACGCCGCCGGGCTGTCCTCCGCGGGGAGCAGCACACCATCACGCGTCCACGAGAGGCTGCGGTTCGCCTTGTCGATGTTTACGCCCAGGTTCAGCGTCGGAAAACGCGTCTGCTGGCCCAGTGACTCGACCGCGAACTGGTCGAGCGAGATCGTGTTGCGGAATCCGCTGCGTGTCGGGTCGCGCGCCGCGGTGAGAAAGCAGTTCTCCGTGCTGTGTCCGCCCACCACGGCCGGATGTGACAGTCCGCTGAAGATCGTGAAGTCGTTCCGGAAAGCAGCGAGTTCCTTCAAATAGGGCGAGAGGGTGTAGTTTGTGCCTTTATCCTTCGGGAAAAAGTGCTGAGGCAGCACGCCGAGGTTGTTCGAGATGAGCAGCATGCGCTTTGGCGGTGCAGGCGTGGAGGCGCGTGCAAAGACAGGCGCCAGGCACTCCAGCGCGGGCAGCGCGAGCGTGACGCCGAGCCCGCTCAGGAAGCGGCGGCGGGGGAGATTTTTGGCGATGTGGGGCGTGTTCATGAGCGGACTTCTGAACCAAGGAACAGGCTGCTTTGCACCAGCGCGTGAATGAGGCTCTTCACGCGATAACCATCCGCCGCGCAGGCATCGAGCATGGACTCGACCTCCGCGCGGTCCGCGAAGCCGACGGGCGTGCCGGTGGCATGCAGCACGAGATGGTGGAGGAGGTTGCGCGCGAGCTGGCGCGGATTGGCGGCGAGAAGGCGTTTCAGCTCGTGAATGTCGCGGAAGGTTTCGCCCGTCGGCAGTTTGCCGGAGGCATCCACTGCCGCGCCGACGAAGTAGGTGTATGGATGGCCCGCGGGATCGATGCCGGTGATTTTTTCGCCGCGTTCCATGCCGCGGTAGCGGTCGCGCCACGCTCCCATCACGTCGAAGTTCTCGAGCGCGAAGCCCACAGGATCAAACTTCGAATGGCAGGCCGCGCAGGTCTTCGACTCGGTGTGCCTGGCCAGCAGATCGCGAATCGTGCGCGCACCGCGGATGTCAGGCTCGATGGCGGGCACGCTCTTTGGCGGCGGCGGTGGTGGCTGTCCAAGCAGTTTCTCCATGATCCACACGCCGCGCAGCACCGGAGAGGTTGTCGTGCCGTTCGCCGTGTGCTTCATCAGCGCCGCTTGCGTGAGCAGACCGCCGAAGGGACTGCCCTTCGGCAAAGTGACGCGCCGCATCGCCGAGCCGGACACGCGTGGCAGGTCGTAGTGTTGTGCGAGCCGGTCATTTACGAAAGCAAAGCCGGCTGTCACAAGCGTGGTCGCAGGCAGATTATCACGCACCATCGCATTCAGGAAAGCGAGCGTCTCTTTCTCCATCGAATCGACGAGGTAGTCGTCTTTGCGATACTCGGGATACAAACGCTCGTCCGGGATGTCGCGGCGCAATCTGCGCAGGTCGAGCCATTCCTCGGCAAAGGTGCGCACAAACTCGTCGAAGCGCGAATCGGCGATCAGGCGCTCGACCTGGGACTTCAGCACCGTGGCATCATGCAAGCGCCCGCTGCGTGCGAGTTGGGCGAGTTCGTCATCGGGGCGCGAGTTCCAGAACAGATGTGAGAGACGGTTTGCGATGGCGAAATGCGTGTCCGCGGCCTCTTGGCGCGGCTCCGTGAGATAAAGGCAGTGCGAAGAGCAAAGCAGCGCCTGATAGCCTGCGAGCAAGGAGTCGGCAAAAGTGGCTCCTGCGGCCATTTTGCCTTTGATGAGCTTCAAGAACGGCTCGTGTGCCGCCGCGCTCATCGGCCGCAGCGCGGCGCTTGCAGCAAAACGGCGGAACAATCGCTCTGCATCGGCCGGTGTTCCTTTGGCAGGCGACACATCGTCAAACAGCACGCGGTGCGATGCGGGCGGCCACTCCGTGTCGTGCAGAGGGCCGGTGACTTCGAGCCATTGAATCGCCACGCCACGATGACCTTCCGGCGGCATCGGCGGGTAGTCGTAGAAGAAGCCGCCGTCCGTGCGAATGAAGGGCACAGGCAGACCGAGCGGGCTGTATTCAAAGGTCTCGCCGGCTTTGAGATGGATCGTCGTCTCAAAGTCACGCGCCTCCGGCTGCAGGTCCATCCAGCCACCGGTCTCGCGCACATCGCCTGAAACATCCGGCCCGGAAGGCTGCCGGGCACGAAAACTCATCGCGATGGACTCGTACGCGGGCACCAGACGAAAATCCCGCACCTGCCTCACCGCGCGACCGCGAAAGCGCACACGATACGCGCCACTCTCCTTCGCCCGAAAGCCACGCGGATAGCCATAGTAGGGCCACGTCGCCGAGCGAAACAACGCAAGCTCCAGAGTGGGATCACGCCGTTGCTCGGGCGACATCGCTTTGAGCGCCGCCGCATCGATGGGCACCATGCGGTTGTCCTGCGCGAAGAACATCGCCTCGCGTTCGCCAAAGGTGGTCAGTTCGGGAAACAAGTCCGTGCCCGTGAACCGCTGGGGCACTGGTGCCGGCGGTGGCTTGTCAGCTGCCATCGCCAGCCGCAGCGCCGCCTCCGTGGCATCGAGATAGGCGTCGAGCTGCACGCGCGAAACATCGAGCAGTGCCGAGACCTTGGTGAAACCATGGGCATCGCGGTCAGCGGGCACTTTGTCGCGAATGTCGAGATTGGGCAGCTTCAGCAGCACCCGCAGATTGTTCTCAAACTCCACCCGTGTGAGCCGGCGTACAGGCCCGCGTCCGTTCTTCGCGACATCCGCCTTCGTTGCCTTCAGCAACTCATCAGTGAGTCCCGCGACAAACTGTTTTCTCTCATCTCCGCGCACCTTGGACTTCTCCGGCGGCGGCATCTCGCCCTTCTCGACGAGATCGATCACCCGCGCCCAGCGTCCACGATTTCCAGCGTTCTCCAGCTCGAACGCCAGCGCCGTGATGTCGAAGTCACCCTTGGAAACGCTGTCGTCGTGGCAATCAACGCAGTGTTTGTCGATGAAGGTTTGAAAGTGGCTGCTGATGCCGGATTCGACAGCAGACTGGCTTTTCCCGGCGGGGAATGCCGAAATACATACGTTGGTGATGCGCAGTTCCTCCAAGCCGGTTTTCTTGTCCACGACGCCCTCGACCTGGTCCACCAACTGCGCCCGCGTGACCTTCCATGCCACCTTTCCCTGCGGCGTGATTTCCGCCAGCAGATCGCGGCCTTCGTCCGGCGTCGTCAGATGATAATCTCCGCAGGCGATGAGGAGGTTTCCATTCGCCAGCCGGGTCATGCCGAGGAGGTAGCGGCATTGCAGGCCGAGATCTTCAATGGTCCAGCAGCCGAGCCTCCTGCCCCTCGCGTCGAGATGGAGCAGTTGGCAGCCGGTGGAGGTTGACACCCACAGCGAGCCACCATCGCCAGGCAGCGTGGCGAAAGCTTTTTTGACCGCTGGCGTGGGCTGCAGCAGCGGATCGAGTGGAATGGATTGCAAAACGCGGCCTGTGTTTCGCTCCACCTTGAGCACGGTCTTCCGCCCATATTGGCCAACCCAGAAGGCATCACTGCCCGGCACCTCACGGATCATGCGGTAGCGGAAGTGAAGCGGATCGTCTTTGAGATCGGGCAGAGGAGTCCGGCTCACGACGGCGCCCCGCCGGTCCACGATGCGGATTTCGCAAGCACCGCTGTCCATGACCGCGAACTTCTCCCCCGCATCGAGCACCGCCACGCTGTTCACCTCCGCGCCTTTTTCGACAGCCTTGGCGGCGTGTTCGAGCACGAGTGTCCTGGCTGCATCGAAGACCGCAATGCCTCCCTTGTGCGCATAAGCGATGCCTCCGTCCGGCAGCCGCCACGCATCGTAAATGCCCCCATGGCCGGGATGCTGGAGCCGGTCCGTCACCCGTCCGCTTCGATCGATCTCGATGACCTGGTTGTCGGCAGCGAGGAGGTAGCGGTCCTCGGCGCGGAGAGGCATTGCCAGCAGGAGAATGAGCCAGAGTTTTTTCATGCCTGCCCGATCTCCCTCCTGAGCGCGGCCTCGACCATGCGTGCCGCTTTTTTCACCACAGGCGCCAGCTTCACCATCCGCGCTTCGCTTAGACGCTGGGCGGGACCCGTGATCCACAGGCTGGCAATGGCGTTGCCATGCTCGTTGAGGATCGGAGCACCAAGACAGTGATGACCTTCCAGATGCTCGCCTGCATCGACGGCCCAGCCTGATTTGCGCACATCTTCCAGGCATTTGAGGAAATCTTTGTGGTTCGAGATCGTCCACGGCTGGAATCGTTCGAACTTCATGCCCGCGATCACCGTGTTCCGCCCGGCCTCAGGCATGAAGGCCAGCATCACCTTGCCTGGCGCGCTCGTGTGCAACGGGAAGCGCGTGCCGCGTTCGACATAGAACTTGATGAGCGCATCACCGATCACCCGCTCCAGGACGATGCCCTCGTGGCCGCTGATCATGCCCAGATGGGACGCCTCGCCGGTCTGCGCGCTCAGCCAGCGCATGGCTGGCAGTGCGGCCTCCGCCAGCGGCACATCATCCACCACCGGTTGGCATAGCGAGAGCATTTGCGGACCGATGCGGAAACGCTTCTCCGCATCCCGCAGCAAATAGCCATGCGACACCAGTGACTGCGTGACGCGATACACAAAGTTTACGGACAGCCCCACCCGCCCTGCGATCTCCGACAGAGTCAGCCCTCCAGAAGCGCCTCCCAGTGTCTGCAGCACAGCCAGCGCCCGGTCCAGGCTGGGCGTGCTAAAACCTGAGTCATGGACGGGCATGCTGGAGCGAGGGCTGCGCTTTCGGACTGTCATATTTCTATATTTGCAATCTATGTGACATTTAGAAAACACGAATGCCCGGAACTTCTTTCGCTCTTTCTCAAAGAATGGAGATCGACGTTCCGTGAACTTCCACCATTTGATTGAGCCGCCAGGATGTTCAGAGGAGCCCGGGATCGCTCACCGCACCGGACTATTTCGCCAAGCTCAGCTCCGCCATGTAGATCGCCGTGATCGTCTTGCCCGCTTCATCTTTCTCGTGACTCGAATACCACGAGATGAGGCCCTTGGTGGGCGAGAGCTCGACGAAGCCGGGATAAGAATTGTCACCGCCGCTGGGGAGTTCGGCGAACTCTTGGAGTTTTTCGCCGACGAGCCAGCAGAGCGAGGTTTTGGCTCCTTTTTCCTTCGTGGTGTGCCTGCCGCCGACAAGCACCTGCTCGCCCCACTTCGCGACGAGCGGCCCACCGATGGCGCGGTCGAACTGCTGGCGGCTCCAGTCGGTGTAAGGCGGCTTCGAGCGAAGCAGGAAGGCTTCCTGGCCGCTGCCGTTGCGGCCGATGGCCAGTACGCTGCCGTTGTTGTCGAACAGGAAGGCGGTTTCGTCGCCATTCGTCTCATTGAAGTAGGCGCGCTTCCTCCAGATGAGGCCGTCATCGCTTTCGAGCATGAGGGACTGGATGCGCGAGCCCTCGCCTTTCGGGCCGATGTCGTAGCCGGGCTTGCGCCGGCCGCAGAGGAAGGCTTTGCCGCCGTGCGCGGCCGCACGCCAGATGTAGAGGCCGAAAGTGCCCTCCAGCATCGTGGGTTCACTCCACTTCGTGCCGTCGTCGGAGAACACCGCGAAGCCGAGCATCTTGTTCATGTCGTAGTCCTTGCGATCAATCAATCCCGGTCCGCTCCACCAGGTGCCGGTGTAAACGAAGAGGCGGTCTTTCAAGACGAGGAAGTGCGGATCACGCGTGTCGCGGTCCTGCACACTGAAACGATGCACCGGTTGCCACGTCGCGCCTTCGTCCGTGCTGCGCAAAACGATGACCGAGGCGGTGTTGAAGACCATGTGGCCGTCCGGGCAACTGCGGAAGCAAAGATAAAGCTGATCTTTGAAACGCACGAGATCGGTGAAGGCATTGTGCTCGCCGTTGTGGAAGACGCGGCGGATGTTCGTGACCGTCACAGCAGACGGTTCAGCACCAAATGCCCCAAAAAGACCGATGAAGAGGAAGAGCAGCGTGCGCATGAGCTTACTTGATGAGTTTCGCAGCCTCTTCCTTCGCTTTGGAGAGAACGTCAGCCAGCGCGACCGGCTTCCCGCCCTGGCGAAGGCTTTCATCCGCGGCTTCCATGAAGGTGAATATCTCGATGGTCTCCTCCGCGCTCACGGGCGGCTGGCCGGTGCGGAAAAACTTGCCGATCTGGCGGCACAAGCCCTCGTAACTCACTGCCTTCGCGGCCTGTCCAATGGATTTGCTGCCGTAGGCCACCGCGCCGAAGTCCGCCTTGCCCTTCACGATGCCGCGATACGCGCCGACGCGTCCGCCTTTCCACACGCCGGTGGCCACATCATGATTGCCTGCTTTGACACGCGAAACGGTCTCGCAGCCAGTGCCCATCAGCGTGTAGAGCGATTCGACGCCGTGGATGCCGTAGAAGAAATAATCTGGCGTGCCCTCCTGATACGAGCACGGGCCCCAAGTCTGCGCGCCGAGCAGATCACCCAGCTCCGCGTTCGCCTTCAGCGCCACCATCTCCGCGCCGAAGCGCGATGAGGAACTGCTGAAAAACTTCACGTCATGCTTCTTTGCCAGCTCCACGATGGCAATCGCCTCCGCCAGCGTGCCTGCGAGCGGTTTGTCGATGAAGACCGGCTTGCCCGCTTTGAAAATCTCCCGTGCCTCTTGAAGATGAATGCGGCCATCCACGCTCTCCAGCAGCACGACATCGACCTTCGCGAGCAGTTCCGGAATGGTCGGCACGATCTCCACGCCCATCTCGCGCAGTTGCTGCGTGAACTTCTCTTTGCGATCCCTGCTGGCCGGCATGTCCGTCCCGCCCGTGTAGCCCGTGGTCACTTTGATGCCCGCAAGCTCGCCCGTTGTCTCGCCCTTGTTGAAGAGCTTGGTAAACGCCGGCACATGGGAAGTGTCGAGGCCTACAATGCCTGCGCGCAGTGACTTGAGGTCGTTTTGGGCGAAAACAGCGCCAACGGTGAAAAGAGCGAAAAGGATAGATTTCATGGTCGCTTCTTCAAAAGCTGCCAAACGGGCGATTTGATCATGCGAATCGCGATTCGCGCTTATTCGAGCAGTCGCCGCATCGCATCCATGAGCACCTTTTCGACCTGCGGGGCGGTGTTGGAGCTGCTGGCCTGCACTTCGTAGCCGCCCTGCGTGTAGGCGATTTCGGTGCCGATGTAGCCAGGTGCGTAATCGCCATACGCAGCCATGCAGACCGTGGCGTCCGGCTTCATCTGCTGCGCGGCGAGCTGATACTCGACGAACAGCTCGCCCGGCATGTGCAGGATGTTCACTTTGCCAAGCCGCAGGCGCGTGAGTTCAAACTCATGACCTGCTTCGGTGCGATGGAGCAGCGCGAGCTTCGTGGAGGCATTCAGGCGATCTCGCGCGTCGGCTTTGTCATTGGCGAGCGTCTTTTCGAGCACTTTGCGGTTCAAATTGGGCGCGAGAGGCAATTTCACGCGTTCGATTCGCCAGTTGAGATCTCTGGCGCTGATGGATGACTTCCGCGTGGATTCCCAGGCGCGTTTCATGCCGTCGGCCATGCGTTGCGTGAGCTGCACACGGGCCTCGGGCGAGCCGTCATTGTATTTGCCCGCGGCCACGTTGCCGCTCGCGCCGTTGAAGTGAATGTGCGGGATGTTGAGCACCGTTTCACGCTGCGCGCGCGAGAGACCGACGAACTCGGCGGTGACATCGCCCTTGCCGTAGAAGCTCTGCGGGTGCGTGGCGTAGTAGGTGAGGCAGGCGAGAGGTGTTTCGCCGTCCCAAAAGCTCACAAGCTTCAAAATCGGGTCGATGGTGCCTTCATCGGCTTCTTTTGCCTTCGGATCGCGCGAGGCACTCATTCGACCAAACAGCACGCGACCATTCGGACCAAGGATACGTCGATTCGAGGCCACCTTCTCGACCTTCGCCTCTCCGAGGCCGAGCTGCGTCACAGGCTTCGCATGTTTCATCGCCTCGCGCACGGCTGTCGCGGTGCTCGCGATCACTTTCCGGCAAAACGCCGCATCCATGCGCGTGCCGCCGAGTCCGTGCTTCGCCAGAAGCTCCTCTGCTGTGAGATCGCAGCGCACGCCGTCGTGCTGATGCAGTGTGTGCACCGTCACCCGATCCATCGTCGTTCCCGCGGCCTCCGCCAAGCCGAGACGCCACTCATCATGCCCGCCGTTGCCGATGCCGATCCAGTCCACCGCGCACAGCACCACCGGCTTGCCTTCGCCCATCAACACGACACCCCGCGCACTCAACGGGTCCGTGATCGACCGCGCATTCACATACGCCACCGGCATCCCGATCTCCGGCGTGGCATCCGCTGAGAAGACTGCGATGCGAAGTGGTTCGGCGGCATGGAGACCGGTGAAGGCGAAGAGGCTGACGCAAACGAGTATGCGCATCTGGGATAAACGCGCCCGGCGGCGATGCTCGTGCATGCCACTTTCATGCAGGAGTCACCACGAATCCGCTATGCCGTTTGAGCATGCCTTTGTCGAATGAAGCCAGCGACTTGCAGCCCATGTCGCGACAGCGATCCACGATGAGTTCGTCAGAAAGGTCAGCCCCTTGCTTCAAGGCTCGAAGAGCGCCGCGAATGCGGCCCTCATCCTCGAAAATGAGGTTGTGAATGGTCAGCAGACGGCCAAATGCCTCGGCCACCTCGTCGGGTGTCCAGTTGTAAAGCGTGCTGAGAACCCAATCGACCTCCACGAGCACCAGATCAGGCACAAAGAAGGTCGCGTTCTTCTTCAGCAGCATCGCCAGCACTGCACGCAACTGCGCCTCATCATCCTGCGCGAGGTAGCGAACAAGCACGTTGGTGTCGATGCCTGTCATCTGGCCGACTTCTTGAAGCGTTTTGCAGCTCCTGCGGCAATGGCCTTCCGCATGCCCTCAATGCTGACCGGCCTGGCAGGCTTCTTCTTCGGGAAACTGCCCGCGATGTCTTTGAACGTGGCCGACTTGGCACTGAGGAGCACCTTGCCATCTTCGGTGACCTCATACGAGAGCTTGGCCTGCGGTTTCACACCCAGCAAAACGGCGACCGGCTTGGGCAGCGTGGTCTGATTCTTGGAAGTGAGCGTGGATGAATAGGTCATGCACGGATTCTCTCCGGATTCCGTGACTCAGTCAAGAAGCAAGGCTAAAACTGTCCCTCGCAGCTACGCGATGAGTCCCTTCACCACCTTCGCCGGGTTCACGCCGGTGAGGCGGAAGTCGAGGCCTTGGAAGCGGTAGCTGAGCTTGTGGTGATCGAGGCCGAAGAGGTGCAGGATCGTGGCGTGGAAGTCGTGGATGGACACGGGATCGCGGGCGACGTGCCAGGCGAAGTCGTCGGTCTCGCCATAGACTTGGCCGCCTTTGATGCCACCGCCGGCCATCCACAGGCTGAAGGCATACGGATGATGATCGCGGCCGGTGACCTTCTTGAAGCCCTTGCGGTTCTCGCCGAGCGCGGTGCGGCCGAACTCGCTGCCCCACACGACGAGCGTGGTGTCGAGCAGTCCGCGTTGTTTCAGGTCCTTCAGCAGCGCGGCGATGGGTTGATCGACCATCTGGCAATTGTGCGCGAGCTGCGGATCGAGCGCGCTGTGATGATCCCACGAGGCGTGGATGATGTTCACGAAGCGCACGCCACGTTCCACCATGCGCCGCGCCTGCAGGCAATGGCGCGAGAACGTCTGAAAATTGCCGATGCCACCGAGGTTGCTCTTGATGGGCGGCTCGATGCGATTCACGCCGTAGGCATCGAGCGTGGCCTGCGACTCGCCCTTGAGATCGACCAGTTCCGGCGCGGCACTTTGCATACGGAACGCCAGCTCGTAGCTGTTGATGCGCGCCGCGATCTCGGGATCGCCAATGTGCTTGTGTTGAAGACGATTCAGATCGTTCAGCGCACGAATGCTCGCCGACTGCATCTCCGGCGTGATGCCGTCCGGGTTGTTCAGGTTCAAAACGGGCGCGGCTCCATTGCGAAACATCACGCCCGCATACGATGAGGGCAAAAAGCCGCTCGACCAAGTGGAGCTGCCGCCGGGCAGTCCGCGGCCCTTGCTGACCATCACGACATACGACGGCAGCTCCTGCGAGGCATTGCCGAGTCCATACGTGACCCACGAGCCGACGCTCGGACGCCCGAGCAAAGCCGCGCCGCAGTTCAGCATGAGCTGGCCGGGCAGGTGGTTGAACTGGTTCGTGTGCATCGACCGCACCAGCGCGATGTCGTCCGCGCAGGTGGCGATGTGCGGCAGCAGGTCGCTGATGTCCATGCCGCACTGCCCGTGCTTTTTGAAGACGCGGCTCGTGCCCATCACCGTGGCCGATTCCTTCTGCAAAAACGCAAACTTCGCATCGCCCACGATCGAGTCCGGCAACGGCTGGCCGTCGTATTTGTTCAGCAGCGGCTTCGGATCAAAAAGATCCATCTGTGACGGCCCGCCTTCGAGGAAGATGAAGATGCAGCGCTCCGCCTTCGGCGCGAAATGCGACACCCGAGTGGCGAGCGGATTCGCGGGGATGCTCGCCTCCTCCGCCAGCAGTCCGTCCTGTTTCAACAGCGATGCCAAAGCGAGCGTCCCCAGCCCGCAGGAACTCGTCGCAAGGAAATCGCGGCGCGTCTGGGTGATGTATTGCTCGATGAGGGACATGGATTGCTTACTCGCGATTGATGAACTCGTCGAGATTCATGAGGATTCGGGTCACGGCAACAAGGGTGGCGGCTTCGGCGGCTTGAGCGGGAGAGATGGCCTTTTGATGGGCTCCGAGCACCTGGAGAGCTGCGAGGCCGCTTTTTTTGACACGGGCTTTTTGCTCGGCGTGAAAGGCTTGAAGCCGAGAAAGCTCCTCGGCACGCGGTTTGCGGTTCAAGACAAGGCGGAAGAGTGTTTCGAGCCTGTGGTGGCCTTCGCGCATGGCACGGAGGGCGAGGGCCTGCGCAGCTTCGACAAAGACACCGTCGTTCATCATGGTGAGGGCTTGCAGCGGCGTGTTGGAGCGCTCGCGGCGCACGCAGGCGTCGGCGGCATCGGGTGCGTCGAAGGTGGTGAGCATGGGATAGAGCACGCTGCGCAGAGTGATGATGTATAAGCTGCGGCGGTAAATTTCGTCGCCGGGGCTGGCCTGCCAGTTGGAAGAGCGGCCGACGTCGAAAACGTCCTCCGGCAGCGGCGGGCGGAAACTGGGACCGCCAATGGCGGGCTTCAAAAGACCGCTGACGGTGAGCGCGGAATCGCGCAGGATTTCTGCGTCGAGACGGAGGCGGTTCTGACGCGAAAGGAGGCGGTTCAGCGGATCCACCACGGCAGTGTTGTCACGATGCGCGGATGACTGGCGATACGTTTCGCTCAACACGATGCGCTTGATGAGCTGTTTACGGCTCCAGCCGTTGCGCATGAACTCACTGGCGACCCAGTCGAGGAGTTCGGGGTGCGTGGGGGCTTCGCCGCTGGTGCCGAAGTCGTCGGGCGTGCGCACGAGACCGAAGCCAAAGAGCTTGCTCCAGATGTGATTCACCGCGACGCGGGCTGTGAGCGGGTTTTTCGGCGAAGCGAGCCACTTGGCGAGTTCGAGACGCGTGGATCCTGTTTGAGCGGGCAGCGCGGAAAGCGTGGCGGGCATCACATCGGGGCCGCGGCGCGTGTAGTCGCCTGCGAGGTGGACGTAGGTCTGGCGGCGGTCTTTGGAGACTTCGGCGAGGAGCGGCGCTTTCGTCTTCGCGTCGTCGCGGTCCTCGGTGTTGTCGAAGAAGGCGTAGAAGCTGTAGTAATCGCGGATGGTGATCGGATCGTACTTATGCGTGTGGCACTGCGCGCAGCCAATCGTGAGCCCGAGCCACACGCGGCCGATGGTGTTGACGCGATCGACGAGGTTTTGATAACGCGCTTCTTCCTTATCAACACCCGCTTCGGTGTTCAGCGCGGCGTTGCGATGAAATCCCGTGCCAGCGGGCGCATCCGTGAGGTCTCCAGCGATCTGCGCGATGGTGAACTCATCATAAGGCATGTCGTTGTTGAAGGCCTGGATGACCCAGTCGCGGTAGCAGTAGGCATTCGGGCGGAGGCCGTCTCCGAGAAAGCCATTCGAGTCAGCGTAGCGAGCCATGTCGAGCCAG
This sequence comes from Verrucomicrobiaceae bacterium, assembly GCA_046346695.1. GTDB lineage: Bacteria > Verrucomicrobiota > Verrucomicrobiia > Verrucomicrobiales > Verrucomicrobiaceae > Prosthecobacter. Next base: position 964,331 of record JAXMHS010000001.1, on the reverse strand, counting down.
TGGCGGCCCCAGCGCTCTCCGAAGCGGGGATCGGCGAGGAGGCGGTCCACGAGCACCGAGTAATCTTCGTCGGACAGGTCGGACGAGTCCGACGTCTCGGGCGGTGGAGGCAGGCCGATGAGATCAAGGTAGAGGCGGCGGATGAGTGTGGCTGCATTCGCGCGTGGAGCGGGCTGGAGGCCGTGTTTGGTCAATTCAGTTCGAATGAAGCTGTCGATGTCGTTGGGAGACTTCGGCCGCTGGATCGGCCGGAAGGCCCAATGCGGTTCGTATCTGGCACCAGAAGCGATCCATTGACGCAAAACGTTTTTTTCGACCACAGTGAGCGGCTTGGGCGACTTCGGCGGCGGCATCATGTCGTCTGGATCGGTCGTCGAGATGCGGTGGAGGAAGGTTTTGGGGTCGAAATGCTTGTCCGGCATGTCGAGGCGGAGATCGGCTTCGCGTTTCTCGTCATCGGGGCCGTGACAGGCGTAGCATTTGGACGCGAGGATGGGCCGCACGTCACGGTTGAAGTCCACGGCGGGCACGTGGGTGCTGATCGCGAGGCTTGCGACGATGACGAGACGCTCAATCCACATGGCGCAGTTCGTTGCTGGCCAGCAGTGCCTGGCAAAACGCGGCCCACGCGGTCTCGGTACAACGATGTGCATCGTTGTGAGTCGAGACAAGCATCGCATCCGCTTCGCGGAGGAAATCGAGAGCGTGCTGAAGTTCGGTTGCATTCGCCTTGCGTCCCAACGCACTCTGATAAGCGAACTGGATGCGCTGTGTGTCGTCTTGCGTGGCATTCTGCACCCGGGCGGCAAAACGCCGCGATTGAGCGACGACAAACGGGTTGTTCAACAAGTAGAGCGACTGCGTGGCGAGCGCGGAACTGTCACGATGGCTGAGAACGGTGGTGGCATCCGGCAGATTGAAGGGCGTGAGTTCCGGTGGCATTGAATTGCGAAGCATGAGCAGGTAGATGCTGCGATTCGTGCTCGGTTGATGCAGCGGAGGCAGTTCGTTGATGAGCACGTCGCGGTGCTGAATGACGGAACCAACGCCTGGCTGCGGATTCAGTTCGCCCGTGGCCGCGAGCATGGCATCGCGAATCGTTTCGGCATCAAGACGACGCACGCGATGCTGCCCGAACAAGGCGAGACGTTCCGCCACGGCATCAGATGTTTTCAGATCGCCTCTCGTTGAGCTCAGTTGATAGGTTCGGCTCAGGACGATGCTGCGGATGAGCCTCTTGATCGACCAACCCTCGCGCATGAAGCGCGTGGCGAGGTGGTCGAGCAACTCGGGATGCGAGGGGCGCCCGCCGGAGAGGCCGAAGTCGTCCGGTGTGCTGACAAGACCCTCGCCGAAAAGATGGAGCCACACACGGTTCACCATGACGCGGGCGGTCAGCGGGTTCTGCGGGCTGGTCAGCCACCTGGCGAGTTCCAGACGGCCGCTTTGCTTTAAATCGACGACCATGCCGCCACCGCAGGAGCTGAGAAATCCACGCGGAATCGGCGCGCCGAGCTTTTTCGAATCACCGTCGATGTTGAGTTTGCAATCCTCGATCTTTTTCGAATCGCGCACCCCCATGGCGAGCGGGGCATTCGCGTTGTAGTTGAACGAGGGCTTGGCAGGCGGACGATGGGGAGGGTTGGCCTTGATGATGGGCTCGACCTCGGCGCGTGGGATGACCTTGGCGGCGGTTTGCAGCTCATGCAGCGGCGTCTGCGGTGCGGTGAGGCCCTGAAGCGCCGCCGCACCCCACATCGTCTCGGTGCTCTTGAAAATGCCGGCGAGCGCGTAGTAGTCGCGTGTCGGGATGGGGTCGGTCTTGTGATCGTGGCAACGCGCACACCCAACAGTCAGTCCGAGGATGCCGCTGCCGATGACGTTGATCTGGTCAGCGACGACATCCATCTCGAAATTGTCGTTCATCGCCTTCGCCGGTTTCGCGCCGAGCGCCAGCAGGCCGGTGGCAATGAGCTGACGGTCACGTTGCTCGGGTGAATCAGCGGGCAGAAGGTCTCCCGCAATCTGCTCCGTGATGAAGCGGTCATACGGCATGTCCTCATTGAAGGCGCGGATGACGTAATCACGATAACGCCACGCGTGCGGGAAGCTCGGATTGCGCGAAAGGCCGTCGTTGCCGTTCGACTCGGCGTAGCGCGCCACATCGAGCCAATGCCGGCCCCATTTTTCACCAAAGTGAGGGCTGCTGAGCAGCGAATCGACATAGGCGGACAAATCCGATCTGTCAGACGAACCCGATGGCGGTGGAAGACCAATGAGGTCAAAAGAGAGCCGTCTCCGCAAAACGGTCATTTCAGCATCGGGGGCCGGCTTGATGTCTTTCTGCTCCAGCCTGGCCAAAATAAACGCGTCGAGGCTTTCGCGCGGCCATGCGGTGTTTTGGACTTTCGGTGGCCGGGAGTCAGAAACCGTCTTCAAAGACCAAAGAGGCTCCTGCGTCACCTTCTTCGCGACTTTGGGCGTGTCGGCACGTGGATCAGGCGCGCCCATCTTCACCCACTCCACGAAATCGTTCACGATAGTCTCCGGCAGGCGCTTCTTCGGCGGCATCTCGATGCCATCGTAGCGCACTGCCTGCACGATGAGGCTGTCGTCCGGCTTGCCCGGAATCAACGACGGGCCGGACTCACCACCCACGATCATCTCCGACGGCGCGTCGAGCAGCAGCTTCCCGCCGATCTTTTTCGCGCCCTGCGAATGGCATTCGTAGCACTGTTTCACCAGAACGGGCCTGATCTTGCTTTCAAAGAAGGCACGCTGATCCGGCGTCATGTCCGCGGCTGTGGATGCGATGACGAAGGCTAGGAGACTCAGACCGGTGAGGCGTGCCTGCATGAACCTCGAAGATACGAGCCACGAACGCCTGCCTTGCCTCAGCGGGACGGATTCTCATACCAGATGACGCCGAGCTGGTCGCGCTCCTCGCAGGTGATGACGTCGAGGTCACCGTCGTCATCGAGGTCGAGGGTCTGCATGAGATCGTATTTCAAGCCTTCAGGGCCGCCGAGCGTGTGCTGCTTCCATGGCGCACCGCGCTGTTGTTCGAGCCAGACAATGCCTTCAAGCGGTCCCTTGGCGTTTTCACAGGTGAAGAAGAGGTCGGGCAGCGAATCGCCATTCACGTCGGTGATTTTGACGGCCTTCGCATCGCCGAGGCTGGTGCCGTCGAGTGTCAAAACGTGCTCATCCCAGCCGCCATCGGCTTTCCGCAGGCAAAGGACGATTTCGACGGGTTTTGCTGCCACGGCGACATCGGGCAGGCCGTCGCCATTAACGTCGCCGAGATCGAGAAACATGACCTGCTTCCCCAATCCGCCGATGGCGTGCTCTTTCCACTCGCCGTGATCGCGATTCGCCGCCGCGCCTGGATTGTCGAGCCAGAAGACGCCGGTTCGGCTGCCTTTGCGGTCGCTAAAGACGGCGTCGGCATCGCCATCGCCGTCCATGTCCTGCGGAACGAGTGACATGAGCCAGCCGGCATCACGCAGCTTGTGATACGACCACGCAGCGAGGTCGTCCGGCTTCGCAGGCGCCTGCAACCAGCCGAGCGCGGCCCCTTCGCTTTTCGAGGCGAGAAACAAGTCTGAGCCGTGCTGTCCATCGAGATCAAGCGACGCGGCCTGCATCCACATCTGCGTGCTTTTCGCGGCAGGAAAGGCATCTGTGCGCCATTTCCCATCGACCGGTCGATGCCAGTAAAGCGTGCGCGTTTTGCCCTCGGTGCCGCTGACCACCTCCAGTTCGCCGTTGCCATCGAGATCCGTGAAGATCGCTTCCTCGACGTTCTTCACTTCGCCAACAGTGGTCTGCGGCCATGCGTCGCGTGATTTCGCCGGACCGGGATTCACATACACGCGCACCACGCCACCCTCCTCCCAGCCGGTGACGATGTCCTGCAGTCCATCGTGATTGATGTCGCCCAGCTTCACGCCATCCGCGCCTTTCGAAGCGTTGTCGATGGTGTGGCGTTTCCACGGCGCCCCAGGAGCAACGACGATGTCCTTCGACAGCGGATCGGCATGCGCGAATATCGCTGTCATGACAAAGGCGAGGCAGAACCATTTCATGGCTTCACCTCCATTTTAACTGATTCGACGACGAAACCGCCTTGATCGACGGACTCTGCCGTGGAGCGGAGTCGCAGGTAGCTGAGTCCGTTGGGATAAGCGAAGCGCGCTTCGAAGGTTTGCAGCAACTCACCATCGAGTGTCGCAACACAATACTCCTCGGTCCATTCGAGACTCAGTTCGTGCCAGCCGCCGGGCTTGATCGGCAAAGCCAGCGTGTGGCAGGCAAGCTCCTCTCCGGTTTTGTCGCAGGGATCAAACATGCGGTCGCCAAGACTGACTTGCCCGCCGGCGAATCCTTCCAGTGCCTTCAATCGTAGGATCAACTGGCCGTTGACGGCCGTCGGAAAATTCCACACGGCCCCGTCCGGGTCATTTTCGTCCGGACGGCGGATGTGAAGGACTTTGGCGTCCGGCTTGTCGGGATGAGGAATGATCTGCGGTCCTTGGACACGATCACGCCACCAGCGCTCCGGCTTGCCGATGCCTTTGTAGAGATGCCAGGCGTCGGTGCCGTTGGCAAAGGTCTCCGTCTGTCGGGTCTCCAGCAACCAGTTGGGATCAATGAGGAGACGATGGCGGAGATTGGCGCCTTGACCGGAAACGAGGAGAATCTTTTTACCGCCGGCCGCCAGTGTGGCGTGTGGATAGGCCGTGCCGCGGTCACCATCCTTTGGCGGGGAGGCATGACGTGTGGGATCGCGGTAAACTTCCCGGAAACCGCGCCATGTCTCGCCTTCATCGCTGCTGATCGCGGCGTGGAGAGCATCGCGACCGGAATAGACACCGTCTTTTCCGACACGCTGACAGTGTTCCGCATTGTTCCAAAACACCATGATGCGGCCGTCGCGGAGGCGGATGGGAAACGCGGGTGAGTTCGACGAATGAAAGCGCGATGGCTGGGCATCCGACCACTCTGCGCCGTCGTCTGAAAACGATTCGTACAAGAAGCCGTCTTGAGTGCGCATGAGCATCCACACGCGGCCGTCCTTGAGTTGGAGGAGCGTCGGTTCGCACGCACCGTAGTTCGCCATGTTTGCGCCGTCATGGCAGGGGGCGGTGAGTTTCGCGTCGGAGCGTTTCCAAGTTGCACCTTGATCATCCGAATAGACACAGGTGACGACTTCCGGCCCGGTGGGCGGTGCAACCGGAACGCCGGGCAGCCAGTCGGCGAACGGAGCGATGATGCGGCCGCTTTTGAGCTGGAACACGCCCTGAAGGGAACCGCAGTAACCCTCAAAGATGCGCTGCGGCTGCGTCCATTTCGTGCGCCCATCGATGGAATGCAGGTGATAGAGGTCGATGAAGCGGTCCACGGCAGGCTTGCGGCCCTCGCCTCGCGCTTTGGAGATGACAAAGTGCATTTCGCCATCGCGTGCGAGCAGTGGCATCGGACCGCCCCAAGGTTCGACGGACAGGTGATGAATGTCCTCCGGCTCCGTCCATGTCGCGCCGTTGTCCGTGCTGCGACTGCGGAAGATTTTTACATGCCCGCCGATCGCTCTGCGGTGGAACGACTCCAGCGTACCGTTCGGCAGAGTGATCGCATTGTGCGTGCCGACCGGACCGAAGTCGCGAGGCGGATCCGCAGCGAACAGTTGGATCGAGAAGAGAAGGGGCAGAAAGCGTCGCATGGGAGAGCTATTCACACATTCCAAGCGGCGTAAAGGAGCAGGCAACGCCCAGCCGGCCATTTTGGGACTTCACAAAGCTCGTCACAAGATGTTCTTTGGCATGTCTCACGGCTGCATCGTGCTGATCCACTCCACAGGCGGGCCGTCGTCCTTGCGCGGGCCATAGTGCGGAATCGGGCGGCCGAGTTCGAAGGCACCCAGATCGGGCGCTTTGCCCTCAAATTGATTGCTGAGATTCGGCACGGCCACGCCGGCATCTTTGGCGCTACTTGAGTCGCTCAGGCGGATGAGCGGTGTTTGCGCGCCAGGCATGTCTTTGGTCACTTCAAAGGGCAAAAAATCGCGTGAGCGATCCAGCACGAGGCCGTGCTGCTCGATGCCGATGCTCTTGTACAGTGACGGCAGGTCGGTGAAGCGCTCGGTGAGCCACATCCAGGGATTCGGCTTGCCGACCTTCCGGTTCACGGTCGCGGCGCTGAACTCAAAACCGTCGTAATCCACGTTCGTCTTCCAATTCGCGACGGGAGAGTCATAGACAACGTATTTGACCTGATAGCTGCGATACTTCTCGGCCTCCGGCGCATTCACCTGCCAGAGGAACTCCGACTCGCCGAGGTGCATCCAGACGTTGTTGCGGCAAAACGACGTGAGCAGGCCGTGCGCGTGCGGCACGGCCGTGGTGTAGGCCGCGAAGGTGTTGTTCACGCAGACGAAGCGATCCTGCACGCGCAGCTTGAAGACATTCCCACGGCTGATGCAGTGATTGCGCACGATGTACCACGGTCCGCAATACATCGGCTGGAAGGTGATGCCGGTGTGGCCGTGGAGGCGGTTGCCCCAGATGCGGATGTTTGCGTAGCCGTAATCCGGTTCCACGGGATCGTCGGACATGTTCACGATGTCGTTGCCGAAGATGTCGCAGTCCGCGTGCGGATACGAGACGCCGTCCGCGCTGCGGTCCATGCGGTTGTAGCAGACGGTGTGACCACTGGAGTGGCCCAGTTCGACGCATTCGCCGCTGATGCCCTGCACGGTGTCACCGACGATGTCGTTGTCCGCGATGTGCCAGCCGCGGCACTCTTTGTTGAGGAAGATCGAGTAATGAAAGTCACGAAACGTGCAGCGCTTCACCACGACGTTCTCACAAGCGCCATCAGGACGCAGTCCATTCGGCGATTCGCCGCGTTTGAGGCTCAATCCTTCGAGCCAGAGATGACTGCCGCGCGTGCGAATCTGCGCGAACACCGCCGGGACGCTCCCCGCGGACTTGAAGCCGATGAATTTCGTCGTGTCCGTCTCGGAGTCCGCCTTTCCAGCCTCGCCGCTGACTTCGATGTTCGCCACGCCGTAATCGCCGGGATGGAGAAGGAACAAGTCACCCGGCTTGGCGGCCCGCAGCGCTGCCTGAATGCCTTGGAACGGCTTTTCCTTCGATCCGTCGCCTTCGCCATCCGTCTTCGGTTTCACGTGCAGTGTGCGTGCAGGTCTGAAAGCAGGCCACGGCTTCGTACGCACGCGTTTTACCTGCTCCACCTGATTTGCATCGTCGGGATCGCTCAACGTGAGCTTCAATTCATAGGTCGCGCCGGGCTGCAGGAACATCACGCTGCCCGCCAGCATGTTGAAGGGCCGCTCAGCGTTGTTTTTGTCATACCAGCCCGCGTAGTCCACGCGCATGAGCGGCAGCGCCTCCAGCCACTTGTCCTTTCCCTCAATGCGGAAGCTCACCGCGCACTTGGCATCGTGATTCGTGTCACCCGTTAGATCCCATTCCACGCCGATGCTGTGATGCGTGGCAGTAATGCGCAGTTCTTGAGGCGTCGCGATGGGTTGCGACTTTGCCGGGTCAGTTGCAGTGCGTGCATTGAAGTAGCCCGGCGGCCACGCGAGGGGCTGGCCGAGTGCAGCGGATGCGATCAGCAAAAACAGCAACGGCTTCACGGCAGGCTCAGTGAGTGAGGAACGCCAGAAGATCCCGTAGCTCCGCGTTGGTCAGTGTGAGCACCAAACCAGGTGGCATCAGCGAGGTGCGGAGTTCGGTGCGTTTGACGATGTCGGCTTCGGGGAAGGATTTTTCTTTGCCGGTGAGGTCGCGGAAGACTTCGGTGCTGGAGGAGCGGAGCAGGATGCCGGTGAAGGTGGTGCCGTCTTTGAGCTCGACGACGGAGGGATAGAATTGCGGCGCAACCTCGCGATGCGGCTCGAGGATGGAACGCAGGATGGCGGCGCGGTCGCCTTGTTGAGCGACGAGGGTCAAATCGGGACCGACGACGTTGCCACGACCGCTGTGCCGATGGCAGGTGGAGCAGATGGCAACCTTGCTGTTGAAGAAGATGCGACGGCCGGTTTCGACATCGGCTTTGCCGGGAAGAGCGTCGAGGAGTTTGAGCCAGGCGGCGGTGTCGTCGAATGCGGGCCGGTTGATGGTGAGAGAGCGTGGAAGAGCACGCTGCGCTTCATCGCGGATGATGGCGTTGTCGCTTTGGGCGAGTTTTTGCAGCAGCGCGGTGTCGTCGGTGCCGAGGATGGCCTCGGCGCGGAGTTGCGGGCTGCGTTTGTCATCAGCGGCGATGTCGGCGCTGGCGCGGCGGGCGGCGAGGGTGCGCACGGCTTCGAGTTGGAGGACTTCGTCGTCGCTGTTCGCAAAGTCGCGCAGCAACTCAAGTGTAAGGGCTTTGTGCGTCGGCGGGGCGAGACGCAGCGCATAGCCTTTGATGCGGGCGGGCGTTTTGGGATCGGTGATGCGTTCGACGAGCACTTCGGGGTTGGTGACGCCGGCACCGGGATCACCGCGAAGCGTGTTCCACGTCGCGAGCACGGCTTCGAAGAGGCGGAAGTCGAGTTTCGGATCGCTGAGCATGGCCTCGACCTGCGGCTGGAACTCTTTGAGCACGGCATCGGCGATCCAACGCAGGCACTCGAAGCGCATTTCGGCATCGGGATCGTCGAGGAAGGCACGCACCCACTTCGCATCGCTCAAATCGGCACGGCGCATGGCGACAAAGGCCCACACACGATCTTGAGGTGAGAGCGACTTCACGGCTTCGACGCTTAGTTTGGATCTCGAAAGCGCGGTCAATGCCGCGTCGGCGAGGTATTTGTCGTTTCCACGGACCAGCTTGAGCAATTCGGCCACCTCAGGAGTTTCGCGACCTTCGCGGAGTTTTTTGGCGAGAGCGGCTTCGGGCGTTTCGGGCTGCTTTTCGGCGATCCAGGGCTGTTTTTCGATTTCGAGCTTCCACAAGCGTCCGCGGCCGTGGATCGGGTAGGAGCTGAAGACCCAGTCATTGAGGTAAAACACACCGTTGCCCGCGGCGACCATGCAGGTGGGGCGGAAGAAGTCGCTGCCTTTTACGAGCGGGATGCGCTCGGAGGTGTGGCCCGCGCCTTTTCGCGTGAGCGGGAAGTAATCGATGCTGTGATCACTCCAACTCGGGATCATGACACCGCCGCCGAGCTCCACGACGGCGCAGGGACCTTCGCCACTCGGATGCACCATGCCGAGCGTGCCGCGCAACTCGCCATTCCACGCGACGAAGGGATGCACCGGCGCGCTGCCATAGACCCATTGGAAGCCGTAGTCCGCGCCTTCGACGATGTTCAGCAAACGGCACGGCGGACGGCTGCCGGGATCGTTTTCCGCGGCGAAGATTTCTCCATCGGCACGCACGAGCAGGCCAAAGGGATTCCAGAAGCCGCGGGCAATGCGGCGAAGACCTTTGCCATCGGCGGTGCAGCGAAAGACACCGCCTTCACCGCGACCGCTGACCTTGGCGCCATCGGTGCCGGTGAGGGTCCAATCCTTGCCGAAGTTTTCGCCGAGCGAAAACACGAGGCCGCCATCGGGATGCCAGGCCATGCCGCTGAGGCCGTTGTGCGGGTAATCGGCCACGGTGTCGAGCACCGCGAGATTTTCCTCGGTGTCGCCAGCGCCGTCGCCATCACTGTCCTTCACGCGCAGCACGCGATCCCGCTCCGCGAGGTAGATCCAGCCATCGGGGCCGACCTCGACGTGCATGGTGGCATCCGTTTTGTTGTAAAAGACGCGGCGGCTTTTGCCGTCGGCATCGAAAACGAGGATCTCGTCATGCTGCGGGCCTTCGTAACCTTCCGGCCGAAAGTGCGTGTGGCACGCGGCTAGCCAGATGCGGCCTTTGTCATCCACATCGATGCCCGTGGGCGTGACGAGTGCAGGATGCTCGGCGAGCAGCGTCATCTTCACGCCGGGTTTCAGCGTCTCGATTTGCGGCGCGAGGTCGGCAGGGACGACGGGTGCCTTCGGCGGCGGGCCGGACTGGGCGAGGGCGGCGAAGGGGAGGAGAAAAAGGAGAAGGGATCGGTGCATGGAGGATTGGAATACGGACTGGCACCACTCAGTTTGCGATTGAGGTTCGCTTTACATGCGAGTGCTTGAGTTCAGTAAGTCGCGCGACCGCCGGAGAGATCGAAGACAGCGGCGGTGGTGAAGGAGCAGTCTTCGGAGCAGAGCCAGGCGACGAGCGCGGCGGCTTCCTCCTTTTTGCCAAAGCGGCCCATGGGAATCTTCGAGAGCATGTAGTCGATGTGTGACTGCTGCATCTGCGCGAGGATGTCCGTGGCGATGACGGCGGGTGTGACGGCGTTGACGGTGATATTCGAGGTGGCGAGTTCCTTGCCGAGCGATTTGGTCAGTGCGATGACGCCGGCTTTCGAGGCGCTGTAGTGCGCGGCATTCGGATTGCCTTCCTTTCCGGCGATGGAAGCGATGCTGACAATGCGGCCGTAGCCGTTCTTCAGCAGATGAGGGACGACGCTGCGGCAGCAGTAGAACGGGCCGTTAAGATTGATGTCCATCACTCGTTGCCAGTCAGCGGCATCGATCTCCCAAGTCTTCGCGTTACCACCGGTGATGCCGGCGTTGTTCACGAGGATGTCGAGCTTTCCAAAGGCTTTCACCGTGGCCTCGGTTGCAGCTTGGACGGAGGCGAGATCAGCGAGGTTCACCGTGGCGGTATGCACGCGGTCAGGCGTGCCCATTTCAGACGAAGCCTGCGCGAGTGCTGCCGCGTCCACATCCCACAGCGAGACACGAGCGCCGGAGGCGAGAAGACGTTCGGCGATGGCGCGGCCAATGCCGCGCGCGCCTCCGGTGACGATGGCGTTGCGGTTGTTGAGGTCGATCAGGTTCATGAATGGTTGGTGATTGGGTCAATCAAATCTCCGTCCACTGACCGGGCACGGGCACAGGGTAGCGGCCTTTGTCATCGGACTTGATCGGCGGCTCGCTCTCATACGTGAGCTGATCGATGCCGGGGAACCATTCGAACTTCGACGCGAGCGCCTCTTCCCATGTCACGCTGCGTCCCATGTGCATGGCGGCGCGGCCCATGATGGCGGCGAGGTTGGAATGCGCGGCACGCTTTGCCTGGTTAAAGGGCTTGTTCGTGCGGATCGCCTCCAGGAAGTCATTCCATTGGTTTTGCCACACGGTGTGCTTTTCCTTCGGCGCGCGCCATTCGATGTTCCTGCGGTTGGTGTTCTGGTCTTTGTAGATCTCCACATCGGCGGCGTGCGTGTTGCCGGAGAACTGCGCGGCCTTCTTGCTGCCATGCACATAGGTGGCGAAGTGGCTCTGCGTGTTAGCGATGTAGCGCACGGTGTGCATGGCCCGCGTGCCGTTGGGGAAGGTCCACTCGACATTGAAGGCATCGAGGTTCTGGCTGCAATCCTGGCTGTTCGCGACTCGTCCGCACACACCCTGTGCGGAGACGGGCAGCGCATCGTGCAGCCAGCAAAGCTCGTCGATCTGATGGATGTCCATCTCCGCCCAAAGACCGCCGCAGACCCAGTAGAACTTCGTGAAGTTGCGCAACTGCCACTCCAGCTCGCTTTTCTCCGCAGGCTTCGGCCCGAGCGGCCCCACCGGTCCCATGCGGTAGGCGCGGGTGTATTGCAGATCGCCCAGCTCACCGGCGCGGAGGCGGCGGATGAGTTCCTCGCGGTTCGGCGAATGACGGCACATGAGCCCGGCGGCGATCTTCACGCCCTTCTTCTCAGCAGCTTCGGCAGCAGCGATCACGCGGCGTACGCCGACAGGATCGGTGGCGAATGATTTTTCCATGAAGACATTCACGCCACGCTCCACGGCATACTCAAGCTGCTGCGGGCGGAAACCCGCATAGCCGGTGAGCAAAACGATGTCGCCGGAGCCGGGCCGGAGCACGTCGATGGCCTTCTTGAAGGCATCAAAGCCGATGAACTGGCGCTCCGAGGGCACGTCAATGCGCTCTTGAAACTTGTCGTAGAGAGCCGTGTGCGCCCGCTGCAACCGGTCGTCATACAGATCGGCCATGGCGACGAGCTTTGTGGTGCTGCCGACGGCCTCCATCGCATTGGCAATGGCACCGCTGCCACGTCCGCCACAGCCGACAATGGCGAGCTGAATGGTATTGCTGCCGGCTGCATGAACGTGCGGGATGGCGATCCCGGCCAGTGCGGATGCTGCGACGGCTTTGCCGCTTTGCTGGAAAAAATCACGGCGAGTGAGATGGGCTTGGCTGGTTGGGTTCATGGCTGGATTGGGGTTGGATGGGGTTGTTTGTCTGGATCAAATCATCAGAGGCCCGCGAGCACCTCGCTGAGCTTTACCTCGCGCCCGAGTTCGAGGGAGCGTTTGGCGGCTTCGAGCGCGGCGATGACCTCGACCTCCTCCTCGATTGGCACGCTTTCCTTGCCGGTGATGACGAGATCGAGGAATGCCTCCAGCAGGTAGGCGTACAGGTTCGTCAAGTCGGGCGTGATCGTTCGCCAGCCCTTCTCGCCGTAGAGACTGATCTGGTAGCCGCCACGCATCACTTCCTTGTCGGCGACCATGAGCACGACATCGCGCTTCCCGCCAAAGCGCAGCCGCGCGATATTCGCGCCGGGCTTGCCGACGTTGATGGCGCTCACGGCTCCCTTGCCAAGCACGGCGTAGGCCATCGAGAGCGCGTGGATGCCGTAATAGACGAGTTCGTTGCCGCAGATGACGCTCGCGAGATGCACCTCGCCTAGTTGCGGCAGTTCGTCACGCAGCTTGATGATGTCGGGCACGAAACGCAGGCTGCTGGCGGACATGAAGCGTGTTTTGGTCTCGCGTGCGAGTTTCGCCACGGCGGCGGCCTCGCGCGCGTTCATGGCGAGCGGTTTGTCGCAGAACGTGGGCACGCCTTTGCGCAGTGGATGCTCCGCGTATTTCCACTGCGCGCCGCTGCCGTCATCGACGATCAGCACGGCATCCACGCCGTCGCAGCATTGCTCCGGCGTGTCGGTTACGGTCTCGATGCCGCAGACATCCGCCAGCGCACGCGAGGCGGCTTTGTCGACGTCCCAAATCTTCACCACGCGGGCACCTTCGAGCCTGCGGCCCGATTTGACGAAGGTGCCTTTGAGCTGCTTTGCCTTCTCCTCATCCCAGCCATTGAACGTCGTGGAAAAAGCGGTGCCGTGATGCGATCCGGGCATGCGCGGCGCTGTCGATCCATCATAGGTGGGCGCATAAGTCGCCGCAGAGATGATGCCGAGCTTCAGCGGCGCTGATTGGGCACGTCCGATGGTCGGAACTCCAGCCACCGACGCGGCTAGCGTGGCGGCGGAGCGGGTGACGAACGTGCGGCGGTCGAGTGGCGGGTTCATGGCGATGGAGGTGGCTTGGTGACGCGTCAAGGTTTGTGGGAGGGCCGGTCCTATTTCACCTCGATGCGAGGGCCCAGACAGATGCGGAAGCCGTCTCGGGAGTCGGAATAGTCGGGACCGCGAAGTCCGAGGCGGACGGCGCAACGCGCGAAACCGGGCCGGGCCATGAACGAAACCGCGCGACACACGCGCTGCGGCACATCGTCCAGACAGACATCCTCATGCGCGCCTTTCGGATCCCAATGGTCCAGACAGATCTCCCACACATTGCCGATCATGTCGGCCAGGCCAAACTCGTTGCGGCCTTTCTCGCCGTAGTGGTCCACCGGCGAGACCATCACGAACCCGTCGCACCACGGCGCTCTCTGGCTCGGCAATACCTCCTTGCTTCCCGGCAGCGGGTCATCGCTCGCGATGTTCAGCCGTCCTTCGCCGTCCTTGAAATCATTGCCCCACCAGAACCTGGTGCTGGTGCGACCACCGCGGCACGCATACTCCCACTCGGCCTCGGTGGGCAGACGATATTCAAGGCCGTCGGGCAACCGCCCCGTAGTGCGCTCCTTCTTCGTCAACCACTGGCAGAACGTCCGGCAATCGTTCCAGCTCACGCAAGCGACCGGATGATTGTCCTGCACAGGGAATCCGTAACCCGGATCGCGCCAGCCTTTGCCTTTCGCCATCTGCCACTTCTTCGTTTCCCAGTCGAACCAAGCCATCTCAGCGCCTTTTTCGCCATCAGTCACGTAGCCGGTTTCCTCCACGAATCGCCGCCATTGGCCGACCGTCACTTTCGTGCGCCCCATCCAGAAACCGTCCTTGATGCGAGTCCGTCGCGGAACGCCTTCATAATCCTCGCGCCCGTCGCCACCGGCCTCGCGTCCACTTCCTCCCTCCGGCCCGATGGCCCAAGCGCGCTCCTCCGCCGTGCTGCCCATCATGAATTCGCCCGGCGGGATGAAGACGACCTCCAGCGCCACGCCAGCGCCGAGATCGAGCCGCTTCGTGTCGCCCTTCGCCGGTTCCACAGAGAAACCAAGGGCGGGGATGCCAGCGATGATCGCCGAAGTGAAAAGAAGACGGAGGATCAGGTTCATGATGGGGGCTTCCAGCGCGTTAAGTTTTCAAATCTTCACCACCTGTCCTGTGCGGGCGGACTCCTCGGCGGCAAGGCAGGCGCGCACGGCCTCGCGCGACTCCTCGGGTGTGATGACGGCGGGCTTTTCGCCTGTGGCGACGCAGTTCACGAAGTAGGCGAGTTCATCGCGCAGTGCGCCGCGCAGTTGGCCGTGAATCGTGGGCCAGTAGGTCGTGTCCGGGCAGCGGGTGCCCTTGCTGTCCACGATCATGAGATTGGGATGCGTGTCGTGGATCGAAATTGAGCCCTCGGTGCCGACAATTTCGAGCCGCTCGTCAATTTGAAACGGCGTGGTGTCCGGCAGACACCACACGGACTCCAAAATACACGACGCGCCGCTCTCCAGCCGGTACATGACGTGGCCGAGGTCGGGATTGGCGTGCTGGCGGAACTGCACAGTTTGCGCATACGCGGACACGGCGCGTGAACCGCTGAACCAGAACATCAAGTCGGTGTCATGCACGCCGTCGCCGATGATGGGGCCGATCTTGTCGAGCACCGAGGCGCCCACCCACGCGGGCAGATTCCGGCGCGCATACATGGAGATGATCTTGCCGATTTTTCCGGCGGCGATCTCCTGTTTCGCGGCGGCGTAGCGTGGATTGAAACGGCAGATGTGGCCGGTCATGAAAAAACCCTTTGCCGTCTTGGCTGCATCGACGATCGCGTCACAGTCGGCGACGGTCGAGGCCATCGGCTTCTCCAAAAAGACGTGCTTCCCGGCCTGAAGCGCGGCCACAGCGGGCGCGGCGTGCTGATCCCACATCGTGGTGATGCTCACGGATTCCAATTCGGGATCAGCCAGCATCGCGTGGTAGTCGGTGAAGGTCTTCTTCACGCCAAACTTCTTCGCCACCTCGGCCAGACGTTCGGAGTTGCGCGTGCAGACCGCGTGGATTTCCACGTTCGGAATCGCCGCAAGCGCTTCGCAATGCTTCTCGCCGAACCAGCCGAGACCGAGGATGCCGTGTTTCACTTTTTTCATGAGTGGAGTGGATGGTGTGTTGTTTTGGGTCTTCACGACTCACTTCACCACGGCGGCAGCGCCATGGTGCCACCATCGAGCACGATGGAGGTGGCATTGATGTAGCCTGCGTCATCGCTGAGCAGGAAGGCGGCGGTCTGCGCGATGTCGATGGGCTGGCCAAGGCGGCGCACCGGGATGCGGCGTGCGACATCGGCGTAAAGATCGGCGACAGGTTTGTCCCAGCCCTCGCAGCTTGCGGCGAGCATGGGCGTGTCGATCGTGCCTGGGCAGATGCCAACGACGCGAACCTTGCCCGCGTGATCGGTGGCGAGACAGCGAATCAGGGATTCGAGCGCGCCCTTTGACGCGCAGTAGAGTGCGTGCGCCGGAAAACCGATGAATGCCGCCACGGAGGTCGTGATGAGAAACACGCCCTGGCCCTGCTGTTCCATCACCGGGATGGCGTGTTTCGCGGTCCAGAACACGCTCTTCACGTTCACGCCCATGAGCTTGTCCCACGCCGCGTCATCAAACTCCGTGACCTTGCCCTTGCCCCAGACGCCCGCGTTGCAATGCACGCCGTCGATGCGGCCGTGGTGATCGAGCGCGCTCTTCACCATTGCCTTTACGCTGTCTTCTCGCGACACATCGGCGAAAATGAAGCGAACGTCGTGTCCGGCATCGCGCAGTTCCTTTTCGAGAACGGCTCCGCGTTCCTCTTGATTCGATGCGATGACCACGCGTGCGCCGAGTGATGCGAAATGCCGGCTGCACGCCTCGCCAATGCCCGACGTGCCGCCGGTGACCAGAATGACCTTGTCCTTGATGTTCATCATTTTACCTCCAGGGAAGATCGCCTTCGTTCTCGAACTGCATGTATTCGATGACCGCACCGTCCTTCAGCATGAAGGCCACGGTGAAGTTTGGCGAAGGTTGGAAGGGCTCGAGGATCACATCCTCGCCCTTGATCGCTTCATAAATGTCGTCCACGCGATACGCGACGTGGGGCAGGTCACGCACCGGGCCGGTGACAGGACTATCCGGCTCAAAGCGCAGATACTCGACCTTGTAGGGATGTTTGCGTGGGTCCGTGACCCACACCTTGGTGTCTTCAACGAAATACTCGCCGGGATGACTCTCGTCCGTCGGCAGACCGATGTGATGGAACTGGCGCATGGTTGTTTATGGGCTGGATGACTGGCGCGAGGCGACGGCACGGTCCGCCATGCGGAAGAAATCATTCTCCGGGGCGTAACCGAGCACCGTGCGGGCACGGGTGATGTTGATTTCAAACGGGTGATACTTCGGGTTCGGAATCTCCACCGTCGGCACACCGAGTTGCTTCGACAAATACTCTGCCGCGACGCGGTAATCGAAAGCCGACGGCCCTGCGATGTTGAAGGTTTGTCCGAGCGCGGATGGATTGCCAAGCATCCGATCAAAGGCTTGCATCACGTCATCGACATGCACGATGTGCCGGCGCAGCGGCGCACCACTCGCGTCTGTGAGAACTGGGATGCGCTCTTGCTTGGCCCGCACCAGCGCGAGAATGTCATCGCCCACCTTACCAAAGCCGTGGCCCGGTTCCGCAGGGTTCACATTCCGCAGCAGGGAAAAGTGATTCAGCAAGTCGTCGTTCTCAAACACCCACGACGAGCGCAGCACCGTGACCGGCAGGCGGTATTGCACCGCGTATTGCGCGGCCATTGTCTCTTCCATGACCTTGGAGAAGGCGTAGTAGCCGGGATAGGCTGTGAGTGGATGGTTTTCGTCGATGGGGACCGGCTGCGGATAAAACCAGATGCCCTGCGCCGCGTCGCCGCCGAAGAGGATGAACTGCTTCACGCTCTGGTGGCGGCAGGCTTCGAGAATGTTGAAAGTACCGCGCACACTCACGTCGAAGAAGGTGTCCGCGTCTTCTTTCGTCGTGGCGAGCTGCACCACGATGTCCGCGCCGTGCACCGTTTCGTCCACGGCCTTCGCATCCGTGATGCTGCCGGTCACCGAGGAGATGTTATCGCCCGTCACCGGCGTGCGATGCACGAGTGCCCTCACCGCAAACCCGCGCCGGGCCAGAACCGCCAGCGCGTGGCGACCGAGCTTTCCGCTGGCTCCAAAGATGGCGGCAGTCTTTTTCATGAGACAAGTATAACGCCGCCTGGTGCCTCAAAGCATTGGCCGAGAGCGTCAACCTTTGGTATTTTCCGGCCCTGTTTAGGAGGTGTGCCGGCACCGAGTGACGGCGACAGCATTCATCAGCGGGAGCGAACTCAGGCGTGCCTTCAACGATGCCCGGACTGCGCTTTTTGGGCGGCAGTTCACTCGTCGCCTTCCTCTACACCGTTTCGCGGGGGGAGAAACTTGGGCATCAGGCGGATGGCTTTCAGTTCCAGCGTTCCGCGCTTTGGCGAGTTGGCGTGCCGCCATGGCAACATCTTAACTCCGCTCATTTTGCAATTACTCGATAAAACACGCGGCCACCGGGAGGCGTCGCTGCGTTCGTGACTGAGTTCAGCGGCGGAGTGGACTCGATGTTATCGGCGACTACCTGCCACGTCACCAGATCAAATGAACGCTCTATAGCGTACAGCCGACCGGCCACAGAGGGCCAGGAGATTGTCGCGGTCAACGAGGTGCCGTTGCCATTCTGCACCACATTGAACTGGCCTACTTTTAGGAATGAGTTCGAATCGTTAGGATTCGTGCCCGCAAGGAATTCCTGGCGGTTTGTAAATCCGTCACCGTCCCAATCAGCACCAGCATCCGAGCCATTCGAGTCGCTCAAGCCATTCGCTATTTCCCACGCCCGCGCGAGTCCATCATTGTCGTCGTCGATGAAAAGATTTAGAGCAAAGAACAGCTCATTATTCGTCCGATCGATGTCACCGGAGAGATTGTCCTCGTCCACAGTCAGACGGTAGGCCACATCGCCTTCGGCTTGAGACCCCGCAGGCAAGTCCATTGGGATTTCCACTGAATCGCCCGGACTAAGGGAACTCACTTGCACGGTTGCAAGAGGGTTCGCGCCGGGGGCTAGCTTCGGCCAGAGTTTGAGATTTGTCACTGCGGAGGCGGGCGCACCGCCATTTCTTACCTGAACTACCACGCGAACTGAACCGTCGCGCAGAACCGACCCAGAGATATAGTCCACTTGAAGATCCGCGCCGTTGAGGGCGAGTGCGCTTGAGTTGTCTGTCTCGTTGAATTCCGTGACCTGCGCCGCTGGATCGATCACCGCGAACACCGTATGTGCGGCTGCGGGTGCAGGTATCGTCCATGCGACCGACACCTCCTGCTCGTCTGAAGACTTGAGCCAACCTGAAATTGTCACAGTCTGAATGAGCGTGCCACCTGCTGCCGGATCGCCATCGTAAAATGCCACCTGAACATTTTGCACCGCGATATTACCGGTGTTTCGCACTTTAGCCTTCAATGTCACCGCATCGCCGGGCAGAAAGGTGGCACCCACTGCCGTCAAACCATTGATACCGAAGCCAAGATCCGTCACCAATGCGCGACGCGCAGCAAACAGATCGACCTGGCCTGGCTGTGGAACGCCGGGAATGTCAATGGTGCCGCCACCTTCGACCGCCACTGTCTTCGTTTGTTTCGTGAGCTCCACGT
Organism: Verrucomicrobiaceae bacterium; assembly: GCA_046346695.1. GTDB lineage: Bacteria > Verrucomicrobiota > Verrucomicrobiia > Verrucomicrobiales > Verrucomicrobiaceae > Prosthecobacter. The sequence goes on along the minus strand of JAXMHS010000001.1, from coordinate 945,230 downwards.
TGTTGTAAGCCAGCACGAGATTGCCCACGGTATCCCACACCGGCGCGAAAGACCGCTCCAGCGCGGCGTCATTCGAGAGCAAAGTATCGAGGCCCCATGTATTCGATGCGGGGTCGAAAACTCGGTAGTGCGCATCCGATCCCGCGTCGCTCATCTCCTGCCAGATCGCCAGTACGTTGCCGCCGGGGCCGATCGTGAGCGCGAAATCCGCAAATCCCATCGTCGTCGAATCGGGCCGCACCGCCGTCGGGGTGCCGGCAAAATCCCGATCCATCACAAGATCGCTGCCGCGCTGCCACACCGCATATACGCCGCCCGTCGCATCCAGCACTACCTTCGCGTTCTTGTCCGCAATCGCGTCGTTCGTGTAGCGCGTTTCAGAACCCCATAGTCCGGTGGATGCATTGTAAATGCGGTAATACAACTCGGCATCCGCGAGGTCATCGAGAATTCCGTCACCATCCTTGCTCCACAGATACACCGCCTTATTACCCGATGCCGCGAGCGAATCGGACAGTTCACTTGTCAGATTCGCCACCAGCGTGCCCGCCGCTCCCCATGTCGCCGTCGCACTATCCCAGCGCATCGTCATCACGCGGCTGTTCGTCGCATCGCCCTGTACACCCGCTCCAGTCAGCAGATTTCCTTCATTTTGAATCCAGGTCAGTATCAAGTCCCCATCCGTGAGCGGCCCCGAAAGATGGGCGCTGTGATCGAGGAAAGCATTGTTCGTGAGCGCCGCAGACGCGCTCCACGCCCGCGTCACCGGGCTCCACGCAGCGGTCATGATCTCCATCTGTGCCGCTGCCGCCGCAAGGTCCGTGCCGGTGAAAGCCGCGTCCTTCATCTGTTCCCACACCGCCACTAACCTTCCCACGCCGTCGAAGACGATTCGTGGCGCAAACTGGCCGCGAGGATCAGCCGCCACAGCCGCTGGCGGGCTCCAAGTCGTGCCGTCGAAATAAGTGAAGGCCAACTCCGTGAAATGCACTGGATTTGCCGCTCCGGAATCGCGCACATATAGCAGCATTAGTTCGCTTCCACGCCCCGCAAGCGCCGGGGTGGAATTTGGGAAGACATTCGCAAGCAACGGTAGCGCCGTCTGCGTCGGCAACCCCGGATCGCTGCCGATGAGTTGCGCACCCACACCACCCTTCTCCGCCTTCGGCTCATAGCTCGCGCCGGGGGGGCGGGCATTTCCCATCCGGCGAAAGATATCGAGCGGCGCGGTCTGCTCACCTGATGCTGGGGATGCGAACGCCGTCCCAGCCGGTGCAAGCAGGAAGGTCTCGCCACCCGCGTCACGCCATCGGCGGGCCATCGGCGCCCAAGTCATCTGTTCGGTGCCTGATTCCTTCATGATTAAATCCGAAGCGACTGCCGGCGAGGCTGGTGCCGCGGGGTAGCCGTAGTCGAGAACCACCCACTCCCGACCTATGGTGAGAAACCATGCATCCATCTCGAACCCGCCATATATCTTCACCCGAGCCTCGCGAAAGATCGGCTCCCGCGAGCCGAGTTTGAAACTGCCCTCTGAACCGATATAAACGCGCCCTTTCAACACTCCGGAAATCTCCGGTTCATACGCCGCTTCCAAGCCCAGCTTGCCCTCGAATTCGCCCTCCCGAAATACGATTGGCCACACCGGCTCGAAGACCAACTCTCCCTCCACTTCCGGTTTCGCGTAAATGATTGCGGAAAAGTTGTTGAGCACCTGCTGCGCCGCCGGGTACGCCGAGAACGCTGCGACAATCGTTCCCGGCACCCCATAGCGAGTCAGCTCCAACTTCGCCGCGATGTCGAAGTCCCCCTGAATCTGACTGAGCTTGATGCCATCGGTGATGGTAGCAGTCCCCTCCGCCACCACATAAAAGGACGACTCGATTTCACGGTTTCCCACGTAGAACTTCGGCTTCTCGTATCGCGTGAAGCCCGGAATCAACGGGCGCCTTCCCCGCTTGCCTTGCTTAGTTTCGTTCGTCACCCCCACGCCCAACTCAAACGAGCCATCGGCAAACGTATAGTCGAACGACGCTCCCAGCCGAATTTCCCATCCGAGTTTCCCAATCACCGGCAGGAGAAGATCTTGTTTCTGAATAGGGAACTCAAAATCGAGCCACGCCTTCTCGGGATCGACTTCGACTAGGTCCTTGAAGATACTCACCAGCCCACCGAGCGGGATCACCGCCACCGATTTGTCGCTGGCGTCCGAAGCCACTCCCGCTCCGCTTAGCGCAACGACACGAATCGTGTTGGCACTCAGCCGCCACGCGGGAACAAACTCGGAGTCCGCATTGAGCAGAATTGTATAGGTCGGTCCCGATACAGTTAGCGTATTGACGAGATGGCCATTAGCAAAGAATTGTACGTTTCCGGGCTGATTTCCGTTCCAATTCACCCGCGCCTCGACGGCGAGTTGATAGCCGATACCGTACAAGTAGACCCCAACGGGAATCGGCGTCACCGACTCCACCACCGGCTTCGTCGTGCTTGATGGGCTCAGGCTAATATCCGAGACGTTTACCGATCTCACGTTGCTGGCTGCGCTGACGGTCTGGGCGTGTTGGAGGTAGCCTGCCAGTGAAACCACGAGGTTCGATCCCACTGCAAGATCAACATTCGCCAGGGAAAACGTACCGTTTGTAGCCGTCGTCGCGCTCTTGCCAGCCAGAGTCACCGTCACTCCCGCTAATACAAGTCCGCTTGTGCGGCTCAAAACCCGACCCGTGACGGAGAGGCCAGTGATGGGCGGATCCTGAGTGGTGCCGACAGTGATCGACTTCGTATACTGGTTGTCGCTCTCATTGCTCTCCGAGACGGCGGACGTGGAATCCGTTTTGATGAGAATGTCATGGGTTCCCGCGCTGAGGGTTCCTATGGCATAGTCGTTCCGCGAATCGTAGCTTGATGCGGCAAGGGACGGCTCGGTGGACCAAGTGGTTCTGAGCGTGCCGTCCACATAGAGTTCCGTGTAGAATCGACTGTTTGTAGCGCCGGCTCCGCTATTGATGACTGCCCAATCAAGATAAATGGAATCGGTCGTCGCAAATGAGGAACTGTCGGAGTGGTTGCCCGTGACCTTCGAGACCACGATTTTGTCCGACCATCCGGAAGGCTGATACAACGCTAAATTGGGCTGCACGCCTGAGGATGTGGTAAACGAAAGGATGCTGCCAATGTTCCAACCTGCACCATATCCGACATCCGACGTGCTCCCATTCCGTGCCCACGCGCGAAAGAAGTACGTCGTGTTTGGGGCAAGGCCGGTAAGCGTCGCGGAGAAATTGCTTCCCGAGACTGTAATCGCTCCGCTGAGAACAGCCTGATTCAACGGCGTAAATGTGCCCCAATCGAACCTACGGTCGATGATGGACGACCCCCCATCGCTCAGCACCGCGCCGTTGATAACTGCGGTGCTAGTTGTGATAGAAGATGCGCTGCCCGTCTGGACTGTGGGAGGAGCAGCAGGAGGCAAGGTAGTGAACGTGACATCGTCGCCATAGGTCGTTCCGCCGCTGTTCGTCGCTACAACGCGATAGTGGAAGGTCGTGTTGAAATTGAGGCCTGTGTTGTTCCAGAATAAGTTGACCGCTGAGGTGCCACTCCCGCAGGTCGTTGAGCCGCCTGTGCCGCCGTAACTCGTCGTCGGACCGTATTGAAAATAGGCCGTCGTGCTTGAGCCATTTGGATTGATCGTCGCATTCAACTGCGCCGAGTTTGCCGTCACGTTAGTGGCCGCCAGAGTCTGAGCCGACGGCAGCGGGGCAGCGGGCGGTGCCTTGAAGTAAAGATAACTGCCCTGCGCGCTTTCATAGCCGCCGGCGAAACTGGTCATAGCCCAGCGATAGGCATGGCCGTTGTTCGATAAATAGCCGCTGGGCAGTGTGAAGGACGTTCCACTTTTGACGCCTCCGTCATTGTTGTAAATCAACGTGTCAGTCGTCATGTCTCTGATATACAGCCCGTAGCCCGTAGCACCGCTTACTGCATTCCAGTTAAAGATCGGCGTCAGTGTCCCCAGCGTTGGGCCCGGTGAAGACGCCAAACCCGGTGCTAGGATCGTCGGAGGTACGGGTGCAGGCAATGTCGTGAACGTGACGTCTCCTCCATAGGTCGTGCCGCCGCTGTTCGTCGCTACAACGCGATAGTGAAAGGTCGTGTTGAAATTGAGGCCTGTGTTGTTCCAGAATAAATTGACCGCTGAGGTGCCACTCCCGCAGTTCGTTGACCCGCCTGTGCCGCCGTAACTCGTCGTCGGACCATATTCGAAATAAGCCGTCGTGCTGGATCCATTTGGATTGATCGTCGCATTCAACTGCCCCGAATTGGCCGTGACATTCGTCGCCGCATTCGTCGTCGCAGAAGGGGGCGGTTGAGGCGCATCCGTCGTGAAACTTCTGTCGCTGCCATATGTGGTTCCGCCGCTATTCGTTGCCACCACCCGGTAATGGAAGGTGGTATTTGGTGATGCACCGCTCAGAACAGTGTTAATGGCGATTGATGACGTTCCGCTGCCAAAGCTTCCGACCCCGGATGAACTCCCATAGCTCGTGGTTGCCCCATACTGAAAATAGGCTGTGGTGCTCGCTCCATTGGGGTTAATCGTCCCGTTCATCTGCGCCGAGGTGGTCGTAATGTTCGTGGCGGCATTGGTCGTAGCCGACGGAGGCGTGGCAATGGCGAAAGCTCCGCTGCTTATGGCCCCGGCTAGAACCGTGCCTCCTGAGTTGAAGGCACGAACCCAACAGACGGCAGTGGTGGTGGCTTGGCCGCTGCTGGGCGTGTAATTAAAGGATCGTGCCGAGGCGCTCAAATTTGAGGAGATGTCGGTATAGCTGCTGCCGTTGTTGGTGGACAGCCTCACCACGAAATAACTGATAGGGACCGTGTCCCCGCTGACCGACCAGCTCACCGTCTGACTTGTGCCGGTCTGCCACGTCGCCCCGGCATTGGGACTGCTAAGGGACATGGTCGGGGCCGCGACTTCAGCGAGGTAGATGCTTGCGACCCACCCGTCTGCGCCACTGTCAAAATTCACATTCCACCAAGTGTACGTTGTCCCAGTGCCGCCAATCTGAGCATTCGTGGGCCCGCCTGTCACCGTGCCTAACGCCCCCGAGTTTTGTTGCCCGTTTACGATCGTACTTCCAGCGCCTGCGCGAATATTCACGCCATTTTGAGTGACACTGACGCGCCCTCCGACGGAAATGGCCGCTAGTCCATTCTGGCAAAAACAGAGTAACGCAGCGAAGACAAGGCTCAGACGAAATCCTGAGCATAGGCGCAAGCGGAATGTGGTTTGGGTATCGCGCACCTCGTAGCACTTTGCTCCGACACGCATGATGAGCTGTCCGATCACTGATTTCATGTTCTCTTCAACGGGCGATTCTTTGTGTCCGTAGTGGAAAAGATTGAATGCTGCATGACTCTAAAATCATGCTCCTCAATTTCGCTCAACTCATTGTCGAAGGCTTGACCCTCCCGCGCCTTCAAACATTCATGCGTGTGGTCGACAGTGGAAGCATTGTGGCCGCAGCTAGTGGCCAGCGTGGATGTAATCAAGGCCAAATTAGCAAGCAAATCACTGAATTGGAGCGCATCTTGAAGATAAAGCTTTTTGTCCGTCACCAAAGGCCGTGGGAGCTGACCCAGCAGGGAAGTGATCTGGCCGCGCTCGTGAAAGCTTTCCTGGCCGGATTGAACGAGATAACGGGTCAAGACCAGGTCCTTCAAGTGGCCGGTGGCGAAAGCGCGTTTGAAGAGTTTTTGTGGCCGTTCTTTGGAAGTTTGCAAAAAAGTTTCGAGCGTACCCGCTTCGAGTTCCACGGCACGCCAAGTCGTGAAGCCATCGCCAGGATCGGCGATGGCAGGGCGGACCTAGCGCTCGTTAGGGTGGAAGAGCTGAACGACGAGAAGCACTACTCGCGGGTCTTGGGGGAACTGCCAATGCTTCTCGTCGTCAGGCAGGACTGTCTGGAGGAAGGAGAAGTGCCCGGTTTCAAAATACTGAAACGGTATGCGATTCCTTTTCTAAAACATGGTGGCGAGATGCTGAAGTGCCTGGAGGACATGGCGAAGCAACACAAGTTCCAACTAAAGATTGCTGTAGAGGCAGACTCCTTCCATCACGCCTTCGAACTGCTCCGAGGTGGGGGAGTCAATGCGGGAATTCTACCCCGCCATCTCGCGGAGGCTCTTCCGAAGCAAAAGTTTGCAGTCACCGCTTTCAAAGATAACCGCCTGACGAGGCGAATTGCCATCGCGTGCGACAAGTCCGCCGCAAATATCAGAGAAATGCTATCCCATGCAGTGGATACATGGGCAGATCTCGTGAAGTCCGTGAAAGTGGGGCCGCGCTTGCCTTGATGGCGGCAACTTCCCATTTTCGATCCTAATTGTTGGCATTGAGTGATTTCAACTCACCGTGGAAGGTCGTCCACGCGGGGTGGAGGGCGGAAATGCCGACGGCGGCAGTTGAATGGATTGGTCAGAAACGGCGATCTTCGTTATTTTCCGACCATGAGCGAACAGCGCCGGGCCCAACAGTTTCAGCAGGCATTTCTCAAGCGCATGGGCGGCGGGCTGCAGCTCTCCGCGCTTTTTGCCACATTGCCGATGATCGCCTTCCTGGCCAAGGACAAGGACAGCCGCTTCGTCTGCGCCAACGCCCGCACGCTGAAGATATTCAACCTGGAGCATGAATGGCAGATGCTCGGCAAGATGGACCGTGACTTCTTTCCGCGCGAGCTGGCGGCCAGTTTCGTGGACGAGGACCGGCGTGTGATGCGCACCGGAAAGACGCGCACCTATTACTCTCAAATGGTGCCGGACATCAGCGGCCCGTTGAACTGGTATGTCGTCTCCGTCTCACCGCTGCGGGATACGCGCGGACACATCTGCGGCGTCGCCCTTGTGCTCTACGACATGCACGAAGTTGGCGGCGTGGCGCAGCCCTTCCAGCAGTTGGAACCGGCGTTGCGTCATTTGCACACGCGCTTTCGCGAGCCCATCGAGACGAAACAGCTCGCCGCGCTCACGCATCTGTCGGAACGGCAGTTCACCCGCCTCTTTCACAAGCTGCTCGGAGAGCCTCCCATGCGCTACCTCATCCGCCAGCGTGTCCATGCCGCCTGCCAGGACCTCATCGCCACCAATCACACCGCAGGAGCCATCGCCCTCGAATGCGGTTTCTACGACCAAAGCGCCTTCACCCGCGCCTTCCGTGCCCACACGGGGCTGACTCCCGCCGCGTATCGGCAGCGGCATCTCGATGAGTTGATGACTGGCGGAGTGTGACCTGGTTGTTTCCGCAATCTCAATTCTTTGCCCGCTCCAAGGCCGCCGCGATTTCGCTTTCGATGACGGACAGCGGGTTGAGCAGCGTGAGCGGGTTTTCGACCGGTGTGACCTCGTTGGTGCGCGGGTCCCAGTTCACGGGACCGAAGCGGCAGGGCGCGGGATTGCTGGTGAGGATGTGCATGCCGGCATCGTCCTTGTCGAAGTGCCAGAACTCGAACGGAAAGTGGATGAAGCCATGCTTTTCCATCATCGCGCATATTTCCAAACGCGTGGCGACGTGCTCCGGCGCGACGAACGGTGAACGCATGGGCGTGCATTCGCTCATTTCGAGATAGGGATGGCCGCGCCAGACCTCGGTGCCGTCATCGCGATGGAAAACGGAGATGTCGATGGCTGAACCGGACATGTGCGCGCCGATCTTCGGCATGTTCGCCGTCAGCACGATGGCACGGCGGAACATCATCTCCGGCGTCGGAATCTGCCCGCCAAGCTCCCACATCGTCTTCTTGAGCACGTTGTCGAACACCGAGGGCTTGCGCACGAGCTGTCGCTGCATGTCGAGCGAGCGGAAGCCGTCCTCGATTTTTAAAATCCAGCCTCGCTCGTTCATCTCTCGGCCGATGGTGATCACATCACGCACGAGGCTCTCGCGCAGGAAGTAAACGCGGTCGAGATCCCCGGCGATCTTGCTGGTGGAGAACAACATCTCCACGCCTGCGGCCACCGCGGCATCGGGAATCGCGGCAAAACGCTCGCCACACTCATTCACGGGAAACTCAATCAGCTTCTGCACGATCGCGTAGCCTGCCTCCATCTGTTCCGTCCAGTAAGCGCGACGGGCGTTTTCGTCTGTGTTCATGCGATTGGAGAGTCAGGCGTGTTTGCGAACGGCGACAGCCTCGACCTCGTATTTGAGCGAGGGCGGCAGGCAGTTCGTGATGGTGGTGCGTGCTGGTGACGGCTGCGGAAAGTATTCGCGGTAAAGCTTGTTGTAGAGCGGCACGTCCTCGGCATCGCGCACGTAATTGCGCGTCTGCACGACATGCGCGAGGTCGCTGCCCGCGGCTTCGAGCACTTTGCGCACGTTTTCGATGCTGCGGCGGAACTCGCCTTCGAATGTGTCGCTGATGATGTTGCCCTGCTGATCCACGGAAGCCTGGCCGGAGACGAAAATGAGATCGCCCACGACCACGCAGGGGCTGAAGGGCAGATGGGACGTTGGAGTGTCGGGAAGCTGGGGATAGGAGACGAGCGGGTGGGTCATGGGGAAGATGAGAGCAGAGAGCGGGGAAATGGGCAGTTTAGCGGGCTGAAGTGCCCGATTTGGATTCGAGGCGGGCCTTTTCCTCGGCCTCGCGCTTTTGGAGGTCCTTTGGATGCTTCGAGAAGCTTTCAAACACATCACCGACGACACGATCCGCGAGCGCGCCGAGTTTTTTCAAGATGATTGGCTCGGCCTCGGGCTTGAGCTTTGACAGGTTTGGCTCGTAGCCGCCGACCGTGTGCGCGTCCGCGGTGGCGATGTAGCCGATGTTGCCATTCGCGTAGCCGATGATGATCGGTGTGGCACGGTCAGCGATGGCCTTCTCGAGTTTGAAGCCGTACTCGACCATCGGTTCACCGGGCATCGTGAGCAGGAGAAAAGGGCCGATCTTCATCGCCATGAGTTCGGAGCGCACAGGCCCTTCTTTGCCGGGGAGCTCGACGACCTCGCTGGCGACGCGGATGGGGTAGTAGGTCTGACGTTTGCGAAGTTGCTCGCGTGTCACGCTGAACGACGCCGCACGTGCCACCGCGCCACCGAGATCACGACCGGCCCACTGGATGTCGGCTTCATCGGCGCAGCGATAGGGATAGCCGGGAAGATTGGGCCGGATGTCACCGGCGCAGCCTTGCATGAACAACGCGCTCGTTTTTTGCTCGTAGCACATCTCGACAAAGGTCTGCGCCTCGCCGGGGAAATCGGCGCTCATCTTGGGATAGCCCTTCGGATACGGCTGCGAGCCTTTGTCGCCCCAGGTGAAGAAGCAGGGATGACAGACTGCGTGCATGATGACGGCCAGTGGTGTGAGCGAGGTGCCGTCATCGAAGCGCAACACTTTTACGCGTGGGTCATTCGGTCCGTCGGGATTCAGACTGACCACCGCCCGGCCATCGTAGGTCTTGCGGCGGTTGATGTTGAAACTGATGCGATCCTCGCTGTAGCCGACGCTCACAGGTTTCATGTTTGAAGCGGCCTGTTTTGCGGCATCGCCGAGTTTCTGAATCAGATCGGCCGCCCAGCGCATGTTTTCGAGGTAACCGGGGCCGGAATGGTTGTGCGCGGCTGAAATGAGGATGTTCGCCGCCGGAACGCCGGATTCGCGTTCGATGCGTGCCCGCGCATCACGCACCATGTCTTCCCACGCGCCGATGGTGTCCATTGTGACGATCGCGGCCTTCGTCTCACCATCGTCGAGAACGAGCACGCCCGCACGCAGCGGATCGCGCACGCCTGTCACCTTGCGCACGTGACCCACCAGCGTGACCGCAGCGGCATCCGGCGGTGTGATGTCGATCTTTGCGACGCCGGCCTTCAGGTTCGAGGTGACAGGAAACTGCCCGTCTTTGATTTCCTGGCCTTGGGCAAAGGAAAGCAGCAGCGGAGAGATGAGAAGAGCCAGGCGGAGTTGCATGACTCTTCTACGCGCTCAAACGCAACGAATCATCACCGCATCACGCGATCAATTCCGGAATCGCCCGGCCATTTTCGACGATATGCACCGGGCGGCCGTTGAGGTCATTGATCGTTACCTTTGAGTAATCGATGCCGAGATGATGGTAAATTGTCGCCAGGAAGTCCGCGGCGTTGCAGGGGCGTTCGACCACATCCTCTCCGCGCTTGTCGCTCGCGCCGATGACACCGCCGGTCTGGATGCCGCCGCCGGCCCACACGTTGGTGAACGCACGCGGCCAGTGGTCGCGGCCGGGCTGCAGCGTGCCTGTGGGCCCGCTGGCATCGCCCGCGCCCGTGCTGCGGTCAAAGCTGATCTTTGGCGTGCGGCCAAACTCGCCGGTGACGATGACAAGCACCTTTTTGTCGAGACCACGCGCATAGATGTCCTCGATCAAAGCAGACACGCAGCGGTCATAGGTCGGCATGCGGAAGCGCAACGCCTCGAACTGATGCTGGTTCACCGCGTGGTCATCCCAATTGTTCACGCGGCCGCAAAGCGGGCCGCTGAGGCTGCTGGTGACGATTTCCACGCCTGCTTCGACGAGACGGCGTGCCAGCAGCAATTGCTGGCCCCAGCGGTTGCGACCGTAGCGATCACGAACAGCCGGATCTTCCTTGCTGAGGTCAAACGCATCACGCGTGTGCGGATTCGTGAGCAGTGTGGCGGCTTGAGCCTCGAATTCATCCAGCGCACCAAGCTCACCCTCGCGGTCGAACGCACGCTCCATCTTGTCGAGGCTGCGGCGCAGTGCGATGCGGTCGCTGAGGCGGCGTGTTTCGGCTTCATCATCCAGACCGATGTTGGGCACTTGGAAATTTGGACGATTCGGATCATCGCTCACCGCGAAAGGAGCGTATGCGTCGCCAAGATAGGCTGGGCTCGAGTACTCTGGCGACACGGCAGGCACGCCGATGTAATTTGGCAGCGGATTCACGCGACCGCCTTCCTTGGCACGCAGGTAATGCGCCACGGACATCCAGTCCGGCAGACGCGGCTTCGGCTTGTCGCGCGTGTCGGTGTCGCCGGAGAACATCTGCATTGTTCCTGCCGGATGGCCACCAGCGGATTGATGCATCGAACGCACAAGCGTGAACTTGTCCGCGATCTTCGCGTTCATCGGCAGCAACTCGGTGAAGATCGTGCCCGGCACCTTCGTGCTGATCGTCTTGAATGGCCCACGATACTCGCTGCTCGCATCCGGCTTCGGATCGTAAGTGTCCACATGCGACTGCCCGCCCGGCAGCCAGACCATGATGATGGATTTGCGCTCTGCCTTTGGCAGAGCCGCGTTCGCCGCGCGCAGTTTGAGCAGGCTCGGCCAGCTCAGCGTGGCCATGCCGGTCAGACCAAACTGCATGAAGCTTCGGCGCGAGGTCAGCGGCCCGGCGCAACGCACGAGGGAAGGAGGCTGGATGATGGGGGACATGTGCTTAAACCTACGGACTGGCGGCGCGAGTTTTATCCTCTGTGTATGGGCGCCATCAGTGGACGCGATAAACGATTTGAATGAGGCTGTCGCTCGTCTCCGGGCATCAGAATCGCGACTTCATCCACGAATAAAAACTCGCGCCGATCTGGGCGTAGCCGGTAGCGTTGGGGTGAACGCCGTTGTTGTTGGGGTAGCCATCGACGGGATCGAGGTTGAGTTCGGTGGGGACGAGATGAATGCCGTCTTTTTCACGGTTGGAGAGACGTTCCAGCATGCGCTGGACGAGGCGGTGCTGAATGCGCTTCCAACCCCAGCGCGGGTATTTGTCCTTGTAGTTCGCGGTGAATCCTTCCTGGCGCGAGTTCGGCGGTGTGGTGAGACCGACGGCGAGGATGGCCTTGGGCGCGACCTTGTGAAACTCGGCGAGCAATTTGTCGGCGTTGGCGAGTACTTCATCAATCTTGGCGTCGGGGTTGTTTGGATCGGCGGCGAAGCAGTCGTTGATGCCGAGGAGGAATGTGACGACATCGGGCGGCTGGTTGTCGCAATGCTCCTTGAAGTAGCGGTTCAGATCGAAGACGCCGGTTTTGCCATCGGCGGCAGGGAAGATGAACGGACTGGTGGCCTTGCGCGCGAGCGGTCCGGCAGTGACACCGGGTGTAGGCGCGTTGAATTTCGTGAGGAAGTCGCTCCACTTCCAACCACCATAGCCTTCGTGCACGACACCGGGCTTTGCAGACGTGGGTTTGTGCGTGCCGAGCAGCGTGAACTTGGGATTGCCGTCTAACGCGAGCAGGCGGGCTATTTCGTTGGGATAGGCTGAGGCGTTGGTGAGACTGTCGCCAATGATAAGGAGGCGCAGCGCTTTGCCGTCACCGGCTTTGCGTGGTGAGACGTGCAGCGTGGTCTTGCCCTGCTCCAGCACTTTGCCGGAGGCGTCCTTCACCGTGATGGCGATGGGATGATCGCCGACATCGGAATCAGCAGGCTTCACGGTCCAGCGTTGCGCTTCGTTCTTGCCGATATCGCAGGCGAACTCGAAGCGGTAGTCCTGCGGCGTCTCGGTGAGGACGATGTTATCGTGGTAGATGCTCATCTGCACGTCCGGCGTGGCATAGACAACGGGAGGAAGAGTGAGCTGGAGGTCTCCGGCGAAAGCCGAAGCAGCGAGGACGAGGCAGAAACAAAAAACACGATTCATGGCGTCCGATTACGGGCTGCCGAAGACGAATCGTTCCATGAAGTGGAGGATTGCGGCGGTGGAGAGCTGTCCGCCGGGCGAGGACGGGAAGTAATCGGTGCCGTGCGTGCCCCAGGGGAACTCGATGAAGTGATGATCATCGCGATGGGCGAGGCTCTGGTTGAAAAGGCGACTGTGACCGATGCCGACGAGGGAATCGAGCGTGCCGTGAATGAGCAGCGTGGGCAGGCTGTGCGTGTCGAGAAACTCGGTGGCGGAGGCGGTGCGATAAGCGTCGGGCACCTCATGCGGATCACCGCCCATGTATTGGCGCACGAGTGTAAGCGATTTCAGAAGATCGTCCGGCAGCGACCACTCGCGGGCGATGTACATGTTCGGCGTGCCATAAACGATGATGCAGCCGCGTGCGCCGAGTTCCGGCATGCTGAAAGCACATGCGGCCGCGATTTGTGCGCCAGCGGAACGTCCCATGAGAACGATGCGGTTCGTGTCGATGCCGAGTTCTGCGGCGTGATCGCGAATCCACGCGAAAGCTCGACGCGTGTCCTCAGCTTGAGCGGGCCACTTGTGTTTCGGGGCGAGTCGATAGCCAAACGAGCAAAGAATGTAACCATGCGAGGCGAGTTTGGTGTTCGCCCAGTCGAATTCACCCGGATCACCGCTGTCCCAGCCGCCGGTGTGCGCGATGAGGAGGCATGGAAGGGACTTGTTCGCGTTCACCGGGCGATGAATGACGATGTCGAGCGATTCGTCGCCGTTCTGCCAGTAAGTCCGGCGCTCGCACTGCACGGCGGGTTGATCGAATCGAAACGGGAGCCACAGGCGCAGCCAGGAGAAAGGCAGACGCTCTGCGTTGGCGATGCGTGACGCCTGAACGGCGGGAATCATGAAGACGCAGGCAAGCACGACGAAGGGCAACGCGAGCCAGCGTGACGATTGAAGTGCCGGATAGATCAACATGAGCGACAGCAACGCGAGCCAGTGACCAAACTCCTGCGTGACGAGCTGTGCCTGCCATTGCAGACGAGTCGGCGCCATGGCCCACGCGTTGAGCGCCAACAATGCGAGGGTGAGGATTGCCAGAATGAGTGCCAGAGTCAGGACCACGGGTTTCAAGAGATGGATTCTATCCGTCTGAAGTTTGGCTTTGGTTTCATCAAATCAGAAAAAGAGGGCGGACTCTCGCGAATCCGCCCTCCTCGTGAAGTTGTGTCTGTTGAAATCAACCTGCGATCGCAAACACCTCGCGGGCATCGGCGATGCTTCCGGTGAGGGCGGCGGCGGCGACCATGATGGGGCTCATGAGGACGGTGCGGCCGGTGGGGCTGCCTTGGCGGCCTTTGAAGTTGCGGTTCGAGGACGAAGCGCAGAGCTGGTCACCGACGAGCTTGTCGGGATTCATCGCGAGGCACATGGAGCAGCCTGCGCCGCGCCACTCGAATCCGGCTTCGCTGAAGACCTTGTCGAGCCCTTCCTGACGGGCGAGGACATCGACGATCTGCGAGCCGGGAACGGCGATGGCTTTGACACCGGCGGCGACTTTGCGGCCCTTGATGAACTTCGCCACTTCGCGGAAGTCGCTGAGACGGCCGTTGGTGCAGGAACCGATGAAGGCGACGTCGATCTTGGTGCCCTTGATCGGCTTGCCGGCGGGCAATTTCATGTAATCGAGCGCGTCCTGGATGGAGATGCGCGCAGGCTCGGTGGTGGCGCTGTCGGGCGTCGGCACGTTTTCGGTGACGGCGATGGCCTGGTCCGGGCTGGTGCCCCAGGTGACGGTCGGTGGCACGTCTTCCGCTTTGATGTTCACGACGTCGTCGTAAACGGAATCCTTGTCGGAGGCGACGGCGCGCCATTTTTCGACGGTTTCGAGCCATTGATCGCCCTGCGGCGAGTAAGGGCGGCCTTTGAGGTACTCGAAGGTCTTCTCATCTGGATTGACGTAACCGCAGCGGGCACCGCCCTCGATGGACATGTTGCAGACGGTCATGCGCTCCTCCATCGACATGGCGTCGAAGAGGCTGCCGCCGTATTCGTAGGCGTAGCCGATGCCGCCATTCGCGCCGAGCAGGCGGATGATGTGGAGGATGACGTCCTTCGCGTAAACGCCGGGACGAAGCTGGCCGTCCACGTTGATGCGGCGGACCTTCATCTTGCCGAGCGCCATCGTCTGCGTGGCGAGGATGTCGCGCACCTGCGTGGTGCCGATGCCGAAGGCGATCGCACCAAACGCACCGTGCGTGGCGGTGTGGCTGTCGCCACAGGCGATGGTTGTGCCGGGCTGGGTGATGCCCTGCTCGGGTCCCACAACGTGAACGATGCCCTGCTTGCCGCTGGCGAGGCTGAAATAGGTGATGCCGAACTCCTTGGCGTTCTTGTTGAGCTCCTGGATCATCGCCTCGGCGAGAGGATCGGAGAACGGCGAGACCTGGCTGTCGGTGGGCACGATGTGATCGACCGTGGCGAAGGTGCGGTGCGGATAGGCGACTTTGAGGTTCAAATCACGCAGCATGCCGAAGGCCTGCGGGCTGGTGACTTCATGGACGAGATGCGTGTCGATGAGAAGCTGCGTCTGGCCATTGGCGAGCGTGCCGACGACGTGCGATTCCCAGACTTTTTCGAAGAGAGTTTTGCCCATGATGCGTGCGAATTGGAGGTTAGAGGGCCGCGAGCGTAGCATGTCACATGGAGCGCGCAAGGTGGTTCACCGCCTGTCCGGAAGGCTCACTTCGGCGTGTGGGGCACGAGGACGTCGGGAGACTCGTTGGCCTGCCGTGCGCGTTTGGCCATCTGCCGCGCAAATTGCTCTTGTGAACGGAGGGTTCTTGCTGCGGTGACGTTTGGGAGAATCCATGTGCCATCGGCCTTGAGGATGCGACCACGGGCGGTGTCGGCAAAGTGAACCTCCAGGATGTGCTGGAGGCGTTTGCGGGCTTCCTTGTCCTCCACGGGCGTGAGCAGCTCGACGCGCTTGGAAAGGTTGCGGTTCATGAAATCCGCGCTGGCGATGAAGACCACAGGTTTGCCGCCTTGACGGAACCAGAAGATGCGGGCGTGCTCCAAATAGCGGTCAATGATGCTGATGACACTGATGTTCTCGCTGATGCCCTTGATGCCGGGACGCAGGCAGCAGATGCCGCGCACGTTGAGACGGATCTTCACGCCCGCCTGCGAGGCTTCGTAAAGCGCCTCGATCATCTCGCGATCCTCGAGCGCGTTCATCTTGAGCATCATCTCGGCATTCTCGCCCTGGCGGGCGCGTTCGGTCTCGCTGCGGATCATGCCGAGCAGGCGTTCACGCAGGCCGTAGGGGGCCATGCTGAGCTTGTTGAAGTGCACGAAGCGTGAACGGCCGGTGACGGTGTTGAAAAACGCGGAGGCGTCGGTGCCGTAATCGGCGCGGCAGGTCAGCAGGCTGATGTCGGTGTAGAGGCGTGCGGTGCTTTCGTTGTAGTTGCCCGTGCCGAAGTGCATGTAACGCGTCAGGTGGCCGGATTCGCGGCGCATGACGAGACAGACCTTGGCGTGCGTCTTCAGGCCGGCGACGCCGTAGATGATCTGCGCGCCGGCGTTGATCAGATCGGCGGCACGTTCGAGATTGCGGGCCTCGTCGAAGCGCGCCTTCAGTTCCACGAGCACCGTGACGTGCTTGCCGGCCTCCGCGGCACGGATGAGCGCGGAGATGACGCGGCTGTTCTTCGCGGTTCGGTAGAGGATCTGCTTGATGGCGATCACGTCCGGATCTGCCGCCGCCTCTTCGACGAGTGCGAGCACAGGGTCGAAGCTCTCATAAGGATGGTGCAGCAGAATGTCGCCACGCTTGATGGCCTCGAAGATGCTCTCGCCAGGTGTGATGGCCGTGGTGGGATGACTGTCCCATGGCTCGACCTTGAGTTCATCGAATCCGGAGATGCTGGCGATCTGGAAAAAGGCGCGGAGGTCGAGTTCACCCGGGATTTCATACACCTGCGCAGTTTTGGCGCCGCAGAGGTCGCGGATGATGCGTGTGTGCTCGCGCGAGGCACCGGCTTCGATCTCGATGCGGATGGCGGGGCTCTTCAGCCGCTTTTCGAGAATCTCCTCCATCTCGCTTGCGAGGTCGAAGGCGCTTTCATCGTCGACAGTGATGTCGGTGTTGCGGCTGACGCGGAAGCGCGTGGGCTCCGAAACTTTTTCCGCCGGGAAAAACTCGGCGATGAACAGGCTGACGACATCCTCGAGGTTCACATAGAGGAACTGGCCTGCGTCAGGATCCGGAACGGCGACGTGGCGCGGCAGATTGGCCGGGAGCGGCAGCAGCACGTGGCGTTTTTCGTCGCCACTGGTCACGGTCGAGAGCAGGACGATGCTCAGCGCGGGAATGGCCGCGCGGGCCCCGGCGTCATCGACCACGACGGGCGAAAGCACTGGGAAAATGTGCTCGGCGAAGTATTCGCGCAGGTGTATGCGCTGTGCGGGCGTGACGTCGGCGTTGGTGAGACGACGGATGCCCTTTTCCTTCAGCAGCGGCGTGAGCTTCTCGTTGAGCAGGCTGTACTGCCGCGCCACAAACGCACCCGCGTGCTGATGGATCTGCTCCCACTGCTGCGTGGGTGTGAGGCCCGCGTTGTCGCGTGCACGCAGCCCCTGCTCGCGCAACAACTGGAGCCCGCCGACGCGGACCATGAAAAACTCGTCGAGATTCGAGGCGGTGATGGCGAGGAACTTCACGCGTTCGAGCACCGGCAGGTCGGCACGCGCTGCCTCGTCGAGCACCCGGGAATTGAAGGCCAGCCAGCTCAGCTCGCGGTTGATGAAGTGTTCCTCGGTCAAACGCAACTTGGGCGGCGCGGGTCGTTGGTCAGGATTTGGCGAGGATGATGTCATAACCGTAAATTTCGCGGAAAAGGTCACATTTCGAATTGATGGCGATCTGCTCCACGGTGGTGTCATCAACGCCCTGGGTCAGCACGTTGAGGCGCGGACCCTCCGGCCGGAGCTGGATCGACTTGATGCGTTGTGCATGGCTGCGGTCAAGCGCATCGGCGACACGCAGCAGTGCTGCCAGCTTCAGGACGATCATGCGCTCCTCACGCGAGAGGTCGGAGAAGTGCGGATGATTGGGCTCCGGATTGTAGCGGCGGTGGTAGCGGGCGAGAAGAGCCACCAGGACGCGATCCTGCGAGCTGAGGCCGAAGATTTCTGTGTTCAGCAGGATGTAGAGACTGTGCTTGTGATGCTCTCGCGGGCTGATGAACATGCCGACTTCGTGCAGTGTGGCGGCGATGCGGAGGATGAGTTCGTATTTGGAGTCGAGGCCGTGCAGGTGTTGCAGCTCGCGGAAAAGCTGGCGCGCGAAGTTTGCGACATGCTCGGCATGCTTGCGGTCGGTCTTGTAGCGCAGGCCGATTTCACTCGCCGCCTGCATGACCTCCTCCTGGAAAATGCCTGTGCGCGAGCCCGAGGACATCAGGTCGAGCATCAATTCGCGCAGGAAGTCACCTTCGGGCACCCAGATCGTATCGTCGCCAAAACGGCGTGCGAGAGCGAGGTTCGTCTGCAACGCGGGCACGATGCCTTCGCCGCCCGTGTAGTGCACATGCAACTCGCGTACGAGTTCGTCGGGATTCAAACGGGCGAGCTTGTCGGTCAGGCGGGCAAGGTCACTTTCCCGAACGCGATGCGCGCCGTGGCGTGCTTTGCCGAGACGCGGGGCGACGCTCTGGATTTCGGCGCCGATGGCCACGTGGTGGTCGATTGCCACACCCGAATAGTCCTGGGCCAGATGATCCACGACGCCACGGATGTGCTCCTCCAGATGCAGGAGCTGGTGCTGCGATTCTTCGTCCGGCGTGGCGACGGCCTCGCGGGCGCGGAAGATGCCGAGGCGGTAGTTGCTGTAGGCAGCAAGGCGTCCCTGCTGGAAGTAGATCGCACGCGTGTTCCCCGGGCCGATGTGGGAGACAAAGGTGTTTCCTTTTTCAAGCGTGGGGTTCTTCTTCAACAGGCGCTGGGCGATCTGATAGACGAGACGCGTCATGTTGCCGTCGTCGATGAGGCTTGGCGGGACGCCGCTGTGCACCTGGAGACGGTTGAGAAAGATTTCGTGATTCGAGGCCTCCGCGAGGATGTTGGAAGTGAACAGGCGCAACTGCGAGGCGGGGATGCTGTACTCGCGCATCGTCTGGAGATAGTCACGCAGGATGGCGGCGGCTTGATCGACGGTGGAGCGTGAGATGCTGCGGGAGCGGAAGATGTCACGCGCGACGGGCAAAGGCCGGTCAAGGCCCTCGACGAAATTGAACCTGCCATCGTCGTCCTTGCGGCCGATGACGAGTGCGACCGAGGCGGCGCCGATGTAAATGACCGCGTGCTCCGGTGAAGGCTGGATGGCTGGAGTTGGTTCGCTCATGGGCGCGGATCATTGCTTCTCATTGCGCAGCCATGCCACCGCGCCCGCGGCCACCGCCTGGCCGCCGAGTTTTGCCAGCGAGTACTTCACACCACGCGCCAGCTCGGGAATGGCGTAGCGATCCACTTCTTCCTTGAGCAGGTTCAAGTAGAGGCCGGGCAGTTCCTCGACCAGTCCGCCACCGAGAGTGACGCGGTCTGGTGCGAGGAGATTGACGACCATCGCCACGCCCATGCCGAGGTAGCGGATGGAGTTGCGGAACATGACCATCGCCGCGTCCTCGCCGCTTTTGAAGGCGTTGGCGAGCGCCTTGCTCCGGATGCTGCGCAGTGCGCCTTCGGTTTTTTTGTCGAGATCGGGCAACTGTCCGCGGTAACACGCGACTCCCGCCTGCGAGGCGAGCGCCAGCCGGCTGGTGAGGTCTTCCAAGGTGACTGAGCCGAACACCGGGCTGCCGATGTGCGTGCCGGGCAGCAGGAGATTGCCAAGTTCCATCGCGGAAATGGCGCGACCCATGACGAGCTGTCCGTTATAGACAAAGCCTGACCCAACGCCCGTGCCCGGAAACACGCCGAGCAACGAGCGCGCGCCTTTGCCCGCGCCGAGTTCGTATTCGCCATACGTGCCGGCATCCACGTCGTTAAGGACGGCCACCTCGCACTTGAATTCGTTCTGCAGCAGCTTGCGCAGCGCCATGTTTGACCAGCCGAGGTTGGGCGCGAAGATGAGCACGCCTTTCGCCGGATTCACGAGGCCGGGGCAGCCGATGCCGATGCCGCGGATGCCTTTCGGATTCACACCGGCATCCTCGATCGCCTCATGGATCGCTTTGACGATCTTGGAACGGCCCTTGGCGGCGCCATCGGAGCCGTTGGTCGATTTGCGCGCGGAGCCGAGCACGTTGTAGCCCGAGTCGAGCACCGAGGCCATCATCTTCGTGCCGCCCAGGTCGAACCCGATCCAGAAGGGCACATTCTTGAGTTTCTTCGGCGCCTTCTTGGCAGCCTTTGCCGGTTTTTTGGAAACTTTTTTCGCAGGCATAGATGCGCGCAAGACACACGGGCTTGGTGAAGTCGGCAAGCGACATTCTGACCGGATGCGAAATCAGAGCGCCCAGTGCCGCTTCGCGAAGGCGAGGTATTGCGTCCAGTCGAAATCGGTGACGTCGTGCTTGCCGGTGCGGACGTGGTAACCGATGAAATCGCCGACAGGATGGTCGATGGCAGGCTGTTCATCGACGACGACGCCTTTTTTGCCGAACAAGGCATAGACGGGGCTGGCGAACTTGCCGGAAAGGAACTCGCCCTTGGGGTCGGCCCATTGGTCATCCGCGGCGCTGGCGATGTAGATCGGCCGCGGAGCGGCGAGAGCGATGAGCATGTGCGCATCGACCGGGCAGGCGGCGGTGTTGCTGGCGTAACTCGAATACTTCAGCGTGAACCAGTGCGGGAATGCCTTGGTGATGACGGCGGTCGTCTCGCCGAAGTCGCGCCGCATCAGCGCGGCGCCGCCTTCGCCGGAATCGTTGGAGATGACGATGCCGAAGCGAACATCCTGCGCCCCGGCCCACAACGATGTTTTGCCGAGCCGTGAGTGACCGATGACGGCGAGATGCTTGCCATCAACCTGCGTGTCGGTTTGCAGGTAATCCGCGATGCGGCTCAAGCCCCAGGCCCAGGCGCCGATGGCTCCCCAGTCGCCATCCTTCCACACGGTGTTCGCGCCGTTCTTGCTCGCTGCGGCACGCAGGCCGTCCTTCCAACCGTCGGCGTGATCGGGCTCGATGTCGCCATAGTAGGCGGTGGCTATGGCAAAACCGGCCTTGAGGATCATTTCGAGCGGCCAGCGGCTGCTTTCGGTGCCGCGTGTGGCCTCGGTGGCCTTGTGATCGACGATGTTCTTCTCCTTGCTCTCGCGCATCCAGCGCGTGCTGAGCGGAATGTCGGTTTCCTGGCTCACGGCATGATTGCCGCCGAAGCTGAGGCCGCAGAAGCAGGGCACGGGATTCTTTGCCTCGTTGGGAATGTAGAGCATCACGTCCATGCCCTGCCACGCAGAATGCTCCGGCAGCGAGATGTGGATGAACTTGCGCGTGGCGAGCCCGCCGAGCGCGTCCGGTTTCGTCGCGGTGACCTCGAACTTCGGCGTGCCGATTTTCCCCGGTGTTTTGCCGAACACGTTTTCCTGGAACAATTTCAAGATCTCAGCGCGGCGCGATTTTTTCCAATCGTCCGCGGTGGTGAGGTTCAAATCCGGCAACGGCAGGCTGCCGACCTTCGCTTCGTCATAATTGATGCCGGGACGCGGTGTCTGGGCGACGAGCGCACAGGCGAGGCTGAGAAAGAGGAGGGAGCGCATGGTTGATGGGAGTGAAACGCGAGAGACGGGACGGATTTAACCGTGGAGCGGCGTGAAAGCCAGACGGCCAGGCGAAGAAATGATGACACCCCTCACGGTTCCAGCGTCGTCCAAGGCGTGTTTGAAAACTTGCTTTCACCCCTCACCCGGCCTCTCCCCGAAGGAAAGAGATGGTTCTGAGCGAACCATCGACGGGGAGAGGGGATTCGTTGTGCGCGGGCTCCAACGCCGGATCCCTCTCCAGGGCACAGCAACGCTGACATCCTGCGCGTCATCTGGGGAGAAGTCAGGTGAGGGGCAGCTTTGAAGCTTCGAGAGCTGCCATCGCGAAGGTTTTCAAACGCGGCCTAGCCTTTCGCTCCGATGCAATAGAGCGAGGTCGCGGTGCGGACATAGAGACGCTTGTCGCCGATGGCGGGAACGGAGTTCACCGGGCCGTCGAGCTTGCTCGCGGCGAGCTTTTCGAACTTCGGCCCGGCTTTGATGACGATGAGATCGCCCTGCTGGCTGGCGCAGAAGATTTTGCCATCGGCGGACACGGGACTGCTGAAGAATTTCGCGCTGCCCTGCACGCCTTCGACACGTTCTTCGTAAATTGCCTTGCCGGTCTTGAACTCGACGCAGCGCAGGATGCCGCCGTCGCCGAGGAGATACATGAGATCGCCAATGACGAGCGGTGAAGGCACATAGGGCAGGCCCTTGGTGCCTTCGTATTGCACAGGCGAAGGCTTGCCGGTGCCGAGGCTCAGCGCGGCGATCTCCTTGCCACCACCGCCGCTGCCGAAGGTGCAGAAGTAGAAGTCATCGCTCAACACACCGGAGCCGAGGCTGCGCTGGGAGTAGCCGGGATTGTGCTGCCAGTTGATCTTGCCCTTGAGCGGATCGATGCCCATGACGCCGCTGCCGGTGTTCGAGCAGATGACCTCATGAGCGCCGCCGGGGAGATCACGCACGACAGGTGTGGAAAAGGTGTTCAGGCAGTTGGGCAGATCGAGCTTCCATGCCTGCTTGCCAGTCTTTGCGTCCAGACCGACGAAACAGCTCTTCCAATTCTTCTGCTCCGGGGAGGTGGTGAGGTCCTTGCCGTTCTTTTCCACGTCGAACTCGCTGCGCACGATCATGATGCCATCGACCACGAGCGCGGACACACCGGTGCCGTGTTCATGGATGTAATCGGCCACATGGTCGTTGTGCCACACGAGCTTGCCCTTGTGGTCGAGCGCCAGCGCCTGGATGTCGGTGCCGGAGCTCCAGTTCACATAGACACGCTCCGCGTCGATGAAGGGCGAGCTGCTGGCGAAGGTGTTGTAGGTCTTGTGCAGGTTGTGCGGCACGAAGGTCTGCTCGTGGTGCCAGAGTTCCTTGCCGTCCTTCACGGAGAAAGCGATCACCTCACGCTTGTTGGCAGCGGTCTCGGCAGTGATGACCACCATGTCCCCCCAAAGCACCGGTGACGACCAGCCGCGTCCCGTGGGCACCTTCCAGATCGTGGTGCTGTCATCGACGACGGCGGGCAGGCCGGTGGTTTCGGCGATGCCGCTGCCGTTCGGGCCGCGGAAGCGTGCCCAGTCCGTGGCGGAGTATGCGGAGACTGCAAAGAGGGTGACGAGAGCAAGGGTGAGTTTCATGCGGGCGAGTAGAACGGGAGTGCGTGGAGAAAAATTACCACGACTCGTCAGGGCAGGGGTGGCTCACCTGCTCAGACGATCCGATCGGAAGAAGTCTGCGGCAGATCGGTGGGAGGTTCGGTTGCCGGTGCTGATTGAGGCGGTGGCAGTTCGCCTCTTGTCGCTTCATTGGCCGACCGGGTACCCTTGGCGCTTTCCAGTGCCTCGCTGAGCCGGTATTCGAGCTCGGCAATTTTGTAGCCGTCTTCGCGCGCACGTTTACGCGACTCGGTCTCCAAGTGCGCGAGCTTCTCCTCCAGCTCGCGTACCTTTTTGTCACTGCCCGGCGACAGCGCGGCCGCGGTGCTGGAAAGTGGCGCGGAGGCAACTCCGACGGCGTTCATAAACTCCTTCTGTACCATCTCGACGCGTGCCTCGGCGGCTTTCAGGGCGCGTTGCAGATTCGCGATCTTCACCTCCGCCTGCTGATGGGCCTCGCGTGCCTGGGTCAGTTCGGCTTCGATGCCACCCGATGCGGCATAGGCGGCCTGCTCGTCGCGAACCTTCTTCAGTTCCACCGCCGCCTCGTGCATCTCTTCCTTATGTTTGATCACCAGTTCCTGTGCGGTGATCATGCGTTGCTCAAAATCCGCTGCCCGGGCGTTGGTGGTCTCCACGGTTTGTTCCAGCGCCTTCACGCGGCCCTGCTCGGCACTGAGCGTGAGTTCGAGATCCTTGATCCGTGATTGCGCGGAGGTCAGTTGGGACGCGGCTTGGCGGGTGGCGGCCAGATCGGCCTCCAATTGCGTGATCTGGCGCGAGGCGTCATTGGCCCTGCGCTCGGCGACTTCACGGTGGGTGGTGAAGCGTTGCTCGGTGTCGGTCAGCTTGGCCGCCGTTTCGTCCGCCGCACGTTTGATCTCCGCCAGTTGGGCTGCCGCGGCGGACTGTGCGGATTTGAGCGCGGCATCGGAGTCCGTCCGCAGTTTGTCGAGAGAGGCTGCCGATTCGGCGCGCAGTTTGTTGAGCGCCGCGGCGGATTCGGTCTGATGGCGGCTGGATTCGGCCTGAAGGCGTTTGCATTTGGACCGCATGACCAGCCAGACGATGAGGACCGGGAGCAAGACGGCAACGGCCACGCCGATGCCAATCTCCGGCACACCAAGCGGGGGTATATCGGCCAGAAGCGGCGGTGGGGCGGTCAAAAGCAAGGTTGCAGCGGCCATGCGACAATGAAACCGGCTCCCTCCGTCCTGTCCAGCACGCATTGCTTCTTGAGCGCGCTGGAAAGGCGGCTAGTCTGGCCGCCCTTTTCCCCAAAAACCGCACCATGTCCAAGTTCAACATCCTCATCGCCGGCAACAATGACCCCATTTCGAGCAAAGGCATCGATCTGCTCAAAGCCGAGCCCTCCTTCAACGTCACGGTGAACATGGACCTCAAGGCCGAGGAAAAAATGATCGAGGCCTCTCGCGATGCCCACGCCATCATCGTCCGCTCCGGCGCCAAGGTGACCGCCAAGGTGCTCGAAGCCGCCGTGAACCTCAAAGTCGTCGGTCGTGCCGGTGTCGGCGTGGACAACATCGACGTGCCCGTTGCCTCGAAACGCGGCGTCGTCGTCATGAACACGCCCGGCGGCAACACGATCTCCACCGCGGAGCAGGCGTTCACGCTCATGATGGCGCTTTCGCGTAAAACGGCCCAGGCCAACGCTTCGATCGTGGCGGGCAAATGGGACCGCAAGAGCTTCCAGGGCACTGAAGTGTACGGCAAGACGCTGGTTGTGCTCGGCATGGGCCGCATCGGCGCGGAGTTCGCGAAACGTGCGAAGGCCTTCGGCATGCGTGTGGTCGCCTACGACCCGTATTTGTCCAAACATCGCGCGGAAAGCCTCGGGGTGGAGCTGGTTGAGGATCTCGACGCCGCCATCGTGCAGGCCGACTACATCACGATGCACATGCCGCTCACGCCGGAGACGAAGCACATGATCAACGCGAAGCGCCTGGCCACGCTGAAGCCCACCTGCCGCATCATCAACTGCGCCCGTGGTGGTCTGATCGACGATGCCGCGCTCGCCGAGGCGCTCACCAACGGCACCATCGCTGGTGCTGCGCTCGATGTTTTCGAAACCGAACCGCCCCCCGCCGATTATCCGCTGCTGAAGGCCCCGAACACCGTCTTCACGCCGCACCTCGGCGCGAGCACGGAGGAAGCGCAGGAAAACGTCGGCATCGAAATCGCCGAGGTCATCAAGGCGCACTTGCTGCAAGGCACCGTCGTCAACGCGGTGAACATGCCGAACGTCGATCCAAAGGTGCTGGCCGAAATCGGCCCGTTCCTCAAGTTCGGCGAGCTTCTCGGCCGCCTCGTCTCGCAGCTCGCCCCGGCGCGCTCGAACGTCGTGCGCATCAACTACAGCGGCAAAGTCGGCAGCGGCGACACCACGCTCATTTCGCGTGCGGTGTTGAAAGGCTTCCTGGAGCGACCTGTCGGCGCCGAGCAGGTGAACTACATCAACGCCAACGGCGTGGCCGAAAATCTCGGCATCCGCTTCACTGAAAGCCGCCTCACCGAGCCGAGCGAGTTCAATGACCTCATTGAAGTCGTTGCCAAAAACGACAACGGCGAGGCTGCGAGCATCTCCGGCACTTTCTTCGCAGGCGACCAGCGCATCGTGAAGGTCAACGGCCGCCGCATCGAGGCCCGCCCGGAAGGCACACTGCTTTTCATCGAGAACATCGACCGCCCCGGCATGATCGCCGCCTACAGCGCCACGCTCGGCAAGAACCAGGTCAACATCGCCGACATGTCCCTCAGCCGAGACAAGGAAGGCGGCAAGGCCCTCACGCTGCTCACACTCGACTCCACTCCGGGCGCCGGAGTGCTGGCGGAGTTGGAGAAGATCCAGGGCATCAGCAAGGTCCATTGCGTGGAAGTTTGAACCGGCTGAAGCCGCCACCAGTAACCGCATTTCATTCCACACTCCCATGATCCGCTCCTTCTGCATCATCCTG
The DNA here is from genome assembly GCA_046346695.1 of Verrucomicrobiaceae bacterium. Taxonomy (GTDB): domain Bacteria; phylum Verrucomicrobiota; class Verrucomicrobiia; order Verrucomicrobiales; family Verrucomicrobiaceae; genus Prosthecobacter. Next base: position 919,214 of record JAXMHS010000001.1, on the reverse strand, counting down.
CCGGCACTTGTGCTTTTCGGCTGCAGCGAAACGCCCAAGCCTGCGAAACGCAAGGTTCCCACACCGCTTTCCGCCATGACCGACGCGCCTGCGGCGGCTCCCACAGCCCCCGTCACGGCGAACGTGGGCGATGGCGTCCACATGACCGCGTCGGGACTGAAGTATGAAGTCTTGCAGCGCGGCACAGGCACCGTTCATCCGACCGCGACCGACACGGTCACCGTTCACTATCACGGCACCTTGCTCGACGGCACGGTCTTCGACAGTTCGGTCAGGCGTGGAGAACCGACGACCTTCCCGCTCAACGGCGTGATCGCCGGTTGGACGGAAGGCGTGCAGTTGATGAAGGTGGGGGACAAATTCAAATTCGTGATCCCCTCCAATCTCGCCTACGGCATCAACAGCCCCTCCCCGATGATCCCGCCCATGAGCACGCTGGTGTTTGAAATCGAGCTGCTCGCCATCAACGGCAGCACGAACTAAGGCAGAAGCTTCAAAGCCCTTTCACCAGCGTCTTCACGCGCAGCAGGAACATGTCTGCCGTGATGTAGAGCGTGCTGCGATCGCCGCCGCCGAAGGCGCAGTTCGCGGTCGCCTGGCCGGTGAGAATGGTGCCGAGGTGCTTGCCATTTTTGTCGATGATGAGCACGCCGCCGGGGCCGGTGGTCCAGATGTTGCCGTTTGTGTCCACCTTCATGCCGTCGCAACCGCCTTTGCGCTCGGCGTTCTTGAGCGGTTGCGCGTTGAAGAACACACGGCCGTTCTTGGCGCTGCCAGCATCGAGATCGTAAGCCATCACCCGTGTGTTCTGCGGATCGGAGACGGCGACGTAGAGCGTCTTTTGGTCCGGACTGAGCGCGATGCCGTTCGGAAAGCGGATGTCACGAATCAAGAGCGACACCTTGCCGTCAGGTGACAGGGCATAGACACCGTGAAAGTCGAGTTCCGCAGCGGCGCCACCCTTTTTGAGGCCGTAAGGTGGATCGGTAAAGTAGATCGTGCCGTTCTTGGCGATGACTAGGTCATTCGGGCTGTTGAAGCGCTTGCCGTCATACTTGTCAGCCAGCGGTGTGAAATGGCCGTCCTTCTCCAAGCGCGCCACACGACGCTCGCCATGCTGGCAGAGGACAAGATGGCCCTGCGCATCGACCGCGAGGCCATTCGAGCCCTGACCCGTCGGATCGCCCAGGCTGCCGCTCGGTTTCAAAATGACCTTCGCCGCCGTGTCTCCTTCTTTCCAGCCGAAGACGGTGTTCTCCGGCACATCGGAGAAAAGAATGCCGTCATCCTTCCATACCGGTCCTTCCGACCAGTTGAAGCCTGAAGCCAGCACTTCGATTTTCGCATCAGGAGCGATCAACGCATCCAGCGCCGGATCGAGACGCTCAATGGAGCCGTGGAATTCCGGCACAGGTTCCGCGGCAATCAAAGAAAGCGACGACATAAGAAACAGGGCCAAGGAACGATGAATCATGGCGAGGACGAGTGAGTGGTTTTTACCTGGCTGCGGTCTTTGTGCTGCGCTTGCCGAGGCAGACCAGCGACTTGTCCGTGCGGATGAAAATCTGCCCCTCGCTCATCGCGGGTGAGGCGAAGACCTTTTCCTTCAGTTCGCTCTCGGCGAGGAGCTTGTAGCTCTTGTCAGGCTGGATGGTGCGCAGGATGCCGAAGTCATTGACGAAATAGACGCGCCCCTCCGCGCTGGTGAGCGAGGCATGATGCTCGCGTAGGCGCTCCTCCCACTCGATGGTGCCCGATTTGGCGTCAAAGCAGTGCGCGACTCCGGAATCGGACACGATGAGGAAGTGACTGCCTTCGATGATGGGCGACGGCACGTAGGCGACGCCTTTGTTCGTGCGCCAGACGATGTGCGTGTCGGTCACGTTGCCGCTGCCGTCGGGCTTGATGGCGAGGAGATGATGCTCCGGGAAACCGCCGGTCATGTAGAGCAGTCCGGTTTGGTCGCTGTAAACGATCGAAGCGACGAACTGCTCCGTGGGGCCGTCAATGATCCAGAGCAGTTTGCCTGTGTGCGGATCGTAACTCGTGACGCACATCGTGCCGGAGAGCACCATCTGCATGCGCCCGCCGATCTCGCGAATGAGCGGCACGCAGTAGCTGCGCGTCTTGTTCGGGCGGTCGATGCGCCACAACTCCTTGCCGTCAGTTTTGGACAGCGCGACGATGTAACCGTCGCCGTCATGGTCGCAGTTCACGATGACCTTGTCCTCGAACACGATCGGGCTGGAGCAAAAGCCGTGCTTGCTGGAGAAAAGGCCCGGGCGCACCTGCCACAGCGGTTTGCCGCTGAAATCATGCGCGGAGATGACGACTGTGCCCTTCGGCACCTCGCCCTTCGGGATCTCGCGGCCCTCGTTTGCCTTGCGCGTGGCGTCGGTGGGTGTGTTGTCGAGGAAAGCGGTGAAAACGCGCTCGCCGTCGGTCGCGGGCGTGCTGGAGGCGAGCGAGTTCAGCTTGTGAATGCCTTCCGCGGGCGCTTTGAGCACGATTGACTGCCACAGCAGTTTTCCTGAAGCACGATCCACGCAGAGCAGCACGCGCTCCTCGTTTTCCGGCAACGCCGCGACGGTGAAAATCCGATCCTGCCACACAATCGGTGACGCATGCCCGCTGCCAGGCAGTTCCGTCCTCCAAGTCACATGACCGTTCGCAGAAATCGGAAAACCCGTGTCCAGTGAGGTGCCATCCAACCGTGGTCCGCGCCATTGCGGCCAGTTTTCGGCGAGCAAAAGTGAAGGACTGAGAGCGAGGAGGAGAGAAAGGACGCGCGGAATCATGCGCGAGCATGAACGCTCGCAGACTGGGGAAGCTTGCGCTGTGACTTGTGTTCGCTGGTGAACCGGCATTCCAAACTTTGCCCAACGATGTTTTGACGTGCTGGCGGAAGTGTGGGCACAATGAAGCGTGTTTGTTTGCTCAACTCCTTTCCTGCGATTCCCATGAAACTGATCCGCGATCTTCTGGTGCTCGGCTCCGGCATCCTTTCCGCGCTTTACCTGCTCAATGTCAGCTTTGGCGTGGCAGAGTTCATTCCGGACAACGTGCCGATATTTGGCAACCTGGATGAAGCAGCCGCCACCGCGCTGCTCATCAACTGCCTGGCCTATTTCGGCGTGAACGTGGGCCACCTTTTCCGTCGCAAGGACGAAAACGCCAAGCCGCCGCCAAAGGTTCATGACATCGACGTGAGCAAATGAGGATTCCGTAATCAGGAGAAGCAGGCACTCACTCCTGCGTGAGCATGGCTCGCAGGCCGGAGAAGAAGTTGGTGTTCTCCTCGACGGTGACGGTTTCGTTCATGTGGCGGGTGTAGTCGAGTTCGGTGATGAATTTGCGATCCAGCTCCTTCAGGAAGGGGGAGGGGAGGCTGGTCTGCTTCTGGCCCCACTTCATGCGCGTGCGGGTGTGGCTGATGGTGAGCTTCTGCTTCGCGCGGGTGATGCCGACGTAGAACAGACGGCGTTCCTCATCGACACGGCCTTCATCGTAGCTGCGTTTGTGCGGCAGGATGCCCTGCTCGATGCCAGGAAGATAGACGATGGGGAACTCCAGGCCCTTCGAGGCATGCAGCGTGATCAAACACACGCCTTTCTTCTTCTCGATGTCGTCCTTGTCCTCGCGTTCGTCATTGAGAGTGACTTCGTCGAGGAAACCGCCGAGTCCTTCGCTGCGGTTGCGCTGCTCGTAGCTGGTGAGGCTGTTGATCAGCTCCTTGATGCCGTTTTCCCAGCCAGCGAAGTCCTCGGGCTCCTTCGCGGCCTTTTTGAGATGGTCCATGTAACCAATCTCCAGAACAAGCGCCTCGGCCATCTGGGTGAGATTGGTGCCCGGGGTGTGCGCAGGGCCGGAGTATTTGCTGATGAGCGCGGTGAAGTTGCGGATGGCCGTGCGCGCTTTTTCGGGAATCTGGCGCAGGAAATCGCCATCACACAAAGCGACCCAGACGCTGTGATGCTTCTCCATGCTGCGTTCGCGTGCTAGCTCGGCAGTGGCGCTGCCGATGCCGCGTGTGGGCGTGTTCAGCACGCGCAGAAGATTGATATCGTCGTGCGGATTGTGCAGGACGTTCAGATAAGCCAGGATGTCCTTCACCTCACGGCGGTCAAAGAAACTGCGCGCACCGACGACACGATACGGAATGCGCCGCTGACGAAACGCCTGCTCCAGCACGCGAGACTGGTCATTCGTGCGGAAAAGAACCGCAAAATCTTCCCACGGCTGGCCGCTGGTAAAGCGGGCGCTTTCCACCTCCTTCGCGATCATGTCGGACTCTTCCTTCTCATCCTGCGTGGCGATGAGGCGCACGGGCTCCGCTCCATTGTTGCGGCTCCAGAGGGACTTCGGGCGACGGCCCGCGTTGTTTTTGATGAGGCTGTTCGCGGTGTGAAGGATGGGCGTGGTGCTGCGGTAGTTCTCCTCCAGCTTCACGACGTGCGGATTCGGGAAGAAGTCCTCGAACTGCGTGATGTTCGTGATCTCCGCGCCTCGCCAGCCGTAGATCGACTGGTCGTCATCGCCCACGACACAGACATTGTAAGGCGCGGGCACCAACGCGCGCAGGAGGCGCATTTGGAGCGAGTTTGTGTCCTGGAACTCATCGACCATCACGTAATGATGGCGGTTTTGCAAGGTGGTGCGCACGGCGTCGGTTTCTTCGAGCAGTTTGACGCCGAGGACGAGGAGATCGTCGAAATCCATGACGTTCAGGCCACGCATCTCGTCCGCGTATTTCTCCATGACGGCGGCTTCGAGGTGGTGTTTCGGATCACCGAGGCTTGTTCCGTCGTTCTTGGCCTTGCTGATGCGCGAAAGCATGGCGGAGGGATCGCAGGTCTCATCTTTGACGAGCAGGGACTTCAACACGCGCTTCAGGAGGCTTTCCTGCTCGCTCTGGCTGTAGATGACGAAGTTGTTCTTGTAGCCGACGTGCGAGGCAAACTCACGAAGCAGACGCGCGCAGAAGGCGTGGAAGGTGCCGAGCACGACTTTCGCGCCCTTACCATCGCGCACCATGTCTTTGACACGCTCGCGCATTTCGGTGGCGGCCTTGTTGGTGAAGGTGACGGCGAGGATGTTACGCGGATCAATGCCTTCGTTGACCATGTGAGCGATGCGCGCGGTGATGACGCGGGTCTTGCCTGTTCCTGCGCCGGCAAGAATGAGCAGCGGGCCGTGAATGTGTGTCGCGGCCTCGCGTTGCTGCTTGTTTAAAGTGCCGGTGAAGCCGCTCATGATGCCCCCGCACCTCGCACGGGCAGTCCACGCTCGCGCCATTCGGCGAGCACCTGGGGCAGAAGCTTGTGTTCCTCGACCTTGATGCGCGCGTGAAGTGTTTCTGCGCTATCGCCTGCCAGCACCGGCACTTTCGCCTGTGCAAGTACACGGCCTGCATCGATCTCCGCGGTGACGAGATGCACAGTGCATCCGGTTTCTGCGTCGCCCGCGTCGATGGCGAGTTGCGGTGCGTTTGCACCTTTGTGATTGGGCAGGAGCGAGGGATGCACGTTTACGATGCGACCCGCATATGCGCTGATGACGGGATCTTTGAGGATGCGCATGAAGCCGGCGAGCACGACCACGTCCACTCGCGCACGTTCGAGATGGTCAAAAATCTCCTTCTGCGCCGCGTCGCCGAGTTTGCGCGGATTGGTGCCTGGATCGACGAAGTGTGCGGGCAGGCCGGCCTCACGGGCGAGTTTGAGGAAGTTGGAGTGCGCCTGATCGCTGATCACAGCAACGATGTCAGCGTCGAGTTTGCCGTCCTGCACGGCGGAAATGATGGCGCGGAGGTTGGAGCCTTCTCCTGAGCCGAGCACCGCGATGCGCAGGCGGCCGCCCTCCTTGCAGGCGGCCATCTTGTGAATGGTGCTCGTGGTGGAACGGCCGGGAACCAGCGGAAGAATGCAAATCTGGCTTCCCGCTCGTTCCAATGCCGCGCGCTCCTCGGCGTTCAGCGAATCCACCGTGTAGTCGCCGCCTTTCGCATAAACATGAGGGTGAATTTCGTCGATCAACGTTGTTGCGCGCTGATCTTCGAAAATCACGACAGCATCGACTGCCCGCAGCGCTGCAAGCACTTCAGCGCGGTCGTTTTCATTGTTGAGCGGGCGGTCCGGACCTTTCAGAAGGCGGACGGATTCATCGGCGTTCAATCCGACGACTAGCGCATCGCCAAGCGCACGAGCCTGCTCCAGATAACGCACATGTCCTGCGTGCAGAAGATCGAAGCAGCCGTTGGTGAACACCAGTTTCTTGCCCTCACGAGCCAATGCATCACGCATGCGCCGGACTTGGGCGGCGGTGGCGGGCGTGTATTCAGCGGGCATGCTTTGCTAATGGCGCGCACCACGCTGGATGCAAGAATCGACGTGCGGGAAATCAACGCAGCCTGCCAGATGCAAAAAAAGCGGAAGGCTTCCGCCTTCCGCTCCATCGTTTGATGCTTGGAATTAGTGCTGCTTCGCCGCGACTTTTTCAGCGGAGTCTTCGAGCACAGCGCTGCTCGGGTCACGGGTGAGGGGCCAGTAGGCATCCATGTTGAGCTTGGCGGGTGGTTTCATCTGGAATTGTTTTCCATCCTTGGATCCGAAGCCCTGATAGGCCAGGGGCATCAGCGTCACGCAGAGCCGGTCCTGGTCAAATTTTTGTACATGGAGCGCGGCAGCAAAGGTGCTCTTTTGATCCAGTACCAAGGTGTCACCGGCCTGGTAGGGATCCGCCCCATCCGTGCTTCCGGGCAGAACGATTTCAATATCCACATCCTCCAACTCGCTGGAGCGGGCGCGTACCACCCAACCTTCGGGAAACACGTCACCGGTCGAAAGAGGACGTGCATTGATCACCTCGAAGGTGCCTTTCACATAGAGCGGCTGTTCCTGCTTGTAGTTGCGAATGTAGGAGCGCTTGAGCTGGTCGTTTTTCACAGCGAGCTGCTCGTGCGTGTAGGCGTAGAACTCCGTCAGCAACTCACGTGCCGGGAGAAATTTGCCCTGAGGGACGGTGAAATTGGTGAACTTGCGCAGCGGATCGAGTTTGTCGAAACTCGCCAGGACGCGATAGTTGAAAGGCTTTTCAGGGTGCGCGAACACCATGATGCTGAAGAACCAGCAGAAGGTGGCAAAGCCCATCAAGAGGGTGATGATGATGGACCACCAAAAAATGCCGCCGGAATCCTTTCTTTTGGAAAAACTGCCGCCTCCATAGGATCGGTACTCGTTTCCGTCGCTGAGAAATCGAACTTGCATGGCAAAAATGAGAAAATTTTAATTTCTATAGGGTGGAATTATTTAAACTCTACTAGTTTGGCTGAATTTGAAAAGAATTTTTTGTGAACAAGTTGGCAATAACCTTGCTTCTCTTGTCATGAGGTTTGTGGCTCGAAGGAACTGCCACAGCCACAACTGCGTGCCGCGTTGGGGTTGGTGAGTTTGAAACCAGAGTCGGCGAGCGTGTCCAGATAGTCCAACTGGCATCCTCGCAGGTAGTTTTGACTGGCTTGGTCGATGAACACCGACACACCATCCTGCGTGCAGACCTCGTCGCCAGCGCAGGATTGATCCAGGGACATCAAGTACTGCATGCCCGCGCATCCGCCTTTCTCCACACGCAGGCGAAGTCCGACTTCCATGCCCGCGCTTTTTTCCGCGAGCAAAGATTTGAGGTGATTTACGGCGTTGGTGGTGATGGAGATCATGGAATGACGTGCCGATGAAGGCCCGCTTGAATGGAGGAGAGATTGCAATTGCTCACCCGGCATCCAATGTGCGGTTTTCTGACGCACTGAATGCTACGTTCTCCGTGGCGCTGTATTTCGAGATTCATGTCCAAAATTCGCATCCTCCCAGACGCGCTGGCCAGCCAGGTGGCGGCCGGGGAGGTTGTTGAGCGTCCTGCGGCGCTGGTTCGTGAACTGGTGGAAAACAGCCTGGACGCCGGTGCCCGGCATGTCGAGGTGCATGCACAGCGGGGAGGCGCCGCGTTGCTTCGCGTGGTGGACGATGGCGGTGGAATGGACCGGGAGGATGCCATGCTTTGTTTGGAGCGGCACGCGACAAGCAAGATCCGGACCAAGGAGGACCTTGGCGCGATCAGCACCTTTGGCTTTCGTGGCGAGGCGTTGCCGAGCATTGCCAGCGTCTCACGATTCCGCCTGGCCACACGTGAGAGAGACTCGCTCGTGGGGACCGAGATCGAGGTGAATGGTGGAAAACTCACGGCTGTGCGCGATCACGGTGGCGCGCCGGGCACGGTGGTGGAGGCGCGATCGCTGTTTTTCAATGTCCCGGCACGTCGCAAGTTCCTGCGCTCGGAAAACACCGAGTTTGCACATGTGGAGCAGCAGTTGCGTCTGCACGCCATCGCCAATCCGCACGTGGCCTTCACCCTCACGCACAATGGCGAGGTCGTCCTGCACCTTCCCGCCACGCACGACATGCTGGAGCGCATTCGCGGCCTGGTGGGCAACGAACTCGCTTCCCGCCTGCTCAAGGTCGAGGAAACCACGCTGCACGGCGTCACGGTTTCCGGCTACATAGGTGGTCCGGGCATGAGCCGTTCCAACCGTCAGATGCAGACGACCTACCTGAACGGACGCCCCATCGAAAGCCCCAGCATCTCTTACGGTCTGCGTGAGGGTTACCACACCGCGTTGATGAAGGGGCAGTATCCTGTGACGTTTCTGTTCATCCAGATGGATCCGCACGCTTTCGACGTGAACGTGCATCCGGCGAAGAAAGAAGTGCGTTTCCACGATGGCAATGGCGTGCGCGATGCGATTGCGCGCTGCGTGAGCCGGACGTTGGAAAACGCGGCCAAGCTTCCCACCGGACACGCGCCTGCCCGGATGCCGGTGACCAGCACTCCTGAACAAAGCAACCTGGCAGCCGGCATGACGCGTCAGGAGCAGTTCGATATTCCTGTCATGCCGACAACTGCGCCCCTGCGGCAGATGCCTGCTGCTTCGGCTCCGCCACCAGTGCAAACAGCTCTGGCCCCCCAAGCGCCGCTCGAGTCAGGAAAGTTTCTCACGACCCCACCAACTGAATCGCAGTCAAAAACGGCGCCGCCGGGCGAGGAGCGACATGCGCCACCGGACTTCCGCATCATTGGCGTCCTTCAGAAGCTCTACGTGCTGATGGAGAGCAAGGAGGGCCTCGTGCTCATGGACCAGCATGCCGCGCATGAGCGCGTGAACTTTGAAAAATTCCGCCGGGCCCTCGAAACCGGCGGCGTGCCATGTCAGCGGCTGCTGATGCCCATCACGCTGCAAACCACACCGCGCGACGCGGACTTGCTGACGCAAAACCAGGCGTCTCTCAACCGCCTCGGCATTGAGATTGATCCGTTCGGTCCGAACATTTTCAAAGTTGAGGCCGTGCCTGCATTCTTGAAGACAGACGACCCCGCCGCGTGGCTCGACCAGGTCATCGAGGAACTGCGCAGCCTGAGCGCGAAAACGTCCTCATTGAGGCTCAGTGAGGATGCCATTGCCACCACCGCATGCCGCGCCTCCGTGAAGAGCAACGACGTGCTGTCCATTCCGGAGCTTCAGGCGCTGTTGAAGGACCTCTTCGACTGCGAAATGCCCTACTGCTGCCCGCATGGGCGCCCCACCTTGGTGCAGATTTCCTCTGCCGAACTGGAGCGCAAATTCGGGCGCCGGGCCCCGGGTTGAAGTTCTCCGCTCAAGAAGGCAAAAACTCGTGAAAAGTCAGCTAGGGGCCTGCGTTAAGGGGGCGCACATCCCCCCAAGCCTCATGAATCCCTTCCGCAACGACCTCAACCGCCGTGCCTTCGTCTCAGGTGCCGCCAAGACCTTCCTCGGTGTCAGCGCCGCCTCGCAGCTCCCCATACGTGTGATCGCCGCGCCAGGGCAGGGGGCCTCGCCGCTGAAGCAGGCCGCCACCGCCCGCAATGTCATCTATCTCTACATGACGGGAGGCATGAGCCACCTCGACACCTTCGACCCGAAGCCGGGCAAGGACGACATCATGGGCCTGACCAAGGTGATCAACACCAACGTCGATGGCATTCGCGTTTCGAACAACCTCCCGCTCGTTGCCCGTCAGATGGACAAACTCGCCGTCGTGCGCAGCATGTTTTCCACGCAGGGTGCCCATGAGCAGGGGCAGTATTACCAGCACACCAGTTTCACACTGCGCAGCAGCATCCGTCATCCCTCGATGGGCGCTTGGCTGGAAAAGTTCCAAGGCCGTGGCAATCCGACGTTGCCGGGCAGCGTGATGATCGGCAATGACAGCCGCCATCCGGGCGCAGGTTTCTTTGAGAGCCGTTATTCACCTCTCATGATCAATGACCCCGAAGGCGGCATCAACAACGTCAAAACCAACTCGTGGTTCACCGAGGAACGCTTCAACGACCGCCTGAATGTCGCGAAGAAACTCGACCGCCAGTTCGCCGAAACCTACAACGTCAAAAATGTTCGTGCCTACGCCGACATGTATGACGACGCTCTCAAAATGATGAAGAGCGAGGAATTGAAAGCCTTTGATCTGTCCGCCGAATCAGAGGCTCTTCGCGACAAATACGGCAGTGACCGCTTTGGCCAGGGATGCCTGCTTGCACGCCGCCTCGTGGAGCACGGTGTCCGTTTTGTCGAGGTGTCGTTCGGCAGTTGGGACACTCACAACGCCAACTTCACCCGCGTGCCTGAGTTGTGCGACGAACTCGATGCAGCGCTCAGCACGTTGCTCGAAGACCTCGAATCTCGCGGGCTGCTGCAGGAAACGCTGGTGGTGCTCGCCACCGAGTTTGGCCGCACACCGGAGATCAATGCCAACGACGGTCGCGACCATCATGCGCCCGGCTTCACCTGCCTCATGGCCGGTGGTGGTGTCCGTGGCGGCCAGGTTTATGGTTCCACGGATGAAAATGGCGACAAGGCGGCCGAAAATCCGGTCTCCATCCCCGACTTCAACGCCACGATCGCCTACGCGCTCGGCCTGCCACTCGATCAGGTGCTTTACAGCCCCAGCAAGCGTCCGTTCACCGTCGCCGACAAAGGCAGACCGGTCACCGCGCTGTTTGCCTGAGTGAGAAGCTTCAAAAAACGCCTTCACCTTCGCGGGTGAAGGCGTTTGTCATTTGGCGGCCTTGGCTGCCACCGTGAGCCACGGATGAGTGTCTGACGTGATGAGCAAGTCACCACGCGGCTCGGTGAAGGGAATTGAATAAGTCGCGAGCACGGTTTGAGCGGCGTCAGGGGCGCTGGCGACGATTTCGACTGAGAAAGGAGCCTGGCTCACGGCAGCATCAGCGGCGGCTTTGAGCGTGAGTTTCACGTCGCCGCCTTTCGCAGGCACATCGACGGGTTCTGCGCTGACTCCCGCTGGCAATTGAGCAGCGCGGGCCTGGATTTTGCCAGTGAAAGTGCCGGTCGTTTTGACGCTGAACTTCACCTCCACGGATTTGCCCGCCTCCACTTGATACGCATGTGTGTCGAGTGTGGCGGCGAGTGCTGGCATGAAGGTCTTCACGGAAAGCTCGTAGCGATGACCGGCGCTGCCGTGATGAAAGCGATCCGCGACCACCAGCTTGAACTCGCCATCCTTCGGCGCTTTCCAGCGCAGGGACGGATCGAGGCTGTCCTTCTCGCCATCATCGGCCTGCTGGAGGGATTTTCCTTCGGCGTCCTCGATGCGCAGCACGGCGTCCAGCGCACTGCGGATGGCCTGGGCGCGTACACTGATCTGCAAGTCATCGCCTTTCTTTGCTGCGAAGGTGAAAACGTCCTCCTCGCGCGGTTTGGCGATGCAGCCGGAGATGGTCGCGGGAAGTGTCAGCGCTTTGGGTTCATCGGCAGGAGGTGCTGTTTTTGCCTCGTCGGTGATTGTGAGACGATAGACATGATTCGCGCTGCCTTTGAGTGCCACATCAGCGGCAGGCGGATGCGCAAAGGCAAAAAGCTGCACAAACAACGTGCCGTCGGCGCTGGGCGTGTGTTCGATCAGCGGATCGAGGTTGTGTGTGTCGTGTCCGGCGGCGATTTCGATGCCCTTGTCGTTCAGCAGACGCATCGCCGGGTCCATCGGTGAACCGAGCGCATAACCGTGCATCTCCAGGCGGATCGTTTTGCCCTTTTGGACGCGAATCGCGAAGGTATCCACGTCGCCGGCCTTTTCGAGCACACCGTTGAGCGTCATATTCATCCTCGGCTCACTGCCTTTCGCATCACCGAGCGAGTCGTTCGGCTCTTTTTCGAGGATTTCGTCGAATTTGCCGATCTCGAAGATGCGCGGCTGTGTGGCTCCTTCGCTGTTGTAAAAGCGAATCAGGCAGGGGCCGGGCTCCGCGTCCTTGGCGATGCTGATGAGATACTTTTTGGGCTTGTCGCCTCCAAGCAACACCACCTTGGGATTGCTGCACCAACCTTGCGGCGAGTTTTTGTCCAGATCCTTGCCCGCCACTGTCGCCTCGACACGCTGTCCAATCTGCCCGCCGGCGGGGAAGATGTTTTCAAAGCCGGGAGGAGCCGCCCTGAGGGGAATGACGAATGACGAAATCAGAATGACGATTGCCAGAACACGCTGGTCATTTGTCATTCGACATTCTGCACTCGTCATTTCACCACGCCTCACGCAAACAGCTCGCGGATGGGCCGGCCGCCGTTGATGAGCTGCACGGGCCGTCCGGTGTTGGTGTGAAGGACTTGATGCGGATCAATGCCCAGCTTCGTGTAAAGCGTGACGGCAAAGTCTTCCGGCGAGTAGATGTTGTCGCTGGCGTAGTAGCCCTTTGGATCGGTGGCGCCGACGATGCCGCCACGCGGCACACCTGCGCCGGCGAAGAGAATGTTCATCGCTCCCGGCCAGTGATCGCGCCCGCTGTCCTTGTTGATCTTCGGCGTGCGGCCGAATTCGCCGAGCGCGATGACCAGCGTGCTTTCCAGCAGACCGCGACGGTCGAGGTCGGTGATGAGTGCTGACATGCCCTGGTCAAACTTCTGCATGAACTCGCTCTTGCAGGTCTTGAACAGATCGCGGTGATGGTCCCAGCCGCCGTAGTTCACCGTGACGAAAGGCACGCCCACCTCGACGAGACGGCGGGCGAGCAGCATGCGCTGTCCCAGATCGTTGCGGCCATAAAGGTCACGCGTCTTCTCGTCCTCAAGACTGATGTCGAAGGCTTCCTGCGCAGGTTTCGATGCGATCAGATCGACCGCCTTGCCGTAGAAGGTGTCGAAACTGACGGCCGGGTCCTCCGCGAGGGCATCATTGATGCGCTTCATGCGGTCGAGCGAAACACGCAACTCGCGACGTGACAGGCCACGCGCCTCGGAAATGTCGGACGGCAGAACCACGTCGCGCACTTTGAAGCCCTTGGAGTTCGGATCGCCGCCGCAAACGAACGGAGCGTGCTCCGCGCCGAGGAAATTCGGACCTCCACTGCGCGTGATGCTCGGCAGCGTCATGTAGCCAGGCAGGCCGTTCTGCACGCCGCGCTTGTAGCTCACCACGCTGCCGAAGGATGGATGGAACGTGACGAACGCACCGCAGCCGACCGGCACCGGTGTGGGCGCGCCGGTCATCATGTAATGATTGCCGCCGCCGTGGTTCGGGTCTTTGTGCGTCACGCTCCGCAGCACCGTGAACTTGTCCGCCACTTTGGAAAGGTTCGGCACGGATTCGGAGAAATGCACTCCTGGGACGCTGGTCTTGATCGGCTTGAGTTCGCCTCGGATGTCACTCGGCGCGTCGGGCTTCGGGTCAAACATCTCGTAGTGCGATGGGCCGCCATCAAGCCACACGAGAATGCAGTTCACCGGACGCCCCACCGAAGGCTGCGGCGCCGAGGCCGCCATCGCCTTCGCTCGGAGCAGATCGGTGAAGCCCAGCCCGCCGCCAGCAGCGGTGAGGCCGAGCTTCAGGAAATCGCGACGCCTGTGACCAGCGCAGTTGTGGGTGATGCGTGACATTCTTTCGGGGGAAAAGACCCGCAAATTACGAACGCAGAACGAGGTTCTTGCGAATGCGGAAAAAAAGCCCGGCTTCGATGAGAAGGTCACAGCAACACCATCTTTTCGGGCGAGGCGTCACGGCTTCCGCAGTTCCGCGAGACGTTTGTTCGCCAGGGCGGCTTCACGAGTGTTGTGGTCAAACTTCACGAAGGTGGTGAGTGCGGCGATAGCGGCTTCTTTGTGTCCGAGTGCGGCCTCTGCCATGCCGAGCAGATAATAATAGTCGTAAATGGTCGAGAAGATTTTGACGCCTTCCTTCGCCGCATAAGCACATTTCTCCCAGTCGCTGCGCAGGAAGGCCTCCTGGGCGATGAAGAACCACTTTTCGTGTGGATCACGAAGACGAGAGCTGATGTAAGCGGTAAACGCCGGAGGGATGAGCGAAGGATCCTCCAATTGCACCGCCAAATGCACGACCGGCGTGGCGATGTCACCATGAGGCACCATCCATGCTCCAATGAGCTCGTTTTCGATGATCTGGCGCATTTGGTCGGTAGCAAGTTCGAGCTCGTCGTTCATGCCCAGAAGACGATAGGCATGGAGGGACTCGTCAACCAGACCACGGCCGAGGAGCTGGTCCGGCTCGATCATGTCGAGAAGGCGTTTGAGTCCAGCCTTATCTTCGCGAACCACAAGGGTGGTGAGCAGTCGTGAACGTGCAAAAGACTGACGGCGCGGCGTTTGCAAAGAAGCCAGTGAGGCAAAGAGATCCACCTCCTGGCCGACACGGAGCTTCATACTAAGGTCATGCAGGCGGAAGGCGTCCTGTGTGGAGGGCATGTCGGGACGTGAGCGCCAAGGTTTGAGCACTTCCTCGAGTTTGGCGAGTGTCGGAGGATCATCCGTGTCCACGAGGCCTGATGCGTCATCGACGAGGCCGGCACGGATCTCGTCATCCGGAGCATTTTCCAGCGCAATACGCAGCATGCCGAGCGCAGCGGGCACCTGCTTCTCATCTCGAGGCAATGCCTGGACGACATGAATCCAAAAGTCGAGATCCCCTCGTGGCCAGGCATCCTTTTGCACCTGCTGACGGAAGAACTGAAGCTTTTCAGCATCCGGCATATCGAGCGGGCTGTCCGGATCCATGGGCTCCGGCACCGTCTTGACGTCTGGAGATATGGCGACGTGACTGCCGAGAAACCAAGTCTTGAGGGCATCGTGCGCAGGTTTGAGCTTCTGGGCAGCGTTGATGATTTTGAGAGCCGCAAGCTGCTGCGCGGCTTTTTGACGCGACGATTCCTCATCGTAGCGGGCGGTGGCCATGGCTTTGTAATGACGACGCGCCTGATCAAAGCGTCCCCCCTCTGCAAGGCGGCGGATGCAGCGCTGCAGGGACTCGAGCGCAATGTAATCAAGCGTGCCTTTAAGCAGTTCCGCAGCGAGCACATCCGTGCCGTCAAGATCATGCGGATCCACACGCGCGTAGCGGCGTATGGCAGCGAGTTCTCCTGACAAATCTTCGCGCAGATGATCGAGCAATGGCTCGGCCAGAGCATGACGCAGCGGCTCGTGGAGCTCTTCCCAATAACTTTTCCGCGCGGCGAGCCAGATGGTGAAGGCACGCACCGGACGTGGCAGGTTTTTTTCGTTTTTGATCGCATCCAGCCCGTTTTTCAAGACTTGCATGTCAGCACAAATGGCAGGCAGATACCAGCCAAGGTACTGCACCGCTGTGAAACGCCGTTGATCCGGCTGTTCCGCATCCGACGCGACGAGGCAGCAGAGTTTCACAGCTTCCGGAATGGAGAGTGATTTGTCATCACCAGGGGCCATGGCCTCGTCAGGATCGGCTGCCTTCTCGTCCTGAAGGTCTTTCGGACGCATGTGGTCATACCAAGCAGGTTTGCAGGCACCGAGCCATGCTTTAACGGCAAGCGCAGGACCGTCACCATCGCCTCCGCCATCCATCAATGCCTCATAGCGCTGGCTGAGCTGGATGAGGCTGTCTCCGGCATCCTTGTTCCGCGGATCGTCGATCTCCGCTTTCAGCAGCGCGAGCTCCTCGGCGCGCATGTTCTGCTTTTGATAAAGGCTGGCGAGTGATTTGACCGTTCGCGCGCGGTTCCCGTCGGGATCAGGGCTTGAAAGCCGCTTCACGAGAGCAGCCGTGGGGGTGGCGAGATCCTTGCCAGTCTTGGCAGCGGCAAGCGCCCAAAGCCGCAGCATGGCAAGACCGACTTCATCTCTCGAACCGTTTTTCTCCAAATAAGCGCGTGCGATTTCGATGCCGGCCTGAGGAGAGCTACCGTCGATGTGAGCAATCGCGGCCCAGACGGCGACACGACCAGAATGATCCGCCTCGGTGAAGCCGCCAGCATCATGGATGGCGATGACGAGTTTCCGGTAATGAGGCGCGATCTTTTCCAGCGCTGTCAAATTCATGCTTGCGAGCGTGCACAGCTCCATGGCCATGCCTGGCTGCCAGCGCGCCGCGTGACCGAGCAGACGCACGGATTCCAGCACGTCCTTTTGAAGACCTGCCTCACTGTTTTTCCGCAATTGATCGCCAAACACACCCAGCGATGGAATGACGGGGACGAGTGGGATTTTCGCATTCAAAGCGGGGAGATGATCGCGCTCAAAGGCCTGCCACGCTGGCCACCAGAGCGCGCTGTGCCCCCACCACGAGCGAAGAGCCTTCTCATCCTCGGCGAGTTTCAGAAACGAGGTGACATGCTCGGCCGCAGCCGTTTTCGCGATGATGGAAGGCTTGATGGCACGCAAGTCTCCGATCAGCTCAAATGCCGTCTTTTCGTCGTCGGTCTCAAGAGCAAGGAAGATGCCTTCAAGCAAGCTAGTGGGCACGGAGAAATACGTGGGATACTTGCGCAACTGGCGCAGCACCTCAAAGGCCTCTGCAGGCTTTCCGCGTGCGATCGCACTGTCCTTCACGCGGTCGATGGCGCTGAGGCGGTAACCATCATCAATGCCGGGCCGCTGTATCAGTTCACGCAGGATTCCGGCTTCCTCCTCGCGTTTGTCACGGCGCTTCAGCATCAGCGCGCGCAGGAAACGCGCCTCCACATGCGTGTCGCTCTGCGGCGGGGCAGATTCGCACAGTTCGATAAGCTGCATCATGAGCGGCGGCGGCGCAGCGGTGACCTGCTTGCGGTCCAGCAATTCGAGATAGGTGGCAGCACGCCACAGACGCTCGCCATACCATGCACCAGGTTCGAAACGAACAAGCGACTCAACAGCAAGCCGTGTGAGCTCCGCGTAATCGTAATTCTCACCCTGCAGCGCTTTTTCGATGGCCGAGGTGAAGTCCTCCGGCGTCTTCAACGTGTCCGGTACCTGCCAAGCGGGCAAATCATCTGGATGCGCGGCGATCCATGACTTCAAACGATCACGGATGCCGCCAAACAACCCCTGTGCTTCCGCACGCACACGTGCGGAGGAGAGAGCGTCGTTGTATTCTTTCCCGAAACGATCCCCCTCACCCAAGGCGGCCAGAGTGTCTGCGAGAAGACGTGCTTCAGCGGGCTTTTCGAGCGCGAGATCATTCACAGCAGCAGCCATGGCACGCATCTGGGCAACAGTGCGCGGCGTTTCCCTGGCCAGGAAAGCAGCAACGGATTTTTTCAGCGGCTCTGCCTGCCCAAGCTGTGCATGCAGGACGCAAACACGCCGCAGAAGCGCGACCACGTCACCATCATGCAGGTCAAGACCAGCCTGCGCGGCTTCGAGAGCCTTTGCCGGCTCTTTTTCCTCGAGGATCTGACTGCGAATCGTGTGCGCCCATGCACGGCGGAACGAACTGATTTCCTTGTGCAGCGCGATCCCCTCCAGCAAATCCAGCGCCTCCTTGTCCTGCTTCTGCCCATGCAACGCGATGGCGAGAACATACTCCGCAAAGGCGCTGTCCTCGACCGGCATGCTGCCTTTTTGAGCCGCGAGCACACCACGCAGCCGCCGCACGGCATCAGCATGCTTGTCTTGCATATGCTCCACGTAAGCGATCTGTGTCTGCGCAAAAAACTGCGCGCGCTCATCCTTGGGGAACCACTCGATCGTTTTCTCGTAGGCCTTTCTGCGCAAATCCAAATCACCATCCAGTGGGAAGCGTTCTGTGATCAGATCGAGCTGGCCGGCACCGCTCGGCATGCGCGGCATGGAGGCTACCGGATCCGCTGGCGGGGAGTTGGAGGTTTCCTGATCAGCATCTCCAGCCGCCTCCAGAGTCACTGGCTTGTCCAGCCACGCACGCAACGCAGCAACCGCCTCCATGAAGCCCTGCACCTCTGCTGCAGGCAGGCGGGATGACTTCACCTGAAAGCCGAGTTCCGCACGCAGTTTCCCACCATCCAGATTCCACCGTGCGCTGCCGCTGCCATGCTCATGGGATACATTCATGGGAGAAGGCACTGAGGCAGGACGCACTCCCGGCGGCAGTGTGATCACGGAGTTCGTGCTGTTCAGGTCACGCCACATGAATACATCCGTCTGACGCTTCTCCCCGGAGCCAAAATCCGGCAGATAACTCACATCGAACGGAAACCGCAGCGTCGGCGAACCGGACGGCGGCACGATGAAGTAGGCCTGGATGCGATATGGAGCGCCAGGCTTCCGAGGCGTCGTTTTGATATCGATCACCCCC
The DNA here is from genome assembly GCA_046346695.1 of Verrucomicrobiaceae bacterium. Taxonomy (GTDB): domain Bacteria; phylum Verrucomicrobiota; class Verrucomicrobiia; order Verrucomicrobiales; family Verrucomicrobiaceae; genus Prosthecobacter. The sequence continues at coordinate 900,618 of JAXMHS010000001.1, read as the reverse complement.
GCGCCCTGCCATACACCCTCCAAGTGACCGCGCAGGCGCTCCTTCAACTGCTCACGCGTGCTCTTCTTCTCGACGTTTTGGAAATAAGCGCCGAGATACCCATCCGCCTCCAGGGTGGCCCAGCCGGAGAGTTCGCCAGTCGCGGACATCTGTGCGTCCAGGTTCATAGAGTAACGGCCTGCATCCTGCGCGGGCGTGCGCATCCATCGCTCCGGTTTCGACACGACCAGCACATCACGCTCTGCGCTGCTCGGAGACAGCATGCCAGGCGTGGAACCCTCGATTGTCGGGTCGCAAAACACCGGCCCGTCCGGCAATTCCGCAACGAGAATGGCATGATTGAAGTCCCGCCAGTCTGCGCAACGCCGCTCCACCCGGCCAAGGTGTTCCGTGTTCACGAGCACGAGATGCGCGGGGATGTTTTTGTATCGCAGCATGGCCACCAGCAATGAAGCCTTGTCCTTGCAGTCGCCGTATTGATGCTCCCACACCTCCGAAGCCTGGTGCGGCTCGATGTCACAACTTCCAAACTCCAGTCCCACGTAGCGCACGTCATTCGCCGCGTGCGCATGCAGGATCTCCAGCACTTCGCGCGGAGACTTTGCCTCGGCAGTCCACTTCTGCACCTCAGCCTCCAGCTTTCTGCCCAAAATGAGACGCTTCTCCGCCAGCGGACGATACCAGTCAGCGAATTCCGTCCAATCACGCAGCGTGTTCAGCCGCACGAGCGGCCCTGTCTGGTCATAAGGCACGCGTCCCGGCTCACCGAGTGTGGGTGGCGTGCGCTCCACCTCCCAGGTCCAGCGCTGGCGGCCGCTTGCCAGCTTCTCCACAACCGGATCTGGCACCCCAGCGCCCAGCGGAGTGAGGCTCAACCGTTTCGCATAGCCCGCAGGCAACTCGGACACGGCACGCAGTTGCCTCGCAGGCCAGCCGTAGCGGAAATCAAAGGATGTCACATAATGCCCCGGAATGCGCGGCTTATTCTCCTCCGTGACGATGATGAATTCGGTCACAGTGCCCGGTTTCACATTCGGAAAGATGATCACCAGTTCCCCGCTGTCGTTGTAGAGGTCGTAATCCGCCTCTCGCTGCGGCGTTTGCAAAAAACAGGCTTCTGGGCGCACATCCTGCCGCCGCCCGTCCGGCTGAATGCTGCGAGCCAGCACTAGATGCGGCGTTTGCGTGCTGAGCCGATAGCCATTCACCTCGCGGCCCAGCCCTTCCGCACCACTCGGGGAGATGGCACGGCAGACTTGGTGCTCCACGATCAGGCGTGTTCCATCCTCACGCACGTGGTGCAGAGTCTCATCAAGGATGATCCAGCCATGCTCCGCGTCTTTCGGCGGCTCGCCCGCGTTTTTCAGCGCAGTCTCCAGCGGCACCAGCATAGGTGCCACATGTGTCGTGTACTCCTTCGGTGGACGTGTCGAGATCGGCTGAGCCAGCCCCGCCGTCCCCACCAACACACAGAACAACGCGATGATCGAAAGGGTTGTTTTCATAAACGCGCCCTGACTATCGAAAACGCGGGAGAATGGCAAGGCTAAATGAGGGCAGTCACTCACTTTGACTAAGGTTTGTATCGCAAACCAATAAACGACGCACTGATTTGTCACCGATTTGATCGGCAGAAAGGCTTTCAAAACACACAAAGACAAGTTCAACCACACGACTATGCGGACGAAGACTTGCTCAATGATTGAACACAAACTCCGCCGAGTTCAGCAGGCTCCACAGCACATCCTCAATGCCTGTCTGCCGGTTCTGCACGCCGACGTCGATCGCCTTGCGTGCAATCGCCATCTCTTCGGCATCGGGGAGGCGTGAGAAGCAGGCGAGGTAGAGTTCTTCGACGATTTGCTCGGGCTTCGCGTCGCTTTTGGCGAGGCGGGCGGCGCGGCCTTTCGCGTTCACGAGCATGTCCTGCAGCTTCGTGGAGTTCATGAGGTGCAGGGCTTGCACAACGCTCGGTTTGGCATCGCGTTCGCAGGGGCATTCGGCGCTGCTGTTGGGGCGGCCGAAGGCGTCCATGAACTGGCTTTCGAGCTTGTGATTCCACGTTTGCTTCGCCAGCGCATCGGGCGGCAGGCCGGTGAAGGTCTCTTTGACCTCGGTGACGGCGCAGACGGCATCCAGCAGCGTTTCGGCGGGCAGACGGCGGCGGTAGCTGCGGCTGTAGTTCTTCAAATCGGACGCATTCGTCTCGTTTGGCAGGCTGCTGAGGCGGTAAATCTGCGAGCGCATGATGGTGCGCATCAGATGCTTCAAATCGTAGCCGTGCTGCACGAAGTCGGCGGCGAGCCAGTCGAGCAAGGCGGGATTCGTGGGGGGATTCGACGCGCGGAAGTCGTCCACGGGATCGACGATGCCGCGGCCCATGAAGCTGGACCACACACGGTTCACGATGGCGTGCGCAAAGTGCGGATTCTTCGGATTCGTCATCCAATCGGCCAGCACGGCACGCGGGTCCTGCGATTCAGCGATGGGGATTTCCTTGTCAGCAGGCGGACGCGGCTTCAGCGACACCTTGGTGACGGGATGCTCGATGCTGGCCGTGCCGGGAGAGAACCACCACTGCTCCGGCTCGCCGCTGATCGGCGCGGAGATGCCCTGGCCCTTGCGTTTCATCTGCGTGAAGAACGCGGCCATCTGGTAGTAGTCGGTCAGGTCCCACTTCTCCGTCGGATGATGATGACACTTCGCGCACTCGAGCCGGATGCCGAGGAAGATCTGCCCGATGAAGGTCGCGGCATCGACGGGCTCGCGTTTGTCGCGCCAGATGGCCACGGGGCCATCTTTGTGCGTGTTGCCCTCGGCGGTGAGGAGTTCGGTCACGAAGCGGTTCCACGGCTTGTTTTCGCGAAAACTCTGCCGGATCCACTGGTCGAGCAGATAGACCGGCTTCACGCCGACCCGCGATGGATTCGGACGAATGAGATCGCCCCACTTGATGGCCCAGTGATCGGCCCACTCGGGGCGTTCGAGCAATTGATCGATCCACTGCTCATACTTCGACGGATTCTTGTCGGCGAGGAAGGCGCGAGCTTCCTCCACACTCGGCAACATGCCGATGGCATCGAGCGAGGTGCGGCGGAGGAACTCGGCGTCGCTGCATGTGTCGCTCGGCAAGTAGCCGACTTTTTGCAGACGCGCATAGACGAGCTTGTCGATCTCGTTGCGCACCGGCAGCTTCGCGTAGCGCTCCGGCGGCAGCAGTTTTTCCGCAGGCACATCCACGCGCGAGATGGCCACCTGGCCCATGTAGCGCGCCACAATGACTGTCTCGCCGCTCTCGCTCGTTGTTTTGACCTTCCCGGCTTCGCTCACGCTCGCGATGGCCTTCTCGGATGAAATGTAGTCCGCCAACGCCGTCACATCGCGTGTGGAGCCATCGCTGTATTTCGCGGTGACCTTCAGCGCGAGTTCCTCGCCCTTGCGATACGTTTTCTCGCCGGGCGTGATCTCGATCTGCGCCAGCGCGGGCTGATTTGGCGTCTCAAACGGCATGCCTTGGCGAATCCACTCGGCGATGGTCTTCGCGGACTCGGAGTCTGGTTCAAAACGCTGACCGCCCTCATGCTGCACACGCACCGTGGCTTTTTGAAGCAGGAGGCTGTCCTCCGGCAGTGCGGGGAAGACTCGACGACCACGCGAGTCGTTCACGACCTCGGCGTAATCGCTCTTTTGATCGTATGCGAAGATGGAAAGCTTGAATCCGGCCTGCCCGCTCGATTTCGCATGGCAGGAACCGAGGTTGCAGCCGGCTTTGGTGAGGATGGGGAGGATGTCCTTCGTGTAGGAGAGCGTGGGAGCGCTGGTCGGAACGACGGCAGGTTTGTCGCCGACAAGCGGAGTCACATTCGCCTTCTCATCGAGTTGCACCACTTTGCCGCTGTCGAGCGCGGCGAAGGTGGTTTTTCCATCCACGCTCGAAACCGCCGCATATGGCACGCCTTCGAGCGTGGTGAGCTTCGTCGATTTGCCGCTGGTGAAGGCGAGACGGACGCCATCATGGGTTTTGAGCTCGGTGATGTTGAAGACATTGCCGCCGTCCGTGAGGTAAGTCAGCGCGGTGGAGTCGGGCGACCACATCACGGCGTTCACGGGCGCGGATTTGTCGCCGAGGAGCATCAGCATCTCCTTGCTGGCGATGTCCCACACCTTGAGATCCTTGTCCGCGCTGCCGGTGGCGAGCCATTTGCCGTCGTGGTTGAACGCGAGCGCGGTGATGTGGCCGACGTGGCCCTCGATCTTCGCGAGTTCCTTCAGCGTGGCCGCGTCCCAGACCTTCGTGAGGTTGTCCGCGCCACCGGTGGCGATCTGTTTGCCGTCCTTGCTCAGCGCGAGGCTCAAAACGTTGTCGGCATGCGCATCGATGGTTTGTGCTGGTTTCGGCTCGCCGAGCTTCCAGCGATGCAAAACGCCTTTCACACTCATGGCACCGTCGCTGAGGATGAGCGTGGTGTTGTCGAGCAGGAAGGTCATGGCCGTGACACGACCTTCAAGCGGCGCGGTGAGTGTGAAGGCGGGCTTGCTCCAATCCGCTGGATTCCACACCAGCACGCTGCGATAAGCGCCTGCCGCGAGTCGCGTGGCGTCGCTGTTCCATGCGAGGGATTGGATGACGTCCTTGTGGCCTTCGAGCGTGGCGACGACGGGCATGTCCTTCACGCTCGCATCACGCACGATGACACGATTGCCCACGCCAGTGGCGAGCCACCTGCCGTTCGCGCTGAGCGCGAGCGTGGTGGCCGGCGCATGGCCCGCGGGCAGGGAGCCGAGTTTTTCTGCCGCCGTGAGTTCACCAAACTTTTTCAGCGCGGCATCATCCCAAGGCGCACCGGCATTCACCCAGGCTTTGAGCACGTTGATCTGCTTTTCCGGCATCTGCTTCTTCGGCGGCATATGCGCGTCGCCGGGATCGCTGAGCGCGTTGATGAGCGCGCTGTGCGCCGCATCGCCGGATTTGAGCGCGGCACCGTTTTCGCCGCCCTTGAGTGCCAGGTCGCGCGTTTCGAGCGAAAGACCGCCCTTCTTCTTCTCCGCATTGTGGCAGCCAAGGCACTGCGTCTTCAAAAGACCCATCGCCTGCGCCGGATGCACCTTCGCCACCTCCGCATGGAGCGAGGTGGTGAACAAAACGAGCAGCAGGGCATTTCGGCGGGCAGTCATGAGCGTCGCAGACTACGGGCGCTCGTTTGACGCTCTTGCCAGGTTCGATGGAAACAACAACGCCTGACCGCTTTCACGATCAGGCGTTGTTTGGGAATCGTAACCGGGCCATTCCTGGCCCGGGGATGGAACGGGGCAGGAACGCCCCGATGACCAAGCGTCAGGCGAAACTCAGTTCGAGCGGCCGAGGTAGGTGCCGTCCTCGGTCTTCACGCTGATCTTGTCGCCGGGGCCGATATGAAGAGGGGGGCTGCACGCGGAGGCCGGACTCCGTGGCGGCCTCCTTGTGCGCCGCCCTTCACGGCGCTGCCGTCACCTTCAGATGGACGAAGCGCCTGCCATTGCCACCAGCAGGCAGCGTCGCCTTCACTTGTTGCACCGTGCCGTTGTCGGAGAGGATTTCTTCGCTCACACCGGTGCCCTGCCAGTCACTGGCCAGCGTGTCGCTCCACTCGACGGCGAAACCGGCTCCTGCATTCAGCGCGCTCACGCTGCGCGTGTAGGTGAACGCCATGCTCGCGCCGTTTTGAGAGACCGTGGCTGGCAAAGCGCTGGAGGTGGTCGGATTCAGGTTGCAGGCCCACTCGATGAGGTTGGGCAGGCCGTCGTTGTCATAGTCAAACGTGTCCGCAGCGTTGCCGCTGTTGGTTGCATTGCCAAAGTATTGCTGCCGCCAGCTCTCGGCGGCGGTCAGCCCTGTGCCGGTGAGCGCAATGTCGAAAGGATTCTTGGTCCCGTTCAAGTTGCTGGTGATGTGAAGTGCCGCGCTGCGTGCGCCGGACGAAGCGGGCGTGAAAGTCACCGCGAAGGTCACGCCGCCGCCGCCCGCCACCACGCTTGTGCCGCTCAAGGCGCCCACGTTGAAGTCGCCCGCGTTCGTGCCATCCGTGGAGATGGCGAGGGTGGTGAGGTCCAGGCTGCCAGGGTTGGTGATGGTGAAGGTTTTGGCAGTGCTGCTGCCGCCTAGCGCCACGACGTCGAAGTCCACGCTGCCTGTGCCATCAATGAGAGCGCTGGTCTGCGTCACGATGATGTCGGGCAACGGGATTTCATCCGCGCCGATCACCGGCGAGGTGGCGCTGCGGGAGTCGCCGTCGAAATCCGTGGTTAGTCCTGCGAGGGGCGTTCCAGCGCCGTTCACCAGCGCGTTGCCGCCGGAGATGAGGTGAAGGTCTGCGGTGGCGGGGGCTGCGAACATCGCGCTGGAGTAGCTGCCGCCCGGGTTGTTGGCGCTGGAGTGCGTGTCACCGGGGACGTTGGTCTGCCACTGCGCGTAGCTGATGGGAATGCTGCTGCCGCTGGACGTGCTGGCGTCGAAAAAATTGGCGGCGGTGGTCAGCCCGGTTCCGGCATAGACATTGTAGTCCATCGCCAGCGTGCCAGTGCTCGCCGTTGAAAAGTTCGCGGCATAGTGATTGCTTCCGTCAGTGCGCAGATTCAGGAAGACGTTGTTTTTCACCGTGGCATTGGAGTTGCCGGCATAGCTGTAGGCCCACGTGTCTCGAGATGTGCCGCCGCTGCCGGTCAGGAGCACGGTGTTGTAAGCGGTGACGGTCGTGCTGCCGGCGGCCCCATTGTCGTAGATGCCGCGAAGCCTCTGCGCTGTGGTGCCGGAGGAACTGATCACGACCATGTTGTTCACCACCGTGACGCTCTGACCTGCGGTCTGCTGGCAGACGATGCCATGGGCCAGGCTGGTGCTGCCCGCACTGTTGCCGAGGTTCCAAAGGCGGTTGCCTGCCACCGTGGTGCTGCCTGATGCGGTGCCGAGGGTGATGCCGACGGTGGGGCTGCTTGATGTCAGGTCGCGGAGGGTGTTGCCGAGAACCGAGTTGGTCCCCAGGCTGTTGACAATAATGCCGTTCAGGGTGGTTGTGCGCGCGGTTGTCTGGTAGAGCGTGTTGCCCGTGATGGTCCACGAGTTGTTTCCGGTGAAAACGCCCAAACCGGTGCCGGTGAAATTGAACATGTCATTGTTGGAAATCGTGTTGCCGCTGTTCGCCACCCAGTCCGAGCTGCCGAGCGAATTCACAAGATAAGTGGGCACACCGGAGGCATCGCTGCGGTCGCGGATTTGATTGCCCGTCACCGTGTTGTTGTCGTTGCCAGTGACCACGCCCGATCTGAAAGCCACCACACCATAACTGGTTGCCACGCCTTCGAGCACGCAGTTGCGCACGATGTTGTTGCTGGCGTCGTTGATGAAGAGGATCGTGCTCGATGAGCTGTTGGTGCTGGTGTTGCGAAAAGTCAGGTGGCGTCCGCTGCCGCTGAAGCTGCCATCAAGGATCACGCGCTGCGCTCCGTTCAGTCGAATCAAGCCGCTCGCGCCGGAGCCGGAGATGGTGCGCATTGTCGCGCTGTCGGGTTGGATCGTCACGGTGAAGTCATTGGGGTACACGTTGGCAGTGGTCGCATTGAGCACCACGCTGCCGTCCTCGGTTGTGTCACCGGTGATGTTTACGGTGAGGTTGTTGGTGAGGGCGCTGGAGTTCAGTGCCGCGAAGAGGCCGCCCGCGCCGCTCAGAGTGGGATAGCTGCCGCTGGGTCCGACCGTCACCGTGCCGCCGAGCGGGGCCAGGATGCTGTAGCTGTACACGCCGGTGCCGGGTTTGGCGCTGATGTGCTGCACAGGCGGATTGGCCGAGGCGGTGGCCGTGGCGGGCCAGGAGCCGAGATTGTTCGTCGCATCTTGTGCGACGACGAAGTACTGAATGCTTTCGCCCACGGTCACAACGCCACCGTTGATGATGGAGTAATCAATCGTGAAGCTATAGCTACCGCCGCCGCTGTCGGTGCCGGTGACGTACTTCCAGCCATTGTCCGATGCGGTGTTGCCGAGGAAGGCATCGGCGTCTGTGGACTTCTTATAATAGAGCCGCGGAGCATTGGCACCGCCGGAGACAGCCCCGCCATCGTCCACGATGGTGGCCCAGCCGGTGAGCACGCGATTGGCAGTCGTGCCGCTGGAAAGCTGCGTATAGCTGATCGCGGGTGCCGGGTCGTAGGTGAAAGTGCTCGCGTCTGCCCCGATGTCCACCGGAGTCAGGCTGCTGCGTGTCTGGCCGTCGAAATCATTGGTGATGGAGGCGATGAGCACGCCGTGGCCCTCGGCTGGATTGCTTGCCTGCAAGTGCAGATCCACAACCGCCGCCGTTCCGGTCGCATTGACAAATCGCGGGTCAGCGACGGCGCTCGATGCGTCCATCCCTGTCGCAGCCTGCCATGCGGAGAGAGTGCTGCAATCTGTCCCGTTGAACAGGCCGAGCACGCCGCCATTGCCCGTGGCGTAAATGATGTTGTAGTCCGAGGTCATGCCCGGAGGAGGCGCGACGACACTGCCGTTGGTCATCGCGTAATGTTTGCCGGTGCCCCCGCTGTTGCTGCGGGCATTGACGAAGATGTTGTTCCGGATGTCGCGCGAGTTGTTCTGGCTCGAACTGCTGTATGCAAAGGTGTTGGTCGCGCCGGAGGTCGCCGTGCCGCCCACATAGACGGAGTTGTGAATAAAGTTTCTTGCCTGGTTGGCGCCATTGTCGTTGTCATAAAGCCCTCTCACCGCAGCCGCGCTCGCGGTGCTGGCTCCGGTGGCATCAAGACCCACACGCACCATGTTGTTTTGCGCGGTGAAAGTGCAGCCGGATTCGAAGCGCATCCCGTTCAGCTCCGCCGATGTGCTAAGCGAGTCAAGGTAGAGGCTGTGCACGAAATTACGCTCGATGACGTTGGTGCCGTTGATGCCGCCGTCGTAATAGATCCCGCTGACCACCACCGCGGCGTTTTGAGCAGGGGTGATCGCTGCGTTGGACGTGTTGTAGAGGGAATGTACGACGTTTTGTGAAATCGTCTGCCCGGCGCCGGTCGAGATCTGATAGATGCCCACCACCGCCGGGCTCGTGCTCAGGGTGGCTGCGGACAGGTTGCGGACGGTGTTGCCGGAGATGGTGTTCACACCCACCGAGGTCACGATCCCGCGAATCATCGCGCCGGTCTGGGTGCTCTTGTTGAGGAGATTGGCCACCGTGTTGCCCGTGATCGTGGCGTCGTGCGCGCTGCCGCCGTTGGCGCTTTCGATTCCAATGACTTGCTGGCTGGCACCCGAGGACACACTGGTGGAGGCGTTCAGGCTGTTGGTCGTCGAGGTGCTGCCAATGGTGTTGCCAGAGATGGTGTTTGCGCCCTTGGTGACCTGGATGCCCGTGAGCGAGGCGGCGGTGCCGGTGGTCGTGCCGCCTGTGGTGATGGAGCCGATGTTGTTGTTGCTGATGTTAACCGGCAGGCTGCTCACCGAACCGATGCCGAAGGTCACGCCGCCGGCGCCCGAGGTAATGATGGAGATCGAACCCGTGCCAGTGCTGCTGCCGATGGTGTTGCCCGTGACCGTGCCGATGTCCGCTGTGCCCGTCTCCACATGAATCCCGGTCCATATGCCTGGCAGGGTGGTGGCATTGCTGGAACTGTTCCATGCAAAATTCTTGATGGTATTGCCCTGCACACTGGTGGCGGTGTTGTTCCCAACCCTGAGCCAGATGCCCACAAACACATACGGTGAAGTGGTGCCGCTGGTCGTCCAGGCGGTGCCACCCGCGTTGGGCGCGCTGCCGCCGATGAAGTTCCCCGTGACGGCATGGCTGTTGTCCGAGGTGTTGGTGAGGTAGATGGCCCGGACTGTGGCCGTCACCCCCGTGCGGCTCACGGTCTGGTAGAAGCTGTTGCCAGAGAGAGCCCAGTTATTGTTGCCACTGGTCAACACGATGCCCGCCGAATCCACGTTGGTGCTCCGGTAAAAGTTGAAGATGTTGCAGTTGGTGACGGTGTTGCCGCTGTTGTTCTGCGCCGCAGTGGTCCCGGTGCCCAGGGCGTAAAGGCAGTTGGCCGGCGTGCTCGCGCCGTCACGGATGTCGCAGGTGTCGATCGTGTTGTTGTCGTTGCCGTTTGCTCCCGTCGTGGTGCTGAAGACCACGGTGCCGCTGCTCGTGCTGGTGTTCACACCTTGCAGCGTGACGTATTTGATCATGTTGCTGCTCGCCTCATTGATAAAGCGCAACGCCACGCCGGAGGTGCTGGTGTTGGCGATGGTGAGCTGCTTCGCCGTGCCAGAGCCACCTGGCCGTCCGTCGATCGTGACGAACTGCGCCCCGTTCAAATCCATCGTCGCAGCTGTGGTGTTTGAGCTGGAGATGGAGAGAGCCGTGGCCCCGCTCTGCGGGCGGATGGTGAGCGTGTTCGCCGCCGTGGTGGTCAGATTGCTCAACGTCAGCGGAAACGTCTCCACGGTGCTGACATAAGCCGCCTGCAGCTCCAGCACGAGCGCGCCGCCGAGTGTTTGTGTTTGTATATCCGCGATGGCCGCTGTGAGGCTGGCATAGTCCCCGGTGGGGCCGACGGACTTGGTGTCGGAAAGCGGTGCGCCCTGCGCTGTCAGCGCGAGCAAGAGAAGGACAAGCGCCCGCACGAGAAGCGTGGTCATGAGGTGAACGGAAGGCTGGGGTTGGGGATGGATTATGAAACCGTAAGCCACTCTGTCGAGCACGCATTCCTCACCCCGGTCCACCGCTTTGCGTCCGGCGCATGCCACAAACAAAAACGCCTGACCGCTTTCACGATCAGGCGTTGTGTTGAATCGAATCAATCGGACGAAACTCAGTTCGAGCGGCCGAGGTAGGTGCCGTCCTCGGTCTTCACGCTGATCTTGTCGCCGGGGCCGATGAAGAGGGGAACCTGCACGCGCAGGCCGGTCTCCATGATGGCTTCCTTGTACACGTTGTTGGCGGAGTCGCCCTTCACGCCCTCGGGGGATTCGGCCACGCTCATGACCACGGAGGCGGGCAGTTCGATGCCGGCCACGACGTCGTCGGCGAGCAGGATCATGTACTTCTGGCCTTCGATGAGGTAGTTCTTCGCGTTCTTCACCATGTCCTCTCCGAGGAGCACGTCCTCGAAGGTCGTCGGGTGCATGAAGTGGTAGCCGTCGCCATCCTTGTAGCTGTACTCGTGGGCGTCGCGGGAGAGGTTCACGGACTCCAGGGACTCGTTGGAGGTCATGCGGAGGTTGTACACCTTGCCGATGGTGATGCTGCGGACGGACATCTGCACGAAGGAGGCCATGCGCGGCGGCGTCTTGAGTTCGAAGTCGGAGACGACGCAGATGTCGTTGTTGTAGCGGACGGCGTGTCCTTTGCGGAGGTTGATGACGGGGGTGGCGGGCATAGGAGCCGGAGTCCATGGCGATTTTGCCGGGGAATGCAAGCGATGGTTCGGGGGCTGCGGTACGATGGGCACTCCTGCCTGTCGGCTCAGCATTTCACCACCATCGACGGACAAGAGTGTCTGTCGTGCTTATCGCACCATCACCATCGCGATCGGGCTGGGTGCCGCCTCGTCGAGTGAATTCGCGGCGATCACGCGCACCTCCAGAAACTCTTCCGTCGGCTGGCTGGTGAGCAGACATTCGGTGTCATGCACCGTGGCCCCGGCGCCGAACTCCGCCGCGCCCATGACACGGGCCTGCACGCGGTAGCGCGTGGCATGCGGGGCAGGGGGCCACTGCACCAGCACCCGTCCGTCTCCCATCGCCTCAAGGGTGATATGCCTCACCGGCTGCGGCATCGTTTCACTCGCGGGCACATTCAGTCCGAAGCGCCTCCAGCGCGCATCGTCGTCGGCCAGCACGATGCCCAGCTCCCAGATCAGGCCGCGCATCGTCTGGCGCAGTTTCTTGAAGGCCGCGTTCTTCGCGACCACCGCCGTGCGCAGCACCGCCTTGTGATGATTCACCGCCGAGCGTGCGTCGGACAGTGCTTCAAAGGTGGCGCTGCAAATCGCCGCCGTGGCCTGCATGTCGGAGCTTTGATGCTCCGGCTTGTGCTCAAAGTAGAGCGCCAGGCTCGACAGCAGGCTCAGGCGTTTCGCGAAGACCTCCGGCACCATGGTGGACTGGTCGGGAAAGCCCGCCGCGCCCCACTGCACGTTGTAGGTGTTGCCAAAGAGCATCGCCAGCCGCAGACGGCAGCGTCCGATCACCTGTTCGCCCTCGCGATCACGGTCACGCAGGTTCTTGCGGCGGCTGCCGCGTTCGGTTTTCAGCCGCCCCACCTCCGCCAACGCGGCTTGGGCTGCGTCCATCACCGCCTGCAGCTTCGCCGCCGTGTTTTGCTTGATGCCGATCTCGTTCTCCAGCGCCGCGCAGCCCCGGATCATGTCGTGGCAGCGGGCCAGCAGGATCGGGTCGTTCGTCGGGGTCGGGTTGGCGGCCATGGCGGGCGTGGAAGGGGTGAAATGACAGACTTTCTTGTCCCTGAGGCACCTGCCGCAGCCCTTCCACCCGATTCCGGAGAGGGAAAGCAGGCTGCGGAAGGTCAGCCGAATCATGCTTTTTCCCAGTTCCACTTTCAAGAACTATTTGCCGACTGTCGGTGAGTGGTGATTGAGAGTGGTGAAGTCCTGCCGAATCTTTCTGGTCACCTCCCCGCGCCTCCCGTGGCTCCAGACCCTTTCTATTTCGGGCTTGAGGAGTCTCAATCATCACTCACCGACACCCGCTGAGTTCCAGATGAGACTCCGGGGTCTTAAAATCTTTCGTCGGGCCGGCTGCCGGAGCTTCCCCAGCCTCCAAAACTTTCTTCTTTCCGGGTGCAGGAGGCTCAACCATCACTCACCGACAGTCGATGGATGGTCAATGATGCTGCTCATGGGAACCCGACGGATCCTTTCAGCCTCCCGGAGCCTCCCGACCCTCCGGCGGAGAACGCTCTTCAGCCTGCCAAGCCGCCTCGGCCCAAACTCGTTTCTCACCTCCACCCGCCGCAGCTTCCACAAGGGAATCCGCTTCCATCCGCGCTCGTCACCGAGTCTCCATCCCGTCATCCGGATCGCCATCCTTCCGTGCTGCCGACCCTTTCCATCAGAATCAAAACAAAAGTGCTCTTCTCCGATGGCAGACCAGGGAACATGGTTCACCAAGGGATGCGAAACCACCCGGGACGCTTTGGAGAACCAATCTTTTGGCGCGCCTTGATTTCATCAATCGAGCAACGCGCATGGAAGTTCTCTTTATTGAATGCAACAGCCAGCTCCAGTTCGGGTATTCCACGTTCTCTCAATTGCCCGGCGATCACTTGACTGGCCTTGCCGCCGTCAAACCCGTGACGTTTCTGCAATGCGCTGAGCTCGTTGAGCCAATCTTGGCTGCCTGAGGCTTCCACCAATTCGCAAGCAAGTCTTTGATGATCGCTGGAGCCTGCGAACAATTGACGGACGAGATCCTTGTCTTCCTTGCCCGTGATTGCAGCGATGACGCATTCCCAAATTGCCTTGGCTCCAAGGTCGTCCTCCCGCTTTTGCTGCTCTCGCAATAGCCTGATCGACGGTGTGCCAAAGCGAATCAAGGGGGCCAGCTTGTCAGAAGCAAAGCTTTGGTCGAAATAAAGTGCTGGAGAATGTGGCAGCATGGGCGCGATCTCTGACCGCCACGCGGCAATCGCCCGCTCGATCCGTGCGTCGATGCTCATGGTGCGGAGTTGTGCCCAAACTGCGTGGGCTGCAGCCTTGGCTTCAGCGAGACGGCGGGACTCCTCGGTGGCAAAGGCGTCAAATTCAGCCTTGCTGCTGTTGCCGCAAATGGCATTGGCTCGAAACATCGGAGGCACGCCGCAGTAATGGTCGAATACCGCGACAAAACCTTCGGCCAGCCAAGGACTTTTGATCGTCTTGAACTCGGTCAGAAGCTGATCGATCACACCATCATCCGCCACCTCGTCCAACGTGGAAAGCAACTGATTGATCACCTCCTGATAGTAATAGGACTCGCGGTCATTGGCTTGGGCCGCTGCGCTCATATGGTGGATTGCCTTCAGCAAGGCCTGCTGAAGATTTTTTGCTTCGAGTATTGTGGAAACCCTCTCCACAGGGCGACAGGCACAGCGGAGGGTTGTATGCTGAATGAACCTTGCACTTGCGTCCTTGCCCCGTCTCCAAGGACTGATGATAAGCCCAAGCTCATAGGCTGCCGTGCCAACTTCGTCCCGGCTTTCAGATGCCAGACTGGCTGTCAGGCTCTTCAGAATCTCATCGCGATGCTCTCGGAGCATTTGTTCGCCAGTTTCCCGAGAATGCGGGTCGTCGTTTACCAGCAACTCCGCCACCTGATACGACATCGGTTTCCTAGCTGCCGAGGGAGCATTCTCCGCCCGGCTGTCTGCTGGAGCCAACATGCCGGCAAAGTTCAATAGAAGCACCAGACCTGTCCAAAAAGGACGGGTCGGCCTTGGCGTCGTCGGGTTGTCTGGCTGCGAGAAAGACTCGCTGGATGATGACTCCTTGAGAACAATGCGCATGACAGACGAATGAAACCACAATCGCCGGTGCAGTGGAAGCATGAATTGATCGGCAACACGTCAGGCATTGATGGTGAGTTGCTGAAAAGTGATACAAACGGCGATCGAGAACGTGAAAGGAGAAAGAGGGGCCTGTCTCTCTCCGAACTTTCCTCGCCTGATCCATTAAAGGGCTGAATGCAGCCATGCTTTGGGCGCGTTGTTCAGTCGCGATTTCTCTCTCGCGATCACACTCATGCATCTGTCTCGTTTCATTCTCCTCAGCCTCGCCGTTTTCACCCTTCCCGCGCTCGCCCAGAAGGCGAAGGAGAAGAAACCCGAACGTCCCACGCCGCCGACGCGTCCCTTCGATGCGCCGGGTGCGCCGACGTTCATCCGGCTGGATGGGAAGCCGGGCGTGAATCCGCCGGTGGACAAGGAGGGGGATTATGTGGTGGGGCCGGATTATGTCCCGGCTCCGGAGACGAAGGCGGTGGAAGGCGTGCCGCAGGGGAAGGTGATGCAGTTCACGATGGAGTCGAAGGACTGCAAGCTCTTCAACCCCGGCATCGCGCGTGATGTTTTCGGCACGGTCGATCCGAACAATCCGAAGACGCTGATCGTGGAGACGCATCCCATCGACTACACGCGTCACATCACGGTGTATGTGCCCGCGCAATACGCAGCGGGCAGCGAGGCGCCGTTCATCGTCGGGCACGATGGTCCGCGTGGGAAGCCGGACATGACACTGCCGCACATCCTGGACAACCTCATCGCGCAGAAGCGCGTGCCGGTGCAGGTCGCCATCCTGATCTCCAGCGGCGGCGGCGATGCGCAGGGCCATGAGCGTGGTCGCGAATACGACACGATGTCCGGCCTGTATGCCACCTTCATCGAGAACGAGGTGCTGCCGCTGGTGGAGAAGAACGCGGGCGTGAAGCTCACGAAGGATCCCGAAGGCCGTGCGACGATGGGCAGCAGCTCCGGCGGCTCCTGTGCGCTGGCGATGGCGTGGTATCGCACCGATTTGTATCATCGCGTTCTCACCACCTCCGGCACCTTTGTGAACCAGCAATGGCCCTTCAATCCCGAGACACCCGGCGGTGCGTGGGATTTTCATGACAAACTGATCCCGCAGAGCCCGGTGAAGCCGATCCGCCTCTGGATGGCCGTGGGAGATCGTGATCTGCTCAATCCAAACGTGATGCGCGATGGCATGCACGACTGGGTGGAGGCGAACCATCGCATGGCGAAGGTGCTGAAGGCGAAGGGTTATCACTACCAGTATGTCTATTGCCTGAACGCCGGCCACGGTATCGGCAACGCGAAGGCCCAGCTCCTGCCGCAGGCGCTGGAGTGGCTCTGGCAGGGTTATTCACCGGCGAAAGCGAAGTGAGCATATTCGCTGAGTAGAGGGGCCATTCCTGGCCCCTCTGGTGGGGGCAAGAATGCCCCGGTTACGCTCACACCTCTCGTTTCTCCTGCGCTTGCACGGGCTGAAAGCCCGCACTACGAACCCTCCACCCACCTCAACCAATCCATGCTGTCATGAAATGCCTCCATCTCATCGCTCTTGCTTCCGCCGTCTTGATCGCTTCGCATGTTCATGCCGCTGACGATTTGAAAAAGATCGCCGCCGATCTCGATGGCTACCGCTTTGAGTTCCCCTGTCGCGATCCGATGCCGGAGAATCCGAAGCCCGGTGCCGACGGCATCTCGGCGCGCATGACGGACGATCCGAAGACGAACGACAAGTTCACCGACACGAAGAAATTCGGCGGCGAGGCCGGGAAACGCTACAAGGTGACGCTGCGCGTGCGCGGCGTGGTCGAACCGATGATGTACAAGGACGGCCAGCAGGTCGGCGAGCGCTTCTACATCGGCGGCGTGCCGAACAACAAGACCTACAACATCTACCAGCTCAGCGTTTCCTCGCCCGCGCAGCACTTCTTCTTCAATCGCGATGACAAGGTGGGCCATCGCATCTTCACCATCGACTACACCGCCACGATCGAGATCGACGGCGGTGCCACGCTGACCCTGCACGGCGACGGCCAGAACGGCCACATGATCACCAACTTCGCCAAACTGGTCGTTCCCGACATCGCGCCAGCGCCGAAGCCCTTCAATGGCCAGTTCATCCAGCTCGATGTGACGAGCGTGGAAGAGGTGAAATGAAGGTGCGGGCTTGTCCCGTTTGAGGAGGAAAATTTCTTCTCATCGTTGAATAGGGCTGACAACAGGAAGAATTTGTGAATGATCGCCTGCTCGTCTCATGTCCACGAACACCTTCGCATGCCTTGGCGTCCGCCTCTTCGCGGTGATGCTGGCCTTTGCGGGCCTGGGGGACGCGACGACCAATGTCCAGACTCATGTCCAGAGTGAGGTTGTCGCCATGCAGAAGGAACTAATGGAGGGGCTGGAGAGATCGAGGAAGGAAATGGAGGCGACGCTGCGGGCCACCATGCCTGAAGCTCTACAGTCTGAAAGCCGTCCGTCCCCGTTGAAAAACATCAAAGAACTCAACGCCCGAGTTTATGACGGGAGGTTCTACGCCATCATTGCGTTTTCCTCCTCGGGGATATTGGTGGGGCTGCTGCTGTTTTGCTGGCCGGCGAAGGCCGCCCGGAGTTTGGGCCACGGATTGGCGGAGAGCCTTGATCCGGTCAGCGCCACGCGCTGCCTGCTGCGTTTATGCGGCATGTATTTCGTCCTCAGCACCTTTCTGTCTTTCATGGCGGTGTCATTGACCTCGATCCTGGTGCCGTTGTTGCAGCTCAATTTCACCGTGTTGCTGCCTTTTGGCATCCACTTTGGTTTTGGTGTGGTGATTCTTCTTTGCGATCGCCTGCTGGCACGGTTGTTTTTGTGGAGGCTGGGATCATCGCGGCCATGAGATTCGCGTTTGCCAGCGCGGCGTGAACCGCTAGCCTCGCGGCCCATGGAACGTCTCATCTGCCTCCTCGGTCTGGCTGTGTTCGTGGCGCTGGCCTGGGCGCTGTCGGAGAAGCGGGGTCTGTTTCCGTGGCGCATTGTGCTGACGGGCTTGGGTCTGCAAGTTGCCTTCGGCGCGCTCATCTTGCGTACAGAGGCAGGGAAGGGGTTCTTCGTCTTCCTCGACAAGGCGTTTCGCAAACTGCTCGGCTTCGCGGATGAGGGCATCGGCTTTGTCTTTGGCGCGATCAGCAAGCCCGCGCTCATGGCGCCGGTGTTTGGCGGCGAGAATGCCGCGTCGGTCGCGCTCATCATCACCGGCAGCATCATTCTCGTGTCCGCCTTGTCCTCGCTGCTCTACCACTACGGCGTGCTGCAATGGATCGTCAAAGGCGCGGCGTGGGTGATGCGCCGTGTCATGCGCACCAGCGGCAGCGAGACACTCGCCGCTGCCGCGAACATCTTCATGGGACAAACGGAAGCCCCGCTCGTCATCAAGCCCTACCTCGCCCGCATGACGCGCAGCGAGCTGATGTGCCTCATGGTCGGCGGCATGGCCACCATCGCCGGCGGCGTGCTGGCAGCTTACGTGTCGTTTGGTGTTTCCGCAGGGCATCTTCTCACCGCTTCTGTCATGAGCGCACCTGCGGCGATGATGATGGCGAAGATTCTTCTGCCTGAGACCGAGGAAAGCGAGACCGCTCACGGCGCGCACAAGCCCATCGAGCGCGAGACCGCCAACGGCATCGACGCGCTCTGCCACGGCGCGAGCGACGGCATGAAGCTCGCCATCAACGTCCTCGCCATGCTCATCGCCTTCGTCGCCGTGGTGGCGTTGGTGAACTACCTCCTCTCCCTCGGTTTGCGTGTGTGCGGCCAAAACGTGCCGCAGCCCCTGCAACTCGTGCTCGGCTGGCTCAACGCTCCCTGCGCCTGGCTCATGGGCGTGCCGTGGGCGGATTGCGAAAAGGTGGGGGCGCTGCTCGGTGAGCGTGTCGTGCTGAATGAATTCTTCGCCTACTTGCACCTCGGTTCCGAGATCAAGGCAGGTGCCATTTCGCCCCGTGGGGTCGAGATCACCACCTACGCGCTATGTGGCTTCGCCAACTTCGCCAGCATCGCCATTCAGATCGGCGGCATCGGAGCCTTGGTGCCGCAACGCCGCGGCGAACTCGCCCAGCTCGGTCTCAAGGCCATGGTGGGCGGACTTCTCGCCTGCTACTGTACCGCATGTGTTGCGGGGATGCTGCTGTGAGACAAGCCTTCATCACAAACAGTGTGAGCAAAATGTCATTCGTCAGCCTATGAAGCAGTTCGTAATCGCATCTTTCTCCGACGAAAATTATACGCGTGGCAAGAAAAGCACGGACTTGCCGGTGGAGTTGTACAATGAGCTTCGGGCCCGGTGGCCTCAGTTTGCGGGCCCTTATGCGTTTACAGTGCGCGTCGAACCTGGCAGCGACCTTCAGAAGGAGGTGTTTGAATTCCTGGCAAAGCACGACAAGAAGCCATGCTGGAAAATGTACCCAGGCATTTACAGCTTGAAATATGTCTTCCAGCTTCGCGGTGAAAATGTGTTTGACCAAGGGGACTTGGATCGTTGCCGGCATCTGATCATGTGCCCGGCAAAGCGTATCGTTGGCGAAGGTGAGTATCTTGAAGAATATCGCCCCAAGGAAATCAATGGCCGGGTATATCAGGTTGCGGATGTCTTGGAGGGGCAGTACCGCGACAGGTTGCGCCTATGGGCAGATGCGGGGTCCATCTATGTCAAGGTTTCCATGGGGAATGGACCGTGTCGGGGGCGCAATGCTTGCGTGGATGCTGAAATGCGTGAAAAAATGATCGCCCAGGATTTCAAAGATGTGTATTTCCGCCCCGTGGAGATTCGTGGAGAGTCGAGGCGATCCAAGCCGCTCTGGCAGCTTTGGACAGACCGCATCCTGCCGCCGGTGCTCAATGAGCTGGTCGAAACAAACGGCAAACCCTATGTTCCAGGAGTCAGCCCGCAATGTTATGTCCAAGAACTCTATCAGCCCAAAGTCTTGCGTTATCGAAGAAGTGATCTTGATGCCATGGGGGAGTTTGATTTTGCCCTGACCCATGAGCTATGGGGACAAGGTGATCGATCACCGGACATGTTCGTCTCTAAACGTGTGTATGAATGGTTTGAAAGTCAGGGCTTGCTGGAAGGCTTTGTTCCCTTGCTTGAAGAATAATATCTCTTTCACCATGTCCGCCGAACTCGCCAATTTTCGCAAAACTGCTCCCGGCAACTTTCAGACGAATTTTACCACGGAGGATGGTCATCAGATCGATGTTACTGTTTGTTCCAACGCGGCATCGCTGAACGAGGACGCTGTTGCCTTTGCCTGCGGCTATCTGACCCATGAAATGAAATTCCGGCGGCAAGCAGCCAGGGAGATCTTTGCCAAGTATGGTGAGATGAGGGATGAACTGGGCTACGCCAGCGACGAAGACCTCTTCAAGGCACTGGAACCCGGCGAGTTGATCGTCCGGTGGTTCAAATGGCCGGATGCCTTCATGGAATATCTTTCCCCCTTGGATGATCTTGAATTGTGGGGGGACAAACATGTGATTCTGGTGCGCTTTGATAGCTACGAGGGGAAAATGGACGAACCGAAAATCATTTTGGAGCAAGTTCTTGACTGATAGTAGCATCACCTGGGTTGCCGGACCGCTTCTCCGATGCCAAAGGTGAAGACGCATGCCCGACCCCAGCGGCCTTTACGTTTCCGACCTGCGCTTTGCCTATCCTGGCGACGCGTTTCGTCTGCACGTGCCGCAGATGGAAATCATACCGGGCAAGACGCTGGCGCTCGCGGGGCCCAGCGGAGCGGGGAAGTCCACGCTGGTGCGCTTGCTCACCGGCCTGCTACCGTCTGGAGCCGGGCAAGTGCGGTTGGGAGAGACGCAGATGGAAGCGCTCACGCATGAACAGCGCCGTGCCTTCCGGCTTCAGCATATTGGTCTCGTGTTTCAGGACTTTGCTTTGCTCGATTACCTGAGCGTGACGGAAAACATCCTGCTGCCGCATCAGTTCAAAGGGACCGCGGACACTCTTGTCCGCAATCGAGCTGAGCAGCTCGCGAAGCATCTCCAAATCGCGCAATACCTAGGCAAACGCGTCTCCCAACTCTCGCAGGGCGAGCGTCAACGCGTCGCCGTCGCTCGTGCGCTCGTGCATGAGCCCCGCTTCATCTTTGCCGATGAGCCAACCGCGTCACTGGATCCTTCGCGCGGCCGCATCGTGGTCGATCTCATGATCGAGGACGCGCGTAAACGCGGCGCATGCCTCGTGATGGTCACGCACGATCCCAACCTGCTGCCGCTCTTCGATCAAACCGTGCGCATGGAGGACTTC
The DNA here is from genome assembly GCA_046346695.1 of Verrucomicrobiaceae bacterium. Lineage (GTDB taxonomy): Bacteria > Verrucomicrobiota > Verrucomicrobiia > Verrucomicrobiales > Verrucomicrobiaceae > Prosthecobacter. The sequence goes on along the minus strand of JAXMHS010000001.1, from coordinate 879,810 downwards.
ACCACCTCATGAGCGCAGCGTTCCATCTGGCGGCGCGCTATGTGCTGCGTCACCGCTTTCAAAGCGCGCTGCTCGCCGGTGCGCTCGGCCTGGTCTTTGCGCTGCCTCTGTGCCTGCGAGTGCTGATCGAGCATGCGCAACGCGAATTGCGTTCCCGTGCGGCCGTCACGCCGCAAATCATCGGCACGCGCGGCAGTGCGCTGGACCTGATGATGACCGCGCTCTACTTCAAGCGTGAGAACCTCACGCCACTGCCGTTTGGTGTGCTGGCGGAGCTGAGGGGCAATCCTTCGGCCTCGGTGATTCCGCTGCACGTACGCTATCAGGCGCAGGAAACGCCGATTGTCGGCACCGAACTCGATTACTTTGCGTTTCGTGGGCTGCGCATCGCAACAGGAAAGATGATGGGTCGCCTCGGTGATTGCATCGTCGGTGCGAATGTTGCCAGTCAACGTCAGCTTCAGCCTGGAAGTCATGTGTTCTCCTCGCCGGAGCAGGCGTTCGACATGGCAGGCGTTTATCCGCTGAAAATGCACGTTGCCGGCATTCTGACTGCCAATGGCACACCGGATGACGACGCGATCTTTGTCGATTTGAAAACCGCGTGGCTCATCGAGGGGCGTTCGCACGGTCATGACGACCTGCAGAAGGACAAATCCGTCGTGCTGAAGCAGGAAGAGGGCAACGTCGTCGGCAATGCCGCCGTGCGCATGTTCAACGAGGTCACCGATGCGAACATCAGCTCCTTCCACTTCCATGGTGACATGGAGAAGTTCCCCATCAGCGCGATCATCGTCCTGCCAAAGGATGCAAAGGCCGAGGCGCTGCTCGCCGGTCAGTTTGCGCGCTCGAAGGAACAGCAGCTCATTCGTCCGCGTGATGAAATGGAGTCATTGCTCGCCCAGCTTGTGCGCCTCGAAGGCTTTGCCGCCAGTGCGCTTCTCCTGACCGCGACAGCGGCGCTGTTTGTCACCACCTTGGTGTTTGCGCTCTCATTCCGCCTCCGTCAGCGCGAATTCCAGACGCTGGAGGACGTGGGCGTGTCGCGAGTGTCCTTGATCACGGTCAAAGTTCTCGAAATCGCCTTCATCGGCCTCGCCGCCGTGCTGATCGGGTTGTTGCTGCTGTCCTTCGCTTCATATATCGCGCCGCATCTTCTGCGCATGGCGCTTTGATTCATTCCCGCATGTCCCACGCTCAAGACTCTCTCGACGCCCTCGTCTATGCCCTCGATGTGAATCCCGAAATCGGCGCGGAGGGGCGCGTGCTGTTCCTGCGCGCACGCGAGCATCCGGCGCTGGAGCATTTCACCGGTCGTCTCACCTGCCAGCAAACTTGGAAGCCGCATGCGGATGAACTCGAAGCCGTCGGTCGTCGCGTGGAGCGTGAGGTGAACGGCAAGTATGATCTCGTGCTCTTACTGCCCGATCCACAACGCGATCTCATGGTGGCTGACTTGGCGCGTGGTTACGATCATCTGGCAGCCGGCGGCATTCTGCTCGTCTCACAACACAACGATGCCGGTGGCAAGCGCTGCCAGCAGCATTTGGTGGAGGTCGCGGGCGAGGTGCAGGCGATGTCCAAGCACCACAGCCGTGTGTTCTGGGCCGTCAAAGACGACGCGAAACCGTGGAAGGCCGATCTGCTCGAACAATGGCGGCAGGGCGCGGCCATGCGCCGTGTGCTCGACGGTCGTTTCTGGTCGCGGCCCGGATTGTTCAGTTGGAATCGCATCGACGAAGGCTCCGAACTGCTCGCCAAGCATCTGCCTGCCACTCTCGCTGGCAACGTGGCTGATCTCGGCTGCGGCTGGGGCTTTTTGAGCGACTTCATGTTGCGCAACTGCCACGACATCGACACGCTCGACATCTACGACGCCGATGCTGACTGCTTTGAATGCATCCGCCGCAACCTCGGCCTCGTGCCAACCCGTGTGAAAGCCAAACCGCACTGGCAGGACGTGACCGCAGGCATCGGCAACACGCGTTTTGATGCCATCGTGATGAATCCGCCTTTCCACGAAGGCAAACATGCCGATGCGCTCATCGGCCTCAAATTCATCGCCACTGCCGCGCAGGCGTTGCGAACGACCGGCCAGCTCTGGCTGGTGGCCAACCGGCAGCTCCCGTATGAGAACCTGCTAAACGAAACCTTCGCGCATGTCGAAAAGATCACCGAAACCGGCGCCTTCAAGGTCGTGCATGCCACGCATCCGACGGTGAAACCGGCCTATGAACCACGGCGCAAAAAGCGACGGTAAAAAGGGCACAAATTGTTTGCAAAGCAGAGGCCCGGCTCCATACTCGCCGCCCTCACTAAAAACGAGACGGGTAGGTACCCAAGCGGCCAACGGGGGCAGACTGTAAATCTGCTGGCTTACGCCTACGCTGGTTCGAATCCAGCCCTGCCCACCATTTTGATCCTGAAAAGGTTACAAGGAAGAGCCTCGCCAAATCGGTGAGGCTTCTTTTTTCCGCTGTGCACTGGCTGTGCATTTTTTCGGTTCAGTTTTTGGCGTTCCCAGTGGCAGCAGGCGGTTGAGGTGTCGTCTTTGCGAGGCCAAAATCTTTCCATGACCAAGCTCGAAGACCTGCCAGATGATGTGGTCAGGCGCATCAGTTCTGAACCTGTCACCGCCGAGGAGATTCTGGCATTGATGCAGCAGGTGCCGCCTGAGTTGTTCGATACCTTGAGCAGTGCGGAAATGTGGCTGATGAGCCGGTTGGAGCCGCAGGATTGGCCGACGGCGTTTCGGCAGAGAGTCGAAGAACATGTTATCCTCGGTCCTGAGCCTGAAATCGACGAGAGCGAGTTGCCTGATGTAATCGAGTTCTGAGGTGATCGCAGGTCAGGCCATCGACATCACCGCTTCCTCCGTGCTGACTTGAGCCGCCGTGGCATTAACTCAAGGTAGTTGTGAATTCGGCGCTCTCGGCATTTCCGCTCTTCTTCCTCGCATCGCTTCTCCCACTGGATTTGCCGCGCTGTGGCGAGGTATTCCTCCACGAGTGGGCTGTGGCGCACCTTGTAGCCTTGGCGCGCTGCATCGGTGCTGTGCTCGCTATAGGCCCGGCGATAGGCCTCAGTGGCACGATGACACGTCAGAAACTCCAAGCAGAAGCGAAACTGCTTTGGCGTCATCCTGCTGGCGATCTCGTCGAGTGTGGGGTGTTCTATTTCCATCTCCTGTTTCATGGGCATTGAGGGGAATTTGACCTGATATTATCTTGCACTTTCCGACTCGGTGGTCTGGTAACCGTCTTTTCTACTGCTTGGGCATAAAGGGGCAGTTTGGCTGACAAATGCTGACAAATTTCGCCGAGCTTAACGCCGCTGCAGTCAAGGCGCAGGGCGTGATACGGTCGAGAACAACGCGCATTTCGGCTTCTGCTGTTAGCTGCTCGTAATGGCTTTGAGGAGTCGGCCAGACTTCTGTCACTGAAGCGAAGTAGCTTGAGAGGCACAAGGAACCCAAGAAGGGTTTCTCGGTGGACTTTACCGGGATGACTGAAGGGGGGATCTGCATCGCGTGCCAGGATGTAGTGGAAATCGACGTGTCAGGTCTTGCGGCGGATGGTTTGTCGGCCGCCTGCGCCGCCGGTTTCGATCCCCATCATGGGGGCGGATGGTTGTTGATTACCGGCAGTCAACAATGCAAACAACAAGGGGGGAGGCTCGCTCTTTATCACTGCTTCTCTAGGGAATGAAGAATGAACAACAAGGGGAGCGGTCACTCTTCCACCTCCTCATGTTCACGGGTGGTGATGAGCCTGACAAATACTGCTGCAGGTTTGCCCTCTCGAAGCTCTTTTTCTTCCTTTAGAGTGCCCCCTCTTGTCATTTCGGAAATCACGCGCCGCAGGTGGTTCTCTCCGCGTCCGGTCCGCTTCCTAGCCTGTTCAAGGAGCACTTTCTTTTCCATCCGGCCACCAGCGGCTTGAATCAGTGCTCGAATTTCGCCCTCCCCTGTGTTGTTCGCTCCAGTCTTGGTGCTCGAGATTTCAGCCTGCCATGCTTCCATGTCGAAATCTTCCTTCACCTGATAGGTCATCGTCAGCTCATCCAGTTCGATGGCGAAGGGTGAGAACTCTTTGAAGTTGTTGTTCTTCCCACTGGCGATCACCAGCAGGTTGTTATTGTTGGCGCTGCCAGGGGCGATGTTGATTTGTGCTCGTGTCCATCCTTGGAGGACTTTAGAATTGCGGCCAAAAGAACTTCGATCAAAACCCGTAGCCTTGCCTGCACCAGCCTTGCCAGTGAGTGCATGATGTAGCACGAGCAAACCCCGGTCAGTGCGCCCCTCTACCTTTGCTAGCCTTGTGAGGTTGCGGGTGGCACTGGTCATTTCCTGATCACCGTTCAAATCGCCCCCGTGGCTGTCTCGCAGAGGGTCAATCACGACAACATCGGCATTGACGCGAGTGATGACTTCAGCAGCTCTGGCGAAGTGCGCCTCTTCGTTCAGCAGGATCACGCCATCTTCATCACTTTCGAGTGTATGGAAAAAGACGTGTTCCTCGATGTGACTCCATTCGGCAGCGCTGTAGGCGAGGCGCATGTGTTCCAGGTCCTGCTTGAGCCGCCGCAACCCGTTTTCAGTTTGCAGAAAAAGCCAGCGTTGCCCCTTTCCTCGTGTTTCGACGCCGAGAAAATCCCGACCCAGAGTGCAACAACAAGCGAGCTGGATCGAGAGGCGGCTTTTGCCAAGGCCGCCCTGACCTAACCAAACCGTGCGCTCCCCTTTGCACAAGTAGCCGTCGGCTAAAATCAGGTCAGCATCATCAGGTTGATAGGCCATGATTTCGGCGATGCGACGTACTGTGAGCGGCTTGTGCGCGGGTTTCTGCGATGGCTGCTGCATTGTGCCATTCGCTGCTGCCGGCGGCTTCCAGTCTTCGACAGGCGCTTTGCGTAGGTGCTCCGGGCCAAATTCCCGGAGGGCATCCTTCGCGTCTTTGATGGGTGATGTTTTGGCGTTCATGAGATTGCGGGCTTGGAGTGGAATTGGTGCCTGCAAATGCCTCTGGCGGTGCCGTGCAGGAGGGCGGCGGTTTCCTCAAAGAAGCGCAGGCCGGCGGCATCGTTGTCCGGCCAGAAATGCACCCGGCGGGCGGCGAAGAGCGGCAGCCACGCGGCATCAAAGCCATTGCAGCCGGAGGTGGCGACGACGCAGGTTCCCTCGTGAAACGGATTCTCGAATCCGGCCTCGATGAGCGCCGCGGCGGTGCTGTCGGATTCGACAAGGTGAACGTCCGTGATGGCTGGCGTGGAGCACAAGAGCCGGTGACTTCGCCACGGGCGGCGCAGCTCGCCCACCTTCCAGAATCGGGGAGTGCCCGTGACGAAGGGATCACGAATCTTGTAGCCGCCATCGCCGATGTAGGCCAGCCGAGGCCTTCGCAGTGTGCAGGAGGTGCCATCTGCCTTAGGCAGACTCAAACCCGGCGGCGCGATGCCAAACGCGTCCAGGGACGGCGTGGTGAGGCGGCGCAGGGTGTCTGGCGAAAGTCCCAGCTCGCGGGCAAACGCCTCGCACAAGGCGCTGTCCTGCTGCAGCAAAGTTCGCCACGGTGTCGTCAGCCGCTCCAGCTCGCCGGCATCCATCGCCTTCGAGGCTCTCGGCATAGCGGCGGCCACGGCGCGACACGCTGGCGGTGCAACGCCGGGACAGAGTCCGGTCAGGGTGGCCACTTCCTCGCAAATCGGTTTGAACTCTGTGCCGGTATTCCTGCCGACGCGTGCCGCGTGCAGCTCGATCACGGTTCCGCCGATTCCGCAGGGATGGCAGAACCACTTCCATACCTCACGCTCCAGCACAGCGGAAAGGGACGGCTTTTTATCCGGGTGCAGCGGACACCGCGCTGTCAGGCGGCTGCCGCCGGCGTGAAAAACGGGCGGATGCCCGATAGCCGTCAGGTATTCTGGCAAATGCTCCTTGAGCGTAGCCACATCGACAAGGGTCGAGGAGTTCATGGAAGCAGCGATTGATCGTTGCGCTGTCCCACGATGTCGGATATTATGCCTCGTTGTTCTAAGACAAGGCCGCGTCATCCTTCACCGGGGGCGCGGCTTTTTAGATGGTAGCTTCCTCTTCGTATTTCAGAACGGCAGAGAGTGGAATGCGCACGAGGCGTCCGTTTTTGTGAGCACGGAGTGCGCCAGCGCGGATACGGCGTTTCACAGTCATAACCGAACAGCTCCAACGTTCGGCCAGTGCTGCGGGGGTGAGAGTTTGATCGTCTTGAGGTGCGGCTTGGGTTTTCATGGGTGATAGCGCTCGGTCTTGAGCTGCCGCGACCATGAACCCTGCAAAAACAATCCCCTCCGGTGATGGGGATTTAAGGCATCAACTTTTTTTGCGCGGGCGTCCACGTTGGACTTCTGGCCCTTTCTGCCAACGCCACCTTTCGGTTTTTCTGATGCCTTCGAGCATTTTGTCAAACTTCTCGTGCGAGACTACTTCTTGCAGGAGGTGAATATCGCCGTCGTCCGAGGGAATGGGTGCAAGTTCCTTTAACACCTCATCTTTGCGCGGCATGCGTTGCACTCGATCATATACTGCTAAAAGCGCCGTTTTCACTGCCGCACGGACTCCTGACGGGTCGGGCTTAATGTTGGTGTAGAAGGCATGCTGACGCTTGTTCGCGTCGAGCAATTCAGACTCTACTGCGAGACGCAGGTTCGCGTTTTGGTAGGCGACGTTCATCGCGCTTGCGACGACATCGACAACGCTGGAAGACTTTTTGCCTTCGAGAATGGCAAGAAGTGTATCACAAGCTCCACAGAGCAGTTCACCCTCTAACTTTAGGCCCTCTTCCGCATGCTGAGCGGCGACAAAGTCACCGAAGGCACGTGTTTGAAGAATTGCCGCTTTTCGATTCTCTAGGTAGCTGCCAGAGACATTCCCTACTTGGCAAGGTGTTGGAATTCCAAGTTCGATCTCTGCCAATGCTCTCAAAGTTGCGGCGGGCTCCCACCTGTAGCCAGCATGGACCATCACCACTTTCAGCAATCTCTCCTTCGGTATGGCGTGCATGAGACGGCTCTTGTCTCGCACTGCGAGGAGTGTTTTCTGATGCTTCCATGCCCATCCGATTTGCACCAATGAGTCAGCCTGCTGAGGAGAGTATCCCTCATCGATAAAGCGCTTTTTTTCGGCCTCGAAGGCCATTTGAACGGCCTCCTCCCATCTATTGCGAAGCACGGAATAGGCCGCGATGGTTTCATCATCACCAAAACCATCAGGCAGCCCTAGACTGAAGAATACCCTCGGATTTTCATGGATCTTTTTCAACAGAGACCGGCGCTTGTTGCGAATACGCGCGTCCTTCTTGTTCTCAGCCTTTAACCATCTTTCCCACTCTTGCGAGTCCCCATCAGCAGCAGGTGGAAACATAACGACGTCTTTCGGATGATGTGATGGTGTCGCCATGATGCCACGATGGATCACCAGCGAACCTCCGCAACTCATGAGCCGGTAAGGAAAACAGGCTGAGTTTGACGAGAATTAGGGTTTCAATCAGGATTTGATCATGAAAGGTGAGTCTCTATGTGCAGCCGTCTGAACCAGTTTGCGACTTTTCCGGCGCTGTCACTGGCCTTGCGCATGATGCGCATCGAGCGTCGCAAAAAGAAAAAGGACGAGGACAGAAAAGCCGGGGTGGAGGTGATCAACAATATTTGTCCCACGGACTATGCGGACGTGCTCGTCATGGAGAAATGCGAGGTCGGCATTGAGCGAATGCGCTTTGGCCTAGTGCCCTCATGGGCCAAGGGAAACAAAACGGAGGTGGCGAAGAAGTTTGCCCTCACCTTCAATGCCCGTTGCGAGACCATCTTCGACCTGGCCTCCTACCGCCTCTATGGCCTGAACACCTTTCGTTACCCCTTCGTGCAAATCACCGGGGAGGTGAAACCCTTCGACAACAAGGCTGGCTACACGCTGGAAGTCTTGCACGTGCAGCAGCCCCGGATGAAGACTGCACCTGCACGTCATGAGTGAGGAAATCAGCCGCACAGCTTCTCCCCGGCAGATGAAGCTGTTTCATCTGGAGAACCCGCTCACGCTCCGGTTCGGCAATGAGTTCTTCCGGGCGTTGCCGCAAACACCCGGAGTTTACTTCTTCTACGATGCTACGGGAACCCTGCTCTACATCGGCCAGTCCTCTGACCTCCGCGCCCGCCTCGGCAGCTATCGTCATGTGAGTGAGGACAAACATCCACACCGCACCCTGCGACTCGTGGCACGAGTGACGAGGATCGAATGGCGGGAGTGCACGACGGCAGAGGAAGCCATCACCGAGGAAAGCAGGTTGCTGCTGGAACACCGTCCGCCGTTCAATCGCGCCGGCGTGTGGAAAGGTGAACCATGGTGGCTCAACGTGGAGATTGAAACCGACGGCCTGACGCTGCGCCTCAAGCGAGAATCTACTCCTGGCAGCCTCGGGCCGTTGCGGCCTGTTTCGAGGCACACGTTGGCTGTTGTTGTTCGAGCCTTGCTGCGTCTCGCGTATCCGTCTTGGCAGTTGGGCGACTTTCCTCGCGGCCTCATGGGTTCGGCGTTGCCGCGCGAGTGCCGTGTTCCGGTGCCATCACCCTCAACCTTTGTTCAAGGACTCACAGCAGCGCTTGCGGGCGATGTTACTGCTCTTCTGGCCGAATTGGAGTCTCTACCCGCTTCCGGCAGCCTCACTGAGCAAACGTTCTGGCAGGAAGAGCGTGAAAGCCTGGCCAAACTCCGCCCGCTGGCGATGGATTCGGTTGAAACCTCGGCAGACCGGGAGCTTATGAGCTCGCACCATGAGTGAGTCGATTGCCATCATCAGTGACATTCATGCCAACCTACCGGCGTTGGAGGCGGTGCTGGCAGACATCAAGAGTCAGAGCATTCGCGAGCTCTTGTGTCTCGGCGATGTGGTCGGCTACGGCGCACAACCGGCGGAATGCATCGAACTCCTGCGCGCCCATGAGAAGATCCTGACTATCCTGCGCGGCAATCACGACGCCTACGCTGCTTCTGAGAATGATCCGCCCGATGTGTCGCCAGAAACATTGGCAGGCATCCGCTGGACGCGTTCACATCTCAGCCGAGAACATCGGGATTGGCTCGGGGCGCTGCCGCTCACCTGGCAGGGCAGCGATTGCGAGGCGGTGCATGCGTCGCTGCATCATCCAGAAGAGTGGGGCTATGTGCTCAACTCCTCTCAAGCAGCCGCACACTTTGTTCACCAGCGAAAGCGGGTCTGCTTCATCGGCCACTCGCACCAGCCCAAGATGTTTGTTGAGGGCGACGACCGTGCACTCGACATCACCAGCCTTGAATCCATTCGCCCGGATCGGAAACAGGTCATCAACGTCGGCTCCGTCGGCCAGCCCCGCGACAAGGACGAGCATGCCTGCTACCTGATCTACCGCCGCGAAAGGCAGGACGTGTGGTGGCGCAGAGTGGCCTACGATGTGTCCGCCGCCCAGTCCGCCATCCTCGCCGCCGGCCTGCCGATGAAGTTCGCCCAGCGACTCGCCATCGGGAAATGAACGGCCAGTGCCATCCCTGCCATGAACGCACCACCTGATTCCAACACCGCCGAGGCCATGAAGGCCCTCGTGCGACAGTGCGAAGGTGGAAAAGTGATCTACCGCGCCTGGCGGGGAGATGCGTGGTTGTGCACAGTCTCCAATTTAGATGTTCGGGAAGATAGTTTTTCCGCCGAACTCAGGCCCCTTCGCCGCGTGGATACCGCCATGTGGAGGCAGCATCAGCCAGGGAATGCCTTCAAAGTCTCGAATCTGTGGCGCCATGTGTCTCCACGAAGACATGCACTGATCAGCCTCAGAAGGTCCAGCTGGTGCATCACCTTCGATCCACAGATAGTCGCCGAGATCGAGGCCATGGCCGAGGCCCCGAAGATGCCCGTCGGCGACTTGCTGAGCTTGCTCCGACGTTTGGAGATTGAGGATTGAGGAAATTGCTCCGTCTTTAGCCTGCTACACCGAGGTCGAATACTTCAATCAAACCACTCTCTCTTGGCGCGAATCTCATCCGCAGCGCTTTTGGTCACGAGTTTTCGGGCTAGCTGGTAGAGGAAATCCGCCAAAGCACTTGGGTCGTTGAGGTGGGATGCTGGAATCGGAAGCACTGCATAGTTGCGTTCTTGCAAGTAGGCGCGGATCGCCTGGTCTTGCTGCTTGGTCGCAGCATTGCCGTGGATGTGCTTGCTCAGGCCGTCGAGGTAGATGCAGATGCCATCAGTGACTTCTTTGGGATCCTCGTAGAAAAAGTCAGGAGTCGTTTGGGTGAAGGGTTTTGGCAGCGGAATGGAGTGCTGGCACTCAGGCTCCGGCAAACCAGCTTTTTTGATGATCTCCAGCAAACGCGCTTCGGCTTGGTTCACAGGGAGTTCCGCGTCGGCGGCCTTCATCGTGGGAAGAAGCGGTGGAATGTCGTGCGTCAGGGAGACTTCGGCACCTGCCAGGTCGAAAAATTCGGCCGCTGTGTGTCGGTTGAGGAATCGGTGGTAGAAGGCATTGCGGAATCGCTGCAAGCAGTCCGGACAGGAAGATTCGCACGCGGAGGGGCAAGTTTCGACAAGCTGACGGGCTTTCTCTATCAACGCGGGCCAGTTCTCCATCATCTGTTTGAGAAGACCGGAACCACCGGGCATGGGGTCGTAGATGATCAAGTCCACCTTCTGATCACCCGCCTGCGGGGTGACGAGGATTTGAAGGTCATCGGGTTCCATGTCCAGCACCAAGGAGCCAGCGAGGCGAAGAGTCTCGCCGACGCTGTATGCACTCTTTTGGTCCAGCATGTCCTGAAACTTCAGGCTAGGAGCAACCACGTCGGCGTAGAAACCGAGGGCCAGCTCAGGGCGCTTGCCGCAGCGTTCGAGTTGTGTCTCGGTGAAGTTCGTCAGTTCTTCCTGAGACGCATAAGGGGAGCGTGTCTGGCCGCTGACGAGGCACACAGGGTAGCCGAGCATCCCTTGCGAAATTCGGTCTTGAGGACCGAGGTTCACCAGACGCATGTGAACATTGTGACGAAGCAGAATGCTCAACGCTCCCCATTTGTGGGCAGTGCCACCATCATGGCGGTTCTGCTCCATTCCGGCGATCATCACGGGAAGCTGGAAGCGGAACTCCTCCTCGTCACTGATGTGGGAGAGGTGGGGCATTTCCACATCGCAGATTGGCATGGCTTTGATTGTGGTGCCAGCGAGGGCGCCGCCCGCTTGATCAATCTCACGCACCGCTTGGGTTTGAAGGTCGATGCTGAAGATTAGCGGTTCGCGCGGAGGCAGCCTGAAGAGACGTGGTGTGTAACGCTCGCCATTCGCGTAGATCAAGTTGCCGGGAACATACTCGCGCACGGCCATTGCGGAAGGACGTGGCAGGTCAAAGTCGTCACGACTCATGCTGGCGATGCTCTTGATGGCGGAGCCGATGACGGAACCGGTGTCGAGTCCGTAGCCCGGCAGCCAGCCCTCGGCAGCGAGCACGGCGTAGATGTTGGTGTCGTCGAAGCCTTCAGCGGCTCCTCTGGACCAGCCGCTGTTGCCTTTGATCTTGTTGATGTAGCGGCGGCAGCGTTCGCGGAAGGCCGTTTCCTCATCACTCAAGGCTCCTTTCTTCTGCTCCTCATCGCGCAGCCGGTCGAGCTGTGTCAGGTGCCACTGGAGGCGGCTCCAGATGCGGTTGATGATGTCTTGGAGTTCTGTTGCGGCGGAGTCCAGCAAGGCAGCCATGACCTCATCGGTGACCACTTGGGAGTCTGTCGAGGGCCAACCTTGGCCGAAGGCTGCCCGGAGGGCTTCGAGGAGGATTTCGCGATGCTGTTTCACCAACGCATCAAAGGCTCCGACCTGGACAGGAGCATTTGTGAGGTAGCCGCCAGCATCGAAGAAGAACGGGCCAATTTGATTCGGGAAGGTCGCTTTGAGCACCTCTTGAATGCTCAGGTGGTCTGCTTCTGACAAGCCGTGTCCACCTTTCTGAGCCAAGGCGAAGAGCTTGGTCAGAATGGTCGCGTGGGCATGGTGCTTCACGAGCACTGGATTGCTCAGGTTGAACCTTGGAGGAAGCACGACGCCATTGAGCAGCTTCTCCGGGGAATCAAAGAACGCACGGTCATGACTGGCGGGGCGTGCATAGGTGAGGTTGACGGCCATGCGGTGGCGACGGCCTGCACGACCAGCACGCTGGAAGTAGTTGGCGGGAAGTGGCGGCACGTTGCGCATCAGCACGGAGTCGAGCTGGCCGATGTCCACGCCGAGTTCGAGTGTGGGAGTGCAGACGAGGCAATTCACGGCTTCGCCTGCACCTTTGAACCACTCCTCGGCCATGGTCCGGTCAGCTTGGGGAACCTGGGCGGAGTGCTCACGCGGGCGCATCATGGAGAAGTTTCCATCCAGCACCTGAAGGTCATAGTTGTCCTCCTTCTCGTCCTCCCACTCCATGTCGCCTTTGCAGTTGAAGGCGAGGCACTTCATCCGGGGAGGCTGCTTGTTCACGGTTTGGCGACAGGTCTTGCAGCGGTAGAAGCCCTTCTTTGATGCTGCGGAGATCAGCAGAAGGTCGCCGTCGATCTGGTGGGCTTCATGGCAGCCTGTCAGTGCCTCGTTTTTCGGAGTCAGCAGACGCGTCTCCACAACCACCTTAGCCTCCTTGGTCAGGTATTGCCAAAGTTCCTCAAGGAATTCGACTCTCAGTGCATCTTGAACACCCCATTTGCTGACCGCTTGACGCGTTATAGAGTTGCCTTGCCCAATCCAAGGCCGGATTCGGCCTTCACGATGATTTGCAGAACGGCGGAGCACCAATCCCACCGGCACGTCAGGCAGCAGCGGCAGGAACCCGCGTTGGATCTCACGCATTCCCTCCTTCCAGAGTCGGGAGAAGATATGGTTCTCACGGTCCAGCACGAGGTGCGCATTACGGCGCTCGCGGTCGAGCAGGAGCTCGACACCTCGCAGGAGTTCGTCGGCGGGCACACCGATCAGCGGGCTCCACTTGGTGAAGAAGCCGTGTTTCTCATCGAGGCCTTTGTAGTTGACCATCATACGGCCCCACGGCTCCAAACCGATGCGCTGGCGCATTCCCACGGTCAGTTCGCGCAGCACCTGAGCTCGCAGGAAGAACTTCCTGGCTTTGTAGTGCTCCACGGTGGCTCCTGACTTTCGATGAGCACGCCAGACTTCGGGTGCGAGGGCATTGCTGAGGGAGTCGTCTTTGTCGAGTCGGTCGTCCAGCCATGCCACGAGATCGCCAAGTGACACCGTGCCTTCCTGGAGGCGTTCGTAAATCAGTGCACGGAGACGATAGCGACGGGAGTGGTCCTGCATCCAGCCAGCCTGGAAGGCGGCATCCTGGCGATTGTCGGCAAAGACGAGCAGGCGCTTGCGCTCGGCGTGCTGGAGCATGTTCTGGGCGAGCACATGGACATCCGACACGGTCACGGCACGGACAGGACGAGCCGGTTCCCGGTGTTTGCCGAAGGCCATGCGACCACGGGCGGAACAGCAGAGGCAGGTGCTGAGGCGTCCATCGCCTTCCTGGCGGGTTTGAGCGGCATAGATGGGGGTCAGGACATCAGGACGACCGCAGCCTTTGCAATTGGGCTCCTGGTGGCTGTGCAGGCAGCCGCAGACGCGACAGAACCAGAGCGTAGACGTTTTGTCGGGTTGATCTTCGTCGCCGTCCTCCTGGGCGATCAGTCGATTGAGAAGCACGGCACGTTTGCCGCCATTCGCTTCATCGCAGGCTTCCCAGTATTGGCGGTCCTTGTCGATGGCCTGTCCACCAGACGGGTAGTCGCCGGAATAGCTGAAGTCCTTGGCCCAGTGCTCGAAGTAGTGTTGACCGCAGGTGGTGCAGGAAAGCACCGGCAGCGGCTTGAGTTTCGCCCCGATTTCCGGGATTTCCTCAACGGTTTCCGCGCTGAGATCGAGCTTGGGCTCGGCTTGTCCGGACGGGAAAGTCACGACAGCACCGCCCATGCCACGCACAAAGGTGTGGATCACCGGACGCACGAGCGGACGCTCCTCTTTCCGCGAGGCCGCCCCGAGAGCGAGCCAAAGCAGAACCTCCTCGTCAGAGACTACACGCCCGAGCTTTTTGGAAACCTCGGACGACAATCCCTCCAGACTGCGGGCACCACGGAGAAGCTCGACAAGTTGGAAGAGCAGTTCGTTGCGGCTGAGTTCCTCGTAGAGATTCAGCCGCCAGTTCTTTTCCGCCAACTTGATTCCCATGGCTCCGCGCAGGAGCACGGAAATGTCGTGGCCAGCGGCTTCCTCATCACGCTCCACGGCGGCGAGAACGGATTCCAGATGCACCTTGGGCTCGCCATTGAGCGCAGGCGGCACCTTGCGCTGCTCGGCGGATGCCCAAACGTCCGGCTGGTAGCGTTCACCCACGAGTTCCACCTTTTCGGGAGCCACACCGAAAAAGCGAGAGGCAAACTCCCGGCCCGCGGCACTGCTGCCTTCGTTCTTGGGGTCCACGATGGTGGCGGAGGTCGCCACGCAGACAGTCTCTTCCGGTGATTTACCGCAGTAGGAGCGCAGGCGGCGGATCAGGCAGGCGGTCTCCGCACCCATGGTGCCGCGGAAGGTGTGGGCTTCGTCAAAAACGAGGTAGTCGAGCGTCGCGCCGTCGAACATCTCGATGTCCTTCTGGCGGGTCAGCAAGAGTTCGAGCTGTTTCACGTTGGTGAGCAGCAGGCGGGGCCGCAGAGCAGGCGTGCGCATCTCCTCACGGGAGATGTTTTCTTCTGCCGGGTGGATGACCTGACGGTCCTTGCCTTCGGGTTTCTCGCGCTCCTTTTTGAGTCTGCGACGGTAATCCTCGGCTGAGCTTCCTGGTGGCAACCTGAAGCCCTTCGCGTCCTCGTTTCGCTCTTTGAGGCTGCCGGTGTAGATGCCAAACCGGATGCCGGTGCCGGCGAGGAGTTCGCGCAGACGGTCCATCTGGTCGTCGGCGAGGGCGTTCATCGGGTAGACGATGACTGCCGAGATGCCGGGAGGGGCGTTCTTGTCACGCAGTTCCAGGCAGCGGCTGATGATGGGGTAGAGGAAGCACTCCGTTTTGCCGGAGCCCGTGCCGGTGGAGACGAGCGTGGTATGTCCGCCAGTGATAGCGCGGATCGCCTGCTCCTGGTGTCCGTAGAGGTGCGGGTGGCTGATGAGCTGGGTGAGGTGCGGGTGCAGCCAGCCTTCCTTCACCGCATCCGCCACCGCGATGCCTTCCTCGAAAGTGCGGCTCAGGCTCACAAAGGGGCCTTTGAGCAGCGGGCTTCGCCGGGTCTCGTCCAGGTTCAGCAGCTTGCGCATCTGGGCATACAGCCCCTTGTCGGCAAACGGGTAGGCCGTGAGCTGGTAGCGCAGGAAGTCCTGCACGACGCGTTCGGTGAAGAGGATGGGGTTCAGCATGTCGAGATGAGTGACAAGTTCGAGGTAGCGCGGCTTCTGCGTGAGCCATGAAGTAGAATCAAGATGTAGAAAAACGCGCCTTTAGGAATTCCAGCATTCCGCGAGCAAAATCAGCAAATGTTGTGTTGCCAGCTTCGGGCGCTGGCACAGCACAAAGCGCGAACCTTACGGTTTCGTCTGCTTCGATGCTTGGACCGGCTTCCTCGAATGTCACGTCCGGGTCACTGCTCCGGATCGGTGCCCCGCCGACTGCCGGGGCCATCAACCATAGCTGACGACACACCTGCCGACGGTTGTGAGTTGCCCGAATCTCAAGGTATTTGCTTGTAGCTGACCACTGGTCATCCCTAATCCTCCGGGAATACTTGCTGTCCAGAACAACTGCGTAGATCGGTGCCCAAGAGCTGTTCTGAAGAGTGCAGACTTCCAAAACGATATCGGGAGACCACGATACGACATCAGTTCCTCCTCGATAAAGCGGGCTCAAGAGCCGCCGGGCTGTTTCCAAGTTGTGTATCCAGGGCTGGTATGAAATTCTGAGCCGTAGTGAGGGGGTCATTTCACCCTCGAATCGCAGGCCACGAGCGAAATCGATAGTGAAGCGCCCCTTTGAAACGTCATCAATGTTACCGTTCCAGTCCGACAGTTGAACCCCGGCATCGCGGAATGCATCCACGATCATCAAATAGCACCATTGCTCATAAAGCGTCGAGGTGAGCTTTCCGATGTTGTTGAATGAATCGCCTTCCACCCATTGGGCGTGATGACGCAAATGCCGGAGCATGAGTCCCTCGAGTTCTCGATATTCCGCGCTCCGACTAAACATGCCCCCCTGGACTGGCACAAACTCAGCCTTGGTCTTGCTCATGAGTTGCGAACGCAACATTTGACCGATGGAGTCTCCGGCCGCTTGGGCATCCTCAACGGCCGTTTGCAGGCGCGCCATCATTGGCAAATCCTGCGTTTGGTAAAGCGTTGGTTTGCCAGCCCTTCCTCCGGGTGATGCATCGCGATAAGGGCGATCTTTCTCAATCGCCACGATGTGTCGTTGTGCCGCCGCCGCACACGCTTCTGCACGAGATCGGAGGAACATCAGGAACGCCTTCAGAAAACGATGCTCGGGTATGTCGAAACTTTCCGCTGTTATCCATTCGATAATGTTCACCCCAGCCGCCACATTTTCGATTTGAGGGTTCGTTCTGGCGATACGGGAGAGAGTTCTCGCGGAAACTGGCTTTTGACCGCTGAAGCGGATGTTTGTCTGAACTTGATGTACCTTGAACGACGGATGCTTCGAGATGGCGGCGAGGAGTCGCTCAATTTTTGGACACACGCTACGGATCGCTTGAAGCTCTTCCTCTTTGGAGTGCAGGTGACGCAGGGCTCTGGAGTGCTTCAACTCGAACGTGCGGCGGCTCTTGCCGTGAAGGTCTGACAATAGGCTCTTGCTCAGACGCGCCAAGTCCGCACTCATCGCGTTGTAACATTCCTCGCCGATCTTCGAGGGGAGCACAAACACGGCACCCTCAAATTGAAGTTCCATGCGCTCGGGGGTCCCGGATCGGGTGTAGAGACGAATTGGAGTCAGTCCTCGGGCGCTCTCGAAGTAAGGATGTTCTGCCCAAAAGTTTTGATCACGGATCCTCATGCCTTCGGGCGCGACACCATCGGGAAGAAATTCGGAGATCCACATTTCACCAATCTGGATTGCATAAGGAACACCGGGCTTTGGGTTGGTAAGCTCAAAGGAAACGGGCTCGGTTTCATCGAGTACTGCCCGATCGTTCCGACAGTGTGCCGAGGACAGAAGGGACTGCGTGCCGGAACCGCAATCCCAGCTGACGACCGCCGATTGGCCTTGATAGAGGGTAAAGGTGGTCATCCTGCTGGCTATTCTAGGTCCCACTCACGCGTCATTGCAGATGCACGGCGCATCTCCAAGAGACGCAGGGTCTCTTCAAACTGGCTCTCGGCACTTTCCTCTGCGGTTTTGGCAATGGCGTCCAGTGCATCCATTTGAGCACGGGTATGAACATGCCTGAGTCGAGAAAGGACTCTCTGGGCCAGTTGAAGGTCGAACGCCTCCCCCTCGCTCATGATACCCTTGCAGGATGCCACGAAAGCGCACAGCCCCCTGTAAGTGCGGGGAGAGACGCCGCAACCAAGCGCAGCCAGGTTGGGCCGCAGTGTGTCGAGAATTCCTGCCAACTTGGTCGGAAGCGCGTCTTGGGAGGTCCAGTTCGCATAATCCCCGACGGTTACCGGTGCGCCCTCGGCGCGTGCGCTCGGATTCCATCCGGCAAGGCTGGGCAAATTCGAACTTTGCAGTTCAATCAGGTTTGTGCGGTCAAGCAGACGATCACTCAGCAGGCGCGTGGTTTCGTCAAAGTTGACGGTGCCAATAAATCGCAAAGCGGGTGAAAGCTTGATGGACCCATGCAACCGGAACGGGCATGCGGAGCCGCAGGCTTCCTCACTGAACACTCGAACGCGCCTTTGCATGCCTTCCCGCTCCAGGACCGTCAGCAAATCGCCGAAGTAGTGTTCCGTCTGCGCCAGGTTCATCTCGTCCAGACAGATGAGGCGAACAGGTGCCGCGTTGTCTTTGTGCTTGTGCTCATGCTCGGCTTTTAGGAGTTCCAGATAAAGACCGCTCTCCGAGGGGTGAAACCTTTTGTCGATCGAATTCACGTAGCCCATGATGTCTTTGGAATCCATCCAGGCGGGGCTCACACTAATCATGAGGCAGTCCATGCTGCCAGCAGTCTCGTCGAACGCATCACCCAGCAGGGCTCGGCCATAGAGCTGGGGCAAAGTGGATTTCCCCGTGCCCGAAGGTCCGCCAAGCACGACGAGGCTTCCTGTCTTCGCGCTGATATGAAAACGTCTGAGGTCGCTCTGACGATATGACAACCCGGACTCCTGCACCAGACTCTCGAATCGGGTGATGAATTCCTGTTCGCCTTCGAGTCGTTTGCTGGATGACTCTCCCAGATAGGCGGGAAACTCAAACGAGCTGCCGACAGCCTGTGCCGATCCGGGCGGCGGTGAGTTGCCACTTGCTGGAGGTGTCTGATTACCGGGGGTGGGCAGCAGGCCCAGGAGCGGGGCTATGGACAGAAACCGAGTGACAATGACATCTCCATGCTCCTTCATCTCGGCGGTGACATCAGCGAGGCTGCCCTGAATTGTCTGCTGGAGTGACTGCAAAGCGGCTAGTTCCGCCTCGATCTTTTGTTCACGCTCAAGTAGTTCCTTCTCCAGTTTGGCGCGTTCCTCCCTCATGGTCTTGGCGGCTACATCCTGGGCTCGTTTTTTCTGCTCCAGCTCATCCTGTTTCAATCGCTGCACCGACTTTTCCAGCTCCTGCTTGTTCCTTTGCAGTTGGCTGATCTGGGCTTGGATTTCCGAATCGAGAGTGGCTTTGCGGCCTTCGACATACTGTTGGGCGAAGCGTTCCTCCGCCTTTTGAATCCGGCCCTCACCGAACAGTCCGCTTTTCAGGAAGGACGCCGTCATCTCCGCCAATGCAACCTCGTGGGTTTCGAGATCCTGGCGAACCTCGGCGATGACGGTTTCATAGTCCTGCCGGGAGTCGCCCTGAGCCTTGCTGAGGTCCAACTCCTCAAGCAGGCTGCGGAGTTGTTGCTTCTTGGCCCTCGTGGCACCAAGCTGTGAGGCAATGCGGACCATCTTCTCAGCAAGCGACTCCAACAGCAAGATGTCCGGCCGGGCTTCGAGCAGCTTGTTGTAACCTGCTGCCAGCAGCAGTTCGATTTTTACTTTGCGTAGAGTGTGGGACTCAGTGCGATGACTGTTGCTGGGAGAAATGTTTTCCTCAAACGATACAACGTTAGTCTGGCCAACGATGCGGCCAAAATCTGCCTCGGGAATGCTGAAAACGGTGCGGTCTGTGTTGGCGGTTTGAAAGCTCACCTGCCAGCCCTGAGGGTGCTCTAATGCCTCGACCTTGAGCGGCCCAACCACCTTTCCTAGATAGCGCACAAATGCACGCTCCGTCGGTTGATATGTGATCAGCGAACGGGTGGATTTATCAATAATCTGCTCGAGCCGGGTTCCTGTGAAGTCGTCCAAAGAAATCAAGGAGTAGCCGGTATCTGCGCCCAATTTCCGGACCGACTCTCGAACAGCCTGACGAAGGGAATCTGTCGGCGAAGACTTGTCGGCATTTGGAGCATCTTCAAGTTCTGCGGTGACGAGCACTCCAGATTTGGCAAAAGGCCGTGTCTGGTTGATCAGCATCCACCACACTTCTCCGTCGTTGCGGAAATCGTCTGATTGTGTTTTCTCGCCGTTCACTTCCATCAAAGGAGCGAGTTTGCAGAACGTGTTGGTCGGTGCTCCAGAAATCAATGCTGACTCGTTTTGGGTTTGGAACGGCTGTTGGCAGACGATGAGGGCGTATCTGGTGCTCATGATTGGAAGTGAAAGGTGAGGTGAAAGATCCGGGCAAATTGAGTGGTCGAAGGGTGGTGTGAAGCGTGTTGTTTATTCAAGCACGAAGTAGGTTTGGGCTTCAGTCTCCGCAGGAGGCGGTGAATCCTGAGGTTTTGCTTCGTTTGCAGAGGGGGTGACTGCAGAGTCTTCAGAGACGCCGGCGAGGGTGCGGGCGTGGGACCAGAGGGCGTCTAGCTGGCGGGCGTGGGCTTCGCATTCTTGCCAGCTCTGGGCGGGGTCTTTTTGGAGTTGCCAGTCGAGGAAGCGGGGGCCGAGGCGGCTGGCGACGGGTTGGGGCTCCTGGGCGCGGGTGTCGTGGCCGAGGCCGTAGTCGGCGAGGCGCAGGGTTTCGGGGAGCTGCCAGCCGTCGCCGTCCGGGCCGGTCAGGAAGGCTTCCAGGCCCTGCGCGCACAGGTCCGCATACGCCACCTGCGCCAGCACCGTGTGCCGCAACTCCGGGTCCTTCTCTTTGTCCACCCGCCAGAAGCCTTTGGGGTCGAGGCGGCTGGTGAAGTCGTTTGAGTTGGCTTCACTGCGCGGATGGTCGCAGGCATGATAAAGCCACTGCACTTCATCAGAAGCTAGCCCGTAGAGGTGAGCAATTACTGCGTCTGTAATCACGCGAAGGCGAAGCCTCTCTGCGGTCGTGAGTGCCCAAAGGCGATGCCAGCTTGTGTCTGCTGCCAGGCCCTCTGGATGCTCCCAAGCGGCTGCAAATGTTGGCGAAGGGGCCATCAGACGCCTCGCGACGATTTTGAGCGAGTCCGGAATTGTTGAAGGAACGGGGAGCGGAGTTTCTTCAATGACGAAATAGTTTAGATGGAGGCCTCCACAGCGTGCACGAGCGGCAAAATCATAACTGAATGAGCAAAGCGTCGTCGCCACGGAGAGCGCATCACCACCAAACAAAACGGGCGCTGAGTTCCCGCATGGGAAGCCTCGCAAGTAGGTTCCATGAGTTGTGCGTTCGTTTGTTGCCGACGTGACATCCATGAAGGCAACGCGGGTTTGGCGTTTTTGCCACCATGCTTCGAACTCAGCGGGATCCTCAAGGCGCTTGGATTCCTGCTCAGCGAACTCTTTACCCCGCGCTTTCGCCAAGGAGATGAGGTATTTCTTCAATGACTCCTTCCGCTGTGTCAGGACATCCATCAAATACTGCGGTTCGATCTGCTTCTCGCTCCATGGAATGTCGCGCCATTCGGCGGTGCGGCCTTTG
Source organism: Verrucomicrobiaceae bacterium (assembly GCA_046346695.1). Classification (GTDB taxonomy): domain Bacteria; phylum Verrucomicrobiota; class Verrucomicrobiia; order Verrucomicrobiales; family Verrucomicrobiaceae; genus Prosthecobacter. The sequence continues at coordinate 858,708 of JAXMHS010000001.1, read as the reverse complement.
CCAGAGACCCAACCTTTTTGGCTGAAGTCGAACTGGCCGATCATGCGGCCTTCGTAGAGCGGGACAGCCACGTCTTCGATGTCCTCGATGCGGATGGCTTGGGTGCCGTCGCGGGAGAGGAGGAGGCCGGGGCGGGTGGTGATGGTGGCGGCGCGTTCGTGAGGTGGGGCACCTTCGGAGAATGACGAGTGAAGAATGTCGAATGACGAAACGGGCAAGCACCGTGTGCCACAGCTCTGGGTCCTTGTCTTTATCGACCCGCCAGAACCCCTTCGGATCGAGACGACACGTAAAATCGTCGCGACGCGAGTCAGATTGTGAGTGGTCACAGTCTCGGTAGCCACCGGAAATCATCGGCACTTAAACCAAAAGCGTGTGCGTGAAGGGCTTCCAGAATCGCTATGCAGCGGCTTCGTTTCACGTTCGCTCAAGGCCCAATTCACTTGTCCTTCTTCGAGGAAGTAAACGAAGATCACGAATTGCGACCCAATCTGGTGCGAAATGCCAAGCTGGGCAACATCGGGCGCGCAGCTAGAGAATTCTCGCCGCCTCAGATTTTGCGACCTCAATGCGGTCATACAAAACCGTCTCACTCATGACAAAGTCGTTGAGTTCAGCCCACCCAATCGCTGCCTGAGTGGGAAATCATAAGTCAAGCTGCTGAAGAAAGCAGAGAGGAGAAGACAATGCGCAAATTGGTCGTCGGCACACTTGGGTTGGTAGAACGCCACGCTGTTACCACACGGGAAATCTCGGAGGTAAGAGCTGATGCCAGTGCGCGAGTTGGTTGAGGAGCCGATAGGCATGAATGGTGCCTTTGGACCCTTTATGCCGTTCTCCTGATAGGCTTTAAAGCCCATCAAATACTGCGGCTCGATCTGTTTCTCGCTCCATGTGATGTCGCGCCATTCCGCAGTGCGGCCTTTGCCCGAGACCCAGCCTTTTTGGCTGAAGTCGAACTGGCCGATCATGCGGCCTTCGTAGAGGGGGACGGCCACGTCTTCGATGTCCTCGATGCGGATGGCTTGGGTGCCGTCGCGGGAGAGGAGAAGCCCAGGTCGGATGGTGACGGTGGCGGCGCGTGCGTGTGGTGGGGCACCTTCGGGGAATGACGAATGAAGAATGTCGAATGACGAAACGGGCCGCCATTCGCCTTTGAGCCAGTGGCCGTATTCGTCGGGGCAGTAGCCTTGCGCTTCCCATTTGGGCAGGGGCGGGAAGAGCTTGGAGTCGTTCGTCATGTGGAACTCCGTGCCGTATTTCAGGCCCCAGCCTCGTTCGGACTGGTCGCCGAGGAGGACGCCACGGGAATACATGCGGTCGAGGATCGTGACATCGCGGGGATCGCGGATCTCGACGAGGGCGGTGGAGAAGGGGCTGAGCTTGGTGACGAGTTCGCGAGGGTAGTCGAGGGCAATGGTTTCGGCGTGCAGGTCCCAGTCTTCCACGGCGCGACGCATGAAGGCGGTGCGGATGGCGGCGGTGGTGCCGCCTTTTTCGACGAGGAGGGCGATGAACTTGAAGGAGCGGTGGATGTCGAAAATGCCTTCGCGGTTCTCAAAGCCAAAGCACCACTCCCAGCGGCAATGATCAAGGAAGAGCGTGCGGAGGCCGGCGCTGCCTTTGTCCGAGTAGAGGCCGGAGGGAAGAATGAAGCCGAGACGGCCGCCGGTGCGCAGGAGTCCGTGGGCCTGCTCGGTGAAGAGCTTGTAGGTGTTGATGTCGGCGCTGCCCTGATGGCGGAAGGGGTGGGCGGGATCGGCGAAGCTGGCGAGGGACTTTCTTTTGGGCCGCCAGCGGGCGTGGAGGGCGGCATCGTCGGCAGCGCGGCGTGGGACGACGGTGAAGTGGAAGGCGTCGTTGTCGTGGTCCTGCGGGTCGCCAAAGGGAAAGGCGGCGTGCTTCGTGAAGTGGCCGAGGGCTTTGAGCCGGGCGTTGTAGCCGAGCCATTCATGCTCGACGGCGATGTTGCCGGAGAAGAGTTCGCTCTGCTTGGTGATGGCGACCTGCTTGCCATAGGTGCGATAGAGCGGGTCGTGGTTGGAGAAGAACTCTTTGGAGTTGGGCTTTTGGATTTCCCACGGGGGATTGCCGAGCAGGGCATGGAAGCCGCCAGGGGCCTCGCGGGTGCCGGAGCCGAAGACATCCGGGAACTCCAGTTCCCAGTGGAAGAAGCGGTGGATGCGCTGGAGTTCCTCGACGATGGCGAGGGCTTCTTCGGTGGGTTGCCCGAAGTTTTGCGGGGTGGGAGCGGCAGCGATGCGGTCGGCAGGCCAGAACCAGAGAGCGCACCAGAGATCGAGCCTTTGGTGAAGCTCGCGATAGGCTGGAAGCTGTTGGAGGGCAGCAAACGCTATGCGCTGCTGTTCCGGCCGATCCAAAAGGCCGTGAATCTGGCTGAAGGCGTCTTTGAGTCCCATCAGCGGATCACTTTGACTGACAACGGCAAAGAGGCCGGCGAAGTAATCCTTGGTGGTTTCCTCGATGAAAATGCGCAGGCCGGGGCGGATGATGGTGTCGAGGTGGTTTTTTATCCAAGCGGTCCAAACATCACCTGAGCGTTCGGTTTGTCCCTTGGTCTTGCCGCGCGTGATGAGCTTCTCTCGGAAGTGGTGGTGGAAGTTTTCGTGATTGGCGTCACCTCCTTGACGATGCCAAGCCATGACGGGGTAGTGCTGGAAGGTATCGAGCCAGGCTCCGACGAGGCCGTTGCCGCAGCGGAACTTGTGATCGAGGAAGGTGAAGGGGAGCGATGGGTCCATGGTCTCGACCCAGAGGGCGAGGCGGGCCAGCTCAATGGCGAGGGGGTCGAGATCGACGCCGTAGAGGCAGTTCTCCACGACGAGGCGCTTCAGCCAGGCGCGGAGGCGGGATTCGTCGTCGATGGCGCGGAGGCGGACTTCTTTGAGCAGGCTCTCCAGAACAGCTGGGACAGGCTGCGTCGTGGCGGTGGGGCCGGGCTTGATGACGAGGCGGGTGGTGCCGTCGGTCTGGCGGTCCTCGCCAAAGACGAGCCAGCCGTGGTGGAAGACGGACTGGAAGAGGGCCTCCGTGAGGTAGCGGAGGGTGCCGACGGGGAAGGTGCCGGAGCCGCAGGCAGGATCGCAGGTCTTCAGCGCGAGGATGGCCTGCGGGGTGCGCGGGACGAGCGTAGAGCCGAGAGCGGAGGGCGGAGAGTCCGCAGATGCGGGCTCGTAGGCGAGCGGCTCTAGGGTGCGACGAATGGTGGGGGTGGCGAGGCCGGGACGGGTGTAGAAGGAGCCGGAGCCCTTGCGCGTGCCCCCCCAACGGACCAAGAACCATTCACCAGGCAGGACAAGGCGACGTATGAACGCCCGAGCTACGGTCTGAACCTTTTCCGCTCGGACAGCCATAGCCGCGGTCGAGGCGCGTCCCTTTGGCTTTGGGACGATGCCTCCACGGTCCACTGCCTTCAATGCCCAATCATTAGCGCGTCGCCTTGCTTCTTCGCGGATCGAGCGAGCAGTCACTGGCTCATTGGCTGCCAATTCATCTTCCTCACTTGTTTTGACTTCGCCAGCGATGTCGATGTCCTCATCCGATTCGGATTCGTCATCACCTTCCTCATCCCCATCATCTTTGTCCTCGTCCTCATCCCCTTCAGCGCCGGGCAGCTTTTTCTTTGCAGCCTTTTTGAAGGCTTTGATCAAATCCTTGATGTCCTCATCTCCTAGCGGCTCAAGCCTCGAAAGTGGTAGAGCGGGTTCATTACCCAAAGCAAGAAACACGATCGCTCCCTCCTCCTCGGTGACGCAGCGGAGTTCGTAGTCGAGGAGGCCTTCGTAGAGGATGCCGATGTATTCCGAGGAGAGATCGGAGAAGTCCACGGGCACGGTGACGGTGGTGCGGCCCCGGCCCTGGCGGATGACGGTCTGGGTGCGGGTGATGAGGGTGAGAACCTCCAGCACCTCGCTGTCCGGCATGATCTGGTGATTGGAATCGAAGCAGGCGGACTCGAAGACGGCGAGGGCACGGCTGATGCCATCGGCGGAGGCGGCATCGCCGGGGGCAAAGAGTTCGCCACCGTAGGGGAGGAGCGGCAGGGCCTCGTGCGGGCTGCCGGCGTGGACGAGGCGACCGAGGGCGATGAGGCGCGGCCAGGCGCTGAAGCGATGCCGCAGGCGCTCGCGGGCGGAACCGGCACCGACGCGGAGAAGCTGCTCCAGCAGGCCGCCGAGGCTGTAGGAGTGCCAATAGACGGGATTGCTGCGCGGGAGGAGGTCGCGGGATTCGGCGAAGAGGGTGAAGACAAGGCGGAGGACGATGCGGCAGGCGGCGACGTAGATCTCTTTCTTCTGCTCCGGAGTATCGGCGTGGCCCAAGAAGGCCGGGCCGTGGGAGGCTATGAGTTTTTCCACGGCGAGACGAACGCGCTCGCCAAGGATGGCGGAAAGCTCGGACTGGCCGCGGCGGCTGGCCTCGATGGCGGTGAGGAGCGGGCTGGCGGGCTTGTCAGGATCGGGCGTCTCGGCGAGGAGGACGCGGGGATCGAGCAGGAGGCGCAGGGCGTCGAGCTGCGGGGCGGGCTGGCCTTCCAGGAACCACTGGGTGCTGTCGGACTCGCACCATGCGGAGGAATCGCCATGGGCGTAGAGGATGCGCCACTGATGGCCGTTGGTGAGGAGGGCGAGGCGGTGCTGCTTGGCCCGCATCCACTCGATGACACGGGCGGCGGTGCGTTTGCCATGACCGACGCCGAGGCGGGTATCTGGCGAGATGAAGACGGGCAGCGGCGGACTGCCCTCATGCGTCCAGAGGTGCTGGGGCTTGATGTTTTCTCCGGTGACGGAGCGGTGGGCGAGCGTGCCGGGAATGGCGCTGCCACGCTGCCAGGTGCCGCCGCAGGACTGGCTGAGGCCGATGGTGTCCTCCAACAGGTGGGTGATGAGGCCGGTGCGTGCGGCGGTGTCCTCTGGCGTGGCCTGGAAGGTGACGAGGGCTTTTCGCAGGTGGTCGGCACGCCAGGCGTTAAGCAGCAGCGGGGCATCGGGGAACAGCTCACGCAGGCGGGATTCGTCGAGGAGCAGACCCTCGTGACGAAGGGCGGCCCACCATGCGTGTGATTCGGTATTGGAAGCGAAAGACATGGCGGGGATCAGCGCGGGGCGGGAAGGCGGATTTCGAGAGCGACGGGCATGACCTGCACGAGGCCGGCGAGGGTGTGGCGTGCAGGGATGAGGCGATTGATGATGCGCTCGCGCTCGACGGTGAGGTGCTCTCGGAGAGTTTCGAGGTGCTTGGTGCGGTAGGTGAGTTCTTCCTCCAGGGTTTCTTTGAGCTTGGCCCGCTCGGCGGTGAACTCGGCAAAGAGGAAGCCCTGCTCGATGTCCTGCTGCACGGCCTCCAGCTCGCGCTGGATCATTTCGACCTTGTTGGTCTGGATGAGGCGGGAGATTTCGCCCTGACGGCTCTGGTAACGCTCGGTCTCCTCGGCGAGGGCGCGAACCTTGGCATCCTTCAGGCGGGTAGCGAGGCGGTTGGTGAGGGTTTTCCGCCAGTCGGCGAGGGAGGACTGCACGTCGTCCATGACATCGTCCCAAAGGGTGACGCTGCGCTGAAGGGCAGCGGCATCGGGCGTGCCGTCGAGGAGATCATCGCGCCAATCGGAGGGCGTGCGATGAGGGAGAAGCGAACCGAGTTTTCCTTTGGTTATGGGCCACGCGAGACTGCGGGTCCAATGGTGGAAGGTCTCGCGGAGTTCGTTCACGGCGAGTTCCTCGATGTGGAGAAGCACGACGGCCTCGGCACCAGCGGGGAGATTGGCAAAACGCACGAGCCAGCGGTGGCGACCTGCATCGCGGAAACGCTCGCGGGCGAAGGAAGAGAACGCCTGCCGGAAGACGGGATGCGCGAGGTGGAGGAGCGTGGTCTCGGGCTTCGGGCGGAAGACTTTGCGGCCATCTCCGGGCAGGGTGTCGAGGTAGTAGCCGGGATCGAAGGTGAGCCAAAGCTTGGCACCAGTCCCTGGCACTCGAAGCGTTTCATCAACGACGGTGTGCCATGCTCGAGGTATCTCACTCTCAAATTGGAAGCGCGGAACGGCGGTGGAGCCGTCCTCGGCAAAGACGGGCCACTTTTGCCAGCCAAGCGAGAAGGCGGTTTCCAGCATGTTGCGCAGCGTTGCGGGATCGAAGTCGATCTCGCGCTTGAGGGCTTCGAGATCGGCCTCGGGAGCGGGAATGGCGGCGCTGGAGGGCGTGGCGGTGTCGTCACGCTCGACTTGACTGCTTGCGCGGCGGCGGTCGGCCTCGGCGAGGAGGGTCTCAATGAGCCTTTCGTTGTTGTCGCCCTCGATGAAGCGACGCTCAAACCCTCGTGAGAAGATTTCGCCAGTGGCTCCGAGGTCGGTGCGGATCTGATGCACTTTCCCCACGATGCGAGCGATGAAAGCAAGGTCGTGGTCGTCGCTGCTGGAGAAGTGATGGACGAAGACATCGCGGGCCTGGCCGTGGCGGTCGAGGCGGCCATTGCGCTGCTCCAAGCGAGAGGGATTCCACGGAATGTCGAAGTGGAGGACGTAGCGGGCGGTTTCCTGGAGGTTCAGGCCTTCGGAGGCGGCATCTGTGGCGATGAGCACGCGGACGGGATGGGCGGCGTTGTTGAACGCGGCGGTGACGTGGTCGCGGCCACGCTGGTCAAGATCGCCGAAGAGATTGAGCAGCGCGTCAGGAGTCTTGAAGTGATCGAGCAGGCGGCGCTGGAGGTAGTCCAGTGTGGTCTTGTATTCGGTGAAGATGATGAGGCGCTCATCGGCCTTCCATGTGCCGTCGGCATTACATAGGTGGGATTCGATCCACGCGATGAGGGCGGCGATGCGGGCGTCGCGAGCGGGCACACTGAGGCCGGTGTGGGTGTCGAGTCCGAGATCGGCGAGCGCGGATTCAAGGGCGCGGATTTCACCGGAAAGTTCTGCAGCGAGCGGATGGAGCCAGCCACCGATCGCAGAGGCGGCTAGGGCTTGGCGGCTCTCGGCTTCGAGGTCGTCGTCGATTTCTTCACGCACGGCACGCTCGGCGGCGAAGAGGTCGCCCTCAGTGGCGGATTCGTTGGCCTTCAGGCCGGCGCGGATGCGTGACCATGAGTCCGAGAAGGTAAATGGGCAGGACAGCATGCGTTTGCCGAGAAGCTCGACAGCGAAACGGCCGGCGCGGAGCTTGCGGCCACCACTGGGCGCGGTGAGTCGGCGGACGCCATCGCGGAAGTCGGCGAACGCGGCGGAGAGCGCGAGTTCCTCGCGGGAGAGGGCGAGGGGGACTTCCTTCGGGTAGCGTTCGCAGAAGCGTGGCGGATGGCTGATGGCGTTAATCTCGGACTTCAGGCGGCGGACGTTCACCTCGCGGACGCGTTTGCGCTCGGCGTCGGACATTGCCGAGGTGCGGGTGAAGCGGACGGGGTCGAGACGCTCCAGCAGGCCGGAGAAGCTGCGTGTGTGGCCGTTGTGCGGCGTGGCCGAGAGGAAGAGCTTATGCTCGAAGTAGGGGGCGAGCTGGCCGAGGAGGCGAGAGAGTTCGCTTTCCTTGCCGAGAGGAGCGGGTGCGAGGTTGTGCGCCTCGTCCACGATGAGGAGGTCCCAGGCAAGATTCGGGCTGTCTTTGTGCGGCTGGGCGGCGGCACGGAACTCCTCCAGCACGTCCGCCTGCCGCAGGTAGTGGTAGGAGGTGATGATGCGCGGGAACTGCCGCCAAGGGTTGGCGTCCGGGCCGAGGCGCTTGCGGACTTCCAAGGTCTGCGGGCGGTCGATGACATCGAAGCTGAGGCTGAACTTCGAGTCGAGTTCCTTCTGCCACTGGTGGCGCAGCGTGGCTGGGCAAATCACCAGCACGCGGCGAATGCGCCGGCGATGGATGAGTTCGGAGAGGACGAGGCCCGCCTCGATGGTCTTCCCTAGGCCCACGTCATCGGCGATAAGAAGAGAAATGCGCGGCATGGCCATCGCTTTGAGCAAGGGCACGAGCTGGTAGTCCTCCGTCTGGATGGCCGCGTGGAAGGGTGAGCTGAGGCAGGCTGCGGATCCGTCAGGTTTGGCGTGGTCTGGCGACGTGAAGGGCTGAAAGGCACTCCAGCGCACCGAGCGCACGAGCGCATCGAACTCGCGGGCCAGCATGGGGTGCTGGCCAGCCTGCGGGTGCGGCATCTGTGATGGCGAGATGGCCTCGCGTTTGGCCTCCAATTCCCATAGCACCTGCTCGCTGGGTGCGCCTTCGGTGTCGGTGTATTCGACATCTACGAGGTGCAGGACTGGGCCTTCTTTCGACTGGTATGGGGTGACGGACGAGATGATGCCGTGGCGGTTACGCACAAGAGCCATGGAGCCGACGCGGGGAAGATCGGCGGAGGCAGGTTTGGCGGTCGGGGGCGGAATTACAGGCATCAGGTCATGCTAGACGGTTTAGGAAAAACACGCCAAGCGGAGTTTGAATCGAGCAATGTTTATTTACTGTCACTCAACACAAGTGAGAGGGTGATACCCATGGGGTTTTTCAAAGGAGAATGCCGCCCTGATAGCTCATAGAGGTTAATCTCACCATTATAACGACCTTGGAAGCGGCTTGTGAGTTTATTCGCTTCTTAGCACCACTACCTCAGGCGAATGTCATTCATGATTCTATGAATGCTGGAAGTATTTCTTTGCCTGGGCCTGTGGAGTGTCCTGCTCAAATGGCACGACTTTATCCTCGGTGGTTGCTAGGAGTCCGGCGAATGCCTTTGGGGTCACGATCTTTTTCTTGTCAGCGTAGATGGCACTGGTGATGCGGATGTCGGAATGGCGGAGGTAGCGGCTAGCCTCAAAAATACCGTGCTCGCTGGCGATGATACTGCCTATCTCCTTGCGCATGGTGTGAAGTGGCTTGGCCGTGTCGACGCCCTGTTCTCGCAGCCATTCGTTCACGCGCTCAAAAACGGCGTTGCAGCGATAATGGCGGTACGTCTTGTTAGAGCGCGGGGCGTTCGGACTTTCGATGACGAAGATGGACTTCGGAGTGCGTGCGCGGAAGCCTTTGAACAAGGCGGCAGTGTCGGCGTCGAGATCGATTTCGCCGGCGCTGTCCTCGCTTTTGAGTTGGTGAAACTCAGTATTTTCGATGTGCAGCTTTTTGCGGTTGAAATCGAAGGTGCGCCAGAGCAGGTGATCGATCTCCGAGCGACGCAGTCCGCACCACAGTGCGAGTATGAGCACTTTGAACGCCTCCGGTTCTGTTGCGGCCAGATCTTCTTTTGCTCGGGCTAGAATGGCGTAGGCGTCTACTTTGGAAACATAGCGCAAGGAGGGACCTTTCTCCATGCCGACGCCATCGAAGGGCAGGGGGCGAGGCACGTTGAGCTTTTGCTCTACAAACGGGAGCACCTTTTTGCCGAACAGCGCCTTGGCATTCCGAATGAGGGAATTGACCGTGACGATGGCGTGGCGCTTTGCCAGCGGATCGTTCTCCGCCTCGCGCAAACGGCGGTTCTTCCACGCCTGCATATCGGCGGGCACCAATGACGTCAGGGGCACGGCTTCCACCCGATCGCGCCACTCCTTTGTGCCGCCTTTAAAAGCGTCGAACTTCCGCCCGCCCCGAATGCTGGCGACTTCGGACACGATACGGCGGAACGCCTTGGCATAAGCATCCAGTGATTGCCTGCGGGCAGTAGAAGCCGCGCAGGCGGCCTCGATGAATGCGCCCACGGTGGCTGTTTGTGGCGCTTTTGGGGGGCTCTGCGGTTTGTGGTCCTTCAATGCGGACTCCCAACCCTTCGTGACGATTTGCTCCCATATCTGTGCGGCCTTTGCGGCAGCGGTATCCTTGTTCGCCGTGTGCAAAGGGAAGCGCATGCGTCGGTCCTTGTGCTTGATCTGAATGCCGTAATGCGGGGACGCGCCACCTGCGGAACTGGTTGGCCTTTTCACCCTGTTCAGCCAGTAGAACTTGCTGGTCTTTGGATGAGTCTTGGACTTTATGCTGTGCACTTGCTGTGCACTTTTTTGGTTCACTGGTGACTTTTCCTGTTCGCTCAAGCTTGTCTCAGATGAGCCTAAAGTCTTTGATTTACTTCGGTTTGGAGCGCTCATGGCGATTCATAAGCGATCATGGGAAAACAATCAATGAACAGACTGTAAATCTGCTGACTTACGTCTACGCTGGTTCGAATCCAGCCCTGCCCACCATCTCTTTCATTTGAGGGAAGTCTGGGGAAGCAGTGTGCTTCGTGATATCCAGGATTTACACGCGTGTTTATGGGGCGAACGAAGCTGCCAGATCTTGCGCGATTTTCCGGGCGCGATTGATGCCGCCGTGGCTGTCGAAGATCCAAACGGCGATCATCAGTCCGCTTTTGTGACGGACAGCGAACTGGCGTGCCGGCTTGTCATACACATCCCAGAAGCCGACGACGTGGACACGCAATTCGCGTTCCATTTCAGGACCGTCGGATCCCTCCCGTGTCTGAAGGGGATACTGTTCGTGCTTGCCACCAAACCATCCGGGCTTCAGGTCGGCGTAGGACCAACTGGTGGTGAGCCCAGCTCGCGCGTTCTGGACAAACTTGGCCAGGTCTGCGTACGCGGAGGAGCGTGCCACGGCGATCATGCCATCACACTCATAGGAGCCCGCCAGGGTGGATCGATATTTTCGATGAGCGATGAGCGCGTCGATTTCAGGGTTGTGGTTGTACTCGCCGGCCATGGTTGCCTTGTAGCCGGAAGGAAGCACCACGCTGCCTCCGCCGGGCAGTGGAGTGCGGACCTGTTTCCAAAAAGCAAAGAGGCTGCTGGTGGACAGATAACTGATCAGGCTGCCGAGGATCCAAGGGCGTCTCGTCATGATGTCAACCTGCTGCAATCTGAGGTCCTGGCAAGGTTTCATCCGTGATCACCATCGCCACTCTGGCGCGCAATGACTCTCGTCATGATTTCTCCACATTGAGGAGACAAACCTGTCTGATGTGTGTGACGAGTGGTTTATGAGACCGGCGGGGGCGGGGGGAGAAATGCAGCAATGGCTCTGTCGAGTTCCTTGAGACCGAAAGGTTTGTTGAGATAGGCGTTCGCCCCTGCAGAAAGACACTGTTCTTTGTCGTTCCCGCCGACGATGCCAGAAAGACTGATGACAGGGATGTCGCGGAAGCGGGCGTCTGTCAGTTGACGAAGTTCGTGAAGCGCCTGCAAACCGTCGAGCACAGGCATGCGCACATCCATGAGGACAAGATCGGGCTGCTCGGTGCAGATGAGCCGGAGAGCTTCGCGTCCGTCACGAGCGGTGATGACGACAAAGCCATGGCTCTCGAGGTAATTGCGTGCGACCGCGAGGAGGTCCGGCTGGTCGTCAGCAAGCAGGATGACGGGCGGTTTGGAGCGAAAGCTGGGTGTTGGCGAGGGCTCGCCGCCGGTTGAGTCCCTTGGAGCAGCAGACACCTTGTCTGTGGTGAGGATTTGAAGAGGCAGGTGGATGACGAGGTGGACTGCGTGTTTTGCGTCACGACTGGCAGTCAAGGTGCCCCCATGAAGTTGCAAAAGACCGCGCAACAGGGCCATGCCGATGGGTTTGAGTTGCTGCAATTGACCGAGGATGTGTTCGGAACTGGTCGCAGGTGGAGGCATCGGTTGAATGGACGAGCCGTTTGAAGTGACGGAGCCATCACCGCACGAGTGAATCACCAAGCCACTGGAATCAGTTGAGAGCGAGAGGTGGACCTGGGTTCCGGTGTGGGTGGTGGATATTGCGGCAGAGAGAAGCTCCGTGATGATGCGCTGAAGCTGCGGTTCATGGGCCTCGACCTGAGCACCGGAGGGGGAGATGTGATGATGGATGCTGACTGAACGTGAGCGGGCAAACGCAGACACAGTGTCAAGGCAACGTGTGCAGACCTCTTCAAGACAGCAAGTGGTGGGAGATGGTGGCGGTGCTGATATATCCAAGGCACGAAGTTCCACCAGATCGGTGACGAGGCCGAGGGCTTGGTGCACATGGTCTTGAATGGAATTCAGGGCGGACGCCTGAGGTCCGGTCACCCGACCATAGATCCCTTCGAGCAAAGTTTCGACTTGGGCGAGGACGCTGGTGAGAGGCGTGCGCAACTCGTGGGCCACGCTGGCGGTCAGTTCCGGAGAGTCTGAAGAAGCGTCATGGAGCAGCATCGGTGTGCTTTGCATGGCATTTTCACGAGGGAAACCTAAATGATGGTTTATTCTGCCCCGAGTTTGAGCAATGGGACAAGTTTGTTGTAACGTACCTCCCATAATTGGGCATAACCCTTCTTATTATAGTATTATTCAGATGAGTGGCCAGACGCTTTCAAATCCTGAAGCCAAGAAGGTGATTCTATTGGTGGAAGATCACCATGACTACCGCGGTGTGGTGAGCAGTGCCTTGATGCATTTCATGCAACGGTGCGAGGTGCTGGAGGCGGAAAGCGTGGCGGAGGCCCTGGGGGTATTGGGCGGCCGTCATGACGTGGATGTGATTGTCAGTGATATGACCCTCCCGGACGGAACGGTGCCCGACTTGCTGGAACGGGCACGTCCGTGCCTGACCGGCGGCACTCGGGTGGTGGTGATCAGCAATCATTCCAACGAAGTCATGCAACCCCTGCTGGCGCGCGGAGACGTGGACGCCTGCGTGACGAAGGAACAAGGCCTGAAAGAGCTGGCGCGTGTGGTTGCGGGGTTGATCACCGCCCCATCCCGGGGTCGCGCGGTGGCCGATTAAGTGTCAAAGTCCATCTGATTCATCGTCCTACGACCCAAATTATGACAGACATTGCCTCAGCCCAGAAAGCACTGTTGGGGGACAGATGGAATCGATCGGTCTTCGATTGCATCAATGACGCCGTGTTTGTCCAGGACGTTGTGTCGTGCCGAATCATGGACGCCAACCAGCGGGCGGCGGAAATGTTCGGCTACGCTGTCGATCAACTGCGTGGGATGACAGTGGCGGACTTGAGCGTGAACGTGCTGCCCTACAGTCTGAACGATGCGCGGAACTGGATGGTAAAGGCTGTTGATGAGGGGCCGCAGTTGTTCGAGTGGCAGGCGCGTTCGAGCGACGGGAATGTGTTTTGGGTGGAGGTGAACCTGTGCCAGATGGAGAATGGCGACAAAGGCAGGCTGGTGGCGACGGTGCGCGACATTTCCAAGCGCAAACAGGCTGAGATCGAGCTGCGGCGCAGTGAGGAGCGGTTCCGAGCCGTGCTGGGAAACACCCGTGATCCGGTCTATTGCCTGAACCTGCCAACGCTGACGTACGATTACATCAGTCCGGCGGTGGAGGCGTTGCTGGGAGTGAGTGTGGAGGAGTGCATGAAGGGAGGATGGCGTTTTCTCATTTCGCAGATGCATCCGGAAGATCAGGAGGCAGGCCGGGCACGTGTGGAACAGGTGTTGGAGAATGTGGCGGAGTTTCAACCCGTGATTGAGTTCCGCTTCCATCACAAGAGCCGCGGATACCGCTGGATCAGCGACAGCCGCTCCATCGTGCAGGATTCGGAGGGGCGTCCGATGGCGATCATCGGCAATCTGCGGGACTTCACCGCACGGCGTGAGCAGGAGGAGGCGCTGCAACAGCAGGCGCACGCGGCGTTGTTGTCACAATTGGAGGGAACATCGCTGGCGCTGGTGGAATTTGACCCGAAGTGCCGCGTATGCAGCTGGTCTCCGCAGGCGGAGAGGATTTTTGGCTGGGGCGCGCCGGAAGTCATGGGACGTGTTCACACGGAATGGGATTTCATTCATCCTGACGACCTCTCGCGCGTGGAAGCAACTCTGGGACGGTTGCTGGACCGGTCTGAAGCGCGCAACACATGCGTGCATCGCAACTACTGCCGGGATGGCAAGGTCATCGTGTGTGAGTGGCACAATTCGGTGCTGCTGAACGAAAAAGGCGAGATCCAATCCATCCTGCGGCTGGCATCCGACATCACACTGGAGCGGAAGGTGGAGGAAGCGCTGCGCGCGATGGCGGAAGGTGTGGACCCGCGGGCGGGGGAGACTTTTTTTCAATCACTCTGCCTGCAGATGGCACGCACCCTGGAGGCGCGGCATGCGCTGGTGGCGATGCTGCTGCCAGAGCGTGACCGGATGGCGCGGACGCTGGGATTCTGCACGGACGGCAAAGTGCGTGGCAACCTGACCTTCTCGTTGGTGGGGACGCCGTGCCTCAATCTCTCCGCAGGCGAGACCTGTCATTATGAAAGTGATGTGCGGAAGCATTTCCCCGAGGATCCGCTGCTGAAGGAACTGGAGGCGGAGGGTTATCTGGGCATGCCGCTGCATGGAACGGATGGACGCGTCATTGGAATGATCGCAGTGTTCAGCGACCACGCGATGGACCAGCGTGAGCGCTTGCAGGCCGTGTTTCACATTTTTGCCGTGCGTGCAGCGGCTGAACTCGAACGGCACCAGGCGGAGACGGCGCTGCGGCGGAGCGAGGAACGATATGCGCTGGCGGCCCGTGGCTCCACGGGTGGTGTGTGGGACTGGGACATCCGCACGGGTGGCGTGTACTATTCACCGCGTTTTCGTGAGCTGCTTGGCTACAATGCGGAGGAGTTTCCGAGCTTGTTTTATGCTTGGGAGCAGCGGATGCACCCGGATGATCTGCCCCGCCTGCAGATGGCGCTTGAAGATCACTTGGAGAAGAGGGAAGCGTTTTGCGTCGAACATCGCATCCGCGTGAAATCGGGCGAGTACCGCTGGTTCGAGGCCCGCGGGCAGGCGCTTTGGGATTTGCAAGGAGAGCCCTACCGCATGGCTGGCTCGGCGCTGGACATCCATGAGCGCAAACTGGACGAACAGCGCCTGTTGCGGCTGAACCGGCTGCATGCGATGTCCAGCAGCATCAACGAGGCGATTGTGCGTCTGGAGGAGCCGCAGGCGTTGTTCGAGGCTGCGGTACATATTACGGTGGAGAAAGGCAGCATGCGCATGGCGTGGATTGGATTGTACGACCCCGAGACGGAAATGCTGCGTCCCGTGGCCGGGGCCGGGCACTTCGAGGGCTATTTGGACGGCTTGAAGCTGAGCCTGCGGCAGGAGCATCCTTCCGGTCGCGGACCGGCGGGACGTGCCATCCGCACCGGCCAGCACCAGATTTCAAACGACATCGAGCATGATGAGACGTTTTATCTCCGGGAGGAGGCCTTGGAGCGCGGGTTCCGCTCTTGCGCGACGTTTCCGCTGAAATCCGGAGGTGTCATGGCCGGACTGCTGCTGATCTACGCAGATGAGAGCCACTGCTTCCGGGATGAGGAAGTACGCGTGCTGTCGGCGCTGGCGGATGATTTGTCTTTTGCCCTGGATGCTGGGGAGAAGGAGCGGGAACGGCAGCGGGCCATTGAGGCGCTGCGTGAGAATGAACGGATGATTTCGATGCTGATGGGCAATCTTCCCGGCGCGGCCTATCGCTCGTTGATTGATGAGAAGTGGACGCTCGAATTCATCAGCGAGGGCTGCCGCGAACTCACCGGATATGAGCCGGATGCTTTCGCCAGCAAAGGCGAGGTGTTTTTCGGGGACTTGATTCATCCGGAGGACCGCGCGCATGTGCGCAGGACGGTGGAAGATGCCGTCGCAGATGGAAAGCGTTTTGAAATGACCTACCGGATTCGAACCGCGGACGGGTCTTTGAAATGGATTTGGGAACGCGGCCAGGGGGTCCCGTCCGAGAATGGCAGGGTGGAGTACATTGAGGGCTTCATGGCTGATGTGACCGAAAAACGGCGCATGGAGACGCAGGTGCTGCGCGCCCAGCGCATGGAAAGCATCGGCACGCTGGCCGGCGGGGTGGCGCACGACCTCAACAACATCCTGACGCCGATCCTCATGTCCCTGGCAATTTTGCGCATGAAGCTTTCACAACCACGTGACCTTGAACTGATCGACAGCCTGGAGACCAGCGCCAACCGCGGCGCTGAAATGGTGAAGCAGATCCTGGGATTTGCCCGCGGGGTGGAGGGGCATCACCAATTGTTGGATCCGCGGGAGGTGCTGCGTGAGATTGAGAAGCTCGTGCATGAGACTTTCCCCAAGGCGATCAAGTTCAGCGCGAATTGCGCTGGCGAAACATGGAAGCTGGAAGGAGACCGCACCCAGTTGCACCAGGTGCTGCTCAACCTTTGTGTCAACGCCCGTGACGCCATGCCGCTGGGTGGCGAACTGCATGTTTCCTTGGGCAACATGGTGATCGATGCCCAGTTTGCGAGCATGCACGCGGACGCCACTCCCGGACGTCATGTGGTTTTCGAGGTGCGTGACACAGGTGTGGGCATCCCGCCTGAGCTGCGGGAGCGCATCTTCGATCCTTTCTTCACCACCAAGGAGGTTGGCAAAGGCACCGGCTTGGGGCTGGCAACTACAGCGGGAATCATCAAAGCTCATCACGGGTTTGTTGACGTGACCAGCCAGGTGGGAAAAGGCACTGTATTCCGGGTGTACCTGCCAGCCGCGACGCAGGTTGAGTCGATCCCGGTTCCGGCACCTTCTGATCCGACACTCCGCAGTGGGCGTGGTGAGCTGGTGATGGTGGTGGATGACGAAGCCTCCATTCTTACTGCCACGAGCCACGCCTTGGAAGCCTTCGGTTACCAAGTGGTGACCGCTTGTGACGGTGCTGACGCGATTGCCACTTACCTGCGGCTGGAAAACAAACCAGTGGTGGTCATCACGGACATGATGATGCCTGTCATGGACGGACCTGCGATGATACAGGCGCTGCGCAGAATTCATCCCAATCTTCCCGTTATCGGTGCCAGCGGGCTCAATCATCAGATGCAGGCCAAGGTGACCAGCCTCGGTGTGCGGCACTTTTTGCGAAAACCCTACACTGCGGATGCGATGCTGAAGGCGCTCGGAGATTTGCTCGGCCCGCCCGGCGGCGAGTGAGGCGCGTGGTTTGGAGTCCCGGTAATCACCTGGCGCAGCACGCGCAGCAGGGCGCCGGCGCTGTAGGGTTTCGGCAGCACGCAAACGGAGCCAGATTCTGCCAACTGTCCCAGGACAGCATTGGTGGTGACGGCGCCGACAGCGATGGTGCGCACCTCGGGATTGATTTTCATCAGCACTTGAATCGTGGCGGGTCCGTCCATGATGGGCATCATCATGTCCGTGAGCACCACGGCAATCTCGTGCTGGCGCTTTGAATACAGGGAGACTGCTTCCGCTCCGTCCGCCGCCAGCAATACACGATAACCAAAGGCCTCCAAGGTTTGACGGGTGATTTCCCGCACGCTCGCCTCGTCATCGACGACGAGGATGATCTCGTTGCCGCCGCGGTGAATGATCATCTCATCGTTTTCAAACTCTTGCCGGTCCGGCAACGCGCCTGGATCCGCGGGAAGAAAAACACTGAAGCGTGTGCCGTGGCCCAAGGTGCTGCTGGTTTGGATGAAACCACCGTGGCTGCGGATGATGGCCAGGGTGGTTGAAAGCCCCAGCCCCGTGCCCTTGCCTGCCTCTTTGGTGGTGAAGAAGGGGTCGAAGATCTTTTCCAAGTTTCCAGCCGGGATGCCATGACCATCGTCCTGCACGTGAATGACAATGCAGGGGCCAGGCCGCGCTCCAATGTTTTGGGCGGCATATTGCGCATCAATGACGACGTTTTCCGCCGTGAGAGCCAGCGTGCCGCCGCCGGACATCGCATCACGTGCGTTGACGCACAGATTGAGCAAGACTTGATGGATTTGGGTGGAGTCTCCGCGGATGGTCCAGAGATCTGCTGGCACCTGCAGGGTGGAGTGGATGTTTTTTGGAAAGGTATCCCGCACCAGACGCATGATGTCATGCAGGTTTGCATGGACTTGCACCGGCCCGCGCCGGCCTTCCACCCCTTCGGCGAACGAGAGCACCTGCTGGATCATCTCAACGCCACGACGGGCGCTGGTGGCCATGGTGTCCAGCGTCGTCTGGCTGTTGGCGTCCGTGATGCGGAGCTTGAGCAGGTCGATCGACATCAAAATTGGGGTCAACACGTTGTTGAGGTCATGGGCGATACCACCTGCCAGTGTGCCGATGCTCTCCAGCCGCTGAACGCGCAGCATCTGTGACTCCAGGGTCTTTCTTGCAGTGATGTTGGTGTTGATGGCCAGGATGGACTTGGGCTGGCCGAAGGCATCTCGTACGAGTGTCCAGCGGGCCTCGACGATCAACTCATCGCCAGATTTGGTTACTTGATGGATTTCCCCGGTCCACTCTCCGTCAGACAGCACCCGGGTGGTGTTTTCGTGAAACGCCTGGGCGTCCGTGTAGATCAGGCGGGAGATGTCTTGTCCCAAGACTTCTTCTGCGGTCCATCCATAGAGTCGTGCCGCGCTCTTGTTCCAGTAGCAGATTTTGTGATTCAGGTCGCGGACAATGATTGCGTCCTGCGCCTTGTCCAGCAATGAGGCCTGCTGGCGCAACTGTTCTTCAATCCGGCGGTGCTCCCACTGGGCGAAGACAAGGGAGACGAAATTGGCCATGGAAACCGAAAAGCTCTGTTCGTCGCGGGTCCAGGCACGCTGCGGACCCACGTGCTCGTGGCACAGCACCCCCACCAACTCGCCTCCGGCATGCAGCGGAGCATCCAACATCGATGTGATTCCGAGGGGGACCAGATAGCTTCCTGTAAACTCGCTTGTGCGCGGATCGGCACGTGCATCATCCGTGGAGATCATCTCGTTTTCCTTCAGGGCATGAAAATAACAGGGAAACTCCCGGCAGTGCAGTTCGATGCCGGAGGAATGCCTGTCCAAGGACGCTTCAAACAGCTCCAGACACACGATGGAGGAACGTTCCTCGTCGAAGCGCCACACGCTCCACGTTCATCGTACGGGCAATTTCCGTCGCTATTTCCCGTAGCACTGCGTCCAGGTCCACGGCTTGCAGGGCTCCATTGCGCATCAGACGCATTAGCGAGCGGCGTTGCCGCTCGTAACGCTCGCTGTCACCGTGCATGTGATCGTCTGCCGGACACCGTTCCTCGAGGCTCGTGTCTTCGCGGGTTGGCGAAGCATCGGAGGCAGGGTTCATGGTATGCAGGGCATGGCTTGTTGTGGGATCGACACGAGGCAGCGTGTCTGGAGAAACACGCAGTATCGCGTTGATTATCAGATGCAACATAGGATACGTGCAAGGCGGCTTCTCGTTTGGCAGAAAAGTTCCCGAACGTCATGATCGGTGTCACACTTGGAGGGCCGGTACCAAGGCTTTTCCCACAATATTGAGCAGTTCCACCATGCCAAAAGGCTTCGGCAGGAAGTTTTCCCCAGCCTTCAGATCTCTGGTCTCGCTAAAGCTTGTTTGGGAGTACCCGCAGGTGAAGATGATGGGCAGCGCTGGAGCTTGTGCGAGCAGCAATTGCTCCAGATCGAATCCACTGACACCGCCCGGCAATTTTATGTCAAGAATCGCAAGCTTGATGGCTGAGGCGTTGGAACGCCAGTGTGCCATGGCTTCGCGGGCGTCACGGGCACTGAGAACGTTGTGCCCCTGGCCGGTCAGCACGTATTCCATCACCTGACGCACCGAGTCCTCGTCATCGACGATCAGAATCGTGGTGGACTCGTCCTCCGTGGACGTCTCCAAAAGCTTCTGGTCGGGAGTGGCAGTGGCAGGGGGCGTGGTTTTATCCGCCTGCGGTAGATTGATGGTGAATTCGGTGCCGGCTCCCGGGGTGCTTTTGACGCTGAGCCAGCCACCTTGGTGGCGCACCAGCCCTTGAACGAGCAGCAGGTCAATGGTGACGTCCTCACTGTGATCCTCATGTCGCAGGCACTTGAGGTCGAAAAGGGCTTTCAATTGGTTGGGTGTCATGCCTTTGCCCGTGTCGCAGATGTCGAGCGCTACGAAATCGCCGACACGTGCCTCCGGGTGCATGATGCAGGCTGTTTTCTCGTCGGGAACGCGCACTTGTCTGGCGCGCAGGGTGAGCTTCCCGCCACGCGGCATGGCCTCGCGGGCGTGCAGTGCGAGGCTGAGAATGATCTGTTCGAGGCAGGTGGTGTCAGCCACCACTTCGGGCAGATCCCGTGTGATGTTTATTTCCAGGGTTATTTGTTCTCCCAAGGCGGGCTGAAGCAAGGCGGCCCCGGCCTGGAGTGCTTCGTCAAGCCGCATTGGTTTGAGTTGCAGGCGCTCGCGTTGATTGAAGGTCATCAACTGCGTGGTCAGCGTGGCAGCGTGCTGTGTGGCTGCCAGGAGTTCTCGCAACGCGTTCTGCATGCGGGGGCTGGCGTCGCTGGCGGACAGTTCCACGCTCAAACGCCCTTGGAGCACGGTGAGCTGGTTGTTGAAGAAATGCACCATGCCGTCAGTAAGCCGGCCGACGGTTGTCAGCCGCTCCGCCTTGCAGAGCCGGTCCTCCAATTGAATCCGGTGCTCCCGCTCCAGGTGCAACCTGTTGCTCACGTCTTCAAATCGTTTTGCCCCTTCCAGAATCTGCTCGTTGAGGCTCAGCTCACGATGAGAAGGCTTGTTTTCCACATTCTGCTTTGCGACAAACGTGCGAATGAGCTGGGTGATCTCAAAAGGAAGAAGGCGGAACTTGAGCACCAGCAGTTGCGGATTGTTGCCCAACTCCATTGGAATCTGTTCAAACGCCTCCATGTGTGACACGGCATGCAGGATGACATACAGGCCCCGTTGCGACTGCCATAGGCGGCGGATGATTTGCTTGTAGTCTTTGCCGTGAAATACGCGAGCGTCGATGACGACCAGTGAAAACGGACGATGCTCCAGCACGGCGGAATCAACAAGCGACACGGCCTCTTTTTCGTTCGCGCAACTCATCACGCTGGGAATTGGAGGTTTGGGCTTGCCGTGCTCTTTGCTGCTGAGCTCAAGCGAGGAGGATAACCCGCTGGGCTTTATGTGCTGCAGGGCAAGTGACAGGCGCAGGTCTTCCTGGATGGTTCGTTCTTCGGTGACCAGTAGTATGCGCTGGCTCGTGTCTTGAATCGGCTGAATCGTATTTAGGTGCATGCGATGAAAGTTAACACCTTCGTTGCCATAAATTTAATAAAAAAAAGTTCATTTTAAAAATGAGGCACTGATTCATAGCCATTACCACCGTAATCCGGCCTCAGTTGTACCGGCTTTTTGGCTAAATATTGAATGAATATTTAGATGCCAGCTACGCTCGGTTATGGATTCCTAAACCGAGTTTCATTTTGACGCTCAGGCTTCCCATTTCCGCTTTCATGCCTCTGCCCGCTTTTGCTTCCGAAAAAAATGCTGCCGCCACCGTACTGCAAGCTCTGAGCCAGCAGGTCAAGGAGTGTGACGAACAGCGCATTGGCATAGCCCAGCACTTGCACAAAGAGGTGGCGGGCAGCCTCGTGGCTTGCTCTTCGCTCAGCGAGATGTTGCGGCATGAGCTTTCCCACTCGGTGGACACTGCCAGCCTCGGCAAACTGGTCACGAGTCTGGATTCCACAATCAGGCAGGCCATGCAGGTTGTACGCGACCTCACCGAAGACCAGTTTCCTCCGGTGCTCAAAGTCTTCGGTTTTAACACCGCGCTCCAACAACTGGTGCGAAGCACAGCCGAGGGGTTTGCCGGCTCATTGATGCTGCACATCAACGGGGAAGAGCCAGCGCTCGACCTCTCCGTCCGGCTCAATCTCTTCCGCATCATGCAGGCATTGCTGGAGCTATGCGTGAGTGAGGCACGAGCATCGTGGGTGGAGGTCATGTGCCGGACCGGCAACGATGTGTTTGAGATCACGATGGATCATGACGCGGGCGAGTCGATTTGGGAAAATGCCGGCGATGCAGCCGAGATCGCTGTGATCAAGGCCAGATGTGCCCTGTTGGGTGCTCGCATTGATGTCATGCCTGCCGGACCGGGCGGCTCTGCCCGTCTGTCTCTAATGTTCTTTCCGTCGCAGATCCAGGCCCGTCCCGGCACGGATTGTCACGTTTCAACCTCACCCTGATGCTCCCTTTTCATGCAACCTGAAGCTCCTTTCAATATTCTGGTGGTCGATGATCACGTCTTGGTTCGCGAGGCTTTTACAGCCATGTTGAAGACGGAATTTCCGCAGGCCAGCGTGTTTTCCGCCGGCACGTGTTCAGAGGCCATGACTGAGGCGCGCAAGCGCAACTTTGAAGTTGCATTGGTGGACATTGAACTGGGGGACCGCTCTGGCATGGAACTGACCACGGAGCTGCGCACACTGCCCGCTCCTCCCCGCATTGTCGCCGTTTCGATGCACCAGGAGGAGACGTTTGTGGCGCGTACGATGCAGCTCGGAGCGCGCTCGTATGTGACGAAGGATGCGCCGCCGCATGAGCTCTTTGATGCGATCCGCAGCACTCTTGACGGACGCTGTTACATTTCCAGGGAACTTGCCCAGAAGTTTGCTGACAAGACCATTCGCAGAGGCATGGACGGCCGGGTGCATGAGAAGCTTTCCAACCGCGAGCTGGAGGTGCTCATGCAACTCGCGCGTGGCAAAAGCCTCAAGCAGGTGGCGCTCGACCTTTCGCTCAGCCCCAGGACGGTGGCGGTGCACAAGCACAATCTCTGCCGCAAAACCGGTCTCAAGGGCATGGTCGAGATCCTTCGCTACTGCCAGACCCACGGACTTGTCTGATCCCACACTTATGCAAACACGCGCACTGCTCCCTCTTGTCATCCTTGGCCTGTCTGCCATCACCCAGGCAGCCGAGACACTCTCGGTGGTACCAGACTCCGCGCAAGCACTGGCAACAGCCGGGGGCAGGTTGGCGAACTTGGATGATGCGTCGGCTTTGCGGGTTTCTCCGGCGAACATCCTTCAAATCCAGCAGACCGAACTTCTGGTCAACGTGGCGGCCTGGAACGGTGACATCCGTTTTGATTCTGCCAACGGCGCGTCGGTGAAAATGAGCCAGTCGTGGGTTTATCCGGCCAGTTTCTACCTCGTCGTGCCGGTGGTGCCTGACAAGCTGTCCTTTGGATTCGGTGTCAGTACTCCTTATGGCATGGCCTCCACCTACCCGAAGGCCATGGACCCAAATTTGCGTTATGTGCTGCCCTACGAATCGCGTCTGCTGGCGCTCGATTTAACTCCCGCCGTCGCCTTCAAGGTGACCAAAAACCTCAGTGTCGCCGCGGGAATGGACATCATCTACTCGGACCTGCAGTTGAAGCAGGTGTATCCGTGGGGCATGCTCGTCCCTGGCTCACCTGATGGCGAGATTTCCATGCACGGGACCGGCTGGGGAGTGGGAGGCTATCTCGGCATCAACTGGGAGTTTGCCAAAGGACATCGTCTGGCGTTTGTCGGGCGGTTGCCGGTGAAAGTTCGCTACGATGGTGAATTCAGAACGAGGGACATGCCGACTCCGTTGCTTGGAGCGGGATTCACTTACACGAGCGGGTTCAATTCCGACATGACCTTCCCCGGATCACTGGCAGTGGGATATGGTGTTGATGTCACCGACCGTCTGACGCTGGGGTTCGACTTCAAGTGGAACGACAATTCCTCGCACGACGATCTGCCTCTGTCGATCGGCAACAACCAGGCGCTCCTGGGAGGCGCGACCCGGGCGGTGTTTGGCTGGCAGGACTCCATCGACCTTGGTTTCGGTGCCACCTATGCGCTCGACGACACCTGGAAGCTGCGCTGTGGCTATCTGTATTCCGAAAACTCCCAGCCGGCCGACAACTACACTCCGGCAGTTTGTGTTTACGACCGCCACGTGTTTGGCGTGGGGGTGGGCTGGCGCGGAAAAACTCGAAGCATCGACCTGGCTTACGCGTTTGTTTACAATCCGATCCGAACGATTGTCGGGGCAGCGCAGCCAGCCTTCGATGGCAATTACAAGCATCAATGGCATGTGCTTTCCCTCAGCCTGACACAGCGGTTCTAATCTTTCCGACACCATGAACGTCTCTTCCATCAGCAACGAGCCTCCCGACATACCAGAACCTTCTTTGCTGCCCTCCGTCCTGCGGTTCGTCACTCATGTCATCCAGGCCGGGCCGGCCGAAGCAGGAGGTTGCTGAAGCATGGAAAACAACGACAACTCCCTGCCAAACATCGCGTCCTCCGGGGAGCGGCTCAGCTTCATCGTCTGCCGCAACAGCCAGGGTGTCGAAGTGCGTGGCACGTTGCACCGGCTGACTCGTTATTTGGGCGTCTTCGAGGTGTACAATCCCTACAGCATCGTGCAGCTCTCCGAGGTGCTGAACGACTTCAGGATCATGATGAACGAGCGCGTGGTGTATTCGGGCCGTGCGGTCATCGCCAATTTGGTGAACACCGGCATCATGCTCATCTGCGAGGCGTCGCTCTCCGATGAAGGATGGATCGACATCGACATCCTTTCCCCGGCGCAGAACAAGAGCCGTCTGCTGGCCGACTTTGCCGAGTTCCTGCGCGAAACCGAGAAAAACTACCGCGTGCTGCCTGAATTCAAGCTGGTGGTCGCGGACATGCACACGCTTCTTTCCGACCTGCGCCGTTGGATGGAGCAGGTGGAACTCGGTGTGCGCTCCCTTCCGTCCGGAGACCGCATCCTGGCCGAACGCGAGACCATCAAACAACTTGAGGAGCCCATTCTGCCCGCGGTGACGCCTCTGCTCGAGCGCTTCGAGAGCACGGCCATCTCAATCGCCCAGGACCAGCAGCCCGTGCATCGCAGCTACATCAAGCGCCAGCTTCACCCGATCGTCCTCTGCTCCCCGTTCATCTACCGCACGTTCCAGAAGCCGCTTGGTTACGCCGGCGACTACGAAATGGTCAGCATGATGCTGCGCGACCCTTACGAGGGCAGCTCGATGTTTGCCAAGATCCTCAACCGGCTCTTTCTCGACACCGCGCCCGTCGTGGCGCATCGCAACCGCATCACTTACCTGATGCAGCGCCTGCATGAGGAGGCGGAGCGCATGGCTGCGCAGGGCAAGATCGCCCGTATTTTCAACCTCGGCTGCGGCCCGGCGCAGGAAGTGCAGAATTTCCTCATCCAGGACAACCTGTGCGACAATGCCGACTTCCTGCTGCTGGACTTCAACGACGAGACCATCACCAACACCACGCGGGATCTCGAATCGTTGCGTGCCCGGCACCGCCGCCGCACCGGCGTCAAGCTGGAGAAACGTTCGGTTCACCAGATCCTCAAGGAATCCTCCCGCACTGGGGCGGGCTTCGAGCCGGGCAGCTTCGATCTCGTGTATTGTGCCGGTTTGTTCGATTATCTCTCCGACCGCATTTGCCGGCGCCTGCTGGAGGTGTTTTATGACCTGGTTGCACCGGGCGGTTTGCTTGTCGCCACCAACGTCGATATCTCCAACCCCTCGCGCAACTGGATGGAATACGTGCTCGAGTGGCACCTCGTCTATCGCAACAAGGAGGGGTTTGCCAAGATCGCTCCGGACAAGGCACCGCCCGGCGCGGTGAGCGTCAAGTCCGACACGACCGGCGTGAACATCTTCCTTGAAGTTCGCAAACCCGCCTGATGACCTCCGAACCGTCAGCTTTGAAGGACTGCCTGGAGCGCTCGTTCGATGCCTACGAGCGCCCCATCCGCATCCGCAATTACAAGCTGGGCGCGTTGCTGGCCGGGATATTCATGCCTGCTGGTGCATCGCTGGACTTTTTCATGTACGACTGGGAGCAGGCCCTCGGCTTTTTCCCCGCGAGGGTATTCTCCGCGGTGTTGCTGGCCCTCGTCTGGCTGGCGCTGCATTTTCTGCCGGGCACACGTTATTACCGCCTGCTGGGATTCTCCGTGGCGCTCATTCCTCTGCTGGCCATCTCCTGGATGATCTACAGCCGAGATGGCGCGGCATCGCCTTATTACGCGGGGCTGAATCTGGTCATGCTGGGATCGGCCATTCTGCTTCGCTGGTCCTCGGAGGACAGCGTGCTGATTTTTTTGCTGACCTTCGCCGCTTATCTTGCAGCGACGATGGTTCACGGGCCTGTGGCCTTCCGCGGGTTGTTCTTCAACAACCTTTACTTCCTTTTCGTCACCGGCGTCTTCATCATCGCAGGCAGTTGGTATTACAACAGCATCCGCCGTTCTGAGTTCCAACTGCGCTACCGGCTGGACGAGAACCGCGCCGAGCTGGAGGCCTCCAATCAGAAGCTGCGGGAGATGGACGAGGTCAAAAGCCGCTTCTTTGCCAACATCAGCCACGAGTTGCGCACGCCGCTCACGCTGTTGATCGCGCCACTGGAAAGCTTGATGAACAGGGTGGACTTCACCCGTACCTCCGAGGACAAGGAACTTCTCAGCACCATGCATGGCAACGCCATGCGTCTCCTCAAGCTCATCAACGATCTGCTTGATCTGGTGCGGCTTGAGTCCGGCCGCGCGCAGGTGCGTGTCCAGCGTGTGAACATGCCTGACTTCATCCATGGCCTGTCCACCGCGCTGGGAGCGGTGGCCAAGGACAAGCGGATTCACCTCCGCTCCAGTGTTCAGTCGGATCTCGGCGTTGTGATGACCGATCCGGACAAACTCGAGCGCATCTGCCTCAATCTCCTTTTCAACGCCGTGAAGTTCACCGCTGCTGGCGGTCATGTTTCCCTCAGTGCCTCGAAAGACGACGGCTGGTTGGTGGTCGAAGTGCGCGACACCGGCATGGGCATTCCCGCGGACCAGTTGCCGCACATCTTCAACCGCTTCTGGCAGGCGGACACCTCCTCGCAGCGCAAGTTCCAGGGCATGGGCATCGGCCTCGCGCTCGTCAAGGAACTCGCGGAAGTACAGGGCGGCAGCGTTTCGGCCGGCAGTGAGGTGGGCAAAGGCACCACCATGACCATCAAGCTGCCGCTGCAGCAGGCTGATGCTGCCGCCGAGGACGACGAAGCCACGGATGAGGCCGAAGCTGCGGATGCACGGTCGGCGGGCAAGGACAAGGACTGGATCGCCGACCTCTATCGCCGCGCGGAGCTTTTCCCTGCCATGACATCGCTCCAGGCATCGTTGCGCCCGATCGAAACCGGCATTGCCCGCAGCCGGAAGCCCAAGCTTCTTATTGCCGACGACGAGCCCGACATGCTGCGCTTTCTCAAGAGCCAGTTGAGCGCCAGCTTTGAAGTGCTGGAGGCGGTGGACGGCCAGCAGGCAGTGGAGAAGGCCGCGCAGTTCCTGCCAGACATCATTCTCAGTGACATGATGATGCCTGAAAAAGACGGACTCCAGGTCTGCCGGGAACTGCGGGATCGCACTTCCACGAAATCCATTCCGGTGGTGCTGCTCACGGCACGTGCGGACGAAAAAACCAAGCTCGACTGCCTCGCCGCCGGTGCCAGCGACTTTCTGGCAAAGCCCTTCTCCCTCACGGAGGTCATGGTGCGCCTGAAAAACCTTGTCGATTCGCGCCTCTACCAGAAGGAACTCGTCGTGCAGAAGCAGCAGCTCGAATCCGCGCTGGAGCAGATCAAGGAGACCGAGTCCTTGCTCGTAAGGAATGAAAAGCTCGCCGCGCTGGGGCGCCTCAGCGCCGGGTTGATCCACGAGATCAACAATCCGCTGAACTATGCGCGCCAGGGGCTGCACATCATAGGCCGCTCCGGCAAATCCCTGCCGGAGGCCGAGCGGGAGGACTTCATGGAAACGCTCAAGGATGTGGAGGAGGGCGTGAACCGCGTGGCGCAGATCATTTCCGACCTGCGCGGCTTCACCCGCAACACCAGCCAGGTCAACCAGGCGTTCGATCTGCGCAGCACTGTCGAGACAGGCCTGCGATTCTTCTCCCATGTGTGGAAGGAAGGCATCCAGCATGAGGTGGACATCCCCGATGACCTCGAAGTGCGCGGGGACAGCAACCAGTTCGTGCAGGTGTTCATCAACCTCGTCCAAAACGCCATCGACGCCATGGGCACCAAGAAGTACCCCGAGGGAGAATCGCCTTGTCTCCACCTCTCCGCCCACGCAAGCCGTGACAACATCATCTTCACCATCAAGGACAACGGCCCCGGCATCCCGGCTGCGATACGCGACAAGATTTTCGACCCCTTCTTCACCACGAAAGACGTGGGGCAGGGAATGGGGCTCGGGCTTTCCATCTGCAACCGCATCATCGCCGACCACGGCGGGCGCATCAACGTGCGCAGCGAGCCCGGCCAGTTCACCGAGTTTATCATCGAATTGCCTTCAGTCGAAAGCATCCACCCCACCCACGCCGCACTTTAAGAGGAGACTTTTCCCATGCAAAACCACTATGACCTCAAACGCCACGCCGTTCTCTATGTCGATGACGAGGAGAAGGCACTCAAATACTTCGAAAAAACCTTCGGGGATGAGTTCCGCATCCTGACCGCCAACAATGCGGCCGACGGCCTGAAACTCGTCGAGCAGCATGGTGATGACATCGGTGTCCTGCTTTCCGACCAGCGCATGCCAGGCGAGAAGGGCGTGCAGCTTCTTGAGCGGGCCCGTGATCTGCGTCCGCGCCTCGTGCGCATGATGGTCACCGCCTACGCCGACTACGATGTCACCGTCGATGCCGTGAACCATGGCAATATCTTCCGCTACATTTCGAAGCCCATCCAGGTGGACGATGTGCGCAACACGCTGCGCCGTGCCATGGAATTCTACATCCTGCAGCAGGAGCATCATGAATTGATGCATGAAAAACTCTCTGTCCTGCAGAACATGCTCGTCACTGACCGTGTCCTTGGGCTCGCCGTTGTCGCCGCCGGTCTCGGCCACAGCCTGCGCCACCCTCTGCGCGCGGTGCATGCTTTTCTCGATCTCACGCCTGGCCGCCTTGGCCAGCGGGATTTCAACCTCGACCGCCTGCGTGATGCCACCTTCTGGCGTGATTTCCACGGTCACGTCGTCAGGCAGGCAGGCCGCATCGCCGACCTGCTCGGCACGATTCAGGACAACCAGTCTGCAGGGACCATTGATGTGGAGGCTGAACTGAAGACTTCTCTCGAATCGCAGCGTGCCGCGTTTGCCGCCCAAGGCATCGATTTGCAGGCAGACGCGGAAGGACCGCTTCCAGTGCTTCAGGGGGACCACACGCTGTTCCAGAAAATGCTGCAACTGCTGCTGCAGACCGAACTCGCGCTTCTGCCCTCAGGCTCCAAGGTCAATCTGGCTGCCCGACGTGTAACGGATGGTCCGGATGCAGGCGCGCTTCATCTCACGCTGACTGACAGCAGCAGTGGTCTCCCGTCCGCTGCCCTGCGCTCCGTCCTCGATCCTTTCTGCACTCAGACCGAGGGAGCGGACAAGGCCGGGCTCAGCTTGTTGGGAGCCTGTTTTATCACCTGCCATCTTGGCGGGCGCATCACCGCACCTGGGAACGCCCAGAACATGATGCTCGACATCGTGATCCCGGCGTCTGCCCCGGTATCCGTCTCCACTGCCGAAGGAAGCCGCGAATTCATCACCAATGTGCTCATGAATGACATCCTCTGGGAGCGTCTGCTGCCCAATGGTTGAAGCTGGTGACGTTTCTGTCCAGGATGGGCGCAAAAGCATCGTGTAAGCGCTTGTCGGCGTGCGCATTTTCAGTTTGATCTGAGTGCCCCCAAGTTCCGCAGTTCCCATGCCTCTTTCCGATCCTTACGCGTTCCAGCTCGCCGGTTTCAGCGAGGGTGATGTCGATGAGATTCTCGCCGATCTCGACTACCTGCACCGCAACTGCCCGTGGACGCATCGGCGGGACCAGATCGAGCGGATGATCGTTGAATCGCCAGTCATCTTGATGGATTTCCTGCGCAGCGTTAAGCCGGAGGTAGTGCGAAATGCGATGATTCCCCGCCGTGTAAAGGATGTGGTGCTCCGGCCCAAGGCGGCTGTTTGAGTTGTTGCGCCAGCGCCGAGTTCCGCCACATTCGGCCTCCCCCAAGCCCGGCCATTGAGCGCCGGTCGGCGTATTTCCTTCCCCCATGTTCAACTGGATCATCAAAAAAATCATCGGCACCAAGAATCAGCGCATGGTGCGCAAGCTTCAGCCCGTGGTGACCGAGATCAACCGCATCGAAGCAGGCCTGCAAAATGAAACCGAGGAGGCTCTGCGCGAACGCACGCAGCAGTGGCAGGCGCAGTTCCGTGCGTTTCACACGCCGCCGTTTCTCGGTGGTGTGGGCTTGCGAATTGCGGACGAGGCGGCGGTGGATGCCTGTCTGGAGTCAGTGGAGAAGTATTTTGCCGCGTTGAAGGGCTATTTCCCGGCATTGGAGGATGATTACCTCGCTCAAGGCCGCTGGCGCACCGTTGCTGTCGAAGAGAAAAAGTCGCGTATCGACCGCTCTCGCGAGGCTTGGAATGCCATCCAGCCCGAATTTGCAGCCATTGAGCAGAAGATGCTCAATGACATCCTCCCGGAGGCGTATGCAGTCGTGAAAAATGCTGCCCGCCGTCTTTGCGGGCGCGAAATCATCGTGTGCGACCAGCCGCTGTCCTGGAACATGGTGCATTTCGACGTGCAGCTCATCGGTGGCACTGCATTGCATCGCGGCATGATCGCCGAAATGGCCACGGGGGAAGGGAAGACGCTTGTCGCCACTCTGCCGGTGTATTTGAACGCCCTCACGGGGCGTGGCGTGCATGTGATCACCGTGAACGATTACCTCGCCCGCCGTGACAGCGAGTGGATGGGCACGCTTTACAAGTTCCTGGGCCTCACGGTCGGCTGCATTCAAAACGACCAGCCCAGCCACTTGCGCCGCGAGCAGTACTTTTGCGACATCACCTACGGCACGAACAGCGAGTTCGGCTTCGACTACCTGCGTGACAACGGCATGGCCTCCAGCAAGGAGCAGCAGGTGCAGCGCGGCCACTACTTCGCCATCGTGGACGAGGTGGACTCCGTGCTCATCGACGAGGCGCGCACGCCACTGATCATCAGCGGCCCTGTCATGGCCGCCGAGAGCACGCATCAATACGAGCGCTACAAGCCGCTCGTGGAGCAGCTCGTTCGCCGCCAGAACACGCTGTGCAATCGTTTTGTCACCGAGGCGAAGGAGCTTGCTGAGAAGGGAGACATGGAACGTGCGGGCAAGAAGCTGTTCCAGGTGCATCTCGGCCAGCCGAAAAACCGCGCGCTCATGCGCTGCAGGGAGGAGCCGGAACTGCGCCGTGCGATGGAGAAGGCTGAGTTGTCGCTCTACCAGGACACGCAAAAAGTCGAATACTTCCAGC
The DNA here is from genome assembly GCA_046346695.1 of Verrucomicrobiaceae bacterium. GTDB lineage: Bacteria > Verrucomicrobiota > Verrucomicrobiia > Verrucomicrobiales > Verrucomicrobiaceae > Prosthecobacter. The sequence goes on along the minus strand of JAXMHS010000001.1, from coordinate 827,639 downwards.
TCAAGGAGGAGCTGTATTACTTCATTGAGGAAAAGAGCCATGATGCCGACCTCACCGAGATGGGGCGCAATTTCCTCAGCCCCGACGAACCAGATGCCTTCGTGCTGCCTGACATCGCCACGGTTTACTCCGAGATCGATGGCGACACCTCGCTCTCCGAAGAGGCACGCCAGCGCAAGAAGACGGAAATGCAGGACCGTCTTTCCCATCAGGGCCAGCGCATTCATCAGATCAGCCAGCTCCTGCGCGCCTACTGCCTCTATGAGAAGGACGTCGAGTACGTCGTCGAGGAGAACAAGGTCATCATCGTCGATGAGCAGACAGGCCGCAAGATGGCGGGCCGCCGTTGGAGCGATGGCTTGCACCAGGCCGTCGAGGCCAAGGAAGGCGTGCAGATCGACGCAGAGACGCAGACGCTCGCCACGATCACGATTCAGAACTACTTCCGCCTTTATCAGAAGCTCGGCGGCATGACCGGCACGGCCGAAACGGACGCCGCGGAGTTCCACGACATCTACAACCTCGACGTGCTGACGATTCCGACGAACCGTCCGGTGAAGCGCAAGGATCAGAACGACAGCATCTACAAGACGCGTCGTGAGAAGTTCAACGCCGTGATCGAATTGATCCGTGAATTGAACGCCAAGGGCCAGCCGATTCTCGTCGGCACTGCCAGCGTCGAAGCGTCGGAAACCTTGAGCCGCATGCTCAAGCTGCAAAAGATCACGCACAACGTGCTCAATGCGAAATACCACCGCCAGGAGGCCGAAATCGTGGCCCGTGCCGGTTTGCGCAGCGCAGTGACCATTTCCACCAACATGGCCGGTCGTGGCACGGACATCAAACTGGGTGAAGGCGTGGCCGATCTCGGCGGTTTGTTCGTTTTGGGCACGGAGCGTCACGAATCACGTCGTGTGGACCGCCAGCTTCGGGGTCGTTCCGCGCGTCAGGGCGACCCGGGCGAGAGCAAATTCTTCCTCAGTTTCGAAGACGACCTCATGCGCAATTTCGGCGCCGCCGAACGCATGACGAAGATGATGGAACGCTTCGGCATGAAGGAGGGCGAGGAGCTGGCGCATCCGTGGCTCAACCGCAGCGTCGAAACCGCACAGAAACGCGTTGAGCAGCGCAACTACGTCTGGCGCAAACGCGTCCTCGAGTACGACGACGTCATGAACCAGCAGCGTGAGGTCGTCTATGAGTGGCGCAACGATGTGCTCACCAGCAACGACACGCGCATTCTCATCAACGAAGCTGTTGAAAAGGGAATCACCGAGCGTTTGGGAGCCTATGTCCCGAAGGAGCAGAGTGACGAGGAACCGGATTACGATGCTTTGCTGCAATGGGTGAACACCACGTTCCCGATCGGCCTGCGCGCGTTCGATGACGAGTTCAAGGCGATGAGCTTCGAGGAGAAATCCGCATTTCTAAAGGACAAGATCCTCCACGCCTACGACGTGAAGGTGGGCAACGCGAATCCGACTGCGTTGCAGGAAATCGAGAAGATGATTCTGCTCAACGCCATCGACCGTCTGTGGCAGGAGCACCTCTATGCGCTCGACGCACTCAAGGAAGGAGTCAGTCTGCGCACCTATGGTCAGAAGGATCCGCTCATCGAGTTCAAGCAGGAGGCATTCACGATCTTCGCGGAACTGATGAACAACATCAATGGCGAGGTGCTCGGAAATCTCTTCCGCAGCACACAGCAGCTTGCCGCGTTTGAACTGTTTCTTGCCCAGCTTGCCGCGCAGCAGGCCGGAGCACCCGCACCGCAGCAGCAACAGCTCGCTTCGGCCGAGGATGATGGAGGCGGAGAGGCCCCCGATCCAGCCAGTGGCGGTCCCCGTTTGATCATTCCCAGCAACACCAACAAACCCAAGCCACAGTTTGGGAAGGTCGGGCGCAATGATCCTTGCCCCTGCGGCAGCGGGAAAAAATTCAAGCAGTGCTGCGGACGCACGGCCTGAAGTGGCGGATCCGATTCAAAATTCGCTCGATCACTTCGCCACTGCCTGGCCGTCTGCCACCCAGGCATTGAAGCCGCCCTTCAGAAGCAGAACGTTTTTGAAGCCCAGCTTGTGCATTTCGACGGCGATGAATTTCGCGCGACCACCGACCGCACAATAAACAATGCAGGGTTTTGACTTATCGAGCCTGGCAATGGCATCGAGCGTCTGCTGGCCGTGGAAGTAATCGTGGTGGAGAGAATTGAGGATATAGCCACGGCTGCGGCGTTCTTCTTCGGTGCGAACGTCAATGATCAGTGTGTCCAGGTGCTCCACGAGGTAACGCTCCACATCTCTGGGCGCGATCTCATGAATGGCGGCAGGCAAAACAACAGGAGGAGGTTCCTCTACAGCAGGAGCGGCAAGGAAGGAACCGGGCGCTAAGATCGCGAAGCAGATAAGAATGATTGGTGCTGAGCGCATGGGTGAGAAGAGCAGGTATGGGAGCAGCCAAGGTCAGATTTTCCAGAATGGAAGCCATTACTTGAGGCGGAAAACGTCAGAAAATTGTGAGAATTATAAATTTTATGTTGAATATGTTTTTATGCTCTGATATAAATTCCATAATTCAAGCTGCTTGATTCATTCTGGATTGAGCGCTCGAAGCAACAACAGCCAAAACACACACAACATCATGAAAAACATCAAGCTCAACACTTCCCGCAAGGCTGGCTTCAGCCTCGTGGAAATGCTCGTCGTCATCGCCATCATCGGCATCATCGCCGCGATCGCGATCCCGAACATCGGTAACCTGAACGACAGCGCCCGTGACGCTGCCGCCAAGCGCAACGCCCAGACCGTCGCTTCCGTGCTTAACGCCGCCATCGCTGCTGGCGTTGACACGACCGGCTGGACGAGTGCCAACCTCCTCGACAAGGCTCAGACGGGCGTTTCCCCGACCGACGGCGCCTTCCAGGGCAAGACCTTCACCTCCGGCCCCATCGACGACGATGAAGAAGCCAGGGTGGCGACTTACCTGACCTGGGACGACACGAACAAGCAGGTTCAATACGAACCCGGCTCGTAATTGCCGCTCTAATACTTCGCCCGGTTCTATGGCCTGACCATCAGTTTCGGACGATTCACGTCCGCCGGGGAGGAGACTCCCCGGCGGTTTTTTTCGCTAACACATACAAGGCTGCTGAGACATGAGATCGAGACAGACATCCAAAAAGGAGGCGGGATTCAGTTTTGTGGAGGCGATTTTCACGATCGCAATCATCGGAATCATGTCTGCCCTCGTGGTGGCGGCTATTTCCAACGCCTCGCGTGACGCGCACCGCGTGATGGCGCGCCAGCAGCAGGCCTCCGTGCAGAGCGCTCTCACCGCATGGGTTCTCTCCCAAACACGTGTGGGCAGCACGGCCCAGGTGCGCGGCCTTGAAGATGTGCGCACGAGTTACAATGCGCTGGGAACCACCTCGGCGCGCTTCAATCTCCTGGTGCCCAATCCCACCTCGCCCGATCCAAACATCCGCGCCGGGTTTCTCGACCAGACGACGACGGACCATTTTCTCGATTACACGACCGGCACTGACCGCCTGAAAACCGCGGCTTTGGAAAATGCGCGGCAATACCTGATGCTGCCGACATGGCAGGGGGGAGATTTTCCACGGGTGGAACTGGTCAACGAATGAGCCCTTCATGAAAACGCGTTCTCCCATAGTCCCGAATTTCCGCCGTGGGTTCTCGCTCGTTGAGATGATGGCCTGCGTGTCGATCATCGGCATCATCGCCTTCATGGCGATTCCTTCTGTCACGCGCATGCGCAATGACAGCGAGCGCAATCTTGCCATTGCCCGTGCGGAGGCATTGAACCTGGCGCAGGCGAGTCTCATCCAGGTGCGTGGTCGCACCCAGGCCGCTCTGGACTGGTCGGCGGCAAGCACCTCGCAGGCGAAGTACAACCTGCTGCGGCCCTATCTGAGCTTTTCCGAGTCAACGCTGACCACCTACCTGCCGAGCGGTTACACGGTGACCTTTCCTCCGAGCATCATCACCATGACCAAGGCCGCGCTGACGGGCCCCAGCGGAACCATCTACTACTGACGAAATATCAGACATGACAACCCTGACGCTGCGAGATGTTGTGTTGCCAGCCCGCCCCTGCCGGCTGGCAGCATTGACATGCGGTTTTTCGGTCACAGAACTGGTCATCGTCATTTCGATCATTGGCGTGCTCGCGGGCATCACGGTGGGCTCGTTCAACCAGTTCCTGGGCGGGACGAAGGATGCGGTTGCCACGGAGCGCCAGGAAATGCTCAACCAGGCATTGCACCGCTTTGCACAGTACAACCACGAGCTGCTGTTCAGCCCGCTGGACAGCGCCAGTTCGGATGAAATCGTCATCCTGCGGACGCTGCAATATCGGAACGAGAATCCCGCCCGCGTGGCCATAGGCTCACCCTATTTCGATCCACGCTACAATCCCGTTTCCAGCAGTTCACCTGCGGTGTACCGCCTGAGGTGGACTGGGAGAATGTACGAGCTGCTCAAGCCCGGCACAACCGGCACAGGGCTTCTGATGAACTTCGAAGGCACGGATTTCACCGAGCCCTTTGTGTTCCCACCCAATTTCAAAATGGCAGGCAGGTGAAATTCCTGACCGTCGCCGCACCTCCCCATGCCTGCCACTCTCCAGATACCGGCCTCGCCAACCACCAAATCCTTTGGGGCTGCGAGTAATCCGCCCAACGCGACAATTGAGGCGCGTCAAACGGCCATTCTTTCCATCGAGGGTCTGGCGCTGCAGCACAGCATGCTGCCCGTCACTCTCTTGCGTGAAAGCTGCTCCCCTGAGGCGGAGCGTCTGGTGCGCAAGCTGGGTCGTGTGCCTTATGTGGCGGATCCATGGCTGCCGGTGACCACCATCGGGCCGCTGCTGGTCATGGCGCATCACAATCCCAGGTCAGGGGATCTGTGGGGTGTTCCTTCCTTTTTGACGATCCGCGTTCTCATCACCCCCGAGCAGTACCAAAACACGCGGAAGGATCTCGTGCAGCGTTTCGGCCAGATGCCGATTTCGCAATCGAACACGATGGAGCAATTGCAGCCGCCGGTGTTTGCGGACCTGGGACTGGAGGGGGCCTTCGAATGGCTGCTGGAAAACTACCCTTACGAACCGGCGGAGATCACCAAGCTCAAAGGCTTCTTCGAGGCCCAAAAGGCGAAGACTGACACGCTGGGCATCACGCATTTCAATGTGGTGCAGCGGAGCATGGGCGTCGCGCTGCATCATCTGGTCAGCGGGAGCCGGGTGTTGGTGTACAGCGCCGCGGAGGCGCAGCGGCAGACTTTTTTCCCCATTCCTCTGCTGGAGCGGCACAATGTCTATCCGCTCTTCATCGGCCGGCATGTCGTTTTCATGCTCAGCGAAAGCAGCGACTGCTACGCGTTTGAGGACGAGTGGCTCTCGATGGGCAATGCGGCGGTGAAAATCGTGCCGGTGATGGCCGACCTGGCGAGCATCCGCGACGCGATCAACCGCGCAGGAGCCACCTTTGACCCCAGCGCTGTGGCCTCGCTGGAAGGGGCCAGTCTGACGGTGGCCGATGATGCGACGGTCGTTGAAATCTCACCCGAGGACATGGCGCGGGTCAATCCACAGAACCCCAATCATGAGCCGGAGCAGCTTGTGCAGTGGGCTTTGTTCACGGCCATCCGCTGCCGTGCCTCAGACCTTCACCTGGAGAAGTTTTACAGCTTCACGCGCTTCCGCGCGCGCATGGACGGCACGATGAAGACGATCATGACCGCGCCTGAGAGCCAGTTGAACCGCTATGTGGCCCTCATCAAAAACTACGCGGGCATGAACCAGAGCCGGGCCGAGTGCCAGGACGGGCGCATGGCGCTCTCCATCGGCCGCCGTCGCGTCGATGTCCGTGTCGCTGCTGTGCCGACGCGCCGTGAGTTCCAAAAGGTCATCATGCGCTTCCTCGACAAGCAGGATGGCGTGAAGCGTCTCTCCGATTTCAATCTCTCCCAGCGGCAGATCGACATTCTCACCCGCACCATGCAGCGTGACCAGGGCCTGGTCCTTGTCACCGGTCCCACGGGTTCGGGTAAAACGACCACGCTGTATGCGCTGCTCAACAGCGTGAACGACGAGGGTGTGAACATCCAGACCATTGAGGACCCCATCGAATATGAGATCGAGGGCATCAACCAGACGCAGACCAACAACGCCCGCGGCCTCGACTTCGCGAACGGCCTGCGCTCCTTGCTCCGTGCTGACCCGGACATCATCCTCATCGGTGAATCACGCGATGCGGAGACCGCCGGCGCGGCGGTGAACGCCTCCCTCACCGGCCATCTGGTGCTCACCACGCTGCACGCGAACGACTCGCTCCGCGCGGTGTCGCGTTTGATGTCGATGGGCGTGGAAAAATATCTGCTGGCCGACTCCCTGGCCCTCAGCCAGGCCCAGCGTCTGGCGCGCCGGCTGTGCACCTATTGCAAACAGCCGATGCAGGCGCCGCAGGATGTGCAGGAGCTCATGGCACGGCAGGCGGTCATCACCCAGCCGCTCACCTCGCCGATCTACACGGCACGCGGCTGCGACGAATGCCACGGCACCGGTTATGCGGGTCGCGTCGCGCTCATGGAACTCTGCGAGGTGAACAACGAGCTGCGTGACCTTGTCGAGGAGGGCGCTCCTCTCAGCGCCATGCGTGCGGCGGCGTTCAAGAATGGCTTCCGCTCCCTGTACCAGGAAGGCCTGGCCCAGGTCATCGGCGGCACGACCTCGCTCGATGAGATCAAATGTCTCGCCTACACCGCAATGTAAAATCTTCCAACCCAATCCCCGCCATGTCCCAGTCCACCCAATTGCTTCCCCGTGATTTTGCCGCGCGTGCCACGGTCCGCGTGCTGATTGTCGATGATGAACCCCACGTTCTCGCCGTGGGAAAGGCCGTGCTTGAGGCGCATGGCTTCGATGCGATCGCCGTCCGCAGTGGTGAGGAGGCGCTCGATCTGGTGCGCCAGGGGATCGAGAGCGGCAACCAGTTCTCCGTCGTGATTCTCGACCTGACCATGCCGGGCGGCGCCTCGGGATTCGAAGTGCTCGAATGGCTGCGCGCCTGTGACCCCTCGCTTCCGGTCATTGCCTGCAGCGGGTACTTTCAGGAGGACGTGCGGGAGCTGTGCCAGGCCATCGGCTTTTGTGATGTGCTGCACAAGCCCTTCAATTTCGAGACGCTTGGCCTTTCCGTGCGGCGCGCCGTGGCACCTGCGGTTGATCACACTCATTCTAATCCGCTGGAGTCATGAGGCTTAACTTCCAGATTGCCAACCGCTTCACCCTGCTGGGGATGTTTGCGGTCATGGTGGGTGCCGCCACGACAGCGGCCGGGTTCCTCTGGCAGGAGTTCATCACGTTGCGCTTCGTGCAGAGCTCCTACCTCGGCGCGGTCGTTCTTGCCGGGCAGATGGAGCTCAACCGCCAGGCCCTGTCAGAGGGGGAGATGACCGGCGTGGCACCGCTGAACTGGGAGAATGAGACCCGCATGCGCATGCGCTTGCAGACCGTCGATATTCCACCCGCGTTGCAGGCGCTTGGTCTGGAGGTGGAGGTCGTCGCCCCGCGGCAGATCAAGGGCGGCACGGGCGCTCCGGTGGTCAAGTCACCCCCGATCACCATTCATGCCATCTGCCAGAAGTGCGTCATCGAGGAGCCGCCGGCGGCCATGATGGACAGTCTCATCTACCGTGTCATGGCAGGCACCAGCCTCGTCATGGACGACACGTGTGAAAACCGTGACCTCGAGATCAACGGCAGCGACCACTGGCTCATCAGCGCCGCTCCACTGTATGGCAAAAACGGCCACGTGGCCGGCGCCTTCATCGCCCGGCAGCCCCTCGTGCAGTTGCGCCATCTCATCAGTCCCCAGCGTCTCATGGTGCCCATTCTGGGCTCCTGCGCCGGGCTCGCGCTTGCCGTGCTGAGCTTCTATGTCGTCGGCAGGCGCATCACCAAAAAGACCCACGCCCTGGTGGAAGCCTTCCGCTCCATGCGCACGGGCAACCTCAACGTGCGTGTTCCCGCCAGCGGCAATGACGACCTCGACCTCGTCCAGGAGGAGTTCAACTCCATGATCGAGCACGTGCAGGAGGAGGATCACCGCCAGCACAACCTCCTCATCGAATACGAGACGGCGAAGCGCCAGGCGGAGGTCGCCACCGCCGCCAAGGGCAATTTCCTCGCCAACATGAGCCATGAGATCCGCACGCCCATGAACGGCATCATCGGCACCACCTCGCTGCTCATCGAGATGGGCCTCGATCCCGAGCAGGAGGAGCTCGTGCGCATGATCCGCTCCAGCGGCGAGTCGCTTCTCCATGTCATCAACGACATCCTCGACTTCTCGAAGCTCGAGTCCGCCAAGATGGACATCGAAAGACTCCCCGTGGACCTCGAGAAGCTCCTCGGCGAGACCACCGACGTCTTCTCCCACAAGGCCGCGGAAAAGAACCTCGAGCTCAACGTGCACATCGATCCCGCGCTGCCGCGCCGTGTCTTCGGCGACTTCCAGCGCATCAAGCAGGTGCTCGTCAATCTCGTCGGCAACGCCATCAAGTTCACCGAAAAGGGCGAGATCCTCCTCCTCGTGCGCCAGGTCTCCCGGCAGACCCCGCAGGGGGAGCAGACACTCCTGCACTTCTCCGTGCGCGACACCGGCATCGGCATTCCTGCGGAAAAAATTGGAGGGCTCTTCCAGGCCTTCCATCAGGCCGACGCCTCCACCACCCGCAAATACGGCGGCACCGGTCTCGGCCTCGCCATCTCCAAAAAACTCATCAAGCTCATGGGCGGCGAGATCAGCGCCATCAGCGAGGAAGGGAAGGGCTCCGACTTCTTCTTCGAGCTGCCGCTCACAGTCGCTCCGGATGACGAATCCCGCGAGGAGGAGGTCGCCTGGATGGAGGTGGTCAAAAACCGTCCCGTCGTGCTTTACAGCACCCATCCCACCACCCAGCAGGTGCTCAACCAGTCCCTCATGCAATGGGGCATGACCGTCACCCCGCTGCGTGAGCGCAGTGTGCCCGCGCTGGAGGAGATGATCGAGGAGAGCAGCCTCTTCATCCTCGACGTCTCCCGTCTCACTCACGAGGAGGCCGTGCCATTGCTCAATGCCGCCGCCGCCCGCGGCGCCGCGATCATCACGCTTCTGCCCATCACCAGCGCCAAGCTCGACCGCGACAAATTCGCCCCGCCGCCCGGCAGCCGTCACACCCGGCTGGCCAAGCCCTTCAAGCGGCGGGATATCCTCCGCGTCATGGCAGAACTCTACCGCATGCCGCGGCGCGTCGTTGTGGCCGCGCCCACGGCGCCCGTGTTCGCGCCCATGCCGGCACCCCGCTCCGCCAGTGCCCCGGTGGCCGCCATGGCCGCCGCTCCGCTGCAGCCGGTCATGATGCCCGTGGCTCCTGCCTGGCCGCCCCAACCGCCACCCGCCGCCAGTTCCACTGGTCCCGCGTTGGTGCCTGCCATGATGTGGCAGCCGCCTCCCGCCGCTGCCTCGTCCACCAGCCCCGTTGCGTCGGCCCCCGCCCCAGCTCCAGCTCCGGCTCCGGTTCCGGCTCCAGTGCCGGCTGCCGGCACCTTTGCCCAGATGAGCGAGCAAGCGCCCGCCAGCCCCTCCGGTTCCCATGCTGCCTCGGTCGCGCACGATGCGCAGGTGTCCCAGTCCACCAACCGCGCCATCGCCCGCGCCGCCAAGGCTGAGATGGCCAACTTTGCCAGCCAGAATCCCGCCAGCATCCTCCTCGTCGAAGACCAGCCCTTGAACCAGAAGATCTCCATCATGCTCCTTCAGCGTCTGGGCTACGTGAAGGTGGACATCGCCAATCATGGCGAGGAGGCGGTCAACATGGTCTCCCGGGGCTGCTACGACATCGTCTTCATGGACCTGCAGATGCCCGTCATGGGCGGCATCGAGGCCACGCGCCGCATCCGTGGCAACTTCCAGCTCAAGCGCCAGCCCGCCATCATCGCCATGACCGGTCACGCCCTCACCGGCGTCAAGGAGGAGTGCCGCGAGTGCGGCATGAACGCCTTCCTCACCAAGCCCGTCTCCCTCGACGACTTCCGCCGCGTCATCCCGCCCGCCCTCACCGCCGAGGTCTCGCAGATTCCGATGAGCCTGTGAGGGAGTTCCTCGCTCTTGGTTCACTGAGGGCAGAGGAATGGCCGCAAGAAAACGCAAGAGGTCAAAAAGATTCTTGGTTCCTTGTTCTTGGTTCTTTGTTCTTGGTTTCTCGTTCTTGGTTTCTCGTTCTTGGTTTCTTTGCGGCCAATCGGATGGGAACTGGAGGGAACGGCGGCATCAAACCTCTGCGCCCTCTGCTCCTCTGCCTCTCCGCGGTGAAGTCAGGGGGCTTGCGGCAGTCTGTCTCGCTGTGCTCGGCTGCCCTCCCAAGGAGCGGGACCCTCTGGGTCCCGTGTTGAGACACCAGGATGTCGCGCCGCTCCACTTCACGAACCGGCGAAGCCAGCCCACATGCCCTTCTTCCGTGCGGTAGGAGAGGTGCTTGAGCCGCATCGCGGCACGGACCTTGTCTTCGAGCTTCAGGGTCATATTCGACATTTCAGTTGCCCATTCACCGCATTGGCGGCAAAAGCACCACCCATGAGGCCGTCACACTGTGCTTTTCCGACAAAACAGTTGGCTGTCATGAGGCGCAGAAACCCAACTGTCTTGTTTCCCATCAACTAGTCCGGCCTCGCCCGCGTCTCGTGTGAATGAAGTCCTTCCAGCCATCACTGACAGCGACACGCTCGCAGTCCGGCAGCTCTTTGAGCAGTATGCCGCGTCTCTCGCCATCGACCTTGGCTTTCAGCATTTCGAGCGCGAGTTGGCATCGTTACCCGGAGACTACGCACCACCGCGAGGCGCTCTGTTCCTGGCTCGCGCAGACGGCTCGCCAGTTGGCTGCATTGGTCTGCGACCGTTTTCCGATTCCGTCGGCGAGATCAAACGACTTTACGTTCTTCCAGCCTTTCGTGGCAGCGGTCTTGCCCGCTCCCTCGTCTCCGCAGCCATCGCAGCAGCGAGGCGCATCGGCTACCGCGCCCTTGTCCTCGACACGCTCGCTTCCATGCAGCCCGCCATTGCGCTATACGAGTCATTCGGCTTCGAGCGCACTCACGCCTACTACACGAACCCACTTCCCGATGTGCTCTACTTCCGCGCGTCTCTCGAATCGAACCGCAACGCCTGATCAGTCGCTGCAGCCCCTATGAGGCTGGTCAAGAGTGTTCCTGGCGGATGAGTTGATGGTGTGTGCTTGTTTCCCGAGCGCGAACACGTCCTTCCAAGGAACGACGGGATCGCTTCGCGGCTTCGCATCCTGCCGTCGGGAGGGCAGCGCTCCTGCGTTGCCCCGTGAATTCGGCAAGGAGCAGGGCCGGCCCGGCCCTGTCTTCGGGCGCTTGGCAAGCGCCTCTCCTTGTTCCAAACCAACAACCACGAACGAAGAACCAAGAACCCACCACCAAGCACCCGCGAGAGACTCGCGGACTACCTCCTGAGCGCGAACACGCCCTCCTCAAGGAGCGGGACTTGCCAAGTCCCGACACAAGGCCCAAGCCCGGCTGCGGCCGCTCCGGCTCCTTGTGTGTGAAGCGTACCAAAGCCCCAAGGGAGCAGCGCCGGCCCGGTTCGTGGAGGACTCACACAGGCGGTTTGGCCGCTCGTTGCAGCGACGATCCACAAAGGCCTTGCTTCGCACGCCAATGAACCGGTAAAACAACGGCATGAGTTCAAACATCCGGCACGAAGAAACATTTCTGTCGGTGATCAAGCGGCTGACCCAACAACGGATCTGTCGATCAACCACCCGTTGTGCTGCACCAGCACGAGCGCCCGGCAGGGGGGCAAGAGGCACATGAAACACACTCGCGTCATCGTCACTCACTACGGCGGGCCCGATGCGCTGCGGGTCATTGAAGAGGAGCGTCCCGAGCCGGGGGCGGGTGAAGTGCGGGTGAAAGTGCTGACCGCCGGTGTTGGCATGCCTGACGTCATGGCACGCGAGGGCATCCATCCGGAGACGCCCGCTGTGCCCTACACCCCGGGCTGGGATCTGGTCGGCGAGGTGGAGCGGCTCGGCGAAGGTGTCACTGGATTCGAGCCCGGCCAGATCGTCGCCGCGATGCCGATCCACGGGGCTTACGCGGAGTTCATCTGCCTGCCGCAGCATGAGCTGGTGGCGGTGCCTTCCGGGCTGGACGCCGCCGAGGCAGTCAGTCTCGTGCTGAACTACATCACGGCGTTTCAGATGATGCACCGTTCCGCGAAGGTCAGCCCGGGCCAGCGTGTGCTGATTCATGGCGCGTCCGGCGGCGTCGGCACCGCGCTCTTGCAGTTGGGTCGCGTCGCCGGCCTGGAGATGTATGGCACCTGTTCATCACGAGGAGCGGCTGCTGTTGCCGCCTTCGGTGGCGTTCCGATTGATTACCAGCATCAGGATTTCGTGGAAGAAATCCGCCGCCTCACAGGCGACGGGGTGGACGCAGTCTTCGATCCCATCGGCGGTGCTCACCTCTGGCAGTCTCGCAAAGCGCTCCGTCCCGGCGGGAAGGTGGTGGGCTATGGCACCACGACCACGCTGCGTGGGGAGGGATTGGGCGCAGGCCGGACAGGTCGTCGCAATCGCCTGCATGGAGTCCCCATTTACGTGCTGCTCATTGCTGGCGGCTGGCTGCTCCCGGGCCGGAAACGGGTGATTCCCTACAGCATCCAGACGCTCAAGCGCCTCAGACCCGCGCAGTTTCGGCAGGACTTGATCACCTTGTTCGGCCTCCTTCAGCAAGGGAAGATCAAGCCGCTGATCGCGCATCGACTGCCCCTGGCCGAGGCACGGCAAGCGCACGAGTTGCTGGGAAAGGGCGGGGTGGCTGGCAAGATCGTGCTCGTATGCAACAACTCATCGCATGAGTCAGGCGCGGCATGACCACGGCGCTGCGGCGGCATCGCGTCGCGGTTGCAATCGTGGTCTCCCGAGTGTCAGGTCGTTGAGCTTGGGTCATTCGGCCAGGAAACTCATCCCATCTCCATGAATCTCGCATCGGTGGCGATCAAACCATTTGTACCCGCGGTCAGTGTGGAACGCTCCGCGGCCTTTTACCGGGCCATCGGTTTTGATGTCCCGTGGTGCGGCGGGGATCTCGCGCTGGTCCGGCATGGAACCTCGAGTTTCCTGCTCCAGGCCTTCAACGAACCATCCTTCATTCAGAACTACATGATTCATTTCATGGTGGAGGATGTTGACGCCTGGCATTCCCACCTGATCGCATTGAAGGTCGCCGATGAGTTTGGTGTCACGATTGGAACCCCGGAGGATCAACCGTGGGGACTGCGGGACTTCACCCTCACCGATCCCAGCGGCGTTTTGTGGCGGATCGCGCAGGAGATTCCACGCCATTGAGAGGTGTTCCTCCTGTTGCATGGATGCGTTCAGATTCCGGCAATCAAGTCATGGATGAACCCATGAAGGCCCAACAAAACGGATGCAGGCAACGGCTCGAAGGCTATCTGTCATGTCAGCAACGTTCATCCCTTGCCGCCACCTGATCCGGTACATTAGGCCGCTTCTCACGTCACTCAAACAAACAACGCCAAACACCATGACCTCACCCACACCTGAAATCATTCTGTTTTCATTCATCGCCATCGCCGCAGTCGTCCTGCGGTTTTGGATTTCCCGGCAGAAGGACGCTTCAGCCGCACGCCTCCGCGTCCTTGATGTTGGTCTTTGGATTGTGACCGTGGGGGCGCTGCTTCTGTCGGCAGTCGGAGTCTTTGTTCCAGCTCTCCGCCCAACTTCACCAGTCGGCCTGTTCGTAGCGTTCGCGGCGATTTACTTGCTTGTCTCCCGCCAGCGGAGTTTGAAGCAGGAGAAGACGCATGCCGCCTGACTCCCATGAAGGGTGTCAGGCGTGGAAGTCCGAATGACGTTGCCGGTTGCTGGTTCCGTCAGGAGGGCAACGCTCCTGCGTTGCCCCATGAACTCGGCAAGGCGGGAGCCTTTCCCTCCTCAAGGAGCGGGACCCTCTGGGTCCCGTCATGAGACGCCAGGATGGCGTCACTCCTTGTTCCCAACAGGGAACCGCAAGGCACTCGCGGCCTACCTACGCAGCGCGGAGATGAGTTCGTTGAGCTTGTTGATGATGGCCTCCTGCTGATAGACGTCGTAGGTGCCGTTGGCGGTGAAGGGGAGGGTGTCCACGACGTTGCTGTTGCTGCTGGTGCCGTCGATGGCGGCGGCGAGCGCGGCGTTGGTGACCTCGCCGGGCGGGCCTTGGATGCCATCGGCACCGGTGGCACCGCGGGGCAGGTTGAAGACGAGATGCACCGCGCCGCCGTCGAAGGTGGCTTCCGCGCTGGGCGGATCCTCCGGCGGGAGCATGTTGACCGCATCGATGATGAAGGTGGTGATGGGAGCGGCGCTGGCGCCCTCCTGACCGCGCGGGATGGCGAAGGTGAAGTGGACGGTGCTGCCATCAAAGCTGGCGGTGGCCTCGGCGGGTTCGGTGGGATTGAGGGTGGTGACGTCATCCACCGCCGCGCCGGTGACAGCAGGCACGGCGTCGATGAGGTCCTTGAGGCCGGTGAACTGCGCGCGCATCGGCGCGGATTCGAGCGAAGCGTTGGTGGGTGGATAAGAAGGGTCGAACATGAGTAGTCCGCGACTCCGTCGCGGTGGTTTCAAGTTTAAGGTTTCAAGTTCAAAGTGGTTTGCCGGGAGCGCGGCACGCGCTCGTAGTCCGCGACTCCGTCGCGGTGGGGTTCAAAATTCTTGGTTCCTGGTTCCTCGTTCCTCGTACTTGGTTTGAGGTTTGAGGTTTCAAGTTTCAGGTTTCAGGTTCTCTGTTCTCTGTTCTCTGTTCTCTGTTCCCTGATCTCTGGAGCGGTAAGGGAGGACGAGTAGGAGGAGAAGGAGGAGGAGGAGGAGGAGGAGTTCTCTGATCCCCGACCTCTGATCTCTGTTCTCTGATCTCTGAAACAGCTATCGAGTTCGAGTAGGAGGAGGGCCGGTCGAGAGAGCGGCGGCATCCTGCCGTCGTGAATGACGCCAGGGATGGCGTCACTCCTTGTTTCCATCCCGGCTGCCAGCCGTCGTATGTGATACAGGCTGCCAGCCTGTGGATCGGAGAGAACAGGCAGGCTGCCTGCCTCACGTTCACACCACGCGGATCTGCGCGGGATCGCTCCACGCGCCCATGACACCTTTGAGGCCGACGGTGCGCACGCGCACCCAGACCATGGTGCCGGGCGTGAAGCCGTCCATCTCCGCACGGCCGCCTTGAAACATCCCCTTCGTCTGCCAGGAGGCCTCGTTGTTCGGATCGCCCGTGGTGGTCTGCACCTCGTTGGTGCTCTGCTGGCGGTCAGGCTTGTAACGCGCCACGATGGAGCCGTTCAGATCGCCCTGGCGCAGACGCAGGTTGGCGGGGGCCGCCGGGGGCGAGGTGTCCGGCGTGTGGGTCGTCAGGTAGGAGGGGAAACCGCTCTGCACCACGATCGTCGCATCGCCCTTGGCGATGCCGTTGACGTAGCCGCCCAGCACGCCCAGCGCCTCCTCCAGCGCGTCCCGTGCCTCGCCGAGGGCGAGCACGTCCGCCTTGGCGCCGCTGGCGCGGGCGATGAGGGCGGCGTCGAAGGTGGTGATCAGCGTGGCCAGCGCTGTCATGGTGACCGTCGGGGAGGCGAAGGTCGTGGCGTTGGTGGTCATCTCGTCGTGGATGGTGTGGGCCACGGGGCCCAGTTCGGCGGCGGTGTAGCCGCTGAAGTCGATGATGGCTTTGGTGTTGTTCATGGTTTTGCGGGGTGGTGGTGTCGCGACGCCGTCCCAGGTGGCCGAGTCCCAGGTGAGGCCCGGCTGGTCCCAGGTGAGCGCCGCAGGCATGGGGGTCAGTGGGGGCGGAGGGTTGGAAAGACTTGAGGATGAGGAGAGCAGGAGACCAGGAGAAGGCCGAAACCCTTGAAGGGATGGGTCAAACCCATGAGCGGATGACCAAAACCCTTGAAGGGATGGGTCAAACCCATGAGCGGATGACCAAAACCCTTGAACGGATGGGTCAAACCCATGAGCGGATGACCAGAACCCTTGAACGGATGGGTCAAACCCATGAGCGGATGGCCGAAACCCTTGAACGGATGGGTCAAACCCATGAGCGGATGACCAAAACCCTTGAACGGATGGGTCAAAGCTATGAGCGGATGGGCAAAACCCTTGAAGGAATGGACCAAAGCCATGAACGGATTCGCAAAACCCTTGAACGGATTCGCCGTTCCGCGCGTCATCCGGCGCATCGCCGGGGTCGGCTGGCGGGAAGGCAGGCAGGTGGGGGCCGCGTTCATGGGCGGATCGTCCGCCGCCGCTCGGGAAATAAAACCTCGCTATGGCGATTCTTTCGGCCCCAGCCACCGCTCCGCCAGAATGACCACGCAGGAGAGCGGCAGACGGAAGGCCCGCGCCACGCGGCGGGAGCTGTGCAGGGTAAAAAACTTCCGCACGCTCAGAAACTCCGAGAGATGGCTTTCCGACACCCGGGAGCGCTCCGCCAGTTCCGTGATGCTCCAGCCCGTGAGCCGCATCAGTTCCATCACCACCATCACCACGCCCGCGCAGACCACCTCCCGCCCGTTCTCCCGGCAGCGCTGCAGCACCTGCTCCGGCGTCAGGGTGAAGACCGGCCTGCGCCGCTTCGTGCGGCCGCACTTGGAGGGAGAAGACGCTTTCGTCCGCATGGCAGTCCCTAGGGTGGGTGCCAGCATGCAATCCGATTCCCCCACGCGGAACCAGTGAATAAAGGTTCAAAGTGGGCTGTTATAGGTTCCCTGTGGCAACCAACGCCGTTCCTGAGGACAGAAATCCGTTTCATGAGCGCAGAAAACGCCTTCCCGAGGACAGCAACAGGTTTGCTGAGTCAGGAAACGCCGCTTCCGAGCCGGGCACTCCCTGCCGTCCAGGTTCCCATCCGCGCCAGTGACCGAGAACGAAGGAGGGAAAGTTTCGTCGAACCTCTCTTCGGCTGCGGAGACCTCTCGGAATGATGTTCGGGAGGTCTTGCGGCCGTGATACGCCCCTTTCGGAAAGGGAATTGGAGGTCCGAAAAGCTATCTACGCCTCTCACCAATTCTTGCCAATCCTGCACACCTTCGCTTTCATGGTAAAAGCTCACAGGGAAAATCCGAAATTGGGTAATGAATCAAACGAAATACGATATTGTCGCTCCGAATCCGGCCGCCTTGATCGAGTCTTTACGTTCGGTGGGCTACAGCCTTCCCACTGCAATCGCAGACATTATTGACAATAGCATCGCGGCTAGTTCTAAAAATATACATGTGACGTTTCACTGGGCCGGTGCGGGATCTTCGGTTTCCATCATTGATGATGGGCATGGGATGTCCCAAGATGAATTGCGAGCCGCAATGCGGCCAGGGAGCCGCAGCCCTTTGGAGGAAAGGCACCAAAAAGATTTGGGAAGATTTGGTTTGGGATTAAAAACGGCCTCTTTCTCTCAATGCAGAAATCTGTGTGTTGCTTCGAGGCGCGCAGGAGGGCCGGTAAGTACCCGAACTTGGGACTTGGATTCCTTAATCGATAGCCCGGAATGGCGGCTCCTGCTCGCACCTTCAGCTGTAGCAGCAAATGCGGTTTCACAATTGCAGCGGATGAGCAACGGCACTGCCGTCGTCTGGAGCCAGATAGACCGCATCACAGGAAAAGACGATGTCGGTGACGCTGTCGCTCACTCAAGGTTCAATCATGCCATTGACAAAGTTCGCGAGCATATCGCTCTCACGTTTCACCGCTACCTTGAGGAAGGGGCAATAAAAATCCATCTCAATGAGAAAGCAGTCTCTCCTTGGAATCCTTTCATGCGCGATAGCAGCTCACCATCCCTGCCGACTCCAGAAGAGTTCATCCCATTCGGCAAGTCTGGGGTCAGATTCCAAGGTTTTGTTTTGCCTCATAAAGATGCGTTGAACGATGAGGCTGAGTTCAGAAAAAATGGGGGGCCAGGTGGCTGGACAGCGCAACAAGGTTTTTATGTGTATCGCAACAAGCGGCTTCTCGTTTATGGCGACTGGCTCGGTCTCGGTCGGCCCTCGGCATGGACGAGGGAGGAGCATTACCGGTTGGCACGCATTCGTCTGGATATTCCAAATGATGCCGATGCGGAGTGGCATTTGGATGTGAAAAAGTCAGTGGCACGCCCTCCTGTCTTAATTCGAGATCGTCTCACTGATCTGGCAGAAAATGTGCGGGCGAAAGCACGCAGTGTCTTTGTTCATCGGGGAAAATATGGCCGCAGGGCCGTGCCTCCTGCGCCTACTGAACGGCCTTGGCTTTCTGCCATACGAGACAACCGGCGTGTGTATTCTATCAATCGCGAACATCCTGCCGTCCAAGCGGTCGTTCGCGTCTTTCCCGACAAAGGACCGGAGCTGACCGCACTGCTTCGTTTGCTTGAAGAAACCGTTCCGGTCGAGCAGATCTGGCTCGACACTGCCGAACAATCCCGCGATCACGCAGCCCCTTACGCCGGCGTTGAATTCTCGACCATCAAGTCTGATATGCGCCGCGTGGTTGAGTTTTTGGTGAAGACAGGAATCAATCAAAAGACTGCGATCGAACGTCTCCGTTCCATCGAACCGTTCGACCGCTACCCCCAACTCATCAATGAGCTCTAATATTTCCAACGCTACATTCGCGACCGTACTGGCGATGTGCCAAATGATGCTGAAACAACGGGCTGCTGCTGCCGGTCGCTTTCTGAAAACAGCGGATATTCTTGAAGTGGTGGATGAAGTCTTGGCGATGCCATCCTTTGTGGAGATCGACAAAGAGCTGTTGGCGGCTGAGTTGGAAGAACGATTCACGGTGATTACAGGCGAACACCAGACGCTCGGCAGTAATGTCGACCACAAGGCTTGGTTGCCCTCCCGACGCAGCGAGATCAGTTGGCGCTATTGGGATCGTTACCTGCTTTATTTGGAGGAGCGGGTTCCAAGGTCGGCGGTTGACAGTGTTGACAAGGTCACGAATGACGTTCTTGAGCGGATTGAAGACCCGCTACGCCAAGGAGCATGGGATCGGCGTGGCTTGGTCATGGGACATGTGCAGTCTGGCAAAACCGCCAACTATTGTGGCCTCGTGAGCAAGGCCGCCGACGCTGGCTACAAGGTAATCATTGTGCTGGCAGGTATTCACAACAGCCTCAGAAGCCAGACTCAGATCCGGATAGAAGAGGGTTTTCTTGGATTCATGAACGACACGTTTGGCGCTGCTCAGCAAACTTTCAAACCTGTAGGCGTAGGACTTATTGACTCCTCGATCCGAGCGAACACCGGCACAAGCCGAGTTGAGAAGGGTGACTTCAATGAAACAGTTGCCAGGCAGTTTGGAATCCATCCCGGTGGGCTTCCGCTCGTCTTCGTCGTCAAGAAGCATGTCGGCGTTCTAAACAATCTCATCAAATGGATTCGCTCATGCGCCGACGCTCAGGACGAGGCGACAGGTCGCAAGTTTGTGCGCAATGTGCCAGCACTCATCATTGATGACGAAGCAGACCTTGCCTCCGTGGACACGCGGCAGCAGGAATTTGATGAGGACGGAAATCCGGACGAAGACCACGATCCGGCCAAGACGAATCGGAATATTCGCTTGCTGCTTCGCTCGTTTGAAAAGGTTGCGTACGTTGGCTACACGGCAACACCTTTTGCAAACATCTACATTCACGAGAAGGGTTGGGCGCGTGAGTTGGGCCACGACCTCTTTCCCAGCAGTTTTATTGTCAATATTCCACCGCCGAGCAACTACATGGGTCCGGCTCGCATTTTCGGCCTAAGCGAAGATGAAGACGCAGGACTGGATGCGGTGACGGCACTGCCCATTGTGCGACCTGTAACAGACTACGCGCAAACCAATGAAAAGGGTGAGATCGAGTTTGATGAAGTAGCTGGTTGGATGCCACCTAAACTTGAGGATCGCACAGGGCACATTCCAAGATACGAAGGTCAACGCATAGTTCCTCCGTCACTCCGGGAGGCAATCATGGCATTCCTTCTGGCGGCGGCGGTTCGCAAACAGCGGGAAAAGGGCCCTCTTTTCAATTCCATGCTCATCCATGTGGTTCGTTACACCAAGGTTCAAAAGGAGGTGGCGGCCCAAGTCGAGCTTGCGCTCAAAGATATTCATCAACGCTTGCGGTATGGCGATGGGAGCAGGACACCAACAATAAAGGACGAGTTCTATGAATTGTGGACGCGTAAGCAAACCGGTTTTGTTTCTACAACGGCACGTTGTGCAGAGATTTTGGGTGGTGACAATCTTGTCCTGCCGTCATGGGATGAAATTCATCCAGCACTTGAGAACATTGCATCGAGTATTCGCATCAAAATCATCAATGGCAGCGCGGGCGACATTCTTGATTACGAAGAGCACAAGGAGACAGGG
This sequence comes from Verrucomicrobiaceae bacterium, assembly GCA_046346695.1. Lineage (GTDB taxonomy): Bacteria > Verrucomicrobiota > Verrucomicrobiia > Verrucomicrobiales > Verrucomicrobiaceae > Prosthecobacter. The sequence goes on along the minus strand of JAXMHS010000001.1, from coordinate 807,162 downwards.
ATGGACTTGATTGCAGTCGGCGGCGACAAGTTGTCGCGCGGACTTACATTGGAGGGGCTTTCGGTTTCATATTTTCTCCGCGCCTCACGGATGTATGACACGCTCATGCAGATGGGCCGCTGGTTCGGATACCGCGAGAAATACATTGATGTCTGCCGCCTCTACACAAGCAGTGAATTGCTCGAGTGGTTCACACACATCGCCGCCGCGAGCGAAGAACTCCAGCGCGAGTTTGAACACATGGTCAACGTCGGTGCGACGCCAAAGGACTATGGCCTGAAAGTCCGCTCCCATTCCGCAATGCTGGTCACGTCGGCGGTGAAGATGCGCAATGGCACAGAAATGCGGCTCTCATTTTCTGGCGACATCAGCGAAACCATCATCTTCAAACGTGATGCGAAGTGGTTGGCTACCAACTTTGACGCGGTTGAGTCATGGCTTGCATCGCTCGGTCCTTGCGACCCAGCAGGTAGCAAGACCGGTGGCTACACTTGGCGGGTGGGCGCTCCCGCCATTACTGATCTGCTTGGCAGATACAAATCACACGAAGATGCCCGCAGAGCTGATACCGAACTGCTTGCTCGTTACATCAAGGCCCAAGCAAAAAACGACGAGCTAGTGCATTGGACTGTGCGCCTTGTTTCTTCTGGTCTGGCGGAGGCCGGACAAAAGACAATTGGCGGCCTCGATGTCGGCTTGGTCAAACGCGCCCCGTTCCCGAAAGAACAAAGACACGACCGATACACAATCCGCCGTCTTGTCAGCCCGACCGATGAGAAGATTGATCTGACCGATGCCGAAAGGGAGTCAGCTACCACACTAGCGGCCGAGAACTGGCAGAGTGACAAGCGTCCATCAAAGTCGAAAGAGCCGCCGTCAACGCCGGGGGGCAAGGAAATCCGCCAATCACGGCCCAAGAGCCGGGGCATGCTGCTGATCTATCCACTGGACCCAAGGCCCGCGGAGTTGCCCGAGGGCTCATCGCCAGTGATTGGACTGGCGATTAGTTTCCCCAAGAGCGATACGGCAACGGAAGTGACCTATACTGTCAACAACGTGTTTACCACCAGAGGCGGCGACGATGACAGTCTCTGAAACACTCAAACAGACTTGGGCCGCCGTTGTTGCTGAAGCACCCCAAGCTGACGGCTGCTACCATCGGCGGATGCCGCTGGCATGTGCATGGCCCGCTCACGCTGGGATTCACCGCCCTACAGATGCGTGTATTCTCGTGCTGGAGATTGAGCATAAAGCGGTTCGGGATCTTCATCTAAAGGACGAGACAAAGGGCTATTCGATTGATGTTGGGGCGGATGACGCCGGACGCAGTGACCGGGCCACGATTCGCGTTCAAGAAACGAGTGCGGTGTATCGAGAGATTTTCACAATCTTTTGCACAGATATTTTGGAACACTGGATTCCTCATACGAGTGCATCCGACGCCTTGAAATCGTTGAATCGGCGACTTGCCCGATGGAAGAAATTTTTTCAGCGCGGGGCGCAGTTTGGTTTGAACCGCGAGGATTACATTGGCCTGTATGGTGAGCTTTTCTTCATTGAGGCAGCCCTGAAAGCGGGAGTTGAGAGTGTGCCAATTGTGAATGCATGGCAGGCGCCACTTGGCACAAACCAAGATTTCCTGTTCGGACCGGTCGCTGTGGAAATCAAGACAACCACAGCCAACGACAGCGAGAAAGTCAGGATCACAAATGGCCGTCAGCTGGATTCCACAGGTCTGCAAGGGCTCTTCCTTGCCCACAACTTGTTTGATTTTCGCAAAAGTGGTGGAAGGACGCTTCCGCAACTCGTCGCCACCTTGAAGTCGTCGCTCGCGGCTGTCTCTTCCGACGCATCGTCTTTATTTGACGACATACTGTTGGAAGCTGGATTTGTGGATGGCAGGCCAAACGAGTTTGATGGCTGGGGATTCACACTTCGACGGTTCGATGTTTTTGCTGTTGAGGAAGGTTTCCCTCGTCTCCTTGAATCCAGTTTGCCGCCCGGAGTGTCCGAGGTGTCATACGCGCTTAATTTATCTTCAGCGCAATCATTCCAGGTCGCTGAGCATGATCTTTGGGCAAACGTTATATCCACCTATGGCTGACCAATCAGAACTTCTCATCTTCTTAAACGAGATTGAATGCGATATCACTGCCGATGTTCAGCCAAATGCCGGCAATCCGGCGGATTTTCGTGAATTCGCGTTTACTCGAATGCTTGCTGACGAATTGGATGCGTCGGGCATTCTGGAATCGCCGGTCGCTTGTCACTATGAAAACGGCAAGCAATCAACAGCCTTGAAGGTCAGTGGCTATAGCGTCCCAGATGAGGATAGCCGCCTTGATCTCATTTTGTCGCTCTACGACGCAGGACCGCACCAGTCAGTCCCGACTTTGAATGGCTCGGACATCGACATAGCGTTTAACAAGATGGAGCGATTCTTTGGAAAAGCTTTGAAGGGGCTGCATGAAGAGATCGATCCTGCTCTGCCAGAGCGCCACATGGCAGAGCGAATCTACCAGATGCGCGAGGACATTGATCGAGTGAATTTTCACCTTCTTACCAATTCTCGCCTCGCGGTCAGAAGAGAAAAGCAACGTAAAACAGAGGTTCATGGTGTCCCGGCGACTTATGATGTTTGGGACATTGAGCGATTCCGCCGGTTGCGGGAGAGCGGTGCTAGCTATGAAGCGCTGAATGTTGATCTGCGTCCGCAATACAACGGGGGCTTGCCTTGTGTTCGCCTTGATGTGAAGGAAGAGGGCTATCAGACATGCATAGCCATTTTTCCAGGGTCGCTCTTGCACGATCTTTATGACGAGCACGGGTCACGCTTGCTTGAACTCAACGTGCGCTCATATCTCCAAGCGAAGGGAAAAATCAACAAAGGGATATTGGAGACACTGCGGAACGATCCGCAAGATTTCATGGCTTACAACAACGGCATCACGGTCGTTGCCGAGAAAATCGTTTTCGGGCATTTGAAGGATGGTCGAAGCGGCATTCTTGAGTTGCAGGGGATGCAGATCGTCAATGGCGGGCAGACAACTGCCTCAATTCATCGCGCGGCGAAGGAGTTTGAGGCTGATCTTTCCAATGTTTACGTGCAGGGAAAGATCGTCACGGTTGATCCCACCCGATTTAACGAAGTTGTTCCATTCATCTCACGTTACGCGAACAGTCAAAACAAGGTGACGGATACAGATCTTCAGGCCAATCATCGCTTTCATGTTGGCTTGGAGCGGGTGGCGAAACGCGAATGGGCACCGGATCAGGCGAGCAAATGGTTTTATGAACGGGCGCGCGGTAGTTACCAGACGGCAAGGAGCAGGGAGGCGACGACTGAAAGCCTGCGGAGAAAATTTGACCGAGAGTTTCCAACTCATCAACGCTTCACCAAGGAGGATTTGGCGAAATTTGAAAACTGCTGGCGAGGATTGCCATATATAGTCAATCGCGGCGGTCAGAAGAACTTCACGCAGTTCATGACGTTCATAAAGGCGGATCTAGGTGAGTCCACGGACAGATGGGAACCATCACCCGAGGAGTTCAAACGCTACATCGGCAAGGCGATTCTGTTTCGCGATGTTCAGCGTATCGTCAAAGAAGATGAATCCATCACGGCCTACCGAATCAATGTCACCGCTTATATAGTTGCGCTATTAGCAGAAAGGACTGCCAGACGGATAGACCTAGATGCTATTTGGAAGCGTCAGGCAATTAGCCCAGCACTCGCTGACACAGCGCGTCTTTGGGCGCCGGTCGTCTTCAAAGCGTTGTTGGATTACTCTCAGAAGCAAACCGTGCATATTGACAACATCCTGAAAAGTCAGGCAGCATGGGAGCATATCCTTTCCCTCGATCTTCACGTTACTCGCGCTGCTGAACGGGAACTACGCCCGTCGCCGTCAAGCATGGTGGGAACCGTGAGAGAAGGGCTTGGTAGCGTTCGCGGGGATGAGCTCAGTGCTCACGACCACAACAATGTCGCGCGTTGCTTGGAAATCGATGCTGCAAAATGGTTGGTTGCCGTCAATTGGGCCAAGCAGTCTGGGGATTTCTCCAACCTAACCATTAACGTGGCGGCAACGCTCGCTGGCTACGCAGCCCAAGGATGGACGAGAATGCCATCGCAGAAACAGGCTAAGCATGGCGCGGTCATCATTGAAGCTGCACGAAGCGCGGGCGTTATATCTCATTGACGTAGCCTTATGCCAACCATCCCGATTATCGATTTGTTTGCAGGGCCCGGTGGATTGGGAGAGGGGTTCTCCTCTCTCAAAAGGAACGGGGACTCAGTTTTCAAAATCAAGCTTTCAATCGAAAAGGATTATTATGCTCATCAGACGCTGAAGATGCGGGCCTTTTTTCGGCAGTTTTCGGCAGGAGAAGCTCCTGATGCCTATTACGAACGTCTTGCGGGAAAATGTTCGACCGAGGAGTTGTATCTGAAGTATCCCGACGAAGCGGAGAGGGCAACGGCGGAAGCGTGGCATGCAACCTTAGGAGGTAAAGATACACCTGATGAGCTAGTGGATGAGCGTATCAGCAAGGCGCTCGGGAACCGTGTGAACTGGCTGCTCATCGGGGGGCCGCCCTGCCAAGCCTATTCATTGGTGGGCAGGGCGCGGCGAAAGAATGATGCTGGGTTCGAAGGAGATGAAAAACATTTCCTCTATCAGCAATATCTGCGGATCATTGGAGAGCACCGCCCACCAGTCTTTGTGATGGAGAATGTCAAAGGGCTGCTATCTGCGAAAATTGGCGGGAAGAGCACCTTTGATCGCATCATCTCCGATCTCCGCGACCCATTGAATGCCCTTGGAGGAAAGTTTAAGGCACACGGTAAACCTCTCTCTTATAAGCTGGTTTCGTTGGTGGTTTCACAAAGCAAGGATGGTGACAACTGTTCTCCCGGCGATTTTCTGATCGAAGCAGAACACTACGGCATCCCTCAAGCGCGGCACCGTTTGATTATCCTCGGATTGCGAAATGACCTGAACAAGGTGCCGCGGTTGCTTCGGCGTGGGGATATGGTGTCGACAAAGGATGTCATTTCTGATTTGCCGGTATTGCGTAGCGGTCTTTCACAGGAAACCGACAGTTTTGAAACTTGGAAGGCCGCGTTGCTGGAGATAGAGCATGCACCGTGGCTTTTTGAGCAGCCCATTGATGATGACTTGCGCAACGAAATCACCAAGCAGTTGCAGAGGATTGGCCGCAAACTGGATCGCGGTTCCGAATTCATCCAGATGAAGAGCCACACCACACCGGCCAAGCTGGCCAAGTGGTTTGTGGACTCGCGCTTGCAAGGCGTATGCAATCACAGCACCCGTTCCCATATTCGTGAAGACCTGCACCGCTACTTCTTCGTTTCAGCCTTCGCCAAGGTTCACAAACGGTCGGCTTTGCTCAAAGATTTTCCCTTGAGCCTTCTTCCTCTGCATAAAAATGTGGTGGAGGGAGTCGAGGACGACAAATTCAACGACCGTTTCCGCGTGCAGGTGGCATCACGCCCCTCAACCACAGTGACCTCCCACATTTCGAAGGATGGTCACTACTTCATTCATTATGACACCAGCCAGTGCCGCAGTCTCACTGTCCGGGAAGCTGCCCGTCTTCAGACGTTTCCTGACAATTACTTTTTCAAGGGGCCGCGAACCCAGCAATATCATCAGGTTGGTAATGCCGTGCCTCCCCTTTTGGCGAAGAAAATAGCCAGCATTGTTGCGGAGCTTTTCGAATGATTTTGCTGTCTGCAAAGTCTCTACCTGGCAAGCGCCGAGAGGAAACGGAGCAGGGTGCCAAATCCTTGACTGGTTTCAGGTGTTCCTGATCCAGCGGCTGGCCTAACGGCGCGCACGATCTCCTGACGCGGGCTTTTCTTTGACCAGGGAAGGGCTGTTTCCAGAGTCGGGGTGCTGATTCGGTTCGAGGTTCCTTGTTCCTGGTGCTTGGTTTCAGGCTCTCTGATCTCTTTTCCCTTTTTGTTTCCTTTGCGGCCAAATCTCTGATCTCTGGAACGGTAAGGGAGATGAGGGATGGGAGATGGGGGATGGGGGATGAGAGATGAGGGATGAGGGATGGGGGATGAGGGTTTCAAGTTCCCTGATCTCTGATCTCTGATCTCTGATCCCTGATCTCTGTTCTCTGTTCTCTGTTCTCAGTTTTCTGACCTCTGACCTCTAATCCCTGATCCCCGAACGGGCTCACTTCTTCTTGAGGATGACGTCGCCGAGGCTGAACATGGGGCCGTAGATGGCGTAGATGAGGAAGCCGACCATGATGCCGAGGATGAGCATGGTGAGGGGCTCGATCATTTTGTCGAGGGTGGCGGCGAGGTTGTCGAGCTCCTCCTCGTAGTCGTCGGCGATCTCGGCGAGCATTTCGGTGCCGGAGCCGGTTTCGGAGGCGAGTTCGATGAGGCCGCAGAGATTGCGGGCGTCGGGGCCGAGCCAGTGGGCCTCCATGAGGAAGGCCTCATGCAGGGTGCGGCCGACGCCGATGTGCTCGCGCAGCCGGACGAAGAGTTCCCTGTAATGGTAGTGCCAGGAGGCCTGGGCGGTGATGTCGAGCGCGGAGGAGAGGCGCACGTTGGATTCGGTGAGCATGGAGAGGGTGCGGAAGCCGGTGGCGGCGGCGGATTTGCGCACGATGGTGCCGATGGCGGGAAGCCGGAGGAAGAGATCCTGCACGGGACGCATGGCGCTGATCTTCCCCCAGTTGGCGAAGAAGAAGTAGAGGCCGATGAAGGGTGCGATGGCCATGTAGGGCTTGTGGATGAAGAGGTCGGAGAGGGCGATGAGGATCTTCGTGCCCAAGGGGAGATCGGTCTTGAAGGAGGTGAAGAGCTTGGCCATGGCGGGCACGAGGGTGAAGCTCATGACGATGACGACGACGACGCCGAGGACGATGACGACGGCGGGATAGATGAGGCCGCCCTTGAGCTTCTTGATGACCTTGGAGGATTTTTTCTGGGCGATGGCGATGCGCTTGCAGACCTTGGAGAGCTGGCCGGCCTCCTCCCCCGCGATGATGAGGGAGAGCATGTCATCGGGGAAGAGCTTGGGGAACTTGGAGATGGCGTCGCTGAACTTGTCGCCGGTGGAGATGGAGTGGATGACGTCGGCGATCATGCCTTTATAGACGGCGGAGCGGACGCGGTTGGTCTGGAGCAGGAGGCTTTTGGTGAGGGAGATGTTGCGCTCCAAACAGCGGCCAAGTCCGGCGAAGAAGGCGGCCCTGTCTTCCGTGCTGGGCTTCGGACTGGTGAAGCGGTGAAGCTTTTCATCCACGCCGGTGATGGTCTGCACGGTGGAGGTTTCATTGGCGGCCACGCCGGCGCCGATGAGGGCCTTGTCATCCGTGTCGGTGTCCACGAGGGCCTCGCTGGATTTGCCGGAGTGGACGTTGGTGATTTTGACTTTCTTGAGCATGGGAAGGGGCGTTGGTAGTTCCTTGTTCTTCGTTCCTGGTTCCTGGTTCCTAGTTCCTGGTTCCTGGTTCCTGGTTCTTGGGGCGCGGAGGCAGATCAGGGGGGTGGGGGACGGAGGTTGCGGATGAGGCTGGGGCGGAAGGCGGTGAGGGTGAAGGTGGCGCCGGGTGACTCGGCGCGGGGATCCTGGGAGATGTTCACCACGGCGGTGCAGAGGGCGGTGTCCATGGCCGCGCCATTGACGGTGGTGGTGCCGGTCTCGTTGAGCGTGGGCGTGCCGCTGATGGCCTGCTCGAGCACGGCGTTCTGTGACTGGGCGGGCATGACGGCCATGACCTGCACGGGGGAGAGGCCGAGCTGCCACAGGCGCACCATGTTTTCCTGATAGTTGCGCGTGACGGCGACGCGCACGGCGAGCTCCTCCTGCAGCATGACGGTGGCGGAGAGGCTGACCATGGCGGTGGTGCCGATGGAGACGATGGCCGCGGCGGCGAGCAATTCGATGAGCGTGTAGCCGGACGCGCTGCGCGCGGTTTGCAGTTGTTTGCGGTTGTTTGCAATCGTTTGCGGTTGTTTGCCAAACCACTGCAAACAATGGTCAACCACTGCCAACCACCGCAAACTCTGGATTCTTGTGTTCTTCATGGCGGCACAACGGGCAGGAAGTAGGATTCGAGCCACGCATCGCGCGGGAGGAAGGTGGCGAAGGTGGGGCCGGAGTTGGTGGCGGCGGGAACCGCGGCGTCGGAGCTGAAGACGAGCCGGCTGGGATTGGTGCCGCCGGCGGAGCGGCGCTTGACGGTCCAGTTGGTCATGACACCGCCGATCCAGCGCACGCTCTGGGTGAGGGCGGTGGGGACATTGTACATGATGCTCTGGTATTCGTTGACCAGGACGCAGCGCCAGCGGAACTGGCTGCCGCTGATGGGATTGTTCACCCAGGAGAATTCGACGGGGCGGCCGTTGTCGTCCTGGAAGGCGAGCACGTGGCGGCGGTTGTTCTCGCGCTCGAAGCGGACATCACGCACCCAGCGGCCTTTGGCGCCATTCGGCATGACGGTGATGATCACGGGCTTCATGCTGGCGGCGTTGTCATAGGCGGCGGCGTTGCTCTGGCCGACGAAGATGATCTGGTCCACGACGCCGTAGATGCGCATGTTTTTGAGATACTGGCTGTCGAGCTTGATGAAGAGGACGCGCAGCTTGTCGTCGTAACCGGAAGGCCAGCCGGGCGGCTTGTAGGTGGGGTTTTTCTGCTCGGCGATCCAGTAGGCCTCGGTGGCGGAATTGAAAACACCACCCACGTCGATGGTGACGGTGGCGGTGCGCCCGGCGGCGGCCTCGCGATCCTGGAAGTGCCAGAGGGAGTTGTCGGGATTGGAGTCGTTGCGAATGACCTGGAGGTAGCCCTGGTGCTTGCGGTCGCCAGTGCCGGGGATGGGGCCGGTGGTGCTGGGGACGACAGGGAAGTTCGAGGGGGCCAGCGCGCTGCCAGTGAGGCTGGTGCCATAGACCGGGTAGGCGATGTTGGGAGGCTCGGTGTCGATGCAGGACTGGATGTAGAGGGAGCGGGTGAGAAACGGAAGCTGCAGCGGACTGGGCGTGCTGCTGACGAAGAGGGAGGGCGGATGACGCAGCACGGTGCGGCCTTCGACGGTCCAGTTGGCGTTGTGACCGTTGCCGCTGGTGCCGGCGTCGCGATACACGTCAAGCTCGGTGACGACGTTGTCGGGTTTGCGGTAGATGCAGAAGACATCGCCATTGAGGACAGGCGGCATGGTTTTGATGAACTGCCAGCCGTTGTAGTCGTCGATGTTGCCCGCGACGGTGTCTGCGGGACGTGTCAGCCGCTCCACGGTGATGTAGGAGGCGCCGGGGCGCAGGCCGGTGTGGTTGAAGGGGAACACCGTGCTCATGCCGCCGGCGGTGCTGGAGGAGGTGTAGATGTTGAGGTTGGACCAGCCGCTGCCTGAATTGAACGAGCCGAGATCGGTGCCGAGCGAGGTGTCCTCACCGGAGGCGAGACTGTCCCCCGGCTCAAAGGCGCGGCCGAGGACATACTGCCAGCCGAGCAGGCGGGAACTTTCCACACCGACGCGACGACGGCTGACGTCCTCCAGGTAACTCACCTGCGTGGCACGCGTGCTCATGAGCGTGACCCAGGAGGAGAGAAAGATGCCCGCCACGACCATGAGCATGAGCGCCGCGGCCATGAGGGCCCCGGTGTTGCTGGGATGCTTTTTCTGGAGGTGAAGGCGCATGGGGGATGAGGGCGGAGGGCGGAGAGCGGAGGGCAGAGATCAGAGGTCAGAGGGCAGAGGACAGAGATCAGAGGTCGGAGAGCGGAGGGCAGAGATCAGAGGTCAGAGGGCAGAGGACAGAGGTCGGAGGGCGGAGGGCGGAGATCAGAGGCTCTGATTTCTGAGGCTCCGAGGCTCTGACTTCCGAGACTCCGAGGCTCTGACTTCCGAGGTTCTGGTTAAAGGGCGGGAAACATGGGCACGGTGAACATGAAGCTGGTGCGTCCGGCCATGTGGTTGTAGGCCTGGCGCGGATCGGTGGTGGAAAGGGTGCTGGCCACGGGACCGAGATGACGCGCGGCCGGATCCGGCCACCACACGAAGTAAAAAGGCCGTTCCGCGGCGCGCTTGAACCGTTCGATCGTCGCCGGCGTCTCCCGCAGCGCGAGCCGCGTGGAGCGTTCGAAGGTGATGAACAGCGGCGCGAAGCCGTCGGTGCTCCATTGGGTCGTTGCCGTGGGATTGGGCACCGATGGCGCGTAGAACACGTCGTAACCGCCGGTGTAACCGAGCGTCGAGGCGCTGAGGGTCGACTCGGCGTAGCGTTTCACCGAGGCGTGGAAGCCGTTGGGCTCGGTGGCGCCGGTGAAACGGATGACGTCGATGTCGTAGAGTGCGTTGACCTTCAAATAGCCGGCGTATTTGCTGTAGCCGAGCACAAAGATGCTGGCATTCTGCGGCACGGAGACGGCGTCGTTGAGCGGATTGCGGTAATCGCGGTAGAGCGTCGCGGAGACGCCGGCGTTGGCGACGATGTGGGCGCGGAATTTTTGCGGAGTGTCCAGCTCCTCGTGCAAAGCGGGATCGTAAGCGATGATGGTGGGGCGCCAGGTGTTGGCGTTGTCGCGCGGCAGGCAGAACACCGCGGTGGCGCACAGCGTGTCGGCGACGAACTGCTCACGCAGTTCCTCCGCCTGCGCCAGGGCGCCATAATCCGGCGCCATGGAGGTGTTCACGCTGGAGGCGGCGATGCCGTAGAAGTTCAGGATGCGCTGTGATCCCAGCGGCACGGTGACGACGGATGAAACGCTCGGCAGGCTGCGCACCAACGTGCCATACGACACGACAGCGCCGCCGATGACGACGGCGGAGAGCGCGAGCACCAGCAGGAGTTCCACGGAGGTGAAGCCCCCCGGCTGATGATCGCGGCACTTCATTTGGGCGCAGGCGTGGGATTGCCGAAGAGCATGCGCACCATGGACTCGATGGCAGGTGAAGGAGGCGGCGCGGGAGGCGCCTCAGGTGCGGGAGCGGGAGCAGGAGCAGGCGTGGCTGTCTTGTCGGAAGCTACTTCAGCGGGCACGGCCGGTGGAGTTGCGGCGGGCGCATCTTCCGTGACGATGCCGGCGGGCGGCGGCTCGTTCTGCTGCGCTTGCGCCGGGGGAGGGGATTGCTTGATGGGAAGCGTGTTGTCGCGCAGGGACAGGTTCATGATCGCATCCGGGCCTTTCGCGGTCTGTCCTTTCTCGGCCGTCTGGCCGAGCATCTGGTACCGGACCTTGGGCTCGATGTTGATGGGGATGACCATCAGCTTCGGCGGCAGGCCGGTGGCACGCTTTTCCTGCCAGGCGAGCTCGATGTACTGCGCGGTGATGTTCTTCACCTTCAGTTCCACAAGCTGTTCCGGCAGCACGGGCGGCACCGTGGCGCCGGGCTCGAGAATCAGATTTCCAAGCAGCACGCGCATGCGCCCGTCGGTCATGCGCTTGGTGCCCACCACGGGGAGCTTCAGCAGCTTGTCACGCACGCGGTTTTCCTCCGTGTCACCGGGAGCCAGGCGGTTTTGTGCCTCGGACTCGGACTCGAAGGGGTTGTGCTCGTCAGGCTTGACGTTTTCCGGAGTTTTCTCGTCCGGCAGCACGAGCTGGTATTGCACGCGCTTGTCGGTCTCCTCCCCGGCGGCTTCTTGCGCACGCAGGGCTGGCGCCATGGCGGCGAAGCCCGGGGCGAGGAGCAGGATCAATCGAAAGAGGCGGAGGTTCATGGGGATGCGTCAGGTTTTCTTGGCCTTTTCTTTGTCCTTGTCCTCCTTGGCCTTGGCCTTGGCCTTTTCAGCGTCCGCTCCTGCGAAGTCGAAGATCGGGGTTTCAAAGGACGCCTCCAGCTTCAACTGGCGCCCGGTGCTGCCGCCGGTGATCTGCACCACCTTCATGCGCGCGGTGGGCAGGCGGCGCTCGATGTCGCCGAGCCAGTTGAGCACCTTGGCGTACTCCTCCTCGATGGTGAGCGTGGTGAGGACTGACTTGGGGATGATTTTGTTGGCGGGAGTGTTTTTCAGCTCGGTCTTGCGCTCGCGCACGAGATTGATGCCGCGTTCGCGCAGGCTGAGTTCGATGGCCTGCTCGGCCTCCTGCTGTGTCTGCACACGCTCGATCACCGGAATCCACGAGCGCAGGAAGCGGCGCACATCCTCGGTGTCCGTTTTGAAGTTCCCCGTTTCGATCTCGGCCATGGAACGCTCGTTTTCGGCGTTGACGGCGTCGGTCTCCGCCGCCTCGGCCTCCGCGCGTGTGGTCGCCACCTTGTTATGGATGATCTGCGCGGTGTAGGTCAGCGCGCCGATGATCATCAGCAGGACAACGCAGGCAAGTTGCTTCGGATTCATGACAGGGGGAAGGGGAGGGTTGGGACGGGATCACTCGGCCTGGCGCACGAGGGTGGAGTGGTATTCGACGACGTCCTCGGTTTTGGTCTGCTGGGGGGAGTAGGAGCGGTAGAGCAACTGCCCGAGGGCGGATTCGATGGCGGCGAGTTCGGTGGACACCCTGTTGCCACTGAGATGAATCGTGAGGGCGAGGTTCGCGGGCACCTGCTCGCTGCGCTCCAGTGACACCTGGGTGATGCGCGTCTCCGGCTGCACCGCGCGGGCGATTTTCACCGCGATGGGCTGCACATTGCGCGCACCCTCCATCCACTGGGCCACCTTTTCGGCCTTGGAGGCCTCCGATTCGAGATCTGACTTCTCCTTCCGGTAGGAGTCGCGCTGGGCTTCGCTGAGTTTCTGGCGCTCCTCCGAGTTTGTCTTCTGGGCCAGGGCACGCTTGTAGTGGAAGTAGTCCATGGTCATGACGTAGGCGCTGCCAACCAGGGCCACGTAAAAGATGACCGGAATGGCGCGGAACGAGGAAGGCAGCCTGCGCGAGGTGTCGGTGCGCGGGGTCTTGAAGTCGTGGCAGAGGTATTCGTTCATGACATGCGTGGGTTAGTGTTCACCGATGATGGACCAGAGCAGGTCGTCCTGGGTGAGGTCGGCGGCGCCCACCTTCTCCAGATGCAGCATGAGCTCGGTGCGGAATTTGTTGTCGTGGCCGTCGCCGACGAAATACACCGGGCTGCCCTGCGGCACCTTTGCCAGCAGCGGGCTGATGATTTGCAGCGCGGTCTCCACCGCTTCCGGACCGAGGCCGCTGCGGCATCGGATGTCGCGCCATTGTCCCTCCTGCTGGACCAGCACGCCCAGCGATCCCTCGCACGCGGCAATGAGAACAAAATCCAGAGGCGTGCCGCCGGAACTCGCGCGGAAGATGCTCAGGATCGCATGCTCCAGCATGGCGAAGAGGCCGCAGGACACGCGTCCCGGACGCAGATTCACGCTTTTGAGGATGTCCTCGGTCACCTTGACCATGGATTCCTCCACGGCGAGCAGGAGGCTGGCGGTGGTCTCCGGGTGATGGCAGATGGCGTAGCGTTTGCCGCGGTCGTATTTGGGGCCGAGGACTGCGCGGGGGTTGGTGCGCAGCAGGCTGACGCAATTGTCGCCGCGCATGAGGTTGTTTTCGAGGCTGATGATGAAGCGCTGGTTCACCGAGACGGAGCACCAGCCGCCCTCGACCATGCCGCGCCATTCCTCGGCGCGTTGCGGCGCCACGTCCGAGAGCTCGCCCTCCTGCACGCCGCCCTCCTCGAAGCGCCCGCGTTTGTTGACGGAACGCCAGCTCACGGAGCCGCGGCTGACGTTCATGAGAAGAGACTTGCGCCCTTCGAAGCGTTTTCCCCACGGCACCGCGGAGTCGTCGGGGTCGGCTTTGAAGGCGGCGAAGCTCAGTACAGATTTGATTTCATCCAACAGCATAAACGGAGGTCAGTTGTTCTTTGGAAAGGAAGTCATACACCTCATGCTCGGTGTAACCGGTCTTGCGTGTGGCGCTGGGTTTCCAGCCGTCTGCCATGCGCATGTTCAGGCAGCGTTCGAAGCTGATCATTCCGCGTGTGAAGCCGGCCTCGAGCTCCTGGTCGAGATTTTTGAACTCGCCGCGGCGGATCATGCCGCAGACGGAGTCGTAAGGCAGCAGCAGTTCATGGATGGGGAAGCGCTTGCCGCGGTTCTCATCAAACAACAGCCTCTGGCAGAGAATGCCGCGGATGGAGTCCGCAAATGAGAGCATGGCGTTTTCCATGCGGTCGCTCGGAATCAGCTTCAGGTAACGCTGAACGGTCTGCGCCGCGGACGAGGTGTGCAGCGTGGCGACGACGACGTGGCCGGTCTCCGCCGCCTGCAGCGCGATCTCCGCTGTCTCGCCGTCACGAATTTCGCCCACGAGAATGACATCCGGCGCCTGGCGCAACGCGGCACGCAGGGATTTGTTGAAGTCGAGTTCGTCGGTGCCGATCTCACGCTGGGACACCAGCGAGGGGATGCCGGAGGGATAGACGAATTCGATCGGGTCCTCGAACGTGAGCACATGTTCCTGACGGCGCTTTGCCCGTTCGAGAATCATGGAGGCAATGGTGGTGGATTTACCGGAACCGGTGGCACCGCAGACGAGAAACAGGCCGTTTTTCGCCTCCAGGAAGGCTTTGATGGCCGAGGGCGGCACCATCAGCTTGCTGATGTCGGGGATGTTTTCCGGCAGCAGACGCAGAACCCAGCGCGGGCGGCCGCGCGTGACCATGCGGTTCACACGGTAGCGCCGGTTGCCGAGCTGCAGGGCGTAGTCCACGCAACCGGGCGTGAACTCCAGCGGACGTTCGGGCTGGTAGATGAACGAGTCGTAGAACAACTTGCCATTGCGCTTGTAAGTCAACGGTTCCCAGGGCGTGATGTAAAAGTCGCTCACCCCGGAGTCCTTCGAAAGGTGGAGCATCCGGTATCCGAGCTGGCTGCGTTCGTGAATGTCTTCCATGGCAGGTCAGTGATTGCTGGTGAAGCGTGCTCGAAGTTCCGCGGTGGCCGTCGCGCCTTCAAAGACGTAGAATTTGCCGTCCTGCACCACGCCTGCTCCGGGATCGAGCGTGGCCCACGCGAGCTCCAGACGGTATTCCACACCGTCGATGATGACGCGGACGTCGGTGGTTGGGTTTTTGAGCTCGACGATGTCAGCGCTGGCCATGCGGTCGCTGGTGTTCTCCGTGCTGGTGAGACCGAGGTCGATGTGCGTGGTGACGTCGAGAGCAGGCTCGGACAGCGCGAGATTGACGGAAAGCGTCACGCCAGTGGCCTCGCTGTCATAGAAGGTGGTGCCGTTGAGCATCTGCAGCTCGCCAAACTTGAACCAGGTGTTCGGCTCCACCGAATCAAAGCCTGTTTTGGTGAAGGTGAGCACGTTTTCGACCCCGGCATCGAGATACTCGCCGTTGCCGAGATCCAGCTTGGTGTTGCCATGCTTGAATGTCGATGTCTCGCCGCCGTTTTGAATGGCGGTGACAAGATTGGTGCCGCCAATCGCATTCCCCCACGTGCCGGAGCCGGAGCCGCTGAACCCAGAAGCCAGGCGGTAGTAGGTCTGCGAGGTCAGGGAGCTGGTTGCATATTCCGCAGGACGCGTGGTTTCATTGCGGGCCTCCAAACTCATCGCGGGTGTGATTGGGATGCTTGAGCCCAGGTACTCGGTCCAGCCGCCCCCGTTGATACTGTACATCAGTTTGGAGACGGCAGGGTCGGCTCCATTGCTGCCGATTGTCGCTGACGTCGGAAAGCTGTCGAAGGCAAAGGTGCCTCCGACGGGCGAGATGACCGGCCGGGGCAGTTTGGTGAGTGCTGGAGGTGACGGATCGCCGTTTCCACCGCCTCCTCCAGAACCGCCGCCACCGCCTGAACCACCCCCCGTGTCAGGACCAGAATTCGAGGGGGCGGGTTCATTTGGGTCAAACCCTGGCATCGGTGCCTCCAGGTTGCCGGAAAGCGGACTCAAATAATTAGCCGCTGGATCCACGATGGACGCACCCCAGACCCAGCCTTGGGTGTCGGTGTTGAAGGTCTTGACCGGGGTCGTTCGTGTTTCTGTACCGTAATCGGCGGAGGCGAGGGTTTCGTCCAGATAGAACTCAGACACGGCGTTTCCCGTCGTTGCCGTCATCTCAAAACGTTGCTTGGTTCGGTTCCAAACGACTCGTGGATTGTTATCAGCATCGGGCGTGGTGGTGATCCGCGCTTTCAATCGCACGTCCAGCAAGCGTCCAGAAGCCACTCCTGTGTGGCGTTGCCATTCGGCTTGGGGGCGGATGCGTTTCATTTTGTCGATCACTGCTTGAGGGCTTGTCAGCCCGGCCACGCTGCCGCCATCCGCAACATAAAGCGCCACCATCTGGTTCAGAGTGGCCACGTCAGATTCCAGCTTGGCAGTCTTGGCGGAACCCGTGTCATCCGAGAGCAATGAAACTCCAATGGCGGCAATGATGCCGATGATGGTGATGGTGATGACCAGTTCCAGCAACGTGAAGGCAGCGCGACAGTCTGGACTGTGCGCTGCTCCTGTGTGCATGGAATGGCCACATGAAACCATAATCAATGTAGTAAATAGTTAAAAGAGCCAAAATTCAAGGGATTTAATATAGAAAATATAATAAACATGGTTCAATAGGGTGAAATGGCCAATTTTGATGGGGAGTTCTACAAGGTTAACAAAATTTGAAGATCACTAGGGGTCGGACATAAATGGTATTTGATTTATTTTCCGAGATTTGTTATATTAACCATAATATGCGCTATTTTTCAGGCTTCTTCCAGCTCATTCTCTGCTGCGCTAGCGTGCTCACTTTCGGGTCAGCCACGCCGACTTTTGCCCAGTTCAATGAGAACACCTTGCATCTGTTGTCGCCCGAATATGAGGCCGAGGCATCCAAACTGCGATCCTCTGCTCCGCAGCAGTATGAATTCTCCAAAGCCATGCTTAGCGACGTTTTGCGTTTCCTGGCCACGGATGCTGGGATTTCGTTCTTTTCTCTGCCGGACGAAAGTGCCGAGGGGGCCCGACTGATCACGTTTTCGATTCGTGCCAGTCCGTTCCAAGTTCTGGAGACGCTCTGCAAGGCCAATGGCCTCGCGATCATCCCGGACCATGGCATTTGGTACATCCGTCCTGCGGATGATCGCGAACTCATCGGCAAGTCCTACGAGATCCGGCACAACGCGCTGGAACACGTGGATCGCATGAGCACAGGAGGTGGTCTGTCGGGTGCCGCGATGGCGAGCAGTGGTGGCGGAGGTGGTGGTGGCGGGAACCGTGGCGGCGGGAGCACCGGTGCCGGGGGCATCAATTTGCAGGGGGTCAGCCCCACCTTCGTGGTGCGCCGCAGTGAGGTCATCAATGACATCCGCGCCTTGCTCGGCCTTCCGCCTGAAGAACTCGATGCCGGTCAAAGTGCGATGGCCGGTGCATTGAGCGCGGAGGACGAAAACACGGCGCGTGCGATGAATTCGAACGAACTCAGCGCAGTGCGCAAGCCCAAGGTCATCTGGAAATCCGACTCCAACACGCTCTACATCGTCGCCACGCGTCTCCAGCACATGTGGGTGGAGGGTTATCTCGCAGCCGCGGACAAACCCCAGTCACTCATCGCCATCGAAGTGAAGTTCATTGAGACATCGCGTGATCCAAAACGTGAGTTTGGCATCGACTGGACCGGTACGTTTGAGAACGGCAATTTCCGCAACGTGGACAAGGTCAATGTAGAAAAGGATGACTTTGACCAGCCGAAGGTGAATGTGGAATACACCCAGACACCCACCACCGGTGGTTTCCGTGCTGACTTGGCACCTCTGCTCAGCCCGCTCGATGTAAACAACGTTGCCGGGACGCTGGGATGGCCTGCGCTTAGCATTCTCAGCGCCCAGGACGTGAATGTGAAACTGCGCGCCATCTTGCGTGACGAAGAAACGAACACGACTTCGTATCCGAGAATGGTCACACTGAGCAACCGCGAAGTGGCAATCCGCAGCGTGGTGAACCAACCGGTGTTGGACGCCAGTTCCACGGCAAGTGCGGGCGCAGTCGGCGCCACGACCACCACCCAGGTGGCCTATCTGCCCATCGGCACGGTGCTCAACATCCTGCCCAAGCGCATGCAGTCCGACAAGATCATGCTCAACATGGCAGTCACCGTTTCCAGCATCATCGGTACCGAGGTGATCTCCGGCAATCCATATCCCATCGCGTCGTCACGCGTTTACAGCGCGCCGGTGGAAATCGATTCTGGCTATACCGTCGCGGTTGGCGGGCTCGATGAGGCACGTGAGCGCGAGGGCGAGGCAGGTGTCCCTTTCCTGAGCAAAATTCCCGGCCTCAAATGGCTTTTCAAATACAAGAGCCGGAGCAAGAACCACAAGAATCTCATGCTCTTCATCACACCGACCATCATCGATGCCCGGAATGGTGGTCTTCCGCCTGAACCTCAGTCCGTGGTGCCCCTGCGTCCGAATCTTCCCGGCAAGCCGAAGGTCGATGTTGCCAGCGGTCTGCTCGTTGGCGGCAGCAGGTCACTGCCCAATGCCGTCGCCTACCTGTCACGCGAGTGCGAAACGCTTGGCAACACGATCAAGGAAAGCCGCATCACCGACGAGGTGGGCCAGAAGGTCAAGGAATTGAAGATCGCTGTCGAGCAAGTGAACGCGCAATGCGAAACCATGAAACTTTCCGAACCAGACAAGTTTGCCATGATCGACCAGCATCAACTGCTGTTGAAAAACGTGCTTGAGCGTCTGGCCTTCTTCCAGCGCCTCATGTTTACCAAGAAGTATCTCTGATCAGCGTGAGGCGACGCGTTGAAACACGCGCGGCACTGGCAGGCTGGCACCCTTGGGTTTCGGTGCAGGCTTGGGATCAAGGTTTTGCTTCAATTCTTCGGCGGCCACTGTCGATTCGACACCATGGTCCGGTGCTTCGACCTTGGTCACCCACAGCAATGCGTTGAGCACGACCTTGCGCACGTTGTCGTTGCCCCAGTTGTCGTGGAAGTGGCCGCCGGTGAAGCCGAAACCGCGTCCGCCATCGGCACGTTCAATCGTCCACATCATGGTTTCAGGGCTGCCTTTTTCCGCCTGGATGTGCGGATACGGGCCTTTCGGATAAACATACGGGCCATCGCGCGTCGCATCCGAAGGCGTGGCGGCAAGGATTGGCACAAATTTCGCGGCACCATCCTCGGCGGCTTTCGCGCCGTGGTCGAAGGCCGGACGGAAACGCATGTGGAAGTACCACTCGTCCTTCGTCGTGAAAGGCTGCACACCACGCGTGACCGGATGCTTCGGCAACTCGGTGTAGCTGGCATCCCAGATGGGATTGCAGGAATACGCGTTCTCATAGTGCCCGCCCAGCCATTCCTGAAACTCCTTGCCCGCCTGATCGGCCACCACCTCCACACCGTAGTGCATGCAGCCGAAGCCCACGCCCTTCGCGATCAGCTTGCGCAACGTTTCCAGATGCCCGTCCACCACTGCGGGGTGCTTCGCGCCGCCATCGGCGTAAATCACCACGGCATCGGCATCATCGAACGCTTTCTCGTCGCTCACCCAACCCATCTCGTGACGGTCCACCACGAGGTTTGACACGTTCTTGAGGCATTTTTCCAACAGGATCGTGCCTGCGCGGAATTCATGCATTCCAGGAGGATGGGACGGTTTGCCAGCGATGAGCACGAGTTTGTGTTTGCCGTCGGGAGTGACGGCTTGGAGCGTGGAGACGACGGAAACTGAGATTGCGACGATGAGCAATGATTTCATGCGCGCATCATTCGTAGCGACCGCGGCAAATCAAGGACGGCCTGCCCTCAGGTCGTCGTCGGGCCATACATTTGACATTTGTAGCATTAAACAGACGGGTTGGGCGCCCGTGCCTGCGATTTCCCCACTTCACAACTCGACAACACGCCGGGCTTGAAGTGTAATTCCGTGACTTCACGCCACC
This sequence comes from Verrucomicrobiaceae bacterium, assembly GCA_046346695.1. Classification (GTDB taxonomy): domain Bacteria; phylum Verrucomicrobiota; class Verrucomicrobiia; order Verrucomicrobiales; family Verrucomicrobiaceae; genus Prosthecobacter. Next base: position 787,306 of record JAXMHS010000001.1, on the reverse strand, counting down.
TTCATGCAGCCTCTGACCCGCACGCCGCCGGATATCCGCGATCACGAGACGCTTCGTATCATCGGACGCGGGGCATTTGGAGAAGTCTGGCTGGCACGCAGTGTGACAGGCGTGTTGCGTGCGGTGAAGGTCGTGTGGCGTGAGGATTACGACAAGCCGGAGGCGTTTGAACGCGAGTTTGAAGCGATCAAGCGCTTCGAGCCGATTTCCCGCCGGCACGAGGGCTTGGTGCCGATCCTGCAGGTCGGACGCAATGACCAGGAAGGCTTTTACTATTATGTGATGGAGGTGGCGGATGACTTGGAGCGCGGACGTGATATTGACCCAGCGACCTACAAACCTCACACGCTGGGGCTGCAGATGAAGCGTGAAAGACGAGTGCCTGCGGAGCAGTGCATCAAGCTCGGTGCCACCATCGCAGAGGGATTGGATTATCTGCACCGGAACCAGTTGATTCACCGCGACGTGAAGCCGTCGAATCTGATATTTATCGACGGCATGTGCCGCCTGGCGGACATAGGGCTCGTGGCGCTGTTGGGACAGCGGAGCTTTGTCGGAACAGAAGGGTTTGTGGCGCCAGAAGGTCCAGGAACTGCGGCGTCAGACATTTTTTCGCTTGGCATGGTGCTCTACGAAGCCAGCACAGGGAAAGACCGTTTGGACTTTCCAGATCTGCCTTCCTGCGCGGACACGGGGGTGAAATTGGATATCTGGCGCCGTCTGCAGGATGTGGTCTGCACTGCTTGCGCGCCCAAGGCACGGGAGCGTTTTGTGAATGCCAGGGAGATGGCGCTCGCACTGCGCGGCGAACCGCTGCCGTCATCGCGTCGTCAGTTGTGGACGTGGGTGGCAGCGGGCTCGGTGGCGTTGGTGCTGGCGGTGGGGTTTGGCATGTGGCTGGCTCAGAGCAAGCGTGGACGCGCCTTGGTGGCGCTCAAAGAGAGTGTGCCGAGGTTGAAAATCATCACGACACCTCCGGGCGCTGTCGTCTTTGCTGGTGAGGAGAAGATGGGTGAAACCCCGTTGGAATTAAATCCCGCGGAAGGTGTGCCGGTCATCTATCAACTACGGCTGCCAGGCCACAAGCAGATTGAGATCGAGCATATCGCGTCGGATGACAAACCGGCGGTGTTTGATTTGAAGATGGAGGCCTCACGGCTGCCACAGAAAGGAGAGCGCTGGGTCAACAGCCTCGGCATGGTCTTCAAACCTGCCGCAGGCGGCCATCTTAGCGCCGAGCCGGTGGAGATGAAGTTTTTCCGGCTATTCCTCGAAGCAACAGGCAGATCGTTTGAAGGCAAAGTGGTGCGCTACCAGCCAGGAAAGGATTCGGCCTACCTGGTGGTCGTGCCGCCTGGAGATGCCGAGGCTTTCCGTTACTGGCTGACGGATCGTGATCGCAGCGAGGCATTTCTGAGCCAGGAACATCACTATGAGGTGGAGCCATTTTATTTTGTCGAGAGCGGCCAGAACGCAGCAGAAGACATGCCCGAGGGACGTGATGCGGAATCGAGTTCCGACGAAGGCGGGGACTGGCGGGCGTTCTCGCTGCGGGTAGAGCGGCAAACTTACGGCAGTGTGATTGTGCGCAGCCAGCCGGAGAAGGTGCGCGTGTTCCAGCATGAGCAGTTTTTGGGTGAGACGCCGCTCGAACTGCCGCGTGTGCGGACCGGGCCGGTGGAGTTTGAACTTCGTGCGGAAGGTTTCGCGGATGTGGTGCTGGAGGGCGATGTGCGCGAGGGCGAGCAGGCGGAGCTGTTTGCGGACATGCAAACGCGCAAGGCAGTGACCTTTGGCCGCCAGTGGAAGGCCAACAGCCTGGGCATGAATTTTGTACCGCTGGGAGATGTGATGATTTCTGCCTGGGAGATCCGTCACCGTGATTTCGTCGAGTACTGCAAGGCCACCCAAGCGCGCCGACCTGGACGTGTGGATGACAGCGGGAAGGGGGCGACGCTGCCCGTGGTGGGGGTGGATCGCAACGAGGCGCGGGCCTTTTGTGCCTGGCTGACAGAACGAGAGCGCAACGCGGGTCTCATCGGGCCGAAGGACAGTTATCGTCTGCCAACTGACGAGGAATGGAGTCGTGCCGTCGGTTTGCCGCTTGAGCGTGGCGCCACGCCCGAAGATCGCAACGCCCGCATCCGTGGCGTGTATCCGTGGGGCTACGACTGGCCTCCTCCGAACGGCGTGGACAATTTTGCCGATATGAGCGCCACGCGCAAAGCCAGCCTCGACAGCGCCATTCCTGGTTACGAGGACAAGTTTACTTTCCTGGCGCCCGTGGCCGGGCTTATGCCCAATGAGCGCGGAATCTGCGGTCTGGCGGGTAATGTTTCTGAGTGGGTGGACACTGATTTCGAACCCGTTCCCGCGGCAAAACCAGGCGAACCCTCGAAACCCGTGCTCGGCACGACCCGCGGTGGCAACTGGCGTACCTCAGTACCGGAAGAACTGCTTTCATCCGCACGCATGCCCGTGCCTCCTGAGACCAGGCGGAACACCATTGGCTTTCGCGTCGTGCTGGCGCGTGGAAAATAGCCTGCACGTGGCGGAAACCGCCGCAGTTTAACTTTTTGTTCAGAACCTTTCCTCCCCAACGTTTTCATTTCACCCCCACATGCAAACCACGCTCGATTCTCCGCTGGCCTCGGCCGTGACCGAAGTCAACGTTCCCAAAAAAGTCGAAAAAACCGAGGCTGGAAACTACTTCGTCTCGAATTACCCGCCGTTCTCGTTTTGGAAGCCGGACCAGGTGCACGTCGTCGAGGAGATGCTGCAGCGACCGGCGCCTGCGAATGTGCCGCTGGGCGTTTACTTCCACATTCCGTTCTGCCGGAAACGCTGCCACTTCTGCTACTTCAAGGTGTACACGGACAAAAACGCGGCCGAGATCAAGGCGTACATCGACGCAGGCATGCGTGAGATGGAGCATCTGGCCTCGCAGCCCTACCTGAAGGGACGCAAGGCGCATTTCGTGTACTTCGGTGGCGGCACGCCCAGCTATCTCTCCGTGCCGCAACTGAAGGATCTCACGAATCGAATGAAGGCGCTGGTGCCGTGGGACGAGGCCGAGGAGGTGGCTTTTGAAGCCGAGCCGGGCACGCTCAACGAAACGAAGCTCACCGGCATTCGCGAGGTTGGTGTCACGCGTTTGAGCCTCGGAGTGGAGAATTTCGACGATCACATCCTCGAAACGAACGGGCGCGCGCATCGCAGCGGTGAGATTGGCAAGGCTTACAGCTTTGCGCGCAGCCTCGGCTTCGAACATATCAACATCGACCTCATCGCCGGCATGATGAACGAGACGGAGGCGAACTGGAAGGTTTGCGTGGCCAAGGCGATCGAGATGCAGCCGGATGCGGTGACGATTTATCAGATGGAGGTGCCTTACAACACCACCATGTATCAGCAGATGAAGGCGGAGGGGAAGGTGACCGCGCCGGTGGCCGACTGGCAGACGAAGCGCGACTGGGTGAGCTACGCGTTCGATGAATTCCAAAAGGCCGGTTACACGGTGACCAGCGCCTACACCGTCGTGAAGGACCCGAAGCGCATCAAATTCGTCTATCGGGACTCGCTTTGGGATGGCGCGGATTTGCTGAGTTGCGGTGTCGCCTCGTTCGGTCACTTCGGCGGCGTGCACTATCAGAACCAGGCTGATGTGGGTCCGTACATGCAGGCGGTGGACGCCGGAAAGCTGCCAGTCTACCGCGCATATCAAACCACGCATGATGACCGTTTCGTGCGCGAGTTCATCCTGAAGCTCAAGCTTGGCCGCAGCGAGTTCGCGCACTACATCCAAAAATTTGGCGAGGATCCGTCAAAGCGTTTCGGCCCGCAGCTTGAATACCTCGCGAAAGAAGGTTTTGCCACGCTCGACGCCGAAGGCATCACGCTCACCCGCGAGGGATTGCTCCAGGTGGACCGTCTGCTGCATGAATTTTTCCTTCCCCAGCACCGCCAGTATGCCCGCTACACTTGAAAAGGCCGTTGTCCGCCAGGACGAGGACATTCTGGCGCCTCTTATCTTTTTTTATGGCATCGGCAGCACGCGTCCGAGGGTGACATTTGTGGAGCCCGAGGCGCTCGCAGAGCAGGAACGCAGTCTGCTGGTGCATGAGAAGGACATGACGCCGCGCCTGCGCGAGTTCCATGGCTGTGAGATCGATCTCGATGTGGCCGCTCGCGCGCGCATTGGGAATTACCTCGTTCGCGCCTCCGTTTTGCACCGTCACAGCGATGGCATGCCGGTGGAGTTTGGCGCGATCGGCATCCACCTCGACTGCCTGCCGGAGGAAGCGCAAAAGCTGGTGCTCGAAGGGCACGTGCCGTTTGGTGCGATTCTCGAACGATTCCACGTGCCGCATTCCAGCCATCCGCGCGGCTATTTCCGCATTTCCGTCGATCAGCGCCTCGCCGACCTCCTCGGCGCGACAAATGGCCAGATGCTCTTCGGTCGTTGCAATGAACTCCGCCACGGAAGCGGGAGGGTTTTGGCCGACGTGGTCGAGGTTTTGCCGCGTCTGCCGTGAAGCGCGGGTTGCCGCGATGGTTGTGTGATGCCGCGTGCGGTTTGTTCAGGCGCGGTCAAACCAGTTGCGGCATGGGCCTTCTGGGGTTTGATTGGTCGCAAATCACCCTGTTTTCTTCCCATGAAACCTCACGTTTTTGCGTTCATCATCGCGGTCGTCGGAATCCTCAACCTCTCCGCCGCGCCCCAAGGCACGACTGGAGTCACGGAGTTCGACCCGCTCGCTTTCCCGGGCAAGGTGGTGGATGACGTGGTGGTGCCAGTGCCGAGCGAGGTGTTTTCAGTGCTCGACAAACTCGGAGAGCCGAACTGGAGCGCGGAACTGCGCAGGGAAAAGCTGCCGACCACGAGCGACCGCACGAAACTTTCCCTGCTGTTTGGTTACACGGTTGCGGAGGGCTTTGTCGCCGTGCAGGCGCAGGACAAGGAGGCAGTCAAGGACCTGGGTCGTGATGTGATTGATCTGGCCAAGAGCCTCGGTTTGAGCAAGTCCGTGCTGCCGCATGCGCAGAGCATCCTGGATGCTGCCGACAAGTCGAACTGGAGTTCGATTCGCAAGGAGTTTGACCGCACGCAGCAGACCGTGCGGGACACGATGGAGCAGATGAAGGACATGGATCTTTCGCAGTGCGTCAGTCTTGGTGGCTGGCTGCGTGGCACGGCCTCGGTGACTTCCGTCGTGAAAAAGAGCTTTTCCGCGGACCGTGCCGAGTTGCTGAACCAGCCGATGCTGGTGGAGCACTTTGTCGGCACGATTGAAAAGATGCCGTCCAGCACCCGTGACCACGAGGTGGTCAAATCCATCCGCAAAGGCCTGGCTGTCGTGCTTCAGCAGATGGAAGGCGCCGTGGACGGGTTTTCCAAAGACGCTGTGATCGAGATTGGCAAGACTTGCGACAGTCTGCTGGTGGACATTCTTGCGAAGAAGTAATCTTTGATCATCAAACCCCATGAACGCATCCTTCGGAGGAAACAAGACGATGGGCCGTCCCTTGGTGAGGCAATTGATCATTACCGGCATCTTCATGTCGCTGACATTTGCGCCGTTCATTCAAGCAACGGTGGACGAGGCGCATGATTTCGCGATGGAGGCCGCCATCCCCTTTGTGGAGAAGGGATTCATCGTTCGTGAGGACTACTGGAACGGCGAGGTCAAAAGCGGCCAGAAGCTGATGATCACCCACCAGCTTTTCAAGGGCAACGAATACGCCTTCTGGCTCGGTACCAGCCAGGAAAACGTGGCGCTGGACATCAAGGTCTTTGATGAGAAAAAACAGCCGGTGCAGATCGACGCCAAGTCCGAGAAGTTTTTCATGAGTGTGCGTGTGAATCCGCCGAAGACCGGCACTTACCGCATCGTCTTCGAACTGACGTCAAAGAAGGAGCCCAGCGTGCTCTGGGCGCTGGCGTACGGTTACCGCTGATGTCCGTCCAAACCCTCACTTACGAGACGCCTCAGTTCCTGCAAAAGCTGATCGGCAACGACTTTGGCAGTCTGCGACTGGTGGGTGACGCCTTTGGTGTGAACGTGACCAGCCGCGATGGCTGGGTGCGCATCGAGGGCGAGGACGAAAAGATCGCCGCGGCGCGTGAGGTGTTCATGCAGCTCGAACGCGTGCGTCGTCAGGGTGGTGAAGTCTCCAGCGGCATGGTGCGTCTGGTGACCGAAAGCGTGCAGCGCGAGAACGGCGATGCTCCGGCCGAGGCGATCATGCAGCTCAAGATGCTCGGCTCTGGCAAACGTCCAGCCGTCCTCGCCAAGACACGCGGCCAGATCGCCTACGTGCAGGCGATGCGCGAATGCGAGGTTGTCTTCGGTATTGGCCCGGCTGGAACAGGCAAAACCTATCTCGCGATGGCGCAGGGATTGCATTGGTTGAAGGAGAAAGTCGTGCAGCGTCTCGTCCTGACCCGTCCTGCTGTGGAGGCTGGGGAGGCGCTCGGCTTTCTACCTGGCGATTTGAAGGAGAAAATCTTTCCCTATCTGCGTCCGCTCTACGATGCGCTTTATGACATGCTGGAGCCCGAGGAGGCGGAGCGACTCATCGAGCGTGGCAGCATTGAGATCGCACCGCTGGCTTATATGCGCGGCCGCACGCTGAAAAACGCCTTCATCATTCTCGACGAAGCGCAAAACACCACCACGGAGCAGATGCTCATGTTCCTGACCCGCCTCGGCGAAGGAGCACGTTGTGTGGTCACGGGAGATCCATCTCAAGTGGACCTGCGGCGCCATGTGAAGTCCGGATTACGTGAGGCAGTGGAGCTGTTGCAGGACGTGGGCGGGGTCAAATTCGTGGCTTTTGCTCCGAAGGACATTGTGCGCCTGCCTGTGGTGCAACGCATCATCGAGGCATATCAAGCGGGCCGAGCCCAAAAAAGTGTGCCACAAAGGCTCAAAGAAGGCGTGGAGGAGGGGAAAGATTCTTGTTCGACCCCCGATGTATGATAGCTTCGCATTCACTCCCGCCCCCAAATCATGTTTGAGTCCATTCGTCGTGCCCGCTTGCAACGCGAAGGGCTTTCCTGCGGCAAAACCCGCCGGAAGCACCAGGAAGGCGATCTTCTCGACGAGATGCGCACGCATCCGGCCGGGACTGTGGGTGTCTATGTGCTGTTTTTCATTGGAGTGGCCGTCCTGATGCGATTGGGCACCCTGGTAGAGGATGGTCTGCCCGCGCTGACCTGGCTGCATGCTCTTTTCGCCACGGCCATCGGTTTCGCTTTTGTCGCCCACGAGCGTGTGGTGCTGCGGCAGGAGATTCGTGACAATGGCATTCTTCTGCTCGTGCTGGGCACCATCCTGATGCATTTGGCGTTGATCGTGTTCATCCTCGACCTGTCCGCGGGGCAAAGCTGGGGCAAAACGCTCAAGGCGGTCACTTTGCCTCATGCTTTTGGTCCGCTGGTGCTTTCGGTCATTCTTGGCCGCCGCCTGGGTCTTTTCGGGGCCATTTACTCCACGCTGTTCGGCGTGCTGGTGTGCGTTTCGGTGTCTGCACCGACCTACATGGCCACCTCCGCTCTCATCGGTTTCACCGCAGTGCTCCTCACCAAGCGGGTTCGCCGTCGCAACCGCCTGTTCATGGCCGGCCTTTATGTCGGTTTGGTGGCGATGGCCTATTCGCTGCTGCTTCACGAAGCGGCTGGAGTCATCATGGAGGAAAAAGTCGGTCGCATGGTCGGCCTGCCGCTCGGCGTTGGCATTTTGACTGGCATGGTCGTGGGCGGCTTGTTGCCGGTGCTGGAAAGCATTTTCGGAGTCACCACGGACGTCACCTGGCTTGAGCTTGCCGACCTCAACCACCCGCTCATGCGCCGCCTCAGCATTGAGGCGCCGGGCACCTATCATCACAGTCTCGTCGTTGCCAATCTATCTGAAGCCGCCGCCGAGGCCATCGGCGCGAGCGCCAGCATGTGCCGCGTGTGTTCTTACTTCCATGACATCGGCAAGCTCAGCAAGCCGGAGTACTTCATCGAAAACATGGATCCCGCCGCGAATCCGCACAACGACCTCACTCCGCGCATGAGCGCTCTCGTCATCATCGCGCATGTGAAGGATGGTGTTGATCTGGCGATCAAGAACAACCTCAACTCACGCATCATCGACGTCATCGAGCAGCATCACGGCACCTCGCTGGCATATTATTTCTACCGCCAGGCGCTCGATCAGAAGAACGAGCAGGAGCGCCTCGCGAAGCTGGGCAAGGTCAAGGAGGATGACGTGCCGCAGGTCAGTGAGGAAACCTTCCGCTACCCGGGGCCGAAACCGCAGTTCAAGGAGTCTGCCATCATCTCCCTCGCCGATGCCGTGGAGAGCGCCTCACGCACGCTCGAAAAACCCAACGCGTCGCGCATCGAGACCATGATCAGCGAAATCGTGCAGGCGCGCATGCTCGATGACCAGCTCGACGAGTGCGATCTCACCATTGCCGAACTCGCGCGCATCAAGGCCAGCTTCTCCAAGACGTTGCTCAGCATGATGCATGGTCGCATCAAGTATCAGAAGGCTGTGGAGGCATCGCCTCCTTCGGCAACGCTGCGCGATGAGCCGAAACCGCTGCTTGCGGGTGACGACGAAACGCCCACGACCACGTCGATGAAAATCGTCGAGGCATCCTTTGCCGGTCCTGCCGCCGAGGCCACGGTCAAGCGAAGTCGCGGCCGCAAATCGCCTCCTGCTTCTGCCGCGTGATGCTGCCGCAGTTGAGCATTTATAACCGCCAGCGCAAACGCGCGATCCCGTTGCCCTGGCTGCGTAAAGTCGGTGCCGCGGCGATGCCGGCCTGCCTCGTCGCTCTCAAATCATCAGGTGCCCCACTTGCCAGCTTGTCGGAGATTGAGGTCTCCATCGTCAGCGACAAGGAAATCGCGCGTGTGCATGGCGAATTCCTTGACGATCCCACGCCCACCGACGTCATCACCTTCCATCACGGCGAAATTCTCATCAGCGCTGACACTGCTGAACGTCAGGGCAGGGAACACAATCAGTCCGTCGACCACGAAGTCGCTCTCTACCTCGTTCACGGACTCATGCACCTCGCTGGCTGGGACGACCACGAAAGCAATGAAGCTCGAGAAATGGCAAAACGGCAGGAGATGATTCTGCGTGATGCCTTGAGGGCCGTTTGATTACTGCCCCAGCACCTTCAGCGCATTTCGCAGCAGCGTCAGTCCGGCCTCCTGGCTCTTCTCTGGATGGAACTGTACCGCCACGAGGTTCTTCTTCGCGATGCCGCTGATAAAGCCCACGCCGTAATCAGTTCGGCACAGCGCCAGAGATTCATCCTGCACTTCCGGATAATAGGAGTGCACGAAATAGACGTGCGTCGGATTCGGCAGACCAGTCCACACGGCTGACTGGCTCGTTTCCCAATTCGCCACGTTCCAACCCATGTGCGGAATCTTCAAACCGATCGCCGCATCGAACTTGCGCACTTTGCCTGCCACGACTGACAATCCTTCAACGCCGGGACACTCCTCGCTGCTTTCAAACAGCAGTTGGTAGCCGAGGCAGATGCCGAGATATGGCTTCCCCGCCTTTAACCACGTCCGCAGTGGCTCCCAAAGTTCCGTTTGCTTCAAGATGCGCACCGAATCGCCGAATGCTCCCTGACCGGGAAACACCAGCACGTCGATGTTTGCGAAGTCCGCGGGCTTCGTCACGAGATTCGCATGCGCTCCGATGGCCTCGAACGCATTCAACACGCTGCGCAGGTTCCCCGCGCCATAATCAAGCACTCCAAGTTTCATCACAGAACGTCCTTTGTGCTCGGGATGCCGGTGACTCGTGGGTCCAGTTTGGTGGCTGCGTCCAAGGCGCGGGCGAGACCTTTGAAAATCGCCTCTGCCATGTGGTGTGCATCGCGTCCACGACGGATTTCGACGTGAAGCGTGACCATCAGGCTCGATGCGAAAGCGCGCAGGAATTCTTCGACGAGTTGATAGCTGAAACGGTTCACGCCGCCGATGGCTTCGACATTCTCCGGTGCTTGATAGCTGAGAAAGGCACGGCCGCTGAGGTCGAGCGCGACTTCGGCCAGCGTTTCGTCCATGGGAAGCAACCAGAAGCCGTAACGGACGATGCCCGCCTTGTTCCCCAGCGCCTCGCGGAAGCAGTTGCCCAGCACGATGCCGGTGTCTTCCACCGTGTGGTGATAGTCCACCTGGATGTCTCCCACGACCTTCACTTTCAGGTCAAACAGGCCGTGCTTGGAGAACAACGTCAGCATGTGATCGAAGAACGGCACTCCCGTGTCGATCTGCGATTTGCCGGACCCATCGACATTGAGTTCGATCTCAATGTCCGTCTCGGCGGTTTTGCGGTGCTGCTTGGCGGTTCTAGCTTGGCTCATTAGAAGGGCTAATGAACACGCGTTTCATCATAGAGCAAGCGGCACGCTGGGAAGGACAATGACGAAACCAGAATGGCGAATGAATGTCCAAACCCGAAATCCAGAAGCTTTGGATCATTCGAGCTTCATCATTGATCCGGCATTCCTCATTCGGGTTTCGTCATTCTCGCCGTTAGGCGAGCAGGCCCTTCACCAGCTTGCCATGCACATCCGTCAGCCGGTAGCGCCGGCCTTGGAACTTGTAGGTCAGCCGTTCATGGTCGATGCCGAGCAGGTGCATCAGGGTGGCGTGGAAATCGTGGATGTGCAGGCCATCCTTGACCGTGTTGTAGCCAAAGTCGTCCGTTTCGCCATAGACCGAGCCCGCCTTGATGCCGCCGCCCGCGAACCAGGCGCTGAAACAGCGCGGATGATGATCGCGGCCGAAGTTTGGCTGGATTTTGCCTTGGCAATACGACGTTCGGCCAAATTCACCGCCCCACACCACCAGCGTGTCATCGAGCAAGCCGCGTTGCTTGAGGTCTTTGACCAGCGCCGCAGCCGGTTGATCCGTCTCCTCGCACAGCTTTGGCAGCGCACCTGGCAGTCCGCCGTGATGATCCCAATCCTGATGGTAAAGCTGGATGAAACGCACACCTTTTTCTGCCAAACGACGTGCTTGCAGGCAGTTCGCGGCAAACGTGCCCGGTGTCTTCACATCCGGCCCGTAACTGTCCAGCACATGCTGCGGTTCGCCACTGAGATCAGTCACTTCCGGAATGCTCGTCTGCATGCGGTAAGCCATCTCGTAGTGGTCGATGCGATTCTGAATCTCCGCGTCCGGCGTTCCGGCAAACTGATGCTCATGCAGCTCTTTGAGGCGATCCAGCATCAAACGTCGGCTGTCGGAACTCACGCCAGCCGGATTGCCGAGATACAGCACCGGATCCTTCGCCGCACGGAACAGCACACCCTGATGCTTCGTTGGCAAAAAGCCGCTGCCCCACAAATGTGAACCCAGTGGCTGGCCGCCCTTGCCCTTCGTGATCAGCACTGTGAACGACGGCAGATTCGCGTTCTCCGCGCCGAGTCCATAGCTTAGCCACGACCCAAAACTCGGCCTTCCCGCGATCTGCGATCCTGTCTGGAAAAACGTGACACCCGGGCCGTGGTTGATCGATTCCGTGAACATCGACCGCGCCACGCAGATGTCGTCCGCGATGCTCGCCGTGTGCGGCAGCAACTCGCTGAACCATCCACCCGCCTGCCCATGTTGTGTGAACTTAAATGGCGATCCCACCATCGGAATCGACGACTGATTGCCTGACATCCCCGTCAGCCGCTGCGTGCCGCGCACCGAGTCGGGAAGCTGCTCGCCATGGCGCTTGTTCAGCAACGGCTTGTAGTCAAACAAATCCAGATGCGAAGGCCCGCCCGACATGAACAGATAGATGATCCGCTTCGCCTTCGGCGCGAAATGGGTGCCGCCCAGCACCCCGTGATCCACTGCCGAAGTTCCACGACTCTCCGCCGTGAGCATCTCATTCAACGCAATGCCACCCAACCCCAAACCGAAGCGGTTCAGGAAAGAACGGCGATCCAACAAGACAGAAGAGGAGTTCATCGGGTCCATCGGGTTAGCGTTTAACGACGCACGTGTCGTGGTTTAACAAAGCTTGAGCCAAAACCGCCGCCGCAGTGGCTTCCGGAGCAGGAATGGATGCAGCGCGCTTCGCTTGGCCCGTCTTCAATAGTTGTTCCGCCTCCTGCGGCGCTGTTTTGAAATGCGCGAGCTGTTCCTGATACAGCTGGGTGCAGATTTGAACCTCCTTCGCATCTGGTTTGCGGCTCAAGCAGCGCAGGAAACCGAGCTCGATCATCTTGGGCAGATCACCCTTTGCTTCGAGATGCAGTTTCTCACCCAGCACACGTGCAGCCTCGACATACTGGACACCGTTGAGCAAAATGAGCGCTTGGAGCGGTGAGTCCGTGCGCTCGCGTTTCGAAATGCACACCGCGCGTCGCGGCGCATCGAAGGCCACCATCGCCGGAGGCGGACTGGTGCGACGCCAGTTCGTGTAAAGGCTGCGGCGATATACCGCATCGCCCGACCCTGGCCCGGCCGGCTTGAACGCTTCGGTCATTTCATACGGAAGCACAGGCGCTCCGCCCATGGTCAGCTTTAGCAAGCCGGAAGCAGCCAGCGCATTGTCGCGGATCATCTCCGCCGGCAGGCGAAACCGTGGTCCGCGAGCCAGCCATTGGTTGTCGGGGTCATCTGCCATCGTTTTCGCATCGGCGATGCTCTGCTGGCGATAAACACGGCTCATCACGATTTCCTTGATCAGCGCCTTCATGTTCCAGCCGCTTTGGATGAATTTCATCGCGAGGTAATCGAGCAGTTCGGGATACAGCGGTCGTTCGCCCTGGCTACCAAAGTCTTCCGTCGTTTTCACCAGCCCACGCCCGAACAAGTTCTGCCACAAACGATTCACCGTCACGCGTGCCGTGAGCGGATGTTCTGGCGCCGTCAGCCATTTGGCGAGTCCGAGACGGTTCTTCGGCGCGTCCTTTGGAAACGGAGTGAGGACCGCGGGTGTCTGAGGCCCGACTTCATCCGCGTGCTTGTCGTACTCACCGCGAGTCAGCACATAAGCTTTCTTCGGCTTCGGCAGTTCCTGCATCACCATGATCTCCTTCTGCGCATCCTGCAGTGTGTAGAGTTCCTCACGAGCCTTTGTCAGTTCTTGGGATGGCTGGTTTGCGGAGGACAAATCGCGACCAAACACGCGGAAATCATCGATCAATCCGCCTTTGAAGCCACGATCGCGGAAACGTTCGCCGAGACTGATGTTGTCGCCTCCGCCACCTTGGATGGTTTTCGTCAGCGCATCGCGAATGACATCCACTTCGGCCAATTGGCCGTTCACATACAAATGCAGGCCAGATGCGTGGCTGCTGCCATCGTAAGTCACGATCACCTGCGTCCATTCGTTGATCGCGAGTGGCTGCCTGGCGCGAATCGAAATCGCATTTCCTGGCCAGAAGTGAATCAGCGACCACTTGAGCTTTCCATCCTCGATGAGCAGCTCGTAACCGCGGCTCGCAGCATCTGTCCATGCCCGCGAGCGATGAAACACGACAGCCCGCTCTTTCACGTCCGGTGTTTTCAGCCACAGCGACACACTGAACGGCTCATACCGTTGAAAGTTCCCCAGCGGCGTGTCCACCGCGTCATCGCCGGTGAATTGGATCGCGTTGCCGGTCTTGCCAGGCACCAGCTTGTTCTCGCCTTTGAGCACCGCCGCAGGATCAGGCGGTGGTTTGGATTTGTCCTTGGGATCCTTCTTCGGTTGAGGCGGAAGCGAAGGATGCAGCGCGTCGGCGAGTTTGTTGCCCTTCATCTCATCGAATGTGAAGTGGGCGAGTTCGCCTTGTGAGAGGTCAGGTGATTTCAGTGGCTTGCCTATATTCTGCGGTTCCAGGCCGGCCACCTTCACCTTCAGCGCGGCCATCCTTTCCTTCGCCGGCTGATCCATCAGCATCATCGCCGGAGTGGGCGGGGAAGGGGTGAAGAAGGAATACAGGCCCGCCTCGTCGATGTTCTGCAGCATCGAGAACAGGCCGTAGAAGTCCTTTTGCGTGATCGGATCATACTTGTGATCATGGCAGCGCGAACACTCGAAGGTGAGGCCGAGGAACGCGGTGGCGACCGTCTGCACGCGATCCACGACGTATTCGACGCGATACTCCTCCTCCACGCTGCCGCCTTCGCTTTCCTGCTGGTGCAAACGATTGAAAGCCGTGGCCAGCACCTGCTCATCCGTCGGATTCGGCAGCAGGTCACCTGCAAGCTGCCAGATGATGAACTGATCATACGGCAGGTTCTCATTGAACGCCTTCACCACCCAGTCACGCCAAGGCCAGACCTCGCGCTCCCGATCCACCTGAAAGCCGTAGCTGTCTGCGTAGCGCGCCACATCCAGCCAGTCCACGGCCATGCGCTCGCCGTAGTGCGGCGATGCAAGCAGTCGCGTGACGAGATGTTCGATGCTGGATGCCGGATCGAACTGGTGCCCGGTGACGAAAGCTGTGACTTCTTCTGGTGAGGGAGGCAACCCGGTGAGATCGAAGCTGATGCGGCGGATCAGTGTTTCAGGCGTCGCTTCGGGCTGCAGTTTCAATCCGTGCTCCGCCAAGCCTGCACTGACGATTTTGTCGATGCTCTGATCCTTCGTCGCCTCCGGCTTTAGCGGAATGAACGACCAATGCGCTTCATACTCGGCACCTTCGTCGATCCATTGCTTCAGGATGGCGATTTCAGCCGCCGTGAGGTCGCTCAGTTTCGATTTCGCCGGCGGCATGTGGTCATCGGCATCCGTGGTCAGCACGCGCTGGATCAGTTCGCTCGCTTCCGCCTTGCCGGGAACAAAGGCCTTCCCCGCGAGCGCCTCGTCACGCATGTCGAGGCGAAGATCGGCCTCGCGCTTCTTCGGATCAGGTCCATGGCAGAAGAAGCATTTGTCCGAGAGGATCGGCCGCACATCACGATTGAACTTCACCTTCGCCGGAGCGGAGAGGAGCGAGGTCGCGAAAAACAGGATGGAAACAAGAAGGCCGCGCGTCATGGCTTCGAAGTATCTCACGCAAACACCTGTTTCACCACCTTCGGATTCTCGACCCCAGTGAGGCGCTGGTCTAGGCCCTGGAACTTGAAGGTGAGCCGTTCGTGGTCGAGTCCCGCCGCGGCGAGAATGGTCGCGTGAAGATCATGGACGCTGACTTTGTCGATGGCGGCTTTGAAGCCGATCTCATCACTCTCACCGTGATGGTAGCCGCCTTTCACACCGCCGCCGCACATCCAGACGGTGAAGGCATGCGGATTGTGGTCGCGTCCCGGTTTGTCGCCCTTTTGCGCGATGGGCAGCCGGCCGAATTCGCCACCCCAGACGATGAGCGTCTGGTCGAGCAGGCCGCGCTGTTCGAGATCGCTGATGAGCGCGGCGACGGGCTGGTCGCTCTCGTTTGCGAAGCCGCGATGGTTCCCGAGGATGTCCTTGTGCCCGTCCCAGCTCTGCTGGTTCTCCATGCCACCGCTGTAGAGCTGGATGAAGCGCACGCCGCGCTCGACCATGCGCCGTGCGGTGAGGCACTGTGCCGCGAAGTGCCCGCAGTGCTTCTCGTTGAGTCCGTACATCTTCTGAATGTGCTCCGGCTCGTTTTTGACCTCAAAGGCGTCCGGCGCGGCGGTTTGCATGCGATAGGCCAGCTCAAAACTTTCAATGCGCGCATTCAATTCGCTTTCAATGGCCGATCCGTGCAGTGCATTGCGATTGAGTTTGGCGAGAAGATCGAGCTGTGCGCGCTGGCGTTGCGGCGTGAGCGATGCAGGCACGGCGAGGTTGTCGATCGGCGCGCCGCTCGGCTTCAGCCAGGTTCCTTGAAACACACTCGGCAAAAAGCCCGAGCCCCAGTTCGACGCGCTGCCCTTCGGCAGGCCGCGGTTCAGCGGATCCGTCATCACGACGAAGCTGGGCAGCGAATCGCTCTCACTGCCGAGCCCGTAAGTCACCCACGAGCCGACGCAGGGGTAGCCCATGCGCGTGGTGCCCGTGTTCATCATGAAGAGCGCGGGCGAGTGATTGTTCGATCCCGTCCAGCAACTGTGGATGAAGCTCATCTTGTCCACATGCATCGCGGTCTTTGGAAACAGATCGCTGCACCACGTGCCACTCTCGCCGTATTGTTTGAACTCAAACGGTGACTTCATCAAACCTCCCACCGAGCCGGGAAAGAAGCCGGTTTTCGGATCAAAGCCTTCCAGCGTCTGGCCGTCGCGTTTCGCGAGTTCGGGTTTGTAGTCCCACGTGTCCACCTGCGAAGGGCCGCCGTTGGTGAATATCCAGATGATCGACTTCGCCTTGCCACCGACCTGCATCGGCACCTTCGGCGCAAAGGGATTCGAGGCTGCCTCCAGCATCGAGGCAAACGCCAGCATGCCAAAGCCGCCGCCTGCACGGGCGAGCATTTCACGACGGGAATAGAGGGGCGCGTTCATGTCAGTTCACGTAGATGAATTCATTCAAGCTCAGCACCACCTGGCAATAATCCGCCAGCGTGGCTCCAGATTTCAAAAAGCTGTTCGCGGCTGCGATTTCGTCGGTTGTGGGATCGCGGTTGAAGCAGAGGCGATAGGCCATCGTCACCTGCTTTGGCGCATCGCCCGCGCTTTGGATGCGTTTGGCCAGTCCTTCCGCCCACGAGCGTGCCTGCGGGCTGTTCATCAAGATGAGCGCTTGTGGTGCTACGGTCGTTGTTGGGCGTGTGCCCTGACTCACCAGTGGCTCGGGCAGGTCAAAGGCCACCATGCTGCCGATGAGCTGGCTGCGTTTGATGCTGAAGTAGATGCTGCGGCGACGGCTGTTCTCATCGCGTGTGCCGGGTCCGGATATCGTGTCATCCAGCAGGCCGCTCACGGCGAGCATCGAGTCACGGATGGCCTCGGCTTCGAGACGTTGCGGCACGAAGCGCATGAAAAGGCTGTTGGCCGGATCAGCAGCCTCTTTTTTGGCATCGCGGGCGCTGCTTTGCTGCCACGCGCGGCTGTTGAGGATGAGGCGGTGAATTGGTTTGAGCTTCCATCCGTTTGCGATGAGTTGACCGGCCAGCCAGTCGAGCAGTTCAGGCTGTGTGCAAGGCGCGCCTGTTTTTCCGAAGTCGTTCGCCGTCGGAACGAGCCCGGTGCCGAAATGATGCTGCCACAACCGGTTCACCATGACGCGGGCGAGCAGTGCGCCGGCGCCGCGATCGACATCGGTGATCCAATTGGAAAACGTGCGGCGACGTCCGCTGTATTTCGCATCCTTCGGCGGCTGCCACTGCCAGCGCTTCGCATCGCCGGGCCTGCTGAGCACCTGCATGAAGCCCTGCGTGGCCTCGCCGTCCTTCATGTCCGAGTTGCCGCGCTTGAGGAAGTAGGTCTTGTCGAAAAACGGGCCGCCCTGCGTGTGCATCACGATGGGATCGTAGCCTTCGCCGCAGATCATCATGCGCGTGGCACCGGGCACATCAGGCGTGCTCTTCTTTTTGTCCATCGTGGTGATGGCGCTGGTGACCTGGCCGTCAGGATGCACGTCCACGTTCATGCGCGTCGTCGTCGTGAAGGTGGACAACATCGCGTAATAGTCCTTCATCGGCAGCGGGTCGTATTTGTGGTCGTGACAGCGGGCGCAGCCGACCGTGAGCCCGAGCATCGCGCTGCCGGTGGTGCTGAGCATGTCGTCCATCGCGTCGTAGCGGGTGCGCTCGACTTCATTCGCGGTGATTTGCGAAGGGAACACGCCCGCGCCGAGAAAGCCAGTCGCCGCGAGCGCGAGCGGATTGCGCGGCTCGTATTCGTCTCCGGCGAGCTGCCACTTCACAAACTGGTCGTAGGGCATGTCGCTGTTGAGCGCCTTGATGACGAAGTCGCGATAATGGAAGGCATAGGGGCGGTCATAGTCCTGCTCGAAACCCGTGCTCTCCGCGTAGCGTGCCACATCGAGCCAGTGGCGTGCCCAGCGCTCGCCAAAGCGCGGCGAGGCCAGCAGCTTTTCGATGATGTCAGACACCTCCGACGTGTCAGACTCTCCGGAAGGAGGCATCCCCGTGAGATCCAAATAGAGCCTGCGCACCAGCACTGCTCTGTCGGCGGGTGGATTGAAGCTCATGCCCTTCGCGTTTTTCAAAAGCAGCTCGTCGATCGACTGCGCCTGCACCTTCTTGAGCGGCTGAAACGACCACCACTGGCGATCCTCCACTGTGACGACAGAAGCATCACGCTTGGGCTTCTTTCCGGCCACCAGCGGCTCCGAGTAGGGCGCGCCGTCATCGATCCACGCACTGATCTTCGCGATCACCTCGGCGGAGAGTTTCGGCTTGTCGTCCGGCATGTGTGGCTCCTTCACGTGATTGATCTGCTCGACGAGCCGGCTGTTCTTGGCATCAAACGGGATCACGGCCGAGCCGTGCGAGCCGCCGCGCAACAGGTCCTCACGCGTGGCCATGTCGAAGCCACTTTTCACCTTTTCGCCACCATGACAGCGGAGACAGTTTTCCTTCAACAGACCCTCCACCTCCTGCTGAAACGACTTCAGGCCGCGCTCCATGCGTTTGGCATGGTCGGGCGGCAGATCGGCGGCGAGGGCGGAACTCGCGAGGAAGAGGACGAAAATGTGTCTCATCGGGGAATACAAACGCTGGACGAGTGTGCCGTTTTCTGCCGTAGTTGTGTCCGATCATGGCCGCCCGCCGCAAATACCTCAACTACACCACGCCGTGGGGCGTGGACCTTGCTCGCGTTGCCACGGCAGGCTGGACACCATTCTTGATCCACGAGAGCGGTTACCAGCCGAGTTTGGAAGACTGGAACCATCAAGGCGTCGATTCGCCCTTCTGGCGGTTCTATTACAATCCGAAGCCAGGATGCCATCTGCTCTTCCAGGGCCGCAAGATTTCGCTGGAACCAAAAAACGCGGTTTTGATTCCCGCAGACACCGTGTTCGACTGTGTGGGACCCGTGCGTGCCTGCCACTACTGGCTGCACTTCACCACCACACGCCCAGGTGTGTCTTTTCCTGCCGAGCCGATCGTTCTCGCGGCCGATGATTCGATCAAACCACTGCTCTCGCGGCTCATCCAAACGCATCAGCAGCCGGCTTCCGATGCGCGTGATCATCAGTTGCTGCACCTCGGCTCCGCATTGCTTCACACCGTGTTTGCCACCTTGGAAACGCCATGTCCCACGACGGTGCCGGAACGCCTGCTGGAGGTGTTGTCACTCATCGCTCGTTCTCCGCACACAAAGCTCACGAACTACTTCCTCGCCGAACGCGCAGGCATGAGTGTCGAGCGATTCATCCGCAGCTTTCGTGAGCACACGGGCCAGACCCCCGCAGCATATGTGCTTGCGACGCGCATTCGTCTCGCAGGCGAGGCGTTGGCACTTACGGACAAGACGATCGACCAAATCGCCATCGAAACCGGCTTTCCGAACCGGCATTACCTCAGCCGCATGTTCGCACGACAGGTCGGCTGCGGTCCGGCGGAGTATCGGGCGAGGCAGCGGGAACGGAAGGGACGTTAAGCGAGCACGCTTTTCACCACATTGCCCGCGATGCCGGTGAGGCGCATGTCGAGGCCCTGGAATTTGAAGTTCAGCAGTTCGTGGTTGATGCCGAGGATCTGCATGAGCGTGGCGTTGAGATCGTGCACGTGAACTGGATCGCGCGTGATGTTGTAGCAGTAGTCGTCGGTTTCGCCGTGGGTGGTGCCTTTTTTGACTCCGGCACCGGCCATGAAGATGGAGTAGCAGCGCGGATGGTGGTCGCGGCCGTAGTTCGTGGCGGTGAGGCCGCCCTGCGAGTAGATCGTGCGGCCGAATTCGCCGCCCCAGACGATGAGCGTGTCATCGAGCAGGCCGCGTTGCTTCAAATCTTTGATCAATGCGGCGGTAGGCTGGTCGGTATCGCGGCACTGACCGCGAATGGCGTTTGGCAGGCCGCCGTGATGATCCCAGCCCATGTGGAAGAGCTGGATGCAGCGCACATCGCGTTCGGCGAGACGGCGGGCGAGCAGGCAGTTCGCGGCGTAAGTGCCGGGCTTTTTCACGTCCGGACCATACATGTCGATGATGTGCTGCGGCTCCTTCGAGGTGTCGATCAGGTCGGGCACGCTCACCTGCATGCGGAAGGCCATCTCGTATTGCGAGATGCGTGTGCTCGTTTCGGGATCACCGAAGGCATCGAAGTCGCGTTGATTGAGCGCGGCGAGTTCATCGAGCATCTCGCGGCGCATGGGACGGCTCACACCGGCGGGATTGGAGAGGTAGAGCACAGGATCACCTGAATTGCGGAAGCGCACGCCTTGGTGCTGCGTGGGCAGGAAACCGCTGCCCCACAGGCGGTCGTAGAGCGGCTGGTCATCGCGACGACCCGTGCCGAAGGAAGTCATCACGACATAAGCCGGGAGATCGTGATTCATGCTGCCGAGGCCGTAGCTGAGCCATGCACCGATGCTCGGACGACCGGCGAGCTGCGAACCGGTCTGGCAAAAAGTGATCGCAGGATCGTGATTGATCGCCTCGGTGAACATCGAGCGGATCACGCACAATTCGTCCGCAACGCCGGCGATGTGCGGCATCAATTCGCTCAACCAGATGCCGCTTTTGCCGTGCTGCGCGAATTTGAAAATGCTCGGCGCGACGGGGAAGGATTTCTGGCCCGACGTCATCGTCGTGAGCCGCTGGCCCATGCGGATGGAGGCGGGCAGTTCTTCGGCGCGATGCTTCTCCAACTGCGGCTTCGGATCGAAGAGATCCATCTGCGACGGCGCGCCGGATTGGAATAGGTAGATGATGCGCTTGGCCTTTGGCGCGAAGTTGGGGAAGAAGCGCTTCGGCGCGGCTGCCACGGCTTCTTGATGAAGCAGCGAGCCCAGAGCCGCGGCACCGATGGCGCTGGTGCTGTGCTTGAGGAAGATGCGGCGGTTGAGACGGTCTTGAACATTGAACGCTGAACGTTCAACATTGAACATTGAATGAGATGGGCGCATGGACATGGCGGAGGGTTTGGGTTCAGTGTTCGATGTTGAGCGTTCAATGTTCATTGTTCTCTGCCGCGTTCATTGTTCCCACGCAGGGCGTTGGATTTGGCGGTGCGGATGCTGGCGGCGAAGATGCGGATGAGCTGCTCGGTTTCGTCGAGGACGGGCGTGGCGGTTGTGGGATCATCGATGAGCGGCACACGGACGGAAAGCTTGAGCCAGCGAAGTGACTCGCGAAGCTCCTTGAGGCCGACCTTCATCTTGTGAATGAAGTCCTTGGGGGATTCCGCCGAAACCGCCTCGCCTTGATGACCGAGCGGGGCCGTTCCAGAGCGCAAAAGCTGGCCGCTGATATGTCTGCCGGCCTCGGTTTTGACCATGCTTTCAGTGAACAGCACGATTGCGACCGCATAATCGAGCAGCCGCTCCTCCAGATCGTACTTCGGCTTCTGGCTTTTCATTCAATGTTCATTGTTCGTTGTTGAGCGTTCAATGTTCCTTCTCAGTCGCGGGTGATGACGCGGTCGAGGTTGAGGAGCACGGAAGCGGTGGTGGTATAAGCGGCGAGTTCGGCGGCGTTGAGCGAGGCGTCGGGCTTGGAAGTGCCTTGGGCGAGGAGCGCGGCGGCTTCCTCGGGCTTGGCATTGAATTCAGTGAGACGTTTGGCGAGTCCGGAGGTGAGCTGCTTGAGGGCGGCGGGATTGATCTCGCGTGCGGTGGCACGCTTGTAGCCGTAGGCGATGCGTTGTTCCGGCGTGGCACCGCCGTGAAGCATCATCTGCTGCGCGAGGCCGCGCGCGGCTTCGACAAACGTGACTTCATTGAGCAGTGAAAGCGCCTGGAGCGGCGTGTTCGTGCGGCTGCGCTTCACGGTGCAGATTTCTCGCGTTGGAGCATCGAAGAGCAGCATCGTCGGTGGTGCGGCGGTGCGTTTCCAGATGGTGTAGAAGCTGCGGCGATACAGTCCTTCGCCCGAGTCGGCCTTGTAGCCGCGGAGGTCGCCGTACTTGCTCGTTTCATCCCACACGCCCTCCGGCATGTAGGGACGCACGGACGGCCCGCCGATCTTCGGAACGAGCAAGCCGCCGAGGGCGAGTGCCTGATCGCGTACGATCTCACCCGTGAGCCGGAAACGCGGCCCGCGGGCGAGCAGGCGATTCTCGGGATCTTTTTCGAGCAGCGCAGGTGTGATCTTCGACGACTGGCGATACGTGGCGCTCATGACGATGAGTTTTTGCAACGCCTTCATGTCCCAGCCGATGCGGACGAACTCGGTGGCGAGCCAGTCGAGCAACTCGGGATGCACGGGATACTCGGACTGCGTGCCGAGGTTCTCGGTGGACTTCGAGAGGCCGTAGCCGAAGAACTTTTCCCACGCGCGGTTCACCCAGACGCGTGCCGTGAGCGGATTCGACGGATCGACGATCCACGTCGCGAGTCCGAGACGATTCAAAGGCGCGCCCTTCGGCATCGGCGGCAGCACGGCAGGCGTGGTCATGGTCACCTTGTCGCCCGGCTTGTCGTATTCGCCGCGTTTGAGCACGAAGGCATCCTTCACCGGGCCTTCCTTCATGACCATCACGGTGGGAACGGTGCGCTCGAACTTTTCGAGCTCAGCCTTCGCCGCAGCGAGCGCGTAATCGGCATCGCGCAACGGGCTGTCCACGCTGGCGCGGTAGTATTTCTCCAACTCACCACGCTGCTGCTGCGTGCGGTTTTCCGTCGGTGTTTTCATAATCGCCAGCACAGCGGCAGGCGGGCCACCAGTGCCGTCGATGCTCGCGAGCGCAGGCTCGGCGTCGGTCGAGGAAAGGCGGACGCGTCCGATGTTGTGGCCGGCGAACTTTGACTCATGCGCGAGGCGCACGGTCAGTGTCGCGCCCTTCGGCACGGTCACCGCTTTGTCCACGATGAACATGGCATTGCGTTCGATGCGCTTCTTCGGGTCGTTGCCGTCGATGGCCCAGCCGTTCTTCGGGTCCTTGTCGAGAAGCAGCTTCACGTCGTAACCCTTCTGCGCATAATCTGCCTCGGCACGGGTGAAGGTGATCTTCACCGGCTTCTTCAAGCCCGGCGCGCTGATCTCGCCCTCGATGCCGGTGAGCACGAAGTTGCCGTTGAAGGCGCGGCCCAGGCTTTGATTTGGCAGCGTGGGATCGGGCAATGCCTCCAGCAGCAATCCGGTGAACGTTCCCTCGGCGAGTGGCGAGGTGATGGTGTAGATGTCGAAGTCAGGATTGCGACCACCTGCGATCCACGAAGCATCTGGCAGCTTGCGCATGGAGGCGCCGCCTTTCGATTTCACATCAATCACCGGCAGGACTTCCCACATGGGCTTCTTTGCCGCTTCGGGGTTTTCCATGTCGGCCTCCCAGCTTGCGACGAGGTTCGGCAGTTGCAGCTGCGTCTCCGTGACGCTTTCCTGTGCGACTTCGACGGCTTTGCGGAGCTGGGCGAGTTGGATTTCATCATCCTTGTCAGGAACCTCGATCACTGGCTCGGAATTGCCTCCGCTGCGGTTCGACGCGCCCTGAATGGTGCCGCTTTCGGGCACGTTGTTGAAGAAGGCGAAGAGCGAGTAGAAGTCCTTTTGCGTTAGGGGATCGTATTTGTGGTCGTGGCAGCGACAGCAGTTCAGCGTGAGGCCGAGCCAGGTGAAGCTCATCGTCTCCACGCGGTCGATGATGTTCTCGATGCGCCATTCCTCGGCGATGATGCCGCCTTCTCCATTCAGACGATGATTGCGACTGAATCCGGTGGCCACGATTTGATCGCGCGTGGCGTTCGGCAGAAGGTCGCCGCCGAGCTGTTCGAGGGTGAACGTGTCGAAGGGCTTGTTGTCATTGAACGCCTTGATCACCCAGTCACGCCACGGCCACATGGCGCGGCTGCTGTCGGTCTGGAAACCGTGGCTGTCGGCGAAGCGGGCGAAGTCGAGCCACTGCATCGCCATGCGCTCGCCGTAGTGTTCGGATTTGAGCAGGCGGTCCACCACCTTCTCGTAGGCTTGAGGGGATGTGTCTTTTTCAAAGGCGGTGATCTCTTGCAAAGTCGGTGGCAAGCCGGTGAGATCGAGAGTCACACGGCGGATGAGCGTCGCCGGATCGGCTTGGGGAGACATGCTCAAGCCTTCCTTCATCAAGCGTTCGGCAATGAAGGCATCGATATCATTGCGGATGACGAACGCAGGATTCGTGATCTTCGGCGTGGGAGCACGCTCTGGCTTCAAGAAGGCCCAGTGGCCCTGATACTCGGCCCCTTCGCTGATCCAGCGCTTCAGGACGGTCTTCTCCTCGGCGGTGAGCGGCTTGCCGCTTTTCTCCGGCGGCATCACATCGTCGTCGTGGTTGTCGAGTTCGACGCGGGCGATGAGATGGCTCTTCTCCGGGCTGCCGGGCACGAGAGCGATGTCACCCGACTTCGCGGGCTTCAGTGCATCCTCACGCACATCGAGGCGCAGGTCGCCTTTACGATGGGCCGCATCCGTGCCGTGGCATTGGAAGCATTTGTCATTGAGAATGGGCCGGACGTCGCGGTTGTAGCCGAGTTTGGCGGGTTCCGCGGCGACCAGAGCGGGCAATGCAAGGATGGAGAGAAAGTGCCTGGACATGAGGGGTGGACTATCAACTCAGTCTAACGCTGTTTCACGGTGCCTCATTGTTGTTTTCTTGTGTCCAATCCTGCGGCGCGACAGGAGGCGGCAAAACGCCTGCCACGGGTGGTTTGGCAGGTGGAAGACCATTTGACACACGCAGGCGGACTCGTGATAGCGAAGGCGTCATCACGCGTTTGTTTGAATCCCCCGCATGTCTGAATCCCGGCCGAATGTTTTGTTGCGCATTTTTGTTTTCATCCTCGTCACGGGTGGGGTGATGCTGGGTGGTTGGTGGTTTGCGCAGCGCGGTGGTGCGCGGCTGGCTGGCTCTGGCCCTGGCACGGGGCCCAAAGGCGCCGCTGCCGTGCAGGTGACGAAGGTGGTGAAGCAGAACTACGCTCTCGACCTGGATGCGATCGGCACGGTGCGCGCCTACGAGTCCACCGACATCAGCACCAACGTGACGGAGTCGGTGACGCAGATTTTTTTCAACGACGGTGACTTCGTGAAGAAGGGCACGCTGCTGGCAAATCTGAGTGATGCGGAAGAGCAGGCAATGCTGGCGTCAGCCAAGGCATCCCTGGCCGAGGAGGAGCGCGAGATCGAGCGTCTGCAAAAGCTGGTCAAAGACGGCGCCGCGCCTGAAGCGCGTCTGGCGGAACGCCAGACGCTGGCCGACATCGCGCATCAGCGAATTCTCGAGGCGGATGCCAGGCTGGCCGACCGGCGGATCACTGCGCCGTTCGATGGCTGGCTGGGCTTGCGCCGCATCAGCGTCGGAGCGCTGGTGTCGCCTGGCACCGTGATCGCCTCACTGGACAAGATTGATGTGGTGAAGATCGACTTTGCAGTGCCGGAGACTTATCTCGAAAACATCAAGCCCGGCATCGCCATCGTGGCCCGCACAGCGACGCAATCCGGCCAGGAATTCAAAGGCAAGCTGGCGCAGTTGGACACGCGAGTTGACGCGGTGACGCGTTCAGTCGCGGCGCGTGCCGAGGTGACGAATCCCCAACTCGTGCTCAAGCCAGGCATGCTGGTGATCGTGAAGCTCGCGTTGGAGCCACGGGCATCGTTGTCGATGCCGGAACGGGCACTGGTACCGGTGGGAGCAAAGAAGTATGTGTTTGCGCTGGATGGCGACAAGGCAAAGCGGGTGGAAGTCGAGACGGGCCGGCGCAAGCCGGGCTATGTCGAGGTTTTGCGTGGATTGAAGGAAGGCCAGACCGTCGTCACGGACGGTTTGGTGGGATTGCAGGACGGCATGCAGGTGCAGGTGACCTCACAGTTCAAAGAGCCTTCCGCCGAGTTCAATCCGGAGGTCGAGGAGTAGGCGCGTCATGTGGTTGTCCGACACCAGCGTACGCCGCCCCGTGCTGGCCACGGTGATGAACCTGCTGCTCATCGCCTTCGGTGTGGTGAGCTACACGCGTTTGCAGGTGCGCGAGTATCCGGACATCGAGCCTCCGGTGGTGACCATCGAGACGTACTACCGCGGTGCCTCGGCTTCGGTGGTGGAGCGGCGCATCACACAGCGGCTGGAGGATCGCATCAGCATGGTCGAGGCCATCAAAAACATCTCCTCGGTCAGCACGGACGGCAAATCCGAGATCAGTGTCGAGTTCACGCTGGGACGTGACCTCGACGCGGCCGCGAGCGACATTCGCGAGGCCATCGGGCCCGTGGTCGCCGAGTTCCCCGAGGAAGTGGAGGCGCCCAACGTCGGTAAAACCGAGATGAGCGCCGAGGTGCTGATGTATCTGAACCTGACCAGTGATCATCACACCCCGCTGGAACTCACCGATTTCGCGGAACGGTATCTGATGGACCGTTTTTCACGCCTTCCGGGCGTGGCACGCGTGCGTGTTAGCGGAGGAAATCGCTACGCACTGCGCATCTGGGTGAATCGCGAGGCGCTGGCAGCACGCCAGCTTACCGTCAATGACGTCGAGGATGCGCTGCGGCGGGAAAACATTGATCCGCCCGCGGGCGCGGTGCAGTCGCTCGACCGCCAGTTCACCGTGCGCATCAACCGCGAGTACCGCACACCGCAGGACTTCGAGCGGCTCGTCATCGCGCGTGGAGCGAACGGTTATCAGGTGCGCTTGGGCGAGGTGGCGAAGGTGGAGCTTGGATCTTCCGAACCACGCGTGACGTTCCGTGGCAACCGCGTGCGGATGATTTCCCTCGGCATCGTGCGCCAGTCGCGGGCGAACACACTCGATGTCGCGCGTGAGGTGAGAGAGGAGGCGGAAAAGGTTCGCTCCACATTGCCGCCAGGCATGAAACTGGAAAACAGCTACGACCTGAGCCAGTTCGTGCAGGAGTCGCTCAACGAGGTGTATCGCACGCTGGTGATCGCGATCGTGCTCGTGGTGCTCATCATCTTTGCCTTCCTCGGCAGCTTCCGGGCCGTGCTGGTGCCGACCGTGGCGGTGCCCGTCTCCGTGCTGGCGACATTCATGGCGCTGGATGCGCTCGGCTACTCCATCAACACGCTGACCATGCTGGCGCTCGTGCTGGCGATCGGGCTGGTTGTCGATGACGCCATCGTCGTGCTGGAAAACATCCACCGACGCATTGAGATGGGCGAAAAGCCGCTCGTGGCCGCTTATCTGGGCACGCGGCAGGTGGGATTCGCCGTGGTGGCGACGACCATGGTGCTGCTGGCCGTGTTTGTGCCCATCACCTTCATGCCTGGGGACGCGGGGAGGCTGTTCTCCGAGTTTTCGATCACGCTGGCGGTTGCCGTGGTGTTTTCGGGATTCGTGGCCCTGACGCTCTCACCCATGCTCGCGTCCAAGATCATGCGCGGGCGGGAAGGGGACGGGCTCATTGCGAGAATGCTGCAACGGCTGTTCGAGTGGGCTCAGCGCAGCTACCGTAGAGCGCTGGATCTGGCGCTGCACTTTCCTGCCACGACGATCCCGCTGGTTCTGGGGCTGGCCGGATTGTGTTACTACCTCATCAAGACGATTCCGGAGGAATTCACGCCGCGTGAGGACCGCGGTTCATTCTTTGTCACCGCCACGGGGCCGCCCGGCTCCACCTACAACTACACGGTGGAGATGCTCGACAAGCTGGAGGACCGCCTCATGTACCTCGTGGAGAAGAAGGAGGCCACTCGTGTGCTGGTGCGCGCGCCGCGTTCCTTCGGCACGCCGTCAGATTTCAACGAAGGCATCGGCGTCATCACGCTGGCGCCGTTTGACCAGCGTCGGAATGGTTTTGAGATCATGACCGAGGTGCGCGGCAAGGTGGCCGATGTTCCTGGAGTGAAAACCGCCGTCATCATGCGCCAGGGGCTCGCACGTGGTCTGAACAAGGCCATGGAGGTTGTGGTCGGCGGAAACACCTTCGAGGAACTGGCCGGGTGGCGCGACATCATCCTGGCCAAGGCGCGTGAGAACCCCAAACTCGTCGGCCTGGACTGCGATTACCGCGACACGAAACCGCAGCTCAACGTCAGCATCAACCAGGCGCGTGCCGCCGATCTCGGCGTCAGCAGCGCCAGCATTGGACGCACGCTTGAGACGTTGCTCGGCAACCGTCGTGTCACAACCTTCATCAACCAGGGGGAGGAGTATGATGTGCTCGTCGAAGGCAGCTACAGCGACAAACGCAGCCCCACCGACCTCAACAACATCTTCGTGCGCAGCGACCGCACCCATGAGCTCATTCCCCTGGCCAACCTCGTCACCTTCAACGAATTCGCCGACAGCGGCAGCCTCAACCGCTACAACCGCATGCGTTCCATCACCTTCGATGCGGAACTCGTGCCGGGTTACAGCCTCAGCGAGGCGCTGGATTACATGGAAGGCTTGATCCGTGACCATCTGCCGGCCACCGCTGTGATCGGTTACAAGGGAAACTCCCTCAAGCTGAAGGAAAGCTCCAGCAGCATGAGCCTCGTGTTCGGACTGGCGCTGCTGGTGGCGTTCCTGGTGCTCGCGGCGCAGTTTGAGAGTTTCATCCATCCGCTCACCGTCATGCTCACCGTTCCGGTCGCGATTGGTGGTGCGCTGCTCGGTTTGCAGGTCATGGGGCAGAGCCAGAGCATTTACAGCCAGATCGGCCTCATCATGCTCATCGGGCTGGCGGCGAAGAACGGCATCCTCATCGTCGAGTTCATCAACCAGCTTCGAGACGAAGGCATGGAGTTCCGCGAGGCCATCCTCACCGCCTGCGAGCAGCGTCTGCGTCCGATCATCATGACGGCGCTTTCGACCGTCATGGGAGCGTTGCCGCTCATGCTCGGCCACGGCGCCGGGTTTGAAACGCGCATGGTGGTCGGCATTGTGATCGTCTTTGGCGTTTCACTCGCCACGGTGGTCACTTTGTTCCTCGTGCCCATGGTTTATTCCCTGATTTCCCGACACACCGGTTCCATCGGCGATGTGAGCCGCAAGCTCCAGTCCGAACTGACGGGCGAGGAGATGAAACCGAAGACCCAATACCCGGCGCTGCTGCATTTGCTGCTGTTTGCGCTCGTGTTGCTGCCTTCGTGCAATCTGGCGCCGAAGTATTTTGCGCCGAAACCGAAGCTGCCGACGGAATTCAAGACCGACGGCCCCTGGCGCACGGCAAAACCGCGCGATGAGGCGACAAGGGGTGATTGGTGGGGCCTGTTTGGCGACGCGAAACTGGCCGCGTTGATGAAACAGGCGCAGGCGGGCAACCCCACGCTCGAACTTGCCGCGCATCGTGTCACCGAGGCGCAGGCGCTGGCGCGGGCGGATCGCGCAGGCTTGTTTCCATTTCTCACGTTGAACGGTTCCGCATTGCGCAACCGCGGTTCCGGCAATTTGAAGTTCCAGTTTGCCGGCGGGCGCACGCGCAACGTCATGGGGAGCACGTTGGACTTCTCCTATGAACTCGATTTTTGGGGCAAGGTGCGCAACCAGGCGCGCTCTGGAGCTGCCAAAGCCGAGGCGGAGCAGGCCGATTACCAAAACGCGTTGCTGGGCCTGCAAAGCGAGGTGGCGCTCAATTACTTCGCGTTGCGTGCGCAGGATGCGCAGATCGCGCTGCTGAAACGCACGGTCGAGTTGCGCCGCCAAACCGTGGACCTGACTCGCAAGCGCTTCACGCAGGGCGACATCGCACAAATCGACGTGGCGCAGGCGGAGACCGACCTTGCCGCCACCGAGGCGGAGGCGATTGGATTGGAGAAAAGGCGAGCGGAACTTGAACATGCCATCGCGCTGTTGCTCGGCAAGACGCCGTCGGAGTTCAGTCTGCCTGCGCTCGAAATCAGCGGCTCTCCTCCCTCCGTTCCGGCCAGCGTGCCGAGTGATCTGCTGGAGCGCCGTCCTGACATTGCGGCTGCGGAACGCGAGATGGCGGCCTTGAACGCGGACATCGGTGTGGCGAAGGCGGCGTTGTTTCCGAGCCTCAGAATCGGTCTCACCGGTGGCACGCAGACCAGCTATCTTTGGAAAATCGCCGATGCGCAGAGCCGTGTGTGGGGACTGGGGCCGGGCAGCGTGGAATGGCCGTTGCTGCGCGGTGGTGGTGTGCGTGCCAACATTGCGGCCACGCAGGCGCGTTACGATCAGGCCGCCGCCAGCTACAAGGGCACGGTGCTAGGGGCCATGCGCGACGTCGAGGACGCCCTCAGCGGTCTGGAAGTGCTGAAGCGACAGGCTGCGGCGCTGGCAACCACAGCGGCTGCGGCACGGCAGGCGCTGGATCTTTCCCGAAAACGCTACGAATCCGGCATCGCGGCTTACTATGAGGTGCTCGACAGCCAGCGCACCCTCCTTCGTGCCGAGCAGGAGGCCACCCGCATCCAAGGGGAGCGGTTTCTCGCCGCTGTGCTGCTGATCAAAGCCCTCGGGGGCGGTTGGTGAGCGCAGATTGCGGTTTCCAACGCATGATTTGGCGGCAAAGTGCAGTCCGGCCTAATTTTCCCTGTGTACGTCCGTTCCAACCGTGAAACAACGCATGCCCAGCCAACACGTCCAGGATGAAGCCTCCGTGCTGGTGAGGCGAGCACTGGACCAGCATGAAAGCGCCCTCATTGCCTACACAGCAGGACTCCTCGGTGGTGACATCGAGCGGGCACGTGATGTTGTGCAGGACGCGCTGCTGCGGCTCTACCTCACGGAGCCGGACCGTGTGCGCGAGAACCTCAAATCCTGGCTTTTCACGGTTTGCCGCAACCGCGCCTTCGACATCCTGCGCAAGGAGCACCGTCTGGAACTGGGCAACGACGAGGTCATCGAGGCCGCGGCCGGGCACGATCCAGACCCGGCCCAAAGCGCCAGCCAGCACGAGCTTTACGAGCGCATCTGGCGCTGCGTGGACCGCCTGCGGACGAACCAGCGCGAAGTGGTGCGGCTCAAATTCCTTCACGACTGCTCCTACCAGGAGATCTCTGGCATCACCGGACTCAGCGTCGGCAATGTCGGATTCATCATGCACCATGCGATCAAAAAACTCCGCGAGCTGCTGAGCCGCGACATGGCTGAAGAACATTTCCACACACGATCATGAACCCGCAGGACAATCCCCATTTCACCGCTTATGCGCTCGGAGAACTGAGTGCCGAGGAGGCGTGTGAGTTGCACGAAATTCTGGCCACCACGCCTGCCGCCGCGCACGAACTGGAGCAGATCGAGGCCGTGACCGATGCGTTGCGTCATGGAGCGCCGATTCCACAGTCGCGGCTTACGCACGAGCAGCGTCACAGCGTGCTGCATCCCTCCAATCTGCCGCGCCGCATGCAGCCGATGATGCCCCGCAAGGTCGTGCAGCGTCCGCGCCAGATGTTCTGGCCGGTGATGGGTGCGATGTTGAAGGCGGCCGCGGTGATCGCGTTGACAGGCGCGGCCTTTTTCGCGGGCTGGTCATTCAGCCCGGCTGCGCACGACGCGGCATCGGTGGCAGTCACGGCTGCAAAGGAGATGTCGAAGTCCGCTCCCGTTGCCAAAGTGGAACTGGCGAAAGCTCCCGCGCCCGAGCCGGTCAAAATGGTGGCTGTGCCGCCAGTTCCCAAGGTTGAGCTGCCAGCCAAGGAAACGGCCCCTGAGCCGGTGAAAGTGGCGTCTGCGGAATCTGCGAAGGTGGAACCTGCCAAGGAGGTCAAAGCCGCGCCCGTGAAACTGGAAGTCGCAACGCTCACCGTGCCTGCATCCGCTCCGGCGACCAATGTGCCGGCACCCAATCTCGGCTTCACCATGCCTGCGGGCCGCGGCGCTTTTGCCAGCACCACCAAGCAGCCGGTGGATCAGTTCAATTTGCATCCGGCGTTGATCAAACCTGCGATGCCAAAGCCGAAAGGAGCGATGCTGGCCTCGCCAGTGTCGCCAAATGCGAAACCCGAGGCGAAGCCGTCGCGTGCGCCTGAGCTGTTCATTCATTCATGGAAGGCAGAAGTGGCCGCATGCCCATGGAACAGCACGCACCGTCTGCTGCGTGTCGTCATCCAGCTTCCAGCGGACCA
Source organism: Verrucomicrobiaceae bacterium (assembly GCA_046346695.1). GTDB lineage: Bacteria > Verrucomicrobiota > Verrucomicrobiia > Verrucomicrobiales > Verrucomicrobiaceae > Prosthecobacter. The sequence continues at coordinate 755,315 of JAXMHS010000001.1, read as the reverse complement.
GCAGGCGGTGCTTGCAACAGATGGAGCGGTGTTTCCGCTGCAGGTCAGCTTCGATGCGGCGAATGTGAAGCAGTTCCGCATGCTGTGTGAGCGCCATGTGCCCGCCACCGAGTTGCGCAGCGCCGGCACGCACGTGGTGTGGTATGAATTTCAGCCAAATGGCACCAGCGAGGCGGCGCGCGACCGGCAGATCGCCGTCGTAACGCTGCCAAACACGCGTTTCACCTCGCAGGCGGTCGGACCGTTCGACAGCAGCAAGCTCCAGATCATCGACCGCGGTTACTCGCTTCAGAATGCACGTGAGGATTTCGTATTTGAGTCCGCAGTCGTCGGATTCGGTTTGCTGCTGCGTGGTGCGGAGCAGACCGGCAGCCTGGACCACGATCTGGTGCTGAACCTGGCAAAGCAGGCGAAGGGCGCCGACGCGGGTGGAGAACGCTCGCGGTTTGTCCGTCTGGTGCAGGACGCGCAACGCACGGCAGGATTGTGAGATCACGCGGGCGGTCGCTCTGGCTGTGTTCCCGCTTCAAGCGCGACACAGGATCCGGCCGCTGAAGCGCGAGCTGTGTGGAGCGTAAAGTTTGTGGCCTAAGGCCAGATAACGCTCACGCAACTCACCCCGGCGCTCGTTGATCACCTGCATCCACGGGCTGCGGCGGACGGAGAAGGCGGGCTCGCGGGCGAGATTGGCCAGATCTTGGTCACGCCCGAGCACGCGGGCCAGACGGCGTGCACGCTTGCTGCGTCTGGCGGCTCCGGGCAGATGAGACAGGGCGAGGGTCTGGTAGCTGAGATCCTTCACGCGATGCCGCCAGCGATGCAGAATTTCACATTCCGCGGTTTCACATGCCTGCTTCATCAGGCGCCGGCCTTTGCGGTAGCAGCGGGCGTGTTGCTCCAGAATCTGCCGCTCCTCCAGCGTCTCAATGGGAGTGCTGTCGATGAGCTGGCAGAGAGCGTGCAACTGATGACGCAGATGCGCGGTCGATGGCTTCTCATGCGAGACTCCGGCCAGTTGGGGACGATGCTTGGGCTCCAGATGAAAACGACGGGCGAGCTTGTCGATGAGATGGCAGCGCACGACCTCGTCGCGGTTGCATGCGCATGCATTTTTGACAGCGCGTGTGTGCAGACGCATGGCCTTCAGCGTGTGCTCCTCCACCGCGGGACGAGCCAGCCGCAGCAGCGCGAGAATCTTTTTCATGCGCACGCGCAATTGATGTGTGGCTGTCTCCTCATGCCGTGGCAGACGCTTCACATCGTCCTGCGCGCGCTCGCAGAGCTGGATCAACAATGACTTCAATCTTCGCCCCGAGAGGCTGTTGAAGTCACGTGTGTGTTTCATGGCTGTCATTGAGCACAAAAGCCCCCTTGCCAGCAAGAAGGAGTTTTTCACATTCGTGTGCAAGAAAGGGCGAAAACTGTGAGAAGCTTGTGAATTACCTGATTCTCTGGAATCCATACGGCTGTGAGCATGCCGGCGCCCTCGTTTGCGGCCTTTTTTTCCGCCCCAGGCGTTTCCGGCAAAACTTTCATTGATTCGACTGCCACCAATGCCAGCGTGCACGCGTAATCCTTTTCTCAAACCCACATCAACATCATGGCCAGCGACGCAGTCCTCACCCTCACCGAAGCAAATTTTGAATCTGAAATCTCCAGCGCCACTGTGCCAGTGATCGTGGATTTCTGGGCAGAATGGTGCGGTCCGTGCCGCATGCTGGGCCCGATTCTCGACGACTTGGCGAAGGATCAGGCCGGCAAGGTGAAGATCGGCAAGGTGAATGTGGATGAGTCACCAAATCTGGCCGCGCAGTTCAGCGTGCGTTCGATTCCGATGCTGGTGTTCTTCAAGGATGGCAAGGCGAAGGACACCGTCGTCGGCGTGCAGTCGAAGGACGCGCTTTCGAAGCGCCTCGCGGCGCTGGGTTGATGTCTTTGTTGCCGACGACACGTTCTGCCCCATCAGTCATCTCCAAAGGAGATGCCGATGGCGCGGGCGGCGCGGACGATTTCGCTGTCCTTGCTGACGAGACGGAGCTGGTGCACGGCCTCCTCGATGGGCACGTCACCCACCTGATACTGCTGGTAGCTGACCATCCGGCCGAAGTTGCCCTGCTCGATCAACTCGACCGCCTTCGCGCCAAAACGGACGCCGAGGATGCGGTCGAGCGCGGTGGGAGCGCCGCCTCGTTGGAGGTGGCCCAGCGTGCAGGCGCGCGTTTCTTTGCCTGTGGCCTTCTCGATGTGTTTCGCCACGTAATCACCGATGCCGCCGAGGCGGTCCTCGCCTTTGACGCCGACCTTCTCCTTGGTGAGCAACTGGCCGCTTTCGCTGCGGGCACCTTCCGCCACGACAACCAGCGTGCTGTGATGACCGGCGGCGTCGCGTTTGCGGATCGCCTTCGCGACATGTTCAAAGTCGAACGGAATCTCCGGCAGGAGAATCACGTCGGCGCCACCCGCCATGCCACCGTAGAGCGCGATCCAGCCCGCATGACGGCCCATGACTTCAAGCACGATGACCCGCTTGTGGCTTTCCGCCGTCGTGTGCAGACGGTCGAGCGCATCGACCACCGCGGCGACAGCAGAGTCGAAACCGAATGATGTGGCGGTGGCCTGGATGTCGTTGTCGATCGTCTTCGGCACACCGATGACGGGGACGCCCATCTCAAAGAGCTGCAGGCCGGTGGTGAGGCTGCCATCACCGCCGACAACGATCAGAGCGCCGACTTCGAGATGACGCAGCGTGCTCTTGGCCTTCTCGACGATCTCCGCAGGCACCTGGGAGACATTGCCCTCGCCGACCTTGGCAACGAAATGCCCTTTGTTCGTCGTGCCGAGGATGGTGCCGCCGAGCTTGGTGATGCCGACGGTTTTTTCCGGTGTGAGCATCATGTAGTCTCCGGGAGGCAGCAGTCCTTCAAAGCCGTCGCGAAAGCCGACGACCTCCCAGCCGAGTGTGTGAGCCGCGCCGACGACGCCGTGGATGACCGCATTGAGACCAGGGCAATCCCCGCCGCTGTTGAGAATTCCGATTCGCATGAATGTGTGTGGTGAAAGTTTGAGACGGGACTGCCGCATGGGCGCCCGTGGTTTGGGTTAAAATTGATCCAGCATCTGCTTCTTGTCGGTGATGGGCCTGCCTGCCGCCATCCACTGGTCATAAGCTGACCAGCCTTGATGCAGCAGGGAGCGCGCCTCGCCAAAGGGATTGGCCGAGCCGAGGACGACCACGACCATGCGGTGATGGTAGATGAGGCTGCTGTTGTCCGCCTGCACCTGCACGCTGGAAGGTTTTTCAGCCGAAATGACCACGCAGCCGCCAGAGCGCTCGGTGTTGCCGGTCTTCACTCCGTCGATGCGATCCACACCGAGAAGCGCATTGGTGTTTTTCAGGGTGACGCTGAGACGCTGCCCGCCGCGGTAGATGGTGATGCTGCGGCTGGACTGGTTGGTGTAGAAGCGCATGGCCGGACGCGACACGGCATAGATCGCGAGACGGGCGATGTCGGCCGCGGTCGAATAGGGAATGGGCCGGGAGTTTTCGAGGCCATGCGGATTGGTGAAGCGGGTGCCGCGTGCGCCTTCGCGTTTCACGAGCTGGTTCATCTGCCGCACAAATTCCTCGATCGGATGGCCGCCGCGTCCGAGACGTGCCAGATGATCACGACCCACGAAGTCTCCCAGCGTGATCGCGGCGATGTCATCGCTGTCCATCATGGTGGCATAGATGAGGTCGCGCAGCGTGGCCTGGTCGCCGGGTTGCAGGCCGATGCTGCCCTGCGGGGCCATCTGGAAGGCATAGGCAGGAACCGTGGCCAGCACGCCGACTCCCACATGCGAGGCCTCGGCCCAGTCCAGTGTGACCATCGCGGTGGCGATCTTGGCCAGGCCGCCGACATGGCGTTTGGCGTTCGCGTTGCCGGCGACGTGAACCTTTTTGTTGAAGGCGTCCACCACCAGCACAGAGGACTGTGCCTGCACGGCGGAAACTCCGCAGCCAAGGGTCAGACTGAGGCCAAAAATCAATGCGCGTACTCTGAGAAGCGCCATGTCGGGGGAAAACATAAGCGCCGATGTTTAGCCGCGTGGCACCCCGCCGCAACCTTGGATTTGAACGAGGTGTGTCCGGTGCAGCGGGCAGAATGTTCTCCTTGCAGCCCGCGTCTGGAGTGCTTTGTGGACGGCCCCCGAATGCCCGCCAACCAGTCCACCGCCGAAATCGCCGCCGCCATGCGCTCCGCGCAGCGGATCGCCATCGTTTCCCACGTTCGTCCGGATGGTGATGCCGTCGGCTCCTTGCTGGGACTCGTCTTGAGCCTCCGCGCCCTCGGCAAGGAGGTGATCGCTCTTCTGGAGGACGGCGTGCCGGAAAATCTCGCCTTCCTGCCGGGCACGGACACGGTGATCCAGCCGGGCGGCGAACCGCTTGGAGTCGATCTCGCCATCGCCCTCGACACCGCTGCGCATGACCGCATCGGCGAGCGCTGCAAGGCACTCTTCGACCAGGTGCCGCTGCTGATGAACATCGACCATCACCCGACCAATCCGGGCTACGGCCAGCTCAATTTCATCGACGCCGACTCCCCGGCCACCGGCCAGATCATCTACAACATCCTCAGTGAGCACGGCCTGCCCATCGACGATGCGGTGCGGCAGAATTTGTTCATCGCCATCTCGACGGACACCGGCTCCTTCCAGTTTTCCAGCACGAACGCACGTTCCCACCGCATCGCGGCGGAGATGATGGACGCGGGGCTGGACACGGCGCGGCTTTCCCAGCTCGTTTATCAATCTTACCCGCTGCGCCGTCTGGAGCTGATGCGCGCCATGCTCAACGAGATGCAGTTCCGCGCCGATGGCCGCATCGTGAGCTGGCAGCTCACGCAGAAGTTCATGGACGAGATTTCCATGCTGCCCGGCGACACCGAAGGGCTCATCGACACGCTACGTCAGATCGATTCCGTCGTCAGTTGCGTCATCTTTGAAGACGTCGCCGGCGGCAAGGTGCGCGTCAGTGCGCGCTCGAAGGATTCCCGTCTCGACGTGTCCGCCATCTGCGGGCAGTTCGGCGGCGGTGGTCACAAAATGGCGGCCGGTGCGCGTTTGCGCGGCCCGATTGGCGACGCGGCGGAGAAATTTTTGCAAGCACTCGAGGATGAAGTCAGACGAATTGATTAGCGGCGTCCTGTTGGTGGACAAAGGCCAGGACATGACCTCGCACGATGTCGTCGCGGTGGCGCGTCGCTGCCTGAACATGAAAAAGATCGGCCATTGCGGCACGCTCGACCCCATGGCCACCGGCATGCTCATCCTCGTGCTTGGAAACGGCACCCGCCTTTCCGAACTCCTCATGTCCGAGGACAAGGAATACGTCGGCACGCTCACGCTCGGCAAGACCACCAACACCCAGGACGCCGAAGGCGAAACGCTGGAGGAAAAGCCCGTGCCCGCCGACCTCACGCTCGATCAGGTGAAGGCCGCCTTCGACACGCTCAAGGGCGACTTCTACCAGACACCACCAATGGTTTCCGCGGTGAAGATTGGCGGCGTGCCGCTCTACAAGCTCGCCCGCAAAGGCCAGGAAGTGGAGCGCGAGCCGCGTTTCGTGCGCGTGTATGATTACGAGATCACACGCTTCGCCCCGCCGGAGGTCGATTTCCGTGTCGTGTGCAGCAAGGGCTTCTACGTCCGCACCTACGCGCACGACATCGGCCAGAAGCTCGGCTGCGGCGCGCACCTCAGCGCCCTGCGCCGCACCCGCTCCGGCCACTTCAAGCTCCTGCCCGGCAAACACGTCACCTTCGACATGCTCAAGCAGGGCAAACGCGACGAAGTCCTCGCCGCCATGCTCAGCCTCTACGACGTGTCGAAGTTGCGCGGAGCGTAAGGGTTCGCTGCGCGAACGTTGGCGGTTGTTTGCAGTGGTTGACGGTCGTTGACGGTGGTTTTTGCCATCCTTCTCGTCCTCCTGCTCTTCCTCGCTGTTCTTCTTTCTTGGTTCGTAGTCCCGGCTTTAGCCGGTCTGGAGAGGAGTGCGGGCACTCTTGCCCGCTGCTTGGAAGAGGCGGAGAGGCTGCGCAGCCGCGAAGCGAATCTCCGCGCTCCTCTCCAATGATCGTGGCGATCTTCGCCACCTCCACCCGCCGCGATTTAAAACTTGTCTTCATCGGGCCTGCCCGCTATCGCCTCGCGCATGAATCCGGAGGTTGGGCGGGATGGTCACGTCTTCGCGGCGCTCCGGTGAATCCAATCTTCAATCGCCTGACGGGATGCCTCATCACATCGTCTATCTCTCGCACGGCGGCGCTGGATTCCATCTCCAAACCCGCTTCTCCATCCTCACGCTGCTGGATTTGCTGATCCAGCAGGGCAGGGAGGATGTCCGCGTCTGGAACTTCACCGACCGCCCGGAGGAAAGCGTGGCGCACGAGCTGGTTTCCACCGTTCCCGTGTCTCCCGGAGACATCGCGCGCTTTCGCGGGGTTCTGGACGACACGCACCGCATCAAGCTGGAGGTCCTGCGCCGTGCGGAGGCGGAAACCGGCCTCCCCTTCATCTACGTGGACAGCGACACGCGCTGGTTGAGGATTCCGGACGAGCCGTTTCAAAAGCTCGTGGAGAGCAGTGCATCGTCTGCTGGCGCCCCGTCCCGTCCCGTGGCCTACATGCATCAGGTGGAATACCAAATCTCCCCAGATTACTTTCCGCACTACCACCGCCTGCTGCAGCAGGAGAAAGCGCGGCTTCTCCAGTGGAATCTTCCGGCGCAGGAGCCGTGGGTCATGTGGAATGCCGGCGTGCTGGGCATTCCAGCCGGGGCCCGTGGCCTGTTTGAAAAAGCCCTCGCCATCACCGATGAGCTGCTGCTCGTCGCGAAGCCGCGCAACTGGGTGGAGCAGGCCGTCATGTCGCTGCTCATGAGCAGCCGGTTTGAGTTGCGGCCCTTCCAGGAGTGGCTGGTGCACTATCACAGTCACGGCCAGACGCTGCCGGTCGTGTTGCAGCGGTTGTTCCAAAGCCTTCCGCCCGGCCTGTCAGTCGCGCAGCAGGCGGAAGAGGCCGCGCGCTTTCCCATCCGCATGGAGGAACTCATTCAGATTGAGAACCTGCCTGCGAACCGGATGAAGAAACTGCTCGCAGGCGCCTGGAAATCCTGCCGCAAGCGCTGGCTCGACCTGCGTGCCGCAAGGCTGCGGCGGGGCAGGGATGAGGGATGAGCCGGGAGCGCGGCACTCCGATGCCGCTCTGTTCAGAGGATTGGCCGAAAGAGGGAAAAGGGATGAGGGATGAGGGATGAGGGATGAGGGATGAGGGATGAGGGATGAGGGTTCGCTGCGCGAACGTTGGCGATTCATTCTTCGCAGTCTTGCTACGGAGAATGGATGGTTGGCAGTGGTTGACGGTTGTTGACCGTGGTTTGGATCGTCCTCGCTGTTCTTGGTTCTTGGTTCTTCGTTCTTTGTTTTGCAGTCCCGGTCTGGAAGGGAGCGCGGGCACTCCTGCCCGCTGTTTGGAAGAAGCGGAGAGAGTCTCCGCGGTCCTCTCCCAGGGGGTCCGGCATTGAGAATCAGATCGTAACGCCGGGTTTGCTCGCCTCAGCCGCAACGCCCGAAGATTTCGGCTGGCAGCCACCGAGGTGCCGATCGTGGCCCGAAGATTTCGGCCGGCAGCCACCGAGGTGCCGATAGTGGCCCGAAGATTTCGGCCGGCAGCCACCGAGGTGCCGGTAGTGGCCCGAAGATTTCGGCCGGCAGCCACCGAAGTGCCGGTAGTGGCCCGAAGATTTCGGCTGGCAGCCACCGAGGTGCCGGTAGTGGCCCGAAGATTTCGGTGAAGGGTGCCTGAGTTGTGGAGTGTCAGCCGAAGATTTCGGCTGGCAGTGGCCAAGGTGCCGGGAGCCGCCTGAAGATTTCGGCTTTGCTGGGGGAGACTCCGGGCTGCTGGCCGGAGATTTCGGCTCGCAACGCACCCGTTCCCTCCCCCCACGATGCGGGAGCTTTCTCGGCCCCGGCAGGCTCATGCACGGCAGCACGCATTGCATCGCCACGTCTTCCAGCCGAGGCCGGGTTAAACGACAAACCCGTCGGTGAGGACAGAGATCGGGTTCCTGAGGAAACGAACCCGCGGCCTGAGGCAAGGAAGCCGTCGCCTGAGTCAACCCACCCGGTTCCTGAGGGCAGGGATGCCGTTCCTTGAGTCTGGGAATCGCGGTCCTGAACTCATGTAGGCGCTGTATGTGGCAGGAAAACCTGTCCGCTGGCTGTACCTCAGCTCGTCATCACCTGCGCGTTTGAGGCTTCGCGAATTTCTTGCCATCTCAAGTTAACGGCGCCTCATAGAATTGCTGATGTTCCGTGGCACGAATTGTTATTGTCAGAGCATGATCTTGCCGGATAAAACAGCTTCATGAACAAAGCCAAAGAACCGCGGTTTGAGTTGGATGCTGAACAAAAGTTTCAGGCTTTAACAATGCTTTATCAAACGCACAACGAATTGCTGAGATTCATGACGTCTCATGATCTCAAGATTTTCGGGGGCTATATAACCATTCAATTGGCGCTCGGAAGTTGGATGACGCAGCAGAAAAACTTTACCTGCCCAGCTCGGTTTGCGATTGGTATTATTGACTTTGCTTTTGCAGCAATCGCCGGGGTTCTGCTTTTTAAAGCTTACATGCGTCGCTGTGAAATCACCGCTCTCTTTAGCAGGTTGAATGACGCCTTTCTCTTCACGAAACCTGGAGCCTATCTAGATGGCGTGGCGTTGTGGCCGGAGAAGTCAAAGTTTCGACCATGGGCCGCATGGTACATCGGCGGAGTGGTTGTTTCATACATTGGCATTGTTGTTCTCCTTTCTTCTGCCGGTGCACCAATTGTCGCTCCTTGAGTTGTGAATGTGGATCATATGAAAGGGCAGCTCATCAAGGATGAGGACGACGAGAATTAGCCGTGTTTGGCGCTTTTGTCGGCGGCGAAGATGACCTCGAAGCTCTTCAACGATTCCAGGAAACGGGTGGGCGTGTCGGAAGGGTAGGGACGTGCTGCGTCGCGTCCCATTCTTTTGTCGGACACGGCGCAGCGTGTCCCTACCGTTCCTTTGGAGGGAAAGCGCTTCCGCGTTTCCGACTTCGGCAAGGCGGGAGCGTTGCCCTCCGCCAAGGCATCTCGAGATCGTGGTAGAGGTAGGGAGGTGTGGGGTTGCGAGGAGAAAGGGATGTCGTATGGTCGGACTGTCATGTCAGACCAGGACATTCAACTTCTCGAAAGCCAGTTCCCGGCGGTGTCGGGGCAGGCCTTTGCCGCCGCCCGCAAGCGGGTGCTGGATTCTGACCTGAGCGTGCTGCAATCCGAGGGGGCGTTTGTCTTCCGTGTGTTTCCCGATGGTCATAAGGAACTGGTGAAGGAGATCGAGCCGCCGGTGCCAGTGAAGCCCGGCACGATTTACACGATCCGGTGAGCACGGAGACGCCAAGGATGCGCATGTTTGCCGGACCAAACGGTTCTGGAAAGAGCGTGTTGAAATAGTGTCTGCCGGAGTCGCTGCTGGTGAAGTGAGTTATCTTTTCTCCAAGGCTATCGCCGTAAATCGGGAGATCCGTGCCCATTTAGCTCGCGTTTGATCAACCTCACCCGCAGCCCTCGCGGAACAACGACTTCAATGTCCTCGAGAGCGTAGTAGTGATGAATGTAACTGATTTCATTCACCGAAGAGACCACTAAGCGACTGCCATAACGGCGTGCCTGAAATCCAAGCCCCCAATCAGCAGGCTTGGTCTCCTTCCAGGGCTTTTCATACATCCCAGCAGCCGGAAAATAACCAGCAGCGCCTCCCACTGGCTTGGCGGAGACACGGATGGTGGAACCTTCGTCGGTCTCAATAATCCTGGCATTCAACGCCTGTTCGCTGCGTAGTTCCAGCGTTCGGACCTCATTAGACGGGAACGTGAATTCCCATCGTCCGGATGTGGCTTCGTCACCTTTTTGTCGCGGGATGTCAACAGGACTGCTGCAACACGAGAGCAGCAGAGCGGCCAAACCAACGATCAACAACAAGGTGCGAAGCATCACGTTTAAAAAGACTCGATCCAATCAGCCGAGCTCGCTGATCTTGACGGGTTTGCCACCGAGTTCGGCGCTCTTGTCGGCGGCGAAGATGACCTCGAACGATTTCAAGGATTCCGGGAAGCTGGTCAGCGGCATGTCGGTGCCCGCGTCGAGGGCGTCGAAGAAGGCCTGGAACTGGCTTTGATACGGATGGTCACTCACATCGCCGGAATCGAGCATCTTCATGGAGAGCTTGCTCCACGCGTGCTTGTCGGTGTGGAGCTTCATGGAGTGGAACTTGTCGTCCAAGAGGCTGCCCTGGCTGCCGCACAGATGGGTGTGGAAGTAATAGGGCTGGAGGCAGTCCACGATGGCGGCGGACTTGCCGACGGAGCCGTTCTTGAAGTGGATGAGGGTGACGCTGGAGGTGTCGTACTCGTAGGGCTTGAAGATGTCGCTCTTCGATTTGGTGGAGAAGCTGGTGACGCTTTCGACTTCGTTGCCCATGACCATGAGGAGGGCGTCGAGCGCGTGGCAGCCGGCGGTGAGGAGGGCGCTGCCGCCATCCTTTTTCCCGGTGTTCCAACGGAACTGGCCATACCACGGGCCGATGCCGTGGTAGTAATCGACTTCGCCGTAATGAAGACTTCCGAGGAGACCTTCATCAATGAGGGCCTTGGTGACCTGGAACTGGTTCGACCAGCGGCATTCAAAGCAGACGCAGCCCTTCACGCCGTTGGACTTGGCGGCGGCGGCGATCTCGCGGACTTCCTGGAGGGAGTTGGCCATGGGCTTTTCCAGGATGATGTGCTTTTTCGCATTGGCGGCGGCGACGGCCTGATCGCGGTGCTGGCTGGGGTAGCTGGTGATGTCTACGACGTGGATGTCGGGATTGGCGAGCATGGCCTCGATGCTCTGGTAGCTCTTGATCGGGGAGCCATGCTTGGCGGAGAGCTCGGCGTCGTCGAGCTTCCGGGAGGAATAGATGGCAGTGACCTGGGCCTGGGTGGTCTTGTTGATGGCTTCGATGTGGGCGCCTGCGGCCCAGCCGTATCCGATGATTCCGACGTTGTATTTTTTCATGGTGAGGAAGGGTGATGCTCCAAAGTGAGGCGGGAGATGTCAATACTGCATTGGCAGGGCGTTTTACGGTGCTTTTCGCCACAGTGATGATGTTTTTGTGCGCGGCGTTAGGGAGCGGCGAAGAGCGAAGGGGGGAGCGAAGGGCGAAGAGCAGAGGGCGAAGAGGAGACGAGGAGAGAGGAGCGCGGACACTCCTGTCCGCATCTGAGTTTTCATGCAGCTGTGCCGCCATTGAATCCACAAGCGGACAAGAGTGTCCGTGCTCCCTTCCTCCAGAGACGGCGGCTTGAGGACGTGGCTTTGAGTCGAAGCCGACGGAGAAGACTTCGATTGGCAATCGAAGCTACTTGAGGAAAAACAAACAAGCCGCCTCGCGTGACACGGGGCGGCTTGTTTGAAAAGAGAGCGATGGTCGGTGGCTTACTCGGCGGCAGCCTCGGCTTCCTCGCCTTCGGCAGCCTGGGCATCGTCCGCAGCGGAGACGGTGAGCTTCACGGTGGAGACGATGTCGTAACCGAGTTTCACATCGACCTCGAAGTTGCCAGTGTTCTTGATCGGACGCTCCAGGACGATCTGGTGGCGGTCGATTTCGACATTGGCCTGCTCCTTGAGCGCCTTGGCGATGTCCATGGTGGTGATGGAACCGAAGGCCTTGCCGCCCTGGCCGGTGGCGAGGGTGAGCTTGAGCTTGGCCCGCTTGAGTTTGGTGGAGAGCTTTTCTGCCTCGGCCATTTCCTTGGCCTCGCGCTCGGCGCGGACGGCCTTCAGGCGCTCGGTGTGGCGGAGGTTGCCCTTGGTGGCCTCATAGGCCTTGCCTTGGGGCAGCAGGAAGTTGCGGGCGAAGCCGCGCTTCACTTTGACGACATCAGCCTCGGCGCCGAGACCTTTGATTTTTTCTTTGAGAATGACTTGTGTGGTTGGCATGACGACGATCCCCGGGGGAAAAGGGGCGCGAGAATACATGCCTCTCCCCACGTGTCAAAGGGGGAATCGGGGTTCTTTCAGACCCGGTTTGCCACCGCCAGCAACGCGAGGACGCTGACGCTGTCGCGGATGCGGCCGTCGCGGGCCATCTGGACCGCTTCGACGAGCGGGAGGCGGAGCACATCAAGCAATTCCGTGTCCTCCGGCTGGGCCTCGGTGTGGGAAAGGCCGGTGGCGATGAAGACATCGCAAATCTCGTTGCTGGTGGAGTTGGAAAGCTGGATGCCGGTGAGCAGGGGCTCGACTTTTTCAGCGACGATGCCGGTTTCTTCCAACAACTCGCGCCGGGCGGCTTCTTCCGGGGATTCGCCAGCAGGACAACCGCCTTCGGGAATCTCCCACTCATAACGCTCGTGGCAGTAGCGCCACTGGCCGACGAGCCAAGTGAAGCCCGCGTCATCCACCGGGATGACACCGATGGCGTGATTCTGGTACTCGATGACGCCGTAAATGCCCTGGCCGCCAGTGGGTTTGACGACCTGGTCCTCACGCACGCGAATCCACGGGTTCGCGTAAACCTCACGGGTGGAGACGGTCTTCCACGGGTTCGGATGCTGAGGGAGTTCCATGTTCAGGGTTTCAGGTTCTTGGTTCCTAGTTCCTGGTTCGAGGTTTCAGGTTCCAAGTTCTCCGATCTCTCATCTCTAAGGCTGGGTGGAGAGCAGGATGCCATCGGGCTCGACGGTGACTTTTTTGACGGCTTTGAGGACGGGGCCGATCTGCGGATGGCTTTGATAGGGAACGAGGTAGCCGTACATCTGCATGCCTTTGAGCATGCCCTCCGGCAGTGTTTTTCCCGGGATGCGGACGGCGTGGAGCTTGGCGTCGGGGCCGGCTTCGGTGAGTTCCAGGTGGAAGTCGATCTCGCCGACGAGATAGCGTTTGGTGTCCTCCCAAAACTTCGCGGTGTTCATCGGCAGGCTGGAGTCGGTGACGATGACGTTGTGAGCGGGATCGAAGGACTTCACGCGCAGCATGTCCTTGTAGGTGCCGTTGCCGCTGTCCGGCGCGGTGACGATGAGGGCATTGATGTCCGCCGCGGAGAGCTTCAAGGACGCGGGTTTGCCCGCGGTGGCGGCGGTGGCGAAATCCGCCAGTTTTTGTGCCAGATCAGGCTGGGGCGGCACCCCGGCCAGTTGGGCGGGCTGTGGCTGGGTGAGCGCGCCGATCTCGCGATCCATCGTGGTCAGGGAGTAATAGGCCCACCACAGGATGAACCCAAACACACCGATGGCCGCCGCGATGATGACGCAGCCGTAACCGGAGTGAAACTCGCCCTGCGGGGTCTTTTCAAACTTTGCCATGTGATCCTCTGCATGCTCCCCGCCGGAAGATCAAGCGGGGTTCGTGACGGGCCTATTTTGTGGAAGAACTGCGATTGAGCCTTGTCAGACGGCAGGGTTTTTGCTGACATGTCGGGAAATCCATCCTGAAAGCCCTTTTTCAGGAGGAAGAACAGTCCAACATTCACATCTATGCTCACCCATCTGCTTCCAATGCTTCAAGAAAGCGCTGTCAACTTCGAGTATTCTGCCCAAGGAAGTCTTGGGACGGTGCCAACGCTTATCATGCTCGCGGTGTTTGTTATCGTGCTTGCTGCCTGGTGGAAAATCTTTACCAAGGCTGGAGAGCCGGGCTGGGCTTGCCTCATTCCCATCTACAACATCATCGTCGGGCTCAAGATCGCCGGCAAACCTTGGTGGTGGCTCTTTCTTTGCATTATTCCCGTCGTGAACTTCATCATTGGGATCTTGGTGTGTTTGGGATTGGCCAAGAACTTTGGCAAGGGCGGTGGCTTTGCTGTCGGTATTTTGCTCCTTGGGTTCATCTTTATCCCGATTCTTGCCTTTGGTGATGCCAAGTTCGTGGGTCAGAAGGGCTGATCACGTCAGAATTTGAATCGACGGGGCGCGCGTGCGGGAAACCGCCGCGCGCCTCTTCGTTGACGCGTGCTGTCATCCGTGGAATCTCGCGGCATGAAGATTCTCGCCGCCATGTCTGGAGGCGTGGACAGCAGCGTGGCCGCCGCGCTGCTCGTTCGCGCAGGGCATGACGTGTCCGGCGTTTACATGAAGAACTGGATCAACGAGGAGAACATCATCGGTCATTGTCCGTGGGAGGAGGACATCGTGGATGCCGAGGCGGTGGCGAAGCAACTCGGCATTCCGTTCCGTGTGGTCAATCTCATGACCGAGTACCGCGAGAAGGTCGTGAAGTACCTCATCGAGGGGTATCAGGCCGGCATCACGCCAAATCCCGACGTGATGTGCAACCGGGAGATGAAATTCGGCGTGCTGTGGGACTGGGCACGCGATCATGGCTTTGAGGCAATTGCCACCGGACACTACGCGCGCAAGGAAGGTGGTGCCATCCTTCGCGGCACTGATCACAACAAGGATCAAACTTACTTTCTCGCCATGATGCGGCCGGAGCAGGTGAGCATCGCCGAGTTTCCCATCGGCCATCTGCTCAAGCCGCAGTTGCGAGAACTGGCGCACGAACTCGGCCTCAAAACGGCGGAGAAAAAAGACAGCCAGGGCATCTGCTTCATCGGGCAGGTGAAGATGGAGGACTTCCTGCGCACCTTTGTGCCGGACAAGCCGGGCCCCATTGTCAATCTCGAAGGAAAAGTGCTCGGCGAGCATCGCGGTCTGCATCTTTACACGCTTGGCCAGCGCAAGGGGCACGGCGTCGCCAGTCCGCTGCACAAGCAGGCTTATGTGGTCGTCGCCAAACGTCCGGAGACGAACGAACTCGTTGTTGCCATCGAAAACCTTGACACACCACTGCTGTGGGCGCGCAAGGCCGTGCTGCATTCCATTTCAACCACGGGGGAGCCCTTGAATGCGGAGCGCATGTTGCAGGCGCAGCCGCGCTACCGCTGCCCGGCGGGTGATGCGGTGTTTCTCCCTCTCGGTGACGGTCGTGCGGAGCTGGAATACGTCGAAGCGCAGCGCGCGCTGACTCCCGGACAGATTTGCGCGTTGTATGATGGCGATCGACTGCTCGGCGGCGCGGTGTTTGAATCCATCCAGCACGAATGAACGCATCATCCTCCATCCTGATCCTCGGCGGCGGCTGTTTCGGCCTGACTGCCGCTCTGGAACTGCACGCCCGAGGCTGGAAGGTCACATTGATCGACCAGGGCCCGCTGCCGCATCCCGATGCCGCGTCCACGGACATCAGCAAAGTCGTGCGCATGGATTATGGCTTCGATGAGCAGCACGCGCTCATGGGGGAGCGCAGCATCGAAGGCTGGCGTGAGTGGAATGCAAGGTGGGGCGAGGAATTGTATCACGAGTGCGGATTTCTCATCATGTCGCGCGGCCCGATGCAGCCTGGCGGTTTCGAGCACGACAGCCACGGTCTTCTCTCCGGACGCGGGCATGCTTTGCAGCGCACGTCGTCGGAGGTTTTGAGGGAAAGGCATCCCGCGTGGAATCACGCCCTGTATGCTGATGGATACCTCAATCCGGCCGGCGGTTGGGTGGAAAGCGGGCGCGTGATCGCACGTCTTGCCGCGGAGGCGCGTGCCAAAGGCATCGAGGTCGTTGAAAATGTGTCAGGACCTCGTCCATGGTTTGATGGGGCGCGTTGCGCAGGCATCGAATCGTCACAGCAGCGTTGGAGCGCGGATGTCGTGCTGGTGGCAGCCGGTGCATGGACGCCAACGCTGCTGCCGCATTTGCAGCGGTTCATGCAGGCCACGGCCCAGAGCGTGTTTCATTTCAAGCCGCATGACCCAAAGCCCTTCACGCCGCCGCAATTTCCCGTGTGGGGTGCGGATATTGGCAACACGGGCTGGTACGGCTTTCCAGCCAATGCAGAAGGACTCGTCAAAGTGGCGAATCATGGTGCTGGTCGTCCCGTGGATGCGAACGACCCTCGTTTCATACCTGCGGGTGAGGAAGCGCGGTTCCGTCACTTCCTGCGAGGCACTTTTCCGTCATTGGCGGACGCACCGGTCGCTGCCACGCGTGTCTGCCTCTACTGCGACACCTTCGATGGCGCGTTCTGGATCGACCATGATCCCGATCATGCGGGCCTCGTGGTTGCGGCCGGAGATTCCGGCCACGCGTTCAAGTTCACACCCATGATGGGAGCGCTGATCGCCGACGTGGTGGAGAAAAAGGCGAATCCATGGAAGGGAAGATACGCATGGCGTGAGCCTTCGACTCACGTGGCCGACGGAGCGCGTGCTGGCGCGTAGCAACCGGGCCTTGCCTGACCTCCATGCCGGGCGCAAAGTGTGCCACACCAACCTGCGTTCGTGAATCCGCCAGTCCTTTCTTTAGCAGACCGCCAGCGTCTCGACGAACTTCATGCCCGGCTTGTCTCGTTGCGTCCGCGGAATGTCGGCTATCCCTGCAACCAGGATTTCGACTTCAGCGAGCTGTTCCGCTTTCTGCATTTCAGCGTCAACAATGTGGGTGATCCGTTTGCGGGCACGAACTACCGGCTGAACACGCAGGAGTTTGAGCGCGAGGTGCTGGCCGACTTTGCCCGCTTCACCGAGGCACCGCAGGGCGCCTGGTGGGGTTACGTGACCAGCGGCGGCACGGAAGGAAACATGTATGGCCTCTATGTGGCGCGTGAGCTGTATCCCGACGGCATCTGCTACTTCAGCGAGGACACGCATTACAGCGTGGCGAAAATCCTGCGCCTCCAGCACACGCGCAACATCATGATCAAGAGCCTGCCGGACGGGCGCATGGATCTGGATGACTTGCGCGAGACGCTGCGCATCCACCGTGACGTGCCGCCGATCCTTTTCGTCAACATCGGCACCACGATGAAAGGCGCGGTGGACGATCTGGCGGGAATTCGCGCCATTCTGGACGAACTGGCCATCGCCGCCGCCTACATCCACGCGGATGCGGCGCTCAGCGGGATGATCCTGCCGTTTGTGGAGCAGCCGCAGCCGTGGAACTTCGCCCATGGCGCGGACAGCATCTCCATCAGCGGCCACAAGATGCCTGGCGCACCCATTCCTTGCGGTGTGGTGATGGCGCGCAAGGCACACGTGGACCGCGTGGCCCGCTCGATTGAATACGTGGGCGCGCTGGACACCACGATTGCCGGTTCACGCAGCGCCTTTGCGCCGTTGCTGCTGTGGTATCGTCTGCGCAGCCTCGGAGAGGACGGATTTCGCGACATGGTGCGCGGTTGCCTGGAACGGGCCCAGGGGGCGGTGCGGAAGCTCAATGCGCAGGGCATTGCCGCGTGGTGCCATCCCAATTCCGTCACCGTTGTCTTTCCGCGCCCGCCGGCACAGGTCATGGAAAAATGGATCATCGCCCCGAAGAAGGACATCGGTCACCTCATCGTCATGCCGCATGTCACCACGGCAATCATTGACGAATTTGTCGCGGACTTCGCTGCGGCGCTCACCTCTGCTCCCCGCACGCCATGAAACAGCTCACCGTTCTCGTCGCCAACCGCATCGGCGTCACTGCTGAGATCGCCGCCTGCCTTGCCGCACATGGGGTGAACATCGAGGAGATCGACATCGAGGGAGTCGAGGAGCGCGGCATCGTCGTGCTCACGGTGGATCGCTACGACGAGGCGCTGCGCGCGCTGAGCGAGCAGGGCTTTCGTGTGGTCACGCAGGACACGCTGCTGATCCGCATCGAGGACCGTCCGGGCGCGCTGGCATCCATCGCGATGCGATTGAAGGACGCGGGCCTGGATTTGCGCTCCATGCACATCATGCACCGCGAGGCGGGTGAGACGATTGCCAGCCTCGTCGCCTCTGACAATGCGAAGGCGGCTGAAGTGCTGCGGGATGTGCTTGTGGCGGAGCGCAAAACACCACCGGCATGAGGATGTGAAGCGCGGCGCTTACCTGCCGAAGAGCTTTTTCACGCCGTCCTTGAGGTTGCCGTCAAGCTTCCCCTGGCTGCCTTGCAAAAGGTCCTTGAGCTGGCCTGACGCGCTGGCCTTGGCCGCTTCAGTGCTGAGGCGTGACAGAACTTGGGAAATCAACTCCGCGGGTGAGATGCCTGCGCCCCCCGAACCCAGTCCAGTGAGGCGGATTTCAGGAAGAGTCGCGCTGCCTTTGGCGCCCGGCACGATCCCGGCGGCGCTTGCGGTGACCTTCGCACCGCTAATGAGCAGTTCATCGATCTGCAGCTTGATGGGCTTGTCCTTCTTGCCCTTTTCAGCGGCGGGAGGCGGTGAGGAGCCCCCTGTTTGCTTCTCGACAAAGGCACGCGCATTGTCGGAGATGTGTTTGAGGTTCGTGCCGCCGAGGCCGGCCTCGAGGTTGATCTCCGGATCAATGATGCGGATGTGCTTGATGACGATTTTCTCCGTGGTGCTGCGTGTTGTGTCCAGCGCGACGTCAGCCTTGCCAATGCGCAGCGCACGCGGGCCGGTGAAGCCCTTGGGATTGCCAATGACGAAGCCTTCGACCGATCCGGTGCCGGAGAAAGGGGACAATGACACTGAATCGACGGTCACATCCGTCTGCACGACGGGAGGTGTGCCGGATTCGATCCCCATTTTGACGAGTTTGTTGAGATTGGAGTAACCAAACCAGAGGAGGGCGATGGCGAGGACCGCGATGACGATGACGATACGGATGATCCATTTCATAATGCGACCAGTGTCCGGCACGCAGGCGGAAGGTCAAGAAGTCAAAAGACGCGGACGCGGGAACGCAGGGCGTCAGTGGCAAGCGGCGCGACAATGCCGTCGTGGACAATCGTGAGCCATTCAGTCAGGCGGCTGCCAGTCTAGAATTTCACCGTGGCGCCAAACGTGGCGCCGAAACCCGGTTCGTTGCTGCCGGAACCGTGGTAGCGGTAGGTCTGGTTGAGGAGGTTGTCGAGGGATGCGGTGAGGATGAAGTTCTCCGTGATCTTGCAGCCACCACGAAGGCTGAGCAGCCAGAAAGAAGGTGTGCCGTTCTGTGGAATGCGCTGGGTGTCCTGCTGGTCGGAGGTGTTCATGCGGGCGGCTTCGCCGTAGGTGAGGCAGACAAGCTCGGTCCAGAAACGGTTGTCCGCAGTCTGCCAGCGAACGCCGGCATGGCCGACCAACGGCGCGATTTTGCCCAGAGGCTCGCGGCGCGTCATGCCGGTCAGGCCGATGAACTGATCCGTTTCTCCTTCCATCCACGCGATGTGGCCAAAGACGCTCCAATGCCGGTCAACCTGCCAGCGGGCGGCGAATTCGACACCCTGCATGTAGCCATCACCGCCGTTGGCCTTGGCCACCTGCGTTCCGACACCGGTGGGCCGGCGGACGATCATGTCTTCGATCTGAGTGAAGAAGTACGACAGGCTCGCGCTGACAGAGTCTGTCTGCGCACGCAGCCCGAGTTCATAGGTGAGATAGTACTCGGGAGACAGGCCAGGGGAGGGGACTTCGGTCTGCCCGGAGAGGGCGATGTCAGAACGCGTCAGGTCGGAGAGATTCGGAGCGCGGAAGGCCTGGGAGACACCGCCAAAAAGCTGGTAGCGGTCATGCTCGTCGAGATCGACGATGAAACGGGCGCTGGCAGAGAAATTCTGCCACTCATCCGAAAGCGAGGATTGAGCCAGGGTGACGGGATGGCGAAATTTTCCCGCATCGACACGCGCATGGGTGAAGCGGCCGCCGAGAAAGAGGTGTACCCGCCCGCCGATGTTGATCTCATCCTGGAGAAAGATGCCGAGAAGATCGTAACTGGCGTCATCGGCCACAGCGCCGGCGAAGTTGTTGTCCGAGGCGTCGGTCTCCAGCCAGTCGTGATAGTAATCGATGCCGTAAACCAGCCTGCCGACGGGACTGCTGCTCTCGAATTGAAGATCGAATCCGAGCGTGGTGACATCGACATCGTTGAGGCTCTGAACACCGGCGCCCGTCGTGCGAAACTGCTCCTCACCGGCGGTTTGCAAGGAGACGGTGAGGCTGGCGGTGTCGATGAAGCTGTTGAGGTTCTTTCCTGCGAGACGGACATAGGAAAGACTGCGTTCCTGGTCAAACAGACGGACACGATCCGTGCCGACGGCGGTGTCAGCAAATGGAACACCGTAAATGGTGGAGTGGGTGCGCCAGACATCGTTTTGGCGTGCCTGCTGATGCACGGCGGTGAGTGTCCAGCGGTCATCCAGCGCCACGTCGAGCCTGATATCGAAAGCCCACTGATCATAGCCCGTGCGGGGCTGTCTGCGGCCGCTGCCATCGGTCACATCGCCGAACTGGCTGAGAGTGGCGCCGAGGTGCAGCCCCCACTTCTGGCCTTCGCCAATGCTGCTTTCGAGGTGTCCGACGTTGCTGTGCTCGGCTGTGGAGTGACGGTAGTCAGCCCGGCCATGGGCGAAGAAGCCGCCTTCCGCCTCGCCGAGCCAGCCGGACCCTTTGGTGAAGGCATTGACGGTACCACCGATGGCATCGCTGCCATAGAGCACCGAGCCTTGTGAGGGCAGGATCTCAACGCGATCAAGCGCGTATGGATCAATGGTGTTCCAGTATTGGTTCGGTCCTTCGCGAAAGGTGGAGTTGTTGAAACGGACGCCGTCGATCATCATCAGATTGCGGAATCCGGTGAAGCCGCGGATGAAGGGAGAGCCCTGGCCGTTGGAGGTCTTTTGAATGGTGACGCCGGGAGTTTCACGCAGCGCTTCAGGGAAGGTGCGCACAAGGCGCTCCTCCATCTGTTTTTTGTCCAGCGTCTTGAGCGCCGCAGGCACCTTGGCGGGTGCTTTTTCATTTCGGGTGGCCGTGATGACCCGTTCCGGGAGAGGAGTGTTTTTCAACTCGGCGGCCGGGCTGGCGATGGTGAGGGCGAGGGCGGGAATGAAGATGAGGCGCATGGTCGGGAGTTCGAGGCGAACGCGACCTTAGCAGCCGGGATTTTCATCATCACGCAAGACGTGTCACGAAGTCGGCAACTGGACAAAAACCGGCCAGATCAGCCGCCGACTGGCGATTTTTTAGCCGTGGCACCGTGGAGCCTCACTGTCTGTGGCCGGTGCGAACCGATTTGGCTCAACGCTCGGTGAACTGGCCCAGCTTGCGGAATTTTTGATAACGCTCCTCGAGCAGCTTGTTCATGGGAATCCTGCCAAGCTCGGCAAGGGAGGTGAGAAGGCCGTCCTTGAGCGAGGCTGCTGCCGCGCCATGGTCATGATGAGCGCCGCCGAGCGGCTCGGAGATGATGCCATCGATGATGCCGAGCTTGGAAAGATCCTGGGCGCTGAGCTTGAGGGATTGCGCGGCATCAGCGGCGTACTTGCGGTCTTTCCACAAGATGGCGGCGCAACCTTCAGGGCTGATGACGGAATAGTAGGCGTTTTCCATCATGAGGACGCGGTCTGCCACTCCGATGCCAAGCGCGCCACCGCTGCCGCCTTCACCAATGACAACAGCCACGACCGGGGTGCGCAGGCTCATCATCTCGCGCAGGTTGAAGGCGATGGCCTCGGCGATGTTGCGTTCTTCAGCGCCGATGCCGGGGAAGGCGCCGGGAGTGTCGATGAGCGCGACGACGGGCAGGCTGAATTTTTCCGCCATGCGCATGAGGCGCAGGGCCTTGCGATAGCCTTCCGGATGGGCGCTGCCGAAGTTGCGCAGCAGGTTTTCCTTGGTGTCGCGACCTTTCTGATGACCGAGGAGCGCCACACGACGGCCACCAATGGTGGCGAATCCCGCGGGCATGGCGTTGTCATCACCAATGTGGCGGTCGCCATGCAGCTCGACGAACTCGTCACAGATGTGCTTCACGTAATCGAGCATGTAGGGCCTGGCGATGTGGCGGGAGATTTGCACGCGCTGCCACGGGGAGAGGTTCGCGTGAATGTCACGCTGTAGATCCTGCGCCTTGCGTTCCAGATCGCTGATCTGCTGGGAGAGCTTGTCGCTGGGCTTGCTGGCGAGCTTCTTTTTGGCCTCGGCGATTTCTTCGAGGAGCTTGGCGACGGGCTTTTCAAATTCCAAAACTTGTTTCATGTCGGTCGGGGAGGGAAATGGGCTGCGGTCAGCGCATGAGGCTCAACTTTGAGCCTTTGCGAAGGAGTGCAAAGAGTTCTTCGATGTCCTCGCGGTCGAGGAAGATGCCTGTCTCGGCGCTGGTGGATGGAGTGGGGATGGCCGCGACGGCGCCTTTGGCCTTGGATTTCGGTTCTTCGATGGGAATGGCCTTGGCCACGGGCGGGGTGCGGATGCTGAGGCCGGCCTTGGTGCCGGGAAATGATTTGTCCGCGTCGATGTAGGCGGGGTCGGTGGGCGCCACCTGTTTACCGTCGTAAAGGGCGGTTTTGCCGGCGATTTCCATTTCCATTGGCAGACGGGCGCCGGGGGGCAGGCGGATGTCCTTCGCCTGGTAAAACTTGAAGGGGTAGCTCTTGTCTCCGACTTGACGGAAGAGGATGACCTGCTTCTTGGAAACCATCACACCGAGGGAGAAATCCATCGGAATGATCGTGAGGTGATCGCCTGGCTGGAGGTTGAAGCTCATCAGTCCACTGAGGCGGATGATGGAATCCACCGTGGTGCCGTGTTTGCCGGCGATGAGGTTCAGCGAGTCGCCCGGCTGCACGATGTAGTCCTTTTTGCCCGCGGTGTTGGTCGCCGAGAAGAGGCGGTCCATGTTGATCTCACCGATGATGCGCATGGCCTCGGCGCAGGTGCCTGAGTCCGGGAATTGCTGGCGCAGCTTGTAGAGCGCATCGCGTCCTTCCTCGACCTTGCCCTCGCGGATGAGGTCGATGGCAGCCTCGAAGCGCTTCGCGCCGGGATCGATGACCGGACGGTCCTTGCCCTTCATCGCGGCGATGTCGCGTTCGAGCTGGTTCTCCTTGAGCAGCACATTGGTGTAAAACCACCACGCGATGGACAACGTGCCGGCGACCAGGCCCACGGTGATGAGGAAAACGAGAATCTTGAGCTGTGCCCTGGCCATCGGAACAACGGAAGTGAGGTGCTCAGCCGAGCAGGCCGCGCCGTTTGAAATCGAAGAGGTTGATGTTGTGGGACTTTTCGATCATCTCGACCGTGAACTTCAACAGGCAGATTTCCCACGTGTCGTCCACGCCCTGGATCACGGCGCGCATCGGATTGCCGGAGGCGCGGATGCCGGCCATCAGCTTGCCGCAGACCTCGTTCAGCGGTTCATGCACGATCTGCTCGCTGACATCGCCTTTGCGGAATTTGAAGCCGTACTTGAGGATGGCCAGCTTGTGCAGGTTGTTTTTGAGGAAGTCGCCAAACGCTGCCACCTCGGGGCCGAAGCCCTCGAAATCGAAGTTGCCGGGCATCTCCGGGCGCAGGATCAGCGGCTTTTCCGCCTCGATGCGGCCCTCGCGCACACGGACCGCGCCGACGGTGTCCATCAATTCGGAGACGATCTGGAATTCGAACTGCGTGCTGCCAAAGGTGTCGATGCGGCGGTCCGGTTCGTGCAAAACCTGGGTGTTCTCCAGGGCATATTGAATGTCGAACTCGGTAGGCATGAATGGGGGTGGCGGAGAATAAACTGCTGGGGCGCAGGGGCCAGTGATTTCTTGGACGCCCGGAAACCTGGCATGTTCGCTCAAATGTCTCAAAACAACTCCGCCTGTGCCTGCGCGGGTGGCACGAGGCCGAGTTTTCGATACGCCGCGGGCATCGCCACACGACCACGGGGCGTACGCTTCAGATAGCCCTGCATCACAAGGTAGGGCTCGTGCACGTCCTCCAGCGTGCTCGCATCCTCGCCGACGGCCACGGCGATGCTGTTCAGGCCCACGGGACCGCCGTCGAATTTGCTGATGACCGCCTCCAAAATGCGCGTGTCCATCTCATCGAGGCCGGATTCGTCGATGTCTCGCATGCTGAGTGCCTGATGCGCGACTTCCTCGGTGATGGTGTTCTGCGCCTTCACCTGCGCATAATCGCGCACCCAGCGCAGCAGGTGGTTCGCGATGCGCGGCGTGCCGCGCGAGCGGCGAGCGATCTCATGCGCGCCCGCGGGCTCGATGGCGACGTTCAGCAGCCGCGCCGAGCGCAGCAGGATGTTCTGCAACTCCTCGCTCGTGTAGTAATCAAGCCGGTTCGGAATGCCAAAACGCGAACGCATCGGCGCGGTGAGCATGCCTGCGCGCGTGGTCGCACCGACGAGCGTGAATGGCGGCAGGTCGAGGCGGATCGTGCGCGCCTTCGGTCCCTGGTCGATGATGATGTCCAGCCGGAAGTCCTCGATCGCGGGATACAAATACTCTTCGATGCTCGGATGCAGGCGGTGGATTTCGTCGATGAAAAGGATGTCCCGCTCCTGCAAATTCGTCAGGATGCCCGCCAGATCACCCGCGCGTTCGATTTGCGGCCCGCTGGTGGTGTGCAGCTTCGTGCCGACGGCGTTTGCGATCAGATTGGCGAGCGTCGTCTTGCCCAGACCGGGCGGCCCGCAGAGCAGCACGTGATCCAGCGACTCACCGCGCATGCGCGCGGCCTCCACCATGACCAGAAGCTGCTCCTTCACCTTTGTCTGGCCATGAAACTCCGAAAAATCCGCCGGACGCAGGGCGAGATCAAAGGGCGAGTCGGGTTCGTTGAGCGCAGGATTCACAGGCCGCACATAGGAGCGTGCCACGGCGCGAGCGCAAGATGTGTTGGTCTCCCGGCCAGCAAAAAGGGAGCGCGTTTGCGATGAATGAGGGCAGGCGAATGATCGGATTCGCCTGCCAACGGTTCCGGTTCGACCGGCGCGGGCTTTCACCACATGGGATAAAACCAACATTGTTGTTGCCTGATTCCAACGGAGGCGTGTAAAACCGCACCCATGAACGCGCTCTGCCGTGCTCAGGCCACAAATCCATTGGAGATAGCGCTGCTGGCAAACCAACGAATCTGTGAATGATCCACAATGTTATGCCTAGCATTCGGGACATCCAGGTACAGGCTGAGATGGATGAACTTCGTAACAGCGCCAATTCGGTTATTTTGATGACGCCAGCGTGGTCTGCTTATCCGAAGCAAACGTTGCGCAAGCTCGAATCTTTATTGCGCGATTTAGCGGCTCAAAACATACGAGTATTCACAGTGACCGAAGACGATCCAGCTAAGAATAGAGCTTTTGCAGATTGGATCGCCCAGCACGATAGGGATCCATTACGGTTGCTGCCTTCGATTGCGACAGGTGCAGGCACCTTGATCGTCTGTCGCAATGGCGAGCCTATTCATGTCGAGCCGGTGACTTGGCAAATGGGGACGGACCAACTAATGGATTCAATTCTTCATGCTATCCAATCGTGAATGGCATAACGTTAGGCGTCCTCGCGCACTCCGACAATGAGCACACAAGCAACATCAGCACCCGAGCGTTGCGCTATCTGCGATTGCGTCGTCCACCGTGACGGTGGCTATGCCAGCGGCACATTCGCGAGTCGCTCCCATGCTACACGCCACCATCTCGTTGCCGAGCGTTTCTTTGGTCGTTCCGCTAACCGACCCGGAGAGTTGCGTCCCGGCATCTTCGTAGCGTGCCCTTGGAACTCTGAGCGCGTTACAGCCGTTCTCTGCTACGAGTGCCACGAAGAGCTGCTTCACAACCCAGTGTTTCTGTCTGCTGACATCTCCGCATTTGCATCGCTCGTCCGCGCACGCGACCTCCACGAGGACGCCAAGCCAGAGTCACGCGACAAGATTGCTGCGCGCATCAAGCTACTCCACGAGGTCATCGAGGCTGGGTTACGCGCCCTCACTTCTAACGCCAAATGACAACAGCCGGCACAGCTCCTCCTGAATAACAACGCATCGAGTTACACGGTGGGAATGAGTTGAGGGTCGAGTTTGGTGGCTTGTTTTTGAAGGTTGGTGAGACGGCGTGTTGCGTGGCCGGGGTTTGCTTGAAGGCTTCATCCTCGTTGCAGGGCAAGCGGCGGGTGATCAGCGCGTGGAGGATGCGTGAGAGGTTGCCTGACTCAGATTGGGGCGTGTTTGGAAACCCGTTTGGAAGTCGCGGAGCGACACGCGAACCCGTCGAGGTTACCGGGAGGGTTCGAGCGTCGCGCTGCGACGCGGAACAAAGACTGAGAGCTGTCGTGCTTGTCCCCCCGGCCTTGAAAGGCCGGGCTACGCGACGGCTGCCGCTCTGCGGCAGACAAGGCGGAGTGAGGGTTGCAAACACGGCGTGAGCTGCGGAACGAAAGAGGTGGTCGGAGGCAGAAATGGAAGAACTGAGAATTTAGGAATGGGCCAGAATGGAGGAATGGCTGGTGGCGTCAGGCCATTTTCCATTCCTTCATTCCGCCATTTTCAGTTCTACCATGCCTACTTCGCCGAGGCTACGAAGGCCAAGGCTACCAGTTGCGGCGCAAGTGGACTACAATGTCTGATGGATGCGTCCCAGCGCCATGAGGATGTAGCTGGTGGTGAGGACGGGGTCGCTTTCCATCCAGCGGCCTTCGGTGTTGGACCAGGAGCCGTCGCCTTTTTGGAGACCAAGAAGCTTTTGCGTGATGTCGGCGCGCCAGTCGATGAGCTTGCCATCTTTCGTTTTGATGAAGTCGATCTTGGCGATGCTGAGGGCCTTGCTCATCGTCTGGTAGTAGTAGTAGAGGCCCTGGGCGCCGAGGCCGGGGTTTTCATCGGCGCTGTAGTGCTTCTGGAGCCAGTCGATGACTGCCTTCACGCGCGGGTCGTCCTTTTCCATGCCGGCGTAGATGAAGCTGAGCAATCCGGCGTAGCTGATGCTGCCGTAGCTGCGGAGTGCGATGCTGCCGTCGGGATTTTCGACCTTGGCGCCGCGGGTTTCAGTGGGGTTGTAGATGAAGCCACCGGCGTCATCGGGATCTTTGCTGACCCAGCTCGATTTGTTGCTCTCAGGACGGTTCTGACAGCGCTGGATGAAGTCGATGGCGGCCGCGACGTTGAGTTGCGGCTCGTTTTTGGCAGCGTCGCCTTTGTCGGCGAGGAGTTGCTGCGAGTAGTAGAGCGCCTCGAGGGCGAAGGTCATGTTCGAGAGGTCGGCGTGCATGCCTTTGTCGTCGCCGTAACCGATGCCACCGTCGAGCGGGTTGTCCTGCTTGCCCTTTTCGTCGAGGTCGAGCTGGTTGCGAACGAGGTAGCGGCGTGCCTTGAGCATGATCTCCTCGTTCTCGGGCTTGTTGTTGAGGAGGAGCGCGGTGAGGGCGAGCGCGGTGTTGTAATTGCCGCGGGCCTTGACGTAGATGCCACCGTCGGGCCTGGCGTTGCCAATGAGGAACTTCGTGGCCTTTTCGACTTCGGCAGGAACGGGATCACCGGGCTGGCGGTTGGGATCGAGCATGAAGCCGATGATTCCGAGGGCGGTCATGGCGACGGGCTCGGCCTCGCCCCACTGGCCCGTTTGAGGATTTTGCTTGGAGCGGAGAAAATTGAGGCCACGCTCGACGCCGAGGCGCAACTCCTGTTTGAGCGACTCGTGCCGCGCCGGTTGAGAGGCAGCCTGTCCGAAAGCGGAGGCGGCAGTCGCGAGGATGAGGAGGGTAGTTGGGATTTTCATGGTGGGCTGAGTGCCAAGTTTCAGGTTTAAAGTTTCAAGCTGGGGGAACAGAAGCCGGGACTCATCTGATAGTACGCTTGATTGGATCGAGCACGAGCATGAGCAAGAGGGAGAGGCCGATTTTATTTGGGCGTGGGACGGTTCTTGACCATGGGTTGATCTGAGTGGCCAGTTGTTGACCCGAACGGGCTGACAGAAACAAGGAGGCAGAAAGTATTTTTTGCCCTGTTGTTTCTGTCAGTTTGTTCGGTCACAAGCACGATTACTCTCAGCGGTCAGTTGCCCAGTGGGTGTGAAGCGTGCGCAGGGATCGAGGAGGAGCAAGAGGACGAGCAGGAGGAGGAGTTTTACTTGGAGGCCGGCCTGATGATGAGGGTCACTTGGGTCTCCTCGGGCGGTATGTTGTCCGGCATGCTGATCCAAAGATCGTCGCGATGATTGCCTTTGGCACCGGAGATGATGATGGCCTGGCGGTCGATGTAGGTGGCGATGATGGAACCTGTCATTTCGGCGTTGAATCCGTCCTGATCGATGATGGAGCCGTTGAAGATCCAGGTGTCGAGATCGGGCGGCGTTTTGCGTGTGTCGGAGTTTTGGATGAAGGCGCAGAGCGGGACGTTCCTCACCTTGTCGCCATCCTTCCACTCGACGTTGATGGCGAGGCGGTTGGCGCCGGGGGTTTTCGGCTCGGTATCCGGTTGCTTGTAAGGGCGCTCGTCCGTGGGATCGAGCTTGTCGAGCAGTCCCTTGGTGCCGGGCTGGTAATTGGCGAGCAGGAGGGCGAGCTGCACCTGAATGGGGCGGACGCTCGTTTGAAGGATGGTTTCGTGGAGTTTTTCGCCGGTGTCGTTGCAGAGCGCGTACTCGATGGGCAGCTTCTGATGCAGAACAGAGCAGGGGATGCGGATTTCGCGCGTGGCGGCGTTGATCTGGATACCGTTGAGGTCGTAGATGCCGGGCGCGGTTTGCTTGAGGAGCTTTTTGGCGTCTTCAAGCTGTGTTTTGGCATCCACTTTGGGAGCATCCTGGGCGGGCAGCAACGAAGCGCAGGCGAGGCAGAGAGTGAGTGATAAGCGCATGGAATGAAAGACAGGGTTTTAGAAATGCTGAGACGGCAACGATGCATGGAATCTTGGGGACGAAGAAGCATGCATGGTGTTCAGCACGGCGTTGTGATCAGAGCCGCGGCAGCTTGTAACTGCCGGAGCGGACGACTTCATCGACGTTTTTCGGGACAATGGCGAAGGGCTCGACCTCGTAGGCAGGCTGCGGTTTGAAGTTTTTGTCATCGCGCAGCTTGATGGTGATCTGCAGTGCCAGATCGACAAGTGCAGGCTGGACGACGGTGGCGTCGATTTCTCCCTCCCGGACGAGGTCCATGCCGCGTTTTTGTCCGGAGAGACCGTCGGTGCCAATGATGAGGATGTTGTCGCGCTGGCCTGCCTCAGTGGCGGCTTTTGCAG
The DNA here is from genome assembly GCA_046346695.1 of Verrucomicrobiaceae bacterium. Taxonomy (GTDB): domain Bacteria; phylum Verrucomicrobiota; class Verrucomicrobiia; order Verrucomicrobiales; family Verrucomicrobiaceae; genus Prosthecobacter. Next base: position 726,291 of record JAXMHS010000001.1, on the reverse strand, counting down.
CGCCAAGAGCGATGGCGTCGTTGTGAGCGAAGACCACATCGAACTGCTTTTGCAGGCGGAAGGCTTCGTTCAGGCGCTGTGCGGCGGTTTCGCCCTTCCAATCGGCAGGAGCGTCATGGACGAGGATCACGCCGGATTCCTTGTGAATTTCAGCGGCAAAACCTTCTGCGATTTCATCGGAAAAAAAACTGTTCTCCGCGCCACGGAGTTCGACGACGCGCCCGGTGACTTCGGGGCGATTTTCCTCGGTGGCCTTGCGCTTGAGGGCGGCGAGCACTGTTTCGGCGGCCATGCGGCCGACGCGGCGCTGATCACTGAACACAACCGTGGAGCAACCTTCGTTGAGCATGCGCTTGTCGAGACCAATGACGGTGATTCCGGAGGTCTGGGCCTCGACGATCAGGGCGGCGAGTGAAGGTGGATCGATGGGACTGACGAAGATCGCAGCAGGCTTGGAAGTGATGGCCTGACGGAACTGGTCAGCCTGGACTGTGGCGCTGCCAGCGGCATCATGCGTGGTGAGCCGGCACCCCTCCTGCCTGCCAACGAGCATTGTGAGGCCATCGCGCTGAAACACCTGCATGGGAATACGCAAATCTGGCAGCAGCAGCGCGATTTCCGTGCGCGCCGCCTGAGTGGTGCGAACCGACGCTTTCGCGGGAGGAGCGGTGGCCGGCCCCGGCCCGGATGGATTGGACGGCGTGGTCTGCTTGCGTTCCGACTCCATTTTGGCGACGGCTGTTTCAGGATCATCCGAAGAGCGTTCGCAGGAACACATCAGGAGGATGCAGAGGCAGCAGAGGCGGGAAATTGGGCGGAAGTGTGACATGAGGGAAAGCTCATCTTATAGCTCGCCAAGCGGGTATCGCACAAGCCTTCGCTGCAGTTGGAGCCACATGTTCCGGCTTTTGCTTGCAGAATGATCAGAATCACCCAGACTCGGCGCCTCTGCCTGCCCCAACCCCTTCTCAATGAGTCACAAAAAGAAGACTGCTGTCGTCACCGGTGCCGCCGGATTCCTTGGTTCCCATCTCACGGATCGTTTGCTCAAGGAAGGCTACAAGGTCATTGGCATTGACAATCTGCTCACCGGCAACGTGCACAATATCGAGCATCTGGCAGGGAAGGGGAATTTCAGATTCATCCACCACGATGTGACGGAGTACATCTATCTGCCTGGCGACGTGCACCTGGTGTTTCATTTTGCCTCGCCCGCGAGCCCAATCGACTATCTGAAACTGCCCATCGAGACGTTGAAAGTGGGATCCATCGGCACGCATCACGCGCTGGGACTGGCCAAGGCTAAAGGAGCGACGTTTGTGCTGGCTTCGACTTCGGAAACTTACGGTGATCCGCTGGAGCATCCGCAAAAGGAGACATATTGGGGCAATGTGAATCCCATCGGTCTCCGGGGCGTGTACGACGAGGCAAAGCGCTTCGCCGAGGCGTTGGTGATGGCCTATCACCGCACCCACGACATGGACACGAAGATCGTGCGCATCTTCAACACCTACGGGCCGCGGATGCGCCTGCAGGATGGCCGCGTGGTGCCGGCGTTCATCGGCCAGGCACTGGAGGGGCAGCCGTTGACAGTTTTCGGCAAAGGCAACCAGACTCGCAGTTTTTGTTTTGTGTCTGACTTGATTGAAGGAATCTACCGACTTTCCCAAAGCGATTATCATGAGCCGGTGAACATCGGCAATCCCGCGGAGATGACGATCATGCAGTTTGCCGAGGCCATTTTGCGCATCACTGGCAGCGCTTCCAAGGTCGAGTTCCGTCCGCTGCCGGAAGATGATCCCAAGGTGCGGCAGCCGGACATCACACTTGCACGCAAGCTGCTGGATTGGGAGCCGCAGGTGTCATTTGAGGACGGGATAACGCGCACAGTTGAGTATTTTCGCGACTTTCTGAGAATCCCTGCTTGATGCGCAGGGTGTTTTGCTGATAAAACGCAATAATTCCCGGAACAACCGCTCCCGTATGAAATTCCCAATTCTCGTCAGTTCTCTCTTGGTTGCCGTATCAGCGCTGAATGCACAGGCTCCTGCCACGCCGCTTGCGGTCAAGGTGGACATCAAACGCGTTACTGTTACGGAGCAGCAAACTCCGCAATTCAACGCGAGCAATGTGAAGGAGCCGCGCTGGCGGCCGAAAAACTGGATCCAGGTGGATGTGGAGTTCGACGTCAAGGTGCCAGCCAGCGCCGGCGGACGAGAAGGTTCTTACTCCGCTTTGCAAATGGACATTTATCTTGGCTTGAACCAGAAATCGAAGGATGGGAAGTTCCAAGCGCTCAAGGGAACCCTGAACTTGGTCAATGTGCCGGCAGGAGAGTGTCATGCGCTTGCCTTTGTGTCACCAGCGTCGATGAAAGCCATTTTGCAGCGTGACAATGTGACCGCCAGTTCGGACATCCAGGCATGGGGAGTGGACGTCAAGGCTGAGGGGCAGCGTGCGGACGCGGACGCGAGCAATGGCAAACCATGGTGGGAGGGCGGCGCCGAAATTGTTTTTCTAGATGGGACGCTTCTCAACAAGGCACAGACTCCGTTTGCCCCATTGTGGGGCGACTATGATGTGCCAGTCCAGGCCAAGTAACACCCCGGTTCTTAACACGCGAATCAAACTCATCTCAGCATGGCAGACTCAAGCATCGCAGTCATCAATCTCGGTTCCCAACGGATCGGGGGGGCGGTATTCGGCAAGACATCCGGAGGCGACCTGATTTTGAAGCGCCATGCATTCGTGGAAATGGATGGGGATCCCTCGTTGGATGTCAGCCGTCTGCCGCAGTTGAAGGTTGCGGTTCACGAGCTGGTGTCGCGTTTGAAGATTCGTGGGAAGAAAGTTTGGTGCACCGTGCCGGGCCATCCTGTTTTCAGCCGTTTTGTGAAGTTACCGCCGGTGCAGGGCGACAAGCTGTCGCAAATTGTCGAGTTTGAGGCGCGACAAAATGTTCCGTGGCAGCTCGATGAGGTGTCATGGGATTACGAGGTGGTTAACGACACAGATGGGGAAGTCGAGGTCGTGCTGGCCGCCATGAAAAGCGAGCCACTGAATGAGATGTACGAGGAGGTCGCCTCCTGTGGCATCAACGTTGTCGGCGTCGATGTGGGGCCGCTGGCGCTCTACAATGCGTTCCGTTACAGCTACCCTGACGTTGATGAACCGGCGCTGGTGATCGACCTTGGTGCGCGCTCGACCAACCTTGTGTTCGTGGAGGGCAAACGCTTTTTCACGCGCAATCTGCTTGTGGGCGGCGCTGCCGTCAGCAATGCGATTGGCAAGGAGTTCGGCATCGGTTTTGCCGAGGCTGAGCGCCAAAAGTGCTCTCAGGGTTTTGTGGCTCTCGGTGGTGCAGTCGAAGATCATCCCGATGAGGGCGTTAACGCAATGTCCAAGGTCATGCGCAACTCGATGACGCGCTTGCATGCCGAGGTTATGCGAACGATCACGTTCTACCGCAGCCAGCAGGGGGGCAGCGCGCCCAAGCGTGTGTTTCTCGCCGGTGGCGGCTCTGCCACGGGTTATGTGGCGGAGTTCTTCGGAGAAAAACTGAAGCTGCCCGTCGAGGTCTTCAACGGATTGCGTGGTGTGCAGTTTGATCGTGGAGTCAGTGCTGAATCTGCCCAAGTGGATGCGCCCGCCTTGGGTGAACTCGTGGGTTTGGCCCTGCGTAGCACGGGCGCCTGTCCGTGTGAGATCGAACTGGTTCCAGATGCAGTGGCCTCCGCACGCGATGCGGCGCGTCGTGCGCCAGCCTTGGTGCTTGCGGGACTTTGCCTCATGGCTGCGCTCGGCGCCTCGATTTTCTGGTTCAAGAGCGGCGACGCGGCGATTCAGAACCGGGCGGCTGCCTTGAAGAACGAAAGTTCGCATCTGGCTGACTTGGCGGGGAAAATCCAAATTCTGGAGGCCAAGCAGGAGGAGTTGCGCTTGCGCAGTTCCCAATTGGAGCGAGCCGTGACAGAACGTTCCTGGTGGGTGAGGCTGCTCAATGAGCTCAATCAGCAGTTCGACAACGATTTGATCTGGGTGACTTTGATCGAGCCCATCAAGGACGGCAAGCCGCTCACGGCACCGCTCTGGGGTGGTGAATCGAAGTCGGGTGGCGATTCCAAGTCCAAGTCCGCACAACCTGCCAACCCGGTGTATGAACTGCGTATGCAGGGACTCTACCGACGCAATGCGGAGGGGGAGCAGAAAGTCGTGTATGATTTTGCTGCCAAACTGGCCAAATTGGAGGCTTTGAAAGTGGCCGATTTTGAAAACAACCGCGACAAGTATGTGAAGGTGGACACAGGCGTTGAGGAGGATCGCTTCGCCTACCACTTTGAGATCAAACTGCCGCTCAGCAATCCTCTGCAATTCAAGTAAACACTCATGGACTGGATTCGCGAAAACAAATCATTGGCTGCCATTGTTGGCTTCTTCCTCGTGGGTGCGCTTGCCTTGGGATATTTGCTTTTTGATGCTTGGAGCACCTATACAGAAACCAAGGACTCTTATCTCAGCCTGAGCAGCCAGGTGACCGGTCTGAAAGGGGCGCGGCTTGCCCCTACTGAAGGCAATCTCAAAGCCAAGCAGGCGCAGGTGGATGAGTATGCGACAAACGTGAACAACCTCGGTGGCGCTTTGCTGATTCTGCAAGCCCCGGTACAGCCCATCAAGGATATTGAGTTCCAGGCCAAGTTGAAAACCAAGATCGCCGAGGCGCGCAAGGCTGCCTCGGCATTCAAAATGATCCTTCCGCAGGAATTCGCGTTTGGCTTTGATGATTACACGGGGGGGCTGCCCAAATCTGCCGCAGCCGCGGCCGAGCTATCCAGTTATCTGGATGCGGTGGATGAACTCGTGAAGCTGTTCATGAAGTGTGGTGTGGAGTCATTGGATCTGCTGGAACGTGCCAAACTGGCGGTGGAACAGGAGCAGGCAGCCGCTTCTCAGCAGAGCGGTGCGGCGCCGGGCATGCCAATGGTCCAGAATGCCGCATCCGCCATTCTTGAAAAGCGTGCGATTTCGGTGGTGTTGACGCTGGATCAAGGTGCCTTGCAGCTTTTGATCAGCCAGTTGGCAAACCCGTCCGATATGCCCTACTTCTTGAGCCTGCGCTTGCTGCGGATCGAAAATCAGCGGCAGGAAGGCCCGCTGCGCTCGGACGTCAAACTGCCGGAGAAGCCAGTGGAAGACACATCAGGAGGTGATACTGCGACCGCAGCAGCGGATGAGATCAAGCCGCCGCCTCCAGCCCCGGTGGATTCGGTACCAGTGATTGGCGAAGAACGTCTGAAAGTCAGCATGGAGATCGACTTGGTTAAGTTTCTTGAGGCCGCCAAAGGCGTTGCTGCCCAGCCCTCCCCCGGACGTTAATCTCCCGCCACAACCACCGCATTTACCGCCATGCAGAACAGCCAGGGAAACTACGAAAAAATCATCCTGACCCTCTCATCGCTCCTTGCCATCGGGGTGGCCGGCTATTTGGTGTTCCTGTCACAGGGGTTTGAGGAGGATCTTGCTCATGCGCAAGCGGTTTCCCGAAATGACTTGAATCCCCCCAACACCAAGGCGGTTGTCGATGCCATCGACACCATCAGGAAAAAATACTCATGGCTGTCGCCAGTGCGCAATGGCAAGCCAGTTCCTTTGAACAAGTCCGTGCTGCTGGTGATGAAAAGCGGCGAACTTTTCGACCTCACCCTCTCCGATCCCAAATTCCGTGAGCCAATGACCAACATCTTCCTCACGGGGGACAAAAGCAAAAGCCCGCCCGAGGCGCCCCTGCACCACATCTTCTCGCCGAATGTCGGGGATCTGGACGAAGACAACGACGGTTTTTCAAACCTTGAGGAGTTCAAGGCAGGGACGGATCCGCGTGATCCTGCCAAAATGCCGCCGCTTACCAACAAACTGGTTCTGAGGCAGCGCATCAGTCATGACTACATCCTGAAGCTTGTCAGCGGGGATGGGACAACGTTTCAAATTCAGAGGCTGAAGCCTGATCCCAAAAGCAGCAAGTTCGTGCCCCTTAACGAAGAATTTGGTTTTGAAAAAGAGAAAAAAGCAACGCGTTTCAAGATCCTTTCCTCGGAAAAGAAGACCATACAACACCCTACTCTTGGCCCCATGGAGGCTTTTGTTTTGAAGGTGCTCGACTTGTCCACGAACAAGGAGGTGGAGGTCACCCAGGGCAAGGAGGTCAATCTTGCCGAATATGAGGCCCAGTTTGAGTTCCTTTGGAAGAAGAAGCAGTCCATCCCCGGGGTCAAGGAAGGCAAGACGTTTCAACTCCCCGGCCTTGGCGTCACCTACCACATCCTGAAACTGGAAGAGACCAAGGCGATCATTGCGCTGGATGTGAAAGGAAAGCCATCCTCCCAGACCATCGAAATCAGCCAAGACATCAAACAATGATGAAGCGGGCTTTTTTCGGCCAGCACAAAAAAATATCTCGCCAAACTTCCCCCCCCTCTGCTAGTAATCACACCTTGTCACAAAAAATGTTGTCAGTTCGCCCTATGACCCATCCCTCCCGTCTGGTGTTCAACCTCTCCCTCCTTGCATTGGCCGCTGTTGCGCCGCAAATTGTGGCGCAAAGCACAGTTTCAGGCATGGCGGATCGTGAAATCGCCCGTCGATATGCCCGCATCGAGGATGCTCGCACCGCCATGGACCGTGGCGACAAGCTTTTCAGCGAAGGGGATTACGAGGGTGCATTGGGATCGTATAAAGCAGCCATAGATGCCCTTCCCAGCGCTCCGATCACACGTGAGTGGCGCGAACTTGCTGAACTGAAGTATGCAGACTGCAGCGTCGTTGTAGCGCGTGAGCATGCCAAGGTGGGCAAATACGACGAAGCCCGGCAGTTGCTCGAAGCTGCGATTGTTTCCATCCCGGGTCACAAGGCTGCCATCCTCTTTCTTAAAGAACTGGATGATCCTGACCGTTGGCCACCGGCTCTTACCGGACAGCATGTGGAGAACGTCGGGAAGGTCCAGAAGGGTTTGTTGTTAGCGAACAGCTCTGTGGAAATTGGCAATTACGACACAGCAATCTCCCAGTTTCAAGATGTCCTGAGAATTGACCCGTACAATAGCGCCGCTCGTCGGGGCATGGAGACGGCAGAGCGCAAGCGAATGGAATACTTCAAATCTGCCTATGACCACCAGCGTGCCAAGATGCTGGCCCAAGTCGATGAGGCGTGGGAAGACAAAGTGCCCGTCCAGGGAGGGCCTGTGGCGTTTGATTATGGAGTAGGACGCAGCCCTGGCGCTTACCTCACGGAGAAAATGAACCGTATCATTTTTCCCACGGTTCAGTTCCAAGGAGCGACGATTGAAGAAGCAATCGAGTACCTGCGTGTCAAAAGCCGTGATTTGGACAATTCTCCGGATAGCTCCGGAGTTAAGGGTGTGAACATCATCCTCCGTCAGGGAGATGCTCCAAGTAATGCGTCCATTAGCTTGGATTTGAAAGACGTTCCGATGTCCGAAGCTCTGCGCTACGTAACAGAATTGGCGCAGATGAAATACAAGGTTGAAGCCCATGCTGTCCTTGTGGTGCCACTGTCGGAAGATGCGAGCCAGCAGTACACCCGTAGTTATCGTGTTCCTCCAGACTTCTTGAGTATTGGAGGCGGGGATGGTGGTGGCGCGGCTGCGCCAGCTGCGCCGGCTGATCCGTTTGCGGCAGGTGCTCCCGCGGCTGGAGGGGCTGGTCTTATTGCAAGAAAAACAGCCAAACAGATACTCGAAGCCCAAGGCATTACCTTCCCCGATGGCTCATCTGCCAGCTTCAATCCCGCCACGTCACAACTTGTGGTCAGAAACACCCAGCCGAACTTGGATTTGGTGGAGGCGTTTGTGGACACCATCACCAAGAATGCGCCCAAGATGGTGGTGATTACCTCGAAGTTCGTTGAGGTGACTCAAAAGAACACTGAGGAGCTTGGTTTCGACTGGTTGTTGGGCGGGGTCGGAATGAATGGCAACAACGTCTTTTTAGGCGGGGGGAGTTCAGGTAATGGCAATGCGTACGCGCCGGGTAACTACCCGTTTAGTACTCCCTACACAACCCCCGCCCAATTTGTCAGCAACCCTCTGTTTAACCCGCCTCCATTGGTCCAGGTGTTTCCTCCGATTCCTGTCAACGGTGCCTTTGCTGGGCCAGTTCCCACAGGGACGACGGCCCCGTTTCCTTATGGTGGTGGGCCAGTCGCATCTGGGCTTCGTTCGGGCTCCTATGCAATAACCAATAACAGCATCGACAACCTTCTAACCTCGGGTTCAACAACCGTTACTTCCCAAGTGGCACCAGGAATCTTCTCCGCAGCTGGTATTTTCACCGATCCTCAGTTCCAAGTGGTCATGCGTGGTCTTAGTCAGAAAAAAGGAGTGGATCTGATGAGTGCGCCGAGTGTCACCACAAAGAGTGGAACGCGTGCCACCATGGAAGTGACTCGCGAGTTTATCTATCCGACAGAGTTTGATCCTCCTCAATTGCCTCAGGGTGGTGGTGGCGGTCTCAACTTTGGTGGCCAGCAACAGTCTCAGATTGCAACTCCTACAACTCCCACGGCCTTTGAAATGCGTCAAACGGGGGTGAGATTGGAGGCTGAGCCGACGGTTGGAGCTGACGGGAATACTATCGAACTCACCCTTGCTCCTGAGGTGGTCGAATTTGATGGATTCATCAACTATGGATCCCCTATCTATTCACCTTCCAGCCAGACTGTTCTCCCCATTCAATTGGGATTGGCTGGCACATCAACTGTTGGCACGAGTTCCTATGTGCCAATTAGCCAGCCTGAGCGTTTGATCACTCCAAACATCATCAATCAGCCCGTGTTCTCGGTGCGTAAGGTGACTACCGGGGTTTCCATCTGGGATGGACAGACGGTTGCCTTGGGTGGTTTGATTCGCGAGGACGTTCAGGATGTCGAGGATAAAATTCCGGTGGTCGGTGACCTTCCTTTCATTGGACGACTGTTCCGAACCGAGTCCGAGCAGCACTTCAAGCGCAACCTCATGATCTTTGTGACGGCGCACCTGATCGATCCATCTGGACAACGTGTGAAAGGCAATGTTGCCCCGCCAGATGCCACTGGTGCCACTGGTCTTGGCTCAGGCAACCCATTGCTGCCTCCTGTGACGCCTGCTCCGTGAATTGTTGAGAGCAGGCTTTTGAAACCTCCTATCAGGCAGGGGCGAATGCCTCTGCCTGACTTGCTTTACACCGCTATCTGACATAGGCATTGGCACTTATGAAAAGCTGGCTCGTAACTGGCGGCGCTGGCTGCGGGAAAAGCATGATGGTCGACCTGCTGTTGGCGAAAGTACCCATTACCAGCGCTTTCTCCGCGGACAAAGTCGTGGCAGATGAACTCAGAAAGGCCGCAGTTATTGAGCGCCTAGTGAGCATTTTGGGAAAGCCTGTACGGGAGGACTCCGGCTTGGTGAGTCGTTGCTGGTTGAGAGACGTGGTGCTGCCCGATCCTGTGCTGCGTAAGAAATTGGAAGGCATTCTCCATCCGCCCGTGATCACTGCTTTGGAAGCAGCCCGGGAAGAGGCCCGCAAGAGCGGGGCGAATCTTTTCCTTGCGGAAGTCCCGCTGCACTATGAGATTGGCGCCACAGTTTCAGCAGACTTCGTCATCGTGGTGGCTTCCAGCCGGTCGGTGCAGGTCAGGCGGATGATGGAAACCCGGGGGCTCGATGAACAGACCGTTCAAAAGTTCCTGGATGCCCAATGGCCCATCGAAGCCAAGGTTGAAAGAGCGGACGCGGTCATTTGGAATGACGGCAGTCTGGCCTCTCTTGAAGCCCAGGTGCTGACGCTGGCAAGTCCACTCTTGCAAGCATGAACGACACAATCATTGACCCCCCAGCCTCCGAGGCGGACATCACGGCTTCTGCTGCCGAGACCGTGCTACAACCTGAAGGTGTGGCCGAACAGACCACATCTGAGGCTTCCAAGCCGCAGGAAGGTGCCCAGCCTCCATTCCCGCAGGAAGTCTCCATCAACGACCTCCAGGGTTTCACGCTGGCCGAATTGCAGGAATTGGCGGACACCGTTGGCTTCCGCCTGAACGCGAGCCGCAGCAAGCACCAGATTATCTACGATCTCTGCTCCTGGCTCGCCGAGCACAAGACCCGCCTCAAGGTCGAGGGCGTGCTTGAAATTGGCGCCGACAATTTCGGCCTCATCCGCTATCCAAAATACAGCTTTGCCCCTCTTCCCGAGGATGTCTTCGTCCCGCTGTTCCTGGTGCGGAAGTTCAATCTCCGCCCCAGCCAGCGCATCACCGGCTTCGCCAAGGCCCCGAAGGACAAGGATAAATACATCGCCATCGACCGCATCACGGAAGTCGAGGGCATGCCGATCGAAGAGTGGGAGCCTCCCACCGAGTTTGAGAAGCTCACCGCCACCTTCCCGAACCAACGCATCATTCTGGAGACACCCAAACCCTGCGCAGTCAGTTCCCGCATCCTCGACCTCGTCGCGCCGCTTGGCAAAGGCCAGCGCGGACTCATCTGCGCGCCGCCACGTTCTGGCAAGACCGTGATTCTCAAGGACATCGCGAAGTCGATCTCGCAGAACCACAAGGAGATCACGCTCATCGTGCTCCTTCTCGACGAACGCCCCGAGGAAGTCACCGACTTCGAGGAAACCGTTCAGGGCTGCGAGATCTACAGCTCGACCTTTGACGAAAGTCCGAAGCGCCACAGTCAGGTAGCCGAAATCGTCCGCGAGCGCGCCTGCCGCCTTGTCGAAATGAAAAAGGATGTCGTCATCCTGCTCGACAGCATCACGCGCCTTGCCCGCGGCTACAACGCGTTGCAGGGTGGCAAAGGAGCGATCATGTCCGGCGGTGTTGGTACCAAGGCGCTGCAAAAGCCCAAAAAGTTCTTCGGGGCTGCCCGCAATGTCGAGGAAGGTGGCAGTCTCACGATCATCGCCACAGCGCTCATCGAGACCGAGAGCCGCATGGACGAGGTCATCTTTGAGGAGTTCAAAGGCACCGGCAACATGGAGGCCACGCTCGACCGTGAAATCTCCGAGCGCCGCATCTTCCCGGCTTTGCATGTGCTGAAGTCCGGCACCCGCCGTGACGACCTGCTGTATCACCCGGATGAGTTTCGTCGCATCACGCAGGTGCGGAAGCAACTCGCCGCCGTGCCCGCTGTCGAGGCGCTGGAAACGCTCATTCGCAACATCAATCGCACGAGCAATAATGCCGAAATCCTTCTGACCGGGTTGAAATGAGCGCGGTTGCCCAAGTTTCCGAGGACCACGAGTTCATCGACACGCCGTCCCATTTGGCGGAATGGATTGCCCGCATGCGTGCGTGGCTTTCCCAAAGCCCCGACAAGCGTTGCTGCCTCGACACAGAGGCCGACAGCCTGCATCACTACCATGAGAAGCTCTGCCTTCTTCAAGTAAACTGCGCTGGTCGTTTCGCGCTCGTCGATCCTCTTGCCCTTCCAGATGTCTCGCCGCTGCTCGAGTTGCTCGACGCTAACGAACTGTGGTTCCATGGCGCGGATTACGATCTCACGCTCCTTCGTCGCAGTTACGGCTGGTCGCCAAAGGTGATACGGGACACGCAAATCGCCGCCCGCCTGCTGGGTGCGCGGCAGTTCGGGCTCGCCGCCTTGGTGAAGAACAACTTCGACATCGAACTCTGCAAAGCCTCGCAAAAAGCCGACTGGAGCCGTCGTCCGCTGCCGCAGAACATGCTTTCCTACGCCGTGGATGATGTGCGTTATCTTCTGCCGCTGGCGGACAAATTCGTCGCGCAATTGCGTGAGAAGGGCAGGGAAGTTTGGTTCCATCAAAGCTGCACGGCTTTGCAGGAGGATGTGGCTGCGCGTGACAGTGTCTCGCGTGATGATCCCTGGCGTGTTCAGGGCTGTGGTCGTCTGCACCCTCGTGGTCTCGCCCTTTTGAAAGGCATGTGGGACTGGCGCGAGGGGATCGCCAAGGAACGTGATCTGCCCTGCTTCAAAATCATGTCGAACAAGCAGATGGTTGCCTACGCCGAGCAGTTCGAGGCCGGGCAGTCGCTTGTTCCGCCGAATGGCTGGCGCCCGCGTTGGAAAAAAGAGTTTCACGACATCGTCGTCGCGGTCACATCTTCCGATTCATCTTCGTGGCCCGCACGGCCCAAGAAAACCAAGGGCCGTCTTAGCGATGCCCAGCGTGATAGCATCGACAAACTCTGCGCCCATCGCGAGAAAGTCGCCACTCAGTTGGAGATCGAGCCCTCATTGCTCGGATCGCGTGGCACCATTGAGGAACTCGTGATCGATGGCGATCCCGCCTCTCATCTGATGAACTGGCAGCACGACCTGCTCGCATCAGGATTGGAGCAGGTGCTGCAGATCAACTGACAGGGGGATTACTTCTGTTTGAGCCAGTCTGGCAGCACGATTTCCGCACTCTTGACCGCCTGCGTGTCACCTTTCCAAGTGAAACCAGCTTTCTCGAAGCTCTCGTGATGCTGGCGCATGAAAGCGAGCAAACGCCTCCCCATCTGCTGGTTTGGTGAATCTTTTCGCACAGAATAAGGCTGCAATGCCTTCGACTTGTCGGCAGGCAGAGGAATGACGTCGAACTCATTCGGGTTCGACTGCAAATTGATGCTGTACACCACCACGGCATCGAGCGAGCCGGTGCGCATCTGGTTGACCAGGAAATCGCCCGTGGGCACCTGTGAGGATGCATTCTTGCCCACGCTATCGAGCAGATTCATCGACTTGAGGATCGAATGGGTGAGGAATCCGAGCGTGGATTGCTCCGCGTTGCACAGGCCCACGCGCAAACCAGGCTTTGCAAGGTCCGCCAGCGTGTGAATGCCATGCGGATTGCCTTTGGGTGTGGCGATCACGATCTCTGCCTCGGTCAGAATGACCGCTTCTGGAAACTCCTTTGCCACGGGTGGCACGAAGCACACGTCGCAGGCATAATACACGTCTGGAAACTTCGGATTGCTGCTGTCACCCATCGTCTTCATCGCCGCGCACAGGATGCCACAGCCATTGTAGGTCGTGGTGACCGAAATACCTTCGCGCGCGGCGAACTGCCGCAGTACATCTTCGATAGCACGGCGGTTCACACTGCCGATGTAAAGGATCAAATCAGGCCGCAGCACCCATTTGTCACCCGGAACGGCTTTGAATCCATGCTTCTCAAACACTGAGGCGCCTTTCTCCGGCGCAGCGAGATAACGTGCAAGCTGCATTGCTACCGCTGGCTGAGTGCTGGAATCGAGCACTGTGGCCGTGGCGAATTCCGCATGCTTTTCGAACTCAGGCAGGATCACCGCTTCGATGCCCTTGAACTGCGGGACCGTCGCGTCCCACACAATCGCCGCATCCACTGCGCCGAGCGACAAATCCGCCGCGATCTCAGTCACGGTTGGCTTCATCACGGCCGCCTTGCCTGCCAGCGCGTCCCATTCGGCGCCGAGCAGTTGTTTTGTCACGCGTCCGATGCTTGCCGCTTCGGGATTGGGCAGCGCCAGCTTGATGCCTTCCTGCTTCAACGATGCCAGGCTCGTGAGATGCTTCGGATTGCCCTTCGCGACTGCGAGCACAGGCTTCTGCTTCACGAGTTGGAATTCCTCATGCGTGGTGCCGGTCTTGCGCGCGTCGGCCAGCGCTCCGTCATCGGCGGCGATGAACAAATCACCTTGCTTCGCGATGCGGATCTGGCTCAGCAGCGTGCCAGTGCCGCCAAACTGCAGGCGCACCTCAGTGCCGGTTTCCTTTTGAAACGCCTCGGCGATTTCTGTCACCGGTTTTTTCAAGCCAGCCGCGCAGAACACTGTGAGCGGAGGCGTGGCGGCCTTCTTCGGCTTCAAAGCGACCCAAGCAGCCCCGGCGAGGGCTCCCAGGCAAAGGATAACGAGGACTTTCTTCATCATGACGAATGATGAACGTTCCGCGCCGCCACCATCGCGCATTTTATGCGATCAATTTATCGATCACCTTCCCGCCGATCTGCGAGAGCTGCTTAAAGCGGCCGGCGTGATAGAAGGTGAGCTTGTTGTCATCCAGACCGAGCAAACGCAGCAGGGTGACGTGCAGATCGCGCACGTGGCGGACTTCCTCAATCGCCTCCATGCCGCGATCGTCCGTGGCGCCGATGGTATGCCCGGCCTTGCAACCGCCGCCGGCCATCCAGACAGTCATCGCCTTTGGATTGTGATCGCGGCCATAGGCCGTGCCGCCGCGCACACCGTTGTCGGGGGTGCGACCGAATTCGCCGCACCAGACGATCAGCGTGTCATCGAGCAATCCGCGTTGCTTCAGATCAGTGATCAGCGCGGCGATGGGTTGGTCCACGCCGCGAATCAGATTGCCGTGGGCGCGTTCGATGTAGTCGTGGCTGTCCCAGGTGCCGTTGTAGAGCTGCACAAAACGCACGCCTTTCTCGACGAGCTTGCGCGCCAGCAGGCACTTGCGGCCAAACGCGTCCGTGGCGTCCTTGCCGATGCCGTACATTTCCTTGGTCTTCGCATCTTCCTGTTCGAGGTCGATCACCTCCGGTACCTCCATCTGCATGCGGAAGGCCAGCTCGTAATTGTTCATGCGCGCCTTCAGTTCGTCATGCCAAGGGTGATCCGCCGCGTGCGTCGCATCCAGCTTCGCCAGCAAATCAAGATTTGCGCGCTGATGTTCTGGCGTGATGCCCTGCGGAGGCTGGAGATCGAGGATCGGCGAGCCTTTGGACCGCAGTGCGGTGCCTTGAAACTGTGCAGGCAGATAGCCGTTGCCCCAGTTTGCGCTGCCACCCTGCGGATAGCTGATTTCCGGCAACACGATGAAGCCCGGCAGGTCCTGGTTGACCGAACCGAGACCATACGTCACCCACCCGCCGATGGCCGGATCGCCGCCGAAGCGGTTGCCGCAGTTCATCTGATACATCGCCGTCGGATGATTCACCGAGTCCACCTGGCAGCCGCGAAAAAAGCACATCTCATCCGCCACCTTCGGCAGATGCTGCCACGGCTCGCTCATCCAAGCACCTGACTGACCATGCTGCGCGAACTTGAACGGCGACTTCACATAGTAGCGCTTCCCGCTTTCCATCGCCGACTTCATCTTTCCTTCACGCGTGAACTCCTTGAGATGCAGCTTTTCCAGCACCGGCTTCGGATCGAAGCAGTCGATGTGGCTCGGACCGCCCTCCATCATGAGGAAGATGCAGTTCTTCGCCTTGGCGGGAACCATCTGGCCCTTCGGTGCCAGCGGCCCTTTCTGCTCGGCGGCCAGCAATGACGTCAATGCCACGCTGCCCAGCGTGGTGCCGAGACCATAGACAAACTCACGTCGCGTCGGCGCATGCAGCGCGCGTGAACCAGCACAGGGAAAGAAGGACGAGTTCATGGTTTAGTAGAGGTAGGCGAATTCGTTCGAGTTCAGCAGCACGAGGCACACATCTGCCAGCGCCCGTATTTTCGCGTCGCAATCGGTGGGTTGCAGGTCGGGGACGAAGTCGGCATAGGCCGGCAGCTTCTCATGGAAGCTGAACTTCTCGCCAGTGTTCTCCTCCACTGCTTCCCGTTTCACGGTGAGCGGCGGTTGATGTTTCGTGAAAGTGATCTGCGCCTGCTTGGCCTCCATTTGCTTCCAATGCGCTTCGCAGAGCACCTTTTCATCCGCAGACGGCTTTCTGCCAAATGTGAGTTCAAACACGCGTCCGATGGCATCAGTTGTCTTCTCCTTCATCACCCGATTCGCCAGCGCCAGCGCACGATCATAGCTCGCCTGTCCATTGAAGAGGCTGAAGACCTGCGGTGTCACGGTCGAGACGTCACGTGCTTCGCAGGAAAAATCAGGCGCGGGTTCGTTGAAGACCTCCATGAACGGATCGCGCAGGCCGCGAATCTTCAGTGCATACAAACTGCGGCGATGGCGTTGCTGCGGCAGCGGATTTGGCACCCACGCGGCTGCAAACGTGCCCATCACCATGCGCGGTTGCATCGCCACCTCGATGTTGATCTCCGGCCGGTTCGGAATGCCACCCATCGCTGGATTCAACTCGCCCGTGATGCTCAGCATCGCGTCACGCAGCTCTTCGGCCATCAATCGCCGTGGTTTGAACACCGCATAGCTCTTCTCGGCGTCTTCGCGGGAAAGAGGAGCGCGGACACTCTTGTCCGCTGTTTGTGGGTCCGTGCGGGCAGGAGTGCTCGCGCTCCCTTCTGCATTCGAGCTCCGCCGATAGGCGGCGCTCGTCATGATCAGACGGTGCATCTCCTTGATGCTCCACTTCTTTTCCACCAGCGTTGCAGCGAGGAAATCGAGCAGTTCGGGATGCGTGGGCTTCTTGCCGGTGCTGCCGAAGTTGTTGGGATTTCCGGCGATCGCCTGGCCGAAATGCCAGAGCCACAGGCGGTTCACGATGGCGCGCGTGGTGAGCGGGTTTTCCGCGTTGGCGATCCAGTTGGCGAGTGATGTGCGGCGGCCCTCGACGGCATCGGGAAATTTGACATTGCTCAAGATCGACAGCACACCGGGTTTCACGGGTTTTACTGGCGAAAACGGATCGCCGCCGCCAAGGATTGCGGTTTGTTCGAGTTCACCGTTCGTCATGCGATCCGCAGGCATGCGCATGGGCGCATAGACGCTCGTCATCTGCGGTGTGACGCCGTCGTACACACTGAACGCAAACGGTTCGTAGCGGTCCAGTTCCCAACGCAATCGTTCCAGCCCTTTTTTAGCCACGCGTTCATTGCCGAAATCCTCCGGTCCGAAGCCCACCAGCTTCGGCGGATACTGGTCTTCCGGGATTTCCTGTTTTTGCATCTTCATGCGGGCCACTTCAAAGACGCCTGCAAAGTTTTTTGTCCGGGCGCCGAAGTTCTTGCCGCTTTTGATGAAGGCGCGAGATTCGGCCAGCGTCTTGTCCCACTTTGTACGGTCGAGTTTCTTGTCCGCGAACCATTGATCTGCGTTGCGCAAGGCTTTGTCGTCAAGAGCCTGCAGAGCGGCGACATGCTCGGCGAAGCGTGTTTCGAGGTATTTCTTCTCTTCAAACCCCTTCGTGTTCTCCGCTTTCAAAAACGGCGCGGGCCGTTCGGCGAGCTGCGTGGTGCCGAAGCATGCCTGGATGGAGTAATAGTCGTGCGTCGGCACCGGATCGAACTTGTGATCGTGGCAGCGCGCGCATTGCAGCGAATGCGCGAGGAAGGTCTCGCCGACGCTGTTTGTCACGTCATCGAGGAAACGTTGCCGCGCCACCTTGGCCACCTCCATGCCGGTGAGTTCCCACGGCCCCATGCGCAGAAAGCCGACCGCGATGAGCATCTCGGGATCATTCAGCTTCATCTCATCGCCAGCGATCTGTTCCTTGATGAACTGATCATACGGCTTGTCCGCATTGAAGCTGCGCACCACGTAATCCCGGTAACGCCATGCATTGCCGCGCTCGTAATCGTTCGCAAAGCCGCTGCTGTCCGCGTAGCGCACCACATCCAGCCAGTGCCTCGCCATGCGCTCGCCGTAGTGTGGGGATTCGAGCAGCCGGTCGATCAAAGCCTTCGTTGCCGCATCGGCATTCTGGGCAAACGCCTTCTCAAAAGCCTCGATTTCCTCCGGCGTCGGCGGAAGACCCGTGAGATCAAACGTGGCGCGCCGAATGAAGGTTCGCGCATCCGCCTCCGGCGCTGGATTCTTCACCGCGAGCAACGCATCCACTGGATGATCGTCATTCGTCATTCTGATTTCGGGTTTCCGCACAGGCTGATAACCCCACAGCGCCTCGGGCTTGTAGCGCCGGTTCGCCCACTCGGGTGACAGTGCGCCTGTCGTCTTCACCGTGATGCCATCCTCGGCGCTCCACTTGGCGGCGTTCGCTTTCGCGATGGCATTCCGCTTCGCTTCATCCGGCCATGGTGCGCCACCGGCGATCCAGTCTTTGATCCACGCGAGCTGCTCCGCGTAAAGCTTGTCCGCCTCCTTTGGAGGCATGGGCTCCCAATCATCCTCATGCTGGCGTGTCGAGGCGAGGTAGAGCGGGCTTTCCTCCGGCTTGCCGGGCACGAGCGCCTTCACCTCGCTCTCACCGCCTTTGGTGGCGCTTTCCAGCGTGCGCATGTCGTAGTCGCCCTTGATCTTCTTCTCGTCATTGCCATGGCAGGCGAGGCACTTTTCCTGAAACAACGGCCACACGCGGCGGACAAACAAAGCCTCCGCGTCCTCGGCGTGGAGCGAGGAGACGGCCAAAAGAGCAAGGAGGGTGGCTTTGCCGGTCATGCGAGTGATAACGTGAAGCGGATGGTTGTCATTACTTCCCGCTTTCCGGCGAAAGAGTGCCATTTTTCCGCCTGCCCGCAGGGCGCGGGGTCAGTCTTCCCGATTGGGCATGAAGCGGGGGATGAAAATGGCGACAAGAGCCATCACCCCGATCAGGGCTGCTTTCCATGTCCAGTCAGGAAGGGTGCCTGGGGATGGCGGCAGTGCCCCGGCGGTTTGTGGAGACGCTTTCGGAGCCAGTTCCGCGGCGGTGATCTTGCGGATGCTCACATTGCGAATGCGCGCCGAACTGCCGACAGGCAGGCGGTAGGCGCTGAACCCGATCAAGCCTTGATCCGAATCCAGTTCGAGCTGATTCAAATCCACCGAGGTGGCGATGGGGCGATCGTTGATCTCGTAGGTGAGCTTGTCTCCGACTCTGCGCATGCTGAAGGAGTTCCACTCTTTCAGCCCGATGACGATATCGGGTGTGGACCGCTGCATGGTGGTGCTGTAGGCTTTTGTGCAGGCGGAATTCCGGCTGAGGTAGAATATCATCGCCTTGAGCCCGGCGGTGGCGGCAGGCGTCCAGCAAAACATGGGGCCGATGCCGAGGCTGGTGTCCAGGCGTTCAATCTCGGCCGGGACATCGAAAGCGATCTCACCCTTTATCTCGAGATCCTGGGCCACAGGCACGCGTAGCGCGAGGCGGCTGCGTGGATGCCCGGTGCCGCGACTGACGAGGACCCCATCGGCATCCACCTGCCAGTCACCATGCTCGTTCTGGTAAAAGGCGGTGAGGTGCTTGTAGAAATGCAGATCCACCCATCCGCCAGCCTCGACCGCCGCCGGCAGACCGGTCATCTCTCGTGCTTCACGCAGATACGTGAGCGCATCCTGTGAAAGTCCCGTTTCCTCCACCTTCATGAACGCGGCATGGATGTCCTCCAGTTTCGACTTCGGCGGTGGATTCGTCGCGGCACGAATGGCCTCGCCATAGGCACCGGTGTCCGCGGCGATCTCGGCACGCATCATCGGTTCGTGCAGCATCACCGTGGCGAGCAGTTGCCGTGTCTCGGGATGCAGCCGCGGACCTGCGGCCTCAAGCGCCTGCTGCGCAAGCTTGTCCTCATCGGCAAGCCAGGCGCTCATTGCCACGTGCGACAGGCGTTGATGTCGCGTGAGAGGCGCGGCGGATGCAGCGGCCTGCAGATAGCCGCGGCACATCTCCGCCATCGCCGTGCGTGTTTCCGGATGGCGGAACACGGGCTTTGGGTTGCCGATTTCATCGGTCACATCAATCGAGGCGGTTATGAGAGTGAGCGGCACCTGAGTGTCGTAGCGCTTGGTCTCGGCGCAGGCTTTGCCAAAGGCCAGCATGAGCTGGAGATCGCCTCCCCAGCGAGGACGGTAGGCCCACAGGAGATTTTTATAGGCGGGCATGTAGTCGAATTGGGCCGTCACGGCCCGGTTAAACCACGCCCGCAGTTCGTTGAAGTCCACGTTTTCACCCATGGCGACTGGGATCATCAAGGAAGCTGCTTCGGGGCGATCCGGGCGCAGACGCACGGCGCGTCCGAGCAGGTCGCGTGCATTTTTCAAATGATCAGCAAAACCTTTCCATTGTGCTTCGGTCACGTTATTTGCCCATTTGGAGCTGCGTTTCATCCAGGCGATCTCGACCTCAGTTACACCACGGAGCGTGAGTTTGGCCCATTCATCCAGCATGCTGGATTCCACCTGGCGCGAATACTCCTCCAACGGAGCCAGGTCGGCAGGCTCCAATGTCCGGAGCGCACGCACGTGATGGCGCACGAGCACGCCAAGCGAATCTTTGTCGTAACTGCCATCCGCAAGCGAACGCGCGAGCGCCACGAGCCAGCGCGCGGAGGCTTGGTGCTTTGCATCTTCGTTGTCATTCAGCAATTCCGCCTCTGCCACGTTCCAACGAAGCTGGTGGGCCATCGCCTCGACCACGCCGCTCATTCCGCCTTTGGAGAGAGCCTTCTCAATCAGCGGCATGCACTCGAGCCAGTCCCCGCGGTCGTCAAACAGAGCCTGCGCTCCAAAGACGGCCAGGACCGGATCATCCGGTGCCTTGGCGAGGAGTTCACGAAAACGACCTGACAGCGGCGCAAGCGGGTGCGCCACCGCATGCTCCTTCTCGATCTGCTCAAACGTCGCCTCCATCAAATTCTCCGCATTGGCTGCCCATTCACGACCGTTCCACTGATCGCGGGCAGCTTTGAGCAGGACAGTTCGCGCCCAGTTCCGCTCCTCGGCCCTGAAGTCTTTTTCCAAACGCGAGTCCGGACGGACAGGAATGGCCTCCACGGACGGAAATGCATCCGGTTGCTGGGCGGGAACTGAAAACGGCGTGCTGACAGCCAGCAACAAACCGCTGCACACGAGCACGCGAACTTTCGGGAATCGTTTCATGAAGCGACGTTCATATCAGGGCGACAAGTGATCGAGCAAGGCAAAAAACGGCCTGCCCTTGGCTCCAAAGGGAGGAGAAGCCGACGTTGAGGTATGGAATGGAGGATGAAGGCGCTTTTATGGCGCGCGCTTCTTCAAATGCTTCGCGAAAAACTCGGCGCAGGCTGCCACGCAGGAGTCAAAGGCCTTCTGCTGGCCGAGGAAGGCATGCGGTGCCTGCGAGATGCTTGTGAAGCCGGTGGGGATGCCGAGCTTTTCCAAATCGACGCGTGCCTCGTCGGCATGCGTGCTGGGATCATCGAGTTCGCCGGCCATGAAGAGTAGCGGCGGGTCGGCTTTGTCCAGGTGATGCCGTGGCGATGCGAGCGCGTAGGTTTGCGGGATCTTCGACTGCGCATCGCCGAGGAAGGTGCGGTAGAAGGGATCATCCGGTTTGCCGCTGAGTTCGCCGATGCGTACGCTTTCGAGATCGCTCTGCGCACCCATGGCGATGCCCGCTTGTACGGCGCTGGATTGATCCGCGTTGCCCCCGGCGCCTTCGAGTTCCTTCACACCGCTGCTCGTCGTGAGCAGCGCGGCCAGGTGTCCGCCCGCTGACAATCCAGTGACGCCGATGGCATCGCTCCGGATGCCAAACTTCGCAGCATTCGCGCGCAGGAAACGCACGGCTGCTTTGCAATCCTGAATCGCTGCGGGAAATTTTGCCTCACCGCTGAGGCGGTAACTGATGGATGCCGTGACATAACCTTTCGCTGCCAGCGCCTGCGCCAGGTTCGCCATCGAGGAACGATCTCCTTTATACCAACCGCCGCCGTGGATGCAGATGATCGCGGGCAACGGCTCCGATGCCGTCTTTGGCCGCCAAAGATCGAGCTGCATTTCGCGTTCGCCATAGCGGGCATAGACGAGTCCCGGATGTGCTTCGAGCGTGTTGGTGACTTCTGGTGTCAGTTTCGTGGGCGCGGCTTTCGGCTTCGCTGGTTGCTGTGCGATTACGGCCGTGGCTAGAAGAAGTGGAAGAAGAAATCTCATTCGGGTTTTCCCTGTTGGTAGATGGTCTGGAGTTCGGAGGCGGATAAAACGGCGCTATAAATCGCAAATTCATCAATCGCTCCGTTCAGATTGCGAATGGGGAACTGGTGGCCTTCGGTGGGGAGGCCCCAGTTGCCGATTTCGCAGGGGCCGAAGGTGATGTCACGACTGGGTTGATGCAGTGACGAGACTTCGCGACTGACCTCGCGGCCATCGAAGTATTGGATGACCTCGCCGTTCGCGCTGTCGTAGGTGACAGCGAGGTGATGCCACCGGCCGAGACTGTCGGCGGTGAAGACGGGCTTGCTGTAATACATCTGGTTGTATTTCGCGTTCTTCGTGGCATCGGCAGGGCGATAGATGATGGAGAACATGAGGCTGCCGTCTTCGTAGATCTGCCAGTGCGGCTCGCCGTTGTCGTAGCCGTCAGTGAGGAGCAGCGAGTTGTATTTCTTGTCCACGCTGTCCACCTTCACCCAGCAGGCGAGCGTGAGCGCCTTGTAGGTGCCGTCGAGGTTCATACGCACGCGGTCGCCTGGCCGTTTGAATTCGAGCGCCTCCTTCTTCGGCCAGCGGCCCTGCGTCCAGCGCGCACCGACGGCACCCCCTGCGCGATTCGGACGACGCGGCTCGGTGAAGTTGTTAACCAGTCGGTCCCAGCGGTCGTCTGGCCAGTGCTTGAAAGCGTAGTAGGCGATGAGCCGCGGGTCCTTGCGCGTTTCGAGCGACCACTTCTGCCAGGCGTCGAAGCGCTGCGCCTCGCGCTGCTTCACGAGATCCTGCAATTCGCCGACGGGAAGGAAGCCCGTGCTGGTGGTGCCGAGCGTCATGCCCTGCTTCAGGCTCGCGGGCGGCTGGTCGGTGTGCGCGATGACCTCGCCTTCGAACACATGTACGGCGCTGGTGCCGTCCTTCACATTCAGCGCGAACTCGGTGCCGAGATCCTCCAGCTTCATGTCCGGCGCATGCATGAGGAAGCCCTTCGCCGCAGGTGGCACATGCACGCGCACGCGACCGTTCACACAACGCGCCTCCCACGCGGAGATGACCTCGATCTCGGCACTGCCTTCGATCAAAGCCGTCGCGCCACTGAAGAACTCGATCTGCGCGAGGCCCTTCGCGAGCTTCAGCGTGCCGGGCGCGAGCGTTTCACCGCTGCGATGCGTGCTTTGCGCAAACTCGGCATCCAAGGTCTGGCTCAGAATCGCGACACCGTTCGAAGTGGCCTCGATAACAGATGTTTCTCGAGGCCAAAAGATGAAACCCACCACGATGACTGCTGCCGCCGCGAGCGGAACGATGAATCTTTGCCGGCGTCGTGACCGCCTGGTCGCGGCTGCCTGACTTGGCAGCCTGCCCGTGGCGATCTGCGGCTGTTGGAGCAGACGCGCGTGCTGATCGGCAAGTTCGAGGTAAAGCCGTCGTGCCTGCCAGTCCTCACGTAGCACATTTTCGAGCTGCGCATGCTGCTCCGGTGTGATTTCGCCATCGAGTCGGGCGTGAATGAGGGATTCGAGGTTCATGCGAGGCCCTCCTTTTGAAGCTGATGTGTGACGCACTCGTGGAGGCGCTGGCGCAGCATCTCCAGATTCCGAAACAGCGTGCGGCGGCTCATGTCAAAGCGCTGCATCATGTCCTCGGCGCTCTTTCGCATCGCATAGCGGCTGGTGACGAGTTCCTTGTCGTGTGGCGTTAGTTTGCCCAGGCAGCCGTCGAGAAGGCGCAGGCGTTCATCGAGCTGCGGTTCGATGTGCGTGCGTTCATTCGCGAGCAGGTCCATCACATCTTCGCTGAACAGCAGCGGCGAGCGTGCCGACTTCTCGCGATGCTTCTGCACCTGTAGATACGCGAAGCGATACGCCCACGGCACAAATGGCCGCGTGGCGTCATACTGATCGAACTTGCGAAACAGGG
Source organism: Verrucomicrobiaceae bacterium (assembly GCA_046346695.1). Lineage (GTDB taxonomy): Bacteria > Verrucomicrobiota > Verrucomicrobiia > Verrucomicrobiales > Verrucomicrobiaceae > Prosthecobacter. Next base: position 702,664 of record JAXMHS010000001.1, on the reverse strand, counting down.
CCAAACTCGTCTCCTGCAGGATGTCACGCGCATCCGCCTCGCACGGCACGAGGCTGAAGATGTAGCGAAACAGCGCCTCCTGATGCTGCGTGAGCAGCAGGATGAGGTTCTCCGTGGATGGTGGCGAGTCTGGCATGCCGTAAGGTTATCACGAGGAGACGGAGAACAGTGCCAAAATAGTACGGATGGATGGTGTTACGGCGTCAGTTTGAGCCACTCGCCGATGTCATCGCTTGGCGTGCGAACCTGACCGGGTGCAGGTGGTTTGGGGCCGGGCAGGTAAAGCACGGGCGGGATCTGCTTTTGGAACTCTTCGTCGAACGCCTGTGCTTTTTTCAGCAGGCCTGCGACGGCATCCGAATTCCCTGCAGCGTCGTCGGTCTTCTCGCCGATGTCGTAGGACAGGTTGTAGAGTGTCGGCTTGGGCCACAGGCGATGCTGGCGCTCGAATAATCCCGGCTGGTGCTCAAACCAGAGGCTCGGCACACGGTTGGTGGGCGGCTGTGTCACTGGAACAAAGAGTTTCCACGGACCTTCACGCACAGCTTGAAGCTGTACACCGAAGTAGTGAAAGAGCATCCGCGGTTCCTTGGGCGTCGGCTTTCCAAACAGCAATCCGCTGGAGTCGATGCCGTCGAGCGTGACCCCGGCAGGGCAGGGTGTTTGCGCGAGCTGTGCGAAGGTAGGGAGGAAATCGAGAGTTGACCACGGCGTGGCGTCTTCACGTCCGGCGGTGATCGTCTTCGGCCACCAGGCAATGCAGGGAACGCGGATGCCGCCTTCGAATGTTGAACCCTTGCCCGCGCGCAGCGGGCCGTTGCTGCCGCCGAATGAGTGCCCGGGAAAACGCTCCTTAGGCTTTGCTTTGGGGCCTCGCATTCCTGCGCCGTTGTCGGAGGTAAAGATCACGAGCGTGCGTTCGTCGAGGCGCAGTTCTCGGAGGAGATCGAGAATGCGTCCGGTGCTCCAGTCGATTTCCTCAATGGAGTCGCCATACACGCCGTCCTTCGATTTGCCGGCGAACGCAGGCGAGGCGTATTGCGGAATGTGCGGCATCGTGTGCGCGAGATAGAGGAAGAAGGGCTTCTCTCGCTGCCGGCGGATGTAATCGAGCGCGCGTTCCGTGTAGCGCTGCGTCAGCATCGCCAGATCCACGGGCGACTCGACCACGCGGTCGCCATCGCGCAGTTGCATCGGCTCGAACATGCTGAGCTGATGAAAGGGAAGCCCGACCTTCCATTCCTCGGTGTCATTGGTGTGCAGCAGGCCGAAGAACTCATCGAAACCCTGCTGCTGCGGACGCATTTCCTTGTGCCAGCCGAGGTGCCACTTGCCCACGCATGCCGTTGCATAACCGGCGGGCTTCAACACCTCCGCGATCGTCACCTCATTCGGTGGCAGGCCGGTGTGCTCGCTGGGAAATAACACATACGGCACGCCGCATCGCGCCGGCAGACGCCCTGTCAGCAATGCGGCCCGCGACGGACTGCAGAAAGGTGATGCGACGTAGAAATCCGTGAATCGCACGCCCTCCGCCGCCATGCGGTCGATGCGCGGCGTGGTGATCACCTTCGAACCGTAGCAGCCCAGGTCGCCGTAGCCGAGATCGTCAGTATTGATGACGATGATGTTGGGACCGGCCGCCAACGTGGGCAGAGCAGGAATCATCAACAGGAGGGCAAAAATCAGCTTCATGCGGGGCAAAAACGAAGGTTGCAGTCATCTTCTCCCGTTGGATCAATCACGAGTGCCAACCATGAAGCTCTTTTTCTCCTTTCTCGTCGCCGTTTTGGCTCTTGCCTCCTGCAAACCATCGTTGCCAACCACTCCGACCTCATCGGGCAAGCCCAAAGTCGCGCTCGTGATGAAGTCGCTGGCGAATGAGTTCTTCCAGACCATGGCCGAGGGCGCGAAGAAACATCAGGCCGCGCATGCCGCCGACTACGATCTCGTCGTGAATGGCATCAAGAATGAAACGGATCTCGCCGAGCAGGTCGGTTTGGTGGAGCAGATGATTGCGCAGGGCGTGCAGGCGCTGGTCATCGCTCCTGCGGACTCGAAGGCGCTCGTCACCGTGCTCAAACGCGCCAAGGACGCCGGCGTGCTCGTCATCAACATCGACAACAAGCTCGATGCCGACACGCTGAAGCAGGCCGGACTGCAAATTCCCTTTGTTGGCCCCGACAATCGCGCCGGAGCGAAAGCGGTGGGCGAAGTGTTAGCGAAAAAGCTCAAAGCCGGTGACGAGGTGGCCATCATCGAAGGCGTGACCACCGCCTTCAACGGCCAGCAGCGCAAGGCGGGCTTTGAAGATGCGATGAACGCCGCCGGAATGAAGATCGTGAGCACCCAGAGCGGACAGTGGGAGATGGAAAAAGCCAATGGAGTCGCCGCAGGCATCCTCGCCGCGAATCCGAACGTGAAGGCGCTGCTCTGCGCCAACGACAACATGGCCCTCGGTGCCGCCGCCGCCGTTCATGCCGCGGGGAAGTCCGGTCAGGTCCAGATCGTCGGCTTCGACAACATCGCCGCAATCAAACCTCTCCTCGCCGACGGCCGCGTCCTCGCCACCGCCGACCAGCACGGCGACCAGCTCGCCGTCTTCGGCATCGAAGCCTCGCTGAAGATTCTCAAGGACAAGTCCACGCCTGCTGATCAACAGACGCCGGTGGATGTGGTCACGAAATAGCAAGGGATCAGTTTATGAAGAAACTGATCGGTCGAATCTTGAGAGGGTATCGAGAGCATCTTGCTCGCGGGTTAGTCTATGCGTTGCTGATCTATGTGGTGATCGCATTAGCCTTGGTCTTGCTGTCGCCTTATATGCCCGATTCGAGCCCCGGGAAATTGACCTCTTCCGAAGGCTTTTATGGCATCATTTTCACGATGGTGATAGCCATCTTCTCTCTCTCGTTCAGCGGATGGTTCGTCGCTGATGAATGATTCTATAACCACAATGCGCCGCTTCGCTGACTACCTTGTCCTGCTCGCCGTGCTCTCGGCTGTTGGATCATGTTCTCATCGTGAAGATTCGGCGCCGCCGGTGTTTAACCCAATGGATTCACTTTGGTCAGGCGTTCGTGCTGAAATTGATGAACTGGAAGATTCGCATGCCAAATATTCGGAATGGGTCAATCGAGCTGAAGAGGCCAAGGTATTGGACGTCGAAAGGGATATTCGTGACTCGCTCAAAGGCACAAACCTAACCGAATCTGAGATCGTCTTGATCCTTTCCAAGCGCACTCAGTTTACAAGGACTGCGCTTTTCGGCTTCGAAGGGAATTTTCATGCACTGGTGATCTTCGGGAATGACAACCGTTCCATCCATGTCGTGAAATGGTGAAATTCATTGCCCTATGAACATGCGTCGCTTCGCTGACTACCTCATCCTCCTCGCCGTCCTCGCGGCGATGATCCTGCTGTTCGGTATGCTGCGAGACAGCTTCTTCAGTGCGGCGACGCTGGGTTCGGTGGCGAACCGTGTTCCGGCGCTGGCACTGGTCGCCACGGGCATGACGTTGGTGATGGTGACGGGCGGCATCGATCTCTCCGTCGGTTCGGTGCTCGGACTGTGCGGCGCGGTCGTCGGTGTGATGATGGCCGACTGGCAGTGGGCGCTTCCGCTGGCCTTGCTCGGCAGCATCCTGGTGGGCGGTGCGATCGGTGGCACTACCGGCGCGGTGAGCGTGAAACTGCGGCTTCCCTCGTTCATTGTGTCGCTCGGGATGCTCGAAATGGCGCGCGGACTGGCGTTCCTCGCGACGAACTCGCAGACCAAATACATTGGTGCGTCGATTGAGTCGCTGGGTGCTCCGTTTGGTGGCCTGGTCATTTCACCGGCCTTCGTCATCAGCGTGCTCATCGTCGTCGCGGGGCAGGTGATGCTATCGCAGATGCCCTTGGGTCGTCATTGGCTAGCTATCGGCGCGAATCGTGAGGCGGCGCTCGTCTCCGGCGTGCCCGTGGATCGTCCGCGCATCTTTGCGCATGCCCTGCTCGGTGCCTTGACCGGACTTGCCGCCGTCTTCAACTGCTCGCGTCTCGGCAGCGCCGACCCAAACGCCGGCGTCGGTTTTGAACTCAGCGCCATCGCAGCCGTCGTCGTCGGCGGCACGAGTCTGATGGGCGGACGTGGCAGTGTCGTGAAAAGCTTCATGGGCGTGCTGATCATCGCCACACTTGAAGCGGGCCTCGTTCAAATCGGTGCCACGGAACCGATGAAGCGCGTTGTGACCGGCGCCGTCATCATCGCCGCCGTGCTCGCGGACATCTGGAGACGCAAATAAGTCATGAAACGCCTCATTCTCTTTCTCTGCGCCTTCAGCGCGTCGCTCTTCGCCGACAAGCCGAAGATCATCTTCGACACGGACATCACAGGCGATGTCGATGACGTGCTGGCGCTGGCAATGTGCCACACGCTGGCGGATCGTGGTGCATGCGAGTTTCTCGGCGTGACGGTCTCGAAGAACAATCCGCTTACCGCGAGCTTTGTGGACGCGCAAAACACCTTCCACGGGCGCCCGGATCTGCCGGTCGGTGTCACGCGCGATGACGAGGCGCAGCATCGCGAGAGCAAATACCTCAAGCTGGCCGATTCGCCGGACTATCCGCACGATTTGAAGCGAAACGAGGACGCGAAGGATGCCGTGGAGTTGATTCGCGAGCTTTTGACCGCGCAGCCTGATCACAGCGTCACGATCATCAGCGTCGGCATCGCCTCGAACATGGCGAATCTGCTCCAATCACCCGGCGGTGTTGATTTGGTGAAGCAGAAGGTGAAAACGCTCTCGATCATGGCCGGCGCGTTCGCGTTCTGCAACGGCACGAACTACCACCTCGAAGCGAACGTCATTAACGGCATCGGCTACATGCAGACGGTGGCTGACCAGTGGCCCGACGAGGTGCCCATCGTGTGGAGCGGCTACGAGATCGGCGAGGCCCTGCCGTTTCCACGTGTCGTGATCCAGCGTGATCTCGGCTATGTGCCGCATCACATCGTCAAAGAGGCGTATCTGCTCCACAGCGGCCCCGAGCATGACCGGCCGTGCTGGGACGAGAGCAGTGTGCTGCAGGCGGTGTATCCAGAACGCGGCTTCTTCGGTCTTTCGCAGCCCGGACGCGTGAAAGTGCTCGATGACGGCTTCACGCGCTTCATGCCGCAGGGCAAAGCACAAGCCAGCAAGCGCGACCGTTTCCTCACCATGAGCTCCGTGCAGCAAAGTCGCGCGCTCGAAGCCATCGTCCATCTCACCATCCAACCTCCACAGAAATGAAGCGTCTGCTCTTCTTCCTCATTCTGCATTCTGCATTCGTCATTGCACGCGCGGAGCCGGTGCGGCTCATCTTCGACACCGACATGGGCAACGATGTCGATGACCTGATGGCGCTGTGCATGATTCACAATCTGCAAAAGCGCGGCGCGTGCGAGCTGCTCGCGGTCACAGTGACGAAGGATCATCCGCAGGCGGCGGCGTTCGTCGATGCGGTGAACACGCTTTACGGTTATCCGGACACGCCCATCGGCGTCGTTCGCAACGGCGCAGCGAAGGAAGCGGGCAAGTTCAACCTCCTCGCTGATGAAAAGAACCCCGACGGCTCCTTCCGCTACCCGCATGATCTCAAAAGCGGCGCAGACGCACCCGAGGCAGGCGGTTTGATCAAAGACATCCTCGCGAAGCAACCGGATGGCAGCGTGGTGATCGCGCAGGTGGGCTTTTTCACGAATCTGGCGCGACTCATGGACGATGCGGACGCGAAGGCGCTCATCGCGAAGAAGGTGAAGGTGCTGAGCATCATGGCCGGCGCGTTTCAGACGGTGAACTTCGACACGCGGCACCTCGAATACAATGTGAAGCTCGATGTGCCCGCCGCGCAGAAACTCGCGAAGGACTGGCCCACGCCGATGGTGTGGAGCGGCTACGAAATCGGTGTCGCCGCGGCTTTTCCGCATGTCGTGATCGAACAGGATCTCAATTACATCGAGCATCATCCGCTCAAGGAGGCCTACTACCTCTACAACCCGCCGCCGCACGATCGTCCGACCTGGGACCCGACGGCGGTGCTGTATGCGATCTACCCCGACCGTGGCTACTTCGACCTCTCTGCCCCTGGAAACATCAAGGTCGATGACGACTCCGCGACGCTCTTCCGCCCGGTCAAGAAAGGCGAAGGCAAGCACCGCTTCCTCATCATGAGCCCCGAGCAGGCCACCCGCGTGCGTGAGGCCATCGTGCAGCTCAGCGTCGAACCTCCACCGGCGAAGAAGTGATGGAAACACCACGCCCCAGCATCGTCGTCGTCGGTTCGTTGAACGTGGATCACACGCTGCGTGTGCCGCGCATTCCTGCGCCGGGTGAAACGTTGACGTCGAGCAGCATGCTGACGTGTTTTGGTGGCAAAGGAGCGAATCAGGCCGTCGCGGCCGCGCGAGCAGGCGGACGCGTGGCGATGATCGGCTGCGTCGGCGTGGATGATTTCGGCACGCGCTACATCGAGGCGCTGAAAGCCGAGGGAATCGATACTTCGGGCGTTTTGCGCTCCGAAACGCCCACGGGCAGCGCGTTCATCGCAGTGGATGATGCGGGCGAGAATTCGATCATCGTGAATCCGGGCGCGAATCACGCGATCACGCCTGCGGACATCGAAAAGCATGCCGAACTCATCCGCGGAGCCGATACGTTGCTTTTGCAACTCGAGTGCCCGCTGCCTGTGGTGCGTCGCGCAGCGGAAATTGCGCGTGAAGCGGGTGTGAAAGTCATTTTGAACCCTTCGCCGCTGAGTGATGCGTTTCTGTCGGATCACTTTGGAGTCGATGTGCTGATTGTGAATGAGGGCGAGGCAGCCCAAATCACGCCGAATCGCGATCTGAAGGAGGCGCGGTGCGCTCAGCTCATCATCACGCGTGGCGCGGAGAGCACGCTGAGCATCACGGAGGCAGGTGTGAGCGAGGTTTTGCCACCAAAGGTCACGCCCGTGGACACGGTGGGCGCTGGCGACACATTCGCCGGTGCGTTTGCCGTTTCGAGTGACATTGCCTTCGCGAATGCCGCTGGGGCACTGGCGACGCTGAAAGCGGGAGCGCAGCCTTCGATTCCGACGCGAGACGAAATCCTGTCATTTATCGGCTGACTGGAAGTTGCGGGGTGGGTGTGCGGTGGGCAGAATGGGTGCCATGATGAACCGCCGCTCTTTTCTTTCACGATCGATGCCCTTGGCCGCAGCCGGAACCATGATGCGGGGCGCATCGTTCGCCGCTCCGGCGATTGTGACTTCCGACAAGCTTCGACCGAAGATTCTGTTCGGCGTGCAGAGCGGGGATGTGGCCGCTGACGGTGCGATCATTTGGAGCCGTGCGGACCGGGCGGCGCGCATGATCGTCGAGTGCGCGACGACGGAGTCCTTCAAAAACGCACGGCGTATTTTGGGGCCGGCGGCTTTGGAAACGAGCGACTTCACGGCGCGTGTGGATTTGAGCGGTCTTCCGGCAGGGCAGCGTGTGTTTTATCGCGTGCAGTTTCAGTCGCTCGAAGACGCGAAGGTGCTCAGCGAGCCAGTGACCGGCAGCTTTAACACGATTCCGGGCGGACGTCGCGACGTGAGCTTTGTGTGGGGTGGCGATGTGTGTGGGCAAGGATGGGGCATCAATCCTGATTTCGGCGGGATGAAGATCTTTGAGTCGATGCGACGTGTGCAGCCTGATTTCTTCATTCATTCTGGTGACACGATCTATGCGGACAATCCCATCGCAGCGGAGGCCGTGCTCGATGATGGACAGACCTGGAAGAACCTCACGAGCGAGGAGAAGTCGAAGGTGGCCGAGACACTCGATGAGTTCCGCGGCGCGTATCGCTACAACCTGCTGGATGAAAATCTGCGTCGGTTCAACGCCGAGGTACCCCTGCTGGCACAGTGGGACGACCACGAGGTTCGCAACAACTGGTTCCCAGGCCAGCAGCTGCTCGATGACGCACGCTACTCCGTAAAAAGCGTCGATCTGCTCGCAGCGCGGGCCAGGCGTGCGTTTCTCGATTACATGCCGCTGCGGTTTGATGCATCCGACCCTGAGCGCATCTTCCGCTTTTTTGAGCGCGGACCGTTGCTGGATGTGATCATGCTCGATGAGCGCAGCTATCGCGGTGTGAACACAACGAACCGGCAGACCAGCCTGAGTGATGAGACGAGATTTCTTGGATCGGCGCAACTGGAGTGGGTGAAGCAGCGCCTGCTGTCATCAAAAGCAACCTGGAAGGTGATCGCCAGCGACATGCCGGTGGGCATCGTGGTCAAAGACGGCGCGAATTTCGAGGCGTTTGCCAACGGCGATGGTCCGGCGCTGGGGCGAGAGATGGAGCTGGCCGGGCTGCTCAGTTTCATCAAAAAGAACCGCATCAAGAACGTGGTCTGGGTGACGGCGGACGTGCATTACTGCGCCGCGCATCACTACGATCCTGCACGCGCGCAGTTCACGGACTTTGACCCGTTCTGGGAGTTTGTGGCAGGCCCGCTCAATGCGGGAACCTTTGGTCCCGGTGAAATGGACAACACGTTTGGCCCGGAAGTGAAGTTCACCGGCATTCCGAAGGGTATGAAGCCCAATCGTTCTCCAAAGGAGGGGCTGCAGTTTTTCGGTGCGGTCAAAATCGATGGTGCCAGCGGTGCGATGACGGTCAACCTGCACGACATCAACGGCACAAAGCTTCACAGCGTCGAGCTGTCGCCTGAAGTCTGAGCTTCGCTTCCGACAACACGTCGGAACGCCTGCTGCGTGCCAGTCAGGGTATTTTGCCAGTGCTGAGCGCTTGGAAGATCTCGCAGGCCTCACGCCAGGGGTGGGCGTAGAAGCCGGTGTAGGGCTTTCCGGACTTCAGAGTGGTGTAGAACGACTCTTTGCCATCGTGGGCCGTCGTTTCGGAGTTAAGTTCGATGATGAGCAGATCCGCGCTGAAGCCCGCGAAGGACTCTGGCTTGGCTCGCGCGAGGATTTCGCGTGCGGCGAGGCGATTTCGCTCTGCGGGCAGCGGGAGGTTCTTGTGCGCGTCGTCGTAACCAGGGTATTCACCACGTTTCGTGTTAGCGTAGTCCCAGGCGACGACGATGAGATCGTAGGCGATGCGTTTCGGCTGCTCGTTGCGCAACGAAACCCACTTCCGCAGCGTGTCGCGGCCAAAGCCGTGATCCTGCCAGTCTTCATTCGTGAGCCCGTGACAGAAACCGCTCCACGTGTCTTCCACCGCTCCGACGAACGGAGCTTCCAGCGGCTCATCAGGCTGCAAACCGATGCGCAGGATGCCTTGCGGGTAGTTTTTCGCCAGCGTGGCAAGCGCATCACTCTGATCGCGTTTCGGCAGCACGTCATACACGGCGATCTTGGCCGGATGAATCTCTGCTTTGAAGAAGGCGAGCAACTCATCCAGCTCATTCGCCGAAAAGACCGGTGCCGCAGTCTTGTCATACATGCGCAGCACGAGAGCCGGAATGATCTCGATGGAGGCGGGGCAGGCTTTGCGCCAGTCGCGGAAAATGCGAGCGGTCTCCGCGAAAGGGAGTTCGCGATGATGAATGAGATACAGGCGATTTGGATTCGCCTGCTGAAGCAGCGTGCGAGCCGCATTCATGACCTCAGCCGTCGTGGGAGCCTTCGGTGGGGCAAAGTCTGTGCCCCAGTAGCCGAGCTTCGGCACCGAGAGCGAGGCATTGAGCCAGAACGAGCGCTCCAGCTTCGGGGGATCATGCGCTGATGCCGTTGTCAGTGACAACACGGTGAGGATGCGCAGGCACAGCAGAAGTTTCATGCAATGCTGACTCACGCCAGCACCTCGGGGATCACCTTGCCTTCCACGTTCGTGAGGCGGCGCTGAATGCCGTTGTGCTCGAAGGTGAGGCGTTCGAAGTCGAGGCCGAGGAGGTGGAGAATCGTGGCGTTGAAGTGGTAGAGCGGATGGATGTCCTGGATGGCCTTCTGGCCGAGTTCGTCGGTGACGCCGTGGCTGACGCCGGGCTTGACGCCTGCGCCGGTCATCCAGCACGTGAAGCCGTCGGGATTGTGATCGCGTCCTTTCGCGCCTTTTTGGAAGAAGGGCATGCGACCGAATTCGGTGCACCACACGACGAGCGTGTCCTGCAGCAGGCCGCGTTGTTTCAGATCGCGGATCAGTGCGGCGGCGGGCTGGTCGAGGATGCTGGCGTGCACGTCATACTGCGCCTTGAGATCGCTGTGGCCGTCCCAGTTGAGTTTGCCGCCGCTGGCATACGCGCCGTTGAACAGCTGCACGCAGCGCACGCCGCGCTCGATGAGACGGCGCGCGAGGATGCAGTTTTTCGCGAAGGCAGCTTTGTCAGCGTTTTGCGTGTCGTCTGCGCCATACATTTTCAGAATGTGCGCGGGCTCGGTGCTGAGGTCGTTGATCTCCGGCACGCTGAGCTGCATGCGAGCGGCGAGTTCGTAGCTGGCGATGCGTGCGGAGAGCTTTTGATCGCCGGAGTTCGCTTCGAGATGACGTGCGTTCATCTTTTGCAGCAACGAACGCGCGGCTTGATCCGCCTGCGCGGACACACCGGGTGCGGAAAGGTGCCGCACAGGGCTTTTGCTGCTCATCGTGGTGCCTTGGAAGGCAGCGGGCAGAAAACCAGGACCCCAGTTGTTCGCGCCGTTCTGCGGCACGCCGCGTGGATCGGGAATCGCGACGTAGCTCGGCAGATCCTGGTTCTCGCTACCGAGCGCATACGTCACCCACGAGCCGAGCGAGGGAAAACCATCGAGCGTGAAGCCGGTGGAGAGAAAATTCTCCGCGGGTCCATGCGTGTTCGACTTGCTGGTGAGCGAGTGGATAAACGCGATGTCATCGGTGAGCTCCGCGAGATGCGGGATCATGTCGCTGACCCATTTCCCGGTCTGGCCGCGTGGTCGGAAGGTGTATTGCGGTCGCGCGAGATTGCCCGCGGGACCTTGAAACGTCACCGCCGGGCCACCGGGCAGCGGTTTGTCGTCCCACTTGATGAGTTCCGGCTTGTAGTCCCACGTTTCGAGCTGGCTCACCGCACCCGCGCAAAAGATGACAACGACATTCTTCGCCTTCGCCGGGAAATGCGGCTGTCGCGGCGCATACGGCCGCGCTGGATCGATCAACAAGCCATCCGCGGCCAGCAAGCGCGTCAACGCAATCGAACCAAGCGCCGTGGCACTGCTGCTAAGAAAGCGGCGGCGGTCGAGCAAGTGATGTCCGGCGGGGCTGAGGTGTTCGGAGAGTAGCATAGGCTTTCTAGCCTGTGGGTTTGTGGAGATTGGAAACGTAGAAGCCCATGCTACGGCATGAAAAGAAACTCGTTCGAGTTGAATAAGGCTCGGCAGAGCACGCCGAGGCCATGCTGGCGGACAACGGGCTCCGTATCGCACAACTCATCGGCCGTCGGAGTGCGATTCAACGCGAGTTGATAAGCGCGGGTGATTTGCGCGGCGATGTCATCGCCGGCTTCCTTGTGCACGCGGACGGCGAAGGCGTTTGCGGTGTCGAGTGAGAAGCGGCTGTTGAAGAGGTTGAGCGCTTGGATCGGAGTAGTGCTGGCGCGGCGGATGGCGGTGCTTTGACCGGCGTCGGGACAGTCAAACGCGCCAAACACGGCCTCGGGCTCGCGGCGGACTTTGTGCGCGTAGATCATGCGGCGCTTGTTGTCCGGTGTGAGGGTCTCGACGGGTTCAAAGCCGCTGAGGCCGCCGCGTTTGTCGAAGAGGTTGTAGCCACGGCCATACATCTTCAAATCCAGCAGACCGCTGACGGCGAGCATCGAGTCGCGGATGGATTCAGCTTCCAAGCGGCGGGAAGGGAAGCGCCAGAGGTAGCGAGCGTCGGCGTCTTTCGCTGCGGCATCGGACTGGCCCGACATGCCCGACGACTGCTGGTAGGTTTTACTCATCACGATCAGCCGGTGCATGTATTTCACACTCCAATCGCTCTTGATGAACTCGGCGGCGAGCCAGTCGAGCAACTCGGGATGCGTGGGTTTCACGCCCATGCGGCCGAAGTCGCTCGGTGTCTCGACCAGACCGGTGCCGAAGTGGCCCTGCCAGATGCGGTTGACCATCACGCGGGCCGTGAGTGGATTCTGCGGGCTGGCGATCCACTCCGCGAGGACGCGGCGGCGTTCCTGCTCGGCGGCTTCCTTGGTCAGCGTTACTTTTCCCAACGCAGTGAGCACCGCGGGCACCACAGGCTCCTTCGGTTGCTCTGGATCACCGCGATTGAGGAGATGGATGTCATCCGGTGTGCGGAAGGTGCCGGCGAAGACGGTTTGATCCGCGCTAAGGCGTTGCAGACGCGCATCAAGCGGGCGCTTTTGATCGATCAGACGCTGCGCTTCGGCGATTTCCTCCTTGCGAAGGCCTTGCGTGGAATATGCGGGCTGCGTGCGGTCGCGCGTGTCGTATTTCTGTCGATCGTCGGAGTCAGCGACGACGCGCCAGGTGCCGGATTCGCCGGCCGTTTCGATGATGTAGCTCGTGGCGAGGCGGTCCTTGAATTTGCCCTGTCGATCACGGCCCCACACGACGCGGTCGATCTCGTGCTCCTGCGCGAATTCGACCATCACCCAGCCTTTGCCGACCTCGTTCGACATCCAGCTGCGTGAGTTGCCGTAGTTGCCGTCGTTCACGAAACGCTGCTCATGGCGGTCAGCGCTGACTTTTTCGCCGGAGACGGTGATGGGGGCATTCAGCGCGATGTTTTCGCCCGCAGTGCTGAAAACCTCGAGTTCGTCGATGCAAGGTTCGAGTTTATTGGTGTCGCGGATGGTGAAGCGCACGCGTTTGGCCTTCACGGGCACAAATCGGTCGCGATTCTCACGCGCATCGATCATCGGACGCTTCACGCCCGATTTGGCGATGGGAACAAAGCGCGAGAGCTGCGTCTCAATGTCGGTGAGCTGTGTTTTGACCTTCTTTAGCTCCTCGCGCGCCGCGAGGGCCTCCGGCGTGCGCAGTTCGCGGTCGCCATACTCGACACCGGCGACGAAGGCCTGCATCGCGTAGTAGTCCTTGGCGCTGATCGGATCGAATTTGTGATCGTGGCAGCGCGCGCAGCCGATGCTGAGGCCGAGGAAGGTCTGGCCGATGTTCACGACGATCTCATCGATGGAATCCTGCCGCGCGAGCCGCTTCGACGGCTCGTCTTTGCCGATCTGGCCCGGCAGCAGCACCGACGCCGTGACGAGGAACCCCGTGGCCGCGTCTTCACCCATCGCATCGCCCACGATCTGCTCTTTGATGAAGCGATCATACGGCGTGTCGTTGTTGAATGCGCGAATGACGTAGTCGCGATACGGCCACGCATTGGGACGCTCGGTGTTCACCTCGAAACCGTGGGTGTCCGCGTAGCGCACCACATCCAGCCAGTGCTGCGCCCAGTGCTCGCCGTAGCGGTGGCTCTTCAGCAGGCGCTCCACGACGGCTTCGTGGTCTTTGTCCTTCAAGAACGCTGTCACTTCCTCCGGAGTCGGTGGCAGGCCGATGAGATCAAAGGTCACACGACGCAGCCACGCGACCGGATCGGCGGGTGGAGAGCGGTGAAGGCCTTTCGCGGCAAGTTTTGCGTCAATGAAGCTGTCGATGGTGTGTTTGCCCGTCGTGACAGTCAGCGGCTTGAAGCTCCAGTGGTCGCGTTTGTCTTCGAGTTTGGCCATATCGACGCCATCCGGCCATTTCGCGCCTTCGTTGATCCAGCGGGTGAGCGTCTCGATGTCTGCGGCGGCAAGTTTTCCCTTCGGCGGCATCTGCTCGTCTTCGTCATCGGTGGTGAGGAAGTGGATGAGCGGGCTGCCCGCGGCTTTTCCGGGCTGGATGTCCGGCGCGTGCTTGTCGCCGCCTTTGAGTGCCTCGGATTTGATGTCGAGGCGCAAGCCGGACTTTTGTTTCTTCGCGCTGTGGCATTCGTAGCAGTGTTTTTCGAGGATCGGCCGCACGTCGCGCACGAAATCGACCGGCGCGGCGGAGGCGCTGGTGATCGTGAGCAGGACGGTGGTGAATTTCATGAGCAGGGTTTAACGGCGGCTCATGCGGCAATCAAACATCACGCCAGCAGCGTCTTGAGCACCTTGCCCTCGTTCGTCGGGCCGATGAGGCGGTTGTCGAGGCCCTGGTAGGTGAAGTGGAAGCGATACGGGTCGAGTCCGAGCTGATTGAGGATGGTCGCCTGGAGATCGCGGATGCCGACCGGATTCTCGACCGGGTAGTAGCCGAATTCGTCCGTCTGGCCGAGCGCGACGCCGCCTTTGATGCCGCCGCCGGCCATCCACATCGTGTAGGCATACGGATGGTGATCGCGGCCGACGAAGCCCTTCTTCAGATCGCTGCGCACGTTGTTCTGCATCATCGGCGTGCGGCCGAACTCACCGCCCCACACGATGAGCGTGTCGTCGAGCAATCCGCGCTGCTCCAGATCGAGAATGAGGCCGCTGATGGCGCGGTCGATCTGTTGGCACTTGATCGGCAGCGTCTCGTCGATGCTCTCGCCGGGCGAGGAGCCGTGGTGGTCCCAGCCCCAGTCGTAGAGCTGCACAAAGCGCACGCCGTTCTCGATGAGGCGGCGCGCGAGCAGGCAGTTGTTCGCGAAGGTGGGATCGTCACCCTTGTAGAGCACGCGCACATCATCGGTGCTCGTTTCGGCGGGCGAGACGTAGCCGGGCTTCGCACCGTAGAGCTTCAGCACGTGCTCCGGCTCCTTCGAGATGTCCATCACCTCCGGCACGCTCATCTGCATGCGGTAGGCGAGCTCGTATTGCGCGATGCGCGTGAGCGTCTCGGCATCGCCGCTGCGTGCATGCTCGGCTTCGTTCATCTTTGCCACGGCATCGAGCATGCGGCGGCGCATCGCACGGTCCATGCCCTTCGGGTCGCTGAGATACAACACGGGATCGCCCGTCGTGCGGCATTGCACGCCTTGATACACGCTCGGCAAAAAGCCGCTGCCCCAGAGCGATTTCCCGGCATCGGGAGTCTTGCCGCCGGAGAGCAGCACCACAAAGCCAGGCAGGTCCTCGTTGGTGCTGCCGAGACCATAGGTGGCCCACGATCCGATCGACGGGCTGCCAAGACGGGGCGATCCCGTGTGCACAAAGAGCTGCGCTGGCGCGTGGTTGAACTGGTCCGTGTGCACCGTGCGGATCACGGAGATCTTGTCGATCACCTTGGCCAGTTGCGGCATCAGCTCGCTTATCCACTGGCCGCTCTGGCCCTGCTGCGCGAATTTGAACTGCGCGGCGAGCACCTTCGGCACGCCTTTGATGAAGGCGAAGCGTTTGCCTTCGAGGAAGGAGGCCGGCGCGTCCTTGAGGTGCAGCTTCTGTAGCTCCGGCTTGTAATCAAACATCTCCAACTGCGACGGCGAGCCCGCCATGTGCAGGTAGATCACGCGTTTCGCCCGCGCCGGGATCATGGGGCGCTTCCAATCGTCCGCCATGAGCGAGTTCAGCGCGAGCGCACCGAAACCGAGGCCGCTCGTCTGAAACAAATGCCGCCGCGTGATGGCGCGGGCGTGAAGGAGGTCGGGAGTCATGGCTCAGTTGCGGGTGAGGAATTCGTCGAGGTTGAGGATCGCGTTCGCGGTGACGATCCACGCGGCGAAATCAGGTGCCGCGATGCCTTGCGGCGACTTGGAACGCGTAGTGGCGATCAAATCGGCGGCTTGCTGCGGATGCCTCGCGAAGTCGGCCTTCACATCGGCGAACAAGGAGAGCAGCGGTTTGGCCTCGTCGGACTTCGCGGGACGACAAAGCGCGATTTGCAGACCTGCGCTGGCAGGTTCGCTGCCGGAGGCGATCATCTTCGCGGCGAGCGCAGCGGCGGCTTCGAGATAGACGGGATCGTTCAGCGTCACGAGAGCCTGCAGAGGCGTGTTCGTGCGGATGCGGCGGATCTGGCAGACTTCACCGCTGCCACCATCGAATGTGATGAACGACGGATACGGCGTGGTGCGCTTCAAGTAGGTGTAGAGGCCGCGGCGGTGACGATCCTCGCCCTCGGCGTCGATCCACGTCTTGCCGCTGTAAGTCGAGCGCCACAGACCCGCGGGCTGCGGTGGCATCACCGGCGGCCCGGCCATCTTGCGCGAGAGCAATCCGGACACCGCGAGCGCCTGATCGCGCACGACCTCGGCGCTGAGGCGATAGCGCGCGCCGCGTGAGGCGAGCGCGTTGCGCGGATCGGCCTCGCGCAGCGCGGGCGTTGTCTCCGAGGCCTGGCGATACGTGTCGCTCATCACGATGAACTTTAGCAGCTTCTTCAACGACCAGCCGCCATCGCGATACTCGGCCGCGAGCAGGTCGAGCAGCTTCGGATTACTTGGTGGAGTGCCGAGCGCGCCGAAATCCTCCTCCGTCTCGACAAGGCCGATGCCGAACAAGCGCGCCCACACGCGATTCGCCCACACACGCGGCGTGAGCGGGTTATCGCGGTTCACGAGCCACTTCGCGAGGCCGATGCGGTTCAGCGGCGCGCCCTCGGGCAATTTGCCGAAGGCAGGCAGCACGGAAGGCGTCACGGGCGCGGTTTGATCGAGGAAGTTGCCACGGTTGTGGATCTTGGTGACGCGCTGCTTCGCGGCGGGCAGCTCGCGGAAGATCGGCACGGCCACGATGGCCTCGTTGGCCGACTTGAGTGCGTCGCGCGCGGATTTGACCTGCGCTTTGAGTTTCGCGATCTCCGGTTTGTCATCCGTGTCTTCGCGTTCGAGTTCCTTGTCCTTCAAATCCTTGCCGCTGGCCTTCGCGAGCTGCTCACGCAGCTCGTTGAGCTTCTTCGTGGCCACTTCGACGGCCTTGGTTTGCTCCGGCGTCGGCTTGGAGAGCTTTGGCGAGTCATCGGGCAGGTCGGCGTCCTGCGTTTGATTGAGGATGGCGTAGAGGCGGTAGTAGTCCTCGTTGCTGATGGGGTCGTATTTGTGGCTGTGACACTTCGCGCAACCCATCGTGAGGCCCATCCACACCTGGATCGTCGTATCGACACGATCCTTCACCGCCGCGACGCGGAACTCCTCGTTGTCGGTGCCGCCTTCGTCGTTCGACATCGTGTTGCGGTGAAAGGCGGTGGCGATCAGCTGCTGCTCGGTCGGATTCGGCAGCAAATCGCCGGCGAGCTGCTCCAGCGTGAATTGATCGAGGGGCATGTCCGCGTTCAACGCGTCCACGACCCAGTCACGCCACGGCCACATCGTGCGGCCGAGGTCTTTCTCGTAGCCCTTTGTGTCCGCGTAACGCGCGAGATCGAGCCACAGGCGCGCCCAGTGCTCTCCGAAGGCTTTTGAGGACAGCAGTGAGTCCACGAGTGCTTCGTAGGCTTTGTCGGATGATTCAACCGGAGGCAAACCGGTCAAATCCAGCGACAAACGCCGCGCGAGCGTTGCGGCAGATGCTGAAGGCCGCAGCGTGAGTTTTTTCTCCGCCAGCTTCTCCTTCACGAGGGAGTCGATCGTGCCCTGCGGCCGCGTCACGGGCTCGAAGGACCAGTGGCGGCCCCACTTCGCGCCTTCGGCGATCCAGCGGCGCACGATCTCGATTTGCGCAGGTTTCAGCGTCTTGTGCGACTCCGGCGGCGGCATGAGGTCGTCTTCGTCCTTCGTGACGAGACGGGTGAAAACGCTGCTCTGCTCCGGTTTGCCACCGAGCACGGGCGTTTCGCCATCGCGGGCACGTTTCGCGTCGCCTTCGACATCGAGCCGCAGTTTCGCCTTCCGCTCCTTTTCGTCCGGACCGTGGCACGCGAAGCAGTTCGCGGACAGAATGGGGAGGACATCACGCGAGAAATCCACCGTCTCCGCGAGGGCGGAGGCGGTGAAAAGCAGGACAAAAACACAGGACTTCATGAAAGGGATGGTTACGCCATGAACGCGGGAAAATCTTGAACCGACCGGCATTTGGCTGGGATTTTTTCGAGCGATTTGCGGGGCTTGCCTGGAGGAAAGACGATTTTTTGCTTCCCGATTGGTTAGGAAAGGTTTATTATCAATGCGTTACGCTTTCACCTGCCTCACTCAGGCGATCCTCAGCCATCACCCAGCGCATGCCGCCCCTTGTTCTCCAAGAACGATTGCACTCCCGCAAGAGCGACCATGCTCCGTTGCTGCAGATGGACGATTTGCTGCGCGAACTCATTGCCGCAGGCGGGCCGATGCCGGCGGAGTATGCACTGCTCACGCGCACACTGCGGCTGCTTGGTGATGCGGTGCGGGCGAAGGTGATTGCCCGTGACGATGTGATCGCCTACGCGCAGGACATCACCAGCCGCCATCTGGAGGGCACGATGCAGGCGCGGGCGCTTGGGAAGAAATACGGCTACAGCGGCGACTACGAAATGATCGATGCGATCTACACGCTACGCACGGCTCCAGAGCCGCATTTGCGGAAATGGGATCTCTATTTTCATGCGCAAGCCGCTCCGAACGCGGTGCGGAATCGCAAGAGTTACTTTCACCATCTCCTGCACGCGCACACGGCGGGCAGGCCGAAGGAAGCAATGCGCGTGTTGAACGTGGCCAGTGGCCCGGGGCGTGATGTGCGCGAATGGGTGCTCGACAATCCTGAGCGCGAGGTGTTTTTCGACTGCGTGGACGCGGAGATTCACGCCATCGAGTGCGCGAAGAAAATGTGCGCACCGTTCGCGCATCGCGTGGAGTTTTACCATCGCAACGTGTTGCGTTTCCTGCCGGCGAAGGGTTACGACCTCGTATGGTCGGCGGGCCTGTTCGATTATCTGGCCGACCGTTCGTTTGTCTATCTGCTCAAGGCGCTGATGGCCGTGACGCGGCGGGGCGGTGAAGTGGTGGTGGGCAATTTCTCTGACTTCAACCCCAGCCGCGATTACATGGAACTGCTTGGCGACTGGGTGCTGCAGCATCGCACGCGCGATCGCTTGCGCGAGATGGCGCTGGAGGCTGGGGCAGCCGCCGATTCGATCGAGATTCAGTGGGAGCCGGAGGGCGTGAACCTGTTCCTGCACATCCGGCGTTAAGCGGGATGGCGTTTCTGCCACTCACCGCTGGCCCAATCGAGCTTTTCAAGGCCGCGGAACTGCTTCTTGTAATCGTAGGCGCTGCTTTCATGCGTGGCGTAGCCAGGATACAGCCAGCGCAGGCCGTTCGCGCGGCAATGTTCGATCTCGAGAAGCATCGTGAGGATGCCGGGACTGCGTTTGGCGAACTCCGGCTCGAAGACGCCATAGACGCTCGACGCGGCCTGCTGGCCAACATCGAAGAAACTCACGGCAACGGGGCGCTCTCCTGAAAACACCCGCAGCATGCGGCACTCGCAGGGGCCGTTTTCGGGATCGGGGCCGAGGAAGCTTTCTAGCGCATCGGGGACGTTGTGGGTGAAGCGCTCCTTGTGGCGCTGGAACATGGCGCGGATGTCGTCATCAAGCCGGGTGGGGACGATGTCGTGGCGCAGGTCCGCGTTTTTGCGGAGCACCCGGCGCTGGCTTTTGGTGAAAGTGCAGGACGCAAGGTCGATGCGCAGCGGCGTTATGGTCTGCGTGCCGCCCAGTCTGTCCGGCTGGGCGCTGTAGCGAAAGAAATACCGCCCAAAATGCCTCCAGCCAGCCGCCCAGAGCCTGTCCATGAACTCCGCCGGGACGGAATCACAGATGAATGCGTCATCGAAGGCGGTCGTCATAAGGCTTCAATAATCCGGCGGAGCAGTTTGACAATCTTCAGCCGTCCCGCACACTCGCAGTCCAGCCACCCCTCGCGCGCATGAACCTCCTCGACCGTATTGAACGTGTCTTCTTCTGGCTGTCCTCGGCCTCCTCCGACAACCTCGACGCCTGTCCGGCCTGGGAGCGGCGAAAATACGTGGCCTTCGGCGCGACGGTGTTGGTTCCCTCCACCTTCGCGATCATCGCGTGCGCGTATGCGCTCTCAACGCTCACGGACAACTGGTGGATCATCGCGCCAGTTTCACTCGTGTGGTCGTTCATCATTCTCACCGTGGACCGGGCGCTGCTGGCCACGTATCGCGCCTATCAGAGCATCTTTCGTAAAGCAGCGCAGTTCTCGCTGCGTGTCGTCGTGGCGGCGCTGATGGGCATCACGATCTCGCATCCGCTCACGTTGTTGCTCTTCAAGGATACCGTGACGTCGGTCATCGAAAAACATCGTCAGGGCGAGATTGAGGAGGCACGTGAGACGGCGAAACAACAAAAGGCGGCCGTGGAGGCCCGCATCACGCCGCTAGAATCGGAGATAGCGAAACAACGGGAAAACTGGAATGCGACCTTCAGCGCCAAGTTTCTCGATGAGAATGGCAAGCCGGTCGAACCGACGCTGACTGAAGACGAAAAGAGGGCCAAGGCCGAACGTGATGCGAAGATCGCCGAAGCGGTGGCTCCGGGGAAAGAGCGTCTGGAGGCTCTCGACAAGGAAATGGCCACCATCAGCACCGATTACCAAAAAATCGCCGCGGAACTCAATCACTGGCAGACAGAATTCGAGCGTGAGGTGAACGGCCAGCGCAGCGGCATCATCGGCCTCGGTCCACGAGCCAAAAGCATCCAGGAAGACCAGCTCACCTGGCGTCGTGCTGAATCGGCGCGCCTCAGCCGCTTGCTGGACACGTTGACCAAGAATCGCGTGGTGCTCGTCGCCGAAATCAAGGCCGTCGAGGACGGTGTGAACGCCGCTCTCGATGCCAAAGCCGCCGAGGAGGCTGCCGCCAACAAGGCGGAGCAAACACGCATTCTCGCTTTGAAACAGAAGGTGCAGGCCGAGCAGGCGGATGCGTTTGTGGGCCAGCAGAATGCCATCCGTGAGACCCTGAAGGCACAAATCGACGCGCTGCTGCTCCAGGAGAAAAACATGCACGAGGAAGTCACCGCGATCACGAACGATGAGAACCTGCGCATCGCCAAGATCAACGCCGAGCCCCGCCGCGACATCCTCAAGCAGACGCTGGCCCTGCACGAGCTGTTTCGGGAGGGAGCGGAGGGAGGCATGTTCGCGCTCGTGGCGTATTGCGTGCTGACGCTGCTGTTCATGCTGGTGGACACCATTCCCCTGATCGTGAAGTTCTTCTCCAAGCCCGGCCCGTATGACACGCTGCTGGATCGCGAGGAAGTAAAGTTCGATGGCGAACGCAAGGCATTCCTGGCCACCTTCAACCGTTACATAAAGGAAATCGGCGAAAGCAAACTGCTGCACCTCACGCAGCACAAGCCGCTCGAGCGGGCCTTGATCGAAGGTGTGGATCGCTCACGAGCTGCGAAGGGTTTCCTGGAGCACCTCATGGAGCTGGAGCACGCCTTTGAGGAGAAAATGCGTGTCGAGCGCGAACTGGCCGCCACCAGCGGCATCAAATACAAGGCGGATGCCCTCGAGGAGATGGCGCAGCAATTCTACGCCGACCTGCGCCGCCGAATGGAAGACTTCTTCCACGACGACCGCCGCACACCCGCCACAGCGAGGGCGTGATCCCTCGTTTGCAGAGGCAAGAGCGGGTTGTTTAGCCCCGTATGAACTTGTGTGAACGCCTTGCCTCCAGAGCATCTATTCAGCCGCCGTGCCATGCTGCGCAACTCGTGCGCAGGATTTGGTTATCTGGCGTTGCAGGGTGTTTTGGGGCTCGAATCGGCCCAAGCGGCGGTGTTTGACCCGCTGGCACCGAAGCAGCCGCATTTTCCAGCAAAGGCTAAGCGGGTGATTTTCCTGCTCATGAAAGGCGGACCGTCGCAGGTGGACACATTTGACCCCAAACCGCTGCTGGATCGCGACAATGGCAAGCCGCCGCCATTTGCGCTTCCACGCGTGAAGTTCGCACAGACGGGCAATCTGCTGCGCTCGCCGTGGAAATTCCGTCAGTATGGCCAGAGCGGCCTGCCGGTGAGTGATTTGTTTCCGCATGTGGCGAAGCATGTGGACGACATGTGCATCATTCGTTCGATGCACGGCACGAATCCGGCACATGGCGGTGCGCTGCTGAAGCTGCATACCGGCAGCGATACGTTTGTGCGGCCGAGCATGGGTTCGTGGATCAGTTATGGCCTCGGCACGGAGAATTCTGACTTGCCGGCCTTCATCACGATCTGTCCGACGCTGGCGCATGGCGGTGTGAACAATTGGGGCTCGGCTTTTCTGCCTGCGTATTGCCAGGGCACGCCGCTCGGCAATGCGAGCGTGCCGGCTGAGCAGGCGGTCGTGAAACACATCCGCAACAAGACGCTGTCGCCAGACATGCAGCGTTCGCAGCTCGATCTCGTCTCGCAGATGAATCATTCGTATCTCGAGACGACTGGATCGAACGCGGCGCTTGAAGCACGCATCAATTCCTTCGAGCTGGCATTCCGTATGCAATCGACGATGCCGGAGATTCAGGACATCTCGGGCGAAAGTGAGGCGACGCGCAAGCTCTACGGTCTCGATGATCCGGTGACGGCGAATTTCGGCCGCCAGTGCCTCATGGCGCGACGTTTTGCCGAAAGCGGTGTGCGGTTCGTGCAAGTCACGCACAGCGACGGCTTCGTGCAGTGGGACCAGCACGGTGATCTGCTCAAAGGACACACCAAAAATGCCGCGGAGGTGGACAAACCCATCGCGGGCCTGCTCGCGGATTTGAAGTCGCGTGGCCTGCTGGACGACACGCTGGTGGTCTGGGGCGGTGAATTTGGCCGCACGCCGGTGGCGCAGGGCACGGATGGTCGCGATCACAACCCGCATGGCTTCACGATGTGGCTGGCGGGTGGTGGTGTAAAACCGGGCATCGCCTACGGTGCGACGGACGACTACGGCTACTACGCTGCCGTGGACAAGGTGCATATCCACGATCTGCACGCGACGATCCTGCATCTCCTCGGTCTTGATCACCTGAAGCTGACTTATCGTTACGCGGGTCGCGATTTTCGTCTCACCGACATCGCGGGCGAGGTGGTGAAGGGCGTGATCGCGTGATCACTTCCAGATGGCGTTGAGCAACGCCGCTGTTCGCGCCGCCGCCTTCACCATCTGCATGCCTGCGACCACCTTCTGTTTATCGATGTAATCGGCGGGCAGCTTGACTTCGATGCGCTCGATTTTTGGACCTTTGCCAGTGGTGTTGAGCGTGCAGGTGCCAAATTCGATGCCTGCGTAGGCGGCTTTCGCCAAGGCGACAGATTCACCGGCCCATTGTTCCGCCCACGTGTGATGATTGCCGGGAGTCGAGGTGTTGACCTTTGGCAGCACGTCCTTGAGCAGTTTCGCGAGATTCTTGAGCCCGGCCAGCCGCTTTACGAGTTCAAAGTCCCATAGCGCGTGCATCTGGTCGTATTTTTCCGGGCCGAAGAACAACTGGTTTGCACCGCGATCCTCGAGCTTTTCCTTTTTCAACGGCAGACAGGAGGCCGGATCGGTGTGCAGCACCGGGTGCTTCGAGTCACTGACGTCGAAAAAGCCGCTGGCGCAGTGCATGGGCTGGTGAATGTCGCCAACGAGATGGACAAGCACGCGCAGGGCGGCGCGGGCGTCGAGCTTGCTGGATTTGCCCTCAAGCACGTCGATGCAGAGGTTGATCTGCTGCACCACGTCATCCCGTGTAGTGAATCCTTGTGCCGCGGCATAAGAGGTCGTGTCCAGTGGAAGATCGACGTAGTGCCACGTGCCATTGAAAGGAAACGCCTTGTTGAAGTCATCAGCCTCCTGGTCTCCAACGAGCGGTCCTTCGTTTTTGGCGATGTCACGCACACGATCCAGCCATACAGCGGTCATGTCGAGTTTGTCACCGGCCAGCGTGGCATCGACTTTCTGCCTGGCCTGCGGAGTCAGCAGGGTTTGTGCGACCTCCCAGATGGCGTTGTGGCCCTCGTCGGCCCATGGATAGGCAGGTGTGGAGAGAGTCGCCCAAAACGCCACGAGCATGAGGATGGCAGGGACAAGACGTGATGCTTTCATGTTGCCACGGTGTAGGGCTTTCCCTCACATACAACTTCCGGTTCTCGCGCGAAGGCAGAGATGGGTTTTTTCCCATCCAATAAGAACGCGAAATGTGTTTTCCGCACATCCCGCGTTGAGAAGGACTGAGGACAGGCTGGCAGCCTGCCTCACTTGTTCATTGGATGAAGAAGAACTGCCGGGTGTTCAGCACGGTCCAGAGCACGTCGCCGCGGTCGGTGGCGTCGGCGTTGTCGGCGATGGGCTTGAGCAGCGCATGTTCCTCAGGGGTGGCCTTGCGGCTCATGAGGCTGAGATAGACGGTGTCGATGACTGCGTCGGCGCCATCTTTTTTCGCCCTGTCCATGGCGCGTGCGATCATCGTGTAGCGATTCATGAGGTTGCTGAAGATTTTGCCATTCAGCAGCATGAGCGCCTGGCTCACGCTGGCCTCGTCACGGGAGTTTTCGACGAGTTCGCGGTCGCTTTGACCGAACTCACGCAGGAAATGGCCGTTCGGGGCCGGGCTGCGGAGATCGGCGGCGCGTAGCATGTAGGTGTCGCGGAAGTTCTCCCACGCGGCGAGCGAGGTCTTTTCGTTCTTGTCATCCACTTCGAGACGTTCAGCATCGGCCTTCATGCGGTTCTTGGCCTGCTCCTGCAGCTTGCTCTTGCGTTGCCTGGCGAGGATGCCGAGAGCCTCGTCCATGCTGAGGACCTCGCCATCCTTCTTCGACTTGATCGCGGCCTCGACTTCCTTGACGAACTCCGCGTCCTTCGAGAACTCATCGAGTTTTCCTGCCGCAGCCAATTCAGCGAAGCGCTTGAAGCCGGCGTCATAGACGATTTCGTCCACCGCTGCGTCGATGCGCTTGCGCTGGCTTTGAATGAGGCGGCGGGCCTCGCGGATGGCGTCTTCGTCCTTCGTCTTCGAAGCCGCGTCCAATGTTTCCTGGGCCGTGCGGACCTCGGCGGCGAATTCCTTCTGCTTCTGGGCTACTTTGATCGTATAGCTCTGAAGTTCCTTTGGCTCGAGGCTGTTCAATGCGCGGTCGAGCCATTCGATGCGGCGAATGGCGATTTCGGCATCCACCTTCGCCTCGATGCTCGGGGCGTCGGGGTTGGGCTTGTAAAGCGCGACCATGCTGTCCCAAATTTGCTCGGCGCTCATGCGGCGAAGGAGCGGGCCGGGGAAGTTGTAGACTTCGCCGAGTTCGACATCCTTCGTGTAGGCCTCGCGCTGGTAGGCAGCGGAATTCAGAATGCCTCGCAGGTAGGCTTTCATGTCGTAATTCACCGACTTCATCGTGTCTTCGAGGAAGGTCATGAGCTGCGGGTTGCTGGGCACGGTGCTGTCGGTGATCTCATCGACGGGTTCGATGAGGCCCTGGCCCATGAGTTTCTTCCAAAGCCGGTTGGCGATGACGGTGGTGAAGCGCGGGTTTTCCTTGCTCGTCATCCAGCCGGCATAGGAGGTGATGGGGGATTCCCCCTTCTTGATGATGTCGCCGTCCTTGCTGAAGGAAGCGGGGATGAGTGGCTTGATTTCCTGCTTGGGCTTGGCGTCGGTGTATTGATAATCGTGAGGAAGACGCAGGGCTTTGCGGTGCGATTCGTCGAGCACGGTGTTGTAGCGCAGCGGGCGGAGAATCTCGGTCATTGCCCGGCCGACATCCTTGCGCTCAATGCCCTCAGGCAGGTCGAATTTCGACACGGCGCCGCCATAACGGTTGCTTTTGTTCTTGGCGGGACCGCCGCCGTAGATCGCCTGGGCGAGCAACGGATTGGTGAGGCCGTTGGTTCCCGTCATGCCGTAGCTATAGGCAGCCATCTGGTAGTAGTCCATCTGCGTCCACTTGTCGAAGGGGTGGTTGTGACACTGGGCGCAGACCATGCTGGTGCCGAGGAAGATCTGCGTCGTCACCGCCATGTTGTCGAGCGGCATGTTGTAGTCGCGGATGTAGAAGCCGATGGCGCCGTTCTCATAGGTCTTGCCGCTGGCGGTGACCGCCTCGCGTACCATTTCGTCATAAGGCTTGTTGCTGCGCAGGCTGTTTTTCAGCCAGCCGGAGTAGGCGTAATAAGCGGGCAAGCTCTGGCCGCCGCCGACCATGTTGCTCTTCATGCGCAGGATGTCGGCCCAGTAATTGAAGAAGTTTTCCACGTAACCGTCGCTGGAGAGAAGCTTGTCGATCAGCTTGGAGCGCTTGTCGGCATCGCTGCTCTTGAGGAACTCGGTGGTCTCATGCAGCGTCGGGATGCGGCCCACGACATC
This sequence comes from Verrucomicrobiaceae bacterium, assembly GCA_046346695.1. GTDB lineage: Bacteria > Verrucomicrobiota > Verrucomicrobiia > Verrucomicrobiales > Verrucomicrobiaceae > Prosthecobacter. Next base: position 676,516 of record JAXMHS010000001.1, on the reverse strand, counting down.
CAGATAAACACGGCGGACAAAGACTTCGTCGCTGGCGGGCTTGTTCGGCGTGATTTTTTCCTTGGCGAGCTTGGCATTGACCAATTCGTCGATCTTGGCGGCAGTGGCTTGGAGATCGGGCGCGGCGGACAGGTCCGAGGCAAGCAGGAACGAGATGAGAAGGCAGGGGGTGATCGTCTTCATGGGGGAAAAGCGAGGCAGGGGGGAGGGCGGCCCGAAAACGCCCCTGTCTTCGGGCTCTTTCACCATTTTGCGCCTCTTTGGGCCGCGTAGAGACACATTCCCGGATTTTAGCTTTGACAATTCCTCCCATTTTCCGACAGAATCCCACTTTCTTATGAAATTGCTGCTGTCACTCTCCCTGATCACGTTTTTGGCTTCCTGTACCGGCTTCCGTAGCAACAACTGCATGTCCTTCACAGACGACCCGCGTCTTTCAGCAGAGTTGCCTTGCCGTGCGGCTCCTTTGACAAACAAGGGCCTGTGCTATGTCAGCACCGTGGGTGGCCAGGTGGTGAAGACCGGTCTGGATGTGACGGATGACAGCCTCAATTACGTGGGCAAGGTGGCCGACCGCCAGGCTCGTGTTTACACCAACATCGGCTTCAACGCGGTGGGCCGCACTGATGACATCGTCTTCCGTGAAGCCACCCGCTACACCGATTATGTGATGGATGTGTATGACAGCAGCGCGGATGCTGTGGCCCGCCCGCTTCGTCGTTACCCTGGCATCGCCACCAGCATGTATCGCCGTGGAGCCAAATCCACCAAGAAGGTCGTGCAGTCCGGCATGTACACCTACGGTGATGCGGTGGACGCTGGCATCTGGTCCACTCTGGATATCATCAAGCCCGTGGATCCCAAGCCCTACATGGTGGGCAGTTTGAACGACCTGAGCCCGGGTTATGCGATGCCAGGATCGGGCTGGCACTGCCGCCTGCCGGAACTGCCCGCCCCGCCGGCGCAGGAAACCTTGGGCAAGAATCCCAAGAATCCGGTCACAGTGTCGAAGTGATGGTTTTTCCCATCGGGGGCGGCTGTTGAGGCCGCCCCCGTTTTTTTTTTGCCGCGATGGAGTTGGAGGTTGTCTTCTTTGATGCTGCCGGCACCCTGATCCGGCCAGCGGAGCCCGTCGGACTCACCTATGCGCGATTTGCCGGACGGCACGGCATTCAAGCCCGGCCTGAAGATGTCATGCAGGCATTCCGACAGGTTTGGAAGACGACCTCGCCGCCATTGCATCCGCCAGGACGACCGCCCGAGGACGATGATCGCGGTTGGTGGAACGTCTTGGTGGACGAGGTGTTCGCCAGCGTGCTCGGCAGACCGTTGCCCCGGCAAACACTGGCGGATCTCTTTGCCGATCTTTACCAGCACTACGCCCAGCCTGAGGCTTGGAGCGTGTTTGACGATGTCCTTCCGGCTTTGGAGGATCTGGGACGCGATCATCGCCTGCTGGTGCTGTCCAATTTCGACCGTCGCCTGCGTTCGATTCTTCAAGGGCACGGTCTGCTGAGACTTTTCGAGGCCATCATCATCTCCAGTGAAGTCGGAGCAGCCAAACCACACCCGCGCATGTTCCAGGCAGCGCTGACCGCCACAAGCGCACAACCGGAACAGTGTTTGCACGTGGGGGACGACATCAGATGTGACAAGGAGGGCGCGGAGGATGCCGGGATGCGCTTTTTTGCCGTGCACCGTCCGGAAAGCGGCCTCGACGCACTGGTTCAGAAAGTCCGCGCAGGGGCATATTCCGGCTTGCGCAGCCCCCGCACATGAATACATACCCGCCCCCTTACCGGAAAGCGCGGGTAGCTCAGCGGTAGAGCAGTTGGCTTTTAACCAATTGGTCGAGGGTTCGATCCCCTCCCCGCGCACCATTTGCGCCGCCAAAAAATCGAGCGGCACGCGGAATGAAACTTGATGCGGCACTTGGCCGTTAACCGCCGCTCATGAAAAACACTTCTGCCTCCGCCTTCGTTCTGCTTGTCACCTCCTTCGCATTTGCTGGCGACTGGAACCAGTGGCGCGGGCCGGATCGCAACGGTGTTTCACAGGACACCAGCCCCATTGCCGACAGTTTTCCGGCGGACGGCCTGAAAAAGGTCTGGGAGAGCGAATTCATCCCCAGCAACGAATACGGCGGTCATGGCAGTCCGGTGGTGAATGGTGAACGCGTGTTCCTGAGCGTGGTCTGGCACGAGCGTGTGCCATCGGAAACGCGCGAGATCGACACGGAGGTGATGCAAACGCTCAACTATCGCGGCACAACGCCGGAACTGGAGAAAAAGCTTGAAGAGACGCGTCTGAACCTGCCGAAGCTCCGCGGCGAGAAGTTTGATGAATGGGTGATGCAGTGGCGGAAGGACAACCTCAACGAGAAAGAGGAAATCAACATCGGCACCTGGGTTGCCTCGCGCTTCAAGGCCGGGAAAAACGCCATCGGCCTCGAATGGCTCAAAAAGATGAACGATCGCCAGGGTAAACCGTTTGAGAGCGCTGCCGCGTTCAGCAAGTGGCTCGATGACGAGGGCTTCCCGCCGGAGGTGAAGGAAAAGATGATCGCCGCGGTGCCGAACACGGTGAAGATCGCGCAGGACGTGATTCTTTGCCTCGATCTGGCGACCGGAAAGCAGGTGTGGAAGTACACGAAGCCCGGCAAGCCTAGCGGACGCCAGTCCTCCAGCACGTGTGCGGTGGTTGATGGCAAGGTGTATGCTGCGCTCAGCAACGACCTCATCTGCGTGAACGAAACCGACGGCAAACAGGTGTGGATCGCGCCGCTTTCCATCAAGGGTCCCGCAGCATCGCCACTCGTGGTGGGGGATCGCGTTTACATGGCCGCAGGTGCAGCCTGCGCGTTTTCCAAAACAGACGGCAAGCTGCTTTGGGAGCAAAAACAGGCGAAGGGCACCATCGCCAGCCCCACGTGGTGGATGCCATCAAGCGGCAAGCCATTGCTCGTCATCAATGGCAACAATGCGCTCTACGGGCTGAGCCCTGACAACGGCGAGTTGCTGTGGACCGCTGAAGGCGGCAGCCAGAGCACGCCGGTGACCAGCGGTGACTGGCTGGTGCTCTACAGCGGCACCGAAGGCGTGGGGTTGCGCGGTTACAAGATGCAGGCGGATGGCAAGCCGAAGGCCATGTGGTCGCATTACTGGGTGACGCGTCGCTACACAGGCAGCCCCATCATTTACGAAGGCAATGTCTATCACTGCTGCGGCGAGAAGCATCAGTGCATCGATCTTGAGACAGGCGCGGAGAAATGGATCGTGAACGAGATCAACAGCACCATCACCTCGCCCTTGCTCGCCGATGGCAAGCTGCTCGTCTATGAGAACAACGGCACCCACGTCCGCATGGTGAAGGCCACCAATGCCGCCTACGAGCAGCTCGGTCGTGCCAAAACGGATGCGATGGGCTGCTCCTCACCCGCCATCGCCAACGGACGCCTCATCGTGCGCCAGAAAGACAAGCTCGTGTGCTTTGATCTGCGGCCCACGAAGTAATCGCCGCTCAGCAAATGTGGATCAGATCGCCGTCGATTGAGCCGAGGCGCAGATTCGCCGTATGGCCTTGCTTCACCATCGCCAGCCCGACAAAGCGTCCGTTGACAGGATGCTGAGCAAGGCTGGTGACTTTTCCCACGGCTTTGTCAGTCCACAGTTCATCGCCGGGCTTCGCTGACGTCTTGCACTCAAACGCGATCAATACGCGCGGCATCTTTCCCGTCGTCTTGATGCGTGAGAGCACCTCCTGACCGATGTAGCAGCCCTTGGTGAAATCCATCGCACGTGATTCGAGGCCCGCTTCTGGAGGAAAGGTGTCAGCATTCAGCTCATGCGGCCAGCGCGGGATTTTTTGCAGGATGCGCCATGTTTCGAGATCATCAGCGGACAAAACGGGCAGGGGATCGAAATCAGGTGCCGCTGATGAAGTGGGGAGCCAGAGATCAAAACCGGCCACACCGAAGCGATTCGAGCGCAGGCAGTCGTGCGGGCAAAGAGAGCTTCCATCGTGGGCAGGATTGCCCGCGCTACTCCATACATGCCAGATCTGCCATTCCTCAGTCACATCCGTGAGTTCCACATCATCCGCCACGATGTAGCGCTCCAGACGCATCCCGAGTGTTTCTCGAAGATCCGCTTCGGCGTCGAGCAGCAGCGCGTCTGTCGTCGCATGAATGAACACATCGCCGGCGATGCGTCCCTTGGCATCCGTGACACAGGCATAGAGCGTTTCATCGGTCTTGGTGCGACGCACATCGTTGGTCACCTGGCCGTTCAGGTAGCGCATACGATCCGCGCCGGTGAGGCGGAACTTCGCACGTGCGGACAGATTCACGGCGGCGCCTTGGGCGGTGATTTGCTGGAACAACTCGGCGGTCATCAGGCATGAATGGACACGAGTTCCAGGCATCGCAAGTGGTGCGATGGAACGATTGACGGAATGCGCCGCCGCGCCAGTATCCGCGCACTTCCCATGCGCTCTCTCCTGCTGTTTCTCTCCGTTGTCGTCGCTGTCAGTTTCACCTCACAGGCTGTGGCGCAGGCTCCGGGGTCCAGGCTCCGGGTCGTCACCCGCAACCTCGAACCATTCTCGTTTGAGAAGGACGGCCGCCGTGTCGGTTATGCCGCCGAGCTGTGGGATCAGCTCGCCCGCGAGACGAAGTTTGAATACGATGTGCAGGTGGTCGGCACCGCGCAGGAGATCATCGACGCGCTGAAAAACAAAACCGCCGATGTGGGTGTCGGTGCCATCAGCGTCACCGCCAAGCGCGAGGAGATCATCGACTTTTCCCAGCCATTCTACGAGTCCGGCCTGCAGGTGCTCGTCTCCGGTTCCAGCGGCAGTTTTGCCGACAACATCTTCTCGCTCATCAAGAACCTTTTCAGCCTTGAGCTGATCGGTACCTTCCTGCTGCTCATGGTCACGATGTTCATCATCTCGCACCTCGTCTGGCGCTACGAGCACAAGGTGAACAGCGACCAGTGGCCCGAGGATTACAAGGCGGGCATGTGGGAGTCGTTCTGGTGGACGCTGAGCACGCTGCTCGTCGGCGGCGCTGACAACAAAGGGCCCGTCGGTGTCGGCGGGCGCATCGTGGCCATCGTTTGGATGCTGCTGAGCATCGTGCTCGTGTCGTTGCTTACCGCCTCGTTCACGACCACCCTCACCATCAACACCCTCAAAGGTGACATCAACGGCCCCGGCGATCTGCCTGGCCGCAAAGTGGCCACGGTGAAGGGCAGCACGACGGAAACCTGGCTCAACTCCAAAGGCGCCAAGGTGGTGCCGCTCGCAACGCCAGAGGAATGCGTCGTGGCGCTCAAGAGGGGCGACGTGCAGGCGGTGGTTTATGACGCGCCGGTGCTGCAATACGAGGCCGGAAAGCTCAACGACGACAAGCTGCAGATGGTCGGCCCGGTGTTCGAGCGCCAGAACTATGCCTTCGCGCTTCAGCAGGACAGCACGCTGCGCGAGAAGCTCAATCAGGCGCTGTTGAAGCTCTCTGAGCAGGGTGTGGGCAACGAATTGCGGAAGAAGTACTTCGGTGAGGCGCATTAAGCCGCTTCGTTGCACGACATGACTCCTGCTTCGAACTCGCCCGGCATCCTCGCCACCATCGGCGCGGTGTTCCGGAAGAATCGCGTGCCGTGTCTGGTGCTGAACGTGATCGCCGCGGGATTGGTGGTCAGCTATTACCAGGTTCCGGCTCTCGCAGGCTTCTGGGAATCGCTCGGTGCGTTGAAGACGCGCTGGTCCTTCGGCTTTTCATGTGTCTCCACCATGTTCGCCGCGGCGATCCTGCCCAGCACCATCCAATGGATGCAAGGTGTGTTGCCTGCGGAGCAACGATGGAAGCGCCTGCTGCTGCTCATGCTGTTCTGGGGCTATCGCGGCATGGAGATCGATCTTTTTTATCGCATGCAGGGCTGGATTTTCGGTCACGGCAACGACGCGGCCACGCTTGTGAAGAAAGTCATTGTCGATCAGTTCGTGATGAGCCCGTTGTGGTTCGTGCCGACTTACGTTGTGGCTCTGCGCTGGGTGGAACTCGGCGGCTCGTGGTCGCGCACGCGCCCGACACTGGATCGCGAGTTCTGGACGCGCACCTGCCCCACGGTGCTCCTTACCAACTGGCTCATCTGGATTCCCGCCCTCGCCCTCGTTTACAGCCTGCCCGCCGCCCTGCAGTTCCCGCTCTTCTCCGTCGTCATGTGCTTCTTCATCCTGGTGGTGACGATGATGACGAGGCGGAAGAACCACAATGATTGAGAAACGATATCCGGGAGGGCGTATCCTGTCCGAATGAGCAGTGAAAAGAGCCTCTCAACTTCCAAGGGATGTCTGATGGCAGTCGGCCTGGCCGCAATGGCATTTGCTTTGTTGTGCTTCTGGAGTTGGTGGACCAATCCAATCCGATTGCTCAAAGGTTCGGCGACCAGCGTTCGGGAGTATTATCAGTGGGGTGGTATTACTGGCGATCACAGCCGGCTAGTTAGGGCACAATGCAATGAGGAGTTCTTTCACCAGTTTGCCAAGCAGCTTGGCTTGCAGTGCTTGACGGAGAATCAGCTGCCGGCCGGCTGCCCCGAGTTCTCGTATTGTCCCGAAAGCTGGTGGAACCCGCCCAGAAATTATCGTGGCGCTTACGTGGGTTTTGGTCACAAAAGCCGCACCATTATTCTCTACTCCAATGGCGTGCTTTGGTATGACGAAGACGAATGGTAATGATCAGATCCAAAACTTCTCCACCGCCGCCACGAGGCCGGGGATGTTGCTTTCCTTGGCCTCGACATCGACTTTGAGGCCATGTGCTTTGATGGCGGTGCTGGTGACGGGGCCGATACTGGCGATTTTGCAGCCCTTGGGCAGTGGCACCTTTAAGTTCATGAAGTGATCGACCGTTGAGGCACTGGTGAAGGTGATCATGTCGGCGCCTTCGTTTTTCAGCAGCGCAAGTGCCTCCAAATTGTCTTCCGTCTCGGCCACCGTGCGGTAGCCGATGGCTTCATCGACAATGGCGCCCATGGCGGTGAGGCCGTTGGCGATGACTTCGCGTGTCTCGGCGCCGCGCACCCAGAGCACGTTGACGTTTTCCATGTTCTGATGCTGGTCGAAGGCCTTCACGAGTCCTTCGGCGACGAAATCCTTCTCCGGCATCAAATCGACGGCGAGATGACGTGCCCTCACTTTTTCTGCCGTGCCGGGGCCGATGCACGCGATGCGCGCGCCGCCGATGCTGCGGGCGTCGCTGTAGAGCTTGTCAAACATCGTGAAGAACGCATCGACGCCGTTCGGGCTGGTGAAGACGATCCACTCGTAAGTATGGCAGTCCTGCACGAGCTCGCCGAACTCAAGCTGGTCCTCCGCCGGTTCGATGCGGATGGTGGGCAGCTCGATGACCTCCGCACCGAGTTGCGCGAGTTTTTTGCTCAACACACCCGCCTGCTGACGTGTGCGGGTGACGACGATCTTCTTCCCAAAGAGCGGGCGGTCCTCAAACCAGTTCAACTGATCGCGCTCGGTCACGACATCACCAATCACGGCGACAGCGGGTGCTTTGAAGCCTGCCTCCTTCACTTTGGCCGCCATCGTGGCCAGTGTGCCGACGAGTGTCTGCTGGCAGCCATGCGTGGCCCAACGCACCAGCGCCATGGGTGTCTCGGCCTTCGCGCCGTGCTTCAAAAACTCGTTTGTGATCTCCTCGATGCGCTCCACGCCCATGAGAAACACCTTCGTGCCATCGGCTTGGGCGAGTTTCGAGTAATCAAGCGACGTGTCCGGTTTCGTCGGATCTTCGTGGCCTGTGAAGATTGTCAGCATCGACGCGTGTGAGCGATGGGTGACTGGAATGCCCGCATACGCCGGCCCGGCGATGGCGGAGGTGATGCCTGGCACGATTTCGAACTTCACGCCCGCTTCATGCAGTTCCGCGGCTTCTTCCGCTCCGCGTCCGAACAGCACAGGATCGCCGCCCTTGAGGCGCGTGACCGTTTTGCCTTCTTGAGTGAGTTTGACAATGAGTTTGTTGATCTCCTCCTGCGACAGCGTGTGATCGCCCGCCTTCTTGCCGACATAGATGCGCTCGGAGCCCGGCCTGGCGTAACGCAGGTGCTCGGGATTGCAGAGGTAGTCGTACACGAGCACGTCAGCGGCCTCGATGCATTCCTTGCCCTTCAGCGTGAGAAGTCCGGGGTCGCCAGGACCGGCGCCGACGAGGTAACAGATGCCAGGAGTGGTTGCTTTGGAAGCCATGGTGGGAAAAGGGCGGCCAAGGTGTCGAGACTGCGGGTCTTCGCAAGAAGGGATGACGACTTGGGACCAAGGAGTGACGGCATCCTGCCGTCATGAGTCAATGATGATGGCGGGATGCCATCACTCCTTGGAAAAGCAGTCGATACACTCTATCCTCACATACATGTCGAAATCTCCCTCCATCGTGCTGAACTTGCCCTCTGCTTGCGCCCCATCCGAACCGGCGCTGCTGGCGATTTCAGGCGGACGGGACTCGGTGGCGCTGCTGCATCTGCTGTTGGAGGCCGGATTCACGAAATTGATCCTCTGCCACCTCAATCACGGCCTGCGCGGCAAGGAATCCGATGGCGATGCAGCTTTCGTGGAACGACTGGCGAAGAAGCACGGCTTGAAATGTGAGATGGAAACGCAGCCCGTGGCCACAATGGCGAAAAAGCAGCGTCTTTCGCTCGAAGCGGCCGCACGTGAGGCACGGCATGCGTTTCTGCTGCGCATGGCGGAGAAACATGACGCGTGGATCGTTTTTCTGGCCCATCACGCCGAGGATCAGGCAGAGACGATTCTCGCCAATCTTTGCCGTGGCAGTGGTTTGGGTGGGCTGGCAGGCATGCGACTTGTTCAACGCCTCGATTCCGGTCTGCATCTCGTGCGTCCGCTGCTGCATGTGCGTCGGAGTGAGATCGACGCCTATCTCAAATCGAAGCGGCTGAGATTTTGCGAGGATTCGAGCAACACGTCGCCCAAGCATCGTCGCAATCGTTTGCGGCACGAAGCATTGCCATTGCTGAATGACATCTACGCACGCGATGTGGCTTCGCTCATCACACGGTTCGGAAGTCTGGCGGAGCGTGATGACGACTGCCTGCAAAGCGAGGCTATGGCTTATTTGTCAGCCGAGGGCCGTTTGAATGACGATCGTTCACTGCCGATCACGAAAGAGCTGCTCTCGTTGCACCCTGCTGTGTTGTCGCGGGTATTTGCCTTGTGGCTGCGGGAGGTTTGTGAACTTCACGGCATCGACAGCGACATCATTGAAGGTGCGATGGACATGCTGGCTGCTGGTGGCCCCGCGAAGATGAATTTGCCGGACGATCGCCACCTCAGACGCAAGGCGAAGCGTATCTGGGTGGATTAGAATCATCATGTCAGGAGGGATAGTTCCGTCATCTTCAAAGAAAATTTAGGATTGACCCAAGGTGCCCGAATGCTCAGTCTTGATGCAATAAATCAATTATCATCTTCTTATGAAACGGTTGATTTGCTGCGGTGCGCTTGTTCTGGCGTCTTTTTCACCGGTCTGTGGTTACGAGAGTCCTGGCATCGGACCGGACATCAATTTGAACCCTGGCGTGCGTCCCTGGCGGCTGTGGACACGTGCCTTTGTCGGGTATGACGACAACGTGCAGGAGATCGGCCGGGCCACGTTTTTCCGGGGTGACAGCGCCAGCGGGTTCACGGGGGTGACGGTGGTGGGCACCTATCAGTTGCTGGACGTCAATGACTGGATGGCGGGAGTGGCGCTGCGGTTCGACCAGTTGCTGTATTTTGATGACGCGCAGTCACCGGCGCCAGCGGGCACCTTCACCATCGACGCGAGAGACTACAACTACACGATCTTCAATCCGGCGGTGTACGTGGCACGGCGGCTGAACGCGGGATCGGCGGTGCCTTTGACAGCACGGGTGGTGTATGACTACCGCTCGGAGTCGGCGCAGGTGCTCGGCGGGCAGTATCAGACGTTGTCGGTGGGGCTGGGCGCGCAGTTGTCTGAGGCATGGAGCGCGGACATTCTCTACGCGCATGGCTGGGACGACTACCATGTGCTGTATCCGCCGTTTCTGCCGAGCCAGAACATGGAGCGCGACGGGCAGCGTGACAGCCTGACATTGTCGCTTTCCTATCTGTTCAACCAGAAGCGCACGCGTGCCACGCTGGCCTACTCGCTGCTGCGCAATGACTCCGACGGGCAGAACTGGGCGTACACTGGACAGGCGGTGAGCCTGCAGGTCAAAACGCTGCTGAGCGGACCGTTTGCGTTGTCGGTGCAGCTTGGTTACGCGAACCGCGACTACATCGCTTTTATTGCGCCGTCGCCGCTGACGCCGCCGCCGGGGCGGACGGATCTGGACATTTACTCAGCCGGGGTGCAGTTGCTCTACAAGATCGGGCCGCAGTGGACGGCGGATGTGTTTTACAACTACAGCTCGATCCAGTCGAACATCGCCCTGTTTGACTCCAATCGCAGCATCTTCGGCATGGGCCTGCGATACGACTTCTGATCTCGATTTTTCTGTTTCCTCATCAGGCACTCCAATCCTTGTTCTTTATGAAATCCACACGTCCAGCATTCCGTTCAGTTCGCGTTTTCGCGCCATGTGCGCTCCTCGTGGCGACAGTGATGTTGTCGTCCTGTCAGCAAATGAGCCAGATGAGCCCTCATCCGCTAACCTCGTCACTGAGAGGCGGGTTGCCGCCGATCGGAACGTCGACGCCAGCACGTGAAGGCCTCTCCTATTCTCCGCGGGGGGCCACCCAGGCGAACGAGGATATTTCAAGCTTTTCCACGACCACCAAGTTGCGCGGAGAGGTGAGGTTTCCTGATGGCACGCCCGGCTTGCGCCCCTTCTCTTATACTCCAAGCCGAACATCAAAACTGAAGGAGGATCCCTCCGCGTTTTCCACGACAACCAAATTGCGCGGAGAGGCGGTCTTTTCTGTTGGCACGCCTGGCGTGGATTCCTTCAACTTCTCCGCTGGACCAATTTCCAGCGGCATCACCTCGGGAACGGTGATAACAGCCAAGTTTTAGTGACATCGCAATGCCGTGCGGCATGAATCCTGTCTCCGAAAACTCCACCCAGATGAAAACCTGGAGTCCTCATTCATGGCCGTGCTGGACATTGCTGTTGGCGGTCACTCTGGCGCTGGTGGCTTTAGGTTGCGAAATGACAGGCAACCTTCCTGATCATTGGGACTACACTGACATTCGTCCGGTGATCCAGTTGGAGGGCCGATAGAAGTGGATCCCCTCAAAAAGCAGACTTCACTGGGCGTGGATTATTTTCATTCTTCGGGAGGAGTGATCTCCAGCGGTGCCGGTTCAGGAACGGCCTTTACGCCCAAGTTTTATAATACGGTGGGCTTGGTTCTGGACCACGACTTGTTACCCTTGAACCATCCACTCTTCTCCTTGAAAGCCTTGATTTCACTTTTTTCGTTGTTGCGTCGGACAGCCATGCTGGTGGCTTTTTCGATGCTGGTGTTGGTTTTGTCAGGGTGTGAGGTCACACCCCTCAATGACAACACCACTAAATCGAAAGTCCACAAGCCAATGATGACAGACGATATATCGAGGAGATACATGTTAGGTTGGCCCGAGGAAGAAACGGAACCGTTGCGCGAACCACTCAAGATGGTGAAGGAGATCCCGGCGGGTAATCCAGGCGAAGGGACGATTGTTAAGACGACTACCGTGACCCCCGTCAGGGGACAGAAATCTCAAGTGGATGTGAGATACGAATACCCCAATGGCTATGTCAGCGTTGGTGAGAAGTTGGATCCCGAATGGCGGAAAAAGAGGCCGAAGAAAACAAGCGGGCAGTCCGTGGACTATTTCAATTTTTCCGGCCAATCTGGTGCTGGTGGAACCACCTCGGGCTCTGCCATCAAACCGAGTTTTTAAGGCCGTTCTCGTCACAACCATTTCGTCGCCGAGCAGCAGGCGCGGAGCACACGGTCACCTCAGCCTTCCAGCGTGTGGATGAACAATCCGCTGCGCAGCTTTGGTTCGAACCAGGTGCTCTTCGGCGGCATGATCTGGCCGGCGTCGGAGATGGCCATGAGTTGTTCGACCGTCGTCGGGAACATTGAGAAGGCGACGCTGAAGTCGCGGCTGTTCACGAGCTTTTCCAGTTCTGCCGTGCCGCGAATGCCGCCGATGAAGTCGATGCGTTTGCTCGTGCGCGGATCGTCGATGCCGAGCACGGGCTTGAGCAGGCGGTCTTGAAGAATGCTCACGTCGAGCTGGTCGATGGGGCTGGCATCCTTGGCGGGCTCCCACGTCAGCTCATACCACTGCTCCTTCAGATACATGCAGCACTGGCCGGGTCGCGTGGGGGTCTTGAGGGTGGTGGGCTTCAGGTTGAAGACGTTGCCGGTCTTCTGGATGAACTCGGCGCGGTCGTTGCAGTTGAGGTCTTTGATCGCGCGATTGTAGGGCAGGATTTTGAGTTCGTTGGCGGGGAAGAGCACGCTGAGGAACCAGTTGTAGTTCTCGCTGCCGTTGTGGTTCGGGTTGGCCTCGCGACGCATCTTGCTCACGCGGAATGCGCTGGCAGCGCGATGGTGACCATCAGCCACATACGCGCAAGGCACCTGGCTCTCGAACAGGCCGGTCAGCGAGGTGCACAGGCCGAAGGACACCCGCCAGACTTGATGGCGCACGTTGTCCGGTGCTGTGATGTCGTAGATCGGTTTTTCAGCCTTCAAAAAACTGTCGATAAGCGCGCTGATGCCGGCACGCTGGCGGTAGGTGAGGAAAATGGGGCCGGTGTTCGCGTTGAGCGTGTCCACGAGGCGCGTGCGGTCGTCCTCCTTGTCCTGGCGGGTCTTCTCGTGCTTCTTGATGATGTCGTGCTCGTAGTCCTCCGTGTGGCAGACCGTGACGAGGCCGGTCTGGCTGTGCCCGGCCACGGTCTGGCGGTAAAGGTACATGCAGGGCTTCGCTTCACGCGTCAGAACGCCTTCCTTCTGCATCCGCACAAAGCTCTCCCTGGCCTTCTCATAAACAGGGGCCGAGTACGGGTCGATTTCGGGATCGAGGTCGATCTCGGCACGATCCACGTGCAGCAGGCTGTTTGCCTTGCCCCTGGCGAGAGCGGCGGCTTCCTCGCGGTTCACCACGTCGTAAGGGACAGCGGCGACCTCCGAGGCGAATTTCGGGTTGGGGACGAGACCTTGGAATGTTCGGATGCGCATGGGCCGGGAATAGTGCGCCGCAGTGGCATTGTCAATCCGCACTCTTTGGCTGATTTGCCTCGGCATGCTCACGGGCGATCTTGCGGGCGGCGGAGACGATGTGCGTGCAGGCTTCGATGCAGAGCAGGGGAATGGCGTTGGGCGCGTGATTGGGCTGTGTTTTGGCCGCGGCGGCTCCTTCGAGCAACTGCGTGGTGGCGAGCGGCCAGAGAATTCGGCGCAGGCAGTTCTCATTCGCGCAGGTCTTGCCGACCATGGCATGCGCCTGCTCGTCGGTGATGGTGTTGGTAAAGCGATACATGCCGGTCTGTCGCCCCAGCACTTCACGCAGCGGCACCGCGGAAAGAGTTTGCTTCTCCAAGGCATGCGCCATGCCGAGGGCGGCTGGGTAAAAGAAATCGAGTGCCAGCCGCACTTCTTCAATGGTGGCGAGATCCAGCCGCCAGCCGCGCTTGAGCGTGGGCGCGGAGTGCAGCGGACGGAAAGCGCCGCTGGCATCGTATTGCGCGATGATGCGGGCCGATTCAGCCTCGTGATGAGGCTCCAGGCCATCTTGGCCACGGTCTGAGATGTGGCAGAGCGTGAATGTGGCATCTGCATTCGAGGCGATGGCGATTTCACCAACCGAATCACGTCCTTCTTTGAGCCACGTGGCGAGCGAAGCGGTGATTTCTGGTTTCTGGTTTCTGGTTTCTGGTTTGATCCCGTGTTTCGCATCGAAATCGTTCACCTGGTCGAGAATCACGTCCGCCATGTGCGGTTCGGTGCCGATGGCGCCGCTGTAGTAAAGCAGGCGGCCTTGCAACTCGTGCGGATTTTGATGGAAGACACCGAGCTCGCTCAGCGCGGCACCGGTTTCCTCGCGCATGCCGAGCAGCACGGGGATGTCCTGGAAGCTGTGCAGGCCATCGGCGATGAAGAAGGGCACCACGACGACATCGGGCGCGGTGGTGAGCTTCGCCCAGTCTGCGATGAAGGGGGCTTCCTCCATGTAGGCATCGACGACTTCGGCGAAGCCGTGATGACCATCGCGAATGAGAGCGACCTGCGTCTCAATGACCTTGCGGGAGTTTTCGTTCAAATTGGTGCCGTGGCCGACGATGACGAGGCTGGTGCGATCCCGCGGCACACCGGGCGCGACTTCGTCGGCGCGTTGCAGCAGCAGGCGCGTCATGTTGGGATGAATGCCGACGGGATCGCAGTAGTGGATGGTTTTGCCATCGCGATGCGTGACCGGGCCGTCGATGCGCAACTCGCGCGGCAGCACCTGCTGGCAGAAGTAGCCTTCGCTGATGAAGTTCGGCACGATGTAGATCACATCGCTTTCCACCATCTCGAACACCTCACGCATGTTGGGCTCCTCCTTCCAAAAGCAGCACACGACCTCACGAAACAGGCCACGACGGCGGATCTCATCGGCGTGGAGATGCGTTGGGGCGCTGGAATCGGGATTCACGGTGGAGCCGTGACCGACGATGATGAGTGCGGCGTGCTGGTGAGAAGCGGAGGGCAAAGGGCGAAGGGCAAAGAGTTGAGAGCGACTTTACGTCATCCGTGACGAAAGCGGATGTCGCGAATCTTGGCGTCGGGCAGTTTGGTTTGCAGGCGTTTGAGGATTTTGGCCTTTTCGAGCGAGAGCGCGTGGTGTGCAGTGGGTTGCATGAGGCGCACGGTCAGGATGCCGCGCTCGATGGTGTCAGGGCGGGTGAGTTTGAAAAGAAAGGTGCCGACGATCTCCTCCCAGGCGGCGAGCACGTCTTCGAGTTTCACCCGGTTCGCCATGCCGCACTGGGCGACGATCTTCGGGGCGAGATCGGCCACGTTTTGCATGGGCAGGTCCATGAGCGGGCCGTCGGCCACGCCACGCCATGCCGCCACGAGGCGGTGACGCAGGATCTGCTTGGGCGTGGGCTTGCGGTTGTTCACAGGCGCATGCTAGACGGCAATGGGCGCGTGCTAAATCGCAAATTTCAAATCTCGCATTCTTCCCCGTGCCCGTTAAAGGTGGCCCTCCCCCGACCCAGCCATCATGTCCGACGTTACCATCCCCACCGAGCACACCGACCCCGTGAACGCCCAGATTCTCGCCGTGAGCGAGGACAGGGTGAAGGGCTTTCACCAGCATCCGTTCCAGTTCATCGCACAGGAGAGCGGCGTGCCCTTTGACACGGTGGTGGAGCGCATTCGTGCGATGCTGAAGGCCGGTGTGATTCGTCGCGTGAGGCAGACCTTGCTGGCGAACAAACTCGCTGAAGGCGCGCTCGTGGCCTGGAAGGTGCCGACTGAGAAGCTGGAGGGCGCGTTTGAGTTCCTCTTCAAGCAGGACCCGTTCAGCGGCCACGTCGTGCTGCGCAGCACGGACCGCGAGGTCAGCGGCAGCGATTTCCGCCTGTGGACGACGCTGAAGGTGCCGCAGGACCGCAACATCAACGACCACTGCGATGTGCTGAAGCGCCTCATCGGTGCGGAGGATTACTACACGATGCAGGCGCACGGCATTTTCGCGTTGGGAGTGGGCCATGTGCGCCGCAAGACGATGGAGCCCGGCGAAAAGGCCGACGAGCCCGCTGTGATGATGACCACGAACATCGCCGAACTCGACGACGAGGAGTGGAACGTGCTGCTGCATCTCAAGGGCGATCTTTCCTCTGACGAGATCGGTCCCGAGCCGTGGAAAGGCCGTGCCGAGGCCGCGGGCGTTTCATTGGAGAAATTCTGCGAGGTGGCGAAGCGTCTCGATGCGAAAGGCGTCATCGGTCGCTTTTCGACCTTCCTCGAACACGTCAAACCGAGTGCTTCCGGCCAGCGTGTGACGCGTTTCAACGCTCTGTTCCACTGGAAGGTGCCGAAGGGCATGGAGGAACGCGCTGGAGGCGAAGTGGGCCGCCATCCCATCATGACGCACTGCTACTGGCGTGAAGGTGGTGACCGCTTCGCCAATGTGAACATCATGGGCGTCATTCACGGCAGCGACAAAGACACCGTTCTCGCCCACAAGGCCGCCATCGACAAGCATCTGGCCGATGTCGGCATCCCGCTGCTCTACACGAACGTCTTCTGGGGCGGCCGCAGCGAGATCAAGCCCAGCGAGATTTCACCCATCGTGTTCAAGGAATGGCACGCGAAGTGGAAGGATGTTCCGGGGCCGGTGGTGTGAGGTGTAACCCTCTGAAATCACCAAGGATTTATGTCAGAACTCGACAAGGTGGTTGAGCGGTTGCGAGAGGAATGTCACAACGACGAAGTTGGACTCTGGGAACTGGTCAGAGAGGCCGAGATTACTTTTACTGAAGGATCGTTAAAACACCATGTCTTAGAAATTGCTCGGCGCTTGCTTTGTGATCCAAATATTCGAGCGGGTGTTTGTGAGTGGGGAGAAGGCAACGGGTTGTTCAGAATTTGGAACGAGACAGCCGACGTGATTTTAAACAGAATATCGAATGAGTGGGATGTGCTCGAACATAAACCAAACATTGGCGAAGTTGTTTACTTTACATGCCCGACGATCCGAAGGCTTCCGACGGCATGAATTGAAATCACAAAAAACCCGCAGCCTTTGCAGGCCGCGGGTTTTGTTTCAAGTAATGCTGCCTTACATCAACCCACGATCGGATGCAGGTTGGACTTGCACCATTCGCCGTTCTGCTTGGTGACGCCATCGGGGTCGTCCACAGCGCAGTGGGCTTCGTCTTCGCAGATGATCCAACCGGAGTAGTTCCGTGCGACGAGGAACTCAGTAATTTTGTGGAAGTCGAGCTTGCCGGTGCCCATCTGGGCCCAGGGCTCGGCGCCGTTGCCGGAGTAGTCCTTGTAATGGATGTGATTGATGAGGTGCTGCCACTTGCTGAGCGTGGCGATGACATCCATGCCGCCGCGGATGATGTGACCGACGTCCGGTGTCCAGCCAGTGGCCTTCGGATCGAGGCTGCTGAGGACGACATCGTAGTCTTCCTGTGTGCGCACGAGGGAGGCGGGCGGCGAGTTCGGATGATAAGAGCAGACGAGGCCGGCGTCGTGCGCACGCTGGGAGACGGCGTTGACGTTTTTGGCGACGTTGAGGCGGCGCTTTTGCAGATCCTTGGTGCGGCCGGAGGGCAGGGTGACGGTGCCGAGCATGGCGCCGGGGAAGTGCTTGAGGTAGTTGATGGTGAAGTCGGCGGCTTCTTTTTCGTTCGGAGCCTCGGTGTCGCCATCCCACGCGCAGACGAGCGCGAGGCCGCAGAGCTTCATGTTGTACTTCTGAAGGGTGTCCTTCATGAGGATCGGATCGATCTGCGGGCCGAGCCAGTATTTGGAACAACCCAGGGCGCTCGCGGAGATTTCGAGCACCATCGGCTCGATGCCGGTGAAGCCCGCCTCGGCGGCGATCTTGATCATGTGGTCGAGTTTGTTGTCGTAGCCCTTGCCGGTGCCCTGCATGAACCAGGTATAGACTTCGGAGCCGAATTGGATTTTGCCCATGGTGTGAGTGTTGGTTGTGGGTTTGAGAAGGATGCCCGCGCTGAGGCAATGCGGGCGCATTTGAGACGAACGACGTGGGGATGTCCAGTTTTCTGTGTTCTTGGTTCCTCGTTCCTCGTTCTGAGTTCCTGGTTCCCTGTTTCAGGGCGACTCGGGCGGGGGAGGGAATGCCTGGGGGAGATCGTCCATGGTTTCATGCTTGCGCAGGTCCCGCCAGATTTCGGTGCAGATGAAGATGCTCTCGCGGCGGCTGGTTTTGGTGAGCGCCATCGGAATGCTGAGCGAGCCGGTGGCGAGTCCGCTGCGGCGCATGACACTGACATCGAGTTCGAGGGTGATGTCGTGTTGCTTCCTCGCATCAAGCGTGATGTGGGGGCCGAACAGCAGGCTGGCTCGCGTGACCGCGGGGTTTTTCGTCGCGGTGAAATCCGGACGACCGACGAAGCCCCGCGGCTCCATCGGTGCGCTGAAGCCGTCCTTGCTGGTGATGCGCATGCGCTTGATCTCGAACCAGCGCTGGTCGCCGGGTTTGCCGAAGGCGTGCAAGCGCAGCAGGAAGGGGCCGATTTCGCTCACCAAGGCCCCGCCAACCACCATGGCGCTGAGGGTAACGCTGGATTTCTTGTCCTGCGGGATGAATTCCGCCCGGAAGGCGCTGCCACCGACGGTCGGAGCCGTTCTGGTCGCTGTGTATTCATGGCGGGTGGTGAAGATGTGGATGCATGAGGGAAGGAGGAGACACAGGAGGGATGCCAGGAGCCGCATGCGTTGAGAATGGGGGGCTGGGAAAGCAAAGCGAGCCAAAAGCCCTGAGGCCTGGAAGCCTTGAGGGAGGAGAATAATTGAATTCATTGACAATATTGAGTAAACTTAATATAATTTCAATAACATGTTGCCCCGCACTCTGCTGACCCTCTTCGCCGCCCTTACCGTGCCTTTAAGCACGGCCAAGGCATTGAATTGGGATGAATCACTGGATGGTGACCTGTCGGACGATGGCAATGTGCCCACGTTCATCACCTTCACCGAAGGCTCGAATCTGATCAGTGGCACGATGGGATCGCTGGGAGGCACGGGGCCGTTGGATCCCGATGTCTGGCTGTTCACCATCGACCCAGGCTACTATTTGACGGGCATCAGCCTTGTGGGCTACTCCGCGCCGACATCTGGCAACCAGTCTTTCATGGCGATTGCAGATGCCACGACCATCAACATGAGCGATCCCTCGCTGCACTTGAGCAATGGGCTGTGGACGGAGGGATTGGACGGCTTCGGCAACACCTACACCGATCTCATGGCCATCCTGGACGCCGGGCCTGAATTTGGTGGCACAGGCTTCAACGGGCCGCTGGCGCCGGGGAACTACACCTTCTGGATTCAAGAAGGCTCCGAGCAAATCCAATACACCATTAACTTCGAGGTGACACCGGTGCCGGAACCCGGCAGTGCCCTGCTGCTCGGGCTGACGGCCTTGCTGATGCTTCGTCGTAAGCGTTGATGCGTTGCATCGAAATTTGCAAAGCAGCGCCGTCGCGACTAATGCGCGTCGCGCATGATACGGAACCTCCTGTTCGACTGGTCCGGGACGCTGGCGGACGATCTGCCCAGCGTTTTGGTCGCCGTGAACGGCATGCTGCGCACTGCTGGACGTTCGGAGCTGACCCGCAGGGAGTTTCAGGCTCGCTTTCGCCTGCCCTACACGGAGTTTTTCGAGGAAATGCTGCCTGGAACGCCGCTGGCAGATTTGCAGGAACTCTATCTGGCGCATTTTCCGCATGAACACGAGGGAGTGGAACTGCTGCCGCATGCGGCGGAGTTTCTGCGCTACGCAGCAGCCACCGGGAGGCGGATGGTTGTGCTCAGCAGCGCACCGGCGCGGCACGTGGAGGCGCAGGCCCGGGCGCTTGGCGTGCGGGATGCGTTTGAGGTCATGCGTTGTGGCGTGGTGGACAAGCGTGAGGAGATTCACTCCCTGCTGGTGGAACTCGACATGCAGCCGGAGGCGACCGCCTTCATCGGCGACATGCGGCATGACATCGATGCCGGCAAATCCGCGGGGGTCATCACCATCGCGACCTGCACGGGTTACGAGAGCGCGGAGACGCTGCTGCAAGCCGCACCTGACATGCTGGTCCGTGATTTGTCACGATTGCCTGCGTTGCTGGGTGGATCGAGTGCGCGTGGGGATGCGGCCCCGGTGGCCACCGTGGGTGCTCTCATCGTGAACGCAGCCGGAGAACTGCTCTTGATCTGCACGCACAAGTGGAGTCACCGATGGGGCATTCCCGGCGGGAAAATCAAACGTGGCGAGACGTGTGAAGAGGCACTCATTCGCGAAATCGCCGAGGAGACGGCGCTCACGCTGCACGACATCGAATTCGTGATGGTGCAGGACTGCATCGAGCCGCCCGAGTTCCAGCGTTCTGCACATTTTCTACTGTTGAACTACATCGCCCGCTGCGCAGATGCGAATCCTCAGGTGACGCTCAACGAAGAAGCCCAGGCATTCCAATGGCTGCCGCTCGCCGAGGCGCTGCGGGCCGATTTGAACATCCCCACACGCGTTTTGATCGAGGAATGCGTGAGCCGCGGTCTGCTGCATTGAACTCTCTGCCCTCCGCCCTACTCTTTCGCATGTCCCCTGACGAAATCCATATCAGCAGCCTGCGCCTCAGCACGCACATCGGTGTTCCTGACGCGGAACGTGCCGAAAGCCAGGTGCTGGAGGTTGATGTCGTGATTCGTGTCAGCGACCGGTTTGAGTCGATGAACGACGATCTGGCCGCCACGATCGATTATGCGTCCGTTGCCGCTCGATTAGAGGCTCTCGCGGCGGAGCGCCCGCGCCTGTTGATCGAGACGCTGGCAGCCGAGATGGCCGCCTGCGTGCTCTCGGAATTCCGTGCGGCAGGCGTCACCATCGAGCTGCGCAAGCGCATCCTGCCTGGCACGGACCATGTGGCCGTGCGTCTTGTGCGTGGAGATTGAACGGGGACGGACCGGGGCGGTTCTGACTTCGATCTTGCCAGTGCCACACCGACAGCCTAGTATCGAAACCGGTTAGCATTCAATTCCACCAAAATGACATCCTTGCGCCTCCTTTCCGCCGCCCTGCTTGTCTCCGTCACTCTCATCTCCTGCGGTGCGTTTGAGCATTACGACTCCCGCCGTCCCACAGTTTCCCAGCAGGACGCCTACGACGTGAGCTGGGGCCTGCCGCCACGCAAGTCCCGTGGCAACCCGAAGCTGCGATATCAATATAAGGCTTCGGCAAACGATTACATGGTGCCCTCCTCAGGTGGAGCGGCGGCAGCCCCCGCCCCTTCGGTGCCAGCCCCCGCTCTATCCCCCGCTCCCAGCTCTGCTCCGGCCAGTTCGCCGGCGATTCCGTCCACTCTGCGCTGATCCCTCGGCTGACGCGCCACTGACTCAAAGACAACGCTCCCACGTGAAGACTCCGTTTCTGTCCTGCCTGCTCTCCTTGTGCTTGTCCGCTGTGCTGCATGCCCAGCAAATCAAAGCCCCCCAGACTTTGCAGCCGGGCACTGGCACTGCCACTCCACCTCCTCCATCAACTGAGGCAATCGACAAGCTCGCCGAGCAGGCGCAGAAGTCGTTGTATGACGCGGCGGACAAGGCGGGAGGAAACGCAGGTGCCAAAGTTTCCGACTCCGGCATTCATCACGCCGCGCCACCGCGCCTCGACAATCCGTCCATGTGGGACAAAGACGCCGTCCACAAAATCGCGACCATGGAAGTCGCTTTCGGCGGCTCCCGGGAAACCATCATGATCGAGCTGTTCCCCCAGGACGCTCCGCAAACGGTCGCCAACTTCATCGATCACTGTGACAGCGGCTTTTACAACGGGCTGGCCTTCCACCGTGCCATCGAGGGATTCCTCGTGCAAACTGGCGACCCGCTGACTTCGGATGAATCCGCTCGTGAAAAATGGGGAACTGGTGGCGAGGACAAGACGATTCCCTCAGAGATCAAACTGCGTCATCGTATCGGTGCCGTGGCCATGGCCCGCCGTTCGGACAAGGTCAATCCGCAGCGCCGCTCCAATGGTGCCCAGTTTTACATCTGCCTGGGCAACTACGGCTCCATTGATGGCAAATACACCGTGTTTGGCCAGGTCGTCTCCGGTCTGGATGTCGCCCGCCGGATTTCCATCATGCCGGTGGACAGCAACGATTGCCCCGTGGCCCGCATCGAGGTGAAATCCATCAAGGTCTCCGATCACAAAGGCCCGCTGCAAGTGCAGCAAACCGTGGCTGGCGACGGTCAGCGATACACGAAGCCGGATGCGTCCATGATCGGACGTTTCTTCCGCCGTGTGTGGTGAGTGATGGCTCGCGAACTATCGCGTCACACGGCATCATGCTGGCTCATTTCGACGGAATTTCGTAGCACACCGCCTCGCGGTCATTGCGCACCAGCAGCCATCGTCCGGCGAGTGTCGGTGGGTTCCATGTTTTGGAACTGAGTGCAGGAAACCGTGAAACCTCATCCAGTTTCTGCGGGCTGGCTTTGATCAGCGCCACAAAACCCTTCTCCGCCTGGAGTAGCAGCCACGACGAGCCCACACGCACCTGCTGGCCGAAGCCGTAGCGTCCTTCACGCCAGACACGCTCGCCGTTGCTCAGATCGACACAGGCCAGCGTGCCTTCATCCAGCGCATACGCGTGCGTGCCGAGGACGCTCGCGCTGCTGAACTTGGTGCGTGCAGCGGTGCTTCCCCACAACGGCGTGGCGGCCAGCTTGCCAGCGCTGTCGGCCTTGATCTCCATCAGGTGACTCTTCAAACCGTAGCTTGATGTGATAAGCACCCGGTCCGGCGCGGTTTGCACCGGCTGGCACACCTTCGGAAGTTCCCCAGGCCATTCGAAGCTCCACAGTACGTGACCGTCCGCAGGGGCATGTCCCGTCACCGAGGCGCGGTTTACGCTCACGATTTGTTCTCTGCCTCCTAGTGTCATCAAGATGGGGGAGCTGTAGCTGCCGCCATCCGAGCCTGTTTTCCACGCCACTTCGCCTGACTCGCGTTTGAAGGCCAGGAGTGACACTCCTTTGCCTCCACCGCTGCACACCACCAAATCACCCGCTAGCAGCGGAGATGCGCTCTTGCCCCATTCGAGTGGAGGAACATTGCCTGCCTCGCCCATCACATCCTGCGTCCACTTCAGCGCGCCCGTTTTCAGGTCCAGGCAGTTCAAAATGCCGGTGGCACCGAGTGTGAAAACGACGCCATGAACGGCATCCACCGTCGGTGTGGCGCGTGGACCGTCTCCACCCATCGATTCGGTGAAGAGAGCCTTGTCCGCATGCGACCACAGCAGTTTGCCCGTGGCGATGTCGTAACATGTCACGCATTCCTCGCTGCCACGCTGCTCCTGGGTGACCGCCTGCCGTCCCACGACCGCGAATCCTGACCAGCCCGGCCCGATCTCGTGCCGCCACACCTCTCGTGGTGGAAATGTCTTCCAGTCCGTCTGCCAGTTGGGTTCGGGCAGCACGCCATCGCCTTTTTCGCCGAGAAAGCGTGGCATGTCGGCCACTCCGGGCGGTGCAGGTTCGTCTGAACTGGTATTCTGTGCCGTCTGGGTGTGCAGTTCCTTCAATTTCGGCACGGATTGCTTCTGCCAGCGGAAGGCCAGGCTCGGCAGCGCGGAACCGTCAGCAGAGCCCTCATAACGCACCGACCATCGGAAGGCGGCAAACAAGGCAGCAAAGCCGGCGATCACGATGCCCAGCCGCTTCGGCCGCACACCACGCCGATGCAGCGCCCACCACAAGCCCAGGAGCATCAGCCAAAACGGGGCCAGGATCATCACGGAAGCCGCGCGCATCACGTGGTCGGTGGTCCACATCCAGGCGGTGACAGAAACGGCGAGCAGGGTGACGACGAGGGGGAACTTCGGGATCATGGTGGTCGGGGCATCCTACGTCTGTCGCGCCTGCAAGGAAATGGCTGGCATTCGACCACGTATGTCTCATCCTCACCCGCTTTCACCAACCATCATGAAACAAATCGTTCTTTCCCTCATTGCCGCGTCCAGCCTGACCGCCGCGGATCACGTCGTTTATGAGCCTGCTGGCACGGCAAAGGGCAAACATATTGTCCTGCTCTCCGGCGACGAGGAATATCGCAGCGAGGAGGCGATGCCGATGCTTGGAAAGCTGCTCAGCCAGCGTCATGGCTTCAAATGCACCGTGCTGTTCAGTCTTGGCACCGGTGGAGTCATCGATCCCACCAACGGTGCCAGCCTGAGCAATCCCGATGCGCTCGATTCCGCTGACGCGATTGTCATGCTGCTGCGTTTCCGTCATTGGGATGACACCACGAGCAAAAAATTCGCTGCCGCCATCAATCGTGGTGTTCCCATCATTGCCCTTCGCACCAGCACACACGCGTTCAACGGTTATCCGCAGGAAAGCCCCTTCGCCGCATGGAACTTCAACAACAACGGCGGTTGGGGACGCAAAGTGCTCGGTGAAACATGGGTCAGTCATTGGGGCAAACACAAGGTCGAAGCGACGAAAGGCATTATCGAGGCCGCGAACGCCAATCATCCCATCCTTCGCGGCGTGAGCGACATCTTTGCCAACACCGACGTCTATGAAGCCGCTCCGCCTGCCGATGCGGTCGTTCTCGTGCGTGGCCAGATTCTACAGGGCATGACGCCCGACACGCCGCCAGCCAGCTACAAGAAAGCCACCGCTGCGAAGGTCGAACAGGATGTGAACGATCCCATGATGCCCGTCGCCTGGGTGCGTGTGGTGAAGAACGACGCCGGCAGCGAAAACAAAGTCTTCTGCACCACCATGGGCGCCGCCACCGATCTCGCCACCGAAGGCACGCGCCGCCTCGTCGTGAACGCCGTCTTCTGGGGCCTCGGCCTTGAGGTGCCGGAGAAAGCCGACGTCACGATTGTTGGTGACTACCAGCCCACGATGTACGGCTTCAAAGGCAACAAGCAGGGTCTGAAGCCAGACGATTTCGCGCTCGGCAAGTAGCTCAAGCCTCTGGCTTGAGTTTACTTCAGCTCAAACACGAACGGAATGCCCTGATCGGCCATCATCTGCTGCTCCTTCGCCATGAAGCGGTCGGCTAGGCGCTTGAAGCTGCCGTCCTTCTTCATGCGGGCGAGCACTTCGTTGATCTTCGCTTTCATCTCATCCTGTCCCTGACGGATGGCGACAGCCCAGACTTCCTCGCGCAACGGCGCCAGCAGCGCGCGGGTTTTCTCCTGATGTTCCATGTGGTGATTCATGATCGAGAGCTGGTCGTAAACCCACGCATCGACGTTCGCGTTCACCACCTCCATCACGCAGGAGGTATCGTTGTCCAGCGCCTTGATCTCAGCATTCTTCAAATGTTCGCGTGCCCACGTTTCACCCGTGGTGCCGAGGCGTACGACGATCTTGCGTCCAGGCGCCTGAAGGTCGTCGCCCTTCATCACCGGTGAATTCTTCGCGACCAGCACGGACAAACCGGTCTTCACATACGGATCGGAGAAATCCACCGCCTTGCGCCGCTCCGGCGTGGCGCTCACCGACGAGATCACCAGATCGACCGCATTCGTGAGCAGGGCGGTTTGCAGGCCGTCAAAGTTGATGTTCCTGAACTCCACCTCGCGTCCCAGCGCCTTGCCGATTTCGTTGCCGATCTCGATGTCCACACCGGCGATCTGGCCTTTCTCATCGACGAACTCGAACGGCGGATACGTCGCGTCGGTGCCGATGATGAGTTTGTTGCCGCGTGAACAGGCGCAAAGGGCGAACAACAGACTGAGAACGAGAAAACGAAGCATGGCGTGAGCTTAGGAGTTCAAATCACCGGCAAAATCACTCGGCATGCGCCAGTCACCGCGTGGCGAGAGTGCCACGGAGCCGACTTTGGGGCCGTCAGGGACGCTGGAGCGCTTGAACTGGTTTTGGGCGAAGCGTTTGAAGAACAGCGCGAGCCATTTGGCGATGATTTCGTCATCGTATTTGCCCGCAAAGGCCTGCGCGGCCAGCCAGCGGATTTTTTCCGCGCTGCTGCCGTGACGCACGAAGTGGAACAGGGAAAAGTCATGCAACTCATATGGACCGATGGTGTCCTCGGTCTTCTGCTGCAGCGATGCATCCGCTGCGAGCGGCAGAAGCTCCGGCGTGATCGGCGTGTCGGCGATGTCGCGCAAAATCGCGCCTGCTTTGTCAGCAAACGGGCCTTCAGCGCACCATTCGATGAGATAACGCACGAGCGTCTTCGGCACGCCGGAGTTGACGTGATACATCGACATGTGGTCGCCATTGAAGGTGCACCAGCCCAGCGCCGCTTCGGACAGATCGCCGGTGCCGACGACGATGCCGCCAGTCTTGTTGGCGATGTCCATGAGCAACTGAGTGCGCTCACGCGCTTGCGAGTTCTCGTAAGTCGCGTCGTGCTGCGTTTCAGAGTGACCGATGTCCGCGAAGTGCTGCCGCACCGCGTCCGTGATCGGAATCGTGCGCAATTCGACATTCAGTGACTCGGCGAGTTTTTCCGCATTGCCCTTAGTGCGCGTCGTCGTGCCGAATCCGGGCATGGTGATCGTCAAAGCGGCGCTCGGCTGCATTCCGGCGCGTCTGATCGCCTCCAGCATCACCAACAGTGCGAGCGTTGAATCGAGTCCACCGGACAATCCGAGCACCGCCGTCTTCGCGCGTGCTTGTTTGAGCCTGCGGGCCAGTCCTGTGGCCTGAATCGCAAAAATCTCCTCGCACACGGCCGCGCGATCCAATTTGGCCGAAGGCACGAACGGATGCGGCGTGATGGTGCGCAGCAGTTTGTCATCGTTGCCGAGCGCTGGGCCGAGATCGAAGCAAATGCGCTGCATTGGCAGGCCGCCTGCCTCATCGCGGAATGACGAGCTTTTCAAACGATCGTGCGCCAGATGCTGCACATCGACATCGGTGACGATTTGCCGTGTCTCGAAAGAGAATCGCTCGGTTTCGCCGAGAACGATGCCGTTTTCAGCCACGATGCCGTGGCCCGAATAAACCACGTCCGTGCTCGATTCGCCTGCTCCAGCGCCTGCATAGATATAAGCCGCGAGGCAACGCGCCGATTGCTGCGCAACGAGATGACGGCGATATGGCGCTTTGCCCAGTACTTCGGTGCTCGCTGAGGGATTCGCCAGCAACGTTGCTCCGGCGAGCGCCAGATGACTCGATGGCGGAATCACCGTCCACAGATCCTCGCAAATCTCAACGCCAAGCACGAATCCGGTCACATCGCGTGCTTCAAACAGCAATTCCGCGCCAATCGGCACGTCCTGGCCGTTCAATCGCAGCGTCGTCGCGTTGAGCGTGTGCGCGGGCGAGAACCAGCGCCGCTCATAAAACTCCGCGGAGTTCGGCAGGAACGACTTGGGCACCACGCCATGCACATGGCCGCGAGCCAGCACCGCAGCCACGTTGTAGAGGCGGTCTTGGACCAGCAACGGGAGGCCAACGACGAGAACGGTCGGCAGATCATGCGTTGCTTGCGCCAGTTCGGCCAGACCACGCACAGCTGCCGCACGCAATGCCTCTGTGTGAAACAAATCGGCGCAGGAGTAGCCGGTGAGGCTCAGTTCGGGGAAAACGACGAGCCTGCAGCCACGATGCGCCAGCGATCGAGCCTCACGCGCGAGGATCGCCACATTCTTCGCCACATCTCCTAGTACCAGTTCCGGCGAAACCGCGGCAACCCGCACGAAACCAAGTCGTTCGCGGTTGGAGGTCGGGGAAGGGGATGCCTGCGGCATGCGAAACCTTAGCACGCGTGGTTCGGGGTGCGCGAGGATTTATGGAGGCCGGATGCTACTCTTTGGCTCCGTGGGAGCGGAGCAGTTTGACGATTTCAGGATAGCCGGTCGCCGCGTTCAAGGGGGTTCCGTCGCCAGAGTTGTTTCCATTGGCATTGGGATCGGCCCCATGTTCCAGCAGCACCTTGGCCACGTCATAGTGTCCGAGTGAGCATGCGATGATCAATGGACTTGGCGCAGGCGGGTTGGGGTTTGCTCCATGCTGCAACAGCAATGCAACGATGCCTTCGTGACCACCGATTGCTGCGCAATCGATGGCAAGGAGACCGGGTAGGCCATCTTGGTCGGGATGTTTGTTCAAGTCGGGGCCTGCCATCAGGCAGACCTGGACCAGCGTCATATCGCCATCAATGGCAGCGCGGCAGAGAACACTGAGCATCCGTTGCCTGATCAACGGCACCACGAAAAACAATGCCAGCGCAACCAAGGCACAGATCGCGAGAATACGAGATCGTTTGGTCTTCATGACGATGGTTGGGGGCCAGTTGTGACAACTCGCGCCTTCAACTCCGGTGTCGGCATCATGCAGGCGTCGTCTTTGCCAAACCAGCGGTAACGGTTGCGGGCGATCAAGTAGTAAGCGGCATCGCGCAGGGATTGTGGCAGTGGTTTGAACAGCGTCGCGAGTTTCCACATGCCGCCGAGTGCGCGGGCGATTTCAAGGGCGGCGTCGCTGGCCTGAAAAGCCCCGTGCGGCGTGATGAAGAGCATCGCGTTGGGCGATTCAGGATCGAGACCGTGGCGGGTGTAAAGCTCGCGGCCCAGCGGGCTTTGAATCGGAGCGAATTTGATTTTTCCTGCCGGATCGTGCCTCACGATGAAGCGCACGCTGGCATCGCAGAGATGGCAGACGCCATCGAAGAGCAGCAGGTGGTCACGGCTGGGATCGTAGTGGGACACGGCTAACCGAGATTACGCCGGTCAGGCGTGGTCGTCGCCGTCGAAATCCAAAAGAGGTAGGCCAGGATGAGCAGTGCGCCGAAACCAAGGGTGACACCCCAGGTGCGGGCATGGTTGAAGGGTTCGAGGAAGCGTGTGGCAATATCGCCAAGCAGCAAGTGTGGCCGCCGTATGAAATCCCAACTGTTCCAGCGCAGGAAGCGACCGAGGTAGATGCCGAATCCGCTGAGACCCAGCGATGCGATTGCGACACCCCAACCCGCAGCATGCGAGAAATATCGCGCGAACCAGTGCTGGACGATCTGCAGTGACTGGAAGCCGAGCCAGAGTGAAACGAGGCCGAACGAAAGCAGCATGAGCAGGTCGAGCCACTTTGGGACGCTGCCATTGTGCTCGTTGAGATGCATCAGGTCGGTGAGAACGTATGGCGCGTTCGGAAAGAAAAGCAGCCACAGGCCCAGCAGTGGAACAGCGAACGCGAGGCGGTTGATGCGCATCAATCCAAGGCTGAGGCCGAGTGGAATGGCGGCCAGGAACAGATTCCACAGCATGAAGCGATAGTAGAAGTGTCCGGCGAGGTAAAAGCGCATGCTGAGCACGAGACAGCACCACAGGACGGCGAGGAGATTGAGGAGCAGGACACGAGCGATCATGCGCCAAAAGTGTGAAATGAATCGCACTGCGGCAAGCGGGTGGCGCTTTTGTGGAGACGAATTCACGCACGCTTCACGCGGAGTTCATCCAAAACGGGCTGAAGCCCGAACTACAAACTTACGCGGCTTTCCGCCGCGATTGTTTCGCGGCTTTGAGTTGGCCGCAACCGGCGGCGACGTCGATGCCACGTCGTTGGCGGATGGTGCAGGGGAAACCGGCATCTTGGAGGATGCGGTGAAAGGTGTCGGCGGCAGCGTCGCTGCTTTCGGTGCCGGTGTAGCCTTCGGTGCGATTGAGCGGGATGAGATTCACGTGTGCGTCGAGGCCGTGGAGCAGCTCGGCGATGCGTTTGGCGTGCTCGGGCGTGTCGTTGACGCCGTCGATCAAGGTCCACGCGAAAAAGATGCGGCGGCCGGTTTGGGCGTTGTAAGTGCGGCAGGCGGCGATGAGTTCGGCAAGCGGCCAGCGCTGGTTGGCGGGGATCAATTTCGCGCGTTCCTCCTCCGTGGCGGCGTGGAGGCTGACGGCGAGGTTGTAGGGCCGGTTTTCCTCCGCCATGCGCAGGATGCCGGGCACGACGCCGACGGTGGAGACGCTGATCTTGCTGGGGCCGATGTTCAGGCCGCGTGTGTCGCAGATGATGTCGAGCGCGGTCATCACGGCGTCGTAGTTGTGCAGCGGTTCACCCATGCCCATGAAGACGAGGTTGCGGAGTCCTTTTTCACCCGCGGCACGCACGGTGCGCTGCGCATGCAGCACCTGCGCGACGATTTCGCCGGGTCGCAGATGCCGAACGAAGCCCATCTGACCGGTGGCGCAAAACACACAGCCCATCGCGCAGCCAGCCTGCGTGCTGACGCAGGCGGTGTGACGGCCCGTGTAGCCCATGATGACGGTTTCGATCTCCTGTCCATCGGCCATGCGCAGGAGGAATTTGCGCGTCAGGCCGTCGCTGCTCGGGGTGTCGGAAGAGACCGGTGGCACGTCGAGTGTGGAAGATCCGTCGCCGAGCGTTTGCACGAGCCATTTGCGCAGTGGTGGGGCCAGATCGTCGCGGGCGAGGGGATCGGTCATCGCACGAAAGTGCAGCGTATTCCAAAGCGTGCCTGCATGCGCAGGACGCAGACCTTCGCTGATCAGCAACTCGCGAAGCTGGTCGAAGGTCAGGTCGTGGAGGGAGCGAGGCATGGGGAGGAATGACGAAATCAGAATGGCGAATGACGGAGGGGATTATTGGAGGAAGGGATTCTCCATTCGTTCGCGGCCGATCGTTGTGTCGTCGCCGTGACCCGGGAAGACCCGGGTCTGGTCGGGCAGGGGAAGGAGTTTTGCCTCAATGCCACTGAGAAGCTGGCGTGTGGAGCCGCCGGGGAAGTCGGTGCGGCCAATACCGTCGAGAAACAAAACATCACCACCGAAGAGTAGATGCTCGCGTTCGAGATGGAAACACACGCTGTCCGGCGAGTGGCCTGGGATATGAAAAAGCTCCCACGATTCGCCGAGGGCTTCGAGGGCATCTTTGCCTTCGAGCAGTTCATCGACCTCGAAGGGCGTCACGGAAATCGACATTCCCGTCACCGCCCCGTAGAGCCGCTCCAGTGTCAGGTCTTGGGAGAAGGGGGCAAAGGCGTAAACCCGGCAGCCGTGCTCTCTTTGCACCTCGGCCGCATCGAGCACGTGGTCGAAATGCTGGTGTGTGAGAAAGAGTGCATCCACCCTTGTCTTGCGGCGGCTCAGCCACGCGGTAACCCCGTCCGGGGCGTCCACCAGGACGGTGCCGCCGGGGAGGTGGAGGAGGTGGGCGTTCGTGGCGGCGATGCCGCCGGTGTAGGTGACGATTTCGAGCATGGCGGGGGGCGAAAGACGGGAAAGAGTTGGACATTTCAACCCGGAAAAGGCAAAATCATCCGGCAAAACGGGCCGCGAGGTTCGTTATAGTTCAGGATAACCCCCATGAATCGTTCCATCTTTTCTCACGTCGCGGCGGCTGCCGCAGCGTTCGCGCTTTCCACACCCCAGGCGCACGCTGAAACGAACTTCGGCCAGGTGGCCATGCATGTGGCCTACATGCTCCAAAACCACCACTACTCGAAGCAGGACTTCGACGACAAGATGTCCAGCGAGATGCTGCACAACTACCTGAACATGCTCGACTTCAAGCACATCTTCTTCACACAGAAAGATGTCGATGACTTCAAGGACAAGTACGACACGACGCTCGATGACCATGTGCTCATGCGGAATATCAGCCCCGCGCTCGAAATCTACGACATCTACAAGGACCGCGTGAAGGAACGCGTGGACTTCCTGAAGAAGGCCCTCGAAACGCACAAATTCACCTTCGACTCGAAGCGCAGCATTGAAATCAAGCGCGACAAGGCCCCGTGGCCGAAGGACAAGGCCGAGCAGGACAAGCTCTGGCTCGACATCATTGAGGACAATCTTCTCGCCGAGCGCCTCGTCGATGAGGCCAAGGAACGCGAGGCAAAGAAGAAGGCTGAAAAAGCAGCCGCCGCGAAAAAGGACGGCACCGCCGAGGCCAAGCCCAGCCTCGACACGCCGCCGAATGCCGCCGCCGGAAAAGTGAGCCTTGAAGTATCTCCTGCCGATGCTCCCAAGGTGGCCGCCAAGGAAACGCCCAAAAAAGACAAGGAAGAAAAAGACATGACACCCAAGGAGCGTGTCCTGAAAGATTACGAACGCCTGCTCGAAAGCATTGATGAAAACGACAACAAGGATGTCGTGAACTTTTTCCTCTCCAGCCTTGCCACTGCCTATGATCCGCACACCGAGTACATGAGCACGGATGAAAGTGACAACTTCCGCATCCATATGTCCCACAAGCTCGTTGGCATTGGCGCGCTGCTTGGTCAGAAGGAAAACGATGGCGCCGAAATCCAGGGCATTGTCGTCGGTGGTCCTGCGGACAAACAGGGCGAGCTTAAGCTCAACGACCGCATCGTCGGAGTCGCCCAGGGAGACGAGGAGTTTGTGGACGTGAAGTATCTCAAGCTCCAGAAGATTGTGGACATGATCCGTGGTGAGAAGAGTACCACCGTGCGTCTCAAGATCGTTCCCGCCGACGATCCCTCCGCCAACAAGGTCATCGCCATCGTGCGCGATGAGGTTCCGCTCAAGGAGAAGCTCGCCAACGCCGAGTTGCTTGTCACTCCGCCGGATCTCGGCAAGCCCCTCAAGATCGGCTGGATCAACCTCTCCAACTTCTACGCCGACATGGAGAACGGCACCGTCAGCACCAGCGCCGACGTTGAGCGTCTCCTCCGCCGCCTGATGAAGGAGAAAATAGACGGCCTCGTGCTCGACCTCCGCGACAATGGCGGCGGCTCGCTCGACGAAGCCATCAAGCTCACCGGCCTTTTTGTTCCCGCCGGCCCTGTCGTGCAGGCCAAGGACTGGCGCGGCAGCATCTCCTGGCGTGATTGCGAGAACGACAAGCCCGTCTATGACGGCCCCATGATCGTCCTCACCAACAAGGCCAGCGCCTCCGCTTCGGAGATTCTCGCCGCCGCGCTGCAGGACTACCGCCGCGCTCTCATCGTCGGCGACCAGTCCACCTTTGGCAAAGGCACCGTGCAGACCATCCTTCCCGTCGAGCGCTACATGCCCTTCTTCAGCGACAAAAAAGGCGCCGGCGAACTCAAGGTCACCATCCAGAAATTCTACCGCATTGCAGGCGGTTCCACCCAGCTCAAAGGCGTCGAGCCCGACGTGAAGCTGCCCTCGATCCGTGACGTGCTCGACATCGGCGAGGCCTCCGCCGAGAACCCGCTCCCCTACGACACCATCCCGGCCAGGAAGTATCCGCTCTTCCGCAAGAATCCTTTCCCGGTCGATGAGATCAATGCACGCGTGAAAAGCCGTGTCGCCTCCAATCCGGAATTCCAATACGTCGTGGACGAGTCCAAGCGTCTGAAGGAAAAGATCGACCGCAACACGGTCTCCCTCAACCTCGCTGAGCGCGAAAAGGAGCGGACTGAAACCGAGGCACGCCGGGACAAACAGAACGATGAGCGCGAAAAACGCACGAAGGAAACCGCCGAGCGTCTCAAGGACAACGGCTTCAAGGTTTATCACCTCACCCTCGATAACGTGGACAAGCCCGAACTGGTGCCTGAATCCGCCTTTACCAAGGAAATGAACTCCGGCATGCGGACTGCCTCCAAGGACGATGAATCCGGCAATGACGGGTCCAAGTTCCCCTACGGCATCGAACCCGTCAAACTGGAGACCATCCACATCCTGCGTGATCTCATCGAGATCGATCACAAGCCTGCCACTGCTGCCAAAACAGACGGCAAAGCGCAGGCTGAGGCCGCCACGCCGAAGCCTCAGTGATGCGAATCCCGGCTGCTTAGGCTGGTTTCAAATTCGAGTCCGATATAACAGGCCGCCGTTGCCACACGGGACCATGGAAGCCACGTCAGGCATCCGGGCTTGAAACCGCGAACCGAGAACAGCGAACAAAAAACAGAAAACATGACCGTCGGCATCATCACCGTCTCCGATCGTGCTTCTGAAGGTGTGTATGAGGATCTCGGCGGCCCTGCATTGAAGAAGGCCGCCGAAGGATACGGCTGGAGCGTCAACGCCGAGGCCATTGTGCCCGATGACCTCACGCGCATCCAGGAAACCATCCGTTCCTTCAGTTCGCAGGGTTGTGGACTCATCCTCACCACCGGCGGCACCGGCATCGCCGAGCGTGATGTCACTCCCGAGGCCATCCGCGGCATCATGCGCGTCGAAATTCCTGGCTTCGGCGAGGTCATGCGCATGAAATCGCTCGAACTCACTCCCAATGCCATCCTCAGCCGCAGCCTCGCCGCCGTGGTCGACAACTCCCTCGTCATTGCCCTGCCCGGCAAACCGCAAGGCGCCGTCGATTGCCTCGGCTTCGTCCTCGGCGCCATCCCGCACAGCGTGAAACTCGCCCAGCGCGTGCCCACGAGTTGCTGAGCGGTTCAGACAAGCCTTGGTGGAGTATTAGAGCACTGGAATAATGGCTTGTTGATAGCATCACTCCACCACTCCAGTACTCCATCACTCCATGCAGCTCACCCTCTTCATCCCGTGCTTCGTCGATCTCATCAGCCCGCAGGCAGGTATCAGCATCGTGAACATCCTCGAGGGACTCGGCCATCAAATCGACTACCCCGATGAACTCGGCTGCTGCGGCCAGCCTCCCTTCAATGCCGGCTACTGGGACGAGGCCCGCGAGGCTGCGCGACCCGTCTTGAAACGTCTGCGCGACTCTGAAGCCGTCGTCATCGCCTCCGGCTCTTGCGGCGCCATGCTGAAGGTTTTTTACAAGGAGCTGTTTCACGGCCAGCCTGAGGAGGCCGAGGCCAGCGCGCTCTCCGCGAAGTGCTGGGAGTTCACCGACTTCGTCGTCAACAAGCTCGGTGTCACCGATCTCGGCGCATCCTTCCCGCACAAGGTCACCTATCACGACGGCTGCCACGGTTTGCGGGAGCTGAACCTCAAAAAGCCCGCACGCCAGCTTCTTGAAAAAGTGCGCGGCCTCGAACTTGTCGAAATGAAGGAGGCGGAGACCTGCTGCGGCTTCGGTGGCACCTTCTCCACGAAATTCCCGATGATCTCCACCGCCATGGGCGAAGTGAAATGCGCCTCCGCTCGGGACACCACCGCCGAATACCTCGTCAGCGCCGACAGCAGTTGCCTCATGCACATTCAAGGCATCATCAACGCTCAGAAACAGCCGCTCAAGATTATCCACATCGCTGAAGTGCTCACGGCCCGCTGACGCGGGAATGACGAAGCCAGAATGAGGAATGCAGAATTACATTCGCTACTTCGAACTTCGTCATTGGAATTTTATTCGTCATTCCTCATTCTGATTTCGTCATTTTTTCACTTCAATGTCCGCCAAAACTGACTTTCTCTCCGCTGCCACGCGCCTCACGCACGATCTCGTGCATCGCGATCGCATCCACACCGGCATGTGGAAGTATTACGACGCCCGCACGCGTTCACAGGGAAACTTCCAGGACTGGCAACAGGCCCGCATTCTCGCCTCGCAGACCAAAAAAGCTGCAATCAGCCGCTTGCACGATCATCTGCTTGAATTCGAAAAGAATGCCATCGCACGCGGCACACAGGTGCATTGGGCCAAGGACAGCGAGGAAGCCCGGAAGATCATCTTCGGCATCCTCGAGCGCCGCGAGGTGAAACGCATCATCAAGAGCAAGGTGATGACCTCCGAGGAGATTCATCTCAACGACCATCTCGAACACGCAGGCTATCAGGTGCTCGAAAACGACCTTGGCGAGTTCATCCAGCAACTGCGCAACGAGCCGCCGTATCACTTTGTGGCTCCTTGCATGCATCTGAGCATGCAGGAAGTGAGCGATCTCTTTGAGGAAAAGCTCAAATCGGCTCCCACCGACGATCCCGAGGAGCTCACAATGATTGCCAGGCGCTTCCTGCGCCAAACCTACCTCACCGCCGACGCGGGCATCACCGGCGCGAACTTTGTCATCGCCGAAACAGGCATGATCTCGATCACTGAAAACGAAGGCAATGCCCGTCTCACCGGCGCATTGCCAAAGACGATGATCTCGCTCGTCGGCATCGAGAAGGTGCTGCCGAAGATGAGTGATCTCGCTTTGTTCCTGCCGATGCTCGCGACTGCAGGCACCGGACAGCCGATCACCTGCTACAACACCGCCTACGCCGGCCCGCGTCAGCCCGGCGAGATCGACGGGCCGGAAGAGTGGCACGTCGTCCTGCTCGACAACCACCGCACTGCGCTTCTCGCTGACTCCGAGCAGCGCGACGCGCTCCACTGCATCCGCTGCGGCGCGTGCCTGAACGTGTGTCCCATCTTCAAAAACATCGGCGGCATCAGCTACGGCACCACCTATCAAGGTCCCATCGGCAGCGTCATCACGCCGCACTTCCGCGGCCTCCAGGATTGGAAGCACCTCAGCGGTGCTTCCTCCCTTTGCGGTGCCTGCACGGCAACCTGCCCCGTCAAAATCGACATCCATCATCATCTGCTGCACAACCGTCGCAACGCAGCACGCGAGAAGCCTGATCCGCTCGAAGGACTCGCGTGGCGTTTGTTCGCGAAAAGCATCAACAAGCCTGCCATCTATCAAATCGGCACCAAGCTCGCCAGATTCGCGCAACCGCTGCACAAGCTCATCTCCGCCACGCCGCTCGATCCCATGCGCGCTTGGACGAAAACACGAACCGCTCCGAAAATGGCTCCACAGAGCTTCAAGGACTGGTGGAAGTCTCGAAATCTCCCGCACCACAAACCTCGTCCGACCAGTCAGACGAGTTCGCCCCTTCCGGCAATAGCCCCTACTGCTCCAAAGCGCTCCATCGAAGCCACCACCTCCCGCGAACTCATCCTCGCCCGCATAGAAGAAGCGCTTGCAGATGCCATCCCGCAACCCTTTGAGTCCACCGCCGCACAAAAGCGCTCGGTGTTGCCAGCCGTGACCGATTCCGTGGCTCAATTCGCTGCGAACGCTGAATTTCTTCGTGCCGAGTTCTTCCACGTTTCTGACGAAGCCGCCGCGAAAGCCAAACTCGCCGAACTCGCCACGAAAAACGGCTGGAAGAAAGTTGCCACGCATCGTGGCACGTTGACAGACGTGCTGGTTCGTACTTCGGGCTTCAGCCCGTTTCTGGACACCACTGACGGTTACGACCGCCACGAACTCGAAGCCTGCGATGCGGGCATCACGGAATGCGATGCGCTCATCGCGCAGACCGGCAGCATTTTCCTCACCACGTGCAGCGCCGGTGGCCGTGCTTTGAGCGTTCTTCCACCGCATCACGTCGTCCTCGCGCGACGAGATCAACTGCTATCCGACCTTCCCGCCGGCTACGAACTCATCCAGCAGCGCTACGGCACTTCATGGCCCAGCATGACGACGCTGATCACCGGCCCAAGCCGCACCGGCGACATCGAACGCATCATCATCCTCGGCGCCCACGGTCCGAAGAAGCTCACGGTGATCATGTTCTGATTTCTCGGCTGGACTTGCCAGTCCGCAATCGTTTAAAACTTCAGCAACCATCAACTTCCGCCATGAAACGCATCCCCGTCTCCTCCCGTCGTCAGTTTATCGGACGCACCGCCGCTGCTTTCGGTTTCCCCACCATCATTCCCGCCAGTGTTCTCGGCCAGAACGCGCCTTCGAACAAGATCACCATGGCGGTCTTCGGTTGGGGCATGATGGGGCCGAGCAACACAGGCCGTTTTCTTCAGGAGGCCGACTGCCAGATCGTCGCCGCCTGCGACATCGATAAAAAACATCTCGAAGCCGCGCTGAACACGATCAACGGCTCCTACAAGAATCAGGACTGCAAAGGCTACCATGACTATCGCGAGGTCATGGCGCGGAAGGACATCGACACCGTCATGCTTGCGGTGCCGGACAACTGGCATGCGATCGTCGCCATCGAGGCGGCGAGAAACGGCAAGGACATCTACGGCGAAAAACCGCTCGCGCGCACCATCGCAGAGCAGCAGGCGATTGTGAAAGCGGTGCAGAAGCACGGGCGCATCTGGCAGACCGGCTCGTGGCAGCGCAGCGAGGATAATTTCCGCATTGGCGCCGAGATCGTCCGCAACGGCCTGATCGGAAAGCTCAAGGAAGTGCATGTCGGTCTGCCGAGCGGTCACAACGATTTCGCCGGCACGAAAGACAAGCGCAGCGTGACGCCGCCGCCAGCGGAACTCGATTACGAGATGTGGATCGGGCCTGCGACGATGCAGGACTACATCGAGTGTCGCATTCACAAAAACTGGCGCTGGGACTACAACATCGGCGGCGGACAGCTTCTCGACTGGATCGGACATCATTGCGACATCGCACACTGGGGCATGGATTGCGACAGCAGCGGGCCCAACGAGGTCAAACCCATTCAGGTGGACATGCCGCCGCGCACGGACATCTGGAACACCGCCACGAAATATCGCGCCGAGGCGAAATACGCGGGTGACATCACGATGACCATCGCCGGAGGTCATGACGACATCAAGATGGGCACGAAGTGGATTGGCACTGACGGCTTCGTGTACGTAAACCGTGGTGGAGCCTACGATTGCTCCAATCCGGCGCTCAGGAAGATGGTCAAGAAGCGCCAGAACGACAAGGATCCGAACAGCCCGGTCATTGAGGTCGCTGTCGCACCGAAGCTCGGAGACGATGTCATCAAGAACCGCCTCTACGAAACCAAGGGCCACTGGCGCAATTTCCTCGACTGCGTCAAGAGCCGCCAGCCCACCGTCACGCCTGTCGAAACCGCGCACCACAGCGCCACTCCGGGCCACCTGGCGCTCATCTCCTTCCTCGTGAACCGCAGCATCAAGTGGGATCCGGTGAAGGAGGAGATCATCGGCGATGCCGACGCAGCGAAGCTCCTTGGTCGCGAATATCGCGGTCCATGGAAGCTGGAAGCATGATCTGCTGGAGCGCGAGGATGGCTTTGACATGCTCGCGCTCCATCTACGCGATCACATCCCGCAGCACGTTGCCATGCACGTCTGTGAGGCGCAAATCGCGGCCGCTGAAACGATAGGTGAGTTGCTCGTGGTCGATGCCCATGAGGTGCAGCACGGTGGCCCACATGTCATAAACGCTGCAGACGTTCTCGGTGGCGTTGTAGCCGAATTCGTCGGTGGAGCCATAAACGTGGCCGCCTTTGACGCCGCCACCAGCCATCCAGACCGTAAAGCCGTAAGGGTTGTGATCGCGGCCATTCGTGCCCTGTGCGAAGGGCGTGCGGCCGAATTCACCAGCCCAGACGAGCAACGTGCTGTCGAGCAGGCCACGTGAGCGCAGATCTTTGATCAGCGCGGCGATGGGCTGGTCGATCTGATACGCCATCTTGCCGTGGCCCTCCTTGATCGCGCCGTGGTGATCCCACGGGTTGGGGCCGTTTCCGCCGCCGAGATTGTAGGCGAGCGTGCTGAGCTCGATGAAGCGCACGCCGCGCTCCACCAAACGACGTGCGAGCAGACACTGGCGTGCGTAGGCGGCTTTTTTCGGCTCAGGATCGTCCAGGCCGTAGAGCTTCTTCGTTGCCTCGGTCTCGCCGGAGATATCGCAAAGCTCGGGAACGGCGGACTGCATACGCCAGGCCATCTCGTAGTTCTGAATGGCCGCCTCCACATGCATATCGTGCTGCGTGGTGCTCACAAATCGACGATCCATTGCGCCGATGAAGTCGAGTTGTTTGCGCTGCATGTCCTGCGGCTGGCGCGGGCGGATGTTCGCCACTGCCTCGGCCTCGTCGGCCTTCACGATGCTGGCCTGATGCTGGGCGGGCAGGAATCCGTTGCTGAACAAACCCACGCCGCCATGCGGGGTCACCGCACCGCCGCTTTGCAGCACAACGTAACCCGGAAGATCACGTGATTCGGTGCCGAGCCCGTAGCTCGTCCATGCGCCCGCACTCGGGAAGCCGAGGAACGGGAAGCCGGAGTGCATGAAGAAGTTTCCCTGGGCATGCTCGCTGAACTTCGCCGTCATGCTGCGGACGAGGCACACGTCGTCGATCACGCCGCCGATCTGCGGAAACAGATCGCTCACCTCGATGCCGGACTGTCCGTAGCGTTTGAACTCCCAGTGCGAGG
Source organism: Verrucomicrobiaceae bacterium (assembly GCA_046346695.1). GTDB lineage: Bacteria > Verrucomicrobiota > Verrucomicrobiia > Verrucomicrobiales > Verrucomicrobiaceae > Prosthecobacter. The sequence goes on along the minus strand of JAXMHS010000001.1, from coordinate 636,787 downwards.
GCTGGACGGTGCCGTTGTTGTTGAACTGCGTCTTCTTTACCACACCGGGCATCGGTTTGCCCTCGAACCTCTTGAGGATCGGCTTGTGATCGAATGAATCGACATGCGACACCCCGCCGCTCATGTAGAGGAAGATCACGCTGCGTGCTTTTGGCGCGAAGCGCTTCGCCCGATGCACGAGAGGTGTGTTTGCGAGAGTTTCCTCCTGCATCAGCCCGGCAAGAGCAGCCATGCCGAAGCCGGTGGAGGCGCGGGAGAGAAGTTGGCGGCGAGAAAAGTTCCCGGTTCCCGGTTCTCGGTTCTCAGTTCTCTGTTTAAGAGTCATAGGAGCTTGGGCGGCGGTCGAGGTGTTTGGATAGGTAATTGACGAAGGCGCCGATCTTGTTTCGGGTGAGGTTTGCCTGCGCATGAAGAGAGTCGAACTGCTCGATGGTGCAGTAGTGTTGATCGAGGCAGCGATAGCATTGACTTTGAAGTTCGGAACAAGAGCGCTTCGCGTATTGCAAAAAACGAATAAACTCTCGATTGGTGCCTCCGTCGAAGCCCTCGGCAATGTTATCCATGGTGGAACCCGAAGATCGAATCATCTGATCCTTGAGCGAGAAGTCCTTTCCCAGACCACTTGAACCAGCCAGCGCATAGATTGCCTTGCAGAGTTCTCGCGCAATCTGCCAGGCCTCGATGTCTTCGAATCGCTCGATTTTCATGGTGGTGGTTTGGAAACAGAGAACTGAGAACTGAGAACCGGCAAACCTATCGGAGATAAATGAACTCCTTCAGATTGATGAGCGACTGCGCGAGGCTGGTCCAGGCTTGAAGTTGTGGATCGTCATTGCTCGTGCTGTTCCGCATCGTTTCGAGCGCCTGGGTGGATTGATCGCGTTGGCTTTGCAGTGTGGCGACTTGCTTGCGCTGGTCACTCGTGAGCACAGAGAGAATGTCCTGTTCGGTGATGGAACTCGATTCGATGCGGGTTGTCTTCGCAATCTCCTCGGCGGTCAAAGCGCGGTCGTAGAGGCGGGCGCGGTAGATGCGGCCGCTGAGACCGTGGTTGCCAGTGGGCGATGCGTGGCGGCAACCGAGGAGAACCTGGCTCTGCTCAGCTTCGAAGGTGGCCGCAGGTGCTTTGCGATACGTGCGGCCGTAGGGTTTGCCATCGCGATAACCGCTGATGGTGCCGTCCGGCTGGTAAACGACGGCGACATGCATCGGGCGTGTGGCGGCTTCGGTTTCGGCGATGCCTTCAAACAGCTCGCTGCGTTCGAAGAAATTGCTGCCGGCGACCCAGTGTGCGGGCGTTTTCTCGGCGAAGACGATGGAATCAAACAGGCCGCCATCTTTGTGCTGCACGGTGAGCACACCACCGCCGCGTTGGTTGAGATTGTCGAGCATGACCCAGGCTTCGAGTGTCTTCGCCTTGAGGCTTTTTGGCAGGGAACCGGAGGTGGCCAAGGATTTGCCATCGACGACGAGCGCACCGTTCTCAATTCGAGCGCTGCCTTCAAGATCGAGCGGCATGCGGCCCTTCGAGTCGCTCAAATCCTTGTCGAAGGTCCATTCGGCGAGCGGTTCGGGCAGATTGGCGGCAAGCGCGGGCAGTTTGCGCTCGGTTTGGAGCCTGGTGCGCACCGGTTCGAGGATGGCGGCAATCTGGCGGTTGATGTCGGAGAGTTTTTGCTCCTGTGCGACCAGTTCACGTGTCTGCTCGCTGCTTTCCTGCTGCAATAGATCGAGATAAGCGAGGCTTTGCTTCACCTCGCCTTCAGAAGCATCACGGGCGAAGGCTTCGCGGAACATCTGGCGGATGCGCTGGTCATTGGGGCGGTTTTTTTCATCATTGAGGAGGCGTTGTGCCCAGTCGCGTGACCAGCGGATGACGTTGGCATCGTTGAGGAGCGTGAGGGATTGCGCAGGGACGTTGGTGGTGTCGCGTTTGCCGCGGGTACTGAAGGGCACCGGCGCATCGAAAGTGGTGAGGAAGGGATCGAGCGCGTTGCGGATGACTTTGACGTAGATGCTGCGTCGCGATGAGCCGCCGCTGTCGGGTTCGCCGTAGAGTTGCGAATCGAGTTTGCCGGAAAGCGTGAGGATGGAGTCGCGGATGGATTCGGCCTCGATGCGGTGGATGCTCCAATGACTGAGGAGCTTGTTTTCAGGATCCTTTTGCGCGGCGATGTCGGATGTCTGCGCACTGCGCTGGAAGGTCTTGGAGAGCAGAATGTCGCGCAGCAGGCTCTTGATGCTGCCACCGGAGTCGATGAAGCGCTGCGCCAGGAAGTCGAGCAGTTCGGGATGCGTGGGCAGTTCGCCGAGCTTGCCGAAGTTGTCCACGCTGGCGACGATACCGCGGCCGAAGACGTGATGCCAGAGGCGGTTGACGATCACACGGGCGGTGAGCGGGTTGTTTTTCAGATCGGCGATGTGCTCGGCGAGTTCGAGGCGCCCGCTCCCATTTGAGGTGAAGGGCCTGCGATCGAAGGCCTCCAAAAACCGGCGCTGCACCATCTCCGCAGGCTGGTTGTGATCCCCGCGGGTGAAAAGCGGGGCGTCTTTCGCATCGGCCTCGATGACCCCAGGCACGCGCGTGGGCTCGGGCAGCTTTGCTTCGATCTCGCGGTAGCGTTTCACGAGCGCATCGACGTCTGGGATGCCCTTGTTCGGAAGTTTGCCGGTTTGCACGAGTTGATCGAGCGCCTCGGCCTGTGCGTCGGTGAGCGTGTTATGGTGCCAGGCGAGAACAAGGTCACGTGGCGAGTCTTTGCACGGCGCTGGAGCCGCGGGAGGTGTTTTGTCCTTCGTGATGACCGCATCGGTAAGCCCGAACCACGAACGCTGGTCCTTCGACTCCGCGGGCATGTCGGCGACGGTGGCGACTTGCAGGAAAATCTCGTCGTCCTTCCAGAATTCGAGGTCGAGGCTCCGCCAGGCGAGGTTTTCATCCTTCTCGTCCTTCAATTCGAGCGCCTTGTGGATCGTGCCGGTGCGCGGGTAGTTTTGCACGACGTACTTGGCCTTCACGCCGCCATTTCCAGCGACGCGGAACCACAATGTGCCGCCATCGCACGGAAAACGATTCGTGAACAGCACGGCGCGTTCCTTGGTGCTGAGGAGATCGCTGAAAAAGCCGCCGGGATGAATGTGCGAGAGAAAACGATCGCCCTCGAGCGCGATGGAGAACTCACCTGCATCTGTGCGTGGGAGACCGTTGAAGGTGAAGTTTTGAGTTCTTGGTTCCTGGTTCTTGGTTCTTGGTTGTTCTGAACCGGCAGGAAGTTTCGAGAGCCAGTCGTTGATGAGGGTGGCTTTGATCTCGGTTTTGAGTGTCTTCAGTTCGGCGCGGATCGCGTCGCCGGTGTTTGGCGCGTTCACGTTGATGACGGCAGGGTGTGTGCTGGTGAAGATGCCGTAGAGCGCGTAGAAGTCGGTCTGGCTGATCGCATCGAACTTGTGGTTGTGGCAGCGGGCGCAGCTCACCGTAAGTGCCTGGAAGGCTTTCGTCACCGTGTCGATCTGGTTGTCGGTGAAGGTGACCATCTCATCGAGCGAATCGACCGGCGAGAAGCCGTGCAGCACCATGCGAAGCTGCGCGATGCCGATGGCGCTTTCATTGATGCCGTTCTTGATGCGTGGATGTGCCAGCAAATCACCGGCGATGGCTTCTTTGACGAGTTGCGGCCACGGAATGTCATTGTTGAAGGCGCGGATGAGATAGTCGCGGTAGCGCCAGGCATACGGAATCGCGGGATCGCCTTCAGAGCCGTAGCTCTCGGCGTAACGCACCCAGTCCATGAAGTGGCGGGCCCATTTTTCGCCGAAGTGCGAGGAGGAGAGCAGTTCTTCGACCTGGGACTCATGGGATGAATGAGACTCATGCGGAGGCAGACCGGTGAGGACGAAGCTCGTGCGGCGTTGCAAGGTCTGCGCATCGGCGGGGGCTGCTGCGGGGACGTTGTTCTTCAAGAGTTCGGCATCGATATAATCGTCGATGGTTTTGTTCGTGGGCTGCTTCGAGACCGGCTGAAACGCCCACCATTGCTTGCGTCGTTCGAGAATGGTCTGCCAGTCAGTTTCCTTGGCGACCTCCTCCTTGCTGGGCGCAGTGTCGCGTGGATCAGGCGCGCCGTCGCGAATCCATTGCTCAAAATCAGCGATGACCTTTTCATCGAGCTTGGCGCCGTCCTTGGGCATCTTCAGATCGTCGTGCTCATGCTTGATGGTTTGAATGAGCAGTGAGTTGGCGGGATCGCCCGGTTTGATGACATCACCGGATTCGCCACCTGCCTGCCAGCCTGGGCGTGAGTCGAGCAGCAGGCCGCCTTTCTGCTTCCTGGCGGTGCTGTGGCACTCGTAACACTCCTGCGCGAGGATCGGTCGAATGCGAGACTCGAAGAACTCGATCTGCTGCGGTGTCGGGCGTGATTCGGATTTACCGCAGAGAGGCAGAGAGGCGGAGAGGGCAGAGATGAGGAGCAGCTTTTTCATGCCAACAGCCTCCGGGTGATGGCTTCGGCGGCTTCGATGCAAAGCTTGCCGGTTTTCTCGAACTGGTCACGCTTCAGGCGGAAGGAAGGGGACATGACGGTGATGGCGGCGACGGGGTAGCGATACTCATCAAGGATCGCTGCGGCGACGCAGTGAATGCCTTCGAGTCCTTCGGCAAGGTCGGTGGCGAAGCCGCGCTTGCGTGTTTTGGCGAGGTCGGCTTCGAGCGAGCTGCGCGTGGCGAGAGTCGTCGGCGTGAACTGCTTGAGCGTCACCGAAGCGAAGAACTTCTCGAGTTCTGCCGGTGGCAGATGTGCGAGCACCGCCTTGCCGGGCGCGCAGGAATACATGGGGACCTGCAGACCGACGGTGCTGCTGACTTTGATCGGCTGCGAGGAGATGCACTGCTCCAACACAGTCATCTTGTGATTCGCGCAGGCGAGAAGCTGGGTTGTTTCGCCGGATTCATCGCGCAACCACTTGAGAGACTCCAAAGCGCACACGACGAGGCTTTTTTCGCGGACTTGAGGGCGGGAGAGATCGAAGAGCTTGTTGGTGAGCACGAAGCGCTTGTCGTCCTCGCGACGCTGGAGGTAGCCGCGGTTGTGCAGCGTGCCGGTGATGCGGAAGACGGAGTTCACGGGTACGTCGAGCTCGCGGGCGATCTCGGTGAGGCTCAGTCCGGCACGATGGCGGCCGAGGAGTTCGAGGATGGCCAGCGTGCGCTCCGTGCCGGGCGCAAGGGTGTCGTCAGTGAGGGGGATGGCGGCTTCTTTGATCATTCTGGATTTAGAAACGTTTCCAGATTTGGAAAACTATCGCTTGGGAGAGCAAATCAAACGGGCATCCAGTGGTAACACCCCGGTGGAGGTGTTTCTCCCCATGATTTTGGCCTTCGCAGCGTGGTGCTTGTGACGGGAATCCAGTCAGTGCAGGGCAGGGAATCATCGCGTTTGCAATCTGGCTTCTCTCCCGCATTCTGAACCAACATGTCTCAAGAAACAGACCTCACTTTGCTCGGAAGATCTGAAAATCGTCTGCCGGCGTCGCCGGATGTGGCGGTGCTGGAGACTTTCCCGAACCGCACGCCCGGGCGGAACTACCGCATTCATCTCAGCGCACCGGAATTCAGCTCGATCTGTCCCGTGACCGGTCAGCCGGACAGCGCCCACCTCGAGATCTACTACATCCCCGACGCGAAGTGTGTGGAGACAAAGTCGCTGAAGTTTTACCTCGCTTCGTATCGCAATCACGCCGCCTTCAACGAGGCGATCGTGAACCGCGTGCTCGACGACATCGTGAAGGCCTGCGCGCCGAAGCAGGTCGTCGTCCGTGGCAAGTTCGGCGCACGCGGCGGCATCCAGCTCACCTGCGAGGCCCGTTTTCCCGACCTCGACGAAACGCTGCGACTTCCGGAATGAAGACGCTCGTGCTGCTCTCCGGCGGGATGGATTCCGTGACCGCTCTGTATTGGGCGCGTGCGGAGCATGAGGTGGTGGGAGCGGTGAGCTTTGATTACGGCTCGAAGCACAACCATCGCGAGATTCCGCTCGCCGCGTGGCATTGTGGCGAAACGAGCGTGCATCACGACGTGATCGAACTCGACTTTGTGAACCGCCTGTTCGCTTCCGACTTGCTCAAAAGTGGTGGAGAGGTGCCGGAAGGCCACTACGCCCATGAAAACATGAAAAAGACCGTCGTGCCCTTCCGCAACGGCATCATGCTCGCGATTGCGTGTGGTATTGCTGAGAGTCGTGGAGCCGAGGGGCTGGTTATCGCGGCACATGCGGGTGATCACACGATTTATCCTGACTGTCGCGAGCCCTTCATGCATGGCATGGCCGCTGCGATGCGCGAGGGCACCTACGCGCATATCGAACTGCTGCGACCGTTCATTCACCTCGACAAAGCGGGCATCGCGAAGCTGGGTGCGGCACTCGGCGTCGATTACGGCAAGACGTGGTCGTGTTACAAAGGTGGCGAACTGCACTGCGGGAAGTGCGGCACCTGTGTGGAGCGCATCGAGGCGTTTCAGCTCGCAGGGATCGAAGATCCGACGGTTTACGATGCGGGAGTCTGAGCAGGCTGCGTTTCGGGCTGAACGCGCCGGCGGTGCGTGCGGACCATGTTCAGGTCCTTGAGCTTGCGCTGAAGCGTGCGGCGGCTCATGCCAAGCAGTTCGGCGGCGACGGTGCGGTTGTTTCCGCTGCGCTGGAGTGCGGCGAGGATGAGTTGATGCTCGGCCTCATTGATGTCGAGGTCGCTCTTCGGCGGTGCGGCGCTGGCGCCCGCAGCAGCATCGGTGGTGGCGAGGGCACCTGTTTTGGGAGCGCGGAGGCCAATGCCGAGGCTATGCGGATTCAGCAGGTAAGACGGCAGGTGCTTGAGCATCACGCGGCTGCTGTTGCTCATGACGACGCCGTGCTCGATGGCGGCGCGGAGTTCGCGGATGTTGCCCGGCCAGTCGTATTTCATCATCGCGGGCAGCGCGTCCTCGCCGAGCGGCTTGTAGGCCTTGCCGTTGGCCTTGGCGAGTTCTTTGAGGAAATGATCGGCGAGCACAGGGATGTCGCTTTTGCGGTCGCGTAGCGGTGGAAGATGGATCGTGACGACGCGAAGGCGCCAGTAGAGGTCTTCGCGGAACTTGCCTTCCTCGACCATCTTCGCGAGATCGCGGTTGGTGGCGGCGATGACACGGACGTTGATCTGGATGGGCTTGCTGCTGCCGACGCGTTCGATCGTCTGTTCGCCGAGGGCGCGGAGCAGTTTTACCTGCGTGCTGGCATCGATCTCGCCAATCTCATCAAGGAAGAGGGTGCCGCCGTTGGCCTGCTCGAAGCGGCCGATGCGGCGCTCTTGCGCACCCGTGAACGCGCCTCTCTCGTGCCCGAAGAGCTCGCTTTCGAGGATCTGCGGTGAAAGCGCGGCGCAATGCACGGCGACGATGTTCGCCTTGGGGCGTCCGCTGAGATTGTGGACGGCCCGGGCGACGAGTTCCTTACCGGTGCCGCTTTCACCCTCGATCAACACGGTGGCTCGGGAGGGCGCGACCTGCTGAATCGTGTCCAGGATGGGCTTCATCACCTCCGCCTGGCCGAGGATGCCCTCAATGGAGAACTTTCGCTCCACCTGCTGTTTCAAGGCCACATTTTCGTGTTCGAGACTGCGGCTGCGGAGGGCGCGCTTGATCAGAAGTTCGACCTCGTCGAGGTTCAGCGGCTTCGTGACGAAATGATAAGCGCCGCGACGCATTGCCTCGACGGCGGTGTCCACGCTGCCATAGGCGGTCATCATGATGCAGACCGGTGGCTTGGGAAGCGCAAGGGCGACATCGAGCAGTTTCATGCCATCGTCCTCGCCGAGGCGGAGGTCAGTCAGCATCACGTCGATGCTGTCGTTCTTGAGGTACTCCATTGCCTCGGCAGCGTTCGAGGCCACGTAGCAGTCGAACTCGTCCTCCAACGACAGGCGCAGGCCATCGCGGGTGTGCTTTTCGTCATCGACGATGAGGACGGTGGCTTGGTCGTTCATGGAGTGAAGGAATGGCACACATTGGCAGACTCGTGGAAACTAGGCAAACGCAGAGGCAGGTTCGGAAGGAAAAATTGTTGACTGATCGTCTAGTAAGCGCTTTAGGCCACGCATGGGACGAACCTCCGACGCCAAAGAACGCCTGATTGAAGCCGTGCTGGAACTCATCTGGACTGGCAGTTATGGCGGCACGTCGGTGGACCAGATTTGTGAGAGAGCCGGGGTCAAGAAGGGCAGTTTCTACCACTTTTTCGAGTCCAAGACCGCCCTTGCGCTTACCGGCATCGATCATGGCTGGACGGAGCACCGCAAGAAGCTCGACCAGACTTTCTCGCCCGTCATTCCACCGCTGGAACGCATCTGGCGCTGCTTTCGTGAATTTCGTGAAGAGCAGGAGGAAATGCAGGAGAAACACGGCCGCGTGCTGGGCTGTCCGGTACATTCGCTGGGAGCCGAGGTGAGCACCACGGACGACAAATTGCGCGACAAACTCCAGGAGATCCTCGCGCAGTTCATCCGCTACTACGAGAGCGCGATCCGGGACGCGCATTTTCAAGGTGTCATCGAAGCTCCAGACGCGCCGGCTTTGGCCCGAATCCTGTTCGCCTACGGAGAAGGACTGCTTCTTCACGCCCGCATCTGGAACGATCTCAGCCACCTCAACGAGATGGAGGCAGGAGCCCGCCGCATTCTCGGCGTCAAAGACAAGGCGTGAGCTGCTTTGTGTTAGTTTTTAACCAACTGGTCAACTTTCCACCCCAAAACCAACGCGCCCCGTGAAACCTGCAACGCTCTTCCCACTCCTGCTGCTCCTCGCCGCCTGCGGTAAACACCCAGACGGTGGTGGCCACGGCGGCCAGATGCCGCCAGCACCGGTGACCCTCGCACCGGTCGAGCAGCGCGAACTCGTCGAGTGGGAGGAGTTCACGGGGCGCGTCGAGGCGGTGGAGACAGTAGAACTCAAGCCTCGGGTGTCGGGCTACATTACCGAGGTGCATTTCCAAGCCGGCTCGTTGGTGAAGAAAGACGACGTGCTTTTCACCATCGATCAGCGGCCGTTTAAAACGAGGCTCAGCGCCGCAAAGGCGGAGGTGGCGCGGGCGGACGCGAGCGAGAAAGCTGCGAAGGCTGAGTTTGAGCGGGTGGAAAGCCTCCTGGCTGCGAAAGCGATATCACCCGAACAGGCAGAAGGACGCATATCACAATACCTCCAGGCGAAAGCCATGCTGGATGCCGCGCTGGCAGCCGAACACAGTGCAGATATCGAAGTCGAGCACACCCAGGTCAAAGCGCCGATCTCCGGCCGCATCAGCCGTGCGATCACGACTCAGGGCAACTATGTCACGGCGGGCACAACACTGCTTACGACGATCGTCACCGTCGATCCGGTCTATGTGTATGCAGACATTGATGAAAACAGCATGCTGAAGCTCCAGGCGCTGCAGCGCGATCAAAAGCTCTACACGAACGGCGACAAACGTGTGCCGGTGGAACTCCAGCTCTCGAACGAGGACGATTTCCCGCATAAAGGGCACATCGAATCCTTCGACAACCGCTTCGACGCGAGCACAGGAAGCATGGTACTGCGCGCCGAGTTTCCGAACGCCGATGGTAAACTCACCCCAGGTCTCTTCGCGCGCATCCGCCTGCCGATGACCGGCAAATACAAGGCGCTGCTCGTCGATGAAAAGAGCATCCTCACCGATCAGGCCAACAAATACGTGCTCGGTGTCGATGAATCGAAGCAGCCCGCGGTCTCGGTTTACAAGGCGGTCGTGATCGGACCGGTGATCGATGGCAAACGCATCATCCGCAGCGGCGTGAATCCAGGCGACAAGATCATCATCAACGGCCAGGCGCGACTGCCGCAGCCGGGAATGCCGGTCGCCCCGGTCGAGGGCGACGTGGCGAAACAGGCGTCTGTCACCGGCGCAAAATGACGAAACCAGAATGGCGAATGAAGTTCCAATGAGCCTTCCTGCCCGTGTTCATCATTCGAGCTTTGTCATTCATTCGTCATTCCTCATTCGGATTTCGTCATTTGCCCGCCCCACCTCACCCCAGGCACCGCATTCATGAACTTTTCCTCTTTCTTTATCACCCGTCCCATCTTTGCAGGCGTTTTGTCGGCGCTGATCTTTGTTCTCGGCGCCATCTCGCTGTTTCGTCTGCCTATTTCCGAATATCCCGAGGTCGTGCCGCCGACGGTGGTCGTGACGGCCAATTATCCCGGCGCGAATCCGAAAACCATCGCTGAAACCGTGGCCTCGCCATTGGAGCAGTCGATCAATGGCACGGAAAACATGCTCTACATGGATTCGCAGAGCACAGCCAACGGCGTGATGACGATGAAGGTCACGTTCAAAGTCGGAACCGACCTCGACCTCGCGCAGATGCAGGTGCAGAACCGTGTGGCGCAGGTGCTGCCGAAGCTGCCCGAGGAAGTGCGCCGTTTTGGAGTCACGACGGTGAAGTCGTCGCCTGACATCACGCTTGTTGTCCACATTCTCTCGCCAAACGACCGCTATGACGAGATTTACCTGCGCAACTACGCCACGCTCAATGTGAAGGATGAACTCTCACGTCTTCCTGGCGTGGGGCAGGTGAACATCTTTGGAGGCGGTGACTATGCGATGCGCGTCTGGATTGATCCCGACAAGGCCGCTGCGCGTGGTTTGACCTCCGGCGACATCGTAAACGCGATCCGTGAGCAAAACATCCAGGTCGCCGCGGGTGCGATTGGCCAACAGCCGGCAGCGGATTCCGCGTTCGAGTTGACGGTGAATGCGAAGGGGCGTCTCATCACGGAAGAAGAGTTCGACCAGATCATCGTCAAAAGCGGTCCGCATGGCGAGAAACTGCGACTGCGCGACGTGGCGCATTCCGAACTCGGTTCGGGTGACTATGCGATGCGCAGCCTCATCAACAACAAGAAGGCCGTCGGCATGGGTGTCTTCCAGCTTCCAGGATCAAACGCGTTGGAGGTGTCCAAGGCCGTGCGTGCACGCATGGTGGAGTTGAAGACGAAAATGCCGGAAGGGGTCGATTACGCCATCGCCTACGACCCGACGGTGTTTGTGAACAAATCCATCGATGCGGTGATTCACACGCTCATCGAGGCGATTCTTCTCGTCGTCATCGTTGTCGTCATTTTCCTGCAAACATGGCGTGCGTCGATCATTCCGCTCGCCGCGGTGCCCGTGTCGCTTGTCGGCACCTTTGCCGTGATGCATGCGCTGGGCTTTTCCATCAACAACCTGAGCCTCTTCGGCCTCGTGCTGGCCATCGGCATCGTTGTGGATGACGCCATTGTCGTTGTCGAGAACGTCGAACGAAACATCCGCAATGGCCTGAAGCCGCTCGATGCGACGAAGCAGGCCATGAAGGAGGTCACGGGGCCGATTATTGCCACGGCCCTCGTCTTGTGTGCCGTTTTCATTCCCACGGCCTTCATCAGCGGTCTCAGCGGCCAGTTCTACAAGCAGTTCGCCGTCACCATTGCCATCTCCACGGTCATTTCGGCCATCAACTCGCTTACGTTGTCGCCCGCGTTGTCCGCGTTGCTGCTCAAAGGCCATCACGACAAGAAGGACATCCTCACGCGCGTCATGGATGTGCTGCTGGGCTGGTTCTTCCATCCGTTCAACCGCTTCTTCGAGTGGTCGTCGAACGTGTATGTTGGCATCGTGAAGCGCACGATTCGCCTCAGCGTCATCGCGCTCATGATTTATGGCGGGCTCGTGTGGGCCACCTGGAAGGGTTTCCAAATCGTACCGGAGGGCTTCGTACCCGGCCAGGACAAGCAATATCTCGTCGGCTTTGCGCAATTGCCGGACGCCGCGTCGCTCGACCGCACGGACGATGTCATGCGCCGCATGTCGGAGATCGTGATGAAACATCCCGGCGTGAAGGATGCGGTCGCCTTCCCGGGATTGAGCATTCATGGTTTCACTGCCAGTCCGAACAGCGGCATCGTGTTTGTTTGTCTCGATGACTTTGAAAAGCGCACCACACCGGAATTGTCTGGCCAGGCCATCGCGAACTCGCTCAACGGCCAGTTCATGGCCATCCAGGATGCCATGGTGCTCGTGCTGCAACCGCCGCCGGTGAACGGCATCGGCACGACAGGAGGCTTTAAGATGATGATCGAGGACCGCGGCAACATCGGCTACACCGAACTGTACAAGGCCACGCAGGCACTCGCTGGCGCGGCGATGGGCGGTGGCAAGTTCATGCCGGTGTATTCCGGCTACACGGTCAACGTGCCACAGCTTGAGGCCGATGTGGATCGCGAGAAGGCCAAGGCGCAGGGCGTGCCGCTGGCGAACCTCTATGAGACGCTGCAGATCAACCTCGGCAGCCTCTATGTGAACGACTTCAACCGCTTTGGCCGCACGTATCAGGTCGTGGCGCAGGCGGAGGAGAAATTCCGTAACGACGTAAGCGACATCACGCGCCTGAAAACGCGCAACACAGCGGGCGAGATGGTGCCTGTGGGCTCGCTGGTGAAAATCAAGGAGAGCTACGGGCCTGATCGCGTCACGCATTACAACGGCTATCTCGCCGCCGATCTCAATGGCACGCCGTTGCCTCCACTCAGCACCGGGCAGGGTGAGGATCTCATTTCCAAGATGGCGAAGGAGATGCTCCCTCCGGGTTTTGACTTTGAATGGACCGATCTCACCTATCAGAAGATCATCGCGGGCAACACGGCCGTTTACATCTACCCGCTGTGCATCCTGCTCGTCTTCATGGTGCTCGCCGCGCAGTATGAGAGCCTGCGCCTGCCTCTCGCCATCATCTTGATCGTGCCTCTGTGCCTGCTCTTTGCGCTCGCGGGTGTGCATCTCACAGGAGGTGACAACAACATCTTCACGCAGATCGGATTCATCGTCTTGATCGGTCTTGCGTGTAAAAACGCCATCTTGATCGTCGAGTTCGCCAAGGAGAAGAATGATCACGGCCTCACGCCGTTTCAGGCTGCTCTCGAAGCCTGCCGCCTGCGCTTGCGCCCGATTCTGATGACTTCCATCGCCTTCATTGCTGGTGTGTATCCACTCGTTGTCAGCACGGGTGCGGGTTCTGAAATGCGTCGTGCCATGGGCACGGCGGTGTTCAGCGGCATGATCGGCGTGACGATGCTCGGACTCTTCCTCACACCGGTGTTTTACACGCTGGTGATGAAACTGGGCCGCCAGAAGAAAGCGGCGGTCACAGAACATCTCCCTGCCGATGCTCTTGCCACCTCCAACTGATTCTCTTATGCGCACTTTGCTTTTCCTCTCGCTCACCAGCGCTGGTTTTGCCCAACTCGTCACCGTTGGGCCGGATTATCAGCGGCCTGAAAGCCCCACGCCGCCCGACTACAAATCCAGCGTCAACTGGCGTGAGGCACGTCCTCTCGATGGCCTGCCGAAGGGCGCGTGGTGGCGTGTGTTTGGCGATGCGAAGCTCAACGAGTTGATGGTGCGCGCCACCTTGAACAACCAGACGCTCAAGGCCGCCATTGCGCGCTTCGATCTCGCGCGCGCTGGCACCGGCATCGCACGCTCGGCGTTTTTTCCCACGGCGGATGTCAATGCGTGGCTGACCACGCAGAAAACCTCGCCGAACATGCCGAGTGCGTTTCCGCTCAACGGCCTCCACTACGTCGGCCCGAGCTACAACGTGCCGCTTGATCTAAGCTGGGAACTCGATCTGTGGGGCAAAATCCGCCGTCAGGTCGAAACTGCGCGTGCCTCGGCTGCCGCGGCTGCGGATGTGATGCAGAACGTGCTGCTCGGCATTCATGCCGATGTTGCCACGAACTACTTCCGCATTCGTGCGATCGATGGCGAGTTGCAGACCGTGCGCGAAGCCGTCGGCTGGCGCAAACAGGCGCTCGAAATCGCCCGCGCACGTGTCAAAGCCGGTGCTGGCAGCGAATTGGAGCAAGCGCAGGCAGAGACCGAGGTCGCCACCGCCGAGGCTGAGGTCAGCGCGTTGCAAAATCAGCGTGACCAGCTCGAAAACGGCATTGCCTTGCTCATCGGAGCGAATCCGAGCGGCTTCAAACTTGCCAGCAACGCGAACCTGCTGCCCACGCCGCCGCGTGTTCCCGTCGGCGTGCCGACGGACTTGCTCGAACGTCGCCCTGATATTGCCGCTGCCGAGCGCACGCTGGCCTCCACCACAGCCCAGATCGGCGCGACGAAGGCCAACTTCTTCCCCAGCATCAAGCTCATCGGCCATGGTGGTTTCTTGAGCGGTGACATTGATCATCTCTTCACCATCAACAGCACGAACTGGAACATCGGCCCGAGTGTCAGCGTGCCGCTCTTCGCAGGCGGAAAAACCAAGGCTTATATGGAAAAGGCCCGCGCCGCGCATGATGAGGCACTGGCGAACTACCGTCAGGTCATCCTCGTGTCGTTCAACGACGTGGAGAACGCACTCGCATCCATCCGCAATCTCTCCGCGCAAACCGAGGCGCAGCATCGCGCACGTGAAAGCGCGAAGAAAGCCGCGGAACTCGCCCACACGCGTTACGAAGCGGGCACGAGTCCGTATCTGGAGGTCATCGAGGCCAATCGCACCGTGCTTCTCGTGCAACGCGCCTGCGCCACACTGGGCGGCCAGCGTTTGATCGCCAGCGTCAGCCTCATCAAGGCGCTGGGTGGTGGCTGGGATCAAAGTTTACCCATCACAGTTCCTGTCACCAATCCCGATCCTGCCGCCCGTGGTTCCACGGCGGAGAAGAAGGGCTTCTTCTCGAAGGTGAAAGGGTGGTTCAAGCGGGATTAAGCTGCCTTGCAGGGCAGGTGAATCGTGCCATCCTCTCATGTGTATGAGTTACATTCCTGGCACCATCAGAGCCTCACGCCTGAAACAGCCGCGTCTGACTACCGAGCAAGTCTGGCAGCAGGTGGAGCAGCACCTTGGAATATCTTTGCCCAGACCGAAGGTCTTCGAGAGTGGGGAAAGCAGCGCGAACTCTTCATTGCAAGAGAGGCCATCGCGCTATCAAGCCAGCAGCCCGGAATGGAACACGAAGTGATCTTTGATGAGGAGCGTCAGCGGTTCATCAAAATCACCCTTCCAGGCTTTTACGGAAACACCGTCAGACTGCGCCCTGGCTCCGCGGGTCTCGCACCTGCGACTCCTCTCGACTATCTCGACCGCTGGATGTGGTCGAACGAGTTGTTTGAGGATGAAGCGCAGTTTCTTGGCCTGGTAGATGATGCGGCGGGGCCGCGCATGGTGGTTTCACAGCCGCTGGTGGTCGGCACGCGGCCGGAGCGTGATGAAATCGTGGCGTTCATGGCGGGTCTCGGGTTCAAGCCTGTTTGTGATACGTCGTTGTTCTTCGACGTAAGTCGCGATTTGCTCGTCGGCGACGCGCATCCAGGCAATTTCCTGCGCAATGCCGAAGGGCAAGTCTTTGCCATCGATGTGCTGCCGCTGAGGGCGGAAGGCGCATTGCTGGCCCATGTCATCGGCTGTTAGCAGGCCGGCTCCGGGGCGCTGTGATGCTGCATGGCCGCTTTGACAAAACCGTGGAAGAGCGGATGCGGGTGGTTTGGCTTCGACAGAAACTCCGGATGGAACTGGCAGGCGACAAAGAACGGATGTGCGGGCAGCTCGATGATTTCGGCGAGGTCGCCCTTGGGCGAGGTACCGGAGATGGTCATGCCTTTGTCCTCCATGGCCTCCTTGTAGTCGGAATTGAACTCGTAGCGATGGCGGTGGCGCTCGGTGATCGTCACACTGTGGTAGAGTTCATAGGCCTTGCTGCCCG
Source organism: Verrucomicrobiaceae bacterium (assembly GCA_046346695.1). Lineage (GTDB taxonomy): Bacteria > Verrucomicrobiota > Verrucomicrobiia > Verrucomicrobiales > Verrucomicrobiaceae > Prosthecobacter. Next base: position 620,997 of record JAXMHS010000001.1, on the reverse strand, counting down.
GCACGAGGTCGGTGACCCAGGTGCCGAGGCGCATGGTGCCGCCGAGTTGCGTGACCTTCTTCTGCTCCTCCAGCAGGCTGATCACCGGGTGCTGGGTGCCTTTGTCGAACTCCGTGCTGCTCGCGCCCTTCAAACCGCAGACGTTGCGTGCGAACTCGATCACCGCGATCTGCATGCCGAGGCAGATGCCAAAGAACGGCACATTTTTCTCACGCGCGTAACGGGCGGCGGTGATTTTGCCTTCGGTTCCGCGGTCGCCGAAGCCGCCGGGAATGAGGATGCCCTGGAGGCCGCTCAAGTAGAGGTCAGGCCCGGCTTTCTCGATGCTCTCGGCATCGATGCGGACGATGTCCACCTTGCTGTCGGTTGCTGCACCCGCGTGGGTGAGCGCCTCGTAGATGGACTTGTAGGCGTCCTGGAGTTCGATGTATTTGCCGACGACACCGATGCGCACGTGATGGGATGGATGAATGACGCGCTGCACGAAGCTGCGCCAGCGTGAGAGATCCGGCTGGGGCGTGTTGAGGCCAAGCAGCCTGCAGACGTTGTCGTCGAGACGTTCTTCGTGCAGTTTCAACGGCACCTCATAGATCGTGTTCTTCACGTCGCGCACTTCGACGACGGACTCGATGGGCACATTGCCGAAGAGGGAGATTTTTTCGCGCACGTCGAGGTCGAGCGGCTGTTCCGTGCGGCAGAGGATGATCTGCGGCGCGATACCGATCTCACGCAGCTTCGCGATGCTCTGCTGGGTGGGCTTGGTCTTCAGTTCCTGCGCGGCCTTGATGTAAGGCACCAGCGTGGCGTGGATGAAGATCACATTGCCTGCGCCGGCTTCCTGACCGAACTGACGGATGGCCTCGAGGAATGGGAGGCCCTCAATGTCACCGACAGTGCCGCCGATTTCGGTGATGATGACGTCGCCACCCATCTTCTCAGCGACTTCGTGGATGCGCGCCTTGATCTCGTTGGTGACGTGCGGGATCACCTGCACCGTGCGGCCCTTGTATTTGCCGGCACGCTCCTTGTCGAGCACGCTCTGGTAAACCTGGCCGGAGGTGAGGTTGTTGAGCTTCGAGAGATTCGTGTGCGTGAAGCGCTCGTAGTGGCCGAGGTCGAGGTCCGTTTCCGCGCCGTCATCGAGCACATACACCTCGCCGTGCTCGTAGGGGTTCATCGTGCCCGGATCGATGTTCAGATACGGGTCAAATTTCTGCATGATGACCTTCAGGCCGCGCAGTTCGAGCAAGGTGCCGAGGGAGGAGGCGGCAAGCCCTTTGCCAAGTGAGCTGACAACACCGCCGGTGACGAAAATGTATTTCATGATGGTTCTCGGTTCGCTGTTCGGGGGTCTCAGTTCAAGAGGATTGTTTTTGAAGATGCTGTTCAATCGCCCGGGCCTGCTCCGGCGTGTCCACGCCGGGAGAAAGCTCGTCCGTGAGCACCACGCGGATGCGCGTGCCGTTTTCGAGGGCGCGGAGTTGCTCCAGTGATTCGGTCTGCTCCAAGCGCGAAGGCGGCCAGGCGACGAATTGGAAGAGGAAGCTGCGCTGGAAGCCGTAGATGCCGAGATGGCGGTAGCTGCGCGGCCAGGCGGACGGATTGCGCACGTAGGGCAGGGGAGAACGCGAGAAGTAGAGCGCGTCGCCGTGGGTGTCGAAAATCACTTTCACAACGTTGGCATCGTTGATCTGCGCCGGATCATGAATCGGAGCCGCGGCGGTGATCATTTTAACGCCGGGGTCGTCGCGCAGGGTGCGGGCCAGTTCGTCGATCAATGCGGGCGAGATCAGCGGCTCATCGCCCTGCACGTTGATGATCACGCGATGATCCGGAAACGATTTTGCGGCTTCCGCGATGCGGTCCGTGCCGCTGGGATGATCAGGCGAGGTCAGGACGGCCTTGGCGCCGAAACTGGCCGCCGCCTCGGCAATCCGCGCGTCATCGGTGGCGATGATCACGTCGTCGATCTGCTTGCATTTCTGGCAGCGTTCCCAGACGTGCTGTACCAGCGGCTTTCCGGCGATGAGGTGGAGCGGCTTGCCGGGGAAGCGGGTGGATCCCCAACGGGCAGGTATAGCGACGAGTGTGCGGGAAGATTCGGTGGTTGCCAAGGTGACGAGCAGGTTCGCCTGAGATGACGCGGATGGACGGGGGTTGCAACAAAGAATTGGCCGCCCGTTGGGGCGGCCAATCGAAGGTTCAGCGCTGTGGTCTTGTCTGAAAACTCAAGCCTTGATGTGCGCGTTGACCAGCTTGGTCATTTCAAACATCGTCACCTGGCTTTTGCCGCCAAAGACGGCCTTCAGCTTGTCGTCGGCGTTGATGTTCGTCTTCTTGGTCTGGTCCTGCAGGCCGTTCGCCTTGATGTAGTCCCAGAGCTTTTTGGTCAGTTCACCACGGGAAAGCGGTGTGGAACCCACCACGGCTGCGAGCACTTCGTCCGGTTGGACGGGCTTCATGAGGGCGGGGTTGGGTTTGCGGGCAGGTTTGGAATTGGATTGGTCGGACATAGGGCGAGGACGCTGGCGGTTATTTGGCCTCGGGTCAACCCCGTTGCTCAAGGGGCTTTAGGGTGGCGTTTTCCGCCTCACGATGGAGCAATGACGAAACCAGAGCCGAGCGCAGCGAGACAGACAGCCGAAGGCTGGCCCGAAGGGCTGAGCAATGCGAATCAATGAATGCCCAAATCCGGATGAGTCACGCCCCTTCGGATTTCGGGCTTGTTTCGTCATTTTTTCCACCGCTCTCCAGCATTCGAATCTTCTTTTCCACCAGCGGCAGCCAGAGGCTCACGCGTGTTCCCAATCCCTCGCGGCTTTCGATGTCGATCTCACCGCCGTGCTCGCGGATGATGCGGCGCACAATCAGCAGCCCCAGGCCGGTGCCGGTGCTGCGTGTGGTGGCGAAGGGCTGGAACAGCTTGTTCATCTGCTCGGCGCTGATGCCCTTGCCCGTGTCCTCGAAGCTCAGGCGCACCTCGTAATCGGTGAATGTGCCGGTGATCGTCAGCGTGCCGCCGTTCGGCATCGCCTGGCAGGCGTTGCGGATGAGATTGTAAACCGCCTGCTTCATCTGGTTCGGGTCCAGCGGCATCGACGGCAAATCCGCGCGCAGGTCGAGCTTCAGCTTCACCTTGGCCTGATCGATCTCCGGCTGCAGGAAGCGCACGCACTCGTCCAGCAGCTCGCGCAACTGCACGCGCTGAAGCTGTGGCTGCGTGGGACGGATCGCCGCGAGGAACTGGCCGATGATGAAATCCAGCCGTTTGATCTCGCCCGTGGCCACGTCTAGGTGCTCGCGCAGACTCTCGCCCTTCGCTCCCATCTTCTTGAGGCGACGCTCGAGGAGTTGCAGATGAATCGTCAGCGAATTGAGCGGGTTGCCCAGTTCGTGCGCCACCCCGGCGGCCATCAGCGTGAAGGCGTTCAGCCGCTCGCTCTCGAGCTGTTGCTCGGTGCGTTTGCGAGTCTCGGTGACATCGCGGATCAGCATCACGAAGCCCAGTGGGCTGTCATCGTCGATGCTAGTGATGTAGAAGTTCAGGTAGCGGTTCTCGGGATAAAAAATCTCCAGATCGCGGCTCACCACCGTGCCCGGCTTGAGCAGCTCGTTCCAATCCAGGCCGCGCACACCCTGCGCGAGGCGTTGTCCCAGCACCTGATCCCTTTCCAAGCCGAAGAACGTGCAAGCCGCACGGTTCACGTAGGTCACCTTGCCTTCGGTATCGAGCAGGATGACGCCCTCCTGCAACGCATCAAACACCTTCTCCTGAAACTTCTTCTCACGCGCCAGTTCCAGCACAATGCCTTGGATCTCGCCCGGTTCTAGGCGGTCCATGCGTTTGATGAGCTTGTCGATGAAGGCGGATCTCATACACTGGCGGTCATGAACGACATTCTGATCGTCCTCTGCACCTTCCCGGACCTCGGCAAGGCCCGCGAGACTGGCACGGCGCTGGTGGAATCGCAACTCGCCGCCTGCGTGAATCTCATCCCCGCCGTCGAATCCATCTACCGCTGGGAAGGCAAGGTCGAAACCGCCGCCGAGGTCCTCGCCCTCTTCAAAACCACGCCCGCCGCCTGGCCCCGCTTCGAATCACGCCTCCGCGAACTGCATCCCTACGACGTTCCGGAGATCATCGCCCTCAAACCGGAACAGGTGGCGGAGAGCTATGCGCAGTGGGTGGGGGAGTGTGTTGTTTAATGACGCAGAACTCGGCAACTCGCGCGCGTTTGTGCGGCGATTGCACTAACAGCTACTTTAGAAATAACTTTTTCTGAAAAGGATCATACAAAACACCCCAAACTGTTTCTAGCGCCGTGCCCACATCCTCGGCAGAAATAGCCAATGTTTGCCCAATTGCCTCGCGAGTATCCTGCCCACGAAGAAGGCACAGACAAATGGCGCGTTGAACTGGTGCACGGGTCTCCCAATCTTCGATGACGGTCTTTAACACGCGCTCCTCTTCAGAAGTAGGGACTAAAAGATTCGCCGTCACGGGCAGGTCTAATGGCGGTAAACGAACGGATTCGGTGTCGAGTGTGATGCGGGTAATTTCGTCACCATAATCAACCGATCCTTCGCAGATCAGAGTCACATCGGGAGGCGAAGATTCAACCCTTAGCACCCGATATTTCTTGCGCTTATAGCAGCCTTGAAACGAAAACGAATCATCTTCAAGAATGACTCCGGATAGGACACGAACATCAAACTCACACAACTCTTCCTGAAGTCTGCGACAGTGATTGATGGTGAATCTTGCCATAGTGGGAGTTGCGCCTGCGTGAGCTAAAGAGAACCTGTTGCGCCGAGGACGTCAACAACATGGGCAACGGTTTTCTTTTGGCTCAACGTTCCAACACCTCCACCAGCGCTCGCTGAATTCTCGCCAGCGTTTTCTCTTTCCCAATCAAATGCGCAATCGTCGTGACACCCGGCCCGCGTGATTGGCCGCTGAGGGCGAAACGCAGCAGCGGCATCATCGCGCCGGGTTTCACGCCGAGGGATTTCGCGGCGGCTTCGACAGCGTCGTGCACACTTTGCTCGGTCCATTCGGCAGATTGGGCGAGTTGATCGGCCGCAGCCTTCAGCAGGCCGGCGTTTTCGGGTTTGGCCTTCAATTTGGCCACGACATCGGCTTCGAAGGGAAAATCCTCGCGGAAGAAGTAATGCACCCACTCAGGCAGTTCGGTGAGCAGGCTCACCTTCTCGCGCACGCTGTAAACGGCGGCGGCGGCCATCGCGTCATCGCTCCATTGCAGCCCTTTCGCCGTCAGGAACGGCTTCGCGCACTCCAACAGCGCTTCGGGATTCAATTCACGCAGATACTGCGCGTTGAACCACAGCGCCTTCTTCATGTCGAACTTCGCATTGCTGCTGTGGATCTCCTCCGCGTCGAACAGCATGACCAGTTCCTCACGCGAAAGCTTTTCGCCCGCGCCCTTCGGCGTCCAGCCGAGCAGGCAGAGGTAGTTGAGCACGGCGGCGGGCAGGAAACCGGCGTTCATGTAGCTGTGCTCGATGGCGCTGCCTTCGTCGCGCTTGCTCATCTTTGTGCCGTCCGGGTTCAGGATCAGCGGGATGTGCGCGTAGGTCGGCGGCGTGGCGCCGAAGGCGTTGAACAGGTCGATGTGCTTCCAGGTGTTCGACAGATGATCCTCGCCGCGAATGACGTGCGTCACACGCATCTCGATGTCGTCCACCACATTGACGAAATGGAAGATGTAGCTGCCGTCCGGGCGGCGGATCGTCATGTCCGGCTCCTCGGTGGGCGCGAAGGTCACATCGCCGCACACCAGATCATGCACCGTGATCGCCGTGCGGCTGAACTTGAAGCGCATCGCGCCGTTTTCCTCCGCATACACGCGTCCGGCGTCCTCCAGCTTCTTGAAATAGGCGTCGTAGATGTCCTTGCGCTGGCTTTGGAAATACGGGCCGTAATCACCACCGACCTCGGGGCCTTCATCCCAATCAAGTCCGAGCCAACGCAATCCTTTGAGAATACCAGCGGACGCCTCTGCCGTGTTGCGTGCGCCGTCGGTGTCTTCCACACGCAGGATGAATTTCCCGCCTGTCTTGCGGGCCATGAGCCAGTTGAACAAAGCCGTGCGCGCGCCTCCGACGTGAAGGTCACCGGTGGGCGAGGGGGCAAAACGAACGCGAATGGACATGAGGAAAAAGGGGCGCGGGCGATCCTGCCTGCTGGGTGGGGTTGAAACGGATCGCGATCATAGCCGGGATTCCCCATTTCAAATTTGAAATCTCAAATTTCAAATCGCCCGGCGCCTGTTATGCTCGCAGGCATGAAGATCGCCCGTCTGCTGCTCATCCTGCTCGGTCTGCTGGTGCTTGGTGCCATCGCCACGCCGCTGGTGGGCGCCTGGCTGCTGCGGCGTTACGTGGACAAGGAGCGCCTCATTCTGGCCACCGAGCAGAACATCAACGCCCGTGTTGAGGCGGATGACGTGACGCTCACGTTGTTCTCCTGGCCGCCGCATCTGCGGATCAGCGGCGTGAAATTCGGCCGGCGTGACGGGTTCGCCGGGAAGCCGTTGTCGGAGAGACCGCCGCTGGTGGATGCGCCATTGAAAATCGAAATGGCCTATGCGGAGCTCGTGCCCGAGGGCCTGTGGCATCGCCAGTTCTACCCGCGGGTGATTCGTTTCATTGGTGTCGATGTGAACGAGTCCATCAGCCCGGAGGAAGGCAGTTCGTTGGAGAAGCTCTTCCAACCGCCGCCGGAAAAACTCGCGATGATGCAGCCGCCACCGCCGCCGGCTGATGATGTGCCGCGGGCGATTCCCGTTCAGCCGGCGCCGCCAGTGGCCGTGGTTCCTCCGGGAAACGAGCCGCCCATCGCCACCGCTCCCGCTCCCGGGCCGCCGCCAGAAAAACATGCCAGCGCCTCGCGTCTGGCGCTCCAGGAGATCAGCATCGAGCAGGCGCACTTTCACATCCGCAACCAGCGTGTGGACTCGCAGTTCGACGCCGACATCGGCGACTTCAGCATGGCGCTCACGGAGATCGACATCGACCCGGAAGACCTCATGGCGCACAACCGCCTGCACGTCCGCCTCGCTGGCAAGGTGGTGGTGGATGGCGTGGAGCAGATCAACGGACGCATGCAGCAGGTGCGCTTTGCCGACATGATCCTGCACGGCGCAGGCGAGGTGAACCCCGTCGATCCGAACACGCGGATGTGGTCGCCCGCGGCGAGCATCAACCTGGTGGTTGATCGTGGTTCCACCATTGGCGGCAACATCACAATAGGCGAGGCAGCGGGCCAGCATCTCGACAAGCTCATGAAATACGGCATCGACATCAGCGGCATCCACATCGGCGGCATGCTCGCCGAGGATATGAAGGCCAGCATCCTGTTCCGCGATCAGGCCATCCGTTTCCTCGATGACATGCACCTCGCGCTGCCGGACTACGAATACACCATCAAGCGCGAATCGTGGATCGACTTTGCCAAGGACCAGCAGGGCTTGCTGACTCGTCTTTCCTGTGGCGAGGCGCTCAAGCAAAGCATCGTGAACGGCATCGCCAGCCGTGGCCTGGGCCAGACGGTGTCGAAACTGATCGTGGAGGGCCTTTCTGACAGCCGCGGACGTCTGTCCTTTGATCTCACGGTCACTGGTTCGCTCTCGCGTCCAGAGGTGAAGCCAGACATCCAGGTGAAACTGGAACGGTTGCTCGGCGGTGACATCGAGGAGAAGGCCAAGGGTTTGATCGACACCTTCAAAGGTCTCAAAGGGCTCTTCAAAAAAGACTAGGCCGTGTTTGAAAATCTTCGCGATGTCAGCGGTGCTGTGCCCTGGGGAGAGGGATACAGCGTTGGAACCCGCGTACAACGAATCCCCTCTCCCCGTCGATGGTTCGCTCAGAACCATCACATTTTCCTTCGGGGAGAGGCCGGGTGAGGGGTGAAAGCAAGTTTTCAAACACGCCTTAGCTTCATCATGCTGCCGCTAGTGGACAAGCCGGTGAGGCGTTCGTGTGAGGCCGCGTGAACTCGAAGATTAATCCGCGTTTATCTGCGCTGGTGTGCAAAACTTCGTTTGTGGCGTTGGTTTCATCGCCACAACCATGAAACTTCTCCTCCTCCTCGCCGCTGCCACAGCCTCGGCCATCACGCCGGAGCAGAGTGCGTTCTTCGAGGCGAAGATTCGTCCTGTGCTCGCGGACAAATGCTACTCCTGCCACTCAGCGCAGGCGGAGAAGGTCAAAGGTGAGTTGTTGCTCGACACGCGTGAGGGAATGCGGCGTGGGGGTGAAAACGGCCCCGCGGTCGTTCCGGGCGATTTGATGGCGAGTTTGCTCATCAGTGCCATTCGCTGGCACGATCCGGACACCGGCATGCCGCCGAAAAACAAAGGCGGCAAGTTGCCAGACAGCGTGATTGCTGATTTCGAAGAGTGGGTGAAGTCCGGTGCGCCCGATCCACGTGAGGGGGCTTCCACGGCCGCGAAAACCTACGACACCTCGTCGGCGAAATCATGGTGGGCTTACCAAACAATCACGAAACTTGCCGTTCCCCAGCCAAAAGATGCCACATGGGCAAGAACGGACATCGACCGCTTCATCCTCGCAAAGTTGGAAGAGAAGAAACTCAAGCCCGTCGCCGATGCGGATGCCGCAACGCTTGCACGCAGGCTTTATCTCGATCTCACGGGCCTTCCGCCGCCTCCGGACGCCACGGCTGATATTGACCGTCTTCTCGATTCAAGGCAGTTCGCCGAACGCTGGGCGCGGCATTGGCTGGATGTGGCACGCTTTGCGGAGACGACGGGCCGCGATGTCAATGTGACGATGCCCGAGGCATGGCGCTATCGTGATTACGTCATCGACGCCTTCCAGCGTGACATGCCCTTCGATCAATTCATCAGTGAGCAGATCGCCGGCGATCTTCTTCCCGATTCAGGCGACGCAGATCGCGCGAAGAAGCTGGTGGCGACGGGATTTCTCGCCGTGGGGCCGAAACCGCTCAATGGCACGGACCCGCGGCAGTTTGCCGTTGATCTCGCCGACGAACAGATCGACGCCGTGTCGCAGGCGTTCATGGGCATGACGATTTCCTGTGCCCGCTGCCACGATCACAAGTTTGAGCCCATCACGCAGAAGGACTACACCGCGCTCGCTGGCATTTTTCTGAGCACTGAAACACGTTTTGGCACCGTGGGTGGCGTGCAGGGCCGCAACGCTTCGAGTTTGATCGAAGTGCCTGATTCCGGTGGTCTGAAGAAAACCAGCCGCCACATGGATCCCGCCGTCTGGGCGCGCAGCAAGGCCGAGCATGACACGCTCGTCGCCAAACGTGATGCCGCGCTCGCTGCGCGCGCTCCGGGAGCCGCGCAAGGCGCGGGCTCAATGAACCAGATGTCGAGTTTTGATGTCGTCCGGCTCATCACACGCGCCAAACAGGTTGAAACCGAGCTGGCAGCCTTCAATGCGGATGGTTCGCCCAAGACGCGTATCATGGGCGTGTTCGACAAGCCCGTCACGGCACCGGTTGCCCGTCGTCCGCGCATGAATCCAGCGATGGGCGGTCCGAACAGCCGGGGAAGACGCAGCAGCGGCTTCGATGCGATCGCCGACAGCCCGCTGTTCATCCGTGGCAGCATCGACAAGGAGAGCGATGCCGTGCCGCGCGGCATTCCTGAGTTCCTGGCGCATGGGAAAGGTCTGAACATCGCTCAAGGAGCCAGCGGACGCTTGGAACTCGCCAATTGGATCGCTTCGCCGCAAAACACGCTCACGGCGCGGGTGATTGTGAACCGTGTGTGGCATTGGATCTTCGGTCGCGGTCTGGTCGAAAGCGTGGACAACTTCGGCTCCACCGGCACGAAACCGACGCATCCCGAATTACTCGATCATCTGGCGAACCAGTTCATCGCCGATGGCTGGAGCCTCAAGAAACTCATCAAGCGCATCGTCAGCAGCCGCGTGTATCAGCTCGACTCGCGTTACGACGAAGCGGACAACGCCCTTGATCCCGACAACACGCTGCTCTGGCGTGCCAACACACGCCGCCTCGATGCGGAGACGATTCGCGACTCGATGCTTTCCGCCAGCGGCTCGCTCGATCTCTCGCCGGTCACTGGATCGCTCATCGCTCTTGCGGGTGACGGACCGATTGGAGGGGAACGTTATCAAGTTTTGCAGGAAGAGGCCATCACGAAGGCGAATGGCCGTTTCCGCAGCCTCTACCTCCCCATCGCGCGCAACGTTCAGCCCGAGGTGTTGGCCGTTTTCGACTTCACCGACCCCAGCGTCGTGCTCGGAGCCCGTGAGACGACCATCGTGCCGCCGCAGGCACTCTATTTGATGAACAGCGACTTCGTCACCGAGCAGGCCATGCTCATGGCGAAGCGCGTGATGGCTGAATCCGGCTTCGAAGCACGCTTCACGCTCGCTTGTCGTCTCACCTATGGCCGCGATCCGAAAGCGGATGAACTCAATGCCGCCCGGAAACTCGATCACAACGATCTCGCCTCATGGACGAGCATCTGTCGTGCGTTGTTCGCCAGCGCTGATTTCCTGTTCGTGAACTGATGCTGCAATGAAACCGAACACTCATTCGTCCCCTCACCCTAACCCTCTCCCCAAAGGGGCGAGGGAATCAGAGCTTCTCCCTCGCCCCGCTTGCGGGGAGAGGGCCGGGGTGAGGGGCTGCTTCGCGAGCACTACTCGTTTCCTTCTGCCATGAACCGTCGTCACTTCCTCCAAAACACTTCGCTGGGCTTCGGCTGGCTCGGTTTGTCGGCCCTGGCGGCTCCTCAGACCGTCAAATCGACCAAACGTGTGATTTTTCTCTGCATGCGCGGTGCGCCGTCGCATGTCGATACGTTCGACTACAAGCCGAAGCTCAACGCCGACAGCGGCAAGCCGGGATCGCGTGCTGGAACGCAGTTGCTGGGCTCGCGCTGGAAATTCGCGAAGCAGGGCCAGAGCGGGCACTGGATGTCGGAGCTGTTTCCTGAGCTGGCGAAGGTGGCGGATGATTTGTGCTTCCTGCATGGCATGCAGACCGATCTCCCGGCGCATCCGCAGGCCTACATGAAAATGCACACGGGCAGTTCGCAGTTCGTGCGGCCTTCGATGGGCGCGTGGACGCTTTACGGTCTCGGATCGCTCAATGAGAACCTGCCGGGCTTCATCACGATCACGCCCGCAAGCGGTTTTGGAGGAGCGCAGAACTACGGCAGCGCCTTTTTGCCTGCGCAGTTCCAGGGAACACGCATTGGCTCGGAGAAACGTCCGATTGCGAATGCGGAAGTCGCCAATCTACGGCCGAAGCTCGATTTGAAATCGCAACGCGCCGAGCTGGACCTCATCCAGTCGTTGAATCGCGGCAAGCTCTCACGCGAGCAGCACGATTCGCAGGTGGAGGGATTGATCGAATCCTTTGAACTCGCCTACAAGATGCAAAGCGAGATGCCGACGGTGATGGATATCAGCAAGGAAACCGAGGTGACGAAGAAGCTCTATGGTATCGGCGACGCAGTGACGGACGATTTTGGCCGCAAGTGCCTGTTGGCACGACGCATGGTCGAGGCAGGCGTGCGTTTTATCGAGATCAATCATGGTGATTGGGATCATCATGCGGGTATTGGCGAAAAGCTGCCTGCGAGCTGCGCGGCGGTCGATCTCCCGCTGCGCGGACTGCTCTCCGACCTGAAATCACGAGGTTTGCTCAAGGACACACTGGTCATCTGGGGTGGCGAATTTGGCCGCACACCACATGCGGAGGGCACGGATGGTCGCGATCACAATGTGAAGGCATTCACGATGTGGATGGCGGGCGGCGGAGTGAAGGCGGGCGTGAGCCACGGTTTCAGTGATGATTACGGCTACGAGGCCGTGGATGGCAAGGTGAGCATCCATGACTGGCATGCGACGATTCTGCATCTGCTCGGACTCGATCACGAAAAGCTGACATATCGCCACGCCGGAAGAGACTTCAGGCTTACTGATATTCATGGCAGCGTGGTGAGAGAAATTGTGGCCTGACGCTTGGCAAAAGAAGGGCGGCGCGTAGCTTGGCCGCATTATGAGCAACAAAACTTCTGGATGCCTGATCGCGCTGCTTCTGCTGGCGCTCGTCGTGAGTCTTGGGCTGAACTTTGGGCAATTCCTAGGCAAGCTGGACCTGGATGTCGGCATGGAGGGCGGATTCTCAACCGCGCGCCCGAAGAAGAAGCTGCATGAGGTGACGGTGGAGAACGCTGTGAAGCCGACGCGGGACAAAATCGTGCACATCGACCTCGAAGGCATCATCTCCTCGATGGAGATGGGCGGATTGTTCACCGAGGCGATGCCTGGCATTGAGACGGTGAAGCATGCGCTGGAGCAGGCGGTGGAGGACAAAAATGTGAAGGCCGTGGTGCTGCACATCAATTCACCCGGCGGCGAAGTGACGGCGTCCGATATTCTCTACAATGCGGTCAAAAAGGCGGCGAAGGAGAAGCCGGTGGTGGTTTACATGGGCTCGATGGCAGCGTCCGGCGGCTACTACGTGTCCTGCGGCGCGACGAAGATCGTGGCGAGTGAGACGACGCTCACGGCGAGCATCGGGGTGATCATGGAGACGATGAATTACCACGAGTTGTTCGGCAAGGTGGGCCTGAGCATGAGCACCTTCACCAGCGGTGCGTTCAAGGACACACTCAGCGGCGCGAGGCCGATGCGGGACGACGAGAAGGCGTATGTGCAAAATCTCGTGTCACAGATGTATGACCGCTTTCTTAGCATCGTGTCCGAGGCGCGTGGCGTGCCGAAGGACAAGCTCAAGAGCACCGTGGCCGACGGTCGTGTGGTGACGGGACGCGAAGCGCTGGAGGCGAAACTCGTCGATCAAATCGGCTATATCGAGGACGCGTATGCCCTGGCACGTGAGCTGGGCAAGGCGCCGGATGCCGGCGTGGTGAAGTATCGCCATGAGACGGGCTTCTTTGAGATATTCGCCGATGCCAAGGCCGCTCCGCAGCCCGCGAAGGTGCAGGTCGATGTGGGAAGCAGCCTGCTGCCGAAACTGCAGCCAGGAATGATGTATTACTTGCCACCGAGTTACGCGCATTGAGCATGCCTGACGCCGCGTCCATCGGGGTCCTGCGTGATCTTGTTTTTTTTGTGAGCATTGCCACGGCGCTGGCGCTGGGCGCTTATCGCCTGCTGCGGCATTTTCGTCCGCATGTGGCGTGGAATCATGAAGGGCAGGTGCTGTCGCGGCCTTATGGAATGCCGGATCTGCTGGTGGTGATGGGCATGGGATTGTTGTTCGTCAGCGGCATGGTGATGGCAGGGCAGGGCGGTGATGTGCTCGAAGATCAGGGACAGCAGGGGACGGGAATGGCGGGCCTGGTTTCCGCGATGATGTTCAACTTCATCGTTTGTGCCGGACTGCTGGGCTACCTGCACCGGGTGCGCGGGCTGAATCCAGCGGAGTTGTTCGGACTGCAGCACTTTCACTGGCGCTGGTTGCTGAAGGTGACGCTGGTGTTCGCAGTGTTCGCGGTCATCGCCGTGAACGCGGTGTCCGCCCTCACTGTGACGCGGTTGCAGGATGTCTGGCCGGATGTGCAGCCACAGGAGGCGGTGCAACTGTTTCAGAAGACCGGAGGCATCGGCATGAAGGCGTTGTTCATTTTTTCCGTCGTCATTCTGGCGCCGCTGGCGGAGGAGACGGTGTTCCGCGGGTTTGTGTATGGCGTGTTGAAGCGCTACACGGACGCGGCCTTCGCGGCGCTCAGCTCGTCGCTGATGTTCGCCATCGTCCATATGCATGTTGGCAGTTTGCTGCCACTGTGCCTGCTGGCGGTGGTGATCTGCGTGGCCTACGAAATCACTGGCTGCCTGCTGGTGCCGATGCTGCTGCACATGATCTTCAACGGCACCAGCATCATCATGATGATGGCCGTTGACGCAGGGTGACTCACATCACCATGCCGCCATCAACCGTGAGCACCTGGCCGGTGACATAACGGGCGTCCGGGCTGGCAAGATAGAGTGCGGCGGCGGCGATGTCGGCAGCCTGGCCGAGGTCGCCGAGCGGAATCTTCTTCAGGATCTCTTCTTTGACCTGATCGTTGAGCACGTGCGTCATGTCCGTGGCGATGAAGCCGGGGCAGATGCAGTTCGCGGTGACACCGCGTCCGGCGAACTCGCGTGCGAGAGACTTCGTGAAGCCGATGAGGCCGGCCTTGCTGGCGGCGTAGTTGGCCTGACCGGCGTTGCCGATGAGGCCGATGACGGAACTGATATTGATGATGCGCGCGCCTTTTTGCTTCAGGATGCTGCGCTGGACGGCCTTCACCATGTTGAAGGCGCCTTTGAGGTTCGTGTCGAGCACGGCGTCCCAATCCTCCTCGCTCATGCGCAGGAGCAGGCCGTCCTTGGTGACACCGGCGTTGTTCACGAGGATGTCCACGTGATCAAAATCGGCGAGAATCTGCTTCCCAACCTCCGCGCAGGCCGCGCCATCGGCCACGTCGAGCGCGTAGCCCTTTGCAACTCCTGGATACGTCGCATTGATGGCGTCCGCGGCGGCCTGTGAATTGGCCTGTGTGCGGCTGATGACAGCGACTTTCGCGCCCTCGGCGGCGAAGGTTTCAGCGATGGCTTTGCCGATGCCGCGTCCGGCGCCGGTGACGACTGCAATCTTGTCTTGGAGTTTACCCATGGCTGTCATCCATGAACGGTACATCCCGCGGCGCAAGAAGAAGGTGCATGTGCGGAAGATCGCGTGCATGTTGGAACGCATCGCCAATGAGTGACGACACGCCTCCCGCCGCCAAGCCTTCTCTTTTGTCGATGTCCGTCAGTGCTGGCGGATTCTGCGAGATCATCGCGCTGCTGTCACTCGCCGGGACGTGGCTGGGGAGCCTCGGACGTCATCACTGGTTTCTCGATTTGATGTCGCACCTGCGGCTGCAGTATTTGGTGGTGTGCGCGCTTGTGATGGTGTTTGCACTCCTCAGGCGTCGTGTCTGGCTGGTGGTGGTGGCGTTGGTGTCGTTGCTGTGGAATGCGCAGCTTGTTCACGCGGTCCATCACACCGCAAGCGGGCCGGGCATGGAGGGAAAGCCGCTGCGCCTGATGGTTTTCAACGTGATGATCACCAATCGGAACCAATTCGCATGCATCGAGCATGTGCTGAAGTCGGACGCTGACATCGTGTGCCTGTTGGAGACGGATGAGACGTGGCGGGAGAGCCTGGAGCCCCTGCGAATGAAGTATGCGCATCGCGTGGAGGAACTCGGCGCCGGAGCGTTCAGCATCGCTTGTTACTCGCGACTGCCCGTCAAAAGCAGCGAGATCAGGCGGTTCACGGACTGGAACCTGCCGACGGTGCTGTTGAACCTCGATCATCATGGGACGCCGCTGACATTCATTGGCACGCATCCGCTGCCACCGATGGGGCCGATGGACGCGCAGATCTGGCGGGATCAACTGGAGCGGATAGGGCGGTTTGCGGCCGGAATCGACGGCGAGGTCATCGTGGCAGGGGATCTGAATGCCACGCCCTGGTGCGAGGGGATGCGACGGCTGTGTGAGAGCGGCGGCCTGCAGTTCCGTTCGGCCGCGCCAGTCTGGTTGCCGACCTGGGGGCTTCATCTGCCCACCATGATACCGATTGACCATGTGCTGCTCAAACGAGGTCTGATGGTGACGAAGCGGGTGATTGGTCCCGGACTGGGATCGGATCACCGGTCAGTCGTGGTGGAAATTGTTCGACGGAACTGAGGGCGATGGATGGGCTGCTCGCAGTCGAGAGTTTGAGGTGGGGCGTGCCAAAGGGAGGTTTGATCGCTTACCGAATTTACAATCACCTGACTTGTTGATCTATGAAAAACATAAAGAGTCTCATCATTCCTGAAAAAGTTGCCGGATATGCAATTCAATTCTGCGAGACTCGCCCATCTCAGAGGGCGGTTGACCACCCTGATCGGGCTGGCTGGGGTTCTCGCGGGGGTGTTTCTGCCAAGGGAAGGGCAGGGGCAGATGCTCCGACTGGAGATCAGGCCAACCACAGTTGGTCGTGGACTGGCATTGAACGAGCCGAGAGCCGAACTGGCCGGGGCGCGGGTAACACGGCTGGATTTCCTGCTTTCGGGTCTTGCCTTGCGTCGCTCTGATGGTTCCTGGCTCGAATCGGAGGACTGGTTTGCTTATTTGAGCGCGGCTCCGGGCAAGTCACTCTGCGCCGAGGGCACCGGAACACCGGAGGGCGAATATACGGGCATTCGTTTTCACATCGGCGTGAACGAAGCGGTGAACAAGGCCGATCCGCACGGGTATTCGCCGGATCACGCGCTCAATCCACAGGTCAACGGCCTGCATTGGGGCTGGATGGGCGGCTACATTTTTCTGGCGCTGGAGGGACGTTTTCCCAATGCGGGACGTGATGACGGCTTTTCCTACCACATCGCCAATCCGCCGCAGTTGATGACGGTGGAGTTGCCGGTGGCGTTTCGTGGCGGTCGCCCGCTGACGGTGGCGGTCGATTTTGATCTCCAGCGTGTGCTTCAGGGAGTCGATTTCGTGAAGGACGGCACCTCCACGCATTCACGTGAAGGCGACAAGTTGGCTGCGAAGATCAAGGCAAACATCGAGCAGGCCTTTCGCGTGCGTGGCGTGAATTACGACCTGTATCAAACTCCAACGCTGACCCAAGGTGTGGCACCTGCAAGCATGCCCGCAGGTGCCACGGCTTTCAAACCCGCCATCACGCAGCGCTTTCCCAAAGTGGCGCTGCCAGCCGACAATCCGCTGACGGAGGAAGGCGTGACGCTGGGGAGCCGGTTGTTTCATGACACGCGGCTGTCGGTCAACGGCACGCAGTCCTGCGCCTCATGCCACGATCAAAAGCACGGCTTTGCCGATGTGCGGCGCTTCAGCCTCGGTGCGCAGCAGCAGACGGGCAAGCGCAATGCCATGCCGCTGTTCAACCTGGCCTGGCACACCGCCTTTTTCTGGGACGGACGTGCCCCCACGCTGCGTCAGCAGGTCCTGATGCCGATCCAGGACAAGGCCGAGATGAACGAGACGATTCCAAACGTGCTCGCCAAGCTCAGCGCGGACAAAACGATGGTGGCAGATTTCGCGAAGGCGTTCGGAACACCGGAAATCACCGGGGACCGGCTGGCGAAGGCGCTGGAGCAGTTTTTGCTGACACTGATCTCGCAGGAGTCGAAATTTGATCGCGCGGCACGCAAGGTGGCAGAGCTCAACGAGAGTGAAAAACGCGGCCTGCGGCTCTTCGTGACGGAGTTTGACCCGAAAAATGGCCTGCGCGGCGCGGACTGCTTTCACTGCCACGGCGGCACGCTTTTCACGAGCCAGCAGTTCGCCAACAACGGGCTCGATCTGGCCGCGGACGACATCGGACTGATGGCCGTGACGAAAAACGAGGCGGACCGCGGCAAATTCAAGACACCAAGCCTGCGCAACATCGCGCTCACAGCGCCCTACATGCACGATGGGCGCTTTGCCACGCTGGAGGAGGTGGTGGAGCATTACAGCAACGGTGTTACGCGATCCGCCACGCTCGATCCAAACCTGGCCAAGCATCCCGAGGCGGGCATTCAACTCAATGCAGAGGAAAAAGCCGATCTCGTGGCCTTCCTCAAAACGCTCACCGACGAAACCTTCACCGGCCTCGAGGCTGCGACCGCCGCGCGATGATGAAACGAGTTCTTTTCGCCTCGCTGTACATCGCCTGCATCGCCCGCGCGGACGTGATGACTCATGAAGAGAGCGACGCGCTCGCAGCCGAGGCCGCACGGCTCGCTCCTGCCAACGCTACAATCGTCACGCAATCGCTCCCGCCTGTTCCGCCGTCGCTCTACTCGACACTTGGCACCTGGGGCGACGTCATCCCGTGGACGCCACACATCCCTGTGACCTGCGCGCAGCTTCCAGATGGCCGCCTGCTCACCTTCGCCTCCAGTGAGCGCACGACCTTTCCAGCGGGCACGTTCACCTACGCAGCCACGTGGGACTATCGCACCGGTGAGTTCGTGGAGATCAACAACACACGGCATGACATGTTCTGCGGCGGAGTCTCGCTGCTGCCAGACGGGCGCCTGCTCGTCAATGGTGGCAACAGCACGATCAAAACCTGCAGCACCTTCGACTGGCGCACCAACCAATGGAACGCGGTGTCCGACATGAATGACACGCGCTGGTACAACACCAGCGTGGCTTTGCCGGACGGCACGGTCTTCACCGCTTCCGGCTCCGGTGGCAGCGACACAGCGGAACAGTGGCGGGAAAACGCTGGATGGAGGCGCTATCCAAACATCAACTGGGCGCTGGCGCATGGTGAAGGCGGCTTTGAATCCATCTGGCATCCCTTTCTGCACATCGCACCCGATGGCCGCATTGCGCACACCGGGCCCACGCGCACGATGCACTGGGTGGACCCGTCGGGTGACGGCGACTTCATCAGCGCCAGCGGCAACGTGCCCGGCACTTACTATCCCAAGGACGGCGCGGTGGTGATGTTCAACGAGGGAAAAATCCTGCATGCCGCGGGCCGCAGCAGCAACAGCGGTGCATCCAGGCTCGCCTACGTCATCGACATCAACGGCAGCAATCCCACCGTCACGCAGACCAGCAGCCTTCTGTATGCGCGCACCTTCGCCAATGGGGTTGTTCTGCCCAACGGCGAGGTCATGGCGATCGGTGGAAACACCTCACAGGAGAAATTCAACGACGATGGCAGTGTGCTGACGCCGGAAATCTGGAACCCCGCCACCGGCAGATGGCGCAACGCAGCGGGCATGCAGGTGCCGCGAAATTATCACTCGCTGGCCGTGCTGCTTCCTGACGGCCGCGTTTGGTCTGGTGGCGGCGGCTTGAGTGGCACCATCACCGATCATCAGGACGCTCAGATCTACACTCCGGCAGCCCTCTACAACGCCGACGGTACTCCCGCCGAACGTCCGGAGATCAACGAGGCTCCCACCGCCATCGGGCCCGGGATGAATTTCACCGTGCGCGCCAGCGCCGGCATCCAGCGCTTCACCTTCATCAAGCTGGCCTCGCTCACACACAGCGTGTGCAGCGATCTGCGCTTTCTTGAACTGCCCTTCACCGAACATTCGCCTGGTGTCTATGCCGTGCGGTCGCACGCGAATCTGAACGTGATGACGCCCGGCTACTGGATGCTGTTCGCCATTTCCCCCGCAGGCCCGTTCTCGGTCTCGAAAACGATTTTGGTGGATGCCACGCTCACCGATTCCATCAGCCGGCCGGCGGATCAGGTCACCACGGTCGGAGTTCCCGCCTCGCTCACCATCACGGCCGGTGGTCACAGTGCCACCTCGCGCGTTTTCACCGCCACAGGGCTGCCTGAGGGTGTTTCCATCAATGCGAGCAACGGTGTCATCTCCGGCACTCCGACCGCCACCGGTTTCTTCACGGTGACCGTCACCGTGGATGATGCGGTCATCGCTCCGGCCACCACCACGTTTCAATGGAATGTGCATTCCGACTTGAAGATCTCCGCGTTGGCGAACAAGCCTGTTCCTTCCGGCGCCACCTTCAATCTCACCGCCAGCACCACCGGAAGCGAGCGTCCTGAATTCCAGTGGGACTTCGGTGATGGCACGCCCGCCACTGACTTCAGCAGCAGTCCCGAGATCACCAAGGTGTACTCCGCCCCCGGCCGCTATCTTGTCACGCTTGCCGTTCGTGATGACACCGGCTCGCATGTCACCACCAGTTTTCATCAAGCAGTGCATGCCGCGCTCACTCCCGCGCCACCCACCGTCTCCAGCAGCATTGCTTATCAGGAGCGGACCGGAGCAAACGCAAGGCTGTGGGTCGTCAATCCCGACCAGGACAGCGTTGCCGTCTTTGATGCGGTCACCCGCAAGCGTTCCGCCATCATCGCCACGGGCAAGGGGCCGCGCAGTGTCGCCATCGCGCCCGATGGCCGTGCCTGGGTGGTGAACAGCGAAAACAGCAGCATCAGCATCATCGGCACGAATCTCGTTGTGGCGAAGACAGTCGCGCTGCCGCGCGGTTCGCGGCCTTATGCCATCGTTTTCGATCCGGCGGGAACCAGCGCCTACATCTCGCTGCAGGACACCGGCAGAGTGGTGAGGATCAATCCGGCCACGCCGACCCAGATAGCCGCCACCGCTGTCGTGGGTGCCGATGTGCGGCATCTTTCCGTCAGCGCCGACGGCACGAAGATCTTCGCCACGCGCTTCATCACGCCGAAGCTTCCCGGCGAGGACACTGCCAGCGTTGTCACGCAGGAAGGCGACACCAAATTCGGCGGCGTGGTGGCCGTTGTTGATGCCGCCTCCATGACGATGGTCAAAACGATCATCCTGGAGCACAGCAACGACGCTGACAGCTCGCTCACCAGCCGTGGCATTCCCAATTACCTTGGTCCCGCCGTGCTCAGCCCCGACGGACTCACCGCGTGGGTGCCTTCGAAGAAGGACAACATCAAACGCGGAGTGCTGCGTGATGGCGGGCAGCTCACACACGACAGCGCTGTGCGCAGCATCACCTCCCGCATCGACCTGACCGCGGAGGCGGAGGATTTTCCCGCGCGCATCGACTACAACGACGCCGGAGTCGCCAGCACCGCCGCGTTTGAACCCACCGGCATCTATCTCTTCACCGCGCTTGAAGGCAGCCGCGAGGTCGCGGTCGTCGATTCTTGGGGAAAGCGCGAGATTCTGCGTTTCGTGGCCGGTCGCGCCCCGGAGGGCGTTGTGACCTCGCCCGATGGCCGCACGCTCTACGTTCACAACTTCATGGATCGCACGGTAACGGTTCATGATGTGGGTGCGATCATCGATGGTGCGGAAACGGCACCCACGCTCACCACCACACTCAATTGCATCACCAAGGAAAAGCTCGCTGCGAATATTCTGACGGGGAAGCAGCTTTTCTATGACTCGCGTGACCAGCGTCTCGCGCTCCAGCAGTACGTCAGTTGCGCCGCATGTCACAATGACGGCGGCCAGGATGGTCGTGTGTGGGACTTCACCGGTTTTGGCGAGGGACTGCGCAACAACATCTCGCTCAAAGGCCACGGCGCGCACGGTCCGGTGCACTGGACGGGCAACTTCGACGAAATTCAGGACTTCGAGGGCCAGCTTCGCAATTTCGCGCGTGGTCTCGGTCTCATGAGCGATGCTGATTTTCACTCCGACACACGCAGCGATCCTCTTGGCGCGCCCAAGGCCGGTGTCAGTGCCGATCTTGATGCGCTGGCGGCTTATGTGACCTCGCTGACCACCACGGGCAGCAGTCCGAACCGCAATGCCAATGGCACGCTCACCACGGACGCCGTCGCGGGCCGGCTGATCTTCCGCGCGCAAAACTGCGCTGCCTGCCACAGCGGCGCAAACTTCACCAACAGCGCGTTGAACGTCTTTGCCGACATCGGCACGCTCAAACCCGCGAGCGGCACGCGGCTCAACCAGCCGCTCACCGGCCTCGATGTGCCCACGCTGCGCGGACTTTGGAACACCGCGCCTTATTTGCACGATGGCAGCGCTGCGACGCTCGCGGATGCAGTTCGCGCCCACCAGGGGGTGTTGCTGACAGACAGCCAGCTCTCTCAAGTCGTGGCTTTTTTGTCTCAAATTGACGACTCAATCACGAGCGCTCCCGCACCTTTGAGCGTGACGCTCATGGTCGAGAACACCAGCGTGAATGGTTCCTTCCCCGTCACCGGCAGGCTCAGCGAGTCCGCCACCGGTTTCACGGTTGGTGACATCAGCATCACCGGCGGCACGATCAGCGGTTTCAAGCTCAGCGGCACCCGTTTCAGTTTCAACGTGGCTCCCATTGCCGGCGATGTGCAGATCAGCATTGCCGCGAACGTGATGACTGACACCACCGGGCTCGGCAACCTGGCCTCCAATGTGCTGAATCTCACGAACGGCAGCGACATGACGAAACCGGCTGTCACGCTCGCCACCGTGAGTGCTGATGTGAGCGCCGCGTTCAGCATGAGCATCGCTGCCTCGGAAAACATCAGCGGCCTTGCTCCCGGTGATTTCGCGGTCACGAATGGCACCGCGTCGAATCTCACCGGCAGCGGCGACAGCTACAGCGTGACCATCACGCCGACAACCATGGGTGAGGTGAGCGTGCAACTGCCCGCCGGAACAGTGGCGGATGCTGCGAACAACACCAACACGGCTTCCAACACGTTGAGCGTCACCTTCACGCCATCAGACACCACGAAGCCCGACGTGACGCTCGCCACCGCGGTGGAAAGCGTTATCGCGCCGTTCATGGTGGGCGCAACGTTCACGGAAAATGTCAGCGGTGTCAGCCTGGGTGATTTCGTCGTCACCAATGGCAGCGCATCGAACCTCACCGGCAGCGGCGACACCTATAGCGTGCTCATCACACCGTCGGCGGCGGGAGTCGTCACCGTGGCATTGCCTGCGGATGCAGCACTCGACACCGCGGGCAACACGAGCACGGTCTCGAACCTCCTGAGTGTCACTTACACGCCGCCGGTCGATTCCAATCCCGCGGTCGTGCTTTCAACCACGTCCGGTGTGGTGAACGGCAGCTTCACGGTGAATGCGCAGTTCAGTGAAGATGTGTCGGGTGTGACGAGCGACGATTTTATCGTCACGAACGGCAATGTGACGGCCCTCAGTGGCGCGAACTCCCTTTGGATCGCCACGATTCAGCCAGTTAATGCCGGTGACGTCACGGTGCAGATGCCCGCTGATGCCGCACAGGACGGAGCTGGGCAGGGAAGCCTGACCTCGAACACCCTTGTGGTTTCGTATGTGTCGCCCGGCGCGTTCGCGGCGAAGGTCAACTTCCAGAGCGCCGGAGCGCCCACGCCGAATGAGTACATCGCGGACATCGGTGAAACGTATGCCGCGCACAACGGACTGAACTTTGGCTGGAATGTCGATCACACCGCGCTCGGGCGGGATCGCAACGCGGTGACCGACCAGCGGCAGGACACTTTCATCCGTATGAAGGCCGGGACGGCTTGGGAGATCGTAGTGCCGGATGGTGAGTATGATGTGATCGCCTGCGTGGGCGATGCAACGGCATCGAGCATCAACACACTTCGCATTGAAGGTGTCACGCTTTGGAACGCGGCCGCGTTTTCCGCCGGACAGTTCCAGGCCCTGCTCGTGCGCGTGAGCGTGGCGGATGGCCTTTTGACGCTCGACAACGGCTCCGCCGCGGATCAGGCCACCGCGCTGAACTTCATCGACATCACCAGCGCCTCCGGTGCGACTCCCGTCCGTCAAAACGGCCTCACCGCGGATTACTTCGCGGGCATGAGCTTCGAGCAGCTTCGCTTCAGCCGGATCGACAGCACGGTGGACTTCCGCTGGAATGCCGCCGCGCCTGATGCACGCCTCGCCGCGGACAGTTTCAGCGTGCGCTGGCATGGTTGCGTCGTTCCACGCTTCACGGAGCGTTACCGTTTCACCACCGTGAGCGATGACGGCGTGCGTCTGTGGATCAATGGCCAGCTTCTCATCGACAACTGGACCCATCACGCTGAAGCCGCGGACGCGGGTGAGATCGATCTGGTCGCAGGCGTGCCGGTGACGCTCAAGATGGAGTTCTATGAGAACGGCGGCGACGCCGTGGCGCGTCTGCTGTGGGAGAGCGCCAGCCAGCCCTCCGAAGTCGTGCCGTCCTCGCAACTCCTCATCAACGAAAGCGGCACAAGCGTTGCGCCTTACCCGGCCACGTTCGCCGAATGGACGGACAGCCCGCGCAGTAACGGCTCCGGCAGCGCCACCACCGCGACGACAAACGCGGACGGCGACGACCTGCCTGACCTGCTCGAATTCGCCCTCGGTGGCAGCGCGGGCAGCGGCATCAGCGCGGGCGAGGTGCTGCGCATCGAGAACAAGGACGACCAGATCACCGCGTCGATCCAGCGTCCCGCTGCGGTGACGGATCTGCGCTGGTTCCTCGAATCCACGACCGATTTGAAGACGTGGACCGAACTCGCGCTCAATCCCGTCATCACGGACGATGGCGACGGCACCCAAACGCTGCGCTGGACGCTGCCCGCCGCGGCCTCGGGCGTCATTCGTCTGCGTGTGACGAGTCTTTCAAATGGCGACACGGCCGCAGGACCGCCGATGGGCTGGCAGACCCTCACGTCCGCGCCGGGTGTGCAGACGATCGGAGTGAATTTGGTCAATCCACCCGTGTTCGCGGGCATCGCGCATTCGGCGGCGGGCGGTGTGGTGTTTGTCAGTGATGCCTCGTGGCTGCCGGGCGTGATCGATCCTGATGCGCGCTATTACCTCGAAATCCGCAGCGGAGCGCATGCGGGGCACCGCTTTGACCTCGCGCTCATCGGTGATCGGGTGCTCATGATCGACACGGAATCCGTCAACAACACGCTCGACGCGCCGCCCGCCGACATCGCCGGTGCGCGCATCGCGGTGCACAAGCATCTCACGCTCGGCCAGGTGCTCGACAAGACAAAGCTCAACGGCACCACCAATCCCGCCACCGCCGATCAGGCGCTGTTCCTCACGAACTCCGGCTTCACCGGCTGCTGGCTGTTGAAAAACGCCACGCGCTTGCAATGGACCTTGAAGGGCGACGCCAGCGTGGCCAATGCCGACCGCACCATCCTTCCCGCTGGCGCCGCGGTTCTGTTGCAGACCGCCAGCACCACCACGCGCAGCCTGTTCGTGGCCGGCCAGGTGCGCACGACGCCGTTCGCGCGCCGCTTGCTGCCCGGCTACCAGTCGCTCGCCAGTCCGTGGCCGCTCGATCTGTCACCCGCCACGGCGGGCATGCTCGACACGACGGTGTTCACCGCCACGAGGAATCCCAGCACCGCGGACACGTTGCAGCTTTGGAAAGGCGACAGCCAGCCCGGCACGAGCGGCTACACCGGTTATTGGTTCTTCCTGAAACCGAACGCTCCCGCCCAATGGACCGTCAGCGGCGACGCCGCGCTCACCCCCGTGAACAACACCCCGCTGCTGAAAGCCACCCGCGGCATTTTCCTCAACGTCCGCGGTGCCTCGCCCAAGACCTGGGTGATCCCGGCTCCGTGAGCGGGAATTGTATCGCGATCATGCTGATGGTGCGATGCAGCAGACCGAATGAGTCACGGGACCATTCCTTCTGGAGATTTTTGAACCACTGATGGTCACTGATGGATGATCAGGACATTGAATTCCATGAGTGGTTCTTTGTTCACCGCCCACTGCCGACAGTTCTCTGTGGTGCTGATTCAGGCTTCGCGCTGGTCGTGCGGCGCGGCATGCGCCCGGGTGGCTACCCCGCAAGGACTCGAACCTTGAACGAGAGAATCAAAATCTCCTGTGTTACCATTACACCACGGGGTAAAAGGTGTGCCACGGCGCGGATAGTAGTGCCTTCATCGTGTCGCGCAAGGACGGCTTGCGTCTGATGCGCAGGAGATGGTCAGCGACGGTGCTCAGTAGGCGGAGGCGGCGCGGGCGATCTTTTCACAGCTCTGCACGTCAAGCTTGCCGGAGGCGAGGACGGGGATGTCGGTGACGCGGATCATCTTTTTCGGGATCCAGAGCGGCGGCATGCCTTTGTCGAGCAGACGGTAGCGGAGGTCGAGGATCTCCTGGTGCTCAGGTCCGCCGGGGAGGCTGGTGAGGAGGATGAGGGCCTCGCCCTTGTCGATGTCAGGCACGCCGACGACGGCAATCTTGCGGGAGGTTTCGTTTTCGAGGCCCATGGCCTTGACGAGGGCCTCCTCTACAGTCTCGTGCGGGACCATTTCGCCGGCGATTTTGGAGAAGCGGCTGAGGCGGCCTTCGATGTAGAGGAAGCCGTCGAGGTCCATGCGGCCGATGTCACCGGTGCGGAACCAGCCGTCCTGGAGCACGTCGGCGGTGCGTTTGGGATCGTTCAAGTAGCCTTCGAAGATGTTCGGGCCTTTGAACCAGATCATGCCGCTCTGATGCAGGGGGATGGGGACGCTGGTCTCCGGATCGGTGATGCGCACGGCGAGGCCGGGTACGACGTGGCCGACGGAGCCCTGGCGGTGGCTGGGCAGCCAGCAGTAGCCGCTGCCGTCGTCGCCGAGGGGCTCGGGGTCGGGCAGGTTGATGTTGGAGACGGGGGAGGTTTCGGTGAGGCCGTAGCCTTCGAGGACGCGCTTGCCAAAGCGGTTCTCGAACGCCTCGGCGACAGTGGTGGGGAGCTTTTCCGCGCCAGTGACGCAGAGCTTGATCGACGCGAGTGATTCGCGGTTCACGCCGCGCAGATAGGCGCGCAGGAAGGTGGGCGTGGCGATCATCAACGTGATGCGGTACTTCTCCACCAGCTCCGCGAGCTTCTTCACCTCCAGCGGACTGGGGTAGGTGACGATGTGCAGCCCGTAGATGATGGGGAACCACAGCGTGACGGTGCTGCCGAAGCTGTGAAACAGCGGCAGGCAGGCGAGGATGCTGTCGTTGCTCTTCATGCCGAGGCGGCTGCCAAACTGCATGATGTTGGAGACGAGATTGCGGTGCGAGAGCACAACGCCCTTGGGCGCGCCGGAGCTGCCGCTGGTAAAGATGAGCAGCGCTTCCTTCCGCCCGCCTTTTTTCGAGATGCCGAGCATGGCGGCCAGCACTGCGGCGGGCAGGATCTTGCTGAGCACGAGCCACTTCGCGATGCTGACCTTCATCTTCGGCAGCAGGCGTTCGATGAGGATGAGCTGCTTCATCGGCGGCCAGGGGAAGCTCTGCATCTTGCGCACAAAAATGTCGGCGGTGAGGAAGCGGTCGATCTGTCCCTGGCGGATGGCGCTTTCAATGGCGGCGCGGCCGGCGGTGAAGTTGAGGTTCACCGGAATTTTTCCGGCCATGACGACCGCCACATTGCAGATGAGGCCGCCGATGCCCGGTGGCAGGATGATGCCGACACGCTCTTTCTTCGTCTCCTTCCTGACGACTTCGGACAGCGCGAGCGCGGTGGCGAAGACTTTGTCGAATCGAAGGACCGTGCCGTCCTTGCCATCGACGATGCTGTTGCGGGTGCCGTGTTTTTTGAAACCCTGGATGAGGGCATAGCCCAGGCTCAGCTCCAGCGCGGGGCTGCTTCCAATGCTCTGCTCGGACAGTTCCAGCAGCCGTTCCTGATAGGTGGCGAGGTTCAGATCCTGTCCTTCGAGCGTCTTGCCGAAATTGAAGATGACCTCGGCATCACTGTAACGGCGCTCAGTGGGCAGCGAGGTGTCCTGGCGGCGATGCACGTGCAGCGGGACCACGGGAACGCCCGCCTTCAGCAGAAATTCGAGCTTCATGCCCGGCACGGTCGTCATCGGCGCGACCATGGTCGCCGCCTCGGAGGGCAGGTAGATGATGACGGCGCCGCTTTTGGTGGCATCTGCCATGGCGCTGCGGTAGGCGGACAGTTCCGTTTCGCCGGGGGTGAACTCCACGGCGTGGACGTTTTCGCGTTCGAGGTGTGCGCGGAGCAGGGGATGCAGCGCGGCGTCTTTTTTGAGGAGATAAATCACCTCCCTTCCTTCGAGCACGAGTTCGAGGCGCAGCAGGTCGAAGTAGCCGAGCTGGCTGGGCAGGATCATGAAACCACCGCCCGAAGGCAGGTTTTCTTTTCCCAGAATGGTGAGGTCTTTGAGCGTGACAGGTTGTTCGGAGGCCATGTTTTTTTCTGCGGCACGTTAACCGGCGGCCACTAAAGCCGGATGCGTCGAGCACGCCAGCAGGAAAAGATCGTATCCGACTTTAGTGGGAGGCCGGACTTGTTCAGCGTTCAAAAAAAGTTCATAGAAGCCCTGTCATGCCCCCGCCTCAGCGTTATCCCCGCCGCGAATCCGTCACTCCCAGCACCACACCGCCGCCCGGCAGTGAGAACTGGCCGCGTCCGTGGGCGCAGATGAAGTACTTCTCGTTTCATCCGGCGGTGTATCCCAACATGATTCGCGCCGTTTCACCGGATGCCGGCCCAGGCGATCTCGTGCATGTTATGGACAAAGAGGGCCAGCTTTTCGGCAGCGGATTCTACAATCCCAAGGCCCGTGTCCCGCTCCGTGTGCTGCAGCACGGCGAGGACGTGCTCACTGAGGAAAAACTCGACGCACGTCTCGACGCCGCGCTCGATCTGCGTCTGAACACGCTGCGTCTGAATGACAGCACGGATGCGTGGCGCGCCGTGCATTCGGATGGCGATGGTTTGAGCGGCCTCGTTGTTGATCGTTACGCTGATGTTTTGTCGATCGAAGTCACCACGCTCGGCATCTGGCGCCGCCTGCGCCGCTGGCTGCCGAAGTTGCACGAGAAGCTCGGCACCACGCAACATCTCATTGAGGTCGATCCCGACATCGCCCGCATCGAGGCCATGCGCTGGGCTGATGTGCCCGAGGCGGATGATCCCGCTCCCCGCAGCGTGCGCATTCGCGAGAACAACGTGCGCTACCAGGTCAGCTTCGAAGACGGGCACAAGACCGGCTTTTTCTGCGACCAGCGCGACAACCGCCTCAAGTTCGCCCAGCTCGCACGCGGTCGCAGCGTGCTTGATTTGTGCAGCTACACCGGCGGCTTCGCGCTCAGTGCACGTGTGCTCGGCGGCTGCGAAGACGTCACAGGCGTCGATCTCGATGAAAAAGCCATCGCGCAGGCGAAGAAGAACGCCGATTTGAACCAAGTCCGCCTCGACTGGGTGCACGGTGACACCTTCACCTGGGGCCGCCAGATGCAGCAAAACGGGAAGCAGTGGGACGCCGTCGTGCTGGACCCGCCGAAACTCGTGTTTTCCCGCGATCCTGAGGAAGGCCAGCTCGGTCGCAACAAATACTACGACATGAACGCCGTCGCCCTCGGCCTGTTGAAGCGCGGCGGACTCTTCGTCACCTGCTCCTGCTCAGGCTTGCTCGATGTGGCCGAGTTCGAGGACATCGTCATGCGCGCCGCGCACCGCAACAAGCGCCGCCTGCAAATCCTCGACCGCACCGGCGCCGGAGCCGATCACCCCGTGATGTCGAACTGCCCCGAAGGCCGTTACCTGAAAGTGCTGTGGTGTCTGGCGTGGTGATGTGGCAACAAATCAGCCTCGGAGCTTCAAAGCATTGCCAAAAAGGAGGCAATAGCTACGATTCAGGTTCCATGAAAAATCTTTTTCTGTGCTTGTTTGCCGTCATCTCCGTTCACGCCGAACCGATTGTCGTTCCTGTCACCGGAAAGGGATGGCATCTCGCCTTTGAAGGGCCACGTCTCTTCAAGGAAGCGATGCAACAGGATGCACATGGCCTGCAATACAAGGCAAACGCCGGCCGGTTTAATCTGTCAGTGTTTGTCGAGTCACCTGATGGCAAGGGAGGCGATCATAAGGCGTGCCGGGACTTCTACTGGCCTCAAGCGAGCAGAAACCCGATGATCCAGAAACAAACGGTGAAGCAATGGAGCGCCCCGGAATGTGAATGTGTCGAATACGTGCTGGCTGGCGAGCAGGAGGGTGTTGGAGCCTTCTCTTTGGCAAACATCAATTGCTACTGTTCTCACCAAGGCAAATGGGTGGATGTCCATGCCTCTGTCATTTCCCCCACGGACGAAGACGTGCAGATGCTCCAAAAGCTGGCCAAGTCGTTCGCGTGCAGAGAATTTTCAAAGGCCGCTGGCGGTGAAATGAAGTTTGTCCTGCCGGACCTCGGGATGGTACGTATGGTTTTGCCCGCGGGATGGTTGGTTGGGAATCCAACCATCGCCAGGGAGAAAGATCTGCCAGTGCAACACACACTATCGCTGTTTTCTCCCGTTGATCCCAACAAGAATTGGAAGCTCACCTTTTTTGCGAGTGAGACGAAGTATTCGACGCTCGACGAGATCAAGGAACTGGCAGCCCGGGCGCAAGAATCCGCTGTTGCTGGTTCTGTCGAGGGCAAAGCGGACCTGAAGGAGATCAAGCTGAAGCACGGCGTGGGGTGCCAGGCCATTTACACTGATGCTTCGCTGGCCGGCAAACCCGTTGAGATTGGCAACGCCAAGGTGATTTCCTCTGGATTCCTGGCGCCACAATCTGACGTCCTCGGTTCCATCACCATATTCGCTGATGATGCACGGGATCCCGAGTTTCAAGCAGCGGTCAAAGCACTCGAAACCATCGAATTCGCACCCGGCGTGTGATCTCGCCCGTGCGCACCCGCGTGGGAATCCGGTTCACTGCTGGCGGGAAGGGACGGAGGCAACCTCGTCATCGGCCACCAGTGGCATCCGACGCGCATCATGCACTTTTTCATGCGCATCGAGGGGGGACGGGAACGAATTGATCCACCCTGAATGATCACGGACACAACGTTTCCTTGCTACAACCCGGCGCTCGGCTAGTCTGCCACCCCCATGAATCCAGAGGTCCAAAACATTGTGGCTGCAGGCAAGCTGACCACCGCAGACGGCGAAAAACTTTCCAAGCTCGAACCCGGCGTGTTTGTCGTCCACAAAAGCTGGGGAGTCGGCAAAATCGCCTCCTGGGACCTGCTGGGCGACCGCATCCTGATCGACTTCGAGGGCAAGCCGGGGCATCCGATGAAGCTGTCGTTCGCAATCAGCTCACTGGACATCGTCCCGGCGGATCATTTCCTCGCCCGCCGTCACTCGGAGATCGATGCGTTGAAGGCGATGGCAAAGGACAATGCGCCGGCACTGGTGGAACTCGTTCTGAAGAGCAGCGGCAACTCGCTGCACCTCGACGATCTCGAAAGGCTGCTGAAGCCACGTGTCGTTTCTGAAGCGGACTACAAGAAATGGTGGGAGGGCACAAAGCGCGCGCTGAAGGCGCACCGCCATGTTGTCGTGCCCGCCAAGCGAACCGAAAATCTCGTGCTGCGTGATCAGGGAGAGAGCGCCGGAGGACAGATGGTGAAGTCCTTCCTCGCCGCCCGTGACCTGAAGGGCAAGCTCTCCGCGCTGGCGAGCATCGTGAAGGACATTGACCTCTTCAGCGATGCGAAGACAGAGCTTATTCCTGTCTTCCAGGACATCTCCGACACCGCCAGAAAGGGCCTGAAGCTCAACCTGAAGGAGTCTCTGCAACTGCTGCTCTCCCGTGATGAACTCGCCGACAACCACGGCATCAGCGTGCCCATGGGCTCGATGAAGGTGTCCGATCTCGTCAGCGAGACCAAGCACATGCTGGCCGATGCAGTGAAGAATCTGCCCTCCGGATTGCTGGGCCGCGTTTACCGGGCTTTCCCGGATGCCTTCCCAAATCGCGGCTGGGTGCCAGAAATCCTCAATCACCTCACCAAGACCGGTGGTCGTGCCGTTGAGGAGATCGCCATCGTGCTTGATGCGAACGACGAACTTGATGTCCTCGCCGACGCTCTCAAAAAAGCCCTGCGCAACCGTCTTCTCTCCGCCGACCTGCTCATCTGGATGGCCCGCGAGCGCAAGGGCCTCGCTGAGTCCGTTTTCGACATCGATCTGGGTCATGCGATCCTCAGTGTCATCGAAAACGACCACATGGAAGGCGGTCCGAAGCGCACCGGTCGTCTGCAGGACCTGCTTTCCGACGACCGCACACTGCTCGGCGAACTGGTCGCCCAGGCTGAAGATGAGGACATCCGCCTGCTCGCGAAGCGCATTCTCAGCAGCGCGTCGTTTGACGAACTCACCCGCCGCTCGCTCATGGCGCGCATCATCAAGGCCCGCCCCGAGATGGAGGCGATGATGGCCGAAAACGCGGTGCAGAAAGACGACGCGCTCATCGTCTCCTGGGAAAGCCTCGACCGGAAGAAGAAGGAGCTGGAGGATCTCGTGAACATCAAGATCCCCGACAACAAGCGCGAGATCCAGATCGCCCGCGCCGAGGGGGACCTGCGCG
This sequence comes from Verrucomicrobiaceae bacterium, assembly GCA_046346695.1. Classification (GTDB taxonomy): domain Bacteria; phylum Verrucomicrobiota; class Verrucomicrobiia; order Verrucomicrobiales; family Verrucomicrobiaceae; genus Prosthecobacter. Next base: position 589,188 of record JAXMHS010000001.1, on the reverse strand, counting down.
AAAACGGCGGTTACAAAGCCGCCCGCGAACATCAGGCAGTGCTGCTCCGCCTCCAGGCCAAATACGAGCGCGAACTGCGTAACGCCCGCGGCACGGATTTCGCCAACACTCCGACCGACAAGGTTGGCATCGGCACCGTCGTCGATGTGGAGGACATTCCCTCCGGCGAGAAGGAAACCTTCACCATCCTCGGCGCCTGGGACGGTGACTTGGAGAAGAACATCATCAGCTACCTTTCCGAGTCCGCGAAAGCTCTCATCGGGAAAGGGGCCGGTGAGGAGGTCGAGCTGCCCACCGACAGCCACCACGGCCGCCGCCATGCACGCATCACCGGGATCCGGGCTTTTCAGCCTGCGATGGTGGCTGGTTGACCGGAAGTTTCACGAGGGTTTCCTGCGGGCGGGCCTAAGTTTCGTGGTTGTCATGGCGTTGGCATCGTTGCTGAAACAAAAACTGCATGAACTGCACGTTTTTTGAGTTCATACTGGACCATCCCCCATGCAATCATCGAGCTTTTGTGCCGCCACCGGTTGTGCACACCATTGTCGTCTTTCCAGAATCACTTCGACCTTCACCTTTGGGCTGGTCGTTTTTCTGGGAGGGGCTGTTTGCTCTTGGGGACAGATCACCCGCGCGGAGGATCTCAAACTGATCATCCAGGGAAATGCTGCCCAGGCATCCCAGTCCAGTGCCAGCCCACGGGTGTTTGAGGCCAACCCGGGGCCTTGGGGCAAACTCAAGTGTGCTTATGTGTTTCTCGAGGCGCCAGCACATCTGCTCGAAAGCTTCCCGCTGCCCAGCACGACCCCCCGCTGGACCTTTCCTGCCGAGTCTCTGCCCACGTTGCCCGATTTCTTTGCCAAGGCGGGGTTGAGCAAGTCATTGATTGACACGATGCTGTCCTCAAGCCGGGTCATCAAGGAAGGGAAGCTGATTCACGTTCTGCCGCCGCCGGCCGAGGTGGAAAACATGAGCCCGGAGACCCGCGCCGCGATCTACACCGAACTCGCGAAGTATCCGGAGAACGAATACCACGTCGATCCGGTGCTCATCACCAGTGGTACCGTTGAAGAATGGTATGCGACGAGCAAGCTGCGCCCGGAACTCATCACCAAGATCAAAAAGCTCAGTTACACACGCGGGGAGACCACCGCGTTCAGCGACATCCCGCTGCTGCTCAACTACGCCCAGTCCGACTCCGAGGCCCGTGCGATCTTCAAGTCCTGCACCCGCACCCGCTGCTTGATGGTCCGGCTGTTGCTCGACAAAACCACCAACGTTGAGCAGGTCGTCAACTACTGGACCCTTGGCATTGGACTCCGGCGCAAGGACATTGAACCGCTCGTCCAGTCCATCATTGAAACTGACGGTGGCATTGAGGATCTGGGCATCTCCCACCTTCTTCCAGCCCTGGCACGCAAGCTCATCTACACCTATCCGGGCTACGAACTCGCCAAGCACGGCATCATGCCTGACTGCCACTGGACCTGCCTGAACTTCTTCAACTACGAGCCGCACGAGTACCTTCTGGACGCGCGTCTCGCCACCAGCCAGGTGCTGGAGCAGTTTGCCCCGGTCGATGCTCCGTATCAATATGGCGACATCCTGTTCTTCCTGGACAACGCCACTGGCGACGCCTTCCATTCCTGCGTCCATCTGGCGGACAACCTCGTGTACACCAAAAACGGGCGCAACATCCTTTCTCCCTGGGTCATCATGCGCCTCGAGGACGTGAAAAAAATCTACCTCTACCGTGGTACCGGTCGTGTGCAGGGCTTCCGCCGCAAGGACACGATGACGGAAACGGCGTCACACGCCAGCCGGTGATGTTTTGAGCTGGCAAGGCGGCGCTGGCATGTGCAATGATCATCGGCCAGCCACCGTTATCGTTGCCAGCATGTCCTCTCGCCGTCATTTTCTCCACACCGCCCTTGGGGCTGGTGCCGCCGCCTCGGTTCTCGCCGCGCCTTCAAAGCTCTCATACCGGGGTGAAAACATCGAATTCGGCCTCGTCACCTACATGTGGGGCGCCGATTGGGATCTGCCCACGTTGATCAAAAACTGCGAGGCCTCCCAGGTGCATGCTGTCGAGTTGCGTGTCGAGCACGCGCACAAGGTCGATGTCTCGCTGACTCCGGAGCAGCGCGCCGAGGTGCGCAGCCGTTTTGAGGATTCGCCTGTCGATGTGCTTGGCATGGGCACAAACTTCGAGTTTCACTCGCCGGATGCGGAGGAACTGAAGAAAAACATCGCCGGGGCGAAGCAGTTCATCAAGCTCAGCCACGACATCGGCGGCACCGGCGTGAAGGTGAAGCCCAACGCGCTCCCTAAAGACGTGCCAGTGGACAAGACGCTCGCGCAGATCGGCAAGGCCCTCGCGGAGATTGGCGATTACGCGCTGGGTTTTGGCCAGGAAATCCGTCTTGAGGTGCATGGCAAGGAAACCTCCAATCTCGACCACATCCGCACCATCATGGAAGCCGCGGCGCGTGACAACGTGCGTGTCTGCTGGAACTCAAACGCGGAAGACCTCGCTGGCGACGGCATCGAGGCCAATTTCGCCAAGGTGAAGGACCATCTCGGCCGCACGGTCCACATTCGCGAGGTCAACACCGGTGATTACCCCTATGACAAGCTCGCCCGGCTGCTCGTGGAGGCGGATTATGAAGGCTTTGTCTGCCTTGAGGCACGCACCAAGCCCGAAGATCGCGTCAAGGCGCTCGCCGAGCAGCGTGAGTTGTTCATGAATCTCGTCACCGCAGCGCGCAAGGAACTCGTCAAGGACGAGTGAGTCCACGGCAGGCGGGGATTGTCAGATGGCGTGATCTCTCCACCGGGCATGTTGCCCTCTTGACCCTTTGACCGGCTTGACCGACTGCATGGACAGTCATGTCATCCCGCTTCCTTCAATTCGACCAGACCGGCAATCCAGCCGAAGTGCTGCAGCTTCATGAACGTGTCCTGGCACAGCCTGCCGGGCACGAAGTCCGTGTTCGGATGCGCTACGCGCCGGTCAATCCTGCGGACCTCAACTTCATCGAAGGAACTTACGGGCGTGCCGCGCATCCGCCCTGCATTCCCGGCCACGAAGGCTGTGGCGAGGTCGAGGAGGTGGGTGATGCGGTCACGTCCCTCGCCAAAGGAGATGTGGTCATTCCGCTGCTCGGTGCTGGCTGCTGGACGCAGCACCTCACGGCCGCGGAGCAATACTTCGCCCGCCTGCCATCGAAGATCGATCGTGTGCAGGCCAGCATGCTGCGCATCAACCCTGTCACCGCCTGGGTGCTGCTCAAACATTTCATCAAACTCGAAGACGGTGCCTGGGTGGCGCAGAACGCGGCCAATTCGGGTGTGGGTCGTGCTGTGATCCAACTCGCCCGCCACTTCGGCCTGCGCACGCTGAACTTCGTTCGTCGCCCTGAGTTGATCGACGAATTGAAGGCGCTGGACGCGGACGCGGTGGTGCTCGACAACGATGAAGGCGTGGCCGAGGCGAAAAAGATCGTCGGACATGAGCCGGTGAAACTCGCCACCAATGCCGTCGGCGGCGACAGTGCCATTCGTCTGATGGACGTGCTGAGTTCGGAAGGCATCATGGTGACCTATGGAGCCATGAGCCGCCGCAGCCTGAAGGTGCCAAACAAATTTCTCATCTTCAAAAACCTCCAGCTCCACGGCCTGTGGATCACCAAGTGGTTCGAGAAGGCCAGCACAGCGGAATTGCGCGAGGTGCTCGATCCGTTGACCGCTCTCATTGAAAAGGGCGGGCTTGTCACCGCCGTCGATGAAATCGTGCCGCTCGCCGACTTCAAACAGGCCATCCTGCGTGCGCAGCAAGGCTCGCGTCACGGCAAAGTCATCCTCGACCTCGCCTGAAGCCGATGCGTGTCCTTCTCACCAACGACGACGGCATTGCCGCACCGGGTTTGCAGGCTTTGGACGATGCAGTGCGTCAGCTTGGCTGGGATCCGGTCATTGTCGCGCCTGCCGTGGAGCAAAGCATGTGCGGGCATCGCGTGACCACGCATCATCCTCTCAAGGTGGAACAGATGGACTCGCACCGCCACGCTGTGCATGGCACGCCGGCGGACTGTGTGCGCCTTGCCCTGTTCGCGCTCGATGTGAAACCCGACCTCGTGCTCTCCGGTGTGAACGCAGGTGGCAATCTCGGCCAGGACATCGTCATCTCCGGCACCGTGGCCGCTGCGCGTGAGGCTGCGTATCACGGCGTGCGCTCCTTTGCGCTCTCGCACTACATGATTCGCGACCTCGCCGTTGATTGGCAGCGCACTGCGTCGTGGATCGCCAGGATTCTCCAGGAAATTCACGAAACAGAGCATCCCGCGCGCTCTTTTTGGAACATCAATCTTCCCCATCTCTCGCCACACATTCGCGAACTGCCTCAACGCATTCATTGCACGCCTGCGCGCTCGCCACTGAACGTGTCCTACGCCAAAAACGAGCACGGCTATGCCTACACCGCGTCCTACGCGGAACGCCCGCGTGATCCGGGCTCGGATGTGGACGCATGTTTCAGCGGCCATGTCGCAGTTTCGTTGCTGCACGTATAGATGAACAAAGTGGCGCTTAGATTGACCAAAAACGTCACCGCCTTGACATCCGGGGTGATCGCGTGCCCTAAGTAGCCCCTTTTCCCGCCAGCCCAGTTCCTTCAATCATGCCCAAAGCCCTCATCATCGCTGAGAAGCCCAGCGTCGCCGCCGATCTCGCCCGCGCACTCGCCAAAGCCCCCGGCATGAAGTCGTTCACGAAGGAAAAAGACTGGTATGAGAACGAGACGCACGTCATCTCGTCTGCCGTCGGTCATTTGCTCGAACTCGGCATGCCAATGGTGAACGGCAAAAAAATCGGCTGGGGTTTCAACAGCCTGCCGATCCTGCCGGAGAAGTTTGAATTGAATCCCATCGAACAGAGCGAGGACCGCTACAAGGTGTTGAGCCGTCTGATCAAGCGCAAGGACATCGACCTGCTCATCAACGCCTGCGACGCCGGACGCGAAGGGGAGTTGATCTTCCGCTACATCGTCGATGCCACCGGCACAAAAAAGCCGATCAAACGCCTGTGGATGCAGTCCATGACACAAGGGGCGATTCTCGACGCCTTCATGCACCTGCGGGCCGATGAGGAAATGCAGCCGCTGGCCGACGCGGCGAAGTGCCGCAGTGAATCCGACTGGATCGTTGGCATCAATGGCACGCGTGCGCTCACCGCGCTGAATTCACGTCACGGCGGCTTCCGGCTCACGCCCGTGGGCCGCGTGCAGACACCGACGCTTTCGATTTTGGCGAAGCGCGAACGCGAAATCGCCGCTTTTGAGCCACGCACCTATTTTGAAGCCATCGCGCTGTTTGAAGTGACCGCTGGCCGTTATCAAGGCCGCTGGATCGACGAGGACTTCAAGAAAGACGAAAACGACGAGCACAAGAAGGCCGAGCGTCTCTGGGATCGCAATTCCGCCCAGGCGATTGTGGACCGCTGCATCGGCAAGCCGGGAAAAATTGAGCAAACCACCAAGCCAGCGCGCCAGGCGCCTCCTTTGCTCTACGATCTGACCAGCTTGCAGCGCGAGGCGAGCAACCGCTTTGGCTTCTCCGCCCGCCGTACGCTGCAAATCGCGCAGGCGCTGTATGAGAAGTTCAAGGTGCTCACCTATCCGCGAACCGACTCGCGCCACCTGCCGGAGGATTATCTCGGCACCGTGATTGGCACGTTGAAGACCTTCGCCGGTCACGACAGCCGCAAGCATGACGCGCTTCCGCATGAACTCGGCACGCACGCCGCCACCGCGCTCGACAACGGCTGGGTGCGCATGAACAAGCGCATCTTCGACAACAGCAAGGTGAGCGACCACTTCGCCATCATTCCCACCGGCCAGATCCCGCCGAAGGAATTGCCCGAAGCCGAGCAGAAGGTGTTCGACATGGTTGCGCGTCGCTTTGTCGCCGTGTTTTTCCCGGCCGCGGAGTTCGAAGTGACGACTCGCATCACGCGTGTCGGCAAGGATGCATTCAAGAGCGATGGCAAAATCCTCAAGGAAGCCGGCTGGCTCGCTGTTTACGGCAAGAAAGCCGCCGAGGAGACTGCTGAGAGTGGCGAAGACGCCGCCAAACTGCTCGTCGCCGCCAACAACGGCGACTCCGCCAGCACGCTCGATGTCGAGGTGAACGAATTGCAGACCAAGCCGCCGCCCCGTTACACGGAAGCCACCTTGCTCTCCACCATGGAGGGCGCGGGCAAGTTCGTGGAAGACGAAGAACTCGCCGAGGCGATGAGCGAACGCGGTCTCGGCACGCCGGCAACGCGTGCGGCCATCATCGAAGGTCTCATCATGGACCGCTACATCGAGCGTGTGCAGCGTGACATGCACGTGACGCAGAAGGGTCTCGCGCTCATTGATCAGATCAGCGCCATCGGCATCGACGCGCTGAGTTCACCCGAAATGACCGGCCAGTGGGAATACAAGCTGCGCCAGATGGAGCATCGTGAGCTCGACCGCGAAAGTTTCATGCGCGACATCCGGCACGTCACCAAGCAGGTCGTCGAAAAGACCAAGGTGTATTCGAAAGCCGCGAAAGAGAAGGTTTATCCCGAATTCTCGGCCGTTTGCGGAGTTTGCGGCAGCAAGGATGGTTACAAGCAGACGGAGGAGTTTTACGGCTGCAAAAATCCGAAGTGCAAGGTGCGCGTCTACAAGACCGTCGCCAGCCGTCCGATGAGCGATGACGAAATCCGCACGCTCATCGAAAAGCGCTTTATCGGACCACTCGAAGGCTTCCGCAGCAAGAAGGGCAAAGAATTCAGTGCCGGGCTGCAGATCAAGGACGACATGAAAGTCTCCTTTGTCTTCGAGGGCAATGATCCGGATGCCATCAACTGGGACGAATGCCCTGTCATCTGCGCCTGCCCCGTCTGCGCCAAGAAAGGCCGTGAGGGCAGCATTTACGACACGCCGGATGGTTACGTCTGCAAAACCGCGCTGACCGAGTCCGGCAAGTGCAACGCACGTCTGCCAAAGCTGCTCTGCAAAAAGGACATCACGCCTGAAAACGCCCGCGAGTTCTTCGAAGGTGGCAAAACCTCGCTCATCACTGGCATGATCTCGAAACGCGGACGTCCGTTCAGCACCTTCCTCGTCTGCACTCCAGGTGAGAAGCGCATCATGAGCTGGGAATTCCCGCCACGTGAGCCAAAGCCGAAAGCGCCGAAGAAGCCTGCTGGCGTGCGGAACCGTGGATAAACCCGTTTACTCCTTGGGTTTGATCAGGTGAGCGTATTTCTCCTTCCAATCTTCAGGAAGGCGCACGGGCCTGCCTTCGGGCATCTGCACGAGTGCGAGTGACTGGCGGCAGGTGATGAGCAGCATGTCATCCTCCGCCCGGCGCACCTCAAACGCGCACCAGAAACGCGCACGCTCGACGCTTTCGAGGCGTCCATGGATGACGAGTTCGTCGCCAAGCTTCGCGGGGCGCTTGTAGTCGATCTCCGTGCGCACAACGACCGGGAAGAGCTGCGTCTGTGACATCTCGCGCAGTTTCATGCCGAGCCTTGCCACCAGACGCGTGCGGTTGGTCTCGATCATGCGCAGGTAGGCGATGTTGTGGACGACGCCACCGCAGTCGGTGTCGAAGAACATCACCTCCTCACGAGTTTCGGTGGTCGGCGTGTGATGCATGTCAGCTCAGGGTGGTGGCGCGCACAGCGGCTTCGTCCACTCCGCGCAGTTTAAAGACACGCAGCACGGTGTCCTCGATGAGATTATTCGGGCAGGAGGCCCCGGCGGTGATTCCAACGGTCACGGGCTCATTGCCCGCCAGCTTGGCGGAGTAACTCTCCTTCTCCGCCTTCAGATGCAGGTCGAAATGCACGATTTGCTCCAGCGATTTGAGGCAATCGGCGGTCCGGATGAAGAATGTGGGCAGTTGCTGCTCGCCGATTTCGACAAGATGCGTGGTGTTGGAGCTGTTGTAGCCGCCAACCACCAGCAAAACATCCAGCGGCTGCCGCAGCAGGCCGAAGAGCGAGTCCTGCCGTTCCTGTGTGGCACCACAGATGGTGTCGAAGACCTGGAAGTTGGCGTTCCCTGCCTCGGGGCCATCACGATCCAGGACCGCCTGCTTCAAACGGCGCTGCACTTCCTCCGTCTCCGACTTGAGCATGGTCGTCTGATTGGCCACACCGATGCGCGTGAGATGCAAATCGGGATCGAAGCCGTCCGAGTGGGCTCCAGGTGGAAAACGCTTCAGGAAAGCTTCTCTGTCGCCACCGTTGCGGATGTAGTCGCAGACGTAATCCACGTCTCCCAAGGTCAGAATGACCAGGTAGTTGCCCATGCCATCGTCGCCCATCGCACGCGAAGACGTGGCGCGAGTTTCTTCATGACTCGCCTTGCCGTGAATGATCGAGGTGAAGCCTGTTTTGGCATACTGGCGCACGCGTTTCCACACGCTCATCACATCGCCACAGGTCGTGTCCACGACGAGGCAGCCGCGATCTCCAATGAGTTTCATCAGCCGTGTTTCGGCGCCAAAGGCCGGCACGATGACGACATCCTCATTCGTCATCGTCGCGACCATCGCCTCGTGTTCGCTGTTCGGGATGCTGACCACGCCCATTTCCGTGAGCTGGCGGTTCACTTCCTGATTGTGGATGATCTCGCCCAGCAGAAACACACGGCGGTCGGCAAACACCTTGCGCGCTGCATAAGCGAGGTCGATGGCACGCTCGACGCCGTAGCAGAAGCCAAAATCACGTGCAAGACGGATGGTGGTGTTGCCGATTGCCAGCACTCTGCCGCGCGCACGGATGGCCTCCACAATGTGGCTGCGATAATGCGTCTCCACCTCCGCCTGCACGCGCTCCATGACCTCCGGTGTGCGAACATTCACACGACGGGCGGCTGGGGCTGGGGCAGACATGGAGGTGAAGGCGATGGCTCGATTAGAAGCGCAGTTTACGGCCTGCCGCGGCGTCCTCGAAGAACTCGTTGCTCAGCAGGTAGGCGCGGTTGGGATTGGGCAGGGGACCATCGTCGATCCGGGGCAGCGTCTTGCCGACCGTGGCATCCTCAGGATGCGAAGGGGCGATGATGAGCGGAGTGCCGACCTTGGTGAGCGAGAACAGCTTGCGCGCAGTGTTCATGGGGAGGCGGATGCAGCCGTGCGAACAGGGATACGGCTTCACGAAGCCCCAGTGCATGCCGTAGGCGGGCTTCCATTCCTGCCAGTAAGCCATCGGATAGCCGCGGTCAGGCTCGCTCTGGCGGCGTTTTTTTGCCTCTTTATAGCCAATGCTGTAGGTGCCCTGGCCGGTGCTGCCGTTGACACCAACTCCGCAGGGTGAAGCCAGCAGGACTTTGTTCCCCTCGACAGCATAAATGCGGCCCGCACCCGTGCTCACCTTGATTTTCACATTGCCCGGATTGGCTGGCTGGGTCAACGGCGGGTCGAAATTGTGGCCGTAATGACCAGGCTTCATGGTCTTGCACTGGCTGAGAGTGACGGCGAGACCGGCGCAAGCGATGGCTTTCAGCGAACGGGACAGGAGGGAAGGGATCGTATTCATGCAGGCCGTCGTTGTAGCATACGATTGCCCCCGCTCCAGAGTTTTCTTGCCACATCAGGGCTTGTGGCAAAGAAGAAACTTTGCGCTTCTCCACGCGTTGTATCGCCCACATGCCTTCCCCCACATTGATCGACGTTCTCGTTCGCACCGCAGCCAGCGCGGGCTGCCAGGAGCCCACCCGCCTGCGGCATGCGCTCGAAGTGGCCGCCGACAAGCGCCAGCCGCTCATGGATGCGGTCGTGGATGCGAACATGGTCGATGAAGATCGATTCTTTTCACAGCTTGCGACAGGGCTCGGCATGCCGTTTGCCGAAAATGGGGCCGGTGAAGCCTCCGAGGGCCTGCACACCCGTTTCCCTGCCAAACTCGCCCTCCGTCACCGCATCTGTCCGGCCCAGGTTGGGAACAACGAGGTGACAATCCTCACCTACAACCCGTTTGATCTCAGCGCGCGACAGGCCGTGGGCCAGGAACTCCGCAAACGAGTGCAATGGCAGATCGCACCGCGTCACCGTATCCTGGAGGCATTGCACCAAGGTTATGGTGTCGGCGCGGAAAACTTTGAAGAACTGCTCGAAGGCCGCGAGGCGGGAGACGATCATGATGATCTCAAACAGGAGACCACCGTGCTCGACGAGGCCGACGAGGAGGCCACGGTGCTGAATTTCGTGAACCAGGTCTTCCGCGAGGCACTCAAGGAACGTGCGACGGACATCCACGTCGAGCCGTTGGAGCGCGATCTGCGCATCCGTTATCGTGTGGATGGCAAACTGCTTGAAGTGCCGGTGCCACCCAACATGCGCCTGCTTCAAGCATCGCTGATCTCACGCCTCAAGATCATGGCGCATCTCGACATCGCCGAGCGCCGCCTGCCGCAGGACGGCCGCATCAATCTCGAACTCGATGGCGAACCGATCGACGTGCGCGTGGCGACGATTCCCAGCGTGAACGGCGAATCCGTGGCGCTGCGCCTGCTCACACGCAAGAAATTCGATCTGATGGCCCTTGGCCTCGACGACAAGACCGAAGGCATCATCCGCAAGCTGCTCGCCGCGCCGAACGGCATCATTCTGGTCACTGGACCCACTGGCTCAGGCAAATCATCCACGCTTTACACCTTCCTCAAGGAACTGAACACGAAGGAGCGCCGCATCGTCACGATTGAAGATCCGGTGGAAAACAAGCTCGACGGCATCGTGCAGATCGCCGTGAAGCCGGAGATTGACCTCACTTTCGCCGCCGGCCTTCGCAGCATTCTGCGTGGCGACCCGAATGTCATCATGGTGGGGGAAATGCGCGACCAGGAGACAGTCGAAATTGCCATCCGCGGCGCTTTGACCGGTCACCTGGTGTTTTCCACACTCCACACGAACGATGCTGTCGGCGGCATCTCGCGTCTGCTCGACATGGGCATCGAGCCCTTCATGATCTCGTCATCGGTGCGCGCCTTCCAAGCCCAGCGTCTCGTGCGCACGCTCTGCGGCAACTGCAAGCAGCCCATGCATTACGACGACGCCCACCTGCGCAGCATCAGCTTCCCGCTGGAGTGGAAGCATAAGCTCTTCAAACCCGTCGGCTGCCGTGCCTGCCGCAACACCGGCTTCACCGGCCGCCTCGCCATCATGGAGATCTGCCTCATGACCGAGGCGCTGCAGGACAAGATCAACAACCGGGCCAACAGCATGGAACTCAAAGCCCAGGCGCTCAAAGACGGCATGGTGCCGATGCGCCAGTACGGTTTCCGCAAGGCCGCGGAAGGCGTCACCACCCTTGAAGAAGTCATGACGGTGACCGCGGCAAGCGAGTAAGATTGCAAACCAGCCCTGCTGAATTAGAAAGCAATCATGCCCGCATTTAGCTACACCGCGCTCACCGCCACCGGCCAGACGGTCACGGGATCGATCACGGTTGGGTCACGCGCGGAGGCATTTCGGAAGATTGAGGCGCAGGCGTTGACGCCCGTGAAGGTCACGCAGGACGAAAAAGCGGATGCTGCCAAGACGAAGGCCGCGTTGGACGAAGGGCCGGTGAAGTTGAAACGGGCGCAGTTGATTTTGTTCACCGAGGAACTCGCCGATTTGCTCGATGGCGGCCTGCAGATCGACCAAGCATTCCGCGTGATGCAGGAACGGCAGGAGGCAGAAACGCTGCGCCGCGTGGCGGCGACGATGCGCAACGAGCTGCGCGAGGGATCGACGGTGGCAAAGGCACTGCGGAAGGCATCGCCGAGTTTCGACGAGTTGTACTGCAATCTGGCCGCCGCGGGTGAAGTTTCCGGTTCGTTGCCGAGCATTCTCCGTCGTCTGGCCACGAATCTGACGGTGATGGCAGATCTGCAGTCCAAGGTGACGTCCGCGATGATCTATCCGGCCTTCCTGATCGGCGCGTGCGTGGTGCTCATGATCGTGTTCATGACCTTCATGGTGCCGCAGATCACTGACTTGATGTCGAAAAACGGCCAGCAGCTTCCCGCTGCGACGCAGTTGCTGATCAGCTTCAACAACTTCATGGCTTACTATTGGTGGGTGATCGCCATCATCATCACGGTGATTGTCCTGACTTTCCGCGGCTACATTTCCAGTCCTTCGGGACGCATGTGGTGGGATGAGACACGGCTGAAAATGCCGCTTTTTGGCGCGATCATGAGCATGCGCTTCTACGCGCAGTTCGCGCACTCGCTGGGCAACCTGATCACCAACGGCGTGCCGCTGCTGAATAGCATCCGCCTCGTGTCGAAGATCTCGGCCAATGTTTTCATCCAGGATTTGCTGGCGAAGGTCACCACGCTCGTCTCCGAAGGCTCGCCGCTGTCATCGGCCTTGCGCAAGGTGGGCAGCTTTCCCCTCCTGCTTGCCGACATGATTGCCGTGGGCGAGCAGACCGGCCAGCTCGGCAAGTCGATGGAAAAGTGTGCCACGCGTTACGACAAGGAGCTCGACAAGCGTATCAAACGGATGACTGCGATGATCACCCCGGTGATCCTCGTGATCATGGCCATCATGGTCGGCACCGTCGCTTATTCCATCGTCGCCGCCATCGCGCAGAGCGTCACTGGCATCCGCCGTGGCTGATGGGCCGAAACCAAGGCGATTTCTTTCTGTTCATGACGTTAAATATCCTGTTCAATAACCCCACCATGAAAATCCGCCCTGCGACATCCCCAACCCGCCGCTCCGCCGCTTTCACGCTCATCGAAATCGTGATCACGCTGACGATCATTGCCATCCTGGCCTCCGGGTCGATTTACCTGCTCAAAGGCCAGATCGACTCCGCCAAGGACACCCGCGTGGACAGCGACCTGCAGGCCATTGGCCTAGCGCTTCAGTCCTATGAGTCCCGCGCCTTGCGCAAGCCCACCACGGAGCAGGGGCTCAAGGCGTTGGTTGAAAAGCCGACCATGGAGCCCATTCCTGAGAACTACCGCCCCTTCATGAAAGACATGCCGAAGGATCCCTGGGGCCAGGAATACAAGTACCGCATCCCGCCGCAGAAATCGAAAGACGACTACGATCTGTGGTCTGTCGGTCCCAACGGCATCGATGGTGACGACGACGATATCGGCAACTGGAAGAAAGTGGCCAAGTGATCTCATTGCCCCGCCACCACCATGAACACGGCACCAGTTCCACTGGCACAGCCGCTTCCCAAGAAGGCTGGTGGTAGGGTTGTGTTGCTAGCGTCGCTTCTATTGCTGTTGCTTGCCTCCACAGGGTACTTCGCAGTTCCTCAAGGCGCGGATGTCGGTGTCTTGCAGCGGGCTCATCCTGAAATAGCCAGTCTATTCCAGACCCAAGCGCGGCTGAACACTCTTGAGAGCGCATTGGTCTCCTATTCCATCCAGGCGTCAGAATTCCCAACGACGGAGCAGGGACTGAAGGCTTTGATCGAAAAACCCGCCAATTACCCCGCTGGCAAAAAATACTCCAGGATCATGAAAATGGTTTTCCGTGACTCTTGGGATCAGGAGTTCCGCTATCGTTCGCCGGCAAGCCGTTCAGGTCGCACTTACGACTTGTATTCGATTGGTCCGGATGGGATCGACGGCACCGATGACGACATCGGCAACAGAGAAGGTCATCGATGAATACTCCCCGCCAGATATCGATTGCTGAAACTCGTGCCATGCGTGCGGGGGCTGCCTTTACGCTGGTGGAGATCATCATCGCACTGACCATCGTCGCGGTGCTGGCGGCGGCGGCGTTGCCGATGTTGAAGGGGTTTCGGGACGAGCGTCTTGCGCGCGAACCGGTTGCGAAGCTGGTGCAACTGGCCCGTGAGGCACGCATGAGGGCGATGACAGAGAAGCGGCCTTATCAGGTGGCCTTTCACAGCAAAGGCTTCACCGCCTCACGCTACTTCAATCCGTATCTCCAACTGGCGCAGTTGCAGGAGTTTTTGGAGATCGGTGAAAACCCGCCCGCGGAGCAAAACACCATCGAGAAAAACGACCTCGACAACGGGGGCAGCCTCACCAAGACGACGGAACTGCCGCTGGCCCCGCCCGCGCCGAAGTATGACGAGCATTGGAGCGAGAAATACGAGATGCCCGAGGACGTGAAGTATGCGCTGCAATACTGGTATGACGCGGAGCCGTCGTATTTGGAGGGCGACCTGATCAAACTTTGGGTGTTTCAACCCAGTGGCGTCTGCCAGCCGCTGAAAATCCACATCGAACGTGATTCCGCCACATTCGATGTCGAGTTCGGCGCCCTGACAGCCGACATTGTCAAAGAAAGCGTCAACGTGCGATGAACACAGTAGCAAAGAGCGCAGGGCGAAGGGCTGGGAGCCATGATGTGGTTCTCGAATGTCTTGGGGCGCATTCGCGGGTCGCAAGGCCGTTCTACGCTCTACGCTCTACGCCCTATGCAGTCCGGAGGCCGGGCTATATCCTTTTCGAACTGGTGCTCGCGCTGGGCATTTTTGCGGTCGCGGTGCTCGGGTTGGCGAAGTCGCTCAACCAGGCGCTGGAGACGGCGAACTTGTTGAAGCGTGACCAGATCATCCGCATCGGCATGCGCAACTTTTTGGAGGAAATCCGCCGCAAGCCGATCTCAGAAATGAGCACGACCACCATGGACACAACTTATGGGGTCACCTACACCAGTTCCACCGAGCCTGTGTCGTTGAAAACGACGAGCGGCAGCACTTTGAGCGACATTTACAACCTGACCATCAAGGCCACCTCGACCTTCAATGATGTGCCGCAGGAGGACACCCTGAGCGTCTATGTTTACAAACCCGCGCAGCAGTGAACCAGGAGCCAAGGGCTTAGGACAGAGGGTTCCAAGCCCTCTGGCTGACGTGTGTCGTGATGATTCGCGTCCCAATACCCAGCGCTGCTCTTTGCCCTCCGCCCTTCGCTCTCCGCGAGCGTTCACCCTGATCGAGGTCGTGATCGGACTCACGATTCTCTCGATGATCACGGTGACGCTGTTCGCGATCATCCGCGGTTCGGTACGTGGTGCGGCGGAGATCGAGCAATTGCAGCGGGAAAGTGATTCGGTGAACCGGTTCATCGAGCTGAGCCGCAAAACCTTCACCACACTGCCGAGCACGGCCACGCTCTCACTCAAGATGGTGCAGAACACGGAGCCGATCATCCAGGAGCTGACGATCTCCGGCTCGCCTGACTGTTTTCCCTTCGGCAGAAGCCCCATCAGCCTGAAGGACACGATTCTCAGCATCCGTCCGCATCCCGATGCCGTGGTGGACTCGAACAACATGCCGCTGCATTACCTGAGCCTGTCACGGGAGGACATCATTCCGAAGACCGATGACCGGCAGATGAGCACGCGGCAGGAAACGACCGGGCTCTACGCGCCGGATCAGGAGGGGCGTTACTGGATGCCGCTGCTGCCGGATGTGGTGTCGCTGAAATGGCGGTTCTACGTGGAGAAAGAAGAGACGTGGTATGAGGAATGGAGCAAGTCCACATGGCCTGACTTGATTGAGGCGCAACTGGTGCTCAAGGATCGCACGCTGCCGATCCGCATGGTTTACACCGTTCCGATGCTTACCATTACGGCAGGCAGGACTCCCTCCACCAACAGCAGCAGCAGCAGTTCCGGTAGTGGGCCTGCGCAGCCTGCCAATACCACCAGCAGTGGTGGCGGCGGCGGGCCCGGTGGTGGTGGTCGTGGAGGACCGGGAGGTCCTGGTGGAGGTGGCTTTCCCGGAGGTGGAAGACCCGGAGGTTTCGGACCGCCTGGCGGGGGTTTTGGTCCTCCCGGCGGTGGTTTTCCAGGGGGTGGGCGGCCTGGAGGTTTTGGTCCTCCTGGGGGAGGTGGTGGCTTTGGTCCCGGTGGTGGAGGAGGTGGTGGGACGCCCGTTCCCGGAGGCGGGGGCGGCGGTGGTGCTCCAAGTGGTGGCGGGGGAGGAGGTGGCGGACGATGAACATCCAGTTTTCCAATTTGATTGCAGGGCGTGGTGACCGACGTCAGCGCGGCTCCGCCCTCATGCTCATGATCTGGGCGGTGCTGCTGATGTCCGTGACAGTCATGGGTGTGGTCGAATACATTCGTTCCAGCGCGAAAGAGTCATTGCAGGCTGCTTATCAGTTCCGTGCGTTGCATCTGGCCGAGAGCGGCCTCGCCGTGGGGTTGCATCCAAACACAAGACGCGGAGACATGGTGTTGAAGCAGAAAGTCGGTCCTGACAGCGGCTTTGATGTGGTGATCAATTACGAAGGCGCACGCATCCCCATCAACTATTCCACAGACGAGCGCCTTCGTGAGGCGATTTACAACCTCTTCATTTACTGGCAGCTCAACGCCGACGAGGCTGGCATCGCCGCAGATTCCCTGGCGGACTGGGTGGACAATGACAACACCCCGCGTGCGAATGGCGCTGAGGCCGACTATTACCAGCAACTCGGCATTTATGATGCGCCGCGAAACCAAGGCTTCGCGCGGGTCGATGAAATGCTGCTCGTGCGCGGCATGGATGCCGTGGACCGGAAGAAGCCCGACTGGCGTGAGTTCTTCAGCATCTATGGCGAGGGCCAGATCGATCTGCGGACGGTGTTCAAGGATGTGCTCCTGGCTGTCACCGGAGCTTCGGAGACGGACGTGACTCGTTTCATCAGCGAGCGTGATGGTGCCGACGGCATTCCTGGCACGGAGGATGACCGCCGCATCCGTGATGATGAAGCCTATCAACTCCTCGGACTCAGTGGCGACCGGCTGAACTCCATCCGTGCCATCGTCAACGATGACGACACCACCCTGCGTCGCATCACCAGCGTGGGCTGGGTGGGGGACAAACGCACGAAGATCGTCGTCGTCACGCGCCGCAATCAGGAAACCGGGGCGGTGACTTATCTGGGGCGGATGGAGGAGTGACCGCGTTCACGGAATGACGAATTCCCGAATAAACGAATGACGAAAATCGCTCGACAGCCAGTTCGTCATTGGTCATTCCACATTCGTCATTTCCCTTCGCAACTTCCCAGTTTCCCGCACGTTCTAAAGCTTCCCCAAAACACCTGAATGTCATTATCCGCCGCCACATTGCTCCTTCCCGCCCCTGATGCCGCCTGGCGTGTGTGGAAGCCACGGGCGGGAGCAGCCAGCGCCGAGGCGGTGGAGAGCCCGGCGGAGTCCTTGCATTTGGGAAAGCCGCTCATCATCGGCCTGCCTGCCGCTGCGTGCCGCACCATCGGTCTCATCCTGCCGCAGACCGAGAACGATTTGCTGGAACAGATCATTGTCACGCAGCTTGAGCGCCGGGGATTCAAGCTGGAGCACGACTCTTCTGGCAAAAACTTCCGCTGGCACCTGCTCGGCAATGCTGGCGGTCAGTGCGTGGTCAGTGTGGACGTGCTGGCGGAGCCGTTTCCGGAGACGTTGGCCGCCGGGCATGCGAGTGACTACACCGCGGCCCTAAGGCTGGCGCAGCTTCCCGCCGGGCACATCGTCATCACGGAAGAGCAGGGGAATCTCGTGCTGGCAGCCAGTCATCAAGGAAAGCTTTTTCACAGCCACATTTTCTCCCAGGCTCCTGCGACAGAGGCATCCCTGGCCTTGGAGATCACACTCGCTCGTCTCACTCTGGAGGCGGATCTCGGCGTGGACAGCATCACGGGAGTGGCGATGGTGGGAGCCAGCTTTGACAAGGGCATGGCCACCCGTTTGAGCAGCGTCACGGAGCTGTCAGTCCGGGTGGTGGCTGAACTTCCGCCAAATACCGCGCTCGACACCCATGCTTGGGAGAAGATGCTTCCTGCCGGCATCCGTGCGGCGCAGATCGCCAGTGTCCGTCGTGGCAAGCTGGTGCGTGCGCTCGTGCTCGGGGGCTTGCTGTATGCCTCGCTTGCTTTCCTGGCGTTTGCATATCTTCACTACCAGGAACAGCTCGCAACGCGTCTCGCCGAGGAGGTCGAGCTGACCAGCGAACCAGCTGCCGCGGTGCGTCAGGCCAGTGAACGGTGGAAAGCGCTCGCCCCGGCGATTGAGCCAAAGCGCTATCCGTTGTTCCTGCTGGCAGAGATCAATCGCATCATGCCCGCCAGCGGCGTGGTGATCCGTGATTTTGAGGTGAAGGGCAATGAAATCGACATCAGGGGCGAGGCGCGGGATGCGCAGCTTGCCGTCCAGTTTGTCGAGGACATCAAGAAGAACCGCATTTTGAGCCGCTACGAATGGACCGCGCCCCGTCCGGAGCTGAAAGGCACCACCGCCACCTTCCGCGCGCAAGGCAAGCTGCTCTGATTAGCCAGCGCAGCGATTCCAATCTCAGATTTCAAATCACCAGATGGCCATCGCCCTCACCCAACGTGAAAAGAAGCTCCTCGGCGCCTGCATCGCCGCGCTTCTGCTCATGGCCACGTTCATTCTGCTGAAGCAGTTCCTCGACCGCCGCACTGCGGTGCTGGCGAAGGTTGCCAAGCTGGAGAATGAGAAGCGTGAAAACGAGGGCTATCTGGCCGACCGTGAATTTTGGGAAAAGCGCGCCCAGTGGCTGCGGGACACCATGCCTGTGACAGCGAGCCTCGGCACCGCCCAGGCGCAGCTTCTGGAGGAGATTCAGAATCTGGCGCTCGATTACGAACTCACCTTCCAGAAGCAGCCGGTTCTGCTTCCCGAGTCCAATGACAGCAAGCAGAATGCCGCAGTGTATCGTGAGGCTGCGATCGAAGTCAGGCTCAGAGGGGATCAAACCACCGTGCTTGGCTGGCTGGCCACCTTGCAGTCGCCTGAGAAATTCCAGGCCATCAAGCAGCTTGAGCTCGAAATTGACTCCCGGGCCAAGGAAAAGACCCCTCAAGTCCTCTGCAACCTCGTGCTCGCCCGCTGGTTCAAGCCGGAAACCGGATTCTGAACCATGAAACTCCTGCTTTTCCTCCTGGCCCTGCCCGTTTGGGCGCTCGTGGCACCCGCTCAGGATGTGCCGTCCTCCACCGAGCCGCCTCTGACCACGGCGGATCTGGTGGCACTGCCGGGGGACGAGCTTAATCCGTTGATGCCTGCCGCGGCCTTGCCCGCCGCGCCAGCCACACCTGCTGCTCCTGCGGACCCCGACCTGCCGCAGCCGTTCGATCCCAATGCGCTCGCTGCGGTGGTCGAAAACTCCCCCTTTACCCGAATCGTCAGCATTTCGGATTCGCTGGTGCTCACGGGCATGGCCTACGTGGATGGCAAGCCGGTGGTCACCATCTTCGACAAGAACGCTAAACAGTCCATCGTCGTCTCTGATGAGCCGAATCTGAAGGGTTGGAAACTCGTGGGAGCGCGCCCGTCGGACAAAATCGATTACGCCCAGGCCCAGATTGCCATCGGAGGAGAAACCTTCAGCATCCGCCACTCCACCCTGAGCAAGGACGACATGCGCAAGGACAAGGGCGAGCGTCATGACGGGCCGGGAGGGCCTGGGGGGCCACCGCCGGGTGGCGGTGATCGTTACAGCCGTGGCAGCCGTGGACCAAGCGAAGAGGACCGCAAGCGCTACGAATCGCTGTCCGAGTCAGCCAAGGAGAAGGTGCGCAATGTCTTCCGGGAAAAATTCAGCGATGAAAAGTTCCGCAACGCCCCTGAGGAGGAACGGCGCAACATCATCCGTGCCGCCGTCGAAAAGATCGAGAAGGAAGACAAAGGTGGGCGTTGAATCATGATGGCCTTCCTTTTCCGCCCCGCCACAATCAGCTTTCCCATTTCGCGCATGCATCGTCGTCTTCTCGCCCTGTCATTTCTGGCTCACGCAATCCTTTCTTCAGCGCAAAACGCTCCTGCACCAGCAGTTCCGACGAGTCCGACGGCGCCAGCTAACACGCCAGCTACCCCGTCGGCCACCGCACCAGCGGCTCCCGCCGCGACGACGCCTGATGGCACGACGACTCCTGCAGCGCCGCCTCCCGGACCAGGTGGACCGGGAGGACCGGGAGGGCCGGGTGGAGGATTTGGCCCTGGTGGTGGATTCCGTGGTGGCTTTGGCAGACGCGGTGGATTTGGTGGTGAAGGTGCCGGAGCCACGCCTGGCGAGGGCGAAACCTTCACCATCACTGGTGATCAGGTGATGATGCAGTTCGCCACCAATCCGGTGGCCGACATCCTCGCCATCTACGAGAAGCTCACCGGCCTCACGTTGATCAAGGACACCAACATCTTTGAGGGAGCCCAGATCAGCCTGATCACTCCCAAGCCGGTGCCGAAGGACGAGGCCATCAAGCTGATTGAGGCTTCGCTGCTTACCAACGGTTACGCCATTGTCACCGAACCGGGCGGCAAGAGCGCCAAAATCCTTCCGTCGCGCAATCAGAGCGCCAACGCTGTGCAGTTCTCCCATGGAGTGAAGTTTTACACCACCCCGAAGGACATCCCTGACAACGAGAGCATCGTGTCGTACTTCATGAAGCTCGATAACCTCACGCCGGAGGACGCCGCCACCATGTTCTCCGGTCATGTCGGGCTCGGTGCGTATGGACGCATCACCGCCGTCACCACGCCGCCCGGGCTGCTCATCACGGAAAGCGCCACGGTGGTGAAGCAGCTCATCAGCATTCGTGAGGCGGTCGATATTGGCGACACCGGTTCGTCGCTCGTGACGAAGTTCATTCCAGTCAAATACGCTGACGCCGCGACCGTCGCCCAGATCATCCAGGCCACGCTAACGGCCCAGGCCCAGGAGAAAGAAACCAAGGGCATCAATACCATCCGCGGCAGCGCCGCCAGTGACGGACGTGAGAACCGTGGTGGCGATAACAACCGTGGAAACGACAACAGCAGCCAGCAGCGCCCCCAGCAGCCCATTTTCATCAACGGCGTGCAGGTCAATCCAAACGCCCAGCTTCCCCAGCCCAGCGCCCAGGTCGTGGCAGACACACGTCTGAACCAAATCCTCGTTGTCGCATCTCCAGCCGATTACACCTACATCGCCAGCCTCATTGGTGAGTTCGACAAGCCGCTCGAGGTCGAGCAGCCTTTCGAGCGCAAGCTGAAGTACGCCGCCGCGCTCGATGTGCTCAGCGCCGTGGTGGATCTTCTCCAGGAGGTCAGCAGCGGTGCCACGCAGCTTCCCGGGGGTGGAACCATCCAGCAGCAGCGTCAGCAGGCGCTCGCCTCAAACAGCAGCCAGCTCCTTGGCGGCCGTACCACCACGGGCACCCGCGGTGGCACTGTTGGCAGCACCAACGCCGCCGCAACGGCGTCTGACACCGCGACGACCGGCACTTCGACATCTGGCATTGGGTCTCGCGCTGATGTCATCTCCGGACCCACGGAGAACAACGCCCCTGTCTCTGTTCTCGTTGGTAAAACACGCGTGGTTGCCGACCCCATGTCCAACACCATCCTCGTCATGGGCCGCAAGGAGGACATCGACAAGGCCAATGGTCTCCTCGACAAGCTCGACCGCAAGCCTGCACAGGTTTACCTCGCCACCGTCATCGGTGAGCTCACGCTGACTGATGGCTTCACGCTGGGCGTCGATTACCTCTCGGCCTTGAGCCGTCCCGGTGACGGCACCAACTTTTCCGCCAGCAGCATCACCGCCCGGCCGGACTTCCTTGGAAATGCCAACGGTGCCGGTCGCGCTGTCGCCGATTTGCGCAACAACGCCATCACCACACCCTTCGGGCCCGCTTCCGGCCTCAATCTTTACGGCGCCATCGGTGACAGCCTTGAGGTCTTCCTCAACGCCATTCAGACCAACAACAAATTCAAAATCCTCTCCCGTCCCTCTGTCTTCGCCCTCAACAACAAGAAGGCCGTCATCACCTCGGGCCGCCAGATTCCCGTTCCGTCGCAGCAGACGACCTTCGCCAACAACAACGCCGCCCAGGGCAACACCACCACCACGATCGAATATCGTGACGTTGTCCTGAAGCTTGAGGTCGTTCCCCTCATCAATGCCGATGGCGAGGTCACTCTCACCATCGCCCAGGTCAATGACACCGTGGTCGGCACCCAGGTCGTGCAGCCGAATGAAATCCCCATCATCGGCACCGAGCAGCTCGTCACCTCCGTCACCATCCCTGACCGAAACACCATCGTGCTCGGCGGCCTCATCTCCGAGCAGAAGACGCTCGACAAACAAGGCATCCCCGGCCTCAGCAAGATTCCCGGCCTCGGCCGGCTTTTCCGCACCGACACCAACAGCATCACGCGCAAAGAGCTCGTCGTCTTCATCCAGCCGCAGGTGGTCACGGACGATCATAGCGTCCGCATGACTTCCCTCAACGAGGACTACCGCACCAAGGTCGGCGCGGACGCTGCCCAGCGCTTCCCGCAGAAGGTCGGGCCGCCCGCAGCCCTGCCGGTGGAAGCTGTGCCGCCCAAGAAGAAAAACTTCTTCCAGCGCCTCTTCAGCCGGGAAAAGAAGCCGGAATGAGCTTGCGGCGGCGGTGATGGCGATGTGCGAAGAAGGGAATGGCGAATGGCTGCTCCGCGTTTGCCGATTTCATGTCTCCCGTTCGGCGATGCTTCCGTTCGTGACAGGGACAACTCAAGCCCGCCGCTTCTTCCACACCGAGTACGTCGCCGCGATGAAGATGACCGCGGTCACGCCTGCTTTGATCCACGCTGAGGTCGGGTCCGCTCCTTTCTCCAACCCGCCGGAGAACACAAAAGTCACCAGCGAGTAGAAGATTGTCTCCACAACACCGCACAAGAGACCCAAGTCTCCCAGCAGGCCGGTCATCAACGCCAGTCCCACCAGACCTCCCGGTATCCCGAGCCAGGGATGTAACTTTGCGGCAATCGAGCCTCCGGCGATCGCCCCGAAGATGATCATCGGAAACGCCCCCAAGGCCAGCAGCCCCTCACCAAGCCCGCGGGGGCCGCCACCTCCCGACGACGGCAGCTTGGGGGGATTCAAGCGGGACCAGTCGGGAAGGGGAATCATGATCTTGTTTTCCAATCAAAGGCCGGACACACGAATCAGCAACCGGGAAGCGTTTCCGATTCATGGTGTCCTCAAGCTTCAGGAGAGCACGGCTCCTGCCGTGCCGACTTCAGGGAGGGCAAACCTCCGTGTTTGCCGAATTCGGCAATGCCAGAGCATTGCCCTCCCGTGCTTTCATGCCACCCTTGGCTCATGTCCTCCCGGTTTGATGATCCCGGACTGCCCGAACGCATCGGACGCATCGGACGCCGTAAGCCGGCCGTGATGCCGCTCATCCAAACCGGCAACCTCTCGGAAATCATCTTCGCCACCGTCTGCACCAAAGATCGCAAGCCGTTACTGGCCAACGATGCTGCACATCGTGTGCTGATCGAAGCGTGGAAAGCCGCCGATCACTGGCAAGTCGGCCGCTATGTCGTCATGCCCGATCATGTGCATCTTTTCTGCGCTCCGGCCAAACGCACAGCCCTGCCCGTGCACCGTTGGATCAGCTACTGGAAAAGCCTCGTCACCCAATCCTGGCCAAACGAAGAGGACAAACCACTCTGGCTCACCCGCGCGTGGGACACACAACTGCGCCACGGCGAAAGCTACACAGGCAAATGGCACTACGTTCAGCACAATCCTGTGCGGCACGGCCTCGTCCAAAACGCCAACGACTGGCCTTGCCAAGGAGAGTTGAACACCCTGCCGTGGCATGACGCATAGGAGGGTAAACCTCCGTGTTTGCCACATTATGGGAGGGCACGGCTCCCGCCGTGCCGTATTCGGCAACGCCGGAGCGTTGCCCTCCAAGTCTTGGCAAACACGGAGGTTTGCCCTCCCCGGACTTGCCCTCCGCCCTCGTCCATCCTACCTCCCCCGATGCCCCGCGAATACACGCTGCACAGCGCGCACGAACCCTCCCACCGCATCGACTTCAAGGCGGAGCTCAATGAGCAGCAATACGCTGCCGTGGTGAGCCCGCCGGGGCAGTCGCTGGTCATCGCGGGGGCGGGATCGGGGAAGACGCGGACGCTGACGTATCGCGTGGCGTGGTTGCTGGACAATGGCATCCAGCCGGAGTCCATCCTGCTGCTCACCTTCACGAACAAAGCGGCCCGCGAGATGCAGGAGCGTGTGCAGGCACTCGTCAGCCTCGATGCCAGCCGCATCTGGGGCGGCACCTTCCACAGCATCGGGAACCGCCTCCTGCGCTACAACGCCGAGCGCCTCGGCTATCGCAAAGGCTTCTCCATCATGGATCGCGAGGACCAGAAGGACCTCCTGGAAACCGTCATCGGTGCCAGCGGCATCGACACCACCAGCTACCGCTTTCCGAAGGCCGAGGTGCTCGGCGACATCTTCTCGCTCGCCGACAACACGCTCTGCGACCTCAAGGAGATCATCGACACGCGCTATCCCTACTTCGACCGCGTTGCCGAGGGCATCCTGAAGCTACGCAAGCTCTACCAGGACAAGAAGCGCGAGACGAACTGCATGGACTTCGACGACCTCCTCGCGCTCACCGTGCAGTTGCTGGAGGAAAACGAGGACCTGCTCGAGCGCTACCGCCGCCAGTTCGAGTTCATCCTCGTCGATGAGTATCAGGACACGAACAGCCTGCAATGCCGCATGGTCGAGCTGCTCACCGGCCCGCAGGGCAATCTCATGGTCGTCGGCGATGACGCGCAGAGCATCTACTCCTGGCGCGGCGCCGACGTGTCGAACATCCTCAACTTCGCCGAGCACTGGCCGCGGGCCCGCACGCACAAGATCGAGGTGAACTACCGCAGCGTGCCCGAGGTGCTGAACCTCGCCAACGCGGCCATCGCCATGAACCGCGGGCAGATTCCGAAGAACCTGCAACCTGCCCGCGAATCCCGCGGCATGCTCCCCGCGCTTGTCTCGCTCGACAACTCCTCCGCGCAGGCCGCTTTCGTCGCGCAGCGCATCTTGGAGCTTCAGGACGAGGGCTGCGACCTCAACGACATCGCCATCCTCTACCGCGCCCACTTTCACAGCATGGAGATCCAGATGGAGCTCACGCAGCGCGGCATCCCCTTCCAAATCACCAGCGGACTGCGCTTCTTCGAGCAGGCGCACATCAAAGACGTCGCCGCCTTCATGAAGTTCGCCGTGAACCGCCAGGACGAGGTCAGCTTCATGCGCCTGGTGCGCCTCTGCGATGGCATCGGCAATGTCAGTGCCGTGAAGCTTTGGAACGATTGGCTGAAGACCGATGCCGCGAAGGCCGAGGTCATGCCCACCACCTTCTCCGAGGTGCTCTTGCCGCTCAAAGTGCCGAAAAAGGCCAAAACGACCTGGGAACAGTTCGCCTACACGCTCGACGAGCTCATCGACAAGGAAGGCAAGGTCGTCGCGCCCGCCTTGATGATCCGCAGCATCGTCGAAGGCGTGTATGAGGACTACATGAAGGCGAAGTTCAAAAACTACGAGCAGCGCCAGCAGGACCTCGAACAGCTCAGCAACTTCAGCGACCGTTTTACCGATGCCCTGGAGTTCCTCAGCCAGCTCTCGCTCCTCAGCGGCGTCGATACCGACAACAAGCCCGACCAGCAGGCTCAGGATCGCGACGCCGTCACGCTGACGACCGGTCATCAAGCCAAAGGCTTGGAATGGAAGGTCGTCTTCGCCGTCTGGCTCGCCGACGGCATGTTCCCCCACAAACGCGCCATCGACGAAGGCGGCGACACCGCCCTCGAAGAAGAACGCCGCCTCTTCTACGTCACCGTCACCCGCGCCAAGGACGAGCTCTACCTCACGTATCCCGTCATCAACCACCAAGCCCGCGACGGCGACATCATGATGCGTCCGAGCCGTTTCATCACCGATCTACCGAAGGATCTCGTCGAGGTGTGGAATGTGAAGAGCGGGTGGTGAAGCCACATGCCGTCCTCGTCCTCCTTCTCGAACTCGTCCTCGATGTTGGCGCGTCGTTTCAAGTTTCAGATTCCAAGTTTCAAGATGGACCACTCTTCACTTCCTGGCTGCGAATGCTCATTTCGACATCGACGCTTTGAAGCCCCGTAGAAACTCAGCCGTAATGTCAGACTGGCCAGCGTCATGGTAACTTTTGCCAGTTGCGATGCAGAACCAGAGCGTCGCCATCAAGCTCCGCTGGAAGTGAACATTATCGGGATCGCATTTCTTCACGATCTCATACTCATCGATTTCGACCCCATCCACCCAGCCATCATGATGGGTCAGCCAAAGATTCTGCATCGCCAGACGCCGCGGAAACTGTTTCAAAGGCAATTCAATCCACTTCCCGTCGAATCTGAAATAGCGCAATCCCCAGTCTTGGATTCTCTCGCTGGACTCCCGGTCGAAGATCACCAGCACGGGAGTCTTGCCATCAAACTGCAACAAAATCGGTGTGAATCCCCCCTCCCAGACGAACGCCTTTCCATCCCTAGCAAACTCTAGCTTCTGCTTCAAGCCGCCACCCCCAAAGCCAAACACATGAGGGTGCCCGAAATACTTTCGTTGCGAGCCGGATTGGCGAACCTTCAATGGCCTTCCTTCGGCCATTGGAATCTCAAACGTTTCATCCCAGCGGTCATGGAAAGGACCTCCTCGCACGTTTTCAGCAGCCACAAGTAGAAAACAAGTAAGAAGCAAGTGCTGTAAAGAGAAGGTCGTTCGCGCATGCCGCATGGCAGAATTCAGCGTCGTCGCGCATTCAAAGCAATAGACAAAATGGAGTGGCAAGCATTGCAGCGACTCGTCACACTGCTCAGTAATGCGAGGTTCAAGAATGATTTTGTCACCTACCTATTCGTGAAAACACTTTTATTGCCTGCGCTAGGCGCACTGCTTTTTGGTTCCTCCTGTACCTCGCCCAAGACACCCTACGTCTCCGACGCCCGCGAGCCCAACGACCAGC
Source organism: Verrucomicrobiaceae bacterium (assembly GCA_046346695.1). Taxonomy (GTDB): domain Bacteria; phylum Verrucomicrobiota; class Verrucomicrobiia; order Verrucomicrobiales; family Verrucomicrobiaceae; genus Prosthecobacter. Next base: position 562,379 of record JAXMHS010000001.1, on the reverse strand, counting down.
CGCCCTCGCCGCGCTACAGCGTCGTTTTGATGGCCCTGCGCGATGAATTGCCGCGTCATGGCCCGAAGACCGAGTTTTACCTCTGCCAGGGACCGGAGCAGGTGACGGCGTTGCAGCGGGATCTGCCGGAATTCACGCTGCGGCATGCTTCCGAGACCTACACGGCCCCGGTGAAGGACTGGCCCGGCCTGAATTGGAGCCACCGGCACTCCGATGACGCGCTGGCGACGCGGGTGACGATCGACATCGACACCGCTACGGCGGACACGATCACGACCACGCTCTGGATCGGCCATCAAGCCCCGAACCTCACCCAAGTGCACCACACCTTCCGCCGCATCGGCTTCACCTGGGAGCTCGTGAAACGCGAAGAATGGCCGGAGATCAGGATTTGAGTTCATCGGCGCAAGCAGGCAGAGCTTTTGAACCGCTGATCAGACGCTAATATGACGCTGATGTTCTGATCCGGACATTAGCGTCCCGTTAGCGTCTCATCAGCGGTTTCAATTCTTCCGAACTTCAATGACCGAACACTCCATCCCCAGCGCCCATCTCCCTGTTTCCCGCAAGGCGGGGATTCATCGCGCCACCACCGGCGAAGCCTGGGACTGCCTGCTGTTTCTCGATGGCGAGCTTTACACGGACCGCTTGAAGGCTCCGACGATCCTCTGCGAGGCGGCGATGACGTGTGTCTATCTCCCCAACTCGAGCGCCGCAGCACGACACGCCGACTACACGTGCAACGAAGCATTCGCGACCTTCGTGGCGGAGGAGCTGCCGCGATGGATCGAGCGGGAAGTGGGACGCTTTGAGCGCCTGTTTCTCTGCGGACTCAGTCTGAGCGCCCTGCAGGCCGTGTTCACTGCGCTGCGGCATCCCGGCGTCTTTGCCGGTGTGCTGGCGCAGTCGCCCTCCGCGTGGTGGCAGGAGGAATGGCTGGCCGCGAACATTCCCGCGCAGCCTTCACGCACGCAACACTTCTGGCTGAGCGTCGGCACGCAGGAGCTGCAAACGAATGTTTCGCATCCACCGACGCCGCTGGTGCAAACGACCAGCCAGCTCGATTCCGTGCGCCGATTGAGCACCGCTCTCTCCGCCGCCGGTCACGACATCCACTTGAATGAATATGAAGGCGGTCACGATCCCGTCTGCTGGGGCGCCGAATTGCGTGAGGCGCTCGCATGGCTCATGAAGCGCTGAGCTTCACTTCTTCAGCGTGAGCTTGGGATCGGTGAGGAGCTTGTAGGTATGAAGTTCTCCGGTGCCTTCCACCAGCACCCACACCGGAGTTCCAGCGCTGTTTGCCGCGGTGACCAGCTCGTCCACCAGCTTGTTCTCAGCCCCGCGCCAGACTTTGTCATTGAGCATTTCCAACTGCCTCGGCGCGGCCTTCGCCTTCTCCTTGTCGGTCAATTGGATCGAATGCGTGATGCTGTAGATGAAAATGCCATTCTTCTGATCCTTGGGTGGCAGGGCTTTGAACTGCGCCAGCAACTGCGCCGCGGTGTCCGACGTGGGATTCCCCTGCTGCTGATTGGCGACCATCCAATTCGCCGCATCCATCGCCGCGGACGTTGCCATGGGGATGATGGTGAAGTTTTCATTCAGCCGCACGCGCTTGGTCGGCGGGTCGGCGGCAATCAGCGGTGTGCAAAACAGAAGGAGGCCCAGCAGGGTGCGCAACGTGCTCATCATGCGTGATTGCTACCAAAACCGCCGAAGCAAGGGAAGCGAATAAAGCCGCGAAGGCCGCGACAGGGCTCACGCCAGCACCGCCTTCACCGGGTGATGCTCCTCCACGCCGGTGAGACGCTGGTCGAGCCCCTGGAACTTGAAGGTGAACTTGCGGTGATCGATGCCCATGAGGTGGAGGATCGTGGCATTGAGGTCGTTGATGTGCACCGGGTCCTTGATGATGTTGTAGCTGTAATCATCAGTCTCGCCGTGTTCGACACCGGCTTTCGAGCCACCACCGGCCAGCCACATGGTGAAGCAGCGCGGGTGATGATCGCGTCCGTAGTTATCCTTCGTCAGCGTGCCCTGCGAATAAACCGTGCGGCCGAATTCACCGCCCCAGACAACGAGCGTGTCCTGCAGCAGGCCGCGTTGCTTCAAATCCATCACGAGAGCGGCGCAGGCACGCTCGCTGTCCTCCACCTGACCGCGGAGAAGCTTCGGCAGATTGTTGTGCTGATCCCAGCCGCGATGCAAAATCTGCACCACGCGCGTGCCGCGCTCGATGAGACGACGCGCCATGATCGCGCTGTGTGTGAAGCTGCCCGAGCGATTCACATCGGGGCCGTACATCTCCAGCGTGGCCTTGCTCTCCTTGCTCAAGTCGGTGAGTTCCGGCACGCTGGTCTGCATGCGGAAGGCCATTTCGTATTGCGCGATGCGTGTCTGGATCTCCGGATCGCCCACACGGTCGTGATTGATCGTGTTGAGCTTGTTCAGCGCGTCGAGCATCGCGCGGCGGTCGGAGGGATCGACGCCGGGCGGATTCTTCACATACAAAACGGGGTCGCCCTGCCCGCGAAGCGCCACGCCGGTGTAGCGGGAGGGGAGAAAGCCGCTGCTCCACATGCGCGTGAAGAGCGCCTGCGCCTGGCTAGCGGCGGGAAAGGTCGGCGTGAAGACAACGAAGGCGGGAAGATCGTTGCTCTCGCTGCCAAGACCATACGCGAGCCAGGAACCGATGCTCGCCTTGCCCGGCACCTCGCTGCCGGTCATCACGAAGGTGCAGGCCGGGTCGTGATTGATGGCGCTGGTGTGCACGCTTTTGATCACGGCGAGTTCATCGACGATCTTCGCCGTATGCGGCAGCAATTCGCTCACCCAGCGTCCGCACTGGCCATGCTGCGCGAACTTGAACATGCTCGGCGCCACGGGGAAGCGCGCCTGGCCGCTCGTCATCGTGGTGATTCGCTGGCCGTTGCGCACGCTGTCAGGCAGATCCTCGTCATAATGCTTCTGCAATTGCGGCTTGTAGTCCCACAGGTCGAGTTGTGAGGGCGCTCCGTTCATGTGCAGGTAGATCAGACGCTTCGCCTTCGGGGCAAAATGCGGCAGGCCCGGCAGCGGCTGATGCACCTGCACACTGGAAGCGCCACGGGCCAACTGGGAGCCCAGCATGCTAGCAAGCGCGATGTTGCCTGCACGCAGACCGACCTGGCCAAAAAACTGCCTGCGGGTCTGCTGCTGGTGGAATTCGAGGAAGGGGTCCATTGCACGGAGAGAACGTGCGAGAGGGGCTGGAGCTTGCGGGCCGCTCAGCCAGCCGGCAAAGCCAGCATGAAATGCCTCGTCTTTGTTTGATTCCGCGTTCGTCCGCGTTCCCTTCAAACTCATGAAGTTCCTCCGTCTGTTTTCCTTTCTCCTGCTCACCTCCTTTGCGAACGCGGCTCCGGACAGGCCGAATGTGATCTTCCTGCTCGTCGATGACCTGCGCTTCAACGCGCTCGGTTACATGGGCGACAAGATCGTGAAGACGCCGAACATCGACCGGCTGGCGAAGGAGGGCGTGGTGTTCAAGAACATGTTCGTCACCACGTCGATCTGCTCGGTGAGCCGCGCCACGGCGCTGACCGGCCAGTGGATGCGGCGGCATGGCATCGAGGACTTCGCCAAAGGCATCAGCGATGAGGCGTGGAAGGACACGTATCCGGCACGATTCCGTGACGCAGGCTACTACACCGGCTTCATCGGCAAGTATGGCGTCGGCAATCCGCAGGTGACGAAGGAACGCGGAGCGAGCTTTGACTTCTGGCGTGGCGAGCCCGGCCAGGCGGGCCGTTTTTTCATCGAACCCGACGATCCCACGCGCACGCACAAGACCGCGAAGATGGGCAGCGATGCGCTGACCTTTCTGACGACTGCACCGAAGGACAAGCCGTTCTCTCTCAGCATCAGTTTCAACGCCGTGCATGCCCGCGATCACGAGAAGCGCGAGTATGAACCCGATCCGAGAGACGATGGCATGTATGACGGCATCGACATCCCGCTCTCCAAGCTGGCGACCGATGAAGCGTTCAAGCGGTTGCCGGAATTCGTGCAGAAGAGCGAAGGCCGCCGCCGCTGGGAATGGCGCTTCGACGAGCCGCAGAAGGCACAAAGCATCCTGCATGATTATTACAGCCTCATCTCCGGCGTGGATCGCGAGATTGGCCGTATCCTGGAGACTTTGGAGCAGCAGAAGCTGCTGGAGAACACGATCATCATCTTCACCGGCGACAACGGCTACGCGCTGGCCGACCGCGGCATGGCGGACAAGTGGTATGCGTATGAGGAGGACCTGCGCGTGCCGCTCATCATCCGCGATCCCATGTTGCCAAAAGACCGTGCCGGGAAAACTGTGGACGCGATGGCGCTCAACGTCGATCTCGCGCCCACCATGCTCGATCTGGCCGGCATTCCTGTGCCCGCTGCGATGCAGGGACGCAGTTTGAAGCCGCTGCTCGAAGGCAAGGTGCCGCAGGACTGGCGCACCGAGTACTTCTATGAGCATCACAGCGTCAAAGACCGCATCCCGCCCAGCGAGGCCGTGCGCACGCAGCGCTGGAAATACATCCGCTGGATGGAGCCCAATCCGCTCGTCGAGGAACTCTACGATCTCGAATCCGACCCGCTGGAGGAGCACAACCTCCTCACTGATCCGAAGCATGCCGACATCCTCAAGGAACTGCGGGAGAAGTGGGCGAAGTATCGCGAGGAATTGAGGTGAGACATCAGGTGCTTACCAAAAAGACGTTTTCTTCGTCACTGATCCATTGCATGAAACACGGCGCCTCACGAAGTTCAGCGTCATCATGGATTCCGGCTTGGAGGGGTGGATGTTTTGTTGCCCATTGTGAATGGCAATAGGTTGCTTGAGCACAGATATTCCGCCCAATGTCCAGAGTTGAACAACAGCTTGTTGTTCCAACACCACTTCCTGCGACGGGCCGCGATAGTGGATGAAGCCGGCTTTGGCGGAAACCTTCCCCTCGGGAGTTATGATGGTCACCGTGCCTTCTTTGGCCTTGGCGAGCCGGATGGGGCCATTATTGCCATCACGTATGAACCGGAGGTCTTTGCCTTCGAGCATCACAAAGGGCGATTCACAGAGGATCAGCCGGCGCTCTGGCCTTGTCGGCCCCACACCCAGTGAGTTGCTTGTGGCCAGAGTGAATGGATCAACCCAGTTCAGGGTTTGCGACACTCCATCCACCAACGCCGAGGCTCCTTTGCCCACGAGCGTGCCGGGACGTGGCGCATTCCTGCCGCCAAGTGCGGAAGACAACTCTTCGTCGGAAACCAGCAGGCTTTTTGAAATGGGCTGGTTCTCCAAGATCGTCAGCTTGGGCCCCGGTTTCGACGCCCATTCCTTCAAGCGCGGATCCGGCAGACGATTCAGCGGCTGGTCACGCTTGGTGATCGAATCGTGCGCCCCATTGATCGCCGCTGCCGACCAGATGCCCACACAGGGCATGAGCCAGGGAAAGGACAGCAGACACACTGCGCTCACGAACACACAGCGCCGGAGAGAATCGCGGTTCATGCGCTGATCATGCCGATTTCCGGAACCGCATGCAAGCCCGGGGGGCACTTCCACACGCTCAATAAAACAGTTTCTTCACCGCCGCTTGTCCGCTGACGATCACCACGCGTTCTTTGAAGTCGAGACTCATCATCGCATCCGGTTTCCCGCCTTTGATGTACTGGTGGCCGGACACGACGGTGGGATCGCCCTCCAGCAGTATCTCCTGCTGTCCTCTCCGGAAATGAATGCGCCGGGCGATTCCGAAGAATGTGCCATCCGGTGTGATGACCGTCACCTTTGCTCCAGTCGATGCCCTTGCCATCGCGATGCTCTCCGGGTTGCCTGATTTGAAAAAGACGAGATCCTCGCCTTGAAGCAGGACAAACGGGTTTTCGCAGACCACAAGCTGCCGTCTTGCATTGTCCTGCTTGGGTTTCATCGGCTCGACGAGTTCGCGGTCGCTTCCTGCCAGCCCTTTGATCATGGGATAATAGAGATTGAGCGGCATGGTGGTGAGCGAACTCACCGCCTGGCCAAACCTGAAGTCAAGACCAGCCTTCGGGCGTGAAGCCTGGGCACCACCCGTGGCGGCGCTCAGTTCGGCATCCGACACGAGCAGTTGTTTAGAAAAGAGGGGCGTGTGGGAAACAACACGCAACTGCGGCCCTGGTTTGCGAGCCCATTCCTTCAACTGGTCATTGGGCAGATTGCCCCATGTCCCGCCAGTTCTGTCCAGATAAGGCGTGCCGGGGCCTTTGGTTTCCCCATTTGAACAGGGAGTCAGCCAGGGAATCGCGAGAAGGCAGGTGGCGCCCACAAACAACCAACGGCGAATCTCGTCGCAATGCATGGCGCGATTTTCCTCGCACAAGCGCAGGCTGCAAGCCGTCATTGTTTTGGCCGGGCGCATTCCGCATGCGGTTGATCATTCACCAGGCTCAAAACCGCGTTTCAAGGGCATGGCCTTCCACAGTCACGGTGCGAGTGATGAAATTGACCTTCATGAGCGCACCAGAGCGAGAAGGTTTCACCTCATGACGTCCGGATTGCACGACAGGAGAGCCCTGAAGGATCAGTTCCGATGTTGCGGCACGGAAGCAGATTCGATGAGCGACGACAAAGATGTTGCCTGCGGGGCTGCTGATGGTCGCGTTGGCCATCATCGTCTTCGTTTGTGCCTCGGCCATCACGGGAAGCTTCCGCTTTCCTGGGCGGACGAAACGCAAGCTGTCTGCCTGCAGCAGCACCAAAGGCCCGGTGCAAAGAACAAGCTCTTTTCGCGGTTCAGGATCAGCGTCGCGTTGTCGGGGCTTGGTGCCGTATTCATGCATATGGCTGCCGGGATCGATGCGATCGAGAAAGCGCGCCAGTTGTTCGGTTTTGTCCAGGCCATTGTCCTCGACGTACTGCTGCTTGTGCGAGGCCATCTGACTCCATTCTGCCTCGGAGATCAACTCGCTGCGGGGAATGGTCTGATTTTGTCTGACAACGAAAGGCATGCCGGGTTTGTCCTGCATGCTGGCGAACTGCGACGCCGTGGGATTGGCCGGGTCACGTTTGGCAAACTGCAGACTCCGGTCAGTGGCCCGGATCATCGCCGCGGGAATGGCCGTGATCCCGCATGGCACCAGCCACGGGAGTGACACCAGGCAGGTGCCTGTGACGAAGATCAGCCGCCGGAGGCGATGGTGATTCATGGATCAATGCTCAATCGGCGGCCCGGCGTGCGCAAGCATGGACTTCGTTCGCCAATGCAGCATCCAAAGCCCCAGTGCCGTCATCGCCAGCGCGATGAATTGATAACCGCTGACTCCGAACGCGATCTTCGGCGTGTCGCGCATGAACTCGTGGAGAAATCGAAACACACCGTAAGCCGCGAGATAGAGGAAGAACAAACGATCCCGCAGCATGCCGCGTCGTTGCAGGATCACGATGGTGACGAGCATGACCACCTGAAACGCGCCCTCGACGAAAGGCGCGGGCCAGCGGGCGATGCCGTGCACGTCGCGCGCCGCAAACACACCGGCCACAGGTTTGCCAAGACAGCAGCCATTCAAGAAGCAACCGACGCGCCCGAGGAGAATGCCGATGGGCAGAATCACCGCGAAAGAATCGCCCGTGGACTGCTTGTGACCGGTGAGATGCTTCGTGATCTCCACGCCGGCATACGCGCCGAGCAACCCGCCGAGCACCGACTTCCCCGTGGCCCAGCGCAACCAGCGATCCGGCTGCTGCCATTCGAGCCAGCCTTCGGCCAGCAGGTAGGCGATCTTGGCGCCGGCAAATCCTCCCACGAGCGCGCCGAGGTAGATGAGAAGCAAGTCACTTTGCCCTTTGGCGTGGCGATACCAATATAGTGCGCCGATCAAGATGCCCGCAGCCATGAGCGCGGCATAAGCCGGGCTTCCAGGAAGGAGTTGGTGCTGCGGTGACGCGTTCACAGAGCTGCCTTGGTATCGGGAAAGCCGGAGTAGTAGCGGCAGAAGGAATCCAGTTTGCCATCTGGCCGGATGACATGCGTGCAGCAGCGGTCGATGCGGTCCTCGTCCCACGACCACGCATCCATGAAGGGCTTCACCATGAGGCGGAAGGCCATGCTGCGCGTTTTTTCCAACGTCTTGAGCAGTTCGCCGAGCGGTTCGTTCTCGCAGCCGCATTTGGCGAGGTCTTCGAGCGTGTAGTGGATCTTGTCCTGCAGGAAGCCCTGCAGCTTCGTGAAGTCGAGGAAGTCGCTCACGTGCCAGACCTGCTCACCGCGCCGGATGAGATAGCCGATCGTTGCGCAGTTCGGATCACCACAGGGCAACGGCGTGAAATCCTCAAAGCGCAGTCCTCCTTGCGATTGCTCCACAGCAGCGAGCAGGATGTCGGCGGTGTTGAGCCTCGGAGAGACGGAGTGCGAGTGTGTCGCAGACCACTCGCCATTTTCTGGAGGAGGCGTTGACGCCGGGCCTGACAAATGGCGAGCAGGCTGAAGCCATGCTCGCGCTCCAGCCAGACTGCGCGTGCGTCCGCTCAAAAACTCCGGCTGGAAGGTGATGCCGTGGATGTTGGCGTCATCGAGGCCGAAACGAATCGTCTCCCACAGATGCGGCAGGTTGTCGTACGTCACCGTCATCGCCAGCGTGACGGGAATGTTCACCGCAGCGAGGTTGGCGAGCGCCTGGCGCTTCACGTCGCGCAGATCGGCTCCACGCAATGCCTTATGTCCGGCTTCTTGCAGGCCGTCGAACTGCAAATAGACCTGCAAGCCGCCTGTCTTGAAAATTTCGCCGAGTTCCTGGCAAAGCGCGGGTTCCTTGGCAAGGCGGACACCGTTCGTGTTCAACAGCAGGAAGTCGATTTTCTCATGCTGCTTCGCCCAGCGGCAGATTTCAGCGAGTTGTGGATGCAGCGTCGGCTCACCGCCGGAAAGCTGGAGAATTTCGATCTTCCCTTTGCGGGCGATCACGCCATCGACTCGTGCTTGAATCTCAGCGACCGGCACAGCATCGAGCTTTGAGCCGATTCCGACGGGCGAATCGGCGTAGCAGGTCGGGCAGGAGAGATTGCATGAGTTCACGATCTCGATCAGCGCCAGGCAGGTGGACAGCGTCTCGATGGGATTGGTGCCACGACCGCTCGCATTTCGGCCCAGCGTGCCTGCGTTCTGGCCTGTCGCGTCGCAGCAAGCACCGCCGGAGCAGCAGCGGTTCTCGTCCTTTCCCTGCGCCAGCCAGTAGAACCTCGCATCACTGGCAATGCAGGCTGTGAATTCGCCATGCGCAATGCAACGCCGCTTCATGAACACTTTTCCATCCTGCTGCTCGACCGTGGCAGGACAAGGCGCGTGGCACTGAGGACAGCGCGAGGTGGTGCGTTTGAGGAGAACCGCGGTCATCTGAGTCAACGGCTCGCCAGCACCACACAACCGACGAACATCGAAACCAGCATGAGCGCCCAGCCGCCGAAGATCAGTCCTGCCGTGAGCCAGCCCGAGCCACCTTTGCCAATTTTGACGCTGGACACGAGATGCAATACGAAGACCGCCAGACCACCCGCGCCGACGCTCCACTCCAGTTTGGAGGGAAGGAAGGCCAGCGCTGCAAACAGTCCGCCGGGCGCCACGACCGTGCAGATGATCCACACCATCCACCAGGATCCGGTGTTCGGGGCTGTTGTTGGAGGAGGGAGTTGTTCAGACATAGGAGTAGGTCGCGGCACAGCCAATGAAGAACGCCGCCGCCATCAGCGCCCATCCACCAATGATGAGCAGAAAAATGAGCCAGCCATTCCTGGTCAGAGACAAACTGGCCTTGAGATGCAGAACCAGGCTCACGACGCAAAAAAAGCCACCCAGGAGCATCATGACGTCAGGGCGCTTGAAAAACAGGCCGCCTCCGATGGCGGGAAAGATGATCGCGCCCGCGATCCAGCCAAACCACCAAGCGCCTTTGCGTGGCGGCGGTTGATTGCTGATTTCTTCCATGGCGGTGATTCAATAGTGAATCCAATCCGAAGGCAAGATGCTTTCTAACGCGGTCGTTCTCCTGTGCCTCATGATCCGCCGACTTTTTCTCTCCCTGCTGGCCCTGCCGTTGTTCGTTTCCGCCGCGGATGGGCCGCCGAACATCGTGATGATCATCTCGGACGATCATCTTTGGAGCGACTACGGCTTCATGGGACACCAAGTCATCCAGACACCGAATTTGGACCGACTGGCGGGCGAGAGCCTCACGTTTCGCCGTGGCTACGTGACCAGCAGCCTGTGCTGCCCGAGTCTGGCGACGATCGTCACCGGCCAGTATCCGCACCAGCACAAGGTCACGAGCAACGACCCGCCTCTCGTGCCGGGAGCGGGAAAGAAAAAAGGCCAGGCAAAAGGGCCGGAGTTCGAAGCAGGCCGCGAAGTGATGAGCAAGCACCTCGAAGAAGCAGGCACGCTTCCGACAATGCTGAAGCAAAAAGGCTATCTCAGCCTGCAAACCGGCAAGTGGTGGCAGAAGCACTACTCGCGCGGAGGTTTCACCCACGGCATGACCGAGGGCGGCCGCCACGGCGACAAGGGACTCGACATCGGCCGCAAGACGATGCAGCCCATCTATGACTTCATCGCGGACGCTCGGAAGCAGCAGAAGCCCTTCTTTGTCTGGTATGCGCCGATGATGCCGCACGATCCACACACGCCGCCGCAGCGTTTGCTCGACAAATACAAGGACAAGGCCCCCAGCGAGCATGTGGCGAAGTATTGGGCCATGGTGGACTGGTTCGACGAGACCTGTGGCGAACTGGTGAAGCACATCGACGACAACGGACTCAAGGAGAACACGATCTTCGTTTACATCAGCGACAATGGCTGGATCACGAACCCGAAGACCGGTCGCTACGCCGACAAATCGAAGCAAAGCCAGTATGATGGAGGATTGCGCTCTCCGATCATGATCCGCTGGCCGGGCACCGTGAAGCCGAAGATGTCAGATGAACTCGCGGAGTCCATCGACCTCACCCCCACGCTGCTCAAGGCGGTCGGTTTGGAGCCGACGAAGGCCATGCATGGCATCAATCTTCTCGATGAGGCGGCGGTGAGCGCCCGCAAGACGATCTACGGCGAGTGCTTCACGCACAACTTTGTCGATCTCAACGTTCCCGCCGCCAGTCTGCGCTGGCGCTGGGTGGTCGATGGCCACGACAAGCTTATCGTGCCAAACAAGGCGAACCAGCCGGATGATGTGGTTGAGCTTTACGATCTGAAGGCCGATCCGACGGAGGAGAAGAACCTCGCGGCAGAGAATGCGGACAAGGTGAAGGCGCTGAGTGCGAAGCTCGATGCGTGGTGGAAGCCGTGACGTCCTTTCAACATCTCAACACTTCATGTCATGACTGGGTTCCTTTATGCGCTTGCACCTCTTGTCGTCGGCCTGCTCAATATCTGTTTGTTGAAAGGCTGGATTCTGATTCGACCTCAGGATCGCACCTTTTCAGAAGACTGGGTTCGACGGAATCGGAGATTGATCACTTTTCTGGCTATCATTCCCACCATTGGCGGCATCGGCTGTATTCTGCTTGTCGCAGGTGTGATCAGCCCTCCGGTAGTTCCCAGATGACGGCAGCCGTGAAGTGCGACGGACACACTTGTCCGTCGTTCTTCGAAGCAATCGCATCAGCGGCCCGTCTCGATCATTCGCGCAAACTCGCTGAAGAAGTACTTCGCGTCGTGCGGGCCGGGGGCGGCTTCGGGGTGGTATTGCACACTCAGCACGGGCGCCTCGCGATGGCGCATGCCTTCGACAGTGCCGTCGTTGAGATTGATATGCGTGACCTCGACGTTGCTCGGCAGCGAGGATGGATCGATGGCGAAGCCGTGATTCTGGCTGGTGATGGCGACCTGGCCGTTGCGCAGGTCTTTGACCGGCTGGTTGCCGCCGCGGTGGCCGAACTTCAGTTTGAAGGTCTTGCCGCCATACGCGTGGCCGAGAATCTGATGGCCGAGGCAGATGGCGAAGATCGGCTTCACGCCGATGAACTGCTTCACTTCCTTGTGGATGTAATCGAGCGCGGCGGGGTCGCCGGGACCATTGGAGAGGAAGATGCCGTCAGGATTCTTGGCGAGCACGTCCTTCGCGCTGGTGGTGGCGGGGACGACATCCACGCGGAAGCCAGCCTGACGCAGGCGGCGCAGGATGTTGCGCTTCACGCCGAAGTCATAGGCGACAATGTGATGTTTCGCGCGTGGCAGCTCGTGAAACGCGCCGGTGGGGCCGCCTGCACGATTTTGCGAAGGGCTGGGGATGTCCCACTCGCGGCTTTCCGTGTCCTCGGGATCCCAAAGATAAGGCTTCGGTGTGGTGACCTCCTTGACGAAGTCACTGCCCTCCATCGGTGCGCTGCTGGCGGCGAGTTTGACGGCTTCCTCACCGCTCATCACCTCGGAGGTGATCACGGCGCGCATCGCACCACGGGTGCGCAGGTGCTTCGTCAAAGCGCGTGTGTCGATGCCCTGGATGCCGGGGATGTGCCATTCCTTCAGCCAGTCGCCGAGGGATTGCGTGCTGCGCCAGTTGCTCGGAATGGCGCACAGCTCCTCGATGACGAAGCCGCGCACGTGCGGGCGGTCGCTTTCAAAGTCGAGCGGGTTCACGCCATAGTTGCCGATCTGCGTGTAGGTCATCGTCACGATCTGGCCGCGATAGGAGGGATCGGTCAGCACCTCCTGATAGCCGGTCATGGAGGTGTTAAAGCAGATTTCGCCGGTGTGCGTGGCCTCGGCGCCGAACGCCGTGCCTTCAAACACCCGGCCGTCTTCGAGGGCGAGGAGGGCTTTTTTCATCAAAGGGCGGCATCGGTCATAGCGCGAATGCGGTGGGGCGCAAGGAATGTTACTGGTTCCTGGTTCGCAGTTCACGGTCAAGAGGTCAAGGAAGGGTCAAGTGTCGAGCTGGGATAGCTTGACCTCTTGACGGCGAAGCCTTGACTCCTTGACCGCGCTCTGCGCCGTTCACTCACCAACACTCAGAATGTCACAGGTGATGAAAATGACCTGCAGGACGTCTTCCTTCTCAAATTCGGGCGTTCCAACCGGCTTGTAGAGCGACAGCAAGCTCGCGGTGCCATCGAGGATAATGATGCCGGTCGTAACCCTGGCGACATGATAATCGGTGAGCGGAAACTCCAACCGGCGGCCCTGTGTGTCGATGACATGCTCGCGATGCTCAAAAGGCGGTGCGGTGTGGAATTCAGAAGCGAGACTCAGCTCCACGGTCGCGCCATCCGGGCCGACAGTGGGCTCGGCTTCCAGTCTGAGGCCGACTGGCCGCATTTCCAGGGCGAAAGACGGCACGCCTTTGTCATCCACATCGACTTCAGTGATGGCAATGTGTTCGGTCATCTGCTCGGAGGTAGCCCGCGTGCCAGCTTTGGTCTCCAGGCGTGTGGTGTTGAGATGCCGAACTGTACCTGCCTTCGCGGCGGCCAGCAGTTCATCGAGTTCGGTGCGGTGATTGCTTTTATTGGCCGCTTGAGCGGTGAGGCGACGGAGCAGCGGGCCGGGACCTTGCAGAACGTGGAGAATGAAGGCGACGGTGCGCGGGCGTGACCTGCAGTGCCATTCAGTATAAGCCTCCACCAAATCGAGGTTCTCGTTCGTGTTTTTGACCAGCAGGGTGGAGCTGCTCGGATTGAACACGGCAGTCGCTCCATCTGGAAAGGTGATGCCCTGCGCTTCAAGAATTTGCTTCGCGGTCTTGCGAGCAATCGGCTTGTCACCAGCTTGGGAAACACTTCCAGCGGCAAAGGGATCTGCGGGCGGGGTATTGCCATCACCGCCGCCAATACTGAGAAAGTCCGGCGGGACTTTGAAGATTTTGATGTTCCAGGCTTTGGGATCAGGGAGGATTGGCTCACCGGCTTCATTGGTTGGAAACCAAGGGCGGGCTTTCGACACCTGCGGCACCACGTCACATTTCAAAAAGGTGGCCCAGAGCGTCCCGATAGATTCGCGACCGATGGGCCGACTCAGGGAAATGAGCTTGGTGCTGCCTTTGTCGAGGCTGATGGACGTCATGGTCTTCAACACGTGAAAATCCGTGACCGGGGCTTCGAATGGCTTTTGCGAGCCGGGATCGCGAAAGTGATCACGGCGGGTGGTCGGTGGTGCTGAATGCAATTCATGGCTGAGCACGACATCCACGGTTCGTCCGTCAGGACGGATGGTTGGTTCGATTTCCCAAGTGGTGCCTGCATTCCGCGTCTCGAAGCTGAGATCAGGATGCCCTTGTGCGTCTGTGCCGAATCCTTTGATGTAACGATGCTCGCATGCGGCGTAGTGGCTGGTGCGGTTGCCGGATTTGTCCTCGAAAAAGCTGGAGTTGATGAACCGGGCCTCACCACGGCCTGAGGCGGCCTCCAGCGCGGCAAGCATCGAGGAATCATCGGCAGCAGCGAGTGTCTGGCGTTGCAGCTCGCGAAGAAGCGACGCGGGAGCCTCGATGGTGTGGGCTGTGATCGCGACCGTCATGGAGTGTTTGTTGAGAAGTTCATCCACGATGGAGGCAATCGTGGCGATGCCATCAGGTGTGTGAATCACGCGCAACATGCCATCCAGATGCTCGACCGAGGCTCCGGGTGGAAAGGGAACGCCGGATTTGACCAGCCATTCTCGAAGCGTGAGGCGTTGAGGCAGGTTCGAGTTTGAGGCAATCACGTACTGGATGAGCACCGAATCAAACAAGCCCTCAGGAGCGGACAGCGCGGCAAACGTCATGCCTTTGGGCAATGATGGAGGTGCTGCTGCCTTCGGCTGCGTCGTTGGGATTGTTTCCACACGACGCATCGTGGCTGTGAGAAATGCTGCCCAGAGAACGTCCGCTTCCTCTGCAAGTGCGCCGACCGGTTTGGCGACCGTGAGGAGCTTGGAGGTGCCTGCGGTCATGGTCGCTGCTGTTGTGACCTGGATGCCATGAATATCGATCACTGGAAACTCCGCTGTGTTCCCGGAGAGCGGATCATGGGCATTGATTTGCCGCTGCACGGGCGGATTGGCATCTAGTGTGACGGCAAGCGTCAGATCGATCAGACCCTGATCGGCATCCACGTTGGGCTCGAACTCAAAGCGGAGTCCGAGCGAGCGCGTTTCGTGCGTGACCGAGGCGCGGCTCTTTGCATCCAGCCCGAAGCCAGTGACCTGGGCATATTCGATCGAGGCTTCAGTGGTGGCGCGTGTGCCGGACTTGGTTTCGAGAAAAGCATCGCCAACAATGCGGACGCCTGAATCGGCCTTCTTCGCCTGCTCAAGCAGCTTCGTGAGCGCTGTGGTGGCGTTGCTGGTTCGTGAAGCCTCGGCATTGGCCTGACGGATGAGTTCTCCCGGACCTTCGATGACCGTCAGCGTGCAGGCGACATTCACGGGCACCTTTTCCTGCAGCACTTTCATATATGCCCCGATCACATCGAGGTTTGATTGTGTGTTGGTGACAGTCAGCAGTCCTGTGGACGGGTTGAACGCCGCGCCTGCACCCTTGGGAAACTCAATCCCCACCGTTTCGAGCACTTCCCTGGCCGTTTTGCGATGAGGGGGCTGATTTTCGGGAACGGTTACTGGAGGAGATCCAAACGGATCGGCCGGGGACACCGGCGTTTCATTCGAAGGCGTCTCGCACGATAGAAAGTCCGGCGGCACCTTGAAGGTGCGCGTGATCATCGCCGGTTTCTCCGCCTGCGCGGTGGTGATGATGAAAAGTGCCAGGAACGGGAGAATGCTGCGCACGCAAAGCGACATGCCGCAGAGATTACCGGAGGCGGTGACGGCGTGTCGAGCCTTCTTCGCCGAGGCTTCGAAGGCCAGGTTCTGAGGAACGACTTACCGACCCGTTGACGTCGCAGCGTTGATTCTGGGCAACCCCCGTGACTTAAGCGAACACGTCCATCACAGCCTTGCCCTTGTCGCCGACCGTGAAGGGGCGGTTTGAGGGCGACATGACGACTTCGTCGATGGGCAGGCCGAGACTCCAGCCGATGGTGCTGAGGAAATCCTGCGGTGTGGTCTGCTTGTCGGCCACGGCCATGCCTTCCTTGTCGCTGGCGCCGTAAACGAAGCCGCCTTTGACACCGCCACCGGCAAGGAGCGTGGAGAACACCTTCGGATGATGATCGCGTCCGCCGTTGCCGTTGATCTTGGGGCCGCGTCCGAACTCGGAGCAGAGGACAACGAGCGTGCTTTCGAGCAGGCCGCGTTCGCTGAGGTCGTCGAGCAAGGCGGAGAGCGCCACGTCGAGTTCGGCGCCGTGTTCATCGAGTCCGTCGTCGATGTTGTTGTGCATGTCCCAGCCGCCTTTGGCGACTTCGATGTAGCGGATGCCTTTTTCCACGAGACGGCGGGCGAGCAGGCAGCCCTGGCCGAATTTGTTGCGGCCGTATTTTTCCTTCAGCGCGTCCGGCTCGTCGTCGAGACGGAAGGCTTCAAGGTCCGTGCTGGACATGATGCTGACGGTCTTGTCGTAGAACTGCGTGTAGCTCTTCACCTCGGAGGTCTGGAAGCGCTCGCGGAAGCCTGCGTCGAGCTGGTCGAGCATGACGAGGCGTTTGATCATCTGCTCAGGCGTGGCGTCGCTCGTCGAGTATTGCAGGCCGGCGTCGGGATCGAGGATGGGCAGCGGCGCGAAGCTGGAGGGGAAGAAGCCGTTGCCGGCATTCGGCTGGCGGTTCACGCAGACGCTGGAGGGCAGCGTCTTGTGACTCGATCCTTTGAAATGCTGCGCCCACGCGCCGATGTTCGGATGCTTGATGGTGCCGCGTTGTTCATAGCCGGTGCGGATCAAGTATTGGCCGCTGGCATGCACGCCGGTCTTTGAACTCATGCTGCGGATGATGCTGACCTTGTCCGCGCGCTTGGCCAGGTTCTCCATCGTGCCACCGAGCTGGAAGCCGGCCTTCGTGCCAATGGGGGCCTTGGGACCCTGCGTGGGGCCGTCCTTCGGATCGAGCGTGTCGATGTGCGTCATGCCGCCGATCATCTGGAGGAAGATGACGTTCTTTGCCTTGCCGAAGCCGGGGCCGGAGGCGGGACTGGCTGCGGGAGTTTCCGCTGCGAAGCCACGACCACCGAGGCCATGAAGCACGGTGACGCCGAGTGCGGCGTTGGCCCAGCGTTCACAAAATGCGCGGCGGGTCAGATCGCAGAGGGCCAAGGGCGAAGGGCTAAGAGACGAGTTCATGATATGCGAGAGGGGATGAGGGTTAAGGGCGGAGGGCGAAGAGTTTGGACTTGGAGCGTGGGAGGAATTCTGTGAGGCTAACAGCCTATGAGAACGACTTTTCGATTCGAGACGTTGACTGTGTGGCAGCGTGCGGCGGATGTGAGCATGCTGGTCTTTGGATGCGCAGACCGGCTTGAGCGTGCGAAGCAATTCCGCTTCGCGGAGCAGTTGCGAGCAGCCATGCTCAGTGTGACGAACAACATCGCGGAGGGCTCGGGGAGCGCTTCCAAGCGCGAGTTTGCGCAATTCGTCAACATCGCCCGGCGGTCGGTCTTCGAGGTCGTGAACATGCTCGTCATGTTCGAGCGCCAGGGGCTTGTCGATCCGGCAGAATGCGAACCTTGGCTGACGGAACTCGAGGGCATCAGCAAGATGCTCGAAGCCTTCCGCAAGAAGCTCGTCAGCGGCCTGCGAGGCACTGCGCTGGTCATGATCGGCTTCCTGCTCATTGCTTTCTGGATTGGAAACTCTTTGCCCTAAGCCCTTGGCTCTTCGCGGTCACTCCACGAAGACAAACTCACGGGTGTTGAAGAGCACCCAGGTGAGATCACGCATGGTCATGCCGGACTCGAGACCGCCCATGGCGGTCCTCAATTCATCTGGATGCGGCTTGCGGCTGAAGAAGCTCAGATAAAGGCTTTCGACTTTCTGCTCGGGAGTTTTTTGTTCCGAGGCGGTCTGCACCACGAGCGAGTCGTCCTGGCCGATGACGCGCTGGGCCTCGCCATTCATAAGCATGAGCACCTGAGGGATGCTGCCCTCCTCGCTGCTGCTGTCGGCGATCTGGCGGTCGCTCTGGCCGAACATGCGGAGGAAATGCTGGTCACGCTCCGGTTGCGGCAGCTCGGAGGCGCGGGCAAGCACGAGGCCGTTGCGCACGGGCGGGGAAATGGTGAGGTCTTCTTCCTCGCCGCTTTGCTGCATCATGCGTTTCTTCCGGGCATTGTTCTTGGGATTGCCCTGTGCCTTGCCACCACCAAACTGGCGCATGCTGGCCATCGCCGTCTCGATCTGCGTCGCGAGCGTGTCAGGCGAGGCATCCTTGCCGAAGTCGATGTTCATCGCCTTGGCATACATTTCTCCGCGGTGTTCGTGGAACTTGTCCACGTCAGCACCGACGACGAGCGTGGCGCATGAGTCCCATGCCTGCTCAGCAGTCATGCGGCGGAGGATCGGGCCGGGGAAGAGATACGGCGTGCCGTCGCTCATCTCGTGGCTGGTGGCCTCGCGTTGATAAGCCTGCGTGTTGCAGATCAGGCGCATGAATTGCTTCAAGTCGAACTTCAGCCGCACCATCTCGTTGGACAGATGGTAGAGCAGCGGCGGGTTCACGCTGGAGTTGGGGTCATCGAGATCCGTGACCGGTTCCTTGACGCCGAGACCGAAGATGCGCTTCCACATGCGGTTGGCGATCGTCATCGCAAAGCGTGGATTGTCCGGCGAGGTCATCCACCTGGCGAACTGGGCACGCAGATCCTCCTCGTTCTTTGTCTGCACCCCCTTGTATGCCTTCTTGGTCTTGTCATCGCTCCATGTCACCAGTTTCGGTGCCACGGGATCGCCGGGCTTCGCGTCGGGATACTTGTAATCGTCCGGCAGCTTCAGATCGTTCTCGTCAGAGTCCTCGACGGCCATGCCGTTGATGCGGAGAAGATTTTTCGCCTGCTGCTGAAGGCGTTTGTTGTCGAGAGAGGCAAGCGCCTTGCGCATCATTTGCGCGTTGCCGTTCTTGGAGCCTTTCGCGCCGTAGGTTTCCGTCGCGCCGAAGAACGCGGCCATCTCATAGAACTGATGCTGCGTCCAGTCGGCGAAGGGATGGTCGTGGCATTGTGCGCAGGCCACATTCGCGCCGAGGAAGGTGCTCAGCGTGAGGCTCAGGTTGTCGAGGCGCATGCCTGCATCCCGCAGGAGGTAGCCGGTGGCACCGTTTTCCAGAAGCTTGCCGTCGGCGGTCATCATCTTATAGACGATCTTGTCCCACGGCACATTGTCAGCCAACTGGCCCTTGAACCAGTCCTGGTAGGTGTAGAAACGCACCTTCTGCGCCACGTCGGACATGCGCAGCATGTCGGAAAAGTAGTTGAAGAGGTGGCTGTTGAAGCCGGGGGAATTCAGCAGGCGGTCGATCACCTTCGCACGCTTCGAGACGCTGGTGTCATTGAGGAATTCCAGCGTCTCCTCCCGCGTCGGGATGCGTCCGGCCAGATCCAGGAACACGCGGCGCACAAACTGCTCGTCGGAGGCGAGAGGATTGGCCTTCTGCCCGGCTTTGGCCAGACCGCCGTCCACCAGCACGTCAATCTGCGCCGCCGCCTGGGCCAGCAGCGGATCGGCCGGGATGCCGAGGCCCTCGGGCTTCAACGTCTTTGCGGCTTCCTGGTCGGCCGGGGAGAGCTTGTCGAGCGGGATGCGATAGACGTAGCCATTGCGGATTTGCAGGAATATCTGGCCGTTTTCGATGCCGCGGAAGGTCGCCTCCAGCTTGCGGCCCTGGGCGTCAGTCCAAGTCCGGTAAACGGTGTTCCCATCCGGGGCCGCGGCAGGAGCGGTGGGTTCAGCGCGGAGGCTGATCGTGAGCAATGCACAGGCGAGCGGGAGAAGGAGGCGCGTCTTCATGTGCGCTCTAACGATTGAACCCTCGTCAAGTTTCGAGTCTTTTTGGGAACCTTGAAAGAAGGGCGCGAAAGCTGCCAGCCATCCAGCCGCCACACGTGCTTGGGATTGACCCGCCACAGCGAAACAGGGTAAAACCATTCTCGCACTGTTTCGAAGCGGTCCCGCATGCCGCCGAAGGGACAACCAAGCTCTTCCATTCATGAACACGAACATCGACAGTTTGAAGGCGAACATCCGGCGGTGGACTCTGATTCTCGGAGTTCTGCAAATCACCGTCGGGTGCATGATCGGATTCATCCCGCCTTCCGCAGTGGCGTGGTTCCGCGGCATCGTGATGGCGCACATCGAATTCACCGCCAACGGCGTCCTGATGGTGGTGTTTGGCTTTCTGGTGCATGAACTCCGCCTCGGTGCGGCTGGGTTGAAGATGTGGTTTGTCACCTTGCAACTGGGCACCTGGTGCAATGGCGCGGCGGGCGTGGCCGCGGCCTTCATCGGCGCCTCGTCGAAGCTGATGCCCACGCTCAATGAAAAATTCCCGCCGCCGCATGGCACGGACCATCCGCTGGTGTCCGGCTCGCTGCAATTGTGCGGAGTCACCATCATGGTGGCGCTGCTGATGACGCTTTACGGCCTGCTGCGCCGTTCAACTCCTGCAACTGCCTGAGTTGGGCTCATGGATTTTCTCCGAGGAAGCTCTTCACCCATGACTGCGGACGATTTTCGCGACATCGCACTGGATATGCCGGGAGTGGTGGAGAAGGCCCACCAGAATCATCCGGACTTTCGGATTTACGACAAGGTGTTCGCCTCCCTCGGCGTGCCAGACGAAGGCTGGGGCATGGTAAAGCTCACGCCTGATCAGCAAAGCTTGTTCATCAGCCAAGCGCCCACGGTCTTCCAACCCTGCAACGGGGCCTGGGGACAGCGTGGATACACCAGTGTTCGCCTCGAAGCTGCGAGCGCCACCATCCTTCGCTCCGCGCTTTCTGACGCCGCGGAAAATCTGGCCGTTCATGCGCCGAAGCGTAAGAATGCCTGATTCTGCAATGCGTCATCGCCCCGTCCCGCCCCGTCATGAACCACCGACACCTTTCCGTTGTTCTGTTGTCAGTCATCAGCACTGGCCTCTTCGCCGTTTCTCTGCCTGAGCTGACGGCGCTTCAGCAGCAGTATGCGTTTTTGGTCGCCGAGCGAGTGACGACACCTTACGACACCGGCCTTGCGGCTCTGAATGAGAAGTTTCTCTCGGCATTGGGAGCTGCAAGTGATGAGGCGAGGAAGGCGGGCAAGCTGCCGGAGGTGCTGGCGATCGAGGAGGACAAGAAACGCATCGCGCAGAAGGAGTCGCTGCCCGGGAAGGACGATGGAGATACTCCTGCGTCGCTGGTGAAATTGCGGACCGTTTACCGCGCCGAAATCGCAAAGCTGGCGCAGCAGCGCACCGCTGCAAACGCGGCCCTGCTGCCGGCTTACACCGCCAGGCTGAAGGACTTGGAGGTGATGCTCACGAAGGACAACCGGCTGGAGGAGGCGAAGGAGGTGATGCGTTATCGTGAGAGCCTGGGGATCGTGACGGCACCAACCGCCTTGGGCAGCTCGTTCACCAACAGTCTCGGCATGAAGTTTGTGAAGGTGCCCGGCACGAAGGTTCTCTTCTGCATCCACGAAACGCGACGTCAAGACTACGCCGAGTATGCAAGTGATGCTCCGGGAGTCAGTGACTCGTGGAAGAGTCCGACCAAGGATGGGATCCAAGTGAGCGACCAGGGCGACCATCCCGTCACCGGCCTGCACTGGCAGGACGGCCAGGGATTCTGTGACTGGCTGGGCAAAAAGGAAGGGCGCAAATACCGTCTGCCCACCGACCGTGAGTGGACCTGCGCCGTGGGCCTGGAAGACATGGAGAAGCAGGATGCCGGAGCTGCTCCCGAGTTACTCAATGGCAAGGTGAAGGACGAGTTCCCATGGGGCCACGGCTATCCGCCGAAGGGCAAAGGCGCGGGCAATTACGCCGACACAGCATGGAAGGCGAAGTTTCCCGGGCAGCCGTACCTCGAAGGCTACACGGATGGATTTGCGACCACCGCACCCGTGATGAGCTTCAAGCCCAACAAGCTGGGGATTTATGATCTCGGCGGCAATGTGTGGGAATGGCTGGGAGATGTGTTCAATCCTTCCACGCCGCAGCACGTGCTGCGCGGAGGATCGTGGGACAGCCACACCGTGGGGCATCTGCTTTCCTCCTGCCGCATTCGCAATCCTAACCGCCGGCACGACTACGGCTTCAGGGTGGTGCTGGAGGAGTAGCGGCGGCAGTCCCATCTGGTGAGAAAGGCACCGCGGCGAATCCAGCCATCGCGCTTTGGTACACGGCATTGCCGTTTCTCTAATCGACCACCGCCGTGACAGTGCAGCTTGGTGTGCCTGTGATCGCCGCATTGGGCGGTGTGCTCTTTCTACACGAGTCGCAGACGTTGCGCCTGGTGGCTGCGTCGGTGGCGATCATTGGTGGCATTGCCTTGGTCGTTCTGAAAGGGCGGCGGAAGTAGGCTCCCTGCCATGGCCATTTGCCACGGGCGCGAGAAGTCCTGAAGGCCACGTTCTCAGTCCAAATGTTAAGGCGTGCGTTCCTCAATTCAGCCCGGCCTCAGCGAGGCGTTCCTTGAGGTCGCTGGCGAGGAGGGCCTGGAGCATGTCGGTGATGCGGCCTTCGACGAACTGGTCGAGGTTGTAGAGTGTCATCTCGATGCGATGGTCGGTGACGCGATTTTGCGGGTAGTTGTAGGTGCGAATTTTTTCCTCGCGTCCGCCGCCGCCGATGAGATTGCGGCGATGCGCGGAGTATTTGGCGGCTTCCTCCTGCTGCTTCTTTTCCAAAAGGCGTGAGCGCAGGATGTTGAGAGCTTTTTCCTTGTTCTTGATCTGGCTGCGGCCGTCCTGGCAGCGGACGATGGTACCGGTGGGGATGTGGAGCACCTGCACGGCGGAGTCGGTGGTGTTCACGCCCTGACCGCCGGCGCCAGAGGAACGGCAGACCTCGATGCGGACTTCGTCGGGCTTGATTTCGAGATCGACCTCCTCGGCCTCGGGCAACACGGCGACAGTGGCGGCGGAGGTGTGGATGCGGCCCTGGGCCTCGGTGGCGGGGACTCGCTGGACTCGATGGACACCGCTTTCGTATTTCATGATGCGATAAACGTCCTCGCCGCTGATTTTGACGATGACTTCCTTGAAGCCACCGACTTCGGAAGGGCTGGCGTCGAGTTGCTCGACCTTCCAGCCTTTGGTTTCGGCGAAGCGGGTGTACATGCGCAGGAGATCGGCGGCGAAGAGCGATGCTTCATCGCCACCGGTGCCGGCGCGGATTTCGAGGATGACGTCGCGGCCTTCGAGCGGATCGGGCGGGAGAATGGACTCCTGAATGGCCTTTTCGAGATCGATGAGGCGCTGTTCCAAGACGGGGATCTCCGCAGCGGCCATTTCGGCGAGTTCCTTGTCCTCTTGAGACTTTGCCATCACGCGGTTCTCGGCGAGTTCCGTCTGCGCTTTCTCATACGCGGCCCAGTCGGTGAGAAGCTTTTGCAGCGCACGATGCTCGCGCAGCATTTCTCCGGCGCGTTTGGCGTCGTCGTAGAAGTTCGGGCGGCCGATGATGTCCTCGAGGTCGGCGAAGCGGGTGCGTTTGCCGGCGATGACGGCGGAGTAGTCCATGAGTGGCGAGATGAGAGATCTGAGATGAGGGATCAGGGATCCCGAGCGGACAAAACAAAACGGTGCCCGGCATGGGAGCGCGGGCACCGTTTCGGTTAAAGGGAGGGAACTGGAAGCTAGGCGTTGGCGGCCTCGGTGGGCTTCGGAGCTGTGCGGCGGGCACGGGTGGAACCGTAGCGCTGGGCGAACTTGTCCACGCGACCGGCGGTGTCGATGAAGCGCTGTTCGCCGGTGAAGTAGGGGTGGCAGGCGGCGCAGATACCGATGCGGAGGTTCTGCACGGTGGAGATCGTGTTATAGACGGCCCCACAGGTGCAGGTGATCGTCGTTTCGTAGGTTTTGGGGTGTCCTTCGGCTTTCATGGTAATTGAGGGGTTCACGTGACCGGGCGAGGCGCATGAGGCAGCTTTCGCCGGGGCGTGGGGCGCGGATGGTATTGGTTTTCGGGGTTGGGTCAAGGACGGGTTTCGAAGCACCTACAGGCAAAGGAAGGCGATAATTGGCGGGATGGCGGGGCGTTAAAGCGCGACCATGATGTCCCGACTTTGTTTGCTGTTTGCTGGTTTGATTGTGTTTTCGGCTTCCGCAGCCACGAAGCCGAATGTGGTGGTGCTGTTGGCGGATGATTCGGGCTGGGGGGATTATTCGATTAACGGGAATACAAATCTGAAGACGCCGAATATCGACTCGCTGGCGAAGGCTGGGGCGAGTTTTGACCGTTTTTATGTGTGCGCGTTGTGTGCGCCGACGAGGGCGGAGTTTTTGACGGGGCGGTATCACTCACGCGGTGGTGTGCTGGGCGTTTCGACCGGGCAGGAGCGGCTGAACACGGACGTGAAGACGATCGCCGATCACTTCCTGAACGCAGGGTATTCAACCGGCGCGTTTGGGAAATGGCACAACGGCAGCCAGTGGCCGTATCATCCGAATGCGCGCGGTTTTCAAGAGTATGTGGGCTACACGAGCGGGCACTGGGGCGAGTACTTTGATCCGCCGCTGGAGCACAACGGGGAGATGTTTCGTGCAAAGGGCTTCATCGTGGATGTGCTGGTGGGGAAGGCGATGGAGTTCATCGAAACGAACCAGGAGAAGCCGTTTTTTTGCTACGTCCCGCTGACAACGCCGCATTCGCCTTTCAGCGTGCCGGACGAGCACTACAACAAATTCAAGGACTCGCCGGTGACGATGCGAAGCATCGAGGGGGACAACGAGGATCTGCCGGTCACGCGAACCGTTCTGGCGATGATGGACAACATCGACATGAACGTGGGGCGCTTGTTGAAAAAACTGGATGATCTCAAGCTGAGCGAGAACACGATTGTGGTGTATTTCAGCGACAATGGGCCGAACAGCTATCGTTGGAACGGCGGCATGAAGGGCAAGAAGGGCGTGACGGACGAAGGCGGTGTGCGCAGCGTGTGTTTTGTACGCTGGCCGGGCAAGGTGAAGCCCGGCAGCACAGTGACACCGATCGCGGGCGCGATTGACTTGATGCCGACACTGACGGCGCTGGCTGGGGTGATGCACGAGGATGCGAAGCCGCTGGATGGCTGGGATTTCTCAACGCTGCTGCTCGGTGGTGAGTGGAAGCGCGGTCCGCGCATGCTGATGAATTACAATGGCGGCAAATTGAGTGTGCGCAGCCAGACGCATCGCCTCGATGCTGCCGGAGCGTTGTTTGACATGGTGGCTGACCCGAACCAGACGACGGACATTGCCAAGCAGCAGCCCGAGATCGCTGCGAAACTGACCGAGGCGGGCACAAAGTGGCATCAGGAGGCGTTTGGGAAGCCGTATGAGGCGAAAGCACCCAAGCCCGTGGGCAAAGGGAAGGGGAAAGCGAAGGCCGCAGGCGGGATTTTTGCGGATGACCGGCCTTATCCGGTGGGTTACGCCGAGTTTCCGCGGACAATGCTTCCTGCGCGCGATGGTGTGCCACATGGTGGTGTGCAGCGCAGTTCAGGAGCACCGAATTGCTCCTATTTCGTGAATTGGAAGACAAAGGAGGATTCGATGACCTGGGACATTGAGGTGCACACGACAGGCGAGTACGACGTGAGCATCGACTATGCATGTCCGGATGCGGATGCTGGTGCCACAATCGAACTGAGTTTCGGCGAAGCGAAGACGACTGGCAAGGTGACGCCGGGCTGGTATCCGCCTCTGCTGGATAATCAAGATCGAGTGCCACGGAAAGGAGAGAGCATTATGCGGGAATTTCACACCCTGGAGCTTCCAAGTGTGAAACTGAGCGCTGGGCGCGGGACGTTGCTCTTGCGTGCGTTGGAGATTCCCGGTGCGAGCGTGGCCGAGGTGCGCCGGGTGAATTTGACGCTGAAGTTGAAGTAGCTTCTGGCATGTTTCCTGATGTGGTACTCGTCATCCAACCTCGATTTCCCCAACCACCTATGAAATTGCCCCGCCTCTTTTTCCTCGTGATCGTCCCATTGCTGGCCTCCTGTGGCTCGGTTTCACTTCCGCCTGCGAACGCTCCGTCGCTGATGCTGGCGCAGGATGAAGAGCGGGAATGTGGGCAGGGCAGGGTGTTGTTTCCTGCTGGGGAATACAAGGCGGAGGTTGTGTCTGCCAATGGGACTTATTACAAGGCTCCCAAACGCATTCGCACGCTCGGAGTCTTGATCGGCCGGTCCGAGGAGGGCGGGGTCTTCGTGTCAAATGCCGCTGGCAATCCCCAAGCTGCTTGGTTTGGCGATCCACGGGACAACGTGGACGAGCGTCCGGGAACGTTGTTGGGTGCCATTGGGATGACTGCGCCAAAACTGTGGTCTTACACGCCCCGGATTGCGTTTGAGCGGAAAAAGTAACGTCAGGCCGGGGGAGAGTGAGCCAAACGTAAAGAGTTTGTCAGGGGAGGGGTTTTGGTTGCACGAGACTTTATAAAAACTATAATCCGGTGTTATGAGCAGCCGTATTGTCATCTGGTCTGTAGTTTCCGCCATCTTGGTGGCTGGGGGGCTGGCTGCCATGAAAGAAGGGCTGCTGGATGGGTGGAAGATGCGGTTGTCGGAGATGATGACCAGCCCCGGCACCCAGTACACGGCGGCACGGTTTCGTATCGAACTGGTGGACCAGTTCAATTATGCGCGCATGGCGGCCAAAACGCCTCCGTTGCGGGTCGATCCAGAAATGGAAACGTGGCTGGAGAAAGAGTTCCCAAAGATCGACACCACCGATCTAAACAAAGTGACGGAGATTGTTCAGGAGGGGGTGCCGAGGTATTACCGCGTATCGGTGTGTTCTGCCAGCAGCCCCAGCCTCAGGGAACTGATTCAGCGGTTTCATGAGTACACTCACCGCGCACAGCCGGAAATGACGCACATGGCAGTGGCATTGCGGCCACGGGCCAGCGGATTGATGCACGAGGCGCTGCTGGTGCTGGGGCAGCGGCTGCGGGACTTCACCCCGGAGGCGCTGACGCAAAGTGCGGAGGAACCTTTCTTCAGTGTTTGTGTCCACTGCAAGCAACCGCACTTTATGAAGCTTTCGAAGGCACAGCGGAGCATGGCTCTGGAATGCCCCAAGTGCCGCCGCAAGTATGCGGTCATCGCAGCGGACAGCAGCGGGCGTTTTCGCTACGTGAACGAATTCCTCACCGGCTACGCCCCTCCTTCCGTGTTCGCCAAAAACCAGTCACGGGTGCAGCAACTCTTCACCATCTGGTCCGCCGTTCACGCCAACTGCTTGTATGCCAACGACCCTGGGGCGAAAGCGGGGAGCAGCTTTGCTGGCAAAGAACAGACGGATTGCTGGCAGTTTGCGGATGAAACGCAGCGACTGCAGCGTGGTGACTGCGAGGATTCGTCCATCTTTCTGGCCGACTGGTTGATGTCCCGCGGGTTTCAAGTGCGCGTGGCCTTGGGGCGTTATGGCGACCTTGGCGGTCATGCGTGGTGTGTCGTGAAGATCGACGACAAAGAGTATCTGATCGAATCGACCGAAAGCCGTCCTGATCCGACGGATCCGCCGCTCGCCAGCCGTGTTGGCAGCCGCTACGTCCCTGAGGTGCTGTTTGACAGGTTTGCCATTTATGTCCCCGCCAGCCCGAACCGGGCCTGGAAGGGTGACTATTGGTCTTCGAGCTTCTGGACTCGCATCGAGCCGCGCAGTGAACTTGGGGGCGACCCGATTTTGGCGCGTTTGCCTGCGACCAATGCGGGCAAAACTGGACCCCGCGGTTTATTTGAAGCCTCGACATCAGCGGATGTCACGCGGCTCGGGCGTGCCACTGTGGCCAGCCCCGCTTCTCCGATGCATTTGAACTTGGGGGACATTCCGCTGGGAGCCAAGGAATGGGTTTTGCCGACGGTACCGCTGCATCGGTAGTGAGATAGAAGGGGATTCCGGTCTGGCGATGTGCTCGCAGTGTGATGCGCGCATCGTGAGTTGACGCCTCGTCACGCAGGGTTCAGCTTGGCCCACATGCTCGCCAACATCGCCATTCTCACGCTGTTCGGCATCTTCCTGATCATGCTGGAAACGTTTTTGCCGGGATGGGTGGCGGGCATTCTGGGCGTGGTTTCGATTCTGACGGCAGTGTTGCTCGCCTTGGTGTCGGAAGAGCTGGCGGACTGGAGTATGGGCATGCGCATGACGCTCGCGATGGGAATTCTCGTGTTTTCAGCCGCTGTGCTCATGGCCTGGCTGCGCTGGTTTGCGGTGAAATTGTTTCGCAGGACGCTCACGCTTTCAGCGGTGGTCGGCGGCGCTCCTCAGAGTGATGCGCCGATCGGCAAACAAGGCGTGGCACTCACAGAGTTGCGCCCGCTTGGCCGCGCTGAAATCGCCGGCAGACGCTATGAAGTGCGTTGCCTTGACGGCCTCGCTGGCGCGGGTGCCCAGGTCGAGGTGATTGCCGCCGAACCAGGAAACTTGCTTGTTCGTGTTCTTTCTGCTTAACCAACCATAACCTCAACCCTGTAACTCATCATGCCCGAATCCGTCTGGCTCTTCATCTATGGCATCGGCATCGTCCTGCTGCTGATCCTTTTCCTGATCATCGCCAAATTCTTCAGCCTGTGGCTGCGCGCTTTGATCGCCAATGCTCCGGTGAGTTTCCTCACTCTGCTGGCCATGTGGCTGCGCGGTGTGCCGAACGCACTGATTGTCGATACACGCATCACTGCCGCAAAGGCAGGCATTCCCATCGGGACCGACCAGCTCGAAGCGCACTACCTTGCCGGTGGCGAGGTCACGCACGTCGTGCTGTCGCTCATCGCGGCTGAAAAAGCCGGGATTCCTCTCGTCTTCGACCGCGCATGCGCCATCGACCTCGCCTGCAAAGGCACGGGCAAGACCGTGCTCGAAGCCGTGCGCACCAGCATCAATCCCAAGGTCATCGACTGCCCGCATCCCGACATGGGACGCGGCGGGAAGATCGATGCCGTCGCCAAGGATGGCATCTCCCTGCGTGTGCGCGCCCGTGTGACGGTCCGCACGAATCTGGACCGCTTCGTCGGTGGTGCCACGGAGGAAACCGTCATCGCTCGCGTGGGCGAAGGCATCGTCACCTGCATCGGTTCCTCCGCCACTTACAAGGACGTGCTCGAAAACCCCGATAGCATCTCGAAGCTCGTGCTGCACAAGGGAGTCGATGCCGGCACTGCGTTTGAGATTCTCTCCATCGACATCGCGGACATCGACGTGGGTGAGAATGTCGGTGCAAAACTTCAGGCCGAGCAGGCGGAGACCGACAAAAAGATCGCGCAGGCCAATGCGGAAGTGCGTCGCGCCGCCGCAGTCGCGCTGGAACAGGAAATGGCCGCCAAGACGCAGGAAATGCGCGCACGGGTGGTCGAGGCCGAGTCGCAGGTGCCGCTCGCCATCGCCGAGGCTTTCCGCAACGGCCAGCTCGGCGTCATGGACTTCGCCAGATACAAAAACGTCGTCGCTGACACCGAAATGCGCACGAAGATCGTCGGCGATGGACCGTCCGCCAAGTGAGGCTCTCATTCCATGCCACGCCTGCATCCAGTGCTGATGAGCAGCGATTTCGACCCCTTCCAGGTCGTGGTCGTTGTGATCTTTCTTATCGCGGGCTTTATCAAATGGCTGTGGGAGAACTGGCAGTTGAAGCGCGAGGCTGCACAGCGTGAACAGAAGGCGCCGGATCCGGAGCAGCAGCGCATGCGCGAGGCCGCATGGCGCAAACAGACCGGCCAAGACCAGCCTCCGCCGTTGCCAGCGCGGCCGACATCCGCTCCCACGCCCGCTGCACCGACTGCGTGGGACGAATTGCGCAAAGCATGGCGGGAATTGCAGGAAGCGGCGAAGCAGGCACAGGCTCCGCCTCCGAGGCAGGCACCTGCTCCACCTTCGCCGCCGCCGATGCCGCGAGCACAAAGTCGGAATGCTGTGAAGGCCGCACCCTCCGCCTCACCTGTCCCATCGCCTGTTGCTGCTGCAACGGTGCCTTCAAGGGGGGCGGCCGTGCCGGTGCACGCGACGTTTGTCGCCAAAACGACGCCAGGTGCGACCCTTGTCGCGTTGCGTAATCTTCGTCACGATCCTGTCCTGCTACGGCAGGCTATTTTGATGCGGGAGATTCTTGGTCCGCCAAAAGCCTTGCAAATCTCCGACGGTCCCGCTATCTAACCGCCGCTTCTGCGAGGCACACGCCGGTGTGGTGAAATTGGTAGACGCGCTAGACTCAAAATCTTGTGGGCATCCCCCGTGTCGGTTCGAGTCCGACCACCGGCACCATCCTCGCATTGCGAAACATCACCTCCACCTGTCATGAAGCCCTCACGGACCGTGCGGTTCAGCCTCGCAGCACTGCTGCTTGCGGTCTGTTTTCTCTGGGCGGCTGAAGGTGACCAGACAGGAGGCAAGCCGACCAATTTTGGCGTCAAAGACGGCAGCGTGCCCGAGGACCCGAGAGATTATCGTCGTGGCGGTTACGGCAACGAGTATCCCACCTGGCCCGTCAGCAAAGAACTGCCGAATGACCTCTTCACCTTCGCCCGCATCCGTTACAACTCCGCTTACGGCGGTCGTGGAGGCGGCTGGGGCAGGGGAAACCGCAAATGGGCCACCGATTATCCGGATTCCGACATGAACATGTCCTACCGCCTGCAACAGCTTACCTCGCTGCAGGTGAATCCCAACGGCGCCATCGTGGACATCGATCCTGAGCAGATCCGCCATTATCCCTTCCTCTACATGATCGAGGTTGGCGACATCGACATCACCGACGAGGAGGCGAAAACTCTCCGCGATTACATGCTCAATGGTGGCTTCATCATGGTCGATGACTTCTGGGGCACGCGTGAGTGGAACAATTTCGAGGTCGCGCTCAAGCAAATCTGGCCGGACCGCAAGTATGAGGAGATTCCCATCGAGCACGAGATCTTCCACATGGTCTTCCCGCTCAAGGTGAAGCCGCAGATCCCGCACATCCGCTTTGCCGAATACGTCATCAACCAGGGCATCACCTATGAGTTCGACAAGCCGGGCTCGGAGCACGTGCATTACCGTGGCTACTTCGACGACAAGCGCCGCCTCATGATGGTCATCTGCTGGAACACCGACACGGGGGAAGGCTGGGAGCAGGAAGGCACCGATCCGTGGTACTTCCGCGAGTTTTCCGAGAAGTACGCCTACCCGCTGGGCATCAACATCATCTTCTACGCGCTCACACACTGAGGCGGTGCCAGCCTCGACGATGGTCGCGATGGAAGGCCGTCATGAGCCAGCCAGGAGCATGGACGGGGGAACCCCTCCCGCCCCATGACGAACGAAAACTTCGTCATTCACACTTCGACATTCATTCGCCATTCGTTCATTCTGCATTCGTCATTTTATGAACCTGCCCATCCGCCCCCGCCGCAACCGTCAGTCGCCCGCCATTCGTGATCTGGTGAGGGAGACGGAGCTGACGCCAGGACATCTGATCTACCCGCTGTTCATCCAGGAAGGCACGGAGAACACACTGATCGCGTCGATGCCCGGTTGCACGCGTTGGAGCATCGACGGGCTCGTGCAGGAGGCGGGCGAGGCGCATGCGCTCGGCGTTCCAGCGGTGGTGCTGTTTCCGCGCATTCCAGACGAATTGAAGACGCGGGGCGCGGAGGCGTGCCATGCCGATGACGGACTCGTGCCGCGTGCGATCCGCGCTTTGAAAATCGCACATCCCACGCTGGCGGTCATCACCGATGTGGCGCTCGATCCTTACAACAGCGACGGCCACGACGGCCTTGTGTCCGATGACGGCCGCATCTTGAATGATGAAACCGTCGCGGTGCTTTGCCAGCAGGCGCTCTGTCATGCACGCGCGGGCGCGGACATCGTCGCGCCGAGCGACATGATGGACGGACGCGTCGCCGCGATCCGCGCCGCGCTCGACGAGGCCGGTTTTGAGGCCGTTTCGATCATGAGTTACACGGCGAAGTATGCCAGCGCCTACTACGGACCCTTCCGCGGTGCTCTCGATTCCGCGCCGAAGGCTGGCGACAAGAAAACGTATCAGATGGACCCGGCGAACGCACGTGAGGCGCTGCGCGAGGCTGCGCTCGATGAAGCGGAAGGCGCGGACATCCTCATGGTGAAGCCCGCGGGACCGTATCTCGACATTATTGCGAAGCTGCGTGCCGCTACCACGCTGCCAATCGCGGCTTATCAGGTCAGCGGCGAGTATTTGATGATCAAGTCTGCCGTCGCCGCCGGATGGCTGGACGAGGCAAAGATCGTCCACGAATCGCTCATCGGCATTCGCAGGGCCGGAGCTGACATGATCCTCACCTACTTTGCGAAGCAATGGGCGAAGGCTTGGCGGTGATGAGCAGATGGCAGGCTATGAAGGATGGAAGAACCAATCCAAGGCCAGAACCAAAGCTATTAACAGCAAGAAGAATCCATTTGCTCCCGCAATCATGCGCACTCCATCACGTCCGATGAGTGAGACCCAATATCGAGCTTTCCACCCCCGAGGTTCCCAGTTGGGGTTAAAGCAAACTCGCCAAATTGAGTAAATCCCCAAATAGACGATACCAAAAATGATCAACACGTGTCCCAAAGTGGTGTTCATGCTTTTTGAACAGGGCTGGTGACATCTGGGTAGGGTTAACTATTTCTTTGATCTGCCGCCGCTTGATTTCTTCGTTGTGGACTTGGTTGTGCTTTTCGCCTCGCCGGACTTGGCGACTGTGGGTGTTGATGTGGTTGCGGGCGCGGCAGGTGTGGTGGGAGCGGTGGATGGAGTTGTTGAGGAAGTGACTGGCGTCCCCAAGGGGGGAATCGCAGGTGTTGTGGAGGATGGGGTTCCTGCGGGCACTGCCGGGGCGGTGGTCGTGGTTCCATCCGCAGCGGGTGTCGTAGAGGTTGGTTCCGGTTTCTTGAACGGGTCTTCCCACGTGTGCAGAACGTAGCCGGTGCCGATGCCACCGACTTCGCCGAGGAGTGTCTGGCATTTTTCACGCCATTTGACGAGATCAGGTGCGCTGCGCTCTTTTTCGGCGGTGCCGGGAAAGATGAGGTAGGTGACTTTGAGATCGCTTTCGGGACGGATGTAGGGCGTGGCCTTGGGATTGATCGTTTTGGCCATGAGCAGCGATGCCTCGCCCATTTTGAAGGTGGGGCCGTAGTCGCCGCAGATGGCAGGATAGATTTTGCCTTCGTGGATGACGGCGGCGTAGTCGCCGATCTGCGGGCAGAACTTGTTTTGGTCGCCATAACCGCGGAAGAGCAGGGAGATGACGATGAAGGGATCTTTTTCGGCGATGAGGCTGCTGCGGTTTTTTAACTCACCGACTTCGAGTTTGAGCTGGTCGATGATGGCCTTGAGTTCGCGGTTGCGGGAGGCAGGCAGACCCTTTTGAGCGTATTCGTCCTGCGCCTTCTGCAAACGCGCCTCCCACTTGGCGAGGAGCGGATTGGGATTCTTCGTGGTCTTGGCCCACGCGTAGCTGGTGAACGGCTGGTAGTAGTCCGAGAGGTAGATGTATTCGGAAAGTTCGGGCTGGCGGTCACCATCTGAACCGTCAGCCACGACATCCATCTCTGACTGGATGAGCAGGGCTCGGCGCTGGGTGGAGGGATGGGTGAGTTCGAGGATGGTCTCGGTGTCGTAGAAGTTGTGGCGGTCGAGAATCTTGCTCAGGCGCGTGAGATCGTTCTGCACACGGTTGGTTTTGTTTTCGTAGAGCTTGTAGTAGAATCCGCTGACCTTCGCGGCAGGCAGCATGGCGTCGAGGCCTGGCAGAATGGCGGGGAGATGTTTGTTGATACGCGACAGCTCCACCATCGTCTGATTCGCCTTCGGCACGCGGATGCTGAGCTGGAACTCGGCTTTGTAGGACTCGGGGTCGAGACGCTCGAGGCTGGCAAAACTGCCCTGCTCGGTGAGCAGGTTGGTCTTGACGGTGATGCCGTTGAAAAGCGTGGCGACATCGACGTCTTTGCGCGGAATGTATTTCTCGGGCAGAGCCGGCTGGACTTCTTTGATGACCTCCTTGGTCACTTCTTTGACCACCGGCACCTCTTTTATGACATCGCGCGGCACGTCACGTGTGACGACACGTTCCTTGCTGGCGGCAGCGACGATGTCCTGGATGCCACGTTTGATTTTTCCAGCAAAGGGTGTGAACGGCAGAAGCAGGCCGGTGAAGAGGACGAGGGCAAACACGAGTCGCATCGCCGAGGCGACACAGCCGCGTTTGCGCTTGGGCTGCCACTGCTGCGGCACGTCGGCTTCGCTGTCGTGGGGAGGAACGGGTTCCTGGGACATGGTGGAGAATGACGAATGAGGAAATCCGGATGGCGAATGAATGACGAACTCAAGTCTTCGGCGCGGGAAATATCCTCGTCATTCGGGTTTCGTCATTCTTCATTTTCACCCTTCATCCTTCTTCCAGCCTGCCATCCTTGAGAAGGAGCCGCCGGTCGCCGCGTTTGGCCAGTGTCTGGTCGTGCGTGACGACGATGAGCGTCTTCCTCGCCTCATCGACAACCTTCATGAGCATGTCGATGACACCGCTACCGGTGTTCGCATCGAGATTGCCGGTGGGCTCGTCGGCGTAGAGGATGCCGGGATTGTTGATGAGTGCCCTGGCGATGGCCACGCGCTGCTGCTCGCCACCAGAAAGCTCGGTGGGAAGGTGGTGCAGGCGCTCGCTCAGGCCGACCGTGCCGAGCAACTCGCGAGCCCGCGCCTCGGCCTTCTTTCCGCCGATCATCGAGGGCAGGACGACATTTTCGAGCGCGGTGAGTTCCGGGAGCAGGAAGTAGTGCTGGAAGACGAAGCCCATGACCTGGTTGCGTGTGCGCGCACGCTCCGCCGCGGCCGCTTTGTAAAGCGACCGGCCGTGGACGAGCACATCACCAGCCGTGGGCTGCTCCAATCCACCGAGCACGTAAAGCAGGGTGGTTTTTCCCGCGCCGGACTGGCCGCAGAGGAAGACCTTCTCTCCCGCGGCGACTTCGAGATTCACGCCCTTCAACACCGGCAGTTCATGCCCTGCAAGGTGGTAGGTGCGGTGAACATCTTTGGCGGCGAGTGGGGCGGCGTCCTGGCTCATGAAATCAAGTGCGCCATGCTCGGCAGATGGGCGGCGGCGTCAAGATGCGATGCCTGCGCGTTTCCGTTGCCGCAAAGCTTCGTACATCACGATTCCGGCCGCCG
This sequence comes from Verrucomicrobiaceae bacterium, assembly GCA_046346695.1. Lineage (GTDB taxonomy): Bacteria > Verrucomicrobiota > Verrucomicrobiia > Verrucomicrobiales > Verrucomicrobiaceae > Prosthecobacter. The sequence continues at coordinate 527,167 of JAXMHS010000001.1, read as the reverse complement.
TGGCCAGATTCAGGCTGCGCGTGCCCTGCATCGGGATGCGCAGGCAGCGGGTGGGATCGATCACCGAGGGCGGAATGCTGCGTGTCTCAGGCCCGAAGACGAGAAAACACTCTGGTGTGGTCAAATCCGCGTCCCAGTGGTCAGTCTGGCCATGGCATTCGATGAAATGGAACTCGGTGTCGGGACCGGCTTGTGCATGAAGTTCCTCCCACGAATCCCAAACGTGCACATCCACTTCCCGCCAGTAATCGAGACCGGCGCGTTTGAGCTGCTTGTCATCCAGGCTGAAGCCGAGTGGCTTGATCAGATGCAGCCTCGCGCCCGTGGCGAGGCAGAGGCGTCCGATCGCACCCGTGTTGTGCGGAATTTCCGGCTGGAACAGCACGACGTGCAACATGGCGCCTCAGCCTTTGAAGACGAAAAACTTCCGGCACACAAAGTTCACCAGGGCCGAGGACACCACGAGGAACATCTGCGCGACGAGCGTGTTGAGACCGTACACCCGAATGAGCATCGGCCCGACGGCCAGGCCGATCACGAACCCCAACGTGCTGATCAGCGTAAAATAGATGAACTCCATCACCCGATGGTGTCGCCCCGGCGTGAACACCCACAGCGTGTTGGTGACGTAAGCGAACAGATTGCCGAAAAAGAAGGCGATCACATTGTTGTAGGTGCTGTTCAGCGCCCGCACCTCCTTGGGCAGGTCGTTGTCCAATGCCGGCCACACCCAGAGTGACAGAGCGAGCCAGATGCCCTGGCCCACGATCAATGACCCCACGCCGCAAATGCCGTACTTGATGAACTGGATCAGCGGATGTGTGTCCCGCGCGTTCATACGCGCGAGAATCGTTTTCCAGTCATTCTCTTGGAAAAAACGGCGAGTGTCAGTCAGGTTGGGGAGCATCGGGAAATTACCGGCAAAATAAAAAGCCTGTCCAACGAACTCTTCGTCAGACAGGCTTGTGAATGACGGGCGCTAATGCCCGGCCAGCGGCATCAATAGTAGTGGTAGTTGCCGTACTTGTCGTAGTAGCCCTGCTGCTGCTGGCCGCCAGTCGGATGCCAGCGGCCATTGCGGTCGTAGTAGCCCTGCTGGTAGCGGGCGTTTTGCTGGTCGCGGGAGTTGCCGATGGCATTGCCACCAAGGGCGCCGAGGCCGGCGCCGATGGCTGCGCCTTCAAGGCCGCGACCGCTTTGATTGCCGATGATGCCTCCGATGCCGGCGCCAGCGAGGGCACCGACCACAGAGCCCGTTTGGGCGTTGGGACCTGTGGCGCAGGATACCAGCGACACAGCAGTAATGAGAGTGAGACAGACTCGTTTCATGATGTTAGTGGGATGTGGGTTGTGACGTTAGGCAGACTTGCAAATCAGTATCCTTGGCGGCGATCCTTGGCGTTTCCAATGGCTGCTCCGCCAGCCGCCCCAAGCGCACCGCCGATGAGCGCTCCTTCGAGGCCGCGCCCGCTTTGGTGGCCGATGATGCCGCCTGCCGCAGCACCGCCGAGGCCTCCGATGACGGCTCCGCGCTGGGCATTGGGGCCGGTGGCGCAAGATGAGAAAGAAATGACGGTGAGGATGGAGAGGAGTGTGTGTTTCATAGGATCAAGCGGATTGCTTTGTCGGAGATTACGCTTCGTTTGTTCAGAAAGGAAAGAAAAAACATGGGGAAGACCACGGAGCACCGAGATGCGGAGGGATTGACACAGGAAATCTGGCGCATTCTGACAGCAGGTGTGCCAAGTGCGCAGGGTTTCTTCATTTGACGGGAAATCTGCCAGCGGCTAAAACCCCCCTTGCCCCCGTCCACCTTCCCACTATGCAAGTGCGTTCCTTCATCTGTTCCCTTACCGCTGTCAGCCTCCTCGGCCTCGCTTTCGTGCCGTCCGTGCGAGCTGATGTTCTGCCCCTCGACCATCCATGTGCGGACTTGGTGAAGAAATACCTGACTGCGGTGGTGATGCAGGATTGGAAAACTGCGGCGCAGATGCTTTTGCCTTCCTCCCTCGAACGCCGCCAGCGTGAGACGGTGCAGATCATCAAATCCGCACCCACCATGACCGATGAGGAGACCATGCTCTCGGGCTACAACGTCAAGGGTGTCCGGGAACTCGAACAGATGACGCCCCAGCAGTTCTACCAGGTGGATCGTGAGGCCTGGCACAAGAAGCTCAAACTCACGCCTGAGGCCACCAAGCGGAAGCAGGAGACGCTCAAGATTGTCGTCCTCGGCCTCGTCGAGGAAAAGGAAAAGGGCTACGTGCATGCCACCGTCCGCACCTCCCAGGAGACGCTTTCCGACAAAATTGAGGAGTTGTTCCTCATCTCGTTTGTGCCCGATCCCGCAAACCCCAAAAGCTGGCTTATTTCTCCGGAGATGAAAGACCGCCCGGTCATCACGCCGCTGGATGGTTCGGCGCCGAAGGGCGACGAGAAGGGCAAGTAAACGTGCTCAAAGCCGTGCCCGCAGTTCCTGCAGGCGGACTTTGCTCAAATCGCCGCGTGGGATGGCGTCAAGCCGACAAACATCGTCCACTCGTTCCAAAGGCCTCAACGAATCGTTGAGGCCTTTTTGCAGTTGGGATGCCTGCTTCGGCGTCAATCCGCTCACGGCGAGCACGAGCCTGCTTTCCTTGCGTGGATCGGGCACATCGCAGACGGCGGCATCGCCGTGCGTGAAGCCGAATTTCAGCCTCAAATCGTCGATTCGCTGCTGAATCGGCCCCAAGGAGACCAGTTCGCCCAAGATCTTCACCATTCCCATTTCGCGTCCGATGAAGCGCAAAAACGACCGGCCACTGTCACAATGCAAACTCACGCGGTCTCGTGTCCGCAGGCCCGTCTCGGTTGAAATCGGCTCCCAGTGCCATTTTCCGCTCTCGTGACTCGCATACCCCGCCGCCAGGGCTTTGCCACGCACACTCAACACACCTTCGTCGTCCGTGCTCAGGCTCCAAATCGGCAGCACTTCCATCTCGCCGTCTGCCATGCGTTGTGAAGCCACCTGCGAGGCCGTCTCCGTCATGCCATACGTCCGTCGCACCGGCCAGCCGAGTTGCAATGCCGACGCCTCGATTTCCGGACTCAACGCACCACCGCCCACAAGCACGACGCGCATGGATTTCGGTGCCTTGAGCTTCGCTGCGACGAGATCAAACACCTGAGCCGGCACCAGCGAGGCCAGAGTCGCTCCCACTTCTGCGCATCGGCGCACAAACGCAGCGGCATCCCATTTGCCTTGGAGACGCGTCACCGGGCTCCCGCTGAGAAAAGCTCGTGCCACGATGCCAAAGCCTCCCACGTGATGCGTCGGCAGTGCCAGCAGCCAGTGATCGCGCCCGGTGATGTCGTAATGGGCGTTCACCGCGCGTGCGGAGGCCAGCAGCTTTTCCTTCGTCAGTGCCACCCATTTCGGTTCTCCTTCCGAACCGCTGGTTTGGAACAAGCACCATCCCTGCTCCCCAAACTCCCGCTCCAGGAACATCTGCAATCCTTCCACGCTTTCGCCTGGGGCCAGCGCCACATGGGTCTCCATGCTTTCCCAGAACTCGCTGATCAGAAACGCTTCCATTGCAACTCTCAATCTTCGTTCTCAAGCCAGCTTTCGCCACGGCAAAGACTCCAAAACCTCGCCAAATCCCAGTCCGCCACCGCTGCGATCCGCCTCCAAAAAGCCGCCGCGTGACCGCACGCGTTCGAAAAACTCGTCTTTTTCGAAGAGATGCTCCGTGCACAGGCCGCAGAAGTCGAGCGGCTGGCCTTCCGCCAACGCCACAGCAGCTTCGTAGGCCGCAAACATCTGGCCGAGCGCGTGATCCATCGCCGAAGTCAGCACGAGCGGCCGTTGCGGATGTTTTTCAGCGACGGTTCGCCAGTCGCGGCGCGCAGGTTTCACGACGACGGCATCAAAGCTGTGCGTTCCGCTCTTCCAGCCTTTGTCGAGCGCCAGTTTGATGCCCCAGCGCTGGCGAACGGCTTCCCACGCGTCCGCATCATACGGAAACGGGTCCTCCACGAAATCCAGTGCTCGATAAACCCGCAGCGGCATGAACTCGACGAACTTCTCGAACGTCAGCCGGTCGAGCACGCCGTTGAAATCCACGCGCAGACGCACGTCCTGCGCCTCGAATCGCTTCGCGCAGCCTTCGAGGAAGCGGATCGTCTCGCCATAGTTGGCATACCCCTTCGCCTTGATCGCCGGCCAGCCTTCCTCCATCACGCGTTGCATCTGCGGCTCGGTGTCCGTGGCAAAACTCCACGAGTAATGGCTGCGCGGGATCTCCAGTCCCTCGAACAAACTCACGCCCGCCCGCCGCGCCGCTCCGTCGATCTCGGCGCAGCGCAGCGCCATCGCGGTCACGGGTGTTGTCACACCTTCGCTGAGCAGCCGTAACTGTTCTTCCACCGGCGCATCGCCAAACTCCGGCCAGGGATGCACGCAGCCGTAGCCACCATCCACGCAGATCAACGCGCCCGCGAACACCCGCCGCTGCGACGCCGCGTTCAGCGCCACGCCGCTGCGCAGCAGGTACTCATGCACATAGATGGGTGAAGTGATTTCCTGGCTCAAAGCGCCACCAGTTTCATTCGGCATTCCACATTCGTCATTCGACATTTCGCTCAGTCAGGGCATCACATCTCCCGCCTTCACAATCGCCCAGCACATCAGCGCCGCGAAGGCCAGCAATTGCGCCCCGCTCATCGCCAGCAGGCGGTTGTGGCCCCGGCCTGGCGGTTCGACGATGACACGCCACGCCACGAACAAACCGATGGGCAGGGTGACGAGCGGCAGCGTGAAGGCGCGCTGCCAGCCATGCTGCACCCAGTAAAAACCCACCGCGTGCGCCGCGAGGATGAGCAAAACGATCTCCGCGCGCGCGAAGCCCGTGCCGAGGCGCACCGCGAGTGTCTTTTTGCCCGTGCTGCGGTCTTCATCCACATCACGCAGGTTGTTGATGGCGATGAGCACGGTGCTCAGGCAGCCGATTTGAAATCCGGCGACCACCGCATCCACATACCACTCGCCCGTTTGCACAAAGGCCGTGCCCGTCACCGCCACGAAGCCGAAGAACAGGATCACAAACAACTCCCCGAGCCCGCTGTATGCCAGCGGCATTGGTCCGCCGGTGTAGCCAAAGCAAAAATAGAGCGAGGGAATGCCGATGATTACGATCGCGAAGCCCTGCGCCTCAAACAGCGGCAGCGCCAGCAGCGTCGCCACCGCGAGCATCAGCCACGCCGCGATGTTGACCGCTTTGGCTGAGGCCGCACCGCTCGCCGTGATGCGTCGTGGGCCGATGCGCGCGTGCGTGTCCGCGCCTTTGAGCGAATCGAGGGCGTCGTTGAAGAAATTCGTCGCAATCTGCAGTGCCATGCAGCTTCCCAGCGTGCAGAGCGCCAGCGTCCAGTTGAAAGCGCCTGAGATCTTCACCGCCAGCGCACAACCGACTGCCACGGGCGCGATCGCGGCTCCGAGCGTTTTCGGACGTGCGGCGGCGATCCAGTCGAAGAGAGAAGCCATGACGAAGAATGACGAAATCAGAAACCAGAGCCGAGTGAAACGAGACAGACTGCCGAAGGCAGCCCGAAGGGGAGCGGAGCGAATCAATGACGAATGCTAGCAAGCACGCAAACCATTCATTGCTGGAGAAGCGGCATCTTCGCACGGAGCGCGAGTGTGTCGAAGACCACTCGCCACTTTGGCCGACGATTGCCGCGAAAGGAAAGAGTGGCGAGTAGGCTCCGCCATACTCGCGCTCCGTCATTTCGGCATCTCCACCTGCCCGTTCGACATCAGGTAGGCGATGAGATTCTTGACGTTCTCGTCTCCCAGCGCGGCCAGCAGGCCTTCGGGCATCAAGGAGATCGGCAACTGCTCCTGCTTCACGATTTGCGCGCGCTCGATCACGAGGCGCTCCACCGGAGTTTGCACGGTCAGGGTGCGCTCGGTCTGTTCGGGGATCACGCCGGTGATCGTGCGGCCGTCCTTGAGGTTGAGCACGCTCACGCGGTAATCGGCGGGCACGACGGCGCTCGGGTCGAGGATGTTTTCGAGGAGGTATTTCAGGTTGTGACGGTCGCTGCCGGTGAGCTCGGGGCCGATGGCACCACCCTGGCCGTACATCTTGTGACAGGCGCTGCAGGCGGCGGTGAAGATCATGCGGCCTTGGGACGCATTGGCCTTCGCCAGCGTGTCCTTGCCCAGCAGGGCTTCAAACTTCGCGAACTCTGCCTTCTTCGCCTCCGGTGTGTCGCGAATTTCGCCCCAGACCTGTGTTAGCAGCTCGTTGACCGCCGGATCGTTCAGGCTGCGAATTTGCCGCGCTTGGAAGGGCGAGATCGCTGATGCGGGCACTTTTTTGGCCTTCATCGCTTCGAGCAGCGCCTTCGCATAACTCGCTCGCGAGGTCAGCGTGGCCACGGTGGCGGCCTGCATCTCCTGGCTGCGTTCCGGCCAGGGCTGGAGCATCGCCTTCGGGATGTTCGGATCGTCGTAGGCCGCCAATGCGCTGCGTGCGGCCGTGCCGAGCACCTTGTCGTTGATCAGGCTGCGGATGACCGGCAGCAGCTCCGGCTTCGCATTGCGGGTGAGGCCGGCGAAGGCGTTCGCACGCGCGTTGGCATCACCGTCGTTGTTTTTGACGATGGCGATGAGTTCATCCGTCGCACGACCGCTGCCGAAGACGACGGAGAGGTTGCGGCCGATGTTTTTGAATTCTTCGCTGGCGTTCGTGTCGAGCGCCTTGGCCACTTCGTCCCAGCCTTTGGGCTTCTTCGCGCTGCTGAAGCCGTCGAGGCCGGCGGCGAGGCCGCGCAGCACGTCTTCACGTGCATTCGCATCGCTGACGGCCAGTGCCACCAGCGCATCGACGGCCTCGGGCTTGTCCTCGATCATCTCGGCGATGCGGCGGGCGACGAGGCGGCGCACGGTGGGGATTTTCGCCTCGCGGATGAGCTCCACGCCCTTCATCGGCTCCGCCGCCACCGCCGGTTCGATGCCATACCAGATCATGAGCGGCTGCTGCCGGTCGTTGGCGTCTTCTTCGTGCTTCGCGAGCGCGGTGGCGATGGGCCAGCGGGCTTCGAGTGGCAGATGTTGGAGCGAGGAGGCGATTTTTAACCGGATCGCGGCGTCCTTTTCACCGGCCCAAGTTTGAAGCGCACTCGAAAACGCGTCGTCGATGTGGTGAATGCCGCCGGTGCTTTGATATGAAAGCACTTGGAGCGAACTGATCAGCACAGTCTTGAGATCAGCCGCCATTGCGGGTTGTTTCTTCATCAAGTCTTCGGCTTTGGTGATGTCCTTCGCCGAAGGCAGTCCATGATTCGAGTCAGTGGTTTCAGGATGTTTTCCAGCCAACACGAGTTTGGACATTCTTTGCCACCAGTTGTTGCCGGTGAATTCCAGTTTCAGGATTTCTTCGGCACTCAGGTTCTCGCTTGTCGCAATCTTTTGGAGATCCTCAAAAGTCGGAGCGGGTCTTTCGGCGGTGAGAGAAGGAGGCAGTCCCGTGTGCTCTTTTGGTTTTGGCCCTGAGTACACGATCTTGTAAATCCGCCCGCTGCTGCGGTGCACGCCGTCGTTGTCGTGGCATTCGCCGCTGTCGCTCCAGTCGGCGACGAAGACGTTGCCGTCGGGGCCGGTGAGGAGGTCGATGCCGCGGAACCATTTGTCTTTGGCCTTCATGAAGTCAGGCGCGTGCTTGCCGACGTAGCCGCAGCCTTCGCGGTGGAGTGTGTCCATGTTGATGCGGTTGCCGTGCAGATTGCAGGTGAGGACGGCGCCGTGGTATTTCTCCGGCCAGAGGCCGCCTTGATAGATGAGCATGCCGACGTGGGCGTGGCCGCCGCCGAGCGAGTCGGTCTTGCCGGTGACGCCGAGTTTGCGGATGTCGCTCCAGGTTTCCGCACCGGCATCCCAGTGAAAATGGTCGGCGGTTTGCTCGATGACCTCATAGACGTGCGGATTGAGGTGCGTGCCGAACATGCGGCGGTAGTAGGCGCCGGGAATGCCGTGCCAGAGGTGGCCGATGACGGTGTTGATCCAGAAGAGCTCGCCCTCGGCATTCCAATCGTGGCCCCAGGAGTTCGTGCCGCCGTGGCAGACGACTTCAAAGACCTTCCGCGTGGGATGGTAGCGCCAGATGCCGCAGTTGATCTTCGTGCGTTTTTCCAGCGGCGTGCCGGGTGCGCCGACGGCGGAGGTGTCGGTGATGCCGTGGCGGCCGTAAAGCCAGCCATCCGGGCCCCAGCGCAGGCCGTTGACGATGTTGTGGCCGATGGTCTTCACGTTGAAGCCATCGAGCAGCACCTCGGGCTCGCCATCGGGTTTGTCGTCGCCGTTTTTATCGGCGATGAAGCTGAGCGTGCCGTTGTGCAGCACCCAAGCGCCGCCGTAGCCGGTCTCCACGCTGGTGAGATAGCTGCCGCCTTCCCAGAAGACCTTGCGGCCATCGTGTTTGCCATCGCCGTCCTTGTCTTCGAGGATGATGACGCGGTCGCGCAGCTTCGTGTCCCAGCGGATGGGATTTTCGGCGTAGGTGTAGTTTTCCGCGACCCACAACCGGCCTTTCGCATCCCACGCGATTCCGATGGGCTGGCGCACATCCGGCTCCGCGGCAAAGACGAGGCACTTGAAGCCCGGCGGCAGTTCCATCGTCGCCGCGGCCTCCTCGGCGGACATGGGCGCGCCTTTTTCGGTGTCGTAGATGGCGGGAAAATCGGCGGCGAGAGCCGGGAGAGCGAGAAGGGACAGCAGGATGGCGCGCGGGATGCTCATGATTGGACAAAAAAGAAATGATTTAAACCGCTGATTAGACGCTAATCTGACACTGATAAATACATTTCATCATTAGCGTCAAATCAGCGTTATATCAGCGGTTCCAAAATCCTCCTTCTTGCCCGCCCACCATGAAGTTCCTTCTTCTGCTCTTTCCAGTGTATTTCGTGTGTTCTGTGGTCGAAGGCGCGCCGAAGACCAAAGCGCCGCCGCCCAAGCCCAAAACGACCGCCGATCTCGCCGACACGATTCGCCCGTCGCTGGTGAAGATTTCCCAAATCGGCCGCGATGGCACAGACGGCATCGGGTCCGGCTTCATCGTGAGCGCGGATGGTTTCATCGCCACGAACCTGCATGTCATCGGCGAGGCACGGCGGCTCCAAATCGAGATGCACGACGGCAAGACCTACGATGTGACCGAGGTGCATGGCACGGACGCGCATCACGACCTTGCCCTGCTCAAAGTGGAAGCGAAGAATCTCAAACCCCTGCCGCTCGGCGATTCATCCAAAGTGCGCCAGGGCGAGAACGTCGTTGCGATGGGCGCACCGGAGGGACTCGCCTTCAGCATCGTGCAGGGAGTGCTCTCCGCCACGCGTGAGATCGATGGCAACGAGATGTTGCAGGTGGCGATTCCGATTGAAAAAGGCAACAGCGGCGGCCCGCTGCTCAACACGCAAGGGCAGGTGCTCGGCATCCTCACGCTCAAGCACGTCAAGACGGACAACCTCGGCTTCGCGATGCCGGTGAACGCGCTGAAGGAACTCATCGCCACGCCGAATCCCGTGCCGATGAGCCGCTGGCTCACCATCGGAGCGCTGAACCCGAAGTTGTGGACGACGCATCTCGGATCGCAATGGATGCAGCATGCGGGCGTGATTCATGCCGATCTGCCGGGAAACGGCTTCGGCGGACGAGCGCTCTGCCTTTCCACGCAGAAAGTGCCGGAAGACAGCTTCGAGGTCGCCGCCACCGTGCGTCTCGATGATGAGTCAGGCGCCGCCGGACTCGTCTTCTGTTCGGATGGAGGCGACAAACACTACGGCTTCTATCCCTCCGGCGGGAAACTGCGTCTCACGCGCTTCGATGGACCGGATGTGTACTCGTGGACGATCCTCGCCGACATGCCGAGCGACGCCTACAAGGCAGGTGAATGGAATGCGTTGCGTGTGCGCGTTGAGGCGGAAAAGATCACGTGCTTCGTGAACGGCAAGAAGGTCATCGAGTCCGGTGACACTGGCCTGCGCGGCGGTGTTGCGGGGCTTTGCAAATTTCGCGCGACCATCGCCGACTTCCGCGGCTTCCGCATCGGTGCCGATCTCACTGAAAAGCCGCTCGATGCCGAACTCGCCTCGAAATTCCGCAGTGAGATCGAGGCCAACCTCGCCAGTGTCAGCACGCGCGACCAGACGCTCGACAAACTTCTCGAAAATCCTGCCGCTGCACGCCGCGTCATCACGGAACAGCGCAAGCATCTCGAAGAGGAGACGGCGAAGCTGCGTGAACTCGAACGTGAGCTGCATCGTCGCGCGATGACAAAGGAGATTCTCGCGGAACTCACCAAACCCGAGCCGCAGATCAATCTGCTGCGCTGCACGCTGCTCCTTGCACGTCATGACAATCCTGAGATTGAGATCGCGTCCTACATGGGCGACTTCAACGCCATGGTGGCCGACCTCAAGGATGATCCGGAGATCAAGAATGGCACGCTCCCCGCCGTGAAGCGGCTCAACCGCTATCTCTTCGAGGAAAATGGCTTTCACGGCAGCCGCGGCGACTACGAGAACCGCAGCAATAGCTACATGAACGAGGTGCTTGATGACCGCGAGGGCCTGCCCATCACGCTTAGCGTGCTCTACATCGAGCTGGCCTCGAAACTCGGCATTCAAGGCGTTTTCGGCGTTCCGTTGCCCGGCAAGTTCATGGTCGGCTACCGCGATGGTCCGGAAGGTGAGCTGCAACTGCTCGATGTGTTCGAACGGGGCAAAGAACTCACCGTCGATGAAGCAGCGCTGCAACTCAGTGACTACGGCGAGTTTCCGCCCGAGTCGCTCGTGGCGGCAAAGAAGCGCGACATCATCCTGCGCATGCTGCGCAATCTGCTCGGCGCGACATTCGATGAAACGCGTTCGCTGCGTGAATCGCTGCCGTATCTCGACCTCGTGCTCGCCATTGATCCGAAGGCCGCCGCTGAGCGCCTCACACGTGCGCAGATGCGTCAGCGCCTTGGCGAAAAAGCCGCCGCCCGTGAGGACGTGAACTGGCTCATCCAGAACTTTCCCGACGACGGCCCGCCTGAACTCATGCAGCAGCTTGATCGCTGGATGCAGTCGTTGCGGGAGGAGTAGCAAGTGAAACAGGCTGCCAGCCTGTTCAGGTGTGTTATTCAACAACCGCTGATCCAATTCCACAGGCTGGCAGCCTGTTTCACATTCACTCACGGCACCGGCTCGCCTGATCCCGGATAGATCCAGCGCACGATCTTGCCATCACGCACCTGGGCCTGCGCCTCGGCATCGATGGGACCGCAGAAGGCCATGGTTTCGTAGAACACGCTGACGGTCCAGGTGGGAAGGTTGTCGATGACGCGGGCCTGCGGCGTGCCCCAGCGCTGGATCTTTTTGGGATTGATGTCGGTGACCTGTCCGGAGCGCATGCTGGCGAGGAGGAGGTCGTAACTGCCATCCGCGCCGCGCTTCGGCATGCCTTTGGCATCGACGACATCAGGCATGCTGACCATCGCATTGGCCGCGGCGGACTGCTGTCTTTTCTTCCAGGCGACGAGCGCCATCTCGATGCGGCCTTTTTTCCAGCGCTCGTAAGATTCGCGCACCTGTTTGGGCATGTCCGTGTCATGCACGAAGGTCTGGCCGCGCGCGGGTGAGTTTTCCGTGGGCGCGACGACGAGCACGTTGGCCTGCGCACCGATGGCGAACGCGGTGCTGCCGGCGGGAAGCGTGGAACTGCCGCGATCCATGGTGATCTTCACCGGCTTGCTCAGCTTCACCTGGCGCGGAAAGGCGGTGGGCGGAAACACGGTCCAGTTTTTCGTCAGCGATTCGAGCGACTCGATGGTGGGCGGCACAAACTCATCGCCACGCACCATGACAGGTGACGGGGCAGGGGAGTTCGATGCCCCACGCGGCACGGGTGTGGTGTAAACCGAATTCGCAGGCGGCCTGTCATCGTATTGCAGCGGCGGATTTTCGAAAACCACGCGATGTCCCGGCGGCGCGAGGAAGCGGTCGTAGATGAGGAACGCTGAAACAAAGATGAGGATCGTGATGAACAGCGCCTTCATGTGAGAATGGTGTCAGTCTTTGAATCCGGCGAGCCGCACGCCGAAAAGCCAGCGAAACGGGGGCTTCAGCGCGATGGCCTTGCGCAGGCCGTGGGGCAGCAGACCGAGCAGTTTCTCGCAGATCGTGGCCGTCCATGTGGGCAGCAACATGAACTTGCCTCGTCCGCCGAAGATGATGCGGATCTTCGTGAAGCCGACCCGGCGGAAAAGGGCGGCCAGATCGCCGACGGTGTATTCCTTGAGGTGAAAACCGGTCGCTTCGCGATCAAACACGCCACTGATGTCATGCGGGCCGGTGAGCCGGCTCGGGGTGATGCAGATGTAAACGCCGCCGGGCTTCAACGCGGCATGCAGGCCGCGCAGTTGATCGAGCGCATCGTCAGGATGCAGGTGCTCCATCAACTGGTTGCTGTAGGCCACACTCACACTTCCGGGCTCGACGGGAATCGAGCTGCCATCGGAGATGACGAGCTTCAAATTGGCCGGCAGCTCCCGTTTGCGTGTGATTTCATCCGAAACATCGATGGCGAGCACGCGGGCAACTTTTTCCGCGACCGTTTTCGCGAATTCGCAGTCGCCGGGGCCGACCTCGAGGAAGACGGCGTCTTTGTGCAGGAACGGCGAGACAATCTCCATCTTCTCCGCCACGTCGGCGGCGAGGCGGGCGGCGTCGGCTTTGTTCGTGTGCTGCGGGTGCTGGGGCACACGTTTGAACAGTTCGTCGTAAACCTCGGAGTAGAGTGTGCGGCGCTGTTCCTTGGTTGCGAGGCGCAGCCGGTCGGCAAGTTCACGCTCCACCTCGTAATGCTGGCGGAGTTGCTCCGGTGTACGGGTTTCGGTGACGGTGACAGGCATGTGCGGAGCGAAATTACGCGCCGGAAGCGTTTCAGGCAAGGACTCGCGCCGCCTTGCTCATTTCGCGAGGTGATCTAGCATGTGCCGATGCTGAAACGTCTGCTTTTCATCGCCTTGCTCGCCAGAATGGCCGGTGCCCAGGACACCGGCCCAGCGAAGGGTGATCCTTCCGTGCCAAAGGATCGCGATTCGGTGCTGCGCATCCAGATTTTCCTGGATCGCAACCTGTTCGGCCCAGGCAAGATCGACGGCGCTCTCGGCGAGTTCACCTACAAGGCCGTGGTGAACTACAACTACGCGCATGGGCATCGCGACCTCTACAACTGGGCGTATGTGCAGGAGGCAGCCGAACGTGAGGTGCCGGTGCCTTATGCCGCCTACAAGATCAAAGAGAACCTCGTGGCCTATGTGAACCCGCATCTGCCCGAAAATCCCGAGGATCAGACCAAGTTTCCCTTCATGGCCTACCGCAGCATGCAGGAGTTGATCGCGGAGCGCTTTCACACGGACGAATCCTTCCTCGCCTTGATCAATCCGCAGAGGAACATGGCCGCGTTGAAGCCCGGCGACATCGTCGTGGTGCCGAACGTGCGTTCCTTCCGCATTGAGGACGTGAAGCCGATGCAGAGCTACAAGGCCGATCCCGCGCTCAGCGCCCACACCATCGTGATCGACACGACGGAACGCATGGCAGCGGTTTACAGCGAGCGTGAGACGATGTTGGCGGCGTTTCCGATCACGCCCGGCAAGCCACAATTCATTCCGGTGGGGCAATGGGAGGTGAAGACGATCATGAACACACCCAGCTTCCGTTACGACAAGCAGTTCCTCGAAGAGGGCGTGCGCGGCGACGAGGCGTATCAGCTTCCGCCCGGACCGAACAGTCCTGTCGGCATCATCTGGTGTGGCATCAGCAAATCCGGCATTGGCCTGCACGGCACAGCGCTGCCGCGCACCATCGGACGTGCCCGCAGCGCCGGCTGTGTGCGGTTTGCGAACTGGGATGCCATCCGCCTGCCCACGCTCATCCGGCCGGGGTCACGGGTGATCGTTCGGTGAACGCTAACAAAGCTCCAGTCGGGACGTTTGTGGGGATAGCATGAAAGCGTCCAGCCAGCTTGTTGCCTTCCTCGCGCTCACGGCATTCACGTGGTGTCGTGCGGGGGAAGAGCAGCTCCGTCCGGCGATCACCAAGGGGCTCGGTTTTCTCGCGAAGGCGGGAGAGCAATGGATGGAGGACAAGAACTGCAACGGCTGCCATCATCTGCCCACGATGATCTGGAGCCATCGCGAGGCGAAATTGCGCGGCTTTGCCATCGACCAGACGAAATTCGATGAATGGCTCGCATGGTCCGGCTCGCGCGTGAAGGATGTGAAGCCGGGACTTGAGCAGGTGGCGCTGATGACTCTGGCACAGCCTGACAAGGTACCTGCGGAAGCGGAAAAACTCATTCTCGCCGGCCAGCAGCCGGATGGAGCATGGAAACCGGCGGGACAGTACGCTGGCATGCAACGCCGCAGCAAGGAAGAGGCGCAGTTCAATTCAACGCGGCTGTTTTTGCTCGCGCTTGCGTCTTCGGAGTCGGGAAAGAAGATCGCCGAGGACACGCGAGTCAAGGTGGCTGCTCTGAAAGGCTTCAACGAACCGCCGAAGTCGGTCGAGACGCTCGCCTTCCGGGCGCTTTACGCGAAGCGCTTCGGCACAAAGGAAGACGTGGAAGTGTTGCTTGCCGAACTGCTCAAGCTGCAGCGCGAGGATGGCGGCTGGAGCTGGATGACCGGCGATGCGGAGAGCGATGCGCTAGGCACGGGCGAGGTGTTGTATGTGCTGCGGCAATTCGACGCCCCGAAGGCTCGTGAGGCTGCTGATCGCGCGCAGCAGTGGCTCATCCACACGCAGGGCGAGGATGGAAGCTGGCCGGTGAAGATCACGATGTTCAGCAACAATCCACGCACCGCGCCGGGCAAGGAGAAGTCGCTGAAGGATGCCACCGGCATCTATATCTACTGGGCGGGCTCGTGGGCCACGCTGGGGTTGTTGCAGGGAGTTCCTGTGGTTGAGGCGAAAGCGGGTCAATGATGGCATTTGTGCGCTGAGCGCGACAGTCGCGTCTTCTTTGGACCGTTGATGCCAGTCATGCCACGCATCCTCATCGCCGGACTTTTTCACGAAACACACACCTTTCTCGATGGCGTCACGCCATTGGCTGATTTTCAGAGCCGGCGCGGTGACGAGATGCTCGCATGCAAAGGCGACGCCTCGCCGCTCGGTGGCGTGCTCGAACTCGCGGATGAGTTTGGCTGGGAAATGATCCCCGCGGCCGATTATCGCGCCCAACCATCGGCGACGGTGGCGGATGAAGTCATCGAGGCATTTTGGCAGGATGTGGCTCCTGTGGCCGAAAAGGGCGGTTATGACGCGATTTACCTCGTGCTGCATGGTGCGATGGCCTCCCAGACCATTCTCGATGTCGAAGGTGAAATCCTGCGCCGCCTGCGAGCCATCACGAAGGTGCCGATCTTCGGTGTGTTCGACCTGCACGCCAATTTTTCGCCTGCGATGGCCGAACTGGCCGATTGTTTCGTCGGTTATCGCGAGAATCCGCACACGGATGCGCGCGAGGCCGGTTTGATCGCGGCTCGTTTGCTTCAACGCTGTTTTGCCACGGGGCAAAGGCCGCGCATGCAGCTCAAACAGCCCGGTCTGCTCTGGCCACCGACTGGAACCGGCACGGCGAACGATCCCATGCTCTCACTGGAGGCGATGGCGCGTCAGTTTGAGCATGAAGATGAGTCGCTGTGGTCGATGAGCATCGTCGCGGGTTTCAGCTTTGCCGACACCCCGGACACCGGCGTCAGTTTCGTCGCTTGCACGACGAGTGATGCCACTCCGCAGCTCGAAGCGCTCGCTCAACGCGCGCGTGAACTGTCGCATCTCGGCCAGATCACGGATCCATCCGCAGATGAAGTGCTGGCGAAGCTGAAACCGCAACCGGCGGGCCTCACCGTGCTGGTCGAGCCTTCCGACAACATCGGCGGCGGTGCTCCGGGAGACTGCACCGGCCTGCTGCGGGCTTTGATCCGCCATGGCATCGAAAACGCCGCCATTTGCATCAATGATCCGCAATCCGTGCGTGCACTCGAAGCCGGTGCGCGCAAGATCAAGCTGGGTGGCAAAGGCAGCCGTCTTGATGCGGGTCCGCTGGAACTCGATGTGGAGTTGATCGCGCTCAACGACGGTCGATTTGAGCTGGAGGACAAGAACAGCCATCTGGCGAGCATGTGTGGCGATGTGTTCGACATGGGCCGTTGCGCGGTTGTGAAGCACGCGGGGCTCACGATTCTCATCACCAGTGTGAAGACGCCGCCTTTTGATCTCGGCCAGTGGCACAGCCAGGGCATCGCTGTGGAGAACTTGTCCGTCGTTGCCGTCAAAGCCGCCGTCGCGCATCGTCGCGCTTACGACAAGATCGCTGCCCGCATGCTGTGGGTGGACACGCCGGGACCGTGCAGCAGCAATCTCAAAGCATTGCCTTACAAGCTGGCGCACGTCGGAGGATAGGCCTCCGGCCTGTCGATGGATCGAGGCGTCCCGCCTTTCTGATTCAGAAAAAAGGCGGGACGCCTCTAGCCGCTGTCAGGCTGGAAGCCTGACCTCCAAATTTCATCCCAAGAGGATTTTCAATCTGACGTCATGCCGCGTGACATCACGCCACCATGAGCTCGAACGATCCTCGCCAGCCTTCGCCACCAAACTATCAAGTGCCGCCGGGCTGGGAGCGATTCCAGCCGCCGATGATAACAGCGACGGTTCCGGTGGCCACGGCAGTCGAGGAAGCTCTTCCTGCACCTGTTTTCATTCCGGTGCAGCCGCGACCATCGCGCCTGTTGCGCTTCTGGCGTCAGATTGGAGGCGGTTCGCTGATGCTCAGCATCGTTGTGCATGCGGTTATCCTGATATTCGCCGGAGCAATTATCATCAGCACTCAAGTGTTGCAACCACCGCCGGATTTTATTCCTGCCGGAACCACTGAAGCTGGAGAGCAAGCGTCTCGCGATCTGGAGCATCGAGTAATCCTGAGGAGGCAAGCTTCGCTGGCGAGGCGACAGCCTCAGACACGCATTGCTGTGCCTGATGGTGAAGGACCGAGATTGCCGGAGGCTGAGCCGTTGGTGCTTGAGGAAGCGGGGCAGGGAGTGGGAATGACAGGTGCGAAACTGTCAGCGGGTGCTGCGATGAACGGTATATGCGACCTGAGAGGCACTGGGCCTGCCAATCGAGTGATGAACCTGCCAAACATGTTTGGTGCGCGTTGTTCCGGCAAAAGCCGGTTGGAGAAACTGCGGCAGAATGGCGGAACGACGGAATGCGAGCTGGCGGTGTCGCGTTCGCTGGCATGGTTGAAGTCGCAGCAGAATGCGGATGGATCGTGGGGACGCTCGAACAAGGCGGCGATGACGGGTTTGACGCTGCTGTGCTTCCTTGGGCGCTGCGAGACACCGGAATCACCGTTCTTCGGCGACAATGTGCGCGACGGCATGCTCTACCTCGTTGAACTGGCGAAGAAGAACTCACACGGCATTCTGTCGGAGAACCCACAAGCGAATTCGGCCACGTATGAGCACGGGATCGCGACCTACGCGTTGGGTGAGATGTATTCGTTTTATCGGCTCGGCAACACGGGTCTCCCCGGATTGCGTGATGTGTTTGAAAAGGGCGTGCAGACCATCATCGAGCAGCAGAACAAGCGAGGGGCGTGGACTTACGGCGGCAAGGACGCTGGCATGCCGCATGCCTACAACAAGGAGAGCGGCGGAGAGGATTTGTCGGTCACTGGGTGGCAGTTTCAGGCGCTCAAGGCGGCGAAGCATTCCGGTTTGAAGATTGCCGGACTCGACGACGCGATCCAGCGCTGCTGCGATTATTTGGAGACGAAGCAGACGAAAGACGGCGGTTTTGGCAAAACGAATCGTGACGAGCACTACAACCAATGGAGCCTCACCGGCTGCGGTGTGCTTGGATTGCAAACGTTGACGAAGAACAAGACGACAAGCGTGAAGAAGGGCATCCGCTTCCTGCGCGAGTTTCTCACCGCCGAGCCGCTCGACTGGGAGCGGAACTGCAATCTGTACTGCTGGTATTACTACACGCAGGCGTTCTTCCAGGCCGGAGGAGATGATTGGAGGTTCTACAACGCGCAATTCCTGCCGCAGGTGCTCGGCGCGCAGCAGGCAGACGGTTCATTCAAGCGAGGCCGGCCGAACTGGCCTGCGGGTGACGCGGCGGATGCGATCTACCGCCAGTGTCTTTGCACGCTCCAGCTTGAAGTCTATTACCGCTACCTCAAGGTCGCGGATCGTGAGGAAAAATCGCTGTTTGAGCCGTGATCAGGGAATGTTGCCCGGAGTGGCGTCGCCTTCGGTGAGTTTGAGGGCCCACTGGATGCCGTTGAGGATCATGTCCTGATAGGTGTGGGCGATTTCGGGGCTGTTCTTGCGATCCTTGCTGCCTTCTTTCCATGTGGGATCCCACACATCTTCACGATGACCGAGGGAGGTGTAGAAGACCCGGCCCTTGCCGAACTCCTTGCACCACGAGATGGGGAAGTAGCCGGGCGTGCCTTCGTTCGGGTGAGCATTGAGACCGAGGAGACCGTGGACCTTGGCCTTGTCGAAGCTCTTGATGATGTAAATTTCATCGAAGACCTTCCAGCCCGCGGGGACTTCCCTGGTGATGGGATGGCTGGGGGAGTGATTGACGGGCTGGACTTCGACCTGGGCTTTGTGGGTTTCAAACTCGCCGCCGAGCATGTCTATGTAGCCGCGGAAGGGATGGTAAGTATCGGAGCCGGAGTGCATGGCGACGAAGGCTTTGCCATCTTCGATGAGCTTGATGAAGCCATCGCGGTCCGGGAACAGGAGGTCGCCGGTCGTGTTGGCGAAGACGAAACCGTCGTAGCCTTTGATTTTGTCGATGGCCATTTTTTCGGCCATGTAGGCTTTGATCTTGTCGCCCCAGACTTTGTTGTCCTCGTTGAACTTGGCGAGGGCGGTGCTGTAGGCGTCTTGTTTGGCCTTGAAGGATTCGTCGCTCTCCTTTTCGCCTTTCACAGGCGGCTTGCCGGGATTCTTGGGCTGGCCTTCGGGCTGGTGGACGTAATCAACCGTGAAAGCACCCGACTTCGTGCCGAGTTCGGCGAGGACTTTCTCGGCAGTCTCGATGGAGGAGTGGCGGAAACCGGTGGTGACGGTGACAACGAGGAGTTTCTTTGGCTCGGCGAACGCAGAGGTCAGCGAGAGTGCGGCGAGAATCAGGAGCGTGAGGCGTGTGATCATGGTGGTGCAAGCCAACGTGGCGGGGACACGGGCTTTTGCAGGTGGAAAGTCGGTGGCGGAGGAATTTTCGTTTCAGCTCACGAGCTTTGGCTGAGGAAAGCCGAGACCGAGCGTGACGCGGACAAGAGGGCTTCCTGATTATGCTGTAGATGTTCGGTGAGCGACGGAACAGCCTGGAGAGAGGCGTATATTGCAGAATGAAGTCATCATTTCTCCTCCTACTGATCAGCTTTGCCTCCGTGAACGCCCAGACTCCTGTGTCGATTGATGCGGGAAAACATCGTGACCTGCAAGCTGCGCTGGATGCGGTTCCTGAAAGCGGGGGACTGGTGACGATTCCACCGGGGAATTATGAGATCAACGAGCCGTTGCGTGTGAAGACTGCAGAGACGCGGATCGTGGGCGGCGGTGCTGCGACGCACATCATCAACAAGAACGAGAGCGGCAGCCCTGCCTTCATTTTGCGACCTGCAAACCTGGATGTGGACAAGAAAGCTCGTTTGTGGCGCGTGCAGATGGCAGATATGCGCATCAGCGGCAACGAAAAGAGTGGCGACGGCATTTTCGCCGAAGGCATCCAGGAGATTTATCTCGAAGGCGTGTCCATCGACCACAACGGAGGGCACGGCATCCAGTTGAAGGAATGTTATGAGGACCCGCGCATCGCGGATTGCATCATCACCTACAATAAAAAGAGCGGGATCGAGATCGTGGCGTGCCACGACATTGTGGTGAACGCGAACCATTTTGAGGAGAACCAGGACGCGTTGCGCTGCGTGGATTCGTTCAACCTGTGCATGAACGGCAATAACATTGACGACCACCTGGGGAACGGTGTGGTGATTGAGAACACCTACGGATCGGTGCTGAGTGGCAACATGATCGAGGAGTGCAACGGGACGGCCATCATACTCGACCGCGACTGTTATGGCATCACTTTGAGCGCAAATGTGATCGCTCATCATCTGGAGGGCGGTATCGATCTGCGGGATGCCTGCGGCTGCACCCTAAGCGCAAACACGTTCACCATCGCGCACAAGTTTTCCGTGCGCGTGGCGAAGGAGTCCGAGCGCAACACGATCAGTGCGAACACGTTCTGCAACACCTACATCGGTGCAGGAGCGGACAAGCGCCCGGCTCAGGACAAGACTCCCATGGGAATCGATGAAGGTACGGGCCTGCAGTTGGAGGCAGGGGTGAACGGGTTGGTGGTGAGCGGCAACACTTTCGCCGGGCTGTCCACAGCTGCGGCTTGGGGGAAGGGAGAGGTGAAGAATGTGCTTATCATGGGCAATCTTTGCCTCGACTGTGGGCGAAAACTTGCCAAGGGCAGTTCATGGTTTGCGTTTGAGCAAAAGGCAGGCATTGTCCTCAAAGACAATCTAACAGACCCTCAGTCATCCCCCTGATCGCATGCTGGACGTACAGCGCTACCGTGGAGCCATCTATCGCGGCGAAATACAATTCACACGAAAAGTCATGTGGTCACACATGATCACGGGAGCTGCAGTGATGGCAATGTTCCTGTTTCACGAGATTTTCCGGTGGTTCTTGTACTCCGCATTGTGGTACGCAGGCAGTTTGCTCCTGATGTATGGCTTGATGTGTGGGAGGAGGCACTTTCGCTGGTTGCTAGCCCTGATGTTTTTGGGAGGCGCTGGTGCCGGGGTGTTTTTCATCAATCGTGTGTTCCCTGGCATGGAGCCGCCGCGAGGGCCATTGGTCCCTCATGCGGTGATCCCGATCTGGGTGGGGTTGATGAACGTGGCTTACGTTGCCGGGGCGTTGACAATGCTCCTGAATCCGAGCGTTCGCCGGGCTTCCCATGTGGGATTCACACTTTGGTGAGTTGAGGCCGCCGCGCGGTACCAATCACTTCTTGCGATCACGCAGGGACGCGGTTTTGAGGCGCAGGCCGTTCAGGCGGATGAAGCCGGTGGCGTCGTCCTGGTTGTATGCCTTGGTGGGGTCTGCTTCCATGGTGGCGATCTGCGGGTTGTAGAGGCTGTAGAGGCTCTTGCGACCGGCGGCGATGATGTTGCCCTTGTATAGCTTCACGCGAACGGTGCCGCTGACTTTCTGCTGGCTTTCTGCGACGAGGGCCTGAAGCGCCAGACGCTCCGGAGCGTACCAGAAGCCGTTGTACACCAGCGTGGCGTATTTGGGGATCAAGCTGTCCCGCAGATGCATGACCTCACGGTCCATGGTGAGACTTTCGATCTGACGGTGGGCGAAGTGAAGGATGCTGCCGCCGGGTGTTTCATACACGCCGCGGCTCTTCATCCCGACGAAGCGGTTTTCCACCATGTCCACCCGGCCAACGCCATGTTTGCCACCGAGTTTGTTGAGCAGTTTCATCACTCCGAGGGGGCTGAGCACCTTGCCATTCACGGCGACGCAGTTCCCCTTGTCGAACTCGAGGATCACGGTTTCCGGTTTGTCAGGTGCGTCTTCCGGAAAGACCGAGAGGGTGTTGAAATAGCCTTTGTACTTCGCATCGCTTGCGTCAAACCACGGGTCTTCAAGGATCCCGGCCTCGTAGCTGATATGCAGGAGGTTGCGGTCCATGGAGAAGGGCTTTTTCGCACTGGCCTGCACGGGAATGCTTTTTTCTTCGCAGTAGGCGATCATTTCCGCCCGACCGGGGAACTGGTTGCGGAAGCGTTCGTCACGCCAAGGGGCGATGACGTCGATCTCTGGAGCCAAGGAGGCAGCGGTGAGTTCGAAACGGACTTGGTCGTTGCCCTTGCCTGTGGCCCCGTGGGCGATGGCAGTGGCTTTTTCTGCCTTCGCGATTTCGACCATCCTTTTGGCGATCAGTGGTCGTGCGATGCTGGTGCCGAGGAAATACTGCCCTTCATAAATGGCACCGGCTTGAATCATGGGGAAAATAAAGTCCCGTGCGAATTCCTCCTGCAAGTCGTCGATGTAAACGGTGGTGGCACCGGTCTTTTTGGCCTTGGCGGTGAGGCCTTTCAGCTCGTCTTCCTGGCCGATATTCGCGCAAAAGGCGATCATCTCCGCGTCGTAGGTTTCTTTGATCCAAGAGAGAAGGACGGAGGTGTCGAGACCACCTGAGTAGGCGAGGACAATTTTTTTGCTCATGAGGCGTTGGGAACTGAGGGGCGCGAGAATAGGGGGCAAAAGCTGAAGTGTCGAGGGCGGGTACTGTGTTTTTGACTGCTGTGATTTCGCGGTGGAGTGGCCGCTGAAGGTCGGACAGGGCAGTAGACTTTTCCATGCAGAGAGGACGTGTGGAGAGGTGCTGGATTTGGCAGATGCGGAGAGCAAGCAAGACGGAGGGGATGGCTAGGCAGTGGTTAAGTTATTTTAATTATCAGGAGATTTGGTTATTGAAATTATAACTGGTATGGTTATGATGTGCTATATTCACCAAAAACATGGCCATTTTCCGTGCGCAGCGCCGACTTTCCCAGTTTAAACAACTGGGGAACAACGCTTTTGCGAATGCATACCGCGACTTGTGGCGGGGCATGCTTGGAGTGATTTTTTTTGCCGGGGCATTTTTTGGCAGTTTTGAGAGCGCCAAGGCTCACAATCTGAACCAGCGTACCAACTATCTGGTGTTCGACCAAGTCACCATGGACATGATCAAGCAACGTGCCAAAGCGGGGCAGCAGTTGTTGAAGGCGGGTGATACAATTGGCCTCGTGCTCAAGGCGACGCCTGATGTTGGGACGCCAACAGGTGCGGGTGGATATTCGACCTTCTTTATTCCGGTGGGCACACAGGTCGTTGGCGCGCAATACGGTTTTATCGACAGCAAAGGAGCTTTCGTCGTGATTCCGATGAAGGGGCAATCGATCCTGTCTTTGGGCGATGGTTCCATTGGAGCCAAAGTGCAGGATGCACTCAAGGGGTTGCAGTTGGGGCCCAACATCGTCGGGCAAAAAACTTATGTCGTCGATAGCACCACGGGAGTCATGCGCGGAACGATGGCAGGGGTGTATGCGGATACCGGCATATTCTACTCCACCGACCCGAAGACGGTCTGGCAGAGCTGGGTGACGACGGGTGGCTTGGACAACAACATTGGCACGACGACGGACAACTACATCACCAACAATTCGGGTGATGTGATCATTCCGACCACGCGTTGGGATGCCGAGCAGTTGCTGGCTTGGGGCTCGAAGTCACCGGCGGCGTTGGTCGATTCATCGGATCAACGCGGCAACACTCCATGGGGCATGGGCAGTGGCGTGGCGGGACCGCAGAGTGGCTATGCCTGGCATTTCGACAAGACGCTTTGGGATGCGAATGCCTCCAACTCCAATCGCATGAAGTTGTCCGTGAGTGGCATGGGCCCCTGGCAGCGCATTCGCTATTCAGGCAGCATGGTCAGCAAAGACGAACCTGGACGCGAAGGTTCGGATCTCGGCTACGTCGGCGTGGATGCCACCAGCATGGGCCACGATCTCAGCCCGGAAAATCCACTGCCGCCCACCATGAGTTGGAATGATTCGACGAGCCCCAAAGCAATTCGCACGGCCTGGGGCAATCTTGAACTGTTCCGTCCGGAATACAGCCGCGTGCAGTTGAAGATACTCAAGAATCCCGGAGAGATGGATTCGCCGTTCGACACGGATGGATTCCTGAAGTCGTATGCCGATACATTCGGTGGTGACGCCGGTGGCGAGTACAACAACAAGGACCATTTGTGGCGTTATTATGAACCCACACCGGCGGGCCTCGCTGGCAAGCCGTTCATCGCGAAGAGCGCCTCCAAGCCCATCGTGGCTCCAGGGGAGAACTTCTATTATGACATTGATGTGGTGAACTTCAGTTTCATAACATTGACCAATGTCGTGGTGGAGGACATTCTTCCCTCCGGCGTGCAGTTTGTGAGCGCGAGTCCCGCGGTCAGTTCGGGCACATCAACATTGACGTGGAACTTCGGCAGCATGGCGCCGCAGACCGTGAAATCGATTCGTTTGAACGTGAAGGCCACCGGCACTGGGATTCAAGTTAACACCGCCTCCACCAGATGCGACCAGGCTCCTAAGGCCAGCACGATGGAAATCGTTGATATTACAAGCCAGGCATTGCTTTTCCCTGACAAGACGGTCACACCGTCTGATGCGCAGCCCGGCGACACCGTGACCTATAAGGTGATCATCGAGAACGCAGGCAGCACTGGAAGCGTCACGCCGATGGCGATCACCGAGTACCTGCCTTCAGGTTTCACTTATCAGAGCCTGGTCTCTGCAAAGGTGAATGGTGCGCCCGCCAGCGCAGGGGGGGTGGTCGTCGACAGCACGAATCCGGCCCTTCCGAAAATGACCGTCAATCAGTCCATCAACAACGGCAAGAAACTCGAAATCACCTTCAATGCGAAAATTAGCGACTCCCAACCCACGGGCGCTTACACCAACAGCTTCAGTTACGAATACGGTGGCAAGGTGATGTCCACCGGGGCTCTGGCGCCAGTCAATGTTGGTGGTGCTCGTATTGGTGACACCGTGTTCCGTGACTGGAATGGCAATGGCACTCAGGACGCTGGAGAGGAAGGTCTCCCTGGTGTGACGCTGCAATTGTGGAACAGCGCGGGGACCACGCTTATTTCTTCGCGTCAAACTGATGCCTCGGGAAAATATGTGTTTGGCGGTGTTC
Organism: Verrucomicrobiaceae bacterium; assembly: GCA_046346695.1. Lineage (GTDB taxonomy): Bacteria > Verrucomicrobiota > Verrucomicrobiia > Verrucomicrobiales > Verrucomicrobiaceae > Prosthecobacter. The sequence continues at coordinate 502,262 of JAXMHS010000001.1, read as the reverse complement.
CCTCGCCCGGAACCTATGTGGTGAGGGTCTCGAATTGGCCTTCAGGATACGTGCAGACTTACGATCTGGACGGCCTTGGAATCGGAAGCGCCAACCAAGCCACGGTTTCGGTTACGGCCGGCCAGAATCGTGCCGATGTGGACTTTGGCTATCGTCCCGGAGGCTCGGGAAGCATCGGGGACATTGTGTTTAATGACATCGGACGAGACGGCCATTATCAGGATGGCATCGACGTCGGTATTCCGAACGTCACGGTCAGGCTTTATCTGGACAGTGATGGCAATGGAAAGCTGGACTCCACCAAGGATTTACTCCTTGGGACAACCACAAGTGCATCCGACGGGATCTATGGCTTCACAAATCTCCCCACAGGCATGGCATACATCGTGGATGTGGATGAAACTGATGCAGACATCGTCACGGCGCTCGGCGGGACGCCATTCCGCATCACGACGCCTGACCCTGTGGTATTGCAGAATCTTGGCGGTGCCTACAACAATGTGGATTTCGGGTTCTGGCGCGAGCAGCCGGCAACCGTTGGCGACGAGGTTTACCTCGATAACAATGCAAACGGGGTGAACGACACAGGTGACCGGCCTGTTGTGAACATGCCAGTGCTGGTCTATGCCGATCTCGACGGAGACAGCTTTGCAGATGCCAATGAACTCATCCGCACGGTCTTTACTGATGTGCAGGGACATTATCTGGTCAATGATCTGGGGGCGGGCAGCTATATTGTGACCCTGGACACGAACTCGGTGGCTGTGCCGCCGGGTTATCATCAAGCCGTGGGGCAGATTCAACTCACGGTTGATGCTGGAGAGACAAATTTGACGGCTGACTTTGCGTTCGTTCAGCTTTTGAGCAAGGCTGCCAGCCGCACGACGGCTGTTCAAGGCGACCAAATTACGTACACGCTGACGCCCGGCTATTCGGGCTCTGAAAGCCTGACGAGCCTGTCCATCACTGACGCATTGCCCACCGGTACCACCTTTGTCAGCGCCGGGCAGGGAGGAACGCTCAGCACGTTTGTGTCTCAACCGGCGGTGAACGGAAGCGCGGGCAATCCGGCGGTTCAGATGGTGACAGGTACCTACACTGGCAATGGCTTGGACAACCGCAACATCACGGGAGTGGGCTTCCTGCCGGACGTGGTCATTATCAAAGGTGCCAGCAGCGTTGCGCCCGTGATTCGTACGTCGTCGATGAGCGGTGATGCGGCAAAGCTCGTCACCGCAACTGCGCTTTCATCCAACCTGATCCAGCAGTTGCAGTCCACCGGCTTCCAAGTGGGAAACAACTCCACGGTCAACAGCAACGGCATGCGTTATGACTGGGTCGCATTTCGTGCGGCCAGCGGGGTGCTTGGTGTGGGAAGCTATACGGGAAACGGCACCTCGTCCCGCACGATCAGTGGCCCGGGCTTCAAGCCTGCCAGCGTTTTTGTACTTCCCGCCACGGCATCCGCCGCCGTCATGAAAATGGATGTGATGGAGGTGAACGAGTCCTTCCTTTTCACCGGAGGTGCGGCTGCGACAAACCTCGTCACGGGTCTGACATCCGCCGGTTTCCAAGTTGGGACCGGCAGCAATGCGAGTTCAGTGGTCTATCACTACATCGCATGGAAGCCGCTTGATGGCATCACGGCCACCGGTGTGTATGAGGGGAATGCAACTGATGATCGCAATGTCACGGACCCGGCTTTCCAGCCTGCCTTCGTGCTGCTGCGCAGTGCCTCTGCCGTGGCGGCCGTGATGCGTCCAGATTCCCTCGCGGGGGATATTAGTCTTTTCGGCAGCGCCAGTTCAAACGCTGCCAATAACATCCAGTCCTTGCTCAGCAACGGCTTCCAGGTCGGCTCAGACTCACGCGTCAACGCGTCGGGAGTTCAGAATTACTGGGCGGCATTTCGTCCGGCCTCGGCCTCGGCGCTGACCACCACCGCGCTGGGAATTTCCAAGACAGTGTGCCGCAATGGAGATCTCGTCACCTTGACCATGACGCTCGGCAGCAACACGGCTTTGTCGAACATCACACCGGCAGATCCGTTGGTGAACGCCACCGGCAGCGCCTCCGCCATGCTGGTGAGCGGACCCACGCCGGCCACGGCATCAGTCTCTGCCGGCGGCAACACCAGCTTCACCTGGGTGTATCAGGTGGATGCCGGTCTCGGTAGTGGCGACATCAGTTTCACGTGCGGGGCATCAGCCGGTTCTTACGTCTTTGCCGAGGGCGCATCCCCGAGTCTTAATGTTTCTCGTGCGGGGACCGGGCAGAGTGTCACCTGGAACCTCGGAAGCACCACTGAGGGAATTCCGGGCTCGCTGGTGCAGAACCTGAACCTCTATGCATTCCAAGGAGATAACAAAACAGGCTTCTATCGCTATGATGCGGGAACGAATGCCTGGGTTGCACGGGCGAATGCTCCGGCCAGCGTGGGCTGGGGCGGTTCGCTCGCATCAGATGGAGTCTATTTATATGCGTTGAGAGGGAACGACTCGACTTCATTCTGGCGCTATGATCCGAACACCAATGCATGGACGACGCGGGCGAACACCCCCGCCAGCATCAAAGAAGGCGGCGCTTTGATTTACAAGGCTCCCTACTTTTATGCGATGCGTGGCAAGGGGACTTCCACCTTCTATCGTTACGATCCCTCCGCGAACACGTGGACCTCTCGGGCGTCCTTGCCGGGCAGCGTCAAAAACGGCGGTGCGCTTTCGTGCGACGGAACCTATCTCTACGCTTTGCGTGGAGATGGTAAAGCCAGTTTCTATCGTTACGATGTGTCTGCCAACAGCTGGTCGACTCGCGCTTCGACACCCAGCGGCATTAGTTCGGGCGGGGCACTGACATTCGACGGGACCGACCTTTATGCCTTCCGAGGCGGTGACCGGACAGACTATTATCGCTATGACCGAGGCACCAACCGTTGGAGCACGCGCGCTTTCGCACCTGGTACTGCCAAGGACGGCGCGGCTCTGGCGTTTGCCGGATCCACGATCTACGCGCTGCGCGGCGATGGCACCACATATGCCTGGCGTTACAGCCCATCATCCAACACTTGGGCCTCACTCCCCAGCCTGCCTGTGAATGTCAATGCAGGTGGTTCCATGGTGGACTTTGGCACGCCGGTGCCGACCGAACTGACTGTCGATCTCAAAGTGCAACCAGCCTTGGTCATCCATGGAGGAACTGCCACAGTGAGCATGACCATTGCGTCGAGCTCCGGGCAGATTAATGGAGTGTCACCTCCTGCGTTGACGATTACTGGAACCAATGGCGCCACGGCCTCCAAGCTAACCGGGCCGTCCCCCGCCAGCGCCACAGTTCCTTCGGGAGGATCGGTAACCTATACATGGACCTACAACGTCTCGGCGGGAACGACGCCCGGACTCTTGAGCTTCTCCAACGCCGCGTTCGTTTCGGGTGGCCGCAGTTTCCCCGCCTCCACGTCGAATGGAGTTCTCACCACCCGGCCGCTGACGTTTTCCGTGAACGTGACTGATGCCAGCGCGTTGGATTCCGTGGATAACGTCGCTACGATGCAGACGAACGAATTCCGTGGCTATTTCATGGTCGCCAACCTGACCAGCGGCGCTGACGATGACCGCCTTATAAAGGTTGACCGGGGAGTGGTGACGGATTTGGGTGCCACAGGTACGACTCAGGTGCGTGCGATTGTACTCACGCCAAATGGGCAGCTTTACGCCGCCGATCGTGATCCAACGGTGGGTTCCGGGGCGGACCGGATCGGGTTGATCACTCCGGGAGGGGCTTCATCTGCGATCACTCAATGGGCTTCGCGTGTGGTGGGTTTCAGCAGTGAATGGACGAGCGACGAAAACAGTTGGAGAGCCATTCAGGCTTTGGGGGCACCTGACACTTCGCAGGCTGGCGATTACGGAACCGCATGGTCACCTGCCACCACCACGAGCAATCCGGAATATATCCAGTTGGGTTATACCACGCCGGTTTACGCGAACGCTGTTCGGATCAGAGAGACCTACCTCGGCAGTTTTGTGACGGGGGTCGAATTGGTCGAACCAGACGGCACGAGCCACGCGCTCTCGATTCCTTCAGACACCACGGCTGTCCCCGGATATTTTGAAGTTACTTTTCCTCTCACGAGCTACCTGGTGGACTCTGTCATCATTCGAACCGCCAAGTCTGGTTATGAAGAAATCGATGCCGTCGAGTTGTCTGGCTATCCTCCGGGGGGCGCAGGAATGACAATCATCGGAAGGGCCGTTGACGCCACCAATCCACTCGAAGGTCCGCTCGGGAACTTCACGGTTCTCAAGATCACCGCAATGGACATCGATCCTGCATCAGGACTGATCTTCGCGATTCATCGTCGCGAGGACGCGAGCAAGTCTAACACTCTGCTCGATGTGCTCTTTCAGATCGATCCTGAAACCGGCATGCATGTGGAAGATGCGTTTGGTGCGGGGGTTGACTATGTCGTCGTGGGAACCAATGCACTGAGTACGGCTCTTTATGACATTGATGACATCAGTTTCCTGCCACGAACGGGAGAATTGTTTGCGGTGGCCAATGATTCCGTCACCGGCTTCGGTGATCTGGACCATCTGGTCAAAATTGATCCTCTGACCGGAGCAGTGACTGACATTGGGCGTATCGTAATCTCTGGCACCACAACTGGGATTGATGACGTGGGCGGTCTGAACTTCGATGCGGATGAAGTCTTGCGTGCGACGACCGGCAGCGGTGGTGCCGGAGACACAAACAACATCCTCTGGCAAGTTGATCCAGCCACGGGGGCCGCAACGCGCCAAGTTAACCTGACAGCTTCCTTTGCCGCGTACACCGACTATCAAGCGCTGGCTTGCGTTGCGACTCCCAGCGTGATTCCCCAGACGCCGAGCCAGCTCGTGCAGACGGCACTCACAGGAAGCATTGGTGATGCCGTGTTTGCTGACACGAATGCCAACGGTGTTCAGGACGCAACCGAGCCCGGACTGTCTGGTGTTAAAATCACGGTCACAAACGGAACGATCACCAAAACCGCCACCAGTGATGGCTCGGGCCGTTATCGAGTGTATGGTCTGAACTCCAACGGCGGGTCCCCCTGGACGGTGAGTGTTGATCTGGCCTCGTTGCCGGCGAACTGGGTGGCAACAACTTCACCAGTGTTGCAGCGCACGCTTGCGGCCAATGGCGCGCAGATCAACGACGCTGACTTTGGTTTCATACCGCCAGATCCCAATGGTGGATCAATCCTCGGCACCGTGTGGCTGGACTTCAACCAGGATGCGGTGACCGGCACCACCGAGCCGTTCCTCAACAACATCACGGTTCGCCTCTATCGCGATCTCAACAATAACGGCACGATTGAATCCAGTGATCTGCTGATGCGCCAGGCTGTGACGAATTTGAATGGCGCTTACTCCTTCACCGGGCTTGGCGCGGCAAATTACCTCGTGGATGTGGTTGAAAGCACGCTGCCAGCGGGTGTGGTGCTCGTTTCCGGCCCGGCAACGCTCTCGCTGACGACGGGCTTGAACAGAATCACGCTCGCAGCAGCACAGAACGTGACGAACGCGAACTTCGGCCACAATCACTCGGGAGTCATCGGTGACACGGTGTTCTACGACACCAACTTCGACGGAGTGCAAGATCCCGACGGCGTGGACAACATCATGGGCAACACCGACGATGAGCCTGGCATTGGCTCCATTGGTGTTTCGGTTTACGCCGATGACAATGCAAACGGCGAAGTGGACGCCACCGAACGCATCGTGAGGTCCACACAGACCAACGCCAGCGGTCAATACCTGATCGGCGGACTTCCAGCCGGAAGATACGTGGTGCGTGTCGAGGAACAGCACGTCCCCGCGCCTGCCACCAGTCCGAATGCCGGCAAGTTCGACACGATGCTGCCGACCACGGGAGAGGAGATCGGCGTGAACCTGGCCGCAGGTGCCAGCGTGCTCACCGTGGATTTTGGCTTTGGTGAACTGGCGCTGGTAAAGGGCATCGTCTTCCACGACGTGAACTCCGACGGGCTCGTCGGAGTAGGGGAACCTGGACTGGCCAACGTAAGCGTGACGTTGACCGGCACCGCCACTTCTGGTGCCGCGGTTTCCAAATCGGTGAACAGTGCTTCGAATGGCAGTTATGCGTTCCTTGTCATTCCAGGCACCTACACCGTCTCCTATGTCACGAATGATCCGGACATTCCGGCCACGATGACACGCGCGACCACTCGCACGTCATATTTGTTGAGTGTGGTGGGGGGGAATGAAATCGAAGACATCAATTTCGGTCGTGACCATGCTGGCGCAGCCACTGGTGTCATCTTCGCGGATGTGGATGGCAATGGAGCACGTCAAAGCACGGAAAGCGGCCTCGCCAGCGTGCTCGTCGAGCTCTACAACTCGGCCGGGACCACGCTGCTGGATGCCATGGTGACCGATGTCGATGGAGTCTATCGTTTTGACGGTCTCGACAACATCACGCATCTCATCAAGGTCCGGTCGGACAGCCTGCCGACCGGATATGCGACCACACCGACTGCCGACCCTGTGGCGCCGCTGGATGGCAATGCCACCGTGACCATCACGAGCGGCGGCACGGTGAGCAATCTCAACTTTGGCTATCGCATTCCAACGCCCACTTTTGGTGTGGCCGGACGTGTGTGGAATGACAACGGTCAAGGCAGTGGCGGCGTGGCAGGAGATGGAGTCATCAATGGTACCGAGGCCGGTCTTTCGGGCGTCCCAGTGCAGGCACTGGTTGATATTACCGGAGATGGCACGACGGACGACACACTCACCTTGTCCACCGATGCCAGCGGCAACTTCAGTTTCAGCGGCATCACCTCGGGATCGAACGTTACATTGATCGTGAATGGAACGACGCTGCTGGCACAGGCATATGTGCAGACCGGCGATCCTGACGCCACCAAGGACCAGCAAACGGTCATCACTTCGCTCACGTCCAACCTCGCGGGCCGCAACTTCGGTTACCGTCAGCAACTCAGCAGCGTGGCAGGTCGTGTTGTTGTCGGCGATGGCGATGGCGTTGCTCAAGCCGGTGAAACAGGTCTTTCGGGCGTCACCGTCACACTGACCTTTGCTGGCAGTGACGCGATTCTGGGCACCGCGGATGACACGACCTCCAACACGACGACCAATGCGTCGGGTGCATTCACTTTTGGCAGTCTCGCTCCCGGCAACTACGCGGCCACTTACACGCCACCAGCTACTTATTATCCGTGGGCGGATGTGGACGGCGTGAATCCAAGCAACATCAGCATCACGCTCGCAGCGAATCAAAATCTCACCGGCCAGGACTTTGAAGCCACACGTCTGCAGATTGGTAATCTCGTCTGGAATGACACCAACAACAGCGGCACCTACGATGTGGGTGAAAACGGTGTCCCGGGCGTGCAGGTGCTGCTTTTCACTCCGGGCGCGGATAACGCGATTGGTGGCAGCGGCGGTAATGCAGACACGCAGGTTGGCTCGACAACGACCGACGCGTCGGGTGTTTACAATTTCACCGGCATGGCCCCCGGTGCCTATTACGTGCGAGTGACGCCGACGGGTCCGCTGCCCTTCACATCAGGCACGCCAGTGACGGTGGACAATCAAATCGACAACGACAACAACGGCAGCCAGCCGGGTGGTTCTGGCGCGCCGTTGTTCAGCCCGGTGTTCATGGTCGCTGTCGGCAAAGAGTCCGCCACTGATGGCGATGCCGATCCGAACTCGGAGATGACGATCGACTTTGGTTTGTCGAGCTGCGGCGCCTTGACCATGTCACCGGCACAATTGCCCAGTGGCACGGCGGGAACGACTTATTCCGCCGCGTTGACTGCTTCCGGTGGCACAGGACCCTACACCTACGAGGCACGCAGCGCGTTGCCGAATGGACTGGCTCTGTCATCGGGCGGTGTGATCACTGGAATTCCGACCACGGCGGGCGGAACGACGGTGCTGCTGGCTGCCATCGACTCGATCGGTTGCGAAACAACCGTCAGCCGCACGATTCTCGTGGCGCCGGCAGTGGGAGCCTGCCCGGATCCACAAGGACGCACCTACGGGACGTCGTATCTCGTCGCACGTCTGGGACGTGATGTATTTGGCGGTGAAACGCAGAGTCAGGGCAACTGCATTTTCAACATGTCACCAGATGGCCGTTGGGCCACCGGCATTCGCTTTGGTATCAAGACACGCGGCTTCTTGCTCAACACGCTTTCACTGGGCAACACGGACATTCCGTTGATTGATTCGTCCCATCCTTACGCGATGGGCAGCGATGTGAACGACAGCGGCAACGTCGTCGGCTTTGACAAATGGGTCACGGGGGGCAAGTCCAACATTGTTGCCTTCTACTACACTCAGGCCACGAATACGGTGGTCAAACTGCTGACTCCGTACGATGCGAACCCCAGTGTTCACTCGGTTCCGTGCGCGCTGACCTCGGACAACGCCTATGCCTTTGGCACTGTGGATCAGGATGGTCCGGGCGGACCTGTTCTGCCGCAAGGCGGCTGGTGGAATCTCAACTCGCGTGCATGGACGGCAATCGCAGGCATTCGCGAAGTGCTCGATGCGTCGTCCGATGGCACGAAGCTGCTCGTGGTGGACAGCAGCGGCATCGGCAAGGTGATCAGCGGTCATCCGCTCACCGGTTGGAACACCACGGTGGTCACGTTCACAGGCGGATCGCTTCGTGGCGGTCGCATCAGCCCGAACGGGCGCTATGTGGGCTCCTGTCAGCGCATTTCCGGCGTGCCGGTCCCGTTCGTGCATGACATTCAGACAGGCGCCCGCACCAATCTGCCGCGCGTCCTGCCGCAGGATCAGTTGGGCGGCATTGTGGGTGCCATCAGCGACACAGGACGCGTGCTGGGTTCGATCTACAGCAGCAGTTCGACCGGCAGCTTCGCCGTGATGTGGGACGCTCCGACATCGGCCTACAAGCGCATGTCCGATCTGCTCATTGAAGATGGTCATGCCGCGCAGGATTCGGCTTACGCCTTCTGGAACATCTACAACGGTGGTGATGGCATTTCTGCCGATGGCAACACGATGGGTGTGTACGGCAACAACCCCGGTGGGGTCGAGGACTCGATGATCTTCAAGCGTGTCGCAGCGGCGGAAGCACGACTTTGCCTCGGCAATGTGGTATGGCAGGACTTGGATCGCGACGGCGTCAAGGATGCGGGCGAACCCGGCGTTTCCGGCGTTGTGGTGCGTCTGTTCCATCCGGGTGCGGATGGTGTGCGTGGCGGCACAGGGGCCAATGCTGACTATGAAGTGGCTCCGCCGATCACCACGACGAGCAGCGGTGCTTATGTCTTCAGCGGCGTTCCAGCGGGCACTTACTATGTGCAAATCACGCCGACATCTGCGTTGCCTTCGACTTCCGGTGCAGTGGTGCCGCTCGACAACGGCGTGGACAATGACAACAACGGTTTGCAGCCCGGCGGACCCGGAACGCCGATCTACAGCCCGCTGATCACTCTGGCTGCTGGAACGGAGTCGATGAACGACGGTGACACCAACCCCAATACCGAACTCACCATCGACTTCGGCCTCAACGACGGTGTGAACGTGGGTGACCTGGTGTTTGCCGACCTGAACCGGAACGGATTGTATGACGCTGGCGACATGGGCATTCCGAATGTCGGCGTGCAGTTGTTGGACAACAGCGGTACCGTTTTGATCAGCACCGTCACCGGAGCGGATGGACGCTATTTGTTCGGTGGTTGTGCGCCGGGCACCTATCGTGTGCGTGTTCCTGTGCCGTCGTCCATTTACACACTCGCATCGGTGGCGGTGAATGCTGACAACGGCGTGGACAATGACAGCAACGGTGTGCAACCCGCCGGCACTGGAGGCAGTGCCACCAGCCCGCTGATCACGCTTGCAGCGGGAACAGAGCCAGGATCGTCCGGCGGCACCAGCTTTGAAAACACCATCGACTTTGGCTTCCGGTCCTGCCCGATCATCTCGATTTCGCCGGGCACCTTGCCTGCCGGCGTTGTCGGCACGGCCTACTCGCAGTCGCTTATCGCCAGCGGCAGCAGTGCGACGCCTTACACGTGGAGTATTGTTTCAGGTTCGCTGCCAGCGGGATTGAGCCTCGCTTCCAATGGTGCCATCACCGGAACACCAACTTCCGCCACCAGCGGTGTGAACGGAATGAGCGTCACCATTCGAGTGATTGACAGCGACGGTTGCTACAAGGAACAGGTGGTTGATATCCGCGTCTGCCCTGTGATTACGGTGAATCCAGCAACGCTGGATGTGCCGTTGATCGGTGTTCCTTATTCGCAGACCATCACAATCAGCGGCTCCACGGCCACGCCTGTGCTTTACAGTGCCACAGGACTGCCTGCGTGGCTCAGCCTGGATCCGGCCACGGGAGTGTTGTCCGGCGTGCCGACCAATGCCACGTCGGTGACCTTCACCGTCACTGCCACGGATGCAAATCTCTGCTCAGGCTCGCGCGAGTACACTCTGCCGCCGGTCTGTCCGACAATTACGATCACGCCCGCTGTGCCTGCTGTTGGCGCGGTGGGGCAGGCATACACCCAGGCATTGACTGCATCGCCTGCATCCGGCCTCATCGGACAGTATTTCTCCGACAAGAGCTTCAACACACTGGTTCTGACACGGCAGGACAACTCCATTGACTTCAACTGGGCCTCCGGTTCGCCTGATGCTTCGGTTCCTGCCGACAATTTCTCCGTTCGCTGGAACGGCTTCATCCAGCCGTCAGCCACCGGCACTCACACGTTCCAATGCACGTCAGATGACGGCATCCGCCTCTGGGTGGACAACACGCTGCTCATCGATCAGTGGACTGACCACTCGGCCACAACCTATAGCGCGAACATTTCACTGACCGCCGGAACGGTGGTGGCTGTCCGTGTCGAATTCTATGAAAACGGTGGCGATGCAGTCGCCGGTTTGCAGTGGTCGGGACCGACGCACAGCATGCAGCCGGTCACCGGCTGGCTCAAACATACATGGAGCGTTGCCAGCGGCACATTGCCAGCGGGCCTTTCTCTCGATTCAGCCACTGGTGTCATCAGCGGCACTCCGACGGCCGCGAATGGTGTCGGCGTGAACGTGACCGTGCGCGCCACGGATCCCTACGGCTGCGCCGGCACCCAGGTGCTGCCGATGCAGGTCTGCCCGGTCATCACGCCCAGTCCGTCCGCGCTGCCACCTGCGACAGTGGGACTGCAATATCAGCAGACGATTGGCGTGTCCGGTGGTGTTGCGCCTTATCAATACACCCTTGCCAGCGGCACGCTGCCAGCATGGTGCACTCTGAATGCGAACACGGGTGTGATCTCCGGCACTCCACCCGACGCAACACCGGTCAACTTCACCGTGCGGGCGACCGATGCGAACGGCTGCACCGGAACCCATGCCTACACGATTGATCCGCGTTGTTCGATGATCACGCTGACACCGCCGACGGTTCCCAAGGCAACAGTGGGCACGGCCTATTCGCAAACCTTGGTCGCTTCGGGTGGTACTGCACCGCATTCGTTCGCCTTGGAAAGTGGTGTCTTGCCGGACGGACTGACGCTTTCAAGCGGTGGTGTGATTTCGGGAACGCCAGCGACTGCAGATCCGGCTGGCGCCAGTCTCACGCTGCGCATCACGGATGCCGAGGGCTGCGTGGGCATCGTAATTTTGCAGATTCAGGTCTGCCCTGTCATCACGGTGGTCCCTGCCACACTTCCAGCTCCGGTGATCGGATTTGCCTATTCACAAACCTTGAGCGCCAGCGGAACCAGCGCCACGCCGATCACGTGGAGCGCAAGCGGGCTTCCAGCCTGGCTCAGCCTCGACAGCGGCACGGGCGTCCTCAGCGGCACCGCGACGAGCACCACACCGGCTTCGTTCACCGTCACGGGAACGGACGCCTATGGATGCTCTGGTTCACGCGCTTACACGATCACTCCCGTCTGCCCGACGATCACGATTGGTGGAATACCGACTGCCAACGGCTATCTCAACACCAGCTATCTGCACTATCTCACCGCCAGCGGTGGCACGGCTCCCTATTCGTTCACACTGGTCAGCGGGACTCTGCCACCGGGCCTGGTGATGGCCGCGGACGGCAGCGTGAGCGGTACTCCGACGACGCTTGGCAGCAGCACATTCACCGTGCGCGCCTCTGATGCCTGCAACTGCCAGAGCACCACCAGCAACGTGACGGTCACCATCAAGCCGATGGGCTTGGGCAATCTGGTCTGGATTGACATGAACGATGACGGCCTGCGCAGCACCACCGAGAGCGGCGTGCCGAACCTGCGCATGCAACTGTGGTCGCCTGGCATCAACGGCAATGGTGAAAATGGTGGTGGCGACGACGTGCTGGTCGCCACGACCACCACCGACACGAACGGACTCTACTTCTTCACCAATCTGGCGCCAGGAGTGTATTACGTGCGCATCGCCGAGACGCCACCTTACTATCCACGCGTCAGCACCAGCCAGGTGGCACTCGACAACGGCGTTAACAACGACAACAACGGCCTGCAAACCGCGTCGGGTGATCCAGTGGTCACGCCGCTGATCACGCTTTTGCCTGTAGCGGAACCCGGCACCGGTGTGGATGGCGATGACACCGATGTGGACAGCACGATCGACATCGGATTTGCCAACGCCAATCCGTGCCAGATCACCAATCTCATCGACAATCCGAGCTTTGAGTTCCAAGGACTTCCAAACGTCACCGGCACACCTTTGGCGGTGCTCGGTTACGACGGCACAGGGACCTCGCTTGGTGCCAACATCAACGCTTACCAGTGGCTGGGTGGCACCAATGGAACCAGCGGACTCAGCGAACCAGTGCAGCGCGTTCAGGTGCTCGCAGGAAACAACGGCTCGCGTGTCTCGTGGCTCGAAAGCGTGAAGAGCCGCCACGGCAAACGCATGCTGGTGATGCAGGGCACGAATTCCTGCGTCAGCCTGCGTGCGGCGGGTGGTGGTGCGTGGAGCAGCGTGTTGCAGCCTGGAAAAGAATATGAGCTGAGCGTCTGGGCGGCGAGCGCCTCCTCGGGTTCTGCTTCGATCCTGTGGGATCTGGGCGCGAACGCGCCGATCTTCCAGATCATCACCGGCGGGACACCGGGCATCTATCAATACTACACCGTGCCGCAGGGTGACATGAGCGCCACTGCTCCCGGAGTGAGCCAATGCTGCGGATACAGCGGCGGGACAGTGTCTTATCCGTCGTTTGGTGCCTCAGACTTCAACGGCTGGACTGAGGCGGCCTCCAACACACTGCAACCAGTATGGCGTCAGTTCACTTATCGTTTCCGCGTCGCCAATGCCGCCACGCAGTCGCAGATCGACACCGCGACGCTGGTGCTCTCTGGCGGCAGCAGCACCAACCCGGTCGTCACCGACCTCGTTTACCTCTGCCAGGTCAGTCCCTCGGCCACGCTCACCATCGGCAACCTCATTTGGAATGACGCCAACAAAAACGGTGTCCGTGACACGGGTGCGTTCAGCGAGCTTGGCATTGGTGGTGTTTCTGTGGATCTCTATCGCAGCACCAACGACGTCGCCGGTGATGCCGATGACCTGCTGGTTGCCACAACCACGACAAGTCCTGCGGGTGCTTACAACTTCACAGGGCTTGCGGACGGCAAGTACGTCGTGCGTGTGGCACCGCCCAGCGGCATTCCCGCTGCGGGAGGCAACGTGGTCACTGCGGACAACGGCATCAACAATGACAACAACGGCTCGCAGCCCGGAGGCCCGGGAACCTATCTCTACAGCCCGGTCATCAGCCTCAACATCGGCGCCGAGCCCATCAACGATGGCGACACGAACCCTGACACCGAGCTGAGCATCGACTTCGGCCTCTTCAGCGGCATCCAGCTTGGCAACCAGCTCTTCATCGATGCCAACAATGACGGTGCATTCACCAGCGGCACTGAAACAGGCGCGGGTTCGGGCGTGGCGGTCGAATTGCTCGATGGTTCGGTGAACACCGTCATCGCCAGCACCACAACGAACAGCAGTGGCGTGTATGGTTTCACCGTTTACCAGCCCGGCGCCTATCGCGTACGCATCCCGACACCGCCCGTGGCGTATCCGCTCGCTTCTGGCATCGCGGATGGTTCCGATAATGGCGAGGACAACGACAGCAACGGCCTGCAGCCAGGTGGCATCAACACGGCGGTGATCAGTCCTGTGATCACGCTGACCGCCGGTGGCGAGCCGGGCAGCTCCGGCATCACGAATGTCGAAAACACCATCGACTTCGGCTTCCGTGGCTGTCCTGTCATCACGATCAGCCCCGGCACCGTGCCTGTGGCCACGCAGTATGCGGCCTATAATCCGGTCACACTCACATCGAGCGGTGGATCCGGTGGTTACTTGTATCAGATCAGCAGCGGTGCTCTTCCCAGCGGCATGACCTTGAGCACCGGTGGTGTCATCAGCGGCACCCCCGGAGCCGCGGCCGCGCCAGGCGCGTACAACTTCACCGTGCGCAGCACCGACAGCCTGGGCTGCACCGGTGCGCAGAACTACACGCTGACGTTGATGAACGCCATCGTGACGGTCAATCCCGCCACCTTGCCAGCGACGGCGCAGTACGCTCCGTACAGCCAGAGTTTGATCGCCTCCGGTGGCACCGCGCCCTACACGTGGAGCTATGGGCCGTCCGCCGTGAGCGGCACTGCTGCATGGTGGCCGGGGGAAAGCAGCGCGGCGGAACTGGTGGCGGGAAATCATGGCGCCTTGCTCAACGGCGTCAGCTTCGTGAGTGGTGTTGCCGGGAACGCGTTCAGTTTCGACGGCGCCAATGATTACATGCAGGTGGCGGATCAGTCTGCCCTGCGTCCGACGCAGATCAGCCTCGAAGCCTGGGTGCGCCCGGCCAGTGCATCACAGAGTGGAGATCGTGCGCTTGTTGCGAAGACAGATTCGGTGACGGCGCCTGGAATTGGCTATGGTTTGCGGCAGCTCGGCGGCACTGGAACGCTGCGCTTCTGGATCAACACCGAATTCGTGGATGCTCCTGTCGTGGCCGGCGCCTGGAACCATGTCGTTGCGACTTACGACCTCACGAACCTGCGGATTTACGTCGATGGCGTCCAGGTCGCGTCGAAGCCTTACACGACAGCCATCAACCATTCCGCGCAGCCGTTGTTCTTCGGTGGCAATGCCACAAGCAGCACATGCTGGAATGGTGCACTGGACGAACCGGTGATTTGCAACCGGGCGCTCACAGCCGGTGAAGTCGCGGCACGTTATGATCTCGTGGTCAATGGCAACAGGGGACTGCCTGCGGGCATCTCGCTCGACACCAGCAGCGGACTTCTCAGCGGCACTCCAACAGCCGTTCCTGCGGGTTATCCTTTCACCGCGCGTGCCAGCGATGCCTACGGTGGCATCGGCATCCGCGCCTACACCCTGACGATCACCTGTCCGGTGCTCAACATCACACCCAAGACTCTCAACGATGCCGTGCAGTACTCAGCCTACACCGCGGTAACTCTCAACGCCGCCGGTGGAACAGCGCCCTATCTATGGGACATCACCAGCGGTGCGCTTCCGACTGGCATGAGCCTCAACAGCGCAGGTGTTTTGAGCGGAACGCCGGGCTCGTCGCCGGGAACCTATTCGTTCACGGTGCGTGCGCGTGACGCGAACAACTGCGTCAGCACGCAGGCCCTCAGCATTCGTGTTGTGTGCCCGGTGATCACCCTGTCCCCTGCCACATTGGGTGACGCGCAGCAGTTTGTCGCGTACTCGTCGGTGCTGCTCGACGGCGCGGGTGGCAGCGCTCCCTATACCTTTGCCATAGACAGCGGAGCCCTGCCGTCAGGCATGAGCCTGAGCAGCGCTGGGTTGCTTGGCGGCACTCCCACCGCGGTGCCGGGCGACTACACATTCACCATTCGTGGAACTGACGGTGACTTGTGTTCTGGTACTCGTGCCTACACATTGCGTGTGACGTGTCCGGTCATCACGGTTTCTCCGTCTTCGCTGCCGAATGGCCGCCAGTACCAGGCGTACAGCCAGACCTTGAGTGCCAGCGGCGGCAATCCAACCTACACTTGGTCGCTCGACAGCGGCACCTTGCCCGACGGACTCAGCTTGAGCACGACGGGTGTCATCAGCGGCACGCCGACCGCCGCACCAGGCAGCTACAATTTCCGCGTGAAGGCAACCGACAGCACCGGTTGCGCGGGCACGCGTGATTGCTCGATCACCTTCGACTGCCCGGTGATCGCCATCACGCCCACCACATTGCCGCAGGCCACCACGACGGAAGCCTACAGCGAACAACTCACTGCAAGCGGCGGCACCGCGCCGTACACCTGGTCACTGGCAGCCGGCACGCTGCCCTCCGGAATCACATTGTCCTCGGCGGGCTTGATTAGCGGCACGACGACGGCCGTCGGTTCCTTCAATTTCACCGTGCAGGTGGCGGACTTGAACGGCTGCATCAAACAGCAGGCGCTCTCGCTGGGTGTGAACTGTGCCGCGATCACGATCACGCCGTCCTCGCTGCCGACTGCGACGGTTGGCTCCGGTTATTCGCAGCAACTGAGCGCCAGCGGCGGTGTCGGCATCAAGACGTGGTCGCGCAGCGGAGGTGCTTTCCCGACCGGCATGAGCATCTCGCCAACAGGATTGATCAGTGGAACGCCGACAAGCACGCCTGGCAGTTACAACGTCACGATTCAGGCGATGGATCAGAACAACTGCCCGGGAACGATCAGCTATGCGATCACACTGCAATGCCCGACAATCACGATCACGCCCACAACGGCTCCTGATGGAACCGTGGGAGTTGGTTACACCACAAATCTGACCGCCAGCGGCGGTACCGGGCCATACACCTGGAGCATTCCCGCAGGCTCGGCGCCGCCGGGGCTTTCTTTGAGTCCATCAGGAAGTCTCAGCGGCACACCTTCCGCAGCCGGAACCTTCAGTTTCACAGCAGAGGCCCGCGATGTGTATGGTTGCATCGGCAGCGCCACGGTGAGCGTCACGATTGTATGCCCGACCCTGGCGCTTAGCCCTGCGAGCCTCGCCTCCGGCTATCGCGGAGTGGCCTACAGCCAGACCATCACCACAGCTGGCGGCATTGCGCCTTACACGTATTCGCTCATCGCAGGCAGTCTGCCTCCTGGCGTGACCCTGAACACCAGCAGTGGTGTTGTCAGCGGCACACCAACTGCCGTGGGCAGCTACAGCTTCACCATTCGCAGCGTCGGCTCCGCGAATTGCTCTGGAACCCGCGACTACGTTCTCACGATCAACGGTCTGTCGATTGGCAACCTCGTGTGGGATGACCTCGATCAAAGCGGAACACGTGATGTGGGCGAGCCGGGACTGGCAGGTGTTTCGCTGCAGCTCTTCTCCACAACGGACACCATCATCGGAAATGGTGATGACGTATCGGCAGGCACAACCACGACGGATGGCTCGGGAGCTTACGCATTCACGGGATTGGCTCCTGGGCGCTATTTTGTGCGCATTGCATCACCGCTGTCCACGCATCCCATGTCCTCGGGCACACAGATTTCGTCCGACAATGGCATCGACAATGACAACAACGGCGTGCAAACGGGCGGGAAGGGAACCACGGTCAACAGCCCGGTCATCACATTGGCCGTCGGACGCGAGCCCGGCGATGTGGCGGGAGGGACGGATTTGGAAACCACCGTCGATTTCGCCTTCCGCGCGGTGCCTGCTTCAATCACGAACCTGCTGGAATACGATTTGAACACCACCAGTGGTGGTCTTCCCGCGCCGCCAAGCTACAAGAGTCCCTGCGTCGTCAACGCCGCCAAAATCCAGATTGAGGACGACATGAACGGCCTCACCGACATCAGCGAGCCAACCAGCAACGGGCCAATCCGCGGCGGTGCGCTCTCCCGACGCATGCGTGACTGGGATGCGGCCTACGACACCAGTTATGACGCGGCTCATACCAGCATGACACAGCGTCCAGATTCGTTGTGGATTCGCTTTGACATGGACCCGACCGCGACGGGCAACATTGGCAACATTTTATTTGATGTCTTCCGTGTCGGCTCAACCGCACCGGTGCAGGGCAAAGTGCTGCTCACCTGGCAGGAAGGTGCAGGCTATCAGACTGCGGTCACGAACACCTTCTCTCTGCCGTCCACAGGTTCATGGTATTCGATGAACCTGCCGTGGAGCAGCTTCATCGGAGGTGCCACCGCGGTGCCGACAGGTGCGCAACTCGCTGGCAAGCCTTTCCTCATTGAAGTGTATCTCTGGGGTGGTGATGGCACCGGTTACATCGACATCGACAACATTCTTCTGCAAGGCAGTGCCACCTGCGATCCTCCGACGCTTTCTGTCGGTGACTTCGTGTGGGCGGACACAAACGCAAACGGCGTCAAGAATCCTCGTGAACCCGGCCTGCCCGGCCTTGCCGTCGAGTTGCTACGTCCGGGCGCTGACAATCTCACCAACACGGCGGACGATCAGCCGGTTGCGACCACCACCACTGATGCGAACGGGTACTATCTTTTCAGCGGCCTGAGTGCCGGAAAATACTTCGTGCGTCTTCCCACTCCGGATGCGCACTGGCCGGTGGCATCGCCTGCCGTCAATGCTGACAACGGCGTGGACAATGACAGCAATGGTCTTCAGCCTGGAGGCTCTGGAACGGCAGTCAGCAGTCCGGTGATCGACCTCGCGATCAACAAGGAGCCGGGCAACCTGGCAAGTGGTGGTGGCAACCAGGAGATGACCATCGACTTTGGCTTCAGCGCGGCGATGACGCTGGGTAACTTCGTCTGGTCCGACAACGACAACGACGGACAGGTGGATGTGGGTGAGACGGGCGTGGCGGGAGCACTGGTGGATCTGTTCAGCTCCAGCGACACCACAGTGAACAATGGCGACGACGTGAAGGTGGGTTCCACAATCACCACTGGAGCTGATGGCCTTTACAGCTTCACCGGACTGGCATCGGGCAAATACTATGTGCGTGTCACGCCTCCGGTGACTCATCCACGGCGCAGCACCACCAGCAGCAGCACGGACAACGGCATCGACAACGACAATAACGGCATCACGCAGGCGACCCGTGGCGCGCCGATCTATTCGCCGATGATCACCCTGTCCGCGTTGACCGAGCCGGGCAATCTGTTGGCACCGTTTGGTGCCAACACCGACAACACGATCGACTTCGGCCTGCGTCCGACCTTCTGCTCGATCGGCAACCTGGTGTACAAGGATGGCAACAACAACGGGGTGTATGACTCCGGTGAAGGCGTGGGCGGCGTGCGCGTTGATTTGTTGAACAGCTCCGGTGTGTTTGTGACCACCACCACCAGCAGCAGCGTGAGCAGCACGCGGGGCCGCTATTTCTTCAGCAATGTGGTGCCAGGATCCTATTACGTGCGTATTCCGGCCTCGGAGTTTGCCAGTGGCAAGGGCCTGGCGAACACGATCTCCATCTCACCAGCATCTCCGACGGATGTGAACCTGGATGACAACGTCGCGGGCAACGATGACGGCATCGACAACGCGCAACCCTCGGTCAACGGCATCAGCAGCAGCCTCATTCTGCTGGGAGACGACGAGGAGCCCATCAACAGCAATGGGGAAAGCGGCGTGTTCAACACGGTGGACGACGCTGACGACAACAATGGTGACATGACGGTCGATTTCGGCTTCAAGTCCTCCGGTCCTGCTGCAACAGGCTGCTATCACTTCCTGCTCACCGACACCAATCGGGATGGAACACTCAGCCAGACAGATGAGTGGACTCCAGACCAGGCGTATGACTTCACCTACGCGCCGAACATCGCGCATCTCGACAGCGCAGATGTGATCTATGACGCGTCCTTGAGCCGTTTGTCGCTGGATGTGACGCTCAATCAGATCGGAAGCAGCAAGGTGGACGCCCTGTGGCTGCTGGTGAGCACCGGGCCGAACCCCTCCACAGCGGATCATGCGTTGATCTATCTGGAAGGCATGAACCGCGCCACTCCGTACGTCACAGTTTATCGTTATGACGCTGCTCTGGGTTACCAGAGCTGGCAGAATACGGCGAACCTGCTCGTCAGCAGCGCGCCGGGCAGCGTGACGGCGTCGGACATCCTGCTCAAGAAAGTCACGGAAAGCGGCTCCAGTGTGCGCTTCCAACTGGTGCTCGATGTCAGCCGCGTGAACAACGCGAGCAACTGGACTTCGCTGGGCATCGACCCGAACACTTGGGAAGGCGTGCAGGCGGGTGGCAGCGCGGGTCTGGTGCTGCACATGGTTGATCTCAGTGCGTCACCCACTTACGACGCCAATGGGGCATTGACTGCGTTCACCTACACTCCGGGAGCCTCCACAGAGGGTTCCTTTGAAACAGATGCCTCCGGCGTGTTTACCATCGGCACCGAACCGTGCTCCGTGTCGCCGTGGGTGAACATCGGAAACCTCGTGTGGAATGACACCAACAACAATGGCGTGAAAGACTCCATCGAACTGGGCATCAGCGGTGCAACGGTGCAGTTGTTCAGCCCCGGGGGTGACAATGCCATCGGCGGCACGGGATCCGCGGCTGACTATCAGGTGGGAGCGAGCGTGGTGACCAGCAGCTCGGGCGGTTACGGCTTTAGCAATCTTGTTCCTGGCAAATACTACGTGCGTGTGACGCCGCCGCTCAGCATTCCCGCCACCGGCGGCGTGGCGGTCGTGGTTGACAACAACATCGACAGCGACAACAACGGCGCGCAGCCCGGCGGTACAGGCACCGAGTTGTACAGCCCCGTGATCGATCTTGCCGTCGGACAGGAGCCAAACTCAGCGGTGGATGGTGATGGCACCAACGGCAACCTCACCATCGACTTCGGCCTGTTCACCGGCATCAGCGTCGGTGACCTCGTGTGGAACGACTCCAACAACAACGGCGTGAAGGACACCGCCGAGAGCGGCATCAGCGGTGTGCAGTTGGATCTGGTGAGTCCGGGTGCTGACAACGCGATTGGCGGCACCGGCTCCAACGCCGACACCGTGCTGCAGACAACGAGCAGCGCCAGCAACGGCGGCTACAGCTTCAAAGTGTACGGCGGGGGCAACTACTATGTGCGCCTGACGCCTCCGGCGGCGTACTCGCTGGTCAGCGGCTCGGTTGTCACGACCGACAATGGTGTGAACAACGACAACAATGGTTCGCAGCCGGGCGGGGCCGGCTCGTTGGTCACAAGCATGGTGTTCCAGCTCACTGCTGGCGGGGAGCCGGGAAGCACCGGCGCGACGAATTCGGAAAACACCATCGACTTTGGTCTGCGGTCATGCCCGGGCATCACCATCACACCGACCACGCTGGCGGATGTGATGAAAGGGGCCACCTACAGCGCCACCTTCAATGCAGCGGGCGGCAACTCGCCCTACACATGGAGCATTTCCTCCGGTACGCTTCCCACGGGATTGTCACTCTCCACATCCGGCGTGCTCAGCGGCACGGTCACAGCGGCGCCGGCCACTTATAGTTTCACTGTTCGCGTGCTCGACACCTCCGGTTGCGCGGCGACACAGGCTCTGACGCTGCGCGTGGTCTGTCCGGTGCTCTCAATGTCGCCAACCAGTCTCGGATCCGTCGCGCAGAACACAGCAGTGAGCCAGCAGTTCACCGCCACCGGTGGCGCGACACCTTACACCTACACTCGTTCCTCTGGCACCTTCCCGGTGGGCGTGTCGCTTTCCAGCAGCGGGCTTCTTTCCGGAACTGTCACTGGAGCACCGGGTACCTACAGCTTCGTCATTCGCGCCACGGACGCGAACGGTTGTACAGTGGACAACCCGATCACCTGGACGATCACCTGCCCGGTGCTCACGCTGTCACCGACGACGCTGCCTTCGGCAGTGCAATATTCGGCCTACTCAGCGCAAACACTCACCGCTTCAAATGGTTCCGCGCCTTATCAGTGGAGTTACAGCGGGACGCTGCCGGCGGGAATGAGTTTCAGCAGCGGTGGTGTGCTCAACGGCACTCCGAACAGCGCTCCCGGCACCTACAACGTCACGATCACCGCCACCGATGTCAATGGCTGCGCCGGTTCGAGGGTGTATGCCATCGTCGTGAACTGTCCGTCGATCAGCATCACCGCTCCGGCACTCCCGTCGGGAACGAAGGGAGTGGAGTATCCATCCCAGCAGGTTTCCGCCTCCGGTGGCACAACGCCGTACAACTGGAGCCTTGCGTCGGGCACGCTGCCAGCCGGCTTGTCACTGAGCAATTCCGGTTTGATCTCCGGCACACCTTCCGGCTCCCCAGGCACATACAACTTCACCGTGCGTGCCACGGATGGCGTGAACTGCTCTGCCACGAGTGCTTTGCAGATCGTGATCGCATGCCCCACGCTTTCGATTGGCCCCGTTCCGCTGCCAGCGGCGGTGCAATATGCGTCATACAGCCAGAATCTCGCGGCAGGTGGTGGTACTGCTCCATACACCTGGAGCGTCGTCTCTGGAGTGATGCCGACCGGCCTCACACTCTCCAGCGGTGGCGTTTTGAGCGGGACGCCCACGGCGCTGGGCAGTTTCACCTTCGATGTGCAGGCAACGGATGCCGAAGGCTGCACCGCCACCCAGCGCTACACCATCACGGTGGATTATCCGCCCATCACCATCACACCGTCCACGCTGCCGGATGCGACGCGCTTGGTGCCGTACTTCCAACAAGTCACTGCCAGCGGCGGCACGTCACCCTACACCTTCACCAAGCTCAACGGCAACATGCCGTCTGGCATCTCCATCTCGTCCAGCGGTGTGATTTCTGGCACCACTTCCGCGGCGCCGGGTGCCTACTCCTTCACGGTGCAGGCGCTCGATGCCAATGGAGCTCCCGGCACTCAACCCTACACGATCACGGTGCGCTGCCCGACGATTGCCATCTCGCCGTCCACACTTCCTGGAGGCACGGTTGGCACCGCGTACTCAGCTCCATTGGACGCTTCCGGCGGGTCAGCGCCCTACACCTGGAGTGTGATCAGCGGTTCGTTGCCGGGGGGGCTTTCCCTGAGTTCGAATGGCATCATCTCAGGCACGCCGATCCAGGCGATGACTGCTTCTTTCACTGTGGAAGCCAGGGACGCCTTCAACTGCACGGCGACTCAGCTTTACACCATCGCGGTGAGTTGCCCGGCGATCAGCATCACGCCCACATCACTGCCCAGCGCTTACTATGGCACGCCTTACAGCCAGCAGCTTTCGGCTTCAGGTGGTACCGGACCTTACAGTTGGACAGTCATTGCCGGTTCACCACCAGCGGGCATCAGCATGTCATCTTCAGGGCTGATTTCCGGCACGCCGCAGGTGTATGGCACTGCCAGCTTCACGGTTCGCACCACCGATGCTTATGGTTGTGTGGCGAATCAATCCTTCTCCATCCTGGTGAAGGGCTTGAGCATCGGAGATATCGTGTTTGAAGACACCAACTTCAATGGCTTGCACGATGTGGATGAGGCAGGCATCAAGGATGTGACGGTGGAACTCTGGGATCCAGGCGCTGATGGCGCCATCGGCGGCACTGGTCCGAACAGCGACTTGCTGCTGCGCTCCGCCACCACCGGTGCCTTGGGCCAGTATCATTTCGACAATCTGCAGCCGGGTGTCTTCTTCCTGAGGGTTCTCATGCCCGGCCCGCTCAACATCCAGGGCGGCAATCCGGTCAATCTCGACAACGGCATCGACAACGACAACAACGCTGCTTTGCAACCAGGCGGTCCGGGCAGTCCGGTGTTCTCGCCAGTGATCACGCTGACCAAAGGTGGCGAGTCCACGGATGACGATGGTGATGCCGACACGGACTTCACGGTGGACTTCGGTCTCTTCCGCGGCATGAGCGTGGGCAATCTGGTGTGGCAGGACACCAACGACAACGGTCTGCATGACTCAGGAGAGCCGGGAATCGACGGAGTGCTGCTTGAGCTATGGTCCACAGGTGCGGATGCGCGGGTCGGGGGAACCGATGACACATTGTTGCACACGACGACCACCGCAGGAGGCGGAGCCTATCTGTTCAATGGCCTGCCTCCGGTCCAGGTGTACGTGCGCATTCCCGAGCCGCCATCGGCACAGCCGCTCTCCAGCAGCCTCACCATCTTTGACGACAACGGCATCGACAACGATGACAACGGCCATCAGATCAATGGTGGCGCGGTTTACAGCCATGTGATCACGCTGACCGCCGCCGATGAACCCGGCACCGGTGGTGGAAGCTACGACGAGGACACCGTCGACTTTGGATTCACCAACGTCACGCCCACCATCTATGTCTCCGCCACCCAGGCGGACAGCATCCAGACTTTTGATGCAAACACCGGCCTGTTCACCGGATCCCTTGTTCCTGCCTTCGGCAACAGCCAGAGTCAGGGCAATGCCGACTGGGGTGATGTGCCCTACGCCATCGAGCTTGGTCAGGACGGCAACTGGTACGTCGCGCATTATGGTGCCAGCAACATCCGGCGCATCAGCCCCACAGGGGTCGATCTCGGCGCGGTGCTCGACAATTCCACAGCCAGCGTCAGCCTCATTGCTCAGTTCACCATCGGCCCAGATGGAGACTTCTATGTCGTGGATGCCAATGGCGGCCGCATTGTGCGCTTCAATGGACCGACCAGCGCGACCCCCGGTCTTCCCGTGGGGCCCGCACCCCACACGTTCATTACTCAGAACAGCATCGAGGACATCAATTTCGGTCCTGATGGCAATCTCTACGTCGTCGTGCAAACCGGCGCAGTGCGGGAAGTCCGTCGCTATAGCGCCACCACTGGCGCGATGCTCAATACCATCGTCACCGACGTGGAATTGGTGGATATGGTGCCCGGCGGCCAGCCCATCGCCCTCATCTCTGGCATCGACATCGACGGCAGCACACTCTATGGGGTCAATCGTTCGGATGGTGAGGTGTTCAGCATTGATCTCACCGTGCCGTCCACACCCGGACTGCCGCAGCTTGTCGCCACCATTTCCAGTGCCGGCAAAGGAGATGTGGACACGCGCGATGTCGAATTCAACCCGGCCAACGGCCAGCTCTACATCTCCGGTTATCACTGGGGCAAGCCGATCAATTCGGGCACGTATATCAGCGGCGCGTTGGTGCGTGTTGATGTCAACGGAGCACCAAACGGCACGGTGACCATCCACGAAGTACCGATTCCACGTCCGCCTGGTCCCAACAACGAAATCTGGGCAGGTCCGCGTGATCTCGCCATCGGTCGTCCCTTCGTTTCACTGCCGGAGTCAGTGTCCATCGGCTCGCTGGTGTGGAATGACCTCGATGCCGACGGTGTGCAGGACGCGGACGAGCGCGGCATCGCCAGCGTGCGCGTGGAACTCTGGCGCGATGCCAATGGCGATTCTGGCGATGGTGCTGAATCACTCATCGGATGGACATACACCGACACGAACGGTCACTACTACTTCTCCGGCCAGGCACCTGGCGTTTATCAAGTCAAGATTCCTGAGTCAAACTTCGTCGATGGACTGCCTCTGGCGGGCAGTGGCTATTCGAGCCCGATCTCCTCCATCATTGATGACCAGATTGACGGTGATGACAGCGGCCGTCAGCCAGGCGGACCGAAGACCGTCGTCAACAGCCCGTTGATTACTCTCACTCCGGGAACGGAACCGTCCGGTGACGGCATTACCGGTGTCGAAGTTTCACGCGGTGGTGAACTCGACAACTTCACCGTCGATGCAAACGGCGACATGACCATTGACTTTGGCTTCGTCGAACCGGGCATCATGGGCATTGGCAACCTGGTGTTCGTCGATGCCAACGGCAACAACCGCTTCGATGTTGGCGAGGGCAGGGATGACGCGATCGTGGAATTGTACCGCTGGGGTGACACGCCGGGCGTCACACAGCCAGTGGCCACCACCATCACCGCCAACGGGGGCCTGTTCCTCTTTAGCAATCTCTGGCAGGGCCAGTACTTCATCCACCTGCCGGCGCCACAGTTCGAGTCCACGGGTTCTATGCGCGGCCTCTTCAGCCTGCCGGGCTTCTCGGTTGGTGACGACGATACTGGAGAGGACTCGCTCGACACCGATGAACCCTGGCTTACCGGCGTCAGCAGCGGCGTCATCAATCTCGTGCGCGAGCAAGCCCCCACCGACGACACGATCGAAACCGGCTACGACTCCTCCACCGACCTGGATGACTTCAACATCAATCTCACGGTGGACATCGGCCTCTTCCGCCCCGTGGCGGTGGGCAACCTCGTGTTCATCGACGAAAACTCTGATGGCCGCTTCAACACGGGTGAGGGCAAGTCCGGCATTCGTGTCGAACTGTACAACGACACCCAGTTCCCTGGCGTGGACAATCCGCTGGCATTCATGAACACGGATTCGGAAGGCCGTTACCTCTTCAATCTCCTGCGCCCGGGCAACTACATCATTCACATTCCTGTCTCCCAGTTCCTGTCCGGAGGACCCCTGTTCCAACACATCAGCATTCTTGAAGGTCTCGTGGGTGACGACGATGTCGGCGAAGACGGCGTGAACAACGGTGATCCCGTGGTCAATGGCGTCTCTTCGCTGGTGGTCAGCCTTTATGCTGGCAACACTCCCACCAATGACAGCGGTGAAACCGGTTTTGAAAGCACCTCTGACGACCAGATCGACGCCGCGGTCGATTTGACTGTGGACTTCGGTTTCCAAAAACCCGTGGGTGTGGGCAACCTGGTTTACATCGACAACAACGACAATGGCTTCGCCGACGCGGGTGAAGGCGTGGATGGAGTCACTGTTGAGCTGTACCGTAGCAACCAGACACCGGGATACAGCCTGCCCATCTTCACACGAGTCACCAGCAACGGAGGACTCTATATCTTCGATTCACTGCCGGCGGGCCAGTATCAGCTGCACATTCCGCCATCGGAATTCGAGCCCGGGCGACCGCTGTATGGTCTGGAATCGGCCGCTGGTGTTTCCAGCATCACCTCGGCGTTCGATGACAACGTTCCGGGCAACGAAAACGGCATTGATGATCCCACTCCCTTCCTCAATGGCGTCAGCAGCGCCGTGTTCACCCTTGCCGTTGATGGTTGTCCTACCGACACCACTGGCGAAGAAGGAGCCTCGCACGATGCCGATGCGTTCGACGACGACAATTTCAACCTCACGATCGATTTCGGCTTCACGCCGGCGAATCCCAATGGCGTCGGGGTTGGCAACCTCGTGTTCGTCGATCTCGACGGCAACGGTGTGTACACCACGGGTGAGGGCATCGATGGTGTGAAGGTGCAGGTCTTTGACGCCGCGGCAGATCCGCTTTCCTCGGCGCCTCTGGCTGTCGTTTACACCAGCAGCGGTGGTCAGTATCTCTTCAGCAACCTCAGTGAGGGAGACTATAAAGTCTTCATTCCGCCGTCGGAATTCACAGCGGGCCGTCCGCTGGCAGGCTGGCACTCGCTGCCGGGCGCTGGAGGTGACATCGGCGTTGATGATGATTCGGACGAAAACGGCATCGATGCTGTCAATCCGGCTGTCTCCGGCGTCGGTTCGGGAACTTTCCACCTTGGGCCAGACCAGGAACCGACCAACTCTCTCGGGGAGTTTGGCTACAACGCCTACGTCGATGACGTGAACGACGACAACAATGACCTCACGATCGACTTCGGCTTCTTCCGCTCCGTCGCCGTCGGAAACCTGGTGTTCATCGACGCAAACTACAACGGGCGCGCCGATCCAAACGAGGGTGTGGCTGATGTGACGGTCGAGCTTTACCAGGAAGGCATGGTGGTGCCCTTCGACGCTCCGGTGGCCACAACCACCACCGCTTATGACGGCAGCTATCTCTTTGCCGATTTGAATCCTGGCTCGTACTACATCCGTGTGCCGTCGTGGGAGTTCGATTTCGGTCGTCCGCTCTATCTCCACGCCAGCGCGCTTGGAACCCAAAGCGGTGACGACCATTTGGGCGAGGATGGCATTGACGACGGAAAACCATCGTTCAACGGCATCCAGACTGCTGTCTTCACACTTGCTCCCACCAGTTGCCCCGTCGGCAGCCAGGAAGGTGGTTATCTCGGCTCCAGTGATGATTTGGAGGACGCATCCACCAATCTCACCATCGACCTTGGCTTTGTGCCGCAGATCTCCATCGGCAACCTCGTCTTCGATGACGCGAACAACGATGGAGTCTTCGATCCGAATGTCGAAATCGGCATTGATGGTGTCGTTGTCGAACTCTGGTCGAATCAAGCCTCGGCCACGGCAGCCGTGGCCACCACGACCACGTTCGGCGGTGGCTTGTACAGTTTCAATGTGGCCCCCGGCAGCTATCAAGTGCGTGTTCCGGCCTCCAACTTCGCCGGGGGCGGGGCTCTCGTGGGACGTGTGCCTTCGCTGCCGGATGGTGCCGGTGCCACGCCTCCGTCATCGACTGCTGGTGACGATGATGCCGGCCAGGATGGTTATGCCACCGCGGCTGTCGATGTCGAAGGTGCGCGCACGCCTTTCTTCATCGTGTTGCCAGGCCAGGCCCCGACCGCGGATACGGACGAAACAGGCTTCCTGTCAGAATCGGACGACTACAATGATACCGGGGCTGATTTGACGGTTGATCTTGGTTTCGCACCGAAACCTCTCTGTGTGGGCAACCTTGTCTTCCGCGATCTGAACACCAACGGAGTCTATGACAGCAACGACTTCGGCGTGTCTGGTGTGACGGTGCGTCTCTTCCGCCCGGGCGACAGTCCTGCCACCGCCACGCCGGTCGCTGAGACGGTCACCAGCATTGACGGCACATTCCTGCTGAAAACCCACCAGCCGGGCCAGTACTTCATGCACATCCCGGCGTCGCAGTTCACCGGTTCCTCGCTGCTGGCTGGCACCACATCCATTTCCGGATTTGGCCCGGACGATGGCACTGACGACAATGCGGACGAAAATGGCATTGATGCGGCAGATCCGTCGGTCACAGGCGTCAGTTCGATCGTCTTCGCTCTCGATTACGGGACTGAGCCACGGGATGATTCCGGTGAAACGGGCTTCCTGACCAGCCAGGATGACATCAACGATGCCGACTCCGACCTCACGATCGATTTTGGTTTCACCGGTGGCACGCTGCCGCAGTTGATGAGCATCGGCAATCTCGTCTTCAATGACGCCAACAACAATGGCATCGCCGATGCAGGCGAAGGCGTGCCGGGCGTGTGGATGCTGCTCTACGCAGGAAGCGGTACCGCGGGCTCCACCAGTTCCATCCGCAGCACCTACACGGATGCGAACGGACATTATCTCTTTACCAACCTCAGCCCCGGCACTTACACGGTTCATGTCGCCGCGGACAACTTCAAATCCAACATCAGCATCAATGGTGGTCCGGTGGGCAACGGTCCGCTTTTCCACAAGATCTCGCTTCGTGGTCATCAAACAGGAATCGCGGATGATAATCTCGGTGAGGATGGCGTCGACACGCAGAATCCGGAGCAGGTAGGCATCACCGCGCTGCCGGTCACGTTGCAGGAGGGGACTGCGCCCGCTGGTGCACTGGAGGGCGGCATGGGAGGCTCCTCGGACGATGCCAACGACACTGCCGTCGATCTGACCATCGACTTTGGTTTCGCCACGCGTCTCGGTGTCGGCAACCTCGTTTTCCGTGATGCGAATGCGGACGGCATCTATCAGACTGGAGTGGACGTGGGTCTCGCGGGCATCACTTTGGAACTCGTTCACGTCAATGGCACCACCAGTCAGGAAGACGTCATTGGATCGACAGTCACCGACACGACAGGCGCCTACATCCTCTACGGCCCGCCAACGCTCACACCACACAGTTACAAGGTGCGCATTCCGGCCTTGCAGTTCGCCAGCCCCGGCCCGCTTTCGTTCCTGGTGCCGAGCACGAACCTCTCCAGTGGATTCGACGACAACGCGAATCAAAACGTCCAGCCAGTCGTGGATCCGGCAGTCAGTGGTGTTTCCACAGGAACATTCACCATGAGTGCCGGCGCACTTCCCACTGACACTGACGGACGTGAGGCTGGCTTTGCCAAGGACAGCGACAACGATGATGATGCCAACAACGACCTGACCATCGACCTCGGTTTGAAGCCCAAGGCGTTGATGGTTGGCAACGTCGTCTTCCGCGACGTGAACAGCAACGGCACCTTCGAGTCCGGCATCGATCTGCCAGTGCCGAATGTCACCGTGCGGCTCTTCCAGCAGGCGCAGTCT
This sequence comes from Verrucomicrobiaceae bacterium, assembly GCA_046346695.1. GTDB lineage: Bacteria > Verrucomicrobiota > Verrucomicrobiia > Verrucomicrobiales > Verrucomicrobiaceae > Prosthecobacter. The sequence continues at coordinate 472,065 of JAXMHS010000001.1, read as the reverse complement.
GTCACCGCCACGCCGGTGTTCGAGGCCGTGACTGCCGCAAATGGCACTTACATGCTCTACGCCACCTCGCCGGCGGCGTATTACGTGCACATTCCGGCCACGATGTTCGCCGCAGGTGCGCCGCTCGACGGCATGACCTCGCTTGCAGGCAATGGCACCACCACTGTCAACGTGTCCAACACGGACAACGATGACCGTGTTGACGAAAACGGCATCGACGAAACCACCCCGGCGTCCTCCGGTATCTCGTCCGGTATTATCAACCTTGCTTATGGCTCGCTGCCGGTGAACAGCGCCTATACCTCCAGCACAGGTGAAAATGGTTTTGAGTCATTCATGGATGATGACGCCGACTCCTCCGGCATCATGACCATCGACTTCGGCTTCGAGCCGGTTTCCGGACAACCTTCCGGTCAGCGCATGCAGCGGAATCTTGCTGCTGGACAAAGTACGTCCTCGTCCACCGACACGTACGCGCTTTGGAGCAGCCAGAACAGTCTCGGCGGTAACAATGCGCCGCAGGATGACCCGGATGCCGACGGCTTGACCAACCTGCTCGAATACGCCCTCGGCACGCCCGCGGACAGCGGCCTGCAAACAACGCGCTTCCAGCTTGAAGTCAGTGCCGTCACGGGCGCGATTGACGCGCTGCTCACGCGCCCCGCGGGATCTCACAACGATCTGCGTTATGTGCTCGAAGGCAGTGACGATCTCGCCGCCTGGACGGCATGCGCCATGACCCCGGTCATCCATTCGAACACCGACCAGACGGAGACGCTGCGCTTCAGTTCCGTCACCGCCGCCTTCCTGCGTGTGAAGATTGTGCTCGACTCCAATCTCGACGGCACTGCAGAAGCCACGACAACCAGCCCGGTCCAGGGCTGGATGCGCCACACCTTCCCGGTGGGACGTCAGACACATTCGATGCCGATGTCACAGCCTGCTGTGTTCACTGGCCGTGTGTCCAGTGTGGAGGGCAACCACATCACCCTGCCCGTCAGCGTGCATCTCTCCGCGGCATCGCACTATCTCGAAGTTCTCGAAGGCCCGCTCGCAGGCCGTGTCGTTGACATTGATTCCAGCCTCAACCTGTCATCGCCCATGACTGGACTGGCTGGCGTGCGAGTCACCATTCGTCCGCATTGGACGCTGGGCACGTTGTTGCCCGCGAACAAGTTCCAGACTGGCTCCACAGTCGAGGATTCCGATCGTGCTTTGTTCTTTGATTCCACCACCAACAGCTTCCAGGCCATCGCGTTCGCTGACGAAGCGGCTGCGGCGCGTGTTCTGCCGCCACAGGAGGGCTGGTTTGTCCAAATTCGCACCACCCCCGTGACGCTTGTCTTCCATGGTGAGCTGCGTACCGCGCCTCTCGCGCCGCCGCAGAACTCGGGCACGCGTTTGCTTGGCACTGGCGTCGCGAGGCCGCTGGCGCCGGGTGCACAACCACATGCGTCCGGTTGCCGCCTCCGTCTCTGGAGCGGTGACACCGATCCCGCCACCGTCGCGTATCACAACTACCTGCTCGACCCGCAATCCCGCTGGATCGATGAATCCACTGGTGGCGATGTGACGACCGAGCCGGTTCTGGACGCCAGCCGAGCCTTCTTCCTGGTGAATCCTTGACGCTCCTTGACGAAATCGGGGTTTGAGTGCAGGGAACCCCACGTCGTCACCCATGAGCAGCTCACAGCGTCCCAGTTGGCTTTCTGCGGTTATTCCCTGTTTCGCCTGTCTCATGTTGTTGAGTTCCTGTGCCGTGCCTCCCGGTGGAGGGAGTTTTGGCCGTGCGAGCCGCAATTTCTTCACCCAGCAGATCCCGCGGGCTGCGCGGCATGTGCACGGACGTGTGACCAGCCTCTTCAACGGCGGCATGAATGATGGCTCGTTCTGGTATGCCGATGAAATGCGCGGCAAGCCCAGCGTGGTCATCGATTTGAGCGACCAGATGGTGTACCTGTTTAAAGGCGGCGAATTGGCGGGCGGCTCGCCCATTTCCTCGGGCAGTGAGGGTTACGGCACCCAGGCGGGCAACTATGCGATCATGGAGAAGGACATTGATCACCTGTCCTCCATTTACGGCGACTACATCGACCGTTACGGCAACATCCTGGCCACCAACATCGACAACCGTGTGGACCCATGTCCGCCGGGCGGCATTTTTGACGGCGCCAAGATGTATTACTTCATGCGAGTGTACGGCGGCGTTGGCATGCACCAAGGTTATCTGCCGGGTTATCCCGCCTCTCATGGCTGCATTCGCCTCCCGGGCCATATGGCCGAAAAGTTCTATCACGTGGTGAAGGTTGGTACACCCGTGAAAATCGTCCACTGACGCTCGTCACAACTTTTCCTGCACTTTGAGACGTTCCGGCGGCGGATGTGCCGCATCCACGTCATGCACCTCGATGATGCGCCCGTCGTCCATGCTCGCAATGCGGTTGGCGTGATGAAAGATGCGGTTGTCGTGAGTCACGATCAGCACAGCCCGCTCCTGGCCTCGCGCCACGTGTTCGAACAATTCCATCACCACATGCCCGTTCTTTGCGTCCAGTGCCGCAGTCGGTTCATCGCTGATGATCAGTTTTGGCTCATGCACGAGCGCGCGTGCGATCGCCACTCGTTGCTGCTGTCCGCCGGATAACTGAGCCGGTCGATGCTTCAGGCGGTCCGCCAGTCCCACCTGCGCCAGCATTTCGCGCGCGGCCTTTTCCGCCTGGCGGGTCGAAACACCCTGGATGATGAGCGGCACGCTCACATTCTCCACGCAGGTCAGCGTCGGGATCAGATGAAAGGACTGGAAGATGAAGCCGATGTGCTTCGCCCTGAAGGCCGTGATGGATGACGATGAGAGTCTTCTCAAGTCGTGCCCGAACACATTCAGCTCGCCTTCATCCGCGGCCAGTGTGCCGGCGATGATGCTGATGAGCGTTGTCTTGCCGCAACCGCTCGGCCCGACGAGCATGGTGATGTCTCCACAGCGCACATTGAGATCGATTTCCTTCAAAACCTTCAGACGGGCATCGCCGTCCCCGAAGCTTTTCGAGAGTCCTCTCACCCGTGCGGCGAGCTGCTGGCCGTTGCTTGTCATCTCAGCAGTGAAGGGTTAGGTCCGGAAAACCATCGCCGGCTCCAGGCGGCTCACGCGCCAGATGCCGAGCAGAGCGGAGAGAAAACAAATGCCCAAAATCACGGCGAGCACCGCGAAGGGCACAAACTCTGGCATGTAAAAAGGAGGCTGTTCGTTTTTTAACGCAGCAAAAGCGAAGCCTGCAGTTCCCAGCAAGCCGATGCCGTAGCCGATGATCCCCGCAGTGAATGCCTGCATGATCAGCATCACGCACAGCATCCGGTTCGAGGTTCCCATCGCCTTCAAGGCGCCCAGATGCGGCATGTTCTCCAGCACGAACGAGTAAAACGTCTGGCAGCTCACCGCCATTCCGACCAGCAGGCCGATGATCACCGTGGTGCCGAAGGAAACCGGGATGCCGGTGTTCTTCACATACCACCACACAGTCGAGACGTTGAAGTTGGTGGTCGGTTTCTCACCAAACTGGCCGAAATAATCGCTCACACCAGCCTCGCGGTTGATGTAGGCCCTCAATCCCGTTTCCCGCCGGATGTCGGCGATCGCCTTGTCGAGGCTCACACCCTCACGCGGGGCGCAAATCACTGCTGAGAGCATCTTCCGCTGTGGTGGCACGTATTGCAGCGCCCGTTCATAGGTTGTCCAAACATAAGGACCGCCGGTGAATGACGTCTGCGCGTCTGCAATGCCGACCACACGCGCTTCCTGGTCGTTGATTTCAAACACGTCGCTCAGCTTGACCTCTCCGCCTCGCTTCTGTGCCAGCCGCTTCACACCGAGGTCATCGATCACCACCGAATGTGGCAGGCGAAGCTTCATCAAATCACCCTTCAGCATGCGTGCGGGCGCTCCGGCGAGGGTGTTGGCATCGATGCCGATAAGCTGGATGACTTTGAAGTTCCCGTTCTCCAACCGCACGCGCTGGATGCCGGAGTAAATTGGCGCCGCCCACGCCACGCTGCTGACGCTGCGCACACGCGCGACATCAGTGTCGAGCAGCGGGTTCGTCTCATTCACTTGCTCGACTTTCTCTTCTACTACCCAGATCGGCGCAGGGACGTTGCGCAGCGTCGATCTCGTCCAGCTCATCAGCCCGCAGAACACCGCGGTCTGCTGCGCCATCAAAAACGTCGCCACCGCCAGGCCGGCGACGAGCATCAAGTACTTGGCCGTGTCACCAAACAGCATCTTGAGCGCAAGTCGGAGCATCGGCGTGATTACGTGGCGGGCGCGGTCAATGGCGCACCATTTTAGCGTCTGCCGCCGAACAAGCCGCCCAGGCTGCTGCTGATCACGCTCGTCAACACGCTTTGGATCTGTGCGCCGCTCGGATGATTTTCGTCGATCATTCCCTTCGGGGTGAGTTTGTCGATCACCTGAGGGAGGAATTGGGCGAGCAATGGCAGAACGGTGTGCGTCTGCATGCCGAGCTTGCTGGCGAGACGCTGGATTTCATCCATGCCCACGGCGTTTTGCATCTCATCGGCGTTCATGGCTCGATTCTCACCAGTGCCGACCCACGAGGAGAAGTGATCGCCGAAGCCAGCCCCTTTGAACTTGTCCATCAAGCCTTGCAGGCCGCCTGCGTCGCTCAGCAGGCCGGAGAGCATCGCGGCCGGGTCTTGTTTGCCGCCGAGCATGCCGCCCAGCGCGTTTTTGGCGAGTGAATCGAAGAGTCCCATGAGTGAGCGAGTGTGGGGGAGGGGAGGGTAAAGTCAATCTGAGAACCGCAACTCTTGACCACGCACTACGCTCCGCTAATCTCCGTTCCCCCAAACCCCAAAACCATACCACCATGAGCCAGACCCACGAATTCCAGGCCGAAGTCAAACAAGTCCTCGATATCGTCATCCACTCGCTCTACACCGACCGCGAGATCTTCATCCGTGAGCTCGTCTCGAATGCTGCGGATGCCATGGAGAAGATGCGCCTCACTCAATTGACGGAGAAGGAGATATTCGACGCGTCCGCCGAGCTGCAGATCAGCATCACCACCGACGAGACGGCGAAAACCATCACCATCGCGGATGCCGGCATCGGCATGAACCGGGGCGAATTGATCGAAAATCTCGGCACCATCGCTCACAGCGGTTCCAAAGCCTTCGCGGCTGCGTTGAAGAACGCCGGCAAGCAGGGCGATGCCACACTGATCGGCCAGTTTGGCGTTGGTTTCTACTCCGCCTTCATGGTTGCCGACAAGGTGCAGGTGTACACCCATTCGTGGAAGAACGACGGCGAGCACCTCGTGTGGACCAGCGATGGTCAGAGCAGCTACACCATCGATGAAGCACCGGATCAGAATCGCGGCTGCAAGATCGTGCTGCATCTCAAGGAGGACGCCGCCGAATTCTGCAAGGCCAGCACGGTGCGCCAGATCATCGAGAAGCACTCGAACTTCGTCAGCTTCCCGCTCCTGCTCAATGGCGAGCGCGTCAACACGGTCGAGGCCCTGTGGCTGAAGTCGAAGGACAGCATCACCGACGAGCAGTACAAGGAGTTCTACAAGTTCACCGCGCACGCCTTCGACGATCCCAGCTACCGCCTCCACTTCCAGGCGGACAGCCCCATCGTCATCAATGCGCTGCTCTTCACGCCTTCGCAGAACATGGAGTCCTTTGGCATGGGCCAGATGGAGCCGGGTGTGTCGCTCTACTGCAAAAAGGTGCTCATCGACCCGAAACCGAAGAAGCTGCTGCCGGAATGGATGCGCTTCGTCCGCGGCGTGATCGACAGCGAGGACCTGCCGCTGAACATTTCCCGCGAAAGCATGCAGGACAGCGCCCTCGTGCGCAAAATCGGCGATGTGGTGGTGAAGCGCCTCCTCAAGCAGCTCGACAAGGAAGCCTCCGATGACACGAAGAAGTGGGACGGCTTCTACAAGGACTTCAGCCGCTTCTTCAAAGAAGGCGTGGCCACCGATTACACGAATCGCGAGGCCATCGCGAAGCTGCTGCGCTTTGAATCCAGCATGACCCAGCCTGGCGAGACCATCGGCCTCGCGGATTATGTGAAGCGCATGGCCGCCGAGCAAAAAGCCATCTACTACCAGGTCGCCCCGAGCCGCGATGCCATCGAAAGCGGCCCGTATCTCGAAGCCTTCAAGGCCAAGGGCATCGAGGTGCTCTACATGTTCGAGACCATCGACGAATACGTCGTTTCCAGCCTCAGCAAGTTCGACGACAAGGACCTCAAGGCCGTCAACGCAGACGACATCGACCTTGGTGACAGCGAAGCTGAAGGCGAAGCCCTCCCCGAGGCCGAAACGACCTCGCTCTGCGACTGGATCAAGGAACGCCTCACCGCCAGCGTGGACACCGTCCGTCCCGGCAAGCGCCTCGTCGGCTCACCCGCCCTCGTTTTGACTCCCGAAGGTGAAATGACCCCGCAGATGCGCCAGATGATGAAGGCACTCGGCAAAGACAGCGGCATGCCCGGCCCGAAAGTTGTCTTTGAGATCAATCCACGCCATCAACTCGTCAAAGGCCTTGCCAAGCTCCACAAGAGCGATCCCGACACGGCTGGCCTGATCACCGAGCAGATCCTCGATAACGCCCTGCTGAGCGCCGGATTGCTTGATGAACCTCAACGAATCATCCAGCGCACGCAGAAGCTGATGGAGAAGCTGGCGATCTAAAACAGCGCAGTCGCTTGGGAACCGGACATATCAAGTGTGCAATTGCCCCAGCCTGCTTCCATACCTGGGCGGCTCGGCAGGTGCAATGCATTGACTGATAGAGCCGCTGAGTCTGTTCGTTGGACGGGGTGCCCCCAATGAAGTTATTCGTTCGTGTCAGTGCCATTTTGTTTTCACTGTCGGTCCTCCAGGCTCAAGAAGCCCCGGAGGCCGACCCCGATCTGCCACAGCCGCTGGATTTGAGTTTCGCCGACGCACTGGTGATGAACTCGCCCTTTACCCGGACAGTGGACTTGGCGAGGACCTATCAACTCACCGGTGTGGCGTATGTGGACGGTCGCCCGATCGCCACGGTGCTTAACACCGAGACGAAACAACGCATGGTCGTCTCTGAGGAGCCCAATGCGTCCGGTTTGCGACTGGTGGCAGCAAACGCCGGTGGAGATTTGCATGAGACAAACGTGGAGTTGCAGGTGGGCGGCGAAACCGTTTCCATGCACTACGATGGACAGCAGATGGTCCCCACAGGAGGTGTCAATGGCTCCGCAGCACGCCTGGCGTCATCCAGCAAGAAGGACGGCGGCAAAGTCCGCACGTCCTCAATGCTCGGCGACCAGGGACGTGAGATGTATGCATCGCTTTCGTCTGAGGGGCGTGACAAGTTCAAGGAAATCATGAAGGCCCGCTTGGAGAAGCATCCGGAGATGACACCGGAACAAACCTCCAGTTATGCGGACAAGATCATTTCCAAGATCAAGGCCGCCGACCAGTCCTCCGGCGGAAGCAGCAAGCTCCCCAAGTCATCCAAGCTTTCCAAAGTGAAGCAAGGCGCCTGATGTGGCGCCGATTCTGGATGAGAAGGAGCCGCATGACGGTTCTCAAACGGCATGGGTCTTGCCTTTCGCATGATTTCTCCGCACACTCGTGGTCGCATGAAATCATCCGCTCCTTCCAAATCGCTCCTGTTTGTTGTCATGTCGGGCCTTTTCCTCGGGGACAGCCGTGCGGCAGTCAACGAAGTCGAAAAGGTGGGTGAGGACGTGTATTTTCACGAGGGGGAGTTGAAGCCCTCAGGCCATTGCAATAACGGCTGGGTCGTGTTTGCCGATTACGTGCTGGTGATTGATGCGAATTTCCCATCAGGCGCACGAGTGGTCATCCCGAAGATTGAGGCGATCACGAACAAGCCGGTGAGCTTCGCTTTCGACACGCACCACCACGGGGATCACGCGTATGGCAACCAGGTCTGGTTTGAAAAGGGGGCGACGATCGTGGCGAACGAGGGCGTGCTGGCAGAAATGAAGAATTACGAGACCGGATTGTTTGGTGACAAGCCGGGCCGTTGGGAGGATGCGGCGAAGGGGCGCAAGGACGTCGCCGAGAGCAAACTCAAGGCACCCACGCTGCTTTATAAGTCAGAGATGATCTTCGATGACGGCAGGCATCGCGTCGAACTGCTGCACTTCGGAACGGCACACACGCATGGTGACGGCTGGGCCTGGCTGCCAAAGGAAAAAATCCTGTTCAGCGGTGATGCGTGCGTAAACGGTCCCTACAACTACACTGGTGATGGCAACATCGGGGACTGGATCAAGACGCTGGAGGCAGTGAAGAAGCTAGGGCCGAAGATTGTGTGTCCGGGACATGGTCCGCGCGGCGGTCCGGAACTTCTTGAGGATCAACAGGCGTATTTCATCGCACTTCAGGACGAGGTGAGGAAGTTCGCGGGCAAGGAACCCGCCGAGATCGAAGCCGCGGTGCCGGCGATCATGGCCAGTTTGAAGAAGAATGAACGAATCGCCCGCTACGCAGGAAATTTCCTCCCGGCGCAGGTGGAGAAGGCGTTTGTCGAGCAAGGGGGCAAGCCGTGGCCGAAGGCCGGCGTGCCGAAGACGAAGTGACCGCAGCTGGCGAGTGTGTGGCCCACGCTGACAGCCATTGCTTGCTGTTGATTGCGTTCGCCGTCATGATGGTATCATGGAACTCACCCCTGATCGCATCTTGCAAACCGGCCTCGCTTTTTGGGGTTCGAAGACATTGCTCACCGCGGTGGAAATGGAACTTTTCACCGACCTTGCCCGTCATCCTGGCGATCTCGCCAGCGTGCAGGGCCGTGTTGGATTGCATCCGCGCTCTGCGCGTGACTTTCTGGACGCGCTCGTCGCAATGGGGTTCCTGCTGCGTGAGGATGGCGTTTACCGCAACACACCGGAAGCCGACCTGTTTCTCGACAAGGCCAAGCCCTCCTATGTGGGGGGCATGTTGGAAATGGCGAATCACCGGCTGTTCCGCTTTTGGGGTGATCTGACGACTGCGGTGCGCACGGGGGAGCCACAGAACGAATCCAAGGGCGGGCACGACCCGTTTACCACGCTCTATGCCGATCCGGCCAAGTTGCGTGAGTTTCTCCGCGCCATGTCCGGAGTCAGCCGCGGGGCAAACATCGCCATCGCCAGGAAGTTCCCTTGGGCAGGTTACCATTCGTGTGCCGACATCGGCACGGCGCAGGGTGATCTCGTCACGCAGATCGCGCTAGAAAACACCCATCTCGACGGGATCGGCTTTGATCTGCCGGAGGTCGGTCCGATTTTTGAAGACTACATCGATGCGAACGGCCTGTCGGACCGTGTGCGTTTCGTCGGCGGCAGTTTCTTCACCGATGACCTGCCTGCGGCAGACGTGTTGTTGTTTGGGCACATCCTGCATGACTGGGACCTGGACACGAAGCTGATGCTGCTGCGCAAAGCACATGCAGCTCTGCCTTCTGGTGGCGCGGTGGTCGTCTATGACTCGATCATCGACGATGAGCGCAAGGAGAACGCGTTTGGGCTGCTCATGAGCTTGAACATGCTGGTGGAAACGCCCGGCGGATTCGATTACACCGGCGCGGATTGTCTTGGCTGGATGAAACAGGTGGGATTCAAGGAATGCCGCGTGGAGCATTTGATCGGTCCAGACTCGATGGTGATCGGCATCAAGTAGCCGTGTTCTTCACGCGCAGCTTGTGTTTCGTCGCGGACGAGGCAGGCTTGTCATATTACCCTGTCGTTACCATGCGTTTGCCATCTCTGCTTCTTCTCCCCTTGCTGGCGTTTGGAATGCTGCGCGCGGATGACAAATTTCTGGAAGGGGAAGCGCTGGGGAAACTGGCCCTCGGCCTGAAGGTGGACAAAGTGGCCGAGCTGATCGGCAAGCCGGATTCCAAGGGCAAGGATGTGCTCTGGGAGGCGACGGGCGAATGGGTGCAGGAGTGGCGTTTCGACTCCCACGGCCTCAAACTCAACATGGCCTCCGAGAACAAAGGCGGCGCAAAATCCGTCATCAGCATCACCGCAACGCGTCCATGCAAACTGGCAACGGCACGAGGCATCCAGATTGGCAGCACGGAGGCGGAAGTGCTGAAAATTTATCAGAATGTGCAGGACAAGGAACAGAGTGAGGCGGGGAAGACCTTCGTGGCTGGTTCCATCTATGGTGGTGTTATCTTCACATTCCGTGAGGGCAAAGTGACACAGATTTTCATCGGCGCGGCGGCGGAGTAGCGGACATGCATGTGGGTTAGGAGGTTGGGTGCGAGGGTAACCGGGCAACGCGAATCCCAATAACGGGATCATGGTCTTCAACCGGGCGAACCGGCTTGCTTTCCGCGTGCCCATGAGCCTTCGTCACGCATGAAGATCGCATTCCTCGTGTTGACGTGCTGGTGTTTCTCTTGTGTCGCTGTGTTTGCCGCAGATTCCCCGATGCGTCTGCTGCCGGTGGATGAGGCGGCCAGGGACCCTTCGTTTTTCATTTTCCGCGCCCGGTTGTTCGAGATCATTGCCAGACGCGATGCAGACGCCATCCTTCGTGTTCTCGATCCCCAGATTCGGAACAGCTTCGGAGGGGATGGTGGCGTTCAGGAATTCAAGGAGATGTGGAAGCCGGAGGAGGTGGATTCCAAACTCTGGAGCGATCTTGCCAAGGTGTTGGCGATGGGTGGCAAGTGGGATGGAACCAAGGGCTTTGAAGCCCCTTATGTTTCCGCCGCCTGGCCGGAGAATCTCGATCCTTTTGATTACGGTGCCATCACTGCTGAGAACGTTCGTGTGCGGGCAAAGCCTGCCGCTGATGGCGAGGTCATTGGTTCCTTGTCATTCGCGATCGTTCATGTGCTCGAATGGCCTGATGACACGCCGGGCGCCTCATGGGTGAAGATTCAACTCGTTGATGGTCGCGAAGGGTTTGTGGCAGGTGATTTTGTGGGTTCCGCGGCCGGGCAGCGAGCTTATTTTGAGAAGCGCAACGGCGCGTGGAAGCTGATTTCGTTCGTTGCCGGTGATTGACGAGGGATCATGGCTCAAGTTCGGGCGCATTGCTCATGGTCCGACGGCGCAACTGCCCGCAGGCGGCATCAATGTCCGGCCCACGTGCCCGGCGAAGGTGTGCGACGGTGCCATGTGCGCACAACTTGGCGAGAAAAGCCTCCGTTTGCTCCAGTGAACTCGGCGCGTAGCTGCGGCCCTTCAAACTGAGGCCGGTGGTATTGTAGCGCAGCAGGTTCACATGCATGCGACGCCTTGAAAGCAGCCGCGCGAGGTCGCGAGCCTGCGCCAGCGAGTCGTTCACACCAGCAAGCAGGCAATACTGGATCGTGGTGATGCGTCCGCTGGCGGCCTGATAGCGGTCTGCAGCCTCCAGCACCTCCTGCACATCGAAACGACGACCCATCGGCAGCAAATCAGCGCGTGTGGCATCGTCCGGCGCGTGCAATGAGATGGCGAGATGCACACCGAGGTCGGTTTCGCGTAGTTCCTCGATGCCCGGTACGATGCCGACGGTCGAAATCGTGATCTGCCGCCAGCCGAAAGCCCCGAGTTGGGGATTGGCGATGCGCTCGACCGCCGCGAGCACGTTTTTGAGATTCAACATCGGCTCACCCATGCCCATGAAGACGATGGTACGCAGCACACGACCCGCGGCGTGCGATTCGCTGCGGAGGTGCCGGAACTGCTCGATGATTTCGCCGGACGTGAGATTGCGCTCAAACCCAGTCTGTGCCGTCGCGCAGAAGTCACAGCCCATCGCGCAGCCAACCTGGCTGGAAATGCAGCCCGACGCGCGATCGTCGCGATAGTCGGGCATGAGCACGCTTTCGACAGTGCGGCCATCTTGGAGTCGCAGGAGCAGTTTGGTCGTTCCATCCTCTGAAACTTGCCTGCGGGCCAATGTGGCCGCGGTTGAGACAAAAGCGGCCTGAAGGCGGCTTTCGAGCATCTCAGGCAGCAGGAAGTCTGATCGGACCTTTGTTGCTTGTGCTGCCAGCAGCCCCCGGATCACGCGTGGCGCATGCGCGGCATTGAAGCCGCTGGTTTGCATCCACGTGCGCAGTTCATCAACCGAAAGGTCGGGAAGCGAACGCGCAACGTTCAGGGGCTTGCCGCTCATTTCGATTTTGTGGAGCGCTTCTTCGAGGACTTGGCCTTCGGATTGAAGGCAAGCGCGAGATCCACCCAATGCTTCAGGTCTTTCTCCGCGCCGTAGCCTTCGTGATGCACGAACACATAGCCCTTCATCGGACGACCGGTGAAGTCCATTGGCTTGCAGCCGCGGAGCTTGAGCGACTGGGCTTCCACGGCGGGATCGAGCCTCACCATGAGGCGCGACTCCGTGACGCCGAGGCACATTTTGTCGTTCACCATGAAGCACAGGCCGCCCATCATCGCCTTCGTGTCGAAACGAACGCGGCGTGCGGTGAGCAGATCCGTCACGCGGTCCGCAAGTGAGGTGTCGTAGGCCATGGCGGTTCAGCTTTGCGGGCGTTTGAAGGCTTTGCGAGCTTTTTCCGCCTTGGCGCGGATGAAGCAGCCGTTGGCGTGGTCGTTGATGAGCCCCATCGCCTGCATGAAGGCAAATACCGTCGTCGGGCCGACGAATTTCCAGCCGCGCTTCTTGAGTTCCTTCGACAAGGCGATGGACTCCGCCGAGGTGGAGGCCGTTTGTGGTTCCGCGAGTGTCTTTGCGTCCGGTTCGTAGCTCCAGACGAAAGCGGCGAGCGAGCCTTCCTGCTTCGCCATTTCCTTGGCACGTTTGGCGTTGTTGATCACGGCCTTGATCTTACCGCGATGGCGGATGATGCCTTCATCTTGAAGCAGACGTGCCACTTCTTTCTCTGTAAAGCGTGCGATGCGATCGAAGTCGAAGCCGTGGAACGCTTTGCGGAAGTTTTCGCGCTTCGCGAGGATGGTGCGCCAGCTCAGCCCGGACTGAAATCCCTCCAGGCTGAGTTTTTCGAACAGGCGTTGATCATCTGCCACGGGAAATCCCCACTCGGTGTCGTGATAGGCGGGAAACTCTGGGGCGAAGCTGCACCAACGGCAGCGCTCCTTACCGTCGGTGGCGATGTAGGTCTGGCTCATGGTGGTTCAGGAAACAAGGAACTGCAGACGCTCATCGGCCATGCTGGGATCGATCTCGTGAATCTCAGCCTTCACCACGTCCTCGGCGACGAACGGATCTTCGTTCACGCGCTGCTGCAAATCAGCAAGCGTGGTTTGATGCGCGAGAATGCCGCCGCCTTGGCCGGGTTCGAGACTGCCAGCGAGAAGGAAGACGCCGTCGGCAAAACCGCGTTTGATCCACGCTTTGTGACCGTCCATCTGCTGCGGTGCGCTGCTTTTGTTGGAAGAGAATCGGAGGAAGACGATGAACATGATGAGTTGGGTTGGTTGGGTGAGAAAATCAGCGCTTTTTGCGTCGTGAAGCCGGCTTGCCTTGGTCCGCGAGCCAGGCGTGTAAACAGAGCACTTCTTCGCGGATGAATTTTTCGTCGTGAAAGGCCTGCGCCAGCGTGGCGATGCCCTGGCTCCAGGCCAGCAGGTGCATCGCCAGTGCCGTGGACTCGGCTTCACAACCCAACTCCGCAAAGTTTCGGGCCAGCCAGTCGCGGAACAGGCTGAAGACCTCGTTCGCGTGGCTGAGCGACGCGTGTTCGAGCTTGGCAAGCTCCGTGCAAAGAGTACCCACAGGGCAGCCATGCAGCAGGATCTTCGCACGGTTCATGATGAGGATGTTGATGAAGCTGCCGATGCGCTCTTCTGGCGAGCATCCTTCGGTTTCCCACTTCTCCAGCATCGCCCGGGTGCGTTGCAGCCGCAGGTCGATCACCGCGTCGAGCACCTCATCTCGCGTCTTGAAGTGGAAGGTGAGGTTGCCTCTCGAAATCTTTGTCACGGAAGCGATGTCTGCGATCGACATGTATTCGAATCCCTTCTGATAAATCAAAAGATCAGCGGCTTCGATGATGCGGTCGCGGGTGCTCGGTGAGCTCATGTTTGAGTGTGGTTTTTAAATAGGACATTTGTCCTATTTCGTCAAGGTGCGATATGCTGAAAGCTCCTTGCGGCATCCGCGTTTTCGCGCGCATGACACGAATCGCCACTCTTTTTGCCAGCCTGATCCTCGTCGCTATTTCGTCACTTCGCACCGAGGAGGTTGCTTGCCGGCCAGAGCTCTTCAAGAGCCTGAAACTCGTCTATGAGGACCATTTCGACGGCAACACGATCAACACGGAATTCTGGGAAGTCCGCCAGAACACGACCTGGACCATCAAGGACGGTGTGCTGAGCGGCAGCGAGTCCTCGAAGGAGTTTCAGGAGAAAAAGAAGGCCAGCGATGATCCGTCACACGCCGGACTGAAGCCTGTGATCTGGTTGAAGAAAGTGCCGGAAAATTTTGTCTGCTCGATGCGTGTGCGTTACGACGCCCAGGCCTATCAGAAGGGTTTCCCGCTCTTCGATCTCGGCCATCATATCCACACGATTAGCTTCGGCGAAAAAACCACGACGCTGACGATCAAAAAGAACGTCGAGACACTGCCGGTGGAAGAGCCGCTCTTTGCGCTCAACCAGTGGCATAGCGTGGTGATCGAGCTGAAGAAGGGCACGATTCTGCTCAGTGTTGACGGCAAGAAACATCGCTTCGACAGCGCGAACATTGACATGACAGGCCAGGCACAGATCGACTTCAAGGCAGTCGATTTTGGCACCTGCCAGATCGACGATGTGAAGCTGTGGGAAGGGCAGTAGGCATGGGGGTTGGTGTGGTGCTGCGGGAAAGGAAATTCCGGTGCAACGCTCGAATTTTGAGGCAGAAGCGCGGCTTGCTTCGTTCTTAACTGCATGTCTGACACTGCTCCTCCTCCGTCCCCCCAGTTGTTTTTTGAAACAATCAACGCCTACCAGAAAACGGGGGCGTTGAAGGCCGCCATCGAGCTGGGATTGTTCACCGCCATTGGCGCGTCACCTTCCACTGCGGAACAGATTGCAAAGCGATGCGGCTGCCCGGAGCGTGGCATCCGTATCTTGAGCGACAATCTGGCCATCATGGGCTTTCTGACGAAGGAGGATTCACGTTACGTGCTCACGCCGTCTTCTGCGACGTTCCTCGATCAAAATTCCCCTGCCTACTTTGGTTCGTCGGTGAATTTCCTGCTTGGTCCGGGGTTGACGGAGGCGTTCTCCGATCTGGCGGCAACGATCCGTCAGGGGAGGTTGCACACGACCGAGCACGGCACCACCGAGCCCGATCATCCAGCATGGATTGAGTTCGCACGCGCCATGGGACCGATGATGGGGCCTGCTGCACAAGGAGCAGCCGAACTGGTGCCGCTGGACCCGTCATGCGACACACGAGTGCTCGACATCTCCGCCAGCCACGGGGCTTATGGCATCGCCTTTGCGAAGATGAATCCGCGCACGCACCTCGTCGCACTCGACTGGGAAAAGGTGCTGGCCATCACAGCACAGAATGCAGCCGCCGCGGGCATTGGCGAGCGCTTCAGCAAAATTGTTGGAGATGCGTTCAAGGTTGATCTTGGGAATGAATACGACGCCGTGCTGGTGCCGAATTTTCTGCATCACTTCAACATCGCCGACTGCATCCGTTTTTTGAAGCGCGTGCATGCCGCTCTGCGCCCAGGAGGGAAGGTCGTCATCGTCGAGTTCGTTCCGAATGAGGATCGTGTCACACCGCCGCCTGCTGCGAGTTTCAGCCTCGTCATGCTCGGCACCACGCCGGAGGGCGATGCCTACACCTTCGCCGAGTATCAGAAGATGCTCGCGGAGGCTGGTTTTCACGACGTCACGCTGCATCCGCTGCCACCCACCGTGCAAAGCGCAGTGATCGGTGTTGCGTGATTCAGGGTTTTAGTTGAGCGGGCGCATTCAGCAGGAAACTAGTTGCATACCCGGACGCTTCGTGAAGCGTAGTCGGCACTATGAGCATCCATCGATTTGGTTTTAGTTTCCTGGAAATGTTTTTTGTCAGTTTTTCCATGATTTTTTCCGTGAGCGCACAATCCGACAAACCGGTCGTCACAGGCAAATTCCTGGGCGACGGGAAAGATGGCAAAATCCAGCATCTCGTTGTGCAAACACGTGAGCCCTTCAACGACAAAGCCGCCATCCAGTTGGTGTTTACCGAGAAGGATCCTTCCTCCTCCAGGAAACCCGACTTTGACGCCGCTTTCAAGAAGATGGGCAGCGCGTTGATCATCAGCGTGTTTAAAGATGGTGGCATCTTCGGATGTGAAGTCGCGCATACAGCGCATCAGAAGTCTCCGTTTTCAGCACTCGGCGAAATCAAGACGAAGGACTTCAAAGTCACCGACACGCAAGTTTCCGGGGTTGTGACTACGGGCGGCGAACTGGATGCGTTTGGCCAGAAATGGGAGGTTGAACTCACATTTTCAGCGCCACTGCCAAAGGGGGCGTTTGCCGCGGTGGAAGAACCCAAGCCCGAGCCAAAGAAGATGGCGAAGGAGAAGTCCGCGCCCTCGGAGCCCGCAGTGGCAGGAGAAAAGTTGCCGGTAGGGAAGCTGCCCCTGCCTTCGGGTGCGCTCGATGTGGAGTATAAAGCCATCGTCGAGCAGATCGCATTTCGTTCCGATGCCTCGGTGAATGTTGTTGCGGGCGAATTTGCAGCGAAACTGAAGGAGCAGGGCTGGAAGGATGGTCCTGGCAGTTTGATGGGCAAAAACAATGCGATTCTCAAACGCAAGCTCAACGGCGCTGACCTGACGATCATGGTCCAGCCAGCGGGCACGGGATGCACGGTGAAGATCTTTGCCCAGGGGCTCGACTGGTCCAATCCCCCGGCTTCGGGCGCTGCCAAGCCTGCAGCAGGCGCGGATGGCATTGAGGCCGAGGCGAATCGCCTGATCAATGACGCGCTGAAGCAGATTCCGAAGTTCTGAGCGGCAGAGCATGGCATAAGGCGCCACCACCATTGGTCATTGCCACAAGTAAAACAGGGTGTGGCGGGATTTGATTATGCGTGACGACAAGACGTATAAGATGCGATTCTTCTCAGATCGCACCTATGAATCGTACACTCGCCCTGCTTTGCCTCATCGCGTCCTTTGGCCTCACGTTCACGTTCGCCAAGCCTCCCGCGTCGAGTGACAAACTCACCGCGCTTCGGGCGCTGAAGATCGAGCACGCGGCAAAAGTGCAGGTGGAGCGTGATGCGACGGGGACGCGCACGGTCGTGAAGCTGCTGCTGCGACCCGCGAAAGGCTCAAACATCAACGTGGAGGTGTGGTTGCCAGATGCGGAGAAGTGGAACGGACGTTTTCTTGGGCTCGGTAATGGAGGAGCGGCGGGGAAGATCAATTCGGGCAGTCTCGCGGCCTCCAGTGCGGCGGGATATGCGGTGGCGACGACGGACATGGGCACTGCGCCGAATGACAGCTCCGGTGTCGGTAATCGCGAGGTGTGGAAGGACTTTGGCTATCGTACGACGCATCTCATGACGGTGGTCGGGAAGCAGCTCGTGCAGGTGCATTACGGCAAAGCCCCTGAGTTATCTTATTTCACAGGCGGTTCGACCGGTGGTCAGCAGGCGCTGCAGGAGGCGCAACGTTATCCCGCGGACTATGACGGCATCACCGCTGCAGTGCCCGCACACTGCCGCACACCGTTGCATGCTTATTTCTTGTGGAACGATCAAATCTTGAAGAAGTGTCCGTTCACGAAGGCGCAGGAAGCCAACATCATCGCGGCGGCGAACGAACACATGGCTTCGCGTGAGATGCCGCTCGTCGCGGGCAAATTTGTCTCTGATCCGCGCTGCACGATGCAGGACATCGAGGCCGTGATCACGCTGGCACGGAAGAAGGATGCATCGCTCACGGACGAACACGCGGCGGCGCTGGAGAAGCTCTTCGACGGACCGCGTCATGCGGTGACGGGCGAGAGGCTCTTCAATGGCATTCCTCTTGGCGCTTCGCTGGAGGCATCGCACGGTCATCTCTATCTCTTCAAGTGGGTCTTCGGAGCGGACAAGTCCATGGATCAAATCAACTTTGGCGCGGATCTCGACACCTACACTGCTGAGCTTGCCCCTTATTTGAATGCGGAGAACGCCGATCTCAGTGCGTTTGAAAAGCGCGGTGGCAAACTCATCGCGACGACCGGTGCCGCCGATTCCGTGGTGCCGCCGCAGGCAACGATCGACTACTACGAGCGCGTGGTGGAGCGCTTCGGCGGCTTGGACAAAGTGCGGTCGTTCTTCCGCCTCTACTTGGTTCCTGGCATGGCGCACGGCGGTGGCCCCGGCGTGAATCAAGCGCCGAACCTGCTCGATGCCCTGCGGGTATGGCGTGAGCAAGGAATCGCGCCAGGTGCGCTCACGGGCCGTCACGTCGTGAATGGCAAAGCCGAGTGGGAGATGCCGCTGCAGCCGTATCCGCAGAAGACGGGCTGGAATGCGAAGACGTCGAGCTTTGAAGCCGTGGATGGTCCACGTGGTGGCGTGGAACGTGTGGCCGAGCGTTTCCGTCCGGCGGCGAAGGAATGATGCTGAAAGGAGCGCGGACACTCTTGTCCGTCGTCGATTAGCTTCGCGGCATTACCACCATTTCAATAAAGCAGGCAGGAATGCACACGCTTCCTTGTTAGACCTTCATCATCTCTTTGATCTGCTGCGTTGCGATGCCGATGGGACGGTCGAGCGGAACGCCCGCACAGGCGAGCAAGGTGGTAAGCAGGTCGCCCTGGTTGCCTTTCACGGTGTCGATGAAGCGGCCGGTGTTGACGGAGCCGCCGCCTTTGCCGGCGATGATGAATGGAAGGTTTTCTCGGGTGTGCTTGTTGCCATCCTCGAGACCGGTGCCCCACATCATGATGCAGTTGTCGAGCAGCGTGCCGCTTCCTTCGCGGAGGCCGGCCATCTTTTTCACCATGTAGGCGAACTGGTCGATGTTGAACTTGGTGATGGCGGCGACTTTGCGCACCTTCTCCGGCTCGTTGTTGTGATGAGTCGGCGAGTGATGCATGTCGGTGAAGCCGAGCTCGGGATACGAGACGCCGTTCGGCGTGGAACCGATGTAGGTGCTGACGCGCGTGGTGTCGGTCTGGAAGGCGAGCACGTTCAGGTCGCACATGACCTGCATGTATTCGCTGCGCTTGTCGCCCTCGGGGATTTTGACCTCGATGGGTGGTGAATCGGAGGCGTTGCGCTTGCTGGAGGCAACACCGGCTTTTTCGAGCGCGGCTTCTTTCTGCCGATACTCGATGGCGGCGATGCGGCGCTCGACAGAGCGGACGCTGTCGAGGTATTCGTCGAGCTTCTGCTGGTCGCCGTGCGGAAGCTTGCGCCGCAGGTCCTTCGCGCCGCCGATGACGAGGTCGAGCATCTGACGGTCGAGCGGATCGGCTTTTGCGGCTTTGCCGCTCTGATCGGTCTTGCCAAACAAACGCTCAAGCACCGTGCGCGGATTGATCTCCGCGGGCATGGCCTGCGTAGGTGAGCGGAAGCTGCAGTGCGAGTAGTAGCCCTCGTTGAGACCTTCCTGGTTCTCTTTGTGCGTCTGCGGCATCGTTGCCAGCTCCAACGAGGGCAGGGCTGTGAGACCGCCGACGTAGTTGGCGAAGATCTGATCGGCCGAGATGGCGATGTGGATCTGGTTGCGCTTCTTCGCATCCGGCAGGCACGCGGTGAGCCAAGTAGAGAGCTCCAGCGCATGCGGCGCGCCATTGAACGGCGCGATGGGCACGCCGGAGATGCCTTTCACCAGCAGGCATTGATTCAAAATGGGACGCAGCGACTCAAGCGCGGGCGGCGGAGACTTGAGAAAGCTATCAGGCGACTTCGGCCAGAACTGGTCCATGATCACGCCATGCGGCATGTACATGAATCCGAGACGCACCGGCGGTTTGTAGGCTGTTTTGCCCTTGAGGGACTCGGCCCAGCCCATGGTTTCCAGCAGCGGCAGTCCTAGCGAGGCGCCAAGGCCACGCAGGCAGGTGCGACGATTGATGAGGTGATTGCGGATCATGGGGTGGAGGCGATTTGGTCCTGGACTCGGCGATTCAAAAAGGGATAGCTCGTGACGATCTCGGTGATGAGCGTCTGCATCCGATAGCCATCCTGGGCGATGGTTTTCATGAGCTGGTCCACCACGATTTCGTCATAACCTTCGAGCTGACGGCACAGCGCGTAGGCCATGAGTTTCTCCGTGAGATTACGCGCAAGATCGTCTTTTCGTGCGGCGATGATGGCCTTCAATTCCTTGGGCGAGGAGAAATGTTTGCCGCCGGGCAGCTCGCCCACGGCGTCGATGGGACCGCCGGATTCGTCCTTGTCCCGCCAACGTCCGATGGCGTCGAAGTTCTCGAGGCCGAAGCCGATGGGGTCGAGGATCTTGTGGCAGTTGGCGCAGACGGCGTTGGTGCGGTGCAGTTCGGTGCGCTGGCGCAGGGTGAGATTGGCTACTTTCTTTTGATCCTGTTTTTCGAGGGCAGGCACGTTCGGTGGAGCGGGCGGGACATGCTCGCCAAGCACCTGCTCCAACACCCATACGCCGCGCTTCACAGCGCTGGTGCGGTTGGGAAAGGACGTCATCGCAAGAACGCCGGGCATGCCGAGGATGCCGCCGCGATTGGCGTCGGTGAGTTTCACTTTTTGCATCTCCGACCCGGTGACTTTTTTGTCGAGGCCGTAGATCGTCGCCAGCGTGTTGTTGAGGAAGGTGTAGTCACCGTTCACGAGGGTGATGACGCTGCGGTTCTCGCGCACGATGCTGTCAAAGAACAGCCGCGCCTCGTCATACATCGCCGTGCGCATCGCGGGCGTCATCTGCGGGAACTTCTGTTCGTCGAAGGTCTTGGTGGCGAGGCTGTCGATGCCGAGCCATTGCGCGCCGAAGCCGTCAAACAGCGCGCGGGAACGGTTGTCAGCCAACAGGCGCTTTGTTTGCGCCCTGATCACGGCGGGATCGTGAAGCTTGCCTTCATCGGCGAGCTTCGACAGCTCCGCGTCGGGCATCGTGGCCCAAAGAAGATACGAGAGACGCGAAGCGAGCTGGTAATCATCCAGCGGCACGATCTTCTGGCTCGCATTCGTCTCCGTGGCCGGAGTGATGAAGAGGAATTGAGGCGACACGAGCACTGCCTTGAGCATCAGGCGCAACGACGCGGCATGGTCGAGCTTGTTCGCGCGACCGAGATCGAAAACGCGCACCAACGTGTCGAGTTCCGCTTCGTTGGCTGACCGGCGATACGCGTTGCGGGCGAGTTTGCGCGCGACCTCACGTACATCGGCATCTTTTTCTCCGAGCAGACGCTTCTGTGTGCCTGCGGACATTTTGAGGATGGCCTCGTTCGCGATGGCTAGGTACTGCTCGGTCTGCATCGGCGAGAGCGAGTTGAGGTAGCCCTCACCAGGCACTTCATCGGGTAACTCCTGCACGATGGCGGCCTCGACGCCCAGCAGGTCGTGCAACGTGTTGCCATATTCGATCTTCGTGAGGCGGCGGATGACGAAAGGGCCTGGATCGCGACTGCTGAGATATTTGATCTGCGCGATGGCATCAAGGAAGCGCTGACGCTCGTCGTCGGACGGTTGGTCGGCGTCGTCGGGCGGCATGTCATGCGCGTTGACGTTTGCAATGGCCTCCGTCCACTTGCGGCTGAACGCGGGATCCCCCGGCTTGCGCACGGCGACTTCGAGGTTGAGTCCGGCCTTCGATTTCCGGTTCCCGTGGCACTCGACGCAGTATTCCTTCACAAACGCAGGAACATCTTTCTTGAAGGCGTTCTGCGCTGCAGTCTGCAGCGCGGCCGCCTCCTTGTCCTCGACCGTCTGAGCTGGGCACGGCAGGGTGAAAGCGAGCGCGAAGCATAGCCAAGGCGCGACCGGCGAGATACGGCAGAGGAAGGTGTTTTTGAGGTTTTCGGGCTTCAAAACGGGGTTCTTGTATGACGGGCGGAGTCGCTTGGGTCTATCGTTGGAATGCCTGGCAGGGGACGCGCTCCGTTCTCCGTGGCAAACTACGGAGGATGAATGCGCCGCGTCCCAAATATCATGGGGGTGGAGAAGGGGCGGAGTTTCTTGGCACGTTTGAAAGGCGGTCAGGCTCCGCATCGCTCCCACCGCGTTTTCGGCGCTGTCCTTCGGGCTGCCTTCGGCAGGTTATCCCACTCTACTCGGCTCCGCGAGCCCGATCTTGAGATCGTCGAAGATCGAGTCTGGTTCACACTGCGACGGTCACTCGCAGAAAAGTTGCCGGAATGGATGTGGTGTTTTTGTCGGGGCTTTGGTTCTGGCTGGTGAACAGGTCTTCCAGTTCCCGCTGCAAGTCTGCGGTGCGACCATTCTTCTCCGCGGCCTCGAATGCATTCATCGTCGGCCCGTAGTAATCGCGGAACTCGGCCACAAGTGCTGATGGAGGGCTGGGGAAGTTGAAGGTGAACGTGTCCCTCACGAAGTTGACTTTCTCCGCCGATACTCCTGCTGCGCCGAATCGCTCGGTGACATGGGATTCCACACCCCACATCATCGGGCTGACGAAACCTTCCGGCGGCGGCGGCGTGTAGGCCGAGCTGATCTTCAAAATCTGCGCCACCAGCGTCGGGTCGCCGGGAATCCAGTTGCCCATCACGATGCGTCCGCCGGGTTTGGTGACGCGCACCATGGCCTTGGCCACATCGTGCGGCCGGGGCGCAAACATCGCGCCGAAAATGCTGACGACGAGGTCGAACGACTGGTCCGCCAGCTCCGCCAGACTTGTTGCGCAGCCTTCCTGGAACCTGCAGTTGGCGAGTCCCAGTTCCGCCACGCGGCGGTTGCCTGCTGCCACCAGGTTCGCTGCGATGTCGACCCCCAGCACGTCCGCACCGAGCTTCGCCGCGGGAAGGGCGGTCGTGCCGTCGCCGCTGCCAAGATCGAGCACCTTCAGACCGGGCCGGATTCCGATTCGCTGAACGAGCGACTCGCCGCTTTCACGCATGCTTGTGGCGATGCGGGTGAAATCCCCTTTTTCCCAGAGTGCTTTGTTTGGATTCATGGCAAAAAAGGCCGGTGGTTGGATATTGCTGCCACCAGTCAGGGCTGCCGGGTGGCTGGCGATGGCAGTGTGATGAGTTTCATCTCCTGCAAGGAGGTGATCAATTGCTTTCCAAAGGCGGCAAGGTATTTGGCATCGACTTTCGCGGACACGGGTTGTTGGCCGGATTCGCCGGAAGAGGTCACGGGTTTGTCCAACACTGGAAGGTGGATGAACAACACGAGCCGGAAGCCTTTGGGGTTTTCTTTTTGAGCGTGAAGCAGGGAGTACAGCATTTCCTCGCACAAATAATGCCCGGCGTTGGTGGATTCAGAAGTGGGAAATCCCGCGGCGGACAACTTCGCGGCGAGCTTCGCCGCATCGACGGTGTTTTTCATTTCAGCGGGACCTTCGGCAATGACATTCGGAGTCGATGGCGGAAGTCCTTCATTGTCTGGAAAGCGTCCGCGCTGATTATGGGCGAGCACTTCGATTTGAAATTTCGGTGTTCCCTCCCCGAACGCGATCCAGACATCGGGTGCCATTGTTTCCGCCGCAATCGCCTTCAGAGGTGCTCCCCACACGACGGGAACCTGACGGTTCAGAATCGAGGGAAATGCCTTTTTGATTTCCTGAGCGAGCGTCCATGACGCATTCTCCGAACGACCGCCAAAGGGTTCAAAGCCACTCACGACGATGCGGTCAGCCGAGTCAGACGCCATGGCCGATGCCACTACTGTCGAAAGGGCCAGCAGCAGCGCCCGACGAATGAAGGCAGGAAGTACCGTTCTCATCGAAGCGGGAACTGGTTCACGACAAAGGTGCCCGTAAGGTCAGGCTGCGAGGCAAACCACCACGTGCCAGTGAGCTTGCGCGATCCGGGGCTCACGGTGCCGCGATAGCTCACGGAGTCCTGGCTGAAGTAACGATAGGTCTTTTGAAAACTCACGCTGATGGAGCCATTCGCGCCACGGGAGCAGGTTCCCTGAATATCCGCCCATAGTTTGCCATCGCGCGCAGTGCCAAAACCTGAATACGGTTCGTTGATGACTCCGGAGAAACTCGCAGCCCCGGCCGCCTGATTGATGGAAACGTTGAATGGCACCGTGGTGCCTGTCAGATTGGCAGAGTATCCCGACCCGTAGGTGTAACCGCCGGAATACGAACCACTGATGTTCGTGGTTCCCGAGGCTGGGGCAACGCAGGAGGACAATGAGCCCACCAAGGCAAATGCCATGAGCGTTCCCATAAGAAGTGTGGAATTCAGACGCGCAAACAACGGTGGTGATGCAGGCATGTGTTTCATGGTGGCTTATGCTGGCCGAACTTGCGGCAGGATGTCAATGGTTATGTGGGTTGTCTGCAACAGGCCATCTTGTTCCACTCAGTTCCGCATTCCATATCTTGAGGTCATCGAAGAAGCTGTCTTTGCCCATGCTGCCGAATTCAACCTTCACTTCGTCGGGTGGGCGATGCTTGTGGGCTGGAGATGGGAGATCGGCCTGCCGTCGGAGGTGGGGCGCATGGTGTCGCCCAAGGTCTCCAGCATGAACGTGTGCCGGTTCTCGAGATCGAGGCTGAGGGAGAAAGCCGCGTTGTTTGTGCCGGTGGCTGCGGGCGAAACGACAACGACAGCAGTTGTTAGCCGCCACTTGTTTGGTTGCACCGCCGCGAAGTCTCGTGCTCCAGCGCGACGAGGATGTCCTGCATGGCTTTGGAGTGAAGCTTCGGCAAAGACAGCACCCGTCCCAGAATCGCCGCCAGCCAGCCGTTGGCGCTGACGTCGATCTTGTAACTCACTCTCGTGCGGCCGGCATCAAGTGGCTCCAGGCGCCACTCACCCCAGCCGGTGATGAAGCCTTCGGGATAACTCATTCGCATCAGTCGCGGTGCCTCCACGGCCTCCACGCGGCATTGAAAGGCCCGGCCACCTCGCGGCTGGAGTTCAAACCGCGTGCCCACCAGTCCCTCTGCCGCCTCCAACAGCCGTGTTTTGACCGAAGGCGGGGACCACTCGGGAAAGCCTTTTGCATCCGCCAGCACGGACCAGATTTGCTCTGCTGCCAAGGGCATGATCCGTTCATCCAAGGCTTGAATGTTTGCCGCAGGCATGGGTTGGCAGTTATCTTGAATCAAACGGACTCCTGTTTCAACAGCCACCGGCGTGGCAGAAAAACTGGACCGCTCCCGCTCCTTGCCTCGCTGGAACCCATTAAACATGCGACACACAGGCCCTGTAAATCGTCGGCGTTGCATTTGCAATTAGAGCGCTCCCTTGCTTCACTTCGCATGCCATGAGCCAGCCCCCTCTCACACCCGACGCCATCCTTCAAACTGCCTTCGGCTTCTGGGGTTCGAAGGTCCTGCTTACGGCCGTTGAATTTGGTGTCTTCACGACGCTTGGTGAACAGCGCCTCACTGGCGCGCAACTCGGGGACAAAATCGGACTGCACCCCCGCGGCATTGCGGATTTCTTTGACGCCCTGGTCTCCATGAAATTCCTCGAACGTGACGGCGACGGAGCGGAGTCGTGTTACCGCAACACACCCACGGGCATGCTCTATCTTGACCGCAAAAGCCCACGCTACATCGGTGGCATTCTTGAGATGCTGAACGCACGGCTGTTCAAGTTTTGGCACGATCTGCCCGAAGCACTTCGAACCGGCCGCCCCCAAAACGAGATCAAGCACGGGCAGAAAGGGATGTTCGAAGAACTCTACTCCGAACTCCCGCGCCTTGAACAATTCATGGGGGCGATGACCGGCCTCTCGCGCATCAACTTCGAGGCGCTCGCGGCGAAGTTTGACTTCTCTCCCTTCAAAACACTCTGCGACGTGGGCGGCGCGACCGGATTGCTGTGCATCGAGGTGGCGAAACAGCACGCGCATCTTCAATGCACCAGCTTCGACCTGCCTGCCGTCGAAACCATTGCGCAAAAGCACATTGCTGCCGCCGGTCTCACCGGTCGTATAGGCACCGCGGCGGGTGATTTCTTTGCCGACCCGCTCCCCAAGGCGGACGTGATCACGATGGGAATGATCCTGCACGACTGGAACCTCGAGAAAAAGAAGCACCTCATCCGGGCCGCCTACGATGCACTGCCTCCGGGCGGAGCATTCATCGCGGTCGAGGCGCTCATCGACGACGCGCGTCGCGAGAACACCTTCGGTCTGCTCATGTCGCTGAACATGCTCATCGAATTCGGCGAGGCGTTTGACTACTCCGGCGCGGACTTCCGCGGCTGGTGCAGCGAGGCGGGCTTCACTCGTTTCGAGACCATCCATCTTGCCGGCCCGTCGAGCGCAGCGATTGCCTACAAATAAACTGAGCGCATGCCGCCGAGGTTGAAGCGGAACTACATGAACATTCTCCCAGACTCTTTGCGGAGTCGGGCATTATCCGATTGCTGGTCACAACTGATCCTGTCTTGATATCAAAACCGGATCACCTCTTCGTCCCTCACGGCTTCAAATCCACCATAGCGACGTAGATGGCGGGCTTGCCGCTTTGTGATGCGTAGTAGCTGATGTAAAGCCGTCCGTCGTGGGAGACGATGGATGGATACCCCGTCTCACGCTGTGAAGGCAAAACCAGCGCGGGTGTCACGAGGGCTTTTTCCGCATTCACCCACCCGAGCGAGGTGTTCTCGTTGCCACCTTGTTTCCAGCGGGCACCCGTCGCGAGGCGACCGTCCGCCAGAGCGCATAGCGCCGGACCGTTCAAGCGATGGTTGCTCTCGTTCCATGTCCATTCGGTGTAAGGCGGTGCGCTGAAGCCGATACGCGCCACTCGTGGCTCGGGGCCGTTCTCGCGGCGCGTGACCGCGACCATGCGTCCGTCTTCCTGAAAGGCGATGGCCGTCTCGTTGATGTAGTGGCCGTTGTAGGACTGCGTGGTGACCGGTGTCCATTGCAGGCCATCCGTGCTGCGATACAGGCGGATCATCTTCGCACCGTAGGTTTGCGGCGAGGTCTCTTTGGTGCCGCCATTCTTCAAGGAAGGCCACTGCTTGAAGTAGCCGAAGCTGTACAAGGCATTCTTGTGCTTTTCACAACTCCACATCCAGATGTTTGGCTCGCCGATCTCGTGCGGTCCATCCCATGATTCGCCATCTTTGCTGATCCAGGCCAGTGATCGGTTCGTGATGCCGTCCTTGAACTCATGCAGCAAAGCCCCGGCGGTGACGAGCATCCGCCCATCCGGCATCTCCGTCAGTTTGGGATCGCGCAGGTCCGCCCACGGCACCGTGAGCAACGCGATGGACCGCCACTTCTGCCAGTCATCCGAAACGAGGATGCGCACAGCGCCATCGGGCGAGACATGCGCCGCGCCCTCGCGAAACGTGCAATACCATCGGCCGTGCTGCCGGTGCAGATCCGTGAAGGCATTGTGCGGTGCCTTGTCCCAGATCATCTGCGATCCCGCCAAGGTCATGCCCTCCGCGCCCCACGACGCTACCGTGCTGAGGACCACCGCGAACACCATGCCCAACCGGCCGAGGAATGTTTTCATGGGGCGAAAACATCGAATTGGCGGCCATCTTTCACTTCGCCATCCGAGATCTATCTTTATCCGGGCACTACGGCTGCACAAAGTGGATGCCGTGGTCGGCGGCGATCGCTGCGATCCGCGCCATGTCGGGACCTCCAGCTTGGGCACAAGCTTCGGCCATGCGTTCAAAGAAGACCTCGAATCCCGCAGGCGCTGCATGAACGATCATACGTAGCGGCGTGTCACCGCAGTTGCGATAAGTATGCTTCACCTCACGAGGCAGAAAAACGGCCGTGCCGGCGGGCACTTCTGCCCACACACCGTCACGCCACAATTCGATGCGCCCTTCCAGGATGTAGAACCACTCGTCTTCACGGGTGTGCCAGTGCGGCGGAGGACCGCCTCCCGGTGGCGTGACGACTTGCACCATGGTGAATGCGCCGCCGGTCTGCTCGCCGCTGAGCAGCACCGTTACTTCGTCGCCGAGGGCATGGAGCACCTTGCCAGCGCCAGGCAGGGTGAATGAAATGGGAAGGGATGGTTGAGGCATAGGATTGGATGGGGAGTTCAAGAGTTGATTGGGTTAGTAACTGAAGTCGGCGTATTCGAGGAAGAAGGACTGGTAAAGTACATCGTTGGCTGGCGCAGGCACAGGCTGCACGACCAACCGATGGAAGCTGCGATTCTCCACCGGCAGCGTCACCGGCACCTGAACGACGGCTCCAGCGCCAATGACGTCGCCGCCTTGCTGCGTCCAGTTGACCAGGTTCACGCTGGTCTCATGTTGGTAGCGCAATTGATCACGGCCGGTCCAGGTCACCATCAGCCCGTCAGGCACATTCGGATCGGTAGAAGGCAACAGGGCATGGCGGCGCAGTCGGTATTCCAGCCACTTCAGTGTTTCATCGTGTGCCAGCCGGTTGGCCTTTTCATCATCGCTTTCCTGGCCTGTGTTCCAGTTGCCTGGTGATTCGATGGAGGTCTCATCAAAGGAGTGATTCACCAAATGGAAGATGTGGTGTTGAACAAAGGGATTCGGCAATCCCAACACGGCAGCCTGCGCGCCCGAGGCCAGCGTGAACTTGATCGGATACAGCGTGCCCGTTTTTGGCGAGGCATTGGGGTCGGAGACTCCCATCAGCGAGTCATTCGTGCCGTGATACATCACCACCTGCATGCGACGGTCCGGCATGTAACGACCCGCCGCCATGTTGCTCGGTGAACCGTGATACGAGAAGTGGCCGCATCCCGGGTAATAGAAGACACCCACGCGCGGGAACGGCAGGGTGGACGGGATGCGCACCGGTGAAGGCACCGCCAGCTTCACCGTGTTGCCGAGGTCATTGATGTAATCGACGGTGTAGTTGCCGAGGTCCACCGAGGGATCCAGCACCGCGTTCAGTCCGGTCTGGGATCCATGGGAGAAGCCGAGCAGTCCGATGTTCTCAAAGTCCACATCCGCACGTGTCTGCAGGTAGGTCAGCGCTGCGACCACATCCTTGGGCCGTTCGTAATTGGGCGAGCAGACGGCATCGTCGATCGCACTGTCGTGATGGGGCCGACGGCTGGAGAAGTTGCCTGGGATGCCGCGGGGATTGAAGCTGTCAGGCATCACGCACAGAAAGCCGCGCTCCGCGAGTCTCTCCCCCCAGCGGCGCAGCGGCGTCTTGGCACCGTTCGCAATCGTGTCTGACTGCCACATGCCACCCGAACCATGCAACACCACCACGGTGGGATAGGGGCCCGGCCCATGCACCAGCGGATCCGGATGATACAGGAGGGCAATGAGCGTCAGGCGGTTGGCATCCGCCGGGTAATTCACCACCGCATTGAGCTGCGCGGTCGGCACCGGATTCGGATTCACGGCCAGATTCACCGGCACGTCGAAGAACACCGTTTCCGGCACCGCCTGCCCGAAGGTCACTCCGCCGACAGCCATGCCGACAAACCAGCCAAGCAAGGCGAGAACATTTCGGCGGCGAGATGGTGGAGTCATGGGAGCGGGTGGTCAGCAGGAGGCGGGAATGGTGATGCCTGAGACCTCCTGAATCAGCAAGCGGTTCAATCCGACTTTCACTGGATGCACCTCCACATTCGATCTCGATCCAAGTTGCCGCTGCGCCGGGTCGTCTCTATCTCCGCTCGGTTCCGCGTTCCAGATCTTCAGATCGTCGAAGAAGCCGCCTTGGCCCATGCAGCAGAATTCGACTTTGGACTTCGGCACGTTCCTTCGTCTTCGCGATCAGCGCCTTTGTTGAGGCTTGTGCGGCAGAGGTTGACTCGTATAGCTTCTTGCAGTCGCAGCTTCTCTTTTGGGGCTATCAATCGCCCGGCGGCAACGTTCCCTTTTCAAGCCTCTGCAGGACATTCCCACCTCTTGGCCCCAAAACTGCACCGCCTGATGCCATGATGTCGAAGATCCTTGAATTGCTCAAAGAGCAACCCCTGCGCGAGTTTGCTACAGGCGAGTTGGTGCTCGATCAGGGAGACCAAACCGGGCTCCTCTACATCCTGGTCGAAGGATCCGTGGAAGTCATCAAGGGCGGCGTGCCGGTTGCGACCTCGTCGGAGCCGGGCGCGATTTTTGGCGACCTCTCCGCGCTTCTCGGGGTGCCGCACACGGCGGTGGTTCGCGCGGTCAATGCCTGCCGCTTCCACGTGGTGACCAATGCCCGGGAGTTTCTGCCCCAGCACCCCGAACTGTGCATTCATCTGTGCGAACTGCTCGCGAGACGACTGGATGCCGTGAACAAGTATCTGGTCGATGTGAAACAGCAGTTCGCCGGACACGACCACCTCGGCATGGTGGACGAGGTGCTCGACACCCTCATGCACCGTCAGCCGCGTCGGCGTGTTGCGCCCCGCGCCTCAACTCTCCGGGACCCGTAGGTCGAGGAATTGTCGTTCCTCTAAAGATTCCCACTCCGCAGTCCATGCGTCGAGATCCACCACGATCGTCGTCGGGCGCTCACCGATCTGACGACCCGGATTGAGCACCCAGGTGCGCCCCACCCGGTCGATCCAGGAGCCCTGCTGATAGAACGGTGAGTTGTGAATGTGGCCGCTCAACACCATGTCAGGCTGGAACTTCTCGATCCAGTCGCGCAAAAAAGCGTCCCCGCCGAATTTGCGCCCGGTCCAGCAGGTCTTGGAACCCTCGGGTGGTGCATGGTGCACCCAGATCCAGCGCGATTTTTGCCGTGCCGCCTCACGCTGCAGCTGCTCAATCAATTCGCCGCGCGAGAGATCGCCGTCCCACCAGGGACAAAGGGACATCCGGGTTCCGCCGAGATCAAAGCTGTCCCCATCCACATGCAGCCCGTTCCCACGCAATCCTTGAATCCAGTCCGCCACCGATTCGTCCCCGGCATTCCGGCTGTCTCCGTCATGGTTGCCCGAGCTCACGGCCAGAGGCCTGCCAGCACGCAGCAGGTGAAGGTATTTCTCCACGATGGCGATCTGCACGTCCGCCTCCAGGGCGGAGCTCAGGTCCAGCAGGTCGCCGCCGATCGCCAGCGCATCAAATTCGCAGGCATGAGTCCTCAGCCAGTCGAACTGCTTGAGCGAGTAATGAAGGTCGGAAACGAACAGCAGGCGCATGCGTATCGGGACATGTTGACCGCCCGCCTCGAAAACCGCCAGTCAAATCCGATGGCCTCGCTCGATGCGCCCCCTATTCCATCAACGAGGTCGCAAACCGCATCCAGGCGTCGGTTTTGGCCACGAGGGAGACGGTCACACAGATGACCACGAGCGCGGCATAGGCTCCGGCGAACCAGCGATCAAAGCGGCGCTCCATGATGCTTTTGAGAGCAAACAGCAGCACGCCCAGAATCAGCATGCTGAGGAAGGCGCTGAAGCACTGCTCCAGCCAGGTGCCTGCATACCATGCGTTCAGCATCGGCATCAGCCCATGGCGCACGCCTTAAACCAGGCAGTACCGGACATCTCGGCTCAGGCGATGCACCTCAGGACGCCGCCGCTTCCACACGCCGAGAGTGACAAAGCCGCCAAAGTCCTGCACATCAGGGGCACGGTGAGGAACTGCTTCTGGATTTCAGGCCGAGCATCAAGGTCGACCGGACCGCACGCAGCGTGGCTACCGCAGATAGCCCGACACCACGATGACCGCGGCCAAGGCGGTGCCGAATAGGCCCAGCGTCATGTGCAGACGCTTGCGCCCGGCGGCGACCAGCAGCGGCTGCACGACCGGACAGCAGCATCCAGATCGTCATCGACACGCCATGCACGATCAGCAGCGTGCGGATGGGGGGCGTCAGCGGCCTTCCGGGAAAGGCCTGCAGGTGCAGATAAAACATGCGGAAGCCGATTAGCGTCAGCACCAGCAGGACGATCGAAGCGATCGAATAAAACAATCGCGAATGGCGGGTAGTAAGGGGCAGTTCGCCGTTGCTGTGTGGAGTTGATGAGAAGGACATGAGGAAGATCTGTTTTGTGCGGCAAAAGCCGAAGTGGAGGCCAGCGACTCCAGTTCCGCCACGGGATCGATGCCTTGGGATTCCTGCGAGATGGCGGTGCCGAGACGGCGGGCGTTTTCCGCAAAGCACGCTTCATTCAGCAGACGGTTCAAGGTCTCGCGGATCTCCGTCGTGCTGCTGGCCAGTCAGGCGCAGGCCTGCGCCGTGCTCCACGACACGCGCGGCATTCTCGTCCTGATCCCGTAGCGGGATCACCGGCCAACAGGTGATGATACGACGCAGCGCGCATCACCGTGCTGACCACCGTGCGTGACCACGAGCCTCGCCTGCTGCATCACCGCGTTGTGCGGAGCGCTCGGGACCAGCACCGTGTTGGCTGCCGGGCGGACGGAGGTGGGATCGATCCGGCCCAGAGTCACGAGGACACGCACCGGCAGCTCCGCCGCAGCATCGATCACTTTTTGCAGCACACCTTCATGCGCCTGATACGTCGTGCTGAATCGCACCGCGATGAGCGGACGCGTCATCCTCCGGCCAGGGAGAGTGCCAGGCTTAGCCCAAGCCGGCTCATCCAGCGACAGCCCAATATGGCGGATCGGCTCCGGCACCTGCTCCATCGGAAAATCAAAGCACCGGCTGGACGCCAGCGGGTAACGCGTAATGCGATCAATTTGATCATCACCGAGGCCAGCGGCAGCGACCCCAGGGCCATGCGGGCAATTTGAAGTCATCGAGATGTAAACCAGCATCTGCCCGTTGCCGGCGCGGATTACATTCCGTGCAGTATCACCTCCGCGGTACGCGCCGAGCCGGGCCGAAACGCTTTATCCCCGGCACCAGCAGATACAGGCACAGATTGGCCGAGAGAATCGCCACGCGCTGCCCGCGGCTCGCAACCCGTGAGGATGCCCGGCAGCATGTCGCTCGTCAGCACCAAATCCGCGGGCTCGCGGTCAGTTCCGCCAGCAGATCCTTTTCTCCAGCGCCGGGCCAAACATGATCTTGCTCGGCACGCCGATACCTCCTGAGGAGGCTGGCAGCCTCCAGAAATCCCCGCAGAGGACAGCTCTCCGGCGTCTTGTCCGGACGATTCCGGCGCCGTGCGCCACGGGTGAAGAGCAATGCCCGCCTCCTCGGCGTCCTCGCGGTTGGCCTCGTCACTCATCAGGCGCACTCGGTGGCCTTGATCGCGCAGGCGACGGACCGAGGTGATGACGGGCGGGATGTTGCCACCCCGCCTTCCCAAGTAGTGACAAGAAAGGTCTTCGATCAGGTGCTCATGCAATAAGTGGTGGAAAGTGGAAGTGCGGGAATGCGCTCAACGCAGTTCGAGCCCGGCGAGGATCATCTGCCGGACGATCTGTTTGTAGGCGGCGATGGACCGTCATATCGATCCGCACCAACCGCCACGCATGAGATGTCCGCGGCGACCACCAGGGCATCGAGCATGGCCTCACGGCGGGCAGGCATCGACTTCTTCAAGTGATCCGCAAGGTCTCCTTCAGCCACTCGCGATGCCGCCGACGTCCCACGTCCAGCGATGGCTTGAGCACCAGTGCATCTGCTCCTGGTCAACAGGCGAAGGACCAGCGGGCCGCTTCTTCATAGTCGTGCGTCAGGGCGTTGATCGCTCCGTCCAGTCGCGGGTCGGCCACTCGCCGCATCGCCACGGACTCGCCCATGTGTTCATGGAGCCACTTCCAGCAGTCCCATTTTGCTGCCAAACTTCCGCACCACGGTCTGCACCGTCACCGGCGTCGCGTACGTCTTCGAGCTTCACCTTGTCGAACCACTCCGTCTCCGCGCGCTTCAGGAAGGCCTCGATGATGCGGCGCGTGCGCTTCCGTCGCCTCGGCACGGGCTTTCTGCTGGTATTCACGGGCAGGCTTCTGCGCGGCTTTCTTTTTCATGTTAATTGGACTAACACGAACACCGCTTAAGAAGCATGGAATAGGTGATGCACAAGAGCGGGGTCACGCAGATGAGGATTGTTTGAACGCGAATGTCTGCGGATGATCGCGAAATATCGCGAATATTCAGGATTCGTTATTCCTGTGAGTTCACGGGTGTTCGCGTTGGGAATCCTGCGTGATGACCGCCCTCAACCGGCGTCCTTCTCATTCACTTCACTGGTGCGGCGTTCCAGATCTTCAGATCGTCGAAGCAGCCGCCCTGGCCCATGCAGCCGAATTCGACTTTGGACTTGGTCGGGTGGGCGATGCCGGGGGATTGGAGGAAGGCGACGGGCTGGCCGTCGATGGTGGCGCGCAGGGTGTCGCCGACGGTTTCGAGCATGAAGGTGTGCCAGGTCTGGGGATCGAGGCGGAGCGGGAAGGACACATTCTTGCGGCCTTTGGGCGTGGGGGGCTCGCCGGTGGCGCCTTCGGGTCGGGCGACGGCGAGGCCTTTCTGGTCCACGAGGATGATCTTGTCGGCGGCGATGCGCGCCATGCGGTAGGGATGCGCTGCGCCGCGTCCCATTTGTTGCGGACGGAGGCGGCGCGGAGCCTCTTCACGCGTCCGATCATTTCTCAGGCTCCGCACCACCCGCCGCTTTCGCCCGCCCCAAACAACACGGACCCGACGCAGCGGGTCCCTACCATTCCTGCGGTAGGGACGTGCTGCGCCGCGTCCCATTGGTTTGTGCACTTGCGTTCACGCCCCGGTTTCCTCATGCTCCTCCCATGCCCACGTCTTCGGATGACCTCCCTGCTGGCCGCCGAACGCCTGCGCAGGGAGTGCTGCCGACCTACGACGGCGCGACGATTCTGTGGTGCACCGTTTGCGCGGATCAGCGGGACGACTGGTGCGCGCAGGAGCCGGTGATGACCTTGCTGCGTGATCTGTGGTCCGATCCGGCGAATGCGTGGCTCGTCGGCGATTTCCTCCTCATGCCGGATCACGTGCATTTCTTTGCCGCGCCGAAGGATGGCCCGTGGGTGGACGTGGAGAGGTGGACCGCGTTCTGGAAGGATCGCTTTTCGAAGCGCTGCGGGAATCCGGCCTGGCGCTGGCAGCGCAGCCTGTTTCATCATCGGCTGCGGAGCGAGCGCGAGTATCACGACAAGGGTGTTTACATGCAGAACAATCCCGTGCGCGCCGGTTTGGTGGAGACGGCAGACGTATGGCCTTGGCGTGGCCGTATTCACACACTCCGATGGTAGGGACGCGCTGCGCCGCGTCCGACAAAACGAAACGGTAGGGACGTGCTGCGTCCCATTTGTCTGCGGGCGGAGGAGGCGCGGAGCATCTCAGCGCCTTCAAAATACAAACGCGCTCCGCACCGCCCACCACCTTCGCCCGCCTCAAACAACACGGACCCGACGCAGCGGGTCCCTACCAGCCCGGTTCCTTCGCCGGGGTGTCGAAGCGCTCTGCATGCCTTTCAGCGTGCCGTTCTCGAGGGAAAACGTCGGCACCACGATGGCCCAGGCCTTGCCCAACTCGGCCCGTTCGAAGTCATCGGAGAAGATCAGTTCCTTCTTCTCCGCGATCGGCTCCGTGGGAATGGCGGGCAGCTTCGGCGCATCGGCGGCGAAGGTGGTGGCGGTGACAAAACAGGCCAGCGTGAGGAAGCGGAGGTTCATGGGGCAGATGAAACGCCACGCGCTCGGTGGTTTCTCAGCTCATTGAGCCTTGCTGGCCGTCTTCTTCCCTGCTTTGCCATCACTCAGTTCGAGTCGCTGCCGGGCGCGAACCACCGCTTGGTGCAGCTTTCGTTCGAGCTGTTTCTTCGGCAGCAGTTTTGTCCAGTAGGTCGCTACATGGATGCCGCTGCTGGCAAGTTCGAGCAGCTCGACATGCTCATCGTTCTTTCCCGCGCAGAGGATCATGCCCAGCGGTGCTTCCTCGCCGGGCTCCACGGCGTGGCGTTTCAGCCAGCCGAGATACAGCTCCATCTGCCCTTTGTCCGCCGCCTCGAAGTCGCCGAGCTTCAACTCAATCGCGACGAGCCGCTTGAGCTTCCGATGGTAAAACAGCAGATCGAGATAGTAGTCCCTGGCATCAATCTGCATCCGCTTCTGGCGCTCCAGGAAGGCAAAGCCGGTGCCGAGTTCGAGGATGAAGCTCTCCACCTCGCGCAGGATCGCCGCCTCCACGTCCTTCTCGGCATAGGTGTCCTTCAGTCCGAGGAAGTCGAGGATGTAGGGATCGCGGAAGACCAGATCAGGCGTCAGTTTGTCCTCGGTTCGCAAGGCGGCGAGTTCCTGCTTGATGAGCTTGTCCGGCTTCTTCGAGATCGCCGTGCGCTCATAGAGCATGGAGCCGATCTTGGCGCGCAGGGTGCGAACACTCCAATTCTCAACGCGGCACATCTCTGCGTAGAAGTCCCGTTTCAATGATTCCGCCTGTGGAATGATTTCCTTGAAGTGACTCCAGCCCAATTGTCGCCGCAGTGTGGCGACAATCTCTTCATCTGGAAACGCCTCCGCAAACTGCACCATGCGATGAAGGTTTTTCACGGTGAAACCGCGTCCGAACTCAGCCTCCAAATGTCGCGACAGCGTAGCGACAATTTCCGCCCCATATTCCGCGCGCTTCTCCTTGAGGATGTCCTGATGAATCCGGCGTCCGATGTGCCAGTAAAGCGTTACTAGACCGGCATCAATCGTCCGCGCCACAGATTCACGGGCCGTGAGGATGAGTTCGCGGACATCCGCAAGCAGCGGCGTGGCAAGGGCGGCGGGCTTGGGAGCGAGCGTGCGAGGCTTGGGCTTGGCGGGCATGGCGAGGTCAGAGTAGCGCGGTCGGCTGGTTCCGGGAAAGCTGAATTGTGCACGCACTGTGTGTACAATCTGGCGTGACACCTCCGGTAGGAGCAATATGGCAGTCACTGATTGCAAAATCTGGGGGGCGATTGTCGCTACAGCGTAGCGGTCAATTGTGACCGCATTGCGGACACAATCTGGTTTTCAACTTAGGTCACTGTCAGAATTCTGACCCCGTTTCACGGATCGGACCCGGTTCATGCTCATGCTCTTCATCTCACTCTGCCTCTCCCCGGGCAGCGGGCCGCCGAGGGGAGATGAAGAGCAAGAGCGAGAGCCCGAAGGAGCCGCGTCTCATCCGCGGTGCATCCACGTCGGGCCTCGCGTTCGAGGAGCCGCCGGGACGCCCAGGAAACGGCTGGAGGGGGCTTTCGGGGCTCGATTCAGGCTCCGCTGTCTCGCGGGTGCAGGGACGAGAGAGGCTGTCAGATGATTTTGCACCTCCCGCAGCTTCCTCTGAATTGTATCAGAGCTGGTTACTTCGCAGCCAAGAAGTCAATGGGTGCATTGTAGAGGTTCACCTTCGCCGACTGCTCACGTCGGAGCAGGAAACGCATTGGAGCAGTCAGATAGACAGCCGTCTTCAATTCCGCGTCTGTTTTATCGCCGTAACGTTGAATAGCCTCGTCGGCAGCAAGTTTAGCTTCAGTCGAAATGATCGAGTGCTGTTCAAACAACTGCGCCATCCCTTCATCAGTCCTTCGAAGGCACAGCTTTGAGCCTTCTTTGAATATTTTGATGGTGTCATCGGCTCGCTTCAGGCGATCAATCGCTAAGTCCGTGCAATAAGGACCATCTTTTTGTCGGATGAAATATGCCGACGTTAGGCGTCGGCCGGAACGTCGAACGTGCAAGTATTCCGTGAGATATGCCAGCTTATGAAGTTCGAAGTATGTCACGGAGCCACATACCGAGAGCAAATACTGCGCAACAGCCAAGACCTCGCCACGTGTCGATCCCGAACTGGCCCGACGAACTTGATTTAGCCGACGCAGCTGTTCAGCAACGAACTGGTAGTCTGATCGTTGGTTCGCAAAGCTACGGTGAATCATTGCGCGTTGCCCCGGGTGATAAAGTGGCACGAGTGAACGCCCAAACCAAGCATGGGCTGTTCGAACGTGCTCAGCGAGGCTCAATCCATGAGGCTCGATGCCTGATAGGGCCTTCATTGCGGTCCCCCCAAGGGCGACAACAATTTTTGGGTTCACGAGTTCGATCTGTCTCCGAAGATAGCCCTGGCAGTTGCCGATTTCTGAGGGATTGGGCGTCGAATTGTTTCCCTTCGGATCTTTGGGATTACACAACACCGCGTTTGTCACATAAATCTCGTTTCGGGAGATTCCTGCGAATGCGAGGAGATCTTCGAAATTTCTGCCCGCGGTATCACCATGAAACGGAACCTCAGTTTCATCCGCGCCAAGACGCCCCGGGGCTTCACCAACGAAAAAGAGATCGGCGTTTAGGTTTCCAGCCGAATAATTCAGCACGCGTGCACTGTTCGTCATTCGCGGACATCTGCGACATGAGTGAACTTCCTGAACAAGTGTTCCAAAGCGGGAATGTGTGGATGAGTTTTCCATTTCAGATTCCAAGAAGCTTTCGCGTTTTGGATTGTTGGCCCTGTAGAGAGGCGTAAGTGGAAAGACAAGTTAGCGTGCCGGGCGTCATTCCTGAATGAACGCACACGAATTTCAGAAGACGAGATAAACCCATGAAATTGCCGAGAGCTTTTTGAAAATAGTCATGTGATCGATACACCGCAGACATCGACAAAACGTTGTCTTCATTGCGAATAAACTGCGCGTATTGCCAGCACGGAGCGCCAAGAGAACGCGGCGAATCAGTTTCCGCGCTCGATAGGTGCATTACAAACGCAGCGCGGGGTCTGGACTTCCATGTCGTGAGTCCATTCAAAATCTTGCGAAGTTGATTCTCCTTGGCTCCGCCAAATCTAATTAGGCGAAGGAAATATGTGCCCCATGCAGTTGGGTGCCGCCCCTGTCCTCTCACGTAAATTTTTTCGTAGTGGTGAAAAAACTCGTCCACGTCGCCTTCGTGAAATTTACTGTGCGCAGGGAAGATTGTGTTGGCCACATCATAAACAGATTGGCGAATTTCTGGGGATACTGTGCGATGACAAAATGCGGCGGTGGCTCGCTCGTCTGTCCGGGTTGGGTCGTTTACATGAATCGTTAAATTGAAGCGGTCGCCCTCATTCACCAGCAGATTGGCTGCGTTCAGCCACGCGCCGATATAGTCACCCGATTTGATGATGTGAGGTTCAGTGTTCACTGTTCAATAATGAGTTCCCGATTCCGCATATCTAGTCTGAAAACTGCCTGTCGCTTCTCAAGCAGGTGCCTGAAGGCGGCATAGCCTTGGAAGATTGCACGCTCCCAGTCTTTAGTTTTTCGAAGCCCAACCTCTAAATGGCCCACGATGCGCTTGACCGTTGATAGCAATTCAGAGTCGAGGTGTTTCACGTTGTCATAAAACGAGCGCTCTTTCGCGTTTGGATAAACATAGGCGACGACAAGTTCTTCGAGAATGATCGCACGTGCACCATCTTCGACTTCATCTGTCTTGAGCTGGCTTTTGCGTTTACGCCTGAGGAGCGATCTCATGACTGGCGACCATCCAAGCACCGCCATATTCGCTAAATGCATCACATCATGGAATCGATACCCATCGTCATCATACGCATTGTCCGTCAAAGGATCACCAACGGCTTGTCCCGATGGATAAACCTCCATTTGAGCGCGCCTGCCTTTTTGACTCTCGAAAACACGAATTTTTATATCCCTCGGCAACTGCTCTTTTTCAGGGAAGCCTTCATCAAAGAATTGAAACATATCTGGCGCATCGCCATCAACTGGCCATCTCTCGTTTGTCTTTTGAAGGTTTTTGGACGCAATCTCAGACAGTGACAGGTTGAGGCGGGATGCGATGTTCGAAAGATACCAAAGTATGTCCCCGAGCTCTTCCTCGGCTTTTTCGGCAAAGCCTTCATAGGAGTCTTTATCTCGAATCTTCTTTTTGAACTCCGCAAGAAGCGTTCCCGTTTCCCCAGCGATGCCGAGCAAGGGAATCATGAGTCCTTGGTCTTCTTGGAAAGCCAAATCATGAAACTGATCTGTTCCAATCGAAGCCTCCTGATAGAAGTCGAAGTCCATTTTTCTAGATAACGTGGAATTAAGCCTTCGCGTAAACCTCCGCGCCGGCTTCCACAAACTCCTTCGACTTCTCTTCCATCCCGCGTTGAAGTGCCTCCTCCTCGGAGATGGCTTGTTCGGCGGCGTATTTGCGGACGTCTTCGGTGATCTTCATGGAGCAGAAGTGGGGGCCGCACATGGAGCAGAAGTGGGCACTTTTTGCGCCGTCTTGGGGGAGGGTTTCGTCGTGGTATTCGCGGGCGGTGACGGGGTCGAGGCTGAGGTTGAACTGGTCTTCCCAGCGGAACTCGAAGCGGGCTTTGGAGAGGGCGTTGTCGCGGTATTGGGCGCCGGGGTGGCCTTTGGCGAGGTCGGCGGCGTGGGCGGCGAGTTTGTAGGTGATGACGCCGGCTTTGACGTCTTCCTTGTTGGGGAGGCCGAGGTGTTCCTTGGGCGTGACGTAGCAGAGCATGGCGCAGCCATACCAGCCGATCATGGCGGCACCGATGCCGCTGGTGATGTGGTCGTAGCCGGGGGCGATGTCGGTGGTGAGGGGCCCGAGGGTGTAGAAGGGGGCCTCGTGGCACCATTCGAGCTGCTTGGCCATGTTTTCCTCGATCATGTGCATGGGGACGTGGCCGGGGCCTTCGTTCATGACCTGGACGCCTTTGGCCCAGGCGCGTTGGGTGAGTTCGCCCTGGACTTCGAGTTCGCCAAATTGCGCTTTGTCATTGGCGTCGGCGATGGAGCCGGGGCGGAGGCCGTCGCCGATGGAGAAGGAGACGTCGTAGGCGGCCATGATGTCGCAGATGTCGTCCCAGTGGGTGTAGAGGAAGTTTTCCTTGTGATGGGCGAGGCACCACTTGGCCATGATGCTGCCGCCGCGGCTGACGATGCCGGTCATGCGGGAGGCGGTCATGGGGACGAAGCGGAGGAGGACGCCGGCGTGGATGGTGAAGTAATCGACGCCCTGCTCGGCCTGCTCGATGAGGGTGTCGCGGAAGAGTTCCCAGGTGAGGTCTTCGGCTTTGCCGTTCACTTTTTCGAGCGCCTGATAAATGGGCACGGTGCCGATGGGCACGGGCGAGTTGCGCAGGATCCATTCACGGGTGGCGTGGATGTTCTTGCCGGTGGAGAGGTCCATGACGGTGTCCGCGCCCCACTTGGTGGCCCAGCGCATCTTTTCGACCTCTTCCTCGATGCTGGAGGCGACGGCGCTGTTGCCGATGTTGGCGTTGATTTTGACGAGGAAGTTCCGGCCGATGATCATCGGCTCGAGCTCGGGGTGGTTGATGTTCGCGGGGATGATGGCGCGGCCTGCGGCGACTTCGGAGCGGACGAACTCAGGGGTGATTTCGTTCGGGATGCGCTGGGGGAAGCGGCGGAAGATCGCGGGAGTTTCAAGTTTATGAGTTTCAGGTTTCAAGTTCCCTGAACCTTCGTGCTGCTTGAGCAGGTCATTGCGCACGATGTCGTCCTTCAGATCCGACACTTGAAACTTTGAACCTGAAACTTGAAACCTCTTCAAGTTCTCGCGGATGGCGATGAACTCCATCTCGGGCGTGATGATGCCGGCCTTCGCGTAGGCGAGCTGGGTGACGGGTTTGCCGGTGCTGCGAAGGGGATTGCGCTGGGCGTTGATGGGGGCCTTCAGGGGGCTGAGGAGGCCTTCGCGCTTCGCGGCGGCGTATTCGGCGTGGTTGGCGGTGAGGTAGCCGTTGTCGCGGGGCTCGACGGCGCGGCCTTCGTAGGACTCGGTGTCGTTGCGGGCTTCGATCCAGGCTTTGCGGAGGGCTGGCAGGCCGGTCTCGACGGTGCCGGTGTAAGCAGGATCACCCCAAGGGCCGGAGCAGTCATAGACGCGCACGGGTTCATTGACCTCGATGCGACCATTGAAGGCTTTGGTGGGGCTGAGGGCGATCTCGCGCATGGGGACGCGGACGTCCTTGTGGATCTGCCCCTCGACATAGACGCGGGTGGAGGCGGGAAGCTGCTCGGAGGAATGCGGCTCGAAGGAGTCTTGGGTGGCGATCATGTCGGGGTTACAAGTTTCAGGTTTAAAGTTTGATTCGTTTCACTCACCCCTTGCGGGGCTGCCTTTGGCAGTCTGTCTCACTGCGTTCGGCTCAAGTTGGGGCACGGTGGGCCGCTGAAACTGAGATACCTCCGAGCGAGCTCCCTTCGGCGGCATGACCCGCATCAGGTTCGGAGGGTTCGGATCGAGGAAGATCCGTCTCAGTCCCTGCGGTGGGACGCCCCTGTCGTGACGGGCGGATTGTCCGGCTTCGGCGCGGAAGGTCAAAGGCAATTTCCAAGCGGGGCCGGAGGGGGGGAGGGGATGCTTAAGGGGGGCGAAAGTGATTGCCGATTTACTGAAATTATAGTATTTTGATTCAATTTACGAGTTCATGCCCCCCTTGCGCCTCCAATTCCACGGCTTGCTGGCAAGTCTGGCCCTGCTGCTGACCTCGGTCACCGCAGTCCGGGCTGATCTTGTCACGGAGTGGAATGTCGTGGCGCTTGATACGATGCGAACGAGCACTGAATCACCGTTTGTGGCGCGTGACCTGGCGATCATGAGCCTGGCGATGTTCAATGCGGAAGAAAGCATCCGTGGCGGTTACAACACCTACGGATTCGGCAGCTACACGGCGCCGGGATCGTTTTCCGGTCCCGTGGGTGCGTCGTATGAAGCAGCGATGGCTGCCGCAGCCAACACGGTGATGCAAAGTCTGTATTCGGGCTCGAGTTCGACTTTCACGTCACTTTACAACACGCAGCTCGGCGCGATCGCGGATGGACAAGCCAAGACGGATGGCATCGCGTGGGGCATCAGCATCGCGAACGATTTGCTGACGTGGCGTTCGACGGACGGAGCGAGCGGAGCGGCGGGTACACCTTACACGCCGGTGGGAACGGTTGGCTACTGGCAGCAAACATCCGCATCAAGCGCGTTGCTGCCGGGATGGGGCGGCGTGAGCACGTTTGCAATCACGGGAACGAGTTCCTACACCACGACGTTACCCGGTGGCACGCTGGTTGATTACGTGCAGACAGCGCAGTACGCGGCGGATTACAATCAAGTGAAGGAACTGGGAGCGCAATTCAGCCTCACCCGCACTGCCGACCAGACCAACCAGGCGTACTTCTGGGCGGCTGGAGACGGAACGGTGAAGATGCCGGGCATGTGGAATGAAGTGGCGCAGGCGGTGGCAGCCACCGCGGGGTTGAGCGTGACCGACACGGCACGGTTGTTCGCGGCGCTGAACGTGGCGATGGCGGACGCGGGTATCGCCGCGTGGGAGAATGCGTATGACGTCCAATTCTGGCGTCCCGAAACTGCCATCGCGAATGGTGGCGACATATTTTTCGACACGGATGGCAACCCAAGCACGGAGGCGGACGGCTCGTGGCTGCCACTGATCAATTCACCTTCATTTCCTGAATATGCGGCGGCAGGCAGCGCCTTCAGCGCGGCGGCGGCGGCGGTGCTTGCGCAGTATCTCGGCGATGGCACGGCTTTCAGTCTCGCGAGCGACATCAACGGCGACGGCACCACGGACTTGGTGCGCAACTTCACCGGTTTCAGCCAGGCGGCGAACGAAGCCGCGATGAGCGGCATCTACGGGGGGACTCAATTTGGCACCGCAGTGACCGATGGACAGACGATGGGAGCCAACATCGCAGACTACGTGGTGAACAACAACTTCGCGTTGGTGCCGGAGCCGGGAGGCGCGGTGCTGGTGCTGCTGGCATCCGCCATGCTGTTGCGCCGTCGTCGGTGGTCAGCGTGAAACCGGGGACTGACCCGGCATCAGCAAGGGCCGAAGGATCACGGGAGTAAGTTCGCGGGGCAGGGGCTTCCAAGGGTGCTTGGGGTCGTCTGAAAGGCGGCCCCACCACAAACGTCCTCCATGGCGCCAGGGGTCGAGAACGATTCCCTCTTCAAAACGCTGACCTTTGGCGGTGACGACGATGCCATTGTGTTCGCGCAGCGTGGCACGGCGTGATGAGGTGAGATGCAGATCCATCGTTTTCAAC
The DNA here is from genome assembly GCA_046346695.1 of Verrucomicrobiaceae bacterium. Taxonomy (GTDB): domain Bacteria; phylum Verrucomicrobiota; class Verrucomicrobiia; order Verrucomicrobiales; family Verrucomicrobiaceae; genus Prosthecobacter. The sequence continues at coordinate 428,145 of JAXMHS010000001.1, read as the reverse complement.
CCGAGGCGGTGCAGATGAGGGAACAGATCATCGCGCCATTGGTAGCAAAGCCCGCGTTTGCGCAGGCCGATGTTGACGAGTCCGTTGTTCATCCACGGAAAACAGACCGGCTTGAAATCGAGTGACATTTTTGCCGACTCCTCGACCGCGGTGATGGCCACCTTGTCAGCCTCCGTGGCGCTGACCTTGGGTGATAGCTGCTGCAGATCGTGGCTCAGGAGGCGTGCTTTCTGCGCGCGTTCTGCAGCGGTGCCGACATCGACGCATGAGAGCAGGAACAATGGAAGCAATGCGATGGAAAGACGGATCAGCGGAGGCATGAGCACGGTCGTGATCAGGAAAGTGGTCCGTGGACGGCTTCATGCAACTCACGAGCCTGTTCCCGCCATTTTTCGCGCGTGGCACGGTTCTTGAGAGCCAGTTGCGCATCGATGGCTTTCACATCCGCATTGGTCCAGAGAGCGATCTGCCGCCAGGTGCGGATGCCGTGGGCGCGCAGCTTGTCACTGGTGGTCTTCTTGATGCCCTTGATGCGGGTGAGATCGTCTTCGACAGGATGAGCGGCGGGGACAGCCGCGGACTTGGATGCCTTGGTGGTGGCTGCGCGGCTTTTTTTGGCTTTGTCTGGAACAGGGGGCGCGGGAATGATTTCGAGAACCGCTGGAGAAGCAGCGCGTTGGCGCTCGAGTTCCGCGTTTGCCTGATCGCGCTCATCGCGGAGAATTTCAAGGTCGTGCAGCAAACGTGTGATCTCAGCTTCGAGTGCACTGGAGGATTCATGAGCCTTGGCTGCCTCGTCGGTGCGCAACACGTTCTCCGCCCGTGCAGCAGCCAATGATTCGCGGAGGCGGTGGATTTCGTCCTCGAGATGGTCGTGAGTGGGGGCTTTTTCGGCACTTGCGGTGAACGACCGGTTGTCGGCTACTGCGGTTGTGGTCGTGGACGGCGTGGGAATCTCGGTCTGAACCTGTTGACGCAGATCTTCACCGCGCCACAGCCAGCCGAGCCAGGCAAAGACGACGGCGGTGGCTGCGAGCAGCGGAGCGATGTAAAGAAGCAGCCAGAGCGTGGAGGACATTGATGGGGAGGAAAGAAGAAACCAGAATCGAAGCTGTTGAAAGGCTCAAAGTGTGGCAAGCCATTGCCGCAAGCGCTCAATGGCCTCGGCGGAGGATGATTCGAGAAGAGAGGCTGGCAGGCCGGCAGGAAGGCGTCCGGATTCCGCCAGACCACCTGCTTCCACGAGCGCGGGAGTCGCAGGAATGACCGTCCAGCTTTCACCAGGAGATGCGATGGCGAAGATGCCGGTCGATGCCTTTTCAGGCGGGGCCGGCAGGCTGCGCAAGGTGTGCTGGATGCCGTTGGAGGGCCGGCAGTCGGAGCGCAGATGCAGACTGTCATGCAGCACGAGAAAACGCGGACTGTAAGTCCTGCGTGCGGCGGCAATGATTTGCGCGTGCGTTGCTTCCTCGGCGACCTGACCGGAGATCATCACCTTCTGGTCGAAAACGGCCAGCGTGATGAATGAGGGCATCAACTGCGGAGAAGTCGTGCCATCCATGGAGGCAGACGATCCTTGCAGCCAGTCGATGAGCGCGGCGCTGTCGTTTTGCAGTAGTCCGGCGTCCACGCCACCCGGAAGGAGTTTTTGCCAGGGGCGTGCGTCGCTTGCGACCTGCCAGTCCACCACCTTCCACGATTCATTGGTGAAGCCGATGAACAATGATTTGTCGTCGGCAGCATCGCCTTTGGGCAGCAGTGCCGTCGTGATGGGGCCGAAATCACCTGCGTGACGACGTGTTGCGCTCACGCGGATCGCATCGTGGACGCGGCGCGGGGCAAAGGTGGCGAGCGCGTCGTTGAGCAGGGTTTGCTTCAGCGATTCCGAGCCAACCTCACCACGAAGAATGACCTGTGTGCCGCGCGTTGCGACAAACACATGGCCGGCAGGCAGGCGCAACTGGTGTTCGTGCTCGGCGGCGGCGGCCACTTGCTGGCGCCGGGCGGCGCGCAACTCATGCAGGGCAGGGAGGACGATCTGGTCCCATTGCGTGTCAGTCACTCCCACGGCTCGCGCCTCGGCACGCAGCGAGTCATCTGACTTTTGGAGCTGAAGTTCGCGCCATGCCTGGCCGATGCGCGCGAGGTGAGCGCGTGCTTCCGGTTGTGGAAGTGGAATGGAACGCAAGGTGGCGGACACATCCGCGGCTTCGTCGAGCTTCCCGTCATCGGCCGGGATCGCATCACCGGCTCCCACGCCACCATGAGCGCTCCAGCTTTCCTGCACACTGCGTTGAAGATCGCGTGCTTCAAATTCACTGGCGGCGTTGCCGAACAGGCGTGCGTTGGTGCCGTTGGCGGCCAGCAGCAGCCAGCCGGGCGCGTTGGGCATGACTTCGATCTCGTTGAGCACCGAACTGACGGGATTCAGGCGCAGGCCCAGGCTGCCGCTGAGAGGTGTCTTCGCCCGCACGAGGTCACGCACCGTGGTCTCCACGGTCAGGCGGTCCTGTATCGTGCGCACACTGCCACGAAGGAGTGCCTGCTGGCCTTCAAAGGAGAGCCGAAGGTGGTCGAGTCGATGCTGCAAGGTGCCTTGGTTCTCCAACGCCCGGCCGGCGGCTGCTTCCAAGTCACGCTGCATGCGCGGGACCAGCATCAGGGCGCCCACCGACCACAACAAAAACAGCATGATGATGGAAGTGATCCAGCGCGCACGGTTCATGGCGACGTAGCTCATTCGGTTTTTGTGAGCGCGCGCACTTCCTCGAAGGAGAGGCGCCGTACTTCGCCACGCTGGCAGGTTTGAACGAATGTCTCGGTGCGGACATCCAGCGCGGTGAGCCAGCCTTCACCATATACCCACGTGTCGATGCACATGCGGCCCGGCAGCATCAGGGGCAGGCCGTTTTTTTGCGCTGTATGGCCGCAAACGAGCATTTTGCCGGAGAAATGAGGATGGGAGTCGTCGAACCTGCGCCAGAACAGCCAGTCATCGCTCTGGTCCGGCATGGGCAGCATGGCATTGATGTTGGCGTGCGCGAAAATGTGAGTCTCGGTGGCGTGCCAGCGGCGGAGGCGGTGGCGCAGAAATTCCCAGTGTGATTCCGGGATTGCCTGCCAGTCCGGCGGCTCATCGCTGCTGTAGGACTGCATCGTCTGCCTTCCGCCGACACCATACCAGGACTCGGCATTCACCATGTCCCCGGCGGCATCGAGCATGAGGATCTCATGGTTTCCCAGCAGCGGGATCAGGTGCGTGCGGGGTTCCAGTTGCAGAAGCATGTCAATCACGCCTCGGGTGTCAGGACCGCGGTCCACGTAATCACCCAGGGTCACGACAGTGTCGGTGGCTCCTGGGCTCAATTCACCGAGCATCAGTTCCAAGGCCCGCGAGCAGCCGTGGAGATCCCCGATGACGAGCGTGCGTCCGTTCGGCGCGTCCCGTCGGGGGAGCGGGATCCGCGCTGTGTGGACGCCAGCCTGCTCGTCATTGACCAAAATGGGCATCGCGCATTCTTGCGCGTGCTTTGCCGGACGCAACCAAGGATCATCAGTGATGGCGCATTCGTCACACGCGTGTAACGATTCGACCAACACTGGAATGAACACCCTGAACCATCCCGCCACAGCCCGTGAGGTGATTTTCCAAGCGCGTGGCCTGCGCAAAGTGTACCACACGGGCGAACTCGATGTGGTGGCTCTGCAAGGGGTCGATCTCGATTTTCATCCGGGAGAACTGGTGGTGCTGCTGGGTGCCTCAGGCAGCGGCAAATCGACACTGTTGAACATTCTCGGCGGTCTGGATGTGCCCACGGCAGGATCGCTTCGTTACAAGGGATGGGACCTGACCGGCAGTGGCGAGCGCACGCTGACGCATTTCCGCCGCAACTGCGTGGGCTTCGTTTTTCAGTTTTACAATCTCATTCCAAGCCTAACCGCCCGCGAGAACGTGGCGCTCATCACCGAGATCGCACCTGAACCAATGACGCCGGAGGAGGCGCTGGGGATGGTGGGGCTCTCCCATCGCCTGGATCATTTTCCTTCTCAACTCAGCGGCGGGGAACAACAACGTGTGGCCATCGCCCGCGCCATCGCCAAGCGTCCGGAGGTGCTTCTGTGCGATGAACCGACAGGAGCTCTCGACGTGACCACGGGAATCACCGTTCTGGAGGCGGTGGAGCGTCTCAACCGCGACCTCGGCACGCTTACGGTCGTGATCACGCACAACGCCGCGATGGCAGCGATGGCTGACCGCGTGCTGCATCTCTCCGACGGTCACATCATCAAGGAAAGCCGCAACGAGCAGCGTGTGGATGTCAAGACGCTGCAGTGGTGATTCAAGCCCGTGCCGGCGTCACCGTGCAGCTTCGCATGCCACGCAGGATGCGGTGCGTGCACTTCTCGAAGTGCGCCATGATTTCGTCCGCACTGGTGTCTGGGGGCAGTGCTGCATCTGCCACGACCGGCTTGTCGCTGAGTGCATCGAGGCACACCAGCACGTCGGTAAGGTGATGAAACAACTGCGCCTCCTGCTCAGGCTCGGGCAGCATCACGAAGGCCAGATTGATGAGCCAGCGACCATCCTTGAGCAAAATGAAACGCTGTGGGCGAAAATCGACGCTGCCAGGGGCATAGCCATCCTGGCGCACGAGATAAGGACCATGTCCCTTCGGCCCCCAGCCAAGGTTCATCACCTCACAGCGGGCCGGATCGTTGCTGAGTGCGGGCATCAGGTAAAGAGGATGTGCGTGCCCGCGCCGGCGGACTCGTTGTAGAAATCGCCGACGGTCAGCACGCCATCGACGCGGTCCATGAGGTCTTCCTTCTTCAGCTTGAACATGTCCATCGCCAGCTTGCAGGCGAAGATCTTGCCACCGGAGTCGGAGATGAGCTCCAAGAACTCACGCACAGGTGGGATGTCGAGCTTCTCCATCTCCTTGTTCATCAGATGCGTCGCAAAGGCGGACACGCCGGGGATCGCGCCCATCCACGTGGGGAAAGGCACCGTCATCGGCATGCCAAGCATGGGCATGGCCATGTTCAGTGCGGAGTTCCCCACGGTGGCGACCTTGAGGCTGTCGAGCGTTTTGTTCGCCAGTGCGTTCAGGCCGAAGAAGGTGAAAAACAGCGAGGCTTCGATGCCTTCCATGCGCGCGCCGTTTGCCATGATCAGCGCCGGGTAAATTCCATCCAGCGAGCCGCGGCTCACGATGATGGACATCTTCTTCACGGGTAGTTTGTCGTCAGTCATAGAGTTCTTGGTGCGTGGTTCTTGGTTCTTTGTTGATCAAATGCAGCCGACCGGTTTTGGGATGCCGGCGATCTTCGACGCTTTCTTCAGCGGGCCGCCGGGGAAGAGGTCGTAAAGCTCCTTCGTCGTCACGACGCCGCTCTTGCCCATGCTGCGGATGGTGAGTGCCGCGCCCTTCGCTTGTTGTTCACGCAAGTAACGCACGACCTTCATGTGGGCATCGGTCAGAGCACCCACTCCTTCTTCCGTGGCGATCGCGGCGGCGATCTGTTCATTCCATTGCGACATGTCCGTGAGGTAGCCTTCCTCATTCACGTCGATTTCAGTTCCTGCGATGTTTTTCTTCATGGTTGTGAGTCTGGGTTGTTTAGAACGGTGGCAAATGACGAAACCCGAATGGCGAATGACGAATCAAATTCGACAGTTGGGGGTTCGATCATTCATTTGGCATTCCTCATTCTGATTTTGTCATTCCGCGAACGCGGGCTTCTTTTTCTGCCTGCTGATGCCCGGCAGCGGCCAGCCGCGAAGCAGCACGTTCCAGTAGATGTGCCGGAAGGCGAGTTTGCCGAGGTGATTGAGCCGGCTTTCCTCCAGCAGCTTCATCGGGCCGAAGGAGAACGGGAAGTTCCCTTCATGCGGCTCATACTCGTAGTTGAAATCGATCAGCAGGGCCTTGCCGTTGCCGGATTCGATGAAGCAGTTCGAGTGCCCGTCGAACTCCTCCTTCAGCGGTTCGCCCTGGATATGTCGGATGATGTTGTCGGCGAGTGTTTCGCTTTCGAAATGCGCCACGGACCCGGCTTTCGATGCGGGGAGGTTCGTGGCGTCGCCGATGACGAACACGTCGGGATACTCGATCGACTGCAGCGTGTGTTTGTGCGTCGGGATGAAGTCCAGATCGTCACCGAGTGCGGAACGGCGCACGGATTCGTCACCCATGTTCGTCGGTGTCGTCACCAGCAGGTCATAAGGCACCACGCGGCCGTCAAAGCACACAAGCTTGTTGTTTTCCTGATCGACCTTCTCAGCCACGAAGTCGGTGACGAGTTCGATGCCTTTGTCCGTGAGCAGATGGCCGAGTTTCTTCGATGATTTTGGCTTCGTGAACGCTCCTGACAGCGGCGTGACGTAGGTCAGTGTGACTTTGTCGCGGATGCCGCGCTCGCGGAAGAAGGTGTCCGCCAGAAAGGTGAACTCCAGCGGAGCCACCGGGCATTTGATCGGCATCTCGTTGATGTGCACCACCACGCGACCGCCTTCGAAGGTTTTGAGCTTCTCCCGCAGCGCTCGTGCGCCGTCGAGGGTGTAGAAGTCATGCACATTCACGCGCCACTTGGGGCCCAGCATGCCCTCCGTCTCCTCAGGTGCCGTGCGGCATCCCGTGGCGACAATCAGCACGTCATAGTGAAGCTCTCGCCCGTCTTTCAGAGACACGGCATGATCCTCGGGTTTCAGCAGGTCCACTTCTGCCTGCAGGAATTCCACGCCATGAGGAATGAAGTCCCGCGTCTGGCGGATGATGTCGCTCTCTTCATACTTGCCGAACGGCAGGAACAAAAAACCCGGCTGGTAGAGATGCTTGTCCGAGCGGTCCACCACCGTCATGCGCCACTCATGCGCAGGCAGCCGTCGGCGCAGATGATTCGCCATCATGGTGCCGGCCGTGCCAGCGCCGAGGATGAGAAGGTGTTTGTGCATAAACTAGGGAAGGGTTACGCTGGACAGCTATATGATCAATCACGCATATACAAGTAAAGTTGTTGATCATTTTTTGAGCGATTGGTGATGGGGGCAGCCTCAACGATGACATGCGTCAGGCGCATCTAGGCTACTCGTCGGCAGGGAGGGGACTCATTGCGCAGGAGATCGATCTGAGGAGAGCGGCAGATATTGATCTTTGCGAGCCCTTGATTCTCAATTCTGCGTAATAAATACAAGAAAACTTACACTTTATGAATTGTTTGGGCGCCTTATGAGCCCAAAATACACGAAGTTTATCAAAAGGCATAATAATCGCGCTCTTGATTCTCAATTTCTCAACCCATGAAGATCAAATCTCTCACTGCCGTGTTGTTGCTCCTGAGCTGCCAGCTTGCGGTGGCAGGTCACACCAATCCCTTTGCTGACATTCTTGTCTTGTATGACTTCAACCAGTTGTGTGAGAACTGGGATTCAAACACACCGTCCTACACTTCGCCATGCGTTTGTGCCACGGATCTATCTCTTAACTGCTTGAATCAGGGGCTGCATGACGGCGGCGTGGATGGAAGCAAATTCCGGTGCTTCGAAGGGTGGGATTGTGCCTACGATTATACGTTCTGCAGATCGGATCTCTCCCAGGCGGTGAACACGCTGGCCTACGATGTGTTTGTCCGGCAGGACGTGATCGCCAGCATTTCCGGTTTGTGTCTCGACTGGTCGAGGCCGGCTGCTTCCTCGGCGGATTCCATTCAAGCCTCGATATTTTGGGAGGACTGCGCTGGAACGGTTCAGTATCGCACCACGGGGGCTGTTGCGTTGGATTGTTTGAATTCGTGGAATCACCTCGATTTGGACTTCACATCGGGTTCTGCGGAGTTGCCTGTCGGCGAAAAGACTTCTGGCAAGCAGTTTCACATCGAACTCTATGCCTGGGGGCAGTCGGGGGATGCTCTTTTCCTCGACAACATTGCTCTCAAGGGAGGGTGCGCTCCTATTCCTGAGCCGGGCGCTGCGCTGCTGATCGCATCAGCGGGCATACTGCTCCTGTTGCGTCGTCGCGGTTGGTGATTGAATGGCGGGGCGATGTTTTTGAGGTGGGCTGGAAGCGGTTCGGCATGATGAGCCGGATGGCCGGATTGTTGGCGGGCGCAGGAGGGCAGTCGGGGTATATGAGATTTCAGGTTTATGCATAGATTGTGAAAAAGTAACTTTTTCGTGGCGTTAGTCCCCGCATGAAGAGCTTTCTACCCCTCTGGCTTGTCACTGCTGTTGGTTTTGCTGCGCCTGCTTTTTCCGAAAGCAGGATCGACACGTTTGAAGCTGCCAAAAAGATTGATGCCCTCCTCCAGGCTGATTGGAAGGCCCACAAACTACAGGGCAATCCCGCCACCGACGACAACACATTTGTACGCCGCATCTACCTCGACATCATCGGGCGTATTCCCACCACCCGGGAGGCGGAGGAGTTCCTCAACTCCAAAGACGCCAGCAAGCGCACCAAGCTCATCGACAAGCTGCTCGGCTCCGAGGCTTACGTGCAACACTTCTTCAACTACTGGGCTGATGTGCTTCGGCTCACCAGCAGTGGCAACCAAACGGGTGCGATCACCGGTGCTGCGTATGCCAGTTTCGTGAAACAGAGCCTTCGCGAAAACAAGCCCTACGACCAGTTCGTCCGCGACATGATCGCTGCGCAGGGCAAGGCTTGGGACAATGGTGCCATTGGTTATTACATGCGCGACCGCGGCATGCCCTTGGACAACATGGCCAACACGGTGCGTGTTTTCCTTGGTACACGCATTGAGTGTGCCCAGTGCCACAACCACCCGTTCGACAAGTGGTCGCAGATGCAATTCTACAAAATGGCTGCCTTCACCTATGGCGTGCAAACGCAGGATTACGACGGCGGCGTCATGGGCGGCGTGCGGGATCTATTGCGTGAGCAGGAGGACGCCCTTCGTGCTTCCTTCAAAGAGCCTCAGCGCCCGCAGCGCCCGAACATCAACGGCAAGATGAGCAAGGAGGAGCGCGCGGCGTTGGAACAGAAGTATGCGGCTGCCCAAAAGGAGTACGAAACCAAGACGCGCGAAGTCATGCAGCAGCGCCGCGAAGCCCAGGAAAAGTTCCGTGCTGAGAACCGTGGTTATGGCGAGGCCATGAACGATGTGCGTGACACGATGCGCTACACTTCGGTCAGCACTCGGGATCGCAAGGTCACCCTGCCACACGATTACCAATACAGTGATGCCAAGCCGCGCTCAGCGGTCGAGGCAGGCACAATGATGGGCCACGAATGCATCACGCAGAATGGCGAGACGCCGCTTCAGGCTTATGCACGCTGGATGACCAGTCCGGACAACCCGCGTTTTACCACGGTCATCGCCAATCGTCTGTGGAAGCGTGTGTTTGGACTCGCCTTGATCGAGCCTCTCGACGAGCTGATGGACACCACCGTACCAATGATTCCTGAGATGGAAAAGCAGATCGAGAAGCTGGTCGTTGACATGAACTACGACATGAAGGCTGTCCTGCGTGTTCTTTACAACACCAAGGCCTACCAGGCCCAGGTGACACGCCAGGAATATGCCCCCGGATCGGTCTATCATTTCACCGGGCCGTTGCTGCGCCGGATGACAGCCGAGCAGATGTGGGATTCTTTCGTCACGCTGATCAATCCGAGCCCGGACATGATCAACCAGGCCAGTCGCGAAGCGATGGACCAGCGCATCCTTCAGGCAAAGAAGATCGCAGACAGCGTGGATTCGCTGACACCTGAGGAGGCATTGAACGGCTTGAAGAAGGCCGCCAAGGTTTACGGCACCAATCGCGCCCGCACCGAGGAACAGCAAAAGCTCTTTGCCGAGGCCCGCACTGCGGCCAGGGAAATGCAGGAAAAGGCTGAGGCGATGAAGCCCGGCCCTGAACAGGACGCCGCGCTGGCGAAAGCCAAGGAACTGAAGGCCAAGGCCGACTCGATCCGCAGTGAAGTCAACCGCATTCAAAACGAAGGCCGCCGTGTGACCTATGCCGAGGTCATCACCACCGGGCAGAAAAAGCTTTTCGAGAAGGTGACCGGAAAACCTTATCAAACAGTCGCTCTGAATACCAAGGGAGGTTCGGACGCCAGCCCGGCCATGGCAGGCGGTGACATGATGATGATGTCCTCCGGTGTGCGCACTGAGAAGATCACCATCCCTGGTTATGATCGCAAAGAGCTCACCAAGGAGGAGAAGCAGGCTGTTTCGGACAAAGCGCGTGCTGCTTACGAGGAAGAGGCCGACTTCTTCGGCATCGCCGACCCGAGGGAGCGCAAGAGCTACATCAGTTCGCGTGAGCAGGTGAGTCGCAACTGGCTTCGTGCCGCTGAAATCGAAAGTCCGGCCCCGCGTGGCCACTACTTGCGCGAATTCGGCCAGAGCGATCGTGAAACCATCGAAAACGCCAACAACGAGGCCAGCGTGCCCCAGGCGCTCGCCATGATGAACGGTCAGCTTCTGCCGCAAATCCTCAGCAAATACAGCCAGCTCATGCTTACTGTGAACAAGGCGCAGTATCCTGACGACAAGGTGGAGGCCGCCTACATGACCCTTCTTTCCCGCAAGCCGGGCGCTCATGAAAAAGAAGTCTGGCTCAAGGCCCAGGATGCTGGCCTCAGCAACATGGAGGATCTCATCTTCTCCCTTCTGAACACGCAGCAGTTCATTTTCATCCAGTAAGACAACGACAAAACCAACAACAACACGCCTCACACGCCATGAAGCACGAACTCGCCTCCCAACTCCACCGCTCCGGCGAAATCACGCGCCGTGACTTCGCCGCCAAGACCGCCTCGTCGCTGCTTGGCGTCGGACTGCTCGGCCACTCTCTGACCAGCAAATCCTTTGCCGCTTTCGAGGGCTCCTCGAAGCTGCGTCAGGCCGCCACTGCGAAGAACGTCATTTATCTCTACATGAGTGGTGGCCAGACCCACCTGGACACCTGGGATCCGAAGGAAGGTGTGGAGACCGCCGGCCCCACCAAGCCCATCAAGACCAGCGCCGACGGGGTCCGCGTCTCCGAATACCTGCCGCTCACAGCGAAGCAGATGCACCACGCCACCGTGGTCAACTCACTGTCCTCCACCCAGGGGGCGCACGAGCAGGGCAACTACATGATGCACACCAGCTATGAACTTCGTGGAACGATCCGCCATCCCGCCATGGGTGCTTGGCTGAACGTGTTCCAAGGAGGTGGTAACAGCACCTTGCCGAACTTTGTCTTCATCGGCAATGACAGCCGTCATCCTGGCGCAGGCTTCTTCCCGGCGGCCCAGGCCCCGCTTTTCGTCAGCAATCCGGAAAACGGTCTGAAGAACATCAAGTCCAGTGTTCCGGAGGACAAATTCCAGGCTCGTATGCGTCTTGCAGATGACCTGGACAAGGACTTCCGCGCCACCTTCCCGCATCGCAATGTGAAGGCTTATGCTGACATGTATGATGACGCCATGGCCATGATGAAGTCGGAAGACCTCAAGGCTTTTGAGCTCACCGACGAGCCTGCTGATGTCCGCGCCGCTTATGGCCGCGAGGCGTTCGGTCAGGGTTGCCTGCTCGCCCGTCGTCTGGTGGAGCGCGGCGTTCGTTTCGTTGAGGTTTCGCTTGGTGGCTGGGACACGCACAACGCCAACTTCGTTGCCGTGCCGGATCGCTGCGAAACGCTCGACAAGGGCCTTTCCGCCCTCCTCAACGACCTTCATCTCCGTGGCATGCTCCAGGACACGATGGTCGTCGTGACCACCGAGTTCGGCCGCACGCCTGACATCAACCAGAACGTTGGTCGTGACCACTATCCGAAGGCATTCTCTGCCGTCATGTTCGGTGGCGGTGTCAAAGGCGGCTACGTCTATGGCAAGACCGACAAGGAAGGTCGCGAGGTCGTGGAGAACAAGGTCAAGATCCAGGACTTCAATGCCACGATCGCCTATGCTCTCGGCCTGCCGCTCGACCAGGTCGTTTACAGCCCCAGCAAGCGTCCGTTCACGATTGCCGACAAGGGCCAGCCGGTGACCAACGTCTTCGCATAAGACTCCGGTCCGCAAAGGAGCGCACTATCACGAAACACGCGACTTCCTCCCGGGGTCGCGTGTTTTTTTGTGTGCCGTCGAACCTCTGCGGTGGGTTTTGTTCGGACGTTTTCCCGGCGGTCTGCATCCCATCTCGCTCACGATGCCATCGAGCACGGCAAGCCCGTAGGAGATCTTTTTGAAGAACGAGCGATTGTGCGGAACCAGCACAAATCTCGGGTGCTGCGACCACAGGGTGCGCAGCTTTTGGTCCAGTCTCACCGCGTCTTCCATGGACTCGGTCCGGATGGGGTTCCCGCCTTCAATGCCCATGCCTCCGACGGCGGCGCTCTCGAAGAAGATCACCGCGTCGTAGCGTGCTAGCTCGTCTTCCAGCGTGCTGCCCACCTCATTGAAAAAGTGATGTGGCTCGCCAGGCCAGTACGCCGCGCCATCCACGGTTCCGCGGTCGCACAGCAGCACCCGCTCCGGATAGAGCGCGGCCTGCACATCCTCCAGATTGCGTTGCACCTCGTAAATCGCCCGCTGCGCTGCGTGAATGGCCAGCGGTTGGGTGGAGCGTGGGAACCCGCCGCTGAACACCATTGTCGCTGCTTCGGGCACCAACACCACCCGCTCGCCCATTTCACGGCGGAACAGGTCGGCGGCGGTGGTTTTCCCGCCCCCCGGCCCTCCGGTCAGAACAATGCGGCAGTGGCCATTGCGATGCGGTTTGGGGTGGCGTTTCATGAATCCAACTCGCCACACGCGGCGCGAATCGTCAAGCTGGCGTCCACATTTCCACAAAACCGGCATAGCCGTGCGGTCAGAAGTTGTTATGCTCGCCCCATGCGCGTTTTTGCTCTTTGCCTGCTTTTGTTGCCCGCCTGTGCTCTGCTGCCTGGAACGTCCTCGGAGCGCGAGCATTACTTTCTCACCGAGGTGAAGCCGATTTTCGAGCAGCACTGCCTGCGCTGTCACAACGGCTCCCTGCCTCCGCCCGCGCTCAATCTCACAAGCAAGGCGACTGCATTCAAACGAAGCGCCAGTGGACGCGATTTCGTCACACCGGGCGATCCGGATTGCAGCCTGCTCATCAGCGCTGTGCAGCGTGGCGGCACACATCCCAAAATGATGCCGCGCACAGATGTGAGCCTCACCGAGGATCAGATCGGCGAGCTGCGCGAGTGGATCGAGGATGGCGCGTACTGGCCCGAGGGTGGGAAGGGCGTCTTGCGGGCGCACAAAAGCCGCGAGAATCCTTGAGACGCACAAAAATACCTTCACTGGCATCAAAGCGCGTAGCAGCGTGATCGCATCGCGTGCAACGTCGCGGTGTCATGGGCAAAGAATTCAGCATCACACCACAGGTCGTTCCGCACGTCGAAACGAAGCATCGTCGCATCCACACGCCGCTGCCGCATCCCGATTCCATCGCCACGCTGGAGAAGTTGCGTCACCTCGAGCCGCAGTCGATGCGCGGCATGCCGCCCATCGTGTGGGAGAAGGCCCAGGACATCTACATCTTCGACAAATACGGCAACAAGTGGCTCGACTGGAGCAGCGGCGTGCTCGTCACCAACGCAGGCCATGCCGCGCCGGAAATCTGCAAGGCGATGATCGAGCAGATTCAAAGCGGCCTCATTCACAACTATGTCTTCCCGAGCGAGGAGCGTGCGGAGGCGGTCGAGTTGATCGTGTCGGTCTCGCCGAAGGAATTGAACAAGGTCTTCCTGCTCAGCACCGGCAGCGAGGCCACCGAGTGCGCCATCAAGCTCAGCCGCACACATGGCATCAAGGTCGGTGGAAAATCGAAGATCGGCATCGTCGGCTTCACTCGTGGTTTCCATGGCCGGACGCTCGCCAGCCAGCAGGCCGGTGGCATGGCAGGCCAGAAGGCATGGATCGTCAATGAAGACCCTGCGATCATCAACGCGCCCTTCCCGGATGGTTACTGGACCGAGGACATCAGCTTCGACAGCTTCCTCAAGGCCATCACCGACCGCGGTTTGAAGCCGGAGAACATCGCGGGCGTCATCATGGAGAGCTATCAGGGCGTCGGCCCCGACTTCGCGCCGGTCGAATACATCAAGAAGCTTCGTGCGTGGTGCACCGAGCATCAGGTTGTGCTCACCTTCGACGAAGTGCAGGCTGGTTTTGGCCGCACGGGCAAGTTCTGGGCCTTCGAGCACTACGGCGTCACGCCGGATGTCATCTGCTGTGGCAAGGGCATCAGCAGCGGCATGCCGCTCAGCGCCGTCATTGGCAAGGCACACATCATGGACCAGTTCCCGCCCGGCAGCATGACCAGCACGCACACCGGCAATCCCGTTTGCTGCGCAGCCGCCAGCGCGAACATTCGCAAGATTCTCAAGGAAGACCTCACCGGCAACGCCGCGCGTCTCGGCCTCATTTTGCACGAGCGCTGCAAGGACATCCAGCGGCGTCATCTCAGTGTGATCGGCCACGTCACCTGCGCGGGACTCGTCGCGGGCATCCAGACCATCGTTCCTGGCAAAAAAGAGCCGGATCACGACCTCGCGCACCGCATCATTGAGCTGTGCTACCAGCGCGGACTGCTGCTCTTTGCTCCTGTCGGTGCCTGGGGCCAGACTGTCAAAATCTGCCCGCCGCTCACTGTCACGAAGGAAGCCCTCGAAGAAGCCTGCGATGTGCTCGACACGGCGGTGGATGACGCGATCGCGGGGAAGTGATCAACGCTTCACACCCGTTTCGGTGCGTGCTTGAACAGCTCTGATGGTCCTCAAGCCAGGTGCCGTCACTGCTTCTCACCTCGCCCCGCACGTACTGGAATGCCGGCCATGCGTGACAGCTCCTTATGGATGCGCGAGACACGCTCCACCTGGCCTTTGGCCGGGAAGCGCTCGTAGAATCCTTCGGCGCGGAACATTTTGACCTGCTCCCGCCACGGACCCAGCCGGTAGCGCCAGCGTTCGACGCGTCCATCCTCCGGTTCCGCGTCTTGAGCAGCGAGGTCGGCACACACGCGGACCAGTGCCTTGATCGTCACCGGACGTGTCACCATGTAGGCGTTGTGGCCCCAGGCATCGCTCATCACCTGTGACGCCGCTTTGAGGAAGTCGCGCACGACCGCATAATACTTCGCCGCGTTGCGCTTGTCGCTGCCGTCGCGGTCGATCTTCTTCCACGCGCTCTTCACCCAGCGATGGATTTCGTTGTAGAGCTCGGCTTGCAGAATCCACTTCTCCTGCTTGCTGCGTCCGCCCAGGCGGTTGATGCGGTAGCGCAGCGGACTGTCGCCTTCACGGTAAAGCATCTCAGCGATGTGCGCCGCGAAGCGCCGGTCCGGATCCGCCCATGACACGCGCTCATAGAGATCGATCAGGTGGCTCTTGTTGATGCGCGTCGGCGTGGAGTTGATGATCACGAACATCTCCGTGGCAAAGTCATCGCTGCGGCCGTCGAAGATCACGCAGGGTACCGAGATGTTCTTCGCGTCGTCGGGATGCGTGCGGTGGAAGAACTCCAGCGCCGCGAGGCGGTGCTGGCCGTCGATGATCAGGAACTGCTCCTCCGGCTCCTGCAGGTGGCCCACGCCGCTGCCGTCGGTGTGCGCGCGGAAGTTCAGCTTCTGCGGCGTGAACAGCAGCACCGTGCCCGGGATGGGCGGCTGCGTCACCGCCGTCTCGTAAAAGTTGCGGATCGCCGCCACCTTCGGGCGCGACATCTCGCGCTGGAAGGCCTTGTCGCTGCGTTCGATGCGCGCGATGAACTGCGCCACGTCGTTTTCCGCCTCGGCCTCCTCCGGCTTGATGCTGCCGCCATCGTCATCGTAGTAGCGGCTGATGAAGCGGACCTTCTTGAGCAGCACTTGGGATGGATAGGCGGCGAAGTAAAAGACGGCGTCCTTCTGACGAATCTGGGTGGCAATCATGGCTGGAAAGGGCTGGTTGCCGGGATGGTGAGGGGGGCCGCCAGTTTCGTCAACCGGGGAATCGCCGGGAGCGCGGCTCTCCGAAGCCGCTTCCGGCCTTCGTAGCCTTGGCGATGAAGGCAGCCCTCCGTCGAAGGAAGATGACGTTTCAGTCCGGTTTGTCTGCTGAACACGACAAAGTGGCTGCTGCGGTCTCGGAGGTCCGCGCTCCTACCGCCACTCGTGCTTTGGATAGCGTCCGCGAAGCTGTGCCTTCACCGCTGGATAACCTTCCTTCCAGAATCTTCCGATGTCTCCCGTCGTCTGGATCGGGCGCTGGGCGGGTGAGAGGAGATGAACGGTGACGCTGATGCGGCCCGCGGCGACTTTGGGGTTTTCGTTCACGTCGTACATGTGCTGGAGCACGGCGCTGACGCTGGGGGGCTGCTTTTCATCATAGGTGATGCGGGCGGTCTTGCCGTTTTTGAGGGCGTAGCGTTCGGGGGCGTATTTCTCCAGCATCTCGCGCTGGCTATGGCTGAGCCACTGATGCAGGGCGGGGAAGACCTCGCGGTCTTTCAAGGCGCGATACGTGGTGCAGCCGTGGCAGAGTTGTTCGATGAGGATGTGGCGGTCTTCCTCGCCGATGGGCGGAATTTCGAGCTCGGGCATCCATTTGGCGAGGCAGTTCACGCGTGTGATCCACTGCTCGACCTTGTCATTCCACAACGGCAGTTCGAGACGGCCCGCGATGACTTCGGCGGCGAGCAATGACGCGGCCTGCGTTTCATCCGGTTCACCGCGTTCCTTGCTGGCGAGCACCAGCGTGCGGAAACGTGTCTCCTCCATGTTCATCACGCGGCGGTTCACACTGTCATAGCGGGCGCTGCGGCCGGTGGTGAAATCTTCCGGGAACATCGCGCGCAGCCACTCTTCCTCGATGCGCGTGACGTTGTTGAGCTTCACGGTGAGCGCCTTGCCCTGCACTTCGACAATCTCCGACGCGACGAGCAAGCGCGGCGCCTTGATGTGCGCGTCCTTGTCGAGATGGCCGGTGTAACCGCCCGCGAGCCGGTAAATGCGGCTGCCGGGACTCGTCTCGACGCCGAGGTGATCGCTGAACGCGGCGAGCAGTGTCTTGGCCAGCGCCTCGGGCGTGGCGACCTCGTCGTTGATGGTCAAACCCGCACGTTTGGCGAGTTGGAGGAATTGCTCTTCGCTACGGGCGGCTTCACGCGACGCCATCGCATGCACGCCGTAACGGGCGCAGGCATCAGGATCGAAGTTCATGGCTTCAGCTCGCGTGAAGGCACGCAGCAGCGCCTGAAACTCGCTCACGTCATCCTTCTCCCAAAACTCCTCGCTCTTGTGGGACGCATTCTTTTGTCCGACGAGCAGAATGTCGCGGCCCTGAGCGACAGCGGCGCACAACGCGGCCTCGCGCAGGCACCCGAACTCCGCTGCGGCGAGCAGCATGCGCGAGAAGCGCGGGTGCAGCGGGAACTTGGCCATCTGCCGGCCGATGTCGGTGATCTGTCCGTGCAAATCTGTCGCGCCGAGATCGTGCAGTAGATTCTCCGCGCGCTGCAACGACGCAGGCGTCGGCGCTTCAAACCATTCGAACGGTTCCTTCGACAACACACGCAGCGCAAGCAACGCTTCGCTCAAATCGAGCCGCTGCACCTCAGGCAGCTCGCACTCGGCACGTTGCAGTTGATCACGCTCCGGCCACAGACGAATCGCGATGCCGGGCCCTAGACGGCCCGCACGACCGGCACGCTGCTCGGCGGAGGCGCGGCTGATCTTTTGCACGGTGAGCGTGTTGATGCCGCGACGGGTGTCGTAGTTCGCGATACGCGCGGTGCCGCCATCGATGACGGCTTTCACGCCTTCGATGGTGAGCGATGTTTCAGCGACGTTCGTGCTGACGATGATCTTTGGCTGCTCGGCGGGCGTGACGGCGGCGTCCTGATCCTGCGGTGTGAGTTCGCCATGCAGCGGCACCACGCGGCGGCCCCGTGCAAAGCTGCGGCCCTGGATCGCGGCGATGGTCTTGCGGATTTCGTGACCACCGGGCATGAAGACAAGCATGTCACCAGAGAAGCCGGGTGAATTCGCGAGGTCTTCGCAGGCGCGGGCGGCCTGATCCCAGATCGGCTCGGGATAGCCGGTCTTGAGTTGCAGCGGCGTCTGATAGCGAATCTCGACTGGAAACGTGCGGCCCTCGGATTCGAGCAGCTTGCAGGGCTGCATGAAATCAACCAGCGGTCCCGGCACGAGCGTGGCGGACATGACGATGATCTTCAGATCCGGCCGCTTGCGCTGCAATCGTCGGGCGAAGGCCAGCACGAGATCGCCGTCGAGATGACGCTCGTGAAATTCGTCGATCACGATGCAGCCGACGCGGTCCAGCATCGGGTCTTCGAGCATCATGCGCAGCATCACGCCTTCCGTGACATAGGTCAGACGCGTTTCGCGGCTGGTGATGTTTTCAAACCGCACCTGATAACCGACTTCGCCGCCGAGTCGTGCGTTACGTTCGCGGGCGACACGTTGTGCGAGCATGCGGGCGGCGATGCGGCGCGGTTGCAGCACCACGCAGCGCTTTCCTTCCGGCAGAATGCCTGAATCGAGCACGAACTGCGGGATCTGCGTGGATTTGCCGGAACCCGTGGGCGCTTTGATCAGCAGATTCGGCAGCGCCGCATCGAGAAGAGCGGCGGTGAAGGTCTGACGAAGTTCGAAGATGGGCAGCGGGTCGGGCATCGGGCCACCCAGCATGACGAACCTGTGGGCACTGTCGAGGACGGGTGTGGGGTTTGGGACGTTCGTTTTAATCGCAGAGGGGCAAAGGAGCAGAGATCGCAGAGATTTCTGATCTTACAAAAACTCTGCCTCCTCCGCCTCTTTGCCCCTCTGCGGTAAATTCGAATGATGAAGTGGTTCACTTCTTTCCATTCTCAGCCGCAAGGAACGCCTGTCTCTCACCGACGAGCACCGCACCCCAGGCGCGGAGCTTTTCAAAGCCGAGCAAGAAGAGGCCGACGGCGGCGAGTGACACGAGCAGTCCGCCCACGCCGAGCGCGGCACGTTCCGTGTAGCAGGTCCACACAAACTGACCGACACAGAGAATCGCCACGAAGATAAGCGTGGGTTTGCGGCCGATGAGATCGACCATGAACGCGCCGAGCGGTGCGCCAAGTGCGACGATGGGCGCGGCGGCGAGCCAGTTCTCAAACACGCCAGGCTGCAGGCCGACGGTGGCGTTCTTGATGACGATGCCAAACACGGAGGTGAAGGCCATGATGATGACCGAAGTCGGAATCGCGATCTTCAAATCCGCTCGGCACAGCAGCACGAGCAGCGCGTAGAGCACCATGTCGATGCCCACACCCGTCACCGCGGCCACGGTGAGCGCGGAAAACACTCCCATCGCCACACCGACCCGGAAGTCCCAGCGTTCATCGAACTCCGTCATGCCGTGATGCGAGGCGATCTCGCCAATGCGGTAGAGATGCAGCACGCCAAAGCTGGCCCACACGACGGCGAAGACGAGCTTGATCCAGAGTTCTGGAATGAAAGGCGCGACCCAGAAGATGCCGACTGGAAGGCCGATGATGCAGCCGACGATGGAACCTTTCAGCATCGACCATGCGAGCGGCTGGCGACGGCAGAGGATAAAGATGCTGGCGCTGGTCATGCCAATGGACTGCACGGCGAAGCTGAAGTCGCGTCCCAAGGTGGCCGGAAGGCCGAAGAGCAGCACGAGGATCGGGAAGCCTACCGTGCCGCCGCCCATCGGCGTGGAACCGGCCACATAGCTGCCCATGGCCATAGCCAGCGCGATCGGCCAGTGTGCCGTCACCACCTCCCAGCGATTCTGTCCGAACACCAGCCATGACCACACGCTGTAAAAACCGGCGAGCCAGATGAACCAGATCCAAAGGTATTGTTTGCGGGGAGGCTGAATGGACATGAGCGCGTATGCCAGCGGTCTTAGATCAGGAACTTCAGTGCCTAAAATAGTCTTTCAGCATGAGCTTGATGCCAGCTCGGCATTCGCTGTTCACGGTGGCACCAGCTTCTTCAAATCAGCCGGCAGCCACGCGCGCAGCATGGGGCCGGTGGTGGCTGTGGTGAGCAGGCACATGATGATGAACATGGTGAAGAGCTTGTCATTCAGCAGGCCGAGGTCCTTGCCCACGTTGATGGCGATGAGGCCCATGAGGGCGCGGGTGTTCATCAGTGCGCCAATCGACAAGCCTTCGTGCCAGGAGGCTCCCGCCCACCGGGCACCCAGCGTGCAGCCGCCGAGTTTGCCAGCGATGGCGACGAGGCAAACCAGCGCGCACGCGAGCCACGCGCTGGTGCTGTCGAAGGAGCCGATCTTGGTGTTCAGCCCGGTGTTGGTGAAAAAAATCGGCACGAGCGTGACAATCACAAAGTCGGCAAAGCGCTCGCGCCAGGCTCTGACGAGCGAAGGTTCGGAGTGGAGGGAGACGCCAAGGGCGAATGCGCCGAAAATGGCAAAGATGCCGAGCTTGCTGGTGATCAGCGACGACACAAAAAGCATGCTGAAAAGCAGTGCGAGGAACCCTGGCGTGAAGGTTTCAGTGTTGTGCACCGTGCATTGCTTGCGCCAGCTCTTGATGAGCAACGGACCCACCACCTTCATCAGAACTGTGAAGTAGAGAATGATGAGCGCCACCTGGCCGAGGAAGGGCAACCACGAGAAATTGTCACCTTGTTTGATGATCGCCGTGGCGACGCCGAGAAAGACCCAGCCCACCGCGTCATCGATCGCGGCAGCGCTGATGGCCGTGGCGCCCAGCGCGGTGCGTTCCAGTTTCATCTCCAGCAGGATGCGGCCCATGATCGGCAATGCGGAGATCGCCAGTGCGATGCAGACGAAAAGCTTGAAGCCAAACTCGGGCAGCTCCGGCGCGAAAGTGCGGTGCAGCCAAGGTGCGATGGCCAGGCCACCGGCGAGAGGTGCGAGGATGCCCATGAGCGAGGAGGCGACGACGACCTTCGACTTGTCGCGCAGGTGCGAGAAGTCGAACTCCATGCCCACCTGGAAAAGCATCAGCAGCAGACCGATCTTGGCGAGCAACGCCAGCGGTCCTTTGATTTCATCGGGAAAAATGAAGGCGACAAACTCCGGTGCGAACAGTCCGATGAAAGACGGTCCCAGCAGCAGGCCAGCGGCGATCTCACCCACGGCAGGCGGTTGTCCGATCTTGCGGCAGAGCCGTCCCATCAACCAGGCGGCGGCGATGATGACGATCCAGCCGACAAGCACGAGTTTGAGCGTGTCTTCGATCTTGGCGGGGTTCATGAACGTGAATTGTTCCGCAGGGTCGATTGTAACGAAAATAGAGTTTCGCTATGGCTTTGATGCTGGCGCGTTATAGTCGCCGCCGATCATGGAACTGCGTCATCTGCGATATTTTCAGGCTGTGGCCGAGGAATTGAGCTTCTCGAAGGCCGCGAGGCGTCTGCGCATCGCGCAACCGGCGTTGAGCCGTGCGGTGCAGGAGATGGAGCGGGAAATCGGGACGCAGTTGATCGAGCGCGAACGGCGTTCGCCGCGGCTGACACCTGCTGGCGCGGTGCTGCTGCATGAGATTGGCCTGATCCTCGAACGGTTCGAAGAATCGATGCGCCGTGTGCGACGCACGGCAAAGGGCGAGGAAGGGGAACTGAAGCTTGGCTACATTGGTCCACCGACGCGGATGTTCTTGGCGCGACTGCTGAAGGAATACCAAAAGCGTTTTCCACGTGTGACTGTCATCTTGGAGGAGCGCACGCCGGAACGTGTGTGGGAAATGGTTTCGAAAGGCCGGCTGTCGGTCGGATTGACGCGGCCCGTGCTCGCGCATGAGGCGCTGGGTTTGCAGACGCTGCTGCTGCGTGAGGAGAAATTCTGCGCCGCAGTGCCAAAGGATCATCCGTGGGCGAAGCTGACCTCGCTGCCGTGGAAAAAGCTCGCGGGCGAATCGCTGATCATTTTGGCGCGTCGCGAAGGCGCAGGTTCGCATGATGGCATCCGCGCCGTGTGCGATGAAGCGGGCTTCGAGCCGCGCATCAAGCACACGCCGAGCCTCATCGGCACGATTTTGCAATACGTCGAAGCGGGAACGGGCATCGGCGTGGTGCCGGAGAGCACGATGAGCAAGAACATCGCGCTGATTCCACTCAAGCCGCAGCAGACGATACCATTGGTGATGGTGTGGGCGAAGGAAGGCGATGATCCGGCGGTTTCCGCCTTCCGCGAACTGGTGAAGGAATGGCTGCGCGAAGGGAAGTTGTGGGCGGTGGGGTAGAGGATGGAAGAACTGAGAATGGCGGAATGGAAAACTGAAAATGGCCTGACGGGATTCGGCAGCGCCATTCTGCCATTTTCAGTTCCTCCATTCTCAGTTCTTCCATGTCTGTGAATCGGCGCTTGCCCGCACGCCTGCGCAGTGCTCCCTTCGCGCCCCCTTATCGCCGGTGGCACTCCAGTCATTCGGCCAACCTCATCCCCCATCCATCCATCATGTCCACCGACGCCAAGTCCTCCCTCGCTCAAATGGAGAAAATCGTCTCCCTCTGCAAGCGCCGCGGCTTCATCTATCAAAGCAGCGAAATCTACGGCGGCTGCGGCGGCGTGTGGGACTACGGCCCGCTCGGTGCGGAGCTGAAGCGCAACCTGCGCACCGCCTGGTGGAACACCATGACCCGCGAACGCGAGGACGTGCTCGGCCTCGATGCCAGCATCCTCATGAATCCCGCCATCTGGAAGGCCAGCGGCCACGTCGATACCTTCGCCGACCTCATGCGCGAGTGCTCGCTGACGAACAAACGCGTCCGCGCCGACCACGTCGAGCCACAGGACGGCGTCGTCATGAAATACAGCGGCGCCAAGGCCCCGAACGGCTGGCGCTGGGACCGCGCCATCTCCGCCTTGCTGAAAAATGGCGAGCACATCGAGAGCTTCCGCAAACGCATCCGTGCCCTCATCGCGCAAAACGCCGGTGAATCTGCGGGCAAGCCCGAGGAGATCGAATTGCTCGGCGAAGAGAAAGTCGATGCCGTGAATGGCAGCGTCGATTTCCATCCCGAGACCGGCGGCATGCTCGGCGAGGCGCGCCCCTTCAATCTCATGCTGAGGACCTACCTCGGCCCCACCGCGACCGAGGACGACGTCACCTACCTGCGCCCGGAAACCGCGCAGGCCATCTTTGCGCAGTTCAAGAACGTCTTCGACTCCAGTCGCGTGAAGGTGCCCTTCGGCATCGGCCAGATCGGCAAGGCCTTCCGCAACGAGGTCACGCCGAAGAATTTCACCTTCCGCAGCCGCGAGTTCGAGCAGATGGAGCTCGAGTTCTTCATCAAGCCCGACGAAGCCGTCGAGATCATCAGCGGCGAAGTCGCGAAGTGGCATGAAGGCGCCGATTTGAGCGAACCGCAGCCGAATTGGGGCTGGGAACTGTGGCACCGCTACTGGGTCGATCAGCGCACGAAATTCTACCAAGGCATCGGCCTCGGCGACGTGCTCGAATACTACTGGCAAACGCCCGCCGACCTCGCCCACTACGCCCGCGCCTGCGTGGACATCCTGTGCGAGTTCCCCTTCGGCACCGAGGAGCTGGAAGGCATCGCCGCGCGTGGCGACTTCGATTTGTCCGCGCATCAAACTGCCAGCACCAAGTCCCAGGAAATCTTCGACGAAGAACTCAAAACCGCCGCTGCCAAGCTCACCGACGAGCAGAAGGAAGCCCTCATCCAGAAACGCCTCGCCGCCGAAGCCGCCAAGACCAAGGGCGAGCCGATGCCCGAGGCCGCCGTGCGTGCTTGGTTCGAGCGTCTCTTCAAAGGCAGCTACGTCCCGCACGTCATCGAACCCTCCGCCGGTCTCGACCGCATGGCGCTCGCCGTCATCGCCAAGGCCTTCAGCGAGACCGAAAAGGTCGATGAGAAGGGCAAAAAGGAAGTCATCACCGTCCTGCGCCTGCATCCGCGTGTCGCCCCGATCAAAGTCGGCGTCTTCCCGCTGCTCAAGAACAAGCCCGAGCTCGTCGCCAAGGCGCGCGAGGTCTATGCGTTGCTCAAGAAGCACATGAACTGCTTCTACGATGAAACCGCGAGCATCGGCCGCCGATACGCCCGCCAGGACGAAGTCGGCACGCCCTTCGGCGTCACCATTGACTTCGAAACCTGCGGCGAAAAAGGCCCCGAACTCCAAGACACCGTCACCCTCCGCCACCGCGACAGCGGCGAGCAGGAGCGCGTGAAGATCAGCGAGTTGCTCGGGAAGCTGCTGCCGTTGGTTTCATAAGATTCAGGCGGATTTGCCTTCGAGATCGGTTAATTCAGCAGCGAAAGGTTCACACCTTCCGCTGTTCGCTTTTTCGCGTGATGAAATCATGGCTGCGCATGCTGCTGCCAAGCTTGGATAGATTGACGACACGTGTTCGAGCACCGTTTTCATCTGGGAAGGATTCTTGAAGGGATACACGTCGAGATGGAGTGCGACGAATGCCCTGCGTTCATCTCGGCCATCCACAAGCCAGCTTTCGGCTGCACGCACGATTCCGTCGGCACCGTTGTCCGTGGTGCTCCAAATCATGATTCCAAGAATGTTGGCAATCTGGCTCCAAGGCACTGCAAGAGGGGTGGCATCAATGACCTTGTCTGCGATACCCTCCTCACCAATCTCGAGGATCAAGGCATCCACCAATCTAAACACTGCATCGCCGAATTGCCCATTTTCAGGCTGGGCAGCGAGTTCGTCATAGATCTGATTCAACTGAGGCATGAAAGAATAGAGTGGTGAGTCATATTCCAAGAAAACTTGGCAGCCAGCTAAGCCATACCAAACCAGTGAAGGTTCATTCGTTTGAGAAAGTCAGTCGTGATCGGATAACCTGAACAGGACCCGATCACCGAATCAATGCCGCACAAAGGGCACATGGCAGTCTGACCAACACCCGAATCATCATCATCAACCCATTCGGTGATGGCGGACGGGGCAAAGGTCTGGCAGCAATGAAAACAACCACACACGACAGCGCCACTCAGCAATTGAGTGCGATGGCAGCTCGACGCCTTATGTGCTGCGATGATGTCTGAGTTGGTATCCATGCGAGTGCGTCCACCTTTTACTTTCTGTAGGGAGAGACGACCAACCAAAATGTGCATCCCCAGCGCCAAAGGCGCGCCCCATCCCAGCCTGGGCCAACGGCCTAGGTGTGAGCGAAAAAAACCAGATGAAGGGCTGAAAGCCCGCCCCATGCTCCTACTGCCATGCCGCAGTCCCTGAGCCTCGTCATCGTCCATCTCGTGTTCAGCACCAAGGACCGTCTCCCGCGCTTCGACGCCCCGTTGCCCCGCACCTGCACGCCTACCTGGCCGAGGTGGCGCGGAACGCGGGTTGCGAGGCCTACCGTGTCGGCGGCGTGGCCGATCATGTGCATCTCGCCATCCGTCTCTCTCGCACCCTGACCATCGCCGAACTGGTCGAGACCTTGAAGACCTCGTCCTCCAAATGGCTGAAGACACAAGCCGCCGCCTTGAGCGACTTCGCCTGGCAGCGCGGCTACGGCTGCTTCTCCGTGGCTCCGGCGGATTTGATGGCCGTCACCACCTACATCGACCACCAGGAGGACCATCACCGCACCCGCACGTTTCAGGAGGAGTATCGGGCGTTCTTGAACAAATACGGCGTGACCTATGACGAGGCCTATGTGTGGGATTGAGGCGCGGCGAGCATGAGTCGGGCTTTCAGCCCTTGGTCTGGGGGCTTGCCATGTTCCTGGGCCGTTGGCCCAGGCTGGGATGGAACGCGCCTTTGGCGCTCCAGACACCGAGACACCATCGCCTTCTGACGCTATGGGCTCATCTCTCCACAGCGCCAAAGGCTGAATTCCATCCGGGCCTGGTACATTCCCAATCGCCTTTCAGCGCCAACGGCGCGACCAATACCAGCCTGGGCCATCGGCCCAGGGAGCCGGCAAAGGCCCCGAGATCAGGGGAAGGGCTGAAAGCCCGTCCCATGCACGCAGCGCGTCGGTTTGGCGATCCGGGCGGGGGAAAGGCGTATTGCGTGCATGGCTCAGGCTTTCAGCCTACGACT
Source organism: Verrucomicrobiaceae bacterium (assembly GCA_046346695.1). GTDB lineage: Bacteria > Verrucomicrobiota > Verrucomicrobiia > Verrucomicrobiales > Verrucomicrobiaceae > Prosthecobacter. The sequence goes on along the minus strand of JAXMHS010000001.1, from coordinate 402,131 downwards.
AGGGGTTCGGCCACGGATGAAACTAAAACGGCCATCAGCAATCATTCGCGACCGAGTTATTGTCGGCCATATCTCCGCTTGGACCATTCCTTGATGGCATTCTCCAGGGAGGGTGTCGCAGCTTGTGCTGCCTTCACGAGATCAGCCCCAGTAGTCGGAACATCCAACCCGAACTGGCCGATCACCATTTTTCGTAGCCATTCTGCTGATTCAGGCTCGCTCGGCGGCTGTGCTAAATCATCAAATCCCAAGTCATCATACCCTATGGCGAATAGTTGAAGAAACTCGCGAAAATCCCGACCCATCACTATGCAGGGGCTTCCTTCGGACCCCAAATAAACAACCGGAGCAGCTTGTGCATCGGGGCCATTAAGCAGCCAAAAAGCAAGAATTGAACCATCAGGACCTGCCCCGAATGCAGCAAACTTCATGGTCATATCAGCGTCATCACCGAACCAGGAAATAAGTCCGCCGAAATCATCCGGTCGGATTTTCATGCATCCGCTGATTGGGTAGCCAACTCGATCAAGTTCATCGCAAACGATGGTCAGTTCGGCAGGCAGAACAGTTCCCGGCGGGACACTTGCGGCGATTTTCTGGATTCGGGTCATCTTACTTCGAACATCAGGGGTTAATTGGAGCCGTTTTAATGTGTTTTGCCCGAATGGAAACAAATCACCGTTTCGAATACAGAACACTTATTGAAGGCGGAGGATGGCACACGAACTACATCTCACCCCCGCACCAAACAATACCCGAAGTCCATCTCCCAGCCGCGTTCCGTCTTCGTCGCGGGGATGGCGGGGGCGAGGTGGTAGAGGAGGCGGCGGCCGTCTTGCGGAGGTTCGGTGGTCATGACGAAGCTGCGACTGGTTGCGGAAGCGGCGCGAGGTCGGGCGGGAGGAAGGATGCCTTGGCCTCGGGCGACATGATGCGGTCGCGGGAGTAGAAGAGGAGCAGGGTGCGTTTGTTGCTGAGCTGGGTCTGGGCGTCGAAGAAGGCGTCGGCGGATTCGGCCGGGCCGAACTGGCGGAGGGTGGTGTGGACGAGCTGGAGCCAGGCCTGCGTCATCGTCTCGTGATAACCGCCGGTGGGCGTGTCCTGGATTCCGTGCGCGGCGTTGTAGGCTTTGATCCCGCTGCGCAGGCGGTCGAGTGCTTCGGGATACGAGAAGCGGCTCAGGTAGAGGTAGGCGACCTTGAGATGGGCGCGGTGATTCCACTGCTCGTGCGGGAAGGTGTGATCCTCGAAGCGTCGGAGATGTTCTGCGTCGGTCATTGGTCCTTTAAAAGTGAAGGGGCATGATTCCGGAGCCAAGCAAGCAGGGTACTGCTTGAACAGCTTGTGCCGTTGAAGTTGATGTCGATGGTTTGATTGGAGCGCTTCTTTGTGCGGCACTCGAAGTGATGTTTCCCGCCGTTGGTTAAATACAGGTCGATGTCGAAGGTTGTTTTGTATTGGGGATGATCTGGAGAGTGTCGCTCAATCCCATTCGCGATTGCTACAAAGCCGGTCAATGCAGTTGAGTCCGTCGTGGACAGAATAGCAACATGGTGCTGATCCGAAACAGTGATGCTAACCACGTCTGCAGCAGTTAGTGCATGAAGCATGGCCAGATTCTTCTCTGCGGCTGCCTTTTCAAAGCTGAGTCCGATCATTCCAATCGCAGCCCCGATTAGGCCCAAGATCATGGCCCGCGACTGAGGAGACAGTTGAATCCGTTCTGAGTTCGGCGTCGGGTCAGCGGCTTGCAGACGTACTTGATGCGCATCACGCAGAGACTTCACTGCTTCCGGGTTCACATCGCGTGGCGATGTGCATTGCCAGCATTGCTCCCACGAGTCATCCTCGACCTCGGCATCGCAAATGGAGCATTTCCACATGAGCGGAGGCTAGCAAGGAGGGGAGCTGGCCCGCAAGTGCTTTGCGCTGGCAGGCATGGAGAGGTCACAAGGCTTCCCACTTCACACGTTCTCAAACTTCCGCCAGTAGAGCACGGCGATGGGGACCATGCTGAGGCATTCCTGGCCGGCGGCGGAGACGCCTTGCATGGAGTGACTGGTCCAGGCGCCGAGGATGAAGGAGATGGCGATGAGAATGGCGGAGCCGAAGGTGAAAACGGCGCGCGGGGAGATGGTCAGGCGCGTGGGACGGGTTTGCTCGGCGAGGATGTCGATGAAGCGTGAGACGGTGAGGACGAGAACGATGATGGAGAGCCAGCCGTTGTCGCCGAGCTTGTTGGTGCCGAGCCAGTCGTAGCCGCCATGCGCGGCGATGGCGGCGATGAAGGTGACGATGAACTGCTCCGCATGCGCGAAGCGTGTGCGCAGCATCTCGTAAAGGCTGTGGGCGCAGATGCCGGTGAGGGAGATGTGGAGGAAGTTGGCGGAGAGGAAACGCGTCCAGGCGATGGAGCCGCCCATTTCCTGGTAGTAGCCGATGTTTTCCTCCAACGAGAAGCCGAGGCCGACAAACGCGCCGGTGAGCAGCGCGAGGCCGTGCGCGCGCCGCCAGAGCAGCCACGGCAGGAACAACGCGAAGAGCATGAGCTTGCAGCCTTCCTCACGTAAACCGACGCCGAGGAGGTAGTAGATCAAGTCGTGCGGAAAGGGCGCGTCGGCGCTCATGCCTTGATGGAATTCCTGCCAGGAGAGGATGGTGAGCGTGGGCCACACGCTGCACACACCGGCCATGAGCGCGGGCATGGGGCGCGCCCAGCGCCAATGGGCGTGGTCGCTGTGCTGCACGAGGATGAAGTACCACAGCGCGGCGACAAAGAAGGCGAGCGCAAGCATGCCGTAGGGGATTTCATTCAACCGATGATGAATGAGGCCGCGCCATTGCATCCAGATGTCGCCGAGCAACGCGCCGGCGTGATGCTGGAGCAGGGGATGGCAGGCTTCGATCCAGCCGGGTTGCGCGGCGATGAGACGGACCTGGTCGAGATCGCGCAGCGTGACGGCGAGACGCAGTGCTTCCTCACGCGCGGAGGCGGCGTCTGCAAAGTGGAATCCTTCCGAGTAGAAGGAATGCATCGCGGCCTCGGTGTTGCCACGGCGTTTCTGCACGCTGCCGAAAAACTCTCCGGCGAGCATCTGGGGAGGCTGCGCACGGGATTTCTGCTCCAGCTTCGCCAGCGCATCGTCATTGTCATCGAGTGCCGCGGCCAGGAATTCGCGAAACAGGCCGGCCGGCGCGTCGGTGGTGGCATGCTGGGTGATGAGCGGCGCGACCTCGTAGCCGCCGATGACTCCGGCGGTGGTGAAACTATGAAATCCATCAGCGTCATCGTCCCCGGCCAGTTTCGGGAGCTGGGCGAACAGGCGGCGCAGCCAGACGGCGAGCTTGCGTGGCTGCGGTTCCTTGGCATGCCGCAGTTCGTGATACTCGCGGTGAATGATGGTCAGGGCCGGGGTGATGACGGAGACCGGGCCATCGGGCTCGCGGCTGGCGCTGACGACGATCATGCTGGCGGTGATCATGCCGAGCGCGATGATGCCCGCGGAGGTGCGCAGCAGGAAACGGCGGTCACGCGTGAGGTAGTGTGTGCGCGCACGCCAGCCGTGGAAGAGCGACTGTTTTTCACTCATGCTTGCCTGAGTCTTCCGTCTGTTTCCACCAGTCGGCCGGTTGTTCCCACGGGGCGCGGGGTTCCGGTGCCGCATGTGAAGCAGCGGCGTGCCTGTCACGCTCCATTTCGTCGTCGAGTTCCATGAGAAGCCGGATGTGTGGCTGTGGCCGGGAGGAGCGGCGCCAGAGGATCCAAGCCCATGCGGCGAAGGCGCCGAGCAGGAAGAGCAAGGTGCCGAGCGTGAAGATCACAAACCAGTCGGAGGCATTCACCCACTCCCGGGGTATCGGGGCGGTGTCATCTGCATGCCTGATGAGGAAGGCGAGGGGCGCGTTCACGGAGATGAGGGAGTCTTCTCGTCAAAAACGAGGCGCATCGGGATCATCTTGGAGAATTGGAAGCCGTGTTGCTGGAAAAAGGACTGGGAATGGGCACTGATGCGGTCCGTCAGCAGGGTGAGACGCTTGAAGCGCTTTTCCTTGGCAAAGGCGATGCCGTGTTCGAGCAGCAAACCGCCGTAGCCCTGGCGGCGATGCTGTGGGTGGATGATCAGGTCCTCTAGCAGGATGACCAGCCCGCCCTCGGCGGTGCTGATGGTGAAGAGCAGGTTGATCATGCCGAGAATCTTGTGATCGGTGCGCAGCACGAAGATGCGGCCGCGGTTGGGCTGCTCGAGGATGAGGCGCAGACCGTGCTCCTGCTTGGCCTTGTCCGGCTTGAAGTCCTCCTCCTCGCTGAACAACGCCACCAGCAGCTCCACGAGTTGCGGGAGGTCCTCGATGGTGGCGGGTTCGATGCGTGGTTCTGAGCTGGTGGCGGACATGCGGCAGCAGAATAGCGGGCTCGTGGGCAAAGGCAAAGGCTACGATTTGGCCCGGCTGGAATGGTATGTCCCACGATTTCCGTCACACGAGAAATGACCGCCCTGACGTTGAAGCTTTGAAACGATTTCGACGCCAAGGGGTTTCCCTGTCGATCGCGAACACCAGCCACTCCATCCATGAAACCAATGATCAAACTCCCTGCCTGCGTGTGCGGCGCTGTTCTCAGCCTCGCCGCCCTGCAAGCCCAAGACGCCCGCCCGCCGGCGGAAACACCCCGGGCCGATGCTCCGCCTGCGGAACGTCGTGATCGTGAAAACGCCGCGCCTGAGCGCGAACAACCCCGCCGTGATGCCCCGCGACCCGAGGCCGCGCGTGATCCCCAGCGAGGCCCGCAACCTGAAGCCCGCCGTGAGGGTGATCGCCCGCGCGGAGAACAACCACGTCCGCAAGGTGACCGCCGGCCCGATGGTCCTCCACGGGGTCGTGATGGAGATCGTGGGCCGATGAATCAGCCGCAGGGTGAGAATCGTCAACGCGGCAACGGCCCCGGTGGCGATCATTTCCGCCGTCCGCCAGCGGAGGGACATCGCGATGGTGATCAAGCCCACCGGCCAGAAAATCCACAGCCACAAGCTCCACGGGATCATGCGGATCGTGGTGAAGGCCCCCGCCGTCCTCACCCGCAAGGCAAAGATGAACGTGGTCGCATGCATCCGCAGCCGCCCGGCCCAGGTCCGCAGCATTTCACGCAGCGTGGTGAGTTTGGTCGCCGTGGGCCCGACACACCGCACTTTGGCAATCGTCATCCAGAAGGTCGCGATGGTCCTCGCATGAGGCCGGAACATCCGATGCCTCCGCAGGGAGGGCCGCGTTCATTTGCTGGCCCGCCTCCGAATGGCCGGTTTGGTGGCCCTCCTGGTCCGGGTCCGCACATGGGCCCGCCACCGCCGTTTGGTCCGCCCTTCGGGGCACCACCAAGCCGTGGTCCGCAGGCTTTTGCGCAGCGAGGTGGAGAACGTGGTCCTGGAGGCCCACCGCATTTTGGGGGCCGGGCACCCATGGGACCCCAAGGCATGCAGCGAGGTGAGGATCGCGGTCCGCAACCTCCTGATTTCGGAAGGCCGCGTTTTGGACCTCCGAATCCGCCGAATGGAGACGCACCGCATGGACCGCCGCCCATGATGCACCGTCGCGGTCGCGATCAACAACCTCCAGCACCACCGCAGGGCAGGGAACGTGGCCGGGAGGCTCCGCCACCCGGAGGCGCGGTGTGAGGTGTTCTGATTGTGTCTGAAAGTTCAGGCGGTTTGGGAAACCAAACCGCCTTTTCTATTGCGGGAAGGAGGGGGATTTTTCTCGCAGGTTGTGTTTGTGGAAACGAACTCCATAATCGCACGCAAACCTGCCTCATGAGCCTGCTCCCCAAGTCCGTCCAAAAAACATCCGCGAAGCCGAATGCAGACGCGGCGGGCCAGGGCCGGACGATGCAGCCATGGTGGTCGCCGGGCCGCTGGGCGCATCTTTGGAACGGGCAGGGGCTGGATTCATCAACCAGTGCCGCCACAGAGAACACCATGCTGCCGGTGTTGATCGAGGTGTTTGCGGCTTTCAGCAAACTGGATGGCAACATCGAGGAGGAGGAAGTCGAATCCAGCCTCGGTTACCTGCGCTACGACTATCCGGAGGCCATTTACGCCGACGTGCGTCGTCTGTACTTCGAGGCCCTGCAAAAGCCGCAGGATCTCACCAAGCGGGCGAAGGAACTCGGCCTCAAGCTTTCGCAGGAGCAGAAAGTGCTGCTCGGCGTGCAGCTCTATCTCCTCATCTCGCGTGCGCAGCACAATCAGCGGCAGATGGTGGAGTTCTACCTCTTCATGACGAACCTGGGCATCGCCGCACAGGCCATCGACATCGTTTACCAGCTCAACGCGGGCGACAGGCCGCCGGAGGAAGGGTTCGCCAGCAAGAGCGGCCAGATGCTCGAAACACTGCGCATCGGCTCCACGAAGAATTGTGACGTGCTGTTGCGCTCGTTGTCGGGTGATTGCTCGGTGGTGGCGTTTCGCTTCGAGAATCTCGTGCTGCTGAAGAACACCGGCAGCATTTCCATTCTCGTCCGCAGCCGCCGGCAGCCGCCGGGGGAGTTTTCCCGTCTGTATCCCGGAGAACGCGTGGTGTTGGAGGACGTGACGCTGGACTACAACGACCTCGTCTCCTACTTCAACGCCAAGAAGACGCTCTCCGGCACGCAAATCTACCTCACGCTGACCGACAGCGGCAGCGCCGAAATCGCGCCGCAGCGCACACGAGGCACGAATCTGCGGCTGAGCTTTGGACTCGGCGTCACCGTGGAGGCGCTGCGCACCACGCGTGCCACGCTCAACGGCGTGCTGCTCAGCGGTGGCACCGTGGTGGAGGCATCCATCGAGGACAGCATCATCGCACACGGCGAAGTGGAGATTGCGCTGCGAGACCTGCGATTGCGCGCGCAGGAGTTTGGCGGGCAGTTTCGGCTGGAGGGCAGCCGCAACACGTATCTCGTGTCCAACAAGCCCGAACTGCTGGAGGAGGGCGACATCCTCCTCTCCGAGGCCACCGACGGGGAGATTCTCCTGCGTATTGAGTGCAATTACGCGCAGAAGACGGGCGTGCTGGAGGTGTTGCGCAGCTCCCGCCCGATCTACATCGGCCAGATACCCGTGCGAGATCGTATCACGCTCAATGATGGTGACACCATCACCCTGGGTGAGGGACAGTATCTGCGCTGTCACTTTGCGGATCGCATCATTGAGGAGGAGCGCAACACGGTGCGGCAGATCGAGGTGCGCGAGCTGAGTCACCGCTTCGACGGGCGTGACACCGCGCAGGATGGTGTGAGCTTCATCGCCCGCCGCGGCGAGATGATTTGCGTGATGGGGCCGAGCGGCTGCGGCAAGAGTACGCTGCTGCGCATACTCGGCGGCCAGCTCAAACCACGCGGAGGCGAGGTCTTGATGAATGGTCTCGCGTTGTACGAAAACCTTCACAATCTCACGCCTTACATCGCCTACATCCCGCAGGAGGACGCCTTCGATCCGCTGCTGAAGGTGCAGGAGAATCTGGATTTTTCCGTCGCGGTGCGTTGTCCGCATTTGAAAACCGAGGACCGGCGCAAACGTGTGGATGCGAAGCTCGCCGAACTGGGCCTGGCAGACTTGCGCAACCGGCTGGCAGGCACGCCGCAGCAGAAATTCCTCAGTGGTGGCGAGCGCAAGCGCCTCAATGCCGGCCTCGACATGATCGGCATCTCCGACGTGTATTTGTTCGATGAGCCGACCTCCGGCCTGTCATCGAAGGACAGCGAGCACGTGCTGGAGATCATCCGCAGTCTCGCGCGCAACAAGATTGTCATCATCTCCATTCACCAGCCGAGTTCGAGGCTGCTGAAGATGTTCGACAAGGCGCTGCTGCTCGACCGGGGCGGCAAGATGGCCTACTTTGGCACCCCGCACGACATGCTGGAGTATTTCTGGCGGGTGTATCATGACGAAACCGGCCAGGCGGGTGATGCGGCGGCGAAACCGCCGGACAGTCTGACGCCGGATTTCGTTTTCGATGTGCTGGAGACGCCGTTGCGGGACATTAGCGGCGACATCATCCATGAGCGCAGCGCGGATGGACATCTGGTGGCGGCACGGCGTTTTCCACCGAACTTCTGGCGGGACGCCTACCAGCGGCATCTCATCATGGAGAGCATGGCGAGGCAACAGCTCGCGCCCGGCAGCACCAATCTCATCTCACGGCCGAAGCGTGATGAGAGCCAGAGCGCCAGCCGTATGCGCAGTGTGCCGAAGCCTCCGAAGCATACATTCCGCGAGGAGGGCATCCTGTTTGTCACGATGCTGAAGCGCGCCTTCCTCAGCAAGCTGCGCAACCGCACGAACTTGCTCACCACGCTGCTGGAGGCGCCCTTGCTGGCGTGGCTGATCTCCACGGTGCTGAAGTACTCCGAGGAGGCGCACTACACCTTCGCCACGGCCTTCCATATCCCCACCTACCTCTTCATGAGCCTCGTGGTGGCGATGTTTCTGGGCCTGACGAACAGCGCCGACGAGATCATCCGCGACCGCCACACGCTGAATCGCGAGCGCAATCACAATCTGCGCACCTTTTACTACATCTGCGGCAAGATCACGGCCCTGGCGACCTTTGCTTTCTTCCAATGCGTGATCTATTTGATGATTGGCAACTGGGTGCTGGAGATTCGTGACATGTTTCTCATCCATCTGTGGTGGATGTTCCTGACAGCGCTCACCGGAGCTTGTCTTGGGCTTTTCATTTCCAGCATCGTCGGCGACAACCGAACTGCCGTGAATGCGATCCCGCTCATCTTGATCCCGCAGATCATCCTGGGTGGCGCGCTCATCAAGTATGAGGAGATGAACAAGAATCTCGACCTCGTGTATTCCGTGGGCCGCTGGTTGCGGAAGGCCGGCAGCGACGAGGAATCCGCCAGCAAGCTGAAGGTGCCTTTTATCTGCCAGTTCATGCCGCTGCGCTGGTCTTACGAGGGAGTCATCATCGCCCAGTCGAAGCTCAACCCGCTGACCCGCAACCAGGATTTCCTGGATGAACGCATTCAGTCGCTCCTGCCTCCCGTGGGTTCGGAGATGACCGACCATCAGCGTCACGAACTGGAGCTCACAAAGCAGTCACTCGCCGTCGTCTCCGGACTCTACGCGGAGAACCCGCGGGAAATCTCCAAACGTCTCGGTTCCATCCGTGATGCGGTGCTCAGCGGCGCCCTGGAGTCACAGATGCTCGACGGCTTGCTGCAGCAAAACGACGGCGTGAGCGCGGAGGAAATCTACGTGAACCGCAAGGTCCTCGATCTGGTCACGAAGGCCGAGATGGAACGGGAGGACTACCGGCGCAAAAAGAGCCCGAACGTCTTCTTCGGCACCCGCAAAACCTACCTTGGCACGAAGTACAACACGTTGTGGATTAACAGCGTGGTGATCATTTTCACCATTGCTCTTGTTGTTGGCGCGGTGGTCGTCAGTCTGCGGCGTCAGCTCACACGAGTGTGAGGCACGAGGTGCCGCCACAACTTGGAGAGGAATTTCATGACATCGTGCGCGCATAGCCCGTGCCATGTGTCCCGCCAAGTTTATGTTGAGTTTGGTACATTCGTTTCCAAAATTGGCATTGCCTTCCTGACCGGCGGAGGTCGGAGGGTTCGCAGTTTCTGTGACAACCAACTCCGCCCTAGTCGGAGGCCAGCCATGAAAAAACGCACGTGGTTTAAAAAGTCCGGACTGATCCTGTCTGCCGTGGTGTCCATGGCGGCCCCCACCGGGAAGATCGAAGTCTCGAAGGAGGCGAAAAACTCCAAGGGGTGCAAAAAGTCGAAATCTCCTCTGTCCAGCATCGCCGGGGACGATGACGCGCTGCAAGGTGACGATCCGCACCGCCGCTTGTGCTTCGCCATTTTGCGCGGTCAGGATGATGGCTCATCGTCGCCCGAGGAAATACGCCGCGCGATGCCTGCGCGCCAATACGGCTGGAAGCGCGACATCAACACCACCGTGTTTTGGATCGGCGAAAAACCCACTTCGGCCAACCCCACGCCCAATCACGCCAGCAGTTGGGATTCCAAGTGGTCGCAACACTACGGTGGCTTCGATGATCCCAGTCCCAAGTCACGCGACGGCTTTCTTCCCAAGGACTTCGTGCCCAGGCAAAATCCGTTCTATGTCGCGCTGCCATACAACGACATCTCCGCACACGGTCTCAAGAAGGAGGCGCGAACGCTCATTCCGTGGTTCAAGGAGGCCTACGCCAGCCAGTGGAAATCCGTCTGCAAAGGGCGCTGGATCGCCATCCGCAAAGGCAACCGTGTTTGCTATGCCCAGTGGGAGGATGCGGGCCCCTTCACCACGACCGACAGCGAGTACGTCTTCGGTGACGCCCGGCCCAAGCCCAACCCCAATCACGACGCCGGCCTGGATGTGTCACCTGCGGTGCGCGATTTCCTTGGACTCGATGGCAGCGACGTGACCGACTGGAAATTCGTCGAGTTCGAAGACGTTCCGGAAGGCCCTTGGGCGGAGCACGGCGACAACAACCACTTTGTCATGAATCGAAAGGCCGCGGGCATGAATGCCCTCGCCATGGCGATTCAACATGTTCCGGACGAGCAGCACATCATTCGTCGGCGCCCGCATCCGGTGACCGAAGGTTGATTTAATACGTGCTCGGGCGCGGCGCATGCCGCGCCAGCAGGTCGGCGGGCAGGGTAATCGTGCCGATGGCAGGCTCGCCGATGGTCAGTTTCTCTGCCTTCCACCACAGCACGCGGAACGGAACGCGTGCGGTGACTTCCGACCAAGGGATGAAGAGACGCTGATGGCCCGGTTTGAACAACGGCATGACCTCGAGGAAGAATCCGTCCGGGTTGAAGTGCAGCGTAAGCGTGGATCGATAACTGACTCCGCCCACCATGCCAGTGACACCACCGACGCAGGTGCCTTCCATGGGCCGGCTGCCAGCTGCGTGTCGTTTCGCCAGCGTGTGCCAGCCGCTCATCCGGCTGAGCATCCAGACGACGCAGCACCAGAACACAGGGAAGACGACGAGGAATCCACCGATGATGGCAAAGATCAGCCAGTCTGGAGGTGGTGTGGCAGTGGGCGGGTTCATGACAGATCCTTCTTTGAGGCACTTGGGGACTTCGACACAGACGCTCCTGGGGCCGCGGCGCAAGCATCATTGCGAGGCCGGCAGGAAACAACGTGACATGCGTGTCATGCCCGGCTTGATCTGCGACAGACTCCAATGTCGAGCCTGATATGATTGCGGAACTTCCTGGTGGACTGAAATACTCCTCTGCCGGGGCCGTAGCCACAGCGTCCACCTCCCATGATCATCGCCCTCACTTCGCACTGTCGTCACATTCGTTTGAAAACAACCGTCGTCCTCGCTCTTTGGTTCGCGCTGACATCTCTCACATGGTCGCAGCAGGCAGCGAAAGGTGAATGGATGGCCTATGTGGGCACCTACACCTCGCCATTGAAAAACATGCGGCCCACGCAGGTCGATCTGCCGCCGGGCAACGGACGCGGCATCCATTGGTTCATGGTGGATCGCGCCAGCGGCGCCATGAAGCCCGCCGGTGTTTACGAGATGGGCACCAGTCCGAGCTGTCTGGCCTTCAATGCGGACAAGACACGCCTCTACTCCGGCAATGAGACCGAACGTGTCGGCGAGGATGAGTCCGGCACCGTGAGCGCCTTCGCCGTCGATCCCAAGACCGGAGGACTGACGCTGCTGAACACCGTCCGCTCCGGCGGGAAAGGCCCCGCGCATCTCAGCGTGCATCCCAATGGCAAATTCGTGCTCGTGGCGAATTACTTCGGCGGTTCCGTGGCGGTGCTGCCCATCCAGGCCGATGGCAGCCTCGGCGAGGCCACGGATGTGAAGAAGGACGCGGGCACCGTCGGCCCCACCAAGGCTCCCAGCGCCGCTCCAGGCAGCTTCGCGTTCAGCGGGCACGATCAAACGCATGCGCACATGATCGAGGCCGATCCCACCGGCAAATTTGTGCTGCATGTCGATCTCGGTCTCGACCAGATCCTCGTCTGGCGTTTCGACGCGGACAAAGGCACGCTCACACCAGCCGCGACTCCATTCGTCGCCCTGCCGCCCGGTGACGGTCCGCGTCACTTTGCATTTCATCCGAAGGGACGCTGGTTGTACTCGATTCAGGAGGAGGGCTCGACCATCGCCCTTTTTGATTGGAACGCCGAAAATGGTGGTCTCACCCAACGTCAGACGATCTCCAGCCTGCCGCCAGGATATGCGGGCAGCAATTTCTGCTCCGAGATCATCGTCTCCGCCGATGGACGCTTTGTGTATGCGGGGAACCGTCTCCACGACAGCATCGGCATCTTCGCGGTCAAAGACGACGGCACGCTCGCCTTCGTCGCGGAGGAGTGGACGCATGGCGACTATCCCCGCAGCTTCACCTTCGATCCCGACGGGCGGTTCTTGTACTGCTGCAATCAGCGCGCCGATCACATCGCGGTGTTTCGCGTGGACCCGCAGACCGGCGCGCTGGCCTTCACCGGCCACTACACGCCTGTCGGCAATCCATCGCAGATTGTGTTTCGTGAGATCGCTCCGTGAGACATGACATGCGGCGTGAAACAAACAAGGCCATGCGTTCTGCATGGCCTTTGTGAGGAAATGATTGCTGGCCGATGTGGCTCAGACCGTCTTGCGCTTGCGCTTGAGGTGTAGCTGGGCGGTGCTGCGCTGGATGAGGGCCATGACGGCGGCGACTTCTTCCTGGTGTTCGCCGGGCTTGAGTTCGGCGAGGGACTTGTGCGCGCGGTCCAAGGCTTCCTGTACGGCGGCTTCGTCGATCTTCTCCGCATCGACGGCCATGTCGGTGAGGATGCGGGTGGTGGTGCCGGTGACTTCGACCAAACCTTCGCCGACGGCCATCTCGGTCGTCTTGCCGTCCTTCGTGATGCGCAGCTCACCGGGGAGAAGCGTGGTCACGAGGTTGGCGTGCGCCGGGAGAACGCCCATTTCGCCTTCGTAACCCGGAAGCACGACGGTATCCACGTCATCGGAGTAGATGCGGGCTTCAGGAGTGACGATTTCGAGTTTGAGAGGCATGTGGGCAGAGTTTCAGGTTTCAAGTTTCAGGTTTCAAGTTCCGGCGCGGAGCAACCTGGAACTTGAAACTTTAAACATGGAACTGCGGGTTAGTTCTTCTTCACGCTGTCGATGCCACCCTTCATGTAGAAGTTGGCTTCGGGGACGTCGTCGTGCTTGCCGTCGAGAATTTCGGCGAAGCCTTTGACGGTGTCTTTGACGGAAACGTATTCGCCTTTGGTGCCGGTGAAGATTTCGGCGACGGTGAAGGGCTGGGAGAGGAAGCGCTGGAGCTTACGAGCACGGAAGACGGTGAGCTTGTCTTCTTCGCTGAGTTCGTCCATGCCCAAGATGGCGATGATGTCCTGAAGGTCCTTGTAGCGCTGAAGCACGCGCTGCACGCCACGGGCAACGCGGTAGTGCTCTTCACCGACGATTTCAGGCGCGAGGGCCTTCGACACAGAAGCGAGAGGATCGACCGCAGGGTAGATGCCCAACTCGGCGAGGGAACGCTCAAGCACGACGGTGGAGTCAAGGTGGGCGAAGGTGTTGGCCGGGGCAGGGTCGGTCAAGTCGTCCGCGGGAACGTAAACGGCCTGGAAGGAGGTGATGGAACCGCTCTTGGTGGAGGTGATTCGCTCCTGCATGGCGCCCATTTCAGCAGCGAGGGTGGGCTGGTAACCCACGGCGGAAGGCGTGCGGCCCAGAAGGGCAGACACTTCGGAACCTGCCTGGGAGAAACGGAAGACGTTGTCCACGAAGAAGAGCACGTCCTGATTCTGCTCGTCGCGGAAGTATTCCGCCATGGAGAGCGCGGAGAGAGCGACACGGAGACGGGCACCGGGGGGCTCGTTCATCTGGCCGTACACGAGGGCCACCTTGGAGCCGGGCTCGCTGATGTAGCCGCCCTGGGCGTTCTTCACGATGTCGTGGCCGTTCTTCTTCACCTTGATGACCTCGGACTCGATCATTTCGTGGTAAAGGTCGTTACCTTCACGGGTGCGCTCACCCACGCCGGCGAACACGGAGTAACCACCGTGGCCTTTGGCGATGTTGTTGATGAGTTCCATGATGACGACGGTCTTGCCGACGCCTGCACCACCGAAGGCGCCAACTTTACCACCCTTGGTGAAGGGGCAGATGAGGTCGATGACCTTGATGCCGGTCTCAAGAATCTGAGCGGAGGGGTCCTGGTCAACGAGGGAAGGAGCAGGGCGGTGAATCGGGTAGCGCTTCTTGACGGTGGGGGCTTCCTGGTCATCGCAAGCATCGCCGGTGACGTTGAAGATACGGCCGAGAACTTCTTCGCCGACGGGCACGGTGATGGGGGAGCCGGTGTCGGTGACATCCATGCCGCGCTTGAGGCCTTCGGTGGAGATCATGGACACGGAGCGAACCCAGCCGTCACCCAAGTGCTGCTGCACTTCGCAGGTGAGGCGCACAGGCTTGCCACCCTGCTCGAACTTGATTTCGAGGGCGTTGTAGATGGCCGGAAGCTTGCCGGAGGCGGAGAAATCCACGTCCACCACGGGACCGATGACTTGAACGATTTTGCCGATGTTGCTCATGATAAGAAGTTCTCTGTGCGCTGTTCGCGGTTCTCTGTTGGGTTTTTGAAAAAGATTGCGGGTGGTGCTGGTTGCTCGTGTTTCAGCAGGCGGGCCAGTCAAACTGCGAACCGCGAACCGAGAACGGCGAACTGTTTATTCGAGGGCCATCTTGGCGGTGGTGATTTCGAGGAGTTCGTTGGTGATCGCGGCCTGGCGCAGCTTGTTGTACTCAAGGCTGAGGTCCTTGATCATCTGCTTGGCGTTGTCGGTGGCGTTCTTCATCGCGACCATGCGGCTGGAGTGCTCGGAGGCGCGGGATTCGAGCACCATTTGATAAATGGTGTCGTTCACATACTGCGGCAACACGGTCTCAAAGACGACGGCGGCGTTCGGTTCGAACGTGTATTCCAGCGAAGCCGCGGCTGGAGGGGTGATCTCGTGTCCGAAGTCACGCTTGCCACCGAGGGTCACCGGATTGACGGGCAGGAGCTGCTCAATCGTCGGAACGACGGTGACGGTGTTGATGAAGTTGTTGAAGACGACGAACACCTTCTTGTAATCGCCGCTGCGGAATTTTTCCTGAATGAAGCGGCCCACGGCGCGCACTTCGGCGAACTTGGCGGGATCCTTGATCGGGAAGTCGGCGAGAAGCGTGCGGCGCAGACGATTGATGGCCTGGACGGATTTCTTGCCGATGGTGACGTATTCGACATCACCTTCAAACTGCGTGGTGATGAGCTTCTTGAACAAGTTCGTGTTCAACGCACCGCAAAGACCTTTGTCGCTGGCGATGAGCAGGACGAGCGTCTTGTTGCCTTTGCCTTCGGAGAAGAAGGGATGCACGCCTTCCTCGGCGTTTTCCTTGAGGTTCACGAGAACCTTGTTGAGCATCTCGGCGTAGGCGCGACCGTTGCTGGCCTGATCCTGCGCCTTTTTCATCTTCGCAGCCGCGACGAGCTGCATGGCCTTGGTGATCTGGGCCGTGTTTTTGACCGATTTGATTCGGCGTCGGATGTCGCGGGTGCTAGGCATGATTTGAAATTTGAAATTTCAGATTTGAAATGGCGAAGCCTATTTCCAAGAAGCTTTGAAGTCGTCGAGGGCGGACTTGAGGCCTTCTTCGACCTTGTCGAGGGTCTTCTCGTTGGCGAGCTGGCTCATGAGATCGGCTTTGCGCGTGGTGAGGTAGTCTTCGAGCTTGGCCTGGAATTCCTTCACGCGATCAACGGCGACGCTGTCGAAGTAGCCCTTCTGCATGGCGTAGAGGGTGCTGACCATGACGGGCAGGCTCTTCGGCTGATACTGCTGCTGCTTGAAGAGTTCCACGATGCGCGCACCGCGGTCGAGCTTGGCTTTCGTGCCGGCGTCGAGGTCGGAACCGAACTGCGCGAAGGCGGCGAGCTCGCGGAACTGCGCGAGGTCGAGCTTCGTGGTGCCGGAGACCTTCTTGATGGCCTTCGTTTGCGCGGCGGAACCCACGCGGGACACGGAAAGACCGACGGAGATGGCGGGGCGGATGCCTTGGTAGAACAAGTCGGTTTCAAGGAAGATCTGTCCGTCGGTGATGGAGATCACGTTCGTCGGAATGTAAGCGGACACGTCACCGGCCTGCGTCTCGATGATCGGCAGCGCGGTCATGGAACCGCCGCCGTAGTTTTCGCTGACGCGGCAGGAACGCTCGAGAAGGCGGGAGTGGAGATAGAACACGTCACCCGGATAAGCTTCGCGACCGGAAGGACGCTTCAAGATGAGGGAGACCTGACGATAGGCGACGGCCTGCTTGGAGAGGTCATCATAGACGATGAGGACGTCCATGCCCTGGTCCATGAACCATTCGCCGATGGCGGCACCAGCGTAGGGGGCGAGGTATTGGTTCACCGCGGAGTCAGATGCGGAAGCGCTGACGATGGTGGTGTATTCCATCGCGCCGGCGTCTTCGAGAGTCTTCACGACGCGGGCGATGTTCGACTGCTTCTGGCCGATGGCGACGTAGATGCAGTAGAGGGGCTTGTGGCCCTGCAGCTTGCCCTGCTCGGCAGCCTTGTTCTGCTGTGCCTGGGAAATGATGGCGTCAACGGCGATGGTGGTCTTGCCGGTGGAGCGGTCACCGATGATCAACTCACGCTGACCACGGCCAATCGGAATCATGGCGTCGATGGCCATGATGCCGGTCTGCACGGGAACGGAAACGGACTTACGGGCGATGATGCCAGGAGCGAGCTTTTCGACCGGATACTGCGTTTCGCCTTTGATTTCACCTTTGCCGTCGATGGCCTGACCGAGGGCGTTCACAACGCGACCGAGGAGGCTCTTGCCGACTGGAACGGAGAGGAGGCGACCCGTGGTTTTGACTTCGTCACCAGCTTTGATCTGCTCGCCGGAGCCAAGAAGCACGCAACCGACTTCGGTTTCTTCAAGGTTGAGCGCGAGGCCGAAAACACCGCCGGGGAACTCGATCATCTCGTTGAGCATGACATCGCTCAAGCCTTCGATCTTGGCGGCGCCGTCACCGATTTCACGGACGATGCCCACATTGGACTTCGTGACGGCGGTCTTGAGGCCGGCGATTTGGGATTCGATCTCTTGCAGGATGTTACTCATGGGATTGCGGGGTAAAAAGCGGTGGGGAAGGTGTGTTTGAAAACGGTCGGACTAAGCGGCGAGCGAATTGGAGAGGCTTTGGAGACGGGCTTTCACGCTGCCGTCCCAAACGTCGGAACCGACCTTGATGCGGATGCCGCCGAGAAGCTCGGGTTTGACCTGGAATTCGAGGTTGAGGGTGCGGCCATACTTCTTCGAGAGGCTGGTCTTAAGCTCGGACTGGATGGCGGGCGTCAGAGCAGTGGCGCTTTCAACGAGCGCACGCTGACGATCGACTTCGTTCGCCAGGAGACGGGCAAAGGCGTCGAGGATGGCGATATAACCGCGGGGCTTGCTCTTCGAGAGGCCGTTTACCACGGTGCGCACACGAGCCTCGTCGAGCTTCCCATCCACGATGCAGGCGCGGAAAAGCTGGCGGGACGTGCGGCGGGCTTCCTTGGAAATCTTCATCGGAGTGGTTCGCGGTTCTCTGTTCCCGGTTAAGCCGAGACTTGGGCGGCGGTTTCCTGATTGATGCGGCTCTGGTCGTCGGTGGTGAGGACCTTGCCGGTGACGCGGCTGGTGGCGTCTGAAACCATGCGACCGAATTCGCGCTTGAGCTGGGACATGAGCTGGTCTTTCTCAAGCTCGGCAGCCTCGCGGGCCTTGGCGATGATGGTGTTGGCGGAAGCGACGGCTTCCTGCTGACGACGCTCTTGAATAGCCTTGGCGGCGTCGTCGGCTTCCTTGATGCGGCGGGCGGCATCGGCCTCGGCCTTGTCGAGAAGTGCCTGGGCGTTCTGTTTGGCCTCAGCGGCGTCCTTGGCGATCTTTTCGAGCTTCGCCTCGCCATCGGCGATGCGCTGACGACGCTGCTCCAGCATTCCAAGGATCGGGCCGAAGGCGAACTTCTTCAGGATCGTGAAGACGATGACGAAGGTGATGACCTGGGCGATGAACTTGCCCAGTGTGAGGCCGAACTGTTGGGCGATTTCTTCCATGGTGGCGGGCGGAGCTGGATTGACTGAGTTTTGGAAGGTGGCGGGCCGCACTCACGGCCCGCCACGGGGATGATTCGTGAAGGGTCGTGTTATTTCACGACGAAGAAGGCAAGAATACCGAGACCTTCAGCGAGGGCCATGCCGATGATGCTGATGGTCAGGATGTTGCCGAAAGCGCCAGGGTTGCGGCCCACGGCTTCAGCAGCCTTGGAGCCAACGAGGCCCACGCCAAGAGCGGCGCCAAAGCCGACGATGGCGGCGTGGAAGTTGCCGTGGACGGCGCCAGCGGCTTCAGCGGCGTGGCCGGCAGCAGCCTGGGCCATCGAGAGGAGTTCCATTGTCATAGTGTTATCGAGTTTGTTTGTTGTTGTGTTGGCCGCGTCCACACGTTGCGCATGGTCCCGCGGGCAAAGGGGTCAATGATGCGCTTCCTCGTGGTGCTCGTCACCGTGCTCGGTGGAGAGCTTGATATAGACCGCGCAGAGCAGGGTGAACACCATCGCCTGCAGCAGGCCGACGAGGAGTTCCAGGAAGTAGAAGGGCAGGGGCAGGAAGGTGCTGCCAAGGAAAGAGACAAGCCAGTGACTGCCATCGAGCATGGAGCCGATGTTGTGCAGCACGTTTTCACCGGCAAACACGTTGCCGAAGAGACGCATCGGGAGCGTCACGTTGCGGAAGACGATGGAGAACACTTCGATCAGGCCGACGAAGAAAAAGATGGCGACCATCACCAAGCCCATGATGCCACGCAGGCCGCCTTTGGGGCCAAAGGTGTGAACGATGAAGCCCCAGACACCAATTTCAGTGACGGTCCAGTAGATCCAGAACACGAAGAAGATCAGCGCCATCGCCAGCGTCATGTTGAGGTCTGCGGTGTTCGGACGCAGCAGGGGATCGTGCATTTCTTTGACCGACAGAAAGCCCGAGCCTTCGCCCCAGCCGATGGTGCCGACACCCGGAATGAGGCCGAACCAGTTCGAGATCAGAATGAACAGGAAAAGCGTGGCGAGCAGCGGGAAGCAGCGCGGAGCCACTTTCGGGCCGACAATGCCTTCAACCTGATTGTAGAGAAACTCGACGACGAACTCGACAAAGTTCTGCTCCTTGCCCGGCACCAGCGTCATGCTGTTGGTCGCCTTGCGTGTGAACCACAGCACCAAGCCGGTCACGATCAGCGCGACGAGCGTTGAGTTCGTGAAGAACGGGCTCCCAAACAACTCCGATGCGTAGCTGTGCACGTTGGCGAGCACGGGGGGAAACGCAGTTGGTTGAAGAAGGGAAAGCGACATGGTCGTAGGGTCTGCCGGGGAGGCGGGAGGTAGGGTCCCGCAGGGATGCGGGCGAGTTTCTAGCCACACCCGACAAGGGTCGCAAGCCCTATTTGTGAAAAATTTCACAAAGTCGGCAAGATGCCCATTTTGGCCTTCGAATTCACCACCACAATGCCAGCGAGAAACTCTTCGCCATCACCATGCTGTCGGGTGTTATTTTACCTGCGCAAAGAGAGCGTCTCGACATTTCTGCCGACGCATGCGAGCGTTGCCTTGATGCGGCACGTCCTCTGTCTGTTTCTTCTATTAAATGCGGCCTTGGCTCCGACGCTCCGTGCTGCCACAAAGACGCGCACGCCATCCGCTTACGGAAAGCCGAATGTGATCTTCATCATCGCGGATGATTTGCGCGACTATGTCGGCTGGATGGGCGGCCATCCGCAGTCGGTGACGCCCAACATGGATCGCCTCGCGAAGATGGGCATGCGCTTCACGAACGCGCATTGCAACTACGCGCTCTGCAATCCCTCGCGCACGAGTTTGCTCACGGGCATGCTGCCTTCATCGAGCGGGGTGTTCGGCAACGAGCAGGACTGGCGGCGCAGTGTGCAGATCGCGGGCAAACCCACGTTGCCGGAGCATTTCAAGGCACAGGGCTACACGACTGCCGCAGCAGGAAAGATTTTTCACGCAAACCACGGCGGGCCGGAAGGGCGTCTCGCGGGCTGGCATGGTGGTCGGCGTGGTTTTGAGCAGGACGCGGCCTGGGATCAGCGCTTTCCGCAACCTGGGGTGCAGATTCCTGATCTTCCCGTGCACACGGGGCAGAATTTCAACGGCCTCAACATCTGGCATTGGGACTGGGGTGGCATTCAAGTCCCGGACGAGAAG
This sequence comes from Verrucomicrobiaceae bacterium, assembly GCA_046346695.1. Taxonomy (GTDB): domain Bacteria; phylum Verrucomicrobiota; class Verrucomicrobiia; order Verrucomicrobiales; family Verrucomicrobiaceae; genus Prosthecobacter. The sequence goes on along the minus strand of JAXMHS010000001.1, from coordinate 381,800 downwards.
ACCGATGACGGCCAGATCGTCACCTTTGCGACCGAGTTTCTCTCGAAGAAGTCCAAGAAACCGTTTTTTCTCGCGCTTGGCCTCTATCGTCCGCATTCGCCGTGGTATGTGCCGCAGAAGTACTTCGATGCGTTGCAGCTCGATTCGATCAAGCTGCCGGAAGTGAAGGTGGATGATCTTGATGACGTGCCCGCCATCGCCAAGAGCCACGTCAAAGACGGTTATCACAAGCTCATCGTTGAAAAGAACCTCTGGAAAGACGCCGTGCGTGCTTATCTCGCCAGCATCGCGTTCTGTGACGCGAGGCTCGGGCAGATTCTCGACGCGGTGGAGAAGGGTCCGAACGCCAAGAACACGATCATCGTCTTCACTTCCGACCACGGCTGGTATTTGGGTGAAAAGCAGATGTGGCACAAAGGCAAGCTGTGGGAGCCGACCACGCGCATCCCGCTCACCATTTACGCGCCTGAGGTCACGAAGCCAGACACGGCATCAGCCCAGCCCGTCGCGTTGATTGATGTGTATCCCACGCTTTGCGAGCTGGTGAAGCTGCCGTTGCCCGAACATCTCGATGGCAGCAGTTTGAAACCTTTGCTGCTCGATCCGACGGCGAAGCGCGACAAACCGGCCGTCACCTGCATGAGTGGTGGCAAAAACGCTGGCTATGCGGCACGCGACGAGCGCTGGCGCTACATTCGCTACTCCGATGGCAGCGAGGAACTCTACGATCATCAAAATGATCCAAATGAATGGACCAATCTCGCAGCAAGGCCGGATCTCGTGGCGGAAAAGGCTCGTCTCGGCGTGTTTTTTCCGACGGAGTTCAAGAATGCCGCACGTCCGGCTTCCGAAGTGGTGAAGGCCGCCAGTCCGTCGGGTTCGGTCGATCTTGTTCTGAACATTGGCGACGAACTCAGCGCCGACGAAGCGCCGAAGCTGCAGGGCAGGGGCGTTTTCATCGATACCGCCTTCGAGTTCAATCCGCAGGTCGATCAAGACAGCACGCTGCTTGCTCACGGTGATGCGCAGTCCGGATACGTACTGCACCTGGTGGCTGCCAAACCGACGCTGACGGTTTTCTCAAATGGAAAGGAAACCGTCATCGGCGGTGCCGTGCTTGAAAAGGGCCGGGTGAACATCCGTGCGCAGATTGACAGTGGTGGAGCGCTTTCGATCGCCGTTCCCGGTCACAGCGAAGTCATTGGCGTCGCGCCTTTCGACAGGGGATTCCCGCATGAGCCGAAGTCTGGCATCGCTGCCGGTCAGAGTTTCGGCATCTTGAAAGTGGCCCAGTATCCGAACAGCACACCATTTGACGGCCAGGTTTACCGTTTGAGTTTAACCATCCTTCCTCCTCATGCTGCCCCTCCAACTGGGAAGTGAGAACTGAGAACCAAAAACATGCGAGCACGCATCATCAAAGACTTCCGCTTCGAGGCCGCGCAGACGCTGCCGAATCTTCCCTGCGACCACAAGTGTACCAAGATGCACGGGCACTCTTTCAAGCTGGAGATCGCCATCGAGGGAGAGGTCAATCCGCACATCGGCTGGGTTTATGATCACGCTGAGATTTCGAAGGCTATGAAGCCGATCATGGATCTGCTTGATCACTCCTATCTCAACGAGATTGAAGGTCTCGAAAATCCCACCATCGAAAACATGTGCGCCTGGCTCTGGAAGAAACTGGAACCCCAGCTTCCCGGCCTCTGCGAGATCGTCCTGCACGAGACGCCAAACGCGCGATGCATCTTCCGAGGCGAGTTTTGACTTTTTGCCATGCCTGTCCTCACCGAACGCAAAACACAGCCTCAGTATGATGTGATTGTCGTCGGTTCGGGTGCTGGCGGTGGCATGGCGGCACTGATCCTCGCACTGAATGGCGTGAAGGTGCTCATGATCGAGGCGGGACGGAATTATGAACCGGTGAAGGAGACGCCGATGTTCAACACGCCCGAGATGGCTCCGCTGCGTGGTGCGCCGACACCGGATCGCTTCTTCGGCTTCTACGATTCGAACATCGGTGGCTGGCAGGTGCCAGGTGAGCCTTACACGAACAAGAAGGGCACGCAGGGCGACTTTTGGTGGTGGCGGGCGCGCATGCTCGGCGGACGCACGAATCACTGGGGCCGCATCGCGCTGCGTTTTGGTGAGTTCGACTTCAAACCGAAGTCGCGGGATGGCCTCGGTGTCGATTGGCCGATGAGTTACGCCGACATGGCACCGTGGTATGATCGCGTGGAGCAGTTGATCGGCGTGTATGGCAGCAACGATGGCATCGCCAATGCACCGAATTCATCGCCCGGTGTGCTTTTACCGCCTCCGAAGCCACGCGTGGGTGAATTGCTCGCGAAAAAGGCCGGGAAGCAACTGGGGGTGCCAGTGGTCGCTGCGCATCGTGCGGTCCTTAGCCAGCCGCTCGATTGGAAAAATCTGCCAAAGACGCTGTTTCCGAACAATCCTAAGGCCCAGGAGATCATCGGCACCGACATGATGAGCCGCGCTGCTTGTTTCTGGGCCACGCATTGCGTCCGTGGATGCAGCATTCGCGCGAATTTTCAAAGCACGACGGTTTTGATTCCGCCCGCACTCGCAACCGGCAATCTCGACATCATCACCGACGCGATGGTTCGCGAAGTGACGATGGACGGCAGTGGCAAGGCCACAGGCGTGCATTACATCGACAAAATCACGCGCCGTGATGTCGTGGCGAAGGCGCGTGTCGTCATTCTCGCTGCCAGTTCCTGCGAAACCTCGCGCATTCTGCTGAACTCGAAATCACGCGACTCGGCGGGACTTGCAAACTCGTCCGGGCAGGTCGGCAGGAACCTCATGGACAGTGTTGGCACTCGCCTTGGTGCGCACATTCCTGCGATGGAAGATCTGTCGCCGATGAACGAGGATGGCGCGGGTGGTTTGCACGTCTATTCGCCGTGGTGGCTGGTGAATGACCACGCCAAGCTCGGCTTTGCGCGTGGTTATCACATCGAGATGGGTGGCGGACGCCAGATGCCGGAGATGAAGCACTTCAGCATTCTCGATTCGACCTCGTCTGGCGTCTATGGTCGCAAATTGAAGGAGGAGGCGCGACGCTACTATGGTGCGCAGTTTGGTTTCGCCGGGCGTGGCGAGATGCTGCCGAACAAGGATTGCTACTGCGAACTCGATCCGAACGTCGTCGATCAGTGGGGGATTCCCGTGCTGCGCTTCCACTGGAAGTGGAGCGATCACGAGATCAAGCAGGCCGAGCACATGCAGCAGACCTTTGCCGCGATGCTGGAGGCCATGGGCGGAAAACCGAAACCGCAAAGCGGTGCGGATGCCATCCAACGCCCCGGCGAGATCATCCACGAAGTTGGCACCGCCCGCATGGGCGATGAAGCCGCCGGCAGCGTCACGAATCAATACTGCCAGACCTGGGACGTGAAGAACCTCTTCCTCATGGACGGTGCCGTTTTGCCCAGCAATCCCGACAAAAACCCGACTCTGACCATCCTTGCCCTCGCCTGGCGCTCCAGTGAATGGCTGATGGAGGAGATGAAAGCGGGAAACATCTAAACGATCAGTGCCATGTCTGATTCCCATTTCATCTCCCGCCGCCACGCTCTGAAAGGTCTTTTCAGCAGCGCTGCTGGCGCGGCTGCGGTTCCTGCGATCGCTGTGCCGAATCAAACCGAGCAGGCGCCGGCATTGCGTGCGTCGCGATTTGTCTTCCACGATCCTGATTTCACCCAGCCGGTGAAGTTTCCGTGGGAAAAGCTGCTCTCAGTCGAAGAATTGGCCACGACGACAGCGCTGGCTGATTTGATCCTGCCGAAGGATGAAACCTCTCCTGCGGCTTCGGAGGTTGGTGTGCCGGATTTCATCAATGAGTGGGTCAGCGCAGATTACCCGGAGCATCATGAGGATCGTGAGGTGATTCGTGGCGGGCTTGGCTGGTTGAACACGGAAAGCTTCAAACGCTTCGGCAAGCGATTCGAGGAACTGGGTGTCGAACAGCAGTCACAAATCGCCGATGACATCTGTGATCCCGTCAAAGCGCGCGCCGAATTCAAGATCGGGACCGCTTTCTTCCAGCGATTCCGCCAGCTTTGTATCGGTGGTTACTACACGCACAGTGCGACGTGGAAGAGCCTCGGTTACGTCGGCAACATCAGTGTCGGCGGACCTTATCCGGGTGTTCCAGCGGAAGTGATTGAGAAGCTGGGGCTGCAAGACGTTGCCTGAAAGGCCGGATCGCCGGGCTCGCGGTCCGTCATGCCGCTTCGGGCAGTTCCTCGGGCTCCGTGGTGTCCTGGAAATCCAGTTCCTTCTCGATGCGCAGGTTTTCCACGATGTGGGTCTGGCGCTCGGGTGTGTTTTTGCCCATGTAGAAGGAGAGCATTTCCTTCACGCTCTTGTGCTTGTGCTCGCTGGGGATCGGATTGCCCTCGGCATCAAGGCCGCCGTCAGCCACATCGCGGATGGTGATGGGTTCCAGGCGCATGTTTGGCCCGATGAAGTGTTTGAACTCATCCGGGCTGATTTCACCAAGGCCTTTGAAGCGGGTGATCTCGGCGTTCTTGCCGCAGATGTGGATGGCGCGCTGGCGTTCCTCGTCGCTGTAGCAGTAGAAGGTGTTCTTCTTGTTGCGGACACGGAAGAGCGGCGTCTGCAGGATGTAGAGATGGCCTTTGCGTACGAGTTCGGGGAAGAATTGGAGGAAATACGTGATCATCAGCAGGCGGATGTGCATGCCGTCCACGTCGGCATCGGTGGCGAGCACGACGCGGTTGTAGCGCAGTTCTTCGAGGTCTTCCTCGATCTGCAGGGCGTTGGCGAGAAGGTAGAACTCCTCGTTCTCATAGACGACCTTGCGGGTGAGGCCGTAGCAGTTGAGCGGTTTGCCACGCAGGGAGAAAACGGCCTGCGTTTCGACGTCGCGGCTCTTGGTGATGCTGCCGGAGGCGCTGTCGCCCTCGGTGATGAAGAGGGTGCTTTCGTCGCGGCGCTTGTCCTTCGTGTCGAAATGGATGCGGCAGTCGCGGAGCTTCTTGTTGCAGACCTTGGCCTTGCGGGCGTTTTCGCGGGCGGCCTTCTGGATGCCGCTGATTTCTTTGCGCTCCTTTTCGTTGGCATTGATCTTCTCTTGAAGCGCCTTGGCCACATCGGCGTGCTTGTGAAGGAAGTTGTCGAGTTGGGAGACGACGGTGTTGAGGATGTGTGTGCGCAGATTGCGGCCGTTGGGCTCCATGTGGGTGGAGCCGAGCTTTGTCTTCGTCTGAGACTCAAAGACTGGCTCCTGCACCTTCACGCTGATGGCGGCGATGATGCTGCCGCGCACGTCGGCGGGATCGAACTGCTTTTTGTAAAAGTCGCGGCACTCCTGCACGATGGCCTCGCGGAAAGCGGCGATGTGCGTGCCGCCCTGCGTGGTGTTCTGGCCGTTGACGAAGCTGTAATACTCCTCGCCGTAGCCGGTACCGTGTGTGAAGGCGATTTCGACGTCCTTTCCGTCGATGTGAATGATCGGATACATCGGCTCCTCGGTAAGTTTGGAGCGGATGAGGTCCATCAGGCCATCCTTCGACTTGAACTTCTCCTCTCCTGCCGGTGTGCGCAAAACGAGCGTGAGGCCCGGATTGAGCCAGGCGTAGAAGCGCAGCATCTCACGGACGAAATCGACGCGGAAATGTGTGTCGTCAGCGAACATCTCCGCATCGGCGCGGAAGGCGATGCGCGTGCCGTCCGGCTCGGTGCAGGCTTTCGGCTTGCCCATGTCGTATTTGACGATGCCCTGGCTGAATTCGATGGCGCGCGTCTGTTTCTCACGCACGGCCTGGATTTCGAAGAACTCGGACAAAGCGTTCACTGCTTTGATGCCGACGCCGTTGAGGCCGACGGAGCGTTTGAACGCCTCGCTGTCGTATTTGGCACCGGTGTTGATCTGCGCCGCGCATTCCAGCAGCTTGCCCAGAGGGATGCCGCGACCGTAGTCGCGCACGGTGACGGTCTGATCCTCGGCGATGTCGATCTCGATCGTGTTGCCGAAGCCCATGACGTGTTCGTCGATGCAGTTGTCGATCACCTCTTTGAGCAACACGTAGATGCCATCCTCCGGCAGCGAGCCGTCGCCGAGCTTGCCTATGTACATGCCGGGGCGCAGGCGGATGTGCTCGCGCCAGTCGAGGGATTTGATGCTGTCTTCGGTGTAGTTGTGGGCGGGGGTGGCCATGAAATGACGAAATCAGAATGAGGAATGACGAAGGGCAAATGGCAGGGAAGGGCGTGGGAGTCAAGGCGTGGGAGCAAGCTCCTGATTGATCACGATTTCAAAAAATCATGGCAGCCCCCATGATGCCCGCAGCGCCGCGTAGTCCGCCTTTGGCAGCAGCACGTAATGCGGCGAGGCATTCGGATCGAGCCAGCGCAGAATGCGGGTGAGATCGGATTCCGCCATGGTGGTGCAGCCAGCACTGGGCTTGTCAGGACCACGGCGGACGTGGAAAAAGATGGCGCTGCCATAACCCGGGGCCGCAGGCTGCTGGTTGTGGCGGATTTCGAGCATCCATTTGTAGGCGGCATCGCCCAGCCGCATTTTTTGCTTCTCAAACCACGGCGGGACGCCCTTGCGGGGATCGATGCGGACGTGCTGGTTGTAGTATGGAAGGGTCGAATCGTCCACATAAGCATCCCAAGGGCCGACCTGGATGTAGGGCCAGCGGGCACCTCCGGGAGCCGTTGCGGCATAACCAAACAGGCTGCCGAGCTGGAAAACACCCGCAGGCGCCCGCCAGTCCTTTTCGACCTTCAGGGGAATGCCGTTTTGGGGTTGGCGAAAAACGCCGCGGCCCCAAGCCAGGCCCTTCTTGCCCAGAAGGACGGGAATGGGCTGGGCAAACACCGGCTGCCACGCCTCACCGCTGGAGCCGCGCTGCCAGCACTGGAGCGAGGCCGTGTTGGAATTCCACGTGGCGGCTTGGGCAACGATCACCTGCCTCACGGCCCGGCCTAGCTGGGCCTGGCCATTCGGGGCTCCAAGAAGGAGAAGGAGACCGGCCAGCGGCAGGAGAGTGATGGCTTTTTTTTGACGACAAATTTTTTGGGATTGCATGGCCCCCCACTTTCCGAATATAAATTCAATTAATCAACCCTGCCGGGTTAATTGGATTCAGGTTTTGGGGGTTTTTTTCCTGAGTTCCGAGTGCCGGCAGGGTTGTTTTTTTACCTGCGATCCGCACAGGTGCATCTCGTGGATTGATTACCTGTCGGGGCGGTTTAAGGATGCCCCCGTCATGAACATCCGGTGCTTGTCCTTCCTCGTTGGAACCGCTGTCCTTTGCGGCCTGTCTGCCTGCACGAATTCCTCCGTGGTCACCCTCGACTACGTGCCGCAGCCCGGCCAGATGGTGCAGGGCACGCCGGATTTCGTTGCAGGGAAGTTCAAGGACAAACGCCGCATGCCGGCCCAGACGCTGGGATACGTGAGGGTGCCCATCGGTCCGGCCGTGGACACCATCCAAACCCGGCTGCCAGTCAGCGACATCGTGCGCAACGCTTTCGGCTACGGTCTTCAGGCCCGCGGCATGCTCGCGCCCGAAGGGCAGGAGCGTTTTGTTCTCACTGGTGACATCCTCGACCTGCGCTCACAACTGCTGGTCCATCCGTATGGCTACGCCCGCATCCGTGTGAACTTGATGGCGGCAGGCTCCAAGCAGGTTTTGTTCACCAAGATCTACGAGGGTGAGCGTCAGAGCACCGCCTATCGTCCGGGCAGTGGCTCGCCGGTGCCGGTTTTGCGCGACCTGACTTCCCGGGCACTCCAGGAGGCGGTGGATCGTGCGCTGGATGATCCTGCCCTGCGCCAAAGCATGAGCGCAGGTGGTGATGCGCGGCCGCGCTATACCCCTGGCATGCTGTGATGCCGAGGTCGATGCGGGGCAAGCCTACTTGAGCGCCTCATCCAGCACCTGGCCGTCTGCGCCGGGGAAGGGGATGCCGAGAAGCTTTGCCATCGTGGGCGTGACATCGATGTTCTTCATCTCATCGAGCACGATGCCTTGCTTCACACCGGCACCGCTGATGACAAAGCCGCCGTAGAGGTTCGGATCGAGCTGGAAATGGCCATGGGCGCCCTTTGGCGGATCGTTCGGAATGATGACGTCATTGTCGGCAAGCGAGTCGGTGAAGGTGTAACCATCGGCGGCAAGCAGCACGAGGTCGGGTTCGCGTCCGTCCTTGTCAGCGGTGACGTGATGCAGCTTGCTGTCGAAGTCCTTCGCTTCAACGACGCCTTCCACACCCTCCAACTTCGCAAGCTTGGGCGCGATTTGCGTCAGAATGTTGTCCTTGTTGGCCGCATCGAGCACATAGATGAAGCACGCGCCACCTTCGGCCATCGCGAAAACCGGTGAATCGGGTGCGAGGCTTTTGCCAAGCACGGATTTGACGAAACCATCCTTCTTCAAAGCGGCGTTGGCGTTGATCGACTTCGTGAAAGTCACAAAGCCGTGGTCGGTGGTGATGACGAAGGTGGTTTTGTCACGGATGCCAGCCTCCTCGGTGGCACGGATGAGATCGGCAACGCGATTGTCCGAATCATTCGCTGCCCAGTAGGCCTCGGCGACCTGGCGGCCATGCGCATGCTCAAAGGAGTCGAGACTGACGAGGTGGATCGCGAGGAAGTTGGGCTTGTGCTTCTTGATGATGTGCGTGGCGAGCTGCGCATACATGTAATCGCGCTGTGCCTTGCCGGCGTTGCCGAGCTTGCACCACTCCATCTGCTTCTCGATCGGGATGCCGGCCGCACGCGCCTCTTCGAGCAGGGCAGGGGTGCCGTAGTTCTCGAACAACGACTGCTCGAACACATCGGGCACGGTCCAGTCGAGCGTTTTGGCTCCACGTGACGCAGGCCAGATCACGGCGGCCGTTTTCATGCCCGCGGCCTTTGCAGCGTCGTAAATCGTCGGCGTTTTGACGATCTCGTCCTTGTTGAACAGCGGATCGGGGATGAGCGGGATTTTCTTCCGCTGCTCGCGGTCGAAGTACTCGTTGGCCAGCACGCCGTGCCTGCCCGGATGCACGCCGGTGACGAGCGTGGTGTGATTCGTCCACGTCACCGTCGGAAACGAGCACTCCATGCGCTTGGCTCTCACACCATTCGCTGCGAGTGATTTCACTGCGGGCATGTGGCACTTGGGATCATCGAAGTACTGATGCGCCCAGCCGTCGATGCTGACGAGAATGACGTGTTCGGCGGGAGCCGCTGCGTGGGCGAGTGATGCGATGGCGACGAGGAAAGTGAGGGCACGCGCGAGCATAGGTGGGCATGGTCAACGGCCATTGCGCGCCAATGGTTTCAATGTATCGCAAAATGTATGATCCCACATTTTCGCAAGCCGATCAGACATCGAAATGCCCTGCTCACCTTAGCGAGCGGTGAATGACATTTTTTCCATTCGATAACTCAAGGTAATAAAGAACGTCCACGGACGGCTTGCTAAGCTCGACGATTTTCTTCAGGTCAGGGAAATCAGATTCAGAATTCAAAGTGCCTCTAATCATCAGTCCACTATTGCCCGTGTAAGCATCGGCTATTACTTTACTGAAACGAGCATCCTGCAGCAACAATGGCTGCAACACTTGAATGTGCGCCCACGCCGCCCGCATGTTTCTCACCTGCTGCGTCCCAGGATAGCACGTCGCAAGGAAGTAAATGACAGCGGGGCCGATAACAATGGCATAGACATGCCATGTTATGCTGCGCAACGCGATGCCGCCGCAGCGCTTGATGAAGCGCAGAGTGATGAGAGCCTTGGTGGCGAATATGCTCGAATTGGCGGTGGCTTGCATAGAGTTGAGAGGAGGATGCCGAACTGCGGTACCCTCCCGGTCTCAAATCCAGCCGTCAAGCAGCGGTCGCTTCAAAAGCGCTTCTGCCCAGCACAAACCAATGGCTCACTTCCCGACGCGATACAGCTTGTCCTGCGTGCGGATGAAGAGGCTGCTGTCGCTGACGGAGATGCTGGCACGAACGCTGTCCGCGTTGCCGTTTGGCTTGGAGCCGTTGCCCATTTCATTGACGGAAAGCAGCTCAAACTTGTCCGTGTTTGCCTTGGCGACATACACTTCACCCCAGAAATTGATGCAATAGACCTTGTCGTCGGCCACGGTCGGGCTGCTCTCGAATTTTGTTTTGCCACCGAGTTCACCCGACCACACGACCTTGCCGGTCTTGGGCTCCACGCAGTGCAGAACCTTCTTCCCGCCATCGAGGACATAGAACTTGCCTTTGTAGAAGGCTGGCGTGGGCACGTCGCTGGTCACGCCTTTGGGTTCGCTTTGCCAGACCGGCTGGGTTTCGCCTTTCGCATCGAGCGGCAGGGCAAAGACAGGCGAGTTCTTCGGTGCGCAAACGAGGGCGATGCCATCACCCGCGACGGGTGATGGCACAAGGCGGAAGAACTTGTTGTAACCATCTCCAGGCGGGTTCCAGGTGGCGACGCGGGAGAATTCCTTGCCAGTGGCAGCGTCATGAATGGTGAGCGTGTCGCCGCCGGAGATCAGCATGAGGCGCTGGCCTTTATAGGTGGTGAACACGGGGCTGCTGAAGGCTTCCAGCGACTCGGTGTTGGCCTGTGTGGGGCGGATGTGCTTCCAGAGATCCTTCCCGGTCGCCGGATCGATGGCGAGAATGTAGCTGCTCAAATCCTTGCCAGGCGTGCCCTTCTCGAACTTGCCCTGGAAGGTGAACGCCTCGTTGCGTTGCAAGACCTGGATGTAGAGCTTGCCGCTGTCGATGGTGGGACTGCTGCCATAAGTCCACTGCGTGGCGAAGGCACCATGCGTTTCTTTGAAATCACGCTTCCACACGATCTTGCCGCTGAAATCGCAGGCGGCGGCGATGGCATTGGCGAAGAGAAAGTAAACGCGGTCGCCATCCGTTGCTGCGGAGGGGCTGGAGAGATTGCTCTTGTCGTCCCACTGCACCTCGGAGCCTTCGGAAATGGTTGTGCGCCACTTTTCCTTGCCGGTCTGCTTGTCGTAGCAAAGCGCGACGAGCTTCTTCTCCGCGACGATCGGGGCGGTGATGAAAACATTGTCACCCCAGATCACCGGAACCGATGCGGCGATGCCAGGAAGATCCGCAGCCCACTTCACACCTTCGCTTGGGCTGAATTTCGCCGGCAGTCCGGTTTCGCTGCTGGAGCCGTCCTGATTGGGCCCGCGCCAGTTCGGCCAGTTTTCAGCGAGAACGACGGATTGAATCGACAGCGAGGCAAGCAGGAGCGCGGAGGTGATTTTCATGGCGGGTGGAGAGAAGCGAATACGCGCTGGCATGTCGAGATGTTTTCGCGAATTGATCGCCTCCTTGAACCTTTCCCACTGGCAGACGACCGCGCTGGCGCTGCTCGGCTTCATCGCCGGGCTGGCGCTGCATCTGCGCTGGCATCCCCTGCGGCAGCATCTGTCGGATGCGTGGGATTTCGTGCGTTTGCGGCCGGTCTTGGTGCTGTGGGTGGCTGGAGCGTCGTTGCTGGCCTTGGCACTCGGAGATGCGCGCCCTGGGGTGTATTCAATCGTTCAGTTGAGCGACTGGCGTGAGTTGATCGTGCCGCTCATTCGCGATGCGCTAGCGCATCTGGCGTTGCTGCCGCATGCGTTGATCCCGCCATGGCCGCTGGCGTGCCTGATTCCCTTTGCTCTTGCCATTTTGACGATCCGCATCTGGCGGTGGCCCTATCGTTATGGCGAACGTCGTCCCGGTCCGGAGCAAAAAGTCGCGCTGCTGGTCGTCACGCTGATCGGATTCGGCTGGCTTGGGCTCGAAGGCGCAAGTTTGAAACGCATGCTGCCCGAGGGTGCGGAATCACTGAAACTAGGGCTGCGATACATCTTCACCGCCCTCACCGCCGCTGGCATGCAGGTGTGGCTGGTGCGCTTTGTCATCGCGTGGGAAAAGCCACAAGACACGGAGGCGGAGATGGATGCGGCAGCCGCTTTGGAGAACACCTTTGCCCGCTGGGAAGGTGTGGCCTTTCTCGCTGCGTTCGATCTGCTGTGGATGAGCCTGCGCCAATGGACGCTGGCCACGCCGCAGAGTATCGGTGGCTGGTTGTGGATCGAGTTGCTGTTCGTGTTCGCGGCGCTGCCGCTGGCGGTCGCTGCGGTGTCGGGAAGCTTCTGGCAGCAAGGTGCCGCGGCGTTGCGCATCCTGCTTTGGTCTTTGTTCCCGCTGCTCCTGCTCGGCATTACGGCGACTGCAATCGCCATTCTGGCGCTTTACGCGTCCGCGATGGGGCGTGTGATGGTTGCGGATTCCATGCTGTGGCGTGTCATCGTGCTGCCGCTGGATGCATTGGTGCTTGCCATGCTGGATAGCTGGCTATTGCTGACCGCCCTTCTTCTGATGCTTCGCCTCGGTTTCCCACGCTCCCCCACCGCATGACCAGCGGCACGCTTTCCCCTGAACAGATCACGCGGCGGGCGAAGTCGAACCTGGCCTTCGCGCTCGCCTGCCTGCCGAAGGAGCGGCGGCGGGACATGATCTCGTTTTATGCCTTCTGCCGTGTCGTCGATGACATCGCCGATTCCACCGCGGCGGGCGCGGCTGAAAAGCAGAAGGAACTCAACTTCTGGAAGCAATGCGTCGAGGAAGGCAAGCCGCCGGGCCATCCGGTGCTCGATGAAGTGCTGCTGCTGCCGCAGAAATATGGATTCCCGCGTGCCTGGCTCGGTGAGATCATCGATGGTGTCGCCAGCGATATTTCGAAGACGCGCTACGCCACGTTCGAGGAGTTGCTCGGCTACTGCTACAAGGTCGCCAGTGTTGTCGGTCTCGTGAGCATCGAGATTTTCGGCCACACGAACCCTGCCACACGTGATTACGCGATCAATCTCGGCTACGCGCTGCAATTCACGAACATCATCCGCGACGTCGGCCAGGACGCGCGTGAAACGGGCCGCATCTACATCCCGCAAAGCGAATTGAAAAAGTTCGGCGTGCTGGAGAGCGAAATCCTCGATGCCAGGCCGAGCGAGCGCTTCTTCAAGATGATGGACTTCCAGTATGGTCGTGCCCGCGATTACTACGCCGCCGCGCAGAAAGCCCTGCCGCCGGAGGACCGCAAAAACATGGTCGCCTCCGAGATCATGGCCGCGATTTACTCGCGCATTCTCGAAAAGCTCAAACGCGAGCGGTATCCCGTTTTCCAAAAACGCTGCCGCCTCAGCAACATCCACAAGGTCTGGATCCTCGGCAGTCACCTCATCAAGGCGCGTTTCAGCCGATGACAGGATGGCAGACTCACTCCTTCGGGACTTGATCCTTGAAGACTGCCTTCTCGAGGTTTTTGACGCGTTTCGTGAGGTGCGGCAGCCGGTTGGTGCCAGCGAGGCGGCGTTTTTCCTCATTCACCGGAACTGCAGGATAGCCCATGTAGGCAGCACCGCCTGGAAGATCTTTCGTGACACCGCTGCGGGCGGCCAGCGTGGCCTGTGAGCCGATTTTCACATGCCCGGCTATGCCGCACTGTGCCGCGATCACGACATAGTCGCCGATCTGCACGCTGCCCGCGATGGCCGTGGCAGCCACGATGATGCAGTGCTTTCCGATGACGACGTTGTGGCCGATCTGCACGAGGTTGTCGATTTTGGTGCCTTCGCCGATCCAGGTGCGGCCAAACCGTGCCCGGTCCACCATCGTTCCCGCGCCGATCTCCACGTCGTTGTCGATCTGCACGATGCCGGCCTGGCGCACCTTGCGATGGCGGCCTTTGTCGAACTCGTAGCCGAAGCCGTCCGCGCCAATGACAACACCGCTGTGCAGGATGACACGCTGGCCGATGATGCAGCCCGCATGCACGGTCACGTTGGCAAACAGCTTGGCGTCCGCGCCGATGCGGGCATTCCGGCCAATGAAGCAGCCCGCGCCGATTTCCGCTCCGTCGGCGATCTGCACACCATCCTCGATCACAGCGCGAGGGCCGATGCGCACCTTCGCCACCTCGAACCTCACGCCCTCACCGATCACTGCGGTGGCATGCATGCCCGGTTTAAAAGGCTCCGGCTGTACGCCAAACTTTTCCACAATGGCCTCAAACATCCGCGAAGGGTCCACGACGCCGATGCAGACCACGCCTTCGGGGAAGCTCGCCCACGTGAGGGGCACCAGCACGGCGCAGGCCTTTGTGGAGCCCAGCAGCCTCTCGTAACGCGCATCGTGGTAGAAACTCAGGTCGCCTTTGACAGCTTCTTTAAGGTTTGCAAAGCCCTCAATGATGACCGCGGCATCTCCGGAAAGAAGTCTGCCGTCCACAAGTCCCAAAATCTCCTTCACGGTAACATGCATGAGCTGGCAGCCTGACAGGTTGGCGGACAAAAGCGAACGAAGAATGGTCCAAACTGGATTTCCCGAGCGCAGATACTTTTCTGATAGAAACGCCGCCTTTTGTGCGCCTTATGCGACCCCCAATCATCCCCTCAATGCGTCGTTCATTCCTCCTGCTCTTCGCCCTTTGCCCGCTGCTCTCAACTCCGGCGGCGGAACCCCTCAAAGCCCTGCTGATCACCGGCGGTTGCTGCCATGATTATGCGAAGCAGCATCTGATCATCTCTCAAGGCATTCAAAGCCGGGCGAATGTGCAGGTCGATGTGATCTGGACCGACGACAAGTCCACCAACCCGCCGCTGCCCGTGTATGACAATCCCGACTGGGCCAAAGGTTACCACGTCATCATCCATGACGAGTGCGCCGCAAGCATGAACAACAAGGAGGTGCTCACGCGCATCCTCGACGCGCACAAGACGATCCCGTCCATCCATCTGCATTGCGCGATGCACAGCTTCCGCACCGGCGAGGACCGCTGGTTCAAGCACCTCGGCATCCAGTCCGCCTCCCACGGCCCGCAGGAGCCGATTGCGATCACGTTTGTCGATCCCGAGCATCCGATCACGAAGCCGCTCAAAGACTGGACGACGATCAAGGAGGAGCTCTACAACAACGTGAACATCTTCGACGGCCATCCGCTCGCGATGGGCAAGCAGGTGGTCAAAGGCAAGGACGTGGACTACGTCGTCGCGTGGACGAACGAAAAAGTCGGCGCCCGCAGCTTCAGCACCACCATCGGCCACAACAACGACACCGTCGCCGATGCACGCTACCTCGATCTCATCACGCGCGGCCTGCTGTGGGCCTGCGACAAGCTGAACGCGGATTACCTCACGCCGTTCAAGGGGCAGAACAAGATCACGTTTGTGCCGGCAAAACCGGTCGAGGCTCCCAAGCCGCCTCCGGCACCTCCGGCCAATGCCACAGGCATCAAAGCGACCGCGAGCAGCGAGGAAACCGGCAAGAACAACTTCGCCTGGTGCGCGGTGGACGGCGATGAAAAGAGCCGCTGGTGCGCCAGCAACGCCAGCTATCCGCAGTGGCTCCAGCTTGAGTTTGAAAAACCGCAGGCGCTCACCGGCATCGACAGCGTTTGGGAGAACGGCGGCGTTTATCGTTACAAGATTGAGGCCAGCACCGATGGCAAAACATGGAGCACGCTCGTGGATGCTTCCAACAACACGAAGAACGCGCCCTACAAGGACGACTTCGCCAAGAAGGATGGCATCCGCTTCGTGAAGATCCACGCACTGGGCAAGACCAGCGGTGGCTGGGCGAGCATTCGTGAGGTGAAGCTCAAGGGCCCGGACATCAAGGCTGTCGCGCCGAAGCTCAGCGAGGCGCAGAAGAAGGAGCAGGACAAGGCGAACGATCCGTATGCGAAGGAAGGCAACATCACGCCGAAGATCGTCAAACTCACACCGGAGCAGGAGGCCGCCATTTTGAAGGACGTGAAGGTGGCGGATGGTTTCGAGGTCAGTCTGTTCGCCAACAGCGCCGCAGCGAACTATCCCGTCTTTGTCGCCGCTGCACCCGATGGCACGCTTTACGTCAGCAGCGATGGCAATGGCTCGCTGGGCCGCAATCCGAAGCGCGGACGCGTCATCCGTCTGCGCGATCTCGATGGCGATGGCCGTGCCGATGAGACGAAGGTCTTCTGCGAAGTCGATGCGCCGCGCGGGCTCGTGTGGGATCACGACCGGCTTTACCTCGTGCATCCGCCGCACCTCAGCGAGTTCATTGATGCCGATCATGACGGCGTCGCGGAGAAGCAAAACATCCTCGTGAAGGACATCGCCTTCGGTTACAAGGACCGCCCCGCCGACCACACCACGAACGGCCTCAGCCTCGGCATTGATGGCTGGCTTTACATCGCCGGCGGCGACTTCGGCTTCATGAAGGCCACCGGCACCGATGGCCGCACGCTCCAGCATCGCGGCGGTGGCGTCATCCGCGTGCGTCCGGACGGCACCGGCCTCGAAATCTACTCCACCGGCACGCGCAACATCCTCGAAGTCGCCATCAGCCCGCTCATGGACATCTTCGCCCGCGACAACACCAACGACGGCGGCGGCTGGAACGTGCGCTTCCACCACTTCACCGGCCTCGACGACCATGGCTACCCGCGTCTCTACAAGAACTTCCCCGACGAATGCATTGCGCCTCTCGCTGACTACGGCGGCGGCAGCGGCTGCGGCGCGGTTTACATCGACGAGCCCGGCTTCGGCGAATGGAACAACGCCCCCTTCACCGCCGACTGGGGCAGCGGAGCCCTCTGGCATCATCAGGTGAAGCCCAAAGGCGCGACCTTCGAAGAAACCCGCAAGCCCGAACCCTTCATCAAGATGCCCCGCCCCACCGACGCCGATGTCGATGGTAACAGCCGCGTCTATTGCGCCAGTTGGAAAGGTGCGACCTTCAACTGGGAAGGCCCCGATGTTGGTTACATCGTGCAGGTGAAGCCCAAGGGCTTCAAAGCCGAGCCGCTGCCGGATTTCGCGAAGGCGAAGGATGAGGAGTTGGTGAAGGTGCTGGAGTCTGCGAGCTATCGGCGGAGGATGGAGGCGCAGAGGGAACTGGCGAGACGTGGCATGCCGGACAGCTCTATTGGTATGCTCAGTGCGTTGATGAAAAACGCAACGAAGCCCATTTCGGCGCGTGCGGCAGCAAGCTTGGCATTCAGTCATAGCCCAGACAAGCTTGGCGCACTGTTAGGAACCTATCAGCCTGAAGCGGATGATGTTGTTTTTGGAACTGTGGGGACAAGGCTCATTGCTGAAGCGGTCAGAGCCTCAGGTCAGGCGATGCCCGGCACCCCCAATCTTCCTGAATCTTGCAAAACTCCAGCTTCACTAGTGCAACTCAACCGCATGATGGCGGCTGCAGATGGGTGGTCGCCTGATGCTTTGAAGCACGTCTTTGTCATGACTCTTGGTAGTGATGATGCAGTCGTTCAACATACTGCGATTCGTTCTATAGCCGCATTAAGGGCTCAGGGTGTTGCTTTTGATTTCGTGGACGACAATGGAGTAAGTCCGTCTGTTCGTGGCAGGGCTCTCCGCGCCCTAGCCATGATGCACCAGCCCGAAGTCGTCACCGGCCTCATCGAGCGTCTTGGCAAAACCACCGATCCGGTGTTGCGTCAGGGCATTCTCGCCGCGCTGTGCCGTCTGCATTTTCATGAAGGCGAGTGGAAGGGCGATTCGTGGGGCACGCGGCCGGACACGCGTGGGCCGTATTACCAGCCGGAAGCGTGGAGCGAGACGCCGAAGATCGCAGCGGCGTTGAAGGATGCGCTGGCGAAGGCCTCGCCGGAAGAGGCGGCTTTTCTGGTGAAGGAAATGAACCTCAACCGCATTCAGTCGAATGACGCGTTGGAGCGCATTCTGGTGCTCGCGAAGAAGGATGCGAAGGTGATTCCCGATGCCGTGGCGCAGCTTGCGACGGCGGATGCGATTCCGGCCGATGCGGTGCCGCTTCTGCTGCAGGCGCTGCAAGAAGCGGACAAGAGTGTCCGCGCTCCCGTCACGCTGTCTCAGGCGATCATCGCCCTGGCCAAAACCGACAGCGCCGAGGGCGTGAGCGCGACGTTGGCGGCCTTTGATGCGCTGAAGAAGATGCCGGAGTCCGGCAAAGACTACGAAGCGGCCACGAACGCATTCTTCAACGCGCCGAAGCTCGAGAACCATCATCAACTTGTCGAGCGGATCGCGGAGAAGATGGACGGCAAGACATCGCTCTATGCGGATGCGGCGTTGCTGAATCTCGCCAACCGCAAGTCCGGCAGTCCGGAGTCGATTCAACTGTCCCAGAAAGCGCTGGATGCCGGCTGGGCCGATGCCAAGCGGCGGAAGCAGATCGTGGAGGCGATCGGTTTGATCAAACACATGCCGTCGGCGGGCAAAGTGCTCACCGCTTTGAACGATCCCGATCCTGCCGTGAAAAAAGCCGCCGACAACGCCGCGAAATCGATGCGCCTGAATCGCGAAAAGGACACCACGCCGCTCGTCAGCACGCTGAAGCCAGAAGAAGTGCTGGAGAAGGTGCTCAAGATGAAAGGGGACGTGGTCACCGGCGAAATGGCCTTCACGAAGGCCACCTGCATTGCCTGTCACACCACTAGCGAAAGCCAGCCGCAGAAGGGGCCCTATCTCGGCAACATCGCGCAGACTTACAAGCGCCCTGAACTTGCGCAGAACATCCTCGATCCTAACAAGACGATCGCCCAAGGCTTCGCCAGCGAGGTCATCACGCTCAACGACGGCACGCAGCAGATGGGGTTCATCACACTGGAGTCCGCCGACAACGTGAAGCTGCGCAACGTCGCCGCGCAGGAGTTCACCTTCGCCGTGAAGGACATCAAGAGCCGTCAGAAGCTCCCCATCTCCATCATGCCGCCCGGATTGGCGAACATGCTGACGCTGCGCGAGTTTGCGTCGCTGCTGGATTATCTCGAAGCACTGGCAAAGAAGTGACGGCGACCGGGCGTAGGTTCCCGCGTGATGAACCCCGTCCTGCCTCGTCGTCACCTGCTCAGCGCCGCAGGCGCCGGGTTTGGCATGCTGGCGTTGCGCGGATTGTTCGGCGCTGAAAGTCCGCTCACGCCCAAGGGCACGCATTTTCCCGCGCGGGCGAAGCGGGTGATCTTCCTGTTCATGCAGGGCGGTCCGTCGCAGGTGGACACCTTTGATTTCAAACCGGAGCTGGCGAAGCAGCACGGCAAGCCGGTGGCGAAGGACAGCCCCACGGTGTTTTACCAGTCACCGTGGAGGTTCCGGCCGCGTGGGCAGAGCGGCATGATGGTGTCGGACCTGCTGCCGAACATTGCGCGGCATGCGGACGACCTGTGTGTGATCAATTCGATGCACACCGACCACAATGCGCATCCGCAGGCGATTTTGCAGATGAACACGGGCAGTTTCGTGTTCACGCGGCCGAGTGTGGGCGCGTGGTGTGTGTATGGGCTGGGCACCGAAAATCAAAACCTGCCCGGCTTCATCACGATCAATCCGGAATTCAGCGGCGGCGGTCCGTTGAAGCATGGAAGCGCGTTTTTGCCCGCGGCCTGCGCGGGAACGCCGATCGGCCACGGCGGTGGTGGCAGCGCCACGGCGCCGCCGAAGCCGCTCAAGGGCATCGAGCTGCCGTTCATGAAGAATGCGCGGATGAGCACGGTGGAGCAGCGGCATCAGCTTGATCTCGTGCAGGCGCTGAATCGCCAAAAACTGGCCGCGGATGGCAGCAACGACGCGTTGGAGGGCCTGATCACTTCCGCGGAGCTGGCCTTCAACATGCAGCGTGAGATGCCGGATGTGATGGATGTGACGAAGGAGAGTGTGGCGACGCAGGAGATGTATGGCATCGGTGACGGGAAGCCGACGGATCAAATTGGCCGCGCGTGCCTGATGGCGCGGCGCTTTTGCGAGGCGGGCGTGCGTTTCGTGCAGGTGAACCACTCGTTCTGGGATGATCACACGGACATTTTCAAAGGTCATCCGCAGCACGCGCTGGAGACGGACCAGCCTGTCGGTGCACTGCTCACTGATTTGAAGCAGCGCGGGCTTTTGGATGACACGCTGGTGCTTTGGGGAGGTGAGTTTGGCCGTCCGCCGCTGCTGAACAAGAACAACGGGCGCGATCACAACAACGTGGGCTTCAGCATGTGGCTGGCGGGCGGCGGTGTGAAGCCAGGCATTCGTTTCGGCAGCACCGATGACACCGGCGCGAAGGCGGAACAGGACAAGGTGCATCTGCATGATCTGCACGCGACGCTGCTGCATCTGCTGGGCCTGAGTCACGAAAGGCTGACGTTCCGCTACGCCGGCCGCGATTTCCGCCTCACCGATGTGTATGGCGAGGTGAAGCACGGCATCATCGCTTAACGCGATGACTTCTTTTTCGTGGTGCTCTTCGTGGCCGGCTTTTCCGGCTCCGCGGGTTTGGGTGCGGGTGTTTCGTCGGGTTTGAGCACCTTGGGTGGAACGGGCGCGGGACCGTCCCAGAGGAAGTGTTCGAGACGAATCTTTGTGGCACGCTCGCGAGCCTCGGCGGCCCGTTCTCCGGGACGCTGGGCGATTTGCTCGGCCAGGCGGGCCGCAGCCTCCCACTGACGCGACGCTTCGAGCAGATCGACACCGAAGAAGCCGGTTTTCGCAAACCAGATGTAGTCAGCAGGACTCGCAGGCGGCGTGATGCCAGCGGCACGCAGCACGTTGTAGCAGGCATCAAGCGCCTCGGTGTCGTGGCCCGCATCGCGGTGGACGGTGGCGAGCGTGAAACCGGCGCGTGCCTTCCAGAAGAAGGGCAGGGTGGCATCGGTCAAAAAGGCGTCGAGCAAATCCGCGGCAGCATCGAGCTGGGCGGGGCTGGTTTTGCCGAGCAGCAGAAGCACCTCGGCTTTCTCGCAGAGCGTGGTGCGGCGCTGCTCGGGTTCGAGCGATGGAAGAGCGAGGAGCTTGTCGAGCGCGGCGAGCGCGGGCTGGAGATTGCCCTGCACGCGTTCAGAAAGGGCCTGCTGACGACGGGCCGCGACGGCGAGCGGGCCGCCCTTGGCCGCCAGCTCCTCCCAGATGGCCAGGGCGCGTCCGCGGCCCTCGGCGCTCATGACGGAGGCAGCGGACATCGCGGCGAAGTAGAGAGCGGTGTCGGCATGCGGCGTGTCAGGATAATCACGGGCGATGATTTCAAACTCGGTGCGCGCGCTGGCAAAATCCTCCAGACGATAATGAGCCGAGGCCATCTTCAGCCGCACTTCGGGTTTGAGCTTGCTGTCAGGCCATGCCTTGAGAAACGCAGCGCCATCATTGAGGAGGCTTTTCAAGTCTCCCGCGGCATCATGCAACCAGAGGCGCGTGTGCTCGATGCGTTCGCGCTGCGCGGGAACCAGCGGTGCCACCGCGACGGCATCGAGGGCCGCACGCGCATCCTGCACGCGCGGCGGAACGGCCAGGAGCATCAACTCCGCCAGCGCATTGGAGGCGTCCGCGAAGCGTGGATGGCCGGGATGGTCGCGTAAAAAGGCCCGGAGGGCCTCCTCGGCGCCGGACTTGCGGTTGGCGGCGAGGAAGAGCGCTTTTTCGAATTCAAGCGTGGCAGCGGCGTCGTCTTGACTGGAGGCGGCGGTGGCTCCTGCGACGGCGAGTTGTCCCAACAGGACCTGATACAAGGCGGCGTCCCCGGCGAGGATGGCCGCGAGGCCCGCATTGAAGAGCGCACGACGGCGTTCATCGAGCGTGGTGGCGACGTTGGCGGCGTTTTGAAACAAGCGCAGCGCCTGCGAGGGCTCTCCACGGCGGAAGAGAATCGCTCCCGCGCTGGAATCGACCGTGGCACTGGCTTCTCCAAACTGCTCGTGCCAGGAATCGGCGAGCGAGAGCACGCGTTCGTCGGCACCCTGCTCCGCATAAAGCTCCATGGCGTGGCGCATCGCATCGCTGAGCCGGGGATGGCTGGTGTACGATTGCAAAAATGCTTCGAGCAGGCCGGTGGCCTCGGAGATGCGCCTGTCGTTGGCGAGCCATTGGGCGAGGACGAAAAGTGCGTGCCCGCGAAACTCTGTGGTGGCGCGAAGCAGCGTTGTGGGTGGCTGCGGCTGCTGCTGGGCGGCGCAACCGGCGGCGATCCAGCGCAGCATGACCTCTGGCAGCGTGCGTGGCGCTGGCAATGCCTGATGCGACCGATTGAGGAGGTCGAACGCCTCCGTCCAGAGCCTGCAATCCGCGGTTTCATCCAGAAATTTCACCAGGCGTTCCTGCGCTTCGGCGGCGTGATTCTGGCGCAGGAGGATTTCGGCCTGGAGCAGCAGCGCGGCGTGATGGATGCGCTCACCGCCACTGGTGGAGTTCATCACCGCAAGCGCCGCCTCCTGCGCGTCCGCCAGCCTGCCGTTTTGCAGAAGAGCGCGGGCACGGAGAAAGATGTCGGCGGCGCTGGATGCGACCGCATTGAGCGCGGTTGCGGTGTTGTTGTCCTCCAGATCCATTTCTTTTTGCAGCAGCAGAGCCTGTGCGCTCAGGCTTTCGTCAGCGGAGGAGAGAAGAGGGGCGATGTCGGCACGTGCGGCTGCAGTTTCACCCATCGCGGCGAGCACGCGGGCCAGAAGCAACTGCGTGCGCGGCTGGCGCGGCGTGGTGTCGTCCTCGGTGAGGAGCTTGCGCGCCGCAGGCAGGTTGTCATTCAGAACCAAGGCTAGCCCCCGCCAGAAGGTTTCATCATCGAGATCGTGCGCCTCGGCGAGCGCGAGCACACGAGTTCCGTCCTCCGCCCTCGCCCAGGCTTCTGCGGCAAAGGTGGCGAGCTGGCGCGTTTCCACGCGCGTCCAGCCTTTGCGCTTGAGCAGGCGTTCAGCCTTGACGCCAGCGACCCCGGGCAGGCCGTCCGCCATCGCCTGGCGTGCAGCAATAAATTCAGGCGCTGTGTCGAGTCCCGCAGCATGCAGAGCCCCGCAGGCGCATAGCAGGGTTGCGACGAGAAAAAAACGATGGGGCTTCGGCATGAGGATGGAAGCTATCCCGGTCTGCACACTGATTCCACCACCAGATGCGTTAACGTGACAATGCACCCGACTTCAGGGCGGTGCTGGCACCAAAAGCGACCATGCCGATGATGAACACGATGTAGAGGCACATCATGACGATCATCAGGACGCCGAGGAACTTCCAGAAACGGCGCTGCTCATGCAAGGCTGCGTCCAGATCGGCGACAGCGTGCGAGGCGGCGAGGGAACCGATGCGATTGGCGAAACCCCATAGCTTGAGTGCCGGATAGATGTAAAAAAAGGACATCACGCCATACACCACGGCGATCACAATCATCTCGGCGCCACCAAACGGGCCCGATTTTGCCTGGGAGGCGCCAAAAGCGAATGCTATTCCCATGCCGACAGCGGCCAGCAGCATGAAGGCCACGCCGATCCACATCATGACGGAAATGAAGCGCACCCACGGCTTGGTGGCGGTGAGGGCGGCGATGGTGCCAGGGGAGACCGCATCGCCTCCGGTGGAGCCTGCGCCATAGATGTTGGCGGCGGGGGTGGCATAGGGATTGGCAGGAGGAGTTTCCATGGCGAGGGCGGGTGATGGGTGAAGTTGTTTCCACCGGAGGAAATTCCGGCTTTTGAGGAGGCTACGTTAAAAATTCGGTGGTTGTCAAAACCAAAGGCCACCGCTTCATTAACCGGCGATGGCGGCAGCACGCGCGGACACCTTGCAATCAGTCGAACTCGCCGATGGCGTGGAGATTCATCTGCGTGTGGCCGGTCCGGTGGTTCGCAGCATGGCCTACACGATCGATCTCATCGTGCGTCTGGGGATTTATCTGGCGGTTTGGATCACCGCGTTGTTTGTGGTGCTGCCTTCCATCGGAATGCAGCTCACTGGCGGCCTGATGCTGCTTTTCATGTTTTTCATGGAGTGGTTTTACAACGTCATCTTCGAGGCGGGAGCCCGCGGGGCCACACCGGGCCAGCGCTCGATGAAACTGCGCGTGATGAGCGTGACCGGTGGGCCGGTGACGCTGGCGCAGGCGGTGATGCGGAATTTTCTGCGGGTGGTGGATTTCATGCCGGCGTGCTACCTCACCGGCATCGTGGTCATGCTGTTCACGAAGCGGTTTCAGCGGCTGGGTGACCTCGTGGCAAACACGGTGGTGACCTATGCCGAGACGCCGCCGCCGAAAACGCCGAAGGTGGACATCAACGCGCAGCGTCGCGTGCCGCCACAAGCGCTCACGCGCGAGGAACAGTCGGCTTTGCTGCAATTTCTCGAACGCGCCCCCATGTGGGCCGATGAGCGGCGCGTCGAACTGGCCGCGCTGGCCGCGCCACTGACAGACGCGACGGGCACCGAGGGTCTTCGGCGTCTTTGCGGCATGGCCTTGTGGCTGCAGGAGCCGGAGGAAAAACGCGGCACACCGCCGCCAATGAAAGGAGCACCGCTGTTTCGATCATGACTCCGGCCCAGTTTGAAAAAAACATCGAACCACGATGGCAGAAGCTGGAACAACTGCTCGACTCAGCGGAGCAGGCAAAGCCGCGGGAGGATGTCGTGGAGATTCCCGCGGTGTTTCGCCAGGTCTGTCATGATTTGAGCGTGGCGCAGCATCGCATGTGCCCGCAGCGGCTCACGCAGCAGCTCAACGCGCTGGCCATCCGCGGCTACCGGCTGCTGGAACGTCGCAGTGCCGGCGGATGGGAGTCTTTTGTGCGGCTGCTGCTGGTGGAGTTCCCACAGTCGGTGCGCGCTGAATGGCGCCTGTTTTGGTGGTGCACGGCCTTGTTTTACATTCCTGCGGTGTTGATCGCGGCGATCACGCCTTTTTATCCCGAGTGGGCCATGACCTTGCTCGGTCCGGATGGCATGGTCATGATCGAAAGCATGTATGGTGAGGAGAGCACGCCCGCCGACTATGTGCGCGAGAATTTTGGCTCCGGTTTCGCCGCCTTCGGCTTCTACATCTGGAACAACGTCGATATTGGCTTCAAAAGCTTCGCGGGAGGCATCCTGGGCGGTGTGGGATCGCTGATGGTGCTGCTGTTCAACTCGATCTACCTCGGCGCGGTGTTTGGTTATGTGCATTACTCCGGCAATCCGATGACGCTGTACACCTGGGTGGTTGCGCATGGAGCACCTGAACTGACTGGCATCATCATTTCAGCGATGGCGGGCCTGCGTGTGGGTCTGTCGATGCTGCAGCCGGGACGGCTTGAACGTCGAGCGGCACTGGTTCTGGCTGGACGCAAAGCGCTGCCGCTGGTGATCGGCGCCGCGGTGATGATCAGCATTGCGGCAGTGATCGAAGGCTTCTGGTCGCCGTTGAACCTGCCGCCTGTGATGAAATTCAGCGCTGGTGGCTTGTGCTGGCTTTTGCTGGCGGCGTTTTTGTTGTTCAGCGGGAGGGAGCGCACGACATGAGGCTGGAGGATATCACGGTCGTGCTCCGTCCACGACAGCCGTGGGAGGCTGTCGATCTTGGCTGTGCGATGGTGCGTCGGGACTATGGCCGGATCGTGGCGTTGTGGGCGGGCACGGTGTTTCCGCTGTGGCTGGTGCTGTGTGTGCTGATGCGTTCGGCACCGGAGTGGATCATTGTGGTCGTGTGGTGGTTGAAACCGCTCTACGACCGCGTGCCGTTGTATTTTCTGAGCCGCGCGGCCTTCGGAGTGCGGCCGGGATTTGTGGAGACGTGGAAGCAAACGCCCCGATTGTGGCTGATGAATTGCCTGCCTGCTCTGCTCTGGCGCCGGCTCTCCTTCATCCGCAGTCTCGCGCTGCCGGCTCAAATGCTGGAGGGATTGCGCGGATCGGCGGTGAACCGGCGCGTCAAAACGCTGGCGATTGACGGCGGAGGCTCAGGTTTTGTGCTGACCTACGGATTCTTGAAGCTTGAAACCGTGCTCGTGCTTGGCGTGCTGGTTGGCACTTACGATTTGCTGCCGGATGCCTTCAAACCCGATCTGCAGGGCATGTTTTCGGCGCTGGACTTCGACAACACGATTCCCGCGGCGCTCTACTGGTGGATGAACATCTGCTACATGCTGGTCATCACGCTGATCGAGCCGTTTTATGTGGGCGCGGGCTTCGGTTTGTATTTGAACTGCCGGACGCGCATCGAAGGTTGGGACGTGGAACTCGCATTCCGCCGCATGGCCTCGCGCCTGACTGCTGCTGCGGCCGCGTTGGTGATCGGGTTGTTCATGCTCGGTGGTTCCAATGTGCAGGCTGCGGAGGGTGAGGATGCTGCCAAGGTGGTGCAGGAGGTGCTGAAGAATCCTGATTTCGAAGTGCACAAACTAAAGTCGCAGCGCTGGGTGCCGGATCATATTGAGACGCCGGATGCGCCGGAACTGCCACGCCTCGATGCGCTTAATGTAATCGGCCAGTTGTTGTTCTGGGGGATCGTCGTGGCGTTGGTGGTTTTGCTGGTCATCTATCTCGTCAACAACCGGCACGTCTTCATTTCGCGCGGTGCCAGCAAAGCGAAGGTGACCGCACCGAAGGTGGTGATGGGCATGAACATCACGCGTGAAAGCCTGCCGGATGACATTGTGGCCGCGGCACGCGCCGCGTGGGCCGCGGGTGATTTCAAGGAAGCGCTGAGCCTGCTTTACCGTGGATCGCTGTCGTGGCTGGTCTCGCGCCGCCAGGTGCCGATCACCGACAGCGACACGGAGGAAGATTGCCTCACCCATGTTCTCGCTGCTGGTGAACGAAGCGAGGCGGATTACTTCAAGCATCTCACCGGCGCCTGGGTGCAGACGGCATATGCACTGCTGCCGGTGTCCTCTGCGGAAATGAACGTGTTGTTTGATCGCTGGCCGTTCGTCGAGAAAGGAGGCGCTGCATGAATAGCGGCGAAGAGCCAAGGGCGAAGGGCCAGGGAATGCAATTCCGATGCTTGCATGCGGTCGGAGTTTCGTGGGGTGTTCGCCTGCGAAGATGGATCGGCAACCCCTCACCCAGCCTCTCCCCGAAGACCATAGGGGCAGGTGTGATGCCCTCGACGAGGAGAGGGGAGGAATTCTGCCGCGTGTCGCGTGCCGTCTCCCTCGCCCCGTCGCAGACGTGCATCCTCACGTCTGATTCGCTTCGGGGAGAGGGCCGGGGTGAGGGGGCGGAATTCAGCTCTCGTGCACCCGCTTCCAGCTCTTTGTCGTTTGCTCTTCGTTCTCTGATTCTCACCAGCCTTTGCGTGCTGCTCTGCGGCTGCAAAGGCCACTGGGAGGACTACGAGAAAACGCTTGGCTATCGCGGCAAGGCGCGTTTGAACCCGTTCCTCGCGGCGGAGCGCATGCTCAATGAGATGGGACACAAAGCCCGCGGCACCAAGGCGCTCGCTCAAATGCCCTCGCATGACGCGGTGATCCTCATCTCGGGAGAAAACGGCCTTCCCGAAGGACGTGCAAAGCAACTGCTGCGCTGGACTTACAGCGGCGGGCATCTCATCTACTGCCTGGGCGGCACGATGCCGTACAACGACTTTGACACGCAGTTTGGCTCTTTCATCGCCGCGATCCTGAAGGAGGAGATGGAAGATCCAGTGCTGGAGCAGCTTGGAGTCGGTTTGAAGAAGCGTGTTGCCAAGGAAGAACTCAAAGAACTCGCCAAGGGCGTTCTGAAAAAAGATGCCGCCGAGGATGACAAGAAGGCAGCGCCACCTGCAAAGAGGGATGAGGCGAAAAAGAAGGACAAGGAACCCTTTGATGAGGAAGAGGACGATTCGTGGCTCGAATCCGTCAATGAAGTGAGCTGGAACGGGCAGAAGTATCAGCTCAGCCTCGGTGGTCATCAGTTCCTGATCCTCCAACGCAAACTGCGCACGGGTGAGTTTTCCGCGGGCCCGAAAAAAGAGTCCCTGGCGCTGCATCTGACCCACGGCATGGGCACGGTGACGCTGCTTGCGCATGCGCGGCCGTTCCGCAATCATTGGATCGGTGAGCGCGATCATGCGCGCTGGCTCGTCGATCTCGTCGGCAGCGGTGCCAAGAAAGAGGTGCTGTTTGTCACCGGCGCCTCCGGCAGCTTCCTTGGTTTGCTCTGGCACCACGGCTGGATGGCTCTGGTCGCACTCACCGCCTGCCTCGTTTTCTGGCTGTGGCAGCAGATGCCGCGCTTCGGGCCGATTGCAGAGGTCGAACTCGACACCACGCGTCATTTTGCCAGCCACATCGGTGCGTTGGGGCAGTTCTTCTGGCGCATGCGCCGCGGTGCTTTTCTCGTGAACGCCGCGCGCGACGCCGTGTGGGAGCGGGTGCGCGAACGACATCGTTCGCTCGATGACGGCAGCCGTCGTATGAATGATCATCTCGCGGAGGAAATCTCGCGTCGCACCGGGCTTCCTTTGAAACGCATCTGCGCCGCCTTCGATGTGGCCCCGCCCGACTCGGCTCACAACTTCGTCACTCTCATGCGCGACCTGCAAGCCATCAGGGCGGCGCTTTGACCATCCCCTAATCTCGAATTCAACGCCATGAACCCGATCCTCCCCACACCTGACGCTTCCAGCCTCTACACGCCGCCACCGGTCAGCTTCGCGCCGCCGACGGTTCCACGCAGCACGACAACGATGCAACAGATCCGCAACGCGGTCGGCCAGGTCTTCGTCGGGCAGGAGGAAGTGCTCAACCAGGTGCTCGCTGCTTTGCTTGCTGGAGGGCATGTGCTGCTCGAAGGCAAGCCAGGCCTCGGCAAGACGCATCTCGTGCTGGCGCTTTCGCGCACGTTCGGTGGCAGCTTCCGGCGAATCCAGTTCACGCCGGACCTCATGCCTTCCGACGTCTGCGGCCACACGCTCTTTGACATGGCCAGCAGCACCTTTCGCGTGCGTCGCGGGCCTGTGTTTGCCAATCTGCTGCTTGCGGATGAAATCAACCGCGCTCCCGCCAAGACGCAGTCCGCGCTGCTTGAGGTCATGCAGGAGACGCAGGTGACGATCGACGGGGAGAGCCATGCGCTCACTCCGCCGTTCATGACCTTTGCCACACAGAATCCCATTGAGCAGGAGGGCACCTATCCGCTGCCCGAGGCACAGCTCGACCGTTTCCTGCTCAAGGTGCTCATCGATTACCCCGACGTGGTCAATGAGACGTGGGTGGTGAAGGCAGTCTCCGCCCGTGCATCAGGCGGCGGGCTCTCCGCATCCGACGTGCAGCAGGTTTGCACGCCGGAGGAAATCATCGCGGCACAGGAGGAGGCCGCGGCGGTGCAGGCGGTTGACCAGGTGGTGGATTACGCGGTGAAAATCGTGCGCGCCACGCGCCAGCACAGCGCCATCTCGCTCGGTGCAGGCACGCGCGGCGCGATCAGCCTCGTGCGCACCGCCAAGGCGTATGCGCTGCTCGAAGGACGCAGCTACATCACACCTGCGGATGTGAAACGCGCCGTGCTGCCCGTGCTGCGTCATCGTGTGCAACTCGCGCCTGAGATCGCCATCAGCGGCCAGACGGTGGATGACATGCTCAACTCGCTGATCAAGGCCATCGAGGCGCCGCGGGTGTGAAATGACGAAACCCGAATGAGGAATGATGAATGAAGTTCCAATGACGAATCCCATGAGCCGGCCGCTGCTGTTGTTCCTCATTCGCCATTCTGGTTTCGTCATTTTTCCTCCGCTTCGACCCTGATTCCCTTTCTCCTTCATGCGTCCGACACAAAAGCTGCTCAAACTGCTCATCGCCTGGCTGGTCCTGGCGGTGGGCGCGTGTGTTTGGCAGCAACTTGTCATCCTGTGGCAGGTCACCGGGGGTTTGCTGGTGCTTGTGATGATCGCGGATGCCTTCACGCTGCCGAAGCGCGGACGAATCACCGGAACTAGATCAGTTCCAGGACGTTTTGCGCTCGGCGTGGCATCGCCAGTGACGTTCACGGTGACCCATGACTGCCGGCGCACACTCGAACTGGAGGTGTTCGATGGAATTCCCACCGCGGCGGATGCAGAAGGGCTGCCGCATCGTGTCGTGGTGCCGTCGGGTGAGTTCGCGGCCCTCTCGTATCAGGCGCGTTTCGTGCGCCGCGGGCAGCATTCATTCACTCCCGCCCATGTGCTGGCCGGATCGTTGATCGGTCTCTGGCGGAAATTGCATTTTGTGGGCGGTGAAAGCCGGACACGTGCTTATCCAAACTACGAGCCGGTGGTGCGCTTCGCGCTGCTGGCGATGGCGAATCGCGTGGAGCAGATGGGCATCGTGAAGCGCCGCCGCATGGGCGCGTCGCTCGATTTTCATCAACTGCGCGACTATCAGGATGGCGACGTGCTCTCCCGCATCGACTGGAAGGCCACCTCGCGGCGATTGAGCCTGGTGAGCCGTGATTTTGAGGAAACGCGCAACCAAACTGTGCTTCTGGTGCCCGATTGCGGCCGTCGAATGCGTGCGCTCGATGGTGGACTGAGCCAGTTCGATCACTGCTTGAATGCGATGCTGCTGATCGCGTTCATCGCGCTGCGGCAGGGCGATGAGGTCGGAGTCGTGGGCTTTGGTGGCGTGCAGCGCTGGCTGCCGCCGGTCAAAGGTGCTCATAGCATGCCGAAGCTGCTCAATCACCTCTACAATTACGAGACGAGCGGCGAGCCGAGCGATTTCATCGAGGCCGCGGAGCGAGTGATGACTTTGCAGCGCCGTCGCGCACTGGTCATTCTGCTCACCAATCTGCGCAGCGAAGACGGCGCCACGCTCGCCGCCGCCGTCGGTGCGATGCAACGCCGTCATCTGGTGCTTACGGCGACTTTGCGGGAGCAGGAACTCGAACATCGCGCTGACGCGCCGATCGATCATCTGCACGATGCGCTGCAATTTGGTGCGCTGACGCAGTATTTTGCCGAACGGCGTCAGTTGCTGGAGTCCCTGCGCGCACGCCGTGTGCTCACCGTCGATGAATCGGCACAGATGCTGCCCGTGGCGCTGGCCAACAAGTATCTCGACGTGAAGGCGGGCGGATTGCTGTGAATGCTGGAGTCTGTATGTGTGGCGGTGAACGCCACGTGTGGCGTTATTTGCCACAGTGGTGTCGGTCTGGGATGATGAAGGCACCGCATGGCCGCTCATTACAGCTCCTTGTTTCCTGCGTTTCCACTGGAGGATCAGCGGAGGCATCGTGTGCAGGTGTTCGAGACCGAGCAGCGGGTGATCGACAGCGGGCAAATCATCCTGGCGGAAGAGCCATTGGCGGCATTGAATGACCTGTGCGACGTCATTGGAGGACTGAAGCCATGATGGAGCATGAATATGACGTGATGCGGCGGGTGGAGGACCTGCATTGGTGGTACGCGGTGTTGCGCTGGCAGGTGCTCCGTGTGCTGAAGCGCTGTCTGCCAGCCCAAGGGCGGGTGTTGGATGCCGGTTGCGGCACCGGCGGGATGCTGGCGCTTTTGCTGCGGCGGCTGTCTGTTTCGGAGGTGGCGGGAGTGGATGCGTCGGAACTGGCGGTTCAGCACTGCTCCAGACGCGGACTGCGTTGTGTGCGCCTTGGCTCGGTGAATGATTTGCCATTCGAGGACGCCAGTTTCGATGGGGTGCTGAGCCTGGATGTGCTTTACCACTCAGGCGTGGATGAAATGCGTGCGCTGGCTGAAATGCGGCGTGTTTTGAAACCCGGAGGTGTGCTGGTGGTGAATCTCCCGGCTTTTGCGTGGCTGCGGGGCATACATGATGACGCCGTTTGTGGTGACAGGCGCTATAAGGCGTGTCAACTGCGGCTTTTGCTTGAAGGTCATAGCCTGCGTACCGAAATGATCCACTACTGGAACGCATGGCTTTTCCTGCCGCTGCTTTTGTGGCGTCGGCTGGGACACTTTTTGGCTGCGCAGCCAGACGTGGAGTCGGATTTGATGCTGCCTCCCAAGTGGTTGAACCGCCTGCTTGTCTGCGGTGGCAAAATCGATGCCTGGCTGTGCCGTACCTTTCGCCTGCCGCTGGGATCATCCGTGTTCGCCGTCGCCATTAAAGAGGCAGCAACTTCAGGAGGGCAGGGGACATGATTATGGACGCGAACATCGAGGTGAGTTTTGTCGTGCCCTTGCACAACACAGGAGACACGCTGGAACCGCTGCTGAATGCGTTTCGTGCGATGAAGTGCGAAGAAACGTGGGAACTGGTGCTGGTGGATGACGGCAGCACCGATGGGACGCCTGCTCGTGTGAGGCTGGCGTTGCAGAACTTTCCCGCGCCGGTGATTCTGGTGGAGCTGGCGCGCAATTTTGGTGAGCACGCGGCGGTGCTGGAGGCTTACCGGCACACACGGGGTCGTTTCATCGTGAACCTGGACGACGATCTGCAGAATCCGCCCGCCGAGGCGCTGCGGCTGGTGCGGCATCTGCGCGAATCCGGCGCTGACGTGGTGTACTCGCAGTATGAGGAGAAGAAACATTCCTGGGCACGGAATCTCGCCAGCCGCTGTGCGAACCGCTGCGCCACGTTTTTGCTCGGCAAGTCACGTGACCTTTATCTTTCCAGCTTCCGCGCGTTGAATCGTGATCTGCTGGAGCGCATCGTGGCCTATAGAGGCCCATATCCCTATATCGACGGCCTCGTGCTCGGAGCCACGAACCGAATCGAGCGTCTGACGGTGCAACACGAGGAGCGCGCTGGCGGAAAAAGCGGCTACACGCTGCGCAAGCTCGTGCGGCTGGCACTGAGCCTGTTGTTTGACTTCAGCGTCATGCCGCTGCGGCTGACCAGCGTGCTGGGCCTGGTTCTTTGTGGACTGGGAGCGGTGATTCTGGCGGTGGTGATCCTGGAGACGATCTTTGTCGGGCAGCGGCAGATTGGCTGGGGATCGCTGATGGGAACGCTGACTGTCTTTTGCGGTGCCCAGCTTCTCATGCTTGGCATCATTGGCGAGTACGTGGGACGCGCCTACCTGACGGTGTCAGGCAAACCGCAGTCTCTGGTGCGTTCGATCATTCACCACGAAGGCCAACCAGCATGACCCAACCACAAACCATCGAAACTTGTTCTGTGCGTGGCGTGCGTCTCTATGAGATGCGCCACGTGCTGGACCCGGTGCTGCTGGTGCTGGCATCACGTTCCGATGAGCCGGAGGATTACATTCGTGATTATGCGGAGTTTCTGAATACCGTGCGTCAGGAGGTATCCGTATGATGAAGGCGACAGCCATCACTGACTTTGACAACTCGGCGCCCTTGGTGCCGCCGCCGTCGCTGAACCTTAAACTCACATCAGGCCGGCGGGTCTGGCCGCGTCCGGTGGCACTGGCGGTGGCAGTGGGACTTTCCGTTCTTATTGGCTGGGCGGATTATGCCTCTGGATGGGAACTGAGCCTGTTTATTTTTTATGCCGTACCCATTGTCGTAGCCGTGTGGCACCTTGGCAGCACGGCCGGTCTGCTGGTGGCGGTTTTCAGCGGCATGGTGTGGTGGGTTGCCAACGAGGGCAGCCATCCCTACGCCACACAACTGGGATACAACTGGGCCATGCTCAGCCGCATGTTTTATTTCATCGTGCTCGTGTTCGCGGTCACTTATGTGCGCAACAAGCAGGGGGCGGACGCTGCCTACATCCAGATGCTGGAGCAGCGCCGGCAGCTTGAAAAGGACATTGTGCGCGTCAGCGAGTATGAGCAGCAGCGCATCGGGCAGGATTTGCATGACGGTCTCTGCCAGCATCTGGCCGCCATCGGCTGCGCGGCGCGCGTACTGGCGGAGGATCTGCAGGCTCACAACACGCCTGCGGCACGGGATGCGGTCCTGATTGAGGAATCGATCCAGCAGGCGGTGATCGAGGCACGCAATCTGGCCCGCGGCATCTTTCCCGTGCACGTGGACCGCAGCGGTCTGGCGGCGGCGTTGGTGGATCTGGGCAGGACCAAGAGCCGTCTCACGGGAACATCGATTGTTGTGAGGGATTGCGTGGACGTGCCCATCGACTCCCCGGACGTCTCCATGCACCTCTACCGCATCGCCCAGGAGGCCGTGGCCAATGCCGTCAAACACAGCGGCGCCACGGAAGTCACCATCGGAACCGAGATTGTGGACAACGAACTGTTTCTCACGGTGGAGGACAACGGCTGCGGAATTGCGCAAAACATCGATGAGGAAGGCGAGGGCATGGGCCTTCGCACCATGCGTTACCGCGCCCAGGCACTTGGTGCTTTGCTAGAATTCACATCCAACCCCGGTGGCGGAACCCGCGTGTGCTGTCGTCTGCCACTGCAACCTCAAACTCCACACCATGAACAAAACTGAAGGAAAGACCAAAACAGGATACAAAGTGCTGCTGGTGGAGGATCATCCCATGTTCCGCGAGCACCTCGGGCAGCTCATCGACCGTGAACTCGGCATGTCCGTCTGCGGCGAGTCAGACAACATCCGCGACGCCATGCGCCTGATCCACGAGACCAAGCCCGACGTCGCCATTGTGGACATCACCCTGCGCGGATCGAGCGGCCTCGAACTCCTCAAGGACATCAAGGCGCAGGGCCTGCAGGTCAATGTGCTCGTCCTCTCCATGCACGATGAGGAATTGTACGCCGAACGTGCGTTGCGTGCCGGCGCGAAGGGTTACATCACGAAAAACGAGGCTTCCACGGAGGTGATCAAAGCCATCCGCTGCGTGATGAAAGGGGAAGTCTATGCCAGCAAGCAGATGACCGCGCGGTTGCTCGAACGCATGACACATCGTCGTGCATCACCAGAACTCACGGGCATTGAGACGCTGGCTGACCGCGAACTGGAGGTCTTCCAGTTGCTGGGCCGTGGTAAAAGCACACGGGAGATCGCCCAGGCTCTCAACCTTGGTGAATCTACGGTTGAAACCTACCGTGCCCGCATCAAGGAGAAGCTGCAGTTGCGCAGCGCTGCCGAGTTGTATCTGCGGGCCGGGCAGTGGGTGCGTGAAAACGGTGCCTGAAGACCGACTCCTCGCTTGTGGCGTATGGCCTGACACGGCTTGTCTTTTGCCCAGCGGTGGCGCTTCAGGGCAAGATAGACAGTGCATTGAAAATGAGATCAAAGCATGTCCAAGCGCCGCCGTCACAAATCACGTCACAATCGTCCTCAACCGCAGCTTGAGCTGGCGGAAGTGGAGGCTGTGTCGTCGTCCCCCATTGAAGGCCAGCCGCTGACGGAAAACTTCGCCGCCCCCTCCTCCTCGCGATGGCTTCATGTCATCTTTGCCTGTGTGCTTATGGCGCTCTGCGCAGGCATGTATGTCTGGACGGTCGATTTTCCAATGGTGTTCGACGACTTCACCTACCTGATCGACAATCCTGTCTTCCACGATGCGTCAAGCTTCGGTTATCTGGGCCATTTCACGGAATTTGCCACCCGTCCCGCCAAGCTCGGCTCAGATCCCGACTATGCCGTCAATTTCATCCTGCGCCCGGTCGCGTATGCCAGCTTTCATCTGAACTACTGGTTCGATGGCTTCCATCCACGCTGGTTTCGCGTGGTGAATGTCATCATTCACGCGCTGAACTCCTTGCTGATCTACGCACTGGTGCTGGCCGTGTTCGGGCGGTCTGCGGCCCGGGGAAATCTGACGCGTCAGTCCGTGATGTTCATCGCCAGTGTGTCTGCCGGTCTTTTTGCCGTTCATCCTCTCGCCATCGAGTCGGTCACCTACATCATCCAGCGCTTCACCTCGCTGGTGGTTTTCTTCTCTCTTTTGTCCCTGTGGCTTTATTTCCTGTCACTTTCAGCCAGTACACGTCTGCGTCTTTGGCTGCTGCGCTCGGTTGCGGTGGTGGCGCTGCTGCTTGCCATGCAGACGAAGGAAAACGCCTTCATGGTTCCGCTGCTGGCGGTGCTGATGGACTGGCTCGTGCGTGGCACACGTTTGCGTCAGGCGTGTGCGCAGGCGCTGCCGCTGCTGCTCTGCATGCCGCTTATTCCCATCCTGGTGTTTCTCACGGCGGCAGCCCAGCATGGCGGAATCAAATGGGACACCGCCATCAACATCGTCAATTCCAGGGACGAGCCTCTCAATCACTGGGACTACATCGTGACTCAGATCACCGTTGTGGCGCATTATTTTCGGATGCTTGTGTGGCCCGCCGGCCAGAATCTCGATCCTGAATGGCCGCGTCACACGTCCCTCTGGCAGGGGCCGGTGCTGGTGGCCCTTGGGTGCCTGGCCGCGCTGATGGGTGCTGCCTGGTGGTTGTTTCGTCGTTATCGTGGGGATGTGCGTTTCGCAGCTTCCTTCGTTTTCATGCTGTGGTTCTTCATCACCGTGTCCGTGTCCTCGGGCATCGTTCCTTTGCCGGACATGATGGCCGAACATCGCTCCTACCTGCCTTCCATTGGCATCTTCGTGATGCTGGCCTGCCTGCTCGACCGCTGGAGGTGTGCGGGAACAATGGGTGGCCGCTGGTTTTCGACACAACGTCTGGTGCCATTGGCAGTGCTGGTGGCCATGACAGCGCTTTCCTGGGCCACGTGTGCCCGCAACGAAGTCTGGCGCACCAGCGAAAGCTTGTGGAAGGACACCGTGGCCAAAAGCCCCAATAAATTCCGCACCTGGGGCAATCTGGGCACCGCCTATTCCCTTAAAGGGAACGAGGTCAAAGCCGTGGACTGCTATCGCAAGGCGCTGGAGATCGAACCGCGTTTTCAAAACGGTCTGCTCAACCTCTCCAACTCACTTCTTCGCCTCAACCGTCCCAAGGAATCGCTCGACACCACCATGGAACTCATCCGCCTCGATGAGAACGCCGCCCGCAAAGGTCCGGTTGCTTTCACACTCGGTCTCGGGCTCGCCGGGGTTGGCAGGTACGACGAAGCTGTGTCCGTTTTCCGGAAATTGCTCGCTGCGACACCCGATGACCCCATGGTGCACAAGGCGCTGGGACTGGTGTATTATCAAACCGGCCTGCCGCATCGCGCGCTGGATCATTACCACCGCGCCGAGAAAGTGCAGCCCAACGACCCCCAGTTGCAGCACATGATTCGTGTGGCCAAGCAGGAACTGGCCGGTCGTTTGGAGCGACGATGAGCGCACTGAACTGACACATTCAGGCATTATCCCGTGGCCTTTCGGTCAGCAATCGGAACAACAACACACACACGATGATCCCAAATGAGCAGGAGGTTTAAATGAGATATGGCATCGACAAGTTTGATTGTGGCGCATGGCGCCACAGAGCTTGTCTTTTGTCAAAGGGGGTAGGTTGGAGGGAAACTGGCAACGCTACTCCTTTATCGTGGAAATCATGTCAAAAGCCCGCCGCACCCAGAGACGCAAACAAGAGATCATAGCACCTTGTGCCAAGGTGATTTCTGTGTCGGTGATGGAGGAGAATACCGGGGCAGAGGTGACATCTGAAGCGGGCAAGCCTTCGGGAGCGAACCGGAGGTGGGTGCACGCCGGGATGGTGGCATTGCTCGCGGTCCTTTGTTTCGGACTCTATGGCTGGACTTTGGATTTCCCCATGGTCTTTGACGACCACACCTACATGCTCAACAATCCGTTCTTCGTTGAAGCCGGCACATTGGGCTATTTGAAGGACTTTCACGAGTTCGCCAATCGCCCGGCGAGCATCGGCTCCGACCCAGATTATGCAGTGAACTCCATCCTGCGTCCCGTCGCCTACATGTCGTTCTATGGGAACTACCTTTGGGACGGATTCAATCCACGCTGGTTCCGGGCGGTCAACATTGTCATTCATGCCCTCAATGCCATGCTATTGTATGCGTTGGTGACCACGTTGCTCGGGCGATTTGTTTCTGACCGCAGGCTGGCAAAGGGTTCGGTCGTGTTTATCGCAGGTGTCGCGGCCCTGCTGTTTGTGGCGCATCCTCTCGCGGTCGAATCAGTGCCTACATCATTCAGCGCTTTACCTCGCTGGTGGTGTTGTTTTCGCTTTTGTCACTGTGGCTGTACTTTCTGTCGCTTTCTGCCGGTTCGCGTTTGAGTCTGTGGCTTCTGCGTTCAGGTGCGGTGATGGCCCTCTTGCTGGCCATGCAGACCAAGGAGATTAGCATCACCGTGCCAGCGCTGGCAGTGCTGCTGGACTGGCTGGTGTTTGGAACGCGTCTGCGGCAGGCGGCGATGAGAGCGGCGCCTTTGCTGATTTGTCTCCCATTGATTCCAGCGCTGGTCTTTTATACGGCAGCGGTGCAGCACGGTGAGTTCGGCCTGAATACCGCGTTGAACATCGTCAATTCACGTGAAGTTCCGGTCAGCCACTGGCATTACGTGGTAACTGAATTGACGGTCTTGGTACATTACCTGCGGCAACTCATCTGGCCCACGGGCTTGAACATCGACCCCGAGTGGCCGATGTACAGAGCTTTCTGGAACTGGCAGGTGCTGGGAGCGTTCAGCATTTTGGTGGGCGTGATCGTGTGCGCCGTGTGGGTGTTTCGCAGATTTCGACACGACATGCGGCTCGCGCTTGGCTTTGTCGGCGTGCTGTGGTTTTTCCTCACCGTGTCCATCTCCTCGGGATTGGTGCCGCTTCCGGATCTGGTGGCCGAGCATCGTACTTACATGCCATCGGTGGGCGTGTTTTTGCTGGCAGCCTGTCTGCTCGACTGGCTGCGATGCAGTAAACTGTCGTTGCGCCCCGGCGTGGTCGCTCCAGCGGTTGCCCTCGTGTGTACGGCAGCCTTGTCATGGGCCACATATGCTCGCAACGAGGTCTGGAGCAGCCGTGAGCGCCTGTGGGAAGACACGGTGGCGAAGAGTCCCAACAAATTCCGCACGTGGGGCAATCTGGGTGCCGCCTACTCAGATGGCGGCAAGGAGGAGCAAGCTGTGCAATGCTACCGCAAGGCGCTCGAACTCGAACCTCATTTTCAGAACGGGATGCTCAACCTCTCCAACTCGTTGTTGCGCCTCAATCGTCCCCAGGAGTCGCTCGATACCACCTTGGATCTCATCCGGCTCGACGAAAATGCCGGCCGCAGGGCGCCGGTGGTGTTCACCTTGGGGCTCGGGCTGGCAGGTGTCGGCAGATATGACGACGCCGTGTCCGTATTCCGGGAACTGCTGGCCGCCACGCCTGACGATCCCATGGTTCACAAGGCACTGGGGCTCGTGTATTTTCAAACCGGCCTTCCGCATCGTGCGTTGGATCACTACCATCAGGCCGACAAGTTGCAGCCAGGCGATATCCAGTTGAAGCACATGATCCTGGCGGCGGAGCAAAAGCTCGCCGACCGGCTGGCTCGACGGTGATCACATCGTATCTTGACGTCGCGATGGTCATTTGGCCTGCCAGTTTCGCCACTGACGTAGTTCCAGCAGCAGCTTGACACCCAGAAGGCTGCCAGCCATGAGGAGGTGACGGTTGTGGCTGTTGTCGATTTCGTTCCTGCCATGCCAGTGGTGGTCGAAGATTGAAACCGCGTAGAGGCCAAGCACGGGAAACAGCCGGTTGAAGAGCGGACTCAGGATCTGCTTCTTCGGCGTCTCCAGAAAATGCCTTCCATGTGACGTCATGAGATGCATGAGGAGGAACAGGAAGGCGATGAGGCCCATCGTTGCCTCTCTTGCGTGGAGGTAATCGCCGAGCGTGCCTTTCTGCACAGAAATGCCTTCCGCGCCGAGCGCGAGGGCGGTGAACATCGTGGCGAAGAACAAGATCAACACCGTGACGCCTGCGATGCCCGCAGGCGTGTCACCCTTGATCGGCAGTTTCGTCAGACGCTGCCAGCGATGCACCAGGATCGTCGTGGAGATGCCACTGAGCAGCAACTCCCACCACATCCAGAAAAACAGCGTCCCCACGCTCCATCCGCGCCAGAACACGCCATGCAGCGACCACAGCGTGTAGCTGATGCCCGCCAGCAGCATGAGCCGCGAGCCGTTCAGGAGGGCGAGTTCGTCAAACATGGCCTCAAAATGCCGCGATCACCCATGAGTAAATGCCGGGCGCATGAGCGCATGCTTGTGCTGCATCGCAGCATGGTGTCTTTTCACCGCCTATGAGTCTCCCAGCCTGCCCGATGTGCGAAATGAATGACGTTTTGGACCACCCGGAACGCTATGAATGCATGACCTGCGGTCATGAATGGGCCAAGGAGGCCGCGCCCGAAGCTCCGGAGGCGGAACGCGTCGTGAAGGATGCCTACGGCAACGTTCTCGCTGATGGTGACATCGTGGCGATGATCAAGGACATCAAGCTCAAGGGCTCCTCCGAAGTTCTCAAGGTCGGCACCAAATCCAAGCCCATCCGCCTTGTCGAGGGCGACCACGAGATCTCCTGCAAGATGGACGGCATTTCCATCGGCCTGAAGGCCTGCTTCGTGAAAAAGATCAATGCGTAGCCATCCGCACATCGGTGCGCGACGACATCA
Source organism: Verrucomicrobiaceae bacterium (assembly GCA_046346695.1). GTDB lineage: Bacteria > Verrucomicrobiota > Verrucomicrobiia > Verrucomicrobiales > Verrucomicrobiaceae > Prosthecobacter. The sequence continues at coordinate 341,683 of JAXMHS010000001.1, read as the reverse complement.
CTCCCGGCGAAAGCACCAGGAACGATAGGTCATCTCGCCATCGCGCAATGCCGCATGCACCCGTGCTCCTGGAATGCCCGCAAAGTCACGGCCCAGCGCGTGCAGAAAACCCGGCAGGCGCTGCACGATGAGATCCTGGCTGCGCTGCGCATTCATGGCCATGCCGCGCAGAACTTCGGTGTTGATGATTCGCGTCTGCACGACACGCAATGCTGTTGCTGCGGCAATGGCGGACTCCCAGGCCGCGATGTCCGGCTCAAAGCGAAAGTCCGCATACAAGAAGTGACCGCCAGGCTTCAGCACCCTTGCAATCTCCGCCAAGAAGCCGGGAAAATCCGGATAGCAGTGCGAGGCCTCCACATTGATCACCGCATCGAGCGACGCGTCCGCAAAAGGCAGGCGTTGCGCATCGCCCTGCGTGAAGATTAGTCCGGCGATCTGGTGCCGCTGCTGGCAGAAACGAATGCCGGTGGGATTCAGATCCAAGCCTGTGTACGCCGCAGGCTGCATCGTGCGCATGATCCATGACGCGCCGCCGCCATGACCACAGCTCACCTCGAGCACCGTCTTGCCCCGCAGATCGACCTGTGAGGCCACATGATGGTAGAGCTGGATGCAGCCGCGATTCACCTCATCCGCCGCCTCCAGCCGCAAACCGACCGGTGGGTCGGTTTCAAAGGCGTAGTTCAAAAACAACACCTCCTCGCCCCGCAGCCGCCGTGTGAGAAACGGATACCACATGCGCCAGATGGCTTTGCGGACAGGCGGCATGGAGAAAAGGCGTTCGAGCAGGGACATGATTCATGCTTAACCCAATCTTGAGATGAATGGCAGAAAAAGGCGGGACAGCTTCAGAAGCCACGGAATGGATAGAGGTGTTCGCTTGCTGTGGGTTACTTCGCCACACTCAACGTCCCCCACATGAGCACGGCGTGGCCGGGGAAGGTGCAGACGAACTCGTAGTCGCCGGGTTGTGACGGGGCTTTGAGTTTGATTGTTTCCTTCTGGCCGGGTTCGAGGAGCTTGGTGGCGGCGAGGATTTGTTTTTCGAAGGCGGCGGGCATGAAGGCGCGGCCCTGCTTGTCGAGTTTGTCGGGCGTCATGGTCATGGCGGCGGTGCCGATCTCCATGTGCTTGCCGGGCGGGACGATGACGAGGTTGTGAGGCATGACGTCGTCATTTTCGAAGATGATCTCGAAGTTCTTGCCGGCGGTGACTTCGATCCTCGTGGTGTCGAAGCGGAGCTGCTCGTGCACGGTGTGGACGACGAAGACATCGACGCTGATGGATTTGAGGTCGGCGAGGATGGCTTTGCCCGCATCGCCCTGAAGCGCTGCCATTTCCTTCGCGGCGGCGATGATTTCGACGTACTCCGGCTTGCTGCGGTCGGCGGCGGGAACGGTCTTGCCATAGGCGAGCACGGCGTCGGTGATGGGTTTGGCGAGCGATGCGTCCCAAGTGGTCTTCGGGAACTTAAGCATCGCCTTGGCGGCGGCGTTGCGCTCCTTGCCGTCAATCAGGTGTTGCGCGACGAGCTTGAAGTTCGCAGCGGCGTTGTCCGCGCCGGTGAGCGGCAGCGCGGCGATGACACCACGGAGGCGGCCGCCAGTGGTTTTGCCATCGCTGAGCAAGGCGGTGAGATGCGGCTGGAATTTGGCACGCAGCGCAGCCTCGCTGGCGGGAATGATGCCGATGGACTCGATGATGTAGCCGCGCTCGCCACCGTCGGTGGTGGCGGCCCAGAGATTGTCGGGAGTTTTGTCGCCAACGATGTAAGCAGCGTAGCAGGCGCGCTTCACGGGCGCTTGTTTCGCGTTTTGCGCGAGCGTTTTGATCAAGGTGCCGTGGCGTGCGAGCATGCCGGCACTTTGCGCGAGGAGGAGCTTGCCCAAATCATCGGCGGTGGAGTTGAGCTTGCCGCCGGCGGCTTCGATGCGCTTCAGCATGTCCACCAGCACGACGGGCGCGTCCTTGCCGGTGGTCTTGGCGAGTTCTTCAAGGGCCTTCGTGCGCACATCGATCGTGAGCTTCGGACGTGTGAGTTTTTCGATGAGGACAGGCTCAAGATCGGGCAGGTCCTTCAAATCAGCATCGCTGGTCTTCGCGATGAACTCAGCGAGCGCGGCGGGATCCTTCGGCAGCACTTTGGTCTTGAGCACGGATTGCAATCCTTTGCGGCATTCATCGAAGACGTGACCGATGTAGTAGTCGGCGGGATGCTTCAGCGCGTCGTAGGCGATTTCGAGAGCTTTCTCCGCATCGGGCGTCGGCTGGTAGAAACTCAGAGCGCGGACGGCGTGCATGCGGACGCGCATGTCGTCGTCATTCACGGCGGTTTTGAGCAGATCGAGCGCTCCGGGCACGCGATCCTTCCAATAGCAAAGCACACGGGTGGCCGCAGCACGGGCGCGAGGCTCGGGAGATTTCAAAACGGCCTTGAGCAGGTCCACATCGACAACATCGACCCATTGATGCACCCAAAGCGCCTCCAGGCGGTGGTGCTCGTATTCCTTGTCGTTCTTGTCGAGCTTAGCGACCCACGCATCGGCGGCATCGGTGACTTTCTTCGGATCATGCTTCGCGAGTTCGATCTTGCTGCGCATGCGCACGTTGTCTTCCCACACCTTGAGGTTCTCCAGCAGGTGCTCGATGCTTTCGCCGTAGATTTTGGCGGGCTTGAGCAGTTCGCGACCTTCATAGGTGAGCTTGTAGATGCGGCCGTGCTTGTGGTCGCGGTTCGGATCGCGCAGGTGGTGCTGCATGTGGCCGATGATCGCGTTTGACCAATCGCAGAAATACAGCGCGCCATCCGGGCCGACGCTGATTGCGCTGGGGCGGAAGGTCGGATACACGGCGGGATCGGCTTTGACGAGTTCGTTGCTGATCTCGCCTTTCATGCCTGCGCCGTCTTGCTCGAGCGGCACGCGCCAGATGCCTTGATAACCGATGACGTTGCAGTTGAGGAAGTTGTTCTGCCACTCGGCGGGAAAATGGCGGCTGGAGATGAGGTTGTTGCCGGGGCTCGGGCGTGCGGGTCGCTTCCAGAACTCCTGCAACTTCGCGCTGCCGCCGCCTTCGCGTGGCAGGTAACATGACGAGGCCTCGGCGAAGGTGTTCACATTGCCCGTGGCATCGGTGAAGTAGGCATTCCCCCAACGGTCCCAGATTTTGCCATGCGGATTGACCGTGGCGTCGGTGGTGAAACGTTCGAGTTTGCGGCTGTTGAGGTCGAAGCGGTAGATGCAGCCGTTGGTGTTGCGTACGGGGCCGTAGAGCGTCTCCACCTGCGTGCGGTGGAAGACACCGTCGCTCGGATACAGCGCACCACCGCAGTCGTAGCTCAGCGCGTTGGTTTCATGATGCGAGTCCGCGGCGCAGAGGCCCATGAGCAGGATGGTGCGCTTGTCGGCCTTGCCGTCGCCATCGGTATCTTCGAGATACACGAGATTAGGCGACTGCATGACAATGACACCGTTTTTGTAGAAGTTGAAACCCGTGGGGCAGTTCAGGTTATCGACGAACTCGGTCATCTTGTCCGCCGTGCCGTCACCATTGGTGTCCTCGAAGATGAGCAGGCTGTCGCCCTTGGTGCTGGTGGGGGTGCGCTCAGGGTAGTTCAGCCACGCGCTGACCCACAGCCGGCCTTTGGTGTCCCAGGCCATCTGCACGGGATTCACAAGTTCAGGGAACATCTTCTCATCGGCGAAGAGCGTGATCTTGAGGCCCTTCTCCGGCTGGATGTCCTTCATCGCGGCCTTTGCATCGGGAAAGTCAACGAGACCTTCCGGTGTGAAGGTCATGCCAGTCATGGGCACCTTGTTGAACTCTTTGCCTTCCTTCGGATTCGGCATGTTCGAGGGCACCTTTTCCACCCCCGGCAGGTTGTCGTCCTTCACTTCAAGATCGCCGCCCTTCGCGATGGCCCACACGCGCTTGTCACGGTTCGCGGTCTTCACATCGCGCTGTGACATCTCCTCCTGCATGACCTGATAATTGGAGATGTAGGGCTTCTCCGGGTTCTTCTCGTTCTGCTTGAAGCCGCCGACGCCCGCCGTGTAAGCAAGTCCGCTGCGGCCTCCATAGACGTTGTAGCCATCGACAGTGCGATAGCGCTGATGCCACTCCCAGTTCTTGTCGAGGATGGCGGAACGGAGCTTCTCATTCACCTGCGGCGCGTCCTTGCCGGTGAGCGCCTTGAAGGCCGCCTCGGCGATCGCCTTGTCGCCGGTCGTAGTAACATAGAGTCCGTCCAGCGTGCTGCCTTCCGGCAGCCCTTTCGTGGTGGAGGAGAAAAGATCGACAAAGGCCACGCCCTTGGCCGAGGCGATCTCGTTCATCGCGGCGGTGTAGTTTTGCAGATTGGTGTTCTTTTCCTCAACGGGCGGCAGGCTGGGGTTCGCGAGCTTTTGCAGCGCGAAAGGGGAGAACAGCACGATGCGCGGCTCCCCTTTGCCACTATAGTTTTTGGCCTTCGCGTCGTCGATGAACTTCGTGAGGTTCTTTTTGAACTCGTCGATGCCCTCGTAGCCCTTGAAGGACTCATTGTAGCCGTAGAAGGCGAAAATCACATCCGCCTTCACCTTGGTGAGCCATTCGTCCCGACTGCCGAAGTCGTCGATGCGGTGCCAGGTCTGCACTTCATCGCCAGAAAAGGCCAGATTGCGGAAGGTGAGGTCCTTGTCAGTGTTTGCCTGCGTGAGCATCGTCTCCAGCCAGCCGAAGTGCTGCGAGCGGTCCGGCAGCGCGTTGCCGAGGATGGCGATGGAGTCGCCGGATTTGAATTCGACCTGCGCGTGAAGCGTGCAGGCGGCGAGGAGGAGGAACGCGAGGAGTTTCTTCATGGTCGGAGAAGGGAAGCAGCGAATACGGGCGGGCAGGCTGGATGTTTGCCGCCCGATGTGCAAGTCGTGCCGGTCCCTTCACCGTAAATATGTTTACTCCGCGGCTTGATTGTGATAAACAGCCTAAATGCCCCTGAAAATCCGCCTCATATTTGCAGCACTGGCCTGCGTTTTGCTGAGCAACTGCCAGCTTATCAACACGGCACTCCGGCTGGCTCCGCTTGCGATGCTTTTTGTCGAGGACGATACGACGAAGCGTGCTGGCAAGACCCCTGAGCTTCGTGGGAAGGAAATCGAAAGCCGGGGAACCCGTGGCCTGCTGCCAACGGCACCTGAAGCCGAGTCTGGGCTGGCCTTCAGGCGGTGAGCATCTTTTGTTTACATTTTGGAACTGGCATGATAAACACGCGCCCAATGAAATATTCCCGCCTCGCCGCCCTAGCCTTGCTGTCCGTCAGCCTGACCAGTTGTCAAACTTTGGGCGGGTTCATGAACACATGGCCGGTGAAGATGATGGACCAGACAGCCTCCTCGGTTCTGGGCATGTTTTCAGAAAATGATCTTCCGGTCAGTGGCAAGCCTGCAACCCTTCAGGAGCGTGCCCGTGAGGTGGAAAGCCGTGGCATTTACGCCGGACGTGGACCTGCCGCTGTTGCGCCGCGTCAGAGCATGGCGGCACGCTAGAGCCTGGGTCCAAAGACATGGACTGGCATCGCATCCGATCCGATTTTCCGGTGCTCGATCAGCAGGTGCATGGTCACCCGTTGGTCTATCTCGACAGCGCGGCGAGCAGCCAGAAGCCGCGGGCGGTCATCAACGCGCTGTCGCATTACTACGAGCATGACAACGCCAACGTCCATCGCGCCCTGCATGAGCTGAGCAACCGCGCCACGGCGGCGTTTGAAGCCGCGAGGAAAAAAGTGGCACGATTCATCGGCGCGGCTTCGGAGGACGAGATCATCTTCACCCGCGGCACCACGGAGGGCATCAATCTCGTGGCGAACAGCTGGGGCCCGCAGAACCTGCGATCCGGGGATGTCATCCTGAGCACAGGGATGGAGCATCACAGCAATCTGGTGCCCTGGCAGCTTCTGGCCCAGCGCACCGGTGCGACGTTGAAGCACATTCCGGTTCTGGATGATGGCACGCTCGATCTTGAGGCCATCGACAGGCTCCTGAACGAGCAAGTGAAGCTGTTTGCCTTCGTTCACGTTTCCAATTCGCTTGGGACGATCAATCCGGCCCATGAACTCTGTGCGAAGGCGAAAGCCGTCGGCGCGGTGACAGTGCTCGACGGTGCGCAGAGCGCCGGGCATCTGCCCATCGACGTGCGTGACCTTGGTTGCGACTTCTTCGCCTTCTCCGGGCACAAGATGTGCGGCCCCACGGGCATTGGAGTGCTTTACGGACGCATGTCACTGCTCGAAGCCATGCCGCCCTGGCACGGGGGAGGGGAGATGATCCTGTCGGTTACTTTGGAGGGCAGTACCTACAAGCCGCCGCCCCATCGATTTGAAGCCGGGACGCCTGACATCGCTGGCGTCATCGGCCTCGGAGCGGCCGTTGACTATTTGGAATCTGTGGGTGTGGAAAACATCCATCGCCACGACCACAACCTGGCTCATTACGCCGTGCAGTGCATGAACGAGGTGCCGGGCATCCGCATCCTCGGACCACAAAATGGCCAGCGTGGTTCGCTGGTGGCCTTCCACCTCGATTGCGCGCATCCGCATGACCTCGTCGAGTTTGCCAACAGTCATGGCATTGCGATGCGTGGCGGCCATCATTGCACGATGCCATTGATGAAGCGCTTCCAGGTTCCGGGAACCACCCGTGCCAGCTTTTACTTCTACAACACCATCGACGAGATCAATCGTCTCGTCGAAGTGCTGCACGCCGCGCGTCAATTCTTCACCTGATGCCTCTTTCTGACGAACTTCGCGACCTCTACCAGCAGGTGATCCTCGATCACTCGCGCAACCCGCGCAATCGTGGCGAGATACCGCCGCCCTGCCTTCACGCGCATGGCGACAACCCCTCCTGTGGCGACGAGATCGATGTCTGGTTGCGTGTCAGTGACGGAGGGCTGATTGAAGACCTCAAGTTCAAAGGGCAGGGCTGCGCCATCAGCCAGGCCAGCGCGTCGATGATGACGCAGAAGATCAAGGGCAAGTCCAGGGAGCAAGCCGCCGCCATGCGCGAGGACTTCCGCCGCATCGTCATGGGTGATGGCAGCCCGCAGGACGAGGACGCGCTGGGTGAACTTGTCCTGCTGGAAGGCGTGCAAAAATTTCCCCAGCGCGTGAAATGCGCCATGCTCGCCTGGCGTGCGCTGGAACAGGCGCTTGAGGGGAAATGAAGGGGTTGCTTTGCGCCCTCCAAACGCGTTGCAAACTGGCCGCATTGGCGCCATGCATCACCTGCCAAGCCCCCGCCAGATGACCCCGAAAATCGACCCCGCCCTGCATCGTGACAAAAAACCGGACTGGATCCGCGTGACCTTGCCGCGTGACCCGAAATTCTGGAGTACCAAGGGACTGATCACCGATTTGAAACTGCACACCGTGTGTGAGGAGGCGCAATGCCCGAACCGCTGGGAGTGCTGGAGCCAGGGCACGGCCACGTTCATGATCGCCGGCGACCGCTGCACGCGAGCCTGCGGCTTCTGCGCGGTCAAAACGGCCAAGCCATTCGCCTTGGAGGCGGATGAACCGCAACGCGTGGCCGAAGCGACGAAGCGCATGGGCCTGAACCACATCGTGATCACCGCCGTGGCGCGTGACGATGTGAAGGACGGCGGCGCGGATCATTTTGCCCGCACGATCGAAGCCGTGCGCGCAGCGGTGCCCACAATCACCATCGAGATCCTCGTTCCTGACTTCAACGGGAAGGACGATGCGCTCGAAGTGGTGATGAAGGCCAGGCCGCACATCTTCAATCACAACCTGGAGACCGTGGAGCGACTCACGCCGCTGGTGCGCAGCCGCGCTCAGTATCACCGCAGCCTGCATGTCTTGAAGCGTGCGAAGCAGATGGCGGAGGAACTGGGTGAAAAGTGCGCCACGAAGAGCGGCCTCATGCTTGGCCTCGGCGAGACGGAAACGGAGCTATTCCAAGCCATGGACGATCTGCGCGAGCATGACGTGACCGTGTTGACGCTCGGCCAGTACCTGCGTCCCTCGGCACAGCATCTGCCGGTGATCGACTACATCCACCCGGACACGTTTGAGAACTACAAGCAGATCGCGCTGAAGAAAGGCTTCCGTCATGTCGCCAGCGCGCCACTCGTGCGTAGTTCCTATCATGCGGCGGATTTCAAGCCAGAACTGGATTTGGAGTGAGCGGAAGGCATTAGGCGTGGGCAAATGGAGGCGTCCTGACTGGGTGGAAAGCGGGTTGCGTGCATAATAATCCGCTTCTTCTTCGTAACTTCCCAACCAACCGCCATGCCCATTCGTCCTCCCGCCGAAGCCTACGAGAAAGTTCCGACGTCCATTTTTCCTGATTCCGCCACCGCCGCCAAAACGCTGGCACAGGAGGTGAAATCCATCATCGAAATGAAGAACAAGGCCGGCAAACCTGCCGTGCTGGGCATGGCGACGGGATCGACGCCGGTGCCGTTTTACCGGGAGCTGATCCGTCTCCACAAGCAGGAGGGACTGAGCTTCAAGAACGTCGTCACCTTCAATCTCGACGAATATTACGGCCTCGGAGCCGATCATCCGGAAAGCTATGCGAAATTCATGGCAGAGCAGCTTTTCGATCACATCGACATCTCAAAAGCGAACATCAACATTCCGAGCGGCACGGTGCCGGGTGATCAGGTGTTCGCGCATTGCCGCCAGTATGAGGAGAAGATCGAGGCGGTGGGCGGCATCGATTTGCAGATCCTCGGCATTGGCCGAACCGGTCACATCGGCTTCAACGAACCGGGTTCGAGCCGTGATTCGTTGACACGCCGCATCACGCTGGATCGCGTGACACGCCAGGACGCGGCGAGCGACTTCCGCGGTGAGCAAAACGTGCCGCATTTCGCGATCACGATGGGTGTCGGCACGATCCTGCGTGCGAAGAAGCTGGTTTTGATGGCTTGGGGAGAAAACAAGGCCGTGATGGTCGCCAAAGCGGTCGAAGGGCCGATGACGGAGGCGGTTTCGGCCTCGTTCTTGCAGGATCACCCGGATGCGCGATTCTTCATCGACTCAGGAGCCTCGCGCGAATTGACGCGGATCAAGCTGCCGTGGCTCGTGGGTCCCGCGTCATGGACGCCGCGTGAGACGCGACGCGCGATGGTGTGGCAGGCATTCAAGATCAAGCGGCCGATTTTGAAGCTCGTCGATGAGCACTACAATGAGAACGGCCTTTCCGACCTGCTTTCCGAACAAGGTCCGGCCTACCAGCTCAACATCCGCATTTTCAACCAGCTTCAGCACACGATCACGGGCTGGCCGGGCGGGAAGCCCGACGAGGATGACACGTATCGCCCCGAACGTGCGCGCCCGTATCCGAAACGCTGTTTGGTTTTCAGCCCGGAGCCACAGGACGCGGTCGTGGGCATGGGCGGCACGATGGATCGCCTCGTCGAGCAAGGGCATGATGTGCGCTTGATTTCACTGACATCAGGAAGCCTGCGCGTGCCGGACAGCGAGGCGGACAAATTCGCCGAGACACTGCTGGAACTGGCCTCCAACGCCGCCAAACCGGATGCTTGGGGACCACAGGTGGCCTATGCGCGTGAAGCGTTGTCGTTGTTGGAGGCGAAGGGTGAATTTGGCGAGGACCCACCGCTGTTGCGGCAGTTGAAGGGGCTCATTCTGCGCGGAGAGCTGCGGGATGCGGCCCATACTGTGGGTCTGGCGAATGATCGTGTCACCTTTGTGGACCTGCCATTCTATGAGCAGGGGCGCTACCGCCGCTTCCAAAGCACGCAGGCGGATGTGAACGTGCTGACGCGTCTGTTACAGGATCACAAGCCTCACCAGATTTACATCACCGGTGATGCGGCCGATCCGTCGAGCGTGTCGGGGATTTGCTTCCGCCTGTTGATGGCCGCGTTGCAAGCCTGTGCGGGCGAGGAGTTTGCCGGTTCGTGCAGCGTTTGGCTGTATCGCGGCAAGGAACGCCCGCTGGAGCCGCATGAGATCGACATGGCGATTCCGATGAGTCCGCTGCAACTGGAGCGCAAGGCGAATGCTTTGTCGCGTTACGGAGCCTTGTCCTCCTTGGAGAAAGAGGCGCCGGACAACAACCGCGAGAACGCCCGTCTCTACGATGCACTCGGTCTCGCGGAGTACGAGGCGATCGAGACCTTCCAACGTTGGCGCCGCGCCTGATCAGTGTCCGGCGGTCGCGAGCCTGGCATCACGGTATTTGCACTTGCCGAGCCGCAGGAACTCATCGCAATGCGCCTCGATGCGCATGCTTTTCATGCTGGGCTGGAAACCAAGCCGGCGTGTGATGCAGTCGTGCAGCAGGGCGGTGTGCTCGTCTTCGAATTCCACCACACGGTCACAGTCGAGACAGATCAGATGGTTGTGCTGGGGTTTGTCGAGGAAATTGGGGTCGTAATAGGTCTGGTCACGCCCAAGATCCACTTCCCGAAGCAGGCCACACTCCACCAGCAAGGTCAGAGTGCGGTACACGGTGGCGCGTGAAACGGTGCTGTCGATTTTGCGGGCTTTCTCAAGCAGGTCTTCGGCCTTGAAATGTTCGTCGCTGGAAAATGCTGCTTCCAAGATGACATCGCGCTGCTTGGTTCTGCGCAATCCTTGGTTGGCGAGGTGGGCGTCCAGGCGCTGTATAATGCGTTCGTCCATGCTATGGTGATGAAGGCGTTATAAGCAATGCCATAGTCGGGTGCAAGAGGGGCTTGGACGGGAACACTTAAATCGGCTGTTTTCAGCGGTTGAGGAGCACACCATCAAACTGAGCAGATGCTTGGCATTGCGAGGGGGGTTGGCACTCCCTGCGACGTGACAGGCTTGGGGAGCACTTAAAAAAGGGGGGAATGGGTAAAGAGGCGGCAGGCGCGACGATACTTTTTAAATAATTGTAAATAATTATGGATTTTATTGTTAACAATGTTAAAATTACTGTGAATCCCTGATTCCTCGGATGCCTTTACCATTTTCATTCTCGATCCAACGCCAAGGCTCGGAGAGCAATATGCCCTCGGAGCCTGAGGTCGCGTCTACGCCTGTGGTAATGAGCAGGGCACCAACCAATGTGATTACTGAACCGATGTTTGGGACACCAGGAAACACGTTCACTCCGCCGGTGCTGCAAGCTTCAGCGACTCCACCTCGAATACCCCAAGAGACATCGCCTCACTCTCCATCCTCGAATCAACGTTCGCCACAAGAGCGGTTGATGTCGGCGGATGCCTTGAAAGAACCGGATACCCTGCCGTTGCCTCCAAGCAAACCGACCACGACTCCTGTTTCGTTTCCTGTGCAAGATTGGGCTGGTCAAATCGAGCAATTGCGCAATGACGTGTTTGGTATTGCTATGAGTGTGAGTGCTCTGGGGGATCGTCTGGACCGTTTGGAATCACGCGTGGCACATGGCGGCCAGTCGGCGTCGGAAGGGGTCGCATCGTTGCGGACCGAGATCGAAGCGTGGCTGGAACACAGGCTCAACGGCGCTGTCGAGCAATGCTTCTCCCGCATCGTCGGCTGTAACGCGGAGGTTTCTCCGCATTCATCCGAGCAACGTTTTCAACCCAACCAACCTCTCCCGTCATGAACTCCTTGCGACTCCGCATTCTGTTTCCCCTCTGGCTCTTCGGCTTTCTGCCGGCCATGGGGGCCACCCGCTTGATGGGCCAGCCTCTCGAATGGTTCTTCGGCATTACAGGCGTTTTGCTTGGTGGCGGCGTGTTTCTGGCGGCTTATCTGATCTCCGGCTGGTTGCTCAAGCCCACGACTGCAGTGATGAAGGGCACCAGCGCCGTTCTGGGTGGTGTGCCGCCGGACGCACAGTCCGCTGAATGGCTGCCTGCCGACTTCTGGAAGGTGCGCTGCGACATCAACATGATCTTTGCCAAACAGCGCCAGGCGCTCAACTCCGCCGAACAGCACGCCTGCCAGACCGCCCAGCGTTTGCTCAATGCCGAACGCCTGCTGCGCGAAGCGTTCACGGCCCTGCAAGGATTGTTCGCTGCCAGCGACGAAGGGGTGCTCGTCGTCGATGCTCAGGGATCCGTCATCGCCTCCAACGCGAAGCTGGATGACTTTCTCGGCAAAGCCGTCGAGGCGGTCGCGGGTCGGGATGCCTCCCGTCTGCTCAATTCCCTGGCAGAAAGCTTCCAGGATCAGGCGGCAGTCTCCTCCTGGATCGAAAAGACCGGAGCGAGCCTCGAAGGACAAGACGAAACAGCACCGCTCACCTCGAAAGACGGACGTGTGTTCGCTCTGCGTTCCAATCCCATGCGCACCGAGGCTGGCGAGGTGATCGGACGCATCTGGATCGTCAAGGACCTGTCGCAGATGAGCATCATGGAAACACGGCTGCGCGAATCTCAGAAGATGGGCACCATCGGCCAGCTCGCCGGTGGCATTGCCCATGACTTCAACAACCTCCTCACTGCCATCCGGGGCAATCTAACGCTCGCTGAGCTGACTCCGCCCGCCAATCAGGCTGCCGTGCGTGACAAGCTGCAAAACGCCAATCACGCCACCACCCGCGCAGCCGAGTTGGTGAAATCCCTCCTCGGCTACTCCCGCCGCAGCAACGGCACCTCCCAGCGCAAAACCGTCAACCTCAAACGTCTCCTCGCAGACGTGCAGAACCTCCTCAAACACAGCGTTGATCCGCGCGTCACCATCCAGATGCGTGGTGGAATGGACTCCTCCTATGCCGTGGGAGATGCTGCCCAGATCGAGCAGGTCATGCTTAATCTCTGCCTTAACGCCCGCGACGCACTTCCGCAGGACAAAGGAGTCATCGAAATCGCCTTGGAAAATGTCACTCATCAGACACCCAAGAACTCCAACGTATCCAGCAATGCTTCCACCTCTGATTTCGTCATGCTCGTTGTGCGCGACAACGGCCACGGCATTTCTGAGGAGCATCGTCATCGCATCTTTGAACCCTTCTTCACCACCAAGCCGACGGGCAAGGGCACAGGGCTGGGTCTCTCGACCGCCCAGGACATCGTTCGTGAGCATGGAGGCTGGATCGAGTTCGACAGCGAGGTGGGGCGCGGCAGCGAATTCCGCATCTTCATTCCACGCGTGCTGAATCCCGAGAAACTGGATGAGGAAACGCCTGTTGATGACGGCCCCGCCATCACGGCTCCCGCCGGCGGCCAGACCACCATCCTGGTAGTCGATGATGAAGCCCCCGTTCGTGCGATTGCAATGAACATGCTGGGGTTTCTTGGTTACCGCGTCCTTGAGGCTTGCGATGGCCAGCAGGCCCTTGATATCGCCCTGCGCAGTGGCGAAAACATCGACGCCATCCTGCTCGACATTTATATGCCCAAGCTGTCCGGACGCGACACCTTCAAGGAACTTCGCGCCGTGGGCAATGACGTTCCCATCGTCGTCTGCAGCGGTTTCGTCATCGATCCTGATGAGTTCGTCATTCTGAGTCAGGGACATCCGCCGCCAGTGGACATCATGCTGAAGCCCTACTCGCTTGACGGACTCAGCAAAGCCCTCGCCAAGGCGGTGCAGAAGAAGAATCCAGCCTTTGACCTCAGCGTCAGTCGCCCCCAGATGCAACCTGCAATGGTTGTGTCCTGAGGGTGTGCTGTTGGGAGCCTCTTCGAGAGCAGGGCAAAGCGCGCCATTGGTTGCAAGGCCAATGCCTCAGTCACGGGTTCTTTCGCCGTGTCCGGTGCAACGCCGTGATGCTCAACCAGACAGTTCTTACGATCACATCACGCGCACGCCCGGCTGGGCGAAGCGGGTTGCTTGTATTCCGGTCGAATTCACCTCCGTGGTGAGTACCAGCCAGATGATCAAGTCTCCGCCTGGTGTCATCGGGACATTCTGCACAGTCAACAATGTCGCCCTACAACAACACAGCCCCAAACTCTACCCTCCTTCGTGTACGACCACAGTGGCCTGACGGATAACGCTTACTACCACGATCAGGCCATCCGAGCCGAACGGAGAGGCACTGTGCATGTGGGTCCGATGATGCGCGATGGCACCGCCGAACAACAGCTCTTGTTGCTGACACCGAAAGTTTGACGCCCTGTTTGACGGCAGGGGGTCAGGTGGAGGCGTGAGTGGCATTTCTGTTGTCAGCAGGGCGGAATGCGATGGAATGACAGCGGCCAAGCGTGGACGGAATGAAACTCCTCATCAGCAAGGCCCATCTTTCTCCTTTCCGCGGGACACAAAGGCATTACAGTCACAACCCCCATGATCAAAGTCGGCCTCGTCTCCCTCGGTTGCGCGAAAAACCTCATCGACTCGGAAATCATGATCGGCCACCTCCAGCAGGCGGGCATGGTCATGACGCCTGAGCCGGATCTCGCCGACGTTTTGATCGTCAACACCTGCTCCTTCATCGACATGGCGAAAAAGGAGAGCGTCGGTGCCGTGCATGACGCCGTGGACCAACGTGCCGGGTCGAAAAAACGTGCGCGGCAGAAGATCATCGTCGCCGGCTGCCTCTCGCAGCGCTTTTCGCAGGAACTGCCAGGATTGATGCCGGAAGTCGATGCCTTCATCGGCCTCGACCAGATCACTCAGGTCGCCCCGATCATCCAAAACCTCGTCGGCACGAAGGATCACGAGCAGGAGAACCTCGTCACGAAGCAGCCGCAGTACATCCCTGATTACGACACGCCGCGCTTCCGCCTCACCCCGCAGCACATGGCCTACATCAAGATCGCCGAAGGCTGCAACCATCCCTGCTCCTTCTGCATTATCCCGCGCATCCGCGGCCGTCATCGCAGCCGCACGCAAGAGAGCATCGTCAAGGAGGCGCGTCAGCTCATCGCCAGCGGCGTGAAGGAGATCAACCTCATCTCCCAGGACACCACCTACTTCGGCATGGACAAGTGGGAGGGCGAGCGCCCGAAACCGCGCAGCGGTGTCGATTCATCAAAAGGCGAATCGCTTTCCACGCTCATCCGTGAGCTGAACAAGATCGAAGGCGACTTCTGGATCCGTCTGCTCTACACGCACCCCGCGCATTGGAGTGATGATCTCATTCAAGCCATCGCGGAGAGCCCCAAGGTGGCGCGCTACATCGACATGCCGCTCCAGCACATCAGCGACCGCATGCTCGGCCTCATGAAGCGCGAGACCGATGGCGCGTACATCCGCGATCTCATCAAACGCATCCGCGCCGGCATTCCAGGCATCGCCATCCGCACCACGTTCATCGTTGGCTTCCCTGGAGAAACCGAAGCTGACTTCAACGAGCTGCTCCAGTTCATCGAAGACACCAAATTCGAGCGCGCCGGTGTCTTCAACTACTCGCGTGAAGAGGGAACCCGCGCAGCGCAGATGGAGGATCAGATTCATCATATGACCCGCAAGGCCCGTTGGAACGAGGCCATGCGTGCCATTCAACGTGGTGTGGAGAGTTACAACCAATCGCAGAAGGGCAAGACTCTTCGCGTTCTGGTTGAAGAGCCCGGGGTTGCCCGCAGCGAGATCGACGCGCCCGACATCGACACAACCGTCTTCGTGAACAAGAAGCTCCCCGTCGGCAAATTCGCCGAGGTGAAGATCAAAGATTGGCGCGGTTACGATTTGGTGGCGGCGTGAGTAGCGCGGGCCATCTCGCGCGCACAGAACCCCTGCGACCATCCGCACACTCGCCTGTGAAGTTTTACAGCAATCACTGGCGCAGAAAAAATGGTGGAGGCGAGGGGAGTTGAACCCCTGTCCGAATAACCCGTGCCCGTAGCATCTCCATGCTCAGTCACTCATTTGGTCTCGGTGGGAGACGGCGAGGGACAGCCTGCTCTTCACCCAGCGTCCTGTTTGATCTCGCTTGTGACCCGGTCGCCCGGCCGTCAAGCCAGCCTGGTGATGTCATCGTTCAGGCTACCAGACATTGCCTGAAGGATGTCGCGGGGCTTAAGCCGCGAGAGCGAGCTCGTTAGAGTTCACATTTATTGGTTTGATCCGGTGATTAACGAGGCCAACGAATCATCCTCGGCATGCAGCTCCGGACTAAGGCTACCCGTCGAAACCAGTACGCCCCCGTTTTGGAGTGGGAATGACATTACTCTATCCAGCCGCAGGGTCAAGGCGCCCTTCATTCAGCGTTCGACATTCGCGATTCGTCATTCAATTTCCCGGCCCTCATGCCCCTCAAGCTCCACGACACCCTGACCCGCACCGACCGCGAAGTGACGCCGCTCGACGGCAAAACGCTGCGCTTCTATTGCTGCGGCCCCACGGTCTATGGTCCGGCGCACATCGGCAACTTCCGCACCTTCGTGGCCCAGGATGTGATGCGGCGCGTGGTGGAAGCCTCTGGCACGTCCACGCTGCATGTGCGTAACATTACCGACGTGGACGACAAAACGATCCGCGATTCGCAGAAGGCCGGGCAGAGCCTGACCGACTTCACCCGTGGCTGGACGGAGAAATTCCATGCCGATTGCGCCGCGTTGAATCTGCTGCCGCCGCACGTGGAGCCGAGCGCCGTGGCGCACATCCCGCATCAGATCGCGATGATCGAAAAACTCATCGCCAACGGCCACGCCTATGCCGCTGCGGACGGCAGCGTGTATTTCCGCGTCTCGTCCTTCAAAGACTACGGCAAGCTCAGCCACCTCGAAGACCGCGAGCTGCGCCTCGGTGCCAGCGAAGCCGCCAGTGCAACAGACAGCGACGAGTACTCGAAGGATTCACTCACCGACTTTGCGCTTTGGAAGGGCCGCAAGCCCGAAGATGGCTCGAACTTCTGGCCCAGCCCGTGGGGTGAGGGCCGTCCAGGCTGGCATCTCGAATGCAGCGCGATGATTCTCGAATACCTCGGCGAGGACTTCGACCTGCACAGCGGCGGCGTCGATTTGATCTTTCCGCATCACGAAAACGAGATCGCGCAGAGCTGCTGCAGCACGCACGGGAAGTTTGCGCATCACTGGATGCACGTCGCGCATCTGATGGTCGATGGTGGCAAGATGAGCAAGAGCCTCGGCAATCTCTACACGCTCGAAGACCTCGCCAAACGCGGCTACAGCGCCGCCGAG
Organism: Verrucomicrobiaceae bacterium; assembly: GCA_046346695.1. Lineage (GTDB taxonomy): Bacteria > Verrucomicrobiota > Verrucomicrobiia > Verrucomicrobiales > Verrucomicrobiaceae > Prosthecobacter. The sequence goes on along the minus strand of JAXMHS010000001.1, from coordinate 324,670 downwards.
GTGCGCTATGTGCTGATTTACGGCCACTACCGCGCTCCGCTGAACTTCACCATGCACAGCCTCGACTCTGCTCGTCAGGCACTGCAAAAGCTCGCCAGGGCCGACAAGGCACTCTCCGCCATTTCTCCGACACTCCAGCATTCCAGTGCTCCCGGTCCTTTCCAAGACGCATGGGAGACACTGCTGCACGATTTGAATGTTCCCGGCGCTCTCGGTGCGGTCTTTGGCACGCTGAACAAAATCAAACCAGCATCGCTTGCCACTGAGGAAGCCAGCACGCTGCGCAATGGCCTGCACTTCATGCTGCACGCGTTGGGGATCGTGCTTCCGCCCGTCATCGAAGACGCTGCCGTTGAAGTGCCCGCCGACATTCAAGCATTTGCGCAGCAGCGCTGGGACGCCAAGCAGGCCAAAGACTGGGCCACCGCCGATGCGTTGCGCAAACAACTCGAAGCTGACGGCTGGCTCATCAAGGACAGCAAGGAAGGTTTCACTGTCGTGCCGAAGTGAGCATCGCCTCTAAGGCGGCCCGACGACGTTGAGCCTGACGAACCGTCTGCCTGCTGTGCCCGCGGGCAGTGTGGCCCGAATCTCCTGGGTCGTTCCGTCATCCGAGAGGATTTGTTCCGCCACTCCGGCGCTGCTCCAGCTTCCCGGCGCAAGCGTGTCGCTCCATTCCACGGCGAAAACCGTGCCTGCATTGAGCGCGGAGACGCTGCGGGTGTAATTGAACACCACATCCCCCTCGAACAGGAAAGCCGATGTGAAGGGACCGTCGTGTGACAGCGGCAGGAGGTGTAGAGCCCATTCCAGCAGGTTGTTCTGGCCATCGCCTTCGGGGTCGTCCAGCATCCCAGTCGTCGAGGGTGCAACCTGCTGGGCGGGAGTGAAGCGGGACTCCACCCACTGGTCGAAGGCACTCGCAGCGCGGGTGATCTTGAACGCCGTGATCGATGTCTTGTGGCCGCCGTATTGACCGAAGTAACCGAGGATGCGGAGCTCGACGGGATCTGAGACGGCTGCGTACGCCGCGGTGTCGGGAAGAGTGAAGACGAATTCTTCATCGACCACCGAGGTGAAGTGCGGCGATGTGTAAATTTCGTTGCCAGCCGCAAAGCCGCCGATGCTGGTGAAGAAGGCATACTGCCGTGGTGCGTGGTAGTCGATCCGGCGGATGGTGAAGCGCACCTCGGCACCGCGCAGGTTTATCGTCTGGCCGGATGGAGGCTGAAGCGTGGCGGTCCAGTATTCGTTATCGGTGATGGCGAGAGTGAGTGTGGAATCAACCTCGTTGGCCGGCATGTTCTGGTAATAGACGAGCGCGTCGTCACCTGTGGAGGCGAAGATGCCCGCGCCCTTCTGCCAGCCGGTCCACGTGTGGCCGGCGGCGGTGGTGTAGGTGGAGGTCCACGGGCGGTTGCTGGATGGATTCGTGCCCTCGAAATTGCTCTGCACCAGCACGCGCGGCCCGCCGACCGTCTTGAAATAGAAGGTTCGCCACGCTGGATCGCCATCGGCATCGCGCACACGGAGAAAAAGGAAATTGTCCCCCGTGACGCCCGGCGTGCCGGTGATGGTGGCGGCGCCCGCGTTGAGCGAGACGCCCAGGGTATTGTCGAGCAACTGGCCGATGTTCTCCACCGTGCGCCCGCCTTCGCCGCCCGATGAAGTGATGCTGGCTGAATACGGATGCCCCCAGAGCGCGGTGTTGAGCTTTGCCGGCGTGACAAATTGAGGCGCGGTGCCTGCGACGTCGTCGATGTGATGCAGCGTGTTCATTTCGGTCTGCCAGTCGGAGAGAAAGCTCCACTTCGGCGACAACGCGGGCGATTGATCCAGATGCTCGAGGTGCCCCCACTGGCCGTACTTGCCCCACGGACTCGAATCGACAAAAGCGCCGTGCGTGCGGAGGCCCTTCGCCTTCGCCATGTTGAGATGGATGCGATGAATCTCCGCCATTTGCGGCTGGCGGTTGACCAGTTCAAAGAAGGTCGTCACCCCATCATCACGGATGTCACCTGCATCGAGATAGTCTGTGTAAAGTGACGGCCCTCCCTCATATGTGACAATGGGTTTGCGGGTGGTGAATGTAGTCAGTGCGAGGTCGCGCAACCACGGCGCGAAACCGCCACCGATGCCCGTGGCATCCGGTCCGCCGCCGGTCTGCGTGGATCCGGAAAGCATCAAGCGCTTCCACTGGTCGAAGGTTTGATTCAGGTGATTCTGAATCGACGGACCCGTCCAATAGGCATCGTCAAATGGCACCGAAACAGGCCGCAGGTAGCCACCGCCGAGATCGAAGGTGCTGCTCGTGAGGAACCACGGATCACCCGTCCCCGCCTGCGCCTGTGCCTTCGAGTAGGCCCAGTCCTGGATTCCGTTGCCGAAGTAGGTCGTGGGCGAAACGATGTCAGGCTCCTGCGCGGGCGAGAGCGTGGTGCCGTAGTTCTTCGCCTCGTTCAGAAAATCCTGTGTGTAGGTTTGATTGCCGGTGAAGATCGCACCCACGCGCACGAGTCGCGATGTGCCGCCGAAGACCGACTGAAAAATCGCCCACACGTCACAGAACCGCCGCGCATTGAACTGGGCTTTCGAGATGCCCGCCGCCGTCGCCTGATCCTGCGCCCAGTTGCCCTGCGGGAAGCTGTTTCCATTGCTCCAGATCTCATTCGAGTATTCCACGTAAACCCGCAGGTTCGCATTGAGCGGTGGATAGACCGGGCTGGCCTGTGCGGAGGCATACGGATTCACCCCATCGCTGCCGAAGGCGATCAATTGTGCGAGCTTCGTGATGAAATCCGTCGTCGCGAGATGTGGCACGTTGATCCAGAGGTCCTTGTTTGTCGCGTTCGACATCGTGACCATGTGCTCGAAGGCCACGCCCGTGCCGCGATCACCGCCGAATCCGGTGGCCGGACTGCGCGGATTGAGCACGCCGGATTGAAACACATGCGACGGCAGGCGACGGTCGCTCCAGTCCTGCTGCGGGCTGGCGTTGGTGATATTCCAGTCCATGAACCGCAGCCAGCCCCATGGCCCGCCTCCCAGGCGCGCCAGTGCGGTAGGATGAAAGAGCTGGCCTTCGAGAGATTGGTTCTGCGGGTCCGATGGATCAGGCAGCCAAACCTTGATGTCGGTGATCGGGGCGGCGGCATTAATGTCCACGACGGTGATGTTCGAGTAAGCCGTGCCGCTCACTTGAAGATATACACGTCGGCCGTTCACGATCCGCCCTGTTGATGCGCCGTTTGACTCCCCCGCGATGAACTGCCCGCCGGTCAGACGGATGTCGGCATCCCCCTGCCAGGTCACCACGATCTTGCCGATCGCCAGCGTGTCGCGCGCCGGCCAGGTGGCGGGACGATTGGAGTAATTGGTGTGAAGTCCGTAGCATACCGCGCGCAGCCCCGTGCCTGGATTCAGGTACTGCGGATACCCGTTCGCATTGAACTGCGGATTTCCATAGGTGGACACCCCGCTGCCCCAGTTGAAGCCCGTGAACTCCAGCCACGCATTACCCTGCATCAGCGCATTGGCGAAATATGGTGTGCTGTAGTAGTTCACGCCATCCAAGTTCATGCCGAGTTGAGGTAACGCGGTCTCGTCGATCCCTCTGGCTTGCGGCAAGCATCCGATGCTCAGCGAGAGTGCCAGCCAGGCACGGAGACAGGGCATGGTGGGATTGAAATTCATCTGGGGTAAATTCAGGCAATCTTATCATGCCGGGGGTTCCACGCACCGGCCAAACCTATGGATCAAGAAAAAAGTGCGTTGATGAAACTGCTTGCGGGATTGCGTTGAGTGCGGGACGAAAGTCTCGCCTCTACCAACCATGAAACACATCGCCCTCCTCGCCCTCACGATTTCATCCCTTCACGCCGAAGACTGGCAGCCGGAGGCCGGCTTCACCTCGCTCTTCAACGGCAAGGATCTCACCGGCTGGTGCTTTCGCGAAAAAACGAAGAAGGATGATCCAAATCCCGGCAAGATTTTGGAGAAGCATGACGGCAAGACGGAGGCGGCTGACGCAGGACGTTACATTGTGAAGGATGGTGCGATCGCCGTGACCTTCCCTAACGAAGCAGACAAGCTCACCGGCCAGCTTTATACCGTGGCAGAGTTCCCGAAGAACTTTGTTCTGAAACTCGAGTTCCGCGCCAGTGTGAACGCTGACAGCGGCGTCTTCATCCGCAAACCGCAGCTTCAATGCCGAGATTACCTCGTGGCCGGTCCTTACAAGGATTTGAAGCAGTACAAGCCGCAGGAGTGGAACCAGATGGTCGTGGAGGTGAAGGACGGTGTCGCTCATTGCACCTGCAATGGCGAGGTGCTCGAAGCCGCGCTTCAGTTGCCGGCCATCGGCCCTATCGGTCTCGAAGGCGACCGCGGCGTGATGGAATACCGCCACATTCAACTCAAGGAGCTGCCGTGAGCCTGGCAGTGCAGGTGATCTGACGCGCACTGCGTTGGGGCGTCACTCTTCCAGATAGAGGGTCTCGCCACGCTTGTGCCGGGAAAAAAAGCCGAAGGATTTCTTCTTCTTCGCAGGCTTGGCTGCGGCAACCGTGCGCGACTTAGAAGGGGCAGGGGATGCGGGTTTGGCCGCCATGACCGCATGCGTGTCTTTTTTGGTCGTGGGCGTGGCGGCGGTCGGTCTGGTTTTGGCAGTGCTGGACGATCTGGCGGCAACTGCGCTTGTGGGACGTGGCACTGTCTCAGTCCTGGATCTGCGAGAAGCAGTGGATGCCACTGCGGTTGGTGCTTGGAGGACATCGCCCTCACCCACCGGAATGGGCTCCTCAGCGGAAGCATGCATGCCCGAACCAACGATCTGCACTGGAGTGCCCACGGGCGTTTCTTGGAAAAAAATGGCGGCCATGCGGGTTGGCAGGCGAATGCAGCCGTGCGAGGCAGGGTAGCCTGGCAAATATCCCTCGTGCATGCCGATGCCACCGACAATGCGCATGAAATAGGTCATGCGGGCGCCCAGGAACCTCGTTCCGGCGGGCTGCGGATCTCGACTCGCATCGACATCACCAACGACGGTGTTGCCGGCGCTGTTCACGTAGGAGCCATAGAGTGAGGAGCGGTGATGCAGATCCTTGTCCATGATGTGAAAGCTGCCATTGCAAGTGCCGTGGCCTTCGCGTCCGGAGGAAATCGGCGAGACACCGACGAGCTGGTTGCCCTTGTAATAATTCAGGCGCTGCTGGCTGAGGTCGATCACGATTCGTGGCCTGCCTGCCACGCCATTGCCGTTCCACCAGGAGCGGTTGTCAGGGGGCGGACCTGTGGTTTCAGGTGCGGAACAGCCGGTGAGGCAGACCGCGGCGATTGCGACCAAAGCCGAGGCAAGATGTCGTGCCAAAGTCATGGATGGAGAGGCTGCAATATTCGCTCCGAATTTCCAGCAGGAATGCCGGTTGAACCGCTTACGGACTATCACCTCACGCATACGGCACGGGCGTGCCGGTGCTGTTGGCGAGTTTGTGGAAACGCTGGATCAGTTCGTTCGTGACCTTGCCCGGCTTGCCATCGCCGATCAGGCGGCGGTCATACTGCACAGCGGCGATCACCTCGGCTGCGGTGCCGGTCAGGAAGCATTCATCGGCGGTGTAAACGTCAAAGCGCGTCATCACGGCCTCGGTGCACGGAATTCCCATTTCGCCGAGCAGTTCGATCACTGCGCGGCGTGTGATGCCGTCGAGCGCGCCGGCGGAGATTGGCGGCGTGGTGATTTTGCCATTCTTCACGATGAAGATGTTGTCGCCCGTGCATTCGGAGACATAACCCTGGTCGTTGAGCATGATGCCCTCGTCACATCCGGCCTGCATGCACTCGATCTTGGCCATGATGTTGTTGAGGTAGTTCAGGCTCTTCACCTGCGGACTGAGCGCGGCGGAGTTTGGACGGCGCGTGCCACACGTGATCAGCTTCAGGCCTTCCTGGTAACGCTCGGCCGGGTACAGCGCGATGCTGCTGGCAATGATGATGACGCCCGCCTTCGGGCACTGATACGGATTCAAGCCGAGTGAGCCAACGCCACGTGTGATGACGAGGCGGATGTAGCCGTCGCGCAGCTTGTTCGCCGCCACGGTTTCCAGCGTGGCTTTTTCCATTTCCTCAAAGCTCAGCGGAATGGTGAGGCAGATCGACTTGGCGCAGTCATACAGGCGGTTCAGGTGCTCCGTCAGACGGAACACGCGGCCGTTGTAGATGCGGATGCCCTCGAATACCCCGTCGCCGTAAAGCAGGCCGTGGTCGAAGACGGAGATCTTCGCCTCGGATTCGGGAACGAGCTTGCCGTCGAGATAGATGAGGAGGTTGGAGGACATGGGGGCCGCGTAGAAACCACAGCCGGGAGGGTTTTGCAAGCGCAGGCAATGTGCTTGCACCGCGGAGATTCACGCCCACTGTGGCGGCCCCTGAATCCGAACCAACACGACCATGGCCGACATCACCACCTCCGCCGCAGACAAGAAGCAAAAGGAATACTTCTCCGACATCCCGCAGGCCGCCCCTGGCTTCTTCCTCAAAGGCAGCCACCAGTATGACTGGGGTCTGAAGAACCGCCTTTCCAAGGTGTTCAACCCCAAGGACGGCCGCACCGTCATGCTCGCCTTCGACCACGGTTACTTCCAAGGACCGACCTCCGGCCTGGAGCGCGTGGACCAGACCATTCTCCCGCTCGAACCCTACGCTGACTGCCTCATGCTCACGCGCGGCATCCAGCGCAGCGTCATTCCCGCCTCCACGCAGAAGGCCATCGCTTTGCGTGCCTCCGGCGGCACCTCGATGGTCAGCCCGTTTGAAGAGTGGGAAGGCGAGATCGACGGCAAGAAGGCCAAGTTCGGCCGTCCCGGCTTCGAGCCGCTCTCCAACGAGTCCACCGCGCTGAACATTGAAGAGGCCATCCGCCTCAATGCGAGCATCCTCGCCGTGCAGGTGTTCATCGGCAGCGCTTACGAGCGTCAAAGCCTCAAGAACATGACCGACCTCGTTGACGCGGCCTCGCGCTACGGCATCGGCGTCATGGGCGTCGTCGCCGTCGGTCGCGCGATGGCGCGCAACGCGCAGTACTTCCGCCTTGCCACCCGCATCATGGCCGAGCTCGGCGCGAACGTGGTGAAGTGCTACTACACCGACAAGGAGTTCGAGACGGTGACCTCCTGCTGTCCGGTGCCGATCGTGATTGCCGGTGGCAAGAAGCTGCCGGAGCTCGACGCGCTGAAGATGTGCGCCAACGCCATCAAGCAGGGCGCCAGTGGCGTGGACATGGGCCGCAACATCTTCCAGAGCGATGCTCCGGTCTCGATGATGCGCGCGGTGCAAGGCGTGGTGCACGGCGGCCTGAATGCCAACAAGGCCTTCGAGATGTACAACGACCTCAAGAAGAAGGAGCTGAAGAAGAAGTGATCTCTTCGCTTCTCAAGCGATTCACAAAACTCCGGTCACTGCAAAGCGGCCGGAGTTTTTCATTGGGCTGTACGCCGCTCGCTCTCTGTGGTGTGACATCAAAGTCCACCCGCTGGTGCAGTCAGCGCGTCTGTTGCTGAAGCTTTTTCGCCATGTCACGGCTTTTTTCAGAAACCTCGGAGGCGTCCTTGCTGTCCAACAGCACGCTGGCTACCTCGCGAACCTGTTCGTTGGCGGCATTAGTCAGATACTCGCTGATCTTACTGGAAATTTCGCTGCCATACCTGGCTGCCATCATGAGAGCGGTGGCATCTTTGCCTGAGATGAATTGTCCGGGGGGCATATTTCAAGGAAAAATACGACTGAAGCAGGTGGGAAAACAAGCTATTTGACGAGACGTACCGGAATAATGTCCTTTTCAGGGTATTTGATGACGAGGGCGCTGGCCTTGGATTTTCTCCCATCGGCCGAGTATTCATCAATTTCAAGCCGTTTTAATGACAACACTACTCCATGATCCTCTTGATCAATGGCAACCGGAGTCGTGCTGCCCTCAAAATCCCTCCATAGTCCAATGTTGCAGGTACGGTGGCGGTCGCCAGGATGCTCCTTCTTCCATTTGACCTCCTGCGCATTTTCTGCGGTCGTTTTGCCCTGAACCACCATGCCGAGGCTGGTCAGCGTCAGCACTGAACTGCCAGGGTCTTCGGCCAGCACGCTGGCGTAGCGCCCTGGCCAGCGATGCTCAAGCTGTTGGCCGTCAAGCAGCAACGCGATAATGAGATTGGGGCCAATGGAACGCAGCAACCGGGCCGCAGGCTCCTGCCGGGCTAGGTCCTCACAAATCAAGAAACTGAAGGCCATCCATGGTTTCAGGGCCAACAGCAGTTGGGAACGCGGAGCAATGGGCGAGGATTCCCACCACAGCTTGGCAGTTTGCAGACGTTTGGTGAGGTGGTAGCGCTGGATTTGCGGCTCGTTCAACTGCCAGCGATGGTGTTTCGCTTGGGTGAAAATCACATCATCGCCACCAATCAGCGGGGCGGCGAACCAGGCGTGGTTGCCAGCCTGCGGTTCCGGACTGTCGTCCTCCGCCACGCCGGCCAGAAGAAACGCGCCAGGGCAGACTTTCTGCACTTGGCGATAAGCGGCGCTGAACTCCGTAGCATTACGAAACGCCAGTTCAGGAAACACGACGCCGTGCAAGGCATCCTCATTGGTCTTATTCACTGCTGTGTCGAGCAGGCTTGGAAGGGTTTTTTCAATCCAGTCCATGCTGTCCGGCGGTGTGTAGTCGAAACAACGAAAATGCTCGTCCATGAAATGCCTGCCACATCGGGCGTCGTCTGACGCGCTGAACTGATCTGGCTTGATCTCATAGGGCCAGGGAACAAGCAGCAGGTTGAACCTGCTGGCCTCCCACTGGCTCTGCTCAGTGAACAAGACATTCCAGTAAGGCGAGGTCTCGTCGCGAGGCCAGATGGCCAGATGATGGCTCAGGGAACGGATGGTCAGCCCTGTTTGCGGTGTTCGTGTTTTCGGTAGAACACAAAGCATCAAGGGATCGATATGCATTGCCAAAGTGGAGGTGCCGTCGGCCACATGGAGTCCAAAAAGCAATTCCTCGGCCCTCCTGAGCACATCGCTGAGAAGTTTCCCTGCTCCGCTCCTGCCCAGAGGCTTTTTGGGCGGCAACCCAAACTGAACGCAAGCGGAGTCTGCAATGGCGAGCAGATCGAGCAACGCGGCTACCATGTCCTTGTTCTCATCCCGGTCCAACTCCAGTACTGGCAATTGCAGTCCTGCCATGATTTTGTTCCAAAGCCCCCTCACCGACGCAGGCGCTTGACGTTTGCGGGCCACGGCATCCAGCCATCTGGCACCGAGTTCGGTCATTTTCTCCGCATGCTTCTTTTGCGTGGTCTTCCACCAGCGGTTACTTACGACATGCCGATAAGCCCCGGTTTTGTGCAGGACATAGGCGGCGATGCCAAAAATGTCCGGCGGCCAGTCCAGCAAAATGTTCCACTTTCTTGTGTCTCTTGGCAGGCTAGGAGCCAAGGAGCGGATCAGGGATTGAAGGGAATGTGTCTTGCCTGCCATCGGTAAAAATTGGATCATCAACAGCGGGCTTGATTGCTCAAGCTTTTTATCAGTGTCACTCAGCACCTGCCAGAGACGCGTTCACACGGACATCAGCGTTGTTATTTCGCCAACACAGTTTATGACGCTTTCATACGATGAAAAATCCCGTCTCGCTCCTGCGCTCCGTCACCCTGCTCGAAGCTATCTCCTTTCTGCTCCTGCTCTTCATCGCCATGCCACTCAAATATGCGTGGGGCATGCCGATGGCGGTTCGCATCGCAGGTTCGGTGCATGGCGGGCTCTTCGTGTTGTTCTGCTTCGCGCTCTGGCAGGTGTTGAACCACACGAACTGGCCGATGAAGCGCGCCGCATTCGTGTTTGTCGCCTCCATTGTGCCTTTCATGCCCTTCTTCATCGATAAACGCCTGCGCGAGTGGGCGGAGGAAACCCGCGAGTCGCAGGCGTGAAGAAGGTCGTCATTCATTCCGACGGTGGATGCCATGGCAATCCCGGCCCCGGTGGCTGGGCCGCCGTGCTCGCGTATGGCAAACACGTCCGCGAGATCAGCGGCGGCGTTCCCGCCACCACCAACAACCGCATGGAACTCCAGGCCGCCATCGAGGCCCTGCGCATGCTCAAGGAACCGTGCGAGATCGACTTCCACACCGATTCGCAGTACGTACGCCAGGGCATCAGCCAGTGGATTGCCGGTTGGAAACGCAACGGCTGGCGCACCAGCAGCAAGCAGCCCGTCAAAAACGCCGACCTCTGGCAGCATCTCGACGACGCCACCGCCCGTCACAAAATCCACTGGCACTGGGTCAAAGGCCACGCCGGCCACACCGACAACGAACGCTGCGACGAACTCGCCAACGAAGCCATCGCCAAGGTCAAAGCCTCTCACTCTCCCGCACAGCTCAAGGCGCTGCTCGAAGAGTTCAAAGCGCTGGCCTGAGTCCATTCCCGGGCCGCAGGATCTTTCTCTTCGCTTAGAAGCGCCGGAGCGTGCTTAATTGCACAGTCCTACATGAAGCGTCCAATCACTCTCCGCTGGCGGCTGGCCGCCACCGCACTTGTCTTCCTGGCATCCCTGCGCGTGGGCACGGCGCAGAGCCTCACGTGGAAAGTGGAAAGGCAATGGGACGCCGCATGGGAGGACCATTATTCGGAGTTCATCGCCGCGATCGGCCAGAGTGGTGCGACATCCCTGACGAAGTGCATCGATTCTCCCGCGAACCCGTATCGCGGCATGACGCCGCCCGAACTGAGGAAAAACTTGTCCGCCGACTGCGCTGACCTGCCCTACATCCTGCGCGCCTACTTCGCCTTCATCAACAAGCTCCCGTTCAGCTACACGCAGGAAGTGCGGCCGGTCGGTGCGACGAATGACATTCGCTACTCACCGCGCGGCAACCGGCCTGGCCGCCGCCGCACCATTTCCGGCGCAGAGCAGGCGGACGTCCTCACCGTTCTGCGCGATGTCAGGGGCCAGATCAGTTCAGCTCAGTTCCGCATGTCCGCCCAACAGGATGTCACCGACGCCGCCTTTCCTGACTTTTATCCGGCGGCGATCAACCGGCAGTCCATCCGGCCCGGCACGAATGTCTATGATCCTAATGGCCATGTCGCCATCGTTTATGAAGTGGAAAAGAATGGTGTCATCCACTTGATGGATGCGCACCCGGACAATTCGATCAGCCGCATTGTGTACGGGAAAAAGTTTGTGCGCTCCGGCACCGCGGTCGGCGCCGGGTTCAAAAACTGGCGTCCGCACGTCAACGGCTCCGTGCTGCGCAACGCGGCCATTCCCCAGTTCAGCCTCGTGCAGTATTTTGGCACCGAACCCGGCGTCACGGACTGGAACAAGGCCGTCTTCCTCATCGAGGGCGAACCGCGCAGCTACTACGAGTATGTGCGCGAGAGCATGGCCGAGGGCGCGCTGGAATACGAGCCGCTGCAGGAGTTCGCCTCCATGCTGGAAAACCTTGGCCGCGACATCGTCGACCGCGCCAACGCAGTGGAGGTGGCGATCACGGCGGGCATCGATCGGCGGCAGCATCCCGCCCGCCTGCCGCGGAACATCTATGGCACGGAGGGAGACTGGGAGACTTATTCCACCCCTTCCCGCGACGCCCGTCTGAAGGTCGCCTTCAAGGAGGCCCGCGATGCGGTGGAAAACTTTCTGACCATGGCCGACCGCAATGACCGCCGGTTGAAATTTCACGGCTCCAGCGCGGAGCTGAAGAAACAACTGCGGCAGATCTATCTCGATCACGCGGCGAAACCCGTCCTCCAGTATCAGGCCAGTCACGCGACCGCCAAAAACGTTCAACTCACCTTTGCCCAGGTGGAGGACCGTCTGTTCCGGCTTTCCTTCGATCCCTATCATTGCATCGAACTGCGCTGGGGGGCCGAGGAGACCTGCGAGCATGACTGGACCAACAAAGCCTGGTATCGCGCCGAGCAACGCCTGCGCAACCAGACCGACCGCGCCTATGACGTGATCATGAACTTCACTCTCGAGGATCTGAATGCCAAAGCGCCGGGCACCGGACAGGATTCACCTCCCGTCTATCGACTCAACGAGATCCTCGGGGCCGGTCCGACGTAGCGTAAAAAACCCAACCAGCGCAGCGCGGACCATCGTTTCCTTGCGCCTGCGCCGTGCGTAATCCAGACTCGTTCGGTCGTCGCTCCTTCACCGGCCACGCTTCCCCTCCACCCATCGCACCCCATGAAAGTCAATCTTGCCAAGGCCCACAAGCTCATTTCCCTCCTCGAAGACAAACTCCAGGCCACCACCGACCAGGCCAGCAAGGCTGGCGTTGCGCTCGGTCAATGGCGGCAGAAAAGCGAGACCGGCCTGCGGAAGAAAACCTCCCAGGCGCTCAAGCTCGTGCGCAAGAAGGCTGACAGCTTCACCAAGGCCCTCACCCATCTGGAGAAGAACCTGGCCAAATCCCTCGACGATCTCTCCGACAACCTCGTCAAGCCCGCCTCGGGCAAGGCAGCAAAGAAAGCGGGCAAAGCGAAAGCCAAAACGGGGAAGTAACCGCCCGCGCTCAGCAGAAAAAAGGAGGGCAGACTTCCACGTCTGCCCAATTCGGCAAAGCTCCGGCTTTGCCCTCCTCTTGAGTTCCACCTTTCGCACCAAAGCGTTTCCTCTACTTCCGGTCCTTCTCCTTCGGATTCCGCAGCGGCCAGCGTGCGGCGAAGTGGAACAAGGGAAAGGTGGCCACGGCCATCATCGCGAGCACCAAAAAGACTCCGCGATCATCTCCCAGCCCCAAAAACATCCCCAGCCCTGCGAATGCCCCGAAGGCATACACGATCAGCAGCCGTCGCAGCCAACAATCACGGGCGGAATCCATCATGGCCCCATCTTGGACCTTCCCGGTTCGCTGTCCATTAACTCGTCGCACGAGGTCCAAGTGAATCACCGCGTTTTCCGGCATCTTGGATTGCCTTCTGTATTCCAGCGCTAACAACTTTGGATGAACGGAACAACGCCGACCAACGCGAGAAGGAACAGATAGTAGGTCATGCAGGCGCGAAACGCCATGCGGTGTGCGAAGGACGACCGCGACTTCCACAGGCTGATCGAAACGGGCAGCAGCAGCACGGGAGCCCCTAGCATCAGAAAGAAACAGCCCACCGATGCCATGCCCGACCACTTCCAGAATACAGAAGTGAGGATCACCAGTAGCACACCTCCATAGCACACGAAAAGCAGGAAGAGCTGGGCCAGGAACAGGAACGAGGCCCCATTGGCGAGCAGGCGACGACAAAGCAGGAGATAACCCGCCACCCCCGCCGCTGGAACCAGCAGATGGATGGTGATCGCTGTGATGATCTCCGATGCGTTCATTCGAGCTCCGATGTTTTGGGAAAACGGCCCCGAGTTCGGGCAAGTCTCACTGGGCTAATGTGAATCGGCAGCTTTGTCTCTGCAAACCCTGCGGTTGCGAGGTCGGACATGTTGCTCACAACATCGCGCGAAACTCCGCTTCGGAGAGGATCTTCACGCCGAGCTTGGTGGCTTTTTCGAGTTTGCTGCCGGCTTCTTCGCCGGCGAGGAGGTAGGTCGTTTTGCCGCTGACGCTGCCGCTGACTTTGCCGCCGTGGGAGCGGATGAGGTCGGCGATGGTGTCGCGATCCTGGCTCAAGGTACCGGTGATGACCCAGGTGGTGCCGTTGAGCTTGTCGGAGGCGGCTTCCACTGCCTTCTGCGTGAAGTTGAGGCCGGCGGCACGCAGGCGATGGAGCAGCGCGATGTTGTGCGTGTCACGGAACCAGTCGTGGATGCTGATGGCGACGATTTCGCCGATGTCAGGGCATTGGATGAGTTCCTCGACACTTGCTTTGGCGATGGCGTCGATGCCGCCGAAGTGTTCGAGCAGTTTGCGGGCGCCGCCCGCGCCGACGTGAAGGATGCCGAGGCCGAAGACGAGCCGCCACGGGTCCTGCTGCTTGCTGGCGTCGATGGCCTTGAGGTAGTTGTCGATGCTCTTGGTGCCGACGCGTTCGAGACGGGCGAGCAGCAGTTCATTGAGCGCATAGAGATCGGCGACGTCTTTGACGAGCTTCAAATCGACGAGCTGCGCGACGACGGATTCACCGAGGCCGCTGATGTCCATCGCCGCGCGGCTGACGAAGTGCTCGATGCGGCGCTTCACGACTTCCGGGCAATGTGGATTCGGGCAACGGATGACGACCTGCTCCTCATCGCGATGCACGGCGGTGCCGCACACAGGACAATGCGTGGGCGCATGCACGTGCCTCTCGTGGCCGTGGCGGTGCTCCTTTTTCACCGAAACGACGGCGGGGATGATCTCCCCTGCTTTTTCGATGACGACAACATCGCCGACGCGGATGTCCTTGCGTTCGATCTCCTCGTAGTTGTGCAGCGTGGCGTTGCTGACGGTACTGCCGCTGATGAACACGGGTTCCAGACGCGCCACGGGCGTCAATGCGCCGGTTCTACCGACCTGGATGTCGATGGCGAGTAGTTTGGTCTCCGCCTGCTCCGGTTGATACTTGTAGGCGATGGCCCAGCGCGGCGCCTTGCTCGTGACACCGAGTTCGCGCTGATCGGTGAAGCTATTGACCTTGATCACCGCGCCGTCGGTCTCGTAGGGCAGTGATTTGCGCTTCGCGTCGAGTTCGCGAATCGCCGCGAGCAAACCTTCTGCGCTGTCGGCACGCCAGATCAGGTCGGCTTTGCGCAATCCGGCGCGGTCGAGCAGGTCATGCACGTCGGTCTGCGACTGCAAATCCATGCCGCCTGCGTCGGCGAGGCCATAGAAGACGATGTCGAGTGGACGTTTGGCGACGATCTTCGGATCGAGCAGCTTCAAGGTGCCTGCGGTGGAGTTGCGCGGATTCGCGAAAGTCGCCTCGCCTGCTTCCTCGCGCTCTTGATTGAGCTTGGCGAAGCCTGCCTTCGTCATGAACACCTCGCCGCGCACCTCGAAGGTCTGCGGGCCACCCTTCGGAAGCCGCAAGGGAAGCGATTTGATCGTCTTGAGGTTGTTCGTCACATCGTCGCCGGTTTGACCGTCGCCACGCGTCGCACCGTATTTGAGAATCCCATGCTCGTAACGGATCGTGATCGCCACGCCGTCCACCTTCGGCTCGATGACGCAATCGACCTTCTCGCGTCCTAGACCTTTCTGCACACGGGTGAAGAAGGCGGTGAGTTCTTCCTCGGAGTAGGTGTTGTCGAGGCTCATCATCGGCACGGTGTGCCGGATCTGAGTGAAACCTTCGAGCGGAGCGCCGCCGACGCGTTGAGTGGGCGAATCGGGCGTTTGCAGGGCGGGAAATTTCGCCTCGATATCCTGCAACTCACGCAACAGCGCGTCGAATTCCTTGTCGGAGATCACCGGTTTCGCCTCGACGTAGTAAAGGCGATTGTGGCGATGGAGTTCGGCGCTGAGATAGGCGGCGCGGCTGGCAGCTTCGGCGTGGGTCATGGTTGGCGACCTGAATAGCCGCAAAGATGCACAAGGAAATGCAAAATTCACTCCGTCATCGGCACCCAGGGCGTGTCGCGCATGAGGTGGTTCATCAGAAATGCGGCACCAAACATCACGATGGCTTCGATGACGAGATAGATGCCGAAATGCCCGATGTGCCACATCCAGCTCGCGAGACCGCCGACGATGCCTGCGGCGATCATGGACATCGCCATCGTGAGGCAGCCG
Source organism: Verrucomicrobiaceae bacterium (assembly GCA_046346695.1). Lineage (GTDB taxonomy): Bacteria > Verrucomicrobiota > Verrucomicrobiia > Verrucomicrobiales > Verrucomicrobiaceae > Prosthecobacter. The sequence goes on along the minus strand of JAXMHS010000001.1, from coordinate 308,963 downwards.
GCGGCGGTGTTTTTGACCTCTTCCGAGGGCTTGGAAAGCGGCAGCCACTGGCTGATGACACCGGTGACGAACGAAAACGTCGGCAGAAACAGCACCGCAGGCAGGCTGAGTGCCAAAGGTGCGAGGGAATGCTGCACGCCACACATGATGACGGTTTGCAGAGCCAGAACGGGAAAAGCCAGGCAGGCCAGCACGGCTTTGCGCGAACCATGAAACAACGGCGTCCAGTGCGGCAGCGGTGCCATGTGAAAAATGGCCGAGGCACGCCAGTGCTCGGAGCAGCCGAGAAAGAGCATGGCCTGCATCGGCACCATGCCGAGGAAGCAGGTGGCGAAGCCTTGCAGCATGACCGCAGAGTCGCCCACTTCTCCACGCCCGCCGGTGAAGGTCATGAACAGCGGCACGAAGAGCAACGGTGCGACGCCAGGGTAGAGCCGCAGCTTCACCTCGCGATCCCGTACGAGATAGGCGGTGGTGAGCTTGAAGGCGTGGCGCTCCACCGGATCACGCAACCACCAGCTCAGCGGCGGCATTTTCACGAGCGCGGCAAGCCAGCGCCCGCGTGGTTTTGAACTGCCTTGTTTCGGCGTGCCCGCCGATTCGTTGAGACTCATGAGCCCCTGCCCGTAGGCGCCGCCGAGTTTTTCCAAGGCCAGCCAGCTCGTGAGCGCCGTGGCAAGAACTCCGAGCACCGCAGGAAGCCAGAGCGTGGCGGGATTGACCGTGCTGCCGCCGATCAGCGCGTCGATCGCGCCAAACCACATCGGTGGCAGCGCCAGCAGCCAGCCGTTGAACTGATCAAGGTGCTGGAGGGATTGCACTTGCACCAGGCGCGGCATGATCTGGCCGCTCAGGATCATGAGAACTGCCAGCATGGCTTGCAGCGAGGCGAGGATGTTGTCGAAACGCTCGCGCCCGAACCACTTCAGGCAGGCGTTGTAAACGAGCACGATGCAGGCGGCGGAAAACAACATCAGCAACGCTGTCGAAAGCACATGCGCGGGGATGAATCGCCACGTTGCGCCCTTGGTCCACAACCCGGCGACGAATCCGGCCAGATTCATCGCCAGGGCGAGCAGCAAAGCAAAACTGGTGAGCACGCTGCATTTTGCGCGCAGCATCTGCTGGGGGGTGACAGGACGGTGCAGCAGGATTTCCGCCTCCTCCTTCATGAAGAGCATTGTGCCGGCATTCGAGGCCAGCGTGAGCGAGGCAAACATGAAGGTGAAGCCGTGCAACACGCTCGCGAACGCGAAGCTGTCTGCGTTGAGGGCGAACGCGGCAGGCATGATGCCAACCATCGCATAGATCAACAGCGTGACGGCAAGGCCGATCTGGCGCTTCGTTTTCTGAGCGCCCATCTGCTGCGCGACGCGTCCGCGGAAGAGCAGCTTCCAGAACAGCTTCCGCAGCACTTTGTCGGGCGCTGGAACGACGGAGGCGCTCATGACAGCATGTTTTTGGCAAAAGATTCGGCACGCGCTTCGAGGCCGCTGAGACCGGTCAGGCGCGTGAACAATTGCTCCAAGGTGTCCGCGCCATGCTGGCGTTGCAGATCTTCGGGAGCGCCCTCGACCATGAGTTTTCCCTGCGCGATGATCGCCACGCGGTCACACACACGCTCGACGACATCGAGCACGTGGGAGCTGTAAACGATGGTCTTGCCGTCGCGGGCGAGCGTTTCGAGCAGTGCCTTGAACCCGACGGCGGCGTTGGCGTCGAGTCCGTCGAGTGGTTCGTCCAGCAGCACGACTTTCGGATTGTGCAGCAGCGCGGCAGTGATGACGACCTTGCGCCGCATGCCTTTGGAATAGGCGCCAAGCAGCTTCGAGGTGAGTGTTTCCTCATCCAGTTCGAAGAAATCGAGGAACTGGCGGATGCGCGGCCGGGCATCATCTTCATGGATGCCGTAAAGCGCACCAATCATGAGCAGGAACTCGAGGCCGGTCAGCGATTCATAAACCGCGCCAGAATCCGGCACGAATCCGATGAGCCGTTTCGCCTCCAGTGGGTGAGTGACGACATTCACGCCGCAGATCAGGGCCGCGCCTTCATCAGGCTGGAGCATGCCGGTGATCATTTTGAGGGTGGTGGTCTTGCCAGCCCCGTTGGGCCCCAGCAGGCCCACGATCATGCCCGGTGGGACTTCGAGGCTGAGGTGATCGACGGCGGTTTGCGCTCCGAAGCGCTTGGTGAGTCCCTGGATGGAGATCATGCGGCGGGATGATCCCATGGGGAAGGGGGGATGCAAGGCGGGCGGCAGGCCGAATTTTAATAGAAGTTAACTAAAGTCTTGCCGATTTGTTCAAATTGAGTAAACTGAGTAAAATAACCATAACATGCCCACCTCTCCCTCCCACCTGCCACTCCGACTGCGCTTCGTTGTGCTCGTGTTGCTTTTGCTGTGTGGTCTGCGCCATGCCACGAAGGCCCAGCTGCCCAGCCTGGCCCCCACGGTGCCCGTTCCTGCCGGACAGTCGAATTCAGGCGCTTATGTGCCAGTCGGTGAAGGTGCGACGATCAAGGTGAATTTCCCCAGCGCTCCCATCCAGGCGATCATTCCTTTCTACACTCAGCTCACGGGCAAGAAGCTCATTCTCGACTCGGCATTGCAGGGGGAGCAGTTGCGCATCATCTCGCCGCAGATGCTCACGAAGAAGGAGGCCATTGCCTTCATCGAAGCCACATTGCTTCTCAACGGCTACGCCATCATCAAGATCGACGAAACCACCGCCAAGCTCATCAATCACGCCGGGGGCAAGAGCCCCACCGCCGATGGTTTGAAGGTATACAACAGCCTTCGCGACCTGCCGGAGAGCGAGGAAATCTGTCATTATGTCCTGCCCTTGGAAAACATCTCGGCCGACCAGGCATCGAAGGCATTCCAGCAGGTGATAAAACTGCACGCCTACGGCGCGATGACGCCGATCTCGAACGATTCCGCGCTCATCATCACCGAAAACAGCGCCACGATCCGCAGCATCTGCGAGATTGCTGAGATCGTCGATGTGCCGCCGGCGGAGATTGCCAACGAGATGATCAAGCTCGAGCGTTCTGACGTGGAACTCGTGGCTGAGATCGTGAATGAAATCTTCGCGCAGGAAGAAAAGGCGCAGGAGAATGCGCCGCCGCCAGTCGTGGCGGCTGCACCAGCAGCCGTCGCACGTCCGGGAGTTCCCGCCGCTCCGGTGAATCCAGCAGGCAGTACGAACACGGCTGCGACCAATCCAGCAGCCTCGCGGGTCAAGATCTTCCCTTATCGCCGCACCAACGAGTTGCTTGTCATCGGTCGTCCCGTGGACATCACCTACATCAAGGGGCTCGTCGAGAAGCTCGACAAGCAGGACAACGGCACCAATTTCCTCAAGCGCCGCCTCAAGTATCTTGATGTGCTGGACTTCCTGCCCGTGGCTTACAACGCGCTGGCCAAGGACACTGACATTCAATCCAACGACGGGGGCGCCGCGTCGGGTGGCGGCCAAAGCAAGAGTGCGCGCCGCGGGGGGATCGCGAGTTCCAACTCGCCATCCACCGATGCCAGCCGCGGCCTCAATGGCACGAATTCGGCCTTGGGCATGAACAACAACTTCGGCAGCGCCAGCGGCATGAGCACCGGTTCCAACGCCAGCCGGAGTGTGCTCGACGCGCCCCAGGATGTCGGTGCGCCAGAGTCCATGGTTGTCGGAAAAACACTGCTCATTGCGGACCCGCAGTCGAACAGCCTGGTCGTCTCCGGCTCGCCGGAGCACATCAACCGCATTGACCAGCTTCTGCAGGAGATGGATGTGCGCCCGCAACAGATTTACATCTCGGCGATCATTGGTCAGTTGAACCTCGGCAAGAACTACAATTACGGCTTCGACTTTCTGAAGCTGCTGGACGACTTCAACGTGCGCAGCAACGACACCACCACTTCGTCATCTTCTTCTTCCGGCGGAGTCACTGGAACCATTCAGTTTCCGGCCAATTTCTCCAATTTCGGCTGGAACAAGCTGAACCTCTACGGCCAGATTGGCGCGCTGAGCAGCTATCTCAAACTGGTTGACGGCAACAACGACTTCAAAGTGCTCGCCACGCCGAGTGTTTATGCCAAAAACGCGTCCAAGTCGGTCATTTCCTCCGGTCAGCGCATTGCCGTGCCCGCGCAGATCCTGTCCAATGGAGGGTTCAGCGCCGGGATCGCCAGCACCAGCGTCAGCGTCGAGTATCGCGACGTGCTGTTGAAGCTGGAGGTCGTTCCGCTGATCAATTCTGACGACGAGGTCACGCTCAAGATCGCCCAGATCAATGACAACATCGTCGGCACGCAGACGATTTCCGGCAACACGGTTCCCACCATCGGCACGCAGGAGCTGGTGACCGAGGTGGCAGTCAAGGACGGTGCCACCGTCGTGCTGGGCGGACTCATCACCGAACGGGCGAACAACAACGAGCGCGGCGTCATTTTCCTTCGTCGCATCCCGTTGCTGAAGCACTTGTTCAACAACACCAACCGCGAGATGAAACGCGAGGAGTTGCTCATCTTCATCCAGCCTCACATCATCAAGTCCGGAGACCGCCTCGACGGCCCCAACAGCATCGAAGCCCGCCGCACCAACCTGTTCCACGAGTCCGTGGATTTCGGCAATCCTTCGCTTGAGGACATCCCGCGGGCACTGCCGTACAAAGGGCGCTAAGCGTACTCCAGCAGCGCCTTGATCACCTTCCGCTCGCGCACGGCCTGAAACGCATCAGAGATGCGATCCAGCGGAAATCGATGCGTGATGAAGTCGGCGGAGGTGAGCCTGCCCTCGCGAATCCACTGGCAGATCGCAGTTTGCGATTCCTTTTCGTAGCGGCGGGTGGGCCACTGGTGGACGAAGAGGTTGAAATTGAAGTCGGCCTTCTTCTTGTCGATGTGCAGCACGCCGTGTGTGAGCACGCCGTAGATGCAGTGCGATCCACCGCGGCGCAGCAACGGCAACCCTTGGTTCACGATGTCGGGATGACCGACAGCATCAATGATGGCATCGAGTTTCTTTCCACGCATGGAAGTGAGTTCGGTGATCACCTTGTCACCCGGCGCAAAGGCCGCATCGGCGCCAAAGGCCTGTGCCTTGGCCTGCTTGTCGGCGTGACGATCGACAATGCCGATCCAACCGAGTCCAAACAGACGTCCGAGCTTCACAAAACTCAAACCTACCGGTCCGGCACCATAGATGAGCACGTCATCGCCGGGCTGGAGATGAAAATCGCGAAACGCGCCGAGCACTTCGCGCCAGGTGCACAGTAGCACCGCCTGCTCGGGCGGAATGTCAGAATCGACGCGGGTTTGAATCTCAAACACCTCCACCCAGCCGTGCGCCTCATCCGCCACACCGTCGGCCACCATCGCGTCGTGGTCATTCGCCAGCGTGAACTCGCAGAAGCCACCCCAGCCGGAGTCCACGCCTTCCTTTTGCAGGTCGAACACCAGCCCGCCGACGGCGCGATCACCCACCTTGAAATTTTTCACCTTCGCACCGACCTCGACGATGGTGCCGACGCTCTCATGGCCGAGCGCGAAGGGAAATCTGTCCTCCATCCCCGGAAAGGTGCCGCCGAGCAGTTCGGAATCCGTGCGGTTGCACAAGCAGGCACATTCCGTGCGCACCAGCGCCTGATACGGGCCCGGTTTCGGCTGCGGCGTGTCGAGAATGGCGAGTTCTCCGGGCGAGATGGCAATGACAGACTTCATGGGCCGCGCATCGGAACACGCGCCCTTCGCAAGTGCAAGCGATGAGATGTCATTCGCCATATCCGCGCTGGAATCCTGCCCGTTTCTTGCTTTGAAACCCCCGCCCATGTTTCGCTCCCTGCTCGATTACCTGCTCTGGCCCCTGATTCTCGTCGCCGCCCTGATCCCGACGGGCATTGGCATCTCACACGGTCATGGTCCGCTGGCCTTCAACATCACCTACTTCAGCCTCGCGGCGTTGCTGTTCGTGCTGGAAAAGGTTTACCCCCACGAGGAGCGCTGGCTGCATTCGGACGGGCAGGAGATTCCTGATCTGGCGCACACCGCCTTCACCAAATCGTTCGTGCAGTTGCTCGTCGTCTCGATGACCTGGCTCGGCCTTGCCAGTGTTGTGGGAGGAGAGCAGGGGACTGGATTCTGGCCGAACCACTGGCCGATGTTCTTTCAAGTGGTGCTGGGCCTCGTGGTGGCCGAGTTCGGTCTCTACTGGGCGCATCGCATCGCGCATGAATGGATGCCGCTGTGGTGGTTCCATGCGGTGCATCACAGCTCGAAAAAACTCTGGTTCTTCAATACTGGTCGCTTTCACATCATCGACACGCTCAAGAGCATGATCTTCTCTGCCCCGCTGCTGGCGCTGGCCGGTGCACCGAAGGATGTGGTGCTGTGGTTCGGGGCCATCACCGCCTACATCGGCTTTTTGACACACTGCAACATCCGCATGCGCTTCGGCTGGTTGAATTACATCTTCAACACGCCCGCGCTGCACCGCTGGCATCACTCGATGGACCTGCGCGAGGGCAACAAGAACTACGGCGAGAATCTGATGCTCTGGGATCTCCTCTTTGGCACCTACTACGACGATGTGAACCGCCGCCCTCCGGCTGAGATCGGCATCAACGCCGCCATGCCGAAGTCATTCTGGGGCCAGATCGTCGAGCCCTTCCGCTGGAACAAGTTCCAGGCAGCCGCCAAGGCTGGCGAGGCGAAGCGCGAACTGCTTTAAAGCACGCATTCCTTTGTCACATCGCACCGAAAACGACTTGCCGCGTTCCACCGCCCATGCGAAGCATCGGCCCCAAATCAAGCGCCCGTAGTTCAACGGATAGAATGGTGGTCTCCGAAGCCGCAGATTCAGGTTCGATTCCTGACGGGCGCACCAGCCGCACAGCGGCTTTTCATGGGGATAAATGAGATGCCTGGTTGTGGGCAAAGCACCAACCATTGGCGCGGCGGCAGCGTATACCTGAAAAGGAATGGAATCTTCATCATCCCCCTGTGCCCGACACTTCATCCTGCCCAAACGGCTGCCGATGATCGTGCTGGATGACTGTTACCATTTCCCTTGCTGTGATCTGCCCCTCTTCATCTTCGAGGAACGTTACCGCCTCATGCTTGACCATGCGTTGCGCACGGACCGGATGTTCTGCGTCGGGGTGTGTAGTGGCGAAAACGAAGTGCTGCCCGTGACCACCGCGGGGCTGATCCGCGCCTCGGTGCGCAACCCGGACGGCACCTCCCAGGTCATGCTTTACGGCGTCAACCGTGTCCGCATCATCGGCTGGGAGCAGATGACCCCCTTCCGCATCGCCCGTGTGGAGCCGGTTTTTACGCATGCCGCGTCGCACGAGACCCTCATGGTTTTGAAGTCCCGGGCGCTGGAGCTTCTCCCGCATCCGAATGACGACAGTTGCAGCGGCATGCGCGAACTCCGGAAGCGTCTGGAATTGATGAACGAATGCGACACCGTCTGCGACATCATCTCCTTCCATTTTGTGCGGCGGAAGGCCGCGTTGCGCGCATTGCTTGAGGAATGCTGTCCCCAAAGGCGACTTGAGCGCCTGATCAGGGAATTGGAGAAGGGCAGGGGCTGATCCTCACGCTTCGTTGCTCACCGGATTGGTCAGCGTGCCGATCTTTTCGATCTCGACGCTCACCACGTCGCCATCCTTCATGAAAACGGGCGGTGTGCGTGCCATGCCGACACCATGCGGCGTGCCGGTGAGAATCACCGTGCCAGGCATCAGTGTCGTGCTGCCGCTGAGAAACTCGATCAGCGTCGCCACATCGAAAATCATGTCGTTGGTGCTCCAGTCCTGCATCCTTTCGCCGTTGAGCACGGTTTTGATCGTGAGGCTGTTTGGATTGGGAATCTCATCCGCCGTCACCAGCACCGGCCCGAGCGGGCAAAACGTGTCAAAACTCTTTCCCCGGCACCATTGGCCGCCGCCGCCGTGCTTCTGCCAGTCGCGGGCGCTCACGTCGTTCGCACAGGTGTAGCCGAGCACATGCTTCAAAGCGTCCGCCTTGCTCACGTTCTTTGCCGCCTTGCCGATCACGACAGCCAGCTCGCATTCGTAGTCCACCTTGTCGCTCTTCAGATGCGTGGGCAGGAGGATCGGCTCGCCCGGATGCTGCACGACGTTCGGCAGCTTCATGAACACCACCGGATGCTGCGGAATCGCCGCCTTTGTCTCCTCTGCATGCTTCATGTAGTTCAAGCCGATGCAGATGATCGCAAACGGCTGGATCGGCGTGAGCAGTTTCGCGACGTCGGCTTTGCGATCCGTCACGCGAAACTCGCCAAAGATGTCGCCCTCGATGAACATCGCGCTTCCATCGGCCTGTTGCGCAGCGTGAGCGATGTTTCCCTGCGGGTCGGAGTAGCGGATGATTTTCATGTTCGTAGTTCGGGCTTTAGCCCGTTCTGACTGTTCTTCAACGGGCTAAAGCCCGAACTACGAACGCCGGTTCCACGCCACCAGTTCGTCGTATTTGGCTCCCGTGCCGCCAAACAGGTCCAGCGCGCTGCCCACCGTGCCGTCCACGCGACCGTGGCTTAATTGGTCGATGCGCTTCAAGTCATCGAGATGGCGGATCCCACCCGCATACGTCATCGGAATGGGCGAATGCTTGCCCAGAAAACTCACAAGCGCCTCATCGATGCCTTCGCACTTGCCCTCGACATCGACGGCGTGGATCAAAAACTCCGCACAGTGTCCTGCGAGCCACTTTAGCGACTCCGGCGTCACCTCCAGCGTTGTCAGCGTCTGCCAGCGGTTCATCGCCACCGTCCAGCCTTGCGCCGTGGCTTTGCAACTCAGGTCGATCACGAGTTTGTCGCGTCCTGCGGCCTCCACCATCTTTTGGAGTCGTGTTTCGCTGAATGTGCCGTCCGTTTCAAAGAGGTAACTCGTCACGATCACATGACTCGCTCCCGCATCGAGATACTCCGCCGCATTGCACGGACGAATGCCGCCGCCCACCTGCAAACCACCCGGAAACGCGGCTGTGGCTGACTTCGCCGCTTCTTCATTGCCTTTGCCGAGCAAAATGACATGCCCGCCGGTCAATCCGTCGCGTTTGTAGAGCTCCGCATACCACGCCGCATCGCGATCGCTCACGAAGTTCGTCTTCAAGCCCGTGCCGTCATCGCGCAGCGACGATCCGACGATCTGCTTCACGCGGCCGTCGTGGAGGTCAATGCAGGGGCGGAACTTGGTCATGGATGGCAGTGAAAATCTTCCTCTTCCTACTACTCCTGCTCCTCATCCCTTCAAGGCATGAATCTCCGAGGATGATCAAGATCATCTCCGCCGCCGGTTCAACGCCAGCAATCCGAGCACCAGCAGCACCAAGCTCGACGGCTCCGGTGTGGCGTTGTTGGGAATCTGCGGCGTGCTGCTGGCATCCACCGGTTTTAGGCCAGCGCGTTCGTATTGCTGCTGATTTTCGAGGACGACGGCACCGGAATACGGCGTGACGAGTTGATGCTGGGCCGCTTTCTTCGCCTGATCTTCGGGAACACGGTCGCGGCCCTGAAAGACGGCCATCACCTCGTGAAACACGGCATGGCGCGCGAGTTGATCCCACACCTCTTTTCCATCCGCAGGCGGCGTGGCAGCTCGGGACACTTTGGTGAACGTTGTGGGACCGGAGCGGATGTTTTGCAGCGTGGCGGCCAGTTCGTCCGCTCCGCCACCGCTCCAGCGCAGACCGCCCAAAACCGGCGCGGCATCATACAGTTCCTCCAGCAGCTTGTTCCTTCCATGTTCCAGCTCCAGCGCATGGATCTGCGGCGGCGTGGTGCTGCGTTCGAGAAGTTGTTTGATCACTTCCTTGCGACTGAGTTCCGCAGGCTGCGGTCCATGCAGCCAGATGAGCGTCGCGGGAGTCGTGGAGCCGCGCAAACGATGTAACGCGGCTTTGAAGGCGGGCACGGCATCGCGTCCACCGGCGAAGTTTACGCTCTGCAAACGGCTGTCGATCTCCGCCGTGGGCACTTCGACGGCCTCGCCGTCGGTGCTGGCCCAGATCGTGAGCTGACCTTGGGCGGCGAGCTTTTGCAAAGCACCGCGAATCACCGCCGCGTGTTCCCGCAAACCTGCGGAGGCATCCACGATGACGAACACAGGCTTCGCGGAGGCTGCAGGCGCGGGAGAACGCTCCACGATGACGATGGGCGGCTCGTTGCCCGCAAGCTTGTCGGTCGTCCACACTTTCGGCAGCGGTGCTTGCTTCACGGCGAAGTGCAGTTTCGCCAATTCGGCCTGCGGAACCTCGGCCTGCCATGTCCATGCGCCATTCTGCGTTGCCGCAGCATCCTTCCATAATTCTGCGACCTCCAGCGCTTGCGGTGACTGCACCCACACCGCATGACTTGCTCCGGCGGGGATGCTGAAGTTCCGCTCCACGATCAACGGCATGAACAAGGCCGCAGGAGCTTGCGCGTCCAGCGGCGCGGTGATGCCGAGGCGGATTTTGATGCTGCCGCCCGGCGGCACGGGAAAACACTGCGTCAGCACGCGGTCCGGCCCGGCCATGTTCACCAAAACGGGATCGCGACGCTCCACGACCACGGTTTGACGATAGGCCTGCGTGACCTGCGAACGCGCGCCGAAGGCCGCTTCACGCGGCTCGCCATCAATCCACAGCGTCAGCCGCGAGACACACGCTCCCGGCGGCAACAGCATCTGGCAGCGCGCTTCTTGTGCGTTGCGATGACGGTTGTGAAACTCCAGCGTCCATTCTCCATGCGCCAGCGCGGAGTCCGCATCAACATGCCAGTCCATGCGCGATGACTGCATCGACAGACCACGAATGCGTGCTCCCACCTCTGAGCCACCACGATCCTCGTCCCAGGCGAAGGTTTCAAAACGTTCGTCCTCCACCATGCGGAAGCCCTCACGCATCTGGATCACCCCACGCGGCGGCGGCACATCACTGAAGGGCGAGCCCGTGACACGGAAATAAAGCGATCTCAGCGCCTCGCGGTCGAAGGAACCAGTGCGAATGGACTCGTCCCCGAGCTGGCTGAGCCCCTGACGGATCAAGCCACGATCAAACAAATGACCCAACGGCCCAAAGTATCCAGCGCCTCCACCTGTATAGCATAACCGCAGCAGGAATTCCTGGCGCCACGGTGTGCGCAGCCTGGGCAGTGACTTGGCGGCATCGCCCTCCTGCCATTGCACGGCCTGCAGAGCATCGCGGATGTCTTCATGCACGCTCACCATCCGCCATTCCGCCACAGCAGCGAGCAACAAGCCCACCACCACTCCAGCGCGCCATAGCGCCGTGAGTTTTTTCTCCGCAGGTTGACGCCTTGAGTTCACGAAGGTCATGATCCATGCCACCAGAGCCGCGAGCGGCCCCAAGGCGGCCAGCACGAGCGGAAATCCGATCAACCCCTCAATCCCTCCCAGGACGAAAAACGGCGTGAACGGCAGCACCATCAGTCCCGCGATGTTCAGCGGCCCCATCGCCAGCACATAGAGGATCGAGGCAAACAATCCCGCGCCATGAAGGAAGGCTCCCACCGGTTCCCAAGCCGTCCCCGGCATCCGCCTGGCCATCCAAGGCGCAAAAATGGCCGCAGGCATCAGCAGCACCAGCAGCACATGCGTCCAGGTCGGAATGGGATCACAGTGTGTCGAGGCACAGGCCCGTGTGGTGAATTCCATGATCAGGGAGTTCAGCGGGAGGATCATTCCCGCTCCGAGCAGGAGACGTTTGAAGAAGACAAGACAGCCGTTCATGCGTCGCAGTTTAGCGGTCCCGTCCTTCGTGAGTCATGCTCTTTTGTGTGAAATCCAGGTGAAGTCAGGGTGGGCGGTCACTCCACCACCTTCTTTACCACATTGACTCCCTAACGGCGCAGCCTTGACCTCTGGGCCATCTCTGCTTTCTTCCGGCTGTCCATGACCACCACCGCCCCGGCCCTGCTTCTGCTCTCCCTGCGACTTACGCTAGGGTAGGCGGCCCGCGTTTCCTCGTCATGCATCCCTTGCCGTCACGTCACGGCAGTATTTCAATCCAGGCGCCTTCCTGGTCCTTCCAATTTCCGTTACCTTCGTTTTCTCATGTTAAAAAATCCGTCTTCCAAATACCAGCGCTTCGATCCCGTCTCGTTGCCGAACCGATGCTGGCCCTCCCAAACCATTTCCAAAGCGCCCATCTGGTGCAGCGTTGATCTGCGTGATGGCAACCAGGCGCTCGCCGTGCCGATGAACGTCTCGCAGAAGCTCGACATGTTCGACGCGCTGGTGAAATGCGGCTTCAAGGAGATCGAAGTCGGCTTTCCCTCCGCCTCCAACACCGAGTTCAGCTTCAATCGCCGCCTCATCGAGGAAAATCGCATCCCGGGCGATGTGACGATTCAGTGTCTGGTGCAGGCGCGTGAGGACTTGATCGAAAAGACCGTCCAGAGCCTCATCGGGGCGAAGAAGGTCATCATCCACATGTACAACTCCACTTCGCCCGCGCAGCGGAAGTACGTGTTCGGCAAGTCGAAGGACGAAATCATCGGCGTGGCCGTGAATGGTGCGAAATTGATCCGTGAGCGCCTGCATCGCCTCACGGAAGGCGGCACGCAGGTCATGCTGCAATATTCGCCTGAGAGCTTCAGCGCCACCGAGGTCGAATTCGCCAAGGAGATCAGCGAGGCCGTGATGGACGTGTGGCAGCCCACGCCGCAGGCCAAGATGATCCTCAATCTGCCAGACACCGTCGAGGTCTGCATGCCGAACGTGTATGCCGACCAGATCGAGTGGATCTGCACGAACATCAAAAACCGTGAGAGCCTCATCGTCAGCCTGCACACGCACAATGACCGCGGCACCGGCACCGCCGCCACGGAACTCGGCTTGCTGGCTGGCGCCGACCGCGTCGAAGGCACGCTGTTTGGAAACGGCGAGCGTACGGGCAATCTCGACATCGTGCAGGTCGCGATGAACCTGTACATGCACGGCCTCGACCCGAAGCTGGACTTCAGCGACATGGGAGCGCTCATCGCCATGTATGAGCGCACCACCGGCATGACCGTGCCGCCGCGCCAGCCGTATGCAGGCGAACTCGTTTTCACCGCCTTCAGCGGCAGCCATCAGGACGCCATCAAGAAGGGGCTCGCCGGTTACGATCAGCACAAGACCATCTGGGATGTGCCTTACCTCACCATCGACCCGAACGACATCGGCCGCGAATACCGCGAGGTCATCCGCGTGAACTCGCAGAGCGGCAAAGGCGGCGTCGCGTATCTTCTCGAAAGCGAGTTCGACATCGAACTGCCGAAGGACATGCAGCGCGAGTTCGGGCCCATCGCCAACGACATCGTGGACAAGCTTGGTCGCGAGGTCAGCGGCGCGGAGTTGAAGGACATGTTCTGGAAGGAATACATCGAGCGCAGCACGCCCTACTCGCTGCATCACTTCCATGCCGATGGCGTGGACGGCGTCTTCACCTGCCGTTGCAGTCTGGTCAAGGGTGGCAGGGAAGTCGGCATCTCCGGCACCGGCAATGGTCCCATTGCGGCCTTCGTGCATGCGTTGGTCAACGAAGGCGGCGCGCCTGCGTTCGAGGTCGCCACCTACCGCGAGCAAAGCCTCAGCTCCGGCACCGAGGCCAGTGCGCTCGCCTACATCCAGATCAAAACCGCGGCTGGCAAGGCGGTCTGGGGCGCCGGTGTGGACACGAACATCGAACTCGCCTCGATCAAAGCAGTGCTCAGCGCGGTGAATCGCGCGTCTTGAGGAGCGCACGCGTCCCGCGTGCTGCGTTCGGCGTCCCGCCGAAGGCTGGCTCATCGTCTGCGAATGCTGACTGGCTTTCGCGGGCTCGGCGACGGTCTTCCGCGGGGACGCGGAAGACGGCACGCGGGACGCGTGCGCTCCATCAATTCAGAGGCTTCAGCTCGGGCAGGACGAATTTGCCGTCTTTGCGGATGAGATGGCCGTCGAAGCGGATTTCGCCGCCGCCGTATTCGGGGCGCTGGATGCAGACGAGATCCCAATGGACCTGGCTGCGGTTGCCGTTGTCGGCGGGGCCTTCGTAGGCCTGGCCGGGGGTGAAGTGGAAGCTGCCGGCGATTTTTTCGTCGAAGAGGATGTCGCGCATGGGCTCCTTGATCTCGCGATTGAAGCCGATGGCGAATTCTCCGATGTAGCGGGCGCCTTTGTCGCTGTCGAAGATCTTGTTGATGGCCTCAGTGTTGTTGGCGGTGGCCTTGACGATCCTGCCCTTGCTGAACTCGAGCTTCACGGTGTCGAAGGCGATGCCCTGGTAGATGGTGGGCGCGTTGTAGCTGATGACGCCTTCGACGCTGTCCTTGACCGGGGCGCTGAAGCATTCGCCATCGGGAATGTTGTGGTTGCCACCGCAGGCGATTGCTTTGAGTCCCTTCAGGCTGAAGCGCAGGTCGGTGCCGGGGCCGGTGATGTGGACGTTCTCGGTCTTGTCCATGAGCTTCTTGAGGGCGTTCATGGCGGGCAGGAGGGCCTCGTAGTCGAGCAGGCAGACGCGGAAGAAGAAGTCCTCGAAGGCCTGGGTGCTCATGCCGGCCTGCTGGGCCATGGAGGAGGTGGGCCAGCGGAGGACGACCCAGCGCGTCTTGCCGACGCGCCAGTTTTGCACCGGGCGGAGCTTTTTCATGACCATCTTCATCTTCTCGGGCGGCACGTCGGCTGCCTCGGTGATGTTGTGGCTGCCGCGCACGGCGATGTAGCAGTCGGTTTGCTTCATCAGGGCCAGGTTGTTCTTCGCGATGAGGTCATACTGCTTCTCGTCTGCATGGATCATCTGCTCGCGGGTGATGACGGCGTCGTTGATGCGAACCATGGGCGTGCCACCGGCGGCGACGACCTCGCGGATGAGGCTCTGGCCAACAGTGTTCGGCACGTCGAAGAGGTCGATCCAGACAAAGTCGCCTTTTTTGACCTTGGTGGAGTAACGGACAAGCTGGCGGGAGAGGGCGTCGATACGTGGGTCGTGCATGATGGCGCGGATTGTGGCGATAAAGACACAGACTGGCAAAATGGATTTTTGGGGGAATCCTGCTGCCATGAGATGTTGGCTGATCGCACTGCTTCTGGCTGGAGAGTCTGTCGTGATGGCGCAGGCTCCAGAATGGCAACGGGAGCTCACGCACGTGCCTCCGGCCGGGCATCTGCATGTGCCGCCGTGTGAAATGACGTTTGAACTGGGATGGAACGACTGGGTGACCGCAGGAAAGGCGGCGCTGAGTGTGAGGGAGTCCGGCACCTACTGGAGGGCGGACGCCTCGGCCTCAAGCACCGGTTTTGCACGCACGTTGTGGAGGTATGATTGCGAGATGACCTCGGTGATCGAGCGGGCGGGCATCTCGCCACATTACCTGGAACACGCCGAGACAGATCGTGAGGAAACGTGCCGCTACCGGGTGTCGTTTCAACCGACGAGAGTGACCACGGAGACAACGGTCGCACCCAAGAAGGGGGTCGCGCACACCACAACCGCCGTGTGCAAGTGTGGCCCGATGGACGATTTGTTGTCGGTGATTCTCTACGTAAGAAGCCAGGCGTTGACTCCAGACCAGAAAATCACGCGCGTGGTGCAGCCGTGGGACAAACCCTATCTGACCACCTTTGAGGTGCTGGGGCGTGAAACGCTTGAGTTCGGCGGAAAGAAGCGTCCGTGCATCAAGGTGGCGGTGAAAATCCGGAGGATCGACCGCAGCACGCTGGCGCTCAGCAGCTACAAGAAGATGAAGACCTCCACGATCTGGATCTCCGATGACGCGCTGAGGCTGCCAATCGAGATGCACGCGGACATTTTCGTCGGCTACATGTCCGCGAGAATGACCGGGATGCGTTTGCTGACTGGAAAGGAAGCCACAGCGTCATTGCCGCGCAACATGACCGTCAGGGAGGCATCTCAGTAGGATAGCCGTCCTCAAGGAGCGGGTGCCGCTTCCACGCTGATGTGGATGTCGTCGAAGAACACGGGTTCTCCGGAAAAGGGCGTGGCCCAGATCGCGCATTTGCCCTGGCCTTTGAGCCCTTTGTCCTCGTGCTTGATGAGAGGCTCCGCTGGTTCCGCAGCATCGGCCGGCCATGCCTTGCCGGTGATGCTCCACGCATCGCCATCGCCTTTTTTGGCCTCCAGCTTGAGTTTGAGCCATTGCTCGCTGGTCCAGGTGTGGGGAACACTGGCGATGGTTTGATCCCCTTTGACGAGATCGAGGGATTTCTTCGCTGGATTGACCAGAAGGCGGTAACCACTCAAGCCATGCACGCTGACGCCAAAGCGTGGTGTGCTGCGGCCTCGTTTGATCGCCAACACTCTGGCTTCAATGCTGGCGCTGCCACTGGCGGAAACGCCGAGCTGGGCGCTCGCGTCGGTGATGGGCGCGGGATCAACGACGATCGCCTTGTTGCCATCGCGTGCGGCGATTTTGATGGTGCCATCGACGACAAAGACCTCTTTTGGCGGTTCTCCCTCAGCCCAATCGTCGGCCTTGATGTCGAAGGTCTGGACTTGCTGGGCGTGAAGCGTGGCGACGAAGAATCCGGCGGCGAAGAACAGTCGTTTCATGGGGGTGAAAACGAAACTGGATCAGCGCACGGGTTCTTTCAGCAGAGCCAGAGCCTCAAGCGCCGAGGCATCTTCGTGAACAACGGCGGCCAGGCTGCGTGCAATGGCGGCGGGATTCTTGTGCTGCCAGACGTTGCGGCCGATGGCAATGCCTGCCGCGCCTGCGCTCATGGCGTCCTCCACCATTTTCAGGAGGCCGGCATCGTCGCCCATGGCAGCGCCGCCGAGGATGATGACCGGAACGAAGCACTGGCCGACGATGCGGCGGAAGTCGTCACCCTTGGCATCGACGGGGTAGGGGATCTTCACGACATCCGAGCCCATTTCCGCCGCAAGACGCGCGGCGAAGGCGACATTTTCGAGGGTGTACTTGTCCTTGGCCCCAAGTGCAAAGGGCAATGCCTCAAGGATGACGGGAATGTCAGTATCGAGGCTGAGGCGGATGAGGTCGGCGCATTCCTGGAAGTTGGTCTTCTCGTAGGCCGAGCCGGGGTAAAGCATGTTCATGACCGCGTTGGCGCCCACCATCTCGGCCTCTTCGACGCCATACACGCCGATGCTGCCTGCTCCCTCGCCAGTTGTGCGGGTGTTGTAAACGTCGGTGCGCAGGATGATGCCTTTGCCGGCAAGGTTGTCCGCGGCACGAAGAGCGACGCCCAGATTCATCACATACGCATCCACAAAGCCGTTGACCTGATCGATCAATTGAAAGGGATCCTCCAGGCCGGGCACAGGAATGGCACAGCCGTGGTCGATCGGGAGAATGACGGTTTTGCCGTTGTGAAAAAGAGCTTCGAGGTTTTCCTGGCGGTTCATGAAACAGGGGGGATGGGCCTGTTTCATCGTCCTGATGAACGCCGGGTGCAAACCAAAATCCGTCTGGTTCAGGGCGCTTTCCGACTGATGCTTTGCGGCTTGCTGCGTACCTTTTCGATCTCACGGTTGGAACTGTCCACCTCGCGTTCAAAGCGGGTTTTCTCGCGCTTGTATTCCCGGACAAGGTCCACGGTCCAAAAGGCACCACTGAGGCTGGTGGCCAGCAGAAGGAGGAAGAGAAGATAGCAAATGAAGGACATCTGCCCTTCCTGCACGCGTCGTTGCTCGCGGTCAGAGTCCACATCCAGCACCCCCAGCAAATCCATCCACCAAAGGCGCCAGACACGCGGGTCACGTGCGATGTTCAGCGCCCAAAAGCTGACGAACAGGGTGAGAATGGAGGCAATGGCGAGACCAATGGGCATACGGAAAAGGTTTTTGCCCGCAGACCGGAAGTCAACGCTTGAGTTGAGGATCTCCGGAGAGCTGGCTCACCAGTTTTTGATCCACTTCATGGCGATCTTGGGAGAATCGACGGTGTCTGTGGATTTTTTTGTGATGTTGCCCTCGTCCTCCGAATAGGACCACAGGTCATAGGTTGAATTGATGGTGTTAGGTTTTGTGTTACCACCTGTGGGGGGGGTCGATTTCACGTATTGAAACGGGCGTCCAAAACCATCGATCATGATGAAAAATGACCCCTTTCTTGTCCAAATGGTTTGCGGAATTTCAGCCAGCATTTTGTGGGCGATCTCGTCGGTCCCCTGCACCTTGCCGTCTGATTTGGCGGCAGAATCATCACTGCCCGTAGAACTGATTCCTTTGATGTGGTCATATCCATCTCCGGTGAGCGCTTGATACAAGCATGCGGCCCCGGAAACATCGTAGCTCTTGTTTGGAATGATTTCCATGATCTGCCCGCTCTCGGCCGGTTCCGGAAATTCACCAAACTCTGTGAAATAACGGTCAAGCGCGACTTTGATGGCCTCAAAGGTGCCGTGAGTGAGTCGTCGTTTCGAAGAACGCATGGCATAGGTGTAGCCGCCCATGGTCAGGGCTGCGAGCAGCGCGATGATGGACAGGACGATTAGCATCTCCACGAGAGTGAACGCCCTTGAGTTGAACCTGAAACGAGCCAGTTGCATGAGATATCCGGATGAGTGTTGATGGTGTTAGATCAGCTACCCGCGCCACCGCTCAAATTCTTGATCACGTCGATCAACGGCAGGAAGAGGGCCATCACGATCACGCCGACCACAAGGGCCAGGATGACAATCATGAGGGGTTCGAGCATAGAGGTGAGCGCAGAGACTGAGTTGTCGACTTCATCTTCGTACACATCAGCAATTTTCAACAGCATTTCGGGCAACTGACCGGTTTCCTCACCGACATCCACCATGGAAATGACCATGGGCGGGAATACGCCGCTGGATTCGAGCGGGGCAACCATGGATTCGCCCTCCTTCACGGCGTCATGCACCTTGTTGATGGCATCGGACACGATGGTGTTACCCGCGGTCTCCCGGGTGATGTTCAGGGCCTGCAAAATAGGCACACCGGAGGTCACCAAGGTGCCAAGGGTCCGGGTGAAGCGGGAAATGGCTGTTTTTCGCTGAACATCGCCGAACAGGGGCATGCGAAGCTTGGTGCGGTCAATCCAACGACGGCCACCCTTGGATGCAGCGAGCATGCGCCAGAAGAGGAAGATGCCAACGAGGGTGCCGAGGAGGTACCACTTGTAATCGTACATATTGCGGCTGAAGCCGATGACCCATTTGGTCAGTTCGGGAAGCTTGTCCTTGCTGCCCAGCATGTCTTCGAAAATGGTCTCGAAGCGCGGTACGATGACGAGCATGAGGAAGACCATGATGGCTGCCGCAATGCACATGACGATGATGGGGTAAACCATCGCCGCGACGATCTTGTTTTTGAGTTTCTGGGCCTTTTCCTGGTATTCCGCGAGGCGGTTGAGGACGAGTTCGAGCACACCGCCCAGTTCCCCGGCCTTGACCATGTTGATGTAGAGCTTGTTGAAGATGCGCGGGTATTGCTGGAGGCTCTCCGAGAAGGTGCTGCCAGTCTGCACGTTGTCAGCGAGGGTGTTGATCGTGCCCTTCATGATCACGTTGGGCTCCTGGCGGCCGAGCACCGTGAGCCCACGCAGCAGCGGCAGGCCGGAGTCGATCAGAGTGGCAAGCTGGCGGGTGAAAATCATCAAGGTCTTGCTGGCCACCTTGGCGCTTGCCCCGACTTTGATGACCTTGGCCTTGCCCTTGGAACTGACCTTGGCGCGTTTCTTGATGGCAGCGGCCTGCCCTTGCCCTTCAGCGGCGACGCTGGTGGGGTAAAGGCCGGCCTGGCGCAATTGGTTGACGGCATCGGCCTCCGAGGCGGCATCAAGGTCCCCGGTGGTTTCCTGGCCGTTTTGATCCAGTGCGATGTAGTGAAACTTGGGCATAAAATCGTGTCTTGGAGGCGTGGGTTGAGTGCAAATTCAGAATACCGAAGCGTCGTGCGTTCTGTCCATCAAATAATCAACGAGGAGGATAAACAGCCCGGAGCAGCCTATCTGTTCGCGGGCATCAGGTGTATTTGAGTACCTCTTCAATGGTCGTATCACCATCATAGATGCTGCGCAGGCCGTCCTCGCGAAGGGTGACCATCCCCAGTTCGATGGCCTTCTGGCGCAAAACGAGGGTGGGGGCGCGACCGGTAATAAGCTCGCGGATGGGATCGGTGACATCGAGCAACTCATAGATGCCCTTGCGTCCCTTGTAGCCGCCGCCGCCGCAGGCAGAGCAACCGGAACCGGTGTAAAAATGCTTTCCGCCGATGTCTTCCTGCGAGAGATTGAGTTGATTGAGAATGTGCAGGTTCGGTTCGTAGGGCGAGCGGCAGCTCTTGCAGATCGTGCGCAGCAATCGTTGAGCCAGAACCCCCTCCAAGGTGGCGGAGACAAGGAATGGCTCCACTCCCATGTCCACCAAGCGTGTGACGGCGCCAGCGGAGTCATTGGTGTGCAGTGTGCTGAGCACCAAGTGACCGGTGAGGGATGCCTGGATGGCGATCTGCGCAGTCTCAAGGTCACGCATTTCTCCCACCATGATACGGTCGGGATCCTGACGCAGGAAGGCGCGCAGGGCCTTGGCAAAGGTGAGGCCAACGGCGTCGTTCACCGGCACCTGCATGACTCCGTCGAGCTCGTATTCGACCGGATCCTCCGCGGTGAGGAGCTTGCAGTCCACGGTGTTGATCTTGCGGAGGCAGGCGTAGAGGGTGGTGGTCTTCCCGGCACCCGTGGGACCGGTGACGATGAAAATGCCGTTCGGCTTGTGGATCGTCTCGACAATGTAATCATAAAGAAAGGGCTGCATGCCCAGCACTTCGAGATCGAGGTTGACGGAGGAACGGTCAAGCACGCGAAGCACCACCGATTCACCATGTTGTGTCGGCAGCGAGTTCACGCGCATGTCCACAGGTCTGCCACTGACCGCGGTCATGATACGACCGTCTTGCGGGATGCGGCGCTCGGCGATGTTCATGTTTGCCATCACCTTGACGCGGGAGATCACGGAGGTGGCCAGATGCACCGGCGGTGGGGCCATTTCATAGAGGGCGCCGTCCACGCGGTAGCGGATTTTGAACTCGCGCTCGAAGGGCTCGAAGTGAATGTCGCTGGCGCGCTCCTTGATGGCCTGCTGCAGCACGAGATCGACGAACTTGACGATGGGCGCCGAGTTTGCCTCCGCTTCGGGAGAACTGGTGTCCTTGTTCTTGCCGAGCTGGCCAAAAATTTCCTCAACACTTGGCGCTCCACTGCCATAATGCTTTTCAATCAACGCCTGCACCTGGCTGCGACGGGCCACTACGGGCACAATGGTCTTTTCCAGCCCAAACCGCAGGTCTTCGATAAGCTGGGGGTTTAGCGGATCGGTGAAGGCCACATGCAGGCCCTGTGCGTCGAGCGTGATGGGAAAGGCTCCATACAATCGTCCCATGCCGGCCGGAATCAAAGCCACGACCGACGAGGGCGGCTCGAAACCTTCGAGATCGAAGTGCTGCGCGCCGAGTTCGTCGGCCACCTGGGCCCAAAACTCGTCTTCGTTGGTGTAGATGCCATAGTCCAGCAGGACTTGCACGATGTCTTTGCCGTTTTGCACGCTGTCCTGCTCGATGTCGTAGGCGAGGCCCTTGTCGATCACCCCGCGGTTCTCCAGCATCTCGATCACATTTTGTGCGGTCATAGTCGTCGATGAAAAGGTGTGGGTTGATGGCGTGTTAGTCTGCGTCAGACATGGTGGCTTCGATCACCTCCTCAGCGGTGGTCAGGCCGGCGAGAACCTTGCGGATGCCATCCTCGCGCAGGGTGCGCATGCCGAGTTCGCGGGCACGCTTGCGCAACTGGGGCGTGGTCAGTTGCTGGTTGATCATGTTGCGCACTTCATCGTCCACGGTGAAGATTTCCACCAAGGACATTCGTCCGCGATAGCCCACCTGACGGCATTTGCTGCAGCCGTTGGGCCCGTAAATGCTGGCTTCGCTCAATTGGGCGATTTCCAGGCCCAAGGCACGCAGCTCGCGGTCGCTCAACGAAGTGGGAGTCTTGCAGTCGGCGCAGAGCTTGCGCACGAGTCGCTGGGCCTGGATGGCGCGCACTGCGGAGGCAATGAGGAAGGGTTTTACGCCAATGTCGCTCAAACGGGCAACCGCGCTGGGGGCGTCGTTTGTGTGCAACGTGCTGAAGACCAAGTGGCCGGTGAGCGAAGCCTGGATCGCGATGGAGGCGGTTTCCAGGTCGCGGATCTCACCAAGCATGATGATGTTTGGCGCCTGGCGCAGCATGGCGCGCAGCGCAGCGGCAAAGGTCATTCCCACATCCTCTTTGACCATGACCTGGTTGATGCCGGGCAGTTCATATTCCACCGGATCCTCCACCGTGATGATCTTGCGGTCGGGACGGTTGATGTAGTGCAGGCAGGCGTAAAGTGTCGTCGTCTTGCCTGATCCCGTGGGGCCGGTGACCAGAATGATGCCGTCGGGGAGGGTGATGAGCCGTTCAAATATCGCCTGGTCATCGCTCAGGAAGCCGAGGTCGGAGAGACCGAGGCGCAGACTGCTTTTGTCCAACACACGCATGACCACGCTCTCGCCGTGGTTGGTCGGGATGATTGACACACGCATGTCGATCTCCTTGTCATTAAAACTCATCTGAATACGGCCATCCTGCGGAACGCGCTTTTCATCGAGTTGCATCGACCCAGTCATGATTTTGACACGACCGATGATCGCCGCATGCAGGCGTTTGGGGTGATGCTCCACGTCCACGAGCACGCCGTCCATGCGGTAACGTACCCGGATGTCCTTCTCCAGCGGCTCGATGTGAATGTCAGATGCCTTGTTTTTAAAGGCCTCCATGAGCATGTTCGTCACGAGCTTGATGACAGGGGCGTCTTGATCACCCGGTTCTCCAGCCGCGCCTGCCGTTTTGATGGTGCTCTTGCCCATTACGGCCTCGTTCCCGTAGATGTTCGACTGGAGTGTCTTGATCAAGGACGGTGTTGAGCAGTAGAACTCAATCTCCGGCTGGAGAACGTGGGGCAGGGCATCCAGCGTCTCAAAGTCGAACGGATCAGAGACTGCGACCTGCATGGCGTTCTGATTGGTGCCCAGCGGAGCGATCTTATATTTGAGCGCTACATCGACTGACATGAGGCTCTTGAGGCCCGCGTGCGGCTCAAAGCCATTTAAGTCCACATATTCCATCCCCGCATTCACCGCGACGTGCTGCGCCACCTGCTCATCGCTGATGACTCCCGATTTGATCAGCACCTCGATGACACTTTCGCCCGGTTTGAGTCCTGATTTTGTCTGCTGGATGTCGCGTTCGGTCAGCAGGCCGGCTTCCACGAGCTGTTCGAGGAGGTATGATTCATTTGAGTACATGAAATGGATGCGGCTTGGCGGTGGTCGTTATGACGATTTTTGCGATAATTGTCAGACTACAACTTTGCTTGTGAGAGTGTCAACGTCGCGACGCGCAGTTGATGAAAAATGATGAGCTTGAGTGACAAACATCGTTTTGCGGCGGCGTTCGACTTGCCCTGCGGCTGAATCACGCCGAATCCACTGCCATGAACCCAATCTCACGCCTCCTTCGTCCCATTTTCGTTGTCTGCCTCGGTTTGACTTCCCTGATGCCTGTGAAATCGCAAGCGCATGACGCGGGGACACAAATGTCGGCCATCGCCAGGGTGTTCCTGGCTTCGCTTGCTCCAGAGCAAAAGGCAAGGGCGGTTTTCGAGTTTGGCGCCGAGGAGCGGGAGAACTGGCACTTCATCCCGCGTGAGCGCCTCGGGCTGCCCATGAAGGAACTCAACCCTCAGCAGCGATTGCTTGCGCATGCTCTGCTGAACACCGGTCTCGGATTCCGCGGCTCGGCCAAAGCGGTGACGATCATGAGCCTGGAAGAAGTGCTCTATCAAATAGAAGGCGCTGACGAGTCGAAGCGCGCCGCGACCCGCGAGAAGCGTGACCCCGAAAAGTACTTTGTCTCAATCTTTGGCGAGCCGGCGGACAAGGGCATGTGGGGCTGGCGCATCGAAGGCCATCACCTCTCATTGAACTTCACCATTAAAGATGGGCGCCTTCTGCGTGCCACGCCTGCCTTCATGGGCTCGAATCCTGGTGAAGTGAGGCAGGGGGCTCTCACTGGCCTGCGTGTGCTGGGTGTCGAGGAAGAACTGGGCCGCGAACTCGTCAAATCTCTCAATGAAGAGCAATTGAAGACAGCGATCGTGGCAGATGCGGCGCCGAAGGAAATGATCACGGCCGCGGAGCGCAAAGTCAGCGCCCTGTCACCTGCGGGTCTTCCTGACAGCGCTCTCACGGATGCGCAGAAGGCGTTGCTGGGACGCTTGATTGACGAGTATCTCGAACGTTTGCGTCCTGAGATTGCCGCGGAAACGCGCGAGGAAATCAAAAAAAGCGGGCCGGTCTATTTTGGCTGGGCGGGTGGCAAGGAACGTGGCGAACCGCACTACTACCGCGTTCAGGGAAAAACTTTTCTAATTGAATATGACAACACGCAAAACGATGCCAATCACGTTCACAGCGTCTGGCGCAGTTTCGACGGCGACTTTGGCCGTGACATTCTCGCAGAACATTTGAAGCAGGCACATTGAGGCTGCTTTTGTCATCCAGAACGATGGGGAATTGCTGAGCGCGTAGCAGCGCATCGCGCTGCAAGGTGTGTGAAACTGAGGTTGGGCACAAGAGTTCCCATGCTTTTCACAACTTGTTCACGGTGGCGTGAGAACAATGCCGCAGGATTTTTCAAAATGTTTCACGCGAGCCGTGGAACAACTTCAAAAATTTTTCGAGTAAGAGCTTGTGGTTCGTGTCGATTTCGTCATACAACACGCCCGTCATTGATGAGCTGTTTTTCTCCCCGCGAGTTGCAATGGTTCATTCCGCAGCACGGCTCAACCAAATCACTTTTGACCATTTCTCCGGAGACAATCCACATGCCGCGCCACGAGGAAAGCACGAATCAATCCAGCCACAATGGAACCGACATCCCGGTTCATGATTCGCAGAGCGAGCTTTTCAACATGGTGCCCACGGTGTGGGATCGTGTATGCGCGGTGCTTGAGCAGCGTCTTGGTGGCGACAATTTTCAGCGCTGCTTCAGCGGCACTTCCGCGTGTTTGGTGGATGGCGGCCGCTTCATCATCACGGTGCCCAATCCAATTCATCAATTGTGGATTGAGAGCAATCATAGCGCAGTTGTTGCCGACGCTGTGGCTGAGGTGACGGGCGAGCCTGCGGTGATTGAGTTCCACGTGGCCACTGAGCCGGCGCCTGCTAAATTCGCACCGGTGCCGGAAATCAAGGCCGCGCGTATCACCGCGCCTGACCAGCCGCAGATACGTTACTTCAGCGAGGCGGGTTTGAACGCCAAGTTCAACTTCGACAGCTTTGTCATCGGGACGAACAGCAGCTACTCCGTCGCGGTGGCACGTGCTGTGGCGGAGAAACCGGGACGCATTTACAACCCGCTGTTCTTTTACGGCCCGACCGGCCTTGGCAAGACGCATCTCCTCCAGGCGATCGGCCAGGAGGTGCTGGTGCGCAAACCACGCGCACTGGTGCGCTATGTCACGTCCGAGCAGTTCACCAACGAATTCGTGGACGCCATCAAAAAGCAGACCTTCAGCCAGTTCCGCCACAAGTACCGCAAGGTCGACATGCTGTTGATCGATGACGTGCACTTCTTCGAGGGCAAGGACAGCACGCAGGAGGAGTTCTTCCATACCTTCAACGAACTCTTCAACAATGCGCGCCAGATCGTTCTGGCCAGCGATCGTCCGCCCAGCGAGATCAAAAATCTGGAGAGCAGGCTGGTCTCGCGCTTCGAGTGGGGCCTTGCCACGCAGATTCAGGTGCCGGATTTTGAAACGCGCATTGCCATCCTCCGTCGCAAGCAGAGCGATTTCAACGTTTCACTGGAACCCTGGATCCTCGAGTTCATGGCGACCCGCATTCGCTCCAATGTGCGCAAGCTTGAAGGCGCGCTCATGCGCGTGGCAGCGCATGACTCGCTCGAAGGTCCCGTGGCCACTGAGTCCGCGCTCGCGACTTTGCTCCATGATGTCATCGATGAAGACGTGTCCAAAGCCATCACGGTGGACCGTGTGCAGCGCATCGTCGCCACGCATTATGATCTCCGTGTCAGTGATCTCACAGGCCCGAGAAGGCCCAAGAACATTGCCGAGGCACGCCAGGTGGCAATGTATCTGACCCGCACGCTCACCAAGCTGCCGCTCATTCAGATTGGCGACGAGTTTGGCGGGCGTGATCACGGCACGGTCATTCACGCTTGCAAGGTGGTGAACAACCTCATCAACGGCTCCAACGCATTCAAACGGACGCTGGACAATCTGGCCTCCAAAATTCGCGAGGCCTGAGGTGTAGAAGTGGCGACGAGGCAAACTCGTCTCTCCAGCCTTTCAAGCGCCATCATCTTTGCGTGATAGCGTGGAAGCTCGTATCGCTCAGGCGACCACATCCTTCACCACACGGCCCTGTACGTCCGTGAGGCGGAAGTCGCGTCCAGCGGAGCGGAAGGTGAGCTTTTCGTGATCAAGGCCGAGTTGATGCAGGATCGTCGCGTGCAGGTCGTGCATGTGGACTTTGTCCTCCACAGCCATGTGGCCGATGTCGTCGGTGACGCCGTACGAGAGGCCGGGCTTGAAACCGCCGCCAGCGAGCCAGACTGTGAAACCGAGCGGGTTGTGGTCACGTCCGGTGCCGTTTTTCTCCGCGTAAGGAGTGCGACCAAACTCACCGCCCCACCAGACGATGGTGTCTTCGAGAAGGCCACGTTGTTTGAGGTCGTGGAGCAGACCTGCGATGGGTTTATCGACAGCGGCGGCGTGATCGCCATGCTTGGGCAAGTTCGAGTGCTGGTCCCAGGCTGGATTATTCGATTTGTCGCCGTAATTGACCTGGATGTAGCGCACGCCCTGCTCGGCGAGACGGCGCGCCATGAGGCACTGGCGGCCAAAGTTGTCCGTGGGCTTCTCGTCGATGCCGTAGAGCTTCTTGGTGGCCTCTGACTCGCCGGAGATATCCATCGCGTCTGGCGCGTTGTTTTGCAGCCGCCAGGCGAGTTCGTAACTGCGGATCACGGCATCAATTTCCGTGTCGCCGGGCATGGCGCGGGCGGCTTGCCCGGCATTGAGCGAGCTCAGCAGGCCAAATTGCTTCCGCTGCTGTTCGGGCGTCCAGATGGTGTTGGCGATGTTTTTGATGGTGGATTCCTTCGCAGGCTGGCCGCTGCGGCCCACGGGCGTGCCTTGGAAGATGGCAGGCAGGAAGGCATTGCCGTAATTACGCGGGCCACCATTGCCGAGCGAAGGGCTGATGGTGACAAAGCCCGGCAGGTTCTCATTTTCCGCGCCGAGGCCATACATGATCCAAGAGCCCATGCTGGGACGGATAAAACTCGTGGTGCCGGTGTGCAGGAAAAGTGTCGCCGGACCATGCGCCACGCCTTCCGTGTGCATGCCGTGCAGGAAGCACAGATCATCGACGTGCTGGTTGATATTTGGGAAGAGATTGGAGGCCCAGCGGCCGGATTCGCCATGCTGCTTGAAGTCCCACAGCGGTTTCATCACGCGCTGCAGCGCACCTTTGCCAGTCTTGGCGACGGCGCGTGAATCTGCCACGTCGATGATTTTGCCGTCGTCTTTGAACAGTCGCGGCTTGTAGTCATACGAGTCCACATGGCTCACGCCGCCCTGCATGAAGAGGAAGATGACGCGCTTGGCTTTCGGCTGATGATGCGGACGCCTTGGCAAAAGCGGATTGGCCAGCGCCGCCTGGCTCTGTGCCATGGCCGACCATGCGAGGTAGCCAAAGCCGCAGCCGGTGGATTGCAGGAATGCGCGTCGCGTGGGAAGCATGGGCACTGAACGTGGCAGGGAAGGGGAATTTCGCCAGAAAAAAGCCCCATGGGCCACAGAGGGCGCATGGGGCAAAGAAATTGGTCTGTAGCGTTTATTTGATCATGTCGGCCACAAAACCGCGCTCATCGACGAGTTCCTTGTTCGTCGCAGCGATCTTCGACTTGGCGAAATCGTCCATCTGGTAGCCGGTGATGACTTCGTAGCTGCCCGGCGTCGTGGTGCGCACCGGCATGCCGGCCCAGACGTTCGGATCAAAGCCGTAGTTGCCTTCGCTCTTCACCGCGATGCTGTGGATCGCACCCGGCGTGACGAGCGAGCGGACGTGATCGACGAGCGCATTCGCCGCAGAGGCTGCGGAAGAGGCGCCACGGGCGGCGATGATGGCCGCGCCACGCTTGCCGACGGTTTCACAGAAGGGACCTTCGAGCCAGGCCTTGTCATTGATGACCTGCGAGGCCGGTTTGCCGCCGATCGTGGCGTGGGCGAAGGCAGGGAACATCGTGGGGCTGTGATTGCCGTAGATGAAGATGTCCTTCACCTCGGTGAGATCGACGCCGGCCTTCTGCGCGAGCTGGGTCTGGGCGCGGTTTTGATCGAGGCGCACCATGGCGGTGAAGCGATCTGGCGTGAGGCGCTTGGCCTGCGAGGCGGCGATCATGCAGTTTGTGTTCGCCGGATTGCCGACGACAGCCACACGCGCGTCATCCGCCGCGACGGCGTCGATGATCTGGCCCTGACCGATGAAGATCTTGCCGTTGTCCTTGAGCAGATCGGCGCGTTCCATGCCTGGGCCACGGGGCTTGGCACCGACGAGTAGGCACCAGTTGGCGTCCTTGAAGCCGACCGCTGGATCGCTGGTCTGCACGATGCCTTTGAGCAGCGGGAAGGCGCAGTCATCGAGCTCCATGGCCACGCCGGCGAGCGCCTGCATCGGCTTTTCAAACGGCGCCTCGATGAGCTGGAGGATGACCGGCTGATCCGGACCAAACATGGCGCCGGAGGCGATGCGGAAAAGGAGGGCGTAACCGATTTGACCGGCGGCGCCGGTGACTGCGACTCTGATGGGGGCTTTCGACATGACTTTGAGGGGATGGGGCCGCCATCAGAGCAAGGGACGGCGGAAGGGCAACTGCGGGGTGAGAATCGTGGCAGAAAATGCTTGGGCGGCAGGCGGAGTCCTGTTATAAGGCTTGTTTTCCGAAATTTTGATGCCCCCGACGCTTTTCCCGAACGATTCCAAGGTCCGGCCCTTTTGTCGCCTGATGAGCGCCCTTGTGTTTGCATTTGCGATCCTTGGTCTCGGCCTTCAGAGCACGGTGATGGCCCAGTCGGTGTCTGCGATGGCAGAGGCCGAGGCAAGGAGACGTGCGCTTCAGGTGAACAAAGCGGCGGACGACATTCAGAAGGGTTATCAGTTGCTGAATGAACGGAAAGCCGAGGATGCACTGGCCGTGTTCAAAGCGACGTATGAAGCCCTGCCGGATATTCCGCTCGCACAGGAGCATCGTCTCGTGGCGCGGAATGGCTATGTGCTGGCTGGTTGCCAGCGTGCCCAGGAACTGGCGGCGACGGGGGATCTCGAAACAGCGAAGGCCTTGGTGGATGAACTCCTCGCTCCTAGTGTGGCTCCCAAGGATCCACGGGCTGTCGAATTGAAGCAGCGTTTGAATGATACTGATCGTTTTCCGCCTGCCTTGACCAAGAAGCATGTCAGCAACGTGGAGGCTGTGCAGGCCCTTCTGATCAAGGCGAACTCTTTTCTGGAGATTGGCGACCCTGACAAGGCCATTGCGACCTATCAGGAGGTGCTTCGTATCGATCCCTACAACAGCACAGCCCGACGTGGCATGGAGAAAGCAGAGCAGGACAAGCAGCGCTACTACAAAGCCGCTTATGATCATCAACGCTCAAAAATGCTGAGTGAGGTGGACAAGACTTGGGAGGATCCCTTGCCCCGCGCGCAGGACATGAGCGCCATGTTTGGCGCTGCCCAAACGCAGACGAGCCAGCAAAGCGGACGTCAGTCGATCACGGACAAACTGCGTACCCTCGTGTTTCCACAGGTGGAATTCGCCGGTGCCACACTGGACGAGGTGGCTGAGCTGCTGCGGGTGCGCAGTCGTGATCTCGACCCTCAGGGCAAAGGGGTGAGTTTCATCATCAATGTTCCGCCCGAGTCGCGGAACAAGCCGATCAGCCTCAACCTTTCCAATGTTCCCATGGAAGAGGTTCTGCGTTATGTGAGCGAAATGTGCGGGGTGACCTACCGCGTAGAGGAGCATGCGGTGCTTTTTGTCTCCGTCAGTGATCGTGACAATACGATCATCACGCGTTCTTTCCGTGTGCCGCCTGATTTTATTCAGAGCGCTCCAGCCGGAACTCCGGCTGCAGCAACTCCGGCTGATCCATTTGCCAATCAAACGCCCGCAGCTGGCGGCGGTCTGGTCATACGACGCATGGGGGCGAGGGAGTTTCTCGAAGGGCGGGGCGTGACCTTCCCGGAAGGAACCAGCGCCAGTTTCAATTCGGCGACCAGCACACTGACGGTGCGCAACACCCTGCAAAACATGGAGATGGTGGAGACGCTGGTGGAGGAGGCGAGCAAAACGGCGCCCAAGCTGGCGGTGGTCCAGGTGCGTATGCTGGAGGTTAACCAGAAGAATCTGGACGAGCTTGGCTTTGACTGGCTGCTCGGAGGTGTGGGAATGAACGGCAACAATGTGTTTCTTGGCGGTGGCAGCACGGGCAATGGCAATGCGTATTCACCAGCCAATTTTCCATTCTCCACGCCTTATACGACACCAGCTTTGTTTGTTAACGATCCCTTTTACAATCCGCCTGCTGTGGATCAGGTTTTCCCGCCGATTGCTGTCAATGGAGCATTCGCCGGACCTGTGCCGACTGGGACGACGGCTCCCTTTCCGTATGGTGGTGGCCCGATAGCTTCTGGTCTGCGTTCGGGTTCATATGCGGTGGACACAAACAGCATTGACAATCTGCTGCAAACTGGCACGCCAGTTGGCAACAGAAATGTGGCACCCGGGGTATTCTCTGTCGCTGGTGTTTTCACAGATCCCCAATTTCAATCTGTGATGCGTGCCTTGTCGCAAAAGAAGGGCATTGATATCAATGCCTCTCCAAGTGTGACCACGAAAAATGGACTCAAGGCCACTGTGGAGGTGGTGAAGGAGTTCATCTATCCTACCGAGTTTGACCCACCACAACTTCCGCAAGGAGGTGGGGGCGGCTTGAATACGGGCGGTTCGCAGACGTCGCAAATTGCAACGCCAACCACTCCCACTGCTTTTGAGATGAGAAAGACGGGGGTTTTGGTGGATGTCGAGCCAATTATCTCTGACGATGGACGCACTGTCGAACTTACCATCGCACCCGAGTTGACAGATTTTGAAGGCTTCGTGAATTACGGCTCCCCGATTTACTCTCCGAGTTCTACGACAGTTCTTCCGATTCAATGGGGGCCAGGAGCCACCTCGTCTTATGTGCCCATCAGCCAGCCTGAGCGTCTGATCACGCCCAACTTGATCTTGCAGCCCATCTTCAAAACGCAGAAGGTATCAACGGCAGTCAAGATTTGGGATGGAGCGACGATTGTGCTTGGCGGGGCCAAGATTCAACGTCGGTCGATGGTGAACGACCAGATCCCGGTTTTGGGAAATCTTCCTTTCGTGGGACGGTTCTTCCGCAGCGAGGTAACCCAGACTGAAACGAAGAACATCATTATCTTTGTGACTGTCAGTGTCGTGGATCCTTCCGGCCAGAAGATCAACCGGGACACGGCGGCGGTGGCGCGGTGAGACTTGCTTGCCTCACAGCCGGTCGATCTTTTCCGCCACTTCAAAATCCAGCACCGTCAAGCCACCAGTGCTGTGGGTGGTCAAGCGAACGGTGACCTTGCGCCAGCGCACCAGCATGTCGGGATGATGATTGGCTGCCTCAGCCAGGGCTGCGACTTGATTCACGAATTCGATGCCGACCATGTAGCTGGAAAACGCAAAGTCTTTCACCAACTCCCGCTCCTCGATACGCCAGCCGGGCAGTGCGGCCAACGATTGCTGCAATGCCTCGTGGTCGAGAAGGGCCGGTTTCATGGATCGTGGTGTTCTATCACACTTGGAAGGCCATGCACCATCGGAATTGCATTCCTCCCGGCGCTGGACTAGATACGCCGCCCCCTGACCTGCCCCGGAATGTCCATCGCCAACACCCGTAATTTCTCCATCATTGCCCACATCGACCACGGGAAGACCACGCTCTCCGACCGCTTGCTGGAGTTCACGCACACCATCACGGTGCGGCAGCAACAGGACCAGCTTCTCGATGCGATGGATTTGGAGCGCGAGCGCGGGATCACAATCAAGGCGCACCCGGTTTGCATGAACTACAAGGCCCGCAACGGCCAGATGTACAAACTCAACCTGCTCGACACACCCGGGCACGTCGATTTCAGCTACGAGGTGAGCCGCTCTCTCGCCGCGTGTGAGGGGGCGTTGCTGCTCATTGATGCATCGCAGGGGGTGGAGGCGCAGACGGTCGCGAATTTGAACCTGGCGATGCAGCAGAACCTGCACGTCATCCCCGTCATCAACAAAGTCGATCTGCCCAGCGCCGATATCGAGAAATGCAAGCGGCAGCTCGAAGACATCCTGCAACTTCCCGCCGACGAAGCCGTGCCAGCCAGCGCGAAGATGGGCATCGGTATCGAGGACATTCTGGAGGCTGTCGTTGCTTTCATTCCGCCACCCAAGGATCCAGGTGACGGATACCTCCGCGCCTCGGTGTTTGATTCCGTCTTCGACGCCTATCGCGGTGTTGTCAGTTATGTCCGCGTCGTCAGTGGAACCATCATTCGCGGGCAAAAGGTGCGCATGATGTCCACCGGACTCGACTACGAAATCAAAGACGTCGGCATCTTCCGCCCGAAGATGACCACGTGTGAAAAACTCGAGGCAGGTGATGTGGGCTACCTCATCGCGAACGTGAAATCGACCGCCGATGTGAAAATCGGCGACACGCTGACCGAGACTCGCAAACCCGCACCAGCTCCGCTGCCGGGATTCAAGGAAATCCATCCGCTTGTCTTCAGCGGCATCTATCCGGTCAGTACAGATGACTTTGAGGCGCTGAAACTCGCCGTTGGCAAGCTGCAGATCAACGACGCCGCGTTCACCTTCCAGGCGGAAAGCTCCGCCGCGCTTGGCTTTGGTTTCCGCTGTGGGTTCCTTGGTTTGCTGCACATGGAGATCGTGCAGGAGCGCCTGCGGCGCGAGTTTGGCATGGATGTCATCTCGACCTATCCGTCCGTGATCTATCAGGTGCGCAAAACCGACGGCACCGAAATGGAGGTGGACAATCCCTGCTTCCTTCCCAGCGCTCAGGAAATCGACGAAATCCGCGAGCCGATGGTGAAGGTGAACATCATGATCCCGAACGAATACATCGGCGACATGATGCAGCTCGTGATGGACAAGCGCGGTGTCGTGAACAACACCGAGACGCTCGACGACCGTCGCGTGCTGCTGCACACGGTGATGCCGCTGAATGAAATCCTCGTCGATTTCAACGACAAGCTGAAGTCCATCACCCGCGGCTATGGCAGCATGGATTACGAGCACGCCGGCTACGAGGCCGCCGAGCTTGTGAAAATGGACATTCTCATCGCTGGTGATCCTGTGGATGCGTTCTCCTGCATCGTGCATCGCAGCAAGGCCGAGAGCCGCGGACGTCAGCTCTGCACGAAGCTCAAGGAAGTCATTCCGCAGCAGCTTTTCGTCGTCGCCATTCAGGCGGCGATCGGCGGGAAGATCATCGCCCGCGAGTCCATCAGCGCCTTGCGCAAAGACGTGACGGCCAAGTGCTACGGCGGTGACATCACCCGCAAGCGAAAGCTGCTGGAGAAGCAGAAGGAAGGGAAGAAGAAGATGAAGGCCATCGGCAAGGTGAACATCCCGCAAGAGGCGTTTATCCAGGTGTTGAAGACGAATTGACCCCAAAATCTCACGAGCAGCCATGTTTTTCCTCACCCCTCGCTACCTCAAGCATGCGAAACTTCTGCACAAAGGAGTGACCCGCTTCATCAATTACAAGCGCGATGTTCTGCCACAGGCGAAGCTCGATGAGATCTCCACGCTGCGTGCCAGCCTGGAGGATGCGATGCGTGCCAAAGACCGCGCCCGCATCGACACGCTCGCCACCGAGATCAACAAGGCCTGTGAAAAGGCGTTGCCGAACGCGAGTCATTCCGAACTGGCAGACAACATTGAGGTGTTCTTTGTCGCCATCGTGATCGCGCTCGGAATCCGCAGCTACATCGTGCAGCCGTTCAAGATTCCCACCGGCTCCATGCAGCCAACGCTGTATGGCCTGGTGGCAAATCACACGGAGCAGGATCCCACGCCCAATCTGCTGGTGCAATGCAAGGACTGGGCGACTGGGCGTAGCTATTTCAATGTGGTGGCCAATCATTCTGGTTATGTTCGCCAAAGTGAGCCGCTGACCGAGCATAGTTTTCTTGGCTTTTTCACCCATTGCCGGTTGCATTTTGCTGACGGTCAAACGCAGTGGATCTGGGCGCCAATGCGCCAGCTTGCAACAGATCCGGAATTCAATCTGGGTTTCCAACGTTACCTGAACCTGCCAATCAAGGAGGATGGCAGCGAGATCACGCCGGATGCGACACCTGAGCGTCGCATCGCCAGTGCAAGTGGCACCTATGTGACCGAGGGGCAGCTCTTGGCGCGTGGCACGCTCGACACGGGTGATCAGGTGCTGGTGAATAAATTTGCCTATCACTTCCGCCGTCCGAAGCGCGGGGAGGTGTTTGTCTTCACAACGAAGAACATCAGCGGCATTGAGAACGCCTCCAACTTCGACCCACGCTGGGGATCACAGCACTACATCAAGCGTCTTGTGGGCGTGCCTGGGGATGTCCTGGAAGTGAAATCACCGGTGCTGTGGGTCAACGGGCGTCCTGCAGAAGAGGAAGGCATGAAGCGCGTTGCAGCGATGGGAGGCGACTATAAGGGCTACGGGAACTTTGGCAGGCTGGCCACAGGGGTGACCAAAGGTCTCAGCACGCGGGATGGCGCACGGGAATACTGGGCCATGGGGGACAACAGCTACAACAGCTCGGACAGTCGTTACTGGGGACCTGTGCCTGAGCGAAATCTCGTCGGCCCGGGCTTGTTCTGTTACTTCCCGTTTGGCCGGAACTGGGGACCGATTTGGTAAGCACAATCTTAATGCCGAGATTAACGGCGCTTGCTCCACAGCGGCGAGAATTGACTCTCTACGCCTTCTTCCCCTCGGCACGCAGGAAGTTTTCGACCCACGTGATGTCGTACTGGCCGTTTTGGAAGTCGGAGGTGGTCAGAATCTGGCTTTGCAGCGGAATGCTGGTCTTGATGCCTTCGACGGTGAACTCACCCAACGCACGGCGCATGCGGCGGATGGCGATGTCGCGGGTGGCGCCAGTGACGATGAGCTTGGCGATCATCGAATCGTAATATGGCGGCACGGAGTAGCCAGAATAAACGTGCGTGTCCACGCGGACGCCACGACCACCGGAGGTGTACCACAGATTGATCTTGCCGGGGCTGGGAGCAAAGTTGCGCGCCGGGTCCTCGGCGTTGATGCGGCACTCGATGGCGTGGCCGCGGGGCTTGGCCTTGAGCACATGCTCGGAGAGCGGCAGGCCTGCGGCGATGCGAATCTGTTCCTTGATCAAATCACAGCCAAAGACTTCTTCGGTGATGGGATGCTCCACCTGGATGCGGGTGTTCATCTCCATGAAGTAGAAGTTCTCGCCCTTGTTATCGACGAGGAACTCGATGGTGCCGCAGTTCTCGTAGCCGATCTGCTTGCAGATTTTTACTGTCGCGTCGCCCATGCGCTTGCGCAGCTCCGGGGACATTTTGGGCGAGGGGCACTCCTCGATGATCTTCTGGTTGCGGCGTTGCATGGAGCAGTCGCGCTCGCCTAGGTGCACCACATTGCCGTGTGAGTCGGCCACGACCTGAAATTCGATGTGATGCGGCTTTTCGACGAGTTTTTCCATGTACATGGAACCGTCGCCGAAACACTTCTGCGCTTCCAAGGATGCGGCCTGGAAACTGGAGATCAGCGTGGCCTCGTTGAGCACGGGGCGCATGCCACGACCGCCACCACCTGCGGCAGCCTTGATCATGACGGGGTAACCGATCTTTCGCGCCCATCCGAGTGCTTCTTCCTCGGTCTGGATGATGCCGTCAGAACCGGGAGTGATCGGCACGCCGCATTTCTTCGCCGTTTCACGTGCCACGTTTTTGTCGCCCATCATGGCGATGACGCGCGCGGACGGCCCGATGAACTTGATTTTGCACTTCTCGCAGATTTCGGCGAACTCCTCCTTCTCGGAGAGGAAGCCGTAACCGGGGTGGATCGCATCGACGTTTGCGATTTCGGCCGCGCTGATGATGCGGCTCATCTTCAGGTAGCTCTCGGTGCTGGGGCCGGGGCCGATGCAGATGGCCTCGTCAGCGAGGTGGACGTGCATCGAATCGACATCGGCCTCAGAATAGACGGCGACAGTTTTGACATCGAGTTCCTTGCAGGCGCGGATGACACGGAGGGCGATTTCACCACGATTGGCGACGAGGACTTTTCTGAACATTAGAGCAAAGGGCTAAGGGCGTGGAGCAGAGAGTTTAAGATGTATGGAAAGCGTTGGCGGCAGCAGGAAGAGCGGAGGGAGGTCTGGACTCTACGCTCTTGGCCCTATGCCTTACGCTTTCAGCTCAAACAGAGGCTGGCCGTATTGGACCGGCTTGCCGTCCTCCACGAGGACACGGGCGATCGTGCCGCGGACCTCGGCCTTGATCTCGTTCATGACTTTCATGGCCTCGATGATGCAGACGTTGCTGTTTTCATCGACGACATCACCCACGTTGACAAAAGGCTTCTCACCGGGGGCGGCGGAACGGTAGAAGGTGCCAACCATCGGGGAGTTGATTGTGGGGCCGATTGGATCACCCGCGCTCGCTGCCGGCGCAGAGGCGGCTTGAACTGACGGAGCGACTGCGGCCATGGGTGCCGGGGCTACCGCCACGGTCATCGGGGCTGCGGAGGCCAAGGGCATGTTTTTGAGGAGGTCCTTGACCGCATTCAGGTCAGAACCGCGGCGGAGTTCGAGCTTGGCGCCTTTCTGCTCGCTGTGGAAATAGGTCAGGTCGTTCTCAGCCATCAATTCCACGATCTCCCGGATTTGCTTCAGATCGTAGGCGCAGGAGGAGGTGGTGGCGGGGGCTGGAGAGACTGGCTTGTTGGAGGTGCGTTTGGCCATGTTTGGGAGAGAGTGTGTCAAAGTTGACGCGCCGATACTACAAACTCCCCCGCCTGTGGCAACCATAAAGGCGTCCTTGACTTTCAAGGCCGGTGGGGAACGGACGGTGCGTCAAGGCACCCGGGGGAACTTGGAAAAGTCGGGCTTCCTCTTCTCCACAAAGGCGTTTTTGCCCTCCTTGCCCTCCTCACTCATGTAATAAAGCAGGGTGGCATTGCCTGCGAGATCGAGCAGGCCCATCTGGCCGTCACAATCCGCGTTCAGGGCGGCTTTGAGGCAGCGCAGGGCCAATGGCGAGTGCTGGAGCATCTCGCGGCACCATTTCAGCGTCTCTTCCTCCAGTTGGTCGAGCGGGACGACGGTGTTCACGAGGCCCATCTCCAGCGCCTGCTTGGCGTCATACTGGCGGCAGAGATACCAGATCTCACGGGCCTTCTTCTGGCCGATGATGCGGGCCAGGTAGCTGGAACCGAGGCCGCCGTCGAAACTGCCCACCTTCGGCCCCGTCTGGCCGAAACGGGCGTTGTCCGCCGCGATCGTCAAATCACACACCACATGCAGCACGTGGCCGCCGCCGATGGCATAACCCGCCACCATCGCGACCACCGGCTTCGGGATCGTGCGGATCTTCCGCTGCACGTCGAGAATGTTCAGACGCGGTACACCGTCATCGCCGATGTAACCCGCGTCGCCGCGCACCTTCTGGTCGCCACCGGAGCAGAAGGCCAGCGGGCCTTCACCGCAGAGGATGATCACACCCACATCGCGGTCTTCATGCACAATGTCGAATGCCTCCAGCATCTCCTTCACCGTCAGCGGCCGGAACGCATTGCGCACCTTGGGCCGGTTGATGGTGATCTTGGCGATGCCGTCGCTGGTTTTCTCCAGCTTGATGTCGGTGAAGGTCTTGATGGTCTGCCACATAGCGGAGGAGGTGTGCGATTGTTGACGATGATGACAGTGGTTGGGAAAACAATCGTAAACACCGTCAACCACCGCAAACGACTGCAAACTCAAGCGAAGTTCGTGTAGCTGCGCAGTTCGGCGATGCGGCTGGCGATATCGGCTTTGGTGACGGTTTGCAGCTTGTGGGTGCTAAAAGCCTCGCAGGTGTAGCTGGCGGTGACGCTGCCATGGACGACGGCGGTCTTGAGGTCTTCGAAGGTGGGCTTGGTTTTGCCGTTGGCGGCGAGCCAGCCGGATAATCCGCCGAGGAAGGAATCTCCAGCGCCGGTGGGATCGAAGACGCTGTGCAGCGGGTACGCGGAGCAGGCGAAGAAGTCGTCTTTGTTTTCGCCGAAGAGGAAACTGCCATGCTCGCCGCGCTTCACGATGACGAAGCGCGGACCCTTGGCCTGGAGCTTGCGGCCAGCCTCGACGAGGTTGGTGGTGCCGGCGAATTCCTTGGCCTCGCCGTCGTTGATGACGAGGAGGTCGATGCGCTTGAGGACTTCGTGCAGACGTTCGTTGGCGATGCTGATCCAGAGGTCCATCGTGTCGGCGGTGACGAAGTCGGCCTGAATTTGGTCGAGCATCTGCATCTGATTGTCCGGGCTCATGTTCGCGGCGACGGCGACACGGGCCTCTTTGGCGGCGGCAGGAAGTTTCGGCTGCCACTGCTCGAGGACGTTGATACCGACCTTGTGCGTGGTGCGGCTGTTCATGTCCTCGTGGTATTCGCCGGTCCAGGTGAAGGATTCGCCGTCGCTGCGCTCCAGGCCGTCGAGTGTGATGCCGCGTGAGGCGAGCATGTCGAGGTGTACCTTCGGGAAATCGTGGCCGATGACGCCGACGAGGTGGATGGGCTGGCAGAAAATGCTGGCGGCGAGGGCGGCGTAGCTGGCGGAACCACCGAGCAGGTTTTCCTGCGAGTCCTGCGGCGTTTTGACATTATCGATGGCGACGGTTCCGGCAATGACGACTGACATGGGATGGATGGAAGGGTGAATTTGATGGGATAAGCAGATGACTCTTGCTCGCTGGTGGTGAACCTATAACGGTACACCCGGGGCGGCAGGGCCGCGGAGTATCGGTTCCGCCCCTGCTGTGTCAAATGCCACTCCGTTTCTGCCTTCATGCGTCTCAGCCTCGTCATCTTCATGCTGATCCTGCTGCCCGTGGCCACGGCGGTACATGCATGGTTGTTTTGCCGTGACAATCTGCCCGCGCTCACACAGGAGGCGATCAAGCGTCTCAACGAGGCGGGCGTGCGTGATCCGGTCGTGGAAGTTCGCTTTTTTGACATCGCTGTGGCCGGAGAGGCGGTCGATCCGCCATCGCGGGAGAAGGCGGTTGCGGCGATTCGCACCCTGGTGCCGTTGCGTTTGAAGCCGGAATCCGACCGCCTGTTTGTTGTGGCAAATCTCAAAGCGCAGATTGATAACGGAATGTTGCGGCTGGGCGGCTGGCTGCCGCCCGGAGGAGAAGCAAAGGCGGTGCAGCGGCTGCTGTCTGAGTTGCGGCCCGACCTCAAAGTGGACGCCACGGCGCTGCACATCGCGCGGGAGGTCCGCTGGCCGGAGGGAGTCAAGCCGCCGCTCACGGTGGGCAGCGTGCTGCTCAAGCCCATTGTCGAAAAGCTGCGTGTGCCCGCGGAACTGCACATCACCTGCAAGCCGGAATCCATCGTGCTCACTGGCCTGCTGCCTGATGTGGCCGTCAAAGAAGAGGTCGTGGCAGCGCTTTCAGAGGTGGCAGGCGCACGGGAGGTGGATCCGTCTGCTCTCAAGGCCAGCGCACATGTGCTTCCAACCACGTTTGCCAAAGGGCAGGAACTCGCGGCTTTTGTGCGTGAGTTTTTCAGCGCTCCGCCACCTCGTTCGTTCGATATTGATGTCGAGGGCATTCCGCATCTGGAGGGAGCGGCCACACGGCAGATGGAGAGCAAATGGCTGAGCTTGCTTCGTCCGCTGACTGGCGCCGCGAAGGTGGACGCCCGTCTGACGCTGATGCCCTCCGTGTATCATTTCCCGGGCTACGAGGTGAATTCCAAACTGCCGCCGGACAAGCTCAATGAGGTCCGAACGGCATTGCGTGGTCAGATGACCCAGTTCGACACCGGTTCAGCGCAATTGACTGAAGATGCAAAATCCAGGCTCATGATGCTCGTGCCCGCCTTGCTGGCGGCAGGGCCTGAACTCGGCCTGGTCATTGGTGCGCACCCTGATCCGGCCGGTCCTGCGTCGCTGGAGGGGGCGATTGGAAGGCAGCGGGCCGAGGCGGTGGCCGCTTTTCTGCTTGAGCAGGGATTGCCGGCCGCGGAATTGAGTTCTGTCGTATTTGATCCGGTGCCTTCCGGGTCGCCTTCGGCACCCTTCGCGCCTCGCAGCGTTGAAATTCTCGTCAAGTGACGCCCATGAACCTCGATCTACAGTCCCTTTCATCCGAACCGCTGGTGTACATGCTGTTGCACAGCGGGGCGTTTGTGACGGTGCTCGGGACCATCTTTTTCGGCGTGGGTCTGCTGTTTGGCTATGCCACTTGGGGTCGTTACAAGCGCCAGGCACGTGAACTGCGCGGCGAGGCCGCCGCCATGAAGGAAGAGATCGCCATTCTCAAACGCAAAGTGGGTGATCAATCCGTCAAGGCCGGTGTTTCGATCGCCATCGCCACGGACTCCATTCATATGAAGGCTGGCGATGGAATCTCAGCTTCTGCGGCGGTGCCCGCTGTCACACCGGAAACCATCACCACACGTGATATTCGCACCTCCACTACGCGCACGATGCGCCCTCCCACCAAAAGCCGTCTGCCACGCCCGCGAGGCAATGCGGGCGGTGCTGATGCAGCAACGTCTCCGGGCGCCGAAATTACGAAACCTGCCACTGCGCAGTTAAACCTCGGTCTTGCCGAGCCACCACCGCCAGCACGCCACAGTTCACCACTGGCGGCGATCATCACCTCCGTTCCAGCCAGAAAGGCATTGGAGCCGGCCCCCGACGTGCCGGCGGACATTCCTGAACTGCCAGTCATTGATGCCGTCCCGGTCGCCGATCCCCGTCTTGGCCTCATTTACCGCGCGAAACCGGCACACTTTGATGACCTCACTGCGCTCAAAGGCATCGCCAAAGTTCTGGAGCAGCGTCTGCATCATCTTGGCATCTACACCTATGCGCAAATCGCCGGTTGGAATGAAGAGCAGGTTCGCGAAATCTCCGCACGTCTCGCTTTCAAAGACCGCATTCATCGCGAGCGCTGGGTCGAGCAGGCGCAGCAACTCATGGCTGCGGCAAATGCGAAACAAGATGCCGATCCCGGTGTGCCGGGCTGATTTCCCCGGATCGTTGATGAAGTTCCCGCGCTTGGTGCGTTGGTCTGCCGTCCACTTTCCAACCATGAAACACACGCTGCTCCTCGTCGCGGCCCTGGCCGCCACACTCACACATGCCGAAGACATCCGTCTTCAGCCACCCAAGGATCTGAACGGTTATTTCCCCTTCAATCCGCCCTCGTCGTTGAGTGAGTGGGAGGCGCGCCGCGAGCAGGTGCGCCGCCAGATTCTCGTCGCGGAAGGATTGTGGCCCATGCCGACGAAAACACCGCTCAACGCCGTGATTCACGGCAAAATCGACCGCGACGGCTACACGATCGAGAAAGTGTACTTCGAGAGCGCGCCCGGATTTTTCGTCACCGGCAATGTCTACCGGCCGAAAAACCCGAAAGGCAAGGTTCCTGGCATCATGTTCGCGCATGGTCATTGGCAGGACGCGCGTCTATCACTAGGCGATCCGGACAAGACACGCGCGGAGATCGCCGCGGGGGGCGAGCGCTTTGAAAAAGGAGGGCGCAGCATCTTCCAGTCGCTCTGCGTGCAGCTTGCGCGCATGGGCTGCGTCGTCTGGCAGTGGGACATGTTGAGCGACTCCGATTCCGTCCAGATTTCCCGCGAGGTGGTGCACAAATTCGCCAAGCAGCGCCCGGAGATGAACACCACGGAAAACTGGGGCCTCTACAGCCCGCAAGCGGAGGCGCATTGCCAGAGCATCATGGGCTTGCAGACATGGAATGCGGTGCGCGGCCTCGATTTCCTGCTTTCACTGCCCGAGGTCGATCCTGAACGCACCGCCATCACTGGCGCGAGCGGTGGTGGCACACAGACGATGCTCCTCGCCGCCATTGACGACCGCATCAAGCTTTCCTTTCCCTGTGTGATGGTCAGCACTTCGATGCAAGGCGGCTGCACCTGCGAAAACGCATCGCTGTTGCGCATCAACACAGGCAATGTTGAGTTCGCCGGACTCTTTGCTCCGAAACCGCAGGGCATGAACACCGCGAACGACTGGACGAAGGAAATGTCCAGCAAGGGCTTCCCGGACTTGCAGAAGCTCTACACGACCTACGGCAAGAAGGACAACGTGCTGCTCGTCCGTGGCGAGCATTTCCCGCACAACTACAACGCCGTCACCCGCAGCGCCTTCTACACCTTCATCAACAAGCACTTCAAACTCGGCTTTCCATCGCCTGTCATCGAGCAGGACTACGAACCGCTCACGAAGGAGCAGCTCACGGTATGGGATGACAAGCATCCGGCACCGAAAGCCGGTGATCCCGAATTTGAGCGCAAACTGCTCAAGTGGTTTACTGAAGATGCCGGGAAGCAACTTGCCGCTGCCGATTCCCAGGTGCTGCGCCAGGGCCTCGAAGTCGTCATCGGGCGCACCTACGACAAGGCGGGTGATGTCGAGTGGACCCTCGCGGACAAGCAGGACAAGGGCGATCACCTGGAAATGACCGGCACGCTC
This sequence comes from Verrucomicrobiaceae bacterium, assembly GCA_046346695.1. Taxonomy (GTDB): domain Bacteria; phylum Verrucomicrobiota; class Verrucomicrobiia; order Verrucomicrobiales; family Verrucomicrobiaceae; genus Prosthecobacter. The sequence continues at coordinate 266,039 of JAXMHS010000001.1, read as the reverse complement.
TCCAACAAAACCTATGGCGAGGAACTGAATGTCACCTGGCTCTATCCGAAGCAGTGGAACAACCGCGTCGTCATCTGGCTCGATGACAGCGGTCGCTCCGGCATCGCGAGTGATGACGTGAAGAAGCTTGTGGCCGGCGGAAGCGCCGTTGTCGGTGTCGATCTGCTCTTCCAAGGTGGCGAACCCGTCAAACAGACCCGCGTCGTCGCCAATCCGCGCGAGTTCGCCGGCTACACGCATGGCTACAACCACGCGCTCTTCGCGCAGCGCGTGCACGACGTGCTCAGTATCGTCACCTTCCTTCGCAACACCAAGGTCGGAAATCATCCGAACCCGAAAACTGTCTGCCTCGCGGCTTTCGGCGCTCAAACCGGACCCATCGCTGTCGCCGCACGTGCGATCGCCGGGGAGGCGGTTGATCGTGCCGCCGCGGACACACACGGCTTCCGTTTTGGCAAAGTGCTCGATTATCGTGACCCCATGTTCTTGCCCGGTGGCGCAAAGTATCGTGACCTTCCCGGTTTCATCGCTCTCAATGGTGAGCATGCCCTTTGGCTCCAAGGCGAATCCCAAAAGCCCAAAGGCAGCGCGGTCGAGTGGCTCCTCGAATAGAAATCCTCATGAAGTACTTCTTTCTCCTTCTTGCTTTCATCACGTCTGCAACCGCGCAGGGCGTTTCGCATCCTGCGAAGGATCAATTCCACCTGTTCCTGCTCGTCGGACAGTCGAACATGGCCGGGCGTGGCGTCGTGGAGGAGCAGGACAAGACTCCGCATTCACGCGTGCTCATGCTCAGCAAGGACGGCAAGTGGGTGCCTGCGACCGATCCGATGCACTTCGACAAACCGGCTGCAGGTGTGGGACTCGGCAAGACCTTTGGTCAAATCGTCGCCGAGGCGAACCCTGATGTGACGATTGGCCTGATTCCGTGTGCCGTTGGCGGTTCACCCATTGACGCGTGGAAGCCGGGTGTGTTTTATCCGCCCACCAAAAGTCATCCGTGGGACGACATGGTGAAGCGTGTCGAAGCTGCGCTGCCTGCGGGCACGCTGAAAGGCATCCTCTGGCATCAAGGTGAATCAGACAGCACTGCCAAAGACGCGCCTGTGTATGAGGCGAAGTTGCACGACCTGATCAAACGCCTGCGCGAACTCGTCAAAGTGCCGGATGTGCCCTTCATCGCCGGCCAGATGGGCAAATTCGACGGTGTGCCGTGGAACCCCGAAAAGGAGATCGTGGACAAGGCGCATCAAAGCCTGCCGAACAAGGTGCCGCACACGGCATTTGTCAGTGCCGAGGGTCTGAAGCACAAAGGCGACAAAGTACACTTCGACGCCGCCTCGTATCGCGAACTCGGCAAACGCTATGCCGATGCCTATTTGAAAATGGCGAAGTGAGCCGGTTCGGAAATTCGCTGGTCGTGCGGGCGTACTCTCGGCTGCCATGAATCGCCACCTGACCTTTCTCGCCGCTGTTTGCCTTGTCACTTCTTCTCATGCCGAATTCAAGGCTGGATCGGCTGTCATCGACATCACGCCGGAAAAACTGCCGGTATTGGTGAACGGTAGCATGCTCAGCCGTTATGTGGACAAGATCAACACGCGGGTGAATGCGCGTGCTATCGTCGCGACGGATGGGAAGACGGAGATCGCCATCGTGGTGGCGGACAGTTGCATGATGAGCCGCGAAGTGCTCGACGATGCGAAAAAGATGGCATCGGCGAAGACCGGCATCGCTCCAGATCGAATGCTGATCTCTGCCACGCATGCGCATTCAGCTCCGGCGTCGATGGGATGCCTCGGAACTGATGCCGATCCAAACTATGTGCCTTTTTTGAAGGAGAAGCTCGTTGAGGCCATCGCTGCGGCGCAGGCGGCCATGAAACCGGCCCGGATTGGCTTTGCCAAGGCGAACGCGGCAGAGTTCACCGCATTGCGACAGTGGATTCGCCGGCCGGATCGCGTTGTGGAAGACCCGTTCGGCAACATGACAGTGCGCGCCAACATGCACGCGGGCGCAAAGTGGGACGACGCGGTGGGTGAATCCGGGCCGGAGGATCCGGATTTGTCTCTGATCTCGATTCAAACGAAAGACGGCCAGCCGCTGGCAGTGCTGGCGAACTTCTCCATGCACTACTTCGGCGACAAGGACATCAGCGCCGATTACTTCGGCCTGTTTTCGGAAGGATTGAAGCAGCGCATCGATCCGCAGGGCAAAATGGTCGGCATCATGTCGCATGGCTGCAGCGGTGACATCTATCGAGTCGATTACAAGGTGCCTGCGGAGCAGCGCCCGAAGCCAACCATCGACGAATACACGAACGGACTGCTCGACATCGCGACGAAAGCCTACGCGGGCATCAAGTATGGCGACGAACCTGTGATCGCGATGGCGGAGAAGCGCATGACGCTCAAATACCGCGTGCCGGACAAGCAGCGCCTCGAATGGGCGCAGCGTGTGGTGGCGGAGATGGGCGACCGTCTGCCCAAAACACCGACGGAGGTCTATGCGCGCGAACAAATCATCCTGCATGAGCGGCAACAGACCGAGATCGTGGTGCAGGCACTGCGTATCGGCGACATCGGCATCGCGACGACACCGAACGAAACGTATGCAATCACCGGCTTGAAGATCAAAGCGGCCAGTCCGCTGATTCACAACATGGTCATCGAACTCGCGAATGGCGGTGACGGCTACATCCCGCCACCGGAAATGCACGCCTGGGGTGGCTACAACACGTGGGCGGCACGTTCTGCCGGTTTGGAGGTGAATGCGGAGCCGAAGATCGCGGCTGCTGCCATCGAGTTGCTCGAAAAGGTGTCTGGGAAGCCACGCCGACCTTGGAAGCTGAATGACGGCGTGGCCGCGAAGGCGGCACTGGCGCTGAAGCCGTCGGCTTACTGGCGCCTGAACGAGTTTACCGGGCCCGTGGCGACGGATGCGAGCGGGCATGCGCGCGACGGCACCTATGAGCGTGATGTGGCCTATTATCTCGACGGACCGAAGTCGGAGGAGTTTTGCGCCAATGGGGAGATCAACAGGGCTCCACACTTCGTCGGTGGACGTTTGTGTTCGCAGATGAATGGGATTGGAGAGAAGTATTCCATTTCAATGTGGATCTGGAACGGCATGCCGAACGACGGACGTGATTTCAGCGGCTGGTTCTATTCTCGCGACCACAATCACGGTGTGAGTTCCTTCGGCGAGCATCTCGGGATCGGTGGAAAGAGTGCAAACACGGGCAAACTCGTGTTTCAGAGCGCCAATGGACCCGTGGCGGGCAAGACGGAGATTCCACGCTGGACGTGGCAGCATGTCGTGCTGATTCGTGACGCCGACATGGCGCGTGTCTATCTCAACGGCACGCTGGAAATCGAAACGAAAGCTCCGCGAGTGACCATTCCCGCCGTGTTCTTCGCGGGGCGCAGTGACAGCGATTCGAATTGGGAAGGCCGGATGGATGAGGTCGCTGTGTTTGACCGGGCATTGAACGCCGGGGAGATCGCAAAGCTCAGCGTGCCGTGAGCGCCTGTCTGGCAAGCCATCACTGATCAAAGGCGATGGCTGCGAGTTCGCGGTAGTAGGCGCAGGATTGCAGAAGCTCCTGGTGTTTGCCGTGGGCGAGGATGCGGCCTTGGTGGAGGACGTGGATGTCATCTGCCGCAATGATCGTGCTGAGACGATGAGCGATGATGAGGCAGGTGCGGTTGGCGCGGAGTTTGGCGAGGGCTTGCTGGATGAGTTGCTCGGATTTCACATCGACGGACGAGGTGGCCTCATCGAGCAACAAGATCGGCGCGTCTTTGAGAAAGGCGCGGGCGAGGGCGAGGCGCTGGCGTTCGCCGCCACTGAGGAGAACACCGCGCTCACCGACTTCGGCGTTAATGCCTTCAGGAATGCGAAGGATGAAGTCTTCGGCGCAGGCGGAGCGCAAAGCGGACCAAAGTTCGTCGTCGGTGGCAGCCGGTTTGCCGAGCAGGAGGTTGTCGCGCACGGTTCCGGCGAAGAGGAACGGCTCTTGCGTGACATAAGCGAGTGATTGACGTAGCGAGCGTTTGCTGATCTGCGTGAGCGGGATGCCGTCGAGCGTGATGCTGCCGCTTTGCGGATCGTAGAAACGGCTGAGGAGCTGGAATAGCGTGCTTTTACCGGAACCGGTGGCGCCGACGATGGCGATGGTTTGATGACGCTGCGCGACGAGCGAGACATCGTGCAGCACGGGCTTGTCTTCGCGATAGGCGAAGGAGACGGAGTTGAATTCGATGTCGCCACGGATGTTTTGAAGCGCCTGGCCGGAATCGAGGTCTTCCTCGGTTTCGTCGTCGAGGATGGCGAAGACGCGTTTGGCGGCAGCTAGGCCGTTCAGGAGCGTTTGATTGACACCGTGGAGACGAGCGATGGGTTCGTAGAGGAATCCAACGAGCAGGATGAACTGCATCAACTGGCCGGGCGTCATGTTGCCGCGCACGCACCACCACGAACCGGCCATGAGAAGCAGCACGAGGCCGAGATTGCCGAGCAACGTCATGGAAGGCGCATAAAAGGCCCACGCGGCCATGAGGCGCGTCTGTTTTTCTTTGAGACGCTGGCTGGCAGCGAGAAATTTCCACTGCCGCATCTCCTCAGCGGTGAAGCTCTTGATCTGACGAATGCCGGTGAGCGTGTCGTGCAACGTGGCGTTGAGCGCGCTGGTCGCTTCACGCGCGGCGGTGGCGCGTGGTGAAACCCAACGCGAGTAAATCCATCCGCCAGCGGCGATGAGCGGCGTTGGGATGAGGATGAGCACCGCGAGCTTCGCATCCGCGACGAGCATGACGACGGCGGTGATGAGGATTTGCAGCAGCGCGGTGAGGCCCTGCTCGATGCCCTCAAGAATGACGCGCTGCGTGGCGGGCACGTCGTCGGCGAGCTTGGTGAGGATGTCGCCGGTGCTTTGATGATCGAACCAGCGCAGCGGAAGGAGTTCGACCTTGCGATGAAGCTGACCGCGCAGATCGGTGATCATGCGCTGCTCGAAGGTGCAGTTCACTCGCGTGCGGAAGTAGAACAGCGTTTCACGCAGCGTGAAGGCGAGAATGGCGAGTCCGCCGGCCTGCCAGATGAGATCGGTGCGGCGCTGCGGGATGATTTCATCGACGAACCAGCGCACCACGCCGGGAAACACGAAGATGAGCGACGTGCCGGCGACAGCGAGTGCGAACTGCAGCGCCGCGATCCGCCAGTGACCGCGAGCGAACACGAGCAGACGCCGCAGGGCATTGCGGTTCGTCATTGGCTCTGGCTTGTTGTCCATGTGAAGGCTAGACGAGCGAGCGCGGAAGAGGATTCAAGCGGATGTGAAGTGGGGACGCAGAAGTGTGCGGCAGCCTTCATTATGCAAATATGCGGAGGAAAGGCATGTTTAAGCCGTGATGCAAAAAGCTGGCGATTCAACCGTCAGTATGACATCCTCAGCTTCTGATGAGCCGATGCGCTTTTCGCAACATTCTTCTGCTAGCGGTCATCTGCAGCTCCGACGCGCATGCCGTGATGGCTGAAGATCGTGTGCCTGACGCGCTCACCCGGTCCGGGTTTGAGAAGGTGACAGCCAAAGAGGTTCTGGACTCATGGGAGGCCCTGGGCATGAACTTCACCGCCCCAGATGAACGATGGCCGACGTGTGACGTCACAATCCAAAGCGACAAGCTGGTTGTTAAGGTTCGCAAGCTTACTTATCCCGAAACTCAAGAGTGGCGGCCTCAGAAGGTCAACTTCGACACGGACATGACGAGTGTTAACAAAGTGTTCAAAGAGCCCACTCACATGATGCCCGTGGGAGAAGACTGGCTCTGCGCCTATGCCTACGGCGAGTTCGGCAATCGTTGCTGGCTCTTTTCCAAAGCGGGAGAAATGAAGGCATTGGTGACCAAGAACCAGATAGTCACATTGGCCACGGTGAAGGGCCGCTTTTTCGCTACCACGTATGATTCGGAAAAGCATGCTTGCGCCTTTTCAGAGCTTGTTCTTGGCAAAGTCCCCCAATTGGAGCCGCTGAACGAGTTTGACACTGGTGGAATTGGCTTCTTGAAGATTCTGCCCAGTCCAGGCGACGAAACGCTGTTTCTCATCGATCAAGGTCAGTTAGTTCGCTGGAATGTGATCACGCATACCAGCATCGCCATGCGCGTACGGGATCAATGTTTCGTTCATCTGGCCTCCGATGCTCACTCTGCTTGCGAAGCCGAGGGCCGCTTTTGGATTGGTGGTCCCGGTTTCGTTTGTGGCATCGACCCCACCGCTCCCGATCTCGCCCTCAGTCTCTTTGTTCCCAAGGGCTGGCGGAGCGGCGCCAAATGAGCCGCACACTGAACCGCCTTTGATGTAGCCGAACTCAACCGACGAGATGCACCTGGGGCATTGGCACGAGGAACTTGCCGCCACGACCGAGGAACTCGGTTTCGCGCGTGAGGAACTCCGGCATGAAGTGCCACGGCAGCACGAGGTAGTAGTCCGGCTTCGCGGTGCGGGATTCCTCCTCGGAGATGATCTTGATCTGTGTGCCGATCGTGTATTTGCCCCACTTCACCGGATTGCGGTCGGCGATGGCGGGAACGAGGTCGGGTGTGACGTTGCAGTATTGTAGCGTAGTGCTGCCCTTGGTCGAAGCGCCATAGCCATGCACGAGTTTACCTTCGGCCTTTGCCTTTTTGAGGAAGGCAGTAAGATCGGTGCGGATGCGCTCGATGTTGTCACGGAACACGGCGTAGGGCGCGTCGGAATCGAGCGCCATTTCGAATTCGCGGATGCGCAGTTCCTGTACGCGTGCGGCGGCTTCGGCGCTCGGCTTGACCTGTCCTGCATGTGCGACGACGAGGCGGAAGCTGCCGCCGTTCACGTCGTTGAGATGCACGTCGATGACTTCGAGGCCGTGGTCGCCGAAGAGGCGCTCCAGCACGGCGAGCGAGTAGTATTCAAGGTGCTCGTGGCAGATGGTGTCGAAGCTGTTGATGTCGAGCATCGCCGGCAGGTAGCTCTGCTCGAGGATCCAGATGCCGTCGGCGGCGAGGACGCTGGCGATGTCCTGCACGAAGGCGTGCGGATTCTCCAGGTCGTAGAACATGGAGATGCTGGTGACGACGCGGGCTTTCTCAGTGGCATGGGCGCTCTTGAAGGCCCGGGCGCTGAAGAAGTCGTTCACGACTTGGAAACCTTTGGCGCGCGCTTTGAGCGCGACGTCGGAAGGATCGATGCCGATGTGACGCAGGCCCTGCGTTTTGTAGCTGGAAAGGAGCGTGCCGTCGTTGCAACCGATGTCGAGCACGATGTCGTTGGCCTTGAGCGCAACGGTCTCCTCCACGAGGGCGGTGATGCCGGCGAGATTGTCGCGCATGGACTGGTTGATGCCCGATTCGTAGTAGTAGCGATGGTAGAGAACCTTCGGCGGCACGGAATGGCGCATCTGCACGAGGCCGCAGGCGTTTTCATCGACGGACGGATCGCAACGGACGAGATCGAGAGGGACTCTGCGCTTGATGAGCGCGCTGCCGTCCTCGCTGGCGAGAACGCCGCCGATGAACTGATCACCCAGACTGACGACGGGCGTGAGGCTGCGGGAACCGCAAATGCGGCAGGTGTTGCGGGTGATGAGAACGGGTCGGAAGGCCTGGATTGCCATGCGGTCAATTGGCATGGTTGCGCAGGCGTGTCCAGCCGGGAGTTACTGCGTTCAGGTTCTGGCCGTGGCGCGGTTTTCAAGGAACCAGCGATAGGTTTGCGTCACACCTTCACGGAAGTCGGTCTTCGCCTTCCATCCGAGTTTTTCCATCCGGCTGATGTCAAGCAGGCGTCGAGGATTACCGTCCGGCTGAGACGTGTCCCAGCGGATTTCACCTTGAAAGCCGACGATGTCGCGAATGATCTCCGCGGCTTCACGAATGCTGATCTCCCAGCCGCAGCCGATGTTGATGATCTCGGGGCTGCTGTAGTTGTCGAGCAGGAACGCGCAGGCGGAGGCGAGGTCGTCCACGAAGAGAAATTCGCGCTTCGGCGTGCCGCTGCCCCAGAGCGTGACGAAGGGGGCGTTGGACTGTTTCGCTTCATGAAAACGACGGATCAGCGAAGGCAGCACATGTGAGTGCTCGGGATCGAAGTTATCGAACGGACCGTAGAGGTTAGCGGGCATGCCGCAGATGAAGTCACGGCCATGCTGGTGGCGATAGCCCTGGCAGAGCTTGATGCCGGCGATCTTCGCGACGCCATAAGGCGCGTTTGTCTCCTCCATCGGCCCGGTGAGCAGGCTGTCCTCACGGATGGGCATTTCGACCACCTTCGGATAGATGCAGGTGCTGCCGAGGAAGAGAACCTTTTTCGCGTCGTAACGATGCGCGGCGGAAAGGACCGAGTTTTGGATCTGCAGGTTGTCGAGAAGAAAGTCGACGGGTTGCGTGTAGCTGGCTTTGATGCCACCGACCTTCGCAGCGGCGAGGATCACGTATTCGGGGCGTTCCGCTGCGAAGAACGCATCGGTGGCATGCTGGTCGCGCAGATCGAGCTCCGCACGGCTGCGAGTGATGATCTGCCACTGCGGTTTGTCGGCGTAAAAGCGCAGCAGCGCACGTCCGACGAGGCCGTTATGACCGGTGATGAAAAGTTTTCCTCCGAGAGAAGCCATGCTGCTGGATAGCGGGAGAGCTTGAGGTGTCCAGCTTTGCTTCCACTTGATCTGGCTTTGCCAGAAGGAAGAAAGTGGCGACCCCTACGAGAATCGAACTCGTGTCGCATCCGTGAAAGGGATGTGTCCTAACCGCTAGACGAAGGGGTCGTTTGCTCGGGACGAGCGGGCCGGGATAGTGCGTTCGATGCGTGATCACGCAAGGGAAAATTCATGGGCAATAAAAAAGATTGTAGTTCGAAAGGGCATTCCCAAGGGGAGCGAGCATGCGAAGTAGCACATTCGCCTTGGCTGGAGAAAATGTTCGTTGTGGAATTCGCATCGGAGGCAGGCTGGTGAGTGTCGGCTGAAAAGAAGAAGGGAAAAAGTCTTGAACTAAGAGTGGCAGTATTTAATATCGCTTAATTAATTGATCTGACGGAGTTTATGTTTATAAAAACTAGATTTTCTAGGCTGTCTTGCTATTGTCCTTGGTTGGTCAGCTTCTGGTGTCGATGAGCTTTTCGTTTCGAAGCCTTTTCCAGCGTGACGGCGGTTCGGATGAACGCGGTCAGGCGGTGGGTTCTCCCTTCGAACTGGCTCAAGCACAAGTAGCTGCCACTTCACCCAGTTACTCCATGCAAGCCGCTTCCAATCAGCAAGTTCCATCTGGAGCATCGCCGTTCCAGATCGGTGGTAATCCTTTGTTCAAAATCGCGAGCAATGAACCCATTGTCGCTCCGCCGATCAACTCACCCCAAGGCATGTCGCCGTTCAGCATTGCTGGCGCCACACCGACCAACGCACCACTCACCGTGGGCGATGTGATTGGACAGTTGCCTCCCGAAGTAGTGAGGGGTGGTTCTCTTCCTGCTGAACAGCCGCTCTCTTTGCCTCCTGCGCTGTTGGAGAATGCTTTGCGCACCGGGCAGCCAGAGCTGCCTTTGTTTGAGCTTTACCGCGTGTGTCCGGCCTTGTTCCAAATGCCCATCTCGCCCCAAGACCCGAGGCTGGTGCCGTTGCCGATTGCCAAGCTTCCAGGGTTGATCGCCAAGGCACGAGAAGGGCAGGGGGCACAACAGCCTCAGGCACCTGTTGCCGAGCCAGTTCCAGTAGCATCACCATTTTCGGTCTTGCCTCAAACACCGTCTGCAGGAGGGGCGCCTGCGGCTTCGCCATTCCAAGTTGCCTCACCAAATCAGGAGGCTGGGGCTCAACCGGCACCCTCGCTAGCGTTTCCGATGAGTCCGTTCGCCGCGGCGTCTCCCACATTCGCTGCAGAGCAGTCTGCGTCCCCGGCTTCGCCTTTCTCCATCCAGCCGCCGGATGCCCCTGTCCCTTCACCGTTCGGACTTTCGCAGGCAGGATCTCCTGTGCCAGCAGCCAGTCCATTTTCAATGGGTGAACCCAAGCCGGCACATGAAGCAACTTCGCCCGCATCACTTCTGGGTGGCGTGGCAGGATCGCCTTTCGGTACGATTCCGGCCCAGCAGCTTCCGCCTCAGCCTGGACAGCAGTTGTCATTTGCTCCGGCGCAGAATGGCATGGCAGCACCCTTTGCACCCAACGTTGCTGCCACTGCGGCTCAAGGTTCGCTCACGGGATTGTTTAGCCCCAAGCCTCAAGAAGATCATCCAGATGCGAGACCGGCCCCTGTGGCGCAGCAGTTGTCGATTGGAAATGGCAATGGCTCCACGGCAGGAGCGATGCCAAAGATGGCTGCATTCTCGCCTCCAACTCCCGTGCAGGCATTTTCTCCGCCCTCATCAGGGTACAGTGGTACGGTGAAGCTCAGTTTTGCTGCTTTGCTGAACGGTTGCAGCATGGAGGAACTTGGGTTCAACCCTGCCATGGTGCCGGCTTGGATCATGACAAACCTTCCGGCCTCAACGCTGCACGAGCAGGTCGCAACGGGCGGTTTTGTCGCCGAACTCGGTGCTCTGATCGATGGCGTGTCAGATGTCGGATTTCGCAACACGTTGAGTTCGGCCAGGCGAGGCTTCCAAGTCAAGCTGCCGACCAACGAAGTGTTTCATGCTCTGACTTCGTCAACCCAAGGTGGTGCGTCCAGCCCGGCTGCCTCGTTTGGGCAGGCCATGCCTGCAGCCGAAGCTCCGCGGTCATTGTCATCGGCGCCGGGCAGTGCCTTTGTCATCCAGCCTGGTGCGTCTGCCGGACAGGTCAATCGCATGGAAGCGCCTGTGTCGCCACCCATGGCAACGCAGCCGGTGTTTGTTGCCAAAGCCCCACAGGTGCAGCCAGCGGCAAGTCAAGCAGCACCCGATGCAGCATCACAACCATCGTTTGCCCCGAAGTTTGGCGCCCCATTGAACCCCTTCTCACAGAATCAGCCGACTCCTGCACTGTCGCCATCGCTGTTTGGGCCACCACCGACAACCCCACAGGGGATGCCTGCCCAGCCGCAGCCCGGAATGTCAGCCTTTGCGTCGTTCCCGCCAGCGACGACACCCGCGCAGCCGATGTTGGACGCGCTCAAACCTTTCATGACCATGCCAGGCGCGGCACCGGTAGCTGATGGCGTGAAGAACAGTCAGCAGATGGCGCCTTCCACTGCTCCGATTACCAAACCATTCGATCCGTTTGCTGCTGCCAGCGCCGCGGGTTCTCTGCTTGCAAACAAACCGGAGCCGGATTCCGGCTTCAACAGCGCGCAGTTGCTGGGCCAGGCGCCGTCGAGTCCACCGCCTTTCGGTTCTGCGTTTGCTCCTCCTGCGGCCGCGCCTGAATCAAAACCCTTGTCGGCATTGTTTCCGTCATCCGCATCGAAAGCCAGCCAGCCTGCGGAACCGTTTGCACCGGCACTGGAGCAGCCGCGTTTCTCGCCAGATCAACGGGAACCGTCGTCCGCGCCTGCCAGGGATTTGTTCAAACCTGCCGCCAGTGCTCCGCTTTTTGCCGAATCAGGTTTTCCAGCGGCCCAGCAGGCGCCCATGCAGGCACCGCAGCCCGCTGCATCGCCGTCTTCAAAACTGGGTGCCGTGAAGCATTCCTTCCTGGGGCTGGCGCCACTCGACACGCATACCGACCAATTGCTGCTTCGTGCGTTGCTTGGAACAGAGGAAAATCTGTCCGCACCACGTGTTGTGGAATTGCTGGCCTCGCAAGCCGGCCTCAGCGCTTGTGTCTGTCTCCACGGTTCACACGTTCTCAGCCATGCAGACCGTTCAAAGCCCGATGCCGCGGAGTTCCAACGCCAGGCGCCTGAAATCGCACGTCAGTTGCGTGGTCTCGCGCCTCTCATCGGAATCGATGGCGCGGAAACCTTCACGCTGAATGCCGGGGGGCGCCTGCTGACTTTCTGCTTCCCCAGCAGTGCCACCGTTGCGGTTTTGCACGATAATGAGCCTTCCACCGGCTTGCGTGACAAGATCACCCTCATCGCTCGCGAACTCGCCCGCATGCTGGGCTGATGGTTCGCAGTTTCCGTTTCACAGCCCATGCCAAGCATCAACCACGACGACCACACCGTCAGCTTCAAGATCGTCTATTGCGGCACTCCGCTCAGCGGAAAGACCACCAACATCCAGCAGATCCACTCCAAGCTCGATCCCAAGGGCTGCAGCGATCTCGTTTCGCTTTCCACAGCACAGGACCGGACGCTGTTCTTCGATTTCCTCGCGGTGGAGGCTGATGCCATCCCTGGGTACAAGACCACCTTCCATCTCTACACCGTGCCTGGCCAGGTCACTTACAACGCCACGCTCCAGCTCGTGTTGCGCCAGGCGGATGGCGTGGTCTTTGTCATCGACTCCCAGATGGACCGCCAGCGTGACAACCTGCAGTCCCTGCAAAGCCTGGAGGCCAATCTGCGCATGAACGGCAGTTCGCTCGACCGATTGCCCATCGTTCTGCAATACAACAAGCGTGATCTCCCCAACGCGGCACCGGTCGAGTATCTCGAATACCTTTTCAACAACCGCCCGGTGCCTTTCCTCAGCTTCGAGTCCGACGCCCGCACCGGACGCAATGTGCTGGCCACTCTCAATGCGATTTCGCAGGCCGTCCTTCATCAGTTCCGTCAGCGTTCAGCTCCCGCCGATGCCGATGCAGGTAATCCGCACGAGCTTCCCACACACGCTCTGGCCGCGTGACACCTCCCCAACCATCGACCATGGAACTTTCCCTCCTCACCTCGCTTCCTGGTGTCGTCCAGGCCGCGCTTGCCGACGATTCGGGCAGGCTGCTTGATCACGCAGGCGAAATGGAGCCGCCAACAGCCGCGATTCTCGTGCTGGCGCATGCCACACTGGCCGCTGCCGCGGAACTGGGCCGCCGTTCAGGCAACGGTGACTGCATCGAAATCGTCCAGCAGCACGAGGCTGGCGTCATTTATCTTCACAGCATTTCACATCGCCGCGTGTTGCTCGTTCGTTGCTCCCAGCAGGACAGCATTCCTGCGGTTCGCAATGCTTGTCAGCGTCTGGCCGTTCCGACGGAGCTTGTTCCCAAGAGCACCTTCGTTCCACAAAACATCGCCTCAGCCCTTCACGCCGAGCCTGCTTGGTGATTGGGCATTGCTTTCAGGTCTGAGGCCGCAATGCGATGCCAAACAAGCGCCGTCGCAACATGTCCAGCGACGCTTGGGATGTCAGAAGTTTGAAGCGATCCCGTGAACCCGGTGAAAATCGTTTCATCGCCCACGTCGGGGCATTTTTCGATGCGAGCGCGATCCATACCGTGCCCACCGGCTTTTCTGGTGTGCCGCCCGTGGGGCCTGCGATGCCTGTCGCGGAGAGCGCATGATCAGCTCCGCTTTGCTTCAAAGCCCCTTCGGCCATCGCACGTGCCACTTCCTCGCTCACAGCACCATGGGTTTCGATCAAGGCTGCCGGAACACCAAGGTGCTGCTGCTTGGCTTCGTTCGCGTAAGTCACCCAACCGTGGCCAAAAACGCGCGAAGCACCGCTCACATCAGTGATGCGGTTCGCAATCGCCCCACCAGTGCATGACTCTGCAGTGGCCAGCCACTCTCCACGCTCGGTCAGCCGTTGCACCACGACTTCTTCGATGAGCCGCCGGTCCTCGGACACAATGCAATCACCCAGAGCTTCGCGCACGATCCCTGCACCTGCATCGACACTGCTTTGCGGTCCAGCAAGGCGCACATCCACGTCTCCTTTGCGGATGCAGTATCCCAGATCGAGTGCAGGAACACACTCCAATCGCTTTTCCACGGCCTCGACGATGTCGGACTCGCCCACACCGGTGATTTTGAGATAAAGCACGCGTCGCGAGGCACCGTCCGGCAGCCAGGCACGGATGCGCGGCTCAACCTCGTTTTCGATCATCGGCTTCAGCTCGCGTGGTGGTCCCGGAAGGAGAAAAATGTGCGCATTCCAGCCAAGAGATTCGCCAAGCGCCGCGGGGAAGTACAAACCGGGCGCGGTGCCGAAGGGATTGGGCATCACGCTCGCTCCGCGTGGCACCATGGCCTGCCGGGCCGTCGCCTCGTTCACGTTCTTGCCGCGTTTGGCAAAGTATTCCGTGAGGTGGGACATCACCGTCTGATCCAGTTCCATCGGGAGGCTGAGCAATTCGGCGGTCGATTCGCGGGTGAGGTCGTCATTCGTGGGACCGAGCCCACCAGAGACCAGAACAACATCAGAGCGTTGAGCTGCTTCCGCGATGGCCACGCGGATGACCGCACCGTCCGGCACGATGGTTTGCCTGGCCACCTGGATGCCGAGCGCAGCCAGACGCTGGCCGATCCAGGCGGCGTTGGTGTTGACGGTGTCTCCGAGGAGCAGCTCCGTGCCCGTGTTGACGAGTTCGACTCTCATGCGCCTGCCTTGCCAGCCGCATGAAAGTTTGCAACTTGCAAATCAACGCAAAGGGTGCGTATCGACCAGGATCAATGGTTGAAGTAGAACTCCTTCGAGTTCAGCAAGGCCCAGAACAGGTCTTCAAGCACTGTCTGCCTGCCACCGGGGTCAGCCGCGATGGCCTGCTGGACGGAGGACCACTCCTTGTCATTCGGCATGCGGCCAAAGACGCGCAGGAAGAGGTCTTCGACGGCTTCACGATCACTCTTTTTCTCCTGAACCATCTTGGCGACAACGCGGCCCTGCTTGATGCGGTCATTCACGGCGTCGCCGTTCATGAGATGCAGAGCCTGGGAGAGCGTGGGCTCCATCTTGACCTCGCAGGAGCAAACGGACTCGCGTTTGGCACGGCCAAAGGTGGTGAGGAAGTAGTTCGTCACGGCGCCGTCGGCGATCTGAACAGCGCGGGCACCGAGCGGCAGGCCCTGGAACTTGTTCGGCGTCTCGGTGATCTGGGAGATGGCGTCGAGGAGCACTTCGGCGCGCACACGACGGACCTGCGCATGCGAGAAGTTCTTCCGGTCGCCCGCGTTGGTTTCGTTGACGTGGGTGCTGCGTTGGTAGGTCTGCGAGGTGCAGATATCACGCACAAACTTGCGCATGTCGTATTTATAGTCGGTCAGATGCTGCGCCAGCGCGGTGAGCAGTTCGGGATTGGAGGGAGGATTGGACACGCGAACGTCATCGACAGGATCAACGACGCCCACGCCGGTGAAGTGAGCCCAGATGATGTTGGCAATGTTACGGGCAAAGAAAGGATTACGCGGAGAGGCGATCCACTCGGCCAGCACTTTGCGGCGGTCGTCTCCGGGTTTCATTTCCGGTGTGTCGCCGCCGAGGAACTTTGGCTTCATGACGGCCTGCGTGAGGAAGTGGCGCGACTCACCGCCCTTGCTGTTGAAGATGACGACTTCGGCCGGGTCGTCGGTCTGCTTGCGGCCGATCTGGCTGAAGAATGCCTTGAAGCCGTAGTAGTCGTCCATCGTCCAGCGGTCGAACGGATGGTTGTGACATTGCGCGCATTGAATGCGCATGCCCATGAACACCTGCGCGACGTTTTCGGTCAGCTTGAGCTGGTCAAGCTCGGTCTGGTAGAAGTTCACCGCTGGATTGCTCACGGTGCCTCCGGAAGCGGAGAGTAGTTCGACGACGATCTCGTTGAGCGGCACGTTCTTGCCGATGCGCTCGGAGAGCCAGTTGTAGTAAAGCAGCGCGTTCTTGTAGAAGGGCGGCTGGTTGTTGTTGATGGAGGAGCGGATTTGCAACAGCTCGGCCCACTTCATCACCCACAGCTCGGTGAACTCCTTACGCTCAAGAAGCTTGTCCACGAGTGCGCCGCGCTTGTCGGGATTCTTGTCGGCCATGAAGGCGCGGATGTCGGCGGCGTCGGGATAGACACCGGCGATGTCGATGAAGGCGCGCCGGACAAATTCCTCATCCGTACAGATGCCGGAGGGCAGGATGCGCAGCTTGTGCAGGTTCTCATCGACAAGCTGGTCGATGTAATTCGTCTCGGCGAGTTTCGGGCGCTCATACTGGAGCTTGTCTGGAATGACGAGCACCTGGGCGGTGACGGAATACACGTTGAAACGTGCGAGCATGAAGGCCGCGCCACGGTCGCCTGAGGTGACGAGGCCGTCCTTGTTGATCGTGGCCGTCGGGTCGTTGTTCGACATGAACAGGGCGAGATTGGTCACGTCACGATCCGTGCCGTCGGAGTAGGTGGCACGAACGGTGATCTGCTGCGTGGCGTTCTTGCCTTCCATGACAACCTGGCTCGGGAAGACTTCGATGCCGGTGACTTTGGCAACATCTGCCGGGTCATCGGGAGCGCCCGCCGCGACCCATTCGAGCAGCGCCTTGTTGTAAACGGAATCTGGCTCGAAGCATTGGTTGCCGGAGTGTGGGACGGCACCGACGGCTTTTTCGATGAGCGTGCTCTCTTCAGGAATCGCGAGGTTCACGCGACGGCCCGGCATCTCACGGGTGATGCGGATGTAGTCTCCCGGAGGATCCATGCCGAAAAGGGAGGTGCGGAAGCCGTCCTTGCCGCGTGCGGCACCGTGGCAGCCACCCTGGTTGCAACCACCGCGCATGAACACCGGCATGCAATCGAGGCGGAAGGAGATCGCACGATCCTTTGTGCCATCCTTGACGGTGACTGGCGCCTTTACGGTCTGGCCGCCGATGGAGGCGATCACTTCGGTGGCACCGGCGTCGGCCACAGGTTTCAAGGTGAGCCCGTCGAGCTTGGCGATCTTGCCATCAGCGACTTTGAGATCGCAAACGTCGGTGACGTCCTTCGTGGTGGCGTCCTGGAACGTGGCCAGCACGATCACGCGATGGTAGTCACGCTTCGTCTCCAAGGAGTAGCGATCCGGCAGAATCTCCAGGCGCTTCAGCGTCGGCAGCTTCTTCTGCAACTCAGCAAGCGCCTTGCGCTGCTCAGGCGTCTTGTAGTGAAGCACGAGTCCTTGCGGCCACTTTGCACCCTCGGCGACCCAACGCTTGAGCACATCGAGCTCGTTCGCGGCGAGCGGTCCGCCTTTCGGAGGCATGATGTCGTCGTGATCCTTCGGCAGGCCGATGCGTTTGATGATTTCACTCTTGTCCGGTTGGCCGGCGACCAGTGCGGGGCCGCTGTCGCCGCCTTTGAGCAAGGCTTCAGCGGAATCCATCAGCAGCTTGCCTTTGATCTTGGCCGGGTTGTGGCATTCGAGGCATTTGTTCTCGAAGATCGGCTGCACATCACGAATGAAGTCAACGCCCGGAGCAGGGGCGGGGGCAGGTGCCGCGGCAGCCGGAGTAGCGGCGGGCACTGCCGTGGCGGGGGCCGGAGGATTGGCCATGGCCGCGATTTGAACGGAGGTGATGGCAAGGGTGAGGAAAGAAGCTCGCAAAGGGCTTTTCATGGATTTGGGGTGTTGCGGGAGGCTACGCCAGAGGAATGGCCTATTTATCAAACGTGCGAAGATTCTATCGGGACTGAATTCTTTAGCCTTCCAAGGCGGCGAGCCGCTGGCCGATGGGCGGGTGCGAATAATGCAGCCAGACCGTCAGGGGATGCGGGTTCGGATGGGCCAAATGGTCCACCGAGAGTTTCTTCAGGCCCTCGATCAGCGGCTCGCCTCCGCAGGCGGTCTTCGCGAAGGCATCTGCTTCAAATTCGTGTTTCCGGCTCGATGCGCTGCTGACCAGGCCGAGCAGGAGACTGGCGGGCGAATAGAGGATGCTGAACAGCACCAACCCAAGGCCGAGTGGCTTGCCGACCACGCCGAAGCTCGCAAAAAACGCCGGTGATTGCAGCGCCGCGTGCAGCAGAAAAAACAGCAGGCCGGTTTCCAGCAGGCCGAGCACGAGTTGCTTCGGCACGTGGCGGCATTTGTGATGGCCGATTTCATGCGCGAGGATCGCTTCGAGTTCGGCTGGCGAGTGTTTTTCGATCAGCGTGTCGAACAAAGCGATGCGCTTGTTCTTGCCGAAACCGCTGAGGAAGGCGTTGGCCTTGCTGGAACGACGCGAGCCATCCACCACCGACACATCAACGACGGGAAACTTCAATCGTGCCGCCAAGGCGAGCAGCGCCTCGCGCAGCGGGCCGTTTTCGAGCGGCTTGAACTTCAAAAACAGTGGCATCAGCAACCGCGGCGCCACCCAGGCCATCACGATGCTGAACAACGCCACCGTGATCCACGCATACAGCGCCGCGAGCTTCTGTGTCTGGAAGAACCACAGCACCAGCGCCAGCAGCGGGCCGCCGAGCAATGCGGTCAGCACGAGTCCCTTCAAACGATCCATGATGAAAGTGCCCACCGTCGTGCGGTTGAAGCCAAACTCCGCCTCCACCTTGAACGTGTCCCACGCGTCGAAAGGCAGCGCGAGCAGGTTCTGCGCGAGCACCAGCGCCCCGATCACTCCGACGCCGGTTTTGATCTCGCCGAAACCCCATCCCGCGCTCCATGTCTCCAACCAGCGAAAACCGCCACCCCACCAGAACGCGATCAGTGCCGCGAGCGAGAAGGCACTGCGCATCAAATCCACCCGCGATGATGCTGCCGCATATTCTGCGGCCTTCTGCACCGTTTCTCCGGGGAAAATGGCCTTCAGCCTCTCCGGCAACGCATGGCGGAACTGCGCCAGATTCAGAAACGTGGCGATCAATTCGAGATGAAATACTCCCAACACGCCGAGGACGGCGGCGAGAAACCAGGGATTGGACAGCGTCATGAAGAAACGGACAGGGTTGGAGGGCAGGGGGCGTGTTCAGGGATTTCCAAACGAGCCTGCTTCAGTGCCACACCACCCGCGATAGGCAAAATCAATTTCCGCATGTGTGACCCACGTCGCAGGAGCGAAGATTTTGTGTAACCATCGCGTCGGATCGTCATTTGAGTCACTGATCCTCCAATCCCACCTCATGTTCCGCTCTCTCATTCTTCTCTTCGCCTTAGTGGCCATCGTTCCCGCGCACGCCCAACTCCGCGGGCGACTGCGCGAGCTGATTGCCAAACGCCGAGAATCAGTCGCGGCTCCGGGCAAGCAGGAGATGAGCTATGGCACGGACCCGCTGCAAAAGCTCGACTACTGGCGGCCTGCCGGGTTCGGGTCGCCGCTGGTCATCTATGTTCACGGCGGCGGATGGAAGAGGGGCGACAAGGAACTGGCGGCTGGCGACAAGGCGACGCATTACCTGCAACAAGGCTACGCCTTCGCATCGCTCGGATACCGGCTCGTTCCCGACTGCAAGGTCGAGGATCAGGCCCAGGACATCGCGGATGCCATCGCGTATCTCATCCAAAACGCGGAGAAGTTCGGCTTCGACGGCACACGCGTGGCGTTGATGGGACACAGCGCTGGCGCGCATCTCGTCGCGCTCGTCGGCACCGACATGCGTTACCTGAAAAAGGCCGGGCTCGGCTCCAAAGCGCTGCGCGGCGTGATTCCGCTCGATGGTGCCTGCTACGACGTGCCGCGCCAGATCGCCGAGGGCGGCGATTTCATGCACGACACCTACCTTCAAGCCTTCGGCACCGATCCTGAGCGCCAGAAGGCCCTTTCGCCTGTTTTTCACGCCGCAGCACCGAATGCGCCATCCTTCCTCATCCTGCACGTGCAACGCGAGGATGGCACCGCGCAGTCGAAGGAACTCGGTGAAGCCCTGCGCAAGGCGGACACGCCTGCAATCGTGAAAGGCTTCGAGGGACGCGGCCTCATGGGTCACATGGAGATCAACCGCAAACTGGGCGATCCTTCCTATCCAGCGACACCCGTCGTCGATGCGTGGCTCAAAAACGTCTTCAGGCAATGAGCATGCGGCGTTCTGAGTCCACCCCTCACCCGACCTCTCCCCGAAGTTGAAGATGAAGTTGCGGAACCGCGGGCGGGGAGAGGGGATGCCTTTGGAATCAGCTTGAAACTGGAATCCCTCTCCCCAGCGCAAGGTGTCGCTGACATCTGCCGCGTCATCTGGGGAGAGGTTAGGTGAGGGGCGGCAAGAAATGTCGAAGCCGGGTGTGTCGGCAGCTTTGAACGACCGCTCGCATCACGCCTCACCATCTGCCGCGTGCTCGTAGATGTGCGTGGCTTGATGATTGAGATAAGCGGCAAAGATGTCCTCCAGCTCCATCAGGCTCCCAATCGTCGCGAAACGCTGACGCAGCCATTTCCCGCCGGGGATCGACTTCGTGTAGTTCATGAGCCGGTTGCGCATCGCGCGCATCGTTTGCAGCTCTTCCATGCGCACATTGCGCTCGATCGCCAGCTTGCAGTGACGGCGCATGAAGTTGAATCGATCTTCCACGCTCGCATGCGGCGCATGCATGCCGGTGGAGAGGTAATGCTTCGCTTCCTTGAACACCCACGGGTTTGCCATCGCCGCGCGGCCGATCATGATGCCCTTCACGTTCGTCTGGGCACGACGCACCTCCACATCCTGCCCGCTGGCGATGTCGCCGTTGCCGATCACTGGAATTTTCACTGCATCAGCCACCTGGCCGATCACATCCCAGTCCGCGAGGCCGGTGTAGCCCTGCGCACGCGTGCGTCCGTGCACCGCAATGGCGCGCACGCCGCAGTCTTCGAGGATTTTCGCCACCTCGACCGCATTGATGTGATTCGCGTCCCAGCCGATGCGCATTTTGGCCGTCACCGGAATCGGCACCGCCTTGGCGACCTCGCGTGCCACGCTCGCGAGCAGCGGGCAGTCCTTCAGCAGTGATGAACCGCCGTTTTTTGCCACCACCTTGTTCACCGGGCAGCCGAAGTTGATGTCGATGAAGTCTGGCTGCTTCCAGTCGATGATTTTCCGCGCCGCCTCGCCCATGCGCACGCCGTCGGAGCCAAAAAGCTGCACCCCCAGCGGCCGCTGCCCGTCATCGAACTCCGTGTAGTGCCGCGTGCGGTCATCGCGTTGCAGGATGCCCTCGGCGCTGACGAACTCTGTCACCATCACGTCCGCCCCCTGTTCCTTGCACAGGCGGCGGAAGATCACGTCCGTCACCCCGGCCATGGGGGCCAGATAGAGGGGGAAATGGTCTTCGTTGAGCCAGGGAAGCATCTTCGAGAATAGCCGCGCTGGCGCAGTGCGGCAAGCCGTGTCAAAGTTTGAGATGGCAAAACGCCGCCGTCTCCGCAAGCCGCTCCTCCCGGGCCTCTGGTCCGTGCTGGCCGCGCTTGTCCTGATCGGCAGCATCGGCGGCCTGTTCTGGATGCTCGGCACGGTCACTCAGTTCAGCCGAGTGCCGCCGCCAGTGCCTGCATCTGCTCCTGCGGTGGCGAAGGGGAAGTAGGGGAGAATGACGAAACCAGAATGCAGAAGGCTCTCCGTCACACGCTCGTAGCCCAAACCTGTTCGTCATTGGGATTTCGACATTCCTTCGTCATTCGCCATTCTGGTTTCGTCATTGCGCAGCTCCGCTTCACCCCAAGCCCCGCAAACACCTCCCCCCTCCCGCTACGGGCAAGATTGCCCGCGCTACGCCTCCGGCCTCACTACCACGATCTCGCCCAGCAACTGCTCCTGCTCCACCTGCAGGTGGTTGAGTTTGATCAGCTCCAGCATCGCCAGGAAGGTCACGATCACCTCTCCGCGGCTGGCGGCGTGGTTGAACAGTTCCTCGAACTTCACTTTGCCGCCCACGGGCACGATATTGAGCAGGTGCTCGATCTTGTCGGCCACCGTGTAGCGGTCATTGACGATCTCGCGGAAGTCGCTCGCGTTCTCGAAACGCTTCAGGATGCGCTGGAAGGCGCGGATGAGGTCAAAGATGCCCACTTGGCCGATGCCGGCCACTGGGGCCTCCAGATCGGGCAATTCCGGCGTCGTGACGAAGAGTTCATCGCCCTTCACCTCCTGCACGCCGAGGAACTGGGCCGCCTCCTTGAACTTCTTGTATTCCACGAGCTGGCGGATCAGCTCCCAGCGCGGATCGCCCTCCTCGGCGTCCTCCTCCGGCGGCTGCACATCCTTCGGCAGCAGCTCGCGGCTCTTGATGTACATCAGATTGGCCGCCATCACGATGAACTCGCTCGCCAGCTCGATGTTCAGCGCCTTGAACGTGTCGATGTACTCCAGGTACTGCTTCGTGATGCGCTCCAGCGACACGCTGTAGATGTCGATCTCCTCCTTTTTGATGAGGTAGAGCAGCAGGTCCAGCGGGCCTTCAAAAATCTCAAGTTTGACTTTGTAGTCGGTATCTTCCACCCGCCGAGATAGACCGGAGAATCCGCTGTGGCAACCGGGGAGCGCGAGTATTCTCTGCGTGACCTACTTCCGCCGCAGCCTCACCGCCCGCACATCGGCGAGTTCCTGCTTCAGTGCGCCTTCAGGCCGCATCAGCAGTGATTGCACGCCAGCCTTGAGCTTCAGCGTTCCTGCGGGCTGCTCGGCGAACGATTCGTAACCGCCGGTGGATTTCACCACGCCTTTGGTGCTCGTGCTCTCGGCCTCGATCACGAACGCATCGCCAGCGGAGGCGTCATCCGCCGCCAAAGTCACGAGGACTTCATACTCGCCATCCATGGGCACCTGGATCGTCCACTCCGCCACATCCGTCTCGATACGCCACGGCGCCAAAACATTGAGGGAGGGGCGGTAGGCGAGTTTTTGGCCGTACGTTTTGGCGGCGTTGGCGGGCAGCATCAAAACACCCTCCGCATCGGCCTGGATGGCGTTTTCGCCGCGCACATCGACCTGCATCAACGTGTCCGCCGTCCATGGCATTTTGCGATCCTTCGTCTGCGCACGCACGGCGGCGATTTGGGCGGGGCTAATCACCTCCGCCTCGTTGCCCCAGGCATTGCGTACGTAACTGAGCACATCGGCGAGCTTTGCGTCGTCGAGCAACGGGTTCATGCCCTGGCCGGGCATGGCGAGATTCCATTTCTGGCCGCTCACTTCGATCTCGCCATACAATCCATGCAACGCGATGCGGATGAGGCGCTCCGGCTCGCCCACGGCCCACACACTCTCCGCGAGCGGCGGCGCGACATTCGGAATACCGAAGCCTGTCGGCTGATGACAGAGCCCGCAGACGGTCTGGTAAATCTCAGCACCGTGTTTGATCTGTTTCTTCGCCGCGTCACTGAGCGGCTGCTTGCGTGGCGTGACGATCATACTTTCCGCGCCAGGCCATGAGAGAGCCATGCGCAGACGCTGCATTCGCTCTCGGGCTGCGATGTCGCGATTCGTGGCCAGTTCATCGAGAAACGCCGGCTTCTCCTTCAGCGCGACCTTCACCTGCGAGGCGAGCAAGCCATCGAGAAGCGCTTCCCGTTGCCATGCCTTTGCTTCAGACAGCTTCATCACGACGACGGATGCTTGGTCATCCATGCAGGCGAGCTGGGAAAGCAGTCGCAGCGTCTCGAGATGTGGCGCGGAGTCCTGCGTCCACTCCTCGCGTTTCAAGAGCAGATCGAGCATTGCCATTTCCCGACCGTGCAGGCCCGTCATCACCGCGATGCGGCTCAAATCATCCTCATGCCGCGTGAGATGCTCTGCGAGCTGCGGGAGCGGCATGGGAGTCATGGCCTTTTCGAGCAGAACACGTTCATCCGTTTCATTCGCCAACGACATCCGCGAGCCCAGACGCAACGCAGCCGCGCGAACTCTCGGATCGGAATCAATCGCCGCCTTGTCGAGTTCCGACGATTTGAGATGACCGGTGCCGGCTTTCGTCCAAAGCGCATGCAAGCGATGCAGCGGCGTCTCGAAGCGATTTGGATCGCCAATGTCCTCGCCGCGCTCGACCAGCAAACGCTGCGCCGTGTTTCGCTGCCAGCCATTCGGATGTCCGAGCATCTTCACCAAGTCTCCATCACTCCACTTCTCCCGTTTCACACCTCGCTCATGCACGATGCGCCAGATGCGGCCGTGGTCGTTGCCTTCGTAAAGTTTGCGCTGCTCGATCTGCTTTGTGAGCCAGGGGACGATGAAGATGACGTGCTCGATGATGCCGTGATACATGTCGGCGAGGTAAAGAGCGCCGTCGGGGCCGACGCGGGCGTTCACGGGGCGGAAGCGTTCGTCGGTGCTGGCGATGAGTTCCTGCTCAGGCGGGAAGAAGCGTGTGGCGTGGGGCTGCACACCGCCGTCGAGCTTCAAAGTGCCGACGAGATGGCCGGCGGAGTCGGGCACGAAGACGTTGCCGTGCATCTCGGGCGGGAATTGATCACCATCGTAAAAGCAGGTGCCGGAGACGATGGTGTAGGTGCGCAGGCGTCCATCATCGCGCAGTTCGAGCGCACCGAGCGTGACCGCGGGCG
Source organism: Verrucomicrobiaceae bacterium (assembly GCA_046346695.1). Lineage (GTDB taxonomy): Bacteria > Verrucomicrobiota > Verrucomicrobiia > Verrucomicrobiales > Verrucomicrobiaceae > Prosthecobacter. The sequence continues at coordinate 241,805 of JAXMHS010000001.1, read as the reverse complement.
TGACGCGGATGGGAAAACATTCCGCGGCATCTTTGGCGACGTTCACATTCACACCGAAGCCACCGCGCCCGCCGCGCTGCGCGAGTTTGGCGAGGTTTGGGTGACGCATGATGGCCTCGGCGGGGAGGAGGTCCATGTGCATGGCACTGTTTTCGTAGCAGGAGATGAAGCGCCCGGTTTCATCGAAGCTCACGCCGAACTGGCCGCGATGCAGCGTGGGCTCGTCGATGAGCTTGCCGTCTTTCCATTGGTAGCGATGCGGCCAGTCGGCGCAGTGCAGCCAGTTGTCGATGCCGCGGCGCAGGCCGTTCGCGGTGTGCTGCGGATTGCCACCGACGCCCATCGTGCCGATCTGCGTGCGTTCGTCGCAGCGCAGGTCGCCGTCTTTGTCGGCGCAGAACCACAGCTTTGGCGGCTCCTGCAGCAAGATGCCGCCTTTCACGAAGGCAAAGCTGCGGGGCATGACGAGCTTGTCGAGGAAGACGGTGCTTTTGTCGGCCTTGCCATCGCCGTTTTCATCGGTGAGCACGACGACGCGGCAGATGGGATCGCCCTCGCCGCTGCCGTGCACGTCGCGCATGTAGCCCTGGTATTCGACGACCCAGATGCGCCCCTCGGGATCGAACTCAAAGAAGATCGGGCACTGCACCATCGGCTCGCACGCGACGAGTTCTGCGCGGTAGCCGGGCGCGAGCTTGAAGGTCTTCGCCTCGTCCTCCGCCGAAAGCACCGGCGCGGGCGGGACCTGGATGCGTTTGAGCAATTCCTCGCCCTTCTCCCAATCCGCCCAACCGGTGAGGGCCGAAGGCGGACGCGCACGAGGCCGGTCGACGGGAATGGTGCCGGATTGAGCGAAGGCTGCGGAGGCGATGAGGAGAAAGAGGAGCGTTTTCATGGTTTTGAACTAGGCACGGACAGGCCGCTGGGGACGCGCTGCGGCACCGACTTGTCGTAGTCGTCGCTGTTGAGCGCTTCGAGGAAGGTGATGATGGGTGTCGCGTCTTCGGGCAGCAGGTTCATCTTCCGCAGCAGGGGATCGAGCGGCGGGAGGGAGGTGTCGCCGCCTTCGAAGGTTTCGGCAGCCTGGTCCATGAGGCGGTCGTAGAAGAAGAGCACTTCTTCGAGCGTGACGTTGCCGCCGTGGTGCATGTAGGGCGCGGTGTGCTTCAGATTCCGCAGCGTGGGCGTGCGGAACTCGGTGCGGTTGGTGCTGTTGTCGGTCAAGCCGATGGCGTGGAGCTTGTAGTCGGAGAGCATGGGGCCGTTGTGGCAAAGCGAGCAACCAGCCTTGTGAAACACCTCCATGCCGTGCTGCTGCGCGGCCGTCATCGCGGTTTTGTCGCCACGCATGAAGCGGTCGAAGGGCGAATCCGGCGTGATGAGCGTGCGTTCATACGCTGCGATGGCTTCAGTGACTTTTTCAGGAGTGATGTCGCCATCGAAGCGCTTCATGTATTCGGGAATGGCCTTGAGGCGGTCGATCATCGCGGGAACGGCCTCGGCTTCGCTGCAAACATCGCCGCGCATCTCCTCGCGCTGGCGGATGGGGGCCAAAGCCTGCGATTCGAGGCTGAGGACGCGATTGTCCCAGAACATAGGCGACTGCTTCGGATCGAGCGACTTGTCGGATGCGATGCCGTTGAAGGCTGCGTTGAGGATCGTCGGTGTGTTGCGCTTCAGCGGGAGGAACTCCGCGCCTTTCACTAGCTTGCGCTGCGGTCCGAGGCCGATGGCGTGAACGCCGAGCGGTGTGGGGCGTGCATCGGCCCAGCCGAATTTTGGATGATGGCACGTGGCACACGCGACATCTTGTGTGGCGGAGAGAAGGGGATCGAAGAAGAGCAGGCGGCCGAGTTCGATCTTGGCAGGCGTGTCGGTGGGAAGGGCGGACGATTGGGGCAGGGCCTCGATCTTCGTGTTGGGCAGTGACTCACCATCAGCCGCAGTCAATTGGCCGCAAAGAGACGCAAAAAAGGCAACAAGTTGGATGCGCTTCGGCAGAGACATCTTTTGCGTTTTTTTTGCTGCCAACTTCATCCAATCGGTGTCGCCCAATGCTCGCGATACTCGCGTTTGAGCAGCTTGGAGGCATCTACGTTGCCGGTGAACTGTTCTTTGACCGGATCAAAGACCAGCGCACTGCGGGTGCGGGCGGCGATGTTGCCGAGGTGGCAGAGCGCGGTGCTGAGGTGGTTGATGGTGATGTCGGCGTTGAGCTTCGCGCCAGTGCGGATGGCATCGAGGAAGTTCGCGTGATGCGCGGCGAGATCGGGGCCGGTGCCTTCAATCTTTTCGATGAGCTTGTTGCGCTCGCCGTAGATTTCCCACGTGCCCTTCTGCTTGCCGCCGATGACCATGCCCTTCGTTCCATACCACGCGCAGCCGTTTTCGTGGCCTTCTTGAAAATAGGGGCTCCAATCGCGCTGCTCGTAGATGAGCTGCTTCGTTTTGCCTGCAATGTCGTATTCGAAGGCGCAGTAGAGCGTGTCCGGCCACTCCTGATCGTCGTCGAAGAAGAGCTTGCTGCCCTGGCCGATGATGCGGTTGGGATGCTGATCGACGCCGAGACCCCAGCGCGCGATGTCGATGTCATGCACGCCGTCGTTGCCGAAGTCTCCGGCTCCGAAATGATAAAACCAGCGCCAGTGGCCGGGATGGTAGGTCTTCTTGAAGGGCACCTTAGGCACCGGGCCGAGCCACAGGTCGTAATCGAGTTCCGGCGGCGGCTCGGTGTCGGGTTGATGGCCGTGATTTTTGCGAAGCTGGCTGTTCCATGCCTTGGCGACAAGAACATCGCCAATCACGCCGCTGCGCAGCTTTTCGACGATTTGCATCGATGCCGTCGTGCTGCGACTCTGCGTGCCGACTTGCATGCACACTTTGTTTTTGGCCGCGGCTTCGATCATGAGGCGTCCTTCGCGCAGATTGTGGGAGCAGGGCTTTTCCACATAGACGTGCTTGCCCGCATTCGCGGCGAGAATGGCTCCCGGCGCATGCCAGTGATCGGGCGTGGCCATCAGCACGGCTTGGACGGCCTTGTCTTCGAGAATGTGGCGCATGTCCGTGACGATCTTCGGAGTCTGTCCGCTGAGTTCCTGAATCGTTTTCGCCGCGGCTTCCGCTCGTTTCGAATCCACATCGCAGACATACGAGAAGATCACGTCGGTGCGTTTGCACATCGTTTTGATGTGATTTGTGCCCATGCCTCCAGGACCGATGAAGGCGAGGTTGATCTTGTCCGGCTTGTTCTCCGCCCTGAGTAATGCGGGCGCGGCGAACGAAGCGAAAGCCGAGGTGCGGACAAACTGGCGGCGGTTGAGCGTGTTCATGGTGCGTGGAATACGGAGTGAAATGAGCGGCCCATGCAGATGGATCCCGACGGCCTGAAGGGAAACATTGGACCCGAGCCCTCAGTTCCGCATCAGCACTGTCTGATGTCCCACATGGGCAGGGCGCCAGCCACGCTCCATGAGCCAGGGCACGCCGAGCATGCCTTTGCCCTTCCATTTTCCTGCCAGGAAAGAAGTGTCGTCATAGACGATCACTGAATGGTCGTGCAGCAGCCTTTCCGCAGCCTGGATCTCACGCAGACCATGTTCGGCGTAACCCGGCACGTAGGTGTCCCAGGAATCGAGATAGAGGAGATCAACGGGATCTTCACACGAGTTCAGATAGTGAACGGAATCGTTGCAACGGACGCTCGTGCTGGCGCCAAAGATGCGGGTCCATCGTGTTGCGAACGCGCAGTGGGCCGCGGAAGTGTCCACTGACTCAAGCCGCCCGTTTTTTGCGGCGGCGAAAGCGCCCAGCAGGTAGGTGCTGAATCCCGCGCCACGCCAGTCTTCCTCCGCGCGGATGCAGCCCGTTTCAACAATGTGAGGTGACTGCCGCGCGGCAAGGTGGCGGAGGATGAGGTCGAATGAGCGGTCGCGGTCGATGAAGGTCTGGTGTTCGCAAAAGCCACCGCGGGTGAAGTCAGTGACCCAGTGCTGCATCATCACATCGCGACCGATCTGATCAGGCATGAGATAACGCGGTGGTGACAGCAACTGGCGGCATACCCGTCCGACGAGATCGGGGCGAAGCTGGCTGGAGTGTTCTTCGACGATGTTGTAAAACCAGCGCGTGTTGCGATTGCCGCGGGGCGCGTCTTTTTTGAGGGCAATGTTGACCTGATTGGGGCGTGGCAGGCTGTACTTCGCCGGGTGATGTCCATTGAGCCAGATTCCCACCGCGGGTGTGCCGGTAAAGCGGCAGAGATGCAATGGCCCGCTGTCCACACCCACGAGCAGATCGGCTTGCGAGATCGCGGACAGCAGTTCGTCGAGCCGCAATCGCTTCCAATCGTCTGTCAGATGCCTGATCCGTCCATGGGCGACGCGTGGCACGCGGTTGTCCCAATCAAGCAACAGGAGGGTGCCGCCTGTGGCATCGAGGATTGTCCGGTAGATTTCGCGGGCGAGTTCCTGCGGCAAGCTCTTGCTTTCACGGGCGGTGTTCCCTGTGCCGTGAAGAAGCACCACCGGCCTGGGCAAGTCGCGGAAATATTCCGCCACCTCTCTCCGCACTTCAGGAGGAATGCTTGACTCAAGATCGATGCGAACGGCACAATACTCATCCCACAGCTCCGCTGTCGGCGCGCCAATGTCCGGCATCGGCTCGGCCGAAAAGTTCATCATTCCCTTGTTGGCCAGCCAGTAATTCGTGTCATCGAGGGATTCGAGGGGCGACGTGCTGTGACTCCACGGCAGGGGCAGATGCATCGCCCCTGCGTGCAGGGTGTTCTTCGGAGCGAACAGGAATTCCTTGTTCGGCTGGCATGCCACCTCGAAGTCGAATCCGCGTTTGCAATACAACGGGAGTTGATGGGCAAAGTAAACGCAATCCCCCAAGCCATGGTGAAACTTGATTTGGCGGGTCGTCATGAGATGGTGACTCGTTCGTTTGCTTAACCGCGGAACAGCGCGCCGAGTTTCTTCCCGAGAATCACGCCTGCGCCGAGGATTGTGACGGCGAGGAAGATCATCGCCCACACGCCGAGCGCGGAAGCGAGATTCGGGCCGCTGCCAAGGGCGAGGACGAGAGAGTAAATCGCCTTGGTGATCGGGAAATGCGCGGCTTGTTGTGCGAGGATCATGCTGTCGCTGACCTCCAGCATGGCGAAGGAGAAGGCGAGCAGGCCGCCTGCAACGAGATTGGGAGCCACAAGCGGCAGCGTGATGCGCCAGAGGGCTTTTTCGGGTCGTGCGCCGAGATTTTGCGCGGCTTCTTCGAGCGTGGGGCTGACTTGTTGGAAACCTGCGGCGGCGGAGCGCACGACGTATGGCAATCGTCGCACCGCATAAGCGATCACGAGCAGCAGCAGCGGATCCTCGCCCAGCATGAGCCAACGGAAGGGCTGGCCTTCGCGTGTCATGGCGAGGTAGCCGAAGGCCATGACGATGCCGGGCACAGCGAGCGGCAGCATGGCCATCGCGTCGAGGATTTGTCGTCCCCAGATACGAGTGCGCACGGAAACGTAAGCGACACCGATGCCCAGCACGAGCGCCACAATCATGGCGAGAGCGGAGTATTTCAGGCTGTTGGCGATGGATGACAGCGTGAGTTCATGACCGAGCGCATCGTGATAATGCTCCAGCGTGAGCGAGTGCGGAATGACGGTGCCATACCAATCTTTGGCGAATGAAAGTGCCACGACGCCGAGATGCGGCAAGACGGCGAGGAAGGTGACACCGGCAAAGAACGCGGTGCACGCCCAGCCGAGCCACGTCGGCAGTTGGATCGTTTCGCGGCCGGTGGTGGCGCGCCCGCCGCCACTGGCGTTGGAACTGCCAAAGAGCAGCTTGCTCGTGAGATAGAAGAGAGTGCTGAAGACGAGCATCACGGCCACAAGCGCATACGGGAATGGGTTTCCGCTGAGATCGTTGATGGTGCGGAAGACCTGCACGGCGGTGACGCGATCGTAATCAAACAGCAGCGGAACGCCCATTTCGGTGAAGGACCACACAAACACAATCGTGCCGCCCGCGAACACACCTGGCATGATGAGCGGCAACGTCACGCGCCAGAAGCGGCTCCACGCGTTGCAGCCGAGGTTCGCGGCGGCTTCCTCAAGCGCAGGATCGAGGTTGGCGAGCGCGGCGGCGGTGTTGAGGTAGATGATCGGGTAAAGGTGCAGCACCTCCATGATGATGATGCCCAGCATGCGATGTTGTCCGAGCCAGTCGGTCGGATGCATGGCGTCCATGAGGCCGAGATTGATGAAGAAGCTGTTCACGGCCCCGGCTTGGCCAAGCATGGCCTTGATGCCGATGGCGCCGACGAAGGGCGGCAGGATCATCGGCATGAGCACCAGTGAATTCAGCAGCGCACGGCCGGGAAAGGCGAAGCGAACGTAACAAACCGCCAGAGGCAGGGCGACGGCAAGCGAACCGAGCGTTGTCCACACCGCGATGATGAACGAGTTCCAAAGTCCCTCGCGATACAGCGCGTTCAGGAACACCTCCGACACGTATTCAAGCGTGAACTTGTGATCCGGGCCCCGAAACGCCGTCTCCAGCGCCGCCCAGATCGGGTAGGCGAAGAAGCACGCGAAGAACGCGGTCATCACCAGGAAGATCAGGAGTGAGAGGGTTTTGGACATGGGATCAAAGGCCTCGTTGCGCCATGGTGCGCGCGCGGATGAACTGCGTGCGGAAGGCATCGCCGAGTTCACGGGCGAGGCGCGTTTCCTGAACTTTGTCGCGGGAGGAGAGGATCTTGGAAATGTTGCCGGTCGCGGCCTCATATTTCACGCGAGTGAGGTCTTCGAGCACTTTGAGGGCGCGTTCAGGCATGCCGTTGGCGATGATGTCCTTCCACGCGGCATGGAGTTCGTCATGGGAGTCCACGCAAATGACGCGCACGAGAAAACGAATGGCGCTGAAGGCCGCGGCGGTGCGCTCGGGATGATAGATAAAGGCCTTTGCCTTCTCGAAGGGCTCCTCCTTGCCATCGCTCATGCGTGCGGTGTTTTCCGAGGTGTATAAGTCATGGCGCACCGGCAGACGGCGCAAGGCGTGGTGCTTCGGGCCGCCGGGTTCGCCGACGCGGAAGCTCCACAGTTTCTGACCGGCATCACCGAGCACGAATTCGATGAAGGCGGTGGCGAGATCGGGGTCAGGTGCGCCACGCAGCATGCCGATGGGATCCACGCTGATCGACGTGCCGCCGAGCGGGGCGATGAAGCCGACGCGTGAGGTGCCATCGGCCTTGCGCACGCCTTCCTCGGCAGACCGGCCGTAGAAGTCGATGCACATGCCGGCCGCGGCATCTCCTTTCGCGACTTCGAGCGGGATCTTCGTGGAAAAGTCGGTGAAGTAGCGCGCATTCGCGCTGATGTGCAGGATGAGGCGCAGTCCTTCGTTCCAGCCTTCCGCCACTCCTTGTGCTTCGATTTGCTCGGGAGTGATTTTTGGCGGTGGATGGGCTTTGAGGCGATCAATCGCGATCTGCATCTGCTGCTGGATGAGCATTTCGAGCGCCTTGGTCACAGAACCGCTCTTGCCGGGATCGCTGAGCGCGATCTGGCCGAAGTAACGCGGATCGGCGAGATCGTCCCACGAGTCGGGATCCTGCGCGATGCCGATGCGGCGCAGCACATCGCGATTGAAGACGATGCCACTGCTGGAGATGCACGCGCCGCACCATCGGCCTTGCGGATCGCGAAACGGCTCGCCGCTGAGCTTTTCTGGAATGCTGGTGTCCGTGAACCAGCCGGGATGCTTCTTCGCCAGGCTGCTGATCCCGGTCTTTTCGCCATCACCGGTGACGAGCGTGCCTGCCTTTGCCTGCTGTTCGAAATCATATGCACCACCGCCGAAGAACACATCCATGCCCGTGCTAACATTGGAATCGAGGTAGGCTTTGCGCGCTTCGTCATCAGGTGGCGCCTTCGAATTCAGACAGTTTTGCGCGACAGCGGGCGACCATGTCTTTTTTAAATCACGCTGCCAGTGCTGTTGAAACGCCGCCGTTGCCTCGGATTTGATCAGCATCGCGATTTCCGACGTGCCGCCGGGCACACGCCAGTCGAGGAAGAGTGTCTGGCCGGTCGTCTTCTTCCAATGCGCGGCAAAAGCCTGTCCGAACTCCTCACGAATGCGGTCGTGGTGTGGTGTGATGATGATCAGTCTGCGGTCGTAATGCGCGGGTGCGGTGCTTTGCGCAGGTTTGAGCAGGAATGGCCCGATGAGCGTGAGCAGCATGGCCAAACCAACCAGCAGTTCCTTCCGCCAGCGCTGCATTTGCGTCAGCACGGCACGCGTGCGTGGGTGTTTGCGCCATTGCTGGATCTGCGCGAGCACGGCTTGCGTGCGCGGATGTTCCAGCAGAGCTGTGAGGCGCTCGTTCATTTGCGCAAGATCACGACATCGTTCATCGCGGCCATCGCGCGTGTTTCATCCTCGGATGGAGGGCGGATTTCCTGCGGATTGATCTCGCAGACCTTCATGAGCGGGCCGTTCTGGACCTGGATGAGGTATTGCACAGTCGCGCCGAGATAAGTCGTGTCCACGATGTGGCCTGGGAAACGGTTCGAGGAGTCGGTAAGGTTGGCAAAAGTCAGTGACTCAGGACGGATGCTTAAAACGACCGGCTGGCCGGCTGCGGGCTGCCAGGTGCCGTCGGTGCGGCCACGCAGCGCGCCGAACGGTGTCTCGACATCGTAGAAGCCAGCCCAGCTGCTCTCGCGCAACGCGCGGCCTTCGACGAAATTCGTTTCACCAATGAACTCGGCCACCATGCGCGTGGCGGGATTGCGATACACCTCGGCGGGGGCGCCGACTTGGGCGAGTTTTCCGGCCTCCATGATCGCCATGCGATCCGCCATGCTGAGCGCTTCGTCGCGGTCGTGCGTGACGTAGATCGCCGTGAGGCCGTGCTGCTTGCAGATGCTGCGGATTTCGCTGCGCATTTCGAGGCGCAGCTTGGCATCGAGATTCGAGAGCGGTTCATCGAGCAGCAGGCATTTCGGACGAATCACCAAAGCACGAGCGAGTGCGACGCGCTGCTGCTGGCCGCCGGAGAGTTGCTGGATTTTGCGTGAGCCAAGCCCGCTGAGCTTCACCTGTTCCAGCGCTTCGGAGACACGATGCTCGATCTCCTTGCGCGGTCTTTTGCGCTCTTCGAGGCCGAAGGCGACGTTTTGCGCGACATTGAGGTGCGGCCAGAGCGCGTAGCTTTGAAACATCATGCCCGTGCCGCGCTTGTGCGCGGGCAGATGTGTCACATCCTCGTCATCGAACCAGACTTTGCCCTCGTCAGGCGTGTAGAAGCCGGCGATGTGGCGGAGCAGTGTGGTTTTGCCGCAGCCGCTGGGCCCGAGCAGGAAAAACAGCTCCCCGGACTCGATTTGCAAATTCACGCTGCTGAGGACGACACTGCCGCTGAATCGCTTCGTGAGTTCCTGGATCGTGATGGTGACCATGGGCGCGGCGCGTGAATTTCGTTGGTTTTACGGGAGCGGGCGGAGGATGGCAAGCCTTCGCCGTTCAGCGCTGCACAGCATTCTCGCCAGAACACAACATCTCGGTTGCAAAGCCCTCAGCTTTGTCCAGAATGCGCCCCTCTCCGGGCGGCAGCCACCCCAACGCGGCACCACTGGAGGGAAGTCAAACAAGGTCGGGCTGTAGTTCAGCCTGGTAGAACGCTTGCATGGGGTGCAAGAGGTCGTGAGTTCGAATCTCGCCAGCCCGACCAGTTGATTTGACGCGCGCCCGGCGTCCTGACGCTTGCACTCGTTTCCACTGCTGTCAGGGTAGGTCATGCCGCAGAGCATCGCCATTTTCGGAGGCAGCTTCAATCCACCAGGAAAGCATCACACGGCCATCGCGGTCCGGCTGGCGGAGATGTTTGACGAAGTGCGCGTGATCCCATGCGGGCCGCGTCCTGACAAGCCGGCGACAGGCAGCGTGCCGCCGGTGTATCGCGCGGCGCTGGCGGACATCGTGTTTGGCGGACTGACGGGTGTCACGGTGGACCTGAGCGATTTCGAACGCGATGCCTTCAGCCGGAATCACGAATTGCAGAGCCGCTTTGAAGGAGACGGCGAAGTGTGGCATGTGGTGGGCGCGGATTTGACCCTGGGCGGAGCGAAAGGGGAGTCGCAGATTCAACTCACCTGGGAACGCGGGACGGAATTGTGGCAGACAGCGAACTTTGCCGTGCTGAAGCGGCCGGGATACGAACTGGACCCGCGCGACCTGCCGCCATATTCACGGGTGGTCGACCTGCTGGTCGAAGGCTCCAGCACGGAAATCCGGGAGAGGTTGGGACGCGGCCAGTCCGTGCAGGGCTTGCTGCATCCGAGGGCGCTGGCCTACATCGAGCGCTACGGCTTGTATCGCGCCCCGATTCCCGGCAACTGGGCGCGTGGATCGCTGTCGGCTGCGCGTTTCATGCTTCAGGTGGACGCGGCGAATCCGAAGGCGCGGGCACTCAGTGCGACGCTCGTTGACAGAGACGTGGCGGCCAAAGATGCGGATTTCATCAGTGTGGTGGGTGGCGACGGCGCGATGCTCAGAAGCATTCGCGAGCACTGGCGGGCACGGCTGCCGTTTTTCGGCATCAATGCAGGGCATCTTGGCTTCCTGCTCAACGCGCCGGCGCAGGTGAGTGCCAGCCGCTTTCCTCCGGACGATGTGATTTTCCGGCAGTTGCCCATGCTCTTCCTTGAATTCGAAGGCGAGGACGGGAAGAAGACCACGGCACACGGATTCAACGATGCGTGGCTGGAGCGCGCCACGAGCCAGTCCGCGTGGCTGGAGGTGACGGTGAACAATGTGTGCCGCCTGCCGAAACTGGTGAGTGATGGCGCCCTGGTGGCCACCGCGGCCGGTTCCACGGCGTATGCGCGCAGCATGGGGGCTTCACCGTTGCTGGCAGACACGCCAGCGTGGCTGCTGGTCGGCTCGAATGTGCTTGAGCCCGCGCACTGGCGCAGCGCGTTGCTTTCACCGGACACCACGGTCGAAATCCGCAGCCTTGATCCGAAGCGCAGACCGGTGGAGGCGTTTGTCGATGGTCACAGCATGGGGCGGGTGGTCGCGCTGCGCGCCCGGCTGTCACGGGCGGCGGCGGCGGAACTGGTGTTCTGCGCCAGCCACGACATGGCGGAAAAGATCGCCGCAATTCAGTTTGGAGCGTGAGCCGATGATCAAACCGCTGATCAAAGACGACGCCTTGCTGGCGGACATCGCGGCCGCATCGCATGATCCCGATGTGCTGCACGTGTGGTGGCTCGGACAGAGCGGCTTTCTCGTGCAATGGGGCGGGGAACGGCTGCTGTTCGACCCTTACCTCTCGGATTCACTGACGAAGAAATACGCCGCCACCCAGAAGCCGCACGTGCGCATGACGGAGCGGTGCGTCGATCCTTCACAATTGACCGGCATTTCACGTGTCACGGCCAGTCACGTGCACACAGATCACCTCGATGGCGAGACGTTGCAGCCACTGGCTCATGCAAATCCGGGCTGCCGTCTTTATCTGCCGCATCCCGTCATTCCAGAAGCGCGGAAGCGGCTCGGTGAAGCGGAAATGAAACTCTGCGGCATCGGCGATCATGATTCCTACCACGAGGGGGCCTGGGCGTTGCGTGGCGTGGTGGCGAAACACAACGAGGTGATACGTGATCAGAACGGCAACAGCCATTGCACCGGATTTCTCGTGGATTGCGGTCCGTTCCGGATCTTCCACAGCGGCGACACGCTGTGGCACGATGACATCGTGCGCGTTCTGCGCTCCAGGCCGTGCGACATTGCATTTCTTCCCATCAACGGCAATCGCCCGGAACGTGGTGTCGCCGGCAACCTGAATGGCACCGAGGCCGCGGCCCTTGCGAAGGCGGGCAACGTGCGGCTCGTCGTGCCGTGTCACTACGAGATGTTCGAGTTCAACACCGAGCCGCCGGATGAGTTTGTGGCGGCATGTGGCCGGCTGGAGCAGCCATGCAAGGTGATGCGTTGCGGGGAAAGGCTGGAATTGAGGGCGTTCGGGCAATGAATCGCTTGGACAGCCGCGGCGAGCCGGATACATCCGCCCGCATGTCCAACTCCAGCCAGGCACGCGCCGTCAAACTCATCCAAGCTTACTACGAGACGTTCAACCTCGGTGATCGCGAAGCTTTCCTCTCCCTGCTGACGGATGACGTGGCACATGACATCAATCAAGGCGGCACGGAGGCCGGCAAGGATGCGTTCCGTCTTTTCCTGGCACGCATGGACCGTTGCTATCGCGAGCAGGTGCGCGATCTCGTCGTGTTTGCGGATGAAAGCGGCACACGCGGAGCCGCGGAGTTTTTCATCGAGGGCGAATACTTGTCCACCGACGAAGGTCTGCCTCCTGCCAGCGGACAACGCTATCGTCTGCGTGTCGGCGCATTCTTTGAACTGCGCGGCGATCATGTCAGCCGCGTGACCAACTACTACAATCTCGAAGAATGGCTGCGGCAGGTCGGCGCGTGACACTGGCGGATCTCATCGTTCTGTTTGCAGGCCACTGACCTTGCTGCCTTCAACGACAATTTGTTTCGTGTCGGGGCCTTGTTTGACGACCTCGCGTTTTCTGCCGCCACGGGTTTCGGTGAAGGTGTTGTCGCGGATGGTGATGTTTTCCGTGCTGCCCTGGATGTCGATCACAGCGCCGCCTTCAGGCGCATTGTCGATGAAGGTGTTCTTTTCGATGAGATTGCGATGCCCGGCGAAGTCGGGGCCGCGCTCGGGGCGGAAGAGCACGCCGTTGAGCTTGCTGTCGCGGATGGTGTTGCCGGTGATGAGGTTGTCGGTGTCGCGGTGGCCGATGGAGATGCCGAGGCGGTTGCCTTCGATGGTGTTGTGCTCGGCGAGGCCGTATTTGACGCCCCAGCAGAAGAAGATGCCGATGTCGTTGCCGCGCAGCGTGTTGTTGCGGATGACGGGCCGCTGCGAGCCGCTGCCGGGATGCAGGCCGAGGTTCTTGTTGTTCTCGCTGACGCAGTTTTCGACGATGACGTCGTGGCAGATCTGCCAGGAGATGCCGTCGCCGTGGTTGTTGCGGGCGGTGACGCCGCGCATGTGGATGCGGTTGCAGTCCTGGAGGAAGATGCAGCCGGCGTAGTTGCCATCGAGCTCGGCGTTGTGCTCACGGTTGCCATCGAGCACGAGGTTTTCGATGCGCAGGTCGTTCACGAGCTCGCCGCTGAGCAGCGGGAAGAGCGTGGAGCAGGTGGCGTCGTTCATCTGCCACAGGTTTTCGCGCAGGGGCTTGTCCAGCTTGAAACGGTTGCCGCTGCGCGCCACCAGCGTGCGCTTGAGCACGGTCTGACGGCCGGTTTTGGCGTCCTTCGCCCGCAGGCACACGCCATCGCCCACACGGAAGCCGGTGGCGTCGTGCAAGGTGATCTCCTGGTCATACCAGTCGCTGTCGAGCTTCAGCGGCGTGATGGTGGAGGGCTCTTTGATGAGCAGCGTCTTGTCGCCCTCGCCGATGAGGTGGACGCCGCTTTGCAGATAGACGGCGTTTCGCAGCCGGTAGGTGCCCGCTTTGATCCGCACCGTGCCACCGCCCAGCCTCGCCACATGATCCACCGCCGCCTGGATGGCCCGCTGGTCGTTTCCCACGATGTCCGCATCCTTCGTGCCGACGGTGATCGTCAACGTCTCCTCCCACCTCGGCTGCACCGCCGTGTCGCCGCTGGTTTGTCGCGGCGCTGCGACCTGCGGCCGCTCCGCGGCGAATAGCGAGGACGTGAGCGCGAGGAGGAGCAGGGTGGGTTTCATGTGGAACCAACGGGTGGGCATGCGGGAGGCTTTCGAGCTCAAATCGCGGCTTGAGCGGTTCTGAACTGCCTTTATTCTCCATCATGGTCATTGAGCAACATCCCGCCCTCCATTCCCTGAGCCTTGAAGACAAGCTCAAGCTCTCCGAGGAGCTTTGCCTGGATGCCTTGCTTGATGCGCAGCGCAATCCGGCCTTGCGTGAGACGGTTCAGGAGCGTTTGCAGGAGTTCCGCGATGATCCTGCCACCGGCATCGCCTGGGATGATCTGAAGAACCGCATTCTCACCCACCAGAAGGTCGCATGAAGGAGATCGTCTGGACAGCAGGTGCCGGGCGCGAGTTGCAGGAGGTTTATGAACAGCTTGAAGACGCTCGCGACGAAAGCGGCGCAGCACTGCTGAATGAGGTGCAGCGAATCCTGTCGCTGGTCTCATCCCAACCGTTCATGGGCACCTGCTTTGAAAAGCCCACCCGCAAACTTCTCGTCGCACGCCGTTACGGCATCATCTACTCACCCGAAGAGCGCGGCATCGTCGTCTTGGCGTTCGTGGACCTGCGCCGCGACTTGCAACCGCTTCGGAAGCGGATTCGTGACTGGTTTGGTGGGAGTGAATAGGAATGCCTTGGCACATGATCTACCGCGCCTGGATGGCCCGCTGGTCATTCCCGACGATGTCGGCGTCCTTCGTGCCGACGGTCATCGTCAACGTCTCCTCCCACCTCGGCTGCACCGCCGTGTCGCCGCTGGTTTGTCGTGGTACCGTGACCTCTGGCCGCTCCGCGGCGAAAAGCGAGGACGTGAGTGCGAGGAGGAGCAGCGTGGGTTTCATGCGGGATTTACGCTCGAGAGCGGTCCGATTCATCCACACTGCGTGAGATGGGATAACCGCAGAGAGTGGTCCTTTGGTGTTCTCCCAGAATCTTGAACCGCTGATAAGACGCTAATTAGACGCTGATGGATTCTGAATTAGCGTCTAATCAGCGTCAAATTAGCGGTTAGAAGCTCGGGAAACGAATGTCGCGCCGCTTTCGGACTCCGCCATGAATCACAGCATGAACTAGGTGGTCGCCCAAATCTCCAATCTCATCTCCAAGCTGCGCCCGGCGGATCGCATCGCGGTTCGCAAGTTGCTGGATGAGGCCGATTACAAGGCCTGGCGGGAGGACACCACGAAGTTACGCCAGCTCATGCGCGGTCGAGTCCGTGACAAACGTCCTGCCAGCGAGGTCGTCAGCAGCCTGCGTCGATGAATCTATTCAGCCTTCTTCCGATTTGTGCGTTCAATGAGTTCGTTAATTTCGCGCATCAGGAGAACAGAAAAACTTTCTTCAATCAGGTGTGGCCGGGCTACGTCGTCGTGTTGAAACTCGAAAATGTGCCCTTCATGGTCAAAACAATATCTGTCAGCGCTTCCAAAAAGCTTCATGAATGGCACCAGCTTGTTCTTTCCAAAGTTATTCTCGAACTCTTCGAGCCTTGAGTTCATGTGAATTTCGTCGGGAGCTTTTTTTGACAGGCCGAAGACAATTAGCCCACGCAAAAAGGACCAATATGGCGCTACTTCACCTGCTTTTGGAACAGGCCAGATTTCCTCTTTGGCGAACATGTATAGCCCTCCGAGGTAGGACATTGAGAATTCACGAAACTCATCAGGCAATCGGAAACCTATCTTCTTCTCAAAAGCACCAACATCAAATTCAGTCGCTTCGTCACCGCGGGCCGAGAAAACCTCGAAATCAGATGCCGAGGGACGGTAAGTTGAAAAATAGTCGAAGATCTTGGCGAGAGACATTTGAGATGAGAAGGGTCTAAAGCTCTTAAAGGAACATGTTTTCGGTAAAATACATCCGCCTCATCTCCCCAGCCGCTCCAGCACATTCTTCGTGATGCGCACCACATGCGCGTCGTTGCCTTGCAGGCCATGCGACCAATCGGTGGTGGCGGCAGTGAAGACGGTGCCGTTGTTGGTGTAGAGACCGAGACAGGCGGCGCCGGTGCGGCCGATCTCCCATTTCTCATACCACTCGACGTCATCCGGGTGCCAGCGGACGGGGCAGGTGCCGAGGACTTCGAAGGTCTTCGGCGTGCCGTCTTTGTGTGTGGCGAAGGGCAGGCCGTTCTTCCATTCGAGTTCGCAGCCGTCGCACTCGTAACCGACGATGGTGTCCTTGCCGCCGAAGCGATCGCCGCGCTTCAGGCCGGTGCCTTCGTAGATCCAGTGGTCGGGGCGATGCACGATGTAGCTGGCGTCGCCATCCATGAACTGGCCGTGGCTGCGCATGTAGCCGCCCCAGAGGAAGCCGACGCCGGTGAGCTGGTTTTCCGGCCGCTTCAATAAATGATGACTCCACGCGGTGCTGAGCGTCTTAAACTGACGCGTCTGGAAGACGGGATCGAGGTGGTAGTTCTGCTTGAAACAGGTGAAGGCGCGGCCCTCCGCCTCGCTGCGCACCTGCCAGCAGCAGGTATTGCCGCTGAAGAAGGCCACGTTGCCGCCTTTGGCGATCCACGCCTCCAAGTTGTCGCGCATCGGCGTGCTCCAATACTCGTCGTGGCCGACGCTGAGCACGAGCTTGTAGCTGGCGAGCATCTCGGGGCGGAATTCGAGGTCGTCATTCGCGGCGAACTCGAGCGGGTAGCCGTTTTGCTCCGCCCACACGACGAACGGCAGCTCCCAGCGGCCGAATTGCGACGGGCCGGGCCGCTCAAAGCTCACGCGGCTGCCCTGGTTCTTCGAGAGGCTGTTGTAGGCATACACGGAGAAGCCGCCCCAGTTGTTGTAAGCGTTGTAGGTGTTCGAGCAGAGCTGCAAAAGGATCTTCGAGGTGCTGCCGGGCTTGGCTTGTCGCACAATGAACCATGCGCTGCTGCTGGCGGTGCGTGCGCCGCGATGCGTCCACTTCCCGCCGGCATCCGCCGCGCGAAACGTGACCTCGTAGTAGCCGCTCTTCCAATCCGCACCGACGGGCACGCGCACGCTTTCCGGCCAGCGACAGCCATTCGCGCTGGCATCCTCCGGCACCGGATGCGCCGTGCCGGGCACATCGCTCTTCTTCCACTTCACCTCGCGCTGCGGCCCGAGCCGCGCGACCTCGATCTCAAACTTCGCCGCCGTGGTGCTGACATGGATCGGGATCTCCTCTCCCTGCGCCACGCTGCGCTGCCCGGCATAGCCTTCGATGAAAAGCGCCACCGGATCGGCGGCTTGAAGTGAAGAGATGGCGAGGAGGAGAACGAGTGGTCGGAGCATGAAGACGCTACGCGAACTGCCACCTGCAGCTTTCAGCCGCTCACTGCTCCGTTTCTGCCAGCTTCGCGGCCTCACGTTTCAGAATGCGGCCGACGCGATGCTTGGCGAGATAGACCTGCGCGGCGTTGACGCCGAGTTCCTTCTTCACACGCTCAGGACTCCAGCCTTTGAGCACGTAGCAGGAAAAAATCTGGAACTGACGGGGCGAGACGAGCGCGCGCACGCGGCGCAAGGCAATGTCCATCACCTTGTCCTGCCACTCCTTCTCCCAGAGTTTTTCGAGTGCGACACCGTTGGGATCTGCGCAGCGTTCGATGGGTGCGGTGCGGCGCTCCTCGGGTTCCTCTCCTGCGTAGAGATTGGCCTCGCGGCTCTGCTGCTTCTTGCGGCGGCGGAACTGGTCGAGGATGCGCCAGCGGGCCTGATTGAGGAGGAAGGATTTGAAGGAGCCGAGGCTGGTGTCGAATTTCTTCTTCTGCAGGTTCTTGGCGACGCCGATGAAGGTTTCCTGCACCACGTCGCTGGCTTCATCGTCACTGAGGCCGGTCTTGCGGGCCACGTGGAAGACAAAACCGGAGTAGGTGCGGTAGAACTCGTCCCAGCTCGCCCAGTCGTCCCAATTGTCGAGTTTCTCGATGAGCGTCTTCCGGGTCGGGGGCGAGCCGGAGGTCTCCTTGAGGAGTTCTTCAGCTTCAGCGACTTTGGGTTCGTCTGACATGGGTGGGAATTGACTGTAACGGCGGCTTCAACCGTGGCAATGAGGTTTTATCGATCCCGAGGAAAGAGCCGCCGGGCCAGGACCGTATTGCAAGCCCCCCAAATGAACCCTCCGGCCAACAACCCTGATGCCGGTCCCCAGACGCATGCCCAAACTCCGCCTTTCCCAGCCTGCCACTGCGTTGCTGACGCTGCTTGCCCTGGGATTGAGCGCCTGCTCGTCGGGCTTTTACAAGAAGTGGGCGGATAACGAGGTCTTCGGCCTGCTGAGCAAGAAGGCCAGCAAGGTGCCGAATTCAGGCCAGGCATTCCTGGACATCACGCCTCCGCCGCCGGTGAAGATGGAGGAACTCCGGAAGAACATGAAGGAGGAGGAGTTTTTGGGTGACCGGGCCTATTTGGAGAAGGACGCCCGTGTCATTGGCCTGTCGGATGCGCTGGACTTTGCGGTGCATCGCAATCGGAACTACCTGCTGCAAAAAGAGGTCATCTACCTCGCTGCGCTAAACCTCACGCTCACGCGGCAGCAGTTCGGGCCGATCATGTCAGGTGGTGGCTCCTCCACGCTGGCCAGCACCAAGGTGCAGGATGGCATGAACAATCTGGTGCGCACCTCGACACTGACAACCACGGGCAATCTTGGCTTTTCCGCCCTGACACGCACCGGGGCCCTGATCGCAACAAACCTCACGACGAACTTCGTGCGGTTCTTCACCGGTGGGGCGGACTCCGCGATTTCGCAGCTTGGCGTTTCTGTCGCGCAACCACTGATGGCCGGAGCCGGCTATCTGCCAGCCTCTGAATCGCTGACACAGGGAGAGCGCAACGTGCTGTATGCGATCCGGTCGTTCGCGCAGTATCGCAAAACCTTCGCCGTGGACATCGCCACGCAGTATTTCCGTACGATCCAGGCGCGCGAGACGGCGAGAAACGCCTACTTGGGCTTCAAGGCCTTCAACTTTGTGGTGGAGCGTGAAGCAGCGATGCAAAAGGAGAACGCGAGCACCAAGTCCTCCCTTTACCGACTGTCGCAGCAGCGTCTTGTTTTCAATCGCAGCTGGATCACCGCGATCCGCAACTACGAACAGGCGCTGGATGACCTGAAGATTCAGCTCGGGCTGCCTGTCACCCAGCGCATCCTGCTTGATTACGAGGACATGCGAAACCTGAAGGTCATGGACCCAGGCGGGACGCTTGATGAAGCGCTCACGACAGCACTGACAACGCGCCTGGACCTGTGGAACTCGCGCGATGTGGTGGAGGACGCCAGCCGGAAGGTGCTGATCGCGAAACAGCAGGTGCTGCCCACGGTGAACTCGCTGGTGTCCTACAACATGCTCGACAACCCGGACCGCAATGATTTCGCTATTGTTCCACGCAATCGCAGCACGAGCGTGGGGCTGAACGCGGATTTGAACCTGAATCAAAAGCCCGAGCGCAACACCCTGCGTGCGCAGATGATCGCCGAGCAGCGTGCGCGTCGAGAGCTGGATCTGGCCGAGGAGCAGGTTCGCACTGCGGTGCGCACCGGTTGGCGCGATCTTCAACTGGCGAGCAAGCAGTACGATCTGGCCAAACGCGGCATGGAGATCAGCAGCGCCCGTCTTGAACTGGAGGAGGCATTCAATGCCGAGGGGCAGGGAACGGCCATCAACCTCGTGGACGCCCAGCGTGACATGAACTCCACACGCGACCTCATGGTCGCCACCACGATCAATCACACACTCGTGCGCCTGCAACTCTGGCGTGACATGGGCATTCTCTTCATTGAGAAAGACGGCTCATGGGTGGACGTATTAAACAAGGAGAGGATCAAAGGCGAATGAAGAAGGGGAAATCCATCAAGGGAATCATGGTTGTCGCTGGCGCAAGCTTGCTTGCTGTGGCTGGCTGGCGGTTCATGTCGGGTGGATCCACGGAAAGCGAGCAGGTGCCCACGTTTATCGTCCAGCGCGGCCCATTGGAGATCAACGTGCTGCAAGGCGGGGAAATCCGCGCGCTGCAGAACGCTGAAGTGAAGAGTGAGATTGAGGTGCCGACGAAGATACTCAGCATCATTCCTGAAGGTTATTTGATCACCGACGAAGATGTGAAGGACGGCAAGGTGCTCATCGAACTCGACAGCACCGATCTCAAGACCAAGATCCAGTCCCACGAGATCGAGTTCCAGACCACCGTGTCAAATTACATCGACGCAGACGAGAATCGCGAGATCCAGAAGAGCGAAAACCAGAGCCTCGTGCGGGACACCAAACAGACGGCCATTTTCGCGCTGATGGATTTCGAGAAATACCTGGGCCGCGAGGTCACAGCGTCGATCCTCGCTGCTGCCAAGCTGCCAAAGGATGTGGAATCCTTCGAAAAGTATGCGGACGTCCTTGAAACCCAAGCCAACACACCCGTCTCACCCGATCTAACTCAACCCAAAGCCGGCGCTGCTGAGAATCGGGTTGCCAAGAAACAAGTCGCAGCGACAACCGAAAGCGAGATCATCGATTTCTCTCCCTTTTTGGAGCAGAAGTCCCAAAGCGATGGTGAGGCACAGCAAAAATTAAGGCAGCTCGAAGACGAGTTGTTGCTGCATCGGTCGGAACTCGCAGTGGCCAAACAAAAAGTGGAGTCCTCCCGGCGCCTTGCACAGAAGCAGTTCATCACCTCCGCCCAGTTGGAAAATGACCAGGTAACTTTCGAAAAGGTGGACTTGTCGGTGAAAACCGCGGAAACCGCGCTGGCGCTGTTCAAGAAGTATGAGTTCAGCAAGCAGTGCTCCACCCTCATCGCGGCCTATCGCGAGGCGTTGAACAAGCTGCAGCGCACCATCCGCGCCAACCGTTCACGCATGGCGCAGGCGGAGACTCGTTTCAGCACGGCCAAACGTCGCTACGAAATGGAACTGGCACAACGTGAGGATCTGGAGCGCCAGCTCAAATCCTGTGTGGTAAAGGCCACGCAGCCGGGCCTGGTTGCTTATGGAGACCTGAATGCTGGTTCCAACTACAACTACAACTACCCGATCGAAGAAGGGGCCACGGTGCGTCTGCGTCAGACGATGTTGACCATTCCGGACATGAGCCAGATGGGGGTGAAGGTGAATGTGCATGAGTCCCAGATCAAAAAGGTGCGCATCGGCCAGCCCGTGAAAGTGCGTGTTGATGCCGAGCCTGGAAAAGAACTCGACGGGCGGGTTGCAGAGCTTGCCATCCTTCCCGATTCGAGCAGCAGCCGTTATACGCCGAACTTGAAAGTCTATCCCTGCATCATCCACATCAATGGCTACCATCCGTGGATGAAGCCGGGCATGAACGCCAAGGTGGAGATCATCGTCGATCAACTGGCGGATGTGATTTATGTGCCGGTGCAGTCCGTGGAAGTGGAGCAGGACCGCCACTTCTGCTACATCAACGACGGAGGTGCTCTCGCGCGCCGGGAAATCACCACGGGATTGTTCAACGACGAGTTTATCGAGGTTCGCGATGGTTTGAACGGCGGCGAGGCCGTCGCGCTGACGCTGCCGAAGAAGTCCGAGGTCGAAGGTGGCAAGGTTGCCCCAGTGGGCCCGCTGGATGGCGGCAAGCCCAAGGGAGCCAAGCCGAAGGAGAAGAACGTCGCTGATGTGAAACCGTGATGTCTGCCGCTGATCCCATCATCAAGCTGGTGGACATCCGCAAGAGCTACCAGATGGGAGAAATCGCCCAGCACGTGCTCCAGGGAGTGTCGCTGGAGATTTATCCGGGGGAGTATGTTTGCATCATGGGGCCGTCTGGCTGCGGAAAATCGACTTTGCTGAATGTGCTCGGCTGCCTGGACCAGCCCACCAGTGGCGATTACTTTCTCGGTGGTCAAAACGTCGCCCAGTTGGAGGACGATGAACTGTCAGAAGCGCGCAACCGCAACCTGGGCTTCATCTTCCAGAGCTACAACCTCATCCAGCAGCTCAGTGTCATCGAAAACATCGCCGTGCCGATGTATTATGGCGGTGCCAGGGATGCTGACATGATCGAGACCGGCACACGACTGGCCACACAGGTCGGACTGGAGCACCGTCTGTACCACAAGCCCAATGAACTCTCCGGCGGCCAGCAGCAGCGTGTGGCCATCGCCCGGGCGCTGTCAAACAATCCGCTCGTCATCCTCGCTGACGAGGCGACTGGAAACCTCGACTCGAAATCCGGCAAAGAAATCCTCGATCTCTTCGACGAGCTCAACCAGCAGGGAAAGACACTCGTGTTTGTGACCCATGACGAGCGCATGGTGGAGCGCTGCACGCGCATCATCCGTTTGCGTGATGGTCTGATCGAACGCGACGAGGCCGGTGCCAAAGCCGAACGCCTGCGTGGCAAAGTGTTTGGAGAGCACTACGCGGTTGCGGCATGATGACAGCCATGCCCGGTGCAAGGCTGTTTCCAACACCTCAGGCCGTTCCGCCCGCGGCAATCAACGACGTGCGGCACAGGCGCGCGTACATGCCGTCCATCATGATGAGTTCGTCGTGGGTGCCCTGCTCGATGATGCGTCCGTGATCGAGGACATAGATGCGGTCCGCATTTCGCACGGTGCTGAGGCGGTGGGCGATGACGAAGCTGGTGCGGTGGGCCATGAGGTGTTCCAGGGCCTCCTGAATCTGCCTTTCCGTCCCGGTATCGACACTCGCGGTGGCCTCGTCGAGCAGGAGAATTGGCGGATTGCGCAAAAGGGCGCGTGCGATGCTGACGCGCTGCTTTTCACCGACGCTGAGCTTCACACCGCGCTCGCCGACATGCGTGTCCAATCCTTCTGGCAGGCGTTTGACGAAGGCATCGGCGTTGGCGCTCGCAAGCGCGGCCCACAGTTGCTCGTCGGTGGCATCACGGCGTCCGATGACGAGGTTTTCACGCACGGTGCCATTGAAGAGGAAGCTCTCCTGCGTGACGTAGCCGATGTGACGGCGCAGCCAGGCTTTGTTCAGCTCGTGAACGGGAATTCCGTCAATGGTGATGACACCCTCGTCGTATTCATAAAAGCGGGTGAGGAGGTTGATGAGCGTGGACTTGCCAGCGCCGGTGGGGCCGACAAGAGCGATGGTTTGTCCGGGTTTCGCCTCCAGAGTGACTCCATGGACGGTGGGTGTCTTTCCGGCATAGCTGAAGCCCACATTCTCGTAGCGAACGTGACCGGTGATGGAGGGAAGTTCACGTCCTCCCTGAGTATCTGCTTCAGGCTCTGCATCGAGGATGTCGAAGACGCGCTCGCCCGCGGCCCGGCCTGCCTGGAGAATCTGGTTGAGCTGATGCAGGCTCTCGATCGGGTCGTAGAAGAATTTGAGCAGCAGGAGAAAGGCTGTGAGGTCGCCGGTTTGAATCTTGCCGGCCATGAGCTGGCGCGCACCGATCCACAGGACGATGACCATGCCGATGCTCGTCAGGAAATGCATGCCTGGCCGGTAAACAGCCCATACGCGCATGACGTGAAGCGTGGCACGGCGCAGCGCGTCGCTGGCACGGTTGAAGCGCGAGTGCTCCTCGCGCTCCATTGCATACGCCTTGATCTGGCGCATGCCCGCGACGTTGTCCTGGAGCAGGGAGTTCATGGCGCTGCTGGCGCGCCTCACCTTGCGATGACGTTCACGTGAGGTGCGCGTGTAGCCGAGCGCGCCGGCCACCAGGAAAGGCAGGGGAATGAGCGCATAGAGCGTCAGGGTCGCATCCGCCTGGAGCATGAACACTCCCACCACGACGATTTGCAGCACGGAGACGAGTCCTTGCTCGATTCCGTCGATCAACACGCGCTCCACGGACGGGATGTCCTCGGAGACCGTGGTCATGATGTCACCGGAGGGGCGGTTGTCGAACCAGCGGAGGGGAAGCGTCTGCAGACGCTGGTAGATGTCGCTGCGGAGGTCGAAAATGACCTTTTGCTCGAAGGTGTTGTTGAGCTGGATGCGCAGGGAATTGAACAGGTGCTGCGCGAAGTAGGCGGCCAGCGCGTAGAATGCCAGCGGGGTGATCCGCTCCCACTGTCTGCCTGGAACGACGACATCCAGCACCTCACGGGTGATGTGAGGGAAAACTATGACCATCAGCGTGCCGATGACGGCGCAGAGAATCTGCGCCGTGCCGAGTAGCGGGTAGCGGCGCAGGTAGGAAAAGACGCGGAAGATGGTTTTCAACGATGTGGAAGGGAGCTTGATGCGTGACGCTTAGCAGCTATCTAGCAACCGCCTCACGGCAACCAGAACCCCATGAAATACCACCTGGCACGCGGCGAGGAACAACTCGGCACATTCAACGATCTCGACGTGAGCGCCGGTCTGCGTGACGGCCGGTTCCGGCCTTCGGATTTGTGCTGGACCGAGGGAATGGCGGAATGGCAGGCATTGGAGGTGAGGATGAAGGAGCTGGCCGTTGAGGCGGGTTTGGACCAGCCAGACGCTGTCGGCGCGTTGCGTGAGGTGGTGCGGCAGGATCACGAGGTGCGGCGCGAACTGGCATCCCGCGGGCAGAGGCTGGCGGCCTATTTCATGGATCTGGCCATGCTGCTGGTCCCGGTGATGATTCTGTTCGCCGCGGTGATTGACGAAGATTTTGAGAAGGAAATCATCGCCAACCGGGACAACCCTGAAGTTGTGATGGAGTCCTTGCAGCGGCAGATTGAAAAGGTGGCGGCGGCGGGGAATGTCACCGTGGGGATCATGATGTGGATTGTGCTGCTGCTGATGGTCACCAACATGATCTTGCTCACCATGCGCGGCCAGAGCCTGGGCAAGCTCCTCATGGGCATTCAAATCGTCCGCTTTGCCGATGGTTCACGCGCTGGTTTCATCAGGGCGGTGCTGCTGCGCTCCATCCTCTTCAGCGTGATCGGCAATCTGCGCTTCATCGGCGCGCCGCTGCTGATCGCCGATATTTTGATGATCTTCCGGGCGGACCAGCGCTGCCTGCATGACTGGGTGGCCGACACGCAGGTGGTCAAAAAAACAGCCTGAGATCACTGCAGCGGGGAGACACCCGAGCCGCTTTGGATCTTGTTGATCTCGTTCATCTTGTCGCGCTGCTCCGGAGAGAGATTCCTGGCCTTCTCACGGAATGGATAAGTCACTCCAAGAACGAAGCACGACACATCGGCCACCAGAATGACCATGGCCACCACGATGCCGTACTTTTTCAGCGCCTCGTCGATGACCTTGTTCTTGTTCACCGAGAAGCTTTCAGAACGCGAAAACATGGACTGAAACAGGCGCCGCCATCCACGGGGCTCTCTGGCAATGCTGAAGGTCCAGATAAACAGGGCCGTCAGGATGACGCAGGCGATTTGATACTGGATGGGAATCTCGCGCATGAAACTCTGAGAGGGCCGCGGTGGGCGGCTAAAAAAACATCCATAGAGCGCCGGAGTTGCCTCTGCAAACAGAGAATTGTCACGCTGCCGCGAATTGGTCGCCGCTTGCACTGGTGCCCTGGGAAACCAAGACGGCCAGACCATTGGCAGCGAGGTGACTGAGCATGTGGAAGGCATCCTCGGCGTCGATGCCGAGGGAGGTGGCGACATCGGACGCGTCCAAGGGCTGTTTCGATGCCTTGAGGGCACCACGCACCTGGGAGAGTTGCTTCAGAAACTCCGTCGCGGCCTTCTTGCCGGCCTCGACGCCGGGCTGGTGGTAGGCGTTGATGTTCACGAGGCTGGCGTAAAAGCCCACCGCACGTTCAAACAGGCCGATGAGCATGCCGAGCGTGAATGCACTCACTTCTTCGATGCTCAGCGTGATGTTTTCGCGCCCTTTGTCGGACAACGCCTTGCGCGTGCCGCGCAGGAAGCCCTGCAGGTAATCACCGCTGGTGAACCCAGGCTCGACTTCGAGCGGAGCCGCATCGCGGGCCTTGCGCACCTCGATGAAGGTGGCGAAGAAATTGTTCACGCCGTCGCGGAGCTGCTGCACATAGGCGTGCTGGTCCGTGGAGCCTTTGTTGCCATACACGGCCACGCCTTGATTCACCACCGCGCCGTTCAAATCGTGTTCCTTGCCCAGGCTCTCCATCACGAGCTGCTGGAGATACTTCGAGAAGAGCACCAGCCGGTCCTTGTAAGGCAGCACCACCATGTCCTTCAGGCCCTTGCCACCACCGGCGTGATGCCACATGAGCGCGAGCAGCATCGCGGCATTCTCGCGGGCCGGTCGGGAACGCGTCTCCGCATCCATCGCGGCCGCGCCAGCGAGAAATTGACGCACATCCACGCCTTGCAGCGCGGCGGCGATCGTGCCGACGGCGCTCATCACGCTCGTGCGGCCGCCCACCCAGTCCCACATCGGGAAACCGGTCAGCCAGCCCTGCGCTTTGGCATGCTTGTCCAACTCGCTGCCGTCGCCAGTCACCGCCACGGCATGCTTGGCGAAGTTCAATCCCGCTTTCTTGTAGGCCGCCTCGGCTTCCAGCATGCCGTTGCGCGTCTCCTTCGTGCCGCCGGATTTGGAAATCACCAGCGTCAGCGTCGTTGCCAGTTCCGCGCCGATCTCCGCGACCACGCGGTCGATGCCATCGGGGTCGGTATTGTCGAAAAACGAAATCGCCATCGGTGGATTCGAGGGCGCGATGGCGTGCGCGACGAGTTGCGGCCCCAGCGCCGAGCCGCCGATGCCCACCACCAGCACGCGGGTGAATTTTTGGCCGTTCGCGGCCTTGATCGTGCCCGCATGCACATCCGCGGCGAATTTCAGCGTTGCTTCGAGCGTCTCGTCGATCTCTTTCCGGATCGCGGCATCAGGAGCCAGCTTCGAGTCACGCAGCCAGTAATGGCCGACCATGCGGTTTTCGTCCGGATTGGCGATGGCCCCGGCTTCGAGTTCCTTCATCGACTTGAACGCGTTGTCGATCTTCCCGGCCATTTTTGTGAACAGGCCGTCCTCGAAGCCCATGCGGCTGATGTCGATGGAAAACCCGATCTGCGGGTAACGGACGAAGTACTTCTGAAAGCGATCCCAGTGGCTCATGACGGGCGGATGGAGTGATGGAAGGGTGGAGTGATGCTGAGGGAGCGTGGTGCGGGCGGTCACGCGTGAGGCGTGTTCAAAGCACGTCCCATGCCGCGCCGCAACCGGTTTGGACGGGCAGGGCCGCACCACCCCGTTGTGCTCCGAAAAGGCCCTCCCAGGGGTTTGCAACGCGGCGTTGCGCGGGTGCAGTGCGGTTCTGTGACGGCACAACGCGGCGTTGCACGGGTGCAATGCGGTGTTGCGGCTCTGCAACGGCGCATTGTCAAAGCATCCAACGGGACCGGCCTTGCCGAAGTCGGACACGACGGAGCGTGTCCCTCCGCGCTGTCGTCCGTGGCGCGTGATGCGGGCGTTGACGTGACACGTGGGCGGAGCATGATGCGCGGCCATGAAAGCCTGCACGCTTGCCCTTTGCCTTCTCCTTCTCGCCATGATCTCCTCCGCTTCTGCCGCCGATGCTCCTTACCGTCATGTGGTGCTGTTCAAGTTCAAGGATGATGCGACGCCGGAGCAGGTGCATGGCATCGAGAAGGCCTTCGGTGAGCTGGCAAAGAAGATCGACACCGTGAAGGGCTATGAGTGGGGCACGAATGTGAGCCCGGAAGGATTGAACGATGGCTTCACGCACTGCTTCTTCGTGACCTTCGCGGACAAGGCGGGGCTGGAGGCGTATCTGCCGCACGCGGAGCATCAGGCGTTCGTGGCGAAGCTGAAGCCGTTGCTCGACAAGGTCTGCGTGGTTGATTACGTGGCGAAGTGAGCTGTGGATTTGTTCCTTGTTCTTGGTTCTTCGTTCTTGGTTCTTCGTTCTTGGTTTTCCGCGTGCTCCGGTGGCATCACGTGCGTCTGGTCTCGCGCTCGGTGGCGCGGGCGGCGGCGCTGCTTTGCAGATGGGTGACGGCAGTGGCAAGTGCGTCGGCAGCATCGGGCGGAGGCGTTTCGCGCAGGCGCAGCATCGCGCGCATCATGAAGGCGACCTGGTCTTTTTGCGCACCACCGCGGCCAACGGCGGCCTGTTTGATTTCACGCGGTGCATATTCATAGATCGGGAGGCCGTGCTCTGCCGCGGTGAGCAGGCACGCACCACGCGCGCTGCCGAGCACGATGGCGGTTTTGAAGCTTTGCACGAAAATCGTCGATTCGATGGCGCAGACCGTGGGTTGGTGCTGCTGGATGGCATCATGCAAGCCCTCGCGAATCGCGACGAGGCAGCCGGAGGGAAGGAGATTGGGCTTGTTGTGGATCACACCCCAGGAAACAGCATGCAAGTGGCCGTTGAGGCTCTCCACCACGGCCCAGCCGGTCTTGCGCAAGGCGGGGTCGATCGCCAGGACACGCTCGAGCGGCGCGCCGTGAGGCGTGGCAGCACCAGAACGGAGGATGCGGGCCATCAGTGGTGTTTGTGTGACCGATGCTCGCCGAGGCGGAAGAGCTGGTCGATCGACACGGCTCCTGAGCCATACAGCAGCAGGGTGATCGTGATGAACAGATAGAGCCAGGCGGCCTCCACCTGGAGGGAAGAGGCTCCAGTCTTGTAAGCGAGCACGAGGACTGTGACGATCACGGGCGTGAAAATCACGGCAAACAGACGTGTGAGAAAGCCGAGAACCCAGCACGCGGCCACGGCGGTCACGATCAACGCCACGAGCGGGGCGATCAGGTGGGGATAGGGCATGCCTGCCTCGTGAAATGCAGGAACCCAGTCCCAGGGCTTTTCATGCCAGAGAAAGTGATAAGCATTGACGGCAGAGTTGAAGCCGTGACGCGTCAGGAGCATCAAGCCTGCGCCGATCCTCAGAAGGGCGACGGACTGAAACAACGAGGCCCAAGGATTGCGGTCGGCGGCGGGGCTTCCTCCGGTGTATTCGAGCATGGCGGAATCAAATGTCAGGTGAGAGGGTGATGATGTCTCCTTCGCCCGGGTCCCATTGGCGGTCTGCGGCCTCAATCGAGGGGAAGAAGCGGCGCTGACCGTGGTGGCTGATGTACACGCCACGGGTGGTGGAGCCGGCTTTGCGCCCGCCGCGGGCTGTCACCGCGTCCTGCACGGTGATCCGGTTGAAAATCGGAATGTAACCTGGATCCCGCACATCGCCGTTGATGTCGAGAAGCGGCGTGTTTTCCACGGAGATCAGGTGAACGGTGATGGGCCGCGTGTTGCGGCCTGCGACACGGAACACCGCGGTGATGGCCTCCACTGCTTGCGGCAGATGCAGTCCGCCCACGCGTGCGGTGCCCACCTTGCCGAGCGGCAGGAGTCCCTCTGCGTCCACCATGGAGATGTCACGATAGATTCGCTTGGTTCCGAGTGTGCCTTCATAAACCTCGATGCGCAGGGTGTGTCCGTTGCCCAGGGTGCCGCGTGAGTCGAACGGCACGTCAGGATCATCGGCATTCACCTTGTCGCTCTCAGGCATCCCTGGAATGACCTTGGCCACGGTGTTCATGCTCGGGAGGTGCGGCATCGGAATGTGCACATCGGGCGTGATCTTCCGCAACATGCTGCAGGAGCAAAACACAAGGGCGGGAATGACGAGCAGGCTGGCTGGCGGGAGGACGCGCATCATGGGTGGAAGTGATGGTGCATGATGGAAGGCGCCTTGCACGCTGGCAAGAAGCTTTCGTCATGGAACGGTTACTTGCGTGTGAGTTCGAGGCCCTTGAGACGGAACAACTGCTCCCGCTCCGGCACCTCCACGGCGCTGAGCCGCAGGCGGTGGACGCCGGGTTTCGCGATCTCGACTTCGCCGATGATGCATGATTTGAACTCCTGCGCGCTGGCGGTGCGCACCACGCTGGTGCGAAGAGTCTTTCCGGCAATGACGACTTCATAGACGCCCTCACGTTGCGAGGCGGATGCCTGCCGCACCGCGATCTCGTAGCGGCCGGGCTGGTCAAACTTGAGATACCACGAGGCCCAGTCGCCAGCATCGAGCCAGTTGACCAAAATGTCCGCCATCAAGTCCATGCCACCCAGCTTGGGGTAGTCCGCCTTGTCCGCAGGCACGACGGTGCTGTCTGTCACCGTGATCACCTTCGCGAGTTCGGTGTTGATGGCCTTGCTGATGGCCGTGGCCTGGGCCTTGCGCTGGGGTTCGCTGACGGCCAGCGCGTCAAAAAATGCCGCGGCATCCGGATCGGTCACGCGGCTGAGAGCGGCGAGCGCCTGATCTTTCTCGCGCGTGTCCTTGCACGATTCGTAAAGGCGCCTGGCGTGCGCGAAGATTTCCGCCTGGGGCAGCGTGCCGGTCTGCGAGCAAAGTTGCGTTGCGGCCACCAGAAGCAACAGACGGCACGCGGGGTCGGTTTCACGCGGCAGGCGCGCTGTGATGTCCGGCAGCGGATCGCTGGCAGGCCATTGGGAAACACCGGTGAGCGCCGCTTTGCGCACACTCACGGATGGATCACTCACGGCTTCGAGAATGAGAGCCAGTGAATCTCCACCACCGACGCGGCCCAGCACGCGAAGCAGCAGGGCGCGGTCGGTCTCCTTGCCCTTTCCACTGCGATACGCGGTGATGAGGGGGGCGACCGCGGCTTTGCGGTCGGTTTGGGATTCGATGGCGGAAACAGCGGCCTGCTCGGCAAAATCGACCTCCTTTTCCGGAACACCGTGAAGTTGCTCAAGCAGGGCCGGGATCTGGGAATCCTTGGTGATGAGTCCGAGCGCGGTCCACGCGGCGCGGCGGACGTTGGTGTCCTTGTCATGCACCAATGGCAGGATTTGGGAAAAGGCGCTGTCGATATCGCGCATGCCCGCCACCTTGACCAGGTTGGCACGGGCCATGGGATGCTTCACCATGCCCAGATGGTGGGCGATGAGGTCGTTGATGAACGGGCCGCCCTCCACCTGGCTGAGTGCCTGCGCCGCCGCGGCGGTGGTCTTCGGATTTTCCAGGTAGTCAAACAGCAGGCGCACATCGGGTTCGGAAACCTGCGGGTGATCGGCTCCGACGATGTCGGCGAACCGCTGCTGCCGCCCCGCCTCGCGCGTGTGCTCGACGAAGCGCTTCACCCCGAAGCCCCCGATGAGGATGACGAGGAATGGAATCGTCACCGCCGCCCACTTGGGGAAGCCTGGTTTGGCCGGGGCCCGGGGCAGAGAGGGCAGGGGCGCTGCCTTTTCATTCGTGACCAGCCGTGACGACGACGTTCCCACGGTGCCGCCGGTCATCAGCCGCGGCCCGTTTGTCTCCACCGGCGTGGTGACCAGCCTTTTCGTGCCGCTGTCCTCCGGAACGGCCACGGCCACCGGTGTCTCTTCCGCGGTGGCGTTTTCCAAATAGACCTTCAGCGCCTCGGCGACTGATGCGGGGCGGTTGGCTGGCGCCCGGTTGATGAGCCACTCCACCCATTGCGCGGTTGGCGCTGGAAGATCGGGCCGCAGCGTCGCGAGCGGCTTCGTGCGATGGTAAAGATGCGCCACCATCACCTGCGGCATCGTGTCGCCCGTGAACGGATACTTTTGCGTCAGCGCATAATAGAAGATGCACCCCAGCGCATAGATGTCCGTCCGCGCATCCACCTCCAGACGCTCGAACTGCTCGGGCGCCATGAAATGCACGGAGCCGAGCAGGCCGCCCTGGGAATCGGTGTCCTGCTGCACCGGCTGCTTCGCGGTCTTCGCCAGGCCGAAGTCGAGAATTTTCACCTGGAAGCGTCCGCCGGGCAGCCACTGGATCATGACGTTCCCCGGCTTCAAATCGAGATGGATGATGCCCTGCTCATGCGCGGCGATCATGGCCTCCAGTGTTTGCTGCACCAGCGAGTCGAAGTCCTCGCCGGTCAGCGCTCCGCGCATGATGATGTCCTCCAGCGTCTCACCCTTCACCAGCTCCATCACAATGAAGCCGCCCTCGTCATCCACACCCGCGTCATGCACCGTGACAATGTTCGGGTGCTGGAGCAGCGACTGCTGCCGCGCCTCACGAATCAGCGATTCGACACCGGAGCCGAAGTCGCCGGCCTTGTCGGCGCGGATGCGTTTGATGGCCACCTCCCGTCCGAGCTGCCGGTCGCGTGCTTTGAAAACAGTACCCAGACCGCCTTCGGCGATGGGGGACAGGAGTTCGTAGCGCTCGTTCATTTTGGGGGCGGGGCGGATGCTGGCACTTTCATGCATTCACGCAATGAAACTTTCGCACGATCGGCCACTTGTGCTAAAATAATGTTTCAGCATGTCGTTGCTTCGCGTCTCCAACCTCGAAATCCATTTCCCTGTGCGCGGGGGCTGGTTCGGGCGCGCCCGCGAAGTCATCAAGGCCGTGGACAAGGTCAGCTTCAATGTCGAGGAAGGCACCACTGTCGGCCTCGTCGGTGAAAGCGGCAGCGGCAAGTCCACCGTGGCACGCGCGCTGCTCAAGCTCACCCCGGTGACTGGCGGCAGCGTCACCTACCAGGGCCAGGAGGTGATCGCCATGCCGGAGCGGACCTTCCGGCCTCTGCGCAAGGAGATGCAGATGGTCTTCCAGGATCCCATCGGCTCCCTCAATCCGCGCATGACGGTGGAGTCCATCCTCGCCGAGCCGTTGCAGATTCACTTCAAGGAAAAGACACGCGATGAGCGCCGCGAGATTTCCGCCGGGCTTCTCCAAAAAGTCGGTCTGCCCGTGGATTCATTGCAGCGTTACCCGCACGAGTTCAGCGGCGGCCAGCGCCAGCGCATCGGCATCGCCCGCGCGCTCGCCGTGCGTCCGAAGTTTCTCATCTGCGACGAGCCCGTCAGCGCGCTCGATGTGAGCGTGCAGGCGCAGATTCTGAACCTGCTCAAGGACATCCAGGAGGAGTTCAAGCTCACGCTGCTCTTCATCGCCCACGACCTCGCCGTCGTCCGCCACATGAGCGACCGCATCGTCGTCATGCACCATGGCAAAATCGTCGAGCAGGGAGACGCCGCCCAGGTCTGCGACGACCCGCACCACGAATACACACGCAAGCTGCTCGATGCCGTGCCGGCGCTCAACTAGCGGAGCGCGGCGTGCTGTGGCGCTGGCCAATGACGAATTTTGAAACCCGAATGACAAATCAACCTCCAGGCTCGAATTCCGGATCGCCCGCAAACCAGCGGTTCGTCATTCGTCATTCTGGTTTCGTCATTGGGACGCCTTCATCCGCTGCCAGGTTCTCTTCCGCCGCCCCATGACACCGCTGTTCAAAAAATTCCTCGGCATGAACTGGCTGCTCGTGCTGAACATCGCCGGACTCGTCGTCTTCGGCGTGTATGCCATCTACAACGCCTCCGCCTACAAGGATGATCTGGAGTTTGCCCTCAAGTGGCGAGACCAGATCCGCTGGGTGCTGTTTGGGCTGCCATTTTTCTTTGCTGCTTCGTTGATCGACTACAAATGGGTGCGCTGGGCCTGTCTGCCGATGTATCTGGCCGGCATCGGCGGATTGATCGCCGTTCTCGCCATCGGCGTTGAGATCGGTGGCAACAAAGCATGGATTCGTGTCGGCGGCATGATGGTCCAGCCTTCGCAGTTCGCCATCATGTCCGGCATTTTGATCCTCGCGGTGATCTTTGGGGAGCTGCCGCGCCTGCATCCCGTCTTTCGCCGCCCGTGGCTGCGCATCATGCTCGCCGGCATGATGGCGGGTGTGCCCGCGGTCATGGTCATCAAGGAGGACTTGGGTTCCGGCCTTGTCTGGGGTCCGGTGTTTCTTTCCATGATGCTCGTCGGCAGCATCCCGTTCCGTTATCTGATCACGCTGCTCCTGGGCGTGATCAGCGTGGTGCCGCTGGTGTATGTCTTTGCGCTCAAGCCCTACCAGCAGGCGCGCATCAACTCCACGTGGTACATGGTCACCAACCAGATGGACAAGGTGAACCTCCAGGATGAGGGCTGGGTGGCCAAGCACCTGCAAATCGCCGTCTCCACCGGCGGGCTGGATGGCAAGGGGCCGGAATCCAAGAAGGTTCCCGACCAGGCATCCATCCACCGCACCTTCTTCCCGCACGAATCCATCAACGACTTCATCTTCGGCGTCATCGCCGAGGAATTTGGCTTCCGCGGTTCCGTTTTGGTGCTCTCCGGCATGCTGTTGCTGTTGCTACAGAGCGTCTTCGTCGCCTTCTGTGCCCGCGACCAGCTCGGACGGCTCATCGTCGTCGGCGTTGTCGCCATGTTCTTCGTCCACACGTTTCAGAATGCCGGCATGAACCTCGTCATGCTGCCGGTCATCGGCCTGCCCATGCCCTTCATCAGCTACGGCGGCACCTTTGTCATCGTCACGCTCTTCCTCATGGGCATGGTCCAGAGCGTCTGGGTCCATCGCAACATCTCCTCCGTCAAAAAGAAGCGTCCAGTGAACGCCGTGCGTGAAGAAGAGGAGGAGTGAGGGGGCATTCCGTACTCCGAGTGACGTGGTGACCGGGAAGGCCAGTACACTGATCTTCTGTGTGGAGAGTATAATTCAGCGCCCGCGGCGTCTGCACCGCAGCAAAGCTGCGAGACCAAGGATGGTGAGCACACCCCTGGCCGGTTCCGGTGCTCCGGCGAAGATGGGAGCGCCGGAGTCGTCATACATCCAGTCTCGGATGAGTCCGCCAGGAACGGCATTTGTGAACACCACACGCATCCAGCCAAAAAAGGGGCCGCTGCTGTCGTTCTTGGTGAATTTGAAACCGAGATAGCCCTCCTCACCGGGCAAAAACTGGTCGGTGCCCGGTCCCATGTGGCTGTTTGTTCCGCCTGATTCGCCGATCCCGATGGAGAAGATTGACAAGCTGCTGATCAGAGCACCGGATGGCAGGCGGACGATCGCATCATCATAATTGGTGCCACTTCGCACAGGCTGGAAAGCGGCGTTGTTGATGACGCCACTGCCACCGAAGAAAGGATTGATGTCGGCACCGATGAAGTCGCTCGTGGAGGTGGCCCCATTGTCAATGTCGATGTAAATGCCGTTGAAGTCGGTGGGGATGACAATGTCCTGAAGCCCTGAATACACGAATGCCGCCTGTGCCGGCGAAAGAACGAGCAGGATGCAGAAAGCGAGTGGAACAAGGCGCTTCATGAGCAGGAAAGGCGTGTTTTTATCATTTAGGGTGATGATGTCCAATAATTGAGTTCTCACGGAGGCGGGCTGACGACGACGCGGAAGAAACGTGCCTTTTGCCGGTTGGGCAGCAAGAAGGGGTAGGGGACGGTGACGGCCTGGGCTCCACCGTCGGAGGCCTGGACCGTGGGGGTGGCGGTGCTGTCGAACCAGGTGATGAGATCTCCGCTGAACTGCACGGTGTAGCTGTAACCGGCGCTGGTGGCATCGTTGCTGCGGCAGAAGGCAGCCTGGTAGTTCACTCCGAACTGCTGAGCCTCCACCCGCGGAACGGGAGTGCCACGTTGGCTGAGTGTACCATTGGTGATGGTTACGAAACCTGCGTCATTAGAGGTCGGATTGAGTCCGAAGGCGAACTCAAGCAGATTGTTGATACCATCCAAATCCGCATCCTGTGCCGGCGCATTGTTGGAAGCGTTCAGGCCTGCGCTTGCTCCCCAGTTTGTGTAGGCGGCAGGCGTCGCAGTGGCGATGACTGGGATATCGAAGGGAGACTCGTCCGGATCATCGCTGCCGATGTGAAGCACCGCAGGGCGCGAGCCGGTGGCACTGCCTGTAAAGGTGACTGTGAAGGTGGTGTTGCCACCGATGGCGAGGGTCACAGGCAGGCCGGAAACAGCATAATCAGCCGCGGCGATTCCATCAGTGGATGAGCCGGTGATATTGAGTGCCGCGGTGCCTGTGTTCTTGAGTGTGAAGGTACGCATGGAAGTGGCCCCGGTGCCAACGACGCCGAAGTCCACGGCTGCTGCACCACCATCGATCAGGGGAGTGCCGGCAGGCTGCTCGATGACGATATCGGGTGCGTCGAGTGTTGTGAAACTCAAGATGGATCCGGAGGCCATGCCGGAGGAATTAACAACCTCCGCCTGGTAGTAATATGTGGTGGAATAATTGAGGGGGCCCACGGCAAGAGTGCCATTGACCGTGCTGGAGCCGACAGACTGCCAGGACGATACCGCGGCACCAGCGAGGTTGGGGGCTGTGCCAAGACGGAAGCGCAGGCTGGTTGTCTGGCCGTCAGGGATCACGTTGGCATTGAGTGTCGCGGCAATGGCAGTGACGCCTGTGGCCGCCAGCGTGGTGACGGTTGGAATGGAGGGCGTGTCGAGAACCCAGACGTCATTGAGGCTGCTGGTGGAGGAGCCCGTGGCACCCACGCCCAAGCCACCAAAGACCCAGAAATCACGTATGGCCTGATTGGTGGCGAAACTGGATGCCTGACTTCGCGCACCGGGGAGATTTCCAGCGGCGGGAACGCCGAGAGAACCATAGACGCCGTTGTTGAGATGGGTCTGTCCGCCCATGACCCAAGTCCATTGGTTGGAGATGATGTCATAGAACCAGAGATCGTTGAGCTGGGCCACCGTGGTGCCGATGCTGCTGCGTCCGGTGCCTCCATGCAGCCATAGACGGCCACGTGCGTCACGCCAAGTGGCGGGATAGCTGCGGTACCCGGGAGCATTGGAGGCTGCGGCGACACCCTGGCGGCCATACACACCATTTTGATTGGCGCTGGAGCTGGCGGTGCCATTGATCCATGCCCACATGTTGGAGGCTGGATCGTAGCACCACAGGTCTCCGAGAGGGCCGCCGAAGATGCTGTTGCCATAGCCAGTGCCGCCAAAGAGCCAGAAACGTCCTTGGTCGTCCAGCCAACCAGCGGCTCCCGTTCGGGTGCCGGGGGTGTTTGCGGCGGCGGGTATTCCCATAGTGCCATACGTGCCGTTCACATAGGTGATGTTGCCGCCCTTGATCCATGTCCATTGGGAGGTGAGCGGGTCGTACTTCCACAAGTCATTGAGATAACCGGTCGTGCTGCCGGTGGCTGGATAGCCGTAGCCGCCGAAGAGCCATAGGTTGCCGGTGGTATCCATCCATGCGGTCGCGTAACTGCGTGAGCCGGGCACGTTACTGGCGGAAGGCGAGCCTTGAGTGCCGTAAGTGCCGTTGGTGTTGATTCCGCTGCCACCTGCGATCCAGGTCCACATGTTGGTGGCGGGGTCGTAGCGCCAGAGGTCATTGAGGTAACCGGTCGTTGTGCCTGTGGCCGGATAACCGAAGCCGCCGAAGAGCCACAGCTTTCCAGCCGAGTCAATCCAAGTGACACCACCATTGCGTGAACCGGGGTTGTTTGCGGATGTGGCGACTCCCTGCGTGCCGTAAATACCATTCTGACTCGACCCAATGCCAGTGGTCTTGACCATGGTCCAGACGGCGGTGGCACGATTAAAGCGCCACAGGTCGGCGTAAATGCCACCGCCGAAGTACCACAGGTTTCCTTGCGTGTCTGTCCAGGTCATGCCGCCGTTGCGGCCGATGGGAGTGTTGGCCGGGTCGGCGACGCCTTGAGCGGCCCAGAAGCCGGTGTTCGCCGTTGAGTTGGAACCTTTCATCCAGGTCCAGTCATAGGCACGGGAAAGTACCAGATCATTGCCATCTCCGCCCTGATAGCTGGCATGGAAGAAATAGGTCACGCCGCCAAAAGTGGCGGTGACGATGCCACCTTCTGGCAGATCGACAAATGTGCCGCTGATGGGTGTGCTGCCAGTATTGTCGATCACCGTGAGCACGGCGCCCGTCGCAGGTGCAAAGGCTAGCCCGAGGCCAAGGCTGCGTCCAGCAGGCACCGTGTAGCCCGAGGAAGTCACCGGCACGGTGGATGAGCTGGCGAAGGAGAAGTTGGTGTAGTTGTCACCGCTGAGCACGATGTCGAAGGGGTTTTCATCTCCATCATTGCTGGCAATGTGGAGTGCAGATGAACGAGTGCCGCCTGAAGAAGGGGAGAAGGTGACGTTGAATGTGGTGCTTTCACCCGGAGCGAGCGACGTGGCTCCGAGCGTGCCCAAGGTGTAATCCGCAGCGGCGGCGCCGTCCTTGCTCAAAGCCATGCCAGTCAGCGTGCCGGTGGAGGCGACGTTGCGAATGGTGAAGGTACGGGTGGATGATCCGCCGATCGCCACGGAGCCAAAACTGATGGTGGACGAGCCATCGGTGAGTCCTGTGCCGTCCGGTTGTTCGACGACGATCTCCGCGTCCGGATAGGTGGTGATGGACTGATTCGCGCTAGTGGTGGTGCCGCCCGGATTGGTGGCGACGACGCGGAAGTTCACAGTCGTCAATGGCGCCAGCCCCGTCAGGGAAAGACTGCGGGTCTCAGCGCCGAAGCCGGCTGACACATCTGTCACCGGCACACTGGTGCCGTAACTGGTGGTGGGGCCATATTCGATGACGACGGTGGTATCCTGTGCCCGGGACTCAATGCTGGCATTGAACGTCATGCTGGAAGGAGAAAGAGCACTGGCGGGCAGCAGGGTCACGACCGGTGCGTCCGGTGGTTCCACCCCGCCGCCGTGGAAGCGGGCGAAGAACAAGTCCGTGTTCGTGCCGCTTGCTTCTGCGTTGAGCATGGTCACCTCCCCGGATTCGCCCAGGCCAAAGGTTGCTGACGGCGGTTGGAAGGTGCCGACCACCATCGCACTGCCGTTTTTCAGCGCTGTCATGGCATGCACTGAGTCGATATTGGCGCTGCCGCCACGTTTTGCCCAGATCAGGCTGCCATCGACACGGGAGAATTTGGCGACGAACACATCCGCGCCTGTTCCAGCGTTGACCAGCGTTGTGGCGGCGGCTTCGCCGGGACCAAAAATGGTCGAAGGCGTCTGAAAGACTCCGGCGAGACCGATGTCATCCCCCAGCACAGCTAGGGAGGTGGCGGCGGGGGCCTCGCTCGCGCTGCCTCCGGTGGTTTTTGCCCAGCGCAGTGTGCCATCACTGCCGCTGAAGTTTGCGATGAACAGCTTGCTGCTGGAAACCGATGCGGTCAGTGTCGTCGCATGGGCCTCGCCGGAGCCGAGTTGCATGGAGCCATTGGAGTAGTTGCCAGTGAGCACCACGCTGTCATCCGCCATCACCAGGAGATCGACCGCGGCGTCAGTGCCAATGCCCGCCGCCCTCCTGGCCCAGAGCTGCGCACCTGTGGAGGAGGCGAGCCGAGCCAGCACCACGTCCGAACTTCCCAGATTGGTGTACACTTGCTGGGTGGAGCCACCGGCACCAAAGGTCGCGCTGGCGGAACTCGTTGTTCCTGTGATCAACATGTCGCCGTTGGAGAATGCTTTGAGAACGGACGGTGTGTCTGTCCCCGTGCCACCACCGGCATTCCTCGCCCATTGGAAGGTGCCCGCAGTGTCAAACTTGGCGGCAAACCAGTCTGAACTGCCGGAGGCGCCAGAATTGGTGAGCGTCGTGGCGGTTCCGGTGATGGAAAGCGTGGAGGAAAGCATGCCTCCGGCCACGACGACACCACCGTCAGGCGAGGCAGCCAGTTGCAGGCCGAGGGAGGACTCGAACGTCGTCGAACTGCCCAAGGAACGTGCCCATAGGGCCGTGCCGTCACTCAGTTGATACTTGATCACAAAGAGGTCGGTGAATGAGCTGCCAATGTTCGACAGCGTGACTCCCGTGGCCAGGGTGATCGTCGGAGTGGTGGAATAGGTTCCAGCGGTGACCAGGCTGCCGTCCGTGAGTTGCACCAGATGGGTCACACTATCGGTGCCTGTGCCGCCAAAGCCCTTCGCCCAGGCCAGGGTGCCGTCCGGCAGATACCGGACGATGAAGGAGTCGCCGCTGGCTCCTGTCAGGGTGGTGCCACTGAAAGTGATGGAGGTGGAATAGGTGCCCGCTACCGCGATGCTGCCGTCCGATAGAACGCGCACGGCGCTGATGGCGTCTGTGGAATTGCTGCCTGCGCTGCGTGCCCACTGAAGTGTGCCGTCCTTGGCAAACTTGGCGACAAAAACATCAGTCGAGGCCACTTGGGTCAGGGTCACCGCGTCCGCTCCGCTGCCGAGTGTGAAGGTGGGAGATGAGAACACACCTGCCACGACCGCCCCTCCGTCAGGGGTGGCCGCCACGCGGCTGGTGGAAGCGCCGTCACTGCCAATACCGCCACCCGCGCGTGCCCAGGCGGTGCCGCCGGTGTTGGGCTGCCCCAGTCCCATCTGCACCTGCGTCGTCACGGTGTTGGAGGCATTGCCAGACTCGTCCGTCGCGGTGAATGTCACGGTGGCTGTCTGGCCGATGCCGAGCACGATGTCCCCCGGAATCGGATCCTGGACGATCAGACCATCCCCGGGCCGGTTGTCGGAATAGATCACGATGCCGCGCAGATCCGGCAATGACATGGCCAGTGTTCCTGGCTGGCCGATCAGATATGTCGCCGGTGCGGAGATCACTGGCGGGATCGTGTCGTCCACCGTGATGGTGACCGGGATGTCAAAGGAAGCCTCATCACTGTCGTTGCACAGGATGCTCACCACGGCGTTCTGCACCGGCGGCCCTTCGAGAGTGGCGGTGACTGTGAAGGTTGCCGTCGCCCCCGGTTGAATGGGGGTGGAGGGATCCGGCTTGCCAGCCGCAAAGAAGGCGTCTGCTTGTGCTCCCGAGACGGTGATGTCGCTGACGAACAAATAGCCCGCACCGGTGTTCTTCAGGGTGAAGCTGCGCGTCACCGAGGTCGTCTGTGAGCCGAAGCTGTAGGTGCCGGTGTTGTCCTGATGCTCGACACCCGTGGTGTCCGGGCCCTCATACACTGCGATCTCGGGGGCGGACCCCAGATCGTAGGTGAACAACTCCGCCCCGACACCCGTGACGGCGGCGACAAAAAACAATCTCGCTCCGGCCTGCACGAGTTGTGATGGAGCAGAGCTTGTTGTGCCGGGGACAAGATCACTTACCAATTGGGTACCAATGGAGGTGCCGTCGGTGCGCCACAGTTCCGAGCCGTTGGCGCTGGTGGTTGCGCTGAAGTACAAACGCGTCCCCACGGAGACGAGGTTCGCCGGGGAGGAAGATGCTGATCCTGGATTGATGTCCCGAACCTGCCAGGTGCCGGCGGCAGTGCCATCGGTACGCCAAAGCTCACTGCCCAGGCCGTCAGAAGCGGCGAAGTAGAGGATGGAATTGTGCACCCGCATGTTGCTTGGTGTTGAACTGCCGCTGCCGGGGTTGAGTTCTTTGAACATGTAGGTGCCGGCATCCGTGCCGTCGCTGCGCCACAGTTCGGCGCCATTCACCCCGTCGCTTGCCGAAAAATACAGGACGCCGTTGTAAGCGGCGAGATTGAACACCGAGGACGAGGTGATGCCGGTCTGGATGTCCTTGACCAGCACCGTCCCGGCATCTGTGCCGTCGCTCTTCCACAACTCGGACCCCGTCGTGCCATCGTTGGCAACAAAGTAAACCGTCGAACCAACTGCGGTAATGCTTGTCACGGATGAGCCGGTGCCCGCCGCTGGATTGATGTTCTTGACCATCACGGTGCCTGCGCTGGTGCCGTCAGACATCCACAATTCCGCGCCGTTGGTGCCGTCGTTGGCGCTGAAGTAGAGCAGGCTGCCAACCGCGACCGAGGAACTGATTGACGAACTGGCGTTGGCGGTGGGATTGATGTTCTTGACCATCACCGTGCCTCCAGCGGTGCCATCGCTCTTCCACAGTTCCTGACCGTTGGCCGTGGTGTCGGTGGCGGCAAAGAACAGCGTGCCTGCAACATTTCGCAGCACTGTTGGGCTGGAACTGGTGGAGCCGGCAAAGATGTTGGAAACCAGGACGGTTCCTGCCGTCGTGCCGTCCGTTTTCCAGAGCTCCGTGCCGTTCGTGGCATCTGCGGCGCTGAAGAACACCGTCGAGCCGATAAGTGTGAAGTTGGACGGGAACGATGAGAAGCCTGCCGTCGTGTGGATGTCCTTGAGCAATGCAGTTCCTGCCGTCGTGCCGTCGCTTGACCAAAGTTCCGTGCCGTTCGCCCCATCGAATGCAGAGTAGAGCACTTGGGAGCCCAGCGCGGTAATGTTTGCGGGCGAGGACGAGCTGGTTCCCGCGAAGTTGTCCACCAAGCGGTAGGTTCCGGCCATCGTACCGTCACTACGCCACAACTCCAGCCCGGTCACTACGTCCGTGGCTCCGAAGAGCAACAGGCTGTTCAAATTGAACAGAGGGCCCGGAGAGGAGGCGCCCGATCCGGCGACAATGTCCTCCACCATCACGGTTCCGGCGCTGGTGCCGTCGCTCTTCCACAACTCGACGCCGTTCACCCCGTCAGCGGCTGAAAAATAAAGCGTGCTTCCCACCACGGTCAGCGACGCCGGGTTGGAGCTTCCATTGGTCGTGGCATTGATGTTCTTCACCATCACCGTCCCGGCGCTGGTGCCGTCCGTCTTCCATAGCTCCGCACCATTGGAGGTCGAGTCCATGGCGGAGAAAAAGAGCGTGGTGCCGTTGGATGCGAAGTTTGCAGGCGTGGAACTGGTTGTGCCGGAAAAGATGTCCTTCACCAGAACCGTGCCTGCGGAGGTTCCATCACTTTTGTACAGTTCAGCACCTGCCGCTGTGGTGGAGGCACGGAAGTAGAGGACGCCATTCCAGTTGAACAAGGAGGCAGGGCTGGAACTGCTCGTGCCAGAGAAAATGTCCGCCACCATGACGGTGCCGCCGCTGGTGCCATCGCTCTTCCACAGTTCCGTGCCGTTCAGCCCTGTTGTCGTGCCATTGCTGGCGGAAAAGTAAACGGTGCTGCCGATCGCGGTCAGGTTTGCTGGAGATGAACTGGAGCCGGCGGCCGTGTTGATGTTGCTGACCATCACCGTGCCTGCGGCGGTGCCATCCGACTTCCACAACTCAACGCCGTTGGTGCCGTCTGTCGCCGCGAAGAACAGCGTGCCGTTCACGTTCGTCAGACCGGTGATCGAAGAGCTGCTCGTGCCGCTGAAAATGTCCTTCACCAGCACCGTGCCGCCTGTCGTGCCATCGCTCTTCCACAACTCGGTGCCATTGGTTGCCGTTAAGGCGGTGAAGTAGAGCGTCGTGCCCACCACGGTCATCAGCGCCGGCGTGGAACTGGAAGTGCCGGGGTTGATGTCCGCCAGGCGGGCCGAAGTGGTTCCATTGTAGCTCCACAGCTCGCTGCCGTTGCTGTCACTCGCCACAAAAAAGACATTCGAGCCGATCACCGCCACGCTGGAGGCCGCCGTGGAAGCAACAGTCGCGATCAGGGACGTGCCTGCAGCGGTGCCGTTGGTGCGATAGAGAGAGGTGCCTTGCAGGTAATACGCATTGGATCCCGAGAGCACGAAGTTGGTGAAAGTACCTCCGTTGGCACTTGCATTGATATCCCGTGGCAGCGTCACCGGACCAGGCAGGATGCTGCCGATGCCGTGCAACTCGATGTCATAGGAAGCCTCGTCGGGGTCGTTGCTCAGCACATGCAATGCCGCCAGCTTTGCCCCGGCACTCGTCGGAGTAAAGGTTACCGCGAGCGTCGTCGAGCCGGCCACTGGAATGGTCGTGGACGACACCGCTCCTGCGGCGAATTGGGAACTCGCTGTGCCGTCAATCGTCACACCGCTGATCGTCAGTGTCGTGCCACCGGTGTTCTGGATTGTGAAAGTTCGCGTCACTGGCGTGCCAAGCGTGGTGAGGCTGAAATCGACAATCGCCGCGTCGTCCGGTCGCGCTGTGCCCGCAGGCTGCTCAATCGCAATGTCCGGGAACGCCGCGCTGCCTGTTGCCGTCAGCGCGATGTCAAAGGACGCCTCGTCCGCATCATTGCTCAGAATATGGATCGCTGCCGAGCGCACGGTGGCAGCAGCGGGTGTGAAGGTCACTGTGAATGTGGCGCTGGATCCGCTGGTGATGGTGCTGCTGGAGATCGTTCCGATGGTAATGTCGCTGCTGTTGGTCCCGTCTTTCGTGATGCCGCTCACCACCAAATCCATCGTTCCGATGTTCTTGACCGTGAAGGTCCGGACCGTGCCGCTGCCGGTCGGAATCGTTCCGTAGTCAACGGTGGACACGCCATCGGTCAGTCCATTGGCCTCCGGCTGCTCGACCACAATTTCCGGTGGTGGTGGCTGCACTGTGATCGACACCGTGGCCGGGTTGCTGACATTCACCCCATTCGCCGCTGTGAAGGTGAAACTGTCCGAGCCCTGATAGCCCGAATTGGGCGTGTAGGTCAGGTTGGGCGCGGTGCCGCTCAACACTCCGTTCGTTGGATTCGTGACCACCGCATAGGTCAAGGTGGCCCCCGGTGCCGCGGAATCCTGGCCTGACAATGTCACCGCCGTCGGAGTGTTGTACGGCACGGTGACCGATTGCGCATTGGCCGTCACGGTGCTGTTCACCGTGAAGGCGTTGCTGTCCCCCGTGCTCGTGCCGTTCACCGCGCGCAACTGCGCTTGTGTGGCGGCCTGGTTCACCGTCACATTGCCCGTCCACACACCCGCCGAGAAGGAGCCTGAAGTCGTCGGTGTCATCGCGACTGACACCATGCCGTTGAACGGTGTGGTCAGTCCCGTGTTCGCCGTGCCGATGCTCGGTGTCGCCGTCGTCCAATCGGCGGCAGTGCTGTTGTCGATCGAGCCAATGCGCAGGTATCCATGCGAGGTGTTCGCAGGCACGGAAATCGACGCACCGGACCATTCTGTCGTTGGAATCGTTTGAGGTGAGCTGATGGCCGTGGAGGTCGAGGCGTTCGCGCACATGAAATCCACCGCAGTGCCGGATGCGTTTCTCAGAAGCACGGCGGACCTGGAG
This sequence comes from Verrucomicrobiaceae bacterium, assembly GCA_046346695.1. Taxonomy (GTDB): domain Bacteria; phylum Verrucomicrobiota; class Verrucomicrobiia; order Verrucomicrobiales; family Verrucomicrobiaceae; genus Prosthecobacter. Next base: position 197,421 of record JAXMHS010000001.1, on the reverse strand, counting down.
CCCGAGCTGCTGGTCCAGTCCACATTCGAGCCGTAGAAAAACAGCGGGAACGTGCCCGGAGCGGTGCCAAACTCCTGAAGGCGGAATATCTGGCCCGCAGCGCAGATGGTGCCTGCTGGGATGGTGAACACAGCAAGCGGGCTGCTCTGGCTGACGTTGTCATACAAGTAAATCTGCCAGCCGGAAATATCCACCGGGCCTGTGCCCACATTCATGAACTCCACCTCGTCAGGAGTGTTCGGGTTCAACTCCGAGATCACGATCGAACTGGCTAGTGGAGCCAGCCGGTAGGCGCTCAATGTCGCGGTGCTCGCAAAGCTTGTCACCGTGTTGTTCGCGATGTCCTGGGCCGTGATCGTCGTGCTGAAGGGCGTGCCGGTGGTCTTCGGACTGGTGATGTTGCTGAAGGCAAAATGGTGCAGCGAGCCCGCGCCCACCGTGAAGCTGTTGCTCGTTCCCGTGTGCCCGGAGCCGTCGTTCGCTGTGAGCACGATGTTGGTCGTCGCAGTGTTGATGGTGATCGAGCCGGTCCACACACCTGACGAGAAGGCCGTCGTGGTCGTTGGCGTCATCGAAATGGCGCCGGAGGCACCTGTGCCGCTCAGGCCCGTCGTCCCGGTGAAACCGGTCACCGTGTAGTTGCTGAGGTTCAGCGCGGTGATCGTGATGCTGAAGGGTGAACCCAGCGTCTTGGGCGAGCTGATCGTGGCAAAGCTGAAGTGATGCAGGTCGTTGTCGATCACGGTGGTGCTGCCAGTGCCGTCGTTGAAGCCTGCGGCGCTCGCCGTGATCGTCGCGGTGACATTCGCCTCCGCGAGCGTGTCGTTCGGCGCTGTGGCCGTGAAACCCACCGAAGTCGCCCCTGCCGGGATCGTCACTGAGGCGGGCACCGTCAGTTTGGTCTGGTTGGAACTCAGATTGACCGTCAGGGCGGTGGTCAGCGTGCCTGAAATGGACACCGAGCCCACGCCCGTGCCGCCCTCGGTCACCAAGGCGGGAGCGCTCATCGTCAGATTGAGGTTTTCATTGTCCAGCACATCCACGGACCCGCTGGCTCCCGTCCAGTTCGCCACCGCGGCGGAAATCGTCGTGCTTTGCGTGCCGTCGATCTTCGTGTCATTCACCGCCGTGATGGAAAAGGTCACGGAAGCCTGTCCTGCGGGGATCACCACCACGTCCGGCACGGTTGCCGCTGTTGGATCGCTGGACGACAGCGCCACCATCACAGCACTGCTGTTCACATCACTGCGCGTCACCGTGCCTGAGCCCGCCGTGCCTCCTTCTGTCACGGAAGCGGGCAGGGACAATGTCAGTATGGCGGTCTCGTTGTCCTGCACTGAGAAATTCTTGGTTCCGGTACCGACTCCAGTCGCCGTGGCGGTGATCACCGTTGTCTGCGAGCCGTCGGCCAACACGTCATCCACCGGCATGATCTGGAAGGTCGTGCTCGTCTCGCCTGGATTCAGAGTCACGCTCGCGGGCACCGTGGCCGCCGTCGGATCGCTTGAGGCAAGCGTCACCGTCAGCGGGGATGCCTGTGCGATGCTCATGGTCAGCGTCGCCGTCACCGGCGCGTCGCCCTCCGTGGCATTGCTGGCGGAGTTTATCGTGAACGAGTTCGTTGACTCGCCGAGAAACTCCACATCATCGATGTTCCACCCGGAGTAGGCGTTGGCGACAATGACCTGGTAGCTCCAGCGCACCTGCACCGCGCTCTGCAGGTCCGCGATGGAGGAGATGTCGTACTCCAGGGTCTGCCAGGCGCTGTCCGTCACCGCGCTGCCGGGATTCACATAGACCTCGCGCCAGTTGGTGCCATCCTTGGTCACTTCAACGGTCACGCGTGAGTTCGTCAGCGAGTTCGTGTTCAACCAGCGTTTGAACCGCAGTCTGGTTTTGGTGTACAACGAAAGGTCAACCACCCCGGTGGTCAGATAATGCGGTCCCGTGATGCTCGTGCTGTGGTTTCCGCTCAGGTTCACGCCAAACACATTCGCGCCGGTGGCGCCGCTCGTCGGGTCCGCATTGCCCGTGCCGCCACCGCCGCCCGTCGGTGTCCCGAAGGCCCATTCGCCCGTGCGTGTCCAGCCGGGATCACTGCTGAGATTGAAGGTCTGCACCGCTGGAGGTGTCACATAGAGGCGCACGCCGACCGGCTGGTTGAAACTCGTCCCGGTGTTGGTGAAGACGATGTTCGTGCTGTGAAATCCCGGGACCATCGCATCCGCCTGCGTCGTGATCGTCACCGCCACGTTGGCTCCCGCGGCCAGCGTGCCGCTCGAAGGATTGGCCGAGAGCCACGCCGCGTTCGTGTTCACGCTCCAGTTCACCGTGCCAGCGCTGTTGTTGCTCAGCGTCAGCACCTTTGTCGCGGGCGTGAACGGGCCGCCCTTGTTGCCGGTGATGTTCCAGCCGCTGCGGTCGTTGATCTGCAGACCATCCGGCACGAGGTAGCTCTCCACCACGCCGGTCGTCGTGCTGCTCGCGGGGGCCGTCGCGCCCTGGCCCATGCCGCGCTTTGCAAACGCCGTCCACACCTCGCCCATGTCGCCGGGGAAGCTCACCAGCGTCGCCTGGATGATGCCGTCGCGCGCCTGCACGAAGTTCGGGTTCACCGGGCTGAGCTTCATGCCGTCGGTCACCAGCCGGATCGCGCGGTCGTTGCCGATGGCGAAGCCGTGCTTCAAAATCAGATTCGCGCGCATGTCCCAGAGCATCACCGCCCACACCGTGCCCTGATAATGCACCTGCGTGGCGTCCTGTGTCGCCGCGTAGGTCGGGTTGCGCGGCACCGCGGTGTGCCAGTCCACCTGCGTCGGATCGATGTCCTTGAAGGTGTGCGGATTCTTCAGCATGTCGGTCGAGTAGCTGTAGCGCCGCGCGCCGTAGTAGTAGTTCTCCGAGAGCCAGCCGCTCGTCAGGTAGCGTGAGTAACCCGCGCGCGCCCAGTTGCCGTGTGGATTGTCCGCGGCCTCCGCCGTGAGCGCGAGACCGTAGAAGTCCGACCAGCCTTCGCCCATGCCGCGCGAGGAGAGCGCGCTGATGCCAACGCCGCCGCCGACGAGACGGTTGCTCACGCCGTGCCCATACTCGTGAAGTACCACCTCGGCCTCGAACGAGCCATCGCGATCGGGGCTGGGGCCGGTCCACAGGTACATCTGCATGCGCCCGCTGCTCCCGTCCGCGGGTGTTGAGAAATTCGCGTTGTCTGTGCCGCTGCCGTCCTGCGCGTCCGCCTGCACCGGATCATTGCCATTGCCACCGCGCCCGAAGTTGTTCACCTGGAAATTGCCCGCGCTTTCTGTGAAGCCCATCTCATACATGCGGTCGTGCATGAAGTTGCACCAGTAGAAGAGCTGCGTGACGGACGCGTCCTTGTAGGTGCTTGGCGCCTGCGTCAGATCCATCGGGAAATCGAACACACGCCCCGCGCCACCATTCGGACGCGGGAGGTCGGCCACGTTGTTGTTGTCCGTGTCTGTGTGCGCGTCCACGTTGTTTCCATTCGTCTCCATGTTGCCGTCGTCGATCCAGCCGTTCGGCGACGCTGTCGTGTTGATTGCCTGCGTCGTGTACAGCACGCGGTTCACATAAGCAGGCTGGAGGCTGGAGGGCGTCTCATGCCCGGGCGAGAACGGCGACGGGCTCTCCGTCGTGTAAATCCGGTAGGTCGCGTCACTGATGTCCGAGGTGAGGCTGCGCCGCAGGAGAATCTCGCCCGTCTCCGCGTCCACCACGCTCTGATACATCTCATTCCTCTCCAGGCTGAAGGTGGTCACGTCCCACGCCAGACGCATGTTGTCCGCTGAGAGCGGCAACCACGTCAGGTGCGCGGTCGTGTCACTCAACTTCTCTGCCGCGAAGCGCTGCTTCAGTTCCGCCCCTGTTGCCGCATCCACGGCCTGGATTGCCCCTGGCGGCACCTCCGAGCCGAGCGCCATGGCGGCCTTCGAGACGGCCTGCTGCACCGTCAGATCAGGCTGGACGTCCTGACCGCCCGTCGCTGCCGCCGGATTGCCCAGGAAATGATCGCTCAGGGTGATGATCTCCCCATCCTGGGTGACGTTGGCCTTGAAGATGGTGTTGTAGAGCGGAATGCCCTCGTGCTGCTGCTGCCACACCACGGTCGTCATGCCGTTGTGCTTCGTCACATCCTCCCGGGTCACCCGCGCTGCCTTCAGCGCATCCGAGTTGTGGCCAAAGAGAGCTGCGAAACGGTCCACGTAGGCGGAGACGATTTCCTTGGGTGTCTGGCCCGCGGCCTTCCCAGTGAGAAACTTCCCGGTCTCCTGCAGGTGGCTCGGGGCGCCGCTGATCTCATCGAACTGCGCCTGGATCATCGGCCTTTCCCTTTTCAGGGCCGCGAAAGCCCCCGTACGATCAGCGGCGGGTGCGGGCGCCGGGCCCTTACGATGGCGCAGATCGATCTCCGGCAGCGGCTTGGGCTTCTCCTTCACAAACTTCACCCGTTTGTCGTTCGAAATGACCGGTGCTGCGGCTGCGGGCGGCTGGGGGGAAGGCCGTTCACGGCGTCCGGTCATCAGCATGATCACCACAAGCACAAGAAGCGCAGCTGCCACTGGCACGAACACGAGATGGGGTCTCTTCATTGCTTTTTTTCAAAAAAAGGACGCTACAATAGACGCACTCTTTTTTGCAAGGGTATTTTGGAGCATGCGTTGGCATTTCACGCCGCAGTCTGGGACGAATGCCTAACGCACTGTGTGGCGTTATGAGCGACAGCAGGAGGACTGTCCTTCCAAGGAACGACGGGATCGCTTCGCGGCTTCGCAACCTGCCGTCGGGAGGGCAACGCTCCTGCGTTGCCCCATGAATTCGGCAAGGCGGGAGCCTTACCCTCCAGTAAGCGGGACTTGCCAAGTCCCGCCACAAGGCGCTTGGCAAGCGCCTCTCCTTGTCTCCCAACCAAGAACTAGGAACTAGGAACTAGGAACGAAGAACCACAACCCACCCGCGAGAGACTCGCGGACTATCTCCTGAGCGCGAACACGCCGCCAAGGATCGACGGGATCGCTTCGCGGCTTTGCATCCTGCCGTCGGGAGGGCAATGCTCCTGCGTTGCCCCATGAATTCGGCAAGGCGGGAGGGTTGACTTGGCGTTCCGCCTGCGCCCTTCGGGCTGCCTGCGGCAGTCTGTCTCGCTGTGCTCGGCTGCCCTCCCAAGGAGCGGGACCCTCTGGGTCCCGTCTTGAGACGCCAGGATGGCGTCACTCCTTGTTCCAAACCACGAACCCGCGAGGGACTCGCGGACTACCTCCGAACCAGGAACCAAGAACTAACAACCAAGAACTCGCGCGGGTCTCGCGGCCTACCTCCGCAGCGCATTGATGAGTTCGTTGATCTTGTTGATGATGGCCTCCTGCTGATAGACGTCGTAGGTGCCGTTGGCGGTGAAAGGGATGAGGTCCACGGCGTTGGAGTTGCTGCTGGTGCCGTTGATGGCGGCGGTGAGGGCGGCGGTGAGGGCGGCGTTGGTCACCTCGCCGGGCGGGCCTTGGATGCCATCGTTGCCGGTGAGGCCGCGGGGCAGGTTGAAGACTAGGTGGACCGCGCCGCCATCGAAGGTGGCGTTCGCGCTGGGCGGATCCTCCGGCGGGAGTATGTTGACGGCATCGACGATGAAGGTGGTGATGGGCGCGGCGCTGGCGCCGTCGATGCCGCGCGGGATGGCGAAGGTGAAGTGAACGCGGGAGCCGTCGAAGCTGGCGGTGGCCTGGGCGGGCTCGGCGGGCGTGAGGGTGGTGACGCCATCGACCACCGCGTCGGCGACGGCAGGCACGGCGTCGATGAGGTCCTTGAGGCCGTTCAATTGGGAGCGCATCTCCACGGCATCAATCGGGGTGCCGGCTTGGGGAAGGGTGGGGTCGAACATGAGTAGCGGCGGGGTTCCAAGTTTAAGGTTTCAAGTTCAAAGTGGCATGCCGGGAGCGCGGCACTCCGATGCCGCTCGTAGTCCGCGACTCCGTCGCGGCGGGGTTCAAAGTTTCAGGTTCTTGGTTGGCTGAGCCGGAGGGATGGGGCTAAAAGTAACGAGTGAGAGGTAATTGAAACGTTGCAAACAAGCCGTTGGCGTTCTCCGGCACGGCAGCGGAAGAGGGCGGCGCAGGGTAGGGGTCCAGGCGCGTCTTCCGACAGTGCAGCGACGAAAGCGGCTCTTTCTGCATGGCTCTCAATGTAACGATCATAAAGTAATGAGGTGACGCCCAAATGACCGGCTTTTTCGTATCGAAAACGTCACACAACTGCGAAAGAAAAGAATGTGTGGAACAAACAGCAAAACACGAATCCAAAGAAAACTAAGGATGTTAATAACGGATGGAACGGCATTCATTTCCAGCATGGTGGATACGCGCAAAGAGCCTGCTCTCCGACACCGCTTCATCACCGCCCCTGGGCGACTGCCAGGGGCCGGACCGGGAGGATGAGGCGGCTTGTTCACAGGCTTTTGTGTAACGGAAAATGTAACGTGTAGATGACAACTTCCGCCCGCCGTCCCACCGCCAGACCGGGTTTGGCGGTGGGTAGCCCCGCCTGTTGCTGGCCCGGGCTGGATGGAGGGCGCGGCTCCCGCCATGCCGACTGGGGCAAACGCGGAGGTTTGCCCTCCCTGCCAGACCTAGAGGCTGGCAGACGGGAGCGGCCTGCCTGCGGGCTCACGGGCTTACCGTCACGCTGGCCACGTCCGTCCAGTCGCCGTTCTCCTCCCCGGCGTCCCAGAAACGCATCTTGTAGTCCCGGATTTCCGGCTGGCCGGAGACCAGCAACGGGCGCTCGTCCTCGTAAGGGCTGTTCGTGTCGATCCCCAACAGCTCCCAGGCCCCGCCGCCGCGCTTGCCGTAAACCGCCACGCCCATGTGGCCGAACTTCTTGAAGCGCACTTTGACACAATGGCAGCCGTCACCGGCCTCCGTCTTCAGGGTGAACTCCGGCCGGGCATGCTCCGCCGCGTCTTCTTCCCCGACGATGCGCAGGTCCAGACCGATCGCCTCGGTATAGCCCGCCTTGCTCTTGATCTCCTGCACCAGCCGGAAGGTGCGGTCCAGCGCCCCCGGCAGGATCTCCGTGATGCCGACGGGCAGCGTCGGGGCCGTCGGGGCCGCATAGGTCGGGAAGACGAAGGCCTCGCCTCCGGTGCCGGTGCTCAGCAGGGTCAGCGCGGCGGTGCAGGAGGGCGCGAAGTTGCGCACGTTGGTGATCCAGTCGCCCAGCCCGTAGGCCAGCGTGACGTTGTCCGCCACCGCCACGTTCACTTGCGCGGTGACCAGGCCCAGGGCCGTGGCGTAACCGGGCAGCTTGGTGGCGAAGTTGTTGTGCCATTCCGGGCGTTCGCCCAGCAGGCGGGGATAATACTCGTTGCGTTTCATGGTGGGTCGTTTGGTTTTCGTGTTGCGTTGCGGCGGGGCCTCCGCAGGGGCGGACGGTCCCCAAAGGATGCCGGAGGACCACGTCACGCCGCTGTTCCACAGCGGCATGGGCGGCCCCTCCCGGACGAAATCAGGACAGAAAAAGGTGGTTCCGGGAACTCCCCGGGCGACTTTGGGAAACCCCTGGCGGAGAAAGGAAAAGCCCCGGGCGATTCCGGGAAGTCCCCGGATGATTCTGTGAAAGCCCCGGACGGCTCTGGGAAAGCGCAGAATGATTCTGTGAAAGCCCCGGACGAGTCCGGGAAAGCACAGGTCGATTCCGGGAAAGCCCCGCGCGAGGCCGGAAAGCACCGGCGCGAGGCCGGAAGGCTCCGGCGTGAGTCCGGAAAGCTCCGGGAGCCGGGAGGGAGGGCCGCGCTGGCGTTCATGGCGGCATGCTGTCACGCCGGCCTCCTGCCGCCAATCTCACTATAGCGATACCTCGGCGGTGAGGGAATACTTGGCCAGCAGGTCGAACTCATGCATCTCCTGGCCGAGGCTCACCACCATCGGCACCAGCCGGTCCGTGGTGGGGAAGCGCTCCACATTCAGCACCGCGTGGATCATCGCGTAGGACACGCGCGAGCGCTCCGCCAGTTGCAGCGTGTTGCAGTCGTGGAGCCGCATCAGCTCCCGCAGCGCCAGCACCTGCCCGGCGCAGAACAGCGCCCGCCCCTGCCTCCGGCACGCCTCCACCACCTCCTGCGGCGTCAGGGCAAACGTGGGGCTCCGTTTCATCGTGGGGCAGGGAATACAGGAGGCGACTCTAGCGAAACAGCACCGCCGTCAATACGAAAAAAACGTGCAACCCTCCGGCGACACCCCGCACCTGCCGCGCCCGCTTTGATTCTGAATCCCTTGGCTCCCGTCCACGGCGCCCAAACTTTTTTCACCCCACGCTCTCGCCTGCGGCAAATCCTTGCCTTCGGATTCATCCCCGGCTTGGATAGGCGAATTCACCTGCATGACGGAGGCAGAAACGAGAGTGCTACGCATCGACAACCAGCTTCACAGAGCCGGGTGGAATGTTGCCGATTGCACGCAAGTTCAGCGTGAGCTGCCAGTGAGTGTGGTTGGTTCGCTAGTTCAACACCCCTCCCCCGAAACCTACGGCATCACCGACGACTGCCTCATGACGCCTTCGGGGGAAGTGCTCGCGGTCGTCGAGGCAAAGCGATCCAGCCGGAATGAACGCGAAGGTGAGGAGCAGCTTCGCCTTTATGTCGAAGGCATCGCCGCGCAGCAGAGCTTTGCGCCATTCGGCTTCATGACGAATGGCTACCGCACCTCGTTCTGGGAGGTTGGGCAGGCACATCCGCGGCTGGTGGCGGGCTTCTTTCGGCGGGATGACTTGATGCGCCTGCTGCATCTTCGCCGTCATGGCGCGGATGTTTCCACACTCACGATTAGCAACGCCATCGCGAACCGTCCTTACCAGCATGAGGCCATCCGCCGCGTGTGCGAGGACTTTGCCACCGGGGCGCGGCATGCCTTGCTGGTGATGGCGACAGGCACCGGGAAGACGCGCACCACCATGGCGCTGATTGAGTTGTTCCTGCGCGGTGGGCAGGCTCAAAAGGTGCTCTTCGTCGCAGACCGGGATGCGCTGGTGGAGCAAGCCCTCACCGATGGATTCATGGAGTATCTGCCGGAGGAGCCGCGTGGCCGCATCTACACGCGGAACATTGATCCAAACCTCCGCCTCTACGTCTCCACGCTGCAAACGCTGAGCAACTGCTACGAGCAGATCAATCCGGGCTTCTTTGACCTCGTCGTCTTCGATGAGGCGCATCGGTCCATCTTCAATCGCTTCCACGACATCGTGGAGTATTTCGATGCGCGGATGATCGGTCTCACTGCCACGCCCGCGAACTTCATCGACCGCGATACCTTCCGCGTCTTCCGCTGCACGAACAACCGACCAACCTTCCTCTACGGTTTCGAGGATGCGGTGAACCAGCATTTCCTCGTCGATTTCCGGGTGAACCAGGCGCAGACCGGTTTCCAGCGGGACGGTATTCATGGGGCCGCGTTGAGTGATGAGTCCAAACAAACGCTCATCGAGAACGGCATCGACCCGGATGACATCAACTACGAGGGCACCGAGATCGAAAAGACCGTCAGCAATCGCGACACGCTCCGCCGCCAATGGGAGGAGATCATGGAGCAGTCGGTGAAGGATGCCGCCGGCCTCATCTGCAAGACCATCGTCTTTGCCATGTCGAAGGAGCATGCGAACCGGCTGCGGGAGGTGTTCGAGGAAATGTATCCCCAGCATGTCGGCCTGCTCACCGTCATTCACCATGGCGTCGAGCGTGTGCATGACGGTCCATGGGGCCGTGGCCTCATCAACCGGTTCAAGCATGAGAACCGCCCGCGCATCGCCATCTCCGTTGATATGCTCGACACCGGCGTGGACGTGCCGGAAGTCATGAATCTCGTCTTCATGCGGCCTGTGCAGAGCCGCATCAAACTCTGGCAGATGATCGGGCGCGGCACGCGCTGTCAGGAGGCATGTGACTACCCGGAGCGCCTTCCCACGAATGGGAAGAGCGGCTTCCTCATCCTCGATTTCTGGCAAAACGACTTCGGCAGACGCATCGATCCGCCGCAGCCTGCCGAGCTGCCCATCCTCGTGCGTTTGTTCCGCTTGAGGATCGACCTTCTGGAGGCTTCGCGGCATGACGCGGCCGGTTTTGCCTGTCAGCAGGCTATCCGGGACCTGCGGGCCATGCTGGCCCGTGTGCCGACGGAATCCTTCTTGATCCAGCGTGAGTGGCATCGAGTCGAGCGGGCTTGGCAGGAGCCGCTTTGGCAGTTCATCCTGCCGGATGCCATCGAGTTCCTGCGCACCGATGTCGCACCGCTGCTGCGGCATGTGAGCGATGTCGATCTCGCCGCCGAGAGCTTCACGTTGAAGGTCGAGAGCTTGAAGCTCGACCGTTTGCGTCACCGTGCCTCATCGCCGGAGGCTTTGGAGTCGGTGGCGTCCGATGTGGCGCGTCTGCCGGAGGATGTGCATCAAAACACCGTCAAACAGGCGTCGATCCGCCTCGTGCTCAGCTCGACTGCGCCCATGCTGGCGGATGCCACGCCCCAGCAGTTGACGCAGATCATCACCGATCTGGCGGACGACATGAAGCGCCGCCGCACGACCATCTCGTCCTTCCGCACGCTAGACTTGCCGGACTTCCTCGCCGCACGCGGCACCATCATCCTCGGCCCGGGCATGCAGCCTGTTTATGTGCATGAATACCGCCAGCAGGTCGAGGCACGCATTCAGGAGATTCTCGCCACCAGCACGGCCATCGCCGCCTTGCAGGCAGGGTGCCAGCCCACGCCGGAGCAGCTCATCGAACTGGAGCGCCTGCTGCATGAGCAACTGGGCGAAGGCAGCGATCTGCGGTTGAATGCTTCGGTCGCACGTCGTGCCTTTGGCATCGAGCTGACCGGCAGCACCGGCTTTCTGGGCTTCATCCGTAGCCTGTTGGACATCGCCGCGCTGCCCACCTACGCGGAGGCCGTGCAAAGTGGCTTCGATGAGCACATCACCATCCATGCTTACAGCGCGGACCAGATTCGCTTCCTGCGTGCCGTGCAGGAGGTCTTTGTGCAGCGTCACAGCCTCCAGGAGGCCGATCTTTACGATCCGCCTTTCACCCAGTTTGGACGAAACGCAGCCGACCGCTTCTTTACTCCTGACCAGCGTCAGGACATCCTCGACCTCGCCTCCCGCCTTGCGGCATGATCCATGACAACACCGCAGAGATTAGATAACCGCAGAGAAATCCAATTCAGAGTTCATCTCTGCGGTTATCCAGCCTCTGCGGTGCCCCAAATCGAAAATCAGAAATCGTAAATCATAAATCTCCCCGATGCTCACCGATCCCGCCCTGCTTTCCTCCATCAAATCACTTTGGGACAAGCTGTGGTCAGGCGGCCTGAACAACCCGCTCGATGCCATCGAGCAGCTCAGCTTCCTGCTCTTCCTCAAGCGCATGGACGAGCAGGAGGAGGATGGCGAACGCAAGGCACGGCTTCGAAAACAGGAATACAAACCCTTCTTCCCTGATCCGAAGCTCCGCTGGTCCTACTGGACGCAATTGGAAGCGGGCAAGGCCTTGGAAACCGTTCGCGAAAAGGTCTTTCCCTTCATCAAGAAGCTCGGCCAGCCACCTGAAGCAGCGGAAGGCGATCCCAAGGAAAACAAGGAGACCGCCATCGTCGTCGCCAAATCATCGAAAGCGGACAAGAAGGGCAAAGAAGATGCCGCGAAGGAGGAAGAAGAGCCCGCGCCAGAGCCTGATCCCTTCACTCGCCTGATGGCGAACGCCGAGTTCAAGATCAACAAGGCCTCCATGCTCATCGAGGCCTGCAAGGCCATCGACGCCATGGCCATCTCCGCGCAGAATCAGGATGTGCAGGGTGATCTCTACGAATACCTGCTCAGCAAGCTCAACACTGCCGGCACGAACGGCCAGTTCCGCACGCCGCGCCACATCATCCGCCTCATGGTAAAGATGATGAACCCTCGACCGCATGAGCGCGTGTGCGATCCCGCCGCGGGCACCTGCGGCTTCCTCGTGAACGCCTGGCAGCACATCCTGGAGGAGCACACGGACCCGAAACACCTCTCCTATGACGAGGATGGATTCCCCCATGGCCTTGTGGGCGACCGGATGAAACCGGAACAGTGGGAGGCGAGTCAAAACAACTTCACCGGCTATGACGCGGACAGCGGCATGGTCATGCACCGCATTGGCTGCATGAACCTCATGCTTCACGGCATCACCCGCCCGCGCTTCAGCTATGCCGACACCCTTTCCAAAGGCTTCACCGAAAGCGCCTGTTACGATGTCATCCTGGCCAATCCGCCCTTCAAAGGCGCGATTGATGCCGCCGATGTGAATCCCACCCTGCCCGCGAAGTGCAAGAAGACGGAGATTCTCTTCCTGCACCTCTTCCTCCGCCTGCTGGAGCAGGGCGGGCGTGCGGCGGTCATCGTGCCGGATGGCGTGCTCTTCGGCTCCTCGAATGCGCACGTGGCCGCGCGGAAGGCGCTCATCGAGGACCACCGCCTCGACGGCGTCGTCTCCATGCCCTCCGGCGTGTTCAAGCCCTACGCTGGTGTCTCCACCGCCATCCTCTTCTTCACCAAGGGAGCCAAAACGGAGCGCATCTGGTTCTACGACATGGAGCACGACGGTTTCAGCCTCGACGACAAACGCCAGCGTGTGCCGGAGAACGACCTGCCAGACCTCCTCGCCTGCTGGCAGAGCCGTCATGACGACCAGTTCGCCGCCCAGCGCACCCAGCGTCTCGCCACGCTGAAAAAGCAGATCGCCCCGCTCAAAGCGCAGCGCCTCCAGCTCCACGCCACCATCCACCGCCTCAAGTTCGAGGAAGTCATCGCCGAGGCGCAGCAAAGCAGCCATCTTGCTCCGCAAGATGAGCCTCAAGGCGTTCTTCGTGAGCAAGCCGCCACCTACCGCGTGAAGCCCGGCAAAGCCGGAAGAGAGGAGCGCGGAGACTCTTCTCCGCCTCATTCGATTGGCGGTGAAGCCGCGAAGCTGAAAACAGCGGGCAAGCTGCGAAGCCGCGAAGCGAATGCCCGCGCTCCTCTCAGTGCCCGCGCCGCCCGTGAAGGTGCCGAGGCCGAGCTTGCCGAACTGCAAGCCCGCATCCAGCCGCTGGAAAACGAGATCAACCAGCTCACCCGCCAGTTCTGGGTCACCAAGGTGCAGGTGGCCGCCCAAGGCTACGACCTCTCCGCCAGCCGCTACCGCGAGGTCGAGCACGAGGAGACCTTTTATGAGGAACCGGATGTCACTTTGGAAAGAATGCAGGCACTCGACTCTTCGGCAGAATCCCTGATTCGCAGCCTCAACCGCCTTATCTCCGAATGAAGATGGACACGGCTAGATTCGGAGAGATCGCCGAGTTCATCAACGGACGTGCGTTCAAGCCTTCAGAGTGGTCACGCTCGGGACTGCCGATTATTCGCATTCAGAACCTGACTGGCACCAGCGAGGGCTTTAACTTTTTCAATGGGACGCCCAGCGAGCAACACATGGTTCGCTCCGGTGATTTGTTGATCTCGTGGTCTGCATCTCTTGGGGTCTATCGTTGGAGCGGTCGTGATGCCGTATTGAATCAGCACATCTTCAAGGTGAGGCTGAATGACCACGTTGATGAGACGTTTTTCTTTTATGGTGCGCAGCACTCGTTGAGCGAGATGGAATCGCGAGTGCATGGCTCGACCATGCAGCACATCACGAAGGACCAGTTTGATTCGCTGCCAATCCGGCTCCCTCCACTCGCCGAACAACGGCGGATCGCCGCGCAATTGGAGCAAGCGGACAGCCTGCGGCGCACCCGCCGCTACACCCTCGACCTCTCCGACACCTTCCTCCCCGCCACCTTCCGCCGGATGTTTGGGGATGTTTCCAAGATCGTTCCGCTTGATGAATGTGCCGAGATCGTTTCAGGAATCGCCAAAGGGCAAAAATACGGTGAGCGCCCAACCGTCGAAGCTCCTTATCTCAGAGTCGCCAACGTCCAGGACGGCTTTCTCGACCTTTCGGAGATCAAATTTATCGAAGCTCTCCCCGAAGATGTTGCGCAACTCACCTTACAACCTGGAGACGTTTTGATGACTGAAGGTGGCGACTACGACAAACTTGGCCGTGGTGCGGTTTGGAGAGGGGAGATCGAAGGATGCATTCATCAGAATCATGTCTTCCGCGTCCGTCTCGATTCTCGAACCGTGCTGCCGGTGTATTTTGCGGAGTTCTTAAAGTCAGCGGCCGCCAAGTCTTATTTCCTGAGTTGTGCGAAGCAGACCACCAACCTCGCCTCAATCAACATGACACAACTTCGAGCCACTCCCTTGCCGGTTCCTTCGCTCTCCCAGCAGCAAGCCTTCGCCTCGATAGTGAGGGAGCACGAGCGGCTGCGCTCCGTGCAGCGCGAATCCCTGCGCCAAGCCGAACACCTCTTCCAAACCCTCCTGCATCGGGCGTTTGCGGCCTAAAGAAAGAAGCCCTGGAGCGGGGTTAAGGCACTCCAGGGCCTCCGTGTGGTGTCAGCGCTGGCCGTGAATCAAGTCGTTGAGCGACTGCACTCCACGCTGCTGGAGCAGCGTGTCCAGATGCATGTCACTGCGGACGCCGAGATCGATGCCGTAGTGGCGCTCGATGGTGCCGACGTGGGTGTCGCCGCGCTTTTCACGCAGGCGGCCATCTCCGTCGTTGCGGGAGCGGATGCCCCTCATGGATGGATCGTCTTTCAAGTTTTCACCTCCTTTCTATGTGGTTGAAAACGCACCACATGTGGTTTTATTAGAACCACACCTTGAACAGACGGACTTTTTTCTTGTCTGCCACAGATGAACCCGCTAGCAACCCCGGATCCCCCACCGCCATGACCTTCGGAGACCTCGTCAAACAGCACCGCATCGACAAAAACCTGACGCTGCGCCAGTTCTGCGCGGAGCTGGGGCTGGACCCCAGCAACTGGAGCAAGGTGGAGCGCGGCCTGAACCCGCCGACGGGCGATGCACGGACGCTGGAGGCCTGGAGCAAGTTCCTGGGCCTGCGCGGAGAAGCGAAGCAGGAATTCCTCGATGCCGCCGCAGTGGCCCGCCGCGAACTGCCGGAGGATGTGGCCGCGGACGCGGCCCTGATGGCCAAACTGCCCGCTTTTTTCCGCGTGGTGCGCAACCATGACCTGAAAGGCAAGAAGCTGACGGAACTGGTGAAGTCCATCCAGGCCCTGAACCAAGGCGATTCTGACTCCTAACCGCCCCATGCACTGGAAGACCAAAGCCTGGAAGGCGGCGGAGGCCTTCCGCGAGAAGCACCTGCGCGGCAAGCTGTCCCACCTGCCGGTGGATGTCTTCAGCGTGGTGGAGATCGAGCTGGGGCTGGATGTGATCCCCTTTGACGACCTGTTCGCCAAGTACTCCGTGGATGCGGCGCTGACGGCCGACTTCTCCGGCATCTACGTGGACGCGGAAGCCTACATCCTGATGGAAAAGGGGCCGGAGTGGAAGCTGAACCGCCTGCGCTTCTCCCTGGCGCACGAGCTGGGCCACTATGTGATGCACCGCAGCCTGAGGCCCTCCTTCAGCTCGGTGGATGACTTTGCCCTGTGGACGCAGGACTACGGCGGACGGATGGCAGACCTGGAGCGCGAGGCGAACGAGTTTGCCGGTCGTCTGCTGGTGCCGGAAAAGCTGCTGCGCCATGAGTTTGAGGCGTTTTCCAAACAGGCGGACAAGATCCTCCCGAACTGGCGGGTGGACGCGGACATCCGCCGCAAAGCCGCCGAGCGCATCGCTCCGCGCTTTGGCGTGCATCCGCAGGCCATCGAGGCCCGCTTTGACCGCGAAGGCATCTGGCCGAAGCCGTATTGAAGCCCATGACTTCGCTGCGCCTGACCCGAGCCAACGAGGAGGTCTCTTCCTTCCTCTCCGTGCTGGGCGGTCTGCGGGAGACACGCCTCACCGCGGTGCTCGGCTTCCTCGTCACGCGCTTTTCCGTCGAGTTTGGGGACCTGCTCGGCTTTCAGCCTTCGCCGCTGGATCACGTTTCCGTCGAGGAGACCGATGAAGGCGACCGCTACGACGTGCTGGTGCGACACCGCGGTGGGCTTCATCTCATCGAGGGTAAACTCGGTGCCACGCAGCGCCTCGACCAACTGCTGCGCTACATTCAAAGCAAACGCCGCAAGCATGGTTCCAAGCCCTCCCTCACCGTGGTGGATGACGGCTCCGAATCCTCTCAATCCCGCCAGAGGGCCTTTGATCCCATCCGCAAGCAGGTGAGTTCTTTGCGTTTCGTCACCTGGGCCGACGTGGCGAAGGTGTGCCAGCGCATCCTCTCCCGTAAACGCAGCTTTATGCAAGACCGCACGGGCGCGGTAATCGCCCAAGAGTTCCTCTCCCACCTCCAAGACCATCATATGACCCACGAACGCCACCCTGAAATCTACCTCCGTGATGTTGGCACCCG
Organism: Verrucomicrobiaceae bacterium; assembly: GCA_046346695.1. Classification (GTDB taxonomy): domain Bacteria; phylum Verrucomicrobiota; class Verrucomicrobiia; order Verrucomicrobiales; family Verrucomicrobiaceae; genus Prosthecobacter. Next base: position 180,983 of record JAXMHS010000001.1, on the reverse strand, counting down.
CGATTCGGTAGAATTGTTTTTCCGCCACCAAATCTACAAGTGCCAGAGCAACTTCTACCCTTCGGCACGGCACAACTTGTACTTCGCGCCCTACTTCACCCGACAGATGGCCGATGCCATCCGCCAAACGAATCTGGTGCCGGTAGGCGAAGGCATCTCCTTTGTCTCACGGGTGGAAGAGCCAGTGGTCGTGATCGACACCCGTGACGTGCAGGAATACCTCAAGGATCAGAAGCACCCGAACCCCAAAGAGGTGGCGCAGCTCATCCGCAAGAATCACAAGGAAAAGCAAGTGCTGCTCATGCGCCTCGGTCCGCCCCGGCTGATGTTTGCCTCGCCCGTGACCAAGACCAAGCTCAACCGTCACGGTGGCTTCGGCCTCGGTGCGATGGGATCACGCTCGATCACCTTCGATCAACTGCTGGCAGCAGCACAGGGATGAGTCCGCCGCCTTGCGGAGGCGAAGAATTCTTCCCACCATCGGCTGCCATGGGATGACCACTGATTTTGTCTGCCCGGCCTGCGGCTGGCGTGGGCATGGGTGGTTCACCGTTCTCGGTTCGAGGTGCTTCGTTTTGGGTGGGATGAGGAGGAGGAGAGTTTTGTGTTCCTTGTTCTTGGTTCTTGGTTTCTTTGAAAGGGAGGAGGAGGAGGAGGCGGAATGGGGAATACGGAATGCGGAAGGCGGAAGGCGGAATGGGGAATGCGGAAGGCAGGAGGAGGAGCTGAGCGGCAGGGGGTGATTTAATCGCGTGTGCGGGCGGGCAAACGGTGTTAGGGCTGGGCCATGGCCAGAATCAATTACAGTTTCGAGAAACGGAAGCGCGAGCAGGAGCAGAAGGCGAAGAAGGAGGCGAAACGCCTGCGCAAGGAGGCGGCCAAGGCCGCCGCGGCGTCCGGCACCCCCGCTCCGGCGACGGATGAACCGCTGGAGGCCGGCGAGGAGCCCGTGCCGATCTCTGAGTGATGGGAGTTTTTTGTTCCTGGTTTCTTCCGGAGGGTTGGCCGCAAAAAGGAAAAGAAGGGGGAAGAGAGTTCCTTGGTTGACTCGCTCGGGCCGCTCCCTCGGCTCGGGCTTCGCCCAATGCTACGCATTGTCTGTCTCGGCTCCCGCCAGTCACCTCGGCTCTTGGTTCCTCGTACTTGGTTTCAGGTTTCAAGTTTCAGGTTTCAGGTTCTCTGTTCTCTGTTCTCTGTTCTCCGATTCCGCAGGCCGTTGTTCCGGAGTTTTGAACCACGGATGGGACGCTGATGGACGCTGATGAGAGATGATGAGGGATCGGAGATGAGGGAGGATGAGTGGTTCGTTGTTCTTGGTTCTTGGTTGGGCAGCGGGCGCTGCCACTTTCGTGTTTCTTTTCCCTCTTTGCGCTGAGGTCTGGGAGGAACGCGGAGCTTGCACGGGACGTGGATGGGTGGAGGATGCGGCATGCACGTGCTCGCTGATCTTCTCCCGCCGCGTCCTGCGACGCCGGCTTTTCCTGAATGGGTGGCGCAGCATCCGGTGATCACCGCGGTGGTGGGAGTGGTCCTGCTGCTGGTAGTGGTGCGCTGGTGGCGCGGCAAGTCGAAGGGGAAGCCTTGAGAGGTGGGGAGAGGTTTGAGGTTCTTTGTTTTTGGTTTCAAGTTTCAGGTTTCAAGTTCTCTGATCCCTGATCTCTGATCTCTGACCTCTGGAACGGCAAGGGAGGACGAGGAGGAGTATGAGTAGGAGGAGGAGCGGAAACTGACCTCTGATCCCTTTTCCCTTCTTGTCTCCTTTTTGGCCAATCGGATTGGAACAGGAGGGAAGGGAGTCTTGGTTTCTTCCGGAGGTTTAACCACTGATGGGACGCTAATTGACGCTGATGGATGATCCGGACCTTGAATCCCATGAGTGAGATGAGGGGTTTCTTGTTCCTGGTTCTTGGTTCCGGGTTCTTGGTTGTTCGTTGCGGCGATTGGTTCCGGAGGATTGGCCAACAATGCGCGGGAGGCCGGGCTCCTCGGCTTCCGTATCGCTGCCAATACCACCGAAGGTGCGGAATCCGGCGCAGGCTGCTTGACAGCGTCTGTGATGCCGGGTGGAATGAACGCCGTGAACTTTGGCGACCTGAGCTTTCGAAGCCAGGCTGGCATCATGCTGCTGGCCACTGCGGTCATCGGCGCAGGTCTGACGGCTGACCCTGACTTGATGCCTTCCTTGATGGCCTCGCTCGGAGGGCCCGGCTTTTCCACCCACAAGAATGGGCACTTTTCAGGGAAAGTGAGTCATCAGATTCCGACGGCGGGGCCGCTGCTGTTGGAGACGGGCCTGCTGGACATCCATTACCCTGAGGAAATGCAGGAAAATCAGACGCGGCGTGTCGAACTGATTTACAAGGTGAAAGCGGAGAAGGTTCCTGCGGGCGTCCCCACAAATGACAACGTGGTGTCTGACACGCCAGAAGCGTTCATCGCCGAACCAGACAGCTTTGACGGCACGTTGGAATTCGGCCTTGAGTCGTCCGGATTTGAGATCAGCGGCGAGGGAAAACTGGTCATGAAGGCGCCGGTGGGGCTGCCGTTCAAACAAGTATGGACCATCACGCCGAAGAGCGAGGGCACCCACGACCTGCTGCTCCATTTCCGGGAAGCCCGGACCAAGTCGATCGTGGATGGCCTGTTGGGTGACAAACGGAAAGGAGAGCATCTCGATGCGCAGATCAATGGTCAGGGGATCCAACCTGACGCCAATGGCTGGTATGCGCTGCCAGTGACGGTGAAGAACTTTTTCGGTGTCAGCCGCCGGATGCAGGCGATCTTCATTGGAGGCTGTGCGCTGCTCGGCTTTATCCTGAGCTGGCAGGTTCTGGTTTCTGGTGTGACGCGGTGGCTGGGCTGGGATATCGAGCGCAAAGATGAGCCTCCGGCGAAGAGCACCGGCAACACCACAGGGAAGTCCGGGAAGGCGCTGGGTGGCAAACCGTCTGTCAAGTTACCGCCGCCCAAGAAGAAGGGGCAGTTGCCGGACAAGCGCGTGCCACCGACGGATGGCGGCAGCCAGTGATGAGCCGCATGATCACCGGGTTCTCTGACATCATGTGAAGCTGACGTTCTTTTGGTTCCGGAGGGCGGGGATGCCTCACGGCTGGGGCTTGAAGACGCCGTCGCCGATGAGCTGGAGGAGGGCGCTGCGGGTCATGTAGAAGATGTCGGGGTCGCCTTTGATCTGGCCGAAGTAGAAGGCGGTCTCGGCGTTGGGCTGGGTGGGGGAGAAGAGGATTTCCACGTCGCGAACCGGCCCGTCGGTGCGGCCGGGCTCACCGAGAAGAATCTGAATGGTGAGGAAGGGAGTCTTGAGGGCCTCGAGGGCGAGGGTGCGGTCGGCGGCCCAGTCCTGGACGGTGAGCTTGGCGAGGTTGGAGGCGAGCTGGTCGGCTTTGACGCGGTCGATGTCGGCGGTGACATCGCGGTCGCCACGGGTGGCCTTCCACTGGGCGGTGACGGGATTGTATTCGAGAATGACGGGGGCGTTGGCACCGCGGGCGAGGGTGAGGCGGCGGAGGGCGAAGGTGGTGAAGCGGAGGGCGCCGAGGCCCTTCCATTTGATGCCGTCGGTGGGAATGGAGGGCAGGAGCGAGGTGTCGATGCGGTAGATGAAGGGCTCGTGCTCGTATTTGGCGAAGAACTGGGTGTTGTCGGCATTGTGGCCGAAGAGGAGCTTGACGGGGGACTCGCCTCTGGGAGTCCAGGTGATGATCTGGAAGGGATCGTCGAGGCCGTAGGGTGTGAGGTCGGAGGCGGTGTCGGCGGTGAACTGGAGGATTTCGTGGGTGTTGAGGGCGTTGAGGCAGCGGGAGATGCGCTCGCCGTTGGCGGGATCCCATTTGCCGTGGCGTGAGAGGTACCAGGAGCCGCCCTCGTTGCGCAGGCTGACCTCGGGGTGGGTCTTGCTGGTGATGGTGATGAAGTCGAGCCTTTCACCATCGATCTGGGCAAGGAGGTGGTCGCGGAGGGCGTTGGGCTTGACCCAGAGGGCGAGGAGATTTTTGGCGGCGACGGTGAAGACGGGCTTGCGCCAGACGGTGGCGGCGGTGGTGGTGGGCTGCTTGTCGTCGGCGGGTTTCTTGATGGTGAACTCGTAGGTCTTGCCGCGTGACTTTGCCTCAATGGTGATCTTGATCTCGTCTCCGGGCACGGGCTGGTCCTCGGACTTGCCGGCGGTGCCATTGGTGGGCGCGGGGGCGTCGCGGGCCTCGGTGATTTCGATGTTGAGGAGGATGGAGAGAAGCTCGGTGATGCGCTCCTTGCTGCCGCGGGTCTTGAGCGGTTTGTCGAGGGTCCAGGGGGAGCGGTCGTTTTCACGGGAGAGAACGATCTGCCCCGCGGGCTGGTTGAGGGTGATGCCGGTGATGACCTCGGCGGGAAGGCGGAGGAGCTTCGGGTCGCGCCAGGAGGGGACGGGCATCTGGAGCACGATGGGGGCGGCGCTTTTCGCGAGATACGCGGTGGTCTCACCGGTGGCGGAAGGGACGCTGACATAGACGCTGTTTTCGATGACTGCGGGCGCGCCGAACCAGGACTCGCGCACGACGGTGCCGGCAACGAAGAGGCGGACCTTGAAGCGCGGCTGGTCGAGGCCGGTCTTCTGCCACTCCTGCTGGTCGAACTCCTCACGATGGATGCGCTCGATCCATTCGGTCTCATTGAGGGAGATGATGAGGGCGGCGACTTTTTCGGGGTCGGCGAGGTCGTTGAAGGGAGCCTCGATCTGCCAGACGTTCCCGTCGCGCACAAGTGTGAGCGGGGTGTTCTCGGCGGTGAGGATCTCGATGCGGGTGATCTTTTCCTTTTCGAACTCGGCGGGGCCGCGCCTGACCTCCCGCCGGTCCACTGCGGAGGGGAAGTAACGCTCAACGCCGAGGATGAGGATGCCCAGTGCGGCGACGAGCAGGAAGAGGATGACAGTGGTGCGCGCGCTCATGCGGGAAGGAGGAGGACGGGCGTGGTGGGTGTGCCGGGCGGGGAGGAGAGAGTCGTTTTGTGATCAGGCGGCGCGGCGGCTGGCCCAGACCATGAAGCCAAGACCGAGGACCAGGCCAGGCAGAGCGATGGAGGTGATCCAGAAAATAAGCTCGTGCTGATGTGTGGTGAGCTGGATGCGGTAGGAACGCTTGGGCTTGGAAGTGATGCCGATGCGGCTTTCACGGTTCATGAGCCAGTTCAGGCAGGCGGCGACGAAATCCCGGTTCACGGCGAGCATGGTCTGTTTGTCGAGCAGAGTGGCATTGGCGACGACGATCATGCGGGAGCTGTCTGCGCGCTGGCTTTCGTCGCTGAGGGCACCCCGCTCAATGCTGGTGGCGAGGAAGATGGGCGGGACGGTGTCATCCTCATCCACGACGGGGAGCTCCTCCAGATAGCGGCTTTCCCCCCAGTAACGAGGCGAGGCGCGCACGAGCGGCTGGATGATGATGGACTGCTCCTGGAGTCCCGGGGCGTTTGGCAGCAACTCCAGCGACTCCGATTGTCCAGCGAGGGTGATGGAGGAGGAGACGAGGTGGCGGATGAAGGAGGCTTCCTTGAGGAACTCGGCCTGCACGGAGAATTCTTTTTTGGGACCGGTGCTGGTGCTTTCAGCGACAAGCACGCGGTCTCCGCGCGGCCGGACACCGTAGCGGGCGAGAAACGCGGAGAGGTGGGCCGTTTCGCCGCCCGGATCGAGCATGATGAGGAGACCGGCGCGCGGATTTTTCCAGTAGTCATCGAGCATGGAGATCTCACGCTCGGAAAAATCGTAGCGGGCACCGAAAATGAGCAGCCCGTCGGCATCCTCGGGGATGCGGTTGACCTCGGAGAGGTTGATCTGGCTGACTTCGAAGTTCTGCTGCTTGCCGAGGTCAAGCGCGACGCTGTGGGCCTCGTTCATGGTCACGTCGGAACGGCTGCCTTTGCCAACCACGTAGTAGAAACGGCGCACACGACCCTCCACGACGGAGATCATGGCGGAGGAGATGGCGTCCTCGCCACGAAACTCGATGATCTGGCGGTTCGTGCTGGTGCCGGACTCGCGAACGACGAGTTCCTCCTCGGTGATGAAGCGCTTGTTGACGCCGCAGCGCAGCAGGACGCCGTTTTGGGTGAGCGAGATTCCGGTGTCGGCCTTGAGCTGCTCGGCGCGCTCAATGTCACGCACAGGATCGATGGAGCGGATTTTGATGCGCTGGCGGCCGTGGAGGCGGTATTCCTCCAGAAGGGACTGGATTTCGCCATAGACCTTCGAGTCGCGGCCGAAGACGATGTTGATCTGCACGTCGCGGGTCAGGCCGTTGAGGTAGTTGAGCGTGTCCTGGCTCAGGGTGTAGTCCTGGCCCGGGCTCAAATCCCAACGCCAGTAGTGGCGGTAGTTGAGTCGGTTGACGCCGGCGAAGATCAGCAAGGCGAGCAGGATTTGGATGAAGACATTGAGGCCGATGCCCGCGCGTTTCGGCATGGCGTTTGATGCAGGTGCTGCTGGGGTGGGGTCCGGCATGACTGGAGCAGTTTCGGGCGCCTCATGGCCGCCAGCGGCGGAACTCGACGACATGATGAGTGAAGGTGAGAAACAGGACGGCCATGCTGAGATAATAGACCAGCGGGCGGCTGTCGATGAGGCCGGCGGTGAAGATGCGGATGTGCTCGGTGGCGGAGAAGTAGCCAACGACGTCCATGATGGTGTCGGAAATCTTGCGCCCGATCAGCATGACGAACACACCAAGGAGGAAATGCATCAGGCTCAAGGTGAAGGAAATGATGGCGGCGACGATCTGGTTGGCGGTGAGCGCTGAGGCAAAGCAGCCCATGGCGAGGTTGAACATGCCCATGACGACGAGGATGAGATAGGCTCCCTGCATGGAGCCGGCGGGCAGCTCGACCTGCCCGGCGGAAATCCATGAGGCAAACTGAAAATTAAACAGACTGGGCAGCCAGAGAACGCAGTACACGACCACCGCGGCCAGGTACTTCGCGCCGACGACCTGCCAGGCGCGCACCGGCGCGGTGAAAAGCGTCTCCAAGGTGCCAAGTTTTTTCTCCTCGGCAAAGAGGCGCATGGTCAGCAGGGGAAAGATGAAGAAGTAGGACAGCCAGAACCACGTGGCGTGGAAGCTCCAACTGATGATGGACCCCTCGCTGGGCGCGCTTTCAAGGACCGAGAGGGCGGCGCGGAAAGCGAAGCCATTGAGAATCATGACGAGCGCCAGGACCACGTAGGCGACCGGAGAGACAAAGAAGGCGTGAAGCTCTTTCTTGAGCAGAATCCAGAAAGTCCTCATAGAACGTGCGTGGGAATGTCGGAGGGGATGCCGGTGCTCATGGCGAACTCGACAAACACGTCCTCAAGGGTGGGAAGCTGGACGTGCATCTCACGGATGCGCCACTGGTGTTTCGCGGCCAGCGCCATCACCTCCTCACGAATGTCATGGCCGGGTTCGACCCGCAGGGTGTACTGCCGCCAGGGTGCCTCAAGCCCCGGCTGCTCGGTCGTTTTGCGGACGGCGGGAATGGCGGCCAGTTTTTCCGCCAGATTGCCGGAGCCTTCGATTTCGAGGTGCAGCAACGTCGTCGAGCGCAGCTTTCGGGTGAGGTTCTGCGGCGTGTCGTTGGCCCGGATCCGTCCCTGATGGATCATGATCACACGATCGCAGGTCTGTTCCACCTCATGAAGGATGTGGGTGGAGAGGAGGACGGTGTGGTGGGATTTGAGATTGCGCAGGAGATCGCGCACATGGCGGATCTGCACCGGGTCGAGACCGTTGGTGGGCTCATCGAGGATGAGCAGCGCCGGCTTGTGCACGAGGGCGTCGGCCAGTGCCACCCGCTGGCGGTAGCCTTTGGACAGATTGCCAATCAACCTGCGACGCATGTCAGAGACACCGGTCTGCTCCATCACCTCGCTCACGCGGCGGCGCATGGTGCCACCGGAAAGCCCCCGCAATTCCGCACGGAAACTCAGGTATTCCTTCACTTTCATGTCGGTGTAGAGCGGTGCCATTTCCGGCATGTATCCCACCGAACGGCGGACATCGAGGGACTGGCGGAAGACATCGAATCCCGCGACCGAGGCCGAGCCGGAAGTGGCCGGCATGTAACCGCTGAGAATCCGCATCGTGGTGGACTTGCCCGCCCCGTTCGGGCCCAAAAAGCCGACGATTTCCCCTGGTTCGACATGAAATGAGATCCGATTCACCGCGGTACGCCCGGCGTATTCTTTGGTGAGATCGAGAACATCAATCATGTTGGCGGGGGCAGGAAAAAAGGGAGTAAAATTAACCCTATCGGCTCCTGAAAGACAATTCGCAATCGCCCAATCGTAAAAATGCCGCAAGCCATCGAAACAGCCCCGTTCTGCTGGTGCTTCTCGCGAATGGTTGCCGCACAGATCCGTGATGTTTCCGGACTCGTGCTGGTCGCAAACGTGGCGGACAGGGAGGGATTCGAACCCTCGGTACCGGATTAGGGTACACACGCTTTCCAGGCGTGCTCATTAGACCACTCTGACACCTGTCCTGAGCTTTCGATTCCTGGGGGAGGAAACGAGGGGCGGACAGTGGCGCAGGCTGATGCGCAGGCAAGTTGATTTTGCCGGGCCGTCGCGACTGACAACGACGGCATGGCTTCTGCTTCTTTGGCCTGAAACTACCGTTTGAGCGCTGCTTGCATTCGTGTATGGAGCGCGCCTCCCGGAGATTTCTGGAAAGTCTCTTGAAAAACCCACATTAATTAGCAAAACTTAAATAACTCATCCTCATGGACGACCTTACCATCGCCGAAATCATCGGACGCGAAATCATCGACTCTCGTGGCAACCCTACCGTTGAAGTGGACGTGCTGCTTCAGGGCGGAGCCCTTGGACGTGCAGCGGTGCCCAGCGGCGCCAGCACTGGCGAACACGAAGCTCTCGAACTCCGCGACGGCGACAAGACGCGCTTCCTCGGCAAAGGCGTGCTCAAGGCCGTGGATTCGGTGAACAACGAGCTCGCTGATGCACTGATCGGCACCGATGCCTCGGATCAGGTTTCCCTCGACAAGGCCATGCTGGCTGTGGATGGCACGAAGACGAAGTCCAAATGCGGTGCGAATGCCATCCTCGGCGTTTCCCTCGCCGCTGCCAAAGCCGCCGCGACGCAGCTTGGTCTGCCGCTTTACAAGTATGTCGGCGGCCCGAACGCCAAGGTGCTTCCGGTGCCGATGATGAACATCATCAACGGTGGTGCGCATTCCGACGCCCCGATCGACTTCCAGGAGTTCATGATCATGCCGAAAGGAGCGCCGACCTTCTCCGAAGCGCTGCGTTACGGCGCGGAAGTCTTTCACGCGCTGAAGAAAATCCTGCACGACCTCGGTCTTAGCACCGCAGTCGGTGATGAAGGCGGTTTCGCCCCGACGCTGAAGAGCGCCGATCACGCCCTCGAAGTCATCGCCCAGGCGATCGAGAAGGCTGGCTACAAGATCGGTGACGATATCGCCATCGCGCTCGACGTCGCCTCCTCCGAGTTTTTCGACAAGGCCAAGAACAAGTACGTCTTCAAGAAGAGCGACAAGTCCGAGCGCACTGCCGCCGAACTCGTCGCCTACTACGCCGAGCTGAAGAAGAAGTTCCCGATCATCTCCATCGAAGACGGCTGCGCCGAAAACGATTGGGCTGGCTGGGGCATCATCACCAAGGAGCTTGGTGCCACCACACAGCTCGTCGGCGACGACCTCTTCGTCACCAACGTCGAATTCCTTCAGAAGGGCATCGATCAGAAAGTGGCGAACTCCATCCTCGTGAAGGTGAACCAGATTGGCTCCCTCACCGAAACACTCGACGCTGTCGATCTCGCCCACCGCCATGCTTACACCGCCGTGATGAGCCATCGCTCCGGTGAAACTGAAGATTCCACCATCGCTGACCTCGCCGTCGCCACGAACTGCGGCCAGATCAAGACGGGCTCCATGAGCCGCAGCGACCGCATCGCGAAATACAATCAGCTCCTGCGCATCGAGCAGCAGCTTGGTGAAAACGCCATCTACGGTGGCCGCATGAAAGTCTAAACGATTATGAACTACCGGGAACTGCGCGCATCCGAGCCCCAGGCACGCTGGGAAGGCTGGATGCGCGCCGTTCTCAAGCTCGCCAGGTTCGTCTTGCTGCTGCTCATCGTGCCTGTGGTCTATGTCCTTTGCGACAACCCCATGGACACCCAGCTCGCCATGCGGGAGAAGCTCGAACAACTGACCAGGAATAGAGACTCACTGAAAGACGAGCGCGACAAGCTTCTGCGCCGGATGGAATGGCTCAAAGGCGACAATGCCTACCTCGAAACCGCCGCCCGCGACCGCCTGCATCTGCAGAAAGAGGGCGAGTATGTGTTGAGGTTTGAGGATTGAGAAGGTGCTTGCAGCACCGCGTGGCAATCGGATTTACCTGAGCAAAGGCATAAGGCCTGCCAGCACAAAAACGATCAGCAGCAGCAAGGCAGCCCACCACCAGAGAGGCGAGACACCTGTTCGCTTCGCAGGCGTGTTGCCAAATTCACGCGCGACAAAGTCTTCGTAATCAAACTCGTCGTCAGGCAGATCGAGTCCATCGGCGGAAGTTTCTCCGCTCCAGCCGGATTTCCCGCAGGCGCCGCATTCATCGCAAGCAACCGCGCCTCTTGGCACCCATTCTCCGCACACGGGGCATTGGCCGGGCGGCTTGAAACGTCCGCTCATGGTGTGGTCACGGCACGGAGCAGGGGAGTCTGACTTGCGAGATGGTGGGTCGCCGACTTTTCCTGACGGTGGAAAGCACGTGAGTCCGCCAAGCCACCGAGGTTCAGCAAGGACGACCAACTGGCCTGCCGTATCTGCTCCGGCTGCGAACCACTCCGTAGCGGAGCGAGCATGACCAGTACCACGGCGCTGGTCACGGCAGCGGCGAGGAAGCGGCTCCTCAGGATGGTAGGGCGGCAAGCCATCGCAGCTATTATTTAACATATATGAAATATTGTCAACAGCTGCGGTTGAGCCCCATTTTTGCTTGTCTTGACCCTTTTCCCCGCCAGCGGTGGCACGCGTGATTTGGATTCTGACGGCCAGCTATGGCGATGGACACAACACAGCGGCGCGTTCGGTAGCCGGGGCACTGGAGCGCCTGTGTCCCGGCGAGACCATTGAGGTCTGCGATCTCATCAGTGAGGCCATGCCCGCCACTGCCGCGGTGACCAAGGCGCTCTATCAACTGGCCATCACTCACATTCCTGCTGCCTGGCGGTTCACCTACCAGCTCATGGGCAAGCCCAGTGTTCTGGGCCCGGGTTCCGCGTGGCAGGCGGGCTTGGTGAATCACCTCCAGCAGCATCTTGAGGAAAAGCAGCCCCGTCTGATCATCAGCAGTTATCCGCTGTATGCGATGTTGCTGGAGGAAGTGCGCAAACAGCAGCCTGTGCCGCCCCTGTGCACGGTCATCACGGATTCCATCAGCGTGAATCGCTGCTGGGTCATGTCTGCCAGCGATCTCTTGTGCGTGGCCGATGAAGAGACCAGGAAGGTCGTTGCCGGTTTCGGAGTGCCGGAGGCAAAAATTCGTGTCACGGGTTTTCCGGTGAGCCTGGCCTTCACCGAACCATTGCCGGAGCAACCGCCGCACACGGGTGCCCGCATTTTGTATCTGCCCTCGACGCCAGGACGTCACGTCGCCGCCACATTGCAGGCCCTAAAACCGCTGCTGCTGTCCGGCGCCAGGCTCACGCTTCCCGTGGGCAAGCACATGTCGCGACTGTATCACATCCTGCGTCGCTACACTGATACGCTGCCTTCGAATGCGGTGGATATCATCGGCTGGACGAACCGCATCCCCGAATTTCTGCGTACACACGATGTGGTGATCTGCAAAGCCGGTGGCGCCATCCTGCACGAGGTGCTGGCTGCGAAGATTCCTGCCGTCATCGACTATGTGGTGCCCGGCCAGGAGGAAGGAAATGCGGAGATGCTCACCAAACACGACGGGGGAGTGGTCACTCACTCGCCAAAGGAGACCGCCGCCGCCATCGCAAGCATCCTCAACAACAAGGGCGCGGTCGCCAGGCGCATGCGGGCCAGCATGGCGAAAATCAGTGTCCCGGACGCCGCGCTGCGCACGGCACGCGCGGCGCTCACAGTGGCCGTTGCTGGATTGCGGGATGGAAAGTGAGCCGCCAGTGCCTGTCGTCTGCGCCATCCTCGTGCGCGAGGGACGCGTCATGCTCGCACAACGTCCGCCTGGAAAGAAGCTGGGCGGCTTGTGGGAGTTTCCAGGTGGAAAAGTCGAGCCTGGAGAAACGGCCGAAGCTGCGTTGCATCGCGAACTCCACGAGGAACTCGGCTGCACCGTGCGCGTGACGCAGGCGCTGCCGTCCTGCATTCACAAGTATCCGTGGGGAAGCATCGAGTTGATTCCCTTTGTGTGTGAACTCACGCCGGAGAGCCCGGAGCCGCATCCGCATGAGCACAGCGCGATCATCTGGGTTCAGCGCGATCAAATCATCAACCACGACCTCGCTCCCGCCGACGTGCCGGTGCTCAAGTCCTGGGTTTAGGCGGTGCCTTCTTCGTTTTTCCCCACGCGCCGCGTTTTGCGGTCTTTGCCTGGCGTTCCAGTTCGCGCAGATGGTTTTCAAAGTCGAACTCGCGCTGTCCGTCCGGCATCATCGTGCCTTTCGTGTGAATGCGACAGAGACCTGCTTTGACGAGTTTCTCCGCCAGATCCTCGCCATCATCGAAGATCACAATGGCATACGAACGCTCGCTGTCATAGACGCGTTCCCAACGTGTCTGGACGGTGAACTGGTGCTCGTGCAGCAAGGTTTCGGTGAAACCCTTCGCTTCCACACCCACACTCACCGTCTGCGGGATGCTCAATCCTCCGAAATAGCCTGCCTGGTCCTTCAAGCGAGCATTCACGAGCGAATACTGTCGTTTCTCCGGGCAATCGACAAAGTACAGCCGCATCACGTGCTCGCCGCCATCATGGGCGATCTTGAAACTGTCACCATCGTTCGCCGCGTCTTCGACGAGGCGTGCGTTCTTGAGCACAACGAAGTGCCCGTCGTGCTCCGGCCGCGGTGAGGCTGGTTTCTCGCGAAAGTGATCCCAGGCTTGAATCAGCGCGACCGCAAGCCACACAAGAATCCACAGATTCCGCGACAGATGCGAGCGTCCACGTCTCATGTGCCGCGCTTGTTGCCGAAGAGGTCGATGTGCAGCCGCGGCGAGTACCGCCAGCCCTCGCGCTTGCAGATTTCCACCACCCAGCCCTGCCGCTCACGCAGTTGTTCCTGAGTGACGCCCTCTGGCATGAGCAAAACCTTCTCCGGGGCGATTGCGAGGCCGATGGATTCGATCACGGTCTTCACCTCCAAAACATCCGCCTCGCTGGCGACGACGAATTTGAGCTGGAAGTCGTAATTCGAGCACCAAGCCCGCAAAACCTCCGGCTGCAGCCGCAACCGCTCATGTTTCTCCACCCACGCTTTGCCCGCGGCTGCTTCAGCGGGTGTCGAATGCGCCAGTTTCGGGCTGATCGAGGCCAGATCACACGCCACGCCCTCCGGTGCGATGGTCCCCGCTGTTTCGATGGTGATGTGCTTTCCCGCCTCACGCAGCTTCGCGAGCAACAAAGGCATCTCCTTCGCCACCATCGGCTCGCCACCGGTCACGACGACAAAACGCGTCGGATGAGTGTTCACAGCATCGAGTATGGATTCCACGCTCATCTCATCACCCTCCGGTTTCCACGATGCATACGGCGTGTCACACCACGTGCAGCGGAGATTGCAGCCCGACGTTCTGACAAAAACCGATGGCACGCCGACGAGCGATCCTTCGCCCTGCACGGAGTAAAAAATCTCGGAGATCAGCATCAGGCTTTCCACTCTGCCGCGTGGCGGGCAAAAGCAAGCGCGGCGCGTCTCAGCGTCTCGTCGATGTCCGCCTGGGTGTGGGCGAGGCTGAGGAACCAAAGGCCGCGTTCGATGGCGCGGACACCTTCTTCGAGCAAGCAGCGGCGGAGGTGAGCCCAGCGCGGGGCGTCATGGCGACGGACGTAGTCGCGGTAGCTGGTGATGGGGCCTTTTTCGGCGCCGGGCTTCAGCATGCCCGCGTGGAAGACGAGGCCGGGGCCTTGCAACTGCATCGGGATGGCATGTTGGGCGGCGAGTCTGGACAAACCGGCCATCAACTGCTCGCCGAGTGTGATCATGCCCGCGGGATGAGAGCTTCCGAGCGCGATGACGTGATCGAGGCACCATTTCGCGGCGGCGAGGCAGAGTGGATTCGCATTCAAGGTGCCCGCATGCACGACTTCGCCGCTGATGATCTTGGCGAAGAACTTTTCTTTGCCGACGAGCGCCGCGAAAGGCACGCCGCCGCCGACGGCCTTGCCGAGAATCGTGAGATCGGGTGTGAAGCCAAGGAACTGCTGCGCACAGCCTGCGCCGAAGCGGAAACCAGTGATCGTTTCATCAGCGATCATGACGATGCCGTTTTCATCACACAGGTCGCGAATGGTGCCGATCATGCCGGCAACGGGCGGCATGCAACCGGTGTTGCAGAGCACGGGTTCAAAGATGATCGCAGCGATCTGGCCGTGGTGCTCTTTGACGCGCTGGCGCAGATGTTCGGGATCATTCCAACGGGCGACGACAAAGGTGTTCAGGACTTCGGGAATGACACCCTGGCTCGGATGCAGGCGCGTGGGGTCGTCTTCGCTGCCCCATTTGTCCGGCGGTGGTGCGTAGCCGACGAGTCCTTCATCGCCCCAGCCGTGGTAGTGGCCTTCAAATTTCAAAATGAGCGGACGGCCGGTATGCGCACGAGCAAGGCGCAGCGCGGAGAGCACGACTTCGGTGGCGGAGTTGTTGAAGCGCACGCGTTCGGCGCCAGGGATCATCTTTTGCAGCCGCTCGGCCACATCGAGTTCCAGTTCGCTCTGCGCGGCCCAGTGCGTGCCTTTATGTGCCTGCTGCGAGATCGCATCCGCCAGTCCTTGGGGGGCATGGCCGTAGAGAATGGCTCCCTGGCCGATCTGGAAGTCGATATACTCATTGCCATCAACGTCGAACAGCCGTGAGCCGCTGCCGTGGTCGAAGTAGAGAGGCACGGGCACCTCCATCTTGCGGATGCCGCTGTTCACGCCGGCGGCGATGCAGCGCTGGGCGCGGGCAAAAAGCTCCGCGGATTTCGGAAAGGTGTAGGACATGGCGGCGAAAGGCAGAGATCAGTGCAATGGCGAGCAGTCATAGACCACCACGCGTTCCCAGAACGTCTTGCAGGTGTCCACGAAGCGTTTGTGCTTCGGGCAGTCCTTCTGGTAGTACTCGTGATCCTGCATGTTCTTGAAGTGCAGCGTCAGCGAGAAGCTGAAGGAATGATCGGTGACGGGACGCTTCTCCGTGTCGGCCGGTTTGCCGGCGAAGCCGTGCTCCAGGTAGTCGATCTCCAGCAGGTGCATCAGCTCCGTTTCAAAGGTGGAGCGCTGTTCGGTGGAGAGGTCGGGTTTGAGCCAGAAATAGACATTATGGATCATGGTGGCGGATTGCTACGCGGTCAGCCCTGCCGTGCAATCGCCAAAACACTGGTTTCAACACAGAACCAGACTGCAATCAGCGAAAATGCGAGATTCTTGCTAACCCGATGCTCGCAGCCGCGTTTAAGTGCAAGAAGACAGCTTCACAGCCTTTTTAGGCCCGCTGTTTTCACCCGCACACACAGGACGATGGCCCCACTGGGAACGACTGAAAGTCCGCGTTGCAACCCACCCCCAACAATGCAAACCTAGTACCATCATGACCACCATCCCCCACATCATTGCCGCCTTCGGCCCGCTCGGCACGCCTGAGCTGATCATCATCGCCATTCTTGTGCTTGTGCTGTTTGGCGCCAAAAAGCTGCCAACCTTTGCCCGCAGTCTGGGCAAGAGCATGGGTGAATTCAGAAAGGCCAAGGATGAGTTCGAAAAGGAACTCCATCAGGCCCAGGAAGAGGCTGAGCGCCCGCAGATCCAGCAGCCGCAGGAAAAGCGTCAGCCGGTCGCCAATGTCGAGGACTCGTAATCCCAACATATCTTCCGGCATGACGCTCATGCGCATTCTCACGCGGCGGGTCATCGGACCCGCCGTTTTCTTTGCCTGCACGGCGCTGCTCGTGGCCGCGGAGCCGGAGCGCATCACGTTCTGCTCCTACAACCTGAAGAACTGGCTCACGATGGACCGGTTCGACATGCAGACGCTCAAGACGCTGCCTTCCGCGCCGAAACCCGAGGTGGAAAAAGAGCGAGTGGTGAAGATTCTTGTCGCGATCAAGCCAGACATCCTCGGCGTGTGTGAAATCGGCAACGCCGATGATCTGGCCGACCTGCAGAAGCGGCTCAAGGCCGCGGGAATCGACCTGCCGCACACCGAACTGGCCCATGGCGGCGATGAGACGCGCCGTCTCGCGTTGCTTTCGCGTCTGCCGATCAAAACGCGCAACTCGCAGACGGACCTCAAATATCAGATCGGCACGCAAACCCTGCCGTTCCAGCGCGGCATCCTCGATGTGACCATCGCCATCACGCCCACCTTCGACCTGCATTGCGTCGGTGTGCATTTGAAGTCGATGCGCGAGATCGAGGAGGCCGACCAGGCGCAGATGCGCCGCAACGAGGCACGTCTGCTGCGCAAGCATCTCGACTCCATCTTCACGCAGGAACGCGGGGCGCGCATCCTGGCCTACGGTGACTTCAACGAGCATCGCAACGAGACGGCGATCGGCGAGATCATGGGCAGCCCGCGCACCAGTGACACCGCCATGCTCGATGTATGGCTGAAGGATAAGAACGGTGAGGTCTGGACCCACTTCTGGGACACAGCGGACACGTACTCGCGTCTCGACTACTGCTTCTTCAGTCGCGTCATGCGTCCGCACATCGACTTCAACCGCTGCTTCATCTATTCCGCGCGTGATTTCGACAAGGCGAGCGACCATCGCCCGCTGGTGATCAAGATCAGCCCGGAGCCGATCCTCGCGAAGGAGTGACCGGCTTCAGAGAATGTTCACCGCCGCGCCACCATCGACCACGATGCCCTGGCCGGTGATGTAGCTGCCCGCATCACTCGCCAGCAGCAATGCAGGCCCTGCAAGTTCACGCGGAGCAGCCCAGCGCTTGAGTGCCGTGCGGTCGGCAAAGTACTTTTTCTCCTCGTCGTTGAGCAGTTTGCCTGGCATGTCGGTGAGGAAGGGGCCGGGGCAGAGGCAGTTCACCGTGATGCCGTACGGGCCGAGATCGAGCGCACTGGCGCGTGCGAGGCCGATCAGCGCCGCTTTGCACGCGCAATACACGTTTCGCTTCAAACGCCCGCCGACGCCGAGCACGCTGGAGGTATGGATCACGCGGCCCCACTTCCGCTGCTTCATGCCGGGCACGATGGCGCGGGTGAGTGCCATCACAGCGGTGAGGTCCACCTCGACATTGCGGTCCCACACCTCGTCAGTGATCTCGTCGATGGCCTGCGGGTTGTTGATGCCGGCGTTGTTGACGAGGATGTCGATCTTGCCGAGGCGCTTTTCAGCCTCGGCAGCGAGCGCCCTCACCTGAGCACGATCTGCCATGTCGGCGACCATCCATTCGACTTTCACCTGCAAGCCATTGCTGATTTCCGCAGCGGCGGCCTTCAGTTCATTCGCGTTGCGGCTGGAGATGAGAACATCGGCGCCTGCCTCGGCAAAACCACGCGCCATCGCCTTGCCGAGCCCCTTGCTGCCGCCGGTGACGAGTGCGCATTTGCCAGAGAGATTGAAGAGCGGAGTGGACATGCGCGCCGTTTAGCATGTTCACTTGATGTGTGCGAGAGGATTGTGCTCGCGAAACATTGCGTCATTTTGAGTGCAAGCATCGGGCCGGGCGATAGACTCGTGACCGCATGGAGCCACCTGTATTCATTGTGGGGACGGGGCGCTGCGGATCGACCATGATGTCCAGCATCGTGCGCCTGCATCCGCGGTTGCTGAGTCTCTCGGAATTTTTTTCAGCGCTTGCCGCCCGCGCCTTCACGATGCGGCGGCCGGATGGCGAGGAGTTTTGGAGGCTGTTGACGACACTGTCGCCTGTGGCGGCGCTCACCTTGGTCAACGACCCTGAGATGGAGGAGGTGCTCTACGAGTTTGGCGCGGGCGCCCGCTTCACTCCGGGTAATGTGCCGCCAATCCTGATGACTGCCCTGCCGCATCTGACACGCGACTATGAGGCGCTCTTCGATGAACTGGCTCCTGTGGTGCGTAGTCAGCCGCGGGCGCCGCTGGGCCAGCATTACCGGAATATGTTCGAGTGGCTGTGCCAGCGCTTCGATCGCATGCGCGTGGTTGAGCGTTCGGGTTCATCCCTTTTGGCCGTGCCGGCGCTGGCACGGCTCTTTCCGGAGGCGAAGTTTGTGCATCTCTGCCGCGATGGCCGCGATGCAGCCATCTCGATGCGAAGGCATTCATACTTCAAGGTGCATCT
Source organism: Verrucomicrobiaceae bacterium (assembly GCA_046346695.1). Taxonomy (GTDB): domain Bacteria; phylum Verrucomicrobiota; class Verrucomicrobiia; order Verrucomicrobiales; family Verrucomicrobiaceae; genus Prosthecobacter. Next base: position 162,502 of record JAXMHS010000001.1, on the reverse strand, counting down.
ACACATTGCGAGGTTCATCCAGCATCTGGGGCTCAACCCCTTCCAGCCTCCACTGCTGTATGGCTCATCGTATTTCTATCCTTGTGCCGAGTCGCTGGTCGGCCGGTTTCTTCCAATCAGGCGCTGGATCACCAAACCACGGGGGTTGGCAAAGTTTGGCGAACACTGGAGCCGGACCATTGTCAGCGGCACGAAATTTCTCTCCGCCCTTCCGGATGAGAGTGTGCTGACTCTGCGCTACGAGGACATCTTGCAGAAGCCGCGGGAGGAATTGAAACGCTTCATGGATTTCCTGGGCCCGGAATATGCCGACGAAGGCTGGCTCAATGACGTGAGCCAGATTCCACGTCCGCCCAAGTCGGACTGGCGCGTACTTCCCGAGGATGAACAGCAGCGGTTGAACGCGGTCTGCCAGCCGGGCCTCGCGGCATTGGGTTATACCTGACTCGAAGCATGCGGTCGATCGCGCATGCGCTGCGAATGTGTGTTCAACTGTGGAAGCCAAACTCGTCGGCGAGTTTGAGGCATTCGGCGACGGGTTTGAGGCCCTTCGATGGCGTGGGATGGGTCAGACACATGGCGGCGGTGCACACGGCGAGCTTGAGACGGTCAGCGATCGGCCAGTCTTCATGCGTGCCGTGCAGATAGCCGGCGGCGAAGGCATCGCCCGCACCAGTGGCTCCAGCGATGAAGCCCGCGGGGAGTTTGAGCGAGTTCTGGCGATGCAGCGTGCCGTTTTTCTCCGCGACGAGGGCCCCGGCTTCGAAATGGATGATGACCTCGCGCTTCACACCGGCTGCTAGCAGGGCTTGCGCGGCACTCTGGAGGAGGGCGAAGTCAGGCGGTGATGTTTTGAGGTCGAGTCCTGTCGCATTGCCCGCCTCGATTTCATTGAGCACCAGATAATCGGTGAAAGGAAGCGAGGCGGTGGTGATGCGCCGGAACTGCGGATCGCTGGAACTCACGAGATCAACGCTGGTGAGCAATCCGGCTTTCTGCGCGGCCTCCAGCACACGGCTGGCCACGGTGCGGCCATCGGGAAGCAGACGATCCATCTCCGTGAGCAGCATGAGGTAGCCGAGATGGAAGATCTTTGCCTGCGTGCTGCGAAAGTCGAAGTGCTGCCCGCCGACGAGGGCGTTGGCGCCGAGTTGATGAAAAAAAGTGCGCCTGCCCGTGCTGCTCACCGTCATCGCATCCGTGTAGCTCGTCGGCGCGGCATCGGTTTGATGCAGTTGTGTCGTGTTGATGCCCGCATCGCGGCAGTCGCGTAAAATCCAGTCGCCGTTGGCATCCTTGCCGACGAGTCCCGCGGCTTCCAAAGGATAACCGGCCTGCATGGCGGCGAGGTCTTTGAGCACGTTGTAAGGGCCGCCGCCGTTGGAGGAGGTTTCGGCACTGATGAAGGCCAGCATGTCCTGCTCAGGATAAACGTCGATGAGCTTGACGTGATCGATGATGAAATTGCCGCCGGCGAGAATGCCGCTTCGCGAATTCATGGCTTGATGCGGATGTAACGGCCCTGGTGTTCCTCGATGAATTTGCCTTCGCGGGTGGTGATGGTGGTTTTCCACTCGATGAGGTCGTCGGTTTTGAAGGTGGTGATGGTGGTGAGTTTGCGTTCACCGTCGGGATGTGTGATGTAGTTGACGCCGCTGAGGGTGCGGGCGGCGGCATCCCACGTTCTTTCGAGAGGAGGCAGTGATGTGCTTCGAGTCATGGTCTCGACGTAGTGTCCGGTGGCGCTGTCGTAGGTGATCAAAATCGCGTTGGCCATGCGGTAGTCATCGCTGTGTCCGTCTTTGACGGCGCTTTCGCGCCAGAGGCCGGTGCCGTCGAGCTTCCAGTGGTAACGCGCACGGATTTGTTGCTCGGGTTTGTCGAGGCTGGTAACCTCCCATTCGCCAACGAAGAGCTCGAGTGCCTTCATGGCGGGCGTGGGCGGAGCGGGCTCGTCCTGATAAGGCGGGAGGACGCTCATGGGAAACTCGTAGAAGCGGCCTTTCTCCAGCGGTTTGGCGATCTTGAGCGCTTCGTCCATCCGGGCGTTGCCGCTGTGTTGCAAGGTGGGCGTTCGGCCATCGGTGCAGGCGAGTGTCAGTGAGATCAAATCAGGTGAGATCGTTTTACCGAGGATTTTGGCGCGGAAGGGTTTGCAGTGATTGAGATCGAGCAGGTCCAGCTTTTCCGGCGGGAAAGTAAAGCCGGGGTTGGCGATCGGGCTGGTCGAGCCGGGGGATGTCGAAGTCGTGACGGAGGTTTGGGATGCGGGCACAGGCGGTTCTTTGCCAAGTACGTCTTCGAAGACCTTGGGGAAGTCGTATTGGGCACCAAGCTTGAAGTGCTCGAACATTTTGCGTTCGCCCTCGCCACCACCGATGACGGTGAATGTCTGCCTGGTGCCGTTGGTTTGCTCGAGCGCGAGGGTGAAATTGCCTGCCGTGCCTTTCTTCTCGGTGATCTTCGCGCGAAAAGGCGGTGAGTGGCGCAGGGACATGAGTCCGGCGGTGTTGAACGTTCCGGAGGTGAAGGGCAGTGCAGGCTGCTGGGCGTGCAGTGCGGCTACGAGAGCGAAGAGGAAAAGCGTGACGGCTTTGAAGGAGGACATGAGGTCAACAGTCAAGGGGCAAGGCCGGAGATCTTTGTCTCAGTTTTTTTAATAGAGTATGACGAAGCGATCGCCTTCGGCATAGGTGGCAGCAAAGTCCCACACGGGGACGCCGGATTGGTTGCCGCGTTGGGTGGTTGGTTGCCCGGATGCGTCGAGAACCTGCCACGCGAGGCTGCCGCCTTTCTGCCAGCCGGTGCCGACGCTCCACGCGATGATTGTTTCGCCCTTGGTGTTCACGGCGAGCGAGGGGTGGCGCGACTTGTCATCGGAAACAGCCAGCGCGTCAGATTTCGCATCCAGCAATGCGGTGAAGACTTTTCCTTCGGCCTCCCACGCGCCGCGCGTGTGCTGTCCGTCGCTGATCGCGCTGAAGCTGCTCATCGGGCAGGCGTTGATGGCCCAGCGGCCGACATCGCGATGCTGGAAGGTCACGCCGCCATCGCGCGAAGTCATGAGCACGACATCACGCTGTGCCTTGTCGCGTGCAGCGCGGTAGAGAGTGAAAAGCTCGCCGCCGGGCGTGACGAATGCCTTCAGCGAACAGCACGCGCACACGCCGGGATCATCGGCGTTGGCGATCTTTGGACCGACGAAGGTTTTGCCGTTGTCGAAGGATTTGAGGATGTAGACGCGGCGGTTGATCTCGCCGGGCTCTGCTCCGGCGGGAGCGCCGTGCCACACGACGAAGACCTCGCCCTTGTCGCTTGCAGCGATGGACGCGCCGCCATCGAGCGCCTGGGTGTCGGCGCGGAGATCGCGCTGCGGCTCAAAGCCCATGCCGCCATTCAGTGAACGCGAATAGAGCAGCGGGGCAGGGATGTTGCGCTTGTGATTGCCGGGGCCGTTCCAGACGACATGCAGCGAGTCGTCTTTGCCGACGGCGATTTGTGCGCCGCGAATGGTTCCGGCGGCGACGGCCGAGCCCGGCGAGCTGTTCACGGTGCGTGGCGTGCTCCACGCTGATGCGCCGGCTTTTTTGGACGCGTAACGCACATCGCAGCCGCGTGGGTCGCCTTTTAAATAGACGAGATGCAGCGTGCCATCGCGGGTGGTAGCGATTTGCGGCTGCACGCCATCCTCGGGCACGCGTTCCAAGGCGACTTCGGCGGCGGTGGCAAGGCTGGTGAGGAGAAGAGAGGCGAGAAGCGTTTTCATGGTGGTGAAGGACGGGTTCAGGCGAGTCGGAGGGAATAACGGTCTCCGTGGCGGGTTAACTTCACGCGGGAGCCATAAATGCGGCTGAGGTGGTCGCTGTGCAGGACTTCCTGTTTCGGTCCAGCGGCGTGGACGCGTCCGTCGCGCAGCAGGAGGACGTGGGTGATGCAGGGCAGGATCTCCTCGACGTGGTGCGTGACCATGACGAGGGCAGGGGAGCCGCGTTTGCCTGCGAGACGCTGCATCCACTGCAGAAAGTGTTCGCGCGCGACGGGATCAAGGCCGGCGCAGGGTTCGTCGAGGATGAGCACCTTGAATTTGGCCATGAGCGCGCGGCAGATGAGCATCTTTTGCTTCTCACCCTGCGACAGCGGCCCCCACAATGACTCGCGAAGATAAAGGCAGCCGACACGCTTGAGCAGACGCACGGCTTCGCGCCGCACGGAGGGCGGCGGGAGTTCGATGAGGTTCAGTTTGGCCTCGCGGCCGCTGGCGATGACATCGAGCACGGGTTCGCCGCATTCCAGATAGGTCGCGAGCGTGTTGGTGACAAGGCCGACGCGACGACGAACCTCGCGCCAGTCGTCGTTGCCGAAAACACTGCGGCCGATGCGCAAGGTGCCGCTGGTGGCGCTGTCGTAGCCGGTGATGAGGTTGATGAGGGAGGTTTTGCCGCAGCCGTTGGGGCCGAGGATGGCCCAGTGCTGGCCGGGATCGACACGCCAGGAGATGCCTTTGAGAATGGGACGACCGCGGCGGAAGGTGAGGTCGGTGACTTCGAGAACGGGAGGGGGCATGCGGCGTCAATGTGGGGTGACGAATGAGGAATGTCGAATGGGGAGTCTTCAATGGAGCAACCACGAAGAACAGAATTTGTCCTTTTGATTTTTCTCCCGTGACAAAAATGACCATCCTGCTAGTCTGGCAGGCACTCCCGAAAAAAATGCCTGTGTCCGCCGTCGCCCAACCAGCTTGCGTCTCATCCAGTGCAACCGCACGCAAATCAATGCTTGCGCCGCGGCGTGGCTTTTTCGTAATGTGCCGTGGAGTGGAACGCACCTTGCAACCGATGAGAACTTTTTTCTGCGCCGTCCTGGCCTTGGGCGCTTGCGCCGCCGCCTTTTCGCAAGCTCCGCCTGCGCCGGGAGCCCCGCCCGCGGCACCCGGAGCACCTGCAGCACCGGGAGCACCGGCCGCTGCTCCAGCCGCGTTGAACATCCAGCAGGAGACGGAGAATCTCGTCAACGCCGCCGGCGGTTTGTTTGCCGAGGCAAAGTACCAGGAGGCCCTGTCGAAGATCAACGAGGCCAAGCAGAAGCTGAACAACAAACCCTTCGAGAGCATCATGTTCATTGAAGGGGCCTGTTATTACAACCTGCAGAACTACCCGAAGGCGATTGAGACGCTGGAGGCATTCAAGAAGGAGTTTCCCCAGGGCGCCGCGATCACCGACGTGCGCATGGCGTTGGGCCGTTCCTACATTGCCAGCAAGGAGATCGACAAAGGTGTCGCGGAATTGAAGGAGGTGGTGACCAGCTCTCCTGAGAAGAAGGGAGAGGCCGGGCTGGTGATTGCCGATGCTCTCGTGAAGCAGGACAAGAAGGACGATGCGCTTTCCATTTTGACCTCGGTTCTCTCCGACGGCATCCGTAGCCCGGAGTCGATCCAGGCGGCGATGATGGCGGCGAACATTTATGTAAGCCAGGGCAAGCTCGATGACGCTGGTACCTTGATGGAAAAAGTGCGCAACTTCGCGTCTGGCGGTGACAGCATCGCGCAGATGAACAACATCTATCTCAAGCTGGGTGATGAGATGATGGAGAAGAAGGCCTACAAGGAGGCGCTGGGCGCCTACCAGCTCGTGCGCAAGAAGAGCGAAATCTCCCGCATTCAGAAGGAGCAGGTCGCCAAGCTCGAGACGCAGCTCAAGACGGCCAAGGGCGTGCGCAAGGATGAGATCGAGACCAAGCTCAAGGCCAACCAGGAGATCATGGCGGAGATCGAGAAACGCACGGACTACGACGCCTCGCTCTATTACCGTCTCGGACGTTGTTATTATGAGATGGGCTCTCCGAAGGAGGATGGCACGGTGGGGGACGCGTCGCGCCTCTGGCAGGCGACGCTGGCGTTTGAGACCATCGTCAATGACTTCAAGGAGTTCCCGCAGCGCGACAAGTGCATGTTCGGCCTCATCATGGTGAATGCCGCGCTCAAGCGCATCAACGAAGCCCGGGAACTCTGCCAGAAGTTCATCGATAACTTTCCTGACAGCGAGATGGTCGGCCAGATTTCCGAGATGTACGGCATGCTGGCCTATCAAAACAAGGAGCTTCAGGCGGCGGTGGACGCCTTTGCCAAGGCGGAAGGATTTCCAAAAGCTGACAAGGAGCGCCTGCGATTCTTGAAGGGCAGTGTGCTCTTCGAAATGCAAAAGTTCGACGACGCGCGCACCACCTACGAGTTGCTGGTCCAGGATTTCCCCGAGACGATTTACAAGGATGACGCCCTTTACCGCATCGCGCTGAGCTACTTCTACCAAAACGACTACAAGAGCGTGATGAAGGCGCTCAAGACCTACATGAAGGAGAACCCGAAGGGGCAGTATGTGGTCGATGCGCGTTACCGCATCGCCTTCATCAACTTCCAGGGTGGTGACAAGGATGATGCGATGGAGGAATTGCTCGGCATCATCAAAGATGCTCCGAATGACCAGAACATCGGACAGGTGCATGCACTGCTGGGGGACATTTACAACCAGAAGGGCGACTACCCGAACGCGATGACCCACTTTGCCGCCGCCGTGGACAAGGCGAAGACCGACGACGTGCTTAACTACGCAATGGACAATGTGACGGACCTGTATGTCGGCGCGGACAAGTGGAAGGAACTGGCCGACATGTGGGATAAGTACTACAGCACGCGGAAGGACAACGACGATCTGGCGCTTAAGGCCATCCTGTGGATCAGCCGGGCGCGCATCAAGGAGGGGAAGCCTGAGGAGGCCAAAAAGCTTCTTTCCGAGCACATCAAGACACGCATTTCCAATCCCTCCAACCAGCAGGTGGAGGGCCTGATCCAGCAATTGGTCAGCGTCAGTGCTCCGAAGCGCCGTCGTGCCGTCGCCGCCACACCGGCTCCGACCACAGGAGATGGCAAGCCAGCAGACGGTGCCGCCGCTCCAGCACCGCCGCCCGAGCCCGAACTGACCTTTGAAGATGTGGAAAAGCAGCTCGAAGCGTTGCTTACGCCGCCACAGGAAGCGATGAACGGTGCAGCACAGATGCGCATCCTCTTTGCGAAGACATGGCTGGCCAAGACCATGAAGCTTCCTGACAAGGCGGAGAAGTTTTTCACCATCATCATCGAGGTGGCAAAGCCGGATGATCTGAGCCCGATGCTGCTGGCCACCGTGGGTGATAGTGCGCGCAAGAAAGGCGATCTGGACAAGGCCACCGCCTGCTACACGCGTCTCAAGGAATACTTCAAGGACAGTGAGTATGCCGACGGCGCGCCCGTGGGCCTTGCAGAGATTGCATTCGACAAGGGGGAGTTCGACAAGGCGCTCGACCTATTCAAGGAGGCATCGGAGTTCCAGGGCAGTTCGCGTATTCTGGAAGCCACGCAGGGCATCGCCAAATGCCAGTTCAAGCTCAAGAAGTACGATGACGCCAAGAAGCTTTACGAGCAGATCGCAAACACCAAGGAATGGCGTGGCGAGGCCACGGCCAACGCTTTGCGGATGCTGGGTGAGATTGAGGCCGCGAACGGCAAGCACGAGGCTGCCATTGCCTACTTCCAGCGTGTCTTCATCGCCCATCAAAAATGGAAAGCCGAGATGGCGAAGGCTTATGTGGGATGTGCAAAGTCGTTCAAGACCCTTGGAAAGCGTGAGGAGGCAAAGAAGACACTTCAGGAAATGATCGCCCGCAAGGATCTGCAAGACCAGCCGGAGATGAAGGAAGCCCAGCAACTCGTAGCCACTCTGTGATTGTCATGCGAACCTCTCCTTCAAAGCCCGTCATGCGCACGTTCGCCCTCAGTGTCCTCCTGCTTGCTTTTGCCGCCGCTGGTTCTGCCTTCGGCCAGGCGATTGTGCTCAAGGGCGGGGACCGCATTTTCTCCAACGAGATCACCATCGACAATGGCAAGATCATCCGCACCATCCAGATCGGTGACAACAAGTCGGTGGTGACCATCGACAAAAAGACCATCGATTCACTGGAGTGGCCTTACCCAGCGGAAATGACCGAATCCGCAGACCTGCTTGCCAAGGGCAAGACCGAGGAGGCAATTGCGGTGCTGAAAAAGGGGCGTGATTTCTTCGAGAACTTCGAGGGCATCGAGGGGAACTGGTATGTGGACATCTATTTCGCCTACATCGAGGCATTGAACCAGGGCGGCAAATTTGACGACGTGGTGAAGTCGCTTCCTGCCCTCCGTTCTCTCAAGCTTTCCGACGCGCAAAAGATGCGTCTGCGCATCATCCAGCTCGACATTGAGCGGCAGACCACCTCCGACTATGTGGCCATCATCGCCGAGGCGCAGAGCATCATGAAGGAGACGGATGATTCGGCCATCGGCGCCTCTTTGTGGGCCATCATCGCGGACGTGCATGCCCGGAAGAAAGAATGGGAGAAGGCCCTGCTGGCCTACCTGCGCATCCCGGTGTTTTACGGCACCCAGATGCAGCGAGTGCCGGAAGCGGAATTGAATGCGGCCAAAATGCTGATCAAGATGAAGCGCTATGAGGATGCCAACGCCTTCCTGGCACGCATCATTGAATCCTATCCAGGTTCCCAGATCGCCGACACCGCCACCAAGGAAAAGGCGGCCATCAGCGGCATGAAAAACGTCGATGAAGAAGCTCCTCCAACGGAAGAAAAGCCGAAGGAGGGCGAAGCCCAACCCAAAGCCTGATTTTTTTACCCTCCAATGCAAACCAACACCGTCACCTCCATGATTCGTTCCCTGCCCAACCGCCTTGTCCGCGTGTTTCTCTGCGCGGTGCTGACCTTCGGCATCCTCTCCACCGCAACCTTGTTCGCCCAAGAGCCTGCGCCCGCAGCTGGTGAGGCAGCAGGGGGCCACGCTGGCCCCCGCAGCCTCATTGACCGCTTCATTGAAGGTGGCTGGGTGATGTATCCCATCACCGCGTGCTCCGTGGCCCTGGTCTGGCTGACGGTGGACCTGTGGATGCGCACCGGCATCGGCAGGCTGGCTCCCCGCAATTCCGTCAGCCAGGTGCAGGATCTCTTCCGTGCCGGTGATTATGTGGGCGCCTACCAGTTCTGCAAAGGCAGCCCCTCTCCGTTCTGCAACACAGCGCGCGTGACGCTCAGCTTTGTTGGAGAGGGCCACGAGGCCACCGAGGCGGCGATGTTCACTGAGTTGAACAAGGTCAACTCCGCCATCCAGACACGAATCAACTATCTGTCGGTTATTGGTGTGTGCACCCCAATGATCGGTCTGACGGGAACGGTCACGGGCATGATGAGCGCGTTCTCCACCCTGAGTACCAGCGGCGCAGGTGACCCGGCCAAACTTTCAGGCGCCATCGGTGAGGTGCTCATCGCCACCGCCTCCGGCCTGTTCATCGCCGTGCCTGCCTTCATGTTCTTCTACTTCCTGCGCAACCGCCTCCAGGTGGGCATGAGCGCTCTTCAGGAAATTGTGTCTTCCTTGTTCCGCAAGATGCCTTACAGCCACCTCAAGGACGCCCATGTTGGCGAGGAGGAGTTTTACGCAGCCATTCCGAACTGGGTGGCTGGTGGCGATGTCGCCCAGGCTGTCGCGGCGTGACCGTAAGTTCTCGTTGGCCATTTTTCCCAAACAACCAACCCTTGACCTTCTAACACTATGGCAGGCGGCGGCGGCGGCGGTGATGGTGAGCCGGAGTTTCAAATCGCTCCGATGATCGACGTGCTTTTGGTGCTGCTCATCTTTTTCATGAGCATCACATCGGCGCAGGTGTTGCGCATCGACAAGGAGATCCAGCTCCCTGTCGCTGGCGATGCCAAGAAAAAGGAGAAAAACGTGATGAACGAGGCCGCGCTCAACGTGCGCTGGACCAATGGCAAGGGCGTCATCACTTTCGAGGACAAGAAATACGACATCGTCGAGCCCTTGGTTGAACTGCTGAGCCAGCGCAAGCAGACCAACCCGACTTACCGCGTCGTGATCCGCGGTGACAAGCGTCTGCCCGCCGTCGAAATCCAGCGCGTGATGAGCATCGTCGCCCAGGCCGGGATCGATGACATTTCCTTCTCCGCTCTCAACAAAGAATAAACGCCACTCCCAATGTCAGCCCCCGGACAAAAACAACATCGCCAGGTGGAGCAGGAGCAGCTCGCCGTCGGATTCCAGATCGCGCCGATGATCGACGTGGTGTTCGTCATCATGCTGTTTTTCATGGTGATGGTCGGCTCCGTGAAAGTGGAGCGCGAACTCAAGAGCCAGCTTCCCGGCCTGGCTCCGCCCTCCGCCGATGCGCCGCAGGAAATGCCGGATGAGATCATCGTGGGTGTGGAGGAGAGCGGGGCGGTCACCTTGAATGAGGAGGAGTTTGACGGTCCCACGGATAAAAAACTGCCGAACTTCACGGCTACTCTCATGCGCTTGAAGCAGGAGGCCGACAATCGCAATGCCAAGGTCATTGTGACCATCCAGGCGGAGGAGCAGGCCACTTACGAGCGTGTTATTGACGTGCTCAATGCACTTGCGGTCGCAAAGGTGGCGAATGTGACCTTCACCGTGGGCAGCGACACCGGCTTCTAATGCCGGGAATGTTTTTTTGATTTTTCTCCCCAAGAAACGTGATGGCAGGGCGTCCTGTTGTCAGGGTTAAACCTTGTACCGCCACTCGATCGAAAAAGACCAACGTCATGAACCCACCCTCAGGAAACCAGCCGCCGTCATCTGTTCCACCACAGCCGCCGCAGCCTGGGGCGACGCAGCCATTGCCGCCGGGGTATGTGCCGCCGGCTGGGTATCCGCCGCAGATGCCTGGGTATCCGCCGGGGTATCCGATGGCGCATGGGTATCCGCCGCAGATGCCTGGGTATCCTGCGGGTTATCCGATGCCTGGGATGATGCCGCCGCCGGGGTATGGGGGTTATCCGCCGCAGATGCCCGGGTATCCGCCGGGGTATCCGATGCCCACGGGGATGATGCCGACGATGCCGATGCCTGCGGTGATGCCGCCGCCAGCGCCTGCGACCGGAGCGGTGGCGCCAGCGCCGCGGCCGCCGAGTGCGGCGGTGCCGGTGGCGGCCCCTGCGATGCCGGTGCCTTCAGCGGTGGTGCCAGCGATGCCCGCGCCTTCGGGGATGACGATGTCTGCGCCGGTGGCGGTGGCTGAGTCAGCCGGGATGGTGGGAGAGCATCATGAGGGGGAGGTGTTTCATCCGCCAGCCTTGACGCACATTGAGACGGGGCCGCCGCCCAACAAGTTCGTGCAGATGTGGCGCAAGATGGGGGCGAGTTCGCTGTTGTTGAGCATATTGATCCACGTGGGGCTGGGGATTGCGGCGCTGTTCATCGTGTTCACCACGGGGGTGCTGGACAAGCAGGTGGACTTTTTGCCTGGGGGCGGGACGGCGCAGGGGCAGCAGGCGAGCCAGGACTTGCAGCACAAGGTGCAGCAGAAGAAGCGCAGTTCGATCAACAAGACGATGCCGATGAAGAAACTGGTGAGCACGAGCATGAACTCGGCGATCACGTTGCCGGAGGCGCCGCCGGATGCGTTGGACATGCCGGATGTCAGCGCGATGCTTGGGGGAGGAGCGCTGGGGGCGAGCGGTGGGTTTGGCACGGGGGGAGCGGGAGGCGGCTTTGGCAAGGGGATGGGGATGGGAGGAGCTGCGGGTTTTGTGAGCCTGCCGCCGTCGATGCGGAGCCGTTGTTCGACGCAGGAGCGCTTGGAGAAGCTGAGGCAGAACGGAGGGAGTCCGGAGTGCGAGGCGGCGGTGAGCGCGTCATTGGAGTGGCTGAAGGGCAAGCAGAACGCGGACGGCTCATGGGGCCGTGGCAACAAGTGCGCGATGACAGGGCTGGCGCTGCTGTGCTACCTGGGCCGCTGCGAGACGCCGGAGTCACCGTTCTATGGCGACAATGTCATGAAGGGGATTCTCTACCTCATCGAAGTGCAAAAGAAGAACAAGCACAAGATGTTCAGCGAGGCAGCCAAAGGCAACGCTCCGGTTTATGAGCACGGCATAGCGACGTATGCGCTGGGTGAGATGTACACTTTGGCGCGTTTGGGCAGCAAGTCTCTCCCTGGCATGCGCGAGGCCTTTGAGGAGGGAGTCAAAGTCATCATTGCCAATCAGCAGAAGAGCGGAAGCTGGGTCTATGATGGAGAAACGGGCGGTTATTCTCCAGGTCGTGAGGACCTGTCTGTGACGGGCTGGCAGTTCCAGGCGTTGAAAGCTGCAAAGAACACGAAACTGAAAATCGACGGGCTGGAAAGCAGCATCCACAAGATGACAGACTATCTGGAAGCCAAGCAGACGAAGGACGGCGGTTTCGGCGGAGCCAATCGCGACGCACACTACAACCAGTGGAGTCTCTCAGGCGTGGGCATCCTCGGATTGCAAACGATGGCCAAGAACAAGACCACCTCCATCAAGAAAGGCATCAAGTTCCTGCGTGACTTCATCACCGCGGAACCGCTGGATTGGAACAAGAACTGCAACCTCTACTGCTGGTACTACTACACGCAGGCATTCTTCCAGCAGGGCGGCGACGACTGGAAGTTCTACAACCAGCAATTCCTGCCGCAGATATTGAGCGCGCAGCAGCCGGATGGGGCCTTCAAGCGCGGACGACCAAACTGGCCTGCGGGTGACGCGGCGGACGAAATCTACCGCCAGTGCCTGTGCACGCTGCAGTTGGAGGTGTACTACCGCTACCTGAAGGTGGCTGATCGTGACGAGGATTCCTTCTTCGACAAGTGATCTGGCTGCCATTTCGCTGGGGCGCGCTATTTTGGAGAAAGTTCATTGTGGCGTTGCGTGAGTGTGGCCTTCATTGAAGGTTGCGTGTATATCTTCACGCATGCTGCGCACAGTCGGCCTCCACTCTCTTTCCATCGTCCAGCGTCTGGGCGATTTTGCGTTGTTTACCGGCATGTCTTTCGGCGCCGCGCCGCGATCACGCAAGCTTGGCCGTCGCGTTGCACGCGCCGTTTTTGAGCAGGGTGTGCGTTGTCTGCCAGTGGTTTTGATCGTTGGGATATTCACTGGTCTTGTGTTGGGGCTGCAGGGATACTACGTGCTGAATCGTTTTGGATCGGAGGGCTTGTTGGGCACGCTGGTGTCACTGAGCCTCGTGCGCGAGATGGGTCCGGTGCTCGCGGCGTTGATGCTGGTGGGGCAGGCAGGCTCGGCGCTTGCGGCTGAACTGGGCATTCAGCGCAACAGCGAACAGATCGCAGCCTTGGAGATGATGGGCGTGAGCAGCCACGGGTATCTCGTGGCGCCGCGTTTGATCGCGGCATTGCTGGTGTATCCGATGCAGACGGCATTGTTCATCACGATCGGATTGTGGGGGGGCAGCTTGTCGGGTTCATTGCTGCTGGGCCTGGAGCAGGGTGTTTATTGGTCAGCGGTCGAGAATGCGGTGCAGGCGAAGGATGTGACGCAGTGCTTCACCAAGGCGGCCACCTTCGGGTTGCTGACCATCGGACTTTGCGCCTACCACGGTTTCAATGCGCATCGTTTGCGTTCTGCCACGGGCGCTCGTGCGGTGAGTGCCGCCACCACGCATGCGGTGGTGCTCTCATGCATCGTTGTGCTGGCGGCGGACTATGTGATCACTTCATTTCTCCTTCGTGCATGAGTTCTCTGAAACCACTCCCACTGCTGCGGGTCGAAGGGCTCCACAAGCGCTTCGGTGAGACTGTCGTGCTGGCCGGGGCGGGGATCGAAGTGCCTCGTGGGGGTGTTGTGACCGTGCTGGGGCGCAGCGGCGCCGGAAAATCCGTGTTTTTGAAATGCCTGTCCGGTGTCATTCCAATGGACTCTGGTGCTGTCTCCTTTGATGGGCGCAAACTCGATGACACCGCCACGCGTGCCGATTTCCGCCGTCGTTGCAGTTTTTTGTTTCAAAGCAACGCCTTGTTCGACTCGCTGACCGCATTGGAAAACGTCATGCTGCCGCTGGAGCAGACCACGGATTGTTCTTCTGCCGAAATCCAGACCCGTAGTCGAGAAGCTTTGCGACAGCTTGAGCTTGAAGCTCATGTGGATCGTTACCCCGGCCAGCTCTCAGGTGGAATGCAGAAGCGTCTGGCACTGGCGCGGGCGATTGTGACCCGTCCGGAGCTGGTTTTATTCGACGAGCCGACAGCAGGACTGGATCCGCTGCGCCGAAACGCGGTTTTTGCCATGATTGCCAAATACCAGCGCGAGTTCAGCTTTACTGCGCTCATTGTCACTCATGATGTGCCGGAGGCGCTGGCGGCCAGCGACCGCGTGGCATTGCTGGATCATGGCCGCATGTGCTTTGAGGGCACGCCCGAAGAATTTTCCATCTCGCAAGATTTGGTGGTGCAAGGTTTCCGGGATAGTGCCAAAATGCTCCGTGACTCGCTTGCGGCCATCCGCCGGGGCGAGCTTCATTCCGACGACGAATCATGAAACAAAGCTGGCTTGAACTCTGCGTTGGCATCTTTGTGCTGATGGGCCTCTCTGCCGTCGCTTACCTTGCGGTGAAACTTGGCGCCGGAACGTTGAGCGGCGGTGACACCTATGTGATCGAGGCGCGGTTCGCCAACGCAGGTGGTTTGAATTCAGGCGGCAGCGTGCAACTGGCAGGAGTACCAGTAGGCAGGGTGGAGGGCATCCGCGTCGAGCCTTCGGATTACAGCGCCATCGTCACGCTGCGTGTCCTTTCAGGCCTGCGGCTCCCCACGGACTCAATGGCGTCCATCAAAACAGCAGGGTTGATCGGGGACAAATTCGTGGCACTGGCTCCTGGTGCGGATGAAACCTACCTGGCACCGGGTGCAAGAATCACCATGACAGAGTCTGCGGTTGATCTTGAGTCCTTGATCGGGAAGATGGCTTTTGGTAGTGTAAGCCAAGAATCTGACCCCGCTCCTGCTCCCCCACCATGATGCTTCGATTTTGCTTCGCCATCCTGCTCACCGTCCTGCCCACACTTGCGCAGGCACAGCTCGCCGAGGCGCAGCAGAAGCTGCGTTCTGCAGTGGATGAAGTGCTGACCGTGGCCGACCGCACCAAGGACCGCTCGGTCATGGTTCGGAATGTCCGCCCGGTGCTGATGAAGCACATCAGCTTTGCCACCATGACCAAGCGGGCTGTGGGGCCTGGCTGGCGTGAGTTCACCCCGCAACAGCAGCAGCAGGCGACAGACCTTTTCACCACGTTGATCATCCGCAGCTACAGCAACAAGTTCACTCCTGGTGAGCACCCGGCCATTGAGTACCTCGCCGCAGTATCTCCTGCATCCGGGCGTGTTGATGTGCCGACCAAGATGGTTTACAAAGGCAGCCGCTACAGCGTCACCTACCGCATGGAGCAGATCGAAGGCTGGCGCATTACTGATGTGGTGATCGAGGGCGTCAGCCTGGTTGCCAATTATCGTTCGCAACTCGACGCGCAGTTCAAGCGTGGCGGTGCTGCGGCAGTCATCAACTCACTTTCCCAGTCAGTCTCACGTCCCCAATGAAAACTATGAGCGCACTTCACTGTCCGTTGCTGGCTGGCATTGCCATGCTCGCAATCTCATCCTGCACCTCGACACGCCGGACAGCTGCGCACGAACCGCAGGCCAATCCGGCCGCACCAGCCAAGGGCAAGACAGCCCAAAGTGCCGCCGCTGGCGAGGAGGTGGATGAGTACGCTGTCACCGAAGTGGCCGATCCGCTCGAACCCTTGAACCGCGCCACCTTCTGGTTGAACGACGGCATGTACACGGTGTTCCTCAGACCGCTGTCGAAGACTTACGAAATGCTGTTTCCCAAACCTGTGCGCAAGGGCATCGACAATGTTTTTGACAATGTAAAGTTTCCCGTGCGCTTCGTGAATTGCGCGCTGCAGGGCAAGTTCAAGCGTGCAGGGCAGGAGACGGGCAAGTTCGTCGTCAACACCGTCGGAGGCATTGGAGGCATATTGCGTCCCTCGGATCGCATTGGATCGCTGGCAGACGTGCCTGCGGAGGATACCGGGCAGACCCTGGCTACTTGGGGGATCGGGCATGGGGCTTACATAGTGCTGCCGTTTCTAGGGCCGAGCAGCGTGCGCGAAACGGTTGGCTTCGCGGGTGATTACGTGCTGAATCCCGTGGACTGGGGCATTTTCTGGCATGGTGGTCACGATTGGGAGCATGATTGGACGATGGCCTTGCCATCTTCCAACACCCTGCGCTCACTTCCCAGCCAGCTCGATACCTACGACACCGCCACAAAGGACGCTGTGGACTCTTACCTCTCAGCCCGCAGCGCCTACATCCAAAACAGAGCCGAGGCTGCACGTCAGTAATCGTAATTAAGGAGGCCGGCTGGATTCAAAATGAAAAGCGCCACAGAGCAGTGGGGCTCTGTGGCGCAGGTGTCGTTTCTATCGGTGGCACCTTGGCTTACCAGCCGTGCGCTTCGCGCACTTTGATCATCGTGTCGAGGATCGTGTTCCAGGTGGACGGTGTTTCGAGCACGGCGTTGGGGAACATGCAACCATCCCAGCAGATGTGCTGGATGCCGCGGGCGGCGGCGTCCTTGAGCCAGTAACCGGCGCACTTCACGATGTCGAGCTTGCCGTTCGGATCGTCAGCGCGGCAATGCTTGCCGGTCTTGTCATGTGATCCGGCGCCATGCACGGTGCCGTCGTTCTGCGCGACGTGGAAGTCGATGGTCCACGGACGCAGCGCGTCGGTCATCTTCGCGTAAGCAGCGTAGAACTCGTCCTGCGAGTAGCCTTCCTTGAGAAGAGCATGCTCAGGGGCGTTGTAGCCGAGCGTGTAGAGGTAGGTGTGGGCGAGGTCGGCCTGGAAACCGAGTGCGTTCGGCATGCCGACGCCTTCGAGCACATCAAGCATGTCCTTCCAAGAGTGCATTCCGGCCCAGCAGATTTCGCCTTCGGCGGCGAGACGTTCACCACTGTCAGCAGCGATGGCGGCGGCCTTCTTGAAGGTGTCGATGATGCGAGCGGTGTTCTTTTCCGGATTCTCACGCCATTTGGCGATGCCGAACTCGGCAGAGTCGATGCGGATGACACCGTATTTGCGGACCCCATGTGCGTTAAAGATCTTCGCGATACGGCAGGCCATCTTCACGGCATCGAGGAACTTCGCCTGTTGGGTGTCGTCACCCATGGCGCTGTCACCGACAGTGCCCGGCCACACGGGAGCCACGAGGGAGCCGACGGTGAAGCCCTTTGAGGCGATGAGGTCGGCGATCTTCTTGATCTCATCATCGCTGGCCTTTGGATCGGTGTGCGGCAGGAAGAGGAAGTAGTCGATGCCTTCGAACTTCTGGCCGTTCACACTCGCGGCGGCGGTGAGGTCGAGCATGCGCTCAAGGCTGATCGGGGGCTCCTGGCCTTCGCCTGTTCCTTTGCCGACGAGGCCGGGCCACATCGCGTTGTGAAGTTTGGGTGCGGATTTGCTCATGGTGGTAGCTTGGTTTGAGATGAGGGAACCGCGAGGTTAGCGGGAAGGTGTGCGAACGCACGAGGAAAATAAGCCGAATTCAACGAGGCAATGCCGAAACCAGAATGGCGAATGACGAAGAACCCCCGAAGTCCCAATGAAATCGTTGCTTCAGGCTTCGGTCATTGATTCGTCATTCCTCATTCTGGTTTCGGCATTCGCCGCTCATTTCGCCTTCTTCTTGGGCTTCGCTGCAGGCGTGGGTTTGCGCAGCACGACTCCGACTGCGTTTGGCTGCGGTGCGCCAGTTGTGCTGCGTCCGTCGGCGACGATTTTTTCGACTTCCTTGGTCATCTTCGCCACGATTTCCGGCTTTTCGCCTTGGAGATTGGTCTTTTCGCCGATGTCGGTCGCGAGGTTGTAAAGCTGCGTGTCCGGCAGGCCTTTTTCACCGGGTGAACCGGGACGTGGATCGCTCCAGCCGCCGGAACCGGCACAGAGTTCGAGTTTCCAGTCGCCTTCGCGCAGCGAGAAGCTGCCGTTGATCGAGTGATGAATCACGCTCTGCCGCATGGGTTTGCCTGATTCGCCAAGAAGAGCGGGGAGGAAGCTGAAGCTGTCCTCGGCGGCGTTGTCGGGAAGTTTCACGTCGACGATGTCGGCCGCCGTGGCCATGAAGTCGGTGAGGCAGACGAGTTGCGCGGATGTTTGGCCACCTTTCACCTTCGCGGGCCAGCGAACGATGAACGGCACGCGATGTCCGCCATCGAAGATGTCCGCCTTGTGGCCGCGATAAATGGCGCTGGGGTTGTGACCGAAGGTGGCGAGTTTGGGATAATCCGCGCTCGGCGAGCAGCCGTTGTCGCTCGTCACGATGATGAGCGTGTCCTTCGCGACGCCAGTTTCTTCCGTGGCGCGCATGATCTGGCCGATGGCATCGTCGGTTTCCATCACGAAGTCGGCGTAGAGGCTGATGCCACTTTTGCCCTGCCACTTTTCACTCGGCAGGATGGGAGTGTGGGGCGAGTTTAGTGGCAGATAGATGAAGAATGGATCCCCCTTTTTGGCGGCGGCAGATTGGTCCTGGATGATCTTGACTGCACGCTGGGTAAGCGTGGGCAGCACATCCTCGCCACGGAATCCTGGAGCACCGGGACCTTCACGTGTGAAGCTCATTTTGCCACCGGCGGAGTTCATAGCGAGTTTCATGGTTTCCGTCGGATTTGCAGTGACGTGGTCGTTTTCGATGAAGCAGTAGGGCACCATGTCCAGCGAGGCGCTAATGCCGAAATAGGTATCGAATCCGACGCTGGTGGGGCCATTGGTGATCGGCTTGCTGTAATCGACATTTTTCACCTGATCCGCGGATTCGATGTTCAACTCGCTTACTTCACCGCTGCGCACCCAATTCATGCCGAGGTGCCATTTGCCGACGCAATGGGTCGAATAGCCCTGCTGCTTGAGCATGCTTGCCACTGTCATGCGGCCCTGTTCAATCAAACGCGGACTCAAACCTCCGAGCACGCCGCTTTGCAGTTTCGAGCGCCAGGAGTAGCGGCCCGTCATGACGCCATAACGTGTCGGTGTGCACACGCTGGAGCCAGAATGAGCATCGGTGAATGTCATGCCTTCCTTGGCGAGCCGGTCCATCTGCGGCGTGGCGATTTTTCCCTCGGGATTGAGGCATTTGACATCACCGGTCCCAAGATCGTCGCAAAGGATGAAAATGATGTTCGGCTTGTCAGCCGCCGTGGCGATGGCGGAACCGAAAACAAAGGTGAACAGCGAGAGGAGAGCCGGGAGAGGTCGGTGCATGGTCCGACTTCAACGCGCTCAGTCTTCGGAGTTATCCAGATATTCCAGCGCCTTCGAAAAGCTCGCCTGCGTGAGGAAATGATTTAACCGCGGCGGCAACACAGTACGCAAACGCTGATGTTCCGCCGCGAGTTCCTCCGAGACGGCTTTTAATGCCTCAAGGTGTCCCGCGGCATCGCGGTCCCGGAACGCGTGATCGGCAATCAGGTCGAGACGGCGCTGGAGCAGTACGCGGAGATGGCTGAGGTCGGACATGTGAAGCAGGCAGTGAACAAATTCATTTCATTCCACCGATCTTGCAGCCTTGCGCTTCATGCTGCGGTGACGGCACAGGCTTGCCGGCGATGATGGCATCGAGCGCGTCGCGAAGATCCTTCGTCGTTGCGGCACGCTGGCGTTTGGTGGGGCCGAGGTAGAGGTCGTTGATGCGGCCTTTGTAGAGCGTTTCCGACTTTGGCGAGAGCACGACAGCCTCGGGCGTGATTTTGGCCTGCACCTGTTTCGCGAGTGCCTGTTGCTTGTCGAGCAGCACAGTTGCTTTGACCTCGGAAAGGATGGCGTGCTCCATCGCAACCTCGTTGGTGATCTCCGGATCGGAATGCACGAGGTAAACGACAGCCTTTTCGCTGTAATCGGCCGCGATCTGGTTGATCTCCTTCATGAACGACTTGGTGGTCGAGCAGAACGGCGAGACGAAGAACAGCACGATGGCCTTCTTATCACCTGCGGCGGCAGTATCGTAGTTCTTTCCGTCGGTGGCAGGCAGTTCGAGCGCGGAAGCGATGCAGGGGAACATCAGCAGAGCGCAAAGCAGTTGTTTCATGATCTTATTGAAGCTGGAGCACCGCAGCGTCGAGCGAGGCGACGTCTTTGATCGTGATGACCTTCACCGATTTGTCGATCTTGCCGACAAGACCGGCGAGTGTGGCATCGGGGCCGAGTTCGATGAAGAGCGTGTGGCCCGCGGCAACGAGATGTTGGACGCTTTCCACCCAGCGCACGCTGCCGGTGACCTGGCTGGTGAGCGTGGAGCGGATTTGCTCGGGCGTTGCGACGGGTCGCGCTTCGAAATTGCAGATGACGGGAACGCGCGGACTTTGAATGGGCGCGGCTGCAAGAGCGGCGGCGAGTTTGTCCTGAGCAGACTTCATGAGGCGGCTGTGATAGGCGCCGGCGACAGGCAGGGGAATGGCGCGCTTGATGCCTTTGCTCTTCGATTTTTCGATGGCGGCTTCGATGCCTTCAATGCTGCCGCTGAGAACGATCTGCCCCGGGGCGTTGAGGTTCGCGACATCGACATCGCATTCCTTCGCGAGTTCGCGAACGGCGGATTCGTCACCACCAATCATGGCGAGCATGGTGCCTTTGGTGCTTTCGCAGGCTTCTTCCATGAAACTGCCACGCTGGAAGACGAGATTGAGGCCGGTGGCAAAGTCGAACGTACCTGCGGCGGCATGGGCGGTGAATTCACCGAGGGAAAGACCGGCGGTGGCTGCGATTTCGAGCGAAGGAACCTTCGATTTGAGTACTTCGAGGATTGCGAGGCCGTGAGCGTAGAGCGCAGGCTGGCAGCGGGAGGTCTTGGTGAGTTCCTCCATCGGACCCGAGAACATCACATTCGAGAGCGAATAGCCGATGGCGGCGTCCGCCTGGTCCAGGAGGGCGCGGACAGCGGGATAGGCTTCGGCGAGGTCTTTGCCCATGCCGACTTTCTGGGCGCCTTGACCGGCGAAAAGGAGAACTGCTTTCATGAAGGGAGATGAGGGATCAGGGATGAGGTTGAAAAGGGATTGAGCACGGTCGAGCGGGTGGGTCAAGCGTGGTCAAGATGTCAAGAGGTCAAGCAGGGCGCGGGATTGGTTGCGGACGGCGGCTTCGAGGAGTTCGGGGCCGCGACGCATGGCTTCGGAAAGCGGCATTTCCTTTGGCTTGATGGCGCAGAGGAGATCGAAGCGGGTGCGGAGCTGATCTTCGGCCTCGATGGCTCCGGCGAAGGCGGCGACGGGTTTGCCGAGGGCACGGGCCATTTCTGCGACGCCCATGGGGCCTTTGCCGTGGAGAGTTTGCGCGTCGAGACGGCCTTCACCCGTGATCACGAGGTCAGCATCTGCAATGCGATCGCGCAGATGAACGATGTCGGCGATCAAATCGAAACCGCTGGTGACTTTGGCACCACAGAAGGTCATGAGGCCAAAACCGAGGCCGCCTGCGGCGCCCGCGCCGGGAACGTCACGATGATCGACACCAAGATCGGCTGTGGCGATGTCCGCGAGGCGTTTGAGGCGGGACTCGAAGAATTCGAAGTCCGTCACACCTTTTTGCCTTCCATACACTCGCGTGCAGCCTTGTGGGCCGAGCAGGGGATTGTTCACGTCGCAGGCGACGAGGATTTCCGGGGGCAACCACAGTTCGTTGAATTCGATCTTCACCAGCTTGTCGAGGTTCTGAATGATCGGTGTAAGGGGGCAACCAGCGGAGTCGAGAAAGCGATAACCCAGCGCCGCCGCCATGCCGATGCCTGCGTCGTTGGTGGCGCTGCCGCCGATGCCAATGACGAGGCGGCCAACCTTGCGCTCAATGGCGTCCTGCAGCATCAAACCGGTGCCGTAGGTGCTGGCGGTGGCGGGATCGAGCGGACGATCGCTGACCATGGCGAGGCCGGAGGCGGCGCTCATTTCCATGACAGCCTCGAGGCTTTTGCCCTCGTGAATCAGGCCGTAGCGGGCGACCACGGGACGGTTTTGGGCATCGTAGGTGGCCACATCGCACCATTCGCCCTTCTGGGCGGCGATGACGGCCTCTGCCGTGCCTTCGCCGCCGTCGGCTATGGGGCAGGCATCACATCTAGCCTCCGGAATGGTCTGCAGGATCGCGGATTCAATGGCTCTGGCAGCCGTGGCGGCCGGGATGGACCCCTTGAATTTGTCGATGGCGATGAGGATGCGCATGAAACGCGCATGATGGCGAGAGCCCGGGTGCTGCCAAGCCGGGGTGTGTTTAGAATCGTGGTTGGTGGATGGGATGGAATGCCCGGGCCGACAAACGGCGAAAGCTCAGGCACAACGAGTTGTGAGACAATTGGCTGGGACGTGTCAGGAATTTGTAATTACCCGTTGCCCGAAAGGCTAAAAGAGGTCTATATTTACCATAATTTGTAAAATTTATGTTTTTATCGGCTTTGGCAGACACCAGAACACCCCTGGTAGATGCAAGGCAGGAGCGCGTGTCGCGCAGTACTCCTGTTGAGGCTTTGCCGCGTGCCGACAAGTTCGAGCAGGAGCAGATGGGGTTGAATGTCCGCAATGCACGGATGGGGGCGTGGTTCGTGATGATCCTTGTTCCGCTGTGCAGTTTCCTCGACTGGATGGCCTACCCGGAACGGTTCTGGCAGTTTCTCGTGCTGCGGCTGGCCTGTGCCGCGAGCTGCGTGCCTTTGCTGCTGGCCCTGAACGGCTCTCTGGGCCGGAAATACTGCAAGGCTTATCCCGTGATCCTGCCGCTGCTGCCAGCGCTGATGATCTGCTTGATGATTTACCTGAGCGGCGATTCAGGCTCGGGTTACTACGCCGGGCTGACACTTTGTATCGTGGCGACGGCGTTCGTGTTCCACTGGACGTTCCGGGAGATCGGTCTGACGCTCAGCCTTGTCGTGCTGGCCTACCTGGCCTCCACGCTGCCCAATCTGCGTGGCAATGATGATCCGCGGGCGTTGGGGATTTTCGTGAACAACACCGGTTTCATCCTGCTGAACTGCGTGGTGCTCTACTTTGGCAGTCGCCAGCATCATGCGATCCGCCTGCGGGAGTTTGCCAGCCGCTGCAAGGTGGAGGACCAGCGTGAAGAACTGGCAGCACGCAACGAGGAACTTACCGTCACGCTGCAACGCCTGCGTGAGACCGAGGCGCAGCTCGATCAAAGTGAGAAACTCGCATCCATCGGACGACTCAGTGCGGGCATCGTGCATGAGATCAATAATCCACTGAACTATGCCAAATCAGCGATCTATCTCCTGAAGAAACGGAGCAAGGCATGGCCGCCTGAGGTCGCGGAGTCACTCAACGCCATTGCGACGGACATCGGGGATGGCATTGACCGCGTGTCTGCCATCGTGTCCGACCTGCGCACCTTCGCACATCCTGAAAACCGTGGATGCCGGGCCGTGGACTTGCATGCCACATCACGCAAAGCGCTGCGCCTTTTGGCCAAGGAGATCAGCGACCGGGGAGTGACACTGGTGGATGAAATTCCCTCCGGCTTGATGGCGCAAGGTGATGAAAATTACCTCATTCAGATCTTGCTTAATTTGGTGCAAAACAGCCTGGATGCACTTGCCGGACGACCATCGCCGACGATATGGCTCAGAGCCGCGGAGACTGATGCGGGAGTCGATTTAATCGTGCGGGACAACGGTTCTGGAATTGCAAAAGACAACCTGCCGAAAATCTTCGATCCGTTTTTCACCACCAAGCAGGTGGGGCAGGGGATGGGACTGGGACTGAGCATCTGCTTCCGGCTGGTACAGCAAATGGGCGGTGAGGTGCGAATCGACACAGAGCAGAACAGTCATACACAATTCACACTCGGGCTCAAGAAGCCTGCATTCAGTTGACGTCATCATGCCTGGCCAGCCGTCATCACCTTACCATATTCTCTACGTCGATGACGAGGAGAAGGCGTTGCACTACTTCCGGGAGATTTTTGGCGACGAGTACACTGTTCATGTCGCGAACAACGCGATGAACGGCTACAAGATCCTGCAGGAGTACGGACCACGAATTGGACTGCTCCTCACCGACCAGCGCATGCCCGGAGCCAGCGGCGTGGAGTTGATGGAGCACGCCTGCAAACTCAATCCCAACCTCGTGCGCATCTTGGTCACTGCCTTCACTGACTACCAGGCCGCGGTGGATGCGGTGAACGCCGGGCGTTGTTTTCGTTACATCCACAAGCCATGGGATCCTGATGAACTGGGCGTCATCATCAAGCACGCCCTCGACTACTATCACGTGCTGGTTGAGCGAGAACGCTTGCTGGCGGAAAAGGCCGACACCGTGCGAGCCATGCTTTCCGCTGACAAGGTGTCCGGCATGGGTATTCTGGCGGAGGGCCTCAATCATCATCTGCGCAACGCCCTGACTGTCGTGCGTGCGTTCATCGACCTTGCGCCGATGAAGCTCATGGAGGAGACCGGCGGCATCCATCCGCGGGATCCTTCCTTCTGGCTGGATGTTCAGCATCAGGCACAGTCTCAGATCGAGCGCATTCAGTCGTTGCTGACGCGCCTGGCTGAGGCGTCTCATGTGAGAAATGTCACTCGGTTGGACGAGTGCAGCCTCAACGGAGTCCTCGCCGAGATGCTGGACATGTTTGCCGGCGAGTTGCATGAAAAGGAATTGAATGTTGATGTGGAGATCGATCCCGCGGTCCCGGTTCTGAAGGTTCATGGCGCTCGTTTCCGCCAGATGTGGAGACTCATTTTTATCGAGGAACTCACACACCTTGCCCCTGGTGACACGATTCAAATCAGCGCGAAGCTCAAACGAGACATCATGGGCCAGCTCCAGGTGGTCATGTGCGTACGCGACACTGGTGCCTGGGAGGGCAGGGACCGCGCGGTGAACTTGTTTGATCCATTTTACACTCGCAGCCGCAAACCGGACGATTTTGGAGTGAACATGATGGCTTGCTACGTCACCATGCACCTTCACGGCGGCGGTGCCGAAGCGCGCCATCTGTTACCGCGCGGCATGGAGCTGCGCTTGAGCATGCCTGTCGATCCATCCGTCGAGCCGAAGAAAGAGGAGGACTTCTTCAACAAGCTGATCACCCATGAGCAACGGTGGCAGCAGCGAGAACAAATGGCCGCAGCGTGAACTGATACTGGTGGTATGCCGCCCTCATGCAGTGCGCATCGGAATAGAACCGTGATCATAGCTCCGCGTGTTCGATTTCGCTGTGTGTCTCAGGACCAGAATTTATGCGTCACATTGATTGACAAAAGCACTCACTGGTCTAGTCTCGTGGCCCGCTGCTTCCGGGTAGCGGGAATTGGCCAAGGCCAACGCACCCGTAGCTCAACGGATTAGAGCATCTGACTACGGATCAGAAGGTTTCAGGTTCGAATCCTGACGGGTGCGCCACTCATTACCAATGAGTTGCAATGTCATCTAGCAAAGTGTGGAAACCACGCTCGGACATTTTTCAGACACAACTCACCAAGAACTGCGATCGCGACGAGCGTCTGCTCATCGAACCCTCACCACAAGGACCGCTGATCAAGTTCGCTCTCGCCGACAAACTCGGTGAAGCGAAGGTGAAGCTGCTTCCCGTCGGGGAATTTCCGCTGACGCCGCGCATCAAAGGCGACGCCATTGCGCTTCCGCCTGCCGTGAAAAACTCCATCCGCGAGGCCATGGCCTGCGCCGCGATGGACGACAGCCGCCGCGTACATGAAAGGCATTGATCACATCACCGGCCGGTATTGCGGGTGCCTGCTAGTTCCTGCAATCTTCCGAGGGCCTGCAGCAGAGGTTCCTGAAGTTTGCTGAATCGTTGGTCAGCCAGCCATGCCTCCAAAGTTTTCATTGAGGCTTGATCCTGGTCAGCCAGGTCCCTGCCATGGATCAGTGACGGTTTGGTCAGCAGATTGTTCGACACGGCGATGTTCGCGTTGGGAAACACCGACGCAAAGCCACGCAGTTCCTCAGCAGTGCGATGTGTGTCCAGCAGATAGCCTTCCAACGCCTGTCGTTGTGCTTCATCACGCACATCAGCACGCGCCATCATGTTGGAGATCATCAATCCGTTTTGAGGATGGGCCGATGCCTGCGCCGCCAGCATTGTCAGCGTGGCCTTGGGATTTGCCTGAACCAGACGGTCCAGGGTGAGAAACGAGGCATGCCGCGCCGCCTTTTGATCGCGATCATCACACAAACGCAGCAGGTCAGGTGTGAGCGATGCGTTGCGTGTGTGCACGATCACATCAAAGGCCTCCAGGCATCCGCTGGTTGGATTCTTGAGCCACCCGGCATTCCGGAGCAGTTGCGCCGACTTTTCACGAAGCAACGCATTGTCCACGGATTCGGTGCTCGCACGTGCCAGGTTGCGCATCGCGATCGCCCATTCATCAGGAGAGCCCTCTGACTGCAAAATCACCCGGGCAGGCTCCACCGAGGCAGCAGGGTCCACGAGAAACAGCATGTCGAGAAGAAACACGCGATAAGACGGCCACGCAGCGAGGTTTTGGTCGTCTCCGATTTCGAGATCAAGTGATGTGGCTGCATCCTCTCCTGATGTGAGTTGTTGCAGAATCCACTCTCTCGCCTCACGGACATCCATCTGGCGCAGCGTTCGTTTCAATTCCCCCAGAGTCGTGCGTGTGTCCGTTTTGTCAGTGGCCTTCCTCAGACTGGCCAGCCCCTTCGCCAGACGGGTCTGGGGCGTGGTGACGTTTGCAATAAAGCCGGCCTGCTGACTGCCTTCTTGCCGAGACCACCACAACACAACACAGGCTCCGATACCAAGAAGCATCAGCAACGTTGCGCAATGTTTAGATATGCTCTGAATGATGGTGGACATCGGCTTCATGGTCCGGTCACTCGAATGCGGTAGAAGGCGTTGGTGCCGGGGGTGGCGTTGTCCGTCAGTGTCACGGTGCCGTCGGCTCCCAGCGGTCCTTGTGTTGTCACCGTGCTCCACGATGCTGACGCTCCCAGGCTCGCGCTGCGTTCGAGGATGTAAGTGCGACCGCTTTTGCCCGCGGTCGTCAGCGTGAACGTGCCGCCGCTCTTTTGATGGCTGCTGACCTTGAACACGTCCCCCACGCTGTTCGGATTCGTCCCCGCGGTGAACTCCGCCTGGTTGTTCATGCCATCACCATCCGGGTCCGCATTGTCGGCGGCGTTGCCGCTATTACTCGTCGTGCCAAAGTTCGCCTGCCGCCAGCTTTCCTGAGGCGTCATCACTGGCGCGTACGTGTAAGTGTAGGTGGTGCTTTGTCCTCCGGTGACGGTCACATTTTGCGAGGCGGGTGGTTGAAAGCCAGAAATGGTGGTCAGTTCCAACACATAAACACCAGGAGTGAGACTGCCTTTTGAGTATCCGCTCAAGAGGAAGGAGGAATTGGAGCCTGCAAGACGCCAGCCCGCCGGAGGCGAGGTGGCCGCCTCGGGACCAATGAGTATCCGCAGGGCTCCAGGGTTCGATGCAACGTAGCTGCCAGTGACGCTGGTGAGGGTGATGCCGCCACCAGTGTTGTTGGCACCGGTGTTGGCGCTGACTTCAGCGCGGCTGAAGAGCTCGACGACGGCGCTGTCGATGGCACGCACGACGGTCTGTCCGGTGCCACCGAGATAGATGGCCGCCGGGTAGTAACCGCCACCTTGATACTGGATGCACAACGGGCCGCCGGAGTTCCCGCCGCTGCTGCGGATGGCCGTGGTGGTGAAGGTTCGCTCGAAGGCGTGGGTGAAGTTCACATTGGCGAGCGGTGTGGCATGCATGCGGCCTTGCTCAATGGCAGGAATGCCATCCACCGGGTAGCCGACGAGAGTTTTCTGCGCGGAGGAGAGCAGAAACTCGTTGTCGGTCAGGTCGCTCGCCAAAAAGCCTCCATGACCACCGCGTCCGGCGGATTCGGTGAAGTACATGGCGGCTGCATCGAGGTTCTGCGATTGCGGCGAGGACTCTCCGGGGGAATTGTCCTGGATGCGCTGGGCGGAGTAGCCATCAAAGAGATAGAAGCCGCGCGGGATGAGCGGTTTGGGCTCATAGGTGCCCGCATCGCGCTGGAAGAGCCATTGCAGGCCTTGCACGGCAGCGAGCGTGCCATCATCCCATACCACATGGGCGGCAGTGGCGACAACACGCGGCTTGACGACGAAGCCGGTGCTGGTGCCGACGTTGCTGCGGATCTGGCCGACGTGCGCATAGGGCATGGCAGTGTCGGTGGAGACGGTCGCAAACGACAGCACGGCGGGCGGTGTGCCGGTTTGAGGATCTGTTTGGAAGTAAGTCAGAGTCGGAGCGCTGGTCTGGCCGCTGGAAATGAGAACCGAGGCTGGCGGCGGAGTAGCCCGGCCCGTGACGGGTTTGCACTCGACGAGATAACTGCCTGCGGGCAATCCATTGACGCTGGCGCCACTGTCCCTCCATTGCGTGTTGTCTTCGCCAAGAAAACGCCACTGCGCCCGGCCAGTGCCGGTGGTGATGGATTCGGGCTTCAAGGTGACGCTGATGCCGCCGCTGCCTGAAACCGGAGTCACATAATAGTCACGCTCGATAACCACCGCCGAGTGTTCCTCGGGAGCCCCCACGATTTCCTTGGGCGGCTGGATGTAACCGGGCACGGGCCGGTACTCGATCTCGCGATCTTCCAAGGTCAAACCAGCGATGCTGGTGCCGGAGTTGCGCCACTGCTGCTCGCCGACGATGCGCCAGCCGGAGGTGATGCCGCTGGGCGCCAGCGTGACGATGATGCTGCTCAAAGCAGAAGGCGGAGCGTCAGGAAACTGCTGCAGCAGACCGGTAAGCAGGGCGGAAAATGATTCGCCGCTGGTGGTGCCGCCGGCACTCACCGCACGCACACGATAGTGATAGGTGCCTTGCGACAGATTCGGCAGCACGGCACTGACCGGTGTGGCCACATCGCCCGTCACCACCGGCGGCGAGGCCGGCACGCTGTTGGGGAAAGTCACACCATCGGTGCCGTAGTCGAAGAACACCTGCGTGCTGGCGTTGTGGGCACGCACGGTGCCGCTCACCCGCACGCTGGTGGTGCTGATCGCTGGCTGGCCATCCGTCGTGACGGTTGGCGACTGGAAATCCGTGGTGGTGAAGGTGATGTCGGAGCCGCTGGCCGTGCCGCCCGCGTTGATGGCCACGATGCGGCAATGATAAGTGACGTTGGGAAGCAGGCCGCTGATGGCAGCGGTGAGGTCCACGGCGCTGGTGCCGACGGGGAGCGATTGAAGGGCAGTGGTGCTGCCGTAGAGCGCGGTCGTGCCATGCTCGAAATACACGTCGGTGACGCGACCGTTGGGATTGACCGCACCCGCAAGGGTCGCGGTGGTGTTGGTAACGCTGGCAGGAGCGGCAGAAACGGCCACGGGCGGATCGGCATCCGTTATGAACACCACATCATCACCGAGAGCTGTGCCGCTGCTGTTGACCGCTTTGGTGCGAAAGTGATATGCGGTGTTGGGTTGCAGGCCGGAAAGACTCACTGGCGACAAATTCACAGACGTGGTGCCCGCACCGATGTTTTGCGCTGTTGTCTCGCTGCCGTAGCTGGTGGTAAGTCCATATTCAAAGGACGCCATGGTGGAGACTTCGTTGGGATTGGCACTGCCTTGAAGTGTGGCGGTGGTTTTCGTCACCCCGGTCGCAGCATTCGTGATTGCGGAGGGGCCGGCCAGCGCGGCAAGCGGGACCGCCACGACGCTGATGTCATGGGATGCCGCCGTGCCGCTGGCAGCCTGCACGATGCGTTCACCAGCAATCAGCGATGTCGTGCTGACAGCGACGGGCAGATTGCTGTTTGTCGTGCTGCCATCACCGATCTGGCCGCTGCCATTCAAGCCCCAGGCGGCCAGCGTGCCATCAGTGAGCCGGGCGATGTTGTGCGCCATGCCTGCTGCGATGGCGGCCACAACTTTGCCTGAGAGAGCGCCAGAGCTGGTCACCTCAACAGGAACGAGTGACTGAACGAAAGTACCATTGCCAAGCTGGCCAGAGGTGTTGTCTCCCCATGTCACCAAGGTTCCATCGGCACACAAGGCCATGCTGTGAGATTGTCCGGCGGCCAAAGCCACCGGAGTTTTGCCAGACAACGCGCCAGCAGTGCTCACACTCACGGGCACGAGACTCGACACGGTGCTGTTGTTGCCCAGTTCGCCATACGTGTTGTCGCCCCAGCCAGCCAGAGTGCCATCAGTGCAGACAGCGAGGCTGTGATAGTGACCCGCGGCTACCGCAGTCACAGTTTTGCCTGCGAGCACACCCGCGGTGCTCACCACCACCGGCACAGCACTGTCGGTGGTGCTGTTGTTGCCGAGCTGGCCGTACTCATTCTGTCCCCACGACACCAGACTGCCGTCGGCACAAGCGACGAGGCAGAAATCATAGCCTGCGGCAATTGAGACGGCCGTTTTGCCAGCGAGTGCACCAGCGGTGTTCACCAGCACTGGCACCTGACGGTTCGTGGTCGTGTTGTCGCCGAGTTGACCCACGTCATTGAGTCCCCATGCTGCCACTTTGCCATCCGAGCACAGCGCCATGCTGAAATCATTGCCTGCGGCGATGGCGACCACGGTTTTGCCAGAGAGCACGCCAGTCATATCCACCAGCACCGGCACATGACGCTGCGTGGTGCTGTTGTCGCCGAGCTGGCCCGAGTTGTTCGCCCCCCAGGCGGCAAGAGTGCCATCGGAGCACAGGGCGATGCTGTGAAGCTGGCCACAGGCCACGGCGATCACGGTCTTGCCGACGAGAACTCCGGAAGCATCGACCGCGACCGGAGTGTCACTGTTGCTGGTCGTGTTGTTGCCCAAAGCACCTGTCGTATTGGCCCCCCAGGCCAGCAAGCGGGTGCCGGCCCATTGCAGCACAAGATCATTGCCGGTGCCGCCATAATAACTGGCGATGAACCGGTAGGTGATGCCGTTGAAGTTGAGCGCCATCGCCTGGCCGTGCGCGAGATTGCTGAACGTGCCATTGATGAAGCCCGTGCCCGTGTTGTTGACCACCATGAGGCTGGAGCCGGTCACCGGAGCGTAGTTCAGCGCGAAATTGACCGTCTTGCCTGTTGCGGTGAAGCCATTGGCGGTCGCGGGCACTTCCGCACCCGTGGTGTAATTCGCGGTCAGCGTGGCGTTGCCGGTGCCTGACAGATTGACGTCAAACGGGTTGGTGGTGCCACTGACATTGCTGGCGATCCGCAACGTGGCCGGCTTGGGTCCGGCAGAAGTCGGTGCGAACGTGACGATGAACGAAGTTGAGCCTCCAGGAGCCACCGTGGTGGCAGGGCCGGCCGTCACGGCATATTGCGCCGCTGCAGATCCCACGAGAGTAATGCTGATGCCTGAAAGAGTCGCGGTGCCGGTGTTCTTGATGAGGAAGGTTTTGGTGCTCGCCACACCGACAAAGATGCTGCCGTAGTCGTGCGTTCCCACGCCATCCGTGAGCGGAACACCAGCGGGCTGCTCCACGACAATTACCGGCGCAGGAGCCGCGGTGGCCACAAGCGCCAGGGTGTGTGCTGCCTGTGACCGGCTGGTGACGGAAGTGAAGCGCTCACCGACAGCGAGAGGAGAGCTGTCCACCACCACCGGCACGTTGCGCTGAGTGGTGCTGTCGTCGCCGAGCTGCCCGGACACGTTCCTGCCCCAGATGGCGACGGTACCATCCGCGCAATACGCCATGCTGTGGGAAAGGCCTGCCGCGATCTTCAGCACGGTTTTGCCAAAGAGAGCGGAGACACCCGAACTCGCATTTACCACCACGGGTGCGGTTCGCTGAGTGGTGCTGTTGTCGCCGAGATTGCCATCGGTGTTGCTGCCCCAGGCGGTCAGCGTGCCGTCGGAGCACAGCGCCATGCTGTGATAACCACCCGCCGCAATGGCCGTCACCGACTTGCCAAACAACGCCGAGATGCCCGATGCTGTGTTCACGGCCACTGGCACTGGGCGGTCTGTCGTCGTATTATCGCCAAGCTGGCCACCGCTGCTGTTGCCACCCCAGGCTGCAATCATTCCATCCGTGCATAGCGCGAGGCTGTGTTCAGCACCTGCGGCGATCGCCACCACCGTCCTGCCAGATAAAGCGGAGCCTCCCGATGTGTTCACCGCCATGGGCACGTCACGGCTTGTCGTCGTGTTGTCACCGATCTGGCCATGATCGTTGAAGCCCCAGGCCGCCAGCGTGCCGTCCGAGCACAGCGCCATGCTATGATGACCGCCCGCCGCGATGCTCACCACCGTCTTGCCAAAGAGAGCGGAGACACCGGAGGCAGTGTTGACCGCCACAGGCACGTTTCGATTGGTGGTGCTGTCATCGCCGAGTTCACCATGTTCATTCAAGCCCCAGGCGGCCACGGTGCCGTCCGAACACAATGCGAGGCTATGATTCTCACCTGCTGCGACGGCCACGACCGTCTTGCCAAAAAGCGCTGAGATGCCTGAGACCCGGTTCACCGCCACCGGCACGTTGCGCTGAGTCGTGCTGCCATCACCGAGCTGGCCTTCAGCGTTGCGGCCCCAGGCAGCCACGGTGCCGTCAGAGCAAAAAGCCACGCTGTGGTTTTGACCGGTCGCAACGCCAAGCACGGTCTTGCCAGCGAGCACGCCCGCCGATGACACGGCGACAGGAAGATTGCGCTGCGTCGTGGAGTTGTCTCCGAGTTGTCCCTCAGCGTTATTTCCCCAGGAGAAGGCGCGTGTGTATGCCCATTGCAGCACCAGATCATTGCCCGTGCCGCCAAAATAGTTCGCCACGAAGTCATAGGTGCTCCCGCCATAGCTCAAACTCACCGTCTGGCCTTGCTGGACGTTGCTGAAGACACCGTTGATGAAGCCGAGGCCAGTATTATTCACCACCATCAACTCCGTGCCGATCACCGGCGCATAATTCAGCACGAAATTCACCGTGTTGCCGGTGGCTGTGTAGGCGCTTGTGATCAGGGGCACTTCGGTGCCATCGGCATAGCTGGCCGTCAGAGTGTCATTCCCAGTGACCTGGATGATGAACGGGTTCTCATTCGCGTCGTTGCTGGCGATCTGTAACACGGCGCTCCGTGTGCCTGTCGCTGTGGGCGAGAAGATCACCGCAAAAGTAGTCGTGGAATCGGGCGCAAGACTGTTTACACCGAGGTTGCCCACAGTGAAATCTCCTGGATGAGCGCCTCCCTTGGTTACGGCGAGTCCGGTGAGATTGAACGCGCCGGTGTTTTGAATGGTGAATGTCTGCGCTGCACTGCTGGCTCCCACCAGAGTGTTGGGGAAACTGAAGCTGCCCGTGTCGCTCTGGCGTTCGGGGCCGCCTGTGCCGTTGCCATCAAAGACCGCAATCTCCGGAGCAAGCACCGTGAGGAGTGCGCTGTTGCTGGTGGCCGCGCCGAATGAGTTGGTGGCGATGCAACGGTAACGATGGCCGTTCAGACCGGGGCTGGCATTGATGCCGAGCGTCGAGGAGGTCACCTGGCTGTACGTGGCGTTGTTCGAGAGGTCGTTCCAAATCGTTCCGCCGTCCGTGGAAACCTGCCATTGAAAGGTCATCTCCGCACTGCTGCTGGCCTCAATCGAGATGATCAATCCCTGGCCGGCGATAACGGTCTGATTCACCGGATGCTGGGTGATGACCGGAGCCTTGGTGAGTGTGAAATTGCGAATGACGTTCGCGCCGCTGACGATCGTGGTCACTGGGCTGGAATTGGAAAAGTCATTGGCAGATGCGCTGACCTGCCAGGTGCCATTGATGACCGGGAGCACATAATTGCCGCTGCTGTCGGTCTGCGCGTTCGCAGAATAGACCACTCCATCAATCGTGGCGTTGGCATTCACACTGGCGTTGAGGGGCTGGCTGAGGGGGGCCCTGACGTAGCCGGTGATCTGCGCGGTGGCGGTTTTGACCGCAAGAGTGACGCCGCTGAGCGTCTGGTTTTCGGTTAGCGTGTAATCCACCGCAGTGCCGACGACGTTAAAGGCCGCGGCGCTTTGCGAATCAACCTGCACCTGCCATGTTCCCGCACCAAGACCGAGATCGAAAGTGCCGTCCGGTGCAGTGTCCACATTCGTGAACTGGTTGGTGCTTTGATTGTAGGCACCGAGTCGAATGCCGGCGACGGGGACGCCATTGTTAGTCACTACACCTTGCAAGTGCGCGCTCACGGCCGGTGCCACAAAATTCAGCGCGACCGCACTGGTGCTGACGACGGCACTCTGATTGGACGGGATCAAATATCCTCTGCTCCGAAGGTCGTCGCCGGAGACGAACACGCTCCAAGTGCCGGCAAACACCGGCATCGAATAATTGCCGTTCGCAGACGTGTTGGAAGAACAGGATGTTCTTCGCCTCAAGAACCGCTGTGCGTCGTGGTGCGCTGCCCGGCGCGGCCTCCGCGGCCTCGCTCGCGGGCAGAAACGCGATCTGTCCGCGATGACCGACGCGATCTATGCCGAGATCGCGCAGGATGCGGAGTTTCGGAACTGCGGTTCGGCGCTGACGACCATTTACGACGAGGTGACGTTCACCGAGTTTCGCGACGGACATTACTTCCACTATATCCCGCCGAAGCTCGACCGCACGAAGCCTGCGCCTGCGCTCGTGTTCCTGCATGGCAGCGGCGGGAACTTCAAAGCGTATGTGTGGCTCCTGTCGAAAATGGCGGATCAAACCGGCTGCACCGTCATCGCGCCGACCTTTGGCCTCGGGAACTGGGAAAAGCGCGGCGCGTATGACGCCATCACCGCTGCCATCCGTGATGCCGGCAAGCACGCCGCGATTGATCCCGCCCAAATCCATCTCATGGGTCTTTCGAATGGCGGCAAAGGTGTCTGCCTTGCTGAATCAGCCGACGGCCCACGATTTCACTCCCTGATCTTCCTCTCCAGCGTGTTTCACAATCGCATCACGCCGGAACAACTCGCCGAGAAGTTCACCAAGCGTCCGGTGCTGGTGATTTCAGGCGGCAATGATGACCGCGTGCCGTGGGACTATGTGTCTGGTTATGCTGCGAAGCTGAAGAACGGCGGTTGTGACGTCACCACACGCGTCTTTCCCGATGATGACCATTTTCTGTTCTTCCGCAAACGCGACGAAGTACTTCGCATCGTTGCTGAATGGTTGAAGTCATCATAATCCGGAGCGGTGCGCATGAATGATCACCTCACACCCAGCCCTTCCAGCGCTTGTGCATCCAGATCCATTGCTCGGGATGGCGCAGGAGCATGCGTTCGAGGGCGGCGTTGTAGGCGCGGGTGTTGCGGCGGAGGAGTTCGCCGGGATCTTCGCAGTCGATGAAGGGCAGCGCCTCCTCGAAGCGGAGCACGTGGGTGCCGTCGTCATCCCGCCAGCATGAGACGGGAACCACGGGTGCGCGGGTCAGCTCGGCGATGATGGCGAGGCTTTTGCTGGTGCCGGCCTTGTGGCCGAGGAAGTCCACAAACACGCCGTCGCGCCTGGCCGCATGCTGGTCGAAAACGAAGACCACAATCGCGCCCTTGGAGAGCAATTGCAGCATGTCATCCAACGAGCCGCGCTTGCCGAGCGTGCCGAGGCCCGCGCGCCGGTTCCAGCGGATGACGAGTTCGTTCAGCCAGGGCGGGTTCAGCGGTCGCCTGACGAGATGAAAGATGCCACGACATTGTGGAATGTGCCGGAGGCCGGCGGTCATGGCGGCCTCCCAGTGGCCGAAGTGCCCGGTGAGCAGCAGCACGCCTTTTCCCTGGTCGAATGCGCGAATGGCGGCCTCGTAGTTTTCGATGCGGACTCGGCCCCAACGCCAGAGGCACGAGATGCCGAAGCGCACGAGATGCCCGTAGTAAGCCTGCGCCAGCCGCACGATCTCCGTTTCCGGCAGTACGTCGCCGAACACGCGGTGCAGATTCTCCATCACCGCACGCCGCCGCACCGGCATCAGGTAATACATCCATTTGCCAAACCATGGCACCTTTGTCTCCTGCATCTCCACCACTGCCACCGCGGAGGCTGTGGTCTCCGAGTGCGTCAGCGAAACCTGGATGGTTGCAACACGATGCCGGTTCATGACCGTCCGGGCGTCCTCGCTCACGACAATTTGCGGCGCGCCATATCCGTCCTTGCACACGCTGAAATCTGCCGGTCCAATCATTCCGAGGCTGGTTTCGCGTGGGAAAAG
This sequence comes from Verrucomicrobiaceae bacterium, assembly GCA_046346695.1. GTDB lineage: Bacteria > Verrucomicrobiota > Verrucomicrobiia > Verrucomicrobiales > Verrucomicrobiaceae > Prosthecobacter. Next base: position 126,443 of record JAXMHS010000001.1, on the reverse strand, counting down.
CTTGCAGCATGCCTCCTTCGCCGCGAAGCGCGCGGCCAGGCTGGCGGTGCACCCGGCGCCCGTGCCCGCATCCTCCAGTTCCTGCGCGGAGAACAGTCGTGCGAGTTCGTCGGGCTGCAAATCGTTGAGCAGCTTTTGCACGCGGGAGATTTCCACCGTGTCGATGCCGCAGCGTGAAGTGGACGAGGGCGTGTTCATCACGGGCCGGCACGAACGATGACTGCGACATTCATGCCACCGAAGCCACGGCAAATAACGAGTGCGATGTCGCTGCGGGGCGTCTGCGGCGTGGCTGAGACCGGAAACGGAGCGAGTTCCGCATCAAGAGCATTCAGTGTGGCGATGCCGGGAACTACCTGCTGGCGCAACGCGATCAGCGTCATCACCAGGTCAATGATTCCCGATGCGGCGAAGAGATGACCGTAGGCCCATTTGAAGGCGGTGACGGGCGGAATATTCCCGCCGAACACGCTGCGGATGCCCGCGGCCTCCGAGGCGTCGTTCAAAGGCGTGCCGTTGCCATGTGCGACGATCATGCCAACCTCGTCTGGTGAAACAGCCGCCTCCGCCAGGGCGATTCGAATGGCACGACTCACGCCATCGCCATCCGGACGGATGTTGAGCACGCCGGTGGCCTCGCTCACACAGCCCGAGCCGAGAAATTCACCCAGTGACGTGGCGCCACGTGCCTGTGCTTCCGCGGCCGTCTCCAACACCAAAGCTGCCGCACCTTCGCCGAAAAGCGTGCCGCTGCGGCGGCGGTCGAACGGACGCAGCATCTCCTCGGACAACAAGCCAAGGTTATGAAAATAAAGCGCCACTTCCGGTTCGAAGGGTGAATCATGGCCGACAGCAGTCACCCGTCCGGCCTCACCTGCCTGCAAGGATGCGGCCGCTTCGGCCACGGCCATCATGCCACCGACGCCCTGGTTCGCGATGCAGGCATTCGTCCCCTTGAAACTGTAACGGATGCCTGCATGGCAAAGGACGTTGTTCGGCAGGTTTTTCAGAAGCCACATCGGGTTCACAGTGCTGCCAAGGTCACGCCCAAAAATGGTCAGGTCACCGTTCGCGGCGGTCATGAGCGGCAGGAAGCAATAGTTGCTGTGGTAGTTTCCGCCGCCTGAACCGACAACAATGCCGCTGCGATCATTGAACGTCTGCGCAGCCGCCTCATCCAGCGTCCCGCGGTACTCAAGGAGGCCGGAATATCTCACCGCCTGCTCCGCGGCACACAGGCCGAACATGTCGGAACGTGAGATGATTTTATGCAGTTTGCGATCGGGGACCAGTTCTCTGTTGTCCGCCGTCACCTCGGCAGCCAGGCGTACGGGCCAACGGCTCGCATCCCATTGCCGGATGGGCGCGACGGCTGAACGTGCGTTCACCAGCGCGTCCCATGCCTTGTCCACGGTGTTGCCCGCACCACAAACGGCTCCCAGTCCGGTAAAAACAATGTTTGGCCTGCGGCTCATCGCACCTCCTCCGGATTGCGCAAAACCAGCGAACTGTTGGAGCCGCCAAAGCCGAGCGAGTTGGAGATCGCGGCACGAATGCGCGTCCGTTTCGATTCCCCCCGCACGATGTTGATGTCGCACTCAGGGTCGGTCGTCGTCAGGTTGGCATTCACTGGCGCGATGCCGTCGCGGATGGCGAGCGCACACACCGCTGCCTCGACAGCGCCCGCGGCGGCGATGAGATGCCCCATGCAGCTTTTTGTCGAGCTGACCAGCACTTGATCCGTGTGTGCACCCATTACGGCGCGCAGGGCGGCGCATTCACTCTTGTCGTTCATCTGGGTCGAGGTGCCGTGAGCGTTGACATAGTCCACTTCGTCCGGCGTGATTCCCGCATGCGCCAGCGCCTGCCGGATTGCCTGGATGGGCCCATCACCATCCGGTGGTGAGTCGGTGATGCGATAGCAACTCAAGGAATTGCCCTCACCGGCCAGTTCCGCGTAAATTTTTGCGCCGCGTCGCACGGCGGCATCCCAATCTTCGAGCACGAGGAAGCCGGCGCCTTCGCCAAGCACAAAACCGTTGCGGGTCAGGTCAAAGGGGCGGCTCGCGCGTTCCGGCGTGTCGTTGTCCGGCGAAACGGCGCCGAGCAGGCAGAAGCCGGCGAGCCCGAGAGGAGTCAGCATCGAATCGAAACCGCCGGCCAGCATGTAATCACACAATCCGCGCCGCATGGCCTTCAAGGCCGTGCCGACGGCCTGTCCGCCGGACGCGCATGCGGTGTGGACGGCGGTCGAGTAACCGCGAATGTCGAAATGTTTCGTCAACAGTGCGAGTCCGGAATTCGACTGGCTGCGGCAAAACCCGACCGGATCAGCAGGAAAATCGGGATGCAACAGGCTGTCGACATTGAACTCCCCGTCCACGGTGCAGTATGTCTGGATCGTTTTGAGGTCGTCATAAGACACTCCCATCATGCCCGCGCCCACGCTGAGCCCCCAACGTTCGGCATTCCTCAGCTCCGGGCGAATGCCCGCATCCAGAAACGCTTCCTCCGCGGCAGCAAGTGCGAACTGGTGCGAACGCGAGGCAAACTTGAACAACTTGCGGTCACGGACCACGGCGGTGGCATCGAAGTTTTTCACCTCCGCACCGATCTGTGTGGAAAAACCGCTGGCGTCAAATTGGGTGATCTTCCCCACACCGCTGTGTCCGGCACATAATCCGGACCAGGTCGTCGCCGCATCATTGCCAACGGGCGTGACCATCCCGATGCCGGTGATTGCGATGCAGCGGGGGGCGGTCATGACAGAGCCTCCGCGGCGAGCTGAACACGCGCGCCACCGAGCAGCCTGGTTCCTTTGCGCGTCTCCACGATGATGGTGGCGGCATCGTTGGCGTTCTCGTCGAGTCTCGCTGAAAGCTGCAGCATTTCGCCCGGCGGGATGAAGGCGCGCAATTTGACATCCGACATGAATTTCACCTGCCAGCGCCTTCCGTCACGCACGGGAATCTCATCGGCAAGCGCGGTGGCGAGCTGCAGGTTCAAATCCATCAGCAGAGTGCCCGGAAACACGGGACGACGAGGAAAATGGTCGGAAAAAAACGGTGCGGTCGAGGGCACCTGCATCACAGCTCTGGCGATTTTTCCTGTCTCGCCTTCGGTGCGTTGAATGTCCACTGTGGGCACTCCGTTGAAACCGCATGGATCGGCGCCAGTGCTCTGTAGCAGCGCAAAGTGCCTGCGCATGGCCGCCGGGTCGTCGAATTCCTCCAACGGCATCATCGGACCGACGACATTTTGGAGTTGGAACACCGTCGTCCCTTCCACGCTGGCCGTGCCGTCATAGGCGACGGCATCAAGATCAACGGTTTCGATTTCGACAGCGAGTTCCAACGTTTGACCGGGACGGACTGGTGCGAAAGACGTCGCCCGACCAATCAACCCTGAGACTGGCCGCACCTTGAAATCGACCGCTGCCATGGCCGACCACGCGGCGAGCTGACCGACGGCCTCGGCGACAAGAGCGGTGGAAAACTCCGCGAGACTGGCCGGGATGTGATAGTGACCGCGAATCGCTCCTCCGGGCTGTACCGAGATGATCCGGTCCACAAAGGTGAAGGCTCGGAAATGTCCGTTGGGCGGGTTCAAACTTTGGACGCGGCTGCTTTTTGCTGACGGACGACCATCTTGCAGAATGTCTCGACGGTAAAAAGCTGGGAAATGTCCGAGACCTTGAGTGGGTTGGGAAAGCGATCAGCGGGAACCTCGTTGAGAAACGCCTTGAGTCTCTCCATGCCTGCATTCGTCAAGACACCGCCGGATTCAAACTCCGCCTCCGACAATGGCCCGCGCGCCTCCTCGATGATTTTACCACGAGGGATTTTCACCTTGAAGACACGCTCCAGGCGGAAAACGATGTCCAGGAAGTCGATGGATTCCGCGTAGAGGTCCTTGATGAGGGATGAGTCGAGTTTTATCGACGCTGCGGAAACGTCGAGCGCGTCGGCCATCGTTTCGACCACCTTGGGAAAAACGGTCGCAATATCTTGTTCGGTAATGGTGCTGTCACTCATGCTTGTTTATTCCATCTTGAAGCCGCCATCCACGTGCAGGACCTCACCCGTGATGTAGTCGGCAAACTTCGAGCTCAAAAACCAGACGGCATGGGCAATGTCAACCGGTTTGCCATAACGCTTCAGCAAAATTCGTGACTGAATCTGCTCGCCCGCCAGTTCCCGCACCGTGCGGGACATTTCAGTCTCGATCACGCCCGGCGCGACTGCGTTGACCGTGATGTTGCGAGGCGCCAGTTCGACGGCGAGGGCCTTGGTGAAGGCGTTCACTGCTCCCTTGCTCGCAGCGTAGTTGGTCTGGCCGCGACCGCCCTTCTCAGCGGAGACGGAGCTGACGTTGATTATCTTGCCACGGCGCTGGGAAACCATGAACGGCGCCACGGCGCGTGCCATGTTGAAGGTGCCGGTCACGTTGGTGTCGATCACAGTGCTTATGTCCTCGTCCTCCATCGCGGTCAGCGGATTGTCGCGGATCACGCCGGCATTGTTGACGAGGAGGTCGATGCGCTCCGTGCGGTCGTAGAGCTTCTCCACAAATGCTGCACACGCGGCAGAATCGCGCACATCCACGGTCTCGGCGGAGATTTTGGCATTCGGACTGGCGGCGATGACCTCGCTGGCGGCTGTGGCGTTGTCACGATAGGTGAACACCACCTCCATCCCTGCGGCGGCGAGGCGTTCGACGATGGCGCGGCCAATCCCGCGGCTGCCACCGGTGACAATGGCGACACCACCGCTCAATCCATCATCCATGAGGTCGTGTTTGTTCATCCTGAAATCGAATAGCCGCCGTCCACCACGAGCGTGTGTCCGGTGATCATGGATGCCTCCGGCAGGCACAGCAGGTAAACCGCGTCAGCCACCTGACCGGGAGTGAGCGACGGTCCTAGCGGTGCGCGCTTTGCATATTCAGCCAGGAGCTGCTCGCGATTTGGGAAGTGCTTCAACGCATCTGTGTCCACGACTCCCGCGCTGACGATGTTGACCCGAATTTTGTTTGTGGCACCGAGTTCCAGCGCAAGGCCGCGGGCTAGCGCCTCCAGCGCGGCCTTCGACGCACCGATGAAGGAATACAGCGGAATGGCACGCACCGAGCCCAGGCTCGAAATGCCTATGATGCAGCCACCCTCGGGCATGAGCGGAGCGGCGTTTTGTGCGAGTGTCTGGAGCGCGAGCGCATTGGTGTCCATGCAGCGACGGAAATGCTTGGCGGTCAGTTCCACCGCCGGTTTCAGCACGCCGATGGCCGCGTTGCTGATGACAAAATCCACGCGGTTGAACTGCTGTTTCAAGGCATCGAACGCCTCGCGCATGCTTTCTGGGTCGGCGACATCCGCCTGGATGGCGAGCGCCTGCCGGCCAAGGTCACGAATCGCACTGCAAACAGCCTCCGCCTCCTCGTGGCTGTTGTGATAGACGATGGTGACATTGCAACCGGCACCCGCAAGCTTGAGTGCGATGGCGCGCCCGATGCCCCGGCTGGCGCCGGTGATGAGTGCGTTTTTTCCTGCGAGCGGTTCAGCCATCTGGATTGGGAGCGCCACTGTGAGAAGTGCAGGGGGGAAATCAACCCGCTTTGCCTGTGGGATCACTCCGCGCCTTCGAGCTGCGCTTCCATCTTCTTCCGTTCACGCAGGCGCGTGTTGTGGTCGAGGATGCGTTTGCGCAGTCGGATGCTCTTCGGCGTGGCCTCGACGAGTTCGTCGGGCGCGATGTATTCGATCGCACGCTCCAGGCTGAAGCGCAGCGGCGGTGTGAGCTGGATGCCCTTGTCAGAACCGGCGGCGCGGAAGTTGGTGAGCTGCTTCGTGCGTGTCGGGTTTACGGGAAGGTCATCGGCACGCGGATTTTCACCCACGAGCATGCCGTCATACACCTGTTCGCCAGCGCCGATGAAAAGCTTGCCGCGCACCTGGATGGTGTCGAGCGCGTAGCTGGTCGCTTCGCCACTTTCAGTGCTCACCAAGGTTCCTGTCGTGCGTGTCTGCATCGGGCCGGCATGCGGCGCATATTCCCTGAACAGATGGCTGTGGATGCCGTGGCCGCTGGTTAAATTCATGAGTTCGAACTCGAATCCGATCAAGCCACGTGTCGGAACGAGTGCCTGCAGGCTCGTGCGCCCGTTGTGGGCGCTCATGTCCTCGATCTTGCCTTTGCGCTCGGAAATCGCCTTCATCACACCGCCGAGATAATCGTCCGGCACATCGACGTAAAGCGTCTCAAACGGCTCGCACAATTCGTCGTTGATGCGCTGCATGATCACCATCGGACGTGAAACGAGCACCTCGAAACCTTCGCGGCGCATTTGCTCGACCAGAACGGCGATCTGCATCGCGCCGCGGGCGCTGACGTCGAAAATGCCCGCCAGATCGGTGTCTTTCACGCTCATCGTCACGTTCATCTTCTGCTCGCGGTCCAGGCGGTCGCGGATTTTGCGCGAGGTCACATGATCGCCTTCACGTCCGGCCAGCGGGCCGTCGTTCACGCCGAACTGCATCACAATCGTCGGCGGATCGATCGCCACGAAGGGAAGGGAGGGGGCATCTGGTGCTCCGGCGACCGTTTGACCGATGTCCACATCTTCAAAGCCGCTGATGCCGACAATGTCGCCCGCCGTGCCTTCGACGGAGTCGCTGGTGGTCAGCGTGGTGTATTGGAACACTTTGGTCACCTTGATGCGCTTCGCGGATTCCTCCGGCGTTTTGCCCAGCAGCCAGACGGTGTCACCGAGTTTGACGCTGCCACGTGTCACTTTGCCGATGGCCACGCGTCCGACGAAGTTATCCCAGTCGATGTTGGAGACGAGCATCTCAAAGCAGCCTTCGGGCTCCGCCTTGGGAGCCGGGATGTGCTTCACGATCTGGCCGAGGAGGAAAGTCATGTCCTTCTGCTCACCATCCGCCTTGTCGCTCACCCAGCCGGCGCGGGCGCTGCCATAGATGAACGCCGCGTTGAACTGGTCCTCAGTGGCGTCGAGTTCGAGGAAAAGCTCCAGCACCTTGTCATGCACGGCGTGCGGCTCGACATTCGGCCGGTCCATCTTGTTGATGAGCACGATGGGCTTCAGGCCCTGCTGCAGGGCCTTCTTCAAAACGAAGCGCGTCTGTGCCTGCGGACCTTCATAGGCATCCACGACAAGCATCACGCCATCGACCATCTTCATCACGCGCTCCACCTCGCCACCGAAGTCGGCATGGCCGGGAGTGTCCACGATGTTGATGATGTGGTCGTTCCAGTGAACGGAGGTGTTTTTCGCCTTGATGGTGATGCCCTTCTCCTTTTCCAGGTCCATCGAGTCCATCGCGCGTTCGGCGATGGCCTGGTTCTCGCGGAAATTGCCGCTGGCACGCAGCAGGCCGTCAACGAGCGTCGTTTTGCCGTGATCGACGTGCGCGATGATGGCGATGTTGCGAATCTTATCTGGGGTCATGGGCAGGTTTTTGGGGGAAGGGGGCCGCGAGGGTAGCCGCGAATGCCCAAGTGGCAACCACTTCGCTGCACTGCTTTCGCCACGGATGAAAGACTCAGCGGCCCATCGCCTTCCACACCGCGGGCAGGCGATCACGCACGAGCTTCAGACTTGTCTTCGGCAGCAGTGCCGGTGTGAGCGGGATGTTCTTCGTGTCCTCGAAGTCGAGGTGGCCGGGCGAGCGTGAATACTTGTAGTCCTTGTCCAGGCTGCCATCGGTGGCGAGTTGGATGCCGACTTCGTCAACGCGGGGCACGGAGAGGTAGAATTGATGATGTTCAAGGCTGCAACGCTCGTCCGCCTTCAAGCGCAGTTTGGACTTCGCGAGTTCACGGAAGAGTTCCCTGGCCGTGGCCTCGGCAGGATTCACGAAGTTCCGCTTCTCAGCGATCAAGTCGCGAAAAGCATCGTCTTTGCGCAACGCATCGAATGCGGAGTCGATCTCAGACTTGGCCAGCGGGTAATGCGTGCAGCCGAGAACGATGGTTTGCAGCGGTTTCGTTGGTTTGGAGTCGCGATACGCTTCCGTGAGAGCCCTGGCTTCCTTCAAAGCGTAAGCGGAGACTGAGTCAGGAAAGGCCGAATCGCCTTCGATGGCACCGGCGAGTGTGGGGCTGCCCTGCTGGGCGATGACAGGCACGCTTTTGCCAGCTAGACCGAGGGTTTGCGAAATCGTGCGCGGATAGACGCCGCTCGCGCATGTGCCGATGGTCGCCAGCACGCCAATGCCGCCCTCCGTGTTCGATTCGAGCACGCCGCGTGCTCCGGCTTCGACGACACCGACGACAATCACCGGAATTTTCCATGCGGCGACGGCTTTGCGGATGTCTTCGAGGCCGTAGGCGGTGGCTGTGTTGCAGGCGATGACGATGGCTTTGACGGGCGGCTTGCTGAACTGCGGCTCCTTGCCCTCGCTGGGCCAGAAACGCTTCCCCAGCAGGAAGATGGCGTCCTTCACAATCAATTCACGCAGGTAGTCGGTGCGATTGACGGCGGAGTAGTTGCCGTAGGGCATGTTCGCCTGGTCGCCGAAGTAAATGAAGCGTTCCTGCGCGAAATCCGGCGTGCCATCGGCGCCGGGCTGCAGCGTGGCGTTGTTAAACGCGTCGAGCGTCAGCAGCGCCTCCAGCACGGTGAGACCGCCGATGCCGGAATCGAAGACGCCGACGGGCAGATGACGTGTGGCTTTATCGTCGCTCCAAGCGCTGGCATCAAAGCTGAACGCAGTTTTGCCGTCTGGGTGCGATTTTGCATGCTCGACGAGATCAGCGGCATGAACCGAGACGACGAGCAACAGCAGTGGAGCGAAGGTTTTCATGAGAAGGCGAACAACAAGCGACCGAAGAATACCGCGGCAACGATGCCGACAAAATCGGCTGTGAGACCAGCTAGGAGCGCGTGACGGAATTTCCGCACGCCCACGCTGCCGAAATAGAGCGTCAGCACGTAGAAGGTCGTCTCCGTGCTTCCGTAGAGGATGGCAGCGGTGAACTTCACCTGCTCCGCGAGGTCGGGATTGGTCAGGATCTCGTTCAGGATGCCCTGAGCGCCGCTGCCGCTGAGCGGACGCATGAGTGCGAGGGTCAGCAGTTCGACGGGGAAGCCAAGCATCGCGAGAACCGGCGCGAGCAGATGCTCCAGCAGCAAGAACACGCCAGATGCGCGCAAAATGCCCAGCACCGCGAGCATCGCGACGAGATACGGCATGATGCGCGTGGCGACAGCGAAGCCTTCCTTCGCGCCTTCGACAAACTCCTCATACACACGCACGCCACGCGCCCAGGCAAAGGCCACTGCCGCCAGCAAGATCAACGGTACGGCGAGTCCTGATGCGCTGTCCATCACGCGTCGCCACACGGGTGGCTCTGCGGGGCCTTGCGCGGCTGCTTTGGCTGCCGCCTCGGCTTGTTGGGTCGCGAGGGCCTTTTTCGCGTTCGCTTTGCGTTCTTCAGCTTTTTTCACCACGGCGCTCATTCCTGTCGATTCGAGCGCCCTGGCACGCCAGGAGCGTGGGCCGAGTTCCAGCACGGCTCCACCAACGAAAAGGATTCCGAGCACTGCGAGCCAGATTTTTGCACACTTGCTGATGCCGCTGTTTTTGGCCGCTTCCGCCACCACCGGGGTGCTTTCTGCCTCGTCGGGTTGCGGGGCGAAGGCTGGCACCCGTTGGAAGCTCTTCGCGGCGATCACCGCGGCCACGGAGGCGCAGGCGGTGGCCAGTATCGTGGGCACAATGACGCGGAAGCTGTTGCTCACACCTGCTGCGTTGAGGAAATTCATCGCCGTGATCGGGATCAGCGTGAACGCGCCCGTGTTCAGCGCCAGGAAGGTGATCATGGCGTTGCTGGCGCTTTGCTTTTGCGGATTGATCTCCTGCAGGTGGCCCATCGCCTTGAGGCCCATCGGTGTGGCGGAGTTCGACAAGCCCAGCATGTTCGCGGAGAGGTTCATCACCATCGCGCCGAGGGCCGGATGATCCCGCGGCACATCAGGGAAAAGGCGGCGCAGCAATGGCGAGAGGAAGCGCACCACGGCCTCCAGCACGCCCGCTTTTTCCATCAGCCGCAGCACTCCGAGCCAGAACATCATCATGCCTGCCAGTGGCAGCGCAATGTCCATCACCGCGCTCTTGGCCTTTTCTGCCGCCGCGTCCGTGATGCTGTCCGCTCCCGAAAAACGTCCCATCAGCCCGGCGACGAGGATGCCCGTGAAAAGCAGAATGGCCCAGATTTTGTTCAGCATGGGATGGAATGTGTTACAACGCGGCAGCCAAGGGGGGCAACAATGCGTAATTGTTCTGGTTGAAGCCTCAAGTGGCAACTGCCATTTGCCCCTCCAGTTCATGCCCGTTCCCATCCAGCGCGCCAGCCAGGCCAGCGGTGTCAGCCCCCATGTGATTCGCATCTGGGAGCGGCGCTACAATGCACTGAACCCCAGCCGCACCTGCACCAACCGCCGCATGTATTGCGACGAGGCGATCCTGCGCCTGAAATTGCTGCGCGCACTGACGGAGAATGGCTGTCGCATTGGTCGCGTGGCCAGGCTTGGCACGGCGGAGTTGGAGGAAATGGTGAGAAAGCTGCCTGCTGAGGCAACTGGCGCGTTACAAGATGGCATGGAGACTCCAGAGCAGTTCGTTGAGGCTGCGGTTGCTGCTTCGAAAAATTACGACGCGGATGGGCTGCGGGCGGTTTTGCTGCAGTCGCGGCGCCTGTTCGGCCAGCGCGGCATGCTGCATCAGGTGATCTGTCCGCTCATCATGAAGATTGGCCTGGGCTGGCAGCAGGGGGCATTGCGTCCGAGTCATGAGCACGTGGCCACGGCGGTTCTCCGTGAATTGCTTTTCACACCGGTGCCGGGCAGCCAAATAGCCGCGCATGCGCCGGAACTCGTCGTGGCGACGCCAGCAGGCGAGTTGCATGAACTCGGTGCATTGATCGTGGCAGCGTCAGCGCGTGACCTCGGCTGGCATGTGACTTACCTCGGACCGAATTTGCCGGTGGAGGAGATTTCCGCCTGCGCCATCGCCCGCAACGCAAAGGCAGTGGCTTTGAGCGTGGTTTACCCGGAGAAGTGCCCGGTCATTGAGGAAAAGCTGCGCCGCATGCGCGATCTGCTGCCACCGTCGATGGGGCTGATTGTCGGTGGTCGTGCAGCGGAGAGCTACCGGTCCTGCGTGCCCGCCGAGCTGGGCATTCTGTGGGCGAACTGCCTGCATGGACTCGACGAGGCCCTGCTCAAAGTTCAGCGGTGACTGGTTGCGTGCTGCGCGAGTCCCTCTAGTCTGCGCGCCCCATGCTTCTCTACCGCACCACCCAAGGCATCTTTATCCAAACCGCGACCTCATGGCACGCCGTGACCGGGCAGGACTGGGACACGTTGTTCAACCTGCCGAATCTGGAGGCGTATCTCGCTCAAGTGGCCGCTTCGTCGCCTGCGGTGACTGCTCCGCCTGCTGATTCGATCCTGGCACCCATCGTGTCGCAGGAAGTGTGGGCCGCGGGCGTCACTTATTTCCGCAGCCGCACGGCGCGCATGGAGGAGAGCAAGGACACAGGTGGTGGCAGCTTTTACGATCGCGTGTATGCGGCGGAGCGTCCTGAGATTTTCTTCAAGGCGACTCCACAGCGTGTTGCCAATCCAAACCAGCCCATGCACCTGCGTGCTGACTCGAAATGGATGGTGCCGGAACCGGAGATGACGCTTGCCATCAACTCGCGCGGCGAAATCATCGGATGCACCGTAGGCAACGATCTTTCCTGCCGTGACATCGAGGGTGAAAATCCGCTCTACCTTCCGCAGGCGAAGTGCTTCAAGCTCTGCGCCGCGCTCGGCCCCGCGATCTTGATCCAAAGCGAGCCGCTGGCCCCCACGACACGCATTCATCTGCAAATCGACCGCGCCGGAGTGGCCGCTTTTGAAGGAGACACGACTGTCTCGCAGCTCAAACGCACGCCCGCCGAACTCGCAGGATTCCTCTTTTGCGACAACACCTTCCCGACCGGCACCTTCCTCATGACCGGCACCGGCATCGTCCCTGGCGACGAATTCACGCTGAAGAGCGGCGACATTGTCAAGATCACCATCGACGGCATCGGCACGCTCTCCAATCCAATGAGCCAGTAGATCAGTGCATCGGTAGGTCAGTGTGTCTGTGCTACTGAACTACTGTCCCACTGATCAACTCACTTTCCCCTTTCCAGTTTACCACACGCAAAAACATGACACTCACCGGACATCACTTCATCGCCGGCCGCGAGACGGCGCCGAACGGGCATCTCTTCCATGCCGTCAATCCCACCACCAGCGAACAGCTTGAGCCCGCCTATGGCGACGCTACGCATGCGGAGGCAGATGAGGCACTGCAGGCGGCGGAAGCGGCGTTTGATGCGCTACGCCTCGCCACACCCGAAACACGCGCAGCTCTGCTGGATGCCATTGCGGATGAAATCACCGCGCTGGGAGACGCACTGCTCGAACGCGCGCATGCGGAGTGTGCTTTGCCCATGGCGCGGCTCACGGGCGAGCGCGGACGTGCGATTGGACAATGCAAGCTGTTCGCGGCGTTGATTCGCGAGGGTTCGTGGGCGGATGCACGTGTGGATCACGCGATTCCCGACCGCCAGCCACTGCCGAAACCGGATGTGCGCCGTGTGATGATGCCAATCGGCCCGGTGGTCGTGTTTGGTGCGAGCAATTTTCCCTTCGCCATTGGCGTGATCGGCACGGACACGGTTTGTGCGCTTGCGGCGGGTTGTCCGGTCGTTGTGAAGGGACATCCGGCGCATCCAGGCACCTGTGAGATGCTCGGTCGCGCTGTTTTGAATGCGTTGCGCACGGTCGGTCTGCCGGCGGGCTGTTTTTCGCTGCTGCATGGCAAGGGCAATGACATTGGCACAACACTGGTGAAGCATCCGATCACGCAGGCGGTCGGTTTCACCGGTTCGCTGCGTGGTGGTCGTGCGTTGATGGATGCCGCCGCAGCACGTTCGCATCCGATTCCGGTGTATGCCGAGATGGGCTCGGTGAATCCAGTTTTCGTGTTGCCAGGAGCCCTCAAGGAGCGTGCGCCGAAGATCGCGGAAGCCTATGTCGGCTCGGTGACGATGGGCGTGGGGCAGTTCTGCACGAATCCAGCCATCGTGCTCGGTTTGAAGAGCGACGGCTTGAATCAGTTTACCAAGAATGCCGCCGCGCTTGCTGCCAAGGTGGCGCCGCAGACCATGCTGCATCGCGGCATTTGCGAGGCTTATGAGGCTGGAACCGCCGTGTGGCAGACGATCAACGGCCTGCACCTTGCGGGACAGTCCGAAACGCCTCCGAGCGAGACCGCGAGCCAGGCTGCCTGCCGCATATTCACCACCACTGTCGATGTGCTCGAAGGAAACGCCGAGTTGCAGCGCGAAGTGTTCGGCCCGTGCTCGATCATCACCGAATGCGCGACTTTGGATGACATGCTGCGCTATGCAAACGGCCTCGAAGGCCAGCTTACGGCGACGATTCATGGCACGGTGGAGGATTTGCGTGAGTTCGCGCCGCTCGTGCGCGTGCTGGAGAAGAAGGTGGGCCGCCTCATCTTCAACGGTTTCCCGACCGGCATCGAAGTCTGCCCGTCAATGCATCATGGCGGCCCGTATCCCGCCGCGAGCCACAGCTTCTTCACCAGCATCGGCACCGCGAGCATCTATCGCTTCGTGCGTCCGGTCTGCTATCAAGGCTTCCCGGAGGAAGCGCTGCCGGAACTGCTTCAGGACGCAAATCCGCGTGGCGCGATGCGCATCGTGGATGGGGAAATGAAGCGGTGAATCAGTAGGACAGTTGGTCAGTGGATCGGTGTGAGAGAATAGCAGTTCGGTGTTTTACTGGCCTGCTGATGCACTGATCTACTGTCTTGCCGATTACCGTTCCTTCTTCGAATTCGACGGCGCGTTGAGGAATTTGCGCATGTCGTTGAAGATGCTGTCCGGGCCGTCCTGTTGCTGCGCATGCGTGTGCATGCCTTCGAACCACGATTGTGTGCTCGGTGAGTGCGCTTTGGCGACTGCGAGCAGCAATTCGAGCGTGATCGGCACCGGATGCCCGGTGTGGATGGCGGCTGAGAGCGCGAGTTCGGCGGCGCGGTCGAAAACCCACTTCAAATCGGCTCCAGAGAAGCCGTTCGTGGCCTCGATAAGCGCAGCGGCGTCGAAATCGGCGATCGGCTTGTCCTTGGCGAGCAATTCGATGATCTGTGCACGTGCCGGCGCATCCGGCGGCGGCACGAAGATGGCCTGGTCGAAGCGTCCAGGACGTCGGAACGCGGGATCAAGTGCCCACGGCTGGTTTGTGGCGCCGATGACGAGAATGCGTTGATTGTCGCTGCGGATGCCGTCCATCTCGTGGAGGAACTGGTTCACGAGATTGCGCATCTGGCTTTCGCGAATCTGACGGCGGTCTTGAGCGAGGCTGTCGAGATCATCGAACACGAGCACGCAGGGCGCGTTGGCACGCGCGGTTTCGAAGATCTGGTGCAGGTTGCGCTCCGTGCTGCCGAAGTAGGGATCAAAAATCTCGTGCAAGCCGACGGCGAGATAGTTGCACGGCACCTCACCGGCGACAGCACGCAGGATGAGCGTCTTGCCACAGCCGGGTGGGCCGTAGATCAGAATACCGCCGCCAGTCTTGCGACCATAGGCCTTGTACAAATCAGGGAACTGCAGCGGGTAGGTGATCTTGAGACGAATCTCCTCCTTCAACTCCTCCATGCCGCCGACATCGGCAAAGGTGACACGATTGCGCTCAGGATCACCCGGCGCATAGAAAGTTTCAGGCCGCCAGTCGAAGGGCGGTTCATCGAAGGGATCGTCGAAGAACTCGTCCTGCTCGCCATTGCCAGCGGGTTGCGACTCCTGGGCCATCGGCTCAGGTGCAGGGGCAGGCGCGGTTTTGCGCGCATCCCGGGTAGTGCGGCCAAGCTCGCGTTCCAGCGCCGGATCGCTCATCGTGCCATCGATTTGCGCGGCGCGGTCGAAGTGATCGATGGCCTTGGCGCGATCACCTTCGCTGAGATACACGCGGCTGAGCAGCAAATGGGCCTGCGCGTTGTTCGGCTCGAGGAAAATGACGCGTTCAGCGCGAACAGCGGCTCCGGACGTCTCGCCTTCCATGAAGAGAACCTTGGCAATGCCAAGCATGGCATCGGTCTGATCGGGATCGATCTCCAGCGCACGGGTGAAGACCTCCCGCGCCTCATCGAGGCGCAACTCCTCCAAACACGCGCGGCCATAGAGCAGCAGCAATGAGAGGTTGTTCGGCGACTGCTTGAGGGCATCGCGGAGGGCTGAGGAATTGGGCATGGCTTTGGGGGTGAGACAACCGGGGAGGCCGTCACGCTCAGAATTAGAGCGCATGAAGCGTGCCGCCAATGATTTCTTGGACGATGCTTTCCGGAGTTTGTACACACCCGCGACACTTTTTGACTTCACCCACAACGATCTCGCGCCACAATGCACGCATGACCCGCGAAGACGCCGCCACCATCTTTGAACGCATCGCCACGCTGCTGGAAATGCAGGGTGAAAATCCCTTCAAGGTGCGCGCCTACCGCACGGGTGCTGAGGTCGTGGAGAGCTTCAGCGGCGACATCATGAAGCTTGCCGCAGAAAACCAGCTCGAAGGCATCAAGGGCCTTGGCGAAGCGCTGCGCGACAAGCTGCATGAAATGGCCACCACCGGGAGGCTGGAGTTCTATGAAAAGCTCAAGGCCGAGTTCCCCGACACGATCTTCGAATTGTTCGACGTACAGGGACTCGGGCCGAAGAAAATCGCCGCACTGCATGCTGAACTCGGCGTTTCATCCATCTCCGACCTCAAGCGTGCCTGCGAAAGCGGAGAGGCGGCGAAGTTGTCGGGCTTTGGGGCCAAGACGGTCGAGAAGATCCTCGAAAGCATCGCCTTCCACGAGCAGCACGCCTCCGAGTTCCGCCAGGACCAGGTGCATGCGCTTGTGCAGGAGATTCTGGAGGCGCTGCGCAAGCATCCGAACGTCTCACACGCGGAGATCTGCGGCAGTTTCCGCCGCGGCAAGGAAACGGTGCATGATCTCGATTTCCTCGTGTCCACCAAGCAGCCGGATAAAATTATCGACTACTTCGTCAAGCTGCCGGTTGTGGTCGATGTGATCGCGAAAGGGCCGACAAAGGCCAGTATTCATGCCACGCATGGCGTGCAGTGCGATCTGCGGGCTGTCACAAGCAAGGAGTTTGCGTTCGCACTCATGTACTTCACCGGCAGCAAGGAGCACAATGTCGCCATCCGCCAGCGTGCGCTCGCCCGCGGCTGGTCGCTCAACGAATATGCGCTGACACAGGTGCCCGATCATGCGCACGCAGCGGTCATCCCACCGGTGCATGATGAGGCGGACTTGTATCGCGCCCTTGATCTCGATTTCATCGATCCCGAACTGCGCGAGAACACCGGCGAGATCGACGCTGCGGAGCACGGGAAGCTCCCGCGCCTCGTCCAGCTCGAAAATCTGCGTGGTGTCTTCCACAACCACACCACCGCCAGTGATGGTGGCGGCACGTTGCGCGAGATGGCGGAAGCGGCGCACGATCTCGGGCTGCAATACCTCGGCATCGCCGACCACAGCAAGTCATCGTTTCAGGCCAACGGTCTCGATGAGAAGCGTCTGCGCGCGCAGATCAAGGAGATCAAGACGCTGAATGAAGAGTACGCCGATGAAGGTTTTCGCATCTTCACCGGCAGCGAGGTGGACATCCTCAAGGACGGCAGTCTCGACTTCAGCGACGAAGTCATGGCGCAGCTCGATTATGTCGTCGCTTCCGTTCACAACGTCTTCAACCTGGCCGAGGCCGAGATGACGAAGCGCATCATTCGCGCCATTGAAAACCCGAACGTCACGATGCTCGGCCACCTCACCGGTCGTCTGCTGCTGCAACGACCGAGTTATCATGTCAATGTCGCTGCAGTGATCGATGCCGCCGCCGAGACCGGCACCATCATCGAACTCAACGCCAGCGCCTGGCGTCTCGACATGGACTGGCGCTGGTGGAAGCTCGCGAAGGAGAAAGGCGTCAAATGCAGCATCAATCCCGATGCCCACAGCACCCGCGGTCTGCAGGATGTCGTCTTTGGCATCAAAGCCGCCCGCAAAGGCTGGCTCACCCGAAAAGACATCATCAACTGCCTGCCGTTGTCAGAAGTTGAAGATGTTTTGAAGGCGAAGCGCGGATGACGATCATTTGGCCGCAGTGTCGAGGAAATCACACACCGCCGCCGCCATCACGGCCACGCCGGTTTTGATCGCTTCTTCGTCGCAGTCATACATCGGCGTGTGACCGCCGTAGGTGAAGCCTTTTTCCTCGTTGGCGACGCCGAGGCGAAAATAAAAGCCGGGAACGACTTGGGCGAAGTAACTGAAATCTTCGCCGCCCATGCCGGGGATCAGTTCGATGACGTTCTTCTCCCCGCAGATGCGGCGGAAGGCGGGCAGAGTGGCTTCGATGAGCTTCACGTCGTTTTTGA
The DNA here is from genome assembly GCA_046346695.1 of Verrucomicrobiaceae bacterium. Taxonomy (GTDB): domain Bacteria; phylum Verrucomicrobiota; class Verrucomicrobiia; order Verrucomicrobiales; family Verrucomicrobiaceae; genus Prosthecobacter. Next base: position 108,914 of record JAXMHS010000001.1, on the reverse strand, counting down.
TGCTCGGGTAGGTCTTGCGGTATTCCATCTCGTAGCCCGCGCCGTGGGCCGCAGTGATGCCTTTGAGGATGCGGTGCATCTGCTCGATGATGCCGTCGCGGAACTCCGCGTCGTAGGTGCGCACCGTGCCGCCCATCTCGACCTGCTCGGCGATGATGTTCTCGCGGTCGCCGCCCTTGATGACGCCGATGGTGATCACAAGCGGCTGGCGCGTGTTGGTCTGGCGGCTTTTGATCATCTGCAGCGCCATGATGGCCTCCGCGGACACGGCGATGGCGTCCACGCCTTTGTGCGGCGCGGAGCCGTGCGCCATCTTGCCCTTGATGATGATGTGAAAGCGATCGCTGTTCGCGTTGTCGATGCCGGGGGTGTAACCGATCTGTCCTGCCTTCAAATAATGCACACCGTCATCGGTGGTGCCTGCGGGCTGCACGACTGCCGTGGTGTGCAGGCCGAACACCGCTGCGGGCTTCGGATTTTCCATCACGCCTTCCGCCACCATCAGCTTCGCACCCCAGTCGCCTTTGAACGTGGCTGGCATGGCTTCCTCGGCGGGCTGAAACAGGAATTTCACGCTGCCTTTGACGAGGTGACGATGCTTGGAAAGCAGTTCCGCCACACCGAGGGCGCAGGTCGTGTGCACATCGTGCCCGCAGGCATGCATCACGCCCGGATTCTGGGAGCGATACGGGGCGCTGCGCAGTTCCTTGATCGGCAGCGCATCCATGTCCGCACGCACCGCCACGCAGGGGCCTTCCTTTTCACCTTTGAGCAGGGCGACAACGCCAGTTTTTGCCACACCGGTCTTGATGTCGGTGAATCCGAGTTCCTTCAACCGGTCTGCCACGACCTTTGAGGTGCGAACTTCCTCGTTGGGTAGTTCCGGGTGCATGTGAATATCACGACGGATCTCCACGAGTTTCGGAAACATCTGCTCAATGCTTTTTTGGAAGACGTTGTCGCGGTTCTCGGCGGCGAACGCGGGAAGAGCGATGAACAGGAGGAGGGCAGGCGATTTCATCAGATGTGGATGGAGTGCAGACCCCAACGCTGAAGATACGACACGCCTTGCGAAGGTCAGGAGATACCTAAGCAGGTAACAGGCCGCTAGTTATCAAATATGAGAACCATGAATTGAATGAGTCAAAAAAAAGACAATTCCCAGACTAATTTCTTGATATGGTTATTACATTAAATATATTTTTAGCCGTTAGAGTGATAATTACAATTCATGAAAGCTTCTACCACCTCATCGCTTCTGAGTGCAGCGTCGGCTTTGCCAGCGCTGGAAGCCCGTCGTGAATGGCGGGAGAAGCGAAAGCTCTCACCGCATTTTTGGGTGCTGCTTACGATCTTGGGCGATTTGATCATGGCCGTGCTGGCGAGCTATTCAGCTTACTGGCTGCGCTTTCACACGGCCTTGCGCGATTTTGGCAACTTTGATGCCATGACTTTCCGCCAGTACGGCGGCCACATGGCGCTGGGCAGTCTCTCTCTGGTTCTCGTCGTGGGGTGGCATGGGGTTTACCATCAAAATGTGCTTCTGCGACGTCGCTGGGTGGCATCGAATGTGGCCAAGGCCATTCTCATCTGGACGGGTGGTTTTCTCGCCATCACGCTGTCGCTCAAGCTCCAGCCTCCCATCTCCCGCGTGTATGTGTTGCTGAACGGCGCCACGGGGTTGTTGCTCATCTTGGGCTGGCGTGTCGTTTTCATGCACCTTCTTCGGGTGTCGGACAGCATTGAGGTGTTGCGGCAGCGCACGTTGTTTGTGGGCTGGAATGCGGAGGCGATGGCCTTGTGGAAGACGCTGAAGCGCGACCAGACCTGCGCCTATGACATCCTCGGCTGGGTCAGCACCAGCAGCACCGAGGAGAGCAACCCTGCAGATGGATTGTTTCCCTGCCTGGGAGGATTGCATGAGGTGGAGCGTCTGGTGGTCAGCCATGCGGTGGACATGGTGGTCGTGGCCGATCTGCATGGCCCGCGGGAGCAGATGATCGCCCTCGCCAACCTATGCGAACGCGAAATGATCCAGTTCAAGGTCATCCCGTCCTGCTTCCGCATCTTCGTCTCCGGCCTAACTTTGGAAACGATCGCCGGCACACCGGTGCTGGGCGTCACGCGTCTGCCCTTGGACGACACCTTCAATGTGATGACCAAGCGGATGCTTGATGTCGCGGGGGCGCTGGTCGGTCTGGCGTTGAGCGCTCCGCTGATCGCGTTGTTTAGCATCATTGTGTGGCTGGAATCACGCGGGCCGGTTTTCTTCCGACAGCGCCGCTGGGGTGTGAACGGCGTGCCGTTTGACATCATCAAGATCCGCTCCATGCGCCCCGACGCGGAAAAGACCACCGGCGCCCGGTGGTGCGTGAAGGACGACCCGCGGCGATTGAGGGTTGGCGCCTTCATGCGGAGGTGGAACATAGACGAGCTGCCGCAGTTCTGGAACGTGCTCAAAGGGGAGATGAGCCTCGTCGGTCCCCGCCCGGAGCGTCCGGAACTCATTGCCGCCTTCAAGCACCAGATCCCGCATTACAATGCCCGCCATCACTCCAAGCCCGGCATGACCGGTTGGGCGCAGGTCAACGGCCTTCGTGGTGATACCGACCTCCGCGAGCGCATCCAGTGTGATCTCTGGTATCTCGAGAACTGGAGCCTCTGGCTCGACATTCAGATCATGCTGCTCACCTTCTTCAAGCGCGACAACGCGTACTGAACAGGCGTTTGTGTTCACCGATGACTTTCGTTACGGTGCTCTCGTTCCGCTGTTCCCCTCATGCCGCTGTTCACCGTTTACACGCCCACTTTCAATCGCGCGCACACGCTCCATCGCGTGTTTGGGAGCTTGCAGGCGCAAACCTGCCGGGATTTTGAGTGGCTGGTGGTTGATGACGGCTCCACCGACGGCACCGCGGAGCTGATGGCCCGTTATCAAAGCGAGGCGGACTTCCCGGTTCGTTACTTCAAGGAACCGCATCGGGGCGCACATCATGCCCACAATCTTTCGCTGCGCGAATCCCATGGCGAACTCTGGCTCAAGCTCGACTCCGACGACGGTTGCGTGCCCGAGGCATTGGAGTGCCTCAAGCGCCACTGGGAAGCCATTCCCGCAGAGCAGCGTGGCGGTTTTGCCGGCGTCACCGGGCTCTGCCGCGATCAAAATGGCCGCCTCGTCGGCATGCGCTTTCCTTCCGATCCGCTCGACTGCTCCGCGGCGGAACTCGAATACCGTCACAAGGTGCGCGGGGAAAAGTGGGGTTTCCTGCGGCTCGAAGTGTTGCGACGTTTTCCGTATCCCGGTCAGGTGCCGGGGAATTTCATTCCAGAGTCCTTCATCTGGTGCCAGATCTCCCGGGAGTTCAAGACGCGTTACGTCAACGAGGAACTGCGCATCTACTGGACCGACGCACCGTCGCTGGTCCGCGGTCGCTCGGATCCGCGCACCAACGCCGCGGGCCATCGCCTCATGTTCAAAATGGTGCTCGATGTCGAGAACGGCTGGTTTTTTGAAGCGCCGCTGCGTCTGTTGCGGGCAGCGGTACAATACAGCCGCTTTGCCTGGCTCAGCGGCATGGGACTGGCGGGTCAGTTTCTGGAATTGAGGTCCGCCGGTGGCCGGTTGCTCTGGCTCGTGGCGTTGCCCGGCGGCTTTGGCTTGTGGCTGCGTGACTGCGCGCAGTTTCCACCACCGTGAGTGATCCTCAACGCCGCACCAGCACTGGTTCCGGATACTCGAAGCTCTTGCCCTCGTAATTGCGGATCAGCACGCGCTGCTCGTCACGCAGCAGAACGTAATCCGGATTCAGCGGCACCTTGCCACCGCCTCCCGGTGCGTCGATGACAAACTGCGGCACCGCGTAGCCGGTCGTGTGGCCGCGGAGCTGCTCAATGATCTCGATGCCATCCGCCACGCTCGTGCGCAGATGGGACGAGCCGCGGATCAGGTCGCACTGGTAGAGGTAATACGGCCGCACGCGGCACATCAGCAGCTTGTGCACGAGCGACTTCATCACCTCCGCGCTGTCGTTCACGCCGCGCAGCAGCACGCTCTGGTTGCCGAGGGGGATGCCGTGGTTCGCCAGCAGCGCCAGCCCGTCGCGCACCTCGGTGGTCAGCTCGCGCGGATGATTGGTGTGCACGCTCAGCCACAGCGGATGATGCTTCTGCAGCATCCGGCAAAGCTCCGGCGTGACGCGTTGCGGCAGGAAAATCGGCACGCGGCTGCCGATGCGGATGAACTCGATGTGCTTGATCGCGCGAAGGCGCGTCAGGAGGCCGTCCAGCTTCGCATCCGAGAAGAGCAGGGGATCGCCGCCGGAGAGCAGCACGTCGCGCACCTCCGTGTGGCGTTCCAGATAACGAAACGCCGCCTCAAACTCCGTGTGCAGCTCCTGCTCCCCCACGCCGGACACCACGCGGCTGCGCGTGCAGTAACGGCAGTAGCTCGCGCATCGGTCCGTCACCAGAAACAGCACGCGGTCGGGATATCGATGCACCAGCCCCGGCACCGGCATGTGACTGTCCTCGCCGCACGGGTCGCTCATCTCATCCGGATCCTCCCAGGTCTCCTCAATGCGCGGGATCACCTGGCGGCGGATCGGGCAGCCAGCATTCTCCGCGTCCATGAGGTTGAAATAGTGGGGCGTGATCGCCATCGCCAGCTTGTTGCCGGAAAGCAGCACCCCGGCGCGCTCCTCCTCCGTCAGGGTCAGGTGCTCCTCCAGTTGCGCCAGCGTCGTGATGCGGTTCTTCAACTGCCAGGTGGCGTTGTTCCAGTCGGCGGGGGAGACATTCTTATCAGACCAATAGCCAGGAGCATGGGAGCGGAACTCCTTCTCAGGCAGCGTGAGGGTGTCGTGCATGTGCTGCGGATCGGTGGGCGGGTTGGACGTTAGGCGCGGGGTGGTTCCGATGTCAAACGTCCCCTGGGTTTGTTTGGGTGCACGGATCACGAAAACGCATTTTCAAAAGTGCAGTGTGAAACGAACGGCTGGCGGTCAACCACGATTCGTAATGGAGATTCGGGAGCGCCAAATCCTGTTGGCAAATGGCGTGCCGGAGGCTCGGGAACGGAAGAACCCTTCCGCAATCGGCGCGCCGGAGACTCCAAGCTGGAAGAAGCTTTCTTCAACTGAGCTCCTGACCTGTGGTTCTGCCGCGCAGGATCGCTGCATGGGGAGGCGGAGACGACCCATCGGCGGAAAGTTTTGCGCCTTGAAGTCACGGAGCCTGCCAGCTCCCAGTTTCCCAATCGAATCACGAACACGGAATTAGGAATGGCTAAGGCCGAAGTCCCCCCAGGCGCTTTCCCCGGGCGTACCCTTGGTGGTACGAGATTTCTTGTTCAACAAGGGATATTGCATTTTGCTGGTGGGCAACGACCCACCACCCAATCACGCGGCTGAATTCCCCGCGCCGGGAGCGTACCATCGGTCGCATGGTGATCGTAGAAGCACGGCTGAAGCTGAACCGCGTCTCCCACAACTTTTTTCACGCCCTCCACATCCACGTCCATGGTTCGCGATCCAAGCGTGAGCACATCGACGAGATGCTGCTCGGCCCAGGTTTGAACATCAAAGGGTGAAGACATGGTTGTTGGTCAGGATTGGTTTGCGGAACTGCAGGCTGTTCGCGCTGAAGGTGCGTCCGTCATGCGAGGATTTCCTTCACGACATTGCCCTCCACATCCGTGAGCCGGAAGTCGCGGCCGGAGTAGCGATAGGTGAGCCGCTCGTGATCGAGGCCCATGAGGTGCAGAATCGTCGCGTGGAGGTCATGGATGCTCACCGCGTTCTCCACCGCGGCAAAGCCAAAGTCATCGGTGCGTCCGTGGATGGTGCCGCCTTTCACGCCGCCGCCAGCCATCCACACGCTGAAGCCGTAGTGGTTGTGGTCGCGGCCGTTGCCGCCCTCGGCGCTCGGTGTGCGCCCAAATTCACCGCCCCAGATCACGAGCGTGTCTTCGAGCATGCCCCGCTGTTTGAGGTCGCCGAGAAGGGCGGAGATCGGCTGGTCGATCTCATTCGCAAGCGTGCGATGATGCTCCGTAAGTTTGGAGTGATCATCCCACGGCTGTCCCGCGCCGTGCCAGAGCTGCACCATGCGCACGCCACGCTCGACAAGCCGGCGCGCGATGAGCGTCTGCCTCCCATGCACGCTGCTCCCGTAAAGATCGCGGATGTGCTTTGGCTCGCTGGACACGTCGAACGCGTCCGCTGCCTCGGTCTGCATGCGGAAGGCCAGCTCGAACGATTCAATGCGCGCGTCGAGCCGTGGATCGAGCCGTCCGCCACGATGCGCGACGTTGATGGCGCGAAGCAGATCGAGCTGCTGCCGCTGCGTCTCCGGTGCCGCGTGCGGGCTGCGGATGTTTTCGATGAGCCGGTCCATCGTGGTGTGTTGCGAGTCCACGTAAGTGCCCTGGAAGGCTCCGGGCAGGAACGCCGACTGCCAGTTCTCCGCGCCCTTTACCGGATGCCCTCCGGGACACATGGCGACGAAGCCCGGCAGGTTTTGGTTTTCCGTGCCGAGGCCGTATAGCAACCACGAACCGAGGCTGGGCCGCGTCTGGATCGAATCGCCGCAATTCATCAGCATGAGCGACGGCTCGTGGTTCGGCACCTGTGCCTGCATTGAACGGATCACGGCGATGTCATCAATGTGCTGCGCGGTTTTCGCGAACAGTTCGCTGACCTCGATGCCGCTTTGTCCGTAGCGCTGGAACTTGAACGGCGAGGGAAATGCCGCGCCCGTCTTGCGCTCGGTGAGCAACGTCTGCGGCAGCGGTCTGCCCGCGTATTTCAGCAGTTCGGGCTTCGGGTCGAACGTGTCCACGTGCGACGGTCCGCCATTGAGGAAGAAATGGATCACGCGCTTCGCCTTCGGCGCAAAATGCTGCGCGGCGTTCGCATCAGTGCCCAGCACATCGGCCAGGCCGAGCATGCCGAAACCGATTCCGGAGCGGCGCAGGAAATCGCGGCGGGAAGTGGGAGGCGGATTCATCGGCAGTGAGGTGTTTGGGTCACCGCTCGTTGCCCTTCTTGTCACGGAAGAACTCGGTGGCGGATGAGGTGCTATTTTTTGCAAACCAGTCGTCGTGCAGTTTGAGTAGGCGCTGAACCACTTCGGGATTTTGCGTTGCGAAGTTGATCTTCTCGGAAGGATCGCGCACGGGATTGCTGAGGAAAAGTTTGCGGTCCGCTGGCGCAAGGTTGCTGGCGGGGCTTTCGGCGACGTTGCCGATAAGTTTCCAATCACCTTCACGCACGGCCCATTGCGGAGCGTTCGGTTTCCCCGTGACGTGCCAGTGCAGGACATCGTGCGGGCCGGGTGCGGTGGCGGAGCGGAGCACGCGCACGAGGCTTTTGCCGTCGATGTCGGTGTTGAGCAGTTTCGCGCCGGTGAGTTCGGCGATGGTGGGCATCCAGTCGCAGGAATGGGCGGCTTGGTCACGCGTCTCGCCTTCCGGCAGATGACCGGGCCACGAGATGATGCCGGGAAGACGTATGCCGCCCTCGAACAGGCTGAATTTTTGTCCGCGATAAATTCCTGCGCTGCCGCCACCGTTGAACGCGCGTTCCTCGGTCGAGTGGCCGTTGTCCGACTGGAAGATGACGATGGTGCGCTCGCGCAAGCCGAGGTCGTTCACGGATTTCAACAAAGCGCCGAGGCGTTCATCCAGCGTGGAGACGAAGGCCGCGTAAAGATCGCGCGGCGGTGCCAGTTGCTTGTAGTGCTCGAGCCACTTCGGGTCGCCTTGATACGGGTAATGAGGCATGTTCAGTGCGAAGTAGATGAAGAACGGACGCGCCTTGTTTTCGGCCATGAACTTCGCCGCCTCCTCGACCATGAGGTCGCCGAAAAAGCGTCCGGGGTAATGCACCTCGGTGCCGTTGCGCTGCAGGTCATGCCGGTTCGGACCGCCCCAGTAGAAGAAGTGCGAATAGTTGTCGATGCAGCCGCCCATGTGGCCGAAGGAGTGATCGAATCCTTGTGCGTTAGGCATCGTGTCAGATGTGTAACCGAGGTGCCATTTGCCGATGTGCGCGGTGGCGTAGCCAGCTGCCTTGCACATTTCGCCGATGGTGACCTGCGTTGCGGGCATCGCGCCCTTGCCGTCAGGTTCGGAGCTGGCATTTGTGATGAGTCCCGCGCGCAATGGATAGCGTCCCGTCATGAGTCCGGCACGCGAGGGTGAGCAGACTGGCGCAGCGGAGTAGAACTGCGTGAAGCGCACGCCGTGCTGTGCAAGCGCGTCGAGATTTGGCGTCAAAATATCCTTCGCGCCGTAGCAGCCCGCATCGACCGCGCCGAGATCGTCGGCCATGATGACGATGACATTGGGCTTCACATCGGCGGCATGGAGCGGAGAAATGAACATTAACAGTGTGAAGGGGAGGAGCGAATGCTTCATGACATGATCACGCGTTGATTTCCTTGATGGCACCTATGCAGTCAATTTCCAGCGACGTGCGTCCGTGGAATGGTGAATGAGGTACGCGCTCATCAGTCGAGGAAGGTGAATTCGTTGGCGAGCAGAAGCACCTGTGCGAGTTGCTGCCAGCGATCGAGCGGCGCGGCGACCGCCGGACCGGTGAAATCCTTTTGCGCGTCCCACGCCGGCGCGTCACCGCCGGCACCGCTGTTCGCGACGAGCGCGACTTTCGGAGACCACAGGAACTGGTCGCTGTTCAGCCCGTCGCGCAGGTCCACGACGAAATCGAGCTTGTCACCCGCGCGCATCGGCAGCGCCTCGACATTGAGCACGGCGGTGGATTTTTGCAGCGCTGTGGACTGCTTCAGAACGACGGAACGCAGCAAGCCGCGCACGCTGTGGCTGATGAATGCGCGGATGCCGTCGCCTGCCGTGGGTTCGTGGATGAGGGTGGAGGCGATGGTGTAGCTGCCGTCCTCTGGCGCGACCCAGCGTCGTGCAACTGCGTGCCGCCTGTCATTGCCTGGATGTCCGCCTTTCGCGGTGATCTGCAACCAGCCGAGCTTTTTGTCCGGCCACTTGTCACCGCCCTGCCATGCAGTGGCATTGAAGTACGGGAGGGGAGTGAAGCCTTTCAAGCCTCCGGCTTTCTCGTCGAATTCGCCGTAGCCATACTGCCACACATCCGGACGTTTGCGCTCGACGACCACCGGCCCGGAGACCTGCTGCAAAAAAGCGAGTGCCGCATGCAGTTCCATTGCCGCCGGCTCACGCTGGAAAAGTCGCGTGTAGAGCTGGCGCACGCGCTCGGCTTCGCTGCCGCCGAGAAGTTTCACAACGGCCTTTGCACGACTGGCAAGGAAGGGGTGGTTCAGGCCGAAGAGCGCCTGTTGCGGCACGATGGTGTCGTTGCGCTTCGGGATGGAGATGTCGGGATTCGCAAAGTCGAACGTACGCATCACCGCAGGCACATGCTCGCGATCCACCAGCGTGTAGAGCGTGCGGCGCGTGCCCGTAAACAGATCGCCCGGCCTGCCGCCGACGCGCGGGTCGAGTTCACCCGCCACGGAAAGCCAGGCGTCCCGCATTTCCTCAAAACTGAGCCTGTGCGTGTTTGCACGCCAGAGCAGTCGGTTGTCTGGATCGCGCTCCTGCGCTTTGCGCAGGGCGAGGGTGTCCACAGGGCCGGACGAGCCTTGCTGATATGTGGCCGAGAGCAGGATGCGGCGGTGCAGTTTTTTGAGGCTCCAGCCTTCGTTCATGAATGCGCGTGCGAGCCAGTCGAGCAATTCGGGATGACTCGGCGGATCCGCGCGCCTGCCGAAATCGCTCGGCGTCGTGACGAGTCCGCGGTCGAAATGCTGCATCCACACGCGGTTGACCATCACACGTGCCGTGAGCGGATTTGTCGGTGCGATGATTGCTTGCGCAAGTTCAAGCCGTCCGCTGCCTTTCGTGAACGGCGCCGGGGCATCACCAGCGAGCACTTGGAGAAATCGCCGCGGCACCTCCTCGCCCTTCGTGAGCGGATTGCCCCGCTTGAACACGCGTGGCGTGGAGGGTTTCGCCCGGTCCACGAGGATTGTGGCGTGCGCAGGCGCGGATGCCGACTGCACGAGCCAGCGGTCCACCTCACCCTGCAGCTTCCACAAACCGACGACGATGCCTGTGGGAAAGAACCATTCGATGTTCGCAAGGTGCTCATCCGGCACGAAGCACGGCGAGTCCGGGCCGTAGAGCACGCGGCGCAGATCTTCTGCATTCCGATCCGGCAGCGCTTGCGCAGTTGGTTTGGTCTTCAGCAGTTCGCGCCACTGCTTTTCCACATCGGCAAACAGAGCGCCATACCGCTCGGCAACCTCACGCATCGCCGCCGGCGGCGTGGCGAATGCGCGGGCTATGAGCGGGTTCGATGCGCCGGGACGATGCGCTGCGAATTCCGCGGGCTTGAGTTTCGCATACTCATGCCACGCCACGAACACGGGATCGGCGCGCCGCTCCGCGTCAGCGAGATATTTCTGCCAGCGGCGCACAAAGACCGGATTGATGTCATTCGGGCCTAGAATCTGTGTGAATGTTTCCTCGGGATATTTCTCCAGCTCGAGCTGGGCGAGTAGATGCTCGGTCACCCGAACGCGCACGCGGGCGGACTGAGCCTCGCGCTCTTTCGCCATGGCTTCGCTGAGTTTCATCTCCCGTTTGTGCAGTTCCTTCCCGATCGCCGCGTCCGCCGGGGGTGACGCGCAGGGCACGAGCTTTTCGGCGCAGCTCTGAAAGACGCCGTAGAGCGCGTAATAGTCGCGTGTGGAGATGGGATCGAATTTGTGGTCGTGGCAGCGGGCGCAACCGACGGTGAGCGCCTGCATCCCGCGCAACAGCACGTCGATGCGATCGTCAATGATGTCGTGTGTGACCCCGAGGAAACGCCGGCCCAGCGTGAGGAAGCCCATCGCCGCAAGGTTTGGCGAACCTACCGGCTCCACCTGATCCGCCGCGAGCTGGAGGAGGAGAAACCGGTCGTAAGGCATGTCATTGTTGAGCGCGCGCGCCACCCAGTCGCGATACGGCCATGCGTGGACGTAATTCTTCTCCTCCCGCGCATACACGTAGCCCTTCGTGTCGGAATAGCGGGCCACATCGAGCCAGTGCCGCGCCCAATGCTCGCCATAGTGCGGAGACGCGAGCAGACGGTCGACGACCTTCTCGAAGGCATCCTGTGACGCGTCACGGACGAAGGCTGCCACTTCCTCATTTGTCGGCGGCAGACCGGTGAGGTCGAACGTCACGCGCCGGATCAACGTGCGGCGATCCGCTGCCGGGCTGGGTTTCAAACCCGCTTCACGCAAGCGGTCGAGAATGAAACGATCCAAGTCACTGCGGCTCCATTCGTCGTCCTCGCGTATGGGTGGTTGCGGCTCAGCGACGGGCTGAAAGGCCCACTGCTTCCGCCCCGCGTCGAAGTCCAAACTCTTCGTGATGACAAGCTTCCCTTCGCGCGGATCGGGCGCGCCAAGCTTCACCCACTGTTCCAGCACCGCCACTTCTTCCGCAGTGAGCTGCTTTTTCGGCGGCATCTGCAAATCCTTGTCCTTGTGGCGCACCGCCTTGATCAGCAGACTTGCTTCCGCGTCACCCGGCACGATCACCGCGCCGCTGTCGCCGCCTTTTTGCCATGCCGCGCGCGAATCGAGACGCAGCCCGCCCTTCTGTTTTTTTTCGCCGTGACATTCGAGGCATCGCTCGACAAGCAACGGACGAATCTCCGACTCAAAAAAAGCGGTCCCGTCCAAATCAGCAGCCACTGCCATTGCGCCGGGCAGAACAAAACAGACAAGATGTCCGAGGCGTTTCATGGCGGCGGGATCAAGCAGGCAACCATTCGCGCCACGTCGCCATCTCGATGCGCATGGCGTTCTCGGCCTTGCGCTCGCTGCCGCTGCGCAGTTCACGCAGCAGGCGGCGATGACCGGGCACGGTGAGCTCGATCGAGGAAAGGTGCCGTGCCGCCTGCGCGCGATGGGCGCGTGCTAGCCAGACTTCGATCTGCGAGCGAATGGTCTTCCAACACACCGCCAGAGGACGGTTGCGCGCGGCCTGGATGATCCGGTCGTGGAACGACACGTCTAGAAAACTCAGCGCGGTCAGATCTTCCGTGGCCGCCTGCTGGCGAATCATTGCCTCAAGGTCGCGCACGTCATCCTTCGTCATCCGTTTTGCGACGAGACGCGCCGCCATCATCTCGAGCGTGCAACGCATGGCGAACAACTCCTCGAAATCCTCCTCTGTGAACACCCGAACCCGGCTGCGTCCGCGAGTGTCGAATTCAACCAGTCCTTCCTGCTCCAGCTCGATGAGGGCCTCGCGGACCGGCACGCGGCTGATGCCGAGCCGCGCCGCAAGCCCGTCCTCCGGCAGTGAATCACCCGGGGCGAGCTCACCGGATGCAATGGCGTGGCGGATTCCGGCAGTCGCATCATCCGCCAGACTGCGGCGGGCGAGCGGGGAGAGATGCGGTTTGCGGGAATCCGGTTTGGCTTGGGAGGTCATTGAACTGATGAAGACAGTATACAGTGCACGGTATCTCACAAGTTTTTGTTTTGGGCAAATTGCCGGATTATGAGCCGCTGCTTTCCACGGCGGTGCGTGTGGATGAAACAGACGAAATCCAATGTTGGGAATGGAGCAGGCATCCATCCTCTCTGAAGACAATGCTTTGCCGTTGGCACGAGCTTTCATGACAAAAACTGACGTTTCCCGCAAGAAAGAGCGGTCTGGCAGGTATTTGGTGCGTGTCACCCATAGAACACGTTCCAAATATGGCACGGAAGCGTTCCAAAAATGCGTCAGATGCCACCATTGAAGCTCCGGCCTTGGACCGGGGGCTTGCGATCCTGGAGGCGCTGGACTGCCGGCCGGAAGGCATGTCACTTTCAGAGATCAGCCGGACGATCGGCAGCCCGAAGAACTCAACCTCGAGGCTGGTGCAGACTTTAATGACGCGAGGTTACGTGGAGCGGGATGAGGCAACGATGATCATCCGCCTGACGGGGAAGCTGCTGCGGCTGGGGCATCCCAGAGCGGGGAGGGTGAGCTTGGTGGAGTGCGGGCTGGAGCCGATGCGGACGCTGCGGGATGCGGTGGGCGAGACGGTGCAACTCGGTATTCCTATCGGGGACGAGGGAGTTGTGATCGAGCAGGTGGAGAGCACGCAGGCCGTGCGCATTTGCGTGGAGATTGGCCTGCGGTTCCATCTGCACAACAATGCGCCCGGCAAGGTGCTGCTGGCTTTTCAGCATCCGAAAGCGCGCGAAGAGACGATTCAGCGTCTGAAGCTGGCTCGCTTCACGGGGCGCACGATCACGACAAGGGAGGCGTTGCGGAAGGAATGCGAGCGTGTGGTGAAGCTGGGCCACGGCACGGACTGGGGCGAGGCGGACGAGGGCATTCACTGCGTGGCCGCCCCGGTGTTTGACCGGCCGAATCACCTCATGGCCGTCGTTTGGGCCTCCGCAGTGGCCGGGAGGATGCCGAAGGGTAGTTTTGCCAGGGTGGCGGTGGAGGTGATGAAGGCGGCGCGTGAGATCGAAAGGAGGCTCAGGGCATGAACAGGATATTTTTGACCCTCATGTTGTTCGCGGGACCCGCCGCAGTCGCGGATGAGTTTTTCACCTCGAAAATTGAGCCATTGCTCAAGCAGCGTTGCTTTGAGTGTCACTCGCACGAGAAGAAGATGAAGGGCGGGCTGACGCTCGACTCGAAGTCGGGCTGGGAGCAGGGCGGAGACTCCGGACCGGCGGTGGTGGTTGGAAAGCCCGATGAGAGTTTGCTCATCCAAATGGTGCGCTGGGCGGACGACGATCATCAGATGCCGCCGAAGGAGAAATTGTCATCCGGGGAGATCGCGCTGCTGGAGGAGTGGGTGAAGCGGGGAGCGCCAGATCCACGTGTGACGGTAAAGAAGCGTCCGACCGAGACGGATTGGTGGTCGTTGAAGCCGCTCATTGTGCCGCGATTACCCGAGATCGCGGGTGTGGAGCATCCGGTGGATCGCTTCATACGTGCACGGCTCGCGGAGAGGAGGCTGGCGCCCTCACCGGAAGCGGACCGACGCACGTTGATCCGGCGTGTCATGTTCGATCTGCATGGGCTGCCACCATCGCAACCAGAGGTGGAGACGTTTGTGAAGGACGCGGACCCGAAGGCTTATGAAAAACTGGTGGATCGTTTGCTGGAGTCGCCACGCTACGGCGAGCGATGGGCGAGGCATTGGCTGGACACGATTCATTTCGCCGAGACGCATGGATGCGGTCACGATCTGCCGCGCGATCATGCGTGGCGCTACCGGGACTATGTCATCGCGGCGCTGAATGCGGACAAATCCTGGCCGCGCTTTATTCGCGAGCAACTCGCGGCGGACCGGCTTTTTCCAGGCGAGTCCAACCTCATCCCGGCGCTCGGCTTCCTCGGTGCCGGTGTCTTTGACCACAGTGCCTACCAGACCGCGCCAACGAATTTCGATTATCTCGATCGTGATGACCTTGTGACGCAGACGATGGGTGCGTTTGTCAGCACGACGGCGAATTGCGCCCGGTGCCACGCGCATAAATTTGATCCCATCTCACAGGACGACTACTACGCGCTACAGGCGGTGTTCGCAGGCATCATCGAAGGTGATGTACCATTCGATGAGGATGTGAAAGTCGCGCAGACCCGGAAGCGATGGCAGGCGCTGCTCGCCGCTGTGGAGTCGAAAGACGAGGCCGCGCTGCTCACACCCGAAAATGCCACTCTGGTGAGCGAATGGGAGAACAAACAGGGCGCTCCGGTGAAGTGGACCACGCTGGGTTACGAGAGTTTCGTCAGCACCGATGGCGCGAATCTGACGCGCAGCGGCGAGACGCTGGCCGTGTCTGGAGCAAAGCCGGACAAAGACACTTACATTATTACTGCTGGCGTGCCGCTGTCGAAGATCACCGCGCTGCGGCTCGATGTGATCGCGGACAAATCGCTGCCGAAGGGCGGACCAGGACGCCAGGACAATGGCAACCTCACCCTCAGCGAGATTGAAGTGAATATATTCGAGGCAGGCACCAAGCAGCCAGTGAAGCCCAAGTTCTCCCGCGCCACTGCGGACTTTGACCAGCAGGGCTGGACGGCGGCGATGGCGATTGACGGCAGCACAACTAACGGTTGGGGCATTCATCCGGCGGTGGGCGTCTCGCATCATGCCGTGTTCGAGCTTGCTGAGCCTCTCACTTTGAAAGCGGACGCGAAGATGACGGTCACGCTGAAGCAATGGTCAGGCAGATCGCATCTCATCGGCTCCTTCAGATTGTCCGTGACTGACGAATCTTCCGTCCGCGCTGCCGCCATGCCGGCGCTGGCCCAGGAGGCGCTCAAGCTGCCCGCCGAAAAGCGCAGCCAGGCGCAGCGCATCACTCTCGCAGGTCATGCGCTGCGGCTGGTCGCCAGTGAAGGGCTGTCGAAGCTGCCCGTTCCTGCTCAGGTCTATGCCGCCGCGCCGAAGGCCGATGTGCTGCTCGCCGTTGGCAAGGGCACATCCACTGCCATTGCGAAACCGAAGACCGTGCAAATCCTCAAGCGCGGCGAATTCGACAAACCCATGAAGGAAGCGGTGAGCGGTGCCCTGAGCGCGATTCATGCACTGCCCGTGCGGTTCACCGATGCGCACTCTGCCAGCGATGAATCCGAGCGTCGTGCCGATCTGGCAAACTGGCTTGCAGATGAAAAGAATCCGCTCACCTGGCGCAGCATCGCCAATCGCGTGTGGCACTATCATTTTGGTCGCGGCATCTGTGACACACCGAACGATTTTGGTCGGATGGGCGGCATGCCCTCGCATCCCGAGCTGCTCGACTGGCTGGCCTGCGAGTTGCGCGACCACGGCGGTTCGTTGAAGCATCTGCACCGTCTCATCGTCACCAGTGCCGCCTACCGGCAAAGCAGCGAGCACCGCGAGGATGCTGTGCGGCTGGATGCGGACAACCGCCTGCTCTGGCGCATGAACCGTCTGCGGCTCGATGCTGACAGCTTCCGCGACTTTGTGCTCGCCACGTCCGGCCGGTTGGATCTCACGATGGGCGGCCCGAGTGTGCGGCAGTTCATCACCGGACCGCCCGTGCAACTGACACCCACGCTGAACTACGATGCCTATGATTGGGCCTCGCTGTCGAACCATCGCCGCAGCATCTATCGCTTCGTCTGGCGCGGCGTGCCCGATCCGTTCATGGAGGCGCTCGACTTCCCGGACCTTGGCATGCTCGCCCCTGTGCGTGGATTTTCTGCCTCCGCGCTGCAATCGCTCGCGCTCTACAACAACAGTTTTGTCCTCCATTTCAGCGACGAACTGGGAAAACAGTTCCACACACCTGAGGAGGCCGTCCGCCGCATTTTTCTTCGCGAACCTGGAGCCGATGAAGTCTTCAAATTCGGTGCGTATGTGAAAGAGAACGGACTCGCAGCGCTCTGCCGCGTGCTGCTCAACAGCAACGAGTTCTTGTTTGTGAACTAAACCTCCCTCATGAAGCTCCGTAACCTTGCCTGGCTGCTTGCTCATCTTCTCGCGCTTGCCGTGGAGTCGAGAGCGGAGTCTGTGCGCTACAATCGCGACATCCGGCCCATTTTGTCAGACAACTGTTTCGCGTGTCATGGACCGGACAAGGCCAATCAAAAGGGAGGTTTGCGCCTGGATGTGCGCGAGCAGGCGATGAAACCGGCGAAGTCTGGGGATGTGGCAATCGTTCCAGGGGACACCGGCAAGTCCGCGCTTATCATTCGCATTGAGAGTGGCGATGAAGACGAAATGATGCCGCCTGTGAAGTCGCACAAAACGCTGACGAAGGAACAGAAGGCGAAGCTGAAACAGTGGATCACCGAGGGTGCAAACTATGAGAAGCACTGGGCCTTCATTCCGCCTGTGGCGGCAAAACTCCCCGAAGTGAAACTTGCCGGATGGCCGCGCAATGACATCGACCGCTTCGTCTTGAGCCGCCTGGAGGCCGAAGGGCTGTCTCCTTCAGCCGAGGCCACGAAGGAGGCGCTGATACGGCGTGTGACCCTCGATCTGACGGGCTTGCCGCCAACTCTTGCGGAGGTGGATGCCTTTGTCTCAGATGCCTCGCCACAGGCTTTCGAGAAGGTGGTGGAGAGGCTGCTGAGATCACCGCGTTACGGCGAGCGCATGGCGGTGGACTGGCTGGATGCGGCACGCTACGCAGACTCGAATGGCTACCAGGTGGATCGTGACCGCGAACTGTGGCCGTGGCGCGACTGGGTGATCAGGGCGTTCAATGACAACAAGCGCTTCGACCAGTTCACCATCGAGCAGCTTGCAGGCGACCTTCTGCCAGGAGCGTCGTTGGAGCAGAAGATCGCCACGGGTTTCCATCGCAACCACATGCTGAATGAAGAGGGTGGTGTGCTCGCGGATGAGTTCCTGGCCGAATACACGGCGGATCGCGTGGAGACGACGGCGGCGGTCTGGCTCGGTCAAACCTTCAACTGCGCACGCTGCCACGATCATAAATACGATCCGTTTACGCAGCGTGATTTTTATTCGATGAAAGCCTTCTTCCACAACATCCCTGAAAAGGGCGTGGGCATCTACTCGAATCCCATCCGCATCAATGCGCCGCCATTCGTGAAGCTGCCCGCGCCAGAGATCGAGGCCAGGATCACCGCGTTGCATGCGAAGGTGAAAGCTGTGAACGACAGGCTTGCTGCATTGACGGGCAAGTCGGCGGCGGGAGTCGATGCGTGGGCCGGGCGCGTGGCTTCGGCCTCAGTGAGGTGGGAACCAGTCAAACTGAGCGCTGCAAGCGGCGGCGACCAGCCACCACACCTCGACACCTCGACGAACACGCTCGATGTGGGGCCGCAGGAGACACGACAGAACAATATCAAGATCACGGCCAGTGTGCCCAAGGGCCGCGTGACGGCTCTGCGATTCGAATGTGGCACCACGGCATCTGCCGCGAGCTTTCAGTGGAGCGAGCTGACAGTTGGCAAGCTCAAGCTGCGCGCGGCCACGCTCGGTGACTCGCTCACGGCGGCCGAGGCGGAGAAGGTTCTGGATCGTGACCGCAAGACCAAGGCGGTGCTTTCCATCACTCCTGCCAGACCAGTGAGTGCTGTGTTTGAAGTGGAGCCGGGCGCCATGACAGAAGATCTCATCATCACCATCGGTGTCGAGAATGCAGGCGGTCCCTCGCGCTGGCGCGTGTTTGCCGCTGATGTGGAGAAGGATTTACTCGTGCCAGCAAACGTGATCGCAGCCGCGAAGAAAGACACCGCCAGACGTACCGCTGCCGAGAGGAGGTTGCTCGCCGATTTTCGCTCGTCACAGCAGCCTGAGCATCGCATGCTCAAAGATGAACTGGCTGCGCTGAACAAGCAGATCGCGGCAGCCGAGGGCGAAATTCCCACCACGCTGGTGATGGAGGAGATGAAGGAACCGCGCCAGACTTTCATCCTCATGCGCGGAGCTTACGACAAGCCTGGCGAGCTTGTCACCGCCGCGACACCAGCCGTGCTGCCCGCGTTGGACAAGGACTTGCCTCATAACAGGCTGGGCCTGGCCAGATGGCTCATCAGTCCAGGCAATCCGCTGACGGCACGTGTCACCGTGAATCGCTTCTGGCAGCAGGTGTTCGGCAGCGGACTGGTCAAGACGAGCGAGGACTTCGGTGCGCAGGGCGCGCAGCCGAGCCATCCTGAACTGCTCGACTGGCTGGCGCTGGAGTTCATCCGCAGCGGCTGGGATGTGAAGCACCTCATGAAGCTGATGGTGACGAGCGCGACGTATCGGCAGAGTTCCCAGTTTACGGTTCGCGCTTCTCAGACAGATCCGGAGAACCGCCTGCTGTGGCGCGGTCCTCACTTCCGCCTCATGGGCGAGTTCATTCGTGATCAGGCTCTCGCGGCGGGCGATCTCCTCGTGGAGAAGATCGGCGGCCCGTCCGTGAAACCGTATCATCCGCCCGGCATCTACGAGCAGGTCACTGCGGGCAACGGCTACAATGTTTACGTTCCTGGCAAAGGCGATGACCTGCACCGTCGCAGTCTATACACATATTGGAAGCGGTCGGTGCCGCATCCCGCCATGCTGCTCTTTGACGCGCCATTTCGGGAAACATGCACGCTGCGCCGCCCGCGCACGAACACGCCGCTCCAGGCGCTCAATCTCCTCAATGACCCGACGTATGTCGAAGCCGCGCGCTTTCTCGGGCAGCGCATGATGAGAGACGGTGGTTCATCGTTGGACTCGCGACTTATCCATGGTTTTCGCCTGTTGCTCTCTCGCCAGCCAAAGCCGCAAGAACTCATGGTGCTGCGCACGGCCTGGGAACGTGCCCGGAAAGGATTCCAAACTGACCCCGAGGCCGCGAAGAGCCTCCTGGCAGTGGGCGATGCCCGATCGGACGTCCCTTTCGATTCCACTGAGCTCGCCGCTTTCACCCTGGTGGCCAGCACCTTGTTCAACCTTGATGAAGCAGTCACCAAGCCCTGATCTCATGACTCCAGACTTCAGTCCCATCGGTCTCCAGCGCCGCCATTTTCTCAACGGCATCGGTGGTGTTGCGCTGGCATCGCTGATGCAGCCGGACGCTTTTGCAGAAACGCAGGTGCCGCATTTTGCTCCGAAGGCGAAACGCATCATCTGGCTTACTCAGGCAGGCGCGCCGTCGCAGTTGGATCTGTTCGATTACAAGCCTGGACTCGCATCACAGTTTGACAAGGACCTGCCGGAGTCGGTTCGCAACGGCCAGCGGCTCACGGGCATGACAGCGGGGCAGAAGCGGTTTCCTGTCGCGCCCTCGGTGTTCAAGTTTCAGCAGCACGGGCAGTCCGGCATGTGGTTGAGCGAATTGCTGCCGCACACGGCCAGATTCGCCGACGACATCTGCCTCATTCGCTCGCTGCATACGGAGGCCATCAATCATGATCCGGCGATGACGCTGCTGCAAACGGGCCACCAGATTGGCGGACGTCCGTCGTTCGGTGCCTGGGTGTCTTATGGGCTGGGTTCGGAGAACTCGGATCTGCCGGCGTTCGTGGCGATGATTTCACGACCCAGCGGACCCACAAACGCGCAGCCGTTGCACGAGCGCATGTGGGGCTCGGGCTTCCTGCCATCGCGATACCAGGGCGTGCGCTTCAATTCCGGCAAAGACCCGGTTTTGTTTCTGTCGGATCCGCCCGGCATCACACGGGAGAGACGACGCGCGATGCTGGATGACGTGGCTGCATTGAACCGGATGAACTTTGCTGAAAACCGGGATCCGGAGACACAGGCGCGCATCGACCAATATGAGATGGCCTTCCGCATGCAGGCTGCCGTGCCGGAGCTGGGGGATTTGTCAAAAGAGCCGGCGGGCATCTTTGAGCGTTATGGTCCCGAGTCGAGGAAGCCGGGAACGTATGCGGCGAACTGCATTCTCGCCCGGCGTCTTGCCGAGCGTGGAGTGCGGTTTGTCCAGCTCTACCATCGGGGCTGGGATCAGCACAACAACCTCCCCGGTGGCATCAGGAGCCAGTGTTACGACACCGATCAACCCACTGCCGCGTTGCTTGGTGAACTGAAGGAGCGCGGCATGCTGGATGACACGCTCGTCATTTGGGGCGGTGAATTTGGACGCACGGCCTATTCGCAGGGCGTGCTCACGCAGGACAATTATGGCCGTGATCACCATCCACGCTGCTACAGCATCTGGATGGCGGGCGCGGGGGTGAAAAAGGGGCATGTCTTCGGTGAGACCGATGATTTCAGCTACAACATCGTGAAGGATCCCGCGCACATCCATGATCTCAACGCCACCGCATTGCACCTGATGGGCATGGATCATCTCAGGCTCACGTATCGTTTCCAAGGCCGCGACTACAGGCTCACGGACATTCATGGTGAAGTAATCCGCGGCGTCCTCGCATGATGAACACGAACATCCAGCTCTCCATTGATCGTCGCCGGCTTCTTGGCGGATTCACCGGTCTCGCGCTCACGCACATGCTCGCGCGCGATGCCGCGGCAGATGTGCCCGTGCCAAAGCCTGGGCTGAATGGCGGCATCCATCATCGCGCCAAGGTGCGGCGAGTGATCCAGCTCTTCATGAACGGCGGTGTCAGCCCCATGGACACATGGGATCACAAACCCGCGCTCGCCAGGCTCGACGGGCAGAAACTTGGGTCCAAAACCAAGATCGAAGGCGCGACTGGCATGCAGGGAGCGCTGATGAAAAGCCCCTTTGAGTTCAAACAGCATGGGCAGAGCGGGAAGTGGGTCAGCAGCATGTTCCCCGAGCAGGCAAAGCTCGTGGATGAGATGGCTTTTCTCATGGCGATGAACGGCCGCTCGAATGTCCACGGTCAGAACAGCTATCTCATGAACAACGGCTTTCTGCTGCCTGGCTTTCCCTGCATGGGCGCATGGATCTCGTATGCACTGGGCAGCCTCGGCGACAATCTGCCGGGCTTCATCGTGCTGCCGGATGCGCGCGGGCTTCCCTACAATGGCCGAGGCTGTTTCACCGCGGGCTTCCTGCCAGCCGTGCATCAAGGCACTGTCATCAAAGCCGGCAGCACGCAGCCCATTCCTGACCTTTTTGCCTCGGAAAAGTTCACCTTTGCCACACGCAATGCCGATGCCGGAGGTCTTGCTCTTTTGAATCAAATGAACCGCGCCCATGCCGCGCAACATCCCGGCGACTCCCGGCTCGCCGCCCGCCTGGCCGGCTACGAACTCGCCGCCAGGATGCAGCTCAGCGCACCAGAGGCATTCGATGTCATGCGTGAGCCCGAGTCCGCTCGCAAAGCCTATGGACTCGACAATCCCGACAAACCCACCGCCGATTTTGCGAAGCGCTGTCTGCTCGCCACACGTCTCATCGAGCGCGGCGTTCGCTTTGTGCAGGTGTGGAGCGGGCCCGAGGGCGCGGTGAACAATTGGGACAATCACAGCAACATCCCCACACAGCTCCCGCCGATGGCACGCAGCATCGACCAGCCCATCGCCGCGCTGCTGCGTGACCTGCGTCAGCGCGGCCTCGCCGAGGACACGCTCGTGGTGTGGGCCTCTGAGTTTGGCCGCACGCCCTTCTCACAGGGATCGCTCGGACGTGATCACAATTGTGGCAGCTTCGTGAGCTGGCTCTGGGGCGCAGGCATCAAAGGCGGTGTCTCCCACGGCATCAGCGACGACATTGGCTATCAGGCCGCCCAGGACATCACCACGGGTTACGACCTCCACGCCACCATTCTCCACCTCCTCGGCATCGATCATGAAAAACTCACCTTCCGCAGCAACGGCGTGGACCGCCGCCTCACGGATGTCCACGGGCATGTGGTGGAGGGGATTTTGGCGTGAGTGCTGCGTCAAACGCGAAGGTTGTGCCTTCGGAAATCCTGCGGTGACATGCCGACGACCTGTTTGAAGCGTTTGGAAAGGCGAAAGGCATCGTGGAAACCGAGATCATCGGCGATTATGGAGAGGGTGTGATTGGTCTTTAGGATCTGGCAGCTTCGTTCGCCCCATGATCACACCGGCACATTCCGGATCGCGACAGCCCATCGCCGGGCGCCAGACCAATCTCCTCACGGCGCGAGGCTCAGGGTAAGGTTGGGCACCATCTTGGGGATGTTGATCACGGGGATCTGCTGTCCTTCGCTGAGCTTGCGCACCTCATCATCGACGTAGGTTTGCAGCGCGCTGAGGGTGATCTTGCCGTTCTTGAGCAGGTCCGCTTTGCCGCCGAGGCCTTGCTTCACGCAGTGGGTGAAGAGCCCCTGCTTCAACTCATCGGACTCCAGTGAGGCCGTGCGCCCGTCGCTGCTGGCGAACACCACGATGTTGCTCTCGCTGTCGCTCAACTGGTTCACCAGCCCGCTCACATCCACCTTCGAGCCGTCGCCGAGGCTGCTGCCGGCGGAGCAGGCGTCGAGGAAGAGCACCACCTCGCCCTTCGTCGCGCCGAGCGCCAGCTTGATGTCTTCAAAGCCCACGCCGGTGCGCAGGCGGCGCGCGCGGTCGTAATCATGCGCGCAGAAGGTGTAGCGGCCCTGCGCGTCGCTTTCGCCGTGACCGGCGAACAGGATCAGAGTCGTGTCCTCCGGCTTCGTGCTGCCTTTGAGCCAGTCGAGCGCGTCGAGGATGTCGTTCATCGTGGCTTTCTCATCCGTCAGCACGCGGGACTCGATCTTCGAGTAGAGTTTCGTCTGCCCGGAAAGCGCGGCGTGGAAGGCGTTGGCATCGTCGTCGGCGTATTCGAGCGCGGCGAGGTTTTCCAGCGCGGCCTGGTTCTTGAGCTTGCTGACGCCGACGGCGAGGAGGTAGAGAGTGCCCTTCTGCGGCACGGTGGGCGTGTTGACGCGCGCCGTCATCTTGCGGCGGATGTTCACGAGAGCCGGTTCGCTGAAGGCGTGGCGGTTGCCGGCCAGCAGGGCCACCACACAGTCCCGGTTCGGCAGCGGCACGGTCACTTTGACTTCGGTTTTGTCATCGTTCGGCACGGGGGCCTTCACCTCGACGGGGCGGCTGTCGATCAGCACGCGCATCTCGCTGGCCGGAGTGCTGCCGCCGCGCACGCGGTAGCTCAGCGTGGCCTGTGCGGCGTCCTCCGGCAGTTCCAGCGTGCGCGTCGGACCACCGACGGTGAGTTCGACCACCGGCGGGGCCATGGTGGCGATGACTTCCTGCAAATTGGCCACGGGCGCGTTGGTCTTGCCGCGCGCGGCATTCGCCACCTTCACGGCCTCGTCGATGTCCCACGATCGGATGAGTTCGTCGATGATGTCGGGACGATGGAACTGATCGCGGAACTTCGACGCGGGATAAAAGTCCGCCGCGCGGTCCTTCCCTCGGTTCACATGCCAGCCGATGAGCTCCTCGCCACCGGCGGAGCAGTCGTAATAAACGGCGTCCACTTCCTCACGCGATTTGCGGACGACCAACGTATCGACCTCAATCGCCTTGCCGTGGCGGTCAAATTGCATGCGCACGCGACCGCCGACGATGTTCAAATTCTTTGCAGAACTTGTGTCATGGAATTTTACCAGGACATCACCCATCTGGACCCCCGCCTTGGCTGCGGGACTCCGGGCATCGACCGCTGTGACCGTAAACTTGTTTTCCTTGTCCCGCTCCCCTCGTATCCCCAACCATGGCTCGTCTGACACGACCGTCTTGTAAATGGGTGCCCACAGCACCCAGCGCTTCTGATCGGCATGGGGAAAGAAAGCCAGCAATTCCCGCCCGTCGGTGGTGCGGTGCCAGCGGATCGTGCCGTCGCCATATGCCACTACCGCCAGATGTCCATCGGCGGAGAGGTTCACCGCCCAGGCGGGACCTGGCACGGGCACCTGCCAACGCTCGCTGCCGTCCTTGGCGTAGCGGCGCAGCCTATACTCCGCGCCGAGCACGAAAAAATCATTGTCGGGGGCGACGGCGAAGCTGCGGGAAAGTTCGTTGGGAAGCAGCGTCAGCGGCTGATTTCGGAGCTTGGGATTGGGAAAGTTTTTCCAGTCGGTGATGGGCAGGCCCTCTGTGCGGGGAGCGCGCAGTGTGGCACTAGCAGAGGGATTCAGGATCAGGCGACGCTCCGGAAGGTGAAAGCTGGCGGGCTCCTTGCCCCGTGGCTGGAAACCGAAGACCAGCACACTGGCGTCGGCCGAGAGATGGAAGTTGTCGAACAGATTTCGGTAGTCCGCGACGGGCGGGCTGCCGAGGCGGTGCGACACCGCTTTCGTGTCACCGGCACCTGCGGTGGTGATGCCCCATGCGGGATCGTAGGCACCCCAGAGGAAACCGCCGCCAGGCAGCCCCCGCAGGTCCATGATGCTATTTTGGCAAAGCAGCAAATCTTGCGGTTGTCCGGCGGGCTTGCCATCCACCATCTGCCACAGGCGG
Organism: Verrucomicrobiaceae bacterium; assembly: GCA_046346695.1. Lineage (GTDB taxonomy): Bacteria > Verrucomicrobiota > Verrucomicrobiia > Verrucomicrobiales > Verrucomicrobiaceae > Prosthecobacter. The sequence continues at coordinate 84,060 of JAXMHS010000001.1, read as the reverse complement.
ATGGGCTTGGCTCCGCTTCCATCATCCCACAATCCTCCCGCCGCGAGGTGGCGTCCGTCGCCGCTCCAGCCCACCATGCTAATATTACCGTTGGCGATACCGCTGGTGGAAGGGCTGGCCAGGGGGCTGAGGTCTTGCGCGGAGACGAGGGCGACCTGAGTGCTGTCGATGAATCCGACAGCGATCTGGCGGCCATCTGGAGAAAAGCGGGCGGTGAAAGGTTGCTTTCCTTGCGGCAGGCTACGACTCAGAGCAGGTGCCAGGCGGCGGGGCGTTTTGCTGTTGGCGTGCGTCAGGTCCAAACCTTGGTAAAGCCGCAGCTTTCCATCGTAGCAGGTAGTCACTAAACTGCGCTCGCTCTGCCAGTCGACTCCGTTGCTTGACGCACCATAGTCCGAGTCGTGGGCGAGGAGCTGGCCGGTGCGGCTGTCGAAGAGACGCAGGCCACCTCTGGCGAGCACGGCAGCGAGATTCTGGCTGCTGGGGGAGAACGCGAGGTCTTTGATGATCTCCGTCAGTCCGCCGACACGGCGCAGGATCTGGCCCGACGCGGTGTCGAAAAGGTAGATGCATATAGAGTCGTCCCATTCGATGCCGGTCCATCCAGCCAGTGCCGCCACCGCACCGTCCGGGCTGAGGGCGCAGGCATAGAGCTTGCCTTCATTGCCGCTGCCGATGGGGATGCGGAAGGTGCGCAGGAGTTCGGCTTTGGGATTCGAGATTTCGGATTGGAGATCCGGCAGGCTCCAGAGTCGCGCGGTTTTGTCGTCGCTGCAGGTGAGGGCCAGACGGCCCGCGGCATCGGTCGCCACTCGACGGATCATGGTGTGCATGCCGGTCTCGATGCGCAGCAGCGGCGCGGTGGGCGGCTCGGCGGCCTGAACGGCCGCCGCCGAAAGGATGGAAAATAGCAGGGTGGGTTTCACTCGCGGAATTTCGAATTTCAAGAGAACGAGGGAACGGCGCCACGCGAAGTTGAGACCCCACATCAGTTCACCAGCAAACGAAACGCAGCGCGGCGGTTCTGGGCGCGAATGGGTTCGTTGGCGGCTTTGGAAAGAGTCGGATCGGGGATCTGCACAGGTTCAGAGGAGCCGAAGCCCATCGGCTGCACCTGATTCGGCGAAACGCCGTAGTGAACGAGCCATGCGCACACGGCCTCCGCGCGCAGGCAGGAGAGGCGGATGTTGTGTGCGGGGCCGTTATCATCACCAAGATCACAGGTGTGGCCTTCGATGAGGAACCGCCGGTCAGGCATGCTTTTGAGCGCCTCGGCGATGCCGTGGAGAACTTCCTGGCTGGCAGGTCTGACGGTGGCGGAGTCGAGATCGAAGAGGATGTCGTTGAAGGCGATTTTTTGTTGAGGATCGACACGCGCCTCGATGGCGGTTGTGGTCACGAGATCCACCTGATCCTTCGGGATGGCAGGTGGGGGCGCTGCAGGGATGCTTTGAGGCAAGGAGCCCTTCACATCGGCCGCTGCTGCCACGCTGGCTGGCACCAAGGTGGGCACGGGACCGCGATTGCGGATGACGCTGCCAGAGCGAGTCTGGATGGGAGTGACTCCACGCACGCGCAGCCCACGTGTCAGCGGCGACTTCGATGAAAAAGCGTTCTTCATTCTTTCGGCAGCCTGCGCCGCCTCCGGAGTGAGCGCTGGTGACTGCTGTGCGGACACAGAAAGAATGCCTGACCACAAGCTGGTCACGACGAGGAGCAAGAAGACACGTTTCATGGGATGAGTGAGGTGAGAACGCCATCAACGATGGACATCATAATGCACGGCGGCCTGGGGCAAACCGCCAAAATCGAGGCGCGCCCCGCTTTGCAGCTTCATGAACTTCGGCTGTGGGCCACGCGTGCGAAAATCCGGATCGTCGAGCATGCCCACTGCTGCAAAACCCGGCATGGAGGCCAGTTCTGTCGATTGCGGCATGTTCAGCGGCGAAGGTGAAAGCACGGCGATGATGGATTCGGTGGCACTCGCGGGATTCCCCGGCAACGCGGGCATGCTCATGGGATAGCGCAGCACCTGTCCGTCTGCCGTGGGCGGAAAATCGGTCGGCAGGATGATCCGCGTGCCTGCCGCGATCTTTGGATCCGGGCGCAGGCTGTTCGGAAACAGCGTGTCCACCCGCCCATCTCCCCACACTGCGAGGACATACAAGTTTCCTGCTTGCTGGCTCGTGACCGTGATCTCCATGAGATCATCGACCTTATAGGAGGATTTGTTGAGTTTGAGATCGAGTGTCGCTGTGGAAGGTGATGGCAGTGATGGTGTTACAGTGCCGGGACCGGAGGTGGCTGGCACGGATGGCATCGCCGCGGAGGTCCCGTTGCCTGGCTGGGGCACCACCACCGTCTGCTGTGTTCCTGGACGAAGAGCGATGGCGATCACAGCGAAACCCGCGATCAACACTGCCACGATCGCCAGAAGCGTCCGCGGCGAAAGCCCGCTCTGATGCACCGTGGTCTGGTTCGTCACGCTTTGATCCACATGCTGGCTTTTGTCATCATGATGGATGTGCGAGGTGCTCGATGAGTCATTCGTCACATTTTGCGTCGTGTGCTGCGCAGCATCATACCTCACCTCGACATTCCCCATCGCGCCAAAGCCGACTTTGGTGAAATCAGGACCGGAGGGTGGCTGTGATTCAGACATGTTATGAGTAACGAAGGCTCGTATGACTACTTTGCGGCTGCAACAGCCCGCTTCACTGCCGGCTGGCTTTCCAGCCACGTGATGAGTTCGGGGAAGAAGTCTTCGGTGAGCTGGACGGCGACGGCGGAGTTGCGCGGGGAAGTGTTGCCACGGGTGGCGGCGCGATCCTGAAGATAGGTGGCGGTACTTAGGGCCGCCAGAGGCGTACCACTCTTGTCACGCACTTCGAGGTAAATGCAGAAGGCGGCACATTCGCGTTTGTCCTCGATGGTGACTCCTCTCCTTACCACAGGTGAGCGACGTGTGGCGGTGCCGGTCTTGGAAAGGGCGAAGAATTGCAGGCCCTTGGCGGCAAATTTGGCGCGGGCGGACTTCACGCTGTCGCTGATGCGCTCGGCGGTGCTTCCAGCAACGCCCTCGGCGTTTTCCTGCATGCCGGCATGCACGAGAGCCAGCGTTTCCTTCTTCAACGGCAGTTCGGGAAAGTCCTCGAGCTTGGGTTCCTTGTCGCTTTCCGCGGCGAGGCGGGCCTGGATTTTGCGCCCGGTGCCGAGACGTGCGTATGCTTCCGCGAGCTTCACGTTGCTCCAGTAATTGGTCCCGGAGCCGAGCAGCATGGAAGTGAACTTGCCGCGCACGCTGCTGACGGTGTCGAGCTGGAGGTTCGCGCGTTCGGGCAGCACGCTGGAGAAGCTGTTGTAAACGATTTCGCGCATGTCGTTGGTTGCCTTGTCGCTCACAGCGCCTTCGTCGGGAGCATCCATCGCAACGTCCTTCACACCGAGCTGACGCAGCATGGGGCGCAGCAGACCGATGTCCCACATGGAGGAGGAGCCATCCGTGAGGCGCTGCACGAGACCCACGTCATAACACTCCGCGAGCTTCGGAAAGGCCGGCACATCAGGGCGGTCGAGTCCGCCTGGAATGGTATCGCCACGGAAAAACGCGGAGAGGTCAGCGTGCCCCGAAGGAAACACTGGCGCTCCATTGGCGCCGATGGTCACTCCTTTGGCAAGCATGAGCAGACCGAGATGCAGCGTGTAGTCGTTCGAGGACATGCGCAGAAAACCATGTGAATCCACACGACGCGGCCCCATTGTACTGTAAGGCGCTGCGAGCTTGTAACCGAGCAACGCGCTGCGACCGCCTTCCGGTTCATCGATCACGAGCTTGCTGAGCTCCGGACGCGTGTCCCAGATGGCGCTGGCGAGCAGCGGTTTCGTGGTGGAGCCGATGGGAATAAGCGTGAGGTTTTGATTCAGTCCGAGGCGGCGCAGTTTGGCCTCGGTGACGCCTGGCATCGAGCCATTCTGCGCACGCAGGCGCATCGCCTGGATGTCGGCGGGCGCGGGATACGATGGCATCGCCAGCACATCTCCATTGAGCGCGTTGACGATGCAGATGCAGGCAGGTTCGAGCTGGATGTTGGTGACCGCTGAACGGCGAGTGTCGAATCCGCGCACCGCATCGAGGAAGATGCGGTTCACGCTGCTGTGCAAACCGCGGTCGATGGTGAGATGAATGTTCGGCTGGCCGATTTGATCAGGCCGCGGATGCTGCTGCACAAAGCGGTTCAATGAGTCCTGCAGTTGTTGGAAGTAAGGCAGTTCGGCGGCGAGTTCGGGATCGACGAGATTCACCTCGCGCCCATCCTCCAGCCAGCGGCGGCTGACCATGCCGCCGGCGTAGCGTCCGTAGCGCAGCGAGACTTCACGACCCGTGCGCAGATGGCGCAGGCGGAGGCGGTCACCATCGCGCAAGGGCGCGGCGTTGTTGGGCAGCTTTGCCTCCGGCAGGTCGCCACGGCGTCCCATGAAGCGCTTCACCGAATCCGATCCGGCACGATTGATGACGTCACCGTTCAGTTTGATCTCACAGTCGGCAGTGTTGGTGATCTGAAGCACCACGCGGTCACCCACCAGCGAGAAGCGGGCCAGCGGAGACTCGTCACCAAGCAGCTCGAAGGCGCGTGCACGGTAATGCGTCTGGTTCTTTCCCGGCTGCGTCCAGGAATCCAGCCGCAGCACTCGATAATCCTCCGCCGTGGGAGATCCCTCCTCATCGGTGGCCGAAAAGCCGAGGTACAAATCCTCGCTGACCAGCGACGGGAGCTTCTCGCCAGCGAGCGAAAAACTGCCGCGCCACGTCGGCCGCTTCGGATAGGGCAGCGCGAAGTTGTGGTACTGCTGCGCGATGTAGATTTTGCCATCGAGCCGGACCTCGAAGAAGCCACCGCCCGTCTCATTGAAGTCGCGCAGGTCGGCCTGGAGCCTTTTGCTTTCTTCAAAGAACTGCTCCTGCCGCGGATTGGCATTTTCGTCGTCGAAGATCATGCGTCCCCACGGCGGCAGCACCTGGCGTGGATCCGCGGGAGCGGTCTTGTCATGCCGGATCGCGCCAGCCTTCGCCATCGCGGTCACATTCTTGCGGTAACCTTCCGGAACGTAGTAGTTCGTGCCCTCGTCCACCACATGCGCTCCTGCGACAAACAGCATCGCGGCGACAAGGCCGAGCAATACCGCGCTTCCGACCACCCAGGTGATCAGCGGACGCTGATGGATTTGAGGAAGCGGAAGGGAAGTGAGTATGGGAGACATGGCGGAATGACACAAAGCGAAGGACTGAGGCGGAAAGAGAGGTGTGATATGGAATTCCGGGATTCAGCAGTATTTCACGGTTCATTGCCCTCGATGACGTCCGCGAGCACGTCGGAGGGCGGCTTGTCATAGGCCTTCGCACGGAAGTCGGCGCGGGCGAGGCCGAGCATGATGAGGAAGAGGAGCGCGAAGCTTTCGGCGACATCGCTCCAACTGTTGAGGCCGAGGAGATACATGTTGCGCCCGGTGAAGGGCAGCAGGCCGTAGTTGGCGGCCATCATGTAGAGGCTGACGAGGGCAAAGGACATGCCGGCCATGAGCGAGAGCCAGCTGGTGAGCGAATTGATGCGCTCGCGGGCACCGAGAGAACTGGCGAGCACGGCGAGATAGGCCAGCATGACCGCCAGCGCGCCGACGACGCCGAACTGCGCGAAGATGAACACGGCGGAGACATTGTCATTGAGCGCGGTGACGGCTTTCGCGGACAACACATCGACCTGGAGGTAACCTTCACCAAACAGTCCACGATGGGCGTAGTTGGCCATGATGGCGTGGTCCTGCGCGATGCGCTCGGCGGTGTCGGTGCCGAGATTGATGAGATAATCCTCCTGCGCGAACTGCAGCACGCGGAGCAAGGTGCTGTCGGTGACGAGTTCCTCATCGCTGCTCAGTTCACCCGTCATTCCGGGCCAGGCATTGAGCAGTGCCTTTGGTGCCGCGAAGACGAGGAACATCATGAGCAGCGGCAGCATCAGCCCAAAACCGGCAACGCTGGCGAGCCATGGCTTCTGCGCCTTGAGTTCCTCCTTTGAGACTCGCAAACTGCGCACCACACCCTCCCACAACGCGCCGAGGCCCACGAGGGAAAGCACGAGAGCCATCGGCACGAAATACAAGAACATGCCAAGGTCACTCACGATGCCCGCGGTGAATGCCTGGCATCCAAACAACCAAAGAGTGACAAGCGCAAAACGCGTGACCACCCGCGTGGGCAGGCCGCCAGCACCTTCCTTCTCCCGCCACAGCAGCAGGCAGGCCTGCGAAAACAACAGCAGGTAGGCAGGCACAAAGAACACGGACAAGGCGACACGCATGCCACCGAGTGAGATGGCCTCCTTCGCACCGAGGCCGCCGAGCAAGACGAGCCGCAGCAGCACCAAGGCCGCCGCGAGCACACACAACCACGGATACGTGAGCCGTGACTCGATGGCGCGCAGCCTGGCTTCGATGCGCCCCGGAAGCAGTTCGCGTGCGCAGAACATGCCCAGACCGAGCACCACGGGCGTTCCGACCAGCGTTTTCATGGCCACACTGACGACATCTGGATTGAAAGGCGGATTCACCAGCACCGCCTGGCCGAAGATGACACGATTGCAGGTGAGGAAGGCCACTCCGAACTGCAACGCCATCCACCAGAATGACGGGCCGTTCTTCCATGCCACCACGGTGGCGATGAGACCCGCGACGATGATCCAGAAGATGCGCGCTGGCGGAATCGTCTCCTTGGTGATCGCAAGCTGCAGCCGGTTGCTGCCGCCAATCTCGAAGGGGTCGCCATAACCAAGCGTCTGGCGTTTGAAATCATCCTGCACGCTGAAATTCGCCCACTTCATGTCCACATCGGCATTGGCCTCGTCGAAATCCCGCGTGAGCAGCGGAAAGGTGACCTGGTGCGGCAGGTCGCTGAAGCCGCTGCGATCATTGAGCCCGAAACGCACGCCTTGCAGCGTGTCGTCATCACGCTGGGCGAGTTCCTCCTTCACCTCGGACATGGAGACGGAGCGGATCATCGGCCGCTCGAACTTCACGCTCAGCACCGGCACCTCCCGTTTGCCGCGCTGCTCGACCTCCACGCTCACGCTGGCAAAGCGCCTGCGGACAGCGACGCGTTGTGCTTCGTAAGCGGTGGCGGGATGCAACGGATTGCCAAGGCTGCTCGCGATGCGGTCCCCCTGTTCTTCGGCGAGGACCTGCAGGATCTCCAAGGTCTCGCCTGTCTTGATGAGACCCGTCTCCATGCCACCCGATGCGACAGGTTTGCCGGCACGTGTGATCGTGAGCGCGGGATCGAGCTGCAACAGGCTGGCTCCGTTGACCCAGGCAGGATGATCGGAGTTGTAGGCGATGACCGAACGCAGGCTGCCCTCGCGTGACGACATCTGATTGAGCGGAAACACCCGCTGCGTCCACTGGCGGCGGGTGTAAAGATTCACAGGCACCTCGATCAACGGCAGGCTGATGGTGCGGTTCGGCAGCGTCCAGCGGGTTTGGTTCAACGGCTGCCACGCGCAACGCCAACGGGCGACGGGTGTCGTGGCCGTTGTCGCATTGATGTCGGTTTCGGCCGTTTCCTCGGCAGCAGCGGCATCAGTGGCCGGTGTGGGAGATGATTGCGCTGCTCCAAGCAGATGAAACGTGCCGGCATACGGCACGCCCGTGTTGCCCACAGTCAGCGCCTTGCCTGTCTCGATCGTTTGCGGATACGCACCTTCGATGCGGCCTTCCTTCTGCGCGTCGAGGCCGTCCTTCGTGAGTTCCAACGTGAGTTTGCCATCGGCGGAGACCACGAGGCTGAAGGTGCCAGCGGGAATTCCCTTGATGAACACATGATCCTCAAGCGACCCGCCAACGCGATAGGCACGCCCGGTTTCGACCTCGAACGGAAACGCAACCGGCTGCTCCAAAACCGATTTCCAGGCCAGTGCAGCCGAGGTGCGCAGCGGAGGCGATGATTCTTCAAAGGTGATCGTTCCTGCCAGAGGCTCTTGTTTCACCAAAGCCACGGTGGTCAAACCTGACCGATAGGGCACTTGAAGCTCAGTCCCGTCGCCAAAGCTCACGCGGTAGCCATTGACCAGTACACCGAGATCATTCGTCCATCCGGGTCCCTTGGCGATCGCGAGCGCTGCGCCGATGAGTTTCAGGCCGATCACCTGCGGCACCATTCCCGGCACTCGTGCCATGCCCTTGCCATCGCCACCGATCCACCGCGGCGTGGCGGTCACATCGAGTTCCATGCGCTGCTTGCCGAGGCGCCATTGCGCGATGACCTCGCCGCCTTCATTCGCAGGCACGTTGATTTGATCTCCATTGGCCAGGGGAACAAGACGCGGCACGCCAGCCTCTTCCAAGGTCACCAATTTGCCACCACTCCGCACAAGAATGCCGCGCTGGTATCCCGGCCCGGGCACCATCTTGAGCCTGTCACCTTGCAGCGAGAGCAGCAGGGCCTCGGGAGGCAGACCCGGAATTTCGATGCCAGCCTCGGCACGCTCGCCAGACATCGATCCTCCGAAGGCAATGGAGCGGTCCTTGCCCCCGCGTGCGACCAGATCCATCTCCAGCCCGCTGAGCCGCACATGCGCCACGCGATGGCACATCCCGCCGCAGAACACCAGCACCGCCGTCACCGCGTAACATGCCACCACCGGCAGCACCGCAAAGAGCCGCGGCAGCTTTCCGCCGACATACCAGAGGAAGGCCATTGCAAGGAAAACTCCGCCTGGAACGAGGTAAAGGATCGTGAAGGTGGGCATGGAAAGCGTGAATGTAGGAAAAAAGACCGCGGGAAGCCAGAACGATTCTGGCATGAAAAAGCAGCTCCTGCTGAAAAGAGGACGGGGGGCGGTTTTTCCGGTGCGTCGCCAATTCCGAAGCCTGTCTGCGGCAGTGTGATGGGAATGAACATCAAAGCGGCAGATTTTCTCAATCCCAGCAGTGATATTCGCACGCTCCCGATACCGCGAAGATCAGCCAGTGGCGGTCTGCAGACCTGTTCTTGCAGTTGTTAGGCGAGGAGGGCGTTGAGCACCTCGTTGGCGGCGGCTATACGGTGACGTGGCACGGCTGTCCGCGCTACACTGGCGACATCGACATCTGGATTCACGCCACGCCGGACAATGCGCGTGCTGGAACGCTTCGGTGCGGGTGACGTCGGCATCACCGCCGGCGATTTCCTCAATCCCGACATCGACGTGCTAAAGATGGGTCGCGAGCCCATCCGCATCGAAATGATGTCCAAAATGAAAGGCATCGATTTTCCCGCGGGCGTGAGTTCGAGGAGGTGGACGGCATCCGCATCTCCATGCTGGGGCTGGCCGATCTGTGCAAAGCCACGCGTGCTGTTGGCAGGGACAAAGATCGCAATGACCAGCGTCATCTGCCGCCGGTCAGGAAGGCAAGGCGTAAGCGATCCTAACGCTGGTATTACGCAGGTGATGGCATCTGGGGGGCAAGCACCTGCAATACCAGGAGATCAAACCCGTGCCTTCCTCTTCTTACAGCATGAGCAGGCGCCGGTTCACCATCACGCTGCAAGGTTCCACGTTGCGACGTGAGTTTGAGGGGGGGATATTCATGTTTACGCGCTCTTGATGCCACGAAGATTCGCCATAGCGGGCCGGCTCTAGGAAGTGGTTTACCATGACGTTCTTTCACGCTGGTAGTCGCAGGTGTGATTGAACCCGATCAAAACCATCCCATGCTCTTCATCCATGCTGTCAGGTCGGACGGCCAATTGTCAGCATCGAATCCGCGTCCTCCCAACATGCCAAAACCATGGCCGCCTTTGTTGTAAACAATTAGTTTCGCCGGGCGGCCTCGTTTTACGTACTCGAGATAGAGTAGAGCTGCGCTTCCCGTCCCGAATAGGGGATCGTCTTTCGCATACATAATGCAAATCGGCGGCGATCTATCCGTCACACTTATCCTCGGATCGAGAAACATAGGTGTGTTTTTGTCTTTGGCCAAATACGCAGGATAAAGCAGCACAGCAAAATCTGGAACCGGATTATCAACGTCGATCACACCGTCTCGCGGATAGGTTGGTTCCTTTGGATTGATGGCCGCAAGCGCCGCAAGGTGAGCCCCAGCCGAAAAGCCTAAAACGCCAATTCGCTTGACCTGTACTCCCCACTCACTGCCACTGCTCCTGACCAAACTAATCGCGCGTTGTAAATCTTGGAGCGGATGTTTGGCCGGATCCTCTTCGTCACGACGGGGCACGCGATACTTCAACAAAATGCCTGTCACCCCAATTGTGTTCAGGTATGCGCAGACTGCTGTGCCCTCATGTTCCGTGGCAAGGATACTATACCCACCTCCTGGACAGACAATGACTGCCGTGTCATTTGGGTCTGGTGCTTTATAAACACTGATCGTGGGATCTGAAACATTGGTAACGCGCAGGATGTCTCGTTCGTTTTTTTTGGGGATGACCTTTTCAGGTTCAGGCATGAAACCTTTTGGCTCAGGTGCTCCCGCGGGCCAAAGTCTGACCACAAGTGGATTGCTTGCAGGGCCTTTGATACCTCTATCATAGTCTGTTCGAGTTTCCTGTGGAAGCACGGTCGAGGCTGCCACAACCAATTCGACAGCCTTTCGCTTTTCCTCATCAGATTCGAGGGACACACCGCTACCCAGCATATTTGCTGGAGTGGTGGGGACAGGTCCAACATTCGAAGATGGCTCACTCAGTTTGGACACAAAATAAAACGCGCCGCTCACCTTGCTGTACTCGGCCGGCTCCTGCTGGTGCTGGTATTTCTCGGTGGCGATCTTCGCCACTTCTTCACGGGTCTGAATGAAGATGTCCTCCAGGCGCAGGCCGGGTGTTTTCATCTTTTCAAAGAGCACGCTGCCGTAGAGGCCGATCTGGCCGTGGTCGTCCCAGGCTTGTTGATTGGCATCGGCAGCGTAGGCGATGAAGGTGCCCTTGGGAGCGTTTGCCGTCGGTGCGAGGCCTCGGGTACTGCCGATATTGCGTCCACGCGTGGGCAGCGGGTTGTCGCGGCAGCAGTCGAGGATGAGGAGGTTCAGCTTCGCACCAGAGCCCTCGAGATTCGTGAGCACGCGGCCCAACGGCAACGCCTTGTAGGCGAGTTGACTTGTGGTGGCGGGATCACTGTCCACGCCGAGCAGATAGTTTTCACCAGCAGCCTGGATGGCGTGTCCTCCATAGAAAAACAGCGCCACTTCCGCGTCCTTGAGCTTGCTGGTGAAGGTATCCACCACCTCTATCATCTTTGCCGTGCTGGCATCCGTGACGACGGTGATGTTTCCGGCAAAGCCAAGCGTTTTGAGCGTCTCCTCGGCTGCCTTTGCCTCAGCGAGCGGAGTCTTCAGAGCGCCAACGGCGGTGTAGTTCTGATTGCAGAGAATGAGAGCGTGTCGGCCAGCGGCCATGATGGTCGAGGGCAGACAGACTGCTAATAAGAACAGTGGAAGCGAGCGCATGGCATGTGGAAGGAGATGATCGCTAAAAGGGCCGGGGGGGCTACCATACAGATGCTTTCTTTACATCGTCCAGCCGGATGCTGATGCGGGCGGGAGGGCCGAAGGTGTCACCTTTGACCTCGGCCTGCCAGAGGTTGATGATGAGATAGTCCCTCCCATGGGCAGGAGATGCGTTATTTGAGGAGGCTTTTTGATTCCGATCCGTGCTCAGGCCAAAGCCACGCACCTGCGAAGGAAGTCCGTACATCAGCCTGAGCGTGATTTCCTCGTTCGGCCCGAGGTCAGTGGCCTGGGCAATGACATCACCCGGCGTCCCTAGCACGCCACGTCCGGTTGTGGCGTCCAAAAAAGTGAGCGTGTTGATGCCGCTGGCGCTCACGCATGAAAGCGTGGCACCTCCAGTGATGTGGAGATCAGAACCGGGTGGAGGATTGGGCGAATAACCACTGGGATCCTCCCAGTCGAAAGCGAGCTTGAGCTGTTTGTCGGGAGATGTGTTGGTCACCTTTACTTCAGCGCGGGCCTCAGTCTGAGAGTTGAGTTCGAAAGATTCCAACTGTGCCTTCAGCGGTCCTTTGGACCACAAGACGGCTTTTTTGTCGGCAACTGCTGGTGTGGGAGTTGGCGGTGGGATGACAGGAGGTGTCATCGGGGTCAGGGCCGGCACAGGACCATGACCCGCGTGGAACGAAAACTCGCGAAAGACGCGCCCGGCTCCGTCGAACTTCACCCAAGGCTCCTGGCGTTTTCCGGTCATTCGAGAGACCTCGTCGCTGGTGCCGAGAAACGCGTCGAAGAGGCTGATGCCGGGTTGCTGCATCCGTTGGACGAGGGCGGCAGTGAATGGACTGTTCTCTCCGGTGCCATCCAGCGCCTGCTGACCCGGACCCGCGGAGAACATGACCATGGTAGAGTTTGGCAGCGCGGCATCGCCGATTTCCGCGAGACCACCACCGAGACTGCGGCTGCGCAACCAGCTTCGCGTGAGCGGATTATTCCGGCAGCAGTCAAGAATGACGAGGCTGGCCTCGCAACGGGCGGCCTTGAGGTCGGCCAAAACGGTGTCGAGAGCCACAGCCTGTGTGCGGAGCTGCGCGGCGTTTTCCAATTCGGCATCGACGGGCAGGAGATAGTTTTTCCCGTCCACCTCCACGCCATGACCCGCGTAAAAGACCAGTCCGATTTTTCCTCCCTCGGCCTGCTTCTTCAATCGTTCCAGGCCGTCGTAAAGCTGCTCCACTTTCGCATTCTCAACGGCAATGATCTCAAATCCCGCCTGACGCAGCACACCGCTGACGGCGCGGGCATCACGCACCGGGTTTTCAAGACGGCCATCACCGGAATAGGCGTTGTTGCCGATCACAAGAGCCACACGATCTCCACTCCAGCCGGGCACGGTGGCAGTCAGCACCAAGAGAAAACCAAGAAGTCCTTTCATCTCATGTAATAGCAGGTGCTGACGTGCTTATCGTTTGCCAGCGTTGAATTCGGCCCGGCTCAAACGACCGTCGCCATTGGCGTCCATCTTTTTGAAGGCTTCTTCTGCAGGGGCCTTGTGAATCGGTATCGCAAAATATTCCATGAACTCGTCCTTGGAGAGGACCGCATCTTCATCATCATCCGCATATTCGAACAAACTTGAAGACAGTTTGCGCATCCCCGCTGTCACATCTTCGTACTCGTCGGCTGAAAGCTTGCCATCTGCGTCGTAATCCATTCTGGCGAAGCTCTCTCCTCGTTCGGCAGCCGTTCCCCGTCGCACGACCATGAACTCTTCCTTGCTTAAAGAACCATCTCCGTTGGCGTCCAGTTGGCTCAGTGTGGGAAAAGTGTCGGGTGCCAGAGATGCGGCGGTTGCCGGGGGCGTTGTGGGGATCATTGTGCCTCCAGATGAGTTCTGAGCCGGTGCCGACAGGTTTGGCAGAAAGCAGACCTCACTGAGCAAATCACTCGCTATCCACGGACGTTGTTCGTTGTTGGTCGCTTTGCTCACTGCGCGGGCCACATTGAGAAAGACATCCTGCATCTTCACGCCAGGACGCAGAATCTCCTGCGCGAGTGCCGCCGCATAGGGTGAGTTCATGCCCTCACCATCGAGTGCTGCCTTTCCCGGAGCTGTGGCATAGGCGATGAGCGTTTCCTGAGGCGCCCTCATCTCCGCAAGACCGGTGGAGGCACTGCGCCAACCGCGCGCAAAAGGATTGTCCCGGCAGCAGTCGAGGATGACAAGGTTCAGCGCACTGCCGCTCTCCTCCATCGCGGCGAGCACGAGATTGGCTCTCACCGAACGATCCTCAGCCTCGAACTCCTTCATGCCCAGCGGCGCATCGACCGGAATAAGGTAGTTTTCCCCCTTCACCTGGGCCCCGTGCCCCGCATAGTAGAACAGGGCGGTGTCACCCTTGGCCAGCGCGTCACTAAACTCACGCACTGCGGCGCGCATGCCTTCACGGCCAAGGTCGGTCTTTTGAATGACCTTGAAACCTGCCTGCTTCAAACTGCCAGCCACCAGCACGGCATCATTTGGCGGATTCGGAAGCCTCGCAGTATCATAGCCGCCATTACCGATAACGAGCGCCACGCGATCCGCGGCGGCCAGCCGGGCAACCGAAACAAGTACAGTCAGAACAAGGGAGAATCTCATAAGGCCAGGTCGTGAAGATCATGCGTTGAGCGTTGTGGTGCCATGCCGTGTTCAGGGAACATGGCATTCCGCTCATTCAAAGTTCAAATCCTCCAGCAAGCCAGCCTCCAGATCGAGATAATCGTGACGCGGATCGAGCGGGTGGAGGATGGGCAGACCGGCGCGGTCGAGAAGGGAAACGGTCAGTGCTTCGCGTTTGCCATGGAGCTTGTGCATGAGTTCAACATCGCGCAGGAGATCGTCGAAGGCGTCCATCAGCCACCAACTGTGTTTCATCGCGCCCAGCGGCACCCATGCGGCGTTCCAGACACACAGCACCGCCATGCCATTCTCGGTGAGGCCGGTGGAAAGTTCGCTGTCGAAGGCGGGCTCGGAAAACTCACCGAAGGGAACGGCGAGGACCCGTCCAGAGCTGTCTTCCACCGACAGCAGCAGCACGATGACCGTGCGTGTCCACGATGGTTTCAGTTCGGGGTTGAGCTGGCGGATTTGTCCGCGCAGGATGGGCACGTTGGGGGTCCGGGCGCCGGTGGCGCTGACGGTGAAGGCGCCGTCTCTCTGCGCGCGTTGCGCGTCATCGGGCGTGATGGAAGCGTTCAACTGTGTCAGCAGACGGCTGGCAAGATCGCCGAAACCGACGGCAAACTGACTGCTGGATGCCTGGCTGGCAGGCGAGGGTGGTTCAGGCGGGGAGGGTGGATCGGCAGAGAGCAGCTGGCGGGCGCTCCATTGGGAGGCCCAGGAATGCAAACGTTCTTGGGGATTCATACGAGGGTGGAGTTGTCACGGGCAGTGCTGCTGGCGTGCCGTGGCTATGGCGGTAAAGAGAGGGTCCAGTTCGTTTTCCGACAGAAGGGCGTCCTTGCCACGCAATTCATTCAGCAGCAGGGCGGCAAAGGCCTCCATGCGCTCGATGATGATGTTGGCGGGGGTGCGTTTCTCCGGTGGTGCTTTTTCGTTTTCGGCGAGGAACTCCCGCATGCACTCGCCCAGATGCGTCCAGATTTCAGTGCGGTCGGAGAGTGACAGGGCGGTGTAACCAAGAAAATACATCTGCGCCTCGCGATCCAGCTCCTGGAAGGCCGGTTCCTCCGCCGTACGGGCTGTCAGCGCATTCATCACGACGGAGGCACCGTCGGCGAACACCGCCTTGCCGACGCCTGCGAGCGCGAGGACGATCTGATTGGCCACGGAGATGATGACATTGCGGTTCTCGCGCAGCAGACGGAGGTAAAGGCGCAACTTGAACGCGGTGCGCACGCCGGGGAAGAACGCCTCCACCACAGCGCTGCTCAGCGTGCGCAATTCCTCGCGCTCCGTCGCCGTGGCCCAGTTCGGATCCATGAAGGCCATGATGTCCAGCAGGGTCACCTGGGATTCCTTGTCTCCCACCGGTTTGTGGATCGTGCCGGTGACACCCGCCTGGGTGGGCGTGCCATGCTCCCCAGCGTAATCACGCGCCACATCACGCATGCGCATGTGAAACTGGTTCAAAATCCAGCCGAGCTGATAGGCGAGTTCGTCCAGCGGCGCGAGGCCCTCCGGTGTGTTTGCGTTGGCACGTGCGCGGAGAAAAATGTCGTCGATCACACGCAGCGCGGCACGCGGACGTTCTTCGACGAGGTAGTGAAACACATGCGACCAGGCATCCTTGCCATCGCGCATCGGCGGCACGTTTTCATAAACACTGCCCAGCGCCTTGAGGGCCGAGTTCATGCACGCGAAGGAAACGTCCTCAAAGTAAGCCTGCGTGGCCTCCTGAAGCGAAGGCATCGGCTGCCCCTGCTGCCACTTCTCCCAGGAACTTTTCAGTTCCAGCCAGAAGCCGGCGATCTTGACGGTGTCAGCGCGATCCTTCGTCATGCAGGCGGAAATTAGAAGTTCTACAACGATGACGCAACACCGGAAAAGCGACACGGGCTTGTCTTTTCCCGATTAAACCCTCACCATCACCGTCGAATCCGAGCCTCCCATGACTGATCTGCCTCTGTCCTCCATTCCCGCCCGGCGGAAAACCATCGCCCTGGCTGCCGCTGCCCTGTTCGTGGTCAGTCTGGGGCTGGCCTTCGTTCTCGGTGGGAAAAAGCAGGTGACGGCAAAGACCGAGGAGACGGACACGCTGATCGGAACGCTCACGAATCTGGCGGCGGTCGACCTCAGCGCACAGGCCACGCCGGGCGACTGGTTTGACGGCGTGCCGGAGGAAAGCGTGGGGAGAAAAATCAGCGAGCCCCTCCCAGCCGGACAGAAAGCTTCCAGCGTGGTCACAGGTGATAAGCCTGCCAGCAAGGCGGCAACGACCGCGACTCCAAAATCAGGCGCTGGGTCCGCCACGACTCCAAATGTTCCCACCGTCGGAGATGCCACGCCAACCGTGGTGAAGACACCTTCATCCAATACGCCGGCCTCTCGCGATGCGACCTCGCCTGCTTCTGCGATCACCACGGGTGGTTCATCCGCATCTCAGCCTTCGGCAACCGCTCAGGCAACTGCCAAAGGCGCGAAACCCGATGGTGCCGATGTGTCGAATGCCACCGCATCAGCAGGCAGGATGGAAACCAAACCCGAGGTCAAATCCACAGCATCAGTTCCGCAGACAAAAACTTCCTCACCCATCAGCACCGCGGGCAAATCCTCTGCTCGCTCCGGGCAGCAACACAAGGAATCCAAGCCCGTCTTTGTGCGTCCTGCCCGCAAGCAACCCGGTGTCATCGCGCAGACGCGTACATTGATCACGGAAGAGCAGTTTCACCGCCCCGTCCGCGCTGTGAAGGTGGCGAAAGCAAGCGTGCCGCCAGCCACCAGCAATTCCGAATCGGTGGAATCCGAGGATCTGATTCCGAAGGCGATCCCCGTTCATGTCCTGAAGCAGGAGGCGAGTGCTTTTGCCGCGCAGACGGACAGCCAGTTGCGGCAGAAGGGCACGCTGAATCCATCCGAGCACATCCGCCTGCCCAAACGCTCCGAAGTCGAAAATCCCGCCATCTGGCACGACGAGGACACACCCGCCGTGGCCGATGAGCGCCGCCCCTTCGGCCTGGTGCTCTCCAACGAAAAATCTGTCTTCACACCCGAAGGCATTCCGCTGCGCAGCGACATTCCTCCCGGCGTTTCCCCCTTGGAAAAAACCGGTGCCGACAAACCGCTGTGGAAGCGTCCTGAGTGAACGGGCCACGGATTTCACGAATGGCACGGATCAGATTTGATCTGTTTGCAGACAGCAGACGGGTTTAAACCGCTGACAAGACGCTAATAGGACGCTGATGGCAGAGGTTTGGAATTAGCGTTTGATTAACGTCAGATCAGCGGTTCAAAAAATCACCAAACCTGATGAACCGAAGCATATCAGGAGACTCGGATCAAAGTGAGAGCGAGTTCGCGCGTCCTTATGTTGTTGGGAAGCGCCGGATAAATCCGGGAAGCAAAACCACGGATTTCACGAATGGCACGGATCAGATTTGATCTGTTTGCAGACAGCAGACGGGTTCAAACCGCTGACAAGACGCTTATATGACGCTGATGGCAGAGGTTTGAAATTAGCGTCTGATTAGCGTCAGATCAGCGGCTCAAAAATCACCAAACCTGATGCACCGAAGCATGTCCGTTCAAGCTGTGCCATCCGTGGTCTTTTTTTCACAAATCGAAGTCCGTCCGGCCAAAACCATCGGAAAAATCACAGGAGTTTCTCTTCACGTCGTCATGAACGACGAACTCCTCTTCCAACAGAATCCCGCAGGCATCAATCAAGTGCTCACCGTGATCCCCGGCTGCATCTCCCTGAACTTCAACCCAGCTCCTGTCTGCCGTCATCCGTCTCTCAGCGGCTCGAGTGAAACGGTTCTCATTCTCGCCGGGCATTGCTACAGCCTGCTGGGCGACTTTCGTGCCGCCTACGAGCAGACGCTCGCCATCGGCGGAGTGAAGGAATGCGTGCAGTTCTACCTCGATCTAAAACCTGCGCATGGCGGTCCCTGCACTTCAAAGCGTGATCCATGGGAGATGCTGGCCATCGCCCAGCAGAACTCGATGAAGAGCGGCGCCTCAACCTCCTCATGGGAACGTCCGCCGGTGCTTTATGAAATGGCGCTCGCGGTGTGAGGCGGGAGAAGTTGGGGCAAGCAACCATTTGTGCACTTTGCTCGATCCATGAATCGCCGACCGCCAATCCACCCGTTAGCGAACAGGCTGCCGGTGAAGAAAACAACGGGCAGGCGGTGCTCCAGTCACTGCTTGGTCACTTTCTTCGCAGACTTCAGTTCAATCCAAGCTGCATCGCCATCTCCATGCCATTCCATGGCTGCCTCTGCCTCAACCACCCCCTCCCATGGGACACTGTTTTGCAATTCACGCCCGAGATGTGAATCCCGGGGCACGAATGCAAAGCGTTTTAATAAGGGGTCGTTCGGCCCCTTGATCTCAAAGCAGTCCATGCCGTCAAGGTTTGGCACGTCGTTGTCGAAGTAGTGACTCCGTTGAAGACGGACCTGATGTGTTTTCGATCCGGAAAACTGCGGTGTGCGAAGGAAGGCTGTGAGCGCGTTCGCAGAGGAGTCAACGGCAGGTTCAGAGGCAGAAGCTCCATCGTTTCCTCCTGTGCCAGACACCACCAGCACACAACGGAAGCCGTAGACCATGCCACGACTGCTGGCATCGCCACTGGCGCGGAAGGACGAGAGCGAGTCGGACACATCCATGGAGTCCCAAGACGCCCCGCGCGACACACGGTATTTCTGCTCACTGTCTTCCCAGTCTGCGCAATGCTCTCTCGAGTTCCCGCCCATGTCATACAACCCCAGTATATTCGCCTTGAAGCTGCCTACCGGCGCCGTCGTGGGGTAGCCATCGGTGTAGCCGTCGATGATGCCAAGAAGGTGTGTTCCTTTGGCTTTCGCGGTTGTGTCCGCGTAATTCCCGCTGCCTGCGGGAGGTGGAAAGCCGACGCCCCACGGATACATGTCCTTCACACCCATGTGCTTGTCCTTCGGGCTGGCGTTGGCGCTTTCCTGGTCGCCGATGCCCACGGCGTAGCTCCACTCCACATCGCTGGGCAGGCGATACTCGTCCTGCGGGCCGATCAGACCACTGACGCTGTCCTTCTTCGTCAGCCACACGCAGAAGGCCACGGCGTCGTTATGGCTCACATTCGACGCCGGGTGGGTGCTCTCCTCGGCATTCTCGCCTTCACCGCGACCGATGGGCACTCCTTGGTATTCGATGGTTTTCCAATTCTCGCCCGCGTCATAGCCGCTGTCCTTCACGAAGGCGGCGTAGTCCTTGCTGCGCGTCTCCCAGATGCTGAAGAGGATTCGCTGGCCTTTCGATGGCCCGGCGTTGATCGGCACGGGCACGAACTTCATGCCGAGGCTGTTGGTGAAGGGGGATTCCTTCGTGGCGGTGAGAGTCGACGGCTTTGGTGGTGCTGGCGTGGCCGGCTGCGGTGTGATCTTTGCAGAGTCGCCAGTGGCATACTCCGGGGCCACCGTCTCGACATACTTGAACGCTCCGTCTTTCACTTGAAGAATCACGGCCGGCCTGATCGCATCGCGCAGAGCATCAAGGCTCATTTTTCCCGTCATGACTTCGAGATTCTTGGTGGCAGCCAGAGCGTCGCGCAGTCTCTTGCCGTCTGTGGTTTGTGCGCGAGTAATGGCGTCGGCGAGCAGCTTGACGGCGTCATAACCAAGCGCGGCCATGCCATCGGGCTTCTTTCCACCGTAACGTTTGCCGTACGCGTCAACGAAGGATCGCGCCTTTGTTGATGTGGCGTCTGCCGCGTAATGTGTGCAGAAATAGTGTCCCTCGACGGCGGTTCCACCAATTTGCATCAACGTTTCACTTTCCCAGCCGTCACCGCCCAGGAGTGGAACGTTGAGACCGAGCTGCCTTGCTTGAATGCAGATAAGAGCCGCGTCTGGATAGTAGCCAGGAACGAAAACAGCATCCGGCATGGCTGACTGGATTGCGGTGAGCTGACCTTTGAAATCCTTGTCCCCTCCTTTGAAGAATTGCTCGGCAGCAATCACGCCGCCAGCTCTTGTGAAGTCATCCTTGAAGCGTTTGGCCATTGCCAGGCTGTAATCACTGCTCGAGTCGGCAAAGACCGCCACCTTCCTTGCCTTCAGGGTGTTTGTGGCAAAACTCGCCATCACCGAACCTTGATATGGGTCACTGAAACATGCACGAAAAATAAAATCGCCCGCCTCTGTCACTTTTGGGTTTGAGCCATTCGAGATCATTGGAATGCCATTCCGCTGGCAGACAGGGGCCGCCTCCAATGACCTGCTGGATGCGATCTCGCCGAGCACTGCCACGACTCGATCCTCAGAAATGAGTTGGTCCACCACGTTGGCTGCCTCGCCCGCCTTGGACTGGTCATCTTTCGTGATCAACCTGACCTGCCTGCCAAGAATACCACCGCTGGCATTGATTTCTTCAACGGCCAGTTGTGTCCCTTCATGAGATGAGGTGCCAAAGGCAGCCTCGCGCCCAGTAAGCGACGCAAATTCACCAATCAGAATGTCCTCACTTGCAACACTGGTGGGGGCTTGTCTCAGATCCGTCTTGGTGCGTGGAACTAACATTGCGCACACCAGCGCTGCCAACACGACTCCAGCGGCAATCACGGGCTTCAAGAAACGCCGCAACGGTGTGGGGCTGGGCGTTTGCCTTGGCATCGATGCAGCCGTCCCCTTCGCAGAAGGCAGAGAAGGCTGATATGTCACGCCAAATCTCTGTGCCACCTTGTTCGCTCCGGCTGGTCGTGGCTCGCGCTCTTTGGACAAACAGTCCAACACGATCTGCTCAATGGGGGAATGCAACGCCTCACCTAAAACAGCATTGACTCCCTCTGCTTTGAGTTCCTGCCTGCGCTCCATGATAGCCGTCGGCAGCTCCGTTTTGATCTGGATGGCCACCGCTTCTGCTCCGCCTCGGAAAAACGGCGGCGTGCCAGTGAGCAATTCGTAGATCGTGGCACCGAGGCTGTAAATGTCGTCGGACTTGTCTCCGGGCCTGCCGCTGAGCTGCTGCGGGCTCGCATACGCCAAGGTGCTGCTGCTGCCACTGACATGACCGTCGCTGGTCCTGCTGTGACGGCTCACACCTTCCTGGATGCGGTGACTGATGCCAAAATCCATCAGGCGTGCGTGTCCTGCGGCATCGATGATGATGTTGGCGGGCTTGAGGTCGCGGTGAATGCGTTTTGCTTCCTCATGCAGATAGCTGAGACCATCACACGCATCTTTGACCCATGCTGCAATCTCCTCTGGCTCGAAGAAGCCACGCTCCTGCGCCTCCAGCTTCTCTTTGAGCGTCTGGCCGGGCACATACTCCATCACGATGGCGGCGATGCCGTCTTCAACCTCCAAGCCGTAGGTCGCGACGAGACGTGGATGCCGCAATTCTTTGCCCGCACGAACCTCGTCACGCAGGCGTTTCATTTCGCTTTCTTGAAGAACGAGGACGGTGGGCAGGAACTTCAAAGCCACCTCGGTCTCCTCCGTGTGATCCCGTGCCAGCCACACCACGCCCATGCCGCCTGCTCCGAGAGGACGCAGCAACTCGTAGCGGCGGTTGAACAGCCGCTGGCCCGCCTGCAACAAAGGCATCTGCGGTCCGCCACGGTCTTGGGATTGGTTCAGAAACGGATCGTGAGGCATCTGGAGGAAATGACGAAACTAGAATGGCGAATGACGAAGAACGAGGAACAAAGAACGAAGAACCGGCGCGATAGCGCTGTTTTCAACGCGCGCCTTGGGCGTCCAGCAGTTCCCGCAGCATGTCCGCGCGCTGGGCGAAGTTGATGAGCGAGGCGGAGGTGACGCGCTGCATCTGGAGGATGGAGAGCGGTGCCCCGGCGATTCTTTTCGCCAGTGCCTCGGCTTCAGCGACGATTTTCTGGCGCTGCTCCGGTGTCAGTGACTTGTCTTTGAGCTTCGCGTCCACGTCAGCCTCCAGATTGCGGATTTGATCGATGATTTGTTGCGACAAGGCACGATGCGCGGCGGTGGAGAGGCCCATGGTGTAGTTTCCGGCGGAGTGCAGGCCCACGACCTCGCCATCAACGTCGAACACCGGACTGCCGCTGGCACCGCCGGCGGAGGGAAGGTTATGATGGATCAAAATGCATTGTGCAGGCGCGGCATCGGCCATCCAGGCGTCGGTGACGCTGGTGATGATGCCGGACTGCATCGTCGCCACCGGGTAATGCGCGTCGATGTTGCCACCAGCGAGGCTTTCCATCGGGAAACCGAGGAAGGCGACACGATAACCCGCGTCGAGCGATTCGAGCTTCTTCTGCGAGGCGAGCGTGAACTTCACCGGGGGATCTCCATCGACGATGAGCAGACCCACATCATAGGCGCCGACTTGCTGCACTTTGCCGTCAGCATTCAACGGTGGCGGCTCACCGGCCTGCGCCTTGGCGTTGGAATAGTATTTGGGATGCGTCACCGTCTTGGTCACGCGGAAGCGCAGATTCGGATTCTTGTTGATGACGACGAACACCGCGCCGCCCTCCGCCAGCACCGGCTCGACGGCCTCGGTGATGTGGGAATTCGTGCCGAAGGTGTTCGGCGCAACGGCCCATGCCGTGCCCACCGGCCGCGACGAGCCTTCCTCCGCCATAATCACGACTCCAACCGCCTGCTCGTATTTTTTCGCGATCAGGCGCAGCTTTTCATCGCTATCGGCCAGCACCACGTCGCCTTGAGGACGGTCACCCTGATTGCCATCCTTCAGTTTAAACCACGCACCGACACCCACCGCAGCAATCACCACCAGCGCCGCTCCTACCAGCAGTCCTTTGCCCCCCGACGATGGCTCAACAACACGCGGTGTTGTCGTCTGGCCGGAAACAGACGCCGCAGGCAACACGACCTCAACCTTCGGACCGCCCTGGCCCAGTTCGATCACAGCCGCCCCGCTGATCTGGCGTTTCATCGTGATCCGCTGGCCGTTGACAAGCGTTCCCGTGCTGCTGCCTGCATCTTGCAGCCACCAGACGCCCTTTTCATCGCACCAGACCCTGGCGTGGGACGAGGCCACGCCGCGATCCCACGTGGGATCGAAGCGCACCGTGTTGTTCGAACCGGTGCCGAGTGAGAGCTCCTGGGTGTCAAAGGTCTCTTCTTTGCCTTTTTGTGTGCCAGTGAGACGACGGACGATGATGATGCTGTTCATGGTGTGTGATGTTTTAGCTGAGAGATGGACAGAATTCCAAGTACCAATGTTGCCTCCCCCCGGCTCAATGCGGGGAACTGGCTGCCAGAACAGGAGGGCGGAACGCTGGAGCATCTTCCGGCTGCCATGCCACGCGCGTGCCTTTTCCCACCATCTTCGCAAGGCGGATGATGTCCCAGTTCGCGAGGCGGATGCAGCCGCTGCTGTGATTGCGGCCAATGCGCGCAGGATCCGCGGTGCCGTGGATGCCGATGTGAGCCTTCGGTCCGCCAACAGGCTGAAGCGCGAGCCAGAGAATGCCCACTGGATTGTTGGGGCCGGGCGGGAGCAGATGCTGCTCCGTGCCTTTGACTCCGTTTTTCAGCATCTCGTCGTCCCAAAGGAAGGATGGATTGGCGGTGATGCTGTGGATGAACCACTCGCCTGTGCGGCGATGCTCGGGTTTCGGACTCACGGTGATGGGAAACGCGGCGCACATGCGCCCATCGGCGCGCAGCACTTCAATCATCCGATCATCGTGATGAATGCGCAGATGAATGCTCCCTGGCTCGGAGCAAATGCTGCTGAGTTTCTCCGGCCAGTTTTCGATGATCAAAGGATCCACTGCGGGAACTTGCAACGTGTCGCCAATCTTCAGCGTGGTCAGATCAAGACCGGGATTGAGGCGGCGAAGCGTGGAGAGATCCGTGTGGAAGCGCTCCGCGGTGTATTCCGCCAGCGACTCGTAGGGCAGGGTGGTCAGCATGGCCTTTTCTTCGAGCCTCTCAGGAATGATGCCAATGAACGAGGCTGCTGACTCGGGAATCACAAACTCTGTCTGCGTCTGTGCGCATTGTTTGCGTGCCGCGGCAAGCAAGGACTGCATGTCACGATTTTTTCCCGCCATGATCCAACGCGCGGCGGCCTTGACGGTGAACTCCCCGACAAGGCCGTCCACCTTCCCAGGAGCAAAGAGTGCCTGATCGAGAAAGAGCTGCACCTTCCACCGGTCGGCGGAGGCCAAGCTCTTCAGATTAGCTTCAAGCTCCTCGTTCGAGATGACAGGCCCGGATGGTGGTGGCAGAACAGGCGCAGGCTCTGTTGCAGCCGCGGCTTCAGGCACTTGCAAGGTTTGCCCGACGCGGATGATGTCGCTGGTGAGCTTGTTGGCGCTCTTGAGTTCCACCACGCTGCACTGGTGTTTCCGTGCGATGCGGGAAAGCGTGTCTCCTTGGACCACCACATGGGTGGCAGCGACCGCGGTTGCTGCCTGGAGCGTGGCAATTCGGAGGATCAGGGAAAAGAGGTGAGCTTTCATCGGCACGGAAGTGGGCATGCCAATGAAAAGAGGACAGCCGGGACGAATTCCGGCCTGAATTCTCAACTTTCCCGAGCCAGCACCACGCGAAAACCGACGCGATTGGACGCGCTCTGCGGATCGCGGCCGAAGCGTGCCGAGGCACGAGCAAACACGTCCGGTCCCTGATAGCAGCCGCCGCGGATCACGCGTTGGAGTTGCTGTCCGGGAAATGCGTTCCAGCACACCGGATCGGTTGTTTCAGAGAGGTTGTAGGGCGCATAAGCGTCCACGCACCATTCAAACACGAGGCCCAGCATGTCATGCAGGCCCCAGGCGTTCGGTTCAAAGCGTCCCACCTCGATCATGCGCCCGCCATTGGCCTGCACGGAGCCGATTTTCATCAGCGCACCGTAACGCGGCTTCGTGCAACCGGCGCGGCAGGCGTACTCCCATTCGGCCTCCGTCGGCAGACGATACGCATAACCCGGCGGAAGCACGCCCACGGCTCGTTCCCGCTCCGTCAATCGTGTGCAGAAATCCATCGCCTGGCCCCAGGTCACGTTCGCCACGGGCATCTCCGCGGCTCGATGGCCTTTCAGCGTCACTGGCGTGGGTGATTGCATCACTTCGGTCCATTGCGCGTTCGTCACCGGATGCCGTGCCATCCAGAAGCTGTGCGTGAGCGTCACCTCCCGGCTCATTTTCTCCTCGGGCTGCGCTTCCGCGTCGTTCGCGCATGCGCCCATGCAGAACTCCCCGCGCATGATGCCCGCCAGCATCATGCCATGCGGATTGGTCCACTCCTGGCAGGTTTCCAGGGCAAGGTGGAGCGGCAGTTCACGCATCTGCGCAGCCAGCGGATCTTCCGCCAGCCAGCGCTCGAATTCGGCGGTCGCGTTGCTGCCGTGCAAATGCACTTGATGCCCCACCACCGCGCCACCTTCGCTGGCGACTTGTCCGAAGCCGATCTTGTCACCACTGATGCCGGAGTTTTCGAACACGACATGCACCGGCCCTTCCGCACCCGGCTTCGGCCGGGCCTGCACATCCATCTTCGCCCCCCACAGTTCGAGTTGCAGATACGGTCCCGCCTCCGCACGCAGTTCCAGCCGGAATTGATCCTCCCGTCCCGGAGGCGATGCGACTGTCATCGCGCCATCCAGGTGAGCACCACGCCGCAGGACGCCGAGGTGCTTCCAGCGTTCGTCCGCTGCCTCCGCACCCCACCAACCCGTGCGCACCTGCACCTTTTTCAAATCCGCGCCACATTGGTTGCGCAACCGCATCTTGATCAAACGCGACTCCCCCAGCACCCAGCGCGAGGGCAACTGGATGTCGAGAGTGACGTGATTAAAGAGGGCGGAGGTCATTGGCGAATGACGAAACCAGAATGGCGAATGAGGAATCAGTTAGCGGCTGCCATGCAAAGAGGCCAGCGGGAAGTTTTTCCGGGTGAGGAAGAATATCGAACACCGAACAAGGAATCTTGAATGAAGAAGGACAGCTCGGCACCTCGGCCTTCATGATTCCTTGTTCGCTATTCAGGATTCAAACCGCATCATCACCGCGTTCGTTCGCTGAATGCCTTGAGACTGCTGCGAGGTCAGAGGCAAAAAAGGAAAAGGCAAGAAGCCTAGCCGCCACTCACCGCCAGCACACACCGGAAGCCGATGAAGAAGTCACGATAACCAGCGACGTCGCGGAGGCGGCTGGACGAGAGCGCGCTGGACGCATCGTAGATGAACCAAGACTCCCCGCGCAACACACGGTCGGTGCTGCTGGGTTCATAAACGCTGTCTGTCCACTCACAAAGATTCCCGCCCAGGTCGTGCAGCCCCAGCACGTTCGCCTTGAAGCTGCCCACCGGAGCTGTGGTGGCATAGCCGTCCGTGTAGCCTCCGATGCTCCTGATGAAGACCGTTCCTTTGGCCTTCGCCGTCGTGTCCGGGTAGTTCCCGCTGCCCGCGGGCGGCGGGAAGCCCGTGCCCCAGGGATAGACATCCTTCACGCCGCCACCTTTCTCCTTCGGGCTGGCGCTGGGGCTTTCCTGATCGCCGATGCCCACGGCGTAGCTCCACTCCACATCGCTCGGCAGGCGGTACTCATCCCGTGGGCCGATCAGGCCGCTGGCGCGGTCTTTCTTCGTCAGCCACGCGCAAAAGGCCACGGCGTCGTCATGGCTCACAAACGCCGCCGGATGGCTGCTCTCCTCTGCCTTCTCATTCTCACCGCGACCCACAGGCACGCCTTGATAGATGAAAGTCTTCCATTCCTCACCCGCGTCATGCCCGCTGTCCTTCACAAAAGCGGCGTAATCCTTGCTGCGCGTCTCCCAGATGCTGAAGAGCACGCGCTGGCCCTTCGATGGCCCTGCGCTGATGGGCACCGGAACGAATTTCATTCCAAGGCTGTTGATGAAGGGGGATTCCTTCGTGGCGGTGGCTGGCCTCGCAGATAGGGAGCTTGTTCCGCGAAGTACCGTTGTTGGCGTGCTCGCAAGCATGGGGGCGCTCGCGGTGGTTGGTGGAACTGCCGCATTATCTGCCTGTGCTGCTGTCGGCACGAGAGCGGGACGGAGGCCCAAGGCGTAGTTCCGGAAGTCCGGCCCCGCCCCAAGGCGGACCCGGTCAGCCGCGCGTGAGAAAGCCGCACCGCTGTCCCATGAGCCGCCGCGAACCGAGCGGAAAGCACTCGCCGTGCCAAGGGGATTCGTGCCGCCAAGGAGCTTGGTGTTCCCATCGCACCCGTCTTTACACCACTCCCCAACATTCCCGTGCATGTCGCAAAGGCCCCACCCGTTCGGACTGTAGCTGCCTACCGGCGCTGTTTTCTTTAAATAAGGCCCTTTCATGCTAGTGCCATACGGGTAGTCCCCGGCGCAGTTGGCGTCCTTGCCATCGAGCACACTACCGAAACTGAAGGGAGTAGTCGTCGCAGCCCGGCAAGCATATTCCCACTGTGCCTCCGTCGGCAGCACCCATTTCCACCCTAGCAGCGGCACCTTACCGTTCAGTTTCACGATGCACGCATCCGCGTCTTCCGCGCTAACCATCTCCACCGGCCGGTCATCGCCCTTGAAGTAGCTCGGATCGGTGCCCATCAGTGCGCGCCACTGCGCCTGCGTCAGTTCGGTGCGTGCCAGCCAGAAGGGCTGGGTGAGCCTGACCTGAACCTGATCTTCATCCTCGCTGCGACCCTCTTCGGTGGCCGGGCTGCCCATTGTGAAGCTGCCGGCGGGGCAGAAGCACAGCGCCAGCTTCACACCGCCGGGCAGCGTGACCTCGTGCTGTTTGCCAACGCTACCGGCGTCGAGCGGGTTTGTTGGTGCAATCAGTTCGTCGCCTTCTTCGATCGCTGCGCCGGGCATTGCCACACTCATGATGTCCGCCATGGCACCTGTTTCTTTAATGGTGTCGCTGACGATAACGCGTCCTATGAGTTCGTCGCCACGTCGCACATCGAATTGCATGCCCATGACGAGGTTTTTATTTCTGCCTATGTCGATTCCCACCCACCCTGCCTTGGGCTCCGCAATCGATACTTTGGCCACAGCCGGGGCTGCGAGAATTTGTTTTTGGAGTGGTGTCTTTTGCTGCGCTTCAGCCTCCGCTTTCACCTTCACTGCAACTGCCTCGGCGGCGAGGCTCTTCTGCTCCTCGTCCTTCGACTTTTTCTCCAGCGCGTCGGTGCGTTGTTTCTGGCGGGCGGCTTCTTCCTTCGCGGCGGTGTCCTCGACGACCTTCGGCACCTCCTTGATGACCTCCTTCGGCTTCGACAGGATGGCCCATGCGCCGAGGCAGAGGAGAACCAGCGCGGCGGCGGCCCAGAGTGGTCCGCTCAGTCCTTGGCGCGCTTTGGGTAGGGCGCTTGGTCCTCCAAGCGCCGCAGGGGACGTGGATGAATGCGTGGCTGGAGCGACGCTCGCGGCGGCTGGGGGACCAGCCGCCCTACCGGCGCTCAGGGCGTCGAGCACGCTTTGCGCATTCGCGGGCCGTGGCTCGCGTTCCTTGGCCAGGCAGCTCAACAAGATTGCTTCGACGGCCGTGGGTACCTCTTCGCCGGTGGTGGCATTCACGCCTTCGGCGACGAGTTCGGCGCGCCGCTCATGCATCGGCGTGACGGGCTCGGTTTTGATCTGCACGGCCACCAAGGCCGCGTCGCCACGGAAAAACGGCGGCGTGCCGGTCAGCAGTTCGTAGAGCAACGCGCCGAAGCTGTACACGTCATCCGCCGGATGCGCGGGCTTGCCGCCGAGCTGCTGCGGACTCGCATACGCCAGCGTGGCGCTGCTGTCGCCGTGGCCGTCGCTGGTCTTGCTGTGCCTTGTGACGCTCTCCTGCACGCGGCTGCTGATGCCGAAGTCCATCAGCCGTGCCTCGCCCTCGGCGTCCACGATGATGTTCGCGGGCTTGATGTCGCGGTGGACACGCTTCGCCTTCGTGTGCAGGTAGTCGATGGCCTCGGCGATGCTCTGCGCGCAGCCCAGCACCTCATCGACCTCGTAGAAACCGCGCTCGTTTTCCTCCAGCAGTTCCTTGAGCGTCTGGCCGGGCACATACTCCATGACGATGGCGGCGGTGCTGTCCTCCACCTCCATGCCATACGTGGCCACGATGCCGGGATGCCGCAGTTCCTTCCCTGCGCGCACCTCCTCCTTCAGCCGCTTCATTTCACCCTCATGCTGCACCAGCACGGTGGGCAGGAACTTCAGCGCCACCTGCGTCTCCTCCGTGTGATCACGCGCCAGCCACACGACACCCATGCCGCCCGCGCCGAGCTTGTGCACGAGTTCGTAACGCCGGTTGAAGAGAAACTGCCCTTCCACCAGCGAAGGCATCGCCGGTCCGCCACGGTCTTGCGATTGGTTCAGAAACGGATCGGAAGGCATCGGTAGGGAATGACAAAGGATTTAGCGGCTGCCACGCAAAGAGGCCAGCGCGAAGTTTTTCCGGCTGGGACTCTTGGGTGGCATCTCCTCGCGCTCTCTTTCCTCAATCTGATCTTGCCGGAACGAGGGCGGGGCGGAAACCAATATGCTCCGAACCGCTGTAGGCATAGTATCGTCTGGCCGAGCGGCAGAGTTGGGCATTTTCGTTCCAAGAGCCACCCCGGATCACGCGAATGCCTTCAGCAATTCTAAGAGGATCGAGCCCACCAGAAAGTTTCGCTCGGCCATCCCACATGTCGGGACACCACTCCGACACATTCCCGTGCATGTCACATAACCCCCAGGCATTCGCGGCATATTTTCCCACAGGTGAGGTCTTATCCAAAGGCAGTCCCACACTCGATCCAAATCGGAGATTGCCGTTCCAATTAGCCTCCTTGCCTTTGGCTATGCTGCCAAAGTGAAACGGCGTCGTCGTCCCCGCCCGGCATGCGTATTCCCACTGCGCCTCCGTTGGCAGCGCCCACTTCCACCCTTTCAGCGGCACTTTCTCGTTCAATTTCACGATGCAGGCATCGGCGTCCTCTGCGCTCACGCTTTCCACCGGCTGGTCATCGCCTTTGAAATGGCTTGGATCCGTTCCCATGACCGCACGCCACTGCGCCTGCGTGAACTCCGTGCGCGCCAGCCAGAAGGGCTGCGTGAGAGTGACCTTCACCTGCTCTTCATCGTCAGTGTGTCCTTCCTCAGAGGCCGGGCTGCCCATGGTGAAACTACCAGCGGGGCAGAAGCACAGCGCCAGCTTCACACCGCCGGGCAGCGTGACCTCGTGCTGTTTCCCCACCGCACCGCTGTCCAGCGGAGTCGATGAAACGGATGGTGTGGCCGTCATGGCTAGTTGGGTGGGCGATTCGGAGTTTGGCGAGGTGTTTGCTCCCGTGCTCACCGCCAGCACACAACGGAAGCCGAAATTTAGGTTGCGAGTTGCTGCGGCATAAGTGCTTCGGGCGGATGACAGAGTTACGGACGCATCGCTGATGAACCAAGACGCTCCACGCAAGACACGGCTGCCACTGTCGTCACCTGCAGAACCAGTCCACTCCCACACGTTCCCTCCCATGTCCTGCAGACCCAACTCGTTCGCCTTGAAGCTACCCACAGGAGCTGTGGTGACAAAATCGTCCGTGTAACCTTGAATGATGCCTAAAATATCGTTCGCCTTAACCTTTGCGGTCGTGTCGGCATAGTTTCCAATGACCGTAGGTGGCGGGAACGCAGTGCCCCACGGATACGCGTCTTTGACGCCCTCGTTCTTGTCCTTTGGGCTGGCTCTGGCATCCTCACGGTCTCCGATGCCCACCGCGTAGCTCCACTCGACATCACTCGGAAGGCGGTACTCGTCCTGCGAACCGATCAGGCCGCTGGCGCGGTCATTTTTCGTCAGCCACGCGCAGAAGGCCACGGCGTCGTCATGGTTAACAAACGCGACCGGATGGTTGCTCTGCTCCGCGCTCTCGCCTTCACCTCGGCCGACGGGCACCTCTTTGTAGCTACCAGTCTTCCAGTCCTCCCCAGCATCATGCCCGCTGTCCTTCACAAAGGCGGCGTAGTCCTTGCTGCGTGTCTCCCAGATGCTGAAAAAAATGCGCTGACCTTTGGATGGCCCCGCATTGATCGGCACAGGCACGAATTTCATGCCGAGGCTGTTGGTGAAGGGCGCCTCCTTCGTGGCGGTGGCTGGCTTCGCGGGTGCGGCACTTCGTGCGTCAGGAGCCGACGTTGGAGCGGTTCCAGACTTCGGTGCACTCTCACCACCCACCACCAGCACACAACGGAAGCCGACGTTGCCAAAACGATGATCAGCGGCGGTGAGGTAGGCACTGAGCGTCAGGCCAGCGTCGGCGCTGACCCAAGTCGACCCGATCATCCCATGGGTGGAGCTTCCCATCAAATTATCGCTGCCAATCCTCTCGGCAAGATTCCCACCCAGGTCGTGCAGCCCAAGCGCGTTCGCCTTGAAGCTTCCCACTGGCGCGGTCGTCGCATACCCGTCCGTGTAGCCTTCGATACTGCCACTTAAGTCCGTGCCTTTCGTCTTCGCCGCCGTATCCGCGTAGTTCCCGCTGCCTGGGGGCGGCGGGAAGGTCGTGCCCCGGTAATAGAGATCCTGCACGCCGCCATCTTTGTCCTTCGGGCTGGCGCTGGCGTCCTCTTTGTCGCCGATGCCCACCGCGTAGCTCCACTCCACGTCACTCGGCAGGCGGTACTCGTCCTGTGGGCCGATCAGTCCGCTGCTGCGGTCCTTTTTCGTCAGCCACGCGCAGAAGGCCACCGCGTCGTCATGGTTAACAAACGTGACCGGATGGTTGCTGTCCTCCGCCTTTTCGCCTTCACCTCGGCCAACGGGCACGTCTTTGAAGCTGAAGGTCTTCCAATCCTCCCCGGCATCATGCCCGCTGTCCTTCACAAACGCGGCGTAGTCCTTGCTGCGTGTCTCCCAGATGCTGAAAAGAATGCGCTGACCTTTGGATGGCCCCGCATTGATCGGCACAGGCACGAATTTCATGCCGAGGCTGTTGGTGAAGGGCGCCTCCTTCGTGGCAGTGAGCGTGGGAGGTGATTCGACGTTTTGGGAAGCCGTTACTGCAGCACCCACCACCAGCACACAACGAAAGCCGGTTTGGTCACCGCCGTAGAGGTAGTTTTGACCGGCGCGAACCGACGAAGACAACCAATTTCCGGAATTCTCCCCCCAAGAAGCACCACGCACGTTTTGGTTAACGCGGTCCACGCCCAGAACGCCGACCCACTCCCATAGATTCCCGCCCAAGTCGTGCAGCCCCAGCGCGTTCGCCTTGAAGCTGCCCACCGGTGCGGTCGTCGCATACCCGTCCGTGTAGCCTTCGATGCTGTTGCCACGAAGTGTGTGTTTAGCCTCGGCCGTTGTGTCCGCGTAGTTCCCGCTGCCTGCGGGCGGCGGGAAGGCCGTGCCCCAAGGATACACGTTCTCCATGAACACACCCTTTTCCGCAGCGCTGGCGTCCTCCCGGTCTCCGATGCCCACGGCGTAACTCCACTCCATGTTAGTAGGCAGACGATACTCATCCTGCGGGCCGATCACGCCTATGGCGCGGTCCTTTTTCGTCAGCCAGGTGCAGAAGGCCACCGCATCGTCACGGCTCACGAATGCAACCGGATGATTGCTGTCTTCAGCGCGCTCGCCTTCTCCGCGTCCAACGGGCACTCCATGGTAGCTGCCGGTTTTCCATTCTTCGTCAACACCATGCCTGCTGTCCGTGACAAAGGCAGCGTAATCCCTGCTGCGTGTCTCCCAGATGCTGAAAAGAATGCGCTGGTCCTTGGAAGGCCCCGCGCCGATGGGCACAGGCACGAACTTCATGCCGAGGCTGTTGATGAAGGGTTTGTCTTTGGTGGCGTTGGCGGGTTGGGTATTGGCTTCACCCGGCGTCGTTGCCTGACTTTTCAAAGGTGTGGGAGCGGTCGCCGCCTTGCTTTCCTTTTCAGTCTGTTCCTTCAGCACCTGCTTCATCGCAGCCTCTTTGAGGTCCTCGGGCGACGATGGAAGCTGGTCGTGGCGGTTGTCAGGCGGGAACAAGGTCTTCCAGCCCCAGCCAGCGACGGCGAGAAGCAGCAGGCTGCCGAACACCGGCCAAAAGCGTGAAACACCCGTGGAGACTGGCGGGGGCGATGCCGCCATCGACCTCTTCGACGACGTTGGTGCGTTCAATCTCTGCACCACGCTTGCTGCGTTGGCGGGGCGTTCCTCGCGAGTCTTCGCCAGACAGGCCAGAACCGCGCGCTCGATGGATGGGGACACCGTTTCGCCGATGCCGGCATTCGCACCTTCGGCGACGAGCTCGGCGCGGCGTGTCATGATCGGCATCACCGGCTGGGTGGCAATCTGGTAGCCGACGACATGCGCATCACCGCGGTAGAAAGGCGGCGTGCCGGTGAGCAGTTCGTAGAGCGTCGCGCCAAAGCTGTAGAGGTCGTCGGCGGGCGCGGCGGCCCTGCCTTCGAGCTGCTGCGGGCTGGCATAGGCCAGTGTGCTGCTGCTGGAGCCGTGCCCCTCGCTCGTCTTGCTGTGGCGTGTCAGGCCGTCCTGAATGCGGCTGCTGATGCCGAAGTCCATCAGGCGCGCCTCGCCCTCGGCGTCCACGATGATGTTCGCGGGCTTGATGTCGCGATGAACACGTTTCGCCTTCGTGTGCAGGTAGTCGATGGCTTCCGCGATGGTGTGCGCGCAACCGGTGATCTCCTCCGGCTCGAAGAAGCCGCGCTCGTTTTCCTCCAGCAGTTCCTTGAGCGTCTGGCCGGGGACGTACTCCATGACGATGGCCGCGGTGCTGTCCTCCACCTCCATGCCATACGTGGCCACGATGCCGGGATGCCGCAGTTCCTTTCCCGCGCGCACCTCATCCCGAAGGCGTTTCATTTCACCCTCATGCTGCACCAGCACGGTGGGCAGGAACTTCAGCGCCACCTCCGTGTGCTCCGTGTGGTCCCGTGCCAGCCACACGACACCCATGCCGCCCGCGCCGAGCTTGTGCACGAGTTCGTAACGCCGGTTGAAGAGAAACTGCCCTTCCACCAGCGAGGGCATCGCCGGTCCGCCACGGTCTTGCGATTGGTTCAGAAACGGATCGGAAGGCATCGGTAGGGAATGACAAAGGATTTAGCGGCTGCCATGCAAAGAGGCCAGCGCGAAGTTTTTCCGCCCGTGATCACGCCCCGTGAATCAATTTTTGGGTGGTTCGGATTCTGGCAGAGTGAAGACCTTGCTGCCCGACACTCCGCGGAGCCTCTCGGACGCATCCTTGGCAGGCTTGTGAGGCCACAACCAGGCGGCACCGGTGAAAATAAGCGCGGCCAGCAAAGTCACCACAACGGGACCGACCAGCCGTTCGGCGATTGCCTTGCCGTGCTTCTCAGAAGAGCCGCAAGCCAGGACCATGAGAAAAAGCAGAACCCAAGATCCATTCCGCCAGTGAGCGACATTGTCCGCGTCTGGCCATGCTGCGAGCGCGATGGCAAAGCTTACCGCGATCAGAATAACCGTGAGTATCGTCGTGGCAGGATTGAAGCCAACATCGGGCACAGGCTGGGGCGCTGACTTCGGCGGCGGCACAGGCGGGGTACTTTGCGGTGGAATGGGGCTTTCCGCTTGTTTTGGACTGGTGGCACCGGCGGGCTTCGTCACGGGCGGCGGAGGCGTGTGGACAACAGGTGGTGCGTCGAGTTTCAAGCTCACACGCCAGCGCGCCTCGACATCGACCTCGATCCGCGTCCTGGTGATGCCGTTCTGAGTCGAGCAGGCGGAGGAAGCGACCGCCTGCGATTTGATGGGAACGACGCCACGGTCGGTTTCCTCGACGAGCTCGATGCGCATCGCATCACCACGACGCTCTTGCTTCCAGCTGGCTTCCACGCTTTGCCGCGTCGGAATGGTGGTGAAACGGTTCAGCACGGGCAGAAGCGTCTGGTCCGGCAGCCGCACGCTCAAAACATAGGGAGTAGCGAGCAGCAGCAAGGTGTCGTTTTGCTGCAATCCTGTCTGCGCTCCGATGATGGCGGCAGGAACCTCATCCTCCCATAGCCAGACCTTGCCAGGCAGATTTGCCGACAACCCGCGCGCACAATCCCGTGTGGAGGAGCAACTGTGGGTGACCGCGCAGCATTCGATCTGCCGTGGATCGCGCATGGTATGGGAGCGCATGCCTTCGCACGAACTCCACACCCGCGCGGCGAGGCGATCATCCGAAATGTCCGCGCGGTCGATGGCCCATGAGCCGAGTTCCTCGAAAATGCCATCCCCGATCTCCAGCCATGAGCAGCAGATGTGATCAGGACGCACCTCGCAGCACAGCATGTTGCCTTGGACAAACGAATGCCGTCCAACAAAAGCGACGGATGCCACGACGGAAGAGCACGCCTGGGCACCGCGAGATCCGAGCCCCATCTGCTGCGCAATTTCCTCGGCTTCGCTGGTGCGGTCCTGCCATGCCCCGCGTGGTGACACGGGCAGGTAGGCGAGCGACAACTGTGACCAGTTGATGGCTCCTGTGCCCAGGTATTCGGCATACACACTCTCAGGCACGGGGGCCGCCGATGATGCGCTGGCTGCAGACGATGCCTTTGCGGGCTCGGTTGGTGACTGCTGCGCCGCACGCGCACGTTTGCGCTCCTCGGCCATCTGAAGTTCTTCTTCGCGGCGTTTCTCATCGAGCGCGGCCCGCTTGCGTGCCTCCGCGTCTTCTGATGGTTTCGCGGTTGCACCAGCATGGGGCGAAGCCGGTGCTGAGATGGCCTGCCAGATGACCACGCAACTCGCGGGCCGCTTTTCACGCTCCTTGGCAAGGCAGGCCATGACCGCCTGCTCAACTTCCTTTCCAACCGTCTTGCCGGCATCGCGGTTCATTCCCTCGTCCACAAGCTCGCTCCGTCGCTCCATGATGGGCGTGGCGGGCTCGTCCTTGATCTGGCCGCGCACCGCATCAATCCCGCCGCGGAAAAACGGCGGCGTGCCGGTCAGCAGCTCATAAATCGTCGCGCCAAGGCTGTAGATGTCATCAGCCTTGGAACTCGGCTTGCCCGTGATCTGCTGCGGGCTGGCATAAGCGAGCGTGCTGCTGCTGCCGCCTGCCTGACTGTCGCTTGTCTTGCTGTGACGGCTCACGCCTTCCTTGATGCGGTGACTGATGCCGAAATCCATCAACTTCGCGCGACCATCCGCGTCAATGATCACATTGGCCGGTTTGAGATCGCGATGAATGCGCCTCGCCTCGTCATGCAGATAGCCGAGACCATCAGTCATGTCCTTGATCCAGCCGCGAATCTCCTCTGGTTCGAAAAAGCCGCGCTCCTGCGCCTCCAGCTTCTGGGACAGCGTCTGGCCATTCACATACTCCATGACGATGGCCGCGATGCCCTCCTCGATCTCCATGCCGTAAGTGGCGACAAGGCGCGGATGTCGCAGTTCCTTGCCTGCGCGCACTTCCTCGCGCAATCGCCGCATCTCTCCTTCCTGCAGCACCAGCACCGTGGGCAAAAACTTCAGCGCCACGTCATTTTCCTCCGTGTGGTCACGCGCCAGCCACACCACACCCATGCCGCCCGCACCAAGCGGACGCAGCAACTCGTAACGGAGATTGAACAGACGCTGCCCTGCCTTCAGCGAGGGCATCAACACCCCCTCGCCGCGGTCTTGGGACTGGTTCAGGAAAGGGTCGAGCGGCATGACAACAGGAAGACGTGAGAATCAGGAAGCATGCCCCGCCACTCGCGTTTTTCGATGCGAAAGGATGCCCGCGACAAGAAAAACCACGCAGATGAGAATGTTGACGGGAATCACAATGATCGCGTCGCCAATCTTGCTCTGCGTCATCGCCACCCAAATCACAATCTGTCCAAGAACAGCGATGTAGGAGAGAAAGCGAAAGTCGATGAGACGAACCCATGTGGCGATTGTTCCCGCAACAAGCACCCCGGCGTTCACCATGAACCACATGCCGGTGGTGCGGTCGTCGCTGGCGTATGAGCTGGTTGTTGCCGAGGCAGCCATGATGACGCCGAATCCACCATAAACGAAAGCGAGTGCCCACCACCAAAAAATGCATTTGCGGAAGGCGCTGAAGATCGGAACTGGTTCCTCGTCAGTTGATTGCACATCAGCTTCGACTGCGGGCTGCAGGGGCTTGGATTTGGCGGCGACTATTCCCGGCGCACTCAACACGCGTGACTCGGCGCTCTTGGACAGAGCGCAGGAAGCCCACTGCTGCCAGCTTGGAGGAATGTCGTTGCCAACGGCTGCGCTCAAGCCTTCGCGCACATTCTGACGGCGGCGTTCCATCAGCGTGTCAGGCTCACGATCACGAATCTGGTCGTCCAGCTTGCCGCGGAAAAAAGGCGGCGTGCCGGTGAGCAGCTCAAACACGGTGGCACCGAGGCTGTAAACATCATCTGCCGCGCGGGGTGATTCGCCGTTGAGCTGCTGGGGACTCATGTAAGGCAGGGTGCCGCTGCTGGCCTGGCCGGTGAGCCGCGTGAGCGTGTCCTTCGCCGAACGCGAGATGCCGAAATCGAGCAGCTTCGCCCGGTTGGTGGCAGTTTCGACGATGATGTTGCCCGGCTTGAGATCGAGGTGAAAACGCTGCCTGTCCTTGTGCGCGTAATCGAGGCCGGAGATGACGTCATGTATCCATTTTTCGATCTGCTCGGGCTCGAAAAAGTTGTTCTCCTGCTCCGCCAGCAGATCGGAAAGCGTGCGGCCATCGACATATTCCATGACCACCGCCGCGTGTGGGCTGCCGCCACCCTCCTCAAGAAAATCAAACACACGCACAATGCAAGGATGCGCCAGTTCCGTGCCGAGCCGCGCCTCGTGACGCAGGCGTTTGCGCGCGGACGCATCGAACACGAGCGCAGGCAGCACAAACTTCAGCGCACGCGGCTGGTCCAGCGTGGTGTCCTGCGCCAGCCACACCTGGCCCATGCCTCCCTGCCCAAGACAACGCTGCAGCACAAAACGTCCGCCAAACACCTTTTGACCCGCGTTCAACACCGACAACGCGGGCTGCACGTTTTCCTGCGATTGTTGGAGGAAGGGATCGAGCATGGGAGGACAGGCGCCAGACTGTTAGCAGCACGAACATAAAGAGACCATGAAAAAACCTTTCCGTCGGGCCGGCAGACAAACTTCCCTGCCACGCAAGAAAATGGGCACAAGGTTCTCAAACTGCTGTTTGGCGCATGAGCAGCGAGCCGCTGACAAACGCCGCGGCAAGAACAACTGCGGCAATGAGAATCCCTGAGTCAGAAACTCCTGTCGAAGCCGGTGAAGCTTCGGCTGGAGCGGCAGCGGCATAAGCGGGTTCCGTTGCGGGAGCGGGGACGGCAGCAGGAGCCGCAGCGGCGGGAGCAGGAGCAGCCATGGCTACCGGCACTTCGGTTGGAGGTTTTCCCAAAGCTTCAAAAACCGGACCACTGAGCGGCGAGCCAGCGGTGACAGGAACCGACGCAGGAGGGGCTGCTGCTGGGGCAGGCACTGCATCTTGCGCAACAAGCGCGCCGCCCGTGAGCCACCACCCGCAAACAAGCAGTGTCAATGTCATCGAAAGGCGTCCGGTCAATCGGCTCACCTCGTCATGTAAACGGGCTGGGGACATATTCGTCGCGGGTGTGTTCATGCAGGCAGATGGTAGCAATAGATGATAAAAGCGATGAAACCGGCAAACGTGATCACTTGAAAAATCGTCACACGCCGGAGATGACTGATGGAGGCGCTGGCGTGCGCAACTTGTGCAAAACGGTCCCGAAGCGCGAGACACCAGCACAAACCAACGAGGCCTGATGCGACAAGGTTGACCTCAAGCAGACGGTAAACAGTGCCAGTGTAAAACCAGTCCGCCAGAATCGCGCCGATCCCCTTCGAGGTCAGTCCTACGAGCAGCACGTGAACAGCGATTGGGAAGCAGCCCCAGCAGGCGAACACAAGAATCGTCCCAGTCATGCTCCATGGCGCGGTCTTCAGCTGCCTGCCCCAAATGAAGACTGGCAGGAAGAAAACCAAAAAGTTGATGACGCCCACCATGATCCGCTCGGGGCTCGTAATGCCCCAACTGCTGACGTCGCTCTGATAGGACTCAGCTCTCGCCCACGCGTAAAAGCCAAACGCCACATAGACCACCAGCGCTGCGAACATCCACCCAAAAAAAGACGTCCGGCACGCATTCGAAACGAGATCGGTGAGGTGCCCGAGATTATCTCCAGTTGGAGCATCAACGGCTTGTTTTTGAACAACAGTCCGGTCGGCCGTGGGCGTTCGTCCGGGCGCTGTGTTCGAGGGGATTGGTGGTGTCTCAAAACCTGGTAGCTGTCGTCCTCGGGCATCCTTGCGCAGCATGCGGCTGACTTTGGCCTCCCATGCTCCGGACACTGTGTTCCCCATTCCAGTATTCAATCCCTCCTTTGCATTTTGCCTGCGCCGGCTGGTGATCGGTTCAGGTTCCTTGGTCCGGATCTGATCCTCGAGCTTTCCGCGAAAAAAGGGAGGCGTGCCGGTTAGCAACTCGTAAACCGTCGCACCAAGGCCATACACGTCGTCAGCGGCGCAAGGCGGCTCGCCATCCAGTTGCTGCGGGCTCATGTAGGGCAGCGTGCCGCTGCTGGTCTGACCGGTGAGCCGCGTGAGCGTGTCTTTTGCCGAGCGCGAGATGCCGAAGTCGAGCAGCTTCGCACGTCCGGTGGCAGTCTCGATGATGATGTTGCCAGGCTTGAGATCGAGGTGATAGCGCTGCTTTTCCTCGTGTGCGTAGCGCAGTCCCTCGGCCACGTCATTGATCCATGATTCGATTTGTTCCGGCTCGAAAAAGCCAGGTTCTTGTTCCGCCAGTAGTTCAGACAATGTCCGTCCTTCCACATACTCCATGGCGACGGCGGCCAGAGGGCTGCCTCCAGACTCCTCCACAAAGTCAAACACACGCACGATGCGTGGATGTGCCAGATGGGTGCCGAGACGGGCCTCATTGCGCAGGCGTTTGCGGGCTGTGGCATCCGCCACCAACGCAGGCAGTACAAATTTCAGCGCTCGTGGCTCGTCCAGCGTGGTGTCCTGAGCCAGCCACACCTGTCCCATCCCGCCCTGCCCAAGGCAGCGTTGCAGCACAAAACGTCCGCCAAACACGGCCTGGCCCGCACTCAGCACCGACAATGCGGGCTGCACGTTTTCCAAGGATTGTTGAAGGAAGGGGTCGAGGGGCATGGGAAGAGTTTAAGCCTGGGCACTGAGAGCAAATGGAACCAGCATCGGTCTGGTGAGCAATGAATCGGTGAATTGACTCTCACACATACCCACGAATAAAAATTGAAACAGCCAGATAAAATGCAGTGTAGCCAGCCAATGTCGCCGCGACACAAAGCACAGTAAGAACCGGTCCACGGAACATGCTGATTGATCTCCCATACCAAGGAGACCGTGTTCCCACGAAGAACCAGCCGATGACCGGAATTAAAAGAGAAGCACCGGCCAGGCAATCTTCCAGATACTCGTTCTTCAAGGACTCGCTCGAAACGAGCGACGCCGTCATGACGAACTGATAGATGATCAACAGGGCCGCCCGTCTGAATGTCTTTTGGCGTGCCGGATTCCACCCTTCAGAACATGGAGCGGCAGACTCCTGAGCCTCGTCTGCCACATTCGGTCGCATCGAAGGCCAGACTGCTTTCTTCCTCCCAGCGGGGACCTTTTCGAGGGATGCGCTCACCCAGTTGGACCACTCCTCCGCCACTTCATCTCCCATTTTTGCTATCAGCCCTTCTCTGGCATTCTGCTTGCGACGCTCCGTGATTGTTTCCGGCACCTTGCTGCGAATCTGATCCTCCAGCCTGCCACGAAAAAACGGTGGCGTGCCGGTGAGCAGTTCGAACACCGTGGCCCCAAGTCCATAAACATCATCGTTGGCGGAAGGCGGCTCGCCATCGAGCTGCTGCGGACTCATATAGGGCAATGTGCCGCTGCTGGCATGCCCGGTCAGGCGCGTGATGGTGTCTTTGGCGGAGCGGGAGATTCCGAAGTCGAGCAGCTTCGCGCGTCCGGTGGCGGATTCGACAATGATGTTGCCGGGTTTGAGGTCGAGGTGGTAGCGCTGCTTTTCCTCATGAGCGTAGCGCAATCCCTCGACCACGTCATTGATCCAGGATTCGATTTGCTCCGGCTCGAAGAAGCCAGGTTCTTGCCCGGCGAGCAGTTCAGACAATGTCCGTCCTTCCACATATTCCATGACCACCGCGGCCAACGGGCTTTCTCCTGCTTCTTCAACAAAATCGAACACACGCACGATGCGTGGATGCGCCAGATGAGTGCCCAGGCGGGCTTCATTGCGCAGGCGTTTGCGGGCTGTGGCATCCGCCACCAACGCGGGCAGCACAAATTTCAGCGCCCGTGGCTCGTCCAGCGTGGTGTCCTGCGCCAGCCACACCTGTCCCATGCCTCCTTGTCCAAGGCAACGCTGCAAAACAAAACGCCCGCCAAATACCGGCTGGCCCGCATTCAGCGCCGAAAGCGCGGGCTGCACGTTCTCCTGGGATTGTTGAAGGAACGGATCCAGGGCCATACGATGGTTTCCTTCGGTTTGGTGTCACCAATTCAGCCATGAGAGCAGCACGTCGATGCGCTGCGCGAAGTTGAGCACCACGCCGTTGGGCATGCGGCGGATCTTCTTGGTCTCCGGGTCCTGGAAGCGCTCCATGTTTCCAGCGGAGATGATGCCGACCACATCGCCCGCCTCGTCAAACATCGGGCTGCCGCTGGCACCACCGGCGACGCCGAGATCGTGTTTGATAAGCTGGCGCTGCGCCGGGTCGTCACTGTGGCGCATGTTCCAGTCCTCCAGCGAGGAGATGACACCTTTCTTTGCGATGGCCTTCGGACGTTCGAGGTTGGCGCCGCCGCCTGCGAGGTGCTCCATCGGGAAACCGAGATAGGCGACGGACTGCAGCTCACGCAGGGCGAACAGCTTGTTCCTTCCCGCGAGCGGCAGACCGGCGTGCGGCGGGGGCGATTCCAGTTCCAGAACAGCGACGTCAAAAGATGGGATCGGATGCCCCTTCGACTGCGCCTGGGCATACTCGGGATGAATGAGCGCACGATGCACGCGGCAGGGCTGGGTTTGGCCGGAAAAGATGACCCAACTGCTCATGCCCGCCTGCGAATTCGCCTCCACCACACCTTCAGCGACGTGCGCGTTGGTAATGACCACTCCACGGCCTGCCACGATCCATGCGGTGCCCAGCGGAATGGGGTTTCCCGTTTCCACTCCGGCCACCACAACGCCAACGCTGGGCAGATAACGCTGCGCAAGCACCTCCAGACTCGACGCACCGAAGGGATTCGTGGCCGGTTGCACCGGCGGTGTCGCACCAGGAACCTGCGCAGGCATGTAGGAGGGCGTGAACGTTGGCTGCGGGATGCCATAACCCGGCGCATAGGTCTGCGTGGATGAAAGGATCACCACATCCGGCAGCGGTCGCATTGCCTCAAGCGCACGAATGACCTGGCCGCCCTGCATCACGGGCAAAACACCCGCGGCGATTTCAGAAGGCACATCTTTGAGGCCCTGGCCGAGTTCGACGGTGTGCTTCGTTTCAGCAGCCAGCTTTTCCAGGCTGAGCTTTTGGTTTTTCTCCAAAGCTTCAAACTGCCGTTTCCGCATCTCGTCCAGCATGCGCAGGTCGCGACGGTCCTCCTCGTCCTCCCAGTCGCGATCTTTGCGTCTGAGGTCGATTTCATAGTCCTTGGCGATGCCTTGCACGCGGCCCTCAGCGTGCGTGGCGGCTGCGCGCTCGGCCTCATCCACCTGGATGCGACGCATGGTGATGATGTGATCACGCTCCAGCGTGGTCAGAGAGTATTCGTGAGTCCATTGGTCGAGCTGCTCCTTGAAGGCGAACTCGTCCTTGATCCGCGCCAGCTCATGGGACTGCTCCAGCTCGCGCTTCTTCTTCGACCAGGCCAGTTCTCGACCGGTCTGCGAAAGTCCGCCTTCCGCCTCGCGAACGCGAGTGATCTGCTCCGAATCCAGGCGGATGTCCTCCACGCCCCGATAACGCAATCCATAGTCCTCGAGCAGGCCCGGCAGTTCCGCGCCAAGCGCGGCCTCAATCTCATGTCGCAACTCCGTCGAGCGCGCGGCCTCCGCCACATCGAGCTTGGAGAGATGCCTGCGCACGATTTCCGCCACGCGGGAGATGTGCGGCATCATGAGATCGTCATCGCGCACCACATCACTGCCGGTGGGCAGCATGCGGCGCGTGAAGAGGCCAAAGTCAGCCAGTTGCACCTTCACGAGGACGGCGGCCTCGACGGGCGAGAAATCCTTCGTGAGCAAGGCTGCGGTGCTGCTGAGGCTCAGCATGCTGCTTACCGGATCCTGGACCGCGATGATCGCCTCCACAAATCCGCTGCCTTTCCCGCCTCCAGTCAGCCTTTCCCAGAAGCTGGCGAGTGTGTGATAGCCTGCGCCCAGCTCCGTCCTCATGACACCATTGTTGTACAACGCACCGAGGGTGCCCTCATCGACCTGGATGCCATTGCGCAGGCGGTCCTGCGGCGTTTCGATGGTCACGCGTGTGGCAAAGACACCCGGCGTGCGACGCCAGCGGTCGCTGAAGATCTCATCGCGTGGTTGTGCGGCCACATTGGCCTTGCAGTTCCAGCAGAACTGCGAGTCTGCCGCCACACTGACGCCGCAGGTGTTGCATTTGCGCCAGGAGTTCGCCCGGCCCGCGCCGCAGTGACGGCAGAACTGCGCGGCCTTTTCGATGCGCTGGCCGCAGTTGGTGCATTTCTCGGTGAAGAAGAATTTCAGAAGGGACATGGCGGTGAGGACGGAATATGAGTGTTTGAATGAGGAAAGACTAGCAGGGAGACGCCGGAAAATGCACGCGCTATTCCACCATATCGAAGGCGCTATGCAAGAACCAGCGCACGCTGCCGGAAGCGGCGGAGCCCAGGCGGGCCGCCGGATTGCGCGGGCCGAACTGTTCCACGAGGTATTGATTGATAGCGAGGGTGAGAAGGATGGTCAGGATGGTTTTCATGAGCGGATAAGAGGTGGTTTCATGAGGAGAAGAGGACTGGCGGCTGGTTTTCCGGAAAAAATGCCAGCCATTC
This sequence comes from Verrucomicrobiaceae bacterium, assembly GCA_046346695.1. Classification (GTDB taxonomy): domain Bacteria; phylum Verrucomicrobiota; class Verrucomicrobiia; order Verrucomicrobiales; family Verrucomicrobiaceae; genus Prosthecobacter. The sequence goes on along the minus strand of JAXMHS010000001.1, from coordinate 39,887 downwards.
GCGCACCACGAAAAAAGCGCGGGGCACGCCGGAAAAGTTTTCCGGGGTTCTCTTTCCACAGCGCCATGAAAGCTGCTCTGGACCCCCACGCGCCGTGCCACGGCACCTGCAAACCCGGTTTGACGCGACATCAACCACCGCGCAAACTCCCCGCTGGCTGCCGGCATCTTCAGCGCGTGGCGGGTTCAGGCTTTCTGAATCCTCACCACATCACCAAGCTTCATCTCCTTGTTTCACCATGAAAACGCTTCCTCTCTGCCTCGCCACATTCATCTGCTGCATGCACGCGCTGCCCGCGCTCGCCCAACGCGAGTCGTTTGATGCCACCGTCACCCACAAGGTCGAGGTGACTGTCATCGAGACGCTGGCCATCCCTCTTACCACCCGATCTGACTGGATTTTCCGCGAAGGCTGGATGGCCGGAGGAGGCCGCGGCGGATACAATGCCTCGAAGAAGTTCGTCTCTTTTGACAACATCTTCTTCAAGTTCGACTCCGCCGAGCTGCGTGATCGCGCTTCCGAGCTGATCGTCGATGACATCGCCGGCGCATTGAAGTCGCCCAAACTCAAGGACGCCGTGTTTCTCATCGAGGGCCACACCTGCGATCTGGGTGAGGACGAATACAACTTCGACCTCTCCGCCCGTCGTGCCGAGGCCATCCGCCAGATGCTCATCAAGCGCGGCATCAGCGCGAAACGGCTCGTGGCGCTTGGTTTCGGAGAATCCGAGATCGTCGATCCCGTAAAACGCAGTGACACGCCCGGCGAGGCCGAAACACGGCGCATGAAGAGCCGCCGCGTGGTGTTGCGCCGTCTTGTCCCGGAACCGCCGGTGAAAAAATGACCGCCACCGCCGGAATTAGTTTTCTCCACCCACTTTACCTCATGTCATGAAAACCAAACTCAGCATTCTCATTCCAGCAGGGCTCTCGCTCGCGTTCGTGCTTCCGTTGCACGCCGATGTGTCAGCGCCGCCGTCGCGCTTCGAGAAAAACTCCGGCAATGCCACGATTCAGAAGCCTGCGGAGGGCAAGGCGGCGCCGGAAGCTCGTGCGGAGGCTGATTTTCTCAAGGAGATCAAGGAGGGCGTGCAGATCACCGAACTGGGCTGCATGCGCGCCACCTTTGTCTTCGACGAGAGCGCCGCGCCATTCGAGACCCAGGTCACCGAGGCGTTCAGCGACGCTGATTTTCGCGTGTTCTCAAAGGGAAACATCATCCAGGGGCGGGTGGAGCCCAAGGCGCTGCATGAGATCGGCAACGATCGTTATGCCGACCTCGTGGTTTACACGACGGTGTCGGGACGTGAGAAGCCGAAGCTTGGCAACCTGAGCCTCTACGAGGCCGAATGCACCATGCAGGTGTACAATCCCATGTCCGAGGAACTGCTCGTCAGCGAAACGGCACGCCTGGAAGGCAAGCGCCACGCTGATCCGGTCGTCGCGTTGCGCAGCGCCACGGAAGGCGCGATGGCGGCGGCGACGAAGGAGTTGATCCTCAAGACGCTCGAAAAAGCGCACAAGATTCTCGTCCACGAAGCCCAGCTCAAAGGCGTGCAGGACCACCAGCACCTGCTGGAGATCATGGAATACACCGCCAAGCTCAAGGGTGTGTATCACGTGCGCCAGTTGACGTATGACAAGACCACCGGCCTCGCCGTCATCGAGATCATCGGTGCACCGCAGACGGAGAGCTTCTGGCGCGCCTATCTCAACAACCTGCCGAAGCGCGAAAAGTGGAACATCTCCATCAAATACGTCCGCATCATCCAGAATGAGCCGCTGCGGAGGAAGAATCCGGGCTGGACCCGATGATCCTCCTCACGCGCCATCCTCGCTTGAAACTTGAAACCTGAAACTTTGAACTCCCTCCGATGAAAATTTTCCTTCTCACTGCCACATTGCTCCTCACCGCCACGTTTTCACAAGCGCAAGGCATCCTGCCATCGCGTGCGCTCACGCTGCCGCAGGACGTGGATGTCACCGCGCTCAAGGACACGGGTAAGGCTGCCATCGCCGAAGTACTCGCCGCCTTCGCCGCCAACAAGGCCGCCAGCGGCAGCCAGAGCTACATCATTCTCCCGCTCGGCCGCGACATCGACCAGGGTTACTTCACGCTTCAATTCGAGAACGCCTTCACGCAGAAAGCCGGACTGGTGGGCTTCAAACTCTACACCCGCACGGACGATGTGCTGGCCAAGGTGCTGAAGGAAAAGGAGTTCCAGGACAACTACGAGGACGTGCTGAACAAGGACACCATCCAGAAACTCGCCTTCATCGGCGCGCAGGCCGTGGTGCTGCCGCGCATCGACATCGACCGTGGCATCGACGGCGTCACCACCGTCCGCGCCAGCATCAGCGTCCACAACGTCTCCACCGCCGAGAAGATGTGGGGCGATGAGGTCACCCGTCCCGTGCCCGGCAAGCTCACAACGCAGCAATGGCTCGTGCGCATCGGCATCGCGCTTGCGATTCTCGTCGTGCTGGTGATCGCGCTGCTGTTCATGCGCGCCGTGCGCAAGGCGTCGCGGCCGAGGTGATCGGGAATGGCGACGATTCGCCGGCCTCCCACGATCAGTCAGTTCTCTCATCATGAAATCGCTGGTTCAGATTTTCTGCCTGCTGATGTTTGCCCTCAGCGCGTTCGCTGCCGAGCGCCGCGCGCTCGTCATCGGAAACTCGCATTACCCGGCAGATGGACTGCTCGTCACGCCGCTGGACAACTGCATCCCGGATGCGCGGCTCATCGCGCACCAGTTGGAGGCGGTGGGTTTCCAGGTCACCACACTGGAGGATGCCACGAAGAGTGTCATGGATGAGGCGTTGCTGGCCTGGGAGGAAAAACTGCCGAAGGGCTGCGACGCGGTCGTGTATTTCGCAGGGCACGGCATCGAGCATAATGGGAAGAACTATCTTCTGGGCACCAATGCACGCGTGAAGGCGCAGAGCCGCATCGGTGAGGAGGCGCTGGAGGCGGAGACCGTGGCGCAGGCCATGCTGCTGGCGGGTGCGAAGAGCAGTTTCCTTTTTCTCGACTGCTGCCGCGAGGCGCCGCCTGCGGAGTGGGTGACGCGTGGTGTCAAAAAACGCGGCCTTGCGGATGTGAAGGTCAATGGCGACATCATCATCGCCTATGCCGCGAAGCCTGGAGACAGCGCGCTCGACCTGCCGGTGATCAGCGGCACGGATGTCAGCACCGGAAACGGGCCTTACGCACAGTCCGTGGCGAAATTCCTGCTGCTGGGGCTGAAACACACCGATTTCTTCCAGCAGGTGCGCAAGGAGGTGTCCCGCCTCACCGGAGGTGCGCAGCGCACGTGGGAGAATGGCAGTTTTCTGGAGGAGTTTTATTTCTCGAAGCCCTCTGGCAGCGGCACTGCACCTGTTCCGGTTATGCCAGCGTCCGTTCCTGCACCCGCTCCGGTGGATCCTTTTGCGGGCACCTTTGCCGGGCAGAGCTGGGAGAACAGCAAAGGCACGGCCTTCCGCTGGTGCCCGCCAGGGGAGTTCTGGATGGGCAGCAGCGAGGCGGATAAGAAAGCCTTCGCTCGTGACGGCGTGACCACCGATGACGAGACGCGGCACAAAGTGAAACTCACGCGCGGATTCTGGCTGTCGCAAAACGAGGTCACACAGGGCGAGTGGGAGGCGATCATGGGCACCACGCTGAAGGATCAGGCGCGGAAGATGCTGCAGGACGACACGCTCTATACGATCAATGGCAAGAAGACGACGATCCGCGATCTCAAGGGCGCAAAGCGGGATGACGATCCGAGCAACCACACCGCCATCGAGTCGCCCAGCATCCCGATCTACTACGTGAGTTGGGATGAAGCGGTGGAGTACTGCCGCAAACTCACTGACAAGGAACGCGCGACGGGAAAAATCCCCTCCGGCTGGCGCTACAGCCTGCCGACGGAAGCGCAGTGGGAGTATGCGTGCCGCGCGGGGACGGAAACGACGCTCTACAACGGCGAAATGAACATCCTCGGCACCTGCAACGCGCCCGCGCTCGACAGCATCGCGTGGTACGGAGGAAACAGCAGCGAGGGCTACAGCGGACGCGGGTGGGACACGAAAGGCTGGCCGGAGAAGCAGTATCCAGGCAGCACTGCGGGGCCACGCCGCGTTGGACAAAAGAAGGCGAACGCGTGGGGCTTCTGCGATATGATCGGCAACGTGATTGAGTGGTGTTCTGACTGGTATGCCGCGGACATCAGCAGCGCACTCACTGACCCCGCGGGTTCTTCTACGGGCGTCGACCGCGCGCATCGCGGCGGCTCGTGGAACGGCATCGCCGCCGACTGCCGCGCGGCCAACCGGCTCAGCGAGGTGCCGGGCCTCCGGGACGACTCCATGGGCTTTCGCCCCGCCCTAGTTCCATCCAACCAGTAACACGAGCGGAGGCATGAACAGTGGAGTCGGACTGGAGCGGAGCGGTTTTGGGTACGTTGTTCACGCTGTTACCCGTTCCGAAGTTGTTCATCAAGCGGCGGGGAAAGCGTCACGTTCAAAACGCCAGCCGCCGCCGGTTGTGAACAACTTCGCCGCGGTGCAAGCCGTGGTGGTGGATAAGCTCCCGAAGTCCTCCTCCCGGAGGATCCGAGAGCGCCTGCCGCGCGACACGGTCCGTTCACGCTCGCCTCGCGAAGGCTCGCTGAAGAACACCGGTCCGCGTGCAGGCTCCCGCCCAAGGTCTGATAGAACTCCAGCTCATGAAGCTCCTGTAACAGCACGACCCCGCGCGGGGGCTGCGGCAGCCTCCCGGCCCACGCAACCCGCACCACCCATGACACATCCACAACACACCCACTTCGCCGGTTTTGACTGGGCCGGCGACCACCACGACGTCATCATCGTGGACTCGGTCGGCCAGCTCGTGGCGGACTTCCGCTTCGAGCACAACGCCGCTGGCTGGCAGCACTGGCGCGATCAAATCGCCGCATGGCCTCATCTCGGCGTCGCCATCGAGACGAGCTTCGGAGCCGTCGTCGAGCAGCTCATCGACTCCGGCGTCACCGTGTATCCGGTGGCACCCAGCAGCGCCAAAGGTTACCGTCAGCGGAAGTATCCCGGCGGCACCAAGACCGACCGTCACGATGCGTGGGCGCTGGCCGACGCGCTGCGCACCGACGGCCATGCGGCGTGCGCTCAGCGCGAAAGACCCCGTCATTGAGGAACTGCGCATGCTTTGCCGTGACGAGGTCGCGCTCATCGAGGAACGCACCGCGCTGGTCAACCAGGCGCGTCAGGCCGCGCGCGGAAATACTACCCCGTGGTGCTCGAAGCCTTCGAGGACTGGACGCTCCCGGGCACTGGGCCTTCATCGAGCGCTTCCCCGACACGCAGGCCATGCTCAAGGCAGGTAGACGTGCATGGGAGAAGTTCTTCCACACCCACAAGCTTTGCCGCCCTGAGACCGCCGCGCGCCGCATCGCCGTGCTGGAGGCCGCCGGGCAATGGCACATCGCCGCACACATGATCAATGCCAAGCGGCTCTACCTGCTCACCAAGATCAGACAGTTGCGAGCCTTGCAAATGCAGCTCGAGGAATATCGCCGCCGCATTGAGGCCGTCTTTGCCAGTCACCCTGACAGCGGCATGTTCGGCTCGCTGCCTGGAGCTGGTGTCAAGCTCGCTCCGCGCCTGCTCGGTGAGATCGGCAGCGACCGCGCCCTGTATGCCGACGCGCAAAGCCTGCAAAGCGTCAGCGGCACCGCGCCAGTGAGCTACCAGAGCGGCAAGCTGCACAAGGTGCAGATGCGCCGGACCTGCAACCGGCACCTGCGTCACACCATGCACCTCTTCAGCGACCTAAGCCGGGCACGGTGCGCCTGGGCCAAAGTGTATTACGACGGGCTCAAAAGCCGTGGCAAGACGCACGCGCAGGCCTTGCGCAGCCTGGGGCAGCGCTGGCTCAACATCATCTTCCGCATGTGGCAGAATCGCACCGCTTACGACGCGGAATTGCACACGCGCAACCAGCTCCAGCACGGCTCCTGGGTGCTTCAACACACACCCGCCTGATCTTGTCCCAACACCTCCACACCATGCCAACAACTCTCTCCAAATCTCCACTTGCGACAGATAGAACTTCTTTAGCGTGTCTTGGACCTCTGTGACACGCTAAAGCGTGAACAACGTACAAGCTCCGCAGCCCAAGGAACTGCTTTTCCAGCGATCCGTCCGGAAAACCTTCCGGCCCCCTTCTTTTCGAGGCATGAAAACGATGCCTCTCTCCACTTCGCTCCGTCTTGCCACCCTCTCCTTTGCGGCTGCCATGCTTAGCCAGTGCACCTCCGCCACCTCCGGCCTGATCAAGCCCGACGAGGTGGTGGTCAGCGTGAAGGAACAGAAGCTCGGCCTCTATGAAGGCGGGCAGCTCAAGAAAGCCTACAAGATCTCGACCTCGAAGTTCGGCCTGGGCAGCGCACCGGGCAGTTGCAGGACGCCGCTGGGCCATCTGCAGATCGTGAGCAAGATCGGCGACGGGTTGCCTGCCGGCGCGGTGCTGAAGGCCCGCTCATGGAACGGCGAGGTACTCACCCCCAATGCCCCGGGACGCGACCCGGTGGTCTCCCGCATCCTGTGGCTGCGCGGTCTGGAATCCTGCAACCGCAACACGCAGAACCGCCTGATCTACATCCACGGCACGCCCGAGGAGCGGAATCTGGGCCGCCCGGCCAGCTTCGGCTGCGTGCGCATGGGCATGAAGGACGTGATCAAGATCTTCAACATGGTGCCGGTGGGCACCAGCGTCCTGATCACAGAGAACAAGCTGAGCCATCGTCTGCACGCAGTTGAAGCGGAAGCGCAGTAAGATCAGAAAACTGGCATCGACGCAGCCCCGCCGCTGGATTCTCCACAGGCGGGGCTTGCATTTGGACGGACAGATCGGTACAACGCACAGAATGACATGGCGGCAGCCTCGCCGCCGAGACGATTTCATTCGAACTCCGCCCACTGCCATGAACTCGTTCACTACTGGCCTTGCATCGTTGCGTTGGATCCTGGCACGTTGCTGTCTGGCGCTGATCCTCGTGCTGCAACCGGGCTGCACGGTGATGGATCCGGAATACACCGCCTTGAAAGCCCGGGCATTGACACAGTGCCGCGGCGACGAGGTGGTGGGCGTCTGGATCTCAAAGATCACCGCGGTGGGTTTCCCCCAGCGCCGCACACTGCTCCTGCGTCCGGATGGCACCGGACGCCTGCGAGTGATGACGGAGAATGTAATGATCGAGGAATTTGAAGTCTCGTGGCGGCACAGTGGTGGCGGCGTCTGGGACGGCACGCTCAGCAAAGGGGGACATGCACGCTATGTCATCCAAATGCACACCACCGGGAGCCAGTTGCTCTACCGCGTAAACAACATCGCCAACGTTCATGCCGTGTTTGATCGTGCCGACGGCCTGTGAGCCCCGGCCTTTCCGATTGACCTGCCACCACTGCTTCCTGCCATGAAAACTACCGCCCGAATCCTGCTGCAGAATCTGCGTCTCCTTACCGCGTGCACTGCCCTGCTGCTTGCTGGCTGCGCCGCCTCCACGTGGGACATGTTTGACCCGGAGTATGACACGTTGCTGCCTTATACGGGGAAAGACTGGCCGGCGAACACGATCGTGGGCATCTGGGTGACGAAGACACAGCCGCGTTTTGGGCTGCCTGAACGACGTTGGACGGTGCTGTGCAAGGCGGACCACAGTGTGCAGGTGCGTGTGGACGGCAAGTATGGCGGGGACGCAGTCTGGTCCTACGACGGGCATGGTGTCTGGACCGTCACGCCACGCAATTTCAACGCGGTCATGGCCAACAAGTCACTGGGCATGGAATGGCTGCCATTCACCGTGCGCTACGCGGGTCGCTATGGTCTGCTCGACGGTCGTCTAGATGGCGGCGTGTTCTCGCGCGGCGGCATCATCCATGGGCATCAGCTTTTTGCGCGGTCTGATGATGAGGAGGCCGTGCAGCATGTGCTTAACAAACGCTACTGACCGGTCAGCCCATCGGGCAGATGCCTTGTCAGCGGGCATTCTCGAATCGCTTCGCCGCGTCGATGAACTGCTGGTCCAGATTCTTGCTGGGAGGCGGAGGAGGTTTGGGAGTGCTGCGTGCCGGAGCGGAAGACTGCACCGGCCTCGCAGGAGCGGGAGGCTGCTGCTCGCGAATGCCCACGAGGCTCAGTGCCGTCAGCGTCGAAGTGTCCAGCCTGCCCGTCACCGGCACGCCGTGCGCACGCTGCCATGAGATGAGGCCCGTCTGCGTGCCGGGACCCGGAGCACCATCCGCACGGCTCAAATACAGACCTTCCACCTTCAAGAGTTCCTGTGCCTGCTTCAAAATGGCAGAGCGCGAATAGCGGTTGTAGCCTGCGTACGGCCCGCCAATGAACAGTGTGTCGAGGTCGAAGAACCCAGCGGCGGGCAGTTGGGGGCCCGCTGCGGCTGGCGGCGGTGCTGGTGGAGTGGACACAACGACAGCGGGCGCGACGGGCATTGGGGCTGGCTGGCCCGGCTGGCCTTGGGCAAAACGAAATTCGCGGAAAGGCAGCGTGCTACCGTTGTAAAAAAGCCGGGGCTGCTGCCTGCCCTCGGTGAGGCGGATGACATTCTCCTCCACGCGGCCAAAGACCTCAAACGAATGCACGCCCGGCTGCGGCAACTGGTCCAGCAATGCCTGCGTGAAGGGGCTGTGGGTGTCGCTGTCCGTCACTCGGTCGAGCGCAGGCTTGCCGGGACTGGCGGAAAACACGACCAGAGTGGCCTCGTTGAGCATATCCTGGTTCAGCGCCGCCAGACCGCCGCTGTTGACGGCACGTGTGGCCAGCCATGAACGGCCCTCCAGTGGATTGTCGCGGCAGCAGTCGAGGATGACCATGCGCGCCGGCACATTCATTTGTTTCATCTCGTCGAGCAGCGTGTCGAGGCTGACCGCCTGCGTTTTGAGTTGGATTTCGCGTTCCAGCTTGGCATCCACCGGCACCAGGTAATTGGCACCACCGCTCTCGACACCGTGGCCCGCGTAGTAGACCAGCACCGCCTGGGCACCCGCCGCTTTCGCCTTCAAGGTCTCCATCGCCTCCACCGTGCGTTCGAGTCCCGCATTGGGAACCACGAGCGTGTCAAAGCCGAGCTTCTGCAACGCACCCGCGACAGCCGAGGCGTCATTCACGGCGGTTTCCAGAGGTCTGGCATATTGATAGGCGTCGTTGCCAATGACCAACGCCACGCGTTCGGCCGCAGCAAGAGGCAGCGCGGCCAGGCAAATGAGCAGAACCAGAGATTTCATGGGAAAGAAAAGTGGAAACAACGCTCCTCGATCATCAGTGGGGCGAACATGAGACCTAGTGGCTGACGAGACAAAGGTGCCATGAACGCCGCCTGGGATACGACGCGGAGCTTATCCATAAAAGAGAGTCCGGGCACCCTTTTTTCCGGGAGGCACGCAGGAAAAGAGGAATTGGAGGCTCGTGTCGGAAAAGCTTCTGGACGGACTCTTTTCGCCTCCATGAAAACATCGCCTCCCTCCCGCCTCCTCACCGGCATCGCACGCAACCTGACGCTACTGGTCTTCGGCATCTCCTGTGCGACCACCTGGTTCAATCACCGCAGCCGTCTGCGTTTTTGCTCCCTCGTGCTCCGCACCATGCAAAACCTCACCCGGCAGGGAATGATGTCCGAGACCCAGATGACCGGCACAAACCAGGTGGCCCTCGTTCCCGGCACCTCCATTCGGGGCGCCCTGCTACGCCAGCGCATTGAGGCTGCGGCACGGCTTTACCACTCTGGCATCGTTTCCCACCTCATTCTCAGTGGCGACGGCCGGAGCGCGAACTACAACGAGCCGCACGCGATGCGCCAGATGCTCGTCGAACTCGGGGTGCCCCGCAATGCCCTGATCGAAGACGCAGGCGGCCTTTCCACCTACGACTCCGTCCAACGCGCCTCCCGCATCGCCGCCGGACATCGCATGATCATCGTGACGCAGGAACTCCACTGCCCGCGCGCCCTCCTGCTCGCCTGGGGCATGGGAGTGAATGCCTGCGCCTGCGCCCTTCCGGCCACCAGCAACGAGGCCAGCATCGATCGCGAGGAAAAAGCCTGCATTCGCGCCCTGCTCGACCTGGCCGGCCTGCGTGAATGGACGGAAGAAGTCGAGCATGACAAGGGGCTCAAGGTCGTCGGGTGGCGGCTCGGTTTCTCGTAATTCCTCTCAGCGAGGACTGTCCGTAAAAGGGTTCCTTCTCTCGATACTGTAGCGTCAGCTTCCCCCCTCCTCATTCAGTTCAAAGGAGTTAAGACGCACGTGACGCCTCCTTCTGGACTTTTGATCGAGAAAGTCGTGCTATCAACGCCTTGTCCGCAAGCTAACCTCATGATGAAACGCTCTTGGTGACCAGCGCTGATATCCTCACAAAAACCGATCGCACTACTAGCGGAACGACCGACGATGTCAGAAGATTTTGCAACCGAGCCCTGAAAGGGGCGGTAACCGCGTGAGTCTGGTCCGAGATTGTGCGGGATGTATGTCACTTCCCCGGTTGCAGGCGTGGCCGGTCTCGCTGAAATGACAGGGCATGTTTTTCAACCGCACGACGCTTTCCATTCCTCGCGTAATGACACTGCTGGCAGCAGGGTGGCTCCAGGCACAGACACCTGAGCCGCCAGTCGCTCCGGGAGATGTTTCCACGGCACCGAAACCAACTCTCCAGGCACTGCAGGCAGCGGCACTCGCGGCGGAGGCGAAGATGCCGTCGCCGCAAGTGAAGCCTCAAGGGTATTTTGACCTGGCTCCGGCGCAGCGCGAACGCTGGCAGCAATTCCTGCCGCAGACCCTGCTGAAGCTCACACAGCGTGAACCGGTGCAAATCGTGGTGCTGGGTGATGCGATGCTTGATGGAGCAAAAGTCGGATCCGGTCTTGATCCGCTGCTGAAAAGCTTTGCAGGTATGTTTGCGAAGGCCCTCGCCAAACAGTTTTATTATACCGGCGGTGTGCGGGTGCTGCGCCCGGGATCGAAGTTGCGCACCCGGGAAAGCATGATTCTCGGACCCGAAATCCTGTTACAGCCTGTGCGCACCCCAAGCATCGTCTCCGCAGCCTCGGCGCTGGCGACTGTGGGCTTTCAGGGCAGGCCGGACTTGGTGCTGGTGGCTCATGGTCTGGAGGATGGCATGGCTGGCACGACCCCGGCGGACATTGCGGCGGCGTTGCGGAGTGTGCGTGACACGGTTCGCAACCACCGGCTTGAAATGATTGTTGCCGGGCCGATTCCGCAAGTGGCCGAACCGGAGGAGGCGAGCCTGGCGCGCACTCGCGGCGCATGCAGTGTGATGAGGGAGTTCTGTGAGTTGGAAAAGCTGATGTTTTCGGATCTTGGCGATTTTTCTCGCCTCGTCATACCTCCTTCAGGGACGACGGAGCCGCATCTATTGTTTCCCGCATTGATTCAGCAGTATAAGGGCCAGTTGAATGTGGTTCCGCCGGGGGCAATCGCCACGGCTACGGCACAGTTGCACGAGGCCATGGGGCGCATCCTTTTCCAGGACGTGATGAACGGTGTCCCCGGCGTCGCATGGAGGGTGAGCGAGGCCAAGGCGAACCTGGAGGGGCAGGGGAAACTCAGGATTGAATTTGAGATTGCCAACACTCGCAAAGAGCCGCTGCCACTGACGATCCTGCCTCTGGTGCCGGCTGGATTTCGACTGAAGGATACCAATCCTGAACTCAAGCTCGATGCTGGTGCCAGACAAACAGTGAAGGTGGAGTATGCGATCACTGACACACGTTATTTGCCGCTGATGGATGGCAAGGTTCGTCTGCCCGTGCTGGTGATTGCGGGCAAAGAGGTACGCATTGAGGACTTGGTTGCACCGCTGCGCCCGTTTGCTGTCGCCTGGAATTCACGAACAGACTTCAACTGCGAGAAGGAGTTCCAGCCGGAGATTGAAATTGAAAACAACTCGGGTGCGGCGCTGAACGCGATCTGGGAGACTGTCTGGGGCGGCCAGAAGCAGCAGGGGACGATCAAACTGGATGGCAACGGCTCCGAGACGTTGAAAATGGCGTTGCCACTGCCTGCGGACGAAAAGGCGCCTTTCCGTCAGCTGCTTCCGCTGAATGTGGCTGTGAATGCGAATGGAGTGCGGCAGATATTTGACCGTCAGATTGAGGTCACACGAAATTTTGGCCTCAAGGAGACCGTCCCGCTGACGGCCGCGGACAGCCAGGCTGGAACGGTCACGCTGCGGGCTGATGCAGACGCCATGAAGTTGTTTCTGACCTTGGACCTGACGGGTGTCGATCTCGTCGATGATGGTTCGGGCAAAGGGTATGAACTGCTGCTGAATCTCGATGCGCGGAGCTACGGCCAGCGACTTGGCCCGGGAGCCACAGCGGCGCTGCGCCTCACCGGCAAGGCGGGAGATGGAACTGCGCAGATCGATGCGATTGCGCCCTGGGTCTTTGGCAGTGGCTACGCGGCGGAGTTTGACTCCAACGAAATCAGCGCAGCGCTCAGCAGCTCGCCTACGGGTGCTCGTCGGCTCACGATCACGCTTCCGAAAAGCTATCTCTACCTGCACGAATGGGCCTTGGGGAACGGCAACAGCGAACTGGGCATCAATGTGCGCCTCAAGGGCGGCGGGCATGAGTATTTTCTAACTCGTAGCACGCGCCAACCCGATGATACGGAGAGCCTTGCCGTTCTGGAACTGACCGACAAACCCACGCGTCGCCACACGGTGCGCGTGGAATAATCAAAACCGAGCATGGCTGAAGAACGAGCGAGCAAAAAACTGTGGGATCGCGCGGCCTGGAAGGACGCAGGTTTTTTCCTGACCTACCTGCGTCCGCATTACAATGTTTTCATTCCCGCGCTCATCGCGCTGGCGGTGACCGGTGGAATGACGATCCTTTTCATCAAGGAACTGGCCGCGGTGGCGGGGAAGGGGATTGGCGGTGCTCACGGGCCGGAGTGGATGGCGGAACTCAATCGCAGCGTCTGGTATCTCGTGGCGATCATCGGCGCCCAGGCGTTCATTGCATTCTGGCGCATCCTGCTGTTTGCAAAAGCATCCGAGCGCGCGCTGGCCGCGCTGCGCCTGGACACCTTCAGCCGGATCATCCGTCTGCCGATGGCCACGCTGAACCGCCGCCGCATCGGCGAACTGGCCTCGCGTCTCGCCAACGATGTCGAATCGATGCGTGAGACGCTCGTGGTGACGATTCCGATGCTCATCCGGCATACGGTGATGCTGACGCTCTGCATCGGGCTGATCCTGAGCATGTCGGTGAAGCTGTCGTTGTTCATGATCGGCACGATTCCCGTGGTGATCGTGATGATCGCGGTCTTTGGCTCCCAGATCCGCAAACTCACCAAGAAGGCGCAGGACAACCTCGCCGCCTCGCAGGTGGTGGTGGATGAGGGTTTGCAGAGCATCGTGAGCGTGAAGGCCTTCCGCAACGAAGCTCATGAGATCGCCCGCTACGGCAAGAATCTCGGTGAATACCTGCGCACGGTGATCCGTGCCGCCATTCCACGCGCGTCGTTCATCGCATTCATCATCTTCGCCTTCAGCGTGGCGCTGATCCTCGTCACGTGGTTTGCCATGCGCATGCTGAATTTTGGCGAGATCGGCAAGGAGGAACTGACGCAGTTCGCCGGGCTCAGCGGCATGATAGCGGCGTCATTCATGCAGTTTCCAGAGCTGGTCGCGCAATTGCAGCGTTCGCTGGGCGCCACGGAACGCGTGCGCGAAATCCTGCGTGACGAGACGGAGCCTCAGGATGATGAAAAACATGCCACCAGGCGATTCCGCGGCGAGATCGACATGCATGGCATCACCTTTGCCTATCCCATTCGTCCCGAAGCTGTCGTGCTGCGTGACTTTGAGCTTAAGGCGAAGGCCGGTCAGCGCATCGCACTCGTCGGGCCGAGCGGTTCGGGGAAATCGACCAGCATCTCGCTGCTGTTCCGCTTCTACGATCCGACGAGCGGTGAGATTCGCATCGACGGCCAGCCGATCCGCGACATGACGCTCACCACCCTGCGACGCAATCTCGCCCTCGTCCCGCAGGAAGTGCTGCTTTTCGGCGGCAGCATCCAGGAAAACATCGCCTACGGCAAACCGGATGCGACGGAGGAGGAAATCATCAGCGCTGCGAAGAAAGCCAATGCACACGATTTCATTGCAGGGCTCACAGAAGGTTACCAGACGCTCGTCGGTGATCGTGGAGCACAGTTGTCGGGTGGACAGCGCCAGCGCATCGCCATTGCGCGCGCCATCCTCGCCGATCCCGCCATTCTGGTACTCGACGAGGCCACCAGCAGCCTCGATGCCGAGAGCGAGCGCCTCGTGCAGGACGCGCTCGACAAGTTGATGGAAAACCGCACCAGCATCATCATCGCGCATCGACTGAGCACCGTGCGGCGCTGCGATCAAATCCTCGTCATGTCCGGCGGCGCCATCCTCGAGCGCGGCACGCACGATGAACTCGTGGCCAAGCCTGGCGGACTTTACGGCTCCCTGGCGAAGCTGCAGTTGGAGTGATTCATGAGTGCGGGCACTTCCGCATGAATCATGTCAGCTCTGGCGTGCACGGATGTCGAGAAGCTGCTTCATCACGTGATTCAGCCTTCCGCTCCATTCCGCCGTGCCAAAGGCGTCATGCAGCGTGCGATAAAGCGTGTAGAGCTCGCGATAGACAGCCACGTTTTCGGGGATCGGGTGATACACCTTCTCGCGAATGGCGGTGACTTTGAACTGTAGTTCCTGCCAGGTGCCTGCCCCTGCGGCGGCGGCTCCGAAGATGGCCGCGCCAAGGGCGCAGGTCTGTTCGCTCTGGCTGACTTTCATCGGCTTGCCGATGATGTCGGCGTAAATCTGCATGAGCGTGGCATTCTTGATGGAGAGTCCGCCGGTGTTGATGACTTCCTCGATCTTCACACCGTGTTCCTCGACGCGTTTGATGATCGTCAGAGCCCCGAATGCCGTGGCCTCGATGTAAGCGCGGTAAATCTCATGTGCCTCGGTGTGCAGCGTCTGGCCGAGCAGCAGGCCGGTGAGGCGCACATCAACGAGGATCGTCCGATTGCCGTTGTTCCAATCAAGCGCGAGCAGGCCCGTGGCACCGGGTTTCTGGCCTTCCATGGCCTTTTCCATGTTCACGAACTTCTCGCCGGTGGTTTTGCCGTAACTGTCCGGCACGAGATGATTAACGAGCCAGAGGAAGAGGTCACCCACCGCGCTCTGACCAGCCTCGACGCCGTGGTAGCCAGGCAAAACGCTGCCGTTTACGATGCCGCAAACGCCGGGGATGTCGGCGAGCGGTTTGCTCGTCGGTGAGATCATCAGATCGCAGGTGCTGGTGCCGAGAATCTTCACCAGCGTGCCTTCCTTGATGCCCGCGCCGACCGCTCCGGTATGCGCATCGAAAGCGCCGACACACACGGCGGTGCCTTCCTTCAAACCGAGACGCCTGGCCCACTCGGCGCAGAGTCCGCCAGCCTTCGTGTCGGCCGTATGCGCTTCGGAATAGAGGCGGTCGCGCAAATCGGCGAGCTTCGGATCGAGCTTGTCGAGGAACTCCTTGTCAGGCAGACCACCCCACTCGGCGCTGAACATCGCTTTGTGTCCAGCGGCGCATACACTGCGCTTCAAAATGAGCGGATTCGTGTTTCCGGTCAAAACAGCCGGAATCCAGTCGCAGTGCTCCACGAAGCTGAACGCCGCATTGAAGACTTCCTCGTCCACACGACGCAAGCGGAGGATTTTGCTCCAGAACCATTCGCTGGAGTAGATGCCACCGCATTTCGCCATGATGTTCGGGCGAATCTGATTGCCCAGCTTCGTGATCTCCGCAGCCTCGGCATGACCGGTGTGGTCCTTCCACAGCCAGACCATGGCGTTGAGGTTGTTTTTGAACTCAGGCAGCAGACCGAGCGGTGTTCCGTCTTTGTTCACCGGAATGGGCGTGGAGCCCGTGGTGTCGATGCCGATGCCGACGACCTGCGCCGCATCAAATCCTGAGATATTTGCCTTCGCCTGCTCCAAAGCACCGCGAGTGACACTTTCGAGGCCATCGAGGTAATCCTGCGGGTTCTGACGCGCCACGTGAGGGTCCTTCGGATCAAGCAGGATGCCCATCTCACCGCTTGGGTAATTAAACACGGTCGATCCGACCTCCGCGCCGTTGTCGAGGTCAATGAGGAGCGAGCGGCAGGAATTGGTGCCGTAGTCGATGCCGAGGGCGTAGCGTTTCATGCGGTGGTTGAGGGAAGTGTTTGTGTGTTTTAGCGGAAACCTCCCACAGTGCGAGCCAAAACCGGACGAGGTTGGTTGACCTGAAGCTGTAGAATCTTGATTTCATTCCTGGTAACGATTGCTACGCGACAGGGTTACTACTGCTGCTGCCGGAAATATTGCACGCCTCGCCGGAGTCCACATGAAGTCCTGTGTCATTCTCAGTCTGCTGCTTCTCGTCGTCAACGTGACGGCCGGTGCCCCGCTGTCCTTTGATTCAATTACCACCAAAGACGGACAGACCTTCCATCAGGTGAAGGTGGTGCGCTTTACTGGCGGCCGCCTTCAATTCACGCATGCCACCGGTGCTGCCGCCGTGCAGGTGGATCTTCTTCCGCGCGATGTGCAGGATGCTTGTGGATTCGATCCCGACTCCGCCGACGCGGACATGAAACGCATTCAAGACGAGCGTCGTCGGGCTGTGATCGAAGCCGCCCGCCGTCGAAAGGAAAGGGCGGAGGAACTGAAGGAATTGGCGGCCAAGATCGAGGCCATGCGGCGCATCGAAAAAACGGGTGTGCAGATGCGCCTCGATGTGGATGCAGTGAACGACGAGGGCAGTTTCTGCCGCGCCTGGCCCATTGTTCCCGTCGAGATTCCGGGCAAACGCGACTTGAGCGGAGCACCGATGACGAAGCCGGGCATCAAGCAGCAGGCTCCTGACTTCGTGTTCGTTTACGGACTAGTCGACCCGCGACCCGGGCGGCCGCTAGTGAAGGTCGTCTATCCAATCGACAGCAAAGAGCGGCCGAACGGTGTCCAGCCCTATGCCATCGAAACAGAGATCGTGTGGATGAAATCAAAGAAGGAAGCTGTCGTGAAACCATCCCCGAACTCAGCACCGGAAGCGATGCAACGGAACAGCACCTTTCTTTGATGCGACCACTGGAAAGAGCGCAGCGGATGCCCCGTTTACCACCGCCCTATGACCAACCGCCTGCTTTCCTTCGCCACTGTTCTCTCGTTTGCCGCAGCCCTTCATGCCGAAGACGGGTTTGTGCCGTTGTTCGATGGCAAGACCCTGGAAGGCTGGGAGCAGCATAGCGGCACGGCGGAATATCGCGTGCAGGATGGTGTGATCGTGGGCAAGACAGTGCCGAACACAGGCAACTCGTTCCTCTGCACTTCGAAGAAGTACGGCGACTTCATTGTGGAGATCGAATTCAAGGTGGCCGAGGGGATGAACTCCGGCATCCAGTTCCGCAGCAATTACTACGAAAAGGAGACGGAGGTTGAGATCAACGGCAAGAAAAAGAAGTTCCCCGCCGACCGCGTGCACGGCTACCAGTATGAGATCGACCCGAGTTCCCGAGCCTACACCGGCGGAGTCTACGACGAAGGCCGGCGCGGCTGGCTGTTCGATTTGAAGAACAACGAAGCCGCACGCAAGGCATTCAAGAACGGCGAATGGAACAAGGCCCGCATCGAGTGCCGTGGCAACAGCATCAAGACCTTCATCAATGGCGTTCCTGCCGCTGATTTCACTGACGACCTGACCAAGGAAGGCGTCATCGCACTCCAAGTGCATGGAATCGGCAAGAAAGAAGAGGCCGTCGGCAAGGAAGTGATGTGGCGCAACATCCGCATCCAGGAGTTGAAGTAAGCCGTACTTTCATCGCGCAGGTAGGGAAACGAGTTGGAAAACGCGGCTCCCGCTGCTTACTATCTTGCCATGAAAACCATTCGTGCTCTCGTTTTCTTCTTCTCCGTGGTCCTGTCCGCCGGTCTGCTGCGGGCGGAAGTCAAGGAAGCCATTGTTGAGTACAAATCAGGTGATGTGCTGTGCGAGGGCTTGCACGTCGTCGATGCTGCGAAGACGGGCAAGCTGCCTGCCGTGCTCATCATCCATCAGTGGATGGGCCTGAGCGAGAACGAGAAGATGCGCGCGCGCATGCTCGCCGAACTCGGCTACAACGTCTTCGCCGCCGACATTTACGGCAAGGGCATCCGTCCGCAGCCACCAGCCGCAGGCCAGGAGGCAGGCAAGTACAAGTCCGACCGCAAGCTCTATCGCGAGCGGATGCTCTCAGCGTTGGATGTGTTGTGCAAGGACCCGCACACCGATCCCACGAAGGTCGCGGCCATCGGTTATTGCTTCGGTGGCACCGGTGCCATCGAACTGGCCCGCAGCGGCGCGATGGTGAAGGGCGTGGTGAGCTTCCACGGCGGACTCGACTCGCCGAGTCCGGCCGATGGTAAAAACATCAAGGGCAAGGTGCTCGCACTGCATGGAGCGGACGATCCCTTTGTGCCCGCGAAAGATGTCGCGGCCTTCGAGAAGGAGATGCAGGACGCGAAGGTGGACTACAAGCTCGTGCAGTATCCCGGCGCGGTGCATGCCTTCACGCAAAAAGCCGCGGGCAACGACAACAGCAAAGGCGCCGCCTACAATGAGGCCGCCGACAAAGCCTCATGGGAGGAAATGAAGGCGTTCTTTGACCGTCTATTCAGAAACTGACACGGAGTCCGCCTGCACTGTCATGAAACGATCTGCCATCCTGCTGCTTCTCGCGTGTGGTTTTCTACACGCGGAAAATCCCGCCACACCCGCAAAGCAACCGGAAGAAGCGAAGAAAACGGGAACGGATTTCATTCGCTACGAGGAAGGTTACAAGAGCGATCATTTGCAGACGGCCGTCGTCAGCTACGAATCCCCCCAAAAGCTGCGTGTGGCCCTCGTCGGCGCCATCCACATCGCGGACAAGAGCTACTTCGACGCGCTGAACCTGCGCTTCAAAAGCTACGATGCCGTTTTGTATGAACTCGTGGGTCCTGCATTCAGCGAGCGTGCCAAGGCACAGGAGAAACCCTCCGCAGATCAGCAGCGCCTGGCCTGGGTGGGACAGCTTCAGGCGAAGATGAAGGAAGTGCTGAAACTTCACGGCCAGCTCGAATGCATCGACTACAACGCGAGGAACTTCGTGCATGCAGACATGGACACCTCGCAGTTCACTGAATCGCAGAAGGAGAAGAACGAGAGCTTCCTCACGCTCTACCTCAAGGCCGCCCTCGCCCAGAAGGACGCGCAGGCGAAAAGCGGCGTGGACTCCGACGCGGCCGGTCTGATGATGCTGTTGAAGCTTCTCACCTCAAAGGACAGCAGCACGGGTCTGAAGCGCATGATTGCCGAGCAGTTCGATGCGGTGGAGGACATCATGGCCGGTGTGGAGTCCGGCAATGGCACCACGCTCGTCGGCGAACGCAATCGTGTGGCACTCGAAGTCATGGACAAGCAGATCGCCGCCGGGAAAAAGCACCTGGCCATCTTTTACGGTGCCGCACATCTCGGCGACATGGAGGAGCGCCTGCTCAAGCAGGGTTTCAAACGTGTGAAGGTGGAATGGCTCACCGCGTGGGATCTACCGCACGAGGAGTGATGATGAGCCACGCGATGCTCTTGCTTCGGGAGCTGGTGAAGATGCCAGCTCGTGTTTGAAAACCTCTGTTGCGTCGAAGGAACATTCCGGGGGCAACGGCTGCGCGAGAACGCCCCGGACTACGGGCGGCCCTCCACCGCTTTCGCATGTCTCCCGGCTTACGCAAAGCGCCGGAGGGCACACCAAGACGCTGACGCGCGTTTCGAAGTGCTGACCGGTGTCTGATCATTCGCTGTGCGACGACCCAGCGGCAGATCGTCAAGAGGCGAGGCACGTTCGCGTTTCGTGCCCCGCTGTTTTATCGCGGTGGCGCGATGATCCATACGGGGCGGCCGGTCTTCGGACGGGCTTTGACAAAAGTGGCGCGGCCAGCTTTGAGGAGTGTGGCGTTGTTTTGGGAGAGAAGTGCGGCGTCTGCCACTGAAACCCAGATCGGAGCGAACGAGCCCGGCCTTTGGAAGAACCAATAGCCCAGATAGCCGGTGGCGGCGCGGTTGGCATCGCCCGACCAAATTTGCAATTGATCTGAGGAGGAGAAGGCTGTTGTGGCGACAAAGACGCCACTGTCTGTCATACCAGCCTGCTCAGGCGTTAGGTCGAGCGGCCACGGATTGGCCATGAGGTGATAGCCTGCCGTCAGCGGCAGCGCAAACGGCGTGGTACGCACCGCGCCAAGCGTGAGCAGCGGCGCGGGGGAGGTATCCGCAATTTGCAGCAACAGTCCGATGCCGGGTGGAATGATGGTGTCGTCGATGCCGGTCAGCGTGTTGTCGCCGTTGAGAACCCAGCGTCGCTCGCTGCCATTCGCGTAGAGCCAGCAGTTATGATAGCCCTCCGGCGCATAGAAGAGCACCTGATCCGCAGCGGCGGGTGTGGTCGCGCCCTTGAAGAGCGCGGGATCAAAGACCTCTCCCAGCGTGCGATGCGGACGCAGCACGACGCGTGCACCACTGAGATCGACCTTGGTCACATCGAGCGTGTTGTTCGGAGAATCGACACGGATCAGGCAGGATGCAGCGCTGATGCTCATCACATCCACGCGGTGACCGGTTTGTGGTCCACTGATGATTTCCAAATAGCAGTCGAGAAGCGGACTGATGGCTGCGGGAAGCGCGGACTGTTCGTTCAAAACCAGGCTGGCACCACTATGGGCGCTGACGCTGCCAGAGTACAAGGAAGCCAGGGTGAGATTGAGCCCGAAGCTCTGCGTGCCGGTGCGCAAGGGAGCAAGTTGCCATGCCTGTGGCATGGAGGTGGCGCTGGAAGCGTTGTTTTGGGTGACACGCAGGCGCACGATGCCTCGCGCAATGCTCTGCCCGACGACCGCCTGGAGATTGTGCCATGTGATACGCTCCCAGCCGTTGTTGAGATTCTCCACCACAGGCGAGACCGGCATCAGCGTCCAGTTGACGAGGTCGGTCGTGCTTTCGAGCGCCAAAGCGAGGCCATTTTGCGTGGATGGACGCAGCAAAGTGGCGTTGATGCCGTTTTGATCGCGCGAGATCAGTTGGAAGCCTTTTCCGGGTGCTGTGATGCCGCTCGTGGTTGAGGTGCCAAGCGCACGTTCGATCAAGTCGTTTGTCCCATCACCATCAGAATCTGCGGTGGCGATGGTGGCAAAGATGGAGGGATTGCTGCCTGTGGGCGCGGTTGTCGTCGTGGTGGTCTGATTGACCTGAAGCTGGCTTTGCGGCACGACTTCGCGCGCCTGGCTGGCGCTTTCCCAGACGAGGCGGCACATCGCGTCACCGCCGCTTTCATAGAACTCCAGTGTGATCGCCACTGGAACTCCAGCCTGCAAGGTGATGGTGCCTGTGTCCCAGGTCTCGCCATGGTCGGTCCAGTTGTTCACGAGCAATTGTCCATTCACCCACAAACGCACGCCGTCATCGGTCATGGTGACGAAGTCATACGATTCTGAGTAGCGCGGCACCACGTAGCCGCGCCAGCGTACGCTGAAGCCGTCCACAGGAATGCGTGGATCAGGTGAACCGCCGCCCCAACTGAAGTCAATCGCGGGATCGACACGAGTGAAGCCGAACTGGTCAAAGTTTTTGCCGACATAGTAGTCAGCGCTGAGCCCGTTCGAGGCCACTGGCGGCGAATACAGCACTGTGACCATGTTTGATGCCGTGTTCGGATTGCCCGCCGCATCCTGTGCCGCGCCCGCAGGCAGACTGACGGTGACATTGCCGGTGGAAGCCGGGGTGATTGTTGCCGACCAGACCGCACCTGCGGATGACAGCGCGGTGACGGCACCGTTCGTGACCGCAAACTCGGAAGCAAGCAAGCCTGTGACGCTTTCGCTGAACGTGGCATTGACGACAAAAGACGAACTGACCGCCGTGGCAGAGGCTGAAAGCGCGACGGATGGCGGTGTCGTGTCGGCGGAGCCGTAGTTCACGCTGAGAAGATTCGAGGCCGTGTTACCCAGGCCGGTGCTGTCGGTCGCCGCGTTGGCTGGAATGCTCACTGTGACGACTCCCTGCGCGCCGGGAGTGATGGTGAACGTGTAGGCGGCGCCGCTGCCGCTGAAGTTTGAAACGGTGCCATTGCTTGCCATGACATCGCCGATGGTGAAGCCTGTGGCCGACGAGTTGAAAATCGCGGACACTGAAAATGGCCCGGTGACATTCGAGTTCGCGGTGCTGAGCACGACCGCGAAGGGCAGGGGAGCGCTGGCGGGCGCGTCGTCGATGCTGGAGACAAACGCGACCAGCTTGGGCATGTCCGCGGCAGAAACGCTCACGCCATGATGTGCGGCGATGGCATCGGCCAGCGTGGCGGCGGAGCCATCATGCAAATAAGGCCCGGTGGCCCAAACGCCGCGCAGCGTGGGCACGTCGAACCCAGTCAGCGGTGCGCCCAGTCGCTTGCCACTGGTCGGTTTGATCGTCCCGATGTCAGCGAAGGCATTCAGCGCGCTGTTGGTGAAATTTGTGCCGCTGTGGCAGGCGGCGCAGTTTTGCGCGCGGAAGATTTGCTGTCCTGTGGTCGCGTCGGTCGTCAAGCCGCCACTGCGGGTGCGGTTCGGGCTGTTGCCGTTCGCGGTGAGTGATCTCACATACGCGGCCAGCGCGTCGAGATCCACACTGCGCCCGGCGTTCGCTGCATCGAGCGGAGGATTCGGTGTGCCACCACTGATGAGGCCGGTGCCTTCGGCGAGATTGCGAATCTGTCCTTCAAAATCCTGCACCTCGTCGAAATTGCCCGTCCAGTGCAAGGGACCATGGTTCGCATGCCCTTTGAGAGTAATCGTGTTGCGCAATCCTTCGCCGAAGCCGGTAAGGTCCCACACACGGCCATCGTGACCACCGTCGTTGTGGCATGAGGCACAACTCATGTAGCCTTGCAGAGCCAGACGCGGGTCGAGCGCGTCATAAAAGAGTTTTTTGCCCTGCAGCACCTGCGTGGTGAGTTTTTCCGTCGTGACCGCATTGAGCGTGGCGAGAGTCGCCGGAGTTGCGCTGCCGCCTTGGAGAATGCCGCTCACATTGAAGACGCTGATGCTGCGGTCCATGAAGTTATGGACAAAGAGGGTGTTGCCATCCGGTGACGCGACAACGCCCTGCGGCGCACGACCAGCCGGGAAACGCAGGAATTCGCGACGCGACCACGCATCGACGATCACCACATCGCGGCTGGCTTCGAGCACAGTGAACACATAGATTCCCCATGGATCGAAGGCGCCGGCGCTCGGCATGCCAGCGTTGTCAAAATCGATGCGCGAGGATGGTTCTTCGGCCTGGGTGCTCAAATTGATGCGTGAGGCGATGGCCCGGATGGAATTCTCGTGATTGAGGTGCAAACCATCACGCAACAGGCCGCGCTGGATGTTGTCCTGCTTCGATGGAATCCACGCGGAGAGTCCATCGGGTGAAATCACCGCGGCACCGAGGTAATTGGGCAGGCCGCGAGCTGATGTCGAGGTATCCACCGCTGTGCTCGGGCCCAGCAGGATGGTGCGCTCCACCGCCAGCGATGATGTACTGATCACCACCACCTGGCCGCCACTGCCCGTGAGCACAGGCGCGGCGGTTTCTTCACCCGGAACACGCGGTGTGACGAATCGTGTGGCATAAATGCGGCTGCTGTCCGCGGAGATCGAGAGATGACGCACCGGTCCGCCAACATCGATCGATGCAAGCTGCGAGCCGTTGCTCAAATTCAGCTTCACCACGCGTCCCATGCCTTCCATGGCCACCCACGCCGCCGTGCCGGCCGGATCGAAGGCAATGCCATGCGGGCGCGATCCACGCGCCAGTGAGATGGTGCGCGAGACGCTGCGATTGGTGGTGCTCACGACGCTGATCGTGGCGCTGTCGGTGTTCACCACCCAGAGCTTCCCGTCTGGAGCGAACCCGAGCGCATGCGGCGCATTGCCCGTGGCGATTTCCGCATAGCGCGCGCTGGTCACCACGTCAAAAGCAGTGACGCTATTATTATCCGTGTTCACGCACCAGATGCGGTCATTGCCGGAAGCAGGGTGCTCGTAGGCAATGCTGGCAGAGATGCTCGGCTTCTTTGCAGTCAGGGGGGCAAAAACACCCTGGTAGAACGTGCTTGTCACCGTCCGGCCAGTATCATCGGTTCCGGTGAGGGTGACCAGATAGCGTCCTGGATTGGCAAATGTGTGTGTGGCGTTTGTGCTGGTGGACCAGGCCGTGGTGGCTGTGCCGTCGCCAAAGTTCCATTGGAAGCGCGGATTCACGCCATTGGAGGCCACGGCGGCATAGCTCACGGAGGTTCCGACCGCCTTCGGAGGCGAGGTGATCGTTTGCAGCGTGAGCCCGGTCGAGACATTCCACGCGAACGTGACCGTGCTGGGGGGATTGACTCCATCGGACGCGCTCACTGTCGGCGTGAAGCCACCTGCGGTGTTCGCCGTGCCCGAGATGACACCCGAATTCGCTGAAATGGACAATCCCGTCGGCAAGCCGGTAGCGCCGTAGGTGATCGGGTTGTTCTCCGCGTCATTCGCGCTGATGGGCAACGACACCACCGCGCCCACGCTCGTGTTCTGTGTGCCTGGATTGGTGATTTGCGGCGGTTGATTCTGTGGAACGGTGCTCGTGGCATGCCGCAGATCGTGCTGCGCCAGAACATCCGGCTGTGACAGCGGCGCCTGATGCAATGCGACTTCGTCAATCGCTCCCGCGAAGAACGACGTGCCCGGACTGTCCGCTGCGCCAACGACCAGCGGCTTTGCCGTGTTCACGACATAGGTGTTTGTGTCCTGTGCGACGAGGAAGCCGTTGATGAAGAGGCTGCGAACGCCGGTGCGTGTCGAGCCGCTGACACTCGTGGTCTGAAAGGAGGCTGCCACATGCGTCCACTGGCCCACCGTCACGCTTCCAGCATTCAAGGCACTCGTGTCAGCTCCGGTGCGGAACTGCCACTGTCCAGCCGCCGTCGTCCACAGACCATAGCCTTTCTTCGTCGAGGTCGATTCGTCGCGCGAGGCGAGAATGCAACGCCCTGTGCCCAGTGCCGCATCGTGTCGCACCCATGCGGCGATGGTGAAGTCATTCGGGTTCAATGCCGCGTTGTATGGCATCACCACGCTCGTGCTCGTGCCGTTGAACACACCGCTGTTGCCCGTGCCCGGATTGCCGCTGAGCGCTGGATTGGATGCCGTGGTGTTCGCGCCACCCGAGGCGGTGCCATGGATGGCAAACAAGCCCGAGGCATTCGATTTCACCTCTCCGTTCGTTCCATTCCACGATGTTTCATCGAAGCTCCACGCCACAGCAGGATTGTTCGCAGGAAGATAAGGTGAGAGATAGGTGCCTGCGATAACCGAGACCGCCGAATCTCCCGGCTTCTGCCATCCGACAGCGAGATTGTCGCCGCCATTGCCTTCCTTCATCACCGCCTCGATGTAATAGCGGGTTCCTCCGTTCAGCGTGATCAGCGAGGATTGCTGCTGCGAATACCACGTCCATGTCTGTGGTGGCGTCCAGTCGGGCTGGATGGCGATCTCCACCGCGTTTGCCGGGTTCGCATCCGTGCTCAGCCGCAGGCTCGACTGGTCGTCGCTCGCGATGGCAAAGCGATACTGCCCGGTGGCCGGCACGGTGAGGAAGCCGCGCACACGCTGGCCCATGTTGTCATCCCAATCCGTTGGCGTCTCGAAGAGTCCCAGCATGTCGCGTCCGTTCGGATTCGCCGGATAAGCCGCATTGCCGGTCAAGGATGCCACGGTTGTGCCGCTGATGCCCGTCCACCATTCACGGGTGATTTGCCCTGTGCCGAGATTCGGCAGCAAGACGATCCAGTTGAATGATACAGAAGCCACTTGCCCGGAAGCACTCACCAAAATCGTGCTGCGATAGGTCCCTGGGGCTGCTGACACAGTGCCGGAGATCAAGCCGGTGCTCGCATTGATGCCCAGCCCCGAAGGCAGTCCGCTGGCGGAGTAGCTCAGAGTTCCTCCCGCAGGAGCGCTCGCATTGATTTGCAGCGACACCACCGCGCCCTGCATGACCGACTGCTGCCCGGGATTGGTGACAACCGGCACCGAATCATTCGTGACTTGAACGATGCGTGACACCGACCACACACCGTTCGCATCGACGGCAAACATCATCCAGTAGCCTGGTGTCATCACGTTGATGCTCGGCGGAGCGGTGACCGAATACACACCGCTCGACGGACTCGTGTGTGTGAAGCGCAGATGACGCAGATCCGTGCTCACCGAATGCGTGAGCGATGACATGCGGATGAAGCTGAAATACTGCACTCCCGGCGTCGCATTCACGGTGAAGACTGTCCCAGGGCCGATGCGATCCGGAACGGCAGTGATCTGTGGCCTCGTGGCAGGCGTGCCATCCGCGTTGAACAACTGCGGCGGCGTGAAGACCTGGGCATCCTGATGATCGGTGTTCGGATCACCCGAAAGCCCACCGCCACCCGACCACACACGTCCATCCGGCAGCAGCATCGCGAGCGAGTGGTAATTGCGTGGCACCGTGAGTTCTGCCACTGCACGCCACTGGCCTGTGGCCGGATTCCAGACCTCAGGCGCCAGGATCGCGCCGACATCGCTGAAAAACTGCCCCGAACTGTTGCCACCGACGATCATGACCTCGCCGTTTGGCAAAATGACCGAGTTGGCGAATGAGCGTGCATTCGCCATTGGGTTTGTGGATGCCACGGCTGGCGTAGCACCGTTGAAATCGACCGTGAAAGCCTTGTTCACCACGGTGCCGTTGTCGATGGCCTGCAACCCGCCTGTCACGAGCACCTTGCCCGGCGCATACATTGCCCATGCGCCTTGTTTTGGGTAGTGCGTTCCCGGATTGCTGGAGCCTGCGGATGTCATCGAGCCAGTGCCCGTGGCTGTGATCCAGTCGTGCGCCTGATGCGGGCCGAAGTGCAGCACGCGTCCATCCGGTGCGATGAGAAAGAAGGGATGCCAGTTCGTTTCAATCGCGTTGGCGATGGGAGGATTCGTCACTGCTGCCCAGTTGATGCTGCTCATGCGCCGCCATCCGGAACTGGCAGTCCACTGCTCGATCGTACCATTGCCATTGCCGCCGCCGTTGCCGCTCGCAGTCATGACCTCGCCATTTGGCAGAGCGATGCTCGTGTTATACCAACGGCCATCCGCCATGTTCTGCGCGGGAATCCATTCGTTCGTGCGCCAGTCGAACAAACTCGCCAGGGCCGTGGTGCCGTTGATGCCATTGCCACCGTTTACCAGCAACCTGCCATCCTGCTGCAATGACAGTCCGCCGCAGAACATGTCGTGACGACCGTTGTTGATCTCCGTGAACTGGCCTGTGGCCGGATCCCACACCGATGCATACGTGAACTGCGGCCCGTCGGGAAACGTCGTGCGTTGATTGGAGGCAAAGGTGAGCAGGCGGCCGTCCGGCAGCAAAGCCGCCGACACCGGAATGTGCGGCGTCCACGGAATCACCGCGCTCCAGTTCCCCAATGTCGAATATTGCGCCGGTGAAACGGCGCTGACATTCATTTCGACTGCTTGTGCCGCAGGCGCGAGTCGCGCCGCCTCCGCCAGCAATGCATCTGCTTGCGCGTGACTGACATCGGCTCGTGCTCCATGAAACGAAAGGCTGGTCAGCAGGCAGATGAGGCAGGCTGCCAGGATGCTTGAATCAGCAGATCGGCGGCGGGAAAAGGCGTGTTTGCGATTCATGGTTGCGACGGCTCTTGAAATCGCGCATGAACGCGGCGTGCACGGACGGCGGCAATTCAGGAAAATGTAAAGATGCCTTCGAGGGCCAGACCATTCGCGTCGCCTGATAGTTGGTCCGAGCTGTTTCGAGTCCTTGCGCTCGCCTCGTGACGCTCTATCCTCGCCGCCCTTTCCCTTTTGAACCCATTCCAGCCGTGGCCAAAAAGTCCTCCAAAAAACCGTCCGCCGAAGACAACTCCCCCATTCTGCCCTCCGCTGCCCCGGTGGAGCACAAGCCGGTGGACGACCTCTACAGTGACTGGTTTCTCGACTACGCGAGCTATGTGATCCTCGAGCGAGCCGTGCCGCACATCAACGACGGCCTCAAACCCGTGCAGCGTCGGATTCTTCACTCGATGGATGAGCTGGAGGACGGACGCTACAACAAGGTGGCCAACGTCGTCGGCAACACGATGAAGTATCACCCGCACGGCGATGCCTCCATTGGCGACGCGATGGTGCAGTTGGGGCAAAAAGACCTGCTGATCGACACGCAAGGCAACTGGGGCAACACGCTCACCGGCGACAACGCAGCCGCACCGCGATACATCGAAGCACGGCTCTCCAAATTCGCGCTGGATGTCGTTTACAGCCCGAAAGTGACCGAATGGGTCGCCAGCTACGACGGCCGCAACAAAGAACCCGTCACGCTGCCGGTGAAGTTCCCGCTGCTGCTGGCTCAGGGCGTCGAAGGCATCGCCGTGGGCCTGTCCTGCCGCATTCTGCCTCACAACTTCATCGAATTGTGCGATGCCAGCATCGCCGCGCTGCGTGATGAGGAGTTCAGCCTGCTGCCCGACTTTGCCACTGGCGGCATCATGGACGCCACCGACTACAACGGCGGCCTGCGCGGCGGACGTGTTCGTGTGCGTGCCAAGATCGAGGAAGGTCCGAAGAAGAACATGCTCACCATCACCGAGATCCCGTTCGGCACCACGACGGGCGGATTGATGGACAGCATCGTTGCCGCGAACGACAAGGGCAAAATCAAGATCGCCCGCGTCGATGACAACACGGCCGAGAAAGTCGAAATCGTCGTGCAACTGCCCAGCGGCACCGACGTGGAGCAGATCATCCAGGCGCTCTATGCCTTCACCGACTGCGAAGTCAGCATTTCGCCGAACGCCGTCGTCATCCAGGATGACAAGCCGCGCTTCATGAATGTGAACGACCTGCTGAGGGCCAGCGCGGAGAACACGAAGAAGATTCTCGGGGCGGAATTGGAGATCCTTCTCGGCGAACTCGAGGAGAAATGGCACTTCAGCTCGCTGGAGAAGATTTTCATCGAAAACCGCATCTACCGGAAGATCGAGGAGTGCGAAACCTGGGAGGCCGTGATCGCCGCCATCTGGAAGGGGTTGAAGCCCTTCCTCGGCCAGCTCAAGCGTGAAGTGACCGATGACGACGTCGTCCGGCTCACCGAAATCAAGATCAAGCGCATCTCCAAGTTCAACAGCTTCGAGGCCGACACACAGATCAAGGAGCTGGAGGAGGAGATCGCCCAGGCCGGTAGGTTCCTGAAGGGACTCACCAAATACACCATCCGGTACTTTGAGGAACTGAAAAAGACCTATTCCGCCGGGCGCGAACGCCGCACGCAGATCACCAGTTTCGGTCGTGTCGCCGCCGCCGAGGTCATCATGCAGAATGAGACGCTGTATTTGAACGCGAAGGATGGATTCGCCGGCACCAGCCTCAAGCGCGAGGGCGATCCGGTCTGCAAATGTTCATCGCTCGATGATGTCATTTTCTTCACCAAGGACGGCACCATGAGCGTCACGAAGGCGGGCGAAAAATTCTTCGTCGGCAAAAATCCACCCTACATCGGCCTCTTCAAAAAGGACGACACGGCGATCTATTCGATGATCTACCGCGATGGCCGCCAGGGCACCGTCATGGCGAAACGCTTCCGGATCGGCGGCATCACACGTGACAAGGAATACGTGCTCACCAAGGGCACTGCTGGCTCCACGGTGCTCTACCTTGCCCGTCACGAGACCGAGGAGGAGGCGAACGCCTTCAGCGTCGTCATTCATCTCAAGCCCGCCCTCTACCTGCGCAATCTCGCGATCAAGTTCCCCTTCAATTCCATCGCCATCAAAGGCCGTGAGTCCCAGGGGAACATCGTCACGAAGCACAGCGTCGATCGCGTCGTGCGCGAGCCGAAGAATGGCGAAAGCGCGTCCTAAGCGTTCTTTTTCCTCGTGCGAGCGCGAGTGGAGTCTGCTTTGTCAGCCGGACCGCCATGCCCGTTGTGGCCGTTCACTTTGAACTTCCCGCTTTTGGCATCTTTTTCGAGCTTCTGCAGCTTGCGCAGGAGTTTCGGCCACTGGTTTTCCTCGACAATGAAGCCGACACAGCGCTCCGAGCCGCAGCGGCAGGGATGTTCGTCCCAGGTGTCAGCGTCGAAGCCGTAGTTGTAGGTCAGTTCCTCGCCCGCTTTGATTTCACGCAGGGAATAGATCCAGATGCGTCCGCGGATGATGTAGGCCTCGCAGTTGGGATCGCAGGAGTGGTTGATGTAGCGCGCCGGGTTGCGGCCCTTGGCTCCGTCGATGTCATGGCGCTGGTTCAGCGTGAAGACATAAACTGCGGCGCCGCCGGATTTTTTGGCGCGATTGATCAGCGCGTCGCCGCGTCGCTTGGACTCGGCCTTGGTGATCTTTTCGCCAGTGTATTCGATGATCGGGACATCCCTGGGGATGTCACAGCGGGCAAAGATACCGCGGTTGTGGATGGAGGACGAACGAACGGTCCAGTACGATTTCGTGGGGGCCTTGGGCATGGGGGTGCGCTGGGGGGCGGCAAAAGGAGTGCATGAAGTGTGCCGGGAGGCCCGGAAGTCAAGATGCGAGGTGCGGATGTGCAAACGACAGCCAATTTCTGGTTGCCGCCCCGGTCCACGGTGCCTTATTGCGCGCCCTTCAACCGCCCGCACGCATCATGCTCGAATTCTTCCGTCACCATCGTGGCGCCTTCCTCATCACGCTGACGATCATCATCATCGTTTCCTTTTCTGTCTGGGGAGGCTGGCGTCAGACCCGGGACTACCAACCGCACGCCCAGGTCACGGACAGGGCACTGACCGTGTTTGGGAGAGATTACAACATCGGCGAGGTGCAACGTGCCGAGCGCTCCCTGCAGTTCGCCCAATACTTCATGCAGGCCTACGAGCTGCCTGGCATGCTGATGATGATCTCCGGCGGTGGTTTTGGCGGCGGCCCGGACACCATCACCAACCTCTTCATCGCGCGCCACCTCATGAAGGAGATGGGCATTCACGCCAGCGACGAGGAGGCTCGCGCCGCGCTGGAGCAGCTCCCGGCCCTGCAGACCAACGGCAAGTTCGACATCGCCCGCGCCCGGCAGTTGGAGGAAAACGCCGGTTCCATGGGCTTCGAGCGTGAGGACCTGCTCGGCATCATGAAGGACACCATCGGGCTTCGTAAGCTGCAGGATCTCGTGACGAAGAGCTACGTCGCCTCTCCTCTGGCCGCGGAAAAGCAGTACGCCAGCAATCATCACACCTTCAAAGGCTCCAGGATCGTGTTTGAGACAGAGGCATTCAAAAAGACCGCCACCGTCTCCGACGATGAGATCAAAAAGTACTACGAGGAGAACAAGGAGAACTACAAGACGCCCGAAAAGCGCGCTGTCAGCTACATCGCATTCGAGAATCCGAAGGATCTCGACAAGAAGCCGCTGGAAGAGCGCGAGAAGGAAAAGAACCTGGTCGTCGAGCGCGTGAACGCCTTCAACAAGCTCACCGGCCAGGATCACAAGAGCTTTGCCGACGCCGCCAAGGCGACCAAGGAAAAAGTCGAATCGGTGCCCGCTTTCAGCCAGGGCAGCCCTCCCGAGGCGCTCAAAGGCGAGGAGAAGCTTCTCGAAATGATCTTCGCCCGTGGCAAGGACTCCAAAACGCCGCCTGAGATCATTGAGGGCACCAACGGCTGGTTTGTCTTCGACCTCACCAAGGTTGAGGAGCCCAAGCAGCAGGAACTGGCGGAGGTGAAGGACAAGATCAAAGACATCCTGCTCGACCAGAAAGCCGCCGAGGCACGCACCAAGGCCGTCAACGACGCGCGCACTGCGTTGAATGAAGGCTTGAAGGCCGGCAAGAAAATCGAGGAGCTGGCCAAGGCGAAGAATCTCACGCTTGTCGCGCTTCCAGACATCGAGATTTCCAATCCGCCGCAGGATGTGCCCAATGCCTTCCTCATTGCACAGGAAGCCGCCAAGACTGCTGTGGGGACCGTCTCGCGTGCGGTGGACTACGACAAGGGCACGCTGCTGGTCTATGTCAGTGCCAGGGAACTCCGGAAGCGGCCAGACTCAGCCACGGCGCGCCAAGGGCAGCTCGAATCGCTTTCCCGCCAGGAAGGGCAGCGCCTCTTCAACGCGTGGTTCAAGAAGAAGCACGACGAGGCCCACGTCCAATCCGCGTTCGGCGAGTCCTGAATTGTCCGCACATGAGCGACACGCCTGCCAACGTCGAAGAACTGTTCGATGAGGCCAGCGGCCATGTCGCTATTGGTGAACTGGCGGAGGCGATTGCCCTCTATCGCCAGTGTGTTGAGCTGAAGCCCGATTTTTTCGATGGCTGGCATGCGCTCGGAATGGCACTCCTGCGCAACGGTGAGGTCAAAGAGGCCATTGGCGCCGGTTTGATGGCCACCACGCTCCAACCGAACGATCTGCTGGCATGGACAGCGCTCTCACAGATGTATGTGCAGAACGGCCAGATCGCCGAGGCGGAGGATGCGAAGGGCAAGGCGCGGATTTTGAGCCTTGGCGGCAAGGTCGTGAAGTAATCCGTCGCTCAGAAGGCGCTGTTGCCCGGCAGCCGCACCCCCGTGCTGCGTCCGCGCGCAAAGTTCTGTTCCTGATGAATGCGTCTGTGGCCCATCGGGTCGATTTGTTCCCACGCCGAGTCCATTTTCAGCTTCATGGAGGTGCATCCCGACGCCAGCAACAGAACCGGCAGCAGAAGGCTGGACTGTCGAAGAAACGAAGCGGGGCAGGGGAGAAACATGTGAATGAAGTTAAAAGTACCCCTTCACCTTCACTTTGCGCCCGAAAAGTTTTTCCCCTGCCGCCACATAGAGGATGTCGTGGTCTTTGCCCGCGAACTCCACGCTCACGATCTTGCCCAGCGGATCGGGTTTGGCGATGATCCCGGACAAACGGCCCGCTGGGTCGAAAATTTGGACGCCCAGCTCTGTGGTGACAAAATAGCGGCCATTCGCCTCGGTCGTGGAGCCGTCGCCGGAGGCGCTTTCCTTGCTCACCGGCAGCCACATCGTCATGTAGGGCGCACCGCCGCTCAAGGTGCCGTCGTCTTCGATGCGCCAGGCCCAGACGTGTTTGCCGCCGTATTCGGACACGGCAAGCGTGCGCTCATCAGGTGAGATCGTGATGCCGTTGGGCTTCTGCACATGGCCCGCGTCAGCCACGATGTGCTTTTTGTCCTTGGTGATGAGATGCACGCTCTGTGTCGGCGTCTCGGTGAAGTAGATATTCCCCTTCTTGGTGACCACGAGGTCGTTGCACTTCACGCCGGTGAGCAACACCTCCACCTCGCCCTTCATCGTGATGGCGATGATGCGCTGCTCCTTGTTGTGGCAGGCGTAAAAGCGTCCATCCGGTCCGATCTGCAAGCCGCTGATGCCCGGCAGATTGTCGAGAAACAGGTCTGTCTTCCCGGTCGTCGCATCGAGTTTGTAAATGCCCTTTCCGGCCTTCACGTCCGTGAAAAACAGATTCCCGTCCTTGTCGCAGCACAACCCGTCCGTGAAGGCATATCCGCTGGCCACTTCCTTCCACGGCTCCCCGTCGATCAGGTAGTCGTGCAGGGAGGTGTCTTGCGCGAGCAAAGGGGAAGACAGGAGGCAGAGGGCGGTTAGGAAGCGTTTCATGATTCTGCTGAGTTCTTGGTTCTTAGTTCCTGGTTCTTGGTTTCCAAGCAGTTCCCCGCGAACAACGAAGAACCACGAACCAGGAACCAAGAACAGTTTGGATTTCATTTCTTCCACAGCCATCTCAGCGTGTCCGGCAGCATCGAGCCGCCGTGCTTGCCGTTGTGGGTGCCTTCGCCGAGGACGAACTGGTAGTCGTAGCCCGCGAACTTCAGTGCGGCGGCCATGTCCTGGTTCGCCAGCGGCCAGTTGCCAAACTGGTTGTCGAGATCGTTCTTCCCGTCCTGCAGGAAGACCTTGAGCGGCTTCTTGTCCGTCTTGCGGATCAATGCGGGATACACATGCCCGCCGCGAATGTTCGTGAAACTACCGATGTGGCTGATCACCTTGCGGAACGCGTCCGGCCGCTCCCAGGCCACCGTGAAGGCGCAGATGCCGCCGCTGCTGTTGCCGCAGATGCCGCGCCCTTCGGGATCGTCCGTCAGCTTGTAGCTCTTCGCCACTTCCGGCAGGATTTCCTCAATGAGGAACCGCGCATGCAGATCGCCCAGCGAGTCGTATTCAAAGCTGCGATTGCTGCGCGGCTTCTCCTTCGGGTTCGAGGTCGGAAACACGCCCGGATTGATGAAGATGCCGATCGTCACCGGCATCTCGCCTTTCGCGATGAGATTGTCGAACACCACCGGCACACGGAACTGCCCGTCCGCCTTCACAAAGCCGCCGCCATCGCAGAACACCATCACGTTCGCCGGTTGCTCGGGCTTGTATTGCGCCGGAACGTAAATCCACCAGTCCCGCGTCGTGCCCGGATAAATCTTCGAGTTCGTCCACGCCGGCATCTGCGTCACCTTCCCCTGCGGCACATCCGTGCGCGGCTGCGAATCCGGCCCCAGCACATACTGATCATCCTGCGGACCGGCTTGGGTGAAACTGACGAAACACAACGAAACAGCGACGGCGGTGAGAAACTTCATGGGTCGATTCCGAACGAGGGAGCGGCCTGACATCTTGCAAGCATGCGAGATGCAGTTCGGACTCGAAACGACCCAAGCTCAGCGACAGCCGCTGGAACCGGGCTCACAGCACACGGCAAGCCCACTGGCTTCCCAATCGCTCAATCCCGAAACGCCAGCGGCTGTTCGCTGCAGCGCCTTGTTAGCCGTCATGGGTGAACTCATAGTAGTGAATCTGAGAAGCCGCGACAATCATCTCGACAACTCGCCTTTGGGCATCGGCGCAGAACTCAAACCGCACTCCATCCGCATATCCCTGCTGGTTAGTGAGCAGCCATGCCCACTGACAAGTGAAACCGTAAACGCGACCCAGCGGCGACTGCTGTGCTGCCTCGGCGGTGACGCAATCGGCGTCATTGGGCGGAGGATCCAGACTGACAACAACCGTGTCATCATCTGCCGCAGCAGAAATATGTGCCGTGAGGCGCTCAAACGTGAGAGCAACGCGTGTGAGGAAGCCGTCTCTGCCTGCAAATCGCGTCTCGTCCACTCGCAACAACCGCCCCGCTTCATTGACGACCTTGTTGAGGACATGCTCCATGCGCGTAATGACGGCTAACGACCCAAGCTCAGCGACGGCCTCGGCGGGGCGGGTGGAGCGCACGGCGCGCTCGCGAACTCCCGCGACGCTTGAACGGACGGCGGAGAGGCCGTTCGCTGCAGCGCATGGTTAGGCCGTTGTGTCATATCGTGGCTGAATCAACTCTACCTGAAGCTGCGGCTCAAGGAAAACACGCACACCTCGCTCGAGCACTGGCGGGATACCCATATCCGTGGTGACAGGCTGCTCTGTAACACCGGCCTCAAAACAACGCCGAAAGCCTGTGCCGTCGGTGATGTGCGCGTGTGAACAAAGGTCGCGACGGACGGTAAACACCGGCTCGGGCAGACCGTCTCGAAAAACTCGGACAAAAATGGTGTGCTCAAGCGCGAGAATGCTGAGGCGCAAGCGCAAGCCATCGCGGGAAACCTCATACTCGTAAGTATGCGGTGCGTCATGGTCGTCAACCTCGACGCCAAAGAACTCTGCGAAGTCTGAATCACTCCATTTGAGCATGACGGGTGAAACGGCCTAACTAGTTGATGAGAAACAATTCTGTTGAGTACATCAACAGCGTTATGGGCCACAGATTTGTCGAGTACCAACGGACTTTTGGCTTCATGGCTGTCGATTTTGACGCACCGGCGCGTGATGGGCAACAGATCTGTCGGTTTTCACTCAAATACGCGTCATATTTGGCTGTTGAATATGATCGCGAGGGCGGCGCTCCGATGCTGCTGGCTTCGGCAAACGCGGAGGTTTGCCCTCCGTGCCGCCATCTGAGGAAACCGGAAGCGTGGAGTCTCCTCCGCTCCCGGTCTCCCCGTCTCCCTGTCTTCCCGCTACAGGCTCATGTGGCTGACGGGATCGCTCCAGTCGCTGTAGCCGGTGCTGCCGCCGACGGCGCGGACCTGGAACTGGTAGTTGCCACCGGGGGTGAGGCCGTTGATGGCCATGGAGCGTGAGTTGGTGAACAGGCCGCCGCTTTGATACGGACCGGGAGGACGGGCCACAGTGGCTCGGGCAATCCTGCCCGAGTACGAGCGCCTTCTTCACGGGCAGGATTGCCCGTGCTACGCTCCTTCACCTCGGCACCGGCGCGTTGTCGATGCTGGCGATGATCGTCGGATAATCCGCCAGTTGCACGAGCTGGATGTCGTAGCGCGTGGCGATGGCGTCTGCCTCCGACTCCGGGTAGTCGTCGCGGTAATACACCTCCTTCACGCCGTAGGCGCAGAGCATCTGCATGCAGCTCGTGCACGGCTTGGTGGTGCAGGCGACGAGCTTGACGTTTCCGCGGGTGAACAGGCTGCAAAGGTTCACCTCGGCATGCAGCATGTATTTGCGCCGGGCGTCACGATCCACCCAGAAGGCGTCGTCTGCATCGTAACCCGGCGCCAAGCCGTTGTAGGCGGTGCCGATGACGCGATTGGCGAAATCAAACGCCACAGCGCCCACTTTGCGGAACGGGTCCTCCGAGCGCAGGCTCGCCACATGTGCGAGCGCCATGGCGTATTCGGGAATCGAGAGGCGTTGGGACTTGAGATCGGCTTCCATGAGTAGATTTGGAGGTCACGCATAGCATGCCAAAGCGGGTCTGCCACGGCTGAATGCGTCGAAGCGTCCCCGGCGAGAAGCAAAAGCACCCTGCTTTAAACGAGCGATTGCAGGAGGGCGGTTTGGAATCAGCAAGAGTGCTTTGCGGGTTGCGTTGATGATTGAAGCATGCGCCCTCTGCCTGTCCTCCTTGTCATCACCAATCTGTCCCTCGCCCATGCGGTCGATTTCTCCCACGAGATCGTGCCGATTCTGCGGGAACATTGCACGGAGTGTCATGCGGGAGACAAGAAAAAGGGCGGGTTCAGCTTCAATGATCGGGAGTCGTTGATGGAGGGCAGTGAAAACGGGCCGGTGATCGAGAACGGGCGCTTGATCGAGGTGATGCTGTCGAAGGATCCTGATGAGCAGATGCCGCCGAAGGGAAAACGTGTGCCGCCGGAGAAGATCGCGTTGCTGAAGCAGTGGATCGCGGACGGAGCGAAGTGGGAGGAGGGGTTCGCTTTCAAAAAGCCGGCCTACGAGCCGTCGTTGCTGCCACGGAAAGTCACGCTGCCGGAATCGAAGCAGGCGCATCCGATTGACCGCATCCTGGAGCGTTACCTTGTTCAAAAGAAGCTGCCGCAGCCTGCGAAGCTCGGCGATGCGGCCTTTTTGCGCCGTGCTTCGCTCGACCTCATCGGCCTGTTGCCGACGCCGGAAGAATTGGCGGCGTTTGAGAAGAAGCCGGATCGCGCGAAGCTTGTGCAGTCGTTGCTGGCGCGGGACATGGACTACGCGGAGCACTGGCTGACGTTCTGGAACGACCTGCTGCGCAACGACTACGGCGGCACGGGCTTCATCACCGGCGGGCGCAAGCAGATCAGCAACTGGCTGTATCAGGCGCTCGTCACGAACATGCCCTTCGACCAGTTCGTGTGCGAGCTCATCGCGCCGCCGAACGATGAGAGCCGGGGTTTCATCGACGGCATCAAGTGGCGCGGTGATGTGAGCGCGGGGCAGACGGTGGAAATCCAGTTCGCGCAAAGCGTTTCGCAGTCGTTCCTGGGCATCAACATGAAATGCGCGTCCTGCCACGACAGCTTCATCGACCGCTGGAAGCTCAGCGAGGCCTACGGACTGGCGGCGATCTACTCGCAAAGGCCGCTGGAGATTCATCGCTGCGACAAACCCATCGGCCAGACCGCGACACCGTCGTGGTTGTTTCCGGAGATCGGGCAAGTGGATGCCAAAGCGCCGCCTGCTGAGCGCCTGAAACAGCTCGCCGCGCTGATGACGGACCAGAAGAACGGCCGCGTGCCACGCACCATCGTGAACCGCCTCTGGCAGCGTCTGATGGGCCGCGGCATCGTGCATCCCGTCGATGCGATGCAGACAGAGCCGTGGAATGCCGACTTGCTCGACTATCTGGCCGTGTATCTCGTGGAGAACGGCTGGGATTTGAAGAAGCTCATCGCACACATCGCCACCTCGCAGGCCTATTCGTCGCAGGCGCAGGTCGTCACGAAAGGCACGGATGATCACGGCTATGTCTATGCTGGCCCCAGGGCGAAACGGCTCACGGCGGAGCAGTTCGTGGATGCCGTGTGGCAGCTCACCGGTGCAGCGCCGACGAAAATGGATGCGAGTGTGTTGCGCGGAAAGGTCGATCCCAAGCTGGCGAGGGCGATCACCATCAAAGGCCAGTGGATTTGGAGCGAGAATCCGAAACCCGCCGCTGGCGAAACCATCACTCTGCGCAAAACGATCAAGCTCGATGACGATCCCGCCAGCGCGAGCGCGGTGGTGACTTGCGACAACGAGTTCACGCTCTATGTGAACAACCGCAAGGTCAGCGAAGGCAACGACTGGACGAAACTCGCCGCCGTGCCGCTCCAAACCGCGCTCAAGAAAGGTGCGAACAGCATCATCGCCGTGGCCAAGAATGCCGGCAACGGACCGAACGCAGCCGGCTTTTTCTTCGATGCCCGCGTACGCGATGCGAACGGCAAGGAACTCGCCATATCGAGCGACGACACGTGGGAATGGAGTGCCAAGCTGCCCGGCGGCAAGGAAGGCCGCATGGCGGCCTTTGATCCGAAGGATTGGAAGAAAGCTTCGGTGGTCAAAACGTTGTCTGTCTGGCAGAAGGCGCTCGACGGGCAGGCTCCGGCTCTTCTCGCCCAAGGCGCGGCCTCAAACGGCAGGATGATCCGTGCTTCGTTGATGAAGTCCGATTTCCTCATGCGCACGCTCGGCAGGCCGAATCGTGATCAGATTGTCACTGAGAGGCCGAATGAGCTGTCCACGCTCGAAGCCATCGACCTCGCGAACGGCAGCATTCTGGCCGACACGATCGCCAAAGGCGCGAAACGACTGCTGGAGGCCAGCAAGTCCGATCTCGCCAGCGAGTTGTATCGTCATGCGCTTTCACGTGATCCCAGCGATGCGGAGAAGAAGCTCGCCAACGAGATTCTTGGCACGAAGCCAACGCAGCAAGGCATCGAGGATCTGCTGTGGTCCCTGTGCATGCTGCCTGAATTTCAGGTGGTGCGGTGAAGGTCGTGGGGCATGCAGGGGCTACGCGATCTTTATTAACCCCCGATGTATCAAGCTTTGCTCACTCATATCATCACGACAGCACAATCCGCACAGCCAGGAAGGCTGCGAACTTCCACGCGTCCAGTCATCCGCTCAAACAGGCGGACAATGAAGCGTGCGCAACTCAATCAACAACGCCGTGCTCGTTATTCCGGGCCTGGCGGCGCATGTCACTTGTCGAAGAACGAAGATTCCTCGCGGTCGCTCACCTTGAGGTAGCGATAGTAGATCTCGAGTTGCAATGTGCAGAGACACTGGCGGTAGATTTCATCGGCAGCATCACCGGCGGGCCAGTTGGGACGGCCATGCTTGAAGGAGCCATCCGGCTGCTGCGCTCCAAGGAGCTGCGGCAGGAACTGCTGGTTGTAGAACTTCCAATCGTCGCCGCCCTGCTGG